>NZ_CP108723.1:0-5375195 GCF_045162675.1 Streptomyces sp. NBC_00996
GCGGCGGCAAGCCGCCGCAGAGTGAACGGCTCCGCTGACGCTCCGCCAAATTCCCGCGCGAGCACGGGAATTGAATTCCGCAAGCGGAATTCTGAAAGAGTGTCAATTCGCGCAAGCGCGAATTGAGGGAGTCCCCGCAAGCGGGGCCTCCAGGGCTGGCAGCAAGAAGAGGGTGCATCACGTGCGCCGCCGTGTGAACCCTGTGAATCCCAGCTATACCACCCCCTGCAATAGAGTTGACGGAGCATCACATTCTGCCGGATGCCAGCCGCGCACGTCGAAGAACCATAGGGAACAGGCTCCGCTGCGCTCCGCCTGAACCCCGTTCCCCCGGCTCCCTGCCCTTCAACTTCCTTCGGTCCTCAAGACAACATGACGGACCATCATTCTCTTGCTGGAGGGTGAGGGCTGACCATCATCGCCTCGTTCGACGAACCGTTCGGAGGGGGGATGCTTCATTGTGATGCACTGTGTAGACTTTGGAGCTACAGCGCACCACCATCCGAGAGTCTTCCGACTCCGAGGGTATCCCTGTCCGGCTGCGTGCCGCATTCCGCGAAAAGGAGATCACCGGAAATGGCCGTGAAACTCCGCGATCACCAGATCGAGGCCGTTGACGCCATTGTGCGCGGCCTCGACATCCCGCCCGGCGGTATTCCCGCGCAGGGGCTGCGCGGGCAGGTCCACGCCGCGTGCGGGACCGGGAAGACCGTCATGGCGGCGGCCGCGGCGCGGCGGCTCGTGCCGCACGGACGGGTACTGGTGCTCGTGCCGACCCTGGAGCTTCTGACCCAGACCCTGAAGGCCTGGTACGCGGCCGGGCACAGAGGGCCGGCGGTCGCGGTGTGCTCGCTCCAGGAGGACCCGGAGCTGTGGAACCTACGGGTGCGCTGCACCACCAACCCGATCCAGCTCGCGCTGTGGCACGGCACCGGGCCAGTCACCATCTACGCCACCTACGCCTCCCTCGGAGTGCTCGCAGAGGCCTTCAAAGGCGCCTACGGACAGCAGCTCGCGCCCGTGGACCTGGCCGTCGTCGACGAGGCGCACCGCACCTCCGGATCACTGGGAAAGGCGTGGGCGGACATCCACGAGCAGGCGACCGTCCCGGCCGCGCGCCGGCTGTACCTGACGGCGACACCGCGGATCTGGCAGGAACGGCCGCCTTCTTGGGAAGTGGCGGAGAGGGTACGGGAGGCGCTGCCGCAGGAGATGGCCGCCTCCATGGACGACGAGACCATCTTCGGCCCCGTCCTGTACAAGCTCACTCTCGCTTCGGCGATCTCACGGGGCCTGCTGGCGCGCTACGAGATTTGCGTGGTGGAGATCCAGGACCCGGTCGTCACCCCGGAGCGGCTGTACGGGCCCGGCCGGCATGAGGAAGAAGTGCGCGGGCAGCGGCTCGGAGCCCTGCAGGCAGCGCTGCTGCGCGCGATGGCCGATCACAGGCTGCAGACCACCATCACTTTCCACCACCGCACGATCGAGGCGCAGGCGTTCGCGGAGGGGCTCCAGCGGGTGGCGGCAAAGCTCCACGCTGACCAGCCGGAGAAGTACCCGACGAGGATGTGGGCCGACTGGCTGTGCGGCGAACACGCCCCCGAACACCGGCGGGAGATCCTGGGCAGCTTCGCCACCACCGCACGGCGGGCCGTCCTGTCCAACTGCCGCGTCCTGGGCGAAGGCGTCGACATCCGGGCCGTCGACTCCGTTGCGCTCCTCGACCCCAAAGGCGCACCCCACGACATCGTCCAGGCCATCGGCCGGGCCCTGCGGCAGAAACCCGGTGAGGGGAAGCTCGCCACGTTGATCGTGCCAGTGTTCCTGCAGGCCGGGGAGAGGCCGGAGGACATGCTGACCTCCAGCTCCTACCGTCCGCTCGTCAAGGTACTGGCCGGGCTGCGCGCGCATGACGAAGAGGCCGTGGAACTGCTGGCCGTGCCCCAGGACAGCCCGGCCCGTACAAAGCCCTTCACCTACATCGGTGATGCGCCCCAGGAAGGCGAAGAAGAGGCACGCCTGCTGCTGCGATTCGCTGCCCCCAGGGATCCGGTCATGGTCGCCGAGTGGGTCAGCTTCAACGTCATCGACACCGAACGCCAAGACTGGGCCCGCGGCTACGCCGCGCTGCGCCGGTACGTCGAACGCGAGCATCACGCCCGCGTGCCCTACGACCACAGGGAAGCTCCCGGTCCGTATCCCCTCGGACAGTGGGTCTCAGAACAACGCCGCGCCTACGGGGCTGGGCAGTTGAACGGGAAGCGGGCCGAGCGGCTGGAACAGCTCGGCATGGCCTGGGACGCCACCGACGCCGCCTTCCAGGAAAACCTCGCCGCCGCACGCGCCTACCACGAACAGCACTGGACACTCTGCGCACCACGCACCGCCACCGCACTCGACAAACCGATCGGACAATGGCTGTCCAACCTCCGCCGCCCCGGAGCCCTGGACGGGCACCCGGAACGCGCGGCCGCACTCGCGGCCATCGATCCGGACTGGAACCCCGCCTGGCCGGTGAACTGGCAACGCCACTACACCGCCGTACACGAACTCCTCCGCGAAGAAACCGAACAGACCGACGTGACGCCCGGCGTGACGGTGCACGGCATGGACATCGGACGATGGCTCCAGAGGCAGCGTCAACCGGCGGTCTGGCAGGCCCTGATGGACGGACAGCGCGAACGCCTCGAGGCCCTCGGCATCGCCCCGCTGCCCCCGGAGCAGAAAGCGCCCGCGAAGCCCTCCAAGGGCGGTTCTGGGGCGTTCGAGCGGGGGGTTGCGGCCCTGGCACAGTACAAGGCGCGTACGGGCTCCGTGACGATCCCCAGGGGCCACGTAGAGGAGCTGGAGGACGGAACGACCGTCCGACTCGGAGTCTGGCTGTCCAACACCAAAACCCGCCGTGCCAAGCTCACCCCCGACAAACTCCAGGCGCTCGCCGAACTCGGATACGACTGGGCGTAAGGGGACAGAAGATCGCTATGTGGACGGGTGTGGCTGTCCGTCGCCATGAGCCGCCGCCTGCGCGCAATCACCGCGTGTGTCTGCCTCGCCCCGGAGCAGGTGCTCGCGCAGCTGGTCGACCGTGTCGCCGTGCATGATGACGGCACGGAGACGGTCACCCCGTTCACGCCGACCTGTACCAGAAACGTGTCGTCGACCCCTCGGGTCATGCAGCGGTCCCGGTATCCTGTTCACCTGACCGCCGCTACCAGGCCTCAGTGCGCCGACCGCTCGCGTGTCCGCTGACCTGTGGCTCGGCATGGAAGCAGTGTTGGCTTCGTATGGCAGTTCAGCCTTCGGAGCTAGCAATGACGCCGGAATTTCGATGTCTCCCAATGCATTGCGGGGCCATGTTGATGTCATACGATGCAGTGGACACCAGGGGACTCATCGGGACTGGCCGGGACTCACTGAGGACCGACAGGCCCGGAAGGCCTCAAAGGGCCTGAAGCTGGCGGCTACCAGCAATCAGGCCCCTCAAGGGTGCCGCAGTCAAAGCCCGGCCGTCCAATCAGCGGTCGGGCTCACTGCTGTGTGAGCTCACCGTCACCGGCCGGTTCCTGCTTCTGGTCAGAACCAGAAGGACTGCACCACTTCCCAAACGACCTTTATGATCACCGGCGCCCAGTCGACCACCGCCTGCCGTTTCGACAGACGACGCTCACACCGCGCGCAGTGACCAGTAGGAGAAGTCTCCTCGGCCATCTGTATCCCTCCCTTCGGCCCCAGTAGGGGTCCTGAGTACTGCTCAGGACTTCGCCTCGCACGGAGGCGAACAACTGGGTGGGACCACTGGAAGGAACTGGGCCCAAGCATAAGCGTGTTGACCAGACCCGGAGACCGGGGGGACCACAACACTTGGGCTGCTGCTGCAATCCAACCACTAGATGTGGGGATCGATACGAAAATTGACCCACGCCGCGCGTGTCGCACACGCATTGGCATGTGCCGCACGGCCGTACCGATCCCGGACACGCGGAAATACCGTGGTGGCCGTGCAGTTGAGAGGGCTGGCACCCGGTTGACGGGGTACTCAGACGGCCGACTGGGCTACGGCCCCACATCTGCTGGCACGGCCGTTGTCCCGGCGGTGAAGAGTACAGCAATGGGCCCTTTTGTCCGCCAGGTGCAGCGTAGCCATACACCCAGACACATGATCACGTCAGGCAATCCGCGCCTTTTCACTCGAACGTGCGCTTGGCGCGATCTTTCGAAAGCAACTACCGTTGTCCAGCAGGGAGACCATCGAGAGGGGCCGACGTGACCACCACCGCAGACAGTGCCACCATCACTGCCCAGGACCGCCGTTAGGGCCGACTCGAGCCGGTGCATGCGATGAACAGCGCCCTGCCCTGCGCACCCGAGGCGGCTTGGCGGAAGACGGGAGTTTTGTCGCAGACCTCCTGAGGCCAGGAAGCCCGCGATGGCGATGCCCCATCGCGGCACCGTCCGGGACCGCCTTCATGAACTCTTCGTTCACACGGACCGAGTTGTTGGCGTTCTGGTACTGGACGGACGTGATGTCGTCGCCGCCCAGGTCCATGTCGAAGCCCGCGTCACGCAGAGCGCGGCTTCTTCTCCTCCTCCTCCTCCTTGACCTTGGTCTCGATGGAGTCCTCGATGTCGGGGTGGTCGACGTCGAGGATGACCATCTTGGCCGCGCGTGGCGCCACCCGACTCTGAGCTGCTTGAGGCTCACCTCGCGCTGCGGGGTGCCGACGGCACCGCGGAAGTACTTGCTGGTGACGATGTTGACCGCGTTCACCGACCAGAAGCCGGGGAACTCGACGCCACGCTGCTCGAAGTTGACCGAGCCGTCGCGCCAGTTGGTCATGACGACGTCACGGCGCTCCCACTCCACCTCGTCGTACGGGTGCACGCCGGGGGTGGTGTGGATGCGCTCGATGCGCAGCCCCTTGCTGGCCTTGGTGCCCTTGGCGCGGGAACCTCGTGCCGGACCGCTCGCCGTCTCTGTCATGCCGCCTCCCTGTATCGGGCTAAAACGCCCTGAAGTGCCTTGCCACTTGTCTGCGCCGCGATGGCGGCCTCGAAGTCCTCGAGCGAGTCGAACGCCCGATAGACGGACGCGAACCGCAGATAGGCAACGAGGTCGAGTTCCTGCAACGGGCCGAGTATGGCCAGCCCCACGTCGTGGGTGGTCAGTTCGGCGCTTCCGGTGGCCCGCACCGCCTCCTCGACCCGCTGGCCGAGCTGGGCGAGCGCGTCCTCGGTGACAGGCCGCCCCTGGCATGCCTTGCGCACGCCGTTGATGACCTTGGTACGGCTGAAGGGCTCGGTCACGCCGGAGCGCTTGACCACCATCAGCGAGCACGTCTCCACGGTCGTGAAACGACGGGAGCAGTCGGGGCACTGGCGGCGCCTGCGGATGGCGCTGGAGCGCAAGGGCTTCCTGCGCCGCGATCCGCACCGCCCGCGCGCGTACGAGGTGCGCGGCTCGGACCAGGCTCGTCGGCACAGCCCACAGACACCGCCGACCCGCCGCGTCGTACGTCCCGCTGGTCGGTCGCATCGCCGCCGGCGGCCCGATCCTCGCCGAGGAATCCGTCGAGGACGTCAAGGTCGTCGGCGACTCCATGATCGAGGCCGCCATCTGTGACGGCGACTGGGCCACCGTCCGCCGCCAGCCCGTCGCCGAGAACGGCGACATCGTCGCCGCGATGCTCGACGGCGAAGCCACCGTCAAGCGCTTCAAGCGCGAGGACGGCCACGTCTGGCTCCTCCCGCACAACTCGGCCCTACGAGCCGATCCCCGGCGACGAGGCGACCATCCTCGGCAAGGTGGTGGCGGTACTGCGGCGCGTATGGCGGCTGCGGCGGGCCAAGCCTCCCAGGCTCCCGCCCTCAGACCGGGCCCCGGGACCCTGCACTGTCCGGCCCGGTGCCGGATGGGTTTTCGATCGCGGGTCGGCCGGTCGCGGCGTCGCGACCGGCCGACCCGCGAGACGCCCGTACGAGACGGCCTGCGCCCTGCGCCATGAGCACGCGGCGTGGGTGGCGGCGACCGCCATGAAGCCGTTCCCTCCGGCGTTCTCGACCGCCTTCTGGCGGGCGCTCATCAGCGGGTCGTCCGGGCGCGGGAACGGGATCTTGTCCATGACGACCAGCTGGCAGCTGGGCCCCGGAACGTCGACCCCCTGCCAGAGCGACAGCGTGCCGAAGAGACAAGTCTTCGGGTCGGCCGCGAAGTTCTTGATCAGTTCGCCGAGGGTCTCCTCGCCCTGGAGAAGGATCGGGAACTCGGGGATACGCCTGCGCAGCTCCTGCGCGGCCAGCTGGGCGGCCCGCATCGACGAGAACAGACCCAGGGTCCTGCCGCCGACCGCCTGGATCAGCTCGGTGAGCTCGTCGAGCATGTCCGCGCGGTCGCCGTCCCGGGCGGGGCAGGCCAGGTGCTTGGCGACGTACAGGATGCCCTTGGGATAGTCGAAGGGCGAGCCGACATCGACACCCTTCCACTGCGGAACGTCCTCGCCTTCCGTGCCTTCCGGGGCGAGGCCGAGCGAGGCACCAACCCCGGTGAAGTCACCGCGTCCGCGCGATGCTCGGCCTGGAATGTTCTCTTCGTCCGGCCGTCGGGCGGATGGAACGCCCGTCAGTCCGTTGGCGGACCCGTCCAGGCACGCTCCTGGGACTTCGCCTGCATCCGCTCTGTGTGTGCTTCTTGCCCGTGCATGAAATCGAGCGCTTCGTCAGCCCGCGATGCACGGAGTGCTGACTCGATGACAAAGTGTCTCGCCCACGAGTACTGCTGGGGAGTAGCGGGGTCTGAGGGCAGGTAGCTGTACCGGTAGCTGTGATCGTAGTAACCGTGGACGCGAGGAGCGAGCGTCTGGAATCTGGCGAAACTCGGAAAGTCGATACCCAGGCAGATGATCTGCAGTGCGGTCCGAGTTTCCTTGGCGATGGCCGACAGCATGCTGACCTGCCCCTCAATCGTGCGTGAGTCCGTGTGCGCTACGTGGCGCCAAGTGACTGCCGGACCGAATGAGAACGGCGTTTCCCGCCATCCGAAAGGAGTGTCGGGCCGGGCGTAGTAGTCCAGCAGCGCATCCATCGCCAGTGAAAGCCCTGCCATGGCGTGGGTGTGGTCGCCTCTGTCCGCCCATGGCTGGGCGTCACGCAGCAGCTGCGCGACCGCTTCCTGCGCGACGAGGTCGACCATGTCGATGCGGTCGAAGTCGACGTCAAAGACGACGGGTGTGGCCGTGGTGAAGAAGCGCAGCACATCCGCAGCTGAACGTTCGATGGTCTGCTCTGCCGGAGGGGTGCCGTGGTGCTTCATAGCGACACGGACATCGTTCAAGGTGCGCATGGAGCCCTGGCCAGGGAGATGAATGGCCGCCTCGGACTTCTTCAACTCAGCCCAGTACGCCATGAACTGGATCTTCGGGTCCGGGTCGGTTGCATGATGATCCGCAGCCAGACCGAGGAAGAGCTCCACGGCATCGTGAAGCACCAGAACCGCAGTAGCCGACAACGGAGCCGGGCGCCGGCTGTAGTCGATTCCCTCTTCGAACAGGAACCTGATGTAGGCAAGTCGCTGCACTTCGAGCGGGGTCAAGGACGTCACGGCAGCTTCCTCCGGTACGAGAGGCCCTCAGTGTGCAGGCTGTGACGATCTGAGCGCATGCTGTTTTGCCGCAAAGACCGGCAGCTCCGGCAGGTTGCGGCAGGGCAGGATCACGCGGCCCGGCCCCGCACACCCTGTCAGGAATCAGCCGGTCCCAGTCGGCCTCCGCCGCCGACAACTCCGCGTCCAGGGCGGCGAACACGTCCAGCGAATCGCTTTCGCCGACCACCCTGGCGTACGTCGTCCGACCGGCACCCCGCGAGGGTGACCCGCTTTCCCCGCATTTCCCGGAGAGTCCCACGAGCAGCACCATCCCGACGATCAGCAGCAGCACCCCGCTGCACACCACTACGAGCAGCACCATGCAGTGGCAGGCCCTCGATCCCGATGTCGTTGCAGAACCGGGTGAGGATGCCCGTGGCGTCGGTGTCGGAGAGGTAGGCCGGGGCGACTTCCAGCAGCAGCTCGCCGATCGCGTGCGTGCTGGCTGCCACTGAGCGCGGGTTACGGGCAGGGCGATCGGTAAGGGAGCGTACCGACGTACTGATTCCACTGGTGAGTGGTCAGGGCGTTCCCGGTGGTGGCGCAGATCTGTGCGATGACTTGGTCGGCGTCCGTTGCCGACAGCCGTACCGTGCCGTACGGCCCAACTGCGCTCCTTTTCAGAGCGAGATGTCGATGTAGTCGATGTCTGTGAATTCGACTTCGAGGTGGTCGGCACGACGACCGTGGTCTTTAAAATACGTTTCTTGGATTCCCTCGGCGATAACTTCGTTGGGAGACTGGTCGCCGATGCCCTCCTGGGCGTCGAAGAGGCGCCGGGCGTAGTCGGCCGGGAGGTGGACGGTGATGCGCCGTGTGCGGCCGTCGTCGGTCGTGCCGATCGGCGCGCTGTAGCCGAACCGGGCGCGGGCCTCAACGGTGATCCCGGTACGGGTCGCGGCCTGCTTGCGGCGCCGGTCGCGGACGCGGGGCTGCCAGCGGGCGCGTACGGCCGCGTCGATCCGGTCGGCGATCGCCTTGGGTGGCTGCTTGCGCGCGCCGGTGCGGTAGCGCTCCACGGAGCGCTGGGTGATGCCGAGTTCCTGGGCGATGGCCTTGGTCGTCTTCAGCTGCTTCAGCAGGAAGTTGATACGCCCCTTGAGAGTCTTGGGCGGTTCGTGGGTGAAGACTTCCTGGTCGGCCTGCTCGATGGCTTCCTGGACCAGGGCGTCGTCGGCGTCGGCATTGCCTGGACGGATCCGTCGCACCACGGCCTACTCCCCTTCGTCCGCGACGGCGTCGCCGCCCTTGATGTGGCGGGCGGGGTTGTAGCCCTGCTCCATCAGGTCGACCGCCCACGCCATCTCCTGGACACCCTCGACCTTGCAGAAGCCGGGGTTCGCCCCAAGGCGGAAGGTGCCGTACACCGGCGTGCCGTCGCCGCCCAACGGCAGGAAGTCCAGCGGGGAGGGACCTGGGCTGGCGTAGACGACGCAGTCCGACAGCACGGCGAGCGGGTATTGGCCGGTCAGGGCAGCGAGCTTGGCCATCTTGCGGTGCATGTTCACCCGCGCCTTGGCGATGACCGCCGCGCGGATGTCGGGCCTCCAGGTGGGGCGCTCCAGGGCGGGCCAGCGCTCCCCGTCACGGTAGTGGCGGCCCTGGGGACGTTCGCGGAGCTTGCCGATGCCGCCCTTGACCGTCGACTTGATCGCCGACAGCACCATCGCGCCCTGCCGGTGCCGACGCACCAGGGCGGCCAGGTCCTCGTCGCTGAGGTCGGCACGGTCCGTGGGCAGTTCAGCGAGCGCAGCGCGCAGAGCGTCGAGGCGAGTGTCGTCTGCAGCCGCGTACGTCTTGTGCAGCGCGACGGCGTCCAGGAACGCGGCCGGGTCGGCGTCCTTGTCGACGGGGATGCCCATGTCCGCGGTGGTGGTGAGGTAGGCGTCCTTGAGCCGGTCGTGCCACGGATCCAGGTAAGCGCCGGTCTCCTGGCGCAGATACGCCTCGATCGGTCGGACCTCGCAGCCGAGTTCCTCGGCATAGGCAAGGGTCGCGGTGGTGTACCAGCCGGGCCCCTCGGGACGCTGTCCGCTGGGAGTGAAGGGGTTGGGCAGACGCGCGTCCAGCTCGATGCCGGACAGGTCCACCAGCCACGTGCCGGGGATCTTCTTGTCGAACACCGGCGCCGTGACGCGGACCGGCCCGGACAGACCGACCGTGAGGCGGGCGGCGGCGGCGAGGAAGGCGGTGTTGATGTCGATGCCCACCGCCCAGGGCAGCAGGCACTCCTCGTCATTGAGCAGGTGGGGGTCGCGCGCCCACTGGTAGGCCTCCTCGTCCAGGAAGCCATCCTCCCAACCCTGCGCGACCGGATGCTCCTGGGGAGCCTCCGGCGGCGCCGGGTCCACCGGCAGGGCAAGGGCTCCCGAGTTCGGGCCGGAGACCCACTGACCGCTCGTCTCGTCCTTGACCGGCCGGGTCGGCGGCCGCAAGGCCGTCATCAACTCCAGACCGGTCACCGCAGTGGAACCCCGCGGAGTGAGAACCCGGGACGCGAACACGCCTAGAACACGGGCCAGATCGGCGGGATGCAGCTCCGCGGCACCGCCCCAGGCGCGGGTGTCGAGGGCGTCCCATGGCAGGACCGCCAGCTGTACGCACTGCCGTCGGCCCGCCTCGGCCGGACGGTAGATCCGCGGCCATGGGCCGAACCCGCGCTGGGTCAACTTCCACTTCGCCTTCGTCAGCTGCCTGATCACCGGATGGTCCTCCGCCAGGCGCAGCCCGCGGCGGTCCTCAAGCCGCTCTGGCAGCCCGAACCGCGCGGCAGCCGAGGCGGTGAGCGCGATCAGCGGGTCGAAGTCCTTGCCGTGCCGGTGAAGCCGCGCCTGCCCGATCCCCGATTCCTTCAGCACCCACTCCACCAACTGGCCGATGGTGGTCGCCGGGCAGTCCAGCAGCACGCCGCCCAGGCAGTAGGCAGTGCCGTCCCCATCCAGCACAGCGAGAGGGCCGTGGGGAAAGCGGGCATCGGCCGCGGGCGCGGCCGACTTCGGCCGCGCCGGACGCCGTGATGTCGACGCAGGCCCCGTAGAGGCAGGCCGGTGGGGGCGCGGAGAACTCTCGGGAGCAGCCGGCATGTCGTCAGCGGGCCCGTCGGCGGGGGCAGGCCGCTGGGACGTGGGTCCGGTGAAGGTCTCCGGCACGGGCTCGGTGGCCGATTCCGGGTGCTTCGTCGCCCAGCCTTCCAGCAGCCGCAGGTACGCCTGCCGACGCGGCGGGCGCGGCTCCGAGCGGCCGTTCTCCCAGTTCTTCACCGTCTGCGTCGTGGTCCGCAGCACATGAGCCAGCCGGGCCTGCGTGATACCGGCTGCCTCCCGCAGCCGAGCCCGTTCCACCGGCGGCGGCAACTCCGGCTCACCCGCCAGCAGTTCGTCCACCGCCGCGAAGAGCTCGTCCTGACTCGGCCGGTCCGCCATCGCCACCTCCAACCCGCACCCTAGCAAAAATTAACCCTGGATTTATCCATGTGCTTAACCTCAAAGGGGCGATATCCCAACAACACGTCTCCGCTCCAGACCGATGACGAGGTGTCCGGATCAGCGATATCCGCAGGCATTCCGGACACCGCAGGCCCTGGGGCGGCTGTGGCTCGGCTGGTCGGACGCCCCCGTGATGACAAGGAGCTGCCGTCCCGATGACGTTGACGCGCCGAGGGGCGAGGACTGCCCCATCAACAGTGCAACTGGGGCCTTTTGATGCCTCATGGTGTGCTGGTCCGCCGGTTGGCTTCGACCGGTGCAGCGGTGGGTTGGGGTAGAACATGAGGACGCTGTGTGAGCCGAAGAGGGCATCGGGGGTGAGGTGTGGCAGCAGGGGTGTTGCGAACCGTGCCGCTGGCCGGGGAGCTGACCGCGTCGCTGATCAGCCGGGTGGCGGCCCGCTACAGTCTCGCAGCCAGCAGCGTGCTGCGGCTGTGGACGTGCCGCAACTCCCCCACCCGGCACGACGGCGGCGGTGTGAGGGCAGATGCGGAGGTCGTCCTCAACGGGGCCGGGCGGGGTGTGCTCGCCGAGCTGTGCGGAGTGGAACCGGCGGTGCTGGCGCGCGCTCTGCCGTCCTTCACCGTGGACGATCCCAAGATCAGCACCGGCCGGGACGCCGCCCTGGCGCAGGCACGGTGGCGGGCGGCAGCCGCGGTGGCGGGGGAAGCAGCGTTCAGCTGCCGGCTGTGCACCGCGCGGCGCACCGGGCAGGCACTGCGGGCGGTGCGGTATCTGCCGCGCCGGCAGCGGGTCTGCCTGCGGCACGGGCGCTGGCTGCTGGACGCGGACGCCGACCAGCCGCTGGAACACCTCGATCTGCGCCTGCTGCCGGAGGTGATGGCCGCGCAGCGGCGGTGGCCGGGCGTGGCACGGCGTGCGGTGCGCGCCGGGGTGGAGCCGCAGCAGGCGTTCACACTGGCGCATGCGGTGGTGGCCCGCTGGTGGGAGCAGGCTCTGTACTGGGAGCAGGAGGAGATCTGGCCGCGTCGTCTGCACCACTTGGCGGGCGGCAGCGTGGGGTCACGGCTTGAGTGGTGGCGGATCGTGGGCCGGGACGCGGCGATCTTCCCGGAGGTGGTGGCCGTGGCGCGGGCGCTGCTGGAGCCGGCCATGGCCGAGGTGGCCTGGCAGGCAAGCGGCGGGATGCAGCCTCGGGCGCGGGGCGCCGACGACCCGTTCTGCCACCGGCTGGGCGAGCGGGTGGGCCGCACCTGGCTGGGACCCGAACTTGCGGCCGACCACGGCAACCCGCTGAACGATTGGAAGGGCGCGATCGTGCGCGCCCGCCGCCACGAGACGGGGCCGCCGGGGTGGCGGGAGGATCCGTGGCGGCTGAAGCGGGAACAGCAGCCCGCCACGATGGCCGGCCAGCTGCGCGTCATGGCGGCAGAGCAGAAGTCGGGTGGCTCGGCGACCCGGTGGCGGGCCACGGTGAGCGCCGAACAACGGCTCGTCATCACGCAGTTGGTCGACGAGGCGCGCGAACAGCTGGTGGAGCTGCGCGGCGTGCACAGCGGCACCACCGCCGAGGTGGCCCGCACCCTGCTGGAGCACCTCAGCCACAGTGCCGCCCTGATCGACCAGGCCCTCGTGCACACCGCCGCCGCGGCCGTCGCCGCCGGGGTGGCGCTGGAGGAGGTCGCCGCGTGGTCCCGTCTGCCCGCCCAGGAGCTGGCCGCGGTGCTCGCCCTGGGTGAGGGCGAGGAGTGACACGACCGGCGGCAGCCGAATGGCGGCGCGGGCCGGTCGGCATCCGGCGAGCCGTTGCCCGACAGGGTGCGGCGCGGCGGGGTGAAAGTGCAGAACTCTGCACTGACACCGGTGCCCCCGCCCGGCACCCTGGGTGCCCCGCGCAGCCCAACATCCGGCGGTTGCACCGATGTTGCGGTTACCGGCCGGTTCTCCTGCGCGGCAGGTCAGGCATGGCGTTGTGTGGAGTACGTGATCATCGACAGCAGCCAGGAGGCCGCATCGTCCGCGGTACCTGGGGCCGGGTGCCGCATCCCCGAGCCGCACCGTACGGGTGGTGCTGTTCGACGCGAAGGCGCTACAGCCGTAGATGCCAGCCTGATCGATGTGCGCTTTCGAGACCCTCTGGGGTGCTCGCGTCAGGTCCCGTGGCTTGAGGCTGCGCAGGACGTCCTCTTCGAGGAGGGTCCTGCGGTACGGCCTTTCCCCGTCCGGCACGGGCGGCGTGTGGCTCCGGGCTGGTGGTGGTCGTCGACCACCAGGCGGCTGGTGGCGTACGGGTCCGGTGTCATGCGGACCGAGCTGATGCTGCTGGACCGGGATCCGACGGCGGTGGCGCTGGCCTGCCGACCGGTGGAGCTGGTGTGGCGTGAGGAAAGCAAGGCTGTCGGTCATGCGCCGCAGCTGATGGCCAGGCTTCAGGACGGCAGCGGCCTGTTGCTCGACTGCGCGGGACCCAGCGGACCCTCTGCCCGGCTGGCGGAGCGGGCACGGGTTGTGGCGGCTGCAGCGGAGGCAGCGGGCTGGTCCTACCGGCTCGCGGGGCCGCCGGATCCGGTGCTGGTGGCCAATGTGCGGTGGCTGGCGGGTTACCGGCATCCCCGGTACGCCGCAGGGCCGTGGATACCGGCTCTGGTGGAGGCCTTCGGCAGTCCGCGGCCGGCGGTGGAGGCGGTGTGTGAGCTGGGTGACCCGATCGCCGTGTGGCCCGCGGTCTTTCACGCGCTGTGGAGCGGTGTGCTGCAGGTGCGGCTGGACGAACCGCTGCACGAGCGTGCCGTCGTCTCGGTCGCACGGCAGGAGGCCGAAGCGGCGTGACGCAGGCGGTTGTCGAGGTCGGGGCGCGCCTTCGCTACGACGGACGGGTATGGACGCTCGCCGTGCTGGAAGGCCCCCGGGCCACGCTGGTGACCGACGAGGGCGCCTCGGCGGTGGTGCTGCTGCCCTACCTGTTCGCCGATCCGTCCTTCGAGGTGGAAGGCGGACCGGCGCCGGGGAGGGTGCCGCCGTTCGGGCTGCTGGAAGCGCTGCCGGTGGAGGTGCGGGAGCGGGCTCTGGCGTGGCAGCGGCATGTGCGGGAGGTGGAGACCGGCTTCCCGGACGCGGTTGGGCAGGGCGCCCCACGCGAGCAGTTCGATCCGGCGATACGAAGCCTGGCGCAGCGCGAGCGGGCAAAGGCCGAGGAGTTGACGGCGGCGGGCTGGGCGGCGAGTGCGGCGACGGTGCGCCGGATGCGGGCGCGCTACCGCAGCGAGGGCTTGTGGGGGCTGGTGGACGGCCGGGCAGTGCGGGAGCGGTCGGCGGTGGGGCGGGCCGATGAACGGGTGGTCGCGGCAGTCAGGAAGGTGCTGGAGGGGCAGCGGGAGCGGTCGACGGGCACGCTGGTGCGGCTGCGCCGCCGGGTGGGGTGGCTGCTGGAGGAGGAGTACGGCGCCGGGGTGGTGGCCCTGCCGCCGGCGTCGACGTTCAACCGGCTGGTGCACGCGGTGGCCGACGGACAGGGGCTGCTGGGGACTGCGGCGCAGCGGCGGTGGCATGCGTCGCGGCCGGCACCTCCGTTCACGCCGACGGTGGCACTGCGCCCGGGTGAGCTGGTGATGCTGGACACCACGCCGCTGGATGTACTGGCGGTGCTGGACGACGGTGTGACCGGCCGTCTTGAACTGTGCATCGCGCTGGACGTGGCGACGCGCAGCATCTGCGCCGCTCTGCTGCGTCCGGTGGGCACGCGGTCGGTGGACGCGGCGATGCTGCTGGCGCAGATGGTGGTGCCGGCGGCGATGCGGCCGGGCTGGGACAAGGCGCTGTCGATGCGGCGGTCGGTCATTCCCTACGAGCGGCTGATCGCGTTGGACGCGCGGCTGGAGCAGGCGGCCGCCCGGCCGGTGATCATGCCGGAGACGGTGGTCGTGGACCAGGGCCGTGTGTACGTGTCGGCGTCGTTCATCTCGGCGTGCGAGAGCCTGGGGGTATCGGTGCAGCCGGTGCCGCCGGCGAACGGCCCGGCGAAGGGGAACGTGGAGCGGACCTTCCGCGCGATTGCCGACGGGTTCAGCCAGTACCTGCCGGGCCACACCGGCTCGGACGTCTCCCAGCGGGGCGCCGCCGCGGAGCAGGATGCCTGCTGGAGCCTGACGCAGCTTCAGGAACTGCTGGACGAGTGGGTCATCGCCGGATGGCAGGAGCGCCGGCACGAGGCGCTGCGGCACCCGATGATGCCGCGGGTCGCCGTCTCACCCAACGAGATGTGGGCGGCCCTGGTGGCGGTGACGGGGCATGTACCGGTGCCCTTGTCCGCCCACGACTATGTCGAGCTGCTGCCTCTTCGGTGGCAGGCCGTCAACGACTACGGCATCCGCTTCGGCTACCGCACCTACGACCATCCCGGCCTGAACCCCTACCGGCGCCGCCGCTCACCGCGGGCGGACAAGAACGGACGGTGGGAGGTCCACCACAACCCCTACGATCCGAACCGGGTGTGGGTGCGCCTGCCCGAGGGATGGCTGGAGGTGCCGTGGGTCCACGCGGGGGCGGTCCGGCGCCCGTTCACCGCGTTCACCTTCGACCACGTCCGCCGCACTGTGGAACGCCGGCATGGCCGTGAAGAGCACGAGGCGGCGATCGCCCAGGCGCTGGATGCGCTGCTGCGCCGAGCGAGCCAGGGACTGGGCAGCAGGCGAGAGCGGACGGTAGCCGCCCGGGCCCAGGCGGCCGCGCAGATGACCGAGCCCTCCCCCGCCACCGCCCCGCAGCAGTGGCCTGCGCCTCTCGCGCCGGGGGCCTCGTTCGGGCTGCCCGGTTCCTTCACCGTCCCGCTCGAGGATGCCGACGGCTGGGACACCGACGAGAGCCTGGACGACATCGAGGACGACCCGGACGGCGAGGACTACCTTCTCGCCGCCCTCGCCGACGGCCAGGACGCCGCGGCAGGCCACGCGGAAGAAGCATCCGAGCCGACGGCCGAAACGGCCCGGGACCAGGCCGCTGAGCAGACGTTGGACGCCGCCGGGGCGGGCGGCATGCGCATCTACGACCCGTACCAGGAGGCCCAGGCATGGTGACAGCGGCCCAGCCCGCCACCGCGCAGCACAGCACCTTCCATCCCCTGACCACGTGGGACGGGTGGCAGCAGTTCGTCGACACGCCCCACGCACCGGCACGGGACGCCGGCGACCAGGAATGGACGCTGGAGCAGCGGGAGGACTACCACGCACGGTTCGTGGTGCTGAAGACCCCCGCCATGGATACCATCTCCACCGCGGTACGCCGCCTGCTGCTGCTCAACCGCGGCCAGCAGGGCGGAGCCCGGCGCGGCCTGATCATCTCCGGGCCCGCCACCACCGGGAAGACCACCGCCATGCAGCAGCTCGGGCGCACCGTGGAACTCGCCGACCGGCGCCGCCACCCGAACCAGGACGGGCGTCTGCCCGTGCTGTTCATCACCGTGCCGCCGTCCTCCACCCCGAAGATGCTCATCAGCGAGTTCGCCCGCTTCCTCGGCCTGCCCGCCCTGGAACGGATGAACCAGATCCAGATCACCAACGCCGTGTGCGAGCTGCTGTGCGAGATGAGCACCCAGCTGGTCCTGGTCGACGACGTGCACCTGATGGACACCCGCAGCCGGGCCGGCGCCGAGACCTCCGACCAGCTGAAGTACCTCGGCGAGCGGATCCCGGCGACCTTCGTCTACTCCGGCATCGACGTCGAATCCTCGCCCCTGCTGACCGGCGTGCGCGGCTCCCAGCTCGCAGGCCGCTTCAAAATCGTGCGCAACCAGCCGCTGCGCTACGGCAGCGCCGCGGACAAGCAGATCTGGCACGACCTGGTGCGCAGCATGGACAGCGCCCTGCGGCTGCGCCGCCACCGGCCCGGCACCCTGGTCACGCACGCCGCCTACCTGCATGCCCGCACTGGCGGCCGCATGGGCAGCCTCTCTCACCTCATCCGGGAAGCCGCCCTTGTCTCCCTGCTGGACGGCACCGAGAAGATCACCAAGAAGCTGCTCGAACAGATCGAGCTCGACAGCGCCGCCGAACAACGGGCCCGGGCACCGCACCGCCGCCGGATGCCCTCGCAACGCCAGCCCTGACCGGCGGCGTCTGCGTCAACCGTCCGTCCCGATCCCCCGTTTGGCCACTGCTCGGATGCCGATACATCCGAACCCGCCAGGAACGACCTCTGCTCCCTGATGCACGACTCTCTTCCACCACAGCCGCAGCCGCCGCGTACGGCTTCGGCACGTCCAGGGCCGGTACGGCTCGCGCCGCAGCAGGGCGAGACGAACCTGTCGTACCTGGACCGGCTGGCCGACCGCTACCGGCTCGGCGTCAGAGACCTCATCCCCGCCCTCCTCCAGATCGGCGGAGGCCTGTTCAAGGGCTACCGCACGGACGGCGAGGTCTACCTCAACGCCGAAGCCCGCGCCCGCGTCTCCGCGTTCAGCCGCGTGCCCGAGGAGATCCTTCAGCGGGCCCTGCCCGCCTGGACCGCCCAAGAGCCCGTCTCGCCGGACGGGGCGGGTGCAGCCGGGCGGTTCCGCTTCGGGAGCGTAGTGCAGGCCGCGGGAGAAGGCTGCCGGCTGTGCACGGCCGCACGCACCGGACGTACCAAGCCCGCACGGGTGTACCTGAAACCACACACCCGTATCTGCCCGCGCCACCGGCGCTGGATGCTCGGCACCCACTGGATCGACGGCGCGCCAGCCGACATTGAGCAGGTCGACCTGGCGGAGCTGCCGCAGATGGTCACGGCGCACCGGCGGCATCTGGATCTGCTGCGCCATCGGCCGGACGCCGCCCGCGCGTTCGAGATCGCGCATGCCGTGATCGTCTCCTGGTGGGCACAGCAGTGGCCCGAAGAAGAGCAGTGGCCCAACCGGGCACGCCAGATGGCGCCGCCGGGGGCAGATCCGGGCTGGTGGCGGCTGCTGGTGAGAGACGCGGTCACCTACCCGGAGACGGTCGCCCTCACCTCCGTCCTCACCAGCGAACGTACCCGGCAGTGGCTGCTCGACGACACCAGCGGGCATGTGCCGCACACCCTCGCGTACGCCCCAGAACTGGTCACCGAGCTGGCACGGGTCACGAGGCGGCCGTGGCTGCGCGAACGGATCGCCTCAACCTCGGCCGGTCCTTTGCTGGTCTGGGCGCAGCACTGTGTGCGCTCCCCTACGGACGTGGCCGCCGCAGACCGGCTGTGGACGCTGCACATGGCACACCGGCCCCGGCCCATCGCCCGGGAACTGCAGGCCTACCGCTACGCCGCCCACAAGTTGGAGAAGGCAGAGGGCGGGACGCGGCTTCACCTGGGGCTTCGGCACAGGTCGGATCAGGCGTTCACCACCGGTCTGGCGCACGCCCGCGCCTACGCCGCCGTCCACGGCCACCTCGCCGCACCGATCCACAGCCGCTTCAACGGCTTTGCCCTGGGCACATGGCTGAAGAACCACCGGAAATTCGCCGCGATGCCACCCGAACACGTCGCGGAACTCGAGGCACTGGATCCGTGGTGGCGGCCGCCGTGGACGGTGATGTGGCAGCGCTTCTACTACCAAGCCCGCGACCACGTCCGCGCCCGCGGGCCCCTGCGGCCCGAACAAGGCTTCCCCACCACCGGCTTCGGCCTGGGCGAATGGCTGTACAACCAGTGCACCGGCTACACCGGCCTGCACCCCGCACAACAGCGCCTCCTGGCCGACATCGGCCTCACCCTCGAGGCCGTACAGGCGGCCCGGCCCCGCCGCAAGCACATGGCCTCCCACTTCCAGCGCGCCCTCGCCTGCGCACACGCTTTCGCCGGCACCCACGGCACGCTGGTGAACGCGACCACCGACACCGTCCAGGACGGACTGAAGCTGGGACAGTGGCTGTCCAACCAGCGCAGCAAAGACCGCGCCTACCAGCACCGCCACGGCACCCCCTCACCCCGGGCGCTCGCACTGTCGGCGATCGATCCCTGGTGGAACCCGCCGTGGACGCTGGAATGGCAGCGCTCCTGGCACCAAGCGCGCACCCACGCCGAAGACGGCCACGTGCTGGATGCCGCGGCCGGGTTCCCCGGTACCGGCAGCGCCCTCGCCACCTGGCTGACCACCCAGTGCGCCCAGTACGACACCCTCCAGCCTGACCAGCGCACCTTGCTCGCCCAGGTCGGGATCACCGCAGACACCGCCCGCGGCGCCGCCGCCCGGCCCGCCGAAAACGAGGCCGACTTCGCCACCGCACTGGCGTACGCGCGCTCCTACCACGCAGCACACGGCACCCTCGCCGCCGCGATCAGCACCGTCCACGACGGCTTCCAGCTCGGACGATGGCTGCGCCGGCAACGCCAGCACGCCCGCGACCACGCCCACCGCGGCACACCACCGTCCGCCCAAACGAAGGCCCTGACCACAGTCGATCCCTGGTGGTGCCCGCCCTGGACCCTGGCATGGCAGCGCACCTGGCAGCACATCCACGACCAGGTCCAGGCCGGTCACCGGCTCGACGCCGACCGCCACTTCCGCAGCTTCGCCCCCGCCCAGCGCACCTGGCTACGCCTCCAGCGCACCCGCTACGACGACCTCCACCCCGACCAGCAGCGCCTCCTGACCGACATCGGCCTCACCCGCGAGACCGCCCACACCCGGCCCCTCACCCCCTACGCCGAAGCCGCGCTCGATCATGCCCGCGCCTACGCCGCCGCCCACCACACCCTGGCCGCGGCCTACTCCACCGTCCACGACGGCTTCCCCCTCGGCCGCTGGCTCAACTACCAACGCCAACAAGCCCGACGCGACACCACCCCCAACGCCCGCCACCAGGCCCTCACCACGATCGACCCGTGGTGGAACCCGGCCTGGGACCTCGCCTGGGACCTCGCCTGGCAACGCTCCTACACCCGCGCCCGCACCACACAAACCCGCCCCGGCGGCCCACCGGCCGACGTACGAACCTGGATCAGAGCACAACACGCCGCCTGGCCCCACCTACGCCCCCAACAGCAACAACTCCTGACCGACCTGGGCATCACCCCCGTCGGCCGCCGCCGGACCAGCCGCGTCTACCCCGCAAGCCCAGGCCTCGCCCACGCCCGCGCCTACGCCGCCCTCCACAGCCACCTCGCCTGCAGCAAAGACACCCACCACGACGGCTTCGCGCTGGGCGACTGGCTGACACAAAAACGCCGCGCCGCCCGACAAGGACACCTCTCCCCCACCACCACCCACGCCCTGGAAAGCATCGACCCGTGGTGGAACCCACCCTGGCCCCACACCTGGCAACGCACCTACCAGCAAGCCCAGTTGAACCACCACACCGGCCAGCCCTGCCCCTCCGGGCTCCAACGGTGGGCCAACACGCAACGCACCCGCTGGAACACCCTCCACCCTCAGCAGCAACACCTCCTCACCACCATCGGCATCCACCCACGCATCTGACCTCCTTCGTCAATCCGCGGCGGGAAAGCACGTGGTCAGGCACGATGTGCCGGTGAGTGATGCGCGCTTCTTCAATGACGAGCCCTTTCTCGACGACAACGGGCCGGATCTGCTGGGGCGTGAGCAGTACGCGCGGCACGCCGTAGAACTGCTCGGGCGCGTCCGGGCCCAGACCGAGACCGGCGTCCTGGCGTTGATCGGCTCCTGGGGATCCGGCAAGTCGACCGTCCTGGGCAAAGTGATGCGTCTTCTGCAGGGTCAGGATCGCCGCGAGACCTGGCTGATCGCCGAGCTCAATCCATGGCTGTACTCCGACCTGGAATCGCTGACCGCCGCGCTGTTCAGTGAAATCCGAGCCGCCCTGCCCAAGGGAAGGCGCTGGTCGGAAGTCCGTAAACGGCTCGGAGGCTTCGGGCAGGCCATCAGCCCGTTGGGTAAACTCACCGCGCTCGCCGGCCTCGACTCAGAGGGCCTGATCAAGGCCTTCAGCGACCGCATCAACGGAGACACCAGCGCGTCGGCCGCCAAGCGGAAGGCCGAAGAGGCCCTGCGGCAGGCAGGCCAGCCCGTCCTGGTCGTCATGGACGACCTAGACCGCCTCACCCCAGACGAACTGCTCCTGGTCTTCAAGCTGGTGCGCCTGGTGGGCCATCTGCCGAACGTCTACTACCTGATCGGCTTCGACGAGCAGACCCTGCTGGATGTCCTGCAACGCAGCGATCTCGTGGGAAACAGCGAGCCCCGTGCCCGCGAGTTCCTGGAAAAGATCATCCAGGTACGCCTCGATCTTCCCGCGTTCCGCGAACGCGACGCGGCCGCCATGAGCATCCGCGCGCTCAACGCCATTCTGGACTCCCACAACCTGTCCATGACGCCAGGCGAGGAGCAGCGCTTCTCCGAGGCCCACTTCCGGCACCTGCAAGACCGGCTCCAGACGCCACGGGCCGTCAAACGCTACTTCGGGCAGGCCGACGCCACGCTCGGCTCCCTCGTCGGAGACGTGGATCTGGTCGACTTCCTCATCGTCACCTTCCTGCGCACCAATGAACCCGGCGCCTACCGACTCTTGAGGCGCCACCGTGCCGAACTCACCGGCACGAGCCTCGACCCATCCCAACGACGCAACGCACAACAGCTCGGCGAAAGAGCCGACCGTTGGCGGAACCGCCTGGGCGAAGCAGGCGTTGCCGCAGAGCACGTCGAAGGCGTGCTCCGCCTGCTTGGCCAGCTGTTCCCGACAGTCCAGCAAGACCTCGGCATGGCCGGCGATGCGAAAGCCGCCGCACAGCGCCGCGGCATCGGCAGCACCGACTACTTCGACCGGTACATGGTCTTCGGCGTCCCCGACGACGACCTCCCCGAAGCCGTCTTCGACCAGGCCCTGGCCCAACTGGCCGCCGACGCGCCTGAAGAGGAGGCAGCCGAACTGCTACTGCGTCTCCGTGAAGACACCCACCGCGTCACCCGCCGAATCGAGCAGCGACGCAACACTGGCAGCCCCGTCCCCGTCCCCGCCGCCGCGCTGCTGAAGGCCATGGCGGACACGTACGGGCAGACGACCGCCGAACCGGAAATGATGGGCCTGGTCAACAGCGGCATGAGCCTGCAGTTCCTGGCCCGCGACCTCCTCACCGACCTCCCACCGGAACAACGGCCCCCCGTACTGGCCGCCATGGCCGCCACCCCGGACGGAGCAATCCTGGCCACGCGGACCCTGCACCGCGCCACCAACCCTGACAACAACGACTCCGAGCACGTACAGACCACCGAAGACTGGTCTCTTCACGCCCGCGACGCCGTGGCCGAGCGAATCGCCCAGCACCTCGCCCCCAGCACGGGCAGGCCCGCCGAGGAACTCACCGATTCCGACACCGACCTGATCTGGATGTGGCGCCACACCAACCCTGACACCCTGCGCCCCTGGCTACACCAACGCCTCGACAACGGATGGGAACTTCTCCCACTCCTGGGCAAACTCATCCAGCCGGCCTCCCACCCATTCCCTCTGATCGACCACCCCACCCTGGCCGGCCTCGACGCGATGTTCGGACTCGACGACCTCTACACACACCTCGAGCCCTTCATCCACGCCTCCACCGGGAACGGCCCCGCCGACGAGCACCAGGCCAACATCCTGCAAGCCCTCCGCGAGCGCCGCCCCACCACCGGCCAGACCCCGCCCGCAAACTCCGCCACCACGTGACCGCCCCCAGCCCGAGCCCCCGCACGCCGCTTCTCAAGTAGCGGCCCAATCAACCTGCACGCCACCCAGGCAACCTGCACGACCCCCAGGCCAGAAACCCGCAGCCCCCACCACCAGACCACCAACCGGCCCCCCAGCAACACGAAACGAACCGCTACAACTGAGAAACCACCAGCCCAGAACACCAGCACTACGCAGAAAGAACGACCCGCGACAGGCGGGCCTCGAGGCGGTCGTCGTGGGAGCGTAGGGCCTGGATGGTGCGCCATAGCGGGGTGTAGGCGTCGGCGCCGAGGAGGTCGTCGGGGTTTTCGTCGGGGGTGAGGTAGACGGGGACGACGAGGGTGGCCTTCTTGCCGGCGCCGGGTTGCTGGCGCAGGGCGCGGCCTACGGCCTGGACGGTGTCGACGGGGCTGTTCTTGGGGTCGACGAAGACGACCGCGTCGATGTCGGGCACGTCGATGCCCTCCCCCAGCACGCGGGCGTTGGATAGGACGGCCGGTGTGTCGGGGCTGGTGTGGGAGGTGAATTCGAGCAGGAGGCGGCGGCGGATCTGCGGGGTGTGGCTGCCGCTGACCCAGTCCGCCCACAGCCCCTGTGGGCGCAGCTGTTCGGGAAGGGCGGCTGCCGTCTCCGCCAGAGTGGTGGCGAAAGCGCGGGCGTCGGCGACACGATGATGGAAGGTCAGGATGCGGCGCAGCTTGTGGTCGTGGATGGCGCGCAGGGCGGCGACCTGGCGGCCGGCCAGGTGCAGTCCGTCGACACCCGCACCGGCTCCGGTGGCCAGCCAATCGCGCAGGTCCGCGTCGGTGACCACGGGGACGAGGATCTGGTAGTCGGCGAGCAGCCCGAGATCGATGGCGTCGGAAAGGTTGAGGTGATAGGCGACGGGACCGAAGAGGTCTTCGTCGTCCATGGAGGCCACCGTCTCTACTCCGTCGCCGTCCGGGGCGTCGTCGGGATCCCAGATGCGAGGGGTGGCGGTCAGGTAGAGGCGGCGGGCGGCCGGCACCTGGTCGTCGTGGTGGACGGCGGCCCAGGCCTTGCCCAGGCGGCCAGCGGTGCGGTGCGCTTCGTCGACGACCACCAGGTCCCAGGAAGGCAGGCGGTGGTCGCGGTGGGCGGCGATGACGGCGGGCAGGGAGGCGTAGGTGGCGTAGACGGTGACCGGGCCGGGACTGGACTGCCCGACCAGGGAGGCTAGTTCGGCGGGGTCGGTGGTGAGGGGAACGTCGGCGCCGAGCGGTTCGTGGTCGAGGGCCTGGCGTTGGGAGCACACGGCGATGGCGGTGCCCTTGCGGCCAGCCAGGCGCCAGGACCGGATCGTCTGGGACAGCAGGTCCAGTGTCGGCAGCAGCACCAGAACCCGTCCGCGCGGGGCGATGCGGGCGGTGGTGCGAGCGGCGATGAGCGTCTTGCCCGTACCGCAGGCGGCCACCACGCTGGCTCGCGGGTGCGTGCGCAGCGTTGTGATGGCCGCGGTGACGGCTTCCTTCTGGTGGGGCCGGAGCTCGATGTCAGCGGGCGGCATGCTCTCCTGCCGTGGGGAGGCGGGTTACGAGGTGTCTGTCGGGTCTTCTGTGGCCCATCTTCCTCCACGCTCTGATGCCGCAGGCTAGCCGTCGATCGTGCTTGGGGTCTGCGTGGGCGGGTGGAGAAGAGGTCCGGCACGAGCTCGCTGCTGCCGCACAGGGGCTCGCTGCTGCCGCAGACGAACTCGGTGCAGCGTGGGTGGGCAGGGGGTCACAGGTCGGCGGCGACCAGCGGCCGCAGCTGGGCAGGGGGTCACAGGTCGGCGGCGACCAGCGGCCGCAGCGTGGAGCCGTTGCGGTGTTTCATCACGCTGAGCTGGCTGGGGATGCGGCGGCCGAGTTCAGCAACGTGGCTGACGATCCCGACCGCCCGGTTGCCGGCGCGCAGTTGGTCGAGTACGTCCATCACGTCCTGCAGGTTCTGCTCGTCGAGGCTGCCGAAGCCTTCGTCGATGAACAGGGTTCCCAAGGGGCGGCCGCTGGCTTCCTGGGTAACCACGTCGGCCAGGCCGAGGGCCAGGGCGAGGGAGGCGGTGAAGGTTTCGCCGCCGGACAGGGTGGAGGTTTCGCGTTCGGTACCGGTCCAGTTGTCCAGGATCCGTAGCCCCAGACCGGCCTTGAGGCGTCCGCGCCGGCCGGCGTCTTTCTCGTCGCTGTGCACGAGGAGATAGCGGTCCGAGGTCATCGCCTGCAGCCGGATGTTGGCTGCGTCGGCGATCTCTTCGAGGCGTGCGGCGAGGACGTAGGCCTCCAGTTCCATGCTGAGTGTGTTCGCCCCGGTGGTGGCCGATGCGATGCCTGCCAGGCGGTCAGCCAGGGCGTAGCGGGCCTGCAGAGGTGCGAGTTCGCTCAGGCGGGTTTCAAGATCGGCGACGAGTGCGGTCAGGGCGGTGAAGCGGTCGCGGGCCTGCTGGGATGCGCCTGCGGTGTGCTTCATGCGTGCTTCGGCCTGCAGGAGCGCATCGCTGGCGGCTTGCGGCTCTGCGGGGGGCTGGGCGCAGGCCTCGAGCAGGTCCGGCGTGTTCAGGGTGTCGGCGACGACGGCGTTGTCCTTGTCCCACTGCTGGAGTTCCTCGCGCCACTGTTGCAGGAGTGCGACGGGTTGCATGGCGGCGGCAGATTCCTCGCGTGTGGTGAACCCGGCGTCCTGGGCTGCATCGTCGGCTGTGGTGCAGGCATCACGGTGACGGTCGGCTGCGGTGGCCGTGGTCTGCGCAGCGTCGACGGCGGCTGTGAGGTGTTCCGCGGCACGGGTGAGCTCGGTCATACGGTCGCCCAGGGTCGCGGCGCTGCCGCGTGCGGCATCCAGGGCGAGGGCAATGGTGTGCTGCTGCTGTGCCAGGGCTTTGTGGCGTGTCTGGCATTCGGTCAGGCGGTCCTTGGCCTCCTGGCTCTGCTGGGTGCGGGTGTCGCACTCGTGTCGGAGCCGGGCCAGTTCTTCCTGGGCGAGGGGCAGTTTGCCGGCCTGGTCGCAGGCGGTCTGGTGGGCTGTCCGGGCGGCCTGGAG
This sequence comes from Streptomyces sp. NBC_00996, assembly GCF_045162675.1. Classification (NCBI taxonomy): domain Bacteria; kingdom Bacillati; phylum Actinomycetota; class Actinomycetes; order Kitasatosporales; family Streptomycetaceae; genus Streptomyces; species Streptomyces sp. NBC_00996. The sequence continues at coordinate 25,752 of NZ_CP108723.1, forward strand.
TTGCAGCTCGAGCTGGTCGGGCGGAGTTGGTCCGGCTGTTCCGAGTGCCTGCGCGTGCTGTTCGGCGAGGTCGCTGCGGGTGCGGGTGACCTGGCTGTGTGCGGCCTCGGCCTGTTCGTGGACGGTGTGGGCCTTCTCCTCGTCTTCACGCGTGGGCTGGTCGGGCCGCAGGTGTGCCGGGGCTGGGTGGACGGTTGAGCCGCACACCGAGCATGCAGCTCCGTCCGTGAGTTCGGCGGCCAGTTCACCAGCCATGCCGTCCAGGCGGCGTTCACGCAGGTCGAGCCAGTCCTTCTTGGCGTGCAGGGCCTCCGCTTCGCGTTTGGTCTCGGTCTCCTCGGCCGTGGCCAGCCGGGCGGCGAGGCTGTCGCGCGTGCGGGCCACTGTGAGCTGCGTGTCCAGGGACTGAATGTCTCGCTCGAGTTGGGGGATTTGGTCGGCTGCCTTGGCCATGGCCTCCACGCGGCCGGTGTGCTCGGCCTGCAGCGCAGGCCACGCCTCCAGCCACTGTGCGGCCTCGTCGTGGTCGGCTTGCGCCTCCTCTCCCTTCTCGCTCAGCTCGCCCATCTGGGCGCCGAGTTGGGTATGGCGCTCCTCGTCTGGCAGAAGACCTTGGAGGCGGCCCCGCTCGGCGTGGTGCTGTTCGAGGGCCAGCTGCAGCTGCGGGATCTCGGCGTGGGTGTGGGCGGCTTGCAGCAGCGTGCGGGCGGTGTCCTCTGCGGTTTGGGCCTTCTGGAGTGCGAGAGCGCTGCGTTCAAGGCCGTCCAGCAAGGGGCGCAGTGGTTCGGCGCGTTGGCCTTTCTCGAGCAGTTCGCGCAATCGTGGGTGGTCGGCGGCCTTGTGGTCCAGGGCGGCGCGCTTTGCGAGGGCTTGGCTGTGCTGGCGCTGGTGGGTGTTGAGGTCGACGGCGCGCTGATGGTCCTGCTTGGCTCTTTGGTGGGCTTCGTCGCTGCGCTCCTCGTCTGTCAGGGCGGCGGTTTGGGCAGCCTGGGCACGGGCGAGGAGGTCCTGGGCCCAGGAGCGAGCGTCGGCGGGGTGTTCAGTGTCGGGGCGGATGGGCCGGTCCGAGGCGGTGTCGGCCTCCTGGAGGGCGGGGCCGGCTTCCTGGTCGATGCGTTCGCTGAGCTGCTGTACTGCGGCGGTGACTTCGTCGAGGTCTTTTTTCGTGGTCTTGCTGCGCGTGGTGAGCCAGTTCTGCAGTTCTTGGAAGCGTCCGGTGTCAAAGAGCCTGCGCAGCAGGGAGGCGCGGTCTTTGGCGTCGGCCCGCAGGAATTTCGCGAAGTCTCCCTGGGGCAGGAGGACGACCTGGCAGAACTGTTCCTTGGAAGTCCCAGCGCCGCCTCGATCTCTCTGCAGGCGTCTTCGTGTTTGGCGCAGACCGGCTCCCAAGCGGCAAAGTCCTGCTCGGTGACGGTTCGTTCGTGCAACTGGACGGTAGCTTCGGCGGTGGCGGTACCGTTTTTGGCACGTGCGCTGGGATAGGTCTGCTTGGGTGTCCGTGTGATCCTCAGGCGGCGGCCGGCTGCGCTGAACTCGAGGACGACCCAGGTGCGTGTGTCTACGGGGGCATGGTCGCTGCGCAGGCGGTGGGTGGGGCGGATGCCGGGCACGGTGCCGTACAGGGCGAAGCAGACCGCGTCCAGGATGCTGGTCTTCCCCGCGCCGGTGTCGCCGCGCAGCAGGAACAGGCCCGCGCTGGTCAAGGCATCGAAATCGACGTCTTCGGTGCGGGCGAACGGGCCGAATGCCTGGACAGTCAAATGGTGGAGATACATCAACTGGCCTCTCGCGCGGCGGCTTGGGTGCGGACGCTTTCCAGTCCCTCGTGCAGCAGGTCCTGTTCTTCGTGGGTGGCCGGGAGACCGCTGACGTGGTGGAGGAATCCCAGGGCGATCTCGTGGTCGGTGTGGCCTTGGACGCGGGACCGGTAGGACTCGCTCCCGGGCTGACGCTCCTGAGAGAAGCTCAACTTCAAGGCGTGGGGGAAGCGTTGCTGCAGGCGCTCCATGGCCATGTGCGGACGGTCCGGGTCGGTGAGCGTGATGTGTAGCCAGCACGTCTCGTACTCGGTGTACTCGGGGCTGGTCAGCAGCTCCTGCAGGGCGCCGGTCATCTGGCGCAGGCGGCGCGGAACGGGGCAGAGGACTTTGCGTGCCGTGAGGGCGGCGTCGGCGCCCAGGTCGACCAGCCACATGGCCTTGGGGTGCTCGGCCTCAGAAAAGGAGTAGGCCAGCGGGGATCCGCTGTAGCGGGTGCGTTCGCTGATCTTTTGGCAGCGGTGCAGGTGCCCCAGTGCCACGTAGTCCGCCCCGGTGAAGACTGAGGCGGCCACGGAGGGAACGCCGCCTGCGGTGATGTCGCGCTCGCTGTCGCTGGTGTCGGCTCCGGTGACGAACGCGTGGGCGAGGACCACCGACCGGGTACCGGAAGGCCGGGCGGCCAGGTCGGCCCGGACCTGGTCCATGGCCGCACTGAGTACCGCATGATGACTGGCGCGTTCTGCGCCGAAGTGGGCGTGTACCAGCCCGGGTTCGAGGTAGGGAAGGCCGTAGAAGGCCACGGGTCCGTGCTGGTCCTGCAGGATGACCGGACGGGCGCAGTCCTCCACGCCGGTGCGCAGATGGATCCCGGCGTGCTCGATCAGACGCGCATTGACTCCCAGGCGGCGGGGCGAGTCATGGTTTCCGCTGATCATGACGAGCGGGACCTGAAGGGCGGCGAGTTCTTCGAGAATCCATTTGAACAGGTCTATCGCATCCAGCGGCGGGATGGCGCGGTCGAAGACATCGCCCGCGACGGCCACGGCCTCAACCTGTTCTCGCCGCACCGTGTCCAGCAGATGCTCCAGGAAGGCGCGTTGCTCGGCCAGCAGGGGGACTCGGTGCAGCTGGCGGCCCAGGTGCCAGTCCGAGGTGTGCAGGATCCTCATGAGCACAGACCGTAACCACAGCGGTAGCAGATGCGGGTGGCTTTCCCGATAAACAGTCTGCTTTGAGCGAGCATAGGGGCAGATGAGGGAAGGTTTCTGCACTTGCCCGACGCTGCTGCAGGCCCGGTGCCGCTCACAGGGTGATTGTCAGTGGCAGGAGGCAAGATAAGCAGTGGGGGAAGGAGGATGTGATGTCGTTATCGCGTTCTGCCAGGTCTGAACACGCTGTGGCCCCGGGCGGATGCCGCTGGTGCGGAATCGAGGCCCGCGGCCACGGTCGGCAATGGCTTCCGGAGGTCGGCTGGCATGCCTGGGTGGCGCCGACCGCCGAGCAGCGCAAGGAGCGCATGCAGCAGCGGCGCGCCCTCAGCGGCCAGGTCAGGAAGCCAGGGCCTGGACCTCGGTGAAGATGTCCCGCAGCTGGCGCGGCACGTCCTCGGCGATCGTCAGGGTCGTGACCAGGCCGTAGAACATGTCGGTCTTCCCGTTCGGACTGTTCTCCATGGCCTGCTGTTTGATCATGTCGAGGATGAGACTGCTGAACTTGCCGCCGCGGTGGGCTGCAAAGTCGCCAGCGCTCCACGGCTTTCCCGGCTGGCGGGGCCAGTGGGCGTTGGCGGCAGCAGCCCACTGCTCATCTGTGAAGAGTTCCTCGAGCTCGTTGAGGCCGTCGGCCTCGCCGACGTAGGAGACCTGCTTCGCCAGATCGAGACCGGCCTTGATGAGCTTTTCGGTCTTGAAGTGCTTGTTGCTGCGGCTGTCCGCATCGACCATGAGCATCACGGTGCGGTGGTGCTTGACGAGGTATCCCGCCAGGTGGAGAGCTCCTTCGTTGTTGCCGCAGGCCCACAGGGCGATGCCGGCGGCCTGCAGGGACAGCCCCTGGGAGAGACGGAAGAGCAGGGGCACGCTTTGCTGCTCGGTGGGCCCTTCGACGGCCAGGAAGCAGCGCTCGTGGAGCAGGACGGAGTTGCGCAGGCCCACGGCAGCGGCGATCTGCCCGAGGTGGACGTCGATGCCGTTGTGCGTGTCGTCCTGGAGGCGTTCGATGACTGTTCGGCCGTTGTCGCTGAGCTTGAGGTGCACGACGTCGGCGATGTCGACGCCGTCGATGAGGTTCATCGAGTGGGTGGCAACCACGACGCTGACGTGGGGCAGGGCGCACTGCTTGCGGATGATGTCCATGACGGTGCGCTGGTGACGGTAGTCGAGGTGGGTGTCGGGCTCGTCGTAGACGACGATGGTCTGAGTGGGCTTTTCCGGGTCCGTCTCCCCCACTGCGGCGAGTTCGGTGGCCTCCAGGAGGTTACTGGTCCACTCCCATACGGCGAGCGCGATGCGCCGGGTGCTGCCCTGGCCCGAGCGGGTCAGGTCCACCGGCTCGCCGTCGGCCTTGGAGACCTCCAGCGGGGCACGCTTGAAACCGCCCTTGAAGGAGACCTCGGGCCGGACCTCCACCCCGACGAACTCGCGGCAGTGCTGGCGGATGTGCCGGCACAGCGAGTCCGCCTCTTTCTCCAGCCGCTGAGTGATCTCCTTCTCGATCTCCCGGACCTGCCCCTGGAGGGTCTCATCTTCGAGATGGGTTTCGTAGCAACTGCTCAAAGCGGTGCGCACCGCGTCGTCCGGGCTCTCGTCCTTGCCGCCGAACGCCAGCAGCCGCGGCAGACGTGCCTCGAGGTCTTTCGGCAGCGGCTGCCACTCGTCGGTCTGCGGCACGGTCGCGGCGTGCGCGGTGAGCGCGGCCAGCAGGTCTTCCTTCAGCGTGCCCGACGGGGCGAGACCGAACTCGGCGACCAGTTCGGTCAGGTCCTTCTTCATCAGTCGGCCCAGGCCCTGCAGACGGCTGTCAGCGGGCTGCGACCCGAAGAACTCCCAGCAGGCTTCCTCGCCGGCGCGGGAGCGGCGGCGGATACGGACCTCAGCCGACAATTGGGCCCCTGCGGCCTGCTCGGCGGCATCCAGGTGGAAGATGCCCTCCACCCATGTCTCCGCGCAGCGCTGTCCCTTGACGCCCTCGTCCTGCTGGTAGGTGCGGTCCTCGTCCGTCAGACGGTGCTCACCCAGCAGGAAGGCCAGCGCGGCCAGGACCGCGCTCTTGCCGCCGTCGTTGCGGCCGGCCAGGATCGTCGGGCTGCTGACCGGGATGTCCTGCACATGGGTCAGTGAGCGGAACCCGCACGCGGAGAAGCGGATGAGGTGCACGGTCGAGCTGCTCCGTATCTCCCCGCTCCGCCGGGCGACGGACAGGGGTGTGGCGTGCGGGCGTTACGCGTGCGGATGAGGCACCTGAGGCCTCGGCGCAGGCAGTCATCCTAGAGGCACGCAAAGCAACAGCGCCCCGTTTTGCGCCAGTTAGCGTCTGGGCGAGACAAGACTGGGCTTCTGCCGCCTGAGGGCGAGACGCCGCGTCCCCCAGAAGCCGGGTGCTGCACCGGCACAGCCTCAGTGAACGTCTTGTACCAGCGCGAACCGGAACTGCGCGGTTCCACGCCCTGCGGCTGAGAGCCGAGGGACGCCGGATCGAGATCTGGAACGTCGCGTCCGTCATGGCGGAGCCTTTCATCACGGGCGTCGCGGCCAACCGAGCATTCTCTCGGGTTCCAAGAGCAGCCATCCGTGCGAACCAGCAGCGTCACGTCGCCCAGCCATCACCCGGTCCGCTCTCCTTGACGTTCTGTCAGTTTTGTCAACTTCGATACATGGAGGAATATTTGAAGCTAATCTTTTGAGGTCTGATCCGAGGTGGTACGACGTGAGTGACGTACGTCCGGCGCAGCCGGGGATGCTGGTGGTGGCCCGGGAGTTCCGCGGCATGACGCAAGCCGACGTGGCTGAGGCGATGGTGAAAGCCTCCGGCGGTGATGCGGTGGTGTCGCAGGGGTACGTGAGCCGCGCCGAGAGCGGCCGGCTGGCGGTCTCGGGAGAGCGGCTGGAGCTGTATGCGGCGGCGCTGGGGTATCCGCCGGATCTGCTGTGTCTGAATCCGCAGGTGCACGGGATCGGCGTGGGGCTCGTCCATCACCGCAAGCGTGCGTCGTTGACCGTCTCCGCCCTGCGGCGCCAGCATGCCCATCTCGCCCTGACACGCGTTCAGTTGCAGGGCATCGCCGCGTGCCGCCCCGGTCTCGGCGTGCGGGCTGCGGCCATTCCCACTGTCGCGCTCGACGCCCTGACCACGGCCAAGGACGCAGCCCGACAGGTTCGCAAGGCCTGGGGCATGCCGCCGGGCCCGGCGCCGGACATCACCGCATCCCTGGAGGCGGCCGGAACGCTGGTGGTCGCGCGCGATCTGGGCAGCGGCCGGCTCGATGCGGTCAGCCAGTGGGACGGAACACAGCCGCCGCTCATCGTGGCCAACGACCACGCGCCCGCAGACCGCTACCGCTTCAGCCTGGCGCACGAGCTGGGGCACCTGGTGCTGCATCAGTCCCCTGGCGACAGCGGCACGCAGGAGCGGCAGGCCGACGAATTCGCTGCCGAGTTCCTCATGCCTGCGCGTGACATCCGCTCCGCCTTCACTCCTCGCGTCGACCTGGAACTGCTGGCCCGGCTGAAGCGGGAGTGGAAGGTGTCGATGGCCGCGCTGCTGCGCCGGGCGCAGAGTCTGAACATCGTCACGGACTGGCAGTACCGCAGCGTGATGGTGGAGATGTCCGCGCTGGGCTACCGGACGGCCGAACCGGTCGAGATAGACCGGGAGCGGCCCCGTTACGTCCCTGGGCTGATCCGCTCAGCTCTGGCCGCTGGGATGAGCGAGGCGGAACTGGCCCGCTGTGCCCGGCTGCTGCCCGAGGACTTCCAGCTGCTGTATGCCCCGCGCGAAGGCGCGGCGGTGGATTCCGCTTCGAAGGTGAGGCCATGACTGAGTCGTTCCCCTCCCCGCGCCCGGGCGCCGGTTCCGATCCCGCTGAGCCTCCCGACCATCCTCTCACCCAACCGCCCTCTGTACCCGGGCAGTTGCGGGGCCGGATGCTGCTGCAGGCCGGAGTGAGCCGGGTCGGGTACATTCGCGCGCAGCTCGATCCGGTGCGCAGCGGGCTCGTCGTCAGCGGTCCCGGGGCGGCAGCGAAGGTCCGCAAGCTGCGCGAGGAGGGGTTCATGGGACCGCTGCTTGCGGATCCTGCCGTCTACACCGTGGCGGCGGCCGCTGAGGACGATCCTTTCCCCGACGTCTCGGAAGGCCAGCTGGCCTTCGGCGCCCCGCTGAGGCTGTCGATCGAGGAGCAGGTGGGCCACCGTGCGGGCGCGACGGCGGCCATGACGCCCACCGGATATCTTCACGCGGAAGACTCCGACGCGCTCAAGGCGGCCGTCCACCAGGTCCTCAAACTGGAGGACCCCCACGTCTTCTTCAGTGTTCCCCTGGACGTGGGGTGGCTGCGCGACGACGCGGTCGGGCAGCTGATCGCCTGGCTCAATCTCGTGCCGAACCCCAAAGCAGTCATGCTCGGCGGACAGATGGACCCGCTGGCCGGCTTCTCCCAGGCAGTGGGCAACCTCAAGCGGCTGCTGGCGGAGGTGCCCGGAACTGCGCTGCTGCGTGCCGACCTCGCGGCGTTCGGGGCCCTCGCCCACGGGGCGGCGTTCACCGCCTTCGGCGCCACCAGCAGCGTGCGGCACATCGTGCCGCCCGGCCAGGCGGCCAAGCGGTCCCCGGGCGGACCGAACTCGCCCTCCGTGCTGCTGCCGGAGCTGATGGACTTCTTCCTCGGCGAGACGCTGGCGAAGAGGTTCGCCGCGGGCCTGTCGCCGGTGTGCCGGTGTGCGGCCTGTGACGGGCTCGTGCTGGACACCTTCGTCAGCAATCACTGGCAGGTACCGGCCGCCGCCCACAACGCGGCGGTACTGATGGAGTGGCTGCGCACCATGCACGCCGTCGAGCCAGCCGGGCAGCCCGCGTGGTGGCAGCAGCGCTGCCGTCGCGCAGTGGACCGCTACCCGGTACTCAACGCTGAACTCGACCATCCCGGGTTCAGCGCCTTCAAGGTGCCCCAGCAGTTGCTGCAGTGGGCGCAGGCCCCCGTCGCGCCGCAGGCTTCGTCCGCGGCACGCCCGGTGGCGGGCGCGGAACGCAGTGAGCCGTGACTAGCCGATGCGGTGGTGGAACTCCTCAGTGAAGCACCACGCTGCGGGGGTGTGGCGGCACGGGGTGTAGGGCCGGGGTTCCAGCAGCATGTCCACGCTCTCGCCGTCGGCCACCAGGATGCCGATGCCGTAGAAGGCAGCTTCCATCAGCATCTCCTCAGCCGCCGGTGAAGCACTGTCCAGCAGCAGTGCGCGCCGGCAGAAGGGAGCGAAACGGCCGGCTTGCTCCAGTCCTCCGCGCCAGCCCGCGGCGCTCGCCCGGACCACAGCGAGATCAATGGTGACCGCCCGCACCGCGCGCCGGGTGACCTCACGGCGGTCGACCTCGGCGGCGCCGGTCGGCAGCCGCCGTACCGCCGAACGTAGACGTGCGGGCAGCGACGCGAGTGCGACGGGCTCGTCGACGGGCAGCTCCAAAAGAGTCTGCAGCGCATCAAGACTGTCCAGACGGGCCGCTGAGACGCGGGTGCGGCGTGCGCATTCTTCCCCGTCAAGCCGGTAGAACAGCAGCGCCTGGCTGCCCATCAGCTGGAGCGAGACAGACAGCGCGGCAGGATCCAGCAGGGCCGCGGAGGCTGCGCGTACCGATGTGCCCACCGACGGGCTGGCCAAAGTCACCATGCCGTTCACCCTGCCTCATCCGACTTCGGCCGCACCCGGCGGCCCCGACTATCCCACCCGATGGGGCACAGCCGTCTCGTCCAAACGTTCCAAAAACCCGCCCAATCCTTGCCACAGTGCTATGTCGCCGACCGAACGGTGGAACCGCGGGCCTACACGGAGTCCATTCTGGACACCAGCGTCCCTGCGTAGAGTGCGTAGTTCGCAGCAGCCAGCAAGATGCCGACCTGATTGTCGGTCTTGTTGCCTCGGAGGTGCTTGGACAGCTTCTCAAGCATCCGGCAGCTGAGCGACAACGCCGAGAACAGTCCTTCGAGATCTTCGCCGTGCTCTGGTGCCTGTTGCACGGCGGCCACCAACAGTGACTCGGCAGCCTGTCGTCGCTCTTGGGGTATCGACGTCGCAGCAGCGTTTGCCTGGTCCGTGACGAACTCAAGGACCTTGTCCACACCCTGCCCGGACGCCGTCGCGTACATGGAAGACCACATCAGTGTCATCGAGAGGAAGACGTACAACACCGTCTCCTGAGCGAGCATGGGATCCTGCCCGCTTTGGCGCCGCTTGCGATACTGCCGCTGCGCCCACGCCCCCATGCGCATCTCGGACATGGCTTCGTAGGTTGAGGCGACCAGAATACGCAGGGATGGCTCGTTGCATCCGGGTGATCCGTCCGCAGCTGCAGCCAGGACCTCAAGGGCACATCGGATTGCATCGGGGCCATGCTCGATTGATTGCGATTCATCCCAATCCACATGGAACTTCCGCTCCGGCCACAGCAGATGGCCGTCGCCGCAGCTCGGGCAGGACCCGAAGGTGGTGGCGAACATGTTGAAGACGGAGCCGTACGGGCTTCTCACGGGACTCTCCACGGAACCTGAGTGACGGAGGCGGATCTTTGACCCCGCATCCTGGCGGATGCGCAACCGTCCCCCGTCAACCGAAGAAGATCGTCAAGTCGGATCCCCCTCGTGTGGTGGTCAGGGCGCCGGGTGGGAGGGGCGCTAAGATTTTCCTAGCTGCTCACCCAGGCTCTGGAGTGGAAGCTGAACCGCGCCACAAGAGGGATCCACCGCTGGAAGCTCTTGGCCGTGGTCGCCATGCTGGTCGTGAGCGCGATCCGATCCAGTACGGCAACGATATTCGTGCAAGTGGCAGCCGTGGCACTGTTGCTGTCGTTCCCGGCCATGGCGCTCAACACGTCGCGTACGTCCCTGTCTTCGGGGGCCTTCGCGAGGGCTGTGAATATCTGCTGTGACGCAGCTGGTGACCCGACGAGCACGGCCAGAAGCACTTGAAGTGCCTGATGATCTGTCGCCACGAACGTGTCGAGATCACCGGCCGGGATACTGATCCTGGCCAGTCGATACAGGTTGACCAGCTTTTTGGCAGCGCGAGGAGTTGGCAACAGTGCCCCAAGGAAGGTCATGAAGTCACTCTCAGCTGTGTGGAGTTGAAGGGTATCGGGGCGTAGATCCCTCAATTCCGGAACCGTCACCGGAGGCCGCTGCACGTCGGACAGTAGCGAGGCAGCATCCGCATGGGACGGCGACGAGCTGTCGTCCTCAGCGCCCGACTCCGCGGTCGCTCCCCCTTCCGCCAGGCCTGATGGACCGGCTTCACCGGCAGGCTGTGCCGCATCAGCGCCTTGTCCTGTCGCCCCCAGCAGCGAACGCAGGTAACGGGCGGTGGCGTCCTCACCGGATCTGGCTATGGTGAACGGCACCTGGAAGATCTTGTCGAGATAGTCCAGCGGACCCGTGTTGGGGGCGTCAGCCGTCACCTCGCCCGAAGTCGGCGCCGGACCGAAGAAGTCCTGGTGGTACAGGTGCAGTGCTTTGATGAGCCACTGCGGATCCACCGCCACGACCACGACGAAGAGCTCCAGCGCAAGCATCAGGTGAACGGCCGCGAGTACTTCCACCACACGCTGCGGGGAGCATCGGTCCAGGTCGTCGATGTAGAGGATGACGCGCTGCAGAGGGGGTAGCGTCCGGGATCCCGGTTCGGTGCGTTCGATCCATTCCTGATGCGCCAGCGCGAGGTCGCTCTCCAGCTGTTCCAGGTCGCGTCGCACCTGGCTCAGCAGACTGCGATACGGCTCGTAGGGAGACGGCTCCTCGGAGCGACGGCGAAGGAACTCCGACACCCGCATAGCGGCGTCGATCCGGGCGAGCCGGTCTGCCGTCACCGCCACCCGCTCATTGGCCTCCTTGAGATCCTGCCCGACTCGGTCACCGGCCGCCGCAGCGATCTTCCGCATCGAATCGTGCAAGGACCGCGCCCGTCGCAGAACTGGCTGCACCGCGGCACCGGCCCCCAGCGCCAGGGGGAAGCCGGCGGCGATCCACGAACCCGCCAGCGCCCACACGACGAGCGCAGTGCCGAGCACCGCGATCCAGATCAACAGAACACGGCGGTTCGACCAGACGGAACGGGTGATCGAACCTGCTTCGGTCCACAGCAGCCGGGGACCGTGCAGCGGATCGCCCGCAGCCGACGCACGGCCGGTCGGAGCGGTCTCGGCAGCGGCATCCACAGCTGCCTGAAGACGCTCGACGTCGGATTTGGCCTGGTCCCGCTCGCGCAGCAGTCGGTCTCGGCGCCGGCGAACCTCCTCCACGGGCATCGCTGACGACTGCTCGTCTGACTGTTCCGTCGCGAGTTCTCGGAAGAGGTGGTCGACCAGTCCGGTCCACAGATGTTCCTCGGCGTAATGCCAGGCGTTGAACCGCACCTGTCGTACGTTGGCGACAAAGGCCGACTGCAACTCCTGCTGCCGACGGACGCGTTCGGTCAGGGCCGCCACATGCGCGTGCATTTGCTCCATGGTGCTGGATTTGCCGGCGCCCCACTCCCCCAGAAGCGCGATCGCCAGCGGCGGTGTGGTCGTCAGCGCGGTCGCGAGCATGGCGAGCATCTCCACCTCGCCCTCATGGCCCAGCAGATCAACCTTGCTCGGGCGATCACTGCCGAGCCCCGCAAGCGCACGTGCCCGCGGACCCGAATGCGAACCTCCCCCGCCGTTCCACCACCCAGCCCGCCCCGTCCCCTGCATGGACCTCACGGACCGGTTCAGGTGATACGCGTCGTGCCGCTCCCACAGCTCACGGAAGAGCGAGGCGGCCTGAGCGTCCTCACTGTCGCGCAGCGCGGTCAGAGGGACGGCTAGCCCACCCTCGCCGCTCAGACGGGACTTCAGGACGCCACACACACCGGCGGCGGCAGGATCCACCAAGGGACCACCGGCGACCCCGTCAGGTAGCGTGTCGCCGCCGACGCGCAGCGCGTCACCGAGCCCGCCCTGATACGCCAGGGTTCCCGTCCACAACTGCAGCTCTGACTCCTCGAAGGTGAACCCGTATCCCCATGCCGTGTCACCGGGCTCGAGAGGGCGCTCGGAGAGCCGCACACATGCGTGTTCAACCGGTTCGGTTAGACGGATGACCGCCAAATCCGGCAGCGGCCATCGTGCACCCCTACTGGTTGCTCCCGGGCTGGCCCACTCCACCACACCGTCGGCTCGGACGTCACCGAACGCCAGTTGGACCCGAGTGCGCGTTGAATCAGGGCCATCGTCCTGGCGATTCGAAACGACATGGCTGCAGGTGATCGCCAGGCCGGGAGCCACGAAGAAGCCGCTGCCCAGAAGTCGACCAGGGCCGTCAGGATCGTCGCCGTCCGGCATCGGGCGTAGGACGCGCGTCACCGATGCCTTGACCAGCCTGTCCAAATCGACGGCACCACGCTCGGCCACGTGCCCCCTCCCCCACGGCTCTCGAAAGCCGCCCCCTAACCGCAGCGATGGTGTCCAGACTCCCAGAAACATCACGCCGGGATCCGCAGACCAAGAGAATGAGTGAGGGACGAGTTGGAGCTCGGCCAGATTGCGGGGACTGCCGGACGAGGGCGACTTCGTCGACCGGCAGATGTCCGCCGACGAGGAACAGTACGAGCGCGAGGCCCGCTGGCGGCGGATCCACGCGTACGGCGCGAAGGCCGCGAAGTCCTGGACTGCGAGGACGGGCGACGGGTACCCGTACCGCCCACGGAGTCGCTACGCGGACTGCCCCACACCACGGTCCCGGTGCTGTGCCGTTACGGCGACCACCACTTCGAGGACGACCCGCTCGCGCTGTTGCGGATCGTGCACGGCGGCTACAGCGTCGCGCTGTGGCGGCGCCGGCCGGACCAACCGGACGCCGTCTGCGGCGACTTCCACCGGCGTGTGGGCGACACCATCGCCGAAGCGGGCAGCGCCGAGCGGCTGCCCGAAGTCGTCCACGCGCTGCAGCTGGGGCTGCGCGCGGGCTTGCGAGAGACCCACTGGGCCGACGGCATCGCCCTGTTCTACGACGATCCGAGCCAGCCGCTACCCGGTGCCGGTGACCTGTTGGAGGCGCCATGACCGCGGGACCCGGCACTCCGCCGTACCGGGCGCCCACGGAAAGCGCCTGGCGCACCAGCGTTTGAGCGTCCGGCCGACTCAGACCCTTTGCCTGCGCAGGCGATGCCCTCCCTTGTCCCCCCGAGGCTGAGAAAAATGCCCGCGGGCTATGACGAAAACGGTGCGTGGCAGCCGCGTGTACAGCACAATCTCTGCGCAGAGGCCGGTAGCACCGCTGCGGCATACCGGTAGGGGGAGGGGGTGCCCCTCACGGTTAGTCTGGGGGAGCGACGCTGAAGATCTTTATCAGCCACGGGGGAAAGGGCAAGGACGGCTGCGTCGATGAGGCGTTACGTCTGATCGAGCCACGGCTGGTCGAACGGGGATATGACGTCTTCACCGATGTCGAAAAGCTCCGTGCGGGCGACTCCTGGCACGACGTCCTGTACGAGGAGATGTATCTGTGCGACGCGGCGATTGTACTGCTCGGGCCTGTGACGATCGCGGAGTCTCAGTGGGTGCGGCGTGAGGCTGATGTCCTCATGGGGCGGCACATCGTGCGCAGCTTACGGACCGTCCTGCCTGTCTTTCTGGGTACCCAGGACACGCAAGCCGCCCGAAGGCGGGGTTTCAACGCGCTGCTGATGCTCCAGGCGGAACTCGGGAACCGCAAGCCCCTGCCCGAGGGCGGTGAGGTTGAGCAGTTTGTGGAATGGGTGGTCGCCGAGTTCGCCCCGGTTGTGGGGCCTGTGAGTGACCGGCCGTTTCATGCGTGGGTCAAGCGGGTGGCCGCTTTCCTGACGACTTCGCGTCGGAACAACTTCGACACCGTGACCGACGCAGCGGCCCAACTGAGCTGCAGCCACGATGAGATGCTGCACGTGCGGGCCAAGGTCGGCGCCGAGATGTTCCTCGCCCACCTGATGCTGCGAGCCGGGTCGACCGTTCGGGAGGGGGCGGCTGACAGCCCCCTCCCGCGCGCCGTGGCTGCCTTGCGGGCCGGGCTGGACGGTCGGCAGTTGGAGCATCTCGCCGAGGAAATCCTGCCGGGCTGGGTGGATCCGGATGATGCTGTCCCCTTCGCTCCGGTCTCCTCCGCAGGGGAGACAGCACGCCGACCGGTGGTTTTGCTGCACGCCTACGACGTGTGGACAGCCCGCCAACATGTCCGGCGGGCGCTGTACAACGAGCCGGACAGCTTTCAGTTGGGGCAGCTGCCCGATCCGCAGGAGATGCCGGTAGACGAGCGTGTACCGGCTGAGGACCTTCTCGATGCGTGCCTGGCGGCGTTACGAAAGGTCTTCGGGGTGCCGCCGCAGATGCCGCTCAATGAGCACACGGTGCAGGCGCGGGAGCGGATCCGCGACTATCTGGTCATCAACGCCGCTGACTGGCGCCTGCAGGATGTGGCCACGGTGGTCAACACGCTGCACGGATGGTTTTCCTGGCTGATTGTCGTGCTGCTGACTCCGGGAGGCAGGCCCGGCGAGGACGAGTTGCGCAGTCTTGAGCTGACCCGCGCGGTGTCGGTGGACTTGCCGGTGGGAGCGGAGCAGCGTGCGTACTCCCTCAAGACGCGTCTGGATGCTGCGGTGCAGCCGGCCGGATGAGTGCCAGTCGATGAAAGGCAGGACCTATGACCGTGGCGAGCGGTTCTCAAACTCATGTTCCGGACCGCGACGACGGTCTGGTCTACGTGATGCCCGATTCCCTCGAGCTCTCAGTCAAAGTTGCGCTGGCTGCGGGGCGTCCGCTTCTGCTGCGGGGCAAGCCGGGGTCCGGCAAGAGTTCGATGGCGCCCTTCGTGGCCAAAGAACGTGGCTGGCGCTACTACAACTTCGTGGTGACCTCCCAGACTCGGGCCCGCGATCTGCAGTGGACGTATGACGGGGTTCGCCGCCTGGCCGAAGCCCAGACCCCGACAAGAGGGTTATTGGGGAGAGGGTCCAAGCATCTGAGTCCCGACTACTACGTCGAGCCGGGCCCTCTGTGGTGGGCTTTTGCGCCGAAATCCGCGGCCCGTCACGTCCGGGCCATGCAGCACGCACGCGAAGGCATCGTGGAGGCGTATGAGCATCCGCTGGAGAAGCGGAACAAGGGACGTGATGCCCAGCATGCCGTGGTGTTGATCGACGAGATCGACAAGGCGGATCCCGATGTGCCCAACGGATTGCTGGCGCCGCTGGCGTCGCACGGCTTCACCGTCGCCGAGTCCGGGACACGGGTGGAGTTCGAGGCGTCGGGAGGTGAGTTCCAGGAGCGCCCCTTCCACCGGAATTTGGTGGTCATTACGACGAACGAGGAGCGGGAACTGCCGCAGGCATTCCTCCGACGGTGTGTCATCGCCAAGCTGGTGCCTCCCACCGAGGTGGAGGAACTGGTGCGTATCGCTGAGGAGCATCTGCGGGCCCGCCTCGGCAAGGTTGACGAAAAGGATCTGGAGCTGGCCTCGGCCTTGGCCACGGAGTTGAAGAATGTGAGGGATGGAGCACGCCAGGAGGGCATCCGGGAACCCAGCACCGCCGAGTATCTGGATGCGCTGTGGGCATGCCGGTCGCTGGGCTTCGAGGTGCGCAAAGACGACGAGAACTGGCAGGCAATCCGCGGACTCACACTCTTCAAGCCACAGCATCTGAGGGACTGAGTAGTGGACATCGAGCGTCTTCAGCAGGCGGAAGGGCCCTGGCCTTCAGGGGAGATCTGGATCGCTGACATGGCGCGGGTGGTCGCTTCGCTGGGCGTGGATCTGGCCGACCACGTCACGTTGACCAAGATCGCCGAGTTGCTGGGGATGCAGATGCCCGCCCCGGTGCGCAGAGCGTCGCAAACAGGCGCCCCGCACAGCGGGTCCGTGCCCCCCTCTCTGCGTCCTCCGCCTCCTGCCCGGCCTTCGGCACCTGCTACGGAGAGTGCCGCGCCTGCCCAGCCGTTCCCGGATGAACCGACGCCTTTGCTGACGCCCTTGAGTTCGGGGCAGAGTGAGCCCCGTGCGTGGGCCGAGCCGGCCCTGGCCCTGCAGGATCAACAGCCTGCCGCACACCCCGCGCCCTACGAGCCATTGCTGCCTCCCAGCTCCGAAGCGGCCACGCTCCACGCACTGCTGTCGCGCATCGTGTTCGAGGGGCCGGTCGACCTCGAGCGTCTGCTCGATCTGGTGGCCGAGAACGCCTTTGTTCCCGAACTGCCCCGTCGCCCGGTGCGTACGCTGCGGTTCGGGGTGCAGCTTCTGGTCGATCTCGGAGAAGGCATGCAACCGTTCCTGCGAGACGAGATGGAGATTCTGGAGCGGGTAGCGGCGATCGCCGGCCGTCACAGCTGCGAAGTTAGGTATTTCACGGATTGTCCGCTGCACCGGTGCGGTGAGGGCGCTGGATGGACGTGGAAGCCCTACCGGCCGCCGGCGAGCGGCGCCAAGGTGCTCGTGCTCAGCGACTTCGGACAGCATGGGGACAGCGGAGGCAGCGCTGCCTACCGGCTGCGCAGGGACTGGCAGGCCGCGGTTGATCTGATGCGGCGCAACGGCTGTCTGCCCGCTGCTTTGGCACCGATGCCGCCCGATCGCTTCCCCGCATGGCTGACTTCCCTGATGCCGGTACTGAGCTGGGACCGGACGACGACCACGGCACGTGCCCTGATCGGACTGTCATGAGTGCGGAACATGTTCGCATCCCCGGCCACGAGTCAGGCCTGCCGCGCCTTGAGGACATGCCAAGGACAGCCCGCCGACTGGCTGTCGTCCTGAGCACCGCCACCCGTATCGAACCCGAATTAATGCGGACGGTTCGTATCAGGATCCGTCCCGACCTCGATGTGGGCGCGGAATCCGCGCTGTGGTTCGGGCCGTGGGCGCACCGCAACGCCGCCCAGTACATGGCGCTGCGCCCCTCGCTGCTGGAGCCGCTGAGGAACGAACTGCGTGATGAACTGGTGGCAAGCATGCCGGGCGATGCCGTGCGGCGGGCGGGCGAGGCCATCTTTCGGACCCATCGCAGCCTTTCCCCTGTGCTGGCGTTGGAAGAGCAGGTCACGTGGGCGGCGGTGCTGGCCGATGCCGGAGTGCGAACTCCGGAGACGGATGGTGACCCCCAGTTCGCGGTGGATCGGCTGCTGGAACGTGCGTTGCGGGCTGCTGTGGAGACACCAGAGCGGCGCGATGGGTTACGCCGCTGGTTCGCAGGAGCCTGGCAGCGTTTCCCCGAGCGGGTGCGGCAGGCTCCTGCAGCACTCGACCTCTTCGATGTGCTGCACTTGGAGGGCTCTTCCTCCCTCTCCCCCGCCCGTGTTTCCGCGCCCGTCCAGCCTGCCCACCTTGGGGGCGTAAGTGACGTCATTCTTTCCGTGCGGCACGACGGCGGGTACGTCACCGTCGGAGATCCGGGCTGGCCGGCGGAGAGCGTCCTGGTTCCCGACACGCAGCCACGCATTCTTGAAATCGCCCACGATCTCACCGCCTGGGAGCAGGCAGAGAAAGTGCGGGTCCCGCGCGGAGGACGCATGAGCGTGCCGGTTTCGGACGTTCCCGTCTACGTGCGCACCGCCCGCGGTGTGGTCTACCAGCTGGGTGCGCCCGGCAGTTCAGAAGTAATCGGCTATCCGGCCATTGCCACGACGGCCCGGCAGGACCGCGGTCTGCTGGGTGGCCCTGTCACGGACCTCACGAGTGCATCGGCTGTTCGCTTCGGTATTGCTCCGGTCATCAGCCCGCACCAGGGCAAGCGCTCACGTGACTACCGCCATCCGCTCTATGAGGTGCGCACCGTCCCCGCCCCCTATCTCCCGAACGCCGTTGATACGCGACTGGCGGTTGTCCTGCGCGGTGCCCGTGCGGGCAGTCGGCTGGTGGTGGTCACCGGGGGGCCGGCCAGCGGCCGCACCCGTACGGCATGGGAGGCGATGCGCCGTGTTCTCAGCGACTGGTGGGTATGGTGCCCGGAGCTGCTGGACCGTGCTCAGGTACTGATCGATGCTGTGGCCCACGACCAGTTGGGCTCACAGACCGTGGTGTGGCTGGATGACATCGATCTTCTTCTGGCCGATGCGCTGGCCGGTGAGAAGGTGGCGGAGGCGCTGGAGGAGGTGCTCACGGACCCCGCCCGGCGGCCCCTGCTGCTTCTGGCCACGGCCCGTCCGTTTCCTGACAGTCGCGCCGGTATGGGCCCACGGGCCGCGGCCCTGCTGGCCCGGGCCGCACACGTCCAGATGCCGGAGAGCCGCCCGGATGTTGCGCTGCGGGCTCCGTTCGCGGGGACGGGCGGGACTCAGGCTTCGGTGTTCGAACAGCCCCGCCTCAAAATCATGCCTCGCAGCGAATTGCCCACGCGCACCGAAGGTTTCGTCGGGCGGGCCACAGAGTTGGAACAGCTGTTCTTTCTCCTCGGCACCAGGGCCGCGAGGTCCGCATTCGCCGTTGTCACAGGTCTGTCCGGAGCCGGCAAGACCGCTCTTGCGGTGGAGGCCGCGCACCGAGCACGCCAGCGGGGCTGGTTTCCCGGCGGGATCCTGTGGATGAACCTGGCGGGCCAGCCGTTCACACCGTCGCGTCTGCTGACCAGACTCGGCCTCTCCCGGAAGGGCCAGCCGGACGACGAGGCCGCGCAGTGGGTGGTGTGCGCGGCACTGCTGCACCAGCTCACCGGCACAGGCCATCAGCCCGTTCTGCTTGTCCTGGACGATGCCCCGTCCTGGGAGTTCGACGACCTGCCTTCGCTCGCCCCCGGCCTATCCGTCCTGGTCACCTCACACGGGGAGGGACCCCAACGGGCCGAGTCCGTGGTGCTCGGCCCCCTGGAGGCAGCAGACGCGCACCGCTTGCTCGAGGCAAGACTGGCTTCCTGGGAGCAGGCTGGCGGCGTCGGCCCCGAGGAAGAGGCTGCGCGGGAACTGGTCGAGGCGTGCGGACGGTTGCCGCTGGCACTGTCTGTCGCTGCCGCGCTGCTGGCCGCAGACCGCACCCTGACCGTGCCCGCTCTGGTCGCCGCCATCGAGCAGGCGCCGATCGGCCTGGACGCCTTGGCCTATGAGGAGCAGTCCGTCCGCGCTGCCATTGACAGGTCGTACTCCCGGCTCAATCCCACACAAGCGCGCGTCTTTCGTCTGCTGGCTCTGCTCCCCACCCCCGAATTCACCTCCCCTGCAGCCGCCGCTCTGCTCGGCCGTCCGCCAGAGCGGTTGCTGCGCAGACTGGTCCGTTTGCACCTGCTCGATCACGAACCGCGAGGCGGCCGCTGGCACATGCACAGCCTCGTGCGCCAGTATGCGGCCGACCTGGGCCTGGAACATGCCCTCGAGGACGAGAAAGAAGAGGCGTTCGAGCGTCTCATGCACCATTACCGGCTGCATGCTGAGGCAGCCGATGGCTGGCTTCGGGGGAAAACCCCGCCGGATGCAAAAGTGTTCACATCCCGGCGCCAGGCTGTGCTCTGGCTGAGGAGCGAACGTGTCAGCCTGGTGGCGGCCGTGGACTGCTGCCTCAAGGAGGGCCGTCGCCGCACCGCTGCTGCGATCGCACTGGCCTTAGCGGAATTCTTGACGCGGGGACAGCACTTCGAAGACCTCCTCCATGTCATGCGCGCCGTCCTCGACTCCCCCGGAAGCAACGAGGACGATCAGTACACGCGGGCGGCGGCGCTGAACAATTTCGCCCTGGCCATGGCCAGGACAGGCAACTTCGAAGAGGCCCTGGACGCGCTCAAGCGTGCGGCCGAACTGCACGGCCGTCTGGGGGACCGCCGTGCCGCCTATGCGGTGATGCTGCGGAATCTGGGGGCGACGCTGCTGGTCGGCAACCGCCCCCGGCATGCCGCGCAGGTTCTGCGTGATGCCGCCGGGTACTACGCGGACGCTTCCGGCGAGCCGATGCGCGCCCAGGTGCTCAGCCATCTTGGTCTCGCGTTGCTGGAGTCGGGAGAACCCGTTCAGGCGATTGATCCGTTGCTGCAGGCCGGCGAACTGCTGACTCATGTTCAGGCGCCGACGCAGGACCGGGCAATGCTCCTGGCCAACCTGGGCACGGCTTTGTTGCGCACTGGCCAGCGGGAGGAGGCGGTGGCCGTGCTGCTGGAGGCCACCGCGCTGGATGATGACGGCGGCAGCCGGCGCGGACAGGCGGACATGAGGGAACGACTCGGTCGGGCCATGATGGAAGCTGGCCTCTTCGCCGAGGCTGTCCGCTGCTTGGATGACGCGGTGTCCGCCTACGGGGAGTTGGCGGACACCCGCAACGAGGCGCAGGCGCGCAATAACCTCGGGCTGGCCCTGCTGGACACCAACCGGGGGGGTGAAGCGGTGCGGCAACTGGAAGACGCGCTCCATCTCTACCGCGGCAGCGGCGACGCCCTGTCGGCCGCACAGTGCAGCAACAACCTGGGCAAGGCACTGCGTCGCCTCGGCGAGCACAGTACGGCTGTCGAGGTGCTCAGCCAGACGGTGGCGGACCTCCAAGGCGCGGGAGACGAGGCCGGGGCGGCCGAGGCGCTGCTCAATCTGGGGCTGGCCCAGCTGGCTGAGGGGCATGCACCCCAGGCGCAGGCAACGCTCACCGCCAGCGCCGAGGCGCACGCGTCGTTGGGGAACATCACCGGGCGTGCGCATGCTCTGCTGGGACTGAGCCGTGCCGCGATGAGCAACGGCGATCCGCAGGCGGTGCAGTACCTGCGGTTGGCCACTGAGGCATTCCGCCATGGGCGTTCCACAGAGGGGATGAGGGAAGCGCTACTGCTTCTGAGTGACTTGTTTGCCACCACAGGGCAGAAAGGTGAAGCCAGCAGGGTTTTGCGGGAGGCGCTGCACTTCAGGGACGAGTCGGCTGCCGAGTCACGCGCATTGCCGTAGGCGAGCCGGGCCAGAGGGAGAGCCGGCTCTGTTAGGCAGCCGGCTCGAGAAGTCTTCAGGTAGCGCTGTGGCGGCTGCCTGGCCCGTAGGTGACGAACCTGACGCCGGTTACCGCTCCGGCCTGCACCAGCGAGCCCTGCACAGCTGCGGCCCGGGCATCCAGTGGCGTCTCGTCCCGGTGCGACCGCTGACGGGCTTCCTGCCCCCACGCCTCCAGCTCCCGCCGGAACGAGGGATCACGCCTCGCCCGCCGTGTCAGCGTATCGGCAAGAGCTTCGGCTCTGGTTTCGCTGGTGGGCGCCGCGAACAGAGCTTCCAGCTCCAGCTGCCCAGGCGCAGGAACAGCCCCGGCCAGTTCGTCCGGCGGCCGTGCGACTAATGCAGCAAGCCGGCTCCACACGTGGCGCTCCGGCTCATCCATCGTGTGTCCGGCCGCAGTGAGCGCAGCCTTGACCAGCAGTGCAGGTGACAATGAGTCCACGGCATTCCCCCTTCACCACTGACCCACATTCCATGACAATAATGGGCGAAAATGCCCAACTTCGCCCCCAGCCCGCGCCGTCGTTACATACCCGTAATACGGCATCGGGAAGCCTCCCGTTCAGGACGGGTCACGGCGGCGGCCCGGGGGCACCCGAAGGCCCTTGCGTCCCCTGTGCCAACGGATCCCCTCCCCCCGGTGTCACGCTTCCTCCCCCCGTACGCAGCCGCTCGAAAACCAGATCGAAAGTGAAACCGGCGCTGAAGCCAAGCGGCACTGTGAAGAACAGCAGTCGGCGCACATCCAGGTCCTCCAGCAGTGCCGGCACCGTCAGCAACTGGGATGCGCAGTACAGCAGCACGGACACGAGCCCGGCACCCAGTCCCCGCACCGCTGCCCGCAGCCAGCCGGACTCCGTCTCGAACGTATGCCGGATCAGCGCCCCGGCCACCGAGGCCAGCAGCGGAGCGGCCACCAATACCGTCATCCGGTGCGCCGTGGCCGGCCCGGGAGATCCCGCGGTGACCAGCAAGGCCAGGGCACCGAGCAGAGTCAGCACCGCTGCAGCAAGTCCGGTACTGGCCCGCCACTTGCCCGAACGGGCCGCCCGTCGTGCCTCCTGCTCCGCCTGCCGCCGACGCGTTCGCTGCAGAAGCAGGCAGGCCACCAGCCGGGCCGCAGAATCGGACTGCCAGTTGTCCCCCATCAGGGCGATGTCGTCGTCGTCCGTGTCATTGCGGACCTTGTCGAGGTTCACCCACACCTCACCGGCGCCGCCACCGAACGCGGCCACCGGCAACACGGGAATGCGCTGGGACAAGGCAATGATCCCGGCGATGCGCGTCGACTGGCCTCCCCCGATCAGCACTACGCCGTCCGCCTCCAGCAGCCGCCGGTAATAGGCCACCTCCCATTCGCTGCTCGTGTCGCGAACGGTTTCCAACGTGACACAACTGCCTTGCGGCAGGGCGAAATCCACGTCGCGGTGGCGCGGCGGAAAGGCGGCCACTCGGCCCGGCGCGTCCGCAGTGCAGGCCCCGGCGTAACCGTGGACCACATCCCACTCGGCGTAAGTGGCCTTGCTCGAGAAGACGGCAAGATCACATCCGCCCCGGGCCAGGCCTGCGCCCAACAGGCGACATGCATCGCGGGCCTGATCCACAGCCTTCAGGGGCGGCGCAAACTCACGGCTGGCATCGACACTGCCGATGACCGCAATGAGAGGCCGTAAACCTTGCGTCGAGGACATGGCGCAGTCTAGCCAGGAAGATCCCTCCACCGATGCCCACTTACGTGAACTGACCGCCCACGCCCACCATTTGGCGATGCCTGCGGACCACACCCGGCGAAAAAGCACCCTCCCTGGTCAAAAGAGCGCCGGGAGCAGATGTTGCAGCTCCTCGGGCCCCCAATTCCGCCGTGGGAACTGCATCGGTGGCGGATGCGCTTGTACTGCGGACACGTCATCGGGGCGCTCCGGATCCACAAGAGCCTGCGGCCCAATGGAGGGATCTGCGACAAGGAGCGCTGCCCAGAGTGCGGCCTGGACCCAGCGGTGATCGTCGCCTTCAAGCCCCTGGGCTCTGTCGCCGATCCCCCGTCTGAGAAGCTGTTGTCTTTTCGATCTTGAGTGGTGTCCGTCGAACGGGAGTCTCGATCGGGTGATTGCGGCCGGTGCCGGGCATGGGAACAGGGCCTCTTGGTAGCTCGGAGGGTGTCTACGCCAACTCGCCTGCCAGGAGGCCCTGTTGTTGCAGTTGTATGCCACCGCGGAGACGGAGTCCACTTCGGTCACTCTCGCGTGTGACTGTCTGGCTCACCGGTTCGGGAACGCCGCCGACACCCCGATGCGTGAGCGGCGGTATCCGACGGACATGACGGACGCGGAGTGGGCCCGGGTCCTGCCACTGCTGCCGGTGCCGGGCTGGATGCGTGGCCGGGGCGGCCGGCCGGAGGCGTATTGCCACCGGGCCATGCTCGATGCGATCCGGTATCTCGTGGACAACGGGATCAAGTGGCGGGCGATGCCCGTCGACTTCCCGCCGTGGGACCGCATCTACGCATTCTTCCGCCGCTGGCGTGACAACGCCCTGGTCAAGGAGTTCCACGACCGGTTGCGCGCGAGGGTCCGCGAGGAGTTGGGGCGGGACGCGCAGCCGACGGCCGGTGTGATCGACTCGCAGTCCGTCAAGGCGGACGCCGTCGTCGGCGCGGACAGCCGCGGCTTCGACGGCGGCAAGCTCGTCAACGGCCGCAAGCGGCACGTCGTGGTCGACACCCTCGGCCTGCTGCTGGGCGTGATGGTCACCGCCGCGGATGTCGGCGACCGCACCGCTGCCCAGGTCCTGCTTGAGCAGGTGGCCGAGTCACACCATCGCCTGGCTCTTGTCTGGGCCGACGGCGGCTACACCGGCAGCCTCGTCGAGTACTGCCTGGCCACGTTCGCCCTGGTCCTGGCGATCGTCAAACGCAGCGACGACCAGAAGGGGTTCGTGGTGCTGCCCAAGCGGTGGATCGTCGAGCGCCTCTTCGCCCACCTGATGCGAAGCCGCCGCCTGGTGCGCGACTTCGAGCGGCGCACCACCAGCGCGGAGGCGATGGTCTACTGGTCGATGACCCTGCTCATGACCCGTCGCCTGGTCCGGTCACGCCTGCCGCGAGGGTGAACCGGCCCGGCTGCTGCTCGGCCAGCCAGCCGCGGGCCACCAGCCGTTTCGCCTTCGACCGCAGAGCCTCCACCCGCGCCGGCACCACGTCCATGCCGAACAAGACGGCCATCTCCTGGCAGGTCAGCGGTCCTTGATGGAGCCGGGCCCGGTCCGCGAGTGTCCTGAGGATGCGCTGGTAGTCCACCGACAGCGCCGACCAGGCCAGCCCCTGGCGCCACACCGGCACCTGCGACTTCGGCTTCGCCGCATCCCCAGGCGCCGACTGCACCTGCGCATCCCGCGGACCCGGGGTGACCTCCGCCTCGGCGGTGGCGCCGTCGTCCGGAGCCAGCACCGTATCGACCCGCCTGCGAGCGATCGCCCACTCCTGCCATTCCAGCTCGGCCGCAGCCAGCTCGGCCTGGATGCGGTCGGCCTCCTCCCGCAGCCCGTCGACTCGACGCCGAGCGGCGAGTTCGTGCTGTTCCAGCAGTCCAACAACCGACGGCATCCGCGACCTCCCGGGGAACGACGACCCGACAGGCCACCACTCCCACGGAACCACCACTCCTATCCCCGACCAGCGCAAACGCGTCCATCACGTCCGGAAAGACAACAGCTTCTGAGCGTTTCAGGTGGCGGCAGGGGCTTGGCTGATGAGTGCTCGGGGCGGCTCTGCCGAGGAATGGAGCAGCAGGTTACGCAGCGCGGTGGCGGCGTCCGATGGCTCGGCCGGCGTGAGGACGACCTGATCGGCGGTGGTCGACGGGCCGGTCAGGGGGATGATGCGCAGGCCGGGGGGCTCGTGGTCCATGGCGGATTCGACGGTGATGCCGATACCCGTTCCGGCGGCGACATGGGCGGCGATAGCCTGCACGCTGTCCGCGGTCCTGATGATGCGCAGATCCGCTCCGCCGATCCGGAAAGCCGACAAGAGGCGGTCGCAGAGGCCGCTGTTGATTTGGTGAGGCCACGTGAGCAGGCCGGTGGTGGAAAGTTCCGACGCGCTCAGGTGGTCGTGACCGGCCAGCGGGTGAGATGCGGGTACGAGCGCCATGAACCGCTCGGTGGACAGCGGTGTCGCGCGTGCGCCGGTGACATCGCCGGTTGCCCAGCCGATGCCAAGATTGATCGTCCCCGCCCGCAACGCGGTGACCTGTGCCGTGGTCGGCATGGCCTCCGGCACGATCATCACGTCGGGGAAACGCTCGCGCAGCCGCGGTAGGCAGCGCAGCAGCAACTGGTAGTCGGTGTACTCGGCGTGCCCGACGACGAGGGTGGTGCGGCCCCGGCCGCCGGCGGCCAGTGACCGTCCGCGCTGTTCGAAGCGGCGCAGCTGGGCCAGGGTGGCGTGGGCGTCGGGCAGCAGTTCTTCGCCGAGCACAGTCAGCGACACCCGGCGGCTGGTGCGGTCGAACAGCCGCCCGCCCAGAGTGGTCTCCAGTCGTCTGACGGCGTCGCTGACGGTGGGTTGTCCCCGGTGCAGACGCGCGGCTGCGCAGCCGAAGTGAAGCTCGTCCGCGACCGCGACGAAGGCTTCGAGTTCCATCCTGTCCATCAGGCCAGGCTAGCCCGATCAATCGGCGTGACCGATCGCTGCATGCCGAAGTTCGGCGTTGATGCCGTGCCGCACTCAGGGTGGGATGGCTGAGCAAGCGGGGGATCTCCCCCACGATCGCAGGCAGGAAAGAGCACAACATGGCGGTCGACGACGGCGACCGCGAGCACGATGCACCTACGGTCACGGTGACCGTGGTCTATCACTCGGTGCACGGGCACACCCAGGTCCTGGCCGAACACCTGGCTGACGGGGCCCGGCAGGTGCCAGGCACCCAAGTGCATCTCGTCGGGATCCGGCCAGAGGACGTCATCGCGGGCCGCTGGCACGACGCGGACGTGATGGAGCTGCTCAACCGCTCCGATGCAATCGTCTTCGGCTCTCCGACACTGATGGGCAGCGTGTCGGCGGTCTTCAAGGCATTTATGGAGGCGGCATTCACGCCGTTCGTCACGCAAGGGTGGAAGGACAAGCTGGCCGGCGGGTTCACCATGTCCGCCACGCAGAGCGGCGACAAGCTGGCGGTCCTGGAACAGCTGGCGATCTTCGGCGCGCAGCTGGGCATGCAGTGGATCGGTGTGGGCGACATGCCGGGCAACAACTGGAGCGGTGGCAGCCGCGACGATGTGAACCGGCTGGGCTCGTGGCTGGGTCTGATGAGCCAGAGCCACGCCGATCTGGGGGCGGAGCAGGCCGGATCGCGCGGCGATCTGCTCACCGCGGAGCGGTACGGCGAACGGATCGCCCGGTTGACTCAGCGCTGGGTCAACGCCACCCCGTACGAAACCTCCCGGATGACCGAACACGAGGCCCGCGCCCTGTCAGCATCTCTCAGGGAGACGGACGCCGCGCCGAAGGCGCCGACCTGCGCCTGACCGCGCAACTCGACCCGGGTCGGCGTCGGCGTCCTGGGCAGGGAAGCCGGGAGAGCCGCATCAGGAATAAGGCACGCCTGCTGTCGAGGCCTACCCGCGGACGTCGACGCCGGAGTGACACCCGCCAATCAGTCCGCCAACCACAACGCTCATGCGCCAACTGAAGCGCTCAGTCACAGCGCTGACGGTCGGGCGCGCTGTCCCGGCCGGGTCAGAGGTCGAACTCGAGGTGTTCCAGGTCGGTGAACTCCACTTCCAGGCCGTGGGCGCGGCGGCCGTTGTCGCGGAAGTAGACCTCGCCCAGGGCCTCGGCAGCGATGTCGCGCAGCTGCTGCTCGCTGGCGCCGGTCTCCTGGGCCTCGAAGAGGCGGGCGGCGTGCCGTGGGGGCAGGGCCAGGGTGAGGTGGCGCAGCCGTGCGTCGTCGGTGGTGCCGGGTGCGGCGGTGAATCCGAAGCGTGCGCGGGTGTCGATGACGATGCCGCCGGTGGTGGCCGCGGTCTGCTTGGCCTTGGCCCGGATCTGTGGCTGCCACCGTTTGCGTACTTCGCGCTGCAGGCGCTCCGCGAGGTCCTTGCGGGGCTTTTTGATCTGGTCTTTCACGTATCGCTCGACGGTGCGCTGGGAGATCCGCAGCATCTGGGCGACGGCCTTGGTGCCCTTCAACTACTTGACCAGGTAGCGCATCTGGGCGCCGGCACTCTTGGGGATGGGGCGTGTGAACGCGCTCTGCACCGCCTTGTCGAGTCCTTCCCCGATCGTGGCCATCGGGCCTCTCCTACTCTCCGGTGTCCTTGGCGGTGACCTCGCCCGTCTTGACGTAGCGGGCGAGGTTGAGGACCTGGCCGTGCTTCTCGCGCACTTCCTCGGCCCACAAAGTGCTCTGGGTGCCCTCGTGCTTGACCATGCCCGGCGACACCCCGAGGCGGAAGCTGCCGGGGACCGTCTTGCCGTCGGCGTCGTAGGGCAGGACGTCCAGCGGGGAGGGTCCGTCGGCGGCGTACACGGCGCAGTCCGACAGGACCGCCACCGGGTAGCGGCCGGTGGCCGCGGCGAGCGCGACCATCTTGCGGTGCATGTTGATGCGGGCCCGGGAGATGACGGCGGCGCGGATGTCGGGGCGCCATGTCGGCCGGGAGAGGGCCGGCCACGCCTGCCCGGGCTTCCAGCCGCCACCGCGCGCCCGCTCCCTGAGCTTGCCGATGCCGCCCTTCACCGTGGACTTGACCGCGTCCAGGACGATTCCCATCTCAGGGTCGCGTTGTTTGCAGCCGTCCATCGCCTGCAGGAACTCCCGCGGCGGCAGCTTCTCGCCCACACCCAGATCCGCCATGGTGGCGACGTAGGCGTCCCTCAGCCGCTTGTACCAGCCGTCCAGGAACCTGCCGCTCTCCTGGCGCACCCAGGCCTCGGCCGGGGCGACGTCGTAGCCGAGCTCCACGGCATAGGCCACGGTCGGTGTCGCGTACCAGGCCGGACCCGTCGGGCGCTCGCCGGTCGGGGTGAACGGGCTGGGCAGCAGGCCGCCTTCGAGCCGGCGCCACTGCTTGGCGACCAGGACGCGGGAGAGGTCGACGTGACAGAGGTCGACCAGCCATGCTCCGGGCAGTGCCGGGTCGAAGACCGGGTTGGTCACGTGGATCGGCGGCTGTGAGAGGCCGACGACCGCGCCGTTCGCGGCCGCGCCGAAGGCAAGGTTGACGTCGAGGCCAACCAGGTAGCGCTGCATGCACTCGGCGTCGGTGAGCTCCCGCGCCCAGTCGTACGCCTCCTCCAACAGCATCTGTGCCGGACCCCGCTGGTGGAAGCGGGGCAGGCCGGCGAGCAGCGGGTGCCCGTCGGGAGCCTCGCACGGCGCGCAGTCGATCGGGTGCTCGCCCAGTGAGCCGGGACGGTGCTCCCTGTGCCGCTTACCCGTCTCGTCCGGCTCGCTCGCGCGGGTCGCAGGATTGAGGGCAGTCATCAGCTCCAGACCGGTCACCGCGGTGGAGCCGCGCGGCGTCATCACCCGCTGCGCGTAGGTGCCCAGCAGCCGGGCGAGTTCCGCCGGCTCAAGCTGCGCGGCATGGCCCCAGCTGCGGGTGTCGAGCGCGTTCCAGGACGGGATGCACAGCTGCACGCACTGCCGCTGACGGCCCTGGGCAGGGCGGTAGATCCGCGCCCACGGCCCCAACCCCCGCTTGGTCAGCTGCCAATCCGCCCGGTCGAGCTGCCCCAGGACCTTGTGGCCCTCCGGGAGACGGCCGACGAGCCGAGCGGACTCCGACAGCTGTACCGGCAGCCCGTACCGCTCGCATGCGGACTCGGTGAGCACCAGCAGCGGGTCGGAGTCCCTGCCGGAACCGTGCAGCCTCCAAGCCCCGAGCTGCGCCTCCTTCAGCGCCCACTCCACCAGCGCGGCAAGGGACTTGGCGGGCA
Source organism: Streptomyces sp. NBC_00996 (assembly GCF_045162675.1). Lineage (NCBI taxonomy): Bacteria > Bacillati > Actinomycetota > Actinomycetes > Kitasatosporales > Streptomycetaceae > Streptomyces > Streptomyces sp. NBC_00996. The sequence continues at coordinate 54,582 of NZ_CP108723.1, forward strand.
CGTCCAAGAGCAGGCCGCCCACGCAATACGCCACGACCTCGCGATCCGGGCCAGCGTCGATGACGGCGAGCGGCCCGTTCGCGAACCGCGGGTCAACGCCCGCCGCCGGGGTGTCCGAGACCGCCTTCTTCGCAGAGACCGCCTTCTTCGCAGAGGCCGCCTTCTTCGCAGAGGCCGCCTTCTTCGCAGAGGCCGCCAGGGCGAGGAGCTTGCCACAGGTCACGTGCCTCCGGCGGCCACTTGGTCATCCTCCGTACGCCCACCGACGCTGAGGGAAGGACGCGCACCTGCACGGGCGGCGCGCCCCTGGTTGTGGGCTATGCCGTCAACGCTCCCAGGAGGGCCCATGGCGCGCCACGGGTAGCTCGTTCAGGTCTCTGGCCAGCGGGATGCGTCGGTTCCAGGCCGAGGAGGTCGAGGAAATGGAGCTGGCGCAGGTCCAGGTAGCAGCGCAGCCGAACGCCGGGCTCGCCCGCGTCCCGGGTCGTGTGCTCCGCTGCTTGCCGTCGCCCACCGGTCGGCGAGCAGCTGCTGGAAGGCGAGCGGGGTGGCGTCGGCGGCGGCCGCGACGTCGACCAGGCCAGCCGGCTTACGTGCACTTCGTTCATGTACGGCACTACGCCGGGTGTTCCGCCGCAGTGAGTCTTCACCCGACCGAGTGGCAGGCCGTCACCGGCCGTCGCCGCCCCAGTCCAGCCACGCAGACATAAGAAGCCGTTGTCTTTCCGTATGCGGTGACTGAGTTTCCGCTGTTCAGGCATGGTTTCGGTGTCGTCGAGGGAGGCTTGGGCCGTTCTGTTCGTCCGGGACGACGTGGAGGCGGCCGGTGGCATCGGTGATGGGGTTGCTGGAGGAGCGGGAGGCCGCTGCTCGGGTGCGGGTGGAGGAACTCCAGGCGGAGGCGGATCGAATCTTGGCGGAACTCGCCGTGGCCGAGGCCGTGTTGGAACGTCGGGTGATCGCCGGTGCGGAGCTCGCCGAGGCGCTGTCAGCTGGCGGCGTTGTGACGGACGTTGCTGTGCAGGTGGTGCCGGAGGCGATGCCTGTGGCCACGGCGGTGAAGGTCCCGGTGGCCGGGTCGATCGTGCCGCGGTTCGCCGAGGGCATGACGCTTCAGGTGCTCGCGCCCGACTACCGGCGAATCGTTGAGCTGCTGGAGTCGGAGCCGGGCGGTGGCGAGGGTGTGCTGGCGAAAGACCTGGCGGCCAGGATGGGACTTCCGCTGGTACCGGCGAAGATCGAGGGGGTGCGGTCCAAGGCGAAACGCCTGGCCGAGCGGGGCTGGCTGACGGCCATGTCCTCGGGGCGGTTCACGCCGCGGCAGCCCACCGGTGACGCTCGGGTCGCGTCTGGTGAATCGGGCGGGCGAGGCGGCGGCTCATGAGCATGGCCTGCGAGAAATAGATGAACGCCTCGCTGGACGCGGGCAGCGTCTCGAAGTCCCGCACCAGGCGGCGCGAGCGCAACAGCCATCCCAGCGTGCGCTCGACCACCCACCGTCTCGGCAGCACCACGAACCCCGTCATGTCGTCACTGCGCTTGACGATTTCCAGCGTGAGCTGGAGTTTCTCCTTCGCCCAGGCGACAAGGCGGCCGGTGTAGCCGCCGTCCGCCCACACCAGGCTGATCTTCCTGAACCGTGCCCGCAGGTGGGGCAGCATGGCGCGGGCAGCCCGGCGGTCGGTGACATCGCCGGCGGTGACCAGCACCATCAGAATCAGGCCGAGGCAGTCCGTGATGACGTGCCGGCGCCTTCCATTGATCTTCTTCCCGCCGTCGTAACCCCGGGTGGCGGCGGGCACCGAGGCCGCCCCCTTGACCGACTGCGAGTCGATGACCGCCGCGGTCGGCTCCACCTCGCGCCCCTCCGCGGTACGGACCCGGCCGCGCAGACGGTCATGGAACTCCCTGGCCAGGCCCCCTGTCCCGCCACCTGCGAAAGAACGCGTAGACGCGGTCCCATGACGGGAAGTCGACCGGCATCGAACGCCACTTGATCCCGTTGTCGGTGACATAGAAGATCGCATCGAGCATCTGCCGGTGGCAGTAACCTTCCGGCTGTCCGCCCCGGCCCTCCAGCCAGGCCGGCACCGGCAGCGCGTCACGCACCACCGCCCACTCCGCATCCGTCATGTCCGACGGATACCGCCGTACCCGCTCCGGACGGTCGGCCGCGTTCCCGAACCGATGCGCGAGGCAATCGCACGACGACACGCGGGAGTTGGACGTGGCAGCCACGATCACGCAAGACTGAAACAACAGGGCCTCCTGGTACTCGAGTGGCTTCGCAACCCCGAGCTACCAAGAGGCCCTGCTCCCATGCACCCACCCAGTCAAGATCACCCGACCAGGGACCCTGTTCGATCAGAACCGCCCTCGTGATCGATAGGAATACGGCTTCTAAGCAAATCCCACGCCGATCACTACATTCCGAGACGATCACTGAACTCGCACTTCAGGACCTCTCCAGCTTCTGCAGCTCCACAAACCCCCAGCCCAGAGCCGCGCCACACCACAGCCAAAATCCGGAAATGATCACCAGATCACCAGGTCAGCGCTTCGCTCATGGAGTGATCGGCAACGGATTTGTCACACACCTCGCCGACCCGCCTGCGGGCGATCAGCCACTCGTCCCACTCCGACTGCGCCGCCTCCAGCTCGGCCTGCAACTCCTCCACCCGCCTCCGGGCCGCACGCTCCCGCTCCTCCAGCCGCCCCAGCACCGACGCCATCACACACCTCCAGCACGCCACCTCCACCCCTCTCTGACAGCCTCGGCTGAGGCACCCGTCTTGTCGGGTTAGCCTGGATGGGCGAGACAGGAGTACACCCCGGCATGGCCAGCACCACCACCCCCAGCAGCTCCGGACCGGATCCGGCGCCGCGTCCGAAACGGCGCACATTCTCCGCCGAGTACAAACTGCGCATGGTCGCCGAGTACGACGCCGCCCCGGCCGGGGAGAAGGGCGCGATCCTGCGCCGTGAGCGGCTGTACCACTCGCACATCATCGAGTGGCGCCAGGCCCGCGAGGCCGGCGCCCTGGATGCCCTTGTCGACCGGCGGACCTCGGCGGTGCGGCCGAAGAAGGCGGCCGAGCAGGCCGAGCTGGAGCGGCTGCGCAAGAAGGTCGCCCGGCTGGAGAAGGACCTGGCCCGCCGGGACGCGGCCCTGGAAGTCATGGGAAAAGCCAACGCGCTCTTGGAACTGCTCTCCGAGAGCGCGGACTGAAGCACGCCGCCGCGCCCGTGATCGACGAAGCGTTCGCGGGCGTGCAGGGCCAGTTGGGGACCACAGCGGCCTGCCGGCTGACCGGGCGCTCACGCGCCACCCACTACCGTCACATCAGCCCCAGGCCGAAGCCCGCACCGTCCCCAAGACCCGCGCCCGCTTCGGCCCTCTCGCCGGCCGAACGGGCCCAGGTCCTGGCGCTGTTGAACCGGCCGGAGTACGCCGACCTGCCGCCCGCGCAGGTCTGGGCGCGTGAGCTGGACGCGGGGAACTACTGGTGCTCGGAGCGGACGATGTACCGGATTCTGTCCGCCGCCGGGCAGAACGGCGAAGGGGCCTCGCGTTTTCCGGACAGGTATCTGACCGTCTATTTCACGCGGCGATTCGCAACTTCTCGTACTCGGCGTGGACTTCGCGTGGAGGGCGGTAACCCACCGACGAGTGGAGGCGCTTGCGATTGTACCAGAATTCGATGTAGCGAGTGATGTCCTGCCGGGCGGCCTCGCGGGTCAGGTAAGTCACCCTTGATACACGCTCGTTCTTCAGTGCGCCGAAGAATGATTCGGCCATGGCGTTGTCGAAACAGATCCCGGTGCGGCCGGAAGATCTGCGGAGCCCGAACCGGTCGAGCGTCTTCCCGAACTCGGCTGACATGTAGTTACTTCCGCGGTCGGAGTGAAATATTGCGCCGGCCGAGAGGTTCCTGTTCCGTGCCGCGTTGCGGATCGCCCTGGATATCAGTGGGGTTTGGTAGTGGTCGTCCATCGCGTAACCGATGACTTCCTTCGTGCAGCAGTCGATGACCGTTGCGAGGTACAGCCAGCCTTCCCCAGTCGCGATGTAGGTAATGTCGCCGACGAGCTTTTCGCCGGGCGCGTCAGCGGTGAAGTTGCGGCCGACGAGGTCCGGCACCTGACCGGCCGCGGCCCGGGTGAGGCTGAACCTCTTCGGCCGCGGCTGGCAGGGCTCAAGGCCCAGCTCGCGCATGAGCCGGCGGACCAGTTCCAGGCCGGCGGTGACGCCCCAGCGGTGCAGCTGGGCCTGGATGCGCCGATGTCCGTAGGTGCTGTCGGACATATCGAAGGCTTTCTCGATGAGCAGCTTCAGTTCGTCGCGCCGTTGGCCGGTCGCGGTTTCCGGGCGGGCTCGCCAGTCGTAGTAGCCGGATCTGGATACGCCGAGTCGGCCGCACATGAACTCGACGCTGTATGCGTACTCCTCGGTGTCGAGCCGCATCTCGTCGATGAACTCGTGCTTGCTTGCTACCGGGGATCCTTCGCGAAGTACGCTGCGGCTTTTTTCAGGAAGGTAACTTCCATCTCCAGCTCGCGGTTGCGTCGTTCGAGTTCCTTCAGGCGCGCCCGCTCGTTCACTGTCAGTTCCGAGTCGGGGGCCGGTTCCTGCTGCTTCTGGTGCTTCTTGACCCAGCCGCGTAGCGTCTCCGGGTTCAGCTCAAGCTCCCGGGCGACTTCGGAGATCGTCTTGCTCGACCTCAACGCGATCTGGACGGCTTCCTCGCGGAACTCCGGTGAGTACTTGCTGGGTGGCGCCACTGCTTCCTCATTTCCTGTTCAGGACAACCCTATTGGGTCCCTGTCCGGAAACTTCGTGGCCCCTCAAATCCACCGCTGATCGGTGTGGTGGGCCACCGCCTTGAGGACCAGGTCGTGGTCGAGGTTGTCGAAGAACCCCTGGATGTCGATGTCGACCGTCCAGTCCGTCCTCCAGCACCGCTCCCGACAGGCCGCGACCGCGTCCAGCGCGCTTCTGCGCGGCCGGTATCCATAGGAATCGGGGTGGAACATCGGTTCCACCTCCGGCTCCAGGACCATGGCCGCCGCAGTCTGCGCGATTCTGTCCGCGACCGTCGGCACCCCGAGAACCCTGACCTTGCCCGATCCCCCAGACTTGGGGATCTCCACCATCCGCACCGGCGGCGGGAAGTAGCTGCCTGACGACAGGCGATTCCACAGTTTGTAGAGGTTGCCCCGCAGGTCAGCCTCAAACCGCTCGATCGACTCGCCATCAACCCCGGCCGCTCCCCCGTTCGCCTTGACCCTGAGATACGCCTCCCAGACAACATGCTTCGAGATCTCGAACGACTTTGGCCCACTCATCCGGCTCCTCCCGGGAACTCCGGTCGACCGCCAAGCAGACCTGGATGATCCGTCCCCTTCGCTCCACCCGCATTACCGGGCTTCGTCACTACTACGAGACGGTCTGCCCCCGTGCCCCGCATCGGTACTCCGCCCCTTGCGGTGTTGGCCGCTTGGGGTTCTCCCTCTCGGCGCCGGCCCCACGGACCAGCAGCAGTATCGGGGCGACAGGTTCTCACGTTCCATGCAAGAGCCCAGGTCAGGCTCGCGCCGCCTACATGCCGGACGCCATCCGGGCAGTCAGCAGGCTCCCCCCGGACTTGTCCCAGAGCCCTGGTCTCGCCCTGGTTTCGACGCCACTGGAATTTGTTACGACACGTCATCAGCGGTTCGCTCTCGCTCGCCTTCCTGACCCACACCTGACGCGATCACCGCCGCGCCTTTTCCCGCAGCGCTCACCACGAACGGCACTTAACCGACGCAGCCTGCGGTCGAGTAGCCGGGGGGAATTTCGCCCCCCGGCCCTCACAGATCCCGGCGTGACAGTCTCCCGTCACCGGGCTCTTGTCATCCTGATCACCAGAACGTGGGAATCCATGCCCAATGGGCGAAGAGCCTGGGGTACTGACGGGTGATACGCCGCCAGCACGCATGGGCCTTCTTGAAGGTCCTCAGCCGCTTGAATTTCTTGCGGATCCAGCGCATCAAGTAGGCGTTGATGCGCTCCAGGAGGGGAAGCAGTGCTGTCCGGTAGAACGCGCCGAAGTACTGCATCCAGCCCCGAATGATTGGATTGATCGCCCGTGCGAGCTCTGCGAAGGTCCGGCCGATCTGCCGATGAAGCCGCCATTGCCGCACTTCACCGCTGATCTTCTTCGAGGCTTCCTTGCTGATCGCCGGCAGGAACGAGGTGAACCTCTCCCCGTTCCTGTCGATGGCCTTGCGGGCCCGGAAAGTGAACCCCAGGAAGGTGAACTCCGTCTGCCCGAAGGGCCGTCGGCGTTTACCGTCCCGGCAGTACACAATCTTGGTTTTGTCAGGGTGCAGACGCAGCCCGACCTCCCGCATCCTGTTCGCGATCGCCTCCCGTAGTCTCCGGGCCTGGCTCTCGCTGACGCAGTGCACAACACCATCGTCTGCGTACCGTTCGAACGGTACGTCCGGGTGCTCCCGGGCCATCCACATGTCGAACGCGTAGTGCATGAACAGGTTAGCCAGTACAGGCGAAATCGCAGAACCCTGCGGGGTTCCCCGATCACGCTGCTGCAAGGTCCCGTCGGGCAGTTGCAACGGCGCCTCAAGCCACCGCCGCACATACAGCACTACCCAGGGGAGATCGGTGTGGGCCTGAACCGCTTTGATGACAAGGTCCCATGGCACGCTGTCAAAGAACTTCTGGATGTCCAAATCAATCACCCAGCCGTACTTCCAACAGCGTTTTCGGCATGCCGCGACCGCGTCCAACGCGGACCGCCCAGGACGGTAACCGTAGGAGTCCTGATGGAAGATCGGTTCGACCTTTTCTTCAAGACGCCGGGCCACAACCGTTTGAGCGATTCGGTCCGCCACGGTAGGAACACCGAGCAAACGAACCCCGCCACCATGCGACTTCGGGATCTCCACACCCTTCACCGGAGGGGGAAAGTAACTCCCCGAGGACAGACGATTCCAAATCCGATAGAGATTATTCTTCAGATCCTTCTCGAAGTCCTCGATGGAACGCCCGTCCACCCCTGGCGCACCTTTGTTTGCCTTGACCTTCTCGTACGCCTCCTGAACCTCCCACTTCGAAATCTCAAACGGCTTGCCTGATGATTTCAACTGGTCCACCCAGCTCCTCCCGGAGACCTTCCGGTTGACCGAACGAACAATCAGTCACGGATGACCCGACCCCTTCGCTCCCCCCTCATTACAAAGGGTTCCTCACTACTACGAGCCGGTCCGCCAGCACGCCCCGCATCGGTACTCAAGCCCTCACGGTTCTTCCGCTTGAGCCACTCCCTCTCGCCACCCGTATTACTCAAGCGGCATTATCGGGGCATGCCTTCTCACGTTCCATGCGAAAGCCGCAGATCAGGCTCACGTCGCCTCCGTGCCGGACACCGCCTGGCCAGTAGACGGGACTCCCGCCAGACTTATCCCGGAGCAACCACAAATCTCCGGTTCTGATGTCATCTATCTTCTAACGACACTTCCGCAGCGATTCACTTGCGTTCGTCTTCCTGATCCCTACCTGACGGCTCTACCGCCGCCTTTTCCACATCGCTCACCACGACGGTCGTCAACCAACGCAGCATGTGGCGGTTTGGCACCATCCCCCGCAGGACGGCACCGAAGGGCCAACCATCCTTCATCTCTCGCACAGCACCGCATCAAGAAGCTCCTCCTACCTGAACTCCCCTCTACGTTCGTGACACACGCGGTTTGAAGCCTCCCCCCGCAGGGCGACCCCGGAGGACCTACCTCCATCTCCTGCACAGCACCGCTTCCAGAAGCTCCTACATCGACGCCTCCTTCAGCGTTCGTGACACACGACCAGCACAAACCCAGCCCCCACACTCGGTTTCGAGAAGCCCTCTCAGCTCTGCGGACTCCTCCGAGATCCTGCCGGGCCGTCGGCCGTTGTCGATGTCGTCCTGACGCAACCACTTCGACAACGTGACCGGATGGATGCCGAGTTCAACGGCGGTCTGCTTCTGTTCTTTCCCTGCCCGAACCAGCGCGATGGCACGAGCGCGGAACTCAGCGGGGTAGGCGCGGGGCATGTCCGGCAGCCTTTCGTGAAGGCCGTCAGTTAGCCACCAGAACTGGAACCTGAGAGGTGGGGCACGTCAGCTGAGATGGCGTACCTGGGCGTGACAAACGCGTTCGCGTTGCTGCGCCTGTTGCCGATGAGCAACCGGGAGAAGGATATAGAGATCCTGGCCCTGCGCCACCAGATCGACGTGCTCGAGAGGCAGTTGAGCGGGCAGCGGGTGCGGTTCGACGTAGGTGACAGGGCCCTCCTCGCCGCACTGATCCAAGGCCTCCCGCGAGAGGCGCTCCGACGGATCCGGCTGGACACGGTGCTGCGCTGGCACCGCAACCTGATCGCTCGACGCCACGCCGCCGGCTCCCGGCCCAAGCCCGGCGGCCGACCGCGTACCGTGCACTCCATCCGAGCGCTGGTGCTGCGCCTGGCCAGGGAGAACCCGAACTGGGGGTATCGGCGCCTGCACGGCGAACTACTCGTCCTCGGGGTGAAGGTGGCGGCCTCCACCGTCTGGGAGATCCTCAAGGACGCCGGCATCGACCCAGCACCCGAACGAGCCTCGACCACCTGGGCGGACTTCCTGCGCTCCCAAGCCGATGCACTACTGGCATGCGACTTCTTCGAAACCGTCACCCTAACCGGAGCACGGCTGTACGTGATCGCGGTGATCGAGCACGCGAACCGGCGGATCCGGATCCTCGGCGCAACCGCGCACCCGACCGCCTCCTGGGTCGCCCAGGCCGCGAAAAATCTCGTCATGGACCTCGAGGACGCCAACTGCAACGCCCGCTACCTGATCAGGGACCGGGACGGGAAGTTCCCGCAACTGTTCGATGCGATCCTCCAGGCCACCGGCATCGCGGTCGTCCTTAGCGGCATCCGGATACCCCGCATGAACTCAATCATGGAGCGATGGGTGCAGACCTGCCGGCGCGAGCTCCTCAACCGCACCTTGATCTGGAACCAAAGCCATCTCCTCCACGCTCTACGCGAGTTCGAAACCTTCTACAACGCGCACCGACCGCATCAGGGCCTCGCCAACGCCAGTCCTCTACATCCGCTGCCCAAGGCGATCGACGATCCAGAGCGGATCGAGCGCCTCGACATACGACGACGCGTGCGGCTCGGCGGCACCCTACACGAGTACGCACATGCGGCCTGACCAGCATGGATGAGGTATTCGGCAAGAGCAGGGCTGATCTGCGCCATCCCACGTCACTGCCGCGCCTTCGCCCCGCCGGCTGGTAGTGATGTTCTACCCGGGACGCAGAACGAACGCGACGGAGGGATCCTGGCGCCCGTGCAGCAATGTCCGGAAAACGTTGGCCATCGCTTCGGGGCCGCTCTGCTCCTGCGCCCGCAACCACCGGCCGGCGTCGCGCACGAACTCGTCTTCGGCTGCTTCGTATCCGGCCAGTTGTGCTTCGTCGGCATCCGGTGCGAAGAACCGTTGCGGGGTGGGCCCCGGTAGCGCGCCGACGTCCATCGGCTGTCCGGTGTGGGTGCCACCGACCATCACCGAACGAACCAGCCGGCCCGCCAGGCGCTGGTGCACCGCTGACACCACCTCGAGGTTGCGGGTGAGGTCCAGGAAGACCACCGGGCCCGGCATATCGACTTCCGGCACGCCCGCGTACGGGCACACCCTGTCGAAGTAGCCGAGGCCTTCGACGAAGGCCTGGTTGGCCGTGCTGGTGAGTGCGTGTGTGGTCACCGTGCCGACCGCGCGCAACCGATGCGCGATTCCCGTCGCCGTCTTGCTCGACGCACTGCTGATGACGACTGATACGGGCTCGGCGGCGGTCCTCGCCAGATCGGCGAGCAGGAAGGATGCCCCGTAGACCGGTCGGATGACCGTCCGCAGGCCATCGAGCTCAGTGGGCGGCTCGGCCCGCCGGTAACGCCGGTAGTAGTCGTGCAGGCCGAAGCGATGGGGTGCGGCGTCGACGAAGCCGAAGCCGGTGAGCTCAGGGTGAACCGTCAGGTGGGTCGCCAGGGGGAAGTAGCCGAAGAACCGCTCACCGATCGCGACCCCCGGATGACCGGACGCTTCGACGACGCCGAATCCCCAGGCCGGGAGTTGACCGAAGCCGTCGGGTGCGGGGAACGCCGTCCAGTATCCGGCGCGCTCCCCCAGATGTGCGTAGGTGACGTTGTTGGCGGCCAGTCCGACCTGTTCGATCGCGAGCCGCACGGAGCCGGCCGTGGGGGCCTCGAGCATGGGGTGCGCGAGTTCGAACGAGGTCAGATCGTCGCGGCGCACGAGCAATGTCCAACTCACCGTGGGGCCTGTCGGTAACTAGCTATGCAACTAGCAAGTATCATGGCTCCATGGTACGCACTCAACGGGAACGGCGGGAGCACACCGAACGGCGGCTCCTCGAAGCAGCAGCCCGGCTGATCGCCGAGCGGGGCCCGCGTGCGGCCACGCTCGCGGCGGTGGGTGAGGCCGCCGGGTACAGCCGCGGCATCGTGACCCACCATTTCGGCTCGCGCGAGGCCCTGCTAACCGCGTTGCTGACGCACGTTCAACGGGACTTCGTTCCCACCGTCGATGACCTGGCACCCGGCCTGGATCGCCTTCTCACGCTCGTCGACGGGTACCTCGCCGCGCTGGACGCGGGCGGAGCCCGCGGGCGCGCGTTCCTGCTGTTGTGGGCGGACTCCATCGCCGCGGCACCCGAACTGCGCCCGATCTTCGAGGAACGTGACCAGTACCTTCGGGCGCTGCTCACCGATGACCTGCGTGCCGGAGCGGCCGCGGGGAGGGTCCGCCCCGGCATCGACCTGGAGGCCACCTCGCTCGCGTTGCTCGGACAGCTTCGCGGCCTCGGCCTGCACCTGGTCAACGCGGACGCCGCCGACGGAAAACGGCTCCGGACCGCCGTCGTGGACCTGTGGAGGAACAGTCTGGCGGCCTGACGAACACCTGGCTGGATCCGGTACACGGCCATGCCCGTCGACCAGCGACAGTCGATGGGGCGCCGCCTGCCTGACAGTCTCGTGGTTCGTGTCCTTGTGCCTGCTCTGCCTGATCGCGCCTCGGCTGCGCAGCTGGTTCTTGCCACTCAGGCGATCTCGTCGACTCAGGCGGTGACGCACCCAGAGGCCCACAACCTGACCTCGCACAAGAAAACATTGAGTTAAAACTGGACAGCCTGAGCTGACGGCCTTACCTTGTGGCCATGGACGAGAACACTCCCGGCATCTCAGAGCCGGCCGCGCAGGCGGCGCGCGACCTGCGCGTGCTGGTCAGCCGCCTACGGCGTCGGCTCAGAGAGCTCTACGACACCCAGGATCTCACCCCCTCCCAGGTGTCCGTCCTCAGCCGCCTGGGACAAGACGGGGCGGCCTCAGCCAGTGACTTGGCGGCTGCCGAACGGGTCCGCCCCCAGTCGATGGCGTCCATCCTCGCCGTTCTTCGCGAGCGCGGCCTCATCCAGCGTCACCCTGACCCCAAGGACGGGCGTCGCCAGTTGATCTCGTTGAGCGAGAGCGGTCTGGCCACCATGTACGGCAGCCGCGAGGCCCGTGACGAGTGGCTGGCCCGAGCCCTGCAAGATCGCTACACCGAGGAACAGCGCAAGACCATCATCGAAGCGCTGTCCCTTTTGGAACGACTGACGCAGTAAACCCCATTGCCTTCACATGGCACCCATGCCGTGCGGGTCCGAGCCCACACTCAGGCCGTGCTGAGGCGGGCTGTCGTCGAACGACCCATGGAACGCGCGGGCCCGCCCTTTCGACTCAGCGAGCCGCACACGAAATCCCCCTCCGAACCGCTGCCCACCCCTCCGCGGCGTGATGATCTCCCGCTGCCGGACGCGGCCGCTCGTACACACACGGGCGGCACACAGGTTTCGTCCAGCCACGCAGGTACGCGGCAGCTTTGACTGAGCGTCAAGCCGTCACAGAACGCATGACAGCGCGTCAGTGAGTGGCACGCCGGGATCGAGCACCCACCACTTACGAAGAAAGCCGTGGACTGGACGGCGCCCGTACTCCGCAGCCACTCGGCTCGACCTTCTGGACCGTAGGCACACAAGAGCCAGGCGGCTTGCCACCCGAAGCCGCCGAAGGACAACGAGAAGCCGTCACAGCCTTTCAGCTCGACGCACTCCCCTCGCCGGGGTATTGCACGGGTGGCTTCCGAAGAACGTGCGCTCCATTCCCGAACGCGCCCATGGAAGCCGTGGCACTTCCTTACCGGGCACCGTGTCTTCTGAGCTCACACGCGGTGCACTCCACCACATCCGGGAGCCAAGAATGGGCAAAACAGAGCAGAAGCAGGGCCGCATTACATCGCCTTCTCGGCGAAGGACTCCCCCACCATCGGACAACACCGCTGGATCCGCACTCCAAGGAAACCAACGACGACGCCGGATCGTGATGACGCTGCTGCTGATCATGGTGGTCATCAGTTACGCGGACAAGGCTGTCCTGGGCTTGGCCGCCAAACCCATTATGCATGACCTCCATCTGAACACTGGCCAATACGGCCTGGTGTCCAGCGGCTTCTTTCTCCTCTACAGCGTCTCCGCGGTCATCGTCGGCTTCGTGGCGAACCGGGTCTCGACGAAGAGGGTGCTGCTGGTCCTGGCGATCGTATGGGCCTTCACCCAACTTCCCATGGCCGGGCCCGCCATCGGCTTCGGCACCCTATTGGCCAGCCGGATCACTCTGGGTGCGGCAGAGGGTCCGACGAACCCGATTGCCACGCACGCGGCCTTTGCATGGTACCCGAACAGGCAACGCAGCCTCCCGAGCGCCCTGATCAACGTCGCAGGAACTCTCGGCGTGGTCATCACGGCGCCGCTCCTGGCGTTCGTGATCCACGACTTCGGATGGCACCGGGCGTTCTTCTCGCTCTTCGCCATCGGAATGGTATGGGTGGTCATCTGGGGCTTGTTCGGGCAAGACGGCCCGATGGCCGCCACGACGTCGGCGGACGCCGCCCCGTCGGCCGACCGGGCGGATGAACCAGCCGTCCCTTACCGTCGGATCCTCTTCACTGGGTCCTGGTTCGGGGCCTTCGCCTCGGCATTCGCAAGTTACTGGACTATTGCCCTGGGACTGGCCTGGCTGCCGCCGTACCTGGAAGACGTACTCGGTTACAGCAGCAGCACCGCCGCCACACTCATCGCGCTCCCCGCAGCAGCCGCAGGGGTGCTGATTCTGACTCAGGGTGTAGTAACGCAGAGCCTGATGCGCAGGGGCACCTCCAGTCGCATCGCTCGAGGCATTATCGGCGGTACGGCTGTGACCACGGCAGGCATGGCGATGGTGCTCTTCGTGCTCGTCCCAGGAAACGGACTCAAACTTCCCCTGATGGCCATTGCCTTCAGCCTCGGCCTGATCAGCCTCGCCATCGGCCAGACCGTCGCCGCCGAGATCACTCCCACACGGCAGCGCAGTGCCATTCTGGCCATCACCGCCGGACTTGTGACCGTCGCGGGCCTCATCTCGCCATATGTCACCGGGAAGATCATCGAGGTCTCAGCGGAACCAGCAACGGGATACCGCATCGCCTTCATCCTTTCTGGTGTCCTGATGCTGCTATGTGGGGCATACTCGCTGTGCGTCATCCATCCCGAGCGGGACGCACGGCGCCTGGGAATCCGGCATGAAGAAGCCGAGAGCGAAAAGCCCGCCCACGAATCTCTTGGCGATCTCCACACCCCGTAACGACCCCGCAGCGTGTCGCGAGGAAGCACCCCTGCGCGACGCCGCCTCATCACACGCCGCCCTGAACCGATGGCATGGCGGTACCGGTCCTCCCGGTACCGCCATGCCGTCGTCGGTGCCCGCGCACGCCTGGCGACGATGTCCACCGCGTCATGCGGCATCGCCTTCCTGCACGACCTCGCTCTCACCGAATAGTCGACTGCCTCGCAGGGGCGGGAGCGCCGGAGACGTCGGACAGGTCGCGGACATGTCGCGGGACACCGCGCGGAGAGTGCACCGGGGCCAGTTCAGTGCGGACCCGGCGTGCCGGCCGCTCCCAGTCAGATCGTCTGCCGGAACAGCCCATGCCGGCTCTGTGGTCGAACTGGGGCCGCAGAGGACTCAAGACGCTACCGGCCGTTGCCTGGTGGGCAGCCGGTCGGCGATGTGCACGCGGTCGGCCTCGTTCAGATACCGCGACGACGCGGAAGGCGGCACCACCCGGTGGATCGGTGGTGCCGCCTTGTTGCCGCCGGACCCGACTGCCGGCGCGACCCAGCACGCGCACGGCATCGAGGCCGATGATCGCCGGCCGGTCAGTCGACCGGCTGTCCGATCTGCCGCATGTACCGAAGCCGGAGATCGCGTTTGAGGACCTTTCCCGCGGCCGATACGGGCAGAGACTCGCGGAACTCCACGCTCCGGGGTGCCTTGTAACCGGCGATCAGGGTCTTGGCGTAGGCGCGGATGCTGTCCGTCGTGGTGGTGCGGCCGGGTCTGAGGACCACGACGGCGTGCACGCGTTCGCCCCACTCGGGGTCCGGGATACCCACGACCGCGCAGGCGGCGACGTCGGGGTGCTGGGCGATGACGTTCTCGACCTCGGCCGAGTACACATTCTCGCCCCCGGTGATGATCATGTCCTTGAGGCGGTCGACGATGTAGAGATAGCCCGCGTCGTCCAGGTAGCCGGCGTCTCCGGTGTACATCCAGCCGTCGCGCAGGACCTGGGCTGATTCCTCCGGCAGGCCCCAGTAGCCCAGCATGACGTTGTCACCGCGTACCGCGATTTCACCGACGGTACCCGGGGGGAGCTCCGCGCCTTCGGGGTCGACGGCACGGACCTCGGTGAAGCTCGCCGCGCGGCCCGCTGAGCGCAGCCGTCGCCGGTCGTGGTGGTCCTCAGGGCTGAGCAGGGTGGCGACGGGGGAGAGTTCGGTCATGCCGTAGGCCTGGACGAACCCGGCTTGCGGAAAGGTGTCGACCGCGCGGCTCAGCAGTGTCTCCGATATGACCGAGGCGCCGTAGACGACGCGCTGGATGCTGGAGAGGTCGGCGGTGCGGGCTGCTGGGTGGTCGATCAGCATCTGGATCATCGTGGGCACCAGCAGGATCCCGGTCGGGCGGTGTCGCTCCACCGCCGCCAGGACGGCTCCCGGCTCGAAGGGGGGCACGAACTGATGAGAGCCGCCCACCACGCTCTGGCCCAACCAGCCGCCGAGCGCCGCGAGATGGAACATGGGTGCGCAGTACAGCGTGCGGCCCCCGCCTACGCTGAACCGGAAGGACGCCTGGCTTCCCAAAGCCGAGGTCAACAGGTTGCGATGGCTGAGCATCACGCCCTTGGGAAACCCCGTGGTGCCTCCGGTGTAGAACAGTCCGGCAAGCCGGTCACCGCCGAGCCGCCGGTCCTCCACCGGGTCGGATCCGCCTATCAGGTCCTCATATCCGAGCATGCCCTCGGCAGGCGGGCCGTCCCCGCAGTGCACCGTGGTGGTGAGGCCGTCCCACAGCCCGCGCAGCGCGGGCACGGCCGGCGCGAAGGCGTCGTCCACAACGAGGACGCGGGTGCCGGAATCCCGCAGGGCATGGGCGATCTCCCGTGCGCTCCAGCGGGTGTTCAGCGCGTTGACCACCCCGCCGATCCACCACACCGCATTGAGGGACTCGTGGAAATGGTCGGAGTTGTGCGCGTAGATACCGACCCGGTCGCCCTCTGCCACCCCCAGGGAGCGCAGGGCGGCGGCCAGTCGGGCGATGCGTTCGACGCTTTCCCGGTGGGTCCGTACACGGTCCCCGTAGACCGTGGCGATTGCCTCCGGGGTCTGCTGCACGGCTCGGTGCAGGTGCTGGGTGAGGTACAAGGCGGGTCTCCTCGAATGGTGAGACCGCCGCGCTCCGCACCCCGACAGGGTGTTCCCATCGAGCGCCGACGGCCCCAGGCCTTTGGCGGTGGCGTGCTTCTCGATCTCGCCGGTGGCACCGTGTGCCCGCTCACCGGAGTGAGTCGTCGAGCCGGGGGTGCGCGGGCACAGGGCGACGGCGTTCTTCGATCAGTGGTGGGCGGGCCGGTAGACCCAGGGGCGGGCTGCGCGGTCGCGGTCGCGGAATCGCTTGATGTCGTCGCTCAGCAGCAGCGTTTCACCGATGGCGTCCAGGCCGTTGAGCAGTTGCCGGCGTGCTCGCTCATCGATGGTGAAGGTGTGCCGCCCGGCTCCGGCCGCCCCGACTTCACAGGCTTCCAGGTCGATGTCGACGGACGGCTGCCGCTCCGGCGCGAAGGTCTCTTCCACCAGTTGTTGGTGCTGGTCCGGCGGCAGGGCAAGCGGCAGTAGGCCGTTGCGCACGCAGTTGGTCTCGAAGATGGAGGCGAAGCTCGGTGCGATGACGGCCCGGAAGCCGAAGTCGCGCAGCGCCCAGACGGCCGTCTCACGTGAGCTGCCGCAACCGAAGTTCGCACCGGCCACCAGGATGCTCGCCGTGCGGTAAGGCTGCTGGTTGAGCACGAACTCCGGGCGCTCGGCACCGCCCTCGTCGAATCGCCAGTTCGCGAACAGGGCGTCTTCGAAGCCGTATTTGGAGAGCTGCTTCATGCGGATCCGCGACGGTGAGAGGGCGTCGGTGTCGATGTTGGCGCGCAGCAGTGGCGCCGCGACTCCGCTGATTTGTCGAAAGGGTTGCATGGCGGTCATACCTCCCGGGGATCGGCGAGTCGGCCGGCCAGAGCGGACGCGGCGACGGTCGCCGGGCTCGCGAGGTGGGTCCGTACTCCCGGGCCTTGTCGGTTCTCGTAGTTCCGGTTGGTCGAGCTGACCACCCGGGCGCCGGTGGGGAACCGGTCTCCGCCCGCGTAGAAGCACAGGCCGCATCCGGATTCGCGCCACTGGAAGCCCGCATCGGTGAACACCCTGTCGATGCCTTCGGCCTCAGCGGCCAGGCGCACCGCGGTGGAGCCGGGCACGCAGATGGCGGTGACGCCGTCGGCGACCTTGCGCCCGCGCAGGACATCGGCGGCGATGCGCAGGTCGCTCAGCCGTGCGTTGGTGCACGAGCCGAGGAATGCCGCGTCAATGCCCACGTCGGTCAGCGCAGTACCGGCGACGAGGCCCATGTATGCCAGCGCACGGCGTGCCGCGGCGGGGTCCGCCACGTCGTCCGGATCCGGCACGACGGCGTCGACTCCGGTGGCGTGCTCGGGGGTGGTCCCCCAGGTGACCTGGGGGACCAGTGCGTCCACGGGCAGGGTGACCGATCGGTCGTACCACGCGCCGGGGTCGCTGCGCAGGCCGAGCCAGGCTCGGGCGGCCCGCTCCCAGTCCTCGTCGGCGGGGGCGTAGGGGCGGCCCTTGAGGTAGGCGAGAAGAGTGTGATCGGGTGCGACGAGGCCGGTGCGGGCACCGGCCTCCACCGCCATGTTGCACAGCGTCATACGTGCTTCGACACCCAGCGCGCTGATCGCCGGGCCGCTGAACTCCATCGCGTGCCCCGTCGCACCCGCCGTCCCGATCTTGGCGATCAGGGCCAGGATCAGGTCCTTGGCGAAGACGCCGCTGCCCGGTGTTCCCTCGAAGCGGGCGAGCAGAGTGCGAGGACGCTTGAGCGCCAGGGTCTGTGTGGCGAGCGCGTGTTCGCACTCGGTGATGCCCACACCCCAGGCCAGTGCTCCGACCCCGCCCAGCGTCGGGGTGTGGCTGTCGGCACAGATCATGGTGGTGCCGGGCAGGGCGATGCCCTCCTCCGGGAAGACGACGTGCGAGATGCCCTGGCGGCGGTCGGCGATGTCGAACAGGGCCACGCCGTGGTGCCGGGCCTCCTCTCGGAACGCCTCGATGAACATCGAACCGCCGGGGATCGGTGTCGTGCCATCGCGGCCGGGACGTGTGTCCACGACGTGGTCCATGGTTCCGAACACCAGGTCAGGGTCGAAGAGACTGCGTCCTTCGTCGCGGACCGCCCTCAGGGCGAGACCGCCACTGCGATCATGCAGGAGTACGCGGTCGATGTGCAGCAGCCAGGCGCCGTTGTCGAGTTCGGCGACGACGTGCTGGTCCCAGATCTTGTCGATGACGGAACGCGCCGCTGTCGTCCCCGTGGATCCATCGTCGGGGATACGGTCGTTGGGCATGCCGGAGGCCTCCTTCAGGCGGTTCACAAGGGGAGAAGAGGGACTCATCGAGCCAACCGGGTACCGTCGGCCAGAGGGCGCAGATAGCGCTCCTCCAGCCTTTCGATCTCCCTCATGCCGATGATGTCGTGGGCTTCCCGGAAGGGCAGGAGCAGGTCCGACAGACCCGAAGTGCCGCCCTCGTCGCGTACGCGTCGCAGGGCGGTGCGCATGCCACCCATCGCCGACAGCAGCAGCACGCCCGGCAGGCTGACCCGGGCGACGCCGAGCGCCTGTAGTTCCTCGAACGTCAGCCGGTGCGGTGACTTGCCTCCCTCGACCACGTTGACCGACACGGGCCCGTCGATGCCCTTGACCGCCTCTCGGATCTCTTCTCGGGAGGTCACGCCCTCGACGAACACCATCGTGGCCCCTGCCTCCAGGTAGGCGTTGCCGCGGCGGATCACGCCGTCCATGCCCTCCGAGGCGAGTGCGTCGGTACGCGCGTTGATGACGAAGTCAGGATCGCGCCGAGCGTCGGCCGCCGCCCGGATCTTCGTCACGGCCTCATCGAGGTCGATCAGTTGCTTGCCGTCCAGATGCCCGCAGCGCTTGGGTGAGACTTGGTCCTCCAGGTTCAAGCCCGCGGCTCCCGCCTCTTCGAAGGCCCTGACTGTGTAGTAGGCGTTGACGGCGTTGCCGAAGCCGGTGTCGGCATCACCCATCACCGGCACGCTGACGCTGCGCACGATGCGCGCCGTGCAGGACACCATGTCCTCCAGCGAGAGCATCGAGTAGTCCGGGCGCCCGAGGTGAACCGCCGAGATACCGGCCCCACTGCACTGGAGTGCGGTGAACCCCGCCAGCTCGGCCAGCGTCGCGCTGACCGGATCGAAGGCCCCTGGCATCACCAGCAGTTCGCGGTCCGTAATCAGCTCTTTCAGCCTCGAAGCCTGGGTCATGTCTTCTTCTCCTTTGCCACGGGTCCCGTCCGGGGACAATCCGGTGTCGGCGCGGTCGGCCGTGAGGCCGGCGACCGAAGGGATGCGGTGTCCACGCTCGCCGGTGGCGCGGACCGCGGATGGCACACCGGTGCCATGGCGACGCGGCGCAGCGCGACAACCAGGGACCGCCCGGCGGCGCAGTGGGAAGTCGGCGCGGTGCAGGGCACCCTCGGTCAGGTCCGGAGCCGCTCGTGCCCTTCCACGCATAGCGAGCCGGGCTGATCGCTCCCCCTGGCCCGCCGACGACCGCGCGGCCCCGCCATCTTCGGCGCGCCTTGTCCCACGCCACGCAGACTAGCCTGCTTAGCCCAGGCTGTACAGGTAAAACTTAATAACAGCCTCAACTGAACAGTTTGGAGTGATGAACCTCGCGTCAAGGCAGGAATGAGATCCCCGCACTGAACGTCGTGCTCTGTGGTGTTGCACGATGGTGAGCCAGTCGTGTGCCGCTTCGTACTCACGCATCCCGGCGGCCCGGTGGGTGTTGAGTCGCCCACCGGGGCCAGGGGCCATCAGGCCACCCGAGGGACCGCTGGGCCCTGCCGACGCCCCTCAAAGACCAGGACACTGCCATCAACCCGTACGGATCAGCCCGGGCCCTGGCGCCAGTGCTCGAGTACCCGTAGGCACCTGCCGAATATCTGCGCACGGCGGGCCGCCAGTACGGGGTTCGCACAGGTCCGGGTTCATCACTGACGGGGTGATGTGCGTGGACGTCAACGGGGCCCTTCTCGTCGGGCTGTCGCTCACCGGCGAGTCGGCCGAGCGGGCCTGGGAGGTGCTCAGACCGCTGCGGGACAGGTTCGCCACGGTGTTCTTCCTCGCCATCGGTCTGTCCATCCGACCAAGCGCACCGGTGCTGCCCGTCGGCCTGCTGCTGGCCCTGGTCACCACCGTGACGAAGTGGCCTCCGGCTGGTATGCGGCGGGACGGGAGGGCGCGGGACGCCGGGGGCGGCTACGGGCTGGGACCGCGCTCATCGCCCGGGGTAAGTTCTCCCTCGTCGTCGGTCTGGTGTGTGCGCCATGACCGGCTCGGTGCCCTGGTGGCCGCCTATGTTCTCCTGCTCGCCGTGGCCGGACCCGTGATCAACCGCTTCTCCGGTGCACGCCCGTCGGCCGCGGCTCGCCGGCCGCGCCACGACACGACACGACACAGCGTCACGGTGAGCGCCCTCTGCCCGGCAGAGGGCCGAGGTGCATTGCTAGGTGCCCGGGCCACGGTCAGCATCGGTTCCCAGCCCCAGTACGAACTCATGGGCGGCCGCTCGTGATGCGCATCGCGCACGAGGCCATCCCGGTGACCGGGCACCCCCGCCGCGTCAGCGGCGCCCACCAGAACCCCGCACGACGGCTACCGGGCAGTGCGCGTGATGCAGAACAGCCTGGCTGACCGACCCCAGCAGCAGCCCGGCGAACCCGCCCCGCCCCCGGGCACCGACCACCAGCAGCTGCGCGGAACAACTCGCCTCGATCAGCGCCTCACGCGTCCGGCCGTGCACCACCTGGTGCTCCACTGCCACCTCCGGGTACCGCTCCCTGTGGCCGGTGAGCGCCTCGGCCAACAACCGTTCCTCCTCCTGTCCAAGCTCGCCGGGCGGGTTCGCATACGGCGCCGCCGCGTCCTGCGGTGCGGGCAGCGGTGCGTTCCACGTGGTCCAGGCGTGCAGGGCTACCAGGCCGGCTCCACGCCACGCCGCCTCGACGAAGGCGAAGTCCACCGCCGACTCGCCCGTGGTGGAGCCGTCGACGCCCAGCACCACCGGCCCAGCGTCATCACCCGTCTCTCGCACGACGAGCACCGGGCACTTGCCGTGCGCGGCCAGATGCACCGCTGTCGATCCCACCAGGAGCCCGACGAACCCACCCATGCCCCGGGACCCGACGACCACGAGTTCCGCGGCACGCGACTGCGCCTCCAGCACCGTCAGCGGCTCCCCCGTCACCACCGCCTGGGAGACATCCACTTCCGGTGCCACCGACCTGGCACGCGCCACCGCCTCACGGCCCAGGTGCTCGACCATGTTCCTGATTCCGCCTTCGGGCGGCCCCAGCGGCGACGGCCCCAGCGGCACATGCATCGCAGGCCACGGAAACGCATGCACCACGCGCAACCCCGCCCCGCGCCACCGCGCCTCTCGCGCCGCCGTCTCCACCGCGGCAAGACTCGACGCAGACCCGTCCACGCCCACGACCACCAGACCGCTCATCATGTCTCCCGCGTCCAGACGTCCTGCTTCCCATCCTCAGGGTCACCCCGGGCGGCACCCCCTGCCCATGGGACCCAATCGGCCGCCACGCAGGCCCTTCGGCCTGTCCCGCCCCGCACGCCGCGGCCGGCAGCCAGACGTGACAAGTTCGTGCCGGTCATCGGTGCATCGGCCACTGCACGATCAGCAGCCGCTACTCGGCGTGAGTCCAACGGCCACGGCGGGCGGCGTCCACGTCGCGCCGCGTGCATTGCGGGACCTGGACCGCGGCCCCGATTCGGCAATCCGGCTGGACAACGGTGACCTGGGGTCCCTTGGCGGCGCGGGCAGGCGGCAGGGACTGACCCGGTGAGAAACGGCCCGCCGCGCCCGAATGGCACCGGACTACCGCGCCCGGCTTTCAACGCACGGCGTGGGGCGCGTCGCGGTGTCGACACTCGACGGCCCGGCGGTCATCCCGGTGAACTACGGCGTCCTCGACGACAGCTGCCTCCGCTCGTAGGGGTGTCCTCGACTGTCGGTAGAGGTGGCCGGTGAGGTGCTGGTGCTGGCCATGTCAGCCTTCGGGGAGGAGCGGAACGGCCAATGGCGGCAGGAGGTTGGTGCAAGATGCGGCGGGCTGGCTTGCCTTCTCGGTACGCCCGGCCTCCCCGAGCCAGGAGTGAGGGTGATCGAGTTCGAGTCGTACTGCGAGGCCCTACGCCAGCGCGTGGAGGATGCGAGCAGCACGGGCCTGGGCTCGGGGTTAGGCTCGCTCGTCGGCTCTGGCCGGTTCCCCGTCCGGCTCCAGGGCCCTGACCTGTAGCTTTCCTCGGGCTGCTCGGCGGGTGAGCCTGCGCTGTTCCGCTGTCGCCCAGCGGTCCGCCCGGGCCGGGTCGAGGGGTGTGCCGTGGCCGACGTAAAGCCGGGTGGGCTTGAGGTCGAGCATCGCGCGAAGGCTGGCGAGGTTGGCGAGCGGGTCGTCGTGGAAGGGCGGGTTGGCGGGGCGGCCCTTGATCAGGCCCATGAAGGAGTTGGCGATGAGGTCGCCGGCCACCAGATCGCCGTCGTCGGTGAGGACGGAGACGGAGCCTGCGGTGTGGCCGGGGGTGGGGATGATGCGGGCGTCGACACCGAAGTCCGCGAGGCCGGTCGCGCCCCGGACGAGGATGTCGGGTTCGAAGGGTTCGGCCTGTTCGTGGAGTTTCGGGTTTCGGGCCATGAGCCGTCCCATCGGCCCGGTGGGCAGGTACGGTTCGCGGACCCGGCCGGTGCGGTAGGGGCCCAGATCAGCGGCGTGTGCGGCGATCGGGGCGCCGGTGAGGCGGCGCAGTTCGGCGGCGGAGCCGAAGTGGTCGATATGGCCGTGGGTGACGACGACGAGGCGGACGTCCTCGGGGTCGAGGCCGTGGGCGGCGACCTGCTCGGTGATCCGCCGGCCGCTGCCCGGCGTTCCGGCGTCCACGATGACCGGGTGGCGGCCGAGCAGCAGGTAGGCGTTGACGGCTCGCTGGCCCAGGACGGGGATCGGGACGACCTTGGTACGGGACAACGGGGGTGCTCCTTCACGAATTGGGGTGCACGGACGGGCGACCGCGGCTGCGGTCAGCGGTTCAGCGGGCGGTTGCATGGGGCCGGAACCGGCGGCGGTACTCGGCCGGGGTGGCGCCCAGTCGGCGGCGGAAGGCCCGGTGCAGGGTCTCGACCGATCCCAGTCCGCTGGCTGCCGCGACGTCGGGCAGGCTGTGTGCGGACTCCTCGAGGAGGCGGCGGGCCGCCTCCACCCGGACCGCCTCCAGGTAGTCGGCCGGGGTGCGGCCGGTGCAGTCGCGGAAGACCCGGGCGAAGTGGCGCACGCTCAGGTTCAGGCGGGCGGCCATGGCCTCGACCGAGATCCGCTCGGCGAGGTGTTCGTCGATCCAGCGGCGGAGTTCGTCGATGCGGTCGTCGGCGCTCGCCTGGAGGGAGAGCGGCACGCTGAACTGCGTCTGTCCGCCGGGGCGTTTGACGTACATGACCATGGCGCGGGCGGCGTCGAGGGCGATGGCCGGGCCGTGGTCCTCGGCCACCATGGCGAGGGCGAGGTCCAGGGCGGCGGTCACGCCCGCGCAGGTCCAGATCCGGCCGGCGCGGATGAAGATCGGCTCAGGATCGACCGCGATGTCCGGGTGGTGTGCGGCAAGTTGGTCGGCGGTGAGCCAGTGGGTGGTGGCGGGCAGGCCGGTGAGGAGTCCGGCCTCGGCGAGCAGGTGGACGCCGGCGCACACGCCGCCGACGCGCCGTGCGGCCGGAGCCGCCGTGGCCAGCCATGCGACGACGTCAGTGGCGATGACGGCTCGGTACCGGCCGTCGGCGTTGTCCATGGCGCCGGCCACGAGGAGGGTGTCGACGCCCTGGCTCACCTCGGCCAGCGACCGCTCGGCGACCAGGCTGATCCCGGCGGCGGTCGGCAGCGGGCCGACCTGCGCGGCGGCGATCTCAACCCGGTAGGCGGGTGCGTCGCCTTCCACCAGGCGGGAGGCGACGGAGAAGACCTCCGCCGGGCCGGTCACCTCCAGCAACTCGACCCCGGGGAAAGCGGCGATGACGACGGTGCGCGGTTCGGGCATAGCGCAATCCTTCCGCCGAACGGGCCGTGTCCGCAATGACCGGGTTCTGTCAGATCCAGCCATCGGTCACGGCCAAAGCGAGACCGGAGCGCCCAGATCCGCCCGCTGTCCGCTCCACGCGGCTCGCGGGGCGAAGGCGTGG
The DNA here is from genome assembly GCF_045162675.1 of Streptomyces sp. NBC_00996. Lineage (NCBI taxonomy): Bacteria > Bacillati > Actinomycetota > Actinomycetes > Kitasatosporales > Streptomycetaceae > Streptomyces > Streptomyces sp. NBC_00996. Next base: position 78,650 of record NZ_CP108723.1, read on the forward strand.
CGGTTCGGACCGGTCACCGCCCGCGGGTCACGGCGGTGACCGCCGCCGCGACGGTTGCCTGGAGCTGCTGGGCGTCCGCCCCGGCGCGAGAGCGCAGGTTCACGCCGTGTGCGAGGAGAGCCAGGATGTCGGCCGCAGACCCGGGGACGACGCCTTCGGCGGGTTGCTGCTGCCGCTGGGCCGAGCGGAGCGCGGAGTGCAGGGCGTCACGCAGCCGTTGGTGCTGGCGGTCGAGGAGGGCGCCCACCTGAGGGTCGTCGTTTTCGGTGCCGGCGTGCGCGTTGGAGACCATGTATCCAGGGGCGACCACAGCTGGTCAGGCCCATGGCCCGATCGGTTCCCGAACACCGGCAGCGCGGCACAGGACAGCCGACTGCAGCTGTGCGGGAACTGTGTCCAACAACGGCGTCACGGTCAGCGCTGGGACGTGCGGCCGAGCGGGTGGTGGCCGCCCTGCGGGGGGTGCTGGAGGCCGGGCGGGACCGCTCCAGCGGGACGCTGGGACGGCTTCGGGGTAAACCGAGCGGCTGCTGCCCGAGCGGCACGGAGAGGGGATGGTGCCACTGCCGTCATCCGCGACGTCCAACCGGCTCGTGCACGCCCTCGCCGATGGCCGCGGACATAGTCCACCCGGCCGACATCGACGGTGCCCGCCCCGTCACCGTCGGCGGAGGGATACTCGGCGCCACCTACCGTGTCGAAGACATCGCTGAGTTCCCTCGTCGCGCGGGCCTGGTGGACGTGGACGTCGAGAGAGCGACCTCATCACCTGGCGCGGCGGAAGCTCGGGGGTATGGCCTGCCAGCACGGGCCACGACACGTAACCCGCCATGCAGCGACCAGTTCTCGGAGTGGCAGCTGCGCGACACCACGGCTTTCGCCGAGTGCCGGATCACGTGCGGGGCGAAAATCAGGGAGTGACTGTGCCAGCTGAGACCTCGCCCATGTCGGAGCAGACCCTGTGCGGCAAGGAAACTCGCGGCCCTTTGCGGGCCTTCCTGCAGACCGAAACCGGCAGTGCCGCGGTGCTGCTCGCCGCCGCGCTCGCGGCGCTCGCCTGGGCCAACATCGGACCTGGCACATACGAAGCGTTGTGGGACACCGAGTTGTCGGTGCGCGTCGGATCGGGCGGGGTCTCTCTGGACCTGCGCGAGTGGGTGAACAGCGGGCTGATGGCGCTGTTCTTCTAGTGGGCCTGGAGGCACGCCGCGAATTCGACATGGGCGAGTTGCGAGAACGCCGACGGGTCACCCTGCCGCTACTCGCCGGACTCAGCGGCATGCTCATCCCCGTCGCCGTCTACCTGGCCGTCAATGCGGGCCACGACTCCGTGCACGGCTGGGGCACCGCCATGTCGAGGGACACGGCCTTCGCGCTGGGCATGCTCGCCATCTTCGGGGCACGGCTGCCCGACACCCTTCGGGTCTTCATCCTCACCGTCGCCGTCGTCGACGATTTCCTGGCCCTGACCGTCATCGCCGTCGCCTACAGCGGGACCATTGCCCTACCCGCGCTGCTGACGGCGCTCGGCCTCTTCGCGGTGGTCCTGGTGGTGCGGTGGACCATCGGGGTGCGGATTCCCTCCCTGTACGTGGTGCTGGGTGTGGCGATGTGGTTGGCCCTGCTGAAGTCGGGCGTGGACCCGGTCGTGAGCGGTCTCGCGATGGGTCTGCTGACCTATGCCCGTCCGGCCGAGCGCCGCGATCTGGAACACGCCAGCCGTCTGTTCCGGCGCTTTCGCGAGCAGCCGACCCCGGAACTCGGGCGCACCGTACGCCGCGGGATCGCCTCGACGCTCTCACCCAACGAGCGGCTCCAGCAGATGTTCCACCCCTGGACGAGCTATGTGATCGTGCCGCTGTTCGCCCTCGCCAACACCGGCATCACCATCAGCGGCAGCCAGCTGGCCCACGCTTTCACCTCGCCGATCACCGTCGGCATTCTCCTCGGCTATGTGCTCGGCAAACCACTCGGCATCATCGGCGCGGCCTGGCTCACGACGCGCGCCAGCCGAGGGCGCCTTCACCCGCCCGTCGGCTGGGGCGCCATCACCGCGGGCGGCACTCTGGCCGGGGTGGGTTTCACGGTGTCCCTGCTGATCGCCACACTCGCTTTCGACGGCGCCCGACTGGAGGAGGCGAAGCTCGGCATTCTCGCCGCCGTTGTCTGCTCGTTCGTCCTCACCTGGTTGGTCACCTGGGTGATCGGCGCCCTCCCCCGGCCCTCCCGTGCCCGGGCCCTCCTGGGCAGGGGCCAAGCCATCATCGACCTCAGTGACCCCGTCGACGTGGAGCGCGACCATGTACGCGGCCCGCTACACGCGCCGGTGACGCTCGTGGAGTACGGCGACTTCGAGTGCCCTTACTGCGGGCTGGCCGAGCCCGTGGTACGCGAACTGCTCGCAGACTTCGGCGACGTGCGTTACGTGTGGCGGCATCTGCCGCTGAACGATGTGCACCCCCACGCCCAGCTGGCCGCGGAGGCCGCCGAGGCCGCGGCGCGCCAGGGCGGCTACTGGGAGATGCACGATCTGCTGCTGGAGCATCAGGGGGATCTGCGGCCCAAGGATCTGCTCCGCTACGCCGAGGAGATCGGTCTCGATGTCGACCGCTTCCGCAGTGACCTGCAAGCCGGCGCGGGTGCCGCCCGGGTCGCCGCGGATGTGGAGTCCGCCGATCTCAGCGGTGTGTCGGGCACACCGACGTTCTTCGTCAACGACCTCCGCCACTACGGCGCCTACGACATCGCCACGCTGTCCGCAGCGGTACGCGCCGCGCGGGAACGGGCCGCTCTTGCGGGGGCACGGCAAAGTACCTGATGCCCGCTAAAGAACGGGCGTCCATCCGGGGGCATGGTGGTCGTCCTTCATACGTGATGGACGGTTCCAGTTAGTGACTGAGAGGGCGTTTGATCTAGGCAGATTGCCCTTTATCTCCTAGTAAGTTCCTCGCCAGGTGTGGGTGTTCTCGTCCGTTATGCGCTTGGCGAGGTTGTCGATCGAGGCGATGTAGATCATGGATTCAGAGCTGGCGCTGAGGGTCTCGTAGTCGCGGGCGAGTCGACGGTGCATCACGATCCAACCGATACTCCGCTCGACCACCCAGCGCCTTTTCACGACGTGAAACCCCCGCTTTTCCGGGTTTCGGTTGACGACTTCGACGTCGATTCCGAGGCTGGCTCCGTGTTCCACGACGGCGTTCTTGAAGCCGGTGTCGACCCAACTCTTGGAAATGGTTGGGTAGTTCGCCTTGGCCTGGTCGAGGAGGCGTATTCCCAGGGCGTTCTCGGAGAGGCCGGCGGAGGCGACGGTCACGGCGAGGACGAGGCCGATCGTGTCGGTCAGGATGCCGCGCTTCCGGCCGACGATCTTCTTCGCGGCATCGGTTCCCTGGCTGTTCAGGGGTACGTTGGCGGAGGTCTTGACGCTCTGGGTGTCGATGACCGAGGCGGTCGGTTCGGGTTTGCGGCCGTCTTTCACGCGGGCCAGGACGGTCAGGTCGTAGTTGAGCTGGGCGAAGATTCCTTCGTCGCGCCACGCGGCGTAGTAGGCGTAAACGGTGCCATGGTTCGGGAAGTCGTGCGGGAGGTATTTCCAGGGGATTCCCGTGCGGTTCACGTAGAGGATCGCGTTGAAGACGTCGCGTAAATCGACCTTGGCCGGCTGCCCGGTTGGTCTACGGTCGAGCCGGGCCTTTCTCCAGGCCGTCAGCGTCGGCTCGATCAAGGCCCATCGGGCGTCAGACAGGTCGCTGGGGTACGGCTTGCGCTCGCTCACGGCACAGCGTGAGCATGAACATGCTGGAATCTCTCATTCCGCTGGCGACTGGGAGGTTCTTGGGCACCTCTACGTCAGACGGGTCTCCAGGCGAAGAAGCGGATGAGACGGGCAGGAGGGCTCTCGCCCTGCCGGGCAGCATTCTTCACTTACGGAAGAAACAACACGGAAGTGGGGCAGCCGCATAAGCCGCGAACCGCCCTCGACCTGGGTAAACGCCCTCTGAGAAGCCCCCATCGGCGACGATCACCGGCTACGAAAATCTTGTACGAGCCCACGTCTGTTCTCTCCCTCTTTCTCCCCCGCTACATAGACGGTGTTGGTCGCCGTTCCGCCTTGCAGGGGATTGTCGAACTCGACGACATGAGCTTCCGAGTCCGCGAAGACTTCCGCGAGTACGGAGGCGAATTGTTCGTCCGGCGGGTCGTTCGACCAAAGAGCGAAGACACCGTCCGGGTAAAGGTGATCAGCGAGGCCGCGTAGCCCCGCAGGTTCGTAGAGCGCGGCGTGACGTGGTTGCAGCACATGCCGGGGCGAATGGTCGATGTCCAGCAGGATGGCGTGGAATCGGCGGCCCGGTTCTTGTGGATCCAGACCGCGGGGGGCGTCGGCCAACGCGAAGAAGTCGCCGTGCGTAAGGCGGCACCGGGGATCCGAGGCCAAGCCTTCGCCCAGGGGCACGAGCCCTCGCTTGTGCCACTCGATCACTTCACCGAGCGCCTCGACCACGACCAGCGAACGCACGCGCGGGTCGTCCAACGCCGCCCGTGCCGTGTATCCGAGACCGAGCCCGCCCACGGCGACGTCGAGTTCGCCTTGGGCCAGCTGCGCCAGGCCCAGTCGCGCGAGTGCGATCTCGCCCGCTGTGAAGAGGCTGGACATGAGGAACTCGTCGCCGAGCTTGACCTCGTACACGTCCTCGCCCGATGACAGGTGCCGCCTGCGCCGCAGGCTGATCTCCCCCAGCGGTGTCGGGCGCCAGTCGACCTCCTCGAAACGCAGGCTCATCCACTTCCCTTTCTCCGCCGACGATGCCGGCGAGTTGTGCGCGTCGGAGGTGCCGGAGTTGCCGGACGTGCCGGACACGGCGATGTGGACGAGCGGGCGGCTCCCGGACTCCCCGTACCCGTGCCCAGTGCCCATGCCCGGCTTCGGGGTGGGCCGCTCAGGCGTCGATGATCACAGGAATGATCAGGGGCCTGCGGCTGTGGGTGCGGAACGCCCAGTTCGCCACGGCGCGCGCGATCAGCTGTTCGAGCTGGTGTGCGTCCCCGACGCCTTCCTCCGCCGCTTTGGCCAGCGTCTTCTCGATCAGGGGGACGACCGGCTCGAAGGTGGTGTCGTCGTGGACGAAGCCGCGGGCCAGGAAGTCCGGGGCCTCGGCGAGAGCGCCGGTGTCGGCGTCGACGATCGCCACCACCGTGACCACACCCTCCTCCGCGAGAGTGCGGCGGTCCTTGAGGGAGGCTTCAGTGACGCCGCCGACCTCCATGCCGTCCACGTAGACGTTGCCCGCGGGTACCTTCCCGGTGATCGAGGCACGTCCGTCGACGAGATCGACGACGACGCCGTCCTCGGCGATGACGACTCGGTCGGGGTCGACTCCGGTACGGATGGCCAGGTCGGCGTTGGCCCGCAGGTGCTTGAACTCTCCGTGCACGGGCATGACGTTGCGGGGCCTGACGATGTTGTAGCAGTACACGAGTTCGCCGGCGCTGGCGTGCCCGGAGACGTGCACCTTGGCGTTGCCCTTGTGGACGACGTTCGCACCCCACCGGGTCAGTCCGTTGATGACGCGGTAGATGGCGCTCTCGTTGCCCGGGATGAGGGAGCTGGCGAGCAGGACGGTGTCGCCCTTGCCGATACGGATCATGTGGTCGCGGTTGGCCATCCGGGACAGCGCGGCCATCGGTTCGCCCTGGGAGCCGGTGCACACCAGAGTGATCTTGTGGTCGGGCAGCTTCTCCAGCTCCTTGACGTTGACCACCAGGCCGGAGGGCACCTTCAGGTAGCCGAGATCGCGGGCGATGCCCATGTTGCGGACCATCGAGCGGCCCACGAAGGCGACCTTGCGGCCGTACTGGTGCGCGGCGTCCAGGACTTGCTGGATGCGGTGTACGTGGCTGGCGAAGCTGGAGACGATGACCCGTCGTGGTGCGGTGCGCATGACCTGCTCGATCGCGGGGTTCAGCTCGCGTTCGGATGTGGTGAAGCCGGGCACTTCGGCGTTGGTGGAGTCGGTGAGGAACAGGTCGACGCCCTCCTCGCCGAGGCGGGCGAAGGCGCGCAGGTCGGTGATGCGGTCGTCCAGCGGGAACTGGTCCATCTTGAAGTCGCCGGTGTGCAGCACCAGTCCGGCGCCGGTGCGGATGGCGACCGCGAGGCCGTCCGGGATGGAGTGGTTGACCGCCACGAACTCGCAGTCGAAGGGGCCGAATCCGCGCCGGTCGCCCTCGCGCACGCGCACCGTGCGCGGCCGGATGCCGTGTTCCTTGAGCTTGGCCTCCAGGAACGCCAGCGTCAGCTTCGATCCGACGACGGGAATGTCGGACCGTTCGCGCAACAGGTAGGGCACGCCGCCGATGTGGTCCTCATGACCGTGGGTCAGCACGATCGCCACGACGTCGTCGAGACGGTCCCGGATCGAGGTGAAGTCCGGCAGAATCACATCCACCCCGGGCTGGTGCTCCTCGGGGAACAGCACGCCGCAGTCGACGACCAGCAGCTTGCCCGCGTACTCGAAGACGGTCATGTTGCGGCCGATCTCACCCATACCGCCGAGGGCGACGATCCTCAGCCCTCCCTCGGGCAGAGGCGGGGCGGCTTTCAACTCTGGATGCGGATGACTCATACCTTGACGCTACCGGAGAGTCGCATGGTTGATCCTTTACGTCCGTGGTCTCGTTCTCCCGACCGCTCGACCTCTTGCCCCTCGGCGGATCGACGAATGGGACCATGTGCTGTGCCGCCTCGGCCGACCGCCTCACACCGGCGGCCAGGACAGGGAGCGGTGGAGGCCGTAACGCCGACCGTGGGTCAGTCGGACTCCGGGCGTACTGGAGAAGATCTCGTGCCCTGGCCGTGAGCGCCTGACTCCGCCGCCTCCTGATGCGCCTCGGCATTGGTCCACTCGGTGCAGAGGAGAGGGCCGGCCACTGCGAATAGGGCAGCCGCCACACCCTCTTCCGCCACGGGCAGCACGAAGTCCGAAGGACCCAGCAAAGAACCAGCACGGGACGGGTCACCAGGTATGACGAGGGGTGCCCACAGGTCAGCACGAAACCAGCACCGGCACCCCCGAGGAGCCCCACGCCAACAAGACGAGCCTCCCCCTGACCTGCGGTTTTGCCAAGTGTTCCGCACTTATGGTGGCGCCTCACTTATGGTGGCGCCTCGAAAATTGGTGCAGAAACCGCATGACCACAGACAGTAGTCACAGAGAAGACAGTTACGGACGGTTTTCCCGATAAACGAAAGGCGCAGCGAGAGCCTCGGCGAGTGTGCGCTGCGGGAACTCGATGGGGCTGGTAGCGGCATGTATCCGTCTGAGCTCTGGCGTGGTTGTTCTTGGGACGGGTGAAGTCGTCAGCGATGAGCGCACGCGGCATTCACGCCCTGTCCGCCAGGAGGTCAGGGCGGCTGCGTATCACCCGGTAGCATGCAGCATCCATCCCGGCCGATACACGCGGCTGCTCACGTCAAAGGAGCCCTGGTGTCCAGCCGGTGCACGCTGGCGATCCCCGTCGCATAGGCCCCTGCCGCGTCATCGGGCGGCTCGGGACAGGCGGTATCCGCTCCCGCTGGCTGACCCCGGACCGGGGCAGCCGCCGGCGCAACGCCCTCAACCAGCTGTTCGCCACAGCGGCCGTGCTCGGCATCTGCGCGAGCCGCTGGGGCCTGTGGCTGGAGACCGAGGAGTACCAGGACCGGCAGGCCAGCCGGGAGAAAATCACCCTGGGGTGCGCCGGACTCGTCGACCCCGACAAGGTACTGAGCCTCAACGGGGGAATCTTCCGGGCCCGCCCGGGCAGCGACGACGACACGTTCACGCCCGACTCCCTGTCGGGCACCTGTGTGATCTACCGGGTCGGCGGCCCGGGCACCACGTACGGGCACTTCGAGCTGACCGTTTTACACGAACCCCAGCGACAGATACGCCAACATCGTCGAGGGCTCGTCGGGCCCGTTCGAGGAACACAGCCGCGAGAACGTCGCCGACGTGACGCGTGTGGCCGACGAGGTGCCCGAGTACCCGCTCGGCTACGCGGACGGGGACGACGGGCGGTTCGGGTACTACGACGACGACAGCGTCGCCTTCAAGGCGGTCTGCGAGGCGGGCAAGGGTGCCACCACGTCCGTGAATGCCGTGGCCACGGCCGACTACGACCACGTCACCTTCCAGGACCGCGCAACCCTCATCGAACTGGCCCGCGACGCCGCGTACAAGACCGCGGACAACATCGGCTGCACCCCCGCGGCCCCGGCGCCCAGCCCCCTCATCAGGCTCTACATACCGGACGCTCACCTGGTGAAGGCCACCTCGGCGGAGACGGACGGGACGTGCTCCGTACCGGAGGCTCATCGGCCGCGAAGGCATGGGCCGGCTCCCAGACCGCGCGCTCCCGGCCCCGGCCGGCGAGCACAGCCCCAAGGAGACCTGCCTGCTGGCGGCGAGCCCGGCCCAGGTCAAGAGTGTCTGGCCCGGCCTCGGCAAGAAGGAGACGGGCTCCACCCGGCTCAGTGACGTGCTGGACTTCTCCCCCTGGTGGCTGCGGACGGAGTCCTTCTTCGGCGACGAGGCCCGCGAGGTCGTGGCCGAGGAGTTCGGCGGCTACCAGACGCCCCTGCGCCCCGGCACCGCGGGCGGCAACGCCGGAGCCCGGGCCTGGTGGGCCTCCTCCACCTGCGCGGGCGAGCCCGCCGTCCACACCCTCAGCTTCGGCCTCCGGTACGACGACATCGTGCGGGACCGGATCAGCACCCTCTTCAAGGCGTACGCCGACGACATCACCGAACGCCGCGGCTGCACCGACGTGAAGTTCCCCAGGCCTTCCGACTTCCGCTCCTACTAGACGATCAAGTCCTGTGTCGGAGCGGGGATTCACCAGAGTGACGACTCCCCCGCGAGTGTCATCTCGTCAGGCAGGCAGGCGGGGGCTGTAGTTCGATGCGCGCATGCCTCGAAGAATCCTGTCAGGAGTGGTCGCCGCGCGGGCTGGAGCAGCACGGTCGGCATCCTTCGGGCTTCGGCACGAGCCGGAGTGGGATTCACTGGGTGCCCGTGCGCGCGGCGAGATGGCGCTGGCAGTCTTCGCTCACGCGCGGCACGAGCCATTCCTTTTCCGGCTGGACCGGCTGACGGACAGCCCCCCTCCCCCGCCCTCACCAGAAAGTGTTCAGTTCTGTACAAGAGTGACACTCTGCCGATCACGGAAGCGCGGGCCCGCTTCGGCTCACTGGTACGCCGCGCCTCCCACGCCCGCGAACGCATCACGATCACCGATCACGGACAGCCGGCCGCCGTGCTGATCAATCCCCAGGAGCTCGCCGACCTGGAGGACGCCCTCGCCCTGGCCCAGTACCGGATCCGGCAAGCCGAAGACCATGCCTCCGCCATCCCGCACGACGAGGTACGCGCCCCCCTCGGACTGACTTGACCTACAAGATCATCTGGGACGAGCCCGCCATCGACACGGCCGCCCGGTTCCTCAAAGACGACCCCGACGGCCTGCGCCAGCTCATGGACGCCGTCGATCTGCTCACCGACGATCCCCGCCCCGGCGGCAGCACTGCATACGGCTCCCCCGACCTGCGCCGCATGCACGTAGGCCGCCCGTTCTCGGAACCGAATGCGGGAGATTAGTTGAACATCGGGCTCGACGAACTGTCCGCGTGCTGGGAGGGCCCGCCGGATCAGCGGGCGATCGAGATCGCGAAAGGCGCGAATCCGCTGGAGCGAATCACATGCGGCACGAACAGGATCGCGGCCTCCGTGGCGCGAGCGGTCTGGATCCCGCCGAGATCGGTGATCCACTCCATACGCCAGCCGAGGCTGACGAGCAGTTCGCGGACGGTTTGCTTGGCCTGCGGGTCCTCGCCGGAAAGGAAGGCATCGGGCGCCTGGGTGAGCGTGGCCGGCGCGGTCATCACCGGGAAGAGCATGGTGTTGAGTGTCTTGACGACGCGCGTTTCGGGGAGCGCCTGCTGGAGTTGCTCGGCGAGGCTTGAGCCGGGGTAGATCAGGTCGGCGGGCAGTCCGTCCGATCCGTCGACGGTGGCGTTGGAGACGTCGACGAGGATCTTGCCGTGCAGTTCCTCGCGCAGGGCGACGAGCCGGTCCAGCGAGCCGGCTCCCGGGGTGGCGTTGATGACGATCTGGGCTGTCCGGGCAGCGTCGGCGGCGGCGCCCGGCGCGCGGTCCGCCACGGTCACCTCATGCCCTGCCCTGGTAAGGGCTGCGGCCAGGTTGCCGCCGACGCGGCCGTTTCCGAGAACTGCGATCGTGGTCATGATGATCTGGTCCTTCCGTGCGTGCAGGTTGTGGTGCGCGGTCAGCGTGAGAGCGTGGCGACGGCCTCGGCATGGACGCCGGGCGCGGCAGCCAGGAAGCTCTCGCTGTGCGGGGTCCAGGGGCGGCCCTCGGCGTCCGAGATCTGTCCGCCGGCTTCGGTGACGAGGAGCGCCCCGGGCAGCAGGTCCGCGCGGGCGCCGGCGAACTGCCAGAAGGCGTCGATCCGGCCGGCGGCCACGTTCAGCAGGTGCAGGGTCGCGGGCACGGAAGTGCGGACGACGAGTGCGTCGAAGAGCATCGCGGTGATCGAGGAGCCGACGCGTCGCACGACGTTTTTGTCCTCGTCGGGCCGGGCCTGGCTGGTGGCCACGAGGCTCAGGCCGAGGTCCGCGGTCTGGGAGACGTGCAGCGGCCGGCCGTCGAGGTAGGCGCCCGCGCCGGTGAGCGCGGTGTAGGTCTCGCCGGTCAACGGCAGGTGGACCGCAGTGAGCACCGGCTGGTTCTCGCGCACGAGGGTGGCGGTCACCGCCCACTCCGGCAGGGCGTGCAGGTGGTTGACGTTGCCCTCGGCCGGATCCACGACCCACCATTCGCCGGGCGGCAGCGCCCCGCCGTCCAGCTCGTCCTCCACCCAGCCTGCGTCCGGGCGCAGGTGCGTGAGGCGGGGGCGCAGGATGCCGAGGGCCGTGTCGTCGTTGGCGGCGAGCGCGCGCATCAGCTCTTCGCGGGTCTGGTAGCGGACTACCTCGCCGAAGCGCTCGCGCAGCGCCGAACCGGCCGCGCGCACGGCGATCGCTGTCTGGTCGAGCAGGTCGGCGTCGGAGGCGGCGACGTCATTGGTCTGAAGCGTTTCGGACATGGTGAACTCCCATGTGAGTAGGGGGTGATGAGGCCGTTCGGGCCGAGCTGTGCGCTCTGTCCAGCGCTCTGATCTCGACGGTATACAGCCCCTTGAATAACTTCAAATGCATGTAAAGCACGGCTAGGATTACTCACGTGCAATTGAACCTGAACCTGTTGGCCGCGCTCGACGCGCTGCTGGAGGAGGGCAGTGTGGCCGGGGCGGCCGCACGCCTGCATGTCACCGCCCCCGCGATGAGTCGGAGTCTGGGCCGAATCCGGCGCACGACCGGGGATCAGATCCTGGTGCGCACCGGCCGCACGATGACCCCGACGCCGTACGCGATCGCCGTCCGGGAACAGGTGCACGAGCTGCTTCACCAGGTCCAAGGGGTGCTGGCACCGAGCCGTGAACTCGATCTGGCAACACTGGAGCGCACGTTCACACTCCGCTGGCACGATTCCCTGGTCGCCTTGAGCGGCCCCGCGCTGCTCGCGGCCGTGCGTGAAGAGGCGCCGGGCGTGCGATTGCGCTTCGTCGCGGAATCGAGCATTGACACACCGGAGTTGCGGCGCGGCGAGGTGGACCTGGAGGCGAACGCCAACCACCCGAGCGCACCGGACATCCGCGCCGAGAACGTGGGCGAGTCCCGCCTCGTCATCGTCGCGAGGCAGGGGCATCCCCTCACCCGTGGCAGGACCGTCACCGCACATCAATACGCCGCCGCCGAGCACGTCACCGTCTCGCGACGGGGAAACCTCAGCAATGCCCTCGACGACGCTCTCGCGGGGCTTGGCCTCACCCGCCGCGTGGTGGCGACCGCACCCACGGAAGCGGCCGCGCTGGAGTTCGCGCGCGGTTCCGATCTCCTGGTCAGCGTCCCCGAAGCCACCACGCGATCCGCGGTCGCCGACCTCGGCCTGGTCGTGCTCCCCCTGCCGCTCGAACTACCGCTCGCACCGGTATATCTGTCGTGGCATCAGCGCTACGACACCGACCACGCCCACGCCTGGTTGCGCGGGCTGGCGCGAACCGCGCTGACCATGCGCGGAGCGTCATAGTCGGCGCCGTCCGGCCGCTTCACCCCTACGTCCACGCGGCCGCCTTGGTGGCGCAGGGCCGACCAGTGTACGCACCCTCACCGGGGCCGTTCGATGGGGGTGGTCGTCTCGGACACGTGTGGGCGGTCATGAAGTAGGGTCGACGTATCGGAGTAGAAACGTGCTCTGGGCCGAGCAGACAGCCGGACGGGGAGTACGCGCACACGCGGTATCGGACGATCCGCCACTTCTTCCGCGGAAGGAGTGCGTCATGAGGGCAGCACAGTTCAGCCAGTTCGGCAGCCCGGACGTTCTTGAGATCGTCGATCTCCCCGATCCCCATCCCGGTGCCGGAGAGATACGGATCAAGGTTCGTGCCGCGGGTATCAACGCCAGCGACTGGAAAAAGCGCCGGGGCCTGATGGACCAGGAACTGCCACAGACCCTGGGATACGAGGCTGCGGGTCTCGTTGACGAGATCGGTGACGATGTCTCGGGTGTCACGGTTGGCGACCGGGTCTTCGGAGCCTCGCCGTACGGAGCCGCCCAGGCGGAGTTGGCCGTGCTGTCGTATTGGGCCACGATCCCGGACTCGCTGGATTATGCGAGGTCTTCAGCGATCCCCGCGGCAGCCGAGACCGCAGCGCGCTCGCTCGACCAGCTTGGCGTCACAGCGGGCAGCTCCGTGCTCGTCAACGGGGCATCCGGCAGCGTCGGGAGTGCCGCTGTCCAACTCGCCGTGGAGCGCGGCGCGCGCGTCATCGGCACGGGTAGTCCAGGCACGCATGATGCCATCCGCTCGCTCGGGGCCGAGCCGGTGGCATACGGCGACGGGATGCCAGAGCGAGTCCGGGCGATCATGCCGTCGGGGTTCGATTTTGCACTGGACGTCGCCGGCAGCGGTGTCCTTCCCGAACTCATGGGACTCGTGGGCGCCCCCGAGCATGTGATCACGGTCGCCGACTTCCGCGGCGCGCAGCAGACGGGCGTCCGCTTCAGCCGCGGCGACACCGGCCGCGCCACCTACGCGCTGGCCCAGGTCGCCCAAATGGCCGAGACTGGACGATTTTCCATCCAGGTCGGCCAAACCTTCCCCTTGACCGAGGTGTCCCACGCGCACCGCGTCGGCGAAGCGGGGACTGTGCGCGGCAAACTCGTGCTACTCGTGGGCTGACCGGCCAACCGCCCGACCTCGCACCCGCCGCAGCGGCGGTGTCGTGGGGAATATCGCCCCCACCCTTCCCTGCCCCTGGAGAGAGTCTCCAGGGGGCGGGGCCTCGACGCCGTCATCGCCGGCCACTCACTGCCCTGGAACTCCGGCGTCGTCGAAGGCCACGTCAACCGGATCAAGATGCTCAAGCGTCAGATGTTCGGTCGCGCGGGATTCGAACTCCTCCGCAAGCGTGTCCTGCTCTATGCATAAATCCCAGGTCAGGAGTCGTCCTCAACGAGTCCAAAACCTTCAGGGAAACCCTCCAAGAACTCGCGGCGCGAAGGATCGGTCTCCTCCGCAGCCATCGAACCGAGCAGGTCGATGAACTCGCTTCGCTGATCACTCGACAGCTGAGTCACAAGATGGGCAACACCCTCCAAGACCTTCACCGCGTCATCTGGATCCATTGATCCATCTACTCCTCCCCGCACCCTCACCCGAGGCCACGGGCATCGTCGTCTTCCTCGACCCCTGTCATCCCGCCCGCGCTCTGGCCGCGCTCCCTCTTTGAGCGCGTGTGCGCAGGGCTTCACCACCTCCGCTGACCGTCACGCCAACCTGGTCGCCCCACTCGCTCGCGCGACCGTCAAGACGCTGAAGCGCAGGCCCACCTTCGCCGCACACGGGCGAGGCCGCGGCCATTGATCGAAAAGATCAACTCTGCGGTCTGCTGGGCGCCACCGCAGGCAACCCGTCGACCGTCGCCGCGAGCAGAGGCAGGAGCCGGGCGAGTTCTCCCTGGTCACCGATGGCGTCGAGAAGCCGGGTCTGGTCGGAGCGGACGCGGTGGGCGGCGCGCTGGTGGAGGATGCGGCCGCGGGCGGTGAGGTAAAGCAGGACGCGGCGGCGGTCGTCGGGGTCGGGCCGACGGTAGACCAGGTTGCCGGCGACCATGCGGTCGACGAGCTTGGTCAAAGTGGGCGCCGGCATGAGGGCGTGGTCGGCGATTTCGGACATCGAGTGGCCCTGCCCGTCGGCGACGGCCGACAGGACGCGCCACTCATCCACCGAGCAGTCCTCCTCGGCCAGCATCGCGGCCAAGCGCCGGCCGAGGCATCGCTCGGCGTGACTGAGGAGGTGGGCAAGGTCCGGCGAGGAGGGTTCCGACGGCATTGCCGGTGTCCTTCCGTAGGTCTAGTGTTCGGGCAGATTACGAGCCTCCGCGAGGGTGCCGGGGCCCGGACCGGGATCCGCGCGCCCAGTGCCCTCACGGAGGTGGTCTGTGCATCCGGTGCCGCCGAGAGGGAATGACGATTCGAGCACGACGCTGGTCGTGGCCTTGGTCGTGCCGCTGCAGGGACCGGCGGGGGTCTTCGGTCCGTCGTGCGAGCTGGCCGCGCAACTGGCCGCGGAGGAACTGAACGCCGCGGGCGGCGTGTTGGACCAGGAGGTCCACCTGGTCACGGTGGACGGCGGGGCGTCGCCGGAGCAGGTGGCGGCCGAAGTCGAGGCCTTGGTGTCGCTGGGCGCCGTTGACGGGGTGGTGGGCTGGCACACCTCGGCGGTGCGCCAGGCGCTGCTGCCGCGGATCGCGGGCCGCGTGCCGTACGTCTACACAGCCCAGTACGAGGGCGGCGAGCGCACACCCGGGGTTTTCCTGACGGGCGAGACCGACGCCGCTCAACTGCTGCCCGCGATGCGGCTGCTGGCCGAGGCGACCGGAGCTCGACGCTGGTGCACGGTGGGCAACGACTATGTGTGGCCGCGCGTGACCGCCCGTGCCGCACGGCGATACGCCCGGACCTGTGGCGGTCTGGTGCGCGACGAAGTCTTCGTGCCCCTGGGAACACGCGACTTCGGGCCCGTGCTGCGCCGGATCGAGCGGTGCGAGGCGGACGCCGTACTGATGCTGCTGGTCGGGGACGACGCAGCTCACTTCAACCGGGCGTTCGCCGGGTACGGTCTGCATCAGCGGTGCCTGCGGCTGAGCACCCACATGGACGAGAACATCCTGCTGGCCACCGGAGCGGAGTCCACCGACGGGCTGTGGGCGACGGCCGGTTTCTTCGAGACGCTCGCGACCGCCGAGAGCCTGGACTTCAGCGCGCGTTACGCGGCGCGGTTCGGTGTGGAGGCACCCGTCGTGGGTAGTCTGGGCGAGTCGTGTTTCGAAGGAGTGCGCCTGCTGGCGGCGTTGGCCGAGCGGGCGCGGTCGCTGGACGTGAAGACGATGTGCGCCGTGGGCGAAACGGTCTCCTACGAGGGCCCGCGCGGCGCACTGCGGCTGCGCGGCAACCATCTCACCCAACGGCTGTACCTGGCACGGGCGGATGCCTTCGACTTCCACGTCGTCACCCAACTCTGACCCGGCTCCCTGGCCGTTGATTGACATTACCCTGCCACAGAAATACTTTCTACGGGAAGCATCTGGCGGAGACGAGGGCGTCTGTATTCAATTCGAGCCCTTCGCTCGCCACAGTCTCCCATCGACGGGCGCCCCGCCCACGCGGCGCGCTCCTGGTCGTGCACTATCTACGCGCGTCGAATAAAGGCCCGTTAAAGACCTTTCCCTTAAAGGAAGCGAAACGTTCAAGAAACAGTGCGGCGTGACTCTTCCGTGCAATCACCCGGGGTCGCCCGGGTCGTCCCCAGTGCTGGGAAGAGGGAATGTCGTGACGGAGATCGTCGACAAGGAAGCACCGCCGGCGAGTACAGGCGGACGGACGTACAACAACTGGGCGCAGAACGACACGTTGGAGGACTACTCGCTGCGCTACGCACCGAAGTCCTTCCGCCGCTGGACTCCCTACGTGGTGGCCACGACGGCGCTCGGTGGCATCGCCTACCTCGCCGACTTCGCCATCGGCGGCTCGATCGCCATCTCCAACGGCTTCTCCAGCGCCATGGTGGCCATTCTCGCCGCGGCGGTGGTCATCTTCCTGACCGGCATCCCGATCTCGTACTACTCGGCGAAGTACTCCATCGACATGGACCTGCTGACCCGGGGCGCGGGTTTCGGCTATCTCGGCTCGACCCTCACGTCGGTCATCTACGCCAGCTTCACGTTCATCTTCTTCGCCCTCGAAGGCTCGATCATGGCGCAGGCCCTCGAGCTGGGCCTGCATATCCCCCTGGCCGTCGGCTATCTGATCTGCTCGCTGATCATCCTGCCGCTGGTGATCTACGGCATGACCGCCCTGTCGAAGATGCAGGTGTGGACGCAGCCGGTCTGGCTGGTGCTGATGGTCGCGCCGTTCGTCTCCATCGCCATCCAGGAGCCGGACAAGTTCTCGCAGTTCACCCACTTCGCGGGCAACTCCCCCACCGGCTCCAGCATCAGCATGCTCGGCGTCGGCGCGGGCGCCGGCGTGGCCCTGTCACTGATCGCGCAGATCGGTGAGCAGGTCGACTACCTGCGCTTCATGCCCGACAAGACCCCCGAGAACGCGGGGAAGTGGTGGGGCGCCGTGCTCTCCGCCGGTCCCGGCTGGGTGGTTCTCGGCGCGGCGAAGCAGATCGGCGGGGCGTTCCTGGCCTTCTACATCGCCGGCAGTGTGGGCCTGTCCAAGGCCAACGAGCCCATCCAGCAGTACGTGCACGGCTTCAAGACCTTCGCGGCGCCCGTCGCCCTGGGACTGGCGACGTTCTTCGTGATCCTCTCCCAGATAAAGATCAACTCGACGAACGCGTACTCCGGTTCGCTGTCCTGGTCGAACTTCTTCTCCCGCCTCACGCACCGGCACCCGGGCCGGGTCGTCTACATCTTCCTCAACGTCGGCATCGCGCTGGCCCTGATGGAGGGCGGAGTCTTCGGCTTCCTCAACACCGTCCTCGGCTTCTACTCCAACGTGGCCATCGCCTGGATCGGCGCGGTCGTCGCAGATCTGGTCATCAACAAGCCGCTGAAACTGAGCCCGTCGTACATCGAGTTCAAGCGCGCCCACCTGTACAACTTCAACCCCGTCGGCTTCGGCTCGATGCTCATCGCCTCCGCCGTCTCCATCGCCGCGTACTTCGAGGCCTTCGGCGACTACGGCAAGGCGTACTCCCCCTTCATCGCCCTGTTCCTCGCGATGGTCCTCTCACCGCTGTTCGCCGTGCTCACGAAGGGCAGGTACTACATCGCCCGCGTCGACGACCTCGAGGAGCCGCTGCTCGGGACGGACGGCCTGCCCTCCGCGGCCACGCTGACCTGCACCGTGTGCACGACCGACTTCGAACGGCCCGACGTGGCCAACTGCACCTTCCACTCCGGGGCGATCTGCTCACTGTGCTGCAGCCTGGAGAAGAACTGCCACGACTCCTGCAAGACCGGTGCCGCCACCGGCCCGGTCGCCCTCGCCACACCCACCGTGCGGTCCGCGGACTGACCACCATCACCTTCCCGTGTCCGGCTTGGCTCCGGCTCGCGTTCTTCGACGTGGGCCGGAGCCGACTTCGTCAGTCGGTCAGGGCTGCTCTAGCGTCGCGGGCGTACGGTGCCTCGAACGGGCATGCGTCGCCATTGGCGAGTCATGGGCCGGCGGATGCCGTACTCCGACAAGCCTTCCAGCTTCCACGACAGCGCGTCACGGGCATCCTGCAAATAGAGACGGAGATCCGCCTTCACGTCAGATTCAGGTCATCGAACCGGTGCAGCCGTGGAACTGGCTGGAACGCTCTGATCATCGGTAAAATTCAAGCTGAGGGGCGTCGAATTCCGTACTCGTCCACCGGCGGTCCGCGGCAGATCACAATGGGCTCGGGCCTCCGCCGTAGGGGTGCGCGGCTCGGACGTATTGCATGGCTGTGTAAGGGGACAGGCCGAAGAGGCGGATGAGGTGGACGGGGTCGGCCGTGTGTTTGGCCTCGTCGAGAATGCGGTCCATCCGTAGGCGTCCGACCTGCAGGCCCAGTCGGCGTAGTGATGTGGTGATCGCCTGAGCCTGGATCCACCGCGTGATACTCGGTCTGTGGGCGACGAAAAGAGAAGAGGTGCCTGCTGACCTGGGATCATGGGAGTTCCTACGCCCACACCAGTCCCACGAAGCAAGGCACCTCGTAAGTGAAAGTCTCCCACAGGCCCGCGGAGCTCTTCGCCGCGTTCGACGACCCGGACCTGATCGCGCACGCCGGGCTGGTCCCGACGATCCGGCTGGCCGAGCGGTGCGGTCTGCCCCGGCTGGTGGCCGAGAAGGTCCACCTGACCGGTGCGAAGAACGGTGCCGGTACGGCAGCCGACGCGAAAGCCATGTCGATCGTGGGCGGCATGGTCGCCGGGGCGGACAGCATCGACGACCTGGACATACTGCGCCACGGCGGGCTGCCGCGCCTGTTCGGCGGAGTGCGGGCGCCGTCCACGCTGGGCAGTTTCCTGCGCGCCTTCACCTGGGGGCATGTGCGCCAACTGGAGTCCGCCGCACGGGCGTTCACCTGCCGCCTGGCCGCGCACACCGGCATGGTCCCGCAGCGGGACGAGGTGGTGTTCGTGGACATCGACTCCAAGGTCAAACAGGTCTACGGCCCCGCCAAGCAGGGCGCCTCGTTCGGCTACACCAAGCAGCGCGGCCTGCACTTCCAGATCGTCACCGTGAAGACCGGCACCTGCGCACCCGTGATCGTGGCCACCAGGCTGCGCAAGGGCTCGGCAGGCTCCGGCAAGGGCGCGGCCAGTCTGCTGCGCGAGGCCCTGGCCACGGTCCGGGCCATGGGCATCACCGCACACATCGTCGTCCGTGCGGACTCGGCGTACTTCTCCCACAAGGTCGTCGATGCGTGCCGCAAGGCCGGCGCAGCCTTCTCCCTGGCCGTCGCGGTCAAGAAGACCATCCGCGAGGCCATCGTGCAGATCCCCGAGGATGCCTGGACGCCGATCAAGTACGCCAGCGCCGTCTGGGACGCCGAGGAGGAACGCTGGATCTCCGACGCCGAGATCACCGAGATCCCCTTCACCGCGTTCACCAGCAAGAAGAAGGCGTTCCACACCACTGCCCGGCTGATCGTGCGCCGCGTGAAACGGCTGAACCCCAAGAGCGTGCCCGCCGGCCAGGCCGAGCTGTTCGGCCTCTGGCGCCACCACGTGATCTTCACCGACAGCCCCTTCGCCCTGGCTCAGGCCGAGCCGATGCACCGCGAACACGCCGTCATCGAGCAGGTCTTCGCCGACCTGGAAGACTCCGCACTCGCCCACCTGCCCTCGGGGAAGTTCACCGCGAACGCGGCCTGGCTGACCCTGGCCGCCACCGCCTACAACCTCACCCGCGCGAGCGGCCACCTCGCCTCCGCCTTCCATGCCAAGGCGAGGACCGGCACCATCCGCCGCCACCTGATCAACATCCCCGCCCGGATCGCCACCCGAGCCCGCCGCGTCACCCTCCACCTGCCCGAACGCTGGCGCTGGGCCGACGACTTCACCGACCTGTGGACAGCCACCGGCCAGCGCATGCTCACCTGAACCACACGCTCGACCTGACCGCCCACGACCTGGAAGAACCTCGGAGACCCCGCACCGGACGGCCACCCGGCCCATCGTGCTGCCCGCACCCCGAAAGATCACCCCGAGCCCGCCCGATACCGAAGATCAGAATTCACGCGGTGGATCCAGGCTGAGGGTTGACGGCGGGGTGGGTGTCGTCGACCGCAGTGCACACGGTCACGAGCAGGTAGGGGTTGGTGCTGCTCGGCCAGCGGCGATGGCGTTCGGCCCGCCACTGTCGGGCCAGGCGAAAGGTGAGCTCGTCGAGGTACAGGGTGTGATCGGTCTTGCCCTGGCGCCGTACGAGGAGCGTGCCGCGGCTGAGGTCGAGGTCGTCCAGGAGCAGATGGCGCTGGTCATGGCTGCTCAGCGCATGCACGGCGGCCAGGACGAAAGTGAGCTGGTTACGCACGGACGGCATGCGGTCGAGCGCGCCCTGCAGGCGGTCGTCGGGCAGCGGCCTGGGCAGGGTAACGGCGCTTGTGGTGGAGTAGGGCTCCGTTAGGTTGCTCTGGCTCTGGGTTTCTGGCTGGTGGTGGGTGTTCTGGGCAGGGGGCGGTGGCAGGTGGTGCAGGTGCCGGTCCAGCAGTTCAGCAGGTCTTGGATGGTGTCGAGGATCTGGTAGAGGGTGAGTCCGCTGTATCGGCTTTTGGGACCAGGCGCTGTTCGGTGAGGAACGCCTGGGCGGCGGTGACGAGGGTGACGTGGTGATGCCGGCCGGTCCAGGAGCGTCCCTCGAAGTGGTCCAGGCCGAGGCCGTGCTTGAGTTCGCGGTAGTCGTGCTCGATGCGCCAACGGATCTTGGCCAGGCGGACCAGTTCGGCGACCGGGATGTCGGCGGGCAGGTTGGACAGCCAGTAGTCGGTGGGTGCCTCGGCGCCGTCGGGCCATTCGACCAGCAGCGTGACCTCGGGCAGGACACCGTCCCAGCAGCCGTCTTGCGCGGTGGCGGCGGCCTGGGCCAGGCGGCGGGCTCTGACCCCGGCCGGCCGCACCCGCAGCGCCAGGAAGTGCGAGCGCATCGGTCCGCGGGAGCCCTGCCGCCAGGTCACCTCGGTGAAGGCCTGCCGCCCATGGCCGGCCGCCGGCGCGGCCACCGCCGACGGCTTGTCCCGGTAGCGGGGCTGCGGCTTGCGGCCGTTGCCCGACCAGGGCGGCGTGACCGGCTCGGCATCGTGCGGGTGGACGGTCACGTCCGAGCGGACCGCGACGACATAGCCGATGCCCCGGCTATCCAGCCCGTCGCGGAAGTCGGCGTTCTGGCCGTAGCCGGCGTCGGCCACCAGCACCGGCGGGACCATGCCCCATTCGGCCAGTTCGTCGATGCTGTCCAGGGCCAGGCGCCACTTCTCCCGGTGCCCGATCTCCTGCGGAATCCCGGTCTTGCGCCGGCGTATCGGATCGTCCGCCCACTCCTGGGGCACGAACAGCCGCCACTGCAGCGGACACGACGCGGTGTCGGAGACCGCGTGCGCGCTCACCGCGACCTGACAGTTGGCCTGCTTGCCCAACGCCCCGCAGTACTGGTGCGCAACTGCCACCGACATCCGGCCGTCCTTGGGGAACGACACGTCGTCGACCGCCCAGGCATCCGGGCCGATCAGCGGCACCATCCGCTGCGCGATCCGCCGCCGCACCGGCACCGGATCCCACGTCGACTGGTTCACGAACTGCTGCAAATTCTGCTCGTTGCCGTCCGGCAGCCGTTCCGCCATCGGCTGGATGGACTTGCGCCGTCCGTCCAGCATCAGTCCCCGCAGATAGCAGTCGCTCTTGGCCCGCTGGTCCTTGCGCGGCACCGAGGCGAACACATCAGCCACGAATAACGCCAACTTCGCCCGAGCACGGTTCACTTCATATGCGTCCACACACCCACCATGCTCCTGAACACGCGAGACACAAAGACCTAACGGAGCCCTACGTCCGCGGCGACGATCATTTCACCACGATGCGCGCAGACCTCGCCCCGTATGCCAAGGCCCGCGCGGTGAGGGAACTCTCCGGCCGTGCGCGAGAGGTCGCCGCGGCCAAGGCCTGAACCGCAACCGTGTCTACTACACCGTGCAACTCGCGCTTGTGGTTGACGTCCCGTGAGTCGTCAGCGGCCTGCCGAACAACGGCCTACGCGGGCTCGCCCGCGGACGGCGCGGGAGCATACGGCTCAATCTCGTGCCACGCGGGCGGCCCTCCGAGTTGCCAGGCAAGCGGTTCCTGCCCGCCATCCAACGACTCTCGCGCCGCGTTCACGAAACGGATCTGTCCCGCGACCAGCGCAGCGTGAACCTCCTGCAAGTCCTCGCGTCTCTTGGGGGAGTTGTCGACCAGTTCCGCGAAGCGTCCCACCGCGCCAGTCAACTCCGAAGCGGCTGCAGCCACCTCACGCGGCGCGACCAGGCTGACAGCGGTCAGCGCCGAATGCCACGGCACCCAGTCGTACGTATGGGGCCGATCTTCCAGGAACGCCTCACGCAAGTCCATCTCCAGCGTGGCGAACGCCTCCAAGAAGGCCGCATACGCCTTCGTCCGGTTGTCCCTGATCCACTGCTCGTTCTGGCCACGCCGCCCCACAACGCCGCCGGCGAAGACGCCTACGACCGTGGCGGCAACGCCGCCGGCACTGGATATCACCAGGTCCCACGGGACGGCCAACTCATGTCTCCCTCCACCACGCTGGACCAGCCCGAACAGACGAACCAGGCCAGGCCCAGACCCTAACGGGCTACGGCGAAACGACGCAGCCCGACCCGTCGAAAAGGATCACGCACATTCAGGGATTGCCCCGCGAGGACAGGTTCGCTTTACGGCCCCGCCCACGGCGTTTGACGCCCGTGGTCTGGGCCGTGGCATGCGGGGTGAGGTGACGGCCTGTGCCCTCCGACCAGCTCTGCCGGTGGAGAGCAGCGCCACGGCCGCGCCGAGGGCGCCGCTGAGCAGGGCGACGGCGAGGCTGCGGCGGCCGGACCGGGCGGGTCCGGCGGCTTCGGATCGGGGTGCGGTACAGCTGTCACGTGCTCCGCTATCGCCTGCGCCGTGAAATCCGCTTCACCCGGGGCGTGTCAACCCATGATCGCGCCACCGTTCCGCCACGGACATCTCAGGAACAACACATGAGTTGACCAGGAACAACAAAGGGTAGTCACAGCTTCAATGATCTTCTTGTTGGCATGTTCCAGCCACTCATAGGTTTTGCGCCGGTCGGGACACGCATCCCGCGTCCCGGCCGTCCAGCGCACCCGCATGTCTCCCCTGGTTCACCCACCTCTCGGAGGAATTACGTTGCGCAGAACCATTTCTCTCACCGCCGTGGCTTCCCTGGCCACGGCTGCTCTGGCCTTGGCCGCCCCGGCCGGCCAGGCGGCGCCCTCGGCCTCACCGTCGCCGAACGGCGTCACCGTCGCCCACTCCTGTGCGACCCCGACGCAGAAGAACGTGATGGCGTGCAAGGCGCTGCACGTCACCGCGGGCACCCCCAAGTCCGCGCACGCCGAGAGCGACCTGACGGCGGCCGCCGCCCCGTCGGGCTACGGCCCCACCTCACTGCAGGCCGCGTACAACCTGCCTTCCTCCAGCGGCGGTTCGGGCCGGACCGTGGCCATCGTCGACGCCTACGACGACCCGAACGCCGAGGCCGACCTGGCCGTCTACCGCTCGCAGTACGGCCTGCCCGCCTGCACCACCGCCAACGGCTGCTTCAAGAAGGTCAACCAGACCGGCGGCACCGGTTATCCGCGCGGTGACTCCGGCTGGGCCGAGGAGATATCCCTCGACCTCGACATGGTCAGCGCGGCCTGCCCGAACTGCAAGATTCTTCTGGTGGAGGCCAGCTCGGCGACCATGACGAACCTCGGCACGGCCGTGAACACCGCCGTCAGCCTGGGCGCCAAGTACGTCTCCAACAGCTACGGCGGCAGCGAGTCCTCCAGCGACTCCACCTACGACTCGTCGTACTTCAACCACCCCGGCGTCGCCATCACCGTCAGCTCCGGCGACAACGGCTACGGCACCGAGTACCCGGCCGCGTCCAAGTACGTGACCGCCGTGGGCGGTACGTCCCTGAACACCTCGTCCACCTCACGGGGCTGGACGGACACGGTGTGGAGCGGAGCGGGCTCCGGCTGCTCCTCATACGACGCCAAGCCCACCTGGCAGACCGACAGCGGCTGCGCCAAGCGGACCGTCGCGGACGTCTCCGCGGTCGCCGACCCGAACACCGGCGTCGCGGTCTACGACAGCTACCGGCAGGCCACCGGCTGGATGGTCTTCGGTGGCAGCAGCGCCTCGGCCCCGCTGATCGCGGCGACCTACGCGCTGGCGGGCACCCCGTCCTCCGGCTCGTACCCGGCGTCGTTCCCCTACGCGCACACCTCGGCGCTCTACGACGTGACCAGCGGCTCGAACGGCAGCTGCTCCGGCTCGTACCTGTGCACCGGCGCCACCGGGTACGACGGCCCGACCGGCCTCGGCGTCCCGAACGGCACGGCGGCCTTCACCGGCTGAACCGCTCCATGAGGTAAACCGGTTGGCTGTATGCACCGCGCGGAGGACGGCGACCGCCTTGTTGCGGCACTCGTTGTCCTCCGCGACCGGGTCCGAGAAGGACCTCGAACGCACCCAGCGGTGGATCGCCGACGAGGAGCGGCAGCAGGCGGAGCGCAGGCGCGGTATCGCGGCACGTCCGCCGAAGCCGGACTGGCTCATCGAGCGCAGCCTCGACGGGCACTCGCCCGCCGTGTACGTCCACGTCGGCGGCTGCCACATGGCCGGCAAACGCAGCAAGGGCGTCGGACGGCAGCAGGCCCTGCGCGCCCTCGCCAACGGTGTGCCTGCCTGCACCCACTGCCGGCCCGACACTCAGCTCGGTATCCTCGACTGATCCCCTCGCGCGGGGACGAGGTCACCGTGAGCGAGACACCCCAGCCGAATTAAGGTAGGAAGCGCGTCGGCTCCTGCCGCGCACGGCGAGCCGCACGAAGCCGTCCAACCGCGTGGCCGGCGGAGCCCGGCGCCGGGGTCAGGGGCCCGTGCTCCGCCTTCCCGTATCGAACTCGCGGGTCAGTCTTCGGAGGGACGTAGGGCGCGCAGGTGCGCCCGCTCCTTCAGCTCCTCCTCGTCGACCAACGTGAGCATCGGCTGACCCGGCGCGCACACCATGGTCACCACGAACTTGGTCGGTGCGTCCGACAGGGCGTTGCCGTCCTGGTAGTGGATCACATCACCACCCGGCTCCCAGAACGTCCCACCGGCGTCGACCACACGCTCCGGCTCACCCTCGAGCTCGAACCGGACCGCGCCCTCCATCACGTAGCCGAACGACGGGCCCGAGTGGCGGTGCGGAGGGAGCCCGGGGTGACCGGGAGGCCACTCGACGAGGATGGTCATTCCCGAACCACCTTCGGGAAAGAAGGGCGGAGTGACTTCCTGCAGCAACTTGACTTCGGGCGGCAACGACACCTCGTGCCCCTCGGCAGGGTTCGCGTGCACTGGGTTCTGCTCTGACACTGTGATGCACCTCCGTAAGCCTGCCTGGAATGGACGATCTTGCGTCGGCCACCGCGGCGATGACCGAGTTCGTCGGTGCCGGGCTCACACAACTTGCTTCACAATGGAGTCAAGGCACAGCCCGCATCCGTGACAGGCGTACGCCTTCTGCCTCGCACAGAGAGTCTCAGGACCACCCTGCCTCCTGTCGGCGGCCTCCACAATCCGGGAGCCGGTGGCGTAGAGGACGCGGCGGCAAAGACAGCGCGGTCAAGATGGCCGTGTTCATGGAATCCGCCCGGACCGCCGGCGTGGCCGAGCGGGTGACGTCCTACCACTCCAGCCTCGGAGTGCTGGAGTGGCAGCGGGCGCGCCTCGCCGAGCGTGCGCCAGCCAGAGCGGATCGGGTAGCCGGTCTGCGCCTCGATCGCTTCGGGCCAGCCGCATCCCTTTCCGGTGATGGAGACCACCGGGAGCGACTCGTGCAGCGCCTGCTGGCGAGCGCGCCGTACATGTGCAGTGCCGGCGGTGTGGCTGAGCAGGATCAGGGCGTCGCCGGGTCGTGCGCGGTTCCACCGTGTCCATGTGGTGGCCGGCGACCAGCGGGCGTCGATCTTGGCGTTCTGCAGCAGCATGCTGCCGAGTTCGGCGGCGTGCTGAGCGGTGCCGGCGCCGACCCGTACGACCCGGCGTGCCTTGGCCAGGGTCTCGGCCTGGGCGGACAAGTCCCTGGTGGCGATCTCTTCGACCGCTGCGGCCTGAAGCGCGATCATCCGGTCCAGCGCAGTCGCCGTCATGCGCGTGTCCGCCCGCTGGGTACATGTCCGGCCCGGTGCGGGGGCTGCTCGTCGCTGTGCACGTCCGGTTCGGCGGTGGTGGTGCGGTGCAGTACCCGGGCCATTCCGGGTTCCAGGCGGGCTGCGCGGTGCAGGATCCGGGCGTGGTCCCAGATCACCACGTCACCGCGCTGCCACCGGTGCTCATAGACGAAACGGTTCTGGGTAGCGTGCTCGTGCAGCTCCGCCACCGAAGGCCCCGCATACCGTCGGCAGGTGGTGTTCTCGATGCGCTGCAGGCACAGTTGATTGAGGAAGAATCCCCGCCGGCCGGTGACCGGATCGCGGCGCACGATCGGGTGGCGCACCGGAGGAAACCGCTCGGTGTAAATGGGATTCGAGGGGTTTGCCGTGGATGCGAGCCCGAAGGTGGGCGATGGTGTCGCAGGTGTGTACTCCGACCGCGTCTGCCAGGGCGTCGGCCCACCCGGCCGGCGCCGTCTCGTACGCGGCTGCCATGTCCGCGAACTGGGTGTGCCCGCCGCTGCTGGGTACGGTCTCGGCGCGCAGCATGGTGAAGCGTGCCGGGCGGGGCGGAATGGAACGATCGGAATGCCAGACCTGGTTGCCTACCACCGGCTGGTCGCCGCAGTTGCTGACCACGAGAATGTCGACGCTGTCCGGATGCTGGTCACGCCAGTCCGTTACCGACTCCGGCTCGCCTAACAGGCGTGTTAACGCCACCTGTTGCTCCGGAGCCAGCGGCGGCACGGTCGGCTTCGGCAACGCGACGTTCAGCGGCAGCGCAGTCCTCTTCGTCGACGCGACGTTCAGCAGCGGCACGGTCTCCTTCGACAGCGCGACGTTCAGCAGCGGCACGGTCCACTTCGGCGGGGCGGCGTTCAGCGACGGCACGGTCGCTTTCAACAGCGCGACGTTCAGCGGCAGCGCAGTCCTCTTCGTCGACGCGACGTTCAGCAGCGGCACGGTCTCCTTCGACAGCGCGACGTTCAGCAGCGGCACGGTCCACTTCGGCGGGGCGGCGTTCAGCGACGGCACGGTCGCTTTCAACAGCGCGACGTTCAGCGGCAGCGCAGTCCTCTTCGTCGACGCGACGTTCAGCAGCGGCACGGTCTCCTTCGACAGCGCGACGTTCAGCAGCGGCACGGTCTCCTTCGACAGCGCGACGTTCAGCAGCGGCACGGTCCACTTCGGCGGGGCGGCGTTCAGCGACGGCACGGTCGCTTTCAACAGCGCGACGTTCAGCGGCAGCGCAGTCCTCTTCGTCGAGGCGACGTTCAGCGGCGGCACGGTCGGCTTCGCCGGTGCGACGTTCAGCGGCACCGTGTTTGAGTGGGGCCCTCTGCCAGTACCGACGGGCGCCTAATCTAGGGCCTGTTGCGAAAGTGGATCTTCTGCAGACCTGCCTGGGATGCTCTGATCATGGAGATGACAGTGCAGCTGACGATCGACTGCTCCGATCCGCAGAGAATGGTGACCTTCTGGGCCGAGGCCCTGGGCTACGTGCCTGAGCCTCCGCCGGGCGGGCACGCCACCTGGCGTGCCTACTGGGCGGCCATGGGGGTGCCCGAGGCAGAGTTGCCGGCCGATGCCGGGGACATTCCGGAGTCGATCATCGATCCTGCGGGACGTGGACCGAGGGTGTGGTTCCAGCAGGTTCCGGAGAGCCGAAGGTCGCCAAGAACCGGTGGCACTTCGACCTGAAGGTCGGCGGGGGCCGTGACGTCCCACTGGACGTCCGCATACAGCGGGTCAAGGCTGCGGTGGAACAGCTGGTCAAAGCTGGTGCCACCGTGCTGCGGATCAAGGATGAGCCGGACATGGGGCTCTACGCCGCCGCCATGCAGGACCCCGAGGGCAACGAATTCGACGTCGTCTGAGGGCTGTTGCGACGGTGCTGGTCACAGTCACTCGTTCACGGCTGCGACCAGCACAGTCGCCTCGTAGCGGACGGAGAGCTCGTACCTCGTGGCCACTGCCCGGTGCCTTTTAAGTCGGTTGATCCCGCACTCGACCGCATGGCGCTCGCGGTAATCCACCGCGTCGAAACGCGGCGGTCGGCCGCCACGGGAGCCGAGCTTCCTGCGATTGCGGGCCTGGTCAGCCTTGTATGGGATGGTGCAGCGGATTCCACGGCGGCGGTAGGCGCGGTTCTTGCGGGAGGAGTACGCCCGATCGGCGCGTACTCGATCGGGGCGGACGCGTGGCCGGCCCGAACCGATGCGGGGTACGCGGACATTCTCCAGCACGGGCTCGAATTGCGGCGAGTCGCCGCGCTGCCCGGCCGTCACCACGATCGACATGGGCTTTTGGCCCTGCTCGACAGCCACGTGCAGCTTGGTGGTGAACCCGCCACGTGAGCGGCCCAGCCTGTGATCACAGGGCTCGGCCACAACTCCGCCCGGCGGTTCCTTCTGTAGGTCCCCATGCTTCCTGGCCCCTGCCGCATGCTGATGGGCGCGACACACTGTGGAATCGACGCTTTGGGCTGCGGCAGTGCGGCCACGGTCGGAGGGTGCTGTGCCGCAGCCAATGCGACGGTCGCCGTTGGTGTCCGCAAAAAACGACGTTGCCCGGAACGCTTGCGTTCCGGGCAACAGCGTGGGCGGCAGCTGCGAAGCTCCTGGGGGAGTTGCAGGTCTTCTTGGCCGCCTCAGGCCGCGGACGTTGGGTTCGCTGGGTCGGCGGCGCGGCGGTATTCGGCGTTGATGCGTTGGGCTTCTTCGAGCTGGTCTTCGAGGATGACGATGCGGCAGGCGGCCTCGATGGGGGTGCCGTGGTCGACGAGTTCCCGCGCGCGGGCGGCGATGCGCAGTTGGTAGCGGGAGTAGCGGCGGTGTCCGCCTTCGGAGCGGAGCGGGGTGATGAGGCGGGCTTCGCCGATGGCGCGGAGGAAGCCCTGGGTGGTGCCGAGCACTTCGGCGGCCCGGCCCATGGTGTAGGCGGGGTAGTCGTCGTCATCAAGACGGCCGTACGAGTCGTCTGCTGTCATTGCACCTCTCTGTGGAACGCGTGGAGGGGCCCTGGCGCCATTGGCGCCAGGGCCCCGAAGGAACTGCTACACCATCTGCCGGCCCTGGTACTGCGCCGGCCTGCTGTTTCCGTAGACCCGACCCAGATGCTGTCGGGGGTGCGGGGATCGCGGTTGCTTGACCGAAGACCACCTCACTATCGATGTCCTGCGGTACCCGGGCTCAAGACTTCTGCCCGGGCGATCCTGATGGCGCTCCGCTCCTCCGTTCTTCCCTCGGTGTTCAACTACTTACCAAACGGGGGACTGCGTACTGCTGGTATTGCTCTACTGCGTACTGCTGGTGATGCGAACCGCTCAGTGGCCTGCGACAGCGCCACTCTTCGGCAGCCAGCCCCGTCGCCCGTCCTGCGTCTGCTCTGGCTTAGAACCCCACTGCCGAACTTCCCGGTGCGCGCGTCCGCAGCCGACGCCTTCACCGAGGTGCTGCTCACTGACTTCACTGCTGGGTACTGCGAACTGCACTTACGGGTAATGCCACTGCGTTAACTGCGGACTTGCTCACGGCGGCCCCTGATCACTGCGGGCCACCCGGTCCGGTTGTCAGTCCCGTCGCCGTCCTGCAACATCCCTGGCTTCGCGACTCCACCACCGCACCGTCCTGCGCACTGCAACTGCGTGTACTGCTGGCCGGCAGTTCGTCTCTGCCAGGCCCCGTTGATCTCGGCTACGAGAGAAACCCTAACCAGACCACCGGCCCAATGTCTACTCCAGCCAACATAGATTTCCGCGTGTCTGGCGGTGGGGTAATCGACCTCGAACAACGACGCGGGCAGGGGCGAGGCCGTCACGGCCCGGAGGCCGGGGCACAAACACCACGCGGATCGGCCGCCGAGGATGCGCGATGACGCCGAGCGGGGGGCACGTCAGCAGGAGCCGTCGCTCAGCCGGTCCTTGGCCCACGTACGCGTGCGCTTGGGTAAGCCCAACAGAGCAGGCGCGGCTGGCAGCGGAACTTCATGAGCTGGGATCGCGTGCTCCATTGATCGCTTATAGCGCGACGGGGCAACTTCGCTCATTTCCCGGCCAGGTTCCGTCATCCGTCCGCGATGGCCACAGGCTTCACTATCTTCGCCGCCGTGATCATTTGGGAAGGCGTGCTGTGGGGAGCCTTTGGCGGGTTCGCCATGGAGGCCCTCGACTACATCATCGCTGCGAGGCGATGGAGGAAACTCCCCTGGCTGGTGGGGGCCAGCACGCTGACACCCGACCGCAGGGCGGCTCCGCACCCCCGGGGCGGAGCCGCCCTGAGAAGCTGCCCGCGCCGGGGCTGCGGGCCTACACCATCGCCGGTGCGCGGATCACGGAGGGGGCAGGTGTGGCCGCGGCCATCGTGAGTACCTCGCCGTCGCGGCTTCGCCGTGGCTGTCAGTCGTGGCGGGGGCCGCTGCGCCCCTGGTGCTGGAAAAGATCTGATGGCAGCACTCCAGCAACCGGGGCAGGCCAGTGCGCGTGCCGGGCGGGAGCAGGGGCCACCGGCCTTGGCAGGCACTGCGGCAGGCAGCGAGCCAGCCGCGCCGGAGAAGGCCGCCGACTCCACGGGCACCGACGGAGAAGGAGTGTGACTCCTGTGCGTGCCGACAGGCTCTCAGGCCGGATCATCAGTGTGCTCTCTCGCCGTGCACCGGCCTTCCAACCCGCGACGGTATCCGGGCCACCTCACAGGCTGTTTGACATCTCCCCCGGCTGAAGCAGGGGGATTCTTCCCTCGCGGGTTGAGCTTTCTGCTTCTCAGACAGCAGCTGCCCCGAATCAACGGCGGGGGACGTTGGTACGCCCAGCAGTCTTACGCCAGCTCCACAGACCTGACATCCCGCCAGCCCGGCGGTAGGCCCGGCCAGCTTGGTGATCACCGGCCGGGCCTGGCAACTCTACTGCATCCGCAGGCAGTTGCTGGTGGACGACGCTCCGCCCTGGCGGCGAATCGTCTTCCCTTGCCCTGCTCCGCGAAGTCCGTTTCCTCCCCAGCCTGAAGGCTGGGGTATCCACGGAGAACGCCAGTCTGGGCGCCGTCGTTCTGGCCGGCGCCAATCTGCGCGGCGCTGATCTGAAAAGCCCCCGCGCCTGTGCCAGCCCGACGACAGTGTCCCGCGAATGAGGATCTACGCGGCGGTTCCGGACGAGACCCAGATGAGCGCGCCGTCGATCGGCGACACCGCCAGCAGCGCCCGCCGCGTGGCACGCGAGATCACCAGGCGGCTGTACCCGCTGCACGCCCAGGCCGTGGAGCGGGCCGTCCAACTCACCCACCGCGCCCGAGCCGACCGAGGCACAGGTCGGCAGCCGCTCGGTCCGCCGACACGCCCAGGGCGTGACGCACCCGGAGGTCGCAGCCATAGCCCTTCTTGCCGACCGTCAGCGACCGGTGCCGGAGACGAAAGGCGGCTCCGTTGCGTCCGCGTCCCTGCAAGGGGGAGCGGCCTGGACCTCCCGTTGCTCTTCGGCCACGTCCCCGGTGTCGGGGAAGAAGCGCAATTCCTCGACACGACCCAGCTGGACGAGGAGGTGAGCCAGCCGGAAGTCCCCGTGCAGGTCGCTCTTCAGTGCCGCGCACAGCTCATCGAAATGACTCATTTCCGCCATTATGCGAGCATTCTGCTGGTCGCGTGATTCCCGGGCGCCGGGAACTCGGGCAGCAGCCCGTCGGACGGCGACGGCCTCGTCGATGCGGTCCTCATCGAGGAGCAGCTTGACGAGTCTGTCGGGAGAGTGGGGGTGGGCCTGGAGGAGGGTGATGGCCTCGTCCACCTGTCCCTGCTCGGCCAGGAGATCGGCCAGCGAGAAACGGCGTAGGCGTCGGCGGCGTCGGCGCGCGCCCGCGGCTGGTCGATCCGGCCATGCTCGGCAAGCCAGCCGGTAAGCAGGCGCGTGGTCCCCGGGCCGCGCCTCGGCGCGGTCGACCCATACGGCGATGGCGTCGTCGACACGGCCCTGGTCGGTGAACAAACGGGTCAGTCTGTAAGCAGCGAGATCGGATTCGCCGACGAGAGCGCGCAGTTGGTCGATACTGCCCCGCTCGGCGAGCAGATCGATGAACGCGGACACCTCGCGGTCACTGCGCGAATTCTCCAGCTGACGGGCCAGTGCGATGGCGGCGTACGTGTCACCGTCGTCGACAAGGGCCCGCAACTCTCCCGTACTGCGCTCCCGGAGCAGGAAAATCAGGTCGTTGCGGGCGTAACTGTCCCCCGCGTCGGCCCGGGCCCGCAACTCCTCCACACAGTCCCGCTCCGCCAGCATGCGGGCCAGGGCATCACAAGCCGCTTCCCGGGCGTCGTCACTGTCCCCGGTGTCGGCACGCGTCCGCAGCTCGTCGAGACGGCCGTGTTCCAGCAGCAGGAAAGCCAGTCGTTCGGCGGTGTCGCTGTCGCCGGCGTCGGCACGGGCCCGTTGGATGTCTAGAGCCTCCTCCACACGGCCGTGGCCGATCAGAAGGCTGACGAGCAGGCCGAGAACACCTGCGTCGGGGGGGGAGATGTGTGGGCCGCATCGAAACGTGCCTCTACCGCGACGGCATCGTCGAAGCGTCGAGCGTCGACCAGCGCTGTCACCAACGTCCTGGCGGCGTAGCCGTTTCCGGCCTCGGCGCGGGCCTGTAGTACATCGAGGCGGCCCTGCACCGCCAGCGTGCTGTGCAGCAACTGGGAGACGATGTGTGAGTCGCTGCTGTCAGCAAGATCGCGCAGTTCATCGATCCGGCCCTGCGCTGCCAGCAAACGCCCCAGATGCTCGGCCGCATAACTGTCGCCCGCCTCGGCCCGGGCCCGCAACTCATCGCTGCGGCCCACCTTTGCCAGCAATTCACCCAGCCGGTACGCCACGCGTTTGTCGCCCGCGTCGAAGCGCGCCCGCACTTCCCTGATCTCACGCTTGATGGAACGGCGCTCGCTGAAACGGCCATAGTTCACCACTGACACTATGACGTTCCCTCCCCCCGGCCACGAGGACGAGAAGGTACCGCTGTTGGGCCACCTCTCACCCTCCGCGTCGCCAGCGACGGGCACGGCAACCGTCGCGACGAGTGGATCGGGCTGGGCATCTTCGCCAAGCTGAAGCAGATCGCGCTGGCGTCCTACGACCGCATCGTCGGCCTCGTGCTGGACCAGATCGCCGTTGACGGCTCCATCACCAAAGCCCCCGGCGGCGGAGAGGTCGCAGGGCGATCGCCGGTCGATCGCGGGAAACAGGGTCTGAAGCGTTCTGGCATGACGGATGGTTATGGCATCCCACTGGGCCGCGTGCTGGCCGGAGCGAACCGTCACGACTCGCCCCTGCTCGCCCCGACCCTGGACCGCCTGGAGGACCTGGGACCGCTGCCCGACGACGTCACCGTGCACCTGGACGCCGGCTACGACTCTGACAAGACCCGCGCCCTGCTCGACGAGCGCGGCCTGCACGGCCGCATCGCGCACAAGGGTGAGAAAGCACCGATCCAGGCAAGTCAGAGGTGGCATGTCGAAAGGGCCCACGCCTGGCAGAACGCCTTCTACCGCCTCGCCCGCTGCTACGAGCGCCGGCCGACTGTCATCGACGCCTTCTTCGACCTCGCCGACACCATCATCACCGTCCGTAGCCTGATCCGACGGGCATGGACCACCCACCGCTGGGACGAACGCCCGATCCGCCGCCCATGAGACCACGCCTATCTGGGGACCTCTCGTCGGCGTCGACAGCGAGCCGTCGTCGGTGGTCGGTGCGCCGGGCTGCGGGCCATGGGGGTGGAGTGCGCCCGCCGACTGCTATCCCGGGGTGCTGTCTTCGGTCATGGCCTGGGTGCCGATGACGTTGAGGAGCCTGAGCCGGTCGGCGGCGTCGCTGCCAGGGGCGGCGGTATAGGCGACGATGCGCAGATCGCTGCCGGGAGCCACGAGCACGTCACAGTCGAAGGTGAATGTGCCGGCATCGGGGTGATGGACGGTCTTGGTGTCCGACTCGTGGACGCCCACGATGCCCGTATCCCACAGGCGTGCGAAGTCGGTGCTGACACCCCGCAAGTCCTTGATCAGGGAGCGCAGGTCGGCATCGGCGGGGTAGCGGGCGGTCGCCGCCCTGAGATCGGCGACCACGGCCGCCTCGAACCGGGCCTCCTGCTCGGGGGTGTGGCCGACCCGGCTGGGCAGACCGGCGAAGTGCCGCCAGACGATGTTGCGCTCGCGTCCGCGCAGCGCGGATGCGTCTCCGAACAGGGCGGCCCACAACGGGTTCCACAGAATCAGGTTCCATGCGGCGTCATGCACGCTCAGCGGTGAGCCGTCCAGTTGGTCGAGCAGCCTTCGGACCCCCGGTGGAATGTGCGCCGACAGCTGCCCGGGGCCCGGCGCCGGCTGCCCCGCGAGGAGAAACAGGTATTCGCGCTCGGCTGCCGACAGCCGCAGGGCGCGGGCCAGCGCGGACAGGACCTGCACCGACGGGGAAGTGGCCCGGCCCTGTTCCAGGCGGGTGATGTAGTCCACCGACAGGCCGGCGAGCTGGGCCAGTTCCTCGCGGCGCAGTCCGGCGGCCCGACGTACCCCGCCCGCGGGCAGCCCGACCGTAGCGGGGGCGACCCGGTCCCGCCAGCCATGCAGGGCTCTGCCCAGTTCCCTGGATTCGCTCACCGTCCCAGTATCCGGCCACCGCGCCCGGACAGCCTGGTACTGCTGGTCCACTGGCTAAGGCGGGCACTGCCTGTTCGTCTGCGGTGCGACGACGGTGGAGACATCACCGATCCACCGATCACCGGAGTGAGCGCATGACCACCACATTGATCACTGGAGCGAACAAGGGCCTCGGTTTCGAGACGGCTCGTCGCCTGATCGGGGCCGGGCACACCGTCTACGTCGGGGCACGCGATGCCCACCGCGGCCGAACGGCGGCCGGGAGGCTCGGCGCCCGCTTCCTTCAGCTCGACGTCACCGACGAGGATTCCGTCAAAGCCGCCGCTGAATTCGTTCGCGCGGACGCTGGCCGCCTCGACGTCCTGGTCAACAACGCCGGGATCGTGGGCGCGCGCAAGCTCGGTCGGGTCGGCGAGGTCACCGGGTCCGACATGCTGACCACGTACGACACGAACGTCTTCGGCGTCGTGCGCGTCACGCACGCCTTCCTGCCGCTGTTGGAAGCAAGCAACGCCCCGGTCGTCGTCAACGTCAGCAGCGGTCTGGGCTCGCTGGCGGCGTGCGCCGATCCCAGCCGGGTGGAGTTCCAGGTAACGGCGCTGGACTACAACTCCTCCAAGACCGCGCTGGTCATGGTCACCTCGCAGTACGCCAAGGCTTTCCCCGCCATCCGGTTCAACGCCGTCGACCCCGGCTACACCGCCACCGACCTCAACGGCCACACGGGCACCCAAACCATCGAGGAGGGCGCGGAGATCATCGTCCGCATGGCCTCGATCGGCGCCGACGGCCCGACCGGCGGCTTCTTCGACAAGACCGGCCCGGTCGTCTGGTAGAGATCCGGTCGCTGATGCGTGGGCGATGGCAGCCCAGCGGATGAGTCGGAGCGTAAGCCAGCCGCTCAGGCAACAGCGCGGCAATTGGTCCCAGAGCGGTTCGGTCAGCCACGATGGCAGGACAGGCACAGGTCTCCCCGGTGATCACAGAGCGTCGCAACTCCAGGATCACCAAGAATCTGTGCCTGCTTCCCTGACGGGGCGCCCCGCGCCTATCTGCGCGGCCTCTAAATTCGGCGGTTGGTGTGGGTCGACGGCAGGTGGGGTTGGTCGTAGGCCGGTGGTAGGAGTCAACTGCCTTGCTGGGGGCTGCAGATGGCCGCTCGCCGTCCGTGTCCGCCCCCGCCGGGGCCGTTGGAAGAGTACGCGGCCCGGTTCGACGACCCCTTCTTCAGCCTGGCTCAACGGCGGGGTTTTCGCGAGTACCTGACCGGGCTGCTGGCACCGCGGGAGCGGAACAAGACGATCACCTGCCTGGCAGGCGCGGAGCCGGTGGCCGGTGCGGGGATGCCGGGGGTGAGCGGCTGCAGTTCTTCCTGTCCGAGTCCCCCTGGAAGGCAGGTCAACGACCGGCGGCTTGAGCTGCTGCGCGAGCAGCGGGCGACGGCTCCGCACGACAGCGGGGTCATCGTGATCGACGACTCCGGGGACCGCAAGGACAGCACGGCGACCGCGCATGTGGGCCGGCAGTGGCTGGGTTGTTGAGTGCCGTTCAAGATGAGCATGGGGTTGCCACTCAAGGTGAGCATGCGGCGCGATGAGAATGCCCTGCCGGACGGAGTCCGGCAGGGCATTTGATGCTCACGGTGTCATTTGGATGGCCATGGCGCCGTGCTCGATGGGGTTCATTCTTCGGTGACTTCGGCGATGGCGGCGCGGGCGGAGGCTTCGTCGACGATGGATTTACTGTCGGCGTAGGCGGACAGCAGGGCCTGGACGGCGAGGTTGTTGACGGCGCGGGGGTAGCCGCGGGAACTGTCGTGGATCAGGGTGATCGCGTCGTCGGAGTAGAGGGTGTCGGAGCGTCCGGCGAGGGCGAGATGGTGGGCGAGGTAACTGCTGGTTTCCTCGCTGGTCATGGGCGGCATGTTGTAGCGGATCGCGATGCGCTGGTCGAGGGCGGCGAGCATGCCGAGTTTGATGTTGCGCCGCAGGGTGGGCTGCCCGACCAGCAGGCAGGCCAGCGGGCTGGTGGAGTCCATGTCGTGATTCGTGAGCATCCTCACGGCTTCCAGCTGCTTGTGATCCAGTAGGTGGGCCTCGTCGATGACCAGGACGGGAACCCGCCCGCGCTCGGCGTGTTCGGTGGCCAGCGCGTCCGCGGCCTGCGGGATCAGCGTCGAGCGGTGGGGTTTGGGGACCCCGCCGAGGCGGGTGACGATGGCCTGGTGGATGCCGGTGACGCCTATGGCGGGGTTGGGGAGATAGATGACGGTGTGTCTGGGGTGGTCGAGCGCGTCGAGGGCCGCGCGGACGGCGACGGTCTTCCCGGCACCGACCTCGCCGGTGATCACGCCGAGGCAGCGTTCCCCGATGCACCAGGTGATGCGGGCCGCGGCCTGGGCGTGGGAGGAGTGCCGGTGCAGCATTCCAGGGGCCAGGTCCTTGCCGAACGGCATGACCGTGAACCCGTAGTAGCCCTGGATCTTGTCAATCAACTCATGTCCCTTTCCAGGTAGTTGATGAAGTCGTCGAGTTCGCGGGCGGCTGCCTCGGCGCGTTCGTGCAGGGCCAGGGCGAGGAAGACCGCCCGTTTCGCGAGCGCGGGCAGCGGCTGGCCGGCCTTGTGAGGACTCTGGCGAAGTGCCAGGTCAAGGGCCCGGTCCCGCAGCCGGCGGGCGGCCGCCTCGGCGTCCTCCAGGTCGCAGATGCGTTCCTGGACCGGATTGCCGCTGCTCACCGGTCCTCGTCGCTCTGATCGGTCATGAGGGCGGTGTAGTTGATCTTCTGTCCGAGTTCGGCGGTCCGGGCGGTGTCGACGAGCCGCAGGTAGTCGATGCCGGTGGTCGGCGCGGGCGGCGCCTTGGGGAGTTCGGGCTTGGCCTTGGGGTGCGCGTGACGGGAGATGCGGTGCGGACTGGCGAGGCCGAACGGCCGGTTCTGGAAGCGGACTTCGATCTCGGTCAGGTCGAACGGGTCGAAGACCAGCTCGACCTTGCGTCCCACCAGCGCGACGTCGACGTTGTAGACGTTGTTATGGAGGGACACCGTCGCGGTCTTCGTGACGGTGCGGTGCTCCGGCCAGCGGAAAGCCTCCCGCAGCTGGGCCGGGGTCGGCTGCGGGAACGGAGAGCCGGCCAGCCAGCGTTCCATCGGCGCCTGCCCGGTCTCGGAGTGCACCGCCCGGTGATACACATGCTCACACCACGCCGTGAACAGACGGTTGAGCTCGCCGAGATCGGCAATCGTGGCGGGGTCCACCTCGACGAGGAACTGGTCGCGCACCGTTCTGAAGGCGCGCTCGATCTTCCCGCGTCCCTCGGGACGTCCCGGGGTGGAGTGGATGAGCTTGATTCCGAGCCTCGCGCAGGCCCTGAGCAGGGCAGAGTCCACGAAGGCGGAGCCGTTGTCGACGTAGACGCCTTCGGGAACGCCTCGCACGGCCAGGGCGGGCCGCAGAGCGGCGGCCAGGCGGACGGAGTCCTCGGCATAGCCCCAGCGGTGCCCGACCATCGCGCGTGAATGGTCGTCCACGAAAGCGAACAAATAGGTCTTGCGACCTGCGATTTTCGGGCCGTGCAAGGCATCGCCGACCCAGAGCTCATTGGGGTGGTCGGCCTCGAACCGGCCGAAGACCGGCGGCGCCAGCCCGTCGGGGCGGTCCAGCAGATCGAGGCGTGGCTGTGACGTTGTTCAGCGGCCCCGGCATGTCGGCTTCGAACGGCCCCAGTTGATGGGTCGCACGGGTGCATTGAGGGGTGGTGACGGGGCAAAGTGGCCCCACCCCGGTTCTTGCGGTGAGACGGTTCCTGTGGTTGCTGGCAGGGGCGGTGCCGCGGATGTCTTTATCCAAGCAGGAGCTGTTCGACCGGATCCGGCGTGACAGCTGGCAGCGGCAGCTGTCGATCCGTGCTCTGTCGAAGAAGTACGGCGTTCACCGCCGCCTCGTACGGGAGGCACTCTCCTCGCCGGTTCCCACTCCACGCCGCCGGGCGGTGAGGACGTCACCTCGGATGGAGCCGTACAAGAAGACGGTCGACGCCTGGCTGCGGGCTGATCTGGAGGCTCCGCGCAAGCAGCGGCACACCGTGCGGCGGATCGTTGCGCGGATCGAGGAGGAGTTCGGCGAGGCGGTCCCGTATCCGACGGTCCGGGATTTCGTCGCGGCCCGTCGCAAGGAGATCGCCGCCCAGGCGGGGGCGCCTGTTGAGGCGTTCGTGACCCGGCACAACGCGCTCGGTGCGGACGCCGAGGTCGATTTCGGGGACGTCTACGTGGACCTGGCCGGGCAGCGCACCCGTTGTTATCTGTTCGCTTTCCGGCTGGCCTATTCGGGCAAGGCCGTGCACCGCATCTCGCGCTCGTGCGGTCAGCAGGCGTTCTTCGAGGGACACGTCCACGCGCTGACCACGCTGGGCGGCGTGCCGGCCGGTCAGGTCCGCTACGACAACCTCACCCCGGCCGTGAAGAAAGTGGTCTTCCGCAGCCGCTCGCGGGAGGAGAACCCGCGCTGGACCAACTTCCACGAGTACTAAGGATTCACCCCGTTCTACTGCGAGCCGGGCCTGCGCGGCGCCCACGAGAAGGGCGGGGTCGAGGGCCAGGTCGGCTATTTCCGCCGCAACTACCTCACCCCGGTGCCGCAAGTGGACAGCGTGGATGAACTCAACACCCGGCTGGCCGAGTTCGAGGCGAAGGAGAACGAGCGGCGGATCGGGGCGAGGATGCGGACGATCGCGCAGGACTTCGCCCGCGAGGCCGGCCATCTGCTGCCCTTGCCGGACGATCCGTTCGCCACCGGCATCACCCTCACGCCCCGCGTCGACCGCTACGGCATGATCACCGTGAAGATGTGCCGGTACTCGGTTCCGGTCCGCTTCATCGACCGCAGGGTCACCGTCACGCTCACCTGCGACGACCTGACCGTCTATGACGGCCGGCGGGAGATCGCCCGCCACCGGCGGCTGACCGATCGCGGTGCCGAACACCTCGTGCTGGACCACTACTTGGAAGCCCTGCTGACCAAGCCGGGAGCACTGGAACGCTCCGAGGCACTCCACCAGGCCCGCGCCGGAGGCACGTTCACGGGCGTCCACGAAGCGTTCTGGGCGGCGGCCAAGAAGGCCCTCGGAGACATCGAAGGAACGAAATCCCTCGTCAAAGTGCTGTTGCTGCACCGCCACCAGCAGCACGCCGACGTGGTGACCGGGATCCGCGCGGCCCTCGCGGCAGGCACCTTCAACGAGGACGTCATCGCGCTGGAGGCCCGCAAGGCGGCCCAGGCGGCCGGGCGGGCACCGACCGTCACCGTCGGCCCCCTCGCCCCGGAGCCGTTGGATCTGGACCCAGCCCCGGTCACACCGCTGACGTCGCGACGTCTCGCGCGTGCTCTGCCCTCCGATCAGCGTCCTCTGCCCCGCCTGGAGCAGTGGGACGAGCTGTTGCAGCTTCGCCGGAAGGACTCCTCATGACCACCGCCCACCACGCGCTGACCGCACAGGCATCCGACGCGGCGATCGACACCGCCTGCCGACTGCTGCGCCTGCCCACCATGCGCGCCCAGGCCACCGACACGATCGCCCGGGCCGAACGCGAGGGCCTGTCCTATGCAGGGTTCCTCGCCGAGCTGCTGATGGCCGAGTGCGAGGACCGGGACCGCCGCCGGGCCGAGCGACGCATCCGGGCAGCTCACTTTCCCCGCGAAAAGTCACTGCGGGAG
Source organism: Streptomyces sp. NBC_00996 (assembly GCF_045162675.1). Taxonomy (NCBI): domain Bacteria; kingdom Bacillati; phylum Actinomycetota; class Actinomycetes; order Kitasatosporales; family Streptomycetaceae; genus Streptomyces; species Streptomyces sp. NBC_00996. The sequence goes on from NZ_CP108723.1 coordinate 119,042, forward strand.
TTCGACTACCGCATTAATCCCAACGTCGATCCGGCAGTGATCCACAATCTCGCCACCTGCGAGTGGATCGCCAAGGGCTACCCCCTGTGTCTCATCGGAGACTCGGGCACCGGCAAGTCGCACCTGCTGATCGGGCTGGGCACCGCGGCAGCGATGGCCGGCTACCGCGTCCGCTACACCACCGCGGCAGCCTTGGTGAACGAGCTGGTTGAAGCGGCAGACGACAAGCAGCTGGGCAAGACCATCGCCCGCTACGGGCGCGTCGACCTGCTCGAAATCGATGAGCTCGGCTATCTCGAACTCGACCGCCGCGGCGCGGAAATGCTCTTCCAGGTTCTCACGGAGCGTGAGGAGAAGAGCAGTATCGCGATCGCTTCCAACGAGGCTTTCACCGGCTGGAGTCGGACCTTCACCGATCCGCGGCTCTGCGCGGCGATCGTGGACCGGCTCACCTTCAACGCCTCCATCATCGAGACCGGCACCGAGTCGTATCGCCTCGCTCGCTCCAAAGCCCAGAAGAACAAAGCCGCAGGGTGACACGCTCTGGTCAGCCTTCCAGGCAAAGCCGCGCCTGGTCCAAGCGGATGCTGAGCTGGCTTCCCAGCTCGCGAAACCCCAGCGCCCGTGCGACGTTACGGGAGGCCATCGGGCGGGCACGCCACTGCGGGAGCAGACCGTCGTCGAGCGCCTGCGCCACCGCCGCAGAAGCGACCCGCCGCGCCAACCCGCGGCCTCTTTCCCCTGGTGCAGTGAGCACGCAGAGGTGAGCGGCTGCCGCAGGCCAGGCTTGAAACCCCGCCGCAGCCACCACGTCCGCGCCCTTGCGCACGACGAACGCAGCGGAGGTGACCTCGTCCATCCCGCTCTCACCGGCGTCCTCAGGCGGCACCGACTTCACCAACGTCATCAGGTCCCGATGCCCGGGGGTAAGCCGTTCAACGAAACGGTCAGTCGGCGCCGGGCGGAAGCCGTCACGTGACACGTATCCCAAGACCGCCGGACCCAGCACCTCATTCACAGGCAATACGGCCCGAACCGCTTCTGGAGACGTCAGTGAGCTGGTCGGCATCCTGGCCAGGATCCGACGCAAAACCTGCACAGCTCTGTCGGTCGGCGCCGTAATGATCGCCGAGTTGCCGAGCGCCACAATCCCGGCCCATGAAGGCGGGGCCAGCTGCGAGGCGGGCGACGTGACCACGTTCAAGCCCTCCACCAGGGGAAACGGCACCGGCACAGCAGCCAGCGTTTCCCATACTCGCTGGGCCTGTTTCAGCAACGGATCAACAGCCATCAGCCGATCCTGCCACCCCGAGATCACAGACGCGGAGGGATTCCGCTGGTCGCCTCAGTGTCAAGACGCCTCAGGTGGTCCCACGCAAGCCATTCCGCGGGGCCAGTTCAGGACGTCCGCAAGCCTCGAAAACTCTATCAACTGGGGCCGTTCGAAGCCGACATGCCGGGGCCGCTGAACAACGTCACAGCCATCGAGGCGGCCCAGATGCCGGTGGACGGTGCGACAGGAAGGGCCCCAGCCCAGGTGCTGGGTCAGAATCCGTACCACCTGCGCGGTCGTGCGCGAGGGGTTCTCCCGCTTGAGCGCCGCCGCGAGATCGAGCACCTCCTCCGGTGTCCTGGGGGTGACCTGTCTGGTCGGCGGCAACAGGGCGTCGAAGCCGCCCTCGCGCCAGTTCCTCAGCCACCGGTCCAGGGTGCCCCGGCCCACCGTGATCTGCCGTCCGAACGGATCCGTATGCGTCCTTGCCGCCAACTCCCGGACCATCGCCCCACGTTGACGCGGACTGAGGGCAGGGTCGGCCGCCTCACGGATCAACTGGTAGCGGAACAGCGCGACCTGGTGGGCCCGCTCGGCCCGCCGGCGTTCCTCCTCATCGACCAGAGCCATCGTCGGTGACCTCCAAAAAAGGCTGCGGACATGTCAGCCAGCGAGCATGGCGGGCACCACCGCGGCCCGTCAGGGCCAACTCGTGTTGATCGACTACCGCCGCGCTGGCGGTGGCCAGCCCGGTGCCAGCAGCAGGCCACGGCTGATGGCCGAGGCGACCTCCCAGATCGGCGCGGCGATCACCGTGAACCGGGCCTTCACCGCCAGCGCGGCAGCGATCACCGCCGCGACCGCGTCACCGAACACACTGACCGCGGGCGCCGGCAGCACCGCCGACGGGTCGTCGGCGAGCGCGACCAAGTGGGCGGTGAACACCCCCGCGACCAGGCGGGCCCGGCCGGCGAACCGCCGTAGCCAGCCCCGCACCGTCGTCGCCGGCCGCCCCAGCCGGTCGGCGATCGTCCGGTGCCCGGCCCCGGCCGCCTTCATCTCAAGCGCGGCCCCGATCACCTCGGCCACGTCCGCCCGCCGCGACAACCCGCTGACCGGCAGCAGCACATGGGTGGCCCCGCAGCCCGAGCACCGTGAGCGACGCGGACGTACATCCAGGCGCCCCACACCGGCCCCGCGCAGTCCGCGTGGCCTCGCCCGCCCCCACGGCGTCAGGCTCCCGCCACACGCCGGGCACTCCAACTCGCCTGCCACAAGACGCCGTTCGACATCGCTGGCGTCCACCTCTACGGTGATCAAAGCGCCTCCGGGCGCACCCGAACGGCCCTCCCGGCTTCGCGACCAAACGACAACGGGAGGGCCGTTTGCCGATCAAGACATGGTCACCGTGCCCCTCGGCACTCCGGAGATCAACCCACCCGCAACGATCACATCGCCATGCTCATCCGGAGTGGCACCCTCCGCCCCTCAACATCACCATCCTGAGTGGCAATCAACAGCTGGGTCGGTACGGCAAGACGGACAACGGCATCGTCACGGTGACCACGGTGTGGACCGACCCGCCCTTACCCTCGCCCCTGACGGCAAGGAAAGGGCGCGGATCACCGTCCGAGTTCCGCCGAAGGCCTCGCGAGGCGAGCGGTACGGCGTGGTCTGGGCCCAGGTCGCCAGTACCGGCCAAGGCAATATCCAGGTGGTCAACCGGGTCGGGGTCCGCATGTATCTCGACATCGGCCCCGGCGGTGAACCACCCTCGGACTTCACGATCGAGAAGCTCACCTCCGGACGCTCCCGCGACGGCCGACCCGAACTCGCCGCCCAGGTCCGCAACACCGGGGAACGCGCGCTGGAAATCTCCGGCAATCTCTCGCTCTCCGACGGACCGGCGGGTTTGCGTGCGGGGCCGTATCGCGTGCCAGCAGGTACCACTTTGGCCCTCGGCGACACCGGGTCGGTGAAGGTCGTGCTGGTTGACATCTCCCCCAGTTGAAGCAGGGGGATTCTTCCCTCGCGGGTTGAGCTTTCTGCTTCTCAGACAGCAGCTGCCCCGAATCAACGGCGGGGGACGTTGGCACGCCCAGCAGTCTTACGCCAGCTCCACAGCCCTGACATCCCGCCAGCCCGGCGGTAGGCCCGGCCAGCTTGGTGATCACCGGCCGGGCCTGGCAACTCTACTACCTCCGCAGGCAGTTGCTGGTGAACGACGATCCGCCCTGGCGGCGAATCGCCTTCCCTTACCCTGCTCCGCGGAGTCCGTTTCCTCCCCAGCCTGAAGGCTGGGGTATCCACGGAGGAATCCAGATGACCGGCTGCCCGACGGTCCCTGGAAAGCGCGGCTGGCTCTGGTCAGCGGCAGGGTCCAGAAGACCTCCACCGTCACCGTCACCTTCCCGGCGGCGGGCATGTGGGGAACGTCCATCATCCCCGCCGACGTCGCGCAGTGGCCGCCGGTGCTGTCCTGGGGACTCACGGCCGTGGCCGCCATCCCGACCGTCCTTGGCATGCGGCATCTGAAGCGGCGACTCGTGCAGCACCGGAATGACAGACCGGTCGACAGCACAGACGACGGGACGAGTCAGGCCACATCGGAGCGCTGATGTGCTGGTGCTCGCATGCGGCCGCCTGAGGGCCGCCAGCCCTCAGCCCCAGTCGACCGGCGGCAGGCGAGGCGCCCACCTCCCGGCTGCCGGGTCGGCCTGCTCCTGACCACGAGCACGACCTTGGGACCGGTGGGCTCGCACGTGGGGGTCCCTCCGGTCGTGCTCATGCTGTGAGCCCGTACCCGGGACGGGACAGCGGCAGGACGGCCGACACGGATTTCCCGTGCGGGCCGACGCTCACGTGCACGTCCATCGCCAGTTCCTGCACCAAGGCCCAGCCCAGGCCGCCCGGTCTGGCCGCATCTGGCGGCCGCGGAAGCGGCGGCACCCGGCTGGCGTCCTCCCCCGTGACGGTCACCGTGCCCGCTGCGGCCCTCAGCCCGAAGCCAGTCATCCTGCCCCCGTGCCGCACCGCATTGTCGACCAGCCGTCCGGGACACACCACCAGCAGCACCGCCTCAGCCTGGGCGCCGCCGTCAGGAGCCAGCACCAACAAAAAGCCGCGTGCCACATCGGTCATGCGCTCGGCGAGGTGCGGGCTGCTGCCCTCCCGGGGCGCGTAGTCCTCATCGGGGGGAATGAACCATCGCACGCTCCGCGCCTTGAACGACTCGACACCTGCTCGACTGCTCCGGAAAGATCTGGTTCACCGCCGAACAGGCGCGCGGCCGGGCCACCCGGCGCCGTCATCACACGCACCCCGGCCTCAACCAGCGTCTACTCCTCCAGGCCGGCACAGCCGGGCACCGCGCGCCGCAGCGGCTCCAGATCCCCGTACAGGGCGGCGTGGAAGGCGGCGGCGAGCTCGCAGGCACGCTCCTCACTCGGCACGTCGTGGAGCATGAAGTAGACCGGGCCCGCGTAGGCGTCCGCGCCGGCCTCCCGCGCGCGGACCAGGCGGACGATGGCGTCCCGCAGGGCGTCTGTGACCGTACTCGTCAGGTCAACCGCCTGCGGGCCCAGCTCCTGGAGATCTTTCTGCTCTGGAGCGTGCGCTGACCCTGACCAACCAGGAGCCCGTCCTGCTGCTGACCGCCTACCAGTCACCTGCGGCCATCCGCCGGGCGGGTGTCCGGCGCATCACGACCTGGCTGAAGAACCGCAAGGTCAGGGGTGCGACCGAGATCGCCCGCGCTGCCGTCGAGGCGGCCCAGGCCCAGCACACGGCACTGCCCGACGAGAAGCTGGCCGCGATGACGGTCGCCCGTCTTTGCGAAGGGGGTAACTGGCCCTCAACGAGGAAATCGCCGAGCTCGACGCTCTGATCGAGGCCCGGCGTCGCCAGCACCCGCATGCGCGAGTGATCAGTAGCATGCCGGGCGTGGGGAGCATGCTCGGGGCGGAGTTCCTCGCGGCCACCGGCGGTGATCTGGAAGCCTTCGCCACTGTGGACGGCCTTGGCCGCCTTCGCGGGCCTGGCTCCCGTGCCCCGCGACTCAGGGCGCGTCAGCGGCAACATGCACCGTCCCCGGCGCTGCCACCGAGGTCTCCTGCGGGCCTTCCACCTCTCTGCTCAGGCCAGTCTCAGTTCATGTCCCGCCTCGAAGGCGTACCAGAGCGAAAGCGCGGCGAAGGCAAGAACCACAAGCAAGCCCTCCTGTGTCGCGCCCGCCGACGAGCCAACGTTCTATGGGCCATGATCCGTGGCAAGAGGCTCTGAGTGGAGCATTGAGCTGCACCGAGGCAGGCTTAACCCATGCCCATGCGGTCGCTGTTCCTCTCACCGCCTCTACCCGGAGCGGGCGGCCACAGCAGGGTCTGGTTCACTCTCGCGCAGGGTGCGCCCTTCATGATCGCGCTGGTGGTGCTCGGTATCGAGGTCTCACCCGCACACTTTCTGGTCACTGGCCCCATCCTCACCGCGGTGCCGGCGCTGGCCGCACTGACGATGGGCCCCAAAGGCACCCTCTCCGCGGCGGCCGCCGCTCTGGGCGTCAACGTGACCACGGCCACCTACAACCATGCATGGGGCACCCATCAGGTCTTCGGTAACCTGCTGGGGCTGTTCCTGGTGTCGCTGGCCAGTGTCACGATGAGTATCGCGGCGCGTAGGCACCGGCAAGGCGAATTCGACCAGGTTCGCCGGGTCGCCATGGCGGCGCAGGACGTCATTCTGCGGCCTGTGCCCGCGCGGCTGGGCCCGGTGCGGGCAGCCAGCCTGAGCCTCGCGGCCGAGGAGGGGGCTCAGATCGGCGGTGATCTGTACGAGGCGGTCCACACGCGGTACGGCGTCCGGCTGATCGTGGGCGACGTCAGGGGCAAGGGGCTCAATGCTGTGCGCGCGGTCGCGGTGGCATTGGGCGCCTTTCGCGAGGCCGTGCACTACGAGGACGAGCTGGTGGAGGTCGCGAACCACTGCGCGGCTGCCCTGCAGCGGGAAGCCGCCGTGCCAGGCGCGTTCGATCAGGAAGCTCTGATGGAGGGATTCACCACCGCGCTCATCGCCCAGGTACCCGACGGACCCGTGGTGCACCTGGTCAACCGTGGCCATCCGCCTCCGCTGCTGCTGCACCAGGACAGGGTCCAGGCCCTGATGCCCACCTGCCCCCTGCCGCCTTTCGGCCTGGAAGATCTCATCACCGATCCGCCCGCCAAGCCCGAGAGGTATCCCTTCGTCCCAGGCGACCGGCTGCTGCTGTACACCGACGGCGTGATCGAAGCCCGCAATCGCGACAACGACTTCTTCGACCTGCCGCGGGCCATGGAAGGGATACCCGCCAGCACCTCCCCACCGGTGTTTCTGGGACTACTGCAGCTGCAATTGATCCGCCATGCCGAGGGCCGCCTGGCGGACGATGTGGCGATGATCCTCGTCGAACGACTCAACGAGGAAGCCAACTGCGCCTACTAGTGCTGGATTCCTCACAGGAAGTACACATAGCGGCGGCGTAAGCGCTTGGTGGGTGGTGCGGGTCTGCCCCAGATCCAGGGTCGGGCACGGGAGTTGAGCTGGCCGGTGGCGACGTTGGTGGCGTGGGTGATGTGGCCTGGGTCGCCGAAGGAGCATCCGGCCAGGGCGGTCTTGCGGAAGATGCGCCACCAGCCTTCTTGCAGGTTGAGCCAGCAGGCGCCGACCGGGATGAAGACGTGCTTGATGCGTGGGTGGTCCTCGAGCCAGGTGCGGGTGGACACGCTGTTGTGCGAGGACAGATTGTCCGTGATCACGTAGATGTCCCCGGCGGGGTTGGCTTCCTCGACCAACTGGAGGAACCGCTGGTAGAAGGCGCTGTTGCGGGAAGTGGCGGTCATCGTGATCGCTTGACCGTCGCGGACGCGTAAGGCGCCGTAGACCCAGGTCTTCTCCGGCCCGCGGGAGTAGTCGATCTCGTTCTTGATGCGGTGCCCGTCCGGCGGCCAGCCCGGTGCCAACGGGAAAGCGCGGGGGATCACCGGGCCGAGTTCGTCGGCGCAGACCACCGTCGCGCCAGCGGGCGGGCTGGTGTAGAGCTCGACGATCCGCGTCCTTTTCCCTCGAAGTCCGGATCCTTCGAGCGCGTCCAGGATCGCGTGCGCCGCCGGCGAACCCCTTCCGCGAGCAGGATCCGGCGCACCTGGGAGCGGCTGACCTCGATGCCCAGGTCCCGGGCCGCAGCGACCAGCGTGTCCAAGGTCCACTCCGAGGGCCCTGACTCGTCCGCGGCCCACATCTCGTTCGACGGCTGCACCTCGAGTCGACCTGGCGGCGTCTGCTTGACCAGGCCAACGATCCCCGAGCGCTCGGCCTCGGTGATCCGGCGCTTGCGGCCCTGCCCGCCCAGATCCTCCAAGCCCTCCAGCCCCAAGCGGTTGAAGCGGTGCAGCCAGCGGCGCACCGTCTTCTGACTGCATCTCAGCTCGTCGGCGATCTGCGGGACCAGCCACCCGTCCCAGCTCAGCTCCACCATCAAGCACCGCTCCACCACATCCTTCGGCGCCTTTCTGGCCGACGCCAGGCGGTGGACCACCGCTTGCTCGCCCTCGTCACGGCCCGGCCGTGCCCTCAGCACCATGACCCAGCACCCGCCCCGGAGTACCCGCAACCGCCCCGCTACCAGCAGCTATACCCACCGAAAGCGGAATCCAGCACTAGTGTCCTGCGCCAGAGATCCGTCGGCAGAAGCGGGCGAGGGAGCGAGGATTTCTTCGGCTGTTTTGGTCCAGATGAACGGCTTGGGGTCTTCGTTCCAGTCTTTGACCCAGGCGCGGATGTCGGCTTCCAGGGCCTGGATGTTCTTGTGTGCGCCGCGGCGGATCATCTGGTGGGCGAGGTAGCCGAACCACCGCTCGACCTGGTTGATCCAGGAGGAGCCGGTCGGGGTGTGTGTTGAGCTCCTGGCGCACGTCCAGGTAGCAGTGCAGCCGGACACCGGGCTGTCCCGGATCCCGTGTCGTACGGTCTGATGTCGCGGTCGCCCACCGTCCGCAACGGATCTCACCGAACCCGGCGGTGCCGCCGGTACGGCCGAAAGATCTGAACCGATACCGGGAATCAGGCCGCGACGAGCTCCTGCTCGCGGGCCGGCGTTTCGACCTTGGGCTTCTTGTTCGGCAGCGAGAGCCGGAAGACCTTGCGCCACGCGGAGAACACCTGCTTGGGCAGCGGCCCGGTGACGTACTCCAGCTCGTACTTTTCGAACAACGCGCGCACCTTCACCGCGACCTCGGCGTACCGGTTGCTCGGCAGGTCCGGGAACAGGTGGTGCTCGATCTGGTGCGACAGGTTGCCGGTCATGAAGTGCATGGCCTTGCTGCCGCTGATGTTCGCCGAGCCCATCATCTGGCGCAGGTACCACTGGCCGCGCGTCTCGCCCTTGATCGACCGGCGCTCGAAGACCTGTACGCCCTCGGGGAAGTGCCCGCACATGATTACCGAGTGGGACCAGGTGTTGCGGACCAGGTTCGCGGTGAACGTGGCGGCGAGCGTGGTGAGGAACGACGGGCCCGACAGCAGCGGGTGGATCACGTAGTCCTTGAGCACCTGCTTGCGGATCTTGCGGCCCACGGCCTTGGCCCGCGCGCGGAACTCCGGGTTCTTGCGGCGGCGCTTGTGCAGGTTCTTGCCGAGCTCCAGGTCGTACGCTGCGATGCCGTACTCGAAGAAGCAGGCGTTGATGAAGTTCCACAGCGGCTGGCCGAGGTGGAACGGGTGCCACTTCTGGTCCTCGTCGACGCGCATGATGCCGTAGCCGAGGTCGTTGTCCTTGCCGATCACGTTGGTGTACGTGTGGTGCAGCTCGTTGTGCGAGTGCTTCCACTGCTCGGACGGCGAGACGTGATCCCACTCCCAGGTGGTGGAGTGGATCTTCGGGTCCCGCATCCAGTCCCACTGGCCGTGCAGGACGTTGTGGCCGATCTCCATGTTGTCCATGATCTTCGCCATGGACAGACCGGCGGTGCCGATCAGCCACGCGGGCGGGAAGATCGAGAACAGCAGCACGCCCCTGCTGACCAGCTCGAGCTTGCGCTGCGCCGAGATGACCTTACGGATGTAGGCGGCGTCTTTCTCGCCGCGGCTGGCGATCACCTCGTCGCGGATCGCGTCCAGCTCGCGGCCAAGCTCCTCGATCTGCTCCGCGGTCAGGTGGGCGGTGGGGTCGATGGCGGTCAAGGTGCTCCTATCGTTCGATGTCGCAGGGGCCCGCCGCGGCGGACACGCAGGTCTGGATGAGGACGCCCGGCGCGGCCTCGGTGATCTTGCCGGTGCGCAGGTCGCGGACGGCGCCCGCCTTGAGCGGCGTGACGCAGCCGAAGCAGATGCCCATGCGGCACCCGGAGGGCATGAGCACGCCGGCCTCCTCGCCGACGTCCAGCAACGGCGTGGCGCCGTCCGCGTCGACGGTCTTGCCGGTGGCGCTGAACGTGACCTCGCCGCCGTCGCCGGCGACGACGATGCTGGGGCGGAAGCGTTCGGTGTGCAGGCGCTCTGGGACGCCGTGCTCGCTCCAGTGCTCTTCGGCGGCGTCGAGCAGGCCCGCGGGCCCGCAAGCCCAGGTCTCGCGCTCGGCCCAGTCGGGCACGAGTTCGTCCAGACGGGCGATGTCGAGCATGCCGTCGGTGTCGGTGTGCACCTCGGTGAGCTGCAGCTTCTTGTCCGCGACCAGGTCGTGCAGTTCGTTGCGGAAGATCACGTCTTGCGGCTGTGGCGCGCAGTGGACCATGACGACGTCGTTGAACTCGGTGTCGCGCAGCATGCCCATCACGGGCGTGATGCCGCTGCCGGCCGTCAGGTAGAGCACCTTGGCGGGCTTGGCCTCCGGCAGCACGAAGTCACCGGTCGCCTGGTCGAGCTGGATCAGCGTGCCCGGTTTCGCCCTGCGGACCAGGTGGTTGCTGACCTTGCCGTCCGGGATCGCCTTCACGGTGATCGTGACGCGGCCGTCCCGGCGTTTTGCCGGTGAGGTGACCGAGTAGGCACGCCACAGGCGCACCCCGTCGACGTCGACGCCGATCCGCACGTACTGACCGGCCGTGTGGCCGCGCCAGCCTCGTCCCGGCCTGATCACGATGGTCGCGGCGTCACCCGTCTCGGGGTGCACGGCCTCGATGCGCCCACGCAGGTCAGCGCCCGCACGCAGCGGGCTGACCAGGTCGAGGTAGTCCGACGGCAGCAGCGGTGTCGTGACCATCTCCAGCAGTTTCCACGCCCTACTGCGGAGGGCTGCACTCGTCATGACTCCAGCTTGATGTGCCTCAAGGCGTAAAGTCCTGACCGCAGGACGTAAATTTGGTCGGCTGAATTGTTCACAGGGAACAAATCATGAGCCACGCAATCCGGAGGGCCAGCAAACTGGCCCTGGATGAGACGACGGTCACCGCACTGCGGGCCGCGCTGAAGACCACCGCCGACGAGGTCGTCCAGGCGATCATCGACGAGGTCCCTCCCTACGCCAACGCCCTTTCGGGCCGCATGGGCGGCACCATCCGCCGAGCCGTCCGCACCGCCCTGGGGCACTACCTGGACCTCGCGAGCGGGAACGCCACACGCGGCGACGCCGGTGACGCAGCCTACGAGCTGGGCCGCGGCGAGGTCCGGGACGGCCGTTCGATGGACGCCCTGCTCAGCGCCTACCGCGTCGGCGCCCGCGTGGCCTGGCGATGCCTGGCAGCGGGTGCCGTACCCGCAGGTCTGCCCGCCGCCGAGGTCGCCAAGTTCGCCGAGCTGACCTTCGCCTACATCGACGAGCTCTCCGCCGCGAGCGCCGCGGGCCACGCCGACGAACTGGCCGCCCGGGGCCGGGCCCACGAGCGCCACCTGGAACACCTGGCCCGCGACCTCCTCGCCGGCGCGAGCCCGGACGTGCTGCTTGTCTCTGCTCAACGGGCCGGGTGGCAGCCTCCGGTTTCGCTGACCGCGGTCCTGCTGCCCGCCGCCCAGGCCCGGCCTGCCTACCGCGCGCTCGACCCGAGCACCCTCGTCCTCGACGATCTGCCGGACGCCTTCGGCGTGCTGCTCGTCCCCGATGCCGACCGATCACATCTCTTGCGGCAGCTGACCGACCGCACCGCCGTGGTCGGCCCGGCCCGGCCATGGACTCGTGCGTCCGCCTCGTACGCACGAGCCGTACGCGCACGCTCCCTCTCCTCTGATATTCGCGACACCGAGGACCACCTGCCCGAGCTGGTGCTGAGCGCCGACGTGGACGCGTTCGCAGACCTGCGTGCCCGAGCCCTCGCACCGTTGCGGACCTTGCCTGTCGCAACCGCGCGGCGGCTGGAAGAGACGTTGCGGGCGTGGCTGCTGCACCAGGGCAGGCGGGATGAGGTGGCGGCGGCGTTGTTCGTCCATCCCCAGACCGTCCGGTACCGGATGTCGCAGCTGCGGGACCTGTTTCCGGATCTCGCATCGCCGCACCGGGTCCTTGAACTGACGCTGGCGGTCGGTCTTCGGGTCAGCTGACGAGTTCTTCGACCGTCCAGGACCGCGTCCGCGAGCGGTCCAGGAATCGTGCCTCGTCCTCGGTGCCCCCACGCTGTTACTACCTTTAGGTGCCCTACACGGAGCCCGGGGCGCACACCTGATGCGGGTGGCCGCTCCCTGACCAAGAGGCGCGCCACCGTGCAACTCTCCCTGCTAAAACGCCAGTTCAAGCTGTGGGAGTGCACGAACAGGTGCCATTCCGCTGCTCTGCGCACACGGAGGTCATCCGCTGGCGACGTGCAGGCGCGACATGCGAGACCGGGTGTGAGTTAGGCGACCGAGTGCATGAATCGTATGTCGCGCCGGGCCCCTCTTGTCTCCGACGGCACGGCACCCGTACGCTCACCATCCATACCGACTGGTCGGTATGCTCTGTAGAAGCGTCACTGCGCGCCGATGCCGGCCTGTCGACCGTGCCGGCCACCGATCCAACGCGACCGTCGAAGGAGCCGCCGGAGTTGAGCAGAATCAACGGCCAGGTGCGCCTGGCCGCACGTCCCGTGGGAGATCCGCGGCCCACCGACTGGCAGCACGTCGAGGAGGCGATCCTGATGCGACTGTTCCGTGGTGACAACCACGGCAAGCTGGTGCTGAAGATCGCGGACCGACCGGGCTGAGGGGGAGAAACCCGATGAAAGCACTGACCTACCACGGCCGTCACGACATCCGCTACGGGGATGTCTCCGACCCGGCCGTCACCAGCCCTACCGACGCGGTGGTGCAGGTGACAGCGGCCGGCATCTGCGGCAGCGACCTGCACATCTACCGCGGCAACCCGTTCAGCCCGGAACTGGGCTACACGCCGGGGCACGAGTGCGTCGGCGTAGTTGTCGACACCGGCGGCCAGGTGACCCGCTTCACGCCCGGCGACCGGGTTCTGGTGCCCGCCTCTGTCGGCTAGACGAGTGCCGGTCGTGCGCGGCCGGGTTCACCGCCCGGTGCGAGCGCGCCACGTCCAGCACGGACCTCTGCTACGGAGTGAGCCCGCAGCTCCCGGGCAGCCAGGCCCAGGCCCTGGCGGTGCCATACGCCGACGTCAATCTGGTGCACTTGCCCGAGGACATCTCCGACGAGGCCGCCGCCGTCCTGACGGACAACGCCCCCACGGCCTGGTACGGCTGCCGCCGAGCCCGCATCCAGCCCGGCGAGACCGTCCTGGTCATCGGCCTCGGCCCGGTCGGCCTCATGGCCGCCCAGTCCGCCTTCGCGATGGGCGCCGCGCGGGTGCTGGGCGCAGACCTGGTCGCGGAGCGCCGCGCCTTCGCCGCCACCCTGGGTGTCGAGCCGGTCGAGGGCGAGCACGCGCGGACGGCCATACGGGACATGACCGACGGACGCGGGCCGGACGCCGTGGTGGAGGCCGTGGGTTCGGACGCCACCATCGAGCTCGCCCTCAAGGCCGTCCGGCAGGCCGGCCGGGTCAGCGTCATCGGGGTCAGCCAGAGCAAGGCCTTCCCCTTCCATATGGGACTTGCGCAGATCAAGGAACTGGAGTTCGCCATCGGGCTGTGCTCCGTGCATTACGAACTCCCTGCTCTGATCGCCCTCACCCGTGCCGGCCGGATCAAGCCAGAGGTCGTGGTCTCCCACCGCTTCGCCCTCTCCGAAGGCCCGGCGGCGTACGAACTGTTCGCAGGCCGCTCCGACGGCGTCCGCAAGATCCTTCTCGACCCCACGCGCTGACCCTCCTGCGCAGGGCCGCCTCGTCCGATCCCCCGCGGCAGGCCCTGCGCCTCTTGCGCGGCCCGGGGAATCCCGCCACGTCGCCCCGCAGGGCCTCGGGCAGCCTGTTCCGGGGGAACAGGTTCCGCCGCCGAAACCGAGCGGCTCCGCCCGCCGCGCCGAGGATAGGACCTGGCACGGGTGCGCCGTTCCGGCGTGGGCGTGGCCAGGGCACCCGCGGCCTTCCCGCTTACGAGCGTGCGCTGGGCGCACTTCAAGGCCGTGCAGCAGACGCTGCCGGCGCCATCCGGTCGAAACACCCCGCATCATGAGCGCGAACGTTCCGCAGGACGACTGGTCGCCGCTGGGCGAGATGGCCGTTCCCGAGCAGGGGGTAGGGCGCACTCCCCCAGAACGACCGGCGTGGTTGCGGTAGTCCGTCTGGCATGTGCGGGCGGCGCAGTTGCGGTCATGCGACTGCGATGGCATGACTCCGCCGCGCCCCTGAAGGGGGCAGGCCATCGACCGAGCCGAGCCGACGCCGCCCACAGCCGCTCCCAGGGCCCCACCGTGCGGGCGGTTCACGCCACTTGGGAGGGCCCGCCGCTACACGTCGTCACGCTCCGGGAAGAGCACGTGAGCGGCGTCGAGAATCCGTTGCCGGGTCGCTTGTCGCCCTGCCGCAGTCCGAGTGCGGTCGGCGCAGGCGGCGGGACGCGGCTGAGCCGGCTCATCCGAGCAGTTGCGCGCTGCTGACCGGTTCGCGCCGCTGCTGTCCATTGATGCGGTGCCGTTCGATGGACGAACGCCGGTACACCTCCTGCCGCACCCGCTGGATCTCGCCGACAGGCCGGTGCTCCTCGCGTGAGCGCCACGGTGTGATCGACGTGGCGTCGGCGGCCGCCACGTTCTCGTCCCCGCCGATGTCCTGGCGCGGGAGGTCCACATGGGCGACGGTCACCCACGGGGACAGTTCCTGGGGCCACTTCACGGAGGTGTTGTCCACCGGCATGTGGGCCAGATCGGTGTTGAGCTGCACCTGGAGTTCGAAGGAGTGGTCCCGTTCCGCGGCCTCGGCAACGAGTGTGTGGCGGAACGCCTCGTTGTCCGCGCGCACGTCCACGATCTCGTGCGTCAGGGAGGCCACGGACTCGGTCGTGGGCACGGTACGGATCTTGGCGATGTGGTCGCCGTACCGGAAGGCGCCCATGCTGTTGTAGGTGTACGACAGCAGGTTCCTGCGCGGGACGGTGGTGAACGACAACATGGCGAACAGTTCGTCCCACAGCCAGCTGTCGGGATCGGTGAGCGTACCCCGGCGGGTCAGGAACTCCGCCATCCAGGTCTTGCGGCGGGCTGGGTTCACCAGGGCCTCCGGCAGCTCCGCGAACAGGTCCTCGATGACCATGTAGTCGTAGGCGGTGTTCGCGAAGAAGACATCGTTGTTGATCAAGTTGAGGTCGAAAGTACCGCTGTCCGGTTCGTCGTCCAGCAGTGACGGGCCGGGGACCCCGAACAGCTTGATGCCCATCCCGCACGCCGCGCCCAGCTGGTGGTCGGGGCGCTGGTGACCAAGGCCGTTGGAGTAACGGACGACGGCGTCGTACACGGTGGGTCGGGCGAAGATGCCCTGACCGTAGAAGCCGCGGTTGTCACCGACCGTGACCGTGGCCGTGAGAAGGCCGTAGGTCTTTCCGTGGGCCGTGCGGACGACGCGGCCGACGACCTCGCGCTCGACCGAGGCGCGGGTGCGCTGCGCCACCTGTGCGACCACCGCATCCAACTCCTCCCGGTAAGTCCGACGTTCGGCGGGGCGGTAATCCTCGTAGCGGACGGGATCCATGGTGTTGCCTCCCTGTGCTGTGGTGTCGACTTCAGACGCTAGTCAGCAATTAAATTGTGCACAACATAACTGACTGTGGTGAATCACACGTTGGCGAGTGCAACCACGTCGGGGGCACACCGCACCCCAGGGTCGATGCATACGGTGCTCGAAGACGGACCGGGCGGCCGGCCTTGCACCCCGAGCGGGTGCTGACGGACGCCCACCCTGCCTGACCATCGCCGAACTTGACCGAGCAGGTTGCCCAAGTGGACCAGGGCGAGTGACCTCGACGTCGTCCGGGCCGACCTGACGGCCACCGTGGTCATCGCCGCTGTCGCCGTCAGGGAAGACTGCGAAGCCTGGCCCATAGCCGCTCCGCCCACCTTCGGCACCGCAGTACGGCCCGACTCAGCGACCCGACTCACTGATCCCGGACGCCAGCTGCCCCACGGCGTCCAGAATCCCCTGCCCGAACGCCGTCGGAGCCACGAGGACGCCGAACACCAAGACGATGAGCACGGTCAGCTTCTCGTCATTGCGGCTTCGCGCCTGGGTCCGGCGACCCAACCGGAAGACGATGATGACCGCCAGGAGCACCGCCACATTGATGGTGAGCATGAACAGCCCCTCCCGCCTCCTCGAACAGCGCTCATCAAGGTGTAGCTCGCACAGGTCGCGTCCCAGTAGCCGGTCGCCCACGGGTGGCAGCAAAGATGCCCACAACGGCTCGATTCGCGCTCTTGTCAGGTACTCCTTCGGCGGCGCTCCCGGGGCAAGGCGATCTGGCGGCTGCCGCCGAGGCCACGGCAAGGCGTTGGTCAGGACAGCGAGGACGGCCTGCGGGGTGCGGGGAGTGCGGGCAGCAGCTCCCACAGCGGCCGGCCTCCGGCTGCCCAGGTCCCCAGCAGTTGGCGGTCGACCAGATGCAGTCGCTGTTCGAGGGCGAATACACGGCCGGGCTGGGTGATTCGGCCGTTGGTCATCACGCCAGTGGGCGGTGCTGGAGCCGCTGTTGCCGAAGGGCAAGAAGCCGGGCCGGCCGGCGATATGGACCCGGCGACGACTGATCGACGGCATACGGTGGCGGACCCGAACCGGGACGCCGTGGCGCGATGTTCCGGAGCGGTACGGGCCCTGGGGCCGGGCGTACGACCTGTTTCGCCGCTGGCAGCGAGACGGTATCTGGCAGCGGATCTTTACCGAGCTGCAGGCCCGGGCCGACGCCCAGGATCTGATCACCTGGGACAACGTCGACTCCACCATCGTCCGGGCCCACCAGCACGCGGCCGGGGCAAGGAAAAGGGGGACCTGCAAAAGGAACCGCCCGGCGGCATCGTCATCGAGCCGGACGACCATGGGCTCGGCCGCTCCCGCGGCCGCCTGACCACCAAGCTACACCTGGCCGCCGAGCAGGGGCAGAAGCCCATGTCCATCGTGGTCAGCCGGACAGCGCGGCGACTCCCCGCAGTTCGAGCCCGTCCTGGACAAGGTCCGCGTGCCCCGCATGGGGCCGGGCAGGCCGCGCACTCGGCCCGATCGCGTGCGCGCCGACAAAGCGTACGCTTCCCGGAAAAACCGAAAGGAGCTCGGCTCCCGCGGCGGCCGTCCACCGAAGTTCGACCCGGAGGACTACAAGGCCCGGCACGCCGTCGAGTGCGGCATCAGCCGGCTGAAGCGGCACCGGGCCGTGGCCACGCGATACGACAAACTTGCTGTCCGCTACGAAGCGACATTGCTGGTCGCCGCCATCAACGAATGGCTGTGACCGGCACGCGACCACGCCTCAAGCCCACACCGCCCTGACCACGGCGTGGCCTGCCGCAGCCGCCCGCCCATAGAACCCTTGGATGCCCCTGTGATAGTCGAGGAACTCCTGCCTGACCTGCGCTTCGTCCCAGCCGGCCCAGACGAGCTTGGCACCGGCGACGTTCCACAGCTCGTCGAACGAGACACGTGCGAGGAAGCCTGCGGCCTGTGACACCCCAGGCGGCTCCAGAATCAACAGGGGCGGGTTGGAGGGGTCGGCATCGGCCCTGTGCGCCACTGGCCGCCCGCCGTAAATCGGCAGCTCCCAAGAGTCGTCGGCATCCGCATCGAGGACATCGGCAGCGGCATAGAGGTCATTGACGGAGCCCCAGACCTTGTCGATCGACTCGGCGATGCCCGCTGCGTACTCGTCGGGGTGGTTCTCCCAAGCCTCCCACATGAACGCTGCAAGCCAGGTGTGGTCGTCCCGGATCTCGCATTCCGCGACGGCGCGCATGTGCATGTGCATGCTCACGGCGACGAGTCCTCCCAGTTCGGCGGCCCGCCTGACGGGCCGAACGGAGAGAACCTACTCGACGGCACTGACGGCGCGATGCCCGTCTCTTAACGCCGGGATGCCCGGCCCTGCCAGGACGCCCTCCGACACCCGAGCGCCGGGTGTCGTCGAGATCGAGCACTGCGGACAGGTACACATCCGTACGGACTTTCACAACAGGCCCAGTAGAACGACCGTGGGACACTGCGGCTCAGACTCGTAAGAGCCTCCCCCGTGTCGGAGCGTGTTCCTGGCAGCAGCGGTCGGGGGGCGACCGGGCCCGGACAGCTGGGGCAGCCCCGCCGTCGGTCACGAGGACGTCTTTGTCGGTTCTTCTTCGAAGGAGGAGAACCGACGTGACATTCGTCCCCTCGGTATTTCCACCGCTGGCGCTCGGGTTTTTCGGCCTCGGTACCGGATACCTGACCACGGGCCGCACGAATTGTTCGGCTATCCGCGGAAAAGTGATGCGGTGGACCGGGGGCTCGGAGTGTGGGGGATCTGGATGCCCGGCCTGTGCCAGCTCATTACAGGGATGATCCTGTTCGTCGGGCTGACCTGCCTCCAGGAATCGCCGAGGAACCGCCGCTGTACGTGGCGGCGCTGGCGTTCTCCGCGTACGGCATTCACTGGTTCGCGATCGGCTGGAACCGTTATCGCGGAAATGATCCACGAACCAATGCAGGCATGTGCGTCGCCTTCATGGTGATCTCCGCGATGGGCGCCACGATGTTCTTCAAGGTCGCCGACTGGCCGGTTGGTCTGTTCTTCCTGGGCCTGTTCGCGACCTACTTCTTCGATTTCTTCGCCTCGATCGGACTCAAAGATCGGCGAACGCGCGCTGGGATTCTTCCACATTGCGACCGGCGGCTGTCTCATGTATCTCGCGTACGCTGCTGCGGTCAACTTCGCCCTCGCATACCATTGGCCCATATAGGCAAAGAGGCGGCCATGGCTGAACAACCGACCCATCCGACCGGTACGAACACATCGGCGGGCGGCCCTCCGCCCGCATCGGAACCGACATCGTCGGGTCCCAAGAAGTCCAGCGTAGGAATTCATGGCATCACCGAATCCGCGCACTATTCCATCGAGGAAATGGGACCGAAGCGGAGTCTGCAGACGCTGCTGTCGGTGAACCACGTGGACGGCTTCGACTGCCCGAGTTGCGCATGGGGCGATCCCGATCCCGACCACCGGAAGATCGCGGAGTTCTGCGAGAACGGCGCGAAGGCCGTCGCCTGGGAGGCCACCCGCAAACGGGTGGACGTGGCGTTCTTCGCCGAGCACTCCATCGCCGACCTGCGGGAACGCGACGGCCACTGGCTGGAGGCGCAGGGCCGGCTGGCCCAGCCGATGCACCTCGCCCCTGGCGCCACGCACTATGCGCCCATCACCTGGAAGGACGCGCTCACGCTCACCGCTGATCGCCTGCGCGGCCTCGCCGATCCGGACCGTGCCGTGTTCTACACCAGCGGCCGCACCAGCAATGAGGCCGCCTTCCTCTACCAGCTGCTGGCGCGCCGGCTCGGCACGAACAACCTGCCCGACTGCTCGAACATGTGCCACGAATCCAGCGGCGCGGCCTTGACCGAGACGCTCGGCGTCGGCAAGGGCCTCATCACCTACGCGGACATCACCAAGCACGCCGATCTGATCATCATCGTGGGGCAGAATCCCGGCACTTGCCACCCCCGCATGCTCACCGCGCTCGAGGAGGCCAAGCAGCGCGGCGCGCGCATCATCGCCGCCAACCCGCTCCCCGAGGCCGGCTTCGGCCGCTTCCACAACCCGCAGACCGCCCGCGGCCTGGCCGGTCCGGGTACGAAGCTCGCCGACCGCTACCTCCCGGTGCGCATCAACGGCGACCTGGCTCTGTTCGCGGGACTGAACCGCGCGCTGATCGAGCAGGAGGACGCCCGGCCGGGCTCCGCCCTCGACCATGAATTCATCGACCGGTACTGCGACGGATTCGAGGCGGCCGCGGCCGCATGGCGCGCCCTGGACTGGTCGCGGATCGAGACGCTGAGCGGTCTGTCCCGCCGCCGGATCAAGGACTGCGCCGCCGAAGTATTGGCCGCCGACAGCGTGATCGTCTGCTGGGCGATGGGGCTCACCCAGCACCGCAACGCGGTGGCCACCATCCGCGAGATCGTCAACTTCCATCTGCTGCGCGGCAACATCGGGCGCCCCGGTGCTGGCCCCGCCCCGATCCGCGGACACAGCAATGTCCAGGGCGACCGCACCATGGGCATCTGGGAGAAGATGCCAGACACGTTCCTGGACAAGCTGCGCGAGGAGTTCGGATTCGATCCCCCTCGTGCCCACGGCCTGGACACCGTCGACTCGATCAGGGCAATGCGCGACGGCAAGGTCGACGTGTTCATCGGCCTCGGCGGCAACTTCGCCGCGGCCACGCCCGACACGGAGGTCACCGAGGCCGCCCTGGCCACCTGCGCCCTCACCGTCCACGTTGCGACCAAACTGAACCGGTCCCATCTGTGCCACGGCACCGAGGCGCTGCTCCTGCCCTGCCTCGGCCGCACGGAGCGCGACCAGCAGCCCTCCGGCGAACAGTTCGTAACGGTCGAGGACACCATGGCCATGGTGCACGCCTCGCGCGGACGCCTCCTTCCCGGATCCCCGCACCTGCGCAGCGAGGTCGCGATCGTCGCCGACCTCGGGCACACGCTGTTCGGCGACGACCTCGGCTGGCGCGCCATGCGCGACGACTACGCCCTGATCCGCCGCCGCATCGAGCACATCGTCCCCGGATTCCACGCCTTCGAACAGCGCGTCCGGCAGCCCGGCGGCTTCATGCTCCCCCGAGCACCGCGCGACTCACGCACCTTCCCCACCTCGACCGGCAAGGCCCGCTTCACCGTCAACCCACCGACCGCACACGAAGTCCCCCCAGGACACCTGCTGTTGACGACGGTACGGTCGCACGACCAGTTCAACACGACCGTCTACGGCCTCGACGACCGCTACCGCGGCATCAAGGGCGGGCGGCGCGTCGTCTTCCTCAACCGGGACGACCTACGCGACCTCCACCTGCACGACGGTGACCTGGTCGACCTGGTCAGCGTCAACCCCGACGGTGAACGCCGCGCCCCCGGCTTCCGCGCCGTCCGCTATCCCACACCCCGCGGCTGCGCCGCCGCCTACTACCCGGAGACGAACGTGCTGGTCGCCCTGGACTCCACGGCAGAGACCAGCAACACCCCCACGACCAAATCCATCGTCATCCGCGTCGAGCCCGTTTCGTTGACCGCCCAGCCGACCTTGCGCCGGGTGAGTTCCTGATGGGAGGCCCTCCCCCGGTTCGGAGTGATCCCGGTCACGGCCGGGCTTATCTAGGGCGTCCGCGAAGCACCAGGCATGTGAGCCAAGTACCCGTATGGCGTACGTGCCTTGAAAGCTTCCGAGGGTCCGTGAGGCACGTTGGTCACGTGCAAACGCATCGCCCCTCCCTCAACTTCCTTCGGTTCCGGAAGAAGTTTGGTACGAACCTCGTTTCGGCCGAAACGAGGTTGCAGACCGAGGGATGGGAGTCTGGCGCTCATGACGACCGCACAAAGCGGCATACCCGCCGACCTGAATGCGATCGAGGCCGCCCTCGGCCGCATGGTGTACCGCGCCGGAAACCTTGAGGCGGTGGTGCGGCACACCGGCGGACTGCTGGCCACCACGGACAAGCAGCGCCAAGCTCTCGACGGCGTACCTGCGGGCGCGCTCGTGGACGAAGCCAGGAAGCTTGCACGGAAGGCCGCCGCCGACGGCCGGATCTCCGACGATGCGCTGTCCGGCCTCGTGAAGTCCTTGGATGAGATCGGCTCTCACTTGAAGAGCCGCAACGCCTACATCCACGGCATGTGGGTGTCCCGGGCGAACGGCCAGCCGTTCGTCATGCTCAGCCAGAAGGGGCGCGAGGTGCAGACCCGGCCCCTGGCGCCGGAGGAGCTGGGCAAGCTCTCCGACACCCTCCTCACCCTGTCCAACGACGTCCTCGGCCGGACCGACCGGGTCCTCGGCGCCGAGAGCTGAGGCAGTGCCCCGCCCGGGGCTCCTCGGTTCGGCCGATCCGAGGTTCCGCCAGGCCGCCCAGATGTTTTGGCTGAAACGCCTTTCGCCTGAAGCCCATCGCGCTCGAACGAGGATCCACGAAGTGGTTCGACCGAACCACTTCCACACGTAAGTGCAATCGAGGAGCCGGAGCAGGCCCGCGTGTGACGCTGGAAAACTTCCTGATTCACAGTTTGGGAACGGTACTTTGTCGTGTACTGGCCCTTCATCCGGTCTGCTCGCAGGGCGGGATGTCGGCCGATCGACAGCTCCGGGGGTCTGTATGCGTTGGATCGGCAAGCGAGGGAACGGCACGCCGGAGTCTGGTGATCCGGCGGCCGAGGTGCTCGCGCGGCTGCGGGAGGGCAGTGCCTCGGCCGAGCAGGACGGCCGGCAGGGCAGGCCCGGCAAGGCGGTGAAGCGGTATCGCGAACTGGTCGTTCGGGCGACGGCCGCGCCCGGGCCCGACGACCCCGCCACCCTGGCCCTGCGGCACCAACTCGCCCACTGGACAGGGGAGTCGGGCGACACGGAGGGCGCGGTGCAGCTGTTCGCTCAGCTCCTCTGCGACCGGGAGCGGCTCCAGGGACCTCGGCATCAGGACACCGGACTGGCCCGCCACCAGCTCGCCCACTGGCACGGCCGGGCAGGGCGGGCCGAGGAAGCCGTACGCCGTTACGAGGAGATGCACCGCTCGGCCGAGCAGGAGGGCCGTACCGAGGCCGCGCTCAACCTGCTCGGCGACATGGGCCACTGGCAGCAGCAGGCCGGTGACAACGCCGCCGCGCTGCGCACCTACACCCGGATGCTCAAGACCGCCGAGGGCGAGCTCGGCGGTCGGCACGAACTCACCGGTATCGCCCGCAGGCGCTATGCAGAACTCGCCGGCGGGCTGCCTTTCGGCCACGAGCGGGGGCACGACAGCCTGGAGGACCTGGTCGCGGCGGCCGCGGAGATCGAGCGGAGCGGTGACCTCTCGCGGGCGAGCCGTATGTACGGCCACATAGCCGAGAAGTGCAAGGAGTTGTACGGCGCGGGCAGCGACCGGACGCTCGGCGCGCTGGTCTCGCAGGCGAAGGCGGCCATGCAGACGGAGGACCTGGACGAGGCCGTCGTCTGTTTCGGGAAAGTGCTCGCGTGTATGGAGCTACGAGGACAGGGCCCGGGCTCGCCCGAGTACGACACGCTGTCCGAGCAACGGGACGGACTCGCCCGGGCCGCCGGGAAGACGGAACTCCACATCGGCGACAGGGCGGGAACCCTGCTGGCCAGGCAGGTGGAAGCGGCACCCGCCACGGCTTTCGGGCTGCTGGCACGCGAAGCCCGCGCCCGGCACATCGCCCGGGTCTTCCCGGTCACCGACGGTACCGATGATCCGCGACCGCACATGGTCAGCATCGAGCAGTGGCTCGGCGTGATCCAGCGCGTGGCCGACCAGGGGTGCGAGGCCCGCGCCTTCTACTTCGCCCGTGCGGACCGCCGGCCGAGGCCCGAGGAGATCGCCCTGTGCGAGCGGCTGGGGCTGCTCGGCGTCTACGTCTCCAATGAGGGTGCCGGCAATGTGAACGTGGAGGCGTACTCCTTCCGGAAGGGCACACCCCATACGGTGTCGATCGTCGTGGTGGACGACGAGCAGGCGGCGCCGGAACCCGCGCCCGCGCGCGGCCCGGGCGGTGCCACGGCAGTCCACCCCGAAGCCGAGGCCCTGGGCGAGTGGCGGCAGGTGGGGCGGGCCACGTCCGCGCGGACGGCGGAGGATCCGGCGGCCTTCGGTTCCTACGAGGTCCTGGAGCGCGTCGGGGAGGGCGGGTTCGGCCGCGTCTACCTCTGCCAGGATCCGGACGGCGTCATGGTGGCGGTCAAGACCCTGCACGCGCAGTACGCGGCCGACTCCTCGATCCGGGAGGGGTTCACGCACGAGGTGCAGGCGGCCCGGCGGGTCAGCGGCCGGTTCACCGTGCCCGTGATCGCCGCCGACACCAGCGGCGAAACCCCCTGGATGGCCGTGCCGTTCGTGGCCGCGCCCTCGCTGCAGGAGGTGGCCGAGCGGTGCGGCGCCCTGGATACCGCCACCGTCCGCGGCATCGGTGCGGGCATTGCCTCCGCGCTCAGCGCCATCCACGCCGAGGGCATCGTGCATCTCGACCTCAAGCCCGCGAACGTGCTGCTGACCGAGGACGGCCCCCGCGTCATCGACTTCGGTATCGCGCAGATCGAGCGGCTGACCGAGCCCCGGAGCGGGTTCGCCGGTACGTACGCCTACTCCTCGCCGGAACAGATCCGGGAGCATGAGCAGTTCACCCCGGCCAGCGACGTGTTCTCCCTCGGCACGCTCCTCGCCCGCCTCGCCCTGGGGCGCCTTCCCTGGGGCAGGAAGGTCCTCGCCGTGATGAGCAACATCTGCGACGGCACGCCCGACCTGGCGGGTCTGCCCGCCGAACTGGAGGAGGTGGTGCGGTCGTGCCTCCAGGCCGATCCGGCCCGGCGGCCGACCCCCGCCGAGGTCGCCGCGGCCCTCGCGGCCGGCCCGGCGGGGGCACCCCTGCGACCGGAGGCGGAACGGTGCGCCCCGCCGCCCCTGCCCGCCGAGGCGACGACCCTCATCCGCGAGCACGCCACCCTCCCGGCCACCCGCCGCTTCGAGACGCTCGTCCACACTCGGGTCGAGGGACCGGACGACACCACGGTCGCCGCACGGCCGGAGATGGGCGGCGGCACCGGTGACACACCGCCTGAGGCCCGCACCCCCGACACCGCAGCCCAGGACCTCGAAGCCCAAGTCCTCGCCTGGGAACGCGAAGGCGGCTCGAAGCCGACCGAGCAGGTACGCCGGGAATGCGGCGCCTTCGCCGCGGAGGCGCGCTCCCGGCTCGGCGAGGACCACCCCCTGGCCCTGCGCCTCAAGGTCTCCCACGCCATGCTCGGCTACGACGGGACAAGCGGAACAGCGTACGCCGAACGCGTCGTGGACGAGGTCTCCGTACGTCTTGGTGACGGCCATCCCACGGTCCGGGACGCTCGTACGCTGCTGGCGGCGCTGAGGTCCGCCCAGTCGGGCTGACTAGGTGTTTTTGAACCTGGTGACCAGACATCCGTGCCGTTTGGAGCGCATAGAACTCGCTGTCCTCCCGATATGGCACTGTGTCAAAATTCAGCGCATGGCTGTTCGATACCCCCCCCGTTATGTTCTTCGCGGCTCCGCAATGGGGCCGCTGGCCTCCGGGCCCGGCATGACTGTGTCCCCCTGTCGAACGGATGACCTGGGGGGTGGTGTCACCGGGCCCGGCAGGTGCCGTCGGAGACGCTGATCAGAGGTCCGGCCACCACCCGGTCCGGCGCAATGCCGGACAGCTCGCGGATGGCAGGTCTGCATAACGTGGATGCGCCAGCACGACACCACTGCCGAGGCCGGCACGTTCAACACCCCGGGAAGGGCGCGATGTTCGACACCGAAGACGTGGGCGTGTTCCTCGGCCTGGACGTCGGCAAGAGCGCCCATCACGGGCACGGGCTGACCCCGGCCGGGAAGAAGGTCCTCGACAAGCAGCTGCCCAACAGCGAGCCGAAACTGCGGGCCGTCCTCGACAAGCTGACCGCCAAGTTCGGCACCGTCCTGGTGATCGTGGACCAGCCTGCCTCCATCGGCGCCCTCCCGCTCACCGTGGCCCGCGACGCGGGCTGCAAGGTCGCCTACCTGCCCGGCCTGGCCATGCGCCGGATCGCCGACCTGTATCCGGGCGAGGCGAAAACCGACGCGAAGGACGCCGCCGTGATCGCGGACGCGGCCCGCACCATGCCGCACACCCTGCGCTCGCTGGAACTGACCGACGAGATCACCGCCGAACTGACCGTGCTCGTCGGCTTCGACCAGGACCTTGCGGCCGAGGCAACCCGCACCTCCAACCGCATACGCGGCCTGCTCACCCAGTTCCACCCGTCGCTGGAGCGCGTCCTGGGCCCCCGCCTCGACCACCAGGCCGTCACCTGGCTGCTGGAACGCTACGGCTCCCCGGCCGCCCTGCGCAAAGCCGGCCGCCGCAGGCTCGTCGAGCTCATCCGGCCCAAGGCCCCGCGCATGGCATCCCGGCTCATCGACGACGTCTTCACCGCCCTGGACGAGCAGACCGTCGTCGTCCCCGGCACCGGCACCCTCGACATCGTCATCCCCTCTCTGGCCGCCTCCCTGGCCGCCGTCCACACCCAGCGCCGGGCGATGGAAGCCCAGATCAACACCCTGCTGGAGGCGCACCCTCTTTCCCCGGTCCTGACGTCGATGCCCGGCGTCGGCGTCAGGACCGCCGCCGTCCTGCTGGTCACCGTCGGCGACGGCACCAGCTTCCCCACCGCCGCCCACCTCGCCTCCTACGCCGGCCTCGCCCCCACCACGAAGTCGTCCGGCACCTCCATCCACGGCGAACACGCACCCCGAGGCGGCAACCGGCAGCTCAAACGGGCCATGTTCCTGTCCGCCTTCGCCTGCATGAACGCCGACCCCGCCTCCCGCGCCTACTACGACAAGCAACGAGCCCGCGGCAAGACCCACACCCAAGCCCTCCTCCGCCTCGCCCGCCAACGCATCAGCGTCCTGTTCGCCATGCTCCGCGACGGCACCTTCTACGAATCCCGGACACCGACGGACGTCGAGCTCGCCGCATAACCCCAGTAACCCCGAACCACCCCAAACCCGTCAGGGGCGCCTTGACGGAAAACATAGAGGCACCCCCCCGCGTCCCGGTGACCGTGTTGGTGTTACCTCTCCATCGAGCGGGGTCGCGAAGGAACTGCGTGAGCGCCTCAATGTCGCCGTTCGTGACGTCCAGGATCGCGGGTACGAGGTCGTTATAGGCCGGTGCATGGACGGCTCCGGGCACGTCAGTGCTTCGGCTGCTGACCGCGCAAGCGAGCTGATGTCGATGCTGACCGACTCCACTGTCAAGGCCATCGTGCCGCCGTGGGGCGGAGAGACCGCGATTGACCTGCTGCCACTGCTCGACTGGGACAGGCTGCGGGAGGCAGAGCCCACCTGGCTCGTCGGATTCTCCGACATGGCGACCCTGATCACGCCGATGACTCTGGCTACCGGGACGGCGACCGTCCATGGCAACAACCTCATGGACACGCCCTACCGAGTGCCTGACGGACTGCGATCGTGGCTCGACATCGTTACAGCGCCCCCGGGGCACCAGTTCACCCAGACTCCACCCGGTCGCCACCGGACCACCGGCTTCGACGACTTTGCCGCCTGCCCCGACATACGCGAGTACACGCTCGACTCCGTGGGCGCCTGGACCCGGCTCAACGGGAGTGGTGACGTGGAGGCAGAGGGAAGACTGATCGGCGGCTGCATCGAAACTCTGTGCAATCTCGCGGGGACGTCCTACCTCGACGTCTCGGCCATCGCTCGCAACGAGTCACCGGATGGGCTCCTCGTGTATGTGGAGGCAGCTGGCGACGATGCTTTCACCATCTGCCGGAACCTGCATGGCATGAAGCTCGCTGGGTTCTTCGACCGGGCGAACGCGGTTCTCGTAGGCCGGACCAACGCACCCGGCAACCGTTCCCTCAGCCAGCACGAGGCCGTCCTCGACGCACTCGGTTCTTTCAACGTGCCGATCATCGCCGACATCGAGTGCGGCCACGTCCCGCCCTATATGCCGATCGTCAACGGAGCGTACGGCCGTATCGTCCACGCCCCGAGTCGGAGCGAACTGACGCAGACCTTGGACTGACCCATCAGACCAGTCGCCCACCTCTGACCGAGGTGAGCCGGGTCAACAGGACATCTCCCCATTTCCGGTGCGCTTTTTCGTCCAGCTGGTGTGGGGGCTTTTGCGGGTGAGGCGCCTGGTCATCATGGTGATGAGTGCCCAGTTCAGGTGTGCTTCGGAGCGCTGCGGGAGGCGTTCGTAGTCGCGGGCGTTGCGGCGGGCGTTCATGCACCAGCCGGTTGGGTCGGCCGCGCGGCGAGGTGTCTGCCGTGGCAGATCCTTTTCCGCGCGGCCTCCCGCCGAACCGGACGTGATGGTTTCCCGATCATCCGGCTCTCCAGTGACTACAGCGTGAGCGAGTCAGACTGCTCGCGCAGGACACACGGCGCCGTTGCGGCGATCTGCATTTCGCATACCTCCCGGGTCTGGCGTGTCCGAGCCACCTGGCCCCTTTCGCCCGATGTGGACGGCTTTCCCGTCCTCCCCGGCCAGCCGTTACTCCGGCGACCACTACGGGGCCTCCGTCGCCATAGGACTCGCGTCCCGTAGGCGATCCCACGTTCGTCTCTGCTGTACGTTCTAGCGCGACACAGGCGTCCCACTCATCTCCTTGAATGCCCTCGCTGGGCATCGCTCCGCACCCCGGAGGTGCACGGGGGCACGATCGAACCCCGTGCAGGGTGCGGCGCCGGTTTCAGCTGTCGTTCCGGCGGATGAGAACTTGCATCTGCTGGAGATTGGGCTTCAAACAATCCAGTCTTCGCCATATCGCGCGGGCCTCCGAGCGCACCGTCTGCGACAACTGAGCACGGTCGCTGGTTTCCTGACATGCTGTTGTCCCCTTCACCTTTCGGATCCAGGTAAGTCATCAGGCCCAGGAACCTCCTTCCGAGTTCCTCCCGGCCGAGCCAGGGATACAAACAGAGCGCCTCGTGGCGCACATCCTGCGCTCTACTTTCCAGCGGCGGGGCAGGACGACGAAGCCCTTGGTGCCCTTGGGCCGGGAGACGATGCGCAGGGTGAGCCAGAGGCGGTCGCGGGCCCAGTCCACGAGGTCGCCGGCGTAGCTGCGGTCGGCCCAGACCTGGGTGATCTGCGGCTGGGTCAGACGCAGGCGCCAGAACACGTCGCGGGCGGCGTCGCGGTCCTGGAGGTCGGTGGCCGTCACCATGATCATCACGGGCAGGCAGAGTGTGTCCACGGTGATATGTCGTTTGCGGCCGTTGATCTTCTTCGCGGGGTCGTAGCCGCGGCTTCCCTGGCCGACGGTGGAGGCGCCCTTGACCGACTGGGAGTCGACGATCAGGGTCACCGGGTGCGGGCAGCGGCCCTTGCCGGTACGGATCCTCCGGCGAAGCTGGTCACGGATATAGGTGACGACTCCTGCCCGGTTCCACCTCTAGAAGAACCTGGAACCGCCCCGGGTTTGATGGAGACATCGAAGACCCGGAAGGATGCCGCTCATGGCTGCTCCCCGTAAGTACCCCGACGAACTGCGCGAGCGTGCAACCCGGTTGGCGGTCGAGGCCCGGAAGGACGCGGCCGGCCGGGCCGGTTGACGGCCATGACGGTGGCCCGGTGACACGGCCGGTCCCCCGGGCAGCGTGCTGCCCGCGCAACACAGTCAGCACGGGTGTCAGGCAGGTCCGCCAAAAATCAGGCGGAAAGGGAGCCCGCAGCCCAGTTGAGCAACTGGATCACAGTGGCCGGCACCCGCAGCCATCGCCGCATGCCTGTGCAGCAGGCTTGGCGGCACAGGCAACTCCCGCATCATCGCTGCCGGATCCACCAGAGGATCGCCCCGACCAGCGCACCGCCGGCCGCGGTGGACGCTCCTCGCACAGCCGCGAACAGCGCGGCATGACGCAGACGTCGTAGGCGCTCGCCTTCCATGAACCTCAACTCCCCTCTATGCACGGCCCTTTACCTACAGGGTGAGGGCCCTGGGAGCCCGCTTTACGGAGTCCGACAACGCCGTACGTATTGCCCGGGGAGACCTGTTTCAGGAAGTGTTGTCATACAGAATCAGACAGAACCAGACGGCAGGAGGACCTGTTGGGAAAACTCCGCAGACCTGAGCTTGCACCTGGGCGGCTGAAGGAGCTGAACGATGCGCTCCACCATCTGCACCTGCTCGCAGGCCAGCCGTCCGTGCGCGACCTGGAGCGGGCACTTGGCCGAGGGGCGTTCAGCCACAGCCGTATCTACGATGTCTTCAGCAGGGGGCGCTTGCCGACGTGGGGCATGGTCGACATCATCGTGAAGGCCTTGAGCGAGCAAGCCCCAGGCCTGTCTGCGCCCGAAGAGCGCCGGCATTTCCATGCCCTCTGGATCGCCGCCTCACGCAATAACACTGAGCCCGTGCCACAGCGGCGGAGCAGCCCGCAGGCCGAGCGATTGTCAGTGGGCCGCTACATGGCAGAACTGAGCGACGCGTTCCTGGACTTGCCGATGATGCAAGACCCGCAAGGACGATCCATGTGCATGCGGTACATCAGCGATGCGTTCCCTGACGTGCGGTTCGAAGTCCCCGACCATCTGACTCCACGCTTGTTCGCCTTGGCCGTGATGGATCAGGTCCGTTGGATCGAAGGCGGCCTGGCAACGCTCACGGAGTACCTTGGATACCTGACGGGCGAGGACCCACCGTTCCAGCGGTTCAAGGACATTGCTGGCGAGGCCCTTCGCGATGTTCGCCCTCCTCAGCCCGATTCCAAGGACGGCGATCCGGATCTTTGAGCCGGGCCGGGCTGTGGGGCGTTGCTGCTCCAGGGTGTGGCAGCCTTCCTCGCCTCCGTTTCCATCACGGCGGCGCTACGCGACCGCCCGGTAGCGGCCATCGACAGCCGCCGTGGTGGCCTTGCAGTTGCCGTTGGAGCTGAAGGCAGGTGGGTGTGGGTGACGAGCCCGGCATCGACGAGCTCGCGCAGCCGCTCGCTCAACGCCGCCGCTGCGGCCCCGTAGGGCTCCGGCGCATGGGCGGCCGAGCCGCCCATGCTGACCCAATCGGCGGTAAACGGCCAGGCGGCCGGGGCCACATGCGAGTCAGCCGACGTCGGAAGATCCCAGCGCCGTCACGTGCTTGAGGTAGGCGCCGGACACCGTTCGAGTCTGGATCGGCTTGAGCTTGCCTTCCGGGTTGGCCTGAACGCCTGCGTCGCCGACCTGCGGGAAGTCGCCTCGGTAGCGGGCAGGGGTCGCATCCGCAGACGCGGCAGACGCCTTGTCGCTGTTTGTCGTGGACTGCAAGGGTGCCGACTGCGGGACCACGGCCTCGTCCTGGACTGCTGGGCGCGCTCGTCACAGGGCCGGCGCAGCGCCCGGGGCACGGGGGTATCGGGCTTGCGACGGGGCGGGCCACCCGCCGGGTCGGCTGACACCCCGTGTGGCGGACGGGCAACGCTGTTGGCCACACGCCAGGCTGTTTGCTGTGGGGCGAGAGCGACAGCGGTGTTCTCCCCATCCGTGTGCCGTTCACGGCACCGCGTTCGGCGGCCTTCTGCCTTACGATGCCGGGCCGGCAGAAGTTCTACCGGACCACTTCGCGACCCTCGCCAACCTGGGACTGCAGCTCTACGATGCGCTCGTGGACGGGGCCACCCTTTTGAACTTGCTGGCCATAGCGATCTCCGTTCAAGCGCGCAAGCTCCGAGGAGCCGAGCCAGCCGCCGATGGTCGTCAGGATCAGCCCGCCGGGCCGGGTCTGTTCGATCCAGGCCGCGGGAACCGTGTGCACGCTGCAGGTTGCGATGACGCGGTCCTACGGGGCGCTGTCGGGGTAGCCGAGGAGGCCGTCACCGCTGATGAGCGTGGGGTACACGCCGAGTCGGCCGAGGGCTGTCCGTGCCCGTGCGGCCACGTCCTCGTCGTATTCGATCGAGGTGACGTTCTGCTCGCCCAGCCGGGTGCTCAGGACTGCGGTTGAGTATCCGGTGCCGGTCCCGATCTCCAGCACCTGCCTCCCCGATTGGGCAGAAGGTGTCGTCCGTGCGCGATGTGACGGTGCGCCTACTCAGCTGCTCATGCGGGTCTCGCTGCGGCCTTCCTCCCATGAAGGCCTCGAGGTTCTCGATTCCGTGCTCGAAGCTTCCTGTTCAGCTTCCTCGCCGGCCCGGCGTTGCTCGTGAAAGGCAAGGATCTGCAGCTCGATGGAGAGGTCGACCTTGCGCACGTCGACGCCGTCCGGGACGGACAGGACGGTCGGCGCGAAGTTCAGGATGGAGGTGACCCCGGCGGCTACCAGCTGATCGCACACTTCTTGCGCCGAACCGGCGGGCGTGGCAATCACGGCCATGGACGCCTGCTGGACCTGGACGACCTCCTGCAGCTCATCAGCATGCCGCACGGGCAGACCGGCGACCAGCTTGCCGGTCAAGTGCGCGTCGGCGTCGATGAGCGCGGCGACCCGAAAGCCGCGGGACGCGAATCCTCCGTAGTTGGCCAGCGCGGCGCCGAGGTTACCGATACCGACGATCACAACCGGCCAGTCCTGGGTCAGGCCCAGTTCGCGGGAGATCTGGTACACGAGATACTGCAGCGAGCCGATGACTTCACCGGTCGCCACGTCCAGTGCCGCGAACAGCGTGGTCACGCCGTTGCGGAGGTAGTCGTGCGTGCGACGCTCGGGCATGCCCGGCATCATCGGGAGCACCGGCGCGGACCGGTCCAGCGCCTGGATCTGGCTCTTCTCGTCCACGCAGAGCACCAGGGCCCGCTCCGGCGGGTCCAGGTAGAGCCCGACCACGTCGCGGACCTTCTCGATGAACTGCGGGTCCTTGCTGAGCTTGAAGGTGTCCACCAGGTGCGGTTTAAGACCGAACGCCTTCCAGACCCGGCCGACCGTGGACTTCGACAGCCCGCTCTCGGCGGCCATGGACGCCCGCGACCAGTGGGTGGCGTCCTTGGGGGTCCGTTCCAAGGTGGCGACGACCAGGTCCTCGATCTGCTCGTCACTGACCTTCCGCGGGGCGCCGGGGCGTTGCTCGTCGGCCAGGCCCTCCAGCCGGCCGGCGAGGAACCGCCGCCGCCACTTGCCCACGGTCTGGGGCCACACCCCGATCTCGGCAGCGACCTCCTGGTTCGACTTCCCGTCCGCGCAGCCGAGGACGATCCGGCAGCGTTGCGCCAGCGCCTGCGAGGATTTGGCCCGCCGTGACCAGCGGACCAGCGTCTCGCGTTCCTCATCCGTCAATGTCAGCTCGGCCATCGGCCGTCCCATACGCGCCACAGCCCAAGGCTACACATCTACATCGAATTCCTGGCGCAGGACACTAGCCTCTTGGCGGGGGTTCTTGCGTACCGCATTCTGAGGAGAACAGACGAACGGGTGGGCACAAGTTGGGGGGCTTGGTATGCCGCGGGACAGGTTCGAAGGCCAGGAACTCACGCGCAAAATCGGCCGGAGCTTCGTACTGTTCAAGGTTCCGATGGGTCTGGTGATCCTGCTCTTCCTGATGTTGCTGTGGGAAATAGTTCGTACGAATCTTGAACCGGGCGCGAGGGATTCAGGGATGTGGCGCCTGTCTCTATTGGATCGCCCTTCAGCGGCGAGTCTGCTTGCTGTCGCCATGGGACTGACATTCGCCCGAGCGCAGTACGCCCGAGCTGTCCGCCCGTTGATTGGATGGCGTGCCCAGCCCCGAAGCAACGAGTACGGGATGAATGGGCGCCACGTCTGGCACGTCGAGATGCGGAACGGAGGGACCCACAGCGTTGCCGTGGACGAGGTCAGCTATCGGCTTCGACACAGGCAAGGGTGGGGTGGGGAATGGGTGAGCCACCGTTCCATGGTGGCAGGGCTGGAGCAGTTGAGCCTGGAGATCGGCAAGGACTTCGACCTGAACACCATCGGCCAGGGCGCTGTCCTGGGCACTGTCTACGTTGGCCGATTCTCCGAGCAGGCCACCAAGTTGCTGGAGGACTTCGAGATCCGTGTGCGGGTGACCGACGCGGTCGGCGATCGCCACGAGAGGACGTTGCACTGCCTGAGGGGCGCAGAGACAGAGCTTCGCAGCGCTTCGGCTCGCAGTTAGGTTCCAGACCCCCACAAGTGGAAATGATGACTATGTTCGACGTGGTCTTCTCCTGCTCATTGGGCAGAATCTGTCTGGCGCTGGGATCTAGGATGAGCCGTCACCGACCATGCGCCGCCCACCTTGCCGTGGGGGCGGCGGGAATGGGGAACCATGCGCACTGTCTCTGCCATGGAAGAGCTCACCGAATCTGAAGTCACTCACCAGCTCACCGAACTGGGTATCGCAAATGGCGACACCCTGATGGTGCACGCCTCGCTGAGTTCCGTGGGAAGGGTCGCGGGTGGCGCTGCCTCCGTGCTGAGTGCGCTCAGTCGTGTGCTGGGCCCCGAAGGCACGCTCGTGGTCCCCACATTTACTTCAGACAACTCGGATACGTCATCTGCTCACCGGGAACGGATCCGCGGTCTGAGCGATGAGGCTCGCATCGCCTTTTGGGACAATATGCCGCCCTTCGATCCAGCAAACACTCCATCTACGGGCATGGGCGTCCTGGCCGAGGCGGTTCGGTGCCATCCGCAGTCCGCGCGCAGCGGTCATCCACAGACATCATTCGCTGCGCTGGGTGCTCAAGCCGCAAAGATCATTGACGGTCACCATCCCGACTGTCACCTCGGCGAGGATTCCCCTCTCGCCCGGTTGTACGACACGCAAGCGCAAGTACTACTGCTGGGCGTCGGTTTCGACCGGTGTACTGCATTCCATCTCAGTGAGTACCGAGTCGACGCTCCTCCCCGCCGCACTTACAGGTGCGTCATCCGAAGGAACGGCCTGCGGCAGTGGTGGGAGTACGAAGACGTTGCCTTGGACGACAGCGACTTCGGCCTGCTCGGAGCGGACTTTGAACGGGCGTCAGCGGGTGAGAGTGTGCGAAGCAGCCTGATCGGATCAGCTCAATGCAAGCTGCTGAGCTTTGTGGACGCCGTTGACTACGCTCAACTTTGGCTCCCGTCGCATCGCTCGGTCGGCTAAGTGCGTTGTGGCAAACCGGATTTCGTTCGAGGTGTGCGGCGCGGGTGATCATCTGGACAGACACGGCAGCTGTAAGTCTTGATCGTCTGGCTCCGGTCATGTGGTCGCCGCCGCGGTGATGTTGTTCCATCGGCGGTGGGCCTCAGTGGCCTGGTGCCGGTGGTGACGGCGCCAGGCAGACCAGTGCAGGGCGTGCTCGAGGTCGCGGCGGGGCGTGGGGAGTGCGGTGATCCGCAGGACGGCCAGGAGTTCGCGCCCGCTGGCCGGGGCGAGTTGAAGGCCGTGTTCGGTTCCGTCGATGGTGCGGGTGGCAGCGTGGGTGACGGCGAGGACGGCGGCGGCGAACAGGCTGATCAGGCTCCAGCGCATCCAGGAGGTCCAGCAGGTCACCTGGCCCTGGTCGAGTCCGGCCAGGCCCTTCGCGCCCTGGAAATCCTCCTCGATCTTCCAGCGGGTGCAGATGGTGTTCACGAGGACCGCGAGGCTGACGGGGGTGATGGAGTGGCAGCGGTAGAAGGACAGTTCGCGGGTGTAACGGTGGCGGCGCACGACGAGGAACGCGTGCCCGGCCTCGTCCCGGTCCGCGGGGGCGTCGTCGGCCAGGACGTCGATCAGGGCCCAGTCGTAGTGGCGGTCGCCCTTGGTGCCGTTGCCCGTACGTCGTCGCATCCAGGCCCTGGCCGGCGCCTTCGCCGCCAGCTCAGTGGCGCTGAAGCGGCCCACGGCAGTGCTCGCGCGATGGTCGGCCTTGACCGCCAGGGCGTAGTCGAAGCCCAGCGTGCGGGCGGTGCGGCGCAGCTCCAGGCTGCTGTAGACCTCGTCGCCGGTGAACCAGCGGGCGGGAAGGCCGAGTTGACGGGCGCGGTGCAGCATGGCGGCGGCCAGCTGAGGCTTGGTGGCGAAGGTGACCTCGTCGGGCACGTGCCGCAGCAGCCTGCGCTCCTCGTCTTCGGCCCAGGCGGCGGGCAGGTAGAGCTCGCGGTCGATCAGGGCATGACCGCGCGGCGAGGCGTAGGTGAGATGGACGGCGACCTGGCACAGACCCACCCCGCCAAGAGCGCCGGAGTACTGGTGGGAGGCTCCCACGCAGTCAGTGGAGGACTTCTCGTCACCCGTCTCGTCGACGATCAACACGGCTTCGTTGTCGGCGAGTTCGGCCGCGACCCAGGCGGCGAGATGGTCGCGGGCCAGGTCATGGTTCCAGGCGCCGCGCGAGAGGAAGTGCTGGAGGCGGTGCGGCCCGTCGTGCCCGAGCGCCTCGGCGAGGGTCCAGCAGTTGCGCCGCTCCAGCTCCATCAGCATGCCCTGCGTCATCGCCCGGCCCAGCATCCGCGAGTCCCGGCGCGGGAAGCAGACGGCCACCGCCGCCATCAGCGACCCGAACGCCGCCGTCCAGACCCGCTCGGCTATCGTGGCCTCCACGGCCACCTGGTTCTTGATCGTATTCACACACGTCAATGATCACGGTGGCCATTCCCGTGTCTGCGGCCACCCCCCTGACCTGCACGGACACCTCAACAATCAAGACTTACAGCTGCCGTGACAGAGGTACGGGTGCGGCCGTGGGCATGAAAAAACGGACCCCTTGGTAGTGACGCGGTTACGACACCCAGCACGACCAAGGAAGCCCGTTGCCTGATCAGTTGAGCAGTACCACTGTGCCTGCGTCCACCGCGGTCACCCCTGGGTGTGACTGCTACGTGCACCGGTTCGGTCGCTCCGGGGCTGCGGGCAGGCTGCTATCCGAGTGACATGACGGATGCGGAGTGGGCCGAGGTCCGCTCCGCGATGCCGGTGCTGGCCTGGCTGCTCAAGCGGGGCGGGCGTCCGGAGGCGTATTGCCACCGCGAGATGCTCGACGCTGTGCGTTACCTGGTCGACAACGGCGTGAAGTGGATGGCCATGCCGGTCGACTTCCCGCACTGGCGGGCGGTCTACGACTTCTTCCGCCGCTGGCGGGCCTGCGACTACGTGCGTGAACTGCACGAACGCCTGCGCCGCACGGCGAGGGCACGCGCAGGCCGCAATGCCGAGCCCAGTGCGGGAATCATCGGCAGTCAGTCGGTGGACGCCTCCGAGACCGTCGGCGAGGACAGTCGCGGATACGACGGCGGCAAGTCACGTGACGGGCGCAAGCGTCACATCCTGACCGATTCCGAGGGCCTGCTCCTGGAGGTGACCGTGACCACGGCCGATGTGCACGACTCCGAGGCCGCCCCCGCGCTGCTGGAGACGTTCATGGACCAGCCGGGCCGGCTGTTGAAGCTGGTGTGGGTCGATAGTGCCTACCAGGGTCCGGCGCTGGCGAAGGCGTTCGCCCGTCACGGAGTCCGGATCGAGGTCGTGCGCCGATCCGACGGGCAACGCGAATTTGTCGTACTGGCCCGCAGGTGGGTGGTGAAGCGCACGCTGTGCGCCACGAGGCACGGTAGGCAGCCACGAAGTCTTTGCAGGCAGCGAGGCGGATGTCCCTCCATTGGCGCGCGTGGTCACGCTGCCACAACCGGTCTTGATTGCGAATGGACAACCAACCGCCCAGAACCACGCCAAGCAGTGCAACCACCGCTGTGATCGATGTGCCCACAACGTCCATCGGTTCTCCCCCTCACGGCCTTGGTGGACCAGGCCCAGCCCCTTCACGACGCGCCAAGGCAACGACGGCGTCTCGCCTTCCACACCGCTACCACGTCGAGCCTTGACTGAGGGGCCTCGCGTTTTCCGGACAGGTATCTGACCGTCTATTTCACGCGGCGATTCGCAACTTCTCGTACTCGGCGTGGACTTCGCGTGGAGGGCGGTAACCCACCGACGAGTGGAGGCGCTTGCGATTGTACCAGAATTCGATGTAGCGAGTGATGTCCTGCCGGGCGGCCTCGCGGGTCAGGTAAGTCACCCTTGATACACGCTCGTTCTTCAGTGCGCCGAAGAATGATTCGGCCATGGCGTTGTCGAAACAGATCCCGGTGCGGCCGGAAGATCTGCGGAGCCCGAACCGGTCGAGCGTCTTCCCGAACTCGGCTGACATGTAGTTACTTCCGCGGTCGGAGTGAAATATTGCGCCGGCCGAGAGGTTCCTGTTCCGTGCCGCGTTGCGGATCGCCCTGGATATCAGTGGGGTTTGGTAGTGGTCGTCCATCGCGTAACCGATGACTTCCTTCGTGCAGCAGTCGATGACCGTTGCGAGGTACAGCCAGCCTTCCCCAGTCGCGATGTAGGTAATGTCGCCGACGAGCTTTTCGCCGGGCGCGTCAGCGGTGAAGTTGCGGCCGACGAGGTCCGGCACCTGACCGGCCGCGGCCCGGGTGAGGCTGAACCTCTTCGGCCGCGGCTGGCAGGGCTCAAGGCCCAGCTCGCGCATGAGCCGG
Organism: Streptomyces sp. NBC_00996; assembly: GCF_045162675.1. Classification (NCBI taxonomy): domain Bacteria; kingdom Bacillati; phylum Actinomycetota; class Actinomycetes; order Kitasatosporales; family Streptomycetaceae; genus Streptomyces; species Streptomyces sp. NBC_00996. The sequence continues at coordinate 156,764 of NZ_CP108723.1, forward strand.
CGGACCAGTTCCAGGCCGGCGGTGACGCCCCAGCGGTGCAGCTGGGCCTGGATGCGCCGATGTCCGTAGGTGCTGTCGGACATATCGAAGGCTTTCTCGATGAGCAGCTTCAGTTCGTCGCGCCGTTGGCCGGTCGCGGTTTCCGGGCGGGCTCGCCAGTCGTAGTAGCCGGATCTGGATACGCCGAGTCGGCCGCACATGAACTCGACGCTGTATGCGTACTCCTCGGTGTCGAGCCGCATCTCGTCGATGAACTCGTACTTGCTTGCTACCGGGGATCCTTCGCGAAGTACGCTGCGGCTTTTTTCAGGAAGGTAACTTCCATCTCCAGCTCGCGGTTGCGTCGTTCGAGTTCCTTCAGGCGCGCCCGCTCGTTCACTGTCAGTTCCGAGTCGGGGGCCGGTTCCTGCTGCTTCTGGTGCTTCTTGACCCAGCCGCGTAGCGTCTCCGGGTTCAGCTCAAGCTCCCGGGCGACTTCGGAGATCGTCTTGCTCGACCTCAACGCGATCTGGACGGCTTCCTCGCGGAACTCCGGTGAGTACTTGCTGGGTGGCGCCACTGCTTCCTCATTTCCTGTTCAGGACAACCCTATTGGGTCCCTGTCCGGAAACTTCGTGGCCCCTCAGACCCAAGTTAGTGCAGTCAACTGCCCTACCGTTGGGCGTCATGAGGGTCTTGATCATCGGTGGCAGCGGGTTTCTGGGGACGGAGCTTGTGCGTCAGGCGGTTGCTGCAGGCTGGGAGACGGCCGCAACGTACTGTTCCCGCCCGGGCAGCATGCCCGGAGCCTCGTGGTACCAGCTCGACCTTCGCGCCCCCGGGCAGGTCGATGAGGTACTGGCGGCGGTTGCCCCCAGTGCCGGCATCAACGCGACGAGCGGTAACGGGGGCAACGATGACCGTTGCCCCAGGGCGTGCTCCCCTCCCCCGCGCCCGGGTCCCCGAGACCACCACCCTCTTCGCCCGGCGAAGAGAAAACGACGTGCACCAGCTCGTTGCGACACCGTTCGTAAAGCGACACTTCATCCTGCGGCCGGGAAGCACCAAGGCCGTGCAACTACCGCAGGACGAGTTCGGGGAACTCCCAGGCCTGACGGCTCAGATCACGACCAGCGCATCGGGCAAGGGCCTCCTGGTCGGCTCGCACTCCGCTCGTGCCACCGACCGCTGATCCCGGTAACAGACCCCTCGGCTCCCGGACGGCCAGCCGTCTGGGCCTTGTTGTGTGTCCGTCGACCTGGACGGCTCAACCCAGGCGCGGTGTTCTCTCCCCGCAGAGAGCAGAGTCACGGCACAGAGAGCCATCCACCGACACGGGTGTCCCGCTTGCCCTAATAATCGAACGCGTGCACTAATCGAGTCGCGAACCAATGGGCGAGTTGCCACTCTTTGACTGATATGCGATACGTGGAGGGAAGCCTTTTACCGCTTACCGAAGAGCCCTGCTGGCCCATCCTGGAAGAGGGAGCCATGACAGGAGCGAACGAGGCGGCGCGGCGCGTGATCACCGGGCGCTACCGGCTCCTGCGTCGGCTCGGCGCCGGCGGCTGGGGGCGGGTGTGGCTGGCTTACGACCAGGAACTGGCGTGCGAGGTTGCGCTCAAGGAGATCATCCTGCCGCCGGACGTCCCAGAGCGCGAGGTGGGCACCCGGATCGCCAGGGCCCGCTGCGAAGCGCGGCACGCTGCCCGGCTGCGCAACCACCCCCATGTCGTCACCGTGCACGACATCGTGGAGGACGATGGCCTGCCGTGGATCGTCATGGACTTCGTCCCCGGCGCTATGGACCTGGAGGCGGTGGTGCACGAGCGGGGGCCGCTGCCGCCCGCCGACGTCGCCCGGATCGGGCTGGCGGTGCTCGACGCCCTGCTGGAGGGCCACCGGCTCGGCATCCTGCACCGGGACGTCAAACCGGCCAACATCCTGCTGACCGACCCCGGCCCGCAGCGCTCCTCTCCTACGGAGGGCGGCCAGGTGCTGCTGACCGACTACGGCATCGCGCTGGAGCCGGGCTCTGGAGAGGCCCGCCTGACCGCCTCCTCGGAGATCGTCGGGACCGTGCGCTACATGGCCCCGGAACGGGCCCGCAGCGGGACACCGACCCCGGCCGCCGACCTGTTCTCGCTCGGCGCCACCCTGTATTTCGCGCTCGAGGAGACCGGCCCCTTCGACCGCGACTCCGCCCTCGCCACGCTGAACGCCCTGCAGTTCGAGCCTCCCACCCCGCCGCGCCGGGCAGCCGGGCTGACCCCGGTCCTCCTCGGGCTGCTGGCCAAGGACCCCGCGCAGAGAATGGGCGGCGACGAGGCCGCCGAGCGGCTCACCTCCGTCGCCGCCCGGCCCCACCCGCCCCCTCTGCAGCAACCGGCTCCCTCACCGGGGGTGCCGCCACCCAAGCGGCCCCCCGCCTCGAAGCCGCCGCGCCCTCAGGAATCGGCCCCGCCGACCGAACCCATGGGGCCGGCCGGGCCGGCGGAACCGGCCGGCCCGCCCCGGGGACCGCTGCCGCGCAAAGGCGACGAGGCCCCGCCCCGCCCGCAGCGGCCCAGACACCGACGAGCCGGGCTCATCGCGGGGGTGGTGGCGCTGGCCGCGGTAGGCGGCGGTATCTACCTGGCACAGCCCCCCTCCTCCCATCCCGAACTGTCCTCGATCCAGGTGGGCAACTCCCCGGCGGGGGTGGCGGTGTCCCCGGACGGACGCCGGGTCTACGTGACCAACTTCAGCTCGGACTCAGTGTCGGTGATCGATACCTCGACGAACCGCACCGTGGACAACCCCATCCCCGTCGGCGACTCGCCGTCCGGAGTGGCGGTGTCCCCGGACGGACGCCGGGTCTACGTGACCAACAATGACTCGGCCTCGGTGTCGGTGATCGACGCAACGAAGAACCGCACCGTCGGCAGCCCCATCCCCGTCGGCGACACCCCGGAGGGGGTGGCGGTGTCCCGGGACGGACGGGTCTACGTGGCAAACGGGAAATCGGGTTCGGTGTCAGTGATCGACCCTGCGACGAACCGCACCATGGGCAGCCCCATCCCCGTCGGCCGCTTCCCGTCGGGGGTGGCGGTCTCCCTGGATGGACGCCGGGTCTACGTGACCAGCATGAAACCGGCCTCGGTATCGGTGATCGACACCGCAACGAACCGCACCATCGGCAGCCCCATCCCCGTCGAGAAGCGGCCAACGGGGGTGGCGGTGTCCCCGGACGGACACCAGGTCTACGTGACCAACTTCAGCTCGGACTCGGTGTCGGTGATCGACACCACGAAGAACCGCACCGTCGGCAGCCCCATCCCCATCGAGAAGCGGCCGACGGGGGTGGTGGTGTCCCCGGACGGACACCAGGTCTACGTGGCCAACGGGAAATCGGATTCGGTGTCGGAGATCGACCCCGCGACGAACCACATCGCAGACGGCATCCCCGTCGGCAACTCCCCGGAGGGGGTGGCGGTGTCCCCCGCCGAGCGCCAGGTCTACGTGGCCAACAAGGGCTCGGATTCGGTGTCGGTGATCACCTTCTAGAGGGCGTCCGCAGGTGAGGACCGCGCCCGGCCGTGCAGCCACCCCGAGCGGAGAAGATCGCGTAACCAGTGCAAGGCCAACACCGTTGCGTTAGCGCCGTGAGCGGCGGTTGAGGCCGTGGGCGAAGAATGCGACGGTGGTGTGGACGGTGTAGTTCTGGGCCTTCTGGGGGTGCTGTGCGGCGTTCGGGCCGTACTTGCTGGTGGGGTTCTTGCGGGTGCGGGCCTTCACTCGTTGCCGTCGGTGGGCTGGCAGGAGGTCGCTCAGGGCGGCGTGGCCGATCGTGCCGACCAGGTCGGTGAGGGTGGCGGGGAAGATTCCCTGGCCGGCGGTGACGGTGTCGGCTGCGGCGGCCAGCAGGACGGTGAAACTGATCCGTTCCATGGGTACTTCCGGCTGTCCGGTCAGGGCGTCGTCGCCGGCGCGGATCAGAGCCTGGTAGGCGGTGAGCAGGGCGTAGACCTCCTGGTCGAGGCCATCGATGCTGCGGGAGCGCAGGACGCGGCCGTCGAGCATCGTGGCCTTGATCGAAAAATACGTGGTTTCCGCCTGCCATCTGCGGTGATAGAGATCAACAAGCTCGGCGGCCGGAAAGCGGACGGGGTCCAGCAGGTTGGTGATCAGCCGCCACTGCTCGGTGCGGACGGTGCCATCGGCCAAGGTGACGGTGAGGGTTGCCTCGATCACGCGCACCGGCAGCAGTACCCGCAGGACGCCGTAGCCGATGCGGGCGATGTAGGAGCCGTCGCCCAGGTGCCCGGCGGGGGTGGGGGCGCGGCGGGCCCCTGAGCGCACCAGGAACCGCGCCCCGCTCCGGTGGACGGCATCAAGGAACTCGCTGCCGTCGAAGGCCGTGTCGGCCAGCAGGAGCATCGTCTTGTCCAGGGCGGTCAGAAGCCGCTTGGCATAGGGGAGTTCACCCTCGGACTCCGGTCCGAAGGCGGCGGCTATGAGCGCGCGGGTGCCGCACTCGACCAGGGCCAGAAGCCGCAGGAGCGGATAGCCGAACTCCAGACTCTCCCCGGCCCGCTTGGGGTAGCGCCAGGTGAGCGTCTCGTCGTCGGGGGTGTGCAGCAAGGTCCCGTCGACGGCCACCGTGCGCAGCCCCCGGTAGAAGGACCCGGCCTGCCCGGGGCGGGCGACGGGCCCGGCGAGCGTCTCGAACAGACGCCGCAGAGGTGCAGCCCCCACCCTGCGCCTGGCCCGCGTCAGCGAGGAGACCGCAGGACACACCAGGTCCAGCGGGGTCAGGGCGGCGGTCAGCTTGGACCACACCGCGCGGTACGAGCGGTGTTCGAACAGCGCGAGAGCGAGCACGAAGTACACCACCACCCGCGAAGGCAGCAGCCGCAGGCGCTTCTCACGCCGACCGGTCTCCTCCAGCACCGCGTCCACCAGCGCGAAGTCCACGATCTGAGTCAGCTCCCCCAGATGACCCGGCGCGAACACACCCCGGGCTGTCTCGATCGTGGACGTGATGACAGACTTCTCCTGCAACGGGACCCCTGACCTTGATCAACTCTCTTCGCCGATCGTTGATCTACCAGGTGGTCCCGTTGCGCTGTTCAGCAGGGCTTGACGTCCAGCTCAGGGGCCAAACGCAACGGTGTTGAGTGCAAGGCCGACCCTTGCAACGGTTGCCCTCGGCGCATGTGCCATCAAGCCCTGATCAACACCCTTAGTGACATGATGAACGCCAGTGGTGACAATGCCGGCTTCGGTAAAGGCGTGAGACCGGTAGTGGCTGCCTCACTTCATGGCGGGGTGCAACCCGCCGGATCCCAGATGCGGTTGCGATCCTTGTCGTAGTGGTAACCCGTACAGTCCCCGTGTGGCGCCGTTCTCGGCGCCTCCACCGTGGTCAGCGGCACCGCCTCCGCGCTCGCCACGCCCACCGTTCCGGCGAGCAGCGCAGCAGCGCACGACGCGCCGACGAGGTGTCGGGTGCACTTTCGGATGCTTATCGCCACGATCATCTCCCTTTGGGCGAATCATTCGGCTATGCACCAGCCTGGAAGCTGGCCATGGCGGTGTCAAACAGCCATCAAGGAAGTTCCGTCCTGAAGCCGCAGGCGGGACATGAGCCGAGCCCGGCTGCCTGCCCGGTCCAACAGCCGCCAGGTGCGCTACCTCTCGGGCCCCTCAGCCGGATTCTGGGCAGTGCTGGGTGCAAGTGCGCCGGCGAGAAGACGGCTCTGGCATGCATGTTCCACGCAGCCATCCACGGCGCTGGCCGAGATCATTGCCATGCCTCAGGCGATGGGCTTGCCCGCTCTCGGGGCCCGCGTCAGCGGTAAGGTCATCGGGCACGCCGAGCACAACCACCAGGTGGGGGTTCGGCTGCAAGAGCTGGGGGCACCGCCGAAAACACGCAGCTCACACAGCTGCCACGCGGAAGCAACGCGCCAACTGAGGCTCAGGCCAAGATGCGGGCCTTACCGAACTGCCCCATCCCGAGTGGATGTGAGGTTCCAGCAGCAGTTCGGGACTCCTGGGTTTTGCCTCGTCGCCTTCTTCTGTCCGATACTCAGCAGCACAGACGACGCCACTCTCCCCACGACCGGGATGACGGCGCCCCCCACAGCTGCCCAATCTGCAAACACAGCACACTAGTTACGAACGGACCGTTGAACCGCAGCAGACTCAGCCAGACAGCCCTGCACTCACTCAAACGACCTCAAACACGAGCAGCTGAGTACCCCTTCGAGGAGCTCCCCCGGCCCGGTAGGCGGCGCGGCCGCGCACGGGGCGGGCCCCGGCGTTGCCTGCGGGGCATCGTCGCGGGTCGCCAGGGCGAAGACCGTCTTGCAGTCCGCGCACATGATGCTGCGGCGGTTCAGCGTCGTCTCGCGGAGCGGAGTCAGGCGCCGGAGATGACCCGGCTGGCGAGAAACCCGACGGCGCAGCCCAGAGGGATGATCGCCACGTAGGCCAGCGGGCGGTCGAGTACCGGCTTGCCCATGACGGCCTGTGGTCGGCCCGGGATCGGGATGGGCGGCGCCAGGCGCCGCAGTTGGCGGTAGGCGTCCCAGTTCGACAGCAGGGCGTAGAGCGTGCAGAAGAACGAGAAGGGCCCCCACCAGCCTTGCCACAGCGTTTTGGTGGTCAGCTCGCGGATCAGGGCGATGCCGCAGGTGGCGCAGAACGGGCCGTCGATCGTCTGCCACCGCATGAGCAGGAGCAGGCCCTGGTGGGCGCGTACCTCGACCGGCGCGACCGGGTGGGCTCCGCACACCGTGCAGCCGACCGGCGGGGCGGGCGGTGGGCCCGCCGGGTTGACCGAGTGCCAGGGCACCGGGGCAGCCCCGGCGGCTGTGTCCTGTGCGGGCAGATTCGTCACGTGCCGGGTGGACGGGCTGTAGTCGAAATCGAACTCGTCGTCCGGGCCGAAGGCGGGGCCCGGCTGGGGAGATGCGGTCACGTCGGGATCTCCGGGGTGGTTTCGGGGCTCATGGCCTGCGGGTGGAATGCCGGTTCCCAGCCCGGCGTTCCGTGCCACGCGCTGTGCGTGATGCAGCGCAGAGCCACCCCAACGCGCTGGTCAGCGCGGCGAGCGGGGCGCTGTCGGTGGCTCGGGCCAGCTCGCGCTTGCGGGTCCACTCGGCGAAGACGTCCCCGACGCCTGCCGCCAGCTTCCGCTCGGAGCCGCAGCCGGTGGCCTCGACATCGGCCAGGCGCTGGGCGATGAACCCGGCGAGGCGGGCGTCGCGCTCGTGCTCCCAGGCGGCGTCGACGGATTCGAGCGGGAACCGCAACGGGTCGTGCGCAGGAGCAGTGCCGGCGCCAAACTCCCGCGCGCTCATCGCGAGTCCACCATCCGGTACTCGCGTGCAATGACCTGCGGCTTGCTCGACGGGGTCAGCTGCGCGAGGGCCTGGCCCTGGAACTCGTCCGTGATGACGACCCGCCCCGAACTGTTGTAGACCGCTTCCTCCTTGTTCGGGTCGATCTTGTAGCTGCTCATGTACGGGGGCCGGAGCATGGTCTCTTGGTTGTGGGCGGTCGGGAAGACGGTGAGCACGCCGCCGTCGGCCAGCCGCAGCGCGTATACCTTCCGGGCCTTCACGTCGGTGGCGAAGTACTTGGTGGTGGCGTACTTGGAGTTCTTGTCCTTGTCGCGGTCCGTGTAGAGCTGGACGGCGGCCTTGGTGGCCCGCGTGGACGCGAGCTTGCCGCCGGTCTTCTTGCCGCCGGTCTCGGCCAGGTCCTCAAAGGCGGTGCTGAGCTGGTCCGGTGCGAGCGCTCCTACGCGCTTGGCCGGGTCGATGGCCGTGGCGAGTCCGTGCTTGTCGAGAGCGGCCTTGGGGATCGGCAGCTTGCCGTCGGCGTAGACGGCCGCGACGACCTTGTACGTGCCGTCCGCCTTGTCGAAGATGATCAGGGATTCGTTCTTGGAACCGCTGGCGGTGGCCTGGACGGCGAACCAGCTGGCGGAGCCCGCCTGCGGGATCAGGTACTTGCGGCGCTCGTAGGTGAAGCCCGATCCGTAGTACGACTGCTTCTTCGCGGTCCAGGTCGTGAACAGCTCATAGTCCGCCAAAGACTGCGCGTTGACCTGCCCGCCCTCCACCGTGCGCAGCAGTGTCCCGGCCTTGGCCTTGTCGGTCTTCACGGTCTTGTTGGCCTGGTTGTTGATGTTCTCGTAGTGGTCGAGTGCCGTGGCGGCAGCCTTCGCGGTGACCACGCCTGTGGGGGTGGGGCTCGCGCTCGCGGTGTGAGCAGCCTTGCCGTCGGTGTCCCCGCCGGAGCCGCAGGCCGTGAGGGTGAGGGCCGTGGCCACGGTGACGGTGAGCAGGGCCAGGTGGTGCAGGCGCTGAGAGCGGGTCGTGGTTCGGGACATGATGGATGTTCCTCCTCCTGGAACGGTGATGTGGGGGGATCGGTGGGTCTGGGGGCAGGCTGCGGGCGGGCTGCTCAGGGCCGGTCTGCCGGGTAGAGCCCCTCGCGTTCCAGGGCCCGGATGACGCGGCAGTCCGCCTCGATGGCTTCCGGTTCGTCGCTGCTGAGGACGGCCTCGGCGTGGGCTGCGGGGCCATCGGTGGCCTCCGGCCGGAGGGCTTCGCTGACGGTGGCCACGGTGGGCAGTTGGCGCAGGATGCGCGCCAGCCAGGGGTCGACGCGGCCGCTGTGGCGGGGGTGCAGGTGGACGCGGACGACCTGGCGGCCGGTCGGTGCGGGGACGAGCTGGGCGCAGGCGGGCGGGATCACCGCATCCAGCGCGTCGGCGAAGCGGTCACGGCCGGTGGCCACGCGCAGGGCGTCGTCGGCCGGCGAGGTGCCGGGGACCGCCAGCGCGGACACCAGTAACGGGCCGCGGCCCGCGCCGTAGGCGATGCGGAGGGAGACCGGGCCGCAGACCACCCCGAGGGCGTCGAGCACGCGCAGTGCGTACATCGACAGCGCCCTGGCCAGCAGCTGGTGACGGTCCAGCAGATCGGTGCGGTCCAGCAGTCCGCCGGGGGTACGCGTCTCGGCCCACAGGTCGGTGACGATGTGGTCCGGGGTGTTGTCGTAGCCGAGCCGGGTCACGGTGTTGACCACGTACTGGTGGCCGGGCAGCTGCTCGGTGAGGACCAGGTGCGCGTCGCCTGCGTACTGCGCGGCCTCCCGGCACATGGCGGGCCAGGCCGCGCTGATCTGGAACTCGTGCGTGCACACCACCGGTTCGACGGGCACTCCCGCCGCGGCCGGGGCCAGCACGTGGCCGGGCAGCGCGGTGGACTCGGCCCACTTCAGGGCCTCGGCCAGGCTCGTGGTGCGCACGCTGCGCGGGGCCGGGATGCCCGCCCGGGCCAGGGCGGCGGCCTGCGCGCCGCGATCGCGGCGCAGCAGTGCGGCCACGGGGTCGCCGCCCGGCAGCTCCAGCTGCCAGGCGATCCGCTCTGCCAGCGCGATGCCCGCCGCGCTCCCGGCGACGACGGCCGACACGCCAAGTCCCCGCAGCGCCTTGACCGTCTGCCGCAGCGCACCGCGGTGCTCGACCGTGTGCGCGTACGGTCCCGACAGCTGCGCCTGCGCGAGAGCGTGCGGCCGCAGCCGCGGCGCCAGGTCGACGGCCACCGGCCGCCAGACCTGACGGACGAGGGCCGCCGCGTAGCCGCACTCACCGAAGGGCGCGACCACCGCCGCCGTACGGGGGGCGGCAACCGGCCGGGGGGAGACCTCAAGCGCGGCGGATAAGACGGCCATGGGACGGACTCCTGTGCAGAGGGAAATCACGGGGCGGGACAGAGGGCAGAGCCAGCGAGATGCGCCAGGCGGGGGTGCGGGGTGCCGCACGGGCGCCACCCCGCACGAGCGAGGTCCGCGGGCGTGGAGGAAGCGCGTGCGGTGTCGAGCCACTGCCATGGCTCTCCTCAATCGATCCCGGACGTGGGTGCGCCGCTGCCTCGGCTCACCCACGGGAGGGCCGGCCGGATAGGGGGTCGAACGGCCTCTGGCCGGGGTCACAGACGCTCACGATCGAGCGGAGCGTCAGCTGTTGGGAAAGCTCCACACCCAGGGCTGGCCGTCCTCTTGCGACCAGTGGACCTGCACGTTCTTCGCCGCTGCCGGGACCAGGTAGGACGTGCAGAGGGTGTGGCTCTCGCCCGCCTTCCAGTCCTCGATGTCGTAGGCGTCCTCGCATCCGGCAGCGTCGTCGGAGGCACCGATGAGCACCGCGCCGCGCTCGTGGTCGGCCCAAACGGTGGTCGCGTCGTTGACGTCGCTCGAACTGCTCACGGCCGGGCCGGACTTGTGCGTGAACTTCACGTGCGCGACGGCCAAGACCTTGCCCTTGGCGTCCTTCGGGTCCTGCACGAGTTTCGCCGCCTCGGCCTGCGTGCCGAGGTCCACCTTCTCGGCGGCGATCTCGTAGGTGACCGCGCCGTCCTTCTCCGCCACCTTGCCCGTGACGCTCTGCCCGGCGGCCACGTCGCCGCCGGAGGGCGGCGCTTGCCTGGACTTCGAGACGGTGGCCTTCGGCGCGGCGGGCTTTTGTCCGCTGTCGTCGTCTGTGCCGCCGCACGCGCTGAGGGTGAGGGCAAGAACAGCCACGGATGCAGCGGCGGAACGCGGCGCGGGCTTGGGGGTCGGCACGACAGACTCCTGCTGTAGATGGGGGCCACCGGGGCGCGTCGAGATGGCTCAGGCCAGCAGGAAGCAGGCCGCAAGCATGGGCGCGCCTGGTCGTGGGGCGCCGGCGGCGATCGCTAACGAGCCCTGATCCTGATGCACCTCCCACCGTGCTGTCAACAAATGACTACAGACGCGTGTGCCAGGTCAGGCCGCAGAAGGCGTGATTCCTGACATTCCCCATATTTCAGGCGTACGCCCGGGACCCACCGCCCCGAGAGGCCGTCAAGAACCTGCCGCCTCCTTGCGGTCCCGGATCCGCTTCCGGGCCACCAGGGCGTCCATGACCTCCACCAGATCACCGAGCGACGGAGCCGCCGCCTCGGTCTGCCGCAGGGCCGCCACCTCCCCGCCTCCGAGGACCTGAAGCCCTTCCAGCAGAGCCCCGGCGTGCAGGGCGTCCCTGGTCTCGGTCAGCCGGTCGGCGAGGGCCTCGCCTTCGAGCTTCGACAGGAACCCGTGATCCACCCCGTAGTGCTTCTCCAGGGGGGAGCTGTACTCCGGGCGGGCGCTGCGCCTGCCCTTGACCAGGAACTCGACCAGCGTGTGGGTGAGGTTGACCTCGGAACCGATAGCACGGTAGCTGTCGCCAGTTGGCGACGCCGGATTGCCCTTCTTCCGCAGATCGTCCAGGCGCTGACTCACCAGCCGCCGATAGAACTCCTCGCGCAGCTCCCGCACGCGCGGCTCTTGCTCCGGCTCGGCCCCGGCGAGCAGTTCGCGCACGCGGCCGGGCCGGATACCGGTTGCCGCAGAGATCTCCTCGATGTCGAGGACCTCGTCCCGGTGCTTGTCGAGACGCAGAGCCGCTTTGTCGATCTCGCGCAGTAGCTGTGCGATGTCGGCCGCGGTCACCTCGCTGGGGCGATCATTCACCGGTGGGTCTCCAGAGGGGCCATGGCAGATGGATGTGCGCCCGCAGCGTATCCGGGCTGTGTCGCCTGCGACCAGGAGTGTAGCCATTCGTTGACAGTTGGACGGACTGTCCTTCAGGATCACAGCGACTCGGGGTTTCCGGCGGGCGCCGCCTGGCCCCATCCCGGCGATACGGAATCGTGCGATGACCTCACACCCGGCACAGCGCCCCTCCGACGGTCCAGCGTTACAGCCCGCGGGCTGCCCAGTCCAGCACGGCGGGGCCGTTCCCCTGTCGAGTCAGCAGATGGTCGGCGACCCGGCTCAGTTCTACGCCGAACTGCGCGCGCACGGCCCCGTGGTGAAGGTCAACCTGGACGGGGACGTTCCCGCCTACCTCGTCATCGGCTGGAACGAGTGCAACCACGTACTGCGCACCGGCTACCTCCACAGCCGGGACCTGCGCCGGTGGAGCGTGCCCCAGCAGGGCGGGCTCCCGCCGGACTGGCCCCTGGCCCCCCACGTCCAATGGATGCCCAACATGCTCCACGCCGAGGGCGAGGAACACGCCCGGCTGCGTGATGCCTTCACGGCCAGCCTCGGCAAGATCAGATCCGGTCGGCTGAAGGCGGTCGTCGAGCGGGCCGCCACCCAGCTCATCGACGGCTTCCTGGACGCGGGCCGGGCGGACCTCGTCAGCCAGTACGCCGTCCCGCTGCCCATGCTCGTGCTGGCCCGGCTCTTCGGCTTTCCGCCGGAGGACGAGCCGCGGCTCCAGCGGGCCATCATGACCCTCCTGGAGGGCGGGGAGGGGGCGCTCGCCGCCAACGAGGAACTCGTTGAGATCATCGAGGGCCACGTGGAGCGGCGCCGCGCAGAGCCCCGTGCGGACATCGTCTCGGGGCTCCTGGAAGCCGGTCTGGGCCTCAGTGAGGTCCGCTGGACGGTCTGGCTGTCGATCAACGCCGGGATGGGCGCCACCACCGCATGGCTGGCGAACGTCCTGGAGCTGCTGGCCCGGACGGTGGACACACAGCTCGACCTGCGCAGCGGGTTCGCGGACGTCCCGGGCGTCATGGGGCAGGTGCTGTGGGACCACACGCCCGTGCAGCAAGTCATCGGCCGGGTGACCACCACCGCCCTGGAACTGGGCGGGCTGGCCATCCCCCAGGGGGCGCTGCTCATCGTCAGCCTCGCCGGCGCCAACCTCGACCACACCCGCTTCGGCACCGCCGACGCCCGCTCCTCCTGCACCTACGGCAATAAGTCGCATCTCGCCTGGGGCAACGGGCCCCACGAGTGCCCGGCGCCCGACCTGGCCACGGCCATCGTCCGGGACGGCGTCGAACTGCTGCGCGACCGCCTGGACGACATACACCTGACCCACCCCGGCCGGCCCACCCGGTGGAGCCCTTCCATCATCGTGCGCATACCCGGCGAAGGCGGCCTGGACGTCAGCTGGGACCCCGGCCGGGCCCGTGGGCGCGCAGAAACCTTTGCACCGGCTGGAGGCCGCTGAATGGATCTCGCTACCTGCACCGACCCCTTCCCCCTCGACCCGCACGCCACCAACGTCCTGGACGAGGCGCGCCGCCTGCACGAGCGGGGCTCCCTCGTTCCTGCAGTCCTCGACGGCGGGATCCGGGCCTGGGCCACCGGACACCGCGACGTCGCCGAGGCGATCCTGGGCGGACCGGCCTTCAGGAAGAACCCCGAGCACTGGGCAGACCTCCAGAACGGCCAGGTCCCCGCCGACTGGGGGATCCTGGAGTTCATCGCCATGCCCGGCATGCTGAACGAGGACGGCGTGCGGCACCGCGAACTGCGGTCGCTGGTCAGCCGGGCCTTCACCCCCCGCCGGGTCGAGGGCCTGCGCCCGCGCATCACCGAGATCGTCCAGAAGCTGATCGACGGCCTCGCCGGCACCGCCCCGGGCGAGTTCGTCGACCTGCGCCGCCGGTTCGCCTTCGAACTGCCCATGCAGATCATCTGCCACCTGTTCGGCCTGGACCCCAGCACGAGCGAGACGCTCGCCCGGGACTACACCGCCATCCACGACAGCCACAGCACCGCCGAGGAAGTCGCCACGGGCAAGGCGGGCGTGGGGGCCGTCATCGCCACTCTGATCGCCGAGAAACGAGCGCGCCGGGCGGACGATCTGACCTCCGCCCTGATCGACGCGACCGACGGCGAGAACGCCACTCTCGACGATGAGCTGCTGCTCTACACCCTGATGCTGTTCCTCTTCGCCGGGCACGAGACGACGATGAACCTGATCACCAACGCGCTCAAGGCACTGTCGGATCACCCCGGGCAGCTGGACCTCGTGCACGACGGAGCGGTCCCGATCGACGACGTAGTGGAGGAGACGCTCCGGTTCAACGGGCCCATCAACACCATCATGTTCCGGTACGCGGCCGAGGACGTGGCCGTGCCCGGCACGGACGTCACGGTGAACCAGGGCGACGCGGTGGTCATCTGTGTCGCGGCCACCGGCCGCGATGCGGGGGCCTTCGGGCCGGACGCCGACCGCTTCGACGTCTCCCGCAGCGCCCTCGCGCGGCACCTGGCGTTCGGCCACGGGGCCCACTACTGCATCGGCGCCCCGCTGGCCCGCATGATGGCCGGCACGGCACTCGCGGCGTTCATCGAGCACTTCGACTGGGACCGGACCGGCGCCCCCACGTCCCCGGCGATCAGCTCCTACTCCTCCAACTCCGACACCGCGTTGTGGGCGCAGATCAGGCTCAGGGCCGCCGCGACCGCCGCGGCGTAGACGACGGCTGGGGCACGGTGCCCGAGGTCGGCGCCGTGCCCCCGGTTGTTCGACACACCGAACCCGTCATGGTCAGGACAGGCTGATAGCCTCTCTCTCCGCAGGTCAACAGGCACAGTCTGTCACTGCGTTAGGGGATACGGGGAACGTGAGACGGCCGATGGACCAGGACTTTCGGGCGCCCGACCAGGCGCTGATACGCGGCACAGCAGCACCGTGCCCCGCCCATCGCGGCACCCACCCACGGTGGGAGGGCTGACCGGGCCATGAACAACACCGGCGCAACGCCCCCACGCCGCGCCCGCCTCGCCCGCATCGCCGAGGCAACCGCCAACGTCGGCAACGCCGTACGTGACCACCGCCGTTGGGCCCGCGAGCGGCAGGCGGCACTCGACTATTTCGGCGGCCAGCTGGGCCTGGGATCCGGAGCCACCCCGCAGAGTGTGCTGGACGCCGTCACAGAGGCGCGCGGCCGCACGGTCGTACCTCTCACGCTGCCCTCCCTGCCCGCGCACATCACCGGCATCGCGGTGCCGTGCGAGGACGTTGACTACATCGGCCTCAGCGACCGGCTCAGCCGCCGCCACCGCACGCACGTCCTGCTGCACGAGGTGCGTCACCTGGACCTCTCGGACAGCGCGGCCTCCCCCAGCGCCCCCATCTCCGTGCACAGCCATTTCGACGGCGTGAGCGTGCAGATGCTCAGGGAACAGCTGTCGGTCCTGCCGGCAGGCGTCCGGGAGGAAATCCTCACCCGGCCCGCGAAGCTGCGCGCCGACTACGAGACGGACGAAGAGCGCCGGTGTGAGGTCTTCGCGCGGGTCGTGCTGCCCCTGCTCGATCTGGACCCGGCCAGCGAGCGCACCAGCCACCTGGTCACCGGCTTCGCCAATCGTCGGTCCATCTGATGGAGACCGCGCTCCTCACAGCCGTCAACCTGATCATCGCGGTCGCCAGCCTGGGGCTCGGCACGGTCAAGTTGCTGGCGGCACGCCAGCACCGGGAATGGACCCTGTGGCTGACCGCCTCCGTGCTCATCTTCGCCGGGTTGATCTTCCTCCTCGCCACCCCGCTCGTGTACCGGTTCGTCGGCGAGATGCTGCACTCGGCCAACATCTGCGCCCTCCTCGTCCCGGCCGCCACGCTGACGTGCGTGGCCCACGCCCACGCCCTGAGCCAGCTCTGGCAGCCCGAGCGCAGGGAACCAGCGGTGCTGCGCCGCACGGCCGCACGCTGGGCACCCGTCTACGGGGGCGCCATCGCCGCCATGACCGTGCTGTACGTTCACGCCGACCTGGGCCCGGCGACCCCGCTGAGATTCGCCGCCGCCTACGCCCACGTGCCTGAGGTCACCGCCCTCCACGCCGTCTACTGGACCACGCTGATCGTCACCGTCGTGGTGACCGTGCGCGAGTGCCGGTCGGTGTCGATCCCCGGCCGCCCCGAACTCGTCGAGAACGTACGGAACGTGCTCGGCTGGTTCGCCCTGGCGCTCGGCCTCGACCTCGTGAACGTCGCCCTCACCGCCGGCGCCATGCTCGGCTCGGCCACCGGCCCCCGCCGCCTCGACGGACTGGCCGAAAGTGCCTGGCTGGCCACCATCGCCAGCTGCATTGCCGCCCAAATTGCCCTGGCCTCACTGGCGCTGCGCTCCCGCCGCGAAGAGCACCGGGACATGCGGGCGCTTCAGCCGCTGCACGACCTCGTCATCGACGAGACCACAGACCACAGGATGATCCTTGCTCCTCGGCTGCCGCTGTGGACCGGCTTCACCACAGGCGCCGACCTCAACGACCTGATGGCGGAGATCAACGACGGTACCGGTCGGCTCAGCCCCTGGTGGAACCCCATGCCCGCCCTGGCCGTCGACCGGCTGGCCCAGGAGCAGCAGGACGAGCCCGCCGACGGCAGCAACACCTGGGGCGGCCACTGGGACCTGACGGCCGCTCACGCGGCCGCGACGCTGCTGCACGCGGCCCGGGCCCGCAGCCGCGGTCTGCCGCACCTTCCGCCGGAGCTCCGCCTCGCCCGGCTGCCGGGTACGGACATCGAGCCCACCGACGAGCGTCAGCACCTCGTACGGGTGGCCCGGCACCTGGCCCATCCGCTGGTGTCCGCCGCCGTCACCCTCACCGAGGAGACGCAAGCCGCCACCCGCGCGAATTAGGCGCTGAAGACACCAAGGCGCGGGTCCCGGTCACAGTTACCGCGAAACGTGTCCACAACCAGCTGTGGGCCACGCACACCGGCGGCCATCAGCAGATCGGCTGCATCTACAGCGCCCAGGGACTCGAGCACCGCCACTGCGGGGTCATCATCGGCCCCGACCTCACCTGGACGAACAGCCGCTGGATTGCGCACCCCGGCCAGAGCCACGACCCGGACCTGCGCCTTCTGGCGCCCGAGGAATATCTGCCCCTCGCCCTGAACACCTACCGGGTCCTGCTCACCCGCGGCACCCACGCCACCCGCATCCACGCCACCCACCGGCCCACCCACGACTTCCTCACCCATCTCCTGCGCTGAATGGGCCACCCCCCGTACGGGTGAGGCAAGGGCGGGGGCGTCATGGCAAGCCGTGGCCGGTGCGGTCCGGTGTCTCCTGGCCGAAGAAGGGGACTGCGGGTGTATGGGCGCGCGTCCCGCGCGGAGACCCGGCCGCGTCCCGGTCAGCCACTGCGGGCTGTGGTGCGGTAGTAGCAGGGGCGGAAGTCCACGAAGCGCACGTCCCGTTCTCGCCCCCCGGCGAACGCACTCCCCCTCTGTGAGTGTCTGGGGCCCCGCGACCCCACGCTCGCCGTGTTGCGGCCTCAGCGGGCCGGGGGGCGTGCCCTGGGTGGATCGAGGACACGTGCGTGGGGAGTCGCTGCTGCAGCAGGGGCGGGTGTATGCAGGGCGGTGGCTGTGTGGTCTGCACGGCAGTGCCGGGGCCTGATGGTCCGGCCGGGTTACTGCCGGCGGTGGGGTGCGCGGTCTCGTTTTCCCCGTGGCGCATGTGGTGGCGCATGTGGTGACGCCTCACGCCCCGGTGATGCTTCTTTTCACCGCCTGTATCTGATTGATGGGCGGTGTTTCGGCCGGAACGGTTCGTGCCCTATGGTTGAGTGACAGGTAGCAGATGACGAACTAGCAGACGGCTGAAAGCATCTGACTGGCTATCGTATCGCTGGTCGCAGATTGCGAGTCGCATGCAGATGCCGTACTGATGGAGAGGTCGCTGCCCACCTGTAGTCAGATGGAGAGGAAGCATCGTGGCCGACCAAGATCCGCAATTCGCGAAGCGGAGACTGAGTCGCAGGCTCCGCGCGATCCGTGAGGCCGCCGGGAAGACCCAGAAGGACGTGGTCGACGCCCTGGTCTGGTCCATCTCGAAGGTCATCCGGATGGAAGCCGGTGATGTGGGGATCTCCGTCACCGATCTCAGGGCTCTCCTGCAGTTCTATGAGATCACCGACCAGCAGCAGATCGACGAGTTGACCGAGATGGTCCTGACGTCCCGGAAGCAGCCCTGGTGGGCGCGCTACAGCAGGACGATGACGTCGAGCTTCTCGTCGTACCTGGGGTACGAGACCTCAGCCTCCATCATCCGCAACTTCGAGTCCAACCTGATCCCCGGGCTGCTGCAGACCCGGGAGTACGCCCAGGTACTCATCGATGACTCCGACGGCCAGCAGGACATGTGGGTCAATCTGCGGATGGAGCGTCAGAAGCGGGCCCTGGAGAGCCGGGACCGGCAGTTCTTCTTCGTCCTGGACGAGACTGCCACACGCCGCGTCGTGGGCAACGAGGCCGTGATGCACGCGCAGCTTCAGCGCCTGCTGGAACTGAACGAACTCCCGCACGTGAACATCATGGTGGTGCCGTTCTCCCGGGGCATCTATCCGCGCTTCCGCTCGCCCTACGTCATCTTCGAGTTCTCCGATGCGAATGATGACATCGTCGCCTACCTGGAAAACCCGGACGGCAGCCTGATTCTCAGTGAGAAGGCGCCGATGACGGACCAGAGGAAGCCCTCGGACTATCTGCAGGACTTCTGGATCGTCGAAGGGGACTACGCCGTAGACATTTCGCCGGAGTTCATCGAGAGGGTGACCGCCACCTTCGCAATGACGTGAGAAAGACGAAAGGGAGCCGTCTCGGCCTAGCCGGCAAGCACCGCCGAGGGCTCCCCATCGCAAACCGCTCCAACCGTTGCATACAACTCAGACAGGAGGGTTCGTCGTGCAGTCTAGCGCTCAGGGGACGCGCGGTCCCACGTTGCGATCCACCCGCCCCCGAACAGCCCCGTTCCGCGGCGGTCCGCCCGGGGCACGGGGCACCCTCAGGGCCAGTGCGGTCGTCGCGCTGGCCGCGGTGCTGCTCATCTCCCAGAGCAGTCCCGCCGTCGCCGTGACCGACAGCTCCGAGCCCCAGGCGGCCGGCACCCTGCCGTGGTATCTCGCCCTGGTGTCGAGCCTGGCGGCCGCTGGTGTCAGCGCGGGCGTCACTCTTCTGACGGCCCGCACGTCGCTCGTCCACAGCCGGCGCGACAGGCGGCAGGACCGCGCCGATGCCGAGACCCGGCGGATAGCCCACCACGCAGAACGGGAGCTGCGGGACAGGAAGATCGCCAATCGGACCGCCTGGACGGCCCACTACCAACGGATCGACGATCTCCTCGTCTCGGTGGGCCGGATCGAGTACGAGATACGCCGGCGCAGACTCCACACCGCGGATCCCGAGACGGCCGACCTCATCCAGCTGAAGAAGGCTGCAGAGCAGTACGCCACCTACGCGCCCGGACGACTGCCTGCGGCATTGACCAGCCTCGCCGCCGGCCTGGACGCCGTCAGCGCCCACCTCCTGCCGACACTCGCCGAGCTCAACAACCCGACCCAACCGCGCTCCCTGCACCTGTGGCATGCCCTGTTCGCCCAGGCCGGGGAGCAGGCGCGCGCCGCAGACCACCTCACCCGCACACTCAAGAAGGCTCAAGCGGCACTGCGCCACGAATGGGGGATGGACTGACCCGGCACGCCGAACACCACCGTGGCGCACTCCCCCGGTTCCCACGGCACGGACCCTGCACCTTCTCCCCTCATGCACCGCATCCCTTCACGCGCCGAGGCGATCGGTTTTCAGTCAAAAGACAGACAGGAGCACCCAAAGGGACGCTTAAGTCACTACACATCATGATTCATCAGTCCCGCGGCTGATGCTCCGCGTCTGGCCCACGGGCACCGTGCTGCGGATACTTAAGCGATTTGAATCTTCTGCGGGTCCAGGGAAAGCGCGCTTCGCAACAGCGGAAGACGATCTTCCAGGATCGACAACTGTCCGCGTCCGACACGGGAGGTGCTGAGTGAAAGCGTCTGGCAAGGGCGGAACACCCTGGCGAAAAAGCACACACAGCGGAGGGGCTCAGGGAAATTGTCTTGAGGTGAGGTTTCTCGGAGGCGAAATCCTCATTCGCGATTCGACAACTTCCTCTCTCCTGCTGGCGCATGTGTCCGCCCCGGCCTGGAGCATATTTGTCCGTGCCGTCAGGGACGGCCGTCTCGCACCCTGACAAACCTCTTTCGAGCAGCCGCTGTTCCCACCCGGCAGCCGGACAGAAAAGCACTGTCACCCAGTCCCTGAGACCTGCACGAGGACGCGAACCGCAACGCCGCAAAGCTGGCCCCGGCCCGGCAAGACACCTGCCGCAGCACGTCCGGTCGACACCTCGGTGCGGCACCGCTCCCAGGTCCCACCGGCAACAACCGCCACGAGACGCAGCGGACATCAACCCCGCGACAGCTGACGGCACTTCACGCTTCCGGCGCCGGCGCCCCACCGCTGGACGCGCCCGCCTTCCCCGCCCCCTGGCCGTGCAGCCTCACGCCTCCTCATCCCCACCCGGCCGGCCGCCGCGCGGACGCCGCCGCACTGCAGAAGGCGCGGGGCCCACGGCACGACCAGAACGTCCGGGCAGTTACGTGTCTTCCGACGATCTCGGCCCGGTCGAGGGCTTGCTGACTGACAGTCAGCGGCGGATCGTCGCATGGGCAGACCTGGATGAGGTGCAGGACCGCTCGGAGCGGATCGTGTGTCGCGCCCCTGCGCGTGTGGGTCAGCGCCGTCGGAGCCACTTCACACCGAGCGGTTTCGCCCGTCCGTCCGGGTGAGGTGGCGGTGGCAGGTCAGGGCTGCGGCGATGCCGGCTCGGGCGGAGCGGGGCCGGTCAGCGGCGGAGTGTGGCGAGTTCGGCGTTGAACTGTGCTCCGGCGAGGAGGGCGAGGTTGGAGATCCACAGCCAGACGAGGAAGACGACGATGCCCGCGAGGGATCCGTAGAGGCGGTCGTAGGCGGCGTAGCTGGTGTAGAGGGTGAAGCCGGCGGACGCGAGGAGCCACAGGACGACGGCGAGCAGGCCGCCGACGGCGCGGTGGCGCAGCCCGTAGGCGGTGGCCTGGCCGGAGCGGAACAGCACCAGGACCAGGACGGTGACCAGGCAGGCCAGCAGTGGCCATTTCCCGATGTTCCACGCGGTGACGCCGGCGCCGTCCACTCCCAGGATCCGGCCGGCGGTGCGGGCCGCGTCGCCGGTGAGGACCAGGGCCAGGACGCTGGAGACGAGCAGCGTCAGCAGGACGAGCGCGGTGAGTACGGTGAGGGGGGCCTTCTTCCACAGCGGGCGGCGGTCTGTGACGCCGTTCATGGCGTGCAGGGCGCGGCGGAAGACGCTCAGGTAGCTGGAGGCCGACCACAGGGCGGCCACGGTGCCGAAGGCAGCCAGCAGCCGTGCGGGGGTCTGCTGGTCGGCCATGCTGTTCAGGGCGCGCAGGATGGCGGGGCGGGAGCGCGCGGGGACGATTGCGGCCACCTGGTCGGCGAGGTGCGCGGTTGCCGGGGTGCCGGTGATCCCGATCAGCGAGAGGGTGACCAGCAGGGTGGGGAAGATGGTGAGGACCGCGTAGTAGGTCAGTGCGGCGGCCCAATCGGTCGCGTCCTCGTTCCACAGGGCCGTCGGTGTTCTGCGCAGCGCGGCCCACCAGTCGCGCCAGCCTGCCGGTGCGGCCGGGCCGGGGTGGGGAGTGGGGGGTGTCGCCTGCTGGTCGGTGGTCACACGCTGTCCCGTCGGTGAACGCAACGTGACACCCCCGGGCCGGCGCGCGGTCGGTCCGGGGGCACGGGCGGGGCGGTTGGGATGAGGGCTGCGGATGCTGGGCGGACGGGGCCAGGGTACGGGCGCCGAAGGCGGCCGTCAGCAGGGAGTTTCGGGGCGCGGTGCGCCGGGCGGAACGATGGACAGTGGACCGGGCCCGCAGGACACTGGACGCAGACAGCCCCCGGTTCGAGCGGAGGTGCACGGTGGACTGGTGGGTGTGGGTCGTGGTCGTCATGGCGGCAGCGATAGTCTTGATCGCGTCCACGCTGTGGACGCAGGCGAGGCGGCGGCGGGGCGGCGCCATAGCGGTACCTCGGGGGCGGGCGGGGAAGCGGGGCGCGAAATGACCGCGCTGATGCTGGCGACCGAGATCGCCAGACGGCCGGTGGTGACCCTCGCCGGGGAAGCCGTCGCGCAGGTCAAGGACACCGTCTTCGAAGGCCCCGGCGGACGGGTCGTGGGGTTCACCCTCAGCGGCGTCGGACTGTTCTCGGGACCGCTGAAGCGGGCACTGCCCTGGCCCGGGGTCACAGGACTGGGCAGCCGCGCCGTGATGATCCGCGACGAGGACGTGTTCGAGGATCGCGCTCAGGTCGCCGACCGGTCCGAGACCGGGGGCGGCAACGTGCTGGGCTCACGCGTGCTCACCGACACCGGCACCGACCTGGGCCGGATTACCGACGTGGTCATCGAAGTGACCCGGTCCTCCGCGGCGGCGGTCGGCTACGCGATCGCCTCCACCGAGGCCCTGGGCCACCACGAGCGCACCGTGTTCATCCCGCTGTCCCAGGCCATCGCCGTCTCTGGTGAGGCCCTGGTCGTCCCTGCGCTCGCGGCCGAGTTCGTCGCTGAGGACCTCCCCGGCTTCACCGAGATGATGCAGGCGTTCCGGGCCCGCCTGGCGGAGGCGTGATGCTGCTCAGCGAACTGTCCGGGCTCACGGTGATGAGCAAGGCCGACGCCACCGCCATCGGCACCGTCGACGGCATCGTCATCGACCCCGCGGCGTCCCGGGTGGCCGCCCTACGCCTGGCCAAGACCAGCGGCGCTGGCTCCTATCTGGCCTGGCCGGACATTCACGCCGTCGGACCGGACGCGGTCATGGCCCCCGGCCGGGGCGCCCTGCGGGACGCCGACGAAGAACTCGCCCCGCTCACCGCCGCCTCGCGGGACCTGCCCGGCAAACGCGTCCTCACCGACCACGGCGAGGAAGCCGGAACCCTCCAGGACATCGACTTCGACCCCCGCACCGGCGGCGTGTCCGCCCTGCTCACCGCCGGCGGCAGCATTCCCGGCACGCACCTCATCGGTGTCGGCTCCTACGCCGTCGTCGTCCGCACCCCCTGAGCCACCCGGGGTTACCGACGAAATGAGGCTCGCCAGGTGACGGAATCCCCTCTCGCGGGTCAGTGAGTCCGACGGCCGGTTCGCGTCCGACGACGTTCGCGCCGAGGCGGGTTCCCACCTTGGGAACGCGGGATTTGGCGGGGGATCTCCGGTTGCTGTGACCGAGCGCGCTACTTGGCCACTGCGCGCTTCATTTGGCCAATTTGAGCGCGACGTCTCCGCAGGCCAGCACCCCGACGTCGTCTGCATCGTCGTCCGCGCCCGAGTTCTTCCATACACGGCTGGACGCAACTCCGACAGGGGCGTTCACTGAAGGTATACGCACAGGCATCCGGAGGATGCGCCATGTTCGTCGTACTCGGCCTCATCATCCTCGTCGCCGCCGTGGTCGTGGGTGTGGCCGGTCTGCTGGGTAACGCCGGCAGCGCGCACGCTCTCACCCCGGGTGACTTCACGGTGTTCGGCTACCACGTCACCGGTTCCACAGGAACACTGTTCCTGTCCGGCATCGTGGTCGGGGCAGCGGCCATGCTCGGGCTGAGCCTGCTCTTGACCGGTTCCCGTCGCGCCGCGCGCCGCGCCCAGGCCGCACGGCGTGGACTCAGTGAGTCCCAGCGCAGGACCGCGGCGATCAGCCGGGACCGCGACGACCTGATCGTCCAGCGGGAAACCGCACGAACCGACACGGCTCCCACGCAGGAGAGCAGTCCGACCGGTGGCACCCCTGGTCAAGGCCACAGATCCCGCCACCGATGGCGCCTGTTTGGACACCCCGTCCGTCGATGACGGCAGCTGAGGAGTGCGCTCGTCAGCCGCTACGGCCAACCGCGATGCACAGAGGGCCAAGTAGCGCGCCCTCGCGGGCGGGATCGAATGGGCGCATGCGAGTCCTCTCCGCATGATCACACACCGGGGGACCACGGCCAGGACACCCCGCCCACCAGCACCAACCACCCGGCGCACGCGTCTCCCGCACGCCGGGACGGTCGTGTACGACCTTGACAGCCCCAGCCCTCATGGGTGCGGAAAGAGGATGGGCGCAGCTCCTTTGGAGGGATGGGAGTGAGCAATGCTCGAGACCTGTGGATCGACCTCGGGAGGGATGCCTCGCACAACGCGGAGGGCGTACCTTCCCGAGTGATCGACTTCTGGTCATCGAGTAGGCCCGCGTTGGCGCGCGGGTCGGGAAGGCACGCCCGTGCTCAGCGTAGTCAACAACGACGGAACCACCGAGACCGGCTCCCTGATGGACAACATCGTCCGCGAGGACGCCCGGCGGATGCTCGCCGCGGCCCTGGAGGCCGAAGTCAACCAATACATAGCCGAGTTGGCCGACCAGCGAGACGAGACCGGCCGCTGTCTGGTGGTCCGCAACGGCCACCACGCCGAGCGCACCGTGACCACGGCCGCCGGGCCGATCCCGGTCAAGGCACCGCGCGTGAACGACAAGCGCGTCGATGCCGAGACGGGCGAACGTAAGCGGTTCTCGTCGCAGATCCTGGCCCCCGGTGCCGAAAGTCCCCGAAGATCAGTGAGGTCCTTCCCCTGCTCTACCTGCACGGACTGTCCTCCGGCGACTTCGTTCCCGCACTCGAGCAGTTCCTCGGCAGCTCTGCAGGGCTCTCGCCGGCCACCGTGACCCGTCTGACCAAGCAGTGGAGCGACGACCACGCCGCCTTCCAGGACCGGGACCTGTGGGAATCCGACTACGTCTACGTGTGGGCCGACGGCGTCCACCCCAAGGTCCGCCTCGGCCAGGCCCGCTCCTGCGTCCTGGTCCTCATGGGCGTGCGCACCGACGGCCGCAAGGAGCTCATCGCGCTCGCCGAAGGACCGCGCGAGTCCACCGAGTCCTGGGCCGACCTGCTGCGTGACTGCCGACGGCGCGGCATGCGGGATCCCGAGCTCGTGGTCGGTGACGGCGCGATGGGCCTGTGGCGGGCCCTGGCGGAGGTGTTTCCGCAGGCCAGGCACCAAAGGTGCTGGGTTCACAAAACCCGCAACGTGGTCAACGCTCTGCCGAAGTCGGCCCAGCCCGGCGCGAAGAAGGCACTGCAGGAGATCTACAACACCGAAGACCGCGACCACGCCCAGAAGGCCGTCAAGGAGTTCGAGCGCACCTACGGCGCGAAGTGGCCGAAAGCGGTGAGAAGGTCAGCGACGAGACCGATGAACTCCTGGCGTTCTACGACTTCCCCGCCGAACACTGGGTGCACCTCAGGACGACGAACCCGATCCACCTTCAGCACCGTCAAGTTGAGGACCCGGGTCACCCGCGGCGCCGACAGCCCCGCTGCCGCCCTGGCCATAGTGTTCAAGCTCGCCGAGTCCGCCCAGGCACGCTGGCGCGCGATCACCGCACCCCACCTCGTCGCCCTCGTCCGCAACGGCGCCACGTTCCGAAACGGCTACTCGTCGAGCGCCCCGAAGTGAGCGCAGCATGACCGCGCATGGGAACCGTCCACTGCTCTTCTTGGACGTCGACGGGCCGCTCCTGCCGTTCGGTGATGGCTCGCAGCGCGAGCCGGAGGGCACCGCATCGGACTCGCACCTGGCGCGGCTCGTCCCACAGGCCGGGCCGCGGCTCGCGGCGCTGCCGTGCGACCTGGTCTGGGCCACAACCTGGGAAGAGGAGGCGAATATCGAGCTGGCACCGCGGCTCGGGGCGTCGATGGTCGCCGTTTCGAACGGCAACGGCGGCGTGTTGGTCTCAGGCGGCTGCGAGGCTGGCCGGCAGCTCCTCGGTCTGGCGGCGGGGGCGGGCCAGGCGGCGGGTCATGAGGGTGATGAACGCCCACTGGATGTGGGCTTCGGCGTGAGACATCAGCCGCTCGTAGTCCCTCGCGTTGCGCCGGGCCCGCATCGTCCACGAATTCGACCGCTCCACCACCCACCGCTTCGGCAACAAAACGAACCCCTTCGCGTCCTTGGGCCGGGCAACGACCTTGATCGTGATGCCTAATGCGTCTTGGCCCAGGTGCTGAACTCCTCGCCGCCGTAACCGTTGTCCGCCCATATCAGGACGATCTCGGAGTGTTCGACATGGAGGCGGGTGAGCAGGACGCGGGCCGCATCACGGTCCTGGACGTCGGCCGGTGTGACAAGCAGGTCGACGAGCAAGCCGTCTTGATCAACAAGTAGGTGCCGCTTCCTGCCGTTGATGTGCTTGTTCGCGTCGTATCCTCGCGTCGCGTTCGACACGGTTTCCGCGCCCTTGACGGACTGGGAGTCGACGATCACCCGGACCGGCCAGGCGCAGCGCCGACGGCGTGGCCGTAGCCGTCGACGGAGCTGGTCAAGGATCTGCTTGAGGACACCGGCCTTCGCCCAGCGGGCGAAGTAGCCGAACACAGTGCGCCACGGGATGCCGAAGTCCGCGGGCAGCGCGCGCCATTTGCCCCCGTTGTCGGTGATGTACCTGATCGCGTCGACCACGCGGCGGCGAGGCCAGTTCTCCGGGCAGCCGCCCTTGGGGGTCTGGCAGGCGGGAACCTGGAGAAGGCCCTTGAGCAGGGCCCACTCGACATCGGTGGTGTCGGAGGGGTAGCGGTAGCGGGGCAGCAGCATGACGGTGTGGGGCCGCGACCGGTGGGAGGGGGTCAACTGCGGGGTGGTCGCGGCCCGTTGCCTTCCGTGTTTCGGTTCACTCCAGCTTGGCCAGGAGCTGAAGGGTGGACTCGATCGCGCCCATCTGCGCCATGACAGTGCGGATGTAGGGGTCCTCGGGGGTCTTCTTCTGGTGCGGGAGGAGGGTCCCGGCGATGAAGTTCTCCACTCGGTGGTGGACGGTCTCGAAGAACGCCCGCTCGTAGCCGATCCAGACATCCGGGGCACCGTCCAGCATGCGGTATCCCCAACGCTTGTCCCAGGTCACGGGCGGCAGTCCCTT
Source organism: Streptomyces sp. NBC_00996 (assembly GCF_045162675.1). Taxonomy (NCBI): domain Bacteria; kingdom Bacillati; phylum Actinomycetota; class Actinomycetes; order Kitasatosporales; family Streptomycetaceae; genus Streptomyces; species Streptomyces sp. NBC_00996. Next base: position 183,401 of record NZ_CP108723.1, read on the forward strand.
CGCGGCCGCGACCTTGCGCAGATGCGCGAGGCCAGTGTGGGCCTGGGCGCGGGTGCGTTCGGTGGCGGTCATCAGCTGGCTGATGGTCAGGCCGGCGGGACGGGCTTCCAGCAGGGCGCCGAGGATCGCTTCGGCGTGGACGTGAGCGGTGACACCCCGCCCCATCGCCTATTCACCCGAGCCCTTCAGCAGCTTCAGGAGCTGCGTCGAGGTCGGCCTCGCCGCGGGTGACGGCGTTCTCGATCCAGTCGGCTACGGCCCGTACCCGCGAAAGCCCCCGCCCGATCGTCTCGCGTTCACCGTCGTCGTAGCGCTCACCGCGCAGATTCGGCACGATCCGCCCGGCCGTCGCGACGAACTGCGCGCAGGCCGCCACCAAGTCCATGAACTGCGCGCTGTGCTCTATGCGCTGCAACTGCGGGGCGGCCTCCTCGTGCACGAACTGGACCTGCTGACGGAAGTGGTCGAACTGCGCCTCATTCACGGCGTGCCGAGCGGTGTCTCTGTTGACCGGACTACCAGGCGACACGCCGGGGCATCGGGTGTGTCGAGGAGGGGCTGACCGGTAGACCTCACGCAGTACAGGAGGAGGTCTGTGTGGGGTCGTTGGATGAGGTCGAGCGGGATCTCGGTTCAATCCGTCCGCCGCGGTGGGGCAAGGTGGTCCCGTCGGATGGCGTGATGCCGTGGCTCGTGGTGGATCCCGACGGGGTGCCGGTCGCCCCGTACGACAGTTCCTACGGGACTTCGTCGCCCGAAACCGGCCAGGCTCGGTTCGCAGTTACGCGTATGTGCTCCTGCCGTGGTGGCGGTGGCTGCACGTCGTCCAGGTCGAGTGGAACAGGGCGTCCTCGGCGGAGGTCCGGGATCTGGTGCTGTGGCTCATGCGCACGACCAAGCCGCGGAACTCGCCACGTACGAAGTCGGCGGCCACGGCGGGCACGGTCAATCCGATCACCCGGAAGCAGAACCCGGGAGACCAGTACCAGCCCCGGACGATCCGGCACAGCAACGCGGTCATCCGCGGCTTCTACGAGTTCTGGATCGAGACCGGTCAAGGTCCGCTGGTCAACCCCGTCCCGCTCGACCGCAGAGGCAGCCGGCCGCACGCCCACCACAACCCGCTGGAACCCTTCCGGCCCGAGGGGCGGATCCGCTACAACCCCAAGATCCCCAAGAGCAGGCCCCGAGAGATCCCCGACGAACGCTGGAACGACCTCTTCGCCGCCCTGCGCTCCAACCGCGACCGCGCGATCCTCTCCCTGGACATCAGCAACGCCGCCCGGGCCAGCGAGGTCCTCGGCATCCGCGGCGTCGACCTGGACTGGGGAGACCAGCTGGTACGAGTCAGCCGCAAGGGCAGCGACGACGCGCAGTGGCTGCCGGCCAGCCCGGACGCCTTCGTCTGGCTCCGCCTCTAGCTGGCCGAACTCGGCCCGCTCGACCCGAACGAACCGACCTGGTGGACCATCCGACGACGCGACCGCGAGGAAGGACTGCATCGCCAACCGTTCAACTACGAGGCCCTGCGCGCCGTCTTCCGCCGCTTCAACGCGGTGCTCGGCACCAACTACACGATGCACGACCTCAGGCACACCGCCGCTCTGCGCATGAGCCGGGACAAGAACCTGACCCTGCTTGATGTGCAGACCATCCTCGGTCACGCGCACCTGAGCACCACCGCGGACGCGTACCTCTTGGAAGACGAGGCACAGGTGATCCGTCGTGTCGCCGAGCACCTGGCCGAGCGTGAACTCCGGGCTCAGCAGGCCCCGCCACCGGTCGCCGTCGGTTACGAGGCCGACGACCTGGCCGTGTTGTTCGCAGGACTTCCGCGATGACTGCGACCACCGCCAGACCAGCGGATTCCGTCCCTTCGCCGCGAGACGTCCTTGACCACCAGCGGGTGCTTGCTGCCGACCGCGGTCCGTTCGATGCTCTCTCGGTCGAGGGCGTTCTGGAGCTGTTGCCGTCCCAGGCGACCTTTCCTCCGGCGACGAGCAGGCGCAGCCGGAGCAAGCGCGCGGATCGGTCTCGTGGGGCCGCCCGAATCCTCCACTGGCTGTTGTCCTTCCCCGGGGACGGCTGGCAGGAACGGTGGCTCGTCTCCGGCGTCGACAGCGGTCTGGACTGGGACTGAATCGACCTCGTCACGGCCGAATACGGGTCTGCCTATGCGCCCCGACGGGCAGTGACGACGGACGGTCTGGGCTGCCTGCTCCTGGCCAGGGTCGTGCGGCCGAGCTACGAATTCCTGCAGAGCTACCGGACTTCTGGGCTCTACCGCCACGCCAAGCAGGAGTTCGGCAACGAGCTGTTCGACAAGGTCCGCCAGGCCGGCCTCGCCCGGGGAATGATCCCCAGCCACCTGAGCACGGCCGAGAACTGCCTGGTGAAGGTCGCCTTCCGGACTGGCCGCGATCTGGACCGGCTCACCGCCGAGCACCTGATCGCCTACCACGAGTGGAGCAGGAGAGCCTTCGCCAAGGCACCCGCAGGGCTTCACGCCGCCTGGGACCTGATGTGCGACGTCGGCCTGCTGTCTGCGGCGTTGCCATTGCGCCGGACCGTGGCACGCGGACAGTTGTCCACGGCGGCCATGGTGGACCGGTACAGCATCCAGTGCCGACCGGTGCGCGATGTGCTGGTCCGCTACCTGGAGGAACGGCGCCCCAGCCTCGACTACACCTCGCTCCAGCACTTGGCGAGCCGACTGGTTGGCGCCTTCTGGGCCGACATCGAGAAACACCACCCAGGCATCGACACCCTGGACCTGCCCGCAGAGGTCGCCGAGGCATGGAAGGAACGGATCAGATTCATCACCCGGGAGGGCAAGGAGCCCATTCCCCGCCAGACCCGGACCGCTGTGCTGACCGGAGTCCGGGCCTTCTACCTGGACATCCAGCAGTGGGCGCTGGAGGACCCGAGCTGGGCGGCCTGGGCGGTCCCCAGCCCCGTCCGCAAGGCCGACACCGGCGGGTTCACCAAGGTTAAGAAGAAAGTCCGGGCCAAGATGCACCAGCGGGTACGAGGACGGCTGCCCCGACTCCCCGAACTGGTGGACACCACCGAAGCCCATCACAGCACACAGAAGAAACTGCTGGCCGCAGCGCAAGTCGCCACTGTCGGAGGGCCAGATTCGGCATCCTCCTACGGCCCCCGGGCGGCTCCCGCTCGTCAGCGCCCAGGATGGGCGGTGGACGCAGGAGGGAGCACAGTGATGGGTGATCAGATCGAGTTCTCGGAGCTGGATCCCGGTGGTGAACTGGTGGCGCGGGTTGCCGCCTTGGACATTGCCGAGGCCTCGGCGATGGTGTGCACGCGGGTGCCCGGTGGCAGGGTGCGCAAGCGGCAGGAGATCCGTAAGACCGGTGCGACGACCGGTGCGATTCTGGAGCTGGCCGATCACCTGGTGTGTCAGGGCATCGAGTTGGTGGTGATGGAATCCACCTCGGACTACTGGCGGCCGTTCTATTACCTGCTGGAGGACCGCGGCCTTTCGTGCTGGCTGGTCAACGCCCGCAGTGTCAGGAACGTCCCCGGACGCCCGAAGACGGACAAGCTGGACGCGGTCTGGCTGGCCAAGCTGGCCGACCGCGGCATGCTGCGGCGTTCCTTCGTCCCGCCCGCGCCGGTGCGTGGGCTGCGTGACCTCACCCGTGCCCGCGCGGTGCTGACCGCTGACCGCACCGCCTTCAAGGACCGTGTGGAGAAGGTCCTGGAAGACGCGCAGATCAAGCTGTCCTGCGTGGCGTCCGACATCTTCGGCGTCTCGGGGCGGGCGATGCTTCAGGCGCTGATCGCCGGGGAACGCAACCCGCGTGACCTGGCCGGTCTGGCCCGCGGGCGTCTGCAGGCCAAGCACGAGGACCTGAGGGATGCGCTGAGGGGGCGCTTCGATGCCCACCATGGCTACCTGATCGGCCTGTACCCGGAGGACATCGACCGCCTGGATGCCCAGATCGCGGACCTGAGCGGGCACATCGAGGCAGCCATCGCCGAGCCGGACCCCACCCGGGCCCCCGGGCCCGCTCCTGGCGGCGGTGAGTGCCTGTCGCTGCTGGAGCGCCTGACCGAGATCCCCGGCGTCGGCGTCGTCACCGCGCAGAACATCCTGGCCGAGACCGGATTCGACATGAGCGTCTTTCCCACCCCCGCGCACCTTGCCTCCCGGGCCAAGCTCACCCCGCGCACCGTGCAGTCCGGGGCGAAGAACACCGCCACCGGCACCGGGCACGGCAACCCCTGGCTGCGGCGCGCCCTGGGGAACGCGGCCGTCACCGCCGGCAAGAGTCGCAGCTTCCTGGGCGCCCGCTACCGGCGCCTTGTCAAACGTAAGCCCAAGAAGAAGGCCCAAACCGCGCTGGCCCGCAACATCATCGAGATCGTCTGGCAGCTGATCGCCGATCCCGACGCCCGCTACCACGACCTCGGCGCCGACTGGCACGAGAAGCGCACCGACCCCGACCGCCGTACCCACGAACTCGTGCACCAGCTCGAACGCCTCGGCAACACCGTCACCCTGATCCCCAACCCCGCCTGAACGCACGAGCCAGAGCCTGTCGCGAGCACCGCAAGCACGGAGCAGACCTCTGCCTGCCCTCAACTACCGGGATTTTCCGGCCAGGTGCCTTGCTGGTTGGGCCTGTTGGAAGCGTGAGAACTCCCATCATCCCAGGTCAGCAGGCACCTCTTCTCGTCTCCCTCTTCAAAGGGCGCCCGTCACGCGGTGGATCGAGGGTCAGGGCATCGCCCACCTATTCCTCGACATTCAGGTGATTTCCTTCACCGCGCTTGGCCGCTCTTCCCGATGGCGGGCCCACTCCCGCCCGGGTCGTGGCGACCGCGGACACCACGACCACCAGCCCGGACGGCGGCCAGGTCGCCAAGCACCGCTCCGACCCCTGGCTACAGGGCCAGCTGCTGGCGTTCAACCCCTGGATCCGAGACCAGCTGGCGCTGTTCGCGCACTACGACGCCCCCCGTCACCGGTAATACGCGATCGACTCTCACGGGAGGGCGTGTACGCGCCGGGCCGGGTCAGCAGGACCCGGACCAGGCGCAGGTCCTCACGCATCAGCCGCCGGTGTGCGCCGCGCACGCGCACACGGCCGCGGAATTCTGCCCCCATCTTGCGGGGGGGGACCCCATGGTGTTCCTCGCCCACAGCGCGCCGCTGTACGACGTTGATCCGGATCTCCCACCGCTACCGTGCTCTTCCCCCACGCCTCATCCCCCGCCGCTCGTCAGCAGGCGTCAGATCCTGACAGGCCACCAGGCTCGTACCACAACACGCGCCCTACGCCCCCGACGGGCCACGGACCGAGGTTCCGGCGTCAACTTCTTGGCCGGTCACGGCACTTCCGGTCCATCGAACGGTCCGGTCGCGCCGTTGTTCGGTCGTCACAGGTCAGTCCCAAAGAGTTCCTCCGGACGTGATGGCGGCGTGCATACGGTCCGGACACCGAGGCGGGTCGCCAGCACCGGCCCGCGCAGTCAACGGCATGCAATAGGGAGGCGCTGTGGCGAGTGTGGAAGTGTCGCTGAAGGAGATGATGGCCGGGGTCGAGGGAGCCCTGGGAGCCGCCGTCGTCGACTACACCAGCGGAATGGCGCTGGGCACGCTCGGCGGGAGCAAGGACCTGGACCTGACCGTCGCCGCGGCCGGCAACACGGATGTCATCCGGGCCAAGGTCCGCACCATGGAGCAGTTGGGTCTCAAGGGCCGGATCGAGGACATCCTGATCACGCTGGACCGCCAATACCACCTGATCCGCCTGGTAACCGGTCGTACCGGCAACGGGCTGTTCCTCTACCTCGTCCTCGACAAGGCCCGATCGAACCTGGCGATGGCCCGCCACCAACTCAAGCGTGTGGAGGAGGCGATCGAGATCTAGCCCGCCCGAGGACGCCGGTGGCCACGCCTGCCCATCATGTGAAGACTTCTTCAAGTCACCACATCAGCATGGTGCCAATGTGCGTTCCTGCCGGGCCCGAGACGTGAAGGATCGGCATCCGAGGGCGGTCTGTGGTGCGGCGGTGTCCTCGGATGCCGCCGCATCGCGGCGGCCACAATCCCACCCATCCGACCAGGAGCGAGCATCCATGCAGGCCCCCCTCTACCAGGTCAAGGCGGAGTTCTTCCGCATGCTCGGTCACCCCGTACGCATCAGGGTGCTGGAACTCCTCCAGCACGGGCCGGTGTCCGTACGGGACCTGCTGGCCGACATCGAGATCGAGCCGTCCAGCCTGTCGCAACAGCTGGCCGTCCTGCGGCGCTCCGGCATCGTCGTGTCCATTCGGGAGGGCTCCACCGTCCGCTACGCGCTCGCCGGGGGAGACGTCGCCGAACTCCTGCGTGCCGCCCGCCGTATCCTCACCGAGCTCCTCACCGGCCAGAACCAGCTCCTCACCGAGCTCCAGCAGGCCGACGCTCCGCCCCAACCCCTGCACACCACCAGGTGACGGCGGCACCGCCCAGGCTGCCGGACTCCGAGACCGAGTCAAGATCCATCAGCCCGCTGCGGTGCCGCCGTCACCTGGTGGTGCGCGGGATCCGCCCAGGGGCTTGTCTCGGCGCTGCCGCCTCAAGGCAGTTACGGGTAGCGGGCGAGGGCACCTGGCTCCTGCTTTCGGTCCAGCCTTGAACCCCACTGCTTCAACAGGCTGCGGGACCGGCACAGGAAGTGCCCCCGTTACGGGTCGACGAAGGCCAAGGCGCGCCCCCTGCTCCGCAGGGCCGGCACTTTCTCATGCGCCCCACTGACTCATCTCTGAAGGGCGAGGCCCAGTCCAATCTCACACCCGTACGGGTTCTGTCTTCACTCTCGGGCAGCTGGTGCCGGGGCACTGACCTGAGAGGCCTTGAGCAGGCCCGGCGGTTGAGCCGCCGGTCGGCCACAAACAGCACGCCGCCTTCGGCCGGCCGTCGTGGAAGACGGTGACGAGACTCGCGCGCGGGTCTGACACCTGCCGAGGGCTCCCGACATGCGGGCGCCGTTGGCGTCCGGAGTGGAACAGTGCGTCACGCGGCTTCACAGGTGTGGGCTTGGACGTCGCGCCTCCTCGTCATGTCTGGGCTCAGCGCAGTGCGTCGATGGCCTTCACGATCAGGGTGCGCGCGTCACCGCCGTATACGGCCATGCCGCGCAACTGCTCGAACTGACCTTTTGACACCGTTTTACGGGCATGATCCGGCGTCGATCGAGCCGTGGCCCCAGCACTTACGGATCTTGCTCATCAGTCGGTCGATAGATCAACAGCAGCACGCCCCGCCTTGCCCCGGAAGCGGGCGAGGGCGGCCAGGGTATAGGGGTGGTCCGGGCCCAGCACCCGCTCGCAGTCGGGCAGCAGTTCCTCGTACGCCGCGGCCGCGCCGACCGCATCCCCCGCTACCCCATACCACCGGGCAAGGTCCTTACGGGCGGTCAGGGTATCCACGTGGTCCGGGCCCCGCACCCGCTCGCAGTCGGCCAGTATCTGCTCAAACGCCGCGGCCGCCCGCGCCGCATCCCCCGCCACCCCACGCCAGTAAGCGACGTGAGAGCGAGCGTTCAAAGTGTCGGGGTGGTCCGCGCCCAGGCGGTGGCGGGTGGTGCTGGCCAGGTGCTGGTAGTGGTCGCGGGCGGCGGCGGCCTGGCCGCTCTCGCCGAGGCTATTGCCGGTTCGGAAGAGCACCGCGTGGGGGGGCAGGCCGGTACAGGGCGTCTTCTGCGGTGCGGGTGAGGGTGGTGGTGTTGGCGCGCAGGGCCTGGGCGAGGGCGGTGTCGCGTTCGATGGCGGGCCAGGCGACGCTCAGGGCGTCGGCGGCGATGAGGGCGAGCCGCTCGCACTGCTCGGGGGTGAGCGTGTCACGGGTGGCACGCTGGATGAGCTGGTGGACGCGGACGGCCTGGTGGGGGGCTTCCGGGGTGTGGTCGACAAGGCTGAGCCGGTGCAGGGCCCGCAGTGCGAGCACGGCGTCCTCGGCTGAGACCGGGGCCAGCTGATGGGTGTCGCCTGTGCCGGTGGGGGTGCGGTGCTCGGCGAGGTGCGCCAGGGCAGGCTGTCTGGTAAGGACCGCAGCGGGGATGCCGTTGGGGTCGAGCAGGGCGGCCAGCTGGAGCATGGGGCCGGCCAGGCCCGCCGGACGGATCTGGTTGGCGCGTTCGATGGCCAGGGACCAGGTGGCGGCCACGGTGGCGGTCTGGTCGTCGGGCAGTGCGCCGGGCTCCGGCAGCAAGTCGGCCAACTTCCTGATCCGGTCGGCCAACAGCCCCCCGTAGGAGGCACAGGTCAGTTCCACGTCGATGATGTAGGCGGCGGCCTGGGCCAAGGCGAGGGGCAGGTATCCCAGGTGGGCGGCGAGGCTGTTGATCTGGTCGACTGGCTCGTGGCGGTCGTGCGCGGCGAGTACGGCGGTGAAGTAGGCGACGGGTTCGTGGGGGGTGAACAAGCCCACGGTCACCCGGCGTCGGCCTGCTCCGGTCAAGGCGGCCTCGCAGCGGCGCGTGGTGACCAGGACACGGCCGTGCGGGCTGGCGGGAGGCCACCAGCCCGCATATCGGCAGGGTCCGCGACGTCGTCCAGTACGACCAGCCACCTGCACGGCTTCTGGCCGGCTTTGGGCTCCAGCCAGGCCAGGAACGCCCGCGCGGCCTGCTCCGGGTCGCTGGGGTCGGCGGCAAGGACCTCTACGCCGGCCTGCGCGTAGCCGGCCGTGATCGCTGAGCGGCTGCTCGCGCTGATCCACACCAGTACGTCGACCCCGCCGCTGTCCCAGGCGGTGCGGGCGTAGTCGGCAGCCAGCTGGGTCTTGCCGACCCCGCCGGTCCCGGTCAGTACCTGGCTGAGCACCGCAGTGCCCCCGCTGTCGACCGCCGTCCGCAACTGGTCGGCCTCGGACCGGTGCTGGAATGACAAGGCGCGGGGCGGGAGCACGCCGACCTGGTGCGGCCAGGCGGCCGGTGTGCGGGGCGGGGCGTGGTGGTGGACTTGCTCGGCGTAGCCGACGGCGATGCTGCCGTGGTCGGCGAAGATGCCGCTGATGTTGTGAGGCGGCGCGGCCGGGGCGGCTCCGGGTGCGCTCAGTCCTGGTGCGGACCCGGCTGGGAAGGGTTTCCCAGTGTCACATTCCCCATGGTCACGGCGGCGGCGGACCCGTGGTCGGCCCGGACGTTCACGTTTCCGCCCACGGCCAGCCCGCTCTGGCCGGCTGACACGCTACGGTGGGAGGTCTGTTGGGCCAACACGATGCGCAGCTCATCCGCGACCCGGGCCCGCTCGATGTCCTCAAAACTTTCCAGCAGGGCCTCGATCCGGCACTGCCACGCTGCCTCCTGACGGATGCGCACCCGCTCCACCTCGGTCGGCCGGGCCGCCTCCAGCTCGCCCGCGGTCTGATCGAGGCGCTCCAGCTCGGCGTTCTCGCGCTGCGGATTTCCCCGGCTGAACCAATGGGCCACCTGCTGGCGCATCCCTGTCCATGCGTCTGTGCCTGCGGCCTGCACCACCGCAGTGCCTCCCGCCGCGGCCAGCGCAGTCATTGCCTCCGACAGCATCCTCGCCCTCTCACCTGAGAGATCAGTCCGGAACTGGGGCACGCACCACACCAGTGCCTTCACCACGTCACTCCATCAGACACGCGCCGCCGTTGTCCCTGGTTCCGTCAAGCGAGCGGCCGTTGCACGGGGTCGCCGCCATCGCGGTCCCGGCACTGCCGCGCCAACGCAAGAGCGCTGCCGCCTAAGAAGCTGTTGTCTTTCCGGACGTGATGGACGCGTTTGCGCTGGTCGGGGATAGGAGTGGTGGTTCCGTGGGAGTGGTGGCCTGTCGGGTCGTCGTTCCCCGGGAGGTCGCGGATGCCGTCGGTTGTTGGACTGCTGGAACAGCACGAACTCGCCGCTCGGCGTCGAGTCGACGGGCTGCGGGAGGAGGCCGACCGCATCCAGGCCGAGCTGGCTGCGGCCGAGCTGGAATGGCAGGAGTGGGCGATCGCTCGCAGGCGGGTCGATACGGTGCTGGCTCCGGACGACGGCGCCACCGCCGAGGCGGAGGTCACCCCGGGTCCGCGGGATGCGCAGGTGCAGTCGGCGCCTGGGGATGCGGCGAAGCCGAAGTCGCAGGTGCCGGTGTGGCGCCAGGGGCTGGCCTGGTCGGCGCTGTCGGTGGACTACCAGCGCATCCTCAGGACACTCGCGGACCGGGCCCGGCTCCATCAAGGACCGCTGACCTGCCAGGAGATGGCCGTCTTGTTCGGCATGGACGTGGTGCCGGCGCGGGTGGAGGCTCTGCGGTCGAAGGCGAAACGGCTGGTGGCCCGCGGCTGGCTGGCCGAGCAGCAGCCGGGCCGGTTCACCCTCGCGGCAGGCGTGACCGGACCAGGCGACGGGTCATGAGCAGGGTCATCGACCAGTAGACCATCGCCTCCGCGCTGGTGGTGCGCCGCTCGAAGTCGCGCACCAGGCGGCGGCTTCGCATCAGGTGGGCGAAGAGGCGCTCGACGATCCACCGCTTGGGCAGCACCACGAACCCCTTCTGGTCGTCGCTGCGTTTGACGATCGCCAGGACCAGGGCGAACGTGGCCAGGCAGTACTCGACGAGGCTGCCGGTGTAGCCGCCGTCGGCCCAGACAAGAGCCAGGCGATGGTGTGACTCGGCCACCTGCTCAAGCAGGACCTGGGCAGCGGTGCGGTCGCCGACATCCGCGGCGGTGACCATCACGCCCAGCAGCAGGCCGAGGGTGTCGACCACGACGTGCCGCTTGCGGCCGTTGACGAGCTTGCCGCCGTCGAAGCCGCGGCTGTCCGCGCCGACGACGGCGTCCGCCTTGACGGACTGCGAGTCGATCACACCGGCCGTCGGCTGCGCGTCCCGCCCCAACTCCTCGCGGACCCTCGCGCGCAACCGGTCGTGGAACTCCTTGACCAGGGCGTTGTCACGCCAGCGGCGGAAGAATGCGTAGATGCGGTCCCACGGCGGGAAGTCGACGGGCATCGCCCGCCACTTGATCCCGTTGTCCACGAGATACCGGATCGCATCGAGCATGGCCCGGTGGCAATACGCCTCCGGCCGGCCGCCCCGGCCACGCATCCAGCCCGGCACCGGCAGCAGTGGCAGGACCCGGGCCCACTCCGCGTCCGTCATGTCCGTCGGATACCGCCGCTCACGCATCGGGGTGTCGGCGGCGTTCCCGAACCGGTGAGCCAGACAGTCACACGCGAGAGTGACCGAAGTGGACTCCGTCTCCGCGGTGGCATACAACTGCAACAACAGGGCCTCCTGGCAGGCGAGTTGGCGTAGACACCCTCCGAGCTACCAAGAGGCCCTGTTCCCATGCCCGGCACCGGCCGCAATCACCCGATCGAGACTCCCGTTCGACGGACACCACTCAAGATCGAAAAGACAACAGCTTCTAAGCCTTTCCCGAGGCCGCCATCCGCGCCCGTAAGACCCGAGAGACTTCCGTGCTTCCACACGTGAGCCAGCACCTGCTGCCCGCCCCCGTCAGCGCGGAAGCTCCGTCAAGAGGCAGGCGGCAGCGCGTCGGGGAGGAACAGGAGCTTGTGCGCTGAGGGGGCTCATGGCCGGTAGCGGCGATGGTGCAGCCGCTGCCGCGCGACGCGGGTAGCAGAACGGACCCGGTTCCGCCCTCCTGCACCGGGCTGGCGCTGGACACGGCGCTGGACACGGCGCTGGAGGGTCAACGCGGCCAACCGCTCCGGTAGCCTCCTGAACGTTCTCGTTTCTCATAGCGCTGCCGAGACCAACATCGCTGATGCGCAACAAAGGGGCTCGATCCATGCAGGGGGCTGCGGCAAGGACTCCGCGGATTACTGCCGCGAACCTCGGCGGTTGGGTGTTGCGCTGCAATCCAGACGTCTACGACCTGCCTCGACAGGTCCACGACGGCGAGGACAAAGTGTGGGACTGGCTCGTCGCTAAGTGCGTTGTGGCAAAGGGAGTCCCTGTTCGATGAGCAGGGGCTTCTTCGTGTGCGGGGCATGATCGCGACGGGGTAGGGGCAGGCAGCGGACGGCTTGCTGTTGATCGAGGAGGGTGCGATGCCGTCGGTGCTGGGGCTGATGGAACGGCGTGAGGCGCGGGCGAGGCAGGATCTGGAGTCCTGGACGGAGGTTCTGGAGCAGGCTCAGGCGGAGGTGGATGCCGCGCGGGAGCGGGTCGAGCGGGCCCGGGTGGGGCGTGAGGAGCTCGTGTCGGTGCTGGCCGGGGAGAGCCCGGTGAATACGCCGGTTTCCGTGCCGTCTGGTGGTGAGATGGCTGCTGCCGTGAGATCGAGCGGCCCCGGCGCGGGGCATGGCGAGAGGCCGCCGGTGTGGCGGTCGGGCCTGGGCGAGGAGGTGCTCAGCGGCCTGTACCGGGAGGTGTTCGCCGCGGTGGTGGCTGCTTCGGGGCCGGTGAACGGGGTGGAGTTGACGCGGGCGGTGGGCCGGGAAGCGGAGATCAAGAACGAGGTGGAGAAGATCCGTCACCGTGCCTACGTGCTGGAGAAGCGGGGCTGGCTGGTGCGGGCGGAGGACGGACGGTTCATGCCCGCGCCCGGAGCAGTCGGCCGAGGCGTTTCTCCGGCCAGCGCGGAGCGTCTGCGGCCAGGCGCCGGGACAGCCTGATCACGACGGCCCACCACACCATCTGGGCGTGGTGGTCGGGGCGGCGTTCGTGGTCGCGGTTGAGGCGGCGTGAGCGGGCCAGCCAGCTCAGCGTGCGCTCCACCACCCACCTGCGGGCCAGGACGACAAATCCGCGTTGCCCGTCGGATCGGCGCACGACCTCGATCCGGACTCCGTGACGGGCGAACGCCTTCGCCAGCGCCGGACCCTGGTAGGCACTGTCGACCCACACCAGCTTCAACAGCCGGCCCGGCTGGTCCATGAACGTCTCCAGCAGCGTGGGGGCGGCCTTGGAGTCGTGCACATCGGCCGTGGTCACGGTCACCTCCAGGAGCAGGCCCTCGGAATCGGTCAGGATGTGACGCTTGCGCCCGTCACGTGACTTGCCGCCGTCGTATCCGCGACTGTCCTCGCCGACGGTCTCGGAGGCGTCCACCGACTGACTGTCGATGATTCCCGCACTGGGCTCGGCGTTGCGGCCTGCGCGTGCCCTCGCCGAACATCGCAGGCGTTCGTACAGTTCACGCACGTAGTCATAGGTCCGCCAGCGGCGGAAGAAGTCATAGACCGCCCGCCAGTACGGGAAATCGACCGGCAGGGCCATCCACCTCACGCCGTTGTCGACCGGGTAGCGCACAGCGTCGAGCATCTCGCGGTGGCAATACGCCTCCGGACGCCCGCCCCGCTTGAGCAGCCAGGCCGGCACCGGCATCGCCGAGCGGACCTCGGCCCACTCCGCATCCGTCATGTCACTCGGATAGCACCGCGCCCGCCGTCCCGGAGCGATCGAACCGAACCGGGGCACGTAGCAGTCACACCCAGGGGTGACCGCGGTGGACGCAGGCACAGAGATACTGCTCAACTGATCAGGCAACGGGCTTCCTTGGTCGTGCTGGTGTCGTAACCGCGTCACTACCAAGGGGCCCGTTCTTTCATGCCCACGGCCGCACCCGTACCTCTGTCCAGATGACCACCCGCGCCGCACACCTCGAACGAAATCCGGTTTGCCACAACGCACTAAGAACTACCGTACTGACGTGATGGCACCGGGCCAGCGTGTCGTTCTGTGGGTAGGCGGTCCGGCAACGGCCACTCGGACACCTGGTGTGTGGGGGATCGGGCATGTCACGGGCCCGGCGTACCTTCGGGTCGATGCCGACAACGCGTCGGATTACTGGCTGGACGAGGAACGAGCAGATCGCTTGGAGTGGGCCGTCGATCTGGACGTCGACATCCTGTCGACCCCGATCGCGGCGAACGAACTGAGGGCGATACCTGAATTGGCGGGTATGGAACTGTTCCGGGCACCGCAGATGAGCAATCCGATATACCTCAGTCCCGAAGAGGTGTCTGCGGTGGAGAGACGGGTCGGCCCGTGGCCCGAGTATCCCGGCGATGCGCCCTCAGCGATCATTGTTGGCTCCACCGGTGCAGGTTTTGGCGATCCCCTTGCCAATCATATAGTCGAACGCGCGGCCATGGAGCGGGTGATGGCGCACTATCGTGACTTGGGCTTCGCGGTCACCGACGTGTCAGATCGTAAATGTGGCTGGAACGTCACCTGCACGGCGCCCGACCATGGTGAACTGCACGTCGAGGTCAAGGGGATCTCCGGCTCGAAGGCAGCCTTCCTTTTGACGGCCAACGAGTACACGGCCGCCGCCGATTCCTGCTGGCGCCTGGCTGCAGTGACCGATGCGCTCGGCACGCGGCCGACGATCACCGTGCTGACAGGCGCCCAGGTTGTGGCAGGAACCCAGCCGATGCTGTACGAATACCGCCCGCGTGCAATTGAGTGACGATGTACCCGTAGCCGGTCCCCGGCATCGGCATGCCTGGGGCACAGACCTTCTGCCCCGGAGCCCAACAGCCGCAAGGAGACGAGCGGTTGGACGAGGGCCAGCAGCCGGGGCTCCGCTGCCTGGTTCCTGACAGTGACGGGCAGGGCCACGGCCGCCTCGCCTCTCTCACGTACGTGGCTAGGGGTTCCAGGTCCCTGGCCCAGGCCGTCAGAGCGGTGCGACTGGCTGGCATCGGGTCATGCTTCAGGTTCACGACGGAGGGGGCCTCGTGATAACCACGGTGACGGCAATCGGTGGGCTTGCAGGGCTGATTGTGTCGTTGGTGTTCTTGGCTCTCCAGACGAGAGCCGTGTCCGAGCAGGTACGGACGGCCAACAACATGGCGGGGACTCGGTCGCTGGATCCTGCCCTGCCGAGCCTTCGGGACATCCACTTCAAGATGCTGGACTACCCAGACATGAGAGCGTACTTCTACGAGGGCAGACCCTGTCCCCGGCGTGGCGTGGAGCGTGAACGTGTGTTGCTGTTCGCCGACGTGCTGGACAGCGGGATTCAGGCGACACGACGCATCCCCCAGAACGAGTCGACCGAGGACTGGGTTTCCTTCTGCCGGTATGTGGTGAACCACAGCCCCGCTTTGCGCACGGTGGTCAGTGAGCACTCGAACTGGTGGCCAGACCTTGCCAGGTTGTGCTGACACCTCGATGCAGGTGACGGCCGCGTCCTGACTGGAAGGCGACGTCGAGCAGCGCCCGTTGTACGCCGCGCTGCTGGAGCCGCGTACGCGCCCCCGCCGAACCGCGAGGTGGACTCCCACGACAACCGCCGTCAGGTCCTGCGGCAGGCGGCGGACCCACACCGCTGCGCTGCGTGGCACGCCGACCTGTGCGTGCGGAGGCAGTCATGCGCGCGGCAGAGCGCGCATCGCGACCGCGACCATGACTCCAGGAACCAGCAGGGCGCTCTCCCCCAGGATGTAGACCACAGGGGCGTCCATCGCGTCCCACCAGTCGTACGGCAGACCGACGGTGGCGGCGCTGGCCACGGCGAGGAGTCCGCCAAGTGCGAGCGTGGTCCACGCACTGACGGTCGCCCGCTTGTTCAGGAAGACCTCGTCACGCCAGTCGGGTCCGGCGGCTTGCGGCGCCGGCGCAGGCGCCCGGTGCCAGCACGCCCATACCAGCAGCATCAGGGCGAGACCGCTGAGCCACACCATGGCGTCGGACCACCCGGCCGCCCGGTGAAGCAGCACCCCGTTGGTGAAACCGACCGACGAGACGATCAGCATCAGCATCGAGAACTGGGCCGCGAACAGGATCAGTCCGCGGAAGAAGGAAACCTCACCGTGCTGATTGCGCCGGAACGCCGGCAGCAGCCAGGCCAGGGCGACGATCACCACAATCGCATCGGCAGCCAGGATCGCCCCTGCGAACAGTTGCTCGGTCAGCGCGCGCAGGCACACCAACTCCCCCGAAATCAGCGAATACAGATAGGAGGCCACTGCCAGACCGAAGAAGCACGGCAGCAGCAGTCGCAGCCCACGGGAGGCATGCCCATCGCCTCCCGCCGGGTTCTTCTCCCCGATCACCACCACGATTCCCGCGAACACGAAACCCGCGAAGATCCCGCAGAACGCGCTCAGCGCTCCCGCCGACGCGATCGGGCTCCAGTCGAGTGGGCCACCGCCACAGGTGTCGGGCTTGAACGCCGCAAGGCCGGCCGGATGCGCCATCGTCATAACCGACGATGCTGACATCCACACCCGCACACGCCCCCACAGCAGCGAAGATCCCTTCCATCGGCGGGAGCACAAGGGGCGCGCACCACCGGCGCACACACCATTCCCGCGCCGCAGCGGTCACCCGCGCGAGCCCCGGGACGACTCGCCCGGGTGGTCGTGGGTGTCACGGCCGCGCTGCTCGAACAGCCCGTAATGAACTGCCCGTTCGGCCAGGACGGTCCGGGAACGGACGAGGACCGGCCCGCAGGGCAAGGGCCGCAGGGCAAGGGCCGCAGGGCAAGGGCCGCAGGGCAAGGGCCGCAGATCCGCGTCGTCGAGATTGCGCCGCGGCTCGGGGCGTCGGCCCGCGCGGCCCTGTGCCCCTTCTTCGGACCGTGAAGACGACCACCGGCCGCCCGATCGGTTCGGCCAACACCGGAAAGATCGGTTGATTGTCGTGCAGCAGGGCTGCGCAGACCAACATACGGGCCGGGCAGCTGGTCTGCCTGGCGTCGCGCGCGGGCACCCAGGACGCCCGATCCCCTCGCCCGCTGCCCGGGACCTGCCCCACCCACCCACTTCTCTTTTCTTCCTGCTGTGGGGCGTTGAAAGACCCTAGGTCCGGTCAGGAGCCTTGATCGGGACACAGGCGAAATCGTCGGTGTCCACCTCAGCTTCCTTCGTGGGACCGCACAGCTCGAACGACGTGGCCTTCTCTGTGTCCGGCAGGCTGAACCCGACCACGCCGACCTTGGTCGCGCCTTGCTCGACGTTGCTCCCGAGGAAGGATTCGCTCCAGCTGTAGTTGCGCCACTCGCCGCCCGCGTCCTCCTGGACATCCTCAAGCTCAGCGAGCTCACTGCTGGGGTACGCCTCGGCGTAGCAGTAGCCGCTCTCCCCGATATCGCACGGCTGCTCCGTCGACTTGAACTTCAGCCGAAGATATTTGAGCTGGCGTCGTCCACCCCGCGGTCGGGAAGCTCCCCGGTCACGGCAACATAGACGGCGACATAGTGCTTCCTGAGGTCAGCCGACTTACCTGCCAATTCGGGTGTCCAACTGGTGTCCACAGGTTTCACCCGCACACCAAGCGGCAGCCCCGGTTCGGTCGTCACGAAGTCCTTGCCCGGGAAGTCGGCGAACTTGGTGTACGTGGGCTGCGAGGCAGTCGGTGCCGACTCCGCGCTGGTGGGTGGCGCGTCGCTCTTGGCGTCACCGCTGCCGCCCGAACATCCCGCGACCAATACGAACGATCCCACAGCAAGCGCCGTCGGCATGCGAGTTGACACGTAATCCCCCTCAGACCGGAAACCGTGCGGCATCATGGCGAGCGGGACCGAATGCGTGCGCTCCCGCAAACGGTGGACAGAGTTGGAACGTACAGCATGCGATCATCCCGGGCGCGGCAGAGAGCACAGCCTCCCAGCAGGAGGGCGAGGCGCGGGACGGGAGTCGACACGGAGCGTCGGCGACCGACGACAACGCAACGAGGTTCGGTGCCAGGCGTCGCGGGCCCAGCGAAGATCCGAACGACAGACTCTCGTTGTGTAGGCCCACGAACACTTCCTGCCGGAGATCAGTCTTGCCGCGCAGTGCTACGCCCGCGCCGGCGACCCGACCTTCCCGGCCTCGGCGGGAGAGGGGGGGCCGAACTTCTCTACCGCGTCGGCGACTTTGAGCGGTGGGCACGCAACCGGCCCGCGCTGGGACCAGGGGGGGCTTCGACGGCGTGGAGTTCAGCAGCGGCACGCTCACCTTCCTGGGCGCGGAGTTCAACGGCGGCAGGGTCACACGGAATTCAGCGGCGGCGAGGGCGGCTTCGGCTTCGCGGCGTTCAGAGGCGGCACAGTGACCTTTGGCTTCGCGACGTTCGGCGCAACCGCGATGGATTGGGGTGCTCTCCCGCAGCCTGCGAGGGCCTGAGCCGTCCCGGTACCGTGAGGCATCGGCACGGTGGGGGATCCCGGCGGCGATTTCACGCGCCGGCCGGGGGCCCGCCTTCGCCGACACGGGACCCTCTGTCTCCTGGGCAGCCGTGAGCAGCAGGCGCAGCGCGTCGTGTGCTTCCTCCAGCGTCAAAAGGGCCAGCCGCTCGGTGGTGTACTCAACGGGAGCGAAGTCCACGGCGTCCAGGTCGATGTGCTCGTAGTCGTCCATGCCCAGCGCAACGCCCTCCCGCAGCACCAATCACGGCAATTGCGCATACGACCGACATGGCGCAGCTGCACACTCGGGGTGATGCTCCGCCGGCGCAGCACCGATGCGCACCACACTGTCCCCGGTACGTGCGTATCACTGCGCAGGCCTGTGACCAGCCGTGGACGGGGGCTATGAGGTACGTGGTGGGGGCGGTGGTCGGGCCGACCACCGCCCCCTGCCGTTGCTGTGACGGCTGACCTCGCGCCTGATCACGCAACTCCCCTGTGAGCTACGGGAGTTGGGGCAACCGTTTTGGCTGGCAGCTACCGATGTGTGAAGGGGGGCAGAGGATGCTCTCGGAGACGTTGACAGCGCTGGCCGCGGCCGAGGGAACTGCGGTGGTACAGGCGGCAGGCACCGATGCGTGGGCAGATGTCCGCCAGACCGTGACACGCCTGCTGGCTCGGGGGAACCCGGAGCGTGAGCGCGCCGAGCTGCAGCGGTTGGACCGGACCGGCGACGCACTCACGCCGGCCCGCGAGGCGAGGGCACAGCTCCGCCAAGAGGCCGCCTGGCAGGCCCATTTCGAGGCGCTCCTGGAGCGCCTGGAGGGTGCCGAGCGCGAGCAGGCGATCACGGAACTCCGGGCGCTGGCCGCGCGGCACTCCGTCCCCGGCCAGGCGGGCGGAGGGACCCTTGCAAGCAACACCTTCCACGGGCCCACGGCGTTCAGACCGGTAGCCACAACCGCCAGGACAATCACTTCGGGCCGGGCGCATGACCGCTGAAAGACCGGGTTTGCCTGGTGAAGAGGGGGCAGAGCGCACCGAGTTCGCGGGCCGACGGCGGTACAGACCGGTGCTCACAGCGTCCAGCACAACCATTTCTACGCCGCAGTACGCCGTCTGGGGCTTGGGGCGCTGCCGTGGGCCAAGATAGCCGCCAAGACAAAGGACCTCCTCGCGAACACGATCGCCTTGGCCGTGGCCGCCGCGATCCCGGGCTGGTTGTGGTGGCAACACCACGACCAGCAGGAGTCTCAGGCCAGGCACGAGTCGATGCGCACAGCGTGCGGGCAGGCGCGGGATCCGCGATGCTGCACGTGCTACCAGCGATACGAAGCTCGCCAGGCTTCTTAAGACCGACTCGACCGACGCGTCTGGCTATGCCGATGCTCTGGAACGGCATGACCGGAGTGCTATGCAGCGTTTCTCCGTCCAGGAAGAGAGCGCGCGGGGGCGTTGCGGGACTACTGCAGGGCCGAGGTCGGGATCTACATGGGCCTGTGAGCACGGGGCGCTCATCGCTTTGCGCGGCGGACCGCCTGGCCGTGTCCATCGAAGTACGGGGGCACGGCGCGGCGCCGGACCGCGAGCGGCGCAAGCATCTGCGTGCACCTACAGCGCG
Organism: Streptomyces sp. NBC_00996; assembly: GCF_045162675.1. Taxonomy (NCBI): domain Bacteria; kingdom Bacillati; phylum Actinomycetota; class Actinomycetes; order Kitasatosporales; family Streptomycetaceae; genus Streptomyces; species Streptomyces sp. NBC_00996. The sequence goes on from NZ_CP108723.1 coordinate 203,077, forward strand.
AACGCGTGAACCTGCCCCACCACCGACGCCGACGCTTCCTCAGCCGTCCGCCTGCTCCTGCAGCCGACTCAGCACCCGCTCGGCCACGGCGAGTTCGTCCTGCTCGGCCCGCGCTTCGTCCAAGCGCATGCACCCGCTGCCATCCCGATAGCGATCTCGGGATCGTCGGCTTGGCGGCTTTTGCTTCGGCAGGCCCCGCACGTGCCCGGAACTGTGGCTTCCACCACGGCGAATATGGTCTTGTCCTGATGAGATCGCCGGATGCTCGGTTTCCTCCTCCGTCTCCTGCCGTTCCGGGTCCGCGAGCCCCTGCTCATCGCGGTCGGATCCGTTCTCGGCGTACGCATCATGTATCTCGCCGTCCGCGATCACGATCGGCTCGCGGCCGGTCTCGGCGTGGTGTTCCTCGTGTTCACCGCAATACGCGTCTACGCGGTGGTCCGGGCCCTGCACGCACGCCGGAACCCGAACCCGGCGGCCTCCGCAGACGGGGCGGCGGTCAATGCTGCCGCCCAGACCCAGACCCAGGCCCAGGCCCAGACCCAGGTCGGAGATGGGCCGCGTCCCGGCCCGGACACTCCGAAAAAGGAGCCCAACGCCTGGGGCCAGGCCGTCGCGGCCGTGGCCGTGATCGGGGCACTCGCGGCCGCGCTGTGGGTGGCCCCACGCGTGATGCCGTCCGACGACAACACCCCGCAGCCCGCCTCGTGTTCGGCCGGAGAACACGAGGAGCTGCCGAAGGCCTACAAGCAGACGCCCCAGCCTGTGACCGGTGAAGAGCTGTGCAAGGCGCTCAATCGGCCAGACCTGGCCAAGCTCCTCGGAACACCTGGAGAGACCGCGACCACTGCTTCCGGCACCAGCAACACCGCTCCCCTGACCGATGGGAAAGTCGCCCAGCCCGAGGCCGAGGTCACGTTCGACACGTACACCGTGAATGTCTCGGCCACTTACAACGAGCTGTCGACTGACCAGTACGTGAAGCTGATGAAGTTCGGGGATGAGAAGGACATCAAGACGCTTACGGTTCTCGGTCGGCCCGCGGTCTTCTCCTCGGATCACACCATGAAGCTCGAGATCAATCTCGGGAGTGGCGGATCCGGCGGACCGGTCGAACAAGGTCCCCTGGCCAGGACACTGTCCGTGGCCCTCGACCGTCATGACCGGGGCGGCTACTGCGACATTACCGTGTGGAGCACGTCCGGAGCCCTCCCGGACGACAGCGTTCTCCTCGACATCGCTGAGAAGGTTCTTCCCACGATCCCCGAACGGCCTGTCCGATGAGACGCCGAGAACATTTCGGCCGCGAAAAGGTTGGTCCAGTCGCGCCGCCGGCGACGGCATCCGTCTTGTGACGGGATGCGGGCCGCGATCTCCTTGGCCCGGCGCCCCCGGCGGCGAAGGGGCACTGCTAGTCCCAACCTGCGGTGACCTGCGGCCGAGTGACTGGTTTGCCCGCCTGCCGGTGCCCGGCTGGAAGGCATAACCGCATGACGTGGTCCTTGCCCGAGCCGATGCTCACCATCGCCGTGGACTGCCCCGCTCTGCCCGCCAGGTGGGCAGCGGAGCCGAAATGGGACGGTTCTCCAGACACTCCGTGATGTCTCATGCGGGCTTGGGGATGAATCGAACCGCGCTGGATTTGATCCTTGAGGCGGTGAGAGCACCGTCCGAAGAAAACGACGGGCGGTGCGCTCGCGCGTACCCCCTTGGTGTTGGACCACGAAGTTGCTAGAGATCCGCGCCTAGCCGGACGGCTATCGGCGAGGATGAGCACCGTGTCCGACGAACAACCCGATCCCAACCAGGACCTAGCCCGCCGCATCAGCGAGTCCATAGCCAACAGTCCCGCCAGGCAGAACCTCACCCGCCAACTCGCCGCTTCAACGGCCACGCAGATGGCCCCGCTGCACGAGGCGCTCCGCCTCTTCAACGAGGTCCTACAAGAGCAGCTCGCCCAGCTCACGGCCTCGACATTCCCAACCGGCTCGCCCAGGCCCTCGCCCCCTTCGCCGAAGCGATGCGGACCTGCTACGCCGACGTCAACACCGGATTCCGCCTGGATGTCTCCCGTCTCAACATCGACGCCGCACTCACTTCTCCCTTCGATGCCCTGCCGGCCGAGCAACGCGAATGGGCCCGCCGCGCCGTCGACGAGGCCACAGCACACGTCGACACGGCGGAACTGGCGGGCCACGTGCCCAACGAGATGCTCGACAGCCTCGCCGACTCAGCCCGCACCTTCGCCTCCACCCAGCCCGTCGGACTGTCCCGGGCAGCCCAGAAGAAGCTGTTCATCGGGTTCATCATCACGGCCTTCTTCCTGCTCCTATTGCAGGCCCAGATCGACAGCAACGCCGTCATGGAGTTCGTCGAGGACGCGGGCGCCGCCATGCTCGTCGTCGGCCCCACCGCTATCGGCGCCGCCTACGTCTGGGACAAGATGAACCCTGGACCCGACGAGGACGAGGCGGACGAGAGCGCGTAACCGCACTCCTCGCGGAGAACGCCGCACTTCGCGAACGGGCCGCCAACCGGTCAGCAGTCGTCATCCCCCTGGGCCGCACTCAGGCCGCTCGAGAATGAGACTGTCTGGTCTGAGGTTGTTGGAGGCAACACTTATCGAGGCGTCGAGGCAGCGAAACTCCAGCACAACGGCGTCTGGTCTCAGGCCACCACGCCGATCAGGCGCCGGATGGCCCACCGGCTTGGACCCGAACCAGTACCTGATTGGCCAACTCCTGCTGGGTCAACTCGCCATCCAGGACCACGGTGTCGCTGGGCAGGGTGTCGGCCGCGGCCATGCACGGTTCGATCCTGTCCTTGCACCAGCGCCGGATCCGCTCGTCCTGCTCAGGGTTATCCGGGGTGAAGTTCCGGCCGTCGATCCGCTTCTCCAGGACCTCTCGGGGGACCTTGAGGAAGAAGTGGTGAACGTCGATGCCCGCGTCCTTCAGCGCGCTGAAGATCTCACCGGCATACCCGGGGTCGACCAGGGTCATGGGGACCAGGAGCGGGCGGTGGTACTCCTCAACCAGACCCACTGCCAAGCTGGCAACCTCCCGCCGCCACAGCCTGAGATCCTGGAAATCACCGGTCGGCACTTCCACGATCTCCCGCAGGACATAGCCGACCATTTCCGGGTCATAGACGAGCGCCTCGGGCCAACGCGGACGCAGCTCGTCCACCAGCGTGGTCTTCCCGCTGCCGAACCCACCGTTCACCCAGACGATCAACGTGATCCTCCCAGCCCCGTTGCCATATCCCCGTGCGGCCCAGCATGTCGGATCAGCATGCCGCGAGGCTTGGATGGAGCAAAACTCCACTGCCAGGCCATGCCCGAAAGATCGCCAAGTTGGGCCGAATCTCAGTGTCAAGCGGGGCCAGGTCTCGTTGTCGAAGCCAACCGCCAACCTGTCTCATGAGACACATCAAATTCTGGAGAAGGACGGATACCGGGCGCTGCTCTCCGTCGATGCGGGCCGCGTGGAGCTGCGCTCGCGGCGCGGCACGCAGATGCCGTCGGCATTCTCGGAGATCGTGGACGGAGCCGCGCGGCTCCCTGATGCGACGGCGGTCGACGGCGAACTGGTCGTGTGGGAAGGAGAAGGGCTCGCCTTCGAACGGCTCCAGCACCGCTTGCAGCGGCGCGGCGCCGGCGCGGTGCGGGCGGGTGAGTGGCCGACGCACTTCGTCGCATTTAAGGTTCGCAGATCATCAAACCTGCGCGGGTGTCTCTGGAGTACTCCTTCGTAAGGTTGAGTAAGTAGGGGTTTATCAGGAATGATGCGGCATCTACGACGCTAGCCGTTGGCAGGGGGTTCGGTGGCTGCGTTCAAACCCTTAGAGGCCGGGGATCCACAGCAGGTAGGGCGCTATCGGATCCTGGCCCGGCTCGGAGCCGGAGGTATGGGCCAGGTCTATTTGGGACGGTCGCCCGGCGGACGTCCTGTGGCCGTGAAGACGGTCCGTCCCGAGTTGGCTTGCGACGACGGTTTCCGACGCCGATTCGCCCGGGAGATCGCCGCCGCCCGGAGAGTCAACGGGGCTTTCACCGCTGGTGTGGTTGACGCCGATCCAGCCAGCTCGCTCGCCTGGCTGGCCACAGTCTATGTCCCTGGCGTCTCGCTCGGCGACGCTGTGGCTGGACACGGCCCGTGGCCCGCCGCGCACGTCTTCGCCCTCGGCGCCGGGCTGGCCGAGGCCTTGGAAGCCATCCATACTGCCGGAATTGTCCACCGGGACCTGAAGCCTTCCAACATTCTTCTGGCAGCCGACGGCCCTCGCGTCATCGACTTCGGTATTTCGTTGGCCAGCGATGCCAGCGGCCTGACCCGTACGGGAGAGGCTCCTGGCACTCCCGGTTTCATGTCCCCTGAACAGCTCCTTGGCCAGCCGGTCGGACCCGCCAGCGACGTCTTCGCTCTGGGTGCAGTGCTGGCCTACACCGCCACTGGTACCGGTCCGTTCGGTGATTGGCCCCCGGCTGCCGTGAATCACCGTGCCGCCTACGAGCCTCCCACCCTGGACGTCTTGCCTGCTGGCCTGCACAGGCTGGTGGCTGCCTGCCTCGCCAAGTCCCCTGGCCAGCGGCCTACTGTCGCTTATCTGCTCGAGCAGTTCGTCGGCGCTGGCGGCGGTGGCCAGAGCGAGGTGACCGCCGCGGAGTGGCTCGCCGGACCCGGCTGGATGCCGGAGCAGGTAGCCGAGCTCGTACACGCCCACACCTCCACCCCGCTCCCCCGTACTCCGCCGTCGGTAGCGTCCTTCGCTCCCGGGCCATCGACATCCCAGCCCGGTGCAGGCTCTTTACCCCAGACACCATCCCCCAGCAGAGGACGAGACCAATCTCCCCTTCGCCCCCCTTCCATGCTCCGCTACCGCATGACGGGGAGGCCGACGCCCTGCCACACCGGGGGCGTTATGGGCATGGCGTTTTCGCCTGACGGCTCCCTGCTGGCCACAGTGGGCGGCAACGAGATCCGGCTGTGGGACCCGGTCACACGCCAGGTCGGCGAGCCTTTCCCTGGCGTCGCCGTGGCGTTCTCGCCCGACGGCGCTGTCATGGCCACCGCCGGCCACAACGGCAACGTCCGGTTCTGGGACCCGGCAGCGCGTCGACAGACCGGTCAGCTCCACACAGAGACCGCCATCAAGTCGATGGTGATATCGTCTGGTGGCTCTCTCCTGGCCACGGGCGGTGACAACGAGATATGGCTGTGGGACGTGCCCGCCGGACAACTCGTCGGCAACCTGCCCACCAATCGCCCCACCGTTCAAGCTGCGTTCTCGCCTGATGGCACCCTGCTGGCCACCACCGACAGTTTCACAGAGCAGTTGTGGGACGTGACCACCTGCCAGCGGGTCGACGCTCCTGCTGACGACCGAGATGTGCGCGTCAAAAGGGCATGGGCAGTAGCCTTCTCACCTGAGGGGGTCCTCCTCACCACGGCTGGCAGAAACCCTGGTGAGGCATCGCCGCAGTGGCGAGAGATAGTCGAAGGCCACTGGTCTCACATGCAGGTGGCGTTCTCACCCGACTGTGCCCTCCTGGCCACTGCCACCGAGGACAAGACGGTGCGGGTGTGGGATCCCGCCCATCGCCGACTGATCAGCCAGCCTTTCCCCGTCCCAGTCAGCGTCCACCAAGACCATGTCACGGCGGTGGCCGTTTCATGCTGCGGTGCCTTCCTTGCAGTTGGCAAGCTGGACGGACGGGTAGGCCTGTACGAAGCAGCGCATTCCGCGAAGGCTGCAACACCGCCCTCACACGCAGCGACGTCGCTCCATGCGGGCACAACTGCGTTCTCCAGCACGCGACCGGTACCGCTTGCGCCGCTGGCCTACGACAACGGTCGGGTCCAGGCGGCGGCACTCTCGCCCGACGGCGCTTTCCTCGCCGCCAGCAGCGAGCAGGGACCCGTGCAGCTGTGGAATCTGGCCACCGGCCAACCCGTCCGCCAGTTCGGCGGTCAATCCCCCACGCGAGCTCCGAGATACCGCACGCGCATCCGCGTGGTGGCCTTCTCCCCCGACGGCGCCTACCTGACCGCAGTCACCAGCCGCGAACGTATCAACTTCGAGGTCGGAGCCCCCTCCGGCTACGAATGGTTGGTGGATATGTGGCAGGCGGGACCACACCAGTTCCCATACACGCTGTCCCTGCACGAGCGGTTCCGCTCAGGCTTCTCCGCGGTGGCCTTCTCGCCGGACCGCATCCACCTAGCCGCTGGCGTTGACGGGAGCCTGAGGATGTGGAACATGAGCACCCGCCAGTCCGTCAGTGACCGCTACCTGGGTAAGGACGACGGCGTCCGCGCAGTGACGTTCTCACCCGACGGCAAAACCCTAGCCACCGGGGGCCTTCACGGAGTGGCGCTGTGGGATCCGTTCTCCGGTAGTGACAGCGGCGACGTTCTCACTGGTCATCCCAACGGTATCTGTGCCGTGGCCTTCTCGCCCAACGGCGCTCTCCTCGCCGCAGCTAGCGACGACGGCACCGTAAGGCGGTGGCGTGTGGACTCCGGCCAACTCGTCAGCGATCACCGAACTGGCCACACCGGTACCATCATGGCCCTGGCGTACCTGGCCGACGGCAGCCTCCGGGCAGCCTGCGTCAAGGGCAGCACCGTCCAGTGCTGGATCATTCCTGGGTAACTTCCTGAGCATCAAGTGGCACACCGCGCCGTCAAGATTCCACGCGTCGCCTCGTCACTGCCGCGCACGCTCTCGTCTCCTCCCCAAGTGCAGATCACAGTGTGCCGCCGTCGAGCGACCAGCAGACACTGCCGTTTCGCCGCTGTCAGAAGCTCCGGGCTGAACCGGCTGGTCTGCGCAGCAGTTGACTCGTCCGGTCCTACGGCAGACGCGGGCCGAGCCCCACGCCCGCCTCGCCGGGAGTGTCTAATCAACGGCGGATCTGTTGATCATGGAGACGCCAAGTGAGTGAGATGACGATCGAGCAAGAGCCCGTGGTCGAGTCGGTCGGTGCGGCCACGTCGGACGAGCAGTTGATCGCGATGCTGGTTGACCGGGCTCGCGGTGAGGGCCTGCAACTGACTGGCGAGGGTGGGCTGTTGCAGCAGCTGACCAAGCGGGTGCTGGAGTCGGCCCTGGAAGGCGAGATCACCGATCACGTCGGCTATGAAAAGCACGATCCGGCCGGGAAGAACAACGGCAACTCCCGCAACGGCACCCGCGCCAAGACAGTGCTGACCGATGTCGGCCCGGTCGAGGTCAAGGTGCCCCGGGACGTGGCCGGGACCTTCGAGCCGCAGATAGTCAAGAAGCGGCAGCGCCGGCTGACCGGGGTGGACGAGACATCTCATGTCGTTGGCGGGTCAAGTTCGGCGGTCATGCGGCGAGGGTGAGACGTTCCGGGAAAGCCTTCTCGGCGTCGTAGAGGGTGCGGTTCCGGATGCAGTGGTAGAGGCAGCCGAGGAGCTTGTTGAACAGATTCCGGAGGGCCCGGGTATGGCGTTCGCCGCCGTCCCGCCGGCGGCCGTAGTGGGCACGTGGCTCGGAGGAACGCAGCGCCGCGAACGCCCACATGTAGCCCACGCGGCCAGGCGTCTGTTCTTGACGGTCCGGGCCACCACGATGTGGCTGCGGCCCGAGGCGCGGGTCACCGGCGCGGCGCCGGCGTATGCCTTGACAGCTCTGGCGTCGGCGAACCGGGTGGGGTCGTCGCCGATCTCTGCGAGCACGCGTGCGCCGGACATGACCGACAGGCCCGGCAAGCTGGTGATGATCTGTGCATCCGGGTGGGACAGGAACGCCTCCTCGGTGGCGTTGGAGAGGACGTCGCCGCTTGTACAGGCGGCGTCGAGCTGCCGCAGCAGGGCCGTGGTCTGGTTTCCCATCGCCTTTTCAACCAGCGGCAGTTGGCGCATCTGCTCCGAGCGGAACAGTTCCCGCAGACGCTCGACTTCCTCGTCGACTGAGCGGCGGAGCCGGCCCGCCCGGTTGAGCAGTGCGCGGAGCTGGCCGCGGGTGAACTTGGCGGCTGCGGCCGGGGTCGGCGCGGAGGTGAGGATCGCACGTGCATACGCGGAGTCGAGGCCGAGCTTGCCGCTGCCGTGGAAGGCCAGCAGGGCAGCCGGGAAGTATTCGCGCAGGTGGGAGCGGAGTCGGTTGACGAGTTGGCCCTTGTCCCAGATCGCGTCCTGGTGGGCGCGGGCGAGCACGGCCACGGCCTGTCCGAGCTCGCTGTCGGCAGGCAGCGGGCGGTGGGCCTTGATGTCGGTCCGCAAGATGTTGGCCAGGATTCGGGCGTCTGCGGCGTCCGACTTCGCGCGGGAGACGCTGCCGCGGTCCCGGTAGCGTGCCGCCGCGAGAGGATTGATCGCGTAGACCTTCCGGCCGGTCGCGCGCAGGGCTGCGACCAGCAGGCCGCGCGGCGTCTCGATGGCGACGGGGATCGGAGCGTCAGGGCTGTCGCCGTGGCGGGCCAGCAACTCCAGCAGGGCGCAGAGCCCCGGGTAGTCATCGCTGATCCGCAGCTTGGCAACCTGGTCACCATCGTGGTCAACGAGGGCTATGTCGTGGTGGCTCTCCGCCCAGTCGATGCCGCAGAACAAGCGGGTCACCGTGTCTCCTTGAATCAGTCAGGGCTCGTATGCGCAGGTCAACTCCCTGCGGAGCACGCGGCGCTCTAATAGAAGTGCTCCAGGCACGCCATCTCATGAGCCGTTCGTGTCTCCAGCGACCGGCAGGGACCTCGGTCTGCTGGAGAGCTCATGGCTCGCGATCTTCTGAGAGGTCGGCCCCTGCCGGCGGGCTGAGGACATGAAAGCTGTTGTGGCCGGCGGCGCCGGACGGGGCCTGTCTCGTCTCGGGGATCTCGTCCCGAATGGTCCTTAGGCCTCCGCCAGGCGACGCCACCGTGGACGCGGCCGGTCTGACCATGAGGGATCTCATCCCGGAACGGCGGCAGGCCTGCATCACGCGGGGGTGGTGGGCCCTTGCCACCTCTGGCTCAGGTCCACCAGTGAGCTATTAGATGGTGCTGTCGCTGTCCGCGAAGGGACTCACGCACGGAGAGATCTCCGCACATCTGGCCGAGGTGTATGGGGCCGAGGTGTCCAAGCAGACCATCTCCACGATCACCGACAAGGTCATGGAGGGCATGGCCGAATGGCAGAACCGTCCGCTGGACCGCGTCTATCCGGTCCTGTTCGTGGATGCCATCAACGTCAAGATCCGGGATGGCCAGGTCGCGAACAGGCCGATCTACGTTGTCATGGCCGTCACGGCCGAGGGCACCCGCGACATCCTCGGCATCTGGGCCGGGGACGGCGGTGAGGGCGCGAAGTACTGGCTGCACATCTTCACCGAGCTGAAGAACCGCGGCCTGGACGACGTGCTGATGCTGGTCTGCGACGGGCTCAAGGGCCTGCCCGAGGCGGTGGAGACCGTCTGGCCTCGCACGATTGTTCAAACCTGTGTCGTTCACCTGCTCCGGAACAGCTTCCGTTACGCAGCCCGCCAGGACTGGGACAAGGTCGCCAAAGCGCTCAAGCCCGTCTACACCGCCCCCAGCGAGGACGCGGCGACTGAGCGGTTCCTGGAGTTCCAGGAGGCATGGGGCCGGAAGTATCCGGCGATCGTGAAGCTGTGGTCGGACGCCTGGGCCGAGTTCGTGCCCTTCCTCTCCTTCGACGTCGAGATCCGCAAGGTCATCTGCAGCACGAACGCGATTGAGAGCGTCAACGTGCGGATACGCAAGGCCGTTCGCGCTCGCGGCCACTTCCCGTCGGAGACCGCTGCCCTCAAGTGCGTCTACATGGCGCTGATGAGCCTCGACCCGACCGGCAAGGGCCGCAAGAGGTGGACCATGCGCTGGAAGGCACCACTGAACGCCTTCCAGATCGCCTTCGAAGGCCGGCTCACCCCGGCCAACAACTGAACCTCAACAACCAAGATCAGCCGTTAAATTGACACACCCGGCTTGGGCTGCCGCACGTTCTTTAGCCCGCGCCGGCATCCCGGGCGGCGAACAGGCCGAGCGGCATGAGCGAAGGCGCTGACGAGACATCGGAGTACGACGCGTTATCGAAGCCGACACCGCAGGAGGGCTGCCGCGTCAGGCGTCGACCAAGTCGAGGAGTTCTTCGAAGCGTCGAGCAACGTGCTCATCCCCGCCGGCCCTCTTCACCGCGCGGTCCTCCTGAAGCTCGTAGAGGTCATCGCGGATGATCTCGCTGGTCTTCCTTGAACATCTGCTCAATCAGGGACGCGGTGCTGTTGCTGCTCACCGACCTGATCGGCAACCAAGACGCCGCCGAAGGCCAGGACCTGGACTACCAACAGGCCCACTACGGCTCGGAAGAGAAGGCCAGCGAGGAACTGGCCAACCACGTCGTCGCCTTCGCCAACCACACCAGCGGTCTTTTCATCTGGGCATGGCCGAGCAAGGGGATCCCGCGCACTCCGCAGAGTCGGGACGCCAGCACGGGGTCGGCGAGGCGGAGCAGGTCCGGGAGCGTCGCCGTCTTCGTCGTGGTGCGGTGCTCCTTCCAGTGGTGGAGGGCCTGGTGAGCCGAGCGTTCTCCGGGTCGGGGTCATCGTGGTGGCCGGATCGGACAGGGCCCAGGCTGCGAACTCCAGTGGCCGGGCTGGTCAGTCCAGGTCGGTGGTGCCGACGGTGGCGCGGGGTCGGTTGCGTGCCCAGCACTTGCGGTTGCCGACGCGGTAGAGGAGTTCGACGCCACGCCTGGCGACCGAGGCCGGGAAGCTGGGGTCGTTGGCACGGGCGTAGCGCAGGGCGGCGAGGGTGATGTCCGGCAGGTGGTGTCCGTGAGCTGTGCGCAGCCCCACCGCCTGGTCGTCGTCCGCGGCCGGGTTCGCCGGCGCCGTCGCCGCCGCCGTGGTGGTGGTGTCGGCCGGGGGTGGGGCTGTTAGGACCAGGTCAGCCCGCCGGCTTTCGCGGCCTTCTGTGCGGTGGTCTGTCCCACGGGGCGGAGCGTAGAGCCGCCGCGTCGGCTCAGCGGAGGAGGTCGAGCAGGAGACCGACGACGTCGGCCGCGGCCGACGGGTCGAGCCGGCCGAGCGAGGCGAAAGCTGGCGGGCGCGCGCTGCGTGCCCGCAGCATCGGGCCGCGCAGGAGCGGGTGCCGTGGGCAGCCCCGAGGGCGTGAACGCCTCGCCGGGACTTCGGTGTTGTTACGCACTTTCGGGTGTGCAGGTGGCCGGTGGTGGGGTGGCGCGTGCGGGCGGAGGGAGGGGTGCGGTCAGTGCTGAAGCGGTCGAGGCAGGTCGTCGGCGCCCCGGCTGGTACGTTCACTACATACATGGACGTTACAACCGAGAGTGACAGAAATATGGGCAATTCGTAACACCCTTCACGCCTCGTCCACATCGGCAGGCGGGGGCGGCAGATTGCGGGCACTCGGCCACCCGGCCGGGACCCGGCACACCGGACCCGCGGCACGCACGTGCCGGGACACGGGTCTGCCGCAACGAAACGAGGGGCAACCTTGTCCGCTTCCCTGTCTGTCACCGCCCGCCGCCTGGCCGCTGCCGTCCTGACGGCCGGCGCCCTGGCCGGCGCCGCCGCGGCATCGGCCTCCGCCGACAACGGCACGCGCCTGCACCGCGCGCAGGTGGAGATCAGCGACGTGCAGCACTCCCTTGGCCACGACAACCGCAGCAACCGCTCGTTGAACATGGAGTGGGTCGACGTCACCAACACCTCCCACCGCAGCGTGAACCTCGACGGCTGGACGCTGTCCGACGAGGACGGCCGCACCTACACCTTCCGCCACTACCGCCTGGAGGGCCGCTCCACCGTCCGCGTCCACACCGGCGTCGGCCGCGACAGCGGCACCGACCTCTACCAGGACCGCCGCACCTCGGTGTGGGACCGCCACTCCGACACCGCCACTCTCGCCAACGACCACGGCCGCATCATCGACACCGCCTCCTGGGGCAACGACCGCCACGCCCCCTCCCGGGGCAACGACCGCCACGCCCCCTCCTGGAGCAACGACCGCCGCGGCCACGACGAGCGCGAGGGCCGTCTCGAAGGGCGCGAGAGCCGTCACGAGGGGCGTTAGGGCCACCACGGCCGCCACGGCCACGGGCAGGCCCAGGCGATGAAGTAGCCACTTGCCCGCGTCCACGAGGGGCGTGCCCCAGGCCACTGCCTGGGGCACGCCCATTTGTTCGGACCGGCCGAAAGGCGAGAACACGCCGGCATGACAACGACAGGCGCCCCTCGCCGGTGGCCTCTCATGCCGGAACGGGCCCTGTCCCCGCACCACATACGGGCGGCGCACGTGAGGTCGGCAGCTGCTGCTCATTGACTGTGTGGGAGCGTGTCCTGGCGTGCATGAGTGTGTGTCGTCGACCGCCGCCCGCCCGAGGCCCGAGAGGGCACGACAGTTCTCACCTCGCATGCGTGGCCTTTGCTGATCCATCTCACCACCCGGGGGCCTGCCCCGCTCGGTCAACAGCATCGCCTGACAGTCCTTCATCGCCGCGTTCACCGGGGCCGGCGAGTCCTGACCCGCGTGCAGTTGTGTCCTGCGGGTGGACCGGCCATCACCGACAAGACACACTCTCCATCCGGCTCCATCCGTTCGCGGACACACCCCTGCTTTCACCGCCGTGCCCGCGGACCACAAAAGAAAGGCCCACGTCATGTCTGAAAGCCAGACCCACACCACCGAGTTGACCTCGCAGTACCTCGCCCAGGTGACGGGCGACCTTGAGAGCAATACCAAGGAGCAGGAACGTATCGCTGCGGACATCGAGGCCCTGCAGGAGCAGTTGGGTGCCCTGCAGCACGACCACACCGTGCTGGTGAACATGCAGCAGGCACTCGGCGACGCGCGCCCCGCCACCAAGACGGACACCACAGCCGCGCCGGCCGTGCCGCACCAGGCATCCGCCGCACCCAGGCAGAGCAAGCCGAAGAAGGCCGCCGCCACGGGTACGAAGAAGAAGGCGCCCAAAAAGACCGGCACCGGCGCCTCGCCCGCGCAGGCATCCACGACAGCCGCCAAGCCGACCCTCGTCGACCTGATCCGCGACCACCTCGGACAACAGAGCGAGCCGCGTTCCGCCGCCGAAATCTGCGCCGCACTCACCCAGGCCCACCCCGACCGCAACATCAAGACCACCGTCGTGCGCACCACCCTGGAAAACCTGGTCGCCAAGAGCCACGCCCACCGCACCAAGCAGGGCTCATCCGTCTACTACACCGCGACGGCCGCGGAAAAGCCTGCCGCAGCCGAGCCGCAGCAGGAGGCAGTAGCCGACTGAACTCCCCCACCCGTGCCCTCGCACCGCCGCCGGGACGGGCACGGGGACGGGGACGGTGCCAAGCACCCGGCCGCCGTGCGGATGCGGGCCCGATCACAGTTTTCACGCACGAGTCGAGTGCTCAGCTTGTGCAGATGATCCCTGCGGCGGTCGCCGATCCGGGCATGGATCCTGGCGACCCGGCGCCGGGCCTTGGCTCGATTGGCCCCCTCTCCCCTGGCTTTGCGGGCAAGCGCCCGCTGCGCGTGGGCGAGGCGGGCACGGTCGCGGCGCTCATGCCGCGGGTTCGTCGAGCATGCCCCGCACGACGACGGTGGCCAACGCCGCCGCGGCACCGCCGGTTTCCCCCGTGCAGACCACTCAGGCGCGCGGGCCTGAGCAGCCCTTTGGACATCACGGCTCCCCACCCGCACAGAGGAAGAAGCGCACCCGCCGGAACGCGGCCATCGTGACCGGTGTGCTGGTGGCGGCCTGCGCCGCGGGGGTCACCGCGTATGGGCTCACCCGCCCCGACATCCCGCCGGACAACTCCTTCCCCCGGCCGCATACAAGCTTGAACTACTCCCGACGCTGGCCAACGACCGCTACAGGCACGGCACCGACCTCACCGTAAAAATCGGCGCCGACGATGGGTGCATAGCCAGCCGGGGCAAGAACCTCACGTCCGTTGGCGCCTCCTGCCTTCCCGTCTCCGGCGATGCCCCGTATTCGGAAATCGACTTCGCCGGCGTATACGGCCAGTTCAAGGAACCGGCTCGGACACAGCAGAACCGGATGAAGTACACCGCCATGGACGGCGAAGAACGACTGGACCGTGACAGTGCTCCCCAAAGACATGACCCCGTCCGGATCGGACGCAAAGAGGTGTCCTCGCCGCGGGCGAACGCGTCGCGTCGAAGACGCGCAACCTGCACCTGAAGAAGCTCCCCGGTCTGGGCGCGAGCAAGTGGACGAACAGTCGCGAGCCACCCGAGAGGCCCGCCGAGACCTTCCGTCATTGGTGGAAGAAGAACCGCTCATGACCGCTCCCGTTTCCAGCACGAGGTCCTCGTCGCCCGAGCAGATCCTGGCCCGCGTACGCTACCGCCCTCGCCGATGCACCCCCGGTGCCAGCGGCCACCCGCGCCTACTCCACAACCCACACTGCCGACAGCTCGGAAGCTGTCCTCGACCTGCTCCACGAGAACATGGCCGACTACAGAGCGGTCGTGCACCGCGCCGTCGAGAGCGAACTCCCCTCCCTCATCGCGACGTTGCTGACCCAGCACGGCTCCCGCACTGTCGTCGTTCCACCCGGCCCTTCTGGCAACTGGCTGCCCGACTCGGCCGTGGAACAGCGCACCGACCAGGATGCCTCCACCGGCGCGGCCCTGACGCCGTACGACCTCGACTCCACCGACGCCGTGATCACCACCCGCGCGCTGGCCATCGCGGAGACCGGCACGATCGTCCTGGACGGCGGCCCGGGTCAGGGCCGCCGGGCTTTCACCCTCGTCCCGGACCTGCACATCTGCGTCATACAGGGCCCGGACCAGATCGTCGCCTTCGGTCCCGCAAGCTCTCTCTCGCCTCGATCCCTCACACCGGCTGACGTGAATCTCAGGACCGTCCGCGACCAGCGACATCGAGCTGGACCGGGTCGAGGGGGTGCACGGGCCCCGTATCCTGCACGTGGTGCTGATCACCGCGTGACGAGAGTTCGCCATGACGTTTCAGGCTCATCGTCAAGTGCGCCACCGAGGCGACAGCACCTCCGTGTCCATACGGTGTCGCTGCTCAAGATGCGCGGCCCGATGCGGCCGACGAGGCTTTCCTCGTCGAACCGCACCGGCCTGACGCATCCTGCTACAAGTGGTCCTCCGCCAAACCGGCCATCGCCTCATGGCCGCGCGCGTGGGGACGGAACGCCATGGACAGGTTGACCCGCGGCGCCGCCCCCTCGCGGATCTGCGCGAGCAGCTCACCGTGTCGTACGTGTTCATCACCCATGACCTGGCGGTCGCCCAGCAGGTCACGGACGAGGTCATCGTCATGCGGCGGGGTCGCGTGGTCGAGCACGGGTCAACCGACTGGGTGCTCAGCACGCCCGAACACCCTGATACGCGGGGGCTGTTGGATGCGGCGCCGCGCGAGGGGTGGCGCCGGTGCGGGCGGCTCGCTGAGCAGGTCCGGTGCGGCCGTCACGCACCGGACTTCCGGCGGAGTGCTCAGGTGTCGGCGCCCAGGTAGTACGAGAGCAGGTCCGCGACCTCGGACGGGGCGCCCTGCCAAGCGGTGAGGAAAGCGGATGGCGCCTCAGCCGGAGGTGCTCCGTTGCAGGGGCACACAAGGGTCATCGCCGTCGCCTTGCGCCCGCGGGCCTTCCGAACCGCATGGCTCGTCCTTCTGGGGGGTGTTGCAGGGGTGGAGGGCTGTTCTGCCCGGATGTCGGTACGAGTGAGTCGCAGGCGATGCGGCGCGACCCGTACCGCGGGTCCTCGCGTCCCCTGCCGTAGCAGCCGAGAGGGAGGTGTTGTGGTGGACGGTATGGCCCTGGCGGCGGCGATTGCGCTTGCCGCGGTCTTCGGGGTCGCGGCGGTCGCCAAGCTGACCGACCGCGACGGGTTGCGTCGCACCATGGTCGACTTCGGGGTGCCCACCCGGGCCGCGGTGCCCCTCGGACGGCTCCTCGTGATGGGCGAGTTCGTCATCGCTCTGGCTCTCGTGGTACGTCCGTCGGCGCGCGACGGTGCACTGGGGGCGCTTGTGTTGTTGATCGTTTTCAGCGGGGTCATCGCGCTGAACGTGTCACGCGGGCGGGCCCCCGCCTGTCACTGTTTCGGACGGCTGCACGCCGCTCCGGTCGGGTGGTCGACCGTCGCCCGCAACGTGCTCCTCGCCACCCTCGCGGGATTCGTCGCCGCCGGCGGACACCTCCCCTGGCTCTTCGCGGGACTCGCAGCCATCGTGTCGGCGCTCTGGATCACCCTATGGGCGAAACAAGGCGGGAAGGTGCGGCCGGGCATGCCGGCACCCGACTTCTCGCTGCCGGATGAAGCAGGGCGGACGTGGACCATGAGGGACTTGCTGGTGGGGGGCCGTCCGCTTCTCCTTGTTTTCAGCGATCGCGCGTGCGGCGCCTGCAGTTCACTGCTCCCGCAGGTGGCCCGGTGGCAGCAGGATCACGACGAGCGCGTGACCATTGCCGTCGTGAGCGGGGGCGCCCGCCCGGTGCCCCTCGTCGGAGCGGGCGAAGCCGGGCTGCGACGGCTGCTGGCGGACCCTGACCGCCATGTGCTTGCGGCCTACGGGGTCACGGCCACGCCCAGCGCGGTGCTGATCGACGCCGAGCGGATCATCGCGGCCGTGCCAGCGGTCGGCGCGGCGGAGATCAGCGACCTCGTCTCCAAGGCCCTCCAGCCCCTTGACAGGTCGACGATCGCACGGCGGGCGGTGTTGTTCGCGTCGGCCACGCTGGTTCCTGCTCTCGCCTCGGCCTGCGCGGTGGGCCGCGGCGTCAGCGGCATCACCCCCTCCAAGCGGCCGCCGAAACAGCTCGCGGCGGGCCGCGGATGGCTGTGCGATCAGCGTTACGCACTGTGCACCTCAGCCGCGTGCGAGCCGTCACCGAACGATCCGGGCATCGTCATCTGCCACTGCGTGGTCCAGGACGGCTACTCGTTCGGGTTCGCCTCGTGTGCCGAGCGCGCGCCGGCGCAGGACAGGCTGGTTTCCACGTTCTCGGTGCAGAACACCACCAGCCGGACGCATACCATGACCTGCACCACCCGCGCCCGATGGGCGAACTGCCTGGATGTGGTCTGCGA
Source organism: Streptomyces sp. NBC_00996 (assembly GCF_045162675.1). Classification (NCBI taxonomy): domain Bacteria; kingdom Bacillati; phylum Actinomycetota; class Actinomycetes; order Kitasatosporales; family Streptomycetaceae; genus Streptomyces; species Streptomyces sp. NBC_00996. Next base: position 220,148 of record NZ_CP108723.1, read on the forward strand.
GATCGATCCCCACAACCCCCGTCAGGCCCTGTGCCGTTGCCAGTCGGTGGAGAGCGAGAATTTCTTGACGTTCGGCGGCAACTGCGACACCAAGACCTGCACCACGGTGATCTGGTCAGCGGCAACCAAGCAGTTGCCAGGCGTCGCCGAGTACAAGAGCGCCATGAAGAGCATTGGTCATCCTGTCACGTTCCCCGAGTCGTGTCCCAGCGGTTCCCCCCAGCGGTAGGTGTGTGCCGAACGTTTCCCCGAGCGTCAAGGCGTTCTGGGTGCTGCCCGAGCCGTCGCGGAAGCTCACGCCAAGAACGCCCGGGAGGAAGCCGCCGCCAAGGCCTTCGCCGACCAGGGCGCAGACGTTCTTCGGGGAACGGCGGGCGCCCAGGAACCCGACGGCCATCTATAGCCGCAGCCGCCCGCCTGGCCTTGTGAGGTGTCCCCCGGCCCTGCACAGACGGCAGCACGGCCATGTCTCGGCCTCACCGGTGAGGAGGCCTATCAGGTCATGTTCCACCGGCCGGAGCCATGAGAACGGGCCCCGTCAGCCGGACGGCACCACGGGTAGACAGCCCAACAGGACGTCAGCCAGTGGTAGAGCCACGACCACCGGAACCTGCGTACGAGTGTCAATGTCAGTGGTTCTGCGTCATGTGGTCGAGGACTTGGGTGGCGCTGTCGGGTGCGAAGGCGCTGTCGATTCCCTCGGCGGCGCCTTCGGCTGCTTCCGTGGAGCGGGGCAGCATCAGGGCCTCGTAGGCGCGGACGGCCTCGTCGGTGGTGCTGTGGGTGATGAGGGCCCGGGCGAGGTCGGCGCCGTCGAGCATGGCGAGGTTGGCGCCCATGCCGGAGAAGGGGGACATCAGGTGCGCGGCGTCGCCCAGGAGGGTGATGCCGGGCTTGTGCTGCCAGGTGTGGGGCACCGGCAGGGAGTACAGGGGCCGGTTGATATACCCGCTGTCGGTGTCGGTGATGAAGCCGAGCAGGTCGGAGTTCCAGCCGGTGAACTCCTTGAGGAGTGCTTCGCGAACGGCGCGGTCATCGGACAGGTCGACGCCGGCGTTGTGGTGCCAGTGCTCGTCGGTGCGTATGCCGATGTAGACGCGTATGTGCTGGTGGCTGTTGCGCTGGGCGACGAAGCCGTGGTTGTTGTCGAGGGCCATCATCGTGCCGTCGCCGGTGAGTGAGGCGAGTGCGCGGTGGCGGGTGTCCGCGTTGTCGAGGCCGGTTTCGACGAACGTGACACCGGTGTAGAGGGGCATCGCGTCGGAGAGCAGGCGGCGGACTTTCGACCAGGCGCCGTCGGCTCCGACGACGAGATCGGCCTCGGTCGTGGTGCCGTCGGCGAAGTGCAGTCGGTGGACGCCGTCGGTGACGGGTTCGGCGTGCGTGAGTTTGTGGCTCCAGCGGACGGTGTCCGGCGTGAGGGAGTTCAGCAGGAGGTCGCGCAACTGGCCCCGGTCGATTTCCGGGTTGCCGTCCGTGTCGGCCTCTGGCGGGACGGCGTCGAACAGGACGCGTCCGTCGCGGCCGACCAGGCGCATCTGCCGGCCTTCGGGGCGGGCCAACGCCAGGAACTTGTCCAGCAGTCCGGCTTCGCGCAGGGCGTGCCGGCCGGAGTCGGGGTGCATGTCGAGGGTGCCGCCCTGGTTGCGGGCCGTATCGGAGGCGTCCAGGTCGTGGACAGTGGCGGCGATGCCGTGCTGCTGGAGGATGCGGGCGCAGGTCAGGCCGCCGAGGCCGGCGCCGATGATCGCGATGCGGGGTGCGGTGGAGGCGTACATGGTGATGCTCCGCTCATGGGTGCGCTCAACAGGAGGAAGGGCCGGCCCTCGGTCGGGCCGCGCCGACGGCCGGCGCTTCCAGAAGAGCACCCCCAGCCCAAAAGTGCAACAACTCAACTTTTGAAGTTGTGCAACCAAAAGAGTAGGGTTGAGGCGTGAACGAGACAACTGCGGGGCACGAACCGATGGGGCGCCGCGAACGCAAGAAGGCCGCCACCCGGCAGTCCCTGGCCGATGCCGCGCTGTGCCTCTTCCTCGAACGTGGCTACGACCAAGTCGGCATCCGGGACATCGCTGATGCCGCGGACGTGTCCACCACCACGCTGTTCAAGCACTTCCCCGTGAAAGAGGCGCTCGTCTTCGACGAGGACGCGGAACAGGAATCGCGGCTGCTGGCCGCCGTGCGCGAGCGGCACCAAGGCCAGTCCGTCCTGACCGCCCTGCGCGAGCACGCCCTCCGTTACCGGGTCGAGGCTGCGGACGGCGAGGCGGACTTCGCGGCCTTCGCCGCACTCGTGGAGAGCACCCCCGCCCTGCGCGACTACGCCCAGAACATGTGGCTGCGCCACGAAACCGCGCTCGCGCACGCCATCGCCGAGGCAACCGGAGTTCCCGCCGACGATCCGCACTGCGCGGCACTCGCCCATTTCGTCCTGGAAGCACCCCGCACCGCCCGAGGCCACGCCGACCGCCATGAGAGGGTGAGCCGTGCCTTCGACCTCCTCGGACGCGGCTGGAACAGCATCAACCCCAGCGCCTGAGCGCACACCTTGTCTGCATGGAGCCTGGCGGGACGTCGGCGACGCGGACCGCGCCGGGTACGGATGAGCGGGATCCCGCGGACCAGCGGCTTCAGACCGAGACCGTCGTGCACGTTGGCACCGGAGATGTGGTCGCGGTGCGCGATCGACTCCGTCAGCGTGCGGGCGGCAAGAGGGGGCCGCCGACCGGACCGAATCCGACCGACCGTGGCAAGCCGGGATCGAAAATCCACCTGAGCGCAGACCTGAACGGACTGCCCCTGTCGCTGAGCCACCACGTGCCGGAACAGCACCCATAACTCGTCCGGCACTCACCGCTCAACCAGATCCGTCATGCACGGTTTAACTAACGATCACGCCATAAGGAACGGCGTCTTGGGCGTGCCGCTGCTGAGGGGGCCGGGCCGAGGAAGGGGAACTCGGCCCGGCCCGGTCAGCAGCGGCGGCGCCGCGCGGGGCGTGCCGGGCAGGTGCACGGGCGCCGGACCGCCCTCCGGCCCGCTCTCCCCGGCCGGGGGCGGCGGGACAGGTCCGTCACAGGCCCAGGGAGATGGCCAGCCGGGTGAGTTCGGCGGTGCTGTTGATGTTGAGCTTGGCCCGGATACGGCGGAGGTAGGCGTCGACGGTGTGCTTGGACAGCCCCATCTGGCGGGCTGCCTGCAGGTAGGTGCGCCCGGCGGCGATATGGCGCAGCGTCTCCCGTTCACGCGGGGCCAGCGCAGGTGCGGGGGCCTGGGTCTGCGGTGCGGTGAGGGTGAGGCTCATGGGATTTCCTCCGACGGATCGTCTCGGTCATCACTGCTCACACCCTCGGAAGCAGGGAACAAATGCCCGATTGCTGCGATTTGTCCGTTTCGAAAAGACTGCCGGGGCGACGTCATGACGGTGTCCGCCGACTGTCACAGGCGTGTCACAGGCCACATCCGCGCCCACGCCGGACGCGCGCTCACCGGCACGAGCCGTACCGGCTGCAAAGATGGTCTCCCCCTCCCCCATCACCGTCCTCGCAGCCCTGCAACAGGGCGGCCGGCCCTCGGAGTTGGCATCACTATCTCCCCCTGCCGAGTACGTGGCCAAGGCGGGATATCACCGGCTCCCAAGGCACTGCAGACCGCTGACGGGCGCCGCATCGCCCGTTTGTCTCTGCCCCCGCCGGCCGCGTCCTGGGGCCTGTCCTGTGCCGGACCGGGGCGGGGGGGGCGGTGTGACGGCGCCGGGTTGGTGCTCGGTGCCGGGCGGGATCATGCTTGTGTGGAGGGCCCCGGCCGTGCAGGTTCCCGAAGGGCGAGATGAGCGGCGATGGAGCGACTTCCCACCCCTTTCGGTGAGCAGGCGCAGGCAAACGCCGTGCCCGGCTCGGCCTTGACGGCCACCGCCAGGGTCGATGAGCAGGGCATCGTGACGGGGTGGAGTGAGGGGGCGCGGCGGCTGCTGGGCTATACGTCCTCGCAGATCGTGGGGCAGCGGGCCGCGCGTCTGCTCGCCGGTGACGCCGGTGACGTGGGCGAGGCGGTGTGTCGGGATGCGGCCGGGCGCCGGCGGCTCAGCGGCACCGTGGCGCTGCGCCACCGGGACGGCCGTGTGCTGCAACGGCCCCTGCTCGCGCACCGCCAGAGCCCCGGCGGGGCCGGCGGGGCCGGCGGGGCGGTCGCCGAGTGGCTGGTGGTGTCCGCCGTGGCGGGCGCACCGCGCACGGCCGGGGACCAGACGCTGAGCGAGCGGGTGTTCCGTCAGTCTCCCTGCATCCTGGCGGTCTTCGATACGGACCTGCGGCTGGTGCGGGCGAATGCCGGCATGGAGCACGCGCTGTCGCTGAGCGAGGAGCAGATGCACGGGCTGCGCCTGGTCGACATCGCGCCGCATGCCGTGAGCCAGGAGGCCGAAGCGAAGATGCGCCGGGCGCTGGAAAGCGGCGAGCCGCAGCACATGGAGGCCTGCATCCGCCCCACCGGCATCAGCGCGGAGCACGGCTGGTCGACCTCGCTGGCCCCGCTGAAAGACTCCGACGGCCGGGTGCGCACGGTGTGCCTGGCGGCCCACCACACGCTGCAGGAGCACCTCGCCCGCCAGCGGATGCTGCTGCTCAACGACGCCTCGACCCGCATCGGCACCACCTCCGACCTCCGGCGCACCGCACAGGAACTGGCCGACGTCGCCGTCCCCGGCCTCGCGGACTTCGCCGCCGTCGACCTGCTGGACGCCCCCCACCACGGCGGCCCGGTGCCCGCCGGGCCGGGACCCTTGACCATGAGCCGCACCGCGGTGCGCTCACTGCCCGGCAACAGCTCGCCCTCCCCGCCCGCGGCACCAGAGCAGTCCCGCTACCCGGAAGACTCCCCGGTGGCCCAGTGCCTGGCCCAGGGCCACGGCGCCCTGTACGAGGGGAGCGATCCCGCCCTCGTGCGGTGGGCGGCCACGGACCCCCAGGCCGCCTGGATCCGCGCGAGCGGCACCCACTCGGTACTGGTGGTGCCGATGCGCGCCGCCGGCACCACCCTCGGCGTCGCCCTGTTCGCCCGCCACCAGCGCCCCGAACCCTTCGAGACCGACGACCTGTGGCTGGCCGAGGAACTCACCGCCAGAGCCGCCGTCAGCATCCACACCGCCCGCCACACCCCCCGCCAGCACACCACCACCATGACCCTGCAGCGCAGCCTGCTCCCGCAGACCCTGCCCGACCAAAAAGCCCTGGACATCGCCACCCGCTACCTGCCCGCCGGCACCCAGGCCGGCGTCGGCGGCGACTGGTTCGACGTGATCCCGCTGTCCGGCGCACGCGTCGCCCTGGTCGTCGGCGACGTCGTCGGCCACGGCATCCGCGCCTCGGCCACCATGGGCCGGGTCCGCACCGCGGTCCGCACCCTGGCCGACGTCGACCTGCCACCCGACGAACTCCTCACCCACCTCGACGACCTCGTCCTGCACCTGTCCGCCGAAGAAAGCAGCGGCACAAGCGACAGCACCGAAACCGCCGGAGGCATCGGCACCACCTGCCTGTACGCGGTCTACGACCCCATCTCCCGCCACTGCACCCTCGCCCGCGCCGGCCACCCCCCGCCCGCCCTGGTCACCCCCGACGGCACCGTCTCCTTCCTCGACGTCCCCGCCGGCCCCCCGCTCGGCCTGGGCGGCCTGCCCTTCGAAACATTCGACACCCAACTGCCCGAACACAGCATCCTCGTCCTCTACACCGACGGCCTCCTCGAAGCCCGCGACCACGACATCGACGACGCCCTGGACAAAATGTTCGCCGCCCTCGCCCGCCCCGCCCAAACCCTCGACACCGTCTGCGACCGAATCCTCACCTCCATGCTCACCCACCGCCCCGACGACGACATCGCCCTGCTCATCGCCCGCACCCGCGCCCTCGACACCGACCGCGTCGCCGCCTGGAACCTCGCCTTCGACCCCGCCATCGTCGCCCAGGCACGCCAATACGCCACCACCCAACTCACCACCTGGGGACTCGACGACGCCGCCTTCATCACCGAACTCGTCGTCAGCGAACTGGTCACCAACGCCATCCGCTACGGCCGCCCACCCATCCAGCTCAGACTCATCCACGAAAACAACACCCTCATCAGCGAAGTCTTCGACTCCAGCAACACCGCCCCCCACATGCGACGCGCCCGCACCTACGACGAAGGCGGACGCGGCCTCCTCCTCGTCGGCCAACTCGCCCACCGCTGGGGCACCCGCCCCGCCCCCACCGGCAAAACCGTCTGGGCCGAACAAACCCTCACCACAAACTAAAAACAAACACCACCCACGCAGAGCGCCGCCCCCTGCCAAGCCCAAGCATGTCCGGTGACCGGCACTGCGTTCAGCTCGGCATCGCTGACCTTCACACCGGTGGGATAGGCGCCGGTGTCGAGTTCGGCGTGGACGGTGAGACCGGTGCGGGTGGTGGTCGCGGCGATGGACTGCACGACGACCTCGTGGCTGCTCAGCGGTCTGCCGCGCCAGTTCATCGTGATCGCGGAGAACAGCCGATGCTCCACCTTGTTCCACTTCGATGTGCCCGGCCAATGCCGTTGCTTGATTACTGGACTATCGCGGTGTGCAACGTGATGGCCTTGGCTGTGATCCGCCGTGTCGGTTGCCGGTCTCGGGTGTTGATCCGGTAGGAGAGTTTCGAGGAGTACTTCGAGTCCGGCCGTTTGAGGTGCCGGTCCGCCTCGCGCAGGCGCCTGGCGCCGTTGTCGAGCTTCCGGCGCACCTTCGCCGCCAGCACGGCCAGGAACTTCTTGATCTTCTTGGGTGTATCCGCGCGCTGTCGGACCACGCTGCGCCGCGTGTGCTTGAGGACCTTGACGAACGAGACCCGGTCCGGGTTGATGCCGTTGTCGTCGGCCAGACACATGATGACCCGCGTGAGGCAGTGGTGCACGACCAGGTGCGCCCAGACCTCCTGCCGCACCAGATCCGGGTCTCCCGAGCGCAGGACCTCGACCGGCCCGCGCTGGAACGTCTTGATCTGCCGGAACGCCGACTCCGCCTCCCACCTGGCATGGTAGAGCCCTGCCAACTCCGCCGCCGGATACGCAACCGGGTCCAACAGATCAGTCAACAGCCTGACCACCTCGCCGCCGTCGACGCGGTACTCGATCACCCGGACCAGCACCCCGCCAGGATGCGCGCCCTTCTGCCCGCCCAGGTTCATCCTCCCCAGGTACGTCCCGTCGGGCAGATACTCAACCGGCCGGTGCGCCACCGGCGAGCGAGCCCGGATCAGCAGATGGGCCCCGAATCCGAGATAGGCCTTCCATAACTCGACCCCGGGCAGGCCCCGGTCCATGATGACGAGCATCTTGCTCGCCGAGGTCGCCAGAGTGATCGCCAACTCCCGCTCACCGCCGTTGAATCCGCCCACCGCCGCGTCGATCTGCGCGTGCGTGCCACACTCGGCCAGTGTCACCACCCGCACTTGAGGGAATCCCGCCGGCTGGCCGTTCTTGACCGGCCCACCGAACGCGGCCCGGTTGGCCGGTGTGTCCGGCGCGTCCAGCACGAACCCGTCCACCGCGGCCAGCCGCATCCCGCGGTAGAAGGAGCCCTCCAGGCCGACGGGGGCCAACGGGTCGGCCAGCTCACGGAAGACGGCCTCCAGGACCAGCGTTCCCAGACGCCTGCGCGCCCGCGTGAACGAGGACTTGTTCGGGATGCTCCCGCTCAACTCCCCGTTAGCGCCCACCAGTTGCTCCGCCACATCGTCATAGGAGTCCTGCTGGAACAGCGCCAGGGCAAGCGTGAAGTAGACCATGAACCCGGCCGGCAGCGCGCCGGGCTTCTTGTCCCGGACCCGGCACTTCTCCAGCACCTCGGCGACCAGTTCCGGAGTCACCCACCAGGTCACCACCCCCAGTCGCACATGATCGGACAACCCCACCCAAGGATGCATGCCGGGCCCAACGACCGCGCCCCTCCGGCGTCACTGCGAACTGCTTGACGAGTTCAAGCAACGGCATTGTGTGCCCGGCGGCATATGGCAGACCGTGACGGCCAGACCGGTCCGGGCCGCGAACGCAGCCAGCTCGGTCTTGAAGGCCCGGGTGCGGTAGCCGTTGGAGCCGCCGGCATCGGCGGTGATCAGCAGACGTCTGGCCTGCGGATAGTCGAGACGTCCGCGCCCGTTCCACCAACGGCGGATCGATTCGACCGCGAAGGCTGCGGTGTCGTGATCCGTACCGACGTTCACCCAGCCGGTGTCCGCCGCCAGGTCGTAGATGCCGTAGGGCAGGGCCTTGCCCAGTGCATCACCGGGGAAGTCATGGACGTCAACCCGCACGCGTTCACCGGCCGGCCGCCATTGACGTCCCGCATTCTTGAACTCCCCGACGACTTCCTTCTTTTTCGTGTCCACACTGACCACCGGCTCGCTGTCCGCCTGATAGTCCTTGACCTGGTCGTTGATGTACCGGAACTGCGCGTCCCGGTCGGGGTGTTGAGCCCCTTCAAGGGTCTTGGCATTGGCCTGCAGACTGAAACCGTTCTCCCGCAGCAGCCTGCCCACGGTCGGCGCCGAGGCGGCATGGCCCTGCCGCGTCAGCTCCCCGGCCAGAGACCGCAGCGACTTGGTCGTCCACCGCAGCGGCGACATCGGATCGCCCCGCTCATCCGGCTCGACCAGCGCCAGCAACGCCGGAACGAGCAGCGGGTCAAGTTCCTCGGCGCTCTTGCGACCGCCGCCGTCCCGGCGGACCCGGCCATCGGGCAGTGGGTCCTCACCGCCCTCCAACTCGAAGACCCCCTTCCGCACCGTCGTCTCGCTCACCCCTGCGGCACGCGCGACGGCCCGGACCCCGCCGTGCCCCAGGAGCCGGGCCTCGGCGGCCAGCGCCAGCCGCTGCTGTCGCTCATTCAGATGGGGGAACAACACCCTGAATCTCAGGGCAAGTTGGTCATGAACCGAGCTCGGTATGCGCATACCACACCAACGACAGGGAGACCGTGAAGCAACGTGTTGATTCTTTACAGGCCCTAACTACGCGGCATTGCTTCGACCGCATGATCGGACAGCTCTACCACTGCCTCCAGCACCGCAAGCTGTTCGACGAACACACCGCGTTCCCCACCGAACTCGCTTGACGGCATAGCAAGGTGAGGTGTCTGCCTTCATGCGCGTACAGCCGGAAGATCACCCGACCAGGACCCCCGTTCGACCCGCACGTTCCAAGGTCGGGTGGGATCCGGCTTCTCGCTCTCCTCAGCCCTGTTGCACCCCTACCTCAGGGAAGGTGACGAATTGTTCGGCGCGGCCCTTGCGGCGGATCCCGAGCTCCTCGAAGCGGCGTCGGCCATTGGCCATCAATCGCCGGTGCTCGTCCTCATCGCCTCGGATCCGCGCCAGAGTCGCCAGAGAGAGCTCGCATTCGCCGACAAGGACGGCGTGCTTGATCTTCTCACCAAGCCGCAGGCTGCGCTCCACATTGGCGCGGGCTTGGTCGCATAATCGGGTTCGCTCAGCGGCAACGTCGGACCTCAACGCCCGGTTCATGATCGCCAGCGCGGCATCGCCGCAGCGGTTCCCGATCCGCTCCTCGTCGCCGCCGCGTTCCTCCTGTGCCAGTAGAGCAGCAAACAGACGCTCCGCCTCTTCGAAATTTCCCAGTAGCAGGGCCGCGTACCCGAAATCCAGTTTTGCCCCGCGTGTCAGCAACTCGTCGTCACAGCGGCGACCGTATATCGCCGCCTGCTCAGCCCAATACAGCGCTTTGGGACCGTCATCGGCATCCCGGGCGATTCCGGAGAGTGATCGTGAGGCGTTGCCGGCCCATCGGGCCGCAACACGTGAATCGCCACATCGCTGTGCCGCCTTGAGCCCTTCCAGACAGTAACGCTCTGCCTCAGGGTAGTCGCCGAGCTGGAGCAGCGGCCAGGCAATGGTCGAGGCACAAAGTTCGGCGATCGCCGAGTCGTCCCCAATGAGTTCGGCCACCTCTAGTGCAGACTTCCCCCAAACGACGCGCTCGCTCAGTGCATTACGGAATCCCAGGAATCTCGCCAGGGCTCCCACCGCGCGTATATAGAGCCAGCATTGCTCGAGGTCGTTTCCCCGACAGCACTCCCGCGCCACTGCCAACGCCGACATAATGTCGACTCGGTCTGCTTCCAACGCAGCGTTGTCGGCCGCGTTGGCCACCACCTCCCGCATGAGATACTGCATACGCCGCATGCGGCACTCCCCATCGAACATGCGATCGGGTCCGTCCGGGACTGCGCGAGCCACCACTCACTCCCATCGGGCGACGATGTCAGTGTTGATGAAGTACCTTGTCAGCGGATGCAGCGAGTACCGCACTTCGCGGCCCCCCATCATAGCGAGCATGGATCGCTGTCCCAGCCTCGCGGTCGCTGAATAGAACTCGTCATCGATCACGTTTGCCGTGTGCTGAATCGCGGATGCGGTCGGGTTTCCTTCAAAATGTCGCATGGCGACCAGCACCTTGCGGGCCGGGCCATCCAGCTCATCCCAGATCCGCCGGAACAAGAAGCTGTAGAACTCGTAACTCAGGTTATTAAATCCGGCTTCCTCGACCACTCGAAGGACCTGTTCCACCGGCTGGTAGTCCATCTGCCCGCTGATCAGCTGCATTGCCAATGGCGCCCCGCCGGCCACGTCTCGGATGCGGGCCAGCGTGTCAGTGGCGGCGCTCATCAGGTTCCGGTTGTTCTGGCGCTCAGCAGTCCTCACAAGAAAGGCGATGCCGTCCTGCGGCGACAGTCCTTCAAGATCCAAGGAAAACGCGCGCTCGCGGAGGACAGAGTAGCGACTGGTGACAAGGATCTTACCTCGACCAAGAATCTCGATCAGCGAGGCGACCAACGCGTCTCGGTTTGGCACGGTTTCCAAGTTGTCCAGCACGATGAGCACTTTGTTATCGCTACCGGCCAGCCAATTCCTGACGATCTGCTCTTTCGCCACTGTGGGTGCGTCAGCACTCCAGGCCAACTGCGAGTGCCGAAGCAGATCGTCTAGAAGCGCGTCGAACGAATAGTCCGCAACTTCGGTACGCACCACGCCCTCGCCTATGAACCTCTCTGTCTGGGTGCTGCGCCAGAAAATGCTATTGAAGAGGTTTTCATCCGCCAGTTTGCGTACGGCTTCCTGCGCAAGCGCTGTCTTCCCAATACCCCCCATGCCCTTAAGGGTGATGAGCGGAATCTGCGGATTCCTCAGGACCGCCCGAAGCGTGGCCAAGACCTCACGGCGCCCGATAAATTCTATCGGCGGGACCTGGGCTACGACTTCCTGACTCGCCTTGACGGACGTAGGTGCGGCCGAACTACGTGGTGCAGACCGATCGGTTGGATCGACCGACACTCGCTCGGGCCCGGCGCCGGTCATCTCGACCAGCGGATGGCCGCCACCCGTCCCCCCTCGATGGTCAGCCGGGGGTGCGGCCTGGTCCATGCGTTTCAGCTCGCCCCACGTCGCCGCCATGGGTGCCGCTTCCCCAGCCCATCCGGCCAGAACTCGTCCGACGGCGGTGAGCTGGTCGAGGTCGCGGGGCGTGGACGCGCCCTTCGCCCAGGAGTTCACCGTCTGGATCGGCACTCTGGACTGTTTGGCCAACTCAGTCTGGGTGACCCGGACTTTCGTCACCGGGGCCCGATGCGCCGCCTGGTCCCACAACCGGGCCAGCTCGGCCAGCACCCTGGACTGCGAACCCACCGGTCGAAACGGGGTGCCGACCATCGCGCTGCCTCCCTCCCGGATCCAACCCGGATTATCCCGGAACCCGGTTCGAACAGGAGCCTAACCGCGCACACCCACCCCGGATCCGTAATCCGTTCAATTCGCCGCGGCCGCGAACTGTGATGTGACGCGAGCACCGGCACCCGGCCGGGCCGCATGCATCAAGGAACCAGCCCCCATGAAGCGAACCCGGAGCACGACCAGCCGCCTCGGCACCACCATCGCCTTCGCCGCGATCCGCGGTGCCGCCACTGCCCTCGGCAGCAGCCTCATCGCCCTGGCGACCTGGTGGATCACCCACCACTGAAAACACCAGCGAGCTGAACGCCTGAACCTGCTATGCAGCAAGCCCGAGGGGCGGGCACCTCTTCCTGCTGGGAGGGGTGCCCGCCCCTCGCCACGCCCAGTGCCTCGATCTTCCGCTTGAACGCCGGGGCCAAACCCCCGGGCCGCCGGAACCCCCTCCCTCAGCCCCGCCGTGAACCCCGGGGTCAGATCACGGCGGACCATGGCATGTAACGCCGTCAACCCCACCGGACACAGGTCCCGTTCACGGACCCCGGCCGCCAACACCTCGTGCGCCCACTTCACATCACCAATCTCGGCCGGCGCCGCAACCCCGTAACCAGCTCGATCTTCGTCGATGCGGCGCTGCCGGCCCGGATCGGGCCGACCCCTGTCGCCTCGCCCGAGTTGCTGGAGTTCCTCAGGCCCATGGCTGTGAACGGCAGGCTGCCACGCTGGACCGATTGGTGGGACGAGACAGACGTCGCCCCCATGTTCTCTGATCCGATGGTGCAGCAGACAGTCATTGAGGAGCAGCCCACCCTGCCGCTGTCCTACTACGAACAGCACATCCCCGTCCCCGACGGCTGGGACGAACATCCCTGCTCCTATTTGCTGTTCGGCCCTCCGTATGACGACCTTGCCGCCGAGGCGCGCGAACGCGGCTGGCGCGTGGCACACCTGCCCGGCGCACGCCTCCATCAGATCATCGATCCTGCCGGCACAGCCCGGCACCTCATCGAACTCGCCACTACGACTTGATCCACTTCCCATACACGCCCTAACCACCCCGGACGGCGCCCCGCCCTGCGAGCACTGCGGCCTGCGCCGGGTTGGCCGCCCGGTGGCCCGCCGACCCGTCCAGGCCCGAAGGTCCCAGGTGACCGTCACCGGGTGAGCTGGTGAGCCTGCTGGAGGAGACCAACGGCGTTGTGGGGCAGACCGGGTGAACACGGTCTGGTCTCTGGAGCGGATCGTCAAGGACAACCTTCCCTTCTGGTCGGACCCCACCTTCGCCACCACGTACATGCCGTTCGGATCACTGCTCTTCTTCGGCGACAACGGAGGAGGCGACCAGTTCGCGTTCGTGCGGACGCCTGCCCGGGCCGACACCTTCGTGTGGGAACACGAGGACGACAGCCGTCGGTGGGTTGCCCGGGATCTGCAGGACTACCTCGGCCGGTCTCTCGCGCACAGCGGGGACGACTCGTACCAGTAGCGAAAGCGGGCCACGATGCCTTGCTCAGAGGAGGCGTGGCAGCCGATCATGCCGACGCGGCCGGGTGGCGTGTCCCACGACTTCGCCACCCGCCCGAACCTCACGCAATACCGTCCACGACGGTCAGACCCTAATTCGTGTTCGTGTTCGTGTTCGTGTTGGTGTTGGTGTTGGTGTTGCCGCCACCGTTCCCGTTCCCGTTCCCGTTCCCGTTCCCGTTCCCGTTCCCGTTCCCGTTGCCATTGCCATTGCCGGCTTCCTTATCGGCAGGCTTGTTGGCGTTCGTGTTGGTGTTGGTGTTGGTGTTGGTGTTGGTGTTGGTGTTGGTGTTGGTGTTGTTGATGATGACGACAACACCCCCGCGGCCACCCTTCCCGCCTCTGCCGTTCTTCCCATGCTTGTTGTGGTTGTCGTGCTTGTCGTGGTGGCCCTGGGCGTGGGCCATCGTGCTGACACCGGCGGCGGGCACGTGTGCCGGGGTCGCGGCGAAGGCGCCGGTGGAGGACAGCATCGCGCCTCCTGCTGCCAGCGCGGTCGAGGCGGTCAGCATCGCGATACGACGAGTGCAGGACGTGCGGGCCATGAGAATTCCTCCGGTGGGAAAAGCTGCGAAAAAAGGGGTGGATTACCGAACGGCCCCTTACCACAATTTTGTGGGCCTTTTCGGCCGGGGCTCACGCCCCGTAAAACGCTCCGCCAGAGTTTGTTTTCGGCGGTGCTGGCGGGCCACCTGATCTGTGTGAACCCATGCCTCAATTAAGCCCCGGCAGCAACGCCGCGTCATGACGCTGAATGTCGGGGCTTGACACACCACCACGGCCGCGTTAAAAGGGCCCCGCCAGTCAGGTCATGCGGCCGGCGCCGTCGGCCGCATGACCGGCCGACGCGCGCCCTCCCGAACGAAGGGCGCGCCTTCGCACCTGCACTGTCCGGCGCACAGGCCCGCACGAACCCGCCACGCCCGACACCGCAGGGGCAAGCTCCTGCCCTCCGCGTCAGATTCCGGCCCCTCCCGCGACAGGCCGACCGGCACGGTCCGCGCGCCTTGACGCCCGGCCCGGCGATGCGCCCCAGACCACCACGCTCCCCCCGCACCGGCGGCCACGCACCGGATCCTGCCAGATCCCCGCCGGCCCGGCCTGCCCCCTCCCGGCGATCCACGGCGGCCCCACTCCGCGCCGCCGGCACGGCCTGTGAGCGCAGCGGGCCGCCCGGACACATCCGCGCACCCCGCCCAGGGCCCGGCCAGCCCCCAGGCCTGCCGTTTCCTGCCCTCTGTCGCAGCCCCGGTCCCCGCCACAGCCCGCCCGGTCCTGCGACGCCGCCGCAGGCTCCCCCTGCCCGCCCAAGCCGACGGTCGAACGCACGCTGCGTGGCAGAGCACTCCCGGCCCACACATGAAGGCCCCCGCCACCGCTCTCGCCGAGGTCACGGGCCGCCGGGACCCGCCGGTTCCCGGCCCCAGCGGACCGCCCGATCCGCCCTTCGCCCGGCCGGTGACACACCACGCGCAGGGGCCCGCCGCCGCGTACGCCTGCGGGCGGCCCTGCCGCCCTTTCGCGGGCTCCCGCACCACACCGGCCACCTCGTCAAGCCCCGAGTTGTCGCAGCGTGACGCGGTGGCACCGCCCGGGCCCTACTCGAAGTGCGGGCCGCACCAGCAGGCCCGCAGCCGCGCGGCAAGAGTCCACAACCGCCGTTGAAGATTTGACGGTTGTGCCCCTCTCCCGCCGGCCCGCCCCTACCGGCCGGGGCCAGCCCTCGCAGCCCTCCCCACCCGGTACGAAAGAACGGAGACCCCTCTCATGTCCCCCCTCTCCAAGGCCCGGCGCACCGGCCTCTCCCCGGCCCGGCGCACCGGCGCGCTGGGCGCCACCGCCGCAGTGATCGCCACCGCCCTCGCCGGATGGACCGCCCACACCTCGCCCGCACACGCGGACAGTGCCGGCCAGCCACCCAGCTCACTGACCGCCCAGAAACTCAGCTGGCACACCTGCTCCCCACCGACCCCCGCACAGGGCACCCAGCCCGCCCCGGGCCGCGCCTGGCAGTGCGCCACCCTCAAGGCCCCCCTGGACTACACCCACCCCGACGGCGAAACCATCAGCCTCGCCCTGATCCGCACCAAGGCCACCGACCCCGACCGGCGCATCGGCTCACTGCTGTTCAACTTCGGCGGCCCCGGCGCCTCTGGCGTCTCCATACTCCCCAGCACCGGCAATGAGTTCCAGACCCTCAACTCCCGCTACGACCTGGTCGGCTTCGACCCCCGCGGGGTTGGCGCAAGCGCGCCCGTCACCTGCCTCAGCGACAAGGAAACCGACGCCTACTACTCAGGGGAGGGGCCCTCCGACGTCGTCGCCCCGCTCCAGGACCCCGCCGCCTTCGCCCAGCACTACCTCAACAGCTGCCGGCACAACTCCGGCAGAATCCTCACCCACGTCGACACCGTCAGCGCCGCACGCGACATGGACCTCATGCGTGAAGTCCTCGGCGACCGCAAACTGAACTACTTCGGCATGTCGTATGGCACCAAACTGGGCGCCGTCTACGCCCACCTCTACCCCCACCATGTCGGCCACCTGGTCCTGGACGCCGTCATGGACCCCACCAAGGACCCGCTGCAAGAAGCCCTCGCCCAGACCAAGGGCTTCCAGCTCGCCCTCGACAACTACATGAAGGACTGCGCCGCCGCCCACGACGCCGCCTGCCCCACCGGCACCGGCGGCAGTGACGGCAATCAGAAACTCGCCGCCCTGCTCACCGCCCTCGACCAGCAGCCCCTGCCCACCCGCGACGGCCGCAAGCTCACCGCCGACCTCGCCTTCACCGGCATCATGTCCGCCCTCTACTCCCAGAGCACCTGGCCCACCCTGACCAGCGCACTGAACGAAGCCCAGCACCACGGCCGCGGCGACACCCTCCTCCAGCTGGCCGACGCCTACAACGGGCGCGACACCCAAGGCCGCTACGCCAACATCAACAGCGCCAACACCGCCATCAACTGCGCCGACCAGAAACAGCGCTACACCGACACCGACGTCCACACCCACCTCAAGCAATTCCGCAACGCCTCCCCCCTCTTCGGCGACGCCATGGCCTGGAGCCTCACCAGCTGCACCGGCTGGCCCAGCACCGCCACCACCGACGCCTCCCAAGTGAACGCCCCCGGCGCGGCCCCCGTCCTGGTCATCGGCAACACCGGCGACCCCGCCACCCCCTACGAAGGCGCCCGCCACATGGCCCACGCCCTCGGCACCAGCGCCATCCACATCACCTTGACCGGCCAGGGCCACGGCGGCTACACCAGCAACAACACCTGCCTCAAAAACCTCGTCGACCACTACCTCCTCAACAACACCACTCCCCCACCCAACACCACCTGCACCTAGCACCCCACCCGTGCCACACGGCACGCCCCACCAACACGACACCCAACCGACAACACAAAAGCAAAAACACCCCCTGCGGCCCAAAGACCGCAGGGGGTGTTTTCCTATTCACCGCGCCGACTTCACAGCCACAGCACCGACTCCGTGCACACGGCACCACACCCACGCGATACCAGCCCCCCCACCAAACGCCAAAGACACCCCGCACGCGACAAGGGCCGCGGCGGCGAGCGATGTCGCGGCCGCTACCGGCTCGGCCGCCACGGGGCCGGCCGCCGTCCTCGGGCCGGCGGTCGCCACATGCACCACCGTCCTGATCTCGGACACGGCGGTGCCTTCTTGGTACGAGGGCTATCGCAAGATGCCGTTCGTCTTCGCCGGCTCGAGCGCCGCCGCGGCGGCCGGGCTCGCGCGCCTGGCCTCGAGCCCGCGCAATCCCAGAGTGCGCCCGGCCCGACAGCGGAGCACGCTGGAAAACGCGCCGGCAGACGCGCGACGGGACACGTGCATGGCGGAGCCAGGAGGTGTTACTCGTCATGACCCTCAAGGGTTCCGTGGACGCGGTCGTTGCAAGGCTCGGTGACGTGCGGTCCGAGCTGGAAAACCTCTACGAGGACCTGCATGCCCACCCCGAGTTGGGCCACCAGGAGCACCGGACCGCGATTCGTGTGGCGGAATGCCTGAGGAGCTGCGGCTACCAGGTGCACGACGGGATCGGCGGCACCGGTGTGGTCGGCCTGCTGGCCAACAGCGACGGTCCGACCGTTCTGCTGCGCGCCGACATGGATGCCCTGCCGATCCGCGAGGAGACCGGCCTGCCGTACGCCGGCACGGCCGGCGCCAAGGACGCCTCCGGCCGGGGGGTGCCAGTGGCGCACGCGTGCGGTCACGACCTGCACGTCACCTGTCTGCTGAGGGCGGCCCGTCTGATGGCGGCTGCCCAAGGGGCATGGCGGGGCACGCTGGTGGCTCTGTCCCAGCCCGCCGAAGAGCCCGGGGACGGCGCCGACCGGATGCTCGCCGACGGGCTCGCCGACCGTGTTCCGCACCCGGAGGTCGCCTTCGCTCAGCATGTGCTTCCCTATCCGGCCGGTCAGGTCGGTACGCGCGCCGGGTCCTTTCTCCCCGCGGCGGACAACATCAAGATCGCTGTCTATGGCAGGGGCGCTCACGGGTCGGCTCCACAAGCTGCGATCGACCCTGATGATCGTCGTCCGTCTCCAGACGATCGTCTCGCGCGAGCTGGCAGCCACCCACCCGGTGGTGCTCACGGTGGGTTCCGTGCAGGCGGGTACGAGCGGCAACGTGATCCCGGAGTCAGCCGAGCTGCTGGTGAACGTGCGCACCTACGACGAGGACACCCGCCAGGCAGTTCTGGCCGCCGTGCGGCGCATCGTCAAGGGCGAGTGCGACGCCTCCTGGGCAACCCGTGAGCCGCAGATCGAGGAGGGCACCCGCTTTCCGCCGACCGTCAACGACGAAGCGGTGACCCGCGCGGTCTCCACCGCATTCGCCACAGTCTTCGGGAAGCGCTCGGGAACCGTCGAACTGCAGAGCGCCAGCGAGGACTTCAGCCGCATCCCGGACGCCTTCGGCATCCCGTACACGTACTGGGCCCTCGGCTGCATCGATCCGGACACCCATCAGGGCGCCCGGCAACGCGGCACAGTGGCCGAGGATGTCCCGGTCAACCACAGCCCACGCTTCGCACCAGTCCTCCAGCCCACCGCGGTGACGCGAACCAGCGCGTTGGTGGGCAGTTTGATGACGGAGTCCGGGACGTTCTCGACTCGGACGTCGCCGGCGCCGTGCATGAGGGTTGCGCGCATGAGGTGCTCTCCGATGGGGTGGGTGCTTGTTTCGGAGCGGTGCTGGTCAGTGGACGATGATGACGTGAGTGCGGGCCCGGCCCGGCTCGCGGCCCGGTTCAAGCCTGTTCGGCACGGCCGCACTCTGGAAGCCCGCGGCGCCGGGTGCTGAGGAGCGGCGGTGCCGGTTGACGGCGAGGGCGACGGTGGGGATCAGGGGCAGTGCGGCGATGGCGGTGCCCACCGCGGCGGGGCCGGTGGATCCCAGGCTGAAGCCGAGGGCGAGGCCGGCGATCCAGGAACCGACAGTGGTGCCGAGGTTGAACGCGGAGATGCTGAGGGCGGAGCCCAGAGCGGGCGCCTTGCCTGCGAAGCGGACGGCCATGGAGATCAGCACCGGGTTGGCGCCGAGGCCGAAAGACCCCAGCAGGGTGACCAGGACGATCGTGGCCGCGGCGTAGCCGGAGAGCAGGCAGATCGCGAGGAGCAGGAGGGCGGTGGCCGCGGCTGCCACGATGGTCGTCGTGTGCGGACGGGCGTCTCCCAGACGGGCCCCGACGATCGAGCCTGCCGGGGCACCGATGCCGAAGCCGACGAGGACCAGCGGCACAAGCCCTGCCGCGATGCCGGCCCGGCCGGTCAGCAGCGGCGAGATGTAGGAGTACGCCGCCAGGACGCCGCCGGTCGTGGTGGCGCAGGCTGCCAGCGCCAGCCACAGGCGGCCGGAGCGCAGAGCGGACAGCTCGGACCGGATCGACCCCGACTGCTGCGCCGGGCCGTCGTGCGGGACCATGCGGGCGATGAGCGCGACGGCGGCCACCACAAGGCCTGCGAGGGCCCAGAACGGTCCCCGCCAGCCCATGAGCTGCCCGGCGAACACACCCAGCGGCACACCGACGACGTTGGCAAGCATGGCTCCGGCGCCCACGAGACCCAGGGCGCGGGAGCTCGCGGCAGGCCCTGCCGCGCGGGTGGCAAGCCACATTGGCCACCGCCCAGAACGCTCCGGTCGCCAGCGCCGTCAGGAACCGCGCCGCCAGCAGCAGGGCGAAGCTGGAACCGAGCGCGACGATGACATGTCCGGCAGCGAAGACGCCCAGGGCGAGCATCAGGGTCAATCGCCTGGGCATCCGCAGCGTCAGCATCGCCATCAGCGGCGCGCCGACGATCATCCCGACCGCGAAGACAGTGATCAGCAGTCCGGTCTGGGCCACGCTCACTTGCAGGTCGCCCGCGATCGCCGGCAGCAGGCCAGCCACCACGAACTCGGTCGTGCCCATCAGGAAAGTGCCCAGCGCCAGCACGTGAACGACGAGCGGAAGCCGGGCGGGCGGCGGCTTCCCGCGGTCTTCGGCCCGTACCTCGGCGGGGGCGTGGAGGACTCCTCCTCGCGTACTCATACATCAACTCCGTGGGTGTGATCGAGGTGCTGATCCCACGAAACCGGCTTCATCGTGCGCGGAGAAGGTCGCATTTATAGGGGGGACAAGCTCAACCTCCCTTCTCTGCCGTCCGTGGATACCGTGGAATGTATGGACCACCGCAGCGACAACCGCACGGAGATCCGGGACTTCCTCGCCAGTCGGCGCGCCAAGATCACCCCGGAGCAGGCAGGGCTGCCCACCAGCGGCCGACGCCGGTTACCGGGGCTGCGGCGCGAGGAGGTCGCGGTACTCGCAGGCGTGAGCACCGAGTGGTACACCCGGCTGGAGAAGGGCCACATCAGCGGCGTGTCCGACGACGTTCTCGACGCGGTCGCCCGGGCACTGCAGCTGGACGAGGACGAACGCACCTACCTGTTCGACCTGGCCCGCGCGGCCCGGCCCGCGAACCGCACGTCGTCCCGCCGCAAGGACGTCGCCGTGCCGCCCCGCATCCAGTGGCTGCTCGACTCCATGACGATGTCCTCCGCATTCGTGCGCAACGGCCGCCAGGACATCGTCGCCAGCAACCCGCTGGCCCGGGCCCTGCACGCACCGGTCTTCGACAGCAACACCATCGACAAGCGCGGCCGCCCCAACATCGCCCGCTACATCTTCCTCGACCCCGGCGCCCACCACTTCTTCGTCGACTGGGACGCCGCCGCCGTCGCCACCGCCGCACTGCTGCGCGCAGAAGCCGGACGCGAGCCCCACGACCGGGCCCTGCGCGACCTCATCGGCGAGCTGTCCACGCTCAGTCCCGAGTTCCGCAGCCAGTGGGCCGCGCACGACGTCCGTATCCGCCACGACGGCATCAAGCGGCTGCAGCACCCCGAGGTCGGTCACCTGGAGCTGTCCTATCAGTCTCTGGACCTGCCCATGTCCAACCGGGCGGTGCCCGACCTGACCCTCTACACGAACCGGGCAGCACCTCCGAAGACCGGCTCAAGCTCCTCGCCAGCCTGGCAGCCACCCAGTCCCAGGCGCCAGAGCCCACCGACCAGCCGCGCTAACGTGCCAGGGCGCGATGCCGGCCCGGTGTCTGCGCCGGCCGCTCGCGTGGCGTGGCGGCGATCGGAGACTCGATGCAGTCCACATCGTGTGCGTAGGGGAGACCGGGTGCCTGACAGCCGACCGAGCGTCCACATCGTCATTTCGCGGCTGCGCCCTGAAGCGAGCCGCGAGGCGTTCCTCGATGTCACGCGCCGGATGGTGGACTGGCTCCGGCTGCAACCTGGCTTCGTGGGCTACGAGCTCTACGAGGCAAAGGAGAATTGGGCCGACCGTCTTGAGTGGGAGAGCACCGTTCACGCCGAGCAAGGGCTGCGGGCGTTCCTGGGGACTGACATTTACGCCGAGATGATCGGGTACGTGGAAGACGACTACCACGGCATCATCGGCCGCAGCGTCCCGCTCTGACGCCACGACCGCTCGCCCCGTGGTGCCGAGAGGCGCGTGCGCTGCTCAGTGCTCCAACGAGTTGGGCGCCGCCATGACGTGACAAGGGCAGTGCGGGTTGGTGATGTTGTGACGCATTCTCAGGCCCGCGCGGCCTGCTCTCATACCACCCTGACGGGCTTGTCCCGCGCACGTCTCGGCGAGTTGGTCGAAGAACTCGCTCCGAAGTGGACAGCTCGGTGCGACTCGGCCCTGCACGAGCGTCGGGGCGGTGCGCGGCGTCGCGCTGCCGGCGCTGGACCGGATCATCGGCTGGGTTCGTGGACCGGGTGCTGGTGGCGCGGGTGGTGCTGCGTGTCGCGGTGCCGCACGCGGCGCTCGCTGTGCTCTACGGCGTGGACCGCTCGACCGTCTCGCGGGCAGTGCGTGAGGTGCGGCCCCTGCTCGCGGCGCGGGGCTTCGCCGTTTCAGACCGGCCGGGAGTGCGGCTTCGCACCCTGGACGACCTGTTCGCCTGCGCCGACGCGGAGCAGGTGCGCCTGCGGATGGACGGCACGGAAGTGCAGGTCCGTCGTCCCAGGGTTAACCGTGTCGGACGCCTCTCTTTCCTCTCCGGCAAGCGCAGGCAGAACACGATCAAGACCACGACGTTCTGCGACGAACAGGGGCGCACGCTGTTCAGCGGGGTCGTGCGGCCGGGGCGGATGCACGACCAGACCGCCTTCGCACCGAGGGCATCGGCGAGCAGTTCCGTCTCCACCCGAGGTGGCAGCCGACGTCGACGAGGGCTACAGCGGGCTGGCGAACGAGTTCCCGGACCAGGTCAGCGCCCCTCCGCGCAAGCCGAAGGAGAACTCCCCGGAGGGCGACAAGCCGGCCTGGCGGGAGCATCGGCAGAGGCAGTCCTCGCGGCGAATCTGTGTGGAGCACGCCCAGGCCGAGCTCAAGCAGTGGAGACCTCTCCAGCGGTACACCGGCCGCCGGAACGCCTACGCCGAGACCCACCCGGCCATCGCCGAGCTGGTATGCGAGCGGGCAGCAGCCCGAGCCACCCGCCGCACGACGAGCACCGACCCGGTGCTCGCCCGACGGTCCGCCTGCTGATCACGCACCAGCCGAACCGCCGGGCGAGCACGCCCCGACCTCAATCGCTCCCCAACTCGTAAGCGGCGCCAGGCCCCTCACACCCCGGGCGCGGCCGCTGACGCGGCTTTCCGGGCGGCAGGCCAGGCACTGCCGCTGGCACGGCCGACCGCGCCGACGCCCTGCGCCGGGCCCGCGCACACCACGGTCACCCCGCCGCGCTGCGCCGGATGCGGCCCGGGGACCTTGCCGGACGGCAACGAATCCGTGCCGGGGTATGCGTCAGGCTCGCACCGTTCGAAGGACATAGCGGACCGGCTCATGTCGACCGGGCCGGGCCGCTGCTTGCGCGGATCGGGAGAGCCAGGAGCCGTCACGGAGCTGCCTGGTGACCGGCAGGACCCGGTTGGCGGGCACTCGCCACAGCAGATCAGCGCGGGTGGCGGTGAACGCCTGTCACAAGGGGGCACCGAGGAACTCACGGTCGGCCAGGACGAGTTGGCCCTCCCCCGCAGGAACAGGGCAGGCTGCCGACCCGACGTTCGCCGCGAGCGGCCTGCCGGTCAGCGGTAGGTGAGCAGGTCCTGGCGCTCCCCGGTGAAGTGGGAGTGGTCGTTGAAGGTCAGCAGGCTGATGCCGGATCCGCCCGCCACGAGCGTGGTGACGGCGGCGTTGACCGCGACGCGGTTGAGGCCGACGGTCCCCGCGACCGATGTGCCGAGGAGCCTGCCGCACAGCGCGGCCAGCACTCCCCCGGACGTGACCACCACAGCGTCACGGCCGGGGCCGAGGGAGGCGACAAGGTCGCCCAGGGCCGCGAAGGCTCTCTGGGAGAATGCCGTCCAGCCGTCGTCGTCCGGGTCGTTCATCCACGCCTCCAGTGCCCGGTCCAGCAGTTGCTGTGTGCCACGGGAATCCGCGAGGGTCCCGGGCGCGGGCGGGCCGTTGCGGTCGAGGAGGCGGAGGTGGTCGTACTCGTTCCAGCGCGGGTCCTGGAGGGGGGCGCCGCCGAGTCCGGCCGCCTTCAGCAGGAGCTCGGCCGTGTCGTACTGGCGGTGCAGGGAGCCGCAGACGACCAGCGGGTCGCGCAGCCCGCGCCGTGCCAACTGGGCGCCCACGACGGTGGCTTGCTCCCGCCCGAGTTCCGAGAGTACGTCGTAGGTCTGCGAACCGAACGATGCCTGGCCGTGCCGTATGAGGTGGATGACCGGCATGGGGGACCTTTCGAGGGGTGGGTGAGGACGGCCGTGCGCAACGGGCCGCGCGTCGAGCGGAACGGCCTCGCTATGGGGTGATGAGGTGGCCGGTGCGCGGCGAGGTCCGCCCCGACTGGACCTCGTGCCAGACCCGCTCGAGGCTCTGCGGGCCGTGGCTGTGCACGATGTCGACCCACCCCTGGGCCACGGGCAGGAACTCCTTCCACGCCTCGGCGAAGCGGTGGTCCAGCCCTTCCCGCCCCCAGTCGCCGATGCGCTTGCGGATCTGGTCGGGGGCGAAGAACATGCCCGGCCCGGTCTCCGCAAGGGTGCCGGCGGGCGCGGGTTCCTGGTTGGTGATGCCGACGACCACCTGGTGCACCAAGGAGTCGCCGAGGTGGGCGCCCAGCCGGGCGGACAGCTGCTCGTCGCCCGCGAAGTCGGCGTACAGCGTCTGCGTGCGGGGGAGCCTGGAGACGTCCTCGTAGGTCAGCACCCGGTCGTAGCAGCCGAGGCCCTCGGTGAAGGCGAGGTTGCGCAGGGAGGTCAGGCCGACCACCTCGCATCCCTGCCCCTGGAGCAGGTGGGCGGCGCCGTAGGCCGTCTTGCTCGAGGCGGACGACAGGACGATGGTCTTCGCGCCCAGCCAGGCGTTGTCGGCGAGCCAGTCGGCCAGCATGAACGAGGTCCAGAAGAGCGGGCGGTACAGAACGTGAAGGTCTTCCCGGCCGGCCTCGTAGGCGAGGTCGCCGGTGGTGAGGGCGTAGGCGTTGTAGGGCCGGGGCAGGGTTCGGCGATGGGGGCCGGCCTCGCGGAAGCCGCGCTCGTCCACTCGGTCCGGGCGGACCAGCAGGTGGCTCGCGGACGGGAAATAGCCGTAGTAGCGGCTGCCGGTCGCGACGCCGTCGACCCGGGAGGTGACGACGTCGGCGAAGCCCCACAGGGGGACGATGCCCCAGCCGGCGCGGGGCGCGGGGAAGAACTCCCAGTAGCGGAACGAGTCGCCGAGTGCGGCGTAGGTGACGTTGTTGGCGGTCAGGCCGACCCGGTCGACGCGCAGCAGCGCCTCCCCGTCCCGCACCTGCGGGACGGGGACGTCGGCCAGCTCCGCGGTTGACAGGTCGTTGCGCCGGACGAGCAGGTTCCAGGCGGTGGCAGCGGTGGTGTTCATGACTGGAACGTACTTGAATCCGGATTCGGATTCAATACCAGGCTAGGATGCGCACATGCTCTCCCCTGACCCTGGAACCGAACAGCCCGCGCGGCCCCGGCCGGCCGGGGCGCGTACCCGGCGCGGCATGCGCACCCGTGACGCCCTGGTGGCCGCGGCCCGGCGGATCTTCGAGCGGGACGGCTATCTGGACGCCCGCATCGTCGACATCGCAGCCGAGGCCAAAGTGGCCACCGGCAGCTTCTACACGCACTTCGCATCCAAGGACGACGCGTTCGCCGCCGTCCTCGCACGGCTGCAGGACGAGATGCTGCACGCCGGAGTCAGCGACGGCGCTGACCACGGCGGCGACGGCGGGCGCAAGGACCTGTGGCGAGGGGTCGAGGACGCCAACCGCGCCTATCTGGAGTCCTATCGCCGCAACGCCGCCCTGATGGCCGCCATGGAACAGGCCGCCGCCGTCGACCCGCAGTTCGTGCGGCTGCGACTGGAACGGTCGCGCGTGTTCATTGACCGCAGTGCCGCCGCCATAGCCCGCCTCCAGCAGTCAGGCCTCGCCGACCCGGAGCTCGACCCGGGCATCACCGCACGGGCGCTGAGCGCGATGGTCAGCCGCCTGGCGTTCGTGACCTTCGCCCTGGGCGAATCCGTGCCCTTCGACACGCTGATCGAGACCGTCACCCGACTCTGGACGAACGCGCTGCGCGTGCCGCGGGACTGAGCCCGGCACGGGCGCGCCCTGTGATCCGACTCATAGCGGGGCCGTGACGGCCGGTGGTTGACGGTGGCACCGCGCACCCGCAAGGTTGACCGCCAGTGCGCATTAAGCAAGCGCTTAGTCAGCCACAGAGAGGTGACCGACCATGAAGCGCCGCCTGTTCGAAGCGGATCACGAGATCTTTCGGACTTCCGTACGGGAGTTCCTGCACCGCCACGTCCACCCGCGCACCGACGAGTTCATCGAGGCGGCCGCGATCCCGCGCGACATATGGACCGAGGCCGGCAAACAGGGCTTCCTGGGGCTGGAGATCCCCGAGGAGTACGGGGGCGGCGAGGCGCGCGACTACCGGTACAACACCGTGCTGGCGGAGGAGCTGGCCAAGGTGACCGCGGCGCTCTCCTCCCGCCTGGGCATCCACACCGACATCGTCGCCCCGTACCTGGTCGATCTGACCACCGAGTGGCAGAAGTGCCGCTGGCTGCCCGGCTTCTGCTCCGGGGAGATCGTGACGGCGATCGGGATGACCGAGCCCGGCGGCGGTTCCGATCTCGCGGCCCTGCGCACCACCGCGGTGCGGGACGGTGAGGGGTGGGTGCTCAACGGATCCAAGACCTTCATCACCAACGGCTATTCGGCCGACCTGGTCGTGGTCGCCGCACGGACGAGTCCCGAGAAGAAGGCGCACGGCATCACCCTGTTCGGCGTGGAGAGGGGGCTGGAGGGCTTCACCCGGGGGCGCAAGCTCGACAAGGTGGGGCAGACCGAGTCCGACACGGCGGAACTGTTCTTCGACAACGTCCGGGTACCGCACGCCCATGTCATCGGCGAGGTCGACCGCGGATTCGCCCACATGATGGAGCGGTTGCCCCAGGAGCGCCTCGGAGCGGCGGTCGCCAACCTCGCGCACGCCGCGCAGATCCTCACGGAGACCGTCGAGTACACCAAGCAGCGCAAGGCGTTCGGCCAGGCGATCGGCTCCTTCCAGTACAACAAGTTCCTGCTCGCCGAACTGGTGACACAACTGGAGGTGACCCAGGCGTTCGTCGACCAGGCGGTCATGGCACACAACGACGGCGAACTCACCGCCGTGGACGCGGCGAAGGCCAAGTGGTGGTCCGCACAGGTACAGAACGACGTGCTCGACGCCTGCGTCCAACTGCACGGCGGCTACGGCTTCATGAACGAGTACCGGGTGGCACGGGCCTGGCGCGACGCCCGTGTCACCAAGATCTGGGCCGGCTCCAACGAGATCATGAAGGAACTCATCGGCCGCGACCTCGGTCTGTGACCCGCCCGCTTCCAGCACCGGTCGAGCGAGGTGAGCGGCGAGTGAAATTCCGCTGCCGTCGCCGTCGCCGGTGATCCTCCCGGGCCGGGCCGGTTGCGTTTCGACGCCCTGGCGGGGCAGGGCATGTGCCGGCGGAGGTTTCGAAACGTCCGGCGGTCCAGGGCCGGGGTGAGCCGGCACCCGCATAGTGGTGTCGGCTCCTTGATAGGCCTTGTCCGCCCAGCACGAACGCCGACCGCAGTCAGAAACTGTGTCACATCCTCTTTCCGCAGGTCACAGCGTCGCCAAGCGTCGTGGTGACTCTGCTTGCCGTTCGGTTGGGCGCCGTTGGACGGGCATCCGAACGGCAGCGGAGGACTCAGGCGGCTGTCACGAGGGTGACCGGGACCGCTTCCGGGCGGCGTCGCGGTCGGGCCAGACGGCGAGACATCAGCGTGATGAACGCCCACTGGATGTGGGCTTCGGCGTGGGACATGAGGCGCTCGTAGTCCCTCGCATTGCGCCGGGCCCGCATCGTCCACGAATTCGACCGTTCGACCACCCACCTCTTGGGCAGCAGGACGAAGCCCTTGGCGTCCTTGGGGCGGGGAACGACCTTGATCGTGATGCCCAGGGTGTCCTGGGCCCAGGTGCTGAACTCCTCTCCGCCGTAGCCGTTGTCCGCCCAGACCAAGACGATTTCGGGGTGTTCGGCGTGAAGGCGGGTCAGCAGGATGCGGGCCGCGTCGCGGTCCTGAACGTCGGCGGGGGTGACAAGCAGGTCGACCAGAAGGCCGTCCTGGTCAACGATGAGATGCCGCTTCCGCCCATTTATATGTTTGTTCGCGTCGTACCCGCGCGTCGCGTTCGACACCGTCTCCGCACCTTTGACGGACTGGGAGTCCACGATCACCCGGACCGGCCAGGGACAGCACCGCCAGCGCGTGCCGCAGCCCGGCCGCGTCGATGCGGCCGCGGTTCAGCGCGTCGTAGAGCGCGCCGTGGCCGCGGCGGTGTTCGGCCAGCAGCGTCAGGTCGACCGGCGAGGTCACGGGCCCGTTCTCGCAGAGCATGGCGTCGCACAGCTCGAACAGGGTGTCACTGCGTGCGGTGAGGCACGCGTACAGGTCCTCCCGGAAGTGTGACGCGAAGTCGAACGCGACGCGCCGGGCATCGTCGTGCAGCACACTCACCTCTGCGGCCTTCGTATGAATCTGATTCCGTGGCGGAACGCAGAATCATGCGAAGGCCGTCCGCCTGTCCGGCGAATCCCCAGGTGGGTGACGTCGTACGACACGCTGTTCGAGGCCAGAGGTTAAATAACAAGCGTACGTCCAGGAGTCCGGGCGTCTTCCCAGCTCAGAAGGGATGTGAGTGATGTAACCGGACGTCAA
Organism: Streptomyces sp. NBC_00996; assembly: GCF_045162675.1. NCBI lineage: Bacteria > Bacillati > Actinomycetota > Actinomycetes > Kitasatosporales > Streptomycetaceae > Streptomyces > Streptomyces sp. NBC_00996. The sequence continues at coordinate 248,241 of NZ_CP108723.1, forward strand.
GGTCAGGGTAGCCAGCCGGTGGAAGTCCGGTCCCGGGGAGACGCCAGGGTCCCTGGTGGCTGACTCCCGGCGTCACTCGAAATGGTGGCGTCGAAGTGGAGTGACAAGCGCCCTTCGGGGTGTGCAACCGGCCAGTCCGCAACATGAAGTGAAACCTGCAGCGTCGTCATTTGACCCCCGCCCGAGGGCGGGCCAAGGAGGAGCCGAGCCTGTGCTTGATTGGCGAAGGCCACGGAAGGCGATCTTGGACCTGGAGCGGTCGCCGAAGAACCTCACGGCGTAAGGGGCGTGGAATGGTCGGAAGGTTGTCCTGGGAACTGGACAGAGCCTCCTCGGTCCCGGGTTTGCGGCCCGGGAAGCGTGGCCTTCCTGTAACCGGCAGAGCCGGGAAATGGGAGGTTGTCGAGAGGCAGTCGGAGGGGGTCGTAGTAGCGACGATCGGCGGGACAGCACAACCCGCTGGGAGCGAAGGGCCCCTGCTTCATCGATGCGATTCGCAACCAGGGAGGGGCCCGGATGAGTGCCGTTTCGGCTGGTTCCATCCGCCGGGAGGAAGGCGCCGCAGGACCGGGCCGTCGTCCTCAGGACAAGGTCCGATCCCTGCAACGGACGCTTTACCGCTGTGCCGAGCAAGAACCCGAACACCGGTTTCACGCCCTGTACAGCCATGTCCACCGCATGGACGTTCTTCGGCGGGCGTGGGCCGGTGTGTGCGCAAACCGGGGTGCCCCCGGCGTGGACGGCATGACCGTCGACGCGGTGGAAACCTCGGGAGTGGATGCATTCCTCCAGGACCTTTCGCAGAGACTGCGGACGCATACGTATCGTCCGTCAGTTTTGCGGCGGGTCCAGATTCCCAAACCGGGGCGACCGGGAGAGTTCCGACCGCTTTCGATCCCCACAGTGGCGGACCGAGTGGTGATGACGGCTGCGAAACTGGTCCTTGAACCAGTATTCGAGGCCCAGTTCACTGAGGCGAGCTACGGATTCCTGCCGAAGCGGTCCGCGATCGACGCGTGCGAAGCAGTGCGTGTCGCCGCGAACCAGCGGCGGGAATGGGTGTTCGAGGCCGATATCCGCGACTGCTTCGTCACGATCGACCATGAGGCGTTGATGGCCCAGGTGGCACGGCGTGTGGTGGACCGGCCGATGGGCGGTGCCCGGTCGGGTCATGCTGGGATGAGCACGATCTTCTTACCGCCGGCCCGTCCGGCAACCACCTGGGTAAATGCAGCCGGTCCCTCGCTCAGCGGCAGGGGCTCCGGTGCGAGTTTCAAGGTTCCCGCCACGGCCCGCTCCGCGAGCTGGACGAGCTGCGCGCCGTTGGGCTCGATGTAGAGGTCCCAGCTCGTGATGCCGCGTTCCTCCGGAGGCGCGTCCGAGGTCAGGGAGCACAGTTGGCCGCCGTCCCGCACCAACGGCAGGGCCGCGTCCGCCGTGCCGGCAGCGATGATTAGGGCAGCGTCGAACCCGCCGGGCACCTTGGTCGACCAGTTCGGGTCGTGGTAGTCGACGACCTCCGTCGCTCCCAGACCAGCCAGGCGCTCTGCGGCGGTAGCAGAAGCGGTCGTGGTCACCTCGATGCCCTTGGCCGCGGCGAGCTGGATGGCCAGGGCTCCGGTGCCCCCGCCTCCGTTGGTGATCAGGAGGCGCTGTCCTCGGCTGAGGTCAAGCTTCTCCAGTGCCTGCAACGCGGTGAGCCCGTTGACCGGCAGTGCCGCCGCGTGCACGGCGTCCAGCCCGGGTGGGCAGGCTGCCGCGTGTTCCGCGTTGATCAGAACGCGTTCGGCCCAGAAGCCGCTTCCCCCGGGCAGCGGGGCCTCGTGTGCGAGCACCCGGTCGCCTACGGCAAACCCGGTGACACCCGCACCGACGGCCAGCACCTTGCCTGCGCCCTCCACTCCCAGTGCCGCCGGGGGGCGCAGCCCTACGTCCCAGCTGGCGTCGATTTCCAGTTCCTCCCAGGGGCCGACTCCGGCTGCCTCAACCTCCACCACGATCTGACCGGGCTTGGGAGATGACGGTTCGGGCAATTCCAGCAGGACGACTTCCTTCTCGGCCGTGGATACTCCGCATGCCTTCACAGTAGATCGTTGTCCTCTCATTCAGTCCGGCCGACTAGGAGGTACGGGCCGGAAACTCAAATCCGGCAGCGGTGTCGAACTGGACATTCCACATGCCTTCACAGTAGATCTTTATCTTCGTACTCAGTCCGACCGACCGGGCTCCAGCGCCTCAGACAGCAGCGTTGCCGCCGGCGGCGGGCCGCCATCAGTCCGCGTCTCCGCGTCGCGGAGGCCGCGGCGCTCGACGAGCAGTACGCCGTGGATATCGGGGCGCCGCGGGAGGCACCGCCCGACCCGATCGGCGTCGCCGAGATGGGTGCCGGCTTGGCACGGTCTGGATCTCGTCGACGCCTACCACCAGCAGTTCCGTGCCGAGCCGTTCGACGACCCCGCAGTGCGGGTCGGAGAACCCGATGCCGGAGGTCCGCGGACGGCGTTGGGTCATCCAGGCCCCAACGATTGAGGCGCCGGCCGGCGCCCCGCGACCGACATCGCGACGGCCGTGATGACCGGCGGCACCGGCCGCCGGTCTGGTTGTGCGGGTGGGCCGACATCGAGGCCAGGGGTGTCCGCGGCCTGCGGACTTCGGCCACAGCTGTTCCCGGTGCCGGGGACGTTTAGACGAAGGTAAACAGCCGGTCGGTTTCGAAGCGCGAAATCGGGCTGGCGTACACCTTCGTGGGGTCGGGGTAGCCGAGGGCCAGCAGCACTGTCGTGGTGTGTCCGGTTTCGCGGATCTTGAATGCCTTGTCGACGCTGGTCGGGTCGAACCCTTCGAGCGGCATGGCTTCGACGCCGAGCTCAGCAGCCGCCATCATGGTCAGACCCATTGCGAGGTAGGTCTGCTTTTCCATCCAGTGGTTCACGTCTTTGTAGCCGTACGTGCGCAGGTTGAGGAAGTCGCGGGTCATGAACTCCCACAGCTCGTGCTTTGCCGGGTCGGCGAACCGGCCGTCGGCCCTCTCCTTGGTGAACACCGCATCGAGGTGGCTGTCGGGAAGATCTGCTCTGGTGGTGAGGATGACGGTGTGTGAGGCGTCAAGAATCTTCTCGCTGTTGTCCTGGAATCGTTCGCCGAGGTTGGCCGCCAGCCGTTCCTTGCCTTCGGGCGTGGCGAGGACGTAGAAGTGGTTGGGCTGTACGTTCGTCGACGACGGTGTCGAGCGCAGGAACCCCAGCAGTTGCTGAAGTGTCTCCTCCGGGATGCTCTTGCTGGGGTCGAAGTACCTGGTGAGGTGCTTGTTCATGAGCTTGTCGAGATTCATGGCAACCTGCCTTTGTCTAATCACTGGTTGAAGAGTTAGTGATTCCTACTGTTTGGGTTAGTTCATGCCACGGGCAAGCACTTCGTTGACGCGCGCGAAGCTCATACCTGTCGTTGCCGAAGCGAGGTCGCCCGCGCGGAGCGCCTTCGTAGCCTGCTCGAGTGCGCCCATCGCGTGGGTGTAGAGCAACGGACCCAGGCTGATGCGCTTGACCCCGGCATGCTGCAGTTCAGCGACGGTCAGCACCTTGTCCGACGGAGACACCAGGACGTTGACTGGTGTCGGGGCGACCGCGGTGACGATCGCGACGAGTGCTTCGCGGTCGGGTGGGAACGGCGCGTAGACCACATCCGCGCCCGCCTCAGCGAAGGCCGTCAGACGCCGAATGGTGTCGTCAAGATCGGGCCGTCCCTGGATGAAGTTGTCGGTGCGGCCGGTAACGACGATGCGCCCCTTGGCAGCGTCGACGGCGCTACGTACGCGATGGACTGCTTCGTCGAAGTCGCGGATCGGTTGATCGGGATCGCCGGAAGTATCCTCCACTCCGATACCGGCCAGGCCGGACTCCACGGCGGCCTCAACGGTCGCGGCGACGTCTTCAGGCATGTCGCCATAACCGTCTTCGAAGTCTCCGTTGACGGGCAGCCCGGTGAGGCGGCCGAGTAGCCGCGCATGCTCAAGGTGCTCTTCGCGGGTGACTTCGTGACGCCTGTCGAGGCGGCCGAGGGTGGCGGCGATCGCCGCAGACGACGTCGCGATCGCCTCGAAGCCGGCATCGGCCAGCATCAGCGCCGAGAGGCCGTCCCATGCGTTCGGCATGACGAGGCCACCGTCGCGGGTGTGCAGCGCCATGAACTTCTCATAGAGTTCGGAACCCGGCATGTCGAGCCTTCCTGAATGATCGTTGACTCAGTGAGGGGTTTGCCGGCTGGGTGCCTGGACCGCGCCGAGGGTTCCAAAGATCAACCGGTGGGTGGGGTGTTGTTGGCGGCGGCGCGGAGCTTCCTAAAGCCGCCCCAGCCCCAGCAGACGAGATGACGCGCGCTGAATCCGTGGACGATGTCCGTGGACTCGACCATGCTCGATCACGCTCTCGCATGCCATGCCGGGCGCCGACGGATCCGGGTGCGGGTTCACTGGGGCACGGTCGTATCGACCGAGTCGACAGCGGGGATGTCGAGGTCGGTCTGGTTGACATTGTTGATGAAGTTGGTGAGCAGGAACTGCACCGCCACCGCGGCGATCGCCAGAATCTGCGGGTCGGTGTACCCGGCGCCCCGAACACCCGCGAGCTCGGCGTCGCTGACCTGCCCGCGGCTCTCGACCACCCGCTGTGCGAAGCGGGCGGCCGCGGCACGTTTGGGATCGACTGAGCTCCCGACGCGGCCGAGTTCGATGTCGTCGCCCGACATGCCGCCGAATTTGGTCGCGACGTGAGTGTGCATCGCCACGCAGTAACTGCAGCCATTGGCTTGCGAGACGGCCAGCGCGATGCTGTGCCGCGTCCTCGCGTCGAGAACCCGGCTCAGGGTGCCTTGCAGAGTCGTGACGACCTCAAGAACGGTCGGGTTCGACGCGAGGTTCTTGAACATGTTCGGGACGAAGCCCAGCTGCGCACCAACGTTGTCGAGTATCTGCTGTGCGCCGGTAGGCACATCCTCTGGAGGGGGAACGTTCAGTCGTGACACGGCGAGTCGACCTCCGGTCGGGTTGTGTGTAGTCGTCGTTGCGCCCAGGTCGGGCTCGAAGTGGTTCGGAGTTCCGTCGCAGGCCCTACCTGCGTTGGCTGCAACCTGGCCGGTGGCGTCGGTTGCGCCTGGTGCCATGCATTGCGGGGGGGTGACTCCGTCGGCGCCGAGTCCGGAGATCTCTTCGCCACCCCAGACACCACATAGGAAGGACTATACAGACCAGAAACTCCTACGCAACCTCCTCCTCGGGTGGATCGCGTCCGCCATGTTGCATGCAGGTGGGTCAATGTCGCGTCGGATCGGTAAATGTGCAGCTCAGATGCCTAATAGGGCTACGTTGCGAGCAGCTCAGGCGGTCTGGACGGGCGAGCTCGAGCCCCTCGAGTCGGTCAGACTCGAACCCGATCGACTAAGTTTTATGGACGATTTAGTCCAACCTTAGATGAGACTGACTCTACCGAAGGCAAGATCTCCCGGATCTGCCTGCGCCTCCATCTCGCATCCGTCTACGAGGAGGTTTTGGTTGATATGGCCGCCACAACACAGTTCATCGACGCCAGGGTGTCGCTCCTCATCGGCACCTACTCCGATGCGCTCGCGATCCCGGTCGGCGCCACGCAGGTCGTCCTGTCCGGCACCCCGGGATTGCGGCCGGACGCAACCCTGCCGGAAGACTTCGCCGAGGAGCAAGCAAGCCTCGGACAACGTGTGCGAGGGGCTGCGGCGGGCCGGCGCCGAACTGAGCGACATCGGCCAGGTCCGGTCCTGGCTCACAGACCGCCACGACATCGACGCCTACGTGAAGGTTCGCAAGGACGTCATCTCTCACCGACCGGCGTATGTGCTCGTATTGGTGCCACAACTGATCCGGCCCAGTCTCCGTCTGGAGATCGAGGCCACCGCGGTTGTGATGCAGTCCGCGGCCGAGCAGCAGGGTGAGTGACGTGCCCGAGGGAGGCACCGTGCCCGGAACCAGCGGTACTCGCCGCACGCCACGCGGCCTGGAGACCCGTTCCCGGATCGTTGATTCGGCGGCCAAGCTGTTTTATGTCAGGGGCGTCAACGCCACCACGCTCGATGACGTCCGGCTGGCGAGCGGCACGAGTAAGTCGCAGTTGTACAACCACTTCGAGGACAAACTCGCGCTGATCCACGCCGTGATCGACCTGCAGTCGAAGTTCGTCCTCGCCCGCGAGGAACAGCGCCTGCGCGGCGTGAAGACCCTCACCGGTCTGCGCCGATGGCGTGACGCTCTCATCCAGGCCAACTCACTGCATGACGGCTCGTACGGGTGCGCGCTGGGCGCGATGTCGATTGAGCTGTCCGACAACGATGAGCAATCCCGCCAAGCGCTCAACGCATCAATCGATGCGTGGCGGCGGATGCTCGTCGAAACGCTGACCCAGCTCCGCGTCCTCGGCGTACTTGCCGAGCACGCGGACCCACAACGCTTGGGTACTGGTCTGCTGGCTGCTCTGCAGGGTGGTTACGTGCTCGCACAGAACGCTCACAACTCCGAGCCGATGGCCGTCGCGCTGGACATGGCCCTGGACCACATCGCCTCCTTCGCTCGCCGCTGAGCACACGTTCGCAGTTACACAACACACTTCTCAGGCGGTCGCTGCCTCCTGAGGCCAGCTGGGCATACCTGCGCGGCCCAAGAACACGCCGGCCGCAAGGGTGCCTTCCGCGAGCCGGTTGGAGTCCAGGTCGTCAACGAGCCCGGACCCTGTGCGCTCGAGGATCGCCGGCCAGGGGCGTGGCGGGCCCGGAGATCGGTTGCCGAGGCGGCGAGCCCGCGCGCCTCCGGCGCCGAGTTCAGCAACTTGACGGCCGCAGACCAGTCCCAAGGCGGCAGGTCCGTCGATGGCGAGGGTGATCGGCCTATCGGGAAGCGTGGCGCCCAAGGCGCTCCACCCCCGGGGGGTGCGGATCCTCTGAAGTGACGACCGGGATCAAGCGGTGAGGCTGTAGTCCTGCTGGCTGGGGTAGAGGCGCCGGTGTTCGCGGGCCGTGTGGAAGGTCCAGTAGTCTTCGAAGTCGCCGTTCGTGATGAGCGCGCGGAGTTGGAGGTCGGCTTCGGCGCCGGCGGGTCCCCAGCGGGCGCCGGTGATGTCGAGGCGGTCGGCGATCAGGTGGCGGCAGGCGCCTTCGACGGCGCCGGTGGCGATCGGCCAGCCGGCTGCGAGGGCGGTGTCGTAGTGGAGCTGGCCGAGGTGACCGGTGAGGTAGCGGTGGCAGGTGGTGACTGCCTCACGGCGGGCGGCGGGAAGCTGTTCGGCTGCAGCCTGGGCGGTCATCTCGGTGGCGGCGCGGTCGGCGTGTCCGGCGAGGATCGCGGTGAGTTTGTCCGCGGCCCAGGTCTCGGCCTCGCGGCTGCCGTGCGGGCGGAATGCCTGCGCGGCTGTCCACACGTATTCCGCGACGTGGACGAAGTCGAGCAGGATGTTCAGGCGGATGCCGCGGCGGGCGGCTTCCTCATGGATGAGGCCGAGTTGGTGGCGGGCGCCGTCGACGAGCACGATCCAGTCCCGCAGACGGTGCGGGTCGCGGGACGCAGCCTGGTCGAAGGCGTCGGCGACGACCTGTTCCGGGGGACGGATCACCGAGGCAGTGCACCATTTCTGCTCCGCCTTCGGGCCCGGCCGCGGCGACAGCGTCCCGTTGCGCCCGCCGGGCGGGTGGATGATGTCGTGCGGCAGGCGAGGGGCGGGAGCGGTGTCGAAGACGCAGGCCACCGTCGCCATGCGCTTGCGGTTGGGTTTCTCGCCCGGGGCCAGGCGTCCGCGGCGCCCGGCCGCCGTACTCTTGGCCGCGGCCCGGCGGTTGGCCTCGCGCAGTGCCTCGGGCGCATCACCACACCTTTGCCGTCGGGCTGGATGACCAGGGGCATCTCGCGGGTGCACGGGGTGGGGATCTTCGCCGTGTAGTAGGCGGCGATGTCGATGGCGGAGGCGACCACCAGTTCTGTGAGGCGGCGCCTGCCCAGCACTTTTCCGCATCGGCGCTCGATCGCGGCGGCGGCCTGGTGGAACGAGCCCCGCACCGCTTCCAGGGCCGCGAGCCGGGCCAGTCCGCGCGAGTGCCGGCCGGCGGGCAGCGACAACGCTTCGTCCGCCGGGTGCACGTTGGCCACGCCCCGGCCGCGGTAGGCGATCCGGCTCACGCTCACCGGCCCGAACACACAGGTCAGCAGGCGACGGTGCCCCCTCTCCCGCCAGGCCCGCGGCAGTCCTTCCGGACCGATGATCACCGGATGGCCGTGTCCGCCCGCACCGCGTCCTCCTCCTTCCTGGCACGCAGATCGAGGTGGTCCTGCATCAACTGCCGCAGCAGTTCGCGTCCCAGCTGTTCGAGCCGCACTTCCAGTTCGTCATGAGGCAAGTCGGCGGCCGGGCCGTCGGCCAGTGTCCAGACGAGGCGTTCGAAGGCATCACGGGAGGCGGAGTACGGATCAGGTTCGGGTAAGGCGTCGTACTGTTCCACCGGGCTCTTCTTTCAGCCCTTGGTTGGCAGGCCCGCGGTGATCGATGGGTGTTCGTCCTGCAGCATTCGCCCGTACTCCGGTTCTGCCTCGAAGGTGACGATGCGTTCGTCTGGGTCGTCCGTGACGATCAGGAAGACCTTGCCCGCCACCGTGCAGACGTCCAGCTGCTCGGTGAACGGGCGCCCTGGGCCGACTCCGGGCAGCGCCAGTGCTGTGCCGCGCGCTCTGTCCTGGAGCTTCTCGCTGCTGATGGGAATGACGAAGGTCAGACGTGGCGGCCGTAGGTGTGCGGATCCACGGGATGCTCGGACCTCGGAAGCCCGCCGACCACGAGACGGTAGGAGTCCATCACGAGTTCCTTCACCAGCTTCTCGTCGATGGTGCCCCCGCCTTCCACCGTGATCCAGTGCCTCTTGTTCATGTGATAGCCGGGGGTAATGTTCCCGTGCTGCTCACGCAAGGCCGCGGCGTCGTCCGGATCAGCTTTCAGGATCACGACGGGACGCCCCGGCATGTCGGTCATGAGCATGAAGACCTTGCCGCGCACCTTGTAGAGGTCCCAGTCGGGGCCGAAACGATGCTCCAGGTCGGCGCCGGGCAGTTCCACAGTGCAGTCGCCCGCGATCTTCTGCAGCTCCTGTCCGTCCAAGGTGATCAACTCCTCTATCGATCCGAGTGCCTCGACCGATCGACCGACCGACCAAGGCCCAAGGTGGCGTCTATCGCATGGCCGCCACGAACGGCGGCGCCAGTACGCCGGCAACCGCGGGCGGTGCGACGCAGGCGGCCAAATCCGCTCTGGTCGTGACCGGCGCGTATGCGCGCGTCCGTCCACACGTGCGAGCCGTTTTCTGAGCAAAAGACCGGCTTTCCGTCGACATACCCGGTGTGGGTGTCGTCCGCGTCTGGGCCGCCGAGCTCTACGGACGCCGTTTCACCCTCCACTGTCTCCGCAGCGCTCGGTACGTACGCGCTCAGGTGCATGGCCCGGGAGCACCAGGTAGGCAGCCGTCTGCTCGACGAACACCGCCGTCCTTTGTCCGGGGCGGCCCCTATGGGCCCTTCGGAGGTGAGCGCCCGGGGGTGGCGATTTCTTACCTCCGGCCCGTCGGGAAGGTGAGTTCCTGGCGGCGCAGTCTTTCCTGTCCGCACCGGATGGACGACTGCCAGGCTCCCGGGGGGCGTATTCGGCTGCGGTGCGAGCCCCCAGGTCAGCGCAGCCGGGCCGACGTCGTCGCCGCTGCATCAGCCCGCAGCGCTGAGATGTCCGCTGGCTATCAGCTGAGCTCGCAGTTTCTTACGGGCGTCAAACATCGTCTTGTAGAGCGCGTTACGGCTCGTCTCCAGCTCACTGGCGAGCGTTTCCAGGGAAACCCCGTTGACGACCGCGGTGAAGACCTGCCGCTGGTGGGCGCTCAGGGCTGTCTCGACTGCGTTGCGCGCGGCTTCGCCCAGCTCTCGCGCCTGCCAGTGGCTGACGGGGTCGCTACCGGAGCGGTCGGGCACTTGCGCCCATTCGTCCAAGTCGAACAAGGTATTTGAAACACGCCAGAAATGGCGGTCCAGCTTGCTGGACACTTCAAGTACAACGAATCGGAACGCCCACGTGGTGAACCTGGCATCGCCTCGAAATTCCTGGATTTTGTGCGTGATCCTCATCAGTGCGTCGGCAGCCGCCTGGTGGGCGAGATCGTTCAGCTCGGGCCCGGTAATTCGGTAACGAGGACCCCGGCGGAACACTTCGTTCATGGCGATCCGCACCAGCAGTTCGTGCAGCTGCGTGCAAGCCTGCTCGTAGTGCGACCCATGGCCGCCCTCGAGCGCGTCCACCCAGGCGGCGGACTCCGGGTCGAGCTGCCGTCGGCCCGTGGCGGGCCCTGCTGGCGGGGGGCTGCCGCTGGTTCCGGCATGTCTATCCGGAGCCGAGCGGCACGTTTTTCTAACATCCGCAGAGTGCATGGTTCTCAATCCCCAGGTCATTTCGTGCGGACAAGCCCGTCACCAGACCATCTACAGAACGTCTACGCGAAGTCACTGTTTTTTCTTTCGCCGTGCGCGCATCCTGAGATTCATGGGCGGGGTTTCCGGCGTATTTCGACGAGGGACTCACGCGCGGCGTGGGGCACGCGTTTCCGTACTGTTGCGGCTGGTTGGTGAGCAGGCTGACCGTGGAGGCCTGCGACCCGCCACGCCGTTGGCAGGCGGTCACGCCGTGCGCAGCCCGGGCGTGTACTGCGGCAGCAGCTGGCGGAGCTGCTGGTGCCCTCTGTGGACGCGCGACGTCACGGTGCCCACAGGGGTTTCTATCGTTTCTGCGATTTCGCGGCAGGAGAGGCCCTCGACGTCTGCGAGGTACACAGCGAGCCGGCGCTGCGCTGCTGGCCCGCGAACGGCCCCGGGACCCCGGCGAGACTCCTTTCCCCATCTCGCGGCCTTCGGTCAGCAGGCTCGCCGCGGATGCCAGGTCGCCGGCGGTCCGGGCCGCCCTCGCCCTTGCCGTCGTTTCCTCGAACCTGTTTAGGTCCAGAGCGTCCGGTTGGATGCGCAGCAGATAGCCCCCGTCGACCAGGCTCACGGAGCGGTCGCTCTGCTCCCCCAGTGCCTGCCTGAGCCTGTAGGCGTACGTGCCCACAGAGCCTGGGGCAGATGGTGGGGCGTCGTCGCCCCACACGTCCTCCACCAGTTTCGAGAGGCTTACAGGCTTGCCTGCCCTGAGCAACAGCGAAGCGAGCACTGCCCACTGCCTCGGCTGACCGGCTCCGGCCTCGACCCTCTGTCTGTGTAGCCGGACCGGGCCGAGCACTGAGAACTGGACGCCCGCATACATGGTGCCTACCGCCTTGGGGATCCTTGTGAGGCTTGACTGCTTGGCGGTCCGCGAGGGACCACTTTCCCCAAACGTACCGCAGGTCGGTCCAATTTTCCGGACTAAATAGTCCCTTTTTTGGGCCAGACCTACTGGCACCTCGCACTACAGGGCGGCCACGGCGCTGCGCTGGCATGACCGGACGGCGCCGTCCTGGCCGCGGTCGAGTAACTCTTCATGACAAGCGGGCAGGCTCGGAGCCGTCACGGTCCTCGCGGGCGGCGGTGTGTGCTCGCGAGGACCGTGACTGGTAGCGGTTGGCGAACCACTCGGTGACCTCGGTATGGAGGACGGCATGCAGCCGAGAGTGGGCGACCCGTCCAGCTCTCCGGCCGGCCGGAGAGCTGGACGGAAAGCGACCTGCCTTTGCGCAGGGGCCACCGTCGCGTCTCTGGCCTGCCGGGAGGACAGTGAAGCCCAGCCGGTAGGGAGACCGTGGCGCAACCGCCTGGGGTGCCGCACTGGGCCTTCTCGGCGCCGCCTCGTCCGGGCGGTTTTAGTGCCCTCCCATGCCCTCTGCAGACGGATTGCCGTCCTCGGCAGGCACGGCATAAGTCTTGATGTGGCCAATCGCCATGTCGAGGGCGATTGTCATAGGTTGGACGTTCCGGGCCGTCTGGGCAAGGAGATAGCCGCCTTGAAGGGCGGCCATGAGGCCGGTGGCGAGCTGTCCAGTGTCCGCGTCGGCGCGGAGGACTCCCGAGTCCTTCATCCGTGCGAGCCCGGCCTCGAGCAGCCCTTCCCAGGTGCCGAAGTGCCGCGCGATCGCTTTGCGCGCCTCTTCGTCCTGATCGGCCAGCTCGCTTGCAAGGGAGCCGAGCGGGCAGCCGTACGCCCCGTTTCGGAGCGCGTTGTGTTCGACCACTGCGTCCCGCCAGCGCTCCAGCCCGCGGAGGGAGTTGAGCCGCCGCAGTAGCTGGTGCTGGCGTTCGAGCAATTCCGCGGCCTGCAACGCGACAACATCCCGCACCAACGCATCCTTGTCGGGGTAGTGGCGGTAGAGCTGAGATTTACTCGTTCCGCTGGCCGCCCTGACATCGTCGAGGGTCGTGGGACCCACGCCCTTGACGTACATCATGTCGGCGGCGGCCCTCAAAATGCGCTCTCGAGTCGCCCGCCCGCGCTCAGTCAACCGGGAGCCGTTTTTGTCGCTCGCCTGTTCCGCCACATTGACCAGATTACCGGTGCGAACGCTAGCAGGATTCAGAGTGGACCTCAAGGTCCCTTTTCTGTCCCGTCTCCGGCTCTTGGGCTAACCGGGCTGGAGCCATTGCCCCGGGCCTCGCCACCCCGAAGAGACCGGAGAGCTGGAACCCGGCGCCCCCTCGATGCGACAGCCGAGCAACAAGATCAAGGACTGGCGCGGTCTCGCTGTCCGCTACGACAAAAAGCCTGAAAGCTACCAGGCCGGACTCGAATTATGCGCCGGCCTCCTCGGGATCCGACACCTCGGATCACAGCCTTGATCACAACTCCCCACAGGCCCTAGGACCTGCTTGCGAGGAACGTGAACCAGGTTGCTGGAGTAGACCCGGCAACCCGAGCACCAAGCGAACCCGATACATCGCTCGAACATGGAGGACTCGGGCGGATGGAAGCGGTATTGATACGAGCAGACGGACGTTCCGCAGGCGGCGCAGACTCGTCGATCGCCGTCGGGAACCGTGTCCCAGGTCGCGACCTTTCGCCAGTGCTGTCGCCCGGCCGGTGTTCTTCAAGTCGTCATGCCGAGCATTCTCCCTCGCAGCAATCTGCCGGCACAGCTGACCGAGCAGGATTCCAGCCGAGTACAGATCGTGACTGCCTCAGTGTGCCCTTCACGGAATCCGTTCCTGAACCGGATTCGAGCGACGCTGAGAGACAACAGGGCCGTCGTACTCATCAGCACATGGCACATCACCCGACGGCCACCTTGCAGAGGTCCGCAGGCCGAAGCCGGCTGGGGGCTGGAGGCTGGAGGCTGGAGGCTGGGCAGGGTGACCTGCACGATCCATGCTCGTTGAGCCCGTGGAGCACTCGGCCATCCCGCCGCAGGGTGACCCGCCGCCCGGAAAACGGCCACAGGAGTGCACCGACTGTCGTGACACCTCAACTCCACCGGCACGGCCCCGGCCCTTCCTGCACGCGCCGATCAGACGCGCACAGCCAAGGCCGCGGCAAGCGGTGTCAAGCATCCGGTGGAGCCACCACGTCAAGCATCGACCGACAAGACAAGGAACATCCGGTTCCACTCGTGCGTACTATCTCTACACTTCCGCAGGCCGCGGCAGTTGTGTCCTGCGGGTGGACCGGCCATCACCGACAAGACACACTCTCCATCCGGCTCCATCCGTTCGCGGACACACCCCTGCTTTCACCGCCGTGCCCGCGGACCACAAAAGAAAGGCCCACGTCATGTCTGAAAGCCAGACCCACACCACCGAGTTGACCTCGCAGTACCTCGCCCAGGTGACGGGCGACCTTGAGAGCAATACCAAGGAGCAGGAACGTATCGCTGCGGACATCGAGGCCCTGCAGGAGCAGTTGGGTGCCCTGCAGCACGACCACACCGTGCTGGTGAACATGCAGCAGGCACTCGGCGACGCACGCCCCGCCACCAAGACGGACACCACAGCCGCGCCGGCCGTGCCGCACCAGGCATCCGCCGCACCCAGGCAGAGCAAGCCGAAGAAGGCCGCCGCCACGGGTACGAAGAAGAAGGCGCCCAAAAAGACCGGCACCGGCGCCTCGCCCGCGCAGGCATCCACGACAGCCGCCAAGCCGACCCTTGTCGACCTGATCCGCGACCACCTCGGACAACAGAGCGAGCCGCGTTCCGCCGCCGAAATCTGCGCCGCACTCACCCAGGCCCACCCCGACCGCAACATCAAGACCACCGTCGTGCGCACCACCCTGGAAAACCTGGTCGCCAAGAGCCACGCCCACCGCACCAAGCAGGGCTCATCCGTCTACTACACCGCGACGGCCGCGGAAAAGCCTGCCGCAGCCGAGCCGCAGCAGGAGGCAGTAGCCGGCTGAACTCCCCCACCCGTGCCCTCGCACCGCCGCCGGGACGCGGCGGCGCCGGGCATGCCAGGGAGCACATTCTGCTGGGGGCTTGCTTGTCCCGCGACTTCGGCGGGAGAGGCGTGGGCCGTTCGTCGAGCAGACAGTGCAGCAGCGGTGCGTCGTACAAGACCTGGCGTGCCGAACTCAGCGGCGGCCAGGGCCAGGCCCTGGCCGGAGTCGGGCCGGGCTGTGGGGCGGGAGGTGCGGGAACCGGGGGCGCCGTGACGTGTCACGGCGCCGGTTCCCAGTGCCGGCGGCATCCGGCACACCACCGCGTCCGGCACGAGCCGCTGCTCATCCTCCCGGCCGCCGTGCGGCAGGATGGGCCCATGAGTGTAGTCAAGATCAACGTACTGGCCGTGCCCGCCGAGCAGCGGGAGACGCTGGAGAAGCGCTTCGCCTCCCGCGCCCATGCCGTGGAGAGCTCCGACGGGTTCGAGTGGTTCGAACTCCTGCGCCCCGTCGAAGGCACCGACAACTACCTCGTCTACACCCGCTGGCGTGACGAGGACTCCTTCCAGGCCTGGATGGAGGGCCCCATGAAGGCGGCCCACCAGGGCGGCGACGCGCAAAGCGGCGAACGTCCCAAGCCGGCGGCGAGCGGGTCCACGCTGTGGTCCTTCGAGGTCGTGCAGCAGGCGGCGCCGCCACGCGCTTGACCTCCTCGCCTTCCTCGACGAGAGCGATTCCCCCTGTCTGCCGCATCGTTGTCGGGTGCAGCTTCGGGGGGCGTTTGTGCTTCCACGGGCTGTGCCGCGGGCGAAGCCGGGCTCGCCTGCGCTTCGCGGGCGGTCAGTGCCCGTGCGGCGGTCTTGGCGAGGTTGTCCGCCGCGTTGATGTCTGTGTCCAGTGCGGTCCCGCCTGTCCCTGCACGTCCACTCCCGGATGTGCAGGGGCTTGGGGCCGGTCTTGAGGCCGCAGGGTGGGCAGGCCTGTGAGGTCGGCTCGAATCGGCCGGTCTGGAGGAAGGTCCGGCCGTACGTCGCGGCGCTGTACGCCGGGAAGGACACGCGCTGTGCCCCCTTTTTTCGCGTCGTGCACGGACTGGGCCGGGTTCGTGTGCGGGTGCGTCCCTTCACCGCCAGGTCCTCAGCGGCGATCGCCGGGCCGCCTGGAGACCATGACGGTCTGACCGCTCATTGCGGATACCTGACGTGCAGCGTTCGATGCCAGAGCGTGCCACTGGCGGGCCGTTGCAGAGCGGAGATCAGGCGTTCCACCACTCGTCGGTGCCGCAGCCGACTTCGTAGTGCCACCACCCGCCCTCTTGCCCCCGGGCAAGGAGTGCCTTGATCCCGGCGAAGTCCGCTTTGCCCGGTGCGGTGAAGGCCACCATGGGGAAGTCCTCGCTGAAGACTTCGCCGCCGAGCCCGAAGGCTGAGAGCCGCTGATGCACCGCCCGAGGACTGCGTCCCAGAGGGCCGGTGGGAATGGGCACCACACGGATCGTGCAGTTGCCGGAGGAACTGACCCGCCCCACCGCCCAGTGGAGTCCGTCGGCGTCGGTCCGGTACCGCACTACGTCGCCCTCGGCCACTCCGTCCTGGAGGAAGGGGGCGTTCTGGATGCTGGCCGTGTCATCGCCGAGCTTCAGCGCCCACAGGCCCTCGGTGTCCTGCGGGAACCACCCCTCGCGAGGAGTGAACCGGAACCAGACCTTGATCTTCTCGTCCGCGTTGTCCATGACGGCCATCATGCGCGGGTCGTCAGCGATACCTCGTACCGGGTCTGAACTGGCGGTCAGCCTCTGCCTTGAGGGGGCAGCCGAGGGGAAGGAACACGTTCGGCGGGTGTTTTGAATGAACCTCAGCTGGTGCCTGCTGAACGGAAATCTCTCGCGTCAGGGCATGCTGACGCCCTTCGTTGGCTGCGCTTTTGGTATCGGGCCTCCCCTCACCGGCCGCGGCCGGTGAGGGGAGGGTGCAGCCGCGCGGGTGAAGGAGCCGACCAGGAGCTGGACCGCAGACAAGGCCCCGGCGGCTGTGCCGGTGTTCAGCAAGACCGGGCGGCGCCGAGGGAGTCCGTACCGGGCCGGTGGCACGGGGCTCAGCGGGTTTTGGCCTCGTCGGCGTCCAGGCTGCGGTCGACGCCGTGCGCGATGACCTGCTGGCCGGGCTCGAGTTCGAGGCGTTGGCCGTCGAGGTAGACCTCGACCTGGTCCGGTTCGAAGGAGACCATGTCGCCGATCCGGTCGACCTCCCGGTAGGCGTGGGGGTAGGTCCAGGCGGCGCGGCGTGCCTGGCCGATGTCGTAGTAGTCGCACAGGCCCTTGTAGGGGCAGAAGGTCTGTCCCTGGGCGGGGGTCAATTGTGTCTGGTCGATGTCGGTGCGCGGGACGTACCAGCGGGGGACGAATCCGGACTCGAAGAGCACGAGGGGGTGCTGGGAGCGGGCGATCACCATGTCGCCGAGGCGGACTTCCAGGGTGCGGGAGGTGTCGCGGATGTCGATGCGGTGGTAGGGGTCGGCGGCGTGTCCCAGGATGCGTTCGTCCTCCTCGTAGAAGGCGTCCATGGCGCGCCAGGCGAAGGCGATGCGGCCTTGGAGTTCGGCGGCATGTTTGGGCAGGGCGGTGAATTCCCAGGCGGCGCGTTCGGTGGTGCGCTCGCCGGCCCGTACCGCGTACCAGGTGGTGTCGCCGAGGTCCTTGTGACGGGTGACCTTGCCGCTGGCGATCAGGGCCTGTGCGTCGACGTCCGCGCGGGGGAAGTAGGCGACGGGGTAGCGGCCCGGTTCGTGCAGCAGGACCACGTCTTCGCTGTCGGCGATCCGGGTGCCGTTGAACTTGACGCGCATGCGGCGGCGCAGCCGCTCGGCGAACAGCAGGCGCTCGGGCAGGGGGTGGGGGGTCAGGAAGTGTCCGACGGCTCCTGCGGACAGGGGGCCTTGCTGCCAGGACAGTCCCATGACGTGTTCCTTCCGGGTGCGGGGTGGGCCTCGGGCCCACCCCGGGGTGGGGTGGTGTGGTGCCGGTTCCGTCAGGGTGTATGGGAGCAGCGGGATTGGGGCTGCCTCGGGGCGGCGGAAGCAGGCCCATACGGTCTTGCCGTTGCCGGCGAGGGTGCTGACTCCCCAGTCGTCGCAGAGCTCCTGGACGAGGTGCAGGCCGCGTCCGCTCTCCCGGCTGAGGGAGGCGCTCGGGACGCGGACTGGGCGGTGGCGGGCACTGTCGTGGACTTCGAGGTGGAGGCAGTGGGTGTGCCGGACGAGGCGGACCAGGTAGTGGCGGCCGTCCGGGCCCCCGTGCCGGACGGCGTTGCCGGCCAGTTCCGAGACGCAGGCCCGGATGTCCTCGCGCCGCCGGCAGCCGCCCCAGGCGGTCAGGGCCTGCACGCGAAGTCACGGGCGGTGCGCACGCTCTGCGGGGTGGCGTCAAAGGCGTGCTGGGCGAGGTGTGGCATGGAGGTCCTTTGCCGGCCGCGGCGGACGGATGGTGTGTGTGGTGTGGCCGTCTCGGTGCCTGGCGCGTCAGGAAAGGACGCGGCCGAGGAAGTCGCGGATGTGCTCGGTGATGGTGTCGAGGTGGCTCTCCAGGGCGAAGTGCCCGGAGGCGAGCAGGTGGATCTCGGCGTCGGGCAGGTCCTGGGCGAATGCCCGGGCGCCTTCGGGGCCGAAGATCTCGTCGTTCGCACCCCAGACCGCCAGCAACGGCACCCGGGAGTCGCGGAAGTACTGGTGGACCTGCGGGTAGAGGTCCACGTTGGTGGGGTAGTCGCGGAACAGCTTGAGCTGGATCTCGTCGTTGCCGGGCCGATCCAGCAGCGCCTGGTCGTGGACCCAGTTGTCGGGGCTGACCAGGCTGGGGTCGGCGACGCCGTTCACGTACTGCCAGCGGGTGACCTCCAGGGTCAGGGCGCCGCGCAGGGGGGCCTCGGTGTCCGGTCCGGGCGCCTTGGCGTAGGCGAAGAGGCCGTCCCAGAAGGGTTTGACGAAGCCCTCTTCGTAGGCGTTGCCGTTCTGGGTGATGATCGCCGTGATGCGGTCCGGGGCCTTGAGCGCGAGCCGCCAGCCGATGGGGGCGCCGTAGTCCTGCACGTACATCGCGAACCGGTCGATGCCCAGCTGCTGGAGCAGACCGGAGGTGACCTCGGTGAGGGCCTCGAAGGTGTACGGGAAGTCCTTGAGGGCGGGCATCGCCGACTGGCCGAAGCCGATGTGGTCGGGGGCGATCACGTGGTAGCGGTCGGCGAGCGCCGGGATCAGGTGGCGGAACATGTGCGAGCTGGTCGGGAAGCCGTGCAGGAGCACGACGGCGGGCGCCTCGGGGTCACCGGCCTCCCGGTAGAAGACCTCGAGACCGTTGACGGTGGCGGTGCGGTGGTGGACTGCAAGAGCCATTATCTAACCTCTCTTTCGAGCTTCAGTGGTTACCTCCAGCCGAACACGCTCAACCTAACCTGTCAAGATGATTTTATCAGTTAGATTGCGGTGGGTGTGCCCGGCGCCGCCACACCCGGGCGGCACAATGGCGGCCCACCTCAAGCCTCCGTCCGCGAACGGCCATCAGCCAGCGCACCGCCACCTCGCCCCCGCCCGGGCGGGCGGCGGCCACCCGGGCACCCCTCCGCCCGTCAGAGGTGCGCCGGCCGCCGTGCCGACTGCGCCGCTCCGACCGGGCCGAGCGTGTTCACATAACCCGTAAAGTGAGTCAAGGCGGTTAGGAGGTGTGCGGGTGGCCGACCGCCAACAGCACGACGCACCGCTGGAGCTCCTCAACAGCACCCCGGTGGTCCACGGCGTCGTCCAAGACCAGCTGGCGGATCAGCACGCGGCCAGGCACTGGCAGCAGGCCCACGGCGGCAGCGCAACCGCAGACGAGCTCCGCCATCTCCTGCGGGCACACGACGCCCTGCAGGAGGTGGTACGCGGCAGCCGGCCCGCCACGTCGCTGGCCCCGCTCCTCAAAGACGTCACCTCCCGCCCGCACCTCTCCCCCGCCGGAGTGACCTGGCAGCTCGACACCCCCGCGGCAGGATGGCGGTGGAGGCGGTCATGACCTGGAGCACGCTGCAGCAGACGATGCCCGGCCGGCTGCGGCCGTGCGCCAACCCGCAGTGCCGGCGGTTCCTCATCGACCGCAGCAAGACCAACAAGGCCCGCTGGTGTTCGATGGCCCTGTGCGGCAACCGTATGAAGGCAAGGCGGCATTACCAGCGCACCCGCGACGCGCAGGCCGCCTGACACAGTGGGCTGCCGTCCCGGCGCCGGTGGACACACCGACCGCAAGCCTCCCCCAAGGCAGCGACGGGGGCCGGCCACCGGCCCTCACGTCCGATGTCCGCGCCGACGCCGGCGCCTCGCCGCAGCGAGGCGCCCACGCCGAGCACGGGAAGAAGCGCGCCGAGCAGGATTGCGGCGGCGAGCCGGACAAGAGCGACCGAAAACGCCGGCTGATGGCTGCCACGCCGGCCGCATCGATGGTGGCGGCGAGCAGCCGGCGATCACGACGGACGTACCAGGAATGCGAAGGCGGCGCCGTGGAAGACGACAGCGGTGCGCTGCCCGTGTCCGTCCCGCAACGCCTGAGCCAGCACCGATGCGGCGAAGGGCAGGAGCGCCACGTCCATCAGCAGCACGGCGTTGAGGAAGAGCTAGTGCGCTGCGCCAGAAGTTCGTCGGTGGATTCGCGCCTTGCCCGGCCGGGTTGGTTGTCCGCCCATCCAGCCCCGGCCTGCGAGTATTCGGCCAAGTCGGCGGCAGTGGGGCACCAAGAACTAACGACGAATTGATGGCGCAGGACACTAGGTGGTGGCCTGCCGCACGGCAGGACTTTGGTGTGCCGGAACGCTGAGCAGTCTGCGGCCACCACAGGTACCCAAGGTGGTACCAATCTGGGTACCGTGGAGGTATGCCAGCACTCAACATCGAATTCTCCGAGGCCGAGATGGCTCGTCTCCGCGAGCGAGCGACGATCACCGGCAAGAGCCTGAAGCAGCACGTCCACGACGTGACCGTGGAGGAGGCCGACCGGATCGCCTTCGTGGAGGGCGCCGCCGCTGAGGCCGAGCGGATCCTGCCCGGCGTGATGGACCGCTTCCCCGCAGGCCTGCGGTGAGCCCGATCGTCCGCGTCGACGTCGGCTGGGTCCTGCAGATCCAGGCTTCGATCTCCCCGATCAACGTGCCGATCGCGGACTGGGGCGCCCTCGGTTTCATGGCCGACCGGCACAAGTTCGAACGCGAACGCGGCAGCCTCTACTACGAAGAGGTTCCCTCCCGCGCCGCCACCTTCCTGCACACCTCCCTGCTGCTGCGCCCCTTCACGGACTACAACCTCGTCATCGGCTGGGGCTGCACCCACCAGTACATGCACCTGTCCGGCCATCCCGTCCAGGCCAAGGACGACGAACTGTTCGAGCTCGCCCAGGCTGTGCGCGCCCAGGAGGTCGACCTCCGGGCCCTCGCCCAGCGCCTCGAGGCGTGGCGCAGCGCGTAACACCCGGGTCGAAAGCTGTGCCGGGACCTGTACCGGGGCCCGAGGTCATAGGGACTGTGCCTGCGGCATGACAACGGAAGGCGCCCTCGCCGGCAATCCGCGCGGGCGCCCCAAACGTCGCTGCGAAGCCCAGCGCGCCCTACAGCTGCCCTGCTGGTGCGCCTGCCTCGTCCCTACGACTTCACCGGCTCCCGGCGGTCACGTCCGGTGTCCTCGCCGACGCCGGCGCCTGGCCGCGGCGATCTCGCCCGCGACGGGAAGCCAGTAGTAGAGGATGAAGGCGGCGATCACGGCCACGCCGGCTGCGGGAACCAGGGCGCCGAGCAGGATCCCGGCGGCCAGCCAGACCAGGGCGAGCCTGAAGCGCCGGCTGATGGCGCCCACACCGGCTGAGTCGATGGTGGCGGTGAGCAGCCGGCGATCACGACGGACGTAGCCCCACAGGACGTTGAACACAACGGCCAGGAACGCGAAGGCGGCGCCGTGGAGGACGACCGCGGTGCGCTGCCCGTGTCCGTCCCTATACGCCCGCGCCAGCACAGAGGCGGCGAACGGCAAAAGCGCGACGTCCATCAGCAGCACGGTGTTGATGAACAGCACCACGCGGTCGGCGCTGCGGACGTGGTCGAACATGAGGTGATGGTTGACCCACACCTGCCCGATCAGCATGAAGGTCAAGCCGTAGGCCAGGTAGGACGGCCAGAGCATGACGAGGCCGTGCAACAGGTGGCGGGCGTCGTGCGGCGGGCGGATCTCCAGGACGAGCAGCGTGACGGCGATGGCGATGACGCCGTCGCTGAACGCGACCACCCGGGCAGGATCGCGCTCCACGCCGAACGTCGTCGCCCCTCCTCCTGGTCCATCCGGTCCATCCACTCCATCCGGTCCGTGAACAGGCTCTGTCATCGCTCCAGCCTCCGGCACCGTGCGCTCCTGCGGGCGCACCCGAGGAGCGTTTCCCGGCAGTGGCAAGCACCGAGCGGTTCACGACTCCCCTCCACGATCTCGCTGGCCGGCAGACGGCCGGGAAGCCGGATGCGGCGGCCGCACCTGAGGGGGGACGAAAACCGCGCTCCTGCAGCGTCCACGCGTTGCCGCCGGGGTCGGTCAACCCGGCGAAGCTCGCGTAGTCGCGGCGCACGGGTCGACGCCGGGCTCGAAGCCGCCCTGCCACGCGTCGAGGGGCGCTTTGTGCCTGATCTCCCCGGCATCGACGCCGCGCTGTGCTGTGGGCCGAGGGATCCCCGATAGGACCGCCGGTGGTTGCCCGCCGGGCAACCACCCAGTCGCTGTCCGGGGCGCCCGCTGTGTTCAGGGTCTTGAACAAGCCCTGGTGGCCTGGTCTCCTGTACGCCCGATGATCGAGAACGCGTTCCTTGCGCCCGGGCGCAAGGACGCATCCGGGCACGGATGCGGGAACAGGGAGAAAAGCAGCGTGGAATCAGTGGCCGGGCAGGACGTACGGGGGGCGCTGCCCCAAGGGCTGGATGTGGCCATACGCGACACCGCCCAGGAGATCGCCGCGCTGCTGCGCCAGGGCGCCGACATGGCACGCCCGGTGCCCGGGTCGCAGTGGAGCGTCGGCCAGGCGGCGGCGCACCTGGCGCTGGCCAACGAGCTAATGGCCGATATCGCGGCGGGACGCGAGCGCAGCTACGGGGACGGCACGCCGCAGAGCCTCGCCGCGGCCAACGCGCAGTCACTCGCTGAGTTCGGCGAGCGCCGGGCCGAACCGCTGGCCGCGATGATCGTGGCGCAGGCCGATGCGTGTCTGACGGCGCTCACCGAGCGCGGCGCGCCAGAACCCGTCGTCACTCCGCTGGGGCCGATGGACCTGGACGTGCTGGGGTCCTACCTGCTCACCCACATGCTCGGCCACGGCTACGACCTCGCCCGCGCGCTGGGGCGCGCGCACATGATCGACCGCGTGCGGGTGGGGCTGACCCTGCCGTTCATGATCACCGCCATGCCGCGGGTGACCGACATCGCCCGCACCGCCCATCTGCGCGCCTCCTACACGATCCGCCTGTGGGGCGGCGGCCAGTTCGGCGTGGCCGTGGCCGACGGTGCCGTGTCGGTCGGCCCGCCGCCCAAGCGCCCGGACTGCACCATCCTCATCGAGCCGGTCACCTTCCTGCTGATGGCACTCGGCCGCTGCGGCCAGGCGAGCGCCCTCGCCCGGGGCCGCATCCTCGTCCGGGGCCGCAAGCCCTGGCTCGCTCCCCGCTTCCCGGCCCTGTTCACCGCGCCCTGAGCACCGCCGGCCGCGGCAGCCCGGCACAATGCGGCCGGTGCACCATGCCGGGGGCGCGGCGGCAGGTGCACCGGGGGGCGGGGCAGGTGCACCGTGTTGTCTGGGGGCGGGCAGGTCGGCGGGGCTGGCCCGGCCGGCGTGGGCCCGTGGTGTGATGGCGTCGTGAGCCGTGCCGCCGAAGAGAGCAACCGCCGCATGCTGCGGGCACGCGATGCGATGGACCGCGCCTACGCGCAACCGCTGGACGTGGCGGCCCTGGCCCGTATCGCCCACGTGTCACCGGCGCACTTCACGCGCACCTTCCGGGCCACGTTCGGCGAGACACCGCACCGCTACCTGCAGCGCCGCCGGGTCGAGCGGGCGATGTTCCTGCTGCGCGAGAACGATGGCAGCGTGACGGACATCTGCTTCCAGGTCGGCTTCACCAGCCCGGGAACCTTCAGCCGCACCTTCAGCGCCATCGTCGGCCATTGCCCCAGGACCTACCGCAGGCAGGCGGCGGCCACCCACGTGCCGACATGCTTCACGATGGCGTGGACACGGCCCAGTACCTGACCCGCGCCACCGCCCCGGCCGGTCCGACGGCTGAGCAGTTTCGGATAAGTTTCCGCCCCGCCCGGCCAGTAGCGTCAGACGCATGTTCAACGCCATCACGCACTCACAGATCTACGTCCTCGACCAGGACGAGGCCCTCGACTTCTACGTCGGCAAGCTCGGCCTGGAGGTCAACGCCGACGTCGACCTGGGCTTCATGCGCTGGCTGACCGTCAGCATCCCGGGCCACAGCGACCGCCAGATCCTGCTGGAAAAGCCGGGCCCTCCGGCGATGTCCGAACAGACCGCGCAGCAGGTCCGCGAACTGGTCACCAAGGGCGCGACCGGCGGCTCCCTCATCTTCAGCACCGACGACTGCCGCATCTTCAGCACCGACGACTGCCGCAAGACCTACGAGACGCTGCGGGGCCGGGGCGTGGAGTTCACCGAGGAGCCCACCGACCGCCCGTACGGAATCGACTGCGGTCTGCGTGGCCCCTTCGGCAACAGCATCCGCTTCACCCAGCCCAAGGCGTCAACTTGACCCGGCCCTAAAAGGACCGGGCTTGGAGGTAGAGCCCAACTGGCTGCTGGGTGGTCTCCTCCGTCCAGACACCAATCCCTCGAGAAGCGCTCCCTCTCCGGCGTGAACGCTCGGAGTTCCGCGCTAGATCATGCTGAAAACCGCCCCTGCGGGGGCCGCCCGGCGCGGGATGGGGATCATGTCCGGCCGGGTGAGCCGACGGCCGGGCCGGCGTGAAGGAGGCCGAGCAGCGTCTGGCGGTGCAGGTCCGCGACCGGGCCCAGCAGGTCCGGGTGGCGCAGCAGCGGCGCCGCCCGGTGGTCGCGGGGGCTGGGAACGGTCAGCCGGCGCGCATCGCCCACCCCGTCCGTGCCGTGATGGGTGGCCCCCAGGCAGGCCGCCGCCAGCGCGGCAAGGTCGGGATCGGCCAGCAGGCAAGCTGCCCAGCTGACGACGACTTCGTCCACCTGGGTGCGCCAGGTTGGAGCCGGGCCCGGCCGCGGGTGGTGGCCGGCGCCGGTGACCGCATCGAGCCCGGCGCAGCCGCCGGGGCCGAGCAGCATGAGCAGTTCGGTGTCCAGTGCGGTGGGGTAGCGCAGTGCGGCGGCGATGGTGGCCGCGTGCCGGGCCTGTGCCTCGGCCAGCGCACCGTCGAGCGGGCCCGTGGCCGACGGGAACGCCGACAGCAGCCAGCGCGCGGACGCGGCGATGACGGGCGAGAGATCACTGGGCATGGCGGACCGTCCTGTGCAGGTGCCCGCCCGGCCGGTGCACGATCCGGCCGCGGGGGGCGCTTACCCACGCCCCGGGAGAGGGGTGCGGGTGTGGCGGGCAACGGTACGGGCGGGCGCCCGCGCGGTGACAGGACCTGCGTCACAGCCGGCCGCGTGCCGTCGCGCGGCCGGCACCATGCTGCGCCCGAACCGAGCCGCAAGCCCCGCGCCGTGAGCCGGGCGTGCGAGTGCCGTGCGGGCCCGGTGCCCGCGGGCGATCCGGGACCGCCCGCGAAAAGATCTCGTCGCGGGCCGTGGCAGCCGCCGTACAAACGGCATGATGGGCCGGTGGACTTCGAACCCTGGACGGAATCGTGTCCGATCCGGACGGATCGGATTCCACCCCGGCCGGCGGCTGGGCGTTTCGGCACGGCCCCGAGACGGTCGCCGGGGACAAGTTCCAGCTCGGCAGCACGCTGGACGCCGGGGTCCTGCTGCTGGGGCGCAGGACCTGGCAGCTCTTCTCCCGGCTGTGGCCGAAACGCGATGACCCGTTTTCCGTGCGGATGAACGCCGTGCCGAAACTGGTCGGCTCCCACACCCTGACAAACACCTCGGCGTGGGCGAACTCGCGGGTCATCGACGGCGTTCTCGTCGACGCGGTCACGCACGAACACCGGGACGTGATCATCACGGGCAGTCTGAGCGTGGTGCACACACTGATGGCGAAGGACCTGATCGACGAGTACCGGCTCCTGATCTTCCCCACCGTCCTGGGCACCGGCGAGCGGCTCTTCCCCGCCGGCGCCCCGCCCGCCCTCCTTCGGTGCCGGTCCGCCGAGCGGGCCGGCGCCGCCGTCCTAGCACGGTATGCAAGGACCGCCCCTGCGGACTGAGGAGCGTGGGCCTGTGCGCACCGCGGCGCAGGCATCCTCCTGTAGTTCCGCCCGGTGATCCACACGAACTCGCCCGGGCCGGCCCATCCGGTCCAGTGGGAGCGCCGGGCGTGCCGGCACCACGCGCCGGGCCTGCGGCGAGGGGGCCGGGGCGAGTGCCGGCGCCGGTGGAAGACGGCACCACACGTCCTGGTCCGGCCCGGATGCTCCTCGTTATCCGAACTGGCCGGGCTGGTAGTCGCCGGCGGGCTGCTGGACGATGACGTTCATGCGGTTGTAGGCGTTGATGAGGGCGATGATCGACACCAGCGCGGCGAGCTGTTCCTCGTCGTAGTGCTTGGTGGCGTTCGCCCACGCCTCGTCGCTGACCCCGCCCGCGGCGTCGGCGATGCGGGTGCCCTGCTCCGTCAGCTCCAGGGCCGCGCGCTCGGCGTCGGTGAACACCGTGGCCTCCCGCCAGGCGGCGACCAGGTTGAGGCGCTGCGAGGTCTCCCCGGCGTGCGCGGCGTCCTTGGTGTGCATGTCGGTGCAGAAGCCGCAGCCGTTGATCTGGCTGGCGCGGAGCTTGACCAGTTCCTGGGTCGCGGCCGGCAGGGACGAGTCCGCGATCGCCTTGCCCGCCGAGTTGATGTGCCTGAGGAATTTGGCGGCGAGCGGGCTGCCGAAGAGGTTCAAGCGAGCATCCATGGCTGGACTCCTGTGTCGTTGCGGGTGGTTACACCTCTTTGACGCTGCAGCTCGGCAGGATGTGACAGGACCGGATGTGACGTGTCTCTCCCCCGCCGGCACCGGCGCAAGGGGCCGCCTCGGGCCGCGTTGGGGGGTGTTGGGGGCCGCTGCCCGGGCGTTGTCCCGCTCCTCACCATCGGCGGCGTCTCATGGGGGCCGGCTCGCGCGTGCGGCGCTTCGGCCCTGTTCTCGTATAGCTACGGCGAACGGATCCGCGGATTCAGCCCCTACGACGTCGCGCACTCCTCGATCTTTCTCGACGGGAGCTGGCGGGACGGGCTGCTGTGGGAGCGGGTCCTCGGCGACAGCATTGACAAGTCGCTGTCATTGTCAAGATCTACACGTTCGGTCGACTGAGGAGCTCTTGGGGGAGTCGTGTCGACATGCTGCGAAAGGTTGAGCGGGACCTGGAGCGGGTCCTCGCCGCTCAACCCCTCAGCGACGAGCCCTGCACGGAATGCGACTATCCGTGATCCGCGACGGATCCACCAGGACTCCCGGCGAGTGGCGTCGAGTCCAGATAACGAATCTCATACGCGCGTTCAGCGAATCGCCAGCCGTCTGGGGTGCGCTGGTAGCGATCGTGGTAGATCGCGTGATTGAGGTGCGAGGCGCCACCACGAATACGGATGACTTCGGAGAGATAGGCGCGGCCGGTCGCGGTGTCTCCGGAGAGGGAGATGGCCCCGGGGTGGGTCGTCTGGGCGAAGACCTCGAAGCTGGCCTCACGTTGCTGCCCGAGACCCCGAATGCCGTCGCGGCCGGCGGCCTCGATGCCGGCGTCCGGAATTCGGACAACGCCGTCTGGCATGAAGAGTGAGGCAAGTCGATCGTGGTCATTCATCATCGCCGCGTCCGTGAACTCCGCGCGGAGCGCCTCGATCTCGACGCGGTCCCTCAGCTCGTCCGGTTCACTCATCACCGTCTCGCTCACGAGACGGCCGCCGACGGCGGTGCGATCGTCGCGTGTGGCGACCAGGTCGACGACGATCCCGCCGCGGTGTTGCTCGCCGAGCGCCATTGCGACTGCGTCTGTCACTGCTGCGACGAGCCGGGCCGCGATCTGCGGACCGTCGGCCCGGGTGAGCGCCTTCTCCCGGATGGTGAACGTCACGGTCGGCGCTACCTCATGGCGCGCAACCCCGCCGACGGCCCAGCGGCCGACCGTGAGTCCCGCGAGCTGTACGACCACGAGGTTGCGAGCCCACTCTCCGTAGACGGAGGTGACCGCGTCCGTGAGTCGGGCGATGAGGTCGTTCTCGTGCCCGGTGATCTGAGGCTCGAGAGCGTGGACGGTGAGATGAGGCATGATCGATCGTCTCCCTTCTGGTCTCAATCGGTTGTCCCTCAGAGAAGGCAGACTCAGGCGATGGACGCCGCGCGGGCACTTCGCATGGGCTCGAGTGCCGCGGTCCAGGCGACGACACGGTCGAGCAATTCCTCCAGCGAGCGTGCCCTGGACTCACTCGGAGCGAACACCGTGAAGTTCTCGAAGTCCGTGGCCAGGTGAAGGGAGACCTGGGCCGGCACGTCGGCGAGCCCGAGCAGACCGCACATCTGCCGCAACTGGGCCGCGGCCCCGGCGCCGCCGGCGACGCCGTAGGAGACGATCCCGGCGGCCTTGTTCGCCCAGCCGGCGCAGACGAAGTCGATGGCGTTCTTGAGTGCGCCGGGGAGCTGGTGGTTGTACTCCGGCGTGACGAACACGAATCCGTCGAGCGTATCGATCGCGCGCACCCAGGCCTGCGTCTCGGGGCCTCCGGTTCCGCCCATGGCGGGTGGAACCGCCTGGTCGAAGAGCGGAAGTCGGAACTCGGCGAGATCGACGAGCTCGAACTGGGCGTCAGACCTCTGCGCCGAGACTTCGTGGACCCACCCGGCGACCTGCGCGCCGAGCCTTCCCGGACGCGTGCTGCCGATGATGATGCCGATCTTGGTCATGATGCGTTCTCCTGTCGCGAATTGGGGCGAACCACGGGCACGCGGTCGCCGTTGTGGTCGGCCGCTGTGCCAACACCCACACCGACGCGGTAGTGGCCTCGATCGTCAGGAGACGGGCCTCCGTTGTCGCCCGCTGACGTCGGCGGGTCCTGATCCGTCGTATCTCGCGGAAGGATTCGTACGTGGCGAGCGAAAGGCGCTGACCGAATGGACATCACAGGCGGAAACGAAGACGCTCCGGC
Source organism: Streptomyces sp. NBC_00996 (assembly GCF_045162675.1). NCBI lineage: Bacteria > Bacillati > Actinomycetota > Actinomycetes > Kitasatosporales > Streptomycetaceae > Streptomyces > Streptomyces sp. NBC_00996. The sequence goes on from NZ_CP108723.1 coordinate 276,931, forward strand.
GCGTCCTGAGGACGAGCCGCTCATGTCGGAGCGGCGCAACCTCGCCAATCTCGCCTACCGGCTGCTCGGCTCGCTGACCGAGGCGGAGGATGCCGTCCAGGAGGCGTACGCCCGTTGGTTCGCGCAACCTGTCGAGCGCCGGGCCGCTATCGCCAATCCCGCAGCCTGGCTGACCACCGTCGCGAGCCGGATCTGCATGGACCAGCTCCGTTCGGCGCGTATGCGCCGAGAGCGGTACGTCGGTGAGTGGATTCCAGAGCCATTGCCGGCGCGGGCCGAGTGGAGCGCGCTCTCCCACGGATCGACGGCGAGAGATCCCGCCGACCACATCACGTTGGACGAGTCCGTCGAGATGGCGTTCCTGGTCGTGCTCGACTCGATGACGCCGGCCGAGCGCGTCGCCTTCATGCTGCACGATGTGTTCCGGGTGCCGTTCAACGAGGTCGCAGAGATCGTCGGCCGCACGCCGGGTGCCTGCCGCGAACTCGCCTCGTCGGGTCGTCGACGAGTGGCTGCTGCCCGCACCCGCGGTGCAGGGACGCGGCGGCGTTCTGCCATCGTCGGTGAGTTCCGGCAGGCCTGGCAGGCCAAGGACGTTGATGCCCTGGTACGACTCCTCGACCCGTCAGTCGTCGCCATCGCCGACGGTGGCGGTCGCGCGATGGCCTCGCCGGTGCCGGTCCAGGGCCACCTCCGTGTTGCGGAGTTCCTGGTACACCTGGCGGGTCTCGCCCGCCGACTCGACCTCCTTGAGCGGACCGTCAATGGCCAACCGGGCCTCGTCGCGGTGAACGGCAGTGAGGTGCTGACCGTGTACGCGTTCGACATCGACGAGTCCCACATCCGACGTATCTGGGCGATTCGCAACCCGGACAAGCTGCAGTCATGGGGCAGCTGAGGCGCGCGTCGACCTCGAGCCTGACAACTCCCGCTGCAAGGCCGTCGATCGGTCGGGCCGTCGGCGCGCTTTGATGCCGTGCTCGAACCGGCCGCACCCAGATCTCAGAAAGGAAGCACCGATGTCGTTCAACTCCCACACCCTGCACCTGACCGCGCGCGGCACGGACGAGGCATCCGCCTGGTACCAACAGGCCTTCGGAGCCACGGAGCTCACCAGGCTGGTGGTACCCGGCGGCCGGCTGATCCACGTCCAGGTCCGCATCGGGACGCTCACCCTGATGCTGGCCGACGAGTTCCCTGAGATGGAGTCCTTCGGGCCGCAGCACTTCGGCGGCACCTACGGTGCCATCTACCTGCATGTCGACGATGTCGATGACACCTGGCAGCGGGCCGTCGGTGCCGGGGCCACCGTGATTCGCCCGTTGAGCGACACCTTCTGGGGCGAGCGAGAAGGTCAGCTGCTCGACCCCTTCGGTCATCGGTGGGGGCTCACGCAGCATCTCCGCGACGTCCCGCTCACCGAGCTCCAGGAGCTCACGACCGAAGCATTCTCCGGCCTCACCGCAGGCTGAACGCTGTGGTGCCGGCGGCACGTTTCTGAGGGGCTCTCCCGCGTAGTTTGACGAGCCCGACTCCGGGCGGTGGCTGACTGCCTGACAGACCGAGACGAGGTCCTGGCAGTACTCCTCGGCCCCGACGATGACCTCGAACCGGTCGGGCGACATCGTTTGTCCCTCCAGCGCCCCCAGGACCAGTGCCAGATGGTGGAGTCGCCGCTTGTAAGGGATCGCGACGCTGGTCCTCGACCAGTTCACGGGTTTCCCTCCTTCTGCGTCGAACGCTGCATCAACGAGATCAAGGAGAGGGCCGGCCACCCGCTACGACCAGACCCCCACCAGCTACCTCGCCGGACTCCACCTACGCGGCGCCATGATCTGGATCCGCAGCCTCCGACCAACATGATCCGAACCTGGAACAGGCCCTTTCCGTCGCCCCGCCCTGGGCGGTGATCCTGGAGGGTCTCTTCTGCCGAAGTCGGGCACCCAGACCTTGGCCTCGATGAACACTTCGCTGCGGTCAGGGCCCGAGCGGCGTCCCCCTTCGCCGACCGGCTTCTCGTTGAAGTACGCGCCCGCGGTGTCGATCTGCCAGTAGCCGGTGTGGAGCGCGGCCGCGACCGCGGCGGTGGTTTTGTCCGGTGGGCTCTGGCGGGCATCGTGATTCCGTTGCTCAGCTGAATGTCGATGGTCATGTCTCTCCTCAGGTGGTCGTACTTGTGGTGAAGACGCCGCGCCTCCGGGAGAGGCGGTGGCTCCAACGGCGGTGGTCAACGCTTTTCGCGTCGGCTGCGGATGCTCAGGGCGATGACGGAGACAAGGAACCAGAAGGCACCGAAGGCCGAGTATCCGGCGACGGTGGACAGGCTGCTCGTCGCCGAGGCGGACGTGGCAGCGACGGTGGCACCGGCGAGGACGGACTGTCCGCCGCTGATGGCCATGGGCCACTGGGCGCCGACGGTGCGCCGGCGTCGGATCGCTACGACGAGCTGGATGGCTCCGGAAAGGAAGGCCCAGACGCCGAACACGAGAAGGGCCGTCCCGATGGTGGAGAAGACGGCGATGATCATTCCGGCTGTGGTGGCGAGGCCGAGACCCATGTTGATGGTACTGACGCGCTTCGTGGACCCGGTGCCGGCCAGGCGACGCTCGAGGAGCGTGGCGATGGCGTCCCACAGGGGGTAGACGATGAGTAGCACGGCCGCGATCACTGTGGTCCTGTCCGTCGACACGAGCGAGGCGGAGGTCGTGAAGACGAGTGCCACCCAGATCAGGGAGAAGACGACTCGGATCAGGTAGAGCGATCGGAGCCCGGAGGGCGTCGTCGTGGCCGTGGTCGAAGTTGTCGAAGTTACGGTGGTCTGAGTCATCGGGTGTCCCGTTGTGATCGTGACGGTGTGAGACGGTCGCCTCGATGACGAGTCTCAGTGGCCTCGGCAGGGGCCGTGTACTTCGAACGAAGTAGTTCTGCCATCCACTTCGATGGAATGATTTCTGCCGTCTCCATCGACCGCAGCAGCTTCGCCGTGTACATCGTTCGAAGTACACGGCCGCCGCACAGGTGAACGAGAATCAGCTCATGGTCAAGGCGCAGAACAGTCAGGACGGGCCCGCGGCACCGCTGTGGGTCCGCCGCCCCGAGGTGCTGCACCGAGTCGCCTATTCCGTGGCCGCGCTGGTGTTCACCGGTCAGATCGTGGCAGTGCTACTGAGAGGGTCGGACTGGCCGACGGCCCTGTCCGTGCTCCTCGCCGGCGGCGGTGTCGCCCTGTCATGGTGGAAGCCGTGGGCAGGACTGGTCGTGACGAGCGCGGCGTCCTTCGCCGTCACAGCGGTGGGCCACGACCCCTTGTCGGTGTGGATGATGGCGGTGCTCGTGCTGTTCTCGGTCACCCTCAGGGGGAAGCAGCCGCTGGCCGGAACCGGCATCGTGGCGGCGTTCTTCCTGGGGGCGTTCATGACGGTGGGAGGATTCCGTGGCGGTGCGGTAGTGGGAGCCGCCGCCCTCTTCTCAGCCATGGCAGGAGGTGCGACAGGGGCCGCGCTCCGCATCCATCGAGACCACTGGTGGACCTTGGAGGAACGAGCCGAAAGCGCCATCGCTACCCGCGAGATCGAAGCCACCCGACGAGTGACCGAAGAACGACTCCGCATCGCCCGAGACCTCCACGACGTCATCGGCCACCAGGTCGCGATGCTGAGCTTGCACCTCGGTGCAGCGGAAATCGGGCTGCCCGAACACGCCGAGTCTTCCCGGCAGGCCCTCGTATCAGCCAGGTCCAGCGCCCGCACCGTCGTCGCCGAAACGCAACGCATCCTCGTGCTCCTCCGCCTCGGGGACGACGTCTCCGACGACGGCGAGGCGCTCCGGCCGACCCCGGCGCTCAGTGGCCTGGAAGGACTTGTCGCCTCTTTCGAAAGCATCGGCCTCGACATCCGACCCTCCATCGACATCCCTGCCGGTTTCGTGGAGCCCAGCGTCGGCGTGACGGTCTACCGGGTCGTTCAAGAAGCACTCACGAATGCCTACCGACATGGAGAGGGGACGGCAACGGTGGATGTGCGCGAGCGCGACGGCAGGATCTGCGTCACCGTGGAGAACCGCGTCGGTCACTCACCCCGCGGCTCCGACTCAGGCAGCGGACTCGGACTGGTGGGGATGCGCGAACGCGTCGAGTCCTCCAGTGGGCGGCTGACGATCGACAGTCACGACGGGCGATTCCGGGTCCATGCGGAGTTCAGCCCCCTGGGAGCCGTCGTCCGATGACGCGGATTCTGATCGTCGACGACCAGGACGACATAAGGGCCGGAATCCGGGCGATGCTTCGGCTCGACCCGAGTCTCGTTGTCGCGGGTGATCTCTCCGATGGACTCCAGGTCGTCCCCTTCCTCCGGGACCACCCCGTCGACCTGGTCCTGATGGACATCCGGATGCCCGGCATCGACGGTGTCGAAGCCACCCGCCGGATCCGCGAAGAGCATCCACCCGAAAAGACGAAGGTGATCGTGCTGACCACTTTCGACCAGGACGACGTCGTTCTCGCCGCCCTGCGCGCGGGCGCCAACGGTTTCCTGAGCAAGACCGTGAGCCCTGCTGAACTCGTCGCCGGAATCACCGAGGTCGTTGGCGGTGGCGGTGCGCTGTCGGCCGCCGCGACGGCCGCGCTCATCGGTCACATGACCGACAGTCCGCCCGCGGTGATCGACCAGGAACTGCTACGACGCTTCGGCGCTCTGACACCCAGGGAGCGGGACGTGGTCGTTCTCGTTGCAAGCGGTCTCGGCAACGACGAGATCGCGGCCCAGATGTCCGTGTCGCCGTTCACCGTGAAGACGCATGCGGTGCGGGCCATGACGAAGGTCGGCGCACGTGATCGAGCGCAACTCGTCTCGTTCACCTTCCGGGCCGGCCTCTACCCCTGAGCCTGCCGAGCAGAACCCCGAAACAGGTGACCGCCGCGGCGATGCCGAGCAGTCCGGTGGGCGGGACAGCGTGGGCGCGTACCAGGAAGACCTCGCCGTCGCGCTGCGCGAGCGGCGTACCTGGACCTGTATCTGCGGAGCAGGGCTTGCACCACGGCAACGCAGACGAGCTCGGAGTCGGTCATCGGCGGCGGCCGTCCCATCCACCGGGTCCCTCCGATCTCGTCGTCGATCTTCACGTACAGCGCGGTCAAAAGGGTGTTCAGGTCTTGCGTCACAACATGATCTTGAGCGCCGTCTCTTCAAGCTCGCACACCGGCCCGGGTATCGGACTCATTCGCCCAGGAAGCGGAACGGCTGCTACCGCCATTTGCTGTACCGCTGACCCTCGCGCTGGGTCCAGCCCCGAGCATCACGCAGTGCTACATGTCCGTTCGCCGTAGTTATCCGAGAACAGGGCCTCCTCCTGCGGTCCGCCCGGCGATGGGTGATCCGGGCGGCCCTGTCTAGCCGAGCATGCGGTCGAGGTTGAAGGCCGCGCTGATCAGGGCGAGGTGGGTGAAGGCCTGGGGGAAATTGCCGTGCTGTTCGCCGGTGCGGCCGATCTCCTCCGCGTACAGGCCCAGGTGGTTGGCGTAGGTGAGCATTTTCTCGAAGGCCAGGCGGGCCTCGTCCAGGCGGCCGGCGCGGGTGAGGGCTTCGACGTACCAGAACGAGCAGATGGAGAAGGTGCCTTCCTCGCCCTTGAGGCCGTCGGGGCTGGCCTGGGGGTCGTAGCGGTAGACCAGTGAGTCGGACACCAGGTCCTGGCCCAGCGCGTCCAGGGTGGCCAGCCACTTCGGGTCGGTCGGGGAGATGAACTTCGCCAGCGGCATCATCAGCAGGGAGGCGTCCAGGATGTCGCTGTCCTCGTACTGCACGAATGCGCGGCGCTCAGCGGACCAGCCGCGCGCCATGATGCGCCGGTAGATGCCGTCGCGGGCGCTGCCCCAGCGGACCAGGTCGGCGGGCAGGCCGCGGTGCCGGGCCAGCCGCATGGCGCGTTCGATCGCCACCCAGCACATCAGCCGCGAGTACAGGAAGGTCTTGCGTCCCCCGCGGGTCTCCCACACTCCCTCGTCGGGCTGGTCCCAGTTCTCGCACACCCAGTCGACGAGCGCGCTGATGGAGTCCCAGTGCGCGCTGGACAGCGGCCTGCCCCACTTGTCGTACAGGTAGAGGGAGTCGACGAGCGCGCCGTAGATGTCCAGCTGGAGCTGGCCGACGGCGGCATTGCCGACGCGGACCGGTGCCGAGCCGCGGTAGCCCTCGAAATGGGGCAGTTCACGCTCGGGCAGCTCGCGGCGGCCGTCGATGCCGTACATGATCTGCAGCGGACCGCTGTCGCCGGGGGCCTGCGACGCCTCCAGGCACACGCACTCGGACAGAAAGCCCATGAAGGCCTCGGCCTCGTCGGCGAAGCCGAGGCGGAGCATCGCATACACGCAAAACGCGGCGTCGCGGATCCACACATAGCGGTAGTCCCAGTTGCGCTCGCCGCCGATCTGCTCGGGCAGGCTGGTGGTCGGCGCGGCGATGATGGCGCCGGTCGGGGCGTAGGTGAGCAGCTTGAGGGTGAGGGCGGAGCGGTGCACCATCTCCCGCCAGCGGCCGCGGTAGCGGGACTGGGACAGCCAGCGCCGCCAGTAGGCCACGGTGGCGTTGAATTCCCGCTCGGCCTCGGCCACCGCGCAGAAGCGGGGTGCCACCTCCCCGCCGACGCGGTCGATGGTGAACACCGCGGACTCGCCCTCGTGCAGCTTGAACAGCGACCACACGTCCCCTCCGGTGACCTCGATCGGCGCCGTGGAGGTCAGGGCGAGCTTGAGGTGGGGCGAGACGAACAGGGCCTGGCCGCCCTGGGCGTGCACGGTGTGCGGCACGGTCCCGTACTCGAAGCGGGGGGCGATGCGGGCGCGGAAGGGCAGCGCGCCGCGGACACACACCACCCGGCGGATCAGGCGGTGCCGGTCGGCCTCGCGTGAGTCGTCGACGACCGGCATGAAGTCCTGGATCTCGCCGACCCCGTCGTCGGCGAAGAAGCGGGTGATGAGCACGTTGGTGTCGGGGAAGTAGAACTGCTTGGTGCGCGCCGCAACGTCCGCGGCGAGTTCGAAGGACCCGCCGCGGTCCGCGTCCAGGATCGAGGCGAACACGCTCGGGGCGTCGAAACGCGGACAGCAGTACCAGTCGATGGTGCCGTTGCTGGCGACCAGGGCCGCGCTGCGCAGGTCGCCGATCAGGCCGTGCTCGGCGATCGGCAGGTAGCGGGGCGTGCTGCCGGCGCTCCAGGGGCTTTGGGGACTACTGCTGCGGGCGCCGCCTGCGGTGTCGTCCGCTGTGGCCTCAGTGGGTGTTTCAGCCATGTCGGCCTCCCTGGGCTGGTGCCCGAGCCGCCCCCCGTTGTGCGGGTCCTCTTAAGGCTAACGAGTCGGCGGGGTGCTGGACCTGCGGGAGCGGGGCCTCAAAGGCGGTGTGGGGCGGGCGGGTGCACGGGCCCCCTCAGCGCAGCCCGGCGCAAGCACGCGCCGTTGGTCTCGTGGTGGCGGGGCTCGTGCGGGCAGGGCCCGTGAAGCATGGGTCTGCTGTCTCGGGCGGCCGGGGGCTGCTGCGCAGGGGCCGGGTGTCGTGGGAAACGTGTGCCGTGCCGGGGGGCGGCTTGGGAACAACGGCGTCGGGCCATGGGCGCAGACATCGCCCCAGGGCCAAGGAAGCGGGAATCGCGTGCTGCTTACTCCCTCTCCTGGCGACGGCCGATCCACTCGACGATGAGAGTGGCGACTTCGGGCCACTTGGACATGGCGCAGTGTCCGGTGCCGGGGAGCAGGTGCACCTCGGTGTCCCGGCGGCCGTTGAAGACCAGGGTGTCCTCCCGCGGTACATGGACGTCGTCGGCGCCGTTGACGACCAGCATGGGTGCGTTCTTGTCGTCATCGAGCAGGGGCTGCAGCGAGAACGGCGTGAAGGCGTTCCCCAGTTCGGCTTCGGTGGGTTCCTGGTCGAAGCCGAGGGCGTTGCCGATGATGCCGCTCATGCCGTGGGCGAAGCCCCGGCCGGGGGCGAAGGCGGTGGCGACGGGGCCGCCGATGTTGATCGCGGCGTCGGCGTCGCCGACCAGGCCGGAGCGGGCCGAGAAGTGCCCGCCCATCGAGATGCCCAGGTGGATGACGTGCCCGTTGCCCAGGTGACGGGCCTTGCCGATGAGGGCACGGACGATGTCCGCGCCACCGTCGGCGGTCATGGGCGTGGTGGACTCGCCGGTGCCGGGGATGTCGAAGGCCACCACGCGCAGGCCGGTCCGCAGCGCCAGGTCCTCGCAGATGCCGTGGATGTCCATTTTCCAGGTGTCCACGCCGCCGCTGGCGAGCAGCACCGGAGCATCGGCCGTCCAGGCGGGCGGGATGAGCAGGTGCACGGGCACGGGCGTGATCGCGCCCTGGCAGGGGATGTCCAGGGTCTGGCGTTCGAAGGCTACGCGGTAACCCGCAGCGGCCAGCAGGTACTGCTCCAGCTGCCGCTGGTGGGCGGTGCGCTTGGCGTCGTCGGCCAGCGAGGGGAACTTCGCGTAGCCGTAGGCGAGCACGGCCGGCCGGTGCTGCCCGCTTTCGGCATACCGGGCCGCGAGCTGCGACCACTCGTACACCCAGCCGCCCGGCCGGTCGGGCCACATCTCGGTGACCGCGGCACGCACCGCTATGACGTCCTGGGACGGCAGGCCCATGCTCACCATCTGCGGAGCCCGCTCCTCGAACAGGTCCTGAGGGTCGACCTTCCACTCGTATGCCATGGCGGCTCCTCCGCTCACCAATTCTTAATGCAGGAATTCTGCGTTAACAGCACCGTATCACGCTTAACGCGAGAAACCTGCGTTACTGTGGGCGGGTGAACACCTCCGATACCCGGCGGCGCACCGGCGGCCGCTCCGCGCGCGTGCGCCAGGCAGTTCTGGACGCGACCGTGGCCGCACTCGCCGAAGAAGGCATCGAGAGCGTGAGCGTCGCAGGCGTCGCAGCCCGCGCCGGCGTCCACGAGACCTCGATCTACCGGCGCTGGAAGACCCGCGAGGGCCTGATCGTCGCGGCACTGCTCGCGCACAGCGAGCAGACACTGCCCGTGCCCGACACCGGATCCCTGCGCCAGGACCTGAGCGCCTTCGCCCGGGCAGTGGCACACATGACGGCCTCACCCCTTGGTGCCGCACTGGTACGCGCCATGGCGACCACCGACGACAGCCCGGAGATCGCACAGTCCCGGGCCGAGTTCTGGCAGGCCCGGCTCGACACGGTCCGCGCCATCATCGACCGCGCCGCCGCACGCGGCGAACTGACCACCGTCTTCGCCCCCCGGCTGGTCCTCGAAACACTCATCGCACCCGTGCACTTCCACGCGCTGATGACCCGCGAACCGCTCGACGACCACTACCCCGACCAGCTCATCGACCTGCTGCTGCAAGGACTCCAGCCCCACCAGCCCTGAAAGCCGCCGCGGCCCGCGCCGCCGGCCACGAGTCCAAAGTTCCTGCGTCGGCGCCAGCGGTTCGGCGACGACGGCCGAGCCGTCCTCGCCGGCCGGCTCAGTCGGTGGGATCCGGCTTCCTTTCACTCGCTCCCGGGCCCTGCTCGACGTGCGGGCCGCCCCCGCAGGCCGGCCGCCGCGGCAGGACCCACCTCAGTGAGGGTTGCGGCCGCCCGGCGCCTTAACGGATGTGCGACGCCGTCGAGCCTGCCCGGGCAGCCCCCGGGGGGCGGCGAGGTGTGTCCGCCCCGGCAGCAGCGGCCGGCCGGCTCTGCGGTTGTTCGTCAAGCCACGAAAGCACGGGACTCCTGCGCACCTGCCGGGGCCGGACACCCTGGTGGTCACCGCGCCGGTGAACCCGACCCCGTGGTGTGAACAGCTGCGGCGGGGCCTTCTGCGGCGCGCCGCCGGCCCCCGACATCAGTGGAGATCCCATGTCTGCATCAACGTCTGCGTTCTACCGGACAGCCCTGCTCCGCCTCGGCCTGTTCGCCCTGGTCTTCACGGCGATCGTGACGCTCTCCAAGGGCTCGCTGCCGCCGTCGGCACGCGCGCTGGCGCTCCCCGCGGGCTGTGAACTCGCCGTGTTCCTCCTCCAGCGACGGACCCTGGCACAGACCTGGGCAGCGAGCAGACAAGGCAAGTGGCCCGAACGCGCGGCGCGGCCGGCATGGCGGGAGCGCCGCAAGCCGGGCCGGGCCGGCGCAACAGGGCGCGCGGTCACCGATCCGCAGCCGCAGGCGCCGGCCCTCCAGCGCGCCGGCCAGGTGCGTGCGCTGCCCCAGGGCAGGCACAAACCCGCAGGTGAGGTGAGCTGGTATCCGTTCACCATGGGCGCCGCCGTGGCATGGGCCGGGCTCGCCCTGCTGGACGACGGGCGATGGGGCTGGGCTCTCGTCTCCTTCGCGGGGGCGCTGATGATGTCCTTCCTCATCACCCCGCTCATCCGCCCCCTCATCCACCCGCTCATCCACCCGCTCTTCCACCCGCTCATCCGCCCGTATCGAGTCCGCACGGCTCAGCGGTACACCCGGGCCCACCACGGTCCGGCCGACCTGCAATGAGCTCCACCCACACCGAGCCGAACCAGCCCGAAAAAAGGGGGGCGTGGCGTGGCGCAGCACATGTCCGCCCGCCTACTTGAACCGCCGCGGCCACACATCCCACGCACCGTGCCGCGCGGACCGCAGCCGGTCAGCAGGCCGCCGATTGAAGGACATCTCACGCACGCTGCGCCGCCGAACCGGCCAGGCGCCGGGCGAGATCGACCGGCTCACCGGCGAGATCGCCACCGTGGCGAGACCACCGCCGCGCCGGGTGGCCGTGTCACCTCCCGTGGACGTCATTGCGACATAAGCCGGGGAGTCACCTGCTGCCCGTCTGCGTGATCAATTTCGCTGTGAATGGATGTCACCGGGCAGCTTCGGCAGACCACGCGGGCTGCCGCAGCGGGTGGCCGGCTGCACGGACGCTCAGCCGAGCCACTGGCGCCAGCGAGATTCCGGCGGCTTGCAGTGGCCCGCACCGACCGCATACCAATAGGCCAGCTCGACGCGCTCCTCAAGGGGCAATTGCTTCCCGTCCGCACTGGACAGCATGTCTTCGTTGCCGTCGGTGAGGGTACTTACGGCAACCACGCAGTGCGGCCGCACCGGACGGGTCGCGTACCAGCCCGACGTCGCCAGGACAGCGACAGCGAGGCACAGGAGCACAATCCAGGACGGGACGCGGACGCGACGTCTCGTGGGCGCTTAGTACTGAGCCGTTGGTACTGAGCCGTCCGGGCCCCACTGGCGGCCTGGCCTGTCCCGTCAAGGGCGTCTTCGGCGTCGCCAGCGGCAGAAACACACTCCTTGGCCCGCCGGAAGCTCCTGGGTGACGTCAAGCCAAACCCACAGCGCAAAGCCGGCCGGCCGGCGACTTCCTCAATCACGTCGAAACGACTCCCGCGCTCAGGCTCTGGCCCCAATTGTGCGGAGCGGTTGCTCTCCGCCGCAGTATTGTCTCGGACAGGCGCTCAGCCGGTGAGATCACCGGTTTCGGGCGGTCCACCTGGTGCGCCGTACTCGACGGCGCAGGAGTTGTGGGCCGGGCATGTCGGAAGCGGCCAGTAGCCTCACGCACCATGGGCTTTGAGATCGATGCAGTGGTGGGTTACCCGATCAACGATGAGATGGACAGGGTGCTCGGGTTGGCCGAGGCGGTCGGCGAGCCCGTCACTGTCACGTTCCTGTGGGAGGGGCGTGAAGAGGCGGAACGCGCGGTGCTCGTGCCCGCGGCCACGCTGGCGTTCTGGGAGCATTGGGCCCCCACCTCCTACCCGACGAGTGACGCGGGGGAAGAGAACCGGGCTGCGGCGCAGGAGCCGGAACTGGCCCACCCAGCAAAATTCGGCACGTTCACGCTTTTTCGTCGTCGCGCGGGAGGGCGCACGGCGGTTGCTCGCAACGGCGTGGTGGTCGCCGAGCTACTGGACCCCGACGAGGCGCACTGGCTCCAGGAGAAGGCCCGCAATGTCCGCCAAGGTTTCATGGACCCGAAGCAGAAGGCGGCGTTCGAGGAGTTCCTTGCCCGGCAGGCATCCCTCGATGATCAGTGACGCGCCGACTCATGCTCCGTGGCTCAGTAATTGGTCTTCGGGCTCTGGTCCGGTTCTATGGCGTGGTGACGCTCGCTCACGTCAACAGGACACGTGTGCGGAGGAGTTCGAAGCCTGCGCGGCCGAACATCTGGCGCTTGAGCATCTTGATGCGGTCGACATGACCTTCCACGACACCGGAGTTCCAGGGCAGGGTCCGGCTGGCGGCGACGGCGTCAAGGTCGCGTTCGAGGTGTTGGGCGAACCGGCTGAGACTGGGCAGGCCGGCAGCGGTTCTGGCTGATTCGATCCACTCCGGCAGTCGGTCACCGTGCAGCTCCGTAACCATGTGGGCGAAGGTCCGCACGTGCTTGACGATGGCGTCCAGCTCGGGGCAGCCGGCCGGCGCGGCCTTGAGCTGGACCCGGTCGCTCCCGATCAGGGCGTCCGGGTGAGTCAGGAGCCAGCGGGTCACGGCGCGGGCCGATGGCGGCCGGGGTCCGAGCGGCTGGGGTTTGCACGGTGCAGCACTGTCGCCCCCACCGGATTGCGGCCGGGCGATTTTCGGGCGACCTCAACCCGCAGCACCCAGAGATCAATAGTCACGCTGTGTGCGCGACCACAAGAAGTGGTCCAGAGCCCGCGCTCAAGCACACAGCCACGCCGGGACCAGGGCACAGCGCATCGATGCCGACATCATCTGGAGCTTGTCCTGGATCTTGTCGAGTCTGCCGGGGCAGTGGATCTCCAGGACCTCGGCCTCGGCGCGCCGCGCCTGCGCGTCGCCGATCACGCATCGCGGGCCGGCGAACGCTGCTCCGTCGGCGGCGGGCGGGCCCTCACAGGCCCAGGGAGATGGCCAGCCGGGTGAGTTCGGCGGTGCTGTTGATGTTGAGCTTGGCCCGGATACGGCGGAGGTAGGCGTCGACGGTGTGCTTGGAAAGTCCCATCTGGCGGGCTGCCTGCAGGTAGGTGCGCCCGGCGGCGATATGGCGCAGCGTCTCCCGTTCACGCGGGGCCAGCGCAGGTGCGGGGGCCTGGGTCTGCGGTGCGGTGAGGGTGAGGCTCATGGGATTTCCTCCGACGGATCGTCTCGGTCATCACTGCTCACACCCTCGGAAGCAGAGAACAAATGCCCGATTGCGGGGATTTGTCCGTTTCGAAAAGACTGCCGGGGCGACGTCATGACGGTGTCCGCCGACTGTCACAGGCGTGTCACAGGCCACATCCGCGCCCACGCCGGACGCGCGCTCACCGGCACGAGCCGTACCGGCTGCGGAGATGCTCCCCGTCCCCTCCCCCTGCCGCCCTTCTGCCCGACCGTCTTCGTGCCTGCGCAACGAAAGCGGCCTTCACCGCCGGCAGGACTGCCTCCCGGGCCGCGTGCGGTGCGTGGCCCGGGCGGGAGGTCACCGGCCCCCCGGGGCGCGGGCAGAGCGCTGCGGGGCGCCGCATCGCCCCGGTGTCCCCGCTCCTGCCCCGGGCCCGGGAGGCGGGCCGCACTTCGGTCATATGCTGCCCCGGGCCCGGGACAGGAGGACGGGGACCGGGGCGGGGGGGGCGGTGTGACGGCGCCGGGTTGGTGCTCGGTGCCGGGCGGGATCATGCTTGTGTGGAGGGCCCCGGCCGTGCAGGTTCCCGAAGGGCGAGATGAGCGGCGATGGAGCGACTTCCCACCCCTTTCGGTGAGCAGGCGCAGGCAAACGCCGTGCCCGGCTCGGCCTTGACGGCCACCGCCAGGGTCGATGAGCAGGGCATCGTGACGGGGTGGAGTGAGGGGGCGCGGCGGCTGCTGGGCTATACGTCCTCGCAGATCGTGGGGCAGCGGGCCGCGCGTCTGCTCGCCGGTGACGCCGGTGACGTGGGCGAGGCGGTGTGTCGGGATGCGGCCGGGCGCCGGCGGCTCAGCGGCACCGTGGCGCTGCGCCACCGGGACGGCCGTGTGCTGCAACGGCCCCTGCTCGCGCACCGCCAGAGCCCCGGCGGGGCCGGCGGGGCCGGCGGGGCGGTCGCCGAGTGGCTGGTGGTGTCCGCCGTGGCGGGCGCACCGCGCACGGCCGGGGACCAGACGCTGAGCGAGCGGGTGTTCCGTCAGTCTCCCTGCATCCTGGCGGTCTTCGATACGGACCTGCGGCTGGTGCGGGCGAATGCCGGCATGGAGCACGCGCTGTCGCTGAGCGAGGAGCAGATGCACGGGCTGCGCCTGGTCGACATCGCGCCGCATGCCGTGAGCCAGGAGGCCGAAGCGAAGATGCGCCGGGCGCTGGAAAGCGGCGAGCCGCAGCACATGGAGGCCTGCATCCGCCCCACCGGCATCAGCGCGGAGCACGGCTGGTCGACCTCGCTGGCCCCGCTGAAAGACTCCGACGGCCGGGTGCGCACGGTGTGCCTGGCGGCCCACCACACGCTGCAGGAGCACCTCGCCCGCCAGCGGATGCTGCTGCTCAACGACGCCTCGACCCGCATCGGCACCACCTCCGACCTCCGGCGCACCGCACAGGAACTGGCCGACGTCGCCGTCCCCGGCCTCGCGGACTTCGCCGCCGTCGACCTGCTGGACGCCCCCCACCACGGCGGCCCGGTGCCCGCCGGGCCGGGACCCTTGACCATGAGCCGCACCGCGGTGCGCTCACTGCCCGGCAACAGCTCGCCCTCCCCGCCCGCGGCACCAGAGCAGTCCCGCTACCCGGAAGACTCCCCGGTGGCCCAGTGCCTGGCCCAGGGCCACGGCGCCCTGTACGAGGGGAGCGATCCCGCCCTCGTGCGGTGGGCGGCCACGGACCCCCAGGCCGCCTGGATCCGCGCGAGCGGCACCCACTCGGTACTGGTGGTGCCGATGCGCGCCGCCGGCACCACCCTCGGCGTCGCCCTGTTCGCCCGCCACCAGCGCCCCGAACCCTTCGAGACCGACGACCTGTGGCTGGCCGAGGAACTCACCGCCAGAGCCGCCGTCAGCATCCACACCGCCCGCCACACCCCCCGCCAGCACACCACCACCATGACCCTGCAGCGCAGCCTGCTCCCGCAGACCCTGCCCGACCAAAAAGCCCTGGACATCGCCACCCGCTACCTGCCCGCCGGCACCCAGGCCGGCGTCGGCGGCGACTGGTTCGACGTGATCCCGCTGTCCGGCGCACGCGTCGCCCTGGTCGTCGGCGACGTCGTCGGCCACGGCATCCGCGCCTCGGCCACCATGGGCCGGGTCCGCACCGCGGTCCGCACCCTGGCCGACGTCGACCTGCCACCCGACGAACTCCTCACCCACCTCGACGACCTCGTCCTGCACCTGTCCGCCGAAGAAAGCAGCGGCACAAGCGACAGCACCGAAACCGCCGGAGGCATCGGCACCACCTGCCTGTACGCGGTCTACGACCCCATCTCCCGCCACTGCACCCTCGCCCGCGCCGGCCACCCCCCGCCCGCCCTGGTCACCCCCGACGGCACCGTCTCCTTCCTCGACGTCCCCGCCGGCCCCCCGCTCGGCCTGGGCGGCCTGCCCTTCGAAACATTCGACACCCAACTGCCCGAACACAGCATCCTCGTCCTCTACACCGACGGCCTCCTCGAAGCCCGCGACCACGACATCGACGACGCCCTGGACAAAATGTTCGCCGCCCTCGCCCGCCCCGCCCAAACCCTCGACACCGTCTGCGACCGAATCCTCACCTCCATGCTCACCCACCGCCCCGACGACGACATCGCCCTGCTCATCGCCCGCACCCGCGCCCTCGACACCGACCGCGTCGCCGCCTGGAACCTCGCCTTCGACCCCGCCATCGTCGCCCAGGCACGCCAATACGCCACCACCCAACTCACCACCTGGGGACTCGACGACGCCGCCTTCATCACCGAACTCGTCGTCAGCGAACTGGTCACCAACGCCATCCGCTACGGCCGCCCACCCATCCAGCTCAGACTCATCCACGAAAACAACACCCTCATCAGCGAAGTCTTCGACTCCAGCAACACCGCCCCCCACATGCGACGCGCCCGCACCTACGACGAAGGCGGACGCGGCCTCCTCCTCGTCGGCCAACTCGCCCACCGCTGGGGCACCCGCCCCGCCCCCACCGGCAAAACCGTCTGGGCCGAACAAACCCTCACCACAAACTAAAAACAAACACCACCCACGCAGAGCGCCGCCCCCTGCCAAGCCCAAACGGTCCCCCCTGCACAACGACACACGCCCGCACACCCTGCAGACCATCCCCCCCCACGACCCGGCCCCCGACTCCCAGACCAAAACCAAAACCAGCACCAGGCCGGGACCAACACCAGCACCAGGACCGGGAACGGGACCGGGCCGGGACCGGGCCGGTGGGGTGCCGCCTCCCACCGACCCGAGCCCGCCCAGCTCCGCCGGCCTTCACCACCCAACAGCCAAGGGCAGCCGCCAGACCCCCCGCACCGCCGCCCCCGCCCGCCCCGCGACCTGCACCCAGCACCCAGCACCCAGCACCCAGCACCCAGCAGGGGGTACGGCACAAGGGGGCACGCCGGTGAGAGCCAGCAGGCGACGGGTAGCGCGACCTCGCCCCGGCGCCGGGAAGGATCCCCGGCCGGGCCGAAGACGGCGGCACGGACGACCGCGGCCGGATCGAAGGCACGGCCCCCCTGCCGGCCGGGCGGAATGATTCCACCCACGCCAATCACCCCTGATTCCCCATCCCCCGCACGAAACACCGCGCCGAAGACTCTCCCACCACTTCGCCCTGAGGGCCACGCACAACAGCCTGTCTCACGTGCCCGCAGACATACGTCAATGGCCGGGCGGCAAGAACATGCCACCCAGCCAGAGACGCGGTCCTCAATATTTTCCGTCAGACCCTAGTTGCCATTGCCGTTCCCGTTGCCGTTGCCGTTGCCGTTCCCGTTGCCGTTGCCGTTGCCGTTCCCGTTGCCGTTGCCGTTCCCGTTGCCGTTGCCGTTCCCGTTCCCGTTGCCGTTCCCGTTGCCGTTCCCGTTGCCGTTCCCGTTCCCGTTGCCGTTCCCGTTCCCGTTCCCGTTGCCGTTGCCGTTCCCGTTGCCGTTGCCGTTGCCGTTGCCGTTGCCGTTGCCGTTGCCGTTGCCGTTGCCGTTCCCGTTGCCGTTGCCGTTGCCGTTGCCGTTGCCGTTGCCGTTCCCGTTCCCGTTCCCGTTCCCGTTCCCGTTCCCGTTCCCGTTCCCGTTCCCGTTCCCGTTCCCGTTCCCGTTCCCGTTCCCGTTCCCGTTCCCGTTCCCGTTCCCGTTCCCGTTGCCGTTCCCGTTCCCGTTGCCGTTCCCGTTCCCGTTCCCGTTGCCGTTCCCGTTCCCGTTGCCGTTCCCGTTCCCGTTCCCGTTGCCGTTCCCGTTCCCGTTGCCGTTCCCGTTCCCGTTCCCGTTGCCGTTCCCGTTGCCGTTCCCGTTCCCGTTCCCGTTGCCGTTGCCGTTCCCGTTGCCCTGGTGGGCGTGATGGGCTATGGCCATGTGCGGCGTCGCCGTCGGGGCTGCAGCGAAGGCGCCGGTGGCGGGCAGCATCACACCTCCCGCAGCCAGAGCGGTCGAGGCGGCCAGCATCAGGAGACGTCGGGTCCTATTGGGGGAAGTCATGGGGTTTCTCCTCCGGTGAGAAATGGTGAAGGGTATCGAACGGCCCTGCCGATTCACGGGCCATTCGGCGGGATACACGTCCCGCACCACACATCGCCAGGCCTTTACCGGACGATGCGGATGGGCCACCTGATCTGCGTGAACCCATGCCTCAATTAAGGCCCGGCAAGAAAATCCCGTCACGCCCCTCAATTTCGGGACTTGACATATAAAGACGATGCCGATAGACCGCACGGACACCCGGCCGCGCGATCGCGCACGGCTGCCGGGGCAGCGCACAAGCGGGAACGAAGAAGCGCCCGCCTCCCCAGGCCTTCGGCGTAGTCGCGTGACCTCCGTTTCGTGATCATGTGAGTCCGAGGAGGGCGAGCGGTCGGCTGGCGTCGCGGGCGTTGTGCCGGAGGCCGGCAGCGATGCTGCTCTTCCCGGCGAGGCGAAGGGCGTCGATGGCGAGGTTGCGCCAGTTCGCCATGGCGCGGGGTGCGGAATCGGTTCGCAGATGGGAGGCGTTCTGGGGGAACGTCACGTCTCGGACGTGGTGCAGGGCTTCGATCTTCCAGTGCTGCGGATCAGCCGGGCGAGCTCGGCGGGTGTGGCCTGTTCCGCAGTGAGGCTGGTGACCGCGTAGGCGGTCTTGATGCTGACCTTGCCGGTCTTGCGGTCCACTCGGCGGCGCTTGGGCTGGACGGCCTGGCGGGCGCCGGGAAAGAGCAGGCTGTTCACCGTGCACACCTTGATGCGACGGATCTCGCCTCGGCCGTGGCCGGTGTCGCGGGTGCGGCCCAGCAGCGGGATCTGCTTCCAGGGAAGGGACTTGAGCTGCTTGTGGAACTTCTTCTGGTTCCCTTTCACGGTCACGATGTAGTGCGCGCCTCGGCCGAGCAGGTAGCTGGCGTGCCCGCGCTGGGTGTGCATGGCGCCGCTGGTCACAACCACGCCCGCCAGGTCGGCGAGGGTATCCAGCAGAGGCTGGAGGCAGGTGATCTCGTGGGTCTTCTCGCCTACGTCGAGTTGGGCCAGGACCAGGCCGGAGAGGTGGGCGCAGGCGGCGAGCAGATGCATCTTGCGGCCCGTGGCCCTGGCCGCTCCGCGCAGGGTCTTGCCGTCGACCGCCACGGCGTGCAGCTGACCGTCGGCCCCAGCGCGCCGGTCGGCCAGCAAGCAGCCCACCGCCCGGTCCAACGCGTTGCCGTCGATGCGGCCCATCCGCCGCCGCACCGTCGCCTCCGCTGGCAGGCACCGCTTCGGGGACAGCGGATCGGGCCGTACGACAAGGCGCTCCAGGACGGACGCCGCTGCAAGGCTCGGACCTTATCCAGAAAACGGCCACCCGGTCGCGCGGTGCCTTCCTCCCGGCGGATGGAACCAGCCGAAACGGCACTCATCCGGGCCCCTCCCTGGTTGCGAATCGCATCGATGAAGCAGGGGCCCTTCGCTCCCAGCGGGTTGTGCTGTCCCGCCGATCGTCACTACTACGACCCCCTCCGACTGCCTCTCGACAACCCGCCATTTCCCGGTTCTGCCGGTTATAGGAAGGCCACGCTTCCCGGGCCGAAATACCCGGGGCCGAGGAGGCTCTGTCCAGTTCCCAGGACAACCCTCCGACCATTCCACGCCCCTTACGCCGTGAGGTTCTTCGGCGACCGCTCCAGGTCCAAGATCGCCTTCCATGGCCTTCGCCAAACAAGCTCAGGCTGGTGCCACGACTCTCCGGCCGGAATCGCCTGCCCGGAGTGCAGGGAGGAGGCGTGGCCCAGCTGACTGTGGTCGCCCATCGACGTGTCGATGTCGACGACGGCCTGCACGCCGACGGTCACATCGGCGCCGAGGGTGACGGGACCCGTCTCGGTCCAGCCGTCGTGCGCCCGGTAGCAGGACAGCAGCACGTCCTTGCGGACGACCGTGCCGTCGCCGATGGACAGGAGGTCGGTGCAGACGGGGACGGCGCGGGAGAGGATGGTGACGCCCTTTCCGATGTGCGCGCCGAGCGCTCTGAGGTACAGCACGTACAGCGGTGAACCGGTGAACAGACGTATCGGACTGGTGCGGATGAGGGTCTTGACGCACCAGAAGCGCAGGTAGGCGGGGCTCCACAGGGGGATCCTGCGGGGGGGTGAAGTGGCCGATGAGTATCCACTTGACCGCGATGGGCAACGCGCAAGCGCCGATGAAGAGCGCCGCACTGAACAGGACCGCCCTCAGGTAGACGTCGGCCGTCCCCGAGCCTTCCAGGGTCCACTCGTAGCCAAGCACGGCAATCGTGGCGCCGAGGGAGGAGAAGACGAGGAAGATAAATAGCTGGGCCGTCCCGCACAGCGCGTGCTGCCATGGGCCGCACTGGGGCGTGACCGCTGCGCCGGATCGGGCGTCGCTCGCC
Source organism: Streptomyces sp. NBC_00996 (assembly GCF_045162675.1). NCBI lineage: Bacteria > Bacillati > Actinomycetota > Actinomycetes > Kitasatosporales > Streptomycetaceae > Streptomyces > Streptomyces sp. NBC_00996. The sequence continues at coordinate 296,888 of NZ_CP108723.1, forward strand.
GCAGGGGCGGGCTTGGCGGTCTGTGAGGCGGCATGCGAGGGTGCCGGGGACCGGAGGACAGCGGCGGGAGCCTTCGTGATCCCGGTGGCCAGGCTCCCGATCGTCGGGCACCGGTAGATGTCCTTCATCGACACCGTCGGCAGATCATCACGCTTCCGCACTCGCGCACAGAACTGGGCCATCACCAGCGAATCAGCACCCAGATCCGTGAAGAAGTCACCGTCCACCGGCACCCGCTCGATACGCAGGACGCTGGCCAGCACCTCGGCCATCTGCATCTCGGTGGCAGCCGCTGCACTGCTCGTGCCTACGCCGGTGGTGTTGGAGTACATGTGCCTTCGCCTCCTGTCAGGCCGGTCTGCTGTCTGACACCCGGGGAACGTCCCGTCCCTGCTGTGCGCGTAGTGACGTAGCAGCAGCCTTGGAAAACGGCGCGTTGTTCCGTGCCAAACGCTTCCCGCCCACTAGGCCGGATCGGGCGACGTCCGACCGCCGGTCGGCCGCTTACTCGGCTCGTTGGCAGCTGCAGGAGCCCGGTGCGGAGATCCGGAGTGAAGCGTGCGAGATCGAGACCGATCAATCCCGCGGTCGGCGACGCACAGACGGGGGTGTCGTCCGGGGTCGGCGACGCGGACGACATGGCACGGAGCTGAGCCGTGTCCCATGCTTCCAGGCTCCGGGAGGATGCCGGTTTCAAACGTCCGGCACGACCTCCCCACTGCGCCAGGCCCGGATGCTTCACCCCAGGGCCTACCCGCGGCCGGCGAATGTCGCCTCCCGGGAGGACCTTGATCGCTCTTCGCCGCCCATGCGGGCCAGCAAGAGTCCATCACTTGCGGCGGGTACGGACGTCACCGAACGCGGGACGGGCCATCGGCGCGTCTCCGAGTCAGCGGCGTGGCCGAGCCGGATGTCCCAGTGGCCACCTCGCCACGTGAGGGAGACCGTGGAGAGAGGTGGTGCAGCGAAATGCCAGAAAGTTCTTGCCGGTACGGCCAGAGCATGGATGAGCGCGGCCCGGACCACGGCAACTTCGGTGATGGCCAGTACGTGGCCCGTGTCGGGAGCTACGTTGCTCAGCCAGGTCGCGATTCGGCGACAGAGCTGACGTACGGACTCACCTTCGTGTGGTGCAGCATCCGGGTCAGTGAGCCAAGCGGTGAACCCGTCGGGGTCGGTTGCAGCGACGTCGCCAGCGGTGCGACCGCGCCACTTGCCGAGGTCGAGGTCCCGCAGAGCAGGCTCGGCCGCTGCCGTCAGGCCCAAGGCAACGGCGGTCTGCGAGCAGCGGATGGAGGGGGCCCGGACGATCAGTCCGTGGGAAGGGAGCCCTGCTCCCGCCACGCCTGCCTCACACGAGCTGCGGTCGCTCAGGGGAGCGTCACCAAGGAATGGATCCAGGGCGACGTCACCGCCGGGGGCACACAGAAACGTCAGGCGGATCGTCATAGGACCGACCTCCTTCTTGGCCCGGCATGACTCCGGGTGGCGTGAGACCACGCGAGCAGCGACGGATGACACGGCCGACGCTGCGTCGTGACTTATGGGCTCCAGGGTCATCGGAAGCGCCCCGCTGCAACATACGCCAGGTGGCCGGAGCCACCCCGCCGACCGGCCGGTGCAGCCCGCCACCTCCCCTCCCTCCCAGTTGGGAGGCAGGAATCCGCGGTCCTGTCCGTGCGCCTCGCCGCAGCGACCGCCGTGGTCGGGGTGCCACGCAGGCCGGGGCCCAGGTGCTCGACGCGGTAGAGGGAGATGCGTCGAGTGCTGCCCGGCGGCCGCCTGCTCGTCGCCGACTTCGGCCCGCCACGCACGCGGCTGGTCCGGCACCTCGTCGCCGCGTCCGCCGGGCACGTCATGGCCGACTACCGCGTGGATCTGCTCGACCGGCTGATCGCGGACGCGGGCTTCGAGGTGCGCGGGCGCGAGGACGTGCGGCCCTGGTTGAGGTACATGCAGGGAGTGCGGCCGGAGAAGACGTCGTGAGGTGTCCGTCGTAACGGCTCGGCTACAGCCGCCGATCGGCGCTGGACGCGGTGATGACACAGACGGGCTGTGAGCCCCATCATGGGCGGGTCATGGGGGGTTCGGTGGATGTGTCCCGTGTGCGCCGCCGCGGCTGGGTACCGCGTGTGGTGCCGGTGGCGGCTGTCCGGGCGGGATTGTTCTCGGTTCTCGGTACGGCAGTTGCGGGCACCGTCCACCACTTGGCGTTCGACTCCAGCCCTTCGTGGGGTGTGCGGGCTGCCGCGGCCCTCGTCTTCTTCGCCGTCGCGCTTCCGGGTGCGGGGCAGCAGAAGTCGCTGGCTTGGCAGTTGACGCTGGCCGCCGGAGCGCAGGTGGCGGTGGGCTACTGGTTCGTGCGGGCCGACGACGCTGTCGCGTCGCCGGCGCACGCGGCGTGGCCGTCCTCCGTTCATGCGGGCTGGCCGGTCGTCGGCGCGCACCTGCTGCTGACGGTGTTGTGCGCGGTGCTGCTGCACGGCATGGACACCTGCCGTCGACGCGTGCTGCGCGCGGCCGGGCGGGATCTGTTGCGACGGTTGTTCGCCCCGGTCTGCGCGCCGCTCGAGCTGACCGTGAGTGCGGGTGCCGAGCAATGCGCGGGATACGGCGACGACCGTGCGTCTCCTGCCGTGATCTTCCTGGCCGACGCGGTCGCGCGGCGCGGCCCACCCTTCTCCTCCCCGCTGCTCGCGGCCTGACATTCGGCCGCGAGCGGTTCCGGTGTGCTCAACCGCCAGTTCTGTGTCCAGCCATGCCGCGACGCGGGCTCCGAGGAGAGCGCCGCGCCAAGGGGGAATCAACATGTCCCGTAGCACTGCCGCCGCACCGGTCGTCGTCATCGGGGCGGGCCCGTACGGCCTGTCCACCGCCGCGCATCTGAAGGCGCGCGGCCTGCACGTGAGGGTCTTCGGCTCGCCGATGGCGAGCTGGGCCGAGAACATGCCCGCGGGCATGTTGCTGAAGTCACCTCCGAGCGCGTCGCTACTCTCGGCTCCACACACCGGGTTCACCCTGGATGCCTACTGCCGGGAGGCCGGGGAGACCCGGCTGACCGGGCACGACCCGGTTCCCGTCGAGATGTTCTTCCGGTATGGGCGTTGGTTCGCCGAGCAACTGGTGCCAGAGGTGGAGAACGTCCGGGTTCTCGGTATCGGCCGGCAGACGGACGGCTTCCACCTCAAACTGGCCTCCGGGGAGGAGCTCCGCACGCAGGCCGTGGTCGCGGCCAGAGGCATGGACGGATTCGCGTATGTCCCCGAAGCGCTGGTGCCGCTCGTGCCGGAGGGGCTGGTCTCGCACAGTTCGCAGCACGCCGACCTCGCGAAGTTCGCGGGGCACGACGGGGTCGTGGTGGGAGCCGGCCAGTCGGCCCAGGAGAGCGCCGCGCTGCTGGGGGAGGCGGGTGCGCGGGTCCGGCTGACTGCGCGGACCCAGCGGCTGGTGTTCGGCACCGCGCCGACACCGCCACCGCACTGGCAGCCGGACACGCCTCTGGGGCGCTCATGGGGGCTGTACGCGGTCGTCCACCATGCGGCGGCCTTCCGCTTCCTGCCGGTGCCGACCCGGCTGCGGCTGATCAAGCGCGTACTGGGGCCTTTCGGGTCCTGGTGGCTCAAGCCGCGGCTGGACGGCGTCCCCGTACGACTGGGAGAGATCATCACCGGGCCGAGCGGAACGGGGATGCTGTCCGTCTCACGACTCGGAGTGCCGACGGACGCACTCACACGCTCGAAACGGGGCACGTCCTGGCTGCCACGGGCTACCGGGTCCAGCTGGACGCTCTGGACTTCCTCGCCCCTGAGCTGCGGTCCGAGCTGGCCCGGACCGGCCGGTCCCCCGCTCTGGACGCCGGGTTCCAGTCCTCGGTGCCGGGGCTCTACTTCACCGGCATCGGGGCAGCGGCCACCTTCGGTCCGCTGATGCGGTTCACCTGTGGAACGCAGTTCGCGGCGCCCCGGCTGGCCGCCGCTCTGTCCTCGAACCTCACCGGCTGAAGTCACTGGGACGGCCCAGCGGTCTGGGAGGCCTCTTTGGTCCCCGGATCGCGCGGGCTCCCGCGGGTTCTTGGCCGACTGTACCCCGTCTCGGCGACCCACTCTCCAAAACTTTGTGTAATTGACCGAATACTCTTTGCGTGTGATCGGAGTGCACATGGTGCGGCGGGGCCCGATGCGGCCTGGCCGTGCGGGGTTCCTCCTGGGCCTCGTCCTTCTGATCACCGCCCACCTCTCCGGTGCCGTCCATGCTTCCTCTTTCACAGGACCACTCGTGACCGTCGAGGCCGCCGCAAGCGCTCAGCCACCGGCTGGCTGCGACCGCGATCACGACGAGACCCCCGGGCATGAGCACAGAGCCGGGGACCACATCGATCACGCGGCCGACCGTCCCAGAACCTCGGTCGACGAAACGGTCGTCGAGTCCGCCCACGCCGATCCGGCGGTCAGCCCGCCCGACTCGGCCGACACCACGCTCATGCCCGCTGTCCGGGACCGACCACCCAGTGCCGTCGCCTGCGCAGCCGACGGCCGCGGCGCCCTCACGCTCCATTGCGTCTGGCGTCAACAGGCCCCGCACGCACGCCCCACTGCCCCGCCCGCATCGCCGTGGCGGGGGCGTGCCCGCGCGCCCTCAAACCCATGACGACCGCACCGCACCGCGCCATGCCGTGCGCGGTGCGAAGGAGCCGTACACGCATGAACTTCCCCCTGCCCGAAACCCTGGGAGCACACGCTCCGCTGCCTGTTGTTGCCCGCCGCCCTCCCAGCTGGTCGGCAGCACCCCGCTCCTGTGGATCGACGAGCCCTTCGCCCCGCCCGGCCGCGGCTTCTACGCCAAACTCGAGGGCGCGAACCTCGGCGGCATCAAGGACCGCCCCGGTCTGCACATGATCCGCGAGGCCCGCCAGCGCGGGGACCTCCCGACCGGTGCCCCGATCGTCGAGTCCTCCAGCGGCACCTTCGCCCTGGGGCTCGCTCTGGCCGGACTGACGTTCAGTCATCCGGTCACCGTCGTGACCGACCCCGGCATGGAGCCGTCGGTGCTGCGGTTGCTGACGACGCTCGGCGCGCACGTCGACCAGGTCGCGGGCCCGCACGCGGACGGCGGCTGGCAGCGGGCCCGCCGCGAGCGCGTCTCCGAGCTGCTGGAGCGCATGCCGGGCGCTTACTGCCCGGACCAGCACCACAACCCCGACAACGTGGCCGCTTACCGGCCGCTGGCCACGGAGCTGATCGCGCAACTCGGCCGTATCGACGTCCTGGTGGCGTCGGTGGGCACCGGGGGGGCACTCCGCCGGCATCACCTCCGTACTGCGCGAGTCCTTCCCCTCCCTGACCTTGATCGGTGTGGACTCGGTCGGCTCCACGATCTTCGGGCAGCCTGCCGGGCCGAGACTGATGCGCGGCCTGGGCTCCAGCATCCACCCGGGCAACGTCGACTACGCGGCCTTCGCCGACGTCCATTGGGTGGCGCCGACCGAAGCGGTGTGGGCGTGCCGTCAGCTGGGCCGCCGCCACTACGCGGCCGGGGGCTGGAGCGTCGGAGCCGTCGCGCTCGTCGCGGGATGGGTCGCGCGCACGTATCCCGTCGGCACCCGGGTCGCCGCGGTCTTCCCCGACGGCCCGCACCGCTACCTGGACACCGTCTACAACGACGCCTGGTGCCACGACCACCAGTTGCTGGACCAGGAACCGCCGTCGGAACCCGACGAGATCGCCGAGCCCGACGAGTGCGTGGTGACCGGCTGGACCAGGTGCAGCCAGGTCCGTGACCCGCTCGGCCGTGCAGGCACGGAGCGTGCCGAGGCGGGTGTCCGATGAAGGGGCTGCGGGCCCAAGTGGCCTCCTTCGACAAGCCGGCGCGGCTGCTGATGGTCAACCAGTTCGCCATCAGTCTCGGCTTCTACATGCTCATGCCCTACCTGGCCGACCATCTCACCCACGGCCTCGGCCTGGCGGCCTGGACGTCGGCCTGGTCCTCGGCGTACGCAACCTCTCCCAGCAGGGCATGTTCCTCGTCGGCGGCACCCTCGCCGACCGCTACGGCTGCAAGCCGTTGATCCTCATCGGATGCACCTTGCGGACGGTCGCCTTCGGACTGCTCGCGGTGGCCGACACGCTGCCCGCGCTGGTCACGTCCTCCGCCCAACTTCCGCTGTGCGTGGACGAGTTCCTCTAGACGAGTCTTTGCGAATACGTTCAGTGGTCGTAGGCGGTCAGTGAGCGGCTGACCGCCTGGCCGGTCTGGAAGTTGTGCCAGATCGCGGCGGCCAGGGCCAGCACGCGCTGAGCGACGCGCACGGCGACGCCCTCGACGGTGCGCCCGCCGTGTTGTTCCAGGTCGAGCTGACCCTTGAGGGTGTCGTTGACCGACTCGATCAGCTGGCGAACCCTTTTGAGCATCGGCTCGCCGGGCCGCAGGATCTCCTTCTTCCTCGACGGCCGGAGCAGCGTGATGCCCTGTACGGACAGTGACCGCTCGAAGGTCTTCGAGGCGAAGCCCTTGTCGCTGATCAGCAACAGGCCAGGCCGCACGCGCACCAGCTCGGCATCGACCTCCAGCATCGCGGCCAGCACCTCCCGCTCGCCGAGCTTCGGATCGGCCAGCGCCCACAGGATCGGCATCCCGGCCGGGGTGCACACCAGGTACAGCCGCAGCCCCCAGAAGAACCGCGAATGCGACGCGCAGTAGCCGTAGTTGGCCCAGCCCGCCAGTTCCGAGCGTTTGACCGTGGGGCGGGACATCCCGCACGGCACCGGGGTCGAGTCCGTGATCCACACCGTGTCGTGCCAGAAGTCGGTGTCCTGGCCGAGTACCCGTATCACGCGTTTGATCTGCGGCAGCGCGGCACGCAGCCGCTTGTTGTAGCCGGCATCCTGCGGGATGAAGGGGAACATGTCCTGGAGGTGTGCGCGGACGTACCGCAGCCAGCGGGCCTCGCAGTGGAAGCCGAGCATCGCCTGCATGACCGCCAGGCACAGCAAATCCGAGTGACTGAGTTTCGGTGGCCGGCCCGGCAGCCGCACGATACCCGCCAAGTCGTCGTCGATCTTCACGTACAGTGCGGTCACGAGGGTGTTCAAGTTCGTCGTCACAAACGATCATGAACACCCTCTCTTCGCGCCCGCAGGCATTCGGAAAGACTCGTCTAGTAGCCGGGCGGCTTCGCGCCAAGCTCCTGGTCTTTCTCGGGGGCGAGTCCGTCGAGGTTCTATGCGGCTTGCCGGCGGTGCAGCGATGCGTCGGTCGGGTCGCTACTCTCCATCCATGCATCATGCGGCGCGGGAGATGCGCTCTCCGATTCTGTCGATCCAGCCGTACGTGCCAGCCCTTGAGCAACAAGGCGATGTGATCTGCTCCATGGCTTCGCGCGGCGACTGCGACCACAAGCTCGTCGCTGAGGTGCGCCCCGAATACAACGACGGCACCAGCCCTCGGTGGCGGGTCTGCGGGGAGTGGTTGACCAGCCACCCGGCAGCCGTCGCTCATATCACCGCGAAGGGTTTCCAGGAGCCCATCATCTCCTGACGGGACAGTGCTCCAGAGGCTGGTTGGGAACGGGGCTGGACGGCCTGACAGCCCCCCGGCCCCCGGCCCCCGGCCCCCGGCCCCCGGCCCCCGTAAGGAGCGTGCCGTCCGCACGCAACGGACGGCAGAACCTCGGAGGCAACAATCACGCCAGCTGATACACGGCCTGGTCCGGGTCCGGCCTCACGATCAGGCCGTCCTCGGCGAGTTCGCGCAGGTTGTGGCGGGCTTCCTTGCCCGCGGCTTCATCGCTTGTCGGCTCGTACCCGGCGACACGCAGGGCCAGTACGGCGCGTTCGGTGTCCCAGGCACCTCCCAGCGCCTGGATGACCGCGGCGAGCGCCTGCTTGTGCGTCGGCGACTTCTCTGTCATCTCACCCTCCCCTTCGAAACCGCCACAGCATGACACACAGCAGCAGCGCTTCTGAGGCGTCCACAGGCTTGCCAGAGATTGGTCGCCCGGCACGGCGCGCGCAAGGACGTGACCTTTCGCAGCGTGCGGTCGAGTCGGCGGTGAAGAAGGCCGTGCGGCATCCCAAGTTGGAGACGACCGAAATAGCCGGACGAACGGGGCAGGCCATCACAGGAAGGTCACTGCTCCCTCAGAAAGCGGACACATCATCTGCCCGGCAGTACCGTCATCCCCTCCAGAATGACGCGTAGGGGGACGAGATGACCAGCCCATACATGTGGCCGCCCAGACCGCAACTGCCACGCCCAGCCCCGATATGGGCTCGGAGAGGCTTCGCGCTGCCCGCGCTCGGCGTCACGCTCCTTCTCGGTATCCTCCTGGGTCTCTTCCTCGGCGTCAGCGCCGGAGCCAGCAACGACGGCGCCACGACCGGCGACGCGAAACCAGCGGCAGCGAGCCCTGGTCCGACCGTCACTATTACCGCAACCGCAACGGCGAAAGCGAAGCCGGCGCCCACGGTCACAGCCACGAAGACGGTGAAGGTGAAAGTGACCGTGACCGCACAGCCCGCCGCTGGAGACAGCTCCGGCGGCGGGGGCAGCACTGGTGGCCAGACGGGTGTCCAGTTCGGATACGCCTGTTCCCCCGTCGGCGCTCTCGGAACCGCCGAAGACGGGCGACCCGCCAAATGCTTCATGGGCAAGGACGGCCGAGCGCGGTGGGGCTATGACTCAAACCGTGGCTGAAGGCGGGTCCTCTACAGGGACTGTCCTGATTCAGGCAGTGAGGTCGTATCCATCCTGGTAGGGAGTCTGATGGACACGCCGGAAACTCCTGCTGGGTACGGAAGGCCCAGTACTCTCGTAGTCGCCGTTGGTGATCACCGCAGTGCTTCGGCCACGCGGCGGTACGCATCCTTGCGATGTTGTTCCCGCGCAGCACGGACGGCGGGGTCGGGCGATCGCAACGCGCCGTTGGCAGGGTGGTACGTGCTCACGACCTGGAAGCGTTCGTGATTGGCGATCTCGGGGTGCTTCTTTTCCAGTCGGCGCCAGGTGTCCTGCGCATCGACACCCTGAAGTAGCACAACTCTGAGATCCGGCAATAGACCGAGAAGGCGTACCAGCGGATCGACACCAGCCTGTTGCTCGGAGGCGTTCGGCTTGCGGTTGATGTACCAGGGGTAGGCGTTCCACGGTGTGATGTCGCGGGCATCGATGCCAGCCTCGGCAAAGGCGTGGCACTGACGTTCAGCGGTCGGGTCGTCGTTCTCTATGCACAGGAAGCCTGAGCCGACGCCGTCTTGCGTCTTGGGGCCCGGGTCGCGCAGCACGGACAACACTCGTGCTTCGACTCCACCGTGCCAGGGCGCGACGTGTGGCATCCAGCCCCGGCCGTCCTGGTCGCGCAGATCGTCGACCATCTCGTTGACTGCACGGACGTGCGGTCCGTACCGGCCCTGCTCTTGTTCGCTACGAAATGTCTCGTCTGCCATGCGCCGTGCCATGTCGTCCTCCATCGTGATCTCCAGCCGAGGCAGGCCGAACGCTATCGGCCCTCACTGACAATGAGGGAGAGCCCGGCGGAGCGGGGCGGTGATGTGCTTGGTTGTCGTCCGTCACCTTGTACAGGTCTATCCGCAGCAGGCCCCGGACGCGGGCCGGAACACACTCGGCGTGCCACACCAGCGAGGTCGGCACGACAAGCTACGCGGTACGTACTGAACTTCATTGGGCGATGTCGGGTGATTGCCTGACAGCTGAGGGGTGGGTCCGCTAGCTAGTGTCCTGCGCCAGGAATTCGATGTAGATGTGTAGCCTTGGGCTGTGGCGCGTATGGGACGGCCGATGGCCGAGCTGACATTGACGGATGAGGAACGCGAGACGCTGGTCCGCTGGTCACGGCGGGCCAAATCCTCGCAGGCGCTGGCGCAACGCTGCCGGATCGTCCTCGGCTGCGCGGACGGGAAGTCGAACCAGGAGGTCGCTGCCGAGATCGGGGTGTGGCCCCAGACCGTGGGCAAGTGGCGGCGGCGGTTCCTCGCCGGCCGGCTGGAGGGCCTGGCCGACGAGCAACGCCCCGGCGCCCCGCGGAAGGTCAGTGACGAGCAGATCGAGGACCTGGTCGTCGCCACCTTGGAACGGACCCCCAAGGACGCCACCCACTGGTCGCGGGCGTCCATGGCCGCCGAGAGCGGGCTGTCGAAGTCCACGGTCGGCCGGGTCTGGAAGGCGTTCGGTCTTAAACCGCACCTGGTGGACACCTTCAAGCTCAGCAAGGACCCGCAGTTCATCGAGAAGGTCCGCGACGTGGTCGGGCTCTACCTGGACCCGCCGGAGCGGGCCCTGGTGCTCTGCGTGGACGAGAAGAGCCAGATCCAGGCGCTGGACCGGTCCGCGCCGGTGCTCCCGATGATGCCGGGCATGCCCGAGCGTCGCACGCACGACTACCTCCGCAACGGCGTGACCACGCTGTTCGCGGCACTGGACGTGGCGACCGGTGAAGTCATCGGCTCGCTGCACCGCCGGCACCGGGCCGCGGAGTTCAAGAAGTTCCTCGCCAAACTCGACAAGGAAGTACCCGTAGACCTCGACGTACATCTCATCTGTGACAACTACGCCACCCACAAGACCCCAGCGATCCAGAAGTGGCTTGCCGCACACCCCCGGTTCCACCTGCACTTCACTCCCACCAGCTCGTCCTGGCTCAACCAAGTGGAGCGGTGGTTCGGCCTGCTGACGGACAAGCAGCTCCGACGCGGAGTCCACAAATCCGTCCGCGCGCTGGAGAAGGACATCCGGGACTGGATCAAGACCTGGAACGAGAACCCCCGCCCCTTCACCTGGACGAGGACCGCGGACGAGATCCTGGAACGACTTGCCTCATATCTTGAACGAATTCCTGGCGCAGGACACTAGATCTGTGCGGGTGAACGCCTCCATGCCTAAGGATTGTCCCGTAAATGATCTACGAGTCGCCTCGAGCGCGGCTGGCCGCTGTGCTGCCCGTCGGCCTATCCGGCGAGGGCGAGGTTGTGCATCCGGGCGATGCCGAGCATGGCGTGGTGGACGCCGTCGCCTTTGAGACGGCAATCGCGAAGGATCTTCCAGGTCTTCATGCGGGCGAAGGCGTGCTCGACTCGGGCCCGGACTTGCTTGTGGGACTTGTTGTGCGCCTGCTTCCACTCGGGCAGGTCTTCGCCTTTGCGTCGGCGATGGGGCATGACGAGTCCGGCGCCGGGGTAGCCACCGTCGGCGATCGTCAGTGTGCTGCCGACGGCGGCTTTGGCACCGGATTCCTCCCATGCCTTGCAGTCGTTGCGGTTTCCGGTGAGCGGCCGGCCCTTGCGGACCGCGTCCGCACCTGCGCGACGCATCACCGTCACCAGCTTCCCGAAGGCGCGTGGGCTCAACCCGGTGAACGGGGCTATCCAGGACGGCTCCGACGCCGTGATCACACCAGCCACATCAAGATCATCTCTCACGCGACCTTTCGGTAAGCCCCGTGGTTGAATCCCGCCAGTTCTGGTTGAGTACGGCGCATGATTGAAGCGGTGTTGTGGGGGCTGCTCGGCGGGGGCGGGGCAGCCCTCGTGTTCAAAGCCAAGCTGCGTCGCTCCAAAGCCCAGTCAGCAGCCGGAGAACCGGACGTCATGACGGTGGCAGTCAAGGGGGTGGCGGGGAAGCAGCGTTGGCAGCACGGCAGGGTGCGAACGGCGGCGGAGCATCTGGCGTGGCAGCCCTGGTTGCGGGTCGGCCCGGCGTACCCGCTCCCCGCAGACCTGCGTCCAGTCAGGCAGCGCCGCCCGCGACCCACCGAGATGTGGACTATGAATCCGCAGGTCGTCATCATCGAGTGCCAGTCCTCGGCCGGTGACCTTTCACTTGGCGTGATGCCGTGGAACGTGGAGCACGTGCAAGAACTCTTGCATCGCCACCGAGCACGGTAGCTCCCCCTGGTCTTGGTACGGGAACGGTCGGCCGTCACGGCCGAACCACACCCAAGGCGACTCGGCGATCATTTACGGGACAACCCTTAGGCCCTAGTTCGTATTCGTATTCGTATTCGTGTTCGTGTTCGTGTTCGTGTTGCCGCCACCGTTCCCGTTCCCGTTGCCGTTGCCGTTGCCGTTGCCGCCGCCCTGGTCGGCATTCGTGTTCGTATTGGTGTTGGTGTTGGTGTTGGTGTTGGTGATGATGACGACAACACCCCCGCGGCCGCCCTTGCCGTTCTTCCCGTGCTTGCCGTGCCTGTCGTGCTTGTCGTGGTGGCCCTGGGCGTGGGCCATCGTGGCGACACCGGCGGCGGGGACGTGTGCCGGGGTCGCGGCGAAGGCGCCGGTGGCGGTCAGCAGCGCACCTCCTGCTGCCAGCGCGGTCGACGCGGTGAGCGTCGCGATACGGCGGGTGCAGGACGTGCGGGCCATGAGAATTCCTCCGGTGGGAAAAACTGAGAAGAAAAAAGGGGGGATTACCGAACAGGCTCTGCCACATTTTTGCGGGCCTTTTGGCCGGGACTCATGTCCCGTAAAACGCTCCGCCAGGACTTTCCCCGGCGGTGCGGGCGGGCCACCTGATCTGCGTGAACCCATACCTCAATTAAGCCCCGGCCACCCCACCACGTCATGCCGCTGAATATCGGGACTTGACAAACCACGCCCGCATGAGAAAGGGCGGCCACATCGTCCCGCTGGACGGCACCCTGGTGCGCAGCCGGCATAAGGGGGAGGCTCGGTGCCGGTGCACCGGCACCGTCCGGCGCACAAGGCCACACCAGCCCGCCACACCCCGGGGGCAAACCCCTGTCCCCCTCCCCCGCCAGATCACGGACCTGCCCCACGCCAGATTCCGGGCCCGCCCAAGGCCAGATACCGGGCCTGTCCCGCGGCGGGTCGCCGGCGAGGTCAGCGCCTCAACGCGCGACCCGGCGATACCCCAGACCACCACACTCCCCTTCCCCCACACCGGCAGCCACGCACCGAACCCCGCCAGACCCCCGCCGGCCGGCACCCGCCCCCGTGCCGCCCGCACGGTCCGTGAGCGCAACAACGACCGCCTCCGCCGACCCGACCGACCAAGTGCGCCGCGAAGAGACACAGCACCATCTGCGCGACACCGACATGCCCCTGAACCAACTCGCCGACAGTGGTTCGCCACCAGCGGCTCCTACCACCGGCGCGCCTGCGACTGGCTCAGCGCTGCCCACCGTCACTGGCACCTGTCCGCCGGCGCCAGAGCGGCTGCACGCCCTTGTCGCGGTCACAGTGCGGCGCCCGAACGCAAGCTGGAGCAGCGACTGGTCACCGGTGGCTGAACTGGCGGCGAGACTAGGACGCGTGGAGGTGGGTACAGTACTCGCCTCAGCGATTGGGAACTGTTCCACATTGGACCGCCAGACCGTCGAGTCGATCCTGCGAGCATGGAACGACTGCCACCGATGCTGGCTTGAGTCTGCGTGACCCGGTTGTGGGCGATGTCCTGCTCTGCCTCCGGCGGCACGGACTGCATCCGCCAAGATTCAAAGACACGCGATTAGCCTTCGGCGACACGCGACTTCAGAAAATGATAGAGGCTTACCAGTCGCAGGGTTTCGTTAGGTCTGCGTCTGGGACGGAATCGCTCAATACAACTGGGGACCTGGGCCATTCTGTCTTTTTCCAGTGAGCAATTCGCCAAGCCAGTCGTTTGGGCCACAATGGCAGATTTGGCAGATCCGAAACATCGAGCCACACCAGTCTAGAATTCTCCCTCAGGTCGAGTTCTCTCGGTTCGGCAGCCGAGTCGCGGAAACCCGCGAGAAAGTAGTGCTCGCGCCTACCTTCTTTTAGAACGATGGCCAGACTGAGACGAATCGCCACAGACAAGCCCGTTTCTTCAGCGAGTTCACGCACTGCGGCCGCCTCCGGAAGTTCATCTGGCTCAATTCCTCCGCCCGGAATCTCGTACCATCGGCGTCCCGGGCTGTTACGCTCGATGAGAAGGACTTCCCCATTCGCGTTGATGACCAACGCCCCTGCTCGGACCCTGCTGGGGGGCTTTTCACACGGATCGGAAAGCTCGATCTGATTGCACCACCACTCGCCTGTTGACAGCGCCTGCATCACCATCTCGGCGACGGTTGGTGGCAACAAACTTCCGGTTGCCAGGGACGGCATATCAACGAACATGACCCGCTTTCCTGCACGGCGCCGAGCGGTGCTGAGACTCGTAGCGGCCGGGGGGATGGCGAGCGATGCGCGGAAGTACCAATCGGTATGGCTGATACCCGTGAGGCGGACGCAGTCGTGTGTGGAGACCCTGACGTCCAGGCCAGTGTCCTCCCGCAGGCGACTCGCTGCTGCTACCGCCGGTGTCTCTCCAGCGCAGATCTCACCGGTAGGGAGTTCGTAGCAGACCTCACCAAGGTCGAGGCTGCCCGCGGGGGGCATGACTGCCAAGCGGTCTTCATGAATAAGAATGACCCCAGCCCGTTCACGCGGGGCACGAACTCGTGGCATTGACAGGTCACCCTCTTCCTATATCGCTTTCTTCACAAACTATTTGCTACAGCAGGCGGCGGAGGAGCACTGCGGACGCGCGGGGTGACCTTCTGGTCGTATCGAGTTCAAGCGTGACGACCCCGTGACATTTGGCAGCCCGCAGCATTCCGTGGAGAGCCTCGTCAAAGGCATCCAGGTATACGTCGTCCACACTCGTATCACGGAGGCGGCCGCGCAGGCGCGTGCGCCGTTGGCGTTCCTCCCTGTCACAGGTGAGCAGGACCAAAAGAGCTGCGGCTGGGAGAGTCCGAGAGGCAATCTCGTATGCGGTCAACCACGTTGAGGCTTCAGTGTCGCTCAGCAGACCACACGCCCACAGGGCCCGCGTGTGCGCCAGTACCGCTTCGATGGGCTCGTCGACGAGTGCCGTGCCGTCAGCCAGCCACTGCATCAGCGTCCGCTCGGTCAGGGCTTCAAATTGACAGGGAAGAGCTGCGCGAGGGTCGGCTTCAACGAAAAGTCGATGGATGTAGTCAGCCATCCGCGAGCCGGGTGCATGGAACGCACGCGTCCCGATGTAGGACAGATCCGGACTTATCTCCGTGAGGGCTTCCAATACCGTTGACTTACCCGTACCAGGAAGCCCTACAACTCCGAGTGGATAGAAGTTGCAAGAGGCAGGAAGGACTGGGCCGACGCGTGAGTGAGCCTCAGCCCGCATCGTTGACCACGCTGCCGCTTTCGCGGAACTGTCAGCCAACACAGTTCGTCCTACCTGTGAGCGGAAAAGAGAGAACCGACCCGTCGCTCAACGCAATATCGACATCTGTGCGATCTGAGTCCAGGCGTTGTTCTGCGATCCCCATTGCACCGCAGGGCCATGCCGAGACGTTAGTCATCTCTTGGTTGACAAATCTGGTTTGATTCAACCCGCTCTCGCTGCGAGAGAAAGGACGTGTGACCGGTCGGTTGATGCAGGGAATCAGATTCCCGTGAGCGTCGATGCGCGTCCATAGTCGACTACAAGCGCCGTACAAGCAGAAGTTCTCACTGAACTGAATTAGTTGCCCAGCTGGAGAGCGGGCGTAGAACTTCATGACTACTGGGTTGTATGCGACATCACTCAGCAGATCGCGCACATCTTCATATATCCGGGCAAACCAAGAGTGCCCTGCATCATCCGGGAAAGGCTTGATGGCGTGAACTTCGGGACGCACTTCGATCAGCTCTAGAAATTTTACACCCATGGAATGTCGGTCGCACCACTCAATTACCTTTCGAATCCTGTGATAGTTGAAAGCGCTGACCACTGTATTGAGATGCGATCCGGGCATGACATTCGCTGCGTACACGGCGTTGGCAAGAACTTCCTGCCGGGCCGTGCGAGTGACACGGTCCAGCGGCCCCTTGGTGGAGAGCGCATCTACGGCGTCGATGCCAAACTTGATGTAACTCATTCCGCTTCCCGCTAAGCGATCTATGACCGCTGGATTCAGTCGGGTGCCGTTCGAGACCATGGAAATTTTTTTCGCTGTCCCACTCAGCATTTCAACAATTTCGGTGAGCTGTGGATGGAGTGAGGGCTCACCTCCGCTCAGGATGAGATTGTCGACACGAATCGAGTTTTCCTGCAACCATATTGCGAGTTCGGCGACGACAGACGTCGACATGAATTCACTTCGCCCGAACTGCCCTTCATTATGACAGTAAGAACAGCTGAGATTACACGAATCGGTGATCAGTAGTCGCAGTCGATCGGCATTGAACAGGTGCACTAGCCTGCCTCCTTGGACAAGGTCATGATTCATCCCGCGCGATACGAAAACCCCGGCTGCACCAGGCGTCTCCGGGGGGTCGGCCGTTGCGGAAGGCGCAACGCGCCCGGTGCTCCCCTCTACTGAACGAACCACCGCGGACGATGCGAGAGGCGGATTGAAAGCGGGGAGAGAAGTATTCGTCAGCACACCATTCCCATACGTTTCCGCTCATATGGTAGGCGCCGATAGGGCTGCGGCCCAGCGGCAACGAGCTGACCGAAAGGGTCTTTCGCTCGCCCCGTTCCTCGGTATTGCAGTGAGACGCGTCGAATGTGTCACCCCACGGATAACGTCGTCCGTCAACACCTCTCGCCGCGCGTTCCCATTCCAGCTCTGTGGGCAACCTCCCACCCGCCCATCGGCAGAAGGCATACGCGTCCCACCAGTCGACGTTTACCACTGGATGGTTTCCCCAGGACACGCTAGTCCAATAATCCAAAGGGACTTCGTGGGGATGTGGCTCAGCCTGTGGAACGTGATCCTTACCCGCAGGTTCGTCGGGATGACAATAGATCCGATCATGGTTCACCCCCCCGCACCACTTCACAAATTTCCGATACTCGGCATTAGTGGTCGCATGCTCGCCGATATAATATTGCTTAGCAATGCTCTCTACTCTGATGAGTTCATTTCCATGCCGCTCCCCTCCCGCGATGAATGGCCCTGGCGGAACCCGAATAAAACCATCACTCGGGGTGGGCAGAGAGGACATTTGGAGCAACGCGCTTAGGTCGTTGCGCTTTCTTAGCCGGGCAAGCAAGGCCGGGCTCATTGACAACTTTTCCGCTGCCCCGTTTGTAATCTGCTGAGCGATCAGGTCTGCCGCGAAGTCTTGGAAGGTAATGTCGTTCAACTCTTCGGCAAAATATCGGTCACGTATCTCCTGTGATTCCAGAACATCTGCATAGGGTGTTCTGTCCCCATGGCGAGCCAGCATGCGGAGGAATTCAGTGCCGTCTCCCTGGTGAACACGGAGACCCAGACTTTCAGTGATGAACCGATGGTTGTAGGAGGCTGGATCGGATTTGTGAATCACTACCAGACCCGGACGTCGAATGGCAGCAAATTTAAAGCGGAGAATACGTAGAATGGCCCGAAAATTTGGATCCGCGAGAGAATACCCGACGAAGCACAATGTCTTGGTCAGGAATAGAGCCCTGATGAGTTCGCGGAGCTCAGGCTCGCGGTCCATCCAGTGGTAATAGTCGTCCTCGGTTATGACACAGCTTGACGGTGCATCGACCGTGCCATGCACTTTGATGAGTAGGGAGCCTGAGACGCTCGATAGATGCTCGTCCTTCCAGGCCACCGACAGGCGCTTTCCGAAAGTTTGGAACGCGCGCTCAATGAGCGTGTCATAGTTCGTGGTAATTATCGTGGCGCCGATGGCGGCCAATGCTTGATGGGAAGGCAAAGGCTGGATGTTCGGATCAGCGAAAGTCTCCGTCAAGATTGCCTCGAGGCGCTGTCGACTACCTCCGTCTTGCCAAACCGTCTCTTGAGCTACTTGCATGAGCGGTTCATCTTTTGACAGTTTCCGCTCAAGCAGCCGATCTGCGATGAGTTCCGTTACCTCCAGCCCTCCCAGCATCCCTTTCTTGCCGGCGTAGGGCAGGGAGATCCCTGAACCGACAAAGAGCAAGAGCTCGTCTCGGTCGAGTGCTTCCGTTATGAATCGTGGTATCCCCTGACTGGCCATCGTCACCAGAGGGTACCGGCCTCCTGACAACGAGTGAAGAGTCCTGATGGCGGCTTGGACGAAGTTATGGCTACTTCGCGCACCTGAGCGCTCCAGTCCGCGGAGTTTGGTGAAGGGTGTGGCGCGTGTGGTCAACCGCGTCGTCTGTCAGCCCTGCGGCTCCAGGGCCGGTGCTGCTGCGGCGAGGGCGCTTTCTGGTCGGCTCCGAAGTGGCTGTCGATCCATGACAGGCCGCCGAGGTCCAGTCGGCTGCGGGCGCGGGTGACTGCGACGTGGGCGAGACGGGCGTCAGTGTCGCTCACAAGCACCGGAATCGGACGGCCTTGGTTGTCGTGCTGGTCGGTGTCTTTCGGCTCCGGGAAGTCTTTTGCGATCTTCACTGCGGGCCATTCACGGCCCTTGGCCTTGTGAGCGATGGACACAGTGAGCGACTCTGTCGGGAATCTTGAGGTTCCAAGATCATTTGCCTTGGCGCCACCAGAGGGGTCGGGGTAGCCCGCGGGCTTCGAGGTGCTGCTGGAACGCTGTGGGTCGTCTGGGGCGGTAGGCGGAAGTGGCGGGTTCCTGGTGGGCGAGGCGCTCGATGTCGACAGCGATGGCGGTCAGGACGTGCTGGACGTGGGCCCTCGAGCGGCAGCTGACCTCCCCCACCTCGGAGATGTGCGTGGCTCTCGAGCAGATGCCGGCCGAGCGGGTCGCGTGGCTTCAGGCCTCGGCCCGTACGGATGAGGCGGCCGGCCGGCTCGGCTGGGAGGTTGCCGAGTTCGAGATGGCCGCCACGGAGCAGGGCATCGCGCCGGGCCGGCTCGGGCGGTGGGCAGAGGACCTGGGGGCGGACATCCTGACCGCACGGATGCTGGGTCCGGAGCTGGCGACGCAGCACCTGAAGATCCGGCGCCGGGACCTGGATTACGGCATCGCGGCCGGATGGCTGGCGCCGGTCGGCCGCGTGCGACGCACGGTGTGGCCGGGTGGTCGCGGTCACCGCAAGGTGGTCACTATGCCGATGTATCGGGTCGGGGACCTGGACGCACCCAAGGACATCCCCGAGGTGAACTGGGAAGCGGTGCGGGCGACCAAGCCCGGCCGTCCATCCGCGCTGCGGGCCTTCGCGCAGCTGGCGTCGGAGCGCGCCGCCGTCGTCCGGGCATTCGTGGACGAGCTGCGCGAGCCCTTCGGGCTGCCGGTCTGGAGCGCTTCGCCAACCTCGACAACCGCCGGCTGATCGACTGGGACCGGGCCTGGACGGCACCCCGTCACGGGACGACGTCGCCGCGCTGCTCGCCGGCCACCCGTGGCGTCCCGCTTCGCGGAGGGCATCCACCTGCTGAGCAAGCAGGGCAAGGCCATCCAATGCGTACGGCGGATGCTGCAGCCCGGCGTGGCAGTCGTGCTGGACACTGAGACGCACGCCCGGGGGCCGGGGCATGGAGATCGCCGTGGTCGACGCGGCCACGGGTGACGTCCTGCTGGAGAGCCTGGTCAACCCACAGATCCCGGTGACCGAGGACGCTTTAGACGTTCACGGGATCAGTGACGCGATGGTCGCGGTCGCGCCGACCTGGGATCAGGTGCTGTCGGAGGTGCTGCGCGTCACCGCCGGGCGGAAGATCCTCGCCTACAACGCGGCCGCATCGTGTTCCTCGGCGCGGCCTGACACTGGTGCCGAGTTCACTTCGTGCGAGACGTCTTCGCGGTGATCGAAAAGGGATCAGGAGAGAGGGTGGTGGCAACCATCCGCACCCTCTTCGCGCAGGCCACCGCCGAGACCGTCGGCACCCAGCTGAACGTGGAGGCTGACATGCTCGGCCCGGCAGTTTCCCAAAGTCAAGATCATGCTGCTGGACGCCGCCACAGACATCACTGCATTCGCGGACTTCCCGCCGGCCCACTGGAAGAAGATCTGGAGCACCAACACGACCGCTACTCACCCATTTGGAGTAATCCGGCTGCGCTCCGAGTCGCGTGTCACCCGTTCGGAGTCGTCAATGGAGAGTGGCCTGACACGAGACCTCCGTTTCATCGCCCCGAGGGGTTGATGCCATGGGAACCATCGGCTCCACCGATGCCCTCACGGATGTTCACGCCGGCGACCCGTACCCCGTCTATGAATGGCTGCGTGAGACCGAACCGGTGTACCGGTGCCGGACCGGCGCCTACCTCCTGACCCGGTACACGGACTGCCGGCGTGTACTGACCGAGCGCGCGTACTTCCTCGCCCCGGGCGGCCCCCGGCCGTCCGCGGCGACGGCCGGCCGTTGCGCGCCTGTGCTGTCCCGCGTTATGAGCGCGCAGAATCCACCCCGGCACACCAGAATGCGCACCGCGGTCGCCCGGCGTTTCGTCGAGCACGTGCGACGTCAGCAGCCGTGGGTCAGCAGACTCTGCGACCACCTGCTCGAACGCGTGGTGGAGACGCTCCGCCACGGCGTCGCCGACATGACCACGCTGGCCGAGGCGTTTCCCCGCGACACGATCATGCACGTGCTGGGACTGCCTCAGGGCGATCAAGAGCGCTTCTCCACACTCGTCACCGACATCTTCCCCACCTCCGGTCCGCTGCCCGAACAGAACCGCAACGGCAGAGCGGCGATGCAGCAGCTCACCGACTACCTTCAAGGGGAAGTGGCTCGACGGCGCCGCGCACCCGGCGACGATCTGATGTCCGAACTCGTCCGAACACACACCGCCTGTCCCGAGGCCTTGCCGCACGACGAACTGGTCAGCATCATCACGGGACTCACGGTCGCCGGGTACCCGCAGATCGCCGCGGGGATCGAGACCGGGATCGTCCTGATGATCCGTCACCCGGAATGGGCGGTTTTCCTGGACGACCCCTTCCGCGCCCGGATGTTCGTCGACGAGGTACTCCGCTACGACGCGCCGGTGCAGTTCACGCCCGCCCCCCGCATTCCCGTGAGGACGGTGGTCCTCGGCGACGTGACGATACCGGCGGGAGCGCATCTCTGGCCGGCGCTGGGCGCCGCCAACAGGGATCCCGGTGTGTTCACCCGGCCCGACGAGTTCTGGCCGGGGCGCGGCGAGGCACGTCACCTGAGCTTCGGCGGAGGCGTCCACTACTGCCTCGGCGCCGAACTGGTGTACCTGGAAATGGCGGTGCTGTTGCGACGGCTGCGGCAGCGTCTTCCCGATCTCGCGCAGGCACGGCCGCCCGTCCAGAGAATTGGGCGGCTGCGCGGGTTCACTTCCGTTGCTGTCATGCGAACGGAGGCTGATCGTCATGACCGGTAGCGGTCCCCAACGCTACGCGGACTCCGTGCACGTCTTCCTGGAGAGCGCCGCCTGCTCCACGTTCCTCGACGCTGCTCTGCGTGTCTACGAATCGATCAGGCCAAACTTTCCCTACCCCTGCTTCGGGGTGCTGGTCGGTCGTATGCATGGCGACAGCGCCCGCATCGAGCGCGTCGAATTCGGCCGGAACGTCCGGGCCACCGACAGCGCGGCCCTGGGGGAATTCTCGGAATCGATCGTTCCCTGCTTCGGAGCGGCCTATGAGAACCCGCATCGCGGGTTCTGGTGCGATTCCACCGACCTGCTGCGCATCCTGCGGGACGCCGAGCTGGACGGACTGGACATTCTGGGGTCGATACACCTCCACCCCGACTGGCACAACATCGACTCACCGGGCGGCGGGTCACGGCTGAGCGAGCACCCGACGCGCATGGACACATACGTCTTCGCCAACACCGGCTGGCCGATCAACCTCATCTGTTACCTGGAACGCCGCAACTGCAGCATGTACCACACATGGGGCGCATGGACCCCCCGTACCGGCGACCCCTCGAACCTCCATTGCGACCCGCTGCCGGTGCGCCTGGCCCTGCCCGCCCATGCACGGGTTCACCGGACCCGAACAGCCGTGCACTCCATGGAGGGCCCGTGAACACAGAAAAGGTCAACGACGCCGTCGCCTGCCCCATGCCGCCGGGGCACCGGGGCACCGGCGTTCTCACTGATCTTGTGGACGCGAGGGGCTACGTCGACGCCCCCTATGCACTGCTCGCACAGTTGCGGGCCGAAAAGCCCGTACGACACGTGGTGTTCGCCGGCGTTCCCGTATGGCTCGTCACGCGCCATGAGGACATCCGCACGGCGAGCAAAGATCCACGGCTCAGCAACGATCCGCGACGCGGCAACAGGACCGTGCAGACCACTCCGTGGGTCTTCGCCACCGAGACCTACACCATCACCCGCAATATGCTCCGCTGCGACCCTCCGGACCACACCAGACTGCGAGAACTGGTGGCGGGTGAGTTCGCCCCTGGCCGCATCGAGGCCCTGCGTCCACGCATCCAGCAGATCACCGACGAGCTTCTGTCCCCCGTCCTTCCACTGGGGCGCCTGGATGTCATCACCGACTTCGCGAAGCGTCTGCCGCTCACGGTCATCTCGGAAGTACTGGGTGTGCCTGCCCGGGGACGGGACACCTTCGCGCGGCTCGCCGGCGTCTACGTCGAGATGAGCGAAGGCGACCACCGCCGCATGCCCCGGGCCGCCTCCGTGATGCGGAAGTACCTCACCGGACTTGTGAAGGCGAAGAGACAGTCCCCCGCCCGTGCCGACGACCTGCTGGGGCGACTCCTCGCAGCCGATCACCAGGAGGACGAGGTGATCGGCATGTCCTTCCTCCTCCTCGTGGCCGGTTTCGAGACGACCGCGAATCTCATCGGCAGCGGGGTACTGGCCCTGCTGGAGCACCCCGAGCAACTGGAGCTGCTCCGCAGGAAGCCACACCTCGTGGGGCAGGCGATCGAGGAGATCCTGCGCTGGAACGGCCCCATCAAGATGGCGCCCGTCCTACGGTTCACGACCTGCGACATGAGGATCGGAAACGTCACCGTTCCCGGTGGCGGAGAGGCCGTACTGCTGTCCTACGGCGCCGGCAACCGGGATCCCGCCCGCTTCGCCGAGCCCGACCGGTTCGACATCCTCCGCGACAGCCGAGGGCACCTCGCCTTCGGACACGGGATCCACCACTGTCTGGGCGCGCCGCTCGGCAAAGCGGAAGCCGCGATCGCGCTGTGCGCCCTCCTGGAACGCTGCGACGGACTGGCGCTCGCGAGCGATCCCTGCGAACTGGCCTGGGGACACAGCCGGTTCATGCGTGGACTGACCAGCCTGCCGGTCACCTTCCGGCCCGTTCCACCAGGAAGCACACGATGACGACTCCACGACCGCGCGCCCTGGTGACAGGAGCCTCCCGGGGCATCGGGACGGCCATCGCCCGTGCACTGGCACCCACACACGATCTGCTCCTCGGCGGCCGCGACGCCCGGACGCTCGAGGCGCTCGCCCGCGACCTGCCCGGCAAGGCCGGCCCCTGGGCGGTCGATCTGGCGGATCCCGGGGGCCTCGCCGAGGCCACGACGGACATCGACCGACTGGACGTGCTCGTGCACAACGCCGCCGTCGCGGAGCCCGGCACGATCGCCGACACCCCACTGGACGCGTGGCAGCGAATCTTCGCGGTCAACCTCTTCTCCGCCGCCGAACTCACACGCCTGCTCCTGCCGTCCCTGCGCCGCTGCCGAGGACAGGTGGTCCTGATCAACGCGGGGTCCGGACTCCGGATCAAGGCGCACCGCGGCCCCTACGCCGCCAGCAAATACGCGTTGCGAGCGTTCGCAGAGGCACTTCAGGCCGAAGAGGCACCCACCGGAGTCCGGGTGACCTCGATCCACCCGGGTCCCACCGACACCGAGTTGCAACGCAAGGCGGCCGAACGGGCCGGCCGCGAGTACCGCCCGGATCAGTTCCTGCGGCCCGAGTCGGTGGCCGCCGTCGTGCTCAACGCGGTACGGGCACCCGCAGACGCGACGGTGACCCGTACCGTCGTCGACTGAGGACCGCCCTGCGACCACCGAGTTCAGTTATCCCAGACCCTGATCACCTGGGCCGCGAACACGCTGATGACCCGCCGTCTCACCCGGAAACCTAGTGCCGCGTCAGGCAAGGTTCACCCCGTCGCGACGCCCGGCACGCTCCCCCACTGCCTCAAGGGCGTGGAAGGTGCCCCCACTCGCCGCACCGGCCGAAAGCCCAAGTACATCCAGTACGAGGACTTCCGGCCGGCACTCCCCCAGCCTTCGGCCGGGGGGACCCCCAGAGCACGCACCGGACGCCGCTCCTTGACGGGCGAACCTTGGCTGACGCGGCACTACCAGTGCCTTCGGCGGCTTCAGCCGCCGGCCAGGGCTCTCGGTCGGCTCACGTCGGTGCGGGCGCGGGCCGGGTGCGAGCGGCATCACCGGGGCCGCCAAGACGCGGCCCCTCGTGGGCTCCGTGGTGGAGCGGCAAAGTGACTTCAGCGACATCCCCTCGGCGGTCTCGCCGCTTGTTGACTTCCGACGGACGTACACGACAGCGTCGTAGGCTCCTGCCATGAAGTCCGTCATCACGGCCATCGACGAAACATCGCCGGACAACGGCCTCAAGTGCAGCATGCACACCGCACCGAGCCCGAACTGCAGTGGCCCCGTCGTGGCCGTCGTGACGTTCGAAGACGCCGGAGGCAAGGCCAATCACTGGAACGTCTGCCACTGGTGGCTCACCAACCACCCGGACGCGGTCGCCTTCCAGCAGCGGCGGTGACCGCGAGGCACAGCGCGCCGCTGTGTGTTTCGGCCTGTGGGCGACGGCTTCGCCCCATGCGTCGGCATCCACCCCAGCGCCTCGACCGGCGCCGGTCTCTACTCAGGGTAGAGTCTCTCTGGTACCGGGTCGGCTGCCCGCCGTAGCCGTTCCCATGGCGCGGGATGCCGTCACGTGACCGTCAGCCGTGTCGGGGCCGACGAAGCCCCCGGCGAAGACCGTTGTCCGCAGGAGAGAGCGTGCGCATGTCCGTGCTGCCCGGCGCCGCCGCCTGCCCGCCGTGACCCTTCGCCCCCGACCAGTGCCCGATTCCCTCGCGGGTCACTTTGCTGCTGCCCCCTGACTTCGGTCCGCCCCGCTCGCCGACTTCGTGGAGGACCGCCCCGGTGCTCCACTCCTTCCTGCGCGCCCGCCGTGATGCCGGGTGTGCCCGAGCACGACAGGTTCCCTTCGTCTTGTCCTCCTCCGCACCGTCCCCGGCCACGTGGCTGCGCGGCTCCCGACGTCCAACCTGGCTGTCCGATCCGAAGGTGCTGCGCACCGAGGTGCTGGCCGGCCTCGTGGTCGCCCTGGCGCTGATCCCGGAGGCGATCTCGTTCTCGATCATCGCCGGGGTCGACCCGGCCATCGGCCTGTTCGCCTCGTTCACCATGGCCGTGACCATCGCGGTCGTCGGCGGCCGGCCGGCCATGATCTCCGCGGCCACCGGTGCCGTCGCCCTGGTCATCGCCCCGATGAACCGCCAGCACGGCTTCGGCTACCTCGTCGCGACCGTGATCCTCGCCGGCGTCTTCCAGATCGCCCTCGGCGCGCTCGGCGTCGCCAAGCTGATGCGGTTCGTGCCGCGCAGCGTGATGGTCGGCTTCGTCAATTCCCTCGCCATCCTCATCTTCATGGCACAGGTGCCGGAGATGACGAACGTGCCGTGGGCCGTCTATCCGCTCATCGCGGCCGGGCTGGCGCTGATGGTGTTCTTCCCGAAGGCCACCACGGTGATCCCGGCGCCGCTGGTGTCCATCGTCATCCTCACCGTCATCACGGTCGCGGCCGGGATCGCGGTGCCGACCGTGGGCGACAAGGGCACCCTGCCGTCCTCCCTCCCCGTGCCGGGCCTGCCGGACGTGCCGTTCACCCTGGACACGCTCACCACCATCGCCCCGTACGCGCTCGCCATGGCCCTGGTCGGCCTGATGGAGTCGCTGATGACGGCCAAGCTGGTCGACGACATCACCGACACCCGCTCCTCCAAGACCCGCGAGTCCGTCGGCCAGGGCGTCGCCAACATCGTCACCGGCTTCTTCGGCGGCATGGGCGGGTGCGCGATGATCGGCCAGACGATGATCAACGTACGGGTGTCCGGCGCCCGCACCCGGCTGTCGACGTTCCTGGCCGGGGCCTTCCTGATGGTGCTGTGCATCGTCTTCGGGCCGGTCGTCTCCGACATCCCCATGGCCGTGCTCGTCGCGGTGATGGTCATGGTGTCGTTCGCGACCTTCGACTGGCACTCCATCGCCCCGACAACGCTCAAGCGGATGCCCGCCGGGGAGATCACCGTCATGGTGATCACCGTCGCGTGCGTGGTCGCCACCCACAACCTCGCCATCGGCGTCGTCGTCGGCTCGATCACCGCGACGGTCGTCTTCGCCAAGCGCGTCGCCCACCTCGCAGAGGTCACCGCCGTCACCGATCCGGACGGCACCACCGTGGTGTACCGCGTGACCGGCGAACTGTTCTTCGCCTCCTCCAACGACCTCGTCGGCGAGTTCGGCTACGCCACCGACCCCGACAAGGTCGTCATCGACCTGTCCGCCGCACACATCTGGGACGCCTCCTCCGTCGCCGCCCTGGACGCCATCGAGACCAAGTACACCCAGCGCGGCAAGACCGTCGAGATCACCGGGCTCAACGAGCCCAGCGCCCGCATCCACGGGACATTGAGCGGCGAACTCACCGGCAGCCACTGACCGGCGTACGTACCGACGAGGGCCACGGAGACATCGCTCTCCGCGGCCCTCGCCCTTTACCGCGCCAGGGACCTCGCGGCGCCAAGCCCTGGAGCGCAAGCCCCGCGCGCTGCCGCAGGACCGAGCAGTCCAAGTGATAGGCCAGCAGCTCCATGGCCGCCCCCGGGGTTCGTTGGCGGACCCCCGGCCCCCGAAGAGCTGGGCGGCGAGTTCTGGGTCAGTCATCGTCGGCATCGCGCACGAGGTCCGCAGGATGTGGAAGGTCGGAAGGTCCGGCTCGCAGGGAGAACCACAGCGAAGTTCTCGGCCGTGAACAGCACACCCAGCGCCTCCCGGATCCGGATGACCAACGTCCCTTTGGGAAGCAAGGCACGCACCACTCGAGCCGTCAGCGTCGTGGTGGCGTCAGGACTCAGCCCACGGCGCATGTGCGGCGATCAGGCCGAGCAGACACGTCATGCCCCCCGTCCAGCAGTTGCTCCACACGATCCCGGGGGTCACGTTGTAGGCGGCCGTCACTGACGACGGTGAAACGATCAGCCACATGCCGAGCGGCACCATGGTCCACGACAGCTGCCGCATCCGCTCTGGTGCGAGATGCAGCCCGAAGCCCACCGCGGCGGCGCCGAGTCCCACGATCAGGTTGGTGGCCGTGAGATTCGGGTTGGTCCTGGAGAAGTGGACCACCCAGGGTGAGATCGCCGCGTAGACACCGGTCAGCAGGACCAGTCCTCCAGCGGCCACTGCTCGGCCGCCTGCTGTTGTCTGCTCGAAGCGGGCCGGCGCCCAAGTCGGACCGGGAGTGTGTCTGAGCTCGGCCGGATGACGCTGGTTCGACATGGCGATCACTCGCCTTCCTCTCGCGACACGACCTTTTCATTATGCAAGATATGACCCAATTACATACGCCATGTCCGATGATTTTCCGCCGCCGCCCTCCTCCGACCGAAGGTGGTCGAGGAGGGCCGCATGGGAGCGGCAGTGCGGCTGCCACGCCTCGCACAAGCGTGCCGGCGCAACGCTCCCGGAGCCGCATGATGCGGATCTTGCGACCCTCGCAGGCGGGGCAGCGAGGCGACTGCAGAGGCGACCGTACGAGCCGCCGTCGAGATGGTGGGTGGCGGTTGTCCGCGCGTGATCGTCCACGGTCACGTCGATGTCGTACGGGTCTTCCCAGCCGTGTCCGCAGTCGAGGCAGATGGCCAGGTTGTGGGTGGCCACGACGCAGGCGGATCTGGTCGGACAGCCAGGTAGCCCGGGGCCTGCCGTACGCGATCGCCTTTGCCAAGGCCGTCGAGGGCCCGGCTCGGACCGCCCGCCCAGCGCGTCCTGCCGGGCAGCCTCGACGGACGCGTCCAGGGCCCGCGTCGTCGCGTTGACGTACTCCGCCCCCGCACGCTCCGAGCGGTCCACCTGCAGTCTGTGGAACTCCCGGTGCATCGCCTCCATGAACACGCGGAACGACGCATACCGTTCAGGAGGACTTGCGCGCCACGACGCCCAGCAGTGCACGACCCACTCACGGGCCGCGTCCACGCCCCCGGATCCAGCAGGACATAGACCGCGTCCGCCCCCACATCCAGCTGCAGCGCCCGCTGCCACATCCCGGCGAGCAGCGCCTCCCCGGGCGTGGGGGCGTCGTCCAGCTCCCCGGGGAAGTACTCGGACAGGCCCGCCGCGTCCTCGTGCCACCGGACCTGCTCGGTGCCGGCGCAACGTCCGGTACGAGGGGCGCAGCCGGTGTCCGAGCCGCTGCTCCAGGGCGTGGATCCGCTCCTCGGGCGCGGGCGGGAACCTGAGCCAACGCGTATGCAGGGGCGCCTCGTCCCGCGCGTGCCACCCGCCTGCCGGTGCGCTCGGGTCCTGCACGTCCGCCCACTCCTGGCCCCGCCGCACCAGGAAGGACCGCCAGTCGTCGATCGTGTCCGTCAGGACGACGATCCTGGCAGCCACCACTGACAACGCCACCTCCCAGCACGGCGGTTCGGGAGGTCCCGGCAGGCACCGGACTTCAGCGCGGGGTGACTACCCTGACGGACACGACACCGCCGGTGCCCAAGTCGGCGTTCGCGCCCGCGGTGTCGCCGGCATCCTCGGTGCGCACCGACCGCAGCGGGTGGCCGCGTCGCGGGCGGCCGAGGGGCGAGCCGAGCGGCGTATCACGGAGGGGCCGAGCAGTCGGCAAAGTGGAGAGCCCAGCCTGGGGAGCGGGCGACGGTCTGCCCGAGCACCGACCTTGGCATACTGCAACGATGGCAGGCACAGCCGCGCATACCCGCACACTTCTGGCAGCATCCTTGTCCGTGGCGCTCGCCCCCCCCTGGCCGCAGGCTGCGCGAACAGCCCCTCCTCCCAGGCCGCCCAACTTGCTCGTCCACCGGCGGCCCGACCGTCCCCAGCCGTATCCATGTGGACGTCGCCGACGTCGACCTGACGATCACGGGCGCCGTCGCGCACCTCGACCGCTCCGGGGACGGCACGCTCACCATGTCCGTACGGAACGATGACGGCGCGTCCCCGAAGACCTCGGCATGGTCGCGACCCCGCACGGCGGACGGGATGTCCTGGTCGGGAGGACGTCGGCCGAGGGCAACGGCCCGCTGTCCACCGCCGGGATTCTGCTGCTGAGCGGCACCGCCGTCACGTCCGGCGGCAGCGGACCGCGCGTGGTGCTGCATGACGTGCACGGCGTCACCACGAAGCGCACGCTGCCGGTGCCGGTGGCGCCGCAGTTCGGTGTGACTGGACCGGTCCGGTTCCAGGCAGGCGTCACCTCATCCTGAACGCCCTGTCTCCGACCGATGTGCACGCACGCGTAGCGGCACCGCTGCGAATCCGCCCGTGGTGCCGGTGAAGGCCGCGTCGAG
The DNA here is from genome assembly GCF_045162675.1 of Streptomyces sp. NBC_00996. Lineage (NCBI taxonomy): Bacteria > Bacillati > Actinomycetota > Actinomycetes > Kitasatosporales > Streptomycetaceae > Streptomyces > Streptomyces sp. NBC_00996. The sequence goes on from NZ_CP108723.1 coordinate 326,270, forward strand.
GGCCTGGGCACGGTCGGCGTAGCCCGTGATGCGCGTGATCAGGCCGTCAGTGACGTCGAAGACGTGATACACGACGCTCTCCGGGTCGGCCGGAGGCACCGCGCCATGGATCCGCAGGCCGAAAACAACGGCCGCCGGGTACGTGAAGGTCTCTTCGACACTTGCCCGCAGTCCGAGCGCGTGCAGGCGGGCGCAGCGGCTCAGGACATGGGAGCGGGCGTGGCAGCCGGTGTCACCGCCGCCTGGCGGGCTCCAGTGCACGTTCGGGTGCAGGACCGCGGCGAGCAGCCGGCAGTCGGCGGCCTCCAGGGCTTCGCGCAGGTGAGCGGTGACAACGCTCGGGCCTGACCGGGGGCGTGACGGCATCTGGTCCTCTCCACATTACGGGGCTGCTCACCCAAACTCTCCATCGCCTGCGAGGACTTGCTCCACCTCAAGCGGCGTCCGGCGCGTTCGCCGATCCCGTCCAGGCCGGTACCGCGGCGAGTCGACGCAGGGACGGTCGTTGCCGGCCGGCCAGCGTGGTGCCGGCGATGTGGCTTGCGCCGGGCAGGCCGGCGAACCGCAGGGCAAGACGGCGCAAACGCAGCTGCCGGGTCGATTCGGGGACGAACCACCGGGCCATCCTGCGGGCGGCGCGCTGCCTGCGTGCGATGACCGGCCGCCACAACCGTTCGTATCCGGCGAGTGCGTCCTCGACGCGGCGGGCACAGGCGAGTTGGTCGGCCAGGACGTAGGCCCCGGCGATCGCCAGGGAGGCACCCTGTCCGGCGACCAGGGACACGGCGTGACAGGCGTCGCCCACCAGCACAATGCGCCCGCGGCTCCAGTACGGCAGGACGGTCTGGGCGACCTGGTCGTAGTAGACCTGCGAGGGCGGCGGGCAGTTGGCCAGGGCGCGGGGTACGAGCCAGCCGAGCGAGCCGTACTCGCGGCACAGCGCGGCCCGGATGTCGTGGGGCAGGCCGGGTTCGGTGGCGCGGTGCACGGCGAACGCGGCGACCTTGCCGTCCCGCAGGGCGTAGAGGCCCATCTGCCGGTCGACGGTGTCGGTGAGGCAGAACCGGTCGCCTAGTTCCGCGTGCGCCTCGGGGTCGTCGAAGGTGAACGCGGCGGTGTGGTAACCCAGGTGTCGCACGTACTGCCGCTCGTCGCCGAAGACCAGAGCGCGCACGGTGGAGTGGATTCCGTCGGCTCCGACGAGGAGGTCGGCGTCGAGTGTGGTGCCGTCGGTGAGTGTCACGTGGACGCCGTAAGCGTTCGAGTCGATGCGCGCCGGACCGACCCCGAAGCGCAGGCCGACGGCGAAGGACAGCCGCTCGCGCAGCGCGAGTTCGAGGTCCGGCCGCATGATGCTCAACAGGCGCCCGTTCAGGGAACGGGCGAACCGGTCGTACCCGAGCCGGGCACGGCACCGGCCGTGGTCGTCAAGGAAGGCCGCCTCGGAGACCGGGTAGCAGAGTTCCTCGAGCCAGGGCAGCACACCCATCGCCTCGGCCGCGTCGTAGCCCGGACCGAAGAAGTCGATCACATACCCCTCGGTGCGGGGCCGCGGGGCCTTCTCGAGGACCACGACCTCCCAGCCGAGCGCGTTGTGCAGGCGGCCGGCCAGCGACAGACCGGCGATACCGGCTCCGCAGATCACTGCCCTCATCGGCGTGCACCGCCTCTCCCGCGCCTCTGGCGCTCTCGCCCCTCCCCCTACTCTTGCACTATGCAAAGCTTAGGTGTCAAGTAGACGCCCGGGTCAGCCGGAAGCCCCGCCTGCGCGGCGAGAGGGCGGCCGGACATCTTGATGGACCCCTAAACGCTTCACTGATGACTTTTTGACGTACCGTCGACCGCGGTGTGCCGGGGAGACGGGTCGGCGAAGTGTCCCCTGGTGAGTTGTCCGTACGGACATCAAGAAGGGTCTTCGCGTGACCTCGTCCAAGTCGACTGCCGCCGTCGCAGCCGCCCCGTCCCTCGACGTGCGTGCCCGCGGCCCGCGTCGTTCCGTCCTCTTCTTCGCCTTCGCCTTCACGGTGATCGCCGACCCGGTCTCCTCGGCGGCGTACGCGATCGAGGCGGCGCTGCGCGCCCTGCACGGCGACCTCGCACTGCTTCTGCCGATGATGAGCCTGGTCATCGGACTCGTCGTGATCGTCACCGCCAACTACTGGCAACTCGTACGACGCTTCCCCAAGGGCGGCCGCGGCCGGGCGGGCCTTCGGCAAGAACGAGATCTACGACCCGGCGACGAAGACCTGGTCGAAGGCCCCGACCCGCCACTTCCCCACCTATCAAGTTCGACACCACCGCCGCCAACATCATGCGCGTGCCCCACGGCCGGATCTTCCCGACGATCGCCAAGATTCGCGCCAGCACCAAGAACACGCTCGTACGTCAGCTCGCCCACCTGGCCAACGACACCGTCCTCGACCACATCACCGTGCTGGAGAAGACCGGCGTCGTGAACTTCGAGCAGGTCACCTTCCAGCAGACCACCCCGCCCAAGCTCCCCAAGGAGCAGCTCACCCGGCCCGCACCCCAGCCCGGCGGACCCGTCGTCGTCCTCACCGCCCGCCCCGACCTGAACATCAACACCGCCTCCACGACGCCCAGCCCCTCGGCCGGCTGATCAGCGGCGGGCAGCGCCGCCCACGCCCGGAGAACCCGGGGCTCGGGAGGGGCTGGAGAGCCGATAGGAGCGGACGACGGCGACCAGGCTTCCGGCGACGAGTGCGGCCGCCCAGGGGGCCAGGTCGCGCAGCGGCCCCGGCGCGCCGGGGCCCGTCCGCGCACCGCGCGGGGGCACCCGCCCCTCGGGGTCGTACACGACGGCGAGCGCGTCTCCGGGCCGGGTCGCCTGCCCGCAGCCGCGCCAGATGCGGACCTTGAGCGGTACGCCGTCGGCGTCCGCCACCGAGCACAGGTACCGGGCACGCCCTTCGTCCGCCGCCGGGCCGTCTTCGACCGACGTCACCACCACCGACTGCACTCGCCCCCGCTGCGCCAGCACCACGCCCGCCGAGGCCTGGGGTGCCTGCAACGCGAGGCACACCCCGAGCAACGCGGCGATGCCGACCAGTGCACGTCCGGCCCCCACGAAGGACAGATACAGAGCAAGGGCTCCCGCGCACACCATGCCCGCCTCGCCGTCGGCCAGCGAGGGCCTCCCCGTCCAGGCGCCGAAGAGCGTTGCACCTAGGATCGCCCCGGCTCCGAGGGTCCCCGCAAGGATTCCCTCCCCCACCAGCCACCGGGGCGGCAGCCCAACAAACTCCGCGGGCCCCCACACCGAGGTACGCAGATGCGCCATGAGGTGCGGCTCGGAGGGGGGCAAGAGCCGATGCCTTCGGCGCACAAGCATCACAATCCCCGCATCCTTCCCGACCGTCAGTGACCGCTCATGCCACCGCCGAGGCGGCGTAACCTCCGCAACCCCGACCAGGCACACTCATGTCGCGCGCATTGCCGGGGTGCGGCAGTGCAGCCCACGTCCACAATTCCCTTGCATTATGCAAAATCTGCAGGGCTCGGAGAAGAGCCGTCCGGAAGTCGGACCGCCCGGCCGGGAAGAGCGTCACGCGTCGTGCGCCATCACACCGTCCACGACCCAGCCGAGCGGATGCGGTTCCGGATCGTCCAGGGCCGGAGTCGGGGGCTCTCCCCCTGCCTTGTTGAAGGCATTGAGAGCCTCGATGAGCGCCAGCCGCTGTGTCGGGCCCAGCCGTGCGACGATCGTGGCGATCTCGGCGCGGCGCCGGGCGGTGACGTCCTCGACGGTGCGTCGGCCTTCCTCGGTGAGCTGGAGCAGGGTCTCGCGACGGTTGCCGGGGTTGGTCTGCCGGTCGGCCAGCCCGGCCGCGATGAGCCGGTCGACCATCCGCATCGCGGTCGACGGCGCCACCTGGAGCAGGTCGGCGAGGGCGACCAGCTTGGTGGCACCCCGGGTGGACAGCACGACCAGCATCCGGAACTGCGGCAGCGTCACCCGCTCCTCGACCTCGGCGAGCGAGCGGGCGGAAACCGCCACCAGCAGGCGGGATGCGGTCAGCACCGCCCTGGTGACCGCATCGACGTCGTCCATCGCCCCCGCAGGGTTCTCACGCTCCGGCATGTGTCCTTTCTACCGTGCCGAAGTCGCTGCTCACTCACACGATGGGAACAGATTTTCCTTCCCCATGACCGTGATACCGCAGCAGCAGCATCGCGGCGTCGTCGTGGAGCGGCCCGGCGGCGTGCCGGACCAGGTCCTCGCGCAGGGCCTGAAGGGCGCGGTCGGCATCGGGTTCCTTGAGCAGGTCCGCCCGATCGCCGAGGGGGTAGAAAACGCCGCCCGCATCCCGCGCCTCGGTGACGCCGTCGGTGTACAGCAGCAGCTGCTCGCCGGGCGCGAAATCCACCCGATAGGGTTTGGGCCCCTCACTCCCGTGGGCGCCAAGCCCCAGGGGAAGGGCGTACGCGAGCGGGCGCGGGAAGTCGACGCCGCCGTCCTGACGTACGACCATCGGGGCCGGATGACCGTAGTTGAGGAAGACAACTTCACGATCTTCGCCGATCTCGGCGAGGACGGCGGTGACGAACTTCTCCCCCTCCAACTCCCTGGCCACGCTGCGTTCCAGACGCTCACCCAGCCCCACCAGGTCGGGTTCGTCGTGGGCTGCCTCCCGGAAGGCACCGAGCACCACCGCGGCGGTCTCCACCGCGGTCAGCCCCTTGCCCTGCACGTCCCCCACGATCACCCGGATCCCGTGCGGCGAAGCGACCACCTCGTACAAATCACCGCCGATGCGCGCCTCGGCGACCGCCGAGGTGTACGACACCGCCGCCTGCAGTGGGCCTGCGGTCCGCGGCACCGGGCGCAGCAGCACCCGTTGGGCCACCTCAGCGATCGACCGCACACTGGCCAGCTCCGCCTCCCTGCGCGAACGTGTCACCGCGGCCGCGATGCCCACGCCGGTGACACCCGCCACCGACACCATCGCCGTGAAGCCCCGACGCTCCTCGAACAGCCCGTCGTACAGTCCGAGCCCCACGCAGAGCAACAGCGCCACCGCACCGATCAGCGCCGTACGCCGCCACCCGCCGACCAGCCCGGAGAACGCCGGCCCGAGCGAGACCAGCGGCAGAAACCCCACCCCCGGCCCGGCGACGACATCCGCCACGGCCACCACGACCATCGCGGCCACCGGCATCCACGACAGCATGGCAAAACCAGACATCGGCTTCTCCACGGTCACACGTCCTCCAGCGACGTCCCAGCGCATGAGAGCCGCCCGATTGCTTTTGGCACAGACACCCCTCCCTGCCTTTAGACTATGCAAAGGTTTCGGTGGGGAAGGGGCTCTCATCCCGGCCCTTTACCCAATAGAGGCCGAGAGCCGACATGTCCGACGCCCGGAAGGCGAAGATGCCCCACAGACAGACCGCCCCGGGCCGACCCCCACTCCCCGTCGGCTGGCGGCGTTTCGCCGCCCGCTTGCCGATTCTCCTCTTCCGCTGGGGGCTGGGATGGGTCTTCGGCAAGCGGCTGCTCCTACTGCACCACACGGGCCGCGTCACCGGACTCGACCGCCGGGCAGCCCTCGAAGTGGTGGAGTACGAGCCGACGGACGGCTGCTGGATCGTCGCGTCCGGTTTCGGCCCGCGGGCAGCCTGGTACCGCAATCTGCGCGCGGAGCCGAAGACCGTCATCGAGGTGGGCAACCGCCACCACGCCGTCACGGCCCACTTCCTCGCCCCTGACGACGGGGCCGAGATCATGGCCCGCTACGCCCTGCGGCACCCACGGACCGCACGCCGCTTGTGCACGTTCATGGGTTTTCCGTCGGACGGCACCGACGCCGGGTTCCGGGAGGCCGGCAGGGCCGTTCCCTTTGTACGCCTGGACGCCGGACCCGGTTCTCGGCTGCCATGACCCGCGGCGACACCCAGCGTCGAACAGAATCCAGAGTGGTTCAGGTGCGGCACAGGGCAGGGCCAGGCCGAAAAGCCGCTCTGCTAGCACCAGCGATCAGATTTTGCACTATGCAAAAATTGCACTGAGGGGTCGAGTCGGCGGTCCGGAGTTTCGCCCAGCGCCCAGGAGTGACCGGCACGGGATCGCAGGTCGGGGCGACGCACCGGACGCCGGCGGGCCCCCCGCCGTCCGGCCCTCGGCGATGCGCACGCCCTTCCGCCGATCCTCGCGATCTGCTGACGCTGGAACGCCTCGCCCGTTGCCGCCGTCCACAAGGATGGGACCCGCCAGCCGAGGAGAAGAGACACAGTGGCCACTGAAGAACCAGCCGGTGGCAGGACGCCGGGCGAGGGAGGCGACACTCCGTCCGTCCCGGATGCCGTGTGGCGGAAGTTCCTCGACGACACCGAGCACGCCATCCGGACCTCCGCGCCCAGAGAGCTCTCCGCGCGCGAGCGGGCGCGCGAAGTCCGCCATGTCACCGCGGACACGGAGGGCCCAGGGCAGGAACGCCGAAGGGAAACGGACGAACGCGGGTCGGGCCCGATGGACGCGGTCGGGGAGATGTGGGAACTGGAGGATCGGTGGCCCCCGGCATGGCGGGACATGGACAGCCGGGCCCGGCGCCGACGCGCGGGCCGCGCCCTCGGTACGGTCGCCGCGGTCATCGTGGCCGTGGGAGCCCTGTCCCATCTGCCCACCGGCTCGGGCGCGCCCGACGGCACGCCCGGCGACAGCACTTCACAGCAGTCCGAAGACGTGCTGCCGGACGGTGTGCCCACCGCGACCGACCTCCCCTCCGCACCGGCCTACGCGGGTTCGCCCCCTCCAACGCCCCACACCGGGTGAGACGCACAAGAGACAGAAGGCGCACGTTCCGCCGGCCGAGCCGCGACTGGACACGGCCATCGGATCGAATACCATTCCGAACTGCCGTCGCGCTGGGGGGAACATGACCGTCACCAAGCTTCTGAGACTCGCCCTCGCCGCCACGCTCCTGGCCTCAGCCACCGCCTGCGGAGTGTCATCCGTGCCGGACGTCTCGGCGAGCACCACGACCAGCTCGGGGGCCGCCGAGACGCGTCGTGCGGCAGACCACGAGCCGGTCGACGCCGTCATGCCCGATGTCATCGGCGGCAACGCCGGGCGCGCGCACGAGCAGATGAGTTCCGAAATCGACATGATCTTCAAGGACGCGAGCGGACAGGGGCGTCCGGTGGACGACCCGGCTGCGTGGAAGATCTGCACCTCCCAGCCGGGCCCGAACCAGCAGATCACCGATTTCCCGGTGGTCTTCCACGTGGTGAAAGTTTCGGAGAGCTGCGAGGACACGACGCCGAAGTGATGTGTCCGAGGACTCTGACGTCCCGCCACGGTCTTCCACACCAGTGCTGTGCAACGGCAGGCCCCGTAGCCGCCCCACCAGAGGTCAGCCCAGCAACCGCCCGTAGATGACCCAAGCTTCCCAAGCTGAGACTTCGGCGAAGGCGTCGACAGCCTGCTGCGCGGCGGCGAGCACGCCGTCGACGGAAGCGGCGTCCGTGCCTGGCCAGTTCGTCCGCGTCGCGGCGAAGTGCGCGCCGACCAGAGCGCGCAGGCCGTAACCCGCTTCTGCGGCCCGCTCGCCCAGGGCCCGGCGGGAGTCGCGCTCTCGCTCGTCTTCGACGGGGTGCTGGAAGGGCTCTTCGACGGACTCGGGGTCCTGGACGGACTCTTCGACGGGCTGCTGTCGCTGCCGGTCATCGCCGGGTTCGTCTCCATGCTCGGCTTCGGCGGCGCTATCACACTGGGCACAACCGGGTTCGGCGCCGGCCCCGCCGCTGTCGTGGGCACGGGGGCGGGCATCGGAGCGGGCTGGCTGACCCCGCACTGGTGGCGGCGCTGAAGGAGATCTACACGGCGTCGACTGAACAGGCTGCCCAGCAGGCACTGGAAAACTTCGCCGCAGGCGAGTCGGGTCCACGCTATCCGGCGATCGTGCGGACCTGGCGAGCCGCCTGGAGCGAGTTCACCCCCTGCCTCGCCTTCCCGCCGAAGATAAGGAAGGTTGTCTACTCGACAAACCTCATTGAGTCGATCAACGCCCGGCTGCGGAAGACCACCCGCAACCGCGGGCACTTCCCATCCGACCAAGCGGCGTTGAAGGTGCTCTTCCTCGCAGTCCGCGAGCTGATCACCCCCAAGGCACGCGATGTCAACCACGTCGCGGCACACTGGAAGAAGGCTCTGAACCAGTTCTCACTCTTCTTCGAGGACCGGCTCAACGTCCGGTGAACGACGGTGAACGACAAGGACTTACACAAAGTCCCTTACACGCCCCCGCGTTGCGATCCGACGCCGGTACACCAGGTACGGCCGGGCCAGGTAGCCAACGGGCACGCTCCACACGTGGACGAGACGGGTGAACGGCCAGACAGCGAAGAGCAGGCAGGCGGTGAGCGCGTGCAGTTGGAAGAGCAGCGGTGCTCCGGCGATCGCCTCGGGCGCAGGTTGCAGGGTGAAGATCCCGCGGAACCACACGGAGACTGTGGTCCGGTAGTCGTAGCCGCCGCCGAACACGTTGTGCGCGGCGGTGGCGGTGATGCCGAGAAGCACGGTGGCTGCCAGCAGCGGGAACAGAACCTTGTCGCTCCGGTCGGTTGTGAGGCGGATCCGGCGGGTCAGCAGGCGGCGGGCGCAGAGCATGCCGAGTCCGGCGACCATGGCGAGACCTGCGACGGAGCCGACCCAGACGGCTGTGGCGTGGTAGGCGTGTTCGCTGATGCCTGCGGCTTCCGTCCAGGAGGCGGGTACGGCGAGTCCGACCACGTGTCCGGCGATCACCATGAAGGCGCCGAGGTGGAACAGCGGGCTGCCCCAGCGCAGCCAGCGGTGTTCGAGAAGCTGGCTGGTGTGGGAGGTCCAGCCGAACTGGTCGTGCTGGTATCGCCAGACGTGACCGTCGGCGAACACGGCGAGACAGGCGTAGGGGAAGGCGACCCAGAGGAGAAGATCGGCTCCGGAGGTGTTCATCGGTGTTCCTTGTCCGTGGTCGGTGGGATCGGCTCGGGCGGCGTGAGGGCGCCGGGCGGGGCGAACAGGCCGCCCGCGTACGGGTCGAGGCCGACGTCCTCGGCGGGCGGGCCCTGCGCGGCCAGCTCGGCCACGGCCGCGCCGTCGGCCGCGGTGGGCGGCGGGAGCAGGGTGAGCAGCGCGGTCAGGAGGTGACGGTAGGGCGACTCTGCGTCCGTCAGTGCCCGGTGGATCAGCTGGAGCCCGCGCCGGTGCCGGCGCAGCGGCGCCTCGCCCGCTCCGGGACCGGCCAGGGCGGCGAACTCCAGGGCGACCGGCAGATGGTCGGGCAGTTCGCCGTCCGTGATCTCCCATCCGCCTGCCCGATAGGTCTGGGCCAGGGTGTGCAGGGCCATGCCCCGGCGGCGGGTGTCGCCATGCAGGTAGTAGGTGAGGTAGAGGCTACTTCTGCGGCGGAGGTCGAACGTCTCGACGTAGAGCTGTTCGAGGGTGTCGGGTTCCTGAGTGGTGAACCAGGCGGTGAACGCTGCGAGTTCGGTGGCGGTGGGAGACGGAGGCAGTGCCTCGACCGCAGCGGTCACGGCGGGCCGAGCGGCGACTATTTCGGCGTCCGGGTACTGCAGCAGCAGGGACATCAGCCGCAACAGCAGGGTGCGCCGTTCGGCCTCGACCGGGTCCGGGATGCGGCGGCGGACGGCGGCCGCGCGGACCCGGGTGCGGACAGCGGCGGTAACGGTGGCGGGCAGGGGGCTCATGCGGGGCCTCCGGCGGACGTGCGGTGCAGGGTGGGCATGCCGAGCTGCACCCGGCGGTCGGACGGTTCACCCGCGGACTCGACGGGGCAGCGGTTCTCCATCGCCGTGAGCGCGGCGGCGTCCTCCTTGTGCGCGGCCGGCACGACGTACCGGTCCTGGTACTTGGCGACGGCGAGCAGCCGGTGCAGGTCCTCCGCCTCGCGTGCGCTGAGCCCGACGGCCTCGAGCGCTGTCCCGTCGGCGTCCTCGCCGAGAATGCGGGAGCGCATGTACGAGCGCAGAGCGGTGAGCTTCATCAGCACACCGGCCACCACGTCGGTGTCCCCGGCTGCGAAGAACGCACATCCGCCAGCCTCGGCAGCGGTTCTGGTCGACCAGGACGATGCCGTCCTCGACGCGCTTGTAGAGCGCGCCGGACGGGCAGGCCGCCACGCAGGCCGGGTTGAGGCAGTGCTCGCACAGCCGGGGCAGGTGGAAGAGGAAGGTCTGCTCGAACTCGAACTTCACCTTCTGCGCCCAGCCGCCACTGAGGTTCGGGTCGTCTCCGGCGTGCTCGGGGGCCCCGCCGAGGCCGTCCTCCCAGTTGGCGCCCCAGGTGATGGAGGTCGGCTTTCCGGTGAGGACCGAGCGGGGGCGGGCGACGGGGATGTCCTGACCGGCCGGGGCGCTCACGAGGTTGTCGTAGTCGTAGGTGACCGGCTCGTAGTAGTCCTCGATGGCGGGCAGGTCGGGATTGGAGAACAGCGACAGCAGCCGCTTGACGCGGCCGCCCGAGCGCAGGACCAGCCGACCGCGTTTGTCGAGCATCCAGCCGCCCTTCCAGCGCTCCTGGTCCTCGTAGCGGCGCGGGTAGCCGACGCCGGGCTTGGTCTCGACGTTGTTGAACCAGGCGTACTCGACGCCGGTCCGGTTGGCCCACGTCTGCTTGCAGGTGACCGAGCAGGTGTGGCAGCCGATGCACTTGTCGAGGTTCATCACCATCGCCATCTGGGCCATGACACGCATCTCAGTACTCCACTTCCTGGCTGCGGCGGCGGATGACGGTGACCTCGTCGCGCTGGTTGCCGGTCGGACCGTAGTAGTTGAAGGCGTAGGTGAACTGGGCGTAGCCGCCTGCGAGATGGGTGGGCTTGAGCAGCAGCCGAGTCAGGGAGTTGTGGATGCCACCGCGCTTGCCGCTGACCTCGGTCTTGGGGACGTTCACCGTGCGGTCCTTGGCGTGGTACATGTACACCGTGCCCTCGGGCATCCGATGGGTGACCACGGCGCGGGCGGCGACGACGCCGTTGCGGTTGTACGCCTCGATCCACTCGTTGTCCTTGACGCCGATCTTCTCGGCGTCGGCCGTGGACATCCAGATGACAGGGCCGCCTCGGGAGAGGGCGAGCATGTAGGCGTTGTCCTGGTACTCGGAGTGGATGGACCACTTGGAGTGCGGGGTGAGATAGCGGACCGTCACCTCGGCCTGTCCGTCGTTCAGGTGCTCGTCGCCATAATGGCGGCGTGCGTCCAACGGAGGCCGGTAGACGGGAAGTTGCTCACCCAATTCGGTGATCCAGTCGTGCTGCACGAAGAAGTGCTGGCGGCCGGTGAGGGTGTGCCAGGGCTTCTTGTGCTCGGTGTTGATGACGAAGGGCGAATATCGACGGCCGCCGGTCTCGCTGCCCGACCATTCGTACGACGTGAGCACGGCCCGGGGCTGCGTGCGCGTGTCAGCGAAGGTGATGCGCTCGGCCTCCCGCTCGGCGGCGAGTCCGACGAGGCCCTCGCTGCCGGTTTGCCGCTCCAGTTCGCGGAAGCCCTCGGTGGCGAGACGGCCGTTGGTGGTGCCGGACAGGGCCAGAATGGCCTCGCACATGTCGGTGGCGGTGGCCAGGGACGGCCGACCGGCGGCCACGCCGTCGCGGACCGTACCGCAACGGCGGCGCAGGTCGTCGATCTCCCGGTCGGGGTGGACGGTGACGCCTTTGGTCGTGGTGCCGAGGGTGTCGAGCAGGGGGCCGACGGCGCGGATCTTTTCGGCGACGGACGGGTAGTCGCGCTCGATGGTGACCAGCTTGGGCATGGTCCGGCCGGGGACCGGCTCGCACTCCCCTGCCTTCCAGTCGCGCACGACGCCGCCCGGCTGGGCGAGTTCGTCGGGGGTGTCGTGCAGCAGGGGCACGGCCAGGACGTCGGTGCGGGTGCCCAGGTGTTCGCGGGCCAGTTCGCTGAACCGGTCGGCGATCGTGAGGAACGCGTCGTAGTCGGTGCGGGCCTGCCAGGGCGGGGCGATGGCCGGGGTGAAGGCGTGCACGAAGGGGTGCATGTCCGTGCTGGACAGGTCGTCCTTCTCGTACCAGGTCGCGGCCGGCAGGACCACGTCCGCGAGCAGACCGGTGGAGGTCATCCGGAAGTCCATGGTGACCAGCAGGTCGAGCTTGCCCTCGGGTGCCTCCTCCCGCCACACCACGTCCTCCCGCCACACCACGTCCTTCGGCCGTGCCTCGGACGGGGTCTGCTCGGAGCGCACGGACGCGTCCGTGCCCAGCAGGTGCCGCAGGAAGTACTCGTTGCCCTTGCCGGAGGAGCCGAGGAGATTGGCTCGCCACACGGTCAGCACCCGGGGAAAGTTGGCCGGATCGTCGGGGTCCTCCGCGGCGAACCGCAGCCGCCCGGACTTCAACTCGTCGACGATGTGCTCGGCTACCGGCCGACCGGCGGCCGCGGCCTCGTCGGTGAGGTCGAGCGGGTTGCGGTTGAAGCCGGGGTGTCCGGGGGTCCAGCCGAGGCGGACGGCCTGGGCGAGACAGTCCGCGAAGCCCTTTCCCGCGAACCGGCCCTCGCCGAGCGGGGAGGCCAGTTCGTCGGGTCCGAAGGCCTCGTACCGCCACTGGTCGGTGTTGAGGTACCAGTAGGAGGTCCCCGCCATGTGCCGGGTGGGGCGCTGCCAGTCGAAGGCGAAGGCGAGGTGTTGCAGACCGGTGATGGGGCGGATCTTCTCCTGGCCGACGTAGTGCGCCCAGCCTCCGCCGTTGACGCCCTGGCAGCCGGTCATCGTGGTCAGGGCCAGGAAGGCGCGGTAGATGGTGTCGGAGTGGAACCAGTGGTTGGTGCCGGCGCCCATCGCGATCATCGAACGGCCTTGAGTGCGCTCGGAGTTGCGGGCGAACTCGCGGGCGATCCGGGCGGTCTGTTCGGCCGGCACGGAGGTGATCGATTCCTGCCAGGCGGGGGTGTACGGCTGGGTCGCGTCCTCGTACGAGGAGGGCCAGACACCCGGCAGACCAGGGCGGCGGACTCCGTACTGGGCGAGCATCAGGTCGAAGACTGTCGTTACCAGGCGGCCGCCGATCCTACGGACCGGGACACCGCGCACCATGGTCGAGCCGCCCTCGGTGGCGCCCTCGTCGAAGCGCGGCAGCGCGATTTCGACGGTGTCCTCGGCGCGCTCCAGCAGGCTCAGTTCCGGGACCACGTCACCCAGGTCAAGGTTCCAGCGGCCCTGCCCGGCCTCCCCCCACCGGAAGCCGAGCGAGCCGCCGGGGACCACCGGTTCTCCGGTGGCCCGGTCCAGTAGGACGGTCTTGTACTGCGCGTGCTCGTCGTCGCGGCCGAGGTCGGCGGCGGTGAGGAACCCGTCGGGGACCAGGCCCCGGTCGTGCTCGCGCAGGGACACCAGGAAGGGGGCGTCCGTGAACGTCCTCAAGTACTGCTGGAAGTAGGGCACTTCGCGATCGACCAGGAACTCGCGCAGGATCACGTGTCCCATGGCCATTGCCAGCGCGCCGTCCGTGCCCGGGTGCGGGGACAGCCACTCGTCGGCGTGCTTGACGTTGTCGGCGTAGTCGGGGCTGACGGCGACGACCTTGGTGCCGTTGTAGCGGGTCTCGGTGAGGAAGTGCGCGTCGGGTGTGCGGGTGACGGGGATGTTGGAGCCCCACATCACCAGGTATCCCGCGTTCCACCAGTCGGCCGCCTCCGGGACGTCGGTCTGGTCGCCGAAGACCTGCGGCGAGGCGATCGGCAGGTCGGCGTACCAGTCGTAGAAGGAAAGCAGTGTGCCGCCGATCAGCGACAGGAAGCGGGCACCGGCCGCGAAGGACGCCATGGACATCGCCGGGATCGGGGAGAAACCGGCGACGCGGTCGGGGCCGTACGTCTTGATGGTGTGCACATGGGCGGCGGCGACCAGCTCGCTCACCTCGTCCCAGTCGGCCCGCACCAGGCCGCCCCTGCCGCGGGCCCGCTTGTAGGCGCGTGCCTTCGCCGGGTCTCCGGTGATCTCGGCCCAGGCCGCCACTGGGTCACCCAGGCGACGTCGGGCCTCGCGCCACAGCTTGAGCAACTCGCCACGCACGTACGGGTAGCGAACGCGGCTCGGCGAGTAGGTGTACCAGGAGAAGGACGCTCCGCGCGGGCAGCCGCGCGGCTCGTACTCGGGACAGTCCGTGCCGATCGACGGGTAGTCGGTGGCCTGGTGCTCCCAGGTGATGATGCCGTCCTTGACGTACACCATCCACGAGCACGAGCCGGTGCAGTTGACTCCGTGGGTGGACCGTACGACCTTGTCGTGCGCCCACCGGTCCCGGTAGAAGCCCTCCCATGCGGGATCGCCGTCGCCGAACACTGCCCGTCCGTCGCTCGAGACCTCACGGCGCGTCAGCAGCCGTCGGCCGGTCAGCGGCCGGCCCTCAGCGGGGCGCGTGCTTCTCTCGTTCTTCATGGGCGCCGACGCTAGGAGCCCTCGTCGCACCGCGCGTTGGGCCGAAGGTCCCTGTGCGCGTCCCGTGCGACCCCAAGCGGCCCGGATGGCGCGCGGACCGGGTCCGTTCGGTGGCGTTCGAGGGCCGTTCGGCCCACGGCACGGCGCCCGGGTGATCGTCGAGTCTGCCGACAGCCGTCGGCACACGTCGCACGTGCCCGGCCGGATCCGGTCACCACCGCGCCGCACCCGCAGAAGGGACGAAGAACCATGCTTCAGCCATCGAGGAAACGTCCACCGAAGGAAGCGGGGCCGGATAACGCGGTGCCCGCCCGTGCCTGGCTGATGCTCGCCCTGGCCACCGTCGGTTTCGCCGTGAACTTCTGGGCCTGGGGCCTGCTCAGCCCGCTGGGCACCCGTTTCAAGGACTCCCTACAGCTCACCTCGTTCCAGCAGTCACTCCTGGTGGCGGTCCCGGTCGTGGTCGGCTCGCTGGGGCGGATCCCGGTCGGAGCACTCACCGACCGGTTCGGTGGCCGGATCATGTTCCCGGTCGTGTCGGCCGCAACCGTCGTGCCGGTGGTCTACGTCGGCCTGGTCGGCCACTCCTCACTGGCGGCGCTGCTGCTGGGCGGTTTCTTCCTCGGTATCGGCGGGACCGCGTTCGCGGTGGGCGTGCCCTTCGTCAGCGCATGGTTCCCCCCAAAACGGCGCGGACTGGCCATCGGTGTCTTCGGCATGGGCATGGGCGGCACCGCGATCAGCGCGCTGTCCACGGTCAAGCTCGCGAACGCACACGGCGTCGCGAACCCGTTCCTCCTCACCGCCGGCGTGCTGCTCCTGTACGCGGTCGTGGCCGCGCTGGCGCTCAGAGATGCTCCTGGGCGCCCGATCCCGGCAGAGCCCTTGCCGCAGCGCCTGGCCGCAACTCTCAGGCTCGCCATCACATGGCAGGCCTCAGCCCTGTATGCGGTGGCCTTCGGCGGTTACGTCGCCTTCTCGGTCTATCTGCCGACCTACCTGAAGACCGGCTACGGCCTCACGCAGGCCGACGCGGCCAACCGTATGGCAGGGTTCGTGCTGCTCGCCGTGGCGATGCGGCCGGTCGGCGGCTGGCTGTCGGACCGTCTCGGTCCTGTGCGGGTCCTGTCCGGAGCGCTGGCCGTGGTCGTTGCCGGCGCGCTCGTGCAGTCCTTCACGCCGCCCCTCAATCCACTGGGCACGGCTGCGTTCCTTGCCATGGCGGGTGCCCTGGGCGCCGGCAGCGGAGCGACCTTCGCTTTCGTGGCCCTGCTGGCACCGCCGAGCCGCACCGGCTCGGTCACCGGCGTCGTCGGAGCGGCCGGCGGCCTGGGCGGCTTCATACCGCCATTGATCATGGGCTCGCTGTACGGTGCCTACGGCTCGTACGCCCTGGGGCTGCTCCTCCTGGCGGCAGTGGCCATGGGAGCCCTGCTCTTCACCGGCACGGGAGTGCGCAGGGAGGTCGTCCACCAGACGTCTCCCACGGCGCAGCAATAGTGGCGGCCTCCGATCGCGGGCCGCAGGGACCCGTCCGTCGAGCGCGGGCACCGTGCTCCTGGCACCCTACGGTTTCCCCAACGGCACCTGCCACACCAGCGTGGTGCCGCGGCCCTCGGGTTCCCTCAGCTCCAGCCCACCGCCCAATTGCTCGGCCCGCTCCGCCATGTTTCGCAGCCCGCTGCGGCGGCCTTCAGCCGGGATGCCCACACCGTTGTCCGTGACCGACAGGCGTACCTCCCGCCCATCCGTGGCCAGGACCACCTCGGTCCGGGCCGCATGGGCGTGCCGCGCGACATTGGTCAGGGCCTCGGACAGCACCGCCACAACGTGGTCGGCGATCGCCCTCGGCACGTCTGTGTCCAGGAGGCCCTCCATCCGGACGCTGGGGGCGAAGCCAAGAACCGGCGCCGCCTCCCCGACCACCCGTACGGCACGAGCCCGCAGACCCGCTTCCCCGGCACCCTCGCGCGTGCGCAGGCCGAAGATCGTCGACCTGATTATCTTGATGGTCTCGTCCAGGCCGTCGACCGCGCGCACAACGCGCTCGGCGGCCTGCTCGTGCTCGATGAAGCGGCCGGCGCTCTGCAGCGTCATGCCGGTCGCGAACAGACGCTGGATCGCCAGATCGTGCAGGTCCCGCGCGATCCGGTCGCGGTCTTTGAGCACCGCGACCTCCTCGGCGTCCTGGCGGCGTTCCGCCAGTTCCATCGCAATGGCGGCCTGCGCGGCGAAGGACTGCAGGGTCTCGGTCTCCGTCGCAGTGAAAACCGGTCGACCGGCCTCTCGCGCCAACAGGACCACGCCTCGCGCACCCGCCTCGCCGGTGCCGATGGGCACGGCCACGGCAGGGCCGAGTCCTCCGAAGCGCGGAGGCTCCAGGGAGATCCGTTCGTCGTGGTCGACGTCCGCACTGGTGACCGGGAGGGCGCTGGAGAAGGCCAGCCCCATCAGGCTCCTGTCCATGGACAGCACGAGCCCCCGGTGCGCCTCGGCGTCCATCCCGACGGCGATCTCCACGGCAAGTGACCCGGTGTCCTCCATGGGCAGCGCGACCGCCGCCAGGGCCGACCCGGTGATCTCACCGGCCCGCTCCGCGATCAGGCCGAGAACGTCGGCGCGCGCACTGCCGGACATCAGGCGATGGGTGACCTCCGCGTTCGCCTGCAGCCAGCGCTCGCGCAGCCGGGACTCCTCGTACAAGCGGGCGTTGTCGATCGCGACGCCGGCCGCCACGGCCAGAGTGAGTATGACCGAGACGTCCTCCTCGTCGAACTGGGCACCGCCGCGCTTCTCGGTCAGGTACAGGTTGCCGAAGACTTGGTCACGCACGCGGATGGGCACCCCCAGGAAGGTGTTCATCGGCGGGTGGTGAGCCGGGAAGCCGTACGAGGACGGGTGCTCGGAGATCTTCGCGAGCCGCAGTGGCTCGGGGTGGCGGATCAGCTCACCGAGGATGCCGTGCCCCTCGGGAAACGGGCCGATCCTGGCGATCTCCTCGTCGCTGACCCCAACGGTGTGGAAAGCCGACAGCCGCCTGCCGTCCGAGCCGATCACGCCGAGGGCGGCATACTCGGCGTCGACCAGCGCCGCCGCCGCCTCGACGATACTCAACAGTGCCTGCTCGAGGTCGAGTTCACGTCCGACCGACAGCACCGCCTCCAGCAGGCTGTGCACTCGGTCGCGGGTGCCACGGGCCGCGTCGAGGCGGGCCTGCAGCTCCTCAAGCAGCTCGTCCAGCCTCAGCTGAGGCAGCCGTATGCGGGCCTCCTCGGGGCTTCCCACCTGCACTCCTCCAGGTCCCCTCAACGCACGGACACCCACCGGTCCGATCACGTGCCACGGTAATGGCCAGCCGCTAGACGCGACAGCGAATCGGGCCGAGTTCCCAGGACTCCGCTTCAGTGACTCCGTTTCGGCAGGCCAGGGGTCGGAGTAAGCCATTGGCCGGTGATCATGTGCCCACCCCGGAGCGGTTGGTGTTCGTCCCGCAGATGCGGCGCTTCGGGTGTGTGGTGTCCTTCACTCTGCCCACGCGCGCGCGTGCCGACCGTTTCCTCGACGCGCTGCTTCTGGTGGACGACGCGACGAGCTTCGGTGGCGTGCGGTCCACGGCCGAGCGGCGCGGCCGGTGGGGCGGGGACGCGGTGCCGGACGGAGAACCGGATCTGCTGGGCCTGTCGGCCCAGAGGAGGGGACCGACAGCACCTGCCCCTCCGGTCCCGGCGGTCGGACGCTGGAGCTGTACCCAGCCCGAAGACCGACGGGGGAAACCGGCGACATGGTCCGTTACGTGTACGACTTTGCAGAAGGCGGCCGTGACCTGGCCGGCCTGCTCGGCGGCAAGGGTGCGAACCTGGCCGAGATGACCGGGCTGGATCTGTCTGTCCCGCCGGGTTTCACCATGACCACCGAGGCCTGCCGGGCCTTCCTCGCCACCGGCACCGAGCCAGACGGTCTGGCTCGCGAGATCTCCCATCACCTGACCACCTTGGAGCGGGCCGTGGCACGGCGGCTGGGTCAACCCGATGGCCCTCTGCTGCTGTCCGTCCGCTCCGGGGCACGGTTCTCGATGCCGGGCATGATGGAGACGATCCTCGACATCGGCCTCAACGACGACTCCGTCCTCGGCCTGGCGAAGCTCTCCGGGAACGAACGCTTCGCCTGGGACTCCTACCGCCGCCTTGTGCAGATGTTCGGCAGCACTGTCATGGGCGTCGACGGCTCCCTGTTCGAGAACGCCATGTCTGACCTCAAGCGGGTCCGGGGCGCGGTGAACGACCTGGGCCTGAACGCGGCGGAACTGGCCGGGCTCTTCGAGACGTACAAGGACCTGATCCACCGGGAGACCGGCGAGTACTTCCCGCAGTCCCCGGACGAGCAGTTGCGCCGGGCAGTCCTCGCCGTCTTCCAGTCCTGGAAGGGCGAGCGCGCCCGGGAGTACCGCCGGCGCGAGCACATCGCCGACGACCTGGGCACCGCGGTCAACGTGCAGACCATGGTCTTCGGCAACCTCGGCCCCGACTCCGGCGGCGGCGTCGCCTTCACCCGCGACCCGGCCACGGGACGGCCCGGCCTGTACGGCGACTATTTGGCCAACGCACAGGGAGAGGACGTCGTTGCCGGCATCCGCAACACCGTCCCGCTGACCACCCTGGAGGAACTGGATCCGACGTCATACCCGCAACTGCGGGACCACTTGCGGACGTTGGAGACCCACTACCGGGATCTGTGCGACATCGAGTTCACCATCGAGCGCGGCCGCTTGTGGATGCTGCAGACCCGGGTGGGCAAGCGCACCGCCGAGGCCGCGTTCGCCATCGCCGCCGAACCGGTCGACGAGGACCTGATCACCGCCGACGAGGGCCTGGCCCGCGTGAGCGGTGACCGCCTTGCCCGTCTGATGTTCCCCCGGTTCGACACCTCGGCCGTCGGCGAGGCTCTCGCGCACGGCCTCCCGGCCTCACCCGGCGCGGCCGTGGGAGCAGCGGTGTTCGACTCCGCCGAAGCCGTCCGCCACGCCGCCGCGGGCGAGAAGGTCGTCCTCGTACGCCAGGAGACCACCCCCGACGACCTGCCGGGCATGATCGCCGCGCAGGCGGT
Organism: Streptomyces sp. NBC_00996; assembly: GCF_045162675.1. Lineage (NCBI taxonomy): Bacteria > Bacillati > Actinomycetota > Actinomycetes > Kitasatosporales > Streptomycetaceae > Streptomyces > Streptomyces sp. NBC_00996. The sequence continues at coordinate 345,789 of NZ_CP108723.1, forward strand.
GGTGACCAGCCGCGGTCGAGGCGGCGTTCTTCTCCGCCTACCTCGACAGGGGCATCTTCGCCACCTCACCGTTCGAGACGATCGACCGTGCAGGCGTGGGCCGTTTGGTCCGGATCGCGGTCGACGAAGGCCGCGCCACGCGACCCGACCTGAAGATCGGCGTCTGCGGCGAGCACGGCGGGGATCCGGATTCCGTCCACTTCTTCCATGCAGTGGGCCTCGACTACGTCTCCTGCTCGCCGTTCCGCGTCCCGGTCGCGCGTCTGGAGGCCGGGCGGGCCGCGCTCCCCGAGACGGGGACGAGCGGCAGCAGGTGACGATGCCGGGCTCCACGAGGGGGCTCCGTCGCGGCCGCCGGCGGGAGCAGGCGCCCCTGAATACCGGCCCCCGCCCACCAAGCCGTGGGCGGGTCGATCCCCCTTCCAGTGCGGCTGCTGAGCCGGCACCGGATCAGCTGGCTGCCCGTCGTGGACCACGACGACAAGGCCGTGGAAGTGAGCTCGGACCGATCTGATCCGCCGCCAGGCAGCCCGCTCCGCAGACCGACAGGCACTGCACTTCCCAATGCCCCCGCATTGCCGCTCCCTCACCGCGCCGCCGCTCCGGCGGCGTCGCCCTCTCAACGACGGAGGCTCGCCCCCATGACCCGCTACGACTACCCGAGCGCGACCGCCGACGCGCCTTCCGACATCGCCATCGCGGTGGACCGGCTCGTGACGAACGGGCTCAAGGCGCTCGCCGACTATGAGGCGCTCGAGCAGGAGCAGGTCGACCACATTGTGAAGAAGGCGTCGGTCGCCGCCCTGGACGAGCACACCGCGCTCGCGCGGCTCGCGGTGGAGGAAACCGGACGCGGCGTCTTCGAGGACAAGGCCGCCAAGAACATGTTCGCCTGCGAGCACGTCACGCACAGCATGGGCCCGCTGAAGACGGTCGGCATCATCGCCCGCGACGACATCGACGACATGATCGAGGTCGCCGAGCCCGTCGGCGTCGTGTGCGCGGTCACGCCCGTCACCAACCCGACCTCCACCACGATCTTCAAGGCGTTGATGGCGCTGAAGACCCGCAACCCAGTCGTGTTCGCCTTCCACCCCTCCGCCCAGCGCTGCAGCGCGCAGGCGGCCCGCATCGTGCGCGACGCGGCTGTCGCCGCGGGTGCGCCCGAGCATTGCGTGCAGTGGATCGAGACCCCCTCCGTCGAGGCGACCGACGCCCTGATGCGGCACCCAGGTGTCTCACTCATCCTCGCCACCGGCGGCAACGCCATGGTCAAGGCCGCCTACTCGGCCGGCAAGCCCGCCCTGGGCGTGGGCGCCGGCAACGTCCCCGCCTACGTCCATCGCAGTGCCGAGCTGCGCCGGTCCGTCAACGACCTGGTGCTGTCCAAGTCGTTCGACAACGGCATGATCTGCGCCTCCGAACAGGCGGTCATCCTGGACGAGGAGATCTACGACGCTGCCCTGGCCGAATTCCGCACCCTGCACGCGCACTTGGCCACCGCCGAGGAGAAGGCGAAGCTGGAGACGTTCCTGTTCCCCGTCGGCGCCGACGCGGGCTGCGAACCCAAGGTCAACCCCGCGGCCGTCGGGCAGAGCCCGGCCTGGATCGCCGAACAGGCCGGATTCTGTGTACCGGACGACACCTCGCTCATCCTGGTCGAGGCCGACCGGGTCGGCGCGAACGAACCGCTCACCCGGGAAAAGCTCTGCCCGGTCCTCGCCGTCCTCCGCGCCGACTCCGAACAACGGGGCTTCGACCTGGCCGCCGACATGGTCGCCTTCCACGGGCAGGGCCACAGCGCGGTCATCCACGCCGAGGATCCCGCGCTGTGGGAGGCGTACGGAAGGCGTATGAAGACCGTGCGGATCATCGTCAACGCCCCGTCCTCGCAAGGCGCGATCGGCGGCATCTACAACAGCCTGCTGCCGTCACTGACGCTGGGGTGCGGCTCCTGGGGCAGCACCTCGGTGTCCAACAACGTCTCCGCCGCTCAGCTCCTGAACGTCAAGCGCGTCTCGGTACGCCGCAACAACCTGCAGTGGTTCAAGGTCCCCCCGAAGATCTACTTCGAGCCGCAGGCCATCCGCTACCTCGCCTCCATGCCGGGCATCCACCGCGTCACCGTCGTCACCGACGCGACGATGACCCGCCTCGGACTCGTCGACCGGGTCGAGCGCGTGCTGCGGCGGCGGCGCGAGCCGGTCACCATCCAGGTCATCGACAATGTGGAGCCGGAGCCCAGCATCGACTCCGTCCGGCGCGGCGCCCGCCTGATGGGCGACTTCCGCCCGGACACCATCATCGCGCTCGGCGGCGGCTCCCCCATGGACGCGGCCAAGGTGATGTGGCTGCTGTACGAGCAGCAGGCCGAGGGCAAGGACGTCGACTTCGCCGACATGCGGCACAAGTTCTCCGACATCCGCAAGCGCGCCTTCCGCTTCCCCGTCCTCGGCAAGCTGGCCCGCCTGGTGTGCGTCCCCACCACCTCCGGCACCGGCGCCGAAGTGACTCCGTTCGCCGTCATCTCCGACCCCGCCACCGGCAAGAAGTACCCGCTGGCCGACTACGCGCTCACACCCAGCGTGGCCATCGTCGACCCGCTGTTCACCACGGGGCTGCCCCGGGCGCTGGCCGCCGACAGCGGCTTCGACGCCCTCACCCACGCCATCGAGGCGTACGTCTCCGTCTACGCCAATGACTTCACCGACGGCCCAGCCCTGCACGCGATCCGGCTGATCTTCGACAACATCGAGGCAGCGGTCAACGACCGCCCGGCCCGGCCTCAAGCCCAGGAGAAGATGCACAACGCCGGCACCATCGCGGGCATGGCCTTCGGCAACGCCTTCCTCGGCATCGTCCACGCGATGTCCCACACCCTCGGCGCCACCTTCCACATCGCGCACGGCCGCACCAACGCCGTTCTGCTGCCCCACGTCATCCGCTACAACGGCACTGTCCCCACGAAGCTCACCGGCTGGCCCAAGTACGGGAACTACCGTGCCCCCGAACGCTTCCAGGACATCGCCCGCACCCTCGGCCTCCCCGCCACCACGCCGGCCGAGGGCGTCGAATCGCTGGCCTCGGCGGTGGAACGGGTCCGCGCCGCCGTGGGCATCGAGCCGACGTTCCAGGACCTCGGCGTCGACGAGCACGCCTACCTCGACGCCCTGCCCCAACAGGCTCTCAACGCCTACGAGGACCAGTGCGCGCCCGCCAACCCGCGGATGCCCATGCTCGACGACATGCAGGAACTCATGCGCATGGCCTACTACGGCCGTACACACGGCCACCCGGACGCCGAGCAGACCGAACGGCCGTAGCGCACATCGGGGCCGCCCTCCCGCGATGCCCGTTCAGGGCGACGGCGGTGGCAGGGACCGAGGGGCAGTACCACAGCGCCGTCCGACCCCGGCCGAAGAGACCTGGTGGGGCCGATGCGCCCGAGGTGATGGGGCCCTTCGGCCCCTCTTCGGCCCACTGCCGCCCAACGACGCCGAAAGGCGGTCCGGTGAGTGCTACACAGAAGACCGCCGCCCCAAGACGACGCGGCTCCCTTCCCCTTCATCCGCCCTGTCCGGGAGGTTCCATGCTGTCCGCAGAATCCACCGCCCTCGTACGGGCCACCCTGCCCGCGGTGGCCGGAGCACTCGACGAGATCACCGCCCGCTTCTACCGCACGATGTTCCAGGACCGGCCGGAACTGCTCGACGGCATGTTCAACCGCGGCAACCAGGCCAGCGGCACCCAACGCCGCGCCCTGGCCGGATCCATCGCCGCATTCGCGACCGCGCTGCTCGACGATCCGGACACCCGCCCGGACACGCTGCTGGCCCGGATCGCCCACAAGCACGCCGCCGTCGGCGTCACGGACGACCAGTACACGATCGTGCACAAGTACCTGTTCGGCGCGATAGCGGAGGTCCTCGGCGACGCGGTCACCCCAGAGGCGGCGGCCGCCTGGGACGAGATCTACTGGCTGATGGCGGGCGCCCTGATCAGCCGGGAGGCGCGCCTCTACCAGGACGCGGGCGTCCGGCCAGGCGAGATCTGGCGGCCCTGGACGGTCGTCGAACGCCGCGCCGAGACCGCCGACGTCGTGTCTTTCCTGCTCCGCCCGGCGGACGGCGAACCGGCGCCACGGGCCCGCGCGGGCCAGTACGTGAGCGTCCGCGTGGGTATGGCCGACGGAGTGCACCAGGTGCGCCAGTACAGCCTGTCCTCGAACCCCGGGGGAGAGCTGCGGCGGATCACCGTGAAGCGGGTCACGGGTGACGGCGACGGGCCCAACGGCGAGGTCTCCACCCTGCTGCACGACCACCTCCGCGAGGGAGACGAGCTGACGCTGTCCGCGCCCTTCGGCGACGTCTTCCTCGACGAACCGACCGACGCAACCAACCCTGTCGTGCTGATCTCGGCCGGCATCGGCTGCACCCCGATGACCGGCATCCTGGCCCACCTCGCCGTGCTCGGCTCGACCCGCCCGGTGCTGGCCCTGCACGCCGACCGCTCCCCCGCCGACCATGCCCTGCGCGCCGAGACACGCGACCTTGCCGGGCAACTGCCGGGCGCCCGCGCCATCTTCTGGTACGAGCGCCCCGGGCCGGAGGAACCCGACGCCCACACCGGCCTGATGGACCTGACCAACACCGAACTCCCCGACGGCGCCACGGTGTTCCTGTGCGGCCCGCTCCTCTTCATGCGAGACGTACGCGGACAACTGCTGCGCGCCGGGATTCCCGCAAGTCGTATTCGCTACGAGGTCTTCGGCCCCGACCTGTGGCTGCCCGACACCGCGGCCTGAACCGCGCCGAACTTTCTGACATCCCCGAGGAGGAACCTCACATGACCACCGACAACACCCAGGCGACGCCCACGGTCCGGCTGCGTTCCGACGGCGTCGTGGACGAGGAGACCCTGGCGTACGCCCGCACGAAGATCGACGCCATCGTGGACAGGCCGGGCCTTCCCGCCATCACCGGCGAGGTGCGCATCGTGCGAGCACCCGCGCCCCACTCCGAGAACCCATGGTCGGCCACGGCCGACCTGCACGTCGGCGGCCGCCAGGTGGTCGCCGTAGCCGAGGAGGCCACGGGCACGGAGGTCGTCGACCGGCTCCAGGACCGGCTGCGCCGCCAGACCGAAAAGGCCGCCCAGACCTGGAACAACGACCAGCGGACGGCGGCCCCGCCGTGGCGCGGTGGAAGCGGGAGGTCGCACTCCGCCGCAGGACCCGGCAGCGTGGCAGAGAACTCCCGAACGGCGTGAATCCGCAAGGAGAGCAGGCCCCGTTGGTGACCGTCCACCGACTGGGCCGCCCTCCTGTCCGCCATCCGCAGGCGGGCACCGCCGAGCCCCCGCTTCGGGGGCCGTCCGGACCCAGTGAGGTGACCAACGACCCACTGACGGGCCCCGGGGCCACAGCAAACCTGGACAGCGCGGTTCCCGATCGACCGGCGAGAACGAGGAGATGTGTGATGGCGAAGGCATATGTGGTGGGCAGCGGAATCGCGGCACTGGCCGCGGCCACGTTCCTGATCCGCGACGGCGGCTTCATGGGATCCGACATCCATCTCTTCGAGGAACAGCGGACCATCGGCGGCAGCCTGGACGCGGGCGGCACGGCGGACGCCGGCTACACCATGCGCGGCGGGCGCATGTTCGAGGCCGAGTTCCGCTGCACGTACGACCTGCTGTCCGGCATCCCCACCCTCGACGACCCCTCCGTCACCGTGACCGAGGAGATCCTGGCCGGACACGTGGACTTCGCGTGGGACGACGTCGCCCGTCTCGTCGGTGAAGACGGCAAGATCCTCGACACGACCTCGATGGGATTCTCCGAGCGCGACCGGCTGGAGCTGGTCCGCTGCCTTGCAACCCCCGAGGGGCACCTGGACGGCAAGCGGATCACCGACTGCTTCGGCGACCACTTCTTCACGACCAACTTCTGGTTCATGTGGTGCACCACGTTCGCCTTCCAGCCCTGGCACAGCGCGATCGAGTTCCGTCGCTACCTCCGCCGCTTCATCCACCTCTTCCCCGAGTTCGCCTCCATGTCGGGCATCCACCGGACCCGCTACAACCAGTACGACTCCATCGTGCGGCCTCTGGCGGCCTGGCTGCGGAAGCGAGGCGTCACCGTGCACACCGGCTGCCGTGTCACCGACCTCGGGTTCACCCCGGGAAGCCGGAGCGGCACGGTGGACACCCTCCACCTGACCCGGGGCGGACACGACGAGAAGATCACCGTCGCGCCCGAGGACCTGGTCCTCGTCACTAACGGCTCCATGACCGATGCCTCCAGCCTCGGCTCGCACACCTCCCCACCCCCGCCGGCACCGCGCCGCTCGGACGCCTGGCTGCTGTGGCACCGGCTGGCCCGTGGACGCGACGACTTCGGCGACCCGGCCGTCTTCGACAAGCGCGTCAAGGAATCCCGCTGGGAGTCGTTCACGGTCACCGCGAAGGACCCGGTCTTCCTCGAGGCTCTCGAGGAGTTCAGCGGCCGTCCGGCCGGCAAGGGTGGCCTGATCACCTTCACCGACTCCAACTGGCTGCTCACCATCGTCGCCAACCGTCAGCCCGTCTACCGCGACCAGCCGGAGGACGTCGGGGTCTGGTGGGGCTACGGCCTGTTCCCCGGCCGGACGGGCAACCACACGCCCAAGCCGATGACGATGTGCTCCGGCCACGAGATCCTCGAGGAGGTTCTGCACCACCTCCCGTTCGACGAGCGGACAGCGTCGCGGATCCTCGAGACCTCCACCGTCGTGCCCTGTGTGATGCCGTACATCACCAGCCAGTTCCTGGCCCGTCGCGGCGATGACCGGCCCCGGGTGGTTCCGGAAGGTTCGGTCAACCTCGCCTTCATCGGGCAGTTCGCCGAGGTGCCCGACGACGTCGTCTTCACCGTCGAGTACTCCGTACGCACCGCCTGGACGGCGGTGGCGCAGCTCCTGAAACTGGGCAAACAGCCGCCGAAGGTCTACAAGGGCCACCACGATCCCCACGTACTGGCCGCCGCCCTGGAGACCATGCACCGCCGGTAGCTCACCCGGGGTTTGACTTCTCCCCCTCGTAAACGACTCCGTTGGGAAAGGGACGAACCGTCGGTCGTGGTGGTCACTTTGGCTCACGGACCCGCAGGTCAAGTGATCCACTCCCAGCCAGAATGCGAACCGGGATGCCCGCCCTGTCCTTTTGCCAACGGCGTCGTAAGCGAGGGGGGATTCTCGCGGCTCGCGCTGTGAGGGTTTCTGTTTCACCGCCGACCGCTCGCCCGGAGTGCTCCGTTGAGGTCTTACACCGGCTCCACAGACAGAAGCCGCCAGCCCGGCGGCCTTGAGGCTGAGGGCGGCGTTCACGTCCCGGTCATGGATGGTCCCACAGCCCTCGCACGTCCACTCGCGGACGTTGAGCGGCATCTCCTCGGCGCTGGTACCGCAGACGGAGCACAGCCTGGAGGAGGGGAACCATCGGTCGACGGCGACCAGGTCCCTTCCGTACCAGGCATCCTTGTACTCCAGCATCGAGCGCATCATGGTCCAGCTCGCGTCACTGATGGCGCGGGGCAGCGAGTGGTTCTTGACCATGGTGCGGACCGTCAGGTCCTCGATCACGAGCGTTGGGACGTCACGCACGAGCCGAGTGGTCAGCTTGTGCAGGTGGTGCCGGCGCCGGTCGGCGATACGGGCATGGATCTTGGCAACCTTGCGGCGGGCCCTGGCCCGGTTCGCACCGTCGCCCCCGCCTTGCGGGACAGCTCCCGCTGCGCCCTCGCAAGGCGGACCCGGTCCTTACCCTCGAACTTCTGGTTGGTGACTTCTCCCCGGTGGACAGCGTCACCAGTCTGGTGATCCCCGCATGGAGCCCGATCGCGGCATCCGTGACCCGCAGTGCCTCCACCGACGCGTCCTGGCACAGCATCGAGACGAACCAGCGTCCCGCCGCGTCCTGCGAAACGGTCACCGTCGCCGGCACCGACCACTCGGGCAGAGGCCTCGACCCGAGCAGCAGGCGAGCGTACCGATCCGCGCCCGGCGGGGGAAACCTGCTCGCCTGCGAACGGCTAGTGTCCTGCGCCATCAATTCGTCGTTAGTTCTTGGTGCCCCACTGCCGCCGACTTGGCCGAATACTCGCAGGCCGGGGCTGGATGGGCGGACAACCAACCCGGCCGGGCAAGGCGCGAATCCACCGACGAACTTCTGGCGCAGCGCACCAGCAGGTGTACGGCTGTTGCTCCCCCGTTGCACGACGCGGAGGGGAATGTCGTACACCCCAGCCTCACGAGCGGTCCATTCGGCCGCGGCGGCGAGGCTTTCGTACGAGCCGTCCAGACCGACGGTGACGGTGGCAGCCGGCTGCCGGTCATCCGTGTGGCACGACGACCACTGGGCAGTGCGCACGATGCAGCAGTGTGTGGGCGACGGGGCCCAGGCGCGGGCCGACCACGCTCGTACGGCGGTGGGCGCCGATGATGACCACGGCGGCCTCCCGGGTCGCCTCGAGCAGCATGTCCGCAGGAGCGGTGCGTACCGTGTGGGTCTCCACCACGACATCCGGGTACGCGTCCTGCAAACGAGTGAGGGCGTAGTGCGGTACGGCCTCCTCCGCCCGGGTGTCGCGGGCCAGCGCTTCCTGGCCCGGACTGTGCGCCGGCACGAGGGAGGGCAGTTCGGGGGTGATGTGCCGATGGCTCCAAGAATGCAGGACGCGAAGCCTCGCACCGCGCCGCACGGCCTCCTGGAAGGCGTACGCCCCTGCCTGCGCATCCCTGTCGTCCTCCAGACCGAGCAGCACGTCCCGTCCGTCGTCGCACGGGTGGTCTCCGCGTACGACCAGGAGCGGGCCCTGTACGAGCACGCCCAGCCTCAGACCGACAGAGCCGAACGCCAAGCCGGTCACCGCGCCCAAGCCTCGTGTTCCCACTACGGTCAGTTCCGCGTCCGCGCTCTCGCGCGCCAGTGCGTGCACCGCACCGCCCTCTGCAGCGACGGTCACGACAGGCAGACCAGGATGCCGCTCGCGTACGCGCGATGCGGCGGAACCAAGGACCGGTGCGGCCTCTTCGCGGTCGGGAACCGCGCACACCACACGCAGGGTGGCGCCGTGCCGTACGGCCTCCGCCGCGGCCCAGTCCAACGCCGGTATGGAGACCAGTGAGCCGTCCACTCCCACAACTACGTGATGGAGGGTCATGGCTGTACCTCCCCTTTCCGTGAACGATCGGCTTGTGGAGGCACCGCCCGACGAGGGCATCGGTCTCCTTGGGACGATGCTCGTCGTGCACCGACGCCCCGGGCAGCAGCCGAGAGGATCTGCGGAAACGCCGAACGGCCCTTGTCGCAGGAGCCGTTCGGTCCAGGCCGGAACGGGGTGACGGCCTGAGGAACCTGGTCACCGGACGTCAGGAAGGCAGTTGCACGCCATACAGGCTGCGGCCGCCGACGAGTTCGCGCCCGGTGACCAGCTCCGGGTCGATGCGCACGAAGGCCTCTTGCGTCGACGGCACCCAGGAACGCGGTCCGGTCCGTAGGAGCCGTGCGTGCTCGTTGGGGTCGGTGACCAGAGCTGCCGCGCCGGTGACGACGACGCTCCAGCCGGAATGGGAAGCGGCGTCGACGTCGTCGGCCTCAAAGGCGACCACCGACCCGTCAATCGCGCTCACCAGTCCCGAGACGGCTGAGGTGCGCAGGAGCACCGCGCCGTCGCGGTCCAGGCAGAAGTTGACCGGCAGGACGGCGGGCAACGCCTGTCGTGTGTACACGATGCGCCCCACGGGCACCTTGGCCAGCAGGAGCATGCACTCCTGCCGGTCGAGTTCGCGGAATCCGTCATTGGCGTACATGTGCGATCTCATCTCTCACCTGACAAAGCGGTATGCACTGGTCCATCCTCGAGTGGTGCGGGAACCCGCAGCCAGGGTCATCGGTCCCTGGTTGCCCTGAGAATGACCCGGTTCAGACCGCAATCCGGCGTCCCGTGATGGCGTACGGGTCGATGCGCGCCCACAGGTGGCGTCGACCGCCCGCCCGTGGCGTGGTGTGGGCCCCTTCCGTGAGCCGACGCTCCTCGCCGAGCTCCGTCACCAGGCGCGCGTGTCCGCGCACGAGCACGTTCCAGACCTGACTGATTCACGTCGTCGATGCGGTCGACCTCGAAGGCGACCGGGCGGCCGGACGCCAGCGACGGCGTCGCGTCGCGGGCGGTGCTGAAGACGATCGTGCCGTCGACAACGCTGTAATCGACCGGCACGATCACCGGCCCCATGGCCGTGGGCACTGCGAGCCCTCCCGCACCATGCGTCGAGAGCAGGTCAACGCACTCGGTCCTGCTCAGCTCTGTGAATTCAGGGGCACGCCCGGCTTGTCCAGGTCCAGGTGGCAGATCGGCGTCGCCTGCGGTGAGCGCCGACAGCGTGGTCTGCAGAATCGCCGCCAGCGTGAGCAGTGCGCCCCGGCTCAGCGCGCCACCAGGATGCTGCTCCAAGTGTGCCGGCAGGGGTCCGGGCGGGCCCCGCAGCGTCCTGGGCTGAACGGCCCTGCCCGACTGTGGCGTTGGTTCCGAGCGGCCCCGCGGCGGCACCCGGTCGGCCCATGTCGTGGTGGGGTCGCGGCTGTCACCTTCGGACGTGTCACCACGGCGACGAGGAGGTGCGGACCGATGCCCAGGGGCAAGTACGCGAGGAAACGGCTGTGGCGGTGGCGGAACAATCCGCTGCGGCGACACGACGACATCGTCGAGGCGCCGCTGCGGCGACACGACGACATCGTCGAGGCCTGGATCGTGCTGGCCGTGTGGACGGTCGTCGCCGTGGGCGGCACCGTCGCCGGGCTGGTGACGGCCCACGCCGCGGATGAGGTGTTCGCCCGGCAGCGAGCCGAGCGGCATTTCGCGCGAGCTGTGCTCCTGAACGATGTCCCGCGCAGCGTCACCGCGATCGGCGGAACCACCGATCGCCGGATGGCGTCGGTGCGCTGGACGAACCCCGACGGTTCGACCCGCACGGGCCGCACCCTGGTGAGCACCGGCCTCAAGGCCGGATCCAGGGTCACGGTCTGGCATGACGACCAGGGCCGTCTCACCCTCGCGCCGACGGGCGCCACGGAGGCGGCAAACGAGTCGGGCTTCCTGGGTGCCACGGCCGCGGCCGCACTCACCGGCATGGCGTTCGGCGCTGGAGCGGTGGTCCGGTGGCGACTCGACCGGCGCCGCGTCGACGAGTGGGGCCGGGAATGGGATCTGGTGGGACCGCGGTGGAGCCACAGGACCGGCTGAGTACGCCACGGCTCCGGGGCTCCAGGCCGAAGGACGGCCTGGAGCTTTCCTGCGTGCCCAAAGTGCCCGGATCCGCGGGCCGTTCGGCCCCTGCCACGGCACGAAGGCGCGCGACATGCTGGGCTGCGAAGGTGCGTGTCCCGCTGCGCCGGAAGGGCGGACTGCGATGGAAGAAGTGATTCTTGTCTGTACCGACCCGCCGGCGCGCAGCCGTTCCGCCGTCGACTGGGCCACGCAGGAGGCACGGCTGCACGGTCTACCGCTGCGTAGGGTCCTCGGCTCACCGCCGGACCAGAGCAAGGCAAAAATGATCGTGCGCGGCATTCCTCAGGAGGCTGCCGCCACCGGCCGGCCTCCCGGCTCCCGCCTTCCGGTCGCCGTCGGAGCTTCGGACCGTCCGCTCGTGCTCGTTCCGGACAGACTCGCGTCTGCGTATCGTTCCGAGCAGGTCACCCTCGGAGTGGACGCCCGAAACCCATCAGACGATGCGATTGATTTCGCCTTCGACAGCGCTCGGGTCCGCGGGGCGCGCCTGCACGTCGTGCACGCCTGGTCGCTTCCTTCCTGTGCCGCCGAGTGGCCTTTCGGCATACCGGAAGAAGACCGGGCGACGTGGGAGGACCACGAAGTACAGCTCCTGGCCGACGTGTTGCGTCCGTGGCGCGAGAAGTACCCGCAAGTGCCGGTACTCGAAGACGTCGTTCTCTTCACTCCGGCCGAGGCACTTCTCCACCACTCCGAGAAAGCCGCACTGGTCGTGGTGGGCCGAAAATCCGGCGCAGAGTGGGGCGAGGTCGTGCGGGCTCTCCTGCACGAGGCCACATGCCCCGTTGCCGTGGTGCCGTCGCGACCTATGTCGTGAGACCGGCCTCGATGCCCGGTTCGCACCGGGCATCGAGGCCGGTCGGCATGGGCCGAACGTCTCCTGTCCTCTTCCTCCTACGGGTGCGTCAGGGAATCGGCGACGCCTGCCGCCCACGCTTCGATCACGCCGAAGTCCCGGAAGTCGCCGCCCTTTCCGGAGCGGAGGATCATCCCGGCCACCAGTCCCCTGGCGCCCTCCTCCAGGCATCCTCCGAAGGTGACGTGCTCACGGACGTCCCGCCGGTTCGTGGCCCGCCTCACGCCGGGGACGGGCGGGATGTCCCGCTCGGCGGCCGAGGCGTCGAGCGGACCGCCACTGAACAACCACACCGGGCGCTTCGCGAGTTCGCTGTGATGCCGGCGGACGAACCGCCGTGCGTCCTTGTGCCGGCGCCTGCGTACAACCCGCCTCCGACCACCACGGCGTCGTACGGCTTCACACTCGTCAAGGACCGGGCCGGAAGCGTCTCGACGGTCAGCCCGTCCTTGCGCACGACGTCGGCGACGGCCTCGGCGATCCGCGCCGTCGATCCGTTCGTCGTTCCGTAGGTGACCAACACGGTGCCCGTCATGGCGGTCCGTCTCCTTTCACAAGCGGCGCAGCCAGTCGTCGGCCACGCCGTGCAGTGCCTGTTCCTGACGACGCAGGCGTGCATCGTCGAGTCGGTAGGTGAGCTCGTCGACCACGTCCACCACACCGTCGATCTGACGGGTCATGGACACGGCGATCTCCGTGTCGCTCTTGCGTTCCGTCTGTCCGGTGAGCGTGACGACGCCCTCCATCACGGAGACCTCGACGCTGCGCGGCGGCAGCCACAGCGTGCGCAAGAGGACTTCCTTGATCACCTCATCGCGGATCTCCGGATCGGGCCGCAGGAAGACCAGAAGCAGGTCGCGGCGGGTGACGATGCCGACGAGCCGGTCCTCCTCGTCGAGGACGGGGAGCCGTTCCACGTGCCGCCGGGCCATGGTGCGGGCGGCCTGAACGATGGTGTCGTCGGCTTGCACGGTGACGGGCGGTGCGGTCATCAACCGGCCGGCGGTGCGGGCCTTCCCCTTCGCGGTCTGCCTCCGGGCGCCCGGTGTCAGTGCGGTGAGTCCGGTGCGGTGCTTCGGTTCGTATTGGTCGGGAGTAGTCGCCTGGTGCATCACCAGGTCCGTTTCGGACAGGACGCCGATGACCTTGTCGTCTTCGTCCACCACCGGCAGCCCGCTGATCCGGTGTGTCGCGAGCAGGCGGGCCACCTCCTTGAACGGTGTGCCGTACTCGGCACGGACGACGTCCGTGGTCATCACGGAGCCGACCTTGTTGTGCCTCATGGCCATTGCCTCCTCAGCGCAGTCGGCGCAGGTACGGGTCCTGGGGGTGGCGCGGCAGGAGGCGCACCCGTGCGTCGAGCACGGTGGCGCCGCCCGGTGTCGCCAGGACCGGGTTGAAGTCGGCCTCGGCGAGTTGCGGCAGGTCCGCCGCCATCCGGGACAGCCGCAGGAGCAGCTGCTCGAGTTCTTCGAGATCGACGGGGGTGCTTGCGTTCGCGCCCAGCAGCAGCGGGGCGCACCGCGGCGAGGTGATCAGCTCGTGCACGTCGCGGTCGGTGAGCGGGGCGAGGCGGGCCGCATGGTCGGCCAGCACCTCGGTGGCCGTGCCGCCGAGCCCGAACAGGACGAGCGGGCCGAAGACCTCGTCCTGGACGACACCGGCGAACAGCTCGGTGCCACGCGCGGCGAGCGGTTGCACGACCACACCCGTCATCAGCCCCGCGAAACGCGTCTCCAGGTCACGGAACGCGGCCCGCACCTGCGAGTCGCCACGCAGGTCAAGGTGGATGGCGTGCTGCTGGGTCTTGTGCAGGAGCCCGGGCCAGTGGGCCTTCATGACTACTCGGCCGTCGAAGCCGCGCAGCCGGTCGGCGGCGAGCACGGCGTCGTCCTCGGTCTCGGCCCAGGCCCACGGGATCTGCGGGATGCCGTAGCAGGCCAGCAGTTCGGCACAGGTGCGCGGATCGAGCCAGCCGCCGTCGGGATGCGCGGCGAGGTATTCCTCGACGACCGTGCGGGCGCGCTCGGTCTCGACGGCGCCGGGGTCGGGGACCAGACCTGCGGGCCGTGCGAGCCAGGCGGCCCGGTCGGCGGCATGGGCCAGCGCGCGAGCCGCCGCCTGCGGTTCGGCGTAGGAGGGGATTGTGCCGCCGCCGACGCTGGGCAGCAGCCGCACGGGCAGGTCCTGCTCCAGGCGTACAGCGATCACCGGCCGCGCCCGCCGCGCGGGAGCTGTGGTGAGGGCCCGCACCAGGTCGTCGCCGGTGGCCGCGGCAACCGCCGTGGGAACGAGGGCCACGATGACGGCGTCGATGCCGGGGCACCGGGTGAGGCGGTCGACGCACTCCGTGAGCTGTTCCTCGGACACCGCGGCGGTGGCGTCGACCGGGTTGCCGACGGCGGCGCCGTCCGGCAGCACACCGAGCAGTTCGTCGGCCATCGCGGCAGTGAACGGGGGAAGTGACAGCCCCGCCTCCGCGCAGGCGTCGGCGGTGAGCACTCCGGCGCCGCCCGCGTTGGTGACAACCACGACGCGGGTGCCTTCCGGCAGCGGCTGGGAGTGCAACAGGGCCGCGGTTTCGAGGAGTTCCCCGACGGAGCGGGTCGCGGTGATGCCGGCCTGGGTGAACAGTGCGCCGCGGGTCATGGTGCGGGTGGCGGCGGCCGCGGTGTGCGAGGCGGCGGCCTTGCGGCCTGCGTCGGTGCGGCCGGCGTCGACGGTCAGTACGGGCATCCGTCGCGTGACGCGCCGGGCGGTGCGCGAGAAGGCGCGCGGGTTACCGAAGGACTCCAGGTGCAGCAGGGCGAGGTCGGTACGGCCGTCGCTCTCCCACCACTGGAGCATGTCGTTGCCGCTGACGTCGTACTTGTCGCCGAGCGATACGAACGACGAGACGCCGATACCCAGCCGGGACAGTCCGTCGAGCAGGGCGATGCCGACACCGCCGGACTGCACGGCGATACCGGCCGTCCCGGGGCGCGGGTGCTCGGCGGCGAAGGTCGCGTCGAGGCACAGTGCCGGATCGGTGTTGGAGATGCCCAGGCAGTTGGGTCCGACGAGCCGCATGCCGTAGGTGCGGCAGGCGGCCAGGAGCGCCTGCGCGTGGGTGTGTTCGAGTCCCGCCGTGGCGACGACGAGCGCGCGCACTCCGGCCTTTCCGCACTCCTCGGCGACGGCCGGGACCCCGGCGGCCGGCACGGCCACGATGGCGAGGTCGGGGGTCTTGGGCAGGGCCGACACGGACGGATAGGAGGGCACGCCGAGAATCGACGTGGCGCTGGGGTTCACGGCGAAGAGGCGTCGGGTGAAGCCGCCCGTGTGCAGGTGGTGGAGGATCGCCCGCCCCACCGATCCGGGCGTGCGTCCGGCACCGACGACCACGACGGCGTCCGGGCGCAGCAGCGACCGTAGGCTGGCCACGTCGGCGGACCGGCCCCGGGCCTCGATTGCCGACAGGTAAGCGTCTTCCTCGTCGAGGTGGATGGTGCAGCGCACCTCAGGTCCCTCGAAGTGGCGAGAGGTGCGCAGGCCGAGGTCGGCGAAGAGGCGGAGCACCTCGTGGTTCTCGCTGAGCGCGTCGGCCGTGAAAGTGGTGATGCCTTCGGCCCGCGCCGCCGAGACCAGGTGCTCGACGAGCAGGGTGCCAGCGCCCCGGTGGTGCAGGCCGTCGGCGACGGCGATGGAGATCTCCGCGTCGTCCTTGCCCCCGGCGGTGTCGTACTCGGCGAGACCTATCACCCGGCCGCTCGCCTCCGCCAGCAAGGCCCGGTATCCGGGGTGAACCGGGGCGCAGGCACGGTCGGCGGCCAGGGCGGCCGAGCGGCGGCCGGCCGCGAAGAACCGTAGACGAAGGTTCTCCGGCGACATCTCCTCGTAGAGGCCTTGCAGTTGGTCGTGGTCACCCGGGTGGACGGAACGTATGCACACGGTGGTGCCGTCCGCGAGCAAGGCGTGGACCGAAGGTCGGTTGAGCGTGTCGTCCGACATCGCAGCTCTCCTCCGTGGCTCTTTGACATTTCGATCATCCGACGGACGGGAGGGCGCTCCCAGGGGCTGTCCGGGGGCGGGCCGAGGGCCGATCGGCCCTGCGTGCGCCCGATGGTCCCTGCGTCCACCGGGCAGGGATGGGGCCGTGGCCCCCTCCGGACCCGTCAGTCGTCCGCCACGAGGGCGGTCAGGTCCAGGAGACGGTTGGTGTAGCCCCACTCGTTGTCGTACCACCCGAAGACCTTTGCCAGGGTGCCGTTGGCCTGGGTCAGGGCGGGGTCGAAAACGCAGGACGCGGGGTCGCCGATGACGTCGCGGGACACGATCGGCGCCTCGGAGACGCGCAGGACGCCGTTCAGCGGGCCCTGTGCGGCCGCCTCGAACACGCCGTTGATCTCGTCCACGGTCACCTCCCGGGCTAGGACGACGGCGAGGTCGGTGAGCGATCCGTCCTCCACGGGCACCCGGACGGCGATCCCGTCGAGTGCCCCGGCCAGCTCCGGCACCACCAGGCCCACGGCACGGGCGGCGCCGGTGCTGGTGGGGATGATGCTCAGGGCGGCCGAGCGGGCTCGTCGCAGGTCCTTGTGCGGGCCGTCGAGCAGCGACTGGTCGTTGGTGTAGCCGTGGATGGTGGTCATCACACCACGCTCGATGCCAAAAGCATCGTTGAGAACCTTCACCATCGGGGCAACGCAGTTCGTGGTGCAGGAGGCCGCGGAGACGATCCGGTCGCGGTGCCGGTCGTAGGAGCGGTCGTTGACGCCCATCACGATCGTGGCGTCCACACCTTTGCCCGGTGCCGACAGCAGCACGGTGTGAGCTCCCCCCTTGAGGTGCAGGGCCGCGGAGTCCCGGTCGCGGAAGCGGCCGGTGGACTCGACGACAATGCCAGCGCCGTAATCGGACCAGTGCAGGGCGGCCGGGTCACGCTCGGCGGTGACGGCGATGCGTCGCCCGTCGACCGTGATGGAGCTGTCGTCGTGCTGGACGTCGCGTCCGATGCGCCCGAACGTCGAGTCGTACTCCAGCAGATGGGCCAGGGTGGCGGGCGAGGTGATGTCGTTGACGGCGACCACCTCGACGTCCTGGGTGCCCTCTTCGGCGCGGTCGAGGGCCGCGCGCAGGTAGGTGCGGCCGATACGGCCGAAGCCGTTGATGCCGACGCGTACGGTCATGGCTGTGAGTTTCCTTCCAGGGGTGCGGAGTCAGGCGTTCCAGGTCCAGTCGGCGACCTCGGGCAGGTCGGTGCCGTGTTCGCGGATCCAGGCGTGGTGGCTGGTGCGGGCGTCGGCCATCGTCTGGCGGACGGCGGCGGCGCGCACGGCGAGGCCGGGGACGCGGTCGATGACGTCCATGACCAGCCGGTAGCGGTCGAGGTCGTTGCGGACGACCATGTCGAACGGGGTGGTCGTGGTGCCGGACTCCTTGTAGCCGCGCACGTGCAGGTTCTTGTGGCCGGTGCGGCGGTAGGCCAGGCGGTGGATCAGCCACGGGTAGCCGTGGTAGGCGAAGACGACCGGCTTGTCGGCGGTGAACAGGCCGTCGTACTCGAAGTCGCTCATGCCGTGCGGGTGTTCCTCGCGCGGCAGCAGCCGGGTCATGTCGACGACGTTGACCACGCGGACCGCGAGCTGCGGCAGGTGACGGCGCAGCAGCTGGGCGGCGGCCAGCACCTCCTGGGTGGGCACGTCACCGGCGCAGGCCAGCACGACGTCAGGTTCGCCGCCGTTCTCGGTGCCCGCCCACTCCCAGATGCCGGCGCCGCGCGCGCAGTGAGCGCGGGCCTGCTCCATGGAGAGCCAGTCGAAGCAGGGCTGCTTGCCGGCCACGATCACGTTGACGTAGTCCCGGCTGCGCAGCGCGTGGTCCGCGACGGACAATAGCGTGTTGGCGTCCGGCGGCAGGTAGACGCGGACGACTTCGGGGCTCTTGTTGAGGACGTGGTCGACGAAGCCGGGGTCCTGGTGGGAGAAGCCGTTGTGGTCCTGTCGCCACACGTGCGACGTGAGCAGGTAGTTGAGGGAGGCGATCGGCGCACGCCACGGCAACTGCCTTGATGTCTTCAGCCACTTGATGTGCTGGTTGACCATCGAGTCGACGATGTGCACGAACGCCTCGTAGCAGGAGAACAGCCCGTGCCGACCGGTCAGCAGATACCCCTCCAACCAGCCCTGGCAGGTGTGCTCCGAGAGGATCTCCATCACCCGGCCGTGATGCTCAAGGTGTTCGTCCACCGGAAGGTACTGGGCCTGCCATGCCTTTCCGGTGACGTCGAAGACCGCCTGGAGCCGGTTGGAGGCGGTCTCGTCCGGCCCGACCAGCCGGAAGTCCCGGCGCCCGCCGGTGTCCTTCATCACCTGCGCGAGGAGGTCGCCGAGGACCCGGGTGGGCTCGTGCAGAGTCGTACCCGGCTTGTCGACGGGCACGGCGAAGTCGCCGAGCGAGGCGATGGGCAGGTCCCGGACGAGGAGGCCGCCGTTGGCGTGCGGGGTGGCACCGAGCCGCTTGGCGCCATCGGGGACGCAGGCGAGGACGTCCGCGACGGGGCGTCCGTCCGGGTCGAAGAGCTCCTCGGGCCGGTAGGAGCGCAGCCAGGCCTCCAACTGCCGTAGGTGCTCGCGGTTTTCCCGAACGCCGGCCAGTGGGACCTGGTGGGCGCGCCACGTGCCCTCCACGGGTACCCCGTCGACCTCGGCGGGCCCGGTCCAGCCCTTCGGCGTGCGCAGCACGATCATCGGCCAGTGCACCCGCTCGGTGACACCGTCCTCGCGGGCGGTCCGCTGCATCACGGCGATACGGTCCAGCGCGTCGTCGAAGGCCTGGGCCATGGC
This sequence comes from Streptomyces sp. NBC_00996, assembly GCF_045162675.1. Classification (NCBI taxonomy): domain Bacteria; kingdom Bacillati; phylum Actinomycetota; class Actinomycetes; order Kitasatosporales; family Streptomycetaceae; genus Streptomyces; species Streptomyces sp. NBC_00996. The sequence continues at coordinate 364,792 of NZ_CP108723.1, forward strand.
CCGGTGCACGTGGATCGGGTCGTCGCCGGTCACGTGGATCGGATCGTGGCCGTACCCCCGCAGCAGCGCGTCGAGTTCGGCCTCCGGGAGACGGGCGAGCACGGTCGGGTTGGCGATCTTGTAGCCGTTGAGGTGCAGGATCGGCAGAACGGCGCCGTCGTGCACCGGGTCGAGGAACTTGTTGGAGTGCCAGGACGCGGCCAGCGGCCCGGTCTCCGCCTCACCGTCGCCGATCACGCAGGCCACCAGCAGGTCCGGATTGTCGAAGGCCGCGCCATAGGCGTGCGCCAGCGAGTAGCCCAGCTCACCGCCCTCGTGGATCGAGCCGGGCGTCTCGGGGGCGACATGGCTGGGCACACCGCCCGGGAAGGAGAACTGCCGGAAGAGCCGCGCCATCCCCTGCGCGTCGCGCGACACGTCCGGGTAGGTCTCGCTGTAGCTGCCCTCCAGCCAGGAGTTCGCGACCACGGACGGCCCGCCGTGTCCCGGACCCCAGACACACAGCGCGTCGAGCCCACGCGCCTTGATCACGCGGTTGAGGTGGGTGTACACGAGGTTGAGGCCGGGCGAGGTGCCCCAGTGGCCGAGCAGCCGGGGCTTGATGTGCTCGGGCTTCAGGGGTTCCGTGAGCAGCGGGTTGGACATCAGGTAGATCTGGCCCGCCGCGAGGTAGTTGGCGGCACGCCAGTGCGCGTCCAGGGAGCGCAGCTCCTCATCGGAAAGCACGGTGGCGTCCTGGTGTTCGACCGTGGACATGGGTGAGACTCCGGAAGTCGTCGGTGTAGGTCATCGGGCGGTGGAGGCGGCATGGCCGACAAGGATGCGGCGAGGCTGCCGCGCAAGACGTATGAGAACGAACTGCTGCACCTGCAGACCGAGTTGGTGAAGCTGCAGGAGTGGGTGCGCGTGGAGGGCGCCTGGCTGATCGTGGTCTTCGAGGGCCGGGACGCGGTCGGCAAGGGCGGCACCATCAAGCGGGTCTCCGAGCGCCTCAACCCCCGTGTCGACCGGATCGCGGCGCTGCCCAAGCCGACCGGTCCAGGTACAACCGGGCCGGCGTCGAGCACGTGATGGGCTTCTGCACGAAGGAGGAGTACCAGCTGTTCCTGCGGCAATGCCCGCTCTTCGAGCGAACGCTCGTAGAAGACGGGATCCTGCTGCGCAAGTACTGGTTCCAGGTGAGCGACACGGAGCAGCCGGAGCGGTTCCGGCGAAAGCGTTGAGCTGCCGAAGCGGCGGGAGTCGACCGGCTATGTGCACCTTTCGCGCGATCTGCAGACCTAAGTCCCCGACCACGCCGCGAGCCTCCGAGTAGCCGGCCACCCCTCTCACACCCACTCGGGTACGACCGCCACAGCGCAGGCGGCGTGGTGCAGCGTCGCGTGGGCGACACGCCCCAACTGGAGTCCGATGTGCCCCGGTTTGCGCAGGGCGCCGACCACCAGCAGGTCGGCCTCGTGTGAGATGGCCAGGAGCACCCTGCGGGCCGGGCCCTCGATCGTGCGCCGGTGCAGTTCCACGTCCGCGGGTGCGTTCTTCAGTGCCTCCTCCAGGACCTCGGTGGCGTGCTGTTCGTGCAGCCGTGCCGGTTCGCCGGCGAGCAGGGGGTGGTCGGTGGTCTCGTGCGCCGGGCACCGCCAGGCCCGTACGGCGTCCAGGGGCACGTGGCGCAGCCTCGCCTCCTGGAAGGCAAAGCGCAGGGCGGCGGAGTTCGTCCCCTTCTCGCCGACACCCACGACGACGCGGCCATGGATTCCGGCGCCGGCCTGGTTGTCGTGGCTGCCGCGCAACACGATCACCGGGCAGTCCGCGTGGGCGGCGACGGTGAGGCTGACCGACCCGAGCAGCATCTCGACGAGACCGCTGCGACCGCGGGTGCCGAGCACCACCGCAGAGGCGTGGCGTCCCTCGCGAACGAGTGCGTACTCGGGTTCCTCGGGCAGTACGGCGGTGGAGATCTCGACGTCGGTGTGGCGCAGGCGGGCCCGCTGTGCGGCGACCCGCACGATGTCCTCGGCCGTGATCTGCTCGGACGGCTCACCCAGGTCCCCCGCGAGCGCGGCACCCTCGTACCGCTCCCAGAGCGAGGCGTACACCAGGCGCAGCGGCAGCCCCCGCAGGGCGGCCTCGTCGGCCGCCCAGTCGACGGCCCGCAGGCTGGGTTCGGAGCCATCGACCCCGACGACGAGCGGGAGGTCCACCGTCCTCACCGTCCCGCACTCAGGTCGAAGACGATCCGGGCCTTGACCCCGCCACGCAACACCTCGTCGATGGAGTCGTTGACGGAGGCGAGGGGACGGGCCTCGTAGATGACCTCGGTGCGTCCGGCCGCGTGCAGTTGGAAGACCTCGGCGAGGTCCTGCCGCGTGCCGACGATCGAGCCGATCACCGAGGTGCCATTCAGCACGGTGTCGAAAATGGGCACCCTGACCGTGCCGTGCGCCGGCAGGGCCACCATGACCAGCTTGCCGCCGCGCCGCAGACCGGAGTTGACCGCCTCGAAGGCGGCGTCGTTCACGGCCAGTGCGATGGCCGCGTGCGCGCCACCGTGCCGCTTGAGTTCCTCGCCGACGTCTTGCTTGCGGGCGTCGATGACGAGGTCGGCGCCCAGTTCCGCGGCGAGTTCGAGCTTCTCGTCGGTGACGTCGATCGCGGCGACCGTGGCGCCGGCGATTTTCGCGTACTGCACGGCCAGATGGCCGAGCCCGCCGATGCCCGAGATCGCGACGAGCTGGGCGGGCCGGACGTCTGCGACCTTCAGCGCCTTGTACGTCGTCACACCCGCGCAGGTCAGCGGGGCGGCCTCCAGGGCGGTGATGCCCTGCGGAACCGGTTGTGCGAAGTCGGCCCAGGCGAGCATCTTCTCGGCGTAGCCGCCGTCGCAGCCGTAGCCGGTGTTGACCTGCTGCTCGCAGAGCGTCTCCCAGCCGGACAGGCAGTGCTCGCACCGCCCGCACGCCTTGCCGAGCCACGGCACGGCGACCCGCTGCCCGACAGACAGGTGGGTGACACCCTCGCCGAGCGCCTCGACGAGGCCGACGCCCTCGTGCCCAGGGACGAAGGGCGGGTTCGGCTTGACCGGCCAGTCGCCGTGCGCCGCGTGGATGTCGGTGTGGCAGAGCCCGGACGCCTCCACACGGACGCGGACTTGGCCTGGGCCGGGCTCCGGGTTGGGGCGCTCCTCGATGACCAGGGGCTCGCCGAATGCTCGTACGACCGCTGCCTTCATGAGTCTCTTCTTCCTGGGAATCGGTCAGCCGTGGGGCACGACGGCGACGGGGGCGGTGGAGTGGTGCAGCACGGCGTGTGTGATGTGGCCGATGTGGGCGCCGAACGGGCTGCGGCGGATCCGCCGACCCACGACGACGAGGGAGGCCTCGCGGGAGGCGTCCACGACGTGGACGGCCGCGCTGCCGTAGCGGGAGGTCTCGACGACCTCCACGTCCGGGAATTTCTGCCGCCAGGGCCGCAGCGCCTCGGCCAGAGTCTTGGAGTCGCTCAAGGCCAGTGCTTCGTGCAGTGCGGGGTTGGCGGGCGTGCCGTAGGCGTAATAGGGCGGCGGGAACCAGCCGTGTACGACGTTCAGGGACGTGGCGCGGCGCGCGGCGGCGTCGAAGGCGAACTCGAGCAGTGTCCCGTCCGGGCGCTCGACGTCGAGTCCGAGAACCACGGGCCGGAACGGCGTGGCGGCGGACGGAACACCCGCCGGGTCCATCTCATGCTCGTCAGCGGCCGGCTCCAGCGCGCGGACCAGCACCACGGGGCGCTCCGCGTGCGCGACGACGGACAGGCCGACGGAGCCGACCATGAACCCGCCGATCCCGGCGAGGCCGCGCGAGCCCAGGACGAGCAGTTCGGCGCTCTTCGCCACCTCGGCGAGGACCTCGCCCGGGCGGCCGGCGACGTGCTCGCTGGTCACCTCGACGCCGGGATGGCGCAGGCTGATGCCCTCGGCGGCATCGCGGGGGATCCTCCCCCAGCCTTCGGTTGGGGGCACCCCCATCTCGCTTCGCTCGGTCCAGTGCTGATGGGTCTCCCCTCCGAGGAGGGGCGCCTGAGCCCTGGGCTCCGGTACCGGCTCCCAGATGTGGACGATCTTCAGTGGCAGGTCGCGCAGCTTCGCTTCGCGGGCCGCCCATTCTGCGGCGGCCCGGCTCTCCGGCGAGCCGTCGAGGCCTACGGTGATGGTGCGGAGCATGATCTCCACCTCCTGGGGCGAGGAGCCGATTCGAGCGTTGTGTTCGGGGACTTCCTCCGGCAGGGGCCGCTGGTCCCGGATGTGGGCCGACCGACCCCCTGTACGACTCGGCACGGCGGACCCGCGTCGGGGCCCGCCGCGCCTCCCGCGGTCACCGAAGCCAGCGGCTACTGCGGACGAGCGGGAGCTTGGCCCAGAGCTTGCCGACACCCAGGGTGTCGCCGGCGGCGGCGACAGCCAGGACGATCAGGGCCACGGCGTAGATGACGTGGTAGTCGGCGAACGGATTCGTGGACATGCTCGGCGAGCCGTCCGAGAGGTGCTTGGCGGGCGGCCACTCGGCGATCCACATCAGCGCCATCATCGCGGTGCCCGCGAGGGCGGCGATCCGCAGCGCGAACCCGGCGGTCACGGCGAGGCCGATCCCGAGCAGGCCGAGCATGAACAGCCAGTCCGCCCACGGGTCGCCGGCCCAGGAGTGGAAGGTGGACTCCATGGGCCCGGCGGCGACGGAGCCGAGGAAGCCCTTCGCCGGCGAGCCGCCGTCGATCCAGCCCTTGCCGGACGGGGTGGCGTAGCCGAAGCCGAAGGTCTTGTCGAGGAAGGCCCACAGGAAGACGAACCCGGTGAGCAGACGCAGGGACGCGAAGGCGTACGCCCGCGCGGTGCTCGTGTCGGTGCGTGCCGACACGGCGAACTCGGATGCGGAGGTGGTCCGGTGCCTGCGGAACGACGGCAGGTGGAAGCCGGAGCTCCGGTGAGGGTGCTCGTGCACGGCCATGGTCGTAATTCCCTTCAGGGGTGGTCGGCTCGTTGCCTGATGCGACTTACTCTCGTCCCGCACCCCGGTCGGCACCGGATGCCGAAGGTCTGTGCACACTGGGCTGAACGGCCCTGCCTTCAGGGGCCGTTGGGGTCCATGCGGCACGCCAGGCACACAGGCTGTCCCCGTAGGTCTCGCGCCCGATCACACACCGGTGGATCATGAGGTCAGACGACGGAAGGCGGCAGATGACCCAGGGCTTGGGCAGGCACGTCTCGGGGTGGCACCGACTGGCGCCCGGGCTCGTCGCGCTCCTGGGCTACCGGGGTGCGTGGCTCAAGGGCGACCTGCTGGCCGGCGTAACGGTGGCCGCGTACCTCGTGCCGCAAGTCATGGCCTACGCAGGGGTTGCGGGGCTGCCTCCCGTGGCGGGCCTGTGGGCGATCCTGCCGGCCCTCGCGCTGTACGCGCTGTTCGGTTCCTCGCGACTGCTCTCGGTCGGCCCGGAGTCCACGACCGCGCTCATGACGGCCACGGTCGTCGGTCCGCTCGCCGCCGGCGACTCCGGGCGCTACGCGTCGTCGGCGGCGGCCCTCGCGGTCACGGTCGGACTGCTGTGCCTGGCGGCGAGGGCGGTGCGGCTGGGTTTCCTCGCCCACCTGCTCTCCCGCCCCGTGCTGATCGGCTATCTCGCGGGCGTGGCGCTCATCATGACGGTGGACCAGCTGCCCAAACTCACCGGCGTGCAGACGACCGGATCGGAGTTCTTCCCCCAGCTGTGGTCCTTCGTCAGCCACTTGCCGGACGCGCACCTGTCCACCGTCCTCTTCTCCGTCGCCGTCCTCGTGTTCCTCTTCGTGATGACCCGTTACGCCCGTGCCGTGCCCGGCCCGCTGGTGGCCGTCGTCCTCGGCACCACCGCCGTGGTGGCCTTCGACCTCGACGGCCGGTACGGACTGAAGGTGATCGGCGATGTCCCGTCCGGCCTGCCGAGCCTCGCGGTTCCGGATCTGAGCGAGCTGCCGCACCTCGTGCTGCCCGCGCTCGGTGTGCTGCTGGTCGCCTACACCGACTTCATTCTCACCGCACGGGCCTTCACCGACCGCGACGACGAAGGTCCCGGACTCGACGCCAACCAGGAGTTCCTCGCCCTGGGCACGGCCAACCTCGGCGCCGGGGCGCTGCACGGCTTCCCCGTGAGCAGCAGCGCCAGCCGCACCGCGCTCGCCTCTTCTGCGGGCGCCCGCAGCCAGGCGTACTCCCTGGTGGCCGGGACGTTGGTGCTCGCCGTGCTGCTCTTCCTCAGCCCGCTGCTGACGCGGACCCCGTCCGCCGTGCTCGGCGCGCTCGTCGTCTACGCCGCAGCCCGCATGATCGATTTCGCGGGCTTCCGCCGGCTGGCGTCCTTCCGCCGACGGGAAATGCTCCTGGCCCTCGGATGCCTCGCCGGGGTGCTCGCCCTGGACATCCTGTACGGCGTGATCGTGGCCGTCGGCCTGTCGGTGGCCGAACTGCTGACCCGGGTGGCACGACCGCACGACGCCGTCGAGGGCCTGGTCCCCGGCATGGCCGGGATGCACGACGTCGACGACTACCCGCAGGCCCGCACCATCCCCGGTCTGCTCGTCTACCGCTACGACTCTCCGCTGTTCTTCGCCAACGCGGAGGACTTCCGGCACCGCGCCCTGGCCGCGGTCGACGACCAGACCGGCCCCGTCCGCTGGTTCGTCCTCAATACCGAGGCCAATGTGGAGGTGGACATCACGGCCCTCGACGCGGTCGACGAACTGCGCCGCGAACTGACCCACCGCGGCATCGTGTTCGCCCTCGCCCGGGTCAAACAGGACCTCCTGGACGACCTCGAGGCGTACGGCCTGGCGGACTCGGTCGGCAAGGACCGGATCTTCCCGACGCTTCCGACTGCCGTGGCCGCGTATCGGATCTGGCTCGGCAGTCAGTAGGCCGCAACGCCCTGCTGCCTGAAGCGCGCGCGGACGTTCTCGGTCATGACGGGGTCGGGGACCGGGTTGTCCCGAAGGCGGAAGGGGATACCGAGCGCCTCGTACTTCGAGACACCGAGTTTGTGGAAGGGCAGCCAAGGCAGTTCCAACACCCCGCCGGGAGGCAGGCCGTGATCGCTACCCCCACGCCCAGCATGCTGCGCGCCCTGCCCGCCGAACACCGGCAGCGGCTCATGCGCGTCGCCCGTGAGGTGACCTTCGCGCAAGGGACGCGGCTGTTTGAGGAAGGCGGGCGCGCCGACCGGTTCTGGATCATCCGCACCGGCACGGTCGAGCTCGACATGCACGTGCCCGGCCGTTGCGCAGCCGTCATCGAGACCCTCCGGCACAACGAACTGATCGGCTGGTCCTGGTTGTTCACCCCGCACGTCTGGCACCTGGGCGCCGAGGCGACGACCCCGGTGCGGGCATACGAATTCGACGCCACGGCCGTCCGCCTCATGTGCCAGGAAGACCCGGCGATGGGCAGCACCATCGCCCAATGGGTCGGTGACGTGCTCGCCCACCGCCTCCGCTCCGCCCGGACCCGGCTGTTGGACCTGTACGCCCCGTACGGCGCCGGCAGCCACGTCTGAGCGCGCATGCGAGCCGAAGCGACAGCGAGAGGGAGCGACCATGCACGGCCCCCGCGCATCGTCAGCGACGTCATAACGCACTCGGTCGCCGCCATCGGCCAATTCGACCTGGCGCGCCAGGGAAGGTCATCCGAGGCCACGGACGCGCCGACGGGCGGCACCGAGAGTGTCGGTTCGGCATGAACCTGCCGGAGCGTAGGGCGGTAGGACCAGGGCACCGCGGCGCCGCACCATGGTGAAGATCTCCGAACCGACCCTGCAGAGACTGCCCTTCGGAGGCTACCGGCCCACGCGGACTCAGCAATCCTGTGGCCCGCCGGAATGCCGCTGATCCACCCCTGCGAAGCTTCGACGTGCCGCTCCGGAGGATCGCGTTGCCGGCACCGACCAGACCCACAAGGCAGTCTGGCCGTTGGGCCCCCAGGGCCCCGTCCTCGGTACGAGGGGGGCCGGTCGGCCCTGGTGCATTCGGTCCGGGCGAGTGATGATCGTCCCCAGGGACAGCCTGCAGGCTGTCCCTCGTCTGGGGAACGAGGGGTCGCCATGGCCGAGCCACGCACTTTCAGCGAGCAGAACCCGATCCGTGTGTTTCTGCTGGACGACCACGAGGTTGTCCGCCGCGGCCTGGCCGACCTGCTCGACGCCGAGCCGGATATCTCGGTGGTCGGTGATGCAGGCACCGTCGACCACGCCCTGGCGCGAGGACCGGCGCTGCGCCCCGATGTCGCCGTCCTCGACGTGCGCCTACCGGACGGCGACGGCATCTCGGTATGCCGGGAACTGCGCAGCCAGATGCCGGAGTTGTCCTGTCTGATGCTGACCTCGTTCGACGACGAGGAGGCTCTGCTCGACGCGATCATGGCCGGCGCATCCGGCTACGTCCTCAAGCAGATCAGGGGATCCGACCTGGTCTCAGCGGTACGCACGGTGGCGTCGGGCCAGTCGATGTTGGACCCCGCCACCACGGCTCGCCTGATGCGCTCGCTGCGAGCCGACCCTGCGGAGAGCCCTGCCGTGCCGTCCGAGCTTGCGAGCCTGTCACCGCGCGAGAGGGACATCCTCGCGCTGATCGGCGACGGGCTGACCAACCGTGAGATCGGCAAGAAGCTCTACCTGTCGGAGAAGACCGTCAAGAACCACATCTCCCGTCTGCTGGCCAAACTCGGCGTCCAGCGCCGGGTCCAGGCCGCGGTACTGGCCTCCCACCTGGACCAGACGGACAAGGGCGAACGTCCCGCTCGGTGAGTACCGGCAGGGCCGTCCGAAACCCGCGCAGGGCCGGACGGCCCTGCCGCTCCTGCCGTGCCAGACGCCACGCTGGTGCGGTGAGCGTAAGCCCGCCGCCCCGAAGGCGCAGGGCAGGGAGGAGGCTCCGATGCGCACCACAGCCCTCGACGGCATCACCCTGGAGACGCTGGTCTCGCCGTGGCCGCACCGTCGATCCACAACACCCAGCCCTGGCGCTTCCGCCTCGATGCGGACACGCTCACGCTGGAGATCCGCGCGGCCACGCGCCGCGGCCTGCGCCACATCGACCCGACCGGCCGGGCTCTGCACCTGCCCGTCGGCCGCTGCGTCCTGAACCTGCGGGTCGCGGTCGAGCACTTCGGCTGGGAACCGGTTCACCGGCTGCTCCCGCGCCCCGACGAGCCGGACCTGCTCGCCGCCGTACGCCTTGCCGGCACCTCCAGGACGGCCTCGCGCTCTTCCCTGTACGACGCCGTGTGGCGCCGGCACAGCAGCCGCCGCTTCCCCTTCTCGGAACGGTCTCTGCCCACCTCCGTACTCACCGAACTCGCCGAAGTGGTCCACTCGGAAGGTGCCCTGCTGCACCACCTCTCCCCCGGCCGGACCGACAGCGTGCTGCGCATCATTGGGGATGCGGAGCGCCGCAACTCCCTCGATGCCGACCGAGCTGCGGAGAGCCGCCGCTGGTTGAAGCGGACAGCACTGGCCTGGGCATGTCACCCGAGGTGCTTGGTCCTCAGGACTTCCTGGACCGCATCCCGATGCGCGACTTCGGCGCCCACCATCACGCGGACATGCTCCCCGCCCGTCCCTTCGAAAAACGGCCCTCGATCGCCGTCCTGTCCACCGGGCACGACCGCCGCACGGACTGGCTGCGCGCGGGCCGGGCCCTCGAACAGGTCCTGCTGGTCGCCACACCCCACGCGTCCAGGCATCGCTCCCGCGCCAGGCGCTGGAGTGGCCCGACCTGCGCAAACAACTCGTGGCGTCGATCGGCTCCCACCCCTGCCACGCGCACACGGTGATCCGCCTCGGGTACGGCCCCGAGGGACCGGCCTCACCCCGCAACTACCGGGCCCCCTGTCGCAGGGTGAGGCTTGAAGGCTCATGTGGCGGGCGTGACTGTTTGTGCAAGCCCCGGGAAGGCGTCTTCCCGGACACCGCGGAGATGCCGAATGACAAAAAGTCGCAGCACCGGCCACTGCGCGAGCAGCAGGTCCTTGTTGAGGACTTGGACCAAGTCCTCACGCTGTCCTTCCGCAAGCACGTTGGGTAGAGACTCCTGCGCGCCTTGGGCTGTTCCAAGGGAAACAACGGCGCCCGGACCAGACCACGTGCTGCTGCGGCAGGTCGAGATGACGTCCCATGGTGTGCAACACCGTTGCGTTTGGCCGTCGGGCCCGGCGTCAATGTCCCCGCCTTTGAGCATCTTGATATCCAGCATGTATGCCTGCACGGTGCGCGGATGCCGGTCCCGCTTGAACTCGAACTTGCTGAACGTCTTGCGGCGAAGATCTGCGCATCTCCTCGGTGAGTGAACTGACCGACGGATGGGGATGGTGATGAGCTGCCGTACCCCTGCGGGAATCCTGGCTCACCTCTCCTCGACCACCGTGACCCTGCCGGTGCGGAAATACTCGATGACTTTCTCGGCGATCGACTTGCCTACGCCCGGGATTTCTTTCAGACCCGCGACGTCGAGGTGGGAAACATCGGCGGGGTAGCCGCCGATCGCGCGGGCGTTTTTTCGTAGGCGCGCGCTTTGAACGCTTCGCCTCCGGTGATGGCGATGAGGTCCGCGTACTCCTGAAGGAGTGTCTCGACCTCCTCTTCGGGCCGGACCACCCCTCAAGTCCAGGAACCGACCTGTCCGGCATGCCAGTTGAGGGCTTGCCCCGGCGGCACTACGACCGCACCGAGGTGGTCGCACCCTGCAGTGCTCGCCATGTCTCCGTGGCCCTCCGGCGCGCGAAGTCGTCGGTCCGAGGGTGTACTGGAGGTCAGAGGATCCGCGCAGCGAGAGGTCCGAGGCGAGCGTGTGATCAACAACGAAGTGGTGTGCACATCGTGCATCACTCCCGATGAGCCGGCGGGGGCCAGGCCCGTGACCCGGAGGTCGTCCCCATAGGTGGTGGTATTCCCTTCGCGCCGACCCATTGCGCTTCCCTGGGGATCGGGGTCTGTGTGCTCGCGTCGTCCGACCGAACGGGGCGGGGCGGCGGTAAGGCGCGGCGGGGGTGGGGCGGCGGTCGGAGCGGGACGGCTGTCTGCCGGGTGACGGTTCGAGCAGGGGAGAGCGCTGTGCGGGCGACGTTCGTGCTGGGCCGGATCGCCGGAGTCCGGGTAGGCGTGCACTGGAGCGTGCTGCTCATCTTCGGCATCATCGCGTTCGGCCTGTCGCAGGGCCGCCTTCCGGAGACGTATCCGGGGCGTGCCTGGGCGGTGTACTGGGCGGCCGGCCTGTGCACCGCCGTGGTCTTCTTCGCTTCCCTGCTCGCGCATGAGCTGGCGCACGCCGTCGTGGCCCGGCGCAACGGGGTCGAGGTGGACGACATCGTGCTGTGGCTGCTGGGCGGGGCGGCCCGCCTCAGGTCCGAGGCGTCCAGCCCTGGCGCGGAGCTCAGGATCGCCGGGGTCGGCCCGCTCGTCAGCCTCCTGCTGGGCGGGCTGTTCACACTCGGCGCCTGGCTGCTCGACGTGGCGTCCGTGTCCGGGATCGTGGTGGAGATGGTGGCGTGGCTGGCGGGCATCAATGTGCTGCTCGCGGTCTTCAACGCGTTGCCCGCCGCGCCGCTCGACGGTGGCCGGCTGCTGCGCGCGTTCCTGTGGTGGCGCACGGGAGACCGGCTGCGGGCGACCGCCGGCGCGACCGCGGCGGGGCGGGTCCTCGGGTGGCTGCTGGTAGTCCTCGGACTGATCGCGTTCATGAGGACCGGCGCGTTCGGCGGCCTGTGGTTGGCGCTGATCGGTTGGTTCCTCATCGCGGCCGCCACCGCCGAGGGGCGGCAGGCCCAGATGCGCGGCGTGCTCGCCGGTGTCCCGGTGCGGGACGCCATGACGACCGAACCTCTCACGGTTCCTGCGGACACCACGGTCGCGGGCTTCCTCACCGGTGCGCGCTACCGCTACCGGCATTCGGCGTTCCCGGTGACCGACGACGGGGCCCCGATCGGGCTGGTGACCCTGGAGGGCGCCAGACGGGTGCCGCAGGCTGAGACCCATGCCGTGACGGTGAGGGAGGTGATGGTGCCTCTGTCGCAGACCATCGTGGTGGGGCCGGACAGCCCGCTGGCGGATCTGCTGCCGCGCATGGAGCCGGGCGCCGAGCACCGGGTCCTGGTCCTGGACGGCGGCAGGCTCGTCGGAATCGTCTCGCTCTCGGACGTCAGCCGTACGGTGACATGGCTGATGAACGCCGCCCCCGGCCGGCGCGGTGGTCCGTGACCGTGGCACGGCACCACCGGGCGGGCCACGTCGGGGCCGGGGTCCCGCTTGTATCCGGTCGGCCCATTTCCTGACGTAGCGACTGGGGCAGTACGACGGCGCCCGCGACGACTGTGCCCATCGTGGCCAGTCCGTCGCCGTCGCCGCGCGCGCCGCGTACACCTCACTGTCGTAGGCGTGCAGGGCCGCGCGTGCGTCGTCCTCATCGGTCAGGACAGGCCCGGTCGACGCGAGCCGGCGGACCACCAGGGCACCGGTCACCTCTCCGCCGGGCCGGCTGCCGAGCCCGTCGGCGGCGAGCGGCGACGGCGACGGCGACGGCGACGGCGTACCAAGGGGGAACACGAGCGTCTGCGGGTTCTCCGTGGACGCATCGGAACTGGTCACGTGCTGTTTCCACAAAGCAGCGGTGTGGTCGGCCGCATGCCCGAGCAGCGGCCACACCGGAACGCAACACCGCTGTGCTGTGGCCCCTGGTGCTGTTCCTCGTCGCGGAGCCGGTCGATGTCCACCACCACGTTCAGAGGATCGATCGGACCCTCCTCGTGGGCCCGCTCGCTCCACGTGTTCCAGACGTGCAGTGCCACCAGGTCCACGCCGCGCAGTGACGCCTCCGCGAAGGCGAACTCGACGGCTCCCTCGCCCGCTGGTGAGCCGTCGACCGCGAGCAGTACGGGACCGCTCGGGCCCGGCCGACCGCGCACCACCAGCACCGGGCAGCGCCCGTGGGCGGCAAGGTGTACGGCAGTGGAACCGAGCAGCAGGCTGCCGAACGCACCCAGTCCGCGGCTGCCGACCACGACGAGCGAGGCGGTCCGCGACTCTATCTCCAGCACCATCAGCGGCTCACCGACAGTGACCTCTCGCGTGATCTCCACCTGCGGCACGGCTCCGCGGGCCCGCTGCTCGGCCTGGATCAGTGTGCCGTCCACCAGCTCGCGCAACCTCGCCACGGTTGGATTCCAGGGGGGCCCGCCGGGCGGTACGTGCAGCGACGGCCACCCGAAGGCGTGCATCAACCGCAGTCCCACGCCACGCAGGCCGGCCTCGTGTGCCGCGACCTCCACCGCGTCCAGGCTCGACGGCGAGCCGTCCACTCCCACAACGACCGGGTTCCCCACGACACGCCTCCGTCTCACCTGCTACGGGCTGATCCGGCCTACCGCTCGGGCGGCCGACACCTATTGGCCCGCCTCCCTCCTTCCTCCTTCCTCCAGCCTCCAGCAGCGGGCAACGCCCCGCATCGCGAAGACTTGGCGTGGCGGAGCTCGGCGGCAGGGGCGAGGCTGGAAGCACAGTGGACGGACGGCGGCGTGGAGACCTCTTGGAGATGCCATGACTGATGTGGACGGGCGTCCGCCGATCGTGGTGGGCGTCGGCCCCGATCCCTCGAAGCGGCTGGCGCTCGCCTGGGCCGCCGACGAAGCGGATTGACCTGCCCTGCCGCTTCAGCTCGTCCATGCCCAGGGTCTCCCCGACCCGCGGATACCGGTCGGGGAGATACGGCCGTCCTGGGAGGAGTGGAACCGGGCGCTGCATGGGCTGGGTGACCAGGTGCTCAAGGAGGCGGTCGCCTTCGTCGAGTCCCGGCTGCCGACGGTGGAGGTGTCGACCCTGCTGGCGGAAGGAGAGCCGGCGTGGGTCCTGCGCGAGGAGACGCGGAGAGCCGCCTCGGTCGTGGTGGGCTCCTGGCACCTGAGCAGACGGCGTGAAATGTTCACCTCCGCTTCAGTGGCCCTTCCGCTCACCGCCCACGCTCCCTGCCCGGTTGCGGTCGTACCGGAGCCGGAACCCACCACCCAGCAGTCCGCGTACTTCGTGGTCGGCGTCGACGGCAGTCCGCACTCGGCCGCGGCGGTGGATGTGACGTTCGAGGAGGCGGCCCTGCGAGGAGCGCTCCTGCGGGCCCTTTACGTGTGGCATCCGCCGCTCCTCGGTGTCCTGGACGAGGACGCCGCGGTGCGGGACCGCCGCGTGCTGTGCGAGACGGTCGCGGGCCGCACCGCGACGCACCCGAAAGTGGAGCTGCACCACGGCGCGCACCAGGCGCGCGGCCACGGACTGTCCAATCAACGCAATCAACGGTGTAGCTGTGGTTGTTGAGGATTAGTGGCGTGCTGCGCTCACGATGTGAGGGGTGTCGGGCATGTCCAACCGCCTCTTCTCGCCTCGTCAGGGCACTTCGCCCGCGCCGTGGGGTGCATACAGGTCGAGCAGGCGTACCCGGGCGGACCTGAGTCGGCGTGCGAGCACGCCGAGGGCGTAGGTGCACAGCTCGTGGTCCAGCCGGCGGTCCTTCGCACACATCTCGCGGACCGCCGTCGCGTCAAACTCGTAGGCACGCACCGGGCTGCTGGCCTCGGCCCCCAGATGCCAGTGATGGGGAGGGACCAGCCAGGACCAGCCCAGCAGTTTCCCGGCACCGAGGGTCTCGATGACCGCTGCTTGCCGGCCGGGCACGTGAAGGTCGAGAGCCACTGTGCCGGTGTGGATGATCCAGAAGCGGTCGGCCTTTCCGCCTTCGTTGAAGATGCGCTCGCCCGTCGCGAACGACACCTCACGAGCGAGCGACATGATCTGCTCGCGATGCTCCTTGCTCAGGGCGCCGAAAACGCCGGGCCTCGTCACCACTGTGGCCTTCCCTTCTCCATGGCCTCGGCAGCGGGGCGGGCTTCGTATCCGGTCACGATGTCTCACCGTGCGGGGCCGTGGTCTTCGTGGTCGGGTGGGCGAGGGGCTCGCACCCAGCGCTGTTCCTCCCGGCCGTATGACTCCACGATCGCCGCAAACGGGCGCGGTGCAACCGGGACCGAGGTCTGCTCCCCAGCCGATGCGCGTGTCACGAAGCCGGTCCAGGTGTCGCGATGGACCCGGTGCGGTGCGACGGTGAAGGTCTCGCGGTTGCCGGACAGAAAGGCTCGCGGTTGCCGGTCAGAAAGGCGGTGGGGCGGTGGAGCTCCCGCTTGTCGTGGGTGTCGATGGATCGGATTCCAGCCTGCAGGCCGTGGACTGGGCGGCGGACGAGGCGGCACGCCACGGACTGCCGCTGCGGCTCGTCTACGCCTCCCTGTGGGAGCGGTACGAGGGAGGCCGCCCGTCCTTCACAACCGACCGCCCGTCCGAAGAGATCATGGCGGAGCACATCGCCGCGTCCTGCGCGGAACGCGCCCAGGTCCGCAACCCGGAGCTGAAGGTGTCGAGCGAGGTGCTGCCCGACGACGCCGTGTCCGTGTTGCTGCACGTGGGCCATGAATCTTCGGCCCTGGTCACGGGCTCCCGCGGCCGCGGTGAGCTCGCCGGGTTGCTGCTGGGCTCGGTGAGCCTCGCGGTGGCCGCCCGCGCCGTCTGCCCGGTCATCGTGGTCCGTGGCGGGAAGCAGAACCGGCAGGGCTCCTACGGCCGGGTGGTGGTCGGAGTCGGCGATTCCACCGAAGGCTCGACCGCCGTACGGTTCGCCTTCCGCGAGGCCGAGGTGCGCAACTGCGCCCTGGATGCCGTCCGGGCCTGGCGCTACCCCGCCCATGAGCACGTGGATCAACCGCTTCTCGAGGTCGCCGCCAGTGTCCACGAGGAACGGGCCTCGGCCCTCCTCACCGACGCACTGCGCGACGCAGTACGGGATCACCCCAAGGTTGAAGTACACCGCCGAGCGGTCGAGAGCCCCGCTCACAAGGTCCTCCTGGACGCATCGGCCGACGCCGACCTGATCGTTGTGGGTGCGCTGCGGCGGCACGGCCACTTCGGTCTGCAGCTCGGCAGGGTCGTCCATGCTCTGCTGCATCACGCCGGGTGCCCGGTGGCAGTTGTCCCGCAGCGAGACTGAACTCCCGCATGTGGGTGATGGGAGAGGGAGGTTCGGGGCCATGGCCGGACCCCCGACCTGGTCCGGCGCGGCCTGAGGGGACTGGAGACGCGTGAGGACGCCCTGTGGCTGGCCCCGGTTCCTCTTCCGGCGCTCTCCGAGTACGGATTCTGGCTGTGCGGTCGCGGTCACTGGGGTGTCGGAGTACGGAGACGGACCGGACTTCTGCAGATCGGTATGCCCGACTCGGAGGAGACTCCGGTCCGCGTGATGCCGGCCCACCGCGCCGTCACCGTCGCGCCCGGGGAGACCTGCGCGCTCGTGCTGTCGGCGGGTTGGTCCGCGCGGACGGGCGTGCCGGGTCCCTCGCCTGCCGCATGATCCGTCAGTTTTGGAACCGGGCTCCGAAAGCGGGGCTCCATGTCGGGTGACAGGGCTGTTGGAGACGTACATGAAGTGGTTGGTCTCGCTTGTGGGCGCCGGGCTCGTCATGGTCACCTTGCGGGACTTGTTCCATACCCTCTGGCATCCCACCCGCCACGGCGGCCTGAGCCGCCTGGTCATGACGGCAATGTGGCGGCTGGCTCGGCGCTTTCGTGCGCGCAGGCGGGTGGTGGGGCTCGTCGGGCCGCTCGCCATGGTGACGGTGGTGGGTATGTGGGCCGCCACGGTCGTCCTCGGCTGGGCCATCGTCTACTGGCCCCACATGCCCGGGGCGTTCGTGTTCTCGCCCAATTCCAAGGCGGCTCAGGAACCGGCGCTGCTCGACTCCGTGTACCTGTCGCTGGTCACGGTGGCCACCTTGGGGCTGGGGGACATCGCACCCGGCGAGGGCTGGCTCCGTCTGGTCTCACCGCTGGAAGCCCTCGTGGGCTTCGCCCTGCTGACGGCCACGGTCTCCTGGGTGCTGGAGATCTACCCGGCGCTGACCCGTAGGAGGGTCCTGGCCGTCCGGCTGGCGCTGCTGCGTGATGCCGACCCGACGCCGCCGCAGATCGACTGCACCGCGGGGGCGCTGCTGCTGAACAGCCTGACCACCGATGTCGTGCGCGTCCGCATCGACTTCACCCAGTACGCCGAGGCGTACTACTTCCACGATGGTGAGGACCACTCGTCGCTGGCGGCCACGGTCGGCTACGCCGCCGCCCTTGCGCAGCGCGGCCAGGCAGCGCGGCGGCCGGAGGTGCGCCTGGCCGGTGACCTGCTCGACGGCGCGCTGAAAGACCTCGCCGCCATCCTCGACCAGCGTTTCCTGCGTACGGGCGGAACACCGACGGAAGTTTTCGCCGCGTACGCCGCCGACCATGGTCGCGGCCGTGCGCAGCCCTGAGCCGGGGTGGCGCTCTGAAAAGCGGGATTCCGCCCCTGCGGCGGCCGGTCACACGGCAGGAGCGGCGATGGCATCCAACGCACAGAGCCGTCCGATCACGCCTCTGCCACGGCCGTGAACCGGCACAGCGGCAGCCGGAAGTCCGCGGCGGACGCCGACTGGCCTCGGGGCACGAATCCCACCACGGGGCTGTCGTCCGACGAGGCCGCGCGGCGGCTGGTCCTCCACGGGCCCAACGAGATCCCCTCGGAGCCGCGGACCCCGGCGTGGCGACGGATGCTGCAGCAGCTGCGCGATCCGCTGATCATGGTCCTGCTCGTGGCGGCCGCCCTGACGATCGCAACCGTTGATCTCTCCGACGCCGCAGTGATCCTGCTCGTGATCACTGTGAACACTGTGGTCGGCGTCGTGCAGGAGGTTCGGGCGGAACAGGCGGTCATGGCCCTGTCCGCTATGAGCGCCCCCGCCGCCAGGGTGGTGCGGGACGGTGAGGAGCGCTCCGTCCCGGCTGCCGAGGTGGTGCCGGGCGACTTGGTCCTGGTGGCCGAGGGTGACATTGTTCCCACGGACGGGGACGTGTCTGCTGCAGCGTTGCTGCCGGCGGACGAGTCGTCACTGACGGGTGAGTCCGTTCCGGTGGAGAAGGCGCCGGACAGGGACGATGCGAGCGGGGCGGTGTCGGCGGGCACGGTCATCGTTCGTGACCACGGCCGAATCGTGGTCACCGCTACCGGGGCGGACAGCGCGCTCGGCCGGATTGCCTCCCTGATGGGCGGTGCGACCGGTCCCACTCCGCTGCAGCACCGGCTGGCGAGGTTCGGCCGGACACTGGCTGCTGTCACCGTGGCGCTGTGCGCGGCGGTGCTCACTCTCGGGCTGGTACGCGGTCAGCCGGTGGAGCTGATGATCGTGGCGGCGATCAGCCTTGCCGTGGCCGCCGTTCCGGAGTCCCTTCCCGCCGTGGTGACGCTCGCTCTCGCTCTGGGAGCACGGCGCATGGCGGACCGGCACGCCATCGTCCTGCTCACGCACGGCCTGCCCGGTGTCGCCCTGGGTGCGGAGCCCGTCGCCCCGGACACGATGGGCCACCCGCCCCGGCCTCCTGAGGAGAGCGTGCTGGGTGCCGGTCTGTGGCTGCGGATCCTGTTCATGGGGGCCTTCGTCGCCATGGTGACGCTCGTGGTCGGCGTCTGGGCCCGGGAGACCGGCCGCCCCTGGCAATCCATGGTGTTCCACCCAGCTCGGCGTGGCCCTCGGCTCCCGGGCGCGCCCCGGCAGCCTGGCCAACCCGTTCCTGCTGGTCGCCGTGGGCGCGGCACTGATGCTCCAGGCAGCCGGCGTCTGTCTCCCGCCCCTACGAGACCTGTTGGGTGCCGAGGCGCTTCCGCCTGCCGACCTGCGATCGCCGCTGTGCTGTCGGGTCTCGGCCATGTCGTCATGCGGTTGCAGGCGCGGCTGAGACCGGAACGGCCGCCACGCGTCGGCCCTTCGGCGGCCCAGGGAAGTTGAGCCCGCCCCGCTCGGGTGACGTGCCCGCCTGTTGCCCGGCATGCGCATGGGATACGAAGAACCCACACTGGTCTGGAGGAGTTCCGGCCGGGGCGAGCCAGGCTCCATGGGCTCTCCCCGCGCGGACGGCGACGACGCTCGAAGGAGACGGCCATGACCAGCGCCCGGGAGATCATGCATGCCGGTGCCACCTGCATCCAGGAGAACGAGACGCTTCAGGACGCGGCACGCAGGATGAAGGAACTGGACGTCGGAGCCCTCCCGATCTGCGGCGAGGACGACAGGCTCCACGGGATCATCACCGACCGCGACATCGTGGTCAAGTGCCTCGCCAAGGGCAAGGACCCCAAGACCATGACCGCGGGCCAGCTCGAACAGGGCAAGCCGATCACGATCGACGCCGAAGCCAATGCCGACCAGGTACTTCGGGCAATGGAGGAGCACAAGATCCGGCGGTTGCCGGTCATCGACAACCATCGCCTCGTCGGCGTGATCAGCGAAGCGGACCTCGCACGTCACCTGCCCGAGGACCAGGTGGGCCACTTCGTCGAGGCCGTCTGCGCGGCCCCCTGACCGGCGGACGCGATCACACCACCGTCACGCGTACCGCTGGGACCTTGTGCTCGGGACGGATGTGACGCTGTCCGCGCGGCCGGAGGTCAGGCGGCTCACTCCACTCGAAGGCCATGGTGTGCCATGGTGTGGTGTAGCTGATCTTGGCTGGGCAGTGCGCCGCTTCCGTGCTCTCGCGTGCCTCGACTGCCGGTGAATGCTCCCTGAAAGCGGGGCAGGCCACCATGCAACTGTCCTTGGTGATCGAACAGTTCGATCCAGGGGACGCACGGTAGTCTTGCCCCAGCATGACCTGCTTCGCCTGCTTGAGGCACTACCTTCGGCAGATGGCCTTGAACTCGTCCGCGAAGTCGCTGAGCGACTGCTGCAGGAACTGTCGGTCGCAGCGCGCCCCCGCCACCTCAGGGCCCCTACCCGTACAACACGCCTCAGCAGCAGGGTGGTTACCCGCCCCACGCCCCCCATCCCCAACCTCCGCACCCCGGATATCCACAGCCGATGCCGCCGCCTGTGCGTCGGGGGGGCCGTCCCGCAGACTGTGGCGTGCCGTCGGTCCCATCGCGATCGTACGCAAGGTCTTCAGGCCGTCGCGGCCGGGCCGAGTCGACGACGCGGTGGTGGCCCGCACCCAGAAGATCCGCACCATCGTCGGTCTCGCTGCCGTCCTGTGGGTGACGCTCTCCTACAAACTCGCGCAATCCGCGAAGATGTCGCGAACGACCGCCTCAACCAGTCCTGGACCAACGTCCCCGTGCTCTCGGTGACCTTCCCGGTGGCCGTCGGCCTGTTCATCACCGCGGCCCGTCCACCTGCCATTGGAAGAACCGTTCGCCCTCGCCCATCTGCACGTCCACACCCACAATGAACTGGCGATGGCAGCACTGGCCAGCGCGATAAAGGGGCTGCGTACAAGCCCCGAGGGGCTCGACCGAGTGCACGCAGGACGAGGAGCCGTGCGGCACTGACACGCTCGGCCGTCCCGTCGCCTCTCGGTTCAGCGGCGAGGCCGAACGGCCCTGGCACCCGGCCGGAGGTGCACGGACAATAGGTAGCAGGAAGCCTCCTGAGGAGGTGAGCTGCGGTGACGTACTGGAACGGCGGCTGGGCCTGGATGGCCTTCATGCCGCTGCTGTGGATTGCGCTGATCGGGCTCGTGGTGTGGGCGGTGGTGCACCTCACCCGGCGCCCCGCCGATCGCGGCGGAGGCACGGAGCACGGGTGGGCCCCCAGAGAGACGCCGGAGGAGATCCTCGATCGTCGCTTCGCCTCCGGCGAGATCGATGCCGACGCCTACAACGAGGCACGCAAGCACCTCGCCGCCCACCGGACGAGGGCCCGGTAACCGGCTACACGGCCACTGGCTGCCACTCACCGTGCTGGTCGCTGCGGTGGCCACACTCATCGCATCGGTCGTGTGGGGGGCGGGCAGCGACTTCGGACGGCCCGGCCCCGGGGCCATGTTGGATGCTCTCTCCCGCGATGGACCAGTCCGCAATCTGGCCGATGCCGAGCGCGCGGCCGGGCGCTTCGCCGACCGGTGGGACCTGCACGTCGGCGAAGTCGTGCAGGTCAGAAATGGCTACTACGCCGAACTCCTCGGCAAGGGACTGAGGTCCTCATCGACCCGGGCCCCGGCACCGTCCACCTGGAGTTCGACCCGGCGACGATGTGGAACACCGGGCACGCTCGTGGTCGACCCGAGCGAGGGTCCCGAGGGTGGCCCGGTCGACGAGACGCCCGCGGTGACGGCTCAGGGTCCACCGGTCTGGGGCTGGCCATCGTCCACCGGCTGGTCACCGCCAACGGCGGTGCGGCGCGGCTGGAGGACACCCCGGGCGGCGGGCTGACCGCCGTGCTCGACCTGCCACTGTGGCAGGATCGCGAATTCCGGTAAGGGAGTCGAGCCGTTGAAAGGCGCCCGGGAACGGACCGCGGGTGGGCGATGGCGAGTCGTGCGGCATCCCGAGATCTTTACCGGTTCTGAAGAAGACGTGAGCGAGTTCCTGAGTGCCCGGGGCACAGCCTGAAGGTGCACGCAGCCGATCCGGGCCGCCGATTCACCAGGAGCCGCTGCCATGGCACCCTCGCCCGACGATATTCGACCGGACCCTCTCCCCCGCGAATTCCCCACAACGACGCGATCGCGGCCTGCGTCGTGCCCGCCGACTCACCCGGTGGATCGCAGTCGCCGCCCTGGCCGGTGCGGCGGCCCTCGGCAGCGTCTACACCCACCTGGTACCGGGCAGTTCAACCGCGCCCGCACCGACGAGCCCACCCGTACAGAACCAGGCGGCGCCCGCTTCCACCATCGCGGGAGAGGACGGCGAGAACGACGACGAGGGTGCGGCCCGTGTGGCGCAACCGGCACCGCAGCCCCCCCGGCACAGCCGCCCACCGGCCACCCCGAATCCCCGTGCCGCCCGCAATTCCCCCGGAGACCTGGCGATGACCGGCGCCCGAATCCTGCGCATCGATCGCATCGCCTGTACCGGCCAGGGCCTGTGCGCCGAACTCCTCCCCGAGCTCATCGACCTCGACGAATGGGGCTATCCCATCCTCAAGGACCGGGCCGTGCCCGACGGGCTGCGACCGCACGCCCGCCGCGCCGTCGCCGCCTGCCCCCTTCTGGCCCTGCACGCCGACGACGGCCCGGTATGACCAGCACGCGCGCGCACCGGCTGTCCGGCCCTGGACCAGGGCCGGACGTCCCCTGCCGCCGGCACCGGGTGGCGCGATGTGATGGAGAGGGACCGAACCGAAGGTCGCCGCGCCGGACGGACCGAGGTACGCCATGAAGCACCGCCCCACGTTCACAGCACGGCTGCGCCGCCTGACCACGGCGATCGTGTCCCCACGGCTCGAACCCGTCCTCCTGGCCGTCACCGCGGGAGCCCTGACCGCCGGCGGTATCGCCTGGCTCGCCGATGCCGGCAGCCTCGCCGACCTCTTCTGGGGCCTGGGCACCTTGTCCGCCGTCATCCCGGCGGTGGGGTGGGTCCTGTCCGCCCTGCGGCACGGACACGCAGGCGTGGACCTCATCGCCGTACTCGCGCTCGGTGGCACCCTAGCCGTCCACGAGTACCTGGCCGGTGCTCTGATCGCACTGATGCTCGCCACCGGCCGCACCCTGGAGGCAGCCGCCCAGCGGCGGGCCTCCCATGACCTGCGTGCCCTGCTGGAGCACGCGCCCCGCTCGGCGCGCCGCCGCACCGAGGCGGGAGTGGCCACGGTGCCACTGGCCGAGGTCGCCGTCGGTGACCTGCTCGTCGTCGGCCCCGGCGAGGTGGTCCCGGTCGACGGCCGCGTGGACAGCCGCGCCGCCGTCCTCGACGAGTCGGTGCTCACCGGTGAGCCCCTCCAGGTCGAACGGGCCCGGGACGAGATGGTGCGCAGCGGCGTGGTCAACGCCGGAGGTGCCTTCGAACTGCGCGCCGCCGCCACCGAGCACGACAGCACGTACGCCGGGATCGTGCGCCTTGCCCAACAGGCCGGGGCCGAGTCCGCACCCGTCGTGCGGCTGGCCGACCGGTACGCGGCCTGGTTCCTGCCCCTGTCCCTCGCCGTGGCCGGACTGGCCTGGCTGATCAGCGGCTCCGCCGTACGCGCGGTCGCCGTCCTGGTGGTCGCCACCCCATGCCCGCTGCTGCTGGCCGCCCCGGTTGCCATCGTCTCCGGCTTGTCCCGCGCCTCCCGCCTCGGCGTCGTCATCCGCGACGGCGGCGCACTGGAGAACCTCGGCCGCGCCCGCACCCTCCTGCTCGACAAGACCGGCACCCTGACCCAAGGACGCCCCCGCGTCCTCGACGTGACCGCCGCCCCCGACTTCACCCCCGCGGAAGTCGTCCGCCTGGCGGCCTCGCTCGACCAGTACTCACCCCACGTCCTGGCCCAGGCCATCGTCGACACCGCCCGGGAACGCAAGCTGGAGCTGTCGGTCCCCTCCGACGTCACCGAGGAGCCCGGCCGGGGCGCCACCGGCACCGTGGACGCACACCAGGTCTCCATCGGCCGCCTCGACCCCACCGACAACCGGCCCCCCTGGGCCAAGGCGGTCGACAACCGCGCCCTCCTCGACGGCGCGGCCGTCGCCTGGCTCACGGTCGACGGGCACCTGGCCGGAGCACTGCTCCTGCGCGACCCGCTACGGTCCGATGCCCCGCGCACTCTGCGCCACCTGCGCGCGGCAGGCATCGAACGGCTCCTGATGCTCACCGGCGACCGATCCGCACCAGCCCACGAAGTCGCCGCCGTCCTCGGCCTGGACGATGTACGCGCCGAACTCGGCCCCACCGACAAAGTCGCCGCTGTACGCGCCGAACGCGAGCACGCGGTCACCGTCATGGTCGGCGACGGTGTCAACGACGCCCCCGCCCTCGCCGCCGCCGACATCGGCGTTGCCATGGGCGCCCGCGGCTCCACCGCCTCCTCCGAAGCCGCCGACATCGTCCTGACCACCGACCGCGTCGACCGCCTCGCCGACGCGCTCACCATTGCCCAACGTGCCCGGCACATCGCTGTCCAAAGCGCCCTCGGCGGCATGCTGATGTCGCTGGCCGCCATGGCCGCAGCCGCAGCCGGCCTGCTCCCGCCTGCCCCCGGAGCCCTGCTCCAAGAGGGCATCGACGTCGCGGTCATCCTCAATGCCCTACGCGCCCTGCGGGTCGACCAGACCGCGCGACCGGCTCTCTCCCCCACCGCCGAAGCCCTCATCCACCGCTTCGCGTCGGAACACGACGACCTCCAGGACGTCCTCGAAGCCGTACGCGACGCCGCCGACCGCCTCTCCGACACCCCCGGCTCCAAGTCCCTGGCGGCCGTCGAGGCGACACACCGGCTGCTCACCGAACGTCTGCTGCCCCACGAGTACGCCGAGGAACACCAGCTCTACCCCGCCCTCGCGCCCACCCTGGGCGGCCCGGAGGCAACGGCCACTATGAGCCGGGCCCACACCGAAATCGAACGCCTCTCCCGCCGCATCGCCACCCACCTGCAACTGGCAAGCGCCGACGGCGGCCTGGCCCCCGAACAACTCGACGACCTGCGCTCCTGCCTCTACGGCCTCAACACCGTCCTCCGCCTGCACTTCACGCAGGAGGAGGAGAGCTACTTCTCACTGGCACCGTGAGACACCGTGACAGTCTTCAGGGCCTGCTGCCGCAGCACTCCGCCCGGAAGGGCCACTCGGCCCGCAAACTGCCCGTCAGTCCCGGTGCGGCCAGGCCCCGCCGCCGGACGCTGAAGGCGGGATCGCCCGGAGGGAGAGTTCGTGATGACCGGCATCCAGGAAGTCCCGGTGCATGCAGGTACGGCCCGCAATGGACAGTTCGGACCGACGGTTGATGTTCTGTCAGCGGGGCTCGGGAGGCGCGGTGCGGATCTGCCGAACCGTGTCCTCGGTAGCGGACACGCTGTACGGGAAGGCCCGGTGGAAGTGGAGACCTTGCGGCAGGTGTGAGTCCAGCACTTCCACCTGGTGGGAGACGAGGTGAGGCGCCGGGACCCAAAGTACCGCCCGCCAGGCGCGTCGCGCCTGATCACTCCCTATGACATCGAGGCGCGTGGCAGCGTCAAGCAGGACACCATGTGGGACGGATACAAGGCCCGCCTGACCGAGACGTGCGACACGGACGCGCCGAACCTGATCACGAACGTGGCCACCACTGTCGCCACCGTCCACGACAGCGTGGCGGTCTCTCAGATCCACGACTCGCTGGCCGGGCGGGACTGCCTGCCCGGTGAGCACTGGGTCGATGCCGGATACCCCTCCGCCGGGCAGGTCGTCGCCGCCCGACGCGAGCACGGGGTCGACCTGCACGGGCCGATGGCCGCCAACACCGCAGCCCGGGCCGACGGTCACCTCGGGCAGGACACGTTCACCGTCGACTGGGTCCACGAACAGGTGACCTACCCGAACGGGACCACCAGTACCCAGTGGCATCACCGGCACTCGCAGCAGGGCCTGCCTGTCATTCTTGCGTCCGGCCGACTGCCGACCCTGCCCCCACTTGCGCGACTGCGTCAACTCACCCACAGCCCAGCGCCGCGAGCTCCACCTCCGGCATCGGGACGAACACGAAGCCGTCCACGCGGCGCGGATCGAGCAGCGGACCGATGCCTGGAAAGAGCGGTACACGGTCCGCGCCGGGGTCGAAGGCACCATCTCCCAAGGCGTCCAGCGTTGCGGCCTGCGCAGATCCCGCTACCGCGGCCTGGCGAAAACCAGCCTCCAACATCAGTTCACCGGCGCCGCCATCAACCTCGCCCGCATCGACGCCCACCTCACTGGCACACCCCGAGCCCGCACCTGCACCAGCCGCTTCACAGCACTTCGCCCCGCCGAGCAACAGTCGACGGGGCGAAGTAGCAGGACCCCGAATTGACCAACAGCGTCCGATCATGGTCCGGAGCCTTTGACGGTGTGTCCGAGGATCTTCATGATGGCCACAGCGATCGCGCCCGCGGGCGGCAGGGGGCGAGCCTCGCCGGGCGTGAGCCAGGCGGAGCGGATCGGAAGCCGGTCTGCGCCTCGATCACCGACCTGGAGGAGCTGGGCTCACCGCCGGCCTCGTCCGTCAGCCGTCGTGCTGCGTGGCCGTCTTGGAGTAGTTGTCGTGCCAGGCGGCCTTGGCGCCCGAGTCGCCTATCCGGTAGACGTCCACCACAGAACCAACCGCGACGGCGAGGGAAAGGATCACGACCGCGCCCCGAAGCAGTGCCGGGGGTGACCATGCGGCACCCGACGTGTCGTCCGGGGCGGGCGCCGAGCGGCGGGCCGTCCACCAGACGACGGCCGAGATCACGAAGAGACCGAGAGCCCACGGCAGCAGGCCGTCGCCGAGTTCGGCGTGCTTGCGCACCAGCGGGTCGCTGCCGACGTGTTCTTCCAGCCATTCTCCCGCGTGTGTGGCCACCGGCACGCTGGCCAGCGTCACGAGCGCGAGGATGGGCAGCAGTAGGCCGAGCCGGCGGGCGCCGGCGGGCCAGGCCGCGCACACCACGAGAGCCAGGGCGCTCAGGGGCACGAGCACGATGACGAAGTGCACGAACAGGACATGTGCGGGTAGTCCGTTGACAACAGTGAGACTCATGAGCTTCTTCTCCATGGGGGTGTTGGCCGGACCGTACGCGCGTGGGCTGGATCCCCAGCCGACACGGAGGAACCGCGGCACTTTTTCACAGGGACCTCTCAGTTGCCTCTGAGCCCCATCGGCATCATTGACCTCATGGGTCCCAGCGGTACGGCTCAGGGAGCGAGTGAGAAGTAGCTCTCCTCCTGGCTGAAGTGCAGGCGGAGAACGGAATGGAGCCCGTGCAGGCAGGCGCGCAGGTCGTCGACTTGTTCCGGCGTGCCTGCCTCGTCGGCCATGCGGAGGCGGGTCGTGATGCGGCGGGAGAGGCGGGCGATCTCGGTGTGGGCTCGGCCCATGGTCGCGGTGCTTTCCGGTCCGCCGAATTGTCGGTTCAGCGCGGGGTAGAGCTGGTGTTCCTCCGCGTATTGCATGAGGGAGCAGCCGTGTGGTGAGCAGGGTGGCCGATGTGACACACGGCGGCCAGCGATCCCGGACCGTCCTGGACGGATAGCAGGCCGACGGCTTCACGGATGGCGTCCAGGTCGTCGCGCCCAGGCCGAGCCGAGGATGTGACCGGCGGGGTGCAGCGTGAGCCGGGCACCGACGCCAGGTCGGTCTCCGTTCCGGTGGGGACCGGTTCGAGGAGCTTGAGGGTGCTGTCGACGTCGGAGTCGTCGTACCGGGGCAGCGCCTCGGTGTCCGAACTCGCCGTACTCGTCTGCGTGCGGCGCGGCTTCGATCTGCAGCTTCGCGCCGTCTCGCAGCACGATCTCCATGAGACGGGCAGTGAAGTAGACGGCCACCGCCTGGCCCCGGAAGCCGTGGCGGACCAGACGACGGAGCTAGCCGCAGTGGTCCAGGTGTGCGTGGGTGATCGCGACGGCCTCGATGTCCCCGGCGTCACAAGGCAAACCATGCCAGTTGCGCCGGTGTAGGCCGACGAGGCCCTGGAAGAGGCCGCAGTCGGCGAGGACGCGGGCGTGGTCGCTCTCGACCAGGAACTTGCTGCCGGTGACTGTGCCGACACCGTCGAGGAACGCGAGCAGCGCGGGCCGTGGCCCGCCGAGTGGCCGAGCTGCAGACCCGGGAATTGTGGTCGTCATGGTCTCGGCTCCGCCATGTGTCGCTGGATTGGGGCCGATCGGCCCTGGTGGACCGGTGGTTTCCCGTGGTGTGCTGGTAGTGACGGGAAGGACCCGTTGGAGACGCGGAGAAGCGGACAGCAGCCGCGCACCGCGCAATCCGGATCCGCGAGAAGTGGATGGCCCTTCCCGTCCAGTCATGCCGCCGCAGGGTCGGTGGCTCCGCAAGCGGCGGCGATCCGGGGCCGGACGATCTCGTCCTCGACTCGCGTGCCGAGAATGTCCACGGCGGCGGCTACGGATGGGACAGTCCCAGCCCGACAGAGATGTCTGCGGTCTCGACGGCGTACGCCACGAGGTGGCCGCGGGCAGCCGGTTCAACTCCCACGCCACCTCAACGGCTTCACCGAGTCCGTGGCCGAGCGGCCCTGGCCAGTCGGCGGGCGTCCAGCTCTGCCGTGGATCTGGCCCGGGTGTGCGCCGCCTCCAGGATCACGGTCAGCTCCATGTGGTCCCACAGCCTGATCAGCCGCCCTGGATCAAGGTCACATTCCGCGAGGACGGTACCGGGCGGGACGGGCCTCTCCAGCGCCCGCTCGCGCAGGCGGGACAGCACAGCCCGGTCGACCTTTGTCGTGCCGGGACGCGGCACCGACGGCGACGATCGCGATGCGCGCGGAGACGCTGATGGTGTCTCTCCCTCGACAGCGGGCGCCTCCGGCGTTGCGGTTCGACGGATGCCGGGGCCCATGGGCCTAAGGGCCCTGGTCGGATCCGAGCGGCCCGTGGCGGCGGGGCTCGGACGCGCCCACGCTGGAGGCAGAAGACATGAAGGGAGCCGGTGCGATGACCTCTGCCACCACCATGAACACCGCCTTGCCGGCCGAGCACCGCGAACGGCTGATGCAGCTCGCCCGCGAGGTCTCCTTCGAGGCCGGGACCCGCCTGTTCGAGGAGGGCCGGCGCGCCGACCGATTCTGGATCGTCCGTACCGGTACCGTCGCCCTCGACCTGCATGTGCCGGGCCGCCGTCCGGCCGTCATCGAGTCGCTCGGGCACGGTGAACTGGTCGGCTGGTCCTGGCACTTCCCGCCATACCACTGGCACCTGGGCGCCGAGGCGATGAGCCCGGTGCGGGCCTGGGAGTTCGACGCCGAGGCGGTCCGAGCGATATGCGCCGAGCACCCCGAGTTCGGCCGGGCGATCGCCGTCTGGGTCGGGCGCGTGGTCGCGCAGCGGCTGCACGCCTCCCGGATCCGGCTTCTCGACCTTTACGCCCCCTACGGCAGCGGTGACCTGACGTGACCACCTGGCCCTGCGAGGAGGACAGCATGCGAATCAGCCCGCATCGAGTGAGTGACGTGATGACGCGGGCCGTCGTCGCGGTGGACCGCAAGGCTCTGTTCAAGGACATCGTCGAGCGCATGGATGAGTGGAAAGTCAGTGCCCTGCCCGTACTGGAGGGCGACGGCCGGGTGATCGGGGTCGTGTCCGAGGCCGATCTGCTGCCCAAGGAGGAGTTCCGGGACAGCGATCCGGACCGGTTCACCCAGCTGCGGCGGCTCACCGACCTGGCCAAGGCCGGGGCGGTGACCGCGGAGGAGCTGATGAGTGCCCCGGTCGTCAGCGTCCACGCCGACGCCACACTCGCCGAAGCAGCCCGCATCATGGCCCTGCGCCACGTCAAACGACTGCCCGTCGTGAACGCCGAAGGCTTGCTCGAAGGCGTCGTCAGCCGGGGCGACCTGCTCAAGGTGTTCCTGCGCCCGGACAACGACCTCGCCGACGAGATTCGGCGCGACGTCGTCGACCCTCTCTTTCCCGCTCCGGCCGAGCCCGTGCACATCGTGGTCGCCGAGGGCGTCGCCACGCTGACCGGACGAGTGCCGGACGCCACCCGCATCCCCCTCGCCGTCCGCCTGGTGCGGGGTGTCGAGGGCGTGGTGGGCGTGGACTGCCGGCTCACCGCGGCCGATGGGTAGTGGCCCTCGCCAAGCCTTTCAGCCTGCCGTCGGAACCGAC
The DNA here is from genome assembly GCF_045162675.1 of Streptomyces sp. NBC_00996. Lineage (NCBI taxonomy): Bacteria > Bacillati > Actinomycetota > Actinomycetes > Kitasatosporales > Streptomycetaceae > Streptomyces > Streptomyces sp. NBC_00996. The sequence continues at coordinate 394,429 of NZ_CP108723.1, forward strand.
GACCGGCAGCCGCTTGACCCCATCGCGAGCCATGACGCGTGCGGCGTGGGCGAGGGTGGCGTCCGGAGCGACGGTGACGGCCGGGACGTTCATCAGCTCTTCTGCGGTCGCGGCGTCCGCCTTGCGGACGTCGGCGACGTGCTGCACCTGCCCGTAGCGGCCCGCGTCGCCCTCGCGGTACTCCTCCTTCGGCAGCAGATCGGCCTGGGAGACGATACCGACGACGCGTCCCTCGCCGTCCAGTACCGGGAGGGCGCTGACCCGCCACTCCCACATGGTCTTCACGATGTCCTTGAAGGCCGCTCCCGTGCGCAGGGCGACGACCCTGTGGGTCATCACGTCGCTCACGACGGTCGGAGTGTCGTGCATGGCGTCCTCCCGAGGGCTCAGATGCCGTCCTACGACACCTTCAGCCTGCGGCCCCGGACGCGTCCGGGGCATGGGCCAAGTGGCCCGTCCCTCGGCCCTTGTGCGGGACCGACCGGGGGTTCGTAGCCCCTGCTCACTGATGAGGAACGGTTGCTGTCCGGCTTCAGCCTCCCGGCGCCTCGATCGCGGGCAGTGGTACTCGCCAGGTCAACAGCGCACCACCGCCTTCGGAGCTGCGCACCTCGAGCAGACCGCCGAGCTGCTCCGCTCGCTCAGCCATGTTCCGCAGTCCACTGCGGCGGCCATCGGGTGGGATGCCCACGCCGTTGTCCGAGACTGTCAGGGTCACCTCGTGGCCGTCGGTGGTCAGCACCACCTGGGCGTGGTCCGCGTGGGCGTGCCGGGCGATGTTGGTGAGCGCCTCGGAGAGCACGGCCATGACGTGGTCGCCGATCGCTCGCGGCACATTTGTGTCGACCAGGCCCTCCATGCGCACGCTGGGCGCGAAGCCCAGCAGCGGAGCCGCCTCGCCGACCGCGCGGACGGCCTGTGCCCGCAGTCCGCTCCCTACGGTGCCCTCGGGTACTCGCAGCCCGAAGATCGTGGACCTGATGATCTTGATGGTCTCGTCGAGGTCGTCGACGGCCCGCAGGACCCGCTCGGAGGCCTCCGGGTGCTCAATGAAGCGGCCCGCACTCTGCAGCGTCATCCCGGTGGCGAACAGTCGCTGGATGGCCAGGTCGTGCAGGTCCCGCGCGATGCGGTCGCGGTCCTGGAGTACCGCGATCTGCTCGGCGTCCCGCCGGCGTTCGGCCAGTTCCATCGCGACCGCAGCCTGTGCGGCGAAGCCCTGGAGCATCTCGGTCACCTTCTCCGAGAACACGGGTCGGCCGGCCTCGCGCGCAAGCAGAACCACGCCCCGGGCAACGCGCTCCCCCGTGCCGATGGGGACGGCGACGGCAGGGCCGAGTCCGGCGAAGCGCGGTGGTTCCGGGGAGATCCGTGCGTCGTGAGCGACGTCTTCGCTGGCGGCCGGGGCTCCGGTGGAGTACGCCAGTCCCACCAGGGTTTCGTGCATGGGCAGCACCAGCCCCCGGTGTGCTTCCGCATCCATCCCGACGGCGATCTCAACGGTGAGCGACTTCGTCTCGGCCATGGGCATCGCAACCGTCGCCAGGGCAGAACCCGTGATCTCCCGGGCCCGTTTTGCGATCAGGTTCAGCGCTTCGGAGCGTGCGCTGCCGGACATCAGGCTATGGGTGATCTCCACGTTCGCCCGCAGCCAACGCTCACGCAGCCGGGAGTCCTCGTACAGGCGGGCGTTGTCGATGGCGACGCCGGCAGCCACGGCCAGTGTGGAGAGCACTGACTCGTCCTCCTCGTCGAATTCCGCGCCGCCGCGCTTCTCGGTCAGGTACAGGTTGCCGAAGACCTGGTCGCGGACCCGGATCGGGACACCGAGGAGGCTGTTCATCGCCGGATGGTTCGGTGGGAAGCCGTGGGAGGCCGGGTGCTCCGAGATCCTCGTAAGCCGGAGCGGCTCGGGGTGACGGATCAGCTCGCCGAGGATGCCATGGCCGTCCGGATACGGGCCGATCTCGGAGATCTCCTCCGCGGTGACGCCCACCGTGTGGAAGGCGGACAGCCGTGTACCGTCCGGTCCGATGATGCCGAGGGCGGCGTACCGGGCGTCCACGAGGGCTGCGGCCGCCTCGAGGATGGAGCGCAGCACCTGCTCCAGATCCAGCTCACGGCCGACGGAGAGCACCGCCTGCATCAGACTGTGCACCCGGTCCCGGGTCCCCCGGGCCATGTGGATCCGGGCCTGCAGCTCCTCCAGCAGCTCGTCGAGCTTCAGCTGCGGCAGTGATACGCGGGGCTCCACCGGGCTTGCCACCACACTCCTCCCGGTCCCTCGGCGCGTGCGGCGGGAACCGTCGGATTGTTTCGCTTCCACCGTATCGGTCCCCAGTGGAAGCCGGTACGCACTCGCGGTGGGCGGCTCCTGCGGCCAAGGCCCCGCGCACCGCAGCCCGCGAGTCAGCGCTTGGGGGCCAATCGGCCCACCTCAGCGGACTGAGAGCACCTCCCCGGCGGCCCTGTCCCGTCCCACGCTGGAGACGTATGAGACCGCGGAGCCGAGCTGGAGGCGTATGAGACCGCGGAGCCGAGGAGAGTCGTCATGAGCCGTTACGTCTACGGCTTCCAGGACGGCGGCCACCTGGCCGAGGCGCCGACCGCATCTTCCCGACGCTGCCCACCGCGGTAGACGCGTACCGGGCCTGGTGCCGCGACCGCTGAGCTCTCGTGCCAGGCCGACGGGAGGCCAAACGCCCCGCCCTGGGGCCAAGGGGCCCCTTCTGTACCGGGCACAGGCTGGAAGCAGTAGAACCGCCCGCCGAGGACCTCAGCGGGTCAGCATGTACGCCACCCCGCATATCGTCAGCGATGTCATGACCCACACGGTCGCCTCCGTCGGCCGGTGGGCCTCGTTCAAGGTGATCGTAGGGATGATGCAGGACTGGCAGGTCAGCGCCCTGCCCGTACTCGAAGGCGAGGGGCGGGTCGTCGGCGTGGTCTCCGAGGCCGACCTGCTGCCCACGGAAGAACTCCGGGACAGCCCCGAGGAGGGCTACACACTGCTGCGCCGACCCGCCGACGTCGCGAAGGCCGGTGCGGTTACGGCGGGGGACCTGATGTCGTCGCCCGCAATCACCATCCGGGCGAACGCCACCCTCGCCGAGCCGCGCGGATCATGGCTCGCGAGAAGGTCAAGCGGCTGCCCGTGATCGATGAAACCGGTCTGCTGGAGGGCGTCATCAGCCGCGCCGACCTGCTCAAGGTCTTCGTGCGCGACGACGAGGACATCGCCGAGGAGATCCGGCGTGAAATCGTGTCGTATCTCTTCTCGCCGCCGTCCTCGGCCATACAGGTGGACGTGCACGACGGAGTCGCCACACTGACAGGCAGGGTCCGCGATACCGCCCTGGTGCCCGTGGCCGCGCGCCTGGTACGGGCCGTCGAGGGAGTGGTGGACGTGGAGTTCGACCTCACCCGGGGGGCAGGTGTGCGCTAGGCGGTGCTCGCCAGTCGTAAGAGGTGCTCGTCACCGGGTGAGTGAGGTTTCGTCGGCCCTGGTACGTTCGGCACCTGCGGGTGATGATCGGCTTCGTGGACAGCTCACAGTCTGTCCCGTCCCCAGGGACCAAGGGGTCATCATGTCCGAGACACGCACCTTCACGGAGCGGACCCGATCCGCGTGTTCCTGCTGGCCGACCACGAGGTCGTACGACGTGGCCTGACAGACCTGCTCGACGCCGAGCCGGACATCACGGTGGTCGGTGACGCCGACACCTCTGAACAAACCCTTGTCCGCGGACCGCCCCTGTGCCTGCACGTCGCCGTGCTCGACGTACCTCTCCCGGGCGGCGACGGCATCTCGGTCTGCCGTGAACTGCGCGACCGGCTGCCGGAGCCGGCATGTCTGATGCTGACCTGCACGACGAGGACGCCCTGCTCGACGCGATCACGGCGGGAGCCTCCGGGTTACGTCCTGAAGCCCATTGGGCTCCGACCTGGGTGCCGGCGGTCCACACCGTCGCCACCGCACAATCGATGCTCGCCCCCGCGACAACGGCCCGGCTCATGCGGTCGCTGCGGGCAGACCCGGCCGAGACACCGGCGTTGCCGCCGGCTGTGGCGAGCCCGTCGCCCGGGGAACGGAACATCCTCGCCCTGGTCGGCGACGGCCTGACCAACCGCGAGATCGGCAAGAGGCGGTTGTCGGAGAAGACTGTCAGGAACCACATCTCGCGGCTGCCGGCCGAGATGAGCGTGCAGCGCCGCCTCCAGGCGGCGGTCCTCGCCTCCCCCCCTCGAGCGGCAGGAGACCGGGGACCACTTCACGCATTGATCGCGATCAGGGAGCCCGTAGTCAGGCGGCGGTGAGCAGGTTCTTCACCTCGACGACGTCGGCGATGTTTTCCACCTCCGCCACCAGCCGGGCCGTGGTGGCCGACGGCATCCGTCCCGTCAGCTCCACGATGCCGTCATGGACGGCTACCTCCACCGTGGCGCGGTCTCCCGGCGGGCAACAGCCCTCGATCCTGGCCTCGACCTCCGCCCGTATCCCTGCGTCGTCCCTGATGAGGGCCTGGAGCAGCGCGTTGCGGCGTACAACCCCGACCAGGCGGCCCGTGCCATCGGTGACCGGGAGCCGCTTGAGCCGGGACAGTGTGGCCAGCCAGGCGGCCTCGGCGACGGTCGCGCCCGGGAGCACCGTGACTGCGGGGCTCGTCATCAGGTCGGCGGCCGTCTCCCCGCGGGCCTTGCTGTGCATCCGTCGCTCGCGCAGCACTCCGATGCGTCCTGGCCGGTGGCCTGAAGCCTCGAAGGCCACTTTCGCCAGCAGATCGGACTCCGAGACGACGCCGACCACGTGGTCCTCGGCGTCCACGACCGGTACGGCGCCGACCTGCTCGCGCGCCAGCAGGCGGGCGATGTCGCGGTACGGCAGGTCGTCGCGCAGGGAGGCGGCGGGCACGTCCATCACGTCCCGCACCAGCGGGACCCGGGCTTCGGGTGGCGAAGGTTGTTGCGAGGCCGCGGCGGCCGCCGGTGCCGGGCGGGCGGTGCCGCCCGCAGGGGCCTGCTCTGCGGGGCGCGCGTGTTCGGCCGCAGCTGTGGCCACGGCTCCCAGATAGCGAAGCAGCATGTCCTGCTGGTCCGTCTCGCCGGGGCTCCAGGGGCGGGCGGGCAGGTCCTGCCGGGCCTCGGACTCCGCGGAGAAGTTCTCGTGTTTGTTCACGGCGGCCTCCGGACTCCGTCGAGTTGCCTACTGTCCCAGTCTTTCGCTTCGGCCGCCGTCGCCAAGTGCCGAACGGCCCTGGTGGAACGGCGTGACGGCCCTATCCGGTGCGGGGCGGAAGAGGAACGGTGAGACTGAAAGAGCAGCCGACCGGCAGGAGGCCGCCGATGAGCCTGCGGGACTTCCTGGAACGGTTCCGTCCGGTGGGAACGCCGGGAGCGTCCGCCACCGGCGTGCCCGCCGACCGTACGGCTGAACGGGCCGCGGAACTGGAGCCCGCCCTCGCACGGCTGACGGGCGTACAGCAGGAGGCGGCGGGCATCCGGGCCGCTGCTGAGGAGGCGGCCGAGGCCGTCCGGCACGACGCCGCGCGGGACGCGGAACGCGTCGTGGCGGCCGCCCGTGAGCGTGCTCCCGAGGTGCGCCGCCAGGCCGCGGAACCCATCCTCCGAGAGGCGCGGCAGGAGGCTGAGGGCATTCGCGCCGCCGGAGACCGCGCTGCCTCGGCGGTCCGGGAGCGGGCCGGGGCGTGTACGCCGGATCTGGTGGATCGTGCGGTGGCCGACGCGCTGCGCCTGGTAGTCGGGGCGGGCGAAGCGCCATGAGTGCCGGCTGGGTGGCCGGGGCGGTGCGGGCCAGGGCCCTTGTCGACCGGTACCCGGGTGCCGGCGGGGCGCGGGAGATCGCGGCCTGTGCCACGCTCGACGACGCCCTGCAGCGCTTGGCGGGGACCCCGTACTCCAGGTATGCGCGGACGGCGGTGGGCCTGCCCGAGGCCCAGCGGGCGGTGACCGCAACGCTCCTGTGGCATCTGCGGGTGCTGGCCGGCTGGCTGCCCAGGGACGGTGCCCGCCTGCTCGTTCCGCTCGCCGCGGGGTTCGAGATCGCCAACGTGACCTCCCGGCTGCTCACACAGGGCAGTCACCGTACGAAGGCCCCGGAGCCGTACCGGCTCGGCGCGCTCGAGACGGCCTGGCGGAGTTTGGAACATGCCGGAACACCCGCGGAACTGCGGGCTGCGCTCACCGCCTCACCGTGGGGCGATCCGGGCGGCGACACGCCCTGGGCACTGGTCACCGGCATGCGGATGGCCGCCGCACGGCGCACCGCCCTCGCCGTACCACCCGCGCGCCGCTGGGCCGAGGGGCGCGCCGCTCTGCTGATGGCCCGTGAACTGTTCGTGTACCAGCGCTCTTTGCCGAGGCCCGTGCGGCGTGACGCGGCCCGGCTGCTCGGGACGCGGGCACCGTCCGCAGCCTCGTACCAGGAGTTCCGCGAGGGCCTCCCCTCGGCGGCCCGTTGGGCCGTGGCGGACGTGGCGGAGTTGGGCGGGCTGTGGCGGGCCGAGGCAGCCTGGTGGCGGAGAGTGCAGAACGACGGCGCGGTGATGCTGCGGGACGGCCGGTTCGGCCCGCGCGTGGTCGTGGGCGCGGTCGCGGTGCTGTCCGTGGACGCCTGGCGGGTGCGGGCAGCGCTGGAGTCGGCGGCGCGTGGCGGACGGCCCGGGGAGGTGTTCGATGCCCTGGCCTGAGGCGATGGCGCCGGTCCGGATGCGCCGTGTGGCAGTGGTCGTGCCGCAGGCGGCCCTGCGGGACGCGCTGGTGCGGATCGCCGAGGCGGGATGCGTGGAGCTGGACCGCGCCGAAGAGGCACATCCGGGAGCGGCGGCGCTGCGGCTGCGGCGGCTGCGAGGACGTGCCACGACGGCCGAGCCCGAAGGCGCTGTCCCAGCCGTCCTGGCCGCGGACGTGCCCGACCTCGATCTTCTCGAAGAGCGGCGCAGCGTCGAACTGCTGGAGGGCGAAGCCCAGTTGGAGGAACGCGCGGAGGGCGTCGTACGGCGCGGTGAGGTGGCCGCGCTGGCCGGCTGGTGCCCGGCCGCCGAGGTGCCCCGTGTAGCGGGCCGACTCGCCGCCGCAGGAGGCGCACTGGTGCCGCTGCCGTCCCCACGCGGCACCGATCCGCCGACGCTGCTTCAACCGGGCAGGCCCGTCTCCTTCACGCCGCTGGTGACGACTTACGGGACACCGGCGTACACAGACCTCGACCCGTCGTGGCCGGCGGGCCTCGCCTACGTCGCGATGTTCGGGATCATGTTCGGTGACGTGGGGCACGGAGCACTACTGTTGCTCGGCGCGCTCGCGCTGCGCGTCGGGCGGCCCCGTCGGCTCGTGCGGCTGAGCCGGCTGTGGCCCTTCTTGGCGGGCGCTGGAGTCGCCGCCATGCTCGCGGGGGCCGCATACGGAGAGTTTTTCGGTCCGACCGGGCTGCTGCCGGTGCTGTGGCTGAGCCCGTTGGACAGCCCTGCCCGCCTGTTGGCCGCCGCAGTGGTCTTCGGAGCGGGACTCCTTGCCGTCGCGCATGCCGCCGGCGCGGTCAACCGCGTGCGTGAGAACGGCTGGGGCACGGCGTTGTACGCGGCGTCCGGCTGCGCCGGGCTGCTGTTCTACTTGGGGCTGGCGCTGGCCGCGACGGGCCTGCTCCTGCACCGGCCGCCCGCGGCCGTCGCCGGGGCCACACTCGCCGTAATGGGGCTGGCGCTGGCGGCCTTCGGCCTGTTCCGGGCTACCGCGGGCGGCGGCGCCGGGTGCGCCGAGACGGTTGTACGACTGTTCGACGTTGTCGTGCGTACGGGCACCAACACCCTGTCGTTCGCCCGGCTCGCGGCCTTCGGCCTCACTCACGCCGCGCTCGCCGACCTGGTGTGGCGCGGCACCACCGGCCTGGCCGGGCGCGGTGCCGCCGGAGTCGCGGGGGCGGTGCTGCTGTTCACCGTGGGCACGGCCCTCTCGTTCGGCCTGGAGGCCCTGGTGGCCGGTGTGCAGGCCCTGCGGCTGGAATTCTACGAACTCTTCTCCCGGCTCTTCGAGACGGAGGGCCGCCCGTTCCGTCCGTGGCACGTTCCCCCGGCGGAACCTGCCGACAGCACTACGAAGGTGATCCCATGCTCACCTGGCTGATCGTCCTGCCGGTCCTGGCCGCGGTGCTCGGCACCGTCCGGCTGCTGCGGCGGCGCCGGGCCAGACACGCCTTCCGCTGGCTGCTGGCCACGAACCTCGCCCTGTTGGGCGGCGCATGTGCCGTCCTCGGCACGGCGCTCGCGGGTCCCGCGCAGGCGTCGGCGCAGGCTGCCTCGTCTGGCGGGGTCAACGGATCTGCTCTGATCGGAGCCGCCATCGCCGTGGCCGGAGCCTCGCTCGGGGCCGCGATCGCGGTCGCCTACACGGGCGCCGCGGCCCTGGCAGCGCTGAGTGAGCGACCGGAGATGTTCGGCCGGGCGATGGTGATCGTCGGTCTGGCGGAGGGCATCGCCGTGTACGGCCTGGTGGTCGCGATCCTGCTGATCGGAAAGGCATGACGATGGGTAGCGTCGCCGCCATCGGCGCACGGACCAGCGTGTGCGGTCTGGCCCTGGCAGGAGTCGACGTGCTGGTCGCGGAAGATCCGGACGCCGTCCGCCGAACCTGGCGGACGCTCCCGGGCACAGTCGACCTCGTGATCCTCACGGCCGAGGCCGCCGAAGTGCTGGGGGTCGAGGCGATGACGCCCGTCCCTTCCCGGCCGCTGACCGTGGTGATGCCCTGATGGCCGCGCCGGTGGACGCACTGGACCCCGTGCGCGCCGAGTTGCTGCGCGCGGCACGGGCCTGGGCCGACGCCGTCCTGGAACGAGCGCGAGCCGACGCGGAGGAAACCCTGCGCGCAGCACGCAGCACCGCTGATGAGGTGCTCACGCGGGCCAGGGACCTCGGCGAGGCCGACGGCACCGCCGGGGCGACCCGGGAGCGGGTGCGAGCAGTGCAGGACTCCTGGGCCGTGGAACTCGCGGTTCGCTCCGAGGTCTACGCCGAACTCAGGGCCGCGGTCCGCGCAGGCGTGCGCCGAGCTCTGTCGGAGGGTGCCGTACCGCAGGCCCGACTCGCCGAGGCGGCGCGGGCGCTGTTGGGGAGGCAGGCGCGGGTCACGGCTGCCGCGGAGGGTGGAGTGAGGGCCGAGGTGCCCGGCCGACGGGTCGACCTGTCGGCGGATGCTCTCGCCGACCGTGCCCTGGAACGGCTGGGTGTGCAGGCCGAGACGCTGTGGAGGCCGCCGTGACCGCACCCAGCAGCCCACAGGCAGGCCCGCAGGCCACGCGTACCGGCGCAGGGCCCCTCCAGACGTCCGGCTCACGGATCCTCCGGGTCGCCGGCTCTCTGGTGGAGTTCGTCTGCCCCGCTTCGGTTGCCATGCACGACCTGGTCGTGCTCGGCGCCGCCCGGCTGCCGGGCGAGGTGGTCGCCATCCGCGGCGACACGGCCACCGCCCAGGCGTACGAGTACACCGGTGGACTGGCCCCTGGGCATCCTGCGGAGCCCCAAGGCCGCCCGCTGTCAGTGCGCCTGGCCCCGGATCTGCTCGGCGGCGTGTACGACGGTCTGCTGCGCCCCCTGGCCGGTGCCGGCGACCTTCTCATGACCAGCGGGCCGAGCGAAGCACTGGAACTGCCTACTTGGTCGTTCACACCACGGGTGGCCGAGGGAGCGCGGGTCGCGGCCGGGCACGTCCTCGGGGAGATCGGGGCGAGCGTACCGCTGCGGCTCCTGGTGCCTCCGGACCGCTCGGGCGAGGTGACCCAGGTCGCGGCGGCGGGCGAGCACTCCGCCGAGGCCGTGCTCGCCGTCGTGGGCGGGCACGACGTGCGGATGGCACAGTCCTGGCCCGTGCGCAGGCCGCGGCCGGTCGCGCAGCGGTTGCCGGCGGACCTGCCACTGAACACCGGGCAGCGGGCTGTGGACCTGCTCTTCCCGGTGGCCCGCGGCAGCACGGTCGCCGTGCCGGGCGGCTTCGGCACCGGCAAGACCATGCTGCTGCAGCAGATCGCCAAGTGGTGCGACGCCGACGTGATCGTCTACGTCGGGTGCGGCGAGCGCGGCAACGAGATGGCGGACGTCATCGAGGAGCTGGCCGAGCTGACCGATCCACGTACCGGTGGCCGTCTGGCGGATCGGACCGTGACGATCGCGAACACCTCCAACATGCCGATGATGGCCCGCGAGGCGAGCGTGCACACAGGTGCGACGGTCGCCGAGTACTTCCGCGACATGGGCCTGGACGTCGTCCTGATCGCCGACTCGACCTCCCGCTGGGCGGAGGCGCTGCGCGAATTCGCCTCCCGCATGGGCGAACTCCCCGCCGAGGAGGGCTATCCGGCGGGGCTCGGCTCCCAACTGGCCGCTTTCTACGAGCGGGCCGCCGCGGTGCGCACTCTCGGCGGCGCGAGCGGCTCCGTCACGGTCATCGGCGCCGTGTCCCCGCCCGGCGGCGACCGCACGGAGCCGGTCACGGCGCACACGGAACGCTTCGTACGGTGTCTGTGGAGCCTGGACCGCGATCTCGCCTACGCACGGCACTACCCGGCCGTCTCCTGGGCGTACTCCTTCTCGCGGGACGCCACCGCGCTGGCCACCGCACACGCCCGGGCCGGTGACCCCGAGTGGGCCGCGCGACGCGGACGGGTGGCGCTGCTGCTCGCCGAGGCCGACAGGCTGGCCGACCTCGTCGAGTTGGTCGGTATCACGGCTCTGCCGTCCCGGGAGCGGATCAGCGTGCTGGCGGGAACGCTGCTGCGTGAGGCCCTGATCCAGCAGAGCGCGCTGTCACCGGCGGACGCCTACAGCGCCCCCGAGAAGACCGCGGCTCTCGTGGAGGCCGTGCTGACAGTGATCGACCGCTGTCTGGAACTGGTGGACAGCGGTACCCAGGCGGACACCGTCGAGGCGGTCGACTTCACCCCGCTGCTGCGAGCACGCGAAGCGGCCGGTCCGACGGAGACCGCTCCCGTGGCGGCGGCCCGGGACCGTGTGCTGGCCCAGCTCAAGGAGGCGGCATGAGCGGCCTCGTCGGCATCGAGTACACGGGCGTACGGGAACTGCGTGGCCCGCTCGTGGTCATCGAAGGCGTGAGCGGGGTCGGCTGGGACGAGTTCGCGGTGATCGTCCTCGACTCCGGTGAACGACGTCACGGGCTGGTCCTGGAGGTGGACCGGGATCTCGCGGTGGTGCAGGTCCTTCAAGGCACGGCGGGCATGGACCGGACCGGCACCCGCATCGCCTTCTCCGGCATGCCGCTGCGGATCCCGGTCGGCACCGGATGGCTGGGGCGGGTGTGCAATGGGCGGGGCGAGCCGGCCGACGGTGGACCGCCGGTGCTGGGCGCGTCGCACGCCGCGGTCGGCGGCGCCCCGATCAACCCGGTGCGCCGGGAACCGCCGAACGAGCCGGTACTCACCGGCGTGGGCGCCGTGGACGTGCTCACCACGCTGGTGCGGGGTCAGAAACTGCCGGTGTTCTCGGCGGCCGGGCTGCCGCATCTGGAGCTGGCTGTGCAGATCGCGGCACAGGCGACGTGCGGCGGCGAGGCGTTCGCGGTGGTGTTCGCCGGCATGGGGCTCACGCACGCCGACGCCGCATTCGTCCGTGACGGGCTGGCCGCCCGCTCCGCCGCACGGCAACTGGCCCTCCTCATCAACACGGCCGACGACCCGGTGATCGAACGGTTGCTCACCCCTCGCCTCGCCCTGACCGTCGCCGAACACCTGGCGTTCACCGAGGGCCGTCACGTCCTGGTGGTGATGACCGACATGACGGCCTACGCGGAGGCGCTGCGCGAGGTGTCCGCTGCGAGGGGCGAGATCCCGGCCCGCCGGGCGTACCCGGGCTACCTCTACAGCGACCTCGCGTCCCTTTACGAGCGCTGCGGCAGGATCAGGGGCCGCCCGGGGTCGGTGACCGTGCTGCCGGTGCTCACCATGCCGGCGGGCGACATCACCCACCCCGTGCCGGACCTCACCGGTTACATCACCGAGGGGCAGATCGTGCTGTCCGCAGAGGTGTACGGCACCGGCACGTACCCACCCGTCGATCCGCTCGCCTCACTGTCGCGTCTCATGCTGAAGGGAACCGGAGCGAAACGCACGCGCGCGGACCATCCTGCCGTCGCCGCGCAGTTGATCGCTGCGCTGGCCCGGTCTCGGCAGGTGAGGGAACTCGCCGACCTGATCGGGCGCTCGGCACTCAGCCCGACCGACCTGCGCCACCTCGACCTCGAGGACGCCTTCCGGCACCGGTTCCTCGCCCAAGGACCGGACGAGAACCGGTCCTTGAACGAGTCCCTGGACCGGGCCTGGGAGGTGCTGCTCACCCTGCCACGCAGCCAGCTCGGCATGATTCCGGCGGACCTGCTCGACACCCATGCCCCGCTGCGGGACGAGGAGCCGTCGTGAGCACGCACGGGCGCCGGGTGCCGCCGGGACGGGCCGGACGGCTGCGGCTTCGCCGCAACCTCGCCACCGCGCTGCGCGGAGCAGACCTGCTGGAACGCAAGCTCCGGCTGCTGCTGGACCGGGAGCGCGCGGAACGACAGGCGGCCGAGGATGCGGGCTCGGCATGGCGGGAAGAGCTGGCCGACGCCGACACCTGGTTGGTGCGCGGGGTGCTGCTCGGCGGCGAACAGGGGCTGACTCAGGCGGTACCCGCGGACCGAGCGCGCGTCGACGTCGAGTGGGCCGCGCTGATGGGCGTACGCCATCCCGCGGGCGTGACCTGGAGGGCCCCCGTCCGCTCCCCGCCGGAGCCGACACCGCCCAACACCGCGCTCGCGCACGCCGAGACGGCCTACCGTGCCGCAGTCCGCGCCGCGGCGGAACACGCCGCCCACCGGACAGCCGCCGAACTGCTCGCCGCCGAAGCCGAACGGACCCGGCAGCGGGTGCGCGCCCTGCGCCGACACTGGATCCCCCGGCTGCAGCGCGAACTGGCGGCGGTGGAGCTGGCGTTGGAGGAAGCCGAACACGAGGAAGCGGTACGCCGCCGCTGGGCCGCTTCCCACGGCGCCCGGTGATGGCGCAGCGAGGAGCGCACGGCGGTGGCGGGCCCATGCCGGGGCCCGCCACCGCCGTCAACTGTCGTCAGTTGCCGTGCTGGATCTCGACGTGCTTGGCCTCCGCCTTCTCGGCGCCCAGACCGACGCTGACGGTGAGCATGCCATCGGTGTAGTCGGCCTTGACGTCGTCCTCGTCGGCGCCGGGCGGCAGCGTCACGCTGCGGCTCATCGCGCCGTACCGGATCTCGCTGTGATCCTTCGCCACTTCCTTCTCAGTACGTTCGGCCTGGACGGTCAGCACCCCGTCACTGATGAAGACGTCGATGTCCTCAGGTGACATGCCCGGAAGCTCCGCTCGCATCACATAGCGGCCGTCCTCCGTGTACGCCTCGATGCGAACCGTGTACAGGTCACCCATCGTGGGCATCGCGAACCGGGCCGGAAGGTTCTCGAACCAGTCCGACATCTCCGGGAAAGCGAACCTCTGCCTGCGTGTCAGTGTGGCCATCGCCCGTACCTCCTCGGCTGTTGCCTAACCTGTCGACACCTCCAGTCCAGCGCGCACGGGCCCGTACCGCTGAGGCCGAACAGCCCATGCCAGGGGTCCCTGAAGTCCCTTTCCTCCCGCGCGTGGGTGGTCAGACTGATGAGGAAGGGACGACCACATTCGGCGGCGATCACCATGTCCGACGTCACTACCATCGATCTCTACGAAGTGACCATGGCCATGTCCTACCTCCAGGAGGACATGTGGGCTCCGGCCACCTTCAGCCTCTTCGTCCGCGACCTCCCACCCGGCCGGGGCTTCCTGGTCGCCGCAGGGCTGGAGCCCGCCTTGGACTTCCTGGCCGACTACCGCGTGGAACGGGAGGATGTCGAGGGGTTCGCGGACGCGCTGCACCGCCCGGTACGGGATCTCGAACCGCTCCTCGGCCTCGCCTTCGAAGGCGAGGTGCGCGCCGTGCCGGAGGGCCGTGAGGTGTTCTCCGGTGAGCCGCTGCTGGAGGTGACCGCCCCGCTGCCGCAGGCCCAGCTCGTCGAGACCTACCTACTGAACCAGGTCTGCCACCAGACGGTGGTGGCGTCCAAGGCGGCCCGTTGCGTCCTGGCCGCCGCCGGGCGGCCTGTGGTGGACTTCTCGCTTCGCCGCACGCACGGCCCCTGGGCCGGCTACCACGCGGCCCGGCTGGGTGCCCTGGTGGGCTTCGCCGGAACCAGCAACGTCGCCGCCGCCGTCGCCCTGGGGTTCCCGGCCTCGGGCACCATGGCGCATTCGTACATCGAGGCGTTCCCCGGCGAGGAAGAAGCCTTCCGGGCCTTCGCGCGCAGTCATCCCGGCCCGGTCACTTTCCTTGTCGACACCTACGACACCGAGGAGGGCGTGCGGATCGCGGCCCGGGTGCTCGGAGATCTGGGGCGCGGTCCCGGCTGCGCGATCCGGCTGGACAGCGGAGACCTCGACGCGCTCTCGCGCCGGTCACGCGCACTTCTCGACGCAGCGGGGCTGGCCGACGTATGGATCGTGGCGAGCGGCGGGCTCGACGAGTACGGCGTCGCCCGGCTGGTGCGCACCGGTGCGCCGATCGACGTGTACGCCGTGGGAACGCGCGTGGGCGTGGCCGCGGACGCCCCGTACCTGGACGCGGCGTACAAGCTCGTCGAGTACGACGGCCGCCCAGTGATGAAGCTGTCCTCGGCGAAGGTCACGGCCCCGGGCCGCAAGCAGGTCTTCCGCCGCCCCGGGCAACCCGACGTCATCGCGCTGTGGCGGGAAGAACCGCCGGAGACGGCACGGCCTCTGCTGCGCACGGTGATGCACGGCGGACGTCGGACGGGGCCGCCGGACCGCTGGCAGCACGCCCGCGACCGGTTCCGCGAGGACATCGCCGGTCTTCCCGGCCCGGCGCTTCGCATCGAGGACCCCGAACCGGTCCGGCCGGTCCGGTCCCGGGCTCTGGAGGACCTGACGGCCATGGTACGCGCGGACATCAAGGCACGGTTCCGCCCGGACCGCCTCGCCGCTGCCTCCAGCTCCTCGGCGCTGTCAGCCGGCGCACCATGAACGGCCCTGCGGTGGGCCGACAGGGACGAGGCGAGGACCAATGGCCCCTGGAACCCCGACCGCGCCAGGTCTTCGATGAGATCGGCGGCGCTGCTCCGCGCCGCCGCAGGGAGGAGGCGAGCGAGATGTCCGCTCCCGCACCGACAAGGAAGCACGACCGGACCATGCCGAGTACCGGACCCGAGGCGACCGGCACCTCGATGCGCGCCCAAGTGGGCGACGAGATCGTCGTACGCGGCACAACAGCCGGGATCGTGGCCCGGGACGGCGAGGTCGTGGGGCTCCACCATCCGGACGGCAGCCCGCCGTACGACGTGCGCTGGGCCGAGGACGGACGGGTGACCCTGTACTTCCCCGGGCCCGACGCCTGCATCAGGCATCTGGCGCCTGCGCCGCACCCGGCAAGCGCGTCTGCGCACGCATCGTCAGCTCCCGACGAGCTCGTGACTGGAGGCGGCCATGTCGCGGCCCGGTGATCGCCGGCCGATCGTGGTGGGTGTCAATCCCGATCCCAGTCGGCAGACGGCGCTGGCCTGGGCGGCCGACGAGGCCGCCCGCCGTCGGCTGCCGTTGCGGCCGGTCCACGTCGAGGGCGTGCCGACCAGGGGCTATCGGGGGCGAGAGATCCCGCCCTCCTGGGAGGAATGGAACGCGGCGCTGCACAAGGCCGGAAAGCAGGTGCTCGAAGAAGCCGCGGACTTCGTCACGGCGCGGCACCCGCAGATCGAGGTGGACGCTGTGCTCGCGGAGGGCGACCCCGTATGGGTGCTGCGGGAGCAGAGCCGCGAGGCCACGGCTGTCGTGCTGGGCTCGCGACATCTGAGCCGGGCTCAGGAGGTCTTCGGCTCCGCCTCGGTCGCCCTGCCGGTCATGGCCCACGCGCACTGCCCCCTGGTCGTCGTGCCCGAGCCCGAGCACATCACCCAGGAACCCGCGTACTGCGTCGTCGGCGTCGACGGCAGCGAACACTCGGCCGCCGCGGTCGACGTGGCATTCGAGGAGGCGGCCCTGCGCGGCGCCGAGCTGCGGGCCCTGTATGTCTGGGAGGCAGGTCCGCTCAGGATCTTCGACGAGTACGCCCCGCAGCAGGAAGCCCGCCGGTTGCTCTCCGAGACCGTGGCCGGCCGTCACGACCGCTATCCAGAAGTGGACCTGCACCACGAACTGGTGGTCGGACATCCCGTGCAGGTGCTCACCGACGCCTCCGCCCACGCGCTGGCCCTGGTGGTGGGGACCCGGGGCCACGGAGGCTTCACCGGCATGCTGCTCGGCTCGGTCAGCCAGGGAGTGCTGCACCACGCCCGCTGCCCCGTCATCGCCGTTCCGTCTCGACCGACGTGAGGCCCAGGCGGCACGCCCGTACAGAGAAGGGAAGCCACTGTGACTGCACAACCCTTGGACGTGCAAGCCGTCTCCGCGATCCTGGCGAGGCCGCGGCGGCACCCTCCCCGCACAACGCACGGCCCTGGAGGTTCCGCTTTCTGCACGACAGCGCCGTCCTGCGCCCGTACGCCGACCTGGAGCGAACTCCGCCGCAAACCGATCCGGACGAAGCGAGGCCTGCATCTCGGTTGTGACGCCGCGCTCTTTGACGCGGACGACGGCCTCCAAGTGGCCTACCGGATGTTCCGCCGCACCGGCGTGCGCCGCCTTCGGTCCCCAACGGGAGCCGGGTGATGGGGATGCTGACGATCGCCGACATGTTCCTGTACGTCTTCCGGCGACTGGCCGACCTGCTCGGTCCCCTCGCCCGGCGCGTGCTCCAGGAGCCGCCCGGGCCACCCAAGGTAGTTGGAGCCCCGCATGACCCCTGAACCGGCCAAGCGGGAAGCGATCCCGCATCGCGCGCCCGGTACAACCGCGCTGTGCGACAGCGACCCGCCGACGGACGACGTGGCCTCGGCCACCGGCCCACCCCGGGACCGACCCGGCGCGCTCGGCCCGTCCATCACGTCCCTGCCCGTCCCGGACGTCTTCGCCGCCCTGGACGGTTCCCCCCGCGGTCTCACCCACGCCGAGGCCGCCACACGGCAGGCCCGCTACGGCCCCAACGAGCTGCCCAGCGTGGGCCGCGGGCATGTGTGGAGGCGGCTGGTCGCACAGTTCACCGACCTCTTCGCGGTGGTGCTGCTCGTCTCCTCCGCGATCACCTTCCTCGCCTACGCACTGGAGCAGCCCCGGGATCCGGCAACGCTTCAGCTGGCCCTGGCGATCCTCGGCGTCGTCCTCCTGAACGCGGGCATCGGTTTCGCCCAGGAGTACTCCGCCGAGCGCACGGCGGAGTCCCTGCAGGCGATGGTGCCGCACACGTGCCGGGTACTGCGGGACGAGGAACCGCGGGAGCTGCCCGCTCGGGACCTGGTTCCCGGCGATGTCGTGCTTCTGGAGGCCGGGGACGCGGTGTCGGCCGACTGCCGGCTGGTCGAGGCGCACGAAGTCGCCGTCAACAACGCGGCACTCACAGGCGAGAGCGATGCCGTAGCGCGGGTTGCCGAACCGGTGCCGGCGGGGCCGCCGCTGGAGGCACGCAACTGCGTGTTCATGGGCACCGACGTGGTCGCGGGCACGGGCAAGGCGGTTGTGTCCGCCACCGGGGCGGCCACAGAGTTCGGGAGAATCTTCCGGCTCACCGCCGCGGCCCCCCGCCAGGTGACCCCACTGCAACGCCAGGTCGCGGCCATGGCCCGCCGGGTGGCGGGGGTCGCGCTGGCGACCGGGGCCGTCCTGTTGGCGGTGCGCGTGCCCAGCGGGCAGCCGTTCGTCGACACATTCGTCTTCTCTCTCGGAGTGATGGTCGCCCTCGTTCCGGAGGGTCTGCCGGCGACGCTCTCGGTGTCGCTGGCGATCGGTGTACGCCGTATGGCCCGTCGGCACGCGCTGGTCAAGCAATTGCTGGCGGTGGAGGCGCTCGGCTCGACCAGCGTGGTGTGCACCGACAAGACCGGGACACTCACGCAGGCCGAGATGACCGTCGTACGCGTGTGGGCGAACGGCGCGTCGCACGCCGTGGCGGGGGTGGGATACGAGCCTGTCGGCGAGGTCGCCGAGGCCGGCTCCGTGCAGGAGCTGCTGCGGACGGCGGCTCTGTGCAGCAACGCCCGGTTGGTGTCGCCGACGGGCCGGGACGGGTGGCGAGTGCTCGGCGACACCACTGAGGGCGCACTCGTGGTGGCCGCCATGAAAGCAGGCCTGGATCCGGCGGTGGAGGAGGCCCGAACGCCACGGGTGGCGGAGTTTCCCTTCGACTCCGTCCGCAAGCTGATGAGCACCGTGCACCGGGAGGGAGACGGCACGTACAACGTGTGCGTCAAGGGCGCGCCCCTGGAGCTGCTCGCCCGCTGCGACTCCATCGACCGGGTGGGCACGCGCACGCCGCTGACGGAAGGCTCCCGCGCCGAGGTGGTCGCGGCCGCGGACGACATGGCCGGGCAGGGCCTGCGCGTGCTGGCGGTCGCCCGGCGGCGGGTAACGGGGCGTCGCCCTGCACTCGGGGACGTCGAATCGGAGCTGACCCTGCTGGGACTCGCCGGGATGTACGACCCGCCACGCCCGGAGGTGCGGGACGCGGTGGACGCGTGCCGACGGGCCGGGATCCGCATCGTCATGGTCACCGGCGACCATCCCCTGACCGCGGAGGCCGTCGCCCGCCGCGTCGGCATCGTACGGGGACCGGCCCCGTCGGTGGTGACGGGCGCGCAACTGGACGCACTGGACGACGGCGCCCTGGACGGACTGCTGGCGGCGTCCACCGAACTGCTGTTGTGCCGAGTGAGTCCCGAGCACAAGATGCGCGTGGTCACCGCGCTGCAGCGGCGCGGTGAGGTCGTCGCCGTCACCGGGGACGGCGCCAACGATGCGCCCGCCCTGAAACATGCGGACATCGGTGTCGCCATGGGGGCCTCCGGCACGGATGTCGCCCGTGAGGCAGCTGTGATGGTGCTGCTCGACGACTCCTTCGCCTCCATCTCCACCGCGGTGGGGCTGGGCCGTTCTGTCTACCGCAACATCCGCAAGTTCCTGATCTATCTGTTCAGCCACAACATCGCCGAATTGGTGCCGATCCTCGCGGCGACCTTCGCCGGGTTCCCGCTGGTACCGATCACGGCCGTGCAGATTCTCGCCATCGATCTGGGCTCCGACGTACTGCCCGCGCTCGCGCTCGGCGCAGAGCCGATGGAAGCCGACGTCATGGACAGCCGACCGCGACCGCGCCGGGAACGGCTCTTCTCGACCGCCGTGATGGGCCGAATCCTCTTCCTCGGCGGCATCCAGGCCCTCGGTGTGTGCGCCGTCTTCTTCTGGCACATCCACGCCTCCGGCATCCCGTACGCGGACTTCACCAGGGACGATCCCGTCTACCGGGAGGCGATCACCATGGTCCAGGCCGGCATCGTCGTCAGCCAGTTCTTCAACGCCCTCGCGGTGCGCACCGACCGGCAGAGCGTCTTCCGAGCAGGTCTGCTGTCCAACCCCTGGCTGATCGGCGCCGGTTGCGTCGGCATCGCGCTGATGGCCGCCATCAGCTACGCACCGCCACTGCAGGCGATCTTCAACACCGCGCCATTGGCCCCCGCCGACTGGGCGGTTCTCGCCGGGTTCGGCGCACTGTTGCTGGCCGCCGAGGAAGCCCGTAAGTGGGTGCTGCGGCGGCGGAGGAGGCCCCCGAAGGGAGGAGGGACATGATGAGAGTGGTCATCGTGGGCTGCGGCCGGGTCGGTTCCACCCTCGCAGCACAGCTCGTGGCCGAAGGCCACGACGTGCGTCTCGTCGACCGGCAGCCCAAGGCGCGCAGGCTGCTGCCACCGGGCTTCCCTGGCACCTTCCACCTGGGCAACGGCTTCAGCCGCTCCGTGCTGGAAACGGCCGGGGTCGTGCACGCGGACGCGTTCGTCGCGGTCACCTCGGGGGACAACAGCAACATCGTGAGCGCCCGGACCGCCAAGGACACGTACCGGGTTCCGGTGGTCCTCGCCCGTATCCACGACCCGAGCCGCGCCGACATCTGCCGGGACCTGGGCATCCCGACGATCTCCAGCGTCCGCTGGGCCGTCGGCCGCATCCACCAGATGCTGCTGCACCGCCACCTCACCCCCGAACTCTCCTTCGGCAACGGCGAGACCCTCCTGTTCCGGTCCCGGCTGCCGACCTATCTCACCGGACGGCAGCTGACCGAGTTCGATGTCGACGGAGAGATCCGCGTCGTGGAGATCACCCGCGCCGGACGCTCGCTGCTGCCCGCCCATGGTGTCCTCGCCGAACCCGGCGACCTCGTCACGTTCGCCGTCGCGGCGACCGCGCTGGGCCGTCTGCGCGGCTTCCTCGACAAGGAGCTGGGAACGTGAAGGTCTTGATCGCGGGCGCGGGCCGCCTTGGCACTCAGATCGCCCAGGTGCTCTCCGCCGCACGCAACGATGTCACCCTCATCGAGCACGACGAGGACCGCTTCGCAGAACTCGAAGGCATGCCGTCCGTGCACCTGGTGGGCGGGGACGCCTGCGAGCCCGCACTCCTGGAGCGTGCGGGTGCGCTCACCTGCGACCTCGTCGTATCCGCCACCGGCCGGGATGAGGACAACCTCGTCATCAGCCTGCTTGCCAAGCGCCGGTTCGGCGCCGGACGGGTGGCGGCGCGCGTCAACGACGCAGAAAACGCCTGGCTCTTCGACCCACGCTGGGGGGTGGACGTAGCCGTACCCGCGACCACCCCGCTGATCTCACTGATCGAGGAGGCCACTGGTGCCACGGACACGGTGGCGCTGTTGCGGCTGAGCAAGGCGGGCGTCGAAGTCATCGAGACAGCGATCACGGAGGAGTCCCGGGCCGCGGGGCACATGCTGGGGGAGATCACGCTGCCGGCCGGTACCGTCGTCGCCACCGTCGTCCGCGACGGACATCCCACGGTGCCGAGCCCAGAGGTACGGCTCTTGCCGGGCGACGAACTCCTGCTCGTCTCGCACGAGGCCACCGAGCAGGAGATCCATGCAGTCTTCCAGTGACCGGCCCGGGCCGTCCCGCGCCCCCGCTCAGGTCACGACGTCTCGGAGCGCACGATGACGACCGGGCAGTTCGCGTGCTGTGACACGTGCTGGCTGACGGAACCGAGCAGGGCGCGGGCGAACCCGCCCCTGCCCCGGCTGCCCACCACCAGGACCTCTGCTCCCTCGGCGGCCCGCAACAGGACGTCGGCGGGGTTGCCGTGCACCACGTGTGTCCTGACAGACCCGGCCGCGTCCGCGCCCAGCACGTCGGTCAGTTCTTGTCGCATCCGCTGCCGGGCATCGTCCTCGTCGACATCCACGTCCACGGCGGGGGCCGACCAGCCGTACAGCCCCGCCAGCTCCCATACGGCGACCGCGTCCACGGTGCCGCCCACAAGGCCCGCGTAGCGAACGGCCCATCGCAGGGCCGCGTACGAGGACGTCGACCCGTCGACACCGACCACGACCCTCGGCTCGGAGACATCCTTGTCCATCTGCCCCACCTCTCCTACGGCTCTCACGGCGCCCGACCGGTCGTACCTTCTTCGCCTTCACCACCTTGTGCCCGGTATCACCACGCCGCGAGAGATGCAGCTCCAGGCGTATGACGGATGGCACTCTGGTCAGCTTTCGTGGCGTGCTGCCCATCCGGGTTCCACTCGCTCCCATTCCCGGGTCCACTGGTCGAGGCAGCGGCGGTCGAGGGACCTGTTGACCGCCCACCACGCGCCGAAAGCGGCGGCCACGCCGCCGAACGCGGTCGCGAAGCCCACCGCCACGCCGGCGGTCATCGAGAGATCCCGGGCGAGTGGCGGCGCGGAGATGTCACCGCGGGCGTCCAGCCACACGGTCGCCGCGGCCCCTCGCTGCGACCAGGCCCGCACCGGCGTGACTCCGGTATGGCCGCCCTCTTGATCACTCCACCGGACGAGGGCATGGAATCCAGGCTGGGCACCGGGGCGGTCGCGATCCGGCTTCGCATCCGAAAGCAGGCGTGCGCTGACCGAGTGAAGCAGCGCCACCTGCGCCTGGCGCTCATGTGCATAGTGGCTGTATGCCGCGTACCCAGCACGCACCGTCGCCAGAGGCAGCGCCACGGCGGCGGCGACCGCAAAGAAGGTGCGAAGCCTCCGCTCCAGCCTATCTACCGGCCGCTCCAGGGGGTTCCGGGCTACCTGAGGTCCAAGCGGAGCGCGCTTTCCGCGTGGACCGGAGGCGGTTCGGTGGCCAGGGAGATGCGGTGTCGGCATGGCACGGCCCTCCGCTCTGGAGTCGTCGGTTCCGATACCGTTCCACCCTCTCGCGCCACAGAGCGGCCTGGTACGGGCCCGACGGTCCTCGTGAGTGCCGTTCGGCCCCACAGGGCGGAACGGTTCGGAAGCGATGCTGGGCGTATCAGGACCGCGACCCGGCGGGTGGAGAGGATCGATGAGCAAGTGCAGGCGAGCCAAGCGGGTGGCCGAACGCGCCAGTGGCAGCGCCCGGTTGCCGTCGCAGGTCGCGGCCGCGCGGGCGACGGGCGGCTCTGTCCGTTCGAGTACCCGCGGCGCGGCCGGCGACTGGGTGCTACTCCCAGGCGGCACCTGGCGGCACGTCGAAACGATCCGAGTGCAAAGTCTGTTCGGCTGAAACCGGGCGACGCGTCCGTCACGGCCTCTGAGGCACGACCGCGACCGGGCACTGGGCGTGGTGCAGAAGTGCGTGGCTGACCCGGCCGAGCTGGAGCCCGACATGGCCCGTCCGGGGCCGGGCCCCGACGACCACGAGGTCAGCGGCTGCCGATCGGTGCACGAGGATCTTGCCGGCCGGCCCCTCGCGCGTCGTACGCTGCGCCCGTACCCGCGGATACTCGGCGATCGCTTCTCCGAGCAGCGAGTCAAGCAGTGCGGAGGCCTCCTCCTCGGGAGTGTGGGTCGCTTCCTCAGGATGACGGCCCAGGTGGGCGGGGCTGCGCCAGGCCCGGACCACGTCCAGGACGCAGTCGCGCACCTCGGCCTCGTGGAAAGCGAACCGCACGGCATCGGCGGCCCTGTCGGCGTCTCCCAGACCAAGCAGAATCCGCTCATGCTTACCCGCCAGGCCCGCCCCGTCGCCTCGGACCACGATCACAGGGCAACGGGCCCGGCCCGCCACGGCCAGAGCGACCGACCCGAGCAGCATTCCTTTGAGCTGACCGCGCCCGCGCGACCCCGTCACCAGCGCGGACGCGCCATCCCCCTCGCGCACGAGGGCGGCTGCGGCCTCCTCCGGGTTGATGTCGGTGGTGACCTTCACATCAGGGTTGCGCCGCTCGGCGCGCTCCGCTCCGGAAGCCACGATGTGTTCCGCCAGCACCCGCTCAGAGGGGCGCTTCAGGCCGGTGGACGGCAGGGCACCCTCGTATCGCTCCCAGAGGGAGGCGTAGACGAGCCTGAGGGGGACACCATGGCGGACTGCTTCGTCCACGGCCCAGTCGAGGGCAAGCAGACTCGAGTCCGATCCGTCGATGCCTACAACCAGAGGGAGTGCCATCGTCCCCACCGCCTTTCATGGGGCTTGCAGCGCACGGGACCTGCAGCGCATGGGACCACTTCACCGTCGCACCCTCACGCACCAGGGCACGAGGGGCCCTTCGGCCCTTTCCAAAAGCAATAGGCCCATGGCTCGTCCATCCCCGCCGCAGCGGCTCACGGTAGGGGCGCACCGCCAGATGTCCACCGTTGGTGATTCCCTCCACCCGGCCGGCACTCCCCGTGCGCGTGCACTCGCGGGACGCGCGAGGCGAAGGCGCATCCACAAGGGTGCACTTCACCGCAATGCGGGCTGTCAGGGTTGTTGCCGACTGAAGGGACGGCCGCCCCCGGGCAGAGACCCATCGTCCCTCCGGCGCCGACGTGCCCCCGGGCCCCCGGGCCCCCGTGGAATAGTGGACGTAGGAGACGGATCGCCTTCGCAAGGCCCGTTGGTTCGCCGAGGGAGGCCCCGGTGTCGGTACAACCACTTGACACGAAGACCGTGACGGCCCTCGTCCACGACGCCACGGCTGCCCCGTCCATGCACAACGCGCAGCCGTGGAGGTTCCGCTTCAGCCGCGACAGCAGCACCTTCCACGTGCGCTCCGACCTCGGGCGCGCCATGCCACACTCCGACCCCGACACCCGTGCCCTCCACCTCGGCTGCGGCGCGGCCCTGTTCAACCTGCGGGTCGCCGCTGTCCACGCGGGCTGGGAGCCGGCCACCCACCTGCTACCCGACCCCGCCGACCCCGAGTTGCTCGCCACGGTTCGGCTGACCGAACCCGCGCGCCCCGACAGCGCCCTCGCCTCGCTGTACCCCGCCATCTACCGTCGGCACACCAGCCGCTACCCGTTCGCGGAGACGGAGATACCCGCATCCGTGCAAGCCGCCCTGGCCGACGCCGCCCGCCGGGAAGGAGCCCAATTGATCTTCCCCGGCGCGTGGCATGTGCAGTTGTTGCTGGACCTGGTCCACGATGCGGAGGGCCGTGATGCCGTAGACCCCGGACGCGCCGAGGACCTGGCCCGCTGGACCCGTATCGGCACCGACATCGCCGATACGGCGACCGACGGGGTCCCGGAGTACGCCTTCGGACCCAGTAAGCGGGACGGCAAGGCTCCAGTACGCGATTTTGCGGGCAGGCGACGAGTCGCTGGCCGCAGTGCCGCCATATTCGAGAAGTCGCCCCATCTGGCCCTGCTGGGCACGACCAACGACCGGCCTGAGGACTGGCTGCGCGCGGGCCAGGCAATGGAACGCGTCCTGCTCCTGGCCACCCTGGAGGGGCTGGCCACTTCGCTCACCTCCCACGCCCTCGAATGGACTGACCTGCGATGGGTGGCGCGCGACCCGCAGTCGGCGATCGGATATGTGTCAATGGTGCTGCGTCTCGGGTACGGCCCCGAAGGCCCCGAGACATCCCGCCGCCCCGTGCGAGACGTGCTCGACATCGAGTGAGCCGGGGAGGCGCGACCGCGCGCCACCCCTCACGTCTCTCTGCCCCCGGTCGAACCCGCCGCCACAATCGTGCACCGCGGCATGACGCACGGCTTTCTGAGCACCAGCCAACTGCTCGTCCGCCAGGTCGACGCGCACGGCTACCGGTTCGACGGGCATGCGCGGGAGGTCACGCTCAACTCCTCGGAGAATCCGGACGCGTCGGTGGCCGAGCTGCGGGCACCAGTCGTCACGACCTGACCTCGGCTACTGCCACGTCGCCACCGCCAAGCTGGCTGCCCAACCCGGTGCTGCCTGGGCCCGGCACGCCTCGCAGATCACTTACGGTCACCCATCGGATTGGGCCGCGCGGGGAACCGGCGACAGTCGAATAGGCGAGCCCACCAGTATGGGACCCCGCCCTGGCCGCGCAGGGTTTCGGCATCCTCACCGAGATTGACGTCACCGACACGCTCAAGGTCAAGCTCGACCAGGACATGGAGGACTATGTGATCGTCGTTGCCTGCAACCCGCCGCTCGCCCACCGCGCGCTGGAGGCCGACCGCACCATTGACTTGCTGCTGCCCTGCGACGTCGACGTCCGCGCCGACGTCGACCGCACCCCCCTACAGGCCCTCGACCCGAACACGATGGTCGCCCTCAGCGAACTCGACGCCCTGCGCCCGATCGCCGAGGAGGCCGCTCGCCGCCTCGACGCCGCCCTCGCCTCACTCACCCAACCCGGCGCGGACGCCTGACGCCACGTGCCCGGGGTGCGGCAGCCGCGCTCGGTCCTACGGCAGAGGCGGCCGGACGGGAACCTCCCCAGATGCTCGGCTGGCTATCCATGGCCGCTCATCGCGATGAAGTCGCCGTGCCAGCTGTGGTACCAGACCTGGCCGGTGGTGGCGTTGACCGACAGCATGCCGGTGATCTTCCCGGATTGGAGGGTGTGCAGGGTGTAGTAGCCCGGGAAGGACTCCGGATCGCCCGCGGTGAGCGTGGTGCCACGGTCGCGCAGCCACCGCTGGGCATGACGGCGGGCCTGCGAGGCCGAGACCGTGGCCTCGCTCTGACTGCCGTAGTGCATGCCGTAGGCGGTGTTCCACATCATCGCCGGCCCGTACTCGATCTGCACGGCGCCGTCGACCGGGTTGACCAGCACCTCGGTGGCCTGGCGGCCGCCGGCGGTCTCCAGTTGGGCGTAGAAGTTGCGGGTGAAGTGCATGACCTCGCCGACCTGCAGGCCGAGCCGGTCGGCGAACGCGCCGGCCCGCTCACGGGCCTGGTCGAGGGTCCGAACCTGGCTGCCGTTGCCCGCCAGCCACCAGTTGCCCGTCATGCCGGAGCCCATCATGCCGGGCGCCCAGGAGTTCCCATCGCCGCCCATCATGCCGGGGCCCTGGTCACCGCTCCACATGCCCGGTCCCCATCCACTGGTCGGGCCTGATGGGGTGGGCGCACCGCTCGTGAGATTGCCGGGCGTCGTAGCGGTCGTCGACGTGGGGGTGGTGCCGTTGCCGGTTCCGGTGCCACCGCCGCTCGCCGCGCACGCGCCGACGGCGACCGTGCCAGCCAGGGCGAGCGATGCCAGGATTGCCGCACGTGTGCGCTGACGGTTCATGATCCTCACCTCGCAGTCGATCCCCCCTGGCCGCCCGCGTGGGGCCACTGCCTACCTACTCACCAGCCTCCCGCCGGGCCGGACAGCCCGCCCAGGGCCATCCGACCCGCATCCGCCGACGTCCGGCCCACCCGAGCCCCTGGCCGCTGTCGGGACTCGGGGACATGGCTCCCAGCCGGTATGCGGGGACATCGCGGATGAGGCACTGCCGAAACCGACCGCCGAACGCTTGCGCGACCTGCGGATACAGCCGGCCGGCCACCGCAGACGTACCGCCCGTCGATCACCGAGCCTGGGCGGCGGGCGCGGCCTCTGCTTCGGCGAGCGCGACGCGGCCGTCCTTCAGTCCGGGCGACGGCCCGGTCCTACGGCACGTTTCCGGCCCATTCCGGTTGGCCTCCCTGTTCAGGCGTCAAGAGGCTGCCTCGCACGGGGCGATTCCCTCGCGCGCGAAAAACGCGCCAGGCACGCTGGCCATCGGGGACCGCTTCCGGCACGGCCTGCAGCAATAGCACGACCCGTGCTGAAGGGCCGGTGTCTCCCGCAGGATCGCGTGGGACACCGGCCCTCCTCTCCCTGTTCTCGGGCGTCTCACCTGCTGTCGCTGATCCCGATGGTGTCCATGAGCGCCGAACGTCCCGCCTCCAGCCGGGCCGCCGGGATGCGGAACGGAGAGCAGGAGACGTAGTCCAGACCGGCCCGGTGGAAGAAGTGGATGGATTCAGGATCACCGCCGTGCTCGCCGCACACGCCCGTCTCCAGGCGGGGGTTGACCGAGCGGCCGGCCTCGACGGCCAGCTCCACGAGGCGCCCGACGCCCTCCTGGTCGATCGAGTCGAACGGTGAGACCCCGAAGACGCCCTTCTCCAAATACAGCGGGAAGAAGGAGGCCTCCGCGTCGTCCCGGGACAGGCCCCAGGTCGTCTGGGTGAGGTCGTTGGTGCCGAAAGAGAAGAAGTCGGCGGACTCGGCGATGCGGCCGGCGGTGAGCGCGGCGCGGGGCAGCTCAATCATCGTGCCAATGGGGCAGTCCAGTGCGATGCCGGTCTCGGCCGCGACCTCGGCGAGGACGCGTCCCGTCTCGGCCCGGGCCAGGCGCAGTTCCTCGACCGCGCCGACGAGCGGGATCATGATCTCGGCGCGCGGGTGGCCGTCGGCCCGCAGACGGGCGGTGACGGCTTCGGCGACGGCGCGGACCTGCATGGCCATCAGGCCGGGCACGGCAAGGCCCAGGCGCACGCCGCGCAGACCGAGCATCGGGTTCTGCTCGTGCATGCGCTCCACGGCGGCGAGGAGTTCATGGTCGCGCGGGTCCCCATCGGTGGCCCGGGCCAGGCGGACGGCGAGTTCCGTGCGGTCGGGCAGGAACTCGTGCAGCGGCGGGTCCAGCAGCCGGATCGTCACCGGCAGGCCGTCCATCGCCTC
This sequence comes from Streptomyces sp. NBC_00996, assembly GCF_045162675.1. Taxonomy (NCBI): domain Bacteria; kingdom Bacillati; phylum Actinomycetota; class Actinomycetes; order Kitasatosporales; family Streptomycetaceae; genus Streptomyces; species Streptomyces sp. NBC_00996. The sequence continues at coordinate 422,485 of NZ_CP108723.1, forward strand.
GAGAATTCCGGTGAAGTCCTCGCGCTGCAGAGGTAGCAAGGCAGCCAGGGCCTGTTCGCGTGCGATGTCGTCACCGGCCAGGATCATCGCCTCGACCAGCGCCCTGCGCTCGCCGAGGAACATGTGCTCGGTGCGGCACAGACCGATACCCTGCGCGCCGAGGCTGCGGGCGCGCACGGCGTCCTCGGGGGTGTCGGCGTTGGCCCGCACCTCCAGGCGGCGTACGGAGTCGGCGTGGGCCAACGCGCCGAGCACCGCTTCGGTGAGCGGGCCTGCTGCGGCGCCGGTCTCCAGTGCGCGGCCGACGTCGGACGCGGTGAGGGGGAGTTCGCCGAGATGCACAGTGCCCGCGGTGCCGTCGACGGAGACGGTGTCGCCCTCGCATACGACGACGCCCGACGGTGTGGTGAATCGGCGTTCGGCGGTGTCGACGGCGAGGGCCTCGGCGCCGCACACGCACACCTTGCCCATGCCGCGCGCGACGACCGCGGCGTGGCTGGTCTTGCCGCCCCGGCTGGTCAGGACCGCCTGGGCGGCGATCATGCCGGGCAGGTCGTCGGGGGTGGTCTCCCTGCGCACCAGGACGACCTTCTCGCCGGTCGCGGCACGGCGTACCGCCTCGGCGGAGCCGAAGACGACGGCGCCCACCGCGGCACCCGGCGAGGCGGGCACGCCGCGCGCGAGGGGCAGGTCGGTGGCCTTCACATCGAAGCGGGGGAACATCAGCCGGGTCAGTTCGGCGCCGTCCACGCGGACCAGGGCCTCGTCGGCGGTGATGGTCTGTTCCTCGCGCAGGTCGTGGGCGATGCGGAAGGCGGCCTCGGCGGTGCGCTTGCCGACCCGGGTCTGCAGGATCCACAGCTTGCCGCGTTCGACGGTGAACTCGACATCGCACAGGTCGCGGTAGTGGTTCTCCAGGGTGCGCAGGTGGTCGCCGAGTTCGGCGTACGCGCGCGGGTCGAGCGTCTTCAGCTCGCTCAGGGGCAGGGCGTCGCGCACGCCGGCGACGACGTCCTCGCCCTGCGCGTCGGGCAGATAGTCGCCGTACATGCCGCGTCCGCCGGTGGCGGGGTCGCGGGTGAAGGCGACGCCGGTGCCGGAGTCGGAGTCGAGGTTGCCGAAGACCATTGCCTGCACGTTGACGGCGGTGCCGAGGTCCTCCGGGATGTGTTCGCGGTGGCGGTAGACGCGGGCGCGCTCGGTGTTCCAGGAGTCGAAGACCGCACGGATAGCGCGGGAGAGCTGGTCGGCCGGGTCCTGCGGGAAGTCCTCGCCCGTCTCCTTGCTGATGATGGCCTTGAACTCCATGGTGATCCGGGCGAGTTCACCGGTGTCGAGCAAGTGGTCGTCGGCGACCGCGTGCCTGGCCTTGTGGGCGGCGATGGCCTGCTCGAACAGGTCGCCGTCGACGCCCATCACGGTGTGCCCGAACATCTGGATGAGCCTGCGGTAGGAGTCCCAGGCGAACCGCTCCTGCCCGGACGCCTTGGCGAGCCCGATGACGGACTGGTCATTGAGCCCGATGTCGAGGATGGTCTCCATCATGCCGGGCATGGAGAAGCGGGCGCCCGAGCGCACGGACACCAGTAGGGGATCGTCTGGCGCGCCGAGGGTGCGGCCCATGGCCTGCTCCAGGCTGGTGAGGGCGTGGGCCGCCTCGACGCCGAGTTCGGGCGGCTCCTCCCCCGTCTCCAGGTAGACCTTGCAGGCGTCGGTGGTGACGGTGAAGCCAGGCGGGACGGGCAGTCCGATCCTCGTCATCTCGGCGAGTCCGGCGCCCTTGCCGCCGAGCAGGGCGGCCATGTCGCGGCCGCCCTCGGCAAACGCGTACACGTACTTCGTCGGCTTGCTCATGGATGGCCTCTCAGGCGTGGGGTACGACGGCCACGGGGCAGCCGACGTGATGGATGGCGGCGTGGGCGACGGGGCCGGTGCCTGGACCGGTGGGCCGCTCGGTGGTGCGGCGGCCAACGACGAGCAGGCTCGCTCCTGATGCGGCCCGCACCAGCACGGACTGCGGGCGGCCCTCGGTCACGGTCTCGACGACCTCGACCCCGGGGTACTTCTCGCGCCACACCTGCAGGACAGCGGTCAGGAAGCCCAGCCACTCCTCGGCCCGGTCCGGACCGCTCACCAGGCCGATGTCTCCGGAGCCGAGTCCGATCGGGGAGGGCTGCTGCCAGGCGTGCACGACCTTCAGGCGCGCGCCCCGCAGCCGGGCCTCCTCGAAGGCGAACTCGATCACGTCGTCGCATGGTTCGGCGAGGTCGATGCCAAGGACGACGTCCCGGTATCCGGTTCGCGTGGACGCGCCGCCGTCACCGTCCGGAAGATGCTCGTCGGCGACCTCCTCCTCGGCCCGGACGAGGACAACGGGCCGGCCGGCCCGCGCCACCACGCCCAGCGCGACCGAACCGACGAGGAACCCGGTGAACCCGCTGAGACCGCGCGAGCCCAGCACCAGCAGGTCGGCCCGCTCGGCCGCCTTCAGCAGGGCGGCGGTCGCGGGACCTTCGACCTGCTCGTCCTCGAGCTTGACGCCGGGGCAGGTATGGCGGATCCGGTCCTCCGCCTGACGCAGGGAGCGCCGCGCGAGGTGTCGCTGAGCGGCCGTGGCGATCTCGCCGTCCTCCTGGCGAGGATGCCAGTTCCAGGCATGCACGAGCCGCAGCGGCCGGTCGCGGCGTACCGCCTCACGGGCGGCCCACTCGGCGGCGGCGAGGCTCTCGGCGGATCCATCGATTCCGGCTATGACGGGCGGAAGCATGATGCGCACCTCCAGCGCTCGGTCTGCTCCTCGCAACCAGCTTCGTCCCGTGGCCTACCGGCAGGTATGGGCCGCCAGGTCTCCGATCGGGCCCGTTCGGCCCCTGCGCGCGCCAAGGGCGCGCAGCCAGGGTGCCGCGGCGGCCCCGGCCGCGGAATCCGCCGGGCGGGTGGTCCTGGTCCCCTGCACACCGGCCGACGAAGGTCCTCCGCGTCCCTCCGCCGGCGTGACCGTCGGAGTCGACTTCCGGGCCCCGGTGAGCGGCGCGCTCCACTTCGCCTTCGAGGCGGCCCGGCTGCGCGCCGCACGACTGCACGCCGTCCACGCCTGGAAGCTGCCCGCACACGCCGCCGCTTCGCCCTTCCCGATCCTGGAGGAGGACCGAGCCACCTGGGAGGACCACGAGGTGCAGCTGCTGTCCGACGCGCTGCGCCCGTGGCCCACGAAGTACCCGGACGTCGACGTCCTGGAGGACGTCGTGCTCTTCACCCCAGTGGAGGCCGTCGTCCACGCCTCGGAAGGCGCCGAACCGGTGGTGATCGGACGGCGTTCCGCCCCGCATTCCACGCTCGGGGAACTGCTGGAGCACTGCCGGTGCCCGGTCGCCGTCGTTCTCGCGTAGCCCGGGAGGGTCGGCCCCGGTGATTGGGTCGTTCGGCCCCTGTGGGGACGGATGGCGTCGGCGCACCGTGAGGACATGAGGACGCGAACACGGATCGCCGTCATAGGCGTCGGCAACGAGTTCCGGCGCGACGACGGCGTGGGCTGGGCCGTGCTCGCCCGACTGCGGGACCGCGCCGTGGAACGGCCACTGCCGCCGGGCACCGTGCTCGCCACCTGCGATGGCGATCCCGGTCGGCTGATCGGGCTGTGGGAGGGCGCTGGCCTCGCGGTGGTCGTGGACGCGGCCCATGCGCACCCTGGCACACCTGGCCGCGTGCACCGTCTCGAACTCGATGCCGGACACCTGGCACAGCCTCCGACGACCAGCTCGCACGGCCTCGGCCTCGGCGAGGCCGTGGAACTCGCCGGGGTCCTGGGCGTGTTGCCCGATCACCTCGTCGTGTACGCGGTGGAGGGCACCGAGAGTGCGCTGGGCACCGGTCTCTCCCCCGCCGTTCAGGCCGCCGTAGAACCGCTCGCCCGAAGCGTCGAGGACGAGGCCGCACGGTACCGGCAGGCGCAGGCGAGGAGGCCGGCATGACCGTGCGGCGCTTCCGCGTGGAAGGCATCGTCCAGGGCGTCGGCTTCCGCCCGTTCGTGTACCGCACCGCGTCCTCACTCGGTCTGGATGGCTGGGTGGCCAACGTCAACGGGCACGTGGAGGGCGAGGTCGCCGGACCACCGCGCGCGATCGACGAGTTCGCCGCCCGGCTGCGCGCCGACGCGCCGGCCCTCGCCCGGGTGCGCCGCGTCCGGCTGACCGGCGGCACACCGCAGCCGGAGTACAGGCGGGGTTTCCAGGTACGACACAGCGCGCCCGCCGACGCTGACACGGCGCCGCGCGAGATCCCGCCCGACGCGGCGATCTGCGACGCCTGTCTGGCGGAGCTGCACGACCCCCGCGACCGCCGCCACGGCTACCCGTTCATCAACTGCACGGACTGCGGGCCCCGCGCCACGATCATCGAGGACCTGCCCTACGACCGTATCCGCACGACCATGCGCCGCTTCCCGCTGTGCGCGGAGTGCGCGGCGGAGTACGCCGATCCGGCCGACCGGCGCTTCCACGCCGAACCCGTCGCCTGCCCGGCCTGCGGCCCCCGGCTGGCCTGGGAAAAGCTGCGCGGCGAGGAGGCGCTGCGGGCGGCGGTCAAATCGGTCGAGGCCGGCGGGATCGTCGCGCTGAAGAGTCTCGGCGGCTACCAACTCGTGTGCGACGCGGGCGATCCTGCGGCGGTGTCGGAGCTGCGGCGCCGCAAGCACCGTCCGGCGAAGCCGTTCGCTGTCATGGTCCGCGACATCGACACGGCAACCCGGCTGGCGCGGATCGGGGCCACCGAGTGGCAGGCCCTGACGTCCCCGGAGCGCCCGGTGGTGCTGCTCGCCCGGCGCCGGTGGCACGGCACCGCCCCGCTCGCCCGCGAGGTGCATCCCGGCCTGACCCGCGTCGGTCTGTTCCTGCCCACCACCGGCCTGCACCACCTCCTCCTCGACGAACTGGCCCGCCCCCTGGTGGTCACCAGCGGCAACCTCAGCGACGAGCCCATCGCCATCGACGACGCCGAGGCCCGGCGCGCCCTGGCCGGTGTCGCGGACGGCTTCCTCACCCACGACCGGCCGATCCGGTCCCGCTACGACGACTCGGTGGTGCAGTTCGCCGGACGGACCCGGATCACGGTCCGCCGGGCGCGCGGGCTCGCCCCCGCCGCCTTGCCGCTTCCCGTCCGCGAGCCGGTCGCCGGGGCCGGGGCCCAGCTCAAGCACACCTTCACCCTGGCCGCCGACGGCCGGGCCCACCTCGGCCCGCACACCGGGGACCTCGCCGACCTGGCCGCCCACGACGCCTTCCTGGAGTCGTACGAGCACCTCAAACGGCTCACCGGGATCGAGCCGGCGGTCCTGGGCCACGACCTGCACCCCGGCTTCCTGTCCACGCAGTGGGCCGAGGCGCAGTCGCTGCGCCGGATTCCGGTGCAGCACCATCACGCGCACGTGGCCGCCTGCGCGGCCGAGCACGGGGTGCAGGGGCGCTTCCTCGGTGTCGCCTACGACGGTCTGGGGCTGGGCGACGACGGCACCCTGTGGGGCGGTGAGATCCTCGTCGCCGATCTGAGCGGCTACCGTCGCGTGGGCAGGTTCGCGACCGCGCCCCTGCCCGGCGGCGACGCGGCGGTACGCCATCCTTCCCGCACGGCCCTGGGCCAACTGTTCGGCGCCGAGACGCTGGGCTCCCCGCGCCCGTATCCGTGGCTCACCCGGTCCTTCACGGACCGGCTGGACCCGGCAGAGGTCGCCACCGTGCGCGCCATGGTGGCCAAGAGTGTGAATTGCCCGCGCACGTCCAGCGCCGGACGCCTCTTCGACACGGTCGCCGCACTGCTGGGGCTCTGCGACCAGGCAAGTTACGAGGGCGAGGCGGCCGTCCTGCTCGAAGCGGCGGCTGGCACCGAGCACTCCGCGGCCCTCGCCCATCGGGTGGTACGGGCGCAAGGCTTGTGGGTGTACGACCCCGCGCCGACGCTGGCCGATCTGCTGCGGCGGCGGCTGAACGGGGAATCGGTGGCCCGGCTGGCGGCGGCCTTCCACCTGACGCTCGGGATCGTCACCGCGGACCTCGTCGCGCGGGCCGTCACCGAGGGTGCGCCGCACACGGTGTGTCTCGGTGGCGGCTGCTTCGTCAATCGCCGACTGCTGACGGAGGTGAAGCGTCGGCTGCACGCGCAGGGACTGCGTGTGCTGGTCGGTGGTCAGGTCCCGGTCGGGGACGGCGGAATCAGTTACGGCCAGGCGGCGGTCGCCGCCGCACGGCTGGCCGAGGAGAGGTGAGCGCGTATGTGTCTGGGCATCCCGGGCCGGGTCGTGGAGATCCACGACGACGCGGGGCTGCGCATGGCGACGGCCGATTTCGGTGGGGTACGGCGCGAGGTGTGCCTCAGCTGTACGCCTGAGGCGGATGTCGGGTCGTACGTCATCGTGCATGTCGGGTTTGCGATCACCTTGGTCGACGAGACGGAGGCGCGCAGGACGCTGTCGGTTTTGCGGGCGATGGCGGGGGCGGTGGAGGGCGAGTTGGGTGAGCCCCTGCCATAACGCTCCGCCGAGTGCCGATCTGAAAACGGCAGGCCGTCCTCAAAATGCGGGCCGTATGTGGCTGGTCGCGCCCACGCGGCGGAGCCGCATATCGACACAGCCCCGCGCCCCTTTCAGGGGCGCTGGAGGTCCGGTCGGCTTGTTTGGCAGGGCCGGTTGGCCCCTGCCTTGGGCTGCGGGATCGGTCGGAAGCTGGGAGTGGAGCCAGCGACGAGGAGGAGCGACGTGACCGTAACCCCGGCCGTGCTCGATCGGGACGGGCTCAGTGCCCTGGTCTCGGTGCTCGTGGCGGAGGGACGGACCGTCGTCGGGCCTACCGTCCGTGACGGGGCGATCATGCTGTCCGAGCTGACCTCGGCGGACGCACTGCCGTACGGCTGGGGTGTCGAGCCCGACGCCGGGCGGTACCGGCTGGTGCCCCGCGAGGACGGTGCCGCCTTCGCGCACAGCGCGGGTCCGCAGTCCTGGAAGAACTTCCTGCACCCTTCGCGGGAACGGTTGTGGAGTGCCGACCGGACCGCGGAGGGTGAGCTGACGTTCACCGCGCACGAGCCCGAGGCCCCGGCGTACGCCTTCCTCGGTGTCCGGCCCTGTGACCTGCGGGCCATCGCCATCCAGGACCGTGTACTGACCGGTGGACGGTACGAGGAGGGCGGCTACGGGAAGCGCAGCCGCAATGCGCTGCTGATCACCACCGATTGCACCGACCCCGGGGCGACCTGCTTCTGCGTCTCCACCGGCGGCGGGCCCTCGGCCGGACCCGGCTACGACCTCGCACTGACCGAGGTGGTGGACGAGGGCGGCCACCGGTTCCTGGTACGCGTGGGCAGCGAGGAGGGTGCCCGGCTACTGGACCAGGTCCCGCACCGGACGGCCGACATGGTCACGGAGGCCACCGCCCGCGCCTCGGTCGAGGCGGCGCGCGACCGGACGGGCCGCTCGCTGCCCCCGGTCGACCTGCGTGCGCTGATGGGCGCGAGCCTGGATGCCGAGCGCTGGAACGATGTCGCGGCCGACTGTCTGACCTGCGGCAACTGCACGATGGTGTGTCCGACCTGCTTCCGCACGACGACGGAGGAGGTCACCGACCTGACCGGTGACCACACGGAGCGCCGGCAGCGCTGGGACTCCTGCTTCGATCTGGACTTCTCGTATCTGCACGGCGGTCCGGTGCCCCGCTCGGCCCGCAGCCGCTACCGGCAGTGGCTCACCCACAAACTCTCTTCCTGGCACGACCAGTTCGACACCTCGGGCTGCGTCGGCTGCGGGCGTTGCATCGCCTGGTGCCCGGCCGGCATGGACATCACGGAGGAAGTGGCCGCGTTGGAGACCGAACTCGGAACGGAGGCGGACTGATGCCCCCCTCGATGGCCCTGCGCATGGCCCACGCCCCGCCCGTCGAGCACCGCGAACGGCTGCTGCACGTCGGCCGCGAGGTCGCCTTCCCGCAAGGAACCCGAGGACGAACTCGTGGCGCTGGCGGGCGAGGTGGACATCGCGCACTTCCTGGAGGCGTCCAGCGCGGTGGCGCCCGGCCCGTACGACCTGTCCCCGGTCGAGGGCTCGGTGACCACGTCCGCGGACGCCGCACGCATCCGGAAGATCCGGGCCGCCTCCCGACACCTGGTGACCATCTGGGCGTGCGCCACGGCCGGCAGCAACCAGGCCCTCAGGAACTTCGCGGACGTCGACGAGTTCCGGCGCACGGTCTACGCACACCCCGAGTACGTCTCCACGCTCGCCACCTCCACTCCTGTGTCAGCCCATGTGGACGTCGACTTCGAGCTGCGTGGCCGCCCCATCGACCGACGCCAGCTCAACTAGGTGATCACCGCGTACCTCGCCGGCCGCAAGCCGGAAGTGCCGAACCACAGCGTCTGCTTCGAGTGCAAGCGACGCGGCACGGTCTGCGTGACGGTCGCCCACGGCACCCCCTGCCTGGGCCCGCTCACGCACGCCGGGTGCGGGGCGCTGTGCCCGGCGTACGACCGCGGCTGCTTCGGCTGCTTCGGTCCGTCCGGGTCGGTGAACCTGGCCGCGCTGATCCCGCTGCTGCGCCGCGACGGCATGGACGAGGACGCCGTGGGGCGCTTCCTGCACACCTTCAACACCGCCGCTTTCGACAAGGAGTTGGACCAATGACGCACCGCGGATCCCGTGTCCTGCACGTCGGCTCGTTGTCCCGGGTCGAGGGCGAGGGCGCCCTGCGTCTGCAGGTACACGACGGCACGGTCACCGACGCACGGCTGGAGATCTATGAACCGCCGCGCTTCTTCGAGGCGTTCCTGCGCGGGCGTGCGTACACCGAGCCGCCGGACATCACGGCGCGGGTGTGCGGGATCTGCCCGGTGGCGTACCAGATGAGCGCGTGCGCGGCGATCGAGGACGCGTGCGGGGTGACGGTCGACCCGGTGATCCGGGACCTGCGCAGGCTGTTGTACTGCGGGGAGTGGATCGAGAGCCAGGTCCTGCACATCTACCTGCTGCACGCCCCGGACTTCCTGGGCCGTGCGAACGTGATCGAACTGGCCCGCACCCACCGTGCGGAGGTCGAGCGGGGGCTCAGGCTGAAGAAGGCCGGCAACGCCCTGATGGAGGTGCTGGGCGGGCGGGCCGTGCACCCCGTGAACGTACGGCTCGGCGGCTTCTACCGAGCGCCGACACGGGCCGAACTGCGGCCGCTCGCCGAGCAGTTGAAGCAGGCGCTGGACGACGCATGGGAGACCGTGCGCTGGGTGGTCGGCTTTGAGTTCCCCGATGCCCGCGTCGAGGCCGACCTGCTGGCGCTGGCAGCCCCGGACACGTACGCCATCGAGCGCGGCACCCCGACGGTGCTGCGCGCGGACGGGAGCACCGCCTCCTTCCCGGTGCGGGAGTTCACCGAGCACGTCGCCGAAACCCAGGTGGAGCACTCCACCGCGCTGCACTCCCGGCTCGACGGTCGGCTGCACCTCACCGGCTCCCTTGCCCGATTCGCCATCGGCGGCGCACGGCTGTCGCCGGTCGCGCTGCAGGCAGCCGTGGAGGCGGGGCTGGGCGATCCGCGGGAGGGCGCCGTGTGCCGCAATCCGTTCCGGTCGATCCTGGTGCGGGCGGTGGAAACGGTGTACGCCGTCGGGGAGGCGCTGCGGATCATCGACGGCTACGAGCCGCCCGCGCGCCCGTACACCGAGGTGCCGCCGGTCGCGGGGGTGGGCCACGGCGCCACCGAGGCGCCCCGCGGGCTGCTCTACCACCGCTACGAACTCGACGCCGACGGCCTCGTGACCAGTGCCCTGCTGGTGCCGCCGACGGCACAGAACCAGGGCGCCATCGAGGACGACCTGCGCCGCCTCACCCAGCATGCGATCGGCGAACACGACCCGGACGACAACGAGTTGACGGCACTGTGCGAGCGGGCCATCCGCAACCACGACCCGTGCATCTCGTGCTCCACCCACTTCCTCGACCTGACGGTCGTCCGTACCTCGTCCGACACCCAGGGAGGCTGCGATGCCTGAATCTCCATACACCGTGAGCGACGTGATGACGCACACCGTCGTCGCCGTCGGCAGTGAGGCGCCCTTCAAGGAGATCGTCGAGCTGCTCGATCAGTGGAAGGTCAGCGCCCTGCCGGTACTGGCGGGCGAGGGCCGTGTCGTGGGGGTGGTCTCCCAGGCGGACCTGCTGGCCAAGGAGGAGTTCCGGGACACCGAGGAGGGCGATCCGGCCGAACGGAGGAAGGCCGACGCGGTGACCGTGGGCGAGCTGATGAGCGCCCCGGCCGTGACCGTGCACGCCGACGCCTCGCTGGCCGAGGCCGCCCGCATCATGGCGCGCCGGCACGTCAAGCGGCTGCCCGTCGTGGACGGAGTCGGTCTGCTGCAGGGCGTGGTCAGCCGCAGCGACCTGCTCAAGGTCTTCCTCCGTGACGACGAGGAGATCGCCGGGGAAATCCGGCACACCGTCCTGGGCCAGCTCCCGGTCATGACTCCATTGACGGTGAGTGTGGCCGAGGGCGCGGTCACGCTGGGCGGTTCCCTGCCCGACCGGACGCTCGTGCCCGTGGTGGCGCGCGCGGTGCGGGCGGTGGAGGGGGTCGTGGACGTCCGGCTCGACCTCACGCACCGATGAAGTACCTCGACGAGTACCGCGATCCCGTGCTCGCCCGGCGGCTGCTGGACGAGCTGCGGCAGACCGCCACGCGGCCCTGGCGGATCATGGAGGTGTGCGGCGGCCAGACCCACACCCTGGTCCGCCAGGGCATCGACGAACTGCTGCCCGCCGGGATGCGGATGATCCACGGCCCCGGCTGCCCGGTCTGCGTGACCCCGCTGGAGACCCTGGACCGGGCCATGGCCATCGCCGCCCGGCCCGACGTGATCCTCACCAGCTTCGGCGACATGCTGCGCGTGCCCGGCACGGACACCGACCTGCTCTCCCTCCGGGCCCGTGGCGCCGACGTGCGCGTCGTGTACGCCCCGATGGACGCCGTGCGCCTGGCCGCCGACCACCCCGAGGGGGAGGTGGTCTTCCTCGCGGTGGGCTTCGAGACGACCGCGCCGGCCAACGCGATGGCGGTGCTGCACGCGGCCCGCCTCGGCCTGACGAACTTCTCGATGCTGGTCAGCCACGTCCTCGTACCACCCGCCATGACGGCACTGCTCGACGACCCCGACTGCGAGGTGCAGGCGTTCCTCGCGGCCGGGCACGTGTGCGCGGTGATGGGCTGGACCGAATACGAGCCGATCGCCGCCCGCTACCGGGTGCCCATCGTGGTCACCGGCTTCGAACCGCTGGACCTGCTGGAGGGCATCCTGATGGCCGTACGGCAGCTGGAGTCCGGCCGGTCCGAGGTGGAGAACCAGTACGTACGGGCCGTGCGCCGATCCGGCAACGCCGACGCCCAGGACGCCGTCCGCACGGTCTTCCGGGTCACCGACCGGGCCTGGCGCGGCATCGGGGCGCTGCCCGACAGCGGACTCGAACTGGCCCAGGAGTACCGGCAGTTCGACGCGGCCCGCCGCTTCGACGTGGGCGGGCTGTGTCCCGTCGAGGACACGCAGTGCATCGCGGGCGCCATCCTCACCGGGGCCAAGCTGCCCACCGACTGCGCCGCTTACGGCACCCGCTGCACACCCCGTCACCCCCTGGGCGCGCCGATGGTGTCGTCCGAGGGCACCTGCGCCGCCTTCCACGCGGCCGGACGCACTGCCACGAGGAGCACGGCATGAGCATCCAATGCCCCACCCCCAACCACGAGGAAGAGGTGGTCCTGCTGGGCCACGGTGCCGGCGGACGCCTCACCGCGGAGCTGCTCGACGGGACGATCCTGCCGGCCGTCGACGGCGCAGGTCCGCTGGAGGACGCCGCGCTGCTGCCCGGCCGTCCCGGCCTGGTGATGAGCACCGACAGCTTCGTCGTCAGCCCGCTGTTCTTCCCCGGCGGGGACATCGGGTCCCTCGCCGTGCACGGCACGGTCAACGACCTCGCCATGCGCGGTGCGTGGCCGCTCGCGCTGTCCGTGTCCCTCATCATCGAGGAGGGACTGCCGCTGGCCGAACTGCGTTCCGTCATGGCCTCGTTGGGCAAGGCGGCTCAGGATGCCGGGGTGCCTGTGATCACGGGAGACACCAAGGTCGTGGGCCGTGGTGCGGCCGACCGTCTCTTCATCAACACCACGGGCATCGGGCAGCGGCACGAGCTTCTGTACCCGTCGGCGGCGTCCGCCCGCCCGGACGATGTGGTTCTGTTGTCCGGCCCGATCGGGCTGCACGGCACGACCGTGCTCAGCACCCGCGAGGGCCTCGGCTTCGAGAGCGACATCGCCTCGGACACGCGGCCGCTGCACCGGCTGGTGCGCACCCTGGCCCCGCTGGGCGCCGCAGTCCATGTGCTGCGTGACCCGACCCGGGGCGGGCTGGCCGCGGCTCTCAACGAGATCGCCCGGGACTCGTCCGTCGCTGTGGAGATCGAGGAGAGCGCCGTCCCTGTGCCCGAGGCGGTGGCCTCCGCCTGCGACCTGCTCGGCCTGGACCCGCTGGTCGTCGCCAACGAGGGCTGTCTGGTCGCCTTCGTCGACGCCGACGCTGCCGAGGGGGCGCTGGCCGCCCTGCGGTCGCTGCCCGAGGGGGCGCAGGCGGTGCGGATCGGTGAGGTGCTGCCGCGGGGACCGCAGGGACGGGTCACCCTGCGGACGCTGGTGGGCGCCCGGCGCATCGTGGAACTTCCGCTGGGCGAGCAGCTCCCCCGTATCTGCTGAAGAGCTGAAGACCGGGGCGGTCGGCGGCTGCCGGGCCCCGCGTCAGCCGGCCTTCCGGCCCCACTGCGAGTCGGTCAGCGCCCACTCCGTGTCCCGTTGCTCCTGCCGCCGCCGGTCCAGGCGTGCACATGTGAGGCAGCCGACGAGAATCATCGCCGTGCTTGCGCTCACGGTGGCCGCCGTGCCCAGCACGGCGCTCTGGAGCTCCGCCTCATCGGCCGTCGCGGGCTCGGGCACGATGCGACCCCTCTCATCCAGCCGGACACGGGTGCTGCTTCCGGCCTTGTTCGCGGAGTCGACCCGGGCGACCCCCGTCCGGGCCGTACCGTCCGCCGCGGTCCAGCGGACGGTGGTCCGTGCCCGGTCGCCGTCCGCGCCCTCGACCCCGATGATCCGGTTCGCGTCCTCGGTGACCACCGCGGACACGGCGTGCCGCTCGGCCCTCAGCCCGTCGAGGTCGCGTTCGACGGCGCGTGCGGCCCTGCTCGTGCAGGTCGTCGAGGAGCGTCCGCGACCGGCTCGGCCACGAACTGTCCCCGGTAGGTGTACCGGTGGGCCATGGCCCGGGCCGGCAGCTCCTCCTCGGGAGCGCTCGGCGCGTGAGCCGCGAAGCCGACGTGGGCCAGGAGGCCGGAGTTCCCGGGAGCAGGCAACAGGTCGACGACGGACGGAAGCCGAGGTGCCGTACGGCGATCCGCACGTTGAACAGCGCCGCCCCGCACGCGATGACGGCCTCTCTGCCGAACGGGTCGGCCACAACCTTCCGCCGCCCGCCGTCCAGGTGCACGTCGAAGCCGTGGTCGTGGCCCTCCTCGGCGAAGAACCAGGGCTGACTGTTGTGCGGCGAGGGCGCGAGCGAGGCGGCGCGGGCCAGGTGCAGTGCGGCGCGACCGGGCTTCTCGTATGTGACCGACATGATGCATCCCGCCTTTCGCGAAGCGTTCACCTTCAGTGTCCGCGCCCGCCGGTCCAGGGCACATCGGCCGTCCGTCCCGCCTGCCCGGCCTCAGCGGCCCTCCTTCGGCCCCGGCCGCCGAGGGCGTCGGGGCTGAGGGTCTCCCCCGCCGAACGGCCCTGGGGGCCCACCCCGTTCGGCCCTGCGACGCAAGCCATGCGGCACTTCAGGCGGCTAGGGGCGAGCAGTTCGCTGGAAGTGTCGGAGGAGGATGCCATGTCCAGACAGCCAGGGGCCGTCACCCACACCCGCCGTCACCGCCGCGCCCTGCTCACCACGGCGCTGGCGCTTCCGGCGCTCGCACTCGCCGCCTGCGGCACGAACACCGCACCCGGCACACCGGCCGAGACCGGCCGTCCCTCCGGTTCGTCGGCGGACACAGGGACCTCGGGCGGCGCCTCGGGCGCCCCCGCGCCCTCCGCGTCCACGCCCCCGACGACCGGCTCCGGCAGCAGCTCAGCGAAGAGTGTCCGCACGGCCGCCTACTTCCTGCACGGCGAGAAGGTCTCGCCCGCCCCGCGTACCGTGACCGCGCCCGCCACCGCCACCGCGGCGGTCCGGGCGCTGCTGGCGGGGCCCAGCGGCTACGAGGGCCGCCACGGACGCACCACGGCCGTCCCGTCCGGCACGCAGCTGCGCTCACTCGTCATCCGGGACCACGTGGCCACCGTCGACCTCACGAGCCGGTACGACGACGGGGGCGGCAGCCTGTCCATGCGCGAGCGGCTTGCTCAGGTCGTCTTCACCGTGACCCGCTTCCCGACCGTGCACAAGGTCGCCTTCGAACTCGACGGCAAGCCCGTGCATCAGTTCGGGGGCGAGGGCATCATGCTGAACGGGCCGGTCGGCCGGGCCGACTTCGAGGATCTGTCGCCCGCCGTCCTGGTCGAGTCCCCGCTCATCGGCGACGCCGTCCGCACCCCGGTGCGGGTCCGGGGCAGCGCCGACACGTTCGAGGCCGAGTTCCGGCTCAAGGTCACCGACACCACCGGGCGCACCGCCTCCGGCGTCCTGGTCAGGGCGACGTCGGGCACGGGCACCCACGGCACCTTCGACGTGACCTTCCCCTACCAGGCCGCCCGTACGGGGCCGGGCCTCCTCACGGCGTACTTCGTGTCGCCAAAGGACGGCCGGCCCGTGACCGTCGACACCGTGCCGCTGACCGTGAACCGCTGACACCGGCCGACGACACGAGAACCCCCGGCGCGTCATCGCGCCGGGGTCATGCATTGCGGACCGGGGGTCGTCCAAAGCGGACCGGTCGGCCTCCCTCCCACTCCTTCATCCCTTGGCGGTCTACGCCTTGGCGGCGGGCAGGTGGTGACTGCGGCCCAGGCGCCGGGCCAGCAGGACCAGCGCGACGACGGCCGGGATCACCAAGGGGACCAGCGGCAAGCCCACCACCGAGGCGGTCAGCCCGATGCAGAAGAACACCAGGATCGCGGCGATCAGATACAGCACCGCCTCAGCCGTGACCGTGGGGATCCGACGGATGCTCATGATGTGCCCCCCCTTGGGGAGGTTGAGCCGTACGGTCGGTTCTGCTCCGGCTCCTCGAGCAGTTCGCGGGCGACCCGCGCCGCCCACGCCTCGATCGCGGGGAAGTCGCGGAAGTCGCCGCCCTTTCCGTTGCGGACGATCAACCGGGCGATACGTCCCTCGGCGCCCTCTTGCAGGCAGCCGCCGAAGGTGATGTGCCCCCTTGCGTCGAGCCGGGTCAGGGCACGACGCACGCCGGGCACGGGCGGGATGTCCTTCTCGGACGCCGAGGCGTCGAGCGGGCCGCTGCTGAAGAGCCACAGCGGGCGTACGGCCAGGGCACGACGGTTGCGGCGCACGAATCGGCGGGTGTCCTTGTGCCAGCGTCCCGCGTACAGCCCGCCGCCGACCACGACCGCGTCGTAGCGCGTCACGTCGTCGACGGACCCGGCGGGGAGTGCCTCAGCGGCGAGCCCTTCCTTGGACAGGACCTCGGCCACGGCCTCGGCGATCTGCGCGGTGGATCCATTCGTCGTCCCGTAGGCGACCAGCACGTTGCCAGGCATGACGGCCCGCCTCCTCTCACAACCTGCGCAGCCAGTCGTCGGCCACGCCGTGCAGGGCCTGCTCCTGGGGCTTGATCTTGGCGTCGTCCAGCTGGAAGGTGAGCTTGTCGACCACGGCGACGACTCCGTCGATCTGCCGGGCCATGGAGAGGGCAATCTCCTTCTCGCTCTTGCGTTCCATGTGGCCGGTGAGCGTGACCACGCCCTCGGTCACGGCGACGTCGATGCTACGCGGCGGCAGCCACAGCGCCCGCACCAGGACCTCCTGGATCACCTCGGTGCGGATGTCCGCGTCGGGCCGCAGGAAGACCTGCAGCAGGTCACGGCGGGTCACGATGCCGACGAGCCGGTCCGCCTCGTCCACGACGGGCAGCCGCTCGACATGATGCCGGGCCATGGTCCGGGCGGCCTCGACGATCGTGTCGTCGGCGTGCACCTTGATGGGCGGTTCGGTCATCAGCTGCCCGGCGGTGCGCGCCCTGGACTTCGCGGCCTGCTTCCTCGCGCTCGGCGTCAGACCGGCCAGCCGGAAGCGCTTCTTCGGCTCGTAGGGATCGGGTGTGTCCGCCTGGCGGATCATCAGGTCGGTCTCGGAGATGACTCCGATGACCTTGTCGTCCTCGTCGACCACCGGCAGTCCGCTGATGCGGTGCTCACCGAGCCGGCGCGCCACCTCCTTGAACGGGGTGCCGTACTCGGCGCGGATGACCTGCATGGTCATCACGGAGCCGACCTTGTTGTGCTTCATGACGTTCCCTCCTCAGCGGAGTCGGCGAAGATACGGGTCCTGGGACCTGCGCGGCACCAGGCGCACCCGTGCGTCCAGCACGGTCACTCCGCCCGGTGTCGCGAGTACGGGGTTGAAGTCGGCCTCGGCGAGTTGCGGCAGGTCGCTCGCCATGTGGGAGAGCCGCAGCAGCAGTTGCTCGAGGTCCGGCAGATCGACGGGCCCGTTGCCCTGCGCCCCGAACAGCAGGGGCGCACAGCGCGGGGTCGTGATCAGGTCGTGCACGTCGTGGTCGGTGAGCGGGGCGAGGCGGGCGGCGTGGTCGGCGAGCGCCTCGGTCGCTGTGCCGCCGAGACCGAACACCACGAGCGGACCGAAGACCTGGTCCTGGACCACGCCGGCGAACAGCTCGGTGCCCCGGTCGGCGAGCGGCTGCACCACCACTCCGGTCAGCAGCCCCGCGAAGCGGGTCTCCAGGTCCCGGAATGCGGCGCGCACCTGGGATTCACCCCGCAGGTCGAGGTGGACGGCGTGCTCGGCGGTCTTGTGCAGCAGCCCTGGCCAGTGCCCCTTCATCACCACGCGGCCGTCGGCGCCGCGCAGCCGCTCGGCGGCCAGGACGGCGTCGTCCTCGGTGTCGGCCCAGGCCCACGGCAGCTGGGTTATGCCGTAGCTGTCGAGGAGTTCGACACAGGCATGTGGCTCGAGCCAGCCTCCGTCGGGGTGAGCCTCGAGGAAAGAGTCGACGACGCAGTGGGCACGGGCAGGGTCCATGCCGCCGAGGTCGGGGACCGTACCGGCGGGACGGGCAAGCCAGGCCTCGCGGTGCACCGCGTGAGCCAACGCCCTTGCCGCCGCCTGGGGTTCGGCGTACGAGGGGACCGTACCACCGTCGGTCGTGGGCAGCAGCTCCACGGGCATCGCCTGTTCCAGCCGTACCGCGACGACCGGCTTCGGCCGGGGTCCGGACACCCGGGTCACGGCCCGGACGAGGTCGTCGCCAGTGGCGGCGGCGACCGCCGTGGGGACGAGGGCGACCAGGACGGCGTCGGCGCCTCCATGGCGCATGATCCGGTCGACGCACTCGCCGAGCTGCTCTTCCGTCACGGCCGCGGTGGCATCGACGGGGTTGCCGACGGCGGCGCCGTCGGGCAACAGAGCGAGCAGGTCGTCGATCAGTTCCGGAGTGGGCGGGGGGAGGGTGAGTCCAGCTTCGGCGCAGGCGTCGGCGGCCAGGACTCCGGCGCCGCCGGCGTTGGTGACGATGGCGATGCGGGACCCGTTCGGCAGGGGCTGGGAGTGCAGCAGGGCGACGGCCTCGAGGAGTTCGCCCACAGAGTGGGTGGCGGTGATGCCTGCCTGGGTGAACAGGGCGGTGCGGGTCATGGTGCGGGTGGCAGCCGCGGCGGTGTGCGAGGCGGCGGCGCGCCGGCCCGCGTCGGTGCGGCCGGCGTCGACGGTCAGCACGGGCATGCGGCGCGCCACGCGGCGGGCGGTGCGGGAGAACGCGCGCGGGTTGCCGAACGACTCAAGGTGCAGCAGGGCGAGGTCGGTGCGACGGTCGCTCTCCCACCACTGGAGCATGTCGTTGCCGCTGACGTCGTACTTGTCGCCCAGCGACGCGAACGTGGACACGCCGATGCCCAGCCGCGACAGCCCGTCCAGCAGGGCGATGCCGACCCCGCCGGACTGCACCGCGACACCGGCCGTGCCGGGGCGCGGGTGGGTGGCGGCGAAGGTGGCGTCCAGACGCAGGGCCGGATCGGTGTTGGACACGCCCAGGCAGTTCGGCCCGACCAGCCGCATGCCGTACGTGCGGCAGGCGGCCATCAGCACCTGTGCCTGGTCGGCATCGAGTCCGGCGGTGACCACGAGCAGCGAGCGCACGCCCGCCTTCCCGCATTCTTCGGCCACCTGCGCCACACTCGCGGCGGGCACGGCGACGACGGCGAGGTCGGGGGTCCTGGGCAGGGCGCTGATCGAAGGATGGGAGGGCACGCCGAGGAGGGAGGTCGCGGCGGGGTTCACCGCGAACACCCGCCGGGTGTAGCCGCCGGCCTTCAGGTGGTGCAGGATCGCCCGGCCCACCGAGCCCGGCTTGCGTCCGGCGCCGACGACGGCGACCGCCTCCGGTCGCAGCAGCGGCTCGAGACTGGCCACGTCGGCGGCCCGGCCGCGCTCGTCCACCGCCGAAAGGTAGGTGTCGTCCTCGGTGAGTTCGATGGTGCAGCGCACCTCGGGTCCTTCGAAGCGGCGGGCGGTGCGCAGGCCGAGGTCGGCGAAGAGCCGGAGCACCTCGCGGTTCTCGCTGAGCGAGTCGGCGGTGAAGGCCGTGACGCCCTCGGCACGCGCCGCGGACACGAGGTGTTCGACGAGAAGGGTGCCGACACCGCGGTGGTGCAGCCCGTCGGCGACCGCGATGGAGACGTCGGCCTCGGTTCCGGCGCCGCCGCTGTCGTACTCGGCGAGACCGACCACCTGGCCCGTCCGCTCGGCCAGCAGCGCCCGGTATCCGGGGCGCGGTGCGGCGCAGGCACGGTCGGCGGCCCTCTCTGCCGAGCGCCGGCTCACGCCGAAGAACCTCAGCCGCAGGTTCTCCGGGGACATCTCCTCGTACAGCCCCTGCAGTTGTTCGTGGTCGTCGGCCGCCACGGGACGGATGCACACGGTGGTGCCGTCCGCGAGCAGGGCATGGACCGGGGGCCACTTGGGCTTGTCGTCCGTCATCGCGGATCTCCTCCAGCTGTCTGTTCACTTCGAGCGTCCAGCGAAATGGGGCGGGGTCCCATAGGCTGACCGGCGGTGACATGGGGGCCGGTCGGCCCTCGGTGTCCGCACGGTGCTGCGGACGGCTCGGGTGAAGCTGCAGGCGGGACAGTGCCGTTCTACCGTCCGTCCCGCCGTGGCGCCCGGCCGCGGACGACAGTCCCCACGGCGCACACGGCCAGTTCGGCGAGCAGCACGGTGGCCGCGGTGCCCAGGCACACCGCCCCCTGGGTGACGTCGAGCGGCACGGTGCCGAAGACGCTGCGCGCCAGGGCAGGTGGACGGCCACGATCTGCACGACCAGGACTGCGACCAGGCACAGCCACAGCGCCCGGTTGCGCAGTTGGTAGCGGCCCAACAGGGGGCCGCCGTCCGCGCGGGCGACCAGGGAGTTGAACAGCTGGTACAGGACGAACGCGGTGAACGCCACGGTCAGGGCGGTGTCCGTGCCGGCTCGTGGCCGAGCCGGGGCCGGTAGGGTGACGGTCCCCACGGCCGTGGCAACCTGTCCCGCCTGTGGCCCGCGCTGGTCGGCTGGTTCCTGATCACGGCCGCCACCGAGGAGGCGCACCGGGCCGAACTGGGCGGCATCCTGGCCGGACTGCCGGTCCGTCAGGAGATGACACGCGACCCGGTCACGGTCCGCGCCACGACGACCGTCGCCGGATTCCTGGCCGAGGGCCCCTTCGACGCCTACCGTCACTCCACCTTCCCGGTGCTCGCAGCGGACGGCACGCCGACCGGGCTGGTCACGGTCGGACTCATCAACCGGGTCCCCCCGCAGGACCGTTCGGCGACCACCGTCGCCGACGTGGCGCGCCCCCTCGCGGACGTCGCGACGACGGTCCCCGATGAACCGGTCGTGGACCTCCTCCCGCGCCTCGATGCGAACCGCGACCGGCGGGCCCTCTTCCTCGACACCGGACACCTCGTCGGCATCGTCACACTCGCCGACGTCAGCCGCGCCCTGTCCTGGCTGACGGCGACGACCCGGCCACGGACGTGACGCGCCCGCCACACGACCCCCTCCACACTGAGGTCGTTTCGGCGACCAGTTCACCGGCGTGGTCCTGCAGCCCCTGGCCCGGGGCGCCGCTGCGGTCGTCGACCGACTGACGTACGGGTTCGAGCCGCAGCGGCCGCCCCGATGTCTCCGGGACCGCTCGTCGCAACCGCCGGACAGGGCCCGTTGGTCACCGACACGGTGCCACTCGGCCCGCGCGACGGCTCTTGAGCGCGGGGCACTGTGGGACCAGAGACCTTCAGGGGAGGCAGCCGTGACCGAACGTGCCGGTGGCAAAGGCATCGTCGTGGGCATCGACGGTTCCGAGGCGTCACGCGCCGCACTGCGTTGGGCCCTGGGGCAGGCGCACGCCCTCCACGCGGAGGTGGTCGCCGTGCACGCCTGGGAGCCGGCACCGGCCATCGCCCCCTATGCCCCCGTCTCCGCGCGCCCCACGCCCACGGAGCAGCGCGAACGGGCCGCCGAGGTCCTCGCCACCAGCATGCGTGCGGTCTTCGGCCCGCGCAGCGACCCCTTCGTGCATGCCCTGCTCGTGGAGGGACCACCTGCGCACGTCCTGCTCGGACAGGCACGCGGTGCCCTGCTGCTCGCCCTGGGCCGCGGTCCCCGCAGGCAGTGGGAGCAGCCCGCAGCGGGCCCGGTGGGCCGTGAGTGCCTGCGCCACTCCACGGTGCCCGTGGTCATGGTGCCCGCCTCCGGTCGGCCAGAAGCCCCGCTGTACGGAAACCCGCCATGCGCGACAACACCCAGCCGGTCCCCGTCGGGCCGCGCCGGAGCATCGAGCTCGACAGCGGCGAAGCTCTGCGGCTGCTGGGCAGCGTGTCCGTGGGGAGGGTCGTCTTCACGCGACACGCGCTGCCGACCATCCGCCCGGTCAACCACATCCTGGACAACGGTGACATCGTCATCCGCACCCATGAGGGCGCGGCCCTGACCTCCCGCACCCGCGAGCCCGCCCCCTCGGGCGTGGTCGTGGCCTACGAGGCCGACACCATCGCCCCGGCCACGCACCTCGGCTGGAGCGTCGTGGCCACCGGCTACGCCCAGTTGGTGACCGACCCGCGGGAGCTGGCCCGCTATCAGGAACTGCTGCATCCCTGGGTGCAGCAGACCATGGACCACGCGGTCCGTATCCGGCCCGACCTGGTCACCGGGATCCTACTCACCGACACGGACGCGAGCCGGCCCGCCGGCAGCTGAGCCGGGCCCCGCGACCGGGACCGATGGCCCCCGGGCCGACCCCAACGGCCCTCGCACGGGCCGAGGTTTCGCGCCCACGCTGGACTTGGGCCCAAGTCGCCACGGCGGCGCCATGGGCCGAAGGAGCTGATCGCCATGACGACCCTGGCGAAAACACCTGACCGACCCGTGCGCGTGAACGCGGTACTCGATGCGCCGCTGTCCCGGTGGCTGTGGCTGGTGAAGTGGATCCTGGTGGTTCCCCACTACGTGGTGCTGTTCTTCCTCTGGATCGCCTTCACCGTCGTGAGCGTGGTCGCGTTCTTCAGCATCCTGTTCACCGAGCGCTATCCACGGTCCCTGTTCGACTTCAACCTGGGCGTGCTGCGCTGGAGTTGGCGGGTGGCGTACTACTCGTACGGCGCCCTGGGCACCGACCGGTATCCGCCGTTCAGTCTGGACGAGGAGCCCGACTACCCCGCGCGGCTGGACATCGCCTACCCCGAGCGGCTCTCCCGGGGACTGGTGCTGGTGAAGTGGTGGCTGCTGGCCATCCCGCACTACATCGTCATCGGGTTCTTCCTCGGCGGCTTCCATCTCGGCGCGTGGGACGGCGGACTGGTCGCCGTGCTGGCGCTGATCGCGGCCGTGGCCCTGGCGTTCACCGAGAAGTACCCCCGGTCCCTGTTCGACCTGATCCTCGGGCTCAACCGGTGGGTACTGCGAGTGGCCGCCTACGCCGCCCTGATGACGGACACCTATCCGCCCTTCCGGCTCGACATGGGCGGAACCGAACCCTACGCACCCGAGGACCTGCCGTGATCACCCTGCTGGTGGGGACGTTCCTGATCGTGCACGGGCTGCTGCACCCCGGCGTGTGGACGGCGCCGCAGCAGCCCGGGACGCCGGCCCCGTTCGCCCCTGGACACTCGTGGATGCTGGCGGCCGCGGGCGTCTCCGCGGCCGCGGCCAAGGCCGCGGCGCTCGCGCTGGCCTGGTACACGGCCGTGGTGTACGCCGTCGCCGGCGCCGGAGTGCTTGCGGGCACCGGATGGTGGCCCACGGCCGCCCTGGTCGCCGCGTCGAGCGGCCTTGTGCTCAAGGCGCTCTGGTTCGACCCGTGGCTCAGCGTCGGTGTACTGCTGGACGCGGGCGTCATCACTGCTGTGGCCTGTGCGTGGCCCGCCTCCGTCTACTGAGTGCGGGCCGGCGGCGGATCCCCCTGCTCTCCCCTGCGAACCGTGGGAGGTCAGTCGTGCGGCACCACCGCGACCGGCGCGGCGGCATGTTGCAGCACCGCGTGTGCCACGGGGCCGATGTGGCCGCCGACCGGTGTGTGGCGTTCGCTGCGGCCTACGACGACCAGGGCCGCAGCGCGTGAGGCGTGCACGAGATGACGGCCGGCGCTGCCGACCACGGCCTGCTCGTGCACCTCGACGCCGGGGAACTTCTCCCTCCACGGCCGCAGCACGTCGGTCAGCGTCCGCCGTACCTGTTGGGCCAGTTCGTCATTGAGCCCGACGTCCATGGCGGCGCCGTAGCCGTAGGAGGCCGGAAGGTTCCAGCCGTGGACCACCCGCAGGCCGGCCGCGCGGCGCCGGGCCGCGTCGAACGCGAAGCCGATGACGGCGTCGCCGGGGTTGACCAGATCCAGCCCCAGCAGCACGTCGCGATACGGGGTGGTGGTGGACGAGCCGCCCGAGGCATCCGGCAAATGCTCGTCCTGGGCGCGCTCGCCGGCCCGTACGAGAACGACGGGCCGCTGGGCGCGGGCCACGACGGCGAGGGAGACGGAACCGACCAGGAACCCGGCGACGGTGCCAAGGCCGCGGGAGCCGAGGACCAGCAGGTCGACCTCCTCGGCCGCGGCCAGGAGGGCCGACACGGGCTGGCCCCCCGTCTGCTGTGTGCCGATGCGCAGACCGGGGTGGCGGTGGGCGAGCCGGGACTGCGTCTCGTGCAGCAGGGTCTCGGCCCATGCGCGCTGCGTGTCGATCGCGCCCGGCGCGGGAACACCGGCCAGCGGCGGGGTCGGGAACGGCTGCTGTTCCCAGGCGTACAGGAGACCAAGGGCTGCCTCGCGCTGCTCTGCTTCGCGGGCGGCCCAGTCGGCGGCGGCGAGGCTCTGTGGTGAGCCGTCGAGGCCGACGGTGATGGTGGGCATGTGCGGACCTCCTTCGGGGATGCCATGCCAGTTTCCGGTCGGCGCGAGTGCGGCAGGAGGGGCCTCAAGTCCCTGCCGGGGACCGATCGGCCCACACCTTCCCGGCACTTGACACATCGTCAGCGCCGCCGAACGTCCTCAGGCTGCGGGCAGCGCAGGCCGGACGAGGGTGCCCGAGCGGCCGTGCACGATCTCGTAGGCCGCGTCGAGGGCGCCGATCGCGGCCAGGCCCCCGGTGCGTTCGACGAACCGGGCGGCCGCTTCGGCCTTGGGGGCCATCGAGCCGGCGGGGAAGCCGGCACGGCGCAGGTCGGCGGGGGTGGCGTCGAGGACGGGCCGCTGCTTCCGGGTGCCGAAGTCGACGTAGACGTTCGGCACGTCGGTGAGGATGAGCAGGAAGTCGGCCTTGAGGTCCTCGGCGAGCAGGGCAGCCGTCAGGTCCTTGTCGACGACGGCCTCGACGCCGCTCAGAGCACCGGTGTCCTGGTCGGCCGTGACGGGGATGCCCCCGCCGCCGGCGCAGATCACCAGCGTGCCGCCGCTGAGCAGTTCGTGGATCGTGTCGGTCTCCACGATGCGCTCGGGTAGCGGGGAGGCGACGACGCGCCGCCAGCCGGTCGTGTCCTGGGCGATGCGCCAGCCGCGCTTGCGGGCGAGCGAGCGGGCCACGTCCAGGGGGTAGACCTGGCCGACGTACTTCGTCGGGTGCAGGAACGCGGGATCGTCGGTGCGTACGACGGTGTGTGTGACGAGCGCGGCGCGTCTCCGGCACGGTGCGTCACGCGCCGCTGCGCGCTTTCCGCAGGGACCCCACGGTCGTGATCGGCATCAACTTCGGGCGGCGGTCCGACTGGTTGAAGAACATCCGGGCCGCGGGCAGGTGCCGGATGCGGCTGGGCGACGAGCGGCTCGACCTGGGCGCCCCGAGGATCGTTCCGGTCGAGCAGGGAGTGCGTGGTTTGCCGTGGCTGTTCGGCATCGCGCTGAGATGTGTGGTCCGCACCGCCGAGTGCGTCGAGTTGCCCCGCCTCGGCAGTACTCCGGCCAGGAGCCCCGTCGGACCGCAGGCCTACCTAGCACACGTCGCGCCGCGGCCGCACGGCCCCTACGGTGCCCCGGGCGGCCCTTCTCCCCACCCGCCTGCAGGGGCCCACGCCGGCGGTGACCGCCCGTGCCGGGCGGAGCTGTCGCATCGAGGCCGATGTCGTGATCACCATAGCTGTTGTGCTCCAACTGCTGATTCTCGCGGACGCGTTGTATGACACGGGACGTCTGCTGACGCCGACCGGAAGGCGCCGTCCGTCGTGGCCTCGGCCCCGGCGGCGTCGCGCGGCGCTCGAGGCGGCCGAGCGGCATCTGGGGGAACAGCGGCAGCACGGCCAGATCGACGCCACCGCATACCGGGAGAGGATGCGGTCCCGCAGACGGGCGACGCCCTCGGTCAGGGCACCGCGGCAGACTCCGCAACGCCGCAGCAAGGGCCGGCCCTGCCGCACCGCAACCACCATGAGGACCCTGCCGGCAAGGACCCGACCGTCCCTAAGACAGATCCGATTGCCCCTCATCCGCCCGTGGCAACGGAGTGATCATTGAGTCAGGCGCGGACGCCGGGCACGGCATCCGCAAGGGGTTCCCCGTCCTCACCGGAAACGGCGTCCGCGCCAGGGGGACGGATCTGCGAAGGGCCGTGGCCGTACGTGGGTCGTCGGCCGCGGTGTCCGCGCGAGTGCGTACCCGCGCGGACACGTCCCCCGCCCGAACCACGCCCGCCACACCCGCTACTCGAACAGGGCCGGAAGGACAACTCCACGGCACCGTACGGCCTTACGATCCGAGCGGACCGCAAGGCCGGAGTGCCCGAGTCATGGGCAGCAGGGTCTCCGGGACCAGGCCTGCGTGCACCCCGGCAACGCGGAGACTGAACAGTGCCGTTCCGCAGCCGATGTGCAGTGCCCGGTTGCCGGGATCGGAGCGGGACATGGCGCGCCCGAGGTCGGCGAACAGAAGGAGAAGACGCCCGAGGGCGTTGAAGCGGAAACGCCACGGCTGCGCATTGTGCAGGGAAGGAGCCGCCGTGGCGTCGGCGATCAACGCGGTCACCACCTGCTCGTCGAGCTGCCGCAGGGCCATCGCATCCCCCTCACGCACCCGCCGACCCACCGACCGGACGTCATACGAAGAACCCAGCACGCGAGCGATCGCTCGGGTCACCTTCCGCCGCGGCCGGGGCTGCGGGCGCCAGGCGCTCGTATCGGCCTGTCCACATCTGACGAGCTACTTCCAGTATCCGTCGATTGACATCGGGGGCCTCGATCAACTCCGGGACGCGCCATTGGTCTCGCTTCCTCCCTGCACTCCGCGCCCCGTACGGCAAAGAGCGTCTCGTGCGCGGAGTGACCTGGAACTGATCGCCCCAACCACACGGCCGCTGACCCCTGTTCGGCGTTGGCTGCGGCGCGGCTCGGGAGCACACCCGCTGACGACGGCTCGGCTGAACCGGTTCACCACCGCTCCGAGTCCATGGGATGGAGGCGGCCGGTCCCGGGGCGAGAAGGTCGGCTCTGCAGGCTGGCTCGAGGCCTCGGCGGCAACGGGCCATCGGAGCGCCCGTGTTAAGGCACGGCCAGCCCGTTGGTGGTGCCGACGGCCCGGTAGCATCGGGCGCACCGGGGATCAGTGGGGGCCGCCCGTCAGAGGGCCTGGGCCGGTGGGTGACGATGCGGAGGGTGAGGGGCGCTGTCATGACGACACCACCGGGAGACGAACAGGATCCACAGGCGGGCCTGCGCGATCTTGAGTCGATGCTGGACGCAATCACCGACCAGGCTGTCATCAAGCTGGACCCGGGCGGGGAGGTGGTCCGCTGGAGCCAAGGCGCCCAGGTGATGACGGGCTACGCCGAGCGCGAGGTCGTGGGGCGGCCGGTGTCGATGCTGCACGTCGAGGAAGACCGAGGCGCCAGGCTGGCGGAGCAGGAGCTGGCCTCGGCCCGGGAGGAAGGCCGACTGGAGTTCCAGGGCTGGCGAATCCGCAAGAGCGGTGAGCGGTTCCTGGCCAGGATCGTCCTGACGCCGGTGCGAGGGGAAGACGGCGCGGTGACCGGCTTCGTCAAGGTCATCCGCGACGTCACGGAGAGCGCGCGGGCCGAGTCGTTGTTCCATGGCCTGCTCGAGTCGGCCCCTGACGCCATGGTGATCATCAGCACCGATGCGCGGATCGTGCTGGTCAACCGGCAGGCGGAGGCGCTGTTCGGGTCCGAGCGGCAGGAACTGGTGGGCCGGGAGATCGAGGTGCTGGTACCGCCGCGGTTCCGCGACAGGCACGTCGGCCACCGCTCCGACTTCCTCGCCCACCCGCTGCTGCGCCCCATGGGAGCGGGGCTGGAGCTGTACGGGATGCGCCGGGACGGGACCGAGTTCCCGGTCGAGATCAGCCTGAGCCCGCTGGAGACGGCCGAGGGGGTGCTGGTGGCGGCGGCGATCCGGGACGTCACCGAGCGACGCGAGACCGAGCAGCGGCTGCAGCGGCAGCGGGACGAGATCCTGGAGCTGTCCACGCCGGTGATCCAGGTGTGGGACAAGGTGCTGGCGCTGCCCATCATCGGGACGCTGGACACGCTGCGGGCCACCCGGCTAACCGAGGGCTTGCTGGAGAAGATCGCCCAGACGCAGGCGGAGGTGGCCATCCTGGACATCAGCGGGGTGCCCACCATCGACACCCAGGTCGCCCAGCACCTGCTGAAGACGGTGCAGGCGGCCGCGCTGATGGGGACGGTGAGCATCATGAGCGGGGTGCGGCCGGAGACCGCGCAGTCCATGGTGCATCTGGGCATCGACATGGGGCGCCTGCGATCCCGCAACACGCTGCAGGACGCCCTGCAGCTCGCTCTGGCAGTTTTGGCCGAGCGCGCGGGAACCGCCAAGACGGCCGCCCGAGCACTGTCCGCCGGGGAGTGGGCGTGAGCGAGGACGTCGTACCGGTCATGCAGATCGGGGACACGCTGCTGGTGGCGCTGCAGGGCGACCTGGACGACACGACGGTGATCCAGATCGAGGAGCAGCTCACGCGCGAGATCGCGCGCACCAACGCGTCGGGCATGCTGATCGACGTCAGTCGGCTGAGCGTGGTCGATTCGTTCATCGCCCGGGTGCTGGCGAGGATTGTGGCGATGATCCGGCTGCTCGGGGCGCAGGCGGCGATCGTGGGGATCCAGCCGGCGGTGGCCATCACGCTGGTGGAACTGGGCGTCCCGATGGGGCATCTGGACACCGCGCTCAATGCCGAGCAGGGCCTGGCGCTGCTGAGGCGGCTGCGCCGTGACGACGCCGGCGCGGACCGGTCGTGACCACGGATGCCGCAACGGCCCGGGAGCCGGCCGTCTTCGAGATCGCCCATGAGGCCGATCTGATCCGTGTACGCAAGGTGCTCCGCGCCGAGGCCGAGGAGGCGGGGCTCAATCTGGTCGACGCGACCAAGCTGATCACGGCGGGCAGTGAGCTGGCCCGCAACATCCTCAACTACGCCACCGGCGGCCGCGGCCGGATCAGCGTCGAGCGGGTGTACCAGCAGCGCCGGCGAGGGGTGCGGGCCACCTTCGCCGATGACGGCCCGGGCATCGCGGACATCGAAGCGGCGCTGACCGACGGTTTCAGCACGCGCGGCAGCATGGGGCTGGGTCTTCCGGGGTCGCGGCGCCTGGTGGACGACATGACGCTCACGTCCGCTGCCGGGTCGGGCACGACGGTGGTGATCGTGAAGTGGCAGCGGTGACGGAGTGTCGGCGTTGAGCGAGAGCGAACACCGCTGCCATCCGGTCGCGGCTGACGAAGACGTGGGCGCGCTGCGCCGGGCGGTGGCCCGGATGGCCGCCGGACAGGGCGGCCTGGGTGCAGGGGTGGCCGAGCTGGTGGCCACCGAGCTGGGCACCAACCTGGTGCGGCACGCCCACCCCGGCGGATATGTCCTGGCCAGGAAGGCCGGAGACGGGATCGAACTGATCTCCGTCGACCACGGTCCGGGGATGAGCGCCGCAGACCTCACCACACCGGTGAGTGTGGCGCCGCCGCCCCGTGGGCGCGGACTGAACGCCGGACTTGGCGTCGTACGGCGGCAAGCCACCGAGTTCGACTGGTACTCGACCCGGCGCGGCACGGTCGTCTACGCCCGGCTCGGCACCAACTCGCCGACCACGGCAGGTGGGTGGCGCTTCGGCGGCGTCAACGTCCCCCTCGGCGGTGACGGCGAATCCGGGGACGCCTGGGCAGTCGCGCCGGACCGGAGGCCGGCCGCCATGGTCGTCGACGGCCTCGGGCACGGCCCGGCCGCCGCCGTGGCGGCCCACGCCGCGATCACCACGTTCGAACAGGTCCCGGTCACCGACCTCGACCACCTCATCAGGCGCGCCCACGAGGCCATGCGCACCACCCGGGGCTGCGTGCTGGGCGCGTGTGTCATCGACCCCCGCAGCGGCGAACTCACCTACGCGGCGGTCGGCAACATCACCGGACGGATCCTGACCGGCGGCCGGGCGCTCCACCTGTTGGACCGGCCCGGTACCCTCGGCACCCATCTCCCTGTTCCCCGCACGCACCTCCAGTACTGCCGGTGGGAGCCCGGATCGACCCTCGTCCTGGTCTCCGACGGGATCCGCTCCGGCTGGAACCTGAACGACCATCCCCGCCTGCTGGAGCGCCACCCCGCGATCATTGCCGCCGTCCTGCACCGCGAGTACGGCAGGCCCACCGACGACGCAAGTGTGCTCGTGGTCCAGGGCGCCGGCGGCATGCCATGATGGGGCGCGTCATATGACAAGTGACGAAGGATGGTCGGCCATGGGGGAGCTGCCAGACCCTCAATCCACTGACAGCGCACTGTTGATCGCCGACCTGCGCCAGGAACTCGAAGACACCAACCGGGGCCTCATCGCACTGCACACCGAGTTGGATGCCGCCCGGCGTGCCGAGGCCCGGCTCGCAGCGATTGTGACCTCCTCGGACGACGCCATGATCTCGGTGGACCCCGCGCCCGCGCACCTGATCCAGACCTGGAACCCTGGCGCACGGCGGCTGTTCGGCCACACCGAGCAGCAGATCATCGGGCAGCCCGTCGACACACTCATGCCCGACGCAGGGCTCGACGCCTTCCGCACAGCCGCGGAGCAGATCCGCTGCCAGGGGCATGCCGAGCCCCACGAGAGCCGGTGGCGCCGTGTCGACGGATCCGAAGTCGACGTGGCCGTCACCGCGTCGGCCATGCGCGACACCGACGGAACGCTGATCGGCTTCTCGACTGTGGCGCGGGACATCACCCAGAGACTCGCCGTCCAGGCCGAGTTGGCCACTGCCCGCGCCGACCGCGAGGTGCAGGAGGACCGTGACCGTATCGCCCGCGACATGCACGACCTGGTCATCCAGCGACTGTTCGCCGGCGCGCTATCGCTCCAGTCCACGCTAGGCCGGGTCACTGACCGGCCTCAAGTGGGCGAGCGGATCCAGCGGGTCGTGGACGACCTGGACGACACCATCAAGGTCATCCGCTCCACCATCTACGCGCTGGGCGAGCGTGACCAGGACCGTCGCGGCAGCGGCCTGCGCTCCCGGCTGGTGGAGGCCACCGAGCGGGCCGTCGAGGCCCTCGGCTTCACACCCGCGCTGCGGATGACCGGCCTGCTGGACACCGACGTGCCCGCTGAGTACGCCGAGCACCTCCTGGCTGTCCTCGGCGAGGCCCTGTCCAACGCCGCCCGGCACGCCCACGCCACCGCCGTCGACGTCAGCGTCGAAGTCACGGCCACAGAGCTGCGATTGCAGGTGGCGGACAACGGCGGAGGCATCAACCCGGCCGTCACCCGCCGCAGCGGCCTGAGCAATCTCCGCTGGCGGGCCGAGGAACTGGGCGGCACGCTCACCCTCACGTCCAACCCGCCGGCGGGCACCGTCCTCGGTTGGATCGCCCCCCTGCCAGGCAACACCGGCTGAACGGGCCACCCGTACCGGATCCGAGGCCGGCGCAGGTCCTGACGATCGAGGGGCCGCCCTGGATTCGCTCGTGGCGGCGGCACAACGAGCGTGAGTCCACCCTGTTCAAGGCCGTGACCGAGTACGCGAAGCCGAGCCTGCCGTCGGTCACGCCCGAACCACCGCCTTCGCCCCAGCCGGCTGATGCCGAACACGATGTTCTGCAAGGCGCGAACCGGCGTCCTCTGGGCAGATCTGCCCCAGTGCTTGGGCGTGTGGAAGGCCGTCCGGAGCCGGTACAAGACCTGGCGCAACTGGGGCGTGTGGGACGAGATCACGGCCGCCCTGCCCGACGCTGGACAGCCTGTGTAGACGCCGCCCCTCGTCAGCAGCGGACGGAGGGCCGACGGCCTCCGGCCGGTACGGTGCGCCCGCGCAGGCTGCCGGGGTGCACGACGACGCAGCGGCCGGACGGCCAGCGCGTCGAACACCGCGGTGAGGACGAAGGTCACGCCCATCGCCGCAATCCTCTTGCACGCCACCGCTCATCGGGTCTCGGCCGCCTTCCACGCCCAGCCCCTCGAGCTGCCGCGCCTGCGGCCAGAGGTGCGCGCGACGATCACCTCCGGACAGGTCGCGCAGATGCCCCTGCGCCTCGGCAACGCCACCCGGACCCACCCCACCCCGCGGCGGCCCGCCCTCTCGGTGCTGTCGGCGGAGTGAAGAGTCACGTCGGACAAACCGAGTGTGCTGATCGGAGGACTTCAGCGGCGTTGCAATCGGCTACTCTTGAAGAGTTCTTCAATTCGCTAGTTGCCTTGCCAGGCAGTTCACAGGAGGAGGTCCCCGGTGGGCGGGTTCGCCGAGGCCGCACGGGAGCGGGTGCGCGCGGCGCGCGCCGCCCTCACGGCCGCCCGAGAGGCCGAGGACGCCTACGAGACGGCCGTCGCGCAGGACGAGCTCGACGACGCGCTGCGCGTGGCGAACGGGCACGGCATCAACGTCGGCGCGGACGTGCCGGCGGAAGAGGGGTGACCGGGGTGCCGGTTCCGTTGTACGAGGCGAAGGCCGAGTTCTTCCGCATGCTCGGGCATCCCGTGCGGATCCGGGTGCTGGAGCTGCTGCAGGACGGGCCGAAGCCGGTGCGCGACCTGCTGGCGGCGATCGAGGTCGAGCCGTCGAACCTGTCGCAGCAGTTGGCGGTGCTGCGCCGCTCCGGGATCGTCACCGCGACCCGGACCGGTTCGACGGTGGTGTACGAACTGGCTGGCGGCGACGTCGCCGAGCTGCTGGCCGCAGCCCGCCGGATCCTGTCCGTGCTGCTGGCCGGGCGCCAGGACCTGCTCGACGAACTGCGCGGAACGGAGTCGGCACGGTGACGGGTCTGCCGTCGATCATGACGGCAAGGTCGTCCTCGTCCCCTTCGAGATCCCCTTGCAGGCACGCACGGCGGAACGAAAGAACAGAGCTTGGTCATGGTCCTCGACCGTGGTCGAGGAGGTCGTACGGACCTCTGTGGCAGGCCGGACAGCGCCACAGCACCGCGATCAAGGATGTCTGGATCAGGGACACGACCTGGTAGAGGTTCAGGGCGTGTCCCCGGCTTTTGGGCTGAGCCGCTGTTCCAGGCAGAACGGATGGGCGGCTGAGACCAGGGCGACGTGGTGGTGGAATCCGCCGTAGGACCGTCCTTCGAAGTCGCCCAGGCCGAGGGCCTGTTCCATCTCCCGATAGTCGGTCTCGATGTGCCACCGGCTGGTGGCGTGCCTGACCAGAACTGACAGTGGCGTGCCCGGCGGCGGGTCGGTGATCCAGGAGCGGAACACGCCGCCGCCGTGTTTGCGACGCCACTGGATCAGCAGCGTGCGCTCGGGCAGGGACCGGCCGGCGGTCTTTGCAACGTGCCCGTACGCACGCCGGGGCCGCGCTGCCGGCCACCGCGGCCCCGGCGTGCAGGGCGGCGCCGCCCTGCACGCCGGGGCCGCGCAGCAGCCGGTGGCCGGTGATCTCCCGGTTGAGGTGCAGGAGTTGTTCGCGCACCCGCTGGGCGTGGGCGTTGCGGATGCCGTGGCCGACGTCGTTGCAGAGCATGCCGAGATCGGCGACGCGATCGCTACGACGGCGGTTTCACCTCGCCCTGCGCGGCCTGCAGGTCGGCCAGGAGCTCGGCCTGCCCAGCCAGCACGCCCGACAGGATGGTCCGCGCAACCTTCAGCAGCTCAGCCACGTGCGGGCTGGTCAGCGAGTAGTAGACGGTCGACCCCTCCTTGCGGGTCACCACCAGGTTCGCCCGCCGCAGCACCGCCAGCTGCTGCGACAAATGTGCGGGCTCGATGCCGACCTCGGGCAGCATCTCGGCGACCGCGTGCTCGCGCTCGCTCAGCAGCTCCAGGACCCGGATGCGCGCGGGATGCCCGAGGGTCTTGAAGAACTCGGCCTTGAGTTGGTACAGCGGCGTACTCACCGTGCCGTCCCCTCCTCGGCACAACAGCACGGCCCCACCGGCCGGACGTCGGTACGTCGCATCCACCCACTCGTCACACTCATACGGCCCATCCTCGCGTGCAACACCGGCAGGACCGAACCCGCGCCGAGGAGTCGAGCGGCTCAGATCCAGTGATGATCTTCGTCTCCAGCCTCTCCTGTGTTGTGTGCGGCGAGCGCGGCAGCCAGGTCGGCATGGACGGGGACGTCCAGGCAGTCGCCGACGGGGACGAGGGACCCGTCGGCGGGGATCGCGGCGAGCTCCAGCCTCCGGCCCGCCCCTGAGAGGCGGCGCGCGGCCTCCGTGATCGCGAGCTGTCCCTCGGTAGACCAGCTGCGCAGTTCGCTGAGGTCGACGATGACCGGACCAGTGCCGCGGGCGAGCACCCAGCCGACTGCCCCGCTGAAGCGGCGGACCGCGTCCGGCCCAAGGTATCCGGCAACGGAGAGGATGCCGAAGTCCTGCTTGATCGTGTAGCGCCAGTCGATGGTCATGAAAGTGAACTTCCTTGTGCGGATTACGCGTTGGGGTCTGCTCTCCGGTCAGAGCGGGAGGGTGATCCAGATGCTCTTGCCCTTGCCGTCGGCGTCGGCCCGGACGACGGCGGTTCCGCCCAGGTCGAGGACCAGTTCCCTGACGGTGGCGAGGCCACCGGCTCCCTTTCCGGTGACAGACCCGTACAGCGACGGCTGGTAGGGATGGCGATCGTGGACGGCGAAGGCCAGGCAGTCCGCGCCGGCCGCGTAGATCACCGTGACGTGTGGAGAGAGCACGGCGGCGTGCCGGACACTGTTGGTGACCAGCTCACAGAGGATCAGCAGGGCCGGGTCCACCGTGGGGTGGCGCAGGCCGATCCCCCACTCGATCAGGGCCCGTTCGGCGGTCTGACGGGCGACGCGGACCGCCGCCGGCTCGCTTGCCAGGGTGAGCACGTGCCGGTGGGGCAGTGCCTCCAGCCGCCCGGACATCAGCCCTCCGTTCCGCGGGCGAGACGGAAGCCGGCGACCGTCTGGGGGTGGATGCGCGGGATCGTGTCGTGCGGGCCGTGCGTCCGGCCAGTTCCGGTCACGGCGCCGACCTCGTCCATGTGGTACGTCGCCGTCCTCGGCACCGCGGCCACCCGCACCGGGGTGCGCACGATCAGCTGCCCGTACTCCCCCACGTGCCGGGCCGGCCGTACGACGGTCAGCGCCCGCTGGACGAACACCAGCCGCCCCGGCGCCGCCCCTTCCAGCAGCCACAGGGCCTCCGCGCCGGAGACCTCGACCATGCTCAGGGGGGCGGGAGTGATGCTCATCGGGCTTGTTCCTCGCTGACGTCTGTCGTTCCCTGCTTCTTCTGCGCGGCGACGGCGGGCAGCACTCCGGCCGTCTCCAGGTGGTCACGGGCGCCCTGGATCGCCTCGGGGGTGGTGACGTACTCCCGACCCTCCAGCCGGAGCAGGTCGAGCGCGCCCACGGAGTCGAGAACCTGGCGCTGGCCGGGGCGTATCCCGGAGGTCATCACGACGATGCCACGCCGGTTGAGCTTCTCCACGGCGTCCTTCAGGACCAGGGCGCCGGTGGCGTCCATCGTCGACACCCGCGACATGCGCAGGATGACGACCCGTACATCGGCCACCTCGGTCAGCTCCAGCAGGAACCGGTGGGCGGCGGCGAAGAACAGCGGCCCGTCGACGCGGTAGGCGACGATGTGCTCGGCGAGCAGGGCGTGCTCCTCGGCGCTGTGGTCGCCGCGGTCGAGGGGCACCTTGTCGAAACGGGCCTGCTTGGCCACGGCACGCAAGGCCAGGGCACCCGCGACGACCAGGCCGATGATCACGGCGTAGACGAGGTCGAGGGCCAAGGTCGCGACCGCCGTCAAAACCAGGATCAGCGCGTCTGACCGGGTGGCCTTCGCCATGACCTTGAGCGATCCGACCTCGACCATGCGGATCGCGGTGGCCAGCAGCACGCCCGCGAGGGCGGCCAGCGGGATCTTGGAGACGAGGGGGGCGGCCGCGAAGACAATCACGGCGAGGATCGCGGCGTGGACGAGGGCGGCGAGCCGGGAGCTCGCGCCGGTGCGGACGTTGACCGCGGTGCGCGCGATCGCCCCGGTGGCCGGAACGCCGCCGAACAGAGGGGCCGCGATGTTGGCCAACCCCTGGCCGAACAACTCGCGGTCCGGGTCGTGCTTCTGCCCGACCGTCATGCCGTCGGCGACGGAGGCGGACAACAGAGACTCCAGCGCGGCCAGCGCCGCGACCGCCACCGCCGGGGCGAGCAGGGAGCCCAGCGAGCCGAGCTCGAAGAAGGACAGCGACGGCACGGGCAGTCCCGACGGCAGCTCACCGATCGGCCGCGAAGCATGAAGGCCGGCGACCTGCGCCACGGCCGTCGCCGCGATCACCGCGAGGATCGAGAAGGGAATCGTCGGCCGCCAGCGGGCGCCGACCAGCATGACCGCGGCCACAGCGACCGCGAAGCCGACAGCGGTCCAGTTCGGGGACGTCGCGAACTCCTCGACCGCCCGCCACGTGACGACCAGTACACGGTCGCCCTCGGGTTTCGGCACGCCGAGCGCGTTCGGGACCTGCTGGAGCCCGATCACACAGGCGATGCCCAGCGTGAAGCCTTCGACGACCGGCGCGGGCACGTACTGCATGTACTTGCCGGCCCGCAGCGCGGCCAGCGCGACGAGCAGCACGCCCGCGATCACCCCGACCGTCAGCACACCGGTCACCCCGTACTGGCCGACGATCGGCACCAGCACCACCGTCATGGCGCCGGTCGGCCCGGACACCTGGAGATTCGAACCGCCGAAGACGGCGGCCAGCGCCCCCGCGACGACGGCGGTCGCCAGCCCCGCCGCGGCGCCCAGCCCGGACGACACACCGAAGCCGAGCGCGAGCGGCAGCGCCACGATCGCCACGGTCAGGCCGGCGAGCAGGTCCCTCCGCGGGTCGCGGCCCATCTCCGCGAGGTCGGAACGCGTGGGCAGCAGGGAAGTGACTCGGGCCCAGGCCCGGCCGAGGGTCGTGCTCATCGCGCGGCGACCTCGGATTCCCGCAGCTCGGCCAGCAACTCGTTCTGCCCGGCCAGCATCTCGGTCAGGATCCGGCGCGCAGCCCTCATCAGGTCCGCGACGTCCCCACCCGCAAGTTCGTAGACGACGGCCTGGCCCTCGCGCGTCGAGGTGACGATCCCGGAGCGCCGCAACACCGCCAGCTGCTGCGACAGGCCGGACGGCTCCACCTCGATCTCCGCCAGCAACTCCCGCACCGGCCGCGGCCCGTCCTGCAGCAGCTCCAGCACCCGTATCCGTACAGGATGCCCCAGCATCCGGAAGAACTCGGCCTTGGCCTGGTACAGCGGAACGGACACGACTCCTCGGCTTCCCCTACGAAGACCCCACCCTCGCGGGGCCGGACACGGCACACGTCACACACGTGAGTGCTGCGCCCGCGGCTACCGGGTCAGCACAGACGTAGCCACCACAGCATGTAATGAATTGCAAAATTTCGCAATTCAGATATTCGTTTTGTGATGATCCGCATGCCGAGCCGGGTGGCTGCCCTCGGGGAGCACCCCAGCCCGAACGCTGGTCAGCAGTCCAGCGCGCCTTCGGCGCGCGCCGGGGGCACGGTAAATCCGAGCGCGCGCTGGAGGTGCTTCTGTGGGCCCTGCTGGGAGCGAGCGTCTTTCGGGATCGTGAAGGGGTCGTTCCGGCCGAAACCGATGCCTCTGTGATGCTGTGCAGCTCGCTGATCAGCATGATGCTGAGTGCCGACCACGGGAACCGTGGAGTGTCGCTGCGATGCGTCAGAATCCTGATCCACCCCGGCCCTCCCGGGACGGCGTTCCTCCTGGCCCGGGCTCATTGCGGGCAGCAGCGAGGTCAGCTCGGGAGCGACGCTCCGGTGGGTCCAGGAGTGCAGGACGCGCAGCCGGGCACCGCGCCGCTCCGCCCCTGGAAGGCGGAGGCCGCCGCGTCCCCGTCGGCGTTCCTCTCCAGGCCGAGCAGCACCTCGCGGCCGTCATCGCACCGGTGGTCTCCGCGGGCCACCAGCAGGGGGCTGCGCGTTTGCGCGGTCAGGCGCAGGCTCACCGAGCCGAACAGCGTGTCGGCGAGTGCGCCCAACCCGCGGGTGCCGACGACGGCAAGAGCCGCGCCTTCGCTCGCGCCGGCCAGAGCTTGTACCGCGCCGTTCTCGGCGACCGTGGCCACGACCGGCAGACCGAGATGGTGGGCGTTCATCCGTGAGAGGGTCGAACCCAGGACCGGTGCTGCGTCCGTACGGCGATCGCTCAGCCGTCCACTCCGACGACCACGTCCGGCCCAGTCGTCAGGTCCTCGCCTGTCTGTTCTCTGTACTTCGGCGCTTTTCTGCGCTGCTGCGCTGGAGTTGCGTCATGGTTCACAGCGCTTGCAGACCGTGCTCCCGGAACTGCTCGCGCACCCGCTCGGTCAGCTCAGGGCCGGGTACGGGGGTGTCATGCAAGGGGAAGGGAATGTCGAGGGCGTCGTACTTGTGGGCGCCAAGCTTGTGGAACGGCAGGACGTCCACCCGGTCGACATTGCCCAGCCCGGCCAGGAACGCACCGAGACCGTCGACGGCTTCCGGATCGTCGGTCCAGCCGGGCACCAGGACGTACCGGATCCACACGGGGATACCGAGCCGGTCCAGGCGGCCGGCGAAGGACAGGGTGGGGGCGAGCAGGCCGCCGGTCAGTTTGCGATAGGTGGTGATGTCGAAGGACTTGATGTCCAGGAGCACCAAGTCGGTGTCGGCCAGGAGCGAGTCGGTCGCCCGTGAACCGAGGAAGCCGGAGGTGTCGAGGGCGGTGTGCAGACCGAGCTCTTTGCAGCGGCGCAGCACCGCGCCGGTGAAGGCGGGCTGCAGCAGCGGCTCACCGCCGGTGAGCGTCACTCCCCCGCCCGCCGTGGTGAGGAAGGGCCGGTACCGCTCGATGCGCGCCGTCACGTCGTCGACGGTCGTCTCCTTGCCGTCGCGCAGGTGCCAGGTGTCGGGGTTCGCGCAGTACAGGCAACGCAGCGGGCAGCCGCTGACGAAGAGGACGAACCGGGTCCCGGGACCGTCCACTCCCGTGGACAGGTCCCAGGAGTGGACCCGGCCCGTCACTGGCACGGTCGCGGTGTTCACAGTGCGCCGTGGAAGGTGCGGCTGATCACGTCGAGTTGCTGCTCGCGCGTGAGGCGGACGAAGTTGACAGCGTATCCGGAGACCCTGATCGTCAGCTCCGGGTACTTCTCGGGATGTTGCATCGCGTCCTCCAGCGTGGCCCGGTCCAGGACATTCACGTTCATGTGGAAGCCGCCCTCGCCCATGTAGCCGTCGAGGATGCCGACGAGGTTTCCGGCCCGCGCGGCGGGGTCGTGACCGAGACCCTCGGGGGTGACGGTCGAGGTGAGGGAGACGCCGTCCCGGGCCTGCTCGTACGGGATCTTCGCCACCGAAAGTGCGGAGGCGGCCACCCCGTGCCGGTCCCGGCCGTTCATCGGGTTGGCGCCGGGCGCGAAGGGCTGTCCGGCGCGCCGGCCGTCGGGGGTGTTGCCGGTGTGCTTGCCGTAGACGACGTTGGAGGTGATGGTCAGCACCGACTGGGTGTGCTCGGCGTCCCGGTAGGTGGGGTGCCTGCGCACCTTGGCCATGAAGGAGCGGACCAGATCGGTGGCCAGGGTGTCGGCACGGTCGTCGTCATTGCCGTAGGCGGGATAGTCGCCCTCCACCTGGTAGTCGACCGCGAGGCCGGTCGCGTCGCGAATGACCTTCACGCGCGCGTGCTTGACGGCGGACAGGCTGTCGACGGCGACCGACAACCCGGCGATACCGCAGGCCATGAAGCGGTGCACCGGGTGGTCGTGCAGCGCCATCTCGATGCGTTCGTAGGCGTACCGGTCGTGCATGTAGTGGATGACGTTGAGCGCGTCGACGTACGTCTGCGCAAGCCAGTCCAGCATCCGGTCGTACGCCGCCGACAGTTCGTCGTAGTCCAGGTACTCACCCGTCAGGGCGGGCATCTCGGGGGCGATCTGCTCGCCGGTCATCTCGTCCCGGCCGCCGTTGATCGCGTACAGCATGGCCTTGGCGAGATTGACGCGGGCGCCGAAGAACTGCATCTGCCGGCCGACCGCCATGGCCGACACGCAGCAGGCGATGGCCGTGTCGTCGCCGGTGCCCGGGCGCATCAGATCGTCGGACTCGTACTGGATGGCACTGGTGTCGATGGAGACCTGGGCACAGAACCGCTTGAAGCCCTCCGGCAGCCGCGACGACCACAGAACCGTAAGGTTCGGCTCCGGCGCGGGGCCCAGGTTGTAGAGAGTCTGCAGAAAGCGGAAGGAGGTACGGGTGACCAGCGGGCGGCCGTCGGCGCCGATGCCGCCGATGGACTCCGTGACCCAGGTCGGGTCGCCGGAGAACAGGGCGTCGTACTCGGGGGTGCGCAGGAACCGGACGATCCGCAGCTTGATCACGAAGTCGTCGATCAGTTCCTGGGCGCGGGTCTCGTCGAGCGTGCCCTCCTCCATGTCCCGCTGAAGGTAGACGTCCAGGAAGGTCGAGGTGCGGCCCAGCGACATCGCGGCGCCGTTCTGCTCCTTCACCGCCGCCAGGAAGCCCAGGTAGAGCCATTGCACGGCCTCCTGCGCAGTGGCAGCAGGGCGGGTGACATCACAGCCGTACGAGGCGGCCATCTCGGCCAACTCGCCGAGCGCGCGGATCTGCTCTGCCAGCTCCTCACGGTCGCGGATGACGTCCGGGTTGGAGGGCCGCGCGTCCAGCAGAGCCCGCTCGGCGCGCTTGGCCTGGATCAGCCGGTCGGTGCCGTACAGCGCGACGCGCCGGTAGTCGCCGATGATCCGGCCGCGGCCATAGGCGTCCGGCAGCCCGGTGATGATCCCCGCCTTGCGGGCGGCCCGCATCTCGGGGGTGTAGGCGTCGAAGACGCCGTCGTTGTGGGTCTTGCGATAGGTGCCGAAGACCTTGGTGACGAACGGGTCGGGCTCGTATCCGTACGCCGCCAGCCCGCTCTCGACCATCCGCAGCCCGCCGTTGGGCATGATGGCCCGCTTCAACGGGGAGTCGGTTTGCAGTCCGACGATCAACTCGCGGTCACGGTCGATGTATCCGGGCGCGTGCGAGGTGATCGTCGACGGGGTCGCGGTGTCGACGTCGAGGATGCCCCTGCGTCGCTCCTCCGGAAACAGGCTGCTGACCCTGCGCCAGACGGCGAGCGTGCGCGGGGTCGGTCCCACGAGGAACTGGGAACCACTTTCGTACGGCGTGTAATTGGCCTGGATGAAGTCGCGTACGTCGATGGTGTCGTGCCAGCGCGAGCCGCCGAGGCCGCGCCACGCCTCGACAGGCGCGTCAACGGCGCTCTGGTTTGCTTCTGCGTGGGGTGCCCACGTCATCTCTGCCTCCGCATTGCTCGTGACGCCGCCCGCGGCGTCTCCGCTGACGATGCTCGTCGCCCGTCGCGGCCGGGGGCAGGGCCACCGGGAACCCGTCACCGCGCCGTACGGCCCCTGTCCGTCAGGACCGTTCGGTCCCCGGCCTCGGCACACTGCCGTGCCGCCGGACCCGGCCATGCCGGTCGGCGCTCAGGAGTTCAGGTCCACTCCGTATCACGTGCGCCCGCCGACGAGTTCGCGCCGGGGACCAGCTCGGGCTCGACGCACACGAAGACCTACTCGGGCGAGGGTGCCCAGGAGCGCGGGCCGGTCCGGATGAGGCGCTCGTGCTCCTCGGGGTCCCTCACCACCGTGGCCGGCCCGGTGATGACGACGCTCCAACCCGAGTGCGCCGCCGCATCGACCTCGTCGACCTCGAAGGCAACCACCGCGCCATCGACGGCGCGGACCAACTCCGACGCCGCCGAGGTACGCAGCAGCACCGCGCCGTCACCGTCGAGAGAGAAGTTGACGGGCAGCACCGCAGGCAGGGCCTGACGTGTGTGGACGATGCGACCGAGGAGCGCCTTCGCCAGCAGACGCAGGCACTCCGCCCGCTCGAGTTCGCGGAAACCATCGTTGGGATACATGAGCCAGTCCGTCTCTCGCCCGGGTAGGACGCTGGAGCGTTTCGGCCATCGTCCGTCGGGCCGGGGCCAGGGCCGGGGCTGGGGCTGGGGTGAGGGTCCATCGGTCCGGGTCCGGCCGCAGAACGTCTCGCGTCACACGGTGATGCGTCGCCCTGTGACGACGAAGGGATCGATGCGCACCCACTGGTCGCGGCGCCCGCCGACCCAGGGTGCGCTGCAGGCACGGTCGGTGAGCCGACGCACCTCGTCGGGGTCCGTCACGGTCCGGGCACGGCCCCGCACCAGCACGCTCCAGCCCCTGCTGAACGCGTCGTCGATGCGGTCCACCTCGAAGGCGACCTGGCATCCGGACGCCAGCGACGGTGTGCTGCCGGGTTCGGTGCGGAAGACGATCGCGCCGTCTACGACGCTGTAGTTCACGGGCACGACGACGGGCCCGGAGACCGTGGGCACCGCGATCCGCCCCACTCCGTGCGTGGAGAGCAGGGCCCGGCACTCCGAGACGCTCAGCGACGTGAAGCTGGGACTGCGGGCGGCCTGCCCCACGCCGTCCGGCAGATCGGTGTCGCCGCCCGTGAGGTCCCGCACGGTGGTTGCCAGGACCTCGGCCGGCCGGAGCTGAACGCCCGAGCCGGGTGCGGCACCGGGGTGCTCCTCGAGGTACTGGAGGTAGCCCGGCGCCATGCCGGCGCGGGCGGCCGTCTCCGTCCGGCTCAGTCCGAGATCCGTGCGCCGTGCGGCGAGACGGCGCCCGAGATCGCCCAGCGCATGTTCCTTTGCCCTCCGAGACGGTGCCTTTCCCGCCATGGCCCATCACCCCCTCTCACCCGGCCGGGCGACACCCGGCGTCCGGATTGCCCAGCAGATCCAGGATGTCCGGATCCCGGTAGGTGGGCTTGGGCCGGTCGGCCCTCACTGTCCGGCCGGACGGAACCGCTCGGGAGCTGTGCCGGTCAGGTGTAGATGATCTGGCCGCCGGCCGCGTGCTCGTAGAACTCGCCGACGGTGATCACGCCCTGGACCTGGTCCACGAGGTCGTCCTTGTCGAGCTCGAAGAGGTCGACCGAGGCCTTGCAGGCGTAGATGCCCGCACCGGTGTCGGAGATCATCTCGATGAACTCGGGGATGGGAGGGATGTCGAGCTTGTCCATCTTGCGTCCCATGTAGTGGGTGACCAGGTCCGGGACGCCCGGCATGCCGCCCAGCAGCGTGGGCAGGTGCAGGCCGGGGTTGCCGACGGTGGCCAGCTTGATGTGCTCCCAGTGCTTCTTCGTAATGGCGTCCAGGCCGAAGAAGGTGAAGAACAGGTCGGCCTCGATCCCTTCGGCTCGGGCGCCGTTGGCCATGATCAGGGCAGGGTAGATCCCCTCCAGGGACCCCTTGGAGACGATGATCGAGACCTTCTCGATCGTGGCGGTGTCAGCCATGACGGAGTGCTCCTTCAGGTCAGATGCAGCCGCGGGGCTTGGGGATCCCGGCGATCTTCGCGGCGATCTTCGCGGGTCCCTTGGGGAAGAGCTGGTAGAGCTCCTTGACGCTCACGCCGGAGGTCTTGCCGAGGACGCGGACGGTCGGGCCGGTCCCCTTGGCGGCGTACTGCTCGCGCATGAAGCGGATGACCGTCCAGTGCCGGTCGCTGAGCGTCTCGATCCCCACCTCGCGGGCGATCTGCTCGGCCATGGACTCGGTCCACCGGCCGGGGTCGGTCAAGAAGCCCTCGTCGTCGACGGGGACGGAGACGGAATCGTAGGTGGCAGTGGGCATGACGGGGTCCTCTCCCCTCAGACGGGCATGTGGTTCTTGCCGCGCTCGGGCATCGCCGAGCCGATGCCGGGCAATTCCCGGCCGGGCAGCAGGCTGTGCCAGTACAGCCATTCGAAGGCGAGCTTGCCGAGGTGGCCCGCGTGCGACTCCTTCAGCAGCGGCAGGCCGACCGAGGCCGGGAAGTGGCCGGGCAGCGGCTCGGTGTCGTAGTTGAAGTCGATGAGCAGGGCCTTGTGGAAGCCGGTCTCGACGAAGCAGTTGGTGTGCCCGTCGAAGGAGGCGTCCAGCGGC
Organism: Streptomyces sp. NBC_00996; assembly: GCF_045162675.1. NCBI lineage: Bacteria > Bacillati > Actinomycetota > Actinomycetes > Kitasatosporales > Streptomycetaceae > Streptomyces > Streptomyces sp. NBC_00996. Next base: position 465,650 of record NZ_CP108723.1, read on the forward strand.
TGTCCGGCGAGGAAGCGGCCGATGTTGTGCACCAGCACCTCGCCCTCGAAATGGGCCACCGAGCCCGCCTTGGACGCCGGCAGGCCCGCAGCGTCGCCGATCGCGAACACCTCGGGGCGGTGCGGGTGTTGGAGGGTGTGCGGGTCGACCGGGACGAAGCCCAGCTCGTCTCCCAGGCCCTCGGAGCATCCGACGTACTCCGCGCCTCCGTGCAGCGGCACGACCACCGCCAGGTCGAAGGGCACCGCGCGCTCGTCGTACGACAGCAGTCGGCCGCCCGGGCCGTCGACCTCGCCGAGCGTGAACTCGGTGACCAGCTCGATCTCCTTCTCCGCCAGCAGACCACCCAGCGCCTTCGCGGCGACCGGCTTGGTGAAGGCGGCGTCCAGCGGGGTGACGTAGCTCAGCTCGACCCGGTCCCGGATGCCCAGCCGCTGGAAGTACCAGTCCGCGAGGAAGGCGAACTCCAGAGGTGCCACGGGGCACTTGACCGGGAGGTCCGCCACGTCGATCACGACGCGGCCGCCGTCGAGGCGCTCCAGCGCATGATGCAGACCGACGGCGCCGGGCAGGTCGTAGAAGGTGAAGACCCTCTCGCCCCAGCCGGGGCCGGTCAGCCCCTCGGTCTCCTCCGGCAGCAGCCGCGCTCCGGTGGCCACGACGAGCACGTCGTAGCCCAGCCGGATGCCACCGTGGAGGTGCACCGTCCGCTCGTCCAGGTCGACCCGCTCGATCGGCGCCTGCTTGTAGTCGACGGCAGCGTTCAGCTGCCGCGGACGGGACCGGACCAGGTGGTGCGACTGGGCCAGCCCGAACGGCACGAACAGCAGGCCGGGCTGGTAAAGGTGGTCGTCGTCCTGGTCGACGACGGTGATCCGGTGCTCACGCTCGTCGTATGTGCGGCACAGGCGGTTCGCCGTCATGGTGCCGGCGGTTCCGCCGCCGAGAATCACGATGTGTTTGCCCATGGCGCCACTCTCGTACTGGAGGTGAGGCGGAGTCAGGGTTCATTGGTCCCCACCCAGGTACCCACTGGGGTATATCTGAGGCGTGTCTCCCGCATCGGCGGACGCAGTGGACGCAGAGATCGGGGCGCCGCCGCATCGCTGCGGCGGTGCCCCGATCCGGGACGCGTTGGTCACCGGTGTCGGAGGGACTGCGCGACCCGTGGTGCAGGGCCGAACCCGGCTATCGGTTCGGCACCTCCGCGTCCAGCACCGCATGCGGGACACGACGCGGGGTGGCGGGGCCCTGCGGGCCGTAGCCGAGCCGGATCAGCATCTGCGCGTGGCCGGTATGGTGGGGGTCCGGGCTCAGGCGGCGGCGCAGGTCGGGCCATTCCATCGGCTGATGCAGCAGGGACGCACGCAGTCCGAGGGCCGTGGCCACCAGCAGGACGTGTTCGAGCGCCTCTCCCGCGCGCAGCCAGTCCGTGCGCCGGTCGTGCTCGGTCCTGAGCAGGGCGATGGCCGGGGCGGTCTCGAAGTCCTGGGTGGGCAGCCACCCGGGGTGCCGTGCGGCGGTGAAGTCCCGCATGGGAATGCGTTCACGGGCGTCCTGCGGGCCGAGTGCCGTCTGCGGGAGGCCCGCGTCGAACGGTTCGCCCGGCTCCCGGTGCACCCAGCGGCGGCTCTCCGTGCCGCGATCGGCGTCGGCGCGGTTGCGGTGCTCGGCCTCCCCCGTCACGCGCAGCAGACGTACCGTCTCGGCGACCTCGGGGAAGGTCAGTGAGGCGCCTTCCGCCTGGGCGGCCTCGGCGAGTTCGGCGCGGGCCTGCGGCGCCAGGGGCCTGCCGGAGAACGGGAAGCGGCTGCTGTGCCTGCGCCAGATCGCCGGGTAGAGGTCGCCGCGGTGTCCCGTGGTGTGCCGGCCCCTCGATCCCGTGGGCCGGACGATGGCGAGCAGGCCGGGGTCTTCGGGTCGGGGCAGCAACCGCACGACGGGTGACCAGCCGAAGTGGGACACCGCGACGCGCAGGTTCAGGACGGACGCGCCCACCGACACATGGAGTGCACGGCCGACCGGATCCGCATGACGCAGGCTCCGCTCCGGGTCCGCGCGCACCTCGAAGGCGACGGTGTCGGGGTCCAGCCTGAAGCGCCAGGGCTGCGTGTTGAAGAACGACGGCGCGGCCACTGCGGCCGCTACGCAGGCCTCCAGGGTCTCGGCGTCGAGAGGCACGGATCGCATGGTGCCCTCCTCCCGCACGGGGCTCGGAACAGGTGGTGATGTCCTTCGAGAGTGGGCGCGCGGCGGCACCGCGGGTGAGGGGCCGATGGTCCCTGGCAGGTGGCCGGTCAGGCCACCGATGGCGACGGTGGCGGGGGCGGAGCGCACAGGTCCGCGGGCGGGCGGCTGCGGCGTCCCGGTGGGCGGTGACGGCGCGCGGCGACGGCGACGGCGACGGCGACGGCGACGGCGACGGCGACGGCGAGGCTGAACGGCCCATCCATCTCCCGGACTTGGCCCCGGTCGGCCCCACGGCTCCCCCCTGTCCGGCCCTTACCACGATGCGGGTGCGGCTGTCACCTTGCTCGAATGACGACGAGGAGGTGCGCACCGATGCGTACAGGCAGGCGAACGAAGAGGTGGCTGTGGCGGTGGCGGGCCAACCCGCTGCGCCGACGCGACGACGTTCTCGAGGCGTGGCTCGTGCTGGCCGTCTGGGCGCTCATCGCGGTGGGCGGCACGCTAGCCGGTGTGCTCACTGCCCGGGCCGCCGACGACGTCTTCGCACAGCAGCGTGCAGAGCTCACCCCCGTACAGGCCGTGCTCCTCGCGGACGCCCCGCGGGCCCCGGTGAAGGGCTACCGGGCCCTCGTGAAGGTCCGCTGGACCCTCGCGGACGGATCCACCCATACCGACAAGACCCTGGTGGACGGCGGACGAAAGGCCGGATCCACGATCGTCCTCTGGACGAACACGCAAGGAAACCTCACCGCTCCACCGCCGAGCGGCACGGATGCGTCAGTCGAAGCGGGATTCCTCGGAGTCGCATCGACCCTCGCCGTGACCGGCCTGGTGTTCGGCGCCGGGGGCGCCACCCGGTGGTGTCTCGACCGGCGGCGCATCGACCAGTGGGGCAGGGAGTGGGATCTGGTCGGCCCGCGATGGGGGCACAAGACGGGCTGACGGCGCGGCGCCGTTCGCTCGCCACCGCCGGTCAGGTCGAGGCCCCCACGTGCACCGCTGAGCCGGCCCCGGACGCAGGGACACACGTTCACACCCTGACGCCCAGATCCCGGAGTTGACCAGCAAAGCCGATCGTCTGCCGCGTGGGATGCAAGCTGATCACCTGGCTTGCCTGACGCCTGGCAGTGCCATCGGTCCTCACCTTTGCCCGCGGACCAGCCCGCATCGCTCCTCCCAATCCAAGATCTGGACCAGTCACGGGCCATGGCACCGCATGGAGCCCCTGACGTGCGCCATCTGTGCAGCTCAGCGGACGTCCCACCCGTGTACCACCAGCAGACGACGGCCTGCTCCACCTCCACAGCGCGTACGACGATGCTTCGGAAGGGGTTGGCGCAGTTGTCCCCGGCCACGGGATCGCCCAGCCCGGCGTCCCTGGCGGCCTCGGCCGCCACCGGGTGGAGCCACCGGCCGTTGACCGCGTAGCGGGCCAGTGGGCCGGTCAGGTAGCGGCGGCCGTCGAGCGCTGCGGTCAGAGCGGTGCTGTGCGGCACCTGCTCTTTGTGAACGTGCTGTTCGAGGTCGGACACGGGGAACTCTCGGGGCGCCGGCATTCGGCCATGGGGAGCGATGACCGTCGGTGTGCCGGAGTCGATGGCGTAGCGGCCCGGGTCGCGCGGTGCGAGCAGGTCATGGTCGCTGCCCGCGTCGGGGGAGTCGAACGCCGCCACCCGGCGGACGGTCTCCAGCGCGTCGTCGTGGGCCTGCCGCAGTCGTTCGGCCGGCGGACGCAGTTCTTCGGGCGCCGGTGTGTGGTAGAAGCCGCCGACACGGACGTTGACCGGATGGATGGGGCGTCCGCCCAGCTGTTCGAGGATCGCGTTGCCGGTCTGTTTGATCCGCAGGCCGCGCTCGACGGCTGCCCGATGGTCGCGAGCGAGGTCGACGGCATCGGTCCGGCCGCGGAAGTCGGGGGCGTGCAGCAGGTAGATGTGCAGGGTGTGGCTCTCGATCCATTCCCCGCAGTACAGCAGGCGGCCCAGCTCCGCGAGAGGCCCCTCCACGGTGACACCGCAGGCGTTCTCGATCGCCTGGCGGGCGCTCATCTGGTGGGCGACCGGGCAGATGCCGCAGATCCGTGCTGTGATGTCCTGCGGCTCGGCGTGGGCGCGCCCGATCAGGAAGGCTTCGAAGAACCGGGTTGGTTCGTAGATGCGCATTCGGGCGTCGGTGACCGTCTCCTCCTGTACGCACAGGTGCAGGGCGGCTTCGCCTTCCACTCGGGCCAGTGCGTCCAGCCGCAGGACGCGGGTTCCGCGATGGCTCACGCGGGCCTTTCCGGGTTGGTTTCTGTTCCTGCCCCAGCGGTGTCCTGCTCCTCGGCCGCGAGATCGGCCACGGGGGCATACTCCGGGGACGCGGCGTTGAAGGTGCGGAAGACACGCAGGATGTCCGCCTCACTCATTCCGTCGCGGCCGAGTTGCGCAACCATGGAACGCAGGTTGGGCCGGCTGGTCGGCCCGAAGCAGCCGTAGCAGCCGCGTCCGTAGGCGGGGCAGATGGCACCGCAACCGGCGTGAGTGACTGGGCCCAGGCAGGGGGTGCCATGGGCCACCGTGACGCAGGTCGTGCCGCGCCTCTTGCACTCGAAGCAGACGCTGTGGCTGGGAATCTGGGGTTTGCGTCCGACCAGGTGGGCGGTGATGACTTCGAGGAGCTGGCGGCGGTCGATAGGGCAGCCCCGGAGTTCGAAGTCGACCGGTACGTGGGCTGAGATCGGGGTCGAGGTCTCCAGGGTGGCGATGTAGTCCGGGCGGGCATAGACCGCGGCACGGAACTCGTCGACGTCCCCGAAGTTGCGCAGTGCCTGGATGCCGCCCGCGGTGGCGCAGGCGCCGATGGTCACCAGCCGCCGGGAGATGCGCCGGATGTGCTGGATTCGCTCGGCGTCCTCGGCCGTGGTGATCGAGCCCTCGACCAGGGAGAGGTCGTACGGACCCCGGCCGGCCAGCTCCGCGCGCCCCCCGTCGGGGCCTTCGGCCCCGGACATCTCCAGGAAGTGCTCGATCCGTACCTGCTCGGTGAGGCCGAGCAGTTCGTCCTCACAGTCGAGCAGGGTCAGCTGGCAGCCGTCGCACGAGGCGAACTTCCACACGGCGAGCGTGGGCAGGGGGTGGGAGTTCGCCGGTCCTCGGGCGTTGGGCCGTCCCGAGTCGCCGGCCAGTCCTCGCTCGGTTTCCATCTCACAACTCCCGTACGGCCAGCAGACGTTCCACGCGGTCGTAGCCGACGACCGGCCCGTCCCTGCACACCAGCAGCGGACCGAGCTGGCAATGGCCGCAATGGCCGGTGGAGCAGCGCATGTTGCGTTCCAGCGACACCTGAACGCGCTGCGCGGCGAGGCCTCGGCCCAGCAGGGCGCGTGCGGTGTGGCGCATCATCACCTCGGGCCCGCACACCAGCGCGTGGGTCCGGTCCGACCGGAGGGCGAACGCGTCCAGCAGGGTGGTCACGACCCCCACCGAGCCTTGCCAGCCCGGGCCGGGGCGGTCGACGGTCACCCCCACCTCGGCCCTGCCGCGCCAGCGTTCGACGTCCTCTTGGTAGATCAGGTCGCCAGGTGTACGGGTGCCCACCAGGATCCCCAGCCGACCGTAGGCGGCCGGCCGGTCCAGGATCGCGTGCACCACCGGTCGCAGTGGCGCCAGGCCGATGCCGCCGGCGATCACCAGCACGTCCTGACCGACTGCCGCGTCCAGGTCCCAACCGGTGCCGAACGGCCCGCGCAGCCCGACGGTGTCCCCCGGGCGCAGGTCGTGCAGGGCGGTGGAGACCGCGCCCACCGCGCGCACGGTGTGCACGAGCCCCCCGTACGGACCGTGCAGCGCACTGACCGAGATCGGCACCTCACCGACCCCGAACGCGTAGATCATCGCGAACTGACCGGGTGCGAAGGGCGGGAGTTCCCTGCCGGCAGGAACCAGTTCCAGCGAACGGGTGTCGACGGTCTCCGTCCGGGTCTCGGCGACCCGGTACGGCAGTGGCGGCGTCACGGTGCTCATGGCGGGCCACTCCCATGGGGTGCGTAGAGGTCCAGCAGCCTGATGCGGGTGGCTTGCAGGCGCTCGGCGACCACCTCGGTGAAGCGGCGCATCAGGGCGTATCCGAGTTCCGGGTCGGCCGCGCAGAGGGCGAGGACGTCGGTGGCGGGGAACTCCGTGGCTTCCACCGCGGTCACCGCCCGTGCACCGAGGTGCCAGCGGTACGGCGGGCAGATCCACGACCAGCCCAGCAGCTGACCCGCACCAAGCGTTTCTATGAGGGCCTCCGGCTGTCTGCCGGGAACGCAGATGTCGAGGGCGACCTCGCCCCTGCGCAGCAGCCAGAAGCGGTCGGCTTCCCCGCCCTCGTCGAACAGGCGCGTGCCGGCCGGGAACGACACGTCGTACCCGACGCCCAGCAGCCGTTCACGCTGTACGAGCGGGAGGAGGTCCAGAGGCGGCGGCAGCACGGTCACGGGGCCTCCCCCGATGTTCCCGACCGCGTCCAGTCGTGCAGGGCGGCCGCCTCCTCGGTGATGTCGATGCCCACCGGGCACCACACGATGCAGCGGCCGCAGCCCACACAGCCGGAGGAGCCGAACTGGTCGTACCAGGTGCCGAGCTTGTGGGTCATCCACTGCCGGTAGCGACTGCGCGGGGACGTACGGACGGGGCCACCGTGCAGCTGGGAGAAGTCCAGGTCGAAGCAGGAGTCCCACAACCGCCACCGCTCAGCGTGGTCACCAGTGAGGTCGGTGACGTCCTCGGTCGTGGTGCAGAAGCAGGTGGGACACACCATGGTGCAGTTGCCGCAGGTCAGGCAGCGCCCGGCAACGTCGTCCCAGCGGGGGGCGTCGAGTGTGCCGGCCATCAGGTCCCGCAGGTCGGCCTCGGGCATGGTCCTTCCCATCCGGTCCGCCGCGGCGGCAACGCCTGCGCGGGCCGCGGCACAGGTGGCGCGGTCTGCCGGGCGGACGGGCAGCTCGGCGAGGATCTCGTCGCCTTCCTGGCTGCCGCCGCGGATCCAGAAGCGGTGGCCGTCGTCATCGACCACCTCGGTGATCACCAGGTCACAGCCGGGAGGGGCCGCGGGTCCCGTGCCCATGGAGACACAGAAGCAGGTGCCGCCGGGCTCCGTGCACTCGACCGCGATGAGCAGCGCTCCCGCACGCCGCCCCTGGTATTCGGGGTCGCGGTGGGTCCCACCGGTGAGCACCCGGTCCTGAATGGCGATGGCCCGCGCGTCACAGGGACGCACCCCGAGGAAGGCGTACCGCGGCGGCGAGGTCTCCTCGGGCGTGAACACCGTCTCCTCGCCCACCCGATCGGCGCGCCACTGCCGCACCTTTGCCGGATGCAGGAACTGCTTCCACGACTGGGGGCCCGCCGCGTTCGCGAAGGCGGCACCGTCGGCCCGCTCCCGCAGCCGATACCTTCCGGCTTCGAGTTCCACGCCCCATCCGTGCGGCAGCTCGTCGGCCGAGTTCAGCTCGGCCAGCACGATCGCGCCGTCCCGCACGGTGGGGCCGACCACGGTGAAGCCGCGCCCGGCCAACACCTCAACCAGCGCGACCATGCCGTGTCTGTCCATCACCAACCCGCTGGACGCGGGAGGCGACGAGTCGTACACGTCGGGGTTTGCACTCATGACCGTTCTCCTTCGGCTCCGGGCCGGGCGGGTCGGGCATCCCCGGTGCCTCATGCAGTCCACGAACGCAGGATTTCCCGTCCTGCACCACATGGGTAGGGCCATGCGGGCCACGGCCCGGGTCCTTTCGTCCGCCCCTTCGGTCAGGCCGACGCCCTTCCCGCCGTCTTCACCAGTGCGGAGCCTCATAGGGCTCGACGGCCACACGCAGGGGCCGTTCGGCCCAGTGCGTGCGGGGCGGCCTGGACAGATGGTCGAAGAAGGCCGGCAGGAAGGTGGCTGCCATGCGGTGGGAAACGATCCAAAAGGACACAGCGCCTCGCGTCGAGCCGAATCTGAGCGACTACGAGAAGGTGTGTGCGGGCTTCACCTGGTCGGAGGCGCGCGCCGCGCTGCAGGGGCTCCCCGGTGGACGGGGACTGAACATCGCGCACGAGGCTGTGGACCGGCACGCGGCTTCGGACCATGCTGCGGCAGTCGCGCTGCGCTGTGTCGGGCGGGACGACTCCGTGACCTGTGTGACGTACGGGGAGCTGGCCCGTAACACGGCACGGTTCGCCAACGTGCTCCGGATCCTCGGAATCGGTCACGGCGACCGGGTGGCGACGCTGTTGGGCCGGTGCCCCGAGCTGTACACCGTGGTCCTCGGCACGCTCAAGAACACCAGCGTCCTGTGCCCCCTGTTCTCCGCCTTCGGACCGGACCCGGTCGCCATGCGCCTGACACTGAGCGACACGCAGGTACTGGTCACCACGGCGGAGCTGTACCGCAGGAAGGTCGCCGGGCAACGCGAGAGGCTTGCCACCGTGCGCCACGTGCTGATCGTCGGCGAAGGCGCGGACGAGCTGCCCGGCACGGTTTCCTTCGCCGCGCTGATGGCCGAGGCGGCCGACACCTTCATCATTCCGCCGACCTCGCCGCACGACATGGCCCTGCTGCACTTCACGAGCGGCACCACGGGCACCCCCAAAGGCGCCGTGCACGTGCACGAGGCGGCCGTCGCCCACTTCGCGACCGCGCTGTACGCCCTGGATCTCCACGAGGACGACGTGTTCTGGTGCACGGCCGATCCGGGCTGGGTCACCGGCATGTCATACGGCATCGTCGCGCCGCTCATGCACGGGGTCACAGTCGTGGTGGACGAAGGCGACTACGACGCCCGCCGCTGGTACCGGATCCTCGCCGAGCAGCGGGTCAGTGTCTGGTACACGGCGCCGACGGCGCTGCGGATGCTGATGCGGACGACGCCGCGCTCAGGGCCGTACGATCTGCCCCGCTCGTTCGACCTCAGCGCACTGCGGTTCCTCGCATCCGTCGGTGAGCCGCTCAATCCGGAGGCCGTGGTCTGGGGAAAGGACGTCCTCGGGCTACCGGTGCACGACAACTGGTGGCAGACCGAGACCGGCGCCATCATGATCGCGAACTTCGCCGCCTGTGAGATCCGCCCAGGGTCGATGGGGCGTCCGCTCCCCGGCGTGGAGGCGGCGGTGTTGCGGCGCGGCGAGGACGGCCGGGCAAAGAGGACCGAGGGCCACGTGACCGTACTGGAGGAGCCAGGCGTGGAGGGCGAATTGGCGCTCCGGCCCGGCTGGCCGTCCATGTTCCGCGGCTATCTGCACGACGAGCCACGCACCGCGGCGGCCTTCGCGGACGGCTGGTACCTCACCGGCGATCTGGTACGACGCGACGCGGACGGCTGGTACTGGTTCGTCGGGCGCGCCGATGACGTCATCAAGTCGGCGGGACACCTCATCGGGCCGTTCGAGGTCGAGAGCGCCCTGATGGAGCACCCGGCGGTCGCCGAGGCCGGGGTGATCGGCCGGCCCGATCCCGTCGCCGGGAACATCGTCAAGGCGTTCGTCACGCTGCGGCCAGGCTTCGACGCAACTGCTCAAACCCGGCAGGAACTGGTGGCCTTCGCCAGGCGCCGGCTCGGCCCGGCCGTGGCACCCCGCGAGATCGCCTTCGACCAGCACCTGCCCCACACCCGCAGTGGAAAGGTCATGCGCCGCCTGCTGCGAGCACGTGAACTCGGCCTGCCCGAGGGCGACATCTCCACCCTGGAACAGGTCGGCTCCTCCCAGGACACGACGGAGGCGTCCACATGAGCACCACCCGCGCTCCACGCAAACCCCGGCCCGCAGCCCGGTCAAACCGTCAGGCCGCGCACCGTCTGGCCCTGCTGGAGTCGATGCTGCGCGTCCGCCGGTTCGAGGAACGCTGCGTGGAGCTGTACAGCGCGGCCCGCATCCGCGGTTTCATGCACCTCTACATCGGCGAGGAAGCCGTGGCCGTCGGCGTCAACGAGGCCCTCACGGACGACGACGCGGTCGTGTCGACGTACCGCGAACACGGCCATGCACTCGCCCGCGGGGTCCCGGCCGAGGCGATCATGGCGGAGATGTTCGGCAAGGCCACCGGCTGCAGCCGTGGCCGCGGCGGCTCCATGCACCTCTTCGATGCCGGCCGCCGCTTCTACGGCGGCAACGCGATCGTCGCCGGCGGGCTCCCTCTCGCGGCCGGCCTCGCCCTCGCCGACCGCATGACCGGTCACAACCGGGTCACCTGCTGTTTCTTCGGCGACGGCGCCTTCGCCGAGGGAGAGTTCCACGAGACCGCCAACCTCGCCGCTCTCTGGGGACTGCCCCTGCTGCTGGTCTGCGAGAACAACCTGTACGCGATGGGCACGGCCCTGGCCCGTCACCAGGCCCAGACCGACCTCGCACTGCGTGCCGCCGCGTACGGCATGGTCTCCTGGGCCGTCGACGGCATGGACGTCTTCGCCGTCGAGGACGCCGCCCGGCGGGCGGCCGAAGGGGTGCATGCCGGAACCGGACCGCATTTCCTGGAGATGCGCACCTACCGCTTCCGCGCCCACTCCATGTACGACTCCGACCGTTACCGGGACAAGACCGAGATCGAACACTGGAAGGAGCGCGACCCGGTCGAAGGCCTCGCCCGGCGGATGCGGGAAGCGAAGGAGCTGACCGACAAAGCCCGCACCGCCCTGGAGGACCGTCTGTCGGCCGAGATGGACGGCGCCGTCGAGGCCGCCGAGCGGGCTCCCGAAGAGCCCGTCGAGGATCTGCTGAAGTACGTCACCAGCCCGGTGGAAGCGAGCCGACCATGACCACGACCCACACCCGTACCGCCGGGCCCGCCACGTCCTGCGACCAGAAGACGACCTATAGGGAGGCGATGCGCGAGGCCCTGCGCGAGGCCCTGCGCACCGACGAGCGAGTGTTCCTGATGGGTGAGGACGTGGGCCGGTATGGCGGCTGCTTCGGCGTCAGCCTCGGCCTGCTGGAGGAGTTCGGGCCCGAACGGATCCGCGACGCCCCGCTGTCGGAGTCCGCCTTCGTCGGCGCCGGTATCGGCGCGGCCCTGGCGGGCCTGCGGCCGATCGTCGAGATCATGACGGTCAACTTCAGCCTGCTGGCCCTGGACCAGATCCTCAACAACGCAGCGACCTTGCTGCACATGTCGGGCGGCCAGCTGCCCGTCCCGATCGTCATCCGGATGACCACGGGCGCCGGACGGCAGCTGGCCGCCCAGCACTCGCACAGCCTGGAGGGCTGGTATGCGCACATCCCGGGCCTGCGCGTGCTTGCCCCGGCGACCATCACGGACGCTCGCCACATGCTCGCCCCAGCACTGGCCGACCCCGACCCCGTGCTGATCTTCGAGCACGGCACCCTGTACAACGCCTCCGGCAGGCTGCCCAGCGAGACGGGCCCGGTCGACATCGACCACGCCGCCATTCGCCGACCCGGCACGGACGTCTCGTTGATCACCTACGGCGGCTCGCTGCCCAAGGCGCTGGCCGCCGCCGAAGACCTGGCGAGCGTCGGCATCAGCGCGGAGGTCGTGGACCTGCGCACCCTGCGTCCCCTGGACGACGCCACCATCGGCGACTCGGTCGCGCGCACGCACCGCGCCGTCGTCGTCGACGAAGGGTGGCGCACCGGCAGTCTCGCCGCGGAGATCTCCGCGCGCCTCACCGAACAGCACTTCTACGACCTCGACGCTCCCATCGAACGGGTGTGCAGCGCCGAAGTCCCCATACCCTACGCGCGCCGACTGGAGGAGGCTGCGCTGCCGCAGCCCGCCGCAATCGTCACGGCCGCACGCCGGGCGCTCGGCGAGCCCGTGCCGACCAGCGCGCACGAACCAGGTGCGGTCGCCGGGAGGTCGAGCTGAGATGGCCGAGTTCACCATGCCCTCGCTCGGCGCGGACATGGACGAGGGCCTGCTGCAGGAGTGGCTCGTGGGTCCAGGGGACCTGGTACACAAGGGGGACGTGGTCGCCGTCGTGGAAACCGACAAGGCAGCCATCGAGGTCGAGTGCTTCGAGTCCGGCACCGTGGGACGAGTGCTCGTCCAGCCGGGGACCCGAGTGCCAGTGGGGACACCACTCGCGGTGATCGAAGGCGAGGCCGCGCCTGAAGAGCCGTTGAGGGCCGGCGCGGAGCCGGTCGCCTCAGTGACCGCCGAGGCTGTGCCGCGGTCGACAATCCGCGTCCCCGCGCACGCGGAGGCGGAGCAGGAGCCGGCCGCACAGCCCGAACACCCGCAACCTCGGCGGACGGTGCTCCGCGAGCCGAGGCCCGACCAGAAGCCTGTAGGCACGGGGTCCAGGACCAAGCCTGCCAGGCAGCCCATGCGCACATCGGACAGCTCCACACAACTACCGCCGACGCTGGATGCCGAGGCCGCATCAGCCATCGGGGCGGGACCGCTGGTACGGCACCTCGCGCTGCGGCGGGGCATCGATCTGACCGCCGTGCACGGCACCGGACGCGGCGGACGGATCACCCGTGCCGACGTGGAGCGCGCCGCGCCCACCCCTGTGCCAAGAGTGCGGGCCACCCCGTACGCCCGGCGGCTCGCCCGGGACCTCGGCATCGACCTGACAACGGTCAGGGGCACCGGGGACGACGGAGCCGTGCGCGCCGCCGACGTACACACGGCCACGCGCGCACGCACCGGACGGCACGAACCGGAGCGGGCGCCTGAGCGCCGGCGGGACGGCGAGCATCATGGGCACGTGGCCGTGCCGGCCGACAGCCGCACGGATGCCATGCGCCGTGCCATCGCGGACCTCATGAGCCGCTCCAAGCGGGAGATCCCTCACTACTACCTGTCGACCACGATCGACCTCACGGCGGCCGAGGACTGGCTGCGGCGGTTCAACCGTGGCCGTCCGCCCACCGACCGCCTCCTTCCCGCGGCCCTCCTGTTGAAGGCCGCAGCCGCAGCAGCACATGAGGTGCCGAGCCTCAACGGCTACTGGCAGAACGACGGATTCGTCCCCGGCCCCGCGGTCAACCTGGGTGTCGCGGTGTCGCTTCGGCAGGGCGGACTGCTCGCGCCGGTCATCCACGGCGCCGACACACTGTCACCCGACGCCCTCATGGCCGGCCTCAAAGACCTGGTCCAGCGCGCCCGCCGGGGACGGTTGCGCGGCAGTGAGATGTCCGGCGCCACCCTGACCGTCACCAATCTGGGCGACCAGGGCGTGGAGACCGTGTTCGGTGTCATCCATCCGCCTCAGGTGGCCCTGGTCGGCTTCGGCGCGGTCGTCGAGCGGCCCTGGGCCGCTGGCGGCATGCTCGGTGTGCGTCCGGTGGTGACCGCGACCCTGGCAGCCGACCACCGGGCCACGGACGGTGCTGTAGGGGCGCGCTACCTGACGGTGGTCGACCGACTGCTGCAGAGACCGGAGGAGTTGTGAGTCAGATGAAGCCCCTTACCGACGCGGAAGCCCTGTCGGTGGTCAAGGAGTCGATCACCCGGATCATCCCCGACGCGGACTTCACACTGGTCGAAGCGGACGACAAGTTCCGTGACGTGCTCGAACTCGATTCGCTCGACTTCCTCAGCCTGGTGGAACTGCTCTCCGAGCGCACAGGAATCCGTATCGACGAGGAGGACTACCCCGAGCTGACCACGCTGTCCGACACTGCACGGTTCCTGGTCGACAGGTCGACGGAGCCGAAGGACAGGACCAGCCCGGCAACGTGAACCCTGGCATCGGGCAGCCCCGTCGGGCTCCTGCCGATCGGGAGAGTTCACTCACGGTGCAGCACGACCTTGAGGGCTCCCGTGGTATTGCCGCGTGCGAACACCTCGTAGGCGTCTTCCATCCGGTCCAGACCGAAGGTGTGGGTGACGAGCGGAGAGACGGGCAGGCGCCCGAACCTCATCAGGTCGAGCAGCCACGGCGTGGAGGACGTGTCCACCTGACCGGTGCTGATCGTCACGTTCTTACGCCACAGGGACTCGAGATGCAGCGTCGCCGGTCTGCCGTGCGCGCCGATGTTGGCGATGTGCCCTCCGCTTCGGACAGCGCGCGTACACAGTACGAAGCCGTCCGGATCCCCTGACGCTTCGACGACCACGTCGGCACCCGGCCCATCGGACAGGTCGGCGATCATCTTCCCCGGCGATTCGGCGAGATCCGCCCCCACGCGGAGGGCGGTCTCCAGCCGGGCGCCGGCCAGGTCCACCACGATGATCCTGCGGGGTGAGTAGAGCCGCGCAACGACTACGACGGCGAGACCGACGGGACCCGCGCCCACCACGACGACCGTGTCTCCCGGGCTCACATGTCCGTTCCGCACGCCGACCTCGTAGGCGGTCGGGAGGAGTTCGGCGAGCAGCACCGCGTCGTCGAACGGGAGGTCGGTGGGGCGTGGAGTGAGGGAGTGATCGGCGAAGGGCACCCGTACCAATTCGGCCTGGGTACCGTTGATCAGACTCCCCAGGATCCATCCGCCGCCCCCGTGGCACTGCCCGTACATGGCGTCACGGCAAGCCCTGCAGTGGCCGCAGGCCGATACGGACGACACGATCACCTGGTCCCCGGGGCGCAGGTAATGGACCTCCCCACCAACCTCCACGACCTCGCCCACGGCCTCGTGGCCGAGGACCGTCCCCGGCTTCACCTCAGGGAGGTCTCCCCGCAGGATGTGCAGATCACTGCCGCAGACGGTCGTGGCGTCGACGCGCACGATCGCGTCGGTCGCCTCCTCGATCGCAGGGTCCGCGACGGTGTCCCAGGAGGTCTGTTGCCGGCAGTGATAGACGAGCGCTCGCACGGTACTCACTCCCTCGCTCTCCCGCCTCCACGGTCACCCCACTGTGCACCCGGGCACACGGCCACCCGTGCAGCTCAGTCCGGCTCCATGTAGGGGCGCCGGAAGACAGGGGCCTGACCGGCGCCCCATGGGCGCACGGCTGTCAGCGCCTGGGCGACCGCGGATTCCAATGGGCCGCTGGTGTCGA
The DNA here is from genome assembly GCF_045162675.1 of Streptomyces sp. NBC_00996. Classification (NCBI taxonomy): domain Bacteria; kingdom Bacillati; phylum Actinomycetota; class Actinomycetes; order Kitasatosporales; family Streptomycetaceae; genus Streptomyces; species Streptomyces sp. NBC_00996. The sequence goes on from NZ_CP108723.1 coordinate 480,758, forward strand.
CCGTGACGGCTTCGGGCCAGGGCGATTCCCTGGCCGCCATGGCGGCGGCGATGTCGGGGCCGGCATCGGATGTGCCGGCGGCGCGCGTGGTCAGGCGGGCCGCCGACACGGAGTCCGGCACGTGGCAGTGCAGGGCCACCAGGTCGGCGCTGGTGTGTTCGGCCACGCGCAGTGCCGCCTCACGCTGTCCCGCATCTGACCAGGTGGCATCCAGAACGACGGGCTCGCCGGAAGACATCAGGGCGGCTGCACGATCGAGCAGGGCGGCATAGGTCTTGGCCGTCCACTCCGATGTGTACAGGCCGTCGCCGTAGCCGGCCGCAGCGGACTGTTCCGCGGGGATACCGGCAAGCTCCTTGCGGAGCCGGTCGCTGCTGAGCAGGGTGACTCCCAGCCGGTCAGCCAGTGCTCCGGAAACGGTGGACTTACCACTGCCAGGCAGTCCGCCGACGAGGGTCAGCGAGACGGCGGAGGTGCGCAGGTGGCGCAGCGCCATCGAGGCCAGCCGCCGCGCTGCCGCCGCCGCGCCGGGCGCCCCCTGCCGGGCCTGGATCAGGGAGACCTTGGCGCGGACGAACGCGCGGTAGGCGACGTAGTGGTGCCACAGGGAAGGGGGCGCGGGATCTCCGGAGTACTCGCCGTACTGGCCGAGGAAATATGCCGCGGCCTCCGGGGCGCCGAGCTGTTCCAGGTCCATGGCGAGGAAGGCGGCGTCGTCCAGGCCGTCGATGTAGCGGAGATGGTCGTCGAACTCCAGGCAGTCCAGGACGCGAGGGCCGTCGTCGAGGCAGAAGATGTCCTCGGCGAGGAGGTCACCGTGGCCGTCGATCACCCGTCCCTGCTCTATGCGGGAGTCGAACAGCCGCTTCCGGCCGGCCAGGTAGCGGCGAACCAGCCGCTCGACCTCGGTCACCCCGTCGGGGATGACGCCTTCGGCGGCCAGTGCGCGGACCTGTGCGAAGCCGGCATCCCAACGCGACAACAGCGAGTCCCGCGTGCCTTGTTCGTCCACGTCGCGGCCACGGGGCGCGGCCGCGTGCCAGCCGGCGAGGTGCCGGGCGACGGTCCGGAGGACGTCGTCGACAGCGGCTCCTTCTCGAACCAGGTGGGAGAGGCGGCGATCCGCCGGCATGCGACGCATCACCACGACGGGTTCGGACTCCTTCGCGTCAGGACTGCGGAACTCGCCCAGACCCAGGTAGACGTCGGGGGCGAAGCGGCGGTTGAGAGCGACTTCGCGCTCGCACGCAGTCCGGCGAGCCGCCACCGATGTGTAGTCCAAGAACTCCAGATCGACCGGTTTCTTGACCTTGTAGGCGCGGTCGCAAGCGAAGAACACGATCGCCGTGTGGGTCTCGAACACCTCTGCGCGCGGCAGCGGCTCGCCGTCGTACCGGGCACCGGTCCGGAGCGCGGACGCATCGGCCCGAGGCGCCGACCGCGCCGATGTCCCGCGGCCGCCGGACTCAGTCATGAGGGACGACGGCGACGGGGCAGCGCCCGTGATGAATGGCGGCCTGCGCCACGGGACCCAGGTGCGGCGCCAGACCATGACGATGTCGGCGACGGCCCACGACCAGCAGCGCGGCGCCTTCGGCGGCCTGTACGACGGCCTTGGCGGGGCTTGCGAGACGAACGCTGTCGGCCACGTCCACCCGCGGGTACTTCCCCCGCCACAGGTGGAGCGCCTCGCTCAGCTGCTTGTACGCATCCCGCGTCATCTCTCCGGTGACCTCGTGGTCCACGCCCCAGGGCACCCGTGCATGGAGCGGCACGCTTCTGCCGTGGACGGCCAGGAGAGGAATGCCCCTGGCCGCAGCGGTATGGAAGGCGAAGTCGAGCAGGGCGTCGGAGGATCCGTGCAGTTTCAGGGCCACGACCACACGGCTCGCGGGTGTCAGGTGCGGTCCCTGTTCCCGGGGTTCGGCGCGGACCAGCACCACCGGCCGTTCCGCCCGTGCCACGACGGGCATGCTGACGTCCCCCAGGAAGTAGCTCTCGACGGGCTCCAGCCCACGCGAGCCCAGCACCGTCATCTCCGACTCCGACGCTGCTTGGAGCAGGGCGTTCTGAGCGTCGTCGGCAACCAGGTTCCCGACGATGGACAGGTCCGGGTGGCGCCCCTGAAGCTCTGCTCGCGCGGTGTGGACGAGACGCTTCGCCCAGTAGTTCTGATCGACTTCCGACGGGACGCGGGCCGGTTCCGGCGCCAGCAGCGGCCACGCGTGCAGCAGGCGCAGGGTGAGCTTGCGCTTCTCTGCCTCGTCGGCGGCCCAGCGGGCAGCAGCAAGGCTCTCGGGCGAACCGTCGAGGCCCACGGTGACGGCTGGTTGCATGGCGGCGGCCTCCTGCTCATAAGAAGCTGGAAATGACGGTGGACGAGTCCGATCGAGTGGATGGTCCGAACATCGCCTCCGTGCCGAGCGCGGTGCGTTCTCTCATTCGAGGATCACCCGATCCCCTCCGCGACGCATGTGGACCTGTGGAGGAGGGGCCGGAGGCGTGGAATCCGGCACGAGAGGAGACAGGGGCGGTGACGATTCCCGTGGTGGTCGGCGTCGACGGATCCGAGGCGAGTCTCGAGGCGGTCGACTGGGCCGCCGACGAGGCGGTCCGGCATGGAGTGCCGCTCCACATCCTGCACGCGGCTGCCGGCGGTCACGAAGCGTCGGACCTGATCAGAGCTGCCTCGGAACGGGCCAGGCAGTCCGCCCCCAGGGTGCGGCTGTCGAGCGAGGTGTCGCAGGAGGACGCGGCCTCCGCCCTGATCGACAAGGGGCGCAACGCCTTCGCGTTGGTCCTCGGGTCCAGAGGGCTTGGAGATCTCGCCGACATGCTCCTGGGGTCGGTCAGCCTCGCCGTGGCTGCGCGAGCCGACTGTCCGGTCGTCGTGGTCCGCGGCGAAGTGGCTCACCGGGATGCCCGGTCCGGGAACATTGTCGTCGGCGTCGAGGACGAGAAGAGCAGCGGCACGGCGCTGGAGTTCGCGTTCCGCGAGGCCCAGGCGCGGCGCTGTCGGCTGGTGGCAGTGCACGCCTGGAGCGCCCCGTCCGGTGCTTTCAGCACACCTCAGGCTCCGTCGTGGCCCCTAGAGGCGCACCCGCAACCGCCTGCACAAGTGCTCGACGACGCCCTGCGCGTCGCGGGGCGGGACCGCGACGCCCAGGTTGAACGGCGCCTGATCGAGGCACCGGCGCGCCAGGCATTGCTGGAAACGGCGTCAGGAGCGGACCTGCTGGTCATCGGCGCCCGCCCGCGACTTGTGCATCGGGGCCTGCAACTGGGCCTGATCAATCACGCGCTACTGCATCACGCGTCTTGTCCCACTGCGGTCGTGCCGCAGATATGACCGTCGCCTGCTGAGGTTGACCGCGTCGACAGCCGACCGCTCGGGGCCGAACGCCGGTCCCGCAGGGACTTTCGGCCCCGTGACCGAAGCCCGCTGCTGTTCGATGGTGGACAAGGCGGGGGGAACGGACCAGCAACGTGCTGGAGGCCGCACCATGAGCGCACCCGGTTCGCCGTCCGCATCCGGTCCCCCCCGGCCGCGCAAAGAGGACGCGCCGCATGGGGCGAACCCGCTGAGGCGTACGTCCGACAGGTTCGAATCCTGGTTCCGCCGCGTGCTGATGCTCTTCCTCGTCCTCGGACTGCCGATGGCGGCGCTCAGCGCGGGGCTGACGGCGTACGAGTCATCCATGCGCACCGTGCATGCCCAGGCTGCGGAACGACACGAGGTCACCGCCCGACTCGCGTCCAACGTCCTGGGCGATGACCGTTCCAAGCAAACGGCGCAGATCCGCTGGACCGAGCGGAACGGCGTTGTGCGGACGGGAACCGCCCTCGTGGAACCGGGAACATCCAAGGGCGCCACCGTGCGGGTGTGGGTGGACCGCGACGGAACCATCACCGCTGCACCGATGAACGCGGTCACCGCGAAGGCCAACGGCTGGTTCGTGGGCGGTATGACGGCACTCTGTGTGGTCGCCGGGTTCTACGCGGCGCGAGCAGCCATGTGTCTGGCCCTGGATCGGAGAAGGTACGCGCAGTGGGACGTTGAATGGGACCTGGTGGAGCCGCTGTGGTCCGGGCGCTTCCGCCGGTGACTGACGGGCCGGAGTGAGGAGGAAGGCAATGTCGCACACGGCTGAGTGGAAGGTTCGTCTCCACCTCTTCGAAGACGATGACGGAACAACGAAGGCGCACGTGGTCCTGGACACCGGCACCACGGCGCTCACCGGCCACGGAACCGCGCACTGCAATCCGGCAGACACGAACGTGCCGGAGATCGGTGACGAACTGGCCGCAGGCCGGGCCATGCACGACCTCGCCCACCAGCTGCTGAACGCCGCCGGAAACGACATTCAAGGCGTGGAGACGCGCCAGCCGGGCACCGTTCAGCCCGCCGGATGGCCTATGTGAAACCCGGCGGATTCAAGAAGGATCATCCACGGCAGATCCCGTGTGACACCTCGGAGGCGGCTCCCCGCAACCGTGCCGGCAAACCCTCGTCAGGTGCCGGTCGGGGAACGGCGGGCGTCGTCCGTCCTGTACGCGATGTGGCCGGCGACCGAAACAACGCCGTCGACACCGCGGCACAGCTGCTCGATGACGGGGATCAGGCTCCGGAACTCCACGGCGCCGCCGAGTTCGACCCGCCCCTCGCGGACCTCGACCCTCACCTCCGAGGGATCGATCCCCATCGTGCGCCGCAGCAATTCCCCGGTGATCTCCTCGCGGATGGCGTCGTCACGGCGCAGGAAGATCCGCAGCAGATCACCACGGCTGACGATGCCCAGGAGCCGGTCCGCCTCGTCCACCACAGGCAGCCGCTTGACGTGCTGGGCCTCCATAAGGCGTGCGGCCTCGACCACAGTCCATTCCGGACGTGCGCACACTGCGGGAGCCGACATCAGTTCCTCGGCCCGGGAACCCTCGGCCTTGGCCCGCTCCCAGGCCTCCAGGTGCGGAACGGGGGCCCTGCCCGACGGATCGGCCTGGTCGGCGCTCTTTCGCAGCAGGTCGGCTTCGGACACCACACCCATGGGGCGCTCCAGATCGTCCACCACGGGCACGGCGGTGACGTCGTTCTCCGCCAGCAGCCTGACCAGCTCCTTGAACGGCGTGTCAGGCCGTGCCCGGACGACGTTCCGGGTCATGAGCTCCTCGACCGTTCGGTGGTGCATGTCGCCTCCCGGATACGGGCCGCCCGCCTCGCGGATACGGGGCTCGCGTCACATGCGGCGGTGTGTCTCGCGTGGCAGGTTGGATACAGCACCATTCTGAGCAGAGGACGGCGATCATGCGAGCTCACCTCGGCGACCAACTCGTCATCGAAAGTCCGATGACTGACGGCGCCAAGCGCGACGGCGAGATCATCGGGCTCCACCACGAGGACGGGACACCTCCCTACGACGTGCGGTGGTCGGACACGGACGAAGTGACGCTGGTCTTCCCCGGGCCCGACGCGCACATCCGCCATCTCGAGCACGGACAGCCCGGGACCACCCATGAGACACAGCCGTATACGGGTGATGCGGAGCCTGCGCCTGCAGCCGGCTCGCCGACCGGGACACCCAACCCCGGCGACATGGGCCGACGCGTGGGCGTCGAGCGCCGCAGACAGGGCCTCACCCTGGAGGAGACAGCCCGCCGAGCCCGAATGTCCCCCCACTACCTGGCTTACCTGGAGGAACGGCCCGCCGACCCCACGATGGCGGCTCTCATCAGGCTGGCAGACGCACTCGGCACCACAGCCACCGCTCTGCTCGGCGGAGGCATGGATCTCCCGCCCGGCCAGGGCCACGCCCTCCTGCAGCCGCAGCTGCGGGACCTCGACCCGGACGAATGCCGCACGCTGCTCTCCACGCACGGCGTCGGGCGCGTCGCAGTGTCGGCGTCCGACGGCCGCCCGGCGGTCGTCCCCGTCAACTACGAGGTGGTCGATGAAGCCATCGTCTTCCGAACCGCGCCTGACTCGGTGGCCGCAGCAGCCGTGGAAAGGGAAGTCGCCTTCGAGGTCGACCACGTGGACGAGGCTCTGAGCCAGGGCTGGAGCGTGCTCGCCGTCGGCCCCGCGAGCGTCGTGACCGAGCCCGACGCCGTGCGCAGGCTCACCCGACACGCCCACACCACCCCATGGGCCGGCGGGGAACGCGAGATGTGGGTGTCGATCCGGCCCACGAGCCTCACTGGCCGTCGCATCACTCCGGCCGCTCAGTAGACGCCGATGCGCCGACGAAGGCCGGCCCCTCGACCGACCTTGGAGGGGAGGCTCCGCTACTGGTGCTGCTCGCGAGCGACCGGTTGACCGGCGGCGCGGCGTCGACGGGGATCTCAATGCGCTGTGCCTGGCCGTCCATCAGCGGCGCAGCGGCCGCTGCTCACTTCGTGGTCTCGCGTCCGGCCGAGGCGGCGTCCTCACCGCTGAGCCGTGCCTCGACGCCCACCACGCCGTCCAGAGCGCGGACGAGGCGCTCGGCGACCCAGATGAGCGAGGTGTCGTGGACGCGGCCTCGGAGCGTGACGACCCCGTCCTTGACGGACACGTGGATGGCGTGACTGACCGTGGAGAACAGGTAGGACACCACGGTGCGGCGGACTTCCTCCTCGATGTCCTCGTCCGATCGCAAGAAGACCTTCAACAGATCGCCTCGGCTGACGATGCCCGACAACCTGTCCTCGTCATCGACCACGGGCAGTCGTTTGACGTGCTCTTTGGCCATGATTCGGGCTGCCTGGGCCAAGGTGACGTCGGGGCGGACCGTGACCGCGGGCGTGCTCATGAGCTCCTCAGCAGTCAGCGCCTCCGCCTTGGCCAGGGCAGACCGGCGACGGATCCGATCGTGGCGGGTGAGTCCGTAATCCCGGAACTCCTCCTTGGGCAGCAGGTCGGCCTCGGAGACCACACCGACGACCCGCCCCTCACCCCCCACGACCGGAACGGCACTGACCTGCCGCTGCCCCATAACCCGCGCGATCTCCTTGAACCCGGCATCGCGCCCGACGGCCACCACGGGCAGGGTCATCACATCGCTCACGATGTGCGGAGCGTCAGACATGTCCTATGTCCTTCAGGGGCGTACCGGAGTTGGTCAGGCGGTATGACTCCAGCATCTCTGCGACCTGGTGGACCGCAATCCGGCCGGAGGCCGCCCGATCCGAGACCCGGTCGGGGTGTCGCGGCGGTACTCGGACGGTGCGACGGTATTCACAGGGGGTCTCTCGGCAGCCGGACGGAGAAGGCGGTGGCAGCGATGGAACTCCCGCTGGTCGTGGGCGTCGACGGATCGGACTCCAGTCTGCTGGCGGTCGACTGGGCGGTGGACGAGGCGGCACGGCACGGGGTGCCGCTGCGCCTGGTCCATGCCTCGCTGTGGGAGCGATACGAGGGAGTCCAACCGTCCTTCAGCACCGACCGTCCTGCTGAGGCGGTACTGGCGCAACACATCATCGCTTCCTGCGTGGAACGTGCCCGGCGTCGCAATCCCGCGGTGAAGGCGTCGGGCGAGGTACTTCCCGACGATGCCGCGTCCGTGTTGCTGCGGGCGGGACCCGAGGCGTTCGCCCTGGTCACCGGCTCTCGTGGACGTGGCGAAATAGCGGGGCTGCTGCTGGGATCGGTCAGCCTCGCGGTGGCGGCGCACGCCGCGTGCCCGGTCATCGTGGTCCGTGGCGCGGAACGGAACCTCCGTGGGCCGGCCGGCCGGGTCGTGGTGGGGGTCGGGGACCCCAGCGTCGGCGCGGGTGCCGTACGGTTCGCCGTCCGCGAGGCCGACGTGCGCGGGTGCGCTCTGACGGCCGTACGGGCCTGGCGCAACCCGGCCCACGAGCCCGTGGACCACATGCTGATCGCCGACGACGCCGCCCGGCTGCGCGAGGAACGGGCCTCGGCCGGCCTCGACGACGCCCTGCGCGAGGCCGCACGGGACCATCCCCGGGTCGACATCCATCGCCGACCGGTCGAAGGCTCCGCCCACGGGGCCCTCCTGGAGGCATCGGCCGAAGCCGACCTGATCGTCGTCGGCGCCCAGCGCCGGCACGGTCACTTCGGCCTTCAGCTCGGCAGGGTCGCCCACGTCCTACTGCACCACGCGGAATGCCCGGTCGCCGTCGTTCCCCAACGGGTCTGAAGCTCACCGCGCAGGCCCGGGCCCAACGGCCCCCGGAGGAGAGGGAAGGGCGGCGGATGTCGGACTGGATATGGGAGTGGACGGGCTACGACCCCGCTGCCGAACGGTTGCGCGAATCGCTCTGCACACAGGCCGCGTCCTGCGCCTCCATCTCTTCCACGTCCTGCAGACGCTGTCACCGCATACCGCGGATCTGGACGTGGGAGTGCCCGCCCGGGGCCTGCACGGCGAGGCGTACCGCGGTCACGTCTTCTGGGATGAGCTTTTCGTCCTGCCGTATCTCAACCTGCACTTCCCGGAGGTCTCCCGGGCACTGCTGAACTACCGCTACCGGCGCCTCCCGCGGGCCTGCCGGACGGCCGCCGCGACCGGCCGGGCCGGGGCGATGTACCCCTGGCAGAGCGGCAGCGACGGTCGCGAAGAAGCCCAGGAGTGGCATCTCAATCCGCACTCGGGGCGCTGGCTGCCCGACCAATCCCGGCTTCAGCACCACGTCGGCTCCGCCGTCGCCTACAACGTGTGGCAGTACTGCGAAGCCACTGGCGACACCGACTTCCTGCACACCAAAGGCGCGGAGATGCTGCTGCAGATCGCCCGCTTCTGGGCGAACCTCGCGGCCTTCGACCCCGACACGGACCGTTACCGCATCCGCGGCGTCGTCGGCCCCGACGAATACCACGACGCCTACCCGGGTGCCGCCCTGCCAGGGCTGGACGACAACGCGTACACCAACGTCATGGCCGCCTGGGTGCTCACCCGCGCCGTGGACCTCTTGCGGCGCCTTCCCGCATGGCGCCGTGAGGAACTGTTCGATCGCGTCCGGCTGGACAGCGACGAACTCCCGAGGTGGGAGGAGATCTCCCGGCAGTTGCGGGTGCCGTTCCACCAGGGCGTCATCAGCCAGTTCGACGGCTACGACGACCTCGCCGAGCTGGATTGGGAGGCCTACCGTGCGCGCTACGACAGCATCCGCCGGCTGGACCGGATCCTCGAGGCCGAGGGCGACACGGTCAACCGCTACAAGGCGTCCAAGCAAGCCGACGTCCTCATGCTGGGCTACCTGTTCTCGCCCGCCGACCTGCGGCACCTGTTCCGGCGCCTCGGGTACGACCTGGACGACGAGATCTGGTGCAGAACCGTCGACTACTACCTTCAGCGCACCAGCCACGGCTCCACACTCAGCGAACTCGTCCACGGGTTCGTCCTCGCCAGAGCAAGACGGGCCGAGGCATGGCAGTACGTCCGCGAGGCCCTGGAGGCGGACATCGCCGACATCCAGGGCGGCACGACCGGCGAGGGCATCCATCTCGGGGCCATGGCCGGGACCCTCGACCTGGTCCAGCGCGGCCTGACGGGACTGGAGCCACGCGAAGACGCCCTCTGGCTGGACCCGGTACCTCTTCCGGCGCTCTCCGAGTACGGGTTCTCCCTGCGCTATCGCGGTCACTGGGGTGTCGGCGTACGGCGGCGGAGCGGGCAGCTGGAGATCGGTGTGCCCGACTCGGAGGAGACCCCGATCCGCGTGGTGCTGGCAGACCGGGCCGTGACCATCGCGCCCGGGGAGACGTGCACGCTCGTGCTGCCGGAGAGTTGATCCACGCAGATGGGCGTGCTGCTGGTCACCGGTTGCGGCACAGGGCTTCCACCCGCTGTGCCGCCTCGCCGTAGAGCCTGTCGATGTGGTGGCGACTCGCCCTCAGGAGCAGGTGCACGGGCGGCTTGGGGTCGACGGCGACAGTCCAGGTGGCGGATGTCCTCGTGTTTGTGGCCGACGTCAGGGGTGGTGCGGCTGGGCCGCCCCGAACGGCACGAACAGCAGGCCGGGCCGGTAGAGGTGGTCGTCGTCCTGGTCGATGACCGTGATCCGGTACTCGCACTCGTCCTACGTGCGACACAGCCGGTTGGCCGTCATAGTGCCGGCCGTTCCGCCGCCGAGAAACACGCTCTATGTGCCCATGTCCCCACTGTCGTGCGGAGATGAGCGCGAGGCATGGGTCACTGGTCCCGAGCCGAGTACCCACCTGGGTATGTCGTCGACCCGCCCCGACGACCCCCATGGCCCGCTTACCCGCCCCGAACCCCCTGACGAAATACCCGGCAGGGTGTATCGCCGCGCCGACGCAGACGAGGGCCGAACGGTCCCCGGCGCACCCTGTCGGCCTCTCGATCCGCCGCGCCCTGCGCGGTCGACTGGAATCCGCAGCAGCCGACACCAGCGAGAAGGGCCCGGCCATGACCGGCAGCACACCGCAGACCCTCAGTACCGACCAGCCGCACAACCCGGACGTGCACCGTTTGGAGGTCGCCCACGTCGACCAGGACGCCTACACCGTGGAGATCCGCGGACACCGCCTTCGGGTCGATCAACCCACCGAGGCCGGCGGCACGGACACCGCACCCACCCCCACCGAACTCTTCGCGGCCTCCCTGGCCACCTGTGTGGCCTTCTACGCGGGCCGCTACCTCCACCGCCACGGCCTGCCCCGCACCGGACTGCGCGTCCGCACCGAGTTCACCATGGCCGCCGACCGCCCGGCCCGCGTCGCCTCCGTGCGCCTCGTCGTCGTCCCACCGCCGGAACTTCCCGAGCAGCGCCGGGCGGCCCTGCTGGCGGTGGCCTCGCACTGCACGGTCCACAACACCCTCCACCAGCCGCCTGAGATCGACATCGAGCTGGAGCCGTGAGCACGACCCTGACACCGGCGTTTCTCCGGACTGCAATGCACCACGGGCTCCGCGCAGGACTCGTCGGGCTCCGGCTGCTTCGGGCGGGCCGTTCTCCTGGGTGGCGCGTGCCCGCGGTGCGCGGGAGAGCGGGGCCGGGTCCGACTGCCAGGACCGCTCCGGGCGGGATGGCGGGGATAGACGAGTGGCGTCAGGCGGGCGGGCGCAGTCACGGCCGCTCGTTCTGAATGCTGATCTCCGCCCAGATCGACTTCCCTCCGGCCCGGTGGCGCGTGCCCCAACGCTCCGCGAATTGGGCGACGAGCAGCAGGCCTCGCCCGCCTTCGTCGAACATGCGGGCTCTCCGCATGTGGGGGGCGGTGCTGCTGCCGTCGGAGACCTCGCAGATGAGTGCGGTGTCGCGGATCAGGCGCAGCTGAATGGGAAGGGCGCCGTAGCGGATCGCGTTGGTGACCAGCTCGCTCACCACCAGCTCGGCGGTGAAGGCGACCTCCTGCAGACCCCAGTCCGCCAGGCGACGGGAGACCTTGTCACGGGCGCCGGCCACGGCGGCCGGGTCGGAAGGCAGATCCCAGGTGGCGACCTGGCCTGTGTCGAGGGCTCGGGTGCGTGCGACGAGCAGTGCCACGTCGTCCGACGGCCGTGCGGGAAGCAGTGTCTGGATCAGGTCGTCGCAGGTGGCCTCCAGCGAGCGGACGGGCCGCTGCAGGCGCTGGCGCAGCAGCGCCATGCCGCTGCCGAGGTCGTGTTCGGGGACCTCGATGAGACCGTCCGTGTACAGCACGAGGAGGCTGCCTCGGGGCAGCTCCCATTCGACCGCTTCGAAAGGCAGCCCGCCCACGCCCAGCGGAGGGCCGACAGGAAGATCGACGAACTCCGCCGTGCCGTCGGGCGTGACCACGGCGGGCGGGGGATGGCCTGCACCAGCGACGGTGCAGCGGCGCGACACCGGGTCGTAGACCAGGTACAGACATGTGGCGACGAGATCGGTGCCGATCTCGAGCTCGGGATCCGTGGCGGTGCTCTCCTCCTCCGCCCCGAGGTGGGTGACCAAGTCGTCGAGGTGGACGAGGAGCTCCTCGGGAGGCAGGTCGACGTCCGCCAGAGTACGTACCGCGGTCCGCAGCCGCCCCATGGTGGCGGAGGCGCGCAAACCATGGCCCACTACGTCTCCGACCACCAGGGCGACCCGGGCGCCCGACAGCGGGATCACATCGAACCAGTCGCCGCCCAGCCCAGCCCGGGACCGAGCCGGGAGGTAGCGGTAGGCCACCTCCACCGCTTCCTGGGCGGCGGCCCGCTGCGGAAGCAGACTCCGTTGCAGGGCCAGCGCGGTCGTCTGCTCACGAGTGAAGCGGCGGGCGTTGTCCACGGCCACGGCAGCGCGTGCGGCAATCTCCTCGGCGAGGAGCAGATCGTCCTCGTCGAAGGACTCCCGGCGCCGGTGGCGGACGAGTACGGCCACCCCGAGCGTGATTCCGCGGGCGCACAGCGGAATGACCATGATCGAATGCATCCCGAGGGCCCGGACCTTCGCTGCGCGCCGAGGGTCGTCCGTCTGCCAATTCTCGATGGCTTCGTCCAGGGTGTGGTGCAGCGAGGACCGGCCCGTGACCAGGCAGCGGGCGGGGGGCGAGGATTCCGGGTAATAGTCCACCTCTCCCGGCCGGATCACGGACTCGGGTATGCCGGAGAGGACGGACTGTTGCGCGGCGCGACGCAGGGCGACGGAACCCTCGGCGGAAGGACTGGGCTCGCCGCCGCTGAACAGAGAGTCCAACAGGTCCACGCTGATGAAGTCGGCGAGCCGACCCACCGCCACGTCGGCCATTTCCTGGGCCGTGCGCGTCACATCGAGGGTGCTGCCCACCTGTGTGCTGACGTCGTTCAGAAGGACGAGCCGCTCCCGGGCCCAGTGCTGTTCGCTGACATCAAGCGCAATGAGCTGCACGGCTCGCACCAGCCCTGCCGAGTTCCTGAGGGGGGACACGGTGACGGCCCAGAACCTTTCGCGGGCTCCGCGCCGCGGTCGGCCATGCACGTGAAATCGCTCCGGCTCTCCCGTATCGAACACCCGGCTCATGCCCTCTTCCACGGTGTTGCAGATGTGGGGAGGCAGGATGTCGGTGACACGCCGACCGCGCATCTGATCCTCCGTGAGTCCGAGTTCCCGGGCCGCGCCGACGCTCCCTCGCAGGGCCCGCAACTCGGTGTCGTAGATCATCACAGGCAACAGGCACTGCGCGAACGCCTCCTCTGTCGTCGCCTCCTCCCTTTGTGGATGTGACGGTGTGGCCAAGATGAGCCACTGTGCGTTGCCGTCGCGGTCGAGCGACGCATAGGCATGCAGCTCGGCTTCCATGTCGTGGCCGTCCTGGTGTCGCAGCAGGGTGGTCCCGCTCCGCCCCTCCAGAACCGCGGAAGAGTCCGCCGTGACGTCGGCGTTGCAGCCGAGCAGACGCGCCGCGGGACGCCCTACAACGTCCTCGTACGGGTACCCGAGCATCCGCTGGGCGCCGGCACTCCATCCCGTCACGGTCCCCCGCGCGTCGACGACTGCCGTGGCTGAGGTGGCCGGATCCGGAAGCTGACCGGAGCCGTCCCCAAGGGGGGTGGCATTCTCCATGTCCATTCATCGCCCATCCTGCCCCCGGACTCTCGGGCCCGGGGAGACACTGCAGCGGCCGCAGGGCGGCGAAACGTCGGATCCCGTCGTGTCGTCTCCTTCCCTCCCTCCCTTGTATCTCTCCTCGCACGCATACGCAGGTCGACGGGCGGCGAGGAGGAGGGTTGAGGAGAGACGTCGCACCGAGATTGCCGCATACCCGCCGGATGAGGCACCTGGGCCCCGAGAAAACGAGTCGGCCGTGGCCGTTCTCAGCGAGGCTCCCCCTGACCTGGAGGCGCTGGAGCGCGAGGGCCGGACGGCCCTGCGCGCGGGCAAGGCGCAGCTGGAGGAACGGCTCGGCAGCGCGGTCCGGCACGGTGCGGTCGCGGCGGCGCGCATCACCGGTGCCGGGGGCGCGCGCTGGTGCCGCTGCAGGTCCTGAGGGGTGTCGACCCGCTGGCCTCGCTGGCCGGAGCAGGTACGGCGCCCCGGGGCATACGGCGAGGACCGTGCGCCGTTCCTTCACGCCTCTGGTCAGCTCGTCCGGAATCGTGCCCTACCCCACGATGGCGGCCGGGTTCGTCTATGTGGTGATGTTCGGCCTGATGTTCGGCGATGCCGGGCACGGGCTGCTGCTGGTCGCCATCGCGCTGCTGCGGGCGGGCCGACCGCGCCGAGTGGCGTCGCTGCGCCCGTTGTGGCCCTTCGTCGCCGGGGCAGGGCTGACCGCCGCCCTGACCGGCGTGGCTGCGGCGGGACCGGTGCATCGAGGAGGAACCCAGCTCCGCTCGTGACACCCCGCCCTTTCGGCCGCGCACCAAATGCCGACAGCCACTGCGGCACGCGCGCGAGGGCGCCGTAAGGGAGTACTCACAGGCGCTCCGAAATACCCCCGGGGGTACTCGTGTTACGTTGGTAAACACATACCCCCCGGGGTAATCATCGGGAAGGTGACATCTCCGTGTTCTTCATCGACACCATTGAGCTCGAGGGCCTCGGCAACCGCGGCTACCTGGCCGGCGGCAGGCAGACGGCCGTTGCGGTGGACCCACCTCGAGACTTCGACCAAGTGCTGACGGCAGCGGCCCGGCGCGGGGTGCGGATCTCTCATGTGGTGGAAACCCACATCCACAACGACTACATCACCGGCGGTCTGGAGCTGGCGCGAGTGACGGGAGCCGCTTATCTGGTGCCGGCCGGCGCGCGGGTGTCGTTCGCGCGAGTGCCGGTGGCCGACGGCAACACCGTCACCGTCGACGCCGGACTCGAGCTGCGCGCCGTCGCCACCCCGGGTCACACTCCGCACCACACCTCGTACGTGCTGCAGGAGCAGGGGCAGCCGGTGGCCGCGTTCACCGGCGGGTCACTGCTGATCGGCACGGTGGGCCGGCCCGACCTGGTGGAGCCTCGCCTGACCGAGCAGCTGGCCCGCGCTCAGCACGCTTCCGCGCACCGTCTGGCGGCCGAACTGCCGGACGAGACGTCCGTGCTGCCCACGCACGGCTTCGGCAGCTTCTGCTCCTCCGCGCAGGCCGAGGGTGACGCCACCACCATCGGCAAGGAGAAATCCGTCAACACGGCGCTCACCACGGACGTGGACTCCTTCGTCGCCCGGTTGCTCGCCGAACTCGACGACGTGCCCGCCTACTACGCTCACATGGGCCCCGCCAACGCCGACGGCCCCGCCCCGGTGGACCTGACTCCCCCGGCCGTCGCGGACGCCTACGAAATCGCCACCCGCCTCGCGGCCGGCGAGTGGGTCGTGGACCTGCGCAACCGGGTCGCCTTCGCCGAAGGCCACGTCGCCGGATCGTTCAACTTCGAGGCCGACGGCAAGATCGCCACCTACCTGGCGTGGATGATCCCATGGGGCAAGCCGGTCACCCTACTCGCCGAGTCCCCCGAACAGCTGGCCGCCGCCCAGCGCGAGCTGGTCCGCGTCGGCATCGACCGGCCCGCGGCCGCCGCGACCGGCACACCGCAGGAGTGGGTGCCCGAGGGCGACTCCCTCACCTCCTTCCCCCGGTCCACGTTCGCCGGCCTGGCCCAGCACGGCACGGACGGCATCGTCGTCCTGGACGTACGCCGCCACTCCGAGCGGGCCGACGGGTACATCGACGGCTCCGTGCACATTCCGATCCACCAGATGCACAAGCGGCTCGGCGAGGTCCCGGCGGGCACGGTGTGGGTGCACTGCGCCGGTGGCATGCGGGCCGGCATCGCCGCCTCCCTGCTGGACGCCGCCGGACGGCAGGTCGTGGCCATCGACGACGGCTTCGACTCCGCCGCCGACGCCGGACTGACCATCGTCACCGGCTGAATCGTTTCCCCTCCGCTCTGTTCACTCCAACTTCCGAGAGGTTGTGTGATGTTCCTCTTCCGTCGCAGCGAGGGCCGCGTCATCGTAGACGAGGCCCACCGGCGCACCCAGGGCGCCGACGCTCCGGCCGTCCTGCTGGACGTGCGGGAGCGGGGCGAGTGGAACGCCGGGCATGCGCCCGGCGCCGTACACACGCCGCTGCCCGGCCTGGCCGCCGGTGCGTCAGTGCCGAGCGCGGCCCTTGGGCGGCCGCCGGTGGTGATCTGCCGCAACGGCAACCGCTCGCAGCAGGCCACCAAGCTGCTGGCCGTACGCGGCGCCCGGGCGGTGGACGTCAAGGGCGGCATGAACGCGTGGGCCGCCGCCGGTCACCCGGTCGTCGACGAACGCGCGAACAGCGGCTCGATAGGATGACCGCTCTGATCCTTGCGCTCGTCGCCGGTGCCGTCATCGGCCTGGCCCTCGGTGGGCTGGGCGGTGGTGGCAGCGTGCTGGCGGTGCCCGCTCTGATCTACCTGCTCGGCTTCACCCCGGCGGAAGCGACCACGGCCAGCCTGGTCATCGTCACCCTGACATCGGTCACGGCGCTCGTGGGGCACGCCCGGGAGAGCAATATCTCCTGGCGCACCGGGCTGCCGTTCGCCGCGGCGGGCATCGTGCCCGCAATGATCGCCGGGGCCGCCGCCGGACACCTACCCCAGACCCTGCTGACGGTCGCCTTCGCCGTCATAGCGGCGCTCGCCGCCCTGCGCATGCTGCGTCCCACGCGCACCCAGTCCTCCGGCGAGGTGCACGCCGGCAAGGCCGGTGCCGCGGGCGCCGGGCTCGGCGCGGTGACCGGGTTCCTGGGCGTGGGCGGCGGCTTCCTGGCCGTACCGGCCCTGGTGAGTGTGCTGAGCCTGCCCATGCGCCGGGCCGTCGGGACCAGCCTGTTGGTCATCACGGTCAACTCGCTGGCCGCTCTCGGCGCCCGGGCCGGCACCGGAATGCGGTTGGACTGGCCGGTCATCGCACCGTTCACCGCGGCGGCGATCCTGGGCGCCTGGGACGGCAAGCGATTGTCGAAGAAGATCAAGGGCAACACGCTTCAGCGTCTCTTCGCCTACGTGCTGTTCGCGGTCGCCGCCTTCATGCTCGTCGACGTGCTGACCTGACCATACCGGCACATCTCGGGCACATGAACAGGGATCAAGCCACTGAGAGGAACAGCTTCTCCAGCCTGCCGCGCATCTGCTCACGGTCCTCGCCGTCGCCCCGGCCGTCCTCCAAGTCGGCCAGGCGCTGCTGGAGGCCGCTCGCAATGATCGCGAAACCGGCGCGGTCGAGGGCTCGGGAGGCGGCGGCGAGCTGGGTGACGACCTGCTCGCAGTCGCGACCTTCCTCGATCATCCGGATCACCCCGAAGAGCTGCCCCTGCACCCGGCGCAGCCGGTTCAGCACCGCCCGCGGCTCCGCACCCGCCAGATCAAGCTCCCCACCCACTCCTCACCGACACCCCGCGGGGTATGAACACTCCCCTTAGCGGGGCACCATCGACCCACAAGGATGACATCTGCCATGACCACCCCCATCACCCTCGACCCCCGCCAGGCCCGCTCCCGTCTCCACGAACTGACCATCATCGACGTCCGCACCCCTGGTGAGTACGCAGGCGGCCACATACCCGGCGCACTCAGCATCCCCCTCGACCAGCTCGATCGGGCGCTGTCCGACATCCGCACGGCTGCCGAGCGCGGCGAGGTTCTCGTCGTCTGCGCCTCCGGCGCCCGCTCCGAGAACGCCTGCCAGATGCTCGCCGAGAAGGGCATCCACACCGCCACGCTGGCCGGTGGGACTGGCGCCTGGGCCGCGCAGGGCCACGACCTGCACCGTCCCGAGGGCGGAGCCGCGAAGGCCAAGTGGGCCATGGACCGCCAGGTGCGTCTCACCGCGGGTTCCCTGGTCCTGCTCGGCCTGGCGCTGGGCGAGGTGGTCCACCCGGCCTTCCGAATGCTGTCCGCAGGCATAGCCGGCGGCCTGGTCTTCTCCGCCGTGACCAACACCTGCGGCATCGCGGCCATGCTCGCCAAGTTGCCCTACAACCGGCCCCGCCAGGCCGACCTGGACGCGACGCTGGCGCGTCTGCGCGACAACTGACCGAGTCCGCGCCGTCGGCAGGGTCCCCCGTCGGGCGTGTTCCGCAACGGTCCGCGGGGACAGTCCGTTCGACTGCTTCCGCGGGCCGTTCGCTGATCACGACCTGTTCTTGACGGCACGGGAGCGCCGCCGGTCGGCCGGGCGGCGAGGGCGACGCATGGCACGTCCAGTGCGCAGAGCCTGAGTTGGTTCGCAGCGGAGTTCACCACGGCCTTGGACGTAAAGGGCCTGGTAGATGGTCTCGTGCCTCACCTGCATCTCCGGTCGATGGGCGAAGCGTCTGCGCAGAACGTGACAGATCTCCTCGGGGCTCCAGCGCAGGGCCAAGTGGGCTTGGATGAAGTCGTGCAGTTCCGGGTTGTGGCCGATCTTTCCGGTCTCGGGGCGAGGTCGGCGGGCGTCAGCGCGGCGCGGAGCGGCATGGGGCCGGTACCGCCAGCGGCCGTTGGCCAGGACGGTGCAGTTGCGGCGGATCTCGCGGCTGATGGTCGACGGGCTTCGGCCCAACTCGGCCACGATCGCCCGGATCGTGGCCTTCTCCCGCAACCGGTCGGTTATGGGGATACGGTCGGCCTCGCCCCGATACCAGGAAGGGGCAGCAGGCGTCGGCGCAGCGGCGGGCGCCGCCGCGTTGACCGGTGGTGCCGCCTTGAACCGACCCGATGCGCCTCGGCCGTTTCGCCACCGCTCGCCCGTACGGACGCTGATGCCGACAGCCCTCGCCGCCTCGGCATATCCCATTCCTTGATCCACAAGCCGGAAGTATGTCTCCCGTTCCCGCACCAACGGTCTGCTCCCCTCGGGCCTCCGGCGCCCACGAATGAGCCGTTGTGGGCGGAGACGTTCACTGGGCTGCGGATGCGGCAGTTCGAGCGGCTGTTGAAGGTCGTGTGCGAGCGCGGCGGGAAGGGGGTGGCCGCCCCTGGCGCCTTCCGCTGGCGGACCACCCGACGTTGATCGTCCCTTTGGAGCTCGGGGTCAGGCGACCCAGCTGCCGGTCACGGCCAGGACGGACGAGCCGTCGAGGTCGCCGAGCTTGGTGCCGACGAAGGAGCGGGCCGCCTCCGAGGTCTGGATCCGCAAGGCGGGCCGGTCGCCGCTGAGCGCCTCGATGATCGGTGCGGCGGCGTCCGCTGGGGACTGTGCGCCGTTGGCGAAAGCATTACGGGTCCGCTCGACGTAGGCGCGCAGCGCGGGCGCGTAAGGGCCCGCGGCATCGATCACGGCGGGATCGAAGCCGACGTTGCTGACGAACTCACTGGCCACCGCGCCTGGTTCGACCACGGTGACGCTCACTCCCGTCGTCGCGGCGACCGGCGCGAGCGATTCCATGAAGCCCTCGACCGCGAACTTGGCGGCGCAGTACGCCTCATTGAACGGCTGACCGACGACGCCACCGACGCTGGTGACGGTCACCACCCGCCCACCGGTCGCGCGCAGGTGCGGCAGCGCGGCTTTGGTGACGTGCAACACGCCGAAGAAGTTGACCTCCAGCACGTGGCGGACGCCGGCCATGGACTCCTGTTCGAGGGTGCCCACGTGCCCAGCCCCCGCGTTGTTGACCACCGCGTCAAGGCGCCCGTGCTCGGCGATCACGCCCGCGACGGCGGCCTCCACCGAGGCCGGGTCGGTGACGTCCAGCTGCCGTACCCGGATCCGTCCGGCCACTCCGGCCGCATCTGCGGCGGCGAGCAGGGCCTCGGCCCGGGAGGTGTCGCGCATGGTCGCGACGGCGTTCCAGCCGGCCTGGGCCGAGGCGATGGCAGCAGCCAGGCCGATGCCCGAGGAGGTGCCGGTGATCAGGACGGTTTTCTCGGTAGACGGGGTTCCGGTGGTCATGGTCGGTCTCACTTTCAGTCAATACTTATGATCGATAACTAAGGTGTTACATAACTATGGCGATCCATATCTGTCCCTGTCAAGTGAATGGCTAGAGTGGAGTGATGTCCCACCGATCCGATGACGTCACCCGCCAGATCGTCGCCCTGTTCGCCGCGATCAACCGCCGGTACGCCCGGGAGTCGGAGCAGGCCGCGGCCGAGCACGTCCTCACTCCGCTGCAGGCCAAGGCGCTGCTTGCGGCCGAGGAGCCGGTACCCATGCGCCGGATCGCCGAGTACCTGCACGCCGAACCTTCCAACGTCACCACGATTATCGACCGGCTGGAGGGCCGCGGACTGGTCGAACGGCGCCCCGCCCCCGGCGACCGCCGGGTCAAGCTGGTCGCCGCCACCGAGACCGGTCTCCGCGTGGCTGCCGACCTGCGCACCCGGATGCCGTTCGCTACCCAGCCGCTTCACGCCCTGGACGATCGACAGCGCGAGACACTGCGCGACCTGCTCCAACTCATGGCGGATTCCGAGTCGCCGAACTGACACCGCCCGGCCACGCGGAAGTCGTGACCGAGCGGCGAACAGAGGTGGATCAACCGGCGATGGGCGTGCACGCCAGATCGATACGGGAGGGTCTGCCGTGGCTGGTTATCCTGGGCGGGCCCTGGCGACGGTGAGGTGCCGGGGTGGGGATACTGCAAGCTACCGGCGATCCCTGAGAGCCCTACAAGCTCCTTGATCCGACCCCCGAGGGGGGCGTCTCGCCACGGCGTTCTGCAAGGCCCTGCAAGCGGCCGGTCGCCCCGCGACGACTCAACGCTCGTACGGAATGGACCTGCTGAGATGGTTTCGGTTCCTGTGGACGATCGAAGTGCCCTGGGACCAGGCAGCCCAGGCTGAGGCCCGCGACTCTTCCCGCCGGATGCAGTTGATCGACAAGCCCGTACACGGACGCCACGGTACGGGGCGCGCTGCACCACCGCGGGCGGTCGGTACGCCGAACGGGGTCACCGGAAAACCAGCCAAGGCCAGTGCGCCGGTGATGGTCTTGCGGTCTCGCAGCGCGAGCCTAGGGGTGTTCGTAGAGCTGGATGAGGCCGGCGAGTGAGAAGCACAGGACGCCCGTGAGGGTGCCCCAGTTGGCGATGCCGGCGTTGACCATGCTGCCCGTGGCGGGGCGCGTGAAGGCCGCGAGCGCTGACACCATGAACAGGAAGGAACCGAGCCGGTTCACGGCGACGATCCACCAGCTGAGGCTGTGGGGGCGGACGCAGGGCCGACCGTGGCAGATCTCGACCAAGCCCAGATGCCCGGAGACCAGGAAGAGCACGTTAGCCGACCACGTCGGGCGCCCAGATCAGCCGGTTGACCTGCTGGACGCTCAGGCCGAGCAGGAAGGAGTCCAGCAGGGAACGGCGAAGACGAGCGTGCCCGCGAAGAGGACGCATGCACTCAGGCAGTCCACCGCATCGGCTCGTAGCTCCACCACCGCCAGCGGCGGGTGACCAGCCGGCCCTGGCCATCGCCGACGTAGCGGGGTGCGTTGATCACCTGAAGCAGCGAGGCGTAGCCGCCGGTGTTGAAGAACAGGCCGCCCACGAAGTAGATCGAGGCGCACTCGGTGGCGTCGCCGGAGCCGAATTGGGCAACGGCCTCGCCGACCGCGAAGAGCGCCCCGCCGACGACGAAGGCGATCGCCGCGATGACGTTGAGTCTGCGCAGCCGGCCGATGGAAATAGCATCCGCACGGGTTTGCCCACCGGCCGCCGCGCCGGGCGAACGGACGACGAGCATTCCGCGCCGCCGCGCGAGACGCGACTCCCACACCGCGGTGCCACCGTCGGGAAGGCGCCACGTGAGCCTGGTGGTGAACGGTCCTGCGCCCTCGGCGCGCCGCTCCGGCTGTCCCACGGGCCGAGCCTAGGCGTCGGACGGGACTGGAAGGCGTGCGAAACGCTGTCCCGCCAAGTTGTAGAAAAGCCTGTGCGACAAGGTCCGGGAGGTCTGCCCCGTGTTTCCGGGGCGTCCACGCCGAGTCCACTGGAGCGTCCCCGACCCGGCAGCCGGCGCCACCGACCAGGCCGGCCACCCCGCCTTCCAACGCACAGCGGGCGACATCGACGCCCGCATCCGTTACCTGCTGCCCATCCTCGCCCAGACACAGGAGGCCCAGCCGTGACGACCCCCGACGAACTCGCCAGCGTCCGCTACATCGTTGACGACGTCCAAGCCGCCATCGACTTCTACACAACCCATCTCGGCTTCACCCTGCGCACCAGCGCCGCACCCGCCTTCGCCGACGTCACCCGCGGGTCCCTGCGGCTCCTGCTCTCCGGAGCCGCCAGCTCCGGAGCCCGCGCCACCCCCGACGACGCCACCGCCGCCGGCCGCAACCGCATCCACCTGATCCTCGACGACCTCGACAGCGAGATCGACCGGCTACGCGCCGCCGGACTGACCTTCCGCAGCGACGTCGTCTCCGGCCCAGGCGGACGCCAGATCCTCATCGCCGACCCCGCCGGCAACCTCATTGAACTGTTCCAGCCCGCCCACACCTAGGCCGCAACCCCACCGGCCAGGCCCTGACGGGGAATCCCTCGGCTGGCCTCCTGCGCCACCCCCTTTAGGTCGCCGGCAGCCCAACTGCACGTCCATCCAGGCTCTTCACCACGATTCCACCTGGGTCAGTTGGACACGCCACGAGGATGGCCGCGCCATCACGGAGACACCCGCGACGGGCCCCAGCGTCGTGCCCCCGGCGCGCCCACCGGCGTCCGGCTGACGAAGGAGCCGGCCTGCGGGCCGAGCTGGATCGCCGCTCGGCGCGCCGTTCCCGGCCGCGGAGGCGGTCGTCGCCCACGGTCGGGCATCGGCTGAATTGGTCGGCCACGAAGCGCGGTTGGCGCTCACAGGCCCCCAGCGTCCAAGAGACGCAGTAGGGCCTTCTTGGTGTGGTGCTGGAGACGTAGCCTTCGGTAGCGCTCTGCGAAGCCTTCGGTGGTGCCGTCGCGGTCCGCGAGGGCGGCCAGGTCGCCAAGTATCTGCACGGCGGCGGGGTAATTGCGGCCCCTCTGGTGCGCGATCAGCTGGGTGACACGGCTCCAGGCGGCCTCCGGGTCGCTCGCGATGGTGGCGATGCGAAGCTGCTGGGCAGCTTCGGCCTGCAGGCGCGCTGCTTCCTCGCGTGCGGCTTGCTCATGTTCTTCGCGTGCAATGCGCTTAGCAGTCACGGTGGGAGCCGCAGCCTGCAGCTGCGCCACGGTGCGGCTGCTCTCGATGGGGGCGGCACCGGGGTGGGCCAGGCGGAACCGGCGGCGCAGGTCGGTCACGGCGTGGCGATCGCCGTCGTGGAGGAGACGCAACAAAGTGGCGTCCTTCTCCGCCTGCGGCAGCGCGCTGATCCAGGACTCGTACATGGGACGGGTGGGCTCTGGATCGGGGTGAGGACGCGGGGCGGAGGCTGTGGAGATCAGGTCGGGGTCGATGCGGAGGAAGGTGGCCACGTCGATGAGAGAGTCGGGCAAGTCGGCGAGGCCGGCGGGCAATGGGGGCTCGACGTCGTCCTCGCCAAGGTCGTCGTTGCCCAGGCAGAGGAGCCAGGCCAGATAGAGCAGGCGCATGTCGCCAGCCGCGACGTCCGGGCGTGCCCGGGCGATCGAGGGCAGCCATTCTTCTTCCCGGTGGGCGTCCGGACCATAGTCGTCGGGTTCGAACAGGTCGTTGAAGTCGTCGAACCCGCTGTACTCGTCGTCGGAGACCAGCGTGATCAGCACGTATTCGCCGTGCTGGCGGGCTTCGGCTGATGTTCCTGTGCAGTAGCGCTCGGCGACGTGCAAGGGGAGCTCGTGGGCGGGCCAGCGCAGGATGACCTTGCGACAGCCCCAGTTCGCGAAGTAAAGGTACCCGTCGTAATAGGTCTCCATGAGTTGGTCGCAGTCGCCCTCGAAGCCGCCCCATTGGTAGCTGTTCACGAACGTGGTGCGGGTGAGAGTGGCGCGAGTGGTCAGCTTGCGGATCTCGGCGACCTGCTCGTCGGTCAGGGGGCGGTCGGCGGCGAGGAACTGGTAGTGCTGGTACTCGGACATGCCCGCCTCCGCCTGTGTTCCGGCTTGCCATTCAACCGGAAGATTCGGGCGTCGAGGCCGAATTGGTACCGAAGTCAGCCTAGGTGGCGTGTGGCCGCCGCGGGCGCGACGGCTTCCGCCAAGGCGGTGCGTGCGTCGAGGGGGTCGGGCGGGGGTGGCGCAGACCTAGGCAGTGGGCGAGCCATGCGGCGCTCTGTGGGGTGGCGGAGCGGCGCAGCCCGGCTTTGAGCAGGCGTGCGAGGTTGGCCGCGGCGTCGGCTTGCTGCCGCGGATCTTGGGTGGTGTCGATGCTGCGGATGAGGGCGGAGCCCACGATCGTGACGTCGGCGATGCGGCTGGCTTCCCGGGCCTGCGCAGGATTGGATATGCCGATGCCGACTCCGATCGGCAGGTCGGTGGCGGCCCGCAGGCGCAGCACGAAGTCGGGGAGAGCGTCGTGAAGCGGGGTCCGTCGAGCCGGTAACTCCGGCGACGGCAGGGGCGTAGAGCATGCCTCCGGCGGCGGCGCAGATACGGGCCAGTCGGGCGTCGGTGGTCGAGGGTGCCACAGCGAACACCGTGTGCAGGCCGGTGCGTTGATCAGCGTTGAGCCACGCGGTGGCTTCCTCGATCGGCAGGTCGCGCAGTATCACCCCGGCGGTGCTGCCAAGTCGGTCGATGCTCTGTCGAGGCCGTACCCGGACAGAAGAGGAGTGCAGCACCCGTCAGGGTGCCGAGGCCAGATGGGTCCACGCTTGTGGCAGGCGGCAGGGACGCCCAAGTCCCCTGTCCCTCGAACTGGGTGCAGTCCCGCCGCCCCGGCGTAAGCACGGACAACGAGCGGCAGTGGCCATTCGCCGCAACGAATATCCTGATGCAGGTGACCCACTAATGCAGGTGACCCACTGGAACAGCACCACCAGCTGCACCGGTTCGGCAGACTACAGGAGGAACGGGCGATGAACTCGCCCGGCAAGACACTGGCGTTCTCCACGTGCCCGCGCTCGGCACCCCGGTCACCGTCCTCACGCCACCGGTTGACGATGCGGCCACTGTCCTTCCTGTTCCCCATCTGCCGACCCCTGACAGCGGATTGAGACAGCCCTGGACGGACTGCGTATCGCTTCACAAGGAAACGGGCGCCCCACGGATGTGGGTCGAGGAGGAATGCCGATGGAACGCGACGGCACCGAACCACAGCCGGCCCTCGCTTTGGAGCGTGACGCCGCGCAAGAGATCCACGAATCCTTCCAGGCGATCCTGGACGCCCTTGACGCCGCACGCGCGGCGCTCCATGTGGAGGACGGAAGCCGACGAAGGGCGAGCCCGCCGCGATCCTTCGATCACCACAACGAAGCGGCCACGAACGGCAGCCGAGCAGATCCTGCCAAGGCCCCCTCGTCTCCGCAGGCTCCCCCGCCTCCGGCCGGATATCCGCGAACACAGCGGATGGGGCCCGGGCCCGCAGGCCTGGTTTCCGCCCCTCCGCAAGGCGTTCCGCCGTCCGTCGTGGATCCGCCGCGGACCAGTCATGTGCGCCAGGCTCCGCAGGACCCCATGGTGCAGCCGCTGTGGTCGCAGGGCGCGCGGCAGGAGGCAGGGAAGCAGCCCACCGCGAGCGACGCAGGCCCGACGCGGTCCGAGCCGTCGGCAACCCGTCCCGTCCTCGGGCCTGTGCGGGCGAGCGTGGGCCGCGGAGCCGGCTCGCCTCCGGACGCCTCCTGGACGGCTGACCCGGGACGCTCTGCTCCACACACCGCGCCTCTCGGCGCCCCGCCCCATCAGGCGCCACCGCGCCCGGACACCGTCCGGCCGACCGTGCTGAAGGGAAGCCCAGGACATCGGCGGTTCACCAACCGGCGGCACGCCCGGGCCGCCGGATTCTTCGGGCTGGGTGCCGTGAGCGGACTGATCCTTGCCTCATCGCTGCTCACGAACGAGCACTCCGAGCCGGCGGCGCCACCTGCCTCCCTGGAGCAACCCGAACAGCCACTGCCCGGCGGCACCTCGCTCCCCGAGATCCCCGGCACCGGGGTACTGCGTGAGGGCGACAGCGGGCATGGGGTGTACGAGTTGCAGGTGCGTCTGCTCCAGATCCCGCAGCTCTACGACGGCGGTGCGATCGACGGCCGCTTCGACACGGAGGTCCGGCAGGCTGTGGCCCGATTCCAGAAACGGTTTGGCATCCGCGGGGACGAGACCGGCGTGTACGGGGACAACACCCGCTACGCCCTCATGCTGCGCACGAAGTAGCGGCCGTGCTCTGCGGACCACATCCACGCCTTCGCGGCGCAGCGCGGTGATCAGCTTGCCGAACTGACACGGGCTCAGCCCATTGAATCCTCCTCTTCCTGAAGGAAGAGGATTCCTGGCTCACGCTGCTTGGCCGTCCGGTGGACGGTCGAGTCTTCTGCGATCGGCACCAGCCGGCTGGAGACCAGCCCGGACCAGCATCACGCGCGCGGAGTTCTTGTCCCTTGGCGAGATGGCTCCGCATGCGGTGCAGGTGTAGGTACGTTCCGACAGCGGCAGGGCGTGCTTGGCTCTCGCTCCGCCCCGGCCGCAGTCCATGGTGGTGTGCGCGGGATGCACGAGGTGCAGGATGCGCCCGTGCTTGCGCGCCATGTTGATCAACTCATGCCTGGTGGCTGGGATTGCCGCGTCCGCGGCCTTGCGTGCCATGGTGGTCCGGGCGAGGGACTTGGGGCGGAAGTCCTCGACCGCCAGCACGTCATGGTCCCGCACCACATGCCTGGCCCACTTCCTGGCCATGTCCTGGCGCTGCCGGGCGATCTTCTGGTGCGCCTTTGCCGCCTGCCGCTTCGCCCCGCGGTAGCCCCGGGAGGTGGCCTGACCGCGCTTGGGCTTCCTGCGGGCCATCGTCCGCTGGTGGTGGGCCAGTATCCCCTGCCCGTACCTCGACGCCGTCGCACGCCACGTCCGCGACTTCGCCGACATGATGCTCGACCTCCGCGGCGATCAACTCCCGGCCTGGATGGACCGGGTCACGCAGGACGAACTCCCTGCCCTGCACTCCCTGGTCAACGGCCTACGCCGCGACTTCGACGCAGTTACCGCTGTCCTCAGCAGCTCATGGAGCTCCGGCCAGTTCGAGGGGCATGCGACACGCTCAAGCGCCTCAAGCGCATGGGTTCGGCCGGGCCAAGCTCGACCTGCTCTGCGGACGCATCCTTCACAGTCCATGACCGGCCCGTGTCCGCGGCCATAGAGAATCGACGTCCACCTCCAACGAGCGGGAGCTCCGTATTCGGATCACCCGACACGGTAACCGGAACTCCTGCGATCTTCAGGGTGAGCGTGGTGCTGCCCGTGGCCGTGGCGCACTCGCTGCTGGAGGTCGCGGTGAGCCCGGACACCTCGATGAGCGGCACACCGGGCAGCCCGATGCGTGCCTGCGCCACGGTCGACGATGCCGTGCCCTTGCCGGGGGCGAGGGTCGTGGTGACCTTGGGGCAGAGCTTCTGCACTGACAGCAAGGGAGAGCTGTACTCGGCCGAGCACGGGGTGTCGGCCGTGGTCGCGTCCGCCGTGCGGAGGATCCCGGTGTCGGGCTGCGGCTCGACGTCGAGCAACGGGAGGCCGAGAGAGACGAGGTGCGCCGAGATGCCGCAGGCGCGGCCCGTCGCGTACTGGAGCTTCAGCTGCGCGGAGGTGTCGGAGGCCAAGTAGCCGGCGTCACCGGCGAAGGCCCGAACCCAGCCCTGGCGGGTCGAGCAGCCACTGGCCGACTGGTTCTTCAGCCGCGCACGGCGCAGGTGGGGGCACCGCTGAGCGGCCTTGCGGGCCTAAAGGATCAGGGTATGGCGTACTCACCCATGCAGATCAATACCCTCATCGTCGATGCCACCGACCCCGAGCGGCTTGCCGCGTTCTGGTCCGAGCTGCTCGGCAGGCCGGTCGTGGGCCGCACGGGGCCGTACGTTTGGCTGCGGCGTGAGAACGGCTTGGGCCTGGGCTTCCAGCAGACCGCCGAGCCCAAGTCCGACAAGCACCGCCTGCACTTCGACATCACCTCAACCGACCTGGCCGCCGAGCAGCAGCGGGTCGAGGTGCTCGGCGGGCGCAGGATGGAGCACTACGCCGACGGCGGGTTCCTGGTGATGGCCGACCCCGAGGGCAATGAGTTCTGCATCATCCCCGAGGGTCCCTTCGAGCTCGACGACGATGGACGCGCGAACTACCTCAGCTGACCGACATTCCCGCCTGAGCCCAAGGTGTCATCGACTACCCCGTGGGGCCGCCCGCCCAGATCACCACCAGAGCGATCCCGTGGGAGATCAGATGGCGGTGGGCCTCGGGGGCGTGGTGGCGATCCGGGATGAAGTTCGAAGTTCGCAGGTGGTGGGCTTCTCCGGCGGTGTTCGGGGCGTGCCAGTGCGCGGACTCACTCCCGCTCACTGCCAAGGAACGGTGCGTCCTGTCCGGTTTCCATCGACCGACCCGTCACGGCCGACGGCCCCGGGCCGTGGGCCGTGGGCGCTGCCCGGCCGGGCAGCGGAGAGTGTCGCTTCACCCGAACGGCCCAGCGCGGCGTGGGTGTTCCCGGCGACGCCGCGCCGGTGCAAGGCACTCCTGACGACGTCCAGGGCATGCCTCGAGCCTCGTCGCCGGTGTGCTCGGGATGCTTCCCGCTGGCGCGTCCGCGTTTCCGCACGGCGGCCATCCGGGTGACGATGGCCGCATGGCGGCGGCGAGCGGCGCATCCCACCGAAGTGACGCCGACCTGATGCCCGCCCGGCCTCCTGCCCCATGTGCCCGCTTCGGCACCACGCGGTCACCGCGGCACACGGCCAGCCGTACAGGGAGGCGACCATGGTCCTGGCCCTGCTTGTTCCGGTACTGATGCTCGCGCTGTTGATCGGGATGGACGTATTCGAAGAACGCCTCTTCGGCGCAAAGCCCTCGCCCCCGACCCGCCTACCGAATCCTGAGATCACCGATTGCACAACCCGGGCAATCCCTGAGCAGCCACCACACCGACGCCCGGGGTGACAACGTCCTGGCCCACAGGCCAACCGGCTCGTCGGGCGATCTTCGAGAACCTTCCGCAGGATGGGTTCCGGTTGCCATGCCACGTACCGGCGCGCGGGCGGGCGGCCCTTCTTCGTGCCCGGCGGCGATGCCGCACCGACCTCCCAGGAGCAGCTGATGGCAACGATGACCGATGTACTGATACCGGCGCTGGAGGACGCCCGCGAGGCTCACGCCGCTGTCGTCGACCGATTCCGCACGGATGTCACCCTCACACCGCCAGGCGCCCAACGGCAAAGACTCGAGCGCCAGGTGGCCGAGGCCCAGAACCACCTCGAACGCATCGAGGACCGCGTCCGTGAGATGCGCCCTTCCCACGGACTGCTGTCCGCTGCTGCACAGCTGACGCGGATCGGTATGCGCGGCGTCGTACGGGCGACCCTGCTGCCCCTGGAGGCAGGGGTGTCGGCCGTGGCGGAGATGGTGCGCGGTCACAAGCCGGCCCACGAGCGCCGGCTGCTGAAGAACGCCGAGGCCGAGTACGCGGCCGCAGCCCGGGCTCTCGCAACCTGCCAGGCAGGCAAGGACATCGCCGAACAGTTCCACGACCAGGAGACCGCCGACCTCCTGGCCACGCTGCGCCGCAAGGACGAACAACTGCTGGAGGCCCTCGAGGAGGATCTTGCCCGGCACGCCCGGGCCGTGGCGGCAGCTACCGACGGCCACCGCCCGCCCCCGGCCGAGACCACAGAAGAACGCAGTCTCCTCGACGACGTCATCCGCACGGTCCGCGCGGGCGTGGCCCGGCTGCGAGCAGCCATCCGCAGAGCCACCAGGCGCGTGAGAGAGACGGCTGAAGACGCCTGGTGGGAGCTGCCCGACGCCACCCGCATGGCCCAGGAGGCCCATGGCGCGCTCGCCCGCGAACAGGACCTGCCCATCCCCGGCTTCAGCCAGCTCGGCATCACGGAGATCCGGCACAGGCTGCGTGGCCTGTCCCAGACAGAACTCACACTGATCGAGGGCTACGAACGCTCACACGCGGGCCGGACCGGAGCGCTGAATGCCATCGAGGATCTCCGCGAAGCCGAGCCCTGGGCCGGCTACGACGCGATGGACCCGGAACGGATCAAGATCCACCTGCACGACGTCGGTGACGGCGCGGTTCGTCAGGCCCTGGCTTACGAGCAGCGCCACCGACAGCGCAGGACGGTGATCAACGCGGCGGAGGAGATCCTCCGGGCCACGCCCGAGGCCACCCACCGGGCCAAGGAGGAAATCCTGGGCGAGGCCAGCCGTGAGGAAGACCTGCCCATCGCCGGCTACAGCCAATTGGGCATCACGGAGATCCAGCAGCGCCTGCTCGGCCTGTCCCGTCCCGACCTCACGGTGATCCAGGGCTACGAACACGCGCATGACAACCGGCACGCCGTCCTGGACGCCATCGAGCAGCTGCGCGGCGGTGAACCCTGGGCCGGCTACGACGCGATGGACCCCGACGAGATCATCGGCCGGTTGGAGCAGGCACCCGTCAGCGTGGCCCGGCAGGTGATGGAGTACGAACAAAGCCACCAGCAGCGCCCAAGGCTCATCTCCGCTGCTCAGCGACGAATCCCCATGTAGGGCGCAGGAAGGTGACGAAGCCCGCACTGGGTCATGTCCCTCGTGCAGCTGCTCCCAGTACCGCAAGGGTGGCCGGGCCCGGTCACGATGCACTCGGCACGGGATGGCGTATCGCTGGATGCTGGGCCGCTGATCCGGCTCCCCTGGACTCCGGCAGACCCCCGAGTCTTCCGGCCGGCTCGATCGGGACGAGCGATCTCATCGAGCCGGGTGCCGAGTTCGGCCAGGTCCGGGTGGTCCAGGAGCTCCGCCAGGACGGTTTGCCGCATCCGACCGATGCAGGCCTCCGTCACCTCCTGCGGCGTCACGATCGGACGCGGCCGCGACGCGCGGATCGGGCCTGCGTGTGGTGCGTGTCAACGTCGAAGGACCTGCGGCCGACCGTACGGCCAGAGGCCCGGACCGCCCTGCTGCGGGCGGGGCCTTGCTCGCGTATCTGCGGGGTGCCTCCGGCATGTCCACGTCCAGCTGATGGGTGTTGTTCGACGTGACGTCGTGGCTGTTGATGTTGTTCTTGATGTTGATGTTGTTGTAGGGAACAGAAGGCCAGAGACGTTGATGGGCAGGATCGATGTGCCCCCGCCTCCGCCGCCGTTGTTCCCGCCGCTGCCGGTGCCTGTTCCGGCCAGGGCTGCGGTGTGGGGGCTGCCGGGTGCGTTGTCGGCCAGGCTCAGCGTCGCCGAGCGGGCGCCGGTCGCGGTGGGCGTGAAGGTGACCGTCACCGTGCAGGCCTCCCGGGTTGGTCCCACCGATGCTCACACCGCTCACGTTCGCTGCCGTGTCGCCGCCGTTGGTCAGGGTGAATTGCTGCGAACCACTGCTGCTGCCGACGGCCTGACTGCCGAAGTCATGAGCGGTCGGGCTGAACGAAACGGCGGACCGCGCGGTGATATCGAAGTCGAGCGGCGTGGCATGAACCGAGATGGGGGGCTCCCGCGCGGTCGACGTGCCGGTGAATCTCAGATCGGGACCGTCGGACTTCTGAGCGTCCGAGTTCACCGTCCCATTGAGCGTGGGGGTGCGCGGCGTCTGCCTTGGCCGGGTCCGCCCATCGGTGGCGGGGGCGGGGGCACCTGCGGGGTGGACGGGGCCTCGTCATCCAAATCGCCGCGGACGGCGGCGATGGCGAACGCCACCATGGAGGCCAGG
Organism: Streptomyces sp. NBC_00996; assembly: GCF_045162675.1. Classification (NCBI taxonomy): domain Bacteria; kingdom Bacillati; phylum Actinomycetota; class Actinomycetes; order Kitasatosporales; family Streptomycetaceae; genus Streptomyces; species Streptomyces sp. NBC_00996. The sequence goes on from NZ_CP108723.1 coordinate 512,299, forward strand.
AAGAGCAGCGCGATCGGCCCCCAGATCGAGGGGATCGCCCGCATCGGCCAGCCGTTGGCCGCCTGCGCCCAGAGGGTCAGTATGGCTGCGCCGCCCATGCCGACACCGTGCCACCGCTCCACAGTCGCTGCTTTCGCGTGACGCCCGTTGCCCCGCGCGAAGAGAGTCCACAGCCCGCCGACAAGGCCGGTCAAGCCGAACGAGATACAGGCGAGTGCCCCGCCGAGCCGGTCCTCGGGCCACTCCAGGGGACCGAACGACGTCTGCTGGCGCCGTCCTTCGGCGTCCCGTACCTCGATCACCCGCCCGTGCCAGATCAGGCCGACGACCCTGTTTCCCGGCTCCATCTCCGACACCACCGGATCAGTCTGCCGAAACGTCACTTCCCACCGCTTGCCGGAGGGCAGCAGCAACTCCGCCTCCGGCGACGCTCTCCGCTCTCCGCTCTCCGCGGTGCGTGTCGGCCTTCCCAACGGTGAATTCCTGCTTCCACAGGCACCCGGACGCCTTCACCGGGACAGAAGCACACTCCACCGCTGCGCGGAACTCCCGCTCCCGCTCCAACGCTGCGCGCATCTCGGAGGCCATCGCCACCCCCAGGACCAGAGCCAAGGCAGCGATCAGCATCCATGCCACGCCCCCTGTCGCCTTGTGCTCCCCCAACCCCACCGTGTCTCCTCATCCGTCCCACAGGCTCCCGGACGCGTATTGCAGCACGCCGGCCCATGGCCGCCCATGCCCGCTACCGGCAGCGCACGACCCACCAGGCTTGCCGGACCAAGGCAATGAGTTTGCCCTTCACCGGACAGCCCTTGGGCGGCCGTCCGGTGCCCCGGTCCCGTGACCGGGGCACCGTCGCCGCGGCGGCCGCTTTCCTTACACCGCGACGATGCCCTCCATGCCTGACCAGGCGGTGTGGGGGCAGTCCTTGTGGTTGTCGCTGACCCATGGTGCCGTCATGCCGCTCGATGACGAGAGCCCAGACTCGCGCATGCACCGGCACCGTGAGATCCGTTTCGCCGAGGCGTCAGCACTGCGTAAGAACTCGGCGCGGAGGTCACGTCCGCGGGACTGGAGTTGCGTATCGACGGCCACTCAGTGATCTCGCCTTTGGGACCATGCGGCGAGTTCTGTGGGCAGGACGGTGTCGTCGGTTTCTGATTCGATCGGGTGGAGGCGGGTTTTGGCGAGGAGTTCACGGCCCATGTAGCGGCAAGCCTCGGTCCATTCGTCGTTCTGCTCGGCCAGGACCGCGCCGATCAGGCGGATCAACTCGGAGCGGTCGGGGAAGATACCGACCACGTCGGTGCGGCGGCGGATCTCCTTGTTGAGCCGTTCCTGCGGGTTGTTCGACCAGATTTGCCGCCAGATCTCGCGGGGGAACGCGGTGAATGCCAGGACGTCGCCCTGGGCGGTGTCCAAGTGGGCTGCGGCCTTGGGGAACTTGGCCTCCAGGGCGTCCAGCACGTGCCGCATCCGGGCCTTCACGGCGTCGGTGTCGGGTTGTTCGAATCCGGTGACTGAACCCCATGATCTTTGCGTGAACATCCGACCGGACGGGGACGCGCGGTGGTGGCCGACTGCACGACGTCGGGCTGCTTCACCGACCTCGACGACATCGATGACCCGGAAGACAGGACTCGTTTCGTACCCGACTCACAGATCCTCAGCCAGTGAGCGTGTCTCTTAAGGCTCCGGCGCCGAACGAGGCTCGAACTTGATCAGTTTTTTCGCAGTTCAGCAGTTACGTGGGGGCCTTCGTATCATCTCGAGCTGGGGCTGCGGCAGCCAGGCCGACGCATGGTTCCACACGGCCGTTCCGGAGCCCAGTAACCCGCCGAACCGCACCCGTTCTGACGAGCCTTCCCCCGCCCACGCGTACCTGCGGCCTCACGCCGCTATTGTGGTCGTATGTCCCGCAAGCGTCGCCGACCACCGCCCCAACCCACCCCCGCCGAGCGGGCGTACGCCACGCAGGCCGAAGAGCTGGAGGCGCTGGCCCGGGAGTATCCCGAGGATCGCGAGGAGATCCTCGTCGAGGCCGCGGACAGCTGGAACGACGCCGAGGAATACGACCGCGCGCTCGCGCTTTACCAACAACTGCTGGACACCGGGTGCGAGGACCCGCACCTGATCGAGGCATACCGGATCAGCACCCTGTGGGACGGCGGACGCGCCGATCAGGCACGCCAAGCGGCCAGCCGTCTGCGACGACAGCACCCCACCGATCCGGGGGCCTGGAACTTCGTCGCCGAAGCCTTCGAGACCGCCGGTGAATTCCATGACGCCGCAGACTGGTTCACCGCCGGCATCACCCATCTCCTCGGCCCCGCCACTCCGCTCACCCCCAGCGCCGTCGAACACGCCTCTGACCCCAGCGGCATCGAGATGCTCGTCATCGGCCGCCACCGGGTCCGGCGCCGCCTCACCCAGCCGCACGACGACCTCGACACCCTCGCCGACGACCTGCACGAGCACCGCCCCAGCCTGCTCCGCGGCTCCAGCACACTGGACGACCTCCACGATCCGGACCGCCTGCGGGCCATCGAGAGCGGTGACAAGGACGCCCTGCAAGCCGAGTTCGACAAACTCACCGCCGAGGTCGCCGCTCGTCGAACCGCCCTGTCGCGCCCCCGCATGACATGCGCACTGTTCTGGCCCGAGACCGAGTTCGCCCAACTCCTCACCCGGTGGCCCCCACTGGCGGAGCACTACGGCGCCGAACACCAGGAGCACATCCGCCGCGTCGAGGAGCTCCTGCGCCGCCTGTCCGAGGACGGCGAACCCCATCTGGGCATCGCCCAGGGCGCCCTGGCCGACTTCGAGGCGTTCACTCGCGATGAGGACCTCTCCCCACAGGACGGCGACACCCGGGCCCGATACGCCGCCGACCTCGCCGCCCGCGGCCAGGCCCAGACATGGCCTCCACCCCGCAACAGCCCCTGCTGGTGCGGCTCTTCCCGCAAATACAAGAAGTGCTGCGGCAACCCCGCTCTGACCTGACCCCAGGCCCATCAACATCCAGAAGGCATCTTTCACCCAACTCGCGACTGAGCCCAGGAATTGCCCAGGTACGGCCCGTTAGCGGCGTGACCCCAGCTACCGCCCGCGAGTTCGTGGCGTCACCACCGGGCGAGGGCATGTGGTATCAGCCCCACGCGGCCGCACCCTGGCAAGCCGTTCTGGATAGGCCTGCCGGCTCGGGTCAGTGCTGTCTCCGCCGGCTCGGCGCGTGCGCCGACGAGATCGGCGGCGGATGGCAGGTGGTTGATGAAGTCGACGCCTTCGCCGGCCCACATCGGAAGCAGAGGGAGCGAGTTCGGCCTCCCGGCCCCTCCATTGATCGAGGATGGAGCGGTCAAGGGTGCGCGCCATGTTCCGCAGCGGCCAGGCTTTCTCTACCGCGGTCCGCTCGAACGCGTGGCGATGGTGAAGTACTGCCTGGCAGTTCAGCGAAACAGACAATCGGTTGCCTGTCGGCGATGGTGGTGGATGCAATGTCCGGCATGGTCACCCAGGTGCGCCCGCCACGGCGAGATGAGATGAACGCGTACTACCGGGCCTTGCCACTCTGCGATCCGGGCAAGTTGCAGCCGAATCGGCACACGGGAGACGCCAACGCATGAACGCAGCGCGTCCTACCGCGCGTGATTCCATGTCACTTTCATGGTGCAGCGTCCCCACGTACTCAGGAGATCTGTTGGGCAGCGACGGTGCTGAGCCAGGCACGGTCGGCGTCACCGTGACGCGGCGGCACCGCGTCCGGACAGGTCGCCCGGCGGTAGCGCGCCAGGTCGAAGTCCTCGCCGACGCCGAATCCGGTCGCCACGCCCGCGTTCAGGAACGCGATGTCCACACCGCCGCACTGCTCCTGGGTGAAGTCCACCAGCTCACGGTTGGCGTCGAGGTCGGAGACGTCACAGGCGCGGAAGTGGCCACCGATCATGTCGGCCACCTCCCGGCCGCCCCGCGCGTCGAGGTCCGCGACACCCACGCGCGCCCCCGCCAGCGTCAACGTCAGCGCCGTGGCCCGGCCCAGTCCGCTGGCACCGCCGGTGACGATCGCCGCCTTGCCCCGCAGCGCGGCGTTGTCCGGCGGTTCTTCTCGTGGGGGGCAGCCCTGCTCTCGGCGGCGCTCATGCCAGCTCGAGCACGAGCTTGCCGACGTTCTCGCCGCGGAAGAGCATCTGCAGCGTCTCGGGGAATTCGTCCACGGTTCCCCTCACCACATGTTCTTTGACCTTGATGCGGCCGTCGCCGATCCAGGCGGAGATCTCCTGCGCGGCCTGCGCGTAGCGCTTGGCGTAGTCGAAGACGACGAAGCCCTCCATGCGGGCGCGACGCACCAGCAGCGTGAGGTAGTTCGAGGGGCCCTTGACCGGCGTGGCGTTGTTGTACTGACTGATCGCACCGCAGACCACGACGCGCGCGTGCATCGCCAGCCGGGTCAGTGCGGCGTCGAGGATGTCTCCTCCGACGTTGTCGAAGTAGACGTCGATGCCGTCGGGGGCGTGCTCGCGCAGCGCCTTCCTGACGTCGTCGGCGCGGTAGTCGATCGCGGCGTCGAATCCCAGCTCGTCGGTGAGCAACGCGCACTTCTCGGGCCCGCCCGCGATGCCCACGACCCGGCAGCCCTTGGCTTTCGCGATCTGACCCACCATGCTGCCGACCGCGCCGGCCGCCCCCGACACCACGACGGTCTCGCCGTCCTTGAGCGCCCCGACGTCCAGCAGGCCGAAGTAGGCGGTCATGCCGGGCATACCCAGCGCCCCGAGATACGTCGAGGGCGGGGCGAGGGAGGTGTCGATCTTCAGGGCGCCCCTGCCGTCGGAGACCACGTACTCCTGGACGCCGAACGTGCCGGCCACGTGATCACCCGGCTGAAAGCCGGGATGGTTGGATGCGGTGACCTCGATGACCGATCCGGCGCGCATCACCTCACCGATGCCCACCGGTGGCAGATAGGAGGGGCGGTCATCCAGCCAGCCCCGCATGGCCGGGTCCAGCGAGATGACCCGCGTCCGGCCCGCGAACCGGCCCGGGCCCGGATCCTCCACGGGCCCCGAAAAGTGCTCCCAGTCATCGGGTTTCACCTGGCCCACGGGGCGGGCTGCCAGACGGATCTGGCGGTTGGTCGCAGACATTGCGCCTCCTGTCGTTCGCGGCTCCCAGCGACCCTACCGACCAGTAGGTACGTCGGGGGGTGTGATGTTCACCACACACCATCCCTCCGTTCAGGTCCCGAAGCCGTCGGGGACCAAATCCCCGGCTCCGGTCGGCATGGCGGGGCATCCGGTCCCGACAGCAGCCGGAGGGCGGGCGAGGAAGGCGTCCTACGCCGTCGGTGCGGGCCGGTGGGCGCAGCACGACACGGTCCGCCGCCGGATCCTCGGCGACTGTTCGCCGCCCTTCCCCGAGTCGGCTCCGGCCTCGCGCGGGAGACGGGCAGTTTCCCGGCGATGCACGGGAAAAGCTGAATCCGCTCGCCGACTCACCCAGTTGATCCGCCGCGCACCACATCAAAGGTCGTCGAGGCTGCCGACGCTGAGGGTGAAAACCACCGGGAAGACCAGGGCGGCCGGAATCCGACCAGGGCCATGTCGGTAACGACGTGGGGTGCGTACGGAGTTGGCTGGCCGCCCCGCGGACCGCCAACGCGATCCGTACCCGGGGGCATCCGGCCGTCGCCCCTGTGCGGCATCGAGCCCAAAACGTGACTCCCAGCAGGCTTATCAGGCATTCCAACCAGTCGGTATCGTGCGCCGCCACCCCCCTTTGATCCCGCCCACCTCCACGGATCCGAGCCGCATGGAAAGGCCGCGCGATGACCTACGCCGACGACAACCGGTATCCACCACCACCGACGGGATGGACGCGGCCGCAGACCGAGCCCTATCGGCACGCCCCTCGGCACGACTCGTACGGCCGGGATCCGTGGCAGGAGCCGTACGGACACGACGCCCCTCGGTACGACTCGTATGGATACGACGCCTCTGCGTACGACTCGTACGGGCAAGCCCCTCGGCATGAGCCGTACGGGCACGAGACCGGTCGACGCAGCGCCGACCTCGCCGCCCTCCGCTCGGCCTACCGGCTGCTCCGCCGGGTCTCCACGCTCACCGCGCTCGGCTCCTTCCTGGTGTACGTGTTGCTGTCCTGCTATGCGCCGGACCTGATGGGGACCAAGATCGCCGGGGAGCTGAGTCTGGGCATGGCCCTTGGGGTCCTCCAGCTCGTCGTCACCTTCGCGGCGGTCCTCTGGTACGGACGCAGTGCACAACGCTCCGTGGACCGGTTGGCGCGGGTTGTCAGGGAGCGGGCGGCACGACCGGCTCGGGACGCCGGGGTGGCGAGATGAACGACTTCACCTCCGGGACGCAGGCCACCGTCCTGATTCTCTTCACCGCCCTGGCCACTTTCACGCTGCTGATGTGCGTGATGGCGGGACCGGATCGCGACGACCTGACGAACTTCTATACCGGCTACCTCTCGCTCACGCCGCTCAGGAACGGTTTGGCGATCGCGGGCGACTACATCTCCGCGGCCACAGTGCTGAGCACCACCGGCATCATCGCGCTCGCGGGATACGACGGCTACGTGCTGGCCGTCAGCACGGCCATGTCGCTGGTGCTGCTGATGTTCCTGCTGGCCGAACCCCTGCGCAACGCCGGCAGGTTCACCATGGGCGACGTGCTGGCCCGCAACATGCCCGGGCGGGCCGTCCGTATCGCCTCCTGCGTGGTGACGCTTTCGGCGACTCTTCCCTTCCTTGTCGTCCAGCTCTCCGGGGCCGGGTCGCTGCTCACCTTCATCCTGGGCATCCCGCACCTGCCGGGCGCCAGGACGGTGTGCATCGTCCTCGTCGGCAGCCTGATGATCATTTACGCGGCGATCGGCGGCATGAGGGGCACCGCGCTCATCCAAATGATCAAGATCGTGCTCCTGCTGGGCACCAGCGTCGCCGTCGCCGCTCTGGTCCTGAACCGCTTCGACTGGAGCCCCGGCGACCTGCTCCGGGCCGCCGAGCGCGGCAGCGGCACGGGCCCCGCTTTCCTCCACCAGGGCTTGCAACTGGGCACCTCTGCCAGTCAGCGGCTGGACTTCGTCAGTCTCCAGATCACCGTGGTCCTCGGCGTGGCCTGCTTGCCGCACATCACGATGCGCCTGTACTCCGCGCGGGACGTGCCCGCCGTACGCCGCTCCATGTCGTGGGCAGTCGGCACCGTCACCACGTTCTGCCTGCTCGTGATCATCATGGGTACGGGCGCGGCGGCGCTGGTGGGATCTCAGTACATCACCGCGGCCGACCCACACGGCAGGACGTCGGTGCTCATGCTGTCCCGAGCGCTGGGCGGCGACGGCGCCTCCGCAGGCGCGACGATTCTCTATGCTGCCGTGGCGGGCACGGTGTTCATCACCCTGCTGTCCTCGGTCGCCGGGATGACCCTGGCCGCAGCCTCGTCGCTCGCCCATGACCTGTTCGCCCATGCGGTGCGGCGAGGACAGGCGGCGCCTCGTACGGAGATGACGGTGGCGGCATGGACGAGCGTGGCCGTGGGAACAGTTGCCATCATGCTCTCCACCGTGGTCCAGAACTGGGACGTCGGTGTACTGACCACGCTGGCGATCTGCATCGGGGCGTCGGCGGTGGCCCCCGCGTTGACCTACTCCCTCTTCTGGCGAGGCTTCACGCGCACCGGCCTGCTCGCGAGCCTCTACGGCGGTGCAGCCTGCGCGGCGGTGCTGATGGTCTTCTCCCAAGCCGTTTCGGGCACGCCCTCCGCCGTCTTCCCGAACGCCCACTTCGACCTGTTCCCCATGCAGTCCACCGGCCTGGTCTCCATACCGTTCGGCTACCTGGCGGGCTGGCTGGGCAGCCGTCTGGACCACCGCCGACGCGCTACCGAGAGCCGCGAGAACCGACGGCTGTACGAGGAAGGCGAAGAACGGTTGCTTGCCGCAGCCGAATGACCACAGCGACGGGAGGCGCGCCCTGCCTGGGGGCCACGGTTGGCCTGGACCGCGGCGGGTCACAACAGCGGCCCCAGCACCTGAGCTTCCACACTGCGCGGCAGGCGCCCTCCAGCAGTCGGACCCGTTCCCGCAGCGGAGGATGCGTTGGCTGCTGCCGGATCCGTCCCGGATGAAACTCCTCGCAGACACCAGCCTCGCGCTGGTTGGGGTCCTCGTCTGAGTAGTAGAGCATCGGGACGTCCTCACCGGCGAACTGAATGCGGAACCACCAGCGCTCGACACCGGCCAGGTGCCGTGCCAGGCCGTGCAGAGACAGTGCGGAGGGCGGCACCGCCTGTTCGGACAGTCGCGCTGGTGGCAGACCGGAGCACTTGAGCACGAAGGTGGCCCGGTGCCAGTCCAGGAACGCGCTCAGCGTTTCTCGCTCGCTGCCAACGGCGGGTGGGGCGGGACGGGTGTCACCATTCCATCGGGGTGCATAGTGCTTGGGGGCGGGTGCGCCGGTCACGGTCTGCCTTCCTGGTCAAGGCCGAGTCTGACAGGCGCCACTGACATCGGATCTGCCCGCTGCGGGACCTTGGGTGACATCGAATGATGGGCAGCAGTGTGGCGGTTGGCGGAACGCCGCTCTGGCGGGGAGTTGGTCCGGCTGGTGTGGGGACGTCGGTGAGTCGCTCAAGGAGCTGATCGAGGGGGGCTGGCCCTCGTCGACGGCGCGTTCGTCGTCGGTGAGCGGGATGCTGGACAGCATTTTCTGCAACGTTCTCCTTCGCCTCCACCAGCTGGCCCTTGCTGGAGCTCTTGGGGGTGTAGAAGTCGCAGCGTGTGCAGGCCATGCGGTGCTGGCACCGTTCGAAGAAGGTGTAGGTGCACCGGCCGTGGCCGCGGCCGAAGTACCGCCAGGGCTCTCCGCTTGGCGGCGGCGCCGGAGGTGACCGCCTCGCGGTCGACGAGTACCTCGATAGTACGGGCGTTCCTCGCAAAATAGCCGGCGTCGTTGTAGGCCCCGGCCAGGGTGTTGGGGGGAAGCTTCGCGTAATGGGTCGTCGCTTCGGGCCGTCCGGTGACCGGGCCATTCCTGCAGTTCGAAGAGCGTCATCGGCTCCTTGGCGTTGTAGAGCTGGCTGGCGATGGTGGACGGAAGTTGACCCGACGCCTGACCCACTACAGCCCGCGGACCAGCCAGTGGACGAGGAAAACTCGTGCCTGATCAGGAGCAGTTACGGCACGTGGCCGAAAGACATTGACCAGCCGTGGCGACGGTGCGTCTCTGAGCAAAGTGCTCCCCCGATTCGAGTACGTCCGGGATCATGAAACATGCTCCCGGATGACTGGCAACTCACCGAAGACGTCGACGACTTCCTCGCCCGAGTCGGAGACTTCCTGCGCTCGCGCCCTGCCCTGCACAACACACCGCTGACGGACATCGAGAAACTGCGAACACGCGGGGCGGACACACACGGTTCCGAAGCCACCGTCTTCGGCCGACTGGAGTCAGCAGGCGAGGTCCGCGCCATCTTTTACCGCACTCCGCGCGGATACCTGAGCGTCACCCCCCTCTCTGCCAAGCAGGCCGGCACCCTCGCCGCTCACCGGGCTGGCCTCGGCCGCTCCCCTCCGGCATGCTCGCGGACCACGACACCGCCACCGCTTTCGCCGAGACATGGCAGCGGCACACGGGCTCAGCGCCGGCACGCTTCTGGCGGACTCATCTCTACCGTCTCGGCACGCTCACCCCACCGCAGCCGCGCCCAGAGGGCCAGGGTCGCATCGCGGGCGGAAAGGAGCATGAGCAAGTCGTGCGCTGGTGCCGTGAGTTCTGCGTCGACGTCGGGAGCAGTCCTCCATCGATTTGATCGACGCCGCCTCCTGGGCCCACTCGCGTTTCGGCGACAGACACTTCACGTTCTGGGAGACCCCGGACGGCACTTCCGTCTCCATGGCAGCCGCGAACTCGATCGTCGGCGGCATGATCCGGGTGGACCCCGTCTCCACCCCGGCCCACCTCCGGGGCCGCGGCTACGCGGGCGCCGTGACGGTCGAGGTGAGCAGGGCCGCGCTCACCGCGGGCGCGGCGGGCGTCGTCCTGTTCACGGACCCGAACAACCCCACCAGCAACGACCTATACCAACGCATCGGATACGTCCACGTCGCCGACTTCACCGGGTACAAGTTCGCCTACAGCGCAGCAGAAGCCGGTTAGACAAGACCGACCCAAAACGCACCTGCCACCAGGAAGCTGATCCGCCGACGCCGCCCTAGCGGGGGTAGCAGGGAGGAAGAAAAACACCTTCTTAGCCCGCCGTCTCCTCACCGACCTGACACTCCGCGACCTCCGATGAGGATGCCGTGCCGGAACGCTTCTCGGCAGCTGCACGCAGACTCCGTACCTGAGGTGACAACAGGGCCGCCGTGGTGGCCAGGACCACCAGGGCCGCACAGCCGGCCAGGGCTTGGCTGGTGCCCACGGCAGTGGCGATGGGTCCGGCGACGAGGAGTCCGAGCGGAGCGAAGGCCAGGGAGCCGAACCAGTCATAGGAGCTGACGCGGGACAGAACCTGTTCCGGGACCTCACGCTGGATCGTGGTTGCCCACAGCACGCCGAAGACATCCCCTGCGATACCGGCGCCGAACATGGCTGCGGCGATCAGCCATACCGGGGCGTCGGCGCTGAGCAGAGCGATCGGCACAGCGGCCGGAAACGTACACAGCACGGCCACCAGAATGGGACGGTTCACCCGCACACGGGCGGCAAGTCCTGCGCCCGCGATGGTGCCCACGGCCTGCGCGGCCACGATGACCGACCACGCCCGCGCTCCGCCCAGGTGCTGCTCGGCCGTCAGCGGGCCCAGGACACCGACGTTGGCGTTGAGCGCGGCGACCACGACCGCGTACTGCGCGACGACGACCCACAGCCACTGCCGGGAAGTGAATTCCTGCCAGCCCTCTCGCAGATCGGCCCACCCCGACGATCTCCTGCGCGGCCTCGCGGCCACCCGCAGCCGAGCAGTCAGTGCCGCACTGGCGACAAAGGACGCCGCGTTGAGCGCAAGCGCCCAGCCAGCCCCGACCAGTGCCACGGTCACCCCGGACAGCGCCAGGCCCAGCAGCAGAGAGCTGTTAGTGCCCATCCGAAGCAGCCCATTGGCCTGCTGCAAGCGATCTGCAGGCACGACCAACGGCAGCAGGCCGTCCATCGCCGGCGAGAACAGGGCTGTCGCCGTTCCGGCCGCCACGGCCAACAGGCACAGTGCCACCAGTGGTGCATGACCGGTCAACACCATCGCGGCCAGCCCCGAATACGCCGCAGCCCCCAGCACGTCGGCAAGGACCATCAGCCTCGCCCGCGACATCCGGTCCGCAATCACCCCGCCCACCAGGATGAGCACCAACTGCGGCAACGCCTGACAGGCCAGCACCACCGACAACCGGCCCGCACTGGCCCCCGGCAGAGCAAGCACCGCAAACGCCAACGCCACCCGGGCGAAGCCGTTGCCCAACACGGAAAGGACCCGAGCGCAAAGGAGCAGGACGAACTGCTGGTCGCGCCAGAACGGCGACCCATCCGATGAGACCGTCACGGCCAGGCACCCTATGGGACCCAGGTCGACACACGCCGTGAACCAGCCACTTCACGCAGAGGCACTCAAGCGTCGCGCCAGATCACTCGGTGCTCCTGTCGGCTCGGATACCACCGTCGGACCTTGCGCATACGGGCGCACGTGCGCAGGTTGAGCGCCGCACGGTGTTCGCCGCTGAAGGGGCGGGAGTAGCACGGATCATGTGCGCACATTGAGCATGGCTCCCACCGCTTCCCTCGCAGGCGACCAGGGATGGAGACCGCCGGCAGACACACCAAGCCGCGGTGTCGAGTCTCATCCGAAAATGGAGGGACCAAAAGGCGCGCGTCATCAGCCCGTGGGCGAGGTGCCGGCGGGTGGGCTGGGTCTCTGTCATGTCGCGGGTGCGAGGGTGACGGTGAAGCCGAGGGCTTCGAGCTGGCGGATGTGGTTGCGCTTGCGGCGGTCGGGGTCGATGCGGGGGTCGTAGTAGTCGGAGCCCAGATCGTGGAAGCGGGTGTCCGGGGTCGAGAGGAGGTGCCAGATGACGACCAGGAGCGAGCGGCCGACCGCGACCAGGGCCTTCTTCTTGCCGCGGCGGCGGCCGATGCGCCGGTAACGCTCGCCGAGGAAGGTGTCGGTCTTTCCGGTGGCGGTGGCGCAGTTGCCCAGCACGCGGGCCAGGTAGGAGTTGCCGTGGCCGGTGGTGCCCCGGCCCTTCTTCTTCCCGGCGGATTCCTTGACGCCGGGGGCGAACTTCGCCCAGGAGGCGAGGTGGGCGGCGGTGGGGAACCGGGTCATGTCCAGGCCGATCTCGGCGATGATGACGTGGGCGGCGATCGGGTTGATGCCGGGGATCTCGCTGAGCCGGGCGATCGCGTCGGCGTAGGGGGCGACCTCGGCGCCGATCCGGGCGTCGATGGCGGCGATGTCGGTGTTGATGGCGTCGATGCGGCCGAGCATCTTGGTGAGCAGGAATGCGTGGTGGTCGGTGAAGTGGCCGGTGAACGCCTCCTCCAGTTCGGCGAGTTTGGCGCGCAGACGGCGGCGGGCGTACTGGGCCAGTACCTTGGGGTCGCGCTCGCCGGCGATCAGCGCGGCGAGCATGTCCCGTCCGGAGGGGCCGAAGATGTCGGTGGCCACCGCGGTGACCTTGATCTGGGCGTCCTCCAGGAGCTTCTCCACGCGCTGCTTCTCGCTGGTGCGTGTGGCCACCAGGTCGGTGCGGTAGCGGGTCAGGTCCCGCAGTGCGCGGATCTCGCGCGGCGGGACGAAGCTGGGGCGGATCATCTGCCGCTCCGCGATCTTGGCCGGCCAGACCGCGTCGAGCTTGTCGGTCTTGGGCCGGCCCGGCAGGTGCTTGACGTCCCTGGCGTTGACCAGCCATACCTCGAAGCCGGCCGCCTCCAGGAGGTAGAACGCGGGCCGCCAGTAGTCGGACGTGGCCTCCATGACCACCCGGGTCACCCCAGGCAGCGCAGGTGGTCACACATGCCCAGCAGGGAACGGGTCATGGTCGGGTAGGTCGCGACCTCCTGCATGCGCCGCCCCGGGGAACCTTCACGGGGCACCCGGGTGCAGCACACGACCTCGGCCTTGCCGATGTCCAGCGCGGCAACCCGCTCGATGATCTCCTCGGTGTCCTGCGTCTCTTCCAGCACCACTGCCCTCCCTCAACTCCCGGGCGGCTGCCACCTGTGGGAGCCAAAGGGCTGGTGGAGGAATCTCATCCGCGTGCTCGAAGCGACACTGAAGGCGCCCGATGACTGGCTCCCCGCGCCCGGCTCAGTTACGACCTCGAAGGTCACAGACAAGACGGCGTCAACAGGCAGCAACCACACCCATTTTCCGCCCGGAACGGGCGTCGCCGCAGGGGATCCGACGGGCTCAGTTGATGCTTGACGCGTTGACGTCAAGTGATGCTAGAGGTTTGCCCTAGACGATCAACCGGCGAAATTACCTCCCTTCCCATCCAGCGGTTCGGCATCCTTGCGGATGTGAGCGCCTTCAGCAGCGACAAGGACCTGTCCGCCACCGACGTGACGGGCAATGGTGTGGAAGTGGATGTCGCTACCGACCTCCTCAACGGCACGGTCCGGCCGTCGCTGCTCTGGACGCAGGAAATCCATCTGACTCCCGATGATGATCGTAATCGGCGGGCGGCTGCGGTGCCCGAACGAGGCGATCGTGGGCAGCGCCGCCGAGGAGCAGTTGCGGTCGATCACGCCGGATGTGGTTTTCCTCGGCGCGGACGGGCTGGTCGCCGGGCGCCTTTGTGTGCCGACGCTGGAGCAGGCGCACCTGAACACGTGATGCTGTACGCGGCATGGACCGCGGGGGTGCTGGCCGAGCACTCCAAGCTCGGTGTCAGCCCGTTCCCCTACTGCCGCCGCTGGACCGGCCCTACAGCCTGGTCGCGGAGGAGTTGGCGGATCCGGCAACGGTGGCATCGTTCCGGGCCGATGGCGCGGCGCTGCTCGCGCCGATCACTTCCGCTCCAGCGCGGCCAGTCGCAGCTCAAGCTGGTCAACCCGGTGCTGTAGCAGGGTGACTTGGGCTTCCAGGCTGACTTCCCGTTCCGCCCTGCGCTGAATGCGCGGTGACGCGGCGGCACGCTCGATCACCGCGTCCAGCCGGACCAGGCGCTGCGGCCCGTTCGGTCCGTCCACCAGCCGGGACTGGATCTCGCCATTGCGGTACCAGGACCGCAGGGCCGAGCGGGAAACGCCGGTCTCGGCTTCCGCCTTGGCCAGCGTGACCCAGGGTGCCTCGTCCAGCTGCTCGAACAGCTCCAGCTCATTTTGCCAGCGCGCGAGCCGGTCCTCCCAGTCCGACGGTGTCTCCATCACACCCTCCCTTCAGCATGGTGACCCTATCAATAACAGTGTATTGACATGGTTGAGACCCTGAAAGCATGTCATTTGAAAGGTTCACGGTGAAAGCCCGCAAGGTGGTTGTCACGGCTCAGGAGGAGGCGAGGCTGCTCAAGCACAACTACATCGGCACGGAGCACATCCTGTTGGGGCTGCTCGACGTGCCGGACAGCATGGCGGCGAAGGTTCTGCACCAGCTCGGGTACGACAAGGAGACGGCGCAGACCGATATCGCCGCGGTGGTCAAGCCCGGCACGCAGGAGCTGAGCGGCCATATCCCGTTCGCGCCGAGCGCGAAGAAGACGCTGGACCTCGCCCTGCGCGAGGCGCAGCAGCTGCACCACACCTACATCGGTACGGAACACATCCTGCTCGCCCTGGTCAGGGAAGGTGAGAGCGTCGGCGCGAAGGCGCTTGCCGAGCGGATCAGTCCAATCAGCAAGATCCGTGCAGCGGTGATGGCCTCATTGGAGGGATCGCAGAACGTCGCAGCCGGCCCATGGCCGGCCGGCACACCTGCCACCGAGGACACCGTGTCCGCCGCCGGCGCGCTGGCCGGTGGCGCACCGGTCGGCAGCCATCACTTGCTTGAGGCGATGCTGCGGGCGGAGAACAGCATGGCGGCCAGGGTGCTGCGCGAACTCGGGGTCGACCCGGGCGCGGTCGCCGCCAAGATCGACGAACTGGATCCGGAGACGACCACGGACGCGAACCCGGAGGAAGCCGCCGCGCGCAAGATGGAAATCCGGATGGTCGACGATGAGGTGCACCTGATCCTGCGGGACCCGACGACGGTCACGATCGCCAAGAAGGTCACCGAGCTGTCCGGCGGCCCCATCCAGGGTGTCGGGCCGGTCGCCGGCATGTTCGTCCCGCTCTGGCGGTCGACCAACCAGCTGCTGCTGCAGATCCAGCGCGTGCTGGAACCGGAACCCGAAGAAGGGGACGGATCCGCCGCGAGCAAGGTGGCCAAGGTCGTGCGCACGGTGCTCGCGCCCCGGCTCCGTCGGTGAACCCATTGATCAGCGGGCCGGAACCGGTCGGTGGGAGTGGCGAGGATGGGGGCGTGGCGAGCGACGATGCGCCGGCGCCGCTCTCGCCGGCGACCAGGGTGTGGTTCACAGGCGAGTTCACCGCGCCCACCGAGGCACAGCGGATCGGCCTGTCCGCGACGACCCGACCGGTCGAGGAGGTGAGCACCTTCCTCGCCGGCGAGCAGCCGGTCAAGATCGTGCGGCCGACGAACCGGAAATCGGTCCGGCTGCAAGTGGAGGCCCCGGTCGCAGCCATGGTCACGCTCGGGAAGGGCACCGGCGAGGTGTCCGGTTCGGCGCCGGGACCGGAGCGGCAGTCGTCCATCGGGCCGGATGCCGAGCAGCGGATTCTCGCGCTGGTCGGCGAACACCGGCCGACGATCATGTTCGCCAACTCCCGCCGGCTTACCGAGCGGCTCACCGCCCGGCTGAAACGAACTGGTCGCCGAGCCGGCCGAGGCCGGCCAGCCGGCCAGGTTCCCGGCCGAGGCGATCGGCGAGGCCGGGATCTCGTTCGGCGCCCCACCGGTGGTGGCCCGCACCACGGGTCGATCTCCCGCGAGCAGGCAATACGGTGAATCGGAGGCAACCATGACCATCACGATCGTTGGAGCCGGCTTGGGCGGCCTGGCCCTCGCCCGTGTGCTGCACGTGAACGGCATCGACGCCGTCGTGTACGAACGCGAACCGTCGCGCGACGCGCGCGGTCAGGGCGGCATGCTCGACCTGCACGCCGGGACGGGCCAACGGGCGATCCGCGAGGCCGGCCTGATCGACGAGTTCCGCGCGATTGCCCGTCGTGAAGGCCAGGACCTGCGCCTTCTGGAGCCGGATGGCACCCTGCTGCTGCAGGAGGATACGCCCGAGGACGCCCCGCTCGATCGACCCGAGGTCGACCGTGCCGATCTGCGTAACCTGCTGCTGGATTCGCTGCCCGAGCACGCGGTGCGTTGGGGGCACGCGTTCGAGCACGCCGACAACGGCCTGCTGCACTTCGCCGACGGCACTAGTGCGACGTATGACCTGTTGGTCGGCGCCGACGGCGCGGACTCCCGGGTCCGCGCACTGCTCACCGACGCCCGACCAGCGCACACCGGCCAAAACGTCGTTGAGCTTGGTATTCCCGACATCGACCGCACCCATCCCGATCTCGCGGCGATGGTTGGGCGTGGCAACTACTGGGTGCTCGGCAACGGACAATCCCTGTCGGCGCAGCGCAACGGCGACGGCCGCGTACGCATCTACCTCAGCTTCTACACCGCGGAGGACTGGTTCGGGACCAGCGGAATCCCGTTCGACGACCCCGCTGCCGCCCGGGCGCGGCTGATCGGCCTGTTCACCGGCTGGGACTCACGGTTCACCGCGCTGATCGCCGCCTGCGACGACACGGTCCTGCCACGGTCGATCACCACGCTCCCGGTCGGCCTGACCTGGCCGTCGAGGCCAGGCGTCACGCTGCTCGGCGACGCCGCGCACCTGATGCCGCCGGTGGGGCAGGGCGCCAACATGGCGCTGCTCGACGGCGCCTTGCTCGGCCTCGCGCTGGCCGCGCATCCGGACGACTTTCCCGCCGCCGTCAAGGAATACGAACGCGAGATGTTCGAACGCACCAGCGCTGCCGGTCGGCAGTCCGTGCGCATCCAGGAAATCCTGATGTCGCCGGACGCCAGCCGGAAAATGCTCGCGTTTTTCCAACCCGGCTGAAGGTAACGGAATACGACCAAGCAACTGGCTGCCCAGCCAGCGCGATCAGCCGCCGTTCGGGTCCCTCGGTTGTCGCACGGGACGTCACGCGACATGAGTCTCAGTGCCCGGACAGCAGTGGGGCCGGCCCGCGGGGGAGCTGGGATGCCTCATCTCCTTCGCGGTTGGCCGGGATGGGAGCCGGCGGGGCGGAGTGGGACGTCGTTCTTGAGTAGTGCCAGGCGCACGGTGGCGAGGCTCGTTCCTTGCCGGTGGCGCGCTGTCCTGGAGCGACATGTGGTCGTGCTCGTACCAGATGCGCCATTGTCCGATACGGGTGGCCGTGTGCTGGGTGCGGCGGAACCGGGGCGGGCTCCAGTAGACCGGGTGCCGGGACAGCAGGTAGATGACGTGCGCCGTAGTGGTATTCAGAACGTGCGCGACGTGCGCGATGGAGAAGTTGCCGACGGGTACGGCCTGATGGAGCCAGGCAAGACCGCTCGGCGGTCTGGACTGGCTACTGGTGAACGCAGGCATCGGGCTCGGCGTTGGTCTGGCCGGCTCCTCGCCCGAGGACGGGGACCGCGTCCTCGCGCTCAATCTGCGCGCGCCCTTCCTGGCCGCAAAGTACGGCCTGCCGACGATGGGCGGCGGCGCGATCGTCTTCAGCGGATCCGTTGCCGGACTGCGCGCCGCCACCGGCTCGCCTGCGTACGACAGTTCCAAGGCGGGTCTGGTGGGTCTGACCCGGCATGTCGCCAAGGAGGGCGCCGCACGCCGTATCCGAGCCAACGTGGTCGTACCTGGCCTGATCGACACCCCGATGGGCCGTCAGGCATCAGCAGCACGCACCTCCAGGACCGCGTCCTTCGCCCGGATCCCACTCGGCCGGCAGGGCACCGCGTGGGAGGTGGCGGAGGCGGTGACGTTCGTGCTCTCCGACCGCGCCTCCTACATCACGGGCCAGCAGCTGGTGGTAAACGGCGGCCTGAGTACCGTCTCGGCAGCCATCCGGCCGGTGCGCGGGCGGACTCGCGCAGACGACCCCGGCCGCCGGCGTCAGCCAGTCCTCCGGTGCGGAGCGAGTGCCAGCAGCACCATGTCGTGGGCCGCGCGGCCGATTTCCTCCAGGCGGGCGCGAGAGGAGTCCAGCTGGTACTGGAGCAACACGCCGCGCGCCAGGCTCTCCAGAAGGAATGCCTCCGCGCGGGCGTCCAGGTCCGGGCGGATGCTGCCGTCGGCGACCCCCCGTCGGATGTCGTCCTCCACACCGGTGCGGACCAAGTCGAGTTGGCCGCCCAAGGGCCCCTTGGCGGTCTCCCCCGGGCTGCCGACCGCCTCGACGAGCAGCACCAGCAGTGCGCGTGCCCGGACACTGGGGCCCGGCTCGGCCAGACGTGAGAAGTACTGCTCCAGCTTGGCCAGCACGGCCTCAAGCCCGGTCATCCGGTGGTATCCGGGGAGCGCCCTGAGACGGTCTACAAAGACCTCGCGGATGTCGTTGATGACCGCCTCGACGAGCCCAGCCTTGGACTCGAAGTGGTAGTTGACCATGCCCCGGCTGACCCCGGCGCGATCACCGACCTTCTTCACCGTGAGGCCGCGGTAGCCCTCCTCGGCGAGGATCCCCAGTGCCGCGTCGATCAGTCTGCGCCGGGAGGCCTCCCGCTGGTCATCGCGCATCGTCGGAAGGGGGCCGGTCGTTGTCGTGGGATCGGTCATCGCCCCAGCAGTATCCCATCCGCGACTGCCCCGCTGCTCGAAAGGTGACCTGTGGACGTCTCGCGAATCATCCTGGCTGTAGCCACCGGCCCGATATTCGTCTTCACCGGGGGAATCAAGATCTACGGGCTGCGCCGGTCCCTGCAGTACCGCGACCACTTCGGCATGTCGCCCTCGCTGTGGCGGGCGATCGGCGTGCTGGAGGCCGGAGGCGGCGTGGAGCTTCTCGGAGGGCTGGCGGCCCGGCCGCTGGGCATCGCGGCCGGCGCGGGACTGTGCGCGTTGATGTTCGGCGCCGTGCTGACGCACCTGCGGGCCAGGGATCCGATCGCTGCGGTGGCCTCAGCCTCGGGCGTTCTCCTGCTCGCCTCGGCGTCCCTCGTGTGCGGCATCGCTGCGTGACCCCACGAACTGGAACGGCTGCGGTGGGGAAATGCCCAGCTGCGCCCTGGCGCACAGGCCCGCGAAGGGACGGCGTCCCATCACCGGCTTCTTCTGTCGAGGCTCTTGCCTCTTCAGAACCAGCTCCAGACCACGAAATCCCGATTCCAGGAAAATTCGTCGGTGGATCAATCTGACAGGACACTAGGCTAGTCCTGTGTCTCCGCCTGCTGCTCCTCCCCGGCTAGCAGGCCCGCCGGACGGCGGCCCGGCGGTTGCTGCGGCTCGGGACGCACGGGCACGGGGGGCATCGGCTGGTCCACCGGAGCGTCGGTCGTCACGGTCACCTGTTCCCCGTGATGCAGCACGACCAGCGGTTCACCTTCCACCAGCTGGTAACGCGCATGGGACGGGCCGATGTCCACCTTCAGCCGGCGTCCGCGTCCCAGCACCGTGAACGCCACCTTTGACAGCGCTTCCGGCAGGCGCGGTGCGAACGCCAGTAGGTCCGGCTTTCCCCCCTCGCCGATGTACCGGCGCATGCCGCCGAAACCCTCGACCAGGGCGATCCAGGTCCCGGCGAGGGAGGCGATGTGCAGCCCGTCACGGGTGTTGTGCTCCAGATCGTCCAGGTCCATCAGCGCCGCCTCTCCGAGGTAGGCGTAAGCCAGCCGCAGGTGCCCGGTCTCGGCGGCCAGCACCGCCTGGCAGCACGCCGACAGGGAGGAGTCGCGGACGGTGAGCGCGTCGTAGTAGGCGAAATTGCGCGCCTTCTCCTCGTCGGAGAAGAGGTGCGGGCACTCCAACATCGCCAGCACCAGATCGGCCTGCTTCACCACCTGCTTGCGATACAGGTCGAAGTAGGGATAGTGCAGCAGCAGTGGATAGTTCTCGGGCGGGGTCGCCTCGAAGTCCCAGTGCTGGAAATTCGTGAACCCGGCCGACTGTTCGTGCACGCCGAGAGACTCGTTGTATGGCACCGCGATGCGAGCTGCGGCGTCCCGCCATACGGCGGTCTCCTCGTCGTCGACACCGAGTTCTGCGGCCCGGTCCGGATGACGCGTGGCCACTTCCGCCGCGGCGAGCAGGTTCTGCCGGGCCAGCAGGTTGGTGTACAGGTTGTCGCGGGCGACGGCGCTGTACTCGTCGGGTCCGGTGACCCCGTCGATGTGGAAGACGCCTTCCGCGTCGTGGTGGCCGAGGGAGCGCCACAGCCGAGCGGTGTCCACGAGGAGGTCGAGCCCCTCACGGCGCTCGAAGTCCTCGTCCCCGGTCACCATGACGTACCGGACGACGGCCGTGGCGATGTCGGCGTTGATGTGGAAGGCAGCCGTGCCGGCCGGCCAGTAGGCGGAACTCTCGGCACCGTCGATCGTCCGCCAGGGGAACGCCGCTCCCGCCAGGCCCAGCTGGCCCGCCCGTTCCCTGGCCGCCGGCAGCATCCCGTGCCGCCATCTCAGTGCCGAAGCGACGGCCTGCGGCGCGGTGAACGTCAGGACCGGCAGCACGTAGGACTCGGTGTCCCAGAAGGAGTGCCCGTCGTACCCGGTTCCGGTCAGGCCTTTCGCGGGAATGGCCCGGTTCTCGCCGCGGGCCGCGGCCTGGAGCACGTGGAAGAGAGCGAACCGCACCGCCTGCTGGATCTGCGCGTCGCCCTCGACCTCGACGTCCGCGCCCGCCCAGAAGCGGTCCAGGTACGCCCGTTGGGCGGCGACCAGCCCGTCCCAGCCCGTGCTGACCGCAGCCGCCACGGCTCCGTCCACCTGATCGTGCACAGCCGGCAGCGAGCGCTCACCCGACCAGCCGTAGGCCACGAACTTGACCAGCCGCAGCGGCTGCCCGGGCACCAGGTCCGCGGTCACCGTCAGACGGCTGACATCGGGCTCGCTCTGCGCCGTCCAGCGCGTGCTCTCGGGACCCTCGACGAGATGGTCGGCCGCCGCTGCCACCCGCAGTGCGCTGCGGGCGGTGCAATGCACGAGCCGCAGGCGGGTGTCCTGGGCGAAGTGCTCCTCGGCATTCAGGGGGGACTCGATCGCCGCAGCCACGCGCGGGTCGCCCTCGAGGCGCGGCAGTTGTTCGTTGGCCACCAGCTCGGACTGCACGGCCACCGTGGTCGGTCCGTCAATCGGCTCGACCTCGTACACGATCGCGGCCACCGCGCGTTGGGGGAAGGACACGAGCCGCTGTGAGGTGATCCGGACCGTGCGGCCGCCGGGCGATGTCCACCGCACCGAGCGGCTGAGAACACCGGACTGGAAGTCCAGGACCCGCTCGTGCGCCAGCAGATGACCGTAGCGCAGATCGCACGGGTGGTCGTCGACCAGCAGCCGGATGACCTTGCCGTTGGTGATATTGATCATCGTCTGGCCGGACTCGGGATATCCGTAGCCCGCTTCCGCATAGGGCAGCGGATGCTGCTCGTAGACGCCGTTGAGGTAGGCGCCGGGCAGCCCGTGGGGCTCTCCCTCGTCGAGGTTTCCGCGCCACCCGATGTGCCCGTTGGACAGCGCGAACACCGATTCGCTCTGGGCGAGCACGTCCAGGTTCAGCTCGGTCTCGCGCAGGCACCACGGCTCGACCGTGAAGCTGGGATGGGCGATCATCGCGACTCCAGAAGTTCGGCCAGGTCACCGACCACAAGGTCCGCCCCGTGCGCCCGCAGCTGATCCGCCTGACCCACCCTGTCGACGCCCACGACCACGCCGAACCGTCCCGCTCGCCCGGCCTCGACGCCGGCCAGGGCGTCCTCGAACACCGCGGCCTCGTCGGGATCCGCTCCGAGCCTGCGGGCCGCCTCCAGGTAGGTGTCCGGGGCGGGCTTGCCGCGCAGATGGCGCTCGCGCGCCACCACTCCGTCGATCCGTTCCTCGAACAGGTCCTCAATGCCGGCCGCTACCAGGACGTCCCGGCAGTTGGCGCTGGACGACACCACCGCGCGGCGCAGGCCGGCCTCCCGCGCCGCGTGAACGAAGCGGACCGAGCCCTCGTAGGGTTCCACCCCGTCCTCGCGGATCCGCCGCAGCACCAGGCCGTTCTTGCGGTTGCCCAGTCCGTTCACCGTCTCTGCCTCCGGCGGGTCGTCCGGCGTTCCCGCGGGCAGGTGCACGCCACGTGCGGCCAGGAACGTGCGCACGCCGTCCTCACGGGGCCGCCCGTCCACATACTCGTCGTAGTCGTCCACCGCGTCGAAGGGCACGAACTCGGTCCCCTCACGTGTGGCGCGCTCACGGAGATAGCCGTCGAACATCTCCTTCCAGGCGACCGCGTGCACCTTCGCGGTCTGGGTGAGCACACCGTCGAGGTCGAACAGACAGGCACGGACGTGAGCAGGAAGCCCCAGCATGTCGCCGAGGCTAGGAGGCGTCCGCGGCCGCTCGCGTCAAGCCACCGAGCGGCACGCAGGAAGGCACCCGCTCGGTCGAGGGCCGAATGACAGCAGGGGCGGGCACGGGCCGAAAAACGCTGCCACGGCACATCCGGGTACAGAAGGGGCCCCTGGCCGGCCGTGACGCCGGCCAGGGGCCGTGAGGAGATCAACCTGCGTCAGCCGTGAGACTCCGACAACGGGATGCAGGCGCCCGGCACGTCGTTCGGCGGGTAGGTCTTGCTCTCGCCGGGGTACGGCTCGGCCCAGTTGTGCGTCCGGTATCCAGGGTCGCCGTCCGCCAGGGGTGGGTCGACAAGAGCCAAACCCGGTTCCTCGGCATCCCCGCCGTACAGATCGCCGCCACCCACACCGGGCACGGCGCCCTGCACTGGGCGAACCTCACCGGGCAACCTCTGGTGATCCTGGACTGGGAGGCCTGGGGGCGCATGCCCGTCGGCTTCGGCATCGGCCTCCTGCACGCCTACAGCCTCACGTGCCCCGCCACCGCCCAGCGGAGCCAGGCGGAATTCGACAGCACTCCGAACTCGCCCGCCGGCCGCGTCGGCGAACTCATCGCCGTTGGCCGGCTCCTGCAGGTCGTCCACCGCGGCGGCCACCCCGAGCTTGCTCTTCCGCTCGAGCGCCACGCCCAGCACCTCACCGGAGTGCCCGTTCCAGCTCCCTGAAAGCCCGGGAAACCCGCCACCCAAGCCCGCGCCGCTCGCCCTTGACCTTGAAGAGGAGACTCGTGCCCACGACGCTGCCGTCGCTGCTCGCCGGCTGGCTCGTCTTCCTGCGCTCGCTGATCGCCCGCGGCCTGGGCCTGTCCGGCGTCCGACTGGCATCTCCGACGCACACATGGGCCTGGTCAACGCGATCGGCGCCACCCTGCCCGGCGCGAGCCGGCAGCGATGCCGCACCCGGCCCGGATACCGGAAGTGCCGCTCACGCTGCGGCAGCAGCGGCTCAAGGTGGTCCCACAGCCCGTTCGACACGATCCATGGCGAAGGCCCAGCGCCGAGCAGCCTCCGCACGTCGCGGACGAAGTCCTCGACCCTCTCGCCGCCGATGCAGGCGCCCAGGGCAGCCGACGCGGCAGCGCCTCGCAGGAGGCACGGTGCCCGCGCAAGGCCATGGACCGGCGTGAGACTGTGGTGCTATGGACTAGGCCCCTCGAGGGGATCCGCACCATGGCGACAGAGCGTACGGCGTACGAATACCTCGCTGAGCCGTTCGACATCACCCGTGCGGCTGTGGTCGGCATCGACGCGCACGGTCTGATCGAGCGATGGAGCAAGGGCGCGCAGGCGCTGCTCGGCTACCGGGCAGGCGAGGTTCTGGGGCGGTCTGCCGCCTCGCTCCTGGCCGGCGGAGCAGACCTCGCGTCCGCCGTGTCCGAGCCGTGGCGTGCGGGCAACAGCTGGGAAGGCCTGGTCGCCGCCAGGCATCGCGCCGGCCACCGAGTGGAGCTGGCACTGCGCACGTGCCCGTTGCAGGACGCTGGTGGGCGTCGAAGCTGGCTCGCGGTGGTCAGCGAGGTGAGCTCGCTGCGCAGATGGGAACTGCACCAGGCAGTGCTGCACGGGCTGCTCGGCCAGTCGCCCATAGGGATAGCGGTGGTGGACACCGAGCTGCGGTACCAGTTGGTCAACCGCGTGCTGGAACGCATGGACGGCGTGGCCGCCCAGCAGCGCGTCGGCCGCAGAGTCGGGCAGGCCGTGCCCGGAGAGGCCGAATCCACCCTCGAGTGGCAGGCCAGGCAGGCACTGGACAGCGGGCAGACCCTGCTGACGTTCCAGCATGCCGTGCCTGAACCGGGCGAGCTCCTGCGAGGGGACCGTGAGCGCGTCAGGCTCTGCGCGTCCTTCCGGTTGCAGGACCGCACCAGCCGCGTCCTGGGCGTGTGCCACACCGCGGTGGACGTCACCGACCAAGACCGGGCCCGGCGGCGACTCGCCCTGGTGAACGAGGCGAGCAGCCGTATCGGCACCACCCTGGACCTGGACCGGACCGTGCGCGAGCTGGCCGAGATCGTGGTGCCCCAGGTGGCCGACTTCGTCGCGGTCGACCTGTTGGAAACGGTTTTGGCGGCCCGTGAACTCGCGCCCGTCGCGGTGGACGGCGCGACAGTGCTGCGCCGCGCAGCGCACCTCTCGATCCAGGAAGATCAGCCCGAGGTCGTGGTCACGGCCGGTGACCCCACCCGCTACCCGCCCGCCTCCCCGCAGAGCCTGTGCCTGGACGCCGGTCGCTCGATCCGCGACCCGGTCATCGACGAGTCGACGGCTTGGCTGGCCCAGGACCCGCTGCGCACGGCAAAGCTGCGCGTTCTGGGTGTGCATTCCCACCTGGTCGTACCCCTCCAGGCCCGAGGTGTGACCATGGGCGTGGCCACGTTGCTGCGCTGGAAGTCCCCGGAGCCCTTCGACGACGACGACCAGCTTCTCGTCGAAGAACTGGCAGCCCGCGCGGCCGTCTGCATCGAGAACGCCAGACGTTTCACTCGCGAGCACAACACCGCACTGGCCCTCCAGCACAGCCTGCTCCCCCACGGCCTGCCCGAGCAGAGCGCGGTCGAGGCGGCCTACCGCTACATTCCCGCCGACACCGAAGCCGGGGTCGGCGGGGACTGGTTCGACGTCATCCCGCTGTCGGGTGCACGGGTCGCCCTGGTCGTCGGGGACGTCGTCGGACACGGTATCCACGCCGCGGCCACCATGGGCCGGCTGCGCACCGCCGTGCAGACACTCGCCGACCTCGACCTGTCCCCCGACGAACTCCTGGCGCGCCTCGACGACCTGGTGATCCGACTCGCAGACGAAGCCGATGCCGCCGACGACACCCAGGTGATCGGCGGGACCTGCGTGTATGCCGTCTACGACCCCATCTCACGCAAACTCACCGTGGCACGGGCCGGACATCCCAGCCCCGCCATAGCTCACCTGAGTGAACCGGTGGAATTCCCCGACATACCCGCCGGGCCACCGCTCGGACTGGGCGGCCTGCCCTTCGAATGCGCCGAGATCGACGTCGAGGAAGGAAGCGTGATCGCCTTCTACACCGACGGCCTCATCGAAGCCTCCGACCGCGATGTGGACGTCGGCTTCGAACGGCTCTGCTTCGCGCTGGCCCACCCCGACCGCCCACTCGACGAAATCTGCAACACCATGGTGCGGATGCTGCTGCCCGAGCACCCACGCGACGATGTCGCCTTCCTCGTCGCCCGAACCCGCGCTCTCAGCACCGACGACGTCGCCTCCTGGGACGTACCCGCCGTCCCCTCAGCCGTCCACACCATCCGACAGATGGCCAACCGGCAACTGGCCGCCTGGAACCTCGAAGACGCCGCATTCACCACCGAACTCATCGTCAGCGAACTCGTCACCAACGCGATCAGGCACGCCTCCCAGCCCATCAGCCTCCGCCTGATCCGAGAACGCACCCTCATCTGCGAGGTATCCGACAGCAGCAACACCTCACCACACCTACGCCGCCCCCTCAGCACCGACGAAGGCGGACGCGGGCTCTTCCTCGTCGCCCAGGTCGCCCAACGATGGGGAACCCGCTACACCCCCCAAGGCAAAACCATCTGGGCAGAACAACCACTGCCCCCACAGGACGCCTAGGACGCCGCCTGACAGCCGGGGCACAAGCCCCAGAAGGTCACGGCTGCCTCCTGGGTGAAATACCCTTCGGGCAGTTGCGGCTCCATGCACGGAGCCGCGCCCACCGCGCACTCGACATCACGGATGTCGCCGCAACGGCAGCAGACGAAGTGGTGATGATTGTCGTGACGCTCGGTCTCATAGCGGGCCGGATGACCGGCAAACCGCGTACACCGCACCAGACCGGCATCCGTGAGCGCGCTCAGGACGTTGTAGGTCGCCTGCAAGGAAAGGCGCCCCGTCACCTGCTGAGCCCGCTCACGCACAGTGTCGGCATCGAGATGGCCCTGCGACTCGGACACCACCATCACCACGGCCATGCGCTGGGCCGTCACCCGTAGACCGGCCCCACGCAACTGTGCCACCGCCTGCGCCATGGGCTCCGCGCCGGTCGTCGCGGGCGTCATGCCGCCTCACTCTTTCTGTCGCCCTCCAGGGCCTCAATGCCATGGATCGCCAGCCCCTCCAGGCCGTCATGCCCCATCCCCGAGGGGTTCATTTGCTCCAAGCCAG
The DNA here is from genome assembly GCF_045162675.1 of Streptomyces sp. NBC_00996. NCBI lineage: Bacteria > Bacillati > Actinomycetota > Actinomycetes > Kitasatosporales > Streptomycetaceae > Streptomyces > Streptomyces sp. NBC_00996. The sequence goes on from NZ_CP108723.1 coordinate 539,074, forward strand.
AGGGGTCCGCGCCGGTGGACAGCTCGAACCACACGTTCTTCCCCACCGGTGCCCGCTCATGGCCCCACCGTGCGGCCAGCATGTCCACGAGCGCCAGTCCTCGGCCTCCCTCATCCTCCAGGCCGGCTTCCGTCAGGCGAGGAGGCTGCGAAGAACCGTCACCGACCAGACAGCGCATGTCCGACACCCACTCCAGGGTCAGGCACAGCGGGCCGGCACCATGCAGCAGCGCGTTGCCCACCAGCTCACTGACCAACAACTCGGCGGTCGCCACGAGCTCCCCAAGACCCCACCGGGGCAGTACGTCACGTATCGCTCTGCGCGCCACGCCACACGCGGCCAGCGACCACGGCAGAGCCCACGGCCCGCCCACGAACGACTCCACACACATCCCAGCGGCGGACACGGGCAGGCCAGGGCCAAGAGCAGCCGCATCGGCGACTGCTCCCCAGCGGCGGGATTCTTCAGGGACTGTGCGTTCCATGACGGCCTTCGGGAGACGGATTCAAACTCTCATCCCAACCTACGGCCAAACTGGAATCAGTCAAGTCTAGAGAAAGCATCAAATTGAACGACTAACTCGACATTGCCAAGGATGTCACCCCCACGGGCGACCGATTCCAGCAGCACACGGAGCCGCGCCCGGACTTCCCGCAGGCCTGCGGCGAGCGCCCCCGGCGACCACCGGCGTCATCAACATCATCACCGCGGACGCGTGGGCCGCGACCACCGGAATCCAGCGCTCCGACCCTTGACATCTCGATCAGGCGCGTGGTGCAGCACACCATCTCGCTGACGCCTGAGCGGCTCGGCCATTCCGGCTCGGCGCGGGTCCGGTCGCGAGCGCTACGTCGGCGCATGGATGCCCGAGCCGCTGCCCGACCGTACGGAGTGGATCAGCGGGCCGGCTGGCGGCTGGGCCGAGCCGGCCGACCCCGCCGACCCCGCCGACCGCGCCACCCTGGACGAGTCGGTGAACATGGCCTTCCTCGTCGTACGGGAGTCGATGACGCCGGCCGAACGCGTGGCGTTCATCCTCCATGACGTCTTCCGGTACCCCTTCGCCGAAGTCGCCAAAATCGTCGGCCAGGCCGGTCTGGTACGGCTTTCCAAAGAGGCGTAAGTGGCCAGGAACATCGAGGCCCTCGTCGATCTCCTCGACCTCGACGCCACGGTGATCGCCGACGAAGGCGGACCGGTCGGCACCGTCCTCCGCCCGGTCGAGGGCAGCGAGCGCATCGCCCAGTACCTGATCCACATCGCCGACAAAACCCCTGGGCTGACACTCCTGGAGCGGACGGTCAACGGCCGGCCCGGCCTCGTCGCCCAGCACGCCGGCGTCACCGTGACCGTGGCGGCGTTCAGCCTCACCGGCGGCCGCATCACGCGCATCTGGGCGTCCGCAACCCGGAGAAACTCCGTCCGTGGACGAAGAACGAACAGAGCTGACCCCGCGCCATGAATCTGATCACGCGGTACGCGCCGGCAGAGCACCAGAAGGACGCCCAGCGGCTGTTCATGGCCATGAAGGGCGACAGCCAGAGCGACGCCAGAGTTCGGCCTCGGTGCCGGTAACGACGCAGCCGGGCTGTTGGCCTCAAGTGCCGCTGGTGTGTGGCCAGCCGTCCACCCGAAGGCTTTCCGCTCCCGGGAAGCCGCTCCGCCTGACCTCGCTCCAGGAGATCCTGAAGAGCGAGGCGAAGGCCCTGAAGACCCTCGACCGGGAATTGGTCCCTTTCCCGACCTCACGCTGGGTGCCGTCCGAGTCCTGGTGAACACCCACCTGTATCAAGGATCGGCAGATGCAATCCATCAAGGGCTGTTCTCCGTATTGATTCACAGGAGGCAACCCTTCCTGATCAACAACTCCGCGATGCAGAGCTCCGCGTGACGGTCCGGCGTTGGGGCGCCCGGGCGGCGCCCCACGCATACGGGTACATCCCGGTCGAACAGCGGCGCGGAGCACGCGGAATCAATTGGGCCCGCAGAAACGCTCGATGAGTCCGGCTTCGAGCCGGAGGCCGACGCGCCTGCTCCGATGCGGCTGTGTCACTGCCCTTCCCCCTTCCTCAGGGCGGCCAAGGCCCCCGTAACTCTGCTGCGGCGTCCAACAGACATTTCTGACCGGCCACCTGCGCGGCCTGGGAAGCGACAAGACATAAGTGATGCTCGCCCTACGATGCGGCTCATACCGTCGAACCGCGGAACGAGGACACGCCCGGGGCCGTCTCCCAGTGCCCCTCTGCGCAATGCACCTCAAACCCCCGGAATCACGATGAACTCCACCCAAACAGCCGAAGTCACGTTGAAAGGACTGGCGGTGTGCTGCGCCATCGGCAACGCGGTGCTGCATACGCTCCTCGTCCCCGATCATCTTGAGGAGATGTTCTACATCGGCGTCCTGTTCGCCGTGGGAAGCGCCGTCATGCTCGTGGTAGCAATGGCGCTCGTCATCTTGAAACGACCCTTGGCCGCGTGGCTGACCGGGGCACTAGTCAGCCTCGGCATGATTGTCGGTTTTCTGCTGTCGCGCACCGTCGGTCTGCCCGGCGGCTACTACGAAGCCGGTTGGGAGCCGCCGTACGGCCTCCTGTCCTTGCTCGCTGAGGGGCTCTTCGTCCTTACGTTCGTTGCCTGGCTCGGCGAAAGGACAGCACACGGCGCCGCGCCCCATCCGTACAGGGCAGTTGACGAGCCGGTCGCGGCGGGCCGCGGCGTATCAAAGGGCCGGTGATGCTGAGCCTGATGGCGAACGATGCACGCGGGCTCGCGAGACAGACCCACGGTGCAGGTCAGCCCGTGCTGACAGGGCCCGCCCCGCTTCCGCTGAGCCACTGCTCCCAGCTCAGGTTGAACGCGGCGTAGCCGTTGTCGGCTGGGGCTTTCCCACGCGGGGAACCGGTGACGGTGACCGGGTCGCCCTGTTTGACCTGGCCGTAGAACCATTTGGCGTCGGACAGCGACAGGTGGACGCAACCGTGCGAGCCTCGGGCGCTGCCACTGCCCGGGTTGGGGTCGCCGGTGGAGTAGTGGACATAGGTGCCGGACTGGGTGAGGTGGACGTCCCACGGGAGGGTCAGGTCGTAGTAGTCGGCGCTGCCCTTGTTGCAGCTGATGCCAACGCTGCACGAGGTCATGTGGACCTTCTTCTGCTTGTCGATCACCGCCATCGTGCCGTCCCAGGTGGGGTACTGAGCGCTGCCCGCGTTGATGGACAAGGTGCGCAGCAGGTTGCCGTTCTTCGTGACGTTCATGGTGTGGCCGGTGGCGGAGACATCCGCTCGGACGTCGTCACCAACGGTGAAGGTGTGGACATAGCCGTGCGTGCCGTAACGGCCGTTACCGTTGGCAACTCCCTCCAGATTGGCGTCGATCTTCACCTTCGTGCCGGAGGGCCAGTACGTCTTGGGCCGCCAGTCGACGCGCCGGTCGCCGAACCAATGCCAGGCCCCGATGGCGGGTTGAGAGGCGGTCACCTTCATGTGCTTCTCGATCCCGGCCCGCGCCTTGGTGGCCACCGGATTGGTGAAGACCACCGAGATCGGCATGGCGACCCCGACGGTGGTGCCGGTCTGGGGCGTGATCGTCTCCAGCAGCATCGGCGGTCCCTTGGGTTTCGGCGGGGTGGTGCTCGCCTTCCCGGACGCTCCGTCCTTCCCCTCAGCGGGCCTCTTCGTCGGGCTCCCGCTGCCGCAGGCGCTGGTGCCCGCCAGCACCGCGCCCATCATGAGTGCAATCCCTATGTTGATGGTGTGTTGCCTCACATCTACCCCGCTCGTCATCGTCTGGCCTCAACGTCCTCTCAGACGGCCGAGATCTGGCCGCGGTTGCTACGAACTGGCAAAAGCGCGCATTCTTCCAGCTCGGCGGTCGGAATCACTGCCTCCCCCGGCTGAGCTACTGCCCGGTCGGGCCGCCACCCATACCGTCCAAGTCTCATTCCCTGCTCCACCTGGCCCCTTGGCTTCAGCAACTCGGCAGCCTCCCGCAGGGGTCGTGCATCGCCGGCCTCGGCGGCGTCCATTCTCTAGAACTGACCTGGCGTCAGGGGAATCGTTCGATGGGGCGGCGTCACTGTCACGCCGCCCCAGCTTGGCTGCCGAGCATCAATCGGGGTCGAACGACCCTGCGGTTCGGGGCTTGCCTCAAACTGGGTTGATCCAAGTGACGCAAGCCGATGGCGCCCAGCACTCGACCACCTCCACTCCATACTTGCTCGGCGCGCCTACGCCGGCATCCTGCTGTTCAACATCGAGCCATGACGCTGCGTCACCATCCGTTCGGGCGCACCGACAGGCGTCGCCACCGTGGTAGCGGCCATATAGCGCCCGTGCACGTTCGAGCCGCAAACCCACGCGCTCCCCAGCGGCCCAAGCCGCTGGGACTCCACCCTCTCCCAGCCGGCCACGTGGGGAAGTCTGGCGAGCAGACCGTCCGCCGGCTCCTCGATGAAGGCGAGGCTGCGCCGCCAGGGCCCTCTCGCAGGTAGCGGTGCCTGGGGCGGGAAGCCCTCAGGCCCCGCTCGGAGCGTAGGCGCTGTACCTGCTCGACGGGCACGCCGCCGCCGACGGGCAGCGGACGATCCCGGACGGGATGCCGGCCGTGTGGGTTGCGAGTTGCGAGCGATAGAACCGCCGCCATCATGCTCGATGAACACCGCCCCCGAAGTATTGGCGACTTCTCACCACCAGAGGTTCTTTATCGGGCTCTGGACCAGCTGATCAGACCTCTTTCCGGAGAAGAGGACCTTCCATGGCCCATCTTTACTCTTCTCGACTTCTCCAACAGCCCACCCGACATGCGCGCCCATTCTGTCAAGACACTTCCAGTAAATGGGCTTCCCATTCAAGAACTCTACGGTTCCGCCGGCCACCGAGGAGCATTCGATCATTTCGCGGGGATTGTTCGGGTTCTGGATTTCCAGTCCCCACGGTATCTCTACATGCGGCATCTTCTCGTATTCTCCCATTCCGGATGGGAGGTTGAGTATCGTGACCTTCCGGCTCCAGGGATTTGCCAAGCAGCCGACGTGGCCCGGGTCCCAACTTCCCTTCGGCCAGCACGGGTCGAAGATATAGTTCTTCGCCGTACATCGGAGCGCCCCGGGCGATTTGCTGACCAGGCTCTCCTCCCAGCAGCGCGCAGGCCCTACATGTTCAGTGACGGCATACTCGGGGCTCAGGCTGCCTTCGGGGTCGAAAAGGGTCACGAGATGCTCGGAAGAATGATCGATCCTCGGAGGCGGGTTGTCGCGGAAGATCCCTACCACCCCGGACACTGCGCCGTCGGCAAGATCAGCCGCGATGACAGTGATGATCGCAACTACCGCAGTCGAAATAAGCTGAACCCAATTCACGCGCCGCGGCCGGCCCACCCCCGGAGTGCTCATACGGAAAGGGTGCGCAACTGTCACATGACCGAATGTCGCGGAATCTCAACAGCCGCGCAACAGTTTGCACCATTAGGATCTGCACTTCCGGGAGACCCAGGGGACGCATCATTCCTGATGCCTTACAGCCGTTAACCTCGTGAGAGCCCCGCCGTCTGCGGCTCCGCCTCAATCCGGCGCCCAGCCGACGCGACCCAGGCAGCCGGCTGCGGTTCAGGTCCCGCCCGCCGCACGGACGGTGGCCGATCGCCTGCCCTGAGGCGTCCGGGGCCGCGTCACCGACCAACATCCGGGCTCATTCGCGGACTTCTGCCCGCGCGGCCCGTATCGCGTGGGCCTTGGGCCCCGCTGCGGCGAGGGTACCGATGCGGCGGGAGACCGTCGGGTCGGAGGCCACTGGCCCGAACACGGCCGGTTCGGCCCACAGCATCCCGACATCCGCGAGGCAGTCCCCGCCCAGCGCGACCGCGAGAGCCAGGTCAAGCAGGATCTCGCCCGGATCGTGCACCGCACCCGGACGTCGCCACGGCGTCAGCGCCGTCGATATCGACTGGTCCAGCCCGGCCTTGCGGGCGGTCTCGACCAGCAGCACGGCCCCGGCCTGGGACACCACCGCATGACCGCCGCCCTCGATGCGGACGCGTGGAGAGGAGCCGATACGCTTCTTCACCTGGAAGTGCCTCCGACGGTGGCAGGAACAAGGATCTCGACAATCCTCATCCTTGCTGGTCAGAGACGCTTTCCGCGCTACCTGACCACCCGTCGAACAGTCCGCTTCATGAAGGGGCGAAGGCGATACGGACAGCCCGCTTCATGAAAGCGCGAGGTTAACCCAATGAGGCGGGTCGGTCCTGGTTGCCATGTCCGGGGCCGGACTTGGGGGTGCGGTCCGGCGTGGGCCATCACCCTGGATCGTGCCGGATCAGCTGTGGGACCGCGTCGCCGGTCCGCGGCCGGGTGGGCCGGTCCCGCACCAACATCGCCGGCTGCCCCCTTCAGTCACAGCATTGCTTCCCGGGTTACGGGACCAGCAACGACCGGTTCAACTGCTGTCAGGCAATCGGCAGTCCGGTGATGGCGCTGATCAGGTCGGCGGTGCGGGCAGCGGCGTCCCGCGGCTCCATGCGCTCGGTGAGCACGGATTCCAGGAGCGTGCGGAGCTGTGCCGAGACGCGGGAGCAGGGAGGTGTGGGCGGAAGCGCACCACGGCCTGCTCCAGCATGGTGCCCGTTGCCTGCAGAAACGGGGATCGTGCGGCGGCCGCGTCGAGGGCGGAGCGCCGGGGGCCAACTGCCAGGTGGTCTGGGACATCCGGGACAGCGCATCGACCGAGGTGACGGCCCGCAGCAGACGCATGGCCGACCGGGGTGCCGAGGCCTGCCGGAACACGCAGTACACCATGCCGCCGACGAGCGTGCGGCGCCATCGCGCGGCCCCGCGGGCATCGCGATGAACCCGAACTGATCGAGCACGTCTTCCGTGGCCAGCGACGCCGCGGCGGCCAAGGCCGGGGCGTCGTAGCTGCCTCCGATGGCCAGGCCGGCTTTCCCTTCGGCGAGTTGCCGCATCGGTCGGTGGCGCTCGTAGCTCACCGCTTCGGCGGGAACGACACCGGCGTGGAGCAGCTGCCGCAGGAACGTCAGGCATTCGGTGGCGGCCGGAGTGTCAAGCGTGACGACACCGTCGCCGAGGACTGCAGCGCCGTTCGACGCGAGCAGCGACAAAAGACAATAGGTCGCCGTCTCGCCGTCTCGCCGTCTCGCCGGCCAGCGGCCCGCCGGGCAGGGTCAGCGGGATGGAGGCGCCACGCTCGGCCGGCGCCTGGCCGACTGCGGCCAGCTCCTGCCAGGTCCGCGGCGGCTGGTGCCCGGCGGCGGTCAGATCGGCGCGCCGGTACCAGATACCGGCGACGTCGGCCTCCGCCTGCACGGCGACGGGGCCGCCGTCGAACTTGTTCGCCGTCCGGAACGGCTCGACGAAGTCCTGCTCGTACTCATCGCGCACCCAGTCCGGGTCGACCTCGTGCAACCGAGTGAGAAACCCGGAGGCCGCGAATTCGTGCACCCAGACGGAGTCCATGATCGCCAGGTCGGGGGCCCGGCCCTCCGCGACCGCACGCACCAGGACCTGACGCAGCTCGGAGAGCCCGACCTGGTGGACGTTCAGGGTGAGGTCCGGCGGCGCCGCCGCCCGCACCATCGCCTCCCAGCTGCCCTCGGGGACAACGACCTGGACGTCGTGCGGGGACGTGAGCGGAGGTATCCACTCGGGGTTGACGAAGGAACCATGCCGGCGCTGGCGCAGCACGATCCCCTCCTCGGCCATCTCGGTCAGGGCACGGTTGACCGGGGTGCGGCTGATGTTGTACGGGGCGCACAGTTCCTGCTCGGTGGGCAGCCGGTCTCCGGGGCCGTACCACCCGTCGATGATCTCCTGGATCAGCAGCGTCTTGAGCTGAACGTAGACCGGCAGCGGCTGCTTGGGGTCAATCGCCGTGCCCATCAGCGGTTTCCTCGTCTTCCCCTGCGTCATCTGTTCGGATTCCCACCGGTCATACCAAAGTGCAGGACCCCCAACACAGCGGCCGGCCGGGCGAACCAGTGACGGGCGAGCCGGTCTCCGGTGTCCGCGTCACAGGTCTCCGGCAGCAGGCCGTCCACGCCTGCCACCCGGTCGATCCGGTCCAGCACGGTCGCTGCGCGGGCCTTGCCGCCGATGGTTTCCGCGACGGCGAGTTCCTGGGCGTCGCCGAGGGGCTACCGGCAGGGGCATCGACCGTCACGAGCGCGGAAGTGGCCAACTCCGCAGCGCTGACGGCCACGTCAACGCCCCTGACGTTCACCTCGGAATGCACTTCGAGGGACGTGGGCGGGTTGACCTCGGTGATCTCCGCCAGCGCGCAGCGGTCCAGCCGACCGCTGAACCGCAGGACCGCGCGTACCCCCGGCACCGCCTCGATCACGTACCGCTGGACGAGCACCTGCCGGTTGGGCAGCGCCCACGCCGTGGCGGAGCAGGACCATCCCTGTCCCGTACGGCGCCAGACCGGTCGGCCTTCCTCGTCCACGCCGACCCGGCGCCCGGACACCTCCTCGTCGGGCAGATCCAGGCGCAAGAAGGCGTACCGGTCCTCGGTGAGCCAGCCGCGATACCGGCGCACAGCCGCGGGGTCACCGCGCCAGGGCTCCTCGAACGGCGGCGCTCCCGACATCTCCACGAACCCGTGGAGAGGGTGCGGAGCGCCGATGGACAGCCACGACCCGTCGGCGCCGAAGGACGCGGCGACCAGCCCGTTGCCCAGGTCGAGCGGCTTGGGCAGGCCTCCGGCGGTCAGGGCGCCGTCGGCGGCGCGGTACGGGCTCACCGGTCGCCTCCCGCTGCGGCGCCGAGGCGCTCCACCGCGTCCGCGCGGTACAGGGCTTCCTGACGCATGCTCAGTGCCGGCTCCTGATCGCGCTCCCGGGTGATCACGCCGAGGTCGATGGTGACCCGCAGCGCGGTCTCGTCCACGGCCGCCGCGGCCAGCACCTCTCCGGCCGGGTCGACGATCAGGGAGTTCCCGCTACGAGCGCAGCCGCTCCAGACGCTCACGCAGCCGCCGCGACGCCCATGCCATCTGGCAGGACTTTCCACCGGCCACGCCTGCTGTCGACGATCACACCTCGGTTGCCGACTCGCCCCAGTACCTCACCCGGCCAGGACCGACACCCACTGCGACGATCGTGACCGCGGCCACCGCAACCCATCACGGCCCTCGTCCGCCGGTCTGTACGGGCCACGAAGACAACCCCGACGGCGCCCTCCAGGGCATAGCCGAACGTTTCCCTTCCGCCGCCTGTCGGCGTACCCCGGAATCAACCTCCGGCAGCTGCGCGTATCACCCGCGGGCATCCTCTTCAGACCGGCAGGCCGGGGGTGCGGCGCGGTACCGGGCAGATTCGCGAAGACTTCCATGCCGACTCAGCCACTCAGCCCCGGTGAGGCAGCCGACATATACCTCTCGGGCGGCTAACCCTCACCCTGCCTCAGCAGGCTCCTCGGGCGCCGGGCGGGACTCGTACAGGACCGCGTGATAGCGACCGGACGCCTCCCGGCCCGACGGATCGAGTCCGGCCCGGACGACGTCCGCGAGGGCCATGCGCTGCTCCTCCGGACCGGTGAACAGGCGCTGCGGGTAGGTGCGTGAGCGGTCGACGGCGGTGTGCAGCCCATGGGATGCGAGGACGGCTGCGATTCGGCCGTACGGGATGCTGCGCAGGACGAACGCCGCGACCTGTGCGGGCGATCGGGTGCAGGCCAGGACAGCGCCGAAGGTCCGCTCGGTGATGTAGCTGCCGCCGCCCGTCAGTGTGAGGAGGCCGACACGGGAGACGGCTCGGCGTAGTGCCGCGCTGGGCGGGCGGCGTTCGAGGTTCTCGGCGTAGGCGTGGTCTAGCAGTCCCACGGCCACGGCGTACTTGATCGCGGGCGCGGACACGTCGAGACCGACGACCGCGACGGCGTCGTCTCTTCGGCGGGCTGCGTAGAACTCCTTGTCGGAATGGATGAGTTCGGCCGCGGTCAGGTGGGTGGCCGCGGGGCGGGTGTAGTGCGTGTAGAGGTCGGCAAGGGTCAGGTCGTGGTTGAGAAGGGCCGCGTTGATTCCGTACGAGCAGCAGATGTCGAGCACCGTGACATCCGGGCGGCCTGTGCTCCGGGCCCTGCACTCCTCGACGCTTCTCCGGAAGACCGGCTGAGCGTGATGAGGGATCTCGTATTGCAAAGGTGCGAGCCGCCTGAAGTAAGGCCGGGGGTCGGGCTGCTCGTAGATGTCGTCGAAGCGTGACTTGCCGGACAGGTGCGACACGATGGGCGATGCCTCCACGGGGCGGGAACACCGTGGCCGGAGCGGCCACGTCCCTCCGTTCCTTAACCTCCTCAACCGTGCGGTCAGCGCGCGATGGGCCATCCGGCCGACGGTGGCGCCATCACGAGCCGCCCGACCCGCAGGCACAGCTCCACGGTGATCGCTGCCCCCGGCGCCTGCAGGTCCGCGTCCGGGTGCATGACGAGAACCGCTTCGTGGACGTTGGCACGTCGCATTCGACCGGTATGCCGATCTCGCGAGCGACCCGTTCCTGGCAGTCCGGTTGCCGCAGCCAACGCAGAGTCGGGCCACGATCACACGCTCAATCTCCCGCCGTAGCGCCGCCGAGGAGTTCCATCGGCTCCTCGACGCTTCATCATCGACGACGCCGAGGTGTTCAACGACAAGGTGCGCGCGAAGGGGAGGATTACGACAACTGCCATCGTCCACACGGCGGCCCCCTCCGAACGCCTCAAGCAAAAGACCATGGCCATGGATGATTTCCTCGTGCCGACATCGGACACGGTCCACGATCGGCGTGGTCGCAAGGAGGTCCGGGGTGGGGCGCCGGGGTCGGCTCCGCGGGTCCTGAAACCGGTCAGGCGGTAGGTTGACCGTGAGGTAGCCATGGCCGAAGAGGTGTGCATCCGGCTCCTCGGCGGTTTTGCTGTGACGGTCGAGGGCCGCCCGGTCGCCGCCGGGGCCTGGCGGCTGCGCAAGGCCCGGAGTCTGCTGAAACTCCTGTGCCTGTCACCGGGCCACCAGATGCACCGGGAGCGGCTGTACGACCTGCTGTGGCCGGACCTCGACCGGACGGCCGCGTCGAACAACCTGCACCAGGTAATGCACGCCGCGCGGCGTGCGCTGGCCTCCGCGGGGGCGCGGGGGGACGTCGTCGTGCTCCGCGACGACATGGTGCTGCTCGGCGCCGATGGCGGCGTGCGGATCGACCTCGACGAACTCGACGAGGCGGTCCGGCGGGCCTCGCGCGGCGGCGGGACGGCGGATTTTCGTGCGGCGCTCACGCTGGCCGATCCCGGGCTGCTGCCCGAGGACCGTTACGAGCCATGGGCCGGCGAGGCGGCCGCGGCGCTGGAGGTGCGCCGTACGACGCTCATGCTGGGGCTGGCCGAGGCGCTCGAGCGCGATCACCGCACGACCGAGGCCGTTGACGTGCTGCAGGCCGTGGTCGCTCGGGACCCCCTGCACGAGCCCGGCCACCGGGCGCTGATGCGGGCTCTGGCCGACGCCGGACGGCGCCGGGAGGCGCTCGCCACGTACGAGCGTCTGCGGGACGCACTCCGCCGTGACACCGGCGCCGATCCCGATCCGCAGACGCGCGGTCTTTTCCGTCTCTTGCTGGCCGACTCGGTCGAGGCGCGAGAAGAGCGGCTCGATGTCCCGCGGCATAATCTGCCGACGCCGGCGACCGCCCTCATCGGCCGGGAGCGCGAGATGGCCGAGGTGGAGAAGCTGCTCGGGCGGAGCAGGCTGCTGACCCTCACCGGGGCCGGCGGCTGCGGCAAGACCCGGCTCGCGCTCGCTGTGGCATCCCGTCGGGGCGACGACTTCCGGGACGGGGTGTGGTTCGTGGACCTCGCCGCGCTGACGGAACCGCATCTCGTTCCCGAGGCGGTCGCCGCGGTCCTGGGACTGCAGCTCCCGTTGTCCGGCCGGGCCCGGGAAGCGCTGATCGCGCAGCTCGGCGGCCGGGACATGCTGCTGGTTCTGGACAATTGTGAACACCTGGTCGACGCGTGCGCCGCCTTGGTCTCGGAGGTCATGGCACGCTGCCCGGGCGTCTTCGTGCTCGCGACCAGCCGGGAGCCGTTGCGCAGCTATGGGGAACGTACTTTCAGGGTGCCGTCCCTGGGTCTTCCGGATCCGCATCGGCTGCCGTCCGTGGAGGAACTGGGCCGGTTCGCCTCCGTGCGGCTCTTCGTGGAGCGGGCCGCCGACGCGGCCCCCGGCTTCCAGCTGACCGCAGAGAACGCTGCGGCTGTGGCACAGATCTGCTTCCGGCTCGACGGAATGCCGCTGGCCTTGGAGCTGGCTGCGGCCCGGGTTCACGTACTGGCCGCCCGCCAGATCGCCGAACGGCTCGACGACGCCCTGGCCCTCCTCGGCCGCGGCTGCCGGCATGGCGTGACCCGCCAGGAGACGCTGCTGGCCACGCTGGAATGGAGTCACCGGCTGCTCGACGACGAGGAACGGCGCTTGCTGCGTCGGCTGGCGGTCTTCGCGGGCGGGTTTTCGCTCGCCGCGGCCGAGGAGGTGTGCGCCGACGGCAGCCAGCACACCTCGGTGCTGGACCTCCTCGGGCGGCTGGCCGACAAATCCCTGGTGTGGGTGGAGGCCCGGCAGCACGAGGCCCGCTATCGGCTGCTGGAGACCATTCGGCAGTACGCCGCGGAGCGCCTGCGGTCCGCCGGGGAGCTGGCGGCCACCGAGGCCAGGCACCGGCGCTTCTACCTGGAACTCGCCGAGGCGCGGGACAGCGAGGCGCCCACCGGAGTGTCCGGGGCGACCTCGCTGGAGCTGGAGGCCGACTACGGCAACCTCCGGGCCGCCCTGCGCTCGTCTCTGCGCCATGAACCGGACAGCGCGCTGCGCCTGGCGGTCGCGCTGCGATCGTTCTGGCCCGAACGCGGCCGCCTCGCCGAGGGTCGGCGCTGGCTGGACGACGCCCTGGCCGCCGCACCGGAGCCCACCCCGCACCGCGCCAGAGCGCTGATGGGGCGCGCCGTGCTGGCGATCCGCCTCGGTGAGGGATACCCGTTGGAGGACATCGCCGGGCAGATCGTCGGGATCCACCAGCGGCGGCCGGAACCGGCGGCGCTGGCGTACGCCTACTTTCAACAAGCGGTTCTGCTCTGGATGGGCGGTACGTGGGAAGGGGCCCGCACGGCTCTCGACCGGGCCCGCGTTCTCGCCCGTGACGCGAGCGAGCCCTCGATCCTCGCCGCTGCCGCGCACCTCGACGGCGTTTGGGCCGTGTGCCGTGGCGAGGGCGCCATGGCCCGCGCCGCCTGCACGGAAAGTCTGCGGCTGCTCGATGACGTAGGAGCAGGCGGTGAGCCGTCGTTCCCCGTCATGACACCGGGGTACGCGGTCGAGGACGACGAGGCGGGGCAGGTGTCGCTGTTCTTCGAGGAGACGGTGCTCGCCGGCCGCACGGTCGGCCCGTCCCGGGCGCGCGGCTATGTCCTGGCGAATCTCGCGTGGGCGAACCGCCTGCGGGGCGACACCGCCGCCGCCACGGCGGCCGCCGAAGAAGGTGCCGACTGCTTCCGCGCGCTCGCCGACCCGCACGGGGAATCCCTGGCCTTCAACACGCTCGGCAACATCCACCGGAGCCGAGGCGACCACGAGGCGGCAAGGGAGTACCTCGACGCGGCACTGGCGATCCGGCGTCGGCTCGGCGACCGCCGGGAGGAAGGCATCACCCTCGGTTGTCTCGGCCTGCTCCACCTGGCCGGCGGGGACACCGAAAGCGCCCGGGCCACCATCGCCCATGCTCTTGCGGGCTTCGAGGAGACCGACGACATCCCAGGCGCCACCAACAGCCTGCTCCACCTCGGCCTCGTGGCCCGGACCGCGGGTGACTCGGCGCGAGCCCGCACCCTGCTGACCCGCGCCCAGCGGCTGGAGCACGTCGCCGGGTCGCCCTCCGCCGCCGGATGGGTCGCCCTCATGCTGGCGCAGCTGCAGTGGCAGGCGGGTGACCGCGGCGCCGCCGAGACGTCGGCCGCCCAGGCCGGTGACCTCTTCGCCCAGTTCGGCGACGCGCGCGGCCCGGCCGTCCTGCGGCGCACGATGTCACGGGCGCCTACCGGGCAAAGCGGCTGCTGAGTGAGTGCTAAGCGGCACGGCCTACGGTCCTGACCATCAGCGCAAGCACTCGTACCGAGGAGCCGACCATGTCGATCGACACGGCAAGGGGCGTTCTGGGGGATGCCACCATCGCCGAACTGGAGTCAGCACTGCGCGGCACCGTTGTCCGTCCTGACGACGCCGCCTACGACGAGGCCCGGGCGGTCTGGAACGCGGCCCACGACAAGCATCCTGCCCTGATCGTGCGCTGCGCCGGGACCGCGGACGTGATCCACGCCGTCGAGTTCGCCCGCAGCCAGGACCTGCTCGTCGCTGTGCGCGGCGGCGCTCACAGTATCGCCGGATTCTCGACCTGCGACGGCGGCATCGTCATCGACCTGTCGCTCATGAAGGGCGCCACAGTCGATCCGGTGCGGCGCCGGGTCGTCGCCCAGGCAGGTATGACGTGGGGCGACCTCGACCATGAAACCCAGGCCTTCGGGCTCGCCGTGACCGGCGGACTGGTCTCCTCGACCGGCATCGCCGGCTTCACTCTCGGCGGCGGCGTCGGCTGGCTCCTGCGCCGCCACGGTCTGGCCTCCGACAATGTGACGGCGGCCGAGGTCGTCACCGCGGACGGCCGTGTGGTGCGTGCGGACCCGCGAGGGCACTCGGAGCTGTTCTGGGCCCTGCGCGGTGGCGGCGGCAACTTCGGTGTGGTCACCTCGCTCGAGTACCAGCTGCACCCGGTCGGGCCACAGGTCCTGGCCGGCCTGATCTTCTACCCCGTCGCCGAGGCCCGACAAGTGATCACGGGCTGGCGCGAGCTGACCGGAGACATGCCGGACGAACTCACCACACTCGTCGATCTGACGACGGCACCTCCGCTGCCGTTCCTGCCCGAGGAAGTCCACGGCACCCGCGTCGTGGTGCTGGCCGGCATGTACGCGGGCGACCCCGCGGCCGGCGAGGCGGCCGTAGGTCCGCTGCGCACGCTGGGGACACCCATCGCCGACCTCATGGGTCCCATGCCGTACTTGGGCATGCAGTCACTGCTCGACCCGCTGTGGACGGCCGGCGCCCACAACTACTTCACATCGGCGTTCATCGAGCCGTCCGACGCCGCGATCGACGCCCTGCTGCGGCACCACCTGACGACGCCCACGCCCTTCAGCGAACTGCATCTGCACCAACTGGGCGGTGCCTACGCCCGCGTGCCCGCCGAGGCCACGGCGTTCAGCCAGCGTGGGACGAGCACCCTGTGCAACGTGATCGCGCGCTCCCCCGACGCGACGGGGTTCGACGCCCATGTCACCTGGGCCCGCAACGCCCGCCAGGAGATCGCACGCCACGGCCACGGGGCCATGTACGTCAACTTCACCGGCGACGCCGCCGAGGACAAGGTCCATGCCTCGTACCCGAACGCGGTCCACGAACGGCTCGTGAGAGTCAAGGACACCTACGATCCCACCAATCTGTTCCGCCTCAACCAGAACATCCGCCCCTCAGCCGCGGCGTGACCAGGAGCTGGTGCTCACCAGCGGGCGGCGAGCTGCTACAGCCTGGTAAGCCACTCGACCGTCCCGGTGCGCGGACCTGGATGCCGTGATGGACGCGGTGGTCGGCGTCGGCCGGGGCGGCCGGCGTCGGCCGGGGCGGTCGCGTTGATGATGAACTCGTCGATGATGCCGGGCGACGGCGACAGTGGCACCGATTCCAGCACGGACAGGTTGAAAATCTGGACGAGGTCGCCGGCGGGAGCGGAGCCGGAGTGACGTCACGTGATCACACTCAGCCTTGAGGCTCCTGCGGTTTGGCCTCGACCTCGCGCAGACTCTGGCCCGTGAGTTCGGTACGTGCCTCGGTGCGGTGCCCCCGGGCGACGTAGTCACGCACGACTGCTTCGACGGCGTCCTGGGGCGACCCGATCCCCGCCAGAACCATCGCTTCCACCACCAGTTCGGCATCAAGACTGATGTTGATGTTGGCCACGAGCGCCCCCTCCTTCGGACCAGGACTCTACTGGCCTTGTTGGTGTGATGTCGCGGGGGACTGACAAGCTGTGGTTGTCACGGGTCCCGGCGTATGCGCCCGCAAATCGTGCACCAGGTTCAACTGGCAGGAACGGAGCAGGGTTTGGGCTGGGCCGCTCGCCTGCCGGCGGGCCAGTGCTTCTGTGCTCCCACATTCTGCGGCAGCAGCGATGTCGGTGGCGCGGACGCCGATTTCATCGCGGCCGGCAATCTCATCGACTGCAAGGCGACCATCTGCCCCGAGCGGATCGGGGCGGATGGGATTCACCAGCCGGCCGGATACCTGCTCCTCGACCCTCGGGCCCACGTTCCACTGGGCGGGACAGGGCTGGAAAAGCGGCGGCGATCGTCGTGATCAGCGGGAGCAGGTGACGGCGCCGGTCCTCTTGCCGGGCCTGGCCGGGCGAAGGGCGGGACGGGTGGTGGACTGCAACGGAGAGGACAGCCCGGCCGGTGGCGTCTGCCCGGTCCACGCCGTGGGCGTATCGACGTCACGCCCCACGTAACCTCCTTCTCATGCCAGCTTCCCGCCTGCATCGCGTCGCCGTCCTGGTGCTCGAGGGTGCGAAGCCCCTCGATGTCGGAATTCCCGCGCAGGTGTTCACGACCCGCGCGAGCATGCCGTACGAGGTGCGGGTGTGCGGGGCGACACCCGGTCTCGTGACCGGCGGCGACGGCCTGTCGTACTCCGTCGCCCACGGCCTCGACACGCTTGCGTGGGCCGACATCGTCTTCGTCCCCGGCTACCGGCACCCGGACCGCGAAGACCCGCCGCAGCCCGTCGTCGACGCACTGATCGCCGCCCACGCGCGCGGCGCACGGCTCGCCGCCATCTCGACGGGCGCCTTCGCGCTCGCCGCCACGGGCCTGCTCGACGGCAGGCGCGCCACGACGCACTGGCACTACACGCGAGCACTCACGGCGAAGCACCCGCTCGTCCAGGTCGACGAGAACGTCCTGTTCGTCGACGAGGGCAGCGTGCTCACCTCGGCCGGCGCCGCCTCCGGCATCGACCTGTGCCTGCACATCCTGCGCGGCGACCTCGGAGTGGCCGCGTCCAACCACGCGGCTCGCCGCCTGGTCGCGGCTCCCTACCGCAGCGGCGGCCAGGCCCAGTACGTGCCGCGCAGCGTCCCCGAGCCGCTCGGCGAGCGCTTCGGCGCCACCCGCGAGTGGGCGCTGCACCGGCTCGACGAGCCCCTCACCCTTGACATACTGGCGCGCCAGGCCGGGGTCTCGCCGCGCACGTTCTCCCGGCGCTTCGTCGAGGAGACCGGATACACGCCGATGCAGTGGGTGATGCGCGCCCGCATCGACCTGGCCCGCGAACTGCTGGAGCGTTCGCAGCGCAGCGTCGAACAGATCGCCGCCGACGTCGGGCTCGGCAGCGGCGCGAACCTGCGCCTGCACTTCCAGCGCATCCTCGGCACCACACCGAGCGAGTACCGGCGCACCTTCACCCAAGGCGAGTAGCACCGTGTGGCGGGATCCTTTTGAACCGTGGCGATCTCGCCACTGTCAACGGCGGGAGCCGCGGGCGAGCCTGGTGGCGAAGGGAAGGGACATCACTCATGACTCGCATCGCCATCAACGGATTCGGCCGCATCGGACGCAATGTGCTGCGCGCGCTTCTGGAGCGCGACAGCGCCCTCGAGATCGTCGCTGTCAACGACCTCACTGCGCCCGCCACTCTCGCCCGACTGCTCGCCTACGACAGCACGGCCGGCAGGCTCGGACGTCCGGTGACCGTCGAGGGGGACGCCCTCGTCGTCGACGGCCGTCGGATCACGGTGCTGGCCGAGCGCGAACCGGCGAAGCTGCCGTGGGCCGAACTCGGCGTCGACATCGTCCTGGAAGCAACCGGCCGCTTCACCTCGGCCAAGGCCGCCCGCGCTCACCTCGACGCGGGCGCGCGCAAGGTGCTCGTCAGCGCGCCGTCGGACGGCGCCGACGTCACGCTCGCGTTCGGGGTCAACACCGACGCCTACGACCCGGACCTGCACACGATCGTCTCCAACGCCTCCTGCACCACCAACGCGCTCGCGCCGCTGGCCGCGGTCCTCGACAAACTCGCCGGTATCGAGCACGGGTTCATGACGACGGTGCACGCCTACACACAGGAGCAGAACCTGCAGGACGGTCCGCACCGCGACGCCCGTCGTGCCCGGGCCGCCGGCGTCAACATCGTGCCGACCACGACCGGCGCCGCCAAGGCGATCGGCCTCGTGCTGCCGAGCCTGGACGGCAAGCTGTCGGGCGACTCGATCCGCGTGCCGGTGCCGGTGGGCTCGCTCGTCGAACTCAACACGACCGTCGGCCGTGACGTGACGCGCGAGGACGTGGTGGCGGCATACCGCGCCGCGGCGGAGGGGCCGCTCGCCGGCATCCTCGAGTACTCGGACGACCCGCTCGTGTCGTCAGACATCGTGGGCAATCCGGCCTCGTCGATCTTCGACTCGGCCCTCACCCGCGTCGACGGCCGCCACGTGAAGGTGGTCGCGTGGTACGACAACGAGTGGGGCTTCTCGAACCGCGTGATCGACACGCTGGAAATCCTCGCCACCCGCTGACCGGACGCCGTGGCGCGGTCGAGGGCGCTCTTCGAGCGTCGCTGTGCTGGAAAAAACCCGTTGCCTGGGCGGGGCTTGCTGCCTTGGACGCAGAGAACGGGACTGAGGGCTCGATCGCGCCCTCAGACCCGTTCAGGGCGCG
Source organism: Streptomyces sp. NBC_00996 (assembly GCF_045162675.1). Classification (NCBI taxonomy): domain Bacteria; kingdom Bacillati; phylum Actinomycetota; class Actinomycetes; order Kitasatosporales; family Streptomycetaceae; genus Streptomyces; species Streptomyces sp. NBC_00996. Next base: position 557,867 of record NZ_CP108723.1, read on the forward strand.
GGTCTGTGGCCGGGGGTGCCGTGCCGAACCTGTGGCGGTGGTCGGCTTGACCCGCGCGGTCCGGTCAGCGCGAGGTGATGCGCTGGGGGTCGGGCAGGCGCGTGGCGGTGGCCGGCTCGTAGACGCCGGCGAGCGCGGTGAACAGCAGTGCCACGCCGAAGGAGCTGGGGTCGGGGACGCCGATGGCGTGCTGGCCCACGTAGCTGGCGCGGCCGCGCCGCCGAACTTGCTGCAGGCATGCGCAACGGATCGCTGTAGGCCGCGAGATAGACGCCCAGCAACTGCAACCATGGTGTCCGGTCTCAATCGACCGGGAGCAGTGGACCCTCGCTGAGCTCATCAAAGACTGAGATCGGGTCGAGCCTGTGACTGCGCCGTCAGTCAGCTCGCGAGGCTGCCGCGAAGTTCCAAGCAGCACCCTGTAATCGAGGCGAACCTGGGAAGCCCGGTGCTCAGTGGCCGCCGCGCGGTTCGAAGCAGCCGGTCTCCAGAAACCGGCCGTTGACTGTGACCTGGTAGTTGGTCGGTTGCGTGAATGCGGTGACACAGGCGTCGTGACGGACTCGCAGGGCGATGCGGGCGCCCTCGGGCCTGACGGGGTGCGTGTCGGTGAGCCCGAGCCGCGTTCCCATGTCCTCCACGAAGAGCGTTCCACGGCCCTGCTCGCTGTCGGGGCCTTCGTTGCGGTAGCCGAGCTGGAGCAGCGCCGCCCGCACGCTCTTCGGGTCCCACACTCCGTTTTTCCAGAGGCGTTTGAGGACGGGTTCGATGCGTTCAGCCTCGCTCCGGGCGATCTTCTCACTGGCGGGGGACATGTCCTTGGGGACCTTGAAGCCGTTGTTCTCGCGGTAGTGCGGGGCTCCGCCGTGGGAGCCGGGCTCCACGTTGCCCCGCGCGGGACCCGTGGAGGAGCGCGTGGGCGAGGGGTCGCGCCGAGGCTCGGGGCGAGGCCGGTCGCCGTCGGGCCGGTGCGCTGCTGGCCGCAGGCGGTCAATATCAGGGTGGCGCCCAGAAAGAGGCCCGCAGCAACGTGTCTGGATCTGGATATCTGCACGAGGAGGACTCTGGCACGAGCACCGGATCGACGTCCGCAGTCTCAGCCAATCTGAGGCATCGAGGCCGGATGCCTCAGATTGCCTGAGCCTGCCCCAACTTCAGCGAGACCGGACACCGTCGAACGCCCCGTGCGCCCCGTGCGCCCCGCAGTCGTGACCCACAACACCGTTGAGACCCGGTTCGCTTGTCTGCCACCCGCGACTCAAACCCAGTTCCGGGACGCGTATTTCATCGCCGCGGACGAGTGCCGCAAGGCGTACGCGGGCGGATAGACACCAGATACGCGGAAGGCCCTCGCGGGACCGGAGCAGCGACACCGGCACCTGCTCGATCGTCTCCGGCTCGGGCAACTGCTACGAGGCGGGGCAGTACTGCCGGAACAGCGACCACGGCGCTTCGACGACGGATGCCGGCGGTGCAAGCATCACGTGCACCTACCGCAACGGGTGGCGCTGGGCCTACTCCTGACAGCGCGAGCCCTCGCCCCACCATCCCGGGGCGGGCGTTGTGGGGACCGGACCGGCTTGCACGATACGGCCGTTCGGAGGCCGCCCCACCGGCTCGGAGACCCTCTGAGTGGGCGTCCCGGGCCTGGACGCGCAGCGCCCTCTTCGTCGCCTGATCCGCGAGCAGCGCAGCCGTCTGCCCGCGGCGCTGGAGTACACCGGGTCGGGCGCCGCTGCCATCGCCAGAACGGCGGGCAGGTTGGGCCATCGCGCGGCGCGGCCAAAGGACCCGCGCGGGAGGGTTCTTTGAGCACGGCCCGGGATGTTGGTACTCAGGATGTCCGGCGGCGCACCTTCGCGTGAGCGGAGGCGCGCCGCTTGCTCGGGCCATCCCGCGGTGTGCTTGTCGTTCAGTCCATCCCGCAGAGTTCTTGTACCGACTCCGCCAGCATGCGGCCGGACAGGTGGTCACTGGCTCTCGTGGCCACGGTTGTCGAACCGACCTGGATGAGGATGCCGTAGCCGCTCTCGTTGCCGCCGTGGCGGATGGAGCGGATCTCCTCGGGCTTCGCGGCCACCCAGAGTTCTTTGGGGCGGCCGCCGCCGAAGCTGTTTTTGATCACCAGCAGGCGCTGGTCGGTGACGACCAGGGTGTGGTCTCCGGTGAAGCCCTCGTAGAAGACCGTGCGCAGGGTTTCGCCCGGCAGCAGGATGTCTCGGACGAAGGGCTGTGCGCGGGCGATGCACTTGCGCACGGAGTTGTTCTGGTGCCCGGCCAGGGCACGGTCGAAGTCGTCGTCCAGCGGTACTTTCCCGAAGAGTCCCATGGACTTCCCCCTTCTTGTCGACGTTCACCGACGTGGTTTTCCGGCTCAGTGCATGCGCCACCGGCCGAGGAGTGCTGAGATCGCCGTGCCCAGGGCCGCCGCGCCCAGCGACCAGGAGGGCGGGGCTGCCTGTTCCTGCCGGGCCCAGCACACCGTCGTGGCGGTCAGCCAGCCCAGGCCGCCGCCGAGGGCTCCGATGCCCAGCAGGTCGAACAGCACCGGCGTGGTGGCCTGCCGGCCGCCGCGTACCAGGCGCAGTCCGCCGGTCGGTAGCACCACGACCAGGAGGGACAGCGCACAGATAGTGGGGGCCGCGAAGGGGCCCGGCAGCGGCACCTTGTAGGTCAGCGACTGGACGCCTGCGAGGAATGCCAGCAGCCCGGCAACCAGTGCCGTCTGGGCCGTGATGGCATGCTGGCGCTGGGCCCGTGCCTGCTCCTCGACGAATCGTCCGCCCAGGGCCACTACGGTCTCGACGCGTTCCAGGGTGGCGCCGAGATACTCCGCGGCGTCGTCGGCCCGCGCGGCGAGCCAGTCGGCCTCCCGGCGGTCGGTGTGCAACACCGAGCCGGGCGCATCGTCGCCGGGGGGCACGGCCTGTCGCATGTTCTCCGCCAGATTCTGCGCCGCCCGGTGGGTGGTGCGCAGGTCGCTGCGCTTGGCCGCGAGCGTGTGCGCGGCGGCCCGCAGCCGCTCCAGGTCTTCCTCCGCGCGCAGGGCCAGTCGGCCGGTGAGCGGTACGGGGTCGGCGAGCGCCTGGGCGTGCAACTCGCCCAGTTCGTCGGCGGCGGCTGACACCGTGCGGTCGAGTTCCTCGTATGCCTCCTGCTCCTGGTCCAGCAGCCGAAGCTGGCGACGGACCAGTGCCGCCTGGAGCAGGTGCAGGGTGAGGGGGGCGGGTTCGGGGCCGCCGGTGTGCCACAGCCAGGCGTCGAGGGTGGGCTCGTTGGTGGCCGCCAGCACGACGAGCGTGCGTTGGCGCGGGTCGTCCGGGTGCGAGCGGATCTGCCAGAGGAGACGGTCGCCCGTGATCCGCGCCCAGGGGCCCGGCGGGCCGGACAGGGTTCCGCATCGTCCGGACAGGCGGCGTACCTGTGTCTCCACCACGAAGTCCGGCCGGCGGCCGAGCGGGCCGAGGGCCCGGGCCACGACCACGGTGTCCAGGACGCCCTCGGGCGCGGGCGCGGCTGGGGCGCACGCTGACCAGCGGGCCCACTGTGCGCCCCAGGAGTTGTCGGCGCCCGGCCGGGCCGACAAGACCACCGACAGCCCGGTGATGCCGCGCCGGGTCCACAGGACTGCCTGGTCGATCCAGGGGCCGGCACCGGACGCGGCGGCCGCGGCGATCCGCGCGGGCTCCGAGGCGGGGGCAGCCGGAAAGCCGGTTATGCCCGTCAGTGCGGGGAACGGTGGGATCGTTTCAGTCATGCCGACGGCGGTGCAGGCGGCCAGGAGTGCCTCCAAATACCGCTCGGCGGGCGGGGGTGACGCCGTGTCCGCGGCCGACGGCTCGGGGCGGAGGAACACATGGACGACGAGTGCCGGCCGGCGCACCCATCGCTCACGCATGCCGCCCAGCCCGGAGCCGTCCGATCCTGTCGACCAGTTTCGGGACCCGTTCCAGCACGGGGGGCGGGGGCGGTCCGGGCGGTGTCTCGCCCACCCGCCCGGGGTCCCGGTATGCGTCCAGGTCCTCCAGCGCGTCGGCCGCCGCGCGCAGCGCCGTCGCGTCGCGACGGTCGATGGCGTGGTCCAGCTGTGCGAGCAGCCGGATCACGCGCTGCCACTGTTCCGGCGTCGCGGTCCAGTCGGACACGAGCTCCAGCGTGGCCCTGGCCCGTAGTGCCGAGTCGGCCAACGCACCGTCAGTCACGCGTGCTCCCCCGTTTGTTGAGCCATATCAAGCCCCACGTTCACGAATGGCTGACATGGTGCCACCGGTACGGACGGGCCGCATATGTTTCGACCGGATTGCCTTTCTTCCTGTGAAGCGGGCGCGATATCACGGAAGCGGCCTTATGGTCATCATCTGTCGTACGGCCACGGGGGGTTAGTCGATGGACGAGGAAGCGGAACTGCGCGAGCACCTCGAGCGCCTGGCCGGCCTGCACGACTCACTGCCGTCCGGGCACCCCGACCGGCCGGCGATCCTCAACGAACTCGGCCAATCGCTGCGCCGCCTCCACCTGTTCACCCATGACACCACGCTGCTGAATCACGCCGTCGACCTCCACCGCATCGCCATGGAACAGACCCCGCCTGACGAAGGGCTCCCCTACCAGCTCAACCTGGCCAACGCGCTCCTGGACCGCTACGACGCCTGCCCGGGCGATCCGGCTGCGCTGGAGGAGGCCCTGGGCCTGCTCCGGGCCGCGGAGCCCATCGCGCACACCTACCCAGGTGGCGCCACGGCCGTCGCGGCCAGCATCGCCAACGCCCACGACCGGCTCTGGGACCGGAACGGCCGTGTCGACGACCTCACCACCAGCATCACCTATCTACGCAAGGCCGCCACGCGGTCCGTGCGGGACGCCCCGGACCGCACCGCCTGGCAGTACGGTCTCCTCGCCGACGGCATCACCCAGCTCTACACCCGCACCGCCGACGCGCGGCACCTCGCCGACGCCGCGCAGGCGGCGCAGACCGGCCTGTCCCACGCACCACCCGGCCATCCCTTCCGGGGCTCGGTCCTGATCAGCCTGTGCCAGATCCGGGAGAAGGAGTACGAACGCGACGGCGCCGTCGCGCGCCTGGCCGAGGCGGAGTCGTACGCGGCGGAAGCGTGCGCGCTGGAGTCCACGTCGCAAAGCGAGGACCGCGGCACCTTCTTCAACACCTGGGCCAACGTGCTGCGGACCTGGTTCGCCGCCACGCACGATCCCGCGCTCCTCGACAAGGCGCTGAGCGCGCAGCGCACTGCAGTGGAGGCGACCCCGCCCGGGCACATGAACCACCCGGCGGTCCTCGCCAACCTGGCCACCACCTACCGGTTCCACCTGCAGACCACGGGCGACACCACCCATCTCCTGGCGGCCGTCGCCCTGTTCCGCACGGCGATCACCACGGCGCCCGGCCCCCGGGCGGCCGCCGGTTTCCGCTTCGGCCTCGGCGTGCTGCTGACCGTCTACCGCGACCTGCTCGGCGGCGCCGCCGCCCTCGACGAGGCCGAACGGGAACTGCGGCAGGCGGCCGCGGCCCTGTCCGCCGCGGACGCCGAACGGTTCCGGTGCGTCAACGCGCTGGCCATCGCGCTGTCTTCGCGCTACGAGGACCGCCAGGATCCGGCCGACCACCAGGCCGCCGCGGCCGTCTTCGAGGAGGCCGCCCGGACCGCACGTCATCACCGTGATGCCGTACGGGCACGAGGCGGCCTCGCCTACGTGCACCGCCTGCGCGCTCTGCAGACGCTCCAGCCGGACGACCTGGTGACCGCCGAGGCTGCCTACCGCGACGCCCTGGCGCTTCCCGAGATTCCGCACGTCATCGCCCGCACCCTGGTCAAAGGGCTGGCGGACATACTGGAGGTCACCGGCGACCTGGTGGTCCCGCCCACCGGCCCCCTGTCGCCGGACGCGGCCGCGATCTACCGCGAGGTCACGGAGCTGCGCACAACCAGCGCGCGGGCTGCGCAGAACACCCTGGACACGCGCATCCGGGAAGCCCACAGCTGGGGGCTGGCCGCAGCCCGTTCGGGCGACCTGGTGCAGGCGGCCACCGCCTACCGTCTCGCCTTCGACCTCCTGCCGCGCCTTGCCCCGCAGCACCTGAACCGGGCCGACCGCGAGCGCCACCTGAGCGCTCTGGAGGGCCTGGGCTCCGACGCCGCCGCATGCGCGCTGGCCGACGGGGACCGGTTCGCGGCGGTGGAGTTCCTGGAGTTCGGGCGCGGACTGCTGCTGTCGGAGTCCCTCGGACTGCGCGCCGAGATCGGTCTGCTGGATACCCACGCCCCCCGGCTCGGCGAGCGGTTCCTGCAGTTGCGGGACGAACTGAGCGACCGCCCCCGCGATTCGGCGGCGGGATTGTTCGGGCCGGACACGGCGGAGGAATCCTCGCCCCTCTCCGCGCACCGCGCTGACGCGGAACTGGCCTCCTACCGGGAGGCGGCGGCCGAGATGGACGACGTATTGAGCCGGCTGCGGCAGGTGCCGGGGCTGGAGCGGTTCCTGCTGCCGCCCGACGTGCACCGGCTGGTGCGGGAGGTCCCGGCCCCGGTAGTCGTGCTGAACGCGGGACACCACCGCTGCGACGCGCTCGTCGTCCACTCAGGGACGATCGAGACGCTTGCCCTGCCAGGCCTCACCACCGGTACGGTACGCGCCCAACTGAAGCACCTTCAGGCCGCGACGCGGGCCGCCGCCGGCGCCGGCCTCGCACCAGCCGAACGCGACCGGGCCGAGGCGGAGGTCACCGGCGTACTGGACTGGCTGTGGCAGGCCGTCACTGCCCCGGTCCTGCGGACCCTCGTCCGCCGAGGCCTCGTCCCCGCCGCCACTCCCCCACGGGATCCGGCCCGTCGGCCACGGCTGTGGTGGTGCCCTACCGGCCCGTTCAGCGGGCTGCCGCTACATGCCTCCGGCGCCCGCGACGCCGTACCCGACCAGGTCCTGGGCACCGCTTCGGTCCTGGACCTGGTGGTGTCCTCATACACCCCCACGCTGACCGCGCTGCACCGCGCCCGAGGCACTGTACTGCCGGCGTCACCTCAGGTCCTGGCCGTGGGTCTGCGCGACACTCCCGGCCTCACGCGGCTCGCCGCGGCCGCCCACGAAGTACGTGCCGTGCAGGAGTGGGCGCCCGGTGCAAGCGCGCTGAGCGACCGGGACGCCACACGCGCCGCCGTCCTGTCCGGAATCGGCCGCCACGACTGGTTCCACTTCGCCGGACACGCCCAGCAGGACCCGGCCACGGACGACAACGGTGCCCTGATGTGCCACGACCACCTCGAGTCGGGGCCGCTGACGATGTCGGACATCGCCGAGTCCCACTCCCAGGCCCCGTCCTTCCTGGCATACCTGTCGGCCTGCGAGACCGGCCGCGGCCGAGCCACCCTCACGGACCAGGCCCTGCACCTCGCCGGAGCTCTCCAGTCCGCCGGTTTCGCCCATGTCATCGCCTCGTTCTGGCCCGTCCACAGCACCACCTCGCTGCGGGTGGCCCGGCACTTCTACAACGACTTCGGCACGGCAGGAGCCACGCACGAGACCACGGCCCGCGCCTTGGACAGCGCGGTGCGCGCGGCCCGCGACCACCGCCCGGACCGGCCGTCGTGGTGGACACCCTTCCACCACCTCGGTCCATGACAGCGGGGCCTCCAGAGCAAGGCGAGCCGCCCCGACGCCCGCACGCCCCGGTCCCAGCCGATCCGCTCGGCGATCACCGTCGCGGGCATCTCCGGCCACTGCGCGAGCAGTTCACGGCGACGGACCTTCCTGCGGTCTTCCACGTGCCGCACAGTCCGAGCCGGTCGTTGGTCACACAGCCCTCGCGTTGACACATTCCGATACAGGCATACGATTGCGGCATGGCACGAGCGGCGACGACCTCGGACGCGTTCAACGCGATCGCCGAGCCGCAGCGGCGGGAGATCCTGGTGCTGCTGCGGGGCGGCGAGCGGCCGGTGACCGACCTGGCGCGGGACCTGGGGATGACCCAGCCGCAGGCGTCCAAGCATCTGCGGGTGCTCCGCGAGGTCGGGCTGGTGCGGGTCCGCGGCGCGGGCAAGCAGCGGCTGTACGGCCTGGACGCCCGCGGGCTGCGGCCGGTGCACGAGTGGCTGGGCGGCTTCGAGCGGTTCTGGAGCGGGAGCTTCGACCGGCTGGACGAGTACGTGCAGGACCTGAAACAGGCAAGGCGGGAGGAACTACCGGATGGCGACGACCAGTAGCGGCGGCGAGCCCGAACACGCGACCGCGGACCGCGAGATCGTGATGTCCCGGGTGATCGGCGCCCCGCGGGAGCTGGTGTTCGAGGCGTTCACGCAGGTCCGGCACCTGTCGCGCTGGTGGGGACCGGAGGGGTTCTCCACCACCACGCGTTCCTTCGAGTTCCGCGTGGGCGGGGCCTGGGACTTCGTGATGCACGGGCCGGACGGGACCGACTACCAGGAGTGGATCACCTGGCGGGAGATCGTCCCGTCGGAGCGGATCGCGCTGCTGCACGGCGAGTCCCGCGACGACCCCAACGCCTTCGAGTCGGTCCTGGCCTTCGAGCCGGCCGGCGACGAGACCCGGATCGTGATGCGCACGGTGTTCCCCACCAAGGAACTCCGCGACGAGGCGGTGGAGAAGTACCACGCGATCGAGGGCGGCGAGCAGACCCTGCGCAACCTGGCGGCCTACGTCGCCGAACTCACCCGGAACGACACCGGCCGGAACGAGACCACCTCGAACGAGAGCACCCCGAAGGGAGCGGAGAGCTGATGGCCGGGAAGGTTTTCTTCAGCGTGACGATGTCGCTCGACGGCTTCATGGCACCCGAGGCCGTGCCGCCCGAGGACGCCTTCTCGCCCGAGAAGCAGGACGACCCGGGCGTCAGGCGCTGGGTGACGAAGTGGTCGGAACTGCAGGCATGGTTGTTCCCGCAGCGCTGGTTCCGGGAGAACCTCAAGCTCGGCGAGGGCGGCGAGGAAGGCATCGACAACGACATCGCACGGGCGACGTACGAGCGCACCGGCGCGAGCGTCATGGGCAAGCGCATGTTCGACCTCGGCGAGCAGGCATGGCCGGAGGAGGCTCCGTTCCACACCCCGGTCTTCGTCGTCACCCACACCAAGCGTGACCCGTGGGAACGCCCGGGCGGCACCACCTTCCACTTCGTCAACGACGGCATCGAGAGCACCCTCGACCAGGCCCGCGAGGCCGCCGGCGACCGCGACGTCCGCATCGCCGGCGGCGCCGAGACGATCCAGGAGTACCTTGACAGCGGCCTGATCGACGAGTTCTCGATTACCCTCGCGCCCGTGCTGTTCGGCACCGGCATCCGCCTGTTCGACCGCGTGGACCCGGCCCGCCTCGCCCTCGACCAGACCCGCACGGACGCATCATCCCGGGTGACCCACCTGACCTACACCGTCGGGAAGCGGTAGCCGGCGCACCACGCCGGCCAGCGCCCCACCCCGCGGCCCCGGTCGCGCGGGGTGGGGCGGTGGCCCAGCCGAGTACGGGCACCGCTGCCCTGTGGAAAGCCCAGAGAGTGACGACCGGAAGACGGCGGAGGAGCACCGCGGAGTGGATCGGCGCAGGCGGCCGTGCGTTCGCTTCTCCGAGCAGTCCGCGAACGGCCCTTCCGGCAGCCCCAGCCGCCGCACGGCAGTCAGCTTCGTGATCTCCGCCAGCAGCAAGTCCAGCGCCACCGCGTCCGGGTCCCGCTTCAGCGAGGCCAACAACGCCGTGCCCTCCTCGTTGCCCTCCGCCACCACGGTCAGCAGGCGCCCAGCGCGCGCCTCGCCGAGGCGCGCGACGGTCTGCGCGCAGAAGACGCGGTCCGCCCGCGCCCGTGCGGCGGCCACGATCCGCTCGACGCGGCCCGGGGGCTCGACATGGTCGCTGCGGCACTGCACGAGCAGGGCCTCGCGCAGCCGGTCCTCCACCATCGACGGTTCCCGCGAAGCATACGCACGGGCTGCGGCCTTACCGCAGCCGAAGACCTCACCCAGAGCAGTCCGCGAGAGGTGGGTCAACGCCCGCACGGTGCAGGACGCAAACCTCCACTGCTGCTGGCTGGACGGCCGTCCGACGCCTCGCCCGACGGTCCCCCATGGCCTGCGCCCTCACCTGGCTGACGCCTCAGCGTTCAGTTCACGAAAGCGCGGACAGAGCCCCGGTTTCGGCCACCGCCGCCGCCCTCGACGCAGACGATGATGCGTGATCTTGCGATGGTCGAAGCCGAGCCGTAGCGAGCGGCGCTGATGGCCGCTTCGACACCGTCGACGAACGTGAACGGTACCCGTGCAGGCCTGTTCCCAGTCCGCCCCTGGTCCATGGGTGACCACGAAGACGTGCTCCCCGGCAGCGGGCCTGCCGTTCCAGCCGTTGAGCAGACCGATCGAGCGGGTGATCTGCTCACCTGGGATCGCGGGGATCCAGATGCTTCTGCAGGAACGCGATCTCCGCCTCGACGGCCTGTTCGTGCGATTCCAGGAATGGGGCGTAGTGGCGGCCGGACAGGTGAACCACTTCGGACCCCGGCACGTTCCGGGCCGCCCGGACGGCGGGGCCGGGGAGCGCGCTTTGGTCCTGGTCGCAAACGACCACCAGCAGTGGGCATCGTATCCGGGAGGCATGGCGGCCGGGCCGGTACCCGCCGAACTGCAGGACGATCCGTGCGGCGACCGTCTGCTCCCAGTTCGTGTGGCGACGCTCGGGGTCGAGGGCCCGGTCGCCGTCCATGGCGTCGGGCGTGGTGAGCGAGGCGACGGCGCCGCGCGGTCCGGCGGTGGGGACCAGCAGCGGCGAACGCCCGACGAGGCCCCCGAGCGTGTCCGCGACGCCCAGGCCGAGTAGCCGCAGCAGCGCGAGGGGCGTCATGGAGCGCAGCGCGTGGGGAGCAACCGCGCGGGCGTCGACCAGCGGGGTCTGGGCGATCGCGCAGGCCAGTCGCGGGTGGTCGGCCGCGACACGGAAGACGTGGCCGCCCGCGAGCGAGAAACCCCAGACCGAGATCCTGTCCGGGTCGACGTCGGGCAGACCGGCCGCGTACTCGATCGCGGCGTGCCAGTCGGCGACCTGCTCGTCGAAGCGGACGATCTGGCGCGGCGTGCCCCCGCTCTCTCCGAACCGTCGGTGCTCGAAGGCGAGGACCGCGAAACCGGCGTCGTTGAACCGTGCGGCGAACAGGTCCGAGGCCGGTTCCTTCGTCACCGAGGTTCCGCCGGCCATGATCACGCAGCCGCCGTTGGACCCCGGGTAGTGCCAAGCGGCGCATGAGGTGTCGCCGCTGGCGAAGCGTACGTTTTCCCGTTGCTTGAACGCGGGCACATGGACCTCCGTGGTGGATGCGTCGTTCTCGGGGTGCTGTGAAAATCGCAGGCTTGCGGCGTCGTCGCACCGCAGGCCACCTCCAGGGCCGCCGGTGGCAGCCCTGGAGGTGGCGACGGTCAGCCGATCAGGCCGGGGAACCACGGGGCGAGGATCATCGGGTGCTCCTTCCGTGGCTCGGGTTCGCCGACGTACGTCAGGGACGGGGCGGAGTCGATGACATCCATGTTTGGGTCGTGTCCCCGGAGACGGGCCCCGCAGCGCGACGGAATGGGCGAAACTTGCCTTCATGGCGCGCGCATCGGCGGATTCCGTACTGAGTCTCATGGATCAGCGGCTGGTGGCCGCGTTGCAGTGGGACGGCCGCCTCACCGCGGAGCGGGCCGCCCACGTACTGGGGCTCAGCCCTGCCACCGTGCGCCGCCGCCTGCACGCGCTCGGCGCCGACGGCACCGTGCGCGTGGTGATCTCACCGGTCGCGCGACCGCGCAACGGCGGCTCGGCCGGGGCCCTGTTCCTGCGCATCCGGGTCCTGCGGGGAAAGCTCGACACGATCGTGGCCGCGCTGGCGGCGCGCGAGGACATCCCGTTCATCGACGTCACCACCTCGGGTGACGAGATTTTCGCGGTTGCCCGCACCGAGCCGGGTTCACGCGACCCGTTGGTGTTCCGGCAGCTGCCCTCCACCCAGGCGGTGACGTCCTTGGAGAGTGCCACGATCCTGCACGTCTTCCGGCTCACCTCCGAGTGGCGTCACCAGGTGCTGACCGCGCCCGAACGCGCGGCGCTGAGCCCGGCTGAACCGGTCCCCGAAGCGACCGCTTCCGATTCCCCGGGCCCGTACGGCGTCGACACCGATGCCCTGGAACAGTCCCTCATCGACGCTCTCACCCTCGACGCGCGCCTGACCGCGGCGGCCCTGGCCGCGCGCACCGGCCACTCGGAGAGCACGGTGCGCCGACGCCTCGCCCAACTTGCCGCCCAGGGCCGCCTGATCACCCAGGTCCTGGTCGAGCCACGCCGCCTCGGACTGCCCATCGAGGCCAAACTCCTGCTACGCGTGGCCCCCGACCATCTGGCCGCCGCCGGGCAGGCGCTGGCCGAGCACCCCGCGGTACATGGCGCGTTCGCGACATCGGGACCCTCGAACCTGCACGCGGCCGCGTACTTCTCGGACCTGACGGCCCTCTACGGCTTCCTCTCCCGCGACCTGGTCGGCCTGGGCATCACCCACGTCGAGACGGCCATCGTCAGCCGCGCCGCCAAACGCGCTCCCGCGCCGGTCCAGCCGGTCCCGTCGAGGTGACGCCACCGCCGCGCCGACGGGTCGGCTGCGTACTCCAGCCGGTACCGGGGACCAGGCGGAGCACCTGGGGATGGTCCTGATGGAAAGCGAACAACGCGCCCGCGTAGGCGGGCAGGTCCTCGGTGGTGGTCGGTGCCGTGCCGGCGACCTCGTCGGCGAGCCGGGCGAACACGTCGTCGAAGCCGGAACGGCCCTCGGTATGTTCCGGCATCTGCCCCAGGGACCGCTTGAGCGTGCCGAAGGCGTGGAGATGCTGCGCTTCATCGATAACGGCCACACGGTATGGATGCTCGGCGTCGGGGACGACGGGTTGGCGGTCGACACTCCCGAGGACCTCGCGAGAGCCGGCACCTTGTTACGGACTCACGCCAAGCCTGTGATCGCCAACTTCTCCTGATGACGGCGGTCGACGGCCGCTCCCCGCAGCCCAGCGCTCTGCTCTCACGCTTCCACCAGACCCCGTCCGGGCCCCGGGCGACGTAACAGCGGCACCCTCGGCGTTTTGGCCACCGCCACTCCAATCCTCGGCCCTTGCAGCGCAAGGGTCGATGCAACCCGCAAGCTCCGGCGCGCGCAATCGCGGGGTTACCAACACGACTGAAACACATGTGTTCGAAATTCCGGCTGATTCGTTGAACCATACGAACCAGCCGCACAACCGTCAAGGGGGACCAGGTTGACTTCGGCCAACACACAAGCACAGGCGACTCTACGGATGAGCACGGCCACAATGACCCGGCGGCTGCCCACGCCGACTGGGCCGGGAGGCGTCCTGTGAAGAGGTTCTTCGGACGCGTGCAGATGGCCGAGCCGGAGGTCTCCGACGCCGAACAAGAGCTCTTCGGCGGTCCTTTGCGCTACGACTTCGGCTGGTCGGAACACGAGCGTGCCCGACTCGACTTGACGATGATGTCGGCTCTGCGCTCCATGCCCAGGCTGGTCGGGGCGGCCTTGCGGATGGCGTGGCAGGCGGACCGCCGCGCTCTGCTCACTGTCGCGATCAGCGAGATCGGGCAGGGCGTCGCCGCGGCCGTCGGGTTGCTCGCGGTCAACTCCGTCATGCACGCGCTGCTCGGCTCGGGCACCCCTGGGCAGCGGTTGCATGCGGTGTTGCCGGGCGTGTTCGCCGCCGCCGGAGCGGCCGTGCTCAACTCGGGCCTGGCCGGATGGTCCACCTCGCGGGCGGGCCGACTGGAGCCGTTGGTCGAGCGGATCGCCACGACCCAGTACCTGGCCGCCGCCGCGTCGGTCGAGCTGGAGGCCATCGAGGACCCGGAGTTCCGGCGGCTGATCGACGTCGCCCAGTACGGCGCCGGATCCGCCCGCCGCATGATCAGCGCCTGCGTGGCCGCCCTGAACGGGAGCATCTCCCTGATCTCCACGGCCGGCGTCCTCACCATCCTCCACCCGGTCCTCCTGCCGATGCTGATCCTGATCGCGGCACCGCGCGGCTGGGGTGCGATGCGGGTCGCGCAGGAACGGTACGTGTCAGTGATGAGCTGGATCGAGCACGTGCGGGCCAGCCGTCTCATCGGCAACCTGCTCACGGAGCGGACCGCCGCACAGGAAGTGCGCATCCACGCCGTCGGGCCTTTCCTGCTCAGCCGCTACGAGCGCATGGCCGAGAGCGCCGAGGCCGAGCAGGAGCGGCTGGCCTCCAGCAAAGCCGTCACCGAGTGGGTGGCTGCCGCGCTGTCCGGCCTCGCCATGGCGGCGACGTACGCGGCCCTGTTCTTGCTGATCATGAGCGGGCACATGAGTCTGGCCGTGGCCGGGACGGCCGTCATCGCCGTCCGGTCCGGCTCGGCGAGCCTGGGCGCGCTGGTGATGAACGTTAACCAGCTGCACGAGGAGTCCCTCTACGTCCGCGACCACGCCCTGTTCCTGGACGAGGCGGCACGACGCACCATTCCCAACGGAGGCGATCCCGTTCCGCCACGGGTGAGGCAGGTAGTCCTCGACGAGGTCAGCTACCGCTACCCGGACCGGGAAACTCCCGCCCTGAACGGGGTCTCACTCACGCTGCCCATGGGCTCGGTCACCGCCGTGGTCGGCGAGAACGGCTCCGGCAAGAGCACTCTGATGAAGGTGTTGTCGGGCCTGCTGCTGCCGCAGAGCGGGACCGTGTTGTGGGGTGATGCCGGCGTCGCTTCCCTCGACCGCTCCGAAGTCTTCGACCGCGTCGCGCTGCTCACTCAGGACTTTCAACGCTGGCCTGTAACAGCGGCATTGAACATCCGGATCGGCCGACCGGCCCAGGAAGCCGGTCCCGAGGACCTGCAGCCGTCCGTCGACTACGCGGGTGCCGGACCGGTCATCGCGAAACTTCCCTACGGCCTTCGAAGCCTGCTCGCCCGGATGTTCCGCGGTGCAAGCGAACTCTCCGGCGGCGAGTGGCAGAAGATGGGGCTCGCTCGAACCCACTGGCGCAGCTCCACCTCGGATGCCGACAGCGTACTCATCGTGGACGAGCCCACCTCCGCCCTCGACCCGGAAGCCGAGATCGCCGCTTTCGACCGCATCCGCCGGCTCGCCGCCCCGAACCAGGCCGTCGTCCTGGTCACCCACCGCATGTCCGGCGTCCGCCACGCCGACCGCATCTACGTCCTGCACCACGGACAGCTCGTCGAGCACGGCAGCCACAATGAACTCATGGCCGTCCAAGGGCGCTACGCCTCGATGTTCGCCGCGCAGGCCGCACAGTACGCGCCCAACGCCAGCGTCCCGAAGCCCGCCTCACCCACCGTCGCGGATCCCGCATGACCCGACCGATCGAAAGGCCCACCGTGACGACGCCTCCCACCACCGACATCGACGAAACGAGCGCCCTGCGTCACCAGTTGACCGACCAGCTCACCGCGGCCGACCACATCCGCACTACCGCCGTCGAGCACGCCTTCCGCACCGTGCCCCGGCACTCCTTCGCCCCCGAGGTGCCCGCCGAGGAGGCCTACGCCGACGACATTGTCGCCATCTGCCGTACCGACGACGGCCGCATCACCAGCTCCATCTCCGCGCCCTGGCTGCAGGCCGACATGCTCGAAGCGGCCCGCATCCAGCCGGGTGACCGCGTTCTGGAGATCGGCTCCGCCGGCTACAACGCCGCCCTCATTTCTGAACTCGTCGGCGATCAGGGCAGCGTCACCACCCTCGACATCGACCCGGCCGCCACCGACCGCGCTACCCGCTTCCTGACCGAAACGGGGGTACGACCGCGTACATGTGGTCACCGCCGACGCCGAACACCTCCCGTCCGACGTCATGCCGGACGAGGGTTTCGACGCCATCATCGTCACCGTCGACACCTGGGACCTGCCCTGGATCGGTGCCCTGGCCGAGGGCGGGCGCCTCGTCGCACCGCTGCGCCTGCACCAGCACACGTGGGCCATCGGCTTCACCAAACGCGACGGCGCCCTCCACAGCGACGAGCCGCTCATCGTCTGCGGCTTTGTGGCCATGCAGGGCGCCGGCGCCTGGGATCCCCACCGCCGCACCGTCGCGGGCACCGGTGTCCATCTCTTCTGTGAGGACGGCACCCCGCCACCCGTCGATCAACTCGCCCCCGCCCTCACCCGCGAACCGTACGTGGCCCACACCCACGTCACCATCGGCAGAATCACGCTGAACCCAGTCCCGCTGCCCGCGGAGGAGACACCGTGCCCGTCGAGGACGCTGGTAAGTCCGGCTATCAGAACCTGCGGAATGACCTGCGGTTGAGGTCGTCAGTTACCACGCGGGGAGTACATGATCACGGCCATTCCTTCGAGGCAGACGAGGGCTCCGATGACGTCGAAGCGATCGGGGCGGTATCCGTCGGCGATCACGCCCCAGGCGATCGCCCCGGCGACAAAACTTCCGCCGTACGCAGCCAGAATGCGCCCGAAGTTGTCATCGCTCTGGAAGGTCGCGACGGCGCCGTAGAGGCCGAGGGCGATCACTCCGGCGCCGATCCAGATCCATCCCTTGTGTGGACCGGGCGGCGTGGTGGTGCACGCCGCCCGGGGCCCCTGCGAGCGAACCGGTGTGCTGACGGCCGCCCGGCGGATTCGTACGGGCCTCAGGACATGCTGCCCCGGCACACCGTCCCCGGGGCCGGGGTGCGGCCCGTGCGGAGGTATTGGTCGATCGTCTCCGTGACGCAGCGGTTCTGCGGGTATGTGCCGTGGCCCTCCTCCTCGGCCGTCAGGAGCACGCCGACACCGTCGCCCAGGGCGCGGGCCATGTGGCGGGCGCCGGGGTATGGGGTAGTCGGGTCGCCGGTGCCGCCGACCACGAGGACGGGGGCCGCGCCGTCGGCGTTCACCTGGGGCGTGGCGCGCTCGCCGTCGAACGGCCAGTCGTAACAGAGGTAGACGCCGGTGGACCAGGCCGCGCCGAAGACGGGCGAGGCGGCTTTGACGCGGGCCTCGTCCCTGTCGAGGCGTTCGAAGCCGGGGCGCAGGCTGGAGTCCGCGCAGGTGATCGCGGTCTGGGCGGCGCGGCTGCTGTCGCGCGGGGTCGCCGCGTGGTCGGCGGAGCCGATGTCGTCCGCGCCCTTGCTCAGCGGACGGCCGTCGTTGTGGTCGATCAGCGCGGTGAGGGCCTTGGCGAGCGGCGACCAGCCGTCTGTGCCGAGGTCGAGATGGTCGCTGACGGCGTACGCGAGGTCGTCGGCGTCGAGGTTCCTTCCGCCGCCGGCCGGGGCGGGCTTCTTCTCCAGGCGGTCGGCCAGGCGCGCCATGCGTCGCGCGGCCTCCTCGGGCCCGTCGCCGGTCGGGCAGTGGCGGATACGGGCCGCGCAGCGCGCAGCGAACCGGTCGAATGCCGCCTGGACCGCCTTGACCTGCGACACCTGCTCCTCGTCGAGGTCCTCGGTCGGATCGACGGACGCTTCGAGGACGAGCCGTCCGACGTGCGACGGGTACAGGTGGGCGTAGACCGCGCCGAGCGCCGTTCCGTACGAGACGCCGAAGTAGTGCAGCCGCTCGTCGCCGAGGAGGTAGCGCATCAGGTCGAGGTCGCGCGCGGTGTGCGAGGTGCCGATGTACGGGAGGAGCGCCCCGGAGTGCTCGGCGCAGGCGTCGGCCCCGTCGTAACCGGTGTCGTCCGCGGTTTTCCCACAGCGCACGGGGATGGTCGCGCCAACGCCGCGTGGGTCGAAGGAGACCAGGTCGTAGCGGTCGAGGAGCGGCTTGTACTGGTTGAGGAGTTCGGGCAGTCCGCTCACGCCGGACACGCCGGGGCCGCCGAAGTTGAGGACGAGCGAGCCGATGCGCCGGGCGTTCGGGCCGGTGGCCTTGCGGCGGATCAGGGCGACGTCGATCGTCCTGCCGTCTGGTTTCCGGTAGTCGAGGGGGGCCTTCATGGCGGCGCAGTCGTAGCCCGTGCGCGCGGTGGGCGGCGAGGTGCAGCGGGACCAGTGGAGGTGCTGGCCGGTGGTGAGCGCGGTGGGCAGACCGGCGGGCGGGTTGTTCGCGGTGAACTCCGTACGCGGCTCCGCGCTCCGGCGGGGAGCGTCGTGCTGGAGCCAGGCGCCGACGGCCCCGATCGCGGCGAGGACGACCCCGGCGATGATGCGCGCACCGACCGAGAGGCCCGGTCTGCGGCTTCGTATCAGATGTGCGTCACTCATTGAAATCCCCGTGTTCCCGCCCCTGGACGCCCGCCCCGTGCCCGCATGCCCGTACCGTGATCGTCCGATCGTCGAATGAGTGCAGGGTACTAATCGTGTTGACCGCCCCCGGCAGGCAGTGCTGGAGTCGGCACGTGGACAGCATCCCCGCCAACCGGCGGCTCTGGAACCAGATCAGCAGCGCCTACCAGCACAAGCACGACCCGCAAATCGGCGCCACACCCCGGCTGTGGGGCATGTACTCCATCCCCGACGCGCACCTGCACGCCCTGGGCGACGTCACCGGCAAGCGCGTCCTCGAACTCGGCTGCGGCGCCGGCCAGTGGTCCAGGGCGCTCGCCGCCGAGGGCGCCACCGTGGTCGGGCTCGACCTGTCCGAAGCCCAACTCGCCGCAGCGGCCCGCGCGATGGGAGCGGCCCGCTACCCGCTAGTGCAAGGCGCCGCCGAACAACTCCCCTTCGCCGCCGACAGCTTCGACCTGGTGTTCTGCGACTTCGGTGGGCTCAGCTGGGCGCCCCCGCACCTGGCCGTCCCGCAGGCCGCACGCGTCTTGGGCCGAGGCGGGCGTCTGGTGTTCAACGTCGCCAGCCCATGGTTCGAAGCTTGCTACGACGAAGCCGCCAGCCGCGTGACCACGACGCTGCAGCAGGACTACTTCGGGCTGAACACCATCGCCGAAGACGACGGCGCGACCAGCTATCAGCTCACCTACGGCGACTGGGTCAAGGTCCTGCGCGGCGCGGGTCTCATCATCGACGACCTCATCGAGCCGCGGCCCGAACTCGGAACACCCAACGGCTACAACGAAACCGACCCACCCGACTGGGCACACCGCTGGCCGGCGGAACTGCTGTGGGTAACCCACAAACCGTAAGTTCCGCCGCGCCGAGACGTGAAGGCATCCCCTCGCCGGGCAGGCCTAGGGCCTGCCCGGCTGATCATGGGCGGAGCCAGAGCCGGATCGAGGCGAGGGTGACGGTCCCGTGGAAGACGTAGGACGGGAGGCCCTTCATCAGCTCAGTTCAGGGGTGGACTCGTGCTCGGCAGCCGCGGCGGCGACGGCGGTTGTGTCGCGGAGGCTGGTCTTGGCGCCGAGCGAGAAGACGTGCGCGAGGTGGAGGGATCCGCGCCATTGTGCCTGCCCCGCACCAGTTCCCGCAGCTCGCGGGTCTCGGGCGGTGCCAGCCAGGCTTCCGGCAGCCGACCCGTCCGCAGCAGGTCGGCGAGGTCGGTGGCGTCTCGCTCATCGTTCTTGACCCGGCGGCAAGCAAACGTCTTCACCTCCAAGGGGTGGGCCAGGTGAACCTGGGCCCCGGCCTCAGTGAGGACGTCAGCGGCCCAGTACCCGCCGAGAGTTGCCTCCAATACCACCTTCTCGCGCGGACCGGCCTTGGTGATCTCCCGCTTGAGCCGGACCGGGTCGTTGTTGAAGCGGACCATCTTCCCCAGCTGCCGCCCATCCGATCCCATGCGAACCAGGACTGAGCGCCGCCGGTGCAGGTCCATTCCCACCCACTGCACACCGTCGTACGGTGAAGTCATCGAGGGCCTCCCCGAGTTCGGGCATCCGCCTGAGCCGACCATCCTGCGCACCCGGCAGGAGCGGGAGGCCCCGCTCCGTTCCTCGCATAAGGGAAAGCGAGGCTCTGATCACCTGGGCGGCCATCACCCTGATGACCCGCCGGCTGACCCGGCCGACCGGTCAGGTCCTCCAGGCAATTCCCTGACGAGTTCTCTCACCGGGTGTCTCGAAGTGCCTTGGCGATCTCGCTCAGTGCGCCGGTCAGCTGCGCGTAGTCGTCGGCTGCCAGTGGCTTGACGAAGTACTTCTCCACCACCTGGGCGTGGACGGCCGCCGCACGCAGGAACGCCTTACGTCCTTCGAGGGTCGGTTCCACCAGGGCCACCCTCCGGTCCTCGGCGGACGGTGCGCGGCGGACCAGGCCGGCTTCCTCCATGCGGTCGATCAGGCGGGTGGTGCCGCTGCTGGTGAGGGTCAGGTCGTCGGCCAGCTGCCGCTGGTTGACCTCCTCGCCGGGCTGGCGGCAGAGCCGTATCAGCACCTCCAGCATGGTGTGGCTGATCCCGCACTCGCGTCGCAGCGCGCTGTCGATGCGCTGCTCGAGGCGGGTGGCGGACTTGATCAGCAGGCCGAAATCCCGCACCAGCCGACTGTTGGCGGCGCGGGCGACGGCCTCCTCGCTGTGCTGAGGCGTGGGGTTCATCGCCGCCAAGTTTACTGCTTCCTCACTAACCGCTGTCTCAATTGCTGAGCAATCAATTGCTGACTAGTCAATCAAATCTTATGGTGGACGCACACCACGACCGAGAGGGAGATCAGTGGATCTGCAGCACTGGCTCGGCCGAGCCACCCACGCGATACAGAACTGGGCCGACACCTTCGGCCCCTACCAGCCGCACCCGTCCCTCCACGTGGACGACGACCGCTTCGCATCGGTCTTCGCAGAGTTCACCGGGAGACTGAAGGACAACTACCCCTTCTTCCACCCGCACTACGCGGGCCAGATGCTCAAGCCCCCGCACCCCGCCGCGGTAGTCGGCTACCTCACCGCCATGCTGATCAACCCCAACAACCACGCCCTGGACGGCGGCCCCGCCACCGCCGCGATGGAACGCGAGGTCGTCGCGCAGCTCGCCACCATGTTCGGTTACGACACCCACCTCGGCCACCTCACCACCAGCGGCACGATCGCCAACCTCGAAGCCCTCTTCGTCGCCCGCGAACTTCACCCCGGCCTCGGCATCGCCCACAGCGCCGACGCCCACTACACCCACGGCCGTATGTGCCACGTCCTGGGCCTGACGAGCCACCCCGTCCGCACCGACAGCCAGGGCCGCATGGACCTCGACGCGCTGGAGGACGTACTGCGCACCGGACAGGTGGGCACCGTCGTCCTCACCACCGGCACCACCGGACTGGGCGCCGTCGACCCCGTCCACGATGTGCTGCCCCTGGCCGAGCGGTACGGGGTCCGCATCCACGTCGATGCCGCGTACGGCGGCTTCTTCACGCTCCTGGCCGGTGCCGGCAGCCCCGAAGGGCTTCCGCCCGAGCCCTGGCGGGCCATCGCGCGGGCCGACTCGGTCGTCGTCGACCCGCACAAGCACGGCCTGCAGCCCTACGGCTGCGGCGCCGTCCTCTTCAGCGACCCCGAGGTGGGCCGCTTCTACCTCCACGACTCGCCCTACACCTATTTCACCTCCACCGAGCTCCACCTCGGCGAGATCAGCCTGGAATGCTCCCGCGCCGGCGCCTCCGCGGCCGCCTTGTGGCTCACCTTCCAACTCCTGCCGCCCACCCTCGACGGCCTGGGCCAGGTGCTGGCAGCCGGTCGGCGAGCGGCCCTGAAATGGGCGGACCTGATCGAGGCGTCCGACGCCCTGGAGCTCTACCAGCCACCCCAGTTGGACATCGTCACCTACTTCCCCGCCGTCACCGCCGCGACCCTCACCGGCATCGATGCAGCCTCAGCCCGCATCCTCGCCTACGGCATGACCAGCTCCGACCCCATCTACCTCAGCACCCTCAAAGCCGACCACGAGGCGTTCACCGCCCGCCACCCCAAGATCACAGCAGACACCGACGGTGCCCGAATCCTCCGCAGCGTCCTGATGAAGCCGGAATCCGAACACCACGTCCAACACCTGCACAACAGGGTCGAGCAGCTGACCCAGGCCCGCTAACCCCGCCACACCAGACAACCCCAGAGAACAAACGGAACAACCCCGACCGTCCCTTCCGCTCCCGGCGGTCAGCCGCACCCCTGGCCGACCAAGCGAGGAACGAGGTGGAAACGCATGGCGGATACGGAAGTGACAGACCAGGGTGCGGAGTTGGTGGAGAGCGTCGCAGCGATCGACATCGCCAAGGCATCGGGCATGGTGTGTATGCGCCTTCCCCATACGAGCAGACAGGGGCGGCGAACCCAGGAAATGTGGAACGTTCCGGCGAGCACGATCGGAATCCTCGAACTGGGCGACCGCCTGGTGTGCCAGGGCGTCGGCGGATCGTAGACCCGGCGTACACGGAACTCCGAATCCGGCTCCATCTCGTCCCCTCTCGGACGATGTGACAACCCAAGCCCGCTCGCGGCCTGCAGGCCGCCGCACAGTCTGACTGGCCCCGGTCGAAGGCTGCGCCCGTGGGCCCCCGGCGAATCGGTGGTGTCTAGTCGTGGTCTTGGCCAAGGACGCGGCGAGCCGCCTCGGCCTCCGCCGCCGGCGGGGACACCTCGTCGAGGACGTCGAGCTCGTCGTCGCCCTCCAACTCCCGCTCCCAGGCCGCGGCGAGGCGCTCCTGCTCCTCCCCCGGTTTGGCTACTACGGCCTCTCGGTCGTCAGGTCCCAAGGCCGCCAGGAAGCGCGCGACCGAGTCCTTCGGCATGCTTAACCCCTCATCGCCGGCATGGTGACGGTCCTCGCTCAGAATGGTCAATCGGCTCGACGACTGCCGCCCGACACAGCCGCAGCTCACTCGGATGGCCCCGGCCGGCAGTACAACAGCGTCGGGTGGGGTCCTTGCCAGACGAGTGGCTTCGCCCCTCTCTCCTCCTCCCGGGGCACCAAGCCAGACGGAACATTTCTGGGGCAACGGGCTGTCGTTCCAAAGCGAGCGACCAATGACCTCGCCAAATCTGTTGTGGCCGTTCTTCAGAGCGACCAGCGTGGGCCGGTGGCCCATGAGCTGGTCAAGGTCGTCGCGAGACGCCAGGTTCTGCGCCGAAGGCTCACACCCGCTCCAGCGGCCGGGCAGCAGGTGTTCGCCCTCGGTGATGAGCTGGTCGGCGCGGCCGGTGTCGCCGAGGCCCGGCCTTGTCCAACATCTGAGCGAGCAGGTGGAGAGCTCGGGCTCGTTTAGGTGCTCCGCGGGAGGTGCGCCTCCGAAGAGGGGCGGTCCGCGGGCCGAGCTTAGGTGAGTGTCAGGTCCATCATGCCTGCTCGGAGGCCGTTGCGGTAGGACGGAGCGCACGTCCGTTCGGGCTTGTCGCAGGTGGTGGTCCCCCCGCAGACTCGTCGTCATCCACTCCCCGGCGTTCGTGCCGGCATCCGCTGTCGGCTGCCGGCGCGTTCGCTGTGCTGTCTCGTCGTGCGACGGGCGCGGGTCGGGAGTAGGGGAATGAAGGGGGATCGGTGGATCAGGACATGGTTGCGCTGGCAAGGGTCAAGCTACTCAGCGCCAACCGACGGGTGGTGCGCGGTGCAGAGGGGCTGTGGATTTACCGCCTGCTCACACAGGTCGAGCCGGAGGTGTACGGGTCAAAGCTGGCGTACGTCCTGGTGGAGGCCAGCGCCTCGCCTCTGGTACGGGACATGCCAGGGCGACGGCTGGCGCTGTTGGACGAGGCAGTGACAGTGGCGACAGCCCTCGACGACGCGAACCCCCACCGGGCGAAGGTGCTGGCGAGGGCACTGGCTGCCAGGCGGCGGGAGCTGGAGAGCCGCCCGGCGACGTAACGGACTCACGGAGGCTCCGGGCGGCCGGGAATCTTCCCACGTCTGGTCCAGCAAGAGCTGAGCCAGACGTCTCCCGTTCCATCCCTACCTGGTGGCACGGTCTACCCGGCCGGGGCTTGAACCTTACGTGCCGGTCGCTCACCGATCGGGTTGTTGCCTCCTGCCCTGCTCTTGTTCGTTCTTGGGAGGCAACGCACCCCGTTCAAGAGCGTGTGGAGGAGATCCGGGTTACCAACTTCCGATCGCGTAGGTCCCCGTAGACCCGACAACCACGCGGCTGGCGCGGCTGAAAGCCGGGGGCGCGTTCCTAGTGGGCTGGAAGGTCTTGGTGGTGCGGTGCGGTCATGAACGTCGACCGCGCCGCCGCCTGGTGGGACCGGTCGAGACCCTGCACGCTCAAGTGGGCTGTCGGCACGACGGAGCCAAGTTGTCTGGGGTCACGGGCGAGCAGCTCGTGGTCGCGCAGAACGCGGACAGAGTCGGCATAGCGAGTGACCAACCGGCGTTCCGTCCCATGCCAGACCGCGGGGGCCTGCAGGCGCAGTTCGGCGAGCACGGGATGCGGGTCGGCGAGTGTGGCATCGTCCAGCGAGTTGTACCGCACCGGACAGGGAGGCAGCGAGTCCACGGCGTCCTCCTTCGCGAAGGAATTCGTGCAGGCGTTCGTCGAAGGGCTCAAGGACCGTCCGGACACCACGTACGGGACCATCAATGCGGACTACCTGGAACGCTTCGTTCCCGGCTTCCACCGCACGTCCGTGATCGAGCGCATCACCGATGCCCCCTGGTCGCGGTGAACCGGCAGCAGCCACGGGCGTGCCGATGAAACCGCCCGGTTCCCTCCGCGCACCTCGTCGTCCGGGACGACGCGCCGCCCTTCACCGTTCTAATGGTCACCACCGTCGTACTGATGGCGGCTGCGAGTGCACCCTCACCGATCTATCCCCTCCACCGCGAGCGCTGGGGCTTCTCGGTCACCATGGTGACGGTCGTCTTCGCCGTGTACGTCGTGGGGCTGCTCGGCGCGCTGCTGACCCTCGGGGCCGTGAGCGACCGCCTGGGACGCCGTCCGGTGCTACTCGCCGCACTCCTGCCGACGGCGGCCAGTACGGCGATCTTCTGGACGGCCGACGGCGTCCTGTCCCTGGTGATCGCACGGGCGGTGCAGGGCGTCGCTACCGGGACCGCCGTTAGTGGGCTCGCCGCCGGGCTGGTCGACTTCTCCCCGGCGAGACACCCGCAGGCAGGGATCACGGTGACGGCAGTCGGCACGAGTGTGGGCCTGGCCGCCGGCGCCGCGGTGGTGGGGCCGCTGGTCCAGTCGGTCCCCCACCCCGACGCCTCCGTCCTCTCCGTTCTCACCTGCGTCTTCCTGCTCCTCGCGGTGGCAATCCGGCTCATCCCCGACACGGTTGCAACGCCGGCCGTTGCGCAGGTCTCCCTCCGCCCCCGGGTGCGGGTACCGCAGGTATCCCGGCGCCTGCTTCTGGCCGCAGTACCTGCCCTCGTGGCGAGCTGGTACGTCACGGGGCTGTTCCTCGCTCTGACCCCCTCAGTGGTCACCGGCGTTCTGCACGTCACGTGGGGAGCCGCGGGCGGACTCGACATCGCCGCGTTGTTCCTGCCCGGCGGCATGGGTGGCATGTGGTCCGCCCACCACACGGGGCGGCAGGCCACGTTGCTGGGCGCGGTCCTGCTGACCGTGGGATCGGCCGGGCTGGCGGTGGCCATCGCCCTGCCGTCACCGGTCGTCTACACGTGGGGGGCCGTCGTGGCGCGGCCTGGGATGGGCCGACGCCCGTCGACACCCACGGTGTCCGTGATGCCGAGGCTCTCCGTGCGGATGTTCAGGTCGTACTCACCGACCCGCTTCTCCTCACAACGCGCCGATGAGCGAACCAGAAATTCACGAAGACGCTGGATCGCCGAATGCGGGACCGCCTCCGCCAACTCGATCACCATTACCGGTCCACTCACGGCCTTGGAGCCTAGCCAGTCGGGGCTGTGATCCCCAACCGATCACTCAGCGTGCGCAGTTCACGGAACTTGTGCCAGACCCGTTCAGCGGCCCCGGCATGTTGGCCTCAAGCGGCCCCACCCGTGGAGATCCTGCGGCTCTCCGACGTCCTGAAGTGGCTATGGGGGACGGCCTTCGGCTGCCGCCAGTGTCAGTGCTCCAGTGCGGGAAGGCCGGCCAGGCCGGTGTCGAGCATGATGCGGTCGACGGTCTCTGTGAGGGCGCTGTCGGCGCCGATGACGATCTCGACGCCGTTGGGGAGTAAATCCAGCTCCCGGTACCAGTCGCGCAGTTGTGTCTTTCCGACTTCGTTGGCGATCGGCTTGGTGGCGTGCCGAGCGACGGTTTCCTCGAACGGCACGTGCAGGTAGTAGCCGTGAGTCGGGCCGCGGTGGTCAGCGCGCAGCTGTCCGAGCATCTCGCCGTAGTGGTCGGCGTACAGGATGCCCTCCAGAACGACGTGGTACCCGGCGTCCAGGGCATAGCGGGCGACGGTGTCGATCAGGCCGACGTTCGCCGCGCCCGGCCGGTCCCGCTCGCGCAGCACGACCCGGCGAAGGTTGTCCTGGCCGACCAGGGCCAGGCCCCGGCCGAATTTCTCGCGGAGTCCGGCCGCGACGCTCGACTTGCCCGACGCGCTGTTGCCCCGCAGGACGACCAGCCGGGTATCCTCGGTGCCCACCAACACGGCGGCCAACCTACCGGCGGCCGGTGACAGAGCTGGAGACGTCAGCGGGATCAGCTTCGGGATCGTCTGGTTGTCCACGAGCGTGGTGTGCAGAGCGTTCGCACCAGCGGAGCCTTTCCAGCAACTCCTGGACGTACGAGGTCTTCCACATGATGGACACTGTGGCGTTCGACGCGGCGACCGCGACGCCGATCTCCGGCTCGGTGTACAGGACGAAGTGGGTGTACCCCTTTTCGGCGTCGGCGAGGTTCAGGTCCGGATGCGTGTAGCTCAACTCGGCACTCCCTGTGATCGAGGTCAAGCTCGGTATCTGGCTCTTCAACACCAAACCCGCAGGACGAAGCTCACTTCCGAACAGCGCCGGGCCATCGCCCAACTCGGAGTTGAGTGGGCGGCATAGATAGAAGGAAGATCGCCCGCATTGCATCTTTTGAACATCGATTGCCCGTAAAGGGGTCCGTGAGTGCTGGTACTTCGGCGTTTCAGACGTCCAGTTGTTTGCAACAACTCATGAATCATGATCGCCGCAGGTGGACTGTCGAGTGACCGCGCGTTTCACAAGCGAACGCCTAGGAAACACAGCCCACCCGACAACAGCCCCGCTACCGGGGCCTCTGTACGGAGAACTCGTTGCCGTCGGGGTCGAGCATCAGCACCCGGCCGCCGTCGCCCTCGCCGGTGTCGGTGCGCGTCGCGCCGAGCGAGATCAGGCGGTCGACCTCCGCCTCCCAGTCGGCGTCGGTGGGGAGCGCCAGCTCGAAGTACAGCCTGTTCGTGCCCGTCTTCGGTGCCACCGGAGGACCACCCCACGTGATCTTCGTACCGCCGTTCGGCGATTGGATCGCGGTCTCCTGGTCCTGGTCCCAGACCAGCGGCCACCGCAGCGCCTCGCTCCAGAAGTAACCGACCTCCTGCGTACCGTCGCAGGCCAGCGCTCCGATGAAGCCGGTGTCGGCGAGGAACTTGTTGCCCGCCTCGATGACGCAGAACTCGTTGCCGTCTGGATCGGCGAGCACCACATGCCCCTCTTCCGGGCGTTGGCCCACGTCGATGTGTTTCCCGCCGAACTCCAGGGCCCTGGCCACCGTCTGCTGCTGATCCTCCCGGGAGGTGCTCGTCAGGTCGAAGTGCGCCCGGTTCTGACCGGTCTTCGGCTCCCGGCTCGGCAGGAAACGGATGCGGAACCCGGCGGTATCAGGGGGCAGGATCGCGACGTCGTCGTCCGGACCGTCGGCCAACTCCCAGCCCAGGACCCCGGACCAGAACCGCGCCAGGCCCGACGGCCGGGTCGCATTGAAGCAGATCGCGAACAGTTGACTGGTCATACCCCGTGCCTCTCCGATCCACTGACGGTCGATACGGCGCCTCGCCCGCCCCGCGAGCGCAGCCTAGGGGTGGCTGTGCGGCACCCGCATCCGAGTTGCCGTCGCGGGGGAGCCCGGTCCCCCACGAGATGACGACCGTGCGGAACGGCACCGTCGTCCGCGGCACCGGCTGAGCCGGCCCGTCACGCCGGGGCGCAGGGTGTTCTTGAAGGTGACGGCTTCCACGGCTGACACCTCCTGGAAGTGGATTCGGTTCCGCAAGGAGAAGAGGGACGGGCCGGTCAGCAGGTGCCGGTCCCGGCTGTCGCTCGCGTTTCACGCGGCGGTCTTGCGGTGATTTCATCGTTCCACATCGGATGACGGCTGTGCAGGGTAGGAATCTTTGCCCGCTCCGAGAACCTTGGTGCCGATGTCGCGGTCAGCGGTGACAAGGCGTACAGCTCTCGCCGCAACAGGCGCTGTCTGCGAAGACGCCGGATCAAGCACACGATCCCGGAGCCGAGGGACCATAGGGTGAACACAACGGTCGTCGGCACCTCGCAGGCCGCGGCACACGTGGCGGGACTCGCCGCCTACCTGCTCTCCACGTCGAAGGATCTAACCCCCACGACCGTCGGAAAGGCCACCACCACTCTGGCTGTCCCCGACCGCCTGCTCGATCTGCCAGTGGGCAGCCGAACCTCCTGGCGTTCAACAACGCGTCGACCGGCTGACCATATCCCTACAGAGGGCCGTGCTGTTCGTCGTCGGCCCAATCGGTACCCGGGCGTCGCAGGCAGGCACCCGATGATCCGCCGGACACACTGCCTAGCCCCGCCCTAAACGGCGTTGTCCAGCGTCAGGGTGAGCTCGGCGATCCGCCACCCACCGTCGGACCGGCGCAGGCCGAACGTGTAGACCCCGGTCGAGATCATCTGGATGCTTTCGCCGGTGTTCCTCGTCTGCACCAGATAGGCCCGCACCTCAGCGGTGGCGGCGTCCGTCGTCGTGACCACGACATTGCCCAGGTGGTGCCGCACCCTTCCGGTCTGGGACGTGTGCCCGTCACGGATGAAGTCGAGCACCGCCGCGCGTCCGGCGACCGGGCCGAGCACTCCCTGTCCGGGCAACGTGAAGGTCCAGGTGGTGTCTTCGGTCATGACCGCTTCGAGCTCGGGCACATTCAGCTCGTCTAGGGCGTGGGCGTAGTTCGCCACCGCCTGCTGGAGTTCGGCGATCACAAGACCACCGTCAGCACGATCTTGCCTTGGAGGTGGCCCTGCGCGGCTCGCGTGTGTGCGCTGTCCGCCTCGGGCAGCGGGTAGGTGCTGTCCACCCCGACCTGGAGCTTGCCCTCGTCGAACAGGCGCGCGATCTCGGCGAGCTGGGGGCCGTTGGAACGCACCTGAATGTCCGAGACTGTGATGCCCAGACTCGCCGTCTCTTCCGGGTCGTACTGGGCGAAGAACACCGGAAGCATGGTGCCGCCGCGCTTGAGCACGGTCAGGAAGCGTGAGCTGTCCGGGCCACCGACGGTGTCGATCACCAGGTCGACACCGCTGACCACGTCCGCGGCCTGCGTCCTGGTGTAGTCGATGAACTCATCGGCGCCGAGCTTGCGCAGGAACTGCTCGTGCCGGCCCGAGGCCACCGCGATTACGTGTGCCCCCTTCCATTTCGCCAGCTGCACCGCGAAGTGGCCCACTCCACCGGCGGCCCCGTTGACCAGCACGGTCATCCCTGGCGTGATCGGCACCGGCTGGTGCACCTGGCCGGTGAAAGGAGACGGCACGTCGTGGCCGAGATCAACCAGGTACTGCCAGGCCGTAAGCACGGCCATCGGCGCCCCAGCCGCCTGCACGTGGTCGATACCGGCCGGCTTGTGAGCCAGGTCCGAAGCAGGCGCGGCCACGTACTCGGCGTACGTCCGGCCGTCGAATCCGGGGAACCGCAGCATGCCGAAGACCTCGTCACCGACGGCGAAGCCCAGCACGTCCGGAGCGACCTCCTGGACCACGCCCGACATGTCCGTTCCGGGGATCAGGGGGAACTCCAGCGCCGGCCTCATCTCGGCCGGCATGACCTTCATCCCCTCACGCAGGTACCAGTCCGGCGGGTTGATGCCCGCCGCGTGCACCCGGACGAGCACCTCGCCCGGGCCGATCTCGGGAACCGGCACCTCGTCATACTGCAAAACTTCCGGCCCGCCCGCTTCGTGGAACTGGATCGCCTTCATCGCGCCTGTCGCTTTCTTGGGGAAACGTTGCTTTTTCAGTCAAGGCCCAGGACGGCATGGCCGTCCAAGACCGGTTCGGCAACCTAGTCATTCCGAAACGGCATGACGCGTACGCTGGAAGGGTGAACGATCTCGGACAGGACCTGGAACTGCGGCTGGTGCGCTACTTCACCGTGGTGGCGGCGCACCAGCACTTCGGCCGGGCCGCCGCCGACTTGCACGTGGCCCAGCCGGCACTGAGCCGCCAGATTCAACGGCTCGAGAAGTATCTCGGCGCACGACTGCTGGACCGCGTACCCCAGGGCACCCGGCTCACTCCGGCCGGCCAGAGGTTCCTCCCCCGGGCCCAAGCCCTGCTGCAGGCCGCCCGCCAGGCCGAGCTGGCCGTGCGTGAACAAGCCCAGACCGAACGAATCGCCATCGGCTACGTTGAAGACCTGGTGATCACTGCCGCCGTACGGGAACTGCGCCGCCGTTGCCCGGACGCCGAGATCGCCACCCGGTACCTGAGCTGCCGCGACGTCGGGGCGCTGTCCGACAAGCGCGTCGACGCCCTGATCGCGCGGGCCCCGCTGCCGCTTGCCGCCGACGACGTGTTCACCACCCCGCTGTACGAGGAGCCCCGGATGCTCGTGGTCCCGCGCGGCCATCCCTTGGCCGACCGCGCGTCGGTGACCGCGGAAGAACTGGCCGGCGAGGAGGCGGCGCCGTGCGCGTTCGAAACCGCGGACTGGACTTCCTACCGGATCCTCGGGGCCGGCGTGCCGCCGATCGAGAGCTACGAGGACAAGCTCGAACTCGTCGCGAGTGGCAGGGTGATCGCCGTGCTACCGGTCGGCGATCGGCGTAGCTCACTGCGTCCCAACCTCGTCACCGTCCCGATGGAGGGCGCTCCCCCCAGCCAGGTCGTCCTGGTCAGCCGCAAGGGCGACCCGAATCCGATGATCAGGAATCTCCGGCTGGCGGCCAAGGCCGTCCTGACCGCCCCGGCAGCCTGACCGGGACCAGCCGACCCGCTTGGCGCTGAACTGCACCAAGCGGTGCTCAGGCGCGCCGTGTTCGTCGCGCATCTGCCGGTACCGCTCGGGGTTAGGTTGTGCCGGCTCAGCGTCCGACCCTATGGAACGGCGTTCAAGCACGCCGTCTCGACCAGGAACCGGTGCTGGACAACTACGCCACCCGCAAAACCCCGGCCGTCAGTATCTGGCTGCCGGCCCACCCCGCCTTCACCTGCACTTCACGCCCACCGGATCGTCGTGGCTGAACCTGGTGGAACGCTGGTTCGCCGAGCTGCCCAACAAGCAGATACGACGAGGTGTCCACCGATCCGTGCAAGCCCTGGCGGGTCGTTTCGGGGAATCGCGTTGCGTCGGGGGTTCGGCGCGCGGAGGCCGGCGTCGGGGTTTGGAGTTCCCCGATGAACCCCCGGTTGATGCTGCCGGATCGTCAGGGCCGGACAGGGAGGTTGGCTTCCCATCCGTCGAGGAGTCGTTCTAGTCCCAGTTCGAACCCGCGCTGGGCGCTGTCGGCCGCGTGGGGGAGCTCGGCATCACGAATGACCCGGGCGAGGAGTGGGTGGCGCCCGGTCTTGACGACTTTGTCGAGGTAGGGCGCGTGGGCGTCCATCCATTCCTGGATGCCGACTCCGGAGCGTCGGACGGCTTCCTGTTCGGCGAGCTCGCCGATGACGTAGCCGCGGACGAAGGCCTGCAGCGTGTTGACGACGGTGATCATGACGTCGATGTCGAAGCCGAGGGGATCGAGGGCGGCGAGTGCGTGTTCGGTGGCATCGAGGGAGTTCGGTCCAAGTGATGGGCGCCCTGCTGCGAGGGAGGTCATCCAGGGATGCCGGTGGATGGTGGCTCGGGAACGATGGGCCAGGCTTCGCAGGTCGCTGCGCCAGTCGCCGGTGCGGGCAGGCGGGCCGTCGTCTTCGGCCGCTACGGCGTCGAGCATGAGGTCGAGCAGGTCGTCTTTGGACGCCAGGTAGCGGTAGAGCGAGGCTGTGCCCGTTCCCAGTTCCTTGGCGACGCGCCGCATGGACAGTGCCTCGATGCCCTCGGCGTCGGCGATCGCGATAGCGGCGCTGGTGATCTCCGCCCGGGTGCGTGACGGCACGGGGCCTTTCGCGGCCCGCTCCGGCCGGTTCCAGATCACCGTGTGAGCGTCGTCCATCGGTTTTCCTCCTCACTACTGCGCTCACTGTTCGCAGTAGTGCTATCGTAGCGCCGGTACTGCGAACACTGTATCGCAGTAGAGCGGTGTCCAAGCGAAAGGGAAACCACCATGACCACTCCCGTCACGATCGTCGGCGCCGGGCTCGGCGGCCTGACCCTCGCACGGGTCCTGCACCTGCACGGCATCCCCGCGACCATCTACGAGGCCGAGACATCGGCGGACGCCCGCACGCAGGGCGGTCAGCTCGACATCCACGAGTACAACGGGCAGCTCGCCCTCGAAGCGGCCGGCCTCACCGACGAGTTCCGCGCGATCATCCACGAAGGCGGCGAGGCCCTGCGCGTGCTCGACCAGCACGGCGCGGTACTGCTCGACCAGCCCGACGACGGCACGGGCGGTCGCCCTGAGGTGCTCCGCGGAGACCTGCGTCGGATCCTGCTCAACTCGCTGCCCGGCGAGATGATCCAGTGGGGACACAAGGTCACCAGTGTCCGCCGCCTCGGAGACGGAAGGCACGAGCTGACCTTCGCCGACGGGCCAACCGTGACGACCGGCCTCCTCGTCGGCGCGGACGGCGCCTGGTCGAGGATCCGGCCGCTGCTCTCCGACGCGAAGCCCGAGTACGTCGGCACGTCGTTCATCGAGACCTACCTGTACGACGCCGACCAACGCCACCCCGCAGCGGCCAAGGCCGCCGGCGACGGTTCCCTGTTCGCCGTCACAGCCGGCAAGGGGATCCTTGGCCATCGAGAGGCCGACGCCGTTCTTCACACCTACGTCGCGCTCAACAAACCGCAGGAATGGATCGCCGCCATCCTCGCCAGTCCCGAAACGGCGGCGGCCCAGGTCGCGGCAGAATTCTCCGGATGGGCGCCTGAACTCACCGCACTCATCACTGACGGGGAAACCGCCCTCGCCCCGCGCCCGATCAGCGCCCTGCCGATCGGCCACTGCTGGGACCGCGTTCCCGGAGTGACGCTGCTGGGCGACGCCGCCCACCTCATGTCACCGTTCGCCGGGGAGGGCGCCAACCTCGCCATGTTCGACGGCGCTGAACTCGGCAAAGCCATCGCCGCGCATTCCGACGACATCGAAGCCGCCCTTGCGAAGTACGAGCAGGCTCTCTTTCCCCGCAGTGCCCAGTTCGCCGCCGAATCCGACAAGAATCACCAGCTCATCTTCGGCGACAACGCCCCCGCCAGCCTGCTCGACCTGCTCATCGGCCAGGAGTCGACCGAGTGAGCGAGATCGTTGATCAGGAGATCGGAGCCGCGCGCGAACGCCAGCGCGGCTGCTTCGGTGGGCGCGGTCGCCACCACGCGGCGGGTGAGGCCGAGCGGCGCGAGGGCGTCGTCGAGGGCGT
This sequence comes from Streptomyces sp. NBC_00996, assembly GCF_045162675.1. NCBI lineage: Bacteria > Bacillati > Actinomycetota > Actinomycetes > Kitasatosporales > Streptomycetaceae > Streptomyces > Streptomyces sp. NBC_00996. The sequence continues at coordinate 591,353 of NZ_CP108723.1, forward strand.
TGCTGAGATTTCCGCGCCGCGAGACGGTGACGTGCTCAGCGGCGGCGTACTGCTCTGCGGTGACGGTTTTGACGCGGGTTAGGGGGTGCCCTTGCCGCACGACGATGACGAGGCGGGTCTCGCCCACGTTCTCGGTACGGATGTCCGGTGCGCTCGGGCGGTTGGCGTTCGCCTCCAGGTCGACCTCGCCGCGCCGCAACTCGGGGGTGTCGAGGCTCGATTCCGCGACGAAGCGCAATCGCACTCCCGGCGCCTGTCCTCGCACGGCCGCGAGCAGCGCGGGACGATCGCGAGCCTCCTCGGCGACCCGCAGCGCCCTGTACGAGCAGGCGTTGTCTCAAGGGCGGCACAGCGTCGGAGCACGGTGCGGCAAGCGGCGGCGGCCGGGTCGATGACGTGGTCGTGGACACCGAGGTGTCAGCAAGAACACGATCTACAAGTGCGTAACGGTGCTGATGGGCGACGGCCGGGTCGCGCTGCTCGAGTACGAGGTCGCGATCCAGCCGCGCTGAACGACGGACGGCTCGGACCGGCTGCGGTCAGCCGGTCCGAGCCGTCGTCGTACTGCTATTCGTTGCGTGCCGTTTCGGGTCCGGTGATCCGCCTCAGCAGCGGCATCGTGGACGCGATGACCCCCAGCGAGGCGACGAGCCCGGCGAGCACGATCGCGTAGTACTGGATCCCCGGCGCCCGGATCGAGTAGTTGAACTGTGCCTGCACGAACAGCTGGGCAGCCAGGAAGCCCATCCCGATCGCCACCACCGCGACCACCAGGAGTGGGACCGCGCTCTCCAGCAGCACCACCCGCCGAAGCACCCCGAGCTGCGTGCCGGTCAGCCGCAGCAGACTGAAGGGGCGCTTGCGGTCGCGCAGGCCGCCGGCCACGCTTACCGCCAGGCTGCAGCCGGCGATGGGGAAACTGACCAGGATGACCACGTTGACCAGTTGCTGGTATCCGGCGAGCTGCGCGCCACTTTCGGCATGGTCCTCCCGGACGGTCCACGGAACGTCCTGGTCGGGATACGTGTTCGCGAGGATGGTGCGCGCGCGTTCGATCGCCGACGTCGATCCGTTGGTGGCGACGGCGATCTGCTGGACCGGGAGGCGGGCGAGCCGCTGGGTGGAGATGGCGGCGGCGGGCCATGCCGTGGGCCAGTGCTCCCAGTCGTACGTGCCGAAGAGGGTGTAGTTCTCGCTGACCGACGCCGCTTCGGCTCCGGAGGCGCATGTGCTGTAGGCCGGCATCTTCGAGAGCTCGGCGCACGAGGCCAGGCCGGCCACCGGCGGTGTCTCGACGCCTTGGGGGCCGCGCCAGGCCGGGTCCGCGGTGCCGAGCGGGTTCGTGTGGATCATCAGCACGCCTTTGACGCCCGGTACGGAGTTCAGGTCGCCGAGCGTGGCCGCCGAGAGCGGGGGCACGCTTCCGACCGGCTCCCCCGGACGGTTGAATCCCTGGACGTAGTTGGCGACCAGGGCACTGGCGACCGCCGGGCTGCCCTTCGGTATGCCACGCTCGGCGTTCAGCGAGCCGATGATCCCTACGGCCGCGCTGGTGACGCACAGGGCGAGGACCAGCCCGCTGACCGCGCGGAAGCCGGCCTTCGGGTCGTCCGCCAGCCGCCGGCCTGCAATGAGCAGCGCAGGCCGGTTTGTGAGCCGGGCCAGGACGCGGGCTCCGGCCATGGTCAGCCAGGGTCCTGCGATGACGAGTCCGGACAGGACCAGCAGGATTCCCGGGACGAAGACCCAGATCTGGCCGTTGGTGCTCCTGGGCACCCGGCCGATGGTGTACGAGAGTTCGGCGATACCGGCGACCAGCGGGATCACCCGGTAGACCCGCGGCGGGCGTGGCGTGACGCGCCGGGTGACCCCGAGCGGGGAGACCTGCACGCGGCGCAGGGCGATCCGGGCCGCGATCGCGGCCCCCACCGGGACAGCGATGGTGACGAGCAGGATGTCGCCGGTCCTGAGCGTGAGATCGCTGACGAAGTACGGCGTACGCGTGAGGTTGACCGCCGCCAACTGCGTACGGAACAGGGAGAAGAGGCCGAATCCGACGGCCGTGCCGATGACCGCGGCGACCGTCGATTCGACGGCCGAGATCATCGAGATCTGCCGCGGCGTGGCGCCCACCAGACGCATCGCGGCGAAGCGCTGCTCACGGCGGGCGGCCGCCAGCCTGGTGGCCGTGCCGATGAGGATGAGCACCGGGAAGATCAGGGCGGTACCCGCGACGGAGAGGATGAGCTTGATGCCCCTGTTGTCGATGCCCGCCCTGACCGTGCAGTTCGTGCCGTTGCAGGCACTGGGGGTGACGGTGGTGATCGAGGTGACCCTGGTGGCGTCGTGCCGCTTCGCGAGCTGGTCGGGACTGTGGCCGATGACGATGACCAGGGAGTCGGGGCCCGGGAGCGACGTCTTGCCGACCGTGCCGACCTCGTGGCCGGGGTAGCGGTCGGCGAGTTCGGCGACGGGGGTGGAGTGGAGGAGCTTGCTGAGGGCCGGTGAGGCGTAGAACTCGCCTGGTCCGGGAAGGCGTGAAAGGCCTGGTGGGACTGGAGAGTTCGGGCCAGTGGCGGCGACGTCGACGCGACCGATGATCTTGCCGTCGAAGTGGTCCGCCCTGAGCAGCCACCACAGCGGGTCCGTGTCCGCCTTCGCTGCGGACTGGCTCGACGCGCTCTTGCCGGAGCCGGTGTTGAGCCAGGCGTTCCGGCTGTTCTGGGTAGCGGTGGCGTTGATGGCCGCCAGGATGCTCAGCAGCAGGCAGACGCCCAGGGCGACGGCGGCCACGATGACGGCGAGGCGGGTGGCGGCCTCCCTGCCGCCGCTCAGGGTGAGGCGCAGGCCGAGGCGGATCACGAGGTGAGCCGTTCGACATACAGCGACGTCACCTTGCCGTCGCGGACAATGACTTCACGGTTCGCGTACGCGGCCACCCGCGGCTCGTGGGTGACGAGGATGACGGTGGTGCCCTCCTCGCGTACGGAGGCGACCAGCAGGTCCATCACATGCTCGCCGGTGAGCGAGTCGAGCGACCCGGTCGGCTCGTCGGCGAACAGCACCTTGGGCCGGGAGACCAGAGCGCGGGCCAGGGCGACACGCTGGGCCTGTCCGCCGGAGAGCTCGCCGGATCGGCGCCCCTCGAGACCGTCCAGGCCGAGCCGCCCGAACCACGACCGGGCCTCGGCCAGCGCGCTCGCCCTGCGGGACTTGGCGAGCAGCAGCGGCAGGGCGACGTTCTCCTCGGCGGTCAGCTCGGGGACGAGCTGACCGAACTGGAAGACGAAGCCGAAGCGGTCCCGACGCAGTTCGCTGCGCTCGGGCTCGCGCCGGGTGTCGATGCGGCGGCCGTCGAACCAGATCTCGCCGGAGTCGGGCACGAGGATCCCGGCCAGGCAGTGCAGCAGTGTGGACTTGCCGGAGCCGCTCGGGCCGGTGACGGCGAGGATCTCGCCTTCGGCTGCCGAGAGGTTCGCGCCCTGCAGGGCGGGCGTCTGTCCGAACGACAGGACAGCGTCCCGCGCTTCTACAAGGAAGCCTTCGTCCGAACTCATGAGCGCACCTCCGCTGTCAGGGCGGCGAGCCGCGCCACGGTCAGGTCCATCCACCGCAGATCGGCCTCCAGGTGGAACACGCCGTGGTCGGCGAGCAGTGAGTCGATCGTGCTGCCGGTCCGACGCAGTTCGGTCAGCTCCCGCATCCGCTCCATGTGGGCGGCGCGCTGGATGTCGAGGTACACGCGGGGGTCTCGCTCCAGCAACAGCGCCAGTACGACCTTGGTGAACAACACCGTCTGCAGGTGCGGTTCACCCGCGACCGGCTCGGTCAGCCAGCTCTCGACCTGCGTGACCCCCAGCTCGGTGATCACGTAGCGCTTGCGGTCTGGCCCCGACCCGGACTCTGTCTCGCCGACCTCGACCTTTCCGTCACGGGCGAGGCGGCCCAGGGTCGAGTAGACCTGCCCGGCGGGCAGCGGCTTACCCCGACCGAAGTAGGTGTCGTAGTCGCGCTTGAGGTCGTAGCCGTGGCTCGACTCCCGTTCGAGGAGTCCGAGGAGTGCCAGAGGAACGGTCATACCTCAGTATCTACACTCAGTATCTAGTTGGCGTCAACGGGCGGCTTGGCCCGATAGACGGATCGGAGTGGCTGTGCTTCCTACCGTTCGCGCCAGTCCCATCGGATGTGGCCAGCTTGGCCGGTGCAACCGAACAGATGTCGGTCGTTGCTTCATCTCCCCAGGCAAGAGCGATCACACCGGGCACGGCAGACCCTTCAGGGAGTGCGGTGCGCCCGCGGTCACAGATCCTGATCCTCGAACGCCGCTCGCGGCCTCCGTCCCCGGTGGCAAGCGGGGTTCACTTCTTCAAGCGCTCGGTCCGCGCCGTCTGGGCGGCGTGGCGTGCCTGCTGTATCGCACGGTCTGTTTCCGCGGCTCGGATGCGTGCGTTGCCGAGGTCGTTTTGGACCTGGCGTCGCAGTTCGACCGTCGCGTGGAGTTGCTGGGCCAGTTCGGTCGTGGGCTCTTCGAGGTCATGAAGTGCCGCTTCGGCCCGCTCGGCCTCGGCCTGCGCCTGGTCGTGCTCTTCCTCCCCTGCCGGACTCGCTGCTCGGCTGCTTCCGCCTCACGCTGGGCCTGCGCCGGTTTCCTGCTCTCTTCGTTCTTGCGGCGTTGCTTGCGAACTGACTTGGCGGGGGTGGCGGCGGGGTGCTCTGGCTTCAGCGGTGACTTGCCTCCGCGCGCCCGGGCGGCAGTTGGGCGGGCAGAGGTATGGAGTTCCTCCTCGGAATGCGCGGTGCCCTGCCCGACACCGCGCCCGGAACCGCTGCTCCGTCTCAGACTGGGCTGGTCCAGCACGGCCCGGCCTCGGGCCACCGACGGAATTCCGTGACCCGCGAGCCTACCGCATTTCGTGGGTGGTCCCCTGAGGCCATCGGGAGCATCCCTGGAGCTCCGAGACTGGAGTCGATCGCTAATTCGGGTGGCTTGTGCCTCTCGCGGCACTGGCGCCCCATGCGGTGAATGCGGGCGAGGACCCGTCGACCCACGGATCAGTCGTGCAGGCGACGGCAGCTGCTCACCACGGCCCTCGCAGCCATGCTGCACCTCGAGCGCGGCTTCGGCTGCACACCAAGGACTTTCAGGGCTACGACGGTAGCGCCCGTAGACCCGCCGATCTGGAGAGTAACTGCCGGTCGGCGGGCCTATCAGCTTGCCGCCACAACGGAATCTGAAACCGCTGCCTGGCAGACACCAAGCTTTTGGTGCTGCGGTCCAGGCAGCGGAATCCCGACATCGAGCCTGTGATGACGCTCGTTCACATGCGCAGGTTCTCGACACCTCGCCCCGAACGGCTCAGCGCGGGGCCTGACGGCACGGCTGCTTACCGCCAGGAGTGGTGGCCGTTGTCGTGCTGCCATCCGTTACCGCGGAAGCGGTCGCGGCCGTAGTGGTGGCCGTAGTCGTGCTGCCATCCGTTACCGCGGAAGCGGTCGCGGCCGTGGCCGTAGTCGTGTTCGTGCTGCCATCCGTTACCGCGGAAGCGGTCGTAGTCGTGGTCGTAGCTCCTGTGGTGCCCGCGGTCGTCTCCACGCTCGGCGGAGGAGGCCGGAAGTGCGCCGGCTCCGACAATCGCGCAGGCTACGAGCGCGGCGGCGGCGATGCGTCTGCTGTGGAACATGAGTGGTTCCTTTCCGTACAGGATGCGGCGAGAGCCTCGCCGATCACGATGTTGAACTGTCGGCCAGTAACCGACAAAGGGAATCTTCCTGACCAATCGTCATAAATACCTGCACACACGCTTCAGATTACCGATTTGAGACAATAGCTATCTTTGGTCTCAATACTGTTCGGCGCGCGGGTCGACGTGGCAAAGGGCACCCGAGACGTGTCCATCGGCATGCGCCGCCAGCCGCCCCCGGCCTGCGCGGCAAGGCCGATGAGGTGAAGCGAGGGCGTGCCCTGGTCGGCGGAGACAGCGTGCCACCAGCCGACGCGGCAGATGCAGGACGGTTGCCAAGCGTTTCGCCGAGACCGGTGGCGATGTGCACGCCACGATCGCGCGGAAGAAGCGCGACCTGCCGCCGGTGCCCTCGCCGGTGACCGGCGAGGTCGAAGCCCGGCTGATCGCGATGGCGTGCTCACAGCCGCCCCAGGGCTATACCCGGTGGTCGCTGCGGCTGCTGGAGAAGCACGTCGCGCTGGCCGCGGACATGCCCGATCTGGACCACTCCACCATCGGGCGGGTCTTAAAAAAAACGGAACTGCGTCCTCATCTGAGAAAGTGCTGGACCATCCCACCACGAGCGAACGCGGAGTTCGCGGCCCGGATGGAAGACGTGCTGGCCGTCTATGCCCGGCCCTACGACCGGGCACGTCCCGTGGTGTGCATGGACGAGAAGCCCTACCAGCTCCTCGCCGATGCCCGCGCCCCGCTCCCGGCCCGCCCCGGTCACGACGCCCGCCGACGAGACGGACGATGTGCCGTCCCCGACCGTGTTGGCCTGCTGCGGCATCCGCTGCTTCACACGGACACCCACCGCGGCGAAGGTCCTCTTCCCGCGCTGCAGGGTCCCGACAGGTCGGGTCGTGTCAGTGCGCGATGGAGTTGATCAGGGTGCGTGCGCCCTGGCGGAGCAGTGCGACGGCGACCGAGGTGCCCAGGGTGGCCGGGTCGAGGGGACCCGCCCATTCGTGGGCGTTGAGGACGGTCTTGCCATCGGGGGTGAACACACATGCGCGCAGGGACAGTTCACCGTTGCGTTCGGCATTGGCGTATCCCGCGATGGGTGAGTTGCAGTGGCCTTGGAGGACGTGGAGGAACATGCGCTCGGCGGTGGCCTCGCGGTGGGTGTCGGGATGGCCGAGGCCGCTGACCGTGTCGATCAGGTCGGTGTCGTTCTCGCGGCACTGGAGGGCGAGGATCCCGGCACCGATCGGCGGCATCATCACCTCGGTCGGCAGGATCTCGGTGATCACGTCCGTACGGTCGATGCGCTTCAGGCCGGAGACGGCCAGGAGGAGGGCATCGGCGTCGCCCGCTGCGAGTTTGTCCAGGCGGCGGTTGGCGTTGCCGCGCATCGGTACACAGTTCAGGTGGGGGTGGGAGGCGGCGAGCTGGGCGATGCGCCGTACGGAGGAGGTGCCGACGCGGGTGCCTTCTGACAGTTCGTCGAGGGTGAGCCCGGTGGGGTGGACAAGAGCGTCGCGGATGTCATCGCGTTTGAGGAAGGCGGCGAAGGCGGTTCCGGCCGGCAGGGGCCGGTCGGCGGGGACGTCCTTGACGCAGTGCACCGCCAGGTCCGCCTGTCCGGCGAGGAGGGCAGCGTCGACTTCCTTGGTGAACGCGCCCTTGCCCTCGACCTGGGCCAGGTCCCCCATCCACTTGTCGCCGGTCGTCTTGACCGGCACGACCTCGGTGCGGATGTGCGGGTGGAGCGCGGCGAGTTCGCTGCGCACGCGCTCCACCTGGGCGAGCGCCATGGGCGAGTCGCGGGAGACGATGCGGATCAGTTCCGGGGCGGACATGCCGCCCACCCTAGCCCTTTACGGGCCGGCGCCGCGCAGCAGCCCCAAGGCCCATCTCATCGGCGTGGCACACAAGTTGGAGACTCGGACAGACGTGCGAGGACGGTGTCGACGCAGTGCCGGTGACCGGGCGGCCAACTGGCGACGAACTCCCCGCGCGGAGGGGAAGGCTGCGTTCGTACACGCCCCTGGCGGGCACGAGATTAAAGATCAAACTGAGGCGGCGGGAGGGGCTGTTCGGTCCAGATGGACTTGCCGGTGCGGGTGTGGCGGGTGCCCCAGCGCTGGCAGAGTGCGGAGATGAGCTGCAGGCCGCGGCCGCCCTCGTCGGTGGCGGAGGTGTGGCGGATGTGCGGCGTGGTCAGAGTGGCATCGGACACCTCGCAGATCAGTGTGCGGCTGCGGAGCATGCGCAGCCGGATGGGGCCGCAGGCGTGCCGGATGACGTTCCCGACCAGCTCGCTGACCAGGAGTTCGGTGGTCATGATCAGGTCCTCATCGGCCAGGTCCCAGTCCTTGAGCTGGGCGCGGACCAGGTCACGTGCCTGGCCCGCCGCCACCGGGTCCTCCGGCAACGGCCACTCGGCGACATTCTCCGCGTCCAGCGGGTGGGTGCGGGCGAGCAGCAGGGCAGCGTCGTCTATCAACGCGCCGTGGGCGGGGAGGAGAGCGGAGGTGAGGGTGGCGCAGAGGGCGTCCAGGTCGGACGCGTCCGCGCGTGACGTCGGCATGGCGTTCACGGACTGAAAGAGGAGCTCGGCGAGGCGGCTCAGGCCGGTGGTGACATCCCTGTCCTTGCTCTCGACCAGGCCGTCGCTGTAGAGGGCGAGCAAGCTGTCGGCGGGCAGTAGGGTCTCGAGGGTTTCGAAGGGCGGAGCGGCCACCCCCAGTGGCGGGTCCGGGGTCATGGACAGGAAGGTGACGGTGCCGTCGGGGTGGGCCACTGCCGGGGGCGGCTGACCGGCGCTGGCGTACGACAGACGCCGGGTCACCGGGTCGTAGATGCCGTACAGGCAGGTTACGAAGGCATCGGTGCCCAGCTCGCCGACGATGTCGTTGAGGTGACCGAGGATCTCGTCGGGCGGCAGCTCAAGCTCCGAGAGGGTGCGGACCGCCGTACGGAGCCTGCCCATGGTGGCGGCCTCAGCCATGCCGTGGCCCATGACGTCACCGATCACGAGCGCCACCCGGGCAGCGGAGAGCGGGATCACGTCGTACCAGTCGCCGCCGACGTCGGCTCCCTGCTTGGCCGGTTGGTAGCGCGCTGCCGTCGTCACCTCGGGCAGCTCGGGCAGTGCCTGCGGCAGCAGGCTGCGCTGGAGGGTACGGGCCCGGGTCGTCGCCTCGTCGTAGAGCCCGGCCCGCTCCAGGGCCTGTGCGATCAGTCCGCTGAGCGCGGTCAGCAGCGTTCGTTCGTCATCACCCAGCACCCGCGGTCGGCCGAAGGAGATCACCGCCGCGCCGATCCCCCGCCCTGATACCGCCAGCGGCAGAAAGGCCCACGCCTGCTTGCCGCCCTCCCGGATCAGGGTCTTGATCCTCGGGTAACGCTTCAGGAACTCCTCCGGGGAGGAGATGAAGAGGGGGGTGCGGGTGCGCAGGGCGTCACCCACCGGGTTCGTGGTGTCGCTCACTGTCCACTGCCCGTCCAGCACTCGGGTGAAGCGATCCGGATACCCACGGGAGCCGACCACGTTCAGCCGGTCGCCGACCACACCGAGCATGACGAGTCCGGTGGCCCCGAGGGGTGTCATCACGCCGTCGGCCACCGCCGCCATCACATCCTGGGCCGTGACGGCCTCGGCCAGCTCCCGCGTGATCCGCTGCACCAGGGCCGCCCGCTCCGCGGCCGACCGCTCCGCGGCGGCCCGCTCGGCCTCCCGCAGATGCCGCTCGGTGGTGTCGGTGATGTAGAGCGTGAGGCCTTCCGGCACCGGCACCAGCCGCAGGTGGTACCAGGACGTCCCGTCCGGCCCCGGTATGTCGAATTCGGCCGGCTGCCCCTCGGCCGCCGTGGCCCTGCACCGTTGCTCCAGCCCCGGCACGGCACGTACGGCGGGAATGTTCCAGAGCAGGGCTCCGGCCACATCTCCCGCAGCGCCGAGGAGCCGCTCGGCGGCCTGATTGAGAAATCCGATGCGCCAGTCCGTGTCCAGGGAGACGAAGCCGTCGCTCATGTGTCGCAGCGCCCGCCCCACCGACTCGGCGGCGGCATGCGTTTCGCTGCTGTCCCGGAGGGTGCCGATCACCTTCACCGGCGTCCCGTCTTCGTCCGTGATCGTCCGGGCACGGGCCTCGATCCAGAGGTATGTGCCGTCCTGGCGCCGGATCCGGTACTCGTTCTGGAAGCCGCCGCGCAGCTGGATGCCCGTGTCGAAGCCGGCTACCGCCCCTGGCAGGTCGTCCGGGTGGATCAGCTCTGCCCATGCCTCGATGCCGCCGCTCATCACCCCCGGATCGATGCCGGCGAGTACCTCCTCGACGGGCAGGTCGGAGGTCAGCTCACCGGTGCGCAGGTCCCAGGTGTACGTGAGGGAGGGCACCCGTTCCGCGTCCCACGGGGAGGCGGCCTCCCGCGGTCCTGGCCCGTTCTCCAGAGCGCGCAGCAGGGTGGGGGACGGATTGAGGATTCCGGACGACCTGAGCCTCCCGGACATCCACGCCGCCACCTCGTTCAGAAACGCGCGCTCCGCGGCACCGGGCTCGGCGCCCGGGGCGAAGAGGACGGAGAGCGCGCCGCGTCGCCAGCCACCGCTCGGAATGGGGACGGCCAGGTGACCGATGCCGGCGGGAAGTCGGGAAGGCCACAGGGCGGCGGGGTCCCGGCCCGGCACCGGGTCGGGCGGGGCCAGGTCGGGCTGCCAGGTGATGGTGTCGTTGCGGGCGGCCCTGCTGGGCGGCGCCGCGCCCCGTACCGGGATGATCAGCCAGGGCCGGGTCATCGACTCCGGCAGGCCACTGTCGGCGACCAGGTAGAGGATGCCGCTCATGCCGCCGCCCGGGAGATGCACCATGCCGCCCAGGCCGTGCACCTCGGCTACCGCCTGCTGGAGCGCGGTCAGCAGCACTTCGACATCGCGCCGGTCCTCGTCCACGGCGTCGAGCAGCCGCATCCGCATGCGGTGTCGCTCCAAGGGCCGTGCGGTCTGCATGGTCCCCAGGCCCTGCGGTGGGTGCAGCGGATGGGGGACGTGGGGTATGGACGGGCCGGTGTTGTCCGCATCGCCGCTTCTGGTATTCACCACTTCCGACTGTCGCCTCCGCTCACCGCTTGGCTACCCGCTGGGCCGCATGTGATCGGATGTGGACCCGCAGCGATCTACATCCCATCCTAATCGGATTAATTTAGGCGATTTCATCCGTCTTGGGGAGTCTTTCGCATCTGATCAACCGTATGTGACGTCAGCTCACCCTTCGTAAACACTGAGGCCTTACCGCCGGCTCAGCACGGCGGCGTTACCGGTAGCTCGCCGAACGGGCAGTAGAGATCAGGACCGTGTCCCGTAGTGACCGCGTCGATCAGGGCCTGGAGCGGCACGCATGCGGCACGGCGCATGAAACGGCGAAGGGGCCGGCCCGGGAGGGAAACTCTCCCGGGCCGGCCCCTTCTTCTTCTGCTGCGCCCCCGGCAGGACTCGAACCTGCGCCACCCCCTTCAGGAGTTCGATCCTTAGGCGTTCTGCCACACCTCCGCCTCGGACGCCCAGCCCCCGCCTGGCTGCTGAACTCCGGGGCTGTTCACCGACGTTGACGTCAGCGATGGATGTCAGCAGGCCGCGCTGGATCAAGGCTGCGACGCAGCTTCGCCACGAGTGTGGTTGCCGCTGATGCTTACGCGTGGACCTGCCACTCTGCCTGAGGGATGCGGCCTTCTGAGGTGTCTCCGACGCGCTCAGACCACTCGCGAGCGACGAAGACCGGGCGAGTGAGGAGGATGCTTGAACTCACTGCCCGCTTGCGCCAGTTCCTAGACGCCGGGGATTCCGTGTATCGCGGGCGTATCGAAAATCGCATACGCCACCGCAACGGCCCTCCATCTCCAATGGGGGCATGAACCACAACGCATCCTCGTCAGCACCGCCCCGCCGCACGCGCGGGATCGTGCTCCTCAGCCTGGCGATCCTCGGCCTGGCGAGCGCCGTGTTCGTCGTGCGGCGGCCGCTCATGATGTCCGCTCCGAGGTGCATGGCCGGGCGGTGGCACGGCTGCTACGACACGTTCAACGGTGTGGTGCTCATGACGTTGGTCGTGCTGCCGCCGGCCGCGCTGGTGGTGTGGGCTCTGGCGCGCGTTCGGCGTGCCGCCGGCGTCACATCGGCGTGGGCGTGGCGCAAGTCGCTGGCCGAGGTGGGCATGGTCCACGGGACGGTGCCGTTCCTGTGGTTGACCATGATGCCGGGCGGTGGGGCCGGCATCGTCCCCGAGCGGGTGAGCCTGGTACCGCTGAGGGACCTGGTCACGATGGGGCCGCTCGGGATCGTCGGCAACCTGCTGGTCTTCGCGGCGCTGGGGTTCTTCGCCCCGATGCGGTTCGCGGCGCTGGCGTCCATGCCGCGGATCCTGGCACTCGGGGCGGGCTGCTCGATCCTGGTCGAAACGGCACAGTACGTCCTGCGGCTGGACCGGGTGTCCTCCGTGGACGACGTACTGGTCAACGCCGCCGGCGCCGTGCTGGCCGCGCTGGCGTCGCACCGCTGGTGGCGCACTACGGCGGAAGCGTCGTCGGACCAGCTTCGCCCCGCGCCGACACCGGCAGGCTGAGTCGCGCGTCCGGTGTGCACACGTCTTTGGATACGTCGGCGATATGTTGTGCTGCTTAGGCTTCCGACATGCGCGTACTGATCGTGGAGGACGAGCCCTACCTGGCCGAGGCCGTCCGTGACGGTCTGCGGCTGGAGGCGATCGCCGCCGACATCGCCGGCGACGGCGACTCCGCCCTGGAACTGCTCAGCGTCAACTCCTACGACCTCGCGGTCCTCGACCGCGACATCCCCGGCCCCTCCGGCGACGAAGTCGCCCGGCGCATCGTCGCCTCCGGCAGCGGCATCCCGATCCTCATGCTCACCGCCGCCGACCGGATCGACGACAAGGCATCCGGGTTCGAGCTCGGTGCCGACGACTACCTCACCAAGCCGTTCGAGCTGCGGGAGCTCGTCCTGCGGCTGCGGGCGCTCGACCGCAGGCGCGCGTACGCCCGGCCCCCGGTCCGCGAGATCGCGGGCCTGCGGCTCGACCCCTTCCGCCGGGAGGTCTTCCGCGACGGACGCTACGTCGCGCTCACCCGCAAACAGTTCGCCGTGCTCGAAGTCCTCGTCGCCGCCGAAGGCGGGGTCGTCAGCGCCGAAGAGCTGCTGGAACGGGCCTGGGACGAGAACGCCGACCCTTTCACCAACGCCGTCCGCATCACCGTCTCCGCATTGCGCAAACGGCTCGGCGAACCATGGATCATCACCACGGTTCCGGGTGTCGGCTACCGCATCGACACCGGCCCCGACACCACCCGCCCCGACAGTACGCATGCGTAGACGCCCAGGGCTCAGCGTCCGACTGAGACTCACCCTCAGCTACGCCGGGTTCCTCGCCGTCGCCGGCGCTCTCCTGCTGGCCGTGGTGTGGGGGTTCCTGCTGCGCTACGTACCCGACAACTCCCAGGGCCTTCTTGGGATCGCGCCCAACCGCTACCTCCTTGAGCACACCTTCGCCCCCGCCGCGGCCGTGGCGATGGCCTTCCTGCTCGTGTTCGGCCTCGTCGGGGGATGGCTCCTCGCCGGCCGGATGCTCGCACCGCTCACACAGATCACGGCCGCGGCACGGACAGCCGGGAACGGATCGCTGTCCCACCGGATCCGCATGGAAGGCCGCCAGGACGAATTCCGTGAACTCGCCGATACGTTCGACACCATGCTCGAACAACTCGAGTCGCACGTCGCCGAGCAGCAGAGGTTCGCCGCGAACGCCTCCCACGAACTGCGCACCCCGCTGGCCATCTCGCGGACGCTGCTCGACGTCGCCCGCAGAGACCCCACGCGGGACCAAGACGAACTCTTCGAACGCCTGCAGGCTGTCAATACGCGCGCGATCGACCTCACCGAAGCCCTCCTGCTGCTCAGCCGCAGCGACCGCGGGAACTTCACCCGGGAGAGCGTCGACCTCTCCCTCGTCGCCGAAGAGGCCGCCGAAACCCTGCTCCCCCTCGCCGAACAGCGCGGGATCACGCTCGGCGTCACCGGCGCAGCGACACGGACCAGCGGCTCCGCGGAGCTCCTGCTGCGGATGGTGACGAACCTCGTCCAGAACGCCATCGTCCACAACCTCCCCGCCGGCGGCACCGTGACGGTCCACACCGAAGCGCAGGGCGACGCGAGCGTGCTGCGGGTCGAGAACACGGGTCATCCGCTCCCACCGGAACTGGTGCCGACCTTCACCGAACCCTTCCGGCGCGGAACGGAACGCCTACGCACCGACGAGCACGCCGGCGTCGGCCTCGGCCTGGCCATCGTGCACAGCATCGTCCGCGCCCACGACGGGACCCTCGGCCTCGTCCCCCGCCCCGCCGGCGGTCTCCTCGTCACGGTCCGGCTTCCCGGCACGCCGTAGGCATCGTCCCCGAGCGGGGCCGTCCTGCCCGCGTACTCGACGGTCGGCGTACCCCCCCCCCGTTACCTTCTAGACGGCCTCGATCATGAGGCTCCCGGCCTTCTGGCCCGGCATGACTTTTGCCCCCTGTCGACCATGACCCGGGGGGTGGTGTCACCGGGTCGGAAGGCGCCGGTAGATCGCTAATAGGGGCAGGAGCGCCGGTCCGCTGGCAACGCTCTTCGTAACGTGGTTGCCGGATGTCGGCGCCGTGCCTTGGCCGGGAAGAACAACCCCTCCCAGGAGGAATGTGGCACCGCCTTCGGGCGCGGCACGCGGCGCGCTACCCGTCCGCGTTCATGTCCAGTCTCGGCGCGGGAACTGAACCCGGCTCTCCGGCGGCTGGACGCGCAAACTTGTGATCTTCCGGGGTGACTGGGAGGCTTCCCGCTCGCCGAAGGCGTGTCAACAACCTTGTCTCTGGGGGAAGATGGACGAGAGAACATCCAACCCTGCCCAACACAAAGGCGTCCCCGTCTCGATGCGCCCCATAACCCCGGCCGAATCGAACGGGGCGCCTCCCATCTCATCAATCGAGCTGACGCCTGCATTCAAGCTGGTCTTCACCTCCGTAGTGATCATCACCATCGTGTCCCTGGCCGTGGGCGTCACTCTCGCCCTCATCGGCTCCGACGACGAAGGCGTGAAAAGCGTCCTGTCGGTCGTGATGTCCGTCTTCCAACTCGGTGCCGGAGCAACCTTCGGCCTGCTGGGCGGCAAAGCAATGTAAGCAGCACCGATGCGCGACGCCTACGCCCCGACGGCGAGCTTTGAGGCATGGCGGCGCGGCGAGCGGATCAACTGGGCGGAAGGAACGACGCGGCTCAGTTGCGGTTGAGTTGGCGCGTGACGCCCGCGACGACCGCCGTTGTGAGCAGCCACCCGGCGGCGATCAGCCCATAGGCAAGCCACTGCGTACCGCTGGACGTCCAGTACCAGGCGTTGCGCTGGCCGAGGCCGCCAATGGGGATCAGCAGGTCGAGGGTGTAGGGGAGGGCGTGGAAGTCAGGCCCGTCGGCGGGGTTGCGGGCGACTGGGTGCTGGCGGCGGAAGACCAAGGCGCCAAGGAAACAGCACGGCCACGCGACAGGGGGCGGGCAGCCCGTCCGCACGCGCCTCGCAGCGCAGGAAGCCGCTCAGAGCTCCGGGACGTAGCCGCCCCGGATTGCCGAGCGCGGTCACGCCAGTACGTAGGTCGGCCCGGTGACTCTTCGTGGTGACACTCTGCAGCGGCCGCACCCAACGCCCTACAACGGCCCCATGGTTTCGTTCATGCGCGGGTCCGCCTCAGCCGAGCGAACCCGAGGGCCGGAGCCCGCAGACACGGCGTGCACACGTCGCGTCGCAGGGACAACGCTACGGGCGAAGCAGACCACACGGGTGAGTCGGCACCACCACTGCTCCCCGTGGGTGGAGCGACCTGTCCGGCTGGTAGACGGGCGCACGGTCTCCGGGTGCGCCCCGGCGAGCTCTACGTCGCGCGCCCGAAAGCGCGCCGTTCGACAACCGGACAAAGCTGGGGAATTCGAGAAACACCGTGGTCTGGGCCAAGTGGCAAGAGTTTTGGCCTCGCCCCGCGCTCGTCCCGCCGCCTACAGCAGTGCCTTCACGCCGGGCCCAGAGCTTGCCCTCGGTCACGGTGACGCGAGTGCGGCAGTGACACCCACTCCCCCAAATCCTCTACTGGCAGTAGAGCCACGGGGTACAGTCGAGGTATGGCAGCGGTCGAACGAGCATCAAGGTAAGCGCGGCCGCGCGTGACCGGCTGGCCGTCCTGGCGGCCGCCATGGGATGGCAAGACTGACCTCCCGCACCATCACCAGCGAACGTCTCCTTGTCCGCCAGTTGCTCTCAAGCCTTCCCCGACGGCATCGCCCTTCCTCGATCTGCAGGAGTACAGCGTGGGTTGGGTCTCCGCCGCGGCACTTCGGGAGGCGCTCCTCGCGTTGGACGACCACCCGTCGGCGCGCTGCGACCATACGATCGCGGACGGCAGTGCCGCCTGCGGCGCCGCCCATCTCCCCGGCCGACCTGCCGAGGACCTCCGCGGCCGCGTTCAGCCCGAACGGCGTCAGGCTTCACAGCTTGTTGCCGTCGCGAGCGCAGTTCGGGCAGGTCGGAGCTGCCGTAGACCTCCCGGTTCGCCGCCGAAACCGGCCTGGCGATCACCGTCTGCCACCTGACTCCCGGCGGCGACCAGGGCAGTTGTGTCGAGGTGCTGGACGGATGCCCGACTGGCGTTCCTGTCCGGGACTCCAAGAACCCGCACGGTTCGGCGTTCATCATCAAGCGGTCCGCCTGGACGTCGTTCGTGTCGGCCCTCCAGGGCAGGACGCTCGGGTACGAGTGACCCTGTCCCTACACCCACCACAAGACTCCGCAGGCCAAGGTGCGGGGCTTCACCACTCCCAGCGGTCACCTGCAAGCGGATACCAGCAGTCCCGAAGGGAAGCACCTGGCAGGCCAGTACGACACCAATGAAAGCCGGCCAGGGCTGGCGCCGGGTAGAGTCGGCACGGCGAAGGCCAGGGCCACCCGAGTGAAACCCATGGGGTGTGGCGAGGGGGACGCGCCGGGTCACTTCTCCGCGAGGACGGAGTTGAGCATCTTGCGCAGGTTGTCCTCGCTGAGCGCCTGCAGCGTCCGGGCCGCGACCTTGCCCTCCCGGTCGATGATGAGCGTGGAGGGGATCAACTGCGGGTTCAGCGTGCCCTTCTTGAAGCGGAGCATCAGCTTGCCCGTCGGGTCGTACAGGCTCGGGTAGGTGACGCCGTGCTCCTTCTCGAAGGCCAGGGCCGGACTGGTGCTGGAATCGCGGGTGTTGATGCCGACGAACTGCACGCCCTGGTCCTTGGTGTCCAGGTAGACCCGCTCGAAATTGGCGGCCTCGGCCCGGCACGGCCCGCACAAGGATCCCCAGACGTTGACGACGACGACCTTGCCCTTGAAGTCGCGGACGTCGAGCTGCTTGCCGTCGATGGTCTTGCCCGACAGGTCGGGGATCGCGGTCCGGTGGCCCTTGGCCGCGGTGTCGACGCCATTCTTGCCGGCGACGAAGTCGGTGTTGCCCGCTCCCCCGGAACCACACGCGGACAGGAGGAACGCGGCGACGGCGGTGAGCAGGGCGGCGCGGCCACGACGGGTGCGGTTCGGGCGCTGGTCAGCACGGCAGGCGGCACTCATATGAGCAGCTTCGCATTCCGCGTCAGCCGGGTGGCTACCGGGGTGCCGAACGCTGAAGTCCTGGAGCGTCCACGGGAGCGGGGCCTGCCCGAGGCCACTCAGCACACGGTGCTCCTGGCGCATGCCGTGTATGCCGCGTACGAATCCCTTGGCCTGCAGCGCGCCGGGGTGCGGAGCATCTGCCGGCGCGCCAAATCTGCTTGCCGGCCCGCAAGGATTTCCTGGTGTCCCGTGCCCGGCCCGTGTAACGTCGCCTTCAGCTGTCGTGGTTCGAAGTACCTTCCGCCCGTGAGCACGTGCACGGGCGGTTTTGCTGTGCAGCGTCGCTGAGGACCCGTCGATCACCTCCGGCTCCCGCGCTGTGCGGGAGCCGACTTCGAGTCCCCCTTGGAGGACGCATATGGCCAGCGGCACCGTGAAGTGGTTCAACGCCGAGAAGGGCTTCGGCTTCATCGAGCAGGACGGCGGAGGCCCGGACGTCTTCGCCCACTACTCCAACATCGAAGGCCGCGGATTCCGCGAGCTGCAAGAGGGCCAGAAGGTGACGTTCAACATCACCCAGGGCCAGAAGGGCCCCCAGGCGGAGAACATCACCCCCGCCTGAGCCACACACGCTGGTGCCCGTTTCCGGTCAGCCGGGAACGGGCACCAGCATGTCTGTCCGAGGCGAAGAAGCGAGGCGTGACCGCCGAACACTTCCCCAGCGCCGAGCGTGCGCACCCAATCCCCAGTGTCCAGCAAGCTGCACGCCATCGGTGGAAGGCTCGGAGTCCGCACGGGCGACCATCGCCGTCTGGCGGGCCCGCCGACCGCCGCCGGAGGGCATCGCGCCCGGCCGGGCCAGCGGTGCGATCAGCGTGGTGGCGGCAACGCCGGACCAGCCGGTGCACCAGTGGGGCGCCCGGCGGTGAAGTAGGAATCCTGCAGCGGCCGCATCACCCGCTGGAGATCATCGCGGATCCGCTCGGCCTCACCGCGCACCTGCGCCGGAATGTCACCGCGCTCCGCAACCAGGCGCCGGTAGATCGGGACATCCTCGAACACAGACAACACGCCCTTCTCATCAGCGGCCTCACGCCCAGCACGAAAGCGGCTGCCCAGTCTACGGCCCGGCGCGATCACGCTGCTCCGGTACCTCTCCTAGGCACCCGGGGAAGACCTACTGAGCTGTATTCGATGGACCTCAGTGCCTGTGTGATCGATGATCTGAGCGTGCATCGAGTTATCGATCTCGATCAAGCGGTCGTCGAAATTGTGGATCGCCGACGTGACTGGGAGTCCGCCGGATTGGCTGTCGGGCCTGTCAGTTGGCGTGATGAAGCAGCTTCTTGGCCCCAGCGGCTTGAAGCGGACCGCTCGCGAGTGGACGATCCCGATTCGATCGGCGTCCGCATCACGGGACTTGCAGAGACCGAGCTCTGTGTTGTGCTGTTCCGCGGTGGCTGGGCCGATGTGGATTTCATCGTGAACATCGACGATGCCGGTGCGCTTCCTGCCCCGGACGTGAGTTCGCCACAAGCCTTTGGGAACCTCCTTGACCGCTGTGTGTCCCGGGTGTTCGGTTCCTCCTGACGGCGGCGCTCCTCTGTCAGCGGCCCGTTCAGCCCTGGCCCGAGTCTGGACGAGGCGGAATCAATCGGTGCCGGTCTCGACGAGGACCTGGGCAGTCTCTCTCGGATCTTGCCTAGTCGACGGCGTCCCACTCTGCCTGCACCCAGGCCAACTGCGCGTCGCTCAGCGGGGGATCGAACCCTGCCGGGAACATCAGCATCTTCGGCTGCGGCCACATGTTCTCCGGCCCGTGCTCTTGGCAGTGCAGGGCGATGAGATGCGGCCCTTTCGCGCAGGACTCGTGCCAGTAGCGGCGGTTGTGCGCCTGACAGAAGTACCCGAACCTCCAGCAGTCATCCTCTTCAGTCGGCTCATAGAAGCTGGGATCGAGAACGATCGTGGTCACCGGCTCCTGCCGGTTGAACCGAGGGATGGGCCGATGGTCACACCACAGCAGTCGAGGAGGTAGCACGCGCTCATCCTGCCCCGAGGCCGACCTATTCGGATCATCGGGTCGTTGGTCCGGTCATGCTGTTGACTGATGTGCACTGGTCTCGGATTGAGCCTCACAATCTGCGGAACCCGGTGAGCTACAGCACCGTGGGCATCTGAGGCGGACTCACGGCAGAGGGGAAGTGCAGCGGCATCCCCACCGCCCCGAAGGCGCATGTAACAGGCATGTATTAGAGGGACGTTGACCGGAACGGCTCAAGCGCCACGGGGATCTCAATGATCAGCCAGCAATCAGTACCCCTCACTCCCGAGGAGCGAGCGGTAACGCCCTGAAGGGGAACCATGCGCGTCCAGAAGCTCTCCCTGCTCGCCATCGCCGTCGCCGCCGGCCTCTCACTCACCGCCTGCCAGGGCGACAACGGCGCCTCCGCCGGCACGAGCGACTCCTCCTCCGCCCAGAGCTCCGGCTCCCAGAGCTCCAACTCCCAGGGCTCTGGTGACAGCAGCGCGTCCACCGGCAAGGGCACCGCCACCGCGCAGTCCGACACCGGCAACGGCGCCTCCGCCACGGGCAGCAACTCCAAGGCCTGCCAGACCTCCCAGCTCGCATTCAGCAGCTCCGGCGGCATGGCCGAGGGCACCCTCATCATCAACCTCAAGAACACCGGCTCCGCCACCTGCACCCTCAAAGGCTTTCCCGGTGCTGACCTGAAGAGCAAGGACGGCACCATCAGCGCCATCCGGAGCAAGCTCACCCCGCCGCAGGTCAGCGTCAAGCCGGGCGAGGAGACCCGCTTC
The DNA here is from genome assembly GCF_045162675.1 of Streptomyces sp. NBC_00996. Taxonomy (NCBI): domain Bacteria; kingdom Bacillati; phylum Actinomycetota; class Actinomycetes; order Kitasatosporales; family Streptomycetaceae; genus Streptomyces; species Streptomyces sp. NBC_00996. The sequence goes on from NZ_CP108723.1 coordinate 611,502, forward strand.
ACCCTGCACTACCCGTCGAACAACTCCGGCGGCTCCGGCGTGACCTTCACCAGCCTCGTCGTCACACCGCCCGACGAAACCCACTCCCACACCCTGCCCGTCAGCATCAACGTCCCCGCCTCCGACAGCACCGGCCCCGCCATCACCGTCGACCCCGTCGGCACCGGCAAGTAGCCGCCGGCGCGCACGCCCAGCAAGGCGCCCCATCTCGATGGCCGACATGGTGTCAGCGGTCACGTAATCCCCAGCGAGGGCGCCTTTCGCGTCACGTAATTCCCCACCTGGGCTGGGCAACCCGCCGACATGCGGCTCGTGAGGTGCCGGAATGCCCGCAGTGGGCTCAGCCGGCCGGGCGGCCGCCGCGAGTCCGGCGGCCCTCAAGCCGCGGTGGGTCCCAGTGGGGGAACGTGTTGGCTGCTCGGGGATCTCGGGCCGCTCCTGGTAGGTGAACTCGGCCGGTAGCGAGCGAAAGGGCTCGGCCGGGGCTCCTCGGTCGTGGTGGAGGCCCGCGATCCGCCGCAGCAGTCCTGGGACCACCACCTGGACCGGATCGTCGATCTCGTCGCTCCCTTCGCCGCGTCCCCACGTTGGACGCCGACCGGCTTCTCCAAGACCGGCTGCTGGGACGACATGGGGTCATGTGGCGATTGGCCCGCTCACTCTGGTGGCGGATGTCGCGGCGCGTGAATGAGGTTCTCCATCACGACCGGCGACCGTAGACCCCATCCGCTCGCTGAACTGCACAATCTCCGTGCTCCGTTCAGTCAACGCGGCATCTGACGCCGCCTGCTGTGAGCCGACTCGGCCCAGCGGCCGCGGCTGGCTCTCCTCGTCTGGACCAAGGGCGACTCCCACCGCATCGCCGAGGCCCTCGCCGGGAAGGGAGCGATCCCGCTGAACTGGCCCCTCCACCGGACACCACAGGTTCACCGACCTGGGCAGCACCTACCAGCCCGGACGCCCACCGACCGCCACCGCACTTCTCAAAGACTTTTGGCAGGCCGGGCATCCGGGCGCCGGTGCGATGAGCGGATGAGCTGGAGATGGCGCCGTTCGCATGATGTGCGGCGGATACTGCAACCACCGCAGCGGCGTAGAGGCTCCTGGCAAGCAGAACCGAAACGGCAGCAAGGGAGAACCCCATGACAGGCCCCGCTTTCGCGTCCGGTGCGGCACACAACTTCCTCGACCCCTACGCCTGCGACGAGCCCGGATCCTCATGGTGGGACTCGGCCGCACAGCAGCGGGCGGAAGATGACTATCCGCTGCTGCCGCCCAACCCCACCCACCGGCTCGACATCACGATCGACCCACGCGACCGCAGGCGTCTGGACCTGCACGCGGCCCTGACCGCAGCCGGCATCCCGCCCCGGCCCGAAGACCGGGAAGCCATCGAACAGCTCAGCACCCTACCCACCGGCATCAACGCCGCCGTTCGACGGTGGATCCAGCACACCGCCTGACCTCCCCCCCGGGGGTGAGATGTCTGCCCTGATGCCGACTCGGCAGGGGAGCTTGGCAGCCGCCTCGGTGGTACCGGTACCAGTACCACCGAGGCCAGGACGGTCCCAAGGTGCGAGGCGTAGCCGCCGATGTGCACCTCCTCGACGGCCTTGCGAGCGGCGCAAGTCGGGCGTTGATCTCGGCAGCGATGTCGTCGCAGTCGCGTACTGAAGAAGTCCGGGAGGTCTGTGCGTTGACCGAAGGAACTGCCGCAGCAGACGGTTGGTGTTCTCGTTGCTGCCGCAGGCTGGACGGGTCGCAGAAGGAGGCCTTGAGGTTGAGGCCAACGACGAGCGCCCCACGCACCCCGTCGGTCTTGTATCCAGCTCCGGGCGATCGGCCCCTGGGGGTCACTGCCGAACTGAGCATTCCAGGATACGGCCGTCGACGGTTCCGACGAGCAAGTGGCCGTGGGGCGCTACAGCGAGGGAAAGTGCCGTGGCCGGTACTCCGTCGACCTCAAGCTCGGTGTGCCATCGCACCGAGCCGTTGCCGGCGTCCAGTGCTGTCAGAGCACCGGAGTTGAAGGCCGCATAGATCGTATCGTCGTCGGCATCGAGGGCGGTGGCGGGATAATCGGTGCGGTGCTGCCATTGCACTGCGCCGTCCAGGGACCGCCGTACGACGTAGGCGCCACCAGGCTGGAGCCCCTGCCCATCGTGGACCGTGCCTGCATACACCAGGCACTGCCCGATCTCGACCGCCGGCCCTCCGAAGTGGTGCTCCTCCGGCACCCAGGAGTGCGGGAAGAGCCTCCGCAGTGTCCCGTCGGTGCTCAAGGCCGCGATCCCCTTGTCCCTATGGGGTGTGTCCGGTTCAGCGCCCATCAGGACATACGGGCGGCTCGCACGGCGGGCTGAAAACCCGTGATTGAACAGGTCGAAGCGGCCGACTTCCGGACCGTCCACTCGACCGTCGAGGTCGAACATCGTAAGCCGTCCGGGACGCTTGCCAGGGCCGTCCAACGGCCTCAGGATCACCCTCTGGCCGCCTGCGACGAGAACCCCGCCCACGCTCAGACTCAGCGTCTCCAGCACCTGTCCTGCGTCGATGGCAATCCTGGCGATCCGGGGCGCGGACCTCTCCCAGCGTCTGCCCTTGCGGCGAGCGCGGCATTCGGCGTTGGCCCATACCGAGGTTCCGTCGGAAGCCAGAACCAGCTGGCGGCCGCCTTCCTCGTCCTCAACTACCCACTCGCGGCTCCCTGACGGCAGCCACGACTCCGCCAGGACCCCGTCCAGAGCCGCGAGCACACGGCCGTCCTCCAGGCCTTCGACAGCCCACACCCGTCGGCGAAGCGACCACTGCCGGCCGGCCCCGGCCGCGAGGTCCGTGAGAAGCCGGCGGGTCTTGGCGCCGCGATCCGGTCGCAGGGCCGGCTCCGCCGGGGCGGCCAGCTCCTCAGCACCAATCGCCCGCTGCCCGACGGCGCCCCAGTCCGCGCGAGCGACCACAGCCGTATGCCCCTGCTCGTGTGCCTGCGGGTTGTCCCAGTCATCGCACGGCGCCAGGACCAGACGCAGTGCCCTCTCACTGCGCCATTCGACGCCGAGCACCTCCCGCGGGTACGGCAACGCAGACACCACGTTGCCGGAGTCCAGGTGGACAAGAAGCAGCTCGCCCTCGAAGGAGTAGCCGCCGTCGTAACGCCCCGTGCCGACGGCCAACAGGGGAAGAACGGGGTGGAAGGCGAGAGATCGCACAGGGTACCGGGACCTCACCAGGCGCCGGCACCGCAACCCGTCCCGCTCATAGACACCGATCCGGTGCCCCGTCCATCTGGAGTCCGCGGCCCCACTGCCGCTCCACTGAACCGCCCCGAGGTCCCCGCCCACAGCGACCATCCGCGAACGATCGTCGACGACGGCAAGACCTGGCTCTCCGATCTCGGCGAAAGGCCCGCCGCCGAGCACGCGTTGGACGGTCGGCACCAGGGCCATGCAGGATCCCTCCCAGGGCGGCACATGAGCTGCCGCCCTCCCAGGCACGGGACGGCGGCAGCTCATGATCCCGTCGCCTGGCGGCGCGCACCAATGGTTTTCATCGCGCCAGAGGCGCTCACCACACCGCCGGCGCCCACCCCAAATGTCTCGCACGACACCCGAATCACGAAGAACACCTGCAAAGCCATTTGCCTCCCCCGCACCGTCGGCAACGGCCCAGCTCGTTTCCAAGGCGCCGCGGAGCGAGGCCAGTGAAGATGCGCTTGGTCAGGGCCGTGCGGCCCAGGTACTGCGTCACAACAACACCCGAGCCGCACAGCCTACTTCAGGCCCCGGAAGTGCCCCGATCGCTACCGTGCGCCCCGTCGTTGGCACCGAAACCCCTCCCTTCCCGTACAACCCTTCAGGCTCACCAGAGGTCATCCCTGAGCCCGCGCATATGTCCTGGAGAGGAATCCATGCCCCGGTCCCATCACAAGCGTTCCCGGCGTCCCGTCGCCCTGGGCGCCACCGTTGTCGCGGCCGCCCTGGCCGGTGGCCTGCTCATCACCCTGCCCGGCGGCGCGAGTGCCGCCGCGTCGGGCCTCGCCGACGACTTCAACGGTGACGGCTACCGCGATCTGGCGACCGGCGCCCCGGATGCTGTCGCGGGCGGGAAGGCGAAGGCGGGCGCCGTGGTCGTCAAATACGGCTCGTCGAGCGGTATCAGCGCCGCGCGCCACAAGACCACATCGCAGAGTTCCTCGGGTGTGCCGGGCACCTCGGAGACCTCCGACCGCTTCGGCACCGAACTCGCGCACGGCGACCTCAACAACGACGGCTACGGCGATCTCGTTGTGGGCACACCGCTGGAGGACGTCAGCGGTGATGTCGACGGCGGTTCGGTCACGATCCTGTGGGGCGGCTCATCCGGCCTGTCAGGCGGCACGACGATCAGCGACCCGAACGCGTCGGGCCACGACCGGTTATGCAGGACGCGCGGCGTTGGCTCGCCGAGCGGGGCGTTGTCGAGTCGACCACATCGTGGGGGAGGGATCGAAGGCCCAGCTCCGCCGCGCCGGCCGGGTGCTCGCCTGCTCGGGCCCCGTGCCCTGGCCCGTGAAGCAGAAGGCGTACGACACCGTCGTGCGGCTCCCGGCCCTGCACGGGCCGCTGTTCAAGGGCCTGCTGGCCAGCTACCACGATCTCTACGGCGACCTGGAGTCGACGGCCGCACTGGCCCTCCTCGCGCGACTGCATCTCCCGGCGGACACCCCGCATCTCGCGGAACTCCGCTCCGTGCTCGCCGCAGGGCGCAGGAACCATCACCGCAGCCCGCACGCCTGGGACGACACGGTGCGAGCCTCGAGTGACTGAACACGACCGTGGCGCATACCCTCTTGCAGGGCCCGGGTGACGTCGCGGGTCTGCGTGCATTCCCGGGTGAGTGTTTCGCCGGCACGTGTCGGCGAAAACGATGAGCGCCGTCGAAAGGAAATCCTGGTCGTCGCCCAGATCACGGGAGAAGGAACTGCTCGGCGGCAGCGAAGGTCCCCTCACGCGGATGCCTGTGCGGCGGTGAGTGCGCCGGCCATGCTCGACACCGTGGTCTGCGACGGCCTGAAGGGCCCGCCGCGCTCTACAAATCCAGGACGATCTCTTCGGTCGGCTTGGAACAGCAGATGAGGATGTTGCCGTCGGCGGGAGGCTCGACCGGCTCGGGGCAATAGTCCACGGCGCCGGACATGAGGGCGAGTTCGCAGGTGTGGCACACGCCGGTGCGGCACGACCACTGAACGGGGACGTCGCAGGCTTCGGCGAGTTCGAGCAGGGACTCCTGGGTCTCGTTCCAGGGGACGTGGAGACCGCTGCGGGCGAAGGACACCATGGGACCGGTGCCGGCCGGGCCCGCGGGCTGGTGGGGCGCGGCCGCGGTCGTGGAGCCCTTGATCCCGGGAGTGAGGGAGGGGCCCGCGCCGAAGATCTCGGTGTGGACGCGGGAGGCTTCCAGGCCTGCGTCGAGGAGGGCGCTGGTGATGTTGTCCATGAAGGCTGCGGGTCCACACAGGTAGGCGTCGGCGTCGGTCGGCAGGCCGAGGGCCAGGATGCGGTCGGCTGACAGGCGGCCGGCCTCCGCGTAGTCGACGCCTTGGCGGTCCTTTGGGGCCGGTCTGCTGTAGTAGACGGTCGACCGGGCGTGGGGAAGTGCGCCGATCAGGTCCCGGCTTTCTTGGGCGAAGGGGTGCTCGGTGCCGTCGCGGGCTGCGTGCAGCCACCACACCGGTCGGGTGGTGCGGTCGCGGACGAGTGCGTGCAGCATGGCCAGTACGGGGGTGGCGCCGACGCCGGCCGACACCAGGACCACCGCGTTGTCGCCGCCGGCCAGGCAGAAGGTGCCGCGGGGCGCGGCGGCGTCCAGGTGGTCGCCGGTGCGTATGTGGGCGCGTAGGTGGTTGCTGGCCGCGCCGTGGGGTTCGACCTTCACGCTGATGCGGTAGGTGCCGGTGCCCGGTTCCCCGGACAGCGAGTAGCTGCGGATCAGCGGCGGAGCATTCCCCTGGGGCTGGATCTTGACGGTGAGGAACTGGCCCGGCAGTGCGGCCGGCAGTGCGGAGCCGTCCCCGGCGGCCAGCGACAGCGAGAACACGCTGCTGCTCTCGGGCTGGATGTGGGTGACGGTCAGCGGGCGGAACCCGGGCCAGGCGGGCGGCGGGGCGGTGGCCGCGGTGTTCAGTCCCGCGCTGCCCGAGGCCCCGGCCACCGGGGTGTCGGCCTGGTCCCGCAGGGTCTGCATGGATACCCGCCAGCCGGGGCTGAGTGCGGGGATCCGCAGGGCCCGTTCGACTTGTTCGCGGGTGTGCCCGGGCAGGTAGAGCACCCGGTCGATCTCCGCGACGGTCATCGCCTCGGGGCCGGAGGAGACCTTGACGATCTCCTGCCCGGCCTCGACCTCCCCTTCCTCGATCACCCGCAGATAGAAGCCGGGGCGGTGGTGGGCCACCAGGAGGGCCGCCATCTGCGGCTCGCCCATGCGCAGGCCCACGCGATAGCAGGTCACACGCGGCTGTGTGACCTCGAAGAGCGCGCCGCCGATGCGGTAGCGGTCGCCGATGCAGACCTCGTCGTCGGGCAGGCCGTCGACGGTGAAGTTCTCGCCGAACTGTCCGGGCGTGAGGTCGTCGCGGCCCAGTTCCCGGGCCCAGTAGTGGTAGGAGTCGCTCTGGTACACCAGTACCGCCCGCTGCTCGCCGCCGTGCCCGCCCAGATCACCTTGGCCGTCGCCGTCGATGTTGAGCCGCCGCACCATGCGCGGCCCGCTCACGGTCTGCTTGTAGACGCCGGTGTACACGGTCTTGCCGTGCCAGGGGACATCCTTGGGCATCCCGACGTTCAGCGCTGTCAATGTGGCCACCACGCCACCTCTCTTGGCTCAGCCGCTTGCGGTTACGGCCCTGGTGACCAGGTCGGTGTCCTCGTAGAGGTGCAATCGCACCAGGCGCCCCGACTCGACGGTGAAGTGGAACGCGACGGGCATGCTGAACCGGCGGCCATTGGCCTTCACGACCAGGCTGAACCTGCCCAAGGCCACCGCGTCCGCGCCGTCGACGACGATCTTGTCGATGCTGGTCTCGCTCTGTGCCGCGACGAACGCCGGCCACAGGGTCCTGAAGTACTCCGGGACCTGTTCACGCCGCGTGCGCCGGCCAGCCCAGGGAAGCACCTTTTCGTCCCCTGGCACGAACCAGTCGATCTCTTCGGCGAAGACGTCGGCGACACCGTCGGCATCGCCCTCGCCGAAGAGCCGGAAGAACTGCCCGACGGTCTCCCGGACGTCGGCCTCCTGGACCGTGTCATGAGCCATTACCTGCTCCTCGCACCTCTTTGCGCACGTCACGTTCAGCCGGGGTCCCAGACCCCCTTTCGCCTTTCGCGCCTCAGGCGAGGACGCGGCCCAGGAATCCGTGCATGTAGCCGCTGATGGCGTCCAGGTGCGTCTCCAGAGCGAAATGCCCTGCCGGCAACAGGTGGACTTCCGCGTCCGGCAGGTCACGGGAGAACGTTCGCGCACCGTCGGGCCCGAAGATCTCATCCCGTTCGCCCCAGACCGCGAGCTACCGATCGGCCAGGGCCGGGATGAGATGGCGGAACATGTGCGAGCTGCTGGGAAATCCGTGCAGCAACAAGATGACGGGGGCGTCCGTGGGACCGGCTTCCCGGTGGAAAACCTCTTGGCCGTCAACGGTGGCTTTGTTGTGGTGCGTGGCGGACACGGTGACCTCCCGGAAGCACCTGAGCGCGGAATGTGCGCCAAATCCGCCCGTGAGAATTTCGGCACGGCAAAAGGAAGAGCGGCCACCCGCTGAGACCGGGGACTTTCCCTACGCGGCGTGGTACCTCGCGGCAGATGGCGCCTGGTGCCACATCGCCCACGCTAGACCCGGAGCTCAGGTGGGGCAACGCAGCGGAGGAATGAGCGAGACCCCGCATTCTCGGGCAGCCGTTGTGCAGTGCCGGCAACTGCACGCTGGGGGCACCGGCCATCTCCCCCGGTTGTTCGGCGCCACTGTCTGACGGTACTGACAGCGGTCAGGAAGTGCTATGCGAAACTGCCGCTCCCATCCGGCCTTTTACCGGGAAGGCGAGTTGGCCGCTCAAGGCCGTGCGGGATTCCGTGAGACCGCCGATCACCGGCGCCCGATCATCAGTGACAGACTTCCCCATGGCGCCGGGGATTTCCTTGTCGATCTCCTTGTCGATCTCCGATTGCCGCCGCACACGCCTGAGGTCCGATACCAGCCAGGGCTGAGGTGAACTGGGGCGTGCCACAGCGTGGGTGACGAAGTGAAGCTCCTGATAGAGGGGTTGTCGGCCAAGAGCAACCGGCACGCCCCGGACGGTGCCGGAGCCAGAGGAGAAGCCGGGCAAGGTGCTGGACCTGATAGCCGCCGCGCATGCGGCAGTTGGGCAATCCAAGGCGTCCCGCGGCGAGGCCGAGTGCGCGGGTCGGCGAAGAAGAAGACCACGACGAAGAAGACGGCCGCCAAGAAGGCGTCGAGACGCAAGCCGCGCAACGCGAGGGTGTGGGACCTTGAGTTGCGGCTGCAGTCCAAGCGCGGATGCGATCACCCCCGGGGTGGGTGACCCTGTTGTCATACAGCGCGTACCGCTGCCGTGCCTGCTCATCCGATGCCGCGCGGCACTCGCGCACCACGGGGGCAGCCGGGCACGGTCCTCAGCATGCGCCCCGGTCAGCAGCTATCCCGAGATCCCAAGGAGATCGTCATGACGGTGCAGTCCGCCGGCAGCCTCGTTCTGGAGCCTGCCTCCCAGCAGCTCGCCGATGCCACCTCCAAGCCGCCGTTCCTGTACGAACTGGGTCCCGAGAAGGCCCGCAAGGTGCTCGATGACATCCAGGCGGAGCCGATCGACAAGCTTTCCGTCGACTCGGAGTGGATCACGGTTCCCGCCGAGGTCGGTGACGTCCGTGTCCGCGTCGTTCGGCCGCAGAACGCTGCGTCACCCCTTCCGGTCGTCCTCTACATGCACGGCGGGGGCTGGATCCTCGGCAACGCCGACACCCACGACCGGCTGGTGCGCGAACTGGCGGACGGGGTGCGAGCCGCTGTGGTGTTCGTCGAATATGCCCGCTCGCCCGAGGCGCACTACCCCGTGGCGATCGAGCAGGGCTACGCCACCGCCCAGTGGATCGTGCGTGAAGGGGCTGCTCACGGTCTCGACCCGGACCGCATGGCGGTCGCGGGCGATTCGGTCGGCGGCAACATGACCGCCGCGCTGGCTCTGATGGCCAAGGAGCGCGGCGACGTCCGCTTCGTCCACCAGTCCATGTACTACCCGGTCACCAACGCCGACATGGACACCAAGTCCTACTCCGACTTCGCCACGGGGTACTTCCTCACGGCCAAGGCCATGGAGTGGTTCTGGGACGCCTATGTGCCGGAGCGTTCGCAGCGCAGCGAGATCACCGCCTCGCCTCTGAAGGCAGACCTCGACCAACTCGCCGGCCTGCCGCAGGCCTTCCTCCTCGTCGACGAGGCCGACGTCCTGCGCGACGAGGGCGAGGCGTACGCCGCCAAACTCCGCGCCGCGGGCGTCGACGTCACCACGGTCCGCTACGACGGCATCACACACGACTTCATGATGCTCAACCCGCTCAGCGACACCCACGCCACGCGCGCGGCTGTCGCCCAGGCCATCACCGTACTCAGCGCCGCCCTGGGAACGAACGAGGCAGCGTAGTCGTACGAAGTCGACTCCGGTGGCCGAGCGGCGGCCTGCTCGGCCCCGGGGTCACCTGGTTCGCCCCCTCCTGCAGCCCGCACCCTCGCGGTCCGGTACCGGTGACTTGCCGCGGATGGCCGTAACCACTATGGTTACTTCAGGACCGGAGGCGAGGGAGCAGCGTGAGCGCCAACAGCAGGCTGACCATCGCGGTGCATGCCCTGACCTGGATCGGGCTGTACCAGCGTCGGGGCCATGAGGTCGCCACCTCCGAGCAGATCGCCACGAGCGTCAACACCAATCCAGTGGTGATCCGTCGACTGCTGGCCGAGCTGCGCAAGGCCGGCCTGGTCGATTCACGGCGGGGCGCCGGCGCCGGCTGGACGCTGTCGCGGGACCTGGCGGCGATCACCCTGCTCGACGTCTACGAGGCCGTCGAGTCGGGGCCGGTCTTCGCCCTGCACCGTTCTGCGCCTGACCCCGAGTGCGTCGTAGGTCACGGCATCGGCCCGGCACTGGCCGCCGTCTACGGCGAGGTCGAAGCCGCCCTGCGCAAGGAGCTGGCGAGAACCGCGCTCGAGGATGTGCTGCGGGACGTGCTGAACGCAGCCTAGTCCCGGCCGCCGGCCTCCCTGGACGACCAGGGCGGTTGCAAGTTCCGGGGTCGTGTGGCTGGTCGGGTTGTGACCGGTTGGGGCGCATAGCAGAGCAGGCACGGGCTTCGTGATCATTGTGGTGTCTAAGCCAGATGATCACGAGGTGGCCCGTGCCTGCCGCTGCATCCTCTCCCGTCCCTGCCGTGCTGGTGAAACTGGGGCCGCTGGACACCGGCCGGATCGCCGACCTGCGCCCCTACTTCGACTCGGTACCCGACCCGCGCGCACGGCGGGGCCGGTGGTGGAGCGAGATGTCGAAGCTCACCGCCGGATCGAGGCAGGGGCGACCACAGGCAAGCTGGTACTCGACCTCACCGCGCTGTGAGGCGACGTGTTCCCGGTGTGGTCGGTCAAGGCACGATCTCGACGTACCCGTCGGTTCCGTGCACGCGGATCCGCTGCCCGTCCCGGATCAGCCGGGTGGCCTGCTCCACGCCCACGACGGCCGTCAAGCCGTACTCCCGGGCGATCACTGCGCCATGGGTCATCAGGCCGCCCACCTCCGTCACCAGGCCCGTGATTCCGACGAACAGCGGCGACCAGCTGGGATCCGTGTAGGACGTGACCAGGATGTCGCCCGCTTCGAGATCGGCCTCCGCCATGTCAAGGATGACGCGGGCCCTTCCCTCGGTGGTCCCGGCGGAAACCGGTAGGCCGATCAGGGCGCCGGCCGGCACGTCGTCGCGCCGGTACGCCCCCGTGACGGCCTCACCGTCCGATGTGAGCACCCGGGGCGGCGTGAGCGCCTCGTACGACCGGAACGCGTCCTTGCGCTGCTCGATGAGCTGGGCATCCACGTCGTTGGAGCGCACGACGTCGTGGAGTTCCTGGAACGTGAGGTAGAAGATGTCCTCCTTCTCAGCAAGCACGTCGGCCTGCACAAGGCGCTCGGCCTCCGCCAACAGGGCCTGCTCGTAGACGAAGTAGCGGCTGACGATGCCGTACTTCGGGTACTCCCGGTACCCGATGAAGGTTCGGACCCGTTCGATCATCCGCCGGGCCTCGTCGGCTTTCTGGTCCCCGTCCGGCAGGGCCAGCAAGCGTGACAACACGTCCTGTTCCTTCTTCTGCGCCTTCTGTCGGCCTTCCTCAAAGCGCCGCTCGGCGGCGCCCGGCTCGAAGTTCCTGACGTTGTCGAGGATCACGGGCACGAGCGTGGTGGGGCGCTCGCGCCAACGCGGCCTCGTGATGTCGATCTCGCCGACGCAGCGCATGCCGTACCGGTCGAGGTAGGCCTCGGGCACAGCGTGGACGGGGCGGCGAGCGTGTCGCGGGAGAAGAGGGCCTGCAGGATCGCGCGGCGCTCGCGGTACGGCCGGGCAAGGAGTTCGGTTCCGGCGGTTTCCAGGACGTCGAACTTGGCCGCCTCTGGTGGCGATCGCCATCTGCAGGGCGGCGCTGACCAGCGCGGTATCGTGCCGCTCGCCCATCGCGTAGCCCAGGGCGCGGCGGGAGAAGGCGTCGTGGACGGAGGCGAGGTAGAGCGTGCCCTCGCCAGTGTCGATCTCCGTCATGTCGCCCCACCACAGCACGTCGGGTGTGATCGCGTCGAACTTACGTCGTACCAGGTCAGGTGCGGCACCCTCAACTTCCCCTGCAGTCAGGGTCTCTAGGCTACGAGGGGAAGGTCAGTGAGTCCTGACACCGGTTGTCGATGGGCGGCGACACCGACCGGTGTCGCCGAAGGTAATATCGCTGAGTTTCGACAGCACTTGGGTGCTTGCGGTGGGACGCTGAAGGTGCTCTGCGTGGTGAGGGGGCGCCGGTGCCACCAAGGTCATCGGCCGGCTGCCCGGCGAGACCAGCTGCCTCACCCTGGTCTGAGCCGTCCTGGACCGTGCCTCCCGCGGCCGGCGCGGTCTGACCATGACCATGCTTGCATGCTGGAAACGGGAGTTGAGTGCGCCCGTGGTCTGGGAAGGGGGCGTTCGTGAGGATCGGGTTGGTGAAGCGGCCTGAACGTGTTGCTGTCATCGGAGTGGGCATCCTCGGAGCCAGCGTGGGCTGGAACCTGTCCCGGCACGGCGCCAAGGTGGTCTTCATCGACGCAGGCCAGCCGGGCGAAGGCGTCACCGACTGGTCCTTCTCGTGGGTCAACGCCAGCAACAAGACCGCACGCAAGTCCTACTTCGACCTGAACGTCGCGGGCATGGCAGCGTACCGTGAGCTCGCCAGGACCATCGGGCCAGACTCATGGTGGTATCCCAGTGGCCACCTGCGCTGGGCAGATGATCCCGCAGCGGAGGCGAAGCTTCTGGAAACAGCTGGACTGCTGACTAGCTGGGACTACCGGGTCGAGCTGTGGACGGGGGCCGAGGTGCGCCGCCGCCTCGAACCTGCTCTCACGATGCCCGGCGAGGTTCCAGTCGTGTTCTACCCCGACGAAGCCTGGGTGCACGGACGTCATCTCGTCGGCCGCCTGGTCGGCCAGGCCGTTGCATCCGGCGCCGAGCGCCGGTCCGGCACCGCGGTCTGTGACATCGGCACCGGTGCCGACGGGAGCATCCGGACAGTTGCTCTATCCGATGGGAGCTGTCTCGACGTCAACATCGTCGTGAACGCAGCAGGCCCCGGCGCCTCCCACGTCGCCGGGCTCATCGCACGGCGCTTGCCGATGCGCCGGGAACCCGGCGCCGTCACCCGGATCGGCTGTGCTCAGGTCCCGGTTCACCGGGCCATGCACGCGCCTCACATCGAGATCCGTCCTGACGGAGACGCTTCGGTGGTCCTCCACAGCCGCGAGATCGACGCACTCATCGACACAGGCGAGGATCCAGCGGAACTCGCACGGCTGCTCCACGAATCGGCGCGGCACGTCGTTCCCGAGCTCGGCAACTCCCGCATCGCACAGACACGGGTAGCCAACCGGCCCATCCCGGCCGACGGATTCCCCTCGGTGGGAGCGGTGCCGTCTGTGCCGGGCTACTACGAGGCCGTTTCCCACAGCGGCATCACGCTCGGGCCGGTGATCGGCCGGCTGCTTGCTTCGGAGATCCTCAGCGGGAAGAGAGAGGAGATCCTTGCGGACTTCCGCCCGGAGCGGTTCCCCCCGTGACAGCCCGGGCAAGCGCCACCAGCACCGCGACCAGACGGGTGTGTTTCCGCGCGCCCGAATCAGGCTCGTAAAGCCGCGCCACCGCGTCACGCGAGCCGGCAAGACCGGACGGTCCTCCACCTCTGCCGCTCCACCCCGCGCACGAGTTACCCGCGTCTCGCGGTGGAGCGCCACGCCAAAAACCGTGTTGCAAGCGGCACCAGTTGGTGCCTGTGCGGCCAGGCGGCTTGACGCAGCGGTCCCAGTCGGCGAGATCGGACGCGTGACGAGTGCCCTCCGTCGGGGCGTACACCCCGGAGAGGATCTTGATGAGGGTGGACTTGCCGGCGCCGTTGTGGCCCAGCAGGCACAGAACTTCACCGGCGCGGACGGTCAGCGAGACGTTCGGTCACACGGGTGTGACGCCGATCGACAGTTGGCCATCTCGATCCATGGTTGGCCAGCGCCCCGTTTCGACTGCCCAAGGCAGGCCCAAGCGCCTGCCGGAGACTCGGCCGCTCATCTCGGTCGGTGACCCGCGTCACACTCGGCTCCTGTCAGCAATCGAGGCGCCGTCTCGTTCAAGGGGCACGCGAACGAGACAGGAGCAACGCCATGAAGCACCGCATCGTCGTACTCGGCGCCGGATACGCCGGGGCCTTCGCCGCCGGGAACCTGGTCCGCCGGCTCTCCCCCGCCGACACCGAGATCACCGTCGTCAACACCGAGCCCGACTTCGTCGAGCGGATGCGGCTCCACCAGCTCGCGATCGGCCAGGACCTCGCGTTCCGCAAGCTCGCCGACGTGTTCGCCGGTACCGGGGTGCGGCTGTGCCTGGCGCGCGTCACCGGCGTCGACCCCGAGCGCAGGACCGTCGCCGTGACCGGCGAGGACGGCGATGGCGAGCTCGCGTACGACACGCTTCTCTACGCGCTCGGCAGCTCCGTCGCCCACCATGGCGTCCCCGGCGTGGCCGAGTACGCCTTCGATGTGACCGGCCGGTCCTCGGCGCTGCGTCTGCGCGAGCGCCTGGCCGGCCTGGGCGAGGGCGGCACGGTGCTGGTCGTCGGTGAGGGGCTCACCGGCATCGAGACCGCCACCGAGTTCGCCGAGTCGCGGCCCGACCTTTCGGTCGCACTCGCCGCCCGCGGCGAGTTGGGCGCCTGGCTCTCCCCGAAGGCCCGCCGCCACCTGCGCCAGGCCTTCGACCGGCTCGGCATCACCGTCCACGAGCACACCGGAATCGAAGCCGTCGAGCCGACGCGGGCGATCGCCGCCGACGGTAGGTCCATCCCGGCCGAGGTGACCGTGTGGTCGGCCGGGTTCGCCGTGCACCCCATCGCGGCAGCCAGCGGCCTGGAGGTCGCCGGGACAGGCCAGATCGTCGTCGACCGCACCATGCGCTCGGTCTCGCACCCGGACGTCTACGCCGCCGGTGACTGCGCCTACGCGATCGGCGAGAACGGCCGGCCGCTGCCGATGTCCTGCGCCTCGGCCGGATTCACCAACATGCAGGCGACGGCCGCGATCATCGCGCGCCTGACGGGCAGCGAGGTCCCGACCACCGGGCTGAAGTATTACGGCAACCACATCAGCCTCGGGCGGCGGGACGCGATCTTCCAGATGGTGGACGGGGACGTCCGGTCGAAGTCCTCGTACCTGGGCGGCCGGACCGCCGCGCGGCTCAAGTCGGGCGTGCTCAAGGGGGCCGGGTGGAGCATCGCCCACCCGACCTTCGGCATGCCGAAGCGCAAGCGCCGCCTGGCCACCGCACCCGACCAGGCCGGCGTGAGGGCAGCCGCATAGGTTGTTCCGCATGGACAGCGCAGCCATCGATCGGTTCGAGGCCAGCCGGGGCCGGCTGGCCTCGCTCGCGTACCGTCTGCTCGGCTCGGCGGCCGACGCCGAGGACGCCGTGCAGGACACGTTCCTGCGCTGGCAGGCCGCAGACCGCGAACGGGTCGAGGTGCCGGAAGCGTGGCTGACCAAGGCCGTCACCAATCTCTGCCTCGACCGGCTCCGCTCGGCGCGGGCGCGCCACGAGCGCGCGGCCGGGGCCTGGCTGCCCGAGCCGCTCCTCGAGGGCGACCCGATGCTCGGCCCGGCCGACACCTTCGAGCAGCGCGAATCGGTGTCCTTGGCCGTACTGACCCTCATGGAGCGCCTCTCACCGGTCGAGCGAGCCGTCTACGTCCTGCGCGAGGCCTTCTCGTACAGCCACGCCGAGATCGCCGGAATCCTCGACATCACCGAGTCCGCGAGCCAGCAGCATGTCCACCGCGCCCGCATCCGGGTCGCCGCCGAGCGCCGCCGCGGCGGAGAGGCCGACCCCGCGTCCGCGCGCCGGGTCGTCGAGGAGTTCCTCGCCGCCGCCACGTCGGGGCGCACCGAACGGCTGGTGGCGCTGCTCACCGACGACGTGACGGCGGTCTCGGACGGCGCCGGACTGGCCAGGCGGCTGCTGCGGTACACGACGCGCGAGCGGGTCGCCTCCTACGTGCGGGCCGGCTTCAAGCCCACTCCGGCGAAGCGGCGGCTGGCCGGCGGCTCCCCCGCGATGCACATCGCGCTGGTCAACGGCTCCCCGGCCGTCCTCGCTGTGGTCGACGACCGGGTCGTGGGCGCCGTGGCGTTCGAAGTCAGTGACGGCAAGGTCGCGTCCCTGCGCGGCATCGCCGCCGCGGACCGACTCGCGCGCCTCAACAGGGCCTGGCGGCAGCACGAGCCCGACGCGCCGGTCATCAACGCATGGTGACCTGAGCCACCGGAATCCAGTGACCTGAGTGAGGTTGTGCTCGGTTGAGAGCGGGCATCCGGCTCCACCGGTCGCGTGTCAGCCTGTACGAGCAAAGATCCAGCACCAGCTCGTTGTCGGTTTGGACTTCGAGACAGAGCGCGAGCGGCATCGGAGGGTTACGCAGGAACGCGACGGCGGACTCGGTGAATTGGACCCTGTCGTTGCCGAGGTGGGTGATGCCTTCGGATTCTTCGAGCGCGGCGAGCCACTCGGCATGGCCCTCGTCCACCACAGCGGTGCAGGTCGTGACGGTGCCCGATCTCGCTTCGGTGGCCCGCAGGATGTCGTCGTAGCGGGCGTGGTCGATGACGGCCTGTACCGCCGCCTCGAAGCTCGGCAGCCCCACGCCGACTTTCCTGGGGGCATAACCCTGTGCCCGGGCGTAGGCGATCCACGCCAGCCCTCCCGCCACCTCCACGACGTGGCCGACCTGGAATCCGTCCTCATGCCCGTCGTCCAGGAGTACGAAGAAGGTCTCCTCGCCGCGCGCGTGCTGACCGGGTTTCGCCTTGCGCGGGTATAGCCTCCGCTGCTTCAGCAGCTTCTTGAGGGACGGGCCGATGTTGGCCGCGCCCATGCTTCCTCCCGGCGTCAGCGTTGCCCTGGGTCGCGCCTCAACTCGGCACTATTGCTTGGGTGTTACTGCCCACCGTGCCAGTTGCCACTCCCGGCCGGACGTTAAACGTGACGGCCGTTACTGGAGCTCCTCGGGCAGGCACGCCGGGGGTCGTTCCACGGACGACCGCTTCCACCCCTGGGTCTCGGACCAGCTCACGACGTTCGGGTACGTCAACTACCAGGCCTCGGGTCAAGGACACGCATGATCGGAATTGCAGTGATCGGATTCATCGGAGCCGCCGCAATCACCTTCGGCGTCACGGCGTTGACCGTCTCGCCGTCGGCGTCGCCACACAAGACCCTCGCCGCGCACGCGCCTTGCACGTCGACGACAAGTCGGCCCGGGTCCACCGCTTCCAGGCCGCCACGGTGAAAAGCGCGCAACAGATCATCGCCTCGCTGGGCGTGAGCGAACCGGCCGAACTGCGCCCGCACATGCTGCGCCGGCGCGTAGACCCGGTCACCGTCCAGTCCTACGCGGAGCTCTACGACTGGCTGGCCCCCGGCCAGTTGCTGATCGCGCCGCCCGAATCCTGGGCAGCGCACTGGAAGGCCGCCGATCCCGACCGCTTCAACGCATGACACATCGCGCGGCCGTGAAAGGACGCGGCGCGCCATCGAAACCAGCACCTCGCCGGCCAGCGAGCGGGCGATGGCCCACTCATCCGGCGACAGTTGCTCCGGGCCCGGTGGTCGGTGCGTTTCTTTGAGTTCTTTTCGTCTGCTCGTGCAACTCGATGGCGGCCGCGCCCTCGGGCCTGTTCGGATGGAGGTGAGCACAACAGAACACTCTGGGCAGTTGTGAACTCGGGTGCGTTGAGGCGCGATGGCGTTTCGGAGGCGTGGGACGGGCGTGGTGAGGGACTGCTGCCGTTGAAAACTTCCGTGTGGCAGCGCACTCTTGGCGGAGCCGTTTCGACCGTGCAGGCCAGATGGAGGCGCCGGATGCAGCAGTCAGAGGACAAGCTCCTAGCTGAAGCCCTCGGCCGCATCAACCGCGGTGGGAAGATCGCCTCCCGATTCCTCAAGAACGACATCAGTGAGTTCGACCGCGAAGTGCCGCTGGGTTTCGATCGGGCTCTTGAGCGCGTCCGCACTGTACTCGTGGGGCTGACTCCAGGCGTGAATCCGGAGTTGGTGGAAGCGGCAACGGACCGAGTGACTCTGCGCGTGCTCACCGGAGGCGGGGCCCTCAACATGAATCCGGTGGTGGTCACCGTCGATGTGACGCGCAGCGGCGAGCGGACCACCCTGCACGTGCGGGCGATTGCGAAGGAGGGTCTGATCAAGCAGCGGGCAGGCCAGAAGACAGCCGAGCGCATCGCGGCGCTGCTGGACGGAGCCAGCCCGAGTCCATGAGCCGCATGCGCCGTGACGAGTACCGAAAAACACGTGCACAGATCTGGCAGGCCAGCCGCGGAGAATTGACGACGGCCCCGACCGCGCGTTGGGCGCCGTCACGGCCTCCCGGCACGCGTGACGCCTTTCCTGGCGGATATTCGCGGCTGCCCGGCTGGGACGTGCGGGCGCTGCCGAGGTGCCGGGCGGTGTCACCGGCCGCCGGTAGTGTGGCGCGGAGCATCGTGGGCACCACAGACACCCGGCTCGTCGCGCTGCGTGGGAACTCGGCTTCGGGGAAGTCCAGAGGAACGCAGGTCGGAGACGAGGGCTGTTTCGAACCGGGCTTGCTGCTCGGGGGTGTGGGTGACACGGCTGGGCAGTCCGGCGAAGTGCCGCCAGGCGATGTTGCGTTCCTTTCCCCGCCATGCGGAGGGGTCACCGATGAGGGCGGCCCAGAGAGGGTTCCAGGAGATGAGGTTCCAGGCGGAGTCGTGGACGCTGAGGGGAGTGTTGCGCAGCTGGTCGAGCAGCCGCTGGACGCTGGGCGGGATGTGCGGGGAGACGTGTCCCGCGGTGGGCGATGCCTGTCCGGAGAGCAGTTAGAGGTGGTCGCGTTCGGGCTCCGACAGGTATAGGGCGCGGGCGAGCGAGGCGAGCACCTGCGGGGAGGGTGAGGTGGCGCGTCCTCGTTCCAGGCGGACGACGTAGTTGACGGAGAGGCCGGCGAGCTGAGCGAGTTCCTCGCGCCGCAGGCCGGGGGCCCGGCGGACGCTGCCCACGAAAAGTCCGAGGTCCTTGGGGCTGGTCCGGTCGCGCCAGTGGCGCAGTGCTTGGCCGAGGGTTGCGGGATCGTCGTTCACGCTGCCATTGTCCGCCCGGGACCGGGCGACAGCCTGGTACTGCCCGACCCCCCGCTGATGCGGGCTCTGTCTGTTCCTGCGCGGGGCGCGCAGGCTGAGAGACATGACAGCCACCGTTATCACCGGGGCGAACAAAGGCCTCGGCTTCGAGACGGCCCGCCGCCTCATCGAGCAGGGCCACACCGTCTACGCAGGAGCACGGGCTGTGCACCGCGGGGCCGAGGCCACCAAGGCCCTGGGCGCCCGTCCACTCCTGATCGACATCACCGACGACGCGTCGGTCACCGCGGCCGCGGCAACTGTGCGGGCCGAGGCCGGACACGTCGACGTGCTGATCAACAACGCCGGCATCGCCGGCCCGACCGCCGCCACCGGCGAACTGACCGCTGCCGACCTACTCGTCCGCGTAGCGTTGTACGGCCTCGCCGGAGAGCCCGAGTTGCAGCGAGCGGTACGGCAGAGGCTGGAGCTGCAGATCGCGCTCCGGATCCCACTGGACCCGCGTCGGCGCCTGCCGCAACTGTCGTTTCCAGTCGGTCTGGTCGGCGTGCAGCCCACGGACGTAGTGCGAGAGGCACGCGTTGCGCAAAGCCCAGACGAACCCCTCACGGCTGATCTCGACGGCCAGCACGGTCTCCTGCCCCTCCTTGCGGCCCCAGCCGCAGCGGTACATCATCCACAGAAACGAGGGCTTGATCCATGTCATCCGATCCCGCTTCCACGTGACGGGGAAACGGCCCTCACGCACGGCAGGCAGGCCGACGGCCGGAGAGTACGCCTGGTAGATGGTGACGGTGGATGCCGTGTAGAGCGCGCGGATCCCGCGTTGCGGTTCTTCCATGGGGTACAGGGTGGGGCTGACGGGAATCGGTCGGCCATTGATTTTAGAGCGCGTCAGGGCCGGTGCCCTCAGCCCTCCGCGGGTCCGAGCGCAGACGCGGACCGTCCAGGTCGGGATCAATCGGCTGGGCACCTGCAGGCGTGTGGGGCGTCAACAGCGCAACCCCTGTTCGTCTTCGATGGCTTCGGCAGCCCTCCCCGTTCGAGACGAGGCCGCTTCCTGTTGTTTCCCGCCCCCTGTCCTGGGCTTCATGCGCCCGAGCCTCGGGAGTCGTAGCGGTTGTTTGAGATGGGTCGCGCACACGGCCGCAAGACATTGCCCCCACCGGCCATCATCGCGCCCCAGCCGTGAGGAAGTCATGGACCACAATGCCCTCGGCAGACCCGCTCGAGGTACCGCCCGCGTGCGCGCGGGCCTCGGCGTCGCCGCCGTACTAGCCATCGCCCTTCCCTCCCTGATGCCGACCGCAGCGCAGGCCGACCCCGCGAACTCCGCGGCGACCATGCAGTGGGCGGCCGAGACCCTCGCACCCGGCGTACAGGTACGTACCGGCACCATCCGGAACGTCGACGTCACGCCCACCTGGACGGTCGCAGTTCAGTCCCCGGGCGTCAGTCGGCTGACCGGCGCCGCGACCTGGTCCGAGGTCGGCACCCAGAGCTGGGCCGACGCCACGGAGCGGAAGCTGCGCGACGCGGGTTTCCAGCCGCGCGTGGAGAGCGTCCGGTGGCCCGATTACTCCGACGCCCCGCACGGAGTGATGGGACTTCGGGTACGGGTCGGCTCCTTCTCCACACAGGCCGCCGCCCAGTCCGCGGCGGCGGCGATCACCTCGGCCGGCTTCCACGCTTCGGTCGCCTGGACCGGCTACGACATCCAGCAGCCCGCCGACCGGGAAAACGTCCATGTCGCGTTGATCGACCCACGCGTCTTCAACGGCACCGTCGAGGGCACCCACGGCGGCAATGTCGCACAGCGGAAGACCACCTCGTCGGTCGCCGCTCAGCTGAACTCGCTGGTTGCCGTCAACGGCGGCTTCTTCGTGACCTCGGACGCCGACGGCGTCCAGGGCACCACGTCCGGCCTGGGCGCCTACGACGGCCAGTTGGGGTCGATGGCGGCCGGCTCGCGGGCCGCGCTGATCCTCGGGGACGGCGGCAGCCACATCCGTGTGGCCGATCTGACCACCACCGTCACCGCCCGGGCCGGAAACTCCTCATACCGGATCCAGGGCATCAACCGGGTCCCGGGACTGGTGCGCGACTGCGGCCGTACCGGCACCACCCCCAGCGACCTGCCCTGGCAGGACGTCACCTGCCGACTGACCGACGACCTGGTCCGGTTCACCCCCGAGTTCGGCGCCGACCTGCCCACCGGGCCCGGCGTCCAGGCGGTGCTCGACGCATCCGGCCGGGTGGTCTCGGTCGGTGCGCGCGTCGGCCGGGTACCGGCGGGCGGGAGCGTCCTGCAGGGCATCGGCGGTGCTGCCGACTGGCTGACCACACACGCCGATCCCGGCAGCCGAATTCGAGTCGCCGAGGTCATCCGCGACACCAGCGGCCGACGGGTCGAACTCGATGACGACGACTCCATCGTGAGTGCCGCGCCCACCCTGGTGAAGGACGGCCGCATCGACATCGACGCGGTCGCCGAGGGCGTTGTCGACCCGCAGGACCTGTCCTTCGGATACGCCTGGGCCAACGTCCGCCAGCCGCGCACCATGGCCGGTGTCGATAGGAAGGGCCGACTGATCCTGGCCACGGTCGACGGGCGGCAGACCGGTGGCAGCGAGGGCTTCACCCTCCATGAGGCGGCCGAGTTCATGCGCTCGCTCGGCGCTGTCCAGGCGCTGAACCTCGATGGCGGCGGCTCCACGGCCATGGCCGTCCGCGGAACCCTGGTCAACAACCCCTCGGACACGACCGGTGAGCGCGCCGTCGGGGACACGGTGCAGGTGATCCCGGCACAGGCCGACTGACCACGGTCATCGCTCCGCCGCCGGGCGACCGCTGGGCGGCGGAGCTGGCCGGGGCGTCGCCGACTGGCGGCTTGCGTCGGGCGGTCGCGCCGGCGGAAGCGGCGGCCGCGCGGCACAGTCGACTTGTCCCTGACTTCCGGGGCGGGCGCGACACCGGTCGGGCAAGGCGCCGCCCAGTTCGTCCCGCACGAGGTAATTAGCTTGACCCCCGTCCCGTCCAACCCGCTGTACCCCCCGCCGCCGGGCTCGTCTGAGTCGCCGCTGAAAACGGCGCCTGTCTGATCACCGTCAACGCCGAGCCGACCCCGTACGACAACCGCGCCGACGAGGTCATCCGCGAACCCATCGGCACCGCACCGCCCCAGCTGCCGCGTCGGCTCCGTGCCGAGCACGACCAGGAGGCCCCTCTTCCACCGTCCGGCCGCCACCCATTCCGTTGCCCGAGGCACCTCCCCGAGGCACCTCCCCGCGGCAGCTCCGGCTCAACGCCACGGCCGGCCAAGGCCGGTCCCGGTTCCGGTGCTGTGGAGATCGGCAGCGTGTCTTCCTGGCCGGCGACACAGTCCCCCGCCCGGCCCCCGTGTCTCGACGGTCGGCTACAGATCGGGCGGTCGGCTTGGTCCGGTGGCGCGGACGTCGCGGTCTGAGACAGCGACCGCGGTGCTCCGGGTGGCCGGGGCGGCGCCCCGGGCTACGGGCTGTTGCCGCGGCGCTTGCAGTGACTGACGCGGGCTTGGTGTCGGCGTCGTCGGTGCCGGGTTGACCGGTGGAAGGCGTGGCCGATCGGTGTGGGGCGGCGGTGGGCGTCTGATCGCGGCGAGGCTGAGGTCGATGAACCTTCGTCACCCCCGTCGCGGGCACGCCCGTGGCAGACGGACACATCACCGCAGCAAGCACGGTCCCCTACAGGATCTGGGGCGGCCCCGGTGGACCCCCGGCGGGGGGACGGCGCGGCTCCGGTGCGGCTGGCTGCCGTCGTCTCGAAGCTGGGCGTGGAGTCCATGGTTGGCGGTGCCTTCGACGGGGACGGACTGCGCTATGTGACCGTCGGCCCGTCCCGGGCGTGTGCCATCGCCCCGTCGACGTCATCCAGCGCAGGGCTGCACGGGCGCGTGCCATGCTGGGACTGCGGATCATGATGGAGAGCGGGGAAAAGCGACAGCGTGAAGACAGTGGCAAGGCCGAATTGGACGGGGATCTGGGACCGGTTCGAGGCATCCGACCCCGGGCTGTTGCGGCTGATGGCCGGGCTGCGGACCGTTGGTGCCATCGCGCTCACGCTCGCGGTCCTGGCTGTGCTCGGGGCCGATGTCAGTCACATGGTGACCGGTGCCATGGGGGCCATGGTCGCGACCTTCGCCATCAAGGAGAAGCAGCGGCACGAACAGGCCCTTACTCTCGCGTTCGGCCTGCCCGTGGCGCTGGCGGCGATGTCACTGGGGGCGCTGCTGAACACCAGGGTCGTCGCGGGCGATCTGTTCTTCATCGCCCTGATCTTCGCCGCCGTGTACAGCCGCCGCTTCGGGGACCGCGGCACGGCGCTGGGCCTCATCGGGTTTCAGATCTACTTCGTCGCCCTTTTCGTCAGGGCCACCCCCGCCGCCCTGCCGCAGCTGTACGGAACGCTGGCCGTCGCGTTCGCCTGCAGCGCGGTGGTGCGGTTCGGCCTGGTCGTGGAGACGCCCGAACGCATTCTGCTGCGACTGCGTGAGGCGTTCCGGGCCCGGCTGGCCCAATTGGTGTCCGCCCAGATCGAGTTGCTCGATGCCGGGCCCGGCCGCGTCGACAAGGCCCTGGAGGACGTGCGCCGGCACACCGCACGCCTCCACGAGAGCGCGATGATGATCCAGGGGCGGCTGGAGGAGGGAACGAGCAGCAGTACCACCGCCTCGCTCGTCCAACGGCGAGTGGCCGATGCCGAGATCGCCGCTGAGCGGCTCGGCGTTCTCCTGCTGACCGCGCGTAGCGCCGAACGCGCCGACACGCTCACCCTGCACCTGCCGCACGCGCCCGTGCCGCCTGCCGGCGACCGGCTGCGCGCCCAGGACGACACCACCGCGACGCTGCGCCGCGATCTCGACGCACTGCGCCTGCTCGTGGTCCGCCCGGTCTCGAACGACCGCGGCACCGCGCTGGCCCACCTCCGCAACCGGCTCCTCGGCTACCGGGACGAGGAGAATCTGCCGCGCGCCTCGGCCCTCGTACAGGACGTCTTCCGCGGCATCGGAGAGGCGGCGCGCTCGGTCCTGGGCCTGCGGGTGGCCCTCGACGGCCCCCAGGACGAGTCCGACGACACACCCGCGACGGCCCGTTCCCGGGAGGAGCTCGATGCCGAGGACGTCGCCATCGCGGGGGCCGAGGAGTCCGGGCAGGGCGGGGACGACCGCAAGGGACTGGAGCGGCCCACGACCCGGGCCGCGGTCCAGGTGTCGGTGGGTTCGGCCCTGGCCATCGTCGGCGGGGAGTTCCTCTCCAGCCAGCGCTGGTACTGGGCGGTGCTGACCTGCTGGGTCGTCTTCCTGAACACGGCGTCCACCGGGGAGATCCTCGTCAAGGGCTACCGTCGGCTGCTGGGCACCGTTCTCGGCGTGGTGGCCGGTGTCGGTCTGGCGGGCCTGGTGGGCAACCACACCTGGACGGCGTTCGCACTCGTCCTGCTGTTCATCTTCGCCATGTTCTTCACCGCGCCGCTGTCGTACGCCCTGATGTCCTTCTTCGTCACGGCGATGCTGGGCCTGCTGTACACGCTGCTCAACACCTACAGCGCCTCGGTTCTCGTCCTGCGCATCGAGGAGACCGCGCTCGGCGCCGCCTGCGGCGTGATCGCGGCCGCCGTGATCCTGCCGGTGCACACCGATCGCCGTACCGACGAACTCCTCGGCACGGTGCTGACCCGGCTCGGTGACGTCACCGGTGCCGCGGTGGAGCAGCTGAGCGGCGGTCCCGCACTCGATCTGCTGGACCGGGCCCGGGATCTGGACACGGCACTGGACGATCTACGGGCCTCCACGCAGCCGTTGACCCATCCGATCACCCCGCTGCGGTCCCGTCGCCAGACCGCTCGCTACCTTGTGGCCCTGCTCGAGACGTGCGCCTATCACGCGCGTTCCCTGGCGGCGACGGCCGAACTGCTCCCCTACAGCAAGACGGTCGCCGCGGATCCCCGTCTCAAGGGTGCGGGGCGGCGCATCGCCCACAACATCGACGTACTCGTCGCCCGCGTCGAGGACGACGCCAGCGACGGGGTGGCCGAGACCGGTGCGAGCCTCGCTTCCATGCTGGAGACGGACGCGCCGGGTCCCCCTCGGCACGACCGCGTCACGGGCCGGGTGCTACGGCATCTGCAGCGTCTGGACGAAGGGGTGATCGGTCTCGCCCGTCCGCTGGGAGTGACCGTCTCCACACCCGACAAGGCATCGTCGCAGGGGCGGGGCTCGTAGCCGGGTTCGGCGTCGTGGCTTCCTCAACCCACATTCCACAGGAACCGGTGCGTGTGGATCCCGAAGTACGGGAACGACTGCACCTGCCGGACGCCTTCGATCGGTCGCACGATGTCGTTGACGAAGTCCAGTAGATCCCGGGGGCCCGGGCAGACGACCTCGGCGAACAGGTCGAAGCCGCCGGAGGTCAACACCGAGTAGACCACCTCGGCCCGCTGGGCCAGTTCGTCGGCGACCGCTCGGGGGTCACCGTCCACGGCGATGCCCAGCAGTGCCATGGACTGTCCGCCCATGCCCATCGGGTCCGTGACTCCGACCACCTGTACGGCCTGGGAGTCGAGCAGTCGTTGCAGCCGCTGGCGGGCCGCGGATGCGGACAGGCCGACTTTCGGGCCCAGTTCGGCATAGGCGATACGGCCGTCGACCTGCAGTTCGCGCAGGATGGCCCGGTCGATCTCGTCCACGCTGTTCCTCTCTCGCTCACCCGAACCAAGACTGACGGCGCGGTTCAGCCGACCAGTTCGGACAGGGCGGCGGCAAAGACGTCGGTGTGTGTGTCCACGTCTTCCTCCGTGGTCGCGGGGCACATGAGGGCCATGTTGTGGAACGGGGTGAGCAGGATGCCCCGGTTGGCGAGGTAGAGGTGGAGGTAGTCCTCCAGCTCGCTGTCGGCAGCGGCGGCGGATTCGGTTCCGGTGCGCGGCGCGGAATCGGCGAAGCGGTACTCGGTCCGGGCGCCGAGCCTGCTCACCGACCACGGCAGGGCCCACGCGTCGATACCCGCGCGTACCCCCGCCTCGAACCGCTCCGACAGCTTCGACATCCCGTCGAAGGCGTCATCGGTGAGGACGTGTTCCAGGGTCGCTCGCGTCGCGGCCACGGACAGGGCGTTGCCGGCGAGGGTGCCGCCGACTCCGCCCATGTCGACCAGATCCAGGTCGTCACGGTCGAGGAGCTTCTCGGCGAGCTCGGCCGAGAGCCCGTAGGCACCGGCGGGGATACCGCCGCCGATCGCCTTGCCGATGGTCAGCAGGTCCGGCTCAAGGCCCCACGCGGCGGTGCAGCCGCCGGGACCGGCGGAGAAGGTGTGCGTCTCGTCGTTGATGAGGAGCGTGCCGTACTGGCGCGTCAGTTCCCGCACGCCTTCCAGGTAGCCGGGTTCGGGCAGCACGATGCCGATGTTGGTGAGCGCGGGCTCCATCAGGACGGCGGCGACGTCGCCGTGCGCGAGTTCGCGCTCCAGCTGTGCCAGGTCGTTGAACTCCGCGACCCGGCTGGTGAGCGTGACGTCGCAGGGGGCGCCGACGTTGCCGGGGCGAGAGGTACCGCGTCCGTCCGGACTGACCACGATCAGCGACTCATCGACGCTGCCGTGGTAGCTGTAGCTGTTCACCAGGATCTTCGGCCGACCGGTGACTGCCCGCGCCAGCCGGATGGACCAGCGGTTGGCGTCGGTCGCGGTCAGCGAGAAGCTCCAGCGCGTGAGCCCGAAGCGGCGGGTCAGTTCGGCGCCCACCCACTCGGCGTCCTCGGTGGGCAGCATCGCGGTCGCGCCGCCGAGTTCCGCGAACCGGCTCCGCACCGCCTCGGCCACCACCGCGGGTGAGTGGCCGGCCATCGCGCCCGTGTCACCGAGACAGAAGTCGATGTACTCGTGGCCGTCGATGTCTGTGATCCGGGCGCCGCGCGCCGTGTCCAGGTAGCGGGGGAATGCCCCCGCGGTCTTGTTCATCCACGTCATCGGGACCCGGCCGAAGAGGTGGTCGGCCCTTTCATAGGCAGCCTGGGACCGCGGGTTCCGACGCTCGGCCTCGGCGACCTCACGGGCCAGGAGCTGCTGCAGGCGGGTGCGGTCCATCGGGTGCTCCTCCATCTGGTGACCGAATACCGCGATGTTACAAATGAAAATGATGCGAAAGCAAGATATGACGATTGATTCGGCTGTCGATGCAATCGAATCGAGAGTCTGGAGTGATCACTCCCACCCGACCCGAGGGGTCCATCACACCCGGTCGTCATGAGTCACAAAGCGACATCCGCCGTATCTGTCCTGTGGATCAGTCACCTTGACACCCTCGCTCCCTCGACGAGAGGGGTTCCCGCGTGCCGCATCGTTGTGGGGTGCGGCTT
Organism: Streptomyces sp. NBC_00996; assembly: GCF_045162675.1. Taxonomy (NCBI): domain Bacteria; kingdom Bacillati; phylum Actinomycetota; class Actinomycetes; order Kitasatosporales; family Streptomycetaceae; genus Streptomyces; species Streptomyces sp. NBC_00996. Next base: position 638,862 of record NZ_CP108723.1, read on the forward strand.
CGCGGGGCCTGCTTCATCGCGCTGCGCGGGGACGAAGCGCCGACTTGGCTGCGCTCCACGGGCTGTCACCGCCGGCGCGGCGGCCTTGGCGTCGTTGTCCGTCGCGTTGATGTCTGTGTCCAGGGCGGTCCCGCCTGCCCCGCACGTCCACTGCCGGAAGCGTGCGGCGAGGTAAGTCGTTCGGCGGCGTCCCAGAGTTCGCGTTCGCGCTGCGGGGCGTAGGACTCGTCGGACGACCGGGCCACGCGGCCACGGTCGACGTATGCCCCGGTCGGTGCCTCGGTCGCGCCGAGGACGACGTCGGCGAGACAGCGACCCGCGGCCCTGCGGCTGGTCGCGAACGGCGTGAGGGTCATCAGCGGAAGGATCCGGCGCACCGCGAACCGGGAGGCGGGGCCGGCGTTCCGGGCGAGATCGGTGCCGGGGACGAAGCCCGGGTTGAAGGCGACGGCGTCGATCCCGGCCGGCAGGCGGCGCGCGTACTCGTGCACAAGGTAGATGGCGGCCAGCTTGCTCGTGGAGTAGGCGGTGCGGCCGGCGACCGTGGTTCTTGGCTTGCGGAAGGCACCCGTGCGGGCGAGGACGTCCGGGGACTGCCAGGCAGGGCCGGGCACCATGCCCAGGTTGTGCCTGAAGTCGCCGAAGTGGGTGTCACTGGCGGTGATGACGATCCGGGCGGGAGCGGCGAAGCGATCCTGGAGCAGCCGGACGAACAGGTGGTTGGCGAGCACGTTGATCGCGAAGGTGCACTCGAACCTCTCGGGTCCCTCGGTCAGCGCGTTCGTGTACTGCATGCCCGCGTTGCCCACGAAGCCGCGCAGCGGCGGCAGTTCACCGCGGTCGAGCCGGTCCCGGATCTCGGCGGCAGCCGAGCGGACACTCTCCAGCGAGCCCAGGTCCGCCTCGACGTGCGAGACCGCGTATCCGCCCGATCCGAGTTCCGCGACCAGCCGTGCGCCGGAGGATCCGCGGGCGACGGCAAGGAGATGCACGTCCGGCGCGGCGCGCAGAATGCGCTCCGCGGCGGCCCGGCCGATCCCGCGGCTCGCGCCCGTCATCACGATGGTGGACTGCATGGAAATCCCCTTCACAGGTCAGCCGTTGGGCGCCCGGCTGGACGCAGCAACACATTCGCCGCTCGCTCCACGCCCTACCAGTGCCGCCCTCGTCACTAGGACCAGCAGTACCCAGGCTCCTTCGGCGCCGAGCGGCGAGAATAGGGCCATGGCTGCCTCCCGCTCCGGTTTCGGCGCACTCCTGCACGCCTGGCGCGACCGCCTCTCCCCGGCCGACGCCGGCATCACCGTGACGGACGGCCGGCGTGCCCCGGGATTGCGCCGCGAGGAGCTCGCGCAGCTGGCCGGGCTCTCCGTCGACTACGTTTTGCGGCTGGAGCAAGGACGCGCGACGAATCCCTCGGCCCAGGTCGTCAGCGCCCTTGCCCGGGCCCTTCAGCTCTCGCGCGCCGAGCGCGACCGGCTGTACCGGAGCGTCGGGCTCCTGCCGCCGCAGGACGGGACGATCAGCACCCACGTACCCCCAGGCGTCCAACGGCTCGCCGCACGCCTGGGCGACGTCCCGATCGGGCTGTTCACCGCCGACTGGACCCTCGTGTGGTGGAACACCATGTGGAGCGCCCTGCACGGCGACCCCTCCGCGCTCCCGGCCACCGAGCGGAACCTCGCGCGCGCCGTGTTCGGCAACGGCGCCGCCCACGCCGCGATGCGTCCCTTCTGGTCCGAGCGCGGAGAGGACGCCTTCGCGGCGTCGATCGTCGCCGACCTCAAAGACGCCGTGTCCCGCTATCCCGCGGACGCCCGGCTCGGCCGCCTGGTGCAGAACCTGCGAGAGGTATCCGACGCCTTCGCTCAGCTCTGGCTCACGGCGACGGAGGCCCAGCACGTGGCGGATCGCAAGACGATCCGGCATCCGGAGATCGGGGAAATCCTGCTCGACTGTGACGTCCTCATCGTTCCGGGCGCGGACCTGCGCATGGTCACCTACACGACGGCGGCCGGAAGCGACGACGCGGGGAAGCTCGACCTCCTGCGCGTCACAGGCGGCCGTACCACCCCCGCGCTCCCCTGACCGGCCGACAATTCGCGCGCGCGGCAACGGGCTTCCCCAGTACGGTCACGCGATGGACGATGAGGACGGCTACTTCGGAGAACTGGTCGCGGCTGCCTACGACGAGTCGTCGGCGGACATGTTCGCTCCGAGCGTCGTAGAACCGGTGGTCGACGTTCTGGCGGGGCTGGCCGGCGGTGGGCGCGCCCTTGAGCTTGGCATCGGCACGGGGCGCATCGCGCTGCCGCTGGCACGTCGCGGAGTCCCGGTCCACGGCATGGATCTGTCACGGGCGATGGTCACGCGGCTGCGGGCGAAGCCGGGTGGCGACGCGATCGGCATCACGATCGGCGACTTCGCGACGACGAGGGTGGACGGAAGGTTCTCCGTCGCCTGCCTGCTCTTCAACACGATCATGAATCTGACGACGCAGGAAGCGCAGGTGGCCTGTTTCCGCAACGTCGCGGCGCACCTGGAACCCGGAGGCTCCTTCGTCATCGAGGTCATGGTCCCCGAGTTGAGGAAGCTTCCCGCCGGGCAGAACGTCGTGCCCTTCCAGGTAAGTCCGACGCGGTGGGCATTCGACATCTACGACGTCGCGACTCAGGCGACGAGTTCGAACTACGTCGAGGTCGTCGACGGTCGTGGCACCTACCGATCGATCCCCTTCCGGTATGTGTGGCCGTCGGAACTCGACCTGATGGCCCAGCTCGCCGGGCTGCGGCTGCGCGGGCGGTGGGCGGGATGGACACGGGAAGCCTTCACGAGCGAGAGCCCCCGGCATGTCTCCATCTGGGAGAAGCCCGCTGACTGACCACTGCGGGGGCCGTTGACGCGCCCACGGCTCCCCCGTAGTGGTTCAGCGGCGCGTCAGGGGCAGGGTTGGGCAGGGGGTTTCCCATGGGAAGCATGGTGCCCGCTTATCTCGCCTTGGACATGCCAATGTGCTGCCGCTGGGCAATGTGAGGGGCCGGAGGCAGCATGGAAGCACGGGCATTCAGAACCCAGGCGTGCGGCGTTGCCTGCAGAGGTCGGCATGTCCTGCCCTGGTGGAGGAGGATCTGCGATGACAGCCGAATCCTTCCAGTTCAGCGGGGACGAGCCGGGCGCCGACCCGTCCCGGCCGATCGGGCTGCTGGATGTGCTGAGCGTGGCTGCCGTGGTCCTGGACGCCGGCGGGCGCATTGTGTTCTGGACCCCTCAGGCCGAGGAGCTCTTCGGCTACACCGCGGAAGAGGCCCTGGGCAAGTACGCAGCGCGACTGTTCATCCACCCGGAGCATCTGAAGGCTGTCCAAAGTCTGTTCGCGGAGGTCCTGGAGACCGGCCGGAGCTGGGCCGGCGCCTTCCCCATCCGGCACAAGGACGGCAGCACCCGCCTGATGGAGTTCCGCAACATGCGGCTGCTGGACGATCTCGGGGATGTGTACGCCCTCGGCATCGCCGCCGACCACACCCTGCTCCAGCGCGTCGAAACCGATCTGGCTCTGTGCGAGCGGCTGATCAACCAGTCCCCGATCGGCTTGGCCCTCATGGATCCCGACCTGCGCTATCTTCTGGTCAACCCCGCGCTCGAGCGCATCGACGGCATACCCGCCGAAGACCACATCGGCCGCCACCTCAGGGACACCCTGCCCTTCCCCGACGTCGACACCATCGAGTCGGCCCTGCGTCAGGTGCTCACCACCGGAACCCCCCTGCTCGACCAATACCACGTGGGCCGCCCCCCGGCCGACCATGACCATGACCATGACCACGAGCACGACCACGCCTGGTCCCTCTCCTTCTACCGGCTGGAGGACCCCGGCGGGCGTGTCCTGGGCGCCGCCACCTCGGTCGTCGACGTCACCGAGCGGCACCGCGCGGCCATCGAGGCCGACCGGGCCCGGCGCCGCCTGGCTCTCATCGCCGACGCCTCCATCCGCGTCGGCACCACGTTGGAGGTGGAGCAGACCGCCCGCGAACTGGCCGAGATCGCCACCCCCGAGCTCGCCGATGTGGTCGCCGTCGACGTTCTCGACTCGGCCCTGGCCTGCCGCCGCTCGCGCAAACCGGACAACGGCCCGGAACTCTTCCGCGCGCTGGCCCTCAAGGCGGCGCATCCCACGGTGGCCCTGCGAGCCGCCGACCCTCCCGGTGACCTCGCCGCCTACGGGGGCGACCGCCTGGTCACCCTGTGCGTCCACACCGGCCGACCGGTCCTGGTACGCCACGTCGGCGATCACGATCTAGAACGCATCGCCCGCGACCCCGAGGCCACCGCGCTTCTGTCCCGGGCCGGCGTCCACTCCTATCTCGTCGTGCCGTTGATCGCCCACGGCGAAGTGCTGGGCGCCCTTGACCTCAAACGCACCCGCAACCCGGTCCCGTTCGACCAGGACGACGTCGTCCTGGCCAGTGAGCTCGCCAGCCGCGCAGCCGTGGCCATCGACAACGCCCGCTGGTTCCAGAGCGTGCGCAACACTGCCCTGACTCTCCAGCGCAGCCTGCTGCCCGACCACCCGCCGCACCACACCGGCCTGGAAACCGCCTCCCGCTACCAGCCCGCCCAGTCCACCAGCGAAGTCGGCGGCGACTGGTACGACGTCATCTCGCTGGCCGACGACAGGACCGCGCTGGTCGTCGGCGACGTCATGGGCAACGGCATCGACGCAGCCGCCACCATGGGCCGGCTGCGCACCGCCACCTGCGCCTACGCAGACCTCGACCTCGCCCCGGACGCCGTGCTCCAGCACCTGGACAAAATCACCTGCGATCTGGAGCACTACATCGTCACCTGCCTCTACGCCGTATATGACCCCCACACGAGGCAGTGTCACATCGCCAACGCGGGACACATGCCGCCCGCGCTGGCCCGCCCCGGCCAGGCCCCCGTACTGCTCGACCTGCCCTCCGGAGCCCCGCTCGGCGTCGGCGGCATCTCCTTCGAGACCACGACGGAGGACCTCGGTCCTGGCGACCTGCTGGTCCTCTACACCGACGGCCTCGTCGAAACCCGGCAACACCCCATCGACGACCGCCTGAACGTGCTCCTCAGCTTCCTCGACGAGCCCCACCGGCCGCTCGAAGAGACCTGCGACCTCCTGCTGTACGGCCTGCGCCACCCCGACGACCACGACGATGTCGCCCTCCTCGTCGCCCGGGCTCTCTAGGCGATACAGCGGCCCACCCCGCCACACGTGGAGCCACGTTCTGTACGACACCGCCACCACGGGAAGGGACGATGCCCGTTCACCGCATGCGACTCCAACGAATCGAGCACCCACCCAAGCTGACGCCCCGAGCAGTCGGCAGCAGCCCGTCGTGGGGCAGATTCAGCCGACGAGGCGTCCGCCCCCTGGACTGCGTCCGTTCGGGGCCAAGCAGGCCCGGCGCCGACAGCGCAGCGTCTGTGCCGATCACGCTTGGACAGTGTCCGCAGGAGCGGCACCTCCCGTGATCAAGGAGAAGAGAATGCCCATTGATACCGTCGAACGATTCCTGGCCGCTCTGAGCCCACGCGCCCGAGAACATGTCCAGCAGCAGCCACGCGAGGAGCAGGAAAGGCTCGCCGCCGCCTGGGAAGCGGAGCTGATGGAGGACACCGACCTCGACACGCTGAGCGAGCTGTCGCCCCCCGCCGCCGAGAGCGAGGCGGCCACACGGGTCTTCAGGAAGCTCTTCGAATAGGTGACATTCGACATCCTGGCGGCCTCCCCTTGTACGTTCCGGCCGCCAGGGTGCATCTCATGCGACGCACATCCCCTCGAGCTCGTGACGCGGTCACGGCAACACCTTGTCGATTCCGCAGTCGCGACGGGCGAGGCCTGGGCATTCGGTGGACGGTGGACCGCGTTCGGCCAGGCCGGAATCCGCGAGGTCGACCGGTCCGTCGTGACCGTTGCAGAGCGGACCACGCCGAGCCTGGACCGGCTTGCCGCAGAGGCGTCCCGGCTGGATCGGCTCGTCGCCGCGCCGGTGGGAGCGCGCATTGCGTCGCCCGGGGGCATCGGCCATGGGCTCGGTCACGGAAGCCCTCGGGGCATCGGTGTGACGTTACGGTCGGCGGGACTGCAGAGGCTGTACCGTCACCGAGACCTCCGAAGTCACAGCCCTGCGCCTGAAGTCACAGCCCTGGGGCTGTATGAAGGCCGGTACCGGCAATCCGGCGGAGTCGTCCAGCTCGGCCCAGACCGTCCTGCCGTGGCGGGCGTGGCGCGTTCCCCAGCGTTCGGCGAGTTGGGCCACCAGGAGCAGACCGCGACCTCCCTCGTCGAAGACACGGGCCCGGCGCAGGTGCGGGGTGGTACTGCTGTCGTCGGAAACCTCGCACATGAGGGCCCGGTCATGGATCAGGCGCAACCGGATGGGCGGCCGGCCGTAGCGGATGGCGTTGGTGACCAGTTCGCTGACCACCAGCTCGGTGGTGAAGTCGAGCTCCTCCAGGCCCCAGGCGGTCAGCTGCCGGGTGACGCTCGACCGAGCTCGGGAGACGGCGGCGGGATCTGCTTCCAGCTGGCGACCTGGCGGGCCCCGAGGCCATTGGTGCGGGCCAGCAGCAGCGCGTCGTCGTCCGGGCGAGACGGCAGCAGGGCGTCGAGCACCGTGTCGCAGACGGCCTCCAGGGAGGCCGAGGGCTGGGCAAGTGCATGGCGCAGCCTGGTGAGGCCTGCCTCGATGTCGTGGTCTCGGGCTTCGAGCAGGCCATCGGTGTAGAGGGCGAGGATGCTGCCTTCGGGCAGGTCCAACTCCGTCGCGGCGCGCAGAGGTACCACGAGCCTGGAGTGGATTCGGTGGACACCGCCGGCGAGGCCGGAATCAGCGACCGCCGCCGATCCGTCCGGGAGGTGGGAAGCGTCGAGGTGGTGCCGAGAGGACTGCCCGGTCTTCAGAGCGCGGTCCGGTGGAGATCCGCGGGTAGGTGTGGAGCTGCTGCGGGGCAATCGTCGGTTCCGGGGAGCCCTCGGCCGCTGACCGCTGGGCGGTCCGGCTCAGCACGAACGGGCCCGCCGCCGGGGTGTCGTGTCCGTGGAGCGCGGAGTCGAGCAGGTCGACGGTGACGAGGTCGGCGAAGTCCTCGGTGGTGAGGTCCGCCAACTCCTGGGCAGTGCGGGCGATGTCCAGGGTGGTCCCGATGCGCATGCTCGCCTCGTTCACCACCGACAGCCGCCACCGCATACGGCGGTCCCGCTCCTCCTGAAACGCCACGACGCCCCGCTCCGACGTGCGGTCCACGTACTCGGCCCCCATCGCCGTCAGCTTGCGCGCCGCCGTGCTGATCAGCTCGGGATCGTTCGTCAGCCGGGGCAACTCCTGGAGCAGCCTGTCGAGGATGACAGCCTGCCCAAGGCGAAAGGCCCGCAGCATCGCGCTGACGGGCTTCCCGTGCCGAGCCAGCCGACGCGCACGCTCCGCGTCGGCGACCGGCGGTTCGATCTCGCCCGTCTCGATGCCGTGCTCAAGGGCGAAGAGCACGGCGGCAACGTGCTCGGCGATGTTCTGAGACGCCATGACGTCCGGGTCTTCCCACAGCTCGGGAAGGTCACGCCGCAGCCACCGCTCCACCTCCTGGGTCAGCGGGCCCGCCTTCAGGCTGAGCTCATGCGCGGCACGAGACATAAGACTGTCCGCGGTGAAGTCCACAGCTACGACGTTACGCCGTGCACGCGCTCGTGGATTCCCGCGCGGTCCTCGGCTGGAACCCCGCCTGAGGAACGGGCCGGCCCTGCCTGGCGCATCCCATCGTTCACGCCGGGGTGCCCGAGCAGCCCGCCGACACATTTATGTCCCAGTCGAACCCAGCGGTCGTTTCGGCGACGGCCCGAACCTGGTGCGACGGCCGGTTCTCGGGTCCCGTCGGCCGACTCGTGGCGATCAGCCCGTGCAGCGATCCCGTCCCGCGTGGTCAGGGTCGCCCGGCGGTGCGACGCTGGGGTGGAGAGGTGTCCGAGGAGGGAAACCCGGGAGGGCCGATGGGACGGGACGTCCCGGCGCTGGTCTTCACCCGCGAGGACCGCCGCCGGTACCGGATCAAGATGCAGGAGTGCCTCGACGCCTTCGCGCAGATGCTGCGGGAGTCACGGTTCGAATCCGAACGGCCCCAGGTGGGGCTGGAGATCGAGCTGAACCTGGTCGACGGCGAGGCAGAGCCCACGATGTGCAACAGCGATGTGCTCGAGGCGATCGCGGACCCGGCCTGGTCCACCGAGCTGGGCCGGTTCAACCTCGAGATCAACATTCCGCCGCGGCGTCTGACAGCGGGCGGCCCCGACGCCTGGGAGTCCGAGATACGCGCCGCACTGAATCACGCGGAGCAACGCGCCAGGTCGGTCGACGCACGACTGATCATGATCGGAATCCTGCCCACCCTGCGGGAGGAGGACGTCGGCGAGACGGCGCTGTCGGAGAACGCGCGCTATCACCTGATCAACGAGCAGGTCTTCGCAGCTCGGGGCGAAGACCTCCTTATCGAGGTGGACGGCGTCGACCGACTGCGGACCTACGCGGACACGATCACCCCCGAAGCCGCGTGCACCAGCACCCAGTTCCACCTTCAGGTGTCCCCTGAGGAGTTCGCCGACTACTGGAACGCCGCGCAGGCGATCGCCGGGGTCCAGGTCGCGCTGGCGGCCAATTCTCCGTTCCTGTTCGGCAAGGAACTGTCGCACGAAACCCGTATCCCGCTGTTCGAGCAGGCGACCGACACCCGCCCACAGGAGATCAAGGTGCAGGGGGTGCGGCCCAGAGTGTGGTTCGGAGAGCGGTGGATCACCAGCGTCTTCGACCTCTTCGAGGAGAACCTGCGCTACTTCCCGGCGCTACTGCCCCTGTGCGACAAGCAGGATCCCGCGGAGACACTCGACCACGGCGACATCCCCGAACTGGCGGAGCTCACCCTGCACAACGGCACCATCTACCGCTGGAACCGCCCGGTCTACGCCGTCGCCCATGACAGAGCTCACCTACGGGTGGAAAACCGTGTGCTGCCCGCCGGCCCGACCGTCGCCGACACCCTCGCCAACGGCGCCTTCTACTACGGGCTCACCCGAGCCCTGGTGGAGGAGGACCGGCCCGTGTGGTCACGGATGTCCTTCTCGGCCGCCGAGGACAACCTGCACACGGCAGCGCGGCACGGCATCGATGCGCGGCTGTACTGGCCAGGGATGGGCGAGGTGCCCGTGCCCGAACTCGTCCTGCGCCGTCTGCTGCCCCTGGCGCATCGGGGGCTGCAGCACTCCGGCATGGACGAAGCCTGGCGGGAGCCGCTGCTCGGCATCATCGAGCAGCGATGCGTCGCCGGACGCAACGGAGCGGTCTGGCAGAAGGAGATGTTCCACCACATCGACGCCACCACCCATGTCGGCCGTCACGAGGCCCTGCGGCGGATGACGCAGCAGTACATCGACTACATGCATCTCAACGCCCCGGTCCACACATGGCCGGTCGACTGACGGAGGTCACTGACGGGGGTCACTGACGGGGGTTCACGTCCGCGACGGTGATTGATTGCAGCGGTGAGAAGTGGCGACGCCTGACGCTGAGTTCCAAAACCGTTGAGCATGGCCGGCTGCAGAGACGGCGGCGCGGTCGAGCCGCGGATCCGCGAACTGCTCGAGCAGCGGTCGGAGATGCCCGCAACGGTGATCGCCGAACGGATCGGCCGTTCTCGGGGCCGGCAACGCCCGGATCGCCCTCGATCTGGAGGCGATCATCCGCTCTGCAGAGGTGATGCGGCGCCCGATTCAATTGGCGAACGCCCGCCTGGAGGATTACGACGCCGTCTACTTCCCGGGCGGCCACGGCCCCATGGAAGACCTGCGCGTCGACGCGGACGCGGCCGGTTGCTGACCGCGGCGCTCGCCTCTGGCAAACCCCTCGCCATTGTCTGCCACGCCCCGGCCGCGATGCTTGCGACCAGGATCCACGGTGTATCGCCCTTCGCCAGCTACCGGATCACTGCGTTCACCAACGAGGAAGAGAACGCGGTCGGCCTCGCACCGAAGGCCAGCTGGCTGTTGGAGGACGAGCTCATCGACTTGGGCGTCGATTCACCAAGGGCGAGATGTGGAAGCCCTACACGGTCGTTGACCGCAACCTGTTCACCGGACAGAACCCCGCCTCGGCAGGCGTCCTGGCCGAACGACTGCTCAAGGTCCTTTAGGGCATCTCACTTGCTGAGTACCACCCGTACGGCAAGGGCCAGTTCCTCGGGATGACGGCCTCCTGCGTCGCTGTGCCCAAGACCCATCCGTGCGACAAGGTGCGCGCCGACCGCTGATCACGCGGCGGACAGCACCGTATGGATCTTGAGGGCGAGGTGGATCTGCAGCGCCTGGTCGCCGTGGCGCCAGTGCGAGCCGAGCAGCGAGGTGACGCGATCGATCCGCTGGTAAAGGGTGTTGACGTGGATGTAGAGCTCGGCAGCTGTGCGGCCCAGGCCGGTGTCGCAGGCGAAGTAGGTGAGCAGCGTGCGGGCGAGCTCGCCGCCCCGTGCGGTGTCGTAGTCGAGGACAGGGCCGATGGTGCGGCGCACGAAGCGGTGCAGCTCGTCGCGGCCCGTCTGATGGAACAGCAGTCCGTAGACACCGAGTTGGCTGGGAGAGGCGCCTTCTCCGTCGCGGTCGAGCGCGAGCAGGACATCCAGGCAGCGAGCCGCGTCGTGGTGTGCTTCCACGATGGCGTCGACGCCCGGCGCAGCCGTCGCGGCGCCGACCGTGACCGGGCTGTCCACGGCCCGTGACAAGTGTTCGGCCAGGTTACCGGCGGCCTCGTCCGGGTCGGGGTCCTGCGGCAGGAGGACGACGGTGTCGCCCCGGTATTCGCCCGCGAGACCCCGGGCATGGGCGGCGTACGAGGCGGCGGCATCCGCGATGCGTCGCCGATGGGTGCTGTCGCGGCAGCGGGCGGCGAAGACCGTGTGCGGGCGCTGGAGGTCGAGACCGACCAGGGTGGCCCGGCGCCGCAGGCCTTCCCGGTTCCGATGCGGGGAGCCGAGGAGGTCCTCGAGGATCTCGCCACGCAGCCGGTGCTCGGCCTCGGCGACGGTGCGTTCGCTGAGCAGCATCAGCGCCGTGACGAGCGCGGCGCGCTCCAGGGAACGCACACCTGAGGCGTCCAGGTGGTCGCGGACGAGCAGCAGTACGCCCAGGAGTTCACTGCCGGCGACGATGGGGGTGGCGCAGGCGGCGGACCCGTCGGCGCCGGCCGGGATACGGCGGGTGCGGCGGGCGTCCGTGCTCAGCACCCGGGCGTCACGGACGGCATGGGCGGCCGGGCACGGATCCGGGAGCGTGCCTTCCCTGCGGGCCTGTTCGACCAACGGGTCGTCGCCGGCGGCGGCCATGGTGCGGCCGCGAGGGTCCAGGACGAGGATGCTGCCGCCGAGGACTTCGGCGAGGGTCTGCGCCACGTCGGCCATCCCGCCGCCGTCGAGAACAATGGTGGTGAGCCGCTCGTGCAGGGCGGCGGCACGCTCGATCGATTCGCTGTGGGCGCGGATGACGCCGTTGGCCTCGGTGAGCTCGTCGACGGCTCTGCGGACGTCCTGGAAGAGGGTGGCGTTCTCGATGGCGATGGCAGCGTGGTTGGCGAGCGAGACCAGCAGGGCCACTTCGTGGTCGGAGAAGGGGCGGACCCGGCGGTTGGCGGCGAACAGGACACCGATGACGTTCTCGCCGAGTTTGAGGGGCACTCCCTGGATCGAGATCAGCCCCTCGCCGCGCACGACGTCGTCGATACTGTGCTCGAAGCGCAGGTCGGCGAAGTAGTCGGGGGTGTTGTAGGGAACCGCCGTCTTGGCCACGAGCCCGCCCAGGCCTGCGCCCATGGCCAGCCGGGCCTGTTTGAACCCGTCCGTGCGGATTCCGTCGGTGACCCGCATGTAGGTGTCGCCGCGTTGACTGTCGTTGAGCATCAGATATGCCACGTCAGTGCCGAGCAGGCCATGAGCCCGGCGAACGATGGCCTGGAGCACGGCCTCCAGATCACGCAGCGAGGACAGGTCGCCCGCCGTCTCGTAGAGCGCACCGAGCTCCGCCTCCCGGCGCCGGCGCTCCTCCAGACGCGCGCGTACCTGCAGGGCGTCGTCGACCAGCGGGGCCAGCCAGGCCCGGTCCTGCTCGGGGCATCGCTCGAGGACGGCTTCGTACTCGCTCTGCGTGGCGTCGTCGCGCAGCAGGCGCAGCAGCCGCGCCGCAGGCTCCACATCGGCCCGACTGTGTGCGGTCGTCGAGTGCACGGATGCCTCCTGGGTGTTCCGGTACGCGTTCCCGCCTGCGATGTTCGCCGTCCCTGCCTGGTCTGCACAGATCTACGGCGACACCGGCTGCGACGAGTCGTCGTGGTCGTGCTCCGGGTGTGGTTCCGGGTCGGGTGTCGGGGACCCGGAACGGGGGCGAAGCACGTGCGCCACCGTGCCCCACACTCCTCGGCGGAAGAGCAGGACGACAACGATGAAGACGCCGCCGGTGACCAGGCCGGTCTCCTCGAAGCCTGAGGTGGACAGCCAGTCCTCCAGACGGACGATGGCGCCGGCTCCCAGCAGGCTGCCCCACAGCGTGCCCATGCCGCCCAGGACCGTCATCACGACCACCTTGCCGGACGTCGTCCAGTACACCTCCTGCAGTGAGGCGAACCCGTGATTGACCGCGTACAGTCCGCCCGCGAGGCCGGACAGAAACGCGGAGACGGTGAAGACGACGAGCTTGTAGCGGTCGGCGGGATAGCCCAGGGCACGGGCACGGGCGGGATTGTCGCGCACGGCGACGATCACCCGGCCGAACGGGGAGTGGGCGATGCGCCAGGCCGCGGCGAGGCCGAGCAGAACCACCGGCAGGGCCGCGTAGTAGAAGACGAACGAGTCCGACAGATCGAAGCCCGGCAGGTCGCGGGGGATTCCCTGCAGGCCGTTCTCACCGCCCGTGACATCGCCCCACTGGTTGGCGATGAAGTACACCATCTGCGCGAAGGCCAGGGTGACCATGGCGAAGTAGATGCCGCTGCGCCGGACCGCGAGAAACCCGATGGGCAGGGCGAGCAGCGCGGCGGCCCCGGCACCACCCAGGACGGCCACATAGAACGGCAATCCGCTGTGCAGGGCGATCAGTCCGGTGACATACGCCGAGCTGCCCCAGAACGCCGCATGGCCGAAGGACAGCAGCCCTCCGTGACCGAGCAGCAGATCGAAGGCGACGGCGAACAGCCCCCAGCACAGGATGTCCGTGGCGACCGGCGGGTACAGGCTCCAGGGCAGGCCGAAGGCGATGAGCAGCCCGGCGGCGAGCAGGCCCCCCCTGATCCGGGCGGGGCGGCCGTGCAGCTTGTCGAGGAGGGTGAGGATCACGCGTGCTCCTCCTTGCCGAAGAGTCCGGCGGGCCGGACCAGCAGCACGACGGCCATCAGCAGATAGACCGAGGTCTGCGAAAGGACGGGGACGTAGAGGTTGCCGAGCGCCTGGAGCATGCCGATGGTGAAACCTGCGAGCACCGACCCGAAGACGGAGCCGAGTCCGCCGACGACGACGACGGCGAACACCGTGATGATCAGGTCGCTGCCCATAGCGGTGTTGACCGCCCGCATCGGTGCGGCGAGCACCCCGGCCAGGGCCGCGAGCCCGACGCCGAAGCCGAAGACCGGCGTGACCCAGCGCCCGGTGTCGATGCCGAACGCCCGGGTGAGTTCGGGGCGTTCGGTGGCCGCCCGCACGATGGTCCCGATCCGGGTGCGGGTGAGCAGCAGCCACACGGCCAGGCAGAGGGCGACCGAGACGGCCAGAACGAACACCTGGTAGCGCGGGAAGTCGAACAGGCCCAGGTCCATCGAGCCGGTGAAGGGACCACGCTCGTACGGCTGGGAGTGTGCGCCGTACTTCATGCGCAGCAGGTCCTGGCAGACCAGTGCGATGCCGAAGGTGAGCAGGAAGTTGTAGAGCGGGTCGAGGGCCGTCAGGCGGCGGATCAGCAGCCGTTCGAGGAGAGTGCCGGTCACGGCGAGGGCGAGGGGGACGAGCAGCAGAGCCCACCAGAAGCCGAGCCCTGTGCTGTCGGCGAGGGCGACCGCGCCGAACGCGCCGAGCATGTAGAGCGCGCCGTGGGCGAAGTTCACCACGCGCAGCATGCCGAAGATGACGGCGAGGCCGAGTGCGAGCAGGGCGTAGAAGCTGCCGCTGACCAGCCCGTTGAAGGCCTGTTGGAGGAACGAGGTCATGGGTGGGTCCCGTCTTCGGCCGGTGGCCTGCCCGTGGGCTCCGCCGTGCGGCGGGCGGGCCACCGGGCCCTGGTGGTCAGCTGAGGTGGCAGTCGGGGGACGGCTTGTCGAACGCCTCGGCCGCGGGGATGGTCTTGACCGGTTCGGTGTAGTCACCGGGCTCGCTCGCCTTGGCCGGGTCCTTGACCTTGGCCAGGTAGGCATCGTGGACGATCCGGTGGTCCTCGGCACGGACGGTGGCGTTGTGGGCGAAGAAGTCGCTGAACTTGGTGCCGTCCAGTTCCTTCGAGACGTCGGCCGCCTTGTCGCTGCCCGCTTTCTGCGCGGCTTCGAGGTAGTGCGTCGCTGCCGAGTAGTCGGCCGCCTGGACGAAGGTGGGCCGCCGTCCTGTGCGTTCCTTGAACCGGTCGGCCCAGGCCTGCGCCTTGGCGTCGACGTTCCAGAACCAGGCCGTGGTGAACATCGTGCCGGCCAGTTTGTCCGCACCGATGGCCTTGATGTCGCTGTCGAAGAGCAGGCCGATGGCCAGCTCGATGCCCTTGTCCTTCAGTTTGAACTGCTGGTACTGCTTCACGACGTTGGCCAGGTCACCGCCGGCCTGCAGCGCTCCGAGCACGTCCGGCTTCGGCTTCAGGCGCGGCGCCTTGAGCAGGAAGGTGGAGTAGTTGTCGCTGGGGAAGGGCGTGGGGTCCTTGGCGACGATCTTGCCGCCCGCACCCGCGATGGCCGTCTCGAACTTCTTCTGCATGTCCTGCCCGAAGGCGTAGTCCGGGTAGATCGTGTACCAGTTCTTGCCGCCCTGTGCGGTGACCGCGTCGCCGGTGCCGTGCGCCAGCATGTAGGTGTCGTAGGCCCATTCGTAGGTGTACGGATTGCAGGTCTTGCCCGCGAGTTCCGTGGTCGCGGCCCCGGTGTTGAAGTACAGCTTCTTGGCCTGGCCCGCGACGGTCTGCACGGCGAGCGCCGCCGACGAGGTCGGCACGTCGAAGAGCGCGTCGGCCTGCTTGCGGTCGTACATCTCCCGGGCCTGGGTGTTGGCGATTTCCGGCTTGTTCTGGTGGTCGGCCTTGATGACCTCGATGTTCTGGGTGACCGCCTTGTCGCCGTACTTCTTCTTGAAGTCGTCGACGGCCATCTGCACGGCCTGTACCGAGTTGGGTCCTGCGATGTCCGCGTACACGCCGGACAGGTCGGTCAGCACACCGAGCACGATCTTGTCGTCGCTGACCTTCCCGCCGCCCGAGCTCGGTCCGCCGCCCCCGCAGCCCGCGAGAAGTGCCCCCACGGCGGCTGAGGCCACGACCGTCGACAGCCTGTGCTTCATTCCATCCTCCTGGTGCATACGTCACGAATGAGCGGGGTGACGGGGTGTCACAATCCGAGATAGGCGAGGAGTTCGCCCTCGCGCCGGCGTACTTCGGCGTTGTCGAGCGACTCGACGACGCGACCCTGGGCGAGGAGGTAGTGGCGGTCGGCGACCGTGGAGGCGAAGCGCAGGTTCTGCTCCACGAGCAGCACCGACACCCCGTGCTCCTTGGCCCCGCGCAGAATCTCGCCGATCTGCTGCACGATCACCGGAGCCAGGCCCTCGGTCGGTTCGTCGCACAGCAGCACGCGGGCGCCGGCGCGCAGGACCCGGGCGAGCGCGAGCATTTGCTGTTCACCGCCCGAGAGCTTGCCGCCGGGGAAGCGGCGGCGCGCGGCGAGCACCGGAAAGGCCTCGTAGATCCGGGTCAGTGGCCACGCGGAGCGCGGGGCGGCCGGCGGCAGGGTCAGGTTCTCCTCGACGGAAAGGCCCGCGTAAATGCCTCGGTCGTCGGGCACGTACCCGAGGCCGAGCCGGGCCCTGCGGTGCGGGGGCGCCGCCGTGATGTCCCGGCCCGCCAGTGCCACCCGGCCGGTCGTCCCACTGTGCAGGCCCATGGCGCAGCGCAGCAGTGTGGTCTTGCCCGCCCCGTTGCGGCCGACGAGGGTGACGACCTCGCCCTCGCCGACCCGCAGGGACACCTCGTCCAGGGCCGTGGCCTCGCCGTACCGAGCGCTGAGGCCCTTGATCTCAAGCAACGTCGGCCCCCAAGTACGCCTCGATGACCCGTGGATCGGTCTTGATCCGGTCGTAGGGGCCTTCCACGAGCACCTCGCCGCGCTGCAGGACCGTGACGGTGTCGGCGAGCGAGCCGACGACACTCATGTTGTGCTCGACCATCACCACGGTGCGTCCCTCGCGGATCTGGTCGACGAGGGCCACGGTGCGGTCGATGTCCTCCAGACCCATGCCGGCCGTCGGCTCGTCGAGCAGCAGCAGCGCGGGGTCCAGGGCGAGGGCGAGGGCCAGTTCGAGGGCGCGCTTCTGTCCGTAGGGAAGGTTTCCGGCGGGCCGGTCGGCGAGGTGCGCGAGCCCTACGTCGCCGAGGAGTTCCAAGGCCCGGCCGGAGAAGCGGCGCATCACTTTGTCCGTGCGCCAGAATCGGTGGCCGAGACCGGTGCCCGACTGGAGCGCGAGCTCGACGTGCTCCCTCGCCGTCATCTGCTCGAAGAGGCTGGTGACCTGGAAGGAGCGGGCGACGCCGAGGCCGGCGATACGCTCCGGCGGCTGGCCGGTGATGTCGTGTCCGTCGAAGGTGATGTGCCCACTGCTAGGCTTGAGAAATCCGGTCAGCAGGTTGAACAAGGTTGTCTTCCCTGCTCCGTTGGGGCCGACGAGCGCGTGGACCGTGCCCTCTGCGACGCTCAGGTCCACCGTGCTGACGGCGTGGAATCCCTGGAACTCCTTGGACAGGCCTTGCGTGACCAAAATGGCGCGCGGTTGTCTCATGACGCCTCGGATGCGCAGGGGATGCACCGGCGATTGCCGATGTGGGGCAGACGTTAAGTTCGGCCATGAGCGGCGGCTACGGAGAGAATCTCCACAAGCCGCCCCTGCGCGGGTGTGGGTTTTCTCCCTGCTCGCGTCGCACCGCCCGTCGCCGGTGTGGGTACTTGCTCCACTGAGGTGCGGGACGGTCTGGAGTTTTCCTCCGTCGCTACGGTCCCGCACCGCGGTGACGATGTGCGCCATGGCGATGATGGAGACCCCGCTCAACACCTGGCTGCTGTTCGGCCACGCCCCGCGCTACTTCCCCGACACCGAGGTCGTCACGCGACTTGCGGACGCCCGTGTGCACCGTTACACGTACGCCGAATTCGCCTGCCGCGCCCAGCAGTTGATGCACGCTCTGGACGCCCTCGATCTGGCGCCGGGCGACCGGGTGGCCACCCTCGCCTGGAACGGCTATCGGCACCTGGAGGCCTACTGGGCCGTGCCCTGCACCGGGCGCGTCCTGCACACCCTGAACCTCAGGCTCTCCCCCGAGGACCTGACCTACGTCATCGGCCACGCGGACGACCGCGCCATCCTGGTCGATCCCGACCTTCTCCCCCTCCTGGAGAAGGTGCACGAACGGGGCGGCCTCGTCGGCGTGCGGCATGTCGTCGTGCTCGGCGACGAGGTGCCCGACACCGCGCTGCCGGGCGCGGTGGCGTATGAGGAGCTGATCGCCGGCCTGCCGGACGCATACGCCCCCCGCGACATCGACGAACGCTCGCCGCTCGGCCTGTGCTACACCTCCGGCACCACCGGACGCCCCAAAGGCGTGCTCTACACACACCGTTCGACCGTGCTGCATGCCATCGCCGCGTCCTCGCAGTCCGCCATGTCCATCGGCCCCGGTGACTGCGTGCTGCCGGTCGTGCCGATGTTCCACGCCAATGCCTGGGGCGTTCCCTACACCGCCACTCCGTACGGCGCCAAGCAGGTGTTCCTCAGCGGCTCGCTGGACCCCGCGGCCCTGGTCGAGCTGATGGCCGCCGAACGGGTCACGGTCGCCGCCGGCGTCCCCACCATCTGGATGGCGGTCGCCGACGAGATCACCGCCCGCGGCGGGCTTCCTGAACTGCGGCATCTGCTGTGTGGCGGGGCTCGCCCGCCGCGCGCCCTGATCGAACGCTACCGGCGCGACTTCGGCATCCCCTTGGTGCAGGTGTGGGGCATGACCGAGACCTCGCCACTGGCCAGCCTGGCGTGGCCGAAGGAACGGATGCGTGACTGGGACGAGGAGCGGATCACCGACGCGGTGCGCACCCGGGCGGGTCTCCCGCTGCCCGGCGTGCAGATGGACATCCGCGACGAGGCGGGCAACTCCCTGCACTGGGACGGCATTTCGATGGGGGATCTGCTGGTGCGCGGCCCGTGGATCGCCGATTCCTACCTGGGCGGCGAGGGCGCCGCCCAGTTCACCGAGGACGGCTGGTTCCGTACCGGGGACATCGCCGTCGGCTCACCGGACGGCTATGTCGTCATCGCCGACCGCGCGAAGGATCTCATCAAGTCGGGCGGCGAGTGGATCTCCTCGGTGGACATGGAGTCGGCCGTCATGGCCCTGCCCGAGATCGCCGAGGCCGCGGTCATCGCCGTCCCCGACGACAAGTGGCAGGAACGTCCGCTGGTCTGCGTCGCCCCGCGCCCGGGCTCCGCCGTGACCCTCGAACGCGTACGCGCTCACCTCGAGGCCGCGGGCTTCGCGCGCTGGCAGCTCCCGGACCGTATCGAGGTCGTGGAGGCCATCCCGCGCACCGGAGTCGGCAAGTTCGACAAGAAGGCGCTACGGGCCCGCTTCGACTCCTGATCCGAAAGCCCCTCTGCCCGAAGCCGCCGATCGGGCATCACTCGACCCGTTCCCCTCTTCTCCCCCGCCCGTCCGAAAGCCCCTCTGCCCGAAGCCGCCGATCGGGCATCACTCGACCCGTTTCCCTCTTCTCTCCCGGCCGGAGGCCGAACGATGCATCTCAGACGCCCGCTCACGTTGTTGTCCGCCGCGCTCTTGTCGACGGCGGGCGTGTCCGCGAGCGCCACCGCGGACTCGGCGCACCCCTGCGCCCGCCAGGCCCACATCGCCGTACCCGGCGCGGAGTTGCAGACCACGGCCTGTCTGCCCGACATGACCACGACCGCGACCGCCGGTACCGCCTACACCGACCCCGCGGACTGGGCCTCACTCGCCGCGAAGGGCACCAAGAACCCCACCGGCGTCCCCGGCATCCAGGTCGACGGTTACTTCCCCGACTCCTCGCACCTCAACAAGACCCACGGCTGGAACCACGACTCCCAGTTCGTCATCCGGCTGCCCGAGCACTGGAACGGCGGCCTCGTGGTGACCGGCGCGCCCGGCACGCGCAAGCAATACTCGCTGGACACCCTCATCTCCGACTGGGTCATCGCCCAGGGCTACGCCTTCGCCTCCATCGACAAGGGCAACAGCGGCCCCGATTTCTACACCGACGGCAAGCGGCCCGGTGACGCGATCGTGGAATGGAACCGACGTACCACAGAGCTGACGCGCGCCGCCAAGACCGTCGTCCGGCAGGCGTACGGGCATCACCCGCGCCGCACGTACATGACGGGCATCTCCAACGGCGGCTATCTGGCCCGCTGGCAGCTGGAGAACCACCCCGAACTGTACGACGGCGGGGTCGACTGGGAGGGCGCGCTCTGGACGCCCGACGGGCCGAACCTGCTCACCTATCTGCCGACGGCGGTCGCCTACCAGGCGGGCCGGGCCACCCACGACGATATGCTCGCCGCCGGATTCGCCCCCGGCACCGAGTTCCTGTGGCCGTACCACGAGGCGGCCTACTGGGGCCTGACGCAGAAGGTGTACCGCGCCGAGGTCGATCCTTCGTACGACCCGAAGTGCCCCGGGGCGTCTGCCGGTTCGACGACGGCTGAGATCCTCGCGCCCTGCGCGTCGGACGCCTCGTACGACTACGCGTCGCGGCCGCGCTCCGTGCGCCGGGCGATCGAGCGGATCTCGCTCACCGGCCGAATCGGCAAACCCATGCTCACGCTGCACGGCTCGCTCGACGCACTGCTGCCGATCGCGACGGACTCGGACGTCTACACGCGCATGATCGACGACAGCCACCGCGGCCGCCTGCACCGCTCCTACACGATCGAGGGCGGCACCCACGTCGACGGCCTGTACGACGCCTATCCGGACCGCCTCCGCCCGATCCTGCCCTGCTACCGCTCCGCCTTCGGCGCCCTGACCGACTGGGTCGAGCACCGGACGGCGCCGCCGGCGAGCGGCGTCGTGCCCAGGCCCGCATCCGGCGATCTGGTCAACTCCTGCGTGCTGCACTGACGTCGACGTGCTGCGCAGTGGAGGCGGCCGACACCCGCGGTGATCGAGATATGTGCTCCACCTCCGCTGGCGGCCGACCGCTGCGGCTCTACGGTGACGCGGACCGCCCGCTCCGGAGGGACGACCGGAGCGGCGTCCGCCCCCATCCCCTCACCACGGGAGGACCGCATGTCGGTTCGTGACCGCACCCGTATCTCCTGCTGGGCCGGGCTGCTGGCCCTGCTCCTCGCCCTGTTCGCCGTGCCACAGAGCGCATCGGCGGCGTCGCTCACCCAGGTGACCGGCTTCGGCTCCAACCCCGGCAACCTGTCGATGTACACGTACGTCCCCGACAACCTGCCGTCCGGCGCTCCGGTGGTCGTGGCACTGCACGGCTGCACCCAGAGCGCCAGCGACTACTACAGCCACTCCGGCTGGCCCAAGTACGCCGACGCCTACGGCTTCGCGCTGGTCTTCCCACAGACCTCCAGCACCAACAACGCCAACTCGTGCTTCAACTGGTACCAGTCCGGGGACTACACCCGCGGCCAGGGCGAGGCCCTTTCCATCAAGCAGATGGTCGACTACGCCAAGGCCCGGTACGGCAGCGACCCCACCCGCGTGTACGTCACCGGACTGTCCGCCGGCGGCGCCATGACCTCTGTGATGCTCGCCGACTACCCCGACGTCTTCGCCGGCGGATCCATCGACTCCGGCATCCCGGCCGGCTGCGCCGCCGATCTCATCAGCGGGCTCACCTGCGAGTACAACCCGGTCAGCAAGACCCCGCAGCAGTGGGGCGACCTCGTCCGCAGCGCGTCCGGCGGCTGGAGCGGACCCTGGCCGCGGGTGGCCATCTGGCACGGTTCCGGCGACTCGACCGTCCACCCGGCCAACGCCACCGAGTCCCGCGACCAATGGACGAACATCTGGGGCATCGGCCAGACCCCGTCCTCGACCACCACGCTCACCGGTGGCACCACCCAGGCCGTCTACAACGACGCCGACGGCAAGCCCGCCGTGGAGACCTTCACCGTCTCCGGCATGGCGCACGGCCTCGCCGTGAACCCCGGCTCCGGGGCCGACCAGTGCGGCACGACCGGCACGTACTACCTCAACTACATCTGCTCCAGCTACTACACGGCGAAATTCTGGGGCCTGGACGGCACCTCCGGCGGTGGCACCGGCAGCCTGCCCGCGCCCCCCAGCGGTCTGAAGGTCACCGGCACCACGGACACCAGCGTCTCGCTGTCGTGGAACGCCGTCAGCGGCGCCGCGTCGTACAACATCTACCGCGGCGGTACGAAGACGGGCTCGACGGCCTCCACCTCATACACGGACACCGGGCTCTCCTCCGGCACCGCATACAGCTACACCGTCGCCGCCGTCGACTCGTCGGGCAGGGCCGGTGTCACCTCGACGGCCGTGTCGGCGACCACGACCGGCTTCCCACCGCAGTGCTTCACGGCAAACAACTACAACCACGTCGCCGCGGGCCGCGCACACCAGAGCGGCGGCTACACCTACGCGAACGGCTCCGACCAGAACATGGGCCTGTACAACACCTTCATCTCCCACACCCTCGAAGAGACCTCCACCGGCTACTACGTCATCGCCGACTCCGGCTGCCCCTCCTGACCAGGCGTGCATGTCCCTGCTCACCGCTGCGCCATCGGTGAGCAGGCACACGGCATCACAAGTCAGTTCACCCCGTACACGGGGCAGGGCGGGCCGGGCCGTGGACCACGGCGTAGGAGGCAGTCAGCACCGATTGCGGTCTCAGGTCCGCTTCACTCAGGTCCGCGTTGCTCGGGTCCGCGCCGGGCAGGAACGCGACTCAGCTCCCTGTGTCAGACGTTGTGACTGATCACCGTCACCACAGGCGGCCGGTGATGCGCTCCCAGCGGGAGCGGGTAGCGCCGAAATGGGTCTCGTGTGTCCAGATGTGGGTGCACGACGGGCACTGGAGGTGGAGCAGGCTGCCGGTAGTGGAGAGCAGGTAGCGCCAGTGCTCGTGGCATGTACGCCCCTGCTCGCAGGTGGCGCACCCCCGATGGTCGTCGCAGTTCGGACAGGCCACCCAGGCACGGCGCCCGATGTCGGCCTGCGGGTCAAGCGGCAGCATGGCCGCCTCCTCTCCGCGGAAGCACACCGGCCGAGACCAGCTCGTCGTAGAGGCGCTGCTGCTCCGCGCTGAGGCCGGAGTACAGCAGCTCGGACGCCTCTTCCTCACCGCGCAAGGCGGCGATGGGGTCCCAGTCGGGGCCCAGAGCGGCCAGGGCATGAGTCCGCCGGAGCATTTCGTGTGAGCCCAGGTCCACGGTCCAGTCGACCGGCGCGGAGGTGCCGGGGCGGTCCGCCGCAGGCCCGATCGGTGCGGCGGGTTCGTCCGGTTCGCCAGGAAGGATGGGGCCGTGGGAGGACATGCGACCGAACCTAGGTAAGCCCCGCTCGCTCCGGCAAGAGCAGGTGGGAGAAGTCACACCACGTCCGCGACCGCGGCGGGACCCCAAGCCGCATCAGCTGCTCAGCCGCCTCCGCGTCACCACGTCGCCGATGACGCTCGTCGCCTCGCGCCACCGGGTGCCGGAGCCACAGAAAGCTGGTTCGGCTGCTCCTCCGGATCGGGCCGAAGCGACGCCTGCGGCCGAGGGCCGCTGTGCTGCTCGGGATGGCCGGGAGGCGACCAGCCCCAACGACGCTGTGGCCTACGAGGCACCCGCGACCCTCCACGAAGAGGGACACAGCTGTGCGGGTACAGCGCGTGGTGCTCAGCGAGCGCCGGGGCGAACGGCTCCCCGCACTGGCTTGAGGTCGTCCGCCAGGACGTCCGCCCGGCCTCCACACTCTCGCCGCAGGCATCAACCCATGAACAACCCTGCGTCCCGTCCCGCGTCAGAGCTGATCTCGTCGAAGCTGTACGTAGGTCCGCTCGCCGTGCGCATCCGTAATGTCGATGGTGATGCTCTCCCACTCCTCGGCGGGCTCTTCCGGCACCTCGCCCGTCAGGCATGCGGCCTCCGCCAGGAGTTCCTCGGTCACCCGCACGCCGGTGAGGCGCTCGGCCAGCGCGAAGACCGCCGCCTTGCGATCGATGTCGGGAGCTGGGTCGCCTGCGGGGCTGAGACCGACCTCGCGCATCACGCCGTTCAGTTCATCGGGAGTGCTGCCGGTCCTGTTCGCCGGCCACTCGAAGGTGGTCCGCGACTCCCCGTTCTCGTACCAGTGGAAGAAGTCCATGGGCTTCCCCCCGTTGCTCGCATGCGAGACAGCACGGGTCCCGGCGGAGAGGGCTTCGAGTTTCTCGCATTCATGGAGCTTCTCGACTCCCTTGCCGAGCCGTGCGTGACGGACCTCCCGGTCTCCGAACCGCCAATGGAGCCGGATCCGACGGGCCCGCCCACCACTCCCCTGCCCGAACCGTCCGTCCCCGACGAGCCTCCGCCCACAGGCGAACCCAGAGATCCCGAGGAGGCCAAGAAGCAACTGGCGCTGAGCTCCACGGAGAAGTGCGAGGCCCGCATCCACGCCGACCGCATCACAAAGGCCCTCAAAGACACGCCCGACCCGACGCCACGCCAGGTCAGAGAGGTCCTGCGCAGCCTCGGCTACATCGACGAGCGGATCCACGGCCCGCAACACTCAGGACAGAGCGTGGAGTTCACCCTCGACCTGCGCGTGCTGGGCGGCCGGCTGTGCCTCTTCGGCGGCGTCTCCGACACGAGGACCGTCATCGAGCCGTACGGCGCTTCCTCGGAGGTCGACTGCCTGGATGTACAGCGCCGTCGCTGAACAGGCAGACAGACTCGTCCCTCGCCGGCCCAACCTCGCGGACCGATAACGGCTGGTGGTCGGACGTTGAGGCCGGCGCTGTGGGCGAGCGCGCCGATGCGGCTTTCGGGAATGCCCCCGGCGAGGGTCTGCACGGCGAGCTCGGTGCCCGGGCGGCGGCGCCGAACAGGAGCCGGGGTTCCTGCCGCCGGCCGAACAGCGTCGCCGCATCGCGGGCTGGCAGGAGGGCGAGAGGCCGGCCGCTCCCAGTCGATGAGCACGGTTCCGTGGGCTGCTGGAGACGTCCCCCGACGCAGCGGGGACGGTTGCCTCCGCATGTCGGGAGTCAGCCCGGTTCAACCCGTGGGCCCGGGGCACTCGGAACAAAGGCGGAGCACAAAGCCGCCTGGCTCAACCTGCGGAAAAAGGAGGGAACGGCGGGAATCCCTGCTGTTTCTCTGTTTACCGGAGGAGTTGTATTCGAGTGACTGAGCATGTGTGGAGCTACAAGTCGACCGCGGGCCGCGTGACGGGCGCCGACCTCACGGGTTACAAGGTCGAGGCCACCGACGGGAGCATTGGCAAAGTCGACAAGCACTCCGATGAGGTCGATGCCGCCTACCTGGTGGTAGACACTGGCGTGTGGATCTTCGGCAAGGAAGTACTGCTACCGGCGAGCACGGTGGTCAGTATCGACGCGGACGAGCAGAAAATCTTCGTCGACCGCACCAAGGAGCAGATCAAGGACGCCCCGGAGTTCGTCCGGGACAAGCACCTTGGCGATCCCGAGTACCACGACGAGCTGAGCACCTACTACGGCACTGGCGTGCCCTTCGGCGGCTCGCACTCGTAACCCAACATCCTGTGCCGGCCTGTCGCCTTGCGGGGTGGCGGGCCCACTGTGCTTCACAGCTCACGTCGCGAGGAGGCCCCGGTTGCATGGTGCGCACGGGCGCGGAGGCTTTTCCCTCGGGCAATTTGCGCATGGTTCGAAGCGGTGACAGGAAGCTTGGGAGAAAGCTCAGCGTCATGCCGGCCGCACCGATCCACAATGTAGCTGCTGCTCCAAACACAGAGCCCGACGCTCCACCCAAGACTCCCCCAGAGGAATGCCGCCCCAGGAAACGAATCGGGCCGTCGCGCTCATCCGGCCCAAGAGTCGATCTGGCGTGAGGGCCTGCTGGAAGCTCGCTTGTGCTATAACGCGGACGACTCCACCCAGTGAAAGAGCCGCGAGTCCGATCGCCGCCGCATACACGCTCCCACCAGGTCGCGCCAGCGGCATCAGGACGGTGCCCCGCTCCTTCATGCCGACGCGGGAGGGGAAGCCGCCCCGGCCTTCGCGGTGGCGCGAGCGGACCATCCGCAGGCGCTCGCGCGGGATGCGGACGTAGGTGCCCGAGCCCGTGCGTCCTTCGAGGAGGCCATTGATGATCAAGCCGTCCACGGCCCTCTGCATGACGTTGCGCCCGACCCCGTACTCTTCGGCGAGCTGCGCCCGGGACGGCAGGCGCTCCCCGATCCCCCATCTCCGGCGAGAATCCGTGCGCGCAGCGCGTCGGCTACTGCAAGGTACGGCGCCTCTCGCGGCATAGGTGACTCTCCGGTTGCTCTGCTGCGCGGCAGCTGGTGATTCCAAGGGCGTTGGCAAGCTACTGCACCGGGTGAAAGCTACTGGAGTAGAAATACGCTCGGTCCTCAACGGCTACGGAGGTTCGTCGATGCGGATCACCGCAGCGCGAGCGGTGCTTCCGGTTTCCGGGCCGCAAGCCGTTGCCGGACCGGCGGTCGGGCCGACCGGCGGGAACCGCAACGGCATCACCCGAATGCTGCCCCTGCTCGACGCGACCCCGTCGGTCCGCGAACCGTTCCGAAGCCCTGATCCACCTCGCGACGATCAACCTGATGGCCCACAGACTCACCGACGGAGCCAGTCCCGACCGGCGTGTTACGTGACCCGGGACCAAGCGTCAATCAATGGGCCGAACGCTCAGTCACTTCGGGGCACCCGTCGAGGCGCCTGCGGGTGTCCGAGTGCGCGGCCGCCCGAGTGTGCGCATGGTGGGACCTAAAGACCGCGTGACAACGGTGAGGGGCGATGATCGTATCGGTGGTGTCGATGCCGGAAGGGATCGTCACTCGTACTGACGTGTCGGAGGCACGTGAGCGTCTCGCCGTGTCCGACTTCCTGATCGTCGACATCGAACTGCCCGACGAGATGGCATCCGACCACCAGTCGGTCGTGCTCCAGCTCGGGCTCGGGACCGAGAACGTGTCCTGGTTCGGCAGGGCGGGTGAAGCCGTGCGGGCCGAGTTCCTCGGGGACAGGGCGGGTTTCGTCGTACCTGTGATCGAAGGCAGCCGAGTCGTTCATGTCCACGCCCTGGTGACCGATCGACACCTGATCACAGCTCACCGAGGTCCGGTCGAGCCGTTGGACAGCCTCACTGCACAGCTGGGCCAGGAGAGGCCACCCGACACCGTGGCCGTGCTGTTCCTGCTCCTGCAAGAGGCTCTGGAGACCTTTCGCCGGGCCGCCGTGGAGGCCCTCTTGGTGGTGGAGGACCTCGAGAACCAAATGTTCGAGAAGCGGCGCCCCGAGCAGGTCTTCCGCCTGGCACAACTAAGACGGCTCGCCGCCCTCCTGCACCACTCCCTCCTGCCCTACCTCCAGGTGACGGACGAGATCTTCACGCGGAGGATGTTGAGCAGCAGCTTCCCCGAGCAGCGGCAACGACTCGCCCGGGAGTTCCAACATGCCGGCAGGCTGGTACTCACGGACATCGAGTCCGTCCAGGACGCCGCCCGGCGCGCCTTCGCCAGCTACTCCTCCCTGGTTTCCGGTGAGCAGAACGGCGTGATCAATCGGCTGGCCATCGTGTCGACGATTTTCCTTCCGCTGACGTTCCTGACCGGGTACTTCGGAATGAACTTCACGTACCTGACGAACGAGTTGGAGAGCAGGGCGGTCTTCTGGCTGCTTGCCGTCTGGTTGCAGGTGTCCGTCCTGTTCGTCGCTCTCTATGTGCTGCGCCGCACCCACCTCTGGCGAAAGCTCCTTGACGACGATGGCTCGCGGGACCGCTGACTGCTCCCCTCCTGGAAGGAGGCTTGAACCGACCTGGTACACCCCAGGCGCGGGATGGCGCAGCCTGATCGAGGTCCGCACACTCGGTAGCGGCGCGTCCCGCGTTCAGCTGTCCCGCACTACTCTGCCGCCCGGTCGTCCTGAGCCGGCGTCACCACGTTGGCCAGGGGCTCGCCGGCCGCGTATCGGGCCAGCTGGTCGCGGATCAGCGCCAGGGCGCGCGGGCGGAAGGCAGAGGTGGTTGCGGCTGCATGCGGGCTGATCAGCGTGTTGGGTGCCGTCCAGGCCGGGTGACCGGGCGGCAGGGGCTCCGGGTCCGTCACGTCGAGTGCCGCACGCAACCGTCCGCTTTCCAATGCGTCGACCAATGCCCTGGTGTCCACCACCGGGCCCCGGCCGATGTTGACCAGCAGGGCGCCGTCCTTCATCCCGGCCAGGAAACGTGCGTCCGCCAACCCGAGGGTGGCGTCGGTGAGGGGCAATGTCACCATCACCACATCGGCCCGCGGCAGCAGGGACGGCAGCTCCTTCATGGCGTGCACCGGACCCTGGGATGTCTGTCGCGCGGTCCGGGCCACGCGCAGCACGCTGCACTCGAAGGGCGTCAACCGGGCTTCGACGGCGGCGCCGATGGACCCGTGGCCGAGCAGCAGGACCGTTCGGTCGGCCAGTGCGGGCCGGAAGCCGGACTGCCAACGCTGCGCGTCCTGGGCTCGGACGAAGTCCGGGATACCGCGCAGTGCGGCGAGTGTCAGCGCCACTGCGTGTTCGGCTGTGCTCGCGGAATGTACATGTCTGGCGTTGCAGAGCGTGACTCCGGCGGGTAGCTGCGGCAGCACGTCGTCCACACCGGCGCTCAAGGACTGCACCACGCGCAGGCTCGGCAGTGTCGCCAGCAGCGGCAGCGCTGCGGTGGTGAAGGTGTAAGGGATGACGAAGAACTCGACGGCCTCCACTCCCCCGCTACTGGGGGGCTGTCCTGTGCCGTCCCAGACCAGTGCATGCCAGCCCGGAGGAAGACCGCCGAGGTCGGCCGGTGTGAACGGCAGGAGGGCTCTGGCCCTGTCGGACGTCTCGACGGAAGTCATCGGCTGGACTCCTGGCCTGACGGCTGGTTGCGGCCAGGTGGTCAGAGCCTCGGGCGCCTGGCAGACGGTTCACGGGCGACGCGATATGGAATGCCAGGTGATAGTGGACTTGTAACAGTGTTCCATCGTCACCTCAGGGAGGCTCGTTGGCCAACACGGCCTGCGGTTCGCGCGTGGTGATCGTGATGGGTGTGTCGGCGTCCGGGAAGTCCACCGTCGGCGCGCAGATCGCGCAGCGGCTCGGCGTGCCATTCCTGGAGGGCGATCGCCTCCACCCCGCGTCCAACCGCGCCAAGATGGCGTCCGGACACCCCCTCGACGACGTCGATCGCCGACCCTGGCTGGCGGCTCTGACGGAGTGGATTCGCTCGACTGCGGCGGGGGGACATGGAGGTGTCGCCACATGTTCCACGCTCAAGCGCGCGTACCGGGACCAGTTCCGGCGCACGGGAGCGGACGTGTGGTTCATCTACCTGGCTCTTGATCGTGAGATTGCCGCGGAGCGGATCGCACACCGGCACGGGCACTTCATGCCTCCGAAATTGCTCGGCTCCCAGTACGACATCTTGGATCCGCTGCAGGCTGATGAGCCGGGCGTCACCATCGACGCGTCCGGCAGCACGGCGCAGGTCGTGGCAGCGGCGCTGCGCGCAGCGTGCGAGCCGGACCGGTAGCGGGCCCCTGGCTGAATCCGCCATGACGAACTCGCGGATCCTCATCGTGGCCGCCATGGTCGTCGGCCCCGAGTACAACGCGATCGCCAGCGTCGCCCTCGGTCTCGACCGTCGTCACCGTCGCAGGGTCTTGGAAGGGATGCGCGCGCTGACGGTCGGCTTCCTGCCGGCCATTGCGGTCACTTTCGGCTTTGCCGCGCCGGCGCGGGCTGCCGACATGCAGTCCAAGGCCTTTGACTTGGGTCTACGACCCGTCTCCCACCTCATCGACACGCCGGACTTTCTTCTCAATCGTCGTCGCTTTCCTTGCCGGCATTGTCGGCATCGTCTCGCTCACCGAGGCACGCGGCAGTGCACTGCTCGGAGTTTTCATCTCCGTGACCACGATTCCCGCTGCGTCGGACATCGCTGTCTCGCTCGCCTTCGCCGACTGGCACGAGGCATGGGGCTCGCTGGTCCAGCTTCTACTCGACGTGGTCGTTCTCGTGGTGGTCGGCGTCCTCACCCTTCGTCTGCAGCGAAGGGTGTGGCGCCGAGCGACACGTCGTGCCTCCGTGGGGCCGTAGCGGGAGAAGACGATCACGTTCGCGCCCCGCACGTCCGGCGCGGCCCGAGCCCGGCGGGACGGAGCCGGACCCTCGGTCTACGCTGATCGGGGGGGTGCATTCGGGGGAATCGCACGCCGGAAGGGGCGCCCCGATGGACGACTACCCGCTGATCGAGAACCACGGCCTGCTCGGCGATCTGCAGACTGCAGCGCTGGTGACCACCGAGGGAACGGTCGACTGGTTCTGCGTTCCGCGATTCGACTCCCCCAGCGTGTTCGGCGCGCTTCTGGACAAGGACAAGGGCGGCCACTGCACGGTCCGGCCGAAGCACGCGACCTACGCGACCAAGCAGTTGTACCTCCCCGACACGGCGGTCCTGGTGACCCGATTCATGACCGAGGCAGGCGCCGGGGAGGTGCTCGACTTCATGCCCGTGACGGGTACGACGGTCACTCCCAGGCACCGGTTGGTCCGCATGGTCCGCTGCGTGCGCGGCAGCATGACGTTCGACGTCGAGATCGCCCCGCGGTTCGACTACGGACGCAAGGGCCACAAGTTGCACATGACCGAGCACGGAGCGGTGTTCGCCTCGGACGACGGCGCAGAGCTCACCGTGCATGCCATCCGCGAACCGGAGGACGAGCGCATACTCGAGGTCCTCACGGACCGGCAGGACGACCTGCACTTCACACTGACTCTTCAGGCGGGCCAGGAGCGCGGCCTGATCCTGGAATCGGCCGCCGACGGGCCGCCCAAGGAGATCCGCCTGGCCGAGTACTGGCACATCTTCGAAGACACCGTCAGGTTCTGGCGCTCCTGGCTCGGCCAGTCGCAGTACTCGGGGCGCTGGCGAGAGGCCGTGGAACGCTCCGCGATCACACTGAAGCTCATGACCTATGCGCCCAGCGGCGCCCTGGTGGCCGCCCCGACGGCGGCGCTCCCGGAGCAACTGGGCGGCGAGCGCAACTGGGACTATCGCTTCACCTGGGTCCGTGACGCCTCTTTCTCCGTGTACGCCCTACTGGGACTGGGCTTCACCGAAGAGGCCAGGGCGTTCATCGTGTGGCTGGGCAACCGGGTCAAGGAGCGGGCCGGCAGCGACGGGGACTCCGGCCCCCTCAACATCATGTACAAAGTCGACGGCTCCTCCGACCTGGAAGAGGAGATTCTCGACCGCTGGGAAGGCTATTCGGGATCCGCGCCGGTGCGGATCGGCAACGGCGCGGCCACGCAGCTTCAACTCGACGTCTACGGCGAGGCTCTGGACAGCATCTACTTCGCGCATCGGCACGGAATCCAGCTGGGGCACGGGGGATGGACGTCGCTGCTGACGAACCTCGACTGGCTGGTCGACCACTGGGACCAGGCCGGAGAAGGCTTGTGGGAGACCCGCGGCGGTCGCAAGAACTTCACGTACGGCCGTGTGATGTCGTGGGTGGCATTCGATCGCGCTCTGCGCCTCGCCGAGTCGAACGGCCGACCGGCCGCGGGGGCACGCTGGAGCGCCGCACGGGACGAGATCTACGATCAGGTCATGACCAAGGGGTGGAGCGAGGGACAACATGCCTTCATCCAGCACTACGGCAGTGACGTACTGGACTCCTCGCTGCTGCGCATGTCGACGGTCGGGTTCATCATCCCCGAGGATCCGATGTGGCTGTCGACCCTCGACGCCATGGAACGGGAATTGGTCAGCGACAGCCTGGTCTACCGCTACAACCCCGAGGCCTCGCCCGACGGCCTGCGGGGCTCGGAGGGAACCTTCTCGCTGTGCACGTTCATGTATGTCGACGCCTTGACGCGCGCGGGGCGGACCAACAGGGCAAGGCTGGTTTTCGAGAAGATGATGGGGTACGCCAACCATCTGGGTCTGTACTCGGAGGAGATCGACTTGACGGGCCGTCAACTAGGGAACTTCCCACAGGCGTTCACCCATCTTGCCCTCATCGACGCGGCCATCACCCTGGACGCGGCTCTGGAGCGGCGGTAGTCGGATCCGCTCAGCTGGTCGGACCGGCACCCGGCGCGGGTCCAAGGAGCACGAGCGTGTCGCCCTCCTGAGCGGTGACCGATAGGTCCTCGGTGACCGGTTCCAGCCGGCCGTCACGCCGTACGACGAACAGGGTTTCGTACCCCGGCGGGCGCGGTTCCGACGCAGCCCGTACGTGGAAGCGGGCGCCCTGCTCATGGCGCGCTGCCAGGGCGTGGCGGACGAGCTCCGGTCCGAAGAGGGTGTCACCGCCGGTGTGGGGAGCAACGACGCCCCGGCTGTCGGGTGGCGGGCCGACGCGGTAGACCGAGCCCTCGACGCTGTCCTCCATGACGATCGAGGCGAGCACGTTGAAGTCGTCGTCGTCCGTGAGCAGGAAGACCGACGTGACCCCCTCCAACCGGGCTCGCGGATCGGTGACCGTGGCCATGAGCTCCCCGGCGGCCAGTTCGATTCCCGCTTCCCTGATCCGGTCCCTCTCCTGTCCTCCTCCCGCCCACATCAGTACGTCGAGTCCGGCGGTGCGCAGCGACCGGGCGAGATCGATGACCCAGGGATCGCCGCCCACCAGGAGCGGGCGGGCGCGCGGGGGCCGCGCGATGCCCAACCTGGCGGCCACCGGCCTCGCCGTCAGTGCGTAGATCACGACCGTTCCGACGATCACCAGGAAGGTGATGGGAAGGATCCTGTCTGCGTCGCGCAGTCCGGCGGTGGTGAGCGAAGCGGAGAAGGTCGTGGCGGTGGACGCGGCGACGATGCCGCGTGGGGCCATCCAGCCGATGAAGGCGCGTTCGCGGGCAACGAGATCCGTGCCGATGGCGGACAGCAGCGCAACCAGCGGTCTGACCAGCAGGACGAGCGCGGCGACGAGTGCGAGCGTGGGCAGCAGCTCCGGGCCGACGGACTGCGGCGTCACCGTGGCCGAGATGGAGATGAAGAGCAGGCCGATGATCAGCTGTACGAGCGTTTCGAAGAACGGCCGGCGTGCGGGCATGTCGAAACCGGGCAGGTTCGCGACCGTCAGCCCGGTGACGATGGCCGCGATCAGGCCGGTGTCGTCGAACAGCATGTCGCAGCCCGCGGCCACCACCACGACGGTGGCCAGCTGGGCAAGCGTGCCGAGCGTCTCGCCGAGGCGGAGCAGCCGGAGCGTGAACCACAGCAGCGCGGCGCCGACCGTGCCGCCCGCGAGTCCGACGGCGATGCCGGCGAAGAACGAACCGAAGCGGAAATGACCGGTCTGGAGTCCGCCGGAGACGATGGAGTGGAAGACGACGGCGCCGAGGATGCCGCCGACAGGATCGATCAGGGATCCTTCCCACATCAGAATCCGCCGCACCTTGTCCGACGGCCTGACGTGCTCGAGGAGGGGACCGACGACGGTCGGCCCGGAGACCACGAGGATGATGCCGATCATGCTGGCCACGGCCGCCGGCACACCGAACAGGGTCGGCCCCAGGACCATGACGGTGCCCCATGTGAGCAGCACGCCGAGCACCATGAGCCGCACGACGACGTTGCGCGTCGCACCCTTGAGATGGCGCAGGTCCAGTCCCAGCCCGGCGTCGTAGAGGATGAGCGCCACCGACACCGACACCAGCGGGGGGAAGGCCGGTCCCAGGAGCTTGTCGGGGCGGACGACGTCGGTGAGAGCTCCGGCGGCGAACCCGGCCGGCAGCAGCACGATCAGGGCCGGAATCCGCAGCCGGCTCGCGAGGATCTGGGATCCGACGGCGAGGGCCACGGTCAGGCCGACGCCCAGCAGGATCTCGTTCTCGGTCACCGCGCTCTCACCTCTCGGCGTGCGCGCTGCAGTGTGGGCCCGCCACGAGGTCAGCCCTCGTCACCGGCACCACTGCGCCGCAGGTCGGCGTCGGTCAGGCTCTCCAGCTCACCGTGGGTGTCCAGCCAGTAGAGCAGGGCGACCGCGGGGATGACGAGCACGATGGCGACGAGGGTGACGAGCCCCAGCCAGCGGAGTGTGGTGTGCGCCCCCGCGCCCTCGGCAACGGTCAGTGAGGTCGGAATGAGGTACGGGCGTTGCGCCATGCCCCAGGCGATGACGGCCGACGCGACCACGCCGACGGCTGTGACCCGGGACCAGGCCCCGGAGGCACGGATCAGCAGCCACGCGGTGGCGAGCGTGCCCAGCGCTGAGAGGATGACGAAGACGAGTCCCACGCCGTGCGTGAGCCCGTGCCAGACGTGCGGCGCGTCCCCGTGAGTGACGACCAACGTGATCACGGCGAGTACGGCGACGACAGCCAGGGCTCCCAGTGCCCGCCGCCGGAAGTAACTGTCCAGGTCCGGCTCGTCGAAGCGCCGGGCGTCCGCGGCGAGGAACACGGCACCGAGCAAAGCCGTGGTGGCGATGGCGAGCAGACCGAACAGGACCGAAGTGGGATTGGACCAGGCGTCCGCCGATGCCTGCGTCGAGGGCGTCACTCGGCCCGAGGCCACTCCCCCGGCCGCGGCGCCGAGGAAGAACGGCGTCAGCAGCGAGGAGATGGCGAAAACGGCACCGTACAGGCGCCGACCGGCCAGCCGCCGAACGGGCTTGCGCAGGGCGAAGCCCGCGCCGCGCAGCACGATGCCGACGGCGGCCAGCGCCAGAGGCAGCCACATCGCCGTGAACACCTGCTGGAAGAGGACGGGGAAACCCGTCCACATGATGACCAGCACAAAGATCAGCCAGACGTTGTTGACCTCCCACACGGGAGCCATCGCGTGGTCGATCAGCCATCTGGGGCGCTTGCCGCGTTCTGCTCCGCCCGCGGTCAGGTCCCAGAAGCCGGCTCCGTAGTCGGTGCCGCCGGCGCAGGCGTAGGCGGCGACCGCGAGCAGCAGCACGACGGCGATGACGCCGGCGATCACGGTCGGCCCCCGGTGGACGAGGCGGATCCGCTGCCACCGGACCGGGGCGGGTCCCCGGCCGGAACCGCGGAGCGCGGCCCGTACGGCGTGTCCGTCTCCGGTGTTTCGGTCGGTGTCGCTCCGCGGCCCCTCTCGTCGGCAAGCCGCCAGCGGGCACGCATCTTCAGCAACACCGCGAGGAAGGACCCGAAGACGAAGACGTACACCACGACGACCAGGCCCGACATGATCCACAGGCCGCTGGCACGCGTCGACGTCACCGCTTCGGCGACCCGCATGTTCTGGTAGACGATCCACGGCTGGCGGCCCACTTCGGTGGTGATCCAGCCGCATTCCACGGCGACGACGGAGGCGACACCGGCCACGGCGGCGGACCGGTAGAACCACGGTGAGGCGGGCAGCCTGCGCCGGCGCAGCCAGATCAGGGCGTACCAGAGGGCGAGCAGCGCCAGCAGGGAGCCGATACCGACCATGGTGTCGAAGGCCCAGTGGGCGATGGTGGCCTGAGTGGCCGTCGGCCGGTCGCTCGCGGGGACGGACGTCAGCCCGGTCACCTCGGTGTCCGGGTGGAAGCCGGCGAGGACGGAGTCGAGCTGCGGGATCCGGATACCGCCGGAGACGCTCCCGTTCGGATGCATCCGCCCGAACAGGTATTCCGGCACGTGGGTGTCGGTCTTCCAGACGATCTCCATGGCGGCGAACTTCACCGGCTGCTTGTGGAATACCTGCCGGGCGATGGAGTCGCCCAGCAGGAACTGCACCGGTGTGAACACCGCGGCGAGCGTGAAGGGGATCGTGAAACCGAGCCGGTGGTAACGGTCCCGGCGGCCGCGCAACCAGCCGACGGCGTAGACACCGGCCGCGACGTAGCCCGCCGTCACGAACATCGCCACGACGAAATGCCAGTACTGCGGGCCGAACATGGGCGTGAAGATCGCCTTCCAGATCTTCACGTCGACAGGGTTGCCCGCGGAGTCGAGGGTGAAGCCCTGCGGAGTGTTCATCCAGGAGTTGGCGGCCAGGATCCCGAAGGCCCCCAGCAACCCGACAGCGGGCAGGGGCAGTCCGAGCAGGAAGTGGGTCCGGGAAGGAAGCCTCCGCCAGCCGTACAGGTAGATGGCGATGAGGACGGCTTCCAGGAAGAAGGCCCACGCCTCGACACCGAACCCGATGCCGAAGACATCACCCCACTTGCCCATCATGCGCGGCCACAACAGCCCGAACTCGAAGGACAGTACGGTCCCGGTGACGACGCCGATCGCGAACTGGACCGCCATGACCGCCGACCACCGTCGCGCCAGCAGCAGCGCGGTCTGGTCGTTACGGCGCAGGCCGTAGCCGTGCATGATGAGCGTGATCAGCGGCAGCGCCACGCCCAGCGGCACCAGAATGATGTGGGACGCGAGGGTGAAAGCCATCAGCGATCTGGCCGGGAGCATTTGCGCCGGCGCGTCCGCCAGCAAAGGGACCGCGGTGTGCATGTGTCTCTCCAGGGGCCGACGCCAGTGAGGTGAGTCAGCCGCCGGTGGCGAATCCCGGGAAGAGAGTCATCCCGCCGTCCACGTAGAGGGTGGCGCCCACGACATAGTCCATGAGGTCGGAGGAGAGGCCGACGGCCGCGTTGGCGATGTCCTCGGGGTCGCCGATACGGTCGTAGGGGATCAGCCGCAGGAGATCCTGCCTGGCCTCCGGTGTGTCCCAGGCATTGCGGTTGATGGGGGTCTTGATGGCCCCCGGAGCGATCGCGTTCACGCGGATCTTCTTCGGGGCGAGTTCCTGGGCCAGCGTCTGCATCATCATCTGCACCCCGCCCTTGGAGGAGGCGTAGTTGACGTGCCCCGCCCACGGGATGATCTGGTGCACCGAGCTCATACAGATGATCTTCCCGGCCGCGCGCGAGACCTCGGGGACGACGCCGCGCCGCAGGAACTCCTTCGTCGCCTCGCGGGCACAGAGGAACTGCCCGGTGAGGTTGACGTCCAGGACCTTCTGCCACTGGGCGAGCGTCATGTCGGTGAACGCGGCGTCGCGCTGCATTCCGGCGTTGGCGACCAGAATGTCGATGGTGCCGAACTCCTCGACCATCCGGTTCATCATGGCGACGACCTGGTCCTCGTCGGACACATCGGCCTCGTAGGCCGCCGCCCGCACGCCGAAGGACGTGATCTCCTCGACCACCTTGTCGGCTTCCTCACGGCCGGCCACGTAGTTCACGACCACGTCGGCTCCGGCCCGGCCCAGAGCGACCGCCGTCGCCTTGCCGATTCCGGAATTGGCTCCAGTGACCAGCGCCTTCTGGCCCTTGAGCAGGTGTGCGGGGATCACGCCCTGAGGTGCGCCCTCGGTGGAACTCACGATGACTCTCTTCTCCACTGCGTGGCCCGGGTCGGCCGGGCCTGGGCCCGGAGGTTCAGGCGTCACACAATCACCGTGGCCGAGCAGGGGCACGCCAAAAGAGCCTGTGTTGCGCTGTCCGACTGAGGATCTTCGCCCGGTCGGAGGTGGTTCGTCGGCCGTAGGTCAGCTCAGCCGCTCCACGAGGTGATCACCCACACGAAGGGCGTTCGCGATGGCCGTCAGGGACGGATTGACCGCCCCGATGCTCGGGAAGAAGCTCGTGTCCACGACGTAGAGGTTGTCCAGGTCGTGGGCCTTGCAGTTGACGTCCAGGGCCGAGCTCGCCGGATCGTTGCCGAACCGCACCGTGCCCGCCTGGTGCGCGGTGGCACCGATGGGCATGCCTTTGTGCAGGTAGATGCTGTGGGACAGCAGATGGTGCTCGTGCATGCCCAAGTGGCCCAGCATGTGCTGGAGCTTGTGCTGCAGGCGCTTGAGCCCGGCGATGTTGTTGGTCTCGTCGAGTGCCAGATGGATGCGGCGGTCATCGTCCAGGGTGACCCGGTTGTCGGGTTGCGGCAGGTCCTCTCCGCACAGCCAGAAGTCGACGGCGTGATGGGCCAGGACCTCGAAGGGCATGTCCGGTGCCATCGCTCCTGCCCAGCGCGGGGCCTCGCCGTGGATCTGCTCGGCATCCGACTTGCCGAGCATCTGGATTCCTCCGAGGGGATAGTCCCAGTCGTCCGCTCCCAGGTACCAGTCGTGCAGCGCGAGCGTCTTCTGGAACTGGGTGTCGTTGGGCTCCCTCGAAATGGCCATCAGGGCAAGGTTGTTGTGCCGCATGTAGTGCCGGCCGACCACATCCGAGCTGTTCGCCAGCCCATTGGGGTGCTGGTCGTTCGCCGAAGCGAGCAGGAGAGCAGCGGAGTTGACGGCCCCACAGGCCACGACCACGACATCCGCGGAAAAGCGGGCCTCCTCCTCGCCCGGGAGCTGGGCGACGACCGCTGTGACGCTGCGTCCCGTCGGATCGGTCTCGAGCCTTGTCACGCGGGAGTTGGTGATCATCTCGACATTGGGGTGTTGCAGTGCCGGTTCCACGCAGATCACTTGAGCGTCGGACTTGCCCCGGACCAGACACGGGAAACCGTCGACCCGGTTGCAGCGAATGCAGACACTGGAGTGGGTGGCCCTGCCGCTTTCGTCCTGGGTGAGGTTGACCCCGATGGGCAGGTGGAAGGGATGCAGACCCTGCTTTTCCAGGTCGTCGCTCAACTGCTGGATGCGCGGCTCGTGTTCGACCGGTGGATGGGCGTACTGGCCGCTGCACGCCCCCTCCCAGGGGTCCTCGCCGTGTCGACCGTGCACCAGGTAGAGGTGTTCCGCCTGTGTGTAGTACGGCTCCAGGTCCTCGTAGCGAATGGGCCAGGCGGGAGAGACACCGTCGTGGTGGCGCAGTTCGCCGAAGTCCTCCGGCCGCAGCCGGAACAGCGCGGCGCCGTAGAACTTGGTGTTGCCGCCGACGTAGTAGTTGACCTCGGGCGGGAACTCGTTGCCGTGTTTGTCGAGCCAGAACTCCGGAGCCCGGTACTTTCCCTTGACGAATACGGCTGTTGAGTCCCAGTTGTCGCGTTCGCGCGGCAAGTAGTCACCGCGTTCGAGGAGGAGCACGCGTTTGCCCGAGGGGGCGAGCCGGTGGGCGAGCGTGCCGCCGCCGGCGCCCGTGCCGATGATGATGATCTCGTAGTGGGGGGAGGCGCCCATGGCGACCACCGTCCTTGCCTTTGCGGTCTTGACCGTTGCCGGGCCCTGCCTCAGCTTTTGCCCCTCTTCGAACGTATACGCCCCGCGGTCATGCGGCACCTGGAACGGTCCGCGTTCCCGGCACGCTCACAGGACGGCGATCGGATTCACCGGAGAGCCGGTGGCCGCCGGCAGCCGCAGAGGGGCGACCACGCAGAGGAAGTGCCAGCGGCCCAGCTGTTCGCACGCCGGCACCAGCTCCTCGAAGTCCAGGTAGTCCATGAGGTGCAACCCCAGGGCGTTCACGGCCAGTACGTGCACGGGAAACGCGACTTCGGCCACCGCACTGGGGGCCGCGTCGTTGTTGCCGTCCGACCCCAGGACGGCCACGCGCCGCTCGGCCAGGAAGCGCATCGCTGCCGGGTGCAGGCCCGCCCGCGCCTGTGACGCGTTCCAGGCGCCGAGGCTTTGCCGCCGACGGCGGTGCCCGACTCGCACGAACAGCAGATCGCCCGGTCCCACCGCGACTTCCTGGGCGGCCTCGGCCGCCACCAGGTCGTCGGCGGTCACCTGATCCCCGGGGTCGAGCCAGGGCACACCCCAAAGGCGCGGGATGTCCAGAAGGACACCGCGGCCGACGATGCCGTCTCGGACGAGGTCCAGCGTGAGGGCGCCGGCGCCGTCCGGGGTCACGGTGCTCGCCGGAACACCGTCGTAGAGTTCTCCGTCGAACATCACGTGACACAGGGCGTCGAGGTGGCTGTCGGCGTCCCCGTGCACGTTCATGGCGAACCGGTCGCGGGCGAAGTGCAGCCCCTGGGCGTCTACCTCCCCGCGCACCGGCGCGGTCATCCGGTGGGACGCGGGCTGCGGGTCGTCCGGACCCGGCTCGGTCTCGATGGGGGCGGCCATCGAGACCGTGCGTCCGTCCCGGACCTGGTTGGCGGCGGCCACCACCCGCTCGGGCGTGAGGTGGCCCAGCGCTCCGCGCCGGTGATCCGGGCCGGCCAGGGCCTGATCACGCAGCCGGCCGTACAGGGATCTGAAGGCCGCCTCGGACATGCCGTGCGGCGCCGCGGGGTGCGACGTCGCGGGGTGCGGGTGCGAACTCATGGTGACCGATACCCCTGACCGGGCGGAGAGCCGCTGCTCACCGGGGCGGGATACGGAGCGTCGGGTCGGTTGCGTTCGTACGATCCGTCACGTGAGCTCCTCCTCATCCGGCGCAGGGCTCTGCTTCCAATGTCGGCCTCCGCAGACCTCTACGCATCCCGGGCTTCTTCGTGCGTTGTTCGCCAACCGGGCTCGAGGCGGTCGAGGAGAAGACGGAAGGCCGTGGCGGCTTGGTCCCAGTCGCCGGTTGCCAGCGGCGCGCAGACAAGGCCGAAAACGGCGTCCACCAGCAGGGTGGCCTCGCGCCTGGCGCGCGCTTCGGGCAGACCCAGGCCGCTGAAGACTGTGGTGATGAGGTCCGTCCATTCGGCGAGGAGATCACGCATCAACGGCCCGTACCGGTCGGGATGCAACAGGCTGGTGGTCATCATCTCGAAGTACAGCGGGAGCGCCGCATGGAGGTCGGGGGTGTCGAACTGCTGCCACAGCTCTTCGAGGAAGCGGCGCAGGCCGACGGCATCCTTCGGCGGACCGACCACGGCCAGGACCTCCCGGCCCCTCAGAAGCGGTCGCCTCTCGTCGATGGCGAGGGCCTCCGAGATAAGTCGGTCCTTGGTTCCGAAGTAGTACAGGAGCATGCGGTCGCTGGTACCCAGCGACCGCGCCATGGGGCGCAGGGACAGGTCGGACAGCCCGTTCTGAAGCACGTATGCGCGAACGCGGTCCAGTAGCTCCCGGCGCTTGGCCGGATCCGCCGGGCGCGGCATGGGCGCCTCCCGAAGCGCGGTGAGGAATGGACGATCTGAAGCACGGTGACGAACGGACGACACCCCTATGTCCAGTGCGCACCGCTTTACCCCTTTACCGTAGCATCTGCTACATGTATCCTGTTGATGTAGCAAGTGCTACGCGAAAGGTGAGCCCGGCGAAGCAGTCCTCTGATCTCGAGGAGCGCGACTTCGCCCCGGACCACCGGGCCACTCGACACCGCAGAAGGGATTGATTCACCATGGCCAGCCCGACCCATCGCCTCACCGTCGGCCTGCCGACCGGCGTGCAGCAGGAGGAATGGATGGCGAAGGACGCGTCGACGTCATGGTTCGCACGTCAGCGTGGCCTGTGGGCACGCACCCTGGCGCCTCTGCGCCCATTGGACGCACCTGCCGCGCGGGCCACGCCCTTCGAGGCGTCCTGGCCGCTGGCGCTAGACCTCAGGTCGGTGGGCCGGGCCCGGCGAGCGGTGACGGGGCGCCTTGACGAGTGGAATCTGAGCCACCTGGCCGACACCGCCGAGCTGCTGGTCAGCGAACTGGTCACCAATGCCCTGCGCCACGCGCCCGGCCCCGTACGGCTCAACCTGCGGGTGACCGCCGACGGCCTGCGATGCGAAGTCGAGGACACCAACCTGGCCACCCCGATACGGCGGAGCGCCACCCCGGATGCGGAAGGCGGTCGCGGTACCGAACTCCTCGATCTGCTCAGCGACGGCTGGGGCAGCTACGAGACGGGGACCGGCAAGACCACCTGGTTCGAACTGACCGGTCCCTTCTGTCGAGGAACCGTAGAAGACGCCGCAGAATAGGCGACGGTGGGGCCGTAGCGCGATCAACGGAGCTTCAGGACCCAGCGGTGCTCCGAGCGGCAGACTGGCCGTGGCCGCGATTAACACCTCGGGCAGGGCGGCCCAGGCCATCCCCGCGGAGCTGCCCGCAGAAGTCACCTGCCTGACAGCTTCTCCTGCAGCCAGTCGAAGACGACCTCGCAGTGCTGCTGCGGGGCCATCGGGGAGCAGTGCATCTGCGCGCCGGTGGCCGCGGTGAGCTTCACGTAGTCCTTGGGAGCCGTCAGCTTGTCGAACATCTGGCGCGGCTGGCCGGGATAGAACTGCTCGTCGTCGTAGTCGAGGACCAGCGTGGGCATCTTGATGCGGGCCACGACGTTCGTGATGTCCAGGGACTCAATGAGTCTGGCGGGCGTGTAGAAGTCGGTGAACATCTTGCCCTCGCGGGCGTCGAGCATCGCCGGCACGGAGAAGGGCTCGATGCGCTTCTTCATCGTCGCAGCCGCGGACGAAGGCAGCTCGGGGACGACCTCCTTGTTCCAGACGTTGTTGGTCTCCTCCTTGTCCGGGGTGAGGATCTTCCGGATTTCCGGAGGAAAGCCCAACCAGGGCGCGAGCACTCCGGGCATCGCCACCACAGCCGCGATCCTGTTCTCGAAGGCCGCGGCCCTGGGGGCCAGGTCCCCCGCCATGCTCAGCCCGGTCAGGGCGATCTTGCCCGGGTCCACATCCGACCGGGCGGCCAGCCAGTCGACAAGCGCCGTGACCACGGTCTCCCAATGCGGAGTGAAGACCACCTGGTCCACGAAGAGCAGCTGCCCCTGGCCGGGCCCGTCGTACACCAGTGCGTTCCAGCCGCGCCGCAGAGCCGCCGGAACGCCGTAGGTCCACATGTCGACGTTCTGCCCGTCGCTGCCGTTGGTGAGGATCACGGTGGGGCGCCGCTTGCCGGAGGCGTCCGGCCGGAAGAACCACACAGGCAGCGGGGTCTTCCCGTACGGGACGTTCGCCGTCACGGCTGCCGGGTCGCACAGCTTGCAGAACTTGTCC
Source organism: Streptomyces sp. NBC_00996 (assembly GCF_045162675.1). Taxonomy (NCBI): domain Bacteria; kingdom Bacillati; phylum Actinomycetota; class Actinomycetes; order Kitasatosporales; family Streptomycetaceae; genus Streptomyces; species Streptomyces sp. NBC_00996. The sequence continues at coordinate 681,106 of NZ_CP108723.1, forward strand.
CAGGCGCCACGCCCGGCCTGGTACAGCTGTTTCTCGCTGCCGGGGTCCTCGGAGCCGAGGACGAAGAACAGCGCCTGACCGTAGTACTGAGCGGCACGCAGCGCACGGAAACGTGTGGTCTCCATCCCGGCCTTGCTGCCCTGGGGCGGCTCCATCAACTGATCGCCGAGTGCCTTGAAGGTCTCGGTGTACGTCTGCGCCGAGAGGCCGGCCTTGTTGATCGCGTTCACGGCGGTGAGTACCTCGCCCACCTCACCGGCGCCGTAGCCGGACGCGCCGAGCGCGAGCAGCCCGTTGAAGTTGAAGGCCTGGTCATTGAAGAGAGTCATCGCCCCGGGCGTGGGATTGCCCGCCGGGGCGGAGGCCGACGCCGTAAGGCTGGGGGTGCGCGCGGATGCGGGCGATGCGTTCAACGGGGTGCATCCGGCGGCCAGCACGGCTCCGGCCCCACCGACGAGCCCGCCCAGCGCGGTGCGGCGGGTGGGGCTGGATGCGCGATCACGCGGTACGTCTGTCATGCCAGCCGAACGTACGAGCCGTGCCGCCCGGACCCTCTCCGCGACACCCGCCGATCCCCCGAACGGCGCTTCACACAGTCCCTCGGGGCCTCAATGGCGCGGAGGCAGATGTGCTCCCTCGACCGCCGACGCATCCCACGACCAGGGGCCGAAGGCCCGCTCTGACGCCTTCCGGACAGTGCCTCGTCGCCGGACGCCTCGAGAAGTTCGGCAGACCGGAAGCCCGCATTCCACCACTCGTCGTGCCGATCACAGAGATGGCGAGAACCGAGCCAGTGAGGCGCGTGGGGGGCGCCGGCATCGGCGCGGCCGACCGGCCCCCCTTCTGCGTCGCTTCTCACGCTGCGCGCTGCCCTCCCGTCGACCATTCATAGGATCTAATAGGGCTGGCGCGCGCGGAGCCGACGGATACCGGTACTCACCGGTCGACGGCTCCGCATGGAATCCGCGCGGCCCTCGACTCCGGACGGTTGTGTATGCCCGCTGCTTCTCCCCACCGTGATCCCGCGTCCCCCATGCAGAATGCAGCAGGCTCGCCGGCTGCGCCCCAATACCACGACCTGTTTCTCCAGCCCCGCTACACCGTGGAACTGGCGCCGCAGGAGGACGAGGAAGACACCGTCTCGCCGCCTCCGCCCGCACAACGGCGGCGCCGCGCAACCCGGAGCCGTTGACTTCCGGCTCCCGTACCCCGCCGCGCCCGGCGTTCTGCCTGGTATACCGGGCTGCGCCAACAGACTCCGCCTGGCCGCAGGAACGCGGCGGATCGCAGCAACCGCCGCGTTGCGCTCCCTCGCCCTCAGGGCTCCTGCCCGCCCTGTTCTCCAGGCCGCTCGGTCTGTTCGCCCTGCTTGTCCCACTGGTGTGGTCAGCGGGTCATACCCGGGCGATGAGCTCGTACGGCTCGTCGCTCACCGCCTCGCCCCACACGAGCACCCTCTTATCCTGTGCAGCGACACAAGGCAGAGGAACCGTGCGAGTGGTGCCGGCTCTGTCAGGGGGGATGTGGCCGAGCCGAACGTTCCAGCGGCCACCACGCAGTGTGAGGGAGACCGCGGACAAGGGGGGCACATCGAAATGCCAGAAGGCTGTTGCCGGTGCGGACAGAGCATGGACGAGCGAGGCCCGGACAACGGCTGGTTCGGTGATGGCCAATACGCGGCCCGTGCCAGTCGGCACGCTGCTCAGCCAGTTGGCGGTTCGGCGGCAGAGCCGGCGTACGGACTCGCCTCCGGGCGGCGCGGCATCCGGGTCGGTTAGCCAGGCGGCGTACGTGTAGGGGTCGTCGGTGGCGACTTCGCCCACTGTGCGGCCGCGCCACATGCCGTAGTCGAAGTCGCGCAGTGCGGGTTCGAGTGTGGTCTCCAGGCCGAGAACCCCAGCGGTCTGCGCGCAGCGGTTCGACGGTGCCCGGATGGCCAGCGAGTACGGGGGGAGCATTGCGCGGGCGGCGCGTGTCTCACGCAGGCCGCGCTCACTGAGGAGATCGTCACCGAAGACTGCATCCCTGGTGCCCCCGACAGGCGCGCACATGAATGTCAGGCTGACCGACATCGGCCTACCTCCTTCCTGGCCCGGCGTGACGCCGGATGGGGTGAGACCGTCGAAAGCCGTGGGTGCCCTGGAGAGCCTCCGTAGCCGAGTACGGCCGGCGCCGCCGAGAAGGGCGAGCTTGGCGTGTATGCCGCGACGGGTAAGCCGAGCCTGGCCGCCGCCATACGACGATGGTGGAGGGCTGCCAGGTCAGTACCACGTACTCGCCGGTGTCGAACAATTCGACCCGCACCCCTGCGCCCCGGTCCGCGGCTGCGACCCGCCGGTGAGAAGGACCAGGGAGAACCCGGCGAGCGGAGCGAACCAGGGCGGGCGGCGGATGCCACCTCGGACGGCGCGGCCTCTGGTACGTCGTGCGTCATGTGATCCAGGGTCGGAGACGCTGCCGGTCAAAACTATCCGGCAGGTGTCCGGAACCGCCCCCGCCGACTGGCTGGCGCAGCCCCCGCCACCCGGCCGACCGGGGGTCGGAAGCCTGCAGGGTGACCCTCGGCACCGGGCGGCACGGGAGGAGCAACCGATCTTGCCGGGCGACTTGCCTCGCGTGTACACAGATCCGCTTCAGCGAGGACGTGGACAACGGACAGAGAGCAACCCCGTCCCCAACTTTCTCGAACCACCGGCCAGGCCCGCTCGACAGAGCCGACGCCAACTCCGCGAGCGCAACCCTTGCCGGACCAGAGCGGGATCTGCGCTCTGGTCCTCCCGGATGAGAGCCGCAAGGCCTATCCATGGTTGCGGCATTACATCCTTCTCAAACCCGAGGGCCGCAGGATCTGCCAAGTGAAGGGCGCCCCTTCATGGCGGATGTGCGACCAGCCGCCGGCCTCATCCCGATCTGCCTCAGCGAGGGGCCACGACCTGGCCGATCAGCTGATCCACGGTTTCCACGCCGCTTTCGCGAGGTCTGCTCACCTGATGTGCGACGTTGTCCTGTTGACCCATTGAGACAGTGTGAGTTGCATGGTCAGGGTCGCTCGGTGTGGCCGGCGGTGACTGGGCGTGGGGTGGCCGCAGTCGGCCCGGGTGGCCGCGTGCAGCCGCGTGTTTCGGCCTTTGCCGCAGGCCAGGGCGTCGCGCAGAAGAGAGAGGTGTGCGGGCACGGCTGTGCGGCAGTCGTGCTCGTCCCGGCACGTGTTGCAGGTTGCCTGGTGAGCCCGCACCGCGCTTGCCTCATCGGGTGCGAGGGAATTGAGTTCGTGTCCGGCCAGTAGTGCACGAATCGTGCGGCATTCCTCGATGGCCGTCTCTTCGTCGGACTTCTTGGTCAGGCAGTGGGCTGCGGTCATGGCGAAACCTCCGTTTCAGGGTTTCACCATCGCCCAGAAACGGCCCTCAGCGCGTCGTCCCCACGCAGCGACTTCCGGCTACCACGGCTGCGGTATGCGAGAGGCCGGCCTACGGCTGGGACAGAAGATGAGGGCACCGTGCTGGGGACTATGCGGGTTGCTGGGAGCGATCCGGTTCCGTGGCCGGACTGACGAGCCCGCACTGGTAGGCGATGACCACGAGCTGGGCGCGGTCACGAGCTGCCAGCTTGGTCATGGCCCGGTTGATATGGGTCTTGGCGGTCAGCGGGCTGACGAACAGGCGCTCGGCGATCTCGTCGTTGGACAGGCCCAGCGCGACGAGGCTCGTGACGTCGCGTTCCCGCGGCGTCAAGCTCTCCAGCCGTTCATGTACGGCCACCGGGCATGGATCCGGCTGGGCCAGAAAACGAGTGATCAACGCTCGCGTCGCTGACGGGGACAGCAAGGCCTCACCGTCAGCGACCGTGCGGACGGCATCGAGGAGCTCCTCGGGCCGCGCACCCTTGCCGAGAAAGCCGCTCGCACCCGCACGCAGTGCTTCGGCGACATGCTCGTCATCTTCGAACGTGGTCAGGATGAGCACCTTCACCTCTGCGAGGTCCTCGGACTCGGTGATGAGCCGTGTCGCCTCGAGGCCGTCCATCTCCGGCATGCGGATGTCCATCAGGACCACATCCGGGCGCTGCGCGTCGGCCAGCTCTACTGCCTCCCGGCCGTTGGACGCCTCGGCCACGGTCTCCATGTCATCCGTGGCGTCGAACAGCATTCGGAAGGTGCCCCGCAGCAGGGCCTGGTCATCGGCAAGCAGTACACGAATCGTCATGCTCAAGGCTCCGATCCAGTGCCGGGCTGGGGCGCAGCGGCAGTTCGGCGGTCACGGTGAAACCGCCCTCGGGGCGCGGTCCCGCATACAGCGTGCCTCCGATCGTGGTAGCCCGCTCACGCATCCCGATCAGCCCGTGACCGGCCCCCGGGTGAGGACGGTGCGTTCCGGCACATCCGTCGTCCTCGACGGTGATCGTCAGCCGTTCACTGTCGTAGTGCAGGAACAGCCGGGCATGGTCGGCGCCGGCGTGCTTGCGCACATTGGTCAAGGACTCCTGCACGATGCGGTACGCGGCCAGGTCGACCGCCGGCTCCAGCGGTTCGGTGGTGCCCCGCCGCGTGTGGCTCACGGCCAGCCCGGCGCGTTCGAACGACGCCAGAAGTGCGGGTACTTGTGCAAGGCCCGGCATCGGGTCGCGGGGCGCCACCGGCTCGTCGGACTGCCGCAGCAAGCCTACGGTCACCCGTAGTTCGTCCAGCGCGGAACGGCTGGTGTCCCGGATGTTCTCCAGAGCCGTCAGGATTTGTTCCGGGCGCTGGTCCACCAGATGGACGGCGACGCCTGCCTGAGCGTTGATCAAGGCGATGTGGTGCGCGACGATGTCGTGCAGCTCGCGTGCGATCCGGACGCGTTCGGCCGCCACTCGCTGCCGTGCTTCCTGCTCGCGGGTGCGCTCGGCATGCTCCGCCCGTTCCTCCACGGCCGCCACATAGGCGCGCCGTGAACGCAGTCCGTCCCCGACGGCGGCCGGCAGAGCCGTCCAGGCCACCGTCGCAACATGGTCCGGGTCCAGCCACGAGTTCGAGGACCACACCGCGACGGCGCCCACCATGACGGCAGCCGAGACAGCCGCCGCGGTCCAGGCGGTGCGCCGGTCGGTCCGCACGGCGACGTTGTAGACGGACACCAGAACCGGGCTTGTCACCAGTGGACTCTCCCGGAACCCGAGCATCGGAAAGACCACCCCGCAGCCAACGGCGACGGCCAGTACGCCGAACGGGTGGCGACGCCGCCAGACCAGCGCGGAGCAGCCGACGGCAGCCAACACCACGGCGGGCCAGCGCAACACGAACTGGTGCTGGTGCGGGTCGATCGAGGCAGCCACGACCGACAGCACGCACAGCACAGCCACGCCCAGGATGTCGACTGCGCGGTTCCGGGCTCGCCCTTGCCGCCTCCAACTGTTGAGCACCGTCATGCCATCACCGTAGGGTCGGTGACCGGTTCGGGCATCGTCTCGCCACGGCAGGGGCGGCTCCGGGGCGCTTCCAGCACGAAGGCCGACCGGGTCGGCTCCACCGTGAGTCCGGTTGCGTCCACGGAGCTGTCATGGCTCCGCCCGGTCCTTGTACTTGTCGCGGCCCGAACAGGCAGAGGGAGAACGTCCGTTCCAGGGCGACAGGGCGTCCGTCCGGCCTCGCTCCAGCCGGTGCCGAGCTCACCGATGCAGCCCTGTTCGCCTTCGACGTCACAGGGACCGCCATCACCTGAGGCAGGGCAATCCAAGTGGCTGTGACCGCTTCCGGGCACGGCCAAGAAGTACGCGGGTCGCGGCTGGACACGTGGCGCCCGCCGGCCCGATCGATCATCCCCATCCGACTTATCGCTCGACCAAGTTGCGTTGCAAGTGGCTACGGAGACAGGGCGTCCCGAGGGAGTCGGCTCCCGTGGGCTTCGGGGCGTCCTTCTCGGAGAAGACGACGATGTCCGTGAGGGTGAACCCTGCGGCCGTCAGCATGTCGGCGGTCGGCCGGGGGAGGCGGCAGCCGCCGAAGATCCGCTTGTTGATCGCCTCCAGGCGTAGCTGCCAACGGCGCACGTTTTCGTGCTCTGCTGGGGCCAGCCCGTGTTCGGGGAAGTGCAGGCTCCGTCCGGGCTCGAGGACACGTCCCACCAAGCGCAGGGCGGCATCGGCGTCGGGGATGGTGACAGCGTCGACGTGGTCAGGGCGGCATCGAAACTGTTGTCCTCGAAGGGCAGGGACTGGCCATCCAGGCCGGCGCGCCTCACCGGGACGCTTGCCGCCCTTACGCGTTCTCCGACGAGCTTCCATCCGAGATCGGAAGGTTCTACACCTCTTCCGAACGCCGAAGGGACCGGATCGCGGGTGACCGGCGATGACTCCTGGCGTATGGGTACGTGAGACGGTGAACCACCAGAACACCGATCTGCGCGACAAGTTGGCCTCCCACCAGCCCTTTTTCGGTGCACCGTCATTTGGGGGTGGATGACTTCGCTCTCAAGCGGGGTCACATCTTCGACATCACGCGTATCGACATCGAGGCCGGCCAAGCCGTGGACGTACTGCAAGACGGTCGAGAAGTGCGTCGTCGCCCATCACCGCTGTCTCGCCCCGCCTGAGGAGGCCCACGACGAGGTGGTGGAGCCGCCCGCCGGGCCACCGGTGATCGAGGTCAAGCGGGCGGCGAACAGCCGGGCGCCATGCTCGAGAGAGCAGCCGTGCTGTTGTCCGCGCGTCGTCGAACCCGCTGCGCGCAGACGCGCGGCTGATGAAACTCGCCACCGCCGCTGCGGCTTCGCCGGCTGGCAGCAACGCATCGCCGGAGTGAAGGTTGGAAGCTCAAGCGAGTGTTGGAGGAGCGGTGGGAAATCTGGTCGTCGTGGGAGTGGATGGGTCGTCGTCGAGCCTTTCCGCAGTGGAAGCGGCTGCGGGGGAAGCCCAGCGGCGTGGTGCGGAGCTGCGTGTGGTGCACGCCTTGAGTTGGCCTGTCAGGCCCATGCATGCGCCATTGGACCCGTCGCCGCTCAATCGCCTGGTGCACGAGGCTGCGCAGCATGCCCAGAGCGTGGCGCCTGACGTGGAGGTCACCGAGGCCGTGGTGACCGGCGACGCGGTGGCGGTGCTGGAGGCTGAGTCGCGAGCCGCGGACCTGGTGGTCGTCGGCCCCCGGGGTATGGGGGGCTTCATCGGCATGCTGCTGGGATCAACGGCGGTGTCCTTGGCCAGCCACGGCCAGTGCCCAGTAATGGTGGTTCGTGAGGAAGCGGCTGACGCCGGGCCGATCGTGCTGGGTGTCGACGGCTCCCCGGTCGGTGAGAAAGCCGTCGACTTTGCCTTCGCTGAGGCGGCGCTACGCGGGGCTGAGATGGTGGCCGTGCACGCGTTGCTGCCGGACTATGCGCCGCTCGGCACGAGCCCCGAGAGCGCGGAACGTCTGCTGGCCCAGGCACTCGCCGGCCGTAGGGAGAAGTATCCGGACGTCACGGTCAGACTCGAGGTGGTGGGCGGCGAAACCCGCGAGGTATTGATCACGGCGAGCAGGACTGCGCAGCTCTTGGTCGTCGGAGCCAGGGGACGCGGCGGTTTTGCCGGACTGCTCTTGGGATCGGTGAGCCAGGCACTGTTGCACCACGCGCACTGCCCCGTCACTGTCGTCCGCGGCAAGGCATGACCAGACCTACGCGGTGAGGGATGCCTGCCGCATGAGCTCTCCGCCGTCAGGCGAAGACGACGTTGGATGCCGCCGGGACCGACAGGGAACCTGCGCGGTGAGGGATGCCCGTTGTGGAGTCGATGTCCAGCCATGTGACGTCGCCTGAATGCTCGTTCGCCACGTACAGACGCGTCCCCGACGGGTCCAGGACCAGATCGCGAGGCCACCGACCTCCGCACGGCACCGACGCGATCAGGTCCGCCTGCCCGCCGACCGCGTCGAGGGCCAGAACGGCGATGGTATCGGTGCCACGCACCGCGGCCCACAAGTGGCGGCCACTGTGTGAGACGACCGGCGCCGACGGAGAGACGGCACCGTCACCGTCCGGGAAGAGCGGCGTCGCGCCCACCGGCTCGAGCACTCCGGTGGCGGCATCCCAGCGGCACACGGTGACGGTGGGCTCGAGCTCTCCGAGAACATACGCGTGACTTCCGGCCGGATGGAAGACGAGGTGACGCGGACCGGTGCCGGGCGGGAGCTGGGCGGCAGCACGCAGGGACGCCACCATGGAGTCTGTCATTCCCGCGAACCAGTAAAGCCCTGAAGCGCCGAGGGGAGCCAGTCCCGCAACGCTGACCACGCCAAGGACATGTTCTGGCAGTAGGGCTCCGCATGCCAACGTGTACGGGCCGCCGCCGGAATGTCCCATGACCGCGAACCGGTCGATGCCCAGCGCCGCGGCGATGGCGGCTGCATCACCAGCGACCGACGCTGTGGTCCGACCGGGGTGGGGAGTGGATCCGCGTACCCCGGCCGGTCGTACGACACCCAGCGGATGCCGAGCCGGGCGGCGGCCGGGAAGAGGGGCTCAGGGGGCGCGCCGATGTTCGGCGTGCCGTGGTGCCAAAAGACCACGAGGTGGCCGTCGGAGGGGCATCCGGCCACGTCACCGCGGTCGGCGAGGGCATCGACGCAAGCCGTGTCGGTGAGCCCGTCACCGCACTGACCACGGCAGGCGCCTACGCCGAGGTGGTCCTGGCGCCTGCCGCGCTCACGTTGGGAATCGGCGACATGCCGCTGCGGACAGCCGCAGGTCTCGGGTGGGGCGCACCGACCGCCTACGACCTGATCAACACCGCTGCGCGTGTGCGGCCTCGCGAGAGCGTGCTGATCCACGCAGCCGCCGGCGGAGTGGGCACGCTCGCCGCCCAGTTCGCCCGGCTGGCCGGGGCCGGCCGGATCGTCGGCGTGGTCGGCAATGGCCTCAGGGCCGACCACGCCGCCCAGTTCGGCTATGACCAGCTCCTGCTGCGCGAAGAATTCCCGACCAAGCTCGGCGACGAGACGTTCGACGTGATCCTCGACCCGGTCGGAGGCTCGACCCGTCACACCAGCCTCAAGCTGTTGGCAGAGCACGGCCGACTGGTGGCATACGGCAACCTCAGCAGTTACGAACCCGTCCTGGCCAACACCAACGACCTGCTCATGCACGGCAAATCGCTCGTGACCTACAACAGCAACCTGCTCAGCCAGACCCACCCCGAGCGGCTCGCCGACAGTGTCCGCCGTGCACTCGGCCTCGTCGCCGACGGCCAGGTGCGCGTGGGCATCACCGCAGAGTACGGCCTGGCAGACCTGGCCATCGCCGTGCAGCACCTCGCCGAGGGCACAACCCATGGCAAGAGCATCCTCCGCGTCACCTGACAACACGCGGAAGGCGCCGACCACGAGGCGGCTCCCGCGACGAGCCCTGCCACCTCGGACGCGCGGAGCGCCCCATATGCCCCTCATCAGCGCTGGGCAGCGACTTCGCCACTGCCCAGCCTGCCGTGCCCCACACGGCCACATCAATCGCGTCGAGCCCCGAAGGGCTCTCGGAGTTGGCCACTTGGCGTGGAGGGTTGGTCTCAGGCCATGTTCCGGGCGCGGCGACGCCACTTGCGCTTCCAGGGATTGCGCGTTCTTGGGCTCGGATCTTGGCGAGTTCGTCGTACAACTGAGCCAGGGCCTCGGCGCACTGATCGACTGGCAGGACAGCCAAGCGGTCGACGCAATCGACGAGGCTGGTGTATCGGGCTCGCATGCTGAGATGCCCAGCGCCAGCGGGATCCGAAGTCGAGTGCTGGCAGCAGGGCAATGACGAACGCGGCCGCACCGGCTGCGACGCGGGTCCACGTCGAGTAGAGGGAGATCCTCCTGGACCGCCGAAACCACCGGACGTGACGCGTCGCCGCCTCGAGAAGGGCTTGTCCGTCCACAACGGGCGACAAAAGGAAAAGGCAAGGAGGTCACTCACTCCTTGCCACTCTCAACTTATAGCGCACTGGGGGGCTTGCGGCAAGGCCCGGGTCTTGCCGCAAAATCGCAGGCCGAGGCCAGAACCTGCGGAAATAGGAGATCCACTAAGTGCGTGTGTTGTTGTCGGTTTATGGGTCGTGCGGTGGCGTCGAGCCGGTGGTGGGACTCGCGCTGCGGTTGCGGGCACTCGGCGCCGCGGCGCGGGTGTGCGCGCCGCCGCGCTTCGCGGACGCGACCTCGGATCGGAGCTGGTGACATGAACCCTCTGGCCACCAGCGCGTTCGACCTGCCCGACCGCCTCTCCCCCAAAGCCGAGCCGATGCTGATCGCCGGCGACGAGCAGCACTTCGCGGCCATCGCGGAGAGCCTCGAGCAGACGATCGCCGAACTGTCCGACCGCCTCGATGCCGCGCTCAAGGCGCCCGGCGGCATTGGCCGGCAGGCGATGGACCGGGACATGGAGGTCCACCGCCTGACCGGCCGCCTGCGCGCCTTGCGTCGCTTCGGTCTGGACCTGTGCCTCGGACACATCGTCAGCGCAGACAACCCCGAGCCCATGTACGTCGGACGACTTGGCCTCACCGACAGCGCGGGGCGTCGGCTGCTGCTCGACTGGCGCTCCCCCGCGGCTGAGCCGTTCTTCGCGGCGACCCACGCCAACCCGATGGGTCTGGCAAGCCGCCGCAGGTATCGCTGGACCCGCGGCCGGATCAGCGACTACTGGGACGAAGTGTTCACCGCTGACGGGCTTGAACGGCACGCCGCGCTCGACGACCAGTCCGCCTTCATCGCCAGCCTGGGCAGCAACCGGTCGCCCCGGATGCGCGATGTGCTCGCCACCATCCAGGCCGACCAGGACGCCATCATCCGGGCGGGATCCCGCGGCGCTCTCGTCGTCGACGGCGGTCCGGGTACGGGGAAGACCGTCGTCGCCCTCCACCGCTCCGCCTACCTCCTCTACTCCGACCCCCGCCTCGGTCACCGTCGGGGCGGTGTGCTGTTCGTCGGCCCGCACCAGCCCTACCTGGCCTACGTCGCCGACGTTCTCCCCAGCCTCGGGGAAGAGGGCGTGCAGACCTGCACCCTGCGGGACCTCGTCGCCGAGGGAGCCGCGGCGGCGACCGAGACCGACCCGGACGTGGCCCTGCTGAAGTCGTCCGCGCACATGGTGAAGGCAATCGAGAGGGCCGTCAGGTTCTACGAAGAGCCGCCCGCCCAGGGGATGACGGTCACGACTTCCTGGTCCGACATCTGGCTGAGCGCCGACGATTGGGCCGAGGCGTTCGAAGCACCAGGACCAAGTACTCCGCACAACGAGGCGCGCGAGCAGATCTGGGAGGAGTTGCTCAGGATCCTGATGGACAAGCACGACGGCGACGTTGCGCCCGACCGGTTCCGGAAGTCGCTGCAGCACGACAAGGAGCTGATCGGGACGCTCCATCGCGCGTGGCCGCTGCTCGAAGCGGCTGACCTCGTCGGAGACCTGTGGTCGGTACCCGCCTACCTGCGGATGTGCGCTCCCTGGCTCAGCCCCGATGACGTGCGGAAGCTGCAGCGTGCGGACGCCCAGGCCTGGACGGTGTCCGACCTGCCGATCCTGGACGCGGCACGGCAGCGGCTCGGCGATCCGGAGGCGGCACTGCGCAAGCGCCGGCACGACGCATCTGTCGCCGCCGAACGCGAACGCATGGCCGGCGTCATCGACAACGTGCTCGCAGCCGATACCGACGGTGAAGGTGCGGTGACGATGCTGCGCGGACAGGACCTGCAGGACAGCCTGATCGACGAGACCGCCCTGCCCAGTACCGAACCGGACCTGCTCGCCGGCCCGTTCGCGCACATCGTCGTGGACGAGGCACAGGAACTGACCGACGCGGAGTGGCAGATGCTGCTGCTCCGCTGCCCGTCCCGGAGCTTCACCATTGTCGGAGACCGCGCGCAGGCCAGGCACGGGTTCACGGAGTCGTGGCAGGAACGGCTCGAGCGGATCGGGCTCGACCGGATCAACGTGGCCTCCCTGAGCGTCAACTACCGGACGCCCGAAGAGGTCATGGCGGAAGCCGAGCCGGTCATCCGAGCCGTGCTCCCGGACGCCAACGTGCCGACCTCCATCCGCAGCAGCGACATCCCCGTCGTACACGGATCCGCTTCGGATCTGGACTCGATCCTGGACACCTGGCTCACCTCACATGCCGACGGGATCGGCTGCGTCATCGGCGATCCCACATTCCGGGCGACGTCCCGCGTCCGGTCGCTGCCCCCGGAGCTGTCGAAGGGGCTCGAATTCGACCTGGTCGTCCTCATCGACCCGGAGGCGTTCGGCAAGGGCGTCGAAGGGGCGGTGGACCGCTATGTCGCGATGACCCGAGCAACCGAGCAACTCGTCATCCTCACGAGTTCCTGAAGTCGGCCAAGACGACGTGATCACCGCCCGACGGTCCTGAGGGCCGCCGCCGAAGGAGCCACCTCCATTCGACCGTGGGGACTGCAAGGTCCGGCACGCGGTCGAGTGCGGGATCAACCGACTCGGCAGATCCTCAGAAGCCCCGCCGGAAAACAATCCGGCGGGGTTTCTGTCATTTACAGCGATGCTGGTGAATACGGCGCGGTGTGACCCCGCGTTCCGTGGCTCAGCGCGGTTGCCGACCAAGGCCACCTTCCGACCCGGCCGGAGCTGATTGCCGGTGCCGATGTCACCCACGCGATCGGCGGCTGGACGCTCGCCAACCAGAGCCTGGAGGAGGCGGCGAGACCGGTCAGCGCCTGGTACCGGGCCTCGAGGTCACCGCAAGCCACGGCCGCCTCGATCGCCTGCCCGAAGGAGACCCGGGCCTGCTCGTAGGCGCCGTTGTCGTCGCACAGCAGGCCACGCAGCCTCTGGAACCGGGTGCGCAGTTGCTCTGTCAGTGCGTCACCCGCCAGCGCGCCGCCGGTCTCCGGGCCGAAGGGAACCGTGTCGAGCAGCGCCAGCGCCTCCCGGGCCCGTCCCGCCGACCGCAGGCGGGCGGCCATATGCATCCGCAGTCCCGCGCTCCTCGGCACGGCCTCCGGGCTGGAGGGCGGCACCTTGCCGGCCTGGCGCAGCACGGCGAGCGCGGCGTTCAGTGCGCCGCGATCGTTGAGTTCCGTCGCCTTCCGTTCCAACAGGTCGCGGCGGTCATCGACCGGGTCCCGGTAGCCCATCGGCCCGCCTCCGCCGCTCTGGCCCGGCCTGCTCCCGTACGTCTCGGAGACGGACGTCAAATAAGACCGCAGGCCGTCGACCGTCTCGCGGTGCAAGTCCGCGAGGGCCGCCTCTGCGGGGCGGCCCTCGGCCGTCAATCGGGCGTGCAGTCCGTCCAACTCACGCAGCAGGGCTTCGGGTTCGAACTACCCAGCCGCCCTGGCCAGTAGAGCTTCCGCCTGCCGGGGCGAGTTCGTGGACAGCCGTGCCTGGGCCAGGTCGCGCTCCGTATCGTCCCCGTCGTGCTCGGACGCATGGCTGTCAGTCAAGGCCGAGCTCCTCCAGGGGGCCGGCGCCGACAGTGCGTACCGCGCCCCTCCGGGCCCGTCACACCCGTGACGGAATTCGCTCGAGCAAGGTGACAACATGACCGGACCAGGTCTCGATCAAGCCCTGGCGGGAGCCTTCGAGCAGCAACGCGGGCGCCTCGTAGCGGTGGCCTACCGGATGCTCGGATCGCGGGCGGACGCCGAGGACGCGGTGCAGGAGGCATGGCTGCGGTTGGCGCGCCAGGACGCGGGCGCGATCGACAACCTCGCCGGCCGGCTCACCACCATGGTCGGCCGGGTCTGCATCGACGTGCTGCGCTCGCGCAAGGCCCGGCCCGAGGCGTCGTACGAAGACCGGCTGCCCGAGTTCATCGTGACCGAGGACGGCGGCGGCGCACCCGAGGAAGACTCGCTGCTCTCCGAATCGGTCGGGCTCGCGCTGCTGGTGGTGCTCGATACCCTCCGCCCCACCGAGCGGCTGGCGTTCGTCCTGCACGACATGTTCGCGGTGCCGTTCGAGGAAATCGGTCAGATCATCGGCAGGACCACGGACGCCACGAAGATGCTCGCCAGCCGGGCCCGCAGGAAGGTACAGGGCACGCATCGTCCCACCGATGAACGGCAGCAGCAGCGCGCTGTGGTCGACGCGTTTCTCGCGGCAGCGCGCAGCGGAGACTTCGAAGGGCTGCTGCGGGTGCTCGACCCGGACGTGACATGGCGCTCCTACACCGCGCGCGGCATGGTCGTCAGGCTGGGGGCGGCCGAGGTGGCCGGCAGGGCACAGCGCGGAGCTCGTGCCGCGGTGACTGCGCGTCCCGCCCTGGTCAATGGCGAGTCCGGGATCGTGGTGTGGGGCGCGAACGGCAAGCTGCTGGGCGTGATGGCGTGCACCGTGGTCGATGGTCGGATCGTCGAGGTCCTGTCCGTGAGCGACCCGGAACGCCTCGCGTCGACGGGCCTCACCGCACGTCCCGACTAGACCTCGCGCTGCCTGCGCCGCAAGCGGGCCGGGTCGCCCGGCGCTCGCTGTCCCAACCGTCCATGGGCCGTTCTCGACCGGGCGCGATGTTACATATGGGAAGACCTTCTCGTCGAAGTAGCGAACAGGCTTGCCGCCGGGGTGATCTTCCGGTGGCGCGGGCATGAGGGCAGGGCCTCGCGGTAGCTCGGGGATGCGAATCGAACCGAGCAATGCCGGGAGGCCCTGGTGTCGTTGTTGTATGGGTCCGAGCCCGTTCAGTTCAACTCGGCTGCTCCATCGTGTGATTGTCTCGCGCACGAGTACGGGAACGCCGCGCGATCCATACCTCGAGGCAGTAGGCGGCCACGTACAGCAAGAGGGCGTCGATGGCCCAGGCGGCGGCCTGCGGGGCGACGCCGCCGGCGGGTGCCTGCTCTTTGGTATCCCTCTAGCGGGAACAGCAATGGCGGCTCCACGACCGCTCCCCAAGATGCCGGAACCGACTTCCGACAGAGGATGGTCAGCATTTCGGGAGGCACCCAGTGCGGGCCGCGCTCGATGTTCACGAGAACGGACAGCACCCGGCCGTCGGCAGTCCAGCCGGGCAGGGTGGGCCTCGGCATCAGACGCTCAAGCCGCCGCACGAACCCGTTCTGTGGGCCGTTGGTGGCAAAGTAGCCCGCGTCCGCTTGCGCCTGCTGCCGGGTCACACACACCACGCTGAACAATGGCCCTGGTCAAGACGCACGGATGTGTCTGAGCGGCACCGAGGGGAACGACCGATGGACAAAGCAGAACGTCCGGGCAGGGTGGGCCTCGGCATCAGACGCTCAAGCCGCCGCACGAACCCGTTCTGTGGGCCGTTGGTGGCAAAGTAGCCCGCGTCCGCTTGCGCCTGCTGCCGGGTCACACACACCACGCTGAACAATGGCCCTGGTCAAGACGCACGGATGTGTCTGAGCGGCACCGAGGGGAACGACCGATGGACAAAGCAGAACGTCCGGATCGTAGAGCTCTGCTTGCCGGCGCACTTGCGGGCGCCACGGTCGCGCTTGCGGGGTGCTCATCGACGAGCGCCGCCACGTCGGCGACCAGTGCTCAGCCAAAGGCGCGGCCGACCACCCCCGCCGCGGCATTCGCGAGACTGATGGAAGGCAACGAGCGCTGGGTGAGCGGAGATCTTCAACACCCCGACCGGGATCCGAACCGGCGTCAGCTCGTGGCCCAGGAGCAGGAGCCTTTCGGGGCCATCCTCGCATGCATCGACTCCCGGGTGCCGCCTGAACTCCTCTTCGATACCGGGCTGGGTGACCTTTACGTGATGCGCACGGGCGGGGAGGCGGTCGAGCCCGTGGTCACTGGTTCTGTCGAGTACGGGCCCATGACGAGCGGCACCCCGCTCATCGTGGTCCTCGGGCATCAGCGCTGCGGCGCCGTCGAGGCGGCGTACAAATCCATTCGTGACGGCAAACCGCTGCCTGGCAACCTGCAGGCGATCGTCAAGGCTCTGCAGCCGGCATACGAGCAGGCAGTAAGGGAAGGCGGCGCCGACCCGGTCGAAACCATGGCCCGCGCCCAGGTCAAGTTGACCGCGACCGATCTGCGTGGCAACCAGGACCTCGCCCCACTCGTGGGAAAGGGCGCCCTTGCCGTGGTGGGCGCCTACTACTCCCTCGACACCGGCAAGGTGGAAGTCCTGGTCGGCGCGCCCTCTTGAACCGGTCAGACGAGACGGGCGGGCGTTGTCGGGTCGGTGACGGGTAACCGGACCGCCTCTCCCAGGTCCCGAAGCGGCTAACAGTCAGCACCACAGGCAGGGTTGACTACGGCAATGCCGCAGTCGACCCGACGCGGCTTCGATGGTGCCCAATCGGCGCAGGCACTCTGCGCTGGGCATGCTCAGCCCGGTGGAGTACGAACGCCGCACCCCGCCAGTAGCCTGAAATCAAGCAACTCGACTCCACCCAACTCGGGACAGTCCGGAGCCTCCATCAGACCCGGAGCGGTTCAGTTCCTGGGGCAGGTACTCCCCTTGGACGCCGGTGTGCAGCAGGAACAGGATTCCGCACAGCGCCTGCCGGCCCGGCACCCACGGCCGGCCCTCCACCAGCTTCGGACCCGGTCCGGGCAGCAACGGCTCAACCAAAGCCCACAGTTCATCCGACAAGCCCCTGCCGAGCGGCGAGTACGGCACGAAGGCAACCCCGAGCTCGGCCGCCGCGCCCACCGCGCTGTGCTCGACGTCCCGGCTGAAGAGCGACCACTCCGTCTGCAGAGCGGTGATCGGGTGCACGGCGTGCGCCTCGCGCAGTTCGGCACCGGTGACCCCGCTCAGGCCGAGGTGCTTGACCTTGCCTTCCCGTACCAGTTCGGCCATGGCGCCGACGGAGTCTGCGAGCGGGATGGCGGGGTCACGGCGGTGCATGTAGTAGAAGTCGATGAGCTCTACTTTCAGGCGCCGCAGACTCGCCTCGACGGCACTTTTGATGTAGGCGGGATCGTTGCGGATGGCCCGGTAGCTGGGGTCGTCGGCGCGGTACTCGATGCCGAACTTGGTGGCCAGCGTGATCTCGTCGCGGTGCGCGGCGAGGAACGGCGCGAGGAACTCCTCGTTGGCGCCGACGCCGTACATGTCGGCGGTGTCGATGAGCGTGACGCCCGCCTCGACGGTGGCCTCCAGGGTCTCGCGGGCCGCCGCGTCGTCCGTCTGCCCATACGCGGCGCTGATACCCATGGCACCTAAGCCCTGGACTCCCACGAGGGGTCCGCCGGTGCCCAACTCGACCTTGCGGATCGGTTCGATGGCGTTCCTCATGATGGCGCTCAGGCCCCTTCCGGCGCCCTGCGGGCGCCCGTGTAGAAGTCGATCTTGACGTCGAGCACGGCAAGCGTGTCCTGCAGGTCCGCGATGCGCACGACGACCTCGTGTCGGGTCTGCTCCAGGATCTCCCGCCGTTCGTCATAGGTGACCTCGCCCTGGCGGACCAGCTCCGCGAACTGGACCATGGCGGCCACCGGCATCCCGGTCAGCCGCAGCTTGCCCACGAAGGCGAGCCAGTCCAGGTCCCTGTTGCAAAAGAGGCGCCGGCCGTTGGGCGACCGCGCCACGTGCGGCATCAGACCGATCTGCTCGTACCAGCGCAGGGTGTGAGCCCTGAGCCCGGTAAACGCCGCAACCTCGCTGATCGTGTAGCGGTCATGGCCGTCGGGTCGCGGATGCTCCCCGCCCGCGGGCACACAGACGTCCACGGGCGGGGACTTCACGGGGGTGCTGTCGATCACCGTCATGTCGGCAACGTCAGGACGTTCAAGTGCACTTGAAGCAACTGCACTCGGCGCAGCTCCCCCTGGGCCGGTTGCTGGTGAGGGCGCGGTGCGCCGAGCACCTCCGCGGCTTCCCCGAGATGGCCTGCGTCGTCATCCCCTTCTGCCAACTCACCTGCCGATGTGCGGGTCCAGCAGGTTCATGGCCAGGCCGTGACCGTGGCGGACAGCAAGGTCCATGGACGTATGACCGTCCGGGTCAACAAGTTCAGGGTCGGCAAGTTCAGGGTCAGCGCCGAATGCCGGCAGCACGACAGTGGTGTGGACGGTCAGTGGCCGGCGGCTCCGCAGGGCACTGTCGCCTTCAGTGCCGATCGCGTGCGTGAGCAGCGTCGGATTGTTTCGGATTGTTGAAGATCTCGTCGGGATCAGCGCCGGCAGCCAGAAGTCGGGCCAGGGCGTCGGCGTCTTCGTGGATCGGTGGCGGCGCTGCTGGCGACGGAGTGTGCGGCCGGACTCTTCGGCCGGGCCGTCGCGCAGAGTGTGCCGGGCACGTTCTTCTCGCCGGAGCTCGCCGCAGACATCGCCACCGCCTGCGCCGCCGAGCTGGGACTGAGGCCCACGGTGGCCGACCTGTCCACGGTGGCCCCGACCCGGTTGTCCGCCGCCGGTGACGCGGTCGGCGCCAAGATGACCCAGTGGGCGGAACGCTGGGGTCAAGTCGCTCACCGGTCGATCCCCTTCTCACCGGTGGTCGACGGTGATGCTCTGCCGGCCACCCCATGGCAGGCCCTGACCGATGGCGCCGGTCGGGACATCGAGCTCCTCGTCGGCCACACCCGCGACGAACAACGGCTGCTCACCGCGCTCGACGGCATGCTCGGCCAGGTGACACAGGAGCAGGCGGCGACCGCCCTGCATGTCTTCGGCCCCGGCCGGGACGCCGCGCGCCGTTACGCCGACGGCTTTCCGGCCGCGGGCCCGGAGGAGCTGTACGAACTGGTCCACTCCGACTGGCTGTTCCGTATGCCGAGCCTCCACCTCGCCCAGGCCCAGACCGCCGCCGGCGGCCGTGCCCACGTCTACGAGCTGACCTGGCCGGCTCCGGGCATGGACGGTGCCCTCGGCGCGTGCCACGGCCTCGATGTGCCACTCGTCTTCGGCAACCTGGACCGCGGCCAGCCTGCCGCGCTGATCGGCGAAGGCCCCTCCCCGGAGGCAGAGGCGCTGTCCACCCGCATGCGCACCGCATGGACGGCGTTCGCCGCCCACGGCGACCCCGGTTGGCCCGCGTACGACACCGAGCATCGCCGTGTGCAGCTCTTCGACACGGAGCCGACTGTCACCGCCTACCCGGAGGAGACTTCCCGCCTGATCTGGCAGGACCACACCTTTCCCGTACTGCCGCTGGTCGGCCGGTAGCGTCAACCGGCCCGCATCGAGAGCTGTGCGGGCCGAAGGTGACAAGAACTCGACCTGGTCGTGGCCGACATGCAGAGCGTGACTGAGAACCGCGAAGCGCCCGGAGAAGGCGCCCGGTAACGGTGCGGTCCTGCCGCGGACGGGACACTGGGCCCACGGCTCCCGAAGTGCCGGCGGGATCTCCTCGACGCGGTGCGCCGACATCTCATCGCTTCAGCGTCCCGAACCGGACGACGCATGATCGCCCCGGGTCACGCGCCCAGCGCCTCGGCCTCCTATGCTCGGGGGGCAACCATTCGAGTCAAGAGGATCGGAGCAATGAGCCAGAACGTCTTTTTTGAGGTGACCGCCGACGGCGAGCCGATCGGCCGTATCGAGTTCAAGCTCTACGACGACGTGGTCCCGAAGACCGCGCAGAACTTCCGTGAGCTGGCCACCGGCGCGCACGGCTTCGGTTACAAGGGCTCGCCGTTCCACCGCGTCATCCCGGACTTCATGCTCCAGGGCGGCGACTTCACCAACCAGAACGGCACGGGCGGCAAGAGCATCTACGGCGAGAAGTTCGCCGACGAGAACTTCAAGCTCAAGCACACCAAGCCGGGCCTGCTGTCCATGGCCAACGCGGGCCCGAACACCAACGGCTCGCAGTTCTTCATCACCACGATCGTCACCGACTGGCTGGACGGAAAGCACGTCGTCTTCGGCGAGGTCGTCGAAGGCATGGACGTAGTGAAGTCGATCGAGGCGCTCGGCAGCCGTTCCGGCGCTACCGCCAAGAAGATCGTCATCTCCGACTGCGGCACTGTCTGAGCAGTCTGACTGCTGTTTGAGCCGGTGGGCCGACTCGAACAGCTCTTTACCGAAGGTGGAAGGCGTGTCCGCTTGAGCCTGTGCGCAGGCGGACAGGCCGCCTGTCGGTCTGCTGCGAAGTGATGTGCCCGACGCCTCGGCGCCGCGAGCAGTCGGGTAGTCGCGGCAGGGCCGCTGCCTGTCCGCAGCCACGTTGCCATGTTTCTTACGTGGGCTGCCCGGCCCGAGTCTTGGTCACGGGGGCTGATCCCGGCCCGCCTATGAGAGCTCGCCCCCTCCCTATCGGGCTTGTCTGCTGCCGGTAAGGAGGGGCGCAGGCAGGCGGTCCGCGCGGCGAGGAGCTGGATGCTGCGTCGTGCCGCCCGGGCGGCACGACGTCACGACCAGAGCAGGCACTGTCGCGGCCACAGCAGGCACCGTGGCGGCGAGTGCTGATGTCCCATGGCCCGTTTCCTCATGGCGTGTCCGCCGCCCGCCGCCACGCCCAGGTCCCCTTGTGGCCTGGCGACTTCCGCATTGACCCATACGAACGATTCACCGGCCCCGCAGGGGTGAACCATGCGACCGTATGCCCCGCGCAGACGGCAGCCGGCCGCTCGCGATCATTAACGTTGGCTCTTGTGTTGATGAGCCATGCCTTTGTGAACCTGAAACCCGGAGTGGGAAAGACCACCAGTGCCGTCTGGTTGGCTCACGCACTTCACGAGTCGGGTATCTCACCGCTGCTGGTGGACAGTGACCCGGCCTCCTCCGCGCTGCGTTGGAGCGAATTGGCGGGCGGCTTCCCGTTTCCTGTGGTCGCCCTTCCGGTGGGCGATGTGCACCGGCGCGTGAACGACTTCCTCGGCAACCGGCAGGCCGTCGTGTTCGACGCCCCGCAGATGGAGGACCACGCACAGATCGCCCGGAGCATCATGCGATACGCGAGCGAGTGGATCGTGCCGGTGACCCCAGCCCCCATCGAGCTGGACCGCATGGCACCCATCGGCGGGGAGATGGGCGACGTACAGTCCCTGCGCGCCCAGCCGGCCCGTGCCACCGTCCTGCTGAACCGCACCAATCGTCCCGAAGCGACGCGCACCGGTCCTGATGCCGACGCCCGCGAAGCCCTGATCGAGCGGGGCTTCGACGTGCTGTCGACCCATATTCCACGGCTCGACTTGTACGCCCAGTCATTCGGCAGCACGGTCGAAGCCAAAGGCTCGGCCTATATGGACCTCGCAGACGAACTCATCAAGCGTCAGGACAAGGCGTGAACCAGCGCAAGGACACCTACCGAGCCGCACTGCAGCGCGGGCCGGAAGTCGCCCCACCCCGCCACACCAAGGTCACTCAGCTGCACACCCGCTACCTCCGAGTGACCATCGAGTTCGACCCCGCCCTGCCGCGCGACCTCACCCGATGGATGGGATCACCCGTATCCGCGCTCCTGCGCGCCGGCGCCGCCGTGCTGCGCCCCCAAGCAAGCACCTCGTAAGCCGGGCGACGCGCGACCCGAGTGTGGTGAATGTGCGGTCAAGACGCCGCATACGCGAACGCGGCCGTTCTTCTCTCCGCTCCCCCGGTCACGTTCACCTCGCGTCTACAGTTCTCGGTCCCCTTGCCAGGTGACCGAGGTCAGCGCGGCCAGGCCGCCATGTGCCAGGCCCTTGTAGGTCACTGTCCGGGCAGGGCCGAGCTCGTGGGCGACCTGTCTCGCCGGCTCCATTCCCTCCCGGAACAGCCGCTGCCACTCGGCGTCGTACTTGCCGTCGTCCCGGTCCCGGACGTCCAGGTTCAGCGTGTTGTCGATCCCGGCTGCCCACGCGTACAGGCCGGCGACGAGTTCGTCGGGCAGGTGCAGGGCGGCGGCGGGATCGTCGGGGGCGAAGTCCCCGAAACCGTTGGAGCGCAGCGGACCGAACTTGCATTCGCCTTCGACGGTGATGTGGACCGGGTGCGGTGGTGTGGTGGCTGTCGCGTTCCCAGTGAAGGCGGTCGCAGCCCCAGCACACCCGATTCGATGTGCTGTGGCGCTCGTCCCAGTAGCGCACTGCCCAAGACGGCCCGAGATGCCTGGCCAGTCGTTGGGCAGCCACCAGGCCCTGTTTGATGCGTTTGCGCACATCCGGGCGGGAGACGGAACCTCCTGACGGGCGGGACAGCGACCACGAGCGCAGAGCGTCGGCCAAACCCTCCGGCAGGCCCAGCGCCGAGTCGTCCAGCGGGACGTTACGAGTGAACGCGTCGATGTCCTCGTAGGTCCCACCCACGTGCGGCTCATACATGGGAGACGGCTCGCCCCGGGCCTGCACGACCAGGTGGCGCGGTTCTACGGGAGCAGTGGCCTGACACCAGGTGCAGGACCAGCCATCCTCCTCCCACCGAGGCGACTGCATCGGCCACTGCCACATCGTCCGCCCACACGCATCGCACTCCACGGCACGATCCTCACACGCGTACCGGGTCAGGC
This sequence comes from Streptomyces sp. NBC_00996, assembly GCF_045162675.1. Classification (NCBI taxonomy): domain Bacteria; kingdom Bacillati; phylum Actinomycetota; class Actinomycetes; order Kitasatosporales; family Streptomycetaceae; genus Streptomyces; species Streptomyces sp. NBC_00996. The sequence goes on from NZ_CP108723.1 coordinate 703,408, forward strand.
GCCGGAGTAAGCGCGGCATGGTGGCCATCTGTCGGTCGATGCCCCCGAACGATTGATCGGTTTCTTGAGATGGCTGGCGGTGTCCGAAGGTGAGCCAGGAGTACCGCGACGCCCGCAGAACACAGATCCTGACCACGGCGAGGCGCTGTGCCCGGCTTCATCCTCCAACTTGCCGCTCTCGGGGCCCGACGCGGTCGACGGCCTGTCCGACGCCGCCCGCGCACTGTGGCCGGAGCGATGACGGGCCGGCGACGGGGCGCCGCGAACCGCGGCAGGAGCTACGGACTCCTCGGCAGCGACTGTTCGGTCCAGGTGATCGTCCTCTGACGGGTCTGCGGGCTGCCCCAGCGCTCAGTGAGGCGCGCAACGGCGATCCGGTCCGTTTCCCATTGCTCTCGCCCTGCCGGGGTCGAGGGAGGAGCATGGGAGATGAGCGACCAAGGGAGGCCCGCCATGAAGTCCGAAGCCTCGGATTACGACACCTGGCTGTACTCTCACACCCCTTCCCAGGCCGAGGGCGAGCGCGACGAACCGGCTGAGCGTTCAGCCAAGCACCCGGACGTCCCCAGGACCGAGCCGTCCCAGGCGGAGGGCGAGCGGGTGGACGACATCAGGACCGCATGACCGCAGCGAGCCGGGCCGGGCGTTGCCGGGTCCGGCTCACTGCCGCTCGGCACCGCACGGCCGCCCGGGAGGCGTGGCCTGCCGCGCTGCGGGCTGTCAGCCGGAGTCGTCGGGGGCGAACGTGACTGGCAGTTGTGCAGGGCCGCGCAGACCGCCCGAGCGCCATCGCAGTTCGCTGCGCGGCACGGCCAGGCTGAGGTGGGGCAGGCGGCCCAGGGCGGTTCCGATGGCGATCTGGCCCTCGAGCCGGGCCAGTGGCGCCCCCAGGCAGTAGTGGATGCCGTGCCCGAAGGCGAGGTGTGCGTTGTCCGGGCGGGCGATGTCCAGGCGGTCGGGGTCCGGGAACTGCGCCGGGTCGCGATCGGCGATGGCGGAGGCGACCAGCACAGTTGCTCCGCGCGGGATGATCACGCCCGCGACAGTGACGTCCTCGCGCGCGAACCGGGCGATGCCGGGGTTGACCGGTCCGTCGTAGCGCAGGAACTCCTCGATCGCACCGGGCAGCAGTTCCGGATCGTCCCGCAGCATCTGCAGCTGGTCAGGGTGGGCGAGCAGTGCGGCGATGCCGCTGCCGATCAGGTTGACCGTAGTGATGTAACCGGCCACCAGCAGCAGAAAAGCCATGGCGATCAGCTCGTCCTCGTCCAGCCGGTGTTCCTCGTCCCGGGTCGTGATCAGCGCGCTGAGCAGGTCGTCGCCGGGCCGGGCCCGCTTGTCTGCGAGGAGTCCGGTCAGGTACGAGCTCATCTGCCGCCACCCTCGGTCCACCCGGGCCGGGTCCGGCTGCTCGCCTCCTTGAAGGATCATTTCGTCGGTCCACCGCTGGAAGTCGTGCCGGTCGGCGCCAGGCACTCCCAGCAGTTCACAGATCACTGTGACGGGAAGCGGCAGCGCGAAATCCTCGACGAGGTCGGCCTTGCCGGCGGGCACGATCGCGTCGAGCAGCCGGTCGGTGATCTCCTGCACGCGCGGCCGCAGCTCGGCGACCCTGCGGGCGGTGAACGCCTTGGAGACCAGGCGGCGCAGGCGGGTGTGGTCGGGCGGGTCGGAGCGGAGCATGGTGCGCAGCATCGACTCGGGCTCCGTGGCGGGCAGCCGCTCAAGAAGCCGGGGGTCCGAGGCATCGCGGACGTCGCTGCTCAGCCGTGAGTCGGACAGGGCTGCGAGGCCGTCTTCGTAGCGGGTGACCAACCATGCCTCGAGGCCGCCGGCGATCACGGCACGTCGTACCGGGCCGTCCTCGCGCAGCTGCCGGTAGAGCGGGAAGGGATCCGCCCTGAAGGCCGGATCGGCGTAGGGCAGAAGGACCGGCTGCTGGCTCATCAGGCCTCCAAGGGGCGCCACAAACCCATGCGGCGAAGTTGTTCCGTTTTGATGGTATATGCCCCATGGGCTCGAGTTACGGATGCCGCCGAAGGGAAGGGCCGCGATGAAGCGGACAACGTGCTGCGTGGTGGGGGGCGGCCCCGCGGGAATGGTCCTCGGCCTGCTGCTGGCCCGAGCCGGTGTAGCCGTCACGGTCCTGGAGAAGCACGGCGACTTTCTCCGCGACTTCCGCGGCGACACAGTGCATCCCTCGACCCTGGCCCTGCTGGACGATCTCGGTCTGGCCGAGCGCTTCGCCCGTCTGCAGCAACGTCGGGTGACCACGGTCCAGCTGCCGCTCAGCGCGGACGGTTCGCTGATCACCGTCTCGGACATCAGCGCGCTACCGGAGCCGTACAACTACGTGGCGATGGTGCCGCAATGGGACCTGCTCGACCTCCTCGCCGACGAGGCCCGGAAGGAGCCGTGCTTCTCCGTGCTGATGAGCACCGAGGCGACGTCCTTCCTGGAGGAGCACGGACGGGTCACCGGAGTGCGGTACCGCACGTCCGACGGCCGTACTGGCGAACTGCGGGCCACCCTCACGGTGGCCTGCGACGGTCGGGGCTCGCTGGCCCGGTCGCGGCCCGAACTGCGACTGCGGCAGTTCACGTGCCCCATGGACGCATGGTGGTTCCGGCTGCCACGGCGGGCAGGCGACCCACGCGGGCTTGTGGGAGCCGTGGGCGACCGGATCCTCACCGCGATGATCGACCGTGGGGAGTACTGGCAGTGCGCCACGCTGATTCCCAAGGGGACCGACGCCGAGCGCCGCGCCGCCGGTCTCGAGCGGTTCATGGCCGACTTCTCGGCCGCCGCGCCCTGGCTCGGGGACCGGGCGCATGCGCTGCGGTCATGGGACGAGGTGAAGATGCTCGACGTGCGCCTCGACCGCCTCCGGCGCTGGCACCGCCCGGGACTGCTGTGCATCGGAGACGCGGCGCACGCGATGTCACCGGTCTTCGGCATCGGCATCAACCTCGCCGTCGAAGATGCGGTGGCCGCCGCGCGGTATCTCGTCGAGCCGCTGCGCAGGGGTGCGGTCGGCCTGGGGGACGTACGCGGCGTTCAGCGGCGCCGGTGGCCGACTACGGCGGCGACGCAGGCACTGCAGCGGTTCGCTCACGCGAGGGTCATCGCGCCCGTGCTCGCGGGACGCCCGCCCTTCGGCAACGCCAGGCGGGCGGAGCGGATGAGCAAGATGCTCACCACCTCACCGTGGCTCAAGCGCGTTCCGGCGTACTTCATCGGCTACGGCGCTGTGCGCGAGCGTCCGCCCGCCGAGTCGGTGCGGTAAGCCGGGCCCCGACCGCCGGCACGGGGTGGTGCCCAACCCCACCCACACCGGCGCCCGGACCACGGCCCGGCGGTTGGAGCTACGCGGGAGGGCCACAGTCCGTGGTCCACCGATGACGAAGACGTCGTGGACGGCCTTCATCGCCGCAATGCTTCCATGTGAAGCGCGGCGTCGTCGGCAGCCTCGTCGGGAGTGCGGCCGTGCTCACGGGCCACGATGTACGCGGCATACCAGTCCGACCAGTGGTGCTCGGGAGCGGTCACCTCGTACGATCCGTGGTGCTCCTCGGTCTCGCGCAGAAGTTCTGCCAGCGTGGGGATGTCCATGGCGAAGCCTCCTCGTTCCTGCGGATCTGGTCAGCGTCCGGGGTGTCGCACCTGAACTTCTTGCAGCAGCCAGCCATTGCCGTCGGGGTCGCTGAAGGACGCGTATGAGGCGTAGCCGCGACGCTCCGGGTCGGGGCCGTCCACCCGTTCTTGGACGCCGGTGGCGTAGACGTGGTGAAAGACCCCGCTCACCTCAACGCCCTTACTGATCAGTTCGGCGCGGGCTCGGTCGAGGTCCAGGACCACGAGGTAGAGGCCCTGGGCGGAGCCTGGTTCCGCGGGGGTGACTGGTGCCGGCCCTGCCCTTCAGTGGTCCGAGCCCTTGTTCCGACGATGAGAGACCTGTTCCCGTACGGTGAGCCACCGTGACCGTGTCTGCTCGACCACGCTGTCCCACTGTCGGCGGACCTCGTGGTCGGAAGGGCGGTGGCCCTGACGGATCCGGCTGAGCTCGTCTCGTACTTCTCGTCCCAGTGCCGCCGACGCGACGATGACGAGCATGGCTCCGAAGAGGGCCGAGATCATCGCGAAGACGGCACCGACGACCCCGTACCGTGAGACGGAGGAGTTGAAAAGTCTCGGCAGGTAAATGGCTGCGCCCACCGAATAGGCTGCCGTCAGAACGGCCGCGGTGACGCCGAAAGGGATCAGGTCAGGCCAGACGATCCGCTTCGCTGACAGGAGGCAGCCGCTCCAGACGAGGAACACGGCAGTCACCGGTACCTTGCACACCGAGTCCACCAGACCCAGCCCACCCCTGCCGAGGACCGCGGAGAGCCACCCGGTGACCACTGCGTAGCCACCAAGGGTGAGAATCCACCACAAGCCCTTGCGCGTGTTGCGCACGCTGAGCGGCTTGAGTTCCCACGTCTGTTCGAAGAGCCGCTGCGAGGCTCGCGCAAAGCTCAGCGCCGAGATCGTCAGGAACACAACCCCGAAGATGCCCACGCTCGCACTCGCGCTCTCGGCAGGAGAGAAGAGGGAGTTGACTGCCTGGGCGCCTGCACCGGTGAGGTTGTAGCGCCTGATGATCCGCTCTGCGGCGTCGTAGTGCACGTAGTCGCTCAGGACCTTGCTGCTGAGGATTGCGAGGGGGATCAGTGCGGTCAGAGCGCTGGACGCCAGCGCCATCGAGCGGTCGAAACCCACGATCTTCTGAAACCGATTGACGACCCGCAATGCGAAGGCAGGGCGCAGCCAGAACGTCAGCGTTCTGACGAGGCGCTCGCGATTGATGCCCGCCGTCCGGCCCTCCGTGAAGATCGGAACCTGTGTGACGGCGCGAGCCTAACGAACGTTCGTGAGCGTGATGGAGAGCAACACGCAAACATCCACCACGATCAGAACGCCGGCCGCCCGCCCACCCCGTGGCCACTCACGACGGCGCTTGGTCAAGGACGTCGGCCGCCCACGCGGTCGCTTGAGGCATGAACCCGTTCTCGGCGGTGTATGCCACCATGCGCGCGTTCCGCGCCCGGGCCTCGGGTCCGTCCGGCAGGTGGAAGTCCTCACCCGCAGGTTCAGAGACTCAGCGTGATCGCAGCGGCGACTCCGCCCAGGCCGAGGGCAAAGGCGGCCTGGCCCCAGCCGCCGGTGCCCCAGCGGAAGAACCGGTCGACTGCAAGCCGGCCCGGGCCGATGGCGGCGACAGCCAGGGCAACCACGGCGATGCAGACGCTGTACTCCACGCCGCCGTCCGCCTCCCACAGACCATGAGCGCCCGTAACGGTCGCCATGGCATTGATCATCACGCCGATCAGAGCGGCGGCCGCGAGTGGAGTGAACAGTCCCAGGGCCAGGCCGAGACCACCGAGGAATTCGGACAGGCCGGCGATCACGGCGAAGAGCTTTCCCGGGCGGAACCCGAGTTCGGCGAACCCGTTGCCGGTCGCCGTCAGGCCGCCACCCCCGAAAAGCCCGAACAGTTTTTGGGCGCCGTGCCCGGCCATCAGCAGGCCGAAGGTCAGTCTGATCAGCACAAGGCCCCAGTCGGCCGCGGACGACGTCGCCGCGGTGGTGACGTGCGCCCGCGTATCCGTGGGACTCGAAAGAGAGTGCAAGATGCTTTTCGTATGCATTTCAATGCTCCGGAAAGAACGCCGGAACGGGCATACCCCCAGCTCGGACGGACGCCGAGGCACCGGTCGGCGGTGGACCCTGCGCAGCATCGCAGAGCACAGACCACCCCCGCCGATCCTTCCGCAGCGACCATGATCATGCATCTGGGCGCCGGCCACCCTGGGCGATGCTTCTGCGGCGGCCCCGGCCCGAGCGGCTCAGCCCAGGTAGAAGTCCTTGCGAGCGGCCACAAACGCCTCGATGGTTTGGGCAGGTACACCGGTGACGCGTTCGACGTCGTCGGATGCGCGGTCGTAGCGGTTGTCATGGTGCAGTCGGGCCATGGTCAGGATGTGCTGTTCGGTGTGTGGCGGCAGGCCCACCTTGGCGAGCGCCTCGGTCCGCCACTCGTCCAGCGGGACGTCCACATAGGTCACCGACCGCCCCAGCGCCCGCGAGAACTCCTCGGCCATCTCCGTCATGTCGACCGTGCGTGGTCCGGTCAGCTCGTAGACGTGCCCGACGTGCGGAGCCGGGTCGCGGAGCACGGTCGCGACCACCCGGGCGACGTCGTCCACGGCGACCGGCGACGTGCGACCGGTACCGAACGGCAGCACGATCGTGCCGTACTCCCGGATCGATTGCGCCGCCAGCGTGGTGAACAGCGGATTGTCCAAGAACGACGTCGGCCGGATGTGGATCACGGGCAGGCCCGACCAGTTCAGTACCTGCTCCGCCAGCCAGTGCAGCCGTTGCTGGTGGGACTCCGCGGTGCTGGTGGCGGTCATCTGCGACACCGTCATCTGTGACATGTCGACCAGGCCGTCCAGCTGCCCGTGCTCGCGGGCCACGGTGGCCACCACCGTCGCGGCCAGCAGATGGTCCGGCGACACGGGCATCGCGAAGTACATCCGCCCGACGCCCTCCAGTGCGGCCGCGACGCTCTCGGGTCGGGTCAGGTCGCCGACGACGACCTCCGCGCCGAGCGCGCGCAACTCGGCGGCGCGATCGTCGTCGCGGCGCACCATCACGCGCACCGGCACGTCCTGCGCGCGCAGTTGGTCGAGGACCGTGCGGCCCACGCCACCGGCGCCGGTGATGAGAACAAGGTTGCTGGCAACCATCGGTCGATCTCCTTCTGCCTGCATCGCTGAGTAGTCGAGTGGTGGCGTGATCTCACGTGCGTTCGGCGTGTGACAGGGGTCAGACGGCGGCTGCGGTGTGCCGCCGCACCAGGCGGGGGCGCAGGCTGACCAGGACTCCGGCGATGACGGCCCACAGTGCGAGTGTGATCACAGGGCCCGCGGTGTGCGCGCCGTCGAAGTAGCTCAGGCCCGTGATCGCGCGGACGGCCGCGCCGGGTGGCAGCAGTGCGGAGACGGCTCGGGCCGCGGCAGGCAGCAGATCGGCGCCGATGGTGGCACCGCTGGTGGCGTTGCCGGCGGTGAGGAGCACAAGCGTGGCAACCGGGATCCCGACGGGGCCGAGGTAGGTGCCGAGCAGTTTGGTGGTGAAGGCGGCCGCTGCTGCCAGCAGGGTGAGCGTGAAGACCAGAGGGACGACCGGGGCCGGGACTGCTCCCAGAAGCGGGCCGGCGATGATCGCTGCGACAGTGCCGATGGCCACCGAGGCGCCGGCCAACAGCCAGAACCGGTGACGCAGGCGCAGGAGACCGGTCAGGCCGAGAGTGTTCGAGCCGAGGACGAAACCGGCCAGGGTCACGCCGAACGCCATGTAGAAGCCGGCCAGTCCCCGGGCGTCGAAGTGGGTCAGCGGGACGACGTCCGCGGTGGTGACGTGCTCGCCCGCACCGGTTGCGTAGGCGCCGACGAGGTTCTTCACGGCCGATGTGGTGGACGTGCCGGCTGCCCCCGCAACCTCCAGGCGGAGCTGGCCCGGGCCGTCGGCGCTGAGCGCGGCGACGACGTCGTGGCGCTCCAGTGCGTGGCGCGCGGCCTCGGCGCCGGAGGCCGGCTGCACATCGACAGTGTCGCCGAGGGCATGGCGTATCTGGCCCGGCAGGTTCGATCCGGTGACAGCGATGGGGATCTCGTGGGGCTGGGGGTCGCGCTGCAGGCCTACGTAGCAGCCGATGAAGGCAGCCACGACGATCAGAGCAATCACCGTCGGCTGGAGCCAGGCCTTCACCGGCGGCCGGCGGCGGGCGGCCGGGGCCGGCGCAGGGGAGAGCTCAGCCGCTGCGGAGAGCGTCTGCTCACGCTCGGTGGCGGTTCCGGCGGAGGTTTCCATGAATGGGCTTTCTGGTGGAAGGGGCATGCGGCGCGGAGAGGGCCGGGTGATGGTCGGCGCGACGGCCATGGGGCGGCTGCCACACCCGACCAAATAGATTATGAGAATAATTTATTCCAGAGCTACGGTAGATGCCAACCGTCATCCATGAAGGAGGTGCTCATGGGCCGCGTGTCGCAGGCGCAGGCACAGGAGAACCGCAAGCGGGTCGTGGAGACGGCCTCGCGCCTCTTTCGCGAGCAGGGCACGAGCGTGAGCGTCGCCGACCTGATGAAAGCGGCAGGCCTGACCCACGGCGGCTTCTACAAGCAGTTCGACTCCAAGGAGGCCCTGATCGACGAGGCGGTCAAGCATGCATTCGACGAAATGGCCCAGTGGCGCACGGACGCCCTGGAGGAGAACGAGGGGCGGCGCGAAGAAGCCCAGCAGACCTTGATCGACGCGTACCTGTCTCCCCGCCACCGGGACAACGCGTCCACAGGGTGCCCCACCGCCGCACTAGCCGCTGACATGGCCCGCGACACAGGCGATCGCGACGCCCACCGTGCCTACTCCGAAGGCGTAGAGGACTTCGCCGCGTGGCTCGCCACCGATGACGAGGACGGCATCACGCGGCTGTGCACCATGCTCGGCGCCGTCGTACTGGCCCGTGCCGTCAAAGACTCGCCGCTGTCCGACGAGATCCTCACCATCGCGCGCTCGGCGCTCTCCCCAGCCCGCTGAGCTCCGCCTGCGGCGTGATCACGACCCGTGAGATGAGCGACCCGTGCCGGGTCGAAAGCGGTGGTATGTGTCGTCGTGACGATCACCCCTGCGATGTACCGGAACCGGTAGCCGCACGCCACATCGGGGTGGGGCCGCCATCAGCCGCGTGGTCGGGCAGGCCGGGACCCGACCGCCCCCGTACGCACCGGTCGGTGTGCGCACACACATGCAGGTGACGGCAGCCGGAGCGATCGTCGGGCCGACGGCCGGAACGCTCACACAACAGCACGTTCGGCATCCTGCTTGGCCTTGTACTGGTCGGGATAGCGTTCCGTGAAACGGACGGCCAGGACCAGAAGAGCCACGGGAATGACCCAGTTCAGCCAGTCCGAGGTGCCTTTGGTGTGGACGGCGAAGAGGCCCAGCACAGCAGTGGCCGCGAACACGGCGGACCAGACCGCGGTGAGAACGAAGTTGATGTGCCGGAACGTGGGCGAATCCCAGTACTCACGCGGCGTCGACTCGCGCGCGTACTGAGTCGTGAACGGCACGAACGCGAGGGAGACGAGCGAGACGAGGGCGATGACACCGTTCGCCAGCGTCTGCGCGTAGGTCTCCAGCCAGATGAGTTCGTGCCGGTCCAGGGCGAGCGCGAGCAAGCTGAGGACGGCGAAGAAGATGATCCCGGTCGCCTCGAGGATCTTGAAGCTGCCCCGTCGCATGTCGCCAAGACTGAGCACGATGGAGGTCAGCAGGGCCGCCAGAGCCGCGTATTCCCACGTACTGGGGCCCGCCACGACGTCGAAGACGATCCAGGGGGCGAACCCGAAGAAGACGTTGCCCGTTCGCTTGACCGATCCGGAGCCCGCCACTGAGCACCTCCCATCGTGCCGGGGCTGGACGGACGCGCTGATCCCCGCTCCACGTTCCATCGTCACTTCCGTCACCACACATCGCATCCGATGCGCCGACCGGGGACGAGCCGGATGCGCACGAAAGCCGCTGCGGAGTCACCCACACCCGAACCTGTGGTTCTTGCCACATTTCGTACCCAATGGGCCCTGTCGTGGCGGCGGTCACTTCGCGGGGCGGGCGTTTTCTATACGTTCGCAGTTCTGTACTCCTCCCCCCATGAACTGCCGAGGCTCCTCCCCATGCCGCACCGACCGTCCCCCTTGCCGCACCCGCAGAGCGCGGGAGGGCGCAGGCCGCAAGGCAGGCGCGCCGTGGTCAGCGCCGGCGTTCTCGCGGCGTCGCTCGCGACGCTCTTGTCAGCCGCCTCGCTCGACCCGGCGACCGCGGCCCCGGCGTCGGCGTCAGTGCGGCCCGACGCCGCCACGACCGACGTCCTCGCCCTCGTGCAGCTGCAGCGGAAGGCGCGGGTCACGACCGCGGTGGTCGACCTGGACGGCACGGGCCGGGAGCCCGCGGTGTACGGCGACGACACCCCCTATGACACCGCGAGCATCGTCAAGGTCGACATCCTTGCCGCGGCACTGCTCCGGGCGCAGGACGCCGGACGTGCCCTGACCGTGCAGGAGCGTGCCCAGGCGGAGTCGATGATCGAACGCAGCGACAACACGGCGGCGAACGCGCTGTGGCGGCGCATCGGCCTGGCACCGGGCCTGGAGGCGGCGAACAAGCGGCTGGGGCTGACCTCGACCAAGGGCGGCCCGGGCGCCAAATGGGGGCTGACACGGACGACGGCGAGCGACCAGATACGACTGCTGCGCGCGGTGTTCGACACCGGCCCGACCTCGCACGCGAGCTCCACGGCGCTCAACAAGGCGTCCCGAACCTACATCCGCACACTGATGACACGCATCGTCGGCGAGCAGGCGTGGGGCGTCTCCGCTGCCACCGGCTCCGGATGGGCGTTGAAGAACGGCTGGCTGCAGCGCAACACAACCGGACTGTGGGACGTCAACAGCGTCGGCCAGGTCACGGTGAGCGGACGTCACTACCTCGTCGCCGTCCTCTCGGACGGCAATACGTCGATGACGAACGGCATCGCACTGGTGGAACGCGCGGCCCGGGCGGCTGTCACCTCGGCGACCGCCCACTGACGGCCTCAACGAGCCGTGGCGATCACGTGAGAGTGGGTGAGCCAGTCATCCCCCCACCGGGTGGCTCCGGCCTCGTCGGACACCTCGATCAGGTCCACTGGCACATCCCGGCCCGCCAGCGCGAACACGATCCGCTCACGTACGCGCGGGACGTTGGGGCACTCCGGAACGCTCAGCACGGTGATCCGTGCCGCTGTCTCCCGCTCGTTCATGGCGGGTCCTCCCGCTTCCTTCATGGGCTCTGCCGGGACCATAAACCTTCCAGTGCACTGGAAGGTCAAGGGCTAGCCTGGAGACATGCGCATCGGTGACCTCGCCGCCTCCAGCGGGCTGACCACGAAGACGATCCGCTTCTACGAGCGGGCCGGGCTCCTGCCCGCCCCGCCACGCACGCCGGGCGGCTACCGCGACTATCCGGAGCAGACCACGACGCGGCTGGCGTTCATCCGCGACGCCCAGGGGGCCGGGCTCACCCTCGCCGAGATCCGGTCGGTGCTGACCCTGCGCGATGCCGGAGCATCCCCCTGCGCTCACGTCACGGCACTCATCGACCAGCATCTCGCCGACATCGACCGGCGCATGACCGAACTGCGTGCGACACGAACTGTCCTGCAAGCCCTCGCCTCGCGGGCCGCCGCGACCGATCCGGCGGACTGCACCGACGCCGGCATCTGCCGCATCCTCATCAGGACGAATGACGCGGTGAACGGTGAGCGCCGTCACTGAACCACGTGCTCGGCCAGGCCTAGCGTGATGAGCACCGGGGAACCTCCCGGGTCATAGCGTCAAACCCGGAAGCAGACACCACAGAATGTGAGGGGGCGCTCACCATGGCAACCACAATGCAGGTGTCCCCGAGAACGGCCGTCATCCCGATCCATGCGGCGTGGGGTGCGGCGGCCGGTCTCGTCGGCGGGATCGGGATGGGTATCTGGATGTCGGTGTCGAAGCCGATGATGGACACCGCGATGATCACGATGGTCGCCGGACTCCTCGGCTCGACCAACGCCTTCGTCGGCTGGCTGATCCACCTGGCCATCGCCACCTTCGCCGGCATCACCTTCGGCGCGCTGCTCGGGCAGTTCGCCCAGCGCCTCGCGCCCGCCGTCGTCCTCGGCCTGGCCTACGGCGCGGTGTGGTGGTTCATCGGCGCGCTGTGGATCATGCCCGCGAACTTGGGCATGCCGGTCTTTGAGTGGAACGACGTCACCGCCTCCAGTCTCGGCGCCCACCTGGTGTTCGGGCTGCTCGCCGGACTGACATTCGCCGTGATCGCCCAGGCCGAACGCAACCGGTCCACGGGGCCGGCCGGCGGATGAGCCCTCCGCCGCCCGGGTCAACACCCTGCCCCCATGATCCACGGCCGGGGGCCGCGCCGCGCCAGTCCCGCGACGACGGTGTGGCAGTCTCCTACTGTCTGGCCGACAGCGCCGACGCGCTGGCCAGCCCGGCGTGGGGCGCCGAGCCCCCGCCATGGGCACCGGGACGACGCGAGGAGGCGCACACCATGACCCATGCCGGTACCGGCAGCGACGGGGACGCCGACAGGACGTGGTGCATAGCCGAGGTCGACATCTTCTGCGACCTGTCAGAGAAGGAGATGGAGGCCATCGCCACCGCGGCGCCGATGAAGAGCTACAACGCAGGCGAGATCCTCTACTCGCCCGCCCAGCCCAGCGAGGTGCTGTTCATCCTCAAGAAGGGCCGGGTCCGCGTCTTCCGCGTCTCCGCCGACGGCCGGGCGCTCACCACCGCGATCATCTCCCCGGGCACCATCTTCGGGGAGATGGTTCTGCTCGGACAGCACATGTACGACAACTACGCCGAGGCCCTCGACGAAACCGTCGTCTGCGTGATGAGCCGCGCCGACGTGAACCGGCTGCTGCTGACCGACGCCCGGATCACCGCCCGGATCACCGCAATCCTCGGCCGACGTCTCGCCGACCTCGAACAGCGCCTGTCCGACAGCGTCTTCAAGACCGTCGCCCAGCGCATCGCCACCACCCTCGACACCCTCACCACCGCCCAACCCCCGGCGAGCCCCCTGCGGCCGGGCGGACGACACGCGCAGATCGCCCTCACCCACGAACAGCTCGCCGCTCTCGCCGGAACCTCCCGCGAAACCTGCACCAAGGTGCTGCGCGACTACGCCGACCAAGGACTGCTCCGCCTCGCCCGCGGCCGCATCACCGTCCTCGCCCCGGACCGGCTCAAAGACGCCGCAGGCTGACACCGAGCAGAGCCGCTACGTCATCCTCGACAAGGACGGCATGACCGTCTACGAAGGCGTCCTGCCCGGCGGCGAGGGACTGGCCGAGAAGGACGCCCGCACCCCTGAGCAGCGCGCCGAGCGGGGCGACTACGTCGGCTGCATCGCCGGTGCGCCGTCCTTCGCCGAATACCGGGGGGCCTGGAGACCGCCGACTTCAGCGACATCGGCATCACCCCGACTCACCCGGTCGCCGACGGCATGCACTCCGCGATCGTCCGTGCCACCAAGCCCTTGAACGCCGGGGAACCGACGTCGACGGCGGAGTCGACCGGCGCCTGCTGTGGCGTCGATGCCTGCTGCACTCCGGCTGAGACCGCGGTCGACCCCGCTCCGACCGTCACCGAGGCCAAGACGGCATCGGGGTGCGGTTGTCAGAACTGACATCCGTATCGCTTGGGCCCCGCTGACGAGACGCCGGAGGACGACGGCTGCGGCCAGAGTTGCAACCGGTACCCAGGTACGGACTTACGGTCTAAGACGTCCCGGCCCGCACGGTGCGGGGACACGACGACGGGAGTGGCTCCATGACGAACTGGATACCTCAGTCCTGCACACTGCCCACCACCGAGCAGCCGCTGCGCGTCGCGGAATTCGACGCGTTGTTCACCGAGCGGCTGGCCGGCTCTTCCCGTCCGGACCCGCTGCGGCTGCGGTTGGTGCTCACCGGCGGGCCGGGCGTGGAGGAGACGGTGCGCGACCTGGTGGCCCGCGAGAGCGGCTGCTGTTCGTTCTTCACCTTCACCGTCAGCCCCTGCACGGAGCAGATCGACCTGGACGTCGAGGTGGACGGCGCACACGAGCGCATGCTGGACGCCCTCCGGGAGCGGGCCGCGGCGGCCGCCGGCCGGGAGCTGCCGTGAGCGCCGGTGGCCTGCGCAGCGGCGAGGTCGCGGACGCCGCCGGGGTGAACATCCAGACCCTGCGCTACTACGAGCGGCGGGGCCTGCTGGCCGAGCCCGACCGCAGCCCGGGCGGACACCGCCTCTACGACGAGGAGGCGGTCACCGTACTGCGGGTGATCAAGGGCGCAGCGCCTGGGATTCACCCTCGACGAGGTCGCCGAACTGCTGGAGGCCGGACGCCACCGGCACGGCCGCCCCGTCGCGGGACTGCAGGAGCGCGCCGCGGCCAAGCTCGCCGAAGTTGACGCGAGGATCGCCGATCTGAACACCATCCGCGCCGCCCTGCTCACCGCCGTCGACGCCGGGTGTGACGACCTGACCGCGTGCGCATCGATGCCACGCTGCCCCTTGCCGTTCACCGACCTCGCCGAGGAGAACCGCCATGCCGGCCCCTGCTGCTGACCAGGCCCCGCGTCGCACCCCCAAGACGCCGGCGTTGCTTGGCGGGCTGGTCTGCCTGGCGTGCTGCCTGCTGCCCGCCCTGATCACCGCGGGGGTCGTCGGGGCCGGTGCGTCCGCCGTGGTGGGCTGGCTGCCCGCCGCCGCGCTCACCCTGGCCGCGCTGGCTGGGGCCACCTGGTGGTTCGGCCACCGCCGGAGCGCCTGCAGCTGCGGCGGGAAGACCGAGCGCAGCGGATGTGGCTGCACGAAGGCCACCGACCCCGTTCAGATCACCGGGACGGGCCGCCAGTAGGCTCACCGATCACGACCGTTGTCCGCTCCGTCGCCCTCTTCGTCGTCGCCGCGCTGTTCGAGATCGGCGGCGCTTGGCTGGTGTGGCAGGGCATCCGCGAACACAAGGGCTGGATCCGGATCGACGCCAGCGTGATCGCCCTCGGCCTGTACGGCGTGGTGGCCACCTTCCAGTCCGACGACAGCTTCGGGCGCATCCTCGCCGCCTATGGCGGGATCTTCGTCGCCGGGTCGATCGCCTGGGGCACGGTCGCCGACGGCTACCGCCCCGACCGCTACGACGCCATCGGCGCCCTGGTATGCCTCGCCGGCATGGCCATGATCATGTACGCGCCCCGCAGCCACTGACCCGCTCCACGACCTGCGGCCGGATCAGACAGAGCCAAGCCTCCAGGGCGACGCCGCCTCCGTGCGCTTCGCGGCCTCGGCGACGACGAACGCGTACGCCGCGGCGGGCTCATCACCGGGAACCGGGCCGAGGTAGGTGTGGCCGGTCAGGTGGCACCATGCGGCCAGATCCAGCGGGGCGGCCGGATCAGTGGCCCACAGACGCACGAGCGTGCCCGGCGGCGCGCCCTCGATCTCCTTCCGGAGCCGGAGCAGGAGGGTGCCGCAGAGCATGCCTGTACCGTCGACGACCAACGGGATGCCGGGCCCGTCGGAACCGCTCATACGACGCCTGCGCGGGCGGCGGCGATCAGCGCCTCGGCGGCGCGGTCGACGTCGTTCGGCGTGGTCCAGCGGCCGATCGACAGTCGCAGTGCGCTCAGGCTGCGGGCGTCGCCCAGGCCCATCGCACGCAGGACGGGCGAAGGTGTGTCGGTGCCGCTGTGGCAGGCCGAGCCGGTGGAAGCGGCGATCTCCGGTACGTCCGTGAGGAGTTCGTGGCCGCGTACGCCGTCGATGCTGATGTTGAGGGTGCTGGGCAGGCGCGGCTTCACCGGGCCGTTCAGCTGGACCCGGCCCGGCAGCCCCTCGGCCAGGCGCCCATGGAGGCGGTCGCGCAACTCGGCGATGCCTTCGCAGCCACCGTCGGCCAGCTCCGCGGCAGCGAGTTCGGCTGCGGCACCCAGCGCGACGGCAAGGGCGACGTTCTCGGTTCCCGCGCGCAGGCCGTGCTCCTGCCCGCCGCCGTAGACCAGCGGTTCCAGGGCGACGCCGTGGCGGACGTACAGGGCGGCGATTCCCTTCGGGGCATACATCTTGTGCCCCACGACCGTCAGCAGATCGACACCCAACTC
Source organism: Streptomyces sp. NBC_00996 (assembly GCF_045162675.1). NCBI lineage: Bacteria > Bacillati > Actinomycetota > Actinomycetes > Kitasatosporales > Streptomycetaceae > Streptomyces > Streptomyces sp. NBC_00996. The sequence goes on from NZ_CP108723.1 coordinate 719,207, forward strand.
CCGTACGTCCAGCAGGGTCTTCCCAGCCGCCTGTGCCGCGTCGCAATGGAAGAGCGCGCCGTGGGCGTGGGTGACGTGGGCCAGCGCGGGGATCGGTTGGAGGGCGCCGGTCTCGTTGTTGGCGGCCATCACCGAGACGAGGACCGTGCGCGGCGTAAGAGCGGCCGCCACAGCAGCAGGGTCGACCAGGCCGTCGCGATCGACCGGCAGGTACGTCACCTCGACACCGTGCAGGCGTTCCAGGGCTCGACAGGTCTCCAAGACGGCTGGGTGCTCGGTGACTTGAGTGATCAGATGCGGGCGGTCGGTCTTGGCGGCCAGGACGGCACCGCGCAGGGCGAGGTTGTCGGCCTCCGTTCCAGAGCCGGTGAACACGATCTCGCCCGTCTCCGCCCCGATGAGCCCGGCCACTTGGGTGCGGGCGCGGTGCAAGGCCTCCTTCGGCTTGGCCGCGTAGACGTGGTCGCTGGAGGGGTTGCCGAACCAGTCCGCCAGATGGGGACGCATCTCCTCGACCACCCGCGGGTCGACCGGGGTGGTGGCGTTGCAGTCCAGGTAGACGGGCCCGCCGGCCAGGCCCGGGTGGGCAGAGGTCATGCTGCCGTCTCCGTCTCCACGGGCAGCTCGGCAAGTCGCCACTCCAGCATCCCGTCGGTCAGCCGCACCGCCCTGCGGCCCCGCTCGCGCAGCAGGCGTACGGCGTCGTAGGCCAGGACGCAGTAAGCACCCCGGCAGTACGTCACCACCTCGGTCTCCTCCGGCAACTCGGCGATGCGGTCGGCGAGTTCCTCGACCGGGATGGACCGGGCACCGGGGATGTGCCCGGCGGCGTACTCCTCGGCCGGGCGTACATCGAGGACGACGACCTGTCCGGCCCGGGCCCGGGCAAGGAGTTCCTCCGGGTCGACTTCTCGCGCGTCGTCCGTGCCGAGGTAGGCGGTGCGGGCCGGTTCCACGGCGGCCTGGTGGGCCTGGGCGACCTGGCGCAGCAACGCGTAAAGGGCGGCGACGTCGTCTCCGGCCAGCCGGTAGTGGATGCGCACGCCCTCGCGGCGGGTGGTCACGAGTCCAGCCTGCTTGAGGGTCTGCAGGTGCGCCGAGGCGGTGGTCAGGTTCAGGCCGGCGGCCTTGGCGAGGGCGTCGACGGTGCGCTCGCCCTGGGCCAGCAGATCGAGCAGTTCCAGACGCTTTCCGCTGCTCAGCGCCTTGCCGGTGCGGGCGAAGGCGTCGTACAGCGCGGCCTTGCGGGTGGCGTCTCCCATGGCATCCTCCATACTTCCATGGAATATTGTAGGTGCGGGTGAGCGTGGAAGCCACCCGGCCCGCACCGTGACACCTGGAGGATCCGATGGGCTTCGCCGACGACCACCTGATACCGCTCATCGACACCGGCCTGGGTAACAGCGCCTACCTCGTCGACCTCGGCGACGGCCGCGCCCTCGCCGCGGATGCGAGCCGCGACCTGCGCGCCCTGCGCACCGCCGCCGAGCAGCGCGGCCTGACCGTCGCGTTCGCCGCCGACACCCACCTGCACGCGGACTTCCTCACCGGCGCGCTCCAACTCGCCGCCGACGACGGCGCCACGGTGCTGGCCTCCGCCGCCGGGCACCGCACCTTCTCGCACACCGCGCTCGCCGACAACGACGAGGTCGACCTGGGCGGCCTGACCCTGAGGGCCCTGGCCACCCCCGGCCACACCGACGAGCACCTGTCCTTCCTGCTTCTGGACGGCGCACAGGAGTTGGGGGTGTTCACCGGCGGCTCGCTGATCGTCGGCTCGGCCGCCCGCACCGACCTGCTCGGCGCCGACCGAGCTGAGGAACTCGCCCGCGCCCAGTACCAGTCGCTGCAACGGCTGGCCCGGCTGCCGGACGCGACCGCCGTGTGGCCCACCCACGGCGCCGGCTCCTTCTGCTCCGCCCCGCCCGGCGCCGAACGCACCACCACCATCGGCGCCCAGAAGCAGGCCAACGCCCTGCTCGCCGCGCCGGACGAGGAGATGTTCGTACGCGAACTGCTCGGCAGCCTCGGCTCGTATCCCGCCTACTTCGACCGCCTGGCCGAGACCAACCGGCGCGGGCCCGCTCTCTTCGCCACCGCGCCCTCACTCCCGACGCTGTCCCCGGCTGCCGTACGCACCCTCCTCGGCCAGGACGCACAGATCGTCGACGTACGGCCGATGCCGGACTTCGCCGCCGGCCACATGCCCGGCGCCGTCTCCATCCCGCTGCGCGACCAGTTCGCCACGTGGCTCGGCTGGCTGCTGCCCGACGACGCCCCGCTCGTCTTCGTCACGACACCCGGCCAGGACGTCACCGAACTCACCTGGCAGGCACTGAAGATCGGATACGAACGGCTGACCGGCCACCTGACCATGGGCGCCTGGCTGGCCGACGGCGGAAAGCAGGAGACCGTTGAGCTCGTGAAGGCCGATCGCATCGGCAACCGCCCCGTCCTTGACGTCCGCCAGCACGCCGAGCGCACCGCCGGTCGCATCCCCGGCGCCGTCGGCATCGAACTCGGCGAACTGACCGCCCGCGCCGACGAAGCGCCCTCGGATGCCGTGGTGCACTGCGGGCACGGCGAGCGCGCGATGACCGCCGCCAGCCTTCTCCAACCCGCCGGACACCACGGTCTCGCCGTCCTCACCGGTGGACCGGACGACTGGGCCAAGGCCACCGGCTGCCCTCTCCAGGAGGGCGAGTGACCACCGCGACCCAACCCGGCGGCATACGGCTGGGACTTCGCGCCAACCTGGCCCAGTTCACTCTGCTCGTCCTCGTCAACGCCCTGGTCGGCGGCATGCTCGGTCAGGAACGCACCGTGCTGCCCCTGCTCGCCGATGGCGTCTTCCACCTCTCCGCCTACACGGCCGCCCTCACCTACATCCTCGCCTTCGGCGCCACCAAGGCGGTCACCAACTTCTTCGCCGGCACCTGGTCGGACCGCTACGGCCGCAAGCCGGTCCTTATCGCCGGATGGCTGATCGCCGTGCCCGTGCCCGCGATGCTCGCCTGGGGCCCGTCCTGGGGCTGGATCATTGCCGCCAACATCCTGCTTGGCGTCAACCAGGGCCTGACCTGGTCCACCACCGTCATCATGAAGATCGACCTGGTCGGCCCGGAACGCCGTGGCCTGGCCATGGGCTTCAACGAGGCCGCCGGCTACGGTGCTGTCGCCGCCACCGCCATGGCCACCGGCGCCATCGCCCAGCAAGCCGGCCTGCGCCCCGAGCCCTTCCTGCTCGGCGCCGCTTACCTCGTGCTGGCCCTGGGCTTGTCGACCTTCGCCGTCCGCGAGACCCGCGAACACGCCCGCGCCGAAGCCGCCCTCCACCCCATGCAGACCACTACGGACATGTCCACGGCGCAGATTTCCCGCCACACCAGCTTCACCGACAAGGCCCTGTCCGCAGCCAGCCAGGCAGGCATGGTCAACAACCTCAACGACGCCCTCGCCTGGGGCATCTTCCCGCTGCTCTTCGCCGCCCACGGACTGTCCGTCGCCCGAATCGGCGTCCTCGCCGCCCTCTACCCGGCCGTATGGGGCGCGGGCCAGATGCTCACCGGCTGGTGGTCCGACCACGTCGGCCGCAAGCACCTCATCACTGCGGGCATGCTGCTCCAGGCCGCCGCCATCGCTCTCGTCGCCGCCGCCAGCACCTTCCCCGGCTGGGCCGTGGCCCAAATCATGCTCGGCATCGGCACCGCCCTCGTCTACCCGACCCTGCTCGCCGTCATCGGCGACGTCGCCCACCCCGCCTGGCGCGCCCGCGCCGTCGGCGTCTACCGCCTGTGGCGCGACGGCGGCTTCGCCATCGGCGCCCTCCTCGCCGGCATCCTCGCCGACGCCTACGGCATCACGACCGCGATCTGGGCCGTCTCCGCCCTCACCGCCGCTTCCGGCCTGGTCGTCGCGATCCGCATGTACGAGACACACCCTCGATCAAGAGGGTCCGTATCCCGCCTCCCTCTGTGAAAGTCACGCCAGGAAACACGCATCGGGCAGGCACCGACCGCGGTCCCTTGGATGGCGGGCCGCTCTTGGGGGCCGTCAGTCCCCCTGGAGCCCGGCGACCGCTGCCACCGGGGCGGCGGCCCCGCAGAGCAGGGCGGCCACGAACAGCACCCCGGCCCACCAGGAGGCTTCCCCGGGACGGCCGGAGATGCCACGCAAGCCCGCGTCCCCGGTGCGGTGGCACTGGAGGCCGGCACGGACACCGGAGGCCACCGACGAGAAGCCGCCCGCACGGGCATGAAGATCGCGATCTTGCTCGTCGGGATCTCCTGGGAGGACGCGCCCCCAGCGTGCAGGCGCTCCAGCCTTCTGACACGAATCTAGGACAGTTGCCCTAGAGGGCCGTCACGCCAGGTCGGCCGCGCGGGGGATGTCAACGACTTGACGCTCTAGGACGGGCGACCTACGGTGGCAGTCCTAGGTCGGCTGTCCTACGACGGAAGGTGATCGGTATGCCTGCTGTGGCGACGCGTGAGCAGATCGTGGCTGCGGCCGACCGGCTCTTCTACCACCGTGGCTACGAGCACACCTCGTTCGCGGACATCGCCGGGGCCGTCGGACTGTCGCGCGGCAACTTCTACTACCACTTCAAGTCCAAGGACGCGATCTTGGACGCGGTGATCGATGCCCGCCTGGCCGACACCCGTCGGATGCTGGAGCAGTGGGAGGCCGAGGCGTCCACCCCGGCCGGCCGCATCATGCGCTACGTCGAGATCGTGCTGACGAACCGCGCCGACATCCAGGACTACGGCTGCCCGGTGGGCACCTTGACCACGGAGCTGGCCAAGCTGGAGCACGCCATGCTCGGCCAGGCCGGCCGCCTGTTCACCCTCTTCCGCATGTGGCTTCGTGACCAGTTCGTGCTGCTCGGGCAGACCGATCAGGCCGACGAGCTGGCGATGCACGTGCTCGCCTTCAGCCAGGGCGTCGCCGTCATGGCCAACGCGTTCCATGACGAGGCGTTCATCCAGCGGGAAGTCGACCGGATGCGCGACTGGCTGAGCACCTACGAGAAATGAGAGATCGCATGTTCGTGGTCCTGCTTCGGTTCTCCGGCAACTCAGGCTCCGCCGGCCAGCACATGACCGGCCATCAGGAGTGGATCAAGCGCGGCCTGGACGACAGGGCCTTCCTCCTGGTCGGCAGCATCCAGCCGGGGCTCGGCGGCGCGGTCCTGGCCCACAACACCTCGCGCGAGGAACTGCAGAAGCGGGTCGACGAGGACCCGTTCGTCGCCCACGACGTCGTCACAGCGGAGATCATCGAGATCGCGCCGGGAATGGCGGACGAGCGGCTGGGCTTCCTGCTGTGACGGCGCCGTTCCTCGGCCCCGACGGCGCGCCGCGCTGCTCGTGCGGTTCATCCCCCGCAGCGCGGTGGCCGGATTCGTCAACGCGCTCGCCATCCTGATCTTCATGGCCCAGGTTCCCGAGATGCACAGCGTCCCCTGGGCCTTCCACCCGCTGATCATCGGCGGTCTGGCGCTCATGGTGTTCTTCCGCCGTCATGGTCATGGTCTCGTTCGCGACCTTCGACTGGCACCCCATCGCCCCAAAGACGCTGAAGCGCATGCCCGCCAGGGAGATTGCGGTCATGGTGATCACCGTTGCCTGCGTGGTGGCCACCCACAACCTCGCCATCGGCGTCGTCATCGGCTCAATCACCGCCATGGTGATCTTCGCCAAGCGCGTCGCCCACCTTGCCGAGGTCACCGCCGTGGTCGACCCCGACAACACTACGGTCGTCTACCGGGTCACCGGTGAACTGTTCTTCGCTTCCTCCAACGACCTCGTCGGCCAGTTCGACTACGCCGAAGCCCCGCAGAGGGTGGTCATCTAACTGTCTGCGGCCCACATCTGGGACGCCTCGTCCGTCGCCGCCCTCGACGCCATCGAGACGAAGTACGCCCAGCGCGGTAGGACCGTCGAAATCACCGGCCTAAACACCCCCAGCGCCGACCTCCACGACAAGCTGAGCGGCGGACCCGCCGCCGGCCACTGACGATCGCCCGTAGGGCCCCGGCCCCCGGCTCCCGAGCCGGGGGCCAGTCGTCAGGATCCTGGTCTGCGCCGGAGCTCCGCCGAGGTGGATGCGCGGCGCTGCTTCCTACGACGTCGTGCCCAGTCACCCGCCTCTCCTACCGCTGCCAGTAGGGTCGCCGCGGACGCAGCCCGACACCCCTCGAAATGCTCTCCCGGCTGAAGGACTCCGTTGAGAAAGGGACGAACCGCCGGCCGTGGTGGTCTGCGAAGGCAGCCCAGGCAAAGGAAAGGTATGGTCTAGTCCAAAGCACCTTCTGGTCTAGTCCAACTTGTTGACGTGATCGCGACAGCGCCCAGAAGCTGGGGCCACTCCCCCACTCCCTGGAGGCACAGTGAGACGTCTTCACGCGTGTCTGGGCGCGGCAGCCGCCGTAAGCCTGGCCGCAGTTGGCACGACCGCCCTGGTCGCGGGCAACGCCTCGGGCGCGACCACCGCGCTCAGCAACCGCTGGTACGCCGCCGCTCCCTATCTGATGCCACTGGACAACGATCCGCCGGACCCGGTCGCCATCATGGACGCAACCGGCCTCAAGGCATTCCAGCTGGCGTTCATCCTCGCCCCCAACGGCGGCGGCTGCTCCCCCACTTGGGGCGGCACGGCCGCGGTCTCCTCGGACAGCGCCGTGCAGTCGGTCATCAACACCATCCGCTCCAAGGGCGGCGACGTCTCCGTCTCGATCGGCGGGTACGGCGGCACCAAGCTCGGGCAGACCTGCTCGGACGCTGCCTCCACCGCCGCGGCGTACCAACAGGTCATCACCAAGTACGGCCTGCACGCGATCGACTTCGATCTGGAGGAGCCGGAGTACGAGAACACGGCGGCCATCAAAAACGAGATCGGCGCTGCCAAGATCCTCCAGCAGAACAACCCTGGCCTCTACGTCTCCGTCACCACGGCCGGTACGGCGGACGGCACCGGCTGGTTCGGCAAGCAGATGCTGCTGGAGGCGAAGTCACAGGGGTTCACGCCGAACAACTTCTCCATCATGCCCTTCGACGGCGGCTTCAACGGCGCGGCCTCTCAGACCAGCGCGCTCACCAACTTCAACACGATCCTCCAGTCCACCTTCGGCTGGGACCAGACAACTGCGTATGCCCACGAGGGCTTCTCCGGCATGAACGGACGCAGCGACACCGGAGAGATCTTCTCGCAGGCCGATTTCCAGACGGTGCTGGACTACGCCACCAGTCACAACATGGACCGCTTCACCTTCTGGTCACTCAACCGCGACCGCCAGTGCAATCCCGTCGACAACGGCGGCCGGACGTCGGGCACATGCTCCAGCGTGGCGCAGAACTCCTGGGACTTCGCGAAGTACTCGGTGAAATTCGCCGGAGCCACCCCGCCCACCAGCACCCCCACGCCTACTCCCACCCCGCCGAGCACCGCATGCAAGACGGCCTGGAGCTCGACGGCGGTCTATACAGTCGGCAATGAGGTCTCCTACAACAAGCACAACTGGAAGGCCAAGTGGTGGACCCAGAACGAGGTGCCGGGCACCTCGGAGTGGGGGCCATGGCAGGACGAGGGCACCTGCTGACGCACGGGAAGATGTCGGGGCGGGCACACACCTCCCCAGGCGGCCGCAGGGGGTGACCCGGGCCGCCACCACGACACCCGCACTCACTCATGCTCGCGACAGCGCACTCGGGCACGGTCAAGTGACCACAGTTCCGAACCACACGATGCCCGCGACCGGACATCACGAGCCCCGTACGGACACCTCTAGGCGACGGAGAAGCGGAACGCGCCGGTGCCGCTCCCCATGGTCAGCCAGATGTGCTCCCCCTCCCTGACCAGCCTGAGGGCGATGTACGCGCATCCTGGGCATCGCGCGGTCAGACCCGGCTCGGGGCCGTAGACGTGCAGTTGGGCAAGTGGCCCCGACCGGGTGCACTCCGGGCAGCGCCACCAGGCCGTGGTGGGTTCGACCGAGAGGATCTCCGAAAGCGGGCCGGCGAGACAGTTGCCGTCGAGGTGGGTGGACGCGTCTGCCATGAGGACCTCCCGTGCGGTTAGGTTGTGGTCGGCGAGTCAGCCGAAGCGTTCGGTGCGGATGGTGGCGGGGTCACGCCCCAGGTCGACGAGCAGGTCGCCGGCGGTCTCGACGAATCCGGTCGGTCCACAGACGTACACAGGGCTGTTCGGCTGCAGTCGGGCCGCCGACGCGTCGAGGTCGTCCGGCGTGAGACGGCCGGGCGTGCGGGTGCTGCCGGGCGGGGCCTGCCGCGTGTACACGATGCGGACGTCGAGGGAGGGATCCCCGTCGGCCAGTTGGTCCTGGTACCAGATGTCATCGGGGGTGCGTACGGAATACAGCAGATGGAACGGGCTGCGTGACTCGGCCTTCCGGTGGGCTCGGATCATCGCCGCCAGCGGTACGACTCCGGAGCCGCCCGCCACCAGCAGTACCGGTTCCGTCTGCTCGCTGTGCCAGACGAACCAGTTGCCGAGCGGACCGCGCACTTCCACCTCGGCACCCGGCGGTAGCTGGTCGGCCAGGTAGGGCGAGACCTCACCGTCGGACACGGCCTGGACGCCCAGTTCGATGCGGTCGCCGTCGGCGGGCGCGGCGAGGGAGTAGCTGCGCACCGCCTGGTAGCCGTCGTCGGCGGTGAGCCGCACATCGACGTGCTGGCCGGGCAGGTGACCGGACCACCCCGGCACGGTGAAGACCAGGGAGTGGGCGGTGGGGGTCTGTGGGTGGCGCTCGACGAGCCGGGCCCTGCGCCAGACGAGGGTCATGGTCAGTCTCCCCAGTTGCGCTGCTCGCGCCACGGGTCGCCGTAGTCGTGATACCCGACCGACTCCCAGAAACCGGGCTCATCTTCCAGTGTGAGCTGCAGTCCGCTCACCCACTTGGCCGATTTCCACAAGTACAGGTGCGGCACGAGCAGCCTGGCGGGGCCGCCGTGCTCCGGAGAGAGGGGGTAGCCACCGTAGGCGTGGGCGATCCAGGCCTTGCCATCGAGGAGGTCCTCCAACGGCAAGTTCGTGGTGTAACCGCCGTAACTGTGGACCACGACGTACTCCGCGGCCGTCTCGACATCCTCGAAGAAGGCGTCCAGCGAGACACCGCGCCACTCGGTGTCGAATTTCGACCAGCGGGTCACGCAATGGATGTCCGTCACCGTGTCCTGCTGCGGAAGGGCCATCATCTCGTCCCACGTCCAGCGGTGCGTGCGTCCGTCTTCCGTGGTCACGGTGAAAGCCCACGTCTCGGTGGGGACGCGCGGAGTAGGGCCCGCCGACAGCACGGGAAACTGCTCTGTGGGGTACTGGCCGGGAGGCAGACGGTCCGCCAGAGAACGGGCCCGGCCGCGGAAACCGGGTGAGAAGGAGCTCATGGCGTCATCTCCTGGACTCGTGGGAAATCAAGAAAGCGGCAGCGCGTCGCGTGTGTGTCCGGTCGCGGGTGGGAGTGACGGCAGTGTCTTCTGATGCCACGCACGTCATTCTGCCCCGACACGGAGATCCACCAGCCAGTGTCGGAGCGGTGCGGTTGCTCGTCCAGTCAGAGCTGGTCATCCGTGCCGGCGCAAGTCGTGGAAGAAGTCCTCGATGACGCGCAGCCCCCCGGAGCGAGCTGTCTCGTCGTAGACGTATTTTCCGACGGCGAGGTCGAGTACTCCGAGGCCGAAGGGCGAGAACACCAGTGGCCGGTCGGTGGGGGGTGTCACCTGTCCGGTCATGACGTCGGCGAGTGTGCCGTGCAGGAAGTCGCGATTGCCGGTGAGCTGTTCGGCCAGGTGGGGCGACGTGTTGGCTTTGAGGCAGTGTTCGACGTCGTCGACGATGTTGGTCGAGGCGAGGATGATCTCGGGCGCGAGGTCGCGCAGGGACACGTGCAGGACCACCGGGTTGTGGTCGAACCAGGCCGGGTCGCTGATGTGCGGCTCGCCGGCAATGGTGGCGAAGACGACGAGGTCGCTGGAGCGGATGAGTTCCTCGGGGCTGTCGTGCAGGGTGATCTGTCCGGCGGTGCTGGTCTGTTGAAGGTAGTCACGGAAGCCGGCGGCGCTGTCGGGGCTGAGGTCGTGGACGCCGGTCTCGTCGAAGGACCAACCCGCTGCGGTCAGGAACGTGTGGATGTAGCGGGCGATCAGGCCCGTGCCGAAGAACCCGACCCGAGTGGGGCGTTGCCGGTTGCGAGTGAGGCGGTCGGCGGCCAGTGCCGCGGATGCGGCGGTTCTGGTGGCGCTGATGATGGAGCTTTCCAGACAGGCAAAGGGGTAGCCGGTGTCGTGGTCGTTGAGGATCAGGACTGCGGAGGCCCTCGGGATACCGGCCTGGACGTTGTCGGGGAAGCTGGAGATCCATTTGAGGCCGTCCACTCGTACCTGCCCGCCGATCGAGGCGGGCAGCGCGATGATCCGGGAGGAGGGACGGTCGGGGAATCGCAGGAAGTAGGAAGGGGGGTTGACCGACTCTCCGGCGGCGTGCAGCTGGTAGGTGGCCTCGATGAGGTCCACGATCTGCTTTTCCTGGTCCCGCAAGGCTTGCTGGACCTGGGCGCCGGAGATCACTGCGAACGGTGGCACGGTGTGCTGCTGGGACATGGCGGGCTCGATTGCGTCGGAACGGACGGTGGTCATCCGGCGCTCACCTCGGCAGTCGGCGGGCACTCGGCCGGGCGCAGCGGCTCGGCCATGGCGACGAGTACCTCGCGCGGCCCTTGGAAGGCCTCCCTGCTGTGCGCCGTGCGCACATTGTCGACGAGCATGAGGTCGCCGGCCTTCCACGGCTCGCGGGCGGTGTGGGCCGTATAGGTGTCATTCAGCAGCTGGACGACGTCCGGGCCGATCGGGTCGCCGCCTCCGAAGCGGGTGTTGAACGGCAGTGACTCGGCGCCGTAGACGTCGATGAGATATTCACGGATTTCGGGCTCGATCGTCCATTCGTTGAGGAAGGCGATCTGGTTGAACCAGCAGCGGCGGCCGGTGACCGGGTGGACCCTCACGGCCGGGCGGCGCTGGCGGGTGCGCAGACTGCCGTCGGGTTGCCAGTCGAAGTCAATGGCGGCTGTGCGGCAGTAGTCCTCGATGGCCCTCCGGTCGTCGGTGCCGAAGGCCTCGGCGTAGGGAGCGCCGATCTCGTCGTTGTAGGTGCGAGTGAGCAGCCAGCCTTCCTCTTCGAAGCGCTGGACCAGCTCGGTGGGAAGTGTCTCCAGGACGGTGGCTGCGTCGGCGACGGCAGTGGCTCCGCCGGTGCTGGGCGCGGTCAGGCAGGCGAACAGCAGGAGGCCGGGGGGCTGGAGGGCATAGCTGAGTTCGTGATGCATGCACATCGGCTGGTTCGGCGGCCATGCCGAGGAGGAGTACACGCCCGGGGTGTACGTCTGTCGGCGGGCGAAGGCTTCCTTGTCGGTCATCGGGGCCGGGGCCAGGCGGTGGAGGAGGGTCCCGGCCCGGTCCGCGTCGCACAGTTGCAGGCCGCGGATGAGGACCGAGCCGTGTTCGGCGACGAGAGTGCGCAGGGCGCGATGGTGTTCATCCGCCCAGGCCGACACGTCGTCAGGGGTCTCGGTGTACAGGATCGGGGGCTTGCCGGGGTTCAGGTCCATTTTGAGGAGGGACGCCGTGGTCGGGTAGGACATGGTGCTTTTCCTTTCGAGGTGGCTTTTCGATCCGGCTCAGGAGGTGACCGGTTCGGTTGCGCGGCGCTCGGGTCGGTTGTCGACCAGGGCGGCGAGGTCGGTGAGGATCGGGTGTTCGGTGACGTCTTTGAGGGACACCACGCGGTCCAGGGCGATGGCGAGTTTCACCGCGGAGAGGGAGGTGCCGCCGCGGTCGAAGAAGTGGGCGCGGCGTCCGATGCGGTCCTGAGGGACGCCGAGGACGTGTCCCCAGGCGGTTGCCAGTCGCCGCTCGGTCGGTGTGGCCGGCGGCTCGTGGTCGTCCTCGGTGGTGGCGAGTCCCGCGGCGAGTGCCGTCAGTGCCTTCTTGTCGATCTTGCTGTTGGCGGTCAGCGGCAGGCTTTCGCGCCAGTGGAAGGCCTCCGGGACCATGTAGGCGGGCAGCGAGGTACCCAGCTGGTCGGCGAGGGTCCCGCTGTCCTGGGGCTTCGGGGCGGAGTAGAAGGCGACCAGGTGTTTGCTCTGGTCGCCGCGTTCGGCCACCACGACCGCGCCGTCGCGGACACCGGGGAGCCGGAGCAGGTTGTTCTCGACCTCGCCGATCTCGATCCGGAACCCGCGGACCTTGACCTGGGCGTCGCGGCGGCCGAGGAACTCCAGCTTCCCCGAGGGGTGCCAGCGGCCGTAGTCGCCGCCGAGATAGAGCCGCATGCCGTCGCGGTGCGGATCGGCCACGTACGCCGCCTGGGTGCGTTCCGGGTCGTTGATGTAGCCACGGCCGACACAGACCCCGGAGAACGCGATCACACCCGGAGCGCCCAGGGGCACCGGTGCGAGGTGTTCATCGACGACGTAGATGTGCACGTTGTTGACCGCGCGGCCGAGCAGGATGCGTTCCGGCGCCCGGTCCATGACGTCATGGTTGGTGTCGTCCGAGGTCTCGGTGAGCCCGTACGCGTTGACCAGTCCGATCCGGGGCCGGACGGTGAACCAGCGCTCGGCGAGCTCCTTCTTCAGCGCCTCCCCGGTGACCGATACGTACCGCAGGTCGGGCAGCGTCCGGGGGCGCTGTTCGAGCTCGGTCAGGACGGCTTCGAGGTAGGAGGGCACGACCTGCAGGACGGTGACCCTGCCGTCGGTGACGGTGTCGAGGAAGCGGGGGACGTCGAGGATGACGTCCTGTTCGACCAGCAGGGTCTGCCCGCCGGTCAGCAGCGCGGAGAGCAGTTGCCACAGTGAGATGTCGAAGCACTGGGGTGCGGTCTGGGCGACCACCTGTCCCTCGCCGATCTCCAGGTCGTCGATCTTGGCGTAGAGGTGGTTGAGCATGCCCGCGTGCTCGCACATCGCGCCCTTCGGTTCACCGGTGGAGCCGGAGGTGAAATAGATGTAGGCGAGCTGGTCGGGCGTGACGTGGATACCGAGATCATCGTCGGTGTGGTCTTCCTCGTAGGCGGACTCGACGAGCAGCCTCGCGACTCCGGGCAGGGAGTCGAGTGCCCGGTCGAGGGTGGTGGTGCTGCCGCGTTCGGTCAGCACCAGGGTGCATTCGGCGCGGGAGAGAGTGGCGGCGATGCGTTCGGCCGGGAAGTGCGGCTCGATGGGGAGGTAGACACCGCCGGCCTTGAAGACCGCGATGACGGCGGCCAGCCAGTCGAGGTTGCGTTCGGTGACCACCGCGACGACACCTTCGCGGGCAAGCCCGCGGGCTGCGAGGGCGCGGGCCAGCCGGTTGGCCCGGGCGTTGAGCTCCCCGTAGGTCCACTGCCGGCCGGCATGCACAGCTGCGACGGCATCCGGATGCATCCGCACCCGGTCCTCGAACAGCTCGTGCACCCGCGCGTTCGGCAACTCCTTTGCCGGTCCGGCAAGTTGCTCGAGCTGGAATCGCAGCTCTTCGTCGGACAGCAGGCTCTGGCAGGCGTGTTCGGCATCGGGGTCTGCGGTCATCAGCGCGAGCGCGGTCAGGTGATATCCGGCGATGCGGGCGGCGCTGTCTGCGTCGAGCCTGTCGGTGCGGTAGCGCAGCCACAGCGCGAGCCGGCCCTCGCGGTGACGGAGACCCACCCGCAGCGCGAGGTCCTCGGTGAGGTTCCCGTCCGTCGCTGTGGGATCGAAGACGGTCTCGAACGACGGCCCGGTCAGGCCCAGTTCGCGCCTGAGCGTGTCGATGTCCTCGGCCGGAACGTCCTGGTGTGCCAGCAGTTCAGCGGCGGCCTGGTGGGTGGTGTGCAGCAGTTCCCGCCAAGAGGCGGGTGCGGTGCTGAGCCTGCAGGGCAGGGGGCGACCGCCCTCGGTGACGTAGCCGGTGGTGATCTCCTGCTCTGCGGACAGTGCCGCGAGCACCTTGGCGTGCGCGGCCAGCAGGAGCGAACCGAGCGGCAGCGCCAGCTCGTCCGCCAGTCGGCGCAGCCCGGTCACGGTGTCGTCGGGGACCTGGGCCTCGTACCGGCCCTCGCCGGTCGCGGGGTGGGGGGTCCAGCGTGGGGCGGGGGTGAATCCGCCGGCTGTCAGTATGTCCCGCCAGTAGTCCCGGACCGTCTGGGTGCGTGTCACATGCGTTGCCATCGGTTCGTTTCCTCTGCTTGTCGCTGGTGCCGCGGTGTCAGTGGCCGCGGGCCGGGGCGGCGTGGGTGTCGTGGTGTTCTCGGCGGCCGTCGAGGTGGGTTCCGTTGCCCGGCATTTCCCGGGCCGGGTTGCCTCCCCACCGGGCGTGCGAGGGAATTTCCTCGCCCTTCATGAGGAAGGAGTCGGGCGCGAGCACCGCTGCGTCACCGATCGCCACGCCGTAGTGGACGAAGGCACCGACCCCGAGGGTGCAGCCGCTGCCGAGGGCGCTGCGGTCCGACTTGAAGGCGCCGTCCTCCTGCGAGTGGCACTGGACGACGGTCCCGGCGTTGAGCACGCTGTCGTCGCCGATGGTGACGAGGGTGCGCTCCGGGAAGAAGCAGCCGTCGTCGAAGACGCGCTTGCCGATCCGGGCCCCGAGCAGCCGCCAGATCACGTTCTTGAAGGGGGTGCCGTTGAAGACCTGGATGTAGTCGACCGAGGCCAACTTCCAGAAGCGTTCATGGCGCCAGAAGGAGGGCGCGTAGATCGAGCAGTACAGCGGCTTCTGGGGCTTGAACCCGGTGGAGGCGCGTTCGATCAGCGCGAAGTAGACGACGGTGAACGTCAGGGTGAGGACGCTGCCCAGTGCGATCGCCAGTGCGCCGAGCGCGGGGTAGAGGTCGGCGGCGCCCATGGTGATGACGGTGATCACGAAGAAGTGGATCAACCGCGCCAGCAGGTACAGGCCGGCGGTCGCGGCATTGTGCTTGTTCTTGGCGGTCAGGCGACGGCGCAGCTGGTCGCCGGTCTGCAGGTGGTTGAACCTGTTGTCGCGCATCACCGTGCGCGGGATCTCGAAGCTGGGGGAGCCCAGCAGCCCCACGCCCTCGCGCACCGGTCCGTCGATGGGGACCAAGACCTTCGTGGCGAGCAGGCAGTTGTCGCCTGTCTTGCCCTGTGACGGGTAGGCGATGCGGTTTCCGAGGAAGTTACGGGGGCCGATCGACGTCCGGGACACCCGGAACGACGTGCTGGAGAAGTCGGCGTTCATGAGAGACAGTCCGTCGGCGATCATGGTGCCGGTTCCGACCGAGCTCAGGTACGGGTTCTCCTGCTGCATTTCGGTGCCGAAGTTCGACCCGGTCTGCTCGATGCGGCAGAGGTCGTATCCGAGGTAGCGCAGGTAGTGGACGATTGCGGAGCTGTCGCCGAAGAGCCTGGTGAAGGACTTCCTGTTGGTCATCAGGGCGACCGCCCGCTGGACGCTGTAGTGGAAGCCGTACAGCGGATAGACCTTGCCGGGCCTGAGGGCCCGGTTCAGCACACGCGGCACGGTGCCCACGACGAGGAGGCCGACGAACAGGGAGCCGAAGAAAACGACCAGGGAAGTGGTCAGGGCATAGGCGTAGAAGGCGGGGCTGGTGACGGCCACCCGCTGCGGGTTCAGGAGCGCATGAAGTTGCGGGATCTCGGCGAACAGAACGCTCACACCGCCGATCGCCAGCGGCAGAAACACCACCAACAGATTCAGCAGTTGTAGAACGCCGTACACGGTCCTTTTGACGGCGGAGCAGTCGGCCGGGTCGACCGTCCGGTAGTCCACCTCGGTCCGCTGCGCCGGCGAGCCGTGCCATCGTTCTCCGTCGGGCACCACCTGGCCGGTGTGCAGGGAGGAGGCGTGGCCCAGCTGAGCACCGTCGCCCATCGAGGTCTCGATGTCGAGGACCGTGTGCTCGCTGACGAGCACGTTGCTGCCGAGGGTGACCGGACCGGTCTGGATCAGGCCGGCGTGGGCGCGGTAGCAGGACAGGAGCACGTCCTTGCGGATGATCGTGCCCTCACCGACGGTGAGCAGGTCGGTGCAGACCGGTATGGCATGGGACAGGATCGTGACGCCTTTCCCGATCCGCGCGCCGAGGGCCCTGAGATAGAGCACGTACAGCGGTGAACCGGCGAACAGGCGCAGGGGGCTGGTGCGGATCAGGGTCTTGACGACCCAGAACCGCAGATAGGCCATGCCCCACACGGGGAACTCGCCGAATCGCCAGCGACCGATGAGTGCCCATTTCGCCACGATCGGGAAGGCGCACAAGCCCAGAAAGCTCGCTCCGGCGAACAGGACGGACCGCAGGTAGAGGTCGAACAGGCCCGAGCCCGCAGAGATCCACTCGTAGCCTTGCGCGGCGACGAGGGCTGCGAGGCAGGTATAGCCCAGGAAGATCAGGAACTGCAGCATTCCGCACACGATGTAGCGCCGTGTACCGACGGCTGCCGGCACCTCGGCTCGCGGCGCCGCCTCGGTCGGTGCCGCCATGGCGTCCGCAGCCCCTGCATCGGCCGGTATCGGCGTGGCTGCCGACACGTCCGCAGCCGAGGCCGGCGACGGGACGGGCGTGGGCGCGGCGTCGCCGAGCGCGGTGGCCAGGCTCCGGATCGTGGGGTGCCGGTAGATGTCCTTCATCGACACCGTCGGCAAGTCCGCCCGCTTCCTGACCCGCGCACAGAACTGGGCCATCACCAGGGAATCGGCACCCAGGTCGTTGAAGAAGTGACTGTCGGCCGGTACCTGCTCGACGCGCACGACGCCGGCCAGCACCTCGGCCAGCACCTCGGCCAGCAGCCTCTGGGTGCCGGTCGACGGGTCGGCGCCCCCGCCGTCCTGGAGGGTCGAGATGCCGGCCGGAGCGGCCGTCAAGACTTCGACAGATTTCCCTATCACGTGAGCTCCTTGAGGACGCTTCGGTAGACGTCGGTCGGTACGGACGGATTCGTGTCGTCCGCCTCTCCAGTACGCCTGGCCGAGGAATCCCTGTCCTGCCCCTGAATTTCGGGGCTTGACGCAACACGCGGGCCTTGATAGCCCGACGGCTTTGCGGTCAGCGACCCTGTGTTCCCTTGCTTTCCGTGCCCCTCGCCCCGCTTATGGCCGCGTATCAAAGGCACACCCGTTCAATCCGCGGGGCGTCCGGGAACTGCGTCGACCCGCCCGTCCGACCTGGCGTTTTCCGGATGGGGCCAGGTACGACGATGGGGCAGGTCACGGGGGGAAGGCGCGGAGGCAGGGCATGGGGGCGGGTGTTGGGGGCGGGTCTTGAGGGGGGCGGACACGGTTGTGGCCGGGCACGGAAGCGCCGGATACCCCTGGTGACCGTGGACGGTTCAGCCCCTCCCCCGGCCACGGCGCTTATGCGGGAACGGGGTGCATGTCAAGTCCCGAATTTCGGTGGCATGACAAGGCTGCTCCGATTCGGGCGTACTGAACATATTCCGGCGAATCAAAAGTCGCCGTCGAATTCCTCCCCGAGCCGAGACGGATCACCGGCCGGGAGACACTCCGCCGCAGTCGAGGAGACGACCATGCCCGTCATATCCGTTCCCCAGGCCTTCAACGAGGACGACCTCTACGTCGACCTTGAACAAGTCGTCGGGCTCCCACTGTTCCTCAAGTGCGAGGGATTCAATTTCGCCGGATCGATCAAGCTCAAGGCTGCCACCGAAATGGTCGAGGCCGCCGAAGCCGACGGCCTGCTGACACCGAACTCGGTTCTGGTCGAGTCGTCCTCGGGCAACCTGGGCGTGGCCCTGAGCATGATCGCGGCCAGCAAGGGCTACCGGTTCCTGTGCGTGACCGACTCCCGCTGCAACCTGGCGACCAGGCTGATGATGGAGGCCCTGGGCAGCGAGGTCCGCGTCATCACACAGCCCGACCCCGTCGGCGGCTTCCTCGGCGCGCGCATCGACCACGTCCGCGCGCTGTGCGCTTCCGATGATCGCTATGTGTGGCTCAACCAGTACAACAACCCCAGCAACAGCATGGCCCACTACCGTAGGACCGCCCCGGCCATCGCCCGACAGTTCCCGGACCTCGATGTGCTCTTCGTCGGCGCCGGCACCACCGGGACCCTGATGGGCTGCGCGCGCTACTTCCGCGAGTGGCACCGGCCGGTGCGCATCGTGGCCGTCGACAGCATGGGCTCGGTGACCTTCGGAGGCGCCCCGGGCCGGCGCATGATTCCTGGCCTGGGCACCAGCAGGCGCCCGCCGCTGCTGGACGAGTCCTATGTCGACGATGTGGTGTGCGTGGCGGAGGCCGACACCATCCGGGCCTGTCACCGGCTGGCCAGGCGCGGGTTTCTGTTCGGGGGTTCCACCGGCACAGTGGTCAGCGGGGCGATGGACTGGCTGGCCCGCCAGGAGGGACGGGAGCTGACCGCGGTGGCCATCGCCCCGGATCTGGGTGAGCGGTATCTGGAGACCATCTACCAGACCAACTGGGTGCGGGACCTGTACGGCGAGGACGTCCTCGGCTCCCAGGCGTCGATCGCCGCATCCCAGGCGGTCTGATCCCGCGTCCTGTGACGTCCTCGTACGTCTGAGCCCCCGCAGATCGCGAAGACCCGGCCTCAGAAGGCGGAGTTGGCGAACCAGTGGGTCAGCAGATCCTCGTCCCCCTCGTGCACGAGGACCTCTGCGTCGTAGGACAGGCGGCCGTAAACGAGCAGGAGCAAGTCGGCCGCGGTTCCCCGGACGGTCGCGTCAGCAGGTTCCGTGGTCGGACGAGTCGTGTCGAGGCCGAAGCCGTCGGGCCGCAGGCGGACGAGCCACTCGTCGTCCCCGGCCGAGGCGCGGAAGCGGATGGTCTTGTCGGCGCCGCGCAGGTTGGCCACCTTGGGGGCGAAGAAGGCGGCGAAGGGCAGATTGACGAGGAACTCATCGATCCCGTCGACCGCGACCGGGCGGTCGATCGTGGGCCGCAGGCCGAGTGCCAGCTCGGCGTCGACTCGGTGCAGCAGGGTCTCGAAGAGCATCCGGCGTGCCCAGAAGCGGGCGTGCTGGTCGGCGCCCCATGCCCACATCGGCAGGGTCGGATCGGTCGCCGCGAAGGCCTCCGCGGCCACGGTCGCGCTCTCGCCCAGCCAGTCGGCGTACTCGTTCTCCTGGTCCGGGAGCCGCAGGTCCACTTCTCGCTTCCGCGGAGGTTCCTGGATGCGTGCCCGCAACAGGACCGAGAACCAGCGTTGGACGCTGCCCGTGTGCTTGACCAGGTCGGCCAGCGTCCACCCGGGGCAGCTGGGTACCGCTGTCGCCAGGTCGGCGTCCTTGACCACCGACACGAACCGGGTGGTCTCGGCCGCGACCGCCATGCGGTGGTCGACCGGGGCGAAAGCGGATCCGTGGTCGGGGTGGTCCGAGGTCTTCATCGTCACGTGCCTTTCGGAGGGGTCCGCCGAGGGGCTGGTTGAGGAGGGCTTGGGAGCGGCGAACATGTCGATGACGATAGGCGCTGTGCCGTCGTTCCCTTCGCCCGGCCCACGAGAGGAGCACGCGTACCCAACAGCTCCGAGGGGTCCTCCCGGCCCGGAGCCGTCACCGCTCCTACGGACGGTTCAGCGCTGCGGCCGGAAGGCCAGGGCCGTGGGGCCGCTTCGCCCGAGGGCCTTGAGCACCCGATGGCGGGCGCACCGTTCCTGTGGACTCAACACATCACCTTGCAGAACCGCTGTCCGCCTGTCCCCTTGAAGCACGGCCAGAGCCCATCGCACGGTACTCGCTTCACGCATACGTCCAGGTCCCGCCAGACCGGCGGCCTGGCGGGACCGTGTCGTCGTTGGCCATGACAGGCCGCATCCGCTGGGTGATGCGCGGCTGCTGGAGTCGATCGACCTGTCGGTCGGCGGCCAACGCGTTGGACGGAGGTCGCCCTGTCAGCGGCCGCCGCCTGCTGCCGGCTCGGCGCAGGCGCCTGCGGCGCACGCGATGAGCCAGGCGTCGAAGTCGGCGTCGTAGCGGGTGCCGATGTCGGAGTTGTAGAGGGCGTAGCCACCCGTGTAGTCGCCGACTCGGAAGTGGGCCAGCATGCGTTGGATGTCCGCCGGGTGCTTCTCGAACATGTAGCGGACCGCGAGGTAGCCCCAGGGGTAGGTGCGGGTCACGTCGCTGTTGGCGTAGGTGTTCTGGAACAGCGTGCTCAGTGTGTAGGTGTGCCTGCCCGCCTCGGTGACGGCCTGGTCATCGGTGATGCCGCGGTAGCTGTAGGAGATGTATTCGGCCAGGCCCTCGATCCACCAGACGTCGGGCACGGAGGTCTGGCGGGCGAAATCGCCCTTCATGTCGTCACGGGCGTCGAGGTAGTGCGTGTACTCGTGGTTGAGGTTCCAGATCCGCGCCACGAAGCCGTCGTCGTAGTCCTTCTGGTACATGATCGAAAGGGGCTGGTTGTGCGGGTCGGCCGGATCTCCCACCAGGGTTATGCCGCCGTTGTCCGTGCTGACGCCGAAGATTGCCCCGGCGTAGGTCTGGTAGTCGGCGCGGCTGGCGAACACGACGAGTTGGATGGTTGATTCGTACTGGCCGGGTATGGGGCCCTCGTCCTTGACGAGGCGGTGGAAGTACGGGTCCTGGGCCAGCACGCCGGCGCATGTCGCGTCGAGGTCGGCGGCGGTCAGTGCCTGAGCTCGGATGGTGTGCGTCCCGTCGCAGGCGTGGGTGATCGGCAGCGCGGCCTTCGTCAACTGGCCTGCCAGGTCGCAGACGTCGTAGTATGAGCAACTGGCCTTGTCGTAGTAGTCCGCCTGGGTCGCGACCGCGACCCACAGCTGGGCCGTGGGGCCGGTGATCTCCGAGGCGTTCAACAGGCCCTTGACCAGCGGCCGGACGCGGGCCTGCAGCGCGGGGTGCTCGACGTAGCGGGCGAGGTTCATTCCCGCGTTGGATTCCAGGTAGGCACGATCGGTCCCCAGCAGGTTCATGTGGGTGAGTGCGAACCGGTTGAGGGCCTCGATGATGCCCGGGTCGGCCGTGACCGCGTCGACGTAAGCCGAGTTCCAGTTGCCGCGCCAGAGGGGGGTGTAGACGTCGTTGACGGCTGCCACCATGCCGGCGATGGCGTCGTAGGAGCTGTTGTAGCCACCCAGCACCCGCCGGTAGACGTTCAGGTAACGGTCCTGCAGGTCGGCACTGTCCGTGAGGATGATGACGTCACCCAGGATGTCGCCGTTCGCGGAGGTGACGTCCCTCGAGTGTGCGCGGGCGAAGAACGCGTCCAGGCCGGCGGCCGTGGCTGTGGTCAGGGCCGGGCCGTAGGGGCCGACGTCCGACGGGTTGTAGAACTGCACGTAGTAGCCGGCGCGCACGAACAGTACGAGTTGCCACACATGGGCCGAGTTGTCGCCGCGGTACCTCTTGGCCGCGCCCGTGAAGGCTTTCGCGATGGTGGCCATCTGGGCCTCGCGAAAGATCTGGTGGGCATCTGAACCGGTGACGGCGAACAGGCTGTTGACGCAGTCGATGGTCGACGCCTTGACGAACGCGACGAGTGCGGATCCGGTCCGGCTGCCGAAGTCGGCCGGAGTGCACGAGGCCGCCCTCGGTGCCGCGTTCGGTCCGGACGTGGCAGCCGGGTCGTGCGGGGGCGTCGCCGGCCTGAGGGGCGGGAGTTGGGCGGGAGTCACCCGTCGGCCTTGCACGGCCCGGTCGGAGGGGCCGAGGGTCGAGCCCGTCGGGGGCACGGGCGACGTCGCGCTTCGGGATCCGATGACGGCGTTGGTGTGGGCCGGTGGTGGGGGTGCGGCGAGCGCCGGCGTCGCCAGCAGGCCGACCATGGTGACACCGGCAGCGAGAGAACCGACCACGCATCTGGGCAGGGGTAAGCGGTAGCGCATCTGGACTCCTTCACGGATAGATGCGCCTCGAAATAGCTGATGAGGCGTGAGAGGCACCTTCTCAATCCCTGTCGCCGCCAACAATGGCGTGTGACATAGCACATTGCACGGCTGCTCCATAACATCCGGCCGGACCTCACCATCCGGCACGACATCCGACCGGACGCCCAGTGCGGCAGACAGCCGCGCACAGCTCGGTGCGGCCTGAACCCGGCCCTACGGTCCGGCCACGCTCCACGTCCGCGAGGCCCACGCCCTCAAGTGCGGCGATTGAGCGATGAGGTCGCGGTACGCCGCAGTGGCGGAAACGAAGAGCGTCTCGGCCACCTCGTCGGGAACCCTGTCGCGCCGCCAGGCCAGCACGTAGCGGCACCACAGCGGTGTGCCGATCAGCGGTTTGATCAACACCTCCGGGGTCGGCCGGAGCGTCGCCTGCACCAAGGACACCCCGAGGCCGTCGGCAATCATGTTCTGCAACTGCACTCGGTCGCCCAGGAATTCGTGCACCGCCACCGGCGAGAAGCCCGCCGCCTCACATGCGGCATAGAAGACTCCCGGCCAGCCGGCACCGTCGTCAGGTGTCACGAACCAGGCATCATCCGCCAGATCGGCGAGCGTCACCTGAGGGCGATGCCTGAGTCGGTGACAAGCCGACAGAGCCACAAACGTCGGCTCGGTGACGATCCCGCGATGCGCCACCGCGGTGGAGTGGCGCAATTCCATTCCGGGATAGTCCGCGGCGATCGCCACGTCCACCTCGCCACTCTCCAGGAGTTCGACGATCTGCGAGGAGGCGTACACACTGCTCACCGTCAGCGACACGTCCGGCAGCCGACTTCGGACACCGACCACCATGCCTGACAGCACCGGTGAGTTGGTCGCGGCCACGCGCAGGATCCGGCGCGTACTCGCCGCGCCCCCCACTGGTCGGAGCCCGATCACCTCCGCGCGTGCGAGGACGTCTCGCGCCTGAACCACGACCTCCGCTCCGTATGGCGTCAGCTTCACACCAGACACGCCGCGTTCGAACAGCAACTTACCGAAGAAGCGTTCGATCCGCTGAAGCTGAGTGCTCATGGCCGGTTGCGAGTACCCGAGCTCCGACGCCGCCCGCCCCAGGCTCCCCGCATCAGCGATCGCACACAGCACGCGCAGATGCCGAAGCTCAAGCTCCATCCGCCCTCTCCCCGTCCGCATCACCGGGCCGCCGGCCACCCGGCCGTGACAACCATGCCGCCCTCTGATCACACCAGCGGAGGGGAAGCGTTCCATCGCACGGCCCCACCCGCAAGGTGCAGACGCGCCGCCGTTCGGTACAGGTCGTGCGGCGCCGCTGTGCAGGACCAGGCGACTGGATGACGGTCGCACTCATGGTGTTCCGGATAAGGGTCGCACTCATGGTGTTCTGGTTGATCCTCGAGATCGTCCACCCAAGAATCCGGCCGAGCCCGAGAGGCGGGCCCCGCCGCGGCGGACCGTGTCGCGGCGCGGGTCGTCCCGCGAACAGAACGTCCGATGTCACCGGGCCGGCGCGGCGCGGACCCGCGCCAGTGATCCTCGAGAGCGCCGCGACCGCCGCGCGGGCAGATGCGCTGTTGTGGACCTACGGTGATCTGAGAGAGACCGGCAAACCGAACTGATACTACCGAGGAGACTGCGATGGAGGAGCACTTCGTCTGGGTAACGACGCGCCGCCTTCAGCCGGACGCCCTGGAGGAGTTCGAGAGGGCGTGGCGCCCGACCCCGTATCCGCAGGGACTGCTCCGCGCCTTCGCGTACTGGTCCGAGGACGGGCAGGAGATCACCGGGGTGTCGTTCTGGGATTCCAGGGAAGCATGCGACTCCTGGCGGGCTTCGGAGCCGGAGGCGCAGCGGCGGGCGGCCATGGCCCCGTACACCGTCGAAGAGCGAGAAGGCTTCTACCGCGGCCGTGAACTCTCCGTCCCCCAGCGGTAGCCATGGACGAGCGGAAGCGGCCCGAAGCCTCCGCGGCCCGGTGACCCGTATCGGAGGTCGTTGATCGGCACGTACGCGGAGCACGCGCCTTCGCCCGTCGTTCCACCCACATCGCGGGTAATGCCACAGCCGTCGGAGACCACCGAGACCTCACCTGAATGGCTCGAACCCGCCGTGACAGTGCACTCGAACGCGGACCACCTCGGCGGCCGCCACACGACCCGCCTGGGGATTCAAGCCCCACCGCGTCCAGGGGCGCATGTGCGGGCCGCCCGCCGAGGTCCGGATGGACCGGGCCGAGCCCGAACCGGCATCCTGCGCCGGGCAGCCCGCCCGCTGCGACAAGCGGGGGGACGGCGCAGCCGCCTACCGTAGAGATATGAGCGAGATCGTCGTCGTGTACGAGCTCGGCCGGTCGGCGGCCCATCGCACCTCCCCGGGCGCACCACACGGTGCGGAACAGCCCGTCCGTAGGGTGCACGCAGCCCCCGCCGCCCCGGGAGAGCTCGCCGCGGCTGGGCCGCGGTCGCTCTGCGGCAAGGACACCTTCGCCATGGAGACGAGCCACTGGAAGCCGTCCGAGCACCCCGGAGCGCCGTGGTACCCCGCGGAGTACGCGTCCGTGGTCTGCCCCGATTGCGACGCCGTGATGGAGATCTGACACCTGCTCCCTCACGCGTCGCCCGGTCGCGCCGGCGCTGCCTGCCCGGTCACCATGTCGGAGGCGGTGAGCGGCCTTCTGGACAGGCTGCTGGCCTCCTGGTCATCCTCGCCCGGGAGACCTCACACCCGGAACTCCCGTATCACCGTGTTCCGGAACACTGCCGCACCGCCGATCGTGAACAGCGCGAGCCCGGTGTCGACGAGGTACGGGAACGCCTCCATCGAGTGCACGTACCGGCCGTCGTCGACGAACACCTCGACGGACGTGCGGTCCACGAAGATCCGTAGCTTCACCTTGCGCGCGGAAGGGTCGAACGGAGTGTGGCTCTCCTGCCACTTGCCGGAGGTGTCGGGGTTGACGGCACCGCGCCGATTGACGAACGCGTAGTCGCCGTACACGCCCGCGTCGATGTGCCGACCGCCGTCGGCCGAGCGGCGCAACTGCACGCCCGCGCCGGCAAGTTGGTCCCAGGTGATCTCGCAGGTGAGCTCATAGGCCACGCCGGCGTAGTCCAGCACTCGGCTGCCGTCGACCTTCAGGTCGCCGAGGCGTACCGTGCGCGAAACGTGGTCGTCCAGGGCGGCGATCGGCCGCGAGGCCAGATAGTACGTGCCGGAAGCGGCTCGCTCGAGCGTGATCTCGCGGACGATCGAGTCGGTTCCGTTGAAGCCGTCGCAGTCGATCGTGGGCGTGACGTTCGCGTAGTCCCAGTTGTTCAGCCAGCCCATGGCGTACCGGGTGCGCGGGTCGACGGAGCCGTCGGGCCGGCGCTTTTCGAAGGTGACGGCTCCGTACCAGTCGAAGCCGTGGTCGAGCCACTGCGGGTCCGCGGCGTCGGCGCTGAACGCGTTGCCGTCGAAGGAGCCCGTCCAGTACGCGTAGGTGTTCGGCAGCCCGGAGCCCTTGCCGTTGGCGCTCACGCCCAGGACCCACGTCGCCGTACCGTCCGCCGCCGTGATGCGGAACAGGTCGGGGCACTCCAGCGTCCCGATCCCCTCCTTGACGAAGCCGCCCGCATACGTCCACTTCTTGAGGTCGTCGGAGTGGTAGAGGCCGACCTTCGTGCCCTCGGCGAGCGCCATCACCCATCGGTCGCACTCCTCGTCCCGGATCACCTTGGGGTCGCGGAAGTCGCGCACGCCGGGGTTGGGCAGGACCGGATCGGTGCCGTGGTTCGTGAAGGTGCGACCACCGTCGGTGGAGTAGTACAGGTACTGCGCCTGCGAGGTGGGCCCGTCGTCGTGGGACATCGTCGCGACGACGACGACCGCGCCCGCGCCGAAACCCGCCGTGTCATCCGCGTCGACGACCGCCGAGCCCGACCAGACGTCCCCGTTGGGAGTCGTGTCCTTGGGGACGGCGACGCCGCGGTCCCGGAAGGCAACCAGGTCGGCACTGGTGGCCAGGCGCCAGGCGGTGCCGACGGCTCCGGCGAAGTAGTCCGCGTTGTACAGGTAGTAGTAGTGGTACTCACCGCCGATCCAGACCGGTCGCTGCGGGTCGTTCTTCCACGCGTCGGGGACCGTGAAGTGGTACTCGGCGCGGTAACTCACGCCGGATTTACCGCTCTTGGGCCGGGCGGCGGCCGGCACCGCGGGCAGCGCCACGGCGGCCGCTCCCGCGGCCGATCCGGTGAACAAGGCTCTCCTGGACATCCCACGCATCACGCATCGTTCCTCTCGTGCGAGTCATGCGAACGGCAGCTCATGTGGAATCAGGACTGTAGACCTAACTCGTTAAAGGTCAAGCGTTCGCGACCCTTGACAGGGCCGTGACCCGCTTCACATCATCTGGGGCATCACCCCTGAACTAACACGAGTTAGGCCCGTCAGATGACCGACTCGCACCTCTCCCGTCGCGCCCTGCTGCGGTACGGCGCCTACGGCGCTGGAGCCGCCGCCCTGGCCGGCACCGCCGCGAGCTGGGACCGGCTCACCGGAGCCGACATCCCCGGCCGCGACGACGGCTCCCTCGTCGTCGCCACTCTGGGCTCCGCCTTCGACCAAGCCGCCGTCCGCACCCTCAGCGAGGGCTTCCGGAAGCTGCACCCGGGCATCAGGCTCCGGATCAACGCGGTGCAGGCCGTCGACTGGTCGGACTTCTTCGCGAAGATCCTCACCCAGATCGCGGCGGGCACCGCTCCGGACCTCGTCTACGTCGCCACCGAGGGCGTCCAGCTCTTCGCCGAGCGCCTCGGCGTCCCCCTGGACCGCTGGGTGAAGCGGGACGCGGCGGAACTGCGCGAGTACTTCGCCGACGTCCACCCCGCGCTGGTGGAGTCGATGATGTACGAGGGGAGCCTCCACCAACTGCCGGTCGAGTTCAACGCGGCCGACATGTATCTCAACAAGCAGGTGCTCAAGCGGGCCGGCGCGGACTTCCCGGCCGCCGACTGGACCCACGACGAATTCACCGCGCTGCTACGGGACATGAAGCGCTCCAGCGGCTCCCACTTCACGCCGTACTTCTGGACCAACCGGCTGTGGGGCGGCGTAGTGCCCTGGCTGTTCGCGAACGGCACCAACCTGCTCGCCGAGTCCAA
This sequence comes from Streptomyces sp. NBC_00996, assembly GCF_045162675.1. Lineage (NCBI taxonomy): Bacteria > Bacillati > Actinomycetota > Actinomycetes > Kitasatosporales > Streptomycetaceae > Streptomyces > Streptomyces sp. NBC_00996. The sequence goes on from NZ_CP108723.1 coordinate 746,215, forward strand.
GGCGCCCGGCGGCTCCTGGCTGTGGGACACCTTCTACCCGGCCGCCGAGCGGCGCGGGCGCGGAGGCGGCTTCCGGTGGACCACCCCGCAGGCCACCGACCTCCGTGTGGAGGAGGCGTACGACTACCTCGCCTCGCTCATCCAAGAGGACCTGTGCACCCGCCCCGAGGGCGGCAACGGCAGCAACCTCGTCGGCGTCTTCTCCACCGGCCGGGTCGGCGTCACGCCGGCGGGCGGCTTCTGGGCCGGCGGTCTGCATCTGGCAGGCATGCAGCCCAGCGGCTACGACGTGCAGTACTTCCCGCGGTGGCGCACCCGGCGCCACCAGTTCGGCGCGGCCGGCTACGCGTTGCTGCGCACGTCCAAGAAGCAGGACGAGGCCTGGGAGTTCATCAAGTACGCCGCCCGCGGGGACACGCTGACCCAGCTCTTCAAGGGCAACCAGACCACCCCGGCGCGCCGCTCGATGCTCACCGCCGCCCGCTACCAGGAGACCGGTCCGGCGCACTGGCAGGTCTTCTACGACACCCTCGACAAGTTTCCCGACACCGGGCCGATCCCCGCGCCGCCGCAGGTCGCCGAGGTCGAGCAGGTGCTGCTCAAGCACACCGGTACCGCCCTTGCCTCCCCGCGGGCGGTGCGCCCGGCGCTGCGCCGGATGCAGGGCGACCTGGAGAAGGCCATGGAGCGTGAGGTATGACGAACACCCAGACCCCGGCCGTACGGACACGCCCGGCGGCACCTCTCCCCGTCGCACCGCGGCCCTCCGTCCGCGACCGCGGCACACGGCTGCTGGCCACGCTGTTCCTGGCACCCACGATCGTCGGGATCGTCGTCTTCACCGTCGTCCCGATCGCCGGCTCGGTCGTCCTCAGCCTGTTCCACTGGAACGTGATCGACTCGCCGAGCTTCGCCGGAGCCGGCAACTACCGTGAGGTGCTCGGCGATTCGACCGTGCTGGTCTCCTTCCGCAACACCCTCGTGTTCATGGTGTTCGCGGTGGCGCTGCAGTTGCTGATCGCCCTGGTGCTGGCACTGGCCGTCAACGGGCGGATGCCGGTGTGGCTGCGGTCGGTCTTCCGCTCGGCGTTCTTCTTCCCGCTGGTACTGTCCGCCGCGTCCATCTCGGTGGTGATGAAGTACCTGTTCAACCAGGACTTCGGGGTCGTGAACTGGCTGCTCGGTCTCATCGGGATCGCCCCGGTGCCGTGGTTGACATCGGAGAACTCGGCGATGGCCGCCGTGATTCTCGTCTACGTCTGGCAGCAGTTCGGCTTCTCCTTCCTGCTGTTCGTCGGAGGCCTGAACAACATCCCCAAAGAGATCCACGAGGCCGCCGCCCTGGACGGCGCGACGGGCCTGCGTAAACACCTGACCGTCACGCTGCCCCTGCTGTCACCCACGCTGCTGGTCGCGTCGGTCGTCGGCATGATCAACGCGCTCCAGGTCTTCGAGCAGCCGTACGTCCTCACGAACGGCGGGCCCGGCGACTCCACCAGGACCGTCGTGATGGTCATCTACGAGAACGCCTTCGAACAGCTGCGCTTCGGCGAGGCGTCCGCGGTGGGCGTGCTGCTGTTCGTGCTGATCATGGCGGTCACCGCCCTCCAGTTCCGGCTCAGCCGGCGTTTCGTCCACTACCAGTGAGCCGGGTGAGTTCCATGAGCCAAGCAACGCTGTCCCTGAGCCGTACGCGGCACTCACTCGCGCCCTGGGCACGGATCGCCGCCCTGACCGTATGCGCCCTCCTGACGCTCGGGCCGGTCATCTGGACCGTCTCCACCTCGCTGCGCACCCCGGCCGAGTCCTTCGACCTGCCGCCGCGGATCATTCCGACACACCCCACCACCGAGGCATACCACGGGGTCTTCGACCAGATCGACGTCTGGCTGCTCGCCCTCAACTCCACGCTCGTGACCACGCTGATCGCCGTGGGCCAGATGATCACGGCGGGCCTGGCCGGATACGCCTTCGCACGCCTCGAATTCCGTTTCAAGAAGCCGCTGTTCGGGCTCGTGCTGGCGACCATGATGGTGCCGCTCCAGGTCACCATCGTGCCCGTGTTCCTGGTGCTGAAGTCGATGGGTCTCACAGACACCCTGCTCGGCCTGATCGTCCCGGCCTTCCCCACCGCGTTCGGCACCTTCCTGATGCGCCAGTACTTCCTGGGCATGCCGAAGGACCTGGGCGAGGCAGCCATGCTCGACGGCGCCGGGCCCTGGCGGATCTTCCGGTCCGTATACGCGCCGCTGGCCGCGCCCGGCCTGGCCATCGTGGGCGTGCTGGCCTTCAACTACCACTGGAACGAGTTCTTCCGGCCATTGATCCTCGAGACGTCCAGCCAGAACTACACACTGCCGCTGGGCCTGGTCTCCCTCCAGGGCAACCTCGGCACCGGCTCCATCTCGGTGGTCCTCGCCGGCGTCGTCCTCTCCATGATCCCCGCCGTCGCCGTGTTCGTCGTCGGCCAGCGCCCTCTTCGCGAGGGCATCACCTCCGCAGGAGTCAACCGTTGAGCCGCGACCCTCATGCGCCTGGCTTCCGGGTCCGTCCGCCCGCCAACTGGATCAACGACCCGAACGGGCCCTTTCGTTGGCGCGGCCGCCACCACCTCTTCTACCAGCACAACCCGGACGCGCCGGTGCACGCGAACATCCACTGGGGCCACGTCTCCAGCCTCGACCTCGCCCACTGGGACCACCACCAGGTCGCACTCACCCCGACGCCCGGCGGCCCGGACGAGGCGGGCTGCTGGTCCGGGTGCGTGGTCGACGACGGAGGTGTTCCGACCGCCGTGTACACGGGAGTCGACCATCACCACACCGGCCTCGGCACCATCTGCCTGGCGCGGGCGACGGACCCCGACGACGACACGCTCACCGAGTGGAAGCCGCTGCCCACGCCGGTGGTGACCGGCCCGCCGCCCGGTCTGGACGTGGTGATGTTCCGCGACCCGTTCGTCTTCGCCCACGGCGGCCGGCGCTGGGCGCTCGTGGGGGCAGGACACGCGGACGGTACGCCGTCGGTCCTGCTGTACGACTGCGACGACTTGGCCGACTGGCGGTTCGCGAGGGTCCTGGTCGACGGCAACGACCCTGTCGCCGCTGACGCGTTCGGCGACAAGGCGGTCGGCTGGGAGTGCCCGCAGATGTACGCGACGGCGAGCGGGGAATGGGGGCTGGTGGTGTCGCTGTGGGACGGAGATCCGTGTGCCACCGGCTACCTGATGGGACGTCTGCGGCCGCACGGCGAGGGAGAGCTGCGTTTCGAGGCGCGGGCCGGCGGCCGACTCGACCACGGGCGGGACTTCTACGCCCCCGCCGTGCTCCAGGAGACGGACCGGGCCCTGATGTGGGGCTGGTCCTGGGAAGCACGTGAGCAGAGCGAGGCCGTGCGCGCCGGATGGTCCGGCGTCCTCACGGCGCCCCGGGTGGTGGACGTACACCCGGACGGGTCGCTGCGAGTCACCCCGGCCCAGGAGCTCGAAGTCCTGCGTGCCGCCGAGCCGTTCGTCACCGCACCGGGCCGGACCGCGCTCCCGGATGCGTACGACCTGAGCGTCACCGCGCGCGACCGGACGACCGTGAGTCTGCTCCGTTCCGCCTCGGGCCAGGAGCTGACGGTCCGCCTGGACCCGGAGGCGGGCACCGTGACGCTGGACCGCGGCGGCTGGCCCCGGACAGGCGCCGAGGGGACCCCGCCGATCGAGGTACCGGTGCCACCGCGGGAAGAGCTGACGTTCCGGGTCCTGGTCGACGGCTCCCTGTACGAGTTGTTCGTCGAGGACCGGGCCACCGTCACCGAGCGGGTCTACCGGCGCCCCGACGACGTACCGGAGCTCGTCGTGACGGGATCGGCGGCGGCTGTCATGGGGTGGGAGCAGGTCCCACCGAGGCGCGGCTGATCACTGGGCAGGCAATACGCCGCGTGGCGGTGGGGGGTGTCCGGCCGGTGTCGATGGCGTCGAGAAGCAGCCGGGTGGCGGCCTCGCCCATCGCCCGGTGCGGCAGCGCGATCGTGGTGAGGGGCGGCGCGAGAAAGGCGGCCATGTGCTCCTGGTCGTCGTAGCCCACCACCGAGAGGTCGTCGGGAACGGCGATCCCGAGCCGGGTCGCGGCGTGCAGGACACCCGCCGCGACCCGGTCGTTGTAGCAGAAGATCCCGGTGGGACGCCGGTCGACGGCGGCCCCGTCGAAGAGCCGCGCCGCACCCTCGTAGCCGCTGGAGATCTCGCCTCCGGTCCGTACGACCCATTCCTTGGGGACGGTGATCCCTTCCGCCCGCAGCGCGTCCCGGAAGCCGCGCAGGCGCTCGACCGAGGCGATGTCGTCCAGGCCGCCGACCAGCGCGATCCTTTGGTGTCCCTGCTCGAGGAGCAGGCGGGCCGCCGTACGGCCTCCGGCGCGTTCGGCGGGGATGACGGCGGGCAGGGAGTTGTCCTCGGGCAGGCAGTTGGCGAGGACGGAGTGGGTACGGTGCAGACCCTCGGGGACACGAACGCGGCGCAGGGACATGGCCGCGTAGATGATGCCGTCCACGCGGCGGTCGAGGAGTTCGGCGACCGCCGCGTCCTCCTTGGCCGCGTCGCCGCCCGAGTCGACGGTCAGGACGAGGTGCTCGCTGTCCCAGGCGGTCTCCATGGCGCCGCGCAGCAGCCGGCCCGCGAAGGGCGATGAGGCGATCTCGTCGGTGATCAGACCGATCACGGCGGTACGGCGGCGGCGCAGGCCGCGGGCGACCGGGTCGGGGCGGTAGCCGAGCTGGGCCGCGGCCTGGCGGATGCGTTCCTGGGTGGCGAGCGAGAGGTTGCCGTCGGCACGGCCGTTGAACACGAAGGAGACCGCGGTGTGCGACACACCGGCGAGCCGGGCGACGTCCCGGGACGTGGGACGCCCGGTTCCCGTCGTGTGGCTGTCCTCGGTGCTGCCCATACCGTCCGCTGCCCTCATCCCCCACCCGCCCGGTTGATCACTCCCCACCCTATCGGCGACCGGGACGCCGGCGCTGTCCGCCTGCCATCGTGTGCGGGCCGAGCGGGCTCGCGTACCGGGCCAAGGGCACAGCGGCGATCCATGCCCGATTTCCCGCTGGAAGCACGGCTCGCCGTGCCGACAAGTGGGCTCTGTCCCCCTGGGGGCTCATGCACCGGCTTCCAGCACCTGCTTCAGGGTGGCGAGTTCGGTTTCGACCAGCGCGGTCTGCTCGTCGAAGAACGTGTCGGTGAACGCGGGCGGCTGGAAGAAGGTGATCATGAATTCGCTGCCGGCGCCATTGGGGACGACCCGGGCGGGGACCTGCCAGGAGGCCATGTCCTCGACGTAGTCGTGGTCGAGGACGCCATGTTCGGCGTTGCCGCGGATGCGGAGCTTGGCGGGGCCGTGCGGAGTGGCCATCAGCCACCAGTCGGGCTCGTCGGTGGGCTCGATCGTCTGGACGTTGACGATGGCCCAACGGGTCCAGTTGGCCGCGTCGGCGAGGAATGCGAAGACGTCGGCGACGGGCCGGTCGATGCTGACCGTCTTGGTGACGGATCGGGCGGTGGTCGCGGTGGTGCTCATGGCAGGGCCTTTCAGATGTTCGTCCTGGGGGTGTCGTGCTGGGCTTCGCCGACGAGGCGGCGTATCCACGCCTCCAACTGTTCGCGCTGCTGGGGGGTGAGGGAGTCGAAGAAGTAGGAGTCATTGCGGTCGGCGATCGCGGCCAGTTCGGGGACCAGGTCGTGCCCGGCCTGCGTCAGGGTCAGGCGCAGGCTGCGGCGCGAATCCGGGTCCGGTTCGCGCGTCATCAGTCCCTTGGCGGCCAGTCGGTCGACCAGGCGCGAAACGGCGCCGGCGTCGATATCGATGTACCGGGCCACCTCCCCGGCGGTCGTCGCGTCGCCGCGGTGGACGGTGGCCAGCACTGCCCACTGGGAGACGGTCACGTCATGACGGGCGAGTTCTTTCTCGAAGCGCCCGTGGACTTCGTCGGAGAGCCGACGGAGCCAGTAGCCGAGATGGTCACGCAGGCCACTTGGTGGGGTCGTCACCCCTCCACCATGAATGTCGCGACAAGTGTTGTCAAGACATCAGTAAACGGCGTCGAGCCGGGGTGTGCGACTTAAATCCGGGAGCGCCTTTGCATGACCATGCGGGAAGATGCATACTCTTCCTATGTCTAAGGTCCTCACCTCCCTTCCCGCCGGCGAGCGCGTCGGTATCGCCTTCTCAGGCGGCCTCGACACCTCGGTCGCGGTCGCGTGGATGCGCGACAAGGGCGCCGTCCCGTGCACCTACACCGCCGACATCGGCCAGTACGACGAGCCCGACATCGCCTCGGTGCCCGGCCGCGCGAAGGCCTACGGTGCCGAGATCGCGCGCTTGGTCGACTGCCGCGCGGCGCTGGTCGAGGAGGGCCTGGCAGCGCTCACCTGCGGGGCGTTCCACATCCGCTCGGGCGGGCGTGCCTACTTCAACACCACGCCGCTCGGCCGCGCCGTCACGGGCACCCTCCTGGTCCGGGCGATGCTCGAGGACGACGTACAGATCTGGGGCGACGGCTCGACCTTCAAGGGCAACGACATCGAGCGGTTCTACCGGTACGGCCTGCTCGCCAACCCGCACCTGCGGATCTACAAGCCCTGGCTGGACGCGGACTTCGTGACCGAGCTCGGCGGCCGCAAGGAAATGTCGGAGTGGCTCCTGGCCCACGACCTGCCCTACCGCGACAGCACGGAGAAGGCGTACTCCACCGACGCGAACATCTGGGGCGCCACCCACGAGGCCAAGACCCTGGAGCACCTCGACACGGGCGTAGAGACCGTGGAGCCGATCATGGGCGTGCGGTTCTGGGACTCCTCGGTCGAGATCCCCACCGAGGACGTGACCATCGGCTTCGACCAGGGCCGCCCGGTGACGATCAACGGCAAGGAGTTCGCCTCCCCCGTCGACCTGGTGATGGAGGCCAACGCCATCGGCGGCCGCCACGGCATGGGCATGTCGGACCAGATCGAGAACCGGATCATCGAGGCCAAGAGCCGCGGCATCTACGAGGCGCCCGGCATGGCCCTGCTGCACGCGGCCTACGAGCGCCTGGTGAACGCGATCCACAACGAGGACACCCTCGCCCAGTACCACAACGAGGGACGGCGCCTGGGCCGGCTGATGTACGAGGGCCGCTGGCTGGATCCGCAGGCCCTGATGGTGCGCGAGTCGCTGCAGCGCTGGGTCGGCTCTGCGGTGACCGGCGAGGTGACGCTGCGGCTGCGGCGCGGTGAGGACTACTCGATCCTCGACACCACGGGCCCGGCGTTCAGCTACCACCCGGACAAGCTGTCCATGGAGCGCACCGAGGACTCCGCATTCGGCCCGGTGGACCGGATCGGCCAGCTCACCATGCGCAACCTCGACATCGCCGACTCGCGCGCCAAGCTGGAGCAGTACGCCGGGCTCGGCCTGATCGGCACCGGCAGCCCCGCCATCGGCGCCGCCCAGGCGGCCGCGACCGGGCTGATCGGCACCATGCCGGAGGGCGGCGCCGAGGCCATCGCCTCCCGCGGCGAAGTCACCGGTGACGACGAGATGCTGGACCGCGCCGCGATGGAGTCCGGTACGGACTGACCGGCCCCGCCGAGCGGAAGGCTCGACACCCCCGAAGAGACGCACCACCGGAAAGGCCGGCTCGACGCACTCGGCGTCGAGCCGGCCTTTCCACTTCCACTGAGCCCCGATCGGGAATTACGTCACCTACGGTCACGTCATGGACATAGTCTGCGGCGTCGCCGGCATCGAGTACTCGCACTTCTATTACTTCTACGGCTACAGCGGTCCCCGGCACAGTGGCGCCATCGGAATCGGCGAGGCCCACGATCCCCGCTACCCAGCACCTGACCCGCGACCAGCTGTACCAAGTCCTCGCCGACCAGGCCTTCTTCGTCACCACGGAAGGGCAGCACTACACCGCGACGGTGTGGGTCAGCGAGTTCGGCATCGGCGCCCACGAGACGGGCACCGCCGCCCGCACCTGGTTCGGTAACGTCACCGACTACTTCGCCGACCATGACGCCGACTTCGCCTACTGGCCTCTGGTCGGCCGGGAGGGTCACGACGACTGGGCCCTACTGCGCTACGACAGCGCGGGACGGCGGTCCGGCATCCTCGACCAGGGCGACTGGCGCGGCACCGCCTGGGACCACCTCATGATGTCCCCGACCCGCACCGGGTACATCGCGTCGGCGCCTGTCCGGCGCATGCTGACCACCGACCGCGGTGACCAGGTCCAGTCTCTGCGGGTGCGGGCCCGCGGCGACGGGGGTCAGCCGGAGCAGAGTGTCAGGTTGACGCTGCCACCCCTGAATACCGTCTTCGGCGTGCGGGGATCGGCCGCAGAGCTGGATCACAGGGCAAGGGCGTCACCGGCTCCGAGCGGGCTCAGGGCCGGACCGCACGGCCGAGCCGCAGGCCCCGGCAGAACCGCGCCCCGTCACCTCCGCCGGGAATGGTTGCATCGGCACATAGTGACATCCGTCACGTCGGACTGCCGCGTCAACGCGGTTCGGTAGTACATGTCGCCCGGGCGACATGTGGAGACTTGCCGCCCGGAAACAGACAAACGGCGCACATGATCCGGTGGCTTGCGCCCCGTCCCGTTCCCTCGCGCCGCTCACCGGGCGCATAAGGCGTCCTGACGAAGCATCAGGTCTTGGCTCGCTCCGGTGAGCCGGGGCTGCACACCTGTGCGCCCGATTCAAGGGCGATCGAGGTCTACGAGGCCGGGTAGTAGTGCCGCTCGTTGCCGGTCGCTCACTCAGGTTTTAACAATGACGGCCCCAGCAGGCGTCACCGCAGCTCAGGCACGGCGTTCGTGCAGAGCCGAGCCCACCGGAGGCGCACCCGCGACGATGGAGCGAGGTCCGCATGAGCAAGCACCGCAGGAAGACGCGCCACCGGCAGATAGCCGTCGCTGCCGTCGCACTGAGCGCGCTGGCCGTACCGTCCGCCGCCATGGCCTGTATGAACGATCCGGGCGGCGAGGACGCCGCGTCCCACGGTCACTGGAGGACCTGGAAGAACGCGTCTCTCAAGGAGCGGTGGAGGGCCGGGGAGTGGACCTCTCACCGCTCGGCGCGGACTTGGCGCACAGCGGGGGCACCCGCCTCGACCGCAGCCCCTACCCCCAGCGCGCCCGCCTCGACGGCACCCGCCAAACCCACGGCGCCCGCTTCGACGGCACCCGCCAAACCCACCGCGCCGGCCTCGACGGCACCCGCCAAACCCAGGACGCCCACCGCCTCGTCCCCGAGCGCCCCCAGCACGGCAGCCCCCGCATCCGGTGCCGTGGCTCGCGTCGTGGCCCTGGTCAACAGCGAGCGCAGCAAGGCCGGATGCTCCCCCGTGACGCTGAACGCGAAGCTCTCGAAGGCCGCCCAGGATCACAGCGCGGACATGGCGAGCCACCAGAACATGTCCCACACGGGCTCCGACGGTTCGGATCCGGGCCAACGGATCACGCGTGCCGGTTACACCTGGAGTGCCTACGGCGAGAACGTCGCGTACGGATACTCCACCCCCGAGCAGGTCATGGCGGGCTGGATGTCCAGCCCCGGTCACAAGGCCAATATCCTGACCTGTGCTTTCAAGGAGATCGGCGTCGGCCTCGCGCAGCCCGGCAGCTACTGGACGCAGGACTTCGGCACGGCCCGCTGACCGCACTCGCCGGGACTCCGCACGCATCGCGACACTCCTGACCCCGCCCCGGGGTCCGTCCCGGGGCGGGGTCAGGTGGAGTGACGGCCGTCCCCGAGGCGCTGCGTCCCCGTAGTCAGTGGGCGATGAGCTGCTGGCCCCCGTCAATGTCGTACGTCGCGCCGGTGAGGGCGTCGTTGCACATGATGTGTACGGCCAGAGCGGCCACGTCGGCCGGTTCGACGACCCGGTGGATGGGGAGCGTGGCGCGCCGTTCCTCGCGCCGGGCGTCGAGCTGATCGCCCAGGAGCGAGGCCGACAGGGGCGTGTCGACGAAGCCGGCCGCGATGAGGTTCACGCGGATCGGCGCCAGTTCCGGCTGCCTGCTCTTCCGAGAACGGGAGCGTCGGCAACCGCATGATCGGCCGGCACGGACGAAAGGGCCGCCAGGAGCGGCGCGCCTCCGGCACGGCGCGCCGGCCGCAGGCGCGCAGCCCCGGGTTCAGCCGCCCAATGCCGCCTGGACCACCGCCTTGGCCTCCTCCTGCACCGTACGCAGGTGGTCCGGTCCGAGGAACGACTCGGCATAGATCTTGTAGACGTCCTCGGTGCCCGAGGGCCGTGCCGCGAACCAGGCGTTGGCGGTCGTGACCTTGATGCCGCCGATGGGCGCGCCGTTGCCGGGGGCGTGGGTCAGCACCGAGGTGACGGCTTCTCCGGCGAGGGTGTCCGCGCCGACCTGTTCGGGGGAGAGCCGGGCGAGGAGGGCCTTCTCCTCGCGTGACGCAGGGGCGTCGATGCGCTCGTATGCGGGTGCGCCGAAGCGGTCTGTGAGCGTGGCGTAGTGCTCGGACGGTGTCCTGCCGGTGACCGCCGTGATCTCACCCGCGAGCAGCGCCAGGACGATGCCGTCCTTGTCGGTGGTCCACACCGAGCCGTCCCGGCGCAGGAAGGAAGCCCCGGCCGACTCCTCGCCACCGAAGCCGAGCGAGCCGTCGGCCAGTCCGTCCACGAACCATTTGAAGCCCACCGGAACCTCGACCAGTTGACGGTCCAGGTCGGCCGCGACCCGGTCGATCATTCCGGACGACACCAGGGTCTTTCCGACACCCGCGTCCGCGGGCCAGCGGTCGCGGTGGGAGTAGAGGTAGGAAATGGCGGTGGCCAGGTAGTGGTTGGGGTTCATCAGCCCCGCGTCCGGTGTGACGATGCCGTGCCGGTCGGCGTCCGCGTCGTTGCCCGTCGCGATCCGGAAGCGGTCGCGCTGTGCGATGAGCGACGCCATCGCGTAGGGCGACGAGCAGTCCATACGGATCTTGCCGTCCCAGTCCAGCGTCATGAAGCGCCAGGTCGGGTCGGTGAGAGGATTGACGACCGTCAGGTCGAGTTCGTGCTGCTCGGCGATGCGGCCCCAGTAGGCGACCGATGCCCCGCCCAGCGGGTCGGCGCCGAGAGGCACGCCGGCGGCGCGGATCGCGTCGAGGTCCAGCACGTTCGGCAGGTCCAAGACGTAGGTTCCGAGAAAGTCGTACCGGGCGGTGCTGGAAGCTGCGAGGGCCCGGACGTAGGGAAGGCGGCGCACGTCCTTCAGTCCGCCCGCGATGATCTGGTTGGCGCGGTCCTGGATCCAGGAAGTCGCCTCGGAGCCGGCCGGTCCGCCGTTCGGCGGGTTGTACTTGAAGCCCCCGTCGGCGGGCGGGTTGTGGGAGGGGGTGACGACCACACCGTCCGCGAGGCCCAAGGAGCGTCCGCGGTTGTGGGTGAGGATGGCGTGTGACACCGCCGGGGTGGGTGTGTAGCCGTCCGCGGCGTCGATGAGCACTGTCACCTCGTTGGCGGCGAACACCTCCAGGGCGGTGGCCTTCGCGGGCTCCGACAGCGCATGGGTGTCGGCGCCCAGGAAGAGGGGACCGTCAGTGCCCTGGCCGGCCCGGTATTCACAAATGGCCTGACTGGTCGCGGCGATATGGTCCTCGTTGAACGCGGTGTCCAGTGACGACCCGCGGTGTCCGGACGTGCCGAAGGCGACGCGCTGGCCCGGTTCGGCGGGGTCGGGGTGAAGTGCGTAATACGCGGTGACCAGTCGGGCGACGTCGACGAGATCCTCGGGACCGGCCGGCCTGCCCGCTCGCTCGTGCACCATGTGCCCGCTCCTCCACATCAGTTGACCGTCCCTTGCGGTCCCATCTTTCCCTGTCATGACCGCAGTCCGCGAGTGCCCCACCGCGGGGCGAAGCCCGGGGATCAGGACGAGCGTGCCTGCACCCGGTAGGAGCTACGGCCGCGACCGGCATCGGACGCGGGTTCGGGAACGGTCGCTTCGGGAGCGGTCGCTTCGGGAACCGCCGGTTCGAGCAGGGACGGTTTGCGGAGCAGCAGGAGCGCCGCGTCGTCGTGCAGTCGGCCGCCCACATGCGCCAGCAGTTCGTCGTGGAGCGCGGTGAGGGTGCGTGCCGGCTCGTCGGACACGTGGCGCGCCAGCCCCTCGGCGAGCGGGTAGAACTCCCGGCTGTGGTTGCGGGCCTCGGTGACCCCATCGGTGTAAAGCAGGAGTTGATCCCCGTCCGCGAAGGGCAGCACCTGGAGGCTGGCGGTCTCGCCCGTGAGGGCGCGCAGTCCCAGGGGCGGGGCCGGATGGGTGGGTTCCACCGCCACGACGTTTCCGGATTCGCGAACCAGCAGCGGAGGCGCGTGTCCGCAATTGACCACCTCCAGATGCCCCGACTGCGGGTATCCGGCGACTACGGCGGTGACGAAGTCGTCGAACTCGAGGTTGCGCGCCAGACTCCGCTCGATCCTGTCGACGACGGCGAGAAGATCGGGCTCGTCGTAGGCGGCCTCACGAAAGACCCCGAGCACAAGTGCGGCGGTCCCCACGGCCGGCAGGCCCTTGCCGCGGACATCGCCGACGATCAGCCTGACCCCGTACGGGGTGGGCACCAGTGCGTAAAGATCCCCGCCGATACGAGCCTCCGCCGCCGCGGCGCTGTAGCGGACGGCCACCCTGAAGGGCCCGACAGCCGCCGGTATGGGCGTGAGAAGCGCCTGCTGGGCAGCCTCCGCGACCGAGCGGACGGCGGCGAGCACCCGTTCACGACGCCCGCGCAGCGCGCTGGCCAGGCCACTCGCCACGGTCACGGCCACCACGGCGGACAGTACGGCCGCCAGCTCGCGTCCCGGAGCGGCGTCCCGGGTTCCGAGCATCGCGCCCATCACCGCGGCGAGGAGACCGACACCGAGGACTCCGCGCGGCCCGCTGGTGGTGGCCGCCAGCGCGGGCCCGGCGGCGAGCAGTGGCAGCCAGATCATCCCCGCTCCGCCGACGAGGTCGACAAACGCGATGACGGCGACGATCAGCACGGGCAGTACCGGTGCACCGACGGCCAACTGTCCTGCGACACGCCTACGGGCCGACGCCCCGGGACTGACCACTCGCTTCCGGCACGGCCGTATCGGCCGGTGCTCGCCACCGTGGTCTCGGGCCTGACTCATGGTCTGTCTGCAGTCCTCACCTGGGCGCGGGGCGCATTCCTGAAATGCCTGGTTCATCCAGGAAACGTCCTATGCTCCGGCGCCACAAGAACAGGATTTTCAGATAGTGAGCGAGAGGCCCCTGGTCACACGATTCGCGGTCGGGAGCAGCCGCGCCCGGAGCTCCTCAAGCCGGGAGAGCCGTTCTGCCGGCATGGAGAGGCCGAGCGAGCCGAGCGTGTTCCCGCTGTAGACGGGCACGGCGACGCAGACCGTGCCGAGGGCGTACTCCTCCAGATCCGTGACGGCCGGGGCCATGGGTGAGGAGTCGAGTCGCCGGAGCAGTTCCGGAAGGCTGGTGATGGTCCGTGGCGTGAGGTCGGCGAGGTGATGCCGGGAGAGGTAGTCCATGCGGGAGTCCTCGTCCAGTTCGTGCAGCACGGCCTTTCCCAGCGCGGTGGCGTGCCCCGCGTCCTCCATTCCCACCCAGAGATCGACCCGGGGCGCCCGGGGTCCGTCGACGATCTCGGCAACCCGGATCTCGCCCTCCTCATAGAAGGTGAGGTAGGCGGCCGTCGCTAGCTCGTCCCGCAGAGCGGCGAGCGTGGGACGGACCCGGCTGAGCAGCGCCTGCCTGCCGCCCGTGACGCGCAGCCCCTGGAGCTTGTCGCCCAGAATGAACCCGCCGTCGTCCAGCTTCCGTACGTACCCGTCGTGCACCAGCGTCCGCAGCAGGTGATAGGCGGTGGCCAGGGGCAGCTCCGTCTCACGTGCCAGCTGCTTGGCCGGCGCGCCGTTCTCGTGTGCGCTCACCGCTTCCAGCAGGCGGAAGGCCCGCTGTACGGAAGTGATGAGCGTAGGGCCGTCGTGAGAACCCATAGGACCAGCGTGCGCCGGGCGCACGGCACAAGCAAGGCGCGCGGCCCTCGGCAGCTCCGCGCCACCCGCGCAACGCGGTGGTGCCGACCGCGAGGGGCGTGGCCGAACGTGCGGATGTGCAAGCGACGGGTCCGAGGCCGGGGCAGGTCACCCGGTCGCCCGGGCCCCGAACGCAACAGGACGTCGATCCGCGCACCGGGCCGACAACACGTGGCTCCCTGACATGCCACCGCCGACAACACGGGGGCCCTGACATGCCGCCGAGTGGAGCAATGCCCCGTACGCCGTGCCGGAGCACAGCAGGCTGGTCCTCTTGCCGAAATCCGTGCCGGGAGTCCCGTGTGTGCAGGCTGCGTCAGTCGAACCGTCAGGTGCGTCGTCCGCTCACAGGCCCCGCCTTGGGACACCTCGTCCGTACGGCGGTATCCGGGCGCAGGAGGGGCCAGTGAAGTGGCCGGGCCGCGCCACGCAAGCAGGTCACCGTGAGCCTCGGCCGGGCGGCGGCGGTGAGGCATTGCCGGCACCACCGGCATGGATGCGCTGGATGCCCGTTTTCTACGTCGCGGCCGTCCTGGTGATCGAGCCCGTCACGCCCGTGGAATGGCCCGTGAGCTTCCTGCTGATCGCTCTGCCACTGGTGGCCGCCTTCGCGCACGGACCCGCGGTCGTCGTCATCACCACCGCGTTCGCCATCGTCTTCGAGGCGATCCTGGCCGGCACCCCGTGCTGCGCGGGCCGTTCAGTCGGGTATCTGTGGGACCGCCACTATGTGGCGATCTACTTCTGCACCGCTCTGGTCGGCACCCTGGGAACCGTCCTTGCCACCCACCGCACACGACGCGAACGCACCCTCGCCACCGTGCGCTTCGTGGCCGACATCGCCCAACGCGTCCTGCTCAGGCCGCTCCCCCACCGGATCGGCAACATCCTGGTGGAGAGTTTCTATCTCTCGGCCGCCGCGGAGGCGCGCATCGGCGGCGATCTCTACGAGGCCGTGCCCACCACACACGGGGTACGTCTGCTGATCGGGGACGTACGCGGCAAGGGCCTGCTCGCCGTGGAAACCGCCGCCACCCTGCTCGGGGCGTTCCGCGAAGCGGCTCACGACGAGCCCGACCTCGCCGAGCTGGCGGGCCGGGTGGAGACCAGCATGGGCCGCAGGGCCGCCCAGCTCCCCGGCAGCGATATGAGCGAGCGCTTTGTCACGGCCGTCTTCGCCGAGATCGTCGCCGATTACCACCTCGTCCGCATCGTCAACTGCGGTCACCCACCGCCGCTGCTCATCCGTACGGACGGAGTGAGCGAGCTCGAGACATCCCGGTCCGCGCCGCCCCTCAACCTCGGCATGCTCGTCGGGGAGCCGTACCACGTCGACGAACACGCCTTCCGCCCCGGCGACCAGCTGCTCCTCTACACCGACGGCATCACCGAAACCCGCGACCCGGCCGGCTCCTTCTACCCGCTCATCCAGCGCGTCCGCTCCTGGGGCCCCCTCCCGCCCCGACAACTCCTGGACCGCCTCCATCACGATCTGCTCGCCTACAGCGACAACCGCCTGCACGACGACACCGCCGCGCTCACGGCGTGCCTCCTCCCCGAAGAGGCACCACCACCGACCTAACGGGGCAAGCGGCCGAAGACCGGCCGCGCCCAGAACGGCGGATCCGGAGCCTGCACCGGCTGCCGTACGCCCGTAGCGCCCCGGGACCCCAGCTGCACCCGTGCATCCTCCCCCACGCCGGCACCGCCCGCAGCGGCCCGCATTGCCGCCACGAACTCCAGACAGGAGTCGTAACGGTCCTCGGGAACCTTCGCCAGAGCCTTCGCCAGAACACTGTCCAATGCAGGCGCGATCCCGGGCCGCTTCTCACTCAGCGCAGGCGGCTGATCGTATTGATGTGCCCACAGCAGCGCTATGTCCTCATCCCGCTGGAAAGGCGGACCGCCCGCAAGAGTTTCGTAGACGACACAGGCAAGGCTGTAGAGATCGCATCTGCCATCCACTGGACGTCCCGAAATCTGCTCCGGTGCCACATAGTCGAGTGTGCCGACGAACTCACCCACCGTCGTGAACCCGGTCAACGACAAGGACTTCTTCGTCAGACCGAAATCCGTGAGATAGACGTGCTCAGGGTGATCACTGTCGGTGCCCTGAGCGACCAGAATATTCCCCGGTTTGACGTCTCGGTGCACCAAATCATGCCCATGAGCCGCGTCAAGCGCCGACGCCACCTGAGTGGCAATACGCAGCGCGGTTTCCACCGACAACGCCCCGTCCCGGTCGAGCAGAGCGCGCAGGTCCAGACCCGACACATAGCGCATGGCGATATACAGGACGCCATCCACCTCACCGGCCTCAAAGATCGGCACAATATGAGGATGGTCGATCGCGGCGGCCACACGTGACTCATGCGTAAAACGACGCCGGAACGTGTCATTGCGGGCCATCTCCGGGGCGAGCAATTTCAACGCAACCGTGCGCTCCAGACGCAAATCCCTCGCGCAATACACAACGGCCATACCCCCACGGCCGATCTCACGCTCCACGCGGTAACCCGCAATCTGCGCGCCGATCAGCCCCGAAGGCCGACCCGAATACGAACTCGTCCCGTCCCGCCCCGAATCCATCGCAGATCACCCCCGTTCCACCGCGCGACAATCGTGAACAAAACCGGTCGCCCGCCCGCATCCAATTCTATCCGGCCACCCGCCCAACCGTCCGATCAGCCTTTTTGTTCGGCGAAGCGACCGGGAGACGCGCCGATCGTCAGTCCCAGAGTTTGTACGTCACTTCCCGCTGCTGCAGCCGCGGCGGCGTATTGTCGGTATAGATCAGCCGGAGCCGGGTGAAATGCTGCAGCCCAGGATGCTTTCGCCAGGTCTCCGGGCGGTCGAGCCGAACGGTGACAGGGAAGGTGTGGAATTTCCCGGCGGCGCAGTAGGGCAGACAGTCGTTCACCGCGTCCAGTCCGCTGCCCACCGCGGACGTCCGCCCCCAAGTGGACCAGCGCAGTGCCGTCAGGCGGTTGTTGCCGTCGCCGCAGGCCAGCAAGAAGTCGCCGGGCCGTATCTGCGCCTTCGAGAAGCAGTCGACCGCCACCACCCGAGCTTGTGCAGGCGATTCCGCGGAAGCGGACGCCGGTACCAGTGCCCCTGCCAGCGCCGCGGCGGCGCACAGCAGAACCGCCGACTTGACCTTTCGTTTCTGCATGCCGGCTCCCCAACTGCCTCATTGCCAGCCCACGCGACCCTCGGTGCACACCTCATCCGCCCGCGCTCGGCGGTGGACGCGCCAGGAACAGTGGGCCCGGGACAACGGCGCCTCATCCAGCAATTGCTCCTCACTCGACGCTACGACTGCGTCCCGAGATACACCACCCGAACAAGCCGGACCACGCAGAGGCCCAAGTCGACAGCGGTGCCCGCGCCGAACTGGCTCCCGTGCCGGGACGCGCGGTCCGTCCTCCATTCAGCCGCGTTCCACACCGGTTTTCGGCGGAATCCTCGTCGTGCGGGACCTGCACCCCCGTAAGGCGGAGCAGGCGATTCGCGAGACGCGCCGCTTCGGTTCTCTGACTCTCGAGCACAAAACGTGTGTTATTCATCCATGCACACACATACGCGGCGCACCTTGCTCGGTGCCTCGATCGTGGCCGTCGGCTCGGGAGTCCTGTCTGCCTGTTCCGGGTCGAGCTCCCCCACAGAGACCGACCCCCACCCCGGGGCCGGCTCCCCCTCGGCGTCCGGAGCCCGTCCGGGGCCCGGATCCCACCCGAGTACCGGTTCCCACTCGAGGACCGAAACGGCCGGGCACGGCGACAGGGGCTTCGTCCCCAAGGGACCCAAGGGATACGTGAACCCGTCCGACCCCGAGGTCATCGCCGTCGAGAAGGCACGCGGGCCCGGCCCCGTCCGCACCTTCAGGCTCACCGCCGCCGAGACGTCCCTCGACCTGGGCGGGCGGACCGTCAGGTCATGGGCGTACGACGACACACTGCCCGGCAAGGAGGTGAGGATCACCGCGGGTGACATCCTCGATCTGACGCTCGCCAACCACCTACCAATGTCGACGACGCTGCACTCGCACGGTGTCCGTATGCGCTGCGACAAGGATGGAGTACCCGGTCTGACCCAGGACTCCATCAGGCCCGGCGCGGACTTCAGGTACCGCTTCGCCGTGTCACACCCAGGCACGTACTGGCTGCATTCGCACTCGGGCATGCAGCTCGACCGCGGCCTGTACGCCCCGCTGATCGTCGAGGACCGCAGGGAGCCCCTGTCCTACGACAAGGAGTGGGTCATCGTCCTGGACGACTGGGTGGACGGCGTCGCCGGCTCCACTCCGGACGGCGTACTCGAGCAGTTGCGCCACGGCCACGGTGCGCCAATGGGCATGGACGAGGACAGCGAGCGTGACGGACCTGGCCACGACAGGTCCGGCGGCCCCTCCCGCGTCCTGCGGAACTCCCACAGCCGCATCCTGCGCAGCGAGGGTGGCAGTGTCGACTACCCGTTCTACCTGATCAACGGCCGCCTCCCGCAGGCTCCTACGGTTTTCCGGGCCCGCCCCGGGGACCGCATCCGGCTGCGCATCATCAACGCCGGGGCCGAGACGGCCTTCCGTGTGGCGCTGGGCGGCCACGAGATGACGGTGACCCACACGGACGGGTACGCGGTCGAGCACAAGAAGACGGACGCACTCCTGCTCGGCATGGCCGAGCGCTACGACGTGCTGATCACCGCCAAGGACGGAGTGTTCCCGCTGGTCGCGCTCGCCGAGGGCAAGAACGCCCGAGCCCTGGCACTCCTGCGCACCGGCGGCGGGGCCAGCCCTCGGGACTCCGTGCACCCACGGGAGCTCGACGGCCAGATCGTGCCGGCCCGACGCCTCGTGCCACACGAATCCGTAGCCCTCTGCGGACGCAAGCCGGACCGCGAGCTGCGCCTCAGGCTGACCGGCAACATGAGGAAATTCGACTGGAGCTTCGACCACCAGCCGTACTCCCTCGACCGTCGCCACCCCGTCCGGGAGGGCGAACGGGTCCGCCTGACCCTCATCAACAGCACCGACATGTGGCACCCCCTGCACCTGCACGGCCACACCTTCGCCCTCAAGGGCATCGACGCAGTCGGAGCCCGCAAAGACACGTCTGTGGTACTGCCGCACCGCAAACTCGTCGTCGACTTCAACGCCGACAACCCCGGCCTGTGGATGCTCCACTGCCACAACCAGTACCACTCCGAATCCGGCATGATGACCATCCTCGGCTACCGAAAGTGACGATGATGTCGACCAGCCGCCCACCGCCGCCTTCGTAGCCCCGCAATGGGCTTACCAGCCTCCGGAGTTGGTATGAAGTTGGTATGAAAACCTCCCCTTGTCGCGCGCAGAGCGTGGGGGGTGTCACCAGCTCCGGAGGCACCGGAGAAGCTCAAGAATCGAAGGCGTGAACGACGCCTCGCCGCACGTCTCGCCAGGCACACGGCCACAGACCTCTCGTCGCACGCAGCGACGAGGAGCGAGGCCACTCGCCGCTCGGCGCCCCGATCATGGATAGGGCATGCAGGCCGAGCAGGCGCCAATCACTCAGCGACGAGCGGGAATTGCACGCAGTGCGGTAGCCAACTTCTCGGGCCCCGCGGGCCATCTGCCGCGCTTGACTTCCGCGCGATCTTATGCGTAAGTTAGAAGCGAATTGAACCAAATGTCCGTCTTTCACCTGGTGAGACGAACAATCTCAACACGCGACCGACGATCCACCCGGTGGTCGGTTGCACGACGGACGAACGCCCCGCCGCGGGGACTGCCGCATTGAGCAGCCCCGCTGGGCCCGATGCGGCGCATTCAGCGCATGAGTCGGCGACGGCAACTCCCGTCACTTTCAAGGCCGATGTACCGGATCCCTTTGCGAACGTATCAGCGCCTTCCCGGTGCTCACGTCGCCGCGACCGTGCGGGGCTGGGAGCCGTCAACGCTCCCGGGAAGGGGAACACCATGCGGGTAACAACATCAACAGCTTTCCGACTGTTCGCCAGCCTGTTCGCTGCCCTGGCTCTGGCCCTGGGCGGAGCGGGCGTCGCCGGCGCCACCACCTCGAACCACCACGATTCGTCCGACGACTACTGCAGCAGCAGTTACTGGGGCGGTCATGGATCGTGTGACAACAACGACCACGGTGGGTTCAACAACGGTGGGCACGACCGCGGTGGGCACGACAACGGTGGACACGACAACGGTGGGCACGACAACGGTGGGCACGACAACGGTGGACACGACAACGGTGGACACGACGGCGGTGGACACGGTAACGGTGGACATGGCAATGGTGGACACGGCGGCAATGGTGGACACGGCGGTGGCGGTGGACACGGCGGCGGCGGACACTGACGCTTGATGTTTGACGGCGAGTCAACTCGGCAAAGCCAGTTGGACTCTCCCCGGTAGCCCCGCGTCGCCACTGCTGCGCGGGACTACTTATGCCACGCATAGGTGGCACCCCCACAGCGGTGGCCGGGCACGGGGAATGTACTCGGATCCCCTGGGATTCGAACGAGGGGCCGGAGTCCTCAAGACTCCGGCCCCTTCCCATGGCAGCGCGATCCAGACGTTCACCGTCCACGGTGATGTCGACTGCTTCGTTGTAGAAGGCAATGAGCGGTTCGCTGCCGGCCACTGCGGGCAGCGGGTGCGGACAGCTGCGGGCAAGGTTCGGCGGGCGGCGGCCTCGGTCTGCCGGGACCAGTAATCGGCGGTGCTCTTGCACGGGCAGCCGCTGGTGTGGTCCGTGGGGACGAGCAGATCGAGGCGGACGTCCTCGCGCGGGATGTTGTCGCGCACAGGCAGACCGGTCTCGAAGAGCAGCACGGGGCGGCTGGTGTCCGCGACGATCGTGCCGTTGATCTCCACCTTGACGTGCCGACTGCTCGGCAGCGCGTCCATCCGCTTGTGCGGGTCGCGGGGGTGGATGAAGATCGATCTTCGAGCCGGAGTGCTTGCCCAGCGGTGGGTTCCTGGCCGCGCGCAGCAGGTCGGCCCGGATCTCCTCGCAGGGAAAGGCGTACAGCGGGACCGGCCGACCGGGCTCCCGGACAAGCACCGGATGCCTGCTGTCGACGACGGTGATGTCGCCGATGCGACCACGGACCCAGCGTTCGCTCGGCTCCCACAGCATGCCTTCCGGCGTCGTCCTGACGCGCCGTGCTGTGAGGAATGCGCTCATGACCGGCTCCCTTCGTATGTGCCCAAAGGGTGACCATGGCGTAGGCGATGCCGGACCCCCGGGCCGCGCCCGGGGGGTCCGCACCGTCACCCGTACGGTCACGCATGGGGTACGGCGGCCACGCGCCACCACGCCCGCCACCTGCGGTTCGTGAACGGGTCCGTGGTGCAGGTGTTGCCCTCCGGAGCGCGTTGTGACCTAATCGGAGAACCCGCAAGGCGGATCTTGGCAGTGCCGGTGCCGCGCCGGAGGGAGCGGCTGACATGCACGGGTATGGAACCGGAAACGACGACGGAATCACCGCCGCGCCGGGCGGGCTGCTCGACCTGTTGCAGGTCGCGGCCGTGGTGCTCGACAGCGACGGGCGCATCGTGTTGTGGAGTCCCGAAGCCGAACAACTGCTCGGATATCGGTCGGAGGAGGCTCTGGGCCATGGCGCCGACGACCTCTTGGTGTCGCCCGACAACCGGCAGCGGGCGCGCGAGCTGTTCGCACAGGTCCGGTCCGGAGCCCGATGGGCGGGTGTCTTCCCCCTGCAGCACAGGGACGGCACCGAACGCCCGGTGGAGTTTCGCACTATGCGGCTGCGCGACAGCCACGGGCAGGCCCACCTTCTGGGCCTGGCGGCGGACGCCACGACGGTACGGCGCGTGGAGCGGGACCTCGCCCTTTCCCACAGTCTGGTCAATCAGACCCCGGTGGGCATCGCGGTCTTCGACACCGATCTGCGATGGGTGGGCGTCAATCCGGCCATGGAGCGGATCAACGGTCTGCCCGAGGAAGCGGTGCTGAGACGCCGTATCCGGGATGTGCTGCCGGGTCTGGACGCGGACACCATCGAGTCTCGCATGCGGCTTGTCCTGGCCAGCGGAGAATCCCTGTTGGACCAGCAGACCGTCGGCAGGACGGCGGCCGAAACCGAGGACCGTGCGTACTCGGAGTCCTACCACCGCATCGAGGACGCCCAGGGCCGCGTCCTCGGGCTGGCGGTTGCCGTCATCGACGTCTCCGAGCGGCAGCAGGCCGCGGCCGAGGTCGCCCGGGCCCGTGAGCGCCTGTCCGTGATCGCGGACGCCGGTGTCCGCATCGGCACCACGTTGGATCTTCAGCAGACCGCCCGGGAACTGGCCGACGTCGCCGTACCGGAGCTGGCGGATCTGGCCGCCGTCGATGTGCTCGAGGCGGTGGTCGCCCGCGGCACCACCACCGCGGTCATCGGTGACGCCCACGCCGAGTTCCGGGCACTGGCCGTATCGGCCGGGTACCTCACGGACGCCATCCACGCCGCGGACCCGGTCGGTGAGCTGGCCACCTACGGCTCCACCCGGATCATCACCCAGTGCGTCCGGGAAGCCAGGCCGGTCCTGGTGGAGCGGGTGGATTCCGCGATGCTGCGACGGATAGCCAGGGACTCCCATGCCGCCCAGATCCTGCGTACGGCAGGCGTCCACTCCTACCTGGCCGTCCCGCTGGTGGCCCGGGGCGAAGTGCTGGGCACGCTCAGTCTGTACCGCACCATCAACCCCCGTTCGTTCAACGAACAGGACCACATCCTCGCCTCGGAACTCGCCGCCCGTGCGGCGATCTGCGTGGACAACGCCCGGCTGTACGGACGCGAGCGCACCGCGGCGCTGACCCTCCAGCGCAGTCTGTTGCCGGTCATGCCCGTGGACCACGAGGGCCTCGACATCGCCGTCCGCTACCTTCCGGCATTGAGCGAGGTCGGCGGAGACTGGTACGACGTACTGCACCTGAGCGGGGGGCGGACCGGTCTGATCGTCGGCGATGTGATGGGCAAGGGCGTCCAAGCCGCGGCCATCATGGGACAGTTGAGCACCGCCACGCGAGCGCTGGCCCGTCTCGACCCCTCCCCCGCCGAGCTGTTGCACCATCTCGACGGCATCGCCGGCTCCCTCGGTGACACGATCGCCACCTGCGTCTATGCCGTGTGCGACCCCCGACGGGGCACCTGCGAACTGTCCAGCGCCGGTCACCTCCCGCCCGTCATGATCCGTCCCGACGGCAGTGCGGAACTCCTGGACGTCCCCGGCGGCGTACCCCTCGGCGTCGGCGGCGTGCCCTTCGGCACCATGGAGCAGGAACTGCCTCCGGGCTCCTTGCTCGCCCTGTACACCGACGGACTGGTCGAGAGCCGCAGCCAGTCCATCGACGTCGCGCTGGAATCCATGACGAGGATCCTTCAAGGCACACGGCAGTCCTTGGAGAGGACCAGCGACATGCTGCTCGGCACGTTGCGCCCCGATCCCGACGACGATGTGGCGCTCCTGCTGGTCCGCACGCTTGGCTGAAAGCCGCCAGCGGCCGGGGGGCGAGGGATGTCGGCTCCCGTGACCGACACCTGGCGCACGTCGTAGCGGATTCTGCGAGTCGGCTGTCCGCGGCCTTGTTCATGAGCACCGTGGCCGCCGGTCTCCCCGTCCAGGCGTCCGCACTCATCACCGCAGCGGCTTCACGGGCGACCGGAACGAGCGTGCTCGACGCGGCCGTGCGTCCGCGATCGGGCGTTGTCAGTGGTCGCCACTATGTTCATTCGTGTCCCACCACTGTGGTGCGGAAGTCCCCCTGGGTGCATAGGAGATGGTGCGTTGTCGGATTGGGAGAGGTCGAGCACGGCACGGGTGATAGCACCCGCACGGCCGCGCAAGCTGGCCAAGGTCCCGTTCGTCGAGCTGGCCGACGGACGCTTGCAGGGCGTGGTGTCCAGCGGATCGGACATCGAGCGGGTCTACGTCTCGTCCGTGAGGGTCGGCACCTACGCGTTCGCTTGCAGTACGAACAACAACCGCCCGTGCGGCGGCGCGCGGGGTTCGTTCTGCAATCACATCCGGGCCCTGATCAACGAGGCGGCGCTGCAGTACGGCGCCGAGCGCGTCGCCCGCTATCTGAAGGTCGAGACCGTGGACGGCGAGCCCAGCGCGCAGACCATCGCGGCCGCCATGAGCAACACACGTCCATCGCAGGGGGACACCAAGGCCGCCGCGCCCGTCTTCAGCCGGTTCCTGCGCCATCTGGCCTACCTGGAACTCGCCCCGAGCACCGCGCCGTTGCCTGAGATGCAGTGGTTCCCGCCGACCAGGGCGGTGGCGTGATGCGCGCCGACCTGCTGTCCGAGCCCATCGCCGGGCTCGACGAAGCCCTGGCGGCCGTCGACGTCTTCGACCGGGCTCTCGTCGCCGGCCTGCTCCGTCCCCAACCCGCTCAGGCCGCCGGACTGTCAGAGCTCGCCCACGCTGTCGCGGGGACGCCGCTGGCCGCCAGGCTCGCCGAGGCGGCCGAGAAGACGGCGGCCGGAGCCGCCGGCGAAGACCACTTCATCGCCCTCGCCGCCGCTCGCACGGCACTGCTCGGCTCCGTGTACGACGCCCTCGTGAGCCGCCTCGACGAGGCGACCGGCCGCACCCACAGCGAGGAGACCGCCCCTTCGGCCATCGAGCCGCAAGCGGCGAATCTGCTCGTCGCCGCCCGTTCCTGGCTGTCCGATCTGGCGCGCGCGGGATGGCAGGGAATCGACCACGACGTGGTCTCCGGGTCGGCACAGATCGTCTCCGCGATGCTTCCGGACCCGGCCCTGCGCCGCCTGGCAACGCTGCTCGACGGCTTCGCCGCCGAACTCGCCGCGTCCTGCCCGGGCACGTCCCTGGAGCGTGTTCCGGTACGCCGCTGGGGCGACCTCTGGTCGCGCGCGATGCTCCTGACGCTGCCCGACGCCGCCGACAGGCCCGCGACCGGTACCGCCACCGGCCGCCTCCTGCCCCTCGGCGTCGACCTGCAGGAACACGCGACCGCCGGACAGGCCCAGGTCCACGCGGTGTTCGAGCCCGCCGACGGAGCCGTGCCCCGTCTGGTGCGGGCAGGTGTGTCGGTGCCCAAGCCCGACACGGTCGTAGGAGCCGGCCTCTGGCAGCTGCTGCGCCCGCACATGTCGCTCCTCGCAGCCGTCAGCGAAGGCCGCTCGATGGACCTCGTGGGCATGCCGGTCACCGCCGAGGGTGACCTGATCTGGAGCGACGAGCACGCACGCCCGAGCGAGCCCGCCGACGCCTTCGCCACCGCTCGCGTCGCCCTGCCGACCGCCACCGACGCGGCAACCGCACCGCTCGACCGGCACCCGGCGCGCATCGCGGTCCCCGTATTCCTTGAGGGTTACGTCGCCCGGAGCGACGACGACGCTCTCATGTTCACCGTCGCCGGACACTCCCTCGTGGTCGACACCGACCGGATTCCGACCGCCGGGCCGCTCACCCCCGAGGCCGTCGCGGCGTCCAGCGCGTGCATCGGGCTGCTCCGCTGGGACGCCGGGACGTATCGCGTCCAGCCGCTGGCCGTCGAGACGACCGTACGGAAGAAGGCTGTCGCGATCCACGCCGGAGGATGGGCCGGGGGCACCACCGACAAGGCGGGCGTCAAGGCCGAGAAGGCCGCCACCGACGCGGTGGCCGTGCTGCGGGAGCGGGCGGGGAGGCTGTTGCGGAAATGACGGAGCACGCGACCGAAGAACCGCCCAGGTACGCGACCCCACCGAACCCCGAGGTGGACTCCCACGACAACCGCCGTCAGGTCCTGTACTGGCGACTCCTCGCCCGCCTCTTCGACCACGAGGAGCAGGGGACCCTGGAATCGGCGAGCCTCGCCGTCGTCGAGAACATCGGTCTGCCGTCAGCGCTGCTGGACCCGCAGGCCTCCGTCGACTCGATCGTGCAGCGCCACCCGGAGCTGGCCTGCGAGTTCGACGGTCTGATGGCGCCCGAGCCCGCCGACGACGGTGCGCGCGACCGGGCAGCCGAAGTACGGCGCGCCGCCCTGGTGTCGAAGGTGCTGCTCAACGTCTTCGCCTCGGGCTCCGGCACTGTCACCGCCGGACAGCTGGCGCGCTGGCAGTCCGACGCGGGCTGGCTGGAGCTCGCGCTCGGCTGCAAGCCCGGCGAACTGCGCGGCGGCCGCACCGGCGGACGGGCCGGAGCAGGCGCCGCAGGACCAGGCGTCAGCCCCACCGGCACCGGCAACCCGCGCACGACGCCCGATCTCAGCCGGCTGATTCCGGCGATCGGCCCGGAACTCGGCGCCATCGAGGCCGACCTTGTCAAGCGGATGCATCTGCGCGAGGTGCTGGCCGACCCCAAGCTCGCCGCGCGGCTGACTCCGAGCATGTCGCTGATCGAGCAGTTGCTGCGGGACAAGAACAATCTCTCGGGCGTGGCCCTGGCCAACGCCAAGGCCCTGATCCGCCGGTTCGTCGACGAGGTCGCCGAAGTACTGCGCACCCAGGTGGAGAAGGCCACAGTAGGCGACCTGGACCGCTCCGTCCCGCCCAAGCGGGTGTTCCGCAACCTCGACCTCGACCGCACGATCTGGAAGAACCTCACCAACTGGAGCCCGGAGGAGGAGCGGTTGTACGTCGACCGTCTCTACTACCGGCACACCGCCCGCAAGACGACGCCCCAACGGCTCATCGTCGTCGTGGACCAGTCGGGCTCGATGGTCGACTCGATGGTGAACTGCACCATCCTGGCGTCGATTTTCACCGGGCTGCCGAAGGTGGACGTCCACCTGATCGCGTACGACACGCAGGCGCTCGACCTCACGCCGTGGGTGCACGACCCCTTCGAGAGCCTGCTGCGCACCAACCTCGGGGGCGGTACCGACGGCACGGTCGCCATGGCGCTGGCTCAGCCGAAGATCGCCGAACCCCGCAACACCGTCGTGGTGTGGATCTCCGATTTCTACGAATGGCGGACCGAGCAGCTGTTCGAGAGCATGGCCGCCATTCACCGCTCGGGGGCCAAGTTCATCCCGGTCGGCTCGGTGACCAGCTCCGGCCGCGGCAGCGTCAACCCATGGTTCCGGGAGCGCTTCAAGGACCTCGGTACGCCGGTGATCTCCGGCCACATCCGCAAGCTCGTCCACGAACTCAAGACGTTCCTCGCTTAATACCGGTTGAGAAAGGCCCTGACATGTCCGACCTGCTGCGCGCCCCTGCCGAGATCAAGTACGCCGAGGAACTGGACTGGCTGGAGTCCATCGACGACAACCCCAAGCCCTTCTCCTGGCGGCTGTCCCCGAAGATGGTCCGCCTGTTCATCCTGGGTTCCGAGCGCGCCGACGGCCTGGAGCGGGAGATCCCGCAGAAGTGGTACGGCGACCGCAGTTTCGTCGAGCGGTCCATCGTCACGCTCGCCTCCGACCGCGGCCTGCTGCTCATCGGCGACCCCGGCACCGGCAAGAGCTGGCTGGCCGAGCTGCTGTCCGCCGCGATCTGCCGCAATTCCACGCTGGTCGTGCAGGGCACGGCCGGCACCACCGAGGACCACATCAAGTACTCGTGGAACGTGTCCATGGTCATCGCCAAGGGCCAGTCGCGGGAGTCGATGATCCCCTCACCGATCATGACCGCGATGGAGACCGGCGCAATCGGCCGTTTCGAGGAACTCACCCGCTCCACCAGCGACGTCCAGGACGCGCTGATCTCGGTCCTGTCCGAGAAGTACATCTCGGTTCCCGAACTGGACAGCGACAACATCGTTTTCGCCAAGCCCGGCTTCTCGATCATCGCGACCGCCAACAGCCGCGACCGGGGCGTCAACGACCTGTCCTCGGCGCTCAAGCGCCGCTTCAACTTCGTCCGCATCCCGGTGGTGACGAACAAGAAGAGCGAGGCGGAGATCGTCCGCTTCCGCACCGAGGAACTGCTGCGCCGTCACCAGATCGAGCTGGACGTGCCGCCGACGCTGCTCGACGTGCTGCTGCAGAGCTTCGCCGACCTGCGCGCCTCCGCGGCCGCGGCCGGCAGCGACGACGAGAAGCTGGAGTCCGCGCTGTCGTCCGCCGAACAGATCGGGGTGCTCGAGGACGCCATCCTGCACAGCAACTTCTTCGGCGAACGCGCCCTGACCGCCCGTACGCTGGCTTCCTCGCTCGTCGGGTCACTGGCACGGCGCGAGCCCGAGGACCTGGCCATCCTCAACAAGTACCTGCACGGCGTCGTCGAGCCGCGCAGCAAGGAAGAGGGCGGATCCTGGCCGGAGTTCCTGGAGGGCGGCCGCGACGCGATCGCCACCCTGTCATGACCGGCATGCACGAGGGGACCTTCGAAGCACTGCGCGCGCAGTTGCAGGAGGCCGCCGGGACGTTCGCCGACGGGCCCGACGCCCTGGAGGGCATCCTCCTCGGAATCGTCGACGACGTCGACCGCGCGGTGCGCGAGCCGCTGGAGATCTTCCCCGTCTGCCACCATTCGCCGGCCTCGGCGATCGCGATGGCACGTCGCCTGCGGGAGAAGCAGCCGAAGGTCGTGTACCTGGAGCTGTGCGAGGACATGGCGCCACTGCTGACCGAACTGCGCAACTGCAGGCTGCCGGTGGCGGTCCAGGCGTTCGCGACCGAGGTCGACGGCTTCCCGGCCGACTGGTCTCCGCTGTCGGTGGTCGCACCGATCACCGAGGCCTCGGCCGAGTACCAGGCGATCGCCTACGCGCTGGACACGCCGGGTGTCGAACTGGTTCTCGTCGACCGCTCCTCGGACCACGTCTTCCAGTGGGACGCACGCGCCGAACACGACGCCGAGCCGGCCGATCCGGACGCACCGCCCGCCGAGGAGGAGGCCGCGCTGCACGGTGACGCGGTCGGTGTGGAGATCGGCGATCTACGGCCGCGTTTTGCCGAACTGGAGGAGCACCTGCTGCGCCACGGCAGGGTGCGCCACTGGTCGGAGTGGTGGCACCAGTACGTCGAACTGCCGCTCGGCGACAGCGATCACGACACCTACCGCCAGGTCATGCTCCTGATCGGCAGCCTCTTCCGACGCCTGGCACCTGGTGACCCGCACCGGGTGCGCGTGGACGAGGACCGCGAGCGGTACATGTGGACCAG
Organism: Streptomyces sp. NBC_00996; assembly: GCF_045162675.1. Taxonomy (NCBI): domain Bacteria; kingdom Bacillati; phylum Actinomycetota; class Actinomycetes; order Kitasatosporales; family Streptomycetaceae; genus Streptomyces; species Streptomyces sp. NBC_00996. The sequence continues at coordinate 775,334 of NZ_CP108723.1, forward strand.
GATGCGCGAGCACCTGTCCGCGACGGGCACCGACCCAGCGGACTGCCTCTATGTGTGCGGCGCCTTCCATGCGGCAAGCCGTGTCGCGGAGTTCGGCGTCGAGGGCACAGGCACCTTCGAGATCAGCCCGCGCAGCGCCACCAAGTGGCAGCACGGTCTGATTCCGTCCAGCCACGCGGCGATCGAGGCGCAATTCGGCCTCGCCGCGGGCTCGGTGTCGATCGCCGCCACGGTCTGGGCGAAGAACGTGAAGCGCACGCGTGTGGATCCGTACCGTCTGGCGGGTCAGGCGGGCGCGAGGAAGTCCAAGGCCAAGAAGAGCGCGGCTGCGCCCGCTCCTGTACCGGCGGTCCCGCCCTCGGACAAGCTGACCGGATTCCTGCGGCAACCGCCCGTCCTGGACCGGCTGGACGAGGCCGAACTGCTCGGGTGGTCGGTGGAGATCGTGCGCGCCGCGCGCCGCAACGGCTATCTCGCCTCCACGGCCGACGCCATCGCGGTGTTCGAGACGTCGATCCTGCTGGCCGGGATGCGCGACCGGGCCAAGCCGACGCCGTACGACTTCCAGGACGCGGCCGTCACCTGCATCGAGAAGGACGCCGTGCCCGGTCGGCGCGATGTGCGCCGGCTCGTGGAGATCATGATGGGCGGCGACCGGATCGGCCAGGTGGGCTACGACGCGCTGCCACCTCTGGCCCGCGACGTGCACGACCGGCTCGCGCCGCTGAACCTGAGGCTCCAGCAGCGCGGCGTACAACGGGCGCTGCTCGACATCGCCTCCCAACCGGAACTGGAGCGCTGCTCCGACGTGTTGTGGATGCTGCGCTACCTGATGCCGCAGGGTGCCGCGCGACCGATCATGGGTGAGCGGAGACTCGGCGAGCGACCGATCCAGGAGTCGTGGGATCTGGCGCTGGGCACCCACCAGCGCGCGCTCATCGAGCTCGGCTACGAAGGCGTCAGCATCGAGCAGGTCCTGGAGCAGCGACTGCGCCGCACGGCGTACGCCCCACAGGCCACCGCCGCGACCGTCCTGGAAGCCGTCGAGGACGCGACGCTGTACCTGCGCAGCCGCCGCCTCGCCGACGAGTTGGGCACCCGCGCCCTGGAGGTGCTGTCGGCGGAGCGCAGCGTGGACGGTGCGCCGGAAGTACTGCGCCGGGTCCGGCGGCTGCTGTCGTACCACCGCACCAGCGAGCCGGTGCTGCCACCGTGGATCGAGTCCTTCGTCAAGACCGGATACGCGCATTACTGCACCCTGCTGCCGACGGCGTTCACGGACCACGACGCCACCGTCCGCCAAGTGGCGGCGATGCTGGGCTTCCTGTTCAGCATGGAGAGCCTGGCGCTGTCGCTGGGCTGCGACCGGTCCCAGCTGGAGCTGGCGGTCGCCCAGTCGCACCCGGAGGAGCCGTCGAGGACGGCGCTGCTGTGGGCGGCTCAGGTGCAGCTCGGGGACCTCTCCCGCGCGGACCTTCGGGCGAGGTGCGACGAGCTGCTGGCCAACCCTTTGGTGGTGCCCGCCTATCCGCGCTATCTCAGCGGCTTCGTCCACGCCCTGGAGCCCGTCCCCGGCCTCACCGACTTCGTCGTGGAGGCGGTGTCGAACGCGTTCGGACGGCTGCCGGACCCAGTGCTCCTGCCGTGGCTGCCGACCCTGATCACCACCCTGCGATCGGGGGGCGCCGAGTTCGCCCCGCTGTTGATCCGTGAGGCCGGGCGGATCTTCCCCGGTCGGCTCCCGATGCTGGACGAGTGGGTGCCGCCGTGGCGGGCGCAGCCGGAGCCGGTCGCCGCACAGCCCGAGTGGTACGGGGGCGGCGGTGTCACGCTGCTCGCCGCCCACCCCGCGACGTGCGACGCGGTGGCGAGCCTGCTGGGCTGCGACGGGGCGTGGGAGCCGGCGGCTCCTCACCCGCGAGGCGCGGAACTGGTCGGGCGCCATCCGGATACGGCTGTGGCGCTGGAGGTGTTGCTGGCCGAGGCATGACATCGGCGGGGCGGCCTGCGGCGGAGGCCGTCACGTCCACCCAGCGCGCCCCGGACTCGGGGTTCGGGCCTCGCTGGCTCGCCGGCTGGGGCGGTCCCGGGGCATCCGGACACACCCGGCGGCATCTGATCACGCCGGAACTCGCTCGTGGTGCGCACCAGGATCGCGACCTGCGAGCGGGTTCCAGCATGCGCATCACCAGGTGGCCGCGCACCCTGGGGTGTCCGACTGAGCCGTGAGCAAAGTCCGCGCTCCGGCCCCCACGCACTGCAGGGTGTCAGAAGACCTGCGCGAAGCAGCCGAAGGCAATCACCACCGCCGTGAGGACTGCCGCCAGACTCTTGAGGATCTTGGGTATTTTCACGTTCGCCTCACAGGCAGGTTCGGACGAGCCACTCGTCGGGGTTGTAGGCGTGCTGCGCCGGATCCGGCACCGTGGCCGGCTTCTCTTCAACCGTGTCCTCCAGGCGGATTCGCTCCGGCAACCTGCCGAACCGTGCATGGCGCAGGACCTCGGCGGCATCCGAAGTCTTCTTCTCCTCGCGCGTCATCTCGCCCTCCTCGGCTTGAGTGGTGAAGATGCTCGCACTGAATGTGTCACCCGTCAAGGCAGTGATATGTGGAGGTGAAATACCTCTCCACTGCACAGAAGAGTAGGGCCGCTTACCTTCGTCACCGTTTTGACAGGTGACAAATGACTCCGTGAGGGTCATTCTCCACGGGCCATGGCGCACGCCAGGGGCCGCTGATCGAGCGCAAGCCCCGCAATCGCGCGAGGCCGGTACTGCCCGATGAGGCGGAGGGAAGATCTCTGATGTTCAACAGGCGAAGCTTTGGCAGGGTCGCTGGTGCGGGTGCGGTCGGAGCATCGTGGGCCCGTCGAAGTTGGACTCCGCGACCAGGCGGCCCGCCGCGTCGTACTCGTAGTCCCAAGTCAGACCCTGGGGGTTGAGGACCTGGACGCGGCGGAGTTCGGAGTCGTAGGCGAACTCGTGGCGCACGCCGTCAGCTCCGGTGTGGGCTGCTATGACGTCGAAGTGCGTGTACTCGAAGCGCGAGACGCCGCCGTTCGCGTCCGTGTGGTGAGTGCGGTTGCCCTCGCCGTCGTAAAGCCAGGTCTCCTCGGATTCGTCAGCGGATGTGCGGCGGGCGAGCTTGCCCTCGGCAGTCCCCTCCAGGCGCATCCGCGCGCCCAGCGAGTCCGTCAGGATGATGGGCCGCCCGAATCCGTCACGTTCACAGGCCCTCACCGCCCCCAGCGCGTCCGTCACCTCAACAGGCATGCCCGCCTTTTCGTTGCGCGGCAGCATGCTGTGGCCGAGTGCGTCGGTGCCAAGCCTTAGGCCACCGGTCCCGTCGTACGCGAAGTTCGTGGTGCGACCGGCGGGGTCGGTGACGGCTACGGGGTTGCCGGACCCGTCGTACTCCTGGACCCACTGCGAGCCGGCCGGATCCACCATCAGTGTCGGTAGACGCAACTCGTTGTATTCGGTGGCGAGTTCGGTGCCGTCTGGCCGTACTACGCGTGTCACGCGGCCGAGCTCGTCGTGCCTGTACTGCACCACTTGGCCCAACGGGTCAGTGACCGCTATGAGTTGGAGGTTCTCGTTCCATTCCTGCTCGGTGACGTGACCGAGCGGGTCGGTCTCGCGGATGAGACGGAGGGCCTCGTTGTGCTGGTAGACGCGGGTGTGGCCGAGCGAGTTCGTGACGGTGGTGGTGCGGGTGGCGTCGTCGTAGACGAGGGTGGAGGCCAGGGCGTCGCCGGTGCCGCCGGTGGCGACCACCCGGCCCTGATCGTCGTAGGCGTACCAGTAGGTGGTGGCGTTGCGGTCGGTCCAGGAGGTGATGCGGCCGTCGGCGTCGTAGGTGTAACGCATCGACAGGCCGGAGGAGTTGGTCTCCTCGGTCAGGTGGCCTGCCTCGTCGTAGCCGAAGGTGAGCAGGGTGGTGCCGGGGGCCTGCGGTGCGGCGGGGTCGAGCAGGCGCAGGCCGGTGATGCGGGAGAGGGAGGGGTGGCGGTCCAGGGCGATGCGGTAGCCGCCCGAGTGGACGACCGCGCCGGGGATGTCGCCCTCGTCGTACACGAGGGTGATCCGGTTGCCGTTGCGGTCCTGGATGTGTTGCAGGGGGAGGTCGACTGCCGCGTCGTCGGCGGTCGCGACCGGGGAGTGGAAGACCTGGATCAGGCCGGTGTCCGGGGCGGTGATGCGGACGGCGCCGTCGGTTTCGTCGTCCCAGGACAGGGTGAGGCGGGAGCCGGGCGTCTCCGGGCCGACGGCTTCGCCCGTCTCCGGGTCCGGGGCGGGAAAGGAGAGGCGGGCACCGTCCGCGGCCGCGTACACTAAGCCGTCGTCGGCCTGGACACGCTGGTCGAGGACCGAGGCCCACGTCGGGCCGTTCGAGCGCGGTGAGAGCGCGGATGCGGTGGCTGTGGAGTTGAGGGTCGCGCCCGGCACGGTGCGCCAGCGGCGCAGCAGGTGGCGTGAGGGCGGTGCAGAGGCGCTGTTCTACCGGCTGCACGTGTACCACGGTCGCAAGGGCGAGACCAAGACCTTCGCCTGGCACGAGGCGACCTGATGATTGCGACCCACCAGCAGCTGGGCGCTCCGCTGGTGTGGTGTTGGGACAACTGTGAGACTCGTGGGGCACCGTCCTTGGCCAGGTCTGACCCTGGGACAACTGGCCCAGGCTCCCTTGTTCAGGATCTGTCGGCCTGTGGTCCCCGCATTCCTGCGCGCCTGGAAACCGTGACCGAGCCGGCATCAAAGGCGTTGTAGAAGCAGTGGGAGCGGCCCGGGTAGGCGGCGAGCTGGCTTCGTAACCGAGAGGTGAGAGTGACGCAGGCAGTGATCAGAGGTCGGCCAGTCTCCTGCGCAGGAAGGCCCGCTCCCGCTCGTTGTCGACGAGTTCGAGCGCGGCCCGGTAGGCCGCGGCCGCCTCGGCAGTGCGACCGAGTCTGCGCAGCAGATCCGCCCGCGCCGCCGGGAGCGGGTGGTAGCCCCGCAGTGCGTCGGCGTTCAGCGCGTCCAACGCCGCGAGACCAGCCTCCGGACCGTCGCGCATCGCCACGGCCACCGCCCGGTTGAGCTCGACCACCGGCGACGGAGAGACCCGCAACAGCACGTCGTAGAGCGCCACGACCTGCGGCCAGTCGGTCGTGGCGACGTCGGCAGCCTCATCGTGCACGGCCGCGATCGCCGCCTGCAGCGCGTACGGCCCGGAGCGAGGCCCGCACAAGGCGGCGACGACCAGGTCGCGGCCCTCGGCGATGCGGTCGGCGTCCCACAGAGCGCGGTCCTGGTCCTCCAGCGACACCAGCTCCCCCGCCGCATCGACGCGGGCAGCGCGGCGGGCGTCGACCAGCAGCAGCAGCGCGAGCAGCCCGCTCACCTCGGGCTCGGCAGGCAACAGCCGGTGCAGGATCCGTGCCAGTCGGACCGCCTCGTCGGTCAGGTCGGCCCGCACCAGGTCCTCGCCCGCGCTGGCGGCGTAGCCCTCCGTGAAGATCAGGTAGACCACCCGCAGCACACCGGGAATACGCCCGGCCAACTCGTCAGCCTCGGGCACACGGAACGAGATCCGCGCGTCGCGGATCTTGCGCTTGGCCCGCACGATCCGCTGCGCCATTGTGGCCTCCGTCACCAGAAAGGCCCGCGCCACCTCGGGTGTGGACAGCCCGGCGAGGCACCGGAGCGTCAGCGCGACCTGGGCCTCGACGGACAGTGCGGGATGGCAGCAGGTGAAGAACAGGCGCAGCCGTTCGTCGGGGACATCGTCGCTCTCCCGCTCGCGCACCGCGGGGACGAGCTGTCGCGCCTCGACGTGCATGACCGCGAGTCGCTGGGCGTAGGCCCTGTCCCGCCGCAACCGGTCGACGGCCTTGCGCCGCGCGGTGGTGAGCAACCAGGCCACGGGTGTCGTCGGCACCCCTTCGACGGGCCAGCGCTCCAACGCGGCCTCGACAGCCTCGGACGCGACATCCTCGGCGAGGTCGAGGTCACCGAACTGGCGCACGAGCATGGCGAGCAGCCGGCCCCGCTCCTCACGAAACACCGCCTCGACCATGCCGGCCGCCCGCCCGCCGGTCATGACAGGTTGAAGTCCTGGATCGGGCGCACCTCGACCCGCCAGGCCCGGGCCCCGGGGCAGCGGGCAGCCCAGTCGATCGCGGCATCCAGATCAGGGAGGTCGAGGATGTAGTAGCCGCCCAGATACTCCCGGGTCTCGGCGAAGGGCCCGTCGGTGACCATGCGTTCCCCGTTTTCGCCCACCTGGACGGAGGTGGCGGTCTCGAAGGAGTCCAGCACGTTGCTGTCGACCATGACCCCCGCGTCGTAAACCGCCTTGTGGTATGCCATGAACGCCTCCATGAGGCCCTGGTCGGCTTCGGCCGTCGGGGGCTCGGCGTCCTGAGTGCCGATGATAAGCAGCATGTACTTCACGGTGAACTCCTCTTTCGTCGTGCGTCGGGTTCGTGCGTTGCCCGTGGTGCGGCAACACCGGGATGACGAATGACGAGGCTGCAGATCGACAACCCGCCAAAAGAATTTTCAGGCCCGTTCGATCCCACGCAGCCCGGCCCCAGGCCCAGTCTCAATCGCCATCGTCGAGTCTGTGTCGTGCGGCCCGTCCCTGGAGAGTGCCGCCGAGGAAAGCCCCAAAGCCGCCACTGAGCTAGGGCCGCGTCAGCCAAGGTTCGCCCCGTCGCGACGCCCGGCACGCTCCGTTGTTGATGGGTCGGATGGGCTGTCGTACGGTCCGGAGGATCCGGTAGCCCCAGGTATGACTTGGGGGTGGTTGCCATCAATGGTTCCCGTGACACCTGGCCGCCCGGGGCCGCACGACGACTCGACCACTGATGAGGAGCTACGGGCTCACGGGTATCGCTGAGTAGGACCATGCTGGCGAGGTCGTCCGGATGCACGAAGTCGAGCGGACGATCGGCTGGTGCATGAACGCCCGCCGCAACGCAAGCGACAGGACAGCGCGCTGACGTGCTGGGCTGACCCGGATCACCGGCCGAGTCGATGTGGGAAGGCCCGCGGCGCGGCCGGAATTTCGCCGGCTCGTCATCTGCAGGCCGCCATTGATGACTTGTCGCGCTCCCTGTGATCCAGTCCACTGGAGCGCCCCCCTCAACCGGACCTGAAAGTAGGGACGCATGTTGAGATGCACGCTCAAGCGCGGGCTCATCACGCTCGCCGCCGTCGGACTTGTCTCTTCCGTGGTGCCGATCGCCACGGCATCGGCGGTCGGCGGCCCACTGACGCTCGCCGTGTTCGGAGATTCTCCGTACGGCAGGTCGGCGTACGCACCTGCGGGCCAGACTGCCGACACCTCGCAGTTCCAGAAGACCCCGGCATTCATCGGCACCATCAACAGTGACCCGGCGATCAGTGATGTCATCCACGTCGGCGACATCCACTCGGGCAAGGAGTTCTGCACCGAGGACTACGACACCTCGATCGCGTCCGAGTGGCGGACCTTCACGAAGCCACTCGTCTACACACCGGGCGACAACGAGTGGGCCGACTGCCACAAGTCGTCAAGCCTCACCTCGCCCGGTCAGGGCGGCGGCTTCTACGACTCCGCCTCCGGTGCGATCGACTACATCGGCACAAGCGGCCTGTCGACCGACCCGGAAGACTGCGTCAGCTACCACTGTGGCGACCCACGCGACAACCTCGCCGAGGTCCGGCAGGACTTCTTCGCGCAGCCCGGCCACACCCTCGGCAGCGGGACTTTGAACGTGGTGTCCCAGGCCACCGCCTACGACCCGAGTCACCCGGCCGACGCTCAGTACGTCGAGAACGTGATGTGGACGCAGAACGACATCGTCTTCGTCACCATCAACGCGCCGGGCGGCTCGAACAACGACGCCGACCCCTGGTACAAGGTGCCCACCGCGCCTCAGGCTCAGATCGACGAGCGGACCAACCGGACCGCGGCCGACGTCCGCTGGCTCGATGCCGCCTTCGCCGACGCGCGAGCCAAGCACGCCAAGGCCGTGGTGATCTCGGTGCAGGCCGACATGTGGGACCTTGACGGCAAGACCAAGGACCACCTGACGAACTATGAGCCGATCATCAGCGAGGTCGCAACGAAGACGACCGAGTTCAGCCGCCCGGTGCTGATGCTCAACGGTGACTCGCACCTGTACCGCTCGGACAACCCACTGTCGCCGACGGCAACGTGCACCGGCGAGACGGACCCGGCCACCGGCGCCGGCGTGTGTGCCCACGACCCAGGCGACAACGCGTGGAACGAGCACCCCTACTACAACGTCTCGAACTTCCACCGGATCGTCGTGCACGGCAGCACCACCCCGCTGGAGTGGCTGAAACTGACCGCCGACCCGAACGCCAACTACTCCGTCACCGACACCACCTACGGCCCGTTCAGCTGGCAGCGGATGCCGCAGCCGCAGCTGTAAGCCCACCTGCCCGCACACGGCCGGCCACGGAGTCCGATGGGGACTCCTGGCTGGCCCCGGCTTCTAACGCTCCCGCCCCGTCCTGGTGTGTAACGTCCGCTGCCTACGGGGTTCGACTCGCGCAAGCCTTCCTCCATGAGGAAAGCGTTATGGCTGCCGAAGGGAGCGTGCGCCCAGAAGAACCATCGGGCACCCGCGTCCGGGAGCTGCGCCGGACCACAGGTCGTCCTACGCCCGCGAGCTCCCCACCGTCACCCCTGAGGACCAGCCCAACGAGGTCGGGACGGTGCTGCGGGCGATCGGCGATCCACGTCCATGCGGTCGACGTGCCGTGTCAGGCCGGTGGTGCCAAGCGTTTTCACGCCCGCTCCGGGGCACATCATCCGCCCGCGGCGTCCTCGGCCTCCCAGCGCAGCAGGTCGCCCGGCTGGCACGTGAGCACCTCGCAGAGCGCGGCGAGCGTCGCGAAGCGCACCGCCTTGGCGCGGCCATTCTTGAGTACCGCCAGGTTGGCGGGCGTGATCCCTACGCGGTCCGCGAGGTCGCCCACGGACATCTTCCGCCTGGCCAGCATCACGTCGATGTCGACGACGATCGGCATCAGATCACCTCGTCCAACTCGGCCTGCATCTGCGCCGCTTCGACGTCGCGCGCGACGGCCTGGGCGAGCAGCATCCTCAGCACGAGCACGATGAGCGCGACCCCCAGGATGGCCAAGCCAACCCCTCCCATGATGACGGTGACGCCCGGGTCGGCCCGCTGGCCCGGCGCGTTGAGGGCCGTGACCGCGAACCACAGGAGGGCAGCCGCCACGATCGCGCCGATCACGGCGTCCACGTACCGGAAGGCGGCGTGGGAGAACACGGTTCCGCGTCGCACCATCGTCACCAGCCGCCATACGCTGACCAGGGCGACCTGGGCCGACACATGCTCAGCGGGCTACTCCTCTCCCATCCGGGTGTGGCGCCAGCGTTCGCGTCGTCCGTGCGGGCGTGACCGGCTACTTGACCGGCCTGGAGAACCTGCCGCCGCTCTGCCGCGGGCAACACCGGCTCCGACACGACGCCACGGCGAGCCCGTGTCGGTGACAGCCAGAAGCGCCCAGGAGCGGTTCGGCGGCCGGGGGCCGCAAACTCGGCTAAGGCTGGCTCGCGCAAGGGAGCCCCTGGCCCGGCCACAGTGCCTCAACCCGCGTCGACGCCCCCGCCAGGGCGTCGGCCACATAGCCGTACAGGGCCGTCACGGCCTTGCCGACGCCCGCGTCACGGGGATCGCCAGATGTTGTCGAAGGCCGCTTCTTCGATGGCTCGCCGCTGTCGCACGGCCACCAGTTCCGTCACGGCGTCGTCGACGGCGGCCAGTACGGTCAGCACCGCGTCGTCGGTGACGCTCGGGAAGTCTTCCGCCGACTTGTCACTGATGCCGACGACCGTCGCGAGAGCCGTGAGCACGGGCTCCTGCGAAGCCCAGCGGTCGGCCGCGCTACGGCGAGCGGGTGAATCAGCCGACGCCGTGTGGCCTGTTCGGGAAGGCAACCAACGGCGGCGTTTGCGCGTGCCCTGCCCCTCCGCCTCAAGGTCGGCCAGATACGCCGCGGACAGGCCACGCCCTCTGCGCCACAGCCAGTCCTCGACCGACTCGTAAGGCGTCTGTCGAGTGAGGGACGAGGCAGCCTCGGCCAACAGACGATCAGCCGGTTCCCATCCGCCACCGGGCACGAGGAGGTCGCCGTCCAGCGTGACGGCCTGGGCCGCGATGAGGTCGATCACCTCGGCTCCCGCGAGAGCGAGCGACAGGTCGCCCGGCTCCACGGGGCGAGAGAGCTCCACATCCATGGCCACGACGAACAGGTCCCGCGGTGTGCTCATCAACGGCTCCACGTCAGGGGGAGGCGACGGCGGCGGTTGCGCCGGGCGCGAAGCCCCGCCGGACGCCACAGAGGGCGTTTCGGAAACGGCACTTCACGTCCATGGTCACGTACAGGGTCGACTGTAGCGCGGGTTCTTCAGGGGCGGTCGGTCGAAGCCGCGGCGGCGGCTGCCGGTACGGACGGCAGTCCCGGAGCGGTGTGCCGAACGACGCCCGACCCGTGCGGGAAACCGATGCGCAGAACGGCCGCCCCGACGGCTGCGACGACGACTACGACCGCCGCGAGGACGAGGGCCTGGTGGTAGCCGTGGTGGAGGAGAGGCGCGACGGTCAAAGGCCCGAGGATCTGACCGGCGGAGTACCCGGTGGTCAGCAGGGCGACGGAACGGGGAAACTGCAAGTGGGCGCCTGCGGCCAGAGCGATGGTGCTGACACCGAGGAAGGTCGCGCCGAACAGGAACGCGGACACCAGAGCGGCTGCCACTCCCCCGACGAGGGCGGGCAGGACGATGCCGACAGCCTGGACGACGAGCGCGGCGAGCAGCAGGTCGGGGCGGGACCAGCGGCTCCCCAGCCAGGCCCACAGCGCCGAGGACGGCACGGCCGCGAGGCCGACCAGCACCCAGGCACCGCTGCCGATCCAGCCCGGTGAACTCTGTCCGATCGCCGCGACCAGGAAGGTACCGGCGACGATGTAGCCGATCCCTTCCAAGGTGTAGCTGGTGAACAGGGCGCCGAACCAGCGGTGGGTGCGCTGCGCAAACGGGCCGACCGGTGCCGCCCCGGATTCCCCGGGGGCCGCGACACGGATTTCGGGACGGAGGTTCCACGAAGCCGCGGCGAGGAGTGCCGTGAGGCCGGCCGAGGCCCACCAGGCGGCCTCCCAGTCGGCGACGGTTCGCAGGATGAGAACCAGCAGCCCGGACAGGGCGATACCGGCACCCACTCCGCCGAAGGCCCACCCGGGCAGGTGGGCGGGCTGGTCCCGGAGGTGGCTGAGGAGGGAGCTGACCGCGATGACGAAGATCAGAGCGATGGCTCCCCCGGCCAGCAGCCTCAGCATCATCCACACGGTCGTGCTGTGTGTGGCGGACATCCCGGCCAGAGTGCCGGTCAGGACGACCAGGGAAGCGCGCAGCACCGTGGGTGAGCGAACCAGCGCGGGAACGAGGATTCCGGCGAGCGCACCGACGAGGTAGCCGACGTAGTTGGCGGTGGCAAGGTTCGCGCCCGCACCGGCGGACAGCCCTGCACCGCTGTGCATCAGGGGGAGGATCGGGGTGTAGACGAACCGACCGACGCCCATGCCGGCCGCCAGCGCGGCGGCGGCGCGGGCAACATGGGCCCACGGTGAGTGGGGTGCGGTGCCTGTTTCGGGCGTTCCTGTTTCGGGGTTTGGTGTTTCGGGGTTTGGTGTTTCGCGGGTTGATGTTTCGAGCGTTTCTGATTCAGGGACTGCTGTTTCGAGCGTTCCCGTGTCGGGGGTTTCAGTTTCAGGGGTTCCTGATCCGGGGTTTCCCGCACCAGCGGGAGAGGGGCGCCGTATCTGCGCGCTCATGACAACGTCCTCGTACGGGTGATCCCCGAATTCGGGGCAGGGCCCATCCCCGCCGGCGCAGCCGTGTCCCTGCAGCGGCGAGTACGGGAGGAACGGACAGTGGGGTGGATCGTCAGGACGCGGCGTCGGCCCTGCCCGGGTCGTTCGGGTGGGACTCGAGCGCGGTGACGTTGAAGGTCATCCACGGGCGCAGCGGCAGCGTGCCGAGCACCTTCTCGTGCAGTTCGTCCTCGTCGGCGGCACGCCAGATACCGAGGCTGCGTAGTTCGCCGAACGGCCGCCACAGCCGCGCCAGGTTGCCGGTGGCGGCAAGTTCCTTGGCCCGGACGGCTTCGGCGGCGCGCCGCCGGTCGACCTCGTCCTGGCTGGTGCCCTCGGGAATGTTGGTGGTGATCTCGACCAGGAACTCTCGCATGATCTTTCTCCCAGGGGCCGGGCGCTCGCCGGGAGCGGGAACGCCGTGCGCGGTGAAGCGGGTCTGTGTTCTCGATCGGTGGCCGATCAAGCGGTGCGGTACTCGCCGTCGTCGGCGGCTACGGCGACAACGGTGCCGAAGCCCAGGAACTGGGGTGCCCTGTCACACCTCGGCGCTGTCGGTGAACAGGAGCGCGATAGGCGAAGTATTCGACGTCGCGACCGTCCGGCCCTGACAGCGGGCGGCGGCGGGCGGCGGGCGGCGGGCGGCGGGCGGCGGGCGGCGGGAGCGAGGTTGCCGGTCGACCGCATCGCGATGGCCGGCCGAGCGTCGGCCGGGGTCTTTGCGGTGACGCGCTGTCGCGTTTCCATGAGTCCATCGTGGGCCGACACCAGGGCAACCGCCACGACAGGGGTCCTCCCTGGTGGTAGGCCGAGCCTTCCACGGACGTAGCATGACGAGCGTGGAACTGCGCCAGCTGCGGTACTTCGTCGCGGTCGCCGAGGAACTGAACTTCGGCCGGGCCGCCGAGCGACTATTGATCGCCGGCCCCTCACTTTCGCAGCAGATCAAGGCGCTCGAACGTGACCTCGGTGTACGACTGTTCGACCGGGACCGTCGCTCCGTGGCCCTCACCCCGGCCGGCGCCTCCCTGCTCCCGCACACCCGGGATCTGCTGGAGCGAGCCGACGACCTCCAGCGCCGCGCGGGCCGGCTGGCCGGATCCGAGACGGTGCGTCTCGGCTATGTCAACTGGCTGCCCACGGACCTGACCACCCGCACCGCCGCGGTGGCCCAGCTTCACGTCGACGCGTGGGTCGCCCCCTCCCACACCCAGGCCGCCCGGGTCGCCGACGGCAGCCTCGACCTGGCAGTGTGCTGGGCAGGGACCGCGGAGCTCGAACGACAGGGGCTGGAGGCCCGGCTCCTCGGCGCCGACCGGCTCTACGCCGTCGCCACCGGCGACGACAGCAGCGACGTACGGATCCAGGACGCCGTCGTTCTGCTCGACGACGACACCACGTCGTGGGCGTCCTGGAACGCCTTCGCGGAACAGCTGTCCCACAGCACCGGTGCCCGCGCGGTCCGCATCCGCGACGGCGGCATCACCGGTCCCGCGTTCTTCGACCACGTCCGCCGCAGCCGCCGCCCGGTCGTCAACTCCCCCAAGGGCCAGACCACACCGCTGCCACCCGACCTGGTCCAACGTCCACTGATCGCGCCGAAGGTCTACTGGACCTGGTCGCTGGTCTGGCGCAGTGGGGAAGAACGTGCCGCGGTCCGGGCCGTCGTAGACGCCCTGACCAACGGCGTCAGCGACCTCGGCATCCACGCGCCCGACGCCTGGCTGCCCGACGACGACCCGCACAGACAGTAGCTGCGCCCGGCCGTGGGAACGTTCTCAAGAACCGTTGCCGAGACCGTCAGTGTGTCTTAGCAATCCGGGTGTTTCCGCCCGGAAGGTTCGTAACGGTGTCACCAAAGCATGAGGGCTTCGGCGTCCTGATGACGATGTTGCGCCTCCTCCGCTGCTGCGGGATTGTGCCACCTGCCCGCTCACCCGTGGCCCTTCGGCTGCGGGTGGTGGCGCGGGTCTTCCGGTCGGCTCCACGGTCGTTTGACGCTTGCGCGTCCCGGTCTCCCGCCACTCCGGTACCGGTTGTGCCGGCCGCTGCGAGGGCGGCGAGGTTGCGGGCTGCGTTCTCGTCCCGGTCCATCACGAGCGGGCAGGAGTCGAAGACGCGGACGTGCAGCGGCAGTTTGGCTTTTACCGCGCCGCAGTCCGAGCAGGTCTTGGAGGACGGAAACCAGCGGTTGACTCCAGCCGCCGCTGCAGCTTGCGGGTGTTCTCGTGGGTGCGGACAGTACCCAGCCGGGGCAGCGCCACATGCCGACGGTCAGGAACGACCCGGATCGTGCCGGTGGTGAACCGGCAGGCCAGCCGTGCCTTGTGCTTCGACTTCCGGCGAGGACGCAGAGAAAGACTGGGATCTACTGATGAACCGCGCAACAGTTGTCACCCCTCCGGTGCCCACACCCGGCCCGCGTAGTCCAGGAAGTTCCTGCCGAGGATCTTCTCGATGCGCTCGGAGCGGTAGCCGCGCCGTTCCAGGAGGCGGATCAGCTCGCGGAACTGGTCCACTCCTCGCAGGTCGAGAACGAAGGGGAGGGTGTCGCCGCGTTCCCCCGCCGCGCCGACGCCTGCTTCGCGGCGCAGGGCCACGTGCTCGGCGAGACGCGACCTGTAGGCGTCGAGGTCGTCGATGGATGTGATGGTTCCGCCGGTGCCGATGCCGACGTGATCCTCTCCGCACACGTTCACCGCGTGGTCGATGTGCTCGACGACATCCTTGGCAGTGGCATGACCTGAGGGGGTGAGGAAGGGCATGAAGGAGATACCCACGAAGCCGCCGCGCGAGGCCGCCAGCCGGAGTTCCCGTCGGTCTTGTTGCGCGGCAGGTCGGCCAGCGCCCGGCAGCCCGTGTGGTTGATGGACACGGGACTGCGTGAACTCTTCGCTGCCTCCAGGCAGGTGCGTTCGCCGCTGTGGGAGAGGTCGACCATGAGGTGGTGGTCACCCAGGACCTCGACGACGCGGCGCCCGAAGTCGGTCAGCCCCCGGTTGGCGGCCGCCATCGATCCGTCGCCGATGTGGTTGGCCTGGTTGTACGTCAGCTGGACGACACGTACACCGAGGTCGGCGAAGGTGGCGATACGGTCGGTGTCCTCTCCCACGGCGACGGCGTTCTGGAAGCCGTAGATGACACCGATCCTGCCTTCCCTCCTGGCCCGGTGGACGTCGGCGACCGTGCGGACCTTGGTGAGATCCGCCGCGTTGTCGCGGATGATCGCGTCCCATACGGCGATCTCATGCAGCGTGTGCTCGTACGGAGGCAGATCGCCCATGGTGTAGCCGAGGGTGACATTGACTGCGGTGAGGCCCGAGGCGTGCGCGTCGGCCAGGGCCCGGGCGTCGATGGTGAGCTGCTCGCTGGAGGGGTTGAGCTGGGCGACCGCCTCGAGCGACCCCGTGGCGTTGGGATTGTCGAGTTGCCCCAGCGCGTTGATGATCACGGGGGTGGTGGTCATCGGGTCTCCTCGACGCGGCCGGATTCTTCGGTCCCGACGCGGCCGGGCTCTTCGGCGTGGCAGTTTCCGGGCACGAACGAACCGCGTTCGAAGCGACGGCCGCGTTTGACGGTCAGCGTGACACTGCGCAGGTGGTCGATGTCCCGCAGCGGATCGTCCTCCAGGACAACGAAGTTGGCGAGCTTGCCCGCTTCGACGCTTCCCATCACGTTCTCGACGCCGGCGCTTCGGGCGCCGATCAGCGTGGCCGAACGCAGCACCTGCTCGGGCGGGATCCCGCAACGACGCACGAGGAAGGCCAACTCCTCGTACAGGGCCGGGAAGGGGTCCTGGGGATCGGTCTCGTAGTCGGTGCCCGTGGAGATGTCCACCCCGGCGCGGTAGGCCTGGGCGGTGAGACGCGCGGCCAGTTCGGCGTTGGCGGCCGCGCGGGCCGCGTCCTGCGGCCCGGTGCCGGCCAGCGCGTCGCTCGCCCCCATGCCGGCGGTCGCGTCGAGGACGGTCCCGCGCTGTCGCATGAGGGCGAAGAGTTCCTCGAGGCGGGGATCGTCACCGGCGGCGAACCGCTGGTGGTCGATCTGCGGTTTGTTCTTGTAGCTCGTCAACTGCCCGTCGGCGCCGTCGAAGGCGAGCAGCGTCACGTGCGAGACGCTGTCCGCACCCGCCATGACGACCTGTCGAGGCGTGGCGGGAAAAACGGTGGCGTGGGCCCAGACGGGGATGCCCTGGCGGTGCGCCTCCGCGGTGATCGCGGCGACCGTGGTGTGGTCGAGATCCGCGTAGACCTTGATCGCGGCCGCGTGGGTTCCGCGTGCCAGGGCCACGGCCAGGCGCAGGTCCGTGCTGTCCGTGACGGCCTGCATCCAGGGCACGGCGCCCGGAGTCTCCCCCTGGGAGACCTGGTGGGTGCGCGGGTCGTCGAAGAACCCCGGTCCCGCCATGAGTGCGGCGTACCGGATGTCAGGGCCGGGGATCTCGCCGAGGAGCGCGGCCCTCGCGAGGTCGCCGACCTGCCGCAGGTCGTCGGCCATGTCGCGGATCGCCGTGACGCCGCTGTAGACAAGCCGCCGCAGCACCGCCTCGGCCGTGGGCCGGTCCGGCGGGGTCGCGATGTGCTGGTGGGAGTCGATCAGGCCGGGCATGACGAAGCGTCCGTCGACGCCACACTGTTCACCGAGTGGCCGGGAGCCGCCACGACCCGACCCCCCTCCGGGGCACACGAGTTGCAGGACCTCCCTGCCCAACGGCCCGTCACCCTGGTCGGCTCCGTCCTCGCCGGCCACCACCCCGGCCGACGGGACGAGGCCGAACTCACCCTCTTCAAATCCACCGGTCACGCCGCGCTGGACGTCGCCGCCGCACATGTCGCCCATACCGTCGCCGAGGCGGGTGGCTGGGGCACACGCATCGGCATGTGACCGGCCGGGGGCAGGGACGGAAAGACCTAGAAAGGTGTCAGGGTGAGGCGGATCGCCGTGGGCGCGGTGTCCTGGATGTAGGAGGCGAAGTCGGCGACGTCGTCGAAGGCGAAGCCGTAGGCCTTGCCGTCCTCGGTCGCCGCGTGGATCGCCTTGGAGTAGTGATTGGTCAGCTCGGTCTGGTAGAAGTCGCCCGCGCTGGTGGTCGGTTGGGCCGGGTTGCTGAGCAATGTGGAGCGGTTGAAGCCGGCGCCGAGCACGGCGGCGACCGGGCCGGTCGTGCCGTCGTTGGGCGCGGCGAGGTTGCCGTCGCAGAAGAGGACGTCGCGGGTGGAGGGCTTGCCGAAGGAGACCGGGGCGGGGCCGTCGAAGGTGAACCTGCCGGCGCGCACCCGGCCGGTAAAAGAGCCTGCGTTGGTGGTGACGGTGAGGTCCTTTCCGGTGTAGGTACTCCAGACCTCGTCGATGTACGGGGCGAAGTAGTCCTTGGCGAACAGGCCGGCGTCCAGGCCGTGCCCGGGGGCGATGACACGCACGTCGTCCACCACCAGCGGCGCGAAGTCCTCGATCTGCCGTACAGCGGCGAAGGCGGCAGCGCGTCCGCCGGTGCGCACGGTGCCCGTGGTCTGCTCCTTCTCCCCGTTCAGCCGGATGCTCATCGGCACGCTGAACATGTCGACCATCGTCGTGTTGCAGAACATGCCGGACGGGTTGTGGGTGAACTCGGCACAGTCGTGCAGCACGGCGTAGTTGGGGTCCGAGGTGACCCAGCCGGCCGGATACTGCAGGGCCGCGTTGCCATTGCCGTCCGCCACGGCCTTGAACTTCAGTTTCTCTCCGAGGGCCACATAGATACGGCCCGACATGTAGGGCAGGGAGAGCTGTGTCTCGCCGCTGCCGGACAGCGGGAGCGCGTAGTCGCTGAAGCCGTCCGCGCCGTTGTCCGAGAGGGATATGGGCGCCAGGGTGCCGTCCTGGGTGACGCGGACCTGCTTCCCGTCCTGGTTGCCGACGATGTAGACGTGCACCGACGCGTTGTCGAACGAGCCGCTGTTGTTGACGATCGTCAGGGGCAGCGAGCCGGCGGCCGCCCTGGTCGAGCCGTCGGTCGTTCCGGCAAGGGCGTACGGCGCGACGGCGGCGACGGCTGGAGCGGCGACGGCCGCACCGCCCAGAGCGATGAACAGCTTGCGGCGGCTGAGGTTGCGCTGGTGACGAGATGTCATGTGGGGTGTGCTCCTTGGTACTTGTGCTTCTACGAGTCAGCGGGGGGATGAGGAGAAGAGCGCGGTCGATGACGACCGCCTCCGAAGGCAACGTTGTCAGGACCCTTCGCGCAGTGGTCGATCCCCCGCAGGCTTGAGAGCGCTCTCTTGCGAAAGGCGGGCGCCGCCGATGGGCCCCGATGTTACGCACGAACAACTCCGTGGCCAACCGCCGCGCGAGATCGTCAAGTCCCCCTGGCCTGGGGTTATTTGAGGTAACCCACACGACGGAAGATTGCTTAAGGCATGCTTAACCCGCCATTAAGGCTCTTCGCCCAGCGTCAGGGACAGGCGCTGTGCCGTGCTCGACGTGGACGTGAATTCACGGCAGTCGACCACGGCCCGCATGGCCTGCGCCGCCGCCCTGATGACGTCAAGTCGTGGCGGCTGGTGCGTATCGAGGACGAGGCGGGCCTCCATCCAGGTCGTGGTCGCGCTGACGTCGGTCCGTTCGGTGCGCCGCCCGGTGAGCCATCGAGTCGTGTCGCTGACGCGGGTACTCCGCAGGACGGGGACACCGGCCACGTCTGCGCTCAGACTGCCGTCGCTGTGCAGTGTCCAGCGGGCTCCACGGAGACGGTCGCCCAGGTCCTGGGCCTGAACCTTGGATCCGGACAGCGATTCGACGGATGTGACGTTCAGGGTACGGAAGGTGCGCGGTCCGTCCGCCGGGTGCGGCGCCGGCCCACCCGGCGCCGCCGGGTCTTCCCGGGTGAAGGAAGGGAGCCCGGGCGGACGCGGCGGATCAGCCGGGGCCGAACGGCTGGGACACGCCGTCGACGTGCCGTCGGCCGAGCCGCCGCCGTGGCTGGGTACCCCCGTGGACGCGGTGGCGCGCCCGTCGGGGCCGTCGGCGAAGACGTCCTCGGCCGGGCGAGATGTCAGGGGCAGAAGTCCGACGAGCAGGACAACCGCGGGGAACAGTGCGGCTGTCGCGTACACCCTCGGTGAGACGGGGAACGCGGGCCGGCCTCCGGCCCAGGATCGGACGCCGGTCGCCAGGGGCCAGACAAGGACGGCGGCGAGCGTCGCCCACCATGCGGGGTCCGTCGTGAGCGTGTCGTGGGCCAGCGAGAGGACTTCCCTGGTGGCGCGATCCTGCGACGCGCCCAGCAGCACGTACGCGGGCATCGCGCCCAGCATGGCAAGCAACAGCTGAGCAAGCAGAGCGGCCGGCCACAGCAGCGTCAGCAGGAGCTGCGCCCGGCCGCTTTCCCCGCGCGAGGCGAACCAGATCCGTACCCTTACGGGCGGGTGGTAGAGCCGGGCGAGCCCTCCGCGATCCCCCTGTTCCAGGCGACGCAGCGCGCGTACGAGCGTGCCGGGCCCCACGGCCTCGGCCGCGTACCGGTCCGCCCCCAGTTCCGCCGACCAGAGCGCGGCCACCACGAGGAGCAGCACCTTCGGCACGCTGAACAGGACCAGGACAACCTCGGCGAGCGTCAGGCGGGCGGTCGCATCGCCGATGACGAACAACAGGGTGACGGGGAGTGCGACCATGCCCGCGAGCACGTACGGCCAGACGCGGACGAGGGTGGTGAAGGGGCTGGCGAGCCCGGCGACATGTTGTTCGCCGCGGCGCAGATGCCCGAGCTCGTGGAGGAGAACCGCCTGGGCCGCCTCCACGTCCGTCTCCCACAGGTGGACGAGCGGAGCGAAGACGCCGACCCGGGTGCCGCGCCAACTGCTCGGGTACACGCGGGCGGAGAGTCCGGATTGGGTGCTGAGACGCAGTTGGGTGCCCGGCGCGTACTCATTCAGGAAGGATTTCATCCGGTCGTGGAAGTGCGGTTCAGGGACTTCGCCGGGCGCCGGCGTGGGCCTTGCCGCAGGGACCATCAGCGGATGGTCGGGCGGCAGCAGTCCGTAGCACCGCTCCACGAAGTGGCAGCGCATCCGCGGTGCGAAGATCGCGATGACAGCTGCCAGGAGGAAGAAGAGGGGCAGGAACTGCGTCAGGCTGAGCATCGCCGTGACAAAGCGGCCCCGGTGCGCCCCGTCGAACTGACCCAGCCCCGTGCCCACCCCGAAGGTGTGACCGATCAGTGAGGGGACCTGCGTCATGAACAGAAGCAGCATCAGCCACAGCCACGGAGGCGGACTCCACGAGCGGGCGGGCCGAGAGGGCAGGGACCCGATCATGACGTCGTGCGGCGATGTCCGCCGTGTCGGCACGATGGGTGAAAACGTCCAGTAGGCAATTGGCTCATCCGTGGTTCGTTCCATCCGGACCGGACGACGGTCGGGGGCCCCTCGCGCGCGGCCGTCCGAAGCGAGAACGCAGGCCCGACGCGGCGGAAGTGAGCCGGTGCAGCCCGATACGCCGGGGGTAGGCCCCGGGCACGGCCCGCTGCGGCGGCTCCTCGGCGACGAGGGCGTCGAGAAACGCCGCCACCTCGGCCGGGTCGTGGTGGGCGAGCAACTGGGCGGTCACCCGGGCGGCCAACTCATCGGCCTCGGACGGCTCGATCCCCCGGGCTCTGAGCCGTCCGCTCATCTGCAGGGCGGCTCGCATGACCTGCATCGTGGGCGCTGCCGATGCCCGGGTGTCGTCCGTGGTGGAATCCGGGTCAGGACTGTGCGCCTGACCGGCCCGGCCCGCAGCATCCCCGCTCGCATCCCGATCCGCGCCGCCGTCCCCGTCCGTGTGTCGCGGCAAGGCCGGGTCGCTTCCCTCTCCGGCGTGTCGTGGCAACACCGGGTCGCTTCCGTCCACGGCGTGTCGTGACGATTCGGACCGCTGCGCCCGCAGTCCGAGCAACAGCCCACTGACGGACAGCGCGTTGCTCAACTCCGGGCTCCCCAAGGCCGACTTGATGGCCTCGGCGGTGTAGGCCAGTGCGTCCAGCACCGCGGGCAGGACGGAGACCGTCCCGCCACCCATCCCGCCGGGTGCGTGTCCGCGCGAAGCGAAGAGATTCCGGCGCGTGCTGCCGCCCGCGGCGTAGGCCCGAGCGGTCTGAGCGGCCAGCGCGGTCTCACCGGGCGCGGCCCACGCGGCGATCCGTACGCTCCAGAGGTCGAGTCGCTCGGTCGTCGTCATCCGGCCTCCCCACGTCCGGTCTCCTTGTGTCCGGTCCCCCACGCCCGCCGCCTCACGAAGCGGTCCCTTCGAACTCGAAGCGGAACTGGATCAGGCTGTCGGTGCTGCTGCCCTCCGCCGTCAGGGATGCCGTGGAGCCGTCGAGTTGTCCTGCGAAGGTCGTACCGGAGGCCAGTGCGTGCGGATAGCCTCCGGGCAACTGGCCGAGGTCGGACCGACAGGCCACGACCGGGCTGGGCCAGTTGAGCAGATTGAGAGCCACGGCCTCGTGGGTGTGCGGGTCGGTCAGCCGGGCGTCCAGTTCGCCGTCGGACCAGCTCACATCCCAGTACGTCAACAGCAGTTGCGGATCCCGGGGGTTGCCCGCCAGGTCCTGGCCGGAGGTCGTGCTGACCGCCGAGGACCAGAGCGACACCGCACCGGCCTGGGACGGATCGCCCGCCGCGAACAGCAGGGAGAACGGGTTGTCCTCGGTCTCGTCACCGCCGGTCCGCGGCCGGCTCAGGTTGAGCGTGCTCGCCAGGGAGTAGGTCTGGCTGTCGGCCAGGCGACGGGAGCCGTCGGCGTTGCAGTAGTCGTGGATGTCGACGGAGATGTCGGCCGTACCGCTGTACGCCTTGCCCCACAGCGCCGAGGCGTCCGACGCTTCGTCGGTCGCCGGTTCGTCCTGCGCAGACTCCGTGACCGGGTCGTCGGCCTCGGTCGTCGGTGCGTCGCTGGCCGAGGGCGTCGGTTCGGGTGGTGAGGGGGACGCCGTCGGACTGGAGGCGAAGGTGCCGGGTGGCTCCGACGACGCTGCGGCGTGTGGCGAGCCTCCCTCCCCGCACCCGGTCAGCGTGGCGCATATGAGCCCCAGGCACAGCGCTGCGACCAGGCGAGCCCGAGCGATTCCGGGCCGCCCTCGTACACCTGTCATGACGGACATGACATCCCCTCCCCCACGCCTGGTGGCTCCCCCACGAGCTCCCAGGACAGCGGACGTTACGCTTCGGGGTCGGTCAATTACGCCACATAAATCGTTCGTTACCGTTTCGTTCCCACGGGCGGCGAAGGAGCTCCCGACGGGGCTGATGCACCATGGGCGGGCCGGGCACGCGATGGCCGGTTTCCAGCGACCTGGGGGTGTGTGGCGATGAGCGGAGACCGGGGCCGTGTCCTGGTCGTCGACGACGACGCGGCGATACGGCGCTCGCTGGAACGCGGGCTGCGGCTCGGCGGGTTCACGGTGGACCTCGCCGACGGCGGCCGTCCGGCGCTGGCCGCGGTCAGACGGACGCCGCCGGACGCGATCGTGCTGGACATCTCCATGCCGGACCTCAGCGGCATCGAGGTGTGCCGGACGCTGCGCGGCGAAGACAACGACGTACCTGTCCTGATGCTCTCCGCACTCGACGAGACCACCGACCGGATCGCGGGACTGCAGGCCGGCGGCGACGACTATCTGGTCAAGCCCTTCGCCCTGCAGGAGTTGGTGCTGCGCCTGCAGGCCCTGCTCCGGCGCCGACCGCCGCGGGACACCGACACCGTACGAGTCTGCGGACTGCTGCTGGATCCCGCGGCCCGCCGGGTGAGCCTCGACGGGAACCCCGTGGAACTGACGCGGCGCGAGTTCGAGCTTCTGCACGTGCTCGCGCGCAACGCCGGCCTCGTGCTCAGCCGCGACCAACTCCTCGACCGGGTCTGGGGGTACGACTTCGAGGTGCGCACCGACGCGGTGGACACCTTCGTGAGCTATCTGCGGCGCAAGCTGGAGGCATCGGGCCGCTCCCGGATCATCCACACGGTACGAGGAGTGGGCTTCGTGTTGCGGGACGACCGTGCGGAGGTCGGGCGATGAGGCTCTCCACACGGATCGCTCTGGCTGTCGGGGCCACGGTACCCGTACTGGTCCTGGCCACCGGCTGGCTGCTGTTGCGGCTGGTCGCGGCGGATCTGCACGACGAGCAGGACACTCACCTGCACGAGCGCGCCACGGCCGTGGCCAAGGACGCGCGCGGGCTGCTGCGCGCGAGCGCTGCCGCCCGGTCGGCAGCGGTGGAGCAGGCCCGCGAGCGGCGGCTGTTCACGTCGGCCCTGGACGTAGGCGTACGGCTGATCGGTCCCGAGGAGACCTTCACCGGTGGCCCGCAACCCGATGAAGGCGTGGCGCTGCCCCAGAGCGCGCCGGTCCCGGTGACGCTGAGGGGCGACGGCCGGAGCTGGCGGGTTCTGTCGACGCGGGTGACCGGCGCGCGGCCCGGCGTACGCGGCACGCTCTGGCTGTTCGCGCCGGACACGGCCGGTGAGACCCAACTGCGCCTGGTCCGCAGACGCGTCGTGACCGTGGCGCTGCTCGCCGCGCCGTTGTCCGGACTGCTCGCCGGGGCCGTCGCGACGCGCGCGAGCCGTCCGCTGCGCCGCCTGCGGGACCGTGCGAGCGGCCTGGACCCACGCACCAACACGGCCCGGCTGGAGCACGCGCCCACGCGGATCGCCGAGGTCGACGACCTGGCGCACACCCTGCAGACGGTCCTGACCCGCTACGACGAACAGGCCGCCAGAACCGCCGAGGCACTCGCCACGGCCCGCTCCTTCGCCTCGGCGGCCTCGCACGAGCTGCGCACTCCGTTGATGAGTATGCAGACCAATCTGGAGATCCTCACCGAGCATCCGGACCTTCCCGGGCCCGACCACGACGAAGTACTCGGCGACCTGCGCCGCGAGCACGGCCGACTGCTGGGGCTGCTGGTCATGCTGCGCGAACTCGGTCGTGGCGATCTGGTCGAGGCGGACGCCTTCGGCCCGGTGGATCTGGCGGATGTCGTCGAGGCGAGCGCGCAGGAACAGCGGCGACGCCATCCGCTCGCCAGGATCTCCAGCGAGTCCACGGTGGGGCTGCGCGTCCACGGCTGGGAGCCCGGGCTGCGCGTGATCGTGGACAATCTCCTCGTCAACGCGCTGGTGCACGGCTGTGTGGACGGCCGGCCCGCGCAGGTCGAGATCACGCTGAGTGCGAGCGGCGGCTCCGCCGTCCTCGTCGTCGACGACCGGGGACCGGGCATCCGGCCCGAGCGCCGCGTCGAGGTCTTCGAACGCTTCAAGCGCCGACCGGACAGCCCGGGTTCCGGCCTCGGGCTCACCCTCGTCGCCCAGCAGATCGACCTGCACCGGGGCGGGATCCGCATAGTGAACCCGCCGACAGGCGCGGGCACTCGGATCGAGGTCACCCTGCCGCTCATCAGCGGCTCGGCCGACGCGGAGGCCACACTTCCCCTGCAGCGCAACTGGATGATCACGACCGCGGGCCGGCCACAAGAATTCCACAAAGAAGGCTCCTAGCTTCCCGGGCGTGAGGGCAACCGCCCGTGAACGCAGAGGAGTTCGCCATGCCAAGGACCAGGACAACCGTCGTCTCGCTGGTCGCCGTCGGCACGCTGTTCGGTGCCGCGGGCGCCGCGACGGCCGACGACCCACAGCCCACGCCGTCGGGCGCCCCCACGGGGGACGGCGCGTCCGCGCTCTGCAAGCGCGCGCCGAAGATCGACCACCGGATCGACCGGATCCTCGCCCGGCTGCACGCGGACGCGTCACAGCGTGGCTCCATCGCCCGCCTGGAACAGCGCGTGGCCAACGCCAAGTCGGCGGGACACACCGAGATCGAGACCTACCTGAACGACCGGCTCACCTTCCGGCGTTCCCTCGTCCCCACTCTGGAAGCGCGCCAGAAGGATCTGGCGGACGTGGAGAAGTGGTGCAAGGCTCACGACAACGGAGCCGAAGGATGAGGGGCGCCCGCCACGCCGCGCTGACCGTCGTAGGGGCCATAGCGGCCGTGCTGCTCCTGACCGCATGCGGCGGCCACGGCGAGGATACGCAGCGACCGGCGTCTTCCCCCTCCACGGATCTCGCCCATCTGCAGAAGCTGGTTGACGACGCCGCGTCGGCGGCGAGCTCGGCGGAGTCCGATATCGCGAAGGAGTGACATCGGGCGCAAGCGAGTCCGCAGGGTCATCACCGCCGCCCACTCGAACAAGTGAAGATCCGCGTGCTCGGATGACCGGATGACCGGTCATCGATTTCTCACTGTGTTTCCCAGTGGAGGTCACCGGGTTTCCGCTGCACGCGGCCTGACACT
Source organism: Streptomyces sp. NBC_00996 (assembly GCF_045162675.1). NCBI lineage: Bacteria > Bacillati > Actinomycetota > Actinomycetes > Kitasatosporales > Streptomycetaceae > Streptomyces > Streptomyces sp. NBC_00996. The sequence continues at coordinate 800,532 of NZ_CP108723.1, forward strand.
CTTTTGGTGAGAATCCTTGGCGGCACAGGTGATTCGCTTTTCGACTACCTCCGGAAACCCTCCGGAAAGAATGGCGCGATGCCGTGACACGCGACGCCCGACCGTCCCTCGCACGATGGTGCGCATCAGCGTGGCCGCACGCCGGGCGATGTCGGGTCGGCCGCAGCCCGGGCCGGCAGAGTCGTCCTGTGCCGGGCGACCGCCGTCACCAGCGCTGAGCAGTCCGAGGCGGACATGCCCACGTTGCCAAGGGCGGCCGCCGGCGCTGCATCTCGCGAACACCGAGGTCGTACAGGCACTGCTCGAGACTCTTGCCCCAAGCGGTGGCCGATCGCCCCGATTTCGCCCTCCGCAGCCCGCGCCCGCTTCCTCGGGCAGGTCCGGACGACCGGCCTCACCGGCCAGACGGGGCCGGGGCGCGTCACCGCACGAGCGCGGCCCGTTCCTTCGCCGCGCGCACGGCGGCCGTGAGGCTTTCGATGTCGTACGCCCCGTGGTGGCGGCGTCCGTTGACGAAGAACGTCGGTGTTCCCGAGACACCGCTGAGGTCGGCGGACTCGACGTCCTCGGCGACCCAGGGCGCATGGGCGTGGGTGCGCAGTGCCTTGTGGAAACGGTCGGTGTCGAGCCCGAGTTCCTCGGCATAGCGGAGTAGGTCGGCCCCTCTCAAGGCGCCCTGGTGGGCGAGCAGCATGTCGTGCATCTCCCAGTACGCGCCCTGTTCCCCGGCCGCTTCAGCGGCTTCGGCGGCGAGTTGGGCGTGCGGGTGGACGTCGTTGAGGGGGAGGTGCCGCCAGACGTAGCGGACATCGCCGAAGTCGGTGAGCAGTTCACGGACGACGGCTTCCGCCTGCCCGCAGTACGGGCACTCGAAGTCACCGAACTCCACAAGTGTCACGGGCGCGTCCAGTGGCCCGCGGATGTGGTCACGGTGGACGTCGACCGCCGGAACCAGGTCGACGATTCCCTCCTCCGTACCGAGCAGGGCACGCGCTCGGCTGGGCTCCGGGAGCCTTCCGATCACCCAGGTGACCAGCCACGTCAGCACGAAGGAACAGAGGATCGCGCTCACCACACCGATCTTGGCCTCGGTGAGCTGTCGTCCCGAGAAGGCGAGGGTAGCGATGAGCAGGGAGAGGGTGAAGCCGACTCCCGCGATGGTCCCGCCAGCGGTGGTCGCTCCCCAGCCGACCGGCGGCCGCAGACCGCCGCGACTGAGCCGCGAGGTCAGCCATGAGGCGCCGATGATGCCGAGGGGCTTGCCCAGGACGAACCCCAGCAGAATGCCCAGGGTGATCGGTGACGTGAACGCGTCGGCCAATTGGCCGCCGTCGAGGCTGATCCCGGTGTTGGCGAGGGCGAACATCGGCACGATCACATAGCTGGACCACGGGTGGTACAGCTGTTGGAGGCGTTCGTTCGGGGAGATCGCCGAGGCCAGTCCCAGTCGCAGGTTCCGTTCGAGCTCCGGTGTCGGCTGCTCGCGGAACAGCCGGAACAGGCCGGTCGCACGCTCCAGGTCGCTGCGGCTGGCCGGGTAGGCGTAGGTCAGCAAGCCCATGGCCAGTCCGATGACGACGGGATCCACACCGGACTTCTGCAGGGGCACCCACGTGGCGACGGCCAGCACCGCGTACACCGGGCCCCGTCGGACGTCGGCGGCCCTGATCGCGAGGATCACCGCGAACAGGCCGAGCGCCACCCCAAGGGCCGGCCAGTCGACTGGGCCGCTGTAGGCGATCGCGATGACGACGAGGGCCAGGAAGTCATCGACGACGGTGACGGTGAGGATGAAGATCCGCAGTCCGCCGGGCAGGCGGTCGCCCAGTAGCGCCAACATGCCCAGGGCGAACGCCGTATCGGTCGACATCGCCGCACCCCAGCCGTGCACGGACGGCTGCCCGGCGTTGACCGCGAGGTAGATCATGACCGGGACCAGCATTCCGCTCAGACCGGCGAGCACTGGCAGCGTGACCCGTCTGCGTTCGCGCAGCTCCCCCATGTCGAACTCGCGCCGCACCTCAAGGCCGATGATGAAGAAGAACAGCGCCATGAGGCCGCTGTTCACCCACTCCCGCATTTCGAGGGACACCCCGCTCGTGCCCAGGCTGATGGACAGATGGGTCCGCCAGAGCGTCTCGTACGTCCCGGGAGCAATGTTCGCCCAGGCCATTGCGGTGACCACGGCGGCGACCAGGACGACGGCACTGCCGGTCTCGGTTCTCAGGAAGACACGCAGCGGCGTGCGCAGATCCTCGCCGCACTCGGTCTGCCCGGTCAGGTTGGGCGCCGTGGACGGCATACTCATCTCCCATCTCTGCCACCGTCGAATCGGGTCACGGCGCCCGAGGACGGGGACCTGTTCGAAACGGTTCTGTACGTCTTCCGTGAACCCTCACGCATCGCACGGTGTTCCGTGTTGAGGCGCGCGGGGCCAGGCGAGGTGGCGCACGCCTTTCGACACGCGGGGCGCGTGGCACAGGAGTTCAGAGGCATCCGGGTGCCACGGGGAGGAGATGTCATGTATCTGGCACGCGGTAAGAATGACAATTCCGAGGCATGGCTGTGAGCACCGGGCGCTCTCATGCTGTACGTCGTGATCAACTACGGGCTGGAGTACCGCGCGCGGCCCCGGCGCGCGTACCGGCACCCGGCCCAAGACCCCTTGCACCATCTCAAGGGCCGCGAGGAACCGCAGTCGTCGCGACAGCGCTTCGTCAGCCGCGGGCTCATGCTGAGCGGAGGGGGGCTACCGCGCTGGTCGCCCTCTCCACGTCCGGAGTCGTGCGCGTCCTGGCAGTCGGGCACAGCGCTGGTGGGAAGGACCGTGTGGGCGTACCACGACCATCGCGCGGAGGCACGCGCGCTGCCCCGCCGCCGGCACTACGGCCCATGGCCATGCCTGGGCACGGAGTTCACAGACCGGGTCGCGGGCGGGACACACTGCCTCGGTGATTCCGGCTCGGCCTGCCTCGAGCCGAGCGGCGATCGCCGGCCCAGAACCATCGGCATGCCCGCCACGAGCATCCCGCTCCAGCGGTTTCTGCCACCTCGTGCACGACGTGCCCCAGGCGCTCCCGTCCGCACCGCACACGATCGCGGCGCGGCGGTCGCCGGACCGGTGATGGGCGAACTCCCCAATCCTTGGGTGCGGTTGACGCCTGCGTTGCGCGAGGGGGGATGCGCAGAACGCCGTGACCGACCCTGGCGGTCGTCACCCACAGGCCGGACACTGGTGGCGCCATGGGCCCATGGGGGAGGCGGCATGACGGAACCGACAGTCCCGTCGGGGCGGCGCACGGAGCTGGACGCGATCCGCACCCTGGTCGTGATCGGACTCGTCTTCTTCCATTCGGCGTTGGTCTTCGCCACGGACAACGACTTCTACGTCAAGAACCGCGACACCACCGACACGATCCTGGTCATCGGCGGTTTCGGCGTGGTCTGGGCGATGCCGATGCTGTTCTTCGTCGCGGGCCTCGGCTCCTGGTACTCGCTGCGCCGCCGCGGCCCGCGCGGCTTCGCCCGGGAGAGGCTGCTGCGGCTCGGCGTACCGCTGCTTTTCGCGACGGCAGTGCTGCTGCCGGTCCCGCAGTGGCTGCGCGAGCGGGCCTCGCACCCGGGCCACGACGAGTCGTATCTCCACTTTCTGCCGCGTTTCTTCGACGTACATCTGGATCTGTCCGAGTTCCCGTTCGTCGTCCAGGGCGACTATTTCGAGACAGGGCATCTGTGGTTCGTGGTGCTGCTGCTCACGTTCTCGCTGTTGCTCGCGCTGGCGACGCGGTGGGTTCCCGCCGTGTACGCCCGGCGGATCCGCGACGGTGTGGCCCGTGCGTGCGAGCAGCGGGGCATGGTGCTGCTGGCGGCAGTTCCGGTTGCCGTGATGTGCGCGCTGCTCGGCCTCGAGGAGAACTACGCGGCCTGGCATCGGTGGACGTATCTGATGTTCTTCGGGTACGGATTCGTGCTGGCCGGCGACGACCGCCTGCGGGCGGTGATGCGTCGTGACGCGGTGCTGGCAGCCGTGCTCGGTCCGCTCCTCTTCGCCGCCAGTGCGCCCGGTCTCATGGCCGAAGGCGACCCTTTCATGGACTGGACCGGTCCCGCGATGCTCGCGCGGACGCTGTACGGCGCGGCGGGCTGGTGCTGGATCGTGGGCATCGTCGGGCTGCTCGACCGGCGACGGCGGCCTGTGCCGGCACCCGACGAGGGGCACGAAGACGGGGCCGATGTCGGCCGACGTCGGCGGTTGTTCGGCTATCTGGCCGTCGGGGCGCTGCCGTTGTACGTGCTGCACCAGCCGATCGTCGTTGCGGCGGCGTACGGCGTGGTCGGTATGGATGCCTCGATCCCGGTCAAATACGCGCTGATCGTGGCGGCTTCGCTCTGTCTGACCCTGGCCGCCTACGACCTGCTCGTGCGGCGCGCACCATTGACTCGTTTTCTGTTCGGGATGCGCCCGGGCGGGCCCCGGCCCACTCCCGACAGTCACGACTGATGGCATGTCTCGGTCAAATCTGCCACGCTTTTCCGCAGCCTGCCGCCTCCGGCGCACCCCAGCCGTCCGGGCGGCTGTCGAGCAGGCCGGAATCCCGGCCGCCGTAAAGGAGTTTCGCGTGAGACCAACCCCCCGCAAGGCCCTCGCCGCGAGCGTACTCGTCCTCGCCGCGTCGGCCGGTGTCTCTGTCCCTGTCGCCCCTGCCGCAGCCACGCCGCATGCGGCACCTCGGGCTGCTGTCTGCACTCCGACCCGGGTGGTCACCAACGGTGGCTTCGAAAGCGGCACCTCGCCGTGGACCCAGTCGTCGTCCACCCTGATCACCAACCGCGCCGGGCAGACCGCCCACGGCGGCACCACTTTCGCCTGGCTGAACGGTGTCGGCAGCACGCACACCGACACGCTCTCCCAGAGCGTCACCATCCCGTCCGGATGCAGTAGCGCCACCCTCACCTTCTGGCTGCACATCGACACCGCCGAGACGACCTCGTCCACCGCGTACGACAAGCTGACGGCGAAGATCGGCAGCACGACGCTGGCGACGTACTCGAACCTGAACAAGAACACCGGCTATGCGCAGAAGTCGTTCGACGTGTCGTCGTTCGCGGGCCAGACCGTCAACGTCGCCTTCACCGGCACCGAGGACTTCAGCCTTCAGACGAGCTTCGTCCTCGACGACGTCGCCCTCAACACCTCCGGCGACACGACCCCGCCGGCGGACTCCACGCGCACCCCGGCCGCGCCCGCGTACACCGTCAATCTGAGCAGCAACACCAGCGGCACCGTCTGGACCGGTCACGAGAGCGCGGTCTTCACCAACGCGTCCTCGACCGCGCTCAGCGAGGTGTACCTGAGACTGTGGGACAACTACCACGGCACCTGCTCCGCCATGCCGATCACGGTCAGCAACGTCACGGGCGGCACCACGGGCGCCCTGTCGGTCGGCTGCACGGCCCTGAAGATCGACCTGTCGACACCGCTGGCGCAGGGGCAGACCGCCACGATCGGCTTCGACCTCGCCATCACCGTCCCCAGCGGGGCCGACCGCTTCGGCCACGACGGGGCCTTCAGCTTCATCGGCAACGCGCTGCCCGTCCTCGCGGTCAAGGGCGGATCCGGCTGGCACCTCGACCCGTACACCAACAACGGCGAGTCGTTCTACTCCCTGGCCGCCGACTTCAAGGTGACCCTCGACCATCCGAGCACCCTGCTGGTACCGGCCACCGGCGCCTCGGTCGACACACCCGGCTCCAGCGGACGCACGGTCACCACGGCCACCGCCTCGAAGGTCCGTGACTTCGCCTGGGCGGCGGGCCCCTTCAGCAAGATCTCCGGCACCTCGACGGCCGGCACCCCGGTGAACGTCTACTCCGTCTCGGGCATCAGCTCGTCCGACGCGCAGTCGATGCTCACCACCGCCAAGACCGCCGTGGACGCCCACGCGGCACGCTTCGGCGCCTACCCGTACGGCGAGTTGGACGCGGTGATCGACAACAACTTCTGGTTCGGCGGCATGGAGTATCCGGGGTTCGTCCTCGACCTGGTCAGCACGACGGCGCTCACCCATGAGATCGGACACCAGTGGTGGTACGGGATCGTCGGCGACGACGAGTACAACAGCCCGTGGCTCGATGAGGCGTTCACCGACTACGCCACCGATCTGGCGCTCAACAAGACCGGCACCAACTGCTGGAACAGCGTCTCGTGGGCCTCGTCGGCGGAGAAGATCACCAACTCGATGGCCTACTGGGACGCGCACTCCTCCCGTTACTCCACCGTCGTCTACGGATACGGCAAATGCGCGCTGCACGATCTGCGCCGCGTCCTCGGCGACAGCGTCATGGCCAAGTTCATGAAGGACTACGCCACTTCGCACTGGTACGGCGTCTCGACCACGGCCGAGTTCAAGGCCGCCGCCCAGGCCGCCACGACCACGGACCTGACCTCGTTCTGGACGCAGCACCGCATCGACGGCTGACAAGGCACCGGTTCGCCGCGGGTGGCGCTCTTCGCCATCACCCGCGGCGAACCTGTACAGGGACCCCTGGGACCTCAGACGCCGCGAGGACGTGCGGTCCGCAGACCGCCTCCCGATCGGCGGCACCTCGGTCCAGGGTCAGCAGCCGTGGCGGCTGAGCCGCGAATCCAGCAATGGCTTGCATTGGCATGGACCTGCCCTTGATCCGTGACTACCGTCGTCGACGCACAGTCTTGAGAGCGCTCTCTCCCTGCCCTTCCGCTCCACTCCCCCATGACCGGAACGACGAAAGGCAACTCCCTTGAGACGCACAACAGTACTGCGGGTCGCCCTGTCCGCGGCCTTGGCCGTGAGCACCGTGGCCGCAACCCTCACGACCCAGGCGTCCGCAGCCGACGCCCCCACCGCCACTCCCTCCCGCGCGACGGGCGCTCCCGGATCACCGGCCCTGATCACCGCCATGGAGCGGGATCTCGGCCTGTCGAGCAGCCAGGCCACCGCCCGGCTCAAGGCCGAGGCGACGGCGCGCGTCGTCGAGCGAGCCGCCCGGCGCGCCGCGGGCGGCTCGTACGGCGGCTCGTGGTTCGAGGCCAAGAGCGGCCGCCTCACCGTCGCGATCGCCGACAGCGCGCGAAGGAAGGCCGTTGAGGCCACGGGCGCCCGGGCCGTTCTTGTCGAGCACACCGAACGGCAGCTCGACGCCACCATGGCAAGGATCGACACCCTCGACGCCCCACCGAGCGTCGGCGGCTGGCATGTCGATCCGCGGCGCAACTCGGTCGTCGTCAGCGTGGTCGTCGCACGGCGGGATGACAACGATGTCCGGACGTTCCTGACGCGCGCTCGCCAGGCCGGACCGGTGATCGGGCAAGAGACGCAGCAGGCGCCACACACGCTGGCCGCCGGAACGGTGGGCGGAGACCCCTACTACACGGGCAACGTCCGCTGCTCCATCGGCTTCTCCGTGTACGGGGGCTTCGTCACCGCCGGACACTGCGGACAGCCCGGCGCCGGCGTGAGCGGCTGGGACCACAGCTACATCGGCAACTTCCAAGGCTCCTCCTTCCCCGACAACGACTACGCCTGGGTCAACGTCGGCAGCGGCTGGTGGACCGTGCCCGTCGTCCTGGGCTGGGGAACCGTCTCCGACCAACTCGTCCGGGGATCGGCGGAAGCCCCCATCGGTGCGTCCGTCTGCCGTTCGGGCTCCACCTCGCACTGGCACTGTGGCACCGTGCTGGCCAAGAACGAGACCGTCAACTACAGCCAGGGCGCCGTGCACCAAATGACGAAGACGAGCGTCTGCGCCGAACCCGGGGACTCCGGCGGCTCCTTCATCAGCGGTGACCAGGCCCAGGGCGTCACCTCGGGCGGCTGGGGCAACTGCAGCAGCGGCGGCGAAACCTGGTACCAGCCGATCAACGAGATCCTGAACCGCTACGGGCTCACCCTTCACACCGCCTGACCGGACCTGCCGCCGGTGCAGCAGACCGTTCCGGCACCCTCCACGTGTCACAACGGTGCCCGGCGGCAGCGAGCCGCGGGACGGGCTGCGCCGGCCGCGGGGGCCGGGGCTGCCGGCAGCGCTACGCCGCGTGGCCACAGAGCGCAGCCGTGTCAGTGCGGACGGCTTCCACGTGCATGCGGCCTGCCCCCGCACGGATGTTGACGCGCTCGACGACTGTGATCGTCGCGATGAAGGTGCCGTTCGCGGGTGGATCGGAATGCGCGGTGGGCCCGAACGGAGGAGCGTGGTGATGTAAGGAGGAGCGCCATGGCCGGCAGGGTCGCTTCCGGGAGGCGGGACAGCGAGGACCGGGGGTGGCTGTATGGTTCGCCGCCTCCGCGCTTGGTGCGCGTGCTGCCGCCGGCACTACTGGTGGGGGTCTGTGCGGCCGAGCTCATCAGTCACGAGCCGCTGGACATCGGATTTCTGCTGGGCGCCATTCCGTCGCTGGCCGTGCTCTCGTACGGGCCGGTGGCCACGGGCGTATTCGGTTGCATCGTCGTCCTGCTGTTGAACCTCCCGATCCTGCGGCTCAACCACCCGGGCAATACCGACCTGTGGACCATCAGCTTCATCGCCGTGCTGAGCGTCCTCGCGTCCCTGGTCCGCAGTCGGCGGGACGAACACCTGGTGACGGTGCGCAGCGTCGCGGAAGCCGCCCAGCTCGCCGTTCTGCCGCCGCTTCCCGAGCGCGTCGGCCCCGTGCGCTGCACCGGTCTGTACCGGGCGGCACAGCGCGAGACGCTGGTCGGCGGCGACTTCTTCGATGTGCGCGACGGGCCCTACGGCGTTCGGGCCCTGATGGGCGATGTACGGGGGCACGGGCTGGCGGCCGTGGGCACGGTCACCTCGCTGCTCGGAGCCTTCCGGGAGGCAGTGCTCGACCAGCGCGACCTGGAGGCGGCCGCGGCCCGCCTCGATCGCCGACTGGTCGTGGACTCTGCGGGAACCGAGCATGCCGAGCTGTTCGCGACCGCCGTACTCCTGGAGTTCCCACCCGGCGCCGACACGGTGCGACTGGTGTCCTGCGGGCATCCACGGCCGCTGCTGCTGCGCGGGGCGGAGGCCGTCGAACTCGATCTCGAGGCCGGGGTTCCGCTGGGTCTCGGGCTCCTCGACGTCTCCGGCCCGCAGGGGCGCACCGTCCGCCTCGAGCCCGGTGACCGGCTGTTCCTGGCATCCGACGGAGTGACGGAGGGCCGGGACGACACCGGCTCCTTCTACCCATTGGCCGATCGTCTGACGAAGTTCGCGGAGGATTCGCCGACCGCGCTGATCGACGGTGTGTGGGAGGACCTCGTCCAGTTCTGCGCATCGGTTCGCGACGATGTGACCATGCTGGTTCTCACGCCGCTGCGCGAGCCTTGAGAGTGTACCTACCAGTATGTACGATCGCGATCGGGGAAGCGTGGGCCCGGCGACGAGGAGAACCGCTGACATGCCCTACGTTCGCATTGACGCGTTGGGGAGCCGACGGCGACCGGCTCGACGCGCTCGGGCGGGCCGTGCACGACGCCCTGGTGGAGACGATCGGTTTCCCGCCCGACGACCGGTTCCGGATCCTGGTGGGACACGACGGCGCCGGCAGCACGCTGCGCTACGACGACTACCTCGGTGTGCACCACGACGACGGCATCGCGTTCGTCGCGATCACCTTGCGCTCCGGACGCACATCCGAGCAGAAGCAGGCCCTGTACCGACGGATCGCCGAGCTCGCCACGAGTACGCGGGGGCCGAGCCGCGGAACGTGTTCATCACCGTGACCGAGAACGAGTCGATCAACTGGTCGTTCGGCCACGGGATGGCGCAGTACTCCGTTTCACCCGATGCCGTCGACCCACCATCGGCGCTCGCCGGCGACCAGGGTCCGGCCCCATCGAGGGGAGAGGGCCCGGCGCGTTCAGGCCGTCGCCGCGATGTCCAGCGCCGCGATGTAGCCGAACGTCATCGCCGGACCGATCGTCGAGCCGGCGCCCGCGTAGCTGTGCCCCATGACCGCCGCGCTCGCGTTCCCGGCCGCGTACAGGCCGGGAATCACGGAGCCGTCCGCGCGCAGCACGCGGGCGCGGGCGTCCGTACGCAGTCCGCCCTTGGTGCCCAGATCGCCAGGGACGATCTTGAAGGCGTAGTACGGGGCCAGCCACAGGGGGGCCAGAGAGGGGTTGGGGAGGATCGCGGGGTCCGTGTAGTAGTGGTCGTAGACGCCGTCGCCGCGATGGAAGTCGGTGTCCTTGCCGCTGCGGGCGAGGCCGTTGAAGCGGCTGACGGTGGTGCGCAGGGCGGCCGCGGGTACACCGATCGCGACGGCCAGGGCGTCCAGCGTCCATGCCTTGTGCGCGGCGCCGGACGTGTACCACGCGTCGGGGAACGTGAACGTCGGCACGACGTCCTTGAAGAGGTAGCGGTTGCGGTAGTTCTGGTCGACGATCAACCAGGCCGGAATGTCGGGCGCGGCGGCGTCGCGCTCGTACATGATGTGCACGACGTCGCTGTAGGGGGCGGCCTCGTTGACAAAGCGGGCTCCGGCGGCGTTGACCAACAGCCCGCCGGGCAGGGTGCGTTCGGCGAGGCAGAAGTAGGGCTGGTCGGGCAGCGGGATCGCCGGGCCCCACCAGGCGTCGTCCATCAGGTCGAGCGCCGCCCCGGCCCGCTCCCCCGCCCGGATGCCGTCGCCGGTGTTCTCCTTGGCGCCCACCGTCCACGCGGTGCCGATCGGCTGCCGCTGGTACTGGGCGCGCATCGCCGCGCTGTGCTCGAAGCCGCCGGAGCCGACAATCACCCCGCGCCGGGCCCTGACCAGGCCTGATGTGCCGTTCTGGGTGACCACGGCGCCGGTGACGGCTCCGTTCTCCACATAGAGATCGGACAGCGGGGTGTGCAGCCACACCGGCACCTGGGCGGCGAGCAGTCCGGCACGCAGGCCGGCCGCCAGCGACTGGCCCATCGTCAGGGGCTTTTGGCCCAGCAGTGCCGCCTTGGCGCCGCGGGCGAGGCATTCGGTGGCGACGGCGGCACCCTTTGCGCTGACGGCGGAGAGGGTGAGCCATTTGTAGTCGGCGCTGAAGACGACCATGCCGCTCGGGACGGTCATGTACGACGGGTTCAGGCGGGCGAGTTCGGCGCCGAGGATGTTTCCATCGAGCTGGTCGGGCTCGATGGAGCGGCCGTTCGGCAGCCCGCCGGGCAACTCGGGGTAGTAGTCGCTGTAACCCTCCATCCAGCGGAAGCGGAGCGGGCTGTTGGCCATGACGAAGGAGATCATGGCAGGTCCGTGGCCGAGGAAGGCCTGTTGGCGGTCCGCGGAGACATCGGGGCCGACCACCGCGGACAGGTACGTGGTGGCCTTCGCCGGGGTGTCCGGGACACCGGCGGCGAGGATCACCGGGTTGTTCGGGATCCAGATACCCGCGCCGGAGCGTGCCGCCGATCCCCCGAAGGTGGCCGCCTTCTCCACGACGACGCAGCTCAGCCCCTGTTTCGCGGCCGTCAGCGCGGCGGTCATACCCGCCGCTCCGGAACCGATCACCACGACGTCGTACGTGCCGAGCAGGGGCAGGTCGGCCGCCTCGGTGACAGCCGGGAGGCCTGCCGCGAGCGCGAGCCCGGCGCCCGTCGCGGCGCCGAGCACATGACGCCGCGACGGGCCGGGAGCCGAGAAGGATGCGGTACGTCTGACGGGATCCGCGCTCGTGGACATGGCAGGGCGCTCCAGCAGGACGAAGGAATGTGAGGCGTGCCGTACTCCGGGAGCCAACCGGCCCCAGCCACAGCAGTTCTGATGCAGCGTCAGGAATGTCGCGCGGGGGTCTTGCGAAGTCAAGACACGCAAGGCCCATCGCGCCGGACCACCCCAAGATCGGACACAAGTTACCTAGAGGTATGTAGTGACTTAACAAGCCAGCAACAGTAGAACGTGTTCCCACTCATCGAGAGTGAGGAGCGTCACATGAGTGACACTACCCAGCAAAACAAGGATTCCAGGGGTGTCTCACGCCGAAGATTCATCACTGGAACTGGTTCTATTATTGGAGCCGTGGCTCTTGCGGGTCATCCAGCGGCGGCTCAGGAACAGGCCGTCACGGCGGCCGGACCGATCGCCTCCGGAGCCCATGTCCCCGTCCTGGTGATCGGCACCGGGTACGGCGGCTCGGTCGCCGCCCTGCGACTGGCGCAGGCCGGTATCGACGTCCAGATGATCGAGATGGGGATGGCCTGGGACACCCCGGGCTCGGACGGCAAGATCTTCGCCAACACGACGAGCCCGGACTACCGGTCGTACTGGCTGCGCACCAGGACCAAGCAGCCCATCAGCAACTTCCTCGGCTTCCCGATCGACAAGGACGTCCCCCGCCACACCGGGATCCTGGACGCCGAGGAGATGGGCCAGATCATCGTGTACCAGGGGCGCGGCGTCGGCGGCGGCTCGCTGGTCAACGGCGGTATGGCGGTCACCCCCAAGCGGGAGAACTTCGGCGCCGTCCTCCCGTCGGTGAACGCCGACGAGATGTACGGCACTTATTACCCGCGCGCCAATGCCGGACTCGGGGTCGCGACCGTGGACCCGACGTGGTTCGACAGCACCGACTGCTACCAGTACGCGCGCGTCGGCCGTAAGCAGGCCCAGCGTTCCGGCTTCCCCTTCGTCTTCGTACCCGACGTGTACGACTGGGACTACATGGAACAGGAGGCTGCCGGAACCGTTCCCAAGTCGGCGCTGGCGGGCGAGATCCTCTACGGCAACAACTACGGCAAGAAGTCCCTGCAGAAGACCTACCTCGCGCAGGCCAAGGCCACCGGCAGGGTCACCATCTCACCGCTGCACAAGGTGACTTCGGTCTCACCCGCGGCCGGCGGCGGCTACACCGTCCTCATCGACCAGATCAACACCACCGGCGACACCACGGCCACGAAAACCGTCACCGCTGACCGGGTGTTCTTCGCGGCCGGCAGCGTCGGCACCAGCAAGCTGCTCGTCAAGCTGAAGGCCACCGGAGCCCTGCCCGGCCTCAACGACCAGATCGGCAAGGGCTGGGGCGACAACGGCAACGTCATGTGCGGTCGCGCCAACCACCTGTGGGACCCGACCGGCGCGCTCCAGTCGAGCATCCCCTGCGGCGGCATCGACAACTGGACCGCCGGTGGCGCGTTCGCCGAGGTCGCGCCGCTGCCCACCGGGATCGAGACGTTCGCGTCGTTCTATCTCTCCATCACCAACAACCCGAATCGCGCCCAGTTCTCCTGGAACGCCGCCACCGGCAACGTCGATCTGAACTGGCAGACGGCCTGGAAGCAGCCGTCCATCGACATGGCCAAGTCGATCTTCGACAAGATCAACGCGAAGGAGGGGACGATCTACCGGACCGACCTCTTCGGCACGTACAAGATCTGGGGCGACCACCTCACGTACCACCCGCTCGGCGGCGCGGTGCTCAACAAGGCCACCGACAACTACGGTCGTCTGCAGGGCCATTCCGGCCTGTACGTCATCGACGGCTCGCTGATCCCCGGCAACACGAGCGTCAACCCGTTCGTCACCATCACGGCGCTCGCCGAACGGAACATCGAGAAGATCATCGCCACCGACCTCTGACGCCGGCCGGGGCCCGAAACCGTGCCGGGCCCGCTCAGTGGGTGGGCAGCACGCACACGGTGTCCAGGCCCAGCACATGGTTGAGCCGGCCGAACGCCAGCCAGGAGCCTATGCTCATGCTCAGCTCCACGATCTCGCGCTGGCTGTAATGCGCGGTCATCCGAGTCCAGAACTCGTCGTCCAGTCCGTGGTGATCCAGTGCGTACCGCTCGGCGTACTCCGCGGCCAGCCGGGTGCGGTCGTCGAAGGCGTCGGTGGTACGCCACTGGGTCACCGCGTCGGCGAACTCCTCCTCGACCTTCTGCCCGTCCCGCTCCGTGCGCCAGTCGAGGCAGAACAGGCACCCGTTGATCTGCGCGATGCGCAGCCGCGCGGCCTCGAACTCGCGCAGTCCCAGGGTCGTGTGCTCGTACACCGAGAGCGAGAAGTTCGCGGCCGCCATGCCGATGCCGGGGACCATCTCCCCCCACACGTACCCGATCGGCTCCTGGCCCTCGGGGATGTCGATGTGCATCGTCATGGGTCACTTCCTTCCGAGTCTGCCGACTGCGGGACGCAGCGGGACGTCGAGCGCGTCGTAGAGTCCGGGTTGCGCGTCCACGAGCCAGTCGATGGCGCCCACCAGCCGACCGACCGCGGTGGCATTGCCGCCCGCTGAGCGGTTCTCGCCTTCGTCGGTGGCCTCCACGGTGACCTGGATGCGCGGTCGGCCCTCGATGATCACGCGATGGGCTCCGTCGCCGTCGGGCGGCGTCGGCCAGTCCGGTGCGCAGGACGGGTGAATCCGGGTGACGTGCTCGATGACGATCCGGGGTTCGCCCCCGACGATCCCCTGCACCTCGAACCGGACCGCGCCTTGGTTTCCGGCCTCGAACTCGCCCATCGTGCGCGTGCTCACCGTGGCCTCCAGCGGGCGCCGCTCCACGGTCTCGCGGATCTCGTCGAGTGCGACGCCCAGCGCCCTGGCCATCAGCCGTACCTGCCCGCCCCACACCATGGTGGGGATCGACGGCGCGAGCATCAGCGGTTCGTAGTCCATCGGCTGGCCCATGCCGACCAGATACCGAACGGATTCTTCCTGTTCGTACGTGGAGTAGTCGAAGATCTCCTGGCAGCGGATCGCGTCCACCTCGGTGCCGAGTCCGCTGATCAGCAGGGGCAGGACGTCGTTGCCCCAGCCGGGGTCGACACCGGAGACGAACAGGGAGCCGCCGCCGTCCTCGATGGCGGCGAGCACCGGATCCCGGAACTCGGGCGGGGCATTGCGCTGGTCGTAGAGCGGATAGAGCGCGGGGGTGACAACGACGGCTCCGGCGCGGATCGCCCTGCCGATGTCGGCGAGGGCCTCGTCGGGCCGGATGTCGCCGGACGCCGCGTACACCACTGCCTGCGGTCCGGTGGCCAGCACGGCGTCGACGTCGTCGGTCGCCGCGACCCCCAGTCCGTGGTCCAGCCCGGCGAGGTCACCGGCGTCGCGGCCGACCTTGTCGGGGTTGTGCACGAGCACGGCCGCGAGTTTCAGCGCCGGATGGGCCTCGACGGCGCGGATGGCCGCGCGGCCGACATTGCCGGTACCCCAGACCACCGTGGAAATCATGCGGCGGAGGGTAGCGAGAGGACCTCAAGGTTCCTATAGCCGTGAGCGGTGAAGATGTGTGAGGCGAGCGCCGGTCGGCCGGACAGGCGCTCCGCGGATCTAAGCTCGGCGCATGGCCAAGTACTTCGACGTGCACCCGGAAAACCCACAGCGGCGCATCATCGGCCAGGTGGTCGACATCGTTCGCTCCGGAGGGCTCATCGTCTATCCGACGGACTCCTGCTTCGCGCTCGGGTGCGCGCTGGGCAACCGGGAGGGGCTCGACCGCATCCGCTCGATCCGCCAGCTCGACGAGCGGCACCACTTCACCCTGATGTGCCAGGACTTCGCGCAGCTGGGCCACTTCGTACGCGTCGACAACGCGGTGTTCCGTACGGTCAAGGCGGCTACCCCCGGCAACTACACCTTCATCCTCCCGGCGACGAAGGAGGCACCCCGCAGACTACTGCATCCGAAGAAGAAGACGGTCGGGGTGCGGATCCCCGACCATCTCGTGGCCCAGGCACTCCTCGCCGAACTCGGTGAACCGCTGTTGTCGAGCACCCTTCTCCTGCCCCACGAGGACAAACCCCTCACCCAGGGGTGGGAGATCAAGGAGCAGCTCGATCACGCGGTGGACGCGGTGATCGACTCCGGTGACTGCGGCACCGAGCCGACGACCGTCATCGACTTCTCCGGCCCAGAACCGGAGATCGTACGTCTGGGGGCCGGAGATCCCTCACGGTTCGAGTAGTCCCGGATCAACCAGGGCAACCGCTATTTGGTACCGACCGTGCGCAGTGCGGCGAGCACCAACGTACGGGTGACGGCCACGACTTCGGCGAGGTGTACCTGCTCCCGCGGACCGTGCGCCAGTCGCACGTCGCCGGGTCCGTACTGCACGGTGGGTACGCCCGCCGCGCTGTACAGCCGCAGGTCGCTGCCGTAGGGCGCACCGTGTTCGTGCGGGCGGTGACCTCCGGTGACCTCGGCGTGCGCGCCACCGACCAACGCCGCGAGCGGGTGCCCGGCCGGCAGGCGTCCGCTGGCGAACCGGCCGCCGGGCCAGGACACCGTGGCGGGGTGGACGCGTAGCCAGGCGTCGTCCGCGCAGGCTTCGGCGACGCACGTCTCCAGTTCCGTACGCGCCTGCGCCGGGTCCTCACCGAGCCGGACACCCAGTCTTCCCTCGACCACGAGCAGGTCGGGGACGCTGCTGGCCCAGTCGCCGGAGCGGACCGTGCCCACGGACAGCGGGTAGGGGATGGGGTATTCGGCCATCAGGGGGTGCGGGTCGGTGTTGCGGCCGGCTTCAAGACGGCCGAGTGCGCGATGTATCGGCAGGTAGGCGTCGAGGGCGCTGACTCCCGCGTAACGCGTGCTGCCGTGGGTGGCTTTGCCGGGCACCTCGATCCGAAAGGTCAGCGCCCCGGCGTTCGCGGTCACGAGTGTGGCGCTGGTCGGTTCGGTGATGATGCAGGCGTCACCGATGTGGCCGCGCCGGAGTGTGCCGAACGCGCCGAGCCCGCCGTCTTCCTCGCCGACCACGAAGTGGGCCGCGACACGGCCGCGCAGCTCGGCCCCCGCGGCGCGGATCGCCGCCAGGGCGGCGAGCACAGCCGCCACTCCTGCCTTCATGTCGCAGGCGCCGCGAGCCCGGACCACATCTCCGGCGCAGCGGGCGACGAATGGATCCCCCGCCCACTGCGCGCGGTCACCGGGTGGTACGACGCCGACATGGCCCTGGAGTATCAGGGTCGGCGCTGGAGGACATCCCGGAGGTCGTCGAGGCCTGTACTGTATCCGGCGCCGCGGACGCGGTCCTGCACATGCTGGCCAGGGACATCACCCACTTGGAACAGGCCATCCAGCACGTCCGGGCCACCGCCCCCGTCGAGCGCACCGAGAGCGTCATCGTGCTCTCCCGGCTGATCGAGCGGCCACGCCTGTGAGCGGTGCGGGGCCGCGACGCGGCTCGTCCTCACGGACGAGCCGCGTCGCGGCCGTCGCGGAGATATCAGGTGGTGCGGATCAGCTCGTCGTCAGGGCCGTGTCGTCCACGACGAAGCTGGTCTGGAGGGAGAAGTCCTCGAAGCCGCTGAACTTCAGCGTGACGGTGGTACCGGCGAAAGAGGACAGGTCGAAGGACTTCTGGGTATACCCGGTGGCCTTGTTGAGGTTGGAGTAGGTCGCCAGGGTGGTCGAACCGGCGGTCACGGTCAGCTTGTCGTACTGGATGCTGGTGGTGGTCTCCGCGCTGTCGATGTGCAGGTAGAAGGTGAGGGTGGCCTTGCAGCCGGACGGGACCGTCACCGACTGGGACAGCGTGTCGGTGTGCGTGGAGCCGTAGCCGTCCAGCCAGGCCTTGTACGAGCCGCCGTGGGCCGCCTGGCTGCTGGAGTTGGTGATGACACCGCTGGTGGCGGTCCAGGTGGTGTTGCCGGACTCGAAGCCCGGGTTGCCCAGCAGTTGGGTCGAGGTGCAGGTGCCGCCGCCCGAGGAGCTGACCGTCCAGGTGAAGGACGCGGTGCCGGTCGCGCCGGTGCTGTCGGTCACGGTGACGGTCGTGCTGTATGTCCCGGCGGTGGTCGGAGTGCCCGAGATGACACCGGTGGAGCTGTTGATCGACAGGCCGGTCGGCAGTCCGGTGGCGGCGTACGTCAGTGCGCCGCTGTTGGTGCTGCTGGCCGACACCTGCAAGCTCACCGCCGTACCGACGGTGGAGGACTGGCTGCCGGGGTTGGTGACGGTCACACCGGTCGACGGCGGGGTGACGTGCGCGCCGACATTGATGCCCGCGAAGGCGTTCGCCACCCCGGCGTACTGGGTGGAATTGGCGCCGTACAGGGCAGTGGCGGCGTTGAGGGCGGCGGTCCGGGCGCCCGCGTAGTTGGTGCTGGACGTCATGTACGTCGTCAGCGCCTTGTACCAGATCTGCAGCGCGGCGGCCCGGCCGATGCCGGCGACGGCGACGCCGTCGGAGGTCGGCGAGTTGTAGGTGACGCCGTTGATGGTCTTGGTGCCACTGCCCTCGGAGAGCAGGTAGAACATGTGGTTCGCCGGGCCCGAGGAGTAGTGGACGTCCAGGTTGCCGACGCCGGAGTACCAACTGTCGGCGGAGCCGCCGTCCTTGCTGGGCTTGTCCATGTAGCGCAGCGGGGTGCCGTCGCCGTTGATGTCGATCTTCTCGCCGATGAGGTAGTCACCGACGTCGCTGCTGTTGCCCGCGTAGAACTCCACGCCGGTGCCGAAGATGTCGGACGTGGCCTCGTTGAGGCCGCCGGACTCACCGCTGTAGTCCAATCCCGCGGTGTTGGAGGTGACGCCGTGGCTCATCTCGTGGCCGGCCACGTCGAGCGAGGTGAGGGCATGGGTGCCGCCCGAGCCGTCGCCGTAGGTCATGCAGAAGCAGTCGTCGTCCCAGAAGGCGTTGACGTACGCCGTGCTGTAGTGGACGCGTGAGTAGGCGGCGACGCCGTCGTTCTTGATGCCGCTGCGGCCGAAGGTGTTCTTGTAGAAGTCCCAGGTCGTCTGAGCGCCGTACGCGGCGTCGGCACCGGCGGTCTGGGTGTTGGAGCCGGATCCGGTGCCCCAGGTGTCGTCGGAGTCGGTCATCAACGTGCCCGTACCCGACGTGCCGTTGTTGAGGCTGTACGTCTTGTGGCCGCCGCGCGTGGTGTCGTACAGCTGGTACGTCGAGCCGGACAGGGTCGTGTTGAGCGTCACCGTGCCGCTGTACTGCGTGTTGCCGGTGCCGGTCTCGATGCCCTGATAGCGGTGGAGTTCCTTGCCGGTCGTGGCGTCGGTGACGACATGCAGCTTGCTCGGGGTGCCGTCCTCCTGGAGGCCACTGATCACGGTCTCCCAGGCGAGCCTGGGGGCGCCGGTGCCCGCCCAGATCACCTTGCGGGCACTGTCGGTCGTGGGCCGTACTGCGTCGAGCGCCTTGGCGGCCTTCAACGCCTTGGTGGTGGCGCCCGACTTGGTGAACGTCGCGGCGGTGGAAGCAACCTTGAGGGTGTGCCTGTTGTTGAAGGTGGTGCTCACCGTGCCGGAGGCCAGGGAGGTCGGCGGCGTGTGGACGACGATGTCGCCGCCCAGTACCGGGAGACCGGCATAGGTGCGCTCATATCGGGTGTGGAGCGTGCCGTCGTTGTCCTTGACGACGTCCTTGACGACGAGCTTTTCCTTGGGGCCGAGGCCCAGGGAGTCGGCGGCCGCCGCGGTCTGCTGGGATGCCTTCTTCAGCAGCGCCGTGTGCTGGGCCGGGGTGAGTTCGGCCTCCATGCCTCCGGTGCGCAGGGGGCTGGGATGGGGGGCGGGCTTGGCGGCCGCCGGAACCGACTGTATGCCGACGGCCAGGAACGCGGCGGTGGCCACCAGGGCTCCGGCCGCGGTCGCCTGGCGGGGGATTCGTCTCACTCGTACTCCTTCTGCGACAGCCGCGCGTCGGCGGCCGGTGACAGACCGGGCAGACGGGATGTGCTGTCCGGGACGAGCTGAGCAGGGGTGTGCGGGAGCGTGACCGTGCGCAGCCCGTGCACGACCTCAGTGACAGGTGGCGCGCGGCCTGCGGGACTGGCGGGGGAAGAGTCGCATCGTTGACTGATGCATGACATGCCCTGGGGAATTTTCGAGGGTTATCCCTAGACGTGGTCCACAATCAGCGCATGCACGTCCCCGACATACTCGAAGCGGCCGGACTCTTGGTCCCCGAAAAGACCGCCACCAAGAACGACATCACGGTGCGCGACGTCTGGGAATACCTCGTCGCCGACGACTGGGAGACCGCGCTCGGCCTGTTGGAGGAGTTCGGGAACGCCGGGCCGCTGCCTTTGACGTTCTGGGAGACCCTGGGCGACGTCGCCGAGCAGCTGTGTATGGCACGGAGTGCGGCCTGGTGCCATTGGCGCTCTTCCGAAATCCGCAACGGCGTGATCCGGGCGGACCTGACGCTTCGTCCGGCCGGGGAGGGCCGCCGTTCAACGCCCCTCGACGGGGCGGGCGTTCTTCGGCCGATGTGGGACATCGGGCACAGAACGGCTACCGGCGAACGGTCGGTCAACATCGCGGCGCTGTGGCTCGAGGACGTGCCCTTCCTCGAGCCCGGTGGCCGGTGCCGGGTGCGACTCGTGCCCTTCGTTCCCGCCTCGTGGGAGCATCTTGAGCCGGGCCGCCGGATCACCCTGCACGAGGGCCGAGCCGTGGCCGGCACCGCGATCGTCCTGGAAGTACGCCCGCCCGTCGGCCGGTCGGCGGGGTGATCGCCCGTCTCACGGCCAGCCGGCCCCCGGCACCTCGACCTCGGTGGCGAGCACCTGCCCGGATCCGGGTGTCACCAGCTCGGATGCCGTCATCCCCTGCCACCCGGCGGCCACGATGAAAAGGGTCGTTCCGTCGCGACCGCCCAGTGCGCAGGCGAAGCCGCCCCGGTCCAGGTCGACCCGGTCCAGCACCGCGCCGCCCTCCGCGACGCGCACACAGCACCGGCCCGGCACATCGGCGTACCAGACGGCGTTCTGCGCGTCGACGCAGATGCCGTCCGGGGTCCCCTCCCCGAGGTCGGCCCAGACCCGCCGGCCGGACAGCCCACCGTCCGCGCCGATGTCGAAGGCCACCAGGCTGTGCCGGTACGAGTCCGCCACGATCAGCGTGGAATTGTCGGGCGTCACCGCCATCCCGTTGGGGAACGCGATGTCATCGGCCACCTGGCGCGCCGAGCCGTCCGGCGTGACCAGTGAGACCGAGCCCGGCTTGAAGGCCTCCCCCGCCATGGGGTTGAAGTCGGCGCGATTGACGTAGATGTTGCCGCGGCCGTCGATCACGATGTCGTTCCAACCCGGCCTGCCCAGGTCCGCACAGGTGCCCAGCGAGCCGTCGGGTTCCCGGCGCAGCAGTTGCCCGTCCGGCGACGAGACGATCACCATCCGCCCGTCGGGGAGCCAGGCGGTGCACAGCGGCAGCGACGCCACGCGTGCGATCACCTCGCTGCGGCCGGCCGGATCGACGGCGACGACCTCGCCGGCCGACCAGTCGGAGAAGTACAACCGGTCACCTTGCCAGCGCGGCGATTCGACCAGTCCCCGTCCGCCGAGCAGCGTCCGTACCTCGTTCATCCTCATCACAGCCCTCGTCCGGGTCGGCCCGACGCCGACGTCCCACTACCTGAACGAACGGCCACCGGCCGAATCGACAGGCTGCCGCCGGCCGAATGGACGGGTTGCCGCGGGGCAGGGTCGGGCTCTCACCCGATTCTGCTGTCGGGCGGCGAGTCGGTAGGGCTCACCTCGAAGCTCGTCGTACGGCCGATCTCGCGTTACAGCGCGAGACCGCTCACTTTCCAGATCCGGGTGGCCACTTGGAGGTGAAAGCGCGTGTCCACGTCGTCCAGTCGCCGGCCGCTGACCTCCCGGATGCGTTGCAACCGGTAGCGCAGCGTGCTGCGGTGGACGGCGAGGGCGTGGGCCGTCTCGTCGTGGTTGCCGCCATGGTCGAAGTACTGGGCGAGGGTGCGCACCAGATCCGTACGGTGGGCCTCGTCGTAGTTCAGCAGCGGGCCCAGCCACTCGCGGACGAAGATGTCGACATCCTTGGAGTCGTTGCCCCGCGCGAGGATGCGGTACAGCCCCAGCTCCTCGTACACGGTGGTGCCGTACGGCGGCTCCGACTGCCGGCGGACGCTGAGCGAGCGGACAGCCATGTCGAAGGAGCGGGGAATGTCGGCCGTGGCCTCGCACCGGCCGCCGATCCCCACCGCCCCCTGCAAGGAGCCCAGTTCCTCGGTGACGGCCTCGTACAGCCCCTCCTCCCGCGGCTCCCCCTGGACGACGAGAACCGCCATCTCCGAGCGTCGACCGATCAGCGAGCGCAGGCCCACTTTCTGGGCCGCATGGGCCACCGCTGCGATGAACCGGTCGTCGGCGGGCCTCCCCTGCCACCGCACGGCCACCACGTACTGCGGCCCGTGCAAATCGTGCCCGACGGCTTCCGCCCTGGCACAGGCTCCGGGAAGTGCGGTCGACCGCGTGTGACAGCCACCTCGGCGGCGACGACTTCGACCGCCGGCTCGTCGACCTGCTGGCCGACACCTTCCAGAAGGAGAACGGGATCGATCTGCGCAAGGACCCGCAGGCGCTGCAGCGGCTGTTCGAGGCCGCGGAGAAGGCCAAGACCGAGCTGAGTTCGGTCACGCAGAGGTCAGTCTGCCGTTCATCACCGCGGACGCCTCCGGTCCCAAGCACCTGACCGAGACGATCACGCGGTCCAAGTTCCAGCAGATCACCGCGGATCTGGTGGAACGGACCATGGAGCCGGTCAAGCAGGCCATGGCGGACGCCAAGATCAGTGAGAGCGACATCGACGAGGTCATCCTGGTGGGCGGTTCCACCCGTATACCCGCCGTGCAGAGCCTGGTCCGCCGGCTGACCGGTGGCAAGGACCCGAACATGAGCGTCAACCCGGACGAGGTCGTGGCGCTGGGCGCCGCGATCCAGGCGGGCGTCCTCAGGGGCGAGGTCAAGGACGTCCTGCTGCTCGATGTGACACCGCTGTCGCTGGGCGTGGAGACCCGCGGTGGTGTGATGACGAAGATCATCGAACGCAACACCACGATCCCGGTCCGCCGCTCGGAGACCTTCTCCACCGCTGAGGACAACCAGGAGGCCGTGGACGTCGTCGCCCTGCAGGGCGAGCGCGAGCCGGCCGCCGACAACCGGGTCCTGGGCAGGTTCCAGCTGAAGGACATCCGCCCGGCACCGCGCGGTGAGCCGCAGGTCGAGGTCACCTTCGACATCGACGCCAAGGGCATCCTGAACGTCACCGCACGGGACAAGGACATCGGCAAGGAGCAGTCCATCACCATCAGCGAGGGCTCCAACCTCGACCAGGGCGAGGTCGACCGGATGATCCAGGAGGCCGAGCGGCACCGCGGCGAGGACCAGGCGCTGCGCGAGGCCGTGGACGCCCGCAACGAGCTCGACGCCGTGGCCTACCAGGTCGAACGCCGGCTGAGCGAGCTGGGGGACGCCGTCCCCTCGCACGAGCCGGCCCGCGCGGACATGCTCGTGGCCGACGCCCGGGAGGCGGTCAAGCAGGAGGCGCCGCCGGACAAGGCCAGGCCGCTCACCTCCGAGCTGCAGCAGATGCTGGCCGCGCTCGCCGCCCACCAAGCGGGCGCGAGCGCTCAGGCCCGGGCCGGGACGGACGACACCGCGAGCAGCACCGCGGCTGCCGACGACGACGTGATCGACGCGGAATTCGACAAGAGTCGAGGTGCGGTCATGGCCACCGGACAGGAGCCGATGACGCCCCCGGAGCAGGAGCAGCCGGTCGAGGACCCGACCACGCGGCAGCCGGGCGACAACGCCGCGACCACGCGGCAGCCGGACGCGGACGATCAGGCCGCGGCCCTCGACGAACTCCGGGACCGCTGGCGCAGGGCGCTCGCCGACCTGGACAACCTGCGCAAGCGGCATGCGAAGGAACTGGAGGGCGTACGAGAATCCACGGCTGGCCCAGCGCTTCCAGGTGCAGGCCGTGCCGACCCTGCTGCTGCACGACAAGGGGGAGGTGATCTCCCGCAAGACGGGCGCGGCACCCGCTCCGGCGCTGCGGCAGTGGGTCGATGAGAGCCTGGCGGTTCGCCGGTGAACGCGTAGCCACGCTCCCGCGCCGCCGGTGAACTTCCCTGCCCCGTATGGAGAATCGCCATGCAGGCGGACCCGCACCTGTCGTTCGTACGCGCGGTGACACCGCGCACCCCGCAAAGCTGCGAGGAGTGCCTGTGGCTCAGCTCCCCATGGCTGCACCTCAGGCTCTGCATGAGCTGCGGGCACGTCGGAGGCTGCGGCTCATCGCCGCTCAAGGAGGGTGCCATCGCCGCCCGGCTGGTGCACGAACACCGGGCGCGGGAAGGCAACTTGGCCCGGATGGCAGCGGAGAACGCGCAGCCGTCCCCTCGTCCGCGGCATGAGAGTGCATAGCATTGCGGGATGCCTCTGCTCCAGCTCCTCCGCCTCGACCACGCCCCGGCTCTTCTTCGGTTCGAACGGGAGAACAGGGACTACTTCGCCGCCTCGATTCCCGACCGAGGCGACGACTACTTCGCCCACTTCGACGCACGACACCACGAGTTGCTCGCCGAACAGGCGGCGGGGCTGCACTTCTTCCACCTCGTGGTGGACACCGACGGTGCGGTGCTGGGACGCGTCAACTTGGTCGACGTGCGGGACGGTTCAGCCGCACTCGGCTATCGGATCGCCGAGCGGGCCGCGGGACGGGGACTCGCCACGACAGCCGTGCGCGAAGTCTGCGCCCTGGCCGTCGCGGAGTACGGCCTGCACACGCTGCGGGCCGCCACGACCCTCGACAACACCGGCTCGCGAACCGTCCTGGCCCGTACGGGATTTCAGTCCGTCGGCGAGATCCGGCTGAGCGGTCGCCCGGGCCTTCGTTTCGTCCGGGAGCTGCGGGACGCCGACCGGGAGGTGCCCGAAGGGCCGGACGTCGTCAGGGAATCGGTTCGGCGGAGGGATTGATCGGTGACTGGTAGGCGCCACTGGCCAGCATGCGCACCTCCCCCGCCGGGCTGATCTCGGCACGGAGGATTCCCGTCGGATCGCAGTACACCGGGTTGCCGCCCGGGCCGAGGTTGTCGGTCCTTTCGACGACCACCTCGTCCGTCACGACGCCGGTACCCGATCCGGGTTGCGTGAAGGTCAGCCGGTAGCGGTCCATGGTCTTCATGACGCCCTCCCACGCTGGGAACGAATGCGGGCAAATGGGTTACCTCTCCATGATGCGGCCAGATCCTCTCGACAGCAGCACTCGCGACAACGAGCGGCGCCGGGGCCGTGCCACACGACCCCGGCGAGCTTCATCCACATTGCGTGACGCCTCTCGCCTCCGGGCGCCGGGCAGTGTAGACATAGGCACATGGTCGGACTATTGGGTCGATCCCGGGCTCAGTCGACCCGCCGCCTCAAGACCCCTCTCGATCAGCGCGGGCCACACGGAGGCAGGCACCGACGCAGCCCCTCCGCCGGGCTCCGCTCGGCGCTGGGCGGGCGCAGCGTCGCCGGGCAGGTATTCCTCCTGCAAGTGGTGATCGTGCTGCTCCTGGTCATGTCAGGCGTGGTGGCGCTGGTGCTCCAGGTACGTCACGACACTACCCAGGAGGCCCGCAACCGCTCGCTCGCCGTCGCCGAGACGTTCGCCAACGCACCGGGCACCCGCGCGGCGCTCAGCGCCCCCGATCCCACGGCCGCGCTTCAGCCACAGGCCGAAGCCGCCCGCAAGGCGTCGAAGGTGGACTTCATCGTCGTGATGAACACCGACGGGATCCGCTACACCCATCCCAAGCCCGACCGGATCGGCAAGAAATTCGTCGGAACCATCGCGCCCGCGCTGGCCGGTCACCCCGTCGTCGAAGAGGTCACGGGAACCATCGGGCCACTGGTACAGGCCACGGTCCCCGTCAAGGCGCCCAACGGCAAGGTGGAGGGCCTGGTGTCGGCCGGTATCACCACGGCGAACGTGGGCGGTGTCGCGGACCGGCAGCTGCCGCTCATGCTGACCTCCGCGGGTGTCGCGCTGGCCCTGGCCACCGGCGGGACGGCGCTCGTCAGCAGGCGCCTGCTGCGCCAGACCCGCGGCCTGGGCCCTTACGAGATGACCCGGATGTATGAGCACCACGACGCGGTGCTGCACGCCGTCCGGGAAGGAGTGATCATCGTCGGCGACGAGAGACAGCTGCTCCTCGCCAACGACGAGGCGAACCGGCTGCTCGACCTGCCCGCCGACGCCGAGGGGCGGGACGTCCGCGACCTCGGTCTCGACTCGGACACCGCCGACCTGCTGGCCTCGGGACGCGTCGCCACCGACGAGGTGCACCTGGTGGGCGACCGGCTGCTGGCCATCAACCAACGCCCCACTGATCTTCAGGGCGGACCGGCCGGCAGTGTCGCGACACTCCGTGACTCGACGGAACTGCGGGCATTGTCCGGCCGGGCCGACGTGGCACGCGAACGACTCAAACTCTTGTACGACGCCGGGGTGGGTATCGGGACGACCCTGGACGTGACGCGCACCGCTGAGGAACTGGCGGAGGTGGCCGTCCCGCGGTTCGCGGACTTCGTCACCGTCGATCTGGCCGCCGCCGTGCTGAACGGGCAGGAGCCGGACGTCAGCGCCGATCTCCGCCGCACCGCGTCCGGCGGAATCCGCAAGGACGCACCGCTCTATCCGGTGGGCGAGCACATCGAATTCGTCCCCTCCACCCCCCAGGCCCACAGTCTGTGCACCGGCCAGGCCGCCATCGAGCCCGACCTCGGTGGGTCCCCGGGCTGGCTGGCCCAGGATCTGGAACGCACCGGGCGAGTCGTGGACTACGGCATCCACTCACTGATCACCGTCCCACTGCGGGTGGGCCCCCTGGTGATGGGCGTGGTCAACTTCTGGCGCTGCGAGAAGCCCGAACCCTTCGACGGGGAGGATCTGGCCCTCGCCGAGGAGCTGGTCGCCCGGGCCGCCGTCTCGATCGACAACGCGCGCCGCTACACCCGCGAGCACACCATGGCCGTGACGCTGCAGCGCAGCCTGCTGCCGCGCAACCTGCCCGAGCAGAGCGCCCTGGACATCGCGTACCGCTACCTTCCCGCGCAGGCCGGCGTTGGCGGCGACTGGTTCGACGTGCTGCCGTTGCCCGGCGCCCGTGTCGCGGTCGTCGTGGGCGATGTCGTCGGGCACGGGCTGCATGCCGCGGCGACGATGGGACGGCTGCGTACGGCGGTCCACAACTTCTCCGCCCTGGACCTGCCGCCCGACGAGCTCCTCGGGCTCCTGGACGAACTGGTCGGCCGCATCGACCAGGACGAGGTGGCGCAGGAGAGCGGAGCCGCCGTCACCGGCGCCACCTGTCTGTACGCCATCTACGACCCGATCTCCCGGCTCTGCACCGTCGCACGGGCCGGGCACCCACCGCCGGTGGTGGTTCGTCCCGACGGGAGCGTCGAGTTCCCCGAGGTGCCGGCCGGTCCTCCCCTCGGGCTGGGCGGCCTCCCGTTCGAGACGGCCGAGCTCGAGCTGGCCGAGGGCAGCCGCCTGGTGCTGTACACGGACGGGCTCGTCGAGGACCGGGATCGGGACATCGACAGCGGAATCGAGCTGCTGCGCACCGCCCTGGCCGGGGCCGACCGGTCGCCGGAGGACACCTGCCGGGCCGTGCTCGACGCCCTGCTCCCGCCCCGGCCGAGCGACGACATCGCCCTGATCGTCGCCCGCACCCGGGCGCTCGATGCCGACCGCATCGCCGAATGGGAGGTGCCGTCCGACCCGGCCGCGGTCGGCGAGGCGCGCGCCGCCATCACCCGGCAGCTGGCGGAGTGGGAACTGGACGAGATGGTGTTCACCGCGGAGCTCATCCTCAGCGAGCTGGTCACCAACGCGATCCGTTACGGCAGCGGCCCGATCCGAGTCCGGGTGCTGCGCGACCGCAGCCTGATCTGCGAGGTCTCCGACGGCAGCAGCACCTCACCCCACCTGCGCTACGCGGCCTCCACGGACGAGGGCGGACGCGGCCTGTTCCTGGTCGCACAGCTCGCCGAGCGCTGGGGCACCCGCTACAACTCCTCGGGCAAGGTGATCTGGGCGGAGCAGCCGCTGCCGTGAACGTGCCGCGCAGCCGTGAACCGGCTGCCCCGTACCGCCCCCGGCGTTCGACGGTGATGCATACGCCGCTCCCCGCCGACGCCCTGCGGGGAGCGCGCCGCTAGCACCTGCCCCCCGAGCATCCGCCGAGCAGAGAGCCGAGCCGGGCTCAGCGGGCCAGACGGCCCAGCAGGGACGAGGCGGACAGGATGCCGAGGGCCGCGGCCAGCACGAGAACCCCGTAGTCGAGAGCCAGATGGGCATGTGTGCCCAGCAACAGACCGCGCAGCGCGTCCACTTGGTAGCTGAGGGGATTGATCTTGCTGACGGTCTGGAGCCAGCCGGGCATGACGGCCACGGGATACAGGGCGTTGGAGCCGAAGAACAGCGGCATGGTGATGGCCTGACCGATGCCCATCAGCCGGTCCCGGGTCAGCACGATGCCCGCGATCGTCATCGAAAGGCAGGAGAAGAAGGCCGAGCCGAGGACGACGGCCACCGCGACACCCAGCAGCCGCAGCGGGTTGGTTCACGTCATCGCCACCCCGAGCAGTGCGGCGATGACGACGACCACGACCGCCTGGATCAGCGCCTTCACGCCGGCGGCGAAGGCCTTGCCGGTGATGAGCGCCGAGCGCGGAGTCGGTGTGACGAGGAGTTTGGTGAGGATCCCGGCGTCCCGCTCCCAGATGATCAGGATGCCGTAGAAGTTGGCGATGAACATGGCGGACTGGGCGATGGTGCCGGGCGCCAGATAGTCGATGTAGGGGATGCCGCCGGTGGGTATCGCCTTGATCCGGGTGAAGGTCTCGCCGAAGATCAGCAGCCAGAGCGCCGGCTGGACCGCCCTGGTGTACAGCTCGGTGCGGTCGTGGCGGAGCTTTTGCAGCTCGACCGCGCACATCGCGCCGACCCGGGCGGGCAGCACCTTCCAGCCGCTGCGGGCCCGGGGCGGCACGACGAGCAGGTCGAGACCCGCGGGGTGGACGCGGTCAGCCGACACGGGTTGCGGTGCGACGCGTGTTTCGGACATCGCTGAAGTCTCCTGACTGGTCGTCGAGGCCACTGCCGGCGATGTCGCGGAAGACGTCCTCCAGCGTGGGCAGTTCACCGTTGCCGGCCCCGCCGCGCCGTTCACCGAGGCCCGTCCTCAGCTCGTCGGGGGTGCCGAGGGCGCGGACACGGCCGCGGTGCATCAGCGCGACCCGGTCGCAGTACTGGTCGGCCTCGTCCATGTAGTGGGTTGTCACGAGCACCGTCATGCCCGTGGCTGCGCGCACGGCGTTGATGTGCTCCCACACGCTGGTCCGCGCGATCGGGTCGAGACCGATGGTCGGCTCGTCGAGGATCAGCAGCCGGGGCGCGCTCACCAACGCTGGAGGGCGAAGCGCCGCCCGAGGGCCAGGGACAGGAGGTCGTCATCGAGCCGCACCTCGTCACGCGCGGGACCACAGCGGCTCCCCCCGCCACCCGAGTCCTCGGCGTGTCCAGGCCCAGGTGGCGATGAACGGGTGCGTCTCGCCCCACTGCCACTTACCGTCCAGTAATATCGCGCGACAGGCCCCCAGAGGAGGAACCGTGCCACGGTCGGAACGTTCGCCCCTGTTGCTCGCCGGCCTGTTGGCCGCCGCGGGCGTCACCCACTTCGTCGCCCCCCGGCAGTACGACGCGACCATTCCGCGCGCTCTGCCGGGGACCCCGCGGACCTGGACCTACGCCAGCGGTGCCGCCGAACTCGCGTTGGCGGCAGGGCTGGCGCTGCCCCGTACACGGCGTATCGCCGGGCTGGCCGGCGCCGCCTTCTTCGTCGGCGTTTTCCCCGCCAACGTCCAGATGGCGGTGGACTGGCGCCATCGTCCGGCCCCTCTCAGGACCGCGGCTCTTGCGCGGCTGCCGCTGCAGGTGCCACTCGTCCTGTGGGCGCGCGGTGTCGCCCGGGGTGCGGAGGTCCGGTCATGACGTCCCGGATGAACGTGGGCGACACGGTCGAGGACTTCACGCTGCCGGACGAGACCGGGGCGCGCCGGAGCCTGTCCGAACTGCTTGGCGACGGGCCGGTGGTGCTGTTCTTCTATCCCGCCGCCCTCACCGCCGGCTGCACCGCCGAGGCCTGCCACTTTCGCGATCTGGCCGCCGAGTTCGCCGCCGCGGGTGCGCGGCCGGTGGGGATCAGCGGTGACACGGTCGACCGGCAGCAGGAGTTCGCCGGGCGCCACACGCTCGGATTCCCGCTGCTGTCGGACACCGAAGGGACCGTCCGTGAACGGTTCGGGGTGAAGCGCGGCTTCTCCATGGCCCCGACCAAGCGGGTCACCTTCGTCATCGCACAGGACCGTACGGTCCTGGAGGTGGTCCGCAGCGAACTGCGGATGAGCGCGCACGCCGACCGCGCCCTGGCCGCGCTGCGCGACCATCGGAGCTGACGCACGCACGACACGGCCAAGTACCCACGTGGACGGGGCCCGCCCCTTCGCGGATGGTGGGCGGGTCCCGTTCACTGCGCTTCATTTTCGACACCTCGCACGGTCTCCGGCAGGGAGTGCGACCAGGCATGTCGGCGACACGGGACACACCCCGTGTGTGCGCCGCGTCTCCCGTGCGTCCGGCCCGCGAGGCGCCCTGTCGTGAGCCGGACCGAGCGGTCATGCTGGTCCCCGACGAGCCGACAGCGCGATCGACGGAGCCCAGATGACAGAGCAGGTCACCCGACTCGAAGTGAAGCCGGTCGCCGGCCATATCGGAGCCGAGATCACGGGAGTCGACCTGGCCGGGGAGTCGACGGACGAGGTCGTCGACCGGATCCGGGCGGCGGTGCTGCGCTGGAAGGTGGTGTTCTTCCGGGCCCAGCGACTGGATCACGCCTCGCATGTCGCGTTCGCGCGGCGGTTCGGCGAGCCGATCCGTCTGAGGTCACGCGGCAGCGCGTCGCCACGGGACTTCCCCGAGGTCGAGACGACAGCCGATCGGCTGGAACTCGGCGGCCGTTACGGCATGGACCACGACGAGTGGCTGCGACGGCGCCGCCATTCGCTGCTGCGGGGGTGGCACTGCGACCACGGCGCCCGCGTGGATCCGCCGGCCGCGACCATCCTGCGCGCCGAGACGGTGCCGCCGTACGGTGGTGACACGACCTGGTCCAACCTGGCCGTCGCCTACGCGGGCCTTTCGGAGCCCGTACGGCACTTCGTGGACGGTCTGCGTGCGGAGCACCGACTCGGGGTCGGGTACCAGTCACGGCCCGGCGACGACGCGTATGTGCGCCATCTGCTGGACCATCAGATCGCCTCCGACCACCCGCTGGTACGGGTGCACCCGGAGACGGGCGAGCGAGTGCTCTTCGTCAACGGCTACTACATCGAGCAGATCCTCGGGGTGTCCCGCGCGGAGAGCCGGGCGCTGCTGGAGATGCTGCTGGAGCAGGCGACCCGGCCCGAGTACACGGTCCGGTTCCGGTGGGAGCCGGGCAGTGTGGCCTTCTGGGACAACCGGGCCACCATCCATCTGGCGCCCAGTGACACGGCCCATGTCGACCACCCCCGGGTCATGCACCGCGTGATGCTCGCGGGCGATGTCCCGGAGGGGGTCGACGGCAAGCCGTCGGCAGCGATCGTGGGCAGCGAGCCACAGCGCTGGTGAGCCACGGCCGACAGGCGTGCGGCAGGTCGTCAGGACAGGGCGTCGTCAGAAGATGCCCTGTCCCGGGACCAGGATTCCGATCGGGTCGTAGGTGTTTCTGGCGGTGGCCAGTTGGCGCCAGGCGGAGCCGAAGTGGTCACGCCAGTCCGACGGGCCGAAGGGGACGGAGCCGACCGGGTAGTGGGTGCCGCCGGCCGCGTGAACGGTGTCGTAGGCGGCGCGGTTGGCGGCGAGCAGCCGGTCGATGGTCGCGGTGTCGTCGGGCGGGGTCGTGCGCAGAACCGCCAGAAGGTACGGCACGGGGTCGTCGGGGGTGCGCAGCAGCGGCGTGTGCAGCCGCTCGCGCAGCAGTGGGTACAGGAGGACGACGCCCGGGCCGAGGTCGGCCGAGGTGAGGTCGTCGAGGAGCGATCCGGCGAGAGCGGCGGCCTCGCGGCCGGGCAGCAGCAGATTGAGCCAGGGGTGGGCGTAGGCCCAAAGACCCGCTTCCTTCAGGGCGGCGACGCCGGGGGCGAGCCGGTCGAGGAAGTCGTAGTACGCGAGGTCGGACGTCTGCACACCGGACGGGTCGTGGCGCAGCCCGCGCAGCAGTGCGCTGTCGTCGGGGGCGGGACCGACGGGAGGGCCGTAGGCGACGGCTTCGAGGAGGTAGCCGCGGAAGGATCCGGCGCTGTCAGGGGTGACCTGGCCCTCGACATAGGCGAAACGGCCCTCCCGCACCAGCAGCCGCTGGTCGTCGAGAAACGTCCGCAGGTCGTCGTACGGGAGGAGGTAGTGGCGCACGGTCTCGGGGGCGGGAACCAGACGCAGGGTGGCGCCGACGACGACCGCGCACTGGCCGAGTCCGGCGAGCACGGCGCGGAAGAGGTCACGATGGCGCGTCGGGGAGCAGCGGACGAACTCTCCGGCGCCGGTGACGACTTGCAGTTCCGTGACGTTGTCGACCTGGGCGCCGTGCCGGTGGGTCTGGCCGCCGAGCCCGCCGACCGACAGGGTGCCGCCGACGGAGAGTTCGAGATAGTCGGTGAAGGTGGGCGGTGTCAGTCCGTGGGCCAGGGTGGCCTTGGCCACGTCGCTCCACTTGGCGCCGGCCCCGACCGTGACCGTCGAACTCCGTGGTCCGACCGCACCGATGGCCGCCAGCGGTGTCGTCTCGATGACCAGGCCGCCGTCGACCTGTGCCTGGCCTTGCGTGGCGTGGCCCTGACCACGGGGGGCGACCTGCAATCCGTGCGCGTTGCAGAAACGGATCATCGCGACGACGTCCCTGACGGAACCGGGGCGCAGGACCGCGGCCGGACGCCGGTGGACGATGTGTCCGAAGTCGTCGGCGGCGGCGGTGAGTGATGCCTCGTCGGTGTGCAGGGTCCCGTCGAGCGGTGGGAGGCCGGTCAGCGGCCGGTCGGACGCGGTGACCGCCCAGCTGCGGGTGAAGGGGTCGAACCCGATCACCGCGGCGCCGACGGCCGCGAGGCCGTGCAGTGCGGTACGTCGCGAGGGAGTCCGGGGCATGCGCTCCTCCTGGGGCAGGCGGGATGCAGCGATCAACTCCGGCCGAGTCTAAGGTGATTGGGACGTGAGACGAGCGCGGACCACCGTGGTTTCCCACCAACGGCCCTGTTTCCCGGGGGCCGCACGAGGTGGGACGAGTGCGGCCGCCGTCCGGGCGAGGACGGCGGCCGACTTCATGCGGACGCGGCACGGCTCACACCCCGGCAGCGGCGCCGCTCACGCGTCGATACGGCACGACTCACGCGCCCGAGCCGCACGGCACACACGCCGACACGGCACCACTCACACGTCGAGGGCGGCGCCGAACCCCGCGCCGCCCCTCAAGCCGCCCAGCGCTCCCGCGCCGTAGAGCCATGCGCGGCGCACGGCGCTGTGGAGCGTGCCCGTGGCACGCCGGGCGCCGCCCCTGAACATGCACAACACGTCGGGGGCGGCCGCCATCGCGCGGCTCATGCCGTCGAGGACGAGCCCTCCGCCGGCTTGTCCTCGTCGGTGTCCTTCTCCGGCGTACGCAGGTACCCCTGAAGTTCGAGCAGACCTTCCGCCTTCTCGGAGCGGCCGTCGGAGTTCTGGCCGTTCAGGTTCTGCCGGACCGAGTCCAGGATCGTCAGGCCCTGGGCGACCAGGCCGGCCGCTATCTCGCCGAGACCGTCGGCACCGTTCAGAACGTTGACGTTCGCCCCGGCGAGACCGCCCGCCGCTTCCTTCACGATCAACGGGAGCTGGTCGATCAGCATCCGGTCGAGGGCGACACGGTCGTGCGAGGCCGCGGCCTCGGCCTGGATCTTCATCCGTTCCGCCTCGGCGATGGCGAGCACCTTGATCCGCTCGGCCTCCGCCTCGGCGGGCTTCACGATCTCGGCCACCAGCTGCTGCTGGCGCAACTGGGCTGCCTTCTGGGCGAGTTCGGTCTGGGCAGAGAGCACCTCCTGCTGGGCGTGGGCCTGCGCCAGCGGCCCGGCCTGGGCGGACTGCGCCTGGGCGCGGTCCACCTCGGCCGAGTACTCCGCCTTCACGATCGCGGTCTGGCGGGCGTACTCGGCCTGGTTGCGCGCCGCCACCTGCTGCGCCTCGACGGAGGCCTGGGTGGCCTGGGCCTGCGCGATCTGGGCCTGCCGCTGGATGGCCGCCTTGTGCGGTGCGGACATGGCGTCGATGTAGCCGGTGTCGCCGTCGTCGATCGACTGGATCTGCAGCGAGTCGACGATCAGACCGATCTTCGCCATCTCGGTCTTGGAGGTGTCGAGGACCTCCGCGGCCAGCTTCTGCCGCTCGGTGACGATCTCCTCGACCGTCATCGAGCCGATGATGGCGCGCAAGTGCCCGGCGAAGATACGGCCGGTCAGCACCGACATCTGCTCCTGGTCGGAGAGGAACCGCTGGCCCGCGTTGATGATGCTCTCGGTGTCGTTGCCGACCTTGAAGGCGATGACGGCGCGGACGTGCAGCGCGATGCCCTGCCTGGTGACACAGGTCTCGGTGACTTCGGACTCGCACATCGACAGGGTGAGGAAGCGCGTCTTGCGGAAGACAGGGAGCACGAACTTGCCGTGCCCCGTGACCACTCGGAACGGCGCGCCCCCCAATCCCCGCCTGCCTCCCGAGATCAGCATCGCCTCGTCGGGGGCGGGAACGCGGTAACCGAACATCCTTCTACTCCTTAACCGGCGTCGGCGGCATCCCCGCTCAACGCGTCCAACGGATCGGCCCACTCGATGACGTCGACCTCGCGACATCCACGTGATTCGATCACAAGCACAGTCGCCCCTGTCGGCAGGGGCTGCTGCGACCAGGCAAGGAAGGTCTCGGATCCGCCTCTGACCCGCACGAGGATCTCGCCGGGACCGGCAGCTCCGCGCGTGCCGACGAGCAGTTCCCCCGTGCAGCCGATCACGGCATCGTCCTGCACCACTGTCGGCCGCCCCCAATCGCTCTTGTTTCTCCTTCCGACCTTAGACCCCACTCACGTCGGGCGCCTATGCTCCTGTCGCTCCCCGTGTTCTGCGAGGGGCGCGCACGCTCAGCTCCTGGTGAACCGGTAGGTCTTGCTGTCGGTCAGGACGCAGAAGCCCGGCGACACGACGATCACGCGCAGGGTGCCGGTACGCCGGTCGTAGTCGATGCCCTCCGCCTCGAAGGTGCCCGAGCAGGAGCTGCGCAGCGGGAGCTGGCGGAGCGCCGTGACGTGGCCGGAGACGTCCGCCGAGCCGGGCTCGCCGCTCAGGTCGACCTGCAGCAGCGGCTTGGTGATGCCGAACAGCGTGCCCGCCGGATCGTCGGACGAGCACAGCAGTTGCGTCGCGGTGACGAAGTCGCAGCCCTGTATGTCGCGGACCGCGTGATCCAGGTTGATCGTGGACGCCTGCGGCAGGTTCGCCGAGGGGGACGTACTCGGGTTCACGCCCGGGGTCGGGAACACCAGCAGCCGGCTCATCGTGCCGTACTCTCCGGACACCATCCACGTACCGCTCGGGGCGATGGTGACGAACGAGTTGTTCAGCGCTTCTCCCGCGCTCAGCGCATGGACGTACTCCGACCAGCCGCCGCCCGGCGCCTGTACCCGGAACATCTTCGAACTGCCGGAATCGCTCTGGTACGGCTCGATGTAGTAGCCGTTGTAGGAGGCGTCCGGGTCACCGACGTGGTTCCAGCCGCGGCTGGACACGCCGGCGGGGATCGTACCGATGCCGGTGTAGCGGTTGGCGCTTGCGGCCGGGACCTCGACCGAGGTCAGGCCCTGGCTCTCGGTCAGCGGATCGGCGCGGTCCGAACCCACCTCGCTCCAGGTGTCGGCGGCCGTGGCGGGCACGGTGGTGGCGACGGACAGGACGGCCGCCGTGGCGAGTGTGACGAGACCGGCCAGGACGCCGTGACAACGTTGCCGTGCGGGCATGCGCATGAGGTCGACTCCTCGGTGGGGGGTGTGTTCGGCGCACAGTCTGGCCCGACTTGATGGTCATGTACAGACCAATGAATGGACGTCAGTCATCGGCTCACCGTCCAGGAAGCGACTCAACGGCCCGCAGGCAAGGCCCGCCCAGGAAGCGACACCTCACCGCTCCTGATGGGACACACCGTCCAGGAGGCGACGACTGACCGTCCACGAGACACGTCACCGCGGAGGAGGCGGCACGGACGGCTCCTGCACCGGTGTCGCCGCCTGTTCCGGTGTCGCCGCCCCGAGTTCCGTACGCGCACGCGCCGCTGCCCCGAGCGCGACGCCACCGCTGCCGAGCCGCGCCCGTACGACCCGGATCGGCTGCCCGCTGACGGGCGGCTCGGCGGCGAGCGTCGCCAGGATCGGCGGTTCGAGGAGATCCCACGCCCCGCTGACACCGCCGCCGATCACGAAGGTCGCGAGGTCCACCAGGCCCGCCGTGGTCAGGAGGGCGCGGGCGATCCCCGCGCCCGCCGCCTCGTACACGGCGATCGCATCGGGATCCCCCGCGACCGCCGCCGCGGCGACATCCCGCGCGGTGGCTTTCCGCCCCGTCCGCTCGCCGTAGCGCGCGGCGATGGAGCGCCCGGAGGCGAGTGTCTCCAGATGGCCCCGGCCGCCGCAGGTGCAGGGGAGTTCGCCGAAACCCGGGATGTGCCCTATCTCGCCCGCAGCCCCGTGCGGGCCGTCGACCAGCGTGCCGTTCATCCACAGCGCGCCGCCGACTCCGGTGCCGAGTGCCATCCCGAGTACGTGCGGTTCTCCCGCGACGGCGCCCTTGGACACCTCGCCGCGGAGGAAGGCGTTGACGTCGTTGTCGAGGAAGGCCGGTACACCGAGCGCCTTCTCGATCGTCGCCGTGACCGGGAATCCGGCCCAGTCGGTGAAGGAGTCGCTCGCCACGAGGATGCGCCCCGTACGGGTGTCCACCACGCCCGCCGCGCCGACTCCGACGCCTAGCAGGCGCGAGGGCACGCGGTCCTGGAGCACCATCAGCGCGTCGAGCGCGGCGCGGATCATCGCCTGCCCGCCGCGGACGGCCGGCGTGGGCACCTCGGCGCTGTCGACCACGGTGAGGTCGGCCATGCAGAGCACGACCTGTGTGGTCGTACCGCCGATGTCGACACCGGCGTACACCTCGGGCCTGGGGCGGTCGGTGCGGGATGCGGTCACGCCTTGACCCCCGTGGCGGCCCGGCGTTCGTCGCGGCGACGGCGTTGCACAACCGGGTCCGGTACGGGCACGGTGGCGATGAGCCGCCGCGTGTAGTCGGTGCGCGGGCGCAGGAGCGTGGTCGCGGTGCTGCCCTCCTCTTCGACGTGCCCGTCACGCAGGACGACGACGTGCTGGGCGAATTGCTGTACGACGGCCAGGTCGTGGGAGACGAACAGGCAGGCGAAGCCGAGTTCGTCCTGGAGTTCACCGATCACCTCCAGCACCGACTGCTGCACACTGACGTCGAGTGCGCTCGTCGGCTCGTCGGCGACCAGCAGCCGCGGCCGCAGGATCAGCGCGCGGGCGAGGCTCACCCGCTGACGCTGCCACCCCGGACAGTTCACGTGGCCCCCGATGCGCCAAGTCCCTTGGCAGACGCACAGGTTCGAGTACGTCCGCGACCCGGGCCCGGCGCTCGGCCGACGACATGCCCGCGCGGTGCACGCGCAACTGTTCGGCGACGCACTCCCCCACACTCATCCGGGCGTCGAGCGAGGCCACCGGATCCTGCAGGACCACGCCGACGCCGGACAGCAGGGCGCGACGCGTTCGGCCCCTGGCTCTGCCGAGGTCGGCACCGAAGAGCGAGACCGAGCCCGGGGACGGGGGCACCAGGCCGAGCGCGACCCGGGCCGCGGTCGACTTGCCGGAGCCGGACTCACCGACGAGGCCGACGGTCTCGTCGGGGCGGACCGTGAGCGAGACACCGTCGAGTGCCCGCACCGCCCGGCGGCCGCGGCCGAACCGCACCGACACCTCTCGGAGATCGACCACCGGGTGCTCGACGGGTCGGTCGCGGGCGCCACTTGCCGGCTCGGCGAGGGACAGCCTCGGCACCGCCCCCAACAACCGCTTGGTGTAGTCGGCCGTCGGCCGCAGCAGCACCTCCTCCACCGGGCCCGTCTCCACGACCTCCCCCTGGAGCATCACGGCGACACGGTCGGCGAAGTCAGCGACGACGCCCATGTTGTGCGTGACCAGCAGCACCCCCGTGCCGGAGTCGGCGGCGAGCCCACGCAGCAGATCCAGGATCTCGGCCTGCACCGTCACATCGAGCGCGGTGGTCGGTTCGTCCGCGATGAGCAGGCTCGGCGCGTTCGCGATCGCCATGGCGATGACCACGCGCTGCCGCTGCCCGCCGGAGAGTTGGAAGGGAAACGCCAAGGCCCGCTTCTCCGGCTCGGGGATGATGCGCGTCGTCGACGCCGGGATCGCGGTCCGTACGTAGTCCTCGGAGAGGTTCTCCAGCGTCGCGGCGCGCATGTACCGGCTGAACACGGCGACCATGGACGCTGCCCCCGCGACGACCGGCAGGACGAGCGCGTTCGGCTGCGCGAGCACCTGCCCGAGCGTGTCGCCCTGGGGCGCCTGCGACGGGAACCAGGGCAGGAGCTGGGTGAACACGAGGACCAGCACGAGTCCGAGGAAGTACACCGGTGTCGAGTACGCGACGAAGCCGAGCGTCGTGATGACGTAGTCGACGGGCTTGTTGCGCCGGACCGCCTGCCACATGCCCAGCGGAACCGCGAGCGCGAGCCCGACGAGTGCGGACAGCACGGTGAGGACGAGCGTCTTCGGCAGACGCTGCTCGATGAGCCGGGAGACCGCCTCGTTCAGGGTGCACGAGGTGCCGAGGTCGCCGTGCAGAAGGATGCGCAGGTAGTAGACGTACTGCACGGGGAGCGAGCGGTCGAGGCCCCGCTCGTGGTTTAACTGCGATATCTGCTGGGCGGTCGCCTGCGGGCCGAGGATTCCGCGCGCGGGACCTCCGGGCAGCGCGTGCAGCAGGCAGAAGACCACCACGGTCACGATGAGGATCACCACGAGCGACTGGAGGACGCGCCGGGTCAGATACCTCGTCCGGCTGGGCCACCGACGCATTCGCCGCCCGATGTTCCCGTTCGACCCGGAGATGGCCGAACCGGACCTCGCGGCCCGGATCATTCCGCCTTCGGATGCGCAGCTCACCGGGGAGGACGAGTGAGCCGCCGGGTCGTCCCCGAGACCACCTGATCACCGAAATCTCCTTGACTCCGCAGATTCCGTTGCTCCCGGCCGTCCGCCGGGCAGGGAAGAGCCCTGCCCGGCGTCACGCGGCGGTCAGTCGTTCACGCAGCTGTTGCCGAACGCCGGGTTCAGCAGGCTCAGCACGTCGATGGAGTTGCCACAGAGGTTGAGGCCGAGGTCAACGGGGACCTGGATGACGTTGCCGGACAGGACTCCGGGACTGCCCACGGCGGCACCGACCGGGTCGGGGTCGGCGGCGGCGGCCCCGGCGGCGGCCAGAAGGGCCACACTCGCCAGCCCGGCGGCAGCCATCAGACGAATACGCATTACAAGCTCCGTTCAGTCGCAGGGGTGCGATTCCCTCCACCATCACCTCCTGGAGCGGCGGCCGACATCGCTGTACGCCCGAACGGGGCCCTGCCGCCCAGGGGCGCCCCCTGACCTGCGCCTGCGCGGGACGCGTCGCGCGGGGGGCGCGGAATGCCCGTAGCGTGAGAACAGGTCAGGTGGAAGAGGGAGAAATCATGACAACCAGCCAACCCGATTCGCCCGCGCCGTCCGACGACAAGGCGACCCCCGACGCATTGCTGCACACCGGCTCCGGCGGCGACGTGACCGCCGAGGACCTGGTGCTCGCCGCGGGCCGCGACATCAACCCGAAGAACCTCGCATGGGCGGAGCGAAAGCTGCAGGAGGAAGGGCGGGCGGCCATGGACAAGCTGCTCCCGTAGCTTGCCCGCAACCTTGACCGGCTCCGGTGCGGCGGAGCCGGTCAAGGACCCACGTGTCGGAAACAGGGGGTCAGGTGTGGCGGGTCAGGAGGCGGGGCACTCCTTCCAGGCCAGGTGGTAGATGGTGCTGATGTCACCGTCGGTCGAGTCCATGGTCATGAAGCTGGTGCTGCCGGGTGCGGAGGTGCCCGCGTTGACGCGCAGCTCCGTGTTGATGTTGAAGTTCCGCTGAACACCGCAAGGCGCCCACACCAGTTGCGCCCAGTCGGTGGTGTCCGTGGACTGCCAGTTGTCGTTGTACGGACCCCTGAAGGGGTGGGTGATGGCGGCCGTGTTCGGGGAGCCCTGGAAGTAGTACGAGGCCTTCTCGGTGCTGCTCGCGCCCTGCTGAAGTGCGGCGAAGCCGCGGTAGTCCGCGCTGGCGATGGCGTACGTGAAGCCCTGCGGAACGTGGACGATCAGGTTGAGCTGGCAGTTCTTGCGGAACGCGGTGGGGTCGGAATTGCCCCCGACCTGGGCGAGGTAGTCGCTGTAGGTCACTGTGAAGGCCGTGTTGTCCGGGGAGACCGCGATGGCGGCGGTCCCCTGGGGACATCCGGAGCCGTTCACCGTGGCGACCTTGATGACGATCTTGTCCGGGGGCGGGTCGACGATCCCGGAGGACGGGTTCTGCGTCGGGAGCGCTGAGGCGAACAGGGCGGCGATCGCGCCGCCCAGAATCAGCCCACCAGTCATGGTGCTCCAATCCGTTGCGTTGGTGTTCCGGCGGCAGCACGGGATGTGTGCCGTCGTGGAATGGGGGGTGCGGTTCCCCCCGCGTGCGCGGGGAACCGTCGCAGACCAGTGCGTTGGATCAAGCGTGACTCGTTGAATCATGCACATGACAAAAGCGCATGCGCACTTCACCCCCGGTTGTGAAGGAGCCGTGAAGACGGGGGTGACGGCATCGTATGTACGCGCGCCCGGGGCGGCCAGGGTCATCTCCGGCCATTCGACAGCGGTCGTTCGACACCGGTCGTTCGACGCCGCCGGCTGCGGGCGCGCGAGCCGGGTCACCGACCGTAGCGGCCGACCAGCGTGCCGTATGCGGCGGTGTGTCCGATGAGCGCGCGCTTGACGTCGTCGGCCGAGGCGTCCTTGGGCAGGGTCGGTTTCGCGTCGGCGGCGAACACCGAGAAGACGTAGCGATGGGACTCGCCCTTGGGTGGACAGGGCCCGCCGTAGCCGCGTTTCCCGAAGCTGTTGCGGCCCTGCTCGGCTCCGTTCGGCAGCTCACCCGTGCCGAGAGCCGTCTCGTGGGGATCGATGCCCCACACGACCCAGTGCACGAAGGTGCCGTGCGGGGCGTCCGGGTCCTCGACCAGGACCACCAGCTCGGCGGCTTCGCCCGGCACGCCGCCGAAGTCCAGCGACGGTGAGACGTTCTCGCCGTCGCAGGTGGAACGGCGCGGGATGGTCGCACCCTCAGCGAAGGCCGTGCTGGACACCGTGATCGTCTTCGACGCGTGGGGTGTCGGTGCGGCAGCGGCGCCTCCGCCGCCCCCGCAGCCGGCGGTGAGCCCGAGCACGGCTGCCGCCACGATGGTTCCGGCCTTCCGGCGGCTCGTACGGCGCATGTACGCCACGTTAGCGCCGGGGCGCCCGAGGGGCAGCGTGACGGCGGACGCGAGCATCCCGGCGCGGGCTGCACACCGTGCACGACCCGGCGTGTGGCGCGCGGCGTGTGTGGCCAAAAGTCGTACGTCGACGCCGAGTTGAGGCGGCAGAGCCGG
Organism: Streptomyces sp. NBC_00996; assembly: GCF_045162675.1. Taxonomy (NCBI): domain Bacteria; kingdom Bacillati; phylum Actinomycetota; class Actinomycetes; order Kitasatosporales; family Streptomycetaceae; genus Streptomyces; species Streptomyces sp. NBC_00996. The sequence continues at coordinate 842,140 of NZ_CP108723.1, forward strand.
GCGGGTACCGCGCCGGTTCGTCTAGGTTGATGTTCGACCGTCGAACATCGCTGCGCAGGAGGCGCTCCCGTGTCAGACCCTGATCCCCAGCTCGTCGCCGCCGCCGGTATACGCGCCCGGATCGATACGAGCAAGCCCCACTCCGCGCGCTTTTGGAACTACTTCGTCGGCGGCAAGGACCACTACGAGGTCGACCGTGAGATCGGCGACCGCATCAAGGAGATCTTCCCCGGCCTGGTGGACGTGGCACGCACCAGCCGTCATTTCCTGGGCCGTACGGTCCGGTATCTGGTGGTGGACCAGGGCATCCGGCAGTTCTTGGACATCGGTACCGGTCTGCCGACCGCCGACAACACCCACGAGGTGGCGCAGCGACTGGCACCGGACGCGCGGATCGTGTACGTGGACAACGACCCCATGGTGCTCGCGCACGCCCGTGCCCTGCTGACCAGCACGCCCGAGGGCGGGACCGCGTATCTCGACGCCGACCTGTACGACACCGACGCCATCCTCAAGGCCGCCGCGGGCACGCTGGACTTCTCCCGGCCGGTCGCCCTGATGATCCTCAACACGCTCGGCCATGTCGCCGACCACGACCGGGCGCACGCGCTGGTCTCCCGGCTCATGGACGGCCTTCCGCCGGGCAGTCACCTCGTCATCTGTGACGGCACCTCCACCAGCGAGGGCATGATCGCGGCGTCCGAGGCCTACAACTCCAGTGGCGCGGTGCCGTACTACGTGCGCAGCGTCGAGGAGATCGGCGGCTTCTTCGACGGACTCGAACTGGCCGAGCCGGGCATCGTCCAGGTCACACAGTGGCGTCCGGAACCCGGTGGTTCGTCGAGCGACGTCGACGCCTACGGCGGGGTGGGACGCAAGCCGTAGTGATCCGGCCTGGCGGGGCGAGAGGCACGGTGACCGCGGGAATCGCCCGCCGCCTCATCACGCCCCATGCGCCCCTGCGACACTGAGCCGCATGGACCCTCGACACCTGAGACTCGGTCGCCGTCGCCTGTGGCTGGGCAGCGCGGCCTGCTTCCTGGTGCTCGGACCGGTCGGGTGGGTCCTGGGTGGCTGGATTCCGGTCGTACTGCTGTCCATTGTCCTCGTCGCGGCCACGTCGGTCGCGCACTGGAGGGCCCCTTCGTGGCTCGGGCCCGCCATCACGAAGGGGCAGCGGGAGAGCCGCCGGGACGTGGCTACCTTCTGCGTGGTCATCGCCGTCAGCGGGTATGCCCAGCCCCTCACGCTGCAGTCCGGTTCCCCACGGGACCTGGCGGCCCTGCGCCTGGAGGCGTACCGGGCCGCGGCCGACGACGATCTGTCCGAGAAGCTCCGCCATCTGGCGGCCGACGCGCTGGCCGCCGCCGACCAGGCGTACGGCGAAGACACGCCGGCGGGCTGGCGAGCGGCCCGGGCGAGCGCGGAGCGACTGGCGCACGCCGCGCAGGAGGGCAATGCGTACGTGCGCCAGCTCCTCATCCAGTGGGTGGAGCAGAACCCCGCCGGGGAACGTTAGGGCCTGTCCTTCGGATCACGCCGGTCGACCCACGCCGCGTCACAAGCTCCGCGGCCCAGGCGTGATCCGAACTACAGGCCCTGGGCCCGGCGCTCACGAGTCCGCTTCCCTCCTCAGGAAGTTGCTCACCTGGCAGGCGAGGCTGTCCCTTGCCGTGCCGGGACGCGTCTCCGCGTCGTCGGCGGAGGTCTCGTACAGGTCGATGCCGCCCGCCCAGAGGTAGCGCTCGGTCCACTCGTCATCGACCTTCAGCTGGATCTGGATGTCCACGCGGTGCAGGACGGCGTCGGGGCCCGCGGAGTACAGGACCGCCGTGGCCCGGCGCAGCGGGTAGACGTCGAAGCCCTCGATGAACTGTGAGTTCCGCCAGTCGAGGAACGCGCTCTCGCCGTCGGCGCCGACGCGAATATCGATCTGTCCGTCTTCGAGATGGATGCCGAAATGCTCGGTCGTGCGGTTTTCAACGGTCACTCGAAATCTGAAGTAGGTGAGTCCGTCGGCGGCGTCGTCCCGGCCCCGCGGCGGCTCCGCCTTTTCCACACCGTGGACGCGGACACGCAGACCGGCATGCTCGTCGTACTCCTGCCAGTCCCCGACCACGTTCGGCTCGCGCACAGTGCACCTCTCACCTCAGAGAGCTGTTTCCTATCTGTGCTCCGAACGCAGTGTCAAATGCGCGGAACATACCGTGGCCAGGGATTTCCCTTTTCTTGATCGGCGATCAAGCCGTGCCCAGCCAGAACCTTTCCCCGGCGGCCGCGACGGCATTTCCGTGCGTGCTGCACATCACGTCCGGCGGCGGCTCATCCGTCCGCGCGCAGCGTCCGCATCTGCTCGTCGAGCGGCCCCAGCCCGACGTCGCGCCGGCGCTCGTCGAGGGTCTGGGGCCGGCGGATCGGGTACGGGCGGAGGGTCAGGGGATTGACACGGGTGCCGTAGAACTGCGGCCGGCCCTCCTCGACCGCGCAGTGGTCGGCGATATAGGCGTGGTGCAGGGCAGGGCAGCACCCGTCCGCCGCGGCCTGGGCGATCAGGTCGCGGCACCTGACCTGGAAGTCGAGATCGGCGGCGTGCAGCAGGATCATCAGGGCTGCCGTCGAGGCGGGCGCGCCGACCAGGTCGGCGGTCGGCCAGCCGTGCCGTTCGACGATCGTCCGGAGGGCTTCGGCATTGGCCTGGCGGCACTCGTGGAGGGCGCCTCGGCACCACGAGGTGGGGTCCACCCGCGCCTGCCGCATGAGGTGTCGCTCCTCGTCCGCCCGGCGCACCAGCTCCCCGGCGAGAGCCGCCGCGAGCTCCGGGACCATCCGTCGCGCGGCCTCCTGATCCTGGCGCATGTCGTCGTCGACCGCGAGGTGCCCCGGGTAACCCTTCACGGCATTCCTTGCAGCACCAGCGCGAACCACACCTTCTTGCCCGAGCCGCCCGGGTCGGGCGGTGCGGTGCCCCAGTCGTCGGCCAGCGCGGCGACGATGGCCAGTCCGCGTCCCGACTCCTCGGCACCGTCCGTCGTACGCGGGCACGGCAGGGCGGACGAGCTGTCGGCTACCGTCACGCGCAGCTCGCGCGCGGTGTACTCGATGGTGACGGTGATCATGTTCGCGCGGTCGGGACTTCCGTGTTTCACCGCGTTGGCGAACAACTCGTCGGTGGCGAGGACAGCGTTGTCGCGGCACTCGGGCGGCAGCCGCAGGTGGGTGAGGTGCTCGGCGAGTATGGCCCGTACGCCCGCCGCGCGCGAGGGGTGGGCGGGGACGGTGGTCCGCAGGAGGTGGGCTTCGCTCACGGGGATCACGTGCGTCGCGGGGATTGCGGGGCTCACAGGGGTCGGTGCGGACACGGGGATCATGGCTGCCTCAGCGGGCCGAGCCGTGCCCGCGGGCGCGCGGTCGTCCGCCGCGTTGACGCTGTGCGCCGCCGCGGGCACATCGTGCGCCACTGGGGGCGACGGCGCGTGTATGTCCTGCGCCAGTGAGGGCGACGGCCCGCGGCGATGCGCCCTGGATACCGTCATCGATCCTCCTTCGGATGCAGCCCGGGTGGGGGACGGTCTCGGTGGCTGCCCGTGCAGCCAACACGCCGAAGCGGCGGGTGGACCAGGGGGTATGGGGGTTGTCCGGTTGCAGGCACGTAGTGGCATTGGATGTATGTTCGATCGCGTGAGGAAAGTGAGCGGGGGGCTGACGGCGGTGCGACGGAGCGGTGGCACCGGATGGTCGGGGGTGCGCGGCAAACGCGTACTGGTCACAGGTGGTACGCGGGGGCTCGGCGAACAGATCGTGCGACTGTTGGCCGCCGAGGGCGCGCGAGTGGCGACCTGCGCGCGCACCGCCCTCGACCTGGAGGCGCTGGCCACGTCGATGGACTCCGCCGTGTTCACCCAGCCGCTCGATGTCACCGCGCCCGAGGAGCTGGAAGGGTTCGTCGCGGCTTCGGCGAAACGTTTCGGCGGCTTGGACGGGGTGGTGGCCTGCGCGGGCGGTTCTCGCGGGGGCGGCATCGAGCAGGCGGATGCCGAGGACTGGGCGGCGACCTGGGACGTGAACGTCGGCCATGCGGCACGGCTGGTGCGGGCGGCGGTCCCGCACCTGCGGGCGGCGGGCGGCGGCTCGGTCGTGGTGATCTCGTCGATCTCCGGCTGGAAGCCCGGCCCGCACGCCCAGTACGGGGTGGCGAAGTCCGCGCAGATCCATCTGGCCGCCTCGTTGGCCCGCGAGCTCGGCGCCGACGGCATCCGCGTGAACGCCGTCTCCCCCGGGTCGATGCTCATCCCCGGCAGGCGCTGGGACCGCATGCGCAGGGAGGAACCCGAGGCGTTCGCCCGATTCGTGGCGGCCGAGCTTCCGGGCGGAGCGCCGGTCGCGCCGCAGGAGGTCGCCCGCGTGGTGGCGTTCCTGCTGTCGGACTGGTCGAGCGGGATCTCGGGCGCCCACCTGCCGGTCGACCGTGCCCAGAACGCCCCCTCTCCCGACGGGTACTAAGGCACCCGGCGGACCGGTACCGGTCATGCCACCGCTCCCAGTACAGCGCGCGACCTGCGCTCGAATTCCTGCACCACGGGCTCGTGGCGGCGGGGCTCGAGCCGCTTGCGGAAGTCGCGCAGGGCCTGGATCGACCGTTCGCTGTGCACGGTGCTGAGGGTGGCGAGCGCCTCGGTCGCCGTGCCGACGGCCTCGTCCAGCCGGTCCTGCTGGAGATGCGCGGTCGCGAGCACGGAGCGGCTGATGGCCTGGCGCCTGCGCCGGTCCGCATTGGCGCTGAGCGATTCGCTCGCCGTGCGCTCCGCCTGCGCGGCAAGGCCCAGGTCACGGAAGCACAGGGCGGACTCGGCCTGCAGATAGTGGTGGTCGAGATAGCGCACCCACACCGACTCCTGGGCGGCTCCCCTGCTCGCGTCCAACTGCCGCTCGGCCAGGCGAAGCGCCTCGGAGGCCTCGTCCGAGCGGCCCCGCGCGGCGTGCCCGCGCGCCGACATGGCGTACAGGCGCATCAGGCCGAGCGGGCTGCCCGATTCCTTCGCGGTGACGATCCCGGCGCGGGCCAGGGCCACCCCCTCGTCGGGACGACCGAGGTTGGTGGCCAGATGGGAGAGTCCGGCCAGGATCTGACCGCCCAGCACCCGGTCGCGTCCCTCGGCGCACAGTCGCAGCGCCTGGGTCATATAACGCTGCGCCAGGCCGTACTCCCCCGCGTCGTACGAGCTCCACCCGGCCATCGCGGCCAGGCGCGCGGCAGCGGCGTACAACTGGCGGCGCAGCCGCGGCGGTGTACCGCGCCGCTGCAGCAGGGGAACTACCTCGGTGGACAGGTAGTGCACGATGCTGGTGCGCACTCCGCCGCCGCCGTAGTGGTTGTCCATCTGGTCGAACATCGCGATCATCGCGTGCACCTGCTCGACCGGCCCGCCGCTCGCCACCAGGGTGGGTTCGACGGCGTCGCGGTGTTCCAACAGCCAGAGCAGCCATTCGCGCTGAGGGATCGTCAGTGCGGCCGCGACAAAGGGGACCGAGCCGAGGAGGCTGCGGCGGGAGATGTCGGTGGACCCCAGTTCGGCCAGGATATGAAGGGTTTCTGCCACGTCTTCGCCATAGATGAGCGCCCTGCCTGCAACCGGGCGCTGCTGATCGGAGTGGAAGCCGAGGTCCGCGGGCGACACGGCGCGGCCGAGCCGCTCGGACAGGACGGCGGCGATCAACTCCGGTGTGGTTCCCCGCGGTTGCTGACCCTGGAGCCAGCGGGTGACCGACGCCTTGTCGTAGTGGGAATCCGTGCCCTGACGGCGGCCCAGCTCGTTGACCCGCAGGGCGAGTGAGGCATAGGAGCAGCCGGCTTCCTTGAGGGCGTCCGCCAGCAACTTGTTGACCCCGGTGGGGGCCTTGCCGGCGTTCCTCGCTTGCCCGTCGGTCACGGTGGTCATCCCGGTCTCGCCTCACGGTCGCGTGCGGCTGCGCCCAAACGCACCTGGCGGGACATCAATTCCCGTACGGCCGAGCACAGTTGCTCGTCGTCGCCACGGAGTGTGCGACACGTCACTCGATCACTATGGCGGCCGACACAGTCAGCGTGCAACCGGCGTTCTGATAATTTCAGAACGTTTCGCATCGCCCTGTCTCTGTCATCGACCACGTGGCACACTGCACGCTGTGACGGCCGTTCCGGGAGGTAGGACGTGAGCGAGAACCGCTCTGGCGGCAGCGCACCCACGGTCCTGCGGATGGTTCTCGGAAAACGGCTGCGACAGCTGCGGGAACGGGCGGGGGTGTCGTTCGAGGACGCGGCACGGGCCATCGAGGTCACGCCGCTGACGGTCCGCCGGATCGAGAAGGCCGAGGTCGGCCTCCGGATTCCGTACGTCCGGGAATTGCTGCACGCCTACGGGGTTCCGGCGGCGGAGATCGACGACTTCCTGGCCCTGGCCAGGGAGGCCAACCAGCCCGGCTGGTGGTACAAGTACCGCGACGTACTGCCGGAGTGGTTCAGCGCCTACGTGAGCCTGGAGAGCGAAGCCAGCGTCATCCGCCTCTACGAACCCCACTACATTCCCGGCCTGTTGCAGACGTCCGACTACGCCACCGCGCTCATGCGCGTCGGCTTCCCCAACGAGTCGAAGGAGGACATCGCCCGCCGCGTCGCCCTGCGGATCAAACGTCAGGACCTGCTCGCCAAGCCGGACGCGCCCGCGATCTGGGCCGTTCTGGACGAGACGGTGCTGCGCCGTCCGGTGGGCGGGGCCGAGGTGATGCGAGCTCAGATCGACCGGCTGCACGAGGCCCTCGACCTGCCGAAGGTCCGGATCCAGATCATGCGTTTCAAGGTGGGCGCCCACCCTGGCGCCTTCGGACCGTTCCACCACTTCCGCTTCGGCTTCTCCGAACTCCCCGATGTCGTCTACACGGAGAGCCTCGTCGGCGCGGTCTACGTCGACCGGCCCGACGACGTCGTCAGCTATCTCGAAGTACTGGACCGGATGTCCGTGCAGGCGGAGCCGGTCGCTCGGACCAGGGCCATCCTGGGTGAACTGCGTAAGGAGTTGTGATCCATGGGATCCGTCTACAGCGGCATGCCCGCCGTCGATCTGGGCACCGAGGGCTGGCAGAAGCCCTGGAGCGGCACGAACGGCGGGAGCTGTGTCGAGGCCAAGCGGCTGCCCGACGGCAGTGTCGCCTTCCGTCAGTCCAGGGACCCCGAGGGGCCGGCCCTGGTCTACTCCCGGGACGAGATGACCGCGTTCCTGCGGGGCGCCAAGTCCGGGCAGGCCGACTTCCTGATCGCCTGAGCATCCTCCGCGCAGGACCCAGCGGGTGCACCACTACGCCCGCACAACCGGACAACCCGCACGCCTACTCCCGCCGTGCGGGTTGTCCCCCACACACTGAGGGAGTCGCTCGTCTGGGAGGGAGTGGGTGCGGGGATGATCCTCCACCAGGCCCTCGCCCAGTGCCGGACGCTGGTCGTCGAGGGCCCCGACGGCACCGGCAGGAGCGCCCTGATCACCGAACTGGCCCGCCACGGATTCATGATTCGCCGCTCGCGCGGGGAGCTTCACCATGTGAACCCCACCCAGCCCTACCGCGAACTCCTCGCCGCGCCAGGGTTGTTGGCCATCGACGGCAGCCTCGTCCACGAACTGGTCTACGGCCCGCTGCGCCGCGGCCGCTCCCGGGTGACGTGGATCCAGGCACTCGACTTCGCGGAGGCGGTGGCCGAACGCGACGGCGCGCTCATCCATGTGACGGGCGAGGCGGACGACACCGAGGCGGTCGGCGCATACGAGCGGGCGCTGCGCACCCTGGCCCAGCATGTCCCCGTCGTGACGGTCGAGGCGGCGGAACTGGGCCATCCGATCCGCGGTCCAGCCTCCCCTCTGCCCCAACTCAAGGGCCACATACAGGCGTTGACGATAGGTTAGAGACCGACCGCGTGACGTACGGCAGGAGACATCCCATGGCAGACGGCCAGTCCACCCCCGACCAAGAGGCGCTGTCCAAGATCGACACCACGGTGCCGCACTCGGCTCGCATCTGGAACTACTGGATGGGTGGCAAGGACAACTACGAGGTCGACCGGGAGGCGGGCGACGCCTACCGCGAAGTCGCACCGAACATCGAGACCATGGCCCGCGCCTCCCGTGACTATCTGATCCGCACCGTCACCTTTGTGGCCGGCGAACGCGGCATCCGCCAGTTCCTGGACATCGGCACCGGCCTGCCCTCGTACGACAACACCCACCAGGTCGCACAGCGAGTGGCTCCGGAGTCGCGCATCGTCTACGTCGACAACGATCCCCTGGTGCTCCGTCATGCCCAGGCGCTGCTCACCAGCACCCCCGAGGGCGTCACCAACTACATCGACGCGGACCTGCACGAGCCCGAGAAGATCATCGAAGCGGCAAGCCGCATCCTGGACTTCGACCAGCCCGTCGCCCTGATGCTCATGGGCATCCTCGGCCACGTCCAGGACTACGAGGAGGCCAAGTCGATCGTCCGCCGCCTCCAGGCCGCCCTGCCCTCCGGCAGCTACTTCGTGCACTACGACAGCACCGACACCGACGCAGCCCTCAAGGAGGCCCAGCAGGGCTACGACGACACCGGGGCGATCCCGTACGTGCTGCGCAGCCCCACCCAGATCAGCGCGTACTACGAGGGCCTCGAACTGATCGACCCCGGCATCGTGTCCTGCCCGCTGTGGCGCCCGGAGCCCGGCACGTCGCCCGAGCCCACGGACGTCCACGGGGGCGTGGCCCGCAAGCCGTGATCAGGACCTTCAGGCCTGTGCCGCCGGTTCGATGTTCTGGTTCAGGCGGAACAGGTTGCCGGGGTCACGGTCGGCCTTGATCCGTGCCAGGCGGGCGTAGTTGTCGCGGTAGGCGGCCCGTACGCGCCCCTGGCCCTCGTTCATCATCATGTTGACGTAGGCCCCGCCCGCGGAGAACGGGTGCAGCGCGTCGGAGTAGTCGACGCTCCACCGCCTGATGAGGTCCGCGTTGGCCGGGTCGGGGTCCACGCCCGCGAATACTGACGCCCAGCCGGCGTCGCGGTAGCTCCACGCGGTGTCCGTCGGAGCGTGGTCGTGAACGGCGCCGTCGATGGGATACAGGTGCATCGTCGACTTCCACGTGGGCGTCTCGGCAGCGAACTTGGCGTGCAGGTCGACCGCGTCGCCCGGGATGTCGTTGACGAAGTCCGCACGCCAATACCAGCTGGTCGCCCGGCGGGTAGAGCCCGTCGAACGCGGACTGGATCGCGGGGTGCGGCATCGGCGCGGGGCCGTGCAGCAGTGGCTCGGGGACGGCGTCGAGCAGGGGAGCCATCTCCCTGGCCGCCGCCTCCGGATCGTCCCCGACGCGGCACCACACGACGCCGCAGACCTTGCGCAGGTGGATCTCCTCCGGGAACGGCGGGCCCGGAGGGACGGAGCCGAACAGGAAGAAGGCGTTCAACTCGCGGGGCGCGTGCGGGAGGAAATCGCGGTAGGCGGTGAGGACTTCGGCGCCGAGTTCGACGGGCCAGAAGGTGGGGCCGGCGACGACCGTGCCCACTTCGTGCAGCCGGAACAGGAACGAGGTGACGACGCCGAAGTTGCCGCCGCCACCGCGGATCGCCCAGTACAGGTCGGTGTTCTCGTCGGCGCTCGCGCGTACGCGCTCCCCGTTCGCCAGGACGAGCTCGGCCTCCAGCAGGTTGTCGATGGTCAGCCCGCACTTGCGGGTGAGGTGCCCGATGCCGCCGCCGAGAGTGAGGCCTCCGACGCCCGTCGTGGAGATGATGCCGCTCGGTGTGGCCAGGCCGTGCGCGTTGGTGGCGCGGTCGACCTCGCCCCAGACGCAGCCGCCGCCGACCCGTACCACGCGGGCGTTCGGGTCGACCTCGACGTCCTTGAGCGGGGAGAGGTCGAGGACTACCCCGTCGTCGCACGTTCCGAGGCCCGCTCCATGGTGGCCGCCGCCGCGCACCGCAAGCGGTAGGCCGTGGTCGCGGGCGAAGCCGATGACCTGAGCGACGTCCTCGGGGCCGCTGCACCGCGCCACCAGGGCCGGCCGCCGGTCGATCATCGCGTTGTACACGGTGCGGGCCACGTCGTACCCGGAGTCCTCCTCTCCGATCAACTGCCCCTTGAATCCCACCAGTTCCTGACGTGCCGCTTGTGCCGGCGTGATCGTCATGCGCATCCCCCGTTTCTGGGGACCGGTACCGGGGCCCATGTCCGGGCTCCCTGTGCCAGTCTCCCTCCGATGGGTCCGATGCGCCTGTTCTAGTCCGGCTCCTCGGCGGGCAGGTATCCGTGCCCGCCACCCAGCTCGCTCCGGCCGGCTACCTACCTTTCAGCGGCCTGGCAACATGCCCAGCTCCACTGCACGGGCGACGGCCTGGCGTCGGGTGTGGACGCCGAGTTTGTCCAGTACGGCGGAGACGTGGTTGTCCACCGTGCGCACCGACACCACCAGCTTCTCGGCGATCTCCGGGTTCGTCAGCCCCTCCGCCAGCAGCCGCATGACCTGCACCTGGCGTTCCGTGAGGCCGGCGGGGTTCTCCCGGGTCACCGCGAGCGGGCCCCTCGGGATCCGGCGTATCCCGAGCGCCCGCGGACCACACGGGCGAGCGGCTCCGCGCCCAGGGCGTCCAGAGCGGCGAGCGCGGTGAGCTTGTCGCCGGCTACCCCTGGGCATTCATCCTGACCGCGCTCCTGATGCTGACAGCTCTCGTCCCGGCCTGGTGGGACCAAACGGCAGCGCGCAAACAACGTACGACGACCAGGGAGGATCAGGCGGTGACGTCAGAGGGGCAACGGTGAGCGATTCCCTGCACCCTGCTTGAGCAGCGTGGCCGAGGAGATGACGCCCTCCGGACGGAGACGGCCACCCGCATGAGGTGGCGGAACTGGGACTCGATCAGGTCCCAGTCGATGACGTTCTTGCCCGGCTCGCCGAACAGGGCGTCGATGTGCACGTACTCGCTCTGCTTGCTCGGCCGGTAGAAGGTCAGGCCCTTCCAGTTCCTGATCCTGGGCATCAAGTCGAAGCCCAGCAGGTGGGCAAGGGTGAAGACAGGCAGCGACTGGCCCTGCGTATCGGCGTGCACGGTGGTGGGCTTGACCTCGGAGGCGTTCTTGAACAGGCCCTCGATGATGTAGACGGCCTCCCACACGGTATCCGGGGCGAACGGGTGAACAGCGGCCGTTTGCGCAGGTAGAACGTTTGCGGTCGTGTCCGTAAGAGATCGATGTCAGGAGCCTCGTGGCGAGGGCACGGCATGGCCTGAGGCAGCGTCGTCGCGCCGGGTGACTTCGAGCACCTGCTCCTTCGACAGCCCCGGCGGATAGGCTCGACCACGTCCGTGAGATCGCCGAAGCCCTGGTTCCGGGCACCGAGGAGTCGTCGATGCACCATCCGGACCCGCGGTATGCCGCGCGGCTCGCCACGTATGGGACTGTGGCCACGCGCCTGTCCCTGCTGAGTGACCGTCGGCTCGGTGAGGTCGTGGCCGCGGCCGACCCGCTAGGGTCCGGCATCGGCGGCAGGTCGGCGGAACTGGACATCGATGACACGCGGGTGTTCGTCAAGCGGGTCCCCCTGACGGACACCGAGTTGCGGCCAGAGAACGCGTGGTCGACGGCAAACCTCTTCGAACTGCCCATGCTCTACCAGTACGGGGTGGGCTCAGCCGGGTTCGGGGCCTGGCGAGAGCTGGCCGTGCACGTCATGACCACCAACTGGGTCCTCGGCAACGAGTACGCGGGCTTTCCACTGATGTACCACTGGCGCATCCTGCCTGACTCCCCTCCCGAAGGGTTCGCCGACGAGTTCGGGGGCATCGACGGGGCGGTCTTGCACTGGGAGGGCTCATCGGCCGTGCGCGAGCGTCTGGAGGCCATCGGCCGGTCTTCGTCCAGCCTGGTGCTCTTCTTGGAACACGTCCCGCAGACACTCGGCGACTGGCTGCACGACTACCGGACCGCCGCGCCGGAGGGCGGGGAGGGCTCGCCGTACCCGTGGGTGGAGGAGGCCCTTTCGCGGGGGACTGCCTTCATGAGCTCGCACGGACTCGTCCACTTCGACGCCCACTTCGCCAATGTCCTGACCGACGGTCGGCTGTTGTACTTCGCGGACTTCGGACTCGCCCTGAGTTCCGGCTTCGAACTGTCAGCGGCCGAGGCGAAGTTCCTCTCCGGCCATCTCGCGTATGACCGCTGCCACACCGCGAGCCATCTGCTCCGCCACCACCTGCCCGATGGCCTGCGCGGCGATATGGAACACGATGCGTTCCTGCGCGAGTGGATCGCCGGCCACCGGCCCGATGGCGTCCCGCGCGAGATCGCCGCGATCATCGACCGGCATTCCCGAGCTGCCGTGGTCTTCGGCGAATTCGCCCGTCGTCTGCTCACCGAGAGCAAGCGGACGCCATTTCCGGCCGCCGAGGTCGGGCGGGCCTGGGGCACTGCGGTCGCGGCGCGCCACTGAGGCCAGACTTCGGCAGAAGGTCGCCGTCAGGACGTCTCGGGTTGGGTGGGCAATAGTCCGCGAGTTCCGAGTTCGTCCGCAGGTCCCTGCCTCCCCGATGAACTGCGTGCACTGCGGCAGGCCGCTGCCCGAAGGGTCGCGGCGAGACCGGGCCTACTGCGACAACAAGTGCTTCAACCTGTCCCACACCACCGCGAGCCGCTACGCGGCCATCGCCCAGAACCTGCTCGACGACCAGATCGAGCAGACCAGCGAGAGCGAATGAGTGAGCGTTTGGCAACCTCGAAGGGCAGGTCACAGGCAATTTAGGGTTCCCAAAGCCCTGGACACGAGATGCCGGGAATTGATCCAATACGGGATGACGTCGTTTTGGATGGGCAAACGGGTACGCCTGCGCGGCATCGAGCCCGACGACTGGACCGCGTTCATGCGCTTCGCCGCAGACGAGGAGCGGTTGGGAGACCTGCTGCACCCGCCCCGTTCCACTGAGGGTTACCGCGTCTGGGCGAAGGAGCAGGCCGCTGCCAAGCCCGATAGCGACTGCTTCCAGCTAGCGATCGAAGCTGTCGACACGGGGGAAATAGTCGGTGCTGTCGGCTCGCACCACGCTGACCCACGTGGGGGCTGGTTCGAGTACGGCGTGACGATCGGCGCTGAGCATCGTCGCAAAGGCTACGCGGCAGAAGCCGCGGTGCTGCTGCTGCGCTTCATGTTCGACGAGCAGCGTTACCACAAGTGCCAAGCACGGATCTTCGCGCACAACGAGGCATCGCTAGCACTTCACCGTCGGCTCGGATTCGTCGAGGAGGGCCGCCTCCGTGAGTTCGTGTTCCTCGCCGGTGGTCACCACGACCTCGTCATGATGGGCATGCTTGCTGACGAGTTCGCCCAACTGCACTCGATGAGCGGACTGTGAGTGGGTGCTGAGATCCATGTGATGGGCGGCCAGGCTGGTTCTCCCCCTCTCTGTCAGCCTGTGGTGGGGACGCTCGGCCACGAGCAACCCCGCCCCGCTCGCCCAACACCAGCGGCTCGCCCTGTTGCGGCAGGCCTTCGACCAAGGCGACATTCCGCTCCAGGACCGTGTGGTCGCCGCGCTCGTCCTCCTTTACGCACAACCGCTCACCCGGATCGCTCGGATCACCACCGACGATGTTCTTCACGAGGACGGCGAGGTACTAATCCGGCTCGGCGATCCTCCTTCGCCCGTCCCCGAACCGCTTGCCGGAGTGCTGCTGACCTATCTCGGCCAGCGACCGAACACCATGACCGCCACCAACCCCAACGCCCGGTGGCTCTTTCCCGGCCGCAGGGCTGGACAGCCCATGACCCCGCACACGCTCGAACTCAGGCTTCGCCACCTGGGCTTCCCCACCCGGCGAGGACGCACGGCGGCCATCCGCCACCTCGTTCTCCAGGCTCCCGCACCCGTGATCGCCCGCATGCTTGGCTACCACGACGACACCACCGCCCAGCTCGCCGCCGAGGCAGGAGGAACCTGGCGCCACTATGCTCCCGGCGACCACACACGGTGACACCAGCGCCTCAATGACCAAGGAATAGACGTCAGTCGATTACGCGAGGTCGCCAGTTCGATCCCCCCTGGACGGTGCAGGAAGGCGAGCACGACCCCGCCGAGCTGCACTCTGATTCACCAAGATCATCCCGTGGCGGCTTTTGGGGTCACCTTGGCTGGACCCCAACAGCACGTTGACCAGCGGGAGCTCCGCTGCCGACGGCACCACGGCCAGCTGCTCCAGCGCGTCACGAGTGCCGTGGTCCAGCCCCCGCAGGCGGGCCAGCACGGCGTCCACGACCGTCGGCGGTACGTCCCCGGTCCCGCCGGCCGCCACCACCTCGGCGACGAAGAACGGGTTGCCCGACGTCACCTCGTACACCTCGGCCGGATCCAGGCGGCTGGCGGCGCTCAGTCGGCGTACGGCCGCCGCCGAGAGCCGTGCAGCGGCAGGCGGTGCACGCGCTCGGCACGGGATACCTGGCCGAGCAGATGGCGCAGGGGGTGTTCACGGCCCAACTCGTCGTCGCGGTACGTCAGGACCAGCACGGCCGGGAGCCGCTCCACTCGGCGGACGAGGAAGCGCAGGGCATCGAGCGAGGCCTCGTCCGCCCAGTGCACGTCCTCGACGACAAGTACCGCAGGATGCGGCCCCGTTCTCAGTTCGACCCGCAGGGCGTCGTACACCCGATGGCGGTCGCCACCCTCGTTGAGCGCCCGCGCCAGTTCCGGCCCGACGCTTCCCACCAGGTCACGGAACGGCCCGAGCGGCCGTCGCGTCGCGAGGTCGTCGCACTCCCCCAACAGCATGCGCGCCTCGGCGGGCAGCACCTTGGGCAGGGCCTTGACCAGGCTGGACTTGCCGATACCGGCTTCGCCGAAGACGAGCGCCACGGACCCGGCGCCGTCGGCCGCTTCGCGCGCGGCGGCAGCCAGCTGGGCGAGCTCGCGGTCGCGTTCGCGGATCCCCCGATCCACGGCGCAATTGCGGCACGCGCCGCGCTGCCCGGCGGGGCGTCGACGAACTCGCCATGGTGCGGCGGGATGCGCGGACATACGAAAATCCCCGACCGCGTCGATAATGCGATCGACGCGGTCGGCGACTTCGGTGAACGGGGCGGAGCCGGTTCCTCCGCCGTCGATGGCCGCGCCCGTTGGCTCGGGGCACCGCTTCCGGTGCGTACCCGGTCACCGCAGGGCGTTCGCGGCCTCGATGTCGTCAGGGGGTCACCCGACGGCCGCGACAGCCTCCGTATCCTCTCGGAGGTCGGCGAGCGCCGGCTCCGGCAGCGGCGCCTCGCGGGGCGCCCGGCGCGCCTCCTGCAGGCTGGGGACGGGTGCGGCCGGGACCAGAGGCGCGCGTTCGGCGGCCCGGGCGCGCCACGAGAACCAGATGATCTTGCCACCGGCGCCCGTGGCGCAGCAGCCCCAGCCGTCACTCAGCGCAGCGATCTGGGCCAGGCAGCCCTGCGGCGCGTTGTGCGGTCGGATGTCCTGGTTGTTGTCCGAGACGGCGGCAATGAGGTGCTGGCCGTTCCACCACATCTCGATGGTCGTGTTCTTGTCCGCCGCGTGCTCCTCGATGGTGTGGAGCAGCGCTTCGGCACAGTGGCAGACGGACTCGACGAGAATCTCCAGGTTCCAGTACCGGAGGTGGGCGGCCAGAATGCGCTTGACCTGTCCGACCCGTTCCGGGCTGACCTCCACGTCGAGGTGGTAATAGCAGGGCACTGCAGCTTTCATCGTCGTTGGCTCCTCACGGCGAAGCTCCCGCTTCTCCTCGCCCTGGCGGGCCGAGCCCCGATCACAAAGCGTGAGCACTGATCGCTTCTGAGTCAGTCCCAGAGTGCGAGCACTACTCCATACGTGCAACACGAGAGCACCCCCCAATGTGGTTGAAGACCCAACAAGACGCTCGGTGGCGGTGCGGGCACCATGGGTGAGGGCTCTGACCTCTGTAACGGATCGGTGCCCCTGCGTGCACGGCCCTCACCCGCCATCCCGGCCAGCCGTGTGCGGTCGAGAGAGTGGGAAGGTGACCAGCGTGATGCTGCTGCCTGCCAAAGCCGAGGTCGCCAGGCATCTGGAGCGATACCGGGCCTGGGAACGCCTGCTGCTCGCGGCTCCCGCCGACCACGTGGTGCGGGGCAACTTCGAGAACACGGGGTACACCCTGTGCGTCCTGATGGGGAAGCGCTGCGCGCGGGAGGCCGCAGACGCCGCCGAGCACTATCTGCGGGACCTTCCGGCACGGATCTGAAGCGCAGGTTGAGCTCACGTACGCGCACCACAAGTGGGGCTCGAGGACGGCGGAGGCGAAACGCATGGACGCAAACCCGGACACCGGCCGCATCCCGATCGTGGATGTCCGCCCGGTCGTCGAGTGCGGCCGGCGGCCCGCGAAGGCGGTCTCCGGCGAGACCTTCCAGGTCACCGCCACCGTCTTCGGCGAGCGCCAGGACGCCGTCGGCGCCAATGTGGTGCTGCGCGACCCGAGCGGCCGGCTCGGCCCGTGGACGCCGATGCGCGAACTCGCCCCCGGAAGCGACCGCTGGGGCGCCCACGTCACCCCGGGCGAAGTGGGCCACTGGACCTACCTGGTGGAGGCGTGGAGCGATCCTGTCCCCGCCTGGCGCCGTTCTGCGGAGATCAAGGTCCCGGCCGGTATCGACGTCGGGCTGGTCCTGGAGGAGGGCGCCGCTCTGTACGACCGGGCCGCCGCCGGGGTACCGGACACAGCGGGCCGGGACGCGGTGCTGGCCGCGGCGAACGCCCTGCGCGACGAGTCCCGGCCACCGGCCGCCCGTCTCGCGGCCGCCCTGACCGCGGAGGTGGACACCGCCCTCGCGGAGCACCCGCTGCGTGAACTCGTCACGTCTTCACAGCCGTTGCCCCTGCTCGTGGAGCGGGAGCGGGCGCTGTACGGCTCCTGGTACGAGTTCTTCCCTCGCTCGGAGGGCACCCCGCAGCGGCCTCACGGCACATTCCGTACGGCCGCCGAACGCCTGCCCGCGATCGCGGAGATGGGCTTCGACGTCGTCTACCTGCCCCCGATCCATCCCATCGGCACGACCTTCCGCAAGGGCCCCGACAACACCCTGTCCGCGGGCCCGGACGACGTCGGTGTGCCCTGGGCGATCGGTTCCCCGGAGGGCGGCCACGACGCGGTCCACCCGGACCTGGGCACGATCGACGACTTCGACGCGTTCGTACGCCGGGCCGCGGATGTCGGCCTGGAGGTCGCCCTCGACTTCGCGCTCCAGTGCTCCCCCGACCACCCGTGGGTGGACAAGCACCCCGAGTGGTTCCACCACCGTTCGGACGGCACGATCGCCTACGCCGAGAACCCGCCGAAGAAGTACCAGGACATCTACCCGATCGCCTTCGACAAGGACATGCCGGGGCTGATCGCCGAGACCGTACGTCTCCTGCGTTTCTGGATGGATCACGGCGTACGGATCTTCCGCGTCGACAATCCGCACACGAAGCCGGTGGTGTTCTGGGAGCAGGTGATCGCGGAGGTCAATCGCACCGACCCCGACGTGATCTTCCTGGCGGAGGCCTTCACCCGCCCCGCGATCATGCACACGCTCGCGGCGGTCGGCTTCCAGCAGTCGTACACCTATTTCACCTGGCGCAACACCAAGGAGGAGCTGACCGACTACCTCACCGAGCTGTCGGGCGAGGCGGCCGCGTACATGCGGCCCAACTTCTTCGTCAACACCCCCGACATCCTGCCCGGCTACCTTCAGCAGGGCGGACGTCCCGCCTTCGAGGTACGGGCCGTCCTCGCCGCCACCCTCTCGCCGGCCTGGGGGATGTACTCCGGATACGAGCTGTGCGAGAACACCCCCGCCAAGGAGGGCAGTGAGGAGTACGTCGACTCCGAGAAATACCAACTGCGGCCGCGCGGATGGGAGTCGGCCGAGCGCGAGGGCCGGACCATCGCACCGCTGATCACCCGGCTGAACCGGATCAGGCGGCGCCACAGGGCCCTGCACGAGCTGCGGAACCTCCACTTCCACGAAACGGACAACGACGCTCTGCTCGCGTACAGCAAGCGCACGGGCGACGACACGGTTGTGGTGGTGGCGAACCTCGACCCCCACCACACCCGGGAGGCCACGGTCTCGTTGGACATGCCGCAACTCGGCCTGGACCGGCACGAGTCCGTGCCGGTGCGCGACGAGCTCACCGGCGAGACCTACAACTGGGGCAGGGCCAACTATGTGCGTCTGGAGCCGGGCGGTGCGCATGTGCTCGCCGTCGGCCCCTCACAGCGGATCGGAGGGTCACCCGCATGATGGTCAACGAGCCCGTCCCGGACACGTTCGAGGACACACCGGCCAGGGACCGCGATCCCGATTGGTTCAAACGCGCCGTCTTCTACGAGGTCCTGGTCCGCTCCTTCCAGGACAGCAACGGCGACGGCGTCGGCGACCTCAAGGGCCTGACCTCCCGGCTCGACTACCTGCAATGGCTCGGCGTCGACTGTCTGTGGCTGCCCCCGTTCTTCAAGTCCCCGCTCAGGGACGGCGGGTACGACGTCTCCGACTACACCGCCGTCCTGCCCGAATTCGGTGACCTCGCCGACTTCGTCGAGTTCGTCGACGCCGCCCACCACCGCGGCATGCGCGTCATCATCGACTTCGTCATGAACCACACCAGCGACCAGCACCCGTGGTTCCAGGAATCGCGCACCAACCCCGACGGCCCCTACGGGGACTACTACGTCTGGGCCGACGACGACAAGCAGTACCAGGACGCCCGCATCATCTTCGTCGACACCGAGGCCTCCAACTGGACCTTCGACCCCGTCCGCAAGCAGTACTTCTGGCACCGCTTCTTCTCCCACCAACCGGACCTCAACTACGAGAACCCACGGGTCCAGGAAGAGATCCTGGCGGCACTCCGCTTCTGGCTCGACCTGGGCATCGACGGCTTCCGGCTCGACGCGGTGCCGTACCTCTACCAGGTCGAGGGGACGAACTGCGAGAACCTCCCCGCCACTCATGACTTCCTGCAGCGGGTCCGTATCGAAATCGACGCCCTCTACCCCGACACGGTGCTGCTGGCGGAGGCGAACCAGTGGCCGGAGGACGTGGTCGACTACTTCGGCGACTTCCCCTCCGGCGGCGACGAGTGCCACATGGCCTTCCACTTCCCCGTCATGCCACGCATCTTCATGGCCGTGCGCCGCGAGTCCCGCTACCCGGTGTCGGAAATCCTCGCCAAGACCCCCGCCATCCCCTCCGGCTGCCAATGGGGCATCTTCCTGCGCAACCACGACGAGCTGACCCTGGAAATGGTCACCGACGAGGAACGCGACTACATGTACGCGGAGTACGCCAAGGACCCGCGCATGCGCGCCAACATCGGCATCCGCCGCCGGCTCGCCCCCCTGCTGGACAACGACCGCAACCAGATCGAACTCTTCACCGCCCTGCTGCTGTCCCTGCCCGGCTCACCGATCCTCTACTACGGCGACGAGATCGGCATGGGCGACAACATCTGGCTCGGCGACCGCGACGCCGTGCGCACCCCGATGCAGTGGACCCCCGACCGCAACGCCGGCTTCTCCTCCTGCGACCCCGGCCGCCTGTTCCTGCCCACCATCATGGACCCGGTCTACGGCTACCAGGTCACCAACGTCGAGGCGTCCATGTCATCGCCCTCCTCGCTGCTGCACTGGACCCGCCGCATGATCGAGATCCGCAAACAGAACAAGGCGTTCGGCCTCGGCTCCTACACCGAACTCCAGTCGTCGAACCCGGCGGTGATCGCCTTCCTGCGCGAGTACAAGGACGACCTGGTCCTGTGCGTCCACAACTTCTCCCGCTTCGCCCAGCCCACCGAACTGGACCTGCGGGCGTTCAACGGGAGGCACCCGGTCGAGCTGATCGGCGGGGTGCGATTCCCGGCCATCGGTGAGCTGCCCTACCTGCTCACCCTCGCAGGCCACGGCTTCTACTGGTTCCGGCTGCGTCGCGCAGTGGCGCCGAGCGCCACCAGGCGTTCTTGACCGGATGCCTGCGTGTGCTCCCGCAAGCCCGCCTGCCTCTGAAGGGACGTGTCGCCATGGCGAAGACCGCACTGCACCGTCCGAGCGGCCTCGGCCCCGCTCCGCTGCTGACCTCGCTCGCAGAACTGCTGCGCGCGTGGCTGCCGCGGCAGCGCTGGTTCGCTGGCAAGGGCAGGCCTGTCACGGATGTGACCCTGGTGTCGACGACCGAACTGTACCCAGGGTGCCTGCACCTGCTGGTCCGCACCGAGCACCTCGACCCGCCGGCCCACGGAGGCCCGGGCGCTCCTCCACCCGACGACTGCTATCAACTGCTCCTCGGCGTACGGAAAGTCCTGCCGCCACGTCTCGCCCATGCCGCCATCGGCCGGGCGAGCGCCGGCCCGCTGGCGGACCTGATCGTCTACGACGCCTTCCACGACCCCAGGGCGGCGGGACTGCTCCTGGAGCGCCTGCGCCGGCCGGGCACGGCGGGGCCGCTGCGTTTCGAGCGCGACATACGGGTGACGGTGCCCACCGGTCTGGCTCCGCGTCTTCTCGACGCTGAGCAGTCCAACTCCTCGCTGGTGTACGGGGATTCGTTTATCCTGAAGGTCTTCCGCCGTGTCCAGCCCGGCATCAACCCGGACCTGGAGGTGCCCTGGGCGCTGGCCCGCCAGGGCTGCACCCGCGTACCCGCTCCCGCCGCGTGGTTTCGGACCTCACGCCCGCAGGAAGCGACGCTCGGAGTTCTTCAGCCGTTCCTGCGCGAGGCCACCGACGGCTGGACACTGGCGCTCGAATCCCTCGCCTCGGGGCGGGAGTTCACCAACGAGGCCTACGAACTGGGTCGGGCGACCGCGGAGGTGCATCTGGCACTGGCCTCGGCGTTCCCCATAGACGTGACAAGTGCGCCTCAGAACAGGTCGCTTGCCACCGCGATGAGCGAGCGACTCGACGCCGCGGTCCGTTCCGTACCCGAACTCGGTCCGCACGCGGATGGGCTGCGGTCCGCCTTCGACACACTCGGCGCCCTCGACACGGCGGTCCGTCCCGCCCAGCGCATTCACGGCGATCTCCACCTCGGCCAGGTCCTGCGGGCCGGACAGCAGTGGTCCGTCATCGACTTCGAGGGCGAGCCCGCCCGACCGCTCACCGAACGCCGACGCGTCCAGTCCCCCGTACGCGATGTCGCGGGCATGCTGCGCTCGTTCGACTACGCGGCCCGCTCCCGTCACCCCTGGCGTCCCGAGTGGGCACAACGCTGCCGCGAGGCCTACTGCGCGGGCTATGCCGCCGAGGCGGAGTGGGACCCGCGCGAGGAACCCGAGCTGCTGCGCGCGTACGAGACGGACCGAGCCGTGTACGAAGTGCTGTACGAGGCGCGACACCGTCCTGACTGGCTGCCCGTGCCGATGGCGGCGGTCAGACGTCTCGCCGCCGAACGCCAGTGAACGCCTTTCGACTGCGACACCCCGCACACTCCCTTTCCCCTCTCGAGGAGGCTGAAGCCGTGACAGTCCGCACCGCACCGGTCAGCGTACGGCCGGCCACTCCCGCTTCGCTGGACCCGACGGACCGGGGGCGCCTGCTGTCGGGGGCGCATCACGATCCTCACGCGCTGCTCGGCGCGCACCCGGTGCCGGGCGGCATCGTATTCCGCGCACTGCGCCCGTACGCCCAGGCGGTGGCCGTGGTGGTGAACGGGTTGCCCACGAAGCTGGACGACGAGGGGGACGGCCTCTTCTCCGGCGTACTGCCGCTCGACGCGATTCCCGAGTACACGCTGTCGGTGACGTACGACGGCACCCAGTTCGAGGTACAGGACCCCTACCGCTTCCTGCCCGCGCTGGGAGAACTCGACCTGCACCTGATCAGCGAGGGTCGGCACGAGGAGCTGTGGCGGGCGTTGGGTGCCCACTGCATGACCCACGAGGGCGTGCTCGGCACCCGCTTCACGGTGTGGGCCCCGAACGCGCGAGGCGTCACGGTCTGCGGGGACTTCTGCCACTGGGACGGCAGCACGGGATTTCCGATGCGGTCACTGGGCTCCTCCGGAGTGTGGGAGCTGTTCCTTCCCGGCATGGGTGAGGGCACGCTCTACAAGTTCGACATCACCCGCCCCGACGGAACGCGCACGCTGCGCGCCGACCCGATGGCCCGCCGCACCGAGGTGCCTCCGGCGACGGCATCGATCGTGACGGATTCGTCCTATATATGGGGAGACGCCGAGTGGATGGCGGGTCGGGCCAAGCAGCCGGTGCACGAGGTCCCGTTCTCGGTCTACGAGGTGCATCTGCCGTCCTGGCGGCCCGGGTTGACGTACCGGCAACTGGCCGACCAACTCCCCTCCTACGTCTGCGACCTGGGCTTCACCCATGTGCAGTTCATGCCGGTGGCCGAGCATCCCTTCGGCGGGTCCTGGGGTTACCAGGTCACCGGGTTCTACGCGCCCACGGCCCGGCTGGGCACCCCGGACGACTTCAAGTACCTGGTGGACGCGCTGCACCGGGCCGGCATCGGCGTGCTCATGGACTGGGTACCCGCGCACTTCCCGCGCGATGACTGGGCGCTGGCCGAATTCGACGGGCGCCCGCTGTACGAGCACGAGGACCCGCTACGGGCCGCCCACCCCGACTGGGGCACCCTGGAGTTCGACTACGGGCGCCGCGAGGTACGCAACTTCCTGGTCGCCAACGCGGTGTACTGGTGCGAGGAGTTCCACATCGACGGGCTCCGCGTCGATGCCGTCGCGTCCATGCTCTACCTCGACTACTCCCGCGAGCCGGGCCAATGGGTCCCCAACGAGCACGGCGGCCGGGAGAACCTCGACGCGGTCGCCTTCCTGCAGGAGATGAACGCCACCGTCTACCGCCGAAATCCCGGGATCGTCACGATCGCCGAGGAGTCCACGGCGTGGGACGGCGTCACCCGGCCGACCTCGGACGGGGGTCTTGGTTTCGGACTCAAGTGGAACATGGGCTGGATGCACGACTCACTCGAATACGTGCAGCACGAGCCGGTTCATCGCAAGTACCACCACAACGAGATGACGTTCTCGATGGTGTACGCCTACAGCGAGAACTACGTCCTGCCCATCTCCCACGACGAAGTCGTGCACAGCAAACGCTCACTCGTGTCGAAGATGCCGGGCGACTGGTGGCAGCAACGCGCCACCACACGCGCCTACCTCGGCTTCATGTGGGCCCACCCCGGCAAACAACTCCTCTTCATGGGACAGGAATTCGCCCAGGGCTCCGAATGGTCCCAGACACACGGCCCCGACTGGTGGCTGCTCGACCCCGCCTACGGAGCCGAACCCGACCACCGCGGGGTACGCGACCTGGTCCGCGACCTCAACGACCGCTACCGCCACACCCCCGCCCTGTGGCAACGCGACACCGAACCCGCCGGCTTCGCCTGGATCACCGGCGACGCCGCCGACGACAACGTCTTCGCCTTCCTGCGCCACGCCACCGACGGCACCCCCCTGCTCGCCGTCTCCCACTTCTCCCCCGTCGTCCGCCACGGCTACCGCCTCGGCGTCCCCGAGGACATCCCCGCCTGGCACGAAATCCTCAACACCGACGCCACCCGCTACGGCGGCAGCGACATCCTCAACCCCGACCCCGTCAAACCCGAACCCACCGGCGCCCACGGCCGCCCCGCCAGCATCCAACTCACCCTGCCACCCCTGGCCACCATCTGGCTGCGACCCGCCTAGGACGTCTGCAGGGCTCGCCAGGGCGACTACGGTCTTGCCCCGGACGGCCGACTACGGTTTCACCGTGGCCATGGCCGTGAAACCGCAGCACTCGAAGGTCTGTACCGGCGCACCCGACCTCCGCGTGATCAGGACTCCGTCGGGCACCGCGCTCGTGTCGACCGACGCGGCAATGACTGCGACTCCGTGCACTCCGCCCTTGATCCGGTCGTTCCGGACCGTGAACGAACCGTCCTGGAGCGCCATGCCGATGGGGACGGGGTTCGCTACGGGGGCAGGGCGTCGCGGGGGTGTCGGTGATGTGGGTGACCGCGGCGTGGCCGAGGTCGAGCCGTGCACCCCCAGAACACGAATCCCGGACCCGAGTACGCCGTTGTCGCACCTACCGGAGCCCGGCCCGCTGACAGCGAGCCGGGACAGCGAGACGGACGCGCCCTGGTGGATCTCGACGATCGAGGTTCCGCCGCCGTCGCCGGGGATCAGTGCCCGCGGGGCCCGAATCGTCGTCTTCCGGTCGCCGGCTCCGGTGATCGACACATCCTTGCCGATCACCACCTGCTCGCGGTAGACACCCAGCCGGACACTGATGCGGTCACCGGGGTGGGCGGCGTCGACCGCTGCCTGGATCGTCGGATGATCCCTGGGTACCACGAGATCGTGTGACCCATTGGCCGCTGCCGACGTCGGCACCAGCGGGCGTCGCACCTCACCCCGCCGGACTCCTCAGGGCGACGACGGCTTGCCCGCCGTGGCGATCCATGTGTGGAACAGAGCGTCGAGGTTCTTCCCGGACTCCTGTTCACAGAGGCGGATGAACTGGGCCGTGGTCCCGTGACCATCACGGTGCTCGGCGGCCCAGCCACGCAGGATCCGGAAGAACACGCGATCGCCCACGGCCGTACGCACCTTGTGCAGGGCCATGGCCCCCCGCGAGTAGACGGGCGTGTCGAAGATGTGCGCCCCGCTGCCGGGAGCGGCGGGAGGGAATGCCCACAGATCGCTGCTCGCCGGACTGGCGTACAGGGCGTCGAAGGTCTTCTGCGCGCTCCTGCCCCCGTGCTGCTCGGCATAGAGCCACTCGGCATACGTCGCGAAGCCCTCGTTGAGCCAGATGTCCTTCCAGGCCGTGATGGTGACGGAGTCCCCGAACCACTGGTGGGCGCTTTCATGGACGAGGGTGCTCAGGTCCGGCGCCGAGTCGAACACGGGCCGGGTCTGGGTCTCCAGGGCGTACCCGACCTGGGGTGCCCGGTCGACGATGGCCCCGGCGGCTCGGAACGCGTAGGGGCCGAAGAGCTTGCTCTCCCAGGCAAGTACAGAAGGCAGCTTCTTCAGGACCGGCGCGGCGGTCGCCGCCTCGCGCGGGTCGACGGCGTTGTAGACCTTGAGGCCGTCCGGGGTGGTGTACTGCTCGACCTTGAACTTTCCTACCGTCGCCGTGGCCAGATAGGCCGCCATCGGTTCGGACTGCCGCCAGCGGAAGGTGGTACGGCCGTGGGCGGTCTTCTGCCCGAGGAAGACGCCATTGGCAACGGCGGTGCGCCCCTTGGGGACGGTGAGCGTGAAGTCGTACGACGCCTTGTCCTTGGGGTGGCTGTTGGCGGGGAACCACGTCATTGCGCCCTGCGGTTCGCCCGCCACAAACGCGCCGTCGTCGGTGGGAATCCACCCGTCGAGAGACCCGTCGGGATCGGTGACCGGCTTGGGCGTGCCGGAGTAGGTGACGGTGACGCGGAACTCCTGCCCCTTGCACAGGGCGTCCCGCGGGGTGACCACGAGTTCCTGTCCGTCGCGGCGGAAGGCCGCCTTCGCGTGGTCGACGCTGATGCCCGTGACCTTCAGCCCTTTGAAGTCGAGGTCGAAGCGGGTCAGTCGCTGGGTGGCCCGGGCGGTGATGACGGCCTTGCCGTCCAGGTGGCGGCTCTGCGGGGCGTAGCCGAGCGTCAGGTCGTAGTGGTGGACGTCGTAGCCGCCGTTGCCCGCGAGGGGGAAGTACGGGTCTCCCGCACCGGAGGAGCCCCCCGTCCCGGCCGTGGCCGGTCCGGCCGCGGCTAGCAGGGCCGCGAGTGCGAAGGGGACGGCGGCGACAACGGCTTCTCGGCGAAGGACAACTGTCCGTCTGGCGGGGGCCTGCTGCGGGCGTGGCGTCACGTTCGCTCCTCCGGTCGATGGAGATCACTCACGGGTCATGGGTGAGTACGCGTAGGCCAGTGATGGTCCTTCACGGGTCGACGGTGATCACACGCGCTCAGCCTATGAGCCGCCTCGCCCGCCGACGCCCTCAATCAGGTCAAGTTACGCCGAGCCTGGACCACGGCCGTCCCCCGGAACGCGTTGGCCCCGTCGCCGGGCCGAGAAGGCGAACTCGGTGCTGAAGCACGAGTCGGAGAGCATGCGCAGCCATCCCGCGACGCTCTGCATCCAGCGGACGGTTCACATCGACCGCGCCGGGCCGCCCTGACCCTCCGCCGGGCCCGGTGCCCGTGCCCCCGAGCCGGGTGCGTGAGGAACTCCCGGTTCTCGAAAACCACGCCCTGGCCGTGGACCCCGACATCGTGGTGAAGTTCGTCCAGATCCCAGCCCCGCACACCGCAGAGGAGCATTCTCGTGACCGGAACCTCGCAGGCCTGGCCCCATGCACCGGTCAGGGTCGGGCTCGTCGGCGCGGGTCCATGGGCGCGCGCCGTGCACGCGCGTGTGCTCGCCGCGGGGCCCGAGACGCTGCTGACGTCGGTGTGGGCCCGCCGTCCCGAGGCGGCCCGCGAAACAGCGGCGCCCTACGGTGCCGGAGTCGCCGAGACCTTCGAGGAACTGCTCGACGGCTGCGAGGCGGTCGCGTTCGCGGTTCCGCCCGCCGTGCAGGCGGAGTTGGCGGCGCGTGCCGCGAAAGCCGGCAAGGCATTGCTCCTGGAGAAGCCGATCGCGCTGGACCTGCCCTCGGCCCAGCGCCTCGTGGACGCCATCGATGCCGCGGGTGTCGTCTCCCAGCTGGTCCTGACGAACCGTTACCACCCGGTCACCCGGCAGTTCCTGAAGACCGCGCAGGGCGTCGACGTCGTGGGGGCGCGGTCCTGCTGTCTGAGCGGCGCCTTCCTGGGCGGCGACTTCGCGACCCCGTGGCGCCTCGAACACGGCGCTCTGCTGGACCTGGGGCCGCACATTCTGGATCTGCTGGACGCGGCCCTGGGGCCCATCGTCCGTGTGCGCGGCGCCGGAGACATACGCCGTTGGATCGAGCTCACCTGTGAACACGAGAGCGGCGCGGTGAGCCAGGCCTCCCTGTCGGGGTCGGTCGAACTCGAGCGCGGCATCACGCGGGTCGAGCTGTTCGGCCCGCACCCCGAGCTCGTGTTCGACAGCGGCGCACTCGACCACGAGGAGTCCTGGCCCGTGCTGCGCCGGGAGTTCGCCACCGCCGTACGGACGGGGCGGTCGGGCGCGCTCGATGCCCGGCGGGGGCTGCATCTGCAGACCCTCATGGCCGGGGCGTTGGAGAGCTAGGGCCGCGTCAGCCAAAGGTTCGCCCCGTCGCGACGCCCGGCACGCTCCCCCACTGTCTCAAGGGCGTGGGAGGTGCCCCCACTCGCCGCACCGGCCGAAAGCCCAAGTACATCCAGTACGAGGACTTCCGGCCGGCACTCCCCCAGCCTTCGGCCGGGGGGACCCCCAGAGCACGCACCGGACGCCGCTCCTTGACGGGCAAACCTTGGCTGACGCGGCACTACCTAGCGCAATGAACTGGGGCACTGTCCCGGAACACGACGCCGTTCAGGCGAAACGGAGGGCCGGGGTGCGTGGGCATCGCAGAGTGTGTCGACAAGACAGCTGTGAGACTGCCGCTGATCGCTCCCATGCTCGCCACACCCGGCGCCCTGCCGCCCGCCGGGCAGGACATGCGCTGGTCGTACGAGACGAAGCACGACGGGCAGCGTGCCGTGGTCTACCTGCCCGGCGACGGAAGCGTGCTGCTGCGTGCCCGCTCGGGGGAGGACATCACCGCCGCGTATCCCGAACTCCGTTCCCTGGGCGGTGTTCTCGGCACGACCCCGGCGATCCTGGACGGTGAGGTCCTGGTCCTCGACGAGCAGGGGCGGGGTGACTTCCAGCTCCTCCAGTCCCGTATGGGGCTGGCCCGGTCTCCGGGCAAGGCGGCTCGTCGTGCGGCGGAGGCGCCCGCGCATCTCGTCCTGTTCGACGTCATGTACTTGCGGGGCGATCTGACGGGTCTGCGCTACTCGCGCCGACGGCAGGAGTTGGAGGGGCTCGCGCTCAGCGGTCCGTTCTGGTCGACACCGTCCGCGCTCGTCGGCCACGGGGAGCTGGCCTTGCGGGCGACTCGGGAAAGCGGCCTGGAGGGGCTGGTCTGCAAGCGCTTGGACTCGGTGTACGAGCCCGGGGTGCGCTCGCGCGCCTGGATCAAGATCCGCAACATACGCACCGTGGACGTCATCGTCGGCGGCTGGGTCCCCGGCAAGGGGCGCCTGTCGGGGCTGCCCGGCGCCGTACTCGTGGGACAACGCGAGGCGGGGCGGCTGCGCTACGTCGGGAGCGTGGGGACCGGTTGGAGCGAGGTCGAGCGAACGGATCTCGCCCGGCTCCTGCGGGCCGCCGGGACCGACCACTGCCCCTTCGACGACATCCCGCGCGTGCTCGGAGCGCGCTGGGTCGTGCCCCGGCTGGTCGGCGAGGTCCGGTACAGCACCCGCACCCGGGCCGGGCTGCTGCGACAGCCGTCGTGGCTGCGCCTGCGCCCCGACTTGGCCCCCGAGGACTCCGCGGCGGATCTGCCCTAGCGGGTACGTACGACATGACCGCCCCGTGGGGCGGTCATGTCGTACCGCGGCCCCGTTACGTCCTTCCAGGACCGCCGCTGCCGAAGGAGCCGCTGGAACCGGGGACCCAGCGCTTTCGCTCCTGGTCGCCGGCGTGCTTGCTCCCGGCGGCGTGGAGGTTGTACGGCATCAGCCGCTCGCTCTCGTCCGCGGCGTGCGGTACCTCGTCGGGTTCCCGCATCTCCCGTTCCTCATGGACTGGTCCGGTGTCGGGCAGCCTGGGCTGCTCGTCCGGACGGGGCGGGGGTGACTCCTTGCGCCGTACCCTGATGCCCAGGAAGACGGCCCAGACGAGCGCACCGGCGATGAAGAGGCCACCGATGAAGGCGGCGACCGCGTTCACCGCGTGGTTCGCTGCGATCAGTTCATAGCTCGCGGTGTTCATGGTGCTCGTGTACCCCCAATATCAGGGGAAACCAGAATGGTTCTCCGTCAGCGACGGCCCAACCATTGTATTCCGGTTCATCTCGGACGGTGCGCCACGGCTCCGAAGATGGTCACCGACATGTGCAGGGCGCCGTGGGCGGCGGCCTGTGTGAGGTCCGCGTACAGGCGGTCGCGCTGAGTCTCGGTGATGAGGTCACGGCGTACCGCCGACTCGCCCAGCATGCGGATCAGCGGCCAGGCGACCGACGTGTGATCCTGGAGCAGGGCCTGCGATCCCCGGTCGTCGATCACCAGACCGGCCGCCGTCAGCCGGCCGACCAGCTTGCGTCCGGAGTACGGGTCCGCGGCCGCGGACAGCGCGCCGGAGGTGAGCCCCGCGACGGTCTCGGGATCGCCGGGGTGAAGGATCGTGGTCGCCCAGTCGGTGTCCAGCAGGGCGACCCGACCGCCGGGGCGCAGCACGCGGGCGATCTCGTCGACGGCCTTCTCCGGTTCGAGGAGGTGTTGAAGCACCCGTTCGCACCACACCACGTCGACGGAGGAGTCGGGCACGGGCAGGGTGAGCGCGTCGCCGTTCACGAAGCGGGCCGCGCTGCCGGCCCCGGCCGCCCGCTGTTCGGCCACGGCACGCAGCCCGGGGTTCGGCTCGATCCCGGTAGCCTCGCCCTGGGGAGCCACGGCGGCCGCCAGGTGCCGGGTCTGTGATCCGGTGCCGGAGCCGATGTCGATCGCTCGTTCTCCGGGCCGCACGGCCAGCGCCGCATGTGCCCACGCGCGCAGCCGTCGTACGCCGTCGTTGACGTCCTGCGCGTCCAGCACTGCCGCCAGCCGCGCGGCGCTCTCGGCGGTGCTGTTCGGTGCGTGGAATGCCGAGGTAGGTCGTGTGTCCCCCATGCCGGTCACTCTAGGACCGGCACGGCCTGCTCCGGTGTCAGATCGTGTAACGCCGCAGGGCCGGTGTCACGGCGGCCAGACCCAGTACGGCGGCAATCACCAGCAGCCCGCCGCCCGCCACCGCGGCGCGTGCCCCGAAGGCTGAGCCGACCGTGCCGTGCAGCACGTCGGCGAGGCGTGGGCCACCCACGACAACCACCGTGAAGACGCCCTGCATCCGGCCGCGCATCTCATCGGTGGCGGCGGACAGCAGGATGGCGCCGCGGAAGACCATGGAGACCATGTCGGCGACTCCGGCCGCGGCGAGGAACGCCACAGCCACCCACAGGCTGGTGCTGAGCCCGAACCCCGTGATGGCGGCGCCCCAGGCCGCGACAGCGACGATGACCATGAGGCCGTGTCGGCGGGCGCGGGAGAAGGTGCCCGACATCAGCCCGCCGATGACCGCGCCGATGGGGATCGCCGCGAACAGGAGGCCGAGCGCAAGCCCTTCGCCGTACGGGGCGTAGGTCTGTGCGGCGAGTTGCGGGAACAGAGCGCGGGGCATGCCGAACACCATGGCGATGATGTCGGCGAGGAAGGACAGCAGGAGCACCTTGTGCAGTGAGATGTACCGGAAGCCGGCGACGACCTCGCGCCGGCCCGCCCGCTTGGTAGCCGATTCCGTCAGGGGCGGCAGGGCGGGCAGCCGCACCACCGCCCACACGGTGACGCACAGGGCGAGCGCGTCGATCAGATAGAGCTCGGGCAGGCCGATGACGGGGATGAGCGCGCCGGCGAGCAGTGGTCCGGCCACCAGGCCCGTCTGCATGACGGTCGAACCGAGTGCGTTGGCCGCGGGCAGTTCGTCCGCGGGGACCAGCCGGGCGATGGAGGCGTTGCGGGCCGGGGAGTTGAGGCCGAAGAACGCCTGCTGGAGGGCGAGCAGCGCCATCAGGACGAGCACCGAGTCGAGTCCGGTGGCCGCCTGTATCCAGAAGAGCAGCGAGGTGACGGCTATGCCGCTGTTGGTGATGAGGAGCAGCTTACGGCGGTCCATGCTGTCGGCGATCGCACCGCCCCACAGCGCGAAGACCACCAGGGGCAGCAGGCCGGCGAGGCTCGCGTAGCCGACCCAGGCCGAGGAGCCGGTGATGTCGTAGATCTGCTTGGGCACGGCGACGGCGGTGAGCTGGCTGCCCACGGCCGTGACGATGGTGGAGGACCACAGTCGGCGATAGGCGGGCCGGCGCAGCGGCCGGGTGTCCATCGTCCAGCGGCGCCAGCCGTGCCGGTTCGCACGCTCCGGTCCGGATGTCCCGTCATGCTCCGCGGGGCTGCTGTCCGTACTGCTCTCGCTCGTGTCCACGCTCGTCCTGGCTGCTCGATACATCTTTCGGTTCAGGGATCACTATGACCGAGCGGGAGCGGAACGCGTCCCCGGGGTATCGGACTTCTGCCCCGCAGGAAGGACGGCAGAGGCTTGCGCAGCTTGCGTACGCCGCCTCGGACACCGGCGGCCGGGCTCAGGCTCCGGCGATCAGCGTGGCACCCATCGCGATCGTTCGTGGCCGCCGTCGTGGCCGGAATGGGCTGGGGCATGGTGCCCGAGGCGCAGGCCGACCCCTTGCTGCGCGCCGGGCGCTTGGTCGACCTCGCACCGGACCGGGGCGTCGACGTTCCGCTGTTCTGGCAGCAGTGGAAACTCGACTTCCCGGCGCTCGCGGCGGTGGCCGACGCCGTGGCGGCCGTCGCCGCGGAAACGCTCGCCGCCGCACCGGGTTCTTGAATCACCTTGCTCCCGGGCGGCTCCTGAACGGCGTACAACCCGGTATCTTCGCGCTGGGCACAGCCGAGCGCGGCGGCGGCGAGCGGCGCGCGCGACACCGTGCTCCCAAGGGCGTCGAGGTGCGGTCAGGGGCCTGAGAGGCGCATTCTTGCTGTGTTACCCCCCTGGCGGCGGGCGGACGAGGGCAGACCGATGAGTGGGAGCGCCGAGCTTGCGGACCGGGCGCTGGAAAGCCTGGCCGCCCTGCTCAGCGCCGCCGTGGCGGACGCGATGCGAGCGGCCAGCGGCTTCGCCGGTGGCGTATATCTGCGCTCGAGCACACCAGGGCTGCTGAGGCTGGCCGTGCTCGCGGGGCTGCCCGGCAAGCTGTTCCGCCCCTGGTGGCGCATGCACATGGATCGTCCCTTCCCCGTCGCCGACGCCCATCGGCTCGGCGTGGAGGTGCTGCTCACCGATCCCACGGAGACGATGCGCCGCTATCCGCAACTCGCCGCGGGGCTGCCCTTCCAGTTCGGTTCGCTGTACGTCCCGGTCGTGGGGGCCGCGACACCGTACGGTGTCCTGACGGTGCTGCGGCCATCGGCCTCGGACGCCACCGAGGTACTGCCGGATCGTGACCGGATGACCGCGGTGGCCCAGGAACTGGGTACCGCTCTGGCGGCGCTGGACAAGGACCGGCACGGCGTCCTGTGGGACGAGGAGCCGATGTGCACGCGGCCACCGGTCGAAGGCCCTTCATCGCGGTGTGCGGGGGGGTTCACCTGGGATCCCGATGGCAGCGTCATGGCGGACGACGCCTTGTGGACCCTCCTCGGCACCAGTCGCGAGGGCTTCGCCGGAACGCCGGAGGCGCTGGCCCACGCAGTCACCCGCGAGGATCCTCGCCTGCTGCTGGCCGCGCTGCGCGAGACGGCCGCCGGGCGGCCGCCGCCGCACCCGCTGCCGGTGCACACCGCGGACGGCGCACTACGGTTGCTGGAGCTGTGGATCTCCGGTGGGGCGCCCGTACCGCCGTACCGGGTCAGCGGCGTGATCGTCGATCCGGGCCTGGGGCCGGCCGCGGACTGTGCGGCCGATCTGCTCCCGGAGGGCGTGTTCGCGGTCGACCGGCTCGGACTGATCACGTACGCCAATCCGCGCGCCGCCGAGCTGCTCGGCCGACCGCGCACGGAGCTGCTGGGGCGGCCGTTGTGGGAGGCGGTGCCCTGGCTGGACCGGCCGGCGTACGAGGATCATCTGCGTGGAGCGCTGATCTCGCCGGATCCGGTGCAGTTCCAGGTCAGACGCCCGCGCGCGGGCGAAGGAGAGGTGCCTTTGGGGCGCACGGGTGGCGCCTGGCTGGCGCTGTCCCTCTACCCCGGGCCCGGCGGCCTGACGTGCAAGATCGTGTCGATGGGGCGGGCCGCGGACACCACGGAGCCCGTCCCGTTCGACGCGAGTGTGACGGCCGAACAGACCGAGGTCGACGAGCCCGTGACCGGTGTCCCGACGACGCCGCCGCAATACCGGCCCATTGTCCTTGCCATCGCGCTGTCCGAGGCGGTAACGGCCCGCCAGGTGTCCGAGGTGGTGATGCGGGAGCTGCTGCCCGCGTTCGGCGGACGCCGCCTCGCCATCTATCTGCTCCAGGACCGGCGCCTGTACCTGGCCTGGGAGACGGGCTTCCCCCAGGGATTCCTCGCCCCGTTCGACGGGGTGGGTCTGGACGCCAAGTTGCCCGGGGTCGAGGCACTCACCGGTGGCCGCCCCCTCTTCTTCGAGTCGATGCAGCAATTGGCGGCCGACTATCCGGGCATACCGCTGGACGCCAAGGAGGGGGCCCGGGCCTTCCTGCCGCTGATCGCCTCGGGCCGGCCGGTCGGCTCCTGCATCCTCGGCTTCGACCGCTCCCGCGGCTTCAGCACGGAGGAGCGTACGGTGCTCACGGCGCTCGCCGGGCTGATCGCGCAGGCCCTGGAGCGGGCCCGGCGCTACGACAACGAGGCCGCCCTCGCCCGCGGGCTCCAGGAGGCCCTGCTGCCGCACCGTCTGTCGGCGCACCCCCTCGTGAAGACGGCCGGGCGGTATCTGCCCGGCACCCTGGGGATGGACGTGGGCGGCGACTGGTACGACGTCGTCGAGGCCGGCGACGGGCTCGCCCTCGTGATCGGCGACGTACAGGGGCACGGCGTCCAGGCGGCGGCCACCATGGGTCAACTGCGGAGCGCGGTACGGGCGTTCGCGCTCGGGGACCGCTCCCCGGACGAAGTGATGAGCGGGACCAACCGGCTGCTCATCGACCTCGATCCGGGTCAGTTCGCCAGTTGCTGCTACATCAGGGTCGACCCGGTCACGGGCATCGCCCGAGCCGCCCGTGCCGGGCATCCCCAGCCCCTGCTGCGCCATCCCGACAGCCGCACCGAGGTCCTGGACCTGCCCGGCGGGGTGGTGCTCGGTGTGGACCCGCAGGCCCGGTACCCGGTGACGGACCTGCTCCTGGAACCCGACGCCGTCCTGGCCCTCTACACGGACGGCCTGGTGGAGCGCCCCGGCATCGACATCGACGAGGGCGTCGAAGCCCTCCGCGCGATCCTGTCCCGTGCGGGCGCACCGGGCAGCCCCTCCCTGTCCAGTGCGGCCGATCTGCTCACCGCGGAGGCCCGGCAGGCCACCGAGCGTCCCGACGACATCGCGCTGCTCCTCATGAAACGCCGCTCTCCGCACGACGACAGGTAGGTGTTCAGGAGGGACTCCCGCCCGGTCCCCTCAGTGCGCCGCATCGAGCCGGACCCGCTGGTCCGGTGTCAGTTCCAGGTCCACCGCGGCCAGGTTCTCCTCCAACTGCGCCACGCAGGACGCGCCGGCCAGCGGGATCACCGGCAGCTCCGCCCCGATCTGCCAGGCCAGCACCACCTGGTTGGGACTCGCCCCCGTCTCCTTCGCCACGTCCCGCAGCACGGCGAGCCGGGCCGGGGTTCCCAGGTGGTCGTATTCGGACAGCAGTGGCTTGTCCTGCCGTACGTACGCTCCGGTCAGCAGCGGCGAGTAGGCGACGAGGGTCAGGACGGGCTCGGCCTTCAGGTAGCTGAGCAGCTCCCCCGTCGCCGCGCCCAGGTTGCCCTCGGGGAAGAGTCCGCTCGGCACGTCGACTCGGGGCCGCAGGAGGCTGTGGTGGTACTGCAGCACCTCGTAGCCGGGCAGTCCCGCGGCCGCGGCCAGTGCGCGAGCCCGCTCCACGCGCCATATGGCGTGGTTGCTCACGCCGAGCAGCCCGACGCTGCCCTGCGCGGCCAGTTCGCCCAACCCCTCCACGGTCTCCCGCTGTGCGACGGTGCGGTCCTCGATGTGCGCGTAGAGCAGATCGATCTTCTCCACACCGAGCCGTTCCCGGCTGCGCTCGGACGCCTCGCGGATCACCTTGGCGGACAGGCCCTCGGGGTTGTCGATGTAACCGGTGCCGGGCGCCAGCGGCCGCGCGCCCAACTTGGTCGCGATGACGATCTCGTCGCCGATGCCGCGGCTGCGCCGCCAGCGTCCGAGCAGCGCCTCGCTCTGCCCGCCCTGGCTGTCGTCGGTCCAGAAGGCGTAGTTGTCGGATGTGTCGATGAAGTTCCCGCCGGCCTCGACATAGCGGTCGAGGACGGCGAAGGAGGTCTTCTCGTCCGTCCGTGAGCCGAAGAGCATCGCGCCGAGCGCGAGCACGCTCACCTCACGGCGGGTCTTGGGGTCGGTGCCGATCGTGCGGTACCTCATGCTGTCCCTCCCTGGCGGGCCCGAGATCCACGGGGCCGCCAGGGAGTCTGGAACTTGAAGTGCTCTTCAAGTCAAGCCTTCCTGAACGGTCCGTCCAGGGCCGCCCACTGCAACAGCATGATCGTCTTGGCGTCGGCGATCTCCCCGGTACGGATCATGCCGAGGGCGCTGCGGAAGGGCAGTTCCACGATCTCGATGTCCTCGCCCTCCTCGTCCAGCCCGCCGCCCTCGTGGGTACGCGTGGACGGGCCGTACGAGGCGGCGTAGAAGCTCACCCGCTCGGTGACCGAGCCTGGGCTCATATAGACGTCGAAGACATGGTGGACCGCGCCGACGGTGTGCCCGGTCTCCTCGATGACCTCGCGCCGCACGGCGACCTCGGGATGCTCGTCCTCCTCGTCGAGCAGCCCGCCCGGTGTCTCGATCAGCATGCCGTCAGGGTGCCCGTTGACGTACACGGGGTAGCGGAACTGCCTGGTCAGCAGCACGGTTTCGCGCTCGGCGTCGTACAGGAGGAGGGTGGCTCCGTTGCCGCGGTCGTGCGTCTCGCGCTCCTGGGTGCTCCAGGTGCCGTCGGCGTGCCGGAAGTCGAAGGTGGTGGTGCGCTCCACGTACCAGTGGCAGGACAGGAGTTTCACCTCGCGGACCCTGACCCGGGGGTTGCCGGTCAGATCGCTGCCGACGCGGTCGAGTCCGGTCCGGCCGCGGCGGTCCGGGGTGTCGATGCCCGCGGTCATCGCGGGCCGACCGGACGGGAGCGGGAGAAGTCGTTCATGGCCACTGTCTACCATCTGGAACCGAATACCGAGGTCACAGCGGGGCTTCGCCCGTCTAGGCTCACGGCATGGAACAGACGGAGATCATCCTGCGCGCCATCGGCGTCCTCACCGAGACCAACGCGATGGTGCGCAGGATCGCCCAGGACGAGGACGCCGAGGTCGAATCGACGCAGACCCAACTCGGCACACTCGTCACAGAGGTGTTCCCCAGGGTCGAGGTGCCCGGCGACGCCGGACCCGCGGAGGCGGGCCAGGCCGTCGCGGACGCCTACCTGCCCGCCACCATCTCGCTCGTGGGCGCGTTCGCGTTCCTGTTCTCCGAACTCGCCGACCTCCACGACTCCGGACGGACCGACATCAAGACGGCCGACCTGCTTCAGGACCTCGCGCTGCGGATGTCAAGGGCGGACAACTCCTAGGAGTCACTTGTGTACAAGCCTGCCCGGCGGCGCGGTCACCCCTTCTGCTCGACGCGCACCCAGTCGGTCTCGGCCTGCACCCCGCCGGCCGCGACCTTGTCGACGCGCGACTGCCGCAACCCCCGGTAGGGAGTGATGACCTGGTTCCACCCCGCCGAGCAGGCGCCGCCCAGGGCGAGGCTGAGGATGACGTGCTGGTTGTGGTCGAAGACCCATGGGCCGCGGATCGATTCCAGCTTATTGCGGGTCGGCTCCTGGACCAGGGTGTCGTCGACGTAGAAGCGCATGGCCGCTCTGCGAGATCAGTCCATGAACGCCACCGCGACGGAGGAGACAGAGCCTCTTCAACCAGCCGTTCTTGAGGTTCAAAGACGGTTTCTCAGGCGTGCGGAACCACCGCCACCGGACAGGGCACGTGGTGCATCATCGCGTGGGCCACCGAACCGATCCGTGCCCCCACCGCCGGACGCAGGGCCCGACGGCCGACGACCATCAACTGGGCCCGGTCGGCCAGCGACAGCAGTACCTGCCCGGCGCTGCCCATCTCGACGTGCTGCGTGACCGGCACGCCGGGGAAGCGCTCCCGCCACGGCTGGAGCGCATCGGCCAGTGCCTTCTTCTCAAACGGTTCCAGTCCCCCGGCCTCGTCCAGCAGCTTCAGCGAGCCGGGGCTGTAGGCGAACACCGGCGGCAGGCTCCACGCTCGTACGGCGCGCACCCCGGCGCCACGCGCCGCCGCGGTCTCGAACGCGAACCGAAGGACTGCCGCGCTGTCGTCCGGACCGCCCTGCTGGCCCACGACGATCTCCCGACCCCCCGCTTCGGCCGCGGCGCGGTCATCGGCGCGCACCAGCACGACCGGACACGGCGCCTCGGCGATCACCTGCTGTCCGACGGAGCCGAGCAGGAAGCCGACGATCGTGCCGTATCCACGGGATCCGAGCACCAGGGTCCCGGCCGTCCCGGCCTCGGTCAGCAGCGAGTCCACGGCGGCGCCGTCCAGGACCTCGGCCGTCACCGGCAGGTCCGGGTGTCGATCCTCGACGGTGCGGACCGCGTCCTGCACCATGTCCCGCGCCCAGCCCGCCTGATCGCCCCGGTCTCCACCGCGGAGCATCTCGTGGTGCGGCCATTGCCAGGCGTACACCACGCGAAGGGGCAGCCCGCGGCGGACGGCTTCCCTGCCCGCCCAGGCCAGTGCGGCCCGGCTTTCGGGGGATCCGTCCACGCCCACGGTGATCCGGTCGGTCATACGCCCGCCTTTCCGTCGCCGGCTCGTTCGCCGTGCCGGCCCTCGTCCATGCTGACCGGTCCAGTGTCGGTCACCGTCACCCTCGACTCACGCAGGCCCGAGCGCGGCCTACGCCGACTCGCGCACCACGACTTCGGGATCGAAGATCACCGAGGTGGGCTCGGTCCGCGCTCCGCGAAGGTGCTCGTCGAGGAGTCGGGCCATCATGGAGGCCATCTCCTCGACCGGCTGCCGCACAGTGGTCAGCGGCGGACGGCAGGCCGTCGCGGCGCTGGAGTAGTCGAAGCTGCGCGTCGACGAGACAGGCGCGCCCTGCCACCTCGCCTGGGGCCCACGCCTGGCGCTCGCGGAGGCCGAGGAACTCGCCGTGCCCCGGGCCGCCTCGACCAGCAGCTTCGAGGGAAGACCCCCCGTCGGGGAGGAACTTCCCGTGGACGGCGGGACGCGCTACGGACCGCCGTCGCTGCAAGTCCGGTTCGCGGACGGTTCCCGCGCCTTCGAGTGGCAGCCGACCGGCCATCGTGTGGACGAAGGCGAGCTGGAACTGGCGTTCCGCGACCGCCGCTGCCCCCTGCACGTGGCGCTCCACCACCGCGTACGGGGCGACACGGACGTCATCGAGCGATGGACCGTCGTGCGCAACGCCGGCGAAGAGCCCGTCACCCTGCTGCGCACCGACTCCGCGGCGTGGACCCTTCCCCCGCTACGGAACTACCGGCTCAGCCATGTCACCGGGCAGTGGTCCGCCGAGAGCCAACTCCGGCGCAGTCAACTCCCGTACGGCGAGATTGTATTGACGAGTCGCCGCGGGATCACCAGCCATCACGCGAACCCCTGGGTGATGCTGGACTCGGGCGAGGCGACGGAGGAGCACGGCCGGGTGTGGAGCGCCGCCCTCGCGTGGAGCGGGAGTTGGCGGATCACCGCGCAGCGCACCCCGGACGGCCGGCCCATGGCCTCATGCTCCGCCGAACGGGGCGCAGTTGCGACCCTCGGCGCGGGCGCGCGGCCTATGCGCGGGGCGCCGACGGCGTCAGTAGCGCTGTGCCTTGGTCAGCCGGGGGGTCAGTACGGGTTCGGTCGGCTGCCTGCTGATGGCGATGGGCTGGGCCCGCTTCCCCGGTTCGAGGTTCTGCGCTCCGACGAACCTGGTCTCCACGACCTTGCCGTCAGAATTCTTGAAGTCGATCTGCACGGCGTACGACGCCTTGTGGTCGGTCTTGTTGGTGATGGTGACGAGCACGGCGAGCAGCCCGCCGGTCTCCGCCCTGGGCAGGCCGGTCATGCCGACTTCGGACAGCGCGTTGCCGCTGCCCTTCACGTCCTTCAGCTCCTTCTCCGCAGCCGCGGAGGCGCGCGCCGTATCGGCCGAGACCGACGCCTCGAACGCCGAGGCCGCGGCGGAGGCGGAAGAGGCCGCAGCCGACGCCGAGGCGCGCGCCGAGCCGTTGATCGAGGAGGCGGCCGAGGACAGGGCCGACGGCGGTGTGCCGGTGAAGTTGGACGTGTTCGGCGGAGTCGGGCGCGGGCTGACGGGGGAGGCGCCGCTCTGCTTGTCGTTGTCCGTGCTGCACGAGACCAGCACGGCCCCGCACGCGACCATGGCCAGGAGAACGGCGAACCAGCGTGGTCGGCTCGATCGTTCTCGGCCGTCGGAAATGCCTGTGCTCATGAGGGCTCGTCCTCTTCCTGACATACGGGACTCCCCTCATGCTCCGCGCCGGTTCCGGGGTGCGCGAACGGCGCGGAGCATCTGAGTGACTCAGCGTGCGGCCGGGCCGCCCTCCCTGTCTAGGCAGGTCTCCGCGATCGCCAGGGCGGCCGCCATGATGCTCAGCTGCGGGTTGACCTCGGGGCAGCCGGGCAGTACCGAACCGTCCGCGATCAGGACTCCGCGAACGCCGCGCAGCCTGCCCTCCGGGTCGGTCGGTGCCCGCTCCGTATCGGCGCCCGCTGCCGCCGTGCCGGTCGGGTGGAAGGCCGAGAGGTGCAGGTTCCGGGCGTTCACCGAGGTGAGCAGTGCGTCGAGTTCGTCGAGCGAGCGGGCGCGCGGGGCGAACGGGACGCCGGTGAGGACCTCCTCGGCACCCGCCGCGAAGAGCAGCCTGCCCATCGCCCGTACGGCCGTCATCAGCCGGTCGCCGTCACCGGGGTCCAGGTCGTAGCGGACGAGGGTGCGCTCCCGGCCCTGGACCCGGCCGGAGGGCCGGTCGGCGATCATGGCGCCGAGGGTCGCGAGGTGCTCCGTGTCCTCCAGCTCGCGCCGCAGCTCGCGGCCCAGGCCGGGGAGGACGAAACTTCCCATGCCGGGCGGACTCGCGGTCGCCTCTATGAGGACGCCGCGGGCGTGCAGTTCCTCGACGCCGACGCTCTGCAGCACGCCCTGCCAGGCGGTGACCGGCTCGGCGAAGCGTCCCGCGACGCTCGTGGCCGGGTGCACGCTCAGGTTGCGGCCCAGGCGTGGATGTCCGCCGAGGCCCGAGCGGCGCAGCAGGGGCGGTGTCTGCAGCGCTCCGGCCGCCGCCACGACGAGCGGGGCGAGGATCTCCAGTTCGCTGCCGTCGGGCCGACGCGCCTGTACTCCGGCGGCGCGCGGCATTCCCGGTGCGTCGTGGTCCAGCAGGATGCGCCGGACCCGCGCACCCGTGACGATCCGGGCTCCCGCGGCGCACGCGTCCGGCAGCACGGACAGCTGCACGCTCTGCTTGGCGCCGCTGGGACAGCCGACCACGCACTGGCACGAGCCCTTGCAGCCGGGCGCGTTGCGACGCAGTGGTCCGGCCCGCCAGCCGAGCCGGTCGGCCCCCGCGAGGGCGAGCCGCCCGTTGTTGCCCAGCACATCGAGCGGCTGGGTGGCCACGCGCAGGGTGCGCTCGATCTCGTCGAGCCGGGGCCCGAGGCTCTCGGCGAGCCCGAACCCGTACTCCTGACTCCACCGGGCCAGCACATGATCCGGAGTCCGGTAGCAGGTACCGGAGTTGACCACGGTGGTGCCGCCGACGGCGCGGCCGACCGGCAGCAGGAGCGGTGGGTTGCCGACGGCCACCGTGGCGCCGCCGTCCCGGTACAGCTCGGTGAATCTGTCGAGCGGCGTCCGGCGGCCGAAGGACGCCGTCGAGTGGTGTTCGCCCTCCTCCAGGACGATCACGCTCAGCCCGGCGAGCGCGAACGTCCGGGCGGCGACGGCGCCGCCCGCGCCGGATCCGACGACCACCACGTCGGCGGTGGCGCGTGTGGGCCACTCCTGCGCGGGAGTGCAGTCGAGGGGCGGGTCCTGCGGAGCCTGCACAGGAAGGGGCGCGGCCGGCATCCTCTCGGTGCCCGCCGCGAGCATCACGGGCACCTTGAGCAGGTCGAGCAGCGGGACGAGCCGGGGTCGTGCGGCCAGGGAGCCGAGCACGCTCTCGCGTTCGTCGGGATGGAGTGCCGCCAGGCGTCTGCCGGTGCGCAGGACGGCGTACGTCTCCACGGCAGCGACGGCGGTGTGCAACCCGGCCCGGGCGGGCCGGGGCAGCGCGGCGAGCACCGTGTCGAGCCGGTTCGGTACACGAGACGGCCAGACCTCGTCGCCGGCGTCGGCCAGCAGCGCAGCGACGAACCCGTGGGCGGTCACCGTTCGCCCGCCTCGGCGTGCGCGGTGCCGTCCAGGAGCCAGGATGCCTCCGGGCGCCAGCGGCCCCACCAGCGTTCCAGCACGATGTGGGCGTCGGCGGACTCGCTGTTGCGGCACACGGCGCGGGCTCCGTCCGGGTCGCGGTACTCCAGGGTGAGGGTTCGCTCGGCGGGCTGGTCGACCTCGACGCGGATGCGGCGCAGTGCCGTCCGGCCGGTCACGGTCCACCTGGGCAGACCGAACGCGGCCCGGAACCGTCCCAGGCCCAGCCAGCCGATCGCCGACCGTTCCGCCCGGCGCGGCCAGGTCCGGCCTCGCCGGCGCAGGCGCAGGAAGACCAGCGGAGGAAGCCGCCGCAGGCCCGGCCGGGTGGAGACGGCCGCCACGATCTCCAGGACGTCGCCGCCGCCCAGCTCCGCGTGCAGCCAGGTCCACCGGTGTGCGTTGCCGTGCCCGTAGATGCGGGCCGAGGCGCCGGGTGCGCCGCGCAGAGTCAAGGCCTGATCACCGTAGGTGAATTCGCCCTCGTACGTGGCCCGCGCGGCCGGGAGCATTTGGGCGGCGGGCAGCAGCGGCCGACGCCAGGACCAACGCGGGAAAGTGAACAGCGGTGCTCCTTGGGGGCGTTCGGTGAGCTTCCAGTGAAAGTCGTCGGCGCTTCCTGCCAGTTGACCTGGGGTGGCCGTGACGTTGTCTCCCGCGAAGCCGTCCGCGGACCGGGTCCAGGGAACGGGCCCGAAGCGGGCGTGCCGCACCGCGCCCTCGCGGGGAAACGCCGCGACCCATCCGTGGGCGAACGGCTCGGATCCGTCGGCGGGCGCGGTCACTTCGTGGTGCAGCCAGACACCGGTGCCGCTCGCCGGATCGGTCAGCGTGGTGTACCAGACCTCGGTGCGGCCCGGTGCGCCGTTCCAGCGCGGTGGGAAGTGCTCCGCGCCGCTCTCACGGCGCGGGAAGCGGAAGCTGAGGAGGAACGGCGCGAGGCCCGTCGCCAGCGGGAAGCGGAGCACTCCTTCGCCGACCCGCGCGTCGCCCTCGTACAGCGTGAACGGCAGAACGGTCATCGACTCGACCGGCCGGCGCGCGGTCACGGACTTCCAGCCGTCCAGGGTGAGGCGGCGGCCGTCGGCGGTGAAGGCGAGTTGATAGCGGATGCGGCGTCGCGCGAGCGGTGACACCTCCAAGTCTCCCTCGGCGCACGGGTCGTCGGCGAACCCGGAGATCCGCACCCGGCCGGTCAAGCGTGCCGGCGTCGTGCGGTGCGGGCGCAGTACGGCGTCGGCTTCGGCGCGCAGGTCGAGGCGTATGCGGCGCTCCCGTGTCTCGGCGTCGAGCCGGACCGTGCCGAGCATCGTCTCCGTGAACGCCGTGCCCCTCATGCGAGACCCTCCAGCATGATGCGCTCGGTGTCCCGCAGATAGGCGTCGGCCGCCGCGTGCGCCCGCCGGGCGTCCTGGGCCGTCACGGCCGCGACCACCCGCGCCAGCCGTTCGTGCGCCGCCGCCGGGTCGGTGAAGGGCCCCTTGAGCAGGGAGCGGACGGGCAGGTAGGCGTTGAAGAGCGTGTTCGTCAGCAGGACGTAGACGCGGTTTCCGGTGGCCCGGGCGAGTGCGCGGTGCACCTCGACGTCGGCCAGCTGCACCGCGTCGGCGCCGTCGGCCTCCCGTACGGCTTCCAGCAGCACATGGAGTTCCGCGCGCTGCTTGCGGGTGGCCCTCGACGCGGCCCGCTCGGCGATCAACGCGCCGACGCCGCGCCGCACTTCGAAGATCTCGTGGACCCATTTCGCGTCGTGCCGCACGAGCATGGGCAGCAGGTCCGCCCCGCCCAGGCGTGCGTAGTCGCGCACCCTGGTCCCGACCCCGTGCCGGGTTTCGAGCAGTCCCGCCTGGACGAGTCGGCCGAAGGCGTGCTTGAGCGTGGTGCGGGTGACTCCGTAGCCGTCGGCGAGTTGGCGCTCCGGGGGTAGATAACTCCCCGCTGGATGACGGCCCTCGAGTATGTCCGTGCGCAGCCGGTCCTCGAGGACGTCCACGATGGTCTCGCGGGGCAGTGCCTCCACGGTTCTCCCCTCCGGGCAAGTGGATGAGTGGCTGATCCACTGAACCAGTGCGAGTCTCCCTCGGTCAACCCCTCGCCGGAAGGCGGCCATTGGGGCGCGCGAAAGCCGCTCCCCGTCGGCGGCCACCCGCCGCCAACCGAGCATGATTGGACCAGACCAACCCTGTCCGGATCGTTGACATGTACGCCATCGGGCGCAACTCTGAGAAGACTTTGAGAGCGCTCTCAGGACGAGTCGGACGGAGGAAGAGGATGCCCAGGAAGAGCAGATGGCGGGCGTTGGCGGTGGCCGCGGCCACCCTAGCGACGGTACTGCTGACGTTCGGGACCCCGTCCCGGGCCGAGGCCGCCGTCCCCGCGACCATCCCGCTGAGGTTCACGAACAACTCCGGCCGCAGCGACCCGGTCTATATCTACGACCTCGGAACGCTGCTGTCGACGGGCCGGCAGGGCTGGGCCGACGCGAGCGGCACATTCCACGCCTGGCCCGCGGGCGGCAACCCGCCGACGCCCGCGCCCGACGCGTCGATCGTGGGTCCGGCGAACGGGCAGTCCAAGACGATCCGGATCCCCAAGTTCTCCGGACGGATCTACTTCTCGTACGGGCAGAAGCTCGACTTCCGGCTGACGACCGGCGGTCTCGTGCAGCCGGCCGTGCAGAACCCGAGCGACCCCAACCGCAACATCCTCTTCAACTGGTCCGAGTACACGCTCAATGACTCCGGCCTGTGGATCAACAGCACACAGGTCGACATGTTCTCGGCGCCTTACGCCGTCGGAGTCCAGCTCGCCGACGGCACGACGAAGAACACCGGCCATCTCAAGGCGGGTGGGTACAACGGCTTCTTCAACGCCCTTCGGGGTCAGCCCGGCGGCTGGGCCAACCTGATCCAGACCCGGTCCGACGGCACCGTGCTGCGGGCCCTCGCCCCTGGTCATGGCATCGAGGCGGGCGCGCTGCCGAGCACGGTCATGGACGACTACGTCAACCGGGTGTGGCAG
This sequence comes from Streptomyces sp. NBC_00996, assembly GCF_045162675.1. Classification (NCBI taxonomy): domain Bacteria; kingdom Bacillati; phylum Actinomycetota; class Actinomycetes; order Kitasatosporales; family Streptomycetaceae; genus Streptomyces; species Streptomyces sp. NBC_00996. The sequence continues at coordinate 886,596 of NZ_CP108723.1, forward strand.
AAGTACAGTTCGTCGACGCTGACGGTGACACCTTTCGCCGACCAGCCGAACACGAAGTACTTCGGCCGGGTCTCCGGTGGCGTCATGAACTTCACCAACAGTGCCGGGGCCGTCGTCACCAGCTTCCAGAAGCCCGACTCCGACAGCATCTTCGGCTGCTACAAGCGGCTCGACGCGCCCAACGACCTGGTGCGGGGCCCCATTTCGCGCACCCTGTGCGCGGGCTTCAACCGCTCCACACTCCTGGTCAACCCCAACCAGCCGGACACCGGCTCGGCGAACTTCTACCAGGACACGGTGACCAACCACTACGCCCGCAAGATCCATGCGCAGATGGCCGACGGGAAGGCCTACGCGTTCGCGTTCGACGACGTCGGGAATTACGAGTCGCTCGTCCACGACGGCAATCCGCAACAGGCGTACGTCACGCTGGACCCGTTCAACTGACGGGCAGTCGAGGGCGGCCGGGGCTCCGGCCGCCCGCTCACCCGGCGCCCTCGGAGTCCAGGCAGAGTACCGGGACCCGCTGGACGAGGTTGTTCGCGAAACCGCCCCGGTTCCACGGCTGGTCCAGCGGCTGGGTGTGGCCCTCGGCGTCGGTGGCCCGTGCGCTGAGCACATGAGGGCCTGGGGTCGCCGTCCAGGCGAAGCGCCAGGGCCGCCAGGCCCAGCGGTGGTCACCGCCCCCGTCGAGATCGGCCGCGTGCCAGGAGCGCCCCTCGTCCGTGCTGACCTCGACCCCGGTCACCGGCGCGCGCCCCGACCAGGCCCGTCCCTCCAGCGCCACGACGCCCGGGCGGACCACCCGCCTCCTGGACATGAAGTCCGGGAATCCGGGCGGGATCAGCAGGGCGCGCGGGGCGATCCGGGTGACCGGTTCGCCCTCGTCCCCGGCGTCCTGCCGAAGCCGATAGGCCACGGCCTGCTGGAATCCCCTGAACGGCGTGTCCGTCACCCTGATCTCGCGCAGCCACTTCACATGCGCCATGCCGTACCAGCCGGGCACCACCAGCCGGACCGGATGTCCGTGTTGCGGTGGCAGCGGGCCGCCGTTCATCTCGTACGCCACGAGGACCTCGGGCGCGCCGCCCATGGCCACGTCGAGCGCAAGGGCCCGCTGGTAGTCCTGCTCGACACCGCGCTCGACCCCATGATCGGCGCCGGTGAACACCACGTCCACGGCCCCGGGTTCGACCCCGGCCTCGGTGAGCAGCACCCGCAACGGCACACCGGTCCACTCCGCCGTACCGACCGCCTCCACCAGCCACGGCTGACTCACCGGCCGGGGCGTCAACAGGGCCCGCCCATTGCCCGCACACTCCAGTGTCACCCGCCGCGTGACCGCGGGATACGCCCTCAGCTCATCCATCCCGAGCACCAGCGGCTGCCGCACCCCGCCCCTGACGACGAGCCGCCATGCCCCCGCTTCGCCATACGGGATGTCGTAGTGCGTCAGCACATAGTGGAGCCCCGGCGGCGTCACGTCGTACCGCAGCGCCTCCAACGGCATCCCATGATTCCGAGCGGCAAGAGCCAGCTCCTCCTGGCTGATGCCTTCTTCCGGCCCGGCCAGCCGAGCGGGTTCGCTCACGTCGTCGAGGCGGTGCCCCATGCCCGCATTGTCCGCCTTCCCGCCGTGGAGGCGCTAGGCGGTCGCCGGACGCGTACTCCGCTCCACCAGGTCGTGCCAGCCCGACTCCAAGCGCTCCACAGACATGCCGCGCTGGCGGGTCAGGTGGTGGACCAGGGCGGGTTCCAGGTAACCCATCAGGATTTGCGCGACGAGTTCGATGTCCGTGGCCGGGGCGGTCTGGCGCAGCAGCATGCAGACGTGCATGAAGCGGACGCGGTACGGGGCGGAGCTGAAGCGGCGGGAGGCGTCCGGCTCGGCCGCGAGGTAGAGGTCGAGCTGCTCGGAGGTCTGGCGCAGGGCGCGACAGCCGAAGGCGTGCAGGCGCTCCGCCGGTGACGCGCCGGGGCCGAGCGGGGGTGGACCGCTGATGAAGGCGGTCTGGAACCGCTGCTCGGTGTGGTCGAGGAGCGCCATCAGCAGGCCGGTGCGGTCACCGAACCGCCGGAAGACGGTCCCCTTGCCCACCGATGCCGCGGCGGCGACGGCATCCATCGTCACCTTGGCCACCCCGTGCTCCTCCACGAGGCGGGCGGCGGCCTCCAGCAGACGCGCGCGGTTGCGTGCGGCGTCGGCGCGCAGCTGGGGGGCTTCGCCAGGGGCGGCGAGCTCCATCAGCACGGGTTCGTCGGACGGTTCCTGTCGCTTCGGGAAGGGCGGAAGTGGGGTGGGCATGAAGCCAGACTAGCCCGAGACCGGGAAAACTGGACTGCGGTCCGGTTCAGTGATACACATTTAACCGGACTTCGGTCCGCTTTATTGCGGCAATGTTTCAGCTTCGGGAGATCACCATGTCCGTACATATCCTCGCGCTCGTCGGCAGCCTGCGCGCCGGCTCCCACAACCGTCAGCTCGCCGAGGCGGCCGTCAAGCTCGCTCCGGAGGGCGCGGAGGTCGAGCTGTTCGAGGGCCTGGCCGAGGTCCCCTTCTACAACGAGGACATCGACGTCGAGGGCAGCGTGCCCGCCGCCGCCGTCAGGCTGCGTGAGGCCGCCGGCCGCGCCGACGCCTTCCTGCTCTTCTCGCCCGAGTACAACGGCACGATCCCGGCCGTGCTGAAGAACGCCATCGACTGGCTGTCCCGCCCCTATGGCGCCGGCGCCTTCAGTGGCAAGCCCGTCGCAGTGATCGGCACCGCGTTCGGCCAGTTCGGCGGCGTCTGGGCGCAGGACGAGGCCCGCAAGGCCGTGGGCATCGCCGGTGGCACCGTCCTGGAGGACGTCAAGCTCTCCATCCCCGGCTCCGTGACCCGCTTCGCCGAGACCCACCCCGTCGACGACGCCGAGGTCGCCGCGCAGCTCACGGAGGTCGTCAGCCGCCTGCACAGCCGGGTCGGCGCGGCCGACGCCGCCTGACAACTGCCGTGAGGGCCGGTCCGGTTCACCCGGGCCGGCCCTTTCGCGCGTCACGAGATCGCTGTCGAATGTCTCAGGTCCGCACGATGGCCTGCACGATCTTGGCGGAACGAAATCCTCCGGGCCAAGATGCCCGCATGAAGGGTGATCTCTTTTCCAGTGACCACATGGTGCAGCCCGCTCTCGCGCCGGGCATGACCATCCAGAACGCCAAGTCCATCAAGTACGCCGTCAACGGCGAGATGTTCGCACGGCAGGGGGCGATGGTCGCCTACCGGGGGAACCTGCAGTTCGAGCGCAAGGGCCAGGGCGTCGGCGGCATGCTCAAGCGGGCGGTCACCGGTGAGGGACTGCCGCTGATGACCGTCCGCGGGCAGGGCGAGGTCTGGTTCGCGCACGAGGCGCAGAACTGTTTCATCGTCGGCATCGAGCCGGGCGATGTGTTCACCGTCAACGGCCGCAACGTCCTGTGCTTCGACGCCACGTTGTCGTACGAGATAAAGACCGTGAAGGGCGCGGGAATCACCGGCGGCGGCCTCTTCAACAGTGTCTTCACCGGCCACGGCGGCCTCGGGCTGATCTGCGAGGGCAACCCGCTGGTCATTCCCGTCTCGCAGCAGCAGCCGGTGTACGTCGACACGGACGCGGTCGTGGGCTGGACCGCCCACCTGCACACCTCGCTGCACCGGTCGCAGTCGATCGGCTCGATGATCCGCGGCGGCTCCGGTGAGGCCGTTCAGCTGAAGCTGGAGGGCGAGGGGTACGTCGTCGTACGGCCCAGCGAGGTGACGCCGCAGAAGGCGCAGCAGCACTGATTTCGGCAACGACGAAGGGTGCCCCGCCACACGGCGGGACACCCTTTGTCACCTCTGGGCGCCCGGGGCTGTCACCCTTCGGCGCCCAGACGCGTCACCGGCCGAAGCCCGGGCGTGTCGCCGGTCAGTGACCGGCGGCGGGCGTGTTGGCGGTGGTGACGTTGACCGCGGCCCAGGCCTTGCCCACCGTCTTGTACTCGGTGCTGTTCGCCCCGTACATGTCGGCGGCGGCCTTGAGGGTGGCCTTCCGCGCGTCGTGGAAGTCGGTCGTGGAGACCATGTAGCGGGTGAGCGCCCGGTAGAAGATCGCGGTGGCCTTGGCGCGGCCGATGCCGGTCACCCGCGAACCGTCGTACGTCGGCGAGTCGTACCGCACGCCGCCGATCGTCTTGCGACCGCTGCCCTCGGCGAGCAGGTAGTAGGCGTGCGAGGAGACGCCGGAACCCGCGTGGACCTCGGTGTCGTAGGCCGCGGGCGACCAGTAGTCGATAGTCCCTTCGAGCTGGTCGAGGGAGGGGTGGTCCAGACGGCGCAGGAACTTCTGCGCGAGGCCCAGCTTCTCGCCCACGAGGTAGTTCGGCGGGTTGTTCGGGTTGTTGGTGGCGAACTCGACGTTCGAGCCGAAGATGTCGGCGAGCGACTCGTTGAGGGCGCCCGGCTCCCCGAACTGGTTGCCGTCCTGGTCCACGCGGGTGGGCTCGAGGGCGGCGGTGGCGTCGACGACGCCGTGGGTCAGCTCGTGGCCGGTGACATCCAGGACGACCAGCGGCTTCTTGAACAGATCGCCGTCACCGTCGCCGTACAGCATGCAGCCGCAGGTCGAGTCCCAGAAGGCGTTGCCGACCTTGTTGCCGAAGTGGACCATCGCGCGGGCACCGGCGCTGTTGTTCTTGATGCCCTTGCGGCCGAAGGTCTTCTTGTAGAAGTCCAGCGTCTTGGTGATGCCGTACTGGGCGTCGACCGCCGCCGTGGTCCGGCTGGAGGTGGTGCCGGTGCCCCACTTGTTGTCACCGTCGGTGAACTTCTTTCCGCGCGAGAAGGCCTCCAGCTCCTGCCCCCTGGCGTCCCGGGTCTCGGTGTTCCACCGGGTGCGGTCCTTGAGGCGGAAGCTGGTGCGCGCGGTCCGGGTGGTCTTCAGCGTGACCGAGCCGACGAAGAGGGACTTTCCGCTCCCGGTGGCGGTGACCGGGTAGTGGGTGGCTGCCGTCGTGCCGACCGGGCCGGACGGCTGGGTGGCCGCCGTGCCCGTCTCAGGGGTCGCCTGCTCGCCCCGCTTGCGCAGCGCCTCCCCCAGGGACGGCGAGATGAACTCGTCGCTGTCGGGGGTGTTACTGCGTATCTTGCCGGTTCGGGCGTCCACGACGACCGTGCTGGAGCCGCCGGACTCCGCGGTCTCGCTGTCCGTCACGCGCACCTGGTAGGCGAGGGCGGCCGCGCCGTCGCGGGCGTCCACGACGAGCTCAGCGCCGCTCGCGTCGCCCTTGGTCACCGCGGCGGCCTTCTGCTCGGCCTGCTGGGGTGTCAGCTTCGCCTCGGTGGTGGCCGGCTCGACCGCGTGGTCGGCGGCCCGGGTCACGCCCAGGTAGGCGGACTGCTTGCCGAGGTGGACGACCAGGTCGCCGCCGAGGACCGGAAGGCCCTGGTGGGCGCGGACGAAGCGGACGTGCCGCTTGCCGTCCGGGTCCGTCATGACGTCCTTGGCCTGCAGGGTGTCACCCTCGGTGACACCGGTCGCCGACGCGTGCGCGAAGGCGGCCGCGCGGGCGGCGTCGACCGTCGAGGAGGCCGAAGTCGCCTGCCGGGCGGGCGAGTCGGGCGCCGCCGCGAAGACGGGGCCCGCCGGGAGCGTGGCGGCCGTCGTCACCGCGACGGCGATCGCCACGCGGCGTATGTGGGGTCTACGCACTGAATTCCTTCAGACAGGGCAGCCGGGATCACCAACTGCCGTGAGGCACGGCGCTGTTGGGCGCCGTGGGGGCTGCTTGGCCCCGATGCGACACCTTCAGCGATTTGCCATGTACATGTAAAGACGAAAGATCCCTTTTATTACTTTCCGGGTGATCTCTTTACGAATGTTCGCTTCTCGGTGATCAACAGGTGACCAACTGCGCGTCGCCCGGACAGATGTGAGGGGGGATGAGGCGGTTGCCTGACAAGGCCCGCCGAGGCGCACATGTGACGGAGGTCGCAGCGCCTCCGGCCCGGAGCGGACGGGTCCGCAGGCGTGGAGGTGTCAGATCGCCCGGTGGGCGAGGGAGGACAGCAGGGAGCGCAGTTCCTCGGCGGGACGCGGGGCGAGCGACGCCGTCGCCAGCAGCGCGTCCGCCGCGTCGAGGTGACGGCGGGCCTCGCGCAGCGCAGCCGTACGACCGCCGGCCCGCTCGACGAGGGCCGCCGCCTTGCGTACGCCGGTGTCGTCGAGGGCGGCCGGGCAGGCGAGGAGTTCGGCGAGGGCGGAATGGCCGGGCGCGTTCAGAGCGACGAGGACCGGGAGGGTCTTCTTTCCCTGACGCAGATCGCTGTGGACCGGTTTGCCCGTGACGACCGGTTCACCCCAGATACCCAGAAGGTCGTCGGCGATCTGGAAGGCCACTCCGAGATGACGCCCGGCACGGTCCAGTGCGGCAGCGGTCTCCGGCGGCGCTCCGGCCAGTTGGGCGCCCAGGGCCAGCGCACAGCCGAGCAGAGCGCCGGTCTTGTGCTCGGCCATCGACTCGTACTCCCCCACACCGACCGCCTCGGGCCCGGTCCAGGGGCGGTCGGCGAACAGCAGGTCGTCCGCCTGGCCGTGGACCAGGTCGCGCAGGGCCGTGGTCAGATGCCGTACGGCCGCCGCGGCGTGCGCAGTCGCGGGCGCCGCGGTGAGGGTCTCCACGGCCAGGGCGAAGAGGGCGTCGCCGGCGAGTACGGCAGGGCCGGTGCCGTACGCCTTCCAGAGCGCGGGACGGCCGCGGCGCAGCGCGTCGCCGTCCATGATGTCGTCGTGCAGCAGCGAGAAGGTGTGCACGAGTTCCACCGCGACAGCACCCGGCACGCCCGCCGCACCGGGACCTCCGGCCGCCTCCGCGCCCAGGACGGCCAGCGCCTGCCGTACGCCCTTGCCCTGGCTGTGGGTCGCGGGGGCGCCGCCGATCTCGCAGCGGCCCAGCGCGTATCCGACCATCTCCGCCACCCAGGGGTGCAGTCCGTCGATCGCCTCCGCGAGGGCCGGTGCGACCAGTTCACGGCAGCGGCGCAGGATCTGTGGCGCGGTGGGCGGTGACTGCAGGGCCGTGGAGGTCATCGGGCGGCCTCCGCGTCGGCGCCCTCGGGTTCCGGCGTCAAACCGAGTTCCGTCCGTGCTCGTTCGACCATCTGCCGGGCGTGACGCAGTCCGATGCCCTCCAGTACGCGGGCCAGTTCGGTCAGGTCGGCGGCGGTCTCGGCACGGTCACGACCGAGGCGCGCCAGGGACTTGACGAGTCCGAGCCGGGACAGCGCCCGGCCGCGCGGCTCGCTCATCGCCTCGAACTCCGCGAGCGCCTGCGCGTAGACCTCGCGGGCCTGGTCGTAACGCCCGGCCCGGTAGAGGACGTTGCCGCGCATCTTGTGGTTGTAGGCGAGCGCGCCGGACAGGTTCATCGCGCGGCAGGACACCTCCGCCTCGCTCAGCAGGGTCAGCGCGCGGTCCGCGTCCTGGTCGCGTACGGAGACGATGTCCGCGAGGCCGCGCAGGGCCCAGGCGTGGCCGCGCCGGTCCTCGGCGCGCGCGGCGATCTCGGCCGCCTCCTCGAACATGGCGTACGCGGTGTCGTGGGCACCGGTGTTGCGGTGTATCTGCGCGATGCCCTCCAGGGCCCACACGGTGTGCCGGGCCTCGCCGCGCTTACGGGCCTCGGCCAGGAGCTGTTCGTGCAGGGCAGTCACGGCCGCGTAGTCGCCCTGGATGCGGCCGGTCTCCGCCATTCCCGCCAGGGAGTAGCCGCGGACGACCACATCGCCCGCCTGCTCACCGAGTTCGGCGGCCAGTCGCAGCAGCCGCCACGCCAGCGGGAAAGCGCCGCGCTGCCGGGCCAGCGTGCCGCCGCTCCACAGCGCCCACGCCATCGCCCCGGTGTCCCCGGCCTCGCGAGCCGTGCGATAACTCGCCTTCCACGCCCGGTCGGCGTCCGCCACCTGCCCGAGGCGACGGTGCGCCTCGGCGACCGCGAGACCCGAACGGGCCGCCTCGGTACGCGCCCCCGAGCGCTCGGCGGCGCGCAGTTGCTCGGTACCGGCCGCGAGAACGTCGGTCAGCGAGGAGTTCACGGACAGGGTGGTCAAAGCGCCCTGGTACTCCGGGGCGAAGGCCTTGCCGTACATGTATGCCTTTCCGTATGCCACCGGTCGGGACGCACTCACGCGTCGGCCGCCGATGCGGGCTGTTCTTGGTTCCTGTCGATCGGCGGCACGTGACGACCCGGCTATACCCTCTGCGTATACATGGCATGTATACGCAGAGGGTATAGTGCGCCGGATTTCCACCTGGAAATCCCTGGTTCACTGCGGTGCACGCGCTGCCCACCCGTTGCCGATCAAGACGACGGCGGCGCCCGCAAGGTTGCCTGGAGTGACGAGGAGGCCAAAATGCGGTGCGCGGAAGCCCGAACGAGGCTCAGGATGGCGCAAGTTGACCTCTCCCACAGGAAGCAGGCGCCCATGCCGTCAGGTCCCATGCACGCCCATGAGATGCGGATCGACGACGCGCTCGTACGACGGCTGCTGGCCGGGCAGTTCCCCAACTGGGCCGACCTGCCGCTGAAGCGTGTCGAGTCGGCCGGAACCGTCAACGCCGTCTACCGACTCGGCGCCGACCTGGCCGTACGCCTCCCCCGCATCCCGGAGGGCGCCGGCGACGTGGACAAGGAGTGGGAATGGCTGCCGCGGCTCGCGCCTCTGCTGCCGTTCCCCGTTCCCGAGATCCTCGCCGTCGGTGCACCCGGGGAGGGGTATCCGTGGCGCTGGGCCGTGCTTCGCTGGCTCGACGGCGAGCTCCCCGTCCCCGGGCGCCTCACGGACGCGAGTGCGCTGGCCACCGACCTCGGCGGGTTCGTCCGCGCGCTGTGGCAGGTCGACCTGCCCGGCGGCCCGCCCGCCTACCGGGGCGGGCCGCTGACGACCGTGGACGACGCCACGCGCTCCGCCATCGACGAACTCCACGGCACGATCGACACGTCGGCCGCGACGGCGGCCTGGGAGGCGGCGCTGAGCGCGCCGCTGTGGACCGGCCCGCCCACGTGGGTCCACTCGGATCTGATGCCCATGAACCTCCTCACCCGCCAGGGCCGTCTCACCGCCGTCCTCGACTTCGCCACCCTCGGCACCGGCGACCCCGCGTGCGACCTGATCGCCGCCTGGAATCTCCTCCCCGCCGAGGCGAGGCCCGCCTTCCGGCACGCGGTGGGCACGGACGACGCCACATGGGCCCGCGGGCGCGGTTGGGCCCTGTCCATGGCCCTGCTCCAACTTCCCTACTACCGCACGACGAATCCCGTGATCGCGGCCAACGCCGAGCATGTGATCCGCGAGGTCCTGGGCGAGCTCGAACAGGTCGTGTCCGCGAAGTCGGTCGGTCGTTGGTCGGTTCGTCGCACGTCGCCATGAGCCGACGTCTCCCCGGCTGAGTCGAGGAAAGGATGGAAGGTGCGTCTGCCCCGTGAATGACCATGCCATCTTCCGAGAGCTCACCGAGGAGGGCTTGGACGACTGGGTCCCCGTGGACCGGCTCCTCGGTCTGGCCGAGGATGTCGCGCAGGCCCGGGGCGCGGACTTCCGTGACGTCGCGGCCGAGCTGCTCCGGCGGCTCCTCGACAGCGGGCTCATGGCCGTCGGTGATCTCGGCGACAGCGGATTCGAGGCCTGGCCGGATAGCGGCGACGAACTCCTGGCCAAGGCGGTCAGGGTGCTCGACGGTTTCGACTGGGACCCACGGCTCGGCGCGTACTGGCTGGCCAACACACCGAAGGGCGACGCCGCGGCCTCGGGGCGGCAGGAGTCCTAGGACGTCCTAGGACTCCGCGAGGGCCTGAGTGCCGAGCATTCCGAGCAGCTCAAGGCGTTCCGCGTCCCCCGTGTCGGGCTCGGCGGTGTAGATCATGATGCGCAGGTCGCTGCCGGCGACGCTGAGCACATCGCAGTCGAGCGTCAAAGGGCCCGCCTGCGGGTGGTGAACGGTCTTGCGAGACGCCTCGTGCCGGCCCACCAGTCCGGAATCCCACAGCTCGGCGAACCGGTCGCTGTTCGCCCGCAGTTCCGCGATCAGGCGCCGCAATCGCTGGTCCGCCGGATACCGGCTCGCGGTCGCACGCAGGTCGGCGACGAGCGCTGCCTCGAACGCGCGCTGGGCCTCGGGAGAGCGATGGACGCGGCTGCCGGGGCCGACGAAATTGCGCCACACCCCGTTGCGCTCGTTGCCGCGCCAGCTGGAGGGATCGTCCATCAGGGCCGCGTACAGCGGGTTGACCAGCAGCAGCGTCCAGGCCGCGTCGTAGACCGCGACGGGCGTCCCGGCCAGCCGGTCCAGCAGCCGTTGCACGCTCGGCGTGATGTGGGCGGGCACCGAGTCCCGTCCCGGCGGGACGAGCCCGGCGACATGGAAGAGATGTTCCCGCTCGGCCGCCGACAGCCGCAGAGCGCGACCCAGCGCCTCGACGACCTGCTCCGACGGGTTGGTAGCCCGGCCCTGTTCGAGGCGGGTGATGTAGTCGACCGAGATCCCGGCCAGCAGGGCCAGCTCCTCGCGGCGCAGCCCGGCCGCACGCCGGTGGCCGCCCGCGGCCAACCCGGCCGCTTGCGGTGAGACCCGGTCGCGCCACCGCCGTACCGTCTGCCCGAACTCCGTGCTCGCCATGCCACCACTGTGCACCGCCCGGCGCGGACATGCCTGGTACTGACAGTCCCAGGAAGACGGGACTCCTGGCTGACCCCGCGATCGGCGCGGAACCTGGAGCCATGACTACGACACTGATCACCGGAGCGAACAAGGGTCTCGGATTCGAGACCGCACGCCGACTCATCGCGGCGGGTCACACCGTCCACCTGGGCAGCCGGGACCCGGAGCGCGGGCGCCGGGCCGCCGAACAGCTGGGGGCGCGGCTGGTCGTCCTCGACGTCACCGACGACGCGTCCGTCGCCGCCGCGGCGAAGACCGTCGAGGCCGACGGCGGCCTCGATGTACTCATCAACAACGCCGGCGTCGAACAGCGCGGTGCGGGGAACACCGTGATCGGCGCGGCGGACGTGACCGCCGAGATGATGCGGGAGCTGTTCGAGACGAACGTCTTCGGCGTCGTCCGCGTCACCCACGCGTTCCTGCCACTGCTGCAGCGGTCGACCGCTCCGGTCGTGGTGAACGTGAGCAGCGGCCTGGGCTCGATGGCCGGTGTCACCGACCCCGCCACCCCGGCGTACGCCTACCCGGGCGTCGCCTATCCGGCGTCGAAGACCACGGTCAACATGATCACCGTGCAGTACGCGAAGGCGTTCCCGGCGATACGGATCAACGCGGTCGAGCCGGGCTACACCGCGACCGACCTGAACGGCCGCACGGGTACCCAGACCGTCGAGGAGGGCGCCGAGATCATCGTCCGGATGGCGCAGATCGGCCCGGACGGGCCCACGGGAGGCTACTTCGACGCCGACGGGCCGCTCCCCTGGTGAGCGAGGCGGCCACCACGTCAATTGAACATATATTCGATTATGGAGGTACGCTGGTCGTATGGCCATGCACCTCCAGGGTTCGCTCTTCGACCAGACCGACGAGCTCCGGCTCGGTCCGCTGAACGCGATGCGCCGCACGGTGCTGGGTGACGGGGCCTGGATCGACCTGTTGCCCGGGTGGCTCGGTGGGGCCGACGCGCTCTTCGCCCGACTCGCCGCCGAGGTGCCGTGGCGGGTGGAGCGGCGGCAGATGTACGAACACACGGTGGACGTACCGCGGCTGCTCGCCTACTACCACGCCGGTGATCCGCTGCCGCACCCGATCCTGGACGAGGCACGGGACGCGCTGTCCGCGCACTACGCCGCCGAGCTCGGCGAACCGTTCACCACGGCAGGGCTCTGCTACTACCGGGACGGCCGGGACAGCGTGGCCTGGCACGGGGACCGGATCGGCCGGGGCGCGCGCGAGGACACCATGGTCGCCATCCTGTCGGTCGGCGCCCCGCGCGATCTGCTGCTGCGTCCGCGCCGGGGCGGCGACACCGTGCGGCGCCCCCTCGGGCACGGCGACCTGATCGTGATGGGCGGCTCCTGCCAGCGCACCTGGGAGCACGCCATCCCCAAATCGGCGCGGGCGTCGGGACCGCGGATCAGCATTCAGTTCCGGCCGCACGGGGTGAACTGAGTCGGGACCGGCGTTCGGGAATCCGTCAGTCGCGTTCTCCTCGGCTCACGGCGTGAGCTGGGCCTGCACTGTCGGGCCGTACCGGTCGACGATGTCATCGATCGCGGTGGCGCGCAGGCGGGTGCCGCGGGCGATGCCGTACATCACGCCGAGGCCGAGCAGCGTGCCGACGGCGAGTTCGGCACGCAGGCCGGCGTCGGGTCCGCCGAGGCGCTCGGCGAGGCGGTCGCTGACCTGGGTGCGGAAGTTGGTCCGCAGGATGTCACCCTGCTCGCCCTGGATCGGGGCGAAGACGATCCGCAGGATGGGATCGGCGCCACGCTGGGTCTGGCCCTCCAGCAGATGGCGGACCATATGGCGGCCGAGATCCTCCAGGGGCGCGGCCAGCAGGGCTTCGGCATCGGACTCGAAGGACATGACCCGCGCGAACAGCGCGTCCTTGTTGCCGAAGTACTTCAGGATCAGCGGCGCGCTCACCCCCGCCCGGTCGGCGACCGCTTTGAGCGTGATGTCCGCGTGGGCGTGCCGGGCCAGCAGATGGCGGGCCGCGCGCAGGATGGCGGCCTTCGTCGCCTCGGCGTCACGGCGCGGCGGGGCGGCAGGCGGTGCCGTGAGACCTGGGCGCGGGCTGGTCACGGTGCTCATGCTCCTTCGAGGGCCTCGTCGCGGGGCGCTCCGGTGCGGCCGCTGGTCCGTCGGGTGTCGCGCGAGGCGGGGTCGGCGGGTATCGAGAGGGCGGCGGCGCAGGCCACCACTGCGACCGTACCCGCCATGGCGAAGGCCAGCAGATAACCGTGCAGCGTGGGCAGCGGGGCACCGCCGACGAGGCTCGTGTGGTGGACCAGGACGGCGGCCACGGCGGCGCTGCACACGGCCTGCCCGATGGTGCGCATCAGGACGTTGACACCGTTGGCGGACGCGGTCTGTCCGGCGGGCACGGCGCGCAGGATCAGGGTGGGCAGGGCGGAGTAGGCGAGCGTCGTGCCGATCGCGCAGACCGTGGCCCCCAGGATGATCAGCCATAGGTCGCTGCTGTCCATGATGCGTATGACATAGCCGACGGCGATGATCGCGGTCCCGAGGGCCAGCGTCACCCGGGGGCCGCGGGCGGCCGAGATGCGCGCCGAGACGGGCGAGAGCAACAGCATCGTGACGCCGCCCGGCAGCAGACACAGGCCGGTCGCCACGATGGACAGCCCGAGCCCGTAGCCGGTCTCCTTCGGCGCCTGCACCAGCTGCGCCGTCACCAGGGAGTTCCCGTAGAAGGCGAAGCCCGTCAGGAGCGCGGCGATGTGCGGCAGGGCGACCCGTGGGCGGGCGGCCAGCTTCAGGTCGACCAGCGGCCGTTCGGTACGCCGCTGCTGTATCCACCACAGGGTCAGGATGAGGACGCAGGCCACGAACAGGCCCAGGATCCGGGCGCCGCCCCAGCCCCAGGTACCCCCCTGCGACACGCCCAGCAGCAGGCATATGAGCCCCGCCGCCAGGCCCACCGCGCCCACCGTGTCGAAGCGGCCCGGCTCGCGGACGGGCGACTCGCGCACCGCCCACCACGCCAGCGCGAGGCCGACGGCACCCAGCGCCGTCGTCGCCCAGAACATGACGTGCCAGTTCGCGTACTGGACGACCAGCGCGGCGAGCGGCAGGCCGAGGGCGGCGCCGATGCCCACGGTGGAGCTCATCAGCGCCACAGCGGAACCCGTGCGTTCCGGAGGCAGTTCGTCCCGCAGGATGCTGATCGACAGCGGTACGACTGCGGCCGCGGCACCCTGCAGGGCTCGCGCCGCGATGAGCACGCCGATGTCCGACGTGACGGCGCACAGGAGCGACCCCACGGTCATCAGCCCGAGCGCCATCAGCAGCACGCGCCGCTTGCCGTACATGTCTCCCGCGCGGCCCAGCACGGGCGTCAGCACCGCTCCGGACAGCAGCGTCGCCGTCACCATCCAGGAGACCGCGCTCGCCGAGGCGCCCGTCAGCCGCGGCAGGTCCGGCAGCAACGGCACCACGACGGTCTGCATGACGGCCATGAGGATCCCGCCGAATGCCAGGACAGGGACTGCCAGCCGATCGCGCAGGGCCGCCATTGATACTCCAGAAGTCGACGCGAAAATGAGTGAATGACAATTCACCATACCGGTGAATCTCTATTCACCCCAAGAGCGTTCGACTGGTCGCCGCGTGGCTGCCGGTGGGAGGGGGCCCGCACCGTGCGGGCCACCCGCGGGCCCCGCCGGCGCTTGAACCGGCGCCGCACCTCCATTTGTCCGGCAGCGCGGTCGATCCGGTAGTACAGCTTCGGCCCGACGTACGGAAGCAGCTGAGAGTGGCGCTGCCCGAGCAGGGCGAACATCTGCGCCGGTGGGAGGCGGATGCAGCGCGGGGGTTCTCGTACCACTGGGCGCTGCGATGGGCCGCGCACTGGACCGGCAGGAGCGCGGATCTGCGGGTCCGCTCGTCATGCGTGAGGGAGCACTCGAGTTCCGGGCGCTCGCGCAGCGCTCCGGCCGGCGAGCAGTCGGTTTCAACCCCGGGAGTTCACGTCACCTTGCGGGCGTGAGCCACACCACTCGCGACGGCTCACCTCGACAAGATCACCGACAGCGGGCCGCCCAACGGGAGGAATTTCACGTTCCGGTAGGTCGCGAGCACTCTTGACAGCAAGATCATCTTCGTTCAAGTTTGCACGACATTTACTTAATTGTCCGGATCGTAGCCAACCGACATTCGCCGATTTCTCCCGCTCTTTGACGACCCGCTAGGCATACCGAGTCGTCAACAGGACTGATCGCAGGAGGTCTTCGCATGCCGGAACTCACTCGTCGTCGTGCCCTCGGGGCCGCGGCCGCACTGGCCGCCGTGGCCGGTACCCAGGCCGCAACCGCACCCTCTGTGTCCGCCGCACCGGGGGTGTCGGCCGACGGACACCACCACGGCGGGCCGGAAACCTTCGACGAGGTCTACCGCGGCCGCCGCATAGTGGGCCGCGCCGTCAGCGGGGGCGGTCACCACCACGGCGCCGGCTACGCCGTGTTCGTCGACGACGTGGAGCTGCATGTGATGCAGAACGCCGACAGCAGCTGGATCAGTGTCGTCAGTCACTACGCCCCCGTGGCCACCCCGCGCGCCGCCGCCCGCGCCGCGGTCGTGGAGCTGCAGGGGGCACCGCTCGTCCCCTTCGACGCCAACTGACCCAACCCGCAAGCAGATCGTGGAGTCCCGCACATGACCGTACGCAAGAACCAGGCGAGCCTGACCTCCGACGAGAAGCGGCGTTTCGTCGACGCACTCGTGCAGCTCAAGCGAAGTGGCCGTTACGACGCCTTCGTCACGACGCACAACGCCTTCATCATGGGTGACACCGACAACGGCGAGCGCACGGGCCACCGTTCACCGTCGTTCCTGCCCTGGCACCGCCGCCTCCTCATCGAGTTCGAGCAGGCACTGCAGTCCGTCGACTCCTCCGTCGCGCTGCCGTACTGGGACTGGAGCGCCGACCGCTCGACGCGTTCGTCCCTGTGGGCGCCCGACTTCCTCGGCGGCACGGGGCGCAGCCTGGACGGCCGGGTGATGGACGGCCCGTTCGCGGCCTCGTCGGGCAACTGGCCGATCACTGTGCGCGTCGACAGCCGTACGTACCTGCGCAGATCGCTCGGCAGCGGCGCCCGGGAGCTGCCGACCCGCGCCGAGGTGGAGTCCGTGCTCGCCATGGCCACCTACGACATGGCGCCGTGGAACAGCGCCTCGGACGGCTTCCGCAATCACCTCGAAGGCTGGCGTGGCGTCAATCTGCACAACCGCGTCCATGTCTGGGTCGGCGGGCAGATGGCCACCGGCGTCTCCCCCAACGACCCCGTCTTCTGGCTCCACCACGCCTACATAGACAAGCTGTGGGCCGACTGGCAGCGCCGCCACCCCGACTCGGGCTATCTGCCGACGGCCGGCACCCCCGACGTCGTCGACCTCGGCGAGACGATGAAGCCCTGGAACGACGTACGGCCGGCGGATCTGCTGGATCACAGCGCGCACTACACGTTCGACACCGACTGATCAGGGCCGGTTCCCGCCCCGGGGGCTCCCCGCACGAGGGGCCCCCGGAACCCGCGGAAATGGAGCCGCGCTCATCGGCGCCGATCGGCAGAATGACAGGCGTGCTGATCATGGAGCCTGTACTGGAGACCTACGAAGCCGCCGACTTCGCGCTGTGGACCACCGCCGGCCCGCCCGCGGACCCGTTGCTCGTCCTCTCCGGCGACCTGTCGCCGCTCGAGGTCGGTACCGCGATGGCGGTCCTGGCCGGCTACAACAAGACGCAGCGCAAGCGTCATGACCCGGGACCCGCGGACGGCCTCGCGATGCTGCGCCGTCTGGTGTCCGTCGAATCCGTCGTCGCTCCGGGCGGTCTGCGGCTCCGGGACCCCGCCACCGGAGTCACCATGCCGCCGGGGTGCTGCTTCGGTCTGGAGAACTGGCGGGACTGGCAGATTCTGCTGAACGGCGAAACGCCCTGGCTCGGCCACGACCCGACGCCCGGCGTCGAGCACTCCGGACCGCTCGTCCGCCTCTGGCCGGACGAGCAACGCCCGGCCGGCCGGCCGATCGAACTGGCCTTGAGTGAACTTTCGGTACTGCTCGAATCCGCGCGGAGCGCGCTCGCCGGGTTCTTGGGCCTCGTCGAGGAGTGGACGCTCCGGGACTTCCCCGCCGCGCTCGCCGCTCAGGTCGTGGCGAAGCTCGACGAGGACCTGGCCATGAGCGCCTGCCTGCGCGAAGTCTCCTGACGCGGCGAGCGCCTACGCGTTGCTCGTGTCGGCGGTACGGCACTCCGGGTGCCCCCACCCCTGGCCGTTCTTGGCGATGGGCTCGCCCGCGGCGTAGGAGCGGCCGCAGACGCAGCGGCCGGGGAACTTGGCCTTGATCGTGCGGCTCGACGTGCTCGGCCGCGCCGCGCTCTTCGTGGAGCTGCGGCGGCGCGCGGGCGCCGGGGTGTCGGGCGACGGCGGCGGCTCCGGGGACCCGAGGTCGCTGCCCGCGGGCTGCTGGACGGTGGCCGCCTGGCTCGCGGCGCGGTCGGCGAAGTCGTTGAGGCGGTCGCCGTCGACCTGGTGCGCGGGGACGTAGCGGAACTCCACGGTGCGGCCGTCGAGGAGCTCGTCGATGCGGGCGACCAGTTCCTGGTTGGCGACGGGCTTTCCGGCGGCAGTCTTCCAGCCCTTGCGCTTCCAGCCGGGCAGCCAGGTCGTGACGGCCTTCATCGCGTACTGGGAGTCCATCCGGATCTCCAGCGGCACGTCCGGGGCGATCGCCGTCAACAGACGTTCCAGCGCGGTGAGTTCGGCGACGTTGTTGGTCGCCGTGCCCAGCGGGCCGGCCTCCCAGCGGGTGGGAGTCTCCTCCCCGTCGGCGACGACCCAGGCCCATCCGGCGGGTCCCGGGTTTCCCTTCGAAGCCCCGTCACAGGCGGCCACAACGCGTTCAGGCATGGCCCCGATCATGCCACGCTCCGCCCAGGGACCGGCGCCGCGGGTTCACCGGCTCCCGCCGCGGGTTCACCGGGCGCCGGAGAGACTGCCCGCGCCAAGGAGCCGCAGGCCCAGCGGAGTGGCCATGTGCAGGACGTACTTGCCTTCGCGATGGCTGGTCACCAGTCCTCCGTCGCGCAGGACGCCGATCTGGTAGCTGACACTTGGCAGTGCGATCCCCAGCGCCAGGGCGATTTCGGAAGTGGTGCGGGCGGTGCGGCTCGCCACCTCCGTCAGGACGGCGGCTCTGGTGCGGCCCAGCAGACGTTCGAGGCCGTCGTCCGTGCCGTGCGCGACGGCAAGGGGAGCCTTCCGTACCGGGTAGACGAGCACCGGATCGAGGCCCGGGTCCGCCAGCGCGGTCGGCCGGCGCCAGCAGAAGAAGGACGGGACGAGGAGCAGGCCGCGGCCTTCCAGGTACAGGTCGCGCTCGGTGGGGTAGTCCACTTCGAGCACGGGAGGCCTCCAGCGGGCAAGTGGGCGCAGCCCGTCGAGGAGGGCCCCGGTGCCGCCGTCGAGGAGGGCACGGGAGCGCAGGTCGACATCGTTGCCGACGGCCGTTCGGATGTGCGGCCAGTACGGTTCCAGCAGGGCGCGGAAGTAGATCCCGAGGGCCCCCGCCAGGGACTTGAGCGCGTCGCTGCCGGGTCGGCCCAGCGAGGTCGTCCAGTTCGGCACGGGGCGCGACTCGGCCAGCCGCGTCAGCTCCCGGACCAGCCGTGTGCGGGGAGTGCGCTGCAACTGGTCGAGGCCGGCCGACAGGCCGCCGCCCGTCACGGGCGGGGTGAGGAAGTCCGGGATGTAGCCGGCCGCGGGGATCAGGGTCCGCAGCGGGCGCAGCGCGCGGCCCGCGACCGCGTCCTGGGCGAGCCGGTCGTGGGCCGCGCGCCGCCAGTGACCGAAATCGAGCGGTCCCTGCCCGGTTTCCAACCGGCAGACGCTGCAGATCAGTTCCCACAGCGGATCGGGTTGCCGGGCCACGCGAATGTTCTGCAGATCGTGCGAGGTGAAGTGAATGCGAAGCATGCGGTCTCTTTCGCTCGCCGTCCTTGTGGGGGATCCGGCCACCCGGGGGTACCGCGGCCACAAGAAGGGACGAGTACCGCATCAACGCGGTTGCCCTCGCGAGGGAATGCCTCAGGACACGTCGGTCATCTTCGGCATGTCTCCCTGGGTCGTCGTCATGTCGATGACGGAGAACGACGCGCCCTGCGGGTCGCTCAGTGCCGCGAACCGGCCGAACGGGCTGTCCATGGGCCCGAAGCGCAGGATGCCGCCGCGCTCCGTCGCCTTCGCCACCGCCGCGTCGCAGTTCTCGACGGTGAAGTACACGTTGATACAGGGCGGCACCTCGATCGGGAAGTCGTCCGTCATCTTCATGCGGCCCAGAACGGGTTCCTCGCCCAGGCTGAAGATCCGGAAGTCGACGGCATCGTCCTCGACCTGCTTGGCGCCGAGCGGGAAGACGGCGGGGAAGAACGCGTCGGACTTCTCGGGCTCACGGGTGAAGACCTCGGCCCAGGCGTACGCGCCGGGCACGGCCGTCGCCTCGAAGCCCTCGTGGGTGCCCGCCTGCCAGACGCCGAAGACGACGCCGCTGGGGTCACGGCCCAGCGCCATGGTGCCGAACTCGCCGACCTGCATCGGCTCCATCAGCACCTCACCGCCATAGTCCTTGATCTTCGTGGCGGCCGCGGCGGCGTCGGGCGAGGCGAAGTACAGGCACCAGGCGGAGTGGCCCTCCTGCCCGGTCATCGCCGGGACGACGGCGGCCACCGCCTTGCCGTTGGCGTACGCCTGTGTGTAGTTGCCGTACGCGGAGGACGATTCGCCGAAAGTCCAGCCCAGTACGTCACCGTAGAAACTCTTGGCCCCCTCGACATCGCTGAACATCGCGTCCGCCCAACAGGGCTTTCCCTCAGGCTGCACGGCCATGACGTCGACCTTCTCCGGTTCGATGAACGGTTGCGCGTTTCACGCCAGTGCCGCGTCAGCCAGGGTTTGCCCGTCAAGGAGCGGCGTCCGGTGCGTGCTCTGGGGGTCCCCCCGGCCGAAGGCTGGGGGAGTGCCGGCCGGAAGTCCTCGTACTGGATGTACTTGGGCTTTCGGCCGGTGCGGCGAGTGGGGGCACCTCCCACGCCCTTGAGGCAGTGGGGGAGCGTGCCGGGCGTCGCGACGGGGCGAACCTCGGCTGACGCGGCACTAGCCAGGCTTCGCCCGGATCGCGCGCCGAGCGGAGCGGCCTGCACGACACTGGAGAGCGAGCACAGGTGGTCGTCGACAGGACGGGGCACTGGATGATGCACGCGTGGGAAGTGACTCGGCCCGGGCCGATCGGCGGGGATCCACTGCGCTTCGTCGAGAAGCCCGTGCCGACGCCGGGGCCCGACGAGCTCCTCGTGCACGTCCGCGCCTGCGGGGTGTGCCGTACCGATCTCCATGTCGCCGAGGGCGACCTGCCCGTGCGCAGGCCGGGGGTGACGCCGGGGCACGAGGTCGTCGGCAGGGTCGCGGGGATCGGCGACGACGTGAGCGGCTTCGCCCTCAGTGACCGGGTGGGCGTCGCCTGGCTGCGCCGCACGGACGGCACGTGCCGGTACTGCGTGCGCGGCTCGGAGAATCTCTGCCCGGCGTCCGAGTACACCGGCTGGGACGCTGACGGCGGCTACGCGGAGTACACGACCGTCCCGGCCGCCTACGCGTACCGGCTGCCCGACGACGTGGACGACATCGCCCTGGCACCGCTGCTGTGCGCGGGCATCATCGGCTACCGCGCGCTGTTGCGGGCCTCGCTGCCGCCCGGCGGGCGGCTCGGGCTGTACGGCTTCGGCGGCAGCGCCCACCTGTGCGCGCAGCTCGCCATCGCGCAGGGCGCCACCGTGCACGTACTGACCCGCGACCCGGCCGCGCGGCGGCTGGCGCTCGACCTCGGCGCCGCGTCCGCCCGGGGGGCGTACGACGAGCCCCCCGAGCCGCTGGACAGCGCGATCCTGTTCGCGCCGGTCGGTGACCTGGTCCCGGTCGCGCTGCGGGCACTCGACCGGGGCGGGGTCCTGTCGGTCGCGGGGATCCACCTGAGCGACACCCCGCCGCTGCGCTACGAGCGCGAACTGTTCTACGAGAAGGAGCTGCGCAGCGTCACCTCCAACACGCGTGAGGACGGCCGGACCTTCCTGGCGCTCGCGGCCCGGCACGGCGTACGGGCGACAACGCACCCCTACCCGCTGTCCGAGGCGCAGCAAGCCCTCAAGGATCTCGAGGCGGGCCGTTTCGACGGGGCGGCCGTACTGGTGAACGACCTTCCGCCGCGACACTGAGCATGCGGGTCCGCCGCTCGCGTGCGTGGATGGATCCAGGCGTGTGCGGCGGTGGAGGTGCCATGGCAGGCCGAGGCGGTGAGAACTCCGAGGGCATGGGGGCGCCGTTCGGCGCGATGGACGACGCCGTCGAGTCGATCGGCTCCACGCTCGACGAGCGGACCACGTGCATCGAACTCGCCGCATTCGTGTGCCGGCACTTCTGCGACGCCGCGGCGGTGGATCTGCTGCCCGCGGACGTCCCGGCCGCCCAGCAGTCGCGCGACCCGGAACTATCCCGTGTCGCCATGGCGGGCAGCAGCGATCTGCTGGCCCCGTGGCCCCCGCACGGCGCGCGGCCGCTGTCCGTGCGGGCGCTGGACGAGGGGCATCCGATCACCGCCTCGATCGATCTGTCCGGCCTGGTCCCGCGGCAGGTCATGACCGTGCCGCTGCTCGCGCACGGGCGCCTGTACGGGGTGCTGCTGGCCATCCGGCAGGGGCTGGCGTTCACCGACGCGGAGACCACCGGCACGCACTACGCGACACGTCTCGCCGCCGTCCATCTCGGCCATTCACGCCAGCACAACGCCGTGCGCAGTACGGTGCTCAGCCTCCAGCGGGCGCTGCTGGCCGAACCGGGCCGACCGCATCCGAACATCGATCTGGCCACCCGCTATCTGCCGGCCGGGGGCGGCACCCTGGTGGGCGGGGACTGGTTCGAGACCGTACGGCTGCACTTCGGGCGCACCCTGCTGGTCGTGGGCGACGTCATGGGACACGGTCTGGACGCGGCGGTGGACATGAACGCGTACCGCTCGATGCTGCGCTATGTCGCCTCCACGGATCTGCCGCCGCACCGGGTGCTGCGCCGCCTGGACGCCGCGGTCGCCGAGGACGGCACCCGGCGTCCGGCCACCTGTCTGCTGGTCCAGGTCGACCCGGCCCGCGGTGCGGCGGCGATCGCCTCGGCCGGGCACCTGCCCCCGGTGGTCTTCGCCGGGGGCGGGAGCGGTGAACTGCTGGAGCCGCTGGTCGGTCCCCCGCTGGGCACCGGGATCGGCGGCTACGAGCTGGCCACCCGCGCGCTCGCGCCCGACGACACCCTGCTGATGTTCACCGACGGTCTGGTGGAGCGCCGTGGCGAGGACATCGACGAGTCACTCGCCCGGCTGGCCGAGCTGCGCCTGCCGCCGGGGGCGGCCGTCGAAGCACAGCTCGACGAAGTCCTCCTCAAGCTCGACGCCCATCACGCGGAGGACGATGTGGCGGTGATGGCCGCTCGCATCCGCCGTCGACATCCGACGTGACACCGGTCAGCAGGCGCTCCGCCGGCTCCGCCCGGCGAGGACTTCGCCCAGTGTCGCCGCGGGTCTGAGCACGTCCCACGTACCGTGCACGCGAAGCAACCGGTGGACGCGGCGCGGACAGAGCAGACCGAAGTCCATGTCGCCGCGCGTGACCCGCTCACGGAAGCGCAGCACCATGCCCAGGCCGGTGCTGTCGATGAAGGTCGTGGGGCGCAGGTCCGCGATGTACAGCCGGGCGGGCAGCGCCGCGACCGAGTTCAGCCACGGGTGCACGTGGCCGACAGCGGCCAGGTCGATGTCGCCGCGCAGCTCGACGAGCGGCAGACCGACTCCCGCGTAGAGGTGGGCGTGGTCGCTGGGCAGTGGCCAGGCAACGGCGTCGATCCGCTCCAGGGCGTGCTCGTTCAACCTGTCCGTTTCCGTTCTGTGGGCGACGCGCGGGCACGTCTCGTGCCGTACCCGGCCTGGTCACGGTGGCACCCGGAGGTGACTGCCCGCGCGTCCCGGCACGGGTTCGTGCGACGGTGCTCCATCCCCGCACCGCACGAGCCCGCGCCGGAACTCCCCCCGGGCGGCTCCCCCTTGAACCGTGGGCAGTTTCTGTTCTACCTTCGCCACATGGTCGGGGCATCAACGCCCGCTCACCAGCGAAACAACGTGGGAGCGGCGGCAGCTGGGCCGGGTGGTGCGGGATGCGTCCTCACCTCGCGTTGATAGAAGACGATCCCGATTTCGCACTGATGTGCCGTACCTATCTGGAGCGTGCGGGGTTCACCGTCACGTGGGCGATCGACGCCCGGGCGGGCAAGGCCGCCATGCACGACGGCGGCATCGCCCTCGTCGTTCTCGATCTGGGGCTGCCGGACGGCAGTGGCCTGGAACTGCTGCGCGCCCTGCGCTCCACCAGCCGCCTCCCGGTGATCGTCGTCTCCGGGCGCGGCGGTGAGGCGGACCGGGTGGCGGGCCTGGAGATCGGCGCGGACGACTACCTGGTCAAGCCCTTCTCGCAGCGCGAACTCGTGGCCAGGATCCGTGCGGTGCTGCGCCGTTCCCAGCCGCCCGACGTGCCGGTCGTCGTGGAGGTCGGGGCGCTGCGCGTCGACACGGCGGCGCACCAGGCCGCCGTCGCGGGCATCCCGCTGGCGCTGCGGCCCAAGGAGTACGCCCTGTTGGAGCTGCTGGCCCGCTCCCCCGGCCGGGTCTTCTCCGCCGAGCAACTGCTCGAGCAGCTCTGGGGAGCGTCCTGGCAGCAGCCCGCGACCGTCGTCGAACACGTCTACCGGCTGCGCGGCAAGCTCTCCGGACTCCCCACGCCCGCACCGCGGATCACCACGGTGCGCGGCTTCGGCTACCGACTCGATCCCTGAGGGCCGTCATGTCCGCGAGCACCCCGCATCCCGCCCCGGACTTCCAGGGCCTGTTCGACGCGACCCTCTCCCCGCTGCTCGTCCTCGCGCCCGACTTCACGATCGTGGAGGTCAACCGGGCGTACCTGACGGCCACTCGTACCGACCGGAGCATCGTCGGACGCCCCATCTTCGACGTGTTCCCCGACAACCCGGACGACCCGTCGGCGGACGGGGTGGCAAACCTGCGCCGCTCGTTGCAGAGCGTGGTGGACACCGGCCGTACCGACACGATGGCGTTGCAGCGCTACGACATACCGACGGGCGGGGCGGGAGCGTTCGTCGAGCGGTACTGGAGCCCGGTCAACACACCGGTGAGGGACGGCGAGGGACGGGTGACGCACATCATCCACCGGGTCGAGGACGTCACCGACTTCGTCCATCTGCGCCGGGTCGGGCGCGAACAGGAGCGTGCCGTCGCCGAGGCGCAAATGCGCGCCGAGGGCATGGAGATCGATCTCTTCGTCCGTGCCCGGGAGATCCGCGAGGTCAATGAGCAGCTCAGCCGCGCCAATGCCGAACTCGACGCCGCGGGACGGACGCTGCAGGAGGAACAGCAGGCGAAGGACCGGTTCATCGCCACTCTCTCGCACGAGTTGCGCAATCCGCTCGCCGCCGCCACCGCGGCCACCGAACTGCTCGCGTTCGATCTGCCGGAGGGTCATCCGGCGCTGTCGGTCCTGGAACGGCAGCTGGGCACGCTGGTGCGGATGAGCAACGATCTGCTCGACGGGACACGGGCGGTGACCGGACGCCTGGAGCTGGTGCGCGAGCGGACGGACCTGTGCTCGGTCGTGCACGGCGCCTGCGCCGACATCCGTAGCCTGTTCGGGCACGAGGGCCGCACGCTCGACGTCGATCTGCCCGCCGGTCCGGTGCTCGTGCACGGGGACCGGCTGCGGCTGGCCCAGGTGCTGACCAACCTGCTGTCCAACGCGCTCAAGTACACGCCACCGGGCGGCCGTACGCGGGTGTGGCTGTCGACGGAGGACAGGCAGGCGCGTCTGTGCGTCGCGGACGACGGGATCGGTTTCGACCCGGGGCAGGCCGAGGAGCTGTTCGGGGTCTTCATGCGGGCGGCTCCGGCGGGCCCCAGCACCCCCGAGGGGCTCGGCCTGGGACTCGCGGTGGCCCGGACGATCGTCGAACTCCACGGCGGCCGGATCAGCGCGCACAGCGACGGACCGGGGACCGGCGCCTCGTTCACCGCGCTGCTGCCGCTCGCCCTCGCCGACACTGCGCAGCCGCGCCGCGCGGGGCACGCCCACCCCGCGCCACGGCAGCTGGCCATTCTGATCGTCGAGGACAACACCGACCTGGCCACGACCTACCGCACCTTGCTGGAACGCCAGGGTCACCACGTCACGGCCGTACACACCGGCGCGGACGCCCTCACGGCCACCGCGTCCCACCTCTTCGACGTCGTCCTGTGCGACCTGGGGCTGCCGGACATCGACGGTTACACGGTCGCCCGCGAGGTGCGCTCCCGCCCGCACGGCGACAAGCTGCGCCTCATCGCGGTCTCCGGGTTCAGTCAGGGCGCCGACCACGGGCAGTCCCGGGCGGCGGGATTCGACGCCCACCTGGCCAAGCCACTCCCCCTCGCGGACCTGCTGGAACTCTTGGCGGGCGGCTCCGGGCAGGAGTGAGCGTCGCCCCATGGCCGACGGATGTCTTCCCCCTTGTGCCGGCCTGTGCTTGCCTGGGGAACCCTTTCGGTGGGCGGGGCGGGAGTTGCGTCATGCGAAGGCCGTGGATCGTGGGGGTACTGCTGGCCGGGCTGCTGCTCGGTGGCTGCGGGGATCCTGCGTCGGGACCCGAGGCGGCTCCGCCCACCCCGGCGGAGCCCGGTGCCGCCAAGTCACCGTCCTCGACCACGCGTCAGCGGCCGGCCGCCTCCCCCACCGCTGGGGCGCAGGCCCCCACCGTGCTGTATCTCGGGGACTCGCTCGCCATGGAGAACCAGAAGGTGCTCAGGCAGTCCCTGCGGGACGAGTTGCACGCGCGCTACACGAGCGCCCCGTACTCCGGGACAACCCTGTGCGACTACCTGGAAGGCACCGGCGAGAGGTCGCTGGTGCCGGCCGCGGACAAGGCGGCCGCGCTGGTGCGCTCGCTGCGGCCCGACTACGTGGTGCTCCAGTTCTGGGGCAACTCCTGGGGCTACACGCCGTGCATGGACGCAATCACCTACTCCGCGAACCGGGACACGTACTTCTCGCGCTATGCGGCGGACGCGGAGCGCCTGACCGATCAGATCGCGCGGGCGGGAGGCGCGCGGCCTCCGAAGGTCGTGTGGGTGCTGCAGGGTCCGGACCCGATCACTCCCGACCGGGTCCGGCGGGTGAACGCGCTGTACCAGAAGCGTGCCGACACCTCCGGCGACCTCGTCGCCGACGCCGGCCGGACCGTGAGTCCCGCGTCGGCCCGCTACACCTGGGCGCAGTACCTGCCGTGCACTTCGTACGAGCACGACCATTCCGCGTACTGCACCCAGCCGGGCCGTGACCGCACCGCCCTGCACCGCGACGACGACTATCTGCACTTCTGCCTGGCGCCCACCACGTCCACGCCCAAGCCCTGCCCGGTGCGCTCGCCCGGGATCATGCGCATCACGCGGGAGATCACCCGGACGATCGCGGCACAGGTGCACTAGTGCCCCGGCAGGCAGCGTTTGCCCGTCAAGGAGCGGCGTCCGGTGCGTGCTCTGGGGGTCCCCCCGGCCGAAGGCTGGGGGAGTGCCGGCCGGAAGTCCTCGTACTGGATGTACTTGGGCTTTCGGCCGGTGCGGCGAGAGGGGGCACCTCCCACGCCCTTGAGGCAGTGGGCGAGCGCGCCGGGCGTCGCGACGGGGCGAACCTCGGCTGACGCGGCGCTAGCTTCGCTCGG
Source organism: Streptomyces sp. NBC_00996 (assembly GCF_045162675.1). Lineage (NCBI taxonomy): Bacteria > Bacillati > Actinomycetota > Actinomycetes > Kitasatosporales > Streptomycetaceae > Streptomyces > Streptomyces sp. NBC_00996. The sequence continues at coordinate 913,181 of NZ_CP108723.1, forward strand.
CGAGGCCGACGTCACCGTGCCGACGGAGAACCCGGCTGCGGCGGCGCGTACTCGGCGCCGCGCAGCGGCGAACTGACCGGATCCGCACGAGGGCGGGCCGCACGCCATCTACGGATCGTGGCGTGCGGCCCGCCCGGGCGACCCGCTACTCGCCCGCGTGCACCCTCTCCAGCTCCGTGATGTCCAGCTTGGACATCTGGAACATCGCCCGGGTCGTACGGGCCGCCTTCTCCGGGTCCGGGTCGCCGATCAGGTCGATGAGCCTGCTCGGGACGACCTGCCAGGACAGGCCGTACTTGTCCTTGATCCAGCCGCAGGGGCCTGCCTCGCCGCCGTCCTCGCTGAACTTGTTCCAGTAGTGGTCCACCTCTTCCTGGTCGTCGCAGTGGATCTGGAACGAGATGGCCTCGTCGAACGTGAACTGGGGGCCTCCGTTCAGGGCGACGAACTTCTGTCCGTTGGCCACGAATTCGGCGGCCAGGACGGAACCGGCGGGTCCCGGCCCGGATTCCGTGTAGCGGCCGATCCTGCCGAGCTTGGAGTTCTTGAAGATCGAGACGTAGTAGTGCGCGGCCTCCTCGGCCTGGCCGTCGAACCACAGACACGTGGTGAATCCGTCGGCGGGCATGCGTACCTCCTCGAGCGGGAAACGTCGTCACCTCTGTCGACTGATCCTCGTCCGAAAACTCATCGGTGGCGCGCGCACCGTCGTGGTCCCACCCCTGGGGTGTGCCGCCTCCCCGCCTGCTACCGCCCGGTAACGTGCTGCCCACGGCTTGGGACGCGCCCGCCGGGCGCCGGAAATTCACTGCGGGCGCGGTACCGCGCGGAGTCAGCATCCGCGTATATGACCTCCACGGACACCACTCACGGCATCCATCCCTTCCGTATCGACCTTCCCCACAGCGACCTGGACGAACTCCATCAGCGCCTCGACCGCACCCGCTGGCCCGACGAACTTCCGGGAGTGGGCTGGGCGTACGGGATTCCACGCGATTACCCGCGGGAGCTCGTACGGTATTGGCGGCACGAGTACGACTGGCGTGCCGCGGAGGCGCGGCTCAACGAACGGCCGCAGTTCACGACCGAGATCGACGTCGTGCGCATTCATTTCGCGCACAACCGGTTGCCGGAACCGGATGCGACTCCGCTGCTCATCACGCACGGCCGGCCCGGATCGATCGTCGAATTCACCGACTCCGTGGGGCCGTTGACCGATCCCCGCGCCCGCGGCGGCGATCCGTCGGACGCGTTCCATCTGGTCGTGCCGAGCATTCCCGGATTCGGACTCTCCGGGCCGACGCGGGACACCGGCTGGGAATTCACTCGGGTGGCCGCCGCGTTCGCCGCGCTGATGGACCGTCACGGATACCTGCGCTACGGCGTGCAGGGCGGGGACTGGGGCGGCGCCGTCTCGCGCGAGTTGGGCCGGGCCCGTCCCGAGCGCGTCATCGGCGTCCATCCGAATCTGCTGCCCCGGCGATGGAGGAGCCGGATCTGCTGATCGCGGATGTGTGGGCCTTCTTCCGGGGGCTTCGCACCGCCGGCTGAGGGCACCGGCCGGGGGGGTGATCTTCACTGCCCGAGAGGCGTCTCGTACGGTGATGATCCACGCCGTCCGTGAGAAATCCGTACTCCAACGAACGGCCCCCCAGGTGAAAGGACCCGCATCTCCGTGACCGGTGCCACGCCGCAGAGGTTTCGCACGACCGCGATCGGCGCCGCCGGTTCCCGGCCCTGCACCCTGGTCGTGTGCCGGGGCTGCTGCTGCGGCGATCCGCGCAAGCACCCCGGCACTGACCACGCCTGGCAGTTGGAGCGGCTGCGGGCCGGTGCCGACGCGTCCGGTGGCCGCTTCGTCGTACGGACGACCGACTGTCTCGGCCCGTGCGACCAGGCCAACGTCCTGGTCGTGCAGCCGTCCGGTGCCGGGCGCCGGGCCGGTGGCCGGGCCACCTGGATCGGGTTCGCCATGGACGACGACTGCACGGACGAGGTGCTGCGTTGGGCGGGGGCGGGAGGACCGGGCATCGCCGAACCTCCTGTGACCCTGGAGCTGCAGTTCATCGACCCGCCGCGCGAGGCCCGGTCACCTACCCGCCGATGACGGCCCGGGGGCCATGGCCCGGGCGCGCGCTTCAACTGTCAGTACCGCCGTGATCGGGGAAGTCCGGGAACATGGTCACCTGAGGACGTGCCTTGGCCCATGCGCGGATTTCGGGTCCGACGGTGCCGTAGATCTCCGCTTACGTCAGGTCCGCGAACTGCCCTGTCCGCTCCAGGAGTTCCGCCGCGCGTTCCTGGTGGACGGCGACGGCCTCGTCGTCGGTGTACTCCTCGATGACCAGATAGCTGCCGGCACCGGCGGCGAACCAGCGGTAAGTGAGAGTCCCCGGCTCGTCCTTCGCCTGCTCCTGCAGGGCTAGCGTCAACTCCTCGAATTCCGCTGTCTGTTGGTCGTGGGCGTCGAATCGTGCGCGTACGAAGATGCTCATACCTCATTCGAGCAGATCGGTGGGGTGACCGGGGCGAGCCATGCCCGTGCGCCCTCTGCCCTCGGCGAATCTGCCGCGGGCAGAGAAAACTGATCCACGGGCACGATCGGGCCGAGAGTGGAGAGCGCGGCGACGGCAGCCGCGTCACGACAAGGAGGAACGATGACTCCACTCATCACCGGCTGGGACCCGGCCCGCGCACCGCGGGCCGAGGAGGGCGACACCCCTGCCTCACGCTTCGACGACCATCTCGCCGCGCAGCTGCTCGCGCAGCGGATCGTCTTCCTGGGCACGCAGGTCGACGAGGTGTCCGCCAACCGAGTGTGCGCACAACTGCTCCTGCTGTCGGCGGAGGACGCGCGGACCGACATCAGCCTGTACATCAACAGTCCGGGCGGATCGGTGACGGCGGGCCTCGCGATCTACGACACGATGCGGCTGATCCCCAACGACGTCTCGACGCTTGCCATGGGATTCGCGGCGAGCATGGGCCAGTTCCTGCTCAGTGTGGGCACGCACGGGAAGCGTTTCGCGCTGCCGAACGCGCGGATCATGATGCATCAGCCGTCCGCCGGCATCGGCGGCACCACCGCGGACATCGAAATCCAGGCGCAGAACCTGGAGTTCACGAAGAAGGCAATCGAGCGGATCACCGCCGAGCACACCGGTCAGAGCGAGGACACGATCTCCCAGGACGGCGACCGGGACCGTTGGTTCACGGCCGAACAGGCCAAGGAGTACGGCATGGTGGACCGGGTCGTGGAGTCGCTCGATGACGTCCGCCCGGCCGCGTCACGGCGACGGATGGGGCTCTGAGATGGGTACATACACGATTCCGAACGTCGTCGAGCGGACCCCGCAGGGCGAGCGATCGTACGACGTCTTCAGCCGGTTGCTGTCCGAGCGGATCATCTTTCTCGGCACGGAGATCGACGACGGGGTGGCGAACGTCGTCATCGCGCAACTCCTCCATCTGGAGTCGTCCGGCCCGGAGAGCGAGATCGCGATCTACATCAACTCGCCGGGGGGTTCCTTCACTTCGCTCATGGCGATCTACGACACCATGACGTTCGTCCAGGCGCCGATCTCGACGTTCTGCGTCGGGCAGGCCGCCTCGACCGCGGCGGTGCTGCTGGCCGGGGGCGATCCCGGGCGACGGTTCGTGCTGGAGCACGCGCGCGTGCTGCTCGGTCAGCCGGCGAGCGGCGGACGTCAGGGCACGGTCTCGGACCTGACCCTGCAGGCCAAGGAGATGCTCCGCATCCGCTCCCAGGTCGAGGAGGTCCTGTCCCGGCACACGCTCCACGACATCGCCACACTCCGCGCGGACATGGACCGCGACAAGGTCTTCACCGCCCAGGAGGCCGTGGCGTACGGGCTCGCCGACGCCGTACTGAGCCGACGGCTCGCAGTGGTCTGACCCGCGGGGCCGCGCGACGTGGGTCGGACCACCGCGGGCCGGTCAGGCGGCCAGGCACATGCCGTCGTACCGGGAGGTCGTTGTCGTCGAGGTCGTCGACGTGGTGCGCCCTCGGCCCGCTCCGGCCCGGGCGAGCCGGGTGAGCTCGTCCTGGGCCAGCGACAGCAGGTCGGTGAGGCCGAGGCCGAGGGCGCGAGCGGCGGCCGCGAGGACTTCGGAGGAAGCCTCCTTGCGGCCGCGCTCCAGCTCGGAGAGGTACGGCATGGAGATCCGGGCCGCGTCGGCCACGTCCTTGAGCGTGCGCTCCTGGGCGAGGCGCTCCCGTCGCAGAACGTCGCCCACGAGGTCGCGCCACAGGGGCTCCCTGCTCGCGGGCGTCGGTTGCGTCTGCCCGGGCGCGAGGACCGGCCGGGGCCGCTGAGGCCCTCGTGCCGGGGCGTCGGCAGGGGCCGGACGCGGCGTGGCCGCCGGGCGCAGAGGGATGACGCGGGCTTCGTTCGGCGCTTGGTTGCTCACCCCTTCAGCCTAGAAGCGTTGAGCTGCGCGGGACGGGATCGACGTTCCGCTCTCGGTGGAATCGGGGTGGGGTGACGCGGCAGCCGGCCGATCCCGGGCGAGGACGCGACGCGTCGTCGGCGGTCGTCCTCACCGGGTCTATGACCCCTGAGGGCCCTGAGAATTCGCGGGCGGTTCCGGGGCGCTGTTGGGCGCGGAGGAGGGGGCGGACGACGGCTGCGGCGCGGACTGTGTCTGCGCGGGCGGGGATGCCGCCGTCCGACCCGCGGACGCGGAGCCGGACGACGGCGCCGACGTGGACGTCGTCGACGGAGCCTGCGTGGACGGGGACTCGCTGGACGGGGACTCGCTGGACGGCTTGGCCGACGAGGAGCTCGACGACGGCTTCGAGGACTCGGGCGAGGGGGACTTCGAGGACGGCTTGGCCGACGAAGAGCTCGACGACGGTGAGGTCGAGGGGCACTTGCTCGCGCCACCCGGCGAAGAGACGCACGGCGACGGCGACTTCGGCGAGGGCGAACTCGGCGTCGGGGACGAGAGGCTCACCGACGGGAAGGGCTGACGCGTCGGCGGACGCGTCTTGTGATCGTGGTGGACGTTGTCGCCCCTGCGCCGGGCGATCCACTCGTCGTTGTGGGGGTCGAAGATGACGAACACGTTGATGACCGTGACCGAGGGCGCGACGACCACGACGTTCTGCGGCCGGTACGACGGCCACGAGTCGCCGGTCGGCTTGGGCGTGGTCTTCTGCTGGACCGGCTCGGCCACGGGGTTGCCGCACGCGCACCGAACGCGGGGCACGCCTCGGGAGTCGACGAGCACGGCGGTACCCGCCTGAAAGATCGCCTGGTAGCTGGTTGAGGCGCCGTTGCGGTAGCCGTGATTGGTGACGCGGGTGTCCACGCGCAGCTGTACGGGGGTGAGCGAGCGCAGATACGCGGGGACCCCGGACGGCTGGATGCCCTGCGCCGAGGCGAACGCCCGGTTCTTCGACGGGTCCGCCTGCAAGGAGCTGATCTGCTTCTCCACGTTGCAACTGGAGACATTGCGGGTGCCGCTGTAGAGGCCGGGCGCGGAACCGTCCACGCCGCGCGTCACATTGGCGGCTTCCGATCCGGTCGACACCGAGGGCGTTTCGGGCGCCGCGGAACTGTGGGTCGCCGTCGACTCGGTGTAGGGGTCGGGGCCGGACGTCCCCGCGGCCTGGAGGAAGACCTCACCGGCGGCGTTCTTCCCGCCACCGGAGTTGGTGTTGCTGAAGACGAGGCCCAGGATCACCGCAGCCGCCACGGCGCCGGATATCAGCGCGACGCGGGGCGCCGATTTCCACCAGTGCCGCTCCGGCCCCTTGCTCGGCTCGCCCGGCCCGCCCGGGCCACCGCCGCCCCCACCGCCGCTGCCCCCGCCGCTCGGCGGTTCCGTGGGTGCCCGCCCGCCCGGCTGGGTCGGGGTCGGTTCCGACGGGCTCGGCTGCGACGGACCCGTCAAGGGGCCCGAAGGCGGTCCGGTGGGCCGGCCTGAGGGCGGCGGTTCGACGCTCACGAGCTCTTCTTCCCGGCGTAGGGATCCTGCGGCACTTAACTCACTTCATGCCGCTTTTTCCATAACGAACCCATTGTGTGCTCCGATCCGGTACTGCCCGCAAGCTGACGCGGTCGGACCTCCCGAGGGGCGGACCGCGTCGGCGGTGCTTAGCGTGGCAGCGTGAGCCCCCGAACACCGTCCGACCAGGCAGTTGCCCGCAACGGTGAGCGGACGGCCGCCCGCCACGGCTGGGGCCGGGCCGTCGTGGCCGTGCTGGCTGGGCTGATCGTCATGGGAGTGGTCGCCGCACTCGGATTGTGGGCGGCGGGCGCCACGGACCTTCCCGACAGCGCGTACCCGCGGGTCGTCGCGGCCACCGTTGTCACGGCGGTCGGCGGCACTGTCGAGTTCGCGGGTGACGCCGGAGTCATCGCCGAGACCCAGGCGGGCCTGACGGTGATTCCGCTCTCGGTCACGCTGGCCGGAGCCCTGGTGATCGCGGCCGGTTTCCTGCAGCCGCTGCGGCACCGGGCTGTCGCCGGCGCCGCGGAACTGGCCGGGTGGGCCGCGCGGTTCGCCGTCCTGTGGGTGCTGGCCCTGGTCGGACTCGCGCTGTTCGCCCACCAGAACTTCAAGGTCTCTCTGGGGAAGGGGACCATCTCCGACATCGGCGAACTGTTCGGTGCCACGCCCGAGGTGGGCTTCACGACCGACGTGCCGTCGACCCTCGGCTTCGGGGTGCTGTGGCTGGCGGGTGTGCTCGTCCTCGCCCTGCTGGTCTCGCCCGGGGCGCCGCTTCCCGCGCGGCTGCTGCGGTTCCAGGAGTCGGTACGACCGGCCGCCTTCGTCATGGTCGCGCTGCTGCTCACGTACGTCGCGCTGGGCGTGGTCATCGGGCTGGTGATGGCGGCGACCCGCGGGCACGCCTCCGCGACGCTCGCCCTGATCCTCCTCGGGCTCCCGAACCTCGTCTGGCTCAGCCTGACGATCGGGTTGGGCGCCACCTGGAACGGTCGGGTCGACGGGCCGTTCGGGCTGCCGATACCGCATCTGCTCGACCAGGTGCTGCGCACCCCGGACGTCTCCACGCTCAACCTCCACACCCTCGCCGAGCACGACGCCGGAGTGTGGTGGCTGGTGGTTGTCGACGCGGTACTGCTCCTCGCCGCCGCGTTCCTGATGGCGGCCCGCTCACCGGCTCGGATGCGGGCCTGGCAGCACGCCGTGCACATGGCGGTCGCGCTTGTGCTCACGGTGCTGATGATCTGTCTCGTCGCCCGGATCTCGGCCCACTACGGCCTGTCGATCGTCGGCATCGGCGATATCGGCGGCGGCCTGCAGGGCGAACTCTTCCTGAAGCCTCAGGTGTGGACCGCGCTCGGGTTCGCCGCGTTGTGGGGGCTGGTCACCGGGTTCCTCGGCGGCCTGCTGGCCAAGCGCGTCCACCGGAAGGGCGAGGTGAGGACAGCTGCCCCCGACAGGAGTTGACGCCACGTCCGGCCGAGTGGGTGCCGGCACGCACCCGCACTTCCCCGGGGTCGCTCAGTGCGGGAAGACCGGCCGGGCCCAGCTCGGCGGTTCCGGTGGCGGACCGAAATGCCCGGCTGCGGCCTCCGCCCGAGCCGGTTTCCTGCCCGCGCCCGAGGCGCCTCGCGCCGCCACGCGCAGCGCGGCCATGAAGGCGAGGCACGAGTCGTACCGGTCCTCGGGACTCTTCGCGAGCGCCTTCGCCAGTACGGCGTCGACGTCGGCGGCGATGTCGGGGCGCCGCACGGACAGGGCCGGCGGCTGGTCGTACTGATGGGCCCACAGCAGCGCCATGTCGTCCTCGCGCTGGAAGGGCGGACTGCCGGCCATCATCTCGTAGACAACGCAGGCGAGGCTGTAGACGTCGCACCGGCCGTCCACCGGCTTCCCCGAGATCTGCTCCGGTGCGACGTAGTCGAGCGTGCCGACGAACTCGCCGACGTTCGTGAACCCGGTCAGCGACAGCGACTTCTTCGTCAGGCCGAAGTCCGTGAGGTAGACGTGCTCGGGGTGGTCGCTGTCGGTGCCCTGCGCCACCAGGATGTTGCCGGGTTTCACGTCCCGGTGCACCAGGCCGTGATCATGGGCCGCGTCCAGCGCCGAGGCGACCTGCACGCCGATCCGGGCGGCCACCGCGACCGGCAGCGGCCCCGCGCTGTCGAGCAGTTGGCGCAGGTCGCGCCCGACGACGAACCGCATGGCGATGTACAGGACACCGTCCGCCTCGCCCGCCTCGAAGACGGGCACGATGTTCGGGTGTTCGATCGCGGCGGCCACCCGCGACTCATGGGTGAAGCGGCCGCGGAAGGTGTCGTTGCGAGCGAGCCCCGGCGCGAGCAGCTTGAGAGCGACGGTGCGGTCCAGACGCAGGTCCGTGGCACGGTAGACCACGGCCATCCCGCCCCGGCCGATCTCCTCCTGGATCCGGTAGCCCGCGATGGTCCGTCCGATCAGATCGGACGGATTCCCCGAGAACAGACTGGTGTCGTGCCGGGAGCCCTCCATCATTGGTCACCCCCATCGTGTCGCGCACTGCCCATCAGCCGTCCGCCCCGGTCGACCCGAGTGCCGTCCATCAGCCGTCACCCTGGTCGTCCCCGTCGTACGTCACGAGGCGGGTGGGTTCGTGGGCATCGGAAGGCGGTTCCTGTACGCCCCTGGCCTGCCCCTGCGCCTCGGGCGCCTCCCCGGTCCGCTTCGGTCTCGCCGGTGCCGGGTCCCCCTCGGTCGCGAAGGTGCTCAGCCGGGTCCCGTCGCAGTACACCCACCGCTCGTGCTCGCCGTCGTACAGCCAGAGGGACTCACCGTCGACGACCACCCCGATCCGCTGTCCCTGGGTCCGGTCGCGGAAGGACTCCCCGTCGAGCTGCCCGGCCGCGAGTTCCTCGGCGGCGCCGCGGTAGCTCGTGAGCGCCTCCTCGACGCGGGCGAGCAGCGGGCGGGGGTCCGCGGTGCGGGTGAGCGGGCTGCTCGCGGCGGGCGGCGTCTGCGGTACGGCGATCAGGAGGCGGCCGTCGACCCACGCCGACCAGCCGTTGGCGCACATGATCCGGCCCCAGTCCCCGAACCGGTCGACGAGCTGGACCGGCAGCAGCGCGTCGAGCGGAACGGTGGGCCGGGACGGGTCGGGGGTCTCCCAGGCGGGCAGGCCGTCCTTGGGGACGACATGTGTGGGGCGGAAGTCGGGGGTCGTCATCGGCGCCTACTTCCGCATGACCGCGGGCTCGTACCGCCGCAGCAGTCGGATCACGGCGTATCCGAAGACCACGGACAGCACGACCATCATCGACACGTTGAGCAACCAGACACCGGCCGAGTGCCGGAACAGTGCATAGGAGGTCAGGTCCCCGGGGACGATCCGGGCCAGGTCGATGGTCCCGGCCATCGCGCCCAGGGCCCACCGCGAGGGCACCAGCCACGACAGCTGCTCGATGCCGGGCACGCCGTTCACGTTCAAGAGCGCGCCGCAGAAGACCACCTGGACGATGGCCAGCAGCACCAGCAGCGGCATGGTGACCTCCTCCTTGGGCACCAGGGCGGAGACGAGGAGGCCGAGCATCATCGCGGTGAAGGCGAGCAGGGCCACGGCCACCGAGATCTCCACGAGCGGCGGAATGAGTACCCCTTCCCCGCGGGGTGCGTTGAGGTCGACGCCGAACAGGGCAACCAGGGTGAGGACGATCGCCTGCAGCACGCTGACGGCGCCGAGGACCACGACCTTGGACATCAGGTACGCCGATCTGGACAGGCCGACCGCGCGCTCGCGCTGGTAGATCACCCGCTCCTTGACCAGTTCGCGTACGGCGTTGGCCGCACCCGTCAGGACTGCGCCGACGCAGAGGATGAGCAGCGCGTTCGTCGCCGTCCCCTGGGTCAGCTCGCTGCCGGCCAGCGCCCGGGCCATCGCTCCCATCACGAACGGGAGCGCGATCATGACGGCGAGGAAGGTCCGGTCGGCGCCGAGCGTGGCCGCGTAGCGGTGGACCAGAGTGCTGAGCTGGGATCCCCAGCTCTGGGCCTTGGGTGGCGCTGCGACCATCGCACCCCGGGCGGCCCGTGGCAGATGCGGCTGCGCGCTGGAGTTGTCGATGTACTCGTCGTGGAACGGCGACTCCTGGTATTCCGCCGCCCAGTCCCGGCCCTGGTCCCGCTCGAAGGCCTCGAACGCCTCGGGCCACTGCCGGTATCCGAAGAAGGCGAGGGCGTCGTCGGGCGGGCCGTAGTAGGCGACCGTGCCGCCGGGCGCGAGCACGAGGAGCCGGTCGCAGACGTCGAGGCTGAGCACGCTGTGGGTGACCACGATGACCGTGTGGCCGTCGTCGGCGAGGTTGCGCAGCATGTGCATCACCGAGCGGTCCATGCCGGGGTCCAGACCCGAGGTCGGCTCGTCGAGGAACAGCAGCGACGGCTTGGTCAGCAGTTCCAGAGCCACGCTGACCCGCTTGCGCTGGCCGCCGGACAGGCTGTGGATGGGCTGGGCGACACGCTGTTCCAGGCCCAGCTCGCCGATCACCTCGTCGACCCGCGCATGGCGCTCCGCCTTCGCGGTGTCCTGCGGGAAGCGCAGTTCGGCGGCGTACCCGAGGGCCCGCCGTACGGTGAGCTGTGTGTGCAGGATGTCGTCCTGCGGGACCAGGCCGATGCGCTGGCGCAGTTCGGCGTAGTCGCGGTAGAGGTCGCGGCCGTCGTACAGGACGGTGCCACCGTCGGCGGGGCGCTGCCCGGTCAGGGCATTGAGGAGCGTGGACTTTCCGGCGCCGCTCGGACCCACGACGGCGAGCAGGCATTTCTCGCCGACGGGAAAGGACACCTGGTCGAGGAGCTTCTTGCGGCCCCCGTCTACCTCGACGGTGAGGTCCTGGACATCCAGGGAGACCTCACCCGTGTCGACGTACTCCTGCAACTGGTCGCCGACGAGGCAGAACGCGGAGTGGCCGATGCCGACGATGTCGCCCGGCGTGACCGGAGCGCACTCGACGGGCCGGCCGTTGAGAAACGTGCCGTTGTGGCTGCCGAGGTCGACGATCTCGTACGTCCCGTCCGGGCGGGTGTGCAGCTCCGCGTGCCGCCGGGAGACCACCAGTTCGTCGACGACCAGGTCGTTGTCGTCGCCGCGCCCGATGCGGACGGGGCGCGCCGGCAGCGGCCGTACGGCGGAAGGCTGCCGGAAGGTGCCGGTGGCGGCCGGTATGGAGACGGCGGAGAGACGCTCCGTTGCGGGCGGCGGCCGCCCGAGGAGGACGGCTTGCGGGCCGTCGGAGGGGTCGGCGAAGCGGATGACGCTGCCCGGCCCCACGCACCACTCGTGGACGCGCCGGCCGTCGGCGTACGTGCCGTTCTTGCTCTTCTCGTCCTCGAGCGTCCAGTGATCGGCCTCGGGCCGCAGCACGGCGTGGTGCCACGAGACCCGGACGTCGTCGAGGACCACATCGCTCAAGGGATCACGTCCGACGTGATACTCGCGGCTCGGGCTCATCACCGTGGAGCCCGTCTCGGTCTCGATGACGAGTTCGGGCGCAGTCGAGGCGACCGGCCGCTCTCGCATGCCAGAATTCTAGCTATTCGTCCACATGTGCGCCTGATCACTGCGCCGGAAGGGGTAGGCCCGCCGAGCCACTGGTCCGGGGTGTGACGCCACCGGGGCGACGGTCGATGTCAGGCGGCGGAACTGCCCAGTACGGCGGCGGTCCGCTGCATGCGCAGTGCGTCCACGGATTCGGCGAGCAATTCGTATTCGGTGGTGTCGTCGCTGGTGGCGATCCGAACGAGCTTTCCCGCGGCCAATTCCTCCGCCACCAGTTCCTGCTGGACCGAATCCCCGCACCACGCGCGCAGCATGCTCGGCACGTCCGGGACGGTGTCCGCCACCGGCGCGATCGAGTGCGGCGGAAAGGCCGGGTCTTCGGGCTGCGGATCGAGCCGATCGGCCATCCACGCGGCACGGTCCCGCATCCACCACAGGGCCAGCGCAAGGGTCGGCGCGCGATATGTCCCCAGGGGTACACCGACGCGCTGACCACCGCATATTCCATACGCGGTGACATGACACAGGAATTCGTCGTGCACGATCGCTCCCCCATCGGCGTCGCTCGCCGCCGGTCCGGCCTCGCTTTCCCCGCGGCTCTTTTGCTGTGCACGATGTTGCTGTCCGGGCGTGGCTGAATTGCCCTAGGAATTCAGTATCGCCACTCCTGACACTCTGTCACCATGCCATTCCAGCCAGTCTCTTGGCATATGCGCAGCTTGGTTTGGCCGAAACGGAGCTGGCAGCGCCGACGCCCCGCGCTCGGGCCATTACCCCTGGGGTAATCGACGCCCCCGACGGCGCCCGGCATGGTGGTCGCACCGGATCCCAGCGGGACACGACACGCCGGGATTCGGCCCCGTGACCAGCAGGTACGACCTCGATGGAGGCTGATTCACCATGTCCGCGACCAACGACCGTTACGAGACCGCCGTCGCCCGCTACTTCGAGGCCTGGAACGCGGGCGAGCAGGACGCGCTGACGAAGGCGGTCACCGCCGCCTGGACCGCGGACGGCACCTACACCGACCCGCTGGCCGACGTCCACGGGCACCAGCAGATCGCGGCCGTGATCGCGGCTGCGCACGAGCAGTTCCCGGGGTTTGCGTTCCGGCCGCTGGGCGCGGTCGACGGCCACCACGACATCGCCCGCTTCGGCTGGGAGCTGGTCAACGAGGCGGACGGCTCGGCACCCGTTGCCGGGTTCGACGTGATCACGCTGGACGGCGAGGGTCGCATCCGGAGTGTGCACGGGTTCCTGGACCGCGTTCCGACGGCCTAGGCCGGGGCGACGGTCCGCGATGAGTGCCCGCTCGGCTCATGGTCACCGACCCGAGGGGGCCGCTCAGCTCGTGGCCGCCGCCCGCACCGCGTCCCGATAGCGCCTCGGCGCAATACCGGTCGTGCGCTTGAAGGCATTGCTGAACGCGCTCTCGGACGTGTAACCGACCTTCTGGGCCAGGGCCGACACGGATGTCTCCCCGTCCCGCAGGGCGCGCCGGGCCAGGCTCATTCGCCAGTCGAGCAGATAGGTCAGCGGTGGCACACCGGCCACGGCGCGGAACCGCTGCGCGAAGGTGGTGCGGGACATGGCCGCCGCCCTGGCAAGTTCCTCCAGCTGCCAGGGACGGCCCGGCTCGGCGTGCATGAGACGCAGGGCCGGGGCGATGCGGTCGTCGGCGAGGGCCCGCAGCCGGCCGGCCGGGAGCGCCTCGGCGTCCGCCAGGTAGGCGCGCAGGACCTGGACGAACATGAGCTGGGCGAGCTGGTCCGCCGCGAAGTCGGCACCGGCCCGCCCTGCCGTCAGTTCGCGCAGCAGCTGGTCGAGCAGCCAGCGCAGCACGGGCGCCTCCGCCGCGGCCGCGCGGACGTGCATCAGCGGCGGCAGCGCGTGCAGCAGCAACTCCTCGCCCGAGCGCCCCAGTTCGACATGGCCGCCGACGGAGACGACCTCCTCACCCTCGCCGAGGTGGACCATGGGCTCCGGCGCGTCCGCGAAGAGCCTCGACGCGTCCACCGGCTCCAGCGCCGGATCACTGGAGACCACGAAGGGGCGGCTGCCGTCGAAGACCGCCGCATCGCCGGGCTCCAGCAGCACGGCCTCCGGCATACCGTCGAGCGCCACCCAGAAGCTGCCCTTGACGACGGCGGTGATCTTGAGCCGGTCCGGCCGGGGGAACCGCAGCGCCCACTGCCCCCCGGCGGTGAACCCCCCGGAGATCACACATCGTGCGTCGGTGAGCGCGAGGGTGTCGGAAAGCGGGTCGACTGACATATCCGTACTATCGCGCAAGTAATGCGGACTCACAAGCATTCATCGTACGGATTGCCGGTTCTCGCCCGTCCTGTTCGACGATCCGCACTTCGAGCACCACGCGTACGACCGCTGGGTCGCCTACGGTCAGTCGAAGACTGCCAACATCCTCTTCGCCCTCGCGCTCGACGAGCGCGGCAGGGCGGACGGCATCCGCGCCTTCTCCCTGCATCCGGGCAGCATCGTCGACACCGGCCTGAAGAGGTATCTCGCGGAGGAGGACCTGAAGGCCGTCGGTGTCCTCGATGATGACGGCGAGCCGATCCTGGACCCGGACCGGCAGCTCAAGAACGTCGAGCAGGGGGCGGCCACCAGCGTGTGGTGCGCCACCAGCCCCCTGCTCGACGGAATGGGCGGTCTCTACTGCGAGAACAGCGACGTCGCGCCACCGATGCCGCCGGCGGAGGGACGCGACTGGACCCTCATGAACAGGTCGTGGAAGGCCGGAGTGCTGCCCTACGCCATCGACCCCGAGGCGGCCGACCGGCTGTGGGAGCTCAGCGAGCGCCTCACCGCCTGACCAGTGGGCGTCACGGCTTGATGATCGCGTCGATCCGGGCGAGCTCGTCCGGATCGAACTCCAGGTTGCCGACGGCCGTGACGCTGTCCTCCAACTGCCGCGGGCTGCTCGCGCCGATCAGCGCGGACGTCACCCGGCCGCCGCGCAGCACCCAGGCCAGCGCCAGCTGCGCCAGGGACTGCCCACGCGACTTGGCGATCTCCTCGAGGGCACGCAGCTGTCGTACGAGATCCACGGTGACCGTGTCGGCGCTGAGGAACGGGCTGTCGCTCGCCGCGCGCGAACCCTCCGGGATGCCGTCGAGGTATCGGCCGGTCAACAGGCCCTGCTCCAGCGGCGAGTAGGCGATGGAGCCCACCTGGAGCTCGTCCAGCACGTCGAGGAGCCCTTCCTCGGGGCGGCGGTCGAGCATCGAGTAGCGCGGCTGGTGGATGAGCAGCGGGGTGCCCAGTTCGCCCAGGATGCGGGCGGCTTCGCGGGTCTCCTCCGGCGAGTAGTTGGAGACGCCGACGTACAGCGCCTTGCCCTGCTGTACCGCCGAGTGCAGGGCGCCCATCGTCTCCTCGAAGGGAGTCTGCGGGTCGGGGCGGTGCGAGTAGAAGACGTCCACGTAGTCCAGGCCCATCCGGGCCAGGCTCTGATCGAGCGAGGACAGCAGGTACTTGCGCGAGCCCCATTCGCCGTACGGGCCCGGCCACATCAGGTATCCCGCCTTGGTGGAGATGACCAGCTCGTCGCGGTACGACGCGAAGTCGGCCTTCAGGGCGTCGCCGAGGGCCGACTCGGCGGCGCCGGGCGGCGGCCCGTAGTTGTTCGCGAGGTCGAAGTGCGTCACGCCGAGGTCGAAGGCGCGGCGCAGGATCGCGCGCTGGGTCTCCGCCGGCCGGTCGGGGCCGAAGTTGTGCCACAGGCCGAGCGACAGCGCGGGGAGCTTCAGACCGCTGCGTCCGGTGCGCCGGTAGGGCATGTCCGCGTAACGGTCGGGGTGTGCGGTGTACAACGCGTACTCCTGAAGGCCGGGAAAACAGGTCTCCACTCTCGCGCGCGCCCGGGCAGCGGTCCAACGGGAGAATCGGATGGGATTCAGCGATGACGCTTCTCAATCAGCGGCTACGCTTGCCCCTCATGGAACTGCGCCACCTTCAGCACTTCGTCGCGGTCGCCGAGGACCAGCACTTCACCCGGGCGGCGGAGCGACTCATGGTGTCGCAGTCCGGCCTGTCGTCGTCGATCCGCGCACTGGAGCGGGAGCTGCAGGCCCCGCTGTTCGTCCGCACCACCCGGCGCGTCACCCTCACGGAGGCCGGTCGCGCGCTGCTGGCCGAGGCGGAGCGGATCCTCGCCCAGGTCCGCTCGGCGCACGACGCGGTGGCCGCCGTGCAGGGCGTGCTGCGCGGCACGCTCTCCCTGGGCACCGAACAGTGCATCGCCGGAGTGCACGTGGCGAGGCTGCTCGCCGCGTTCCGGCGGCGCCATCCCGATGTCGAGATCCGGCTGCGGCAGGCGGGGTCCGGAGCGCTGGCCGAGGAGGTCGCCGCGGGCCGTCTCGATCTGGCCTTCGCCGTCAAGACACAGGCCGACACCGACCAGCTGCGTTCGGTCCCGCTGACCCGCGAGTCGATGACCGTGCTCTGCCATCCCACGCACCACCTGGCGACCGCCGCCGCGCTCACGCCGGAGGAGCTGGGCGGCGAGGCCTTCGTCGACTTCCACCCCGACTGGGGGCCGCGCCGCACCACGGACGCCGCCTTCGCGGCAGCGGGCGTGCACCGGACCGTGACCCTTGAGGTCAATGACGTGCACAGCCTTCTGGAGCTCGTCCACGAGGACCTCGGGATCGCCGTCGTACCGCGGCACTTCGGCCTCAAGCGCGAGGCCGGCGATCTCACCGCCCTCCCCCTCAAGGCCGCCTCCGACACGTCGTACGAGACCGTCGCCATGCTGCCGCCGCCGGAGGCCACCAGTCCGGCGGCGCGGGCGCTGATGGGTCTTCTCGACACCTCGCAAGAGGGGGGCTGACGCCACCCCCGAAAGAGCCCCAGCACTCCTGACCAGGCCGGTCCGTCGCCGCAGACTCGTGAACGTCCGGCACGAGACCTGCGAGGCGGGAGTACCGAGATGACGGATCACACACGGCGGACGGTCCTGCGGGGCGCGGCGGTCACGGCGGCGGGGGGGCTGATCGGCGGCATCGGCGGCCGAGCGGCGGCCGCCCCACTCCGCGCACAGGACAGCAGGCATTACCCCTTCCTGGAGGGGGCGTTCAAGCCCGTCACCGAGGAGCTGTCGGCGTTCGACCTGCCGGTCACCGGACGGATCCCGCGCGAACTGAACGGCCGATTCCTGCGAAACGGCCCCAATGTCCTGGGACTTGAGGACCCTCGCGCCCACCACTGGATGCTCGGCGAGGGCATGGTGCACGGCGTGCGACTGCGCGACGGCCGTGCCGAGTGGTACCGCAACCGCTGGGTCCGCTCGTCGTCGGTGGCCAAGAAGCTGGGCGAGCCCTACCCCGAGCCCTTGCCGCCGGAGGACTTCCCGTGCAACACCCATGTGATCGGCCTGGGCGGACGGATTCTGACGCTCCAGGAGAGCGGACCCCTTCCGTACGAACTCGACCACGAGCTCAACACTGTGGGTACGTACGACTTCCGGGGGACCCTCAAGGGGGCATTCACCGCACACACCAAGTTCGACGCGGCGGCCGGCGAACTGCACGCGATCGCCTACTACCCGACCTGGGACCACGTCCGGCACCACGTCATCGATCACACGGGCCGGGTCGTGCGGACCACGAGGATCCCGGTGGCGGACGGGCCGATGATGCACGACTTCGCACTCACCGAGAAATACGTCGTGCTCTTCGATCTGCCCATCACCTTCGACCCCGCGGCCGCGGAGCGCGGCGACCTCGTCCCGTACATCTGGAAAGAGAAACACCCGATGCGCGTCGGCCTGCTGCCACGCGCGGGCGGCAGGGTCCGCTGGTTCGAGGTCGAGCCGGTCTACTACTCCCACACCCTGAACGCCTATGACGAGGGCTCGTCCGTGGTCGTCGACATGACGACCTACCCGGCACCCTTCCAGGTCGCGGGCCGCGGCTCCGGCGGAGCCTACGGAGCGGGTACCGCCTCGCTCGAACGCTGGACCGTCGACCTGGCCCACGGTCGCGTACACACCAGGACGATCGACGACCGCCCGCAGGAATTCCCGCGCGTCCACGAGGCGTTGGTGAGCCGGCGGCACCGGTACGCCTACACCGCGGCCGCCGCCGACATGACGCTCGCGTACATGACGGCCGACGGAAATCCGCCCGACCGCGCCTTCAGCAACGCGCTGATCAAGCACGACCTGTTCCGAGGGACCACGCAGGTGCACCGCCTGCCGCGGGACGCCGCCGCGGGGGAAGCCGTCTTCGTCCCGTCGGCGGGGGCGAAGACCGAGGACGACGGCTACGCGATCGCGTACGTGCACAACCCCGATCGAGGGGCGGCCGACCTGGTGATCCTGGCCGCCCAGGACTTCACGGGTGAGCCGGTCGCCCGGATCCATCTGCCGGGCCGGGTGCCGCTGGGCTTCCACGGCAGCTGGATTGCGGACGCGTGAGGCGCCGCTGTGCGCGATGGTGGACGCATGCATGCGAAGGACATCCTCATCGACGCGTACAGCCGCATCCAGGAAGAAGTCCATGCCGCGGTCGAAGGTCTGGACCCGGACGACCTCAATGCCCGGCCCGCCGAGACCGCCAACTCCATCTCATGGCTGATCTGGCATCTCACCCGGATCCAGGACGACCACGTCGCCGACGCCGCGGAGCTCGACCAGGTCTGGCTGGCGCAGGGCTGGGAGAAGCGCTTCGGGCTCGATCTGCCCCGCCGGGACACCGGGTACGGTCACACCGCGGCGAAGGTGGCCAAGGTGCGGGTCGAGTCGGGTGACCTGCTGATCGGCTACTACGACGCGGTGCACGAACAGAGCCTGGAGTTCGTACGCGGGCTGACCGCCAAGGACTTGGAGCGCGTCGTGGACGAGCGCTGGACCCCGGCCGTCACCCTCGGCGTACGGCTGGTGAGCGTCCTGGCCGACGATCTGCAACACGTCGGCCAGGCCGCGTACGTCCGCGGGCTGCTCTGAGGCTCGACCCGCGGACGGGTTCCTCTCGTGCGCGGCCCGCGGACGGGGTTTCTCTGGTGCGCGGCCTGCACGCGGGACTCCCTAGAGCGCGGCCTCGTAGCCCGGCAGCACCACTTCGCGGATGAGGGCATTGCGCTCGTCGAAGGGGATGAACGCGCTCTTGATCGCGTTCACCGTGACCGTGCGCAGGTCCTCGACACCCCAGCCGGCCTCCTCGACCAGCAGCGACATCTCGCGGGTCATCGTCGTGCCCGACACCAGACGGTTGTCGGTGTTGAGGGTGACCCGGAAGCCCAGGTCGCGCAGGGCGGTGATGGGGTGCTCGGCGATGGAGGTGGCCGCGCCCGTCTGCAGGTTGGACGTCGGGCACATCTCCAGGGCGATACGGCGGTCGCGCACCCAGCCCGCCAGGCGACCGAGCTTGCCGTCGACGATGTCCTCGGTGATGCGGACGCCGTGGCCGATGCGCTGGGCACCGCAGACCTGGAGGGCCTGGTGGATGCTGGGCAGGCCGTGGGCCTCACCGGCGTGGATGGTGAATGGGACGCTCTCGGCGCGCAGGTGCTCGAAGGCGGCCAAATGGTCGGCGGGCGGGAAGCCGTCCTCGGCACCCGCGATGTCGAAGCCGACGACGCCGCCGTCCCGGAACGCCACCGCGAGGTCGGCGATCTCACGGGTGCGGTCGAACATGCGCATGCCGCACAGCAGGGTGCCGACGCGCACGGGGGTGCCGGCGGCGGCCGCCTTGGCCATGCCCGCCGCGAGGCCCTCCTGCACGGTCTCGACGACCTCGGGCAGGGTGAGCCCGCCGTTCACCATCAGCTCCGGCGCGTACCGGACCTCGCCGTACACGACGCCGTCCTCGGCCAGGTCGAGGACGTACTCCTCGGCGGTGCGCAGCAGGCCCTCGCGGGACTGCATCACCGCGAGGGTGTGCTCGAAGGTGGCTATGTAGCGCACCAGGTCGCCGGAGTTGGCGGCCTCGTAGTACCAGTCGGCCAGCGCCTGCGGATCGGTGGTGGGCAGGGTGTGGCCGACCGTCTCCGCGAGCTCCACGAGGGTGGCGGGGCGCAGACCGCCGTCGAGGTGGTCGTGGAGTACGGCCTTGGGGAGGCGGCGGATGGTGTCGGCGTCGATGCGGTGCGCGGTCATGCGTGTCTTTCCTCGGCAGGTTCGGCAGGTGGTGAGCGGCGTTTTCTCGGGTGGCTCAGGCGGTGGTGGCAGGCTCCAGCAGGTCCCAGCGGTTTCCGTACAGGTCCTGGAAGACGACGACGGAGCCGTACGGCTCGTGGCGCGGCTCCTCCAGAAAGGTCACGCCGGCGGCCCGCATCCTGGCGTAGTCGCGGGCGAAGTCGTCGGTGTGCAGGAAGAAACCCACGCGTCCGCCGGTCTGGTCACCGACCCGGCCGCGCTGCGCCTCGTTCTTGGCCCGGGCCAGCAGCAGCCCGCTGCCGCCGGTCTCCGTGCCCGGTTCGACGACGACCCAGCGGGAGCCGTCGGGGCGCGGCGTGTCCTCGACGAGCCGGAATCCGAGAGCGTCGGTGTAGTGGCGGATCGCCTCGTCGTAGTCGTCGACGACGAGGGCGACCAGGGCGATGCGTCTCATCGAGGCCTCCAGGGTTATACGTAACACGTAGCGTACGGCATCCGATCGGGTGCTCCGGGAACGCTCCCCACCCCTTAATCGTCTACAGTTGTGTAGACCGTCTACAGGATTGTAGTCACCACGGGAGTGTGGCCTCTTGCCGCGTCCTTGTGACCACAGGGAAGGGAGCCGCTCCGATGGCCGCAGCCCGGCGCATCGCGCCGCCGCGGGAGGACGCCACGGATCTCGCCGGTTCGGTGGCGGTGGGAAGCGCGGTCGCGTTCGTGCTGCTGACATTGATCCTCATCGGCCGGGACGGCGCGGCACTGTTCGGCGACGAGGCCCTCACCTCCTGGTCGGTAGGACACCGCCCGGATGTGGCCCTCGCCGCGGCACGCGGAGTGACGTACACCGGCACGGGGATCGTTCCCTACGCCCTGGCGGCCGTGGCCGGCCTCGTCCTCGGTCGTACGGCGCGCCGGCGGATCCTCGCCGTCGTCGGCTGTCTCGGCTGCCTGGCCGCCGCGCAAGCCGTGCGGTACGGGGTGATGTCCCTGGTCGCCCGCCCCCGCCCCGCGACGGCTGACTGGGCCACGCACGCCTCCGGCTGGTCGTTCCCCTCGGGCCACACCACCACATCCGCCGTCACCGGCGGACTGCTCATTCTCGCGCTGCTCGCGCGCGCTCCACGCGGGAGAAAGTCGCTCGTCGTGGTCAGCGGCTGCTGGGCCCTGCTGGTCGGACTGTCACGTGTCTACCTGGGAGTTCACTGGTTCTCCGACGTCCTCGGCGGCTGGCTGTTCAGCCTCTGCTGGCTGAGTCTGTGCACTTACCTCTTCGCACGGTTCGCTCCCCGTGCCTGCTCCGCAATATCGGCGCCCCGTCTCCGCCCAGGTCCCACGACGGAAGAGCGCCGCCATGATTCGCACGCCCCACGCGACGTCCCCCCTCACTCCACTCCGTAGCCATCTCGGATGGGCCGTCGGCGCGGCTTATCTCGCCGCCACGACGGTGCCGACCCCGGGCCTGTGGCTGCGCCACACGCACACGCTCGGCGCGGCCGGGGTCCTGGGACTTCCCGAACTCCCTTTCAGAACGCCGCATTTCCTGCTGTCCCTCGTCCTGTTCACCGCAGGTCTCCAAGTGCCCCTGCACGAGCTGCGGGCATTACTCGCGCGCCCCACCGCACTGCTGACCGGGCTCGTCCTCCACCTGGTCGCGCCGTTGCTGATCATCCCGGGGGTCGCGTTCGCGCTGCGGCAGTCGCCCGACACCGACGGGGGCAGTGGCCTGGTCGCGGCGATGATCCTGATCGTCGCCATGCCCGTGGCGGCCGGGGCCACGGTGTGGACCAGCAAGGAGGACGGCGATCAGCCGACGACGGTGGGCCTCGTGCTGGCGTCCACGATCGTCAGCCCCCTGACCACCCCGGTCACGATGACGGCGCTGTGCCCGCTGCTGAGCGGTGAGTACGCCGGCACGCTGGCCGGAGCGGCGCAGTCCGCGGGGAGCGGCTTCGCGCTCACGGGGGTCCTGCTGCCCTGCGGTGCCGGCATCATGTGCCGGCTCGCCCTGCCCCGCCGTCTCATGGACCGGCTCCTCGGCGCGGCGGTCCCCGCGGCGATACTCGCCTCGCTGCTGCTGACGTACATCAATGCCAGCGGCGTCCTCGGCCCCTTCCTCAGCCATCCCGAACCGGTGTTGTTCGCGGCCGCGTTGGCCGTCGCCGCCACCGTCTGCGGGCTGTCGTTCACGCTGGGCCGGATCACCGCGCGCGTACTGCGCCTCGACCCGCCCGCCGGCGCCTCCGTCACGCTGGCCTGCGGGATGAACAACAGCAGCGCCGGCGCGGTCCTCATCACGACGACGCTGCCCGACCGGCCGCATGTGCTACTGCCGGTTCTCGCGTACAGCGTGCTGCAGAAGGTGGCCGCGGGCCGTGTCGTGCGGGCCCGGCGAGGTCGCGGTGCGCGCGCATGACATCGTGGAGATCGACTCGGGGCCGGCCCCGCCGCGCCCCCACCTGACGCTGCCCCCACCAGAATTGAGCGACATGTCCGAGCTGCCGAAGTCGACCGGGCCCCTGCCCATCAGAACGTGACGTTCCCGAGCGCCGGAGGTACGGCGCACGGATATCTGGCGCTGCCGCCCTCCGGGCAGGGCCCCGGCGTGATCGTCATCCAGGAGTGGTGGGGCCTGACCGACCACATCGCGAATGTCTCGGACCGGCTGGCAGCGGAGGGCTTCGTGGCCCTCGCGCCCGACCTGTACGGCGGCAATGTGGCGCACGACAGCGGCGAGGCCTTCCGGATGATGCAGGAGCTGCCGGTCGCGCGTGGCGTCGAGCTGCGCTCCGGCGCGGTCGACCATCTACTGGGCCTGCCCGAGGTCACCTCGGACACGGTGGCGTCGGTCGGCTTCTGCATGGGCGGCGGCTTCGTCCTCTACCAGGCGGCGGCCGACCCACGGGTGAGCGCCGCGGTGCCGTTCTACGGCGTGATCCAGGGCGAACTGCCCGACTTCTCCGGCCTGAAGGCGCAGATCCTGGGCCACTACGGAGAACTCGACACCAGCATTCCGAAAGCGAGCCTGGAGCAGCTGAGCACGGCGATCCAGCAGCAGTCGGGCATCACCCCCGACTTCCGCCTGTACCCCGCCCAGCACGCCTTTTTCAACGACGGCCGTCCCGAGGCGTACGCCCCGGAGTCGGCCGCGCAGGCCTGGGAGAGCACGGTGGCCTTCCTGCACGAGCAGCTGGGCTGAAGGTCCTTCGGCAGCCGCCCGCCCGCGACGATGCCTCGCGGGCGGGCACCGCGACGCCGCCTCCTGGGCAGCAAGTCCGTTGATCTGCACGCTGGTGAGCACGCGTGGCCCTCGCCCTTGGCTTCGCGTCACCGCGAGCATGGCTCGGCCCACCGTGTCCGTCGTGGTCATGTGCCGCGGGAACAGGCGGCGGAGCACCGGGGAGAGCCACGAGGTGGAGGCATACATCAGGCGGTAGGGACGGGTTGCGGCACGGGCGCCCCGCGTGGGCCGGACATAGGACGGCCGGAAGACGTAGGCGCGGAAGGGCAGGGCCAGAAGTGCCTCCTCGGCCCGGCCTTTCACCCTCGACCAGATCGTGGTGCCGGCACTGTCGGCGCCGTGACCCGAGTCGTACACGAAGGTCAGGTTCTCGTTCAGCGGCAACAACGCGCGGGCTGCCGCGAGGGCGTAGTCGTGGGTGACGCGGCTGTACTCGGCCTCGGTCAGCCCTGCCGAAGGGGTTCAGAGCTGTTGTCGTCTGACCGCGTGGGGCGTGCGTGACCGGCGCAGGGGTCTCCTCGGCCCGGTGGGCGGGCAGTGAGCAGTCCGCGCCCTGGGCCGTGTCCAGTTGGGGCACCGACTACACGTACACGAACCTCTCGGACCACTATCCGCTGAGCGCGTACGCGGGCTGAGCGCGTCGGGCCCCTGCGGTGAGCCGGCAGGGGCCCGCGGGCTTACTGCGCCCGCGCGTGGAGCGCGTCGAGGCGGGTCAGCTCGTCGTCCGTGAGACGGAGCGCGCCCGCGGCGACGTTCTCCGCCAGGTGGTCCGGGTTGCCCGTGCCGGGAATGGCGAGCACGTGCGGACCCTGGTGGAGGGTCCACGCCAGCCGGACCTGGGCGGGCGTCGCGTCGTGCGCCCGCGCGACGTCGAGCACGACGTCGTCGGTGGTGCCGCTCGGGCCCAGCGCGCCGCCCTTACCGGCGATCGCGAAGAACGGCACGAACGCGATGCCCTGTTCGCCGCAGGTCCGCAGGAGAACGTCGGTCTCGGGGTCCGGGGAGTCGAGGCCGTACTTGTTCTGGACGCTCACCACTGGCGCGATGGCCAGTGCCTCGGCGAGGTGCCTGGGTTCGACGTCGGAGACGGCCAGGTGCCGAATCAGCCCGGCGTCGCGCAGCTCGGCCAGCGCGCCGAAGTGTTCGGCGATCGAGTCCTGTCGCATACGGCGCAGGTACACCACGTCGAGGTGGTCGCGGCCGAGCTGGCGCAGATTCTCCTCGACATGGCCGCGCAGATCCTCGGGCCGGGCCGAGGCGCCCCACTCCCCCGCATAGTCGCGGAACGGCCCCACCTTGGTGGCGATGACCAGGTCGTCCGCGTACGGGGCGAGCGCGTTGTTGATCAGTTCGTTCGCGGAGCGGAGCGAGGAGAAGTAGAAGGCCGCGGTGTCGATGTGGTTGACGCCCAGCTCGATCGCCCGCCGCAGCACGGCGATCGAGCGCTCGCGGTCGCTCGGTGTGCCGTGGTGGAAGGCCGCGCTGCCCGTCAACCGCATCGCGCCGAAGCCGATCCGATGGACGGTGAGATCTCCGAGTTTCCAAGTGCCCGAGGCTGCAGCATTGATCGTCTCTGAGGTCATCGCGGCAGTTTCGCACACGACTTGCGGATACGTGCGCGCGTTCAACATGCTCACGGCCGACGCGCGGTCAGTCGCCGAGGCAGCCGAGGGTCAGGGCAGAGTCCAGATCTGCCTGGTGACAAGGTAGAAGACAACTTGTTTGCCGCCGAAGCCGCCGCCGACGCGTTTGCAGAACACGCGGAGCTGGTCCGGTCGCAGCGCGAACAGATAGGAGAGTTTGACTTTCGCTATCGACGGCGATTGCGAACTGGTGCGGACGTTGAGACGACCGTCCTCCATCCAGGCGATCGAGCCGTGGGTTTCGAGATGCGCATGTTGCACGCGCGGTGACGAGTACGTTCCTTCGTGGATCACGTCGGCTTCTGCGAACCCAGCGTCGACATCGCCGATGTGCGAATGCATCTCGAGCAGGATGTTGTGGACGAGGTCGCGGGCGAATGGATCGTCCGTGGCGTGCAGTTGTGGCGCTCCCTCGGCCATTGCCGCTTCGGGATCGAATACCGCCGGCATCATCTCGTATTCCACGACGACCTTTCGGCAGCCCTCTTCTGCCGCCCCGACCGTGTCGGCCAGGACCGCAACGACGCGTTGGCCGACGAAGCGGACCGTGTCGTCGAGGATGAAGGTGTCGTCCGGATCGACGAGATGGTCCGTGTGGATCGCTGTGGTGAAACGCTTGCGCGGCACATCTTCCCAGGTATAGACCTGATGCACGCCGGGAACGGCGAGTGCGGCGGTCTTGTCGATCGAGATGATTCGGGCGTGCGCGTGAAGCGAATGCAGCACCTTGAGGTGCAGCGTGCCTTCCATGTGGGTGTCCATCGTGAACTCGGCGCGACCGGTGACCACATCGTCGGCTGCCGGCGCACCGATGCTCGTCCCGACGGCCTTTCCCGGCGCGGCCGGCTCCACGCCGACGACGCCCTTCACGGCATCCTCGATCCCTCGATAGCCGGTGCAGCGACACAGGTTGCCCTTCAACGCCCGTGGCAAGTCATTCTTCTGGGCCTCGGTGAATGTTGCCGTCGTCATGATCATCCCTGCGGTGCAGAAGCCGCACTGGAACCCCGGGGCGTCGCGGAACTGCCGCTGCATGGGATGCAGGTTTCCGGGTGATCCGAGGCCTTCGATCGTCGTCACCTCACGACCGTCTGGGCGGAAAGCAGGAGTGATGCAGCTGTGCACCGGATTTCCGTCCAACCACACCGTGCATGCGCCGCAATCGCCTGCGTCGCAACCCTTTTTGACGCCGAAGTGGCCGAGTGAGCGAAGGAAAGTGCGCAGGCACTGGCCGGGTTGTGGTTCTTCGTCGAAGCTCTTGTCGTTCACGATGCAGGTCATGCCGGGCCCCCGGCGGTGAGTTCGCGACGAATCTCTTCGGCGAAGTTCCTTGTCAGGTGGCGACGGTGCTCGGGGGTCCCGTTGGGGTCGGCGAACCAGAGGTCGGCGGGAATGACGTCGATGCTCTCCTGCAGCGTACGGTCATCCGGCATGGTGTCGAAAACAATGCGCACGGGCCGTGTGGTGCCGTGTCGGTCCAACGGTCCCTTTCCACGCAGCTGCCGCCGGTGCCGGTGCGGGCGTCAGCAGTACAGGTTGCCGCCCGCCGTGGTGCCGAGGATCTGCACGAACCTCTGGTAGGCATCCACCCGGCTCTGCACCTGCGCGGGGTTCTTGCCGTCGCACTCCAGGGAGCCGTTGATGCTGCGGATCGTCTGGCCGAATCCAGCGCTGTTGACCATGGCGTTGTGGCCGGTCATCGTGCCGGGGCCGGTCTGCGTGTTCCAGTACCAGAGTCCGGTCTTCCAGGCCACGGAGGCGTCGTTCTGCACCAGGTAGGGGTTGTTGAGGAGGTCGATACCGAGCGCGTCGCCCGCGGCCTTGTAGTTGAAGTTCCAACTGAGCTGGATCGGGCCGCGGCCGTAGTACGCGGACTGGCCTGCCGGGCAGCCGTACGGCCGGCTCCAGTCGCAGTAGTGGGGGTAGTTGGCCGTGTTCTGCTCCACCACGTACACCAGGCCACCGGTCTCGTGACTGACGTTGGCGAGGAAGGCCGCGGCCTCCTGCTTCCTGATCGTGTCGCTGCCGGTGCTGGCGAAGGCCGGATAGGCGCTCATCGCCGCCCGCAGCCCGCTGTAGGTGTAGAAGGAATTTCGGTTCGGGAACATCTGGTTGAACTGCGCCTCGCTCACGACGAAACCGTCCGAGGGCGTGGAGCCGCCGTCGCAGGCGTACGGCTCCCAGTACCAGGTACTGATGGTGGGGTCGTAACCAGGGTTGTCGTGTTCGGCGATGTACGCCTTGCCGTCGGTGTACCGGACGATGTTGCCGGTGACGTAGGACTTGCCGGCCACCCAGTTCGGGTAGCTCGAACAGGCCGCGGCGGACGCGCTCGTGGCCGGCAGCAGCGCCGGTACGGCGGTTCCGACGACGATCGCGGCCATCACTGCGGAGATACGGCGCCTCGACACAGGGTCAACTCCTTCGCGCAGCACGGCCGCTCCCGGTACAAGGGCAGAGCGAAGCAGAGCCTTGTGCGCACGCGCCGGCGAGGCCGGCCACGGCGTCGGGGGCGGCCGCGGTGGGGGGTGTGGAGGCACACTCAACCGCTTTGGTATGTACCAGTCAAGGGTGTAGACCAGTCAGATCTGACAACGTTGGCAGAGAACTGTCGGGCACGCGGCGGAGGTTGGTCGACACACCGGTGGCCCGGACCCGTCCGAAGACCGGCCCGGGCCACCGCCCGCCTCGACTCGGCTCGGTTCAGCCGAGCGGCTTCTCCAGCACCGCCTTGCGATGACTGAACGTCTCGATGGAGTAGCGGCCGTGATAGCTGCCCATACCGCTCTCACCGACCCCGCCGAACGGCAGGTCGGAGACGGTCAGATGGGCCAGCGGCAGCCCGAAGCCCAGGCCTCCGGAGGAGGTTTCGGCGGCGATCCGCTCCCGGGTGGTGTCCGACTCGGTGAAGACATACAGGGCCAGCGGCTTGTCCCGGTCGTTGATGAAGCCGATGGCCTCATCGAGGTCCGCCACGGTGACGATCGGGAGGATCGGGCCGAAGATCTCCTCCTGCATGACGGGCGACTTGGGGTCGACGTCGGCGAGGACGGTCGGCGCGATGTACTTTTCGCCGCGGTCGCTGTCGCCACCGGTGACAGTGCGACCGGAGTCGAGCAGGGCGCTGAGCCGGTCGAAGTGCCGCTCGTTGATGATCCGCCCGTACTCGGTGGCCGCCCGCGGCTCGGGGCCGTAGAGCGCCTCGACGGCCTGGGCGAGCTCGGACTCCAGGGCGCGGGCAGTCTCGGGATCGGTGAGGACGTAGTCGGGCGCGACGCAGGTCTGTCCGGCGTTGAGGAACTTGCCGCGGGCCAGGCGGTCAGCGACAACGGCCAGGTCGGCCGCGCGGTCGACGAACGCCGGGGACTTGCCGCCCAGTTCGAGGGCGACGGGGGTGAGGTGCTCGGCGGCGGCGCGCATCACGATGCGGCCGACGGTGCCGTTACCGGTGTAGAAGATGTGGTCGAAGCGCTCGGCCAGCAGGGTCGTCGTCTCCGGGATGCCGCCCTCGACGACGGCGACCGCATCGGTGTCGAGGTACTGCGGCAGCAGCCGGGCCACGACGGCGGAGGTCGCGGGGGCCAGCTCGCTGGGCTTGGCGACCACGGCATTGCCCGCGGCCAGCGCACCGAGCATCGGGGTGAGCAGAAGCTGCAGCGGATAGTTCCAGGGGGCGATGACGAGGACGACACCCAGGGGGTCGTACTGCGTCCAGGCCGTCGCGTCGGCGCCGAGGTGCACCGGGACCGGGGCGGACTCGGGGCGCAGCCAGCCGTGGAGGTGTTCCAAGGTGTGGTCGATCTCGCGCACGGTGAAGTCGATCTCGGTGCGGAAGGCTTCGGCGGAGCTCTTGCCGAGGTCCGTGTGGAGCGCGGTGGCGAGGTCCTCGCCGTGCGAGGTGAGCATCTCGCGCAGGCGGCGCAGCTGGTTCGTACGCCAGGCGACGGGCTTGGTGCGGCCGGAGCGGAAGGTGGCGCGCAGCCGGGAGACGACGTCGGCGGGCTGTACGGGTGCGGAGTGGTTCACGGTGCCTCGCTGGTCGGGGCGCGGACGGGCAGGTCGGCCGCGCGAACGTGCTCGGTGGCTGGTTGTATGAGCCAACCTTAGCTGGATGTATACGCCAACCTTTCATGCACCCAAATAAATTCCGGACGCGGGAACCACTTTGCGTAAGTGGGCGGATTCAGAGTGTGGTCTTCGCGCTCGCCGGGGCGAAGGTGTCCACCAGCCATCCCAGCAGGGCCCGCAGGAGCTCGTCCTCCCCGTCGCTCAGCACCGGCCACCGCATGCGGACCGCGCGATACAACCGCCGCCACCTCTCGCCGCGCGGAGGGAGGTACACGAGGACGCTGCGCCGGTCGAGCGGGCCGACGCGGCGGTGGACGAGGTTCTCACCACCGCGGGGAACCTCCAGCCGGCCGTGGACGGGCGGCGGCGGGGCAAGGGGGCGATCGCCGAGGCGCTGGGCCTGTTCCCCGCGCTGCGCGCGCCGACGAGCCGCCGCGCGGGTCTGCTCTCCGGCGGCCGGTGCCGGCAACTCGCCATCGCCGGAGCCTTGGTGACGGCGCCTCGGGTCCTCCTCCTCGACGAGCCCGCTCAGTCAGGTATCAGCGCGGCCCGCGTCCGTTCGAGGTAGGCGCGCTCCGCCGCGCTCTCGGTGTGCGCGATGGCCGCCTCGTACTCCCGCACGGCCTCCGTGCGGCGGCCGAGACGGCGCAGCAGATCCGCTCGTACGGCGTGGAAGGCGTGGTAGCCGTCCAGGTCGAGCGCTTCGACGCATGCGAGGGCCGGCTCCGGTCCCTCGACCTCGGCCACCGCGACAGCGCGGTTGAGCGCCACGACCGGGCTGGGTGCGAGGGCAATGAGTTGGTCGTACAGCTGGAGGATCTGGCCCCAGTCCGTGGCGGCGGCGGACGGGGCGTCGCTGTGTACGGCGTTGATCGCGGCCTGGATCTGATAGGGGCCAGGACGGTTGAGGCGCAGGCACCGGCGTACGAGGGACTGGCCCTCGACGATCAGGGCGCGGTCCCACCGGGAGCGATCCTGGTCGGCGAGGAGGACCAGGTCTCCGTCCGGTGTCGCGCGGGCGGGCCGGCGGGCCTCGATGAGGAGCATCAGAGCGAGCAGGCCGAGGGCCTCGGGCTCGTCCGGCATGAGTTCGGCCAACAGGCGCCCCAGGCGGAGGGCCTCGGCGCAGAGGTCCTCGCGGCCTCCGTAGCCCTCGTTGAAGATGAGGTAGACGACCGCCAGGACTCCTCTGACACGGTCCGGGAGGTCGGCGTCGCGCGGGATGCGGTAGGGGATGCGGGCGTCGCGGATCTTGGCCTTGGCCCTCACCAGGCGCTGGGCCATGGTGGGCTCGGGCACGAGGAAGGCACGCGCGATCTGCGGGGTGGTCAGACCGCCGAGGAGTCTGAGGGTGAGGGCGACCTGGGCCCGGGTGGCGAGGGCGGGATGGCAGCAGGTGAAGATCAGGCGGAGCCGGTCGTCGCGCACGGGGCCCTCCTCGGGCGGTTCGTCCGGTGCGTACAGCTGGGCCGCCTCGGCGTGCCGGGCCTCTCGCGTGGACTCACGGCGGAGCCGGTCGATGGCCCGGTTGCGGGCGGTGGTGATGATCCACCCGGCGGGGCTCGGGGGTATGCCCGTCTCCGGCCACTTCTGCACCGCGGTGGTGAACGCGTCCTGCACCGCTTCCTCGGCGAGGTCGATGTCGCCGAGGAAGCGGATGAGGACGGCGACCGCGCGGCCGTACTCCGCGCGGAAGACATCCTCGATGCCGGCAGTCATCACGCTTCGCCCATGAAGGGCCGCACCTCGATGGGAAGTGTCGTCGCCACGGTCGCCTTGCGGCCCCATGCGAGCGCCGCGTCGAGGTCGGGGGCCTTGATGAGGCAGATGCCGCCCAGGTACTCCTTGCTCTCGGTGTACGGGCCGTCGGTGACCAGGACCTCTGCGCCCTTGGCGCGCAGCACCGTGGCCGTTTCCGGCCCGTGCAGTCCCCCGGCGAACACCCAGGCACCGGCCTCCCGCAGCTCCGCGTGGAAGACATCGAGGCTGTGCATGATCTCTTCCAGGACCTCGGGCGCGGGCGGTTCGCCCTGCGGCTGCATCACGCTCAAGAGGTAGTACTTCATGAGGTGTCCTCCTCGGTGGTCTCTCGCATGGGGTGGTCTTCACTGACTACACGAACGCGGGAGCGCCGGATCGACACCCGCCACCACAACAGCGGGAGATTCTTTCGATGACCATCCCACCGCATCCGCTCGTCACCCGCGCCCGGCAGCTGGCTGCCGAGGTGCTGGCGCCCCAGGCGGAGCGCGTGGACCAGGAGGTTGTGCCGGCGAGCAGCATCGAGGCGGTCAAGCGGTCGGGGCTGCTCGGAGTGAGCGCGCCGGTGGAGTACGGCGGGTCGGCGGCGCCGGCCGCGGTGGCCCGGGAGACCACCGAGATCCTGGCCGGGGCGTGCTGCTCGACCTGGTTCGTACAGACCCAGCACCACACACCGGTGATCACGCTGGCCAACAGCGAACTCCCGGTGCGGGAACGGCTGTTGGGGCCGCTCGCGAAGGGGGAGCTGCTGTCCGGGGTCGCCTACGCCCAGCTGCGCGCGTATCCGCGCCTCCCGGTCCGGGTCACCCGGGAGGGCGGCGGCTGGCGGTTCGACGGGACGGTGCCCTGGTACACGGGCTGGGGCTTGAACGACGTGATGCTCCTCGCCGGTGTGACGGACTCCGACGAGGCGCTGTTCGCGTTCACCGAGGCGCGCGAACAGCCGGGCCTGCGCCCCTCCCCCGCGATGCGGCTCGCCGCGCTCACCGCCTCCCGGACGGTCTCGCTGGAGCTGGGCGGCCTGTGGCTGCCGGACGACGCGGTGGCGCTGCGTACGCCGTACGCGACCTGGGCGGCCACCGATCGCCCGAGGAACACCAACGCCTCACCGGCCGTCTTCGGCGTCACGGCGTCGGCGCTCGATCTGCTGGACTCGCCGGGCGGCGACCCTGCCGCGCCGTCACCGCGGACCTCCTGCGCGGCGCGCTCGAGGTGGAGCGCACCGAGCACGGGGTGCTGCCGCACCGGCTGCCCGCGCGGGCCCGCGCACAGTGCGCCGACGGGCAGCTGGCCACGGCGGAGGCCCAGCCCTCCGGCGTACGGATGGTGTTCCGCACCCGGGCCACCGCCGTCGAACTGGACACCCTCCGCACCAAGATGGCCTAAGAGGGCGCCCCGCCCCGTCCGGACGGCGTGTACGACCTGCTCGTCGACGGTCGGCTCACCGCCCAGGCCGGCACGACCGGTGGAAACGTCCTGATGATGGACATGACCACCGGTGCCATGGAAACCCGGCCCGGCCCGGTCGGCACCGTCCGGTTCACCGGTCTGCCCCTGGGTGTGAAGGACGTCGAGATCTGGCTCCCCCACAACGAGATCACCCAGATGGTCGCCCTGCGCACCGACGCCCCCGTCGAAGCCGCGCCGGAACAGAGCCGCAGGGTGTGGCTGCACCACGGCAGTTCGATCAGCCACGGCTCCGACGCCGCGAGCCCCACCACGACCTGGCCGGCGCCGGCCGCCTCCCGCGGCGGTGTGGAACTGATCAACCTCGGTCTGGGCGGCAGCGCCCTGCTCAGACCGATCCCGGCCCACAGATAGGGGTGGATCTCGAGTCGTGATGCTGCAGCGCCGCCGGGCGGACTCGGTGCCGCGTGCGGCCCACGATCTGCATGTGGAGTTCGTCCGACGGGCCGGACAGCTCGACGGCAGTCCGACGCGCCGGCCGGGACCGCGCTGAGGCGCGCATCCGCGGGCGGTGTCCACGGGGAAGACATGGATGAGGGGAGCAACCTGAGGGGGGCAGCCGACCGAGCCACGGAGGACCCATGAGCGACGACCGTCCCCACCCCGGCCTGCGGTGTCTGGTGACCGGAGCCACCGGTTACATCGGCGGCCGTCTGGTCCCCGAGTTGCTGGCCGAGGGGCATCGGGTGCGCTGTCTGGCCCGCTCCCCCGCCAAGCTGCGGGACTACCCATGGGCGGGCAACGCCGAGGTGGTGCGTGGGGACGTCACGGACGCCCGCTCGGTCGCCGAGGCTCTCGTCGGCGTGGATGTCGCGTACTACCTCGTGCACGCCCTGGGCACCGGCGCCGACTTCGAGGAGACCGACCGGAGGGCGGCCCGGATCTTCGGGGAGCAGGCCGGTGCCGCGGGCGTGCGGCGCATCGTCTATTTGGGTGGCCTGACTCCGGCGGGCGTGCCCGAGGAACGACTGTCACCTCACCTCAGGTCCCGCGCCGAGGTCGGCCGTATCCTGCTGGACTCGGGTGTGCCGACCACGGTCCTGCGCGCCGCCGTGATCATCGGCTCCGGCTCCGCCTCGTTCGAGATGCTGCGCTACCTCACCGAACGGCTGCCGGTCATGGTCACGCCGAGCTGGGTGCACACCCGCATCCAGCCCATCGGCGTGCGGGATGTACTGCGCGCCCTCGTCGGCAGCGCCCGCATGCCCGCCGACGTCAACCGCACCTTCGACATCGGCGGTCCCGAGGTCCTGACCTATCTGGACATGATGCAGCGGTATGCCGCGGTGGCCGGCCTGCCGCGCAGACTGATCCTGCCGGTGCCGGTGCTGACCCCGGGACTGTCGAGCCACTGGGTCGGGCTGGTCACTCCCGTGCCCGCGTCCATCGCGCGCCCGCTCACCGAGTCGCTGCGCCACGAGGTCGTGTGTCACGAACATGACATCGTCCGGTACATCCCCGACCTCCCCGGGCGTCCCTTCGGCTTCGACGAGGCGGTGTCCCTGGCGCTGCAACGCGTGCGGGACGCCCAGGTCACGACCCGGTGGTCGTCGGCCTCGGTGCCCGGCGCGCCCAGCGATCCGCTGCCCACCGACCCCGACTGGGCCGGCGGCAGCCTCTACAGCGACCGTCGCGCATTGATCGTGGACGCGCCACCCGAGGCATTGTGGCGGGTGATCGAGGGCATCGGCGGTGACAACGGCTGGTACTCCTTCCCGCTGGCCTGGGCCGTCCGCGGCTGGCTGGACCGGCTGATGGGCGGTGTCGGACTGCGGCGCGGGCGGCGTGACGCCGCCCGGCTGCGGGCGGGCGACTCGCTCGACTTCTGGCGTGTGGAGGAGATCGAGCCCGCTCGTCTGCTGCGTCTGCGTGCCGAGATGCGACTGCCCGGACTCGCCTGGCTGGAGATGTACGCCGAGGTCGGCGACGACGGTCGGACCCGCTACCGGCAGCGCGCCCTGTTCCATCCGCGCGGGCTGCTGGGACACGCCTACTGGTGGAGTGTCTCGCCCTTCCACGCCGTGGTCTTCGGCGGCATGGCCCGCAACATCGCCAAGGCCGCGGCCAAGGAGGCTCCGACGCGGGCACGGACAGTCGCCATGCCTTCTCGGTGATCCCCGCATCCGCGCGGGGGGGCCGCAGGCCCGAAGCGCTCACGGCAGCACTCGTCGCCTCCTTCCGCCCCTGTATCCCCTTCGTTTTCCTTGTCCCCCTTCGGAGTTCCATGTCCCCCGTCGGAGCCGCACCATGAGCGTTTCTCTCGTCCTGTTCACCTCGGACCTGCGCCTGCACGATCATCCGGCGCTGCGCGCGGCCCACGACGACTCGACCGCGTTGGTGCCCCTCTTCGTACGAGACGACGCCGTCGCCGCGGCCGGATTCACCGCTCCCAACCGGATGGCGTTCCTCGCGGACTGCCTGGCGGATCTCGACGACGGGATCCGGGAGCGCGGCGGCCGTCTGGTGGTGCGCTCGGGCGATGTGGTCGCGCAGGTGTGCAAGGTGGTCGCCGAGGCGGACGCGGACGAGGTGCACATGGCGGCGGGAGTCAGCGCCTACGCGCACCGCCGGGAGGAGCGACTGCGCGCGGCCCTGGAGGCCGAGGGCTGTCGCCTGCACGTCCACGACACCGTGATCACCGCGCTCGCACCCGGCGCCGTCGTTCCCGCCTCCTCGGACCACTTCGCCGTCTTCACGCCGTACTTCCGGCGCTGGTCGCAGCAGCAGCTCCGCGACGTGGTCGCCGCGCCCCGGGCGATCCGGGTGCCCGACGGCGTCCGCTCGGAGAAGATCCCCTCCCGCACGGGCCTGTTCCGGGTGTCGCAGGGGCTGGCCCGGGGCGGCGAGACAGAGGCGAGGAAACGGCTCGCGGCCTGGCTGCGCGACGGCATCGCGTCGTACGAGGAACGCCACGACGACCTGCCAGGCGACGCCACCTCCCGGCTCTCCCCCCACCTCCACTTCGGTACGCTCTCCGCGGTCGAGCTCGTCCACCGGGCTCGCAGCGCGGGCGGCCCCGGCGCCGAGGCCTTCGTACGCCAGCTGGCCTGGCGGGACTTCCACCACCAGGTGCTGGCCGCCCGGCCCGAGGCGGCCACCGCCGACTACCGCACCCGCAACGACCGTTGGCGGTCTCAGGCGGAGGCGCGGGACGACGTCGATGCCTGGAAACAGGGCCGTACCGGCTATCCGCTGGTCGACGCGGCGATGCGCCAACTGCGCCACGAGGGCTGGATGCACAACCGTGGGCGCCTGCTGGCCGCCAGTTTCCTCAGCAAGACGCTGTACGTGGACTGGCGGGTCGGCGCCCGGCACTTCCTGGAGCTGCTGGTGGACGGCGACATCGCCAACAATCAGCTCAACTGGCAGTGGATGTCCGGAACGGGTACGGACTCGCGGCCCCACCGCGTCCTCAATCCTGTGACGCAGGCCAAGCGCTTCGATCCGGACGGGGTGTACGTCCGGCGCTGGGTGCCGGAACTTGCGGGACTCGCGGGGGCCGCCGTGCACGAGCCGTGGAAACTGTCGGGCCTGGCACGCGCCGCCCATGACTACCCCGACCCCATCGTCGAGCTCCCGGACGGGCTGGCCCGTTTCAAGGCCGCCCGGAACCTCGGCTGAGCCGACGAGGACGGCGAGGCGCGTCCACGGATTTTACCCAAGCTAAAGATTCCTCTCCCGTGCACGGCCGTACTGGTGGGCATCCGAACCACCCGTACCGGATCCGTCGGCCCGGATCCATCATGCGGCGGAGCAGAGCGTCCGGCTCTGCTCCGCCGCCCTGCCAGGAGGCTCAATGCGCGTTGGACGGAACATGGGAACCCTCTTCGTGGCCGGTGCGTTGACGATGACCCTCGCCGCGCTCGCCTACCCCGCCGCGCTCGGGTTGCAGACCACGTCCAGTGCCCCGACGCGCGTGATCGCCCATACCTCGACGGGACCGCTCACCGAGGCCGACCGCGACTTCGTCGTCAAGGTGCGGGCCGCCGGGCTGTGGGAGTACCCCTCCGGACAGCTGGCCCTGCAGAAGGGCACCACACCGGCGGTCAGAACCGCGGGCCAGCACCTGATCAAGGGCCATGCCGCGCTGGACGCCACCTGCCGCAAGGTCGCCACACAACTCGGCATCACCCTGCCCAACAAGCCGTCTCCGCAACAGCAGGGCTTTGTGGCCACCTTGAGCGCGGACAGCGGCAAGCAGTTCGACACCGACCTCGCCAACATCCTGCGGGTGACCCACGGGCAGATCTTCCCGGTCATCGCGAAGATCAGGGCCTCGACCGAGAACTCGCTGGTACGTCAACTCGCCGACCAGGCCAATGACACCGTGCTCGACCACATCACGATCATGGAGAAGACGGGGATGGTCAACTTCGATCAGGTGCTGTTCCAGGAAACCCGGAAGCCGAATCTGCCCGCGCAGGACGTCACGCCTCCGGCGCCCCAGCCGGGTGAGCCGACCGTGGTGCTCACTCCGCCCGCGGACGGTTCCTCGACGTCGTCCGTGACGCCCACACCGACACCGACGGTGGGGTGAACGGCTCCCTCACAGCGCGGCGGGTGGCCGACTCCGCGGGCCCACCCCGAACTCGTCGTACATGCCGGCCAGGGCATCGAGCGCATCCCGCAGTCCCAGCGGGCGGAGCGTGCTCTGCACCGGGTGGCCCGCCCAGCCCGGGCCAATGAGCAGGACGGCGGGACGGTTGCGGGCGCCCTTGACGCCCCAGCTGGTGGCGGCGATGAGCCGGGCCAGGGGCCGGTCGGCCGAGGAACGCGTCTGGGCCCACAGCACCACGGCCATCGGGCCCAGACGCCGTACCGCCGCGGTCAGAGCCTCCGCAGGGACTGCCGCACCGAACATCCTTGTGGGCAGGCCGAGTTCGAGGAGGCCCGCGTTGAGCGCCTCCAGCGGCAGGCTGTGCTGTTCGCCCGGGACGCACGCCAGCACCACGGCTCCCTTGCCGGCAGAGGCCGGAGTGCCGGGACCCACGGGCTCTGTGGCGCGGTGCAGCACACCGGAGATGTGCCAGGACAGCAGGTGCTCCACCTCCACATAACGGTCGCCGGAGGACTCCCACTTGCGTCCGATCGCGTGCAGTGTCGGCACCATCACCTCGTTCCAGGCGACGACCAGGCCGTGCCGGTCCACCAATGAGGTCAACTGGTCGGCCACGGCGGGCGCGTCGAGGCGGACGGCAGCGCGGGCGAGTCCCCTGCACTCCTGCCGGACATCGCCGAGCGGCAGCGCGCCGGCTGCCCGCGAGCGCGCGGGCGGTGTCCGGCTCTGTGCGGACCGATCCGCGCCGAGGTGAAGCCGACCGGCGCCCGCCTTGGCCGCCGTGGCCGCTTCGGCGGGCGGCACCCCGGCAGAGGTGAGACGGCACATCTCCTCGAGCATCGCCACATCCCGGGGCGCCCAGCGGCGGTGCCGCCCGCCGGAACGGACCGCGGGCCCCACGCCGTACCTCCGGTCCCAGGAGCGCAGGGTGGTGGGCGACACCCCGAGGCGACGGGCCAGGGCACCCGTGGTGACGGCGGGCTGTACGTCCGGGTCTCGTCGCCTCGCCGGCTGGTCCTCGCCCATACGGCGACTATACGACGCAGAATCGATGCGAGTTGTCCGAGTTGTTCCTCGCTTCACACCATGGGGCTCATGGGGCGTGTCGAGGGAGGCGCCTCACGACCGGGAGCCCTCCCGACCCCAAGGAGCCGTCGCCATGACCGCAGATCCCGTCCTTGCGCAGCCCGTGGGCGAACGCGCAGAGCCGCCCGTGGGCGAACGCGAAGAGGTGCTTGCCCATGCGAAAGAAGCCGCCCAGGATCGCGCCGAAGCAGACATCGCCCAGGGCCTCGTGGACGGTGACGAGGCCTGCCTTGCCGCCGCATATCACCGCTGGGGTCCACTGGTGCACGCCCTGGCCAGACGCTCGCTCAGGGACGCGCCCGAGGCCGAGGACGTCACGCAGCAGGTGTTCCTGGCGGCGTGGCGGGGTCGGCAGGGCTACCGCCCCGAGCGCGGCCCGATCCCCGGATGGCTCGTCGGCATCACTCGGCGCAAGATCGCCGACGCGCTGTCGGCGCGGAGCCGCCGCACCGAGCTGGTGTCATCGGCCGGCGCCCTTCTGACGCCGGCCGACGACACGCGCGCCCGCCCCGAATCCGTACTCGACCGTGTACTCATCCGGCAGGAGCTCGCCAGACTCCCCGCGCCGCAGCGGCGGGTGCTTCACCTCGCGTTCTACGAGGACCTGACCCAGACGCAGATCGCGCGGCACACCGGCTGGCCCCTCGGCACGGTCAAGAGCCACTGCCGACGCGGTCTCCACCAACTGCGTCTCTGTCTGCGGTCGGAGGCCGACCGCTGAAGAGCGGCGACGCGCGGCCCGGTCCACGATCCGCCCGCCCCCGTCTCTCGGCTGCGCCCGGCCGTCGATCCCGGGGTCCTTCTCCCCGGCGGCGAGGGTGTCTCCTCTGCCCGCCGCCGCGGTGCACCAGTTGCCTCGTCGCGAGAACGGGGTCCTGCGCCCCGCGAATGCGAGCCCGCGCGGTGAGTTTCGGTGCGGCGTGGTCAGGACCCGCTGCTCATTTCAAGGCGGCGCGGTCAGGACCCGGTCGGGCCACCGCCCGCGTACCGCGCCAGTTCCCAGGGGTCGTGCGCGCTGAAGACGTCGATCTCGTCGCCGTGCAGACGTACCAGCTCCCGCAGCCGGGCATGGTTGCCGAGTCGCAGCGGCCGGTCCACCTCGGTGATCTGCTGGAGGATGTCCATCCCGGGGTGACCCTGAGGACGGTCGGGATCGATCTCGCGGTGGAAGTAGTAGGCGTCGCCGCAGTGCAGGAGCCAACGGCCGGAGTCCTCGACGGCTATCGCGCTGTGTCCGCGGGTGTGGCCGCCGAGCGGGACGAGCAGGATCTCCGCTTCCAGGCCCTCCAGCGGGCGGACCGCGTCGAATCCGAACCAGGGCTCGCCCTGCGGCTGCGCGTACGTCACCCAGTGCGGCCGGTGCGCCCAATGGGCCGGGCGGTAGCGGACACGGTCCTCGGGGTGGGCGCCGGGTGCCGCCATCGCCGCGCGGTGTTCGGCCTCGCTCAGATGGACCTTGGCCCAGGGAAAGTCGGCGATGCCTCCCGCGTGATCGAGGTCGAGGTGGCTGAGCACGAGGTGCCGGACGTCCTCGGGCCGGAATCCGAATCCGGCGACCTGGCGCAGTGCGGTCTCCCCAAGGTCAAGGACGGGTTGCGCCCGGCCGAGGAACTCCGCGCCGAGGCTCTCCTCGGGCCGGGCCACATCGGCCGTACCGAGGCCGCTCTCGACCAGGACGAGTCCGTCACGGTCGGTCTCGACGAGCAGGCAGTGACAGACCGCGGGCAGGCTCCCCTCCTCGGTGTCGATCGTCCGCATGGAACCGCAGTTCAGGTGGTGGATCTTCACGATGAGTCCCTTCGCGCACCGATCAATGCCGCCCGGGCATCGGCACGGCACTGTGCTCAGGTCCGCCTTTAGATAACGAACGATCGTACGTTAATAGCGAACGGTCGTGAGGTTAAACTGACGGCATGAGCCCACGCAAGTCCGTTGCCGAAACCGCCGCAACCCGCGACCGGATCATCGAGAGCGCCCTCGCGCTGGCGTCCGCCGAGGGACTCGAAGGGCTCACCATCGGTCGGCTCGCGACCGGCCTGGAGATGAGCAAGGCCGGGGTGATCGGTCACTTCGGCAGCAAGGAAGGGCTGCAACTCGCCGTGCTGGACGCTGCGGTCGAGCGGTTCCGGCTACGGGTGCCGGCCCGCGCCGTGGGCGCCAGGCCCGGAACAGAACGGCTGGCACGCGCCTTCGGCGAGTGGATCGATTACATGGCCGAGGACGAAGGCCACGGGGGCTGCTTCCTCACCTCGGTGGCGAGCGAGTTCGACGGCCGACCAGGCCCGGTCCGCGACGCGGTGCTCGAGGCGCTCGCCGCCTGGTCGGCGTACGTGGCGTCGGAACTGACCACCGCGGTCGACAATCGCGAGCTCCCGGAGCGCACCGATGTGGACCAGCTCGTCTTCGAGCTCAACGGCACCGCCCTGGCGGCCAATCAGTCCATCCAGCTGCACCGTGATCCGCTCGCGCCCACGCGTGCCCGGCGCGCGATCGCCCGCCTCCTCATCGCGCCCTGAGGCGACCCCATACCCCCACGAGGTCACCTCGTCGGCCCCGCAGAGCGGCGGATCGCGTCACTCACGCTCCTGCGAACCCATCAGCTCTACACATAAAGAAGAAATAAGCGCAGAATGTATGTAGGCGGTGCTTACCGCATACCGCATCGGACGCGGTCGGGCCGCCGGTCGAAAGAGATCGAAGGAGACGAGTCATGGCCAACGTCTCGCACCCCAGGGGTGACATCACCACCCACCCCGATGTATCCGAAATGCGGGCTCGGTATGACCGCGTGCTCGGTGGTCACGATGTGGCACTCGTGGACGGGCCGGTGTTCCTGCTGGGCCTGTACTGCGCCGTGTCCCCGTGGATACTCCACTACACGACAAGCCAGCCCGCCCTGGCGACCCACAACCTGATCATGGGCATCGCGATAGGCCTGCTGGCCCTCGGATTCACCGTCACGCCGGAGAGGATGTACGGCCTGAGCTGGGCCATCTGCGCGATGGGCACGTGGATGATCATCTCGCCGTGGATCGTGGGCACCAGCCCCGACACCGGAGTCGTGCTCAACAGCATCATCATCGGCGCACTGGCCGTGGTGCTGGGGGCGTTGTGCGCGATGACGGCGACGGAGGCCACTTCCCGGGCGTAGACCCGACAGCAGGAAGGAAGCGGAAACAAGCGGAAGCAATCCGCGGGCCGGCCCGCCCAAGGCGGGCCGGCCCGTTCGCGCCCGCTCGGAGCCCGCGTGCGGGAATCGGGGCGTCCGTCAGGCATCAGGGGCTGGCGCGCGCCGGTTCTCACCGCCCAGCTCCGCGAGCTGCTGGACGGACCGGTCGCGCGGGAGTTGAAGAGTCAAGAGCTCACATCCGCAAGGGAGTTGATGAATCGCCGGGACCTTCTCGCCGAGTGCGGGCTGCCCGACACGCTCGTGCACGGCGACTTCCATACTGGCAACTGGCGCAGTGACGGCGGGACGCCCGTGGTCGTGGACTTCGCCGACGCTCACAACCCGGTCCTGGACGGCCTGCGCGTGCAGGACTTCCTCCCCGAGTCGCGCCGTGCGCAGGCCCGCCCGTGCCTGGATCGACGCGCGGAGGGCGCGGTTGCCCGCCGCCGACCCGGCGCGCGCCCTCGCGCTCGCCGAGCCGCTCGCCCATCTCACGTACGCGCTCCGCTATCAGGAGTTCCTGGACGGCATCGAGCCCTCGGAACGGCGGTACCACCGGGGAGATCCGGCGGACGAGATCCGCGCGGCGGTGCGGTGCGCAGGTAAGCCGAGCCCGTATCTCGCGGGGGCCTCTTGGCCGGCACCTGTCCGGCGCGGCAGGATCAGCTGATGGACATTCAACCGATATTCGACTTCCCGAGGCCGCTGCACATCGAAGGGCTGGGGATTCAGCTGCGCGAGTGGTGCGCCGACGACGTGGCGGACCTCGTCGCGCTTTACGACGATCCCGAGATCGACCGCTGGACACCGGTCCCGTCGCCGTTCGACGCCGAGACGGCGCGGGTGTACCTCGCGGCCGCCGAGCAGAAGGCCGCCGAGGGGCAGACGGTGCAGCTGGCCATCACCACGGACGGCGAGCGGCCGCAGGGTGAGATCCTGCTGTTCCGCAGCGCGGCGGACGCGCGGGACGTCGAACTCGCGTATGGAGTGGGTCCGGCCTACCGGGGCCGGGGGCTCGCGACCCGCGCGGTGCGGCTCGCGGTGCACTTCGCGAAGCGTCGTGCCGGGCCGCGGCGCGTGGTGCTGTGCATCGAGGACGGGAACGCGGCGAGCGAGGCGGTCGCCAAGGCGGCCGGGTTCGTGCTGACCGACGAAGACCCGGTCCGTCGAGTGGCGAAGGGCCGGGAGGTCGTCCTGCGGACCTGGAGCCATCTCGAGGGCGCCGAAGCAGTGAGTGACTGGCACCGCTGGTGACGCGGCGCTCCGGTACTCACGCGGAGGTACTGCTCATCGGCGGGCGCGCCGGTGTCGGCAAGTCCACGGTGGGCTGGGAGGTTTCTGCGCGGCTGCGGGTCGCGGAGGTCGCTCACGCGGTGATCGAGGGCGACTTCATGGGGCAGGTGCATCCGGCGCCGGAGGGCGACCCGCACCGCGCCGCGGTCACCGAGCGCAACCTCCGGGCGGTCTGGGGCAACTTCGCCGAGCTGGGCCACTGGCGTCTCGTTTACACCAACACCGTGAGCGTGCTCGCCGAGTCGGCGGGTCTGTTCGAGCGGGCGATGGGAGGGGACGTACGGCTGGTACGGGTGCTGCTGACGGCCACGGACGAGACGATCGCCGGTCGGCTCAAGGGGCGCGAAATCGGCTCCGAGTTGGAGCGGGAGCTGAAGAACAGCGCCTACAAGGCACGGCTGTTGGACGCGCGGGCGCCCGCGGACACCGTGCGGGTGGCGACCGACGACCGCGCGGTGATCGACATCGCGCGTGAGGTCGTGGCCGCCACCGGCTGGCTGCCCGCCAAGCCCTGAAGCGGGCCCAAGGCGGGCGGGCGCCCTCACGCCTGCGCGGGTTCCACGTCCGGCGTCGGCGTGGCCAGGTACTCCTCGGTGATCTCCTTCGGTCCGAACGGCCACACCTTCTCCAGGCGCGCCCAGATGACGTAGGCGACACAGCCGAGGGCGACCCAGGCCAGGGACCATTCGATGGGGTGGCGGCCCGGGGAG
Source organism: Streptomyces sp. NBC_00996 (assembly GCF_045162675.1). Classification (NCBI taxonomy): domain Bacteria; kingdom Bacillati; phylum Actinomycetota; class Actinomycetes; order Kitasatosporales; family Streptomycetaceae; genus Streptomyces; species Streptomyces sp. NBC_00996. The sequence continues at coordinate 955,799 of NZ_CP108723.1, forward strand.
TTCTTGTCCGCGTATCCGTAGATGGTGAGCCAGCCCGCGAGGGCGAGGAAGCTCGGTACGGGATAGAGCCACATCTTGTACGGGCGGCGCAGTTCCGGTTGCCGCTGACGCAGCACCGACAGGGCGACGATCTGGGCCAGTGCCTGGACGATCACCATGACGGTGGTGAGCAGCTGGATGAGCGTGGCGAGGTCGGTGTGGCGGCCGATGAGGAAGCCGATCGCCGTGATGACACCCATGGTGGCCAGGCCCAGCATCGGGAAGCGGTGTTCGGGGTGCAGCTTGGCGTACGGGCGGAAGAAGACGCGGTCACGGGCGGCGTCGTACGGGACGCGCGAACCGCCGAGCAGACCGGTGAAGACCGAGGCGAACGCGGTGATGAGGATGAGGACCGTGACCGTGTCGGCGGCACCCTTGCCCCAGGTCTTCTCCAGGACCGCGGAGGCCACGGACGTGGAGGCGACGTCGCCGGGGTCGGTCATCCGCTGCCAGTCGATGACGCCGAGCGTGCCGATCTGCAGCAGCAGGTAGATAGCCATGATGCCGAGGATGGAGAAGATGATGGAGCGTGGCAGCGTACGGCCGGGGTCCTTGATCTCGGCGCCCATGTACGCGGTGGTGTTGTAGCCGAGGTAGTCGTAGATGCCGATGGTCAGGCCCGCGGCGAAGCCGATCCAGAAGTGGCTGCTGGTCAGCTCGAAGGCGTGCGCCGGATAGGTGAAGGCCAGGTGCGCGCTGAAGTCGGTGGCGGCGGCGAGGATCACCAGGACGACCGAGGTGATCATGACCGCCCACATCACAGCGGTGATCCGCGCGATGTGCTCGATGCCGCGCCACAGCAGGATCACCACGAGGGCGACCATGCCCAGTCCGATGAGGTCCCCCGTGGTCTTGCCCATGTCGGGGGCCAGGTAGCCCAGGTACTGGACGAAGCCGACCACGCCGGTGGACATGATCAGCGGGATGAACAGCATGGCCGTCCAGACGAACAGGAACGGCATCAGCCGCCCGGTGCGGTACTGGAAGGCTTGGCGCAGATAGACGTAACTGCCGCCGGAGCCGGGCATCGACGCCCCGAGCTCGGCCCAGACGAGCCCGTCCGCAAGGGCCAGCAGGGCCCCGGCGACGAAGCCGATGACCGCCTGCGGGCCGCCGAACGCGGCGACCATCAGCGGGATCGTCACGAACGGCCCGATACCGCACATCTGGCTCATGTTGATGGCGGTGGCCTGGAACAGGCCGACGCGGCGGACGAAACCGCCCTGGGGTGGCGGGCTACCGGACATGGTTCCTCCTGAAGCAAGACGCGGGGAGAGGTACGAAGTGACGGCCGACCTCAATGGCGGCCGACGGAAACAAGAGCGGCGGGTGACCGGCCGGCGCTGGGCTCCCCTTGGCTCGCCCGGCGAGGCTGACTGGGCGATAAAGTTAAGGAGCCTTACTAGATGCGTCAAGAGGGTGTCATGAATGCGTGAGAATGGTGCGATGCCCGCCAGCGACGCCACAGAGCAGCCGGATCAGCCCTGGAACCGGCGGCGGCTGCGCAGCACCAACGAGCGACTGCTCCTCGACCGGCTGCGCACCGTCGGCGCCGCCTCGCGCGCCCAACTCGCCCGCGAGACGGGACTGTCCAAGCCGACGGTCTCCAGCGCGCTCGCCGCCCTGGAGGACGCGGGACTGGTCCACGAGGTCGGCACCCACGCGCCGGAGCGCGGCAGGGTGGCGGTCCTGTACGCCCCCGACCCCGCGGCCGGCTACGCGCTCGGCATCGACATCGGCCGCGGCTGGCTGCGCGTGGCCGTCGCCGATCTGGACGGCGCGGTGGTAGCGCGGGCCGACGTGCGCAACCGGGCCCGCAGCTCGGGCGCCATGGCCGACCTGGTGGTCGCCACGGCCCATCAGGTGGTCGCCAACTCCGGCGTCGAGGCGGACGAGGTGGCCCACGCGGTGGTCGGCACGCCGGGCGTGTACGACGAGAAGCAGCGCCGGGTGCGGTACGCGATGCATCTGCCCGGGTGGGGCCGCGCGGGCCTGTTCGACCGGATGCGCGAGAAGCTGGGCATCCCGCTGGAGGTGCACAACGACGCCAACCTGGCGGCGCTGGGCGAGTACACCTACGGAGTCGGCGCGGGCAGCCGCCTGTTCACGTACATCATGATCGGCACCGGTCTCGGCATGGGTGTCGTCAGCGAGGGGCGGCTGTTCACCGGGGCGCACGGCGGGGCCGGGGAAATCGGATTCCTGCCGTGGCCGGGGCAGCAGAAGCCGGAGACGCTGGAGGACGCGGTGTCCGGAGTGGCCGTCGTCGAGGCGGCACGGCACTTCGGCATGACCGGGCAACTCACCGCGAAGGCCGTCTTCGACGCGGCGCGCGAGGGACACGCCGCCGCGGTCCAGGCGGTTCGGCTGGAGGGCGAGCGGATCGCGCACACGGTGGCGGCGGCCGCCGCGGTGCTCGACCCCGATCTGGTCGTCCTGGGTGGCGGGGTGGGCCACAGCGTCGATCTGCTGCTGCGGCCCGTACGCGAGACCCTGCGCACCCTCACGCCGCTGCGTCCGAAGGTCGTACCCAGCCGACTGGGTGAGGACGCGGTGCTGCTCGGGGCGGTCGCGACGGCACTGGGGACAGCACGTGATGTGGTGTTCGAGCGGCGGTCGGCTTCCTGAGCGCAGCCGCCCTGCCGAGTGAGGCGTGCTCCCTGCGGTGATTGACATGACTTTCCCAGCCGCCTAGCTTGTGTGGGCCAAGTTAGTAAAGTTTCCTAACTTACATTGTCGAAGCTTGCAAACCAGCAGTGTCGAAGCGCGGATGCTCCCCCACCCCCCAAGGAGACCACCGTGTTCCACCGTCCTGCCTCAAGACGGCGCCTCGCCACGCCCGCCGTCGCCCTGGGCCTCCTGTGCACCCTTTCCACGAGCGCGTGGGCCGGCGTCCATGACGCCGCGCCGGCCATCGCGCAGCGGGGCCGCGTCACCGCGGTGGCTTCCGCACCGGGCAGCACCACCGCACTCGCCGGGTACGCGATCCAGTCGACCGCCGAGGCGAGCGACCCGGCGGCCGACGTCTCGAGTCCCGGCTATCCGGCGAGCGGCTGGTATCCGGCGGGCTCGCGCTCCACGGTCCTCGCGGCACTGCTCGCGCAGGGGAAATACGCGGACCCGTTCTACTCCACCAACCAGCAGAAGATCCCGAAGGCCGACTTCGCCGTGCCCTGGTGGTACCGCTCGGACTTCACGGTCACCGACACCTCCGAGCGCAGCTACCTGGACTTCAGCGGGGTCATCTCGGCGGCCGACGTCTACGTCAACGGCAAGCAGGTCGCCAAAGCCGCCGATGTGGCGGGCGCGTACACGCACCACGAACTCGACATCACCTCACTGGTGCGGGCGGGCACCAACACGGTCGCCTTCCGGATCCATCCCAACAAGCCCATCAAGAACCTCACCATGGGCTGGATCGACTGGCTGCAACCGCCGCCCGACGAGAACATGGGCATCGTCCGGGACGTCCTCGTCCGCCGCGGCGGCCCGGTCGCGCTGCGCGACGCGCACGTGGTGACCAAGCTCGACGTCCCCTCGCTCGCCGCCGCGGACCTCACGGTCAAGGCGAAGGCGCGCAACGAGACGGGCACCGCCGTCTCGGCCACGGTCTCCGGCGCCATCGGGTCAGCGTCCTTCAGCAAGACCGTCGCGCTCGCCGCGCACGAGACGAAGACGGTCACCTTCACCCCGGCCGACTCCCCCGGCCTGCACCTGACATCACCGAAGGTGTGGTGGCCCGCGGGCATGGGCGGACAGCCCCTGTACGGCCTCGACCTGACCGCCTCCGTCGCCGGCACCCCATCGGACACCGCGCACGAGGACTTCGGCATCCGCGACGTGAAGGCGCCGCTCAACTCCGACGGCGCCCGCCAGTACAGCATCAACGGCCGACGGCTGCTGATCAAGGGCGGCGGATGGTCGCCGGACGAGTTCCTGCGCTGGGACCGGAGGTACGTCGAGGACCGGCTGAAATACGCGCTCGACCTGGGCCTCAACGCCATCCGCCTGGAAGGGCACATCGAGCCCGACGAGTTCTTCGACCTCGCCGACCGGTACGGCATCCTCACGCTTCCCGGCTGGGAGTGCTGCGACAAGTGGGAGGGGAACGTCAACGGCAGCGAGCGGGGCGACAAGTGGACCGCCGCCGACTATCCCGTCGCCAAGGCCTCGATGGCCGCCGAGGCCGCGCGCCTGCGGGATCACCCGAGCGTCATCTCGTTCCTGATCGGCAGCGACTTCGCGCCGGACGCGACGATCGAGAAGAACTACCTCGACGCGCTGAAAGCCGCCGACTGGCCGACCCCGGTGGTCGCCGCCGCCTCCGACAAATCCTCTCCGCAGTCGGGCAGTTCGGGCATGAAGATGACCGGTCCCTATGATTGGATCCCGCCGAACTACTGGTACGCCAAGCGCGAGGGCGGCGCCACCGGCTTCAACTCCGAGACCAGCGCGGGCCCCGACATCCCCACGCTCGACACCCTGCGCCGGATGATGTCCCCTGCCGATCTCGACACCCTCTGGAAGAACCCGGGCGCCAAGCAGTACCACCGCTCGCCGTCGTCGACCTTCGACACCCTCAAGATCTACGACGCCGCCCTGACCGGCCGCTACGGCGCACCGACCGGCCTCACGGACTACGTGCGCAAGGCACAGCTCGCCCAGTACGAGAACGTGCGCGCGCAGTACGAGGCATACGGGCGCAACGCCACCGACACCTCGAAGCCCTCGACGGGTGTCATCTACTGGATGTTCAACAGCGGATGGACGTCACTGCACTGGCAGTTGATGGACCGTTATCTCGACCAGGGCGGCGCCTACTACGGTGCCAAGAAGGCCAATGAGCCGCTGCACATCCAGTACTCGTACGACAACCGCTCGGTCGTGGTGGTGAACAACCGGCACACGTCCGCGTCCGGCCTGACGGCCCGGGTCACGCTCTTCAACACCGACGGTGCGCAGAAGTACGAGAAGACGGCGAAGGGCGTGACAGTGGGCGGGGACGGAGAGCGCAGCACCGCGCTCACGGTGCCGTCATCGGTCAGCGGGCTGTCGACGACGTATCTCGCACGCCTGATCCTCACCGACTCCAAAGGCCAGGAGGTCAGCCGCAACGTCTACTGGCTGTCCACCAAACCGGACACGCTCGACTGGGCCAAGACCGACTGGTATTACACGCCGACGACGAGCTACGCGGACCTCAAGGGGCTCACCTCGATGGCGCAGGTGCCGGTTTCGGCGACGGCGTCGACCTCTTCCGGCCCGGACGGCACGTCCACGACGACGGTCACCGTACGGAACACCGGGAGCGGGAGGACACCGTCGCTCCTCACCGATGTGCACCTCGTGGACGCGAAGGGCAAGCCGGTGCTGCCGGTGCAGTGGTCCGACAATCAGGTCAGCCTGTGGCCCGGCGAGTCGACGACTCTGACGGCCACGTACCGGACGGCCGACCTGCGCGGATCCGTGCCAGGGGTACGGGTGTCCGGGTGGAACACGCCGGAGAGGACGGTCCCGGCGACATAAGGCGGGACAGGCCGAGGGGCGGGCACGGATCGATCCGGGCCCGCCCCTCCCGTGCTCAGCTCACATTGAGCGCGGTGTCGTCGATGACGAACGACGTCTGGAGCATGGAGCCTTCGGTGCCGGTGAACTTGATGGTGACCGTCTGCCCGGCGTAGGCGGTGCCGAGGCTGAAGGTGCGCTGGGTGTACCCCGACGCCGCGTTCAGGTTCGAGTACGTGGCCAGGGTCGACAGGACCGTGCCGCTGCTGTTGAGGACCTGGGCCTTGAGGGTGTCGTACGCCGTGCTGGTGGTCGTCTCGGCCGTGTCCACGTGGAGGTAGAAGCTGAGGGTGGCGGAGCAGCCGGACGGGATGGTCACCGACTGGGAGAGCGTGTCGGTGTGAGCTGATCCGTATCCGTCCAGCCATGCCTTGTAGGAGCCGGTGCGGGCGGCCTCACCGGTGTCGGTGGTGATCACGCCGCTGCTCGCGGTCCAGGACGAGCTTGCGGACTCGAAGCCGGGGTTGGCGAGCAGCTGCGCGGCCGTGCAGGTGCCGCCACCGCCTCCGCCACCACCGGTGCCGCTCGCGCCGGCGAGCCATTCGGTGGCGTTCAGGGCGAGCGCCGCGTTGGTGGCGCCGGTGTCGTTCCAGCCGTCGTACAGCGTGTTGCCGGACTGGCCGGTGCCGTCGTCGATCGGCGAACTGTCGCCCCAGAAGGCGACCTTGCCGCTGCCGAAGGTGCTGGTCGCGAAGAACGCGCCGGTGTTGCCCGAGTAGCCGGTCCGGTAGAGCAGGCCCTTGACGGCCGAGTTGTCGGCGGGCTTGAGGGTGGCCGTCGTACCGCTGGCGATCAGGCTCTTGGAGACGGTGCCGAACGAGCCGTGCAGGACCGCGTTGCTGCTGTCGCTGATGGCGCTCGGGTAGTCGGAGCCGATGCTCAGCGAGTCGATGGAGAAGCCGAACGGGTCGGTGCTGTCGACGCTGTTGTCGGTCATCAGGTCGTTCAGGATCTCGACCGCGTCCTCACCGTCGTTGTTGCGGTCGGCGCCGGTGTGGTCGGAGATCATGAACAGGCCGCCGCCGTTCTTGACGAACGTCATGATCGCGGTCTTCTCGGCCGTGGTGAAGAGCGTGTTGGGCTCCGGCAGCACCAGCTCGTCGAAGTTCGACAGGTCCGTCGCGGCAGAGCCGCCGTACGTGAGGCTGGAGCCCGAGGGCAGTGTCTTGAGGCTGTAGTTGCCGGTCTTCTGCAGAGCCACGCCCCACGAGGACAGCGCGCCGGTCCAGTCGGTCTCGGCGGACGGGGAGGAGTCCTGGCCGAGCGGGTCGGGCTGGCTGGTGGAGATGATCCAGTCGGCGTTGCCCGCCGTCTCGGCGTGGCCGTTGTCGAACAGGATGCGGTGCGTGGTGGCCGCGTGGGCGGGCGCGGCGCCGGCCGCCTGGACGGCGGCGCCCGTGACGAGCAGTCCGAACACGGCCAGCGCCGTGGTGAGTCTGTGGCGGGATCTTCTGAATCCGAGCATCCGGCGAACCTCCGTGAGGGGTGGGGAGAGGCGGTGCGGGCGCCAAGTCTGCGCGCGTAGAACGGAAGTTGGTCATCCACCGCGCGACAGATTCTTGAACGGTACATGGCGAGACGGCGACTGAACAGGAGGGCGCCGTAGCCGCATCCCGGGCCGCCCGAAGCGGAGCGGACTGCCTTCGCGCACAGGGGGCACATACATAACTGCGGGGGACCGACAAAGAGGGGCGGAGATGGAGATCTCAGGCATCATCAGTGCCATCCTCATCGGCATCATCATCGGCGTACTGGGCAGGCTCGTCGTCCCCGGACGCCAGCGCATCGGCATCATGTGGACGATCCTCGTCGGCATCGTGGCCGCGTTCATCGGCTCGGGGATCGCCGCCGCGTTCGGCGTCGCCGACACCAAGGGCGTCGACTGGATCGAGTGGCTCATCCAGATCGGCCTGGCCGCCCTGGGCGTCGCGGCTCTCGACCGGGCGAAGGTGCGCCGCTGACGGGGAGGCGGACGCGGGCGAGGGGGCAGCTCGGCGTGCCGCGCGCTCAATTCCGTTGCGGGTGGCACGTCGCTACGGCTACGTTCTGCGGGCTTCGCCCCCGCACACCCGACTCCACGGAGAGACCTTGCCGCCGCGCATCACGCCGCTGACCGACCCCGAGCCCACACCGTCGAGCCGCCGACTGGCATGGCTGGCCTCCGGCACCGACGGAGCCCCCGTGGGCTCCGTCTTCCTGCGGTTGTTCACCAAGGAGGGGCAGGAGCATCTCGCCGAGCTGGAGCTCGCCGTACACCCTGCCGAGCGGCGGCAGGGTGTGGGCAGCGCGCTCCTCGATGCGGCTCTCTCCGCGGCGCGTGACGAGGGGCGGCGGTCGCTCGTCACGCAGGCCGAGACCGGCTCCCCCGGCGACCTGTTCCTCGCTGCGCGGGGTTTTCGCCGGGTACTGGCCCTGACGTACACGAGACTCGCGCTCGCCGACGTCGATCCCGCGGGGATCAGCGAGATCGCCGAACGCCCGCATCCCGGCTATGAGTTGACGCACTGGGAAGGAACCGTGCCGCCCGAGCTGGCGCGGACCTTCGCCGACTCGCGGCGGGCCATGGACGACATGCCGATGGAGGGGACCGACTACGGAACCGTCGTATGGGACGTGGACCGGGTGATATCGGCCGCCGAAACCGTCGCGAAGCGCGGGGAGTTGCTCCACACGGTCGCCGTGATGGACCGCTCCGACGGCTCGATCGTCGGCTTCTCCGAACTCGTCGCGCCCGGCGACGGCCGGGGTGACGCCCAGCACTACGGGACCGGCGTGCTGCCCGAACACCGCGGCCACGGCCTGGGCCTCTGGATGAAGGCGGAGTCGATCCGGCTGGCGCGTCGGCGATACCCCGAACTCGGCGGCCTGCTGACGGACACCGCCGACAGCAACGCCCCCATGCGGGGCATCAACGACGCGCTCGGCTATCTGCCCACACACAGCGCGGTGGAGTACCAGCTCGATCTCTGAGCGGGCGCCGGATGCGCGGACAGCTTGGTTCCGGCCTGATCGCGGAGACCTTGGTTCAGGCCCGCCGACGCGGCTCCCCTCGGCTGTCGGCGGGCCTGCCGCCTCGACCGAGCGCCGGCGCGGGAGAGTCGAGCGCGACGGGAGGCAGTCCCCGGGACCGCTGGCGTCCACACCTTCAGCATGCCGTCCTGCCCTCTCGCCCGCGCGGGCCGACCGGCCCCAACCCCCTTCCGAGTGGCCCACGTTCGGGCGTCAGGCACCCGCCTTGAGCGCGGCCAGTCCGTCGTGGCTGGACGGATAGGCGGGGGCCCAGCCCAGTTCCCGCTCCGCCTTCGCCGCGGAGACCCGCATGGTCGTCCCCATCATCACGTGCGCGTACGACATGGGCTTCATCAGCCACAGCGGGACGGTCATCGGTTTCGGCAGGCCGAACCGCTCGGCCACGGCGCGGACATGGGCGGCGAAGCCCAGCGGGGTCCGGTCGACGATGTTGTAGGCCTGGCCGGGGCGGCCGTGCTCGACGGCGGCGGCGACCGCTCGCGCGGCGTCGACGAGGTCGATCCACGGCAGGACCCGACCCCGGTCGTCGGCCACGGGGAGCTGTCTCTTGCGCAGCATCGGCAGGATCGCGTCGGTTCCGCCGGGGCCGTAGAAGAGGCCGAAACGCAGTGCGATTCCCTCCAATCCGCTCGCCTCGAAGGTGAGTTGCTCCTTGATGCACATGGCCGCGATGTGCTGTTCCAGCTGAGGCGTGGCCCCCTGCGGGCCGAAGGTGTCGTCCTCCGTGAGGAGGTGGTCGCCGTGATCGCCGTATCCGTACCCGAAGACCATCGACTCGGCGACGAGGCGCCGCGCGCCGGTGAGCCGTGCGGCCTCGACGAGGTGGGCGGTGCCGTCGATGCGCAGCGCGTTGGTCGCGTGCATGTCGCTGTGGCGCAGGGGCGCCTTGCGCAGGGCGGTGGCTGCGAGGACGACCGTGTCGAAGTGCCGCCCGTCGACGGCGCGCAGCAGTGCGTCGCGGTCCGTCAGATCGGCGTGGACCCCGTTGGCGGGGCCCCGGCCGAGACCGGTGACCTTGTGGCCGGCATCGGTCAGGGCCCGGGTGATGTGCCGGCCGAGAACGCCGCTGGCGCCGGCCAGGAGAATGCTCTGGTTCGTCGTCATGCAGGTGCGACGGATCGACGGGCCCGGAATGTGACATCGGCGCCCGGACGATGTTCCCCCGTCTACATCTGCGGTCGGCGGTACTACCCGTACACGTACGGCGTCGTCGTGGTCAGTGGCTCGAAGCCGAGGCGGGCGAGGACGGGGCGGCTCTGGCTGGAGGCGTCGACCTGGACGTAACGGTAGCCGCGCTCGGCGGCGACGCGGGCACGGTGGGCGACGAGGGCGCGATAAATGCCGCGGCCGCGCCAGGCCTCGACCGTGCCGCCGCCCCACAGTCCGGCGAACCGGGTGCCGGGCAGAAGTTCCATTCGAGCCGCGCTGACCGGCACGTCACCGGCGAGGGCCACCACGGCGACGACCGTGTCCGCGTCGCCGGTGAGCTGGGCGAGCAGCTGGTGGCGCAGGCGCGTTCCGTCCGTACGGAAGGCCTTTTCGTGGACGTCTGCCACCAGGTCGACGCCCGCGCGGTCGGTGACGGGAAGCAGCCTGACGCCCTCGGGCGGCTCGGCGTCGAGTGCCAGGTCGCCCAGTTCGGCGACCATCAGCGTCTCCTCGGGCTCGGCGATGAAACCGGCCGTCCGAAGCCGCTGCCCGAGATCCTCCGGCTTGTCGTGCCCGTAGAGCTTCCATTCGAACTCTCGCCCGAGGTCGGAGAAGTACCGGACCTGGTCGGCGATCGCCGCGTCGGCACCGGTCTCGTCCAGGTCCGACCAGATCACCCCGTTCCAGCCCCGCTCGGCGCCGACCTGGCGCACCACCTTTCCTACGCGCTCGACCCGGGCATCCGGGGCGTCGGGTCGCGCTCCCTCCCGCATGTCTCGATCGAACAGAGCCAGTACCGCAGCGTGATCCATGGGATCACTCCAGCACCCTGAAGTGATTGAGGCAATGGATATCGGGCGTTGACTGACAGAATCCGGCGTACGGGCCGGCGCACGGCCGGTTCCCGTTTCGGGAACCGGCGAACGCGGCACGCTGCACCCAGGGCATTTTCAGATTGCGGAGGCGTCGTCGAGGACGGCGTCGACAATGTGCTCGGCGATCGCCATGGACGCCGTGGCGGCCGGCGAGGGCGCGTTGCGCACGGCGGTGATCCGGCCCACCTGGTGGATGCGGAAGTCGTCCACGAGCGTGCCGTCCGGGTCCAGGGCCTGGGCGCGCACGCCGGCCCCGCCGCGGACCACGTCGCGGACGCCGACCCCCGGGACGTACAGCTCGGCGTCCTTCATGAAAGCCGCCATGGACAGCGATCCGCGGTACTCCTTGATGCCCGTCCTCCAGTGCTGGGCGGCCATCCTCCAGGAGCCGGGGTAGGCGGCGAGTCCGGCGAGGTCCTTCAGGGAGAACCTGCTGAGCCTGTAGCCCTCCCTGGCCAGGGCCAGGACGGCGTTCGGGCCGACCTCGACCGAACCGTCGACCCGCGGGGTGAAGTGCACGCCGAGGAAGGGATAACGCGGGTCCGGGACCGGGTAGATGAGACCGCGCACCAGGTCCGTGCGCTCCGGTTTGAGGAGCATGTACTCGCCACGGAACGGGATGATCTTCGGTTCCCTCTTGTCCTGGGCGAGCTTGGCGACGGCGTCCGAGTGGAGGCCCGCGCAGAGGATCAGCCGGTCGACGCGGACGCGTTCCTGCCCTGAGGCCACCTCGATGCCGCCCGGGACGGTGGTGATGGAGGTGACCGGAAAACCGAGCTTCACCTCGCCGCCAGAGGCCTCGATGTCCCTGGCGAACTCCCGCGCGATCGCCGGGTAGTCGGTGATCGCGGTGCGCGGGGAGTGCAACGCCGCGATGCCCCCGGCGTGCGGCTCCAGCTCCTTGATCTCCTCCTTGGAGATCTTCCTCAGGTCGGGTACGTGATTGTTCCTGGCCCGCGCGTAGAGGTTGTCCATCCGGCCCAGCTCGTCCTCGCGCACCGCCACGACGAGCTTGCCGATCTGCTCGTACGGCAGCCCCCGGTCCTGACAGTACTCGCGCAGGACGGCCACGCCCCGCACGCACAGTTCCGCCTTGAGGCTGCCCGGCGCGTAGTAGATGCCGGCGTGCACCACGCCGGAGTTGTGCCCGGTCTGGTGGACCGCGACCTCCCGCTCCTTCTCCAGCACCACGACCCTGGTGCCCGGGCGGCGCAGGGCGATCTCCCGGCCGGTTGCCAGGCCCACGATGCCGGCGCCCACGATGCCGATCGTCTCGTCAGCCATCGGCATCCTCCTCTCTCTCGACGCTGAGGGCGCGCTCACGCGCCCAGGTGAATGGCGACCGTCTTGACTCGGGTGGAGAATCGCAGGACCTCCTCGCCCTGCTCCTTGTAGGCCGTACCGGAGTCAAGGAACCCGCCGAAGGGCAGATGCACGTCCCAGCCGGTGGTGGTGGTGTTCACCGCTATCTGCCCGCACTCGGCCTCGTCCGCGAAGCGGTGGGCGCGGGCGAGTCCGCGGGTGAACACGGCGGCGGCGAGCCCGAAGTCGGAGTCGTTCACCGCCTCGACGGCCTGCGCGAAGTCGTCGACGGCGCGGACGGCGAGGACCGGTCCGAAGACCTCCTCGCGCCAGATCGCCGTCTCGGGGGTGACGTCGGCGAGGACGGTCGGCTGTACATGGCAGCCGTGCGCCCGCTCGCCCTCGGTGTCCGCCTGGCCGCCGGTGAGGACGGTGGCGCCCTGCTCGATCGCGCGGCCGAGGTCCGCGAGGACGGAGTCGCGCTGCTGGGGACTGGACAACGGGCACAGGGTGGTGGCCGGGTCGGTGCCCGGGCCGAGGGTCAGCGCCTCGACCTCGGTGACGAGGAGCCCGGTGAACTCCTCGTACACCGGCCGCTCGACGACGACCCCGCGGGTTGCGGTGCAGCGCTGCCCGGCCTGACCGAAGGAGGCGGCGACGACGGCCTTCGCGACGGCCGGGAGGTCGGCGTCCCCGAGGACCACGGAGGCGTTCTTGCCGCCGAGTTCGCCCTGGAAGCGGACGTTGCGGTCGGCGAGGCGGCGGCGGATCCGGTTGCCCACCGCGTTGGAGCCGGTGAAGGTGATGCCGACGATCCGCGGGTCGTCGAGGAGCGCCTCCTCGATCTCCGCGGTGCGGCCCGTCACCACGTTCAGGACTCCGGCCGGCAGGCCCGCGTCGTGCAGAGCGCGGGCGAAGTGCAGTCCGCAGAGCGGGGTCTCGGTGGCCGGCTTGAAGACGGCCGCGTTGCCTGCCGCGAGCAGCGGGGCGAGCTTGCGGGCCGGGGTGATCAGCGGATCGTTCCACGGGCTGATCACGAGGATCACGCCGACCGGTTCCCGCTGCGTGTGCGTACGTGTGTGGGGGCGAGCGTCGTGCAGCAGGGTGCCGTAGCCCTGGCGGGCCAGGCCTGCGTAGTAGTCGAGGAAGTCGGCGGCCTTCAGGGCCTCGCCGCGGGCCTCGGCCGTGGTCTTGCCGTTCTCGGCGGTGACGTCGGCAGCGATCTGCTCGACCCGCTCGCGGATCAGCCGCGCCGCGTCGGTGAGGATGCGCGCCCGCTCGAAGGGGCTGGTGCGCTTCCAGCCGGCGAACCCGCGCTCTGCGTGGTCGTAGGCCCGGGTGACGTCCTTGGCGGCGAGCGCGGGGATGCGCGCGACCGGGGTGCGGACATCGGCCGGGTCGTGGACATCGATCCACTCGCCGGTCGCCACCCACTCTCCACCGGAGAGGGTTTCCAGGGTTCGCATGAAGATCACTTCCTTCGTCCGCCGCGGTGCGGGTCCGCGGTCTGTGCAATCGGCGGCCGCAGTGGGCCGGATTCGACAACACATCATGTCGGGGCAGGGCCGCCAGCCCCGCGCAGGCAGGCATTGCTTGCGCCGCGCGCGGGTCGACGGACGGGTGATCCGTGCTGGAATCGGCAGGCCGGACGGCTTGTTCCAGGCCGCCGGGAGCCCATACTCCGCTGAGGAGAGACAGCCATGGCCTACGCAGTCATCCGGCTCTCGCTCGAGCGGATTGTTCGCAGACTCGAGCAAAAGTCAACGAGACTCGCCATATGGGAAGCGGTCTTGTCTGTCCCGCGTCAAGTCCCTTGCCGGAACGGATCGTTCACCTTCGGCCACCAGGGGCGCGGTGTCCGTGAGGGCGGCGGCGGCCCGCCCCTGCGCTCGCGATACCTTCGCCCTGACGCGGCCCCTTCGGCCGTGAACAGCTCTCAAGCGTCGGGATGGTCATGCGCGAGGATGCGATCGTTGAGGCGGCCGCCGGAGTTCATCTGGTCCACGGCAGCAACACCAACTGGGTCGTCCTGACCGACGGCGACGCCGTCACTCTGATCGACACGGGGTATCCCGGGGACCGCCAGGAACTCCTCGCGTCATTGGAGGCACTCGGCCACGCGCCCGAGGCGGTCAGCGCCGTGCTCATCACCCATGCGCACAACGACCACCTCGGCTCCGCCGAGTACCTCAGCGCCACCTACGACATCCCGGTCCATCTGCACGAGGCGGAACTGCCGCACGCGCGCCGCGAGTTCCTCCAGCAGGTCAGTGTGGGGCAGGTGATGCGCCAGGCGTGGCGCCCCGGCGTGCTGCCGTGGGCGGTGCACGCCATCCGGTCGGGCGGGACCGCGGACGTCCACATGACCCGGCCCGAGGCGTTCCCCAAGGAGGGGCCGCTCGACCTGCCCGGCCGTCCGCTTCCGGTGCACACGCCGGGCCACACCGCGGGTCACTGCGTCTACCATCTGCCCGATGCCGGAATCGTGATCTCCGGTGACGCCCTGGTCAGCGGTCACCCGACCTCACGTGTACGGGGTCCGCAGCTGCTGCCGACGATGTTCGACGCGGACCGCGACGGTGCTCGCGCGTCACTCGGGCGCATCGAATCTCTCGCGGCAGATGTCCTGCTCCCGGGTCACGGTCCCCTGTACCGCGGCCCGGTGTGCGAGGCCGCCGCACGCGCGCGGGAGCTGGCCGGCTGACGCGGTCCTGCTGAACCGCCGCCGGATGGGCCCGCAACGCGTCCCGGTTGCGGGCCGGCGCAGCACCGCCCTGCCTGCCGGCGCGCTCCCGCTGTCGGGTCTGCTCGCCCGGTCCACGGCCGCCTTCACCGTCGTCATGACCGAACCGCTGCCCGCGGGGCACTGGCCCCGGACGGCCTCGGATCTCGGCGTCTCCGAGGGGCGCGCCGGGTTCCTGGTGACCGGTTACGCGCCGACCTCCTTCCTCACCGCCGCCCCGCTCACAGCGGCGCTGCGCGGTCTGTCCGGCCGCCAGGTGCCGATGGGAACCCTCGTGGGCTCAGCCTGCTGCAACGCGGTCACCGCCGTGTCGTCCTCGTACCCGCTGACCTTCGTGGCCCGGCTCGTGGCCGGGGTCATGGGCCGCACGCTGTGGGGGAGGCTCGTCGGGTACGCGGCCCGGATGGTTTCCGCCGAGCGGCGCGGTCGCCCCATCGCGCTCGTGCCGGCCGGGATCACCCGCGCGCTGTCCAGGGAGTGTCCGCGCTCACCGCGCCGGCCGAAGTCCTCGGCCAAGGCGCGGCCTTCACCGTACTGTCCGTGCTGACCCTCACGCTCGTGGGCTGGGTGCGGTGTCGGGTGCCGGCCTTCCCCGGCGAGCCGGCGGGCACCCGCGGGCCCCCGCCGCACTCCTCGGCTCCGTCGCCGCGCGGGGCGGCGCGGCCGGCGGAGCGCCCACCCTCATCCGGACCGCGCCGGCCGACGCGTCCGGCCCGGCCCACGGTGACGTGGCCACGTCGCTGCAGACCACCGTCTGCACACGCGGGTATCGCGGCCGGTTCCCTCACCGGCGGGCTCGTCCTGAAGCGTTCGGGTGCCGGAGCACTCCCCCGGACAGCGCTCCCGCTGATCGCGACCGCGGTGACCGCGGTGGCCGTGGGGCACCAACGCGCCTTCCCCGCACGGCGCTCCGCCGCAGGGTCCGGCCCGCCGGCGCGTCGGCATCCCGGATCACACCCGGCCGGCTGATGTGGCGCGCGTCCGCCTGTCGCACCGCGGCGCAGACCCACGACGAACCGCCTAAGCGGCCTCGGGGAAGTGAGGCACGCCCCCACGCCGCCGCCCGGCACGGCACCTCGCCGCACTGCCACATCACCCAAGTACATCCAGTACGAGGGCGACGCCGCAGCACGCCGATGCACCGCACCGGACGACGCGGAAACGCACCCCACTTCCCCGAACCGCCTAGCCGAGCTCCAGCGTCGTGACGCCGTAGACGCGTTCCTGGGCGAACGGCCTGACCGGGCCCGTGTACATACGCGCCGTTTGGAAGGAGGGGGCGAGGCCGAGTTCCTCGACAAGGACGGTGCCCGCGGCGTTCGTCTCGGGGACGTCGATGGCGAGCTCGCTTCCGGCGGCGTCGGCGGACAGCTGGGCGAACAGCGCCCGGGCGTCCGCGGCGGTGTCGGCGAACAGCGGTCCGACGCGCAGGGAGTCGCGGGCCGGGCGGATCACGGCGTAGCCGGTGAGGTGCCCGTCGTCGGCGAGGCGCACGAAGGTGCGGTGGCCCGGCCCGGTCAGCCACCGCTCCAGGAAGCGCGGGCGGTCGGCGGGACAACAGGCGCTGTCGTAGGCCGTGATCGCCGCGAGGTCCGCCTGCTCGGCGGGCCGGACTCCCGACGGCACCTCCCCCACGGGGGCGACTCCACCGAAACGGACGGTGCGGTGGGCGAGTTCGAAGCCGGACTGACGGTAGTTGTCCTGCTGCGCGACCACGCCATCGAGGCCGACGGTGCGGCCGCCGGCGTGCGCGAGGGCCGTCTTCCAGGTGGTGAGGCCATAGCCGCGGCCGCGCAGGTCGGGGCGTACGAGGTAGAACCCCAGGAAGGCATAGTCGGCGCCGTAGTTGACCACCGAGACGGCCGAGACGGGTTCTTTGCCGATGCGGCCGATGAAGAAGCCCCCAGGGTCCTGGGCGAAGAAGCTCGCGCTGTCGGACAGCCCGGGATTCCATCCCTCGTCCGCCGCCCATCCGCCGACCACCTTCCAGTCGTCGAGCGAGGCGTGAGAGACGACGAGGTCTTCGGGTCCCGGAGAGGTCATGTGGACGCTCCATTCCAATACAAGGTCGCGGTGGTGCGGTGGTCGGTCGCACCCGCAGCATCCTTCCCGATCTCCACGCCGTTCGCAGCGGCAATCACCGGGTGTGGGAGGGGATTTGGCCGGCGTTCCCCATATACCTGAGCGGATCCCGCTTCCGGCGTCGCCGACCGCCCGTGCGGCCTAGGGTTGCCCTTCATGAGCATCGAACGCGTGACCTTGCGCCCGGTGGCCGAAGACGACCTGCCCGTCATGGAGCGGTTCCTGCTGGAGCCGCGGACAGCCGAACCCTTCCAGTGGTTCGGCTGGTGGGACATCCGGCGCTGGCGGCGCCAGTGGGCGAAGACCGGCCTGATCACCGAGGACTCGGGCCAGCTGATGGTCGTGCGGGACGACCAGCGGCTGGGTTTCGTCGCCTGGCGGAAGATCGTCTCCAGCCGGACCACGCATTACTGGAACATGGGGATCTGTCTGCTCCCGGAGGCGCGCGGCAAGGGCATGGGGACCGAAGCGCAGCGGCAGCTGGTCCGGTACCTCTTCGCCCACACCCACGTGATGCGCATCGAGGCCGACACCGAGTCGGACAACATTGCCGAGCAACGCGCCCTGGAGAAGGCGGGATTCACCCGCGAGGGCGTGCTGCGCAGTGTCGTGTTCCGCGACGGACGCTGGCGCGACGGCGTGCGGTACAGCATCCTGCGCGATGATATTGACGCGGACGCGTCACGCGGCTAACTTCCGAGAGCGCTCTCACTCTCCCTCTCGATCAGAGGTCGACTGACGATGACAACGTTGTCTTACCTGTCGCGCTGCCTGCGAAGAGCCCTCCCCCTCGCGGACGGCCCGTCCTTCAAGGGCGCCCATGTGCGCGGTCTCGGCAAGCTCACAATTCCGCCCTGCCCGACCATCCGTGCACCACGTATCCGAGGAGGCAGGCCGACGCTGCGTTCGGCAATGGCCGCAACGCCCTCGATCAGTACGGTCTGCGCTGGTCAGGCCCCCTGGACGGATCGACGCGGCCCGGCAGCAGAGCGCTCTGGATCTGCTGAACGCCGCCGGGTGAGGGAGCCGAGTAGGCCCCACCGGTCATGGGCCCGGTGGGGCCTTCCGTCCTCGGTGTGCCGTGGATCAGCGCACCGAGGCGGGACGGAACCGCCGGTACAGGACGGCCCCACCCAGGAGCAGGGCCGCGCTCCCGGCGATCGCGGGCACCGTCTGGTCCGCGCCGGTGTGGGCGAGGGAGGCGACGGGCTGCTGCGGGGCGTGCCGGGGCGCCTGAGGACGCGGGTGCGCCTTGGGCGGGGTGGACGGCTTGGGGGGCCCGACGGGGTGGTGGGGAACATCCCCTGAGGTGTTCGTGGACTCGTTGCCGATCGCCGCGCTGCCGAGACCGACCGCCGTCACGGAGTTGCCGCTGACGTTCACCGGCACATGCACCGGAAGCTGTACGTCGTTGCCCGAGAGCACACCCGGCGAATCCTTTCCGCCTCCATGCGCGACGGCACCGCCGTGCATCCCGCCGGGCTGCCCGGCCCCGCCACCGTCGCTCTCGTTGGCGCAGCTGTTGCCCACGGCCGGATTGAGCAGCCCCGCCACGTTCACCGCGTTCCCGCACACGTTCACGGGAACGTGCACCGGAAGCTGGATGGTGTTGCCGGAGATCAGCCCGGGCGAACCTGCCGCGGCACCGTCCGCCCCGGAGTCGGCGTACGCCGGCATGGTCACGGCCAGCGCGCCCGAGGCGGCGGCAGCGGCGATCAAACCATTTCGGGTAACCCGATTCATAGGTTCCCTGCCTTCCAGACATGGTCGCGGGCACTCGCCCGCATGGCGTAAAACGCGGAACAACCATCCGAGTTATGGCTTATCGGTCTTTCACCCCTTCGAGCGGCACGGTTTTCGAACTGACAAGCGAGACGTGCGAAGGGAACGGGCCGTCGCGCGGCGCGCGGGCCATGGCACGACGGCCCCCTCCGCTCGCCCAGAGGCGTAGCTCCGGACCCGCGCTTATCGTGAGCGAGGGGGCATCGCCGGTCCACCGCCGGGGGTCCCTGGAGGCATGCATGCTGTCCGTGCACCAACGCCGCGCGTTCGCCGGAGCGGCGACCGTGACCCTGGCCCTGCTGGCGGCCGGGCTGCCCGCGGTGGCGACGGCCGCCGACGGCCCGGATCTGTCCCGCTTCTACCGCCAGAAGATCACCTGGTCGGCATGCAAGGGCGGCGGGATGCCCAAGGACCTGCAGTGCACAAAGGTGACCGTCCCGCTGGACTACGCGCACCCGGATGCCGGGACGCTCGACGTGGCGCTGGCCCGATATCGGGCCACGGGCAAGTCGAGGGGTTCCGTGCTGTTGAACTTCGGCGGCCCCGGAGTGGGAGGGATCAGCCAGCTCGCCCTCGCGGGCAAGGACTTCATGGGCCTGACGAACGGCTACGACGTGGTGACCTTCGACCCCCGCGGCGTCGGCCGGTCCTCACCCGTCAGCTGCGGCGAGGGCGCCGACGAGGCCTCCAACGCGATCGACGGCAACGCCGACAGCAGTGATCCGCAGGCCGCCCTCAAGGTCGTGAAGAAGGCCGCCGAGCTGTGCACCAAGCACTCCGGTCCCGTACTGCCACACATAGGCACGGTCAACGCCTCCCGGGACATGGACGTCATGCGCCAGGCGCTCGGCGACAAGAAGCTCAACTATCTCGGATTCTCGTACGGGACGCGGCTGGGCGCGGTGTACGCGTCCCAATTCCCCAAGAGGACCGGCCGGCTGGTGTTCGACGGAGTGGACACGCTCACCGAACCGCTGTCCGAACAGGGTCTGGTGAGCGCCGAGGCGCAGCAGACCGCCCTTGAGGACTTCCTCACCTGGTGCACGAAGGACATGGGCTGTCCGTTCGGGCAGGATCCGCGCAGCGCGCGACAGCAGGTCGTCCAGCTCGTCGACTCGCTCGACAAGGACCCGGTCCCCACCGACCTCGGCCAGCAGTTCTCCGGCCAGGACCTCGTGGGCGCCCTCAGCCAGGCGATGTACAGCAAGGATTACTGGCCCACGCTCGAGCGGGCCCTCGAACAACTCGTCGAGGACGGTGACACCCGCGGACTCACGCAGCTGTCGGGAGGCGTCGCCTTCCCGGGCGCCGCCGCGGCTGCCCGCCAGGGCGGCGGCCTCGTCGACGAACAGGACATCCCCATCGACAACCTTCCCGCCGCCCTGATGGCGATCAACTGCGCGGACGACCCCGACCGGCCCACCGCGGAGCAGGTCACCAAGGACATCGCCAGGCTCCGCGCCTCGTACGAGGAGGCGTCCCCCGTCTTCGGCCAGTTCCGGCTCACCCAGGTGCTGCTGTGCTACGGGCGCCCCAAAGGCACCGACTACATCCGTGACAAGGTGCGCGACGTCCACACCCCGAAGATGCTGCTCATCGGCACCCGGGGCGACCCCGCGACCCCGTACCGCTGGACCCTGGAGACCGCCAAGCGGCTCGGCTCGTCGGCCGTCGTGCTCGACAACAGGGGCGAGGGGCACACCGGCTACACGTCCTCCAAGTGCGTACACCAGAAGGTCGACGACTTCCTGCTGTACGGGTCCCTGCCGGACAGCGGCAGCTCGTGCGGGCCGGAATCCGACGACTGAACCCGGGTTCCACGAGCCGGGAAGTGCCACAACCACGTAACACGGACAACTCGCACACAACTCACCTACAACCCCTCGTGCATCCCGGCCGTCGGAGTGAGCAGGCGTCGCCGCGACCGGGCACGCCGTAGCTGCGGGTGACCACACCAGGGGGAACTCCACCGATGCGCATCCGAACCGTTCTCGTCCTTTCGACAGCCGCCACCACGCTGCTCCTGGCCGTGCCGCAGAGCGGCTCGGCCGCACCGCAGAGTGCGCAGGCCCCGAAGGCCGCTCAGCCCGCGAAGTGTGCGGAGAAGGCGCTCAAGCTGCGCGCCGAGCAGTCCGCGGACCCCTCCGTCGTACACATCGGCGTCACCAACCGCTCCACGCGCGCCTGCACCGTCGACCGGATCCCCACCGTCACCTTCGGCGACCTCGACGGCGCCGCCCTGCCGACTCCCGCCGGGGAGAGCGGGCCCTACCGCGTCGGCGCGGGCGGGACGGCGTACGCGGCCGTGCGGACGATCGCCGATCCGGCCGACCCGGAGGCCCGCCGGATGGACTCCATCGAGGTCTCCGCGAACCCTGCGTACCTCGGACGGTCCTTCACCGCGAAGGAGCTGGGCGCCGGTGACGCCGTCCTCGTGTGGGAACCGGTGACGACCTGGTGGAAGTCGTCCGTGGCCGCCGCGGACAAGGCGCTCGGTCTCAGCTGAGCGACACCTCCGGGGCGTACATCTCCATCCAGAGCGCCAGATCGAGGGTCCGTTCGAGGCCGCGCCGCGACGCCTGCGTGATCTGCGGCGTGTCGCGATATGCGGCCCGGCGGACCCTTCCGCGGTCGACGAGGTCGAAGACCGGGTGCGAGGGGCGGGCCAGCAGGTCCTTGACGTGCTCCTGGAGGGCGATCGCGTACTTGGGGTCCTGAGTGGACGGATAGGGACTCTTGACCCTGTCGTACACGGACTTCGGGATCAGGTCCGCGGTCGCCTCCCGCAACAGGCTCTTCTCCCGGCCGTCGAAGGACTTCAGGGACCAGGGCGTGTTGTAGACGTACTCGACCAGCCGGTGGTCGCAGAACGGCACCCGGACCTCCAGGCCGACGGCCATACTCGCGCGGTCCTTGCGGTCGAGCAGGATCCGTACGAAGCGGGTCAGGTGAAGGTGGCAGATGCGGCGCATGCGGTACTCGAAGTCGCTCTCGCCGTCGAGGCGCCGGACGTCGGCGACGGCCGTGCGGTAGCCCTCGGCGATGTACGACTCCAGGTCCAGCGCCTCGGCGACGTCCGATCGCAGCACCTCGGCGTCTTCGCCGAAGTGCTGCCCGAAGCGCACGAGCCAGGGGAAGGTGTCGGCACGGCGGGCCTCCTCGTCGAAGAACTGCAGGTAGCCGCCGAACACCTCGTCCGCCGACTCCCCGGAGAGCGCGACCGTGGAGTGCTCGCGGATGGCCCGGAACAACAGGTAGAGCGAGGCGTCCATGTCACCGAAGCCCATGGGCAGATCACGGGCTCGGATCATCTTCGCCCGTACGTCCGGATCGGCGAGGGCGTGCGAGTCGAGGACGATGTCCTGGTGGTCGGTGCGGGAGGCGCGGGCCACGTCGTGCACGAAGGGCGTGTCGGGCGTACCGCGCAGTTCGTCGGCGACGAAGTGGTCGGCCTGGCCGACGAAGTCGACGGCGAAACTGCGGACCTTCTCGCCGCGCTCGGCGAGCTGCCGGGCCGCGAGTGCGGTCATGGCGGAGGAGTCGAGGCCTCCGGAGAGCAGGGTGCAGCGCGGCACGTCGGCGACGAGCTGGCGGCGCACGATGTCCTCGAGGAGCGAGCGGACGGTGGCGATGGAGGTGTCGCGGTCGTCGGTGTGCGGCCGGGTCTCCAGCTGCCAGTAGACATGGCGCTGCAGTCCGCTGCGGTCGACGGTGACGACGGTGCCGGGCTCGACCTCGTGCATGCCGTCCCACACGGCGTGCCGGGGCGTCTTGACCAGGGCGAACAGTTCCCGCAGGCCGTCGAGGCGAACCCGGGGGCGGACCAGCGGGTTGGCCAGGATCGCCTTGGGCTCGGAGCCGAACAGGACGCCGTCGGGCGTCGGGTGGTAGTAGAAGGGCTTGATGCCCATGCGGTCGCGGATCATCACCAGCTTGTCGTGGCGACCGTCCCAGACGGCGAACGCGTACATGCCGTTGAGCCGCCCGGGGAGCCGCTCGCCCCACTCGAGATAGCCGCGCAGGACGACCTCGGTGTCGGAGTCGGTGGAAAAGCGGTGCCCGCGGTCGGAGAGCTCGCGGCGCAGCTCTGTGAAGTTGTAGGTCTCCCCCGAGTAGACCAGCGCAACAGTGCCGTCCGGCGTCTCGGCGGTCATCGGCTGGCGCCCGCCGGGCAGATCGATGATGGCGAGCCTGCGGTGTCCGAGGGCGGCGGGACCGTCAACCCAGGTGCCACGGTCGTCGGGTCCGCGGCAGGACATCGTCTCGGTCATTGCCTCCAAAGTCCCGGTCTCGGTGCGCAGGTCGCGGTCGAAGGAGACCCAGCCGGTGATGCCGCACATGCGTTACCTCCTGCGTCCGGTTCACGTGGAGCGCGGCGCCGACCTGCGGTTTCCGGGGACGTACGAACGCTTCCACAAAACCAGTTGTATTCAGCAGCTATATGATGAGGCTGTTTCATGTGCGCAGGGCCGTCAACACGTCCGTAACCCGATCGGTCCAGTCACACCCACTCTTTCGGCCGCGCTTTGCCCTCGCCGGACCCGCGCACTCGGCCTGCGCCCGGCCGCGCCCCACGGGAATCGGCCATGAGCAAAGACTTGCCCAACCTGCGGGAGCAGCCCGAGTGGAATGCTCGCTTTCGCCCCTTTCCTTTTCATGGGTTTGACTCATGGTGTGCGCCGGATGCTCTTGCTGCTGCTCGTCGCCCTCGGCGCGGCCGGGGCGCTGGTCCTGGTGCGCGCCGTCTCACCGTGGTGGTGGTTCGGCGCGGGTCTTCTGCTGGCGCTGAGCGTGCTCGGCGTGTGGGACCTGGCGCAGCGCCGCCACTCGTTGTTGCGGAACTATCCGCTGCTCGGCCGCCTCCGCTTCCTCATGGAGGCGCTGCCCCCGGAGCTGCGGCAGTACGTCGTCAAGCGGAGCTACGACGGCCGCCCGTACGGCCGTGAGGTGCGCAGCATCGTGTATGCGCGCGCCAAGGGCGTCGAGGCCGAGGAGCCGTTCGGCACCGAGCGGGACATGTACCAGGACGGGTACGAGTTCCTCCAACCGTCGATGCTCCCGGTCGAAGTCCCTCGGGAGCCGCCCGTGGTCCGCGTCGGAGGCCCCGACTGCACCCAGCCGTACGACATGGCCCTGCTCAACGTCTCCGCGATGAGTTTCGGGGCGCTGTCCTCCCACGCGATCCTGGCGCTCAACAGAGGTGCGGCGCTGGGCCGTTTCGCGCAGGACACCGGCGAGGGCGGCCTGTCGGAGTACCACCTGCGGGGCGGCGGGGACCTGATCTGGGAGATCGGCACGGGGTACTTCGGCTGCCGTACGCCCCAAGGGGGCTTCGATGCACGGGAGTTCGCGGACAAGGCCGCACTGCCGGAGGTCAAGTGCGTGTCGCTGAAGCTTTCCCAGGGAGCGGAGGCCGGCACCGGCGCAGTGCTGCCCGGCGCCAAGGTGAACGCCGAGATCGCCCGGGCGCGCGACGTCCCTCAGGGCAGTACGGTGATCTCACCGCCGTACCACCAGGTGTTCTCGACCCCGCGTGAAATGGTGCGCTTTCTCGCCCGTATGCGGGAGTTGGCGGGTGGAAAGCCGACCGGTTTCAAGCTCTGCGTCGGCTCGCGCCGCCAGTTCCTCGCCGTCTGCAAGGCGATGCTCGCCGAGGGGGTCACGCCCGACTTCATCGTGGTCGACGGATCGGAGGGCGGCTCCGGGGCGGCGCCGCTGGAGTTCGCCGACAACCTCGGCATGCCGCTCACCGAAGGGCTGATCACCGTGCACAACGCGCTGGTCGGTGCGGGGCTGCGCGGCCGGATGCGGATCGGCGCGAGCGGGAAGGTCGCCCTCGGTGCGGACATCGTCAAACGGCTGGCGCAGGGCGCGGACTACACGAACGCGGCCCGCGCGATGCTGTTCGCCGTGGGCTGCCTCCAGGCCCGGCGCTGCCACACGAACAGATGCCCGGTGGGCGTCACGACACAGGACCCGCGCCGGGTCCGCGCCCTGGACGTGGCCGACAAGTCCGAGCGCGTGCACCGCTACCAGCGGGCGACCGTGCGCAGCGCGAGCCGGATCATGGCCGCCATGGGGGTACGGGATCCGGGCGAGCTCGGGCCCCACCAGGTGTTCCGGCGTACGGATCCGACGACTGTGCGGTCGTACGCGGAGCTCTACGAGTGGCTCGCGCCCGGGGTCCTGCTCCAGGAGCCGCCCGACTCCTGGGACATGGACTGGGCCGCCGCCGATCCGGACTCCTTCTGAGGGTCAGAAGTCCACGGCGTCGCGCACGATGGGGCAGGTCATGCAGTGGCCGCCGCCCCTGCCCCGCCCGAGTTCGGCGCCGACGATCGTGATGACCTCGATCCCGGCCTTCCGCAGCAGGGTGTTGGTCTGGGTGTTGCGGTCGTAGGTGAACACCACACCCGGTTCGAAGGCCGCCGCCAGCAGGAAGGGGATCAGCGTCAGCGCACTGGTCGGATCCAGGGCGAAGTTGAACGCGTCGTCCGAGAACAGCGTGGCGACCAGCACAACTTGGGTGAGGAGCGTCGACATCACCAGCACCGGCACCGGCACATCCGCCGCGGTGGACCGGCTCAGGAATCGCGGCATGTCGTCGTCCTTGGCGGCGACGAACAACACCTCGGCCGCTATCAACGTCCAGGCGAGATAGGCACCGAGCACCGAGACGATCAGGCCGACGCTGACGAAGACCTTGCCCCAGGTGCCGACGGCGTGCTCCAGGACTCCGGCCATCGACGGCTGCCGAAGCTCGGCGATCTCGCTCATCGGCATGATGCCGTACGACACGATGGTGACCGAGGCGAAGACGGCGAACACGCTCAGGAAACCGAGCACGGTCGCCCTGCCGACGTCCTCGCGCCGCTTGGCGTGCCGCGAGTAGACACTCGCGCCCTCGACTCCGAGGAACACGAGGACCGTGGCCAGCATGGTGCCCTTGACCTGCTGGAAAAGAGAACCCGCGTAGTCGGCGCCGGCGAAGTTGTCGGCGAAGACCTGCGGATTCAGATAGAAGAGCGCCAGGATCACGAAGACGAGGATCGGCACGACCTTGGCCACGGTGACGATCCGGTTGATGGCCGCGGCCTCCTTCACCCCTCTGCGGATGAGGAAGAAGAACGCCCACAGGCCGACCGAGGAGAGCACCACCGCAAGGAGGGTGTCCCCGTCGCCGAGCGCGGGCGCGATCGCCCCGATGGTCGACATGATGAGCACCCAGTACGTCACGTTGCCGACGCACGCGCTGGCCCAATAGCCGAAGGCGGAGAAGAAGCCGAGGTACTCGCCGAAGCCCGCCTTCGCGTACGCGTAGACGCCCGCGTCGAGGTCGGGCCTGCGGATCGCCGGCTGCTGGAAGACGAAGGCCAGCATCAGCATCCCGGTACCGGCGACGGCCCAGGCGATCAGGGCGCCCGCCACGCCCGTCTCCTGAGCGAACCGGCTCGGCAGCGACAAAACCCCGGCCCCGACCATCGAGCCGACGACCATCATGGTGAGGGTCAGCAGCGTCAGTTTGGCAGCCGGCGCCGCCTGGGTTTCCGAGTCGGCCTGCGTCATGGGTGTCCTGCGGACACGGGCATCGTCGTGCGGCGACCACGATGCGGCAACGTCATCTGGCGACACGAGCGACACTAACAATCAATTGCCCCAAATGCCCGATAGGCGAATCGGCCCTATGGTGCTGATATGGAGCACGCACTCAGCCCCGCGACCCTCACCGAGCTGCGCAGGCCGCGGCCCTATCCGGCGGTGTCCGTGCTGACGCCGACACACCGCCGCGAACCCGACAACGCACAGGATCCGGTCCGGCTCCGCAACGTCGTGGCCGAGGCCAAGAAGCAGCTGGAAGCCGACCCCTCGGTCACCCGCGAACGGCGCACTGATGTCGTCGAGCAGCTCGAGCGAGCACTGGCCGAGGTCGATCTGGCGCACGCCGAGGACGGCCTGGCGATCTTCGCGGCGCCGGGTGAGCACCAGGTCTGGTCGCTGGCCCGCACCGTGCCTGAGCGCGTGGTGCTCTCGGACACGTTCCTGACCCGCAACCTCGTCGCCGCGCAGGCCTCCGAGCGCCCGTTCTGGGTCCTCGCGGTCTCGCCCGATCGGGTGACGCTGTGGAACGGTGGCGCCGGTCATGTCGTCGAGGACCAATCGGGTGGGTTCCCACTGACCCGGGACCGCGAGAATTTCGACGCGGAGCGCCAAGAGCAGATCGGCGACATGCCGAGCACCTTCCGCGACGAGGGCACCCGCCACTTCTTGCGCGACGCGGACACCGCCCTCACCGCGGTCCTGCGCGAACAACCGCGGCCGCTGTACGTCACGGGCGAGCAGGCCGCGCTCTCGCTGCTCGACGAGGTGGGCACCGTCACCAAGGACGCCGTCCACGTGCCGCACGGCGGTCTCGCGCACGGCACCCCCAACGCCGTGTGGCAGGCGGTCCAGCCGATGATCGCCGCCGAGAACCGCAAGAGCATCGACACGGTGAGCCGTGAGCTGGAGGCGGCCCGAGGCCGCAAGGCGTTCGCCGCCGGTGTCGACGAGGTCTGGCAGAACGCCTCCGACGGCCGCATCGGGCTCCTCGCAGTCGAGGAGAACTACCGCGTGACGGTCCGCGACGACGGCGGCGACCATCTGGTCCCGGCCGAGAGCGGTGAGCTGGACGCTCGGGAGGACATCGTGGACGAGATCGTCGAGCGCTGCCTGGACACGGGCGCCGAGGTCCGATTCGTCCCCGACGGCAGCCTCGAGGATGCGAAAGGCATCGCCGGGGTGCTGCGTTACTGATCTTTCCGGCCGAGAATCGGAACACGGGGACCGAGCTGTCGGCGGAAAGGTGCGGAGCGCGTGAGTGAGCTGTTGGGTGTGGCGGTGCTGGGGGCCGGACACATGGGTGCCGACCACATACGGCGAATCGGCCAAGTGGTAAGTGGTGCGAGGGTCGCCGCGGTGGCGGACCCCGACACCGGCCGGGCCAAGGACGCCGTGGCCGGCATCGACGGTGCCTCGGTCCACACCGAGGTGTCGGCCGCGCTCGACGCGCCCGGCGTCCGGGCGGTGTTGATCGCCTCCCCCGGGCCCGCGCACGAGGAGGCGCTGCTCGCGGCGTTCGAGCGCGGTCTGCCGGTGCTGTGCGAGAAGCCGCTGGTGCCGGACTCGGCCGGGGCGCTGCGCGTGGTGGAGGCCGAGACTCGGCTCGGGCGGCGGCTGGCGCAGGTCGGGTTCATGCGCCGCTACGACGCCGAATACATGCGTCTCAAGTCGTTGCTGGGCAGCGGGCGGTTGGGCCGTCCGCTGATGCTGCACTGCACGCACCGCAATGTCTCGTCCCCTCCCGGCTTCACCTCGGCGATGCTCGTCAACAGCTCCGTCTCGCACGAGATCGACGCGGCGCGCTGGCTGCTGGGCCAGGAACTCACGGCCGTGACCGTGCTCCGTCCGCGGCCGGCCTCGAACGCCCCGGAGGGTTTGCTCGATCCCCAATTCGTGCTGTTCGAGACGGCGGACGGGGCTCTCGTCGACGTCGAGGTCTTCGTCAACTGCGGCTTCGGCTATCAGGTGCGATGCGAGGCGGTCTGCGAGGCGGGGAGCGCGCGGATCGGGGACGAGCACGCGATGGTGGTGACGACGGCAGGCGGTGCGAGCGAGGAGGTGGCCCAGGACTACCTCGTACGGTTCGCCGATGCCTACGACCGCGAGGTGCAGGCATGGGTGGACGCCACCCGGGCGGGCCGGGCCACGGGGCCCAGCGTCTGGGACGGGTATGCCGCGTCCGCCGTCGCCGAGGCGGGGGTCCGGGCACTGGAGAACGGCGGCCGGGTGACCGTCGAGCTCGCCCCGCGCCCGGACCTGTACGCGTGAACCGCGACGGTGGGCGCTCGGGCCCGCCGTCGTACCGGATCAGCCGCTGACGCTCGCCGCGACCGTCTCGATGTGCCGGGTGAACGGACGCGACCAGGTCGCGTCGGAGTCGACAGTGATCGTGAAGTCGTACCAATCGCCCTGGTACGCCACCGCGTTGAAGAAGTCCTCCGTCGAGCCGCCGGCGGCGACGGTGTACGTCCAGGGACCGTCGCTGCGGTAGTGGTGGGAGGTGATGGTGAACTTGACCGAGGCAGCTGAGGAGTTGGCCATCTTGAAGCAGATGGCCGTCTTCCCGCTGCCGGGCTCGGTCGCGTAGCGGGTGCTCACTTCCGGCGACTTGCCCGCCTTCGTCACGTCGCCCTTGAATCGGCGCAGAAAGCGGTTGGGGCCGACCATTGAGATGTCGTACTTCCCGTCGCCGTACCCCGAGCCCCCACGGGTACTGCCTGCCGCTGCCGCCTGGCTGGTTGAAGACGGATGTGCCGCCGGAGAGCGTGATGCCGCTGCGGTCGTCGAAGCCGCGGACGCCCTTGAGACGGCCGAAGTAGTGGTCGAAACTGCGGTTCTCCTGCATGAGGATCACGACGTGCTGCACATCCGAGATCGTGCCGGACGCGGTCGCGGCGGCGGCCGCCGGACGCGAACCGACGCCCATCGCGGCACCTGCCGCCACGGACGCGCCGAGCCCAACAAAGCCTCTTCGGCTGATCGGTGTCATTCGTCCGCCCTCATCCCCGGAGTGCCCCTGCGGCACACCGCGCGCAAGCGTGCACGCGGTCGTCGTCAAGGTCCCTACCGGTGCGGTAAGGCGTGGATGAACAGCGGTCGAACCTCGCCCGGGCGCCGGCACTGTTCCCAAAGCCGGGCCCAGGCGCCGGGACGAGGTGGCTGGATCGATCAAATGCGTCTGCCGAAATACGGCGACGCCTGTGTACGCCCGGAAGCCGGCGGCCGCGTCCTGGTGATCGATCCGGGCGTCCACTGCGAAGGGGAGGCGCTGTCCGGCGCCACCGCCGTGCTCATCACCCACGAGCACGCCGACCATGTCGATGTCGACGAACTCGAGGCGGCACGCAGCAATCCGGCCGTGACCATCCACACCCATCCGGCCCTGGCCGCCGACCTCGGCGCCGGTGTGACCCCCGTCGAGGTGGGCTATACCTTCACCGCAGCCGGATTCCCCGTCCGCGCGGTCGGCGGCGAGCACGCCGAGATCATCGACGGCCTGCGTCGGCGTGCACGAGCCAGATCTGTCCCGGAGCCCTGGATGACTGACCGCCGACCGCGTCCGGCCCGTCGACACATGTCCCGTCAGGACCCGGGCAGTTCGCGTATCCCGAGCTGCTGCACCAACAGCAGGCTGTCCGCGTTCGCCCAGTACTCGGCCAGCCGACCGCCCTCCACGCGGAGGGTATCGGTCCCCGTGAACGCGACCTCGTTGCCGATCGCCTCCTCGGGAGCCCCGGGAAACCCGCCGCGGTAGATGCCCCTCGCCTGCCAGCGGACCACCAGATACTCATCGGTGGCGATGGGCCCCACCTGGATGCCGAAGGTCAGGTCGCTCAGCAGGGAGTGGATGCCGGAGATCCACTGGTTCAGCGCCTCCCGGCCGCGGATCTCGTCAGCGCCCGATCCTGTGATCGGCGCCGCGTGGGCGACGAAGTCGGGAGCGATGATCTTCTCGGTGAGGGAGAGGTCGTTGTTCCAGAGCTCCTTCCAGGGCTCGGCGAGGGCGGCGTTCTCCTGTACGGACATGGGTTCTCCTCGGGTGTGTCGATGTCGGAACGAACGGATTTCAGTGGGCGCCGAATGCGTCCGGGGCCGGATCCGGGACGAGGATGACCTTGCCGGTGACGGTGCCGGACTCGGCCAGCCGCATGGCCTCCGCGGCCTGGCTGAGCGGGATGCGGGCCGCGACCTGCGCGGTGATGGAGCCGTCGGCGAGCAGGGCGAAGACGCGACCGAGGTCGGTGCGCAGACGGTCGTGGAAGACGGCCGGACGGCGTTTGCCGGCCCAGATGTTGTAGAAGTGCGTACGCCGGCCGTTGGGCAGGAGCTTCCAGAGGAACAGCCGCCCGATGAGCTTGAGGACGGGCAGCTTGGAGGATCCGGCGACGTCACGGGTGGCCGCGGTGCCGTACGAGACGAGCGTGCCGCCCCGCGCCAGCAGCCTGAAGGAGTCGACGATCCCGTCACCGCCTATGTGGTCGAAGACCGCATCGACACCGCCCGGCGCCAACTCCCGTACCCTGGCGGGCAGATCGGTGGCGCGGTAGTCGAGGGGAGTCGCGCCGAGCGCGCGCACCGCGTCATGATGCCGGGGCGAGGCGGTGCCGATCACACGGATGCCGGCGTGCGTGGCCAGCTGGACGAGGGTGGAGCCCACGCCGCCGTTCGCCCCGTGCACCAGCACGGTCCCTCCGGCGCGGACCTTGGCGATGCGGTGCAGCATCTGCCAGGCCGTGATGCCGTTGACGACCACCGTTTCGGCGTCCGCGGGGTCCAGCGCGCCGGGGACCTCGACGAGATCGGTGACGGGCAGGACGACCCGGCTCGCCCAGCCGCCCACCTTGGTCAGGGCGGCGAAGCGCCGGCCGACCAGTGACGGGTCCACCCCTGCCCCGGTCCGGGCCACGACGCCGACCAGGTCGTAGCCGGGCACGAAGGGGAACGGCGGCTGGTCGTAGTACTTGCCACGGCGCATCTGCTGTTCGGCGAACGACACTCCGGAGGCCTCCAGGGCCAGGACGACCTCACCGGCCGCCGGTTCCGGCGCGGGGCGCACGCGGATCTCGAGGCCGGAAGGCTCCACGGCACCCGGGAGGACGACTTCGGTCATCGCATCGGCCACGGTCTCCGCGTTCATGATGGTCAGAGCTCCTTAGTTATAGCTTCTCGTGTTCGTGATAAGTTCTAACTAAAGCTTGCTCCTCTATATTCCGTAAGTCAAGAGCCACCCACCGAAGACGAAGAGGCGATGACATGGCGGCAGAGAGCCGGACCGAGCCCGGCCTGCGCGACCGGTTCCGCGCGCAGGTACGGCAGGAGGTCAAGACCGCGGCACTGCGGCAACTGGCCGAGGGTGGCCCGGAGGCGCTGTCACTCAACGCCATCGCCAAACAGGTGGGCATGACAGGCCCCGCGCTCTACCGCTACTTCACCAACCGGGACAGCCTGCTGACCGAGCTGGTCATCGACGCCTACGGGGACCTCGCCTCCGCCCTCTCCCGCGGGGCCGGCACCGGCGCGACGGACCCGGTCGCCCGCCTGACCGCGGTCGTTCAGGCCTACCGCGCCTGGGCACTGACCGAGCCGCACCGCTACCGACTCCTGTTCCGGGCGCCGCTTCAGGGATATGACGCACAGTCCACGAGCCTGGTCGAGGCCTCGCAGCCCGCCATGGAAGTCGTACTGGAGGTGGTGGGCGCCCTCGCGAAGCCGGGCACGGCGGTCCCGGAAGGCCCGGCGGCCCAGTTCCGGGACTGGATGAAGCACCACGGGATCAAGAACGTGCCGGAGGCGGTCGCCGCGCGGACCACGATGCTGTGGGCCCATCTGCACGGGCTGGTCGGCCTGGAGATCGAGGGCAACTTCACCTCGATGGGCATCGACCCGGCTTCCCTCTACGAGGCCGAGGTGAGGGACTTCGTACGCTCACTGTCAACGACCCGGGACTAAAACGGACTGAAGTCCCGGGCTTGTTCCTCGCAAGGATCCCGCTGAACCCGGGCGAGTTCGCCGGATCCGGTGATAGAGAAGGCTTCGCACAAACGTCCCTCGAACAGGAGGTTGAACGGCGGGCGCGTACACCCCGGCAGACCGTCAAGTCACGTAGGCCATCTACGACTTGGTCACACCGGACGCGTACCGAATCGATACCGCATGCCCGGTCCGGGAGGACTGCGGCATATGCCAGAAGCACCACCGTATCGTGTGTTGCCAAATCCCTTACAGCGCGTCGCAGGCTGTGCAACAGTCGTAACGGTCCTTCCGTCAGCCTTGGTCGTACCGTCCCCGCATCGGAGTACGTCATGCCCTCCCATCTCTCTGCGGACCGCTCAGCCGCTCAGCCGCCCCAGCGCGGCTCGGTCGACGCGCTCATCTCGCAGACGCGGCAGCTGCGCGGTGAGGTGGACGCCGTACGGCGTGACGCTCCCGTCGACGGCGAGGACCCGCAGGGACGCTGGCAGCGCGCGCTCTGCAATCTGGCGATGCACCAACTCAACGATCTCGACGAACACTTGGCCCAGCTGCGGGACGGACCGCCGCCCGTGCCCGTTCGACCCGCAGCCGTTCCCGCCGCCCGCGCCGTGCCGGCCGCATCCCGGCGCGGCTCGCTGCTGAGCCGGGTCGGCAGCGCCGAGTGGAACCTGCTGACGGACGAGGCCAGTTGGTCCGGTGAGCTCTATCAGATCCTGGGCCGGGACCCCGCCGCTCCCCCGCTCACGCTCGACGAACTGCCGTCGGTGGTGGTCGACGAGGACCGGCCGAAGCTGACGGCGATGGTCACGGACTGCCTGATCGACGCCAAGCCCATCGACGGCGAGTTCCGCGTAGTGCGCCCCGACGGCGGAGTGCGGACCGTGCACATGATGGGCGAGCCCGTGCTCGACGCCGATGGCAGCACCGCCTCGATGTGGGCCGTGCTGCGCGACGTCAGCGAACTGCGCCGCAGCCAGCGGACGGTGAGCGAGACCCGTGACTCGCTGCAGCGCGAACGGCACATCGCGCAGGCCGAGCACCGGCTCGCGGTCGAGCTGCAGGAGGCCGTGCTGCCGCCGTGGCGTGGTTCCCTGCGGTTCCCGCAGCGGGGCGCGCAGGCCCTGGACCTCACCGCCCGCTATCTGCCCTCGTCGACCAGCGCACTGGTCGGCGGCAACTGGTACGACGCTCTCGAACTGCCCGACGGCGACACCCTGTTGAGCGTCGGTGACCTCACCGGCCACGGAGTGGCCGTGACCTCGGGCATGGCGATGCTCCTCGGCGCCCTGCGCGGCATGGCCGTGACAGGCACCCAGCCGGGCCAACTCCTGGCCTGGCTCAACCAGTTGCTCGACGCCTCCGTCCAACCTTCCCTCGGCAGCGCCGTCTGCTGCCGCTATCGGCCCCAGACCCGCACCCTCAGCTGGGCGCAGGCAGGACACCCCGCCCCGCTGCTGTTCCGCAACGGGACGGCGCGCGCACTGGCAGCGCCCGACGGCGTGCTGCTCGGAGCGACATCGGGTGCCGTCTACGGCCAGGCCGAGGAGAGCCTCGAAGAGGGCGACCTGCTGCTCCTGCACACCGATGGACTGGTGCCCCGGGAATGGCGGTCCCCTCGCTCGAGCGAAGCCGAGAGTGGGGGACGCACGGCGGCCGTCCAGAGGCTGCTCGACCTGGCCCCGCGCTTCGACGGAGTCCGCTCGGCTCAGGACTGTGTACGGATGGTTGTCGAGGAATACGGCGAGACCGAGCGCGAGGACGATGCCTGCGTGCTCATCGCCCGGGTCGGCTCCTGACGACGCTGTCCATCGGGGTCATGCCACGACCCCGGTTCGGAGACCAACCCGTGTTTCCGACACGGGCCCCCCTTACGCCCGCGCGCTGTTGCCGCCTCTGGGCTTCAACGAGCCGTTGGGAAGGGCGAGTTTGATCTCCTCACGCAGGTCTTGGATCTTCGGATAGCTGGAGTACTGCCCGGTGAGCCGGTACATCTCGCGCAGCCGGTCCCAGGTGCGGTGGGAGGAGTTGGCCCCCATCGACGTCAGGGCCAGCCGTGCGTACCGATCGGCCTGTTCGGGGTCGTCGGCGATGAAGCAGGCCGACGCGAGGGAGATGTGGTCGAAGATCTTCGACCGGTCCCGGCCCGACTCGCGCAGCTTCAGTGCCTCCTTCGCATGGCACTGCGCGGTGGCCGCCGCGGCCGGCTCGTGTTCGGCGAGGGTGCGGTAGGCCAGAGCCTGCATGCCGTGCATGTCGGCCTCGTCGAACAACTGCATCCAGCTCGGCGGAGGTACGTCACCCCGGTCGGAGACGAACAGGTCCTCCGCCTGACCGAGCGTGCGCCGCATGGCCTGGCCCTTGCCCATGGACGCCTGTGCCCAGGCCTCGATGGTGTAGAGCATGGCCTTGGTGCGGGGCAGCACCTCGTCGCCGGAACCGGACTTGGCGAGCTTCATGAGGTCGAGTGCGTCGTCGGGCCGGCCCAGATGCACCATTTGGCGAGCCGCTCGGGAGAGCGCCTCTCCGGCGCGGGGCCGGTCACCGCCCTCTCGGGCCGCGTGGGCGGCGATGACGAAGTACTTCTGAGCCGTGGGCTCCAGGCCGACGTCGTGCGACATCCAGCCCGCGAGGACGGCGAGGTTGGCGGCGACGCCCCACAGGCGCCGCTGCAGATGGTCGGGGTGTCGGTAGGAGAGCATGCCTCCCACTTCGTTGAGCTGGCCCACCACAGCCTTGCGCTGCAGCCCGCCGCCGCGGGCCGCGTCCCAGGCCCGGAACACCTCTACCGAGCGCTCCAGTTCCTCGATCTCCTGCGACCCGATGGGGGCGGCCTCGTAGCGGTCGAACCCAGCGGGGTCGGCGTGCAGGGGATCGTCGAATTGGGGAGCGTCGGCCGTGAGGGCCGGATCGGTGTGGAGCCAGTCGTGCATGGCCGTACTGAGTGCGGATCCTGCGGCGAGCGCGGCACCCGCGCCCACCAAGCCGCGTCGGTTGAGCATGAGGTCCATTCCCGTGAATTCGGTGAGGACCGCGGCGGTTCGCTCGGGCGCCCACGGCACACCGTCGGGATGTTCCGCATTCCCGCCGCCCTGCCGTTTCCCCACACGCCCGTGCCGGACCAGACCGAGGTCCTCGATGGTCACGACACGGCCGAGACGCTCGGTGAACAGAGCCGCCAGCACCCTCGGCACGGGATCGCGCGGGATCTCTCCCATGTCGATCCAACGCCGCACCCGCGAGGTGTCGGTCGCCAGTTGGGGGTGGCCCATGGCCGCCGCCTGTCGGTTGACCATCCTCGCGAGCTCGCCCTTGGACCAGCCGGCGAGGCCGAACAGGTCCGACAGGCGGGTGTTGGGTTGTCCGTTCACTTCAAGCCCCCAGGTTCTCGGCTGAATTGACAGTAACCGCCTGTCAGTTGCTGAGCGACTATTCGCCAGGGTTCGCCAGGGTGCGCCAGATGGTCTGCCACTGGGCACCAGGTGTCAGGTAGGAACGCGCCACCCCGACCCGGTTGCCCCAAGGACATTCCCCAGGGTGCACCAGGGCGGCCGGGGCGGGTAGCGCGGCAACTTGCAGGCACACGAAGGGATCTGTATCGCCCATGTACGCAGCATCGTCCTCCGTGTCCGCTCCGCCCCGGTCGCTGCACCCCCGCCCGGGCGGCGGCGGCCCTTACCTCGACCCCGCGCGCCAGGCGGCGGCCCCTGTGCTCGGTGCCGGCAGGACACGGCGCGTTCCGGGGCTCGGCACCCAACCGCTCAGCGGGAGACTCGACTTGTCCGGCCCCCAGGGCGCGCAGCTGCGCACGGCGATCGCGTCGGTGCACCGGATCTGCCCGGAGTTCGCTCCGGTCCAGGTGCTGCGCCGCAGCGGACGCTCCGTGCTCCTCGTCGGTACGACGGGGCGCAGCACGGCCGTCGCCAAGTGTTTACTGGACCACTCCCCCATCTGGACCGAGCGGATCCGGAATGAAATAGCTGCCTACCGCTCGTTCGTGCGGCACCGGCCGCCGGTGCGGGTGCCCCGGCTGATCGCGGCGGATCCGGACAACTGCACGCTGGTGATCGAGCGGATGCCGGGCCGGGTGGCCGCTCTGCAGCGGCATCCGGCGGAGGCCCCACCCCGCGCGGACATCCGGGCGGCGCTGGGCGCGATCTGCCGGCTGAACGCGTGGCGGCCGCCGGCGGGGACGTTCGACGCCCCGCTGGACTACGCGGAGCGGATCTCCCGTTTCCATGAGCTGGGTCTGCTCACGGACCGGGACATGGGTGATCTGCAGAAACTGGTACACGGCATCGCTCACTCGGCGGGCCGGCAGGGCATGGGCCAGTTCTGTCACGGCGACGCACTCCTGTCGAACATCCTTCTCTCACCGGCCGGTCCAGTGCTGGTGGACTGGGAGCACGCGGGCTGGTATCTGCCGGGGTACGACCTGGCGACGCTGTGGGCGGTCCTCGGGGATGCCCCCGTGGCCCGACGGCAGATCAGCCAGCTGGCGCAGTCGGCGGGGCCCGCGGCGCGCGACGCCTTCCTGGTGAACCTGATGCTCGTCCTCACCAGGGAGATCCGTACGTACGAGACGGCCCTGCAGCGTTCGATGCACGACACGACCCCGGCGGCATCGGGACCGGCCCACCCGGGTGCTGCGCCGTCCGGCGAGGAACAGCGGCTGCTGCTGAGGCGGCTGCATGACGACTGCCAGTTGGCCCGTCGGGCCGTTCGAGCGGCGGTCGGCACTCGCTGACGGGGACGGAGGTCCGCGGTTGCGCCAGGGACAGGGGCGCACCGCGGACCTTCGTCGTGTCCGGCGGCCCCAGCCCGCGAGCGTGTCGCAGGCGTCCCCCATTCGGGTCATTGGTCCACTCCACTGACGCCCCGCAGGCCGGGTGACCGCCGCCACGAAAACCCCTTCACCCGCTATTGACGTGGGAAATCGCCTGTCTCTGGGCATGATTGACGGATCGTCGGAGAGCCGGTACCACTGACGCACGATCGGCCCCCGCACGCCCCATCGCGCTCGACCGTCCCAGGAGGCTGCATTGCGAGCATCCGCCACCGACCCCAACGCCACCGCCGGGCACAGACGCGGGCGCAGGACCGCGGGAGCCATCGCCTCCGCGGCACTGCTCCTGCCGTTGCTCGGCGCGGCGCCGTCCAGCACCGCCGCGCAGGCCCCCTCCGCGCAGTTGCAGCGGGCCTTCGCCGATGCGGCAGCCGAGTACCACGTGCCGCAGAGCGTCCTTCTCGCCGTCTCCTATCTGCAGTCCCGCTGGGACGCGCACGCCGGTGCCCCGAGCGTCAGCGGCGGCTACGGCCCGATGCACCTCACCGACGCCCGTACGGCGATCGTCGAGGCACCGCACCACAGCGAAGGCACGGAGGACGCCCGCGGCGACAGCTCACGTGCGGCCCTCCTTCCCGACGCGAAGGTTCCGGAGAACTCCGAACTCCCGGCCCGGCTCAAGACATTGACGAAGGCTGCCGAACTCACCGGCCTCTCGGCGGAGCGGCTGCGTACGGACGCCGCCGCGAACATCGAAGGCGGCGCCGCGCTCCTCGCCACCGCGCAGCAGGACCTCGGCGAGCCGCTGAGCGATGACGCGGCCGACTGGTACGGGGCCGTGGCACGCTTCTCGGGCGCGGACGACAGCGCGACGGCGGCGACGTACGCCGATGACGTGTACGACGTGATCCACGAGGGCGAGGAACGCTTCACCGACACCGGACAGCAGGTGGCACTCGCCGCCCAGCCCGAGGTGAGCCCGGACACGGCACAGCTCCGGCGGGCGGGACTGCGTGCGGCCTCTGCCGCCGGCACCGAGTGTCCGGACAGCGTGGCCTGCGAGTGGGTTCCGGCTCCGTACGAGGAGTTCGGCGAGGGCGACTACGGGAACCACGACCTCGGCGACCGGCCCGCCTCGCAGAGCATCAAGTACATCGTCATCCATGACACGGAGGGCACCTGGGACGGCGTCCTGAAGCTGGTCCAGGATCCGACCTATGTGTCGTGGAACTACACCCTGCGCTCGACCGACGGTCACATTGCCCAGCATGTGAAGGCCAAGGACGTCGCCTGGCACGCGGGCAACTGGTACATCAACGCCAAGTCGATCGGCCTGGAGCACGAGGGCTTCCTCGCCTCGCCGGACGCCTGGTACACGGAGGAGATGTACCAGGTCTCGGCGCGGCTGGTGAAGTACCTCTCCAAGAAGTACGCCATTCCGCTGGACCGGCAGCACATCATCGGACACGACAACGTGGCCGGCCCGACGACGTCGACCATCCCCGGCATGCACACGGACCCGGGCCCGTACTGGGACTGGCAGCACTACTTCACGCTGCTGGGGCACCCCTTCCACGGCGCCACGAAGCAGGGCGGCGGGCTGGTGACCGTGCTGCCCGACTTCGACAAGAACCAGCCGGTGTACACGGGCTGTGTCACCAAGGACGAGCCCTGCGCGGCACACGGCTCCAGCGAGGTGCGGCTCTACTCCCAGCCGGACGAGACCTCACCCCTCATCAAGGACATCGGTCTGTACCCCAAGGGCGACGCCTCGACGATCGACGTGAACGACGTCGCCTCGCGTGTCTCCACGGGGCAGCAGTACGCGGTCGCCGGCCGCGACGGCGACTGGACGGCGATCTGGTACCTGGGGCAGAAGGCCTGGTTCAAGAACCCGGAGAAGCAGCCGACGGCGGTGAACGCGTCGGGCTTGGTCATCACGCCCAAGGACGGTCTCCAGGAGATCCCCGTCTACGGTCGTGCCTACCCGGAGAAGGGGGCCTACCCGACGGGTGTGCCCGTCCAGTCGGTCTCGCCCCTGCCCTACCAACTCCTCGCGGGCCAGGAGTACGCGGTCGGCGACAAGGTGCCGGGCGAGTACTTCTACGCGCCGACCTTCGACACGGCACCGCACAAGGTCGTGATCGGCACGGACATGTACTACGAGATCCAGTTCGGGCATCGGGTGGCGTTCGTGCGGGCCGCGGATGTGAAGGTGATGCCGTCGCACTCGTAAGGGCGGACCCGATCCGCGTACGACGGGCCCGGGTTCAGGAGGCCTTCGGCTCCTGAACCCGGGCCCGATGTCACGAAATCCGACAACAACCTGCCATCCGGCGGGGCGCGCTGATCCCGTTGTCCCGACCGAACGTGCTTCTCGCCCGACCACCGGACCCCAGGAGCAGACGATGACCTCCGCCGGAGAGTCGTCCCGCACCCGGACCGTCGTCGCCAACCTCGCGCTGTCCCTCGACGGGCGGGTCGCCGGCCCCGTCGGCGCGTACGACATGAGCCGGATCGTGCCGCACGCCGTCAGCGACGGCTCCCGCTCTCATATGGTGCACGTCACGGGTGCGGCCACGACGGCGCTGCTCGGTCGCAAGAACTTCGAGGGCTTCGCGGGCTTCTGGCCCGCCGTGGCCGCCGACGCCGACCCGCGCGACCGCACGTTCGCGCGCTGGCTCAACGAGGTCGAGAAGGTCGTCTTCTCCAGGACGCTGGAGCAGGTGGACTGGGACAACGCGCGCCTCGCCACCGCGGACCCTGGCGCCACCGTCAAGCAACTGCGGCAGCAGGCGGGCGGCGACATCATCGTGCTCGCCGGCGCCGACGTCATCCGGCAACTGCTCGAGGCCGGGGAGCTGGACCGCCTCAGCATCACCTTGTGCCCGGAGCTCGTCGGCGGCGGCGAACGCCTGTTCACCGACGGCTCGACCGCGTCCTCATCCTGGTCGCTGACCTCCACGAGCGTCACGGACACGGGCGCTATCCGCCTCCTGTACGACCGGAGCCGCGCCGGCCGGCACGCCGGACGCCCGTCACACATACGAAGGACGGCTGCCTCAACCCTGCTGGAAGAGCTCCGCGGGCAGGGGCTTCAGCAGCGTGTAGAGGTCGTCGGTGATGGGGCGGTCCCAGGCGGCGATGGTCACCAGGACATTGTCGCTGCGGTCGAACTGGACGCACGAGATACGGGTCTCGGAGAGCTTGAGACGGCGCACGATCAGGAGGTTGTCGCCCTGCATCACCGGCATGTCCTCGGTCCCGGTGACGGTGACCTCCTCGTCGTTCTCCAGCGCGAGCAGCAGCTGGGCCACCTCGAAGGGGACCTCGCCCTCGGCGACGTCACGGGCCGGGGAGCCCTCCGGCAGATTGCCGATGATCATCGCGGGGCCACGGCCGCCGAACAGGTCATAACGCAGGAAGACGCCCTGGCAGCTGCCGTCGGGGGCGGGCAGCAGGCCCGCGCCGAGATTGCCCGGCCAGTCGCCCGGATCCATGGCCAGAACATCGAAGTCGGGCCCGGCGGGCGTGGCGCTGCGGCGGCGGAGGAAGGACATGCCGCAATGGTACGTGCACGGGCGCGAACCGGGCCCCAGGGGCGCCCCGTCCGAGCGCTCGGGGAGACGGCTGCGCCCCCGTGTCCGGACAGCCGGACCTCAGCTATTGCGCCACTTGTCCGCCCAGTGCGGAGTCGAGTCCCGTGCGGTCCGTGCCCACCTTCCGGTACACAGCCGACAGCAGGCGCACGACGGTCGGCTCGTCGGTGTGGAGTTCGTCGGCGATCTCGGCCGTGCCGCGGCCCCGGACGGTGAGGCCGGCGGCGGCGCGCTCGCGGGCCGTCAGTGTGTCCGTCTCGGTGCTGTGCAGCCGACGCGGTCGCAGTCCGGCGGCGGCCAGCTCGTCGCGGGCTTCTTCGACGAGCCCGTCGGCCGCGCACTGGACGGCCGCGTCGAGCCCCCGGTAGAGGTGTTCGGCGGCTTCCTTCGGGCGTCCGACGCGGCGCAGTTCGGTGCCGAGCGCGACCAGGGCGCAGGCGAGCTCGTACGCGGCCGGGGAGCGTTCCAGATGCCCGACGGACTCTTCGAGGAACTTGACCCGGGCCGAGCCGGAGGAGACATCCGCGGCGGCGCGCAGTGCCTGGCCGATCGCGGAGGGCGTGCCGTACTGGCGGGCGCGGTTCACCGCTTCGAGTGCCGTGGTGACGGCGCGCTCCGGGGCGTCGTGGCTCTCGGCACGGGCGAGGTGGAGCTGCCAGGGGCACCAGGCGGGGTTGCGCATGCCGCGCGGGTCGAGGCGGCGCCCGGCCGCGGCCAGCTCGGCGGCGGCGTCCTTGGTGAGACCGCGGGCGAGCAGCAGCTCGCCGTGCACGGTCTGGACGTCGGGGAAGGTCACGGCGGCCGGGAAGGGTGCCCCGAACGCGTAGTCCTCGCCGGTCTGCGCGGCCTCGGTGATCCGGCCGCGGGCGAGCAGGATCTCGATGAGGATGCCGACGGCGTACCAGTGAACGGGGGTGCCTGGTCCCACGCGCTCGGCGAGCCGCAGGCCCGCTCGGACGAAGTCCTCGGCCTCGGCGAGGCGGCCGCGGCGGTAGCGCAGGTACCCGAGCAGCGTGTAGCCGAAGGAGAGGTGCGCGCCGTGCCAGCCCTGCGCCTCGAAGTCGGCGATTCCGGTGGCGAACAACTCTTCTGTGCGCCCCGGCCGGTCCGCGTACATGAACGTGAGCGCGACCAGGACGGGCACCTCGAAGCCGCGGTCGGCCTCGGCCCAGCCGAAGCCTCCGGCGAGGGCGCGTTCGGCGTGGTGGAGGGCGATGTGGGCGGGTTCGCCGCGCAGGGTGGCGTCCCAGGCACGCAGACCGATGACGTAGCGCTCGGTGAGTTCACGGCCGGTGAGCCGGTCGGCGAGGCGGGCCAGCCGGCGGGAGC
This sequence comes from Streptomyces sp. NBC_00996, assembly GCF_045162675.1. Taxonomy (NCBI): domain Bacteria; kingdom Bacillati; phylum Actinomycetota; class Actinomycetes; order Kitasatosporales; family Streptomycetaceae; genus Streptomyces; species Streptomyces sp. NBC_00996. The sequence continues at coordinate 997,649 of NZ_CP108723.1, forward strand.
GGGCGGGCGAGTCGGGTTCGTCGGCGCGGAACGCGTCCCACATGAACTGCTCGGACTGCATGCGCAGCCGTACCCGGGCGTCGCCGGTCACGCGGATCTCGCGGGCGAGCGTCTCCGAGGCCTCGGCGAGGCGGTCGCTGTGGGCGAGGACCTGGGAGAGGCGGTAGACGATGTGGTGGCGCAGTTCCGGAGCGGCGATGGGTTCCTCGAGGGCGGCGCGCAGATGGTTGACCGTGGTCGCCGGTTCGGTGAGCAGGGAGGCGCAGCCCAGTTCGTACAGGACGGTGGCCCGGTCCTCGAAGGGCGGCGGTTCACGCAGGGCGCGGGCGAGATAGCGGCGGGCGGCGTCGGGTGCGCCGGCGCGGAGTGTCTCGCGGGCGGCGGCGCGCAACTGCTGGACGATCCAGGCGTCGCCGTCGGGGTGCGTCTCCAGGAGGTGGCGTGCGGCAGCGGACGGGCCGAGGCCTTCGTCGACGACACACCAGGCGGCCTGGCCGTGCAGCGCGACGCGGACGCCGCCGGGGATGGCGCGGTAGACCGCGGTGGCGATGAGGGGGTGGACGAACTCCAGGATGTCGGCGCCGGTGAGGATACGGGCGCCGCGCAGGGCGTCAGCCGCGTCGGCGGCCTCCTCGGAGCCGAGGCCCGCGACGGCGGCGGCGAGCGTCGGATGGATCTCGGTGCCGAGCACCGCGCAGGCCCAGGCGAAGCGGACGGTCGACGGGCCGAGGCGTTCGAGACGGGCGATCAGCCCGCTGCCCTTGACGGCGGCCGCCAGGTCGCGCAGCAGGTGCGCTCCGGCCTCCGTCGGGATCAGTCCGCGGTCGCGCACCTTCGCGGTCAGCTCGACGGCCTCGAAGGGGTTGCCCGCGGTGACCGCCCAGCACTCTCGGCAGAACGCGTCGTCGGCCTGGGTGCCGAGATCTTCCCGTACGAGACGGGCGACGGCCGCCGCGCTGAGCGGTTCGAGGTCGATGGGGCGCTGGCCCGCGCGCCCGGGCAGGCCCCTGAACGTCTCGGCGTGGTCGGGGAGTTCGTCGGGCCGGTAGGCGACGACGAGCAGCAGCGGGAGTTCCTCGGCGCGCGGCGCGAACGCGGCAAGCCAGCTGAGCGACTCCGGGTCGGCCCAGTGCGCGTCGTCGAGGACGAGCACCATCGGGGCGCGCTGCACCGCGAGATGCGTGAGCACCCAGTCGAGGCCGTCGCGCAGCCCCTGCTGGTCGGGCGGGGCGCCCTCGGCCGGCGCGCAAAGGCCCAGCGCGGGGCCGATGATCGCGTACCAACTCCCGAGCTGGGATCGGAGTTCGGGCTCCGGGGATCCGGCGAGCTGCGGCTGCAGGAGCTGGCGGGCGACGTGGAAGGCGACGCGTTGCTCCTGGTCGCCACCGCGCGCGGACAGCACGGTGCAGCCCTTGGCCGCGGCGCGGCGGCGCACTTCGGCGAGGAGGGTGGTCTTGCCGATTCCGGCACGGCCGGCGAAGGCGAGAAGCGCGCCGCGGGGGCGCTCGGGTGGCTCGCCACCGTCCCTGTTCAGTCCGGTGAGCTCGCTCAACGCGTCCTCGGCAGCGGCGAGTTCACTCTCGCGCTCGAAGAGCGTCCGTCGACTCCGTAGGCTGCGCTGGCCCATGATGCACCCCCTGCCACGGTGGTGCAGCCGGCGCGGGGAGCAGGTGCGCACCGTGACCTACAGGCACCTCAGCGTACGCCCGGAGCGGGCCGACGGTGCCCACTCGACCACTTCTGACCGGAACAGTCGGACATCGACTTGCGGACTATGCGGACTTCTTGTGCCGCTCGTGGTGACGGGCGACCCTGGCGCGGTTTCCGCACGACGGTTTGCACCACTCCTGGCGCGGGTGCTCCTTGATGAAGTACCGCACGCAGCGCGGCGCGTGACAGGCGCGCAGACGTCGTCGGCCGGGACTCGCGAGGAAGGCCGTCGCGGCGTGGGCGAGGACGGCCGTGAGCGGAATGTCCCCGCTCGGGGCCTCCTCGCGTACGACAGGGTCGGCGCCCTCGTCCCATACGAGCACGGGAACGGTCGCGGCGAGCCCGGCCGCCGCGTTGAGTCGCTCCACGGCCTGGGGCACGGGAAGCAGTCGGGCGGCGTCGGCCGTGCTCGGCTCGCCCGGGCGTACGGCGCGGGCGAAGAGGGCACGGACGGCGGCGCGGAGGTCACGGACAGCGGTGAGCGTGGCCGGATCGGCAACGAAACGGCCGGCTCCGGACAGCGTGTCGCGGTGCGCGTGGACCCAGGCGGTCAGCCCCGCGGGCTCGGCGAGATCGTCGGCGACACCGCCGTGTCCGTCGTGCCGGATGGTCAGGGCGAGGTCCAGGGCGAGGCGGGCATCCCCGCTGATCGAGTCCTCCATGGCGCTAATGATAGGTTCATCGATTTCCATTAGCGCAGGAGGAGGTCGCTCACTCCTCGGCGGCCGTCGGCGGCACCACCGCGACCGGGCTCGCCGCGTGCAGGAGTACGGCCTGGGCGACCGAGCCGATCATGCGGGCGGGCGCGAGGAGGCGGCGGCGGTGCCGGCCCACGACCAGGAGTTCGGCGTTTTTCGAGGCCTCGACGAGGTGGCCGGCCGCGTCTCCCGGCGGCACGTGGAGATCGACCTGGAGATCGGGGTGTCGTGCGCGGTGCGGGGCGACGAAACCGTCGGCCAGAGTCCGGGTCTCGCCCTCCACCGCACTCTGGTCGAGGGTGGCGGGGGCGAAGTCACCGGGCACGGCCCACGTCGGGTCCGGCCAGGTGTACGCGGCGACCACCTGGACACGGGCGGCGCGCAGGGCGGCCTCCTCGAAAGCGAAGGCGAGCGTGGCCTGGTCGGGGCTGTCCACGTGAAGACCTGCGACGACACGCGGCCCCGGTGCGACGGGGGGTGCGTCGGGCACCTCGCGTCCGGGGCGCGGTACCACGACCACCGGGCAATCGGCGTCCCGCGCTGCGGCCATCCCGCTGGAGCCGAGCAGCAGGCCGACGAAGCCACCGCGACCCCGGGAGCCGAGCACCAACAACTGTGCTGCGGAGCCGAGTTCGGGTAGTACTGCGCCCGGGGCTCCCTCAAGAGCGACATACTCGGTCGCCGGCAGGTCGGACCGGCCCGCCAGGTGGGTGCGCACCCGCTCGAGTACATGATCGTCGGCCGGATCCGGTGGTCCGGCGACCAGGACGTCCGGCTGCCCCCAAGGCGCGTACTGCCGCACATGGACCACACGCAGCGGCGCACGGCGCATCCGGGCAGCCGTGAGTGCCCAGTCCAGGGCGCGCAGGCCGTCGTCCGATCCGTCGACCGCCGCGATGACCGGCAGGGTGCTCATGGAATCCTCGTCTTCGGCACGCCATTGATCTTCCTCGGGCCAGCCTGACTCAAGGACAGCCACATGACGGGCCGATAGGGCGTGTGTCCGGAAACCCGGAGGATTTCCTCGCCGGTGCGGACGGTGGGGCAGAGGGCGCGGTCGGTCCGCACGGCGGCCGGACGTCGCGGTCACAGGACCGCGCGACCTACCGCCGCCGGGCAGGGCTGCCGAGGCACAGCCCGAGTACGCCGCCCCTCCCCCGTACGCGGGAGGCGGGGCGGCCCGACCGCTGTCGGCTCAGGTCAGATCGAACTCGCCCTCGCGGGCCCCCGATACGAACGCGCCCCACTCCGCGGGTGTGAAGATCAGGGAAGGGCTCTGGGGCCGGCCACTGTTGCGCATCGCGATGAAGCCCTCGACAAAGGCGATCTGGACGTCTCCCCGCCCTCGGCTGCTGGACTGCCAATCGGCGTTGCTGAGGTCCAGCTCCGGCTTGTCCCAGCCCGCGAGCGGGTGCTGCTCGATGGTGCTTTCGGCCACGTCCGTGCTCCTCCCGGTTCGTCGTCCGCGGCCAGCCTAGCGATCGGTTCGGGCGGCGGACAGGCCACGTGAGAAGGACGGCTTCAGGAGGCGGGCGGCGCGGACCCGACCAGCCACATGGAGAAGAACTGGGATCCGCCGCCATAGGCGTGTCCCAGCACCCTGCGAGCGCCGTCCACCTGGTGTTCTCCGGCCTGCCCACGCACCTGAAGTGCCGCTTCGGCGAAGCGGATCATGCCCGAGGCACCGATCGGATTGGTGGAGAGGACCCCGCCCGACATGTTGACGGGCAGGTCTCCGTCCAGTTCCGTCACCCCGGACTCGGTGAGCTTCCAGCCCTCGCCCTCCTCGGCGAAACCGAGGTTCTCCAGCCACATCGGCTCGTACCAGGAGAACGGCACGTACATCTCGACGGCGTCGATGTCACGGCGCGGGTCCGCGATGCCGGCCTGCCGGTACACGTCGGCCGCGCAGTCCTTGCCCGCCTGCGGCGAGACGAAGTCCTTGCCCGCGAAGAGGGTGGGTTCACTGCGCATCGCGCCGCCGTGCAGCCACGCGGGCGGCCGCGGCGAACGGGCCGCCCCCGCACGGTCGGTGAGGATCATCGCGCAGGCCCCGTCCGAGGACGGGCAGGTCTCCGAATAGCGGATCGGGTCCCACAGCATGGGCGAGGCCTGGACCTTCTCCAGCGTGATGTCGTGCTCGTGGAGATGCGCGTAGGGGTTCTTCAGCGCGTTGCGGCGGTCCTTGTACGCGACGAGCGAGCCGACCGCGTCGGGTGCGCCGGTGCGCCGCATGTACGCGCGCACGTGCGGCGCGAAGAAGCCGCCGGCTCCGGCCAGCAGCGGCTGCTGGAAGGGGATCGGCAGCGACAGGCCCCACATGGCGTTCGACTCGGACTGCTTCTCGTAGGCCAGGGTCAGGACGGTGCCGTGGACGCGTCCCGCGATGAGGTTCGTGGCGACCAGGGCGGTCGATCCTCCGACGGAGCCCGCCGTGTGCACCCGCAGCATCGGCTTGCCGACCGCGCCGAGCGCGTCCGCGAGATACAGCTCGGGCATCATGGCGCCCTCGAAGAAGTCGGGCGCCTTGCCGATCACGACGGCATCGATGTCGGCCCAGGTCAACTCTGCGTCATCCAGGGCGCGTTGGGCCGCCTCGCGGACCAGTCCCGCGATGGACACGTCCCGGCGGGCCGCCACGTGCTTGGTCTGGCCGATGCCAACGACGGCCACGGTCTCCTTGCTCATCGGGCATCCCCTTCGAGTACGGCGACCAGGTTCTGTTGGAGGCAGGGGCCTGAAGTGGCGTGCGCGAGCGCCCGGTCGGATTCGCCCCGGTGGATGCGTGCGGCGGCCTCACCGAGGCGGATCAGCCCGGCCGCCATCACCGGGTTGGCGGCGAGCGCGCCCCCGGAGGGGTTGACCGTCACGCTCTCGTCGAGCCGCAGCGCCTTGCGCAGGACCACTTCCTGGGAGGTGAAGGGGGCGTGCAACTCGGCCGTGTCGACGGGACGTTCGAAGACTCCCGCCTTCTCCGCGGCCAGGCGCGTGGACGGCGAGTCGGTCAGATCACGGACGCCGAGGCCGTGCGCCTCGATGCGGTGGTCGATGCCCCGGATCCAGGCGGGCCGTTCGCACAGCTCGCGGGCCCGCTCACCCGCCGCGAGGATCACGGCGGCGGCACCGTCGCCGATGGGCGGGCAGTCACCGGTACGCAGGGGACGTACGAGGTAATCGCCTTGAGCCACCGAACCACGCAGCTGCGCGTGGGAGTTGGCGGACGCCGAGGCACGGCTGCGGGCTGCGACGGAGGCAAGAGCGGGCTCGTCGGTCTCGCCCGCGTCGATCAGCGCCTGGGCCTGAAGCGCCGCGAGCGCGACGGAATCCGGCCACAGGGGTGCCACGTAGTACGGGTCGAGCTGCCGGGTCAGAACGTCCCGCACGGAACCGGGCGAGGACTTGCCGTACGCGTACACGAGCGCGGTGTCGACCTCCCCGGTGAGCAGCTTCGTCCATGCCTCGTACAGTGCCCATGCGCCGTCCATCTCCACGTGCGACTCGGAGATCGGCGGCCAGGCGCCCACCCCGTCGAGCGCCATCGTGAAGGAGAAGGCGCGGCCCGCGAGATAGTCCGTGGAACCGGAGCAGGTGAAGCCGATGTCTCTGGTCTTCAGACCCGTCCGGTCGAGGACGTCGTGCAGGACCGGGATGAGCATCTCCACCTCGGAGAGCTCGTCACTGGTGCGCCGGTGGTCGGTCTGCGCGAAGGCGACGACAGCGATGTCCCTGATGGGCGGCATCTACAACAGCTCCTTGTACGTCTCGTAGTCCGCGTCGGGTTCGCCGGTGGGCCGGTAGTGATCCGGGTAGCGGCCGCCTTGCGTCCACACCGGCTCCACGCGCAGGCCCATGCGCACCTCGTCGTAGGAAATGCCGCCGATCCGGCCGTGCAGCGCGAGGTCGGCACCGTCGAGGGCGATGTGCGCGTAGACGTACGGCACTTCGATGTCGAGGTTCTTCGCCTTGATGTTGACGATGCAGTACGTGGTGACCGTGCCGCGCGGCCCCACCTCGACCTGTTCGGATGTGGCGACACCGCAGGTGGGGCAGGCACCTCTCGGCGGGACGTACACCTTGCGGCAGGACGGGCAGCGCTCGCCGACGGTGCGCTGATCGGAGAGGGCGTTGATGTAGCCGGTCTGGGCGCGACCGGGCGAGTAGACGTAGTCGAGGCGGGCGGGGGCCACGATGCCGGTCACCATGTCCTCGAACCGGCCGCTGTGGCCCGTGAGTTCCGCGATGCCCTCGTACGGTTCGAAGCAGGCGATGTCCGTGATGGCACCGGAGCGCTCCTCGGCCCAGCGGATGCGGACGCGCATACCCGTGCGTACGGCGTCGGGGCCAGGAGCGTCGAGGGCGTGCAGGAGGGCGGTGTCGGCACCGTCGAGTTTCACCAGAGCCCAGGCAAAGGGGGTGTCGAGGGGCTGACCTCGGCGGGGTTCATGGTTCCAGGCCCAGGTGGTGACCGTGCCGGTGGGGGCGACCTCGACCAGGTCGCGTATCTCCTCGGCGGTGACCGGGTCGTACTCGACGGGCGGGACAAGGGTGCGGCCGTCCAGGGTCTTCACTCCGAGGACGACGCGCTCGCGCAGGCCGGTGAGGAAGGCGCTCTGGACGGGGCCGAGCGAGCGGGTGAAGGGGAATTCGACGACGAGCGGGGCTTTGAGGACTTCGGGCATCCCGGGTGTCTCCTTCGAAGGGTCGGACACGCCCGTCCCGTAAGAGGTGAGGCGCGCCCGGGCGCGGGCTTCGGATCAGGCGCGCCGGTAGACGGGCGGGCGCTTCTCGGCGAAGGCTCGGGAGCCCTCCTTGGCGTCGGCGGTGTCGAAGATCGGCCAACCGCGCTTGAGCTCGGCGGCGAGCCCGTCGGTCTCGGTCATCTCGGCGGTCTCGTACACCGAGGCCTTCACGGCCTCGACGGCCAGCGGGCCGCAGGCGTTGATCTGCTCGGCTAGGGCGAGGGCCTTGTCCAGCGCGCTGCCGTCGGGGACGACATGGCCGATCAGACCGATGTCGGCGGCCTCCCGGGCCGTGTACGGGCGTCCCGTGAGCAGCATTTCGAGGGCGTGGGTGCGCGGGATCTGGCGTTGCAGCCGGACCGTCGAACCGCCGATCGGGAACAGACCGCGCTTGACCTCGAAGAGCCCGAAGGTCGCAGACTCACCGGCGACCCGGATGTCGGTGCCCTGGAGGATCTCCGTGCCGCCCGCGACGCAGTGCCCTTCGACGGCGGCGATCACCGGCTTGCGGGGCCGGTGGTGGCGCAGCATCGCCTTCCAGTGCACATCGGGGTCGGCCTTGAGCCGGCCCCGGTACTGCTCGCCCGCCATCCCGTTTCCGGCCAGCGCCTTGAGATCCATTCCGGCGCAGAAGGCACCGCCCGCTCCGGTGAGCACGATCGAGCGGATCGCGTCGTCCTCGTCGGCCTCGACCCAGCCGTCGTACAGGCCGACCAGCATCGGCAGCGAGAGCGCGTTCTTGGCCTCGGGCCTGTTGAGCGTGAGTACCAGTGTCGCGCCTTCGCGCTGCACGGTGAGGTGTTCCGTCCCACCCATTGCCGTCCTCCCGTCTCAGGAACGAGAACAGGTTGCAGGAGGGGCGGAGCCAGTACAAGGGTTTTCTGACAGACAGTCAGATTTCTTCTGCCGGGACCCTTCACAGTTGGGTGCGGCTTTGCTCTGATGACCGTCGAGCCGAGTGCAGCCACGGACGTTCGGGATCAGGAGGAGCGGTGGAGTACAACCTTGCCGACCTGTTCGAGTCGGTCGTCGACGTCGTCCCGGGGCGCGAGGCGCTCGTGTACATCGACCATCCCGGCACGGGTGCGGAGCGCCGGCTGACGTACGCCCAGCTGGACGCGGCCGCGAACCGTGTCGCGCACCACCTGATCGACAGCGGCATACGCCCCGGCGAACACCTCGGACTCCACCTGTACAACGGCGTCGAGTACCTGCAGACCGTCCTGGGCTGTCTGAAGGCTCGGATCGTACCGGTCAACGTGAACTACCGCTATGTGGAAGAGGAGTTGGCCTACCTCTACCGGGACGCGGACCTGGTGGCCCTGGTCTTCGACGCGGAGTTCACGTGCCGGGTGGCGGCGGCGCTGCCGCACGCTCCGGCACTGCGGCATGTCGTACGGGTGGGCTCCCCCGCACCCGGTGCGGCCTCGTTGGACGCGGAGGAATTCACGCACGCCGCGGCCGCCGCATCCCCCGAGCGGGGATTCCCGCCGCGCTCGGCGGACGACCAGTTCATCATCTACACCGGTGGCACGACAGGGATGCCGAAGGGTGTGATGTGGCGGCAGGAGGACCTGTTCTTCTCCGGCCTCGGCGGCGGCGCTCCGACCGGCGAGCCGGTCAAGACGCCGCAGGAGCTCGCCGAGCGCGTCGCGGCCGGCGGCGAGGGAATCACCTTCTTCCCCACTCCCCCGCTGATGCACGGCACCTCGACGCTCACCGCCTTCATCGGCTTCAACTTCGGCCAACGCATCGTGATCCACCGCAAGTTCGTACCCGAGGAAGTCCTGCGGACGATCGAGAAGGAGAAGGTCACCAGTGTGTCGCTGGTCGGCGACGCGATGCTGCGACCCTTGATCGACGCGCTGAACGGGCCCATGAAGGGCACCGACTGCTCCTCGATGTTCAGCGTGTCGTCCTCCGGCGCGATCATGTCGGACACGGTGCGCGAGCAGTTCCAGGCGCTGGTCCCGAACGTGATGCTGCTGAACAACTTCGGCTCGTCGGAGTCGGGCTTCAACGGCACCGCGACGGCCGACTCGGGCCCGGCGCGCGGATTCCGGGTGCGCGTCAACTCCCGTACGCAGGTGGTGGATCCTGTCACGTACGAGCCCGTCGCCGTCGGCGAGCCCGGCCGCATCGCCCAGCGCGGCCATGTGCCCCTCGGCTACTACAACGACCCCAAGAAGACCGCCGAGACCTTCTTCCAGAAGGGCGACGAGCGCTGGGTGCTCCTCGGCGACATGGCCACGGTCGACGAGGAGGGCATCGTCACCGTCCTCGGCCGCGGCTCCCAGTGCATCAACACCGGCGGCGAGAAGGTCTATCCGGAAGAGGTCGAGCAGGCCCTCAAGTCGCATCCGGACGTGTACGACGCCTTGGTCGCCGGGGTACCCGACGAGACGTGGGGCAACCACGTCGCCGCGGTCGTCCAGCTCCGCGAGGGCGCGGGCCACCCGTCCCTGGAGGACATCCAGAGCCACTGCCGCACCCACCTCGCGGGCTACAAGATTCCCCGCCAACTCGTCATCACGGACACCATCCAGCGCTCGCCGAGCGGGAAGGCGGACTACCGGTGGGCTCGGACGGTGGCGACGGAGGCGTCTCAGTGACCACCGGAGCGGGGCACGCTGTGCAATGCCCGTTGCTCACGGGTCTGCCGCAGGGCCATCAGCTGGGTAATTCTTCTCGTCGTGGGCTTCGTCACCGGGGCGCGCCGGCTGGCTGGGGCCCGTCAGTCGCGGCTTGGCGATCGGCTGCCCCGAATGCCTGTACGTGCTCTGCGTCCTCATGTACTGCTGGGTCGCGTGGGCGACGACGGACGGGAGGACGTCGGTGAACGCCTTCAGCGTGGGCACGCCATTGACCGCGTTCCCTTGGTCGGTCTGTCGGCACCGGTCCAGAGTCTGAGGCAGAGTCCGTTCCAGATCCTCGACGAGCTCGCGGCCCTCGTCACCGAAACCCTGGGGGTCGGTCCGGTCCCAGGGGACGATCACGCTGACCCAGGGTCGGGGTCCGGCGTCGAACTGCTGAAGTCTGCGCCGCCGTTCCTCGTCGGTGAGCGCCCACCTGTCGAGGAGAAGAATCTCCGGCGCCGATCCCACGCCTGCCCTTGCGGACTCCTCGTCCGTCACCTCCTCGTCGTCGAACGAGGAGACGGTGACCCGGTAGTCCAGTGACCGGATGAGTTCCTCGGCGAGCGCGGGCAGAGGACGGGTCGACTCCGAGTGATAGGGGTTCCAGTCCTGAGCGTCGTCACCGTACGGACGTACGTCGCGGTGCTCGGGAACGCTCTCGCGTGTGGGCGCCACCACGGTCAGATGGATGCGTCGGGGTCCCTCACCGCGTGGCTTGAACGCGCTCGGCGTGCTCTCGAAGCGGCGGGGTGCGCTGGGCGGTAGCGGCGACTCCTGGGCCACCTGCACGATCCGCTGGGCCAGCTTGAGCACCGCTTCCTCGTACTCGTCACGCAGCCGGTTGAGCTTGATCATTCCGTAGAGCCCATCGGTCGTGTAACGCTCGCCGAATGCCGCGTGATCCACGTGAAGATGTTTTACGGAGTCAGGGAGTTGGTAGTAGTCCACACGCGTCCACAGCGCCGGGACGATGGCGGGAAAATCAGGGAAGCCGGCGGCCCGCGCCTGCACAATGCGTTCGTTGAACGCGAACCACTCACGGCCGCAACTTTCACTCGTGAAGTATCGCGGGGAGAACAGCGGCACGAACACCCGGCACGTCGCCAGATTCTCACTGAGCTTTTCCGGCCATCCCTCACCCGAGCGCAGCTCCCGGTCCATGAAACCCGCGGGCGCGCCACGCGGAAGATCCGTGAGCGCCATGATGTGGTCGCACAGATCCCTGAAGAGGACGTGCACCCAGTGGTCCGGATCACTTTCGCCGGGCCCCCAGGTGGGCGTATGTGCATAACTGAGGAAGAAATACGGCTGGTTGACCGACTCCGGCTCAGGTGCCTGACCCCACTCCTGCTCCGGCGCAGACGCCTGACCCCACTCCTGCTCCGGCGCAGACGCCTGACCCCGCTCCGGGTCGGGCTCGGGCTCCGGCTCCGGCTCCGGCTCCGGCTCCGGCTCCGGCTCCGGCTCCGACGGGAGTTCGACGTCTACTGCCACCGCCCTGTGTTCCGGCCGCCGTCCACCGGCTACCACCCCGTCATCCGCCGACAGACCCAGCAGCTCCAGCGTCCGCTGCGACGCCTGCCCGAACGCCTGGAGCTCTGCGGGCAGATCGACCTGGCCGTCGGGATCGTGAGCCACCGCGAGCAGTTGTCCACGCCGGTTCTCCTGAGCCGACACATGGCGGCTCAGTGCCCGGTTGATCCGCCATACGTCGTGTTCCGCCAGGTCCTGTCGCAGCCGGCGCTGCACCGGTTGCGACAGGCCCAGTTCGACCTTTCCCCCTTCGTCCACCTCGAGCGAGAAGAGCCCGCTGGTGAGAAGTTCGGCGACATCGGCCACCGTCGACTCGGGTACCAGCTCCTGCCGGATGAGGTGCAGCAGTCGCATGCTCAGACGGTCGAAGGTGGAGCACAGGACCGCCAGACGCGCCGCCGAGGGTGAAGCGGTGCGCAGGAAGCCCTCCGAGGTCATGGCTCCAGAGCTTCCCCTCACCCGTCCCGCGGGCCGTCCGCTCTGCGGGACCAGCACCGCGCCGCACCCTTCGGGGTCCGCGCGCATCAACGTTCGTGACCAGCGGCCCAGGGAATACGGCGACATCGACAGCACCGGAATGGGCAGCCAGTCGCCTTCCTTGCCGACGGCGTCCTCCTGCGGCAGCAACGGCGGCGGTTCGAAGTCCAGCCGGGAATTGACCGATCCGGGAACACCGTTGGAGACCCGTACCGTCGGCAGGTCGAGGCCTGTTCTGCGCCACAGTTTTGCTGGCAGGGGATTGAGCAGCACGACCGGCGTCGACGAGGCCCACTCGTACAGCTGACGCCACACCTCCGCTTCCCGCCAGCCCGGAGCGGCGCAGTCGGACACGGCCACCACCAGCCGACGCCCCTCGGGTGACCTGAGCTGGCCGGGACTCATCGACCGGCCCTGTCCGTCACGGAGTTCGGGGCTGCCATCCGCGAAACCGAGATCACGCACCTGGAGCGTCCGGAACGCGCCGAGCCGCACCGCGTCGGCCCGCAGGAACTCGTCCTCTCCACGGATGCCCTCCGTGAGTACCTGGACGAGGGCCCGGGAAAAGGCGAGCCGGTACGCCTTCTGCGCGGCGCCTACCGACATGATCACGGAAAGTCGGGCCGTGCCCTCGCGCACCCCACCGTCCGTCTGTGCGAGGTCGGGAATCGCACCGCCGGCATGGCACGTGTCGACGAGGGCGAACACGCCGGGGAGTCCCGGCGTTTTGCAGGACCTGGGTCAGCAGTGCCCCGACGTTCACCGCGGTACCGATCTCGTCGGCGCGGGAGTCGCCGGCCATCAAGTAAAGGGTGGGGTTCAGGCCGGGTGTGATGCCGTGCCCGATGAGGGCGAGGACGAGCACGGCGCCCACCTGCCCCGCGCGTTCGGCGGCGCCCCGGATCGCCGCTTCGATGTGTGCCTGCTCGACGGACGTACCGCACAGGAGTGAGGACTCGAGGCTCCCTGTACACGCCCCCCGCCATTGGTCCACGAGCAGCCCGTGCAAGGACCCTGCAACCTCCTCCAGCTCGTCGAGCAGTCCCAGGGCCGGGCATTGCGGTGCGACGACGAGGACGTGGCGGCGGAGAGTCGGTGCTGTCATGGGCGCGTGGCCGCCTCGATCGCCTCGACGACCGGACCCGCGACGGCGGGCTGCGCGAGGTACTTGGCGGCAGGATGCACCCAGGCACCGTCCGAGTCCACGCGTCTGGTAAAGGGCAGTACGGAGAGACTGTTGGGCCCTACGACCTTCTCCAGTCGCGGCCGTCCGACGATGAAGTCGTCCCGGTCCCAGAAGTTGAGCCATCTCTCCACCGAACCGGGCACCTGTAAGGGCTGGGGGCGCATACGCGGACGTACGGCCGTGCTCATCCCCATGGGCGAGCCGAGAGTGACCAGGAGTGGAACGCATCCCTGGTGCGCGTGCAGTGCCTCCAGCGAGACGACCGTGCCCAGGGAGTGGGCGACGACGATGGTGGGGCCGGACGGACCGAGGGTCTCTTCGACGCGGCGGCGAATCCGGGTGTCGAGGGACAGCCCTTCCTCGTCCTTCTCGCCGCGGCGCAGGTAGCGGGTCACCTGGCGCAGCTGGCCCACCATCAGTCCCGCGCTGGCCCAGCCGCCGAAAGTGCGCAGCCCGGGCAGGGACAGCAAGGTGTTGGAGGCGGTGAGTACGTGCCGGGCGACGGAGCCGGCGCCCTGTGGGTCGCCCTCAGGCATCAGCTGGGCGTGGGCGCGGCGCAGCAGTGGGACCTCGTCGTCCGTGGCGGGCTCGGCGAGCCGCACTTCGACGGCTTCCCGGAGCAATACGCCGACAAGGTCGTCCGTATCCTCCCCCTCGGACGCGCTGCCCTGTCCTTGTGCTGTGTCGAACAGGTTGCCGTAGTAGGCGAATCGCGCGTCGGCCGCCCACCCCTGGATCAGATCCAGGACTCGGCGCGCATGGCCCGCGGCACGGGCGCCTTCCGCCAACGCGCGTAGCCACGCGTCGAGTTCGGCGGCCGGATCCCGCGGTCCGCCGATGCCGTGCACGAACACCAGACGAGGCTTCATCGATCCCCCCGAAAGCCTCGGCCCGGGGCCTCCGGGCGGGTGCCCAGGTTAGCAATCACCGCGCAGGAACGGCCCCTGTCGGCGCAATTCTCTGGCGCTGCGGCCCGGCGCCCCCGAATTCAGCGCCAGTCAGGAGCGCCCGCGGCAGGCGGCAGGAGTGTTTCGATCTTGGTCTGGATCTCCCGCATGACAGAGACGATGCGGCCCTCGTGGTCCCCGGTGAGCCGGTTCACCGGCACCGAGCAGCTGATGGCGTCGGTGGCCGGGCTGTCGTAGCGCAGGGCGAGACCTCGCGGGGGTGCGCTTGACCTCGCAGGGTTCACGAACCTAGCCTCCATTCTCATACATAGACGTCATCTGCATATAGGGATGAGATTGATGACAAGGTTCAGCGCGGAGGTCGAGGGCGTGGTCCAGCGGCTGCGGGACGGCATGGCGGATGGGGTGCTGTCCTTCCCACTCACGAGCTTCCGGGAGGACGGCGCACTCGACCTGGAGTCCTACCGGGCCTACCTGACCGCCCAGTTGGCCACCGCGCCGGGAGCGGTGTTCCCCGCCTGTGGCACCGGCGAGTTCAGCGCGCTGGACGAGGACGAGTACCGCGCGGTCGTCGAGGCCACGGTCGAGATCGCAGGCGGGCGGCTGCCCGTGGTCGCCGGTATCGGCTACGGCTGGGCGCAGGCGGTGCGGTTCGCCCGGATCGCCGAGGAGGCGGGCGCGGACGCCGCGTTGGTGCTGCCCCACTATCTGGTCGAGGCCCCGCAGGACGGCCTGGTCGAACAGCTGCGCCGGGTCGCCGCCGGCACCCGGCTGCCGCTCATCGCCTACCAGCGCGGCCCCGTCGCCTTCACCCCCGAGGGCCTGCGCCGGATCGCGGAGATCTCCACGGTCGTCGGCCTCAAGGACGGGCACAGCGACCTCGACCGGCTCCAGCGCCTCACGCTCGTCGCCCCCGACGGTTTCCTCTTCTTCAACGGCGCCGCCACCGCCGAGATCCAGGCCCGCGCGTACGCCACCGTCGGCGTCCCCGCCTACTCGTCGGCCGTCCACGCCTTCGCGCCCGAGATCGCCGACGCCTTCTTCGCCGCGCTGCACAAGGGCGACGAAGCGACCGTGACCAAGCTCCTGCGCGACTTCTACGTCCCGCTGGTCGAGCTGCGCGACCGGGTGCCGGGCTACGCCGTCTCGCTGGTCAAGGCCGCCGCCCGGCTGCGCGGCCTGCCCGTCGGTCCGGTACGCGCTCCGCTCACCGACCCGGGCCCGGCCGACCTCGCCGACCTGGAGAAGGTCCTCGACGCCGGCTTGAACCTGGTCGGCGCCGTACGACGCCTCGGCTGACAAAGGCCGTACGACACCGCGCCAGGCGAGGGCCGCACAGCACCGCGCACGACGACGGCCCTACGACACCGCGCCTGACGAAAGCTGTACGCCCCCACCTCACCACCCGCGACCACCTCGCGGGTGACCCCACGCGGCCCGGACGGGACCCGGGCCGCCCCTCACGTGTGCTCCGACTGCCCGCTCCACAGTTCAAAGGGGAACGGCCGTGCCTCTCCTCGTAGTCGGGATCAGCGTTCTGATTCTGCTGCTCCTCATGACCAAGCTGAGACTGAACGGCTTCGCCGCCCTCCTCCTCGTGGCGGTCGGCGTCGGCGTCGTTCGCGGGATTCCGCTGGAGAAGATCCCGGACGTCCTCTCGGAGGGCATCGGCGGCCAGGTCGGCGACACGATGCTCACCATCGGGCTCGGTGCCATGGTCGGCCGTGTCATGGGCGACTCCGGCGCCGCGCAGCGCATAGCCGGGAAGCTCCTGGACGCCTTCGGCCCCCGCTGGGTCCAGGTGGCCATGGTGGTCACGTCCATGCTCATCGGCGTCACCATGTTCTACGAGGTCGCCTTCATCATCATCGTGCCCATCGCGTTCACCCTGGTGCGCGTCACCGGGGCGAGGCTGCTCTGGGTCGGGCTGCCGATGTCGATCGCTCTGTCCACCATGCACAGCTTCCTGCCGCCGCACCCCGGCCCCACCGCCGTGGCCTCGGCCTTCCACGCGTCCATCGGACTGACCCTGTTCTACGGCCTGTTCATCGCCGTACCGGTCGGTGCGCTCATCGCGCTCGTGTGGCCGCGCCTGCCGTTCATCAAAGCGATGAACCCGGCCATCCCCAAGGGGCTGGTCAGCGAGCGCGAGTTCACGGACCAGGAGATGCCCGGCCTGGGCTGGTCGCTGGGCGTGGCCCTCTTCCCCGTCGTCCTGATCGCCGGGGCCGCGGTGACCGATCTGGCCACCTCCGCCGAGAACCCGTTCCTGCACTTCGTCGCCTTCATCGGCTCGGCACCGATCGCCCTGCTGCTGACCCTGCTCCTGGCGATCTGGGCGTTCGGACCGCGGATCGGCCGGAGCCTCGACGACGTCAGCGCCTCGTGCACCTCGGCGGCCCAGGCGATGGCGATGATCCTCCTGGTGATCGGCGCCGGAGGCGCCTTCAAGAACATCCTCGTCGAAGGCGGGGTATCCGAATACATCAAGAACGCCACGGACAGTTGGTCCATCTCGCCGATCATCCTGGCCTGGCTCATCGCGGTCATCCTCCGCATCGCGCTCGGCTCGGCGACCGTCGCCGTCGTCACGGCCTCCGGCGTGGTGCTGCCGCTGCTGGCGGGCAGCGGGGTCCATCCCGAGATGATGGTGCTCGCCGTCTCCTGCGGCTCCATCGCCTTCTCGCACGTCAACGATCCCGGATTCTGGCTGTTCAAGGAGTACTTCAACCTCTCGGTCATCGACGCGATCAAGGTCCGCACCAGCTATACGACGGTGCTCGCGATCCTCGGCCTGGGCGGCGTCCTGGCCGTCGAGTGGGCCCTCGACATCCTCAGCCTCTGATCACCGCGCCCGCGTCACCCCTGTACACAAGGACTTCGATGAGCATGAACACGAGCATGAACAAGCAGCCGACCGTCACCGACTTCTCCGTCTTTCCCGTCGCCGGCCGGGACTGCATGGAGCTGAACCTCTCGGGCGCGCACGGTCCCTACTTCACCCGCAACATCGTCGTCCTCAAGGACTCCGAGGGCCGTACCGGTCTCGGCGAGGTCCCCGGCGGGGAGAAGATCACCCGGACACTGCGGGACGCCGAGCCCCTCGTCGTCGGCGCGAAGGTGGGCGACTACAAGCGCGTCCTGCGCGAGATCGGGGACCGCTTCGCCGACCGTGACGCCGGTGGACGCGGTGCGCAGACCTTCGACCTGCGGACCACCGTCCACGCGGTCACCTCCGTCGAGTCGGCGCTCCTTGACCTGCTGGGGCAGCACCTCGACGTGCCGGTCGCGGCGCTCCTCGGCGACGGTCAACAGCGCTCCTCCGTAAGGGTGTTGGGCTACCTCTTCTACGTCGGCGACCCCGACCGCACCGACCTCGAGTACGTCCGTGAACCCGACGCGGACGTGGACTGGTACCGCATCCGGCACGAGGAGGCCCTGTCGCCCGAGGCAATCGTCCGGCAGGCCGAGACGGCCTACGACCTCTACGGCTTCCGGGACTTCAAGCTCAAGGGCGGTGTCCTGCAGGGCGCCGAGGAAGTGAAGGCCGTCCGCGCGCTCAAGGGCCGCTTCCCCGAGGCCCGGATCACCCTCGACCCCAACGGCGCCTGGTCGCTGCGCGAGGCCATCGAGCTGTGTACACCCCTGGTCGGCACGCTCGCCTACGCGGAGGACCCCTGCGGAGCCGAGGGCGGCTACTCCGGGCGCGAGATCCTGGCCGAGTTCCGGCGCGCCACGGGACTGCCGACCGCGACCAACATGATCGCCACCGACTGGCGGCAGCTGACCCACGCCCTGGCCCTGCAGTCGGTCTCCATCCCGTTGGCCGACCCGCACTTCTGGACGATGCAGGGCTCGGTGCGCGTGGCCCAGCTCTGCAACGCGATGGGCCTGACCTGGGGCTGCCACTCGAACAACCACTTCGACATCTCGCTCGCCATGGTCACGCACTGCGGAGCGGCAGCCCCGGGCGAGTACAACGCCCTGGACACGCACTGGATCTGGCAGGAGGGCCTGGAGCGGCTCACCACTGCCCCGCCGCGCATCGTCGACGGCGAGATCGCTGTCCCCGACGCCCCCGGCCTGGGAATCCAGCTCGACATGGACCGCCTCCTCGCGGCGCACGAGCTCTACCGCGAGAAGGCGCTGGGAGCCCGGGACGACGCGCTCGGGATGCGGTACCTCATCCCGGGCTGGGAGTTCGACGCCAAGCGCCCCGGCCTGGTGCGCTAGTACTGTGACCGCACAGGTCCGCGGGGTTGGCACGGCGATCGGCTCCCCCTTGGCGCGGCGATCGGCTCCCCGGTGCTCGCGGCCTGCCGACGCACGCGGACAATGCCCGTTATGACGTCAGAGACGGATCGGCCCAGATGGTGGTTTGCGCTGCGCGGCGGTGCGGCCTTCTTCCTGGGCGGAAGCCTTGGGACCTTCGGGTACAGGATGTTCTCCAACCGGTCAGCCAATGCGCTGCCGTGGGGCTGGTTGCTGTTCGGAGCGGTCGTGACAGCGTCTCTGAGCGGACTGGTTGCCGGGCGGCGGCGTCGGGGCTGAGCCACGCGTTTGTAGGACTGTGCGGTCAGGCTGCGGTTTGGGGGGCGTCCGCCTCAGCGGACGCCCCCTCTCTCTTCGGATGCGGGCCCGTTCCTTGCGCTCGGCGGCCACGATGTCGCGATGGCGGGCGTCGGCGGTGCGCCGGCGCAGGCAGGCGTGCAGGACGTGGGACTGCACGAAGTGGCAGCGCAACGGCCCGGCCCAGCCCTGGAAAGTGCCTCGGGGCCAGGAACCGGTCGCAGGCCTCCCGAGCTACCCGCGTCGCCCGGCTTCCTCGGCCAGCCGCTCCAGCCGGTCGCGATGGTTCTCCCACCACGCCGAGTCCCCGGACGCCATGTTGTCGCCGCCCTTCCGCAGTCCCGCAACGCCGTCGATGAGTTCCCGGACGATGTCGGCGTGCCCCGCGTGCCGATCGGTCTCGGCGATCATATGGACGAGGCTCCGGTGGAGCGTCACCTCCATCCGCTCCCCCCACGCCACGCGCCCGACCGCGTCGAGCGGCAGCGAGTCGATCGTCATGTCCGAGTGGGCGCACGCCCGGCGATACAGCGCGACGATCTCCTCACTCGTCTCGTCGGCCGTCGCCCACAGGTCCGAGTTCGGCTCGGCATCGCCCGTGATCCAGAGCGGCGGCCCTCCGAACGGCCGCCCGTAGGTCGCGCCGAAGTACATCGCCTCGGCACCGGCCGCGTGCTTGACCAGCCCCAGCAGATTGGTGCCGGTCGGGGTCATGGGGCGGCGAAGGTCGTATTCGGTCAGCCCCTCCAGCTTCCACAGCAGGGCATCGCGCGCATCCTGCAGGTAGAGGTGGAGGTCCGCCTTGGGATCTGATCCGGTCATCGGGCCAGTCTGTCGCTCACGCGATCTCTGTCCACCGAGTTTGCCACCGACCCCTTGCACTGAGCCATGACACCTGAATTACTGATCCCGAACATCTCGACCGAATGATCGGTCGCCCGTAATGGTGCGGTTGGTGAGGGAGAAGTCCCTATGGCGGAATCCACAGACCCGAAGGGCCTGCTCGACGCCGGAGAGCGGCTCGACGCGGACGGACTGCGGGCGCTCCAGCTGAAGCGGCTGCGGGCGTCGCTGCGGCATGCGTACGAGAACGTGCCGTTCTACCGGGAGTCGTTCGACAAGGCGGGGGTGCGCCCGGACGACTGCCGTGCGCTCGCCGACCTGGCGCGATTCCCGTTCACGGCCAAGGCCGACCTGCGCGAGAACTACCCGTACGGAATGTTCGCCGTACCCCAGGACCGGATCCGGCGCATCCACGCGTCGAGTGGTACGACCGGCCGCCCCACGGTCGTCGGCTACACGGAGAACGACCTTTCCATGTGGGCCGACATGGTGGCCCGCTCGATTCGCGCGGCGGGCGGGCACCCGGGTGACAAGGTCCATGTGGCGTACGGCTACGGGTTGTTCACCGGCGGACTCGGCGCGCACTACGGCGCCGAACGACTCGGCTGTACGGTGATCCCCGCCTCCGGGGGCATGACGGCGCGTCAGGTTCAGCTGATCCAGGATCTGAAGCCCCAGATCATCATGGTGACCCCCTCGTACATGCTGACGCTGCTCGACGAGTTCGAGCGGCAGCGCGTCGACCCGCGCGGCACTTCCCTGCGCGTGGGGATATTCGGGGCCGAGCCGTGGACCGAGGAGATGCGGCGGGAGATCGAGGGGCGGTTCGCGATCGACGCGGTGGACATCTACGGCCTGTCCGAGGTGATCGGCCCGGGTGTCGCCCAGGAGTGCGTGGAGACGAAGGACGGGCTGCACATCTGGGAGGACCACTTCTATCCGGAGGTCGTCGACCCGATCACCGGCGAGGTCCTGCCGGACGGCGAGGAGGGCGAGCTGGTGTTCACCTCGCTCACCAAGGAGGCGATGCCCGTCATCCGATACCGGACACGGGACCTGACGCGGCTGCTGCCCGGCACGGCACGCGTCTTCCGCCGGATGGAGAAGATCGCCGGCCGCAGCGACGACATGGTGATCCTGCGGGGCGTCAATCTCTTCCCGACGCAGATCGAGGAGATCGTGCTGCGCACACCGGGAATCGCTCCGCACTTCCAACTGCGTCTGACCCGTGAGGGCCGCCTCGACGCACTCACCGTGCGGGCCGAAGCGCGGTCCGGCGCCACTCCCGAGCTCCGAGCGGCGGCCGCACAGGCCATCACGGCGGCCGTGAAGGACGGCATCGGCGTCTCGGTCACGGTCGAGATCGTCGAACCGGAGTCGCTGGAACGGTCGGTGGGGAAGATCAAACGGATCGTCGACCTCCGGCGCCAGGGCCTGGCCTAGCTCTGCATGAAGGGTGCGTCCACTCGGGACCCCCTTGGGGGTCGGTCCCGAAGTGGTGTCCAGCGACTTGCCGGTCCGCCCAGCGCGGCCAGAAGTCCGCTACCCCTGGAACCGGTCCCGCAGCTCCCGCTTCAGGATCTTCCCGCTCGCGTTGCGCGGCAGTTCGTCCACGAACAGGACCCGCTTGGGCGCCTTGAAGTGGGCGAGCTTCTCGCGGGCGTGGGCGATGAGTTCGTCCTCGGTGACCTCGCCGCGGGGGACGACGACGGCGGTGACGGCCTCGATCCAGCGCTCGTCGGGGAGGCCGATCACGGCCGCTTCGGCGACCTGGTCGTGTGTGTAGAGGGCGTCCTCGACCTGGCGTGAAGCGACCAGTACGCCACCGGAGTTGATGACGTCCTTCACCCGGTCGACGACGGTGAAGTACCCGTCGGCGTCCCGCACGGCGAGGTCCCCGGAGTGGAACCAGCCGTCGCGGAAGGCCTCGGCCGTCTCCTCGGGCTTGTCCCAGTAGCCCTCGCACAATTGCGGTGAGCGGTAGACGACTTCACCGGGTGTGCCGTCCGGCACGTCCTTGCCGTTCTCGTCGACCACTCGAGCGTCCACGAAGAGGACCGGGCGGCCGCAGGAGTCCATCCGCCCCTTGTGCTCGTCGGGTCCGAGGACCGTGGCCAGGGGGCCGATCTCGCTCTGGCCGAAGCAGTTGTAGAAGGCCAGCTTCGGCAGTCTTTCGCGGAGCCGCTCCAGGACGGGCACCGGCATGATCGACGCGCCGTAGTACGCCTTGCGCAGCCCGCTCAGGTCGCGGGTCGCGAAGTCGGGACGGTTCGACAGGCCGATCCACACGGTGGGCGGGGCGAAGAGGCTGTCGGCGCGGTCGGCCTCGATCAGGTCGAAGAGCTGGTCGGCGTCGGGCGAGTCGAGGATGACGTTCGACGCGCCGACCGCGAGATACGGGAGCAGGAACACGTGCATCTGTGCCGAGTGGTAGAGCGGCAGCGAGTGCACGGGCCGGTCTCCCGCGCTCAGGTCGAGGGCGGTGATCGCGCTCAGGTACTCGTGCACCAGGGCGCGGTGCGTCATCATCGCGCCCTTGGGCAGGGCGGTCGTGCCCGACGTGTAGAGCAACTGCACCAGCGTGTCGCCGCGCGGCTCGGCGCCGTCGTACGGAGGGGCCGTGTCCAACCGGGCGAGCAGCGAGTCGTCGGCGTCGCGCAGCGGCAACGTATGTACGTCGTCCGGGAGTTGACCGGCCAGGTCGGGGTCGGTCAGAACCAACGCGCTCCCGGACTGGTCGACGATGTACGCGAGGTCGTCGCCGGTCAGGTTCTGGTTGACGGGCACGTGCACCAGTCCCGCGCGGGCGCAGGCGAGGAAGCCGATCAGGTAGGCGTCCGAGTTGTGGCCGTAGGCGCCGACCCGGTCGCCGGGGGCGAGCCCCTGGTCCAGGAGCACGCTCGCGGCACGGGAGACAGCCTCGTCGAGTTCCGCGTAGGTCCACGAGCTCTCGCGGTAGTCGACCGCGACGCGCGCCGGGGTGCGCCGGGCGCTGCGCCGCAGCACCCCGTCAACCGTGCTGCCGTGTCCAGGCGTCATGACACATGATCCTCGGTCCGCGGCGCGGGGAGGTCAAGCAGGACGCAGCAACGAGGTCACGGAGGACGCCGGGACGGGGTGGGGACGACATCGAGGAAGACACCGGGACGACATGGAGACGACGTCAAGGAGGACGCCGGGACGACCTCGAGCTGAACACGAAAGGTCGGAACCGACGCAGGAAGATCGTGACGGCAACCCCGCCACCGTACATACCCGTTGGTACGCTCAACCACCCCTTCCCCCAATGACGTTGGGAGGCACGATGCGCACCCGCCCGAGACGATTCGTCGTCACGGCCGTGGTCCTGCCTCACCGCCACGGCTTCGCTGCCCGCCGCCGCGGCCCAGCAACAAGGCCATCAGGAACATCCTTCGCACGGCGGCCTGTCGGCCGTGATCCGCTACACCGAGTACGGCATTCCGCACATCGTCGCGAAGGACTACGCGAACCTCGGCTTCGGCACCGGCTGGGCGCAGGCCGCCGACCAGGCGTGCACCCTCTCCGACGGTTTCGTGACCGTGCGCGGCGAGCGGTCCCGCTTCTTCAGGCCCGACGCGGCACCCGACGGCTCGTTGTCCTCGGCGGCCGAGAACCTCTCCAGCGACCTGTACTTCGCAGGGCGGCCGCCGCTTCTGGCAGATGCAGCTGACCATCCCCGGTGAGCTGAACGTGGCGGGCGGTGCGCTGCTCGGCTCGGCGACGATATCCATCGGGCACAGCGCGCACGTGGCGTGGAGCCACACCGTCGCGACGGGCGTCACGCTCAACCTCCATCAGCTGACGCTCGATCCGGCCGATCCGACGTCGTATGTGGTGGACGGCCAGCCGGAGCGGATGACCAAGCGGACCGTCACCGTCGACCTCCACGACGCGAGCCTCGCCGAACGGATAGCGGGCGACCAGTCCAGCCGTGAACGTGATCACGCGCTCGCGCCCCTCGATCGGGCGCAGCGCCGCCCTGTCCTTGCCGCCACCGTCGTTGCAGGCGACCACGTTCTCGCTCTGGAGGTCGGTCAGGCCGGCGAGGTCGCCGCCCTGCGCGGCGTCCGGAAAGCGGGTCAGCAGTGTGGCGTGTTCTGTGTCGGAGAGGGGGAACTTGTCGCGCCCGGAGGCTCCCGGGGGCGTTTCGGCATCAGGACGGGCGAGTGCGTCTCAATGTGACAGGGCATGAATGACCTGCGCCACAGAAGTGGGCCGGTGTCACACCACCCGTGTGCGGCCCTCCCAGTACGGATCCCGCAGCCGCCGCTTGTACAGCTTCCCGTTCGGATCGCGCGGCATGGCCTCGATGAAGTCGACGCTCCTGGGGCGCTTGTACCCGGCGAGCCGTCGCTCGCAGTGGTCCAGGATGGCGGCGGCGAGGGCCGGGCCCGGTTCATGGCCGGGGGCGGGCTCGACGACGGCCTTGACCTCCTCGCCCCAGTCGTCGTGCGGGATACCGAAGGCGGCGGCGTCGGCGACGGCGGGGTGGGTGAGCAGCGCGGCCTCGATCTCGGCCGGGTAGATGTTGACCCCGCCCGAGATGATCATGTCGATCTTGCGGTCACGGAGGAAGAGATAGCCGTCCTCGTCGAGGTGGCCGAGGTCTCCGACGGTGAAGAAGTCGCCGATGCGGTTCTTCTTCGTCTTGGCCTCGTCCTTGTGGTACGAGAATCCGCCGGTGCTCATCTTCATGTAGACGGTGCCGAGTTCACCCGGCGGCAGCCGGTTGCCGTCGTCGTCGAAGACGGCGAGTTCGCTGATGGGCCACGCCTTGCCGACCGTGCCCGGCTTCTTCAGCCAGTCCCCGGCGGTCGCGAAGGCGCCGCCGCCCTCGCTTGCCGCGTAGTACTCCTCCACGCTGTGGCCCCACCACTCGATCATGGCTCGTTTCACATGGTCCGGGCACGGGGCGGCGCCGTGGATGGCATGCCGCATGGACGACACGTCGTAGCGTGCCTTCACCTCGTCGGGAAGAGCCAGCAGACGGTGGAACTGGGTTGGGACCATATGGGTGTGCGTGCACTTGTGGGCGTCGATGACACGAAGCATCTCCTCGGGCGTCCACTTGTCCATCAGCACCAGACGATGGCCGATGTGCAGGGACGCGCCCGCGAATTGCAGCACGGCGGTGTGGTAGAGCGGCGAGCAGACCAGGTGCACATTGTCGTCGTAGGGCTTGATGCCGAAGATGCCCAGGAAGCCGCCGAGGTACGACTCCTCGGGGAGTTTGCCGGGCAGCGGGCGCCGGATGCCGCGGGGGCGTCCCGTGGTGCCCGAGGTGTAGTTCATGACCCAGCCGAGGGTCCGGTCGGCGGGCGCGGACTCGGGCTGCCCGTCGAGGAGTTCGGCGTACCGCTGGAAGCCCTCGACCGATCCGACCGCGTAGCGATGCGTGGCCGGGAGCTTCGCCTCGTCGGCGGCGTGCCGGGCGGCGTCCGCGAACCGCTCGTGGGCGATGAGGACCTTCGCACCCGAGTCGGAGACGATCCAGGCGATTTCGGGGCCGACGAGGTGGTGGTTGACGGGGACGAGGTAGAGGCCCGCCTGCGAGGCGGCGAGGTAGGCGACGAGGAACTCGACGCCATTGGGCAGGACGACGGCGAAGGCGTCGCCTCGTTCAAGGCCCGCGGCGCGCAGCCCGTG
This sequence comes from Streptomyces sp. NBC_00996, assembly GCF_045162675.1. Lineage (NCBI taxonomy): Bacteria > Bacillati > Actinomycetota > Actinomycetes > Kitasatosporales > Streptomycetaceae > Streptomyces > Streptomyces sp. NBC_00996. Next base: position 1,022,615 of record NZ_CP108723.1, read on the forward strand.
GACGAGCTGGTTGGCCGCGGAGTGCAGCCGCCCCGCAGTCCACTCCTCTCCTCCGGGTGTGATGAGAGCGACGCGCCCGGGCTCGGCGGCGGCCTGGGCCCAAAAACCGTTCGGCGGTGTGCTCACGACTGGGCGCTCCTTCCCGCGATGCGGATGATGCGATCGACGGCCCGCTCGAAGCCCCGCGTCAGATCGTCGAAGACGGACTGGACACTGCGTTCGCTGTTCATCCGGCCGACGATCTGTCCGACGGGAGTACCGAGCAGTGGCTCCGCCTCGTACTTCTGGATGCGCGAGAGCGCCTCGGCCACGAGCAGGCCCTGGAGCGGCATGGGGAGCGTGCCGGGTCCGTTCGGGTCGTCCCACGCGTCGGTCCACTCGGTGCGCAGTTGGCGCGCGGGCTTGCCGGTCAGGGCGCGGGAGCGGACGGTATCGCCGGACCCCGCGGCGAGCAGCTTCCGGGTCACGGCACGTGAGTGCATCTCGGCCTCGGTGACGGTCAGCCATAGGGAGCCCAGCCACACACCTTGGGCGCCGAGACTGAGCGCGGCGGCCACCTGCTGTCCGCTGCCGATGCCTCCTGCCGCCAGTACGGGCAACGGGTCGACGGCGTCCACGACTTCGGGGGTGAGCACCATCGAGGCGATCTCCCCGGTGTGCCCGCCCGCCTCGTAGCCCTGGGCGACGACGATGTCGATGCCGGCCTCGGCATGCTTGCGCGCATGCCGGGCACTGCCCGCGAGCGCGGCGACCAGTACGCGGTTGTCGTGGGCGCGCTCCACCACGTCGACGGGCGGTGAGCCCAGCGCGTTGGCGAGCAGTTTGATCGGATAGTCGAAGGCCACGTCGAGCTGCGTCCGGGCGACCTGCTCCATCCATCCCGTGATCCGCCATCCGGACGCCTCTCCCTCGGCGAGTTCGGGCACGCCGTATTTCGCGAGGGTGTCCTTGACGTACTGCCGGTGTCCCTCCGGGATCATCGCCTCGACATCGGCTTCCGTGACGCCTTCGACCTTCTTGGCGGGCATCACGACGTCCAGCCCGTAGGGCCTGCCGTCGACGTTCGCCTCGATCCAGTCGAGGTCGCGCTTGAGGTCGTCGGGTGCGGTGTAGCGGACCGCGCCGAGGACACCGAATCCGCCCGCGCGGCTGATGGCCGCGGCGACAGCGGGAAACGGCGTGAAGCCGAAGATGGCGTGCTCGACTCCCAGTTTCTTGCTCAGCTCCGTCTGCATGGCCGCAGGATGCCGCAGTCCTCCGGACGAGGGAAGGGATTTTCTGATGCTCCGTCAGATTGCTTCAAGCCACCGAGAGAGTCTTGACACACCCGCACCTGACAGGAAAGTTTCACTCCGCAAGGCGAACCGGGAAAGATACTTTCAGGCGGCGCGGCGGGAGGCTCCTCGATGACCGAAGGTGCGAAGGACAGAGCGGACGGCGGGCTGACCCGTCGTCAATGGGGCCGAAGGGTACTGGCCGTGGGCGGAGCCCTGGCCATCGCGCCTTTCCCGGCAGGCCCGGCGGCGGCGTCGGACGCGGCCGGCCGCCCGACGCTGCGCCACGGTACGCCCGAGCGAGCGGGCCTGCTGCCGGAGCACCTGCGCCAACTGGTCGCCGACGCCGAGGCGTTCCTCGGTCCCTCCCCCAAGCACCCCTGGTACGCGGGCGCCGTGCTCCTCGCCGGACGCGGCGGTACCGTGGCCCTTCATCAGCCGATCGGCATGGCGGTGCGCTACTCGGCGTACGACGAGAAGACGGACACCGGCATCGAGTTCCCGGCCGACCAGCAGATCGCGGCCGCCGAGGACACCGTCTACGATCTCGCCTCCGTCTCGAAGCTGTTCACCTCGATCCTCGCCGTGCAGCAGATGGAGCGCGGCGCCCTGGAGCTGGAGGCCTCGGTCGCCTCGTATCTCCCGGAGTTCGCCGGCGGCGGCAAACAGGACATCACGATCCGTCAACTCCTCACCCACACCTCGGGGTTCCGCGCCTGGATCCCGCTCTACACCGCGCCGACCCGGGAGGGAAAGCTCCAGCTCATCTGGGACGAGGCACCGCTCAACCCGCCGGGCACCAAGTACCTCTACTCGGACCTGAATCTGATCTCGCTCCAGCTGGTCCTGGAGAAGATCACCGGCCGCAGCCTCGACACACTCCTCCACGACGAGATCACCGCGCCGCTCGGCATGCACCGCACCCGCTACAACCCGCCCGCCTCCTGGAAGCCGAAGATCGCCGCCACCGAGGACGCCCGGCTGCCCTGGTCGGGGCTGAACCGCGGACTCGTGTGGGGCGAGGTGCACGACGAGAACGCGTACTCCCTGGGCGGGGTGGCGGGCCACGCGGGCGTCTTCTCCTGCGCGTGGGACCTCGCGGTCCTCGGCCGTACGCTGCTGAACGGCGGCGCGTACGGCAAGGCGCGCATCCTGAAGCCGGAGACGGTGGACCTGATGTTCACCGACTTCAACACCGCCTTCCCCGGCGACGAGCACGGCCTCGGCTTCGAGCTCTACCAGCACTGGTACATGGGCGCGATGGCCACGCCGCGCACCGCGGGCCACACCGGCTTCACCGGCACCTCGCTCGTCCTCGACCCGACGACCGACTCATTCCTGATCGTCCTCGGCAACTCCGTCCATCCGGTGCGCGGTTGGCGATCCGGCTCCGCTCCCCGGGTCGCCGCCGCGAACAACCTGGCGCGGGCCGTACCGGTGCGCCCCGCGCGCGGCCGTACGTCCTGGTTCTCCTCAATGGCGAGCACGGCGACGGCGACACTGACGCTGCCCGCGCTCGACACCACGGCGGGCCCCGCGCGCATGCACTGCGCTCTGTGGTGGGACACCGAACCCCAGTCGGACCTCCTCTTCCTGGAGGCCTCGACCGATGACGGGACGACCTGGCAACCGGTCCCCTTCACGGCGGTGCTGCCGGGCGAGGACCGGGAGGAACACCCGGCCGGTACGGCCACCGGCTGGTCGGGGCGGCAATGGCACCGGCTCACCGCGGATCTGCCCCGGGCGCCGCGGCTCGCGCTGCGCTGGCGGTACACGACCGATCGGCTGTACGTCGGCAGGGGCGTGTACGTCGACGGGCTGCGGGTCGAGGCCGGGGACCGGGTCGCCTTCGACGAGGCACGGCCCGCCGACGCGGCGCGCATCGAGTCGGTGGGCTGGGCGGCGTCCCGGGACTGAAGGCTCCAAGGGGGGTCGCCGCCGCCCGGCCCTCCCGCGAGGGCGAGTTCGCGGACGTGCGTCTGCGTCCTCCGACCGATTCCAGGGTCGTCGGCGGCGACGTCGCCCTCCTCACCTTCGAGCGGCCGCACCGCGAGGTCGAGGGCCGCTAGTTTCCAGGAACTTCCGGCGTAGGACACTAGGCCTTGTCCTCCAGTACGGCCATCGCCGCGTTGTGCCCGGGCACCCCGCTCACCCCGCCGCCCCGTACCGCGCCCGCCCCGCACAGCAGCACGTTCGCGTGCCGGGTCTCGACGCCCCAGCGGCCCGTCCCCTCCTGCGCGTACGGGAAGGCGAGGTCGCGGTGGAAGATGTTGCCGCCGGGCAACCGCAGGTCGCGCTCCAGGTCGAGCGGGGTCTTTGCCTCGATGCACGGGCGGCCGTCCGCATCGGTCGCGAGGCAGTCGACGAGCGGTTCGGCCAGATGTGCGTCCAGCTGCGCCAGGGTCGACTTCAGCAGCTCTTCCCGTACGGCGTCATTGTCGCTCTCGAACAGCCGGGCAGGTGTGTGCAGGCCGAAGAGGGTGAGGGTCTGGTAGCCCTGCTCGACCAGGTCCTGGCCCAGGATGCTCGGGTCGGTGAGCGAGTGGCAGTAGATCTCGGAGGGCGGCGCGGTGGGCAGCTCCCCGGACGCGGCCTCGGCGTGGGCTCGCGCCAACTGTTCGTAGCCCTCGGCGATGTGGAAGGTCCCGGAGAACGCCTCGCGCGGGTCGACGGAGGCGTCGCGCAGCCTCGGCAGTCGCTTGAGCAGCATGTTCACCTTGAGCTGCGCACCCTCGGCGGGGGTGGGCGGCTCGTCGCCGGTGAGGTGCGCGAGTTCCTGCGGCGAGGCGTTGACGAGGACGTGCCGGGCCGCGACGACGCCCTCCCCGTCCGCGGTCCGGTAGGTGACCTCGGCGGCCTCGCCGTCCGTCTCGATCCGCAGCACCTCGTGGCCGGTGGCGATGACGGCGCCCGCGCTGCGCGCCGCCGCGGCGATCGCGTCGGTGAGGGCGCCCATGCCGCCGACCGGCACGTCCCAGGCGCCGGTGCCGCCACCGATCACGTGGTAGAGGAAGCAGCGATTCTGCCGCAGCGAGGAGTCGTGGGCGTCGGCGAAGGTCCCGATGAGGGCGTCCGTCAGGACGACACCGCGTACGAGATCGTCGGCGAAGTACTCCTCGACGGCGGTGCCGACCGGCTCCTCGAAGAGCATCCGCCAGGCCTCCTCGTCATCGACGCGGCCGCGCAGCTCGTCGCGCGTCGGGAGCGGCTCGATGAGCGTCGGGAACACCCGCTGGGCGACACGGCCGGTCATCCCGTAGAAGCGCTGCCAGGCTTCGTACTCGCGATCCGAGCCGGTCAGCCGGGAGAACGCCTCACGGGTGCGCCGCTCGCCGCCGCCGACGAGCAGTCCGGTGGGCCGGCCGTCGCGCTCGACGGGCGTGTACGACGAGACGGTGCGCCCACGGACCCGGAAGTCGAGGCTCAGATCCCGGACGATCTTCCGGGGCAGCAGGCTCACCAGGTACGAGTAGCGCGACAGGCGCGCGTTGACCCCGGCGAACGGCCGGGTGGACACTGCAGCGCCCCCGGTGGTCCCCAGTCGCTCCAACACCAGTACGGACCGGCCGGCCCGGGCCAGGTAGGCGGCGGCGACCAGTCCGTTGTGGCCCCCGCCGACGATCACGGCGTCGTATCCCTCGTGTGCAGGCATGGTTCTTCGTAGCACGTGATGATCTACGTCGGCCAGGGGTGCGCGGCAGGCGGCGGGCGGCCGTACGGGGCGCGGCCGCGCCTACCGGCCGGGGCCGGCGAATTCCAGCCCGTCCGGCGTTTGCGGACGAGGCCGTGCGGGCCGACGGGGGCCTGGGGGCGAAGCCTCCAGATGCGGGACGGGTAGGGGAGAAGCGGGCGAAACCCCATCCCCCGCTCAATGTCCCCCGGCCGCCCGCTGCTGCCGTAACGCCGCCACCCGCCGATACAGCTCGACGGCCTCCTGACCACGACCCAACTGCTCCAGGCAGTGGGCCTCGTCGTTCCGGCTGGCGAGGGCGTCCGGATGATCGGCGCCGAGGACCCGCTCGCGGGCGGTGGCGACGCGGCGGTACTCGATGAGCGCGTCGGCCCAGCGGCCGAGCCAGCCGAGGCCGACGGCGACCTCACGGCGGCTGACGAGGGTGTCCGGGTGGTCGGCGCCGAGGACCCGCTCACGGATGGCACAGACGTCGCGGGACTCGGCGAGGGCCTCTTCCCAGCGGCCCATGCGGCCGAGGTTCACCCCGAGGCCGTGCCGGGCGCGCAGCGTTTCGGGGTGCGCGGGGCCGTGCACCCGGGTGCGGTCGTCGATCAGGTCGCGGTACAGCTCCAGCGCCTGCGCGCTGCGGCCGAGCCGGCCGAGGCTGATGCCGACCTCGTAGCGGGCGGCGAGCGTGTCCGGGTGGTCCGGGCCCAGCGCCTGCGCACGGGCCTCGGCAACCTCCTGATAGGTGTGCAGGGCCTCGGGCCAACGGCCCAACTGGCCCAGCGCGTAGGCGACTTCGTACCGGGTGACGAGCGTGTCGGGGTGGGCCGGGCCGAGCACCCGGGCGCGGGCGGCGGCGACCTCGCTCGCCATCCGGTACGAGTCCTCCAGACGCCCGAGCCTGCTCAGGTTGAAAGCGAGGTTGTGGCGGCAGCGCAGGGTGTCGGGATGGTCGGGTCCCATCGCGCGCTCCCGGGCACCGAGCACGGACGTATAGGTCTGGTGCGCCTCGAAGTGACGGCCCAACTGGCCCAGTACGTACGCCATTTCCTGGCGGGCGGCCAGCGTGTCGGGATGGTCGGCCCCGAGCACCCGCTCCCTGCCCCGGGCGACATGGGCGTACTCGCGCAGCGCCTCGGCGGGGCGTCCGGTGCGGCTGAGCGTGAAGCCGACCTCGTAGCGGCTGGCGAGGGTGTCGGGGTGGTCGGGCCCGAGGGCGTGTTCCCGTTCGGCGGCGACCGCGCGGTGCACCTCGCCCGCCTCGGTCCAGCGGCCGAGCCGCCCGAGGCTCAGACCGGCGTTGTGCCGCCCCGCCAAGGTGGTGATCAGCTCCGGTGAGGGGGTGGGCCGTTCGATGCGCTCGGACTCGCTTGCGAGGGCCGTGGAAGGGCGGGCGATCCACTCTCCGGTGAGGCCCGCGGCCGCGTCCGGCGGCGTGGTGCGCAGGCCGGCGCCGGTCGCCTTGTGGCCGGTTGTCATGCCCCGGGTCCAGGACGGAAGCCGGGGTTCGCGGGACGGCGGCTGTTCGGAACGGGACTGTGCCGAGGGCGCCAAGGGACCCTGCTCCGCGGCGGGGCGCCGCGGGGCCGGGGTCACGACGGTCGGCACGTACGCCGGGGTGGTGCGGCCCGCGCTGATACGGCGGCCGAGTTCACGTGCGTCCTGCGGGCGCTGTTCGGGCCGTTTGGCGAGCAGGTCCAGGATGATCTTCTCGACGTACTCGGGGAGTTCGGCCCGGTGGCTGCGGGGCGGTGCGGGCGGCGTGTCGCGGTGGCCGACGAGGACGGCCCAGGCGTCATCGAGGTCGAACGGCGGCGCCCCGGTGGCGATTTCGTAGAGCACACATCCGAAGGAGTACAGGTCGCTGCGCTGGTCGACATGGGCGCCGCTGATCTGCTCCGGCGACATGTAGTGCGGGGTGCCCATCGCGATGCCGGTGCCGGTCAGCCGTGCCGTGAAGCCGATGTCGTGGCCGAGCCGGGCGATCCCGAAGTCGCAGATCTTCACCGTGCCGTCGGCGAGTCGCATGATGTTCGCGGGCTTCAGGTCCCGGTGCACAATGCCCTGTTGATGGGTGTACGCGAGCGCGGCGGCGACCTGGTCGCCGATCTCGACGACGTCGGCGACCGGCAACGGATGCTGTTTGTTGTCCTCCAGGAGCTGGCTCAGATTCCGGCCTTCCAGCAGTTCCATCACCAGATACAGCACGCCGTCGGCCTCGCCGAAGTCGTGGACGACGGTCACCCCGCGATGCTGGAGGGCGGCGGCCACCCGGGCCTCGCGCCGAAACCTCTCCCGCAGAACACGTGTGAAGGACTGATCGTGGTGCGGGCCGAGCGGCTTGAGGCACTTGACCGCCACCTGCCGGCCCAGCGACTCGTCGCGCGCCCGCCACACCTCGCCCATGCCGCCACGCCCGATCAGATCGAGCAGTCGGTACCGGCTCTGGATCAGCCTGGTCTCCGCCATCTCGTGCGATCGCCCCCGTCGCTGCTCAGCCCCGCGCCCTCCCCCGGCCCGTCCAGTATGGCGACCTATCTGCCGACTTTGTATGGCGCAGGGCGCGAGCCGGGGCCGAGCCGTGACATGGCGCGCACAATGTGTTTGGGCGGGAGTTGCCAGCGCAGACGTGCGGGAATACAGCGCAGCAAGGTGCCCGTGACACGCAGGCGCCGCGTCACCGCGGCGGTCGGCGGGGCCGCCCTGCCGTACAACGCGTGGGCGTACGGCGGCAGAGAGGCGTACGCCAGATGCGCCACGCGCCGCCACAACAGTGCGCGCGCCGGGACGAGCAACGGGTGGGTCGGCGGACGCACCAGGAAGTCGTCCACCTCGCGCGCCTCGGGCCCCGCCGCCAGTTCTGGCAGCACCTTCTCGAAGTAGGCCGCCAACTCCGCCTGATTCGCCGGTGCATCGGCCGGGTCAAGGCCCACCAGCCGGGCGCTGACGCGATGTTCACCGATGTAGCGGTCGGCCTGCGCGTCCGTGAGACGGAACCCTGACCGGCGCAGCACGTGCAGATAGGAGTCGATCTCCGCGCAGTGCACCCACAGCAGCAGCTCGGGTTCGTCGATCCGGTACCGCTCCCCGGTGTCCGGGTCGGTGGCCTCGAGCATCGTATGGATCTTCCGCACCCGCGCGCCCGCCTTCTCGGCGGCTTCGCCGGTGCCGTACGTCGTCGTCCCGACGAAGTTCGCGGTCCGCATCAACCGGCCCCAGGCATCACGCTGGAAGTCCGAGTTCTGTATGACCCCGCGCACCGTGCGCGGATGCAGGGCCTGGAGATAGAGCGCACGGATCCCGGCGACCCACATCATCGGGTCGCCATGCATCTGCCAAGTCACCGAGGAGGGCCCGAAAAGCCCCGGGTCACCCGCCTGAAAGGCCTCCACACCAGCAGTGTGACCAGGATCGCCAGTTGGCACTAGGGGACGTTCATGACCTGTGCTGATGCCACCCAGGTTCTGCGACTGGAAGGACGGATTCAGAGAGATAGTCGGCACTTTGGTACAGCGCAGGTCGCAAGGTGTACCAACGCTGGCGCGGCCCGAGGCACTGAGCATCACGACACGCCGTTTGCGGCAGCAGTACGCAGTCGAGTTACCGAATGACGTCACTGAATGACGCGCTCGCCCGGCGTACCGCCAGGAGCGCGACGCGGATGTCCGCCGCCGCCCGTGGATCGGACAGCGAGCGGGCCGTGAGCTCCTCGACGCGCCGCAGCCGGTAGCGGACGGTGTTGGGGTGGACGAACAGGCTGCGCGCCGCGTCGGTGGCGGAGCCTGCGGCGGCGTACCAGGGCTCCATGGTCTCCGGCGGGCACTTCCGCGGCCGGGAGATCGAGCAGGGGCTGGAGGACCACCTCCACCAGGTGCGCCGCCTCGGCCGGGGCCACGGCGACGATCACGGCCAGCGGGTCGTCGTCGAACCGCGCGACGCCGGGGCCGGTGCCCGGGAGGCCGGCCAGAGCAAGACGGACGAAGCGCAGAGCCCGTGGGGTGTCCCGCAGCGAGTGGAAGCACGGGCCGATGCCTACGCGGGCGCCCGCCCGGCGCAGGATGCGCAGACAGGCGTGACCGTCCGCGCCGGCGCCTCGCTCACCCTGATCCCCCGCTTCGACCCGCAGACCGTCCTGGACGCCATCGCCCGCGACCGGGCGACGATCTTCGAAGGCGTACCGACCATGTACGCGGCGCTGCTCCAGCACCCGTCGCAGGCCGACGTGTCCACCCTGCGGATGTGCGTCTCCGGTGGAGCCTCGCTGCCGGTGGAGATCCTGCACGGCTTCGAGCGCCGCTTCGGCTGCATGGTGCTGGAGGGCTTCGGCATGTCCGAGACCAGTCCCGTCGTCACCTTCAACCACCCCGACCGGCCGCGCAAGGCCGGGTCCATCGGCACCCCGATCAAGGACGTGGAGGTGCGACTCCTCGACGACAGGGGCCAGGACGTGGCCCCCGGCGAGATCGGCGAACTGGCCGTCCGCGGGCCGAACGTGATGAAGGGTTACTGGAACCGCCCCGAGGAGACGGCGGCCTCCATCCCGGACGGCTGGCTGCGCAGCGGAGACCTCGCACGCCAGGACGACGACGGCTACCTCTACATCGTCGACCGCAAGAAGGACATGATCATTCGCGGCGGCTACAACGTCTACCCGCGCGAGATCGAGGAGGTGCTCCACGAACACCCGGCCGTCGCGCTGGCCGCGGTGGTGGGCGTGGCCGACGCACATCTGGGCGAGGAGATCGCTGCCGCGGTGGTGCTGCGCCCCAAGGCCCAGGCAACGCCCGCCGAGCTCCAGCAGTTCGTCAAGGAGCGCGTGGCGGCATACAAGTACCCGCGCCAGGTGTGGCTCGTGGACACGCTGCCGACCGGCCCCAGCGGCAAGATCCTCAAAAGGGAGATCACCGCGCCGACGCTCCGGACGGGCTCTGTCACATTGACCGACCCGGTGGGATGATCTTCTGGTTGATCAAGGTGGGAGGGCGCCCCGACGAGGCCGGTCGCGGCGCTTGGCGTCCGCGACCGGCCTACGGGCGTGCCCAGTGGGGATTTCCGCTAGCTGGTCTTCCACTTCTGGTTGTCGCCGCCCCAGCAGGACCAGAGCTGGACCTTGGAGGTGGCCAGGTCCTTGTCCAGGCACAGACCGGACTTTACTGAGCGGATCGTGCCGTCGGAGTAGAACATCCACTTCTGGTTGTTCTGCCCGTTGCAGTCGTAGGTGCCGACCTCGGTGGCGTTGCTCGTGCCTTCGCGGTAGGCGTCCAGGCATTTCGTGCCGCCGTAGACGGTGAGCTGCCCGGAGGGCGTCAGGGTCCACTGCTGGTTGGCGCCGCCCGAGCACTGGTCGTAGACCTGGACCTGGACGTTGTCGTGGCTGACATAGGGGACGTCGAGGCAGCCGTTGCCGTCGACGTTGCGCAGGATGCTCGTGTGTGAGCCGGGGTCGGTATCCCAGGCACGCTTGACGGCGTCGATACCGCTGATGTTGCGGATGCCCACCGTCAGGTCGGCACCGCTGCCCTTGAGGTCGAAGAGCGAGTAGTAGTCGTGGTCGGGGTACTCCTGGTACTTGCCGCCGACGGCAGGCCAGTAGACCGCGCCCATGCCGAGTTCGTGGACGGTGTCGGTGTCGGCGCGCAGGTACCGCACGAAGTTGTCGGTGCTGTTGGCGTCGTTGTAGTCCTTGCCGGCGTCTGCCCCTGCGCCGTCCATCGGCGCGCCGAACTCGTCCAGGATGGTGCGCTTGGCGCAGGTGCCGACCTTGCTCTTGAAGTCGGTGACCCACTCGCCATAGGTCCTCGCCGGCTTACCGAAGGCGTAGTGGTGGAGCGAGAGGTAGGTCCCGTCGAGGCGGGAGTCGGCGCACACGCTCGTGACGTAGTCGTTGTAGCCGGGCCCGCTCACGATGATGCGGTTCCTGGGGACCGACGGGCGGTCGGCGATCCACTTGGCGGCGATGTCCGCCCACTCGGTGGCGCTGTGCCCATGGGGCTCGTTGAACGGCTCGAAGTAGACCAGGCCGTTGGACCCGTACTTGTCCGTCACGGCCTTCCACATCGACTTGAACGCGTCCGCGTCGACGACCTTGCCGTTCCAGCCGGGCCCGTCCGGTTTCCCGTCGTTGTTCTTGTCCTCGCCGTCCCCTTCCCAGTAGGAGAGGATGACCTTGAAGCCCTTGGCTGTCGCGGCATCGATGGCGCCGGCATACCTGTCGCCCCACGTCGTGCCCGGGACGGAGTGGCTGTTGATCGGCAGCCGTACGGTGTTGGCGCCGAGCGTGCTCTGGAACCCGCTGAGGATGGCGTTGGCCTTGACCTTGACGGTCTCGTAGCTGTCGGATTCGTTCAGCCCCTCGGGGACAACGGCGCCGTAGGTGAAGTTGTCTCCCACCCTGGCCCAGTTCACGCCTTGGAACTGGCCGGCGTCCAGCGTGGAGTCTTCGGCGGCGGCCGGTGATGCGCCGGACAGGGTACTGATCGACACGGTGATCAGCCCGGCCAGCAGACCAGTTGCCACGCGGTGCAGGGCGCGCGTACCTGTGGGAGGGGGTGAGGTGGAGTGAGAACTGGGTCGGGTGGGCTGGTAGTTGAGCATGTCGTGTCCCTTCTGTGCTCGCGGCTCTGTGCAGACGGCTCTGTGCAGGCCGCCGATCGAGGTGGCGCGGACGGGTGCCGAACCGAAGGCCGACTTCGTTTGAGCCGTGGCAGCTGTCGGCTCAAGGTGGGTCCGCTGGAGTCGGCTTCGCCTGTGGTGCCTGACGGCGTCGTCGTCCACCACTCTCGGCATCGGCTGGTTGTGTGGCACTGCTGTCGCGGACTTCGAGTAGCGGGGGCCCTTACGCACATCTCGATCACCGGCCGGAATGCTGCGGCTCTCGGTCAGGCAATGCGCCGTTGGAACTGTTGGCTCCAGCAAGTGCCGCAGGTGTACTGGGTGATCACTCCGTGGGCGTGCGGCTGCACGGTTACGGCGCCTTCGGTGGTGTCGGTGGACCTTTGTCGATGGCGGTGAACTGCGTTCCATTGGTCGCCCTCTGGACTGGGCCAGCCTGGGCGAGGGCACCACCGACAACCAGTGCGAGTACTCCGCTGCCGCGCCTTCGGCACTGGTCGGACGCCTTCGAGCCCAAGGTGACGGTCTTCGGGTCACTCGCCGTCCCCCTGCCACCGCAACAGCGCGCGGCGGTCGGGGCCGGGACAGGAAAGACCGGGGAAGAAAGCTGCATGACGACTCCTGGGGCAGAGAAGCGGGCCCTTGGGATGCAACCCACGAGGGCACAAGTTCGATCAGAAGCAAACGAGACCAAACGGAGGAGGGCCCATAAGATCCGTTCGGCTTGTCGAACGTCAAGAGTCGTGCATCGGCTTTTTCCGACCCTTACGAAAACCGGTAACCTGGAGAAATCGCTTTCCGCGTGCGCTCGTTGATGGATCCCCGCAGGCAAGAGGTGATGGATGCGCCCCCATGACCCGCATCGGCCCGCATCGCGCACCAAGCGAGCAACTGCGAGAGATGCCGGCGACTCTGAGGTTGATTCAGGTTCATCCACCCGGTCGACACTCGGAGTCGTCGGACTGTCGAGCGAGGGGCTTCGCGGACACGACACCCGTACGCACACCCCCACATCGTTCGGTATATCGGGCGGCATGCGGAATGCAGTACAGCTCCGAGCGTTTCGAAGAGACTTCTTCCAACCCCTTGCAGAAGCCTCGCGGAACTCCTAAGTTTCCCGGTCGCAGCACCGTTTGAGCCATCTCATGTCGGGCCGCAAGCGCGGCAGCCGATGTCCACGGGCAACAACTTCAACAAGAGCCACGCTCAGCCCCGCCAGCCAAGGAGGCGTCCGACTGACACCGCGCGCCACCCGAGTTGACGCTGTGGACCGGCCACGCCAGAACGTTGCCGATTCACGGAAGAAGACGCGGGCAGTAAATGGACACCCTCCGAGCCGATCCGGGCAGGATCCTTGCCCCCGCTTCGGCCGGACATCCCCTCTGCCTGCTCAAATGCGGAAGTCGATACGGGCTCAACCGGCTCGGAACGCATGACGCTCTCGCCTGGTCATGCGACTGAGAAATCCTGTAGAAGCTCTACATAAAACCGAACCTAGCGGGCCCCATCACCGCGCGACGCGGTCTTCGTCCCTCCGCCCTGAAACCTCGTGAGGGATCCCACAAGCGGGGCGACAAGTAGCGCCCGGACGTCGCGGGAGCTATCGTCGGATAGTAGAACGACCGGTCTTCCTACCTCTGGAGGGATCGATCGGACTTCCCAGCTGGGCTGCCTCCAGGCGGAGACATGCCGGGAGGTCGCCGGTGTACGTCGAAGAGAGATCAAAAGTTCCGTGAAACCAATCCGCGCCCCAGCCCGGCCGGGGCCCTGCACAGAGTCGCTGCTCGATGGCGCCCCGACGGGGTCAGCCTCCCGACCGGATCAGCCGGACCGCGTCCAGGAGGGTCTTGTGGGCGGCCGTCGAGTCGTCGAGGTAGCCGGCTGCCATGGCGCCGTCGTACAGCATCAGCAGCGCACCGGCGGCCGACTCCGGGTCGGCGTGGCCGAGCCGGGTGAGCAGGTCCTGGAAGAGGGCGCGGATCCATTCCCGGTGGGACGTCACCAGGCCCCGGATCGGATGGTTGGCGTCCGGGTACTCGGCGGCGGCGTTCAGGAACGGCGATCCGCGGAAGCCGCGTTCGCGGGCGTGCTCGGCGATCGCCTCGAAGATGAGGTCGATCGCCTCCGCGGGCGGATGCGCGGCGGCCAGCGGTTCGGCCACCTCCTTGTAGTAGGCGTCCTTGGTCAGCAGGTAGGCCACGACCAGGTCGTCTTTGGAGGCGAAGTGGCGGTAGAAGGTCGCCTTCGTCACGCCGGCCTCGGCGATCAGCCGCTCCACGCCGATCGCGCGGACGCCCTCGTAGTAGAACAGCCGGGACGCGGCCCGGACCAGGCGTTCGCGAGGAGGCAGGTTTGCCTCGCTCGTGCTGTCCTGACGCCTGGCGTTGGTTGTCTTCTGCCCAGTAGTACTCACTTCCCCATTCTGCCCGTGGCCCAGCTCTGAGTGGCCTCCACCCCCTTACGGCCGCACCAGCGCTGTCACTCCCTGCCCCCCACGGCATCCCCTACGGCCCGCAACGGCGTGGCTGTTCATCGAAAGGTTTTAACCATGACTCGTCGTCTCGAAGGAACCGCCGCCCTGGTCACCGGGGCCTCCAGCGGCATCGGCCACGCCACCGCCCTGCAGCTCTCCGGCGAGGGTGCCTCCGTGGCCCTGGTCGGTCGGCGCGAGGACCGGCTCACCGACCTCGCCGCGCAGATCACGGACGCCGGCGGGAAGGCCCTGGTCGTGCCCGCCGACATCACCACCGCCGAGGCCGCCGCGGAGGCGGTCGAGCGGACCGTCGATGGTTTGGGCCGCCTGGACATCCTGGTCAACAACGCCGGCCTCATGCTGCTCGGCCCCACCCCCGGCGCGGACCTGAACGACTGGCGGCGCATGATCGACATCAACCTCATGGGCCTGATGTACACCGCCCACGCGGCCGTCCCCCACCTGGTGAAGGCCGCCGCCGACGGGCCGCGCCAGGTCGCCGACGTCGTCAACATCAGCTCGCTCAACGGCCGCACCGCCTACCCCATGATGGCCGTGTACAGCGCCAGCAAGTTCGGTGTCAACGCCTTCAGCGAGTCGCTGCGCCAGGAGCTGGCACGCCAGCACGTCCGCGTGTCCGTCGTCGAGCCGGGCAGTGTCGACACCGAACTGCGCACGCACAACCCGGAACCGGTTCTGAAGGCACTCGCCGCCGGTCTGGGTGACATCGAGCGGCTGCAGAGCCAGGACATCGCCGACGCCGTCGGCTACATCGTGACCCGCCCCCGTCATGTGGCCGTCGGCGAACTGCTCGTACGCCCCACCGAGCAGGCCTGACCACCCATTCCGAGGCCAACTCCCTGACACCCAAGGAGTCGTGATGGCGGCCCGCGTTCCTGTCGCAGCAGCCGACACCGTCGTCCGCGTCTGCCTGCTGCTCGCCACCGCCATCGCGCTCGGAGACGGCCTGCAACTGTTGGCGCAGGGAAGCCCCGCGGACGCGGACAACGTGCACCGCTTCATGGCGGGCGTCTACATTGGCTGGGCTCCCCTGTTCTTCTGGGCGGCGGCAACGATCCACCGGCAGGGAGTGCTCGTCTACTTCCTGGCAGTCCCGATCTTCCTCGGAGGCGTGGGCCGACTGGTGTCCTTCGCCCAGAACGGCATCCCCAGCCCGGTGGGAGTCTTTCTCGCCTCCGCCCTCCTGGATTTCACCCTCTCGATCGTCATCGTCCGGGCGCACAGCACCGCACTCAGGTCCAGACGAGTGGCGGTGGCTGCCTGAAGCACCCGTCGTGGACGGCCCTCCCGGTCGCACATCGGGTCGAGGTGGGCCTCGTGGCGCTGGAGAGCGGCTCACGGGTCTGCGGCGGCCAGTAGGTGCTCGCGGACGAGTGTCGTGTGCGGGTTGGTGGAGCTGCCCGGACGATGCGCAAGTCAAGGCTCGGCGCAGGTCGGGGACGGTGATCGCGGAGAAGGAGACGTGGGAAGAGTGAGACGGAAAAGGATTCTGGCGGTGGTGACCAACCAAGCCACCTACGGGGCGAGCACGCACCCGACCGGCCTGTGGCTGGCTGAACTCGTCCACTTTTACGACAAGGCGGTGAAGGCCGGCCGTACTGTGGATGTGGTGAGTCCGGCTGGCGGCGAGGTACCGCTCGACCCTCGAAGCCGGGGCCGGTTGTTCGTCGACCGGGCGGTTCGCGGATATCTCGATGACCCGGCCTTCATGGCCACCCTGAAGTCCACCACTTCCATTGCCGACGCAGATCCGGACGACTACTCCACGATCTTCTTCACGGGCGGCCACGGCACCATGTGGGACTTCAACGACAGCGCCGACCTGCAGCGAACCGCCCAGGCCATCTACGCCGACGGCGGCATCGTCTCCTCGGTCTGCCACGGCGCCTGCGCCCTCATCAACCTCCGCGACGCCGACGGGAACCCGCTCGTACAAAACCGCACCGTCACCGGCTTCTCGACGGTCGAGGAAAGGCTGGCCGGGGTGAAGGACAGGGTGCCGTTCCTGCTGGAGGACGAACTGCGCGCCAAGGGCGCCAAGTATGTGCGCTCCACTGTCCCGATGACACCGCACGCCGTGCGGGACGGCCGCCTGATCACAGGACAGAACCCGGTCTCCACCAAGGCCGTCAGCGACCTGATTCTCGCTGCTTTGGCCGAGACCGAATAACCCGTACGGCCACCTGGGCGCCCGCGTCGTCACCACTGTCCGCGGCCCCGAGCGGGCCGCTCAACGCTCTGCCGCAGTCGACCCAGCCGGAGGCTCGCAAGGCGCATCAAGGCATCCACAACGCCAGGGACCGCGAGGCGTGCTCCAGGCGATCACGAGGTGCGCCCGCCCCGACAGCGCGAAGTTCCCCAAGGGGTCAAGAAATCACCGATGACGGGGCCGAGTTGCCGGCCTGCACCATCCCCGACGAACACTGATCCGTCCACGGACTGCCGACCTCGTCGAGTCCACCTTCGCCACCGTCCGCCTGAGCGCGAAGATCATTCGCGGGACTCCGGTCGGCCCTCCGGTCACCGCTCGATTGCTCGGCGGACCAGCACCCGCGCAGCGCGCGCATCAGCGCGGGAAGACGACCGTCAGCAGGCGGAAGAGTTCGGCGCGCTCCGCGTCGGACAGCTGGTCCAGGCCGGTCTGGGTCTGCTCCATCCGCTCGCGGATCGTGTCGATCGCCTTCTCGCCCACCTTGGTGAGGGCGACGTTCTTCACGCGGCGGTCGGTGGCGCTGACCTCACGGCGGACCAGGTCCCGCTTTTCGAGCCGGTCGATGATCCCTGTCATGTTCGACGCATCACAGGCAAGTGTGTGTGCGAGGGAGCGCATCGAGGCCGGCGCGCGACGCAGCACCGAGAGGGTCTTTGCCTGGCTGGAGGTAAGGCCGAGGTCGGCGGCGGCTGTCGTGAAGTCGGCGTAGTGCGTACTGACCGAATGGGCGAGCAGCTCCATGAGCTGCGCCTTGGACGGAGTGGGGGACATACGCCGAGGGTACCGCGAAAAGCTTGAGTATCCCAAACTTTGACATCCACCAGCTCTTATTGTTTGATGTCCTCAAGCATCGAGTACCTCAATGGTCTGACTCCTCGACCATCGATGCATCCATCCTTCGGGCACCCCTTCCACCGGAAAGAAGACCGTGAAGTCCTCCCTTGCCACCGCGCCGGAGCGCCGCACCGGCAGCCTCAGCCTCGTCCTGGTACTGGGCCTCGCCGCCATGGTCGTGTCGATGATGCAGACCCTGGTCATCCCGATCCTCGGCATCATCCAGAACGACCTCGGCGCCACCACTGCGCAGGTCAGCTGGGTCACCACCGCCACGCTGCTGTCGGCCGCGGTCTTCACGCCGCTCCTCGGCCGCTTCGGCGACCAGCACGGCACGAAGCCGGCCCTGCTCGGTGTGCTGGTGGTCATGGTCGCCGGATCCGTGCTCGCCGCGACCACGAGCTCCGTGCTCTGGCTCATCGTGGCCCGCGTGATGCAGGGCGCCGCCACCGCGATCTTCCCGCTCGCGCTGTCCGTGCTGCGCGCCGAGGTCGAGCCCGCACGGCTGCCCGGCGCCATGGCCCTGGTCAGCGGGACTCTCGGGTTCGGCAGCGGCCTCGCCCTGGTGAGCGCCGGACTCCTCTCCCAGGGCACCAACCCCGACTATCACCAGGTCTTCTGGCTGGCCGCCGCCCTCGCCACCGCCGCCCTCATCGCGGTCGCCCTCGCCGTACCCGCGCCCCGCACCCGGACGGGCGGGCGCACCGACTGGCTCGGCGCCACCGGCCTCGCCCTGCTGCTCGTGCTGTTCCTGCTGCCCATCTCGCAGGGCCACTCATGGGGCTGGACCTCGGCCCGCACGCTCGGCCTCTTCGTCGGCGCCGCCGTCATGACCGTCATCTGGGTCGTGATCGAGCGCAGGGTCCGTGAGCCCCTGGTGGACATGAAGATGTTCGTCCACCGGCCGGTGCTGTTCACCAACCTCGCCGGGCTGCTCGTCGGGTTCGCCATGTTCGCGCAGTTCATCGGCGTCTCCTACCTGGTCCAGACGCCCTCTGACATCGCCGGTTACGGCTTCGGCGCCTCGGTCCTGCGGGCCTCCGTCGTCTACCTGCTGCCCTCCGCCCTCGTCTCGCTGGTCGCCGCCCAGTTCGGAGGCGTGCTGGTGCGCCGCATCGGTGCGCGTCTCACCCTCGCCGTCGGTGCCGTCTTCGGCGTCGTCGGTTTCGCCTGGCTGACCCTCGCCCACGACACCACCGCGTCGGTGATCCTGGCCGGCATGGTCGTCGGCGTCGCCATCAGCTTCGGCTACGCCGCGATGCCCGCCCTGATCGTGGCCGGCGTCCCGCACCACCAGACCGGCATCGCCAACGGCATCAACTCCATCTCCCGCTCCACCGGCAGCGCGATCGGCAGCGCGGTCATCACCTCGCTGCTCGCCTCCAACACGCTCGACAACCTGCCTGCCGGAGTCCCCGCCCTGCCCGCCGAGAGCCAGTACACCCTCAGCTTCGCCCTCGCCGGAATGGCGTTCGTGCTGGTCATCGGCGTGGCCATGGTCGGCCTGGCGATCCGCCGCGCCTCCCCCTCCCCCGCCACCGACACCCCCGCCGCGTCGGGCGACGCCGAGACCACGCCCGAACGCACGGCCGTCACAGTCTGACCGCGCCCCACAGAACGAGGCCGCGACTTTCCGTCCCCCAGGGCCCGACCGGCCTTCCCTCCCCTCCGAACAGGACACGACTGTGACTGACACCAAGGCAGCCTTCACCCCTGACGACACCTTCACCCCCGCCGAAGCCGGCGCGCTGGTGGACCGGCTGCGCGCCACCTTCCGCACCGGCCGTACCAAGCCCCTGGCCTGGCGCCGGAAGCAGCTCATCCGCCTGCGCGACCTGCTCACCGACAACCGCGCGGCGATAGCCGACGCCCTCTACGCCGACCTGCGCAAGAACCGCGCCGAGGCCGACGCCATGGAGATCGACCTCACGATCGTCGAGATCGACGACTACCTGGAGCACCTGGAGGAGTGGACCGCCCCGCAGCCCGCCCCCGTAACGGTGTCCGGAGTCCCTGGCAGCACCGCCCGCACCGAGTTCGACCCTCTGGGCGTCGCCCTGGTCATCTCTGCGTGGAACTATCCGGTCAATCTGCTGCTCGTCCCCGTCGCGGGCGCACTCGCCGCCGGCAACGCGGTCGTCATCAAGCCCGCCGACTACGCCGCCCACACCTCGGCACTGCTGGCCGAGCTGCTGCCCGCGTATCTCGACACCGACGCGACCGCGGTCGTCGAGGGCGGCGCGCCGGAGACCACCGCGCTGCTGGAGCAGCACTTCGACCACATCTTCTACACCGGCAACGGCACCGTCGGCCGGATCGTGATGACCGCCGCCGCAAAGAACCTCACCCCCGCCGTCCTCGAACTCGGCGGCAAGTCACCGGTGTTCGTGGACCGGGACACCGACATCACCACGGTCGCGCAGCGCCTGGCGGTCACCAAGTTCGCCAACGCCGGACAGACCTGCGTCGCCCCCGACTACGTCCTGACCGACCCGGACACCGCGACCGAACTGCAGGCCGCCCTCGCCGTCGCGCTCAAGGCGCTGTTCGGTGAGGACCCGCAGACGTCCGACGCCTACGGACGGATCATCAACGAGCGGCACTTCGACCGGCTGTCCGCACTGCTGGCCTCCGGCCGTACGGTCACCGGCGGGCAGACCGACCGCGCGGACACGTACATCGCCCCGACCGTGCTGGCCGATGTCCGGCCCGACGAGCCCGTGATGCAGGAGGAGATCTTCGGCCCCATCCTGCCGATCCTGACCGTGGCGGACCTCGACGAGGCGATCACGTTCATCAACGAGCGCGACAAGCCGCTCGCCCTGTACGCCTTCACCGAGAACGACACCACCAAGCGCCGCCTCGCCGCCGAGACCTCCTCGGGCGGCCTCAACTTCGGCCTGCCGATGCACCACCTCGCCGTACCGACCCTCCCCTTCGGCGGCGTCGGCGAAAGCGGCATGGGCAACTACCACGGCCGCTACTCCATCGAAACCTTCAGCCACCGCAAGGCCGTCCTCGACGTCCCGCTGAGCTGAACCATCCCGGAAGAAGGCACCCCCATGCAGTACGCCGCCCACGTGGCCAACGACCTCGAACACGAGAGCAAGGAGCACAAACGCATCATGGACGACATGCTGGAGCGGCTCGGCGCCGGCAAGTACATGCTCGTCACCAGCTACCGCAAGAACGGCACCCCGGTCGCCACCCCGGTGTGGGTGGTCCGCGACGGCGACACGCTGGGCGTGCGGACCCCCGCCGACTCCTGGAAGGTCAAACGGATCCGGGCACGCGGCGACATCCTCGTCGGCCCCTGCGACCTGCGCGGCAACCCGACGGGCGAGCAGGTCCCGGCCACCGCCGAGATCACCGACGAGGCGACCGGCGCCCGCTACCGCAAACTCATCGCCCGCAAGTACGGCATCCTCGGCCGCCTCATGATCCTCGACAGCCGGCTCCGGGGAGGGGACAGCACGCTGGGCATCCGTGTGCGACTCACTCCGTAACGGGATGACGCACCGTCAGCTCCGTCATCAGGGGCGGCTTGTCGGATGGCCTGGGTGAGTGCCGTCAGACGGTCACGGCACACAAGAGCGAGCGATCAAAGGGGGTCGGATCATGGAGACAGCGCAGCGTCAGCAGCAGGCGGCACCCGGCACCTTCACCGCCTTCGCCCGCTTCGTACTCTTCGGCGGCGGAGTGGGGCTCGCCTCCAGCTTCGCCGTTGCGGCCCTCGCCTCCTGGATCTACTGGGGCCTGGCCAACGCTCTGATCACCGCGGTGTCCACGCTCCTCGCCACCGAGTTGCATGCCCGTTTCACCTTCGGCGCAGGCGGGCGCGCGACCCGGCGCCAGCACGCGCAGTCGGCCGGGTCCGCGGCGGCCGCATACGCGGTGACCTCCGTGGCGATGCTTGTCCTGCAGCAACTGGTGGCGGCACCCGGCGTGGTGCTCGAACAGGTCGTCTACCTGTCCGCCTCCGCGCTCGCCGGTATCGCGCGGTTCGCGGTGCTGCGCCTCGTTGTCTTCGCGCGGAGCCGCTCGCAGGTCGCGGACATTGTCCGCACCATCCGTCCCGTGCACCCAACCGCAGCCCGCGCCGCGGCACCCGCCGGCCCAGTGGTGCTGGGGCACGCCGCGTGACCGTTCCGCCGGCGGCCCGCCACGCGGGACGGACAACTCGCCGTGGACCGGCGTCCACATCACGCTCCAGCGTCGGGGCCGTTCACCTCGTAGCGTCTGGCGATGCCGCGCCTCTGCTTCAGGCGGTTGATGCACCGTTCGACGGTATTGCCGCCGAGCACCACGTCGGTGAACACGCAGGCGGGCCATGACGTCGGTGAAGGCGGGGGCATCTTCGGCAGCCGGTTGCAGACGCCCCGCCGGTCACCGTACTTCTCCGGCAGATGGACCCACTGCGCATCTGTTGACGGCACATCCGGACCAACGACCGGCGGATCCGAACAAGACTACCTAGTAGTCGATGTTGAGAGCAGAGATGAGTCCGCTCGGGCCCACGGCACTTCCGGCGCCGGCGGTGCGGGAAGTGGGGTGGGTGAGGGCTGCCTTGTGCCCGGGGCTGTTGAACCAGGTCTTCATCATCTCCTCCGGTGTGGCGAGGGGGATGCTGGGGGACCAGTAGAGGACTTCGTAGCCGCAGTGCTCGCTGGGGCCGGGCTGTCGGGCGGCGTTCTTGTCCGCGCATGCCTGGGCGGCTTGCACCTGTTGGGCATTTTCCTTGACGTCGGGTAGTCCCAGCGCGCGGCGACGTTCATTGAGCAAGGTGATCAGCCGGGATGTCAGTGACGGAGCGGTCGGGGTCGTCTTGACGGTCGGCTTCGGGGCTGAGGAGCGCGTGGGCGGCGTTGTCTGCCTCGTGGGCTTTACACCGGTCGGCGGCGGACTGGTAGCCGGCGGGGACGACGGCGAGGCCGTGGATTCGGCTGTGGCTGACCTCGTGGGGGATGCGCTCGGCGACGGCGTCGAGGTACCGTGAGCTGGAAGCCGCGAAACTGATCCGCACCCGCCGCGGCGCAGGCACCCGGGTCGCGACACCCCCGTCCGAACCACCCCGCCCCGCCCCGGACCAACTCGCCACACTGGCCCGGGACTTCACCTCAGCTGCCCGCGCGCTGGGCGCCGACACCGAAGCCATCCTGACCGCCGTCCGCGAGGCCCTGGACTGACGATGGCCGGCCCCGCACCCGTCGGGGCAACGGGGTCGACGGCAAGGTCCACGAGCGGCCGGCGATCCTCTCCGGTCGGAAACACGGACGGGGGCCGGAACTGGGCCACCCGATTCACCTGCGGGCGGCTCACCCGGCTCGGGGTCTACGGCGTGCCGTGCCTGCGCCGCGAACACCGGGCGATGCTCCAGAACGACCGGCCGGTAGCCGAGCTCGCAGCGATCCGGGCCAGGGGCCCGGCCACCGGCGTCCAGGTGACGATCGCCAGCAGCGGCGGGGAGGGGTGTGCGGCGATGAAGACGTCCGGATGTGGACCGATGCTGAGAACGGCGGTGCCGCCTTCGGGAAGCGGAAGCCGCGCCGTCGCCTCGGCATCGAGGTCCGCCTCCCCCGTGCCGAGGCTGCCCTCCCGGTCACCGCCGGGCAGCACGACCAGGTGCGGGGAGCCGGTGCCGTGCAGCCGGACGGCATGCGCGACGGGGCGCCTGGCCCCGACAGCCTCGGCCAGAACAGGCAGCCACCGAGCGCCGTCGGGCGGCACCGGCTCCGTCCAGACCGTCACCGTGCCCCCGCAGGTCAGGCCGACGTCGAACGGTCCGCTGTCGGGGCCGGCGGGACCGTAGCGGCGCGGGACGGGGCGGCCGTCGCCCAGCACCTCCTGCGCGGTCGCGGCGACGTCGGAGTCGACGCAGCCGCCGCTGATCGCGCCGAGCACCGTGCCCTCGCCGTCGACGGCCATCGCCGTGCCCACCGGCAACGGCGTGCTGCCGGCCGCGTCGACGAGGGTGGCCAGGGCGAACGGCCGGGACTCGCGCCACCACTGCGCCAGCTGCGGCAGTATGTCGCGCACGGCGTCACCCCACCAGCTTGTCGGGGGTGATGGGCAGGTCGGTGATCCGCTTGCCGGTGGCGTGGTGAACGGCGTTGGCGATGGCCGCGGCGACGCCGACCGAGACCACCTCGCCCATGCCCTTGCTGCCGTGCGGGTACGCGATGGTGTCGGGCTCGTCGATGAACAGGACCTCGATGTCGGGGACATCGGCGTTGACCGGGATGTGGTAGTCGGTGAGCGCGGGGTCGATGAACCGGCCGGAGACCGGATCCGGCGTCAGCTTCTCCATCAGCGCCCAGCCCATGCCGAACACGATGCCGCCCTGGGCCTGGTTCCTGGCCGCCTTGTGGTTGGTGATCCGGCCGACGTCGAAGACCGCCACGTGCCGGGTGACACGGACCCTCGGCAGGTCCGGGGCGAGCCGCGCCTCGGTGAAGTGCGCGCCGAAGGTGGTCACGGAGTGGGAGGTCCGGGGGGGGTAACTCGCCTCGGCCAGCACCGGCTTGGCGCCGTGGCGGGCCAGCAGGGCACGGTACGTCTCCCCTCGCTTGGTGTCGCCCCGGTGGAACAGCCTCCCGTCGGCCGCCTCGACCTCGCCATCCGCCAGCCCGTACAAGGGCGAGTCCGGGTCGGTGACGGCCATCCGCACCGCGGCCTTGCGTGCCTTCTCCGTGGCGAGGTGGACGGCGGAGCCGGTGTAGCCCGTGGTGCGCGAGCCTGCGTTGCCCGCGGTCCTGGGCAGGTTGGTGTCGCCCGCGCGGACGGACACGCTGCGGTGGTTCCGGTTACATCTGTCACTTCGACTGGTCTCGTGGCCGCGCCGCCCCTCGTTCTGGGCGATCTCAAGTGAGGGTCCACTTCTGGTTGGCCTGGCCGTTGCAGGTCCACAGAATCAGCCTGGTGCCGTTGGCGGTCGCCGCGCCGGAGGCGTCCAGGCACAGGCCCGAGAGGTGGTTGGTGATGGTGCCGTCCGAGTTGACCCTCCACTTCTGGTTGGTGGCTCCTGTGCAGTCCCGGATGATGACCTTGTTGCCGTTGGTGTCGGCGTCGAGGCACTTGTGGCCGTAGACGACGAATTCACCGCGCGCGGTCTGCTGGAAGGTCTGGTTGCGCCCACCGGAGCAGTCCCAGATCTGGGCCTGGGTGGCGTTGATGTAGGTGTTCTTCTCGATGTCCGCACAGCGGTTGGAGGCGGAGCCGACGAGGGCGGCGCCATCGGTGCCGGGGATGCCCTGGACGTGAAGGGCGTCGATGTCGGGTGCGGTGCTGCCGGAGACCGCGGCGAACTTCACGGTGTTCGCGCCCTTGGCCAGGTGCGCGAGCACGGAGACGATCCGTTGGGTGGTGGCGGAGCCGGTCGACGGGAAGGCCACGACGTACTTGTACTGGCCGTTCACCTGGATGGTGGCCTTGCGGGAGGTGCTGCCGCCGTTGGCGTAGGTGATGTCGACGAGCTTGGTGCCCGCCGCGGAGGCGGTGACGTTGCTGAACGTCGGAGTGGTGGCGGTGGTGGCGTCCTCGTACGTCGAGCCGGACGCCTCCGTACCGGAGACGGTCAGCAGCACCGCGTCGTTCGCCGGGACGGAGATGGTGTAGCCGGTGGCGAACGATCCGGCGTCGGTGCGGGTCCAGGCGTTGCGCACGGTGGCGGAGGCCGGGGTCAAGCCGAGGTCGGCCCAGCGGACGGTGATGTTCGCGGCGGAGCCGGTGCGGTTGAACAGCATCACCGCGCGCTTGCCGGTGCCGGAGAGCACCTTGCCGTACACCTGCAGGCCCCGGGTGTCCTCGGCGACCTTGACGCCCTGCAGGCCGCGCGGGTCCTGGTTGACGGCGAGGACCTCTGGATTGGTGAGGATGTCGCGGGTCTCCGTGCTCATGGTGGCGACGTTGTTGCCGGCCAGCAGCGGGCCGCCGGCGATCGACCACAGGCTCATGTGCAGCCGGTTGCGGGCGGCGGTCATACCGTTCAGGCCGACCATCAGCATGTCGGGGTCGTTGTAGTACCCGGTGTGCTGGGCCGCCGGCTGCAGGGCCTCGTCGACGTTGTGGTACATCTTGGCCAGACCCGGGGTCTCCTGGTACTGCAGGACGTCTTGGCTGGTGCGCCACAGGTCGCCGTATCCCGGCGCCCAGTTCCACGGCAGTCCGGTGCCCCACTCGCAGAACGACAGCGCCAGCTTGCGGCCGGTCACGGCCGAGGCGGCCTCGTTCGCGGCGGCGATCTGCTGGTACGTCGTCTCCTGGTCCAAGCCCTCCCTCTGGCCACCGCACCAGTCGATCTTCACGTAGTCGAAACCCCAACGCTGGAAGGTCTCCAGGTCCTGCTGGTAGTGACCCTCCATACCGGCGTTGGGCGCCGCCGGCCGGGTGGTGGGGTAGTAATAGCCGCAGCCGTGCTTGCCCGCGTCGGTGTAGATGCCGGCCTTGAGGCCCTTGCTGTGGATGTAGTCGGCGATGGCCTTCATCCCGCCGGGCCACAGGTGCTCGTCGACGACGACGCTGCCGTTCGCGTCACGTTGGCCCTGCCACCAGCCGTCGTCGAGGTTGACGTACTTGTAGCCGGCCGCTGCCATCCCTGAGGAGACCAGGGCATCGGCCTGCTGCTTGATCACGTTGGAATCGATGCTGCTGAAGAAGGTGTTCCAGGACGCCCAGCCCATCGGCGGCGGAGTGACGCCTATCTGATGGGTGCTCACGGCAGCCGGTTCGGCGGACAGGGGCGCCGAAGGCTCCGGCCGGTCGAGTGTGGCCAGGCCCGCGACGGCGAGTACGGCGGCGAGCACCTGGACGGTGATGCGTCGGGGCCAACTTCGGGCGGCGGTGCGGGACATGCGGTTCTCCCGGGGGAGGAAGGGGGGAAGGAACGCTGACTTACGGCGTGAGCAGGGCGAGATGGACGGCGTTGGCCATCGCCTGATAGCCGACGTCGTTGGGGTGCAGGTGGTCGCCGCTGTCGTAGGCGGGGTTGAGGGACTGCGGCTCGTTGGGGTCCGCCATTGTCGTGGCGAAGTCGAAGACGCCGTCCACGCTGGTGTTGTGGCGGATCCAATTGTTGACGTCCAGGCGGATCTGCTCGCCGGTAGGGTTCTTGACCTTAGTAATGTTCCAGTAACTCCACTTCCACCTACCCCCGTCCGCGGCTGGGTCTGGGGTCTTGAAGGGCAAGATCGTGCCGACGAAGATCTTCACGCCGGCGGCGTGGGCTTGGTCGATCACGCTTTGGATGCCGTCCTCAAGGTTCTCTGCGGTCAGAGGCTGTCCGTCCTTGTTGATGTAGCTGCCGATGTCGTTGATGCCCTCCAGCAGGATCGCGTCTTTGACGTTGGGCTGGCCGAGCACGTCGTGGGCGAATCGGGTCTGGAGGCTGGGGTTGTTGCCGTTGACGGTTGTCAGTACGCGGTTGGAGCCGATGCCGGCGTCCACGACGCCGAGGGTGGGGCCGCCGGGGGCGGAGTTCATGCGCCGGGCGAGGTAGTCGGGCCAGCGACGGTTGGTGCCCGAAGTGGAACCGACGCCGTCGGTGATGGAGTCCCCGACGCACACCAGCGTTCCGGTGGCGGTCGAGGAGATGACGTCCAGGCCTTCGAGGAAGTACCAGGACCACTTCTTTGTCGGGTAGTTGCCGAGGCCGTCTTCGGTGACGTGGTTGCCGGCGGTGGAGACCCAGGCATCCTGCTGTGCCTCTGCGTGCCAGGTGGTGCCGGCGGGCGTGCCCGGCAGGTGGAGGCTCACGAGCTGGCCTGTGTCCGCGGCGACGTCCATCGGGATCGGATCGCTGGCGACGTCCTGCCCCTTGGGGATGGTGACGGAGGCGTTGCCGTTGAAGGTGACGGTGTGGTGGGTGCCGGGGACGGCGGCGCCGGGGTTGCTGCCTTCCTGGGCGAGGTCGACAGCGTCGATGGTCAGCGGTCCGGTGCCGTAGCGATTGCTCAGTCGGACGCGGAGCTTGGACCCTGCGACAGTGGTGTGTGCGACCATGCGGATGCTCTGGTTGGTGAAGGAGGGTCCGTTGGACATCAGGCCGGCGGTGTAGGTGCCGACCCGTGTGAGCGGGGCGGGGGCCGGGGTGAGGGTCCAGTGCTGGTTGGCGCCGCCGTTGGACGGCCACTGGATGATCTCGTTGCCTTCTTTGTCCAACGACTGCTTGTTGTCGGCGAGCAGGCCGTTGGCGGCGTTGGCAAGGGTGTAGGTGCCGTCAGCGACGGGCTTAATGTTCCATTGCTGGTTGCCGGAGCCGTTGCAGGTGTTCTGGACGAGCTGCGGAGTTTCCTGCGGGTCGAGCGGGGTGTCCAGACACAGGCCGCTGTTGGCGCTCCTGAGGGTGTAGGCGCCGGAGCTGGTCCGGGTCAGCAACCATTGCTGGTTGGCCCCGTTGTTCGACGGCCACTGGACGACGGGTGCGCCGGGGGCGGTCGAGCCGTATTTGACGTCCATCAGCTTGTCGCTCGCGGCGTTCGTCAGGGTGTAGATGGTGCCGGAGGCGGGGGCTGCCGAGGCCGCATGGGCCGTAGCGCCAGTCACGGTCAGGGCGCAGGCCGCAAGGCTCAGGCCGACCGGGACCGCGAGATGTCTGGCTATTCGCATGAGAACCTCTTCCTTGAGTCTTTGCGTGATGAAGGGAGCCGGCGCGGGGCGTCCGAGGTTCGCGGGCTTTTCGAAGCGGTGGTGCGGCTCGGTGCGCGGTGGTCGGTATCGCGTTCGCGGGGGCTGGTGCGAATTGCCGGCCACACGAACCGCGGCGCGGTCTTCGCGTCGCGCTTGGAGTGCAACAGGAGGGAAGCGGTGGTACGCCGCCGCGGGGATTTCCGCCAGCTGGTCTTCCACTTCTGGTTGTCGCCGCCCAGCACAGGTCGTAGACCTGGACGGGGACTTGGTCGTGGCCGAGCTCGGGAACGTCGAGGCAGCCGTTGCTTCTTGTACGCCGCGTAGATGACCGGGAACGCCCTCTTCGGCACCGGGTCGGACGCCTTGGAGCCGAAGGCGACGGGCTTCGGGTCACTCGCCGTGCCGCTGACGCCGTAGGCACTCAGCAAGGGATGCTCGCGCCGATCGCAACCGCCTCGCCCAGCCCCCCGCAACAGCGCGCGGCGATCGGGGCCGGGAGAGGAAAGGCCGGAGGAAGAAAGTTGCATGACGACTCCTGGGGCAGAGCAGCGAGCCCCTGGGTTGCAGGAAGGTCACAAAGTCGATCAGGAGCGAACGAGAACAAACGGCGGGCTTTATGAGATCCGTCCGGCCTGCCGAACGTCAAGAGTCGCGCAACAGCTTTTCCTGACCCCTACGAAAACCGCTAACCTGGGGAAATCGCTTTCTCTGGGCGCTCGTTGACGGATCCCCGCAGGCGGAGGACGCGGGTGCGCTCCCAAGGCTTGACTCGGCCTGCCTTGCGCATCGAGCGAGCAACCGTGAGATACACCCGGAGTCTTGACTCGGACTCATCCCCCGCGTCGGCGCTCAGTGGGCCCCGTGCGACTGGGCGGCTCACCAGGCTTTCGCGGCGGTCATCAGGTGTTCGCGTACGGGTGTCACGTGCGGGTTGGGGGAGGTGCCCGGGCGTGGGACAGACTCCATGAGGGCGTTGTCGTACGCGTCGCCGACCGAGCCGATAGAGGCCGCGATCTGGGCCGCATCGAGGTGTTCGGCCAGGCGGAACGACGGGTATTGCGACCCGCGTCGGAGTGGTGAACCAGCTCGCCAGGCACGGGTGGGCGGCCCTGAATACGGTCGGCGAGCCCGAGTGGGTCGCCACGGAGCGTCTGGCCCGGCCTCCTCAATGCGGCAGGCTTCGGCGTACCGCAGACAAGAAGGCGCGCGATCCTGCTCGCTTCCCGGGTCCGAACGGCCGAACCACCCTTGCCCACCCACGCCCAGGTCGCCGAGCCCGAGTCGCTGTTCGGGCCGGGCCGCGCCAGGTGGGTGTCCATGGCCGAGGCCCTCGGCTGGTGCAGCACCGACCGATCCCGACCCGACCGTGTGCGCCGGCGGAGGCCCTGAGCCCCTCCCCTCCGGCTCCCGTCAGACACTCGCCAACGCCCGGGAGCGGGGCCTGTGGCGACCGCAACGGCCCGCCGCAGACGGGGTGCTCGAACCGCAGACTCGTGGATCAGGTTGGACATCGAGACACGGACCCCCTCCCCCACACCCCAGATGCCCCTGCCCCCGCCTTCACCAGTAGGGCCACGCACTGGAAGTGGTCACTGCACAGCAACAACCAGGCCAACGCCACCGTCCACCGCGCGGACGAGCCCGCAGGCACGCTCTTCTTCGGGCACCTCGCCAACGAGTGCACCTGGATCGCCGAACCCGTCGGCACCCTGCTGCCGAACGGGCCAGAGGCTGCGCCGGAGCCGATCCGGATCACCACCCGCGAGGCCGGCATCCTCAAGACCTTGCCCGCCGACTACCCATGGCAGGGCAACAAGGGCCAGCAGTTCCCCCAGATCGGCAACGCCGTACCCCCGCTGCTCGCCGGGCATCTCCTCGCCCCGCACCTCCGCGTCGCCCTCAACCCCGACGACTCAACCCTCGCCTCCTGATGCCCCGCACCCCCAACGAGGACCATTGAGGGCCTCGCCTGTCGGTGACGGTGAGGTTCGCGAGCAGTCGCGGGGAGCGGCCGCCGCGGGGCCCGGACCGGGGTCGGCTCGGGCCCCGCGTCGGGCGGTGTGCACAACCGCGTCGGCCCAGGAGGATCAAGCGGTGTCCCGCTTGAACTGCTGGTTGGTGCCGGTTCCGCACTTGAACTGGATGAGGCGGGCGTTGTTGGCGGCGGAGCCCTTCTGGACGTCCAGGCAAAGTCCGCTGTGCCGGGCTACCAGGCGGTAGTATCCGTTGCCCTGGTCCTCGAACTTCCATTGCTGGTTCTGGCCGCTGCCGCAGTTGTACTGGTTCACGAAGGCCATGTCGGTGAAACCATCCTCGACGGCCAGGCACTTGCCGCTGTGCTGGGCGAGGATGCGGTAGTAGCCGCTGCCGGCGTTCTCCAGACGCCACTGCTGGTTGAGGCCACTGTTGCAGTCGAATTGGACGACGTGGGCGTTGTCGGCGGCGGAGTTGTCCTTGACGTCGACGCACTTGTCGCTGTGCCGGGCCACGAGGTTGTAGTCGGTGCCGCCACCCACGCCCTTGACAGTCCCCGCGGCCGTGTCGATTTCGACCTGGGGGTACCAGGGCAGGTTCATGGTGGTCTTGTTCGGGAAGGTCAGCGGCAGCCAGACATACTTCGAGTCGTTGACCTTTTTGGGGTCCCAGCTGACGCCGGCCCAGTCGTCGCCCATGAAGAGGTACGAGGTGGTGTTGCCCGAGGAGTCCTGCACCGGCTGGACGTAGGTGGCCTGGGAGCCGTAGCCGTATTGGTTACCGACATCCTTCATCGCCGACCAACCACTGCTGAGGCTATAGGAGGTTGCGTACTGCTGCTGGTTGGAATTCCAGTAACTGGATCCCGAGGTCAGCATGAAGTAGACACCGTCCCGCTTGAACAGCGCGGGGGCCTCCCGGCTCTTGCCCGCCCAGGGGTTGGCGACCTCCTTTTCGTAGCCGGTGTAGTCGGCGTTGAGCTGGAAAATGCGCAGGTCCTTACCTCCCTCGGTGGCCGTGACCTGGTACGCGATGCCTGTGTCCTCGTCCTTGTACAGCGTCTGGTCGCGGGACCCGGTCTCCTCGCCGTTGAGCTTCTTCGGCCGGAAGCTGCCGAGATAGGTGTATGGACCATCGACCGTGTCGGAAGTGGCGACCGCGGCGCGACTCTGGGAGTAGTCCGTGGCCGGCGGGTAGCCTGGGCCGTATGAAAGGCCGTTCTCTTTGTGCATCCACATGACGTACTTCTTCGTGGTGTCGTTGTAGATGACCTTGGGCCGCTCGATGTTGGCGATCTCCAAATCGGGATCGCTCTTCTGGTTCAGGGCATCGCCTACCCACTCCCACGTCTTCAGGTTGGACGATTTGTAGACGGAGACGGCCTTGAAGGTGTTGTCGTCGTTGCGGTTCTCGCCGAACAAGTAGTAATAGGAGCCGACCTTGATCATCCCGCCGCCGTGGGCGTCGACGGGATCACCGTTGGTCCCGGTGAAATCCATTGGATTGGTGGGCAAAGTGACCGGGGCGGCATGGGCGGGCGGCCCGACCACTAGTAGTGCGAGCACGCTGGCGCAGGCGGCCAGCAATGGCGTGAGAACACGTCTGAGCATCATTGCTCCTTCGTGAACGGGAGGGCGGCTTCAGTAAGGCGAGCCGAACCCGCCCTCGGGCGGCTCTTGGTCCCATTCGCCGATCTGTGCTGGGCTTGATCGGGAGTGAGGGTTGACCCCACCCTGGTCAGGGGCTGACATGATGTGCGGGGTGGGGCCAAGATCGAGGGATTGGAAAGTGGGGTGCGTCCGCTGTCGGCCTTCGGCCGAGTCCCGTTCAGCGGACTTCCCCGAGGTGTTCGACGGCAGCCCGGCAGGAGTCTGGCGAGGCCGTCGTCATCGCAGTCGGCAACGCCGTCATCGCCCCCCCGCCCCGTCGGCGGCTGCTGGTGAGGGACGGATGGGGTTCGTCGGCTGCGAGAGGGGCTCAGGAGAAACGAGGGACGCAGTCCGGGCAGACCGAGAGCGCCCGGTCGGGGGCGCTCGACCGCTGGATGAGGCCCACGGAAATGGGGGCGTCCGTCCAGCGGTTGCACCTGCAGCACAGGTCGGCAGTCGACTGTCCGGAGTCTCCTGCTCTTGATCGGGATGGGTGTCGTGGGGCGTGGGCGTTCGTGCTAGGGAGGGACATCTGCCGCTCCGGGAGAGGGAAGGCCGGAGGAAGAAAGTTGCATGAACGACTCCTGGGGAAGAGCAGCGGTCATCGGTATCCAGACCGCATGGCACATGGTCGATCAGAAGCAAACGAGATCGAACAGTGCCCCATCAGAGCCGTTCGGCCCACCGAACGTCAAGAGGTGCGCATCCCCTTTTTGTGACCCCTACGAAAACCGATGACCTGGCGAAATCGCTTTCCCTGGGCGCCAGTTGAAGGGTTCTCGCAGGCCGACGCGATGGGCGCGCTCCCATGGCGCGAAGACCTTCGTCCAACCCCCAGCCAAGTCTCAGTGGAGCCCTGACGTTCCGGCACCTGGCACCGCTTGGGTCATTTCACGCCGAGCCGCAAGTGCGGTAGCCCCACTCCAGACAGGGACGTCAGCATCACGGCAGCATGGCCGAAACGCTCCAGCATGACCGACGGTTACGACATCCCCCTCGGTCGCGTCCTGGCCGACGCAAACTGCCGACTCCCCGCTGCCGGCCCCAACCCTCTGAAGGGCGTTGGGTCGCTGCCAAACGCGATCACTGTGCATCTCGACGCCGGATACGACTCCGCCAGGTCCCGCATCCTGCTCCATGAGCGTGGCCTCACCGGCCAGATCGCCCACAAGGGCGACAAGGCGCGCTCCACGTGCCAGCCGCCGCTGGCAGCCGCATGGGCCGTAGCGCCAGTCACGGTCAGGGCGCAGGCCGCAAGGCGTTCCGCCACAACACCAGCGTGGACGGCGTCTTCGACTTCGCCACGACAATGGCGGACCCCAACGACCCTCAGCAGCTCAACCCCGCCTACGACAGCGGCGACCACCTGCACCCCAACGACGCCGGCTATCAGGCGATGGCCAACGCCGTGGACCTCGCCCTGCTCACGACCGCGGCCCCAGCCTTGCCACAGCGAAGTGACCCCTCGCCACCCTCAGGGAACAACCGGTGATCTTGGTACCAACTATCCCTCTTTTGTGCCAACTAAAAAGCTTAAGGACCTTGACTATTAACCCCATCAAGAGGCGGAGCCGAGGAGGAAGCTTAAAGATCAAGCCTAGTCACAAGCAGGCTAACGCCGGACCCGCGGCATCCCCAGACCGATCCACGAGATGATTTCGCGCTGGATCTCGTTGTTTCCGCCGCCGAATGTGAAGATCACCGCCGATCGGTAGCCGCGTTCCAGTTCGCCGTGCAGGACCGCGCCGGCGGAACCCTCCTTGAGAACACCGGGTGCGGCGACAATCTCCATGAGCCAGGCGTAGGCGTCGCGGCGTGCCTCGGAGCCGTACACCTTGACGGCGGAGGCGTCCTGCGGAGCGAGGGTGCCTTCCTGGACGGCGTTCACCATCTGCCAGTTGAGGAGCTTCATGGCGTCGAGCCTGGTGTGGGTCTGGGCCAGGCGGCGGCGGACCCACGGGAGGTCGACGACGCGGCGGCCGTCGGCGAGCTTGGTCTCCATGGCCCAGCGCTGGACGTCGTGCAGGGCGCGGATCGCCATGGTGCCGTGGGCGGCGAGTGTGACGCGCTCGTGGTTGAGCTGGTTGGTGATCAGCCGCCAGCCCTTGTTCTCCTCGCCGACCCGGCGCGCCACGGGAACGCGGATGTTCTCGTAGTAGCTCGCGGTGGTGTCGTGCGAGGCGAGGGTGTTGATGATCGTGCACGAGTAGCCGGGGTCGGAGGTCGGCACCAGCAACATGGTGATGCCCTTGTGGGGCGGGGCGTCCGGGTCGGTGCGCACGGCGAGCCACACCCAGTCGGCGGTGTCGCCGTTCGTCGTCCAGATCTTCTGCCCGTTCACGACGTACTCGTCGCCGTCCCGTACCGCCTTGGTCTTGAGCGCGGCCAGGTCCGTGCCCGCGTCGGGCTCGCTGTAGCCGATCGCGAAGTCGATCTCGCCGGAGAGGATCTTCGGCAGGAAGTACGCCTTCTGCTCCTCCGTGCCGAACTGCATGATCGTGGGACCGACGGTGTTCAGCGCCATCAGCGGCAGCGGCACCCCCGCCTGGGCCGCCTCGTCGAAGAAGATGAACTGCTCCATGGGGCTCAGCCCGCGCCCGCCGTACTCCTTGGGCCAGCCCACGCCGAGCCAGCCGTCGCCGCCGAGGCGGCGGATGGTCTCTCGGTAGAAGCGCTTCTGCGCGGCCGCGTCCGCGTAGCGGGCGTAGGCGTTGTCCGGCACCAACCGGGCGAAGTAGCCGCGTAGTTCGGTGCGCAACCGCTGCTGCTCCGGCGTGTATTCGAGATGCACGGCGCCTCCTGGGTCCCCAAGGCCGACCTGACGGCACACCGTAGAACGTGTTTCAGAAATTGGGAATGGCGATGCGCGTTCCACGACCGGTCCCGGACATCCCCGTGCACTCTCCTCAGCGCAGGGTGGCGAGGAAGTCCGTGCACGCCTGGGCGCATTCGCGGCAGGCCTTCGCGCCGTCCTCCGCGCCTGCGTACCCGTCGAAGGCCTGCGCGCACTCCAGGCAGACAGCGCGGCACCACTCCAGCTGAGCGCGGATGCCGTTCTCGTCCTGACGGATCTGTTCGGACAGTACGAGGCAGGTCGCGTCGCACACCTCCGCGCACATGACGCCCTTGCGGCGCAGGAGTTCCTGTTCCCGCGGCCCGTCCGGATCCATCACGCTCGCGCGCAGCGCGCACGCCCGCGCGCACTCGGTGCACGCCTGGGCGCAGGCGAAGCGGTCCTCCAGGAACCGGATGGACTCCCGCTCGGATTGCCGGTGTCGCTGGGATTGCTCGGATGTCGTCGATGTCACAACGCGCGGGTAGCCGGGGAGAATCGCGTCAAACCCGGAGCGCCACAGGGGCGTTGCCTACGCGCCCGACGCCTCCGCCACCTCTCGCGAGATCCGCTCGAACTGCGCCCCCATCTCCTCGGAGAGCGCCTGGGCGGCCGTCAGCGGACGGACCATGACCATGAAGTCGTCGATCCTGCCGTCCTCGTCGAAGTGCAGGAAGTCGCAGCCGTTGATCTCCTTGTCGCCCACCTTCGCCTCGAAGAGCAGCGCGTGGTCCCTGCCGTCGGCACCGGCGATCTCGCGGACGTACCGGAAGTCGGTGAAGACGCGGGAGACACCGCGCAGGATGGCCGCGGTGATCGCCTTGCCCGGGTAGGGCTTGAAGGCGACGGGGCTGGTGAACACGACGTCGTCGGCCAGCATCTCCTCGATCGCGCCGAAGTCGCCCGCCTCCACGGCCTTGCGGAAGGAATGCATCACGCCCACCTCCGGTACTCAACTAATTGATTAGGTGCGGATCAGATTAGTCGCGGGGGTGTGTGCCGTCTAGCCTTGGGGCATGGCATTGCGCAACGCGGTCCTGGCCGCGCTTCTGGAGGGCGAGGCGTCGGGGTACGACCTGGCCAAGGGGTTCGACGCGTCGGTGGCCAACTTCTGGATGGCGACTCCGCAGCAGTTGTATCGCGAGCTGGACCGGATGGAGTCCGAGGGGCTCATCGAGGCCCGGCTCGTCCAACAGGAACGCCGGCCGAACAAGCGGGTGTTCTCCCTGACGGAGGCGGGTCACGACGCCCTGCGCGCGTTCACCGCCGAGCCGTCGAAACCCACGGCCATCCGCGACGAGTTGATGGTCAAGGTCTATGCCGTCGACGAGGGGGACGAGGAGGCCGTACGGGCGGCGATCACCGAGCGACTGGATTGGGCTCGCGGCAAGCTGGCCCACTACGACCGGATCCGCGCCCGGCTCCTCGACGGACGCACCGAGGACGAGTACCTGGCCGGGGCCGAGCGCGTCGGCCCGTACCTCACGCTGATGGGGGGCCGCGCCTACGAGCGGGAGAACATCCGTTGGGCCGTGCAGGCCCTGCGGATCCTGGAGCAGCGCGCCTCCGTACCGCGATAGTTCCGCCCTTCTGGGCTCCGCGAGTGTCGCTCCCCCCTCGGAGTCCATTGGAAATCCTATACCTGCAAACGGATTCCCTATTGGTCACCTATGTCCGACCCGCATACCGTCGAGGACATCGCCGCCCTGACGATCTGAGCGCGAAACGTCAGGGCGTTCGACGGCCCACGCCCGTTCACGGAGGCGTAGGGCCAAGACCACTCCCCCAGGTCCGTCAGGGCCCGCACCCTCGGAGAGACACACCATGTCGAAGATCCTTTTCGTGATGACCGGCGTCGACTACTGGACGCTCGCCGACGGCACCCGGCACCCGACCGGCTTCTGGGCCGAGGAGGCCGTCGCCCCGCACGAGGCCTTCAAGGCCGCCGGCCACGAGGTCGTCGTCGCCACGCCGGGCGGCGTCGTGCCGACCGTGGACAGGGGCAGCCTGGCGCCCGAGGTGAACGGCGGTCAGGAAGGCGCCGACCGGGTCGCGAACGCCCTCGCCTCGATGGTCGAACTCCAGCAGCCGATCAAGCTGGAGGACGTGGACCTGGACGACTACGCGGCCGTCTTCTACCCCGGCGGCCACGGCCCCATGGAGGACCTCGCGGTCAACGCCGACTCGGGCCGGCTCCTCACCCTCGCGCTCGACTCGGGCAAGCCGCTCGGCGTGGTGTGCCACGCCCCGGCCGCGCTGCTCGCCGCCACCCGCGAGGACGGCGGCAACGCCTTCGCGGGCTACCGGGTCTCCGCCTTCACCAACGCCGAGGAGACCCAGGCAGGTCTCGCCGACAAGGCCAAGTGGCTGCTCCAGGACCGGCTGGTCGAGGCAGGCGTCGACTTCCAGGAGGGCGAGCCGTGGGCGCCCAAGGTGGTCGTCGACCGCAACCTGGTCACCGGCCAGAACCCGTCCTCCTCCGCCCCGCTCGCGGCCGAGCTGCTCGAGAAGCTGGGCTGACGCCCATGGCCGCCGACCGGCTCGACGAAGTCCTCGACGCCGCCTACGACTGCCTCACCCGGTACGGCGTACGGCGCACGACGATGGACGACATCGCCTCCACCATGGGCGTGTCCCGGTCAGCGGTCTACCAGTACGTCCGTAGCAAGGACGACGCCTTCCGCCGCCTCGCCGGACGCCTGCACGAGCAGGCGCTCGACCGGGCCCGGCAGGCGGCCGGCGAGGACGCCCCGCCCGCCGAACGCGTACGGGGCGTCCTCGCCGCCAAGCTCGGCCTGGTGCTGCAGCTGGCCGGCGACTCCCCGCACACGGCCGAACTCCTCGACGAGAAGGCCCGGTTGTTCGGCGACATCTGCCACACCTTCACCGGCGACCTGCGCCGCCTCCTGATCGCTCTCTTCGCCGAGGCGGACCCCCGGGCCGGCGTCGAGCCCGCGGAAGCCGCCGACATCTGCCTGGCCCTGGCCGTCGGCCTGGAGTCCGCGCCCGACGGCAGGCATTTGCTCGCCCCGGCGACGGACGCGCTGCTGACCGGGTTGCTGGGCCCCGCCTCGATCTAGCCGGGTCCGACTCGGTCCGGTTCGATCCAGGTACGGGATCAGTTCCGCCGTGGGGCCGTGGCGGACCAGCCTGCGGTCCTCCAGCAGGTGCACGGTGTCGGTGTCGGCGGCGATCAGATGGAGTTCGTGGCTGACCGGCGCGACGGCCATGTCCCGTTCGGCGCACAGGCGTTGGAGTTCAATCGGTGTCCTTCACCGCCCGCGCCACCGCCGTTCCGGCACCGGCCCCGGCCTGACCGCGCGGTGGCGCCGTCGTCCCGCGGACTTCCAGGGCCGGGGCAGTGAGGACGACCTCGCCCGGGCGGGCGGGGTCCTCGATCCGGTCGAGCAGGCGCTGGGCGGCGCGGCGGCCGACGTCGTGGCTGGCGTTGTCCACGGTGGTGAGCCACAGGTGCCGCAGGCGTGAGAGGTACGTGTTGTCGTAGCCGACGAGGGAGAGATCGCGCGGCACCTGGAGACCGAGTTCCTCGGCGGCCGACAGGGCGCCGACACAGGCGATGTCATTGAACGCGAAGACGGCGGTGGGCCGTTCGGAGGCGCTGAGCCGTCGGACCGTGGCGCGGTAGCCGCCCTCCTCGGTCAGGTCGCCCTGCTCCACTATCGCCGCTTCGGCCAGTCCGTGCTCGCGCATGACCGCCTCGAAGCCGCGGCGGCGCAGCTCACCGACCACGCCCTGGCCCGCGATGTGGGCGATACGCCGGTGGCCCAGGCCGATGAGGTGCTCGGTGGCGAGGCGGGCGCCGTG
Source organism: Streptomyces sp. NBC_00996 (assembly GCF_045162675.1). NCBI lineage: Bacteria > Bacillati > Actinomycetota > Actinomycetes > Kitasatosporales > Streptomycetaceae > Streptomyces > Streptomyces sp. NBC_00996. Next base: position 1,060,624 of record NZ_CP108723.1, read on the forward strand.
CTCGTCGTCGCCCGCGACGATGTCCACGCCGGGCAGCACGGGCTCCCGGGCGCCGGCGACCACGGTGGGAATCTGCCCGGCCGCCGTACGCAGCGCCTCGGAGACCGGCAGCGTGCCGACGGCGATCAGCCCGTCGACCCCCAGGTCCATGAAGGTACGGGTGAGGTCTTCGCCGAGGCGCCGGTTGAGGTGGCCGTCGGCGAGCAGCATATGCAGACCGTAGTCGTGCAGCCGGGAGTTCAGACCGTCGAGCAGCTCCACGAACCAGGGGTTGCGCATGTCGTTGAGGAGCACTCCGACCGTGCGGGTGCGCCGCTCGCTGAGGCTGCGCGCGGCGGCGTTGGGCCGGTAGCCGAGCTCCTCGACGGCGGCCAGCACGGCCTGTCGCTTCTCGTCACGGACCTGGTCGGAGCCGCGCAGTACGAGGGAAACCAGCGACTTCGACACTCCGGCCCGTTCGGCGACGTCGCGAATCGTCGGTGCTCTCATACTCTGGACCGTTCCATATGGCGGGTGAGCTTGTCAAAGGCCTTGACACCTCACACAACGGCGTTCAGGGTGGGCCGAGAACTTGTTGGACCGGTCCAAAGAGAGGCAGTCATGGTGCGTACGCTCGGCGTTGCCGTCGTGGGGTTCGGCTGGATGGGGCGGGTGCACACCCAGGCGTACGCCCGCGTGCCGCACCACTTCCCGCAGCTCCCCCTGCGACCCGAACTGCTCGCCGTCGCCGACGAGGTGCCCGGCCGCGCCGAGAAGGCCGCGGCCCAGTACGGCTTCGCCACCGCGGCCCGGGATTGGCGTGAGGTCGCCGCCGACCCGCGCGTCCAGGCGGTGAGCATCGCCGCCCCGAACTTCCTGCACCGCGAGATCGGCACAGCGATGGCCGAGGCCGGCAAGCACATCTGGATCGAGAAGCCGGTGGGCCTGACCGCCGAGGACGCCTGCGCGGTGTCGGACGCGGTGGCCAAGGCCGGGGTCCAGGGCACGGTCGGCTTCAACTACCGCAACGCGCCCGCCGTCGCCGCCGCCCGCGAACTGATCGCCTCCGGCGAGCTCGGCACCGTCACCCATGCCCGCATCCGGCTGTTCAGCGACTACGCGGCGCATCCGGAGTCCGCGCTGACCTGGCGCTATGAGCGAGAGCGGGGCGGCAGCGGCGTCCTGGGCGACCTGGCATCGCACGGCGTCGATCTGGCGCGCTTCCTGCTCGGCGAGATCGAGGCGCTGACCGCGGACACCGCGATCTTCCTGCCGGAGCGGGCCCGCCCGACGGGAGCGACCGCCGGCCATACGCGCGCGGCGGGCGGTGAACTGGGCCCGGTGGAGAACGAGGACTACGTCAACTGCCTGCTGCGCTTCGCCTCCGGCGCGCGGGGCGTGCTGGAGGCCTGCCGCGTCTCCGTCGGCGAACAGAACAACTACGGCCTCGAGGTGCACGGCACGAAGGGCGCGGTGTTCTGGGACTTCCGGCGGATGGGCGAACTGGGGGTCAGCCGGGGTTCGTCGTACCAGGATCAGCCCGTGAGCACCGTGTACGTCGGCCCAGGGGACGGAGAGTACGCCGCGTTCCAGCCGGGCTCGGCGAACGGCATGGGCTATGACGACCTCAAGGTCATCGAGGCCCAAAATTTCCTGCGGTCCATTGCTGACAACACCCCGTACGGCGCGACGGTGGTTGACGCGGTTCACAGCGCGGCCGCGCTGGATGCCATGTCACGCTCCGCCGAGCGGGGATCGTGGGTGTCACCGGCCTGAGCGACGCCGGGATCCGACGGTCGGATCGATCCGATCAACGGCGCCCGCCGGCTCACCAGCGCCGAGCCGGCGTCTCGGGTGGAACGCGACAGCCCGAAGGGTGCTGATCACGTACCACGCGGCCACCGCAGAGCGCAGCTTCCGGGGCCGATCGCTCCGTGCCCTCCTCGGCCGGTGCGCAGCGTCCCCCGCAGTCGCCCGACTTTCTGTGATCGGCCGCGTTCCACGGCGTCTCCTGTGCGTAGGCATCCCAGGCACCGAGCGCGAAGGAACCACGTCAGTGACAGCCCAGATCAGTCGCCGGAACATGCTGAAGAAGGCCGGTGCCACCGCGGCCGAGGTGTCGGCGTCGCCGACACCGTCCACCGCCGGATCCGGCGCATCGGACTCCACCGCCGGTTCCACCGAGCCTGGCGCCGCCACCCCCTCCTCCGGCGCGAGCCCGCTCGGCGGGAAGAGCGGCGACCTGGCTGCCACCGGCTCCTCGGATCTCCCCGCCTGGACCGCCGCCACCGGAGTCGCCGCTCTCGCGGGCGGTCTGCTTCTGCTGCGCCGCCGCGGCCGGGCCCGTCGCGACGCCGAACAGTGACGAGCTGTCCGGTACCGGGCGTAGGACTGCGTGGACGCGAGTCCGTGCACGCACCGCCTCACGAGCGGACGAGCAGCTGGAACTCGAAGGCATACCGCGAGGCGCGGTAGATGTGGGTGCCGTACTCGACCGCGCGGCCGGTGTCGTCGTAGGCCGTGCGCCGCATGGTGAGCAGGGCGGCGCCCGCGGGTTCGTGCAGCCGCTCGGCCTCCTCCTGTGTGGCCGAGCGGGCGCCCACGGACTGGCGGGCGCTGTGCAGGGTGATGCCGGCAGCGCGCATCATGCGGTACAGGCCGGTCGACTCCAGTCGGGCGGTGTCGACGTCCAGCAGTCCCTCCGGGATGTAGTTGCACAGGGCCGCGACGGGCTGGCCATGGGTGAGGCGCAGTCGGTCCACGCGGTGCACGCCGCTGCCCTCGGCGATGCCCAGGGCCGCCGCGACCTCCGGGGAGGCGGGCTCGACCTCGTTGTGCAGCACCTGGGTCGTGGGGCTCTGTCCGGCGGTCTCCAAGTCGTCGTAGAGGCTGCTCAGTTCCAGTGGACGTTTGACCTGGCTGTGCACCACCTGGGTGCCCACGCCGCGGCGGCGGACCAGGAGCCCCTTGTCGACCAGGGTCTGGATGGCCTGGCGGACGGTGGGGCGGGACAGGCCGAGCCGCCCCGCGAGCTCGACCTCGTTGCCGAGCAGGCTCCCGGGGCTCAGCACGTCGCGCTGGATCGCGGACTCCAGCTGTTGAGCGAGCTGGTAGTAGAGCGGGACGGGGCTGCTCCGGTCGAGCGCGAAGTCGATGCCGGCGAGTGTGGCGGCGGCGCTCGCTCGTGTGGATCCGGCGGTCCGGTGAGTGGAAACCCTTGCCATCGCATCGTCCTGACGTTCGGTCCTGAAGGCGTCCGGTGCGGAAGGCTGCGGGTCCGTTCCCGCACCGGCCGCCGCTTGAGTCCGGAAGCGGCTCAGGAGTGGCTGGGGAAGCCGAGGTTGATGCCGCCGTCGGCCGGATCGGGCCAGCGGGTGGTGATCACCTTGCCCTGGGTGTAGAAGGCGATGCCGTCGTTGCCGTAGATGTGCAGGTCGCCGAAGAGGGAGTCCTTCCAGCCGCCGAAGGAGTGGTAGCCGACGGGCACCGGGATCGGCACGTTGATGCCGACCATGCCGGCCTGGACCTCCAGCTGGAAGCGGCGGGCGGCGCCGCCGTCCCGAGTGAAGATCGCGGTGCCGTTGCCCCAACGGGAGCTGTTGATGAGCTCGATGGCGTCGTCGTAGGTGTCGGCACGCACGACGCACAGGACCGGGCCGAAGATCTCGTCCCGGTACGCGTCCGCCGTCACCGGCACCTTGTCGAGCAGCGAGACGCCGAGGAAGAAGCCGTCCTCGTGGCCCGCTACCACGTAGCCGGTGCCGTCGACGACGACCTCGGCGCCCTGGGCCGCCGCGCTCGCCACGTACGAGGCCACCTTGTCGCGGTGCTCGCGGGTGATGAGCGGACCCATCTCGGAGGCGGGGTCATGGCCCGGTCCGATCTTCAGTCCCTTCGCGCGCTCGGCGATCTTGCCGACCAGCTCGTCGCCGGTGTCGCCGACCGCGACCACGACGGACACCGCCATGCACCGCTCACCGGCCGAGCCGTACGCGGCGTTGATGGCCTGGTCGGCGGCGAAGTCCAGGTCGGCGTCGGGCAGGACGAGCATGTGGTTCTTGGCGCCGCCGAGGGCCTGGACACGCTTGTCGTGCTCGACGCCCTTGAGCTGGATGTACTTGGCGATGGGCGTGGAGCCGACGAAGGAGACCGCGACGACGTCCGGGTGCTCCAGGAGGCGGTCCACGGCGACCTTGTCGCCCTGCACGATGTTCAGCACACCGTCCGGCAGCCCGGCCTCGGAGGCCAGCTCCGCCAGCCGGAAGGAGGCCGACGGGTCCTTCTCACTCGGCTTGAGCACGAAGGTGTTGCCGCAGGCGATGGCGAGCGGGAACATCCACATCGGCACCATGGCCGGGAAGTTGAACGGCGTGATGCCGGCGACGACGCCCAGCGGCCGGCGGATCGAGGCGACGTCCACCCGGGTCGAGACCTGCGTGGACAGCTCGCCCTTGAGCTTCTCGGAGATGCCGCAGGCCAGCTCGACGATCTCCATGCCGCGGGCGACCTCGCCGAGCGCGTCGGAGTGGACCTTGCCGTGCTCGGCGGTGATCAGCTCGGCGATCTCGTCGCGGTGGGCGTCCAACAGTTCGCGGTACTTGAACAGGATCGCCGTGCGCTTGGCGAGCGAGGTGCTCCCCCAGCTCTCGAAGCCGGCCTTCGCGGTGGCGACGGCGGTGTCCACCTCGTCGACCGAGGCGAAGCCGACCTGCTTCTCCTGGGCTCCGGTGGCCGGGTTGTAGACCGGGCCGAAGCGTCCGGAGGCGGACTCGACGGGCTTGCCGCCGATCCAGTGGGTGAGGGTCTTCATGGTGCGGGGGCCTTTCGTGGGCGGGAAGTTCACAGGAGTCAGAGGTGGTGGCGGCGCGCTGCGGCGTGGCCGTCGTACTGTTCACGGGCGTTCACGGCGGCTTCGCGCGAGGCCACTTCGGCGACGGGTACGTCCCACCAGGCTTCGGCCGGAGGGGCGCTGGGCGTCGGGTCTGTCTCGACATACACGCACGTCGGCCGGTCCGAGGCCCGCGCCGCGGCGAGCGCGTCCCGCAGTTCCCGTACGGTCTTGGCGCGCAGGACGTCCATGCCGAGGCTGGCGGCGTTGGCGGCGAGGTCCACCGGGAGCGGGGCCCCGGAGAAGGTGCCGTCGGCGGCCCGGTAGCGGTAGGCGGTGCCGAAGCGCTCGCCGCCGGTCTCCTCGGAGAGGCCGCCGATGGAGGCGTAGCCGTGGTTCTGGATCAGCACCAGGTTGACGGGCAGGCCCTCCTGCACGGCGGTGACGATCTCGGTGGGCATCATCAGATACGTGCCGTCGCCGACCAGCGACCAGACCGGTGTGCCGGGCGCGGCCTGCTGGACGCCGATGCCGGCCGGGATCTCGTAGCCCATGCACGAGTAGCCGTATTCCAGGTGGTACTGGCGCGGGCTGCGTGCCCGCCACAGCTTGTGCAGGTCGCCGGGGAGCGAACCGGCCGCGTTGATGACCACGTCGTCGTCGCCGACGACCGCGTCCAGGGCGCCGAGGAGCTGGGTCTGGGTGGGCACGGCGGAGTCCTCGGCCCGGTAGGCGGTCTCGACCACTTCCTCCCAACGCGCCTTGCCCGCGCGGTACTCGGCTTCGTACGCCTCCGCCACCCGGTGGCCGGACAGACGCTCGGCGAGCGCCTCAAGGCCCGTCCGCGCGTCCGCGACCAGCGTGCGGGCGGCGAGTTTGTGGGCGTCGAAGGCGGTGATGTTCAGGTTGACGAACCGGACGCCGGGCTCCTGGAACAGCGTGTTGGACGCGGTCGTGAAGTCGGTGTAGCGGGTGCCGACCCCGATGATCAGGTCGGCGGTGCGGGCGATGTCGTCGCAGACGGCGGTGCCGGTGTGGCCGATACCGCCGAGGTCGGCGGGGTGGTCGTGCCGCAGGGAGCCCTTGCCCGCCTGCGTGGAGGCGACCGGGATGCCGGTGGCGTCGACCAGGGCCTTCAGCGCGCCCTCGGCCTCGCTGTGGTGCAGTCCCCCGCCGGCGACGATCAGCGGGCGCCCGGCGGCGCGGATCTCCCGTACGGCTTCGGCGAGTTCGACCGGGTCGGGTGCGGGACGGCGTACGTGCCAGACGCGCTCGGCGAAGAACTCCTGCGGCCAGTCGTACGCTTCCGCCTGCACGTCCTGCGGCATGGCGAGGGTGACGGCACCGGTCTCGGCCGGGTCGGTCAGGACCCGCATTGCGTTCAGGGCGGACGGGATCAGCATCTCGGGGCGGGTGATCCGGTCGAAGTAGCGGGAGACCGGGCGCAGGGTGTCGTTGACGGAGACGTCGGCCTCGACGGGGTGCTCCAGCTGCTGGAGCAGCGGGTCGGCCGGGCGCGTCGCGAAGTAGTCGCCCGGCAGGAGCAGCACAGGGAGGCGGTTGACCGTGGCGAGGGCCGCGCCGGTGACGAGGTTGGTGGCGCCGGGGCCGATGGACGTGGTGACGGCCTGTGCGGACAGGCGGTTGAGCTGGCGGGCGTAGCCGACCGCGGCGTGCACCATGGACTGCTCGTTGCGGCCCTGGTGGAAGGGCATGGTGTCCTCGCCGGCCTCCAGCAGCGCCTGGCCGATGCCCGCCACGTTGCCGTGGCCGAAGATGCCCCAGGTGCCGGCGATCAGCCGGTGCCGTACGCCGTCGCGCTCGCTGTACTGCGCGGACAGGAAGCGCACCAGCGCCTGGGCGACGGTCAGACGGCGGATGGGGGTGCTCATCAGGACTTCTCCGGTGCCGTGTAGAGGGGAAGGCGGGGGTCGACGGGCCGCTCGGGCCAGGTGGCGCGGATCCAGGCGTGGTCGGGGTGATCGCAGATCAGCCACGCGCGGTCGGCGCCGGGACCCGCCATGACGTTGAGGTAGTACATGTCGTGTCCTGGCGCGGCCATGGACGGTCCGTGCCAGCCGTCCGGGATGAGGACGACATCGCCGTCGCGCACCTCGGCCAGCACGTCGGTGTTGCTGCCGCGGCCCGAGGGCGAGACCCGCTGGTAGCCGAGACCGGGCGTGCCCTCATGGGCGGTGAACTCGAAGTAGTAGATCTCTTCCAGCTCCGATTCCTCGCCGGGCCGGTGCTCGTCGTGCTTGTGCGGCGGGAAGGAGGACCAGTTGCCGCCGGGTGTGATCACCTCGACGGCGATCAACTTGTCGCACTCGAAACCCTGTCCATCAGCGCCTCCGGCGCGGGCTGCCGCACCGAAGTTGTTGACCTGGCGTGAGCAGTTGCCGGTGCCGCGCATCTCGACCGGTACCGAGGAGGCGGGCCCGTAGCGGGCGGGCAGCCGGCGGGCGCAGCGGGCGCCGGTGAGCGCGAACCGCCCGCCGTCGCGCGAGGCGATCGAGACCTGGGCGTCCCGGGGGACGTACGCGAAGTCGCTCACCCCGCTGAAGACGCTCTCGCGCCCGGCGAGCCGGAACGTGTCGCCGCCGACGGCGACGGTGCAGCCGCCCGACAGCGGGAGCACGATCCACTCGCTGTCGCCGGTGTCGAAGACATGCCGGCCGCCGGGCGGCAGTTCGAGGACACGCAGGCTGGAGTAGCCCCAGTCGGCGGACTCGGGTGTGACGTCGACGGCGTAGGCGTCGGTGGTGGCCTTGCCCGCGGGAAGGTGGTGCGTGGTGGTCATCGGGTGGCTCCTGTACGGGGCTCAGAACAGGCTGAACAGGGGTTCAGAACAGGCTGAACGGGGATTCAGAGCAGGCCGACCGCGGTGTCCACCGCGGTCTCCACGCCGCCCTCGGCGGGGTACAGCAGCGACCGGCCCACGACCATGCCCTGGACGGTGGGCAGCCGCAGGGCCTTGCGCCATCTCTCGTACGCCCCCTCCTGGTCCCTGCCGACCTCGCCGCCGAGCAGCACGGCGGGCAGCGTGGACGCCTCCAGTACCTCGGCCATGTCGTCGGGGTCGTCGGTGACCGGCAGCTTGAGCCAGGTGTAGGCGGAAGTGCCGCCCAGGCCGGAGGCGATGGCGATGGACCGGGTGACGGCCTCGGCGCTCAGGTCGTTGCGGACCGTGCCTTCCACCCGGCGGGATATGAACGGCTCGACGAACAGCGGCAGTCGGCGGGCGGCCATGTCGTCGACGGCACGGGCCGTGGTCTGCAGGGTCTCCAGGGAGCCGGGGTCGTCGTAGTCGATGCGCAGCAGGAGCTTTCCGGCGTCGAAGCGGAGCCGCTCGATGTCCTCGGCACGGTGGCCGGTGAAGCGGTCGTCCATCTCGAAGGAGGCGCCCGCGAGACCGCCGCGGTTCATGGAGCCCATCACGACCTTGTTCTCCAGGACGCCCAGGAGCAGCAGGTCCTCCAGGATGTCGGCGGTGGCCAGCACCCCGTCCACACCGGGCCTGGACAGCGCGACGCAGAGGCGTTCCAGGAGGTCGGCGCGGTTGGCCATGGCCAGGCGGTGCTCGCCGACGCCGAGGGCGCCGCGAGCGGGGTGGTCGGCGGCCACGATCATCAGGCGGCCGCTGTCGCCGATCAGCGGGCGCCTGACACGGCGGGCGGCCGCTTCGGCGATGGCCTCCGGGTGCCGGGCGCGCACCGAGACGAGGTCGGGGATGCTGATGCTCAAGACAGGCTCCGTTCAGGGGTGGCGTCGGGCGGCCGCGTACGCGGTGCGCCTCGGCCGCGGACTCGGTCAGCCGCGTGCGAGGAGGTCCTCGACCTCGGACTCGGTCGGCATCGCGGAGGAGCAGGCGAGCCGGGAGGCGACGAGCGCGCCGGCGGCGTTGGCATGCCGGATGGTCTTCTCCAACTCCCAGCCGGACAGCAGACCGTGGCAGAGCGAGCCGCCGAACGCGTCCCCGGCGCCGAGGCCGTTGACGACCTCCACCGGTACCGGCGGGACCTCGGCGACGGTGCCGTCTCGGTGGACGGCCAGGACTCCCTTGGGGCCCTGTTTGACGACGGCCACTTCCACACCGGCGTCAAGGAGGGCCTGGGCGCAGGCCCGTGGTTCGCGTACCCCGGTGGCGATCTCGCACTCGTCGAGGTTGCCGACGGCGACCGTGGCGTGGCGCAGGGCCTCGGCGTAGTACGGGCGCGCGCTGTCCGGGTCCTTCCAGAACATCGGGCGCCAGTCGAGGTCGAAGACCGTGGTGCCCGACTTGGCGCGCGCCTTCAGGGCGGCGAGCGTGGCCGAGCGGCTGGGCTCCTCGCTCAGGCCGGTGCCGGTGATCCAGAAGATGCGGGCCGCGCGCAGGGCGAAGAAGTCCAGCTCGTCGGTGTGGATCTCCAGGTCCGGAGCCTTGGGCCGCCGGTAGAAGTACAGCGGGAAGTCGTCCGGCGGGAAGATCTCACAGAAGGTGATCGGCGTGGGATACGCGGCCACCGGTGTGACCCAGCGGTCGTCGACGCCGAACTCCTTGAGCGCCTGGTGGAGATAGGTGCCGAACGGGTCCTGGCCGGTGCGGGTGATCACCGCGGTGGCGCGGCCCAGGCGCGCGGCGGCCACCGCGACATTGGCGGCGGAGCCGCCGAGGAACTTTCCGAAGGATTCGACCTGCGCGAGCGGCACACCCGTCTGCAGGGGGTAGAGATCGACGCCGATACGTCCCATGGTGATGACGTCGAAGGATTCAGCGGACTCAGGCATGCGTGACGCTCCTGATGCGTGGGATGCGGGCAACGGGGCGCCCGGTGCCTCTTAGGTGTAGGACGCACAGCAAGCTCCTGTCAAGACTTTGTACTGACATTCGGACCTGCTCAGGAAATGATGTCTTAACAAAGTATTGACAGGCGGGTGCAACAGGGACTTGTATCCCGTCCCAACGAAACAGCCACGCCACCGGCTCAAGACCCGGACCTGCCGTCCGAGCCCCCTACGGGCCTCGCGCCCCGCGCCGTCCCGTTCCCCCGTCGCACAGTGAGGTGCTGGAAGATGGACCGCACGTTTCACCCCCGCTCTCGCAGAATCGCCCCACTCGTCGCGACAGTCGCGGCGTCCGCGCTCCTCATAGCCGGCTGCTCCAGCAGCTCCGGTGGCAAGAAGTCCGAGGAAGGCGGCGCCGCCGCCTCCGCGGGCAAGGCCAGTACCCCCCGCATGACGGTCGCCCTGGTCACCCACCAGTCGCCCGGCGACACCTTCTGGGACATCGTCCGCAAGGGCGCGGAGGCCGCAGCGGCCAAGGACAACATCAAGCTGGTCTACTCCTCCAGCCCGAGCGCAGGCGAGCAGGCCAACCTGGTGCAGAACGCGATCGACCAGAAGGCCGACGGCATCGCGATCACCCTCGCCAAGCCGGACGCGATGAAGGACGTCGTGGGCAAGGCGAAGTCGGCCGGCATTCCCGTGGTCGGCCTCAACTCCGGTGTGAGCGACTGGAAGAAGCTCGGCCTGATGGAGTTCTTCGGGCAGGACGAGACGGTGGCGGGCGAGGCGCTCGGCAACAAGCTGAACTCCGAAGGCGCCAAGAAGGCCGTCTGCGTGATCCAGGAGCAGGGCAACATCGGCCTCACCCAGCGCTGCGACGGCGTGAAGAAGACGTTCAGCGGCACGACGGAGACCCTCTACGTCAACGGCACCGACATGCCGTCCGTGAAGTCCACGATCACCGCCAAGCTCAAGCAGGACAGCGCCATCGACTATGTCGTCGCCCTCGGCGCCCCGTTCGCCCTGACCGCCGTGCAGTCGGTGGGCGACGCGGGCAGCAAGGCGAAGATCGCGACCTTCGACCTCAACAAGGACCTGACGACCGCCATCGGCAAGGGCACCATCCAGTTCGCTGTAGACCAGCAGCCCTACCTGCAGGGCTACCTGGCGATCGATTCCCTGTGGCTCTACAAGAACAACGGCAACTACAGCGGCGGCGGTGAGCAGCCGATCCTGACCGGCCCGGCCTTCGTCGACAAGTCCAACGTCGGCTCCGTCGCCAAGTTCGCCGCGAAGGGCACCCGGTGATGAGCATGGCCCAGCAGGCTGCGCCGGCGGTGCCCTCACCGCCGGCCTCCGGCCCGAGCAGGACCGACGGGCGGACCGCGCAACGCCCCCTGGTGTTCAGGGTGCTCGCGCGGCCCGAAGTGGGTGTCTTCCTCGGCGCCGTAGCGGTGTACGTCTTCTTCCTCGTCTCGGCGCCGCCGGTGCGCGACGGCGGCTCGATGGCCAACATCCTCTACCAGTCGTCGACCATCGGGATCATGGCCCTGCCCGTGGCGCTGCTGATGATCGGCGGGGAGTTCGACCTGTCGGCCGGCGTCGCCGTCATCACCTCGGCGCTGACCGCGAGCATGCTCAGCTACCAACTGACCATGAACGTCTGGGTCGGCGTGATCGTCGCCCTCCTCGTGTCGCTGGCGGTCGGCTTCTTCAACGGCTGGATGGTGGTCAAGACCGGGCTGCCCAGCTTCCTGGTCACCCTCGGCACCTTCCTGATCCTTCAGGGCGCGAACCTCGCAATCACCAAGCTGGTCACCACCAACGTCGCCACCGACGACATCAGCAATATGGACGGCTTCGACCAGGCGAAGAAAATCTTCGCCTCGTCCTTCGACGTCGGCGGCGTCCAGGTGAAGATCACCATCGTGTACTGGCTGATCTTCGCGGCCCTGGCCACATGGGTGCTGCTGCGCACCAAGTACGGCAACTGGATCTTCGCGGTCGGCGGCAACCAGGACTCCGCACGGGCCGTCGGTGTGCCGGTGACCTTCACCAAGATCTCGCTGTTCATGACCGTGGGCTTCGGCGCCTGGTTCGTCGGCATGCACCAGCTGTTCTCCTTCAACACCGTGCAGTCCGGCGAGGGCGTGGGCCAGGAGCTGATCTACATCTCCGCGGCGGTGATCGGCGGCTGCCTGCTGACCGGCGGCTACGGCTCCGCGATCGGCCCGGTCTTCGGTGCCTTCATGTTCGGCATGGTGCAGCAGGGCATCGTGTACGCCGGATGGAACCCCGACTGGTTCAAGGCCTTCCTCGGCGTGATGCTGCTCGGCGCCACGCTCATCAATCTGTGGGTCCGCCGCACGGCGACCCGGAGGTGAACTGACTCATGACCAGCAACGGATCCGGAACGGCGGGCGCCATCCTCGCCGACACCCCGCCCGAGGACGGCACCGCCGCCCTCGTCGAGCTGCGCAACGCCGGCAAGTCCTACGGCAACATCCGCGCCTTGCACGGCGTCTCCCTCGCCGTGCACCCCGGCAAGGTGACCTGCGTACTCGGCGACAACGGCGCCGGCAAATCAACCCTCATCAAGATCATCTCCGGGCTGCACCAGCACACCGAGGGCGAGTTCCTCGTCGACGGCGCCCCCGTGCGCTTCTCCACACCGCGTGAGGCACTCGACAAGGGCATCGCCACCGTCTACCAGGACCTGGCCACCGTCCCGCTGATGCCGGTATGGCGGAACTTCTTCCTCGGCTCCGAGATGACCAAGGGCCCCTGGCCCGTACGCCGCCTCGACATCGGGCAGATGAAGCAGACCGCCGACGAGGAACTGCGCAACATGGGCATCGTCCTCGACGACCTCGACCAGCCCATCGGCACCCTCTCCGGCGGCCAGCGCCAGTCCGTGGCCATCGCCCGCGCCGTCTACTTCGGCGCCCGGGTGCTGATCCTGGACGAGCCGACAGCCGCGCTCGGCGTCAAACAGTCGGGCGTCGTCCTCAAGTACATCGCCGCCGCCCGCGACCGCGGCCTCGGCGTCATCTTCATCACCCACAACCCGCACCACGCCTACATGGTCGGCGACCACTTCAGCGTGCTCCGCCTGGGCACCATGGAGCTCAGCGCCGACCGCAGCGAGGTCAGCCTGGAAGAACTCACCAACCACATGGCCGGCGGCGCCGAACTCGCCGCCCTCAAGCACGAGTTGGCCCAGGTACGCGGCGTCGACGTCGAGGAGCTCCCCGAAGCGGAGGACCTCCAGGCACCCGTGGCGGCCTCGTCCGAAGGGACACTCTGAGATGACCACTCCCCTCGACCGCATCCGGGTCGGCTCGGCCCCCGACTCCTGGGGCGTCTGGTTCCCCGACGACCCGCAGCAGGTGCCCTGGGAACGGTTCCTGGACGAGGTCGCCGAAGCCGGCTACTCCTGGATCGAACTCGGCCCGTACGGCTATCTGCCGACCGACCCCGCCCGGCTCACCGACGAGGTGAACAGGCGCCGGCTGAAGGTGTCGGCCGGCACGGTCTTCACCGGGCTGCACCGCGGGCCCGCGGTCTGGGAGTCCACCTGGAAGCACGTCAGCGAGGTCGCCGCCCTCACCCAGGACATGGGCGCGAAGCACCTGGTGGTCATCCCTTCCTTCTGGCGGGACGACAAGACCGCCGAGATCCTGGAGCCGCCGGAGCTGACCGCCGAGCAGTGGGCCCACCTGACCAAGGGCATGGAGCGGCTCGGCCACGAGGTCAAGGAGACGTACGGCCTCGACATCGTCGTCCACCCGCACGCCGACACCCACATCGACACCGAGGACCACGTCGAGCGCTTCCTCGACTCGACCGACTCCGAGCTGGTCAATCTCTGCCTGGACACCGGGCACTACGCCTACTGCGGCGGCGACAGCGTGAAGCTCATCGAGACCTACGGGGAGCGGATCGGCTATCTCCACCTCAAGCAGGTCGACCCCGACATCCTCGCCGACGTCGTCAAGAACGAGGTACCGTTCGGCCCCGCCGTCCAGCGCGGCGTGATGTGCGAACCCCCGTCCGGCGTACCGGAGTTGGAGCCGGTGCTGGTTGCGGCCCAGCGCCTGGGCGTCGAGCTGTTCGCCATCGTCGAGCAGGACATGTACCCCTGCGAGCCGGACAAGCCGCTGCCCATCGCCGTGCGCACCCGCACGTTCCTCCGCTCCTGCGGCGCCTGAACCACCCGAAGGGACCACCGAACACCATGACCCAGCGCGGAATGCTCGGCATCGCCGTCATCGGAACCGGCCGGATGGGGGCCGACCACGTACGCCGGATCACCGAGGTCATCAGCGGGGCGCGGGTGACCGCCGTCGCGGACCTCGACGCGGAACGGGCCAAGCAGCTCGCCGCGGGCATCGACGGCTGCTCCGCGTACACCGACCCGGCCGCGGCCATGGCCGCTGACGACGTCGACGCCGTGATCATCGCCTCGCCCGGCCCGGCCCACGAGGCGGCGCTGCTCACCGCCTTCGAGCACGACCTGCCGGTGCTGTGCGAGAAGCCGCTCACACCGGACGCGGCCTCCGCGCTGCGCGTCATGAAGGCCGAGCAGAAGCTCGGCCACCGGCGGGTCCAGGTCGGGTTCATGCGGCGGTACGACGCCGAGTACATGAAGCTCAAGTCACTGCTGGACAGCGGCGAACTGGGCCGGCCGCTGATGCTGCACAACCGGCACCGAAACGCCGACGTCCTGCCGTACTTCACCGAGCAGATGCTCATCAACGACTCCGTGGTGCACGAGATGGACGTGGCCCGCTGGCTGCTGGGTCAGGAGATCACCGCGGTCACGGTGATGAAGCCGAAGCCCTCCGGCAACGCGCCCGAGGGCCTGTCCGACCCGCAGTTCGTCGTCTTCGAGACGGACGGGGGCACCCTTGTCGACGTCGAGATCTACGTCAACTGCCGCTTCGGCTACCAGGTGCAGGCCGAGGCGGTCTGCGAGAACGGCACGGCACGGATCGGCGAGGCCCACGGGATGCTCGTCAACACGGCGGGACGGTGGGGCGGTTCCATCGCCCCGGACTTCGTGGAACGGTTCGTGGACGCGTACGACCGCGAGGTGCAGGCCTGGGTCGACGCGACGCTGCGCGGCGAGGTCACCGGGCCCAGCAGCTGGGACGGATACGCCGCGGCGGCCGTGTGCGAGGCGGGCGTCCTCGCCCAGGCGCAGGGCCGTCGGACCGAGGTCGAACTGATCGAGCGCCCCGCCCTCTACTGCTGACCCGCCGGAAGGCACTCCCCCATGTGCATCTCGCCGGCGCCTTCGGCCACACCGCCTCCTGCGGCAACCGGTGCATCCTCGATCCGACCGGCACCGCGGCCCGTATCCACCAGCACCTGGACATCGGGCAGGGCGAGGTCGACTTCGACGAGCTGTACCGCGAGCTGAAGTCCCACGACTTCGACGGCACCCTCACGGACTGCGTGTTCGCCTGGGAGGAACGGGCCGAGGAGTCGTCGGTCCTCATGCGCGAGAAGACGCCGAGCACCTCACCCGCGTGCCTCAGAGGTGGATGTGGCCGTGCACGCGGGCGGCGAGCACGGCGACGTCGTCCTCCGCGGGGCCGCTCATCAGCTGGGCCAGGACATCGTCGACGATCTTGTCGAGACTGTCTCGTGGAGCAAGTCTCAGGCGAGTGAGGCGGCGCAGGGAGTCGTCGATGTCCTCGTCCCGGCGTTCCACCAGGCCGTCGGTGTAGAGCAGCAGCGTCCCGCCGGGCACTCCCGGACGCGTGACGGTCTCGTACGAGCCGAATCCGGTGCCCAGCGGTGGACCCACCGGAAGGGGCACGATCTCGGTGTGTCCCTGCGGAGTGAGCCGAACGGGAGGCAGGTGTCCCGCGTTGGCGTAGGAGATGGTGTTGGCACGGGGGTCGCCGAGGGCCAGCAGGCAGGTGGCGACCCGGTCGAAGCCGGCGTCGGCGACCATGCGGTCGGCGTGCTGGAGCATCTCGTGCGGTCGCAGTCCGGTGTCGGCCAGCGCCCGCAGCATGGACCGGTAGTGGCTCATGGCGACGGCCGCCTCGACTCCGTGACCCATGACATCGCCGATGACCAGGAGGTTGCGGGCACGGGACAGGGCAAGGGCGTCGAACCAGTCGCCGCCGACCACCGTGGTGTCGTCCGCCGGCAGATACCGGAAGGCTGTCTCCAGGTTCGGGTGGGGGACGGTCGGCTCGGTCAGCAGGGCCCGCTGCAGCTCCAGCGCCATCGCGTGCTCGCGGGCATAGCGGAAGGCCCGGTCCAGGGCCCGGGCGGCGCGGGCCGCCAACTCCTTTGCCACCAAGGCGTCTTCGCGCGTGAAGGGGGGTGAGGGGCGGACGCGGACCATCGAGAGGGTGCCGAGGAGCCGGTCCTCGGTCCCCATGGGTGAGATGAGGACGGAGTGGACCCCGACGGCGCGATACCGGGCGATCCAATCGGCGTACGCCCCCTCGGGCACGTCGCCCGCCGAGAGGTCGAACATCCAGGACTCGCCGGCGTCCAGACGCCGCCGGATCGGTGATCCCGCCTCGTATTCCAGAGACACACCGGTCGCGCCGATCTCCCGCAGTGTGGCCCTGAGCTGCGGAGCGGCGCTGGCGGCGGCCCGGCGCAGCCGCATCACGCCGGGCGGAGTCTGCCGCCGCCCGCCCGGCCGGTCCTGCTGGAACAGCTCCACACCCGCGGCGTCCGCGAGCTCGGGGACCACGAAGTCGGCCAGCTCACCGCAGGTGGCGTCGATGTCCAGGGTCGTGCCGATCCGCGTGACCGCGGTGTCCAACAACGCCATACGCTGGTGGGCGCGCTCCAATGCGTGCAGAGTCTGGCGCGGTTCGGTGATCTCCAGACCGACCCCGACCAGCCCGACGACCCTGCCGTGCTCGTCCTCCAGCCGGTGGTACGTCGCCCGCCACAGTCGGCGCGCAGGAGGCGAGGGGGCAAGGGTGAACCCGGTGAGGACCAGCTGGCGGGGGCGCCCGTCCCGGAGCACCTCACGCAGGACCTGCTCGGCGCGATGCGCTCCCGGCAGGACGTCGGTGAGGGTGCGGCCGAGGTGGGCCTCGGCGGACAGCCCGTCCACCCGGGCCATGCGCGGGTTGACGTACCGGAAGCGCAGTTCGGTATCGAGTACGGCCACTGCGGCCCTCGTGCCTTCCACGATCCTGCGCAGGATGCGGTACTCACGGCCGAGCGGCAGGCCCGCGACAAGGCCGCCCGCCGCCGCCAGCACCGCCTCGACGTCGCTGGAGATCAGGGGCTGCGCGGCAGGAACATCCGGCGCCACCGGCCTCCTCCTCGACTCCCGGGAGTCCGCGACCCACTGAATATCCATGATCGGTCACGCGGGCGTGCCGCGCACGCGCGTGAGGTCAGCGGGCGGCGAGCAGGGCCGCGCAGGCGGTCGCCGGACCCCGGTCAGAGGGGCGGGCCATTGCTCCTGAAGCCGGGCAGGGCCCGCGGAGGGGCGCACGGCATTCCCTCCATACTGCTCGCGCCGACCCTGCGCGGCACAGCACCGCTCTACTCGCCCGCGGAAGGAGCGGCCGGTGCGGTGCTGTCGCGGACCACGAGTCTCGTGGGGACGAGCGTAGTGCCGTGCTCCGCCCCCTTGTGGCGCATCCGTCGCAGTACTCCCTCGACGCACAGGCGTCCCACTTCGGCGAAGTCCTGGTGGACGGTGGTCAGGGGAGGCAGGAACGAGCCGGCCTCGGGGATGTCGTCGAAGCCGATGACGCTGACGTCGTCGGGGATCTTGCGGCCGCGCTCGTGCAGGGCCCGCAACAGCCCCAGTGCCATCTGGTCGTTGGCGGCGAACACCGCCGTGCAGTCCTTCTCGCCGGCGAGTCGCAGACCCGCGCGGTAGCCGGACTCCGCCGACCAGTCGCCTCGTACGACGGGTGGCAGGACACGGCCCGCCCCGGCGAGTTCGGCGCGCCAGGCGTCGGCACGGCGTTGTGCCGCGAAGGACTCCTCGGGACCGGCCAGGTGCCAGACCGTGCGATGCCCCAGGTCCAGGAGGTGGCGTACGGCGGCACGGGCTCCGCCTGCCTGGTCGGTGTCGACCACGGTGTAGCGGTCGCCCGCGTCCGAGTCGGCGACCACGACCTGGACGTGGGGCGGCAGGGAGATGGTCGCCGCGTCGAGCAGATGCACTTCCATGATGACGATGACGGCGTCGACGGCGAGCTCGCCCAGCCGGGAGAAGGCGCCACGCACCTCGTCCTGGGTAGGGACGGCGACGGGCAGGAGCGTGACGGCGTAACCCTCCTGAGCCGCGGAGGTGGCGATCGCCTCCAGGGTGCGCATATTGCCCGTGGTGGAGAGGTTGAAGGTGATGACGCCGATGGTGCGGAACTCGCCGCGCTTGAGGGCCCGGGCGGCGCTGTTGGGCCGGTAGCCCAGCTCCTTCATGGCCGCGAGCACCTGCCGCCGGGTCTCCTCGTTGACGCCCGCGTAACCGTTGGACACCCGCGAGACCGTCTGCGACGAGACGCCGGCCAGGCGAGCGACATCCGCCATGGACGCACTCGGTGTGCGCCGCGCGGCCCGCTTCTCCGTACGCGTGCGTGCCCGATCCCTGCTCGTCGAGGCACCGTCCGCTGTGTCCACCCGTCTCCCTCGATTACCTGAGTCGCCGTTTCATCAGGCGACCCTTGACCGCCGACATGGGGGCAGTGTAGACATGCCGCCATCAGATGTTTACGTAAACATAACAGCCCGAGGGCTCCTCCGGACCTTGATGTTTGCGTAAACATCGCGGCGGCGTACGACGCCGGTTCCGAGATGGACGAGCGAGGAACGACATGACAACGCTTCAACCACCCGCGGCCGCGACACGGCCCCCGACCCGACCTCCGGCGAAACGGGACCGCCGTTCCTGGACAGGGTGGGGGTTCATCGGCCCGTTCGCGGTGGTCTTCGCCTTTGTCTTCCTGGCTCCGATCGCTTACTCGCTCTACCTCAGCCTCTTCCGGACCCAGCTCATCGGCGGCACCGCCTTCGTGGGCCTGGACAACTACCAACAGGCCCTGCAGGACCACCAGTTCTGGGACTCCCTGGCACGTGTGTCGCTGTTCCTCCTGGTGCAGGTGCCGATCATGCTGGGCATCGCCCTGCTCGTCGCGCTCGCGCTGGACAGCGGGCGACTGTACGGCAGGGACTTCTTCCGGATCTCGATCTTCCTGCCGTACGCGGTGCCCGCCGTGGTCGCCACCCTCATGTGGGGCTTCATGTACGGCACCCGGTTCGGCCTCGTGAGCGACATCAACGACGCCCTCGGCGTCTCGCTGCCCAACCCGCTCGGGCCCGACCTGATCCTGGCGTCGATCGGCAACATCGTCACCTGGGAGTTCGTCGGCTACAACATGCTGATCTTCTACTCCGCGCTCCGCGTCATCCCGCACTCGTTGTACGAGGCCGCGCAGATCGACGGCGCCGGACAGATCCGCGTCATCACCGCCATCAAGCTCCCGGCGATCCGCGGCGCCCTGGTCATCGCGACGATCTTCTCGATCATCGGCACGTTCCAGCTGTTCAACGAGCCGAGCATCCTGCAGAAGCTGGCGCCCAACTCCATCACCACCGACTACACCCCGAACTACTACACGTATTCGCTGTCCTTCTCGGGCCAGCAGAACAATTACTCCGCGACGGTCGCCATCGTCATGGGCGTGATCACCATGGTCATCGCCTACGTCGTCCAGCTGCGCGGCATGCGCAAGGGAGCGTGAAGCGATGAGCGGCTCTGTCACCACCGTCTCCCGGCCCGCACCTCCTTCGACCGGCTCCTCCGGCGCCGTGCCCCGGCTGCGCAAGCCGCGTCGACACAGCCCGGGGCGCCCGCGGCGCAGTGTGCTGCTGACCGTGCTCACCAGCCTGATCCTGCTCTACTCCCTCGTGCCACTGGTCTGGCTGGTCATCAGCGCCACCAAGACCCAGGAGGGGCTGGCTCATTCGTTCGGGTTGTGGTTCAACGGCGACTTCGCCCTGTGGGACAACATCAAGGAGACGTTCACCTACAACGACGGCGTCTTCTCCCGCTGGCTGCTGAACACCGTGCTGTACGTGGTGCTCGGGGCCGGGGGTGCCACCTTGCTCGCGGTGCTGGGCGGTTACGCACTGGCGAAGTTCACCTTCCCGGGCAAGCGTGCCGTGTTCGCCGTCGTCATCGGTGCCGTCGCGGTGCCGGGCACCGCCCTCGCCGTACCCACCTTCCTGATGTTCAGCAAGATGGGCCTGACCGACACCCCGTGGGCGGTGATCATCCCCTCCCTCATCTCGCCCTTCGGCCTCTACTTGATGTGGGTGTTCGCCACCGAGGCCGTGCCCGCGGAGCTGATGGAGGCCGCCCGCATCGACGGCGCGGGCGAGTTGCGCACCTTCTTCCAGGTCGTCCTGCCGCTGCTGGCGCCCGGCATCGTGACCGTCTCGTTGTTCACGATGGTCGCCACCTGGAACAACTACTTCCTGCCGCTGATCATGCTCAAGGATCCCGACTGGTATCCGCTGACGCTGGGCCTCAACAGCTGGAACGCCCAGGCCGCGACCGCCGGCGGCACCCCCGTCTTCCACCTGGTGATCACCGGCTCACTGATCACGATCCTGCCGCTGATCGCCGCTTTCCTCCTGCTCCAGAAGTACTGGCAGTCCGGGCTCGCCGCCGGAAGCGTCAAGGAGTAACCCCCATCAAGCCCCCGCAACAACCCATCTCTCCCACATTTCTCACCCCTCATCAGGCACGGTTTCGGCCACGACGAAGTGGAAGCACGTCCATGCACATGAACCCTCGCCGCCTGCTGCGCGGCCTCGCCCTGGTCTCCACGCTCGCCCTGGGGGCGACCGCCTGCGGAGGCTCCGACGACAGCGGCTCCAGCTCGAAGCCGGTCTCCGCGAAGGACGTCGACGCGGCCCTGAAGAAGGGCGGCAACCTCACGGTGTGGGCCTGGGAGCCCACGCTCAAGCAGGTCGCCGCCGACTTCGAGAAGGAACACCCCGCGGTCCACGTCAACTTGGTCAACGCGGGCACCGGCAACGACCAGTACAAGGCCCTGCAGAACGCCATATCGGCGAAGAAGGGCGTCCCCGACGTCGCGCAGATCGAGTACTACGCGCTGGGCCAGTACGCCCTGACGAAGGGGCTCGACGACCTGACGCCGTACGGCGCGGACAAGCTCGCGAGCAAGTACTCCCCCGGCCCGCTGAACGCCGTGAAGGCCGGCACCAAGAACACCTACGCCCTGCCCATGGACTCCGGGCCCATGGCGCTGTTCTACAACAAGAAGGTCTTCGACAAGTACAAGATCAAGGTGCCGACCACCTGGGACGAGTACCTGACCGCGGCCCGTGCCCTGCACAAGGCCGACCCCAAGGCCTACATCGCCAATGACACCGGCGACGCGGGCGAGACCACCAGCCTGCTGTGGCAGGCCGGTTCGCGGCCCTACAAGGTCGACGGCACCAAGGTGACGATCAACTTCTCCGACGCGGGCGCCAAGAAGTACACCGCCGTCTGGCAGAAGCTCCTCGACGAGAAGCTGCTCGCGCCCATCTCCGGCTGGACCGACGACTGGTACAAGGGGCTCGGCGACGGCACCATCGCGACCCTCGCCACCGGCGCCTGGATGCCCGCCAACTTCGCCACCGGCGTGAAGGGCGCGTCCGGCGACTGGCGCGCGGCTCCGCTGCCCGCGTGGACCGCGGGCGACAAGGCCAGCGCGGAGAACGGCGGCAGCTCCCTCGCGCTGCCCACGCTGGGCAAGAACAAGGAACTCGCCTACGCCTTCGCCGAGTACGCGAACGCCGGCAAGGGCGTGCAGACCCGCCTCAAGGCGGGCTCCTTCCCGGCGACCACCGCGGACCTCCAGTCCAGCACCTTCCAGAACACCGAGTTCCCGTACTTCGGCGGGCAGAAGGCCAACAAGATCTTCGCCGATTCGGCCGCGAACGTCGCCTCGGACTGGTCGTACCTGCCCTACCAGGTCTACGCCAACTCGATCTTCAACGACACCGTCGGCAAGGCCTACGTCTCCGGAACCAAGCTGACCGCCGCTCTGACGTCCTGGCAGGACGCCTCGGTCAAGTACGGGAACGAGCAGGGCTTCACCGTCCAGAAGTAACCGCCTGAAAGCTGCCGCTGCGGAGCGAGCGCTCAGCGGCAGCCGCCGGGAAACACCTACGTACCTCGCGCCGCCCGTGCAGCACACCGGAAGGACCACCATGATCTCCACCCTCCTGTCCCAGTTGCAGCACGGGCCGGACGGTGACCCCACCCCACGCCTCGTGTACGGCGCCGACTACAACCCCGAGCAGTGGCCGCGCGAGGTGTGGGAGGAAGACGTACGGCTGATGCGCGAGGCCGGCGTCACCATCGTCTCCGTGGGGATATTCTCCTGGGCCCGCATCCAACCGGCCGAGAACGAGTGGGACTTCAGCTGGCTCGACGAGGTCATGGACCTGTTGCACGCGGGCGGTATCGGGGTCGACCTGGCCACCGCGACCGCCTCCCCGCCGCCCTGGCTCAGCACGGCGCACCCGGAGATCCTCCCGGTGACCGCCTCCGGTGAGACGCTGTGGCCAGGGGGGCGGCAGCACTGGCGTCCCGCCTCTCCCGTCTTCCGCGACCACGCACTGCGCCTGGTGCGGACGATGGCCGAGCGGTACGCGAACCATCCCGCCCTGGTGGCCTGGCACATCTCCAACGAGCTGGGCTGCCACAACATCTACGACTACTCCGACGACGCGGCCCGCGCCTTCCGTGACTGGCTGCGCGCCCGCTACTCCACTCTCGACGGCCTCAACCATGCCTGGGGCACCGCGTTCTGGTCCCAGCGGTTCAGCGACTGGGAGCAGATCCTGCCGCCCCGCCTGGCCGCCTCCTACCCGAACCCCACGCAGCAGCTGGACTTCAAGCGCTTCTCCTCCGACGCGCTGAAGGAGTATCTGCGCGCGGAGCGGGACCTGCTGCGCGAGATCACGCCCGGTGTTCCTGTCACCACGAACTTCATGGTGATGGGCGGCACCAAGGGGATGAACTACGCCGACTGGGCCGACGAGATCGACTTCGTCTCCAACGACCACTACGTCATGCCCGGCCCGCAGGACCGGGACGAGCTGTCCTTCTCCGCCAACCTCGTCAGCGGGATCGCGGGCGGGCATCCGTGGTTCCTCATGGAGCACTCCACCAGTGCCGTGAACTGGCAGCCCGTCAACCTGGCCAAGCGGCCCGGCGACCTGGCCCGTGACTCGCTGCTGCACGTCGCGCACGGCGCCGACGCCGTGTGCTTCTTCCAGTGGCGCCAGTCGGCGGCCGGCGCCGAGAAGTACCACTCGGCGATGGTGCCGCACGCCGGGCCCGACAGCGAGGTGTTCCGCGCGGTGGCCGATCTCGGCCACACCCTCCGGACGCTCGCTCCGGTGGCCGGAACCGAGCGCGAGCCCGCCCGGGTCGGCATCGTCTTCGACTGGGAGTCGTGGTGGGCGAGCGAACAGGACTCCCACCCGACCTCCCACCTCGACTACCGCCAAGAGGCGCTCGACTGGTACTCCGCCCTCCTCGCCCTCGGCGTGCGCGCCGACATCGTCACCACCCGGACCGACCTCGACCGGTACGAGCTGCTGATCGCCCCCGTGCTGCACATGGTGTCCGCGGCGCTGTCCAAGGAGCTCACGCGGTACGTCGAGCACGGCGGCCACCTGGTCACCACGTACTTCTCCGGTGTCGTGGACGAGAACGACCACATCTGGCTGGGCGGGTACCCCGGAGCACTGCGCGATCTGCTCGGCATCCGCATCGAGGAGTTCGGACCGCTGCTCGACGGCGACACGGTCGAGCTGGAAACCGGGCCGGAAGGCGCCGCCACGGGCACTCTGTGGACCGACCGGATCACCGTCACCGACCCGGATATGGAGGTGCTGTCCCACTACCGTGACGGCGCGTACGCCGGCCGCCCTGCCGTCACCCGCCGCACGGTGGGCCGGGGTTCGGCCGCGTACGTCTCCACCCGGCTCGGCGTGGACGGCCTCACCGGCCTGCTGCCGCGGCTGCTCGTCCCCGCCGGTGTCCGCAGTGAACTGCCCGACGGCGCACGGGGCAGCGTCGAGCTGATCGTGCGCCGCGGCGCCGACAGCCGCTATCTGTTCCTGGTCAACCGCACGGACGAGACGGTGCCGTTGACCGGACTCTCCGGGGAACTCCTGATCGGCCGGGCGGATGCCGACGGCACCCTCGTACTGCCGCCCCGGGACGTCGCCGTACTGCGACAGCCCGCCCTCTGACACCCCGTGATCGATCGATCCGAGGGGCACACCGTCGTGTCCTGCGCCCGCAGGGCACGACGATCCACCGCAGCGACCACAGACGAGGTGCGCGACGGCGCCCCCGTCCTGGAGTCGGACAGCGGCCGGCGTGACAAGGCCACCCAGTGGATCATGTCGACGACCGGCGACGGCACCTGGACCCTCGTCAGCGCCGCCACCGGCCGTCTCCTCGAAGTGGGCGGCCAGGCCACCGCCGACGGATCCGCCGTCACGATGTGGACCCCGAACTCCGGATCCAACCACCGGTGGAAGATCTCCGACGTGACCGAGCAGACCGGTTCATAGCCCTTCCGGCGACTCGCCTCTGCGCCCCCACAGCACCGGGGGCGCAGAGGCATCCGCTGTCTTCAGGCGCTCCAGGTCCAGTCGGCCACCTCGGGCAGGTCGGTGCCGTGTTCGCGGATCCAGGCGTGGTGCCGGGTGCGGACGTCGGCCATCTGCTGGCGTACGGCGGCGGCGCGGACGCCGAGGCCGGGGACACGGTCGATGACGTCCATGACCAGGCGGTAACGGTCCAGGTCGTTGCGCACAACCATGTCGAAGGGGGTCGTGGTGGTGCCCATCTCCCGGTAGCCGCGGACATGCAGGTCGGCATGGCCGGTGCGGCCGTAGGCGAGCCGGTGAATCAGCCAGGGATAGCCGTGATAGGCGAAGACGACCGGCTTGTCGGAGGTGAACAGTCCGTCGTACTCGAAGTCGGTCATCCCGTGCGGGTGTACCTCTCGCGACAGCAGCCGAGTCATGTCCACGACGTTCACCACACGGACGCCGACCTCGGGCAGATGGCGGCGCAGCAGATCGGACGCGGCCAGGACTTCCTGGGTGGGGACGTCGCCGGCGCAGGCGAGGACGACGTCCGGTTCCCGGTCTCCGTCCGTGGACCCCGCCCAGTCCCAGATTCCGGCGCCCCGGGCACAGTGCACGCGGGCCTGGTCCATGGAGAGCCAGTCGAAGCAGGGCTGTTTGCCGGCGACCACGACATTCACGTAGTCGCGGCTGCGCAGGACGTGATCCGCCACCGACAGCAGCGTGTTGGCGTCGGGCGGAAGATAGACCCGTACGACTTCCGGGCTCTTGTTGAGGACGTGGTCCACGAAGCCGGGGTCCTGGTGGGAGAAGCCGTTGTGGTCCTGGCGCCACACATGCGAGGTGAGAAGGTAGTTGAGCGAGGCGATCGGGGCGCGCCAGGCCAACTTCCGTGATGTGCTGAGCCACTTGATGTGCTGGTTGACCATCGAGTCGACGATGTGCACGAAGGCTTCGTAGCAGGAGAACAGCCCGTGCCGGCCGGTGAGCAGATAGCCCTCCAGCCAGCCCTGGCAGAGGTGTTCGGAGAGGATCTCCATGACCCGGCCGTGGCGGTCCAGGTGTTCGTCCACCGGAAGGGTCTGCGCCTGCCAGGCCTTGCCGCTGGCTCCGAAGACCGCGTCCAGACGGTTGGAGGCGGTCTCGTCAGGGCCCACCAGCCGGAAGTCGCGGCGGTCGGCCGTGTCCCTCATGACCTGCTCGAGGAGATTGCCGAGGACCCGGGTGGGCTCATGCAGCGTGGCCCCCGGCTTGTCGACGGGCACGGCGAAGCGGTCGAGCGACGGGATCGGCAGGTCACGGACGAGCAGGCCGCCGTTGGCGTGCGGGGTGGCGCCGAGTCGCCTGGAGCCGTCGGGAACGCAGGCGAGGACGTCGGCGACGGGCCGCCCCTCGGCGTCGAACAGCTCCTCGGGACGGTACGAGCGCAGCCAGGCCTCCAACTGCCGTAGGCGATCCGGGTTTTCACGGACACCGGCCAGCGGGACTTGGTGGGCGCGCCACGTGCCCTCCACGGGTACCCCGTCGACCTCCGCGGGCCCGGTCCAGCCCTTCGGCGTCCGCAGCACGATCACGGGCCAGTGCACCCGCTCGGTCACGCCGCCCTCGCGAGCCGTGGCCTGCATGAGCGCGATGCGATCCAGCGCCTGGTCGAAGGCGGCGGCCATGGCACGGTGGACCTGGTGCGGGTCGGCGCCGGTGACGTGGATCGGCTCGTGGCCGTATCCCCGCAGCAGCTCGTCGAGTTCGTGCTCGGGCAGACGGGCGAGCACGGTCGGGTTGGCGATCTTGTAGCCGTTGAGGTGCAGGATCGGCAACACGGCGCCGTCGTGCACCGGGTCGAGGAACTTGTTGGAGTGCCAGGACGCGGCCAGTGGTCCGGTCTCCGCCTCACCGTCGCCGATCACGCAGGCCACCAGCAGGTCCGGATTGTCGAAGGCCGCGCCATAGGCGTGCGCCAGCGAGTAGCCCAGCTCACCGCCCTCGTGGATCGAGCCGGGCGTCTCGGGGGCGACATGGCTGGGGACGCCGCCCGGGAAGGAGAACTGCCGGAAGAGCCTCGCCATGCCCGCCGCGTCCCGGGTCACGTCCGGGTAGGTCACGCTGTAGCTGCCCTCCAGCCAGGAGTTGGCGAGGACGGCGGGCCCGCCGTGGCCGGGGCCCCACACGCACAGCGCGTCAAGACCGCGCGCCTTGATGACGCGGTTGAGATGGGTGTGGACGAGGTTGAGGCCCGGTGAGGTGCCCCAGTGGCCGAGCAGCCGCGGTTTGATGTGCGCGGGTGTGAGGAGCTCGGTAAGGAGCGGATTGGCCAGCAGGTAGATCTGGCCCACGGCAAGGTAGTTGGCGGCCCGCCAGTGGGCGTCCAGGGTGCGCAGTTCCTCATCGGTCAGTACGGTGCTGTCCTGGTGTTCGACCTTGGGCATGGTCACTCCGTAAGTCGTAGAGGTACGTCATCGAGGTACGGCGTCGAGCGGAGCAGACGGCGTGGCCGGCGGCACGAGCAAAGGGAGTCTCCGAGCATCCAAGACCCCGGGCATCCAAGACCCCGGGCGCCCGAGACCCCGGGGTCACGCGGACCGTGCCGTGAACCGTCCCGGGCGGCGGGCCTCGCCGGTGTCGGGCTCATGCGCCCGACCGCGTGATCCGGATCTCTGCGCTCCGCTCATGCGGCACGCCCCTGAGTCGGTCACGGCGTTCACACCAGCTGCGGTACGACGGCGACCGGGCAGGCCGCGTGGTGCAGCACGGCGTGCGCGACCCGGCCCAGCCCGAAATGGCCGTGGCGACGCTCGGCCCCGACGACGAGCAGGTCGGCGGTGACCGAGGCGTCGAGCAGGGCTTTGCGGGTGGAGCCCTCGACGGTGCGCCGGTGCGCCTCCACGGACGGATGGTCGGCCGCAGCGGCGCGCAGCGCGGCATCGAGGGTGTCCGCGACCCCCTGCTCGTGGAGATCAGCGCAGTCCCCGGCCGGCCGCGGGCCGCCGGTGGCCTCGTGCGCAGGGCGGCGCGAGGACCCTACAGCCTCCAGAGTGACCTGCCGTTTCTCCGCCTCCTGGAAGGCGAAGCGCACGGCCGCGGAGTTCTGCGGCTCCTCGCCGACTCCCAGCACGATGCGTTGCCGTGTTCCGGACTTCGCCTGGTTGTCGTGGCTGCCGCGCAGCACGATCACCGGGCAGTGGGCGCGGGCGGCGACGGTGAGGCCGACCGAGCCGAGCAGCAGTTCGGCGATGGCGCTGCGGCCGCGGGCGCCGAGGATCAGTGCGGTGGCGTTGTGGCTCTCGCGCAGCAGTGCGGAGACCGGCTCTTCGGGCAGCAGATCGGTGGAGACCTTCACCTCCACGTCGCGACGGTGTGCCCGCCGAGCGGCTGCGTCGACGATGTCCTCGGCCATCACCTGTTCCGAGGGGCGGTCCGGTCCCTGAGCGAGCGAGGTGCCCTCGTAGCGCTCCCAGAGCGAGGCGTACACCAGCCGGAGCGGCAGTCCGTGCAGGCCGGCCTCGTCCGTCGCCCAGTCCACGGCACGCAGGCTCGACTCGGAACCGTCGACGCCCACGACCAGAGGCAGCTCCATGATCCTCACCTTCCGTCGGGGAACGGGTAGACGCTCCGCGCCTCGAGCGGGCCGTGCGAGACGTCCTGGAAGGATTCGTCGACCGAGGCCAGGGGGCGGGACAGGGAGATCACCCGGGTGTGCCCCGCCGCGTGCGGCAGGAACACCTCGTCGGGGTTCTGCCGGATGCCCACGCCGGAGTCGATCACGCCGTGGCACAACCCCGGGGCCGCGACACGAACGCGGAGCTGGCCCGCGCCGGGCACCGGATCGCGGGACTCCTCGATCACCAGGGACTTTCCGAAGGCCGGTACGACGGCTGCCTGCATGTTCTGTCTCTCCTCGGGACGAATCAGTGGTGCGGGACGACAGCCGCGGGGGCCGCGGCATGGTGGAGTACGGCGCGGGGCATGGTCTCCACCTCCTGAAATCGGGGCATCCGATTCCAGCGTCGTGTCCAGGGTGTTCGCGCTGGAGGGGCCAGAGGTACTCGGCGGGGGCCGATCGGCCCTATGACCGGCCGCCGCGGCGGCAACGTGCAAAGCCGCCTCGGCCGGGGGATCCGGCCGTCCGCGCGGGCGCGCGGCACGACGTACGGCCGCTGACGCTGGACGAGGCATGCGCTTGCCGAAACCGGCGTGTGGTGCCGGATGGACCGGGTGTGGGGCCAGGCGCCGCGTGGTTCCGGTCGAGGCACTGGCACACAATGGAATCGGCAGGTTCGTACATCCGTCCGGGAGGCCGGTCATGAACGCTCCCCCCACCGCCGGCATGCTGCGGGCACTGCCCGCCGAGTACAGACAGCGACTGATGCATATCGCCCTCGAGGTGTCGTTCCCCGAGGGAATCCGCCTCTTCCACGAGGGCGGACGCGCCGACCGGTTCTGGATCATCCGCTCCGGCACGATCGCTCTCGACATGCGCGTGCCCGGCCGCCGGGCGGCCGTCATCGAGACCCTAGGACCCGACGAACTCGTCGGCTGGTCCTGGCTGTTCGCGCCGCACTGCTGGCATCTGGGCGCCGAGACGACTGCCCCGGTGCGCGCGTACGAGTTCGATGCCATGGCCGTACGGGCGCTCTGCCACGACGACCCCGCGCTGGGCCTCGCGGTCGCCGAGTGGGTGGGCGGCATCGTCGCCCGCCGTCTGCGCTCGGCCCGCACCCGGCTCCTGGACCTGTATGCCCCGTACGGCAGCGGCAGTCCCCGATGATCGAACAGTGAAGCGACGCGACGACCGAGGAGCCACCCGCACGGCACCCCGCAGACCTGACGCGGGAGGTTCCTCCGAGACGACGCGGACATCGCGGAGGCATTCCGCGCGGCGGTCGTGCCGTACCTCCGCCCTGGTGGAGGGTCCCGGCGCGGCCCGGCGGCCCCCCCCGGCCTGGCCGGATACCGCCCTTCACAAATCGATGACTGTCGCTGCAGGTGACCACGGCTCCCTGAGCGCCGATACTGCCGGGAGTGGACTACTCGACTCCCTCACGTGCACAGCACCAGATCCATGACAACCCGTCAGGAAAGCGGTGACGCGTCGGCGACAACCCCGCCGAAACCCCCTCCCGGCCGCCGCGGACCATCGAGATCAACAACCGGCCGTACGTGCGCTGACCAGGAGAGATACCGGTCAGAGGCTAAGCTGAAAATCTCACCAGGAGGTTCCCATGAAGATGCTCATCAACGTGGCGGAGACGGTGGTCGCGGACGCGCTGCGGGGTATGGCGGCGGCGCATCCGGAGCTGACGGTGGATGTCGAGAACCGGGTGATCGTACGGCGGGACGCCCCGTTGGCCGGAAAGGTGGGCCTCGTCTCCGGCGGCGGCTCGGGGCATGAGCCGCTGCACGGCGGATTCGTGGGTCCTGGAATGCTGTCGGCGGCTTGTCCCGGAGAGGTGTTCACCTCTCCGGTGCCGGACCAGATGGTGCGTGCGGCGGCCGCCGTGGACAGCGGTGCGGGCGTGCTGTTCATCGTGAAGAACTACACGGGCGACGTGCTCAACTTCGACATGGCGGCCGAACTCGCCGAGGACGAGGGCATCCAGATCGCGAAAGTCCTGGTCAATGACGACGTGGCCGTCACCGACAGCCTCTACACGGCGGGGCGGCGCGGCACCGGCGCGACGTTGTTCGTGGAGAAGATCGCGGGTGCCGCCGCCGAGGAGGGCGTGCCGCTGGAGCGGGTCCAGGCGCTGGCCCGGCAGGTCAACGAGAACTCCCGGAGTTTCGGCGTCGCACTCAGTGCCTGCACCACTCCGGCCAAGGGCAGCCCGACCTTCGACCTGCCGCCCGGGGAGCTGGAACTGGGCGTCGGTATCCATGGCGAGCCGGGCCGCGAGCGGCGGGCGATGATGACCTCGAGCGAGATCGCCGACTTCTCTGTGCACGCGATCCTGGAGGACATGAACCCGCGCAACCCGGTGCTGCTGCTGGTCAACGGCATGGGCGCGACTCCGCTCCTGGAGCTGTACGGCTACAACGCGGAGGTGCAGCGGGTGCTGGGCGAGCGCGGAGTCCCCGTGGCGCGCACGCTCGTCGGTAACTACGTCACCTCGCTGGACATGGCCGGCGCCTCGGTGACGTTGTGCCAGGTGGACGAGGAGCTGCTGCGGCTGTGGGACGCTCCGGTGAAGACGCCGGGCCTGCGCTGGGGCGCGTGAACCCGGTCAACAGGCGGCCGGCCACCGCCGATCGGCAACCGGCCGAAGCTCGTAACGCCCAGTCAACGCTGCTCCCCGCCTTCAACGCTCTTCCCTACCGTCAACGCTCCCCCCGCCACCCACGCTCGCTCCACACAGTGACCGCTCGCAGCAGGCAACCACGCAAGGAGATTCCGTGCTCGACGCCGATTTCTTCCGCCGTTGGATGACGGCTACCGCCGCGTCCGTGGATCGCGAGGCGGAACGGCTCACCGCCCTGGACTCACCGATCGGCGACGCCGACCACGGCAGCAATCTGCAGCGCGGCTTCACCGCCGTGGTGGCCACGCTCGAGAAGGAGGCGCCGGACACGCCCGGCGCCGTCCTGATGCTCGCCGGGCGGCAGCTGGTCTCCACGGTCGGCGGTGCGTCGGGACCCTTGTACGGCACCCTGCTGCGCCGGACCGGCAAGGCGCTCGGGGATACCGCCGAGGTCACCGAGGAACAGTTCACGGACGCGCTGCGCACGGGCATCGACGCGGTGATGGCGCTGGGCGGAGCCGCGCCCGGCGACAAGACCATGATCGACGCGCTGGTGCCCGCGGTCGACGCGCTCGCCGACTCGTTCGGCGCGGCGCAGGCCGCCGCCGAGGAGGGCGCTGTCGCGACGATCCCGCTGCAGGCCCGCAAGGGCCGGGCGAGCTATCTGGGCGCGCGCAGCATCGGGCACCAGGATCCCGGTGCCACGTCCTCGGCTCTCCTGATCGCGGCGCTCGTGGAGGCGGCCGGTGAGTGACTCCACGGACAAGCTCGTGGGGATCGTCCTGGTCTCTCACAGTGCCGCCGTCGCCGCCTCCGTGGCCGAGCTGGCGACGGGCCTCGCCGGCGGCGGCACGACCGCTCCGGTCGCTCCGGCGGGCGGCACCGTGGACGGCGGTCTCGGCACGAGCGCGGAGCTGATCGCCGCCGCGGCCGCGTCCGCGGACCGTGGCGTCGGAATCGCCGTCCTCGCCGACCTGGGCAGTGCGGTGCTCACCGTGAAGGCGCTGCTCGCCGAGGGCGGCGAACTCCCCGACAACACCCGTCTGGTGGACGCGCCCTTCATCGAGGGTGCGGTGGCCGCGGTCGTCACCGCTTCGGCGGGCGCGGACCTCGCCGCCGTCGAGGCGGCGGCCGTGGAGGCCTACACGTACCGGAAGGCGTGAGCCCCGCGAGCACGGGTCCCGGGCCTGATCAGGAAAGTCCTTCGGCCGCGACGGCGAGGGCCGAGCGAATGGTCGCCACCAGCTCGGCCTGTGCCGTCTCGGCGTCGGGTTCCTCCTCGTCGGTGCGCCACGCATAGTGCTCGACCGCCGTACGCAGGGCCGGTAGTGCCCCTTCGAGACGGGGACACAGCCGCGCGGACGGTGTGCACGGGCGCTCCGGCGGGCGCCGTGCGGCCGAGGGCCCGAGCCGTAGTCGGCTCGGGCCACTCGACCGCTCTCGCCGGCGCGGGATCAGCGACGACAGCGGTCCGCGCCGTGGACGTGAACTCCCCTGAGACAAGGGCGAGTTCACGTCACGTCAGGAATCAGCATACGTACCCCCGCGACGGTCCGGCCAACAGCCGCCCATCCTCTTGATGCGACCGCGCCAGCCGTGTCTTATAGGTACAGACCAATCCCGTCGAGGGAAGGCAGGCCCGTGCGACGCGTTCCCCTTGCTCTGCTCCGCGGCTTCATGTGCGGGTCACTGCTCCTCCTGGCGTCCTGCGGGTGGGGTGCGCACCAGGACGGCCAGGGCGAACGACTCCCCTCGGCGCCGATGGGCGTCACCGCCGCGGCGGGCAGTGCGACCAGCGTGCACGTCATGTGGAACCTGGCTTCCGAGGATCCCGAGGTCACCCGCTACGAGGTGTATCGCGGCACCACAAAGGTCAAAGAAGTGCTCGGCGCGGAGCACATGGTGGACGTCACCCGACTCCAACCGTCCACCACATACGTCTTCACGGTCCGGGCCCGGAACGCCGCCGGGAACTCCGGGCCGCCCAGCAAGCAGGTGCGCGCCACCACCCCGGCGGCGGCCGCGGCCGATCAGACGGCGCCCACCCGCCCCGGCCGACCGCACGGCAAGGCGGTCGGGAGCCGGGCGGCCCAGCTGTCCTGGGAGAAGTCGACGGACGACCGCGGCGTGGCCTCGTACGACATCTATCAGGGCACTTCGAAGATCCACAGCGTCGGCGGCGCGCAGACGGCGACGGTGGTCACCGGGCTGCGGCCCGGCACCCACTACTCCTTCACCGTGCGGGCGCGGGACGCGGCGGACAACCTCTCGCCGAGGAGCGACCCCGTCCGGCTCACCACCGCGCCGGGGTCGGACGACGGCCGGGGCACGGCACCGACCGGCTTTCGCGCGACGACCCACCGCGCGGCCGGGGCGTACTACCTCGATCTGTCGTGGGACGCACCGGAGGTGGACGGAGTGATCACGGAGTACCAGATCCATCTCGACGGGCGTCCGGTGACCTCGCTCGTGTGGGGCGGCAGCCCGCCGCGCGGGAAGTCCACGTACAGCTTCTACGTGGGCCGGGATGCCGGGGTCGGGCACCGGGTGCGGATCAGGGCGAAGCTGCCGGACGGCACATGGGGCGGATTCTCGGCGGAGCGCACGGTGGCTACGGGAAGCCGGCCATAGCCACGGCCTAGAGTTGGTCGCATGTCCCATAGGGAAATCAATGCTGCCGCACCCCTCGATCTCTCCCTGCTGCGCACGTTCCTCACGGTGCACCGGTCCGGCTCCTTCACGGCGGCCGCGCGGCTGCTGAGCCTTTCCCAGCCGACGGTGACGACCCAGATGCGGTCGCTGGAGGAGCAGTTGGGCCGGGAGCTGTTCGAGCGGGGGCCGCGGGGCGTGGTGGCGACGTCGGTGGCGGACGAGCTGGCCGCGCAGGTCGCGGCGCCGCTCGACGCGCTCGCGGCGGTCGCGGACCGCGGCGGCTTCGGCGCCGACCAGCCGCCGGACCCGGTCCATGTGGCGGGTCCGGCCGAACTGCTGTGCGCGAAGGCGCTGCCCGCGCTTGCGCCGCTGACGGAACAGGGCGTGCGGCTGCGGATCAGCACCGGGCTGACCGACGACCTCCTGGAGGGACTGCGCGGCGGCCGCTTCGATCTGGTGATCGCCACGACCCGGCCGCGCGGGCGCGCCCTGACATCCGTGCCGCTGATGGACGAGGAGTTCGTGCTCGTCGCCTCCCGGGCGTGGGCCGAGCGCATCGGCCCGGAGCGAGTGGCTGCCGAGGGGGCCGCCGCCCTGCACGGGGCGCCCCTGGTGACGTACGCCGAGGATCTGCCCATCGCCCGCCGCTACTGGCGGCATGTCTTCGGCGTACGGCTGACCGGGCAGGCCGCGATCACGATGCCCGATCTGCGCGGCGTCCTCGCGGCGGTCGCCGCCGGCGCCGGGATCACGGTGCTCCCCCGGTATCTGTGCCTGGACGAGCTGGCCTCCGGCGCCTTGGTGCCCCTGCTGTCGCCCGAGGATCCGCCGATCAACACCGGGTATCTCACCCAGCGGCCCGGCGCCTCGGACAACCCCCATGTGGCACTCGTCCGGGAGCGACTGCTGCAGGCGGGCCGCTCGTGGTGACCGACGGTCCACTGCCGTGACAAACGCTCGACAGTCGGCCGGACGAAGGAATTCATCACCTGCCCGGTCCCCCTCCGGGTGCGGACCGGGCCGGTGGCGCATTGGCTCTCCCTGAGGCAGCACGGGCCTTTCCAATCCTCGGCGGCGCATGGGAAGTACCGCCAACCGTGCCGCTGGAGGGCAGTCCAAATGCGAACTACTCAGATACTTCTCCGCTCCGGCCTGACCGTGGCCGCCGCCGCTGCGCTGCCGCTCACCCTGGCCGCTCCGTCGGCCGTCGCGTACGGTTCCGGAATCTCCGTGAGCACCACCGGCACCAACGTCTCGGTCACCACCAGTGCGTGCCCGAGCAACGGCAGCAGCTTCGGCAACGCCGCCCTGCTCACCAGTGGACAGGCGAACTTCTCCCAAGGGCGCCAAGCGTCGTTGACGGGGACGAGCAGCAGTCAGTCCGCGAACTGGTCCGGCGTGAGCCCCGGCACCTATACGGTCATCGTGGTCTGCGCGAACGGAACGACGGCGGGCACCCAGTCCATCATCGTCTCGTCCCCTACGACCCCCAAGACCCCCAAAGCCCCCACGATCTCCTCGACGGCCTCGCCGTCGCGCGGAGTCATGGGCGGTTTCGGCGGAGCCGTCCGGGACTACGGCACGCTCACCCTGGTGGGCGGCGGCGCACTGGTCGGCGCCGGCATCGTGGCGGCGGCCTGGTACCTGCGCCGCCGGGCCAAGCCCAACCGGCTCTGATTCAAGGGACCGTCACACCGGCAGCCGTCCACCCGACTCCGGTCGGAGGGACGGCCGCCGGTGCGGGTGACCACTACTTGGGCGCGGGCCCGGGCGGCCGCTCGAACTCCTCAAGCGCGTGGGTCAGCCACTGGGTCCAGAAGGTCTCCAGGTCGATTCCGGCGCGCAGCACGAGGTGCCGCAGGCGGTCCTGTGGGGTGTCCTTGTCCGGCGGGAAGTCGCGTTCCTGGATCTCCTCGTACTCCGCCAACTGCCGCTGGTGCAGAGCGAGATGACGGCGCAGGTCGGCCTCGACGCCCGCGGTGCCGACGACGGCCGAGGCGCGCAGCCGCAGCAGCATCGTGTCGCGCAGCGGCTTCGGATCCTGGGAGGCCGCGGTCCAGCGGGCGAGTTCGGCGCGGCCCGCGGGCAGGACCTCATAGCTCTTCTTCTGTCCCCGGGCCGGCTGCTCGGACGGCAGGGCGCGAATGTAGCCCTCGGCCTCCAGTTTTCCCAGCTCGCGATAGATCTGCTGATGCGTCGCCGACCAGAAGTAGCCGATCGACTTGTCGAACCGCCGGGTCAGTTCGAGGCCCGACGACGGCTTCTCGAGCAGGGCGGTGAGGATCGCGTGCGGGAGTGACATGGGGTCATCCTAGGGAGGGCCGCCCCGGGGACCGGGCGCCCGGCCGCGGCCCGCCGGACGCCGCCACGGCCTTCCCGCCTCTCCGTCCCTAGAACGCCGCCGCCAGCTCCGTGCCCTGCTTGATGGCACGCTTGGCGTCCAACTCGGCGGCCACGTCCGCGCCGCCGATGAGGTGCACGCTGCGCCCCGCGGCGAGCAACTCCTCGTACAGGTCGCGGCGCGGCTCCTGTCCGGTGCACAGCACGATCGTGTCGACCTCCAGGACCTGGCTGTGCCCCTCGACGGTGACGTGCAGTCCGGCGTCGTCGATCCGGTCGTACTGGACGCCCGGGACCATGGTGACGCCCCGGTGCTTGAGCTCGGTGCGGTGGATCCAGCCGGTGGTCTTGCCCAGTCCGGCGCCGACCTTGGAGGTCTTGCGCTGCAGAAGGTGGACGGTGCGCGGGGGCGCGGGCCGTTCCGGCGCGGCGAGACCGCCCGGGGCCCGGTAGTCCATGTCGACGCCCCAGTTGCGGAAGTACGTCGCCGGGTCCTCGCTCGCCTTGTCGCCGCTGTCGGTCAGGAACTCGGCGACATCGAAGCCGATGCCGCCGGCGCCGAGGATCGCGACGCGGTCGCCGACGGGAGCGCCGTCGCGCAGCACGTCGAGGTAGCCCAGGACGCTGGGGTGGTCGACGCCGGGAATCTCGGGGGTGCGGGGGCTGACGCCCGTCGCGACGACGACCTCGTCGTAGCCGTCCAGTCCGTCCGCGGCGACGAGGGTGTTCAACCGGACGTCCACGCCGTGCAGTTCGAGCTGCGTACGGAAGTAGCGGATCGTCTCGTCGAACTCCTGCTTGCCGGGGACCTTGCGGGCGACGTTGAGCTGGCCGCCGATCTGGGGGGCGGCGTCGTAGAGGGTGACGTCGTGGCCGCGCTCGGCCGCGTTGACCGCACAGGCGAGCCCGGCGGGACCGGCGCCGACGACGGCAACGCGCCTGCGCAGCCGGGTCGGCGAGAGGACGAGCTCGGTCTCGTGGCAGGCGCGCGGGTTGACCAGGCAGGAGGTGATCTTGCCGCTGAAGGTGTGG
This sequence comes from Streptomyces sp. NBC_00996, assembly GCF_045162675.1. NCBI lineage: Bacteria > Bacillati > Actinomycetota > Actinomycetes > Kitasatosporales > Streptomycetaceae > Streptomyces > Streptomyces sp. NBC_00996. Next base: position 1,097,092 of record NZ_CP108723.1, read on the forward strand.
TCGAGACAGGCCTGGTTGCAGCCGATGCAGGTGTTGATGGCCTCGGGGCGACCGGCTTCCGCCTTGGCGACGAAGTCGGGGTCGGCGAGCATCGGGCGGGCCAGCGACACCATGTCGGCGCAACCGTCCGCGAGCAACTGCTCCGCCAGTTCGGGGGTGTTGATGCGGTTGGTCGTCACGAGCGGGACGGAGACGGCGCCCATGACCTTCTTGGTCACCCAGGCGTACGCGCCGCGCGGCACCGAGGTCGCGATGGTGGGGATACGGGCCTCGTGCCAGCCGATGCCGGTGTTGATGATGGTCGCACCGGCGGCCTCGACGGCCTTGGCGAGCGTGACGACCTCGTCGAGGGAGGAGCCGCCCGGCACCAGGTCGAGCATCGACAGGCGGTAGATGATGATGAAGTCCTCGCCGACCGCCTCGCGTACGCGCCGGACGATCTCGACGGGGAAGCGCATGCGGTTCTCGTACGAGCCGCCCCAGCGGTCCTCGCGCCGGTTCGTCTGGGCCGCGATGAACTCGTTGATCAGATAGCCCTCGGAGCCCATGATCTCCACGCCGTCGTACCCGGCCCGCCGGGCGAGGCGGGCGGCGCGCGCGTAGTCGTCGATGGTCTGCTCGACCTCGGCGTCGCTGAGCGCGTGCGGCGGGAAGGGGCTGATCGGTGCCTGCAGAGCGCTCGGGGCGACCAGGTCCTGGTGGTAGGCGTACCGCCCGAAGTGCAGGATCTGCATCGCGATCTTGCCGCCCTCGCGGTGCACCGCGGCGGTGATCCCGGCGTGCTGCTCGGCCTCCGCCTCGGTGGTCAGCTTGGCGCCGCCCTCGTACGGCCGTCCCGCCTCGTTGGGCGCGATGCCGCCGGTGACGATGAGGCCGACGCCGCCGCGCGCCCGGGTGGCGTAGAACTCCGCCATCCGCTCGAAGCCGCGCTCGGCTTCCTCCAGGCCCACGTGCATGGAGCCCATGAGCACGCGGTTGGGCAGCGTGGTGAAGCCCAGGTCGAGCGGGTTCAGCAGGTGCGGGTAACGGCTCATCGGGCCCTCCGTGCGCGGTGTCGTGTGTCTGTTGTAGACGACAGGCCGCGCTTTATGCAACTAGTTGCACAATGAGGAGCGTCACTCGGCCGAGGGCCGGCCGGGCGCCGAGTGCGCCGACCGGTGCGGGCCGGTCGACCATCACCAGGTGGCCCGCATCGGGGACGGCGACCATCGTGACGTTGGGGGCGGCGTCGAGTGCGGCCCGTTCCGCCACGATCAGCCGGCCGTGGGGATTGCGGCCGGCGGCCACTTCGCTGGCCTGCTCGTCCTTGTGTCGCCGGCCTTCTCGGCGCCCGACGAGCCCAAGGCGCCCGTCGTCGCCGACCGTCCGGGGCGGCTGCCCGACCTCGGAGCCCTGACAGCCGCGGAGTGGCACGCCGGACGGGGGAACTCGGCGATCCCTTACCGAACACGGCACGTCGGAGGCACCGGCCCCCGTGACTACGGCCGGACGCCGATCACGACGTTGGCGTACATCTCCCGCGAGACCTCCAGCCGCGTGATCAGACCGCTGCGGGCGAAGGTCTCGACGGCCAGGGGTGCCTGGTGTTCGCTCGTCTCGACGAGGAGACAGCCACCGGGGGCCAGCCACCGGGACGCCTCGGCGGCGACCCGGCGCACGAGGTCGAGCCCGTCCGCGCCGCCGTCCAGAGCGATCAGGGGTTCATGGTCGCGGGCCTCCGAGGGCAGCAGGCCGACCTCTTCGGTGGGGACGTAGGGCACATTGGCGGCCAGGACGTCGACGCGGCCGTGCAGCGTGTCGGGCAGGGCGGCGAAGAGGTCGCCCTCGTGGACGAGTCCGCCGAACGGCGCGACGTTGCGGCGGGCACAGCGCACCGCGGCAGGGTCGACGTCGGCGGCGTGCAGTTCGGGCCCGCCGAGGGCCGCGGCCAGAGCTGCTCCCACCGCGCCCGAGCCGCAGCACAGGTCCACGACGACGGACGCGTTCTTCGCGAGCGCCACGGCCTGGTCGACGAGGAACTCGGTGCGGCGGCGAGGCACGAAGACACCCGGTTCCACGCCGATGCGCAGACCGTGGAACTCGGCCCAGCCGAGGACGTGTTCGAGGGGGAGTCCCGCGACGCGCCGGTCCACCATGGCGGTGACCTCGTCGGCGGTGCGGGCGCTGGAGAGGATCAACTCCGCCTCGTCCTCGGCGAAGACGCAGCCTGCGGAACGGAGCGTGGCGACAACGGAAGCAGAAAGAGGGGCCATGAATGCGAGAGCCTTTCGAGGGGCCGAAGGGCGCTCTCGCGCTCACCTACAGGCGGTGAGCCGCATTGCCTCGAGGTGAGAGCACCCGACCTGACACAGCGGTAATGGGTCTCACCCCCTCGACAACTCCTCGGCTGGGGCGGTCCGCAGCCGGGACAGCCACCTTACAGGCACCGTCAGACGGCGACCGACTCCGCCGGCTCTTCCTCGGCTTCCTCCACTTGGGGAACGGCCTCTTCCCGCACGGAGCCACGGGCACGTGCCCGCTCGACGGCGCCGGCGACGGCGGTGACCAGCAGGCCGACCACCAGCCAGGCGACCAGCGTTCCCACGTTGCCGGACAGACCGTCGCGGTCGAAGTAGAGGAGGCTACGGATGCCCTCGACGAATCCGGCGCCGTTCCAGAAGGAGTGCAGGGTGCCGAAGAAGCCGTTCTGGAGCTCCGGCCGGAACAGGCCACCGGAGCTGGTGAAGTTGAGCATCACGAAGAGCACCATCATGGCGAGCGTGGTCCACCGCTTGAGAAAGGTGTGCAGCCCGACGCCGATGAAAAGGATGCCCGCGGAGTAGAGCCAGCTCATCGCCCACACGGTCGCGAGGTCGTGGTGGGCGAGGTGGAAGACGGGTCCGGCGAGCGCCGCGCCGATGACGCTCACGACGCCGGACACCCCGACGGCCAGCAGCGCGCGTATCCGCAGGGGCAGCCCCGCGCCCGCGGCACCGAGCGCGGCGACGGACGCGTAGGCGCCGATGCTCACCGCGATCAGCAGGAAGAACAGGCCCTGGCCCGTGGGGTCGTCGTCGACCGGCGGGGCGACGTCGGTGACCTTCAGTACCTCGCCCCGCTGGGCGGCGACCGGCGTGAAGACCTTCTCGACCGCCATGGCGCCCATGTCGGACGCGGCGGTGGCGACGACCAGTTCAGGCGACTTAGCGCTCGGCACGTAAGCACCGGTGATATCGCGGGACTTGAGCAGGTCCACCGCCTCGCTGCGGTCCGGGACGGTGCGGACGTCGAGCTTGTCCCCCGCCTTGTCCTTGACCGTCTGGGCGAACACCTTCGCCTTGGGGCCGGCGCCGACGACGGCGACGGGCAGGTGATGCGGCTCCGGCGTCACGAACGCGCCCATGTAGGCCAGCCCCATGCCGAGACACATCAGCAGGGGCGTGACCAGGTGCGTGAGCACATGGCGCAGGGCCGGGGAACGCAGGCCGGTGACCACGGGTCCTCCATTGGTTGGCAAATACAACCCTCTATCAAGTTGTACTATACAACCAGAAGAGTGGAGGAAGGTCCCGTGAAGGCACCCGAAGAGTCCGATGAGACGGTTGTCACCAGCAGCGCGCCGACGGACACGGCCGGCACGCTCGCGGACACGGCTGGTATGCCGACGGCCGACGGGCCGGTGTCCGCAGCGTCGGCCGCCGAGACGGCTGTCGAGACCATCCAGCGCGAGATGACCATCTTCGCCCGGCGGGCCCGGTCCTTGGCGGGGCGCATGCACCCCGAACTGTCCCTGGTCTCGTACACGCTGCTCGGTCATCTGGAGGAGAGCGGCGGCTGCCGTGCCACCGACCTGGCCTCGCACTACGCGCTCGACAAGTCCACCGTGAGCCGTCAGGTGGCCGCGCTGGAGCGGGCCGGGCTCATCGAGCGCCGGCTGGACCCCGAGGACCACCGGGTGCAGGTACTGCATCTGACGGAGGCGGGCAGCCGGATTCTCGCCCAGGTCACCGAGAGCCGCCGGGGCGCGTTCCGGGAGCGGCTCTCGGGCTGGGCGGAAGACGATCTGGAACGGTTCGCCGCGTATCTCGTGCACTACAACACGGGGTACGAACCGCCCGTCAGAAAGGGAGCCGCGAGCTGAGGAGCTCTCCCGCCCGCGGTCTCCGGGTCCTCGTCGTCAGGTCGCCGGGTCCTCGTCGTCATTCGTTCGCCCGGTCCAGTCGTCATCGGGCTCCGACGACCCGCTCGTCCCCCAGCCGCTCCGGCACACGCGCCGCCATGAAACGAGTGGTGCGGCGCAGTGGGAGGTGACCTTCAGCGTGGAGGGCGTCCAACTGGTCGACGACGGGCTCGCCACGGCGCCGGACGCCGAGGCCGTGCGGCTCGGCCCCGCCGACGTGCCCGAGATGCTCGACCTGGTCGAGCGGACCAGACCCGGCCCCCCCGGCGAGTGCGCGCTCATGCGGACACCTCGATCACGATCTTGCCGCGCGCGTGACCGTCCTCGACGGTGCGCAGTGCCTCACCGGCCCGGTCGAGCGGGAACGTCCGCGTCACGAACGGCCGCAGCTTTCCGTCGACCACGAGCTGCGCCACCTCATCGAGCACGGCGGCGGTCCGGGCCCGTGCGACGGGTACACCGCCGAGCCGGGCGACCGTCTCCCGGTCGGCACCCGTGATCAGCTTCGTACGGTCGGCCAGCAGCGTGGCCGCGGCTTCCAGCACCTCGCCCCCGACGAGGTCGAACACGGCGTCCACGCCGTCCGGCGCCGCCGCGCGCACCCGCTCCGCGAGGCCGGCCCCCGACGGGACGTGCACGGCTCCGATCGACTCGACGAAGTCCTTCTTGGCGTCGCTCGCGACCCCGACGACGCGCAGCCCGAAGGCGCGCGCGATCTGTGCGGCGGCGACCCCGACCCCGCCGCCCGCGCCGGTGATCAGCACGGTCGCGCCGGACGGAAGGTCCAGCTGGCGGATTCCGTCGTACGCGGTCGCCGCCGCGACGGGCAGGGCCGCGGCGTCCGTGAACGACAACTGGGCGGGCTTGTGCGCGGTGACGGCGACGGGAAGGAGCGTGTACCGGGCGTATCCGCCGGCCACCGGGTTGCCGAAGACCTCGTCTCCCGGGCCGAAGCCGGCCACATCGGCGCCGACCTCCTCGACGACCCCGGCGACCTCGTTGCCGAACACCACGGGCAGCTCCGGCTCCGGGACGCCCGGGCGGCGGTACCCCGTCCGCTGCTTCCAGTCGACCGGGTTCACACCGGCCGCGCGCACCGCGACGAGGATCTGGCCGGGGCCCGGGCTCGGCCGGTCCTGCTCCACCAGGGCCTCGGTCTCCGGGCCGCCGTACCGCGTGAAGACGTACGCCTTGGGCATCTGCTCCCTCACTCTCCTTCGCTGTCACCAGTCACGGGGCCACTGTCACCGGTTGTAGTTGTACGGACCACCGGACTGGCTCTAGCGGCAAGGAAGATCGCGGCGAGGCTATTCCCCGGCTTCGGGAGAGTTCATACGTCCGCAATGATCGGGGCCCTGGCCCGGAGCACGGTGCACCACCCCGTACGGTTGAACGCGTAAGCAATGGTCACGCTCGATCCGCGGGCCGCCGTCCCGGACGGCCTGGAGGCACCACCCGTATGAATGTCACGCGAGGCTTCACCGGGCGTCCGCGCGCCCACAACACCGGACTGCCTCCGGGGCAGTACGACGCGGGCGAGGACTGGCCGGTCCTGTCCGCCGAGGTCACACCCGACCTGACGCCCGGCGACTGGACCTTCCGGATCGACGGTCTGGTGGCCGAGCCGCGTACCTGGGACTGGGAGCAGGCGCACGCGCTGCCCGCCTCGGCGTACGAGGGTGACATCCACTGCGTGACGAGCTGGTCGAAGTTCGGGGTGCGCTTCGGGGGTGTGTCCCTGGACGCGTTCCTCGACGTCGTACATCCGGACGCGACCGCCACCCACGCGGTGGCGTACTCGCACACCGGGTACACCACGAACCTTCCGCTGGCCGACCTCACCGGCGGCCGCGCCTGGATCGTGTGGGAGTACGACGGGAAGCCGCTGCCGGCCGAGCACGGCGGCCCGGTGCGGCTGATCGTGCCGCATCTGTACTTCTGGAAGAGCGCCAAGTGGATCGCGGGCCTGAGGATCCTCGACCATGACGAGCCGGGCTTCTGGGAGCAGAACGGCTATCACGCACGCGGCAACCCCTGGGAAGAGCAGCGCTACTCCGGTGACTGAGACGGCCGTATCCCCGATGACCGAGACCTTCATACCTCCGACGGCCTTCGCCGTGCCCGGGCGGATCGCCGTGAGCGATCGTGCAGCGGCCACTTGGCAGACGGCCACGCTCACCGAGATCCGCCAGGAGACACCGCACGCCGCCACCTTCCGCTTCGCGGTTCCGCGGTGGATGGGGCATCTGCCCGGGCAGCATCTGATGCTGCGGCTGACCGCCGAGGACGGGTATGTGGCGCAACGCCATTACTCCATCGCGTCGCCGCCCGACGACACCGGGCACATCGAGCTGACGCTCGATCATGTCGAGGGCGGTGAGGTCTCCGGCTGGTTCCACACCGTCGCCGAGCCCGGCGACTCGGTCGAGGTGCGCGGCCCGCTCAGCGGCTTCTTCGCCTGGCCCGGCGACCGGCCCGCGCTGCTCATCGGCGCCGGCTCCGGTGTCGTACCGCTGATGTCGATGCTGCGCCACCGCCGCGCGCGGGCCCTGGACGTCCCGCTGCGGCTGCTCGTCTCGGCGCGCAGCCCCGGAGAGCTCATCTACGCTCGGGAGTACGGAGCGGAGACCACGCCCGTGTTCACGCGCCGCGCGCTGGACGGTGTGCCGGTGCGGCGTATGACGGCCGCCCATGTGGAGCCGCTCCTGGCCGATCAGCCTCCCGGTGGGTGGGAGGCCTATGTGTGCGGCTCCAACGGGTTCGCGGAGCACGCCTCGCGGTTGCTGGTGGAAGCAGGTCAGCCCGTGGACCGGATTCGTATCGAGCGGTTCGGCTGAAAAGTTTGCCGGGTCACGCCGTCAGTTGTGCGGCACGACCGCCACGGGACACGTGGCGTGGTGGATGAGTGAGTGCGCGGCACGGCCCAGGCCCCCGCCCGAACGGCGCCCGATGACGAGCAGGCCGGCCAGGGTGGACGCTTTCAGCAGATGGTGTCCGGGGTGACCGTAGACGACCTGCTCGCAGACGGGTGTCTCGGGGAACTTGTGGCGCCACGGCTGCAAGGTGCTGGCCAGCACGTGCCACCTGCCGTCCTCCCGCTCGGCCGTGTCGCTGGGCAGGGGCACCACGGGCGCATAGCCGCGCAGCGGCGGCAGGGTCCAGGTGTGCACCACATGCAGCGGCGCCGAGCGGAACGCGGCCGTGTCGAAGGCGTAGCGGATGAGGTCGTCCGCCGGATGGTCCAGGTCGAGGCCGAGGACCACCGGAAGGTACGGGGCGGCGCTCGGTGACGTGCCGTCGACGGCGGGCATCCGTTCGTCCTCGGGGATTTCGCCCGCGCGCACCACGACGACCGGGCGTTCGGCGCGGGCCGCGACGCCCAGGGCCACCGAACCGATCAGGAACCCGGCGAACCCGGTGAAGCCGCGTGAGCCGAGGACCAGGGTCTCGGCCTCCGCCGCCTCCGCGAGCAGCGCCGGGACGGCGGGGGTGTCGGTGGTACGGGCGATGATGTCCAACGCCGGGTGGGCGTACGACAGTTGGATCGCCGCGCGGTCGAGTGCGGAGCGGGTACGCCCGGCCGGGACGTCGACGTCCGGGATCCGCGCGGGCACGACGGGTTCCGGCCCCGCGTGCAGCAGGCGCAGGGGGAGACGGCGGCGCCCGGCCTCGCGGGCGGCCCAGTCGGCGGCGTCCAGACTGGCGCGCGAGCCGTCGATGCCTACGGTGATGGTGCGGGTGCCGATGGTCATGGCTCCTGCCTTCCGGGAGTTCGGCGGTCAGCCGGTCCAGGGCTGCCGTTCGCCGGCGGAGTGGTGGGCAAGTTCCACAGCGGGCGCGATTCAGTCGCACGGCGCCGCAATCGGCGCGGGGTCCCCTGTGAACGCCGGCAGCCGTGCGCGGTCCGTCGGGAGAGGCGAACCGGCCTCTCCCCGGGGGCCGTTCGGCCCGCGACGCAGGGGCGGACGGGCCGCCCGGCACAGGCCCACGAGGAGGTGCCGCTCCGACGTCGTCGGCGCGCGAGCCGAACCGCAGTGGACGCGACGAACGGCGTGACGCGTGCGGCGCACTCCCCCCTGGGGCAGCGACACACCCCCTGTGAAGGGACCGTTCGGCCCTGTCGACGTATGCCGCAGTACGCGACGATCGATCGTGGGCCCCAGCCTCCGGGGCCGCAGCGTCCGGGGAGCAGTGGACATGGACGAACCGCAGCACGCGCCGCCTTCGCCACCCGTCCGGGTGTTCCTCCTCGACGACCACGAGGTGGTCCGCCGGGGACTGCACGACCTCATCGACGCCGAGCCGGACATGGAGGTCGTCGGGGAGGCCGGAACAAGCGCGCCGGCGCTGGTCCGTGGACCGGCACTGCGGCCGGACGTGGCGATCCTCGACGTCCGGCTCCCGGACAGCGACGGGATCACCGTCTGCCGTGAACTGCGGTCGCGGATGCCGGGGTTGGCGCGCCCGCACCGCGGGGGCCACTCGGACACCGGTGGGAGGCAAGGCTTGGCGACCTCCGGCGGCACACGTACGGTGTGATCATCCGCACCTCTGATGTCAAAGGTGGTCCTTCATGGCCTTGTTCGACCTCCCCCTCGACGAGCTCCGCGACTATCACAGCGCGTCCGCCGAGCCGGAGGACTTCGACGCCTTCTGGGCCAAGACGCTCCAGGAGTCCCGTGAGCACGACCTCGCCGCGCGCTTCGAGGCGTTCGAGACCCCCCTGAAGACCGTCAAGGTGTACGACGTCACCTTCGCCGGTTTCGGGGGGCACCCGGTCAAGGGCTGGCTGACCGTCCCGGCCTGGTCGAACGGGCCCCTGCCCACCGTCGTCGAGTTCGTCGGGTACGGCGGCGGACGCGGCCTTGCGCACACGCATCTGCTGTGGGCCTCGGCGGGCTTCGCGCATTTCGTGATGGACACGCGCGGCCAGGGCAGTGCCTGGGGCGGCGGCGAGACCCCGGACCCGGTGGGCAGCGCGCCCGCGTACCCCGGTTTCATGACGCGCGGGATCGAGGACCCCGAGGGCTACTACTACCGGCGGCTGTTCACCGACGCGGTACGCGCCGTGGAGGCCGCCCGCTCGCATCCGCTGGTCGACGCGGCGCGCATGGCGGCCCTCGGCGGCAGCCAGGGCGGCGGTATCACCCTCGCGGTGGGCGGTCTGGTGCCGGACCTGGCCGCGATCGTGCCCGATGTGCCATTCCTGTGCGATTTCCCGCGCGCCACGGTGATCACGGACCGCAACCCCTACCGCGAGATCGGCAACTACCTCAAGACCCACCGCGGCCGCACCGACCAGGCGCTGCGCACGCTCTCCTACTTCGACGGAGTGCACTTCGCCGCGCGCGGCCGGGCACCCGCCCTGTTCTCGGTCGCCCTGGAGGACCAGACCTGCCCACCGTCAACGGTCTTCGCGGCGTTCAACGCGTGGGCGCACGACGACAAGAACATCGAGGTGTACGACTTCAACGACCACGAGGGCGGCGGCCCCTACCAGGAGGCGGCCCAGTTGCGCTGGCTGCCCGACCACCTCTGAGGCCCGCGATGGACACGGCTCAGGCGGCGCGGCGCTTCGTCAGGGTGTGGGAACGGGCCTGGGCGGCCCACGACGTCGACGCGATCCTGGAGTTGTACGCCACCGACTGCGTTCACCGCTCCATGCCGTTCCGTGAGCCGCACCGGGGCCGGAGCGAACTCGCTGCGTATGTACGGTGGTCCTTCACGGCCGAGCAGACGACCGACGTTCGATTCTCCGAACCGATCGTCGGGCAGGACGGTCTGGCCGTCGCCGAATTCCGCGTCCTGGCGGAGGAGGACGGTCAGCCGTCGTCGCCGGCGGGCTGCGTCTTCGTACGCTTCGACGCGGCGGGCCTGGCCGTGGAGACGCGCGACTACTGGCACAGCACCCCGGCGTACGTAGCCTCTCTCCGATGGGAGATGACTTAGTACAGCGAGCGCACTGGGAGAATCTGGAGGGACAGAACTGGGCTGGCTTGGCCCGACTGTCCACCGAAGAGACCGAGGGCGAGATCTCCTCTGACGCTACATCAGGGGAGTCTGGCCCTCGCGCCCGCAACGTCGAGCCCGTCGCTCAGCCAGTCCTCACCCGCGCCAGTCACCTTGCCAACCTCTGCCCTGATCTAGGTAATGGATCGTCAACTTCCTTGTCCCAGGGCAGAAATGCAGCACGGCGGCCCCGGTACCATCAGGCACCGGGGACCGTCGCGTCCCCTGCCGGGCCACCCTTCGCTTTCCAGGGCTGATGGGGTGACCCGGTCTCGGTATGGGGTTGTGAAGCGCGGCCCCTCTCTCGGGAGGGGAGCCCCCGGGGTATCCGAGGAGCCGCGCCCCTTTTGCGGCCGAAGTGGTCGTGACCGGCCGCGCCGCCGGGTCCGTCGTCCCCGCTCCCGATCGCGTGGGAGGTTGCAGGGGATGGAGTAATCGTCAAGACCTGTGGACTGGGTAGTTAGAAGAAGCCGATCGTGTCCTTGAGAACGGCTCGGCGCTGCGCACTATGACCTGGGACCTCAACAACCAGCTGCCTCTCCTGGTCACCGAGAACGGCAGCAGCGGCAGCCTCATCGCCGACTATCAGTACAATCCGGTCGACCAGATCCAGGGCGAGGCCACCAGCGCCGGAGCCTTCTACCACCACCACGACCTGCTCGGCTCCGTAACCGACATCACCGACACCAACGGCGCCCTGCAGAGGAGTTACAGCTACACAGCCTTCGGCGAAGGCACGCAGACCGACGTCGCCACCAGCCCGCCCACGAACCGCTTCACCTACACGGGCGAGTACAAGGAGCCCACCACCAGCGCTGCGGGCTACTACCTCCGCGCTCGCAACTACGCGCCCGACACCGGCCGCTTCACCAGCCGCGACTCCTACACGGCAGGCCAGGACACCCCGGCAGAATCGCCCTACGCCTACGTCGGCAACGGGCCCACCCACCGGTACGACCCCGCAGGCACCTGCTGGTGGATCCCAGGGAGCGGCGATGGAAGCTGCTGGACGTCGGAAATCCCTGGAACCGAGCTCATCCCCTTCGAACCTGCGATGAAGTGGATTGGCAACTCCATCGTCGACACCTGCACTTCCGGATCCGACTATGCGAAGGCCAACGGCCGATGGGGATGGACCGGCTGCGTCGACGAGTTCACAGGCATGGGCGCTGCGCGGCGCGGTGTCGATTCCTTCCAGCAAGGAGACGCTGTTAATGGCACGTTCCAGTGCCTCGGCGCAGTGGGGCAGTTCGGGCTGCTCTTCCTGCCCGGCCCAAGGGTTCCGGCGGGCACGACTGGTAGCACGAAGACGCTGACTGGCAACCGTTTCGTCAATCCTGGGGCTGCGCTTACTGGGTCGCAGGAAATTGCAATACTGCCCGACTTCAACTCGCGCCTTTCGGCAGTGAGGCACTACAGTGATCATGTCCTCGGCGTGAGGATCAATGGCAAGGGTAAGGTCTCTGGCCCGTCTAAGCAGCCAGCGAACATGCCGGAATTCCGCGGCGTAGGGGGATTCGATAAGTACAGGAATGCGGCCCGTTCCTTCATGTCGGGAAGTGGCCCTCGCGGATCAATCACCTTGCCCGGCACTTCGCCGGGATCGTTCTTCCGGGTGGACCCGAGTACGGGATACTTTGGTTACATGAACTCGTCTGGGACCATTTCAACCTTCTTTCGCCCGCATAGTGACCCAATGCAGTACTTCTGGGAGCAGTTCAAGTGACTGCGCACGAAGGTACCCTGGCGGACCACTTGCGGAGAATCGCGAGGGAAGCGGGGTGGACTGTCATACTGCTTCCTGGCGAGGCTTTGCGCAGCTGGGAAGAAATGGTGGATGAATGTGCACACGGTTACGACATGGACGTGTCGGAGTACTTAAACGATCTATCTGTCCGTGACCTGCTCCAGCGGGTCTCAGACGACCCATCAGTGCAGTCACTCCCCGAGTATTCGTGGTTCGCTAACGAGCTCGCGAGCATCGATGAAGGGTTCAAGGTTCTCCTGATCCGCGGTCCGCTCATTCGGCCTGAAGAGCATCGGTGGTGGCGGCGGTCGCTCCCGGCGGTAGGGCGCACAGATTTCGTGACAGATGTGAAGGAGCGATACGGCGTGGAGCTGACGCTCGTCGACTGAAGGAGGATCCAAAACTCCGAGATCGATCCGAATCGCGGCACCCGACACCGACAACGCACAGCCGCAATTGTCCATGATCGGTACCAGTTACGCCCCGGTGTAACTGGTACCGATCATGGCGTTCTGTCGGATCGTTGCTGCCGTTGAGGCGGGAATGCGAGGACCGGACGAGGGAGGGTTACATCCACCAAGGTGGTGCGCACACCGCCACGGGCCATCAGGAGCCCTCCGGTTCGCTGTTCCTCACCTGGGCAGGCCCATCGGCCCGCCGTCCTCCTCGGCACGCCCGGGGACGGGTCGGCGGGCAGTGGGTACGGTTCCGCGGCCGAACGACAGATGCGGTCCAGCGGCTTCCCTCCAGTCCGACCAGTCGGTACGTTCAACGGGCCCGGCTCCTTCCGGGTTCATCCGCGGACGCATGACGGAGGTCCCATGTCCCAGTACGCGCCTGATGTTCAAGGCCACTGCGATGCGCGCTTCTCGGCGGTGCGCGCCGCGTTCGAGGAGAACTTCCGCGAGCGCGGCGAACTGGGAGCGGCCGTGACCGTCACACTGGACGGGGAGACCGTGGTGGACCTGTGGGGCGGCTGGGCCGACGCGGCGCGCAGCCGCCCCTGGGAGCGCGAGACGCTGGTCAACGTGTGGTCGACGTCGAAGGGACCGACCTCACTGTGTGCCCACATCCTGGCCGATCGGGGGCTGCTCGACTTCGACGCCCCGGTGGCCACGTACTGGCCGGAGTTCGCGGCGGCGGGCAAGGAGTCGGTCCTCGTGCGGCATCTGCTGTCGCACCGGGCGGGGCTGTCCGGGCTGCGCGAGCCGCACACGCTCGCACAGCTCTGCGACTGGGAGGTGACCGTCGAGCGCCTCGCGGCCCAGGAGCCCTGGTGGGAGCCCGGGTCGCAGTCCGGCTATCACGCGCTCACGTTCGGCCACCTGGTCGGCGAGGTGGTACGGCGGGTCTCGGGGCTGCTGCCGGGCGCGTTCCTGGAGCGGGAGGTGACCGGGCCCCTCGGCATCGACTTCACCATCGGACTGCCGGAGAAGGAGGCCGACCGGGCGGCTGAGCTGGTACATCCGCCGGCCGCGTCCAGCAGTGAACAGGCCGCGATCTTCGCCCAGTTGGCGCCCGCAGCACTGTCCGCGCTGGCCAATCCGCTCGTCGGCGCGGCCGAGGCGAACACGCCGCAGTGGCGAGCGGCCGAGATCCCGGCCGCGAACGGCCACGGGACGGCCCGCGCGGTCGCCGCGCTGTACGCGATCTTCGCCCGGCAAGGCGCGTACGGCTCCCGGCAGGTGCTCTCGCCGGAGGCCGCCGAGCGGGTGCGCGAGGGGCAGGGTAGCTGCCGTGACCTGGTGCTGGGCGCCGGGTTCGAGAACGAGACGGAGATCGGGCTCGGGCTGTGGCTGAGCGGTCCCAACGGGTCGTACGGACCCAACCCGCGCGCTTTCGGACACGACGGCTTCGGCGGCTCCTGCGGTCTCGCCGACCCGGAGGCGGGCGTCTCCCTCGGGTACGTCATGAACCGCATGGGCCCGCACATCGCCGACGACCCAAGGAAGATGGCGCTCGTCGACGCCCTGTACGGCGCGCTCTGAGCATGTCCGCACCGTACGGAGGGTGCGGGCTGAAATCGGCCGAACTGCCCAGCCGGTCTTTCCTGGTGGTTTAGACCAATGCTAGATGTGGTGCCGCAATGAGCCCGCACGGCTACGTCTTGTCACCACACAGGAGGCGCGGACATGGCCCGCACCACCCATCCATCCGACCATGAACCGCTGTACTCGCGGATCGCCACGCAACTGCTCGGCGAACTGCGCGACGGTTCCATTCCGCCCGGCGAACGACTTCCGGGAGAGCGGGAGTTGGCCACCCGCTTCGGCGTGAGCCGGGAAACCGTACGGCAGGCGCTGCAGATGCTGCGACGCAGCGGTCTGGTCTCCACCGACCGGCGCGGCAGCCACGCCACGCTGCCCGGCACCACCGCTGAGCACGTCCCGTCCCTCGACTTCCCCGTCGGCGCGCACACCACCGAACCGTGCGCCGTCCAGCGGACCAGGGTGAACTGGGAGGCTCCACCACCGGAACACGCACACGAGCTCGGACTCGCCCCGCGGCGCCCGACGCTGGTCCACCGCTACGAATCGGCGGCAGCGGACGGCACCGGGCTGCGGACGGCCGTGACCTCCTTCTCCACGGTCGCGGTGACCGAGGTCGAGGAGCTGGCGCGCTATCGCGACCGCGCGGACGGCACCGCGGAGGCGCAGTTGCGCCGGGCGTACGACTGGATGCGCAAGGCGGGGCTGACCCTGCACCACCGGGACTCGATCACCCGGCTCCCGCAGTCCGTGCGGGTCACCCGGCGGGTGCACGACCAGTACGACCGGCCCTTGGAGATCACCGATCTGGTGGTGGACGCCCAACAGGACGCCCTGGTATACGAGTTCACCCTGCCGGCGGCCGGATGACCTCCGCCGGGCGACGGAAGTACATGCGTACGGTGGAGCCCGTGGGACCGAGTTCCTCGGCGACGTTCTTCCCGAAGCTGGGCGCCTGCCCGCGTTCCGCGCTGCGGGACGCGCTGGACTCTTCGGGGAGCATGAGGAGGGTGGGGGCCATGACGCGAGCACATCCTCGCCCGGACCGACTTCGCCGAGGACCCCGCCCGTATCGACCGTCCCCACGTCCTTCCCTCGCCGCCTCCGCGTTCGCGGACGGGAGAGATCTGCCCCCGCCCTGTGCGGGGGCAGACCCGGCTCAGCTCTCCTCGGCCAACCCGGAGGCGGCGGCCGAGGCGCGCCCGGACCACAGCGAGGAGGTCAGCGAGACCCCCGCGCCGACCAGCAGTACCGCGACCACGACCCACGACGCACGGCCGACCGCGTCGGTGAAGGCGACCCGTGGATCATGGACTTGGCGGACGCGATCGTCGAAACGTGAGGTCATCAGCGTGCCGAGCACGCTGGTGCCGAGCACGGCGCCGATCTGACGGGCGGCGTTCACCGTGCCGCCCGCCTCCCCCTCGCGGCCACGCGGGACATGACTGACGGCGAGCGCGGTGGACGGCGCGTTGGCGAGACCGCAGCCGAGACCGAAGACGACGAGGGCGGCGGCGTATCCGCCGAACGTGGTGCCGGGATCGACGCGCGCGAAGAGCGTGGCTCCGACGGCCGCGAGCAGCAGACCCGCGGTGATCAGGGTGCGCGGCCCCAGACGTCGTACGAGCACTCCGGCGAGCACCGAGGCGACGATGAACGTGCCGAATTCCGCCAGGAGTTGAGCACCCACCTCCAGCGCCGTCAGCCCCCGCACCCGCTGCAGCCAGAGCACCTCCAGGAGGGAGAGGCCGACGAAGCCGAACAGGACGGCCGCGGCGAGCAGCAGCGAGGCGCCGTAGGACGGGTCGCGCATCAGACGCAGGTCGACCATGGGGGCCGTACGGCGCAGTTCGACCACGGCGAATGCGGCAAGGAGGACGACCGCTGCGGCGGCGGCCGCGAGGGCCCGTCCGGATCCGTAGCCGTGATGGCCGCCGTCGATCAGCCAGAAGACCATGAGGGCGAGTCCGCCGATGGCCGTCGACTGGCCTGCCCAGTCGAGGCGTTGGGAAGGGTTGCGCGACTCCTCCACATGGCGCAGGGCGACCGCCGCACCGAGCGCGGCGACGACCAGGTTGAGCCAGAACGCGGTGTGCCAGGTCCACCAGCGCAGGGCCAGGCCCGCGGTGACGGGGCCGATCGCGAGGCCGAGTCCGGAGGTGGCCGCCCAGGCCGCGATCGCTCCGGCACGGCGCCGGGGGTCGGGGACGGCGTGGGTGATGAGCGCGAGCGAGCTGGGCGTGACGAGGGCGCCGCCGAGGCCCGCGACCGCCTGCCCGGCGAGGACGACGGTCAGGTTCCCGGCGAAGACCAGCACCACTCCGCCCGCTGCCATCGCGGCGGCCCCGGCGAGGAAGACGCGCCGCCGTCCCCACCGGTCGGCGAGCGCGCCCGCCCCCAGCACACAGGAGGCGACGACCAGCGTGTACATGCTGGGCACCCACACGAGGTCGGCCGCGGCGATGTGCAGGTCGTCCTGGACGGCACTGAGGGTGCCGATCGTCTGGGTGGTCTGCAGGAAGACAGTGAACAGGCCCAGACAGGCGGCGATCAGGACCGGCAACGGGCGCTCCCCATGGGCGAGTCGCGGCTCGGTCGCCGTGTCGCGCAGGTCAGACGCCATCGGGCACCCCACCGGACAGCGTGGCCTTGACCTGGCGGGTGACGTCGTCTGCGAGCACGCCGGCATCGACGAACGCGGCCCGGCCGCCCTGTGCGCCTCCTTCCCCTGACGACCACAAGGGGTCGATGCGGGCCACGACGTCATCCGTCGCATGCGTGCTGTCGGGCAGAGGGGCCTTCATGGGGTTTCCTCGCACGGTCGGTCCCGAAGGGTGAGATGAGGTAGTCAGTTTGAAAACCAGACCCACTATACCGTGCGAGTTTGAAAAACAAATGGACTTTGCTCCAGCGCATGTCGGCTCAACCTGTCCGCGGCAGAGTGGCGGGCGAGTCCGTCCCGAGGCGGACATGGATACCGTCGCCCTCGACCCGTGCGGAGGTGGCTTCGAGTCCGAGCGGGTAGTCCCGCTCCTTCGCCCGCCCCTCGACGGCCTCACGCATCCGGTCGGTCATCGCGTCCGGCGCGGTCCTGCCCATGATCTCCACCGCGATGACCGTCGTCCTGACCCGCCCGTCCTTGATCTCCGGCCGCAGGGTCACGGTTCCGAGGCCCGCCCGCCCCATCACCAGCGTCAAGGTGTCCGCGCGGGGATCGGTCCGCACTCCGGTGACCGGCATGCCGCCGAAATCCCCCACCATGCCGGCCACGGTGCTCGGAGGAATCAGCACCGCCACACGGGCCGCGGCCACCGTGGCGCGTCCCGGATCGCCCCCGATGAGGCGTACGTCGTCGAGCCGCGCGTGGACCTGGGCGTCGAGCACCCGGCCGAACTGCGCGTGGGCGCTGTCCACCTCGACGAACGGCAGCCGCTTGTCCGCGAGTTGGAGGAGTGCCGGGCGGGACGCGAGACCGATGTCGAGGTCGCCGTCCAACGCCCGCGACGCCGCGGTCCGTACGCGGTCCCGGAGCACCGAGCGCGCGAGCAACTCTGCGCCGACGGGAACGACCCCGAGCACTCCGGCCGTGGCCAGAGCGATCCAGGTGCGGCGCCTCATGCCGATGCCCCCGACTCCTCGGCGGCGTCCGGCTCCCGGCGCTGTCCGGGCTCCAGTACTGCAGGGGGCGCCTCCGGGTCCAGGTGCGGCAGAACGCGGTCGAGCGGGCGCGGCAGCCACCAGTTGGCCCTGCCGAACAGGTACATGGTGGCGGGGACGAGGAGCAGGCGCACCACCGTCGCGTCGATGACCACGCTCACGCCGAGACCCAGCGACAGCATCTTGATCACGACGTTGGTCGAGAGCATGAAGGCGAGGAACACACTGGTCATGACGATCGCCGCACAGCTGATGACCCGTGCGGTGGCCGCCAGCCCGTCGGCCACCCCGGCGTGGTTGTCGCCGGTCTCCAGCCACGCCTCGCGGATCCGTGAGAGCAGGAAGACCTCGTAGTCCATCGAGAGACCGAAGACGATGGCGAACATCATCATGGGGACGTACGACTCGACCGGCACCGGCTCCGTCACGCCGAACAGGGCACCGCCCCAGCCCCACTGGAAGACGGCGACCACGACACCGTAGGCCGCGCCGATCGACAGCAGATTGAGCATGGCCGCCTTGACCGCGACGAGGAGGCTGCGGAAGACGCAGAGCAGCAGGAGGAACGCGGCGCCGACGACGACCGCGACCACCCACGGAAGCCGGTTCACCATGGCATCGCGGAAGGCGGTCTGGACCGCGGTGGTGCCGGTGACGTAGGCGTCCGCGCCGGTGCCGGCGAGCGCCTCGGGCAGCACCTGGTCGTCCAGGCTGTGCACCAGGTCGGTGGTCGACTCGTCCTCCGGCCCCTGACGGGGGACGACCGTGGAGGTGAGCAGGTCACCGTCCCGGGTGGGGGCGGGATCGGAGACGGAGACCACATCGGCGGTACGGGAGAGGGCAGCGCGCACGTCGGTGGCGACCTCGTCCCGGTCCGCATTGCTTGCGTCCAGCGACACGACCACGGTGAGCGGGCCGTTGGTTCCCGCGCCGAACCCGTGCGCGATCAGGTCGTACGCCCTGCGCTCGGTGTAGTCCGCCGGACTGGCGCCCGCGTCGATGTGGCCGAGCCGCATCGACGCGACCGGGACGCTGAGTACGCCGAGGATCAGCAGGCCCGCGATGAGGAAGAGCCAGGGCCTGCGGCCCACGGTCGCTGCCCAGCGTCGCCATGTGTCATCGCCGCCCCCGGGTTCGGCCACCGGCGGGCGTACGTTCCAGCGGTCGATGCGGTGCCCGACGAGTCCGAGCAGTGCCGGTGTCAGCGTGAGCGAGGCGAGCGCGGCGACCAGCACCGTGATCCCGGCGGCCGCGCCGAGGGTGCCGATGAACGAGACGCCCGAGGCGTACAGGCCCGCCAGCGCCATGGCGACCGTGGCCGCGGCGACGAGCACCGCACGGCCGCTGGTGGCGAGCGTACGCCCGGCCGCTTCCTCGGGCGGGACGCCGGAGACCAGCAACCCGCGGTGCCGTGTGGTGAGGAAGAGCGCGTAGTCGAGGCCGACACCCAGCCCCATCATGGTGGCCAGTGTGGGTGCGGCCGCGCCGAAGGTGACGGCCGCGGCGACCAGGCCGAGTACGGCCAGTCCCCCGGCCAGTCCGACGACCGCCGTGACCAACGGCAGCCCGGCGGCCGCGATGCTGCCGAAGCCGATCAGCAGCACGACCACGGCGGTCACCAGGCCGATCGTCTCGGACAGGCCGTGGGCGGCCTCCGGACGGGCGAGCTGACCGAGCGGACCGCCGTAGTCCACGCTCACGTGATCGTCGCGCAGGTCCGCGACCGCCTCGTCGACCTGGTCCACGTACGACGGGTCGAAGGTGGCCGGGTTCTCGGCGAAGCGGACGGTGGCGTAGCCGATCGTGCCGTCCGCGGAGACGGCGCCGGGTGTGGTGAACGGGTCTGCGACAGTCAACACGTCCGGCAGGCGGTCGAGCTCGTCCAGCGCGGCCTCGACGGACGTCCGGTGGGCGCCGAGCCCGTCGTCCGCCTCGAGGACGATCTGCGCGCCGACGCCCTTCAGGTCGGAGCCGTGCTCCTCCAGCAGGTCGGCGCCCTGTTGCGCGGTGGTTCCCGGCAGGGAGAACTCGTCCTCGTAGACACCGCCCCAGACCCTGTCGGCGGCGAAGGCGGCGACGAGGACGAGCAGCCAGGTCACGATCACCCACCGGGCGTTGCGGGCACACCACCGTCCGACACGGTGCAGGGCGCCGGGCGGCGGAGCGGACGGAACGGGGCACGCGGTGTCCGGTGCGGAAACAGTCATGGCGTGATCCTGTGAGCCGCAGGTGTGCGGCGGATCAGCGGAATGTTCGAGGAATGTCAGGGCGTCCCGTCGCGGTCTCCGCGGCACGTGGGACCGGGCTAGCATCGCATCGCCGGTACAAGGATTCGAATCCCGGTGGAGGTGAGGGGGACGGCATGCCGGACAGCAAGGGCCTCGTCCTGGTTATCGAGGACGAACGGCACATCGCCGACCTCCAGCGGCTGTACCTGACGCGCGAGGGCTTCGGGGTGCACATAGAAGCGGACGGCCTGGCAGGGCTCGCGGCGGCGCGGCGGCTGCGGCCCGTGGCGATCGTCCTGGACATCGCGCTGCCCGGTCTGGACGGCGTCGAGGTGTGCCGCAGGCTGCGCGAGGACGGCGACTGGACGCCGGTCCTGCTGGTCACGGCCCGCGACGACGAGGCGGATCGCATTCTTGGCCTGGAGCTCGGCGCGGACGACTACATCACGAAGCCGTTCTCGCCCCGGGAACTGGTCGCCCGGGTCAAGACCGTGTTGCGACGAGCCTCCGGGCCGCCCGGCGGGACGATCCGGCGCCTGGGCAGGGTCGTGGTGGATCCGGTGCGCCGTACGGCGGAGGCGGATGGGCAGCCCGTGGAACTGACGGCCACCGAGTTCGATCTGCTCGCCCATCTGCTGCGCCATCCCGGCCGGGTCTTCCCGCGGGAGCAGTTGCTCGCCCAGGTGTGGGGACAGGCCGACTACCGGGGAAGCCGGACCGTGGACGTGCACGTCGCGCAGCTGCGCGCCAAGCTCGGCGACGCCAGCCCGATCCGGACGGTGCGCGGTGTCGGCTACAGCGCGGCGGACCCCGCGCGGTGAAGCCCCGCGCACCACGGCTCGGCGCCCTCGCCCGTCGCCTCCGCCGGTTCGGCACCGGTCGCCTGTGGAGTCGGCCGGGCACCGTCACGCGCAGCATCACCGTGGTGACGACAGCGGTCGCCCTGGTCGCCGTACTCCTCACCGGCATCACCAGCTGGTACCTGATCCGCACCGGCGCGGAGGCGCAGCAGCGGGACCAACTCGGGCGCCAGGCAGAGGTGTTGAGCCGGACCCCCGCCATCTCACAGCTTCTGCTCGACCGCGAGCAACGGCTCGCCGGGTCGAACGGGGAACAGATCGCCGTCATCACCCCCGACGGCGACACGGTCGGGCCGGCCGCCGATGCCGTGGACGCCCGAACGCGGGCGAGCCTGCTCGACGGCGAGTCCGTCTCCACGGACGCGTATCTGGGCGGCGAGCACGTCCTGGTGGAGGGCCGCCCCGCGAACGCGGGCAGCGCCGTCGTCCTGACACAGCCCTACACGGTCGTGGGCGACAGCGTGAGCCGCATGCGTCGAGCGCTGCCGCTCCCGTTCGCGGTCGGCCTGGTCGGCGCGGGGCTGGCCGGCCTGCTGCTGGCCCGACGGCTCTCACGCCCTGTCACCGCTGCCGCGACCACGGCGCGACGGCTCGCCGACGGCGAACGCGGCCTGCGCGCGGCACCCGGCGGACCGCGCGAACTCACCGATCTGACGGGGGCGTTGAACATTCTGGACGAGGCGCTGACGCGCAGTGAGGACAGGCAGCGCGAGTTCCTGCTCTCCGTCTCGCACGAGCTGCGCACCCCGCTCACCGCGACCCTCGGTTACGCGGAGGCGCTCGCTGACGGAGTGGTCGGGCCCGAGGAACTGCCCATGGTCGGCGAAACGCTGCTCAGCGAGACCAGACGCTTGGAACGATTCGTGCAGGATCTACTGGATCTCGCCCAGTTGGAGGCCGACGACTTCCGTGTCGAGACACAGCCGGTCGATCTCGACGCGCTGGTGGCGAAGGCCGGCACGGTCTGGGCTGACCGCTGCGCACGCCACGGCGTGCGGTTCCGCGTAGAGCGGCCGGGCAGGCCGTTGACCGTCGACACGGACGGCGTCCGGGTCCGCCAAGTGATCGACGGCCTCGCGGAGAACGCGCTGCGGGTAACCCCCGCGGGCGCACCGCTGGTGCTTGCCCTCGCACCGGACGGCGACGGAGCACGTCTCGAGGTGCGCGACGGCGGCCCCGGGCTGACACCCGAAGACGCCGTGATCGCCTTCGAACGGGGCACGCTGCACGCCCGCTACCAGGGCATCCGTCCGGTCGGAACCGGCCTCGGCCTGGCCATCGTGCACCGTCTCACCCAGCGGCTGGACGGTTCGGTGACGGCGCGGGGACACGGCCCCGAGGGCGGGGCCTGCTTCACCGTTCGGCTGCCACGGGGCCCTCGGCCGACACGGACCTGACAGGGGGCAGATCCTGCGCCTGCCGGCAATGCCGATCCTGCGCATGCCGGCGATGACGTGCGGGACGGCCCATACGATCACCCACCTGCCGCTGCCCTCACCGACCCCGCCCGGCCGAGGGAACCCTCGCCACCACCATCCGGCACCGCGGGCTCCCGTCCCTTCGATACCCGAATTCGGGCAGCGCGTGAAGATCGACCTCGAAACCGGCCCACGTCAGCTCCCGCCGCACGTCACCGAGCCGGAACGCCCGGTAGTACATGACGAACGGCGGACGCCAGAGGGCATTGCGCACCCGCATCACCGCGTCGAAGCCCAGCAGGGCCCAGTACCAGGGCGAGCTCGGCCGGGGCGGGGCCGTGATCGGGAAGGCGAAGCGCCCGCCAGGACGCAGCACGGAGTGGACCTGGGCGAACAGGCCCGGCAGCTCGCGGGGCAGGAAGTGCCCGAAGGCGCCGAAGCTCACGACCAGGTCGAAGGCGGGGCCGAAGGGGAGGGCGCGGGCGTCGCCGCGTACCCACGTGACAAGGGGCCGGGGCGGCGGGGCCGCAGTGGACGACGGGCCGGCGCCACCCGGCCGCCCGCGCCCCACCGCCAGCATTCCCGCGCTGATGTCGAGGCCCGTGACGCTCTCCCGGCACAGCGTGCCCAGGACGTCCATGCCGGCCCCGGTGCCACAGCACAGATCGAGTCCCGCGTCGAACGGACCCATGGGGCGCAGCGCCCGTCCCACCGCGTCGAGGACCGAGTCCGGCGTCCGGAACGGCGTGTGGTCGAACTTCGGCGCGAGCAGGTCGTAGCCGCGTTCGACCGACGAGAGGGCCTGGACGGCCAGTTCGCGGAGGGTGGGACCTTGCGGGGTGAACATCGCCTTCAGCTTAGGGGCAGCGGGCGCGGTGTGCGCTGATCTATGGTCCCCTGCATGACTTCGTTCCGCCCCGCCCCCGCCTGGCTGGCCGACGCCGTCTTCTACCAGATCTACCCGCAGTCGTTCGCCGACTCGAACGGCGACGGCATCGGCGACTTCAACGGAATCGCCGAGCGCCTCGACCACCTTGCGTGGCTGGGCGTCAACACCGTGTGGCTCAACCCCTGTTTCGTCTCACCATTCCGCGACGCCGGATACGACATCTGCGACTATCTCGCCGCCGCGCCCCGCTACGGCTCGAACGACGACCTCGCCAAGCTGGTGGACGAAGCGGGCCGCCGCGGCATTCGCGTCCTGCTGGACCTCGTGGCGGGTCACACCTCCGACGAGCACCCGTGGTTCAGGACCGCCGTGAACGATCCGACCGACGACCGGTACATCTGGGCGCCCGAAGGCCGGCCCGACGGCTTCGTCCCCTCCCCCGGTACCCGCCCGGGCGGGTACCTTCCGAACTTCTTCGCTTTCCAGCCCGCCCTCAACTTCGGTTACGCACGCGACAATCCGGCCGAACCCTGGCGTCGCCCGGTCGACGCCGAGGGCCCGCGCGTCAACCGGGCGGCCCTGCGCGCGATCATGGACCACTGGCTCGGTCTCGGCCTGTCCGGCTTCCGCGTCGACATGGCCGCGTCGCTGGTGAAGGACGACGCCGACAAGAAGGAAACCGCCAGGATCTGGGCGGAGTTGCGCCACTGGCTGGACAGCGCCCATCCGGAGGCGGTGCTGCTCTCGGAGTGGGGCGAGCCGGAGGTGTCCGTCCCCGCGGGCTTCCACGCGGACTTCTTCCTCCAGTTCGGCGGTCCCACCGACGGTCGCGCCCTGCGCTCCTTGTGGAGCAACGCCGAGGGCACGGTCAACGAGGCCTGGGACCCGCTCGACTGCTTCTTCGACCCCAGCGGCCAGGGCTCGCCGCGCCCCTTCGTCGAGGCCTGGCACCAGGCGTCCGCGGCTGTCGGCGACAGCGGCTTCATCTCCCTGCCCACCGCCAATCACGACTTCTCCCGCCTCAACTGCGGCCCCCGCACGGCCGATCAGCTGCCCGCCGCCTTCGCCTTCCAGCTCACCTGGCCGACGCTCCCGGCGATCTACTACGGCGACGAGATCGGGATGCGCTACGTCGCGGACCTGCCCGACAAGGAAGGCAGCGTGCTGGGACCCCGCTACAACCGCGCGGGCTCCCGCACCCCGATGCAGTGGGACGACAGCCCGAACGCCGGCTTCTCCACCGCCGCGCACGACCACCTCTACCTCCCGCTCGACCCGTCCCCGGACCGCCCGACGGTCGCGGCCCAGCGCGTCGACGAAACCTCCCTCCTGCATCTCGTACGCCGCCTCGTCGCGCTCCGCACCGGCACGCCGGAACTGGGCCCGGGCGCCGCGGTGGAGGTCCTGCACAGCGGCTGTCCGTTCGTCTACGTGCGGGAACGGGCGGTATCTCGTGGTGGTCAATCCGCAGCGGGACACGGCGAGTTACGTGTACGACGGCGCCGGTGAAGTACGCCCCGTGGAGGCCGCCGGCATCCACGTCCATGACGGAACCCTCACCGCCGGGGGATTCGCCTATGGCATCTTCGAGCTCGGTCGGCGGACCGAGCGCTGAGCCAACTGTCGTTCTCGACATATGGTTCGGTGCGTGCTTCACTGGTGATATGGCATCAATTCGCCTGACTCGCCCGACACTTGAGGTCCTCAAGGTGTTGCTGAGCGCCACGCCCGACAACCCGGCGTGGGGGCTGCGGATCTGCGAGGAGGCCGATCTCGGCTCCGGCACGGTCTATCCGATTCTCGAACGGCTCGTCGACGCGGGATGGGCGGTGCGCAGAGCCGAGACCGGCGAGCATCCCGGTCGCCCGAAGCGCTACTACTACGAGCTCACGGCCGCGGGGCGGCTGGCCACCCACCGCGCGAGCGAGCGAAAGCCGCGGCTCTTCGGGCTGCGCCCGGCCGGCGACGGGGGTGCGGCATGAGTGTGGACGAACGGCACGAAGAGCCCGTCCCGACGGCCGGGCCGTTCGCGGTGGTCGCGGTGCTGGCCCCCGTGCTGGCCGGAACGTTCGCCGCCGTCTGCCTTCTCGTCGGCTACGCGCTGAAGATGCTGAGCCCGGCTCCCTCGGTCGCCGCCACCCTGCTCACCACTGGCTGGGTCTTCGGGGCCGTCACGGCGGCCGCCATCCTGGTCGCCGCGGTCGGCCTGCTGTTCACGGCTCTCCGCAACGGCAGCTCTTCGGTCGAGGAGACGGACACTCCCACCCCGTCCGTCCCCCAGCGCCGCCCGAGCCGCGCGGGCAACGGCACGCTGAGCTTCGCCGCGTTCGTCGCCGGACGTCGTCGCGCCCATCTCCGTGAGGAGTGGGCGGCGATCCTCGCCGGTGACCCGGAACGGGGCATAGTGCTGTCCTCTCGCGCACGGATGCGTTACGTGCTCGGCTTCCTGTGGGCGGCCGTCCGGCTGCGCGTCCGTGACCTCGCGGCTCCCCTGTGGGCACCGGTGGACTGGCTGCTGAGCGTGGAGTCACGGACGAACGGCTTCATCGCAGCCGTCGTCGGCACGCAGGCGATCTACATCGTCGGCCACGGCGGTCTCCCGGCCCTCGTCACGGAGGTCTGGGAACCCTGCGGGATCGTGGGCGGCGCCCTCTACGTCCTGGCCCGCTGGCTCCGCCGTATCCGCGGCATCGAGCTCGCCACGGCGACACGGGACGACCCGCCCGGGGAGTGAGAGGCAAGCAGCGAGACGCCCCGCTTCGGAGCCGAAGGCGGGGCGTCGTCGTGCTGCGGATTCGGTCGCGCGGGCCATGGCCTGTCCTTCGGAACACGCCCGGGCCAGTTGTCAGGCGCCATGAGCCGAAGTCGGCGTGATCCGAAAGGCAGGCCCTAGCCGACCGTCAGCACGATCGCACCCGCTCAGCTGCTTCCCGAGTTCAGCTCAAGAATCGCGGTGGGGAGAATGAAGGCGGAGGTGACCCAGGCGACTTGGGAACCCGACGCACCGAATGCGGCCTGGATTTCTCCACTGATGGGGGACGGAACGGTAATGCACAGCTGCGCGGCGGCAACTGCGAGACAGCAGGCTATGAGCGTGCCTCTGTCGAGTCTTTTCACGAGATTGGTCATCCCGTACTCCATCTCACTCGGAAAAAGTAGTGCTGCGCTCTGTCAGTTCGACGAGATTGCCCTCGGGGTCGGCGACCCAGGCCATCCGGATGCCCGGCTCGGGGGACGGCCCGGGCTTCATGACCTCGCCCGCCCCATGGGCCACCAGGGCCGCGTAGACGGGGGCGAGTTCGGGGGTGGTGACCGCGAAGTGCCCGTAACCCTCGGTGAGGGCGGCGGCCAGCGGGTCGCGCGCCCGCAGGCCGGGCGTGGAACCGGGCCGGGCGAGGAGCTCGATGCGCCAGCCGTGCGGATGCTCCAGGACGACACCGCTCAGTCCGGGTCCTTCGAGGGTGAACTCGAAGACTGTCTTCAGCCCGAACGCCTCCTGGTACCAGGCGATTTGGGCGGCCAGATCGCGTACGTCGACGCTGATGTGGTCGAGTCGTGTGTTCACCGGGGCTCAGCCCGCCATCGCGCTGTCGCCGCCGTCCACCATGAGGCTGGCGCCGTTGACGAACGCGGCCTCGTCGGACCAGAGGAAGGCCGCGGCCCGCGCGATGTCCTCGGGCTGCCCGACGCGCCCGACCGGGATCCGCGCCTCCAACTGCGCCTTCGGCCCATCGGGGTCGTCGTGGAAGGGCGCGGTGGCGGGGGTACGGGTCATGCCGGGAGCGATGGTGTTGACGCGGATGTGATGCGGGGCACCGGCCGCGCACAGGTGCTTGCTCATCGCCAGCACCCCGCCCTTGGCGGCGCCGTGCGGCACCATCGGCATGAAGGGGGCGCCCCGCACAGCGGCCACCGAGGCTACGTTGAGGACGGCCCCGCCGCCGCGGGCGATCAGGTGCGGCCAGGCCGCCTGCGTACAGAAGTACGGGATGTCGAGCTCGTTCTTGATGGTGAAGTACCAGTCCTCGGCGGCACGGTCTCGAACGGCCCGTTCCGCAGGGCGGAGGCGTTGTTGTAGAGGATGTCGATCCCGCCGAACGCCGCGATCCCCGCGTCGATCCACTCCCGTGCGCCCGCTTCGGTGGACAGGTCCACCGGGGCGAGGGACCGCATGACTCCGTCGGCCTTCTCGACGAGTTCCACCGTTTCGGCGGCGGCGTCGGAGTCGTTGTCGCAGCCGAATACAGTGGCGCCTTCCGCGGCGAATATCTGAGCCGCGGCCCGCCTATTCCAGCCCCCGTTCCGCTGATGAAAGCGATTTTTCCGGCCAGTCGACCCATGATTGCCGTGTCCCTTGTCCAGTGCCGCCGGTGTGCGGTGCTGGAAGCGTAGGTACGGCGTTTGGCGAGAACAAGAAAAGGGTCGGCTCAGGGCCTTCGCGGTGTCGTATGGCTGGTATGCGCCCGGTCAGCCGCGAAGGTTTCCTGCAGCTCGTAGAGTCAGCCGCGGGAGCTTCCCGGCCGCACCGGGAGCGCTCGTACGCTGTTGCCCACGAAGCTGGAGTGGCGGGAGAGTTCCGCCTCGGACACGGCGAGGTCGAGGTCGGGGAAGCGGGTGAACAGCCGCTCCAGGGCGATGGTGGACTCCAGGCGTGCCAGCGGGGCGCCCAGACAGTAGTGAGCGCCGTGCCCGAGGGAGAGGTGCCGGGCGGCGCCGGGCCTGCCGGGCCGGGTCACGTCGAAGCGGTCGGCGTCGGGTCCGTGCGCGGCTCGGTCGCGCCCCGCGGCCGAGTAACCGGCGAGCACCGGTGTGCCCTTGGGGATCACGGTTCCGTCGAGGGTGAGATCGCGCACCGGATACCGGAACGGGAAGTAGCTGACGGGCGCGTCCCAGCGCAGCGTCTCCTCGACGACGTCCGCCCAGCTCGCCTCGCCCTTCGTGACCAGGTCCAGTTGATCCCGGTGGCCGCACAACGCCCGTACGGCATTGGTGATGAGGTTCAGCGTGGTCTCGTGCCCGGCGATGATCATCAGCACCAGCGTGCCGATGAGTTCCTCCTGGCTGAGCCGGTCGCCCTCCTCGTCCCGGGCGGCGATCAGCGCGCTGGTGAGGTCGTCGCCGGGTTCCTCGGCACGCGCGGAGGCCACGACGCTCAGGACGGCCACCAGCTCCCGGTTCGCGGCGAGGGCCTGCTCGGGGCCGATATCCGTGGCGACCACCTGGTTCGACAAATGGTGCAGCAGGTCTTGGTACTCCGCGTCGACTCCGAGCAGCTCGCCGATGACCCCCATCGGCAACGGCAGCGCGAAGTGCCGACGCAGATCGGCGACTCCCCCACCGTCTTCCGCCGCGTAGTGCAGATCGTCGAGCAATCCGGCCGTCAACTCATCGATGCGGGGCCGCAGTTGCTCCACCCGACGTGCGGTGAACGCCTTGCTGACCAGCGACCGCAGCCGCCGGTGGTCCTCGCCGTCGGCGGTCGTCATCCCCCGTACGGTCGCGAAGGTCGTCAACGGCCATCCGGCGGCTATCCGGCCCTCCCTCAGCGCCGTGAAGTGCTCCGCCCCCTTGGCGACTTCGGGGTGCGCGAGGACCTCCTTCAACGCCTCGTGCCCGAGCACCGCCACGCCCGCCACCTCACCGGGCAGCACCACCGGTGCGACGGCACCCCGCGCGAGCAGCCGCGCGTTGTCGGCGTGCGGGCAACCGCCCGCCGGGTCCATACGGTGCGGTGCGACGGGTGAGGTGTCCACCAATTCTCCTTGTCGAGGTACCGAGTCGGGCCGTACGACGATCGATTCTGCCCGCTCACAGCACCGTACGCAGCAGCTCGGCGAAGCCCTTGGGGTGGGTGATGTTGCCGTTGTGCCCGCCGGGGAAGTGGAGGAGGTCGGTGCCGATCCCGGCGGCCAGTTCCTGCGCGCAGCGGTAGTCGAAGACGTGGCCCGGGGTGGCGCGTCCGGCCGCGGGCACGACGCGGACTGGTCCGGCCTTGAGCGCGAGCCGCTGAGTCGCACATCACAGCCAGAAGTGGTCGCCGGGTGGTACTGTGCAGTCAGCACTTGTGTACGCCCCGTCTCGGGCGCCGGTGCCGGTTCCACCTCATTTCGCTGACACGCCCGTCATACTCCGACCCGCGGACCAGCTTCTCGGCACCACCTCTTGAGCACGGCCATGGGTAGTCGTTCCCGTCCGCCGTACACGAGGTGCTGTCTCTTGGCCGCACCGAGGCGTGAGCACGCCGCCTCCCCCGCCGGCTCATCCCCCTTCCCTTCCTCATGACCTCATGAATCCGTCCTTGAAAGGACCCGCATCATGACCACCACACTCGAGCACCCTCCCGTACAGCAGCAGCTCCCCGCCCGGGCCTCGGCCTCCGGTGTCCTCGACATCGCGCACAACGGGCAAGGGTACCTGCGCGCCGCCGACAGCTGCCTGCCCACACCGACCGACGTCCAGGTCTCCGCCGCGCTGATCCGCCGCTACGGCCTGCGCAAGGGCGACACCGTCGAAGGGGCACGCGGCGGGCCCCGCGCGCTCGCCGAGGTCGAGCGGATCAACGGCCGTACACCCGAAGAGCTGTGCCGCCGCCCGCACTTCCGCGACCTCACCCCACTGCACCCCCGCGACCGGCTCCGCCTGGAACACCCGGCGAGCGGTCCGGCCGGGCGCCTCGTCGATCTGGTCTCGCCGGTCGGCAAGGGCCAACGCGGTCTGATCGTCGCCCCGCCCAAGACCGGCAAGACGGTGCTGCTCCAGCAGATCGCCGCCGCCGTCGCGGGCAACCATCCCGAATGCCATCTGATGGTGCTGCTCCTCGACGAGCGGCCCGAAGAGGTGACCGACATGCGGCGCTCCGTCCGGGGCGAGGTCTACGCCTCGACCTTCGACAAGACGCCGAAACAGCACATCGCGCTCGCCGACCTCGTCATCGAACGCGCCAAGCGGCTCGTCGAGCAGGGCGAGGACGTCGTCATCCTGATGGACTCCCTCACCCGGCTGTGCCGAGCGCACAACAACGCGGCCGCCTCCGGTGGCCGCACCCTCAGCGGCGGCGTCGACGCGGCCGCGGTGCACGGCCCCAAGCGGTTCTTCGGCGCCGCGCGCCTCGCCGAGGAGGGCGGCTCGCTCACCATCCTCGCCACCGCCCTGGTGGAGACCGGCTCCCGCGCCGACGACTACTTCTTCGAAGAACTCAAGAGCACCGGCAACATGGAGCTCCGCCTCGACCGGGCCCTGGCAGCCCGGCGCGTCTTCCCGGCCGTCGACATCACCCCGTCGGGCACCCGCCGCGAGGAACTCCTGCTGCTCTCCGCCGAGTTGGCAGCTGTACGAGGGCTGCGACGCGCCCTGCAGACGCGGGACGGCCAGGCGAACCTCGAAACCCTTCTGGAGCGGCTGCGCGCCACCCCGGACAACGCGACCTTCCTCCGCCAGGTCCAGCCGACCCTGCCCGCCGCCTGACAGCTCCCACGTGCGGCATCCGGGTACTGGATCCCGCCGCTCGGCCCTGGCAGCCCGGCGGACGGCGACTCCGTTCCTACGTTGGCGGAATGACTATCGGATTCTCATCCCGCACTGCCACCCCCCGCGCCGCCTCCCGCGCCCGCCTCGCTCGCGCCGCCGTCTCCTGTTCCGCCGTCTGCGTGGTCGGCGCGCTGGCCCTCGCGCCGAGTGCGGCCGTCGCCCGGACGGCCGCGGACCCCGGCGCGCCCCGGCCCACGGCGTCGCAGCCGCCGTTGTACAGACCCGGAACGCAGGTGCGGCCGCGGGCCGGGGCGCCCGAGGTCCCCGAGGACGTTTCCGCCCTGTCCTGGCTGGTGGCCGACGCCCGCA
The DNA here is from genome assembly GCF_045162675.1 of Streptomyces sp. NBC_00996. Classification (NCBI taxonomy): domain Bacteria; kingdom Bacillati; phylum Actinomycetota; class Actinomycetes; order Kitasatosporales; family Streptomycetaceae; genus Streptomyces; species Streptomyces sp. NBC_00996. The sequence continues at coordinate 1,127,883 of NZ_CP108723.1, forward strand.
CCGGCGACGTGCTCGCGGCCCACGACGCTCACGTCAAGCTGCCGCCCGCCAGCACCTTGAAGACCCTGTTCGCCCTCACGGTGCTCCCGGTGCTGCCCGGCGGCATCCGGCACACCGTCAAGGCGGCGGAGCTGGCGGACGTGGGGGCCGGGAGCAGCCTGGTGGGCGTCTCCGAGGGCCACAGCTACCGCGTGGCCGACCTGTGGCGCGGTGTCTTCCTCAACTCCGGCAACGACGCCGTACATGTGCTGGCCGCGATGAACGGCGGCTGGAAGACGACGGCCGCCCGGATGCAGGCCAAGGCCCGTTCGCTGGGCGCTCTCGATACCCACGTCGTCTCACCCGACGGGTACGACACACCCGGTCAGGTCTCGTCGGCGTACGACCTGGCGGTCTTCGGGCGGGCCGGGCTGCGCAACGCGGACTTCGCGCGGTACTGCTCCACCGTCGAGGCCATGTTCCCCGGCGAAGACGGCGCATACGAGATCGAGAACACCAACCGGCTGCTGACCGGCGCCGACGGGGTGGAGCCGTACCCGGGCCTGATCGGCATCAAGAACGGCTACACCAGCGAGGCGGGCAACACGCTCGTCGCCGCGGCGCGACGCGGCGGGCGCACGCTCGTCGTCACCGTGATGAACCCTCAGGCGGGCGGCGGGTTCGCCGTCTACGAGGAGGCGCGCTCGCTGCTCGACTGGGGCTTCAAGGCAGCCGGGCACGTCGATCCCGTCGGATCGCTGCTCGACACGCGTGGCGTTCCAGCAGCCGGACCCGCCGCCCGGCCCGCTCCTGCGGCGCTCCCGGACAGCGCGGAGGCCGACTGGCCCGAAGTCGCCGGTATCACGGGCGCCGTGGGACTGGGCGCCGGCGGCGTGGCCCTCGCCCTGTGGCTCAAGAACGGGCGGCCCACACGGGGCTGACCGACCGGCAGCCACAGCAGCAGCCCCAGTGTGATCCACGTATACGTGTTGCTGCCGAGGAATCCGTCGAGGCCCGACGCGTCGTCGAACCAGAGCCACACCACGCTGCTGCACAGCACCACGTACAGGGCGCCCGCGACCCGCAGCCGGCGCCGGTGCAGCAGCACGGCGAACGACGGCAGCAGCCAGACGAGATGGTGCACCCAGGTGATCGGGCTGACGAGGCAGGCCGCGAGCCCGGTGAGGGCGAACGCGGCCGTCCAGTCCTCGTCGGCCAGCGCGCGGGAGGTCCGCCACGCCCATACGCACAGGACCAGCAGAGCAGCCGTCGCCCAGGCGGCCCTGCTCGGTTCGTCCGGTGCCACGAGCCGTGCCAGGACGCCCTGCAACGACTGGTTGGAGACATAGGCGAGACGTCCGATGCGGGTCGTGTCCCACAACGCGTCGGTCCAGTAGAAGCGTGAGGCGTCCGGGGCCGCCCAGGCGGCAAGGGCGGTGGCAGCCGCGGCGACGGCCGTGGCGACGCCGGCCGCGCGCCAGCGACGGGCAAGCAGCAACAGGCCGATGAAGAGCGCGGGGGTGAGTTTGACCGCCGCGGCCAGGCCGATGCCGACGCCCGCCCGGCGTCCCCGTCCGGTGGACAGCAGCCAGGCGTCGCTGAGCACGAGGGCGAGGAGCAGGAGGTTCACCTGGCCGAAGCTGAGGGTGTCGCGGACCGGTTCGAACAGGGCCAGCAGACAGCCCGTCAGGGTGTAGCCGAACCAGCCGTAGCGGCGCAGCGCGGGCCCCACCAGGATCCACACGATGACGGCGATGGCGGCAAGGTTGAGCAGCAGTTCGACCGCGATGGCCGTGCGCAGCCCGACCAGCGCCATCGGCAGCATGCCGAGGGCCGCGAAGGGCGGATAGGTGAAGCCGTACGTCGTCCCCGGCACGTGGTAGTCGTAGATCCGGCCGCCGTGGTGGACCCAGGCGTCGACCGTCCCGTAGTAGACGCGCAGGTCGAACCAGTCGCGCAGCAGCGGCACCGTGGCGGTGAACGCGCCGACGGCGGCGGCGAGTCCGAGCACGAGGAGCAACCGCCGGCGATCGGTGCTCAGCGCTCTCATGCCCGCCGACACCCGCGTACCGCCCCGCTCTCGCTCACCGTCCAGCCCTCTCTTGCCGTCCCTGCCTCTCATGCCGTCCGCCCGATCGCCGGTGTCTGCGCCGCCTGGTGGGCCTGCCAGAGCACGACGAGCGCGAGCACTCCGCCGGAGACGGCCAGGATCACCTGTTCGCCGTCCGGCGGTCCCCCGCTCGGCAGCACGGCGAGCGCGAGCACCGCGCTGGCGGCCGCGACACGGTGGCGCACCGAGGCACTGGGCGCCGCCGCGGCGATGAGGAACAGTCCCCACAGCGCGTACCAGGGCCGGATCGCCGGGCCGAACACGGCCACCGCGGCCAGGCTCAGGCCCAACGCGTAGATCGGGCCGGGCCGTAGGCGCAGCCATATGAACAGGACCACGATCACGGTCAGCGCGAGTCCGGCCGCGTGCCAGACGGGCATGGCCAGCGGTGCGAGGCCGCTGCCGAGCCTTTCCAGCAGGGCGCCGGTGGCGCGGCCGAGAACGCTGGTGGGCGACCAGTTGTGCGGCGAGACAGGGGTCGTCAGGGCCGCGATCCAGCCGTATCCCGTACCGGTCGCGGCGGTCGCGGCGACCGTGGTGGCGAGGGCGACCACGGTGGTGGTCAGGGCGGACTTCACCATGCCCCGGCGTCCGCGCAGCGCGACGACCGCCAGCAGGCCGAGCGCGGCGGGCGCCTTGACCAGCGCGGCGAGGGTGATGAGGACGACGCCCAGGACATGCCACCGGCCGCGTGCGGCCACGAGTCCGACGCCGAGCAGGCCGAGCATGATGGCGTCGTTGTGCGCGCCGGCCACCAGGTGGAGCAGGACGAGGGGGTTGAGCGCCCCCAGCCACAGCGCGGCGGCCGGATCGGCGCCGCTGTGCCGGGCGAGACGGGGCAGCGCCGCCGCCATCAGGGCGACGCCGAGCAGGGCGACCAGGCGCATACCGAGCAGTCCTGCCGGTATCTCCCCGCGCGTCAGGCCGGACAGTGCCGAGGCGACAGCGAGGAAGACCGGGCCGTACGGCGTCGTGGTCTGCTGCCACACCGGCGCGACCTCGTCGGCGAGCGGGCCGCCCAGCTGCGCCGGTCCGTGCGCGTAGACGTCGATGTGCGCGTCGACCATCGCGCCCTGCGCGAGATAGCTGTACACGTCCCGGCTGAACAGGGGCGGCGCGAGCAGCAGCGGGGTCGCCCACACGGCCAGAACGAGCAGCAGGGAACGCGGGGTCGGCGGCTCGGGACCGCGTACAACGGTGCCGAGGAGCGCCCAGGCGGCGATCAGCAGCACGACGCCGAAGTAGACGCCGACCAGGCCGAGCACGGCACGCCCCGACTCGGGGGCGAGGAGATCCCTCGCGGGCAGCGCCCCGGCCGTTTCACCTCCCAGCGCGAGGAAGGCGGTACCGGCCAGGCCCAGAGCCTGGCAGCGGCGGAGATCGACGGGGAAAGCCATGGCCAACACTCGGAAAGCGTGTCAACGCCGGGTGGCCGCAAGGCGACGTGCGGCCCTCCGCGTGGGGGCCTTCGTGTGACCTCCGCGTGGGCGCTCCGCCGGGTTCGCCGGAATGCCGCCGGTGGTTCGTTGGCTGTCGGCCCGTGGTGGCTCGTCGCACAGTTCCCGGCGCCCCTTCGGGGCGCCGCCCTGCCTCGTGGGGCAAAAGAGCCCCTCAGAACACCGACACCCCCGTCAGTGTCGTGAAGCGGTCCAGGGCCGCCACCCCCGCCACCGAGTTGCCCCGCTGGTCCAGGCCGGGACTCCAGACACACAGCGTGCAGCGGCCGGGCACCACCGCGATGATGCCGCCGCCCACCCCGCTCTTGCCGGGCAGACCCACGCGGTATGCGAAGTCGCCGGCCGCGTCGTACGTCCCGCAGGTGAGCATGACCGCGTTGACCTGCTTGGCCTGGCTCTGGGTGAGCAGCCGGGAGCCGTCGGCGCGGATACCGTGCCGGGCCAGGAAACCGGTGGCGAGTGCCAGGTCGGCGCAGGACGCCTCGATCGAGCACTGCCGGAAATACTGGTCGAGGAGCACCGGTACCGGGTTGTCGATGTTGCCGTACGACGCCATGAAGTGGCCGAGCGCGGCGTTGCGGTCGCCGTGCGCGGCCTCGGAGGCGGCGACGTCCCTGTCGAAGGTGAGCTGCGGATTGCCGCTCTCGGCGCGCAGGAACTCCAGGAGCGTGCCCGCCGCGTCACCCGTCCGGGTCTGCAGCCGGTCGGTGACGACGAGGGCGCCCGCGTTGATGAAGGGGTTGCGCGGAATACCGTTCTCGTACTCCAGCTGGACCAGGGAGTTGAAGGGGTTGCCGGAGGGCTCGCGGCCGACGTGCTCCCAGAGTTCGTCGCCCTCGCGGGCCAGGTCGAGGGCGAGGGTGAAGACCTTGGTGATGGACTGCGTGGAGAACGGCTGCCGCCAGTCCCCCACGCCGTACACCGTGCCGTCGAGCTCCGCGACGGCCATGCCGAAGCGGCGCGGGTCGCAGGCGGCGAGCGCCGGGATGTAGTCGGCGGGCCGCCCGCGCCCCGGCGTCTGCGCGATCTCGGTGGCGATGCGCTCCAGGACCGGCTGGAAGGTGAAGGACGACGGAGAGGCGGACATGATCACCATTCTGCCGCCAGGCCGGTCGCGCTGCCCAATGACTGCCCGGGCAACGTGGTAGCGCTGCTCACCGGCCGTTCGGCCGATGTGGACCCGCTGCTCGTCGCCCGATCGATCGGCGTGGTCGCGCCACCCATCGGCCGATCAGGAAGGTACCGGGGCACTGCCCGCGACCACCTCGGGCCGCAGCAGCTCGGCGAGCCGCTCGGCGGGCAACAGCCCCTTCTCCAGGACGAGTTCGGCCACTCCGCGGCCGCCGGCGAGGGCTTCCTTCGCGATGTCGGTGGCCGCCGTGTACCCGATGTGCGGGTTGAGTGCGGTCACCAGCCCGATGGAGTTCTCCACGGCGGCACGCAGTTCCTCGGTGTTCGCCGTGATGCCCGCGACGCACCGCTCGGCGAGGGTCAGACAGGCGGTCCGCAGGTGGGTGATGGACTTGGACAGGGAGTGCAGGATGATGGGCTCGAAGGCGTTGAGCTGGAGTTGACCGGCTTCCGCGGCCATGGTGATGGTGACGTCGTTGCCGATCACCTCGAAGGCGACCTGGTTGACCACCTCGGGGATGACCGGGTTGACCTTGCCGGGCATGATGCTCGAACCCGCCTGCACCGGCGGCAGGTTGATCTCGTTGAGGCCCGCGCGCGGCCCGGAGGACAGCAGCCGCAGGTCGTTGCAGCTCTTGGAGAGCTTGACCGCGATCCGCTTGAGCACACCCGACATCTGGACGAAAGCACCGCAGTCCTGAGTCGCCTCGACCAGGTTGGCGGCGGTGACCAGCGGCAGCCCCGTGATGTCCGCGAGGTGCCGGCGCGCCGACTCGGCGTATCCGGCGGGGGCGTTGAGCCCGGTCCCGATGGCGGTGGCACCGAGGTTGATCTCGTGGATCAGCTCGACGGCCTCGGCGAGCCGGCTGCGATCCTCGTCCAGCATGACCGCGAACGCCGAGAACTCCTGCCCCAGCGTCATCGGCACCGCGTCCTGGAGCTGCGTACGCCCCATTTTCAGTACGTCGCGGAACTCGACGGCCTTGGCCGCGAACGCGTCCTGGAGCACGGCCATCGCCTTGAGCAGCCCGCGCACCGCGAAGACGGTGGCGACCTTGACGGCGGTCGGGTAGACGTCGTTGGTGGACTGGCCGAGGTTGACGTCCTCGTTGGGGTGAAGGTGCGGGTAGTCGCCCTTGCCCTGGCCGAGGAGCTCCAACGCCCGGTTGGCAACGACCTCGTTGGCGTTCATGTTCGTCGAGGTGCCGGCACCGCCCTGGATGACGTCGACGACGAACTGCTCGTGCAGTTTGCCGTCCCGGATCTCCCGGCAGGCCTCGACGATGGCGGCCGCCTTGCGGGGTTCGAGGAGCCCGAGTTCCTCATTCGCGCGGGCGGCGGCCTCCTTGACGGCGGCGAGGGCGTCGATCAGGTGCGGGTAGGCGGAGATCGGGGTGCCCGTGATGGGGAAGTTCTCCGTGGCGCGCAGGGTGTGGATGCCCCAGTACGCGTCGGCGGGGACGTCGCGGTCTCCGAGCAGGTCGTGTTCGCTGCGGTGGGCTGCGGCGGTCATATCGGTGAGGGTCTTCTTTCGGAAGGGGGTGAGTCAGGCGTACGTGGGGTGGGTGAGGGGATCGAGGGCTCGGGTCGGCCGGATGTGCCCGACCACCGCGCCGCCCCCGAGGAGCGGCACGCCCGCGAACTCGGCGAGCGCCGCCGGATCGACCCCGCAGCGAGCGAGGGCGGCCGCGGCCACCGGGACGCGCGCCCGGTCGGCACCGTCCGCGATCTTCACAGCGACGGCCCGGCCGTCCGGCAACGCGGCGACCTGCACGCCTTCGAAGCCGTCCTTGGTGAGCAGCCCCGGCACGGCCCGCATCAGCGCGGCGACGTCGCGGCCGGACCCGGAGGCCATCTCGGCGTGCTCGCGCATCGCGTCGGCGACCCGCGCCTCGGGGGTGCCCGGCGCGGCGGTGGTGATCCGGGCGGCGGCGCGGGCGAGCCCGTGCAGCGAGACGGAGAACAGGGGCGCGCCGCAACCGTCGACGGTCACCCGGGCGATGGCCTGTCCGGTGAAGTCCTCGACGATCTCCGCGATGGCCTGTTGGAGCGGGTGCGCCGGGTCGAGGTAGTCGTCGAGCGACCACCCGTTGAGGTGGGCCGTGTACAGCATGGCCGCGTGCTTGCCCGAGCAGTTCTGGGCGAGTTGGGAGGGCATGCGTCCGTCGCGCACCCAGGCCTCGCGTACGACCGGGTCGAACGGCAGGTCGGCGACATTGCGCAGCCGGTCCTCCGGCAGTCCCGCCAGCTCCAGGATCCGCCGCGTCCCGGCGAGATGCCGTTCCTCGCCGGAGTGGCTGGCCGCGGTCAGCGAGAGCAGTTCGCCCTCCAGCGGCAGCCCGGCCCGCAGCATGGCCACGGCCTGGACGGGCTTGAGCGCCGAGCGCGGGTAGAAGGCCGCCTCGATGTCCCCGATCTGCAGCTCTACGGTGCCGTCGGCGGCCAGCACGACCACCGAGCCGTAGTGGATGCCTTCGACGACGCCGCCGCGTACGAGCCGGGCGACGGGCGCGTGCAGGGGTTCGCGGATCACCGGGGCCGCGGTGAGCGAACTGCCGTAGGTCATGGTCGGGTTCACGCGTCTGCTCCGTCGCGTATCCCGGCGACCCGGCGGCGCACCCCGTACCAGCCCGCGACGAGCGCGGCCACGATCAGCGGGAGGCACAGCACGGTCGTGCGGCCCGCTCCCCCGTCGGCGTACATCAGCGCGAGCACGGAGACGAGGAAGCCGATGGTGACGATCTCGGTCCAGGGCGAGCCGGGCAGGCGGTAACTCGGCCTGGACAGCTCGCCGTTCTGGGTCTTCCGCCAGAACAGCAGGTGACAGAGCATGATCATGCCCCAGGTGGCGAGGATGCCGATCGCCGCGAAGTTGAGCACGATCTCGAAGGCGTCTGCGGGCACCACGAAGTTGAGGCCGACACCGAGGACGCAGATGCCGCTGGTGAGCAGGATGCCGCCGTACGGGACCTGGCTGCGGCTCATCACCCCGGTGAACTTCGGCGCTGAGCCCGACATCGCCATCGAGCGCAGGATGCGGCCGGTGGAGTACAGGCCGGAGTTGAGGGACGACATGGCGGCGGTGAGGACGACGAGGTTCATGACGCCGCCCGCGGCGGGGATGCCGATGTGGGACAGCACGGTGACGAAGGGGCTCTGGTCCGCGCTGTACTTGCTCCAGGGCAGCAGCATCGACAGGAGGACCACGGAGCCGACGTAGAACAGGCCGACGCGCCACATGATCGAGTTGATGGCCTTCGGCATGATCTTCTCGGGGTTCGCGGTCTCGCCCGCCGCGACGCCGACCAGCTCGACGGAGGCGTAGGCGAAGACGACGCCCTGGATGATCAGCAGCATCGGCAGCAGACCGTTGGGGAAGATGCCGCCGTTGTCGGTGATCAGGGACGGGCCCGGGTTGTGGCCGTCGACGGGGTGCTGGGTGACCAGCAGGAAGATGCCGATGAGCATGAAGACGACGAGGGCGCTGACCTTGATGATCGCGAACCAGAACTCCAGTTCGCCGAACATGCGCACGGATATCAGGTTCACCGTGAGGACGACCGCGAGCGCGATGAGCGCGATCACCCACTGCGGGATGTCGGAGAACATGCCCCAGTAGTGGGTGTAGACGGCCACGGCGGTGATGTCGGCGATCCCGGTGGTGGCCCAGTTCAGGAAGTACATCCAGCCTGCGACGTACGCGCCCTTCTCGCCCAGGAACTCACGGGCGTACGACACGAAGGCGCCGGACGAGGGCCGGTACAGGACGAGTTCGCCGAGCGCGCGGACGACCAGGAAGGCGAACAGGCCGCAGACCGCGTAGGCGACGAAGAGGGAGGGCCCGGCGTCGGCGAGGCGGCCGCCGGCGCCGAGGAAGAGGCCGGTGCCGATGGCACCGCCGATGGCGATCATGTTGACATGCCGGGACTTCAGCGACTTGCTGTAGCCGGCGTCGCCGGCGTCGATGTGCGCGGCCGGCTTCGCGGACGATGGGGCCTCTTGCTGGAGGGACTGCTCGCTCACGCCTCGGGTCCGCCTTCCGTGGGGGTGTCCGTGTGCGCGGGGCGCACGATGTCGGTGAGGGTGGTCTCCACGCGGTCGAGGTGATGGGACATCGCCTCCACCGCGTCGTGTTCACTGCCGTCGATCAGCGCCTCGACGATCGCCCGGTGCTCGCGGTTGGACTGCTCGCGCCGGCCGCCGAGTTCGTTCAGGAATGCCGACTGGCGGGCCAGCGCGTCCCGGATCTCCTCGATGACCCGGCGGAAGACCGGGTTCTGGGACGCCTCGGCCACAGCGATGTGGAAGACCGTGTCCATCGCGACCCACGCCGTGGTGTCGGTCTCCCGCTCCATCCGCTCCAGCAGATGGGCCAGCTGGTCGAGGTTCTCCGGGCTGCGGCGCACCGCCGCGTACCCGGCGACGGGGATCTCGACGTGGCGGCGCACTTCGAGCAGGTCGCTCGCCGCGTAGTCGCCGAAGGTGGGGTCCTCGACCGTGTTGGCGATCACGAAGGTGCCCTTGCCGGTACGGGACACGGTCAGGCCCATGACCTGCAGGGCCCGCAGCGCCTCGCGGAGCACGGGGCGGCTGACTTCGAGTCGGCGGCAGAGCTCCGCCTCGGAGGGGAGCTTGTCGCCGATGGCGTACTCGCCGCGCTCGATGGCGCCGCGGAGGTGGGTGAGTACCGCTTCCATGGCACTGACGCGCCGCGGTACCGAGCCACCTGTCTGGCTGTCTGACAGGTTCACGGAGGTGATCCTCCGGGTGACCGGCGGGGGCTGTCAAGGGCGGCGAAAAGAAAAATTCAGGGGGCGTGAAGCCTGAAAACCGGCTTTACGCCCCCCGTGATCAGCGGTTTCTATGCCCGGCCGACCGCTTCAGCCGTGTCCGCGATCAGTCGACCGTCTCAGCTGTCGAGGGCTCCGGTGGCCAGCAGCCCGAACAGCGCCACGCCGATGACGACCCGGTAGATCACGAACGCATTGAAGGAGTGCTTGGCGACGAACTTCAGCAGCCAGGCGATCGAGCCGTACGCGACCACGAAGGAGACGAGGGTGCCGACGGCCAGCGGCGCGGCGCCCACGCCCGTACCCAGGGCATCCTTCAGTTCGTACAGACCGGCGCCGGTCAGCGCGGGGATGCCGAGGAAGAAGGACAACCGGGTGGCCGCGACCCGGTCCAGGTCGAGGATGAGCGCCGTGGACATGGTGGCGCCGGAGCGCGAGAAGCCCGGGAAGAGCAGGGCGAGGATCTGGGAGCTGCCGACCAGCATCGCGTCCTTGAACGAGGTGTCGTCCTCACCGCGCTTGTGCCGGCCCATCTGGTCCGCCGCCCACATCACACCACTGCCGACGATCAGCGAAGCCGCGACCACCCACAGCGAGGCGAGCGGGCCCTCGATGAGCGGTTTCGCCGCCAGGCCCACGACCACGATCGGGATGGTCGCGTAGATGACCCACCAGGCGAACTTGTAGTCGTGGTGGTGACGCTCCTCCTTGTCGCGCAGGCCGCGCCCCCAGGCGGAGACGATCCGCACGATGTCCTTGAAGAAGTACACGAGCACGGCGGCGATCGCGCCGACCTGGATGACCGCGGAGAAGCCGACGACGGCGTTGTCGTCGACGGGGATGCCCATCAGCCCTTCGGTGATCTTGAGATGGCCGGTGGAGGAGACGGGGAGGAACTCGGTCACCCCCTCGACGGCTCCGAGGACGACGGCCTGACCGACGTTGATGACGCTCATGGGATCCAGTTCTGAGGAGTTGGTCGACAGTGCTGTAGACGGTGCTGGGGGACAGTCTTACCTATGCGCGCGGGCGCCCGGCGCCTAGGTCCCCAAAGCTTGCGCAAACGAGACCCCGGCGAATGCCGCGCCCAGGCCGGCCGTCACGCTGAGGATCACGTTGACGGTGGCGTAGAACGCCGCGCCGGTCTCGGTCAGCCGCAGTGTCTCGTACGAGAACGTCGAGTACGTGGTCAGCGCCCCGCACAGGCCTGTGCCGATCAGCAGCTGCAGGTGCGGGGAGGCGTGGCCCGCCGAGGCCGCGCCGGTGAGGAGCCCCAGGACCAGAGAGCCTGTCACATTGACGACGAGGGTGCCCCAGGGGAAGACCGTGTCGTGTTTCATCTGCACCGCCCGGTCGGTCAGATAGCGCAGGGGCGCGCCGACCGCGGCGCCGATGATCACCAGCAGCCAGTTCACAACGACTTCTCACCTTTTCCGGCCGCGGCGTCGGGGTTGTGGCCGGTTTCCTCGGAGGCGCCGCCCCGACCGACGTACCGGATGACCTCGCAGTCGTCGAGGATCACCAGCCCCTCGGTGACGAGCTCGTCGAGCTTCGGCAGGAAGGCCCGTACGCGCTCCTCGGTGTCCACGATCACGATGGCCACCGGGAGGTCCTCACTCAGCGAGAGCAGCCGCGAGGTGTGGATCAGGGAGGAGGCGCCGAAGCCCTCGATGCCCCGGAAGACACTGGCGCCCGCGAGGCCGGCCGCGTGGGCGCGGTGCACGATCTCCGTGTAGAGCGGCTTGCGGTGCCAGGTGTCGTTCTCGCCGATGAAGATCGTCACCCGCAGGGCGCTGCCTGTCAGCCTCGTCATCGCTTCCTCCATGCCAGGGCACGGCGTAGCGCCGTCACCGCGAGCCACACTGCCGCGAGCGCCGCGAAGAGGGTCGCGGCGAGGTAGCCGAGCCCGGTCCCGGGGTGGCCCGCGTCGAGAAGTTTCTGGATGTCGACGGCGTACGTCGAGAAGGTGGTGAATCCGCCGAGCACGCCGGTGCCGAAGAAGGGCCGGACCAGCCGGTGGGCCGCCCACACATCGGTGATGACGACCATGAAGGCGCCGATCACGGCACAGCCGACGACATTGACCCAGAACGTGGCCCAGGGAAATCCGCCCGGCTGCACCGGCCACAGCTGCGCCGCTGCGTAACGTGCCGTGGCGCCGACGGCGCCGCCGAGCGCGACCACCGCGACGACGGATACCTGGCCGTGCCAGGGGGACGCCGCCTTCCGCCTGGGCAGCCAGACGGGCGCCGGGGTGTCGGGTTCGTCGACCCGCTCGGGGTGCGGGACTGTCATGTACGTACTTCTCCTACTCGCCGGGCCCCGGGCGCCGGGGCGCACCTCATCGCAAGTAGGGACCGTTGGCGGCAGCCTTGCCGCGGTTCGGGTACGGCGGGCCCCACCGCCGCGCCGCGACACAAGATCGCGGCCGGTGAACAGGGTAACGCCGGGGGTCCCGGCCGCGCACATTCGGCTCAGCCCGTGGCCACCGGCTCCCTCCCCGACGACCGGTCGGAGGCAGCGGCTCCCTCCCCGACCACCGATCGGAGGCAGCAGCTCCCTCCCCGACCACCGATCAGAGGCAACGGCTCCCTCCCCGACCACCGATCAGAGGCAGCAGCTCCCTCCCCAACCACCGATCAGAGGCAGCAGCTCCCTCCCCAACCACCGATCAGAGGCAGCAGCTCCCTCCCCAACCACCGATCAGAGGCAGCAGCTCCCTCCCCAACCACCGATCAGAGGCAACGGCTCCCTCCCCAACCACCGATCAGAGGCAGCAGCTCCCTCCCCAACCACCGATCAGAGGCAACGGCTCCCTCCCCAACCACCGATCAGAGGCAGCAGCTCCCTCCCCAACCACCGATCAGAGGCAACGGCTCCCTCCGCGAGGACCGGCCGGGTGCACCGGGCGCACCGGCTCCCTCCGCGAGGACCGGCCGACCGCATTATCGGTTCAGTCCGCGGCAGCGGGCAGGTCGCACACGGCGATCCCCCGTTCCCAGATGCTCCCCAGGACGAGTCGGCCGTCGGCCTCGCAGGCGCTGGTGACCATGCGGAACCGTGCGCGGCGGCGTTCGAGGTGATGGAGGACGCAGCCCTCGTCGTCGACCGCGACGACCCCGGCCGCGCCCGGGGGACGGAACGGCGCGCGCACCGCGAGGCGGGCGGCGGTGTGCCGCAGCGCGGGGCCCCGGCGGTGGAGAAGTTCCAGGGCGGCGACGCGCGGTCCGGCCAGCGCGACCCAGATCGGTCCGCCGGGAGCGCGCCAGAGGTTGTCGGGCTGACCGGGCAGATCGTCCACGAAGGTCTCGCCGCGGCCCTGCTTCGGCCCGGCGAGCCAGTAACGGGTGAGGCGCCGCTCGCCCGTCTCCGCGACGACGAGGAAGGACTCGTCCGCGGCGGGTGCGAGTCCGTTGGCGAACTGCAGCCCTTCCAGGAGCACTTCGGGTTCCTTCTCCCCCGGCGTGAGGCGCAGCAGGCGGCCGGTTCCGGTGTGCTCGACGAGGTCGCCGATCCACTGCTCCAGGGGGTAACTCCGGCTGGAGACGGTGAAGTAGAGCGTGCCGTCCGACAGTGCGACCACGTTGCTGCAAAAACGCAGGGGTTCGCCGGCCACCGTGTCGGCGAGGACGCGCACGATGCCGTCGTCGAGCCCGATCCGCAGCAGTCCACGCCGGGCGTCGCAGACCAACAGGCCCTCGTCCGGAAGGAGTTCGAGGCCCAGGGGCCGGCCGCCCGTCTCCGCGAGCACCCGGACGCGGGTGCGGTCAGGATCGCCGATTCCCTCCACGCGCACGATGCGGCCGTCCTCCAGGCCGGTCAGCACCCGGCCCCGGGAGTCGGCCACCACGTCCTCCGGGCCGCGGCCGTCGAGCGGGACGAGGCGCCGGGCTACGAGCGGGGTGGGGCGGCCGGTTGCGCGCGAGTGAACCATGGGTGCCTCCTGCGGTCGGTGGGCCACGCCGTTACCAGCCCTTCTCGAAGAAGTGCGCGACCTCGGCGATCCGCCATTCGTCGCGCCGGTAGAAGGTCCGGCGTCTGATCTTCTTGGCCCGCAGCAGACCGACCCCGGTGAGCAGGTCGAGATGCGTGCGCGCCACGGCGCGGCTCACACCGAGCTTGGCGGCGAGGGCTTCCGGGCTGACACCGTCCTCGACGAGGTCACCGTGGCGCTGCGGTGGGAAGTGCGCGGCGGGGTCCCGCAGCCACTCCAGAATGTCCAGGCGTTGCCCACTGACGGGAACCTTCAGCATCTCGTCCCCCTCCGAACCGGTGGTCTCCAGCTACTGTCCCGCAGCCCGGGGCGGCACGCACAGGCTTCCGCGACCCTGGCCGGGGCCGAACGGGTAGAGCTCCGCGGGCCGAACGGCCCCGGGGGCGCTTCGGGCCCGGCCGCCGGGGCAGCCGGGCCCTCAGGGGGCTCAGCGGTGACTGAACACCGACATGGCTGGAAGTGCCTTGTCGTCGAACTCGAACAGGGCCTGGTTCTCCCAGCCGTTGCCCGACGTGGCGTCGGTCGGATCCCAGCCGTTGCCGGTGACCGCCGTCCAGGTGGCCTCCCAGTAGAAGGCGCCGAGACCCCGGCCGTTCGGAACGGCCTCCACGATGTTCATCACGTCCCGCAGCCAGGCCGTCTGCCCGGCCGTCGAGGCCGGGTATCCGGAGACCAGCTCACCGGTCGTGTCGATCTGGTTGACGAGAGAGTCGTCGCTGTCCAGACGGAAGGGGTAGGCCGTCTCGGCGACGAACACCGCTTGCTGTAGCGGGCCGCCGCGTCGTCCAGGGTGGTCTGGAAGTCGTAGAGCGAACCGTGCCAGTAGCCGTAGCACGAGAGCCCGATGGCGTCGAAGTTCACGCCGTTGGCCACCGCGTTGTCGAACCACCAGCGGGTGCCCGTCAGGTCGCCGCCCTTGGCGAGGTGCAGCGCCACCACGGTGGACGAGGAGACCGCCTTGGCCGCGCTGTAGCCGGAGTTCAGCAGTCCGGCGAGCTGCGACCAGTTGTCCGTGGAGCCCTCGGACCACAGCATGCCGCCGTTGATCTCGTTGCCGATCTGCACCATGTCGGCCGTGGTGCCCTGCGCCTTCAGCGCGTTCAGCACGTCGTAGGTGTGGTTGTAGACGTCCGTCTTCAACTGGCTGTACGAGTGCCCCGCCCAGGCGGCCGGTTTCGTCTGGGCACCCGGGTCGGCCCAGGTGTCCGAGTAGTGGAAGTCGACCAGGAGCTTCATGCCCTGCGCCTTGATGCGCTTGGCCATCGCCAGGACGCGCGTCTTGTTGTTGTAGCCGTCGGCCGGGTTCACCCACACCTTGAGGCGGGCGTAGTTCATTCCGGAGGACTTGAGGATGGCGAGCGCGTCACCGGTGGTGCCGGAGCTGGTCCTGTAGACCCCGCCGAGGGCCTCGCTCTTGGGCATCGGCATGGTCACGGGCCCCCTCGACACCCCCGGTGGAGTCGAGCGGCTCGCGGGCTACCGGGAGGTGCTCGCCGAGGCAGGCATCGAGGCCGACGATCGCCTCGTCGTCTCCGGCGACTACAGCCGGGCGAGCGGCGAGGCGGGCGGCGAGCAACTCCTTGAGCGGGTCCCGGACATGGACGCCGTGTTCGTCGCGTCGGACCTGATGGCACAGGGTGTGCTGGCAGCACTGCACAGGGCCGGCCGCCGGGTTCCCGGGGACGTGGCCGTCGACGGCTTCGACGACTCCCCCGCCGCGACCGCGTCCACGCCGGCCCTCACCACGATCCGCCAGCTCTGGGACCGCATCAGCGCCGAGATGGTGCGGGTGCTGCTCGCCCAGATAGGGGGGCGAGGACCCGGCGGCGGTGATCCTGCCGACGGAGCTGGTGCGGCGCGAGTCGACCTGACGGGCTCGGGGCGCGCCCTGCCACGGCCGGCTGGTCCAGAGCGCGCCCTGCCACGGGGCTGAACCAGGGCGCGCCCGGCCGCGACCGAAAGAGTCCGGTGCGCCCGTGGCCGAAGGGACTCCGGCGCGCCCGGCCCGTGGCCACCTCACCCTGTGCTCCCGGCCCATGGCCGAAGGACTCCCGTGCTCCCGGCCCGTGGCCATCGGACTTCGGGGCGCCCGGCCCGTGGCCGCCGCGCTCAGGGCGCGTTGGCCACAGCCAGCAACATCGGCTGTGCCCGGAACAGAGGGTCGGCCTCGGTGCGGGCGCGCTGCTCGGCCACCCAGGTGTCCCGTTTCGCTCGGGTGACACGGCACCGGTGTCGCGCGCCCCGGCCAGAGCGACCAGGATCGATCGGAGGCACCGCCGCACCGCCGGACCCACATCGGACGCGAACGCCCACCCGGCCCCCGGCCAATCGCCGGACCCTCCTCCGCGGGGAGGCCGAGGCCCTCCCCTCCGCATCTCCCCCACTCAGGCGTCCCTCGACATGATCGAGTGCGGCCTCGGCTGCGAGCACGAGGACATCACACGGTGCGCGCGCTCCTCGACCGGTCAGGATTCGAGAAGCCGGCAGATGCTCCCGCGCCCTAGCGTGAAGGTGTCGACGAGAGAGCCGTCGGCGCGACAGGAACATCGCACGCACTGGGCAGCATCACTGAGGAGTCGCCATGACCGCCGGAGTCAAGACCATCATCTATCCCGTCAAGGACCTCGCGCAGACAAAGGCGCTGTTCAGCACGCTGTTGGGCGTGGAGCCGTACGCGGACGAGCCGTACTACGTCGGCTTCAAGGACGCGGGCCAGGATGTCGGGCTGGACCCCAATGGCCATGCCAAGGGGATGACCGGGCCCGTCCCGTACTGGCACGTCTCCGCCATCAAGAACACTCTGTCGGCCCTGCTCGACGCCGGGGCCGAGTTGCTGCAGGACGTCCAGGACGTGGGCGGCGGCAGGCTCATCGCCTCGGTGAAGGACGCGGACGGCAACCTGATCGGGCTCCTCCAGGATCCCTCCGCCGGTTAGGGCGCCCGGGCGGCAGCCCGCCGTATGCACCTGCACTAGTTGCACGCTCAATAACTGGCCGGATCTCTGTTACCGTTCAGTTATGGCAGTGAAGACGCCCGGATCCCTCCTTGAAGACCAGTGGCGGGAGATCCTCTCGGTGCACGCGCGCACGATGTGCGAGATCGACCGCGCGCTGCATCCGCACGGCCTAGGAGCCAGTGACTTCGAGGTCCTGGACATCCTCGCCTCGGCCACGGCCACGGAGTCGGGCGAGCAGTGTCGGGTGCAGAACATCGCGGGCCAGGTCCACCTCAGCCAGAGCGCCCTGTCCCGCCTCATCGGCCGGCTGGAGAAGGACGGCCTGGTGGAGCGCACCGTCTGCCAGGAGGACCGCCGCGGAGTGTGGGTCGCGCTCACCGAGAAGGGTCGCGACCTGCACTCCGAGGCACTCCCCCTGCAACGCGCCGTCCTGGCCCGCATGCTGAACGGCTAGAGCGGCCGACTAGACCACGAACTCCGCGCCGTCCGGCAGGACTTCGGCCCCGGCCCCGGTCACCCGGGCATGGGCGTCCGAGGCCCGATCGAGCAGCGGGTTCGTGTTGTTGAGGTGGGTATAGATCCGGCGTGGGCCGGGATGCCGGGCGAGGGCGGCCAGGCTGCCGTGCGCCCCCGAGACGGGAAGATGCCCCATCGCGGCCTGCCCGTCGGACGGTATCCCGCCCTGGCCGCCCGCGGCCGGCGCCGCCGTGCCCATCTCGTCGGCCGTGTAGAACGTGCCGTCGAGCAGCACGCAGGTCGCCGTGGCGAGGAGTGCGTCCAAGACGGGTGTCCAAGCTCCCAGGCAGGGCGCGTAGACAAGCACGCCCCCGGTGGCCAGGTCCTCGATCCGGTACGCCGTCACCCAGCGGGCGTCCGCGCCGGGCCCGGAGACGTACTTCGGAGCCTTGGAGCCGACCGGGTGCGCACTCACCACCAGACCGCCGGGCAGCACGAAGCCGCCCTCGGTCAGGTTGTCCGTCCACTGCCAAGGGGCGTAGCGGTCGAGAAGGGCGCGCAGCGGGGCAAGCGTGGCGAGGACGGGGGGCGCGGCATAGACCTTGAGTCCCGTGCCGCCCCGCAGAATGGTCAGCCCCATGGCATGATCCGCCTCGGCGTCGGTCAGAAGCACGCCGCGTACCGGGGTGTCCCTGGACCCTGGTCCGGGTGCGAGCGCGGGCGTGCCGATCAGCTGTGTACGGATGTCGGGTGAGGCGTTGAGCAGCCACCAGTCGCGGGAGTTGCCGCTGATGGCGGCGCACTCCTGTGTCCGCGCAGGCAGCTTTCCGTCGCGGGCGGCCGCGCACAGCGCGCAGGCGCAGTTCCACTGAGGGAAGCCGCCACCGGCGGCCGTGCCCAGCAGGACGACTTTCAACCGAACCCCACCCCTCCGTATCGGACCCTTCCGGGGATCTTCCCGCCAGGACGGCCCGAACTACCCTGCGGAAGGGGGCAGTTCCGGTCGACCTTTGCCCGGACGACCTTCGCCCGGGCGCCGGTCCATCGGTCGCCGGGGAGGGATCGGGCCGGCGGCGAAGTCCCGCGGCCCCGTCCACAGCGCGGGGACCGCGTCGCCTCGTCGGCACAACTCGTACGCGACCGTCTCATAGTTGACCCGCCAGCCGTGGAAGTGCGGCCAGGCCTCCTTCGCGGTCTGCTCGGCGGGGAAGCCCGCCCGCTCCACCATCGCCACGGCCGTCTCGAACTCCAGAAAGGACAGCCGGATCGGTGCGGTGGGGCTGGGGTCCGTGTCGAACTCCAAGCGCAGCGAACGGGCGATGTCGCGCAGCGCGGTGAAGCCCGCGCGCAGCACCAGGCGGGCCTCGGGCGGG
Source organism: Streptomyces sp. NBC_00996 (assembly GCF_045162675.1). Classification (NCBI taxonomy): domain Bacteria; kingdom Bacillati; phylum Actinomycetota; class Actinomycetes; order Kitasatosporales; family Streptomycetaceae; genus Streptomyces; species Streptomyces sp. NBC_00996. Next base: position 1,146,129 of record NZ_CP108723.1, read on the forward strand.
GCGCTGTTCGGGGTGAGCGCAAGCTGCATGGCCGCCGCGTCCATGACGGCGACCAGGCCGACGATCCAGCTGCGGTAGGGCCGCGGCGAACGGAACGCCAACAGGATCGGGTACGTGGAGTGGCTCTCGCCGATGTCCGAGGCGAGCCGCTCCCAGGAGCGGTACAGCTCGGGCAGCGCGGTCTCGGTGTCGACCAGCCATTGCCGGGCGAGGATCTCCGGGCCCCAGGCGGGCTCTCCCGCGCGCGCCTGGAGAAGGGTCACCTCCAGTTCGCGGCGGTTGTAGGCGGCGTACAGGGTGGGCAGGTACGCGATCTGCAAGGCGATCACCACCGGTCCGATGGCCGCCGCCAGGAAGTCCACGACGGACAGGTGCAGCCTGTCGCCGCTGGCGAACCCGAGGGTGAAAAGGCTGGAACCGGCCTCCCTGACGGACTGGGTCCAGGACAGCGTGGACAGGGCGTGCAGCAGCAGTCCGAACCCGAGCAGCGCACCGCCGAGCCAGCTGGCGAGCATGCCGATCAGCATGAGCGGGGCCAGCCAGGTCTGCGCGCGGTCGTGTGCCTGGTAGCTGCCGCCGGGAGCGGCGAGACGCAGCAGCAGGCGCAGCGAGCGCCACCAGCGGATCACCAGCGGGGAGTACAGCCCGCGGGGCACGACGAGGGTGCGCAGGATGCTGACGAGAACCAGCGTCAGGAGCAGTCCGCCGGCCACGCCGGAGATCCATTTCATGCGGTCATTGTCACGCCGGTCGGGGCCGTTCTTCAGGCAGGGCGACTCGTGCCGGGACACAGCGGCTGTGGTACGGCCTCGAACGCGGCGGTGACCGTCGCCGGGTCCGCTCCCGGGCGGTCCGGCGGCAGTCATCGGGATCGGAGTGGCCGAGGGCGTCCGTCGTACGGGGTGACGCCGACGCGCTGCTCGCCGCCCGCCGCCTCGCGCCGCCCGCCCTGGAGCATCTCGGCCGTCCGCTGATCGAGGACTGGGGCCCCCATCGCGGCACCGGCCTCTGAGCGGCCCCGGGCGGCGCCTCGGACCGGCGTCCAGCGGGCACACGTCACCGGCGCCGCTGACCGGCTGCGGCGTCCGGACAGCGGCCTCGAATTACGGAAGAGCAACCTCGGTGCAATGGGCACCTAGTTTGTGATCACAGCGCCCCTCGGGGCGCCGCGGGATGAGCGGTGTCGGCGCCGTTCATCCCCGTCACGCGTGAGAACGGGCGGCCGTCAGATCTGCGGCCGGGCCAACAGCGTGCGTACGCCCTCGGAGCTCAGCGTCAGCCCGTGCGGCGAGCTGGCGTCGATCGTGAGCGACAGATCGCCGGACGGCCACTGGGAGGCGAGCGCGCCGAGCGGCACCAGGCGGTAGCGGGAGACGGACGGGAGCAGCTCGGCCATCTCCAGCTCCGATGTGAACACCGGCACCACCTGCTCGCCGCCCGGCTGGTCCAGGACGGGCAGCGCCACGGCCGTGGGGTCGGCGGCGGACTCCTCGTCGGCATCGTCGGGCACGGGGACCAGCACGTCGCTGCCGGCCAGCGCGTCCAGGGCCGCAGCGTCGTCGGTGTTCTCGATGAGCGCGTTCAAGGCCTCCTGAGCCGGTGTCTCGCACGTGGGCCGGTGGTGGTCGTTCGAGGGTGTGTCCATGGCAGATTCCCGGGTAGTGGCGGACGGGCCACCCGGGACACCATCCGTTCCCGGGCGCAACGTCCGTCGCGTACCCGTCCTGAGCCGGGGCATTCCTCGTGTTCGGTTCAGGGCAGCAGCGGGATGTCGTCCGACGGCAGACCGAGGCGGTCGCAGCCGACGCGCCGGTGGAGCGGCTCGGCGCCCCGCTCCCATCGACATCGCTGCGCTCCGCAAAGCGGTGTAATCACTTACTCGCCGGCGCGCGCCATGAGCAGCGGCTGGAAGAAGCCTGTCTCCTGCGGCATCCGCCACCTGACGTCCACAAACCCCGCGTCGGCCACAAGGCCGGTCAGCCGGTCGCTGCCGAGCGCCCAGTAGACGGTCCTGCGGACCTGGACGCGCCATTCTCCGCTCGCCGGCAGGAGTTGGAAGTGCTCCAGGTCGTAGTGCTCGCCGTCCTCGTGCCAGTGCCAGAGCTGGAAGGTGACGGTCCGTTCTCCCCTGTCCGCGGGCCGATGGACCTGCGGAGGTGCCGAAGCGGGGCGGTTGCGCAGCAGTTCGTCATAGGGGCGCGTACTGACCAGCAGCAGGCCGGCGGGGCGCAGCACGCGGCGCATCTCCGCCAGTGCGGCGTGGACGTCCTGCTCCGTCAGAAGGTGGGGCAGGGCGTTGTCAGCGCAGACGACGGCATCGAACCGGGCGTCGGGAAACGGGAGGCTTCGCATGTCGGCGGCGGCCGTGCGCAGCGTCACCTTGCGGTGGGCGGCCTCACGAGCGGCGCGGGCGGCGGCGCGGGGGCTGAGGTCCGTCCCGGTGACGTGGTGCCCGCGCAATGCCAGGCCGATGGCCTGCGTGCCGATGCCGCAGGAGCAGTCGAGCACCGCCGCGCGGTCCAGGCTGATCAGGGCGTCCAGGGCGTCGCCCTGCCGGCGCATGCTCGCGTCCCAGTCTGCGTAGATCAGGTGGTAGTCGTCGGCCAGTTCGTCGTAAAAATGTGCCACCGAAGTCTCGGGCATGGCCCAAGGCTACGGTGCCTGATCGCCGGAGGCCCTGGAGGTGCCGACCACCTTGTGGTCACCTGAACGCCCTCGCTGACAACCGCTGGTCGCACCATCGGGTGCTCCGATTCAACGTCGATGACGACCGTGCCCTTGGTGCCTCCGGTGCGGGTGACCTGGTACTTGGTCACCGCCGTGTTGTCGGTGGCCGCGTTCCAACCGACCACCACCGAAGAGTTGGTGGCGCTCGCGGTGACGTCGGTGGGCGTGGTCGGCGCCTCGGTGTCGGGCGCCTCGGCGGCGCACGGGTTCTTGGCGTCGGCGGTGACCGTCCTGTCCTTCACGGTCGTGGTGCCGGTGGAGATGGTGTAGTCGGCGCTGTTGTTGTTGTCCCAGACGCCGTTGCCCTTGTTGAAGGCGGCCTTCAGTGACGTCGCCGTACCGATGTCGAGGGTCTTCTTCCACCAGCCCGTGCAGGCCGCCTCCATGCCGACGCCGGGGCCGTCGTCCACGAGCCGCCGGAGGGCGCGTAGTGGATGTTGGCCGTGGTCCAGGCCGAGGTGGCGGTCGAGTAGTAGACGGTGGCCTGGTTTCCGCCGCCCGTCCCCGTGTCGGCGCACGGGTCGCTGTGGGCGATGACGCCGTCCTTGACGGTGATGGTGCCGGTGCCGAGCGCGTAGTTGTTGCCGCCGTTGTTGTCCCAGGTGCCGCTGCCGTTGTTGAACGTGGCCTGGAGTCCGGTGGCCGAGCCGGCCTTCTTCACCCAGTCCGTGCAGGCGGCCTCCATCTGCGCTCCGGGCACGGTGGTCCAGGAGCCGCCGTCCGGCGCGTAATGCAGGTAGGTGGTCGGCCAGTTCTTGGTCTTCGTGCAGTAGAAGACGGTAGCCGTGTTGGACTCGGTGGCGGTCTTCTCCAGGGGGGGTGGAGCCCGCACCGGAGCCCGGTGGGATCGGTCCGCACAGCCCGGTCGCCGCCACGAACGCCACCAGTGGGCGCAGCAGGCGCGGGGGTCTACGTCTCATGGGCGTCTCCAATGCGGGCCGGGGAGTGGGGAGTTGTATTGCAAGAAGAACCGGTAAATTCCTGAAAGGGCTTGCAGCGCGGAAGCTACAGGGACATGACAGCCGCGTAAAGGCATCTCACAGCGGCCGGAGCCCGGGGTGAAAACGAACCAGTAGTGGTGACCGGCGCCCACGCGCGGAGCAAGTGCCGGCGCCTAGCTTGGGTCCATGCCGATGCAACCCTGGTTCACCGATGCCAAGCTGGGCATCTTCATCCACTACGGCATCTATGCCGTGGACGGATGGGCCGAGTCCTGGTCCTTCTACACGGGCGAGGTCTCGCACGAGCAATACATGAAACAGCTCGACGGCTTCACCGCGTCGCACTACGACCCGGAGGCCTGGGCCGAGCTCTTCGCCCGTGTCGGCGCCCAGTACGCGGTACTGACCACCAAGCACCACGACGGCGTCGCCCTGTGGGACACCGCCCACGGCGACCTGAACGTGGTCCGGCACACACCGGCCGGCCGTGACCTGGTCAGCGGATTCGCGGACGCCCTGCGCGAGCGGGGGTTGAAGGTCGGCCTGTACTACTCGCACTCCGACTGGAACCACCCCGACTACCCGAGCATCCGGCACGTCGAGCCCGGCGACGAGCACCCGAGCCCGTACTCCCACGCCGAGCCCGGCACGGAGGACCCGGCCGGCTGGGAGCGCTACCTGGCCTACCGCGACGGCCAGGTCGGCGAGCTCGTCACGCGCCTGCGCCCGGACCTGCTCTGGTTCGACGGCGAGTGGGAGCGTACCGAGGAGCAGTGGCGGATGCGCGAACTCGCCGAGCTGATCCTCGCGGGCAATCCGGACACCGTCCTCAACGCCCGCATGCTCGGTTACGGCGACTACGCCACTCCCGAACAGGGCGTTCCGCTCCAGGCCCCGGACGGTCCGTGGGAACTCTGCCTGACGGTGAACGACTCCTGGAGCTACCGCCCCAAGGACCGCGACTTCAAGTCGGTGCGCCAGCTGGTGCGCTACTTCACGGAGACGATCGGGATGGGCGGCAATCTGCTGCTGGGCGTCGGCCCCCGGGAGGACGGGACGATCCCCGAGGAGCAGGTCGAACGCGTCGAGGGTCTCGGCACTTGGATCGCCAAGCACCCCGATGCCGTGTACGGGACGGTCGCCGGTCTGCCCGCCGGGCACCACTACGGCCCCAGCACCCTGTCCGCCGACCGGCGCACGCTGTACCTGATGTGCTTCGACGCACCGCGCGAGTCGATCTCGGTCCGCGGCCTGCGCAACGCGGTACGCAGGGTGACCGTCCTTGGCACGGGCGCTGAACTGGGCCACCACACCACCGGCGGTCTGGACACGGTACCCGGCGTGACCTGGATCGACGCCCCCACCGCGGCGGACCTCGACGAGTACGCCACCGTGCTCGCGGTCGAGCTGGACGGGGAGCTGGACCTCTATCGGGGCACCGGGCGGGACTGAACGTGACGATGGGCCCTCGGAGGGAGTCTCCGAGGGCCCCTCCACGCCTTGCTCCTACCGGACTACTGGTGCCGACCGGGCAGGCGGCCACCCACCCGAGCCGCGCTTCAGTAGGGACTGTACGGCGTGGACGGCGGCGGGCGGTTCGTCGATTCCGGTGAGCAGCGCGGCCTCGCGGCGTTGCAGCTCCACCAGTCGGCGCTCGTCATGAGCAACTTTGGTATGGCTGAGGGGATTTCACGCTTCAGCGGCCGCGATGACGCGGCTGTGGAGGGGGCGGTTCATGGGTGCTTCCGTGCCGAGGCCCTTCCGGGCGCTGGGGCAGGCTTCGGTGACGGGGTCAGCCGAACTCCAGAGACATCTGGAAGTGGTCGGGGTCGAGCAGGCTCACGACATGTTCGACGAAGGAACCGTCGGCCGCGCGGCTGGTGCGTCGCGTGTCGAGGAACCAGTCGCCCGGCACGCGCCGCAGTACCTCCGCCTCCCGCGCGCCGATCCGCCGCCCGGCCAGCCGCTGCTCACCGTGGTCGGGGCGCAACCCGGCCCGACGCATCACCTCGGTGAGTGTGAGTTCGCCGAGGCCGTGCTCCGGCAGTTCCCGCACACCGGGGACGGGCGGCAGAAAGCTGCGCTCGTACGAGATCACGGAACCGTCCGCGACCAGCAACCGGGGCTGCTCCACCCGTATGAACATGGTCGTGTTCAGGTCGAGTTGAGCGGCCAGCTCCTCGTCATGGACCGCCTCGACGGCGAGCGTCCGCACCCGCGTGTCGATGCTCTGGACGGTCAGGTCGTGCGCCCAGCCGAACCGGTCGTCCAGCGGGCGGCCGTCGAAGAGGACGTACGAGCCCTTGCCCGTGCGGGTGGCGATCTGCCCCGCCTCGTTCAGCTCGGCGAGCGCGGCTCGCACCGTGGTACGGCTGACGCCGAAGCGCTGGGCAAGGGCGTGCTCGCCCGGCAACTGCTCCCCCGCCGCACGGTGTCCGCTGCGGATCTCCTTGGCGAGCACCTCGGTGATCTGTTCAGTGGAGCGTAGGAAGACCACTCCGAACGGTCAAGGGACGCGAGCGAACCGGGATCCGGCCCACAGCGGTCGGGGCGCACGGTGAGAAGCTGTGCCCGAACCGGCGTACTCAAGGTCGAGGGGCACCAGCCACCGAGCCCTTCCCTACCGGAGGTACCTCACCCGTGACCATCACCAAGGCAGCCCCGCCCCCGATCGACCATCGCGACGCGGACGACCGGCAGGGCCGGCGGGGTTGGCAGATCAACTCCCCCCTCGTCCTGACCATGCTGCTGCTCCTGGTGGTCGCGGCACAGGGGCCGGTCCGCCGGGCGCTGGCCGCGCCGGTGATGCAGAGCTGGATGACCGTGTTCGTGGCGGTGGTGATCCAGGCGCTGCCCTTCCTCGTCCTCGGGGTGCTGCTCTCGGCGGTCATCGCGGTCTTCGTCCCGCCGTCGTTCTTCGCCCGCGCACTGCCGAGCAGGCCCGCTCTGGCGGTGCCGGTGGCCGGAATGGCCGGGGCGATCCTGCCCGGCTGCGAGTGCGCCTCCGTGCCGGTGGCCGGGGCACTGGTACGCCGGGGCGTCACGCCCGCCGCGGCGCTGGCGTTCCTGTTGTCCGCCCCGGCGATCAACCCGATCGTGCTGACCGCCACGGTCGTGGCGTTTCCGCGCGAGCCACAGATGGTCCTCGCCCGGTTCGCGGCGAGTCTGCTGGTGGCCTGCGCGATGGGGTGGTTGTGGCAACGCCTCGGCCGCACCGACTGGTTGCGCCCACCGGCCCGCCCGGCGCACGAGGGCCTCGGCAAGGGGGCGGCGTTCTGGGGGTCCGTACGGCACGACGTGATGCACGCCGGCGGCTTCCTCGTCGTGGGCGCGATGGCCGCGGCCACGCTCAAGGCCGTCGTCCCGGCGAGCTGGCTGCACGCAGCGGCCGGTAACCCCGTGGTGTCGGTACTCGCCCTGGCGGTTCTCGCCGTGCTGTTGTCGATCTGCTCCGAGGCCGACGCGTTCGTGGTCGCGTCACTGTCCCAGTTCTCGCTCACCGCCCGGCTGGCGTTCCTCGTCGTCGGACCGATGATCGATCTGAAGCTCTTCGCCATGCAGGTCGGCACGTTCGGCCGCGGGTTCGCCCTGCGGTTCGCTCCCGCCACGTTCACGTTGGCAATTCTCATGTCGGTCCTGGTCGGGGCGGTGCTGCTGTGAACCGGCAGGCGCAGGCGGCCGTGCTCTTCCTGGTCGGCGCGGCGGTGCTGCACGCCGGTGCCACGGATCTCTACCTGCGGTACGTCAAGGCCGGGTTGCAGCCCTTGCTGCTCGGAGCCGGGGTTGTGCTGATCGCCGCCGCGTTCGCCACGGTGTGGTACGAGTTGCGCGGGGCGCGCACGACCAAGCGGGGCCAACCCGAGGTCGACCACAGAGACGACCAGGGCGGGCACAAAGCGGAGCAGGACGAACACGAGCACGGACACGCCCACCGCGAACCGCGTATCTCCTGGCTCCTCATCCTCCCCCTGCTCGCCCTGATCCTGGTCGCCCCGCCCGCCCTGGGCTCCTACAGCGCCATGCGCACCGGCACGGCCCTGCAGGCGCCCTTCGGCTACCCCGCCCTCCCCGCCGGCGACCCGGTCCCGCTCAGCCTCGTCGACTACGCCGGCCGCGCGGCCTACGGCCACGGCCGCTCCCTCGGCGACCGGCGGATCAGGATCACCGGCTTCGTCGCCCTCGACCGCGCCGGTACGCCGTATCTCGTCCGCATGGCCCTCAACTGCTGCGCCGCCGACGCCCAACCCGTCAAGGTCGGCCTGACCGGACGGATCCCGCCCGTCCTCCAACCCGACAGCTGGCTCGAAGTCACCGGCACCTACACCGGCAAACGCGCCAAGGATCCCGTCAACGGAGGCATCATCCCGTTCCTCGACGTCAGCCGGGCCAGGCCGGTCGCGACGCCGCACGACCCGTATGACGAGAGCTGGAACAACTGAGGGGCTCGAGCGAAGCGACGGGGTGGCGCAAACCGGTCGTGGACAGGGCGGTCTTTGGGGCGGGGGCTGACGCCGCTGCTGGCCGCCGTCTTCACCGCGCTGACCGAGGAGGGCAGACCCTCGGTGGTCGTGGTCGACAGCTCGACGGACAGGATCGCGCACTGGTTCGCTGCGGTGTCGTATCTGCTGCCACCCCCGCCGGCACGTCAACTGTCGTTTGCCACCCACCTGTTCCGGCCGACCCGCAGCCGACTCCATCTGATCGGCACGGTCCCGGAGGCCCCGGCCGACTCCGGCCCGGACGACGAAGACTCGTACACCGTCTTCGGCTTCACCGAAGGCGCATTCCCCCGATCGTCCTCACGCACCCCCTGTGCACCTGCTGGTACGCGTCGGCGGCGTCGGCGTCGGCTCCATCAGATCCGTGTGGACCTGGACACGGGACCACACCCATGGGCGTGAACACGATCCGGGCGACCGGCACGCCCCGTTGGCCACCGCGGCGGCGGAGGGCGGCATCGCGCTCGACGGCCTGGACATCGAGGCGGTGATCGACTGGCTGGGCGACGCACACCATCTGGGGCCACTGCGGGCCAAGGTGGCCCGTTCCATCGACGAGACCCACCAGGCCCTGGACGACGTCCGGTTGGCGAAGCTCAACGCCGCCGCGCTCGCGGGCGGCGCGCCGGACCTCCACCAGAAGCTGGAGGGCAGGCTGCACGGGTCCCGGACGCGTGCGTACATGACCGGCGCCGAGGACGCGGTACAGCCGGCGCCGATCACGGACACCGAGCAGCGCGCGCATGCCACCGCGCACTGGCGACGACTGCTCGCGGAGGCGGAGACCGCACGGCAGCGGGTACGGCTGCTGCTGTGGGCCGGGGGCGCCCGGCTGGACCCGCCCGAACCGCTACTGACCGAGCAGACCGCGCAGCTCGCCCGCGAACTCCTCGGCTCGATGTCGACCTCGGCCGGCAGCACGGTCAAGCAACAACAGTTCCGAACCGCTGAGCCCCGCCCGCAATCGTCACGGACCGTGACGGATCCTGCGCACCGCGCACCGGTCACCGGCGATCGGGTTTGGACCGGTTTTTCCCGGTCAGTCGTAGTCATGGATCGCACAGTCGAAGCGTGAGGACGTGATCCGCAGTGGCCAAGCACCAGAAGGCACGGGCCAAGGCCGAGCAGGCCAAGGGCAAGACCAAGGAAGCCACCGGGCGCACTGTCGGCAACGAGAGTCTGACTGCTGAAGGCAAGGCGGAGCAGGCGAAGGGTGACGCCCGACAGGCCAAGGAAAAGATGAAGGACATCTTCCGGCACTGAACAACCCAGGATGCAGGGCCCGCCACGCGTTCTCGCGGCGGGCCCTGCGCGGCCCGGGCCACAGTCCCGGGCCGCGCTCGTGCTGACGTGCTCAGGCCGTGAGGGCCGCCTGCCGGAGTGCGCCTGCCGGGGCCGGTGCACTCCGCAGGGCGGGGCGCACCGGGTACGTGGTCTTCGCCGGATCGACCACCGGGTCCCCCAGCACGATCCGGCCCGCCGCGTGCAGCGCGTCGCACTCGTCGGTGGGCAGGGCCACGTAGCAACCTCCTTGCCCGGCAACGGAACTCAGGGGTTGCCAGTAGCCGTACCGGCGACGGCCGTTGGCGTGCACCGTGAGACAGACGGGAACGCGTTGCACGGTGATGAGACGCAGAATCTCGGAACCGCCGGGGCCGAGTGGAGCGGGTGTGCGCGGGAGGGCTCGGAGCATCGTCAGCGGGCTCCGTTCAGGGCTCGCGGCACGGCGCGGCGGTGGGGAGGGGGCGTCATGTGCGGGCGGGCCTTTCGACGGACGGGTTCGATCGCGCACCGCCGGGAGCGGTGGCGTTCTCGCTGCAAGGACATTGTTCCGGAAGCCACTGACAACGCGGTCGGGCCCATCCCGCAGCATTCCCCGGTGCCCACCGAACGGAGGGCGGCGTCTGTGCGCGATCACGCTGCTTTAACTTGAAACAACACTCGGCGGCCGCCCCTCCGCGGGCACCGTGCCCGAAGACGCGTGTTCGGCGCGGTGGGGACGCGAGGGTGGCAAGATGGAATCGAGCGTGAGCGGCGCGGGCGCTTCAACGAATAAGCAGGTGGCACATGGCGCACGAGCACGGCGAGGTCTGGGAGCAATTCGCCGTCGCCCTCGCAGAAATGGCGCGGGATCTGCTCGCCCAGGACTCGGTCCAGGACACGTTGGACCGCATCGTGGATCATGCGACGGTTCTGATCAACGGGTGCGACGACGCCGGCATTCTCACCGTGCGACGGGGTGAGGTGCAGGCCCTGGCGGCGACGAGCGACGTGGTGCGCCGTGCGGACCGTATCCAGCAGGACCTGAGCGAAGGCCCGTGCTTCGACGCCGTGACGAACCGTCAGCAGATCTACGCGATCGATGACTTGGGCCGGCCGAATGAGCGCTGGTCCCGCTTCGTCCCCGAGCTGAGGAAGCTGGGCATGGGGAGCATGATGGGCATTCTCCTCTTCACCGAGGACGACGAGCTCGGCGCGCTCAACCTGTACTCCCGGCAGCCGCGGGCCTTCGACGAGGCCGCTCGCCGAGCCGGCTGGATCCTGGCCTCTCACGCGGCCGTGGCCTTCTCCGCTTCGCGTACACACCAGCAGCTCGGCCACGCCCTGGAGACCCGCCACGAGATCGGCGAGGCCATGGGCATCCTCATGGAGCGCTACAAACTGACCGAGGACACGGCCTTCAAACTGCTCAAGAAGGCCTCGCAGGACCAAAACATCAAACTGCGCGCGATCGCCCGCCAGATCTGCGAGACCGGCGACAAACCCGGCTGACACCGGCCCTCTCCTGACCGAGGCGGGCCCGCCACCGTCACACACCGGACGGCTCATCCGCCCCCGGCTGCGTGCACATCTTGCGCCGGTTCCCTGGTGAGCGGCTGACGGCGCGTCGATCCCGGGTCGATTCGAGGTCTCTGGGGAAGCAGCTCGCTGGTGCGTCGCTCAGGAGGGAAACGCGGCACCGGGGTGAGCCCCGCGCGGCACCCGGGCGCTGGGCCGAGCAAGGCTCGCCCGGCAGTTCCCGTTCGATCGCGCCGACGTACCGGTCCTGTCGGCCGACCCTGCCGCGGCCCAGTGATCCTCCGCGGCATACCCGCCGCCGTGTCATGCCGCGACGGCGCCTGCGCGTCAGGCGGGAGCCGGGGACCGTCTTCTGCCGCGAGCCAGCGGGCCCAGCGCGATTCGTGTGACGCGCTGCCAGTCGGCCGCGGGTCTGCTCCGGGGGGTACCCGGGCGGTTGCGGGGCACGCGGACCCGCAGCGCCCCCGGGGCGATCCGGCACACCACGGGTGACTGCAGCAGGACGTGTTCCCCGTCGATGCCGGCCGGGACGGTGTCCGTGTCCGTGTCCGCTTCGACGACCACTTCCTGAGCGGTGAGCCGCTGGAGGCCCGCGGAACGCCCGCCGCGCACCATTCGCACCGCTTGGGCGGCGTTCTCGACCCGCACGCACAGCACGCCGAGCAGTCCGGAGTCCAGCCGCTCCCGGCGACCCGGCTGGGCCGAGTCGACAGCGCGCAGGTAGGGGTTGTTGCTGACCAGCAGTGCCTGCAGCCCTTCGGCGCGGGCGGCGTCGGCCCGCATCCGCAGCCTGGGCGCGTCGGGACCGGTGAGGAGTCCCGGCAGGTCCTGCAGGGTCGTCTGCACCTTCGCGTCGCGGTAGGCGGGGTCGCCGACCACGGCCGCGTATGTTCCGAAGGAGGCGTTGTTGACGAACACCCGGTCGGCGGCGAAGCCGAGGTCGACGCGGAGTTCGACGCCGTCGGCCAGCGCGTCCAGCCCCGTCGCCGGATCGTCGCGGTCCAGACCCAGGCCGAGGGCGAAGTGGTTGCGGGTACCGGCGGGAATCACCAGGAAGGGCAGGTCGTGCCGCGCCGCCACCTCGGCCACCAGGGCCTGGGTGCCGTCCCCGCCCGCCACCGCCAGCAGGTCGGCTCCGTCGGCCACGGCCTGCTGGGCCAGTTCGGCCACGTCCTGCCCGCCGGCGCCGAGCAGGACGACACGCGCACCCACCGCCCGCGCCTTGTCGACCAGATCGAAACGTCCCACTTTGCCGCCGCCGGAGCGCGGATTCATGAGGATCCAGGGATGGTGGGGCGCCTCGGTGGGTTCATTGTCGCGTGCGGAATGGATCTGTCCCGGCGCCACGGCGATCCGGGCAGCCGCCATGGCCAGCACCCACAGGGCCAGCGAGACAAGGGCCGGCCCCAACATGCCGGATGCGCCGTACAGCGCCAGGACCGTGACCGGCGCGGTCAGGGACAGGACCACTCCCGCCACCCGCACCACACCGGTATGGGCCACAGTCCACCACAGCCCGACGGCGACGAGGGCCAGTCCGGCGATGCCGACCAGTGCCCAGAGCACGCTCCGCAGACCGGCTGCGACGAGCGCCACCAGGACGCTCGCCAGCACGGCGAGCAGTGCCAGCCGCGCCCACCCGGCACGCCCCTGATCGGCGGCTGCCGTCGGGCGGCCTCCCGGCCCGCTCGCCTCCGTGCTGTGTCGTCCCACGTGGCGCCCTCAGCGCGGTTTCGGCTACTGCCGTTCTCACTGGACGGGCCTGGCGAACCCGTCCTCCCGGGCCACGCACAGGGCCCAGATGACGAACCCCGAGAAAGCGATCATCACGATCGACCAGACCGGAGAGTACGGCAGGGAGAGGAAGTTGGCGATGATGATGAATCCGGCGATGACCACCCCGGCCACGCGCGCCCACATCGCCGTCTGGAAGAGTCCGAGACTGACGATCACGGCGACGGCGCCCAGAACGAGGTGGACCCAGCCCCAGCCGGTGAGGTCGAACGCGAAGACATAGTTGCCTGTCGTGACGAAGACGTCGTCCTGGGCGATCGCCATGATGCCCCGAAGTAGGTCGAGTACCCCGGCGATCATGAGCATGACGGCCGCGAAAGCCGTCAGGCCTTCGGCCCAGTGCCGCTTGGCCGGGTGCGCGTGCGCGGTGTGAGTTGTGGTCATCGTGCTGCCTCGTTTCAGTCTGGTGCGGTGTTCTCAGCCACCGGAGGGGGAGGTACCTGCGCCCGCGCGTTGCGACGGGCTCGAGTCCTTCAGGACCAGTTCCTTCGCCCTGCGGAACTCCTCGTCCGTGATGTCGCCGCGGGCACGGATTTCGGACAGCTTGGCGAGTTCGTCGGCGCTGCTGGGCCGGCCCTCGCCGCCCTTGGCGGTCTCCCGGATGTAGCTGTCGAAAGCCGCCTGCTGCTCGCGCGCCTGCGCCACCTCACGCTGCCCCATGTGCTTGCCACGGGCGATCACGTAGATCAGGACACCCAGGAAGGGCAGGATGATGACGAACACGAGCCAGCCGGCCTTGGCCCAACCGTTCAGCTTGTCGTCCCGGAAGATGTCGACGATGACCCGGAAGAGCAAGATGAACCACATGATCCACAGGAAGAACCACAGCATGGACCAGAAGACGCTCAGCAGCGGATAGTCGTACGCGAGGTACATCTGCGCGCTCATGTCTCTCCTCCGTCCCGGGCCTCGGCCCGGCAGCCGTTCTGTGCCGTCTTCAGCGTGCCCACGGCAAGGACCGAGTGGCCTCACCCGAGGCGGGTGAGCGGTTTTCCCGACCATGGCTCACGGGTGGTGCCCGCCCCTCAGGCTGCCTCGCCGCCGGCGTGCGGCTCCGCCACGCCGGACCTGCGCAGCGCGGCCCGCCACGCGAACGCGACCACCACCTCGACCAGGCCGAGCAGGACGAGCCACAGACCGAGCAGCCGGGTCAGCGCCCGGGCCGACTCGGTGGGCAGGGCCAGTACCACGACCCCCGCGAGGATGGCGATCACCGCGGCGCAGATGACGAAGCCGCGGTGCGGCAGGTCCTTGGCGGCGATCGCTCCGTAGAGGGTGAGGATGCCGGACACCAGCCAGACGATCCCGACGATCAACGAAAGCGCGGCGATGGTCTGCAACGGGTTCCTCAGGCAGAGCACCCCGGCCAGGACGTACAGCACCGCGATCAGCAGCCCGGGCAGCCGTTGGCCGAGTTCGTCCCGGCCGAAGGCCGCGACGAACCGGAATGCCCCGATCACGAGGAGATACAGGCCGATCAGGACCGCCAGGATGTGCAGGGTCTCGTCCGGCCAGACCAGTACCAGGATGCCGGGCACGAGCGTGGCGACCGCGGAACCCAGGATCCACGTCCACGAGCGCCCCAGTTCCGCCAGCACTTCCTCGGGGTCGCCCCCCTGCCCGGAGGCCGCCCCGTCGGGCATGTGTTCCGGTCCGGTACGCGGTGCCGGACCACGCGACACGGTCATGGCTCCTCCTCGCGCGATCGAGCAGATCGCTCCCGGACCGCCGACGGGGCGGTGTGTGGAGATCTCACCGCACCAGCATCCCGCCGACCGCCGGGTCACCGGGTCACCCCAGGCGGGTGATCCGTACGCACCGCCGGGGCGATGAGGTGGGTGCCGAAAGACATGCCTCGGCGTACCGGGGTCCGGACGAAGAGACGCGAGATGAACGATCCAGCGGCTGCCCGCACGGAGCCCGCCCAGTCGGGGCGGGCAACGGATCGCGGACGAACGGGCCCGGGACTCTGGGCCTCGGCCGCGTCCCTCGCGCGTGCCCTGTTCGTCGCGGCGAGCCTCGTCACCGCGTACTACCTGCTCCCCTTGAACGGGGGCAGCACGAGTGGTGCCTCGGCCCTGTTCGCGTGCGGTCTGCTGGCGGTCGTCGTGGTCTTCTCCTGGGAGATACGGGCCATCGTGCGCTCGCCCCATCCCCGTCTGAAGGCCGTCGAGGCCCTGGGCGCCACGCTGGCGTTGTATCTGGTGCTCTTCGCGAGCGCCTATTACCTGCTGGAGCATGCGGTCCCGGGCTCCTTCAGCGAACCGCTGACCAAGACGGATGCCCTGTACTTCACGCTGACCACGTTCACCACCGTCGGGTTCGGCGACATCACCGCCCGTTCCGAGACGGGGCGGGTGGTGACGATGCTTCAAATGACCGGCGGGCTGCTGCTCGTGGGCGTCGCCGCACGGGTGCTCTCGAATGCGATCCGGGCGGGGTTGCTGCGCCAGGGCCGGGAGCCGCCGGCGGAGTAGGGCTCCCCGGAACGAACAAACGGTCCAGGAGGTTCGCCATGGCTACACCGAACGCCATCACGGCCGCGCTGTCACCGGCCGAGAGGGCGGCGTACGGCAGGGCCGCGCGTACGCGCGCCCCGCGTTCGAGCCACGGCCGGTTCGACGCGGAGCGGGAACGGCCCGATCCCATTGAGGTGATCGAGCGCCAATCGGTCACGCGGCTGCCCGATTTGGTACCGATCCGCTACGGCCGCATGCTCGAGTCCCCGTTCCGCTTCTACCGCGGCGCGGCAGCGATCATGGCTTCGGACCTCGGGCCCCTCCCGAACACCGGCCTGACCGTACAGCTCTGCGGGGACGCCCATCTGCTCAACTTCCGCCTGCTGGCCTCGCCCGAGCGTCATCTGGTCTTCGACATCAACGACTTCGACGAGACCCTGCCCGGGCCGTTCGAATGGGACGTCAAGCGTCTGGCGGCCAGCTTCGCGATCGCGGGCCGGGCCAACGGCTTCTCGGTCGAGGTGCAGAACGGCGCGGTGCGGACCTGCGTGCAGGCCTACCGGGAGCGGATGCGGGAGTTCGCCGCCATGCGCACCCTGGACATCTGGTACGCGCAGGACGACGCCGACCAATTGCGCGAACTGCTGGCCTCGTCGATGAGCAAGGAAGCCAGACGCCGAACCGCCGAGGCGACGGCGCGAGCCCGTACCCGCACCCATCTCCAGGCCTTCGAGCGGCTCTCCCGGGTCACGGCCGAGGGCCTGCGGATCGCAGCGGACCCACCGCTCATCACCCGCCTACAGGATCTGCTGGCCGACCCCTCCGAGGAGCAGCGGGAACTCGAGACCATCCTGGACGAGTATGCGCGGACCCTGTCGTCCGAGCGCCGGCACCTGCTGCGCCGCTACCGCCTGGTCGACCTGGCCCGGAAGGTGGTCGGCGTCGGCAGCGTCGGAACACGCTGCTGGATCCTGCTCCTGCTCGGCAGGGACGGCACCGACCCCCTGCTGCTGCAGGCCAAGGAGGCACAGGAGTCGGTCCTCGCCGCCCACCTGGACAGCGAACGCTACGACAACCAGGGCCGCCGTGTGGTGGCAGGACAGCGGCTGATCCAGACGACCAGTGACATCTTCCTGGGCTGGACCCACGTCACGGGCTTCGATGGGCAGAGCCGGGACTTCTACGTGCGCCAGCTGCGGGACTGGAAGGGCATCGCACGGCCGGACACCATGGACCCCAGCCTGTTGCGCCTGTTCGCGCACGTGTGCGGGGCCTGTCTGGCGCGAGCCCACGCCCGCTCCGGCGACCCCGTCGCCATCGCCGCCTACCTGGGCGGGAGCGACCGCTTCGACCGTGCGCTCACCGAGTTCGCCCAGGCCTACGCCGACCGGAACGAGCGGGACTTCGAGGCGTTGGGCGCCGCCACCCGCTCCGGCAGGATCCACGCCCTGAGGGAGCCTGGGCGGTGACGGTCGCGTCACTCCGGCAGCTGGCGCATCTCCAGGACCCGCAGACCCAGCGACTGGCAGCGGGCCAGCAGCCCGTACAGGTGCGCCTCGTCGACGACGGAACCGAACAGGATGGTCTGTCCGGACATCACCACGTGGTCCAGCTCCGGGAAGACACTGGTCAGCGTCTCCGACATGTGTCCTTCGACGCGGATCTCGTAGCGCATCAGCTGCTCTCCCCCAAGTGTCCTGGGACAGGCGGGCTGCACCCCTTCCCTGCGATCCTCCGCCCCGGCGCACCGCGCGGCCTCACCCCGTAGAGGTGATACGTCGCCCGGCACACCCGCTCCACCTGCGTCAATGCTTCAGGAGGAGCTTGAACAAGATGATCAGCAGACCGAGCAGCAAATTCACCGAGGCGGCGACCGTCACCAGGAGCCACGAGGCACCGGCCCGTCGTGCCGCGGCCGCCGACCAGCCCACCTGGCCCGCCACCGCGACCGTGAGCGCCAGCCAGAGAGCGCCCGATATGTCGAGGCCCAGGAGAGGGCTGACGGCCACGGCGACGGCCGGCGGGACGGCGGCCTTGACGATCGGCCACTCGTCGCGGCACACGTGCAGCACAGTCCGGCGATCCAGGCTCTGCTGTGCCAGGCGTGCCCCGAACAGCTGGGCGTGCACATGCGCGATCCAGAACGCCACACCGGTGAGCAACAGCAACAGCACCAGCTCCAGGAGCGGGTACGCACCCAGGGTGCCGACGCCGACGATCACCGAGGCTGCGAGCATGGATCCGTAGACGCCACCGGTGTAGTCGGCATGGCTCCGTCGCTCGACGATGCGCGCTCGCGGCGCGGCACGCTCGGTCTCGGACATCGCGACCTCCCTCGAAGTCAGCGGGGCGAACCGATCGCGTCGGCCGGGGCGCCGCCACCGGGTCGGCTCGCGCCGCCGGCCCGGGTCGGCAGATGCCGCGTGACCAGGAAACTGGCGAGCGTGATCCCCCCGGTGGCGAGGATCGCCGCCTTCAGACCGTCGAGCTGCGCCGACGCGTACGACTCCGCGAGGGCGTCTACCTCGGACGGCGGCAGCCCGGCTTGTTCGGCCGCCGAGCGCACCTGCTCGGTGGGCACGAAGGTGATCCCGGCTTCGAGGGCGACACCGGTCTGCCGGCGGGTTTCCTCCGACACCCTCGGGTGGTCCTCCACCTGCGCGGTGAAGACGTTGGCCAGGGAGCCGATGAGTATCGATCCGATGAGCGCGGTGCCCAGCGCGGAGCCGAGGTTCTGGGCGGTGAACTGCAGCCCGCCGACCTCGCTGCGTTCCTCCTCGCCCACGCTGGACTGGACGACGTTGCCCAGCTGCGAGGCGAGCAGGCCCATGCCCACGCCGAGCAGGGCCATGGCTCCGGCGAACTGCGCGTCGTCGATGACCGGGTCAATGGTGGCCAGCAGCCACACGATGGCGGCGGCCAGGGTCGCCAGGGCCCATCGGACCACTCGGC
This sequence comes from Streptomyces sp. NBC_00996, assembly GCF_045162675.1. NCBI lineage: Bacteria > Bacillati > Actinomycetota > Actinomycetes > Kitasatosporales > Streptomycetaceae > Streptomyces > Streptomyces sp. NBC_00996. The sequence continues at coordinate 1,164,300 of NZ_CP108723.1, forward strand.
GCGGTCCGGCCACCCGCCCCAGCCGGGCGGCGATCATGGAGGCCGCGAGCATGGTGACGGACACCGGGAGCAGCCGCAGCCCCGTCTGAAAGGCGTCGAAACCCTGAACCACCTGCAAGTACAGGGGGATGGTGAAGAACAGTCCGAGCAGAATGAGGTTCTGGCTCAGCAGGGACATCAGGCCGGACCGCAGCGTCGGTTTGTGCAGCAGGGGCAGATGCACCAGCGGCTCGGCGCCACGGGCCTCCCGCAGCCGCTCCCAGTGCACGAAGGCGGCCAGCACGGCCAGCCCGGCGCCGATGACGAACAGGGTCGGCGCGAAGCCCAGGACGGTGAAGGGCGAGTTGCGGGGCTGCACCCATCCCCAGGTGCTGCTCTGCAGCACCCCGAGCACGCCCAACGCGAGCCCGGCCGCCGAGAGTGCGGCGCCGACCCCGTCCAGCCGAGGGCGCGGACCGGTCCGGGGGGATTCCGTGATCACCCGGTGGAAGCACAGCACGGCGATGACGACCACGACCTCACCGGCGAACACCAAGCGCCAGGTGAGGTACGTCGTCACCCAGCCGCCCAGCAGCGGGCCGACCGCGATTCCGGCCCCGGCGAGTCCGCCGATGACCCCATAGGCGACGGCCCGGTCCCGTCCGCGGTAGGACTCGGCCACGAGGGCCGCCATGGCCGGCAGCACCATCGCAGCACCCAGTCCCTCGATGATCGACCAGCCCAGCGTGAGGACCCACAGAGTGGGCGCCGCGGCGGTGAGGGCCGACCCGGTGCCGTAGACGACGAGACCGAGGAGGAAGAGACGACGTCGTCCGAACATGTCCCCGAGCCTGCCGCCGATGATCATGAACGCCGCCATGACCAGCGCGTACAGCGTGATGACGGCCTGGATGGCGGTGACCTCGGTGTCGAAGTCCTCGACCAGTTGGCTGATGGACACGTTCATGACGGACGTGTCGAGGACCATCAGGAACTGGGCGGTGCCCAGGACGACCAGCGCCCGCCAGTGCGTCACGGTGTCCACCTCGCCGAGTCGGCCCGGGACGCCGGCGGAGTCGGCCGGGCAGCGACAGGCACCTGCCCTGCCGCCACCCCCATTGCATCCGAAGAAGCCAGCCGGCGCTTCACCCACCACGGGCGAGCCGGACGGGCCGCGGCAGGACCCGTCATGGACCCGCCCCTCACCGGCCCTCAGTGGCCCCTTCACGGTCGTGGTGGCAGCAGCCGCAGTTCGCGCGCGCGGCGCACCGCGTCGTGGCGCCGGTTCACCGCCAGCTTTCGGTAGACGCTCTTGAGGTGGGTCTTGACCGTGTTCACCGACACATACAGATCGGCGGCGATCTCCTCCGTCGACATCATCTGGGCCAGCCGTTCCAGCACATCGCGCTCGCGTCCGCTCAGGTCCTCCACGACCGGCGCCGGTGACCGGTCCTCGGACCGGGGCAGCCCACCGTGTGCGGGCGGACCGGGGGTGAGCCAGCCCGCGGCCAGCTCTCGCAGGGGCACCATGCCCAGCAGAGGCCGGATCCACGGTCCGGCTTCGAGGAACGGGCGCCGCAGTCGCTCACGGCGTGCCTCGTGGAGAGCCTGGGCGACGAGCCTGCGCGAGGTTGCGGAGTCCCCCGCCCCCTCGAATGCCTGGGCCCTCACCAGCGAGGCCCGGACGGTCACCGCGGGGCCGCTGCGGCCCTCGGGACGCACTCTGTCGAGCAGCTCCATCGCCTCGATCGGTCTGCCCACGACGAGCTGGGCCCGTGCTGCCCCCACGAGACACGCCGGCTGGTCGTCGGGCACCGCCTGCAGCAGCTCGGCCGCCGTCTCCGGCCGACCCGCCGCCAGGTGCGCGGCGGAGGCCACCAGCGCTGTCTGCCCCTGCGCCCAGGGGGAGACCACGTCGGCGGCGACGGCCGGTTCCACCGCTTCGAGCGCGGCGTGCGTGTCACCGCGGGCCAGCAGCAGACGCGCGGTGGCGATGGCCCGTCCCGCCTCCATCACCGGGTCCCGCACCGCGTGCTGCGAGTCCGCCGCCCTGTCGAGGAGCGCCCGGGCCTGCCCCAGTTCGTTGCGGTCGACGGCCACGGCGGCCAGGACCAGCAGCTCGATGCCGGAGCCGGATGCCTGAGGCAGGCTGAACCGCTCCGTCTCCGTCATCGCCGCCTGGGCCTTGCGCTCCGCTCTGCCGAGCCAGCCGTTCAGGTAGTCGATCAGGGCGAGATGGCCCAGGGACTCCTCGCGGGCAAGCGCGGTCGAAGCGCCCCCGGAGCAGCAGGCCGCCGTGGTCAGGGCGGCCCGCGCGTCCTCGAAGCGCCCGGCCCACAGCCGCGTCGAGCCCAGGTGGGTCAGCAGCAGGGCGGTGAGTTCGGGATGTTCGTCCAGCAGGTGAGTGGGCACCTCCTCCTGAAGTTTCTCCGCCGCCTCCGCGGCACTCTCCGCCCTTCCGGGTGAACCCGTCAGGCGGGCCGCCAGGGCTTCCAGCAGGGCCCAGCTCAGCCCGGCCGCCGCCAGGCCGGGTGAATCGTCCCCCGTCGACGTCCGTTCCTCGGCCAGGCTCTGCTCGGCGTGCCGCAGATGGGCCAGGCCCCGGTCGAGGTCGCACCGGGACAGCTCGCGGGCCGCGCGGACGAGGTCCGTGGCGGTGCTCGTGGCCTCGGGCCCCATCCGCGAGAACAGCCCGGCCAGGTCGTCGCACTGCAGGCCGGTGAAGAGTTGACCGATGGCGAGGTCGTCGACGAGGGCACCGGCGGTGAACTCCCAGTCGCCCGCCGCGGCACCGTGACCGAGCGTCTCCGCGAGGGATCCGGAGCGCTGCAGCCATGTCGCGGCCCGCCGGTGGAGTTCGGGCTCCAGACCGGGAGACCGCATCTGCAGATGGGCGTGGAGGATCTCCCCGAACAGCGGGTGGAGGCGGTACCAGGCGTGCCCCAGGTGCTCGACGAACGCGTTCTCGCGGTGCAGCCCGGCCAGGATGGCCCCGGCGTCGGTGCGCTCCGTCAGCGCGTTCGCGAGCTCTGGACAGAAGCGCTCGAGGACGCTGACCCGCAGCAGCAGGTCCTGCGTCTCGGGGGACTGCCGCTTGAGCACCTCCGCCAGCAGGAAGTCGGCGACCGTGGTGCGGTCTGCCTCGAACTCCTTCAGATACGTCTCCGGATCCGGCCTCTCCTGCGCGGCGAGGGCACACAGCCGTAGCCCGGCGGCCCATCCCCGGGTGCGCTCCACGAGCGCACCCGCAGCGGGCACCGGAAGGCACAGCCCGTGCCGTTCCAGCAGCGCGGCCGCTTCCTCGGGAGTGAACGCCAGCTCCGCGTTCCTGATCTCCGTCATGTCGCCGGCCGCCCGGTAACGGTGCAGGGGCAGCAGGGGTTCCGTGCGCGTGACGAGGATCAGGCGCATGCCCCGCCCGGCGTGGTGCAGGACGAACTCCAACTGCTCCGCGATCTCCGGGTCCGTCACCCTGTCGTACTCGTCGAGCACCACGATCTGGGGCCGGTCCCGGGCGCTCAGGTCGGCGGCGAGCCGTGCCAGCAGGGTGTGGTCCACGCGGTTCGCGTCCGCGGGGAAGCCGACCTCGGCGGGCAGCGGCACACCAGAGGCGCGCAGCGCCTGGAGCAGGTACGCCCAGAAAATTCCGCACCCCTGGTCCGAGGCCTCGGTGGTGAGCCAGGCGACGGGCCGGTCCCGCCCCGCGGCCCAGTCGGCGACCAGCAGGGTCTTGCCCGCGCCTGCGGCTCCGTTGACCATGGTCAACGGGGTCAGCAGCGCCTGGTCGAGGTGCTTGACCAACCGCTCCCGCCGCAGGAATGTCGCGGGGCACTTCGGGACGGCGAACCGCGTGCTCAGAAACGGGTCGCCCTGGGGATCGGCGCGCGGCGTCGATCCCGGACCGTTGTCCTGCAACCCAGTCATGGCGCTCACCACCACTGTTCGTCAGGTCATGGGCAGCGCTCCTGCACTCAGCATCCCAGTGTTCCTTCGTATACGCGCGCCACATGGGCCCCGGTGGCCCCGACCGAAGGGCTGACCGGTGCCCGCCGTGCGACTCCCGTGGCCCTGCGGGACAGCCGGCGCGGCGAGCACCGCCTCTCCGCAGTGGCCCTCGAAGTGGTCGAGCACCTCCTCCGGCAGGCCCGGCTCGCCGTCGGCGCGATGAGCGGCGCGGCGCTCATCCGGTGGATGTGCGCCGCCTGCCGGCTCCGACCCCCTTCACCCAGGCCCTGGCCGACCTGCGTCCGCGTGTGGTCATGCTCCATCCGACCGCCCGGTGGCCGGCCGTCGATCCCCCGCGCGCGGAGGCGATCCACTCGTCGGGAGCCCATTCCCTGCTCGTGGTTCCTTTGGCGTTGCGTGGCGGGGCCCTCGGCGTCGTCAGTCTGTACCGCACCGGAAACTCGCGCTCCTTCGACGAAGGCGACCGGGAACTGGCGGTCGAGGTGGCCACGCACACGGCCTTGTGCATCGACAACGCCCGGCGCTACATACGCGAGCACACGGTCGCCGCCACGGTCCAGCGCCAGCTGCTGCCCCGCCGCCCACGCGTCGTTGGAGACCGCCTACCTCTCCGTCACCGGCGCCGATCCAGGCGCCTGGTACGACACCATCGCCCTGTCCAGCGCCCGCACCGCCCTGGTCGTCGGCCAGGTGGCGGGACGTGGTCTGCACGCGGCAGCCACGATGGGGCAACTGCGCACCGTCGTACGCTCCCTTCGGCCTTCGACCTCACCCCCGACGAGCTCCTCGCCCGCCTGCACGACATAGCGGGCCAGCTCGCCGCCGAACGCGCCCATCTCCCGCTCGGCGATCCGCTGCGGCGCGAAACGCTCACCGCCGACTGCGTGTACGCGGTGCACGACCCTCTGACCGGGACGTGCACGATGGCTGCAGCGGGCCGCCTGGCCCCACTCGTCGTGCGCCCCGACCGCACGGTCACCGGCTGCGGCACACCGGCCGGGCCGCGGCTGGGCACGACGGAGGGCGCGCTCTTCGCAGCCGTCGACGTCGCGGTGCCGGACGGCAGCGTCCTGGTGTTCACCAGTGACCTGAGACTCACCTCATATCTCGCCGGTCCCGCAAAGTCATTGTCGTCGGCGCCGGACTACCACGACCGTCCGCTCCAGGAGCTCTGCGACGCCCTCGTCTACGGACTCCCCGCAGAGCTGGGCGCCGGCAATGCCGCGGTGATCGTCGCGCGCACCCGGTCCTTCCCCCCGGACCGGTTCGTGGCCGCTGGACTCCGATCCCGCGGCCGTGGCCGTCGCCCGGAGTCGTACCGGCCGACAGCTCGCCGCGTGGGGCGTGGACGACGAGACCGCCTTCAACACCGAGCTCATCGTCAGCGAACTCGTCACCAACGCCGTGCGATACGGAAGCCCCCCGATCGAGCTCCGCCTGATCCATGACCGCACCCTGACGTGCGAAGTGCGGGACGGCGGCTCGGCCGCACCGCGCCTGCGCCACGCCGGCACGGTCGACGAGGGCGGACGCGGCCTGTTCATCACCGCGCAGCTGGCACAGGCCTGGGGCACCCGTTACACGACTTCGGGCAAGACGATCTGGACCCAGCAGGCACTGCCCGGCGTCGCCGTGCCCGACGGCGCGCTCTGACCCGCTCGGACCGGAACGCTCTGATCCGGTGCGCTGAGGCCGCCCGGCCGACGCCACGCACTCCGCCCTCTCACCCATACGAGCGGGCGATACATAGATATATTTCATGATAATGATCTCTGGCTGGCATAGTGCGGCCATGAAGATCACGACCGCCGGCAGCCGAGTCAGCCGAACAACAGGGAGCCCCGCCCGTCGAACGACCGGCCGCCACCTGCGGCGACCGATCGCATCCCGCGACGCCCCGCGGTTCCTTCGGTGAAGGCGTCGTTCACGAGGCCTCTGAGGGGCCGTCGCCGCCGTGACCTTCCCGCCCGACGCACGGCCCTCGCCCTCACCACTGCCGTCGGGATCACCGGCGCCGCCATCATCGTCGGCGTCCTCCCCCGAGGGGACCACCGCTCCCCCGCCCCCGGCCCCTCCGCAGCCTCGTCCGGCGAGGCCCCGTCCCCCGGCGCCGCGGGCATCGGCGATCCACTCATGCCGCTCGACGGCAACGGCGGCTACACGGTCCGCCGCTACACGCTCGCCTTCGACTGGCGGGCACCCAGGACGCCGTTCGAGGCGACTGCCACCATCAGCGCGACCGCCACGCAGGCCCTGTCCCGCTTCGACCTCGACTTCGCGGGCAACACGCTGCACACGGTCACCGTCGACGGCGCACCGGCGACCGCCGCACGCGACGGCGACGAGCTCGTCGTCACTCCCGCGAAGCCCATCCCCCACAGCGGCAGCTTCACCGTGCGGGTCTCCTACACCGCCGACCCGACGCAGCAACGGCACCGCGGCGACGCGATCCAGGACTACGGCTGGGTGCCCACGTCCGACGGCACCGTGCTGTACGCACAGCCCGACGGCGCCAAGCTGATCTTCCCGGCCGACGACCACCCGAGCCTCCGTGCGCCGGTCACCTTCCGCATCACCACCCCACCCGGCCTGACCGCGGTCGCCAACGGCCGGCTCGTCGAACGCGTCCGGCAACCCGACGGAAGGGTCCAGTGGACGTACGACTCCGAGCAGCCGGTCGCGGCGCAGCTGGTCCAGCTGGCGATCGGGAAGTTCGCGTTCGTCGACAGCACCGGCCCGCGCGGGCTGCCCGTCCGGGACGTGGTCCCCGACGGCCTGGTCACCGACACCCAGGAGTACCGCTCACTCACTCCCGAGCACCTGGCCTGGCTTGAACGGCGCCTGGGCCCATACCCCTTCCGCCGCTACGGGGTGCTGGTCGGGGACACCGACCTGCCCGTGGCGCTGGAGACGCAGTCACTGTCCGTCGTGCCGAGGGCCGACCTGCTGGGCGACCGGGTCGACGCCGAGCGCAACCTCGTACACGAGCTGACCCACCACTGGACCGGCGACAGCGTGGCCATCAGGCGCTGGTCCGACCTGTGGCTGAGCGAGGGGCACGCCCGCTTCTACGAACGCCTCTACGCCGACACACACGGCGGCCCCGGCATCGAGGAGGCGATGCGAGCGGCGTACGAGCAGCACGACCAGTGGCGTCACGACGCCGGAGCGCCCGCCGAACCCACCGAGCCGACCCTCTTCAAGCAGATGCGGTACGACGGCTCGGCGCTGGTGCTCTACGCCCTGAGGGAGAAGGTCGGCGAGGAGACCTTCGACCGGATCGAGCGGTCCTGGGTGACGAAGTACCGGGGCCGGGCCGCCGGCACCCGGGACTTCGTCGTCCTCGCCTCCGCGGTCGCCGGCGAGGACCTGAAGCCGTTCCTGACCCCGTGGCTCTACGGGTCGCACACCCCGCCCATGCCGGGGCACCCCGACTGGCAGGTGGACCCGGTCCAGGACTGAGTCGTCGCACCGCCGGTGGCGGCGGGCAGCGTACGGCACGGGGCCGTGCGCCCGGGTCCGGCCGGAGCCGACGTGCTGCCGCCGACCGGGTGGCCTGTGCCGTGCGGCTGGTCCACCTCGGTGACGCTTGGCGCGACGTGGCGTGACGGGCACGGAAGCGTACGAGGGGTGGCGTGAAGGGCAACTCCTTTGTCCTGGTTGCGACGAGCATGGTTGGAGACCCTTGCAATGAGAAAACCTGTCGTCCCCCGTACCCCCCGCCCCTCCGTGTGCGGGTGCCGCCGGATCGTGTGCGCGACCGCATCTGCAGCACTCCTGCTCCCGCTGCTGCTCGGCCCGCCGGCCTTCGTCGACGTGGCGGCCGACCAACGCCTGCAGAAAGCTTTCACCGCCGCCGCGGACGAATACCACGTGCCGCAAAGCGTGCTCATGGGGGTGTCCTACCTGCAGTCACGCTGGGACTCCCATTCCGGCGCTCCGAGCGTCGTCGGCGGCTATGGACCGATGCACCTGGTGGACACCCACCAGGCCCCGGCGACGCCGCCCCGCGGCGATGCCCAGCCGGACGCGGTCGCGGCGGGCCCGTCGTCCTCACGCGAGACGAACCCCTCGGACAGCGGCTTCGCGGACACGGCGGACCTGCGACGGGCCGCCCGCCTGATCGGGGCCCCGGTGGGCCAGCTGCGCACGGACGCCGCCGCCAACGTGCGCGGCGGCGCCGCGCTCCTGGCGGCGACGCAACGACGACTCGGCAAGCCGCTCAGCGCCGACCCGGCGGACTGGTGGGAGGCGGTGGCACAGTTCCCCGGTACGGACGACGCCGCGTCGGCGGCGACGTACGCGAACGACGTTTTCGCGCTGATCCGGCGGGGCGCGCACCGCACCACCGACGCGGGGCAGCACCTCACCCTCCCCGCCAGCCCCGGCGTGCGCCCCCGCCCTTCTCCGAAGGACGCGGCGCGGTCGAAGGACGTCGAGTGCCCGGCGGAGCTGTCCTGCTCCTGGCTCAGCGCACCCTACGAAGCGATCGACGACGGTGGCGACTACGGCAATCACGACCTCGCCGACAGGCCCAGGGACCAGAAGATCGAGTACATCGTCATCCACGACACCGAGGCGTCGCTCGCGTCCATGCTCCTGACCGTGCAGGATCCGACGGAGGCGTCCTGGCACTACTCGATCCGCTCCAAGGACGGTCACATCACCCAACACGTCAGGACCAAGGACATGGCCTGGCATTCCGGGAACCAGTTCGTGAACGCGCGCTCGATCGGCATCGAGCACGAGGGATTCCTCAGGCAGCCGCACACCTGGTACTCGGAACAGATGTACCGGGCTTCGGCCCGTCTGGTGCGTTACCTGGCGAAGAAGTACGACATCCCGCTCGACCGGCAGCACATCTTCGGCCACGACAACGTCCCGTCCCCGACCGCCGGCTCCATCCCCGACATGCACGACGACCCCGGCCCCTTCTGGGACTGGCGGCACTACTTCGACCTCCTCGGCGCGCCCCTGCGTGCCACGGGCGGAGCGAACAACGACATGGTGACCGTGCTGCCGGACTTCGCCACCCACAAACCGCCGTTCACGGGGTGCACCAAGAGTGGGGTGCTGTGTGCGCCGCACGGCTCCAGCGCCGTCCGCCTGTACACCGAGCCGGACGAGAGGGCCGCGCTGATCCAGGACCCGGGCCGGCATCCGGAAGGTGAGGACTCCACGGAGGACGTCAACGACCTGGGATCGCGGGCCTCCGCCGGCCAGACCTTCGCGGTCGCCGATCGCAGCGGCGACTGGACGGCGATCTGGTACCAGGGCAACAAAGCGTGGTTCAAAAACCCGAAGAAGCACCCGACCGCCGTCGGTGCGAGCGGCCAGATGGTGACTCCGAAGGCCGGCCTGAGAGAGATCCCCGTGTTCGGACGTGCCCTCCCTGAGGAGGACGCCTACCCGGACGACGTGCCGGAGCAGACCGAGTCGCCGCTTCCGTACAGCCTCCTCGCGGGGCAGCGGTACGTGACCCAGGCCCGCCTCGCCGGTTCCTACATCGACAGGTCGTCCTTCGGCGACACACCAAACCCGGTCGTGAGGGGCCAGGAGCAGTACTACGAGATCCAGCTGGGCCACCGGCTGGGCTACGTCCGGGCGAGCGATGTGGACGTGGTGCACTCATCGGCTACGGCAGGCCCGCCGCCAGAACACGCGGCGCGCCCTTCCACGCGGTGACGGGGCACGGACCGGCGGTGCCGGCCGAACCGAGCCGAGGGGCTCCGCGGCCGCCACACGCTTGTCTCCGGATCAGGCACACGCCACTCGTATGCAGTAGGGCGCGACTCGCGCGCAGCTCATCGCCGTCCCGCCGGGCGGGATCGCGGATGAGGAGTGAATCGGGCGGTGAGTGCTCGGCGCTGCCTGCGCCTGGGGTCCGGTGGCGAGAAGCCCCTGGCGCCGTCGAGAGCCACTGCTGGGCCAATGCGATCGAGTTCGAGTGGCAGCCCGACGATGGGCATTGGAGACTTAACACGGTTTTGGAACCCGAAAACAGCTCCCGAACTCATGACTTCCGGATAGCTCGCTCCGGACATCGAAAAGAGCGAGTACAGAGCGCCGACCGAAGTGGTCGAGTGCGCTCGAAAGTTCCTCAAGGAGCTCGCATGGAGGAGAAGTCCGTCGAAGTCCTGACGCCCGGGCCGAAGGTGTCTGCGATCGACAAGCGCAGGCACACCGGGTCGAAGACCGGCATCGAGAAAGACCTCGCAGAGGTGCTGGCCGACGTCATATCCGTCGAGCGGGTGTCGGTCGACAGCCACTTCTTCGACGACCTCGGCGCCAACTCGTTGGTCATGGCCCAATTCTGCGCACGCGTCAGGAAACGGGCAGACCTCCCCTCGGCATCGATGAAGGACATCTACCGGCACCCGACGATCCGCAGCCTGGCGACGGGGCTCGCGGACGCGGCGCCCGCCCCTGACGAGTCGTCGGCCCCGGCGCCGACCGAGGTGGTGACACCGGGCAGCACTCCACGGTATGTCCTCTGCGGAACGCTGCAGTTCCTGCTTTTCCTGGGCTATTCCTTCCTCGCCGGATTTGTTGCCGACCGAGGCTACAGATGGGTCTCCGCCGGCTCGGATTTGATCGGCATCTACCTGCGATCGATCGTCTTCGGCGGCCTCGGGTTCATCGGTCTGTGCACCTTCCCGATCGTGGCCAAATGGCTCCTCGTCGGCCGGTGGAAATCGAGTGAGTTCCCGGTCTGGGGGCTCAAGTATCTGCGCTTCTGGACCGTCAAGGTGCTGATCCACGCCAACCCGATGATTCTCTTCGTCGGCAATCCCCTGTACGTGCTGTATCTGCGAGCCCTGGGCGCGCGGATCGGCAAGGGGGTGACGATCCTCTCCCGCCATGTCCCGGCCTGCCCCGACCTGTTGACGGTCGGCGCCGGCGCGGTGATCCGCAAGGACTCGTTCTTCCCCTGCTACCGGGCACACGCCGGACGTATCCAGACCGGCAGGGTCGCCCTTGGCCGGGACGCGTTCATCGGCGAGAAGACCGTGCTCGACATCGACACATCCATGGGCGACGGGGCCCAACTCGGCCACACGTCCACGCTGTACAGCGGCCAGGCGATCCCGGACGGACAGCACTGGCACGGATCCCCGGCACAGCCCACGGAGCACGACTACCTGAGAATCGAGCCCGCCAAGTGCGGCGCGCTGCGCCGGGCCGGATTCGGCCTCGTGACCGTGCTTCAACTGTTCCTCCTGTACGTGCCGCTGGTTGTCGGGGGCGCGTACATGCTGTTCAACCTGATTCCCGCGCTGCACAATCGCCTGGGCCCGGGCGCGGTGGGGTTCACGTCGCCGACTCTCTACGCCGACGCGCTGGTCCTGTCCTTCGTGCTGTTCTTCGGCTTCGTCGTCGTGGGCCTCGCTGTACTGTTCACCGTTCCGCGCCTGCTGAACGTGGTCGTCAAGCCGGACAAGGTCTATCCGCTGTACGGGCTTCACTACTCGATACACCGGGCGATCGGGCGCATGACGAACATAAAGTTCTTCAAATGGCTGTTCGGTGACAGCTCCTACATCGTTCACTATCTGCGCGGCCTCGGATACGACTTGTCCCGGGTCGAGCAGACCGGGTCGAACTTCGGCACGGAAGTACAGCACGAGACGCCGTATCTGGTTTCCGTCGGCAGCGGAACGATGGTCGCCGACGGGCTCTCCATCGTCAATGCCGAATTCTCGAGTACTTCCTTCCGGGTATCCCGGGCCTCGATCGGGCCACGCAACTTCATCGGGAACAACATCGCCTATCCCTCCGGGGCCAGGACCGGCGAAAACTGTCTCCTCGCGACGAAGGTGATGATTCCTCTCGACGGCGAGGTACGTGAGGGGGTGGGCCTGCTCGGCTCACCGTGCTTCGAGATCCCCCGGTCGGTCGAGCGCGACTCCCAGTTCGACCATCTCCGGAACGGCGAAGAGTTTCGCCGCAGCCTCGCCGCAAAGAACCGCTACAACATCCGCTCGATGGCCTTCTTCCTGCTCGTGCGGTGGCTCTACCTCTTCGTGATCACGGTGGTCGCCCTCGCGGACGTCGATGTGTACGACTCTTTCGGGCATGTACTGATCGCCGCTTTCCTGGTGTTCAGTGCTGTGTTCACCCCCGTGTACTTCGTACTCGTGGAGCGCGGCATCGCGGCATTCCGCGCGCTGCGACCGCAGTTGTGTTCCATCTACGAACCGTACTTCTGGTGGCACGAGCGCCTCTGGAAGGTGCCCGACGAGTACCTCAACGTCTTCAACGGCACCCCTTTCAAGAACGTGATCTGGCGGATGCTGGGTGTTCGGCTCGGCAGCAGGGTCTTCGATGACGGCTGCTATCTGACGGAGCGAACGCTCACCACCATCGGGAGCGATTGCACGCTCAATGCGGGAAGCAAGATCCAGTGCCACTCGCAGGAGGACGGCACTTTCAAGTCCGACCGCAGCACGATCGGCGTCGGCTGCACCCTCGGTGTCGGCGCCCACGTCCATTACGGCGTGACGATGGACGACGGCTCAGTGCTCGCCCCCGACTCCTTCCTGATGAAGGGCGAGGAAGTCCCGCGGAACGCTCGATGGGGCGGAAACCCCGCCGCAGAGATGCGAGATACGCCCCGTCGTCCTGCCGCACTCGTCCAGAAAGAGGCGGCGGAACCGTCTCGGCCAACACCCCTGACCGGCTGAAGAACATGGCCGACCCGCAGATCATCCGAGACAGCGGCGATGACTACGGCGCCGCCCCGAAGGGCGGCCCACAGCGCCGCGGCGAACGTGAGTGGTGGGGCAAGGATTCGATGGGAGTGCACGTGGAAGCCGACCGGGAGTTCTGGCGCGGTGAGCTCGTCGCCGGAGGGTTCACCGCCATACCGCGGTGGACGCTCCATCCGGTGACGGGCGTCGTCGACCACGAGACGACGGTCCCGGAAGACGTCGTAGGGCCGTTGCGCCGGCTCGCGGAGGACCTGGCGGTCACGTTCGACTCGGTGCTGCTGGCCGCGCACGCCAAGGTGTTGGCCGCGCTGTCCGGTGAACGCGAGGTCGTGTCCGGCTGCGTCCCCGCCAAGGGCGACCGGCCGTTGCCCTGCCGGCTGACGACCGGATCCGATTCGTGGCGGGCGCTCCTGCTGAGCACCCATCGCGCCGCGTCGGAACTGCTGTCGCACAAGGACTTTCCGGTCGACGATCTCAGGCGCGAACTGGGTCTCACCGAACCGCCGTTCGAGGCCGAGTTCGATCCGAGCGGCGTCGAGCGGGACTTGACCGAGGACACCGTGCTGTCGGTGGGGTTCTCGCACCACGGCGGCCGGCTCGTGCTGCGGCTGCGGTACCGGACAGACGTGCTCGACGCCGACTGCGCTGCCAGGATCGCCGCTTATCACGTCACCGCGCTCGCGCTGATCGCCGCCGATCCGGATGCCGCGCATGAGCAGCAGAGCCTGCTCTCCGCCGACGAACTCCGCTTCCAGCTGGAAGGGCTCGCGGGACCGCGCCGGGAGCTGCCCGATCGCCGGGTGCACGAGCTCTTCGAAGAACGGGTGAGGAAACACCCGGACGCCGTCGCGGCCGTACACGGCGAGCGGCAGTGGACTTACCGCGAGCTCAACTCCCGGGCCAATCGGCTGGCACGCGCGCTGCTGGCGCGCGGGCTGCGCCGCGAAGGCGTGGTCGCGGTGGTGACCGAGCGCAACCTGGACTGGCTGGCCGCGGTCCTGGCGGTCTTCAAGGCCGGGGGCGTGTACCTGCCCATCGAGCCGCATTTCCCGGCCGGTCGCATCGCCACCACGCTCTCTCGCGCCGAGTGCGCCCTGGTGCTGACGGAACACGGCAGTACCGCCACCCTCGACCACGCGCTCGACTCGCTGCCCGGGATCCGGACGCTCTTCGTCGACGCGGCCTACCAGGAGGATCACCCCGACGGTGATCTCGGCACCGATGTCACGCCGGATCAGCTCGCCTACATCTACTTCACCTCGGGCTCCACCGGAGAGCCCAAGGGCGCGATGTGCGAGCACGCGGGCATGCTCAACCACCTCTACGCCAAGATCGACGACCTGGAGATCGGCGAGGGACAGGTGGTCGCCCAGACCGCACCCCAGTGCTTCGACATCTCGCTGTGGCAACTGGTGTCCGCGCTCCTGGTCGGGGGGCGGACCCTGCTGGTGGAGCAGGAGGTGATCCTCGACGTCCAGCGGTTCGTCGACAAGATCGCTGACGGCCGTGTCGCCGTCCTCCAGGTCGTCCCCTCCTATCTGGACGTCGTCGTGTCCTGTCTGCGGCAGCACCCCCGCGAGCTGCCGGACCTGCGGTACGTGTCGGTCACCGGCGAGGCGCTCAAGAAGGAGCTCACGCAGCGCTGGTTCGCCGCCCAGCCCGGGATCAAACTGGTCAACGCCTACGGGCTGACCGAGACCTCGGACGACACCAACCACGAGGTCATGGACCGCGTGCCCACCGGGGACCGGGTTCTGCTGGGTCCCGCGGTCAACAACGTGCACGTCTACGTCGTCGACGAGCACCTGAACCCGGTGCCGCTCGGCGCCCCCGGCCTGATCGTCTTCTCCGGCGTCTGCGTCGGTCGCGGATACATCAACGATCCCGAGCGCACCCGGCAGGCCTACCTCGCCGATCCGCACCGTGCGGGCGCCAGGCTCTACCGGGGCGGCGACTACGGGCGCTGGCAGCCCGAGGGCAAGTTGGAGTTCCTCGGCCGCCGGGACACGCAGGTGAAGATTCGTGGCTTCCGGATCGAGATCGGCGAGATCGAGAACACCCTGCTGCGGGCCCCCGGTGTGCGCGACGGCGCGGTGGTGGTCGCCGAACGGGCCGACCAGAGCAAGCACTTGGTGGCGTTCTACTCCGGACCGCGGCCACTCGAGGCCGACGTCCTGACGGACCGGCTCGGTGAGTCGCTGCCGGAGTACATGGTCCCGTCGGCCTTCCACTGGCGGGAAGGTCTGCCGCTGACGGCCAACAGCAAGATCGACAGGAAGGCGTTGCGGGCGCTCGCCGGAGAACTCGACGTCGTCCAGAACGACTTCCACGCGCCGCATACACCGACCGAACAGCAGCTGGCGGCCGCATGGGCAAAGGTGCTCGGCATCCCGCAGAACCAGATCGGACGGCGGGACCACTTCTTCGACCGCGGCGGCACGTCGCTGTCGGCAGTAAAGCTGGCGATCACTCTGGACCGTGCGGTGTCCCTCAAGGACGTCACCGGCCACCCGGTGCTTGCCGACTTGGCCGTGCTGGTCGACGGTAGGTCCAAGCCGCGCCCCGGTCCGGTCGGCGCCGGGTCCCAGCGGCGCTCCGGGCTGCTCCAGCAACTGTCGGCACCGGACGGGGCGCAGGCCGCCCTGGTGTGCTTCCCCTACGCCGGCGGCAACGCGGTGAACTTCCAGCCGATGGCCGGAGCACTGCAGGGCGGCGGGCCCGCGGTCTACGCCGTCGAGCTGCCAGGTCACGACGTGGCCGCCGAGAGCCAGCCGTTCGCGCCGATGACAGAGGTGGTCGAGCAGGTCGTCGACGAGATCGTCCGGCGTGGCCTGACCAGGGTCCTGCTGTGGGGCCACTCGTCGGGCACCGCGTTGGCCCTGGAGACGGCCGGAAAGCTGCAGAAGCGCGGAGTGGACGTCCAACGGGTGTTCCTCGGCGCTCAGTTGCTCGGCAACACCGCCGACCGGCGCGCCACCATCACGGAACTGACCGGGCGAAGCAACGCCGAGATCGCCGCGAAGCTGATGGCGGACGGCGGGTACACCGAGCTCGGTGAGCTCGATGCGCAGCACGCCGAGCACGTCGGCGCCGCCTACCGGCACGACTGCGCGTCCGCACACGGCTACTTCGCCGACGCCCTGGACAGTCCACCGGCGCTGAAACTGTCCGCGCCGGTCACCGTGGTCGTCGCCGCCGACGACCCGAGCACGACGGACCACCGGCGCCATTACCGCGACTGGCAGCTCCTGGCCGAACAGGTCGACCTGCACGAACTCGCCGACGGCGGCCACTACTTCCCGCGCACCCGTCCGACCGAGACGGCACAGGCCGTACTGCACGCCGCCCCGTTGTTCGCTTCTTCCTGAGTGGCAACAGAAAGGAAATCGAGATGTCGTCCCTGTCCACGGAGTCGCTGGTCGACGTGGAACTCACACCCGGCAAACCTCCGCTCCTGCGGGTCGAGGCCGCCGGTGGCGCGCCGAGTTGGGCGGCCGAGCACCGGGACGCGCTGCGCGCTGTCGTCGCCGAGCACGGATCGATCCTGGTCCGCGGCCTCGGGCTGCGCGACGCGGCCGGAACCGGCGCCGTCTTCTCGAAGCTGGCCACCGGCCTGATGGCCGAGAAGGAGGCCTTCACGCCCCGGCAGACCTACTCCGACGGCGTGTACTCCTCGTCGAAGTGGCCGCCGAACCAGCCGATGTGCATGCACCACGAACTGAGTTACACACTCGAGTTCCCCGGCCTGATGATGTTTGCCTGTCTGAGCGCGCCCACGACCGGCGGGGCGACCGCGGTGGCCGACTCGACGGCCGTAATCGACGCACTGCCCGCCGAGTTGACCGAGCGGTTCGAGCGGGAGGGCTGGCTGCTCACTCGCAGCTACAACGACGAGATCGGGGCGTCCGTCGCCGAGGCGTTCGGCACCGAGGACCGTGACGCGGTCGAGAGCTACTGCCGCGCCAACGCGATCACGTTCGAGTGGCAGCCCGACGGCGGACTGCGCACCACACAGCGTCGCAGCGCCGTGGTGCGTCACCCGGGCAGCGGCCGACGCTGCTGGTTCAACCAGATCGCGTTCCTCAACGAGTGGACGATGGCCCCCGAGGTGCGCGAGTACCTGGTGGACGTCTACGGCGCCGACGGGCTGCCGTTCAATACCCGCTTCGGCAACGGCGACCCGGTCGGCGAGGACGTCGTACAGCTGCTCAACAGCGTCTACGAGGCCAACACCGCACGCGAGCCGTGGCAGGCCGGCGACCTGATGCTCGTCGACAACGTCCGCACCGCGCACAGCAGAGAGCCCTTCGAGGGTCCGCGCGAAGTGCTCGTCGCCCTGGCCGACCCGATGCGTCTGGCCGACTGCTCGCCGACCGTGGAGGTGACCGCGGGATGACCACCATCGATTCCACCGCGACGAAGTCCGCGACGGCCGCGCCGATGACCGTGCCGCCGTTCGCGGTGATCTCCGGTGCCCAGGTCCAGCGCGCACTGCGCGGACGCGAGAAACAGATCGTGGAGTTGGTCGAGGCCACCTACCGGGTGCACGGCGCCGGCGATTCGGTCAACCCACCGTCGTACTTCCTGCGTTTCCCCGACCGCCCGTCCTCTCGCATCATCGCGCTGCCCGCCTCGATCGGCGGGGACGTACGGGTGGACGGACTGAAGTGGATCTCCAGCTTCCCGGAGAACGTGCAGGCCGGGATTCCGCGGGCGTCGGCCGTGCTGCTCCTCAACGACCATGACACCGGCTACCCGTTCGCCTGTCTGGAAAGCTCGATCATCAGCGCCACCAGGACGGCCGCGTCGGCGGCAGCGGCGGCCGACTGGCTCAGCCGCGGCCGCCCCCGCCCGACACGCGTCGGGTTCTTCGGAGTGGGCTTGATCGCGCGCTACATTCACACCTTCCTGGCCGGCACCGGCTGGTCCTTCGACGACATCGGCGTCCACGACCTGTCCACCGACAGTGCGGCAGGCTTCCGGTGCTACCTGGAGCAGTCGGGCGCCACCGCCCGGATCACCGTGCACGACAGCGCCGAGCAGCTGATCCGAAACAGCGACCTGGTGGTCTTCGCCACCGTCGCCGGTAAGCCGCATGTCGGCGACCTGTCCTGGTTCGCACACAACCCGCTGGTGCTGCACGTGTCGCTGCGCGACCTCGCGCCGGAGATCCTGCTCGCCTCGACCAACATCGTCGATGACGTCGAGCACTGCCTGAACGCCAACACCTCGCCGCATCTGGCCGAGCAGCTCACGGGCAACCGGGACTTCCTGCACGGCACGTTGGACGACGTGATGGGCGGGCGGGTGACGGTGCCGCCGGACCGGCCGGTGGTGTTCTCGCCCTTCGGCCTCGGGGTGCTCGACCTGGCGGTCGGCAAGCACGTCTACGACGAAGTGGTCCGCGGCGGGCAGTTGCACGTCGTCGACGACTTCTTCCACGAACTGAGCCGGTACGGATGAGCCGGCCAAGAGCCCAGGAGGCTTGTCCAGGGCTGCCCCCAGGAGAGATCACCGGTCAAGTCGCCGCAGGTCAGGGCAGACGAGACAGCGGCCACTGATGCGATGCAGGGCCCCCCTCCGGTCCGGTTGGACACGGGCTCCCGCCCCCGAAGCGAGAACCCCGCTCACGGTCGGACGGACGTTCCGAAAGCGCTCTGCTCCAGATAGAGGAGACCATCGTGCCCGTCATATCCGTTCCCCACGATTTCAATGAAGAGGGGCTCTATGTCGACCTTCGGTCGATCTTCGGGCATGCACTCTTCCTGAAGTGTGAGGGCTTCAACTTCGCCGGCTCGATCAAGTTGAAGGCCGCGACCGAGATGGTGGAGACCGCGGAGCGGGATGGACTCCTGAAGCCGGATTCCATCCTGGTGGAGTCCTCGTCCGGAAACCTCGGTGTGGCCCTGAGCATGATCGCCGCGAGCAAGGGCTACCGGTTCCTGTGCGTGACGGACTCCCGCTGCAACCTGTCGACCAGGATGATGATGGAGGCCCTAGGTAGTCAGGTGCACATCATTGCGGGCCAGGAGGCCAACGGCGGCTTCCTCGGCGCGCGGATCGAGTACGTCCGTGCGCTGTGCGCCTCCGACGACCGGTATGTGTGGCTCAGCCAGTACACCAATCCGAGCAACTGGAAGGCGCACTACCGCAAGACGGCGCCGGAGATCGCCCGCCAGTTCCCGAAACTGGACGTACTGTTCCTCGGAACCGGCACCGCCGGGACCCTGATGGGCTGTGCGCGCTACTTCCGGGACTGGCACCGGCCCGTACGGATCATCGCAATGGACAGCGTCGGCTCGGTGGCCTTCGGCGGCACCCCGGGACGCCGGATGATCCCCGGCCTGGGGATGAGCATGCGCCCGCCACTGCTCGACGAGTCCTACGTGGATGAGGTCATCCGGGTCGAGGAGGCGGACACCATCCGTGCCTGCCACCGTCTGGCCAGGCGTGGGTTCCTGTTCGGCGGCTCCACCGGCACGGTGGTGAGCGGCGCCATGGACTGGCTGGCCCGGCAGGACGACCGCGAACTCACCGCCGTGGCCGTCGCCCCGGATCTCGGCGAGCGCTACCTCGACACCATCTACCAGACCAACTGGCTGCACGATCTCTACGGCGAAGACGTGCTCAAGTCGGATGATGTGCCCGCCGGTCCCTGGGTGGCCTCCCCCACCCCCCGCGCAGGGTGGGGGAGGCGGCTGGACCTGAAGAACGGCGACCGCAACGGCACACAGCACCCTCAGTTCCAGGAACGTAGGACCCGGTGAGCCGGCCGGGTGAGCCGAGGACGCCGCGAGCCGTGGCAACCCGCCGTGCCACGGCTCGTCCTGGGTGATCCACGACGCGCACGCGGGCATGCGACGCAGCTCGAACCCGGGACGCGCCGACAGCCGCCCGGCACTGCGGGTGCCGCCCACAATCAGGTGGACCTCGGCGGTTTGATCCACCCCAGCGAACGCTCGACGGCTCGCTGCCAGTTGGCGTACTCCGACTCACGCCGCTCGGGGTCCATGTCCGGCAGCCACTGGCCGGCCCGGTGCCAGTTGCGGCGCAGGACTTCCAGGTCCGGCCAGTAGCCGGCGGCGAGGCCCGCGGCGTAGGCGGCGCCGAGGGAAACCGTCTCGGAGACCATGGGCCGCACCACGGGCACGTCGAGCACGTCGGCCACGAATTGCATGAGCAGGTTGTCCGCTGTCATGCCGCCGTCCACCTTGAGCTGCTTCAGGGCGACCGAGACGTCGGCGTTCATGGCGTCGACGACCTCTCGCGTCTGCCAGCCGGTGGCCTCCAGGACGGCTCGGGCCAGGTGTCCCTTGGTGATGTACGAGGTGAGGCCGACGATGACACCGCGTGCGTCGCTGCGCCAGTGGGGTGCGAACAGACCCGAGAACGCGGGGACGATGTAGCACCCGCCATTGTCCTCGACCGTCCGCGCGAGCGTCTCGATCTCCGGCGCGCTGCTGATCAGTCCCAGACGGTCACGGAACCACTGGACCAGCGAGCCGGTGACGGCTATCGAACCCTCCAGGGCGTAGACCGTGGGCTGACCCCCGATCTTGTAGGCGACGGTCGTGAGGAGTCCGTGCCGGGACCGCACGACATCGGTACCGGTGTTGAGCAGCAGGAAGCTGCCCGTCCCGTACGTGCACTTCGCCTCGCCCGGGGAGAAACAGGTCTGGCCGAACAGAGCGGCCTGCTGGTCACCGAGGGCGGCCGCGATACGAACGCCCGGGAGGACCGAGCGGGCATCGCCGTACCCCTCGGCCGAGGACCGGATCTCGGGCAGCATGGGGCGCGGAACCCCGAAGAACGCGAGAAGCTCCTCGTCCCAGGTGAGCGTGCGGATGTTCATCAGCATGGTGCGGCTGGCGTTGGTGGCGTCGGTGATGTGCAGGCCGCCGTCCGTGCCTCCGGTGAGGTTCCAGATCAGCCAGCTCTCGATGGTGCCGAACAGCACCTCGCCGTCCTCGGCGCGCTGATCCAGTCCCTCGACATGGTCGAACAGCCAGCGGATCCGCGGCGCCGAGAAGTAGGTCGAGGGGGGCAGGCTGCAACGTTCGAGGAAGAATTCGTCTCCCGGTTGCTGTCTCAGGTCTTCGACGAGCGGTCCTGTGCGGGTGTCCTGCCAGACGATCGCCCTGCCCACCGGCGCACCCGTCCGCCGGTCCCAGAGCACCGTCGTCTCCCGCTGGTTGGCGATACCGATGGCGGCGATCTCTCCCGCGCCGACACCGGCTTCGGACAGGGCCTCGGGCACGACGCGCTGCAGATTGCGCCAGATCTCGACGGCGTCGTGCTCGACCCAGCCGGGCCGGGGAAAGTGCTGCTGATGCTCTCGTTGGGCGACCGACACCAGCCGCCCATGGTGGTCGAACAGAATGCATCGGGTGGAGTTGGTGCCCTGATCGATGGACATCACATACCGTTCAACCATGATCGGATCTGCCTTCCGATGTGTCGAGGAGGCGGGGGTTCACCAGCGAGCTGCTCCCAGGTCTCTGGAGATCGCCCGTGCGGCCTCGCGGAGCAGGGTGATCAGGCTCGGCCGGGGACGGCCCTGGTTGTCGCAGATCCTCTCCACCGGGCCGGACAGGCTGATGGCGCCCACCACGAGGCCGCCGTGTCCGCGGATCGGCGAGGCGACGCCGGCCTCGCCCATGCTCATTTCCTGGACCTCCGCGGCCCATCCGAGTTCCCGGATCTCGGCGAGCGCCCGGGTGAGTTGCTCCGGGACGACCAGGGTGTGCCTGGTGTAGGCCTCCAGCCCGGCTTCCAGGGCCGGCTCCAGGGGCGCGGTCCCGAAGGCCAGCAGAACCTTGCCGAGCGAGGAGGCGTGGAGAGGCAGCAGCGAACCCACGTCCAAGGTCTGGAGCGTGTCGTCCGGCCGGAACACATGGTGGATGACGAGGACGTTGCCCTCCAGGGGGGTGCCCAGGCGGACCGCTTCCCCGCTACGGGCGGCGAGTGCGTCGGCCCAGTTGATGGAGCGTGACCGCAGCTCATTGACGTCGAGGTAGCTGGTGCCGAGGTGCAGCAGGGCTGCCCCGAGCTGGTACTTTCCGGTCGCCGCATCCTGCTCCACGAAATCCACGTGCTGGAGGGTGCGCAGAATGCCGTGGGCGGTGCCCTTCGCCAACCCGAGCGAGGCCGCCACCTCGCCGAGCCCAAGCCGACGTGGCCCGCCGGCGAGCAGACGCAGGATCGCCGCTGCCCGTTCGATCGACTGGACTGGGCCGGCCATGATACGAGCCTATTACCGCTGTGGAGGGTCCGCTTTACGTGCAGGCGGGTACTTCACCACCGAATGACCGGAGACGTTCGGTAATGCCGACCGCCATTCATTGACCGGCCACTCTTCGCTTCATAACGTGCTCTCAGGCCCGGCAACGCCCGCTGAGGCCCGGGATCCGGCCGACAGCGGTCACCGGAGGAGAGCACATGGCGCTACAGCTCAATACGATGCCTCGACAGGCAGTCGCACACGTCATTCCTCTGCCGCATTTCGCCGGGGCCGTGTCGGCCGTACGCCGACTGGTGAGGGCGCTCCTCGCCGACTGGAACGTGTGCCCGGAGATCGTCGAGGACTCACTCCTCGTAGTCACGGAACTGACCACCAACGCGATCGTGCACGCCTTGCCCCCGGCGGAGCTCCGGCTGACCTGGGTCCGCAGCGGCGGGCTCGGCACCCTGCGCGTCGAAGTCACCGACGCCGGACGTGCACTTCCGGCCGGGCAGACGCCCGCGGGAATCGACCCGGACGAGCACGGCCGGGGCGAGGAGATCGTCCACGCACTGGCGGCTGGGCACGGCATACATGTCCACTCCGGCGGGGTCACCCGGTGGGCCGATCTCGTCGTGGCGTGAAGGCGCGGCTTGTGACCGTCGCGCGCGGCAGTACCCCGGTCCCGTCCAAGGGACACCGTCGGCTCGGTGCCCGACCGGCTACGACACGTCCGAAGAGCTCCAGCCCCTGCGTCGCAGCCGTGCCGAGAGATGGTGCTGCATCGGCTGACCCACCGCCTCGAGGTCGTGGCTGAACGTGAGCGTGTCGCCGGTCAGCTCGTAGCGGCGGCGGGTGGCGTCGACCTTCTTGGCCGTGGGGGCGAGGGCCACCTCATGACTGGACAGATCGACCGTGCCGTCGGTCGCAAGGCCCACCATGATCTCCGCGATGCCGGTGGGTTGGGTGATCAGCGCCTCCACCCGGCCGTCGGGCTGAAGCCGCCACCAGCCGGTCTCCCGGGCCGACGGGCGCAACGGTGCGTCATCGTCGTCGAGCAGCCAGGCCCTGGCCTCGTAGCGCAGGAAGGGACGGCCGTCGTGGCTGAAGGCCACCTCCTGGGCGTAGTTGAAGTCGCCGGAGAGCGTCGGGTACCCGCCCTGGCCCCGGCCGTACCAGGAGCCCAGGAGGCCGAGCACGGGCTGGAGCAGTGCGTGCGGCGCGGGGGCCTCGTCCGGTCGGTGGCTCTCGGGGTACGGGTACTCCGGTGCGGGGTCGAACACGGTGTGCGCTCCTGGGGTCGGTGCCGGTGCCGGGTGGCAGCCTAGGACGTCGGTCCTCTCAGCGACGCGCACGGGAGGCTGCCTCCGGCCCGTCACCGTCGAGGTCGTCATCTGGCGCCAGGACGACGTGCCGCCCGACGACGCGGCATTGCTCCGCGTCGCCGAGCAGGTGCTGCCGACGATCCCGGGCTGGACCGCCGGCTGACGAGTCACCCGCGGTGTTCGCCCGGGCCGAGGGCGGCGATCACGCTTCAGCCCCGAGAACGACGTTGCCCTCAGCACCTGCGTCCGATCGCGCCCGGCACTCCGAAGCGAGAAGAATCGGACCATGAGCTTCCGCAAGGGGCGGGCAATCTCCTGGCGCGGGCGCACCGTATATACGGGTATGCAAGGGTTCCGGCTTTCGGTGGGCCGCCTTCCGGACGAGGCGCTGCTGTCCGGACTGGCCACCGGTGACCCGGAACTCGCCGTCACCTTCGTGCGAAGGTTCCAGCACACGGTCTTCGGTGTCGCCATCGCCGTCATCGGGGATCCCCAGCTCGCCGAGGACATCACCCAGCAGACGTTCGAGCGTGCGTGGCGTCATGCGCAGATGTACGACTCGCGCCGCGGTTCGGTGACGACCTGGCTGACCACCATCGCCCACAACCTCGCCATCGACACCGTCCGCTCGCGGCGGCCGGAACCGATGGCACCCGAAGACCTCGACGCCATCCTGGGCGTCGTCAGCGAGACTCCTGAGCAGCACGCGCTGGCCGACGAGGCGTCGTCCCGGCTGCGGGCCGCCGTGGCGGAGCTACCGCGCGAACAGGGCCGTGCCCTGGTGATGGCGGGTATCTACGGTATGACGGCCCAGCAGATCGCCGACCGGGAGGAGATCCCGCTGGGCACCGCCAAGACGCGTATCAGGACGGCGATGGGAAAGCTGCGGACCACGCTCACGTCTCCGAAGCGAGGCAATGATGTCCAGTGACGTGACCTGCGAGAAGCTGCGCCAGCTCGGCGCCGAGCTGGCTCTCGGTGTGCTGCCCGGCCGCGAGCGGGCCGGCGCGGTCGCCCACCTGGACCACTGTGCGGACTGCCGGGAGTACATCGAGCAGCTGACCCTCGTGGGCGATGGGTTGATCGGGTTGCTGCCGGGCAGCGAGCCGCCGGTCGGCCTCGAGACCCGTGTGACGCAGGCGCTCACGCAGGCGACGTCGGAGCGCGAGGGGCGTCAGCAGGCCCGCGGGTCCGGCATCCACCGCATGGGCCTGGGTGGTCGGGCACGCCTGCGTCTCGCCTCGGCCGTGGCCGCGCTCGTACTCGCCGTCGGGTTCGGCGGTTGGGCGATCGGCACGGCGGTCCAGGAGGTCACGGCCGGCTCTTCCCAGTCCGCCCAAAACGAGGCGGGCCTGTTGGAGGGCGGACTGACCTCGGCCCAGGCCCCCGGCAGGCCGACCGGTGAGATCTACGCCCACCCCGGGCCCCCGGGCTGGATCTACATGAAGGTCAACCTCGCCGCGGCCGGTACTCCGTACAACGGTCAGGTCACCTGCCTGCTGGAGCACAGTGACGGCACCGTGTTCCGCGTCGGCAACTTCACCCTGCGTGAGGGCTATGGCTTCTGGGGTGGCCCGGCCTCCGTCGACCCCTCGGCGCTCTCCGGCGCCCGGCTGACGTCGCCCGACGGCACCGTGCTTGCCACGGCCCGATTCGAAACGGGCGACCTGACGTGACCCGGCAGGCTCCGAAGCCGCCGACCGGCGAGCGAGAGCGCCGTACCTGACCTCATTGCGCGGCGCGGAGCCCCTGGCCCGGCAGTATCGCGCGGAGTGTCGCGGCCAGCTCGGGGACCGTGGGCCGGGCCGAGGGGTCGTCGCGCAGGCAGCCGTCGATGGCTGCGGCGAGAGCCCGTGGCAGGCGGCGCCGCGACGCGATCGGCGGGGCGCTCTCCTCCAGCTGCGGATACCAGTCGTCCCGGTCCCCTGGGGCGTCCTCGTCCTCCGTTTCCGCGCTCCTCGCGTCGTAGGGCTCATCCGTGATCTCGCCGCAGTCGAACGGCACGTCGCCGCCGGCCACCTCGTACAAGGTGATGCCGATGCCCCACACGTCGGCCGCGGCCGACAACTGGCCGCCGCGCGCCTGCTCCGGCGAGAGGTAGCGGAATGTGCCCACCCCGGCAGGAGCGATCCCGGGCGGCCGCGCCACGCTGAGGTCGAGCACCTTCGCGTGGCCGCAGTCCACCACGATGTTGGAGGGCTTGAGGTCCAGATGCAGCACGCCCTGACCGTGCAGGTAGTGGATCGCGGAACACAGCTGCACACCGAGCAGCGCCACGTCGGCGGCGCCCGGCCGGCGCCGCAACCGTTCGATGAGGTGGGACAGCGTCTCCCCGGTCAGCATCTCCAGGACGACGAGCGGCTCGGGCGACTCGAAGGCCTCGTACGCGCGGACCAGGTGAGGATGGGCGAAGGTCCGCAGCCAGCGGCCCTCCCGCAGCAGTCGATCACGCAGCCCCGCCTCGTCGCGGAGTTCCGGACGCAGCATCTTGACGACGCAGCGGCAGGCCCGGTCCTCGCTCCAGGAGTCGTACAGGTCCAGCCATCCCGTGCGCGCCAGGTGCCCCAGGATCTCGTAGCCCGGAACCGGACGGGTGCCCGGTGCCAGGGGCGGGGCCGATCCTGCCTGGGCATCGGTCATGACGGCACCGTTCCCGATGACGAGGAACCCGCCCCCGTGGGGCTGGTCACAACGTGCAGCCGGTGGAGCCGGGCGTACGTCCCGCCGTGTACGAGCAGGTCGTCGTGCGGACCGGACTCGACGACCCGGCCGCGGTCGAGCACCACGATCCGGGTGGCGTCACGGACGGTGAGCAGGTTGTGCGAGATGACGATGGTCGTCCGCCCGGCCATGAGGCGGCGCAGCGGGTCCATGATCCTGCGGCCGGACTGCGCGTCGAGGCCGGTGGTCGGTTCGTCCAGCAGCAGTACGGGCGCGTCCCTGATCATCGCGCGCGCTATCGCCAGACGCTGGCGTTGTCCGCCGGACAGCGTCCGGCCGCGCTGACCGACCAGGGTGTCGTACCCCTCGGGGAGCAGCCGGATGAACTCGTGGGCGTCCGCGGCGTGCGACGCCGCGACGATCTCCGCCTCCGTCGCCTCGGGTCGGCCGTAGGCGATGTTCTCGCGCACCGTGCCGTGGAAGACGAGCGTCTCCTGCAGCACCACCGCGACACTTTCCCGCACGTCGGACAAGAACATCTCCCGCAGATCGCGCCCGTCGAGACGGACCGTGCCCTGCTCTGGGTCGTAGAAACGGAGCTGCAGCTTCGCGACCGTGGACTTACCGGCCCCGCTGGCCCCGACCAACGCCAGGGTCTCGCCGGGAGCGACGTGGAACGACACACCGGAGAGCGCCCAGCGCGCCGTACCGGGATAGCGGAAGGACACGCCGTCGAACTCGACCTCGCCCCTCGCTCGGCCGATCCGCCGGGCGTCCGCGGCCTCGACGACCTGGGGGCGCTGGTCCAGCAGCTCGATGATCCGTTCCGCGGAGGCCGACGCGGCGTAGAAACTGCTGCCGAGGCGGGAGAGGTCGCGGATCGGGCTGTAGAGCTTGCCGATCAGCGCCAGGAAGACCAGCAGCCCGCCCAGCGTGAGCCGGCCCTGCGCCAGTTTCCAGGTGCCGAGCCCCATGACGGCGAGGGCGCCGGACACCTCGATGATCTCGACAAGCGGTCGGTAGACGGCACGGATCCGCGCCGACGCCATCGCGGCGCGGAACTTGCCGACGTTCTCGCGCTCGAAGCGGCGCTGCTCCCAGCTCTGCCGGTTGTACGCCTGGACCAGGGCCACGTTGCCCAACGACTCCTCGGCGACCGCGCTGAGCGAACCGCTGCGACGTCTGCGTTCCCGCGACGCCTGCTTGATCAGCCGGGAGAAGTGGCGGGCGGCGCCCCAGAACAGCGGCACGATGACGAGCGCGAGGAGCGTCAGATCCCATTGGAGGTAGAGAAGGAGACCGAGGAAGACGCCCAGCCGGATCACCTGGTAGAGCGCGTCCGCGACACCGGAGAGCAGAAACGTCTCGACGGCGTCCACGTCACCCGTGACACGCGACAGCACGTCTCCCAGCCGCCGCCGTTCGAAGAATCCGAGCGACAGTCCCTGGACGTGCCGGAACACATCGGAGCGCAAGGCCAGCAGGAACCGCTCGCTGACCCACGTGGACGTCATGTCGTCGGCGAACCCCAGAAGGCCGGAGCCGACGATGAGCCCCAGGTAGGTCGGCGCGATCCAGAGAAAGGGTTTCAGATCTCGCGGGACGAGCACCTCGTCCACCACGATCTTGAAGAGCCACAGTTCGGCCGCGTCGACGAGAGGCCCGATCAGGCTGAAGAGGACAAGAGGGATGAGCCAGCTCCGGCGACCGCGTGTGTAGGGCCAGAAGCGCCGGAACACCTCGCGCGGGGGCACTGGTGGCGCGGCCGCCACCACGGCATCGGCGTCCTCGCCCACCGACAGCAGACGCCGCAGAACGTGCCGTGGGATACGCACCATGGCATGGGTCCGTCGTGGCTCGACGACGGAGTGGACCGGGGCCTACGGGCCCCGGTCCACTCAGTCCTCAGTCGTGGTGACCGTGGTCACCGTGGCGACCGTGGCGACCGGAATTGTGATCGTCGAAGGAGTCACGACGATGGCGGCCGTGCCCCCTCATCGAGTTGTCGTCGTGCCTCGAGGTCGAATCCCTTCCGTGGTCACGGTGTTTGGCAGGAAAGAGATCACTGAAGATCGCCATTGCATTCCTCCCGCTGAAATTTCCCTCGTAGGAGATACGCGTCAAGGACGGAATGGGATGGCGTCTCGCGGCAAAAAGACGGATTACCTTCCAGGGATGCGGGTCTCGGGTGGGCACCGGCGGAAGCGGAGCCGTCCGGGAGCCGTCGGCCCTGCTGGGTACGGCCGACGGCCGGTTCAGCGGCAGCCGGTCAGGGACGGGATGGATGTGCGGTCACACCTCGTTGAAGCGCGCGATGATGCTCCTGGCTTCGTCCATGGTGATCTGGTGCTCCGCACCGGTGTCGGTGTGCTCCACGCCGTCGGCCTCCCAGCCCGCGCACTGGAAGCCGGCAGCGGGATGGGCGGTGACCGTCACCTGCGTAGGGGGTCGTGGGGGCCGAATTCACCGACCGTGATGGCGCCGCCACCCTCCGGGGCGACAGAAATACAGAGTTTGTGCCGGTTGGCCCCCTTCGAGGCGCGGTATTCGGACACGATGGGGTGGCGAGCTTCGCGATGCCGGCGTTGTTCTTCGCGTCGCCGAGGGCCTGACCGCCGACCGGACTTCAACGGGCCCACCACGGTCGGGCGGCACGCCTCTCAGCCCCGCAGTCCGGGTGAGGGCCCCCACCAGCCGCGAGCTTCCGGGCCGCGAGTTCATAGAGAACGCGTCCGCATCCGGCGGAACGCCTCGGGCGACGGGGCAGGTTCTCGGTTTTCGGCGTTCTCTCGACCGCCCGTTGTGGGACGTCGTGCCGACCGTGCGCTGCGCAAGGCGAACCACCGGCCACGCGGGCGCAGTTCAGGTGCGTCCGCGCGGCCGGTCCGGGAACGGTTTCCGGTCAGAGCATGACGTGCTTGACCTGGGTGTAGTCGAGCAGGCCGGTGAGGGAGAGGTCGCTGCCGTAGCCGGAGTGACGTACACCGCCGTGCGGCATCTCCGACACCGTGGTGCCGTGGGTGTTGACCCACACGATCCCCGTGTTCAGGGCGCGGCCCGCGCGCATCGCCCGGTCGTGGTCACGGGTCCAGACACTGGCGGCGAGCCCTTGCGGCACCCCGTTGGCCATGCGGAGGGCGTCGGCCTCGTCGGCGAACGGCTGGACGGTCACCACCGGCCCGAACACCTCGCTCTGCACGATCTCGTCCTCCTGTCGCACCCCGGCGACGACCGTGGGCTGATGAAAGAACCCGGAGCGGGTCAGGGCGGCTCCCCCCGTGACGACCTCGGCGTTCACCGGCATTCGGGCCAACAGGCCTCGTACGTTATGGAGTTGGGCAGAACTGTTGAGGGGGCCGAAGTCGGCGCCGCCTTCCTCGGGGCCGCCGGGTACCTGGAGCGCTGCCCGGTGGGCGAACGCCTCCAGAAAGGCGTCGTGGACACGGTGGTGGACCAGGATCCTCGTGGCGGCCGTGCAGTCCTGGCCCGCGTTGTAGAACGCCAGCGACGACAACTGCTGCACGGCGTCGTCGAGATCGGCGTCGTCGTGCACCACCACGGGTGCGTTGCCGCCGAGCTCCAGGTGGAGCCGTTTGAGGTCGGCCGCCGCCGCGGCGGCGATCTCCTGCCCGGCGCGGACGCTGCCGGTGACGGCGACCAGCCGCACGCCCGGGTGGGCGACCAGGGCACGCCCGGTGTCGCGGTCGCCGCACACCACGTTGAGCACGCCCGGCGGCAGGTGCTCGGCGGCGATCCGGGCGAGCAGCGTGGTGGAGGACGGGGTGGTGTCGGACGGTTTGAGGACGACCGTGTTGCCGGCGGCCAGCGCGGGGGCGATCTTCCACACGGCCATCATCAGCGGGTAGTTCCAGGGGGTGATCTGCGCGCACACGCCGACGGGTTCGCGGCGCAGCACCGAGGTGCGGCCCGGCGTGTACTCGGCGGCCGCGGCACCCGGCAGGTTCCGGGCGGCCCCCGCGAAGTAGCGCACGGTGTCGAGGATCGCGGGCAGTTCGTCGGCCTTGAACAGGGCCCGCGGTTTGCCGGTGTCGCCGACCTCGGCGGCCACCAGGGCGTCCGCGTGCCGTTCCATGGCGTCGGCGAGGTGCAGCAAGGCCGCTTGCCGCTGGGCCGGGGTGGTGGTCGACCAGGTGTCGAAGGCGTCCCGGGCCGCCAGGCATGCCACGTCGACGTCCTCGGCGCCGGACCGCGGAGCCGTGCCGCCACTCTGCCCGGTGGCTGGGTCGACCAGGCGCAGGGTGGCTCCGGAGGCGGCGGGCAGGTCCTTCCCACCGATGTGGTTGAGGACGGTTCTCGGGCGGCCGGTGTCAGCCACGGCGCAGTGCCTCCTCGGCTGCGGCGCGCCCGGTCCGGACGGCGCCTTCCATGTATCCGGCGACCCACTGGTCGGAGCCGCAGACGTAGAACGGCGGCTCGTGCGTGCCGTGCAGCGGACCGACGGCCATCACCTCACCCGGCGGCCACTGGGTGACGTATCCCTGGGTCCACGGGTCGGTGCCCCACAGCCTCAAGTAGGAGGCGAGCGGCCGGTGCGCCTCGTCGCCGAACATGCCGGCGATCTCGGCGAGCAGCTCGGAGGTACGCAGGTGGGGTGGCGTGCCGAGCAGGATGCCGTAGCGCTCGGGTGGAATCAGCGCCGAGAGGACGCCCTCGCTCTGTGGCCAGGTGGAGCCCAGGACCCCCTCGCACTCGGACAGGCCGTTCAGGCCGGCATCGCGCCAGAACGGGGTGGGATAGACGGCCGCGAACTTGGCGGCGGTCGCCTGGCGCTGGCGGTGCAGCGAGGCCAGGCGCGCTTGGCTGACCCCACTGACCGCAACCGACCGCAGCGGGCCCACGGGCAGGGCGCTGACCACGGCGGCCGCGGTCAGGGTCTCGCCGTGCGCCAGGCGGACGGCGCAGCGGCCGGACCCCACGTCCAGAGCCGTGACGGGTGAGCCGAGGCGGATGCGTGGGCGCAGTTCGCGGCCCAGGACCTCCGCGAGGGTCGCCGAGCCCTCGGCCAGGCGCAGCCCTTCCCAGTCCTCGTAGTCGTAGTGGTCGCCGCTGGGCACGGCCGCGTGCTTGCGCAGTGCCGCGAGCAGAGAGATCCGCTCGTACGAGCCGCCGGCCAGGGCCAGTTGGCCGATGTCCCACAGCCGTACGACTGCTGGGGTGGCGTGCTGGACGCGGAGCCAGTCGGCGACCGACAGCCGGTCGAGGGCGGTGGCCTGCGGATGCGACCAGGGGTCGTCGGGATCCACCGTGCCGGCCAGCGCCACGAACTGTGCGGTGAGCCTCTCGTGCAAGGCCGTGTCGCCGGGCCCGAACCAGTGCGGCGGCTCGCCGGCCGAGCGGCCCTCGGGGGTGGCACGGGTCATCCGGCCGGGTTCGGCGACGTAGCTGGGCACGGTCTTCAGGCCCAGTTCTTCAGCAAGTTGGAGGTAGGCGGTGTGCGCGCGGCCCACCACTTCGCCGCCCAGCTGGACGGTGCGGCCGTCCGGCAGTCGGGCCTGCTCGACCCGGCCGCCGACGCGTTCCCTGGCCTCCAGGACCAGGACGTCGGCGCCCCCGCCCGCGAGGTCCCGGGCCGCGGCGAGCCCGGCCAGTCCGGCGCCGAGCACGATCACGTCATGATGCATCAACTTCGGTTCCTTCGTTCCAGGACGGTCGAGGGGCGCCGACGCGTGGTCAGCTCAGGACGAGACAGTGCTCGGGCCGCCAGCCGAACTCCACCGTCTCGCCGCCGCTCCAGCGGTCCTCCATGCGGGACCGGGCCGTGTTCTGCTCCAGTACCGACAGCGTGACGCCGGGGGCCAGTTCGATGAGGTACGTCGTGGTGGGGCCGCTGTAGACGGTCTCGCGGATCACGCCGCTGAGCACCGACATGCCCGCTTCGAAGTCGGACAGCCAGATCTTCTCGGGGCGCACGGACACGCTGACCGCGGCGCCGTCGGCGATGCCGGCCCGCCGACCGACCGGGAGCCCGGGACCGTCGGCGAGAGCGACCTCGCCGTCGCGGTAGGTTCCGGTCATCAGGTTGGAGGTGCCCATGAAGGAGGCGACGAACCGGCTGGTGGGGTGCTCGTAGACGTCCTCAGGCGTGCCGCACTGCTCGACGCGCCCCTCGTTCATCACGGCGATCCGGTCGGACATGGTGAGCGCCTCGTCCTGGTCGTGGGTGACGAAGACGAAGGTGATCCCGACCTCACGCTGGATCTGCTTGAGCTCCACCTGCATCTGCCGGCGCAGCTTGAGGTCCAGGGCGGCCAGCGGCTCGTCGAGCAGCAGCACGGCGGGGCGGTTGACCAGGGCGCGGGCGAGGGCGACGCGCTGGCGCTGGCCGCCGGAGAGGGTGCGGGGCGCCCGCCGGGCGAGTCCTCCGAGCTGGACCAACTCCAGCATCTCGCCCACCCGTTGCCGGATCTCGGTCTTGGCCACGCCCTTGCGCTTGAGGCCGAAGGCGACGTTGTCCTCGATGCTGAGGTGGTCGAACAGGGCGTAACTCTGGAAGACGGTGTTGACGTTGCGCTTGTTGGGCGGCAGCGCGGTCACGTCCTCGCCCGCGAGCACGACGGCCCCCTCGGTCGGATCCGTGAACCCGCCGATCATGCGCAGCGAGGTGGTCTTGCCGCAGCCCGACGGTCCGAGCAGCGAGAAGAAGTGACCGGCGTCGATGTCGAGGCTCACGTCGTGGACGGCGTAGGAGTCGGCGAACTGCTTGGAGACACCGTCGAGCCGGACGGCAGGGATCGCGTCCATGGAGTCACTCCCCGGAGAGGATGTCGAGGCCGCCGCGCCGGCCGAACAGGCGCGGTATGAACAGGGCCAGGGCGATCAGGGCGATGGATCCGGCGAGCATCAGCGTGCCCACCGCGTTGATGGTGGGCTGCACTCCGAAACGGATCGCGGAGTAGATGCGCACGGACAGCGGCTGAGGGTCGACGCCGGTGGTGAAGTACGCGAGCACGAAGTCGTCGAAGACGAGCGCGAAGATCAGTACGGCGCCGGCGAGTACGGCGGGCAACAGGGCCGGCAGGGTGACCAGGCGCACCGCCTGCCAGCGGGTCGCGCCGAGATCCATCGCGGCCTCCTCCACCTCGGGATTGAGAGCCGCGACCCGGGAGCGCAGGATGACGGTGACGTAGGAGATGGAGAAGGTGATCTCCGAGAGCATCACCGTGCCGGTGGACAGGGTCACGCCCAGGCCCTTGAACAGCAGCATCGACGCGACGCCGGTGACGATCTCCGGGGTGATCAGCGGCACCAGCATGATCAGTCCGGCCAGTGAGCCGAGCCGGGTGCGGCAGCGCACCAGGCCGAGCGCGAGGGCCACGCCCAGGACGACCGAACCCGCCGTCGCCACCAGGGAGATCCGCAGGCTGGCGCCCAGCGAGGAGATCAGTACGTCGTCGTGGAAGAACGCGCGGTACCAGCGCAGGCTGAAGCCGTCGAAGACGGTCAGGGATTTCCGGGCGTTGAAGGAGAACAGCGTCACGACGGCGATGGGCAGGTACAGCAGGGCGAAGAACAGCGCCGTGACGGCGATGAGGATCCGTGGTCTGCGGTGGGCGCGACGGCGCCGGGTGCGGGTCCGGGTGGGGGCGGGGGCAGGCGCGGAGGGGAGGCGGAGCAGGGTCATCGGCGTGCCTCCGCCTCGTCCTTGCGGGTGCGCCGCAGGTAGCCGAGCATGCCGAGCAGCAGGACGAGCATCAGCAGCATGGTGAGCGCGGAGCCGAGCGGCCAGTTCTGCCCCTGGAAGAACTTGTCCTGGATGAGGTTGCCGATCATGATCTGGTCCGGCCCTCCCATGAGCTGTGCGCTGACGAAGTCCCCCATGGCGGGCAGGAAGACCAGGACGAGCCCGGCCGTCGCGCCCTGCCGGGTGGCCGGCAGCGTGACGAAGAAGAAGGTGCGCACGGGACCGCCGTACAGGTCGCGCCCGGCCTCGATGAGGGAGACGTCCAGCCGTTCCAGGGCGGCGTACAGCGGGATGATCATGAAGACCACGAATCCGTAGACGAGTCCGGCGACCACGCCGAAGCCGGTGTTGAGGATCTTCGTGCCGCCGTCGGCCAACCCGAGGGTGCGCAGCGCGCGCAGGAGGGGTCCGTCGTCGGACAGGACCACCGACCAGCCGTACATGCGCACCAGGTAGTTGGCGAAGAACGGCACCACGATCGCGGCGATCATCGCGTGTTTGTAGCGGCCGCCGTACAGGGCGATGGTGTACGCCACCGGGTAGGCGATCAGCAGGCAGATGACGCAGGTCAGCAGGGCGTAACCGAGGGAGCGCGCCAGGACCTCCGTGTAGGCGGGGTCGGCGAGGGCGCGGATGCTGCCCAGGTCGAAGCCGAAGCGGGGGTTGCCGAGTTCGTCGGTGGTGCCGACGGCGAGGACGGCGACCAGCAGCAGGGAGGCGATCAGGAAACCGGTCATCCACAGGGTGCCGGGGAGCATGAACCAGGTCCACATACGGGTCCCGGCGGCGCCGGGGCCACGGCGGCGGGTACGCAGGGGGCGACGGAGCAGTGTCATCTCAGCCCGCCTTCACATGGGTCCAGGCGGTGTCGCGGG
Source organism: Streptomyces sp. NBC_00996 (assembly GCF_045162675.1). Classification (NCBI taxonomy): domain Bacteria; kingdom Bacillati; phylum Actinomycetota; class Actinomycetes; order Kitasatosporales; family Streptomycetaceae; genus Streptomyces; species Streptomyces sp. NBC_00996. The sequence goes on from NZ_CP108723.1 coordinate 1,198,739, forward strand.
CGTCCTCCGCGGCGCGGCTGCCGTTGCGGAAGAACAGGTCCGCCTTCAGGTCGTCCTCGGTCACGATGCACTCGGGGAAGGGTTCCACCAGGGCGGCGTACACCTTCTCGGAGCCGGCCACCGGCATCGGGTAGCCGATGTACTCGATGTTCTTCTTCACGTTCTCCGGGCGGAGCATGTAGTCGATGAAGAGCATCGCGGTGCCGGGGTGGGGTGCGTTCCACGGGACGGCGTAGCAGTCGGAGTTGATGGGCGTGCCCTCCTTCGGAGCCTGGAAGCCGAAGACGGAGGGGTCCTTGGCCTGATTGAGCATGGCGGCCATGTCGCCGCTCCAGGCCTGGGTCATCACCGCGTTGCCGTTGAGGAGGTTGTTGTAGCTGTCGCTGGAGAAGCCGCGCAGCCGCGGCCGCAGGCTCCCCAGCAGCTCGGTGACGCGGTTCAGGTCGCCGGTGTCGCCGGTGCTGACGTCCAGACCGAGTTCGAGGGCGCCCATGCCGAGCACCTCGTCCCGGTCGTCCAGCAGGAAGACCCTGCCCCTGGCCCTGTCGTTCCACAGGTCCTTCCAGGACCCGGTCAGGTCGCCGATCCGGTCGCGGCGCCAGCCGATGCCGGTCTTGTAGGCGGTGAAGGGGACGGTGTGCGCGGAGCCGGGGTCGTACCAGGGGTCGGCGAAGTAGGTGTGCTTGCCGAACACGGCCTGGGAGTTGGTGAGTTGAGAGTGGTCGATCCGGCGCAGCCGGCCCCCGCGGGCCAGGCGCTGGGCCCACTTGGCGGTGGGGAAGATGACGTCGTAGCGGTTGCCGGCGTTGAGCTTGGCGACCATGCCTTCCATCGAGTCGAAGTTCGACTGGATGACCCTGACGCCGTACTCCTTCTCGAAGCCCTTGAAGACCGAAGGGTCCACGAAGTCGGCCCAGTTGAAGTAGACGAGGTCGCCGTCGACGCGGGCCCCGACCGGGGCCAGGTCCTTCTCGTCGGGGGTTTTGGCGGGCATGAACCCGCAGCCGCCGACCGCGGCGCCGAGCAGTCCGCAGGCGCCTGCCCGCAGTACGGCACGCCGGGACGGTGGAGGTACCTCGGGGGACATGGAACGTCCTCTCCATCGAGGAACGGCACAACTCCAGGGCGGGACCGGCTGGTCGGCTCACGGAGGCCCTGACTCCGTAGTGAAGACCGGTCTGGGGAGGGTGCGAACGTGCGTCAGCGGGGGCCGGGTAAGCCCGACGGGAGGAGCGCGACGCGCAGGTGCGGCCCGGCCGCCGGCCGGCGGGGCGTCACCGGCTCTCCCCCTCCAGGTCGCCCCGGACCCGACGCGCGAACCAGCCGACGGCGGCCTCGCGGCGCGAGAGCGGGCCCGGCTCGAACCCGGGCGTGGACAGGCCGGCCTGTACGCGCTCGACCAGTTCCGCGTCCTCGTCGTTGGTGACCCAGCCGATGTGGATGTTCAATCGCCGGGCCAGCCTGGTGCGCACGCTCTCCCCGTGTCGGGTGTAGAAGGCACCGGGGATCGCCGCCCGGTCCTGGGCGGTGGGAAGGGCGGTCCACGCGAGCACGTGGTCAGGGTAGAAGTCGATGAGTGTGTTGGGGTAGATCACGGCGTAGCGCCACACCCGCCGGTCGGCCTCGGTCAGTCCCGGCATCGGAGTGGCCAGCCGCTGGTAAAGCCGCTCGGTCCAGTTCGAGGAGGGCTTGTCGCGCAGGGGCGACTCGAAGAGTACGTAGTCGTCCTGGATGTCGACCGTGTACGCCTGGTAGTCGAGCAGGCGCATGAGCGCGGGGTGGGCCACGGGGACGTGGTAGCCCTCGAGGTAGTTGTCGACGATCACCTTCCAGTTGGCGTGCTGCTCCTCGCCGCCCGCGGTGTCGTGGATGCGGTGCCTGCCGATGGGTACGAGGTCGGCTCCGGCGTAGTGGCCGACGGACTCGGCGAGGCCGGAGCAGCTCTCGGCGAGCGGCACCGCGTCGAGGTCGAGGTTGACGAAGACGAAGCCGAGGAAGGACTCGACCTTCACCGGGTGGAGCCCGAGGCGGGGCTTGTCCAGACATGGGATCCGACGGGCCTCGGGGGCACCGACCAGGCGTCCGTCCAGTTTGTAGGTCCAGCCGTGGTAGGGGCAGCGGATCGCTTTGCCCGAAGGTTCCGGGGCGGTGACCAGGCGGGTGCCGCGGTGGCGGCAGACGTTGAGGTGGGCGGCGAGCGTCCCGTCCTCGGTGCGGACGACCAGGACCTCCCGGCCGGCCGCGGTGGCGGCGAGGCGGGCTCCGGGTCCGGGGAGGTCGGACTCGTGGCAGACGAGCTGCCAGGACTTGGCGAAGATCCGCTCGGTCTCGGCCGCGGCGACGGCCGGATCCGTGTAATAGCGCGCGAGCAGCGCTTCCCCGGGGTGATCCGAGGGCAGGGCCGGCCGTCCCGGCGGAGCCGGGGAGGCGGCGGGTGCCCGAGTGGTCGAGGACTGCATGGGTTCCTCCTCCGCGCCGCGGCGGCGGCGATGGGCGGTGAGGCTACGCGGGGATCGGGGGCCGATGCGGCTCCGGCGCTGCGCGATCCCGACTGACTAATTGGTTAGTCAGATTGGAACCGGTGCAGGTCAATGTCAAGACTTGTGGGCTGACTAATTAGTTAGTTAGTCTCGCTGCAGGCGGACCGCCACGGGCTCGCACCGCACCGACCGGACCGCCGTCCGCACCGCAGGCTCGCGGACCAAGGACCGGTACGGCTCGGGCAACGCCGCCCGTACGGGCCCGTGCAACGCGGACCGTACGGGCCTGGGCAACGCGGACCGTACGGGCCTGGGCACCCGCGATCCGCACTCCACGGGCGCCCCGGACTCCGCACGCTTCCGCGCGACCGGATCCCGCCCACCCACGTAGACGCGATGCGCAGCCCCCTCGGCCGGTGCCTCGCACGGCTCCCCGCCCGCTCCTCCAGGGCGCCGGAGCATCCCCCGTCCACGCCATCGCTGCGCCCCCGTTCCATGCGACCGGAACGGTCAGACCCCGGAGGCACGCATGAGCGCTTACCGCAGTCTGGTCTGGCTCGGCCTCACCCCCGAGCCCGAACGCGAGCTGCCCGCCGCGGTGGCCGCCCTGCGCGCCCCCACGCCGGGCCGCACACCGCCGGCTCTCGTCACCGCCGAGCGCCACCGCGTGGAACGGCTCGTCCTGCGGGGCACCCAGCGCGGCTGGCTGCACTACCTCGGCGAGGTCACCGCGCTGGTCGTCGACGCCGCCGAAGGACCCGGGACCACCGACCCGACCGCGGCGCTCGTGGCCGGCGAGGTCGTCCTGGACCACCACCGCATGCTCATCGGCCTGCCCGGCCCCGGGTACGAACGCGCCGCTCCGCAGCGCCGGGCCCTGGAGCGCGCGGTGGCGCACCTGAAGAACCGTTCCTGCCACGGCGAACCCGGGAGCACCGCATGACCGGCATCGTTTCGCTCGTCCCCGACGGACAGCCCGGCCTGCTCATCGCCCCACCCGGCGGGGAAGAACTCGCCCCCTACCTCGCGGCCGGCGGCTATGCGCCCGTGCCCGCGCCCGGCGCGTTGCTCGCGCGGTTGGCGGCGACGGAACTGCGCGGCCGGGGTGGCGCCGGCTTCCCCGCCGCCGTCAAGCTCCGCGCCGTCCGCGACGCCCCCGGCCGGCCCGTCGTCGTCGCCAACGGCGAGGAGGGCGAACCGGGCTCCGTCAAGGACCGCTGGCTGCTGCGGCACCGCCCCCACCTGGTGCTGGACGGCGTACGGCTGGCGGCGGCGATGACCGACGCGGGACGCGGCTGCGTCTATGTCTCCGACGTCCGCGCCGAGCAGGCCGTCCGCCGGGCCCTCACCGAACGGCCACCCGACCTCCGCGTCGACGTCGTGCGCACCGAGCACACCTACGTGGCAGGGGAAGAGACCGCGGTCGTACGCCGAATCGACGGCGGGCCGGCGCTGCCCGCGGCCAAACCGCCGCGCCCCTTCGAGAGCGGGGTGGGAGGCGCTCCCACCCTGGTCGCCAACGTGGAGACCCTGGCCCGCATCGCCGTAGTGCACTCCCGGCCCGACACCGCGGCCGCGATCGCCCGTACGTACCTGGTCACCCTCTCGGGGACGGCGGGCGAGCCCGCGCTGGTCGAGGCGCCCGCGGGCACGTATCTGAAGACCCTCGCCGACCTGTGCGGTCACGGCAGGGCCGAGGCGGTCCTGCTGGGCGGGCTGTTCGGCGGGCTGCACGGGGCGGGCTGGACGGACCTCCGGCTCGACCACGACGGGCTGGCCGCGGCGGGCGGAGCGCTCGGCTGCGGTGCCCTGCACTTCCTGCACCCTGAGGACTGCCCGGTGGCCGTGGCCGCCGAAGCGGCCGGGTACCTCGCGGCGCAGAGCGCCCGGCAGTGCGGGGTGTGCGTCGCCGGCACCGGGGCGCTGGCCGGGACGCTCGCGGCGGTGGCGCGCGGTGAGGCCGGCGACGACGACACCGCCAAGCTGCTGCGCTGGTCGAGGCAGCTGCCCGGCCGCGGTGCCTGCGGACTCCTCGACGCCACGGCGCGCATCGCCGCCACCCTCCTCGCGCATTTCCCGGACCGGGTCGAGGGCCACCGGGACACCGCCTGCCCCGCCTGCTGCGACGCGGTGCCGCACGACGGACGCCGCTTCGCGGTGGCCGTCCCCTGACCCCCCTGTGAAATCCGCACCCACACCCGTCACCGGGTCGCCGAAAGGACCACGTCATGAAACTCCTGCTGGATTCCACCCGCTGCCAGGGCTACGGCCTGTGCCAGGAACCCGCGCCCGAGCTCGTCGACCTCGACGAGTGGGGCTACGCCCGGCTGCAGGGGACCACAGTCCCCGAAGGCGACGCCGAGGCGGCCACAGCGGCCGTCGCCGCCTGCCCCAACTCCGCTCTGCGGCTGGTGAAGTGACATGGGACGCGACCTGTCGGCGCTCTTCGACCCCATCTCCGTGGCGGTCGTGGGCGCGAGCGACGATCCCGCCAAGTACGGCCACGCCATCGCCGCCCAGGCCGTCCGCGCGAACGGCCGCCGCCCCGTCCACCTGGTCAACCGCCGCGGCGGCACGGTGCTCGGGCGCACCGCCGCCCCCAGCCTGCGGGCGATCGGCGAGCCCGTCGACCTGGCGGTCGTCTCGGTGCCCGCCGCCGGCTTCGAGGCAGCGGTCGAAGAAGCCCTGGACTGCGGGGCCCGGGCGATCGTCGCCATCACCGCCGGGTTCGCGGAGACCGGAGCCGCCGGACGGGCGCGCCAACGCGCCGTCGCGGAGCGCGTCCGCGCCGCCGGCGCCGTCATGGTCGGCCCCAACTGCCTGGGCCTCGCGGACAACACGACCGACCTCTTCCTGGCCTCGGACACCTTCACGCCCGGCGGCGTGGCCCTGCTCAGCCAGAGCGGAAACCTCGCCCTCGAACTCCAGCTCCGGTTCCGCCCGCACGGCCTCGGCTTCTCCCGCTTCGTCTCACTCGGCAACCAGGCCGACGTCACCCTCGTCGACCTGCTCGCCGACTGCGCTCGGCACGAGGGCAGTCGGGCCATCGCGGTGTACGCCGAGGACTTCGCCGACGGACGCGCCTTCGCCGAAGCGGCCTCGGTCGCCGGGAAGCCCGTGGTCCTGCTCACCGCCGGACGCGGCGACGCCTCGGCACGCAGCGCCCAGTCGCACACCGGCGCACTGACCACGTCGGCCGACATCGTCGCCGCCGCGTGCCGGGACGCCGGGGTCGAACTCGTCGCCACACCCCGCGAACTCACCGTCGTCCTGGCCTCCTTGGCGGGCGGACGCCGGGCCGCCGGCCGCCGGGTCGCCGTGCTCACCGACGGTGGCGGCCACGGAGTCATCGCCGCGGACGCCGTCGAGGCGGCCGGGCTGGCCGTGCCCGAACTCGAGCCGCCGACCCGGCGGCGCGTCCGGGAGGCGCTGTGGGAGCAGTCGGCCGTCGGCAACCCGGTGGACCTGGCCGGCATGGGCGAGCAGGATCCCGGCTCGTACGCCGCGACCGTCGCCGCGCTGCTGGCCGCCGAGGAGACCGACGCCGTACTGATGACCGGCTACTTCGGTGGCTACGCGGCAGCGGAGGACGGGCTCGGCGGGGGCGGTGCCACGCTGGCGGACGGGGAGCAGGAGGCCGCCCGTCTCATCGCCGCCCACCACCGGGCCACCGCCAAGCCCCTGGTGGTCCAGTCGATGTACCCGCACTCCCCCAGCTGTCGCACCCTCGTCTCGGCCGGCATCCCCGTCTTCGGCGCGACCGAGGACGCGGCCCGCGCACTCGCGGCGACGGCGCCGGCCGCCTACGGCATCGGTCTCACGCCCCTCCCCCGCACCGCCGGACCGCTGCGGGAGACCGGCTACCTCGAGACCCGCCGGGCGCTCGAAGCCGCCGGGCTCCCCTTCCCCGCCGCGCGGGAAGTCCGCGACGAAGCCGAACTGCTGGCGGTCACACGTGAGTTCGCCGGCCCCTATGTGCTCAAGGCCCTGCACCTGCTGCACAAGTCGGACGCCGGGGGTGTGGCGCTGGGCCTGGCCGACCCCGACGAACTGCTCGCCGCCTTCCGCGCGATGAACGCACGGCTGGGCGCGCCGTCCTACTCGGTGGAGGCCATGGCGGATCTGTCCGACGGAGTCGAGCTGATCGTCGGCGTCGACCGCGACCCGCGGTTCGGGCCGGTCGCCATGGTGGGCCTGGGCGGCGTACTGGCCGAGCCGCTGCGCGACGTCACGTTCACCCTGGCACCCGTGCCGGCCGACCGCGCCCTGCGGCTGCTGCGGGATCTGCGCACCGCCGCCCTGCTGGACGGCGTACGCGGCCGGCCGGCCGTCGACGTGACCGCGGCCGCCAGAGCGATCGAGACCGTCACCGCGTTCGCGGCCGCCCACCCCGAGATCGCCGAGCTCGAGGTCAACCCGCTGCTCGTACGGCCCACCGGAGTCCTGGCGCTGGACTCCCGCGCCGTACTGGCCTGACACCGCGCCCCACCCGCCGTCCCCGTACCGAAGAGGTCACCCATGGACATGCGCTACACCCCCGAACAGGCCGACCTGAAGCGGCGCGCGGCCGACTACGCCCGGCTGCTGATGCGTTACGAGGATCAAGCCGAGGAGGCCGGCGGCCCCCTCCCGCAGCAGACCGTCGCCGAACTGACACGTGCCGCGATGGACGCGGGCGTCTACGCCATCAACATGCCCGCCGAGTGGGGCGGCGCCGGGCTCAGTCTGCTCGACCAGGTCATCGTCGAGGAGGAGTTCGGCAAGGTCACCAACTGCCTGTGGGACATCCCCTGGCGGCCCGCCAACGTCCTGGCCCAGGGCGACGAGCGCCAGCGTGAGAAGTACCTGCTGCCCATCATCCGCGGCGAGAGGTTCGACGCGTTCGCCGTCACCGAGCCCGGCGCCGGGTCCGACCCCGCCTCCGGTACGTCGACCGCCACTCGGACCGACGGCGGCTGGCTGCTCCACGGCGAGAAGTGGTTCGTCACCTGCGGCGACATCGCCGACTTCCTGCTCGTCCAGGCGGACGCCGGGCCCGAGCGGCTGCCCACGCTGTTCTTCGTCGACAAATCCGCCCCGGGCGTGGTGATGACACGGGTGCCCCGTTTCATGCACTCCGCGGTCAACGGGCACCCCGAGTTCACCTTCACCGATGTCTTCGTCGCCGACGAGGACGTGCTCGGCGGCGTGGGCAACGGCTACGAGCTGACCAAGGAATGGTTCACCGACGAGCGCCTCATGATCGCGGCCCGCACGGTCGGCGCTGCCGAGCGCGCCCTGCAGCTCGCCCGCGACTGGGCCGTGGAACGCGAACAGTTCGGCGCCCCCATCGCCTCCTACCAGCTGATCCAGGGCATGCTCACCGACTGCGCCGTGGACATCGCGGTCAACCGCGCCTACACCCACCAGGTCGCGTGGGAGGCCGACCAGCCGCACACCGATCGCAAGACCCTGCATGCCAAGGCCTCCACCGCCAAGCTCGCCGCCAGCGAGGCGGCCGGCCGGGTCGCCGACCGCTGTCTGCAGATCTTCGGCGGTCGCGGCTACGACCGCACCTACCCCGTCGAGCGCATGTATCGCGAACTGCGCGTCGACCGGATATGGGAGGGCACCTCCGAGATCCAGCGGCTGATCATCGCCAACGAGCTCGTCAAGCGCGGCACCCGCGCCCTGGCGCTGCCGACCCCGTAACCCCCGCTCCATCCACACAACGCCGAGCAGCGAGGACTTCCATGGACTTCCGCCTCACCCCGCGCCAGGTCCGGCTCAAGGCCGACGCGCGTGCCCTCACCGACTTCATCACCGCCTACGAGCTCCCGTGCGAGGAGGGCAACGGCCTGCCCGAGAGCGCGCACGCCAAGATCCGCGACGCGGTGCTCGACGCCGGGTTGCAGGCCGTCAACATGCCCGCCGAGTGGGGCGGCGCCGGCCTCACCATCGCCGAACAGGTCACCGTGCAGGAGGAGTTGGGACGGCTCACCGGCGCCCTGTGGGACATGGTCTGGCGGCCTGCCAACGCGCTGCGCCGCTGCACGCCCGAGCAGCGCGAGCGCTTCCTGATCCCGGTGATCAGGGGCGAGCGCCGGGACTGCTACGCGGTGACCGAGCCGGGCGCCGGCTCCGACCCGCGGAACCTGGCCACCACGGCGACGAAGAACGACCGAGGCTGGGTCCTCAACGGCGAGAAGTGGTTCGTGACCGTCGGCGACCACGCCGACTTCATGATCGTCCTCGCCGCGGCGGGACCGGACCGTGCGCCGACGCTGTTCCTCGTCGACAAGGACACCCCCGGCATCGAGATGACCCGCATACCGCGCTTCATGCACACCTTCGTCTACGAGCACCCCGAGTTCACCTTCAACGATGTGCAGGTCGGCGAGGACGCCGTACTCGGCGGCATCGGCGAGGGCCACGACATCACGCGCTCATGGTTCACCGAGGAGCGTCTGATGATCGCGGCGCGCACCACCGGGGCGGCGGAGCGGGCCCTGGAACTGTCCCGGGACTGGGCCGTGGAACGCGAACAGTTCGGCGCCCCCATCGCCGCCTACCAGCTGATCCAGGGCATGCTCGCCGACTGCGCCGTGGACATCGCGGTCAACCGCGCCTACACCCACCAGGTGGCCTGGGAGGTCGACCAGTCCTCGCCCGACGACCGCAAGACCCTGCACGCCAAGGCCTCCATCGCCAAGCTCGCCGCCAGCGAGGCCTCGGGCCGGGTGATCGACCGCTGTCTCCAGATCCACGGCGGCCGGGGCTACGACCGTTCGTACGCCGTGGAGCGGCTCTACCGCGAGCTGCGGGTGGACCGCATCTGGGAGGGCACCTCCGAGATCCAGCGGCTGATCATCGCCAACGAGCTCGTCAAGCGGGGGTCGGGAGTCCTGGACCTGCCTGTCGCCCAGTGACGCTGCCGGGGCCCGCGCGGCCCCGGCCCAGCCCGTCTCGCAGCAGGCCACTGCGGGCGGCGCGGACGGATCGAAGACGGAAGGGAGAACCGATGGGCGCCATCGAGCGACTCGGAGTCGTGGGCTGCGGTCTCATGGGCGCGGGCATCGCCGAGGTCGGCGCGCGGGCCGGAGTGCCGGTGACGGTCGTGGAGCGCGACGTGGCGGCGGTGGAGGCGGGGCGCGGGCGCATCGTCCGCTCGCTGGACCGGGCCGTCGCGCACGGCAGGCTCACCGCCGAACGACGTGCGGCGGCCCTGGGCCTGATCACGGTGGTCGACGAGATCGAGGCGCTGCACGACCGTGACCTGGTCGTCGAGGCCGTCGCGGAGGACGTGCGGGTCAAACTCGACCTGTTCGGCCGGCTGGACCGCGTGGTCACCGCGCCGGACGCCATCCTCGCCACGAACACCTCCTCGATCCCGGTCATCCGGCTGGCCGCCGCGACCGCGCGGCCCGGCCAGGTCGTCGGCGTGCACTTCTTCAACCCCGTTCCGGTGCTGCGGCTGGTCGAGGTCGTCCCGTCATTGCTGACATCGGCCGACACCACCGCACGCGCCGCCGACTTCGTCGTCGGTGTGCTCGGCAAGGAGGTCGTGCATGCCCAGGACCGGGCCGGCTTCGTCGTGAACGCGCTGCTCGTGCCCTATCTGCTGGCCGCCGTCCGCATGGTGGAGTCGGGCGTCGCGAGCGTGGAGGACATCGACCGCGGCATGGTCCTGGGCTGCGCCCACCCGCTCGGCCCGCTCGCCCTGACCGATCTGATCGGCCTGGACACCACGCGGGCCATCGCAGAGTCGCTGTATGCCGAGTTCAAGGAACCGCTGTACTCCCCGCCGCCCCTGCTGTCCCGCATGGTGGAGGCCGGCCTGCTCGGCCGGAAGTCCGGCCGGGGTTTCCACCCGTACCCGGAACGGGCACCGGGTGAGGCGGCGGCACGGGTGACCCGGCCATGAGAGAAAATGGTGGTCGTACGGCCGCCGGACGAGGGGAGTCGCAGGGTGTCAACCAAGGTGCGCACGGCAGACACGCGCGAGCGCATCCTGACCGCCGCGTGCGAGGTCATCGCGGAGACCGGTTTCGAGAAAATCCGGATGCGGATGGTCGCCGAGCGGGCCGGGGTGTCGACGGCGCTGCTGCACTACCACTTCGACACACGCGAGAAGCTCTTCACCGAGGCGATGACCCACTCCTTCGCCAACACGGCCGTCGACGTGGAGCGCGACGCCGAGTCCGTTCCGGCCGCCGTCACCCTCGCCCGCATTCTCCGCAGTCTGCTGCCGACGGACCCCCAGCTGCACCAGGACTGGCGGCTGTGGCAGGAGCTGTGGGTACGAGCGCTGCGCGACGAGAGGACACGACGGTTCGCGGTGGACCTGTACGCCCAACTCCACGCGTGGGTGGCCGACGCGGTGCGGCGCGGTATCGCGTCCGGCGAGTTCACCCCGACCGACGTGGACGAACTCAGTACGCTCCTCCTCTCCCTGAGCGACGGCTACGGCATCCGGCTGATGCTCCGCGACCCCACCGTCACCCTGGAGACGGCCCTCACGGCCATCTGGCGCCACTGCTCCGCCGCGCTGGGCCTGCCCGACACGATCCCGGAGGCCTGAACTCGCGCGGGGGGCATGATCTGCGACAGGGGGATCAGTTCGCCCTCGATGGGCGACGACGCCGCCGACATCTACTGGCAGCTTCATCCCGCCCGTAAGGTCAAGTCGGGGCTCGCCGCCGCCCTGCACGGCGGTGCGCTCATCAACCGGCAGGCGTGGAAGTTCCAGGGCTGCCTCCAGGGCTACAACGGCGGCCCACTCCGTCAGCCCGCGCAGCGGATCCACGACGCCCAGATGAACTCCCTGCGCAAGGGTCTGATCGACGCCGGACTCGAACCGAGCATGGATCCGATCCGCGAGTTCTTCATCGGCCGCAATCCGGCCTGAGGCGCCGGCGGTCCCGGCGGCGGGTGACGGCTCGTCCGCCGGTGGTGCCGAAGGAAGCGGTGCTCGGTCTTTTCGGCCGTGCGTCCGCGGCCCTGACGGGTCGTGCACGGGAAGCCCGCCGGGCGTACACGCGAGGCCGACCGGGCGGCTAGGCCCCAGGGTGGCACCTTCAGGCGAGTGGCGGGTCCAAGGTTGCGCGGGTGGGGCCGTCGGGGCGGACGGTGATGCCGTACACCGCCTTCGCGGGGGTGGAGTGGAAGGCCAGGGTGTGGACCGGCAGCAGGTGTTCGAGCAGGACGGTCGATTCGCGGAGCGCGAATTGCAGACCGAGGCAGGCACGGGGACCGATGCCGAAGGGGAAGTAGGCGCCCGGGTGGGCAGGTCGGCCGTCCGGGGCGATGAAGCGCCGGGGGTCGAAGTGCTCCGGGTCCGGCCACAGTTCGGGATCGCGGTGGGTGAGGTACGGGCAGACCAGGATGTCGGTGCCCGCCTCGACGGCATAGCCGGCGAGGTTGTCGTCCCCGGCGGCGTGGCGGGGCAGGATCCAGGCGGACGGGTAGAGCCGGAGCGTCTCGTGGACCAGGGCCTGGATGGCCTGGCGGCGTTGCGGTGAGCCCTCGCAGCCGGCGACGAGAGCTTGTTCGCGGGCGGCGGGGTACTGGTCGAGGAGCAGGTAGAGCCAGGTCAGGGTGGTGGCGGTGGTCTCGTGCCCGGCCACGAGCAGAGTGACCAGCTCGTCGCGGATCAGCCGGTCGGTGTACTCGGGGCGCTCGGTGGCGGCGTCGATCAGGACGTGCAGCAGGCCCGGGCCGTCGGGGCCGGCCGCCCCGCTGCGGGCGGCGTCGATGGCGCGCCGGGCGACCGCATCGATCCGGGCGAGATCGGCGGCGACGGCGTCCTGCGCGTCGGTGACATCAGCGGGCAGAGTCGGAAGGGCAGTCGCCACGGCGGCCACGGCTGCCAGTTCGCGCTCGGTTTCGTCATCGAGGGGGCGCCCGGTGAGAGAGCGCCAGATGGCGTCCAGGGCGAAGCGGCGCGTCTCCTGCCCGACATCGATGCTCTGCCCGGTACGGACGTACTCGCGCCAGCGCCCTGCGGTGGTCCGGGCAGCCTCGGTGATCCGCTGTTCGTAGCGGCGCATTCCCGTACCGGTGAACTGGGACTGCAACAAGCGGCGTTGCCGCTTCCAGGCCGCACCGGTGGCGGCGAGGACGCCGTCGCCGATCAGCACACGGGCGCGATGGGAGCGCTTGACGTACCGCTCCGGGTGCCGGGCGAGTACGTGCTGGACGGCCTGTGGGTCGGTGACAAGAACGGTGGGCGCCGGCCCGAGGCGGAACGCGGCGATGCCGCCGAGCCGTTCGTGCACCTGGGACAGCAGCTCGACCAGTTCGCCTCCCCCCGAACGCCAGCTCTCCACGAGTCCAGGCTCGGCTTCGGGGACCGGCCGCCCCGTTCCGGGAACGTACAGAAGGGAGCCGGGACTGGCTTCGATGTCCATGTGCTTCTCCTGGTCAACCGCTGGGCTCGGCCGTGGCGGAGCATCGGCAGCACGGACTGTACGGGAGAAGGAACACCCAGTGGCAGGCCGCCTCGGCGCGACCACAACAGGCCTCCGAACAAGAATCACCGAGACGCTACGTTCCAGACGGCTGCTTATGGCGCTGGTGAGGGCGGGTGTCCCGGTCAACTGGTCAGTGACCTCCTTGGTGCCGGACCTCCTTGGTGACGGCGGGCCTGATCCTGTACTCGAAGGTCACTGGCACCCCTGCGGCCACGGCTCCCGCCCGCTCTCTCCCCTGATCCTTGACAGCTCTCGCCCCTGATCCGTGTACGGCGGGTCGCGCTGTCGCCGGCGGGCGGAGACAGTGTCCGGTGTGTCTTCGCCCGCACGCGTTCATCATCCCGGCCCCATTCGGTAACCGCTCAGCCCACAACCCGATGCAACATGGTTCAAACCGGTTCGGGCTGCGGTTCCGGCTGCCACACTGGTGCGGCCTTCGGTTCCCACAGTTTGGTGGTCCGTATGTAGCCGTGGATCACTGAGGCCATCGCCAGAATGATGAGTGGCCCAAACAACCATGAATGTTTTGCCATTTCCATCGGCAGATAGCGATATGACGCCAAGAGCGCAGCGAAGACCGTTGCACCGTAAGCGACCAGCTGAATTCCTGACCGATCCCAGCCACGTTCGAGCGAGCGCAAAGCTGCCTCGATCGTGAGCGTGAACACCACACCGGCAACGATATCCGCGCCGTAGTGGTAGCCGAAGCCCAGCGTTGCGCCGAGCGTGGCAATCAGCCAGAACGCGCCTGCGAATTGCAGAATCCGTGGGCCTCTGCGGGAATGAATGAAGATCGCGGTAGCCCACGCTGTGTGCAGGCTGGGCATGCAGTTGCGTGGGGTGATCTCGTCGAATGGCATGTGGTGCGGGGTATTGATCGGCGGCGGTGTGTCCGGCCACAGGTTGGCCACCGCCCAGTGCCCGCCACCGGTGTCGAAGGCGCCGGTGCCGTAGGCGAAGACCGGCCCGACCACCGGGAAGATCATGTAGATGGCCGGCCCGAGGAGGCCGATCACCAGAAAGGTGCGCACCAGATGATGGCGCGGGAAGCGGCGCTCGACCGCCACGTTACGCAACTGGTACAGCGTGACGATGACCGCGGCCACCGCAAGCTGAATGTAGACGTAGTCGAGAACATGGGCGCCGATCGGACCGGTCGCCCTGACAAAACGGCCTACCAGCCACGACGGGTTGCCCAGCGCGTGATCGGCGGTTGCCACGTACTGGTCGAGCACCGCCGGGCGGGTCTTCGACGTGATGAGTAGCCAGGTATCGCCAGTTTTGCGGCCGGTCACCAGCAGCAGGGCCAGTCCGACGCCTTTCAGCAGCAGGATGCGTTCCCGGCCGGTGCGGCGCGTGACAGCGATGACCGCACACCCCAAAACCACCCACAAGGCGCCGTTGCCGAACATCATCTTGGCGTCGACCGCCCACCGCACGAGCCAGAAGGCGACGTCGATGCCGATCGCGGCGCCGGCCGCGATGAACCGTTGCCGCCACGGGAGCACCACCATCATCAACGCCATACTGGCGTACAACAGCGGCCCCGATTTGGGGGCGAATATCACCTCTCGCGCCTGGTTGGTGATCGGCCCCGGTAGGCCGTAGCGACGAGCGGCGATCTCCAGCGCGATGAGGAATCCGAGGGCCACCACACCCGCCGTGGCCCACAGTATCGCCCGTGGTTGGCGCCACGCGGCGAATGCAATTCTGCCGTTTATTCGCGAAAACACCCGCGATGCTATGGATATCAATTGTTTGGCCGATTTGCTACATGTTGGTCAAATAGGTTACTCATAGTGTTAGATGGCATGAATTTCTGGTGAAGGATGGGCGATGAGTGCGATCATGCTATCGGAGCGGTGCGGGTGGGTCTCGGGTCTCGCTGGTCACGGGTGGTGCGAAGGCCCGTGGATCCTGCGCTCGATGGTCCAGCGCCTCGGGGATGACCATGAAACTCCCGACGCCCGGCGGGCAACCAGGTCAGGTGCCTGATCCACAGAACGGAGCAGGCACCTGTCGGGCTGAGTGACCAAGACGGTGTCCTACGTGGTGAGGCGGACGAGCCTCAGCCACCAGCCGGCTACCGATCACCGAGCGGATCAGCGGCCCGGATGATGTCCTCCTTGCACACGAACGGGCGGCGTACGCCGACGGGTTGTCGGTGTGCGCCGCCCTCGAGTGGGACGAGTTGCGGGAGGCGGCCCGCGCCGTCATGGCGGTTATTTCGGGTCGTGGTTGAACTTCGAGGTCGACCAGAGGTAGCCGAGCACCGCGAGGCCCAGGCACCAGACGACGGCGAGCCATCCGTTGTTGCCGATCTCGGTGCCGAGCAGCAGGCCGCGCAGGGTCTCGATGGCGGGCGTGAAGGGCTGGTACTCGGCGATCGGCTGGAACCAGCCCGGCATCGAGCGGAGGGGGACGAACGCGCTGGAGAGAAGCGGCAGCAGGATCAAGGGCATTGCGTTGTTGCTGGCGGCCTCGGCGTTCGGGCTGACCAGGCCCATGCCGACCGCGATCCAGGTGAGCGCCATGGCGAAGAGCACGAGCAGCCCGAACGCCGCGAGCCACTCCAGGACGGTGGCATCGGTGGAGCGGAAGCCGATGGCCACGGCGACGGCGCCGACGAGGACCACGCTGACGATCGACTGCAGCACGCTGCCGATGACGTGTCCGACGAGCACCGACCCTCGGTGGATGGCCATCGTGCGGAAGCGGGCGATGATGCCCTCGGTCATGTCGTTGGAGACGGAGACCGCGGTGCCGATCGTGGTGCTGCCGATGGTCATCAGCAGGAGGCCCGGGACGATATAGGCGATGTACTGGGAGCGGTCCGGAGCTCCGCCGATGCCCGCGCTCATGGTGTTGCCGAAGATGTAGACGAAGAGCAGCAGCAGCATGATCGGGGTGAGCAGCAGGTTCAGGGTGAGGGAGGGGTAGCGCCGGGCGTGCAGCAGGTTGCGGCGCAGCATCGTGGACGAGTCGCGCACGGCGAGGGAGATCCGGGTCGGGCGGGCGGGAGCCAGGGGGGAGCTCATCGGACAGCCTCCTTGGGCTGGTTCGGCCGGTTGGTGCTGTCGGTCAGGGCGAAGAAGACGTCGTCGAGGTCGGGGGTGTGCACGGTCAGCTCGTCCGCCTCGATGCCGACCGAGTCCAGCCGGTCGAGGATGGAGCGCAGCTCGCGCTGGCTGCCGTCGCTGGGGATCTGCAGGGCGAGGGATTCGTCGATGGGGGTCCCGCCGCTCGAGCGAAGTCGAGAGTGGGGGAGGGTGACCTCGCGCAGTGCGGAGGCGGCGCTCTGGTAGGCGGCCGGGTCGGTGAAGCGGAGCCGGACGTGTCCGCCGGGGATGAGCCGCTTGAGCTCGTCGGCGGTGCCCTCGGCGGCGATCTTGCCGTCGTGGAGCACGGCGATGCGGTCGGCGAGTTCGTCGGCCTCGTCCAGGTACTGGGTGGTGAGGAAGACGGTGACGCCGGCCGTGACGAGTTCGCGGATGATCTGCCACGTGTTGTGGCGGGCGCGCGGGTCGAGGCCGGTGGTCGGTTCGTCGAGGAAGATGATGCGCGGGTCGCCGACCAGGGTCATGGCGATGTCGAGGCGGCGCTTCATGCCGCCGGAGTAGGTGGAGGCGGGCTTCTTCGCGGCCTCGGTGAGGTCGAACCGCTCCAGCAGCTCGGCGGTGACCTGCCGTCCCTCGCGCTTGGAGAGGTGGTGCAGGTCCGCCATGAGGAGCATGTTCTCCTCGCCGGTGATCAGCCCGTCGACGGCGGAGAACTGCCCGGTGACGCCGATCGCGGCACGCACGGCCTGCGGGTCGGTGGCGAGGTCGTGGCCGCCGACGCGGATCCGGCCACTGGCGGGGTCGGCGCTGATCAGGGTGGAGAGGATCTGCACGGCGGTGGTCTTGCCGGCGCCGTTCGGGCCGAGCAGGGAGAAGATCGTTCCTTCCGGGACGGCCAGGTCGACGCCGTCGAGGACGGTCTTGTCCCCGTAGGACTTGCGCAGCCCGTTCGCCGCGATGGCCAAGTCGGTCATGAGGGTGCTCCTTCAGAGGCTGCGGGCGGCGATGTCGCCGTGGGCGGTGGTCGCGCAGATGTTCAGGTCGGCGGCGCCGTCGGTGTTCTTGAGCGCGTTGTGAATCCGGCCGTATCCGGTGCCGGCATCCAGGGAGGCGGACACTCCGTGGGCGGCACCGACCGACACCTCGCCCATCTGGGTGGTCAGCACGACCGTGCCGCGCACCGCCTCGGCGATCCGAATGTCGCCCTTTTGAGTGCTGATCTCCGCGGGGCCGCCCAGTCGGCCGACCGAGACGTCGCCGGCGAGGAGGGTGAGGCGGGCGCTCGCGGCCTCGTCGAGCTTGACCGAGCCCTGCGCGCCCTCGAAGGCGACATCGCCGAGGCGTCCGACACCCCGGAACTCGGCGCCGGCCGCCTTCGCCTCGATGCGGGAGCCGGCGGGCAGCTGGACCGTCACCTCGACGGATCCGGAGGGGCCGAGGTACTGGTTCTTCGCCGCCGGGGCCTCGATCCGCAGGACGCCGTCGCCGTAGACGACCGTGGTCTGCTCCGCCGCCTTCACGTCACGGCTCTTGGAGGCGTCTGCGGGCAGGACCTCGACCGTGGTGTCGGCCCGGTCGGCGGCGATGAACCGGACGCGCCCCGCGGGGATGTCCAGGACGGTGGTCATCGGGGCCGGGGTGTCGAACTTCTGCATCATGCGCTCCTGTGCTCGTCGCTGTTTCCGATGACGGAAAAGCTACGTTGCATTCATAGATCTGGCAACAGACTCGTTGCACATAATTGCCATCAGTGCAGGTAGAGGAAAGAATTCGTTGCAACGACTCCGAATTTAACGCAACGGCAGCCGTCTGTTCGTTGCAATCAATTGGAAGTGAACGCTATGGTGGAGACACCAAGGAGCACGAAGGAGGCCGCGATGCCGGGAGGCAGACTCACCCAGCAGGAACGTCAGCAGATCGCGCTGGGACTGGCCGACGGCCTCGCCTACGCGGAGATCGCCAGGCGCCTCGACCGCCCGACCTCGACGATCACGCGCGAGGTGATGCGCAACGGCGGCCCCACTGCCTACCGCGCCGACCTGGCCCACCGCGCCACCGAGCGCCGCGCCCACCGCCGCCGACAGGCCCCGCCCCGAGGGGAGCAGGCGCCCCCGCAGGCCCACGGTCGCGACGCCGAGGCCGTACGCGAGTACGAGGAGACGTTCACCACCGTCCTCATGCAAGCGGGCACACCCAAGATGATGGCCCGGGTGCTGACCTGCCTCTACACCAGCGACGCCGGCAGCCTCACCGCGGCTGAACTCGTCCAACGCCTCCAGGTCAGCCCGGCGTCCATCTCCAAAGCGATCGCGTTCCTCGAAAGCCAGGGCCTGGTGCGCCGGGAACGCGACGAACGCCGCCGCGAGCGCTACGTCGCCGACGACGACGTCTGGTACCAGTCCATGATCGCCAGCGCCCGCGGCACCATCCAGGTCGCCGAGACCGCACGACAGGGCGTCAACATCCTCGGCCGCGACACCCCGGCCGCCACCCGCCTCGAGAACATCGCCCGCTTCCTCGACTTCGTCTCCGAGAGCATCACCCGCGCCGCGGACCAGGCCCGCGAAGTCCTCCACGCGAAACCCGAAACGACCTCGGACAGCACTACCTGAACCACGTTCAGATCACTGACAGACAGCCATCTCGATGCTCACAGCCATGGGACGAAACCAGCTGTGAATCGTGCCGGGTCCGATGGAGGCTCCGGACTGTCCGCTCGTCAGCTCACTCCATGTGAATGACCCAGGAGGCTGGGGCCATTTCACCTACAAGGCGTGGCGCCGGGGCCCGGACTTGAGTGGGAGTCGTCAGCCGCGCCGGAGATCCGCGACTCGGATCCACTCCAGCGTTGGGAGTTTGTGGCGAGGGCACACGAGCAGTCGGCCCGAATCGGCCGCCAAGCCGACGATGGCGGCACTTTCCCTCTTGCAGTCGCCCGGCGGGCGCCACCTTCCCACCTGTCGCGATCATCGAGGGCGCCCCGTAAAGGCTGCCTCAGCCGCGCGCGGCGACGTACAGGGTCTGGGTACTGTGGCCGAGCGGGCCCTTCTCGTCGTGCAGGGTGGACTCGGCGAGCCCGATGCCCGCACCGTCCACCATCGACCGGGCGTCCAGGCAGACCCACTCGCCCTCGGGGTGGCGGTGCAGGCCGACGGTGAGGTCGGCGTTGATGAAGACGTAATGGTGGAAATCCAGCTCGGCACTGACACCGTTGCCCGAGTCGGCAGCCGTCAGCACCCGGCTCAGCGGCGTGATCTCCTCGCCCGCGACCAAGGGGACCCTCATGCGCATCCACGCCGTGGCCGGACCGGACTCGAGGAACGAACCGGCGGCGAAGCGCACGTCCATGGCGGTGTGGTAGCCCTGGTCCCACGGAACCGGGAAGAACGCTTTCGACGGTGCGTCCCCGGGCCCGGGAACCTGCCGCCCGGGCGACACCTCCGGTACCGAGTCCGGCGCCGTCTTCATCAGCAACGCCGTCGCCCGCATCACTTCATCGCCACCGTCGGGTGTCAGCCCGACCTCCACGAGCTCGACACTGCGCCCGGCGCGCAGCACGCGCGTGGTCACGGTCAGCGGCCGTATCGGGACAGGCCGCATGATCTCGTAGGTGAGCCGGGCGACCCGCATCTCCGGGCGTCCGCCCGGCCGTTGCTCCACGGCCAGCCCCAGCAACGCCGCCGGCGGACCGGCGTGTTGGGAGTCGGCGTCCCAGGGCCCGCGGGTACAGGCGGTGGGGAGGAACCGGTCGAGGGCCTCCCGCTCATAGAAGGCCTCGGCTTGCGACGTCGGCATAGCTGGCCTTCCCTGTCGCTCGGACTGTCCCATACAAAGATACTAAGCGCTTGCTCACGTCGGGCGTCACGGGGTCGGTGATGTCGGCAAACTCCTCGTGTCTTCAGGAACTTGGCCGCGTACGGGCAGACGGGCACGGTCCGCTTCCCGGAGTCACGCACGTCGGTGAGCGTCTCCTGGACCAGCCGGGGAGGCCAGGCCCTGCCCGGCGAAGGCGTCGTCGACCTCGGTATGACAGAAGACGCTCTGCTCCCCGCGGTCGCGGTAGGCGGTCAGTCCTTCGCGCTTCCCGTCGACATGGATTCGTAGCCGTTTCTTGGCGTCCACCCGCTCTACGGTCTCGGAGCGGTGTAAGGCCGGCTCATCGGCGCCTTCAGAAGGAGGTCGGTGACGCGTCGGACGGGTCAGTGGCGCGGTGGATTCCTGCGTGGCGTGATGACGGCGTCCGGCAGTGCTGGGGCGGCAAAGCGGTCACCCGGATACCCTTCGACAGCGCCGAAGCGATCGGAAGAGTTCTGCCAATCCTCCCGGGCCTGCGCAATGTCTTCGTCACTGCGCCCGACGAAGTTCCACCACATGACGATTTCCTCTTCGAACGGGGTTCCGCCGAGCAGGACCGTCCGTGCGATGTCGTCCGACGCGTTCGTCAGCGTCAGGGCGTCGCTGCCCGGGTGGACGTAGCCCAACTCCGCGGGGCCGCCCAGGGTGTCGCCCAGATGTACATCGCCCCGGTCGACCAGGAGGCCGTGCTCAAAACCGGGGTCCACGGCGAGCGTGACGGCGGCGCGCGGCTGGAGGAGGATCTCTGCGCCGATCAGGCGGGTAGGAGGCCGCACGACAAGAGGCTGGGTGGTCTCGGAACTCTCTGCCGAGGCAGAAGGCAGACGGCGTGTCACAGATGCGTGCCGTGCTTTGCCTTCACTATGAAGCAAGTTGTTTGTGAGCCCGGAATCGCCGACGCGAGAACGTCCATTCCGGGCAGGCCTACGGAGGTGTAGCACAGTGCACGAGATGGGTTCAGTGGACGGGGTCGGACCCGAGATGCTGGCGGACGTCAAACCGCCCTTCATTCCCGAGGGCGCTTCGGGGATGACCGTCCTTGTCGAGTGGCCTCCCGGTCACCCCGGAACTCCTCCTCACCGCCACTCGGGGCCGTGTTTCGGCTACGTCACCGAGGGCGCGGTCCGGTGGGAGCTCGAGGGTGAGCCGGAGCGCGTGATCAAGGCCGGTGAGACGTTCTGGGAGCCGGGCGGTGACGTGATCCACTACCAGAACGGCAACGCCCTGTCGGACGCGCCGGCCAAGTACGTCGTGTTCATGCTCTGTGCGCCGGGCCAGCCGATGCTCACGCTGGTCGACGAGGAGGAGCTCGAGAAGCGGGCTCACCTGCGCGCCCCGCGGCCCACCGACTGACCTGCCGCCTGCTCGCACAGCCCGGGTTCGAACGGAGCTCGTCTCCTCCGGGGGAGGGCGCGATGAGGCGTGAGCGCCACTGATGTCGTGTACGGCATGCTGACCGCGCTGTTCCTGGCGGCGGCCATCCGAGCGCTGCGGTATGACGTCCTGTCACGGAGTGCCGGGTGGCGCAGTCGAGTCGACCATTTCCTGCACACCGCCATGGCGCTTGCCATGGCGGTGATGCCTTGGAACTGGGGGCGCATACTGCCGGAGGCGCCGCTGACAGCCGACAGCCCCCGGACCGCAGGATGTGGCCGACGCACGGTCCGGCAGAGATCAGGGGCTTATTCCTGTGGCCGCCAGCGCGCAGCCCGCATGACTGCTCGGTGCGGTCGGGGAGGTGGCCCATGTAGTTCGCCGTGATCGGTGGTACGGGACTGGTCCGGACGCAGGTCGCGAAGAAGCTGGACGCGGCCGGACACGACGTCGTTCCACACAAGATGGACGGGAACGGAGGGTCCGTCCGGTGCCTGCGTTCATCGCATGATGACTCCCACGTCACACCTGGGGCAGGCACACATCACCCTACGCAGCAACGGGGCCTGCGCAGCGGAGCCAAGAATCGAGGAACGCGGTGATCTTGCTCGGGGTAAACACCCACATCACGTTGTAGATGCCTTCCTGCGAGGCGGCTACCGTCATGAACGCGATGGGTTGGTCATTTCGGTAGACCATCACGCCCGGACAGCCGTTGGCGTCGACAAACCGGGGCTCCGCCTCCCGCCAGAACCGCGGATAGGTCGACAACTTGGCCACCCGTGCACGGCCCAGCACGGGTATACGAGCGCAGGACCGGAGACCGTTGCCGTCGGACAGACTGACGGCATCCGGGGTGAGAAGGGCCTCCAGCGAAGCCACATCCCCCGTTCGAGCTGCTGAGACGAAGGCGTTCAGGAGTCGTCGATGCTCCGCCGTGTCCACGCTCTCCCGCTGCTCATCCGACAAATGCCTGCGGGCGCGGCTGACGATCTTCCGCGCGTTGACAAGGCTGAGCTGAAGTATTTCAGCGATCTCGGGGTAGCCATAGTCGAACGCCTCACGCAACACGTATGCGGCGCGTTCGACCGGGCTGAGCTTTTCCAGCACCAGCAGCAGAGCCAGCTCCAGTGCCTCCGCGCGCTGCGCGCCCACTTCCGGATCCGAACTGGTGTCGACCGGCTCGGGCAGCCACGGCCCGATATACGTCTCCCGACGCACACGCGCCGATTGCGCAACGTTGATGGCCATACGGGTCGTCGCGCTCGAGAGGAAGGCCACCGGACTCACCACCGCGGAGCGATCGGTGTTCTGCCAGCGCAGCCACACCTCCTGGACCACGTCCTCAGCCTCGACCACGCTGCCGAGCACACGGTAGGCGATGCCGAACAGACGACCCCGGTACCGAACAAACACAGAGACGGCCTCTTCAAGGTCCTCCGCCGGGGAGGACGATCTGAGATCCATAATCCTGCGGTCTCCCTCCCCCCGGTCACGGCCGCCCACTGGCGGGACCACCGGCTACCTCGTTCATGGACGGCTCCGCCCCCCCAGTCCAGGACACCCTCCTGCAGACCGACGTGCCGCCGGGCAGGAAGCACACGGCTTGTTCAGATGCCACACAATCTCTGGTCACTGAAAGTCACGGCTGCTCCCATCGCTTCCGATCGATGCACTCCTACCTGGCCAGTTTGGATCGGGACCGGACTGAGGCGCATCGCATAAACGAGTGATCTAACCCGACCACAGCGCCGGCCCGGCGCACACAGCAGGGTCACGACGAACCGGGTCCACGCATCCGCCGGCGCCTTGCCGTCCTGGTAGCGGATCACATCACCGCCGGGCTCCCAGAACGTCCCGCCGGTCTCTACCAGTCACACGCTCCGGCTCGCCCTCGAACTCGAAACGGACCACGCCCTCGATGACGTGTCCGGTTGCCCAGTCTCTCCGCCGACAACGACTTCGACGGAGAGTCCTTCGCCCCCATATACACCACGACGGTGACGGTGAGCGGGGGGGGGGGACAGCTAGTGTCCTGCGCCATCAATTCGTCGTTAGTTCTTGGTGCCCCACTGCCGCCGACTTGGCCGAATACTCGCAGGCCGGGGCTGGATGGGCGGACAACCAACCCGGCCGGGCAAGGCGCGAATCCACCGACGAACTTCTGGCGCAGCGCACTAGTGTCCTGCGCCAGGAATTCGTTCAAGATATGAGGCAAGTCGTTCCAGGATCTCGTCCGCGGTCCTCGTCCAGGTGAAGGGGCGGGGGTTCTCGTTCCAGGTCTTGATCCAGTCCCGGATGTCCTTCTCCAGCGCGCGGACGGATTTGTGGACTCCGCGTCGGAGCTGCTTGTCCGTCAGCAGGCCGAACCACCGCTCCACTTGGTTGAGCCAGGACGAGCTGGTGGGAGTGAAGTGCAGGTGGAACCGGGGGTGTGCGGCAAGCCACTTCTGGATCGCTGGGGTCTTGTGGGTGGCGTAGTTGTCACAGATGAGATGTACGTCGAGGTCTACGGGTACTTCCTTGTCGAGTTTGGCGAGGAACTTCTTGAACTCCGCGGCCCGGTGCCGGCGGTGCAGCGAGCCGATGACTTCACCGGTCGCCACGTCCAGTGCCGCGAACAGCGTGGTCACGCCGTTGCGGAGGTAGTCGTGCGTGCGACGCTCGGGCATGCCCGGCATCATCGGGAGCACCGGCGCGGACCGGTCCAGCGCCTGGATCTGGCTCTTCTCGTCCACGCAGAGCACCAGGGCCCGCTCCGGCGGGTCCAGGTAGAGCCCGACCACGTCGCGGACCTTCTCGATGAACTGCGGGTCCTTGCTGAGCTTGAAGGTGTCCACCAGGTGCGGTTTAAGACCGAACGCCTTCCAGACCCGGCCGACCGTGGACTTCGACAGCCCGCTCTCGGCGGCCATGGACGCCCGCGACCAGTGGGTGGCGTCCTTGGGGGTCCGTTCCAAGGTGGCGACGACCAGGTCCTCGATCTGCTCGTCACTGACCTTCCGCGGGGCGCCGGGGCGTTGCTCGTCGGCCAGGCCCTCCAGCCGGCCGGCGAGGAACCGCCGCCGCCACTTGCCCACGGTCTGGGGCCACACCCCGATCTCGGCAGCGACCTCCTGGTTCGACTTCCCGTCCGCGCAGCCGAGGACGATCCGGCAGCGTTGCGCCAGCGCCTGCGAGGATTTGGCCCGCCGTGACCAGCGGACCAGCGTCTCGCGTTCCTCATCCGTCAATGTCAGCTCGGCCATCGGCCGTCCCATACGCGCCACAGCCCAAGGCTACACATCTACATCGAATTCCTGGCGCAGGACACTAGTGCCGCGTCAGCCGAGGTTCGCCCCGTCGCGACGCCCGGCACGCTCCCCCACTGCCTCAAGGGCGTGGGAGGTGCCCCCACTCGCCGCACCGGCCGAAAGCCCAAGTACAACCAGTACGAGGACTTCCGGCCGGCACTCCCCCCAGTCTTCGGCCGGGGGGACCCCCAGAGCACGCACCGGACGCCGCTCCTTGACGGGCAAACCCTGGCTGACGCGGCACCAGTCACGAGCGGGCCTCAGGGAGAGCACGCTCGGCCGACGGAGTCCTGGATCTCAACCTGCCATGCCCGCGGAACTGGGAGGAGACGGTCAGGGGACGAACCCCGATCAGTTGTTTTCGCCGCCGGCTTCGCCGCACGTTTCCACGGGGCGCTGAGCCTGGTGGCACGACAGGCCGCGCTCGACCCCGCCGCGATCTCCGTGGAGGCAACCGTGTCGTTTGGGCGGGATCCGGAGGACGGCGGCTACTTGTTGCGCGTCGGCCTTGTGGCCAAGTGGCCGGGCATCGATCCTGCCGTCGCCGCCCTACTCCTGGAGAAGGCCTATCCGCTGTGCCCCTACGCGAAGATGGCCTGGCAGGGAACACCGACAAACATCACAGTGGCTTCGTAGCCGGCGACATCGGCTGCCTGCCGACCGTATGCCGTTTCCAGGCCGTTTCGGTAGGCATGCGCCGGTCGGGCGGGAGGACGCCGACCTCCGGCAGCCGGCTCGCGGACCCTGTCGAGCCGCGCCGCCCCGGCCGGGCCGACGCAGTGGCGCCTCGGTGAGGGCCCGTCGTACGTGCCGACGTCACGCGGCACATGCGGGAACGGTTCACGAGAGGTCGGCGAGAGGAGCGCTCGGTTGCCAGGCGACGGGTAGGACGACGTCGACACCGTCGCGGCGCGCCAAGGGCAACAGCCGACTCATCGTGGCGTCGATGTCGTCCAGGAAGTAGGGCATCGGCCTCAGGGGCCGGTGCAGACCAAGGAAGAAGTCGTCCCAGTGCACCAGGACGACCCGGCGGGCCCCGGTCGAGACAACGACCTCGTCCCAGTAGGTGCGCAGGAACTCGGTCGACTGCTTGCCCAGGTTGCCGATGCCCAGATAGATGACGTCGGCGGGCCGGCCTCGCAGGGCGCCAGGGCGGAAGTTGGCACTGGCGTGCAGCAGGATGCGGCCTGCGGGATGGGTGACGAGGACACTGTAGGCGGTGCCGGTCTTCCATGCTGCGGCCCGGGCCGGTGGTACGAGGGGCTCGTCGACAGTGCCGGGATAGTGGTCGCCGGGGCTGTGCACGGAGTCCAGGAAGGTGAGGTCGAAACGGCCGTAAGAGACGGTCTCCCCGTCCGCGACCACCCGCAAGGACGGCTCCGGCACTCCCAGGCCGCGGCCGATGTTCGCGGTGGAGGGCGATCCGACCAACTCCGCGCCGGTCCCCAGTGCCCACACCGGCGCATCGAGGGCGTGATCGTAATGGGAGTGGGCGCAGACCACAGCGGCCAGATTCTTCACCCGGAGTCGATCGATGGCCGCGCGCACGACAGACCGGTCGGGCGCGATCCTGCCCAAGGCGACGCGCAGCAACCCCGGCCGGGTGACGAAACCGTCGCTGAGCACGGAGGTCTCGCCGTCCGACAGGAGAACGGAACTGGTGCCCAGAAAATGTGCGACCAGCCCGTCATCGCTCGTCATGAGGGGTTGTTGGTACGGCAGATAGGGACGCAGGCTCGCATGACCGACAGGCATTCTCATAGCGGCATCCTGACCTGTCGCACGCGCCTGGGCGACGTGGGGTTGGGGAGTCAGCACGGCACCGTCAATTCACCCCGGACTCCACCTCCCGGACGGCACCTCCCGGACGGCACTCGTCTCAACCCGATTCGAGCCCCTGAGCCACCCTTCCCCCAGCGGGCATGTTGGCAGCACGCATACCCAACCCCCAAACTATGTTGCCCCGCCACATGTGCGTCCGACCTGCGTGTTTCTACGGTGTGCCGACACGTACCCGTCCCCACCAACCACGAGGAAGTGGCGCACATGGCCTCCGCAGCAACCGCTCCCCCACCACCCGCCAGCCTCAAGCGCATCGTCGCCGCCAGCCTCATCGGCACCACCATCGAGTGGTACGACTTCTTCCTCTACGGCTCGGCCGCCGCCCTCGTGTTCAACAAGCTGTTCTTCCCGGAATCCGACCCGCTCGTCGGCACGTTGCTGTCGTTCCTGACGTACGCGGTGGGATTCGCGGCCCGACCTCTGGGCGCGCTCGTCTTCGGGCACTACGGCGACCGGCTGGGCCGCAAGAAGTTGCTGGTGCTGAGCCTGCTGCTGATGGGCGGGGCGACGTTCGCGATCGGTCTGCTCCCCACGTACACGACCGTCGGGGCGGCTGCCCCCGTGCTGCTGACCACGCTGCGGCTGGTGCAGGGTTTCGCCCTGGGCGGCGAGTGGGGCGGCGCCGTCCTGCTGGTGTCCGAGCACGGCGACGCCAAGCGGCGCGGGTTCTGGGCCTCGTGGCCGCAGACCGGGGCGCCCGCGGGGCAGCTCCTGGCGACCGGTGTGCTCTCGCTGCTGACGGCCACTGTGTCGGACGACGCGTTCGGCTCCTGGGGCTGGCGCATCCCGTTCCTGCTCTCGGGCGTCCTGGTGATGGTCGGTTTGTGGATACGTCTGTCTGTCGATGAATCGCCTGTGTTCAAGCAGGCGTTGGAGCAGGCGGAGGCCCGTAGGACGACACAGGACACGGAGCCCGAGAAGCTGCCGCTGGTCTCCGTGCTGCGCCACCACTGGCGTGACGTACTCGTCGCGATGGGCGCCCGCATGGCGGAGAACATCAGCTACTACGTGATCACCGCCTTCATCCTGGTGTACGCCACCACGTCGGCCGGCGTCTCGAAGCAGACGGCGCTCAACGCGGTACTCATCGCGTCCGCCGTGCACTTCGCCGTCATTCCGGCCTGGGGCGCGCTCTCGGACCGGATCGGCCGCCGGCCCGTCTATCTGCTGGGCGCCGCCGGAGTCGGCCTGTGGATGTTCCCGTTCTTCTCCCTCATCGACACCGGCGGCTTCGGAAACCTGGTGCTCGCCATCACCGTCGGCCTGATCCTGCACGGCGCGATGTACGCGCCCCAAGCCGCCTTCTTCTCCGAGATGTTCGCGACGCGCATGCGTTACTCGGGTGCCTCCATCGGCGCCCAGTTCGCCTCGGTCGCGGCGGGCGCGCCCGCACCGCTCATCGCGACCGCCCTGCTGTCCGACTACGGCAGCTCCACACCGATCGCCCTGTACGTGATCGCGGCGGCCGTCCTGACGCTGATCGCGGTGGGAGCCGCCAAGGAGACACGCCACCGCGACCTGGCGGAGGTCGAGCCCCCGAGCGACGACCTGCCGGCGGCGGTCCCGGCCGCGGATGCGCGCACCGTCTGAGGCTCTGGTCCCCTCTTCATGGCCCCCGTACGCGGATGACGCGTACGGGGGTCAGTGCGGTGCGGCCGACGACAAGTGGTGCAGCCGCAGGGCAAGTTGGATCTCCAGCGCGCGAGCCGGACTCTGCCAGTCGTCCCCGAGCAGCCGTCCCACCCGCTCCAGCCGCTGCGCCACCGTGTTCACATGCACATGCAGGTCGTCCTTCGTGCGCGCCGGGCTCATGCCGCAGGCGAAGTACGCGTCGAGGGTGCGCAGCAGATCCGTCCCGCGCCGTTCGTCGTACGCCACGACGCGGCCGATGGTGCGCTCGACGAAGCCGGAGATGTCCCGGTCCCCTGCGAGCAACAGCCCCAGGAAGCCGAAGTCCTCGGCGGCGGCACCGTCTCCGGCGCGGCCGAGCAGACGCAGGGCGTCCAGGCAGCGCTGTCCCTCCGCGTAGGCGGCGGCCACCGCGTCCGGGCGGGCGGCGAGCTGCTCGACGGGCGCGGAGGCACCGACGGTGACCCCCGCGTGGACCGCGGTGCCGAGGTGCCTGGCCGTACGACGGGCCAGGTTCGTCGCGGTGTCGCCGGGCGCGAGGGGAAGCAGCAGGACCGTGCCGCCGTCTCGGGCGGCGGCCAGTCCGTGCCGGGTGGTGGCGAGATGGGAGGCGGCGGACCACAGGCGTCTGCGGGCAGCTGCCTCCTGGTCGGCGTCCGCGGCTGGGGCGTCGAGCCGGGCGGCCAGTACCACGTGCGGGCCGTCGAGGTCGGCGTGCAGACGGGCGGCCCGCTCACCCAGCAGGCGTGGATCGCGGTCGCGGGCGTCCAGTAGGTCGTCCAGCAGCTCGCCGCGGACGCGCTGTTCGGCCTCGGCGGCCGAGCGTCTGGCGAGCAGGAGCAGTGAGGTGACCATCGCGGCCCGCTCCAGGGTGCGCTGGTCGACGGGGTCGAGGCCCGGATGCCCGCGCAGCACCAGCGCGCCGAGCAGTTCGCCTCCGGCGGCCACCGCGGCGACCCAGTCGTCCCGGTGCCGCACGGCGTGGCCCTCGGTGCGGGATGTCTCCACAGCGGCGGTCGGCGCGTCGCCCGATTCGGCGAACACGACGGTGCCGTCGAGGACTTCGGAGACGGCGGCGGCCACGTCGTGCACCCCGCCGCCGCGCAGCACGAGCTCGGCGAGCCGGTCGTGGACGTCCGACGCACGCTCGATCACCCCGCTACGGTCCCGGATGATCTCGTTGGCACGGCCCAGCCGATCGAGGGCCGAGCGGGTCTCCGTGAGCCAGTTCGCCGTGTCGATGGCCGCCGCGGCCAGGGCTGCGAACGAGCCGAGGAGGGCGATCTGCTCCCGCTCGAAGATCCGCGCGCGGCGGTCCGCCGCGAACAGCACCCCGATGACCTGGGACCCGATCATCAGCGGCACCCCAAGAATCGCCACGAGGCCTTCGTCCCGGACGCCCGAGTCGATGGTCCGGGTGTGCTGGAAGCGCTCGTCCTTGAAGTAGTCGTCGGTGACATAGGGGCGGGCGGTCTGTGCGACGAGCCCGCCCAGCCCCTCCCCCATGCCGAGCCGCAGCTGCTGGAAGCGCGCGGCGACCGAGCCCTCAGTGACCCGCATATAGGTGTCGCCCCTGGCCTCGTCGTGCAGGCTCAGATACGCGACGTCCGTGCCGAGCAGTGACCGGGCCCGCTGCACGATCGCCTGGAGTACGGCGTCGAGGTCCCGCAGGCCTGCCAGGTCGTGCGCGGTCTCGAACAGCGCGGAGAGCTCGGCCTCACGACGGCGCCGCCCCTCTATCTCCGAGCGCACGCGCAGGGCGAGCAGCTTGGCCTGTTCGAGCGCTGCGATGCGCTCGGGCGGCCGGCCCTCGGCGCGGGCGAGCAGCACGGGCTGCTCGTACGCGTCGGCCGACGCGCCTCTGGCCAGGAGTTCCAGAAACGGCGCCTCGGCGCTGTCGGCCGGGCGCTCGGCGGATTGCACGTGATCGCGGGACATGCTCACAGGATTACGCATCGACGGGCCGGCACCGGAATGCCTGTGGACAACTCGTGCCCGGGCTCCCGTTCGGCTCCGGCTCAGTGCGCGGTCCAGCCCCCGTCCAGCACCAGGGCCGTACCGGTGATGAAGGCCGCCTGCGGACCGCACAGATAGGCCACCGCCTCCGCGACCTCCGTGGGCTCGATGAGCCGCTTGACCGCGCTGTCCTGCAGCAACACTTCGGCCAGGACGCGCTCCTCGGGAATCCCGTGCGCCTGCGCCTGGTCCGCGAGCTGCCTCTCGACCAGTGGGGTGCGCACATAGGCGGGGTTCACACAGTTCGAGGTGACTCCATGGGGCGCGCCTTCCAGGGCGGCGGTTTTCGAGAGCCCTTCAAGGCCGTGTTTCGCGGCCACATACGCCGATTTGAACGCCGAGGCTCGCAGCCCGTGGACCGATGAGACATTGACGATGCGGCCCCACTCCTGCCCGTACATGTGGGGCAGCGCTCCGCGGATGAGCCGGAACGGTGCCTCCAGCATCACGGTCAGTACGGTGTGGAAGACATCGGGCGGAAACTCCTCGATGGGGCGCACCATTTGGAGCCCGGCATTGTTCACGAGGACGTCGGTGCCCGCGGCTGCCTGCTCTGCCGCGTCGAGGTCGGTGAGGTCGAGGACGTGCGGCTCGACCGTGCCTGCCAGGCCCTGGGCCCCTTCGGCCAGCGCGTGCAGGCCCGTGGCGTCCCGGTCGACCGCTCTCACCTTGGCGCCGGCGGCGGCGAGCCGGAGCGCGCAGGCGCGGCCGATGCCGCCTGCGGCGCCGGTGACAAGGGCGGTGCGGCCGCCGAGGTCTAGTGCGGGGGCGTGGGGGCCCGGGAGGGCGCTGGGCGCGGTCATGCCTCGACCCTAAGCAGCGCCCACGTCCCAACCGATGTGGTCACCGCACATACTTCACCCACTGGTCATGGGTGCGAACCATGTGGGTGCATCAGATAGCGCCTGCTTGATCCGGAAGAGTGCGTGCCCGCTCAGCTCCGGAAGGGCGTCCACGTCGAACCAGCCGACCTGCAGCGACTCGTCGTCGTTGACGCTGGCTTCGCCGCCGATGGCCCGGCACCGGAACGTGGTGTCCATGAACTGGCAGATGTCACCGTTGTCGAAGGTGACCTGTTCGCCGGCTTCGACCAGAACGACCCGCTCGACTTCGCAGCGTACGGCGGTCTCCTCGTACACCTCGCGCACGGCACAGGCCGCGGGCTGCTCGCCGGGATCCGGGATACCCGAGATCAGCGCCCACCGACCGTTGTCCGAGCGCTGGCCCAGCAGCACTCTGCCTTCGTCGTCGAAGACGACCGTGCTCACGCCGGGGAGCCAGAGAAGCTGATGGCCCGCGGAGGCCCGGATCGTGCGAATGAAGTCAGGAATAGCCATGACCCGACCCTAACGGCCCAGCCCCGTAACGCCCTGGCGGTCCGCGCAGCCTCGTCCTGCGCGCCTACCTGCCGGTGTCCCGACGTCCACGCACCGTCGTCGCCACCGCCCAGCCGAGCCCGCCCACCGCGACCAGCACCAGTGCCATCTCGGGAAGGATCCCGAGCTTCGTGGCAGGGGTCTGCGAGGAGCGCAGCGGCACCTTCTGGACCAGAGAGTCGGCCACGAACATCCCGGTCTTATGGGTGATCTTCCCGTCCGGCATGATCACGGCGCTGACGCCACTCGTCACCGGCACCGTGACGGTGCGGCTGTGCTCCACGGCGCGGACGCGGGACATCGCGAGCTGCTGGTAGGTCATCTCGCTGCGGTCGAAGGTCGCGTTGTTGCTGGGCACCGAGATCATCTGCGCACCGTCGGTGACGGTGCTGCGCACGGCCCAGTCGAAGGCGGCCTCGTAGCAGGTGGCGAGACCCACCTTGGCGCCGTCCATGGTGAACACGCCCGCCTTGGTGCCACGGCTGAAGTCCTGGCGCACCATGGTCGTCCAGTTCTTGTTGATGGCCCCGAGGAGGGAACGCATCGGAAGGTATTCGCCGAAGGGCTGGACCTGCCGCTTGTCGTAGGTGTCGACCGCGCCCTCGACCGGGTCCCACAGGATCTGCTCGTTGTAGAGCTTGCCGTCCCGCTCGACGACACCGCCCACCGAGACGGGGGCGCCGATCGCCTTGGCCGCGGTGTCGATCACCATGCGCGCGTCGGCGTTGGCGAACGGGTCGATGTCGGAGGAGTTCTCCGGCCACAGCACGAAGTCCGGCTGAGCAACCTTGCCCGCCTTGACCTCGGCGGCCAGCCGCTCGGTCTCCCGCGCGTGGTAGTCGAGAACCGCGCGCCGCTGGGCGTTGAACTCGAGCCCCGCACGCGGCACGTTGCCCTGGATGACCGCGACGGTCGCCGTCCCGTCCTCGGCCTTGTCACTCACCAGCGTCCGCGCGGCGAGCGCCCCCGCCACGGGCACGACGATGCTGAGCAGCGCTGCCACGGCGGCGCCTCGCCGGACGACACGCGTACGGCGGCCTTCGACGACCAGGCGCACGATCTCGTACAGTCCGAAGCCGCAGAGCACGACCCCGAAGCCGAGCGCCGGGGTGCCGCCCACGGCGGCGAGCGGAAGGAAGACGCCGTCGGCCTGTCCAAAGGCGATCTTTCCCCAGGGGAAGCCGCCGAACGGCGCACGCGCGCGTGCCGCCTCACCGGCGATCCACACCGCGGCCGCCCACAGCGGCCACCCGGGCAGCCGGGAGACGAGCGTGATGCCCGCACCGACCAGCGCTATGTACACCGCCTCCACCGCGACGAGAGCCAGCCACGGCCCGGAGCCGACCTCGACACCGGTCCACACGAGCAGCGGCAGCAGGAATCCGAGGCCGAACAGATAACCGAGACCGAGACTCGCCTTCCAGGTGCGGCCGCGCAGGACCCAGGCGAAGACCGCGAAGGCCGGCAGGGCGAGCCACGACACGGTCCGTGGCGGAAAGCTGACGTACAGCAGCACTCCGGAGAGCGTCGCGGCGGCGGCCGGAACGAGACGCCGAGCCAGTCCGGCAGCGCGCGAGGCGGGTGCGGCCTGGGATTCGAGCTGGTCCGGCTCGTCTACGGTGGTTGCGGTGGCGGTCACTCGGGGAGTGTACGGCGCGTGACATCGGCGCCGACAGCACGGTCTTGTCGGCTCGGGTGGGCGAACGGCTGCGGGCAGGACGTTCCGTGCACGTCTGCCGCAACGTTTCTGCGCAACTTGTCCACAAACCGGCGCATCACCCGTTACGGTGTGCCCGAGCCTCTGACGTGCGGCCGGATGCGGCCACGACGACCGGGGCCCGTCATACACGGGGGGCGACGGGGTGGGGTCCACGGGGATGACGTCCACGGCCGATGCGGCAGCCGCGGGCGAGAGACGCAACGCTTCGGACGCCGCGGGCGTGATCGTGCTCGCGGCCTGCGCAACCTGGTCCTTGATCACGGCGGCCGCGCACGACGGCAGACCCGAGGGCGTACTGCTGGCGGTGCTCGCGGTGGCGGCCGGCTACGCCTCGGGGCGGATCTTCGGGGCGCTCCTGCCGGTCGCCGCACCCTGCGCCGGGGCCCTTGCCGGACTCGGCCTCGCGATCGCCACTCCCGGACCGCAGATCACCTTGCAGCTCGGTCACACGGGCGCCACGGCAGCACTGCTGACACTCTCCACCGGCGCCGCGTGTTGCGCCGCCTGGGCAGCCGACCCACCCGCGCTGCGCCTCACGCTACGGCTGCTGGCCATCGGGGTCACGGTGACCGCGGCGGTGCTGGGGTCGACCACGGGGTTCGTCACCTGCGCCGGGGTCCTGCTGTGTTCGACGGCCGCCGCCCGTATGCGCCACCGCGCCCTGGGGCTCGCGGGACTGGCGCTCACCGCGGCGCTGGTCGCAGGAACGACCTGGGCGATCGCCGAGGACTCGCTGCCCGACGGCCTGACCGCCTCCTTGGAGGGACAGCTGACCCGGCACCGGGTCCAGCTCTGGCACGACGCACTCCATCTGGCCCGCCAGGATCCGGCGCTGGGTGTCGGTCCCGGACGCTACGGAGAACTCAGCCCGACGGTCGCGCAATCACTGCTGCCCGACGGCAAGCCCCACTCCGCGCCACTGCAGCAGGCGGCCGAGCAGGGCTTGATCGGCGTGGCACTGCTCGCGGCGGCGTTCTGCTGGGTCCTGTACGCGCTGTGGCGCACTCCGCGCCCCACGCCGATCGCGCTGACGGCGGGCGCGGCCCTGGCGGCGCTGGCCGCCATCGCGTCGATCGGCAACGCGCTGAGTTTCACCACGGTGACGGCCGGGGCGGGCCTGCTCGCCGGGCTCGCCACGGCACGGCCGCTGGCCGACGACGGGCCGGAGAACGTCATGGACACCGCGGAGCATCGCCGCGACAACCGCATGGAGCCGTGAAGCGCGGCACTCCAGACGGGCCGACCCGGGTCAGATCACGGTGCCGGGAGTGGCCGGGCGCAGACGGTCGCGGATGATGCGTACCGCCGCCTCGGCGTTGTCCACCGTGATCGTGAACGTATGGCCGTCGCCAAGACGCAGCACCACGCCCTCGCCGCGCCGGACGATGACGGCGGTCCCCTTCTCGGGCCGCCAGCGGTAGCCCCAGCCGCCCCACTGGCGGGGAGTGACCCGCGGCTCGAAGTCGGCACCCACGACGCTGGAGAGCGGAATACGACGGCGCGGCAGACCGATGTGGCCGCAGCGCACCTCGACGCAGTCCTTGTCGACCTTCACGGCGACGTGCACGAACGCGAGCGTGCCGAACAGGATCAGCAGTCCGGCCGCGATGCATCCGACCACGGACATGACGAGCGGAGCCGTGCCCGATGTCCACACGGAGTCGACGGCCAGCTCGATACCGAGCGCCAGGCAGGCGGCACCGCCGAGTGCGGGCAGCCATTGGACGCGATTGGTCGCACGCCCGGTCCAGATCTCCGGGGGCGTGCTTTCGCCGTGGGGGTGGTCCCTCATATCAATGAGACTACTCAGGTTCCGCACCGCGGGCACCGGGTCGCGGAGCGTTACTCTTCCGGGTGGGCGACGGCTGTACGGAGGGCGTCTGCGTGGTGACCAGCGGTGACCGTCGGTCAGCGGGCGGGGCTGACCGCCGACAGGAGGCGGCCTTCCTCGTACTCCAGCGCGGTCGCGGGCAGCACGCCCTCGCGGCCGCTGAGGAGCACCATGACGGCGGAGTCGGCGGGAGCCTCGGCGTCCGGGAGCTCGCCGATCCTGCGCAGCGCCTGGGCGGCGACGGCGCCGGCGGACCCGTGCAGGACGAGCGGCGGAAGGCCGGGCTGCTGCACGGCCGCGCGGATACGCTCGGCGACCAGTTCGTAGTGGGTGCAGCCCAGGACGACGGCCCTTACGTCCTTCGGGGTGTGCTCGGCGGCCGCGGCGATCGCGGCGTCGACGGCTCCCTGATCCGCGTGTTCCACGGCGTCGGCGAGCCCGGGGCACGCCACCTCGGTGACGGTCACTCCGTCCGCGAACTCGCGGATGAGTCCTCGCTGATAGGGGCTGCCGGTGGTGGCGGGTGTGGCCCAGATCGCCACGGGTCCGCCGCCCGCCGCGGCCGGCTTGATCGCCGGGACGGTGCCGATGACGGGCACCTCCGGCTCCAGACGGGCGCGCAGCGCGGGCAGGGCGCGCACGGAGGCGGTGTTGCAGGCGACGATCAGCGCGTCCGGCCGATGCTGTGCGGCGGCCTCGGCGACGGCGAGGGCGCGTGCGGTGACGTCCTCCGGCGTACGCGGCCCCCAGGGCATGCTGCCGGGGTCCGAGGAGAGCACGAGATCGGCGTCGGGCCGCAGTCGACGTACCGCGGCAGCAGCAGCGAGCAGTCCGATTCCGGAGTCCATGAGCGCGATCTTCACCCGGTCACCATAGACGATCCGCCCCAACGGTCGGCCGGGGTGGGGCAGACTGCGGCGGGTGAGCGCCGTTGCGTGGACCGCTGTGGGATCACTGGCCGCTTGGCTGTGGCTGCTGCTCGGCCAGGGCTTTTTCTGGCGTACGGATGTGCGGCTGCCACCGCGTCGGGATCCGGACGACTGGCCGTCCGTCTGCGTCGTCGTACCGGCACGGGACGAGGCCGCTGTTCTGCCCGCGAGCCTGCCGTCACTCCTCGCACAGGACTATCCGGGGCGGGCCGAGGTCTTCCTCGTCGACGACGGAAGTTCGGACGGCACCGGGGAACTGGCCCGTGAGCTTGCTCGCACCCACGGCGGCCTGCCGCTCACCGTCGACTCGCCCGGGGAGCCGCCCGCGGGCTGGACGGGCAAGCTCTGGGCCGTACGGCACGGAATCGGGCTGGCACGCGCGCGTGGACCCGAATATCTGCTGCTGACGGACGCGGACATCGCCCATGACGCCGACAGCCTGCGGGAGTTGGTGGCGGCCGCGCGAACCGGTGGCTTCGACCTCGTCTCCCAGATGGCCCGGCTGCGCGTGGAGAGCGTGTGGGAGCGGCTCGTCGTGCCGGCCTTCGTCTACTTCTTCGCACAGCTCTATCCCTTCCGGTGGATCGCGGTGAAGGGCTCGCGGACGGCGGCCGCGGCGGGCGGCTGCCTCCTGCTCCGTACCGACGCCGCCGAGCGGGCGCGGATCCCGGACGCGATCCGGCATGCCGTGATCGACGACGTGGCGCTCGCCCGGGCGGTCAAGCGCGGCGGCGGCCACATCTGGCTGGGGCTCGCCGAACGGGTGGACAGCGTGCGGCCGTATCCACGGCTCCACGATCTGTGGCGGATGGTCTCGCGCAGCGCGTACGCCCAGCTGCGGCACAACCCGCTGCTGCTCGCCGGCACGGTCGCCGGCCTGACCGTGGTGTACCTGGCTCCGCCGGTCGCTCTCGCGGTGGGCCTTGCCGCGGGGAACGTCTGGGTGGCGACCACCGGAGGGCTCGCGTGGCTGCTGATGACGGCCACGTATCTGCCGATGCTCCGCTACTACCGGCAGCCACTGTGGCCGGCCCCGCTGCTGCCGGTCACCGCGTTCTTGTACCTCCTTATGACAGTCGATTCGGCGGTGCAGCACTA
This sequence comes from Streptomyces sp. NBC_00996, assembly GCF_045162675.1. Taxonomy (NCBI): domain Bacteria; kingdom Bacillati; phylum Actinomycetota; class Actinomycetes; order Kitasatosporales; family Streptomycetaceae; genus Streptomyces; species Streptomyces sp. NBC_00996. The sequence continues at coordinate 1,235,692 of NZ_CP108723.1, forward strand.
CAGGGGGCGCGGCGCGGCCTGGAAGGGCCGCACCTACGCGCGCCCCGACACCGCCCTCGACGAGAGCTGATCGCTCACTTCCTGCCGGGGGTCCAGTTCATGCCCCACCCGTAGGCGTAGTCGACGGTGCGCTGCGGGCTCACGCCGCGCTCGGGGACCAGGTAGCGGGCCTCGCGCTGGACGACCAGGTCGCCGCCGTTGTTGGTGATCAGGGCGAGGGCACAGACGGTCGAGGGCACCGTGCACTCGTCGAGAGAGAAGTCGACCGGCGCTCCGCCCAGCGGCTGGAGGGTGACCGTGGCGTGCAGGTCGGCGAAGGAACGCGCTCCTTCGTAGATGGTCACGAAGATGAGGATGCGCCGGAAGCTCTGTTTGTGGTCGAGGTTGATGGACAGGTTCTCGCCACTGGCCACGGCGCCGGTGCGGTCGTCGCCGTCGAGATGGATGTACGGCGGCTGGTGCAGCGCCCCGAAAGCGTTGCCGAGTGCCTGGACGACCCCCTTGCGGCCGTCGGACAGCTCGTACAGGGCGCACAGGTCGAGGTCGAGGTCCGCGTGCATCGCGACGGCCCGGCCCCGCTTGCTGCCCCAACCGGAGAACTGCTTGCGCACCTGCCAGTTGAGATTCACGCGCATCGTGCCGGAGGTGCCGCCCTGTTTGGTGAGCGAGACCGAGGGAGCCTCCTTGGTGAGCGTCACCTTGGAGAGGCGGACCGGAGCGGTAGGAGCCGCGGGCGGCGGAGCCATCGGGGGCGGCGGCATGGTGACGGGCGGCGCGACCGGGGGTGGCATGGTCACGGGCGGCGCGACGGGCGGGGGCGGACCCTGCACACGGCTGCCGGGCGCGGGTGGTACGGCGGCGGGCGGCGCCGCGTGCTGCGGTTCGTCCACCGTTATCCCGTAGTCCGTGGCCAGCCCTTCGAGTCCGCTGCTGTAGCCCTGCCCGACGGCGCGGAACTTCCAGGCGCCCTGGCGCCGGTAGAACTCGCCGAGCACGAAGGCGGTCTCTACGGTCGCGTCGGCGCTTTCGAAGCGAGCGACCTCCGTGCCCTTCTGCGCGTCGAGCACCCGGATGTACAGCCCGGGAACCCGCCCGAAGGTGCCGCCGTCCGCGGAGGCGGCCAGCACCACGGTCTCGATGGCGGGCTCCACGCGCGCGAGGTCGACGAGCAGCGCGTCGGTCACCTGACCGCCCGCGTCCCGCTTGCCCTCGTGCCGCACGGCAGTGGAGGAGTGCGTCGGCTGGTTGTAGAAGACGAAGTCGCCGTCCGAGCGGACCTTTCCGGACACCAGCAGCAACGCCGAGGCATCCGCGTCGGGCACCCCCGGTCCCGAACGCCAGCCCAATTCGACGCGCAGTGCGGTCGTCGGCACGGGAACATTCGATCCCTTAGGCATTGACATGTACGCCCCCATCACGTCTGGCCGCGCCTCGGGCGGACCGCCGGCTCCGTTGCCGCCAAACCTAATCCTTCAGCCCGCCGAACTCCCATGACCCGGACAGGAAGACCCGTGGTCAACCGCCGGTAACCCACCATGAACTCGGCCTTTACACGATCCGAGCGCTGTTTGGCGTCCTTTTTTGCCGAGTTCGCTCGCATTGGGGATCCCGCGTCACTGCCGACACGGAAAACAACCCTCTTATCGGTCTCCCCAACCAGCACATCGTGGGCTTAACTTATGTGCCATGACCTCCCCCCGCTCCACCTATGGCGGCGGTTACTACTCCGCGCCGTCCTTCTTTCCTGACACCCCGATCTACGACTCTCTCGTCGCCGAACGGGGCACTCCCCAGATCGCTCCGATCCGGGTTCCCGCCGCCTACGACACGGGCAGCCATCTGCCCGCGCTCCCGTCGGCACTCCCGGCCCTCCCGGCCGGGCCCTCCCACCAGGTTCCCTCGTACGGCTACCCGCAGGCCCAGCAGCCCGCGCCGCTGCAGCAGGCCCCCGCGCCGTACATCCCTCAGCAGGCTGCGGGACCGCGCGGATATCCGGGCGCCCAGCCGCAGCAGCAGCGTCCGATGGGGACCGGCACGGGCTACGAGGCGATGCGCCCCGCGGCGCCCCGTCCCGCTCCGGCTCCCTACCAAGACCCGTACAACAGCCAGCAGTACCGCGGCTACTGAGCAATTCGCCCGGATTGTCGGTGCCTGCTGGCACCATGGCGGTCATGGGGAACGCGGAGCTGCACTCGATCCATGTTTATCCGGTCAAGGCGTTCCGGGGCCAGTCGCCCCGGGAGGCCGTCGTGGAGCCCTGGGGGCTGGCCGGAGACCGACGCTGGGTACTGATCGACGACGGGGGAAAGGTCGTCACGCAACGCCAGCAGCCACGCCTGGCCGTGGCCGCCGCCGAGCTGCTGCCCGGCGGCGGCATACGGCTGTCCGCACCGGGCCGTGAGCCGCTGAGCGTGCCCGTGCCCGAGCCGATCGGCACGACGACGCTCGACATCTTCGGGGAAAAGGTGGAAGCCGTCCTCGCCGACGCCGTCGCGCACAACTGGTGCAGCGACTATCTGGGCGCCGAGGTACGCCTCGTCCACATGGACGATCCCGCCACGCGTCGGCCCGTCGACCCGGACTTCGCGCGTCCGGGCGAGACCGTCAGCTTCGCCGACGGCTATCCGCTGCTCGTCACCACACTCGCCTCGCTGCAGGCCCTCAACTCCTTGATCGCGCAGGGCGACCATCCCCATGAGGGTCCGCTCCCGATGAACCGTTTCCGGCCGAACGCGGTCGTGTCCGGCACGGCCCCGTGGGCCGAGGACGACTGGTCCCGGATCGCCATCGGCGAGGTCGTCTTCCGCGTCACCAAGATGTGCGGCCGCTGCGTCGTGACCACCATCGACCAGACAACCGCCGAGCGCGGCAAGGAGCCCCTACGCACCCTCGGGCGCCACCGCCGCTTCGGCAGCCAGTTGGCCTTCGGGCAGAATCTGGTGCCCGAGTCCTCCCGCACGGTGCGCGTCGGCGACCCGGTCACCGTCCTCGAATAGCCCGCGCGATCGAGATGTGTGAATCTGCGCGCCGAGAGGGAACCCGGGCCCCGGGCACGAGCGTTGACGCTTCGTGAGAAGTTCATGAGAGGTCCAGGGGAAGGGTGATTTCGCTCTCTCTTCCCCGGCCTCTCGCGTGAACGGCTCCGCTGGGGGTTATCACGGACGCGGAAGGGGGTGCGGGACGGTGCGAGCTATCAGCGGACTCTGGCGCTGGCGGCACAATCCGCTGCGCCGCACGACCGATCTGGTCGAGGCCTGGCTGGCCCTGGCGGCCGTGCTGCTCGTCCTCGTCGCCGCTCCCGTCATCGGCTCCCTCGTCGGGTCCGCGGCCCAGGACACGTTGCAGCAGTCCGTGCGGGACCAGCGGCAAAGCCGCCACGAGGTGGCGGCCACCGTCGTCAGGAAGCTGTCCCGCGGCCCGCTGGATCCCGACCCCGAGACCTCCTCCGCACGGGACGCCCAGAGCCGCGTCCTCGCCGACTGGAGGGCACCGGACGGCACCGCGCGGCACGGCACGGTGATAGCCGCTCTCAAGTCACCGCGCCACGGGGACCACTTCACGATCTGGACCGACCTGCACGGCCGAATAGTCGGCCGCCCGCTGGACAGCGCCACCGCGACGACCCACGCCGTGCTGGCCGGATTCGGCGCAGCCCTGATGTCCGCGGGACTCGTCGAGGGCGGCAGGCGGCTGATCGTCTGGCGCATGATCCGTCGTCGGTACGCCCGTTGGGACCAGGCCTGGAACAGGGCGGGTCCCGACTGGGGCCGGACCGGCACCGGCAGTTGACGGCCTTCCCGCTCCGGTCAACCCGGCGTCCCCACGCACGCTACGGTGGACCGGCCGAAGTGTTCGGCACCGCCGTGAGAGGCTGTCCTTGATCCCGACGGGCTTTCAGTACGGCCTCGCAGGACCCGCGTACGACGAGGTGGGGGCACAACAGCGCCATGGCACAGGGCACGGTCCAGGTGACGCACACCGGCACCTCGCGGTGGCGGCGCCGCACGGGAGAGTACGCATCGCTGGCCGCCGCCCTGGAGGCCGCGGCAGACGGCGATGTGCTCACCGTCGCCCCCGGCACCTACCGGGAGAACCTGGTGGTGCAGCGCGCGGTGACGCTGCGCGGCCCCGAGGGCTCGCCCGGCTCCGTGCGTATCGCGCCGGTGGACGGGGTGCCGCTGACCGTGCGCGCCTCGGCCGTGGTCCAGGACCTGCACGTGGAGGGCCAGGACTCGGCGGCGCCCGCGCTGCTCATCGAGGAGGGTACTGCGGAGCTGCTGGACGTGCGGATCGTCACGCGGTCCGCGGCCGGGATCGAGGTGCGCGGCGGCGCCCGGCCGACCGTGCGCCGTTGCACCGTCGACAACCCGGCCGGCATCGGCATCGCCGTACTCGACGGCGGCGGTGGGGTGTTCGAGGACTGCGAGGTCGTCGCGGCCGGTCAGTCCGGCGTCGCGGTCCGCGGGGGCGCCCATCCGCGCCTGGAGCGCTGCCGGGTGCACCACACCTCCGGCGCGGGGCTTTCGGCGACCGGTGAGGGTTCGTCCCTGGAGGCGGTCGGCTGCGAGGTGTACGAGGTCAAGGGCTCCGGGGTGCAGATCACCGGTCGGGCCACCGCTCATCTCACCGACTGCGATGTGCACCGTACGACGGCCGACGGCGTCACGCTCGACACCGACGCGGTGCTCACTCTCGCCGACTGCCGTATCCACGACATCCCGGAGAACGCGGTCGATCTGCGCTCGCGCTCGGTGCTCACGCTGACGCGCACGAGCGTAAGGCAGTTCGGGCGCAACGGTCTGTCGGTCTGGGACCCCGGCACGCGCGTGGACGCCAACCAGTGCGAGATCTTCGACAGCACCGGCGACTACCCCGCGGTGTGGGTCAGCGACGGCGCGACCGCGGTACTCGACTCGTGCCGCGTGCACGACGTCCCGGACGCCCTGTTCGTCCTCGACCGCGGTTCACGCGCGGACGTCGTCGACAGTGATCTCTCCCAAGTGCGCAACACGGCCGTCTCGGTGAGCGACGGCGCGACCGCGCAGCTGGACGACTGCCGCATCCGGGACGCCGCGACCGGCGCCTGGTTCCGTGACCACGGCAGCGGTGGCACCCTGTCCGGCTGCACCGTGGACGGCACGCAGACCGGCGTGATCGTCACCAAGGGCGCCGATCCCACCATCGAGCGCTGCACGGTCACTTCACCGGCCGAGGCGGGCTTCTATGTGTCGGCCGGTGGCCGCGGCAGCTTTCTCAACTGCCGGGTGAACGACAGCGGGGGCTATGGCTTCCATGTGATCGACGGCTGTCGAGCGACGCTGAAGAAGTGCCGTACGGAGCGGTGTGCGCGCGGGGGTTACGAGTTCGCCGACGGCGGCGCGCAGGGCTCGAGCGGCGGTCCGGTCGTCGAGGACTGCACGAGCGACGAGAGCGCCGGACTGCGTTCCCCTGCGCACGAGACCACCGTGCAGACGTCGATCCCGTCGCCCAGCCTGCTGGGTGCGATCCCGGGGCAGCGCACCACCGAGCAGGAGCCCCTCGTCGCCGCCACGGAGCCGGTGCAGCCGACGCGCACGTCGAAGGCCGTCCTCGGGGAACTCGACGCGCTGGTGGGCCTGGAGAGCGTCAAGCGCGAGGTGCGGGCCCTCACCGACATGATCGAGGTGGGCCGCCGCCGCCAGCAGGCGGGCCTCAAGGCAGCCTCCGCCCGGCGCCATCTGGTCTTCACGGGCTCCCCCGGCACCGGTAAGACGACGGTCGCCCGGCTTTACGGCGAGATCCTCGCCTCGCTCGGCGTCCTCGAGAAGGGCCATCTCGTCGAGGTGTCCCGGGTGGACCTGGTCGGCGAGCACATCGGTTCGACCGCGATCCGCACCCAGGAGGCCTTCGACCGGGCGCGTGGCGGTGTGCTGTTCATCGACGAGGCGTACGCGTTGTCGCCGGAGGACTCGGGACGCGATTTCGGGCGCGAGGCCATCGACACGCTGGTGAAGCTGATGGAGGACCACCGGGAGGCGGTGGTCGTCATCGTCGCGGGCTACACGACCGAGATGGAGCGGTTCCTTTCGGTGAACCCCGGTGTGGCGTCCCGCTTCTCGCGGACCATCACCTTCAGCGACTACAGCCCCGAGGAGCTGCTGCGGATCGTGGAGCAGCAGGCCGAGGAGCACGAGTACCGGCTGGCCCCGGGCGCGGCCGAGGCGCTGGTGAAGTACTTCACGGCGATCCCGAAGGGGCCCGCGTTCGGCAACGGCCGCACCGCGCGGCAGACCTTCGAGGCGATGGTCGAGCGGCACGCGGGGCGGGTCGCCCAGCTGGCCGAGCCGAGCACGGACGACCTCACGCTGCTCTATGCGGAGGACCTGCCGGAGCTGCCCTGAGACGCGCCGCCGGGCAGCTGTCCCGAGGCGCGCCCCGGGACAGCCCACCTGGCGCACGCACCAGGGTCAGCTGCTCTCGAGCACACCGCCGGCGTCGTCCTGTGCGCGCGGGGGCGGGACGTCCGGCCTCAGTCGTGCCAGCAGCCGTTCCCGTTCGTCCGCGAAGGCCGGGTCCGCCTGGTAGTCGGAGTGGCCGAGGATCGGCGCGGGCAGCGGCTGCCGCTCGGTGCGGCCGTAGGCGAGCGGATCCTTGAGGGGCTCGCGGTCCACCTGGGGGCCGCAGTCGCCGGGCAGCCGTACGGGTCCGCCGATGGGGTCGGTCGGGCGGTACAGATTGCGCCAGCAGGCGACCTCGCGGTGCAGCGAGGTGAGAGCGGCCGGGCCGAAGTGGGCAGGGAACCAGCGCCCGTAAAGGCGCTCCAGGGGTGAGCCATAGGTGAGCAGTGCGATCCGTTTGCGTACCGACGGCTTCAACTGCCAGGCCGCGGCGGCCGCGAGGACACTGCCCTGGGAGTGCCCGGACAGCACGAGCCGTCCGCCGGTGGCGCGGATCCAGGTGGCCATGCGCCAGGTCAGGTCGGGCACGGCGCGCTCGGCGTAACAGGGAGGCGCGAAGGGGTGGGCGGCGCGCGGCCAGAACGTGCCGACGTCCCAGAGGATGCCGATGGTGCGGCGGGCGGCGGGATCCTTGTATGCGCGGCGGCCCCAGGTGACGAACAGTATGAAGCCGAAGCCGATCAGCCAGGACCCGAGCGCCTGCGCGGTCTCGGCGGCGCCCTGGACGACGGCGTACGCCCCCTGCGCGGCCTCGCCAGGGGGGTCCTCGGTCGCCAGCGAGCCCGCCAGGGCTCCGGCGCCCAGGAGCAGCGTGACGGAGGAGATGACGCCGACCATGCGAGGTGCCCGGTCGGTGAGGGCCGCCATCGCTCGCGTGCTCGCGATCCGGCGCGTACGGGCGGTGTCCTTGGGCTCTCCCTTGTAGTCGAGCTCCACGGGGTGCATCTCCCGGTTGCGCAGCTGCCAGGAGCGCCGGGCCAGCCAGCCGACGAGGGCCGCCAGCACGACGAGCAGCGGGGGGATCACGGAGGCCTGCCAGGTCAGCAGGACGGGCGGGCCCGGGAGCGAGTCCCGGGTGCCGTCCAGCCAGTCGGCGACGCGCTGGGACACCCCGCCGGACATCACGCCGCCCAGCGCACAGGCGAGCATTGCGACGGCGGGACCGGCGAGGCCGCGCATCGCGGTGCGCGTGTCGGGACGGGTGCGGTACAGGATGCGGGCCACCACGCCGAGCACGATGACAAGCATGCCCTGGACGAGGGCGATGCCGCCGAACGTCATGTCGCCGGGCAGCCGCCCCGTCGAGTGCCAGTCCGGGCGCGACCACCCGGCGTACACCAGGGTCAGGGCGAGCACGGCGATCGAGCCCACGGGCAGCCAGCGCACGAGGGTCTGGTCCAGTTCCTGGTCCAGCCGGTGCTCGCTTCGGCCACGGCGGCACACCACCCACAGCACAACGGCTGTGCCCACGACAAGGGTTGCGTCCAGGAGCTGTCCCAGCATGCCGAGTACGGCGGGGCCGCCGGAGACACGGTCGTAGCGGGCCGCGGAGGTGCCGACCGCCGCGGCGACCGTCAGGAGGCCCGCGGCAGTGTGCGCCGCGCGCAGCCGGGCCACCAGGCGGCGCCCGTACCAGAACCCGGGCCGGCCGAGCCCGGTGCGGCCGGTCTCCTCGTCGGGCTCGGCTCTGCGGGACATCGGCTGCTGCGACTCGTACGCGCTCCAGGTGCGGTGGGACAGGTACCACAGGAGGCCGGTCAGCGCGGCGGGCACCAGGCAGGCCAGGGCGAGGCGCCGGCCCGGCTGACTCCACCAGCCGCCGCCGGACACCTCCGGTGAGAGGAACCCCAGCCAGGAGTGCTCCCGGGCGCACGCGCGCGTGCCCGCGCACTGCCAGGCGGTCAGGTCGAGGGCGACCTCACAGGCGGCAGCGACGAGCAGCACGGTCAGGGTGAGTCCGGCGAGGCGGACGAGCAGGCCGTACAGGCGGACCGTCCGTTTCCGGCCGCGGGTGGTGGGGCGCATCCAGTGCGCGAGGTTGACCACCATGAAGGGCAGGAGTAACAGCCACAGGGCGCGGGCGCCGTTGCCGGAGGTGAGGTTGCACCACACGTAGGCCTCACGCACCGGTTTGCCCCGGTAGTCGTCGGGACGCTGCTCCGCGTCTGCGTCGTCGGCGCGCCGGAAGACGGCCGCCGTCGCGTCGCCGGTGATCCGGACCGTCCGTGGATCGTTGAGCATCTCCTCCGGTGTGGTCCCGCCGACCCCGTGGACCAGGAGTTCAAGGGCGGTCTCGGCCCCTTCGGGCCGCTGTGCGGGGTTGCCGAGCTCCCCCGTCGAGGCATGTTCCCGTGCACGTTCCACTGTTTCTGCACTTCCCCCGTGCCGTGTGTGGCGTGTGTCATGTGCAGGCACAAGGATCTCCATTCCGAGGGGTGTGCACACCCGTAGTCACGGAATCTCCCCGATACGTGTGACAGTGACGGCGCGGGAGCGGCCCGGTGTCTGTGCGGTGCGGTGGCACGACTCTCGGTGACCCGTGCAAGGATGGGGGGTCCTCAGGACCTCGGACAAGGAGAATGTCCACGTGGGAGTGGGTTCGGACGGAGTGTCGGGCAGCCAGTGGCGAAGGGACCGGAGCGGACGTGAGTGAGAATCAGAACCTCCTCGCGGAGCAGCGCCGCGCACTGATCCTGGACGAGGTGCGCCGCCGCGGTGGCGTCCGCGTGAACGAACTGACCCGGAAGCTCGGCGTCTCCGACATGACGGTCCGCCGCGACCTCGACGCCCTCGCACGTCAGGGTGCCGTGGAGAAGGTGCACGGCGGCGCGGTGCCGGTGGTCGAGGCGAGTACGCACGAGCCGGGCTTCGAGGCCAAGTCGGGTCTGGAGCTGACCGCCAAGGAGGACATCGCGCGCGCCGCCGCCGAGTTGGTCGCTCCGGGCTCGGCGATCGCGCTCTCCGGCGGTACGACGACGTACGCACTGGCCCATCAGCTGCTGGACGTCCCGGACCTGACCGTGGTCACCAACTCGGTGCGCGTGGCGGATGTGTTCCACTCCGCGCAGCGCACCTCGGGCCAGCGCCAGGGCGCCGCCACGGTCGTCCTGACCGGTGGGGTGCGCACGCCGTCCGACTCCCTCGTCGGGCCCGTCGCCGATCAGGCCATCGCGGCGCTCCACTTCGATGTGCTCTTCCTCGGCGTGCACGGGATATCGGTGGAGGCGGGCCTGTCGACGCCGAACCTGGCGGAGGCCGAGACCAACCGGCGGCTCGTGCAGTCCGCGCGCCGTGTCGTCGTGGTCGCCGACCACACCAAGTGGGGCACGGTGGGCCTGAGTTCGTTCGCCGCCCTCGAACAGGTCGACACGCTGGTCACCGATGCCGGACTGCCGGCCGAGGCACGCGTGGAGATCTCGGAACACCTCAGGCGCCTGGTGGTGGCCGGCGAGCCCGGAGACGGTACAGACATCTGACGGCCCGCCAGCTATGGTGACGCTGCTCCGCGCCTCCGGTGACGCCCCTCGCGCCGCCCGTGGCGCGGGCACGCCCTGGTCATCGCCCGCTGCCGCCCGGGACTCCGTTCCCGCAAGGGGGTTTCGTTCATGGCACGCCGTCTGCGTCCGGTGGGAGCCGACTTCGTCGAGAACGCTCCGCTGCGTCTGGTCTTCGCGCGGGTGGTGACCGCCCCTCCCGAGGCGGTCTTCCGCTCGCTCGCCGAGGACGTGTCCGGCTGGAGCGAGTGGTTCTCAGCCGTGACACTCGCCCGGCCGACCCAGGACGGCGCCGGGCGCGAGGTCCGGCTCAGGGGCGGCACGCGTTTCGAGGAGACGGTCCTGGTCGCCAGGGCTTTTGAGTTGTACGCGTACCGGGTGGACGTCACGAACGCGCCCGGAGCCCGGGCCCTGGTCGAGGAATGGCGGCTCACACCCGACGGGACGGGCACGCGGGTGCAGTGGACCTTCGCCGCCGACGGGACCGCCCTCTTCCGGGCGGCCCTCACACTCGGTCGTGCAGGTCTGGGCCGCGCCTTCCGCGACGCGGTGACGGCGCTGGACCGACGACTGGCGTCGACCCCGGCCTGAAGCCCGGCCGGGACTTCGGCGCCATGAGCTCGCCCGGCACCGGGCACAGTCAGGGCCCTAGTCCGGCCACACCCCGGTCTCCAGCAGCGAGGTGATCGCCCTCGTGTACGGCGCGATGTCCAGGCCCTGTTCGGCCAGCCACGTGTCCGAGTAGTACTTGTCGAGATAGCGGTCCCCGGGGTCGCAGAGCAGCGTCACCACGCTTCCCGTGCGCCCCTGGGCCACCATCTCGGCGACGATCTTCAGCGCGCTCCACAGGCCGGTGCCGGTGGAGCCGCCCGCCTTGCGGCCGATGGCCTGTTCCAGGGCGCGTACGGCGGCGACACTCGCCGCGTCCGGCACCTTCATCATCCGGTCGATGGCACCGGGCACGAAGCTCGGCTCCATGCGCGGCCGGCCGATGCCCTCGATGCGCGAGCCGCAGTCGCACGTGACGTCCGGATCGCCGGTGGTCCAGCCCTCGAAGAAACACGAGTTGTCCGGGTCGGCGACGCAGATCCGGGTGTCGTACTGCATGTAGTGGACATAGCGCGCGAGGGTCGCCGAGGTGCCGCCGGTGCCGGCCGTGGCGACGATCCACGTGGGTTCCGGGAATCGCTCCAACTCCAGCTGGCGGAAGATGGATTCGGCGATGTTGTTGTTTCCGCGCCAGTCCGTGGCCCGTTCCGCGTAGGTGAACTGGTCCATGTAGTGGCCGCCGGTCTCCACCGCGAGGGCGGCGGACTCCTCGTACATCTTGCGCGAGTCGTCCACGAAGTGGCACTGCCCACCGTGGAACTCGATCAGGCGGCACTTCTCGGCGCTCGTCGTGCGCGGCATGACCGCGATGAAGGGCACCCCGATGAGCCCCGCGAAGTAGGCCTCGGAGACGGCCGTCGAGCCGCTGGACGCCTCGATGACGGGGCGGCCCGGCCGGATCCAGCCATTGCACAGCCCGTACAGGAAGAGGGATCGGGCAAGGCGGTGCTTGAGGCTGCCGGTGGGGTGGGTCGACTCGTCCTTCAGGTACAGGTCGATGCCCCACTTCTCGGGCAGCGGGAAGCGCAGCAGATGCGTGTCGGCCGAGCGGTTGGCGTCGGCCTGGACCTTGCGGACGGCTTCTTTGAGCCAGCTCCGGTAGTCCGCGTCGCTGTGGTCGACGTCGAGGGTTTCGCCGGTCCGGGTCTGTTGGGGAGTGCTCACGGCGGGGCTCCTTACGCATCACGCCGACGCCGGTTCACTTGGTCGGACGCTTCGATCATAAACACCTCCCACACGCTTCTCACCTGCATAAACACATCTTTGAGCGGCCCAAAGGCAGCCCTGGGGAACGGCTCGGCGAGGCGCCGGGGGCGCATCCGGGAGTGTGCTCCCACCGGGACCGCCACCTCGTCATGCGCACTGGTGCTCCTCGCTGCCTGCGGGCAGACTGCACCGCACGGGACATGTCCCGCGGGCCGACCGCATCGCGATCACACGGGAAGGTGGTCGCAACCGGTGCACACGGGATCACGGCCCGCCGCGGGATCACGACGGAGCACAGCCGAAGCGCACAAGGGGGCGGGGCATCATGGCGGAGCCGGAGTTCACGGCCACGGGCGTGCGGATCGGAAAGAGGCTGCGCTCGCTCACCCGGGCCGGCCAGGTCCGGATCAGCGACGGCAGGCTGCAGTTGCTCACCAGTTACGGCAGCGAGATCGACAGCGCGCCGGTGCAGGCCGTGCGCGCGTCGAAGCCCTGGTTCGCCCACGAGGACCGGGCGTTGGCGGATGTCAACGGCACCCGCTACTCCCTCACCCTCGGCGAACACGACCCCGCGCCCGGCAAACCGGGGCCGCCCTCGGCGCGCCGGTTCATCGAGGCGGTACGCAAGGCGGCGGGACACAGCACCTGAAGCCGTACGCGAGGCAGCGAGGCGCCACGTCTGAAGCCATACGCCAGGCAACGGGACACAGCAGCTGACGCCCACCCGCCGGGCGGCGGGGCGCAAGCGGCCGAAGCCGCACGCCACGCCGGCGGGGCGGAACGGCAAAACCGCGGCCGCAGCGGCGAAAGCGCCGCGAGTTGCAGGACCGCACCCCCTGCGTCACGCTGGTCTCACGTCACTCTGGGTTTACCGGCGATAACGCTGCGAACCAGCCCGCCGGCCATGACAGCAGGCGGCCGTGCCACTCAGCCACTCTGCTGGATCCGATCTCCGTCTTCTTCCGGACCTCAATTCGGGGAGTCGCAGCCGTGATCAGCCAGCCAAGCAGGCATTGCACGGTGGAGCTCCAAGCCCTGCCGTCGCGGATCGGCCAGGTCCGCAGAATCGTCTCTGCGCAGTTGCGCTACTGGCATCTGGACCCCTTGATAGACCGGGCCGCGCTCGGCGTGACCGAGCTTTTGAGCAACGTCCACCGGCACGCCCAGCCCGACAAGACGTGCACCGTGGAGATCGAGCTGCTGCTCGACCGGCTCACGGTTTCGGTGCACGACCACGACCCCCGCCTTCCCGAGGTCCGGGAAGCGGACCCCGGCTCCACCGGCGGACGCGGCCTCGCGATGGTCGCCGCGGTGAGCGAGAGCTGGGGCGTGCGTCCCGACGGCGAGTCGGGCAAGGTCGTGTGGTTCACGCTCCCGGCCACGACCCCCGTGGTGACGACGCCCGCCCTCCCGCCGTACGACACGGCCCTCGAGACCCCGCGCACACACGCCGTCGATGGCCTGAGGCCCGAACACGCTCCCGCCCGGTCCGCCGTTGCCGGCTGACCGGGCGGTGACCCCCACCTCGTACGCCACTCAAGGGCGAAGGGCGTACGTCCCGCGGAGGCTCACTCGGTGGCGATGGCGCGCAGCACATCCAGGCGTGCCGCCCGCCGGGCCGGGCGCAGTCCCGCGAGGGCCCCGGCCGCGAGGCTCACCAGCGCCACCACGACCAGCTGCGCGGGCGGCACCGCGAAGGCGAAGGCGCTGTCCGACGCGCCGTCGGAGGCCTTGACGAGCACCCAGCCGAGGAAGGCGCCCAGGGCGAGCCCGCCCGCCGTGCCGAAGGCGGCCACGAGGACCGACTCCCAGCGGACCATGGCGCGCAGCTGCGCCCGAGTCTGTCCGACGGCCCGCAACAGACCGAGTTCACGGGTGCGTTCGTGGATCGCGAGCGTGAGCGTGTTGGCGATGCCCAGCAGGGCGATGAGCACGGCGAGGGCGAGCAGCGCGTAGACCAGGGTCAGCATCATGTCGATGCCGCCGGCCGAGGACTGCGCGTATGCGTCGCGGGTCTGCACCTGCGGGTTGCCGTACTGTTCCGCGACCTTCTGTACCGCGGCCTTGCCGTCGGCCGTGCTGACACCGTCCTTGAAGGAGACGGCGACGAGCGTGTCGGAGTCCTGGGTGCGGTGCGGCGCCCAGGCGGCCCGGGTGATGACGTAGTCGCCGGCGAGTTCCGACTGGCCGTAGACCGCGCGGACGATGAAGTTCTGCTTCTCGCCGTCGGTGAAGGCGAGTTGGGCCGTGTCGCCGGTCCTGAGGCGCTGCTTGTCGGCCTCCTTCTCGGTGATGGCGATGCCGTTGGTACCGAGGTTGTTCAGCGAGCCCTGTACGTCGCCGAGATCGAAGACCTTGCCGAGGGCCAACGGGTCGGTGACGGTCAACGCGCGTCCCTCGCCGTCGACTTCGGCGACGCCGCGGCCCAGGCCGACGGCGTTCTCGACGGACGGCTGCCGCGCGATCGCGGGGGCCAGTTTCGGGCTGAGCCCGCTGCCGCCCGCGCCGAACGACGGGGTGCTGACGGCGACGTCGCCCGCGAAGGACCGGGAGACCGTCTGGTCCATGGTGGCCTTGAGCGAGGCGCCGAAGACCGTGAACAGCGAGACGACGGCCACGCCGATCATCAGGGCGCTCGCGGTGGCGGCGGTCCGCTTCGGGCTGCGCAGCGCGTTGCGCCGGGCGAGCCCGCCCGTGACACCGCGCAGCCTGTCGAGAGGGCCGCCGAGGACGCGTACGGCTGTCGAGGACGCGACGGGACCGAGAACCACGAAGGCGGCGAGGGCGAGTACGGCGCCGAGCCCGGCGAGCCACAGCGACGGATTCGCCAGTACGCCGGTCAGGGTGCTGCCGACCGCCAGTGCGGCCAGGCCGCCGCCGACGATCGCACGCCCGCGCGAGGCCCCGGACCGGTCGACGGCCGTCTCGCGGAGCGCGGCCAGCGGTGCCGTGCGTCCGGCGCGCACAGCGGGCAGCAGCGCGGAGCCGAGACAGACCACGACGCCGACCGCGAGCGGCAGCAGCATGGACAGGCCACTGATCACCAGGTTGCCCTCGGGGAACGGGAATCCGATGGCCGGGAAGAGCGCCTGCAGTCCTGCCGCGACACCGATGCCGCCCGCGAGGCCCGCGGCCGAGGCGGTCACGGCGACGACGCTCGCCTCGACGAGGGCCGAGACGGTCACCTGGCGGCGGGAAGCGCCGAGGGCACGCAACAGGGCGTTCTCGCGGGTGCGTTGGGCGACGACGATCGCGAAGGTGTTGTGGATGGAGAAGGTCGCGACGAGCAGCGCGATGCCGGAGAAGACGAGCAGGAACGTCGTGAAGACGGTCAGGAACTGGCTGGAGATCATGTCGGTGTTCTCCTGCGCCGACTCCTGACCGGTGATGGCCTCGACTCCCTTGGGCAGGACGGGAGTCAGATCGGAGACGAGCTGCTGCTGACCGACGCCGGGACCGGCCCGCACGCGGATGCCGGCGGCCTCGCCGGGCTTCGCGGTGAGGTACTTCTCGGCGTCGGCCTGCGTCATTCCGGTGAACGTCACCTGTGCCATGCCGTCCTCGCCGCCGAAGGTCGCGAGGCCCACGATCGTCACCTTGACGGGATCGGGTGTGCGCAGAGTCGTCGCGTCGCCGATCTTCAGGTCGCCCTTCTTGGCGGCGCCCCTGTTCACGACGACCTCGCCGGACTTCGACGGGGCGCGGCCTTCGGCGAGTCGGTAGGCGTTGAGCTGGGGATCCTCGATCCAGTTGCCCGCGAGGGTGGGCGGGCCCTGGCCGCCGATGGGCTTGCCGTTGGAGCCGACGAGCTGGCCCGCGCCCTGGATGTCGGGCGCGGCGGCCGCGACGCCGGGCGTCTGCTCTATCGTCCTCAGCAGGCCGGTGGAGACGGGCCGGCGCACGCCCTGGCTCTCGCCGGGCGTGGTGATGGCGTCGGCGCTGCGGACGACGGCGTCGGTGCCCTTCGTGGCATTGCCGAACATCGTGTCGAAGCCGGCTCGCAGCGTGTCCCCCATGACCAGCGTTCCGGCCAGGAAGGAGACGCCGAGGAGCACTGCCAGGAACGTACCGGCGAAGCGTCGTTTGTGGGCGCGCAGGGAGGCGACGCTGATGCGCACCGAGGCATTCATGACGGCACCCCCTTGCCGTCGAAGGCCTTCATCCGGTCCAGGACCCTGTCGGCCGTCGGGGATTCCATCCGGTCCACGAGGCGCCCGTCCGCGAGGAAAACGACCTCGTCGGCGTGCGCTGCGGCCACCGGGTCGTGGGTGACCATGACGACCGTACGGTCCATCTGACGCACCGCCCGGCCGAGGAGGTTCAGGACCTCCTCGCCGGAGCGGGAGTCGAGGTTGCCGGTGGGTTCGTCGGCGAAGACGACATCGGGCTGTCCGGCGAACGCCCGCGCCACGGCGACGCGTTGCTGCTGTCCGCCGGAGAGCTCGCTGGGGCGGTGGTGGAGCCGGTCGCGCAGGCCCACGACGTCGACCAGGGCGTCGATCCAGTCGCGTGAGCCCTTGGATCCGGCGAGGTCCATCGGCAGCGTGATGTTCTCCGCGACGGTCAGCGTCGGGACCAGGTTGAACGCCTGGAAGACGAAGCCGATGCGGTCGCGGCGCAGCAGCGTCAGTCGGCGGTCGTCGAGCGTGCCCAGTTCGGTGTCGCCGATGTACGCGGCACCGGAGGTGAGTGTGTCCAGGCCCGCCGCGCAGTGCATCAGGGTGGATTTGCCGGAGCCCGAGGGCCCCATGATCGCGGTGAAGCGACCGGCCGGAAAGCCGACGCTCACCCCGTCCAGGGCCCTCACGGCGGTGTCTGCGCTGCCGTACACCTTGACGGCGTCGGTGACACCCGCGGCATGACGCGTCGTGGTCGCGGTGGTCATGCCGCGCCCCCCTTGCCCGTACGCCCGAACTGCTCGTCCAGGACAGAGAGTCGGCGCCAGTACTCGTCCTCGTCGATCTCTCCGGAGGCGAAGCGGCGGCCGAGCACGGCGATCGGCGAGTCACCCGTCGGGCCGAAGCCGCCGGCGGGGCCGAAACCGCCCATCGCGCGCCACGGACCGCGGCGGCCGATCCGGCCGGTACGACGCAGGACCGTCACGACGCCGATCACGACGGCGGCCCAGATCAGTGGGAAGAACAGGATCCACGGGCCGGGGCCGCCGTCCCGGTTCGCCAGGGTCTGCATGGTGAGTCATCTCCTCGGTGGAATCTGTTGCGATGCTTCGAGATTGGCTCCGGGAGGGGGGCTCAGTCGTCGTACGGCCAGCGGCTGTACGCATACCTCCGGGGGAGTACGCGAGGCGTCCCGGGCTGCTCCCTTGAAGGCCTCAACTTCTGTACCTACTGGTATGCCTCGACTCCTGTACCTACTGGTATGTACAGTGAATCCATGAACACTCCGGACCGACTGATCGAGTCCACCCGCGAGCTGTTGTGGGAGCGCGGTTACGTGGGCACCAGCCCCAAGGCGATCCAGCAGCACGCCGGCGCGGGGCAGGGCAGCATGTACCACCACTTCAAGGGCAAGCCCGATCTGGCCCTCGCCGCGATCCGCCGCACCGCCGAGGAGATGCGCGCTACTGCCGAGGGCGTACTGAGCGCGCCCGGATCGCCGTACGAGCGCATCGAGGCGTACCTGCGCCGTGAGCGCGACGTGCTGCGCGGCTGCCCCGTGGGGCGGCTGACGATGGATCCGGAGGTCATCGCGAGCGACGAGCTGCGCGCGCCCGTCGACGAGACACTCGACCGGCTGCGCGAGCGGCTCGCCGGAATCGTCGAAGAGGGCAAGGAGCGGGGCGAGTTCGCGCCCACGCTCGACGCGGAGGAGATCGCCGCGACGATCCTCGCGACCGTCCAGGGCGGCTATGTGCTGGCCCGCGCGTCGGGATCACCCGCCGCCTTCGACACAGGAGTTCGCGGACTGCTCTCGCTGCTCACGTCGACACGTGTTCCGCCTGCGCAAGCCTGACGAAGCCCGAGGGTGCGCCGTGAAGCGCGAGTTGTTCGAGTGGCGGTGAAAGGACGCCACCGCCGCCCTGTCGCAGCAGGGCGGTTGAAGCTGAGGGCAGCCCGACCCGGGAGGTGCCAGGAAGGGTGGCAAGCGGCCCTGACAAAGCCGGCGTGCGTCGGGCGACCTGCGACGACCGCTCCTCGCGGTGCTGTGGGGTCTGACCGGTTCCTGAGCCCCTCAGACCTCGGCCAGCGCCGCCGGCGGGTCGTCGAGCACCGGCTGCCATGCCAATTCGGCCGCCCCTACGAGGCTGTTGTGGTCCAGCGTGCAGGCGAGGATCGGTACGCCGCCGCTCTGCCCCCACAGGCTGCGGTCGGCGACGACGGCGCGCAGCCGGTCCGGGTCGGCGTCGAGCAGGGTGCGGTGCAGCCCCCCGAGGATGATCCGGTCCGGGTTGAGGATGTTGACGAGGCCGGCGAGTCCGAGACCCAGACGGTCGATCAGCGCCTCGGTGGCCGTGCGCACGCCCGGGTCGGCGTACTGGCCGCGGATCAGGTCGTTGGCCTGCTGGAGCAGCGACACCTCGGGGCCGGGGTCGCGCCCCGCCGCGACGAGGAAGGCAAGCGGGTCCGCCTCGACGTCGAGACAGCCACGGCTGCCGCAGTAGCAGGGACGGCCCTCGGGGTTGACGGTGAGGTGGCCGACTTCGAGCGCGAGCCCCGAACTGCCGATGTGCAGCCGCCCGTCGAGCACGAGCGCGCCACCGACGCCCCGATGCCCTGTGGCCACGCACAGCAGGTCACGGGAGCCGCGGCCGGCGCCGTGGCGGTGCTCGGCGAGAGCGGCGAGGTTCACGTCGTTGGCCGCGAAAGCGGGTCCCTGGATGCCGGCCGCGCGCACCCGCTCGGCGAAGATCTGGCGCACGGGGGCACCCGCGGGCCACGCCAGGTGCAGCGGGTTGAGGGCGAGCCCGTCGGGTTCGGCGACCGCGGACGGCACGGCGAGTCCGGCGCCCACGCAACGCCGCCCCGTCTCGCGCAGCAGCTCGGCGCCGGCCTCGACGACCGAGCCGAGCACCTTCGCCGGATCGGCGTCGACGGTCTCGCAGCCGGGCGCGGTGGCGACGATCCGGCCGCCGAGGCCGACCAGTGCGGCGCGAAACCCGTCGGCGTGCACCTGCGCGGCGAGCGCGACGGGCCCGTCCTCCGCGACCTCGAGGCGGTGCGAGGGTCTGCCCTGCGATCCGGCCGCCGCACCGGGCCGCGCGTCGACCCGGATCAGACCCAGCGCCTCCAGCTCGGCGGCCACCGCGCCCGCCGTCGCCCGGGTCACCCCCAGCTCGGCGGTGAGGACGGCACGCGTCGGCGCTCGCCCGGTGTGCACGAGTTCCAGCGCCGGTCCGAGCGCCCCGCGCCCCCGGTCCAGCCGCGTCCGCGTGTTCCCTTCCCCCGCCGTCCGGGGGCCCGCCTTGCCGTTCATGAGGGCGAGTCTCCCATGATCCGCTCGTCCGATGGCCCGTCCGGTGGCCGGGCGCCTGATTCACCACACAGGCTCTAAAGTCCGCTCACCCGCAGAGTGATGTTGAGCCGGCCGGTGAGCCCCAACTCCGGCGGTGCCGTTCCCGGGAACACCCGCGGCACCCCGTGATACGCGAGCCGCGACGCCCCGCCGAACACGAAGAGGTCTCCGCTGCGCAGCTCGACATCCGTGTACGGCCGCGCGCGGGTCTCCGTGTTCCCGAACCGGAAGACGCAGCTGTCGCCGAGGCTCAGCGACACCACCGGCGCGTCCGACTTCTCGTCGCTGTCGCGGTGCATGCCCATGCGGGCGTCGGCCTCGTAGAAGTTGATCAGTGCGATGTCGTAGGCCGCCGTCGCCGCCCGGGCTCCGAGGGCGTCCGTGACCGCGCGTCGGCCGAGATCGTCCAGCCACCGCGGGAAGGGTTTCACGGGGGCGCCGTCGCCGTCGGCGACCGTGCGTGCGTACCGGTACGGGTACCAGTGCCAGCCCAGGCAGACCTGCCGCGCGGTCATCGTGCCGCCGCCGGGGGTGCGCACCGTGCGCAGGCCGGCCGGCGGGCGGGCCCAGGTGCGGCAGGCCTCCAGGAGCTCCCGCCGGCGGTCGGCGTCCAGCCAGTCCGGGACGTGCACCGCGTCGGGCGCGATCTCCGTCCGGCTCCGGGGGAACAGCTCCGCGTCCGTCGACATGGTTCCATCCTCGCGCACCGGCCCGACCGGGGCTGAGCTGCGGCCCGGTCGAGCGGCACCGGCGAGTGGGGCGTGCCCGGGCTTCCCTTGGGTCGCTTAGCCTTGACCCACGATGAACGACCGGATGAGCACACCCTGGGGCGAGTACGCGCTCGCCCGCTTCCCCGAGGACCCGCGCGAGCAGCTGCGTGCCTGGGACGCCGCCGATACCTATCTGCTGCGGCACCTCGCGGAGAGCGGGACCCCCCTGACCGGATCGGTCGTGATCGTCGGCGACCGCTGGGGCGCGCTCGCCACGGCGCTGTCGGCGCACCGGCCGACGCAGATCACCGACTCCTTCCTCGCGCGCGAGGCGACTCGGGCGAACCTCGCGCGGGCCGGTGCCGAGGAGACCGCGGTACGGCTCCTCACCACGCAGGACACCCCGCCGGACCGCATCGACGTGCTGCTCGTCCGGGTGCCGAAGAGCCTCGCCCTGCTGGAGGACCAGCTGCACCGGGTGGCGCCCGGTGTGCACGAGGGGACCGTCGTCGTCGGCACCGGAATGGTCAAGGAGATCCACACCTCGACGCTGCAGCTCTTCGAGCGGATCCTCGGTCCGACCCGCACCTCGCTGGCCGAGAAGAAGGCCCGGCTCATCTTCTGCACCCCGTACCCGGGCATCGCGCGGGACACCAACCCGTGGCCGTTCAGCTACCGGCTCCCCGACGGCATCGGTCCGGTCTCCGGCCGCACCGTCGTCAATCACGCGGGCGTCTTCTGCGCCGACCGCCTCGACATCGGCACCCGATTCTTCCTCCAGCACCTGCCGCGCAGCCGCGGTGCCGAGCGGGTGGTGGACCTGGGCTGCGGAAACGGGGTCCTCGGTACGGCGATCGCGCTGGCCAACCCCGAGGCCGAGGTGCTGTTCGTCGACGAGTCGTACCAGGCCGTGGCCTCGGCCGAGGCGACCTATCGGGCCAATGCCGAAGGGAGCGCGGAGTTCCGCGTCGGTGACGGGGTGGCGGGCGTCCCCGCCACAAGCGTCGACCTCGTCCTCAACAACCCGCCGTTCCACTCGCACCAGGCCACGACGGACACGACGGCCTGGCGGATGTTCTCGGGGGCACGGCGCGCGCTGCGGCCGGGCGGCGAGCTGTGGGTGATCGGCAATCGTCACCTGGGCTACCACCTGAAACTGCGCCGCCTCTTCGGCAACAGTGAACTCGTCGCCGGTGACGCGAAGTTCGTGATCCTCAGGGCCGTCAAGAAGTAGCGCCGCGCAGTACGCGTGGTGAGGCTCCGAGCTCGCGGCGGCACGCCTTGTTGAAGGCCTGCAGGTCGGGGATGCCGACGGAGGCGGCCACCGCCGGGATGGAGAGCGTCGAGGCGCGCAGCAGATGGTGGGCGCGCTCCAGTCTGCGGCGGCGAATGTAGGCCACGACCGTGGTACCTGTCTCGGTGCGGAAGAGCCGGGTGAGGTGGTTGTGGGAGACCGCTGCGGCGCGGGCGATCTCGGGGATGGCGAGCGGGGCGGCGAGGTGTGCCTCGATGTGGGCGATCGCCGTGCCGACCGCAGGGTGGGGGCCCGGACTCTTGACGGCGGGTGAGGTGAGACCGGCGATGCGCCACAGCGCGGTCCAGATCTCCGCCCGGGTACGCTCGGGCGCGCCCGGAGCCGCCGCGATCGCGTGGAGCAACAGATCGGAGAGAGTGCGGAGTTCGGGTCCCGCGTACTGCATGACGGGGACCGTACGGGGCGGGCCGACGGGGGCGATGCGCAGGTGGGCGTAGAGGTGCTCGGAACGGCCCTGGTAGCGGTAGCGGACCGTGGTGCCGGGCGGCACGAGACTCACCCGGCCGGGGCGGATCAGGTGCGACGTACCGTCGACGGTCAGCTCGGCATCGTACTGGTAGAGGTGCAGCTGCCACAGCTCCGGCAGCCGGAAGACGTCCGTGGGGCTCGCGACACCGTGCACGCCGACGCCGATGTTGACGACGGCGGGTGGCTCGCCCAGATGCAGCTCGATCTCCCGCATGGTGGAAAACTACCAGCAGTGGTGAGTGGGACCAACGCGTCGGCCTGGGGCGCCGCCCTACGTTGGGGCGCATGACCAACACGTTCGAGCACCCACTGTTGAGTTCGGTGCGGATGGCGCACTTCGTGGCCTACGGCTCGCTGCGGCTGGACGCCGTGGTGCCGCCGGAGATGAACACCGAGGGGATGGAGGTGCTGCGCCGGGGCCTGCCCGATGTGCCGTACGGGAGCCCTGTGCCGGACGCCTACCCGATGGGATCCTTCGCCCGCCGACTCCTCGAACTCCCGGTTCTGGCAGGGGCGTTGCGCAGTCTCATCGGGCCCGGCCCGACCGTCGACCATCACGCCGTGCACATCCGCGAGCCCCGCGAGGGACAGGCGCAGCCGCTGCACGGTGACGCGATCATCGATGTGCGCACCGACGCCTTCGACGTCCAGTTGATGTACTACCCGCAGGACGTCACCCTCGACATGGGCGGCACCCTGAGCGTGCCGGGCAGCCATCTGCGACGGACCAACGAGTCGGACACCGGGCGCTACCAGAACCTGCGCGGACAGAGCCGACTGGTCTGCCCGGCCGGCACGGTGGTGTTTCTGCACCATGGGCTGTGGCACGGCGGTCGGCGCAACGACAGCGACACGGTCCGCTACATGTTCAAGATCCGGTTCAATCCGACGGTGCGGCAGCGGCGGCTGTGGGACACCTCGGACCTCGGGGACCCCCGCGTCGCCGAGGAACTGGCCACCACCTTCCCCTGGTACGAGCCCGCCACCGGCCGCCTGGAGATCTACAACCGCGTCCTGATGTGGCGCGCGCTCACCGGGGACGACACCTTCGACCTGGACCACTGGGTGACCCGGGTCTCCAACCGTCCCCGGAAGGACGCCGTATGAGTACCCGTCAGCAGGTCCTGGTCCTCTACCTCGCCACCTCCGCCCTGGACTCGGACGTGGTGGGCTGGTCGGTCTACGACGGCACCGGTCGTATGTCCCCCACGACCGGGGACAGTGACGAACCTCCGTACAGGTCCGGCGTGCACGCCCTGGAGGACGGCTGGCGGCTGTTCCAGGCGGCGCAGCTGATCCCGCCGTATCCAGGGCGCGAGTACGACGTCTCGTTCCTCAAGCACGAGTTCTTCTTCGAGAAGCGGGTCGAACTCGACGCTGCGTGAGGTCAGCCCTGCAGTACCCCGATGAGCCGTGCCACCGCCCGTGCCATCGCCTCCCGACCCACGCTGAGGTACTTCCGGGAGTCCACCGCCTCGGGGTGGGCGGCGAGGAACTCCCGGATGGCGCCGGTCATCGCGATGTTCAGCGCGGTGCCGACGTTGACCTTGGAGATGCCGCCCCTGACGGCCGCCGCCAGCTCGTCGTCCGGAACTCCGGACGAGCCGTGCAGCACGAGCGGCACGCCGAGCGTCGCCGTCAGTCGCTTGAGGAGGTCGTGGTCGAGGGTGGCGGTGCGTGTGGTCATCGCGTGCGAGCTGCCGATCGCGACCGCCAGGCCGTCCACGCCGGAGTCGGCCACGAAGGCGCGGGCCTCGGCGGGGTCGGTGCGGGCGCCGGGGGCGTGCGCGTCGAGTGGCGGCTCGCCGTGCTTGCCACCGACCTCACCCAACTCGGCCTCGATCCAGAGACCTTGGGCGTGTGCCCAGTCGGCGGCGGCGCGGGTGGCGGCGAGGTTCTGCTCGTACGGCAGTCGTGCCGCGTCGTACATCACGGAGCTGAATCCGGCGCCGGGCGCCTGCCTGAGCAGGTCGTCGCTCTGGACGTGGTCGAGGTGCAACGCGACGGGCACCGAGGCGCGTGCGGCCGCAGCGGTCGCGGCGCGAGCCAGCGGAAGCAGCCGTCCGTAGCGGAACTTCACCGCGTTCTCGCTGACTTGGAGCACGACGGGAGCGTCGACGGACTCGGCTCCCGCGATGACGGCCTCGACGTGTTCGAGGGTGATGATGTTGAAGGCGACGACGGCGGTCCGCGCCTCGGCGGCCGCGACGACCAGGTCACCGGTTGCTGCGAGGGGCACAACTCCTCCTTCTCGGCGGGTGGTCGAGCCGGTTCAGCGGGCCGCCGGGCGGAGAATCACCGAGCGGGTGAGGTGGCGCGGCTGGTCGGGGTTGAGCCCGCGGGCCGCGGCGACCGCGACCGCCAGTCGCTGGGTGCGGACGAGTTCGGCGAGCGGGTCGAGGGCGCCCGCCACCCACAACCCGCCGGTCCCCCGCACCTGTTCGGCCAGCCCTTCCGGCGCCTGGCCGAACATCCAGGTGGCGGTGCCCCGGGTGGTGATGCTGATGGGGCCGTGCCGGTACTCCATCGCCGGGTAGGCCTCGGTCCAGGCGAGCGAGGCCTCACGCATCTTGAGCCCGGCCTCATGGGCGAGCCCGACGGTCCAGCCGCGGCCGAGGAAGGTGAATTGTGTGCAGTCGACCAGCCCATCGGGCAGCGGAGTCTCCAGCGCGGTGCGCGCGTCGGCCACGACGGCGTCGGTGTGCAGACCGAGGTGCGCCCGGAGCAGCGTGAGTGCGGTGGTCGCGAACCGGGTCTGCACCACGGACCGCTCGTCGGCGAAGTCGAGCACGACGCTGTCGTCCGCGCACTGCATCACGGGAGTCTCGGGGTCGGCGGTGATGGCGGTCGTACGCGTTCGTCCGCGAAGGTGCCCGAGGAGTTCGAGTACCTCGGTGGTGGTGCCGGAGCGGGTGAGGGCGACGACGCGGTCGTACGAGCGGCCGCGCGGGAACTCCGAGGCGGCGAAGGCGTCCGTCTCGCCCTGCCCGGCCTGCTCGCGCAGCGCGGCCGAGGACTGCGCCATGAAGAACGAGGTGCCGCACCCCACGATCGCGACCCGCTCCCCCGCCGCGGGCAGCGCGGCTCCGTGCGCGACGGCCTGCTCGGCGGCGCGGCTCCAGCACTCGGGCTGACTGTGCAGCTCGTTCTCGACATGGGTCATGCCGTACCCCTCCCACTGATGCTTGTTCATGCAAGATATAGCGAGCTTTCAAACACAATCAAGCATTCTGGTGGGAGTGGGGTGCGCTAAGGTCGCGGAAGATCGAGGAATGGAGTGTGCGGATGTCGCGCGACGCCCGCTGGAAGGCGCTGCTGGAACTGCTGGTGGAACAGGGCCGGTTGGATGTCGAGGAGGCCGCGGCCCGGCTCGAGGTGTCGGCCGCGACGATCCGGCGTGACTTCGACCAGCTCGCCGAGCAGCAGATGCTCGTGCGCACCCGGGGTGGCGCGGTCGTCCACGGCGTCTCGTACGAACTGCCCCTTCGTTACAAGACCGCCCGCCACGCCTCCGAGAAACAGCGCATCGCGAAGGCGGTGGCCGACCTCATCGCCCCGGGCGAGGCAGTGGGCCTGACGGGCGGCACCACGACCACCGAGGTGGCCCGCGCCCTGGCCGTACGCCCCGATCTGGCATCCGGCTCGCCCGCGCTGACCGTCGTCACGAACGCGCTGAACATCGCCAATGAGCTCGCCGTGCGCCCCCAGTTCAAGATCGTGGTGACGGGCGGCGTCGCACGCCCGCAGTCGTACGAGCTCATCGGCCCGCTCGCGGACGGAGTGCTCGGCCAGATCACCCTCGACGTCGCCGTGCTCGGCGTGGTCGCCTTCGACCCCACGCATGGCGCGGCCGCCCACGACGAGGCCGAGGCCGCGATCAACCGCCTCCTGTGCGAGCGCGCCGAGCGCGTGATCGTCGCCGCCGACTCCAGCAAGCTCGGACAGCGCGCCTTCGCCCGGATCTGCGCGGCGGAGTCGGTGGACACGCTGGTCACGGACGCGGGGGTGGGGCCGGAGACGACGCGGCGGTTCGAGGAGGCGGGGGTGAGCGTTGTCGCCGTGTGACGGCCGACAACCCGGTTCACAGCAGACCTGTCGGATACCGCGATCACGGCTTGAAGAGCGTCAACTCGGTTCACAGCCGGGAGTGGCCTGCCCCCTGGGCCGACAGCGGCACTTACGCGGCTGGGCGCCCGCCCAGATCGTCGGCCTGCGCCTGCCCGAGCGCCCGCCAGGACCGTGGGCCTGCGGCCCGCTCGGGGCGCCGCCGACCTGCTGCCCGACCGCGCCCAGCGGACGGCTGCGAGCTAGCGACGCCCCCCGCGAACACCACCTCTCACCGTGTGGGAATCATGAGAAAATGTGCGAAATCGGCTACGAAGTGGCGGCACCATGGCGGACGCGGGGATCGACTACGCGGCGGTGTTCCGGGCCCTGCCCGGCATGGTGGCGCTGCTGACGCCCCAGCTCATCTACGCCGACGCCAACGAGGAATTCCTGCGCTTGTCCGGGCGCACACGGGAGCAGCTGATCGGCCGCTATCTGTTCGACGTCTTCCCGGACAACCCGAACGACCCCACCGCGACGGGTATGCGCGACTTGGCGGCCTCGCTGCGCCGGGTGGCGGCCACCGGCGAACGCGACGCCATGGCCCTGCAGCGGTACGACGTCGAATCCACCGAGCAGCCCGGGCAGTGGGAGCAACGTTTCTGGAGCCCCATCAACGCACCCGTGCACGGCCCCGGCGGGAGAGTGGTGCTGTTGGTGCACCGGGTCGAGGAGGTCACCGAACTGGTCCGGGCCCGTGGCGCCCCCAGCGGAAGCCGGTCCCGTGTGCTGGAGGCAGAGCTGTACACACGCGCCCGTGAACTGCAGGAGCTCAACGAACGTCTGCGCCAGTCCCATGCCCGCGAGCGCGAGGTGGCGCTGGCCCTGCAGGAGTCGATGCTGCCGGCGCCCGGTCAGCTGGGACACCGCCGGGCTGCCGTGCGCTACCGACCCGCGGTCGGCTCACTGAACGTCTGCGGGGACTGGTACGACCTGGTCGACCTGGTGGGCGGCAACCGCATCGGCGTGGCCGTGGGCGACGTGGTCGGCCACGGTCTGGAGGCAGCCGGCGTGATGGGCCAGCTGCGCAGCGCGCTCACCGCCGCCTCCCGAGTCGCAAAGGGCCCCGCTCAGGCCCTGGACGTCCTGGGACGCTATGCCCACGTGGTCGACGGCGCCGAATCGGCCACCGCGGTCACGACCTTCATCGACTTCGACCATCACACGATCACCTACAGCAGCGCCGGCCACCCCCCGCCCGCGCTGGTCCACGCCGAGGGTCGAGTGGAGTTCCTCGACCAGGCCACCGAACCGCCGCTCGACGCCCGCCCCGATCCGATCCCGAGGCCGCAGGCCGCCACCGCGTTCACCGACGGCGCCACCGTCGTGCTGTACACCGACGGCCTGATCGAACGGCGCGGCGAGGACATCGGCACCGGACTCGACCGCCTCGCCACGTCCCTGGTCCGCCACAAGGATGCCGACCCCGAGACCCTCGCGGACGCCGTCCTCCACTAGCTGCTTCCGCCGGGGGGCGCCACCGACGACACCGCGCTGATCGTCGTGCGGTTGTGACCGAGCGGGGTCGCGCTTCGACAGCGGCCGGGCGCCTCAGGCCCGGGCGGTCACGAACCGGTCGAGTGCCGAGGTCAGTTCCGCCGGCTTCTCCACCGGCAGTTCGTGGCCGGCGTCCACGATCCGCACCACCGCGTCCGGGTAGGCCTTCGCCATGCGCAGCATCTGCGAGACGGGCAGCTGGATGTCGTGGTAGCCGTGCACCAGCAGGGTGGGCGTGCGGATCTCGCCGATTCGGTCGAGGACGTCGAAGGCCCGCATGGCGCCGTAGAGCGTCATGACCACCTCCCGCGGTGTGTCCGCGGAGGCGCGCACGTACTCCCGGATCTCCTCGCGCGGGTAGCCGGGGGCGAAGGCCCGCTGGATGTTGGTGGCGACGAACAGCTTGAACGGCACCAGCGTGGAGACCCCCATCAGCAGACCCCGCCCCCGGCTGTAGGTCATGCGGCTGATCGAGTTCACCAGCGCCATGCGCTCCACCCGCTCGGGGTGGGAGAGGGCGATGGTCTGCGAGATCATCCCGCCCATCGAGTGGCCGACCAGGACGAAGCGCTCGACCTTCAGGTGGTCGAGGAGGGCAAGGACGTCCCTCGCCAGCTCCTCGATCGTGCGCACCCCCGCCCCGCTGCTCTCGCCGTGTCCGCGCAGGTCGAGGCGTATCACCCGGCGCTTCGGGGAGAAGTGCGCCAGCTGGTGGTCCCAGCGGTGCCGGTTGGCCGTCCAGCCGTGGATGAACACCAAGGGCACACCGTCGCCGTCGCGGGGGCCCTCGTCGTCGTACGTCAGTGCTGCGCCGTCGACTTCGAGCTGCGGCATGGGTCGCCTCCTGCGGTGCGGTCCAGTTACTGACGGGTACGGTAGCCGCCCGCCCGGGCTGCCGTCACCGTCGTTTGCCGAGGAATTCGAGGATGTGCCCGAATACGTCGAGGGCCGCGCCCCGGCCGAGGAACGTGTCGAGGTGGCCGTACCCGGGAATCTCTGTGTACGCGACGTCCAATTGGGGCTGCCGGTGGGCGAGGACCTCACTGCAGAGCTTCTGGGAGTCCAGCCACAGGCCGTTCTCGCTGCCCGCGAGCAGCAGGACGGGAGCGTCGATGCGGGCGGCCGCGTCCAGTGCGTTGGGCGGCAGTGCCCGGTAACGGTGGTCGGTGTCGTGCCAGCGGACCACGCTGCGGGCCAGCTCGATCCGGCGCAGATGCGGCAGGATCCACAGCGGCGCGGGGCCCAGCAGCTCCGCGAGGCGGTTGTGGGTCGTCCCGGACAGGTGCTCGTGCACGAACAGGGAGGCGCCCGTGCCCCACGCCGAGTTGTGCAGGATCTGGCAGGTCGGATCGGGGCAGCCCGCCTTCCGGGAGGCCAGCGCGAACAGCGGCGTGTACTTGGACCAGAGGCCCACCTTGCGGAAGTCGACCGGGATGTGGTCGATCCGGGTCTTCAGCAGCTCCCCGGCCACCGACATCCGCAGCGACGTGCGGCCGGCGAGCTTCGGCGTCAGGAACACGCCCTGGGACACCACCCCCGCGAGGCCCGGCACCAGCCCCGCCGTCATGCTCAGCGAGAGGGCGAGGGATCCGATGCAGTGGGCGACGACGAACAGCGGCCGGTCTCCGATACGCCCGCGGATGTGGGCGACGGCCTCGGGAATGTCGTACAGCGCGACGTCGTCATACGTGTACTTCTGGCCGGTTTCGTTGTACGGGAGGCGGCAGCTGCCGCGCCAGTCGAGCAGCCACGGCTCGTAGCCGTCGTCGAGCAGGACGTCGACCAGGTTGCGTGTCTCCGGCAGCAGGAACATGTCGGCGGACGCGGTGTGCCCGTGCAGGAGCAGCACGGCGGGCCGGTCCGTCTCGCCGCTGTCGACCCGGGTGAGGCCGAGCCGGACGCCGTCGCCCGCTCGGAAGGGGATCTCCTCGACGGCCGCCGGGTCGAGGCGGTGGTGGAGCGGGCGCAGGGCGGTAGTGGTCCTGACCCTGCGGAGCGCCGGCCTGGTCCGGGAGGTGGTGGTCGTCCTGAAGATCATCGGTTGTGCTCCGTGAGGGTGGGGGTGCGGCGCAGGTCGAGGAGGTCCGCGGCGGCCCGGGTGAACGGGCCGAGCAGGCCGCGGCCCATCTCCAGGCCGAACCAGGCGAGCCAGGCGAGCTTGGCGGCCCGCTTCTCCTGGCCGGTCAGGCGCGGGTCGACCTTGATGCCGTCGATCTGGTCGCGTACGTAGCTGTCGGCGGGCACGACGGCCTCGCCCGCCAGGGTTGCCGGTTCGCCCTCGCGGCCGATCTCGACGGTCAGCGTGCGGGTCTGCCGCCACACATCGCGGCGGGCCCGGGCGTACTTGCGGCCCTCCAGCCACCAGAACCCGCCGTCGGCATCGCGCAACCGCAGCCGGTAGCACAGGAGTTGATGCCGCAGACCGTGCTGCTGCGGGATGCCCTCCTCGGGGCGGATCCAGACGTCGCCGCACTCCACGACCAGGGGTTCGGGGTGCACCGCCGCGCACATCAGCTCGCCGCTGACGTCCACCCGGCGCTCCTTCACCAACTGGTACATGCTTGCGATGGAGAGGGTGAGCGCCATCGAGCAGGGTGTGTCGGCGGGGGCGCCGACCGGGCCGACGCCTCCCTCGGTCGTCTCCGAGAACCACAGGTAGGGCTGGTCGTCCTTGTGCGGCAGCCGGGCCAGGCCGTCCTGGGCGAGCCGCTCGAACGTCTTCAACTGAGCCTGGGCGTCATAGCGGGCCGCCGGCCGGAGCCCGAGGGCTTCGACGAGCGCGGCCGTGCGGTCGTCGTCGGCCGCCGGGCCCTTGAGTGTCGCCTCGCACAGCTTGAGGGCGGTGGGGCTCTGCAACACCCGGGCCAGGAAGGCGAGTTCGGGCACCGGCTCGGCCTCGAGGCGGGCCAGGGTGTCGGTGCGCCACTCGTCCCAGTCCTGTACGCGTACGTGCATGCCGCCGAACGCCATGTCGCGTACGACGTCGTCGAGGGTGTTGGGCACACCGGTCAGGTTGTAGTCGTAGCCCCAGGCGTCGGGTTCGCAGATGACGCCGACCGCGACGCGGCTCACCCAGTCCACCGGGGCCGAGTTCAGGTAGCGGAAGGCGGGCACGGTGCGGAAGCGGCCGAAGGCCGAGATGAGGCCGCTGCTGAGATCCTGCGGGTTGTAGGCGCCGCTCTTGGTGTGACCGCCGATGCCACCCGGGCGCATCGCCGTGACGATCAGACCGTGGTCGCGGACCCGGCGGAGTGCGACTTCGGCGGCCCACTTCGTCTGGTCGTACCCGGCTATGAGGCGATCGACGTGGGCGAGCGGGTCGTCCTCTCCCATCGAACCGATGCCGACCTCGTTGAAGACCGCGATGGAGGAGATGTGGTGCAGCGGCTTCGGCCGGCCGGTCGCGGCGAGTTCGGCGAGGGTCAGCGAGCCGATGACGTTGCTCTGCCGCAGCGACTGGTAGCCGCGCAGGAAGTCCACGGCCGCCGCCACGCCGACGACGCTGTCCAGTTCGCGGGCGAGCGTGTTCCACAGGTCGTCGGGCAGGCCCAGGCGCGGGCGCCTGATGTCGCCGGGGAGCACGGTCACCCGGCGCCGGATCTCCGACGACCACGGCAGCTGGTAGCTCTTCAGCGCCTCACCGAGCCGGGCGAGGGCCGCCTCCTCGTCGGCCGCGCGGACCAGGCAGTGGACATGGGCGTCGCTGTGCCGCAGCAGATCGAGGAGCATGTGGCTGCCGAGGAAGCCGGTGGCGCCGGTCAACAGGATCCGGCGGGGCGGCAGCGGCTCGGGCGAGGCGGCCCAGGGCAGTCGGTCGGCGAGGGCGAGGTCGGCCAGGATCTGGTCGAGGTCCTCGCGGCGGGCTGTGCCGTGCGGGGTGTCGCCGCTGCCGGGCTGGAGAGTGGTCCCCACCGCGGATGGCGTTCGGGGGGACGGGATCGGGAGAGTGCTCGGGGCGGACAGGGGGAGGGTGCCCGGGGCCGGCGAGGTGCCGGTGTCGGTGGCCGCGCGGACCGACGTGGGCCTGACCGTCGGGGATTCCGAGACGCCGTACGGCGCCGGTGCTCCGGCCTCGGCCGTGGCCCAGGTCGCTGCGGGCGCGAGGGTTGTTGATGTACCCGGGTCCGACGAGGTGGCCGTGCGTCCACCGGTCGACAGCCAACGCTGGGCGAGGCTGCGTGGCCGGGCATCGGCGAACACGTCGTCCAGGCCGATCTCCATGCCCAGCGCGCGTTCCAGCTCCGCGACCAGTTCCACGGCGCCGACGGAGGAGCCCCCGGCGTCGAAGAAGTCGGTGTCGGGCGACAAGTGTCC
Organism: Streptomyces sp. NBC_00996; assembly: GCF_045162675.1. Classification (NCBI taxonomy): domain Bacteria; kingdom Bacillati; phylum Actinomycetota; class Actinomycetes; order Kitasatosporales; family Streptomycetaceae; genus Streptomyces; species Streptomyces sp. NBC_00996. The sequence goes on from NZ_CP108723.1 coordinate 1,267,322, forward strand.
CTCGGGCAGAAAGAGGCCCGCCGCGGCGGCGATGGCTGCGGCGAGGCCGTCCACGTCCTGGGGCACGGCGGAGCCGACAACCGAATCCGGCGCGCTGCCGGTCGACCGGGGCGGGGTGAAGTCCGCGCGGCTGCCGGTCGGTTGGGAGGGAGAGGGGGAGGGGGAGGGGTCAGTGGTGATGGCGGTCGACACAGGCAAGGCCGAATCCGTGGCGATGCCGGTCGCCCCGAGCGAGGCATTGTCCGTGACGACGCCCGTCGGCTCCGCCACGGCGGAGTCCCCGACGTCACCGGCCGACCCGAACAGGGCGGAGTGCGTACCGGCCGGGGCCCGCCCGAGCATGGCGGAGTCCGCCCCGCTGCCCGTCGGCCCGGGCACGGCAACATCCGTGGCGCCGCCGGCCGACACGGGCGAAGCACCGCCCGCGACAACATCAGCCGACCGCGACGCGGCGGCGCCCGCCCCGCTGCCCGTCAGCCCGGGCGAGGCCGCCAACCTGACCCTTGCCAGCAGGGCGTCCACGCTGAGTCCACCGCCGCCCCGCTCGATGGACTCGCCGGTCGCCCGCTGTCCGTCGGCGTACGCCGACGCATCCTCGTTCACATCACGCATGAGAGCCCTTCACGTTGTGCCTCGTCCTCTCGCTCATTGCTGCCGTCGGCCGAAGCCGGCCGGTCACTGGCGCTGCCAGGAACGGAATGTCCGCAGGTGTTCGGGTGTGACCACGCTCTCCAGGCGCTCGTCGTCCTGGTCTCCGCCGCCGAGGGCGGCGAGCAGACGACGAGCCGGTACGTTTCGCGGGGTGCGCTCCGCCGTCAGCCGGACCTTGGCGCAGCCCAGCTCGTCCGCGCGGTCCGCCAGCCACTGCAACAGGCGTTCCTCGACGCCTCGCCCGAGCGCCCGGCAGCTCATCAGCCAGGCCAGTACGTCGAGTTGGTCGCCGTCCGGGCGGACGGCGAGCAGACCGATCTGGCCGTAGTCGCCGAAGCGGTCCCGGGCCGCGGCCGTCCACACCTCACCGCGCTCCCGCCACCGGGCGAGGTCGCCGCCGTCGGCCGACCTGGCGCAGAGGGTGAACTGGTTCGTACGGCGGACGAGTTGATCCGCCCGCTGGACATCGGCCCCGGACAGCGCCCGGATGTCGACCTCCAGCTCCAACTCGGCGAGGAACTCCTCGAAACCGGCCTGTTCGCGTACGGCGTCCCGTTCCCGCTCCTGCGCGTAGAACCCCGCCCGCAGCGCGTCCTCGGCCGTCGCCGCCGCCGGGACCAGCGGCCACAACCGGCCCAGGAACTCCGCCAGTTCGGCCGTCGGCGGGCAGGTAACCGACAGCACCTGCGGCAACGCCGACCGCACTGCACCGATCTCGACCGGGTTGTCGTCCAGGAACAGGAAGCTGTCCAGCCCGAGGTTGAGCGTGTGCGCCGCCTCGGCCAGGCGGCCGGATTTGGGGCCCCAGGTGGCGGAGAGCACGCTGAAATGCTCCGCCTTCAGGAGGCTGTCGGGGCGCTCCAGAACGGCTCGGACCGTGTCCTCGTCGTTGTTGCTGACCAGCGCCAGCAGCGCGCCCGCAGCACGCCACTGCAGCAGCCTCCGCGCCAGCAGGGCCCGCGGACCGGTCAGGTCCACCGCCTGCGGGCCGATCTCCCCGGCGACCCCGCCCCACAGGGTCTCGTCGCCGTCCACCGCGATCACCTTCGGCGCGGGCCGTCGGACCGCTCGTACGACCTCGGCCAGTCGCAGCGCCACCGCCGCCTGGAAGCGCGAGGTGAAGGGGAGGTGGGCCAGCCGCTCGGTCCGCTCGTCGAAGGGATTCTCGACGGCGTGATGGCGCGTCCAGTCGTCGGGGCGGAGCACCGCGATGCCGGGCGACTCGGCCAGTTCGGCGGCGATCTCGCGCTCCCAGCGCACGAGCCGCTCCTCCTGCCGTCCGGACGGCAGGAAGCCGACGATCAGCGGCTTGCGGGTCCGTTCGGACAGGGCCCTCAGCGCTGCCGGGTACTCGGTGCGCAACTCGGCGAGCAGCGCGTCGTCCACCGGGCCGAACCGTTGCAGGTCCACCGCCCGCAACAGCACCACGCCCGCCGCCGTGGTGGGGTCGGCGAAGACGCCGGAGGGGTCGCGCAGGCCGGCGAGCACTTGGTGATACGGGGCTTCCGCGACCGTCAGACCACCCTCCTGCGCCCCCTCGTTGGCCGCCGCCTCGCAGAGCGGTGGGAGGTTGCCGAGGGCGAAGGTGGCGGCGAGGGCGAGCGAGGGGTGCGCGGCGGCAGCGGGCTCGTCGGCGGTCGGGGCTTCGGCCTTGGCCCGAGCTTCGACCTCGGTCCGGGCTTCAGCTACGACCGGGGCGGCCTCGACCGGGGTGGCCTCGACCGGGGCGGCTTCGACCGGGGCGGCTTCGGCCTTGGCCCGAGCTTCGACCTCGGTCCGGGCTTCAGCCACGACCGGGGCGGCCTCGACCGTGGTACGGACCGCCGCCCTCGGATCCTCGACCGCCTCCGCGAGCAGCCGCAGGAACTCCTCCCCCAGTTCGGTGGAGGTCTCCTCGTCCAGGATGTCGAGATTGTGGTCGAGGCGGATCCGGCCCGCGTCCGGGGTCATGGTGATCATCAGGTCCAGGTCGGTGTAGCCCGTCCCGGCCGGCAGCACCTCGAGGTGGGTGAGGCGGCCCGCCGAGGAGCGTACGTAGTTGAAGTACACCTCCACCAGCGGTGCGTTGACGCGGTACAGCCCCTGCTGGGCCAGCGTCGACAGCACGTCCGAGAACATGGCGCCCTTGGCGAGGACCCGGTCGAGTCGGCCGTCGGTGCGGCGCAGCACCTCCTCGATCCGCTCGCCGGGCCGGGCCTCCGCCGGGAACGGCACCGGCACTCCGAAGAAGCCCACCGCGTCGTACGCCTCGGCGTGGATGCGGGTGTCCACGGGCACGGCGAGCACGAACCGCTCCCGCTCGCGCTTCCGCGCCAGCAGCACGGTCAGGGTGCCGAGACAGAAGGCGGCGGGCGTGATGGCGAGCCCGCTCGCGGCCGCCGAGACCCGCTCCATGAGCCCGTCGGGAATCGCCACGGTCACACTGCCGGCCCGGTAGGAACGCGCCGCCGGGCGCGGCCGGGCGAGCGTCAGGTCGAGACGCGCGCTGCCGTGGAAAGCCTCGCGCCACTCGGCCGCGCCGGCTCCCGGGCCGTGGGCCTCGCCCGTCTGCTGGGCCTCGATCAACAGATGGATGTCGCGGTTCGTCACGTCGTCGCCGAGCGAGGTGCCGGACAGCTCGGCGTCGATCTCCCCCGCCACCAGCAGCAGCGACTGCAGATCGCTCACCGCGTGGTGCGCGCCGAACACCAGGATCTGGCCCTGCGCACCGCCGTCGAGCAGCTCGAACCGCCACAGCGACGGTTTCGCCAGATCGAACGGCGGCTCCAGCAGCCGGCACAGCGCCTCGGCGGCGTCGAGTTCGCCCTCTGCGGTCGTCCAGCCGAGGACCGGCCGCGCCGGGTCCCGCTCCACCCGCAACTGCCGCCCGCTTTCAGCACCGTCGACGATCGCCGTGCGCAGGGCCGCGTGCCGTCCTGCGAGCCGGGTGAGGATGTCGGTGAACGCCTCTCGGGTGGTCGGCGTGACGAGCCGTACGGCCAGGCCGACGCCGTGCGCCGCGTCCGGCATGCCGGGCTGGGCGCTGCGCAGCAGCCGTACGACATCGCGGGTGGCGGGCCGCAGTTCGCTCTCCGGCACCTCGACGACGGCCCGGGGCCGCTCCTCCCCCGGCGTCTCGGTGTTCCGCTCGGGGAGCGCCTCGCCCAGGGACCGCGCGAGGCCGCGGATGTCGGACGCCGAGAACACGGTGGCGGCGGGGAGCTCGACACCCAGCTCGCGGGCGAAGGCGTTGCGCAGGCGCACGAGCATCAGGGAGTCCAGGCCCAGTTCCTTCAGGGCCGAGGTCGCGAAGACGTCCACGACTCCTCCGGAGACCTCGCCGACCCTGGCCCTTACGTACGCTTCGAGCCACTCGGCGCGGTCCTGGTCCGTCGTCGCGGCGAACACCTTCTTGACGAGGCCGTCGGAGTCCGCAGCGCCCACCGGGACAGCGACGAGGTCGCCCAGGATCGGGCGGGTGCGCACCGCGTCCGGGTCGAGGGCCAGCATCTCCCAGTCCAGGGAGATGGGCGCGAGCTGGCGGCGGGAGGTGGTCAGCACCCGATCGAACAGTTCGCCACCGTCCTGCGGGGAGAACGCGACCAGTCCCGACCGGCTGGTCTCGGCGGCCCGGGTGCCGGACTCGGCGACCATGCCGACGCCCTCCCAGGCGCCCCAGTCCAGGCTCAGCGCCCGGCGGTCGGCGCGGGCGAGGTGGTGTGCCCAGGCGTCGAGGAAGGCGTTCGCCGCCGAGTACGGGCTCTGCCCGGCCGAGCCGAGAAGGCCGGCCGCCGAGGCGAAGAGGACCAGGCTTCCGGCTTCCGGGATCAGCTCCGTGAGCAGCGCGGTGCCGAGGACCTTGGGGGCGAGGACACGCAGGACGCGTTCGTCCGTCAGGTTCGCCACGGTGGCGTCGTCGAGGACGCCGGCCGCGTGGACGATTCCGGCGATGGGGCCGGCTTCACGGCGTACGGCGTCCAGGGCAGCCGTCAGACCGTCCCGGTCGGCGACGTCGGCGCGCGCCAAGTGCACGCTCACGCCGCGCTCTTGGAGGCTCCTGATCCAGTCGGCGGTGTCCGCGTCGGGCGTACCCCGGCTCATCAGGGCCAGTCGGCGGGCGCCGCGACGCACCAGCCGTTCGGCGACGACGCGGCCGAGGCCGCCCAGACCGCCGGTGATCAGGTGAACGCCGTCCGGGGTGATCCGGTCGTGACCGCCGTCCTCCGGGCGGGTGCGGACCAGACGCGGCACCAGGCGGCCCGACTCCCGCAGCGCGACCAGCCGTTCGTCGTCGGCGTGCCGCAGCTGGGTCCACAGCGCGTCGACGCCGTCGGTGGCCGGCAGGTCGATCAGTGTCGTCGACAGCTCCGGGTACTCCTGGGCCACCGCGAGACCGAAGCCCCAGGCGAGCGCTTGCTGCGGGTGCGTCACCTGCGTGCTGTCACCGGCGGCCTGGCTGCCGCGGGCGACCACGAACAGGCGGGGAGCTCGGCCTTGGGGGCGGTCGGCGAGCGTCCGCACCAGGTGCAGGGTGGTGAGGCAGCACAGTCCTGCCGCCTCCTCGGCCGTACGGGCATCCGCGATCGCCGGGGCGTCGAGGGCGGACAGCTGGACCACTCGCTCGGGCAGCCCGTCCGTGAACGCCTCGTCGAAGAGCCGGGCCAGGTGCCGGGGATCGGTCGGGTCGAGGACGTACCGGCCGGGGCCCTCCAGGCCGAATTCCTCGCCCCTGCGGGCGATCACGTGCGGCATCGACGAGCCCAACCGCTCGGCGAGTTCGGCGGCCACTCCCGTCTCGTCGGCCAGGATCAGCCAACGGCCCTCCGCGGGCCGCGCGTGCGCGTCCGGGCGCGGCTGCCAGCCGGTCTCGAAGAGCGCGCCGTCCAGCGGGGAGAGCGCGGCCAGTTCGAACTCCTCGGCCTCCAGGACCAGTTGTTCGTTCTCGTCCCAGAGCCGCAGGTCCAAAGTCGCCGTGTCACCGTCCACGGACCGCAGTGCGCAGGTCACCCACGCGGGGGTGGTGCGCAGTCCGGTGAAGCGGAGCCGGCCGACCCCGGCCGGCACGAACGCACGGCCCTCGGGCGCGTAGCCCGGCAGGGCCGCCGCGTGGAAGGCGGCGTCGAGGACCGCGGGGTGCAGCAGGTGGCCGGCGGCCGGCTTGTCGGCCAGCCGGCCGAGCGCCGCGGAGGCCGCGCGGTGGCCCGCTTCGAGGCCGCGGAAGGCGGGGCCGTAGTCGATGCCGAGGGCGGCGAGTCGGCCGTAGACGCCCGAGAGGTCGACCTCTTCCGTGCACTGTTCGCGCAGCGCTGCGAACCGTGCATCGACCACGGATTCCACGGGGCCGACGGCGACCCGTCCGACGGCGTGCCGCTGCCACCGCGTACCCCGCTCCCCCACGGCAGCCGAAGCGATCGTGAAGTCCCTGAAGCCGTCCTCGGCGGGCCGCAGGACGAGTTGCAGCCGTACGGGCCGGTCCGCGTCCAGCCGCAGCGGCTGGAGGAACCTGACGTCGGCCAGCCGCACTTCGCCGCCGTCGTGAAGCGTGGACGCGCCCTCCAGCGCCATACCGAGGAAGGCGGCGCCGGGCAGCCAGACCTCGCCGGTGACCCGGTGGTCCATGAGATAGGCGAAACGGCTGTCGTGCAGGTCGATGTCGCTCTGGAAGGTGTGCCGTTCGGGCTCGTCGCTGGCCTCGATGTGCGTGCCGAGGAGCGGCGACGTGCCCGACGCGGTGGCCGGGGCGGGCGCGAGCCAGTGGCGTTCGCGGGCGAAGGCGTAGGTGGGCAGGTCGACCCGGCGCCCCTCGGGGAACACCGCCGACCAGTCGGGCGTGTGTCCGGCCTCGTACAACTCCCCCAGCCTGTGCAGGAGAACGTCGCGCCCGTCCTGCTGCCGGCGCAGCGAGCCGACGCCGACCGCGTCGATCCCGGCCTCGGCGGCGACCGCCTCGATCGACGGGATGAGCGAGGGGTGCGGGCTCAACTCCACGAAGTAGCGGTAACCGTCGTCCAGCATCCGTCGGATCGCGTCCGCGAAACGAACGGGTCGCCCGAGGTTGGCGAACCAGTACGCGCCATCCAGGCGGTCGCCGGACACCGGTTCGGCCAGCACCGCCGAGTACAGCGGGGTCGGCGTCCGCCTGCCCCGGACGCCGGAGAAACGTTCGAGGAGTTCGTCGCGGAGCGGGTCCATCAACGGAGTGTGCGAAGCGAACGCCGTCGAGAGCCGTCGGACGGGAACTTCCCGCTCCTCCAGGTGCTGCCGCAGCTCGGCCAGCGCATCGGTCTCGCCGGAAACGGCCGTGGAATTCGCGCTGTTGACCGCGGCGACGAACAGCCGGTCCGGGTAAGGAGCGAGCAACTCCTCGACCGTCGTGCGCGGCAGCTCCACGGCCAGCATTCCGCCGTGCCCGACCAGCGGTACGACCGCCTGGGCGCGCCCGGTCACCACCGTCACGGCCTCGTCCAGGGTGAGGGCGCCCACGCAGTACGCGGCGGCGATCTCGCCCAGGCTGTGCCCCACCACGGCGTCCGGGGCGATGCCGAGCGCACGCCAGGCGGCGGCGAGCGCCGCGTTGACCGCGAACAGCACCGGCTGCAGGTACTCGGTCCGGTCGAGCGGGGAGAACTCCTCCGGCGCCCGCAGCACATTGAGCACCGACCAGCCGACGTGCCGCCGTACCGCCTCGTCGACGCGGGCCAGCTCTTCCCGGAAGGGCTCGGAGTCGGCCAGCAACTCCAGGCCCATGCCCGGCCATTGCCCGCCGTGCCCCGCGAAGACGAAGGCCACCTTGCCGGTCTGCTCCTCGCGCGGCGGCGCCACCTGCTTCCGTCCGGTCGCCAACGCGTCCAGCACGGCGTGCAGTTCGTCGGGGTCGCCCGCCACGACCGCGGCGCGCCGCTCGAAGTGGCTGCGGTGCCGTGCGAGGGAGTGGGCGATGTCCGGCAGGGCGGCGACGTCGTCGCTCAGGTGCTCGGCCAGCCGGGCGGCCTGCCCCCGGACCGCGGTCTCGCTCCGTCCGGACAGGACGAAGAGCCGCTTCCCGGGCGGGAGTTCACCCTCGGGCTCTGCCTCGACCGGCGGCGGCGCCTCCTCCACGATCAGATGCGCGTTGGTTCCGCTGATCCCGAAGGCGCTCACGCCGGCCCGCCGTATGCGCTCCCGCGACGACGGCCAGGCGACCGGCTCCTGCAGCAGCTGGAGCCCGCTGCCCGCCCAGTCGACGTGGCGACTGGGTGTCTCGGCATGCAGGGTGCGCGGCAGGGCCTCCCGGCGCAGCGACTGCACCACCTTCATCAGCCCGAGCACACCCGAAGCGGCCTGCGCGTGCCCGATGTTGGACTTCAGCGATCCCAGATACAGCGGGAGACCGGGCGGTCGAGAGTCACCGAAGACCTCCGAGAGGGCGTTCGCCTCGATCGGGTCGCCCAGCGTCGTGCCCGTCCCGTGCGCCTCGACGTAGTCGATGTCGGCCGGGCCGAGCCCGGACAGCTCCAGCGCCCGCCGGATCACCTGCTCCTGAGCCGGTCCGTTCGGCGCGGACAGCCCCTGGCTGCGGCCGTCCTGGTTGACGGCCGTGCCGCGCAGCACGGCCAGCACCTCGTCACCGTCACGCCGCGCGTCGCTCAGCCGCTTCAGTACGACCATGCCCGCGCCCTCGGCCCAGATGGCACCGTCGGCGCCGTCGGAGAAGGAGCGGCAGCGGCCGGTCGGGGACAACCCGCGCAGACGGCTGAACTCCACGAAGGTCTGCGGTGTGACCATCAGCGTCACGCCACCGGCGAGCGCCAGGTCGCACTCGCCCGACCGCAGCGCCTGCGCCGCCAGGTGCAGCGCCACCAGCGACGACGAGCACGCCGTGTCCACCGTCAACGCCGGGCCGCCCAGCCCCAGCACGTAGGCCAGCCGGCCGGAGGCCACGCTCAGCGCCGACCCCGTACCGACGTATCCGTCCAACTGGTCGAGCCGGGAGCCCGACAGGTAGTCGCTGCCGAACATACCGACGTACACACCGGTGGTGCTCCCCGCCAGCTCGGCGGGCACGATCCCGGCGCGCTCCAGCGCCTCCCACGCCGTCTCCAGCAGCAGGCGCTGCTGCGGGTCCATGGCTGCCGCTTCCTTCGGAGTGATCCCGAAGAAGCCCGCGTCGAAGGACTCCAGGTCCTCCAGGAAGCCACCTTCCCGGGCGTACGACTTGCCCAGGGCTTCCGGGTCGGGGTCGTACAGCGACTCCACGTCCCAGCGTCCCGCCGGGAACGGACCCACCGCGTCACGGCCCTGCGCCACCAGGCGCCACAGGCCGTCGGGATCGCTCACGCCGCCGGGCAGCCGGCATGCCATGGCCACCAGGGCCACCGGCTCGTCGGACGCCGACACCGTCGTACGGGTCGGCTGTGTGTCGGGGGTGGTTCGACCGGTCGTACGGCCGCCCGTCGAGAGCGCGGTGGTCAGCAGGTACGCGGCGAGCCTGGTCGGGGTGGGGTGGTCGAACAGCAGGGTGGCGGGGAGCCTGGCGCCGATGCGGGTGCCGATGCGGTTGCGGAGTTCGACCGCCGTCACCGAGTCCATGCCGAGTTCGCGCAGCGGCTGGTCGGGGCGGACGGATTCCGCCGAGGGCAGGCCGAGGGCGCGGGAGGCCTCGTCTCGGACGAGGGCCAGGACGCGTTCGGCGCGTTCGGCCTCCGGCAGCCGGGCCAGGCGGTCGGCCAGGCCGTCGCCGCCGTCCCGGCCGGTGCGGGGCGCGGGCAGCAGCGAGCGCCACAGGGCCGCGGAAGTACCTCCGGTGGTGGCCGGGTTGTCTCGCAGGCGGGGCAGGTCCAGCGCCCAGGCGACCAGGTGCGGTGCGCCCCGCCGCAAGGAGCGTTCGACGAGGTCGCGACCCTGGTCGGGGGTGAGCGCGCGGTGGCCGAGGCGGGCCATCCGCTCCAGGTCGGCGTGTTCGGCGGCGAGGCCCTCGCCCGCCCAGGCACCGAAGGAGACCGAGACTCCGGGCAGGCCCATGGAGCGCCGATGGTGGGCCAGTTGGTCGAGGAAGACGTTGGCCGCGGCGTAGTTGCTCTGACCCGCGTTGCCGACGACGCCTGCGGCCGAGGAGATCAGCAGGAAGAGGTCGAGCGGTGTGTCGGCGGTGAGCCGGTGCAGGTGGGCGGCGCCGTCGACCTTGGGCCGCAGCACCTCTGCGAGGCGTTCGGGCGTCAGCTCGGCGACCACCCCGTCGGCCAGGATGCCGGCACAGTGCACGACGCCGCGCAGCGGCAACTCGTCGCCGATACCACCCAGTACGCCGGCCACGGCCGCCGCGTCCGCGATGTCGCACGCCACCACCTCGACCTCGGCGCCGAGCGCGGTCAGTTCCGCGGTGACGTCCGCGGCACGCGGGTCACCCAGCCCCCGACGGGACGTCAGCAGCAGGCGCGGGACGCCGTGTTCGGCGAGGAGCCGGGCGATGTGCCGGCCCACCGCGCCCAGACCTCCGGTGATCAGCACCGTGCCGTCGGTGGGCACCGGGGCGGGGCGGCTCACCAGATCGAGGACGACGGGGCTGCCGGACGCGAGGGCCCGGCGCATCGCCTCGCGGGCAGCCGTGACGGGAAGGCATGGGGTGTGCGCGGGACGCGGCTGCCCGGCGCCGACGGCCTCGCGCAGGGCCGCCCCGAGCTGTCCACGCTCCGCCGTGGCAGTGAGGGCGAGGGGCAGGGCAGCCGCGGCGGTGAACGGTACGTCGTCCCGGAGCACCGCGACCAGCAGCGCGTCGGCGACCGCCTCGGAGCCGGGCGCGCTGTCGGTGAGGGCGACAACCCGCAGACCGGGGGCGAATCCCTCGACGTCGGCCCCCACCTCGGTGAGCACACCGGCGCACAGTGTCCTGCCACCAGGGACACCGGCCGAGGCGGGGTGCACAGCGAACGCGTGCACCTGGATCCTCACCTGGCCAGGTGCCACGGCGGCCTGGGCCGCCACCGCGCGAAGTGTCGGCTCCGCCGGGAGGCCGGCCAGCTCGTAGTGGTCCCCTGCCGGGATCCGCAGAGCATCCGCGGCGCGGGCGCGCACCAGCCGCGGGACGAGCAACGCACCTGCCCTGCAGGCGAGTTCGGGCTCGTCGGTGTAGGCGAGGGCGGTCGGCAGAGCGCCCGCGGGCTCGGTACCGTCGAGGTCGAGCAGGGTCAGGCCGAGGTCCGGGTGTTCGGTGCGCATGCTGCGGGCCAGGCCCCACAGCACCGACTGGGCCAGACCGGGCACCGTGTCCCGGTCGCCGGCCGCGACCGCTCCGCGGGTCACCCAAACGGTCCGGCCCGGTGCCCCGCCCTCCGGGAGCGCGATCAGGGTTTGCAGCTCGGCCAGTGCCGTTGCCGCCAACTCCTTTGCCGCGGTGGCTGGTTCGGCATCCAACGCCGGACGCGGCCAGAACCGGACGAGGACGTCGGTGCCCGTCTCGTGCACCTGGACCCCCGCCGCCTCAAGGCCTCGCAGGGCTGCAATGACCTCGGCGTCCGAGCGGTCGCCGACGACGGCCCACTCGGTACCCGGCGCCCCGGTGGGCGTCTCGGGCGCGGCCGTCCAGACGACCTCGTACAGGTGCCTGCCGTTCTCCGAGACGCCGTTCAGGTCCGCCGGATCCGCGGCCCGCAGCCGTACGCCCTCCAGTCGACCCGCCAGGAGACCGTCCGCGTCCCACAGCGTCACGTCCAGGGTGAGGTCCGTCCCGGAGCCGCCCGATCGCCGTACGAGCGCGGTGAGTTCGGTCGCGCCGCCGGGCGGCAGGACGCAGCGACCCACCGAGACCGGCAGCAGCACCCGGCCGTCGGATGCGTCGAACGCGGCGCTCACGTGCAGCGCGGCGTCCAGCAGCGCCGGGTGGACCGGGTACGGGTCCGCCGCGTCGCGGGCCACGGCCGGCAACGAGAGCCGGGCCACCAGCTCGCCGTCGCCGGCCGCGACCGCCGACCGTACGCCCTGGAAGGCCGGGCCGTAGCCGAGGCCGAGCCCGGTGAGCCGCTCGTACGTCTCCTCGCTCCAGGCCGGTTCGGCGGCCTCCGGCCACAGCGGCGGCTGCCCGGCCGTCACCGGGGCGGGCTCGGCCGCCGACGCGGTGGCGTGCAGGGTCCAGCCCGCGGCCTCGGCTCCGCGCGGACGGCTGTGCACGGTGATCTCCGGTACGGGACCGGCGGTCACCACCTCGACGGACACCTCGGCCGTGCCGGACTCGGGCAGGGTGAGTGGCGCGAGGAGCAGCAGGTCGGTGACATCACCCTGACCGTCCGGGCGGGCCACGGCCAGCGCGGCGCGGCACAGCTCCATCAAAGTGGTGCCCGACACCACGGTCCGTCCGAAGACGGTGTGGTCGGGCAGCCAGTCGGCGGTGGCCGCGGACCACTCGTTGCGGAAGGTCCAGCGAGTGTCGTCCGCGGACTGCAACTGGACACCGAGCAGCGGGTGTGCGGAACGGTCGAAGAGAACGGAAGCGCCGGCGGCTGAATCGGGCTCGGTCCAGTAGCGCTGCGGGTCCCAGGCGTACGTCGGCAGATCCGCCGGTTCGGCGTCGGCGACCAGGCGGCGCCAGTCGATCTGCCGTCCATGGATGTGGAGTTCGGCGGCGGCGCGGTCCAGGCAGGCGGGGCCGTCCTCGTCGCGACGGAGCGATCCGACGGCTACCAGGTCGTCGTGGCCGGCGTCCTCGGCGACGGTGCGGAGTGCGGTGAGCAGTGACGGGTGGGGGCCGAGTTCGACGAAGTGGCGGTATCCGTCGGCCGTCATGCGCTCCACGGCGGACGCGAAGCGGACGGGTTCGCGGAGGTTGGCGTACCAGTAGTCGGCCTCCAGCTCCTCGGTGACCGGCTCGCCGGTGACGGTCGAGTACCAGGCGACGGAGGTCGGGTACGTGATGACGCCGTCGAGTTCGTCGAGGATCGTCGCGCGGACCGGCTCGACCTGGGCACTGTGGGAGGCGTAGTCGACGTCGAGGCGGCGGGCGAACACCTGCTGCCGGTCGAGATCGGCGAGCAGGGCTTCCAGCGGTTCCACATCACCGGCGAGCACCGTCGAGCGGCCGCTGTTCACGGCGGCGACCGAGACCCGGCCGTCGTATGCGGCAAGGCGCGCCTCGAGCGCGGTGTGCGGCAGAGCGACGACCGCCATGGTGCCGGAGCCGGACAGCTCGGTCAGGGCCCGGCTGCGCAGGGCGACCACGGCCGCCGCGTCGTTGAGGCTGAGCGCCCCGGCGACACAGGCCGCGGCGACCTCTCCCTGGCTGTGCCCGATCACGGCGTCCGGGCGTACGCCCCGGGCCCGCCACACCGCGGCCAGGGACACCATCACGGCGAAGAGGACCGGCTGGACGACTTCCACGCGGTCCAGGGACGGGGCGCTCGCGTCGTCGCGCAGGACGGCCGTCACCGACCAGATGGTGTACGGGCGCAGCGCGGCGTCGCAGCGGTCCAGTTCGTCCGCGAACACCGGGGAGCTGTCGAGGAGATCGCGCGCCATGCCGGTCCACTGGGAGCCCTGGCCGGGGAAGACGAAGGCCAACTTGCCGGCGAGGAGCGTCTGTTGGGGGCCGACGATGAGGTCGGCGTCGGGCTGTCCCTCGGCGAGACCGTGGAGCGCGGTGAGCAATTCGTCGCGGCCCCCGGCCTGGACGACGGCTCGCTGCTCGAAGTGCGTACGGTGGTGGGCCAGCGTCGCTGCCACGCCGGACAGCGGCAACTGCGGCTGTGCCGCGAGCGCTTCGGCGAGTCGGCCCGCCTGCCCCTGGAGGGCGGGGAGGGTGCGGGCGGAGAGCGGGAAGAGGGTCTTCGTGGACCGCTCGGCGGTGGGCCCTTCGGGCTGCGGCCGTTCGGGCTGCGGCTCTTCGGACCGCAGCCGTACGGCCTGCGGCTCTTGCGTCCGCGGCTCTTCGGACCGCGGCTCCTCGGGCCGCAGCTCCTCGGGCCGCGGCTGTTGCGAGTGCTTCGGCTCGCTGCTCCGCTCTTCGGCTCGCGCCGGCTCGGCGGCCAGCTGCTTGCAGTGCTGCGCCTCATCCGTCTGCTGTTCCGCGTGCCCCGGCCCGGCAGCCCGCGCCTCGGCCTGACCCAACTCGACAAGCAACGGTTCGGCCGGCTCAAGCACAACACTCCGCCCGTCGACCCGACCCGGCCCGGCAGCCCGCTCTCCGGCCTGACCCAACTCGACAAGCAACGGTTCGGCCGGCTCAGGCACAACACTCCGCCCGTCGACCCGACCCGGCCCGGCAGCCCGCTCTCCGGCCCGCCCCTGCCCGGTCTCCCCAGCGGTCGACTGTGGGGCGGGCCGCCGCTCGGCGACCGTCCGTGCCAGGTCCTCCGGCGCCTCCTCCAGCACCACGTGAGCGTTCGTGCCGCTGATCCCGAACGCGCTCACCCCGGCCCGCCGCACCCTGTGGTCGCCCCGCGGCCACCCCCGGGCGCTGCTGTGCACGCGGAGGCCGCTGTCCGCCCAGTCGACGTGCTCGGTCGGGGTCTGGGCGTGCAGCGAGGCCGGGAGCAGTTCGTGGCTGAATGCCAGCACCGTCTTGATGACGCCGCCGATGCCCGCCGCGGCCTGGGTGTGACCGATGTTCGACTTCAGGGAGCCGACGCCGAGCGGCCGGTCGGCCGGGCGTCCCGGTCCGAAGACGGCGGCCAACGCCCGCCCCTCGATGGGGTCGCCGAGCCGCGTGCCCGTGCCGTGCGCCTCGACGTAGTCCAGGTCCTGCGGCCGGAGCCCGGCGGCGTCGAGGGCGGCGCGCAACACCCGCTCCTGCGCGGGGCCGTTGGGGGCGCTCAGGCCCTGGCTGCGCCCGTCCTGGTTGATCGCGGACCCCTTGACGACCGCGAGGACCCGGTCGCCGTCCCGGCGCGCGTCGGCGAGCCGCTTGAGCAGCACCAGACCGCACCCCTCGGCCCACACCACACCGTCCGCGTCGGTCGAGAACGGGCTGCACCTCCCGGACGGCGACAGCCCGCGCAGCCGGCTGAACTCGACGTGCCCGCGCGGCGTCACAAGCAGCGTCGCGCCGCCGGCCAGCGCGAGGTCGCACTCGCCGCTCGCCAGCGCCCGCGCCGCCAGGTGCAGGGCGACGAGGGAGGAGGAGCAGGCGGTGTCGACCGTCACCGCCGGGCCCTGGAGACCGAGGGTGTAGGCGATGCGCCCGGAGGCCACGCTGGACGCCGAGCCCGTACCGACGTGCCCGTCGAGCTGCCCCAGCCCGGCCGAGGCCAGGTACCCGCTGTCGTACAGGCCGATGTAGACGCCCGTGGAGCTGCCGTTCAGCGCCCGAGGGACGATCCCGGCGCGCTCGATCGTCTCCCAGCTGGTCTGCAGCAGGAGCCGCTGCTGCGGGTCCATGGCCGCGGCCTCGCGTGGCGAGATCCCGAAGAAGGGCGCGTCGAAGCGGTCGATGTCGGAGAGGAACCCGCCGCGCAAGGTGTACGCCTTGCCGCTGGCCTCCGGGTCGGGGTCGTAGAGCCCCTGGGTGTCCCAACGGCCCGCGGGCACCTCGGTGATGGCGTCCTCGCCCGCGGCCAGCAGCCGCCACAGCGCCTCGGGGTCGTCGGCGCCGCCGGGAAAGCGGCAGGCCAGGGAGATGATCGCGATGTCGTCGTCGGCCCGTACGGGCGTGTCGGCCGGCGCCGGGTCCGCCGCCGCCGCACCGGCGGTCCGCTCGCCGAAGACCGCCTCGCTGATCGCTGCGATCGTGGGGTGATCGAAGACGAGAGACGGCTCCAGCGGCCGTCCGGTCCGTTCGGAGAGATCTGCCGCCAGCGTCACCAACTGCCGTGATCCGAGGCCGAATTCGGCGATCGGCCGCTCCGGGTCGACGGCCAACGGGTCGAGCCCGGCCGCCTCGGCGACGGCCGACGCCAGCCAGTCCCGCGCCCCCTCGGGAGTCGTGACGGACATCTCGGGAAACTGCTTCGGGGTCTCGTTCGCGGGCATCTCGTTCGCAGGCATCTAGACAGGTGTCCTCGTGAACTCGGGCTCAGGCGGATACCGTACGGCCGATGCGGCGGGTACGCCTGGTGGGTGTACGGCTGTTGGGGCCGACGTACGGTGGATTCGGGCGGCGCACAGCGCACTCGGGCGACGCAGACCGAGGAAGCGGCGTACGGCTGGTACGGCCCGTACGACCGTCGCACCGCCGTCGGCGCGGACGCGCGCCGACGGCAGCGGGTGACGTCATCCCGTGGCGGGGGCGCCGACGACCGAAAGGGTGCCGTCGAGGTACGCCGCCCGGGAGGCACGGCGCTGGATCTTCCCGCTGGACGTCTTGGGGATGGTGCCGGGGTGGACCAGCACCACGTCGCGCAGCGCCAGGCCGTGGGCCTCGCCGATCGCGCTGCGGATCAGGTCGATGATCTTCTCGCTCTCGCCCGCCGCCTCGGGGGCCGTCTCGGCGACGACGACGGGCTGCTCGCCGCAGACTCCGCCGTCCACGGAGAAAGCCGCGGTGCAGCCGGGCCGCAGCGCCCAGTGGGTCAACTCGGCGGACAACTCCAGGTCCTGCGGGTAGTGGTTGCGCCCGTCGATGACCATCAGGTCCTTGAGGCGGCCGGTGACGAACAGCTCGCCGTCCCGCAGGAATCCGAGATCGCCGGTCCGCAGGAAGCGGCCCTCGCGGTCCTCGAGGGTGGCCCGAAAGGTCTCGCGGGTGGCGAGGGCGTTGCGCCAGTAGCCCTTGGCGACGCTCGCGCCGCCGACCCAGATCTCCCCGACCTCGCCCTCGGGCAGCTCCTCCTGCCGCTCGGGGTCGGCGATCACCACGGTCGTGCCGGGGCCGGGCCGCCCGCAACCGACCGCCGCCGCGTCCGCCGCGCCGGCGTGCGGTCCGGTCTCGGCGGCCTCGATCAGGGTGGGCGGGGCCTGCACCGAGCTGCCGGTGACCATCAGGGTGGCCTCGGCGAGGCCGTAGCAGGGGTAGAGGGCCTCGCGGCGGAAGCCGGCCTCACCGAAGGTCTCCGTGAACCGCCGCAGGGTGGCGGCCCGCACCGGTTCGGCGCCGTTGAAGGCGACCTTCCACCGGCTCAGGTCGAGCTCGTCGAGGAGGTCGGGCGTGGCGTGCTTCAGGCACAGCTCGTACGCGAAGTTGGGGCCGCCGCTGGTGTGCGGTCGGTAGCGGCTGAGGGCGGTCAGCCAGCGCTGGGGCTGCTGCAGGAAGTGCAGCGGCGAGAAGAGCGTGGCGGTCACGCCGAGGTAGACCGTGTTCAGGACGGGGCCGATGAGACCCATGTCGTGGTACACGGGCAGCCAGCTGACGAACAGTTCGTGGTCGTACTCCGCGATCGTGTCCGTGGTGTGGCCCATCCGCTCGGTGATGAACCGCTCGTTGTCCAGCAGGTTCCCGTGGGTCACCATCACGCCGCGCGGGGCGGAGGTGGAGCCGGAGGTGTACTGGAGGAAGGCGACCGAGTCGGCGGTGAGGTCGGGTTCGCGCCAGGAGTCGGCCGCCGCGTCGGGGATGTCCTCGGTGGCGACGCAGGTGATGCCGTCCAGTTCGGGCAGGTGTTCCGCCATGGCGCCCAGGGCGGCTATCACTTCACGGCCGCCCAGGATCACCTTGGCGTCCGCGTCGGCTATCAGGCGCTTCATACGGATCAGGGCGCGATGGTTCTGCGAGCGCCCTTGTGGGGGCACGCCCGGCACGGCGACGACTCCGGCCGAAAGGCAGCCCAAGTAGCCGCAGATGAACTCAAGGCCGGGCGGGTACAGCAGCAGGGCGCGAGAGCCGGCCAGACCGCGCTCCTGCAGCCAGGCGGCGACGGCTCGGGACCGGCTCGCCAGACGGGCGTACGAGATGTCCTGGATCTCTCCGTCACAGTCACCCGTGACGAGATAGCGGTAGGCGGTCCGGTCGGGCTGTTGCGAGGCATGCGCGGTCAGCAAATCGACCAGGGAACGAGCCATATGAGGAGTCTCACCTGTTCAGATCAATGAGCGAGGGGAACTGGAGTTCGAAGGCCGGGTAATGCGTACGCGCTGAAGCCGCGGACACCTGGCCCCCTTGCCAGACCGTCCATCTCGGCCAACCCGTCCGAGGAGCAGCAGCGATGCGTACGCCGGCTCCTCGCGACCCCCGTTCAGCTTGCTACCAACGAGTAGCACGATAGCAAGTCTTCTCCGCTACACAGCGGTAACCCTGGGTATTCAACCAGGAATTGGGAAACCTGACGCCTCGTTATGGAAATGCGAGCCCGGCCGGCCGACGCCCTGCCCCCCATGCAGCCTGCGGAAGTGCTCCCGGCGCCTACCGGAAAGGCCGTGACTTCGCCGTATGGCCACCCATGCCGTAGTGGTACAACTCACTGATGCGGTTGCGGTGTCCACTTCCCTGCGCTGCCGCCGAGTTCTCTGCGCTGCCGCCGAGCGGGATCGGCGGATGAGGGGTGCGCACCACCGGAGGTGAATTCAGCGGGCGGCCGGGATTGCCGGACGTGACCCCTTCCTCGCTTCGGCCCGATCATGCCGCGCCGCTCACATACATCAGGTTCAGGCTTGTCGGAAATAATGCAACCTTTGGGCCAACTCGCTTGTCTCAGTCGATACCAGTCACATAGCTGTCTTGGGGGACACAGTGAGACGAATCAGAAAAACATGGGTGACGCTGGTGCTCATGAGCGCTGCCCTGGGAATGGCGGCGGTACCGGCCGACGGAGCCGCGCTCACCACCGCACAGGCCACGGCATGCCCCACCGGTTGGGGCAGCCTCGGCAAGACGGTCGCCTCGACCACGACGGCGCCGCTGACGGACATCAGGACCGGCCGCCACGCCTGCTACGACCGGATGGTCTTCGACATCCCCGGCGGCGGCGACGGCCTCGGCTACTGGGTCGGGTATGTCGACCACCTCTACCAGGACGGATCGGGTCGCCTCATACCTGTCGGCGGCGGAGCCGTCATCGAGGTGCGCGTGGCCGCGCCCGGCTACGACCCCGAGACCGGCGCACCCACCTACCCCGGGCGGGCCGGTCGCCCCCTGCCGGGCACGGACCTCACCGGGTACCGCACCTTCAGGGACACTCGGTTCGCGGGCAGCTTCGAGGGCGAGACGCAGATCGGGCTCGGAGTTCGCGCCCGACTGCCCTTCCGGGTCCTGCAGTTGAACGACCGTGTCGTGGTGGACGTCGCTCACAACTGGACCGGCGCGCGCTGACAAGCCGCGGTTCGCCGGGCGCCACCACATCGGACAAGGAGGCACTGGCGCCGGGCTGCCCGTCGGACGGAAGGCTTCTTCCGACAGTCACCATCCGGGTGTCCACCCTGGAGCGGGACACCCGGATCACCAAGGACGAGAAGGTCGACGTCGACCACCGCGGCACAGGGCGGCGTCCGGCCCGAACCCGGTCACGCCGCGGCGCGCCGCTTCGCCCGCCCCTTGTGCAGGAAGCGCAACAGCCGTGTCCGGGGCCAAGTGTTGATCACGTCGTCCTTGGTCAGCCAGCCACGCTGCGCCGTCCCCACGCCGTACCGCATGGCGGCCAGGTCGAGGACGGAGTGGGCATCGCTGTCGATGGCGAACTTCACGCCGTGCCGCCTGGCCCGCAGAATGTCCTCGTCGCGCAGGTCGAGCCGGTGCGGATGGGCGTTGATCTCCAGGGCCGTGCCGGTACGCGCGCAGGCGGCGAAGACCGCGTCGAGGTCGACGTCGATGGCCGGCCGCTTGCCGAGGATGCGGGTGGTGGGGTGGCCGATGATGTTGACGTAAGGGTTCTCGCAGGCACGTACGATGCGCCGGGTCAGCGCCGCGCGCCCCTGGTTGAAGTGCGAGTGCACCGAGGCCACGCACAGGTCGAATCCGGCCAGGAACTCCCCCGGCCAGTCCACTTGACCGTCGGGGTCGATGTTCAGCTCCACGCCGTGCAGCAGACTCATGCCACCGCGCCTGCCGTGCGTGTCGTATGTGCCGTCGAGCTCCTGTACGCGTTCGCGCTGAGCCAGCATCCGTTCGTCGGTCATCCGCTGCATGGACAGGTTCGGTCCGTGGTCGGTGATCGCGTAGTACGCGTAGCCGCGCTCGGCAGCCGCGGCGATCATCTCCTCGAGCGGCGCGAGGCCGTCGGTGAGGTCGGTGTGCGTGTGCAGGTCGCCCCGGAGGTCCGCCTCCGTCACCAGGTCGGGCAACTCGCCGCGCAGTCCGGCCTCGATCTCTCCGCGGTCCTCGCGCAGCGGTGGCGGAATCCACGGCAGGCCGAGCCGTGCGTACACCGCCTCCTCCGTCTCGGAAACGATCTTCTCCCCGCTCTCGACGTCGAACAGTCCGTACTCGGAGAGCTTGAGCCCCTGGTGCACGGCCAGTTCCCGGGTGCGGATGTTGTGCGCCTTCGATCCGGTGAAGTACTGCAGGGCGGCCCCCCAGGAATTCGGCGGTACGACACGCAGATCGACGGCCAGGCCCTTGGTCGTACGAATGGACGTCTTGGTCTCGCCCCGCGCGATGACCTCCGTGACGTACGGCAGCTCGGTGAACGCCCGCATGATGGGCGCCGATTCGTGCGCCGCGGCCAGGATGTCGATGTCGCCGATCGTCTCGCGAACGCGGCGCAGCGACCCGGCGTACGTGCACCGCCGGCAACCGGTCACCCGGGACAGTTCGAAGACGATGTCCTCGGCCAGGTCCATGGCGACGTCGAGCAGGGCCCGGTCTCCGGAAGCTTGCAGCAGCGCGATGCCGTGGAGGATGTTCTCCTCCGTCTTGGGTCCGAAACCCTTCAGATCGCGCAGCTTCCCTTCGTGGATGGCATCGACCAGTTCGTCGATCGAGGAGATGCCCAGCTCCTCGTACAGCGTCAGCGCCTTCTTCGGACCGAGCGTGGGGATGGCCGTCAGCCGCCGGACACCGGCGGGGATTTTCGCCCGTAGTTCCTCGACCGCGGCCACGCTGCCGCTGCGCAAGTACTCGACGACCTTCTCCGCGATCGATTTTCCGACACCGGGGATCTGTTGGAGGCCCTTGACGTCGAGCGTGGACACATCGGCGTGGTGGCCGCCGATCGCCCGGGCAGCCTTCTCGTAGACACGTGCCTTGAACGCGTCTCCTCCGGTGATCGAGATCAGGTCCGCGTATTCGTGCAGCAGCGCGGCGACCTCGTCGTTGGACCGAGCCACACCTCCAGAGTAGGCACGGTTCACCCGAGGTGGTCCTCGCACCAGTCCCTGGCCGCGTCGGCGACCTCCTCCAGTGCGCCGGGCTCCTCGAACAGGTGGGTGGCACCGGGCACCACGCGCAGCGAGTGCGGGACCCGCAACCGCCGGGCCGCCTCCTCGTTCAGCCGTAGTACCTCCTGGTCCCGGCCACCGACGATGAGCAGGACCGGGGCCCGTACACAGGGCAGGGCATCGCCCGCCAGGTCCGGCCGGCCGCCCCGCGACACCACGGTCAGAACCCGCTCCGGCCGCTCCGCCGCGGCCACCAGAGCCGCTGCCGCTCCGGTGCTGGCGCCGAACAGGACCACGGGCAGTCCTCTGGTGTCGGTCTGCCCCGCCAGCCAGTCGATCACGGCAGCCACGCGGCTTCCCAGGAGCGGGATGTCGAAGCGGTGCTCCCGCGTCCAGGCGTCCTCGCGGTCCTCGCGTTCGGTGAGCAGGTCCATCAGCACGGTGCCGAGTCCGGCAGAGCGCAGGTGTTCGGCGACCATCCGGTTGCGGGGGCTGTGTCGGGAGCTGCCGCTGCCGTGCGCGAACAGCACCACCGCCCGGGCCGAGGCCGGCACCATGACATCGCCCGCGAGCGACTCGCCGCCGGCGGGCACCACGACCGACTGGGAGATCATGACCGTCGTCTTCTTCCTCGGGTCGTACGGTCCTGTGGCCGATGTTCGGGGTTCCTTCCCACCGTGGACCCCCTAGGCTGGATATCGATCGCTCATAAGCGGAGCGGACACTGCGCCGCCCGTCGTCGTATGGCCCGGCACGTCGCGGGTACCCGTCTTCGTACGAGGCACCACGGCTCAGGGCCGCCGGAGGTGGTGGGCATGGTCGGTGACACGGACGACGACATCCGGCTACGGCGCCAGGGCGGCAGCGGCCACCGGGCGCTGCCGCACACGGCCGATATGCGGATCGAAGCGTGGGGAGCGAGCCGGGAACGCTGCCTGGTCGAAGCGACGCGCGGGATGGTGGAGTGCTTCGCCGACGTGACGACGGCGCGGCCCACAACCGTGGAGCACTTCCGGCTGGCGAAGGTCAGCGACGACGACCTGCTCACCGCCCTGCTCGACGAGGTCATCTTCCGCCTCGAGGTGCCCGGCATGGTGGCCGTCGACGTGGAGGCGGAGACGGTGGACGGCTGTCTCGACGTACGACTGGCGTTGGCCGACCTGGCGGACGTGGAGATCATCGGTGCCGTGCCCAAGGGCGTCTCCTGGCACGAACTGCGCATCGCCCCCGACCCGTACGGCTGGTCCTGCGCGGTGACCGTCGACGTGTGAGGCGTCCTTCGGGCGACGTGTGAGGCATGGGATGCATGCGTTCGAGCGGACGCGTGCGACCGGGCTGGGCCCGTCCGACCGGGCTGGGGGGGTATGCCGCCCGGTGGCGGGCGGGTGTCCCGCGCGGGGCGCGCGGCCAGGCCCGCGCCGAGGCCTCAGCCCTTGACCACGCCCAGCGGCACCAGCCGGGCGACCGTGCGGCACAGCCCGGCGCCCTCGCTCACCGCCACCACCGCGCCGACGTCCTTGTACGCCTCCGGGCTCTCCTCCGACAGGCCCCGCAACGACCGCGGGCGCACCGCGATGCCCTGCCCCTCCAAACGGGCCCGCAGCTCCTTCCCGCTGGTCGCCCGCGCGGCCTGGTGCCGGCTCATGACCCTGCCCGCGCCGTGGCAGGTGGAGAAGAACGCATCACCGCCGGGGACGCCGGCCAGGACGTACGAGGCCGTGCCCATGGTTCCGGGGATCAGCACCGGCTGGCCCACCTCGCGCAGGTCCTCCGGGAGGTCGGGATGCCCGGGCGGGAAGGCGCGGGTGGCGCCCTTGCGGTGGACGCACAGCAGGCGCGGCGCTCCGGCCACCGGATGGGTCTCGAGCTTGGCGAGGTTGTGGGACACGTCGTACACCAGCGAGAGGCGGGCGCCCGCGGCGCGGCGGAAGACCCGGCGGGCCGCGTCCGACAGCAACTGGCGGTTGGCGCGACCGTAGTTGGCCGCGGCGGCCATCGCTCCCAGATAGGCCTGCCCCTCCGGCGATTCGACCGGGGTGCAGGCCAGCTGCCGGTCGGGGACGGTGATGCCATAGCGGGACATGGCGCGGTCCATCGACCGGACGTGATCGGTGCAGATCTGATGACCGAGGCCGCGCGAACCACAGTGGATCATCACGCACACCTGGCCGACGGCGAGCCCGAACAGGGCGGCGGCCGTCTCGTCGTACACCTCGTCGACCCGCTGTACCTCGAGAAAGTGATTGGCCGAGCCGAGGCTGCCCACCTGCCCCAGCCCCCGCTCCCGCGCCCGCTCGCTCACCTGGCTCACATCCGCGTCGGCGACCGCTCCGCCGTCCTCGCACCGCCCCAGGTCGCGCTCCTCGCCGTACCCCTCCGCCACCGCGTACCGGGAGCCGCCCCGGAGGACCCGCTCCAACTGTCTTGGACCGATCGACCGCCACACCCCGCCGGGTCCCGCGCCACGCGGAATCGACCGGTCCAGACCGTCCATGACCGCGCACAACGCCGGCGCCAGCGCCCGCCCGTCCAGGTCGGCGGCCAGCAGTCGTACCCCGCAGGAGATGTCGAAGCCGACCCCGCCGGGTGAGACGACACCGCCGTCGTCCACGTCGGTCGCGGCCACTCCGCCGATCGGGAAGCCGTAGCCCCAGTGGATGTCCGGCATGGCGTACGACGCGGCGACGATGCCCCGCAGCGTCGCCACATGGGCGACCTGCTCCAACGACTTCTCGGCGTCCCTGAGCAGCGCACGGGACGCGAACACCACCCCGGGTACCCGCATCTGTCCCCGCGGGTCGATGCGGAAGCGGTGGGGACGTTCCTCGACCAGTTCCACGGCAGCCTCCCGTGCCCGCATGCCCAGGTACGGGTACCCCACAGGACACTTCCCTATCGTCCCGGCACCCGCTTCCTCGATGCGACGGGCGACGCGTCGACCGGTACCCGAGATCTCGGTGCGGGGACGGCTCCTAGAGTGGAGGCATGACCGGCGGCGCGGTGACGCTGTTCGTCTGCGGTGATGTGATGCTCGGACGCGGTGTCGATCAGATCCTGGCGCGGCCCGGTGATCCCGCCCTGCGGGAGGACTACGTCCGGGACGCCCAGTCGTACGTGCGCCTGGCGGAGTCGGTCAACGGCCCGATTCCGGTCCCGGTCGATCCGTCCTGGCCGTGGGGTGACGCAATGCGGCTGCTGGAGGCGGCCGCCCCGGACGTCCGGATGGTGAATCTGGAGACGGCCGTGACCCGCGGTGACGCGTTCGCGCCCGGCAAGGCAGTGCACTACCGCATGCACCCGGCCAACCTGCCCGCTCTCGCGGCGATCCGGCCCGACATCTGCGTCCTGGCCAACAACCACGTCCTTGACTTCGGCCGAGCCGGCCTGGAGGAGACGCTGGACTCGCTGGCCCGCGCGGGCCTGCGGGCGGCGGGCGCGGGGCGCAACGCCGACGAGGCGTGGGCACCCGTGGCGGTCCCCGTCCCCAGCGGCGGCCGCGTGCTGGTCCTCGCCCTCGGAATGCCGTCCAGCGGCATCCCGCCCGGCTGGGCGGCGAGCGCCGACCTGCCCGGCGTCGCCTATGTTCCCGACCTGTCGGCCGGCTCGGCCGCAGCGGTGGTCCGGCGCGTGCGGCAGGTGAAGCGGGCGGGCGACATCGCGGTCGTGTCCGTGCACTGGGGGTCCAACTGGGGCCACCGTGTTCCGCGGGAACAGATCCGCTTCGCACATGCCCTGGTGGACGGCGGCGTCGACATCGTCCACGGGCACTCCTCGCATCACCCCCGCCCCCTGGAGGTGTACCGCGACCGGCTGATCCTCCATGGCTGCGGCGACTTCGTCGACGACTACGAGGGCATCTCCGGCTACGAGGAGTTCCGCGACGACCTCCGGATCGCCTACCTCGTCACGGTGGCGGCGGACACGGGCCGCCTGACCGGCCTGCGCATGATGCCTCTGCAGGCCCGGCGCATGCGGCTGGAGCCGGCGCCCGAGGAGGACCGCACCTGGCTGCGCGCCACTCTCGACCGCATCAGCGACAGTGTGCGCATCACCTTGGAGCCCGACGGCACGCTCTCGGCGGCGCCCGCCGGCACGGCACAGGAGACGGGAACCAGCCCGTGAACCAGTGACTGCGGCTCATTGGCCGGTGTGTCCCGGCCCGCCGCCACCTCGTGCGTATCGCCCCCGCTCACCGACCGCCGTGCAGCGCGTCGAGCACATCGTCGTCCGTCAACTGCGCGAAGTCCTCGTACCACTCGCCGACGGCCATGAACGAACCCGGCCGGTACAGGCAGACCACCTCGTCGGCTTCCTCCCGCATCGAGTCGGCCCCCCGCGGCGAGGCGACGGGTACGGCCAGGATCACGCGCTCGGGTGCCTCGCGACGTACGGCACGCAGCGCGGCGCGTGCCGTCGAACCGGTCGCCAGTCCGTCGTCGACGAGGATCACGGTCCGACCGCGCAGCTGCGGGGCCGGCCGGCCCTGCCGGTAGCGCTCCTCGCGGCGGCGCAGTTCCGCGCGTTCCCGTTCGACCACCTCGGCGAGGGATTCCTCGCTCAGCCCCAGCCGGTCCAGGGCCCGCTTGTCGTAGAGGGGAGGATCGTCGCCCGCGACCGCTCCGATGCCGTACTCCTCCTGGAACGGGGCCCCGATCTTGCGTACGACGAGCACGTCCAGCGGGGCTTCCAGCGCCCGCGCGACCTCCCGGGCGACCGCGACCCCGCCACGCGGCAGGGCGAGGACCACTGGATCGGGAAGGGTGCCCTTCTCCTGCAGGATGCGCAGGTGCTCCCCCAGCTCCCGCCCTGCCTGCTCACGGTCATGGAACTGCATTGCCTCCGCTCCCTCGTATCACGGGGATGCCGGTCGGCACCGTTCTCCTCGTCCGGCTCGAGTACCCCACGAGGCACCGTTCACACCATGAGCCGAGGTGCCGTCCGTGTCAGTGCCGACGCGGTCCGCGCCGGTTCCGCACAGCGGCTGCGCTTCGCCCGGCGGCCCGGCGCGCACGTGCCCGGCCCGGTCCGCTCGCCCCGCGAACGGGAGCGCCGGGAATCAGGGACGCATCCCGCACGTCGGCGGCCACAGGCAGATGTCGTGTTCCATACCTGGGGTCGCCGTCGACACCACCGCCGCCGTTCACGGCGCGCGGGCATACGGCAGGCATGCGCTGCTGCTTCTCCGCTCCCCTCGCCGCCCTGTCGTCCCTGCCCGCTCCTTGCGAAATCCCCCGTTCCGGTGCCCTGCTCGCTCCCGCCCTGCTGCGGGCCGCCGCCGATGCCGTGCACGACCCGGTACGCCGGAACCGCCCCCGTCACCCAGACACCCTCGCTGCCGTCCATCTGGAACTGGTCACCCTCGCGGAGGACCACGCCGTCATCACCTGGTACACCGGAGTACCCGGCACCGGGGACGGCCTGGGCCACATGCTCCCCACGCTCACGGAGGGCGAGGTCCTCTACGGCACTCATCCCGCCCGGCTCATCCAAAGCGCGGCGCAGGACCGGCCCACCGCGCATCACCACGTGGAACTCACAGACCTGGAGCCGGGACAGACCTACTACTACCGGGCCCTTTCGCGGGGCGTGGCCGCGACGCCCACACCGCTGCACCTGGTCCGCGGCAATGCCGTCGGCACCAACCTCCATGGTCTGGGCTCGAGTGGAGGTCCGTACTCCTTCACCACACCGCCGCCCCCTCCGGGGCGGCAGCGTCTGCTCGCACACCACGCCGGGCGGACGCCCATCCCCACGACGGGACACCCGAAGTCCGCCCGGATCGGGACCCGAGCGCACAGCGCCGCACGGCTTCCGGCCCGTGGACGCCCCGCCGGCTGCGCTACGACGGAACGGGCGGCCCCGCCCGATCACTGTCGGTGACCTCACCACCGAGGCCACCGACACGCACCGCCGAGCGACAAGGCTCCGCGGCCCATAGGCTGGTCCCAGATCGCAGCGCCGCGCGATCCGCCGACGCTCCCCTCACTGCACGTCGCCGTCCCCCGCGGCACGCGCTTTCACCACATTCCGTATACCGCTGTCTCGGCGGACAGGCGAGCGGGGAGGATCTCATGACCGCAGCCGTGGACCCGGACCGCTCGGAATGGGATGTCATCGTGCTCGGCGGCGCTGCCGCGGGTGAGAACGCCGCCCAGTACGCGAGCCAGTTCTCCGACCTGTCCTCGGTGCTCGTGGAGGACCGTCTGCTCGGCGGCGAGTGCTCGTACTGGGCATGCATGCCCAGCAAGGCATTGCTCCGGCCGGTGGAGGTGGTGGACGCGGCCGCCCATCTGTCAGGAGTGTCGACACGGTTGGACCCCGCCGAGGTACTCGCCCGGCGCGACCGTGTGATCAACGGGCTGGACGACACCTCCCAGGTGACATGGGCTCTGAACAACGCGATCGACGTGGTGCGCGGCTACGGGCGACTGACCGGTGAACGCACGGTCGCGGTGAGCCGGCCGAACGGTGCGACCAGGACGCTGACGGCCAGGCATGCCGTGGTCATCGACACCGGTTCCTGTCCGGCCGTACCCGATGTTCCGGGATTGCGTGACGCGCTGGCATGGACCTCACGCGATGTGACCACGATGAGTGAAGTGCCACGCCGGGTCGTCGTCCTCGGCGGCGGTGCAGTCGCCTGTGAGGCCGCCACCTGGCTGCGTGGCCTCGGAGCCGAGGTGACGATCGTCCATCGTGGCGAGCGACTGCTGGCCCGGTTCGAATCGTTCGCGGGGGCGCTCGTCGGTGCGGAGCTGAAAGACGCAGGTGTCCGGCTGCAGACCGGGCGCAGCATGTCCCACGTGCAGCGGTCCGACGCCCGTGACACGGGCCAGGGCCGCGTACACGGCGGTGAGGTGCGTGTGACCCTCGACGACGGCACGGTCATCGAGGCCGACGAGGTCGTCGTGGCCACCGGGCGTACCCCGAACACCGACGACATCGGCTTGGAAACCGTCGGCCTGTCCCCCGGCGGATATCTCGACGTCGATGACCACCAG
Organism: Streptomyces sp. NBC_00996; assembly: GCF_045162675.1. NCBI lineage: Bacteria > Bacillati > Actinomycetota > Actinomycetes > Kitasatosporales > Streptomycetaceae > Streptomyces > Streptomyces sp. NBC_00996. The sequence continues at coordinate 1,295,098 of NZ_CP108723.1, forward strand.
TGTGTGCGGGAGGCGGCAGGCACCTGGCTGTACGCCATCGGCGACGTGTGCGGCCGCGCGCTCCTCACCCACATGGGCAAATACCAGGCGCGTATCGCCGGAGACGTCATCGCGGCACGAGCCGACGGCTCGGCCGACCTGCCGTCCTCCGCGGCGGGACACGTCGGGTTGCCCCAAGTCGTCTTCACCACCCCCGAGGTCGGCAGAGCGGGCGCGACCGAACAGCAGGCGCGGGAGGCGGGGATCGAAGTCGAGGTCGTCGAGTACGACCTCGGCGCGCTCGCCGGAACGTACGTCATGCGCGCCGACTACCGCGGCCGGGCCAAACTCGTGATCGACCGCGCCAACGATGTGGTGGTGGGGGCGACGTTCGTCGGTGCCGGCATCGCCGAACTCGTGCACTCGGCGACCACGGCGATCGTGGGTCGCGTCCCCCTGTCGACCCTGTGGCACGTCGTGCCCAGCTATCCCACGGCCGGCGAGATCTGGCTCCGCCTCCTGGAGTCGCTGCGCTCGCAGCGCCATACGTCACCCGGTGGGTGACACGCCCGTCGTCCGAAAGACGCACTCATGAGTGGGACGAGTGCCTGCCCAAGTGACGGAACCGGCAGTTGAGACAACGGTCGGATCACTACTATTCGATCAGTTTCGACTCCTGCCCTGTTTTCGGGCGGACAACCCTTCTCTACGAGGACATATGTTCATACGTTCTGCAGCCGTCGTCCTGTCGGGCGCGTTGGCCCTGTCCGCCCTCGCCGTCACGACCGCCGACGCCGACGCCGGCCAGGGGGACACCGAGGTCACCCAGGTCCTCGTCAACAACGGCAAGTCGGTCGTGGTCGGCGCCACCGCGACGAAGACGGTCACGCTCAGCATCACCGCCAGTGACAACTCGGGGATCAAAGACGCCTACGGATGGCTCTACCACGGCCCGTTCGACAACCCCGACGGCTTCGCGGGACCCGGTTCCGACACTCCGCTGACCTGCACCCCTGTTCCCGGAAGCGTCACCGCCTCGACCTGCACCACCAACATCAGGATCGACCCCAATGCGACGCTGATCAACTCCAACGCCGGTACCTGGCACGTCTGGACCTCCGTCGACGCCAACGACTTCGACTTCGTCCAGAAGGACAGCGCGGGCACCTTCCTGATGAAGCGTGCCGCCAAGCTCACCGCCAACGCCTCCCCCGAGCCGGTGGCCGCGGGCAAGGTCATCACCATCAAGGGTGCCCTGAGCCGCGCCAACTGGAACAACGGCACCTACGGCGGCTACGCGGGCCAGTCGGTCAAGCTGCAGTTCCGCAAGGCCGGCACCACTGCCTACACCACCGTGAAGACGGTGACCAGCGGTGCTGGCGGCGCTGTCACGGCCACCGCGACCGCTTCCGTGGACGGCTACTGGCGGTGGAGCTTCGCCGGGACCAGCACGACGGGAGCGGCCAACGCCACGGGTGACTACGTCGACGTCACCGCGGGCTGACCTGACGAGCGCCGATCCGATGCGCCACCCCGGTGACCGGAGCCCGCCCCGTTGACGGGGCGGGCTCCGGTCACCGGGGAAAGCCTGCTTCCGGGGCGCCGAGAGGAGCCACGTCAGAAGCGTCGCCTGGTACGGAGCAGGAACAGCAGGCCCAGGATCATGAGAACCGTTCCCGCCGCGGCCGGCCAAAGGTTCGTGCCGGTCTCGGCCAGCCCGCCCGTGACCGCCTGAGGCTCCGTCTGCGACCCGGCTGAAGGAGCGTCCCCGCCCGCGGCCGGCGTCTGAGTGCCGTCGTCCGCCTCGCTGCTGGGTTCATCGTCCGCGCCGGTCTGCGGCTGAACGGCCGCATCGGACCCGGCGGCCGAGGAGGTCGCGTAGGTCTTGGGTGTGGCAGAGGCCTTGGGAGAGACGGAGGCCTTGGGGCTGACAGAGGCCTTGGGACTCGCATCCGCGTGGTCGCCGCCGCCTACGCCGTCACCCCCTGCCGAAGGTGCCGTGCCCGGCGACGTGGCGGGAGGCTGAGCCGACTGTTCGCCGCCGGAGTCACCGGGATCATCACCGGCGCTGCCGCCCGACGAGGCGTCAGGAGACGGTGACGGCGTCTCCTGCGGCTGCTCACCGGCACCGTCCCCGCAGTCACGACCGGAGTTGATGCAGTCGACGACCTGGTTCATCAGGTTCCCGGTCATGACGCTGATGAAGTCGTCGTGGTCGGTGATCGGCTTGTGCAGCTGCTCCGGGAAGCCGTCCACCGCGTAGGCGTTCTTCACCTGGTCGTTCTGGATCGTCGGCCGCGGCACGCTGTACACGAGGCGCATCGTCAGCTGAGGAATCGCCTTGAAGCCGCCCGCGCAGTTGCCCGCAGCGTCGGCGAACGCGACGTGCGTGCGGTGGTTGGCGCTGTCGATGTTCTGGCCGTCCCAGCAGCTCTGGAAGGCGAAGGTCCGCACCACATCGCTGCCCTGCGGGCATATCGGGTACTTGTCCGTCAGCTGCACCTTGTTCTCGAATCCGGTGCAGCTCCAGTGCGCGTTGGCGTTGCCCGGGCCGTTGGTGAAGGCCTTCGCGTCACCGGTGATGATGCGCAGGAACTGCGGCATCGCGACGACCTTGCCGGTCGGGCTGCCGACGTACTCGATCTGCGCCTGCTTCGCCACGAGGATCTTGCCGACGTTCCCTTCCTTGCCGCCACCGTCGGAGTTCTGGTCGAAGTCCTGCGTACCGTCCTGGACGCGCACCACCGGCCAGTAGTAGGACGAGAGGTCGTTCTTGTTCTGGCAGCTGGTCCCGCCCTGGAGGAACGTGTCGTTGCTGGAGAACGCGTTGACCTTCTGGTTGCCGACGTAGTCGTGCAGGTGGTGCGCGCCGTTGGCCACGCCGGGAGCCACGATCACGTTGTCGGTGTTGTGGTTCCCGTTCTCGTTGGCACCGCACTGCGTGGTGAACGTACCGGTCGAGGCGTCACCGATCGGGCGCGGTTTGGCCGGGACGTTCGGCGCGACCTTCGTGATGTCGACGAAATCCGCGGCGGCGGGACCACCCGTGACCTGATTGCCGTTGTTCTGCTGACCGTTGTTCTGCCGGCCGCCGCTCTTCTGGCCGTTGTCGCTCTGGCCGCCGGAGGGGGTCGGCGCCGGGTCGGCCGGCATCGCCGTACAGGTCGCGAGGCCGTCGATCGTGTCCGGGGCGCTGTCGCCCACCTGCTGGTAGTCGGCCTTGATCCGGCCGATGACCTCGGTTCGCTTGTCCTTGAGCGGCCCGAGGATGTCGTTCTGGACGTAGTCCCCGTCATTCGCCTGCGCCTGCCGCGTCGCGGCCAGCCGGGCGTACGCCTCGGTGATCTGCTTGTCGAGCGTCGCCAGCTCCGTGTCCACCTGCGACTTCGCCGCGGCGGGCACATCGGTCAGTTTCTGGCCGACGTCCGGGCAGTCGATCGTGACCGTTCCCGACGCCGGAAGCTGCCCGCTTCCGCTCTGGTTCGGCTGCTGGACCGAATCACTGCCCGAGCCGCTCTCGGTCGCGGAAGCGTAGACATTGACCGCCACCAATCCTCCGCCGCCCAACATCAGCGCGACCGCTGCAAAGGTCGCGCGCCGTGCGCCCGTCGGGCGTCTGCGCGTGCTGCGTCTCAAGGAAGTACTCCTGCGCCTCGTGGTCAACTGGCATGGAAATCCCCCGCCTCCATACGGAAACCGGCCCGGTAGCGTTCAAACGCCTCACACATTCACAGCAACCCGATAAAAACCGCGAGGTCGCGAGGCATCACTGGCGAGGACCGCGACGCCGGGATCGAGCCCAAGCGGAGGCGACTCGCGTGCCCCTACTGCGGATCGGTCGCTGAAGCACACGCGACGGACGCCGTCCCCTTCGCCGCGTCCCGTGCTCGGCACGGGCCCGCTGCCCGTGACCGGTGCGCAGCTGCGCGCCGATGTGCCGGCTGCGCTGCCGGGCGTATCCGAGGAACCGCAGTGGACATAAGCCTGGAAGCGTAAAGTCGCGGGCGTCGCATTGTGTCACTTCAGGGGGTAGGGAAATGCACAATCGCCGCATCGGCCGCGCCACGATCAGCGCCATCGGACTCGGCGGGATGCCGCTGTCCATCGAGGGGCGGCCTGATGAGGAGCGCGCGGTCGCGACCATCCATGCCGCGATCGACGCCGGGATCTCTTTCATCGACACGGCCATGTCGTACTGCCTGAACTCCTCCGAGACCGGCCACAACGAGTCGCTGATCGCCCGCGCGCTCGCGGCATACGGCGGCGACACCTCCGACGTGCTGGTCGGCACGAAGGGCGGGGCGGCACGCGGAGCCGACGGAGCATGGTCCTTCAACGGGGATCCCGCGACCCTGCAAGAGGCCTGCGAGGGATCGCTCAAGCGGTTGGGCGTGGACTCCCTCGGGCTCTACCAGCTGCACGTGCCGGACCCGAACGTGCCGTACGCCGACTCGGTGGGCGCGCTGCGCGATCTGTACGACGCGGGCAAGATCCGTGCCGTGGGCATCTCGAATGTGAACTCCGACCAGCTGCGCGAGGCCCATGGGATCCTCGGCGAGCGGCTGGTGTCCGTACAGAACAACTTCTCGCCGGCCGTCCGCGACAGTGAACCGCAGTTGCGGCTGTGCACCGAGCTGGGGATCGCCTTCCTGCCGTACAGCCCGCTGGGCGGTATCTCCCGTGCGGGCGGCCTGGGTTCGTCGCACGCCGCGTTCGCCCGGATCGCCGAAGAGCGCGGGATGAGCCCGCAACAGGTGTGCCTGGCATGGGAGTTGGCCAAGTCCCCGGTCGTCGTTCCGATCCCGGGGTCGTCCCGGCCGACGACCGTCCGTGACTCGGCCGCAGCGGCCGATCTGAAACTCACCGAAGCGGAGTTCGCCGAACTCGACGCGGCCTGACTTGATCTTTTCTGGGCGGGCTGAGCCTGCCTGCAACGCGATCACCGCTGCGGGTCTCACCTGGGCCGTATCCGGTCAGTTTCAAAGAAGCCGCCGCCGTGGCGGATCCCTAGCATGGGATGGACCCATCGAGCTCGCCAGAGAGGAAACCTGCCATGAAGGGCACGCAGACATCCGCCAAGAGCACCAGCGCGACCGCCGAGAAGTACGACGGGTTCACCGACGAGGAACGCGGCGCGATGAAGGAGCGGACCCAGGAGCTGAAGGCCGCCGCGCGTCGCGGCCCACGCGCGGCCAAGGCGGACGCGGAGAGCGAAGTGCTCGCGAAGATCGCCGAGATGCCGGAAGCGGACCGTGTCCTCGCCGAGCGGATCCACGACATCGTCAAGTCCGGCGCACCGGACCTCTCGCCGAAGCTCTGGTACGGGATGCCCGCGTATGCCAGGAACGGCAAGGTCGTCTGCTTCTTCCAGAGCGCGCAGAAGTTCAAGGCGAGGTACGCCACGCTCGGCTTCAGCGACCAGGCGAACCTCGATGAGGGCGCCATGTGGGCGACCTCCTTCGCTCTGACGGAGTTGACCGCCGGCGACGAGGCACGGATCGGCGCACTCATCAAGAAGGCTGTGAACTGAGGCCGGTCCTCCCCACGGAAGCAGGTCGAGCCGGGTGCACGAGTCCGGCGATGTGGGCGAAGAGCGTGTCGAGGATTTCGGTCCAGGCGGACTCGTCACCGAGCACGAGGTAGTTGAGGGTCAAGCCGTCGGTCATGGCCGCCAGATAACGGGCCAGCACCGAGACGGGCACGCGGAGTTGGAGTGTCATGCTCCGGGACAACTGGTCGATCAGCGCGGCGTACGCGTCGCTGTACAGCTCGTACTGCCGTCGGGCCAGATGCTCGAACCCCGGCTGGCGCAGGGCGTATTGCGTCAGTTCGTAGGTGAGCATGTGCTCGTCGGGGTGGGCGCGGACGTGGTCCCAGTACGCCTGGAAGCCGGCCCGGACCGTCTCCTCGAACGTGGCCCTGGGTCGTAGTGCGTCCTTCACCACTGTCACGGAGTGGTCGGTGAGGGTCGTGATGACGGACTCGATCAGGGCCTGCTTGGAGTCGAAGCAGTAGTGGAAGACGCTCAGGGACACGCTCGCCTCGGCGGCGATGGACCGGGTCGTCGTCTTGGCGACGCCGTCCCGGGCCATCGCCCTGATCGCCGCTTCCGTCAGCTGCCGGCGCCTCTCGGCCAACGGCATCCGTGCCATCCGCGTGTCCTTCGTGCTCGTGCCACCGCTCAGCTGCTGTGGACGCCCACTTCGTAGAGCGAGTATCCCCAGTCGGTGCCGCGTTCCAGTCCGTGGATACGGACGTAGCGGGCCGGTGTGCCGGTGAACCGGGCCGTGTCCAGGCCGCCGTCGCCGGATGTCGTGGACCAGGCGGTCTGCCAGTTCGCTCCGTCGGTGGAGAGTTCGATGCGGTACGACTTCCCGTACGCACGCTCCCAGTCGAGCGTGACGCGCCCGACCAGGTGTGTGGAGCCGAGGTCGATGCGCAGCCACTGGTCGTTGCTCCAGTCGCTGGCCCAGCGGGTGTCCCGTGTGCCGTCCACGGCCCGGTTGGGTGCGTAGCTGGTGAACGGGTTCCACTCCGCCGAACTGGCCGTGGCCGCCGCGCCCTTGGCGAGGTTGACTCCGGCCTGGTGCTTCTCGGCCGCGCCCCACGTGTCGAGGTAGGACTCGGCGCCCCGGAAGAGGTCGTTCACCACATCCTGTCCGCCGACGAGCCGGATGTCCTCGATCCAGTCCGGCACGAGTCCGTAGTGTGCGGCTCCGTCGGTGTTCAGGTCCCAGGTGCGCTCGCCGGTGGTCTGCCTGTCGATGACAGAGCCGCCGTCGACGCTGCGGAAGGGGTACGTGACCTTGTTGGCGGCGTCCGCGCCCCGGGGTCCCGGCCAGCCGCCCACACCGTTCATGTCCGTGCCGTAGCCGTAGCCCACGTCGTACTTGTCCCGCAGCGCCTTCGTGCGGTTCGCCTCGGCCACGAATCCCTCGGAGCCGTGCATGTACTGGGCGACGAAGCCGCCGAGGCCGTAGACCCGCTCGGTCCAGTTCAGGTCCATCCAGCTGTGGGAGGAGATCACGCCGGGATACGACTCGGCCTCGAAGATGTCGAGCGCGCGGCCGACGGCCTTGACGCTCATATGGTCGATCTCCAGCATCATCTTGCGTTTCATCATGCCGCGCACGGCGTACTCACCGAGGTCGGTGAGACCGCGGGTGTTGCACTGGGCGCCGCTGTCGTACGAGGGGACCTTCACGTCCGCCGGGAGTTCTCCCTCGGCCTCGGACGCCGAGGCTCCGTTGATGGGGTTGTCGTGCTGCGGGCCCGTGCACTTCTCTGTCTTCCAGAACGTGCCGGTCGACAGGAACTGCCCGACGTTGATGGCCGTTCCGAGCGCACCCTCGTCGAAGCGGACCCCGCACAGGGCGTTGTCGAACTTGTGGCACAGGAACATGCTGCGCACGCCGAGCCCGTACAACTCGTCCAGCCCTGCGTCGATGTCGGCCTTGCTGCACTGCGCAATGTCCAGGACCTGCTTGCAGCCGAACGGCTCGGAGGTCTCGACGCCCAGGACGACCGCCAGCTTGCCCTGCTTGATGACCTCGCGGGCCTGCGCGCTGTCGGTGACGATCCGGAACCATCCCTTGCCTGTACCGCCGTACATCTTGTCGACGTACGCCTGCAGGTCGTACGTCAGCTTCGCCTGCAGTCGGATCGACGTCATCTCGTCGCAGCTACGGTCCTTGAAGAAGTACACCGAGCAGATCACACCGTTGGTGACGAGGTCGTTGACGAGCACCCGCTGGCCGCCGCGCCAGGCCCGTTCCACCCAGGCGTAGTAGTTCTGCTGATGGGTCAACGAGTCGTGCGCGGGCCAGTCCTTGAACGTGGGCCAGCCGACCGGGTCGTGTCGACCGTCACCGCCCTTGGTGATGAAGTCGAAGACCGCGAGCGAACCGTCGGGGTAGTGCTCGGGACAGTCCTTGAGCGCGTCGGCGATACCGGCCTCGGAGAACGTCTTGCCGCAGATGAGTCGCCCGCCGAAGGCCTCGTTGGCAAAGAGGTGGTCGTGGGCGTCGACGAAGCCGCGCACCTCTCCTTCGGCGTTGGTGCCCGTGAACGGCTCGCCGGTGACATTGATCTGGGAGTCCGGGGTGGGGCGTGTGGTCGGAGTCCACCAGTCGTTACCGGCCGCCGAACTCGGCGTGGGCCCCAGGGCCATGGCCAGCACGAGAAGGAGCAGCGACACAAGAGTGACGTCTTTGCGCCTGCGGTACGAACATCGATCCACGGTCACTACCCACATCCCTCGGTCGGCGGGGATGACACGGTCAACGAGCAGGTCGGCGGGGGCCCGAAGACAGCCCGCTCCGGATTGTCATGACCGGTGCAAGTTATGCGACGAGGATCACGGCTGACACATTCCGAGTCAAGAGTCCGGGACGCTTGACCTGATGACCCCGTGACGCCTTCCCCTCGGCCGGAGCGCCTCCCCGCGTCGGGAAACCTGGTGCCCTGGGCCGTCACAGCAGTCGTCCCTTCGCATCAGCGGATCACCATCGACGACGGTCGGGGCGGCGGGCCGGCCTGCCTCGACGGCGCCGAGGTCGCGGTCGACGCCGAAGCGGCGGGCGGACAGGACGGCCACCGTGCGCAGGGCCCGTGGGTCGAGCGGTGCATCAGCCGCTTGAAGCGGTGGCGCGGCATCGCCACCGATACGACAGGACCGCGACCAGCTACCTGACCGGACTCCGCATCGCAGGCATCTTCCTGCGGTCGCCGGACCGCCCGTGGGCCGGAGAACACCCTCAGGCCCGGCCGGCGGTGTCCGGAGCCCGGGGCTGCTGCGGGCGCGGGACGGCCTCCGGCTCCCGGACCAGGTACTCCGCGTTATCCGAACTGGCCGGGCTGGTAGTCGCCGCCGGGCTGCTGGATGATGACGTTCCCGCGGTTGAAGGCGTTGATGAGGGCGATCTGGGACACCAGGGCGGCGAGTTGCTCCTCGTCGTAGTGCTTGGCGGCGTTCGCCCAGGCCTCGTCCGTGACCCCACCGGCTGCGTCGGCGATTGCGGGTGCCCTGCTCCGTCAGCTCCAGCGCCGCGCGCTCGGCCTCGGTGAAGACCGCGGCCTCCCACCACGCCGCCACGAGGTTGAGGCGCACCGAGGTCTCACCGGCGGCGGCGTCCTTGGTGTGCATGTCGAGGCAGCCACCGAACAGCGCCGCTGGAACCGCGAAGCGGCCCGTAAAGCCCACGACATCCTCGAGGACCGGTCATGAAGACCGGCCTGCCGTCACCCGCGCTCGTCGGCTCCTGGACCTGACCATGTACGCAGCGGAGCGCGACGGCTCGTCGGGCGGTACGGCGAGGTCGACCCGGCCGCCACTCGGCGGCCCACTGACCTTTGAGAGGGCTCGCCGCCCCTGATCCGCCCTTTCAGCCGCCGCCGGCCTTGCTGTGGCGTGGTCTGTCGGGCGAGGCGACCCGCGCACGTCGTCCGCATCGGCGACCGGGCGTGGCCGCGGCACACCCATGCCGGTGGACCGTGCGGGCGGGTCGGCGAGCTGCGCCTGGCCAGGGGCGGCGAATCCATCGAGACCTCGCCACGTACCGTGGCGAGGTCTCGACGCTTCTCATGACGCCGATTCTCGTACCCCCCGCGGACGAAGATCTTGCCGCCACTCTTCACCGCTCCCGCCGGTCTTCTCTCTTGCCCCGACCTCCCTCACGGACCTAGCCTTACTTTGTGCCGCAAATAAACAAAACCCGATCGCACAGCGTCGTGCCGGGCAACGACCTCACCCGACTCCGCATCGCCCTCACCATCTTCTTCGCCCTCGACGGCTTCATCTTCGCCGGCTGGGTCGTCCGGATCCCGGCCATCAAGGAACAGACCGGCGCCTCCGCCAGCGCGCTGGGGCTCGCCCTCCTCGGCGTCTCCGCCGGTGCGGTGATCACGATGACGCTCACCGGACGCCTGTGCCGCCGCTTCGGCAGCCATCCGGTGACCGTGGTCTGCGGCGTGCTGCTGTCGCTGAGCGTCGCCCTGCCCCCGCTGACCCACTCGGCACTCGCTCTGGGACTCGTCCTGCTGATCTTCGGAGCTGCATACGGCGGGATAAATGTTGCGTTCAACAGCGCCGCCGTCGATCTGGTGGCCGCGCTGCGGCGGCCGGTCATGCCCAGCTTCCACGGCGCCTTCAGCCTGGGCGGCATGATCGGCGCGGGGCTCGGCGGGCTGGCCGCGGGGTCCTTGTCCCCGACCCGCCATCTGCTCGGCCTCAGCCTGATCGGCCTGCTGGTGACCGCCGTCGCGGGATGTTCCCTGCTGCGGCACGAACCCCCGGTCCCGCCGAATCGCCTGCCGCAGGAGGAGCGTGTCCCGCGTCGCCTGGACGCCCGCACCCGCGGACTGGTCACCGTGTTCGGTCTGATCGCGCTCTGCACGGCGTACGGCGAAGGAGCCCTGGCCGACTGGGGCGCGCTGCACCTGGAGCAGGATCTGAAAGCCCACCCGGGCATCGCGGCCGTCGGCTATTCATGCTTCGCCCTCGCCATGACCATCGGCCGGCTCAGCGGCACGACTCTCCTGGAACGCCTCGGGCGGACTCGGACCGTGGTCGCGGGCGGCACCACGGCCGCCGTCGGCATGCTGCTCGGCGCTCTCGCCCCCACGGTGTGGGCGGCTTTGCTCGGCTTCGCGATCACGGGCCTCGGCCTGGCCAACATCTTCCCGGTCGCCGTCGAACGTGCGGGCGCACTCGCCGGCCCCAGCGGGGTCGCGACCGCGTCCACCCTCGGCTACGGCGGCATGCTCCTGGGACCGCCCGCCATCGGATTCATGGCGGACTGGTTCTCCCTGCCCGCCGCCCTCACCAGCGTGGCAGCCCTGGCTGCGGTGGCCGCGGTCATCGGGTTCGGCACCCGACGCGCGGCAGCGAGCTGACGACGCGCACCCTTCGGCGGGCCCTCCTGCACCCGAGGCCGCTGTCAGTTCTTCCTTCTCCGAGTGGCCGGGGGGATGGCGGGAACCAGTCCTCTCGGGAACCAGTGAGGACCGGTGGGAACCAGTTCGCCAACCAGCGGGAACCAGTCCCGACCGGTTCCGGGAGCCAGTCCCGGAGAAGGTGCCGGGAACCAGTCGACGCAAGGTGTCCGGCAGGCCGTAGAGCTTCGAGTCACGCGGGCCGGGCGCCGCCACCACCAGGGCGTCACACGCGAGGCGTCTTCAGCGCCTCGATCACGGCAGCCTTGCGGCCGCCGACGGCCTCAGCCACGGCGTCAATACCGAGCGGCTTCCCGGCCTGGCCTTCTCCAGCGCCGCCAGGATCACCGCCCGGCGATCGTCGCCCTTCGCCCGCTCCGTCAGCGGGCGCCTCGGCGCCCCGCGAGGTGAGGCCGTCCGCCCAGTGAAGGGCGCAGGCCTGCCTCCGGCGGCAGGGCGAGGGCCTCACTGCTGGCACGGTCGGCGGCGCGTCGAGGCGGCGGGTTCACTGCCGGTCGGGATACGGATCCGCCGCCGATCGGGATACGGGTCACCCGTGGTCGCGTTTCGGCCATGAACACGCGGGGGCGTGGACATGCGCCGGCGACGCGCACGTAGTGGTTCACGCGCCGAGCTCCGCATCTCTGACGTCAGCACTTGTCCGGCATGCTTGACGCGCGCATGACACAGCTGCACACTCACCCACCAAGCCTCGAACGCACTCGCGACCTTCGACGCACGCGCACCTCCCCCCGCAACCGACGGCGATCCGCAAAGGTCCGGAGACAACGTTGTCACCCCCGCTCCTCCCCCAAGGAGGCCCCACATGGCGACACCTTCCATCCCGCAGTTCACGGCAGGACCGTCCACGGCCGCACCTCTGCCCGCCCGGCTCTCGCGCCGGGCTCTGCTGCGGACCGCAGTAGGCGCCGCATCCGCCTTCGCCGCACTCGGCGGACCGGGTACGGTGCCGGCGTTCGCCGCGGCCGGCCCGCCCGACCCCGCGCTCGCCGACGACGTCCGGCAGGAGTTTCTCACGGCCTGGACGGCCTATCGCCGCCTGTCCTGGGGCCGCGACGAGTTGCGGCCGGCCGGCGGCACCGGTTCGGACTTCTTCATCAGCGGGGTGTCGCTGGGCCTGACCCTCGTAGAGTCGCTCGACACGCTCTACCTGATGGAACTCGACGGCGAGTTGGACGCGGCGCTCGCCTGGATCGACGGCAACCTCGACTTCGACCGCAATGCGAGCATCCACGTTTTCGAGACCATCATCCGGCTGGTCGGCGGACTGCTCTCCGGCTACCAAGCCACCGGCAGCGCCGTCCTGCTGGCCAGAGCCCGTGACCTCGCCGACCGGCTGCTCCCCGCGTTCACGTCGTCACAGACGGGCGCTCCGTACCGTTACGTCAATCTGCGCACCGGCGCGGTCAGCGGCAACGAGGTGCCGCTCGCCGAGATCGGCAGCAACATCACCGAGCTGGGCCTGCTCTCCCAGCTCACCGGCGACCAGAAGTACCTCAACGCGGCGAAGAAGGCGCTGAAGGCCGTGTACGACCGACGGTCATCGATCGACCTCGTCGGCTCGACACTCAACGTGGACACCGGCGCCTGGACCGACACCACCGCCCGCGTCGACCCGCCCGTCGACTCGTACTTCGAATACCTCTGGGACGCCTACCAGTTCCTCGGCGACACGGAGATCCGTGGCTGGTACCGGACACTGACCGCGGCCATCCTGCAGCGTCTCGGGGAGACGTACAATGGCCGGCTCTGGTTCAAGTCCGTCAACATGAACACCGGCGCGCTGGTAGGCCGCGGGCAGTCGGAACTCACCGCGTTCTACGCCGGGTTGCTCGCCCAGGGAGGCAACCTGAGCGAGGGCGAGTCGTACCACTCCTCCTGGGCGGACGCCCTGGCGCCGCACAAGCTGCCGCCCGAAGGCATCGACTACACGACGCTCGGGGCGACAAGCAACGAGTATCAACTGCGCCCCGAATATGCGGACTCCGCGCTGTTCCTGTGGCTGCTGACCGGCAAGGAGGTCTACCGGGACCGCGCCAAGTGGCTGTGGAACGCGCAGAAGGCGCACTGCAAGGTCGCGAACGGCTACACGGTCGTGTCGGACATGACGACCACGCCCACCACCAAGGGCGATCTCACTCCGGGCTACTGGTACTCGGAGAACATGAAGTACTTCTACCTGCTGTGGGCGGGCGCGCCGCGCTTCGACTACGCCACCAACTACCTCACCACCGAGGGAAATGTGCTGCGCGGCATCAACCGGATCGCGGCGCCGGGCGTGAGCGGCACCTACCGGCTGCTCAACCGGGCGACCGGCCTGGCGATGGACGTGAGCGGCGCGTCGGCGGCGGACGGAGGCGCGGTGATCGCATGGACGCCGCACAGCGGCGCCAACCAGCGCTGGATCGCCACCACCACCGGCAGCTACACCAAGCTGACCGGCCTGGGCAGCGGCAAGGTGCTCGAGGTCCCGCGCTCCTCCACGGCGGACGGCACCGCACTGAACCAGTGGGCGCACAACGGCACCAACACGCAGCAGTGGACGCTCCAGCCCACCGGCGACGGCTACTACCGGCTCGTCAACCGCAACAGCGGCAAGGCGGCCGACCTCGACGGAACCGGCAACAGCGCGGCGGTGGTGCAGCAGCCCGTCGGCGCCGCCGGCACCCAGCAGTGGCGGCTGGAGAAGGTGTGACGGCCATGCGAGCTCCGGTGAGACTCCTGCTCATACGTGCCCTTCTCGTCCTCGCCTTCCTCGCCTCCGTCCTCGGCCTGCCGGCCGGGCAGGCGCAGGCCGCGACCTCCGTCACCCTCAGCGGCACCGCGGCCGGCCGCGTCTTCGACGGGGTCGGTGCGGTCAGCGGCGGCGGGGGCAACGCCAAGCTGCTGTACGACTATCCGGAGCCGCAGCGCGGCCAGATCCTCGACTATCTGTTCAAGCCGGGCTACGGAGCGAGCATCTCGCTGCTCAAGGTGGAGATCGGCGGCGACGCCAACTCCACGGACGGCGCCGAACCCAGCCATATGCACACCGCAGGCGACCAGAACTACCAGCGCGGGTACGAGTGGTGGCTGATGGAGCAGGCCAAGGCCCGCAACCCGGGCATCAAGCTGGCCGCGCTCGCCTGGGCCGCGCCGGGCTGGATCGGCACGTCCGACGTGTGGACCAAGAACATGATCACGTATCTGGTCAACTACCTGCGCGGTGCGCGGGACGTCCACGGCCTGACGATCGACTATCTGGGCGGCTGGAACGAGAACGGCTGGGACTCCGGCTGGTTCGTCGACCTGCGCAAGGCCCTGGACACGGGCGGCTTCGGGCACGTCCAATTGGTCGGCGCCGACGGCGGCTGGGACGTCGTCAGCGACATGCAGAACAACCAGGCGTTCAACGACGCGATCGCCGTCGTCGGCGCCCACTACCCGTGCGAGGGCGTCTCGGAGTCCACCGGCGACCGCTGCGAGTCACCGGCCGCGGCGCAGAACCTCGGCAAGCCGCTGTGGGCGAGCGAGAACGGCTCGCAGGACTACAACGCCAACGGGCCGGTGATGGCCCGCCAGCTCAGCCGCGGCTACATCGACGCCAAGATGACGGCATACATCAACTGGCCGCTGATCGCCGCCCTTCCGCCCGGACTGCCCTTCCAGACGACCGGCCTGATGGTGGCACCGCAGCCCTGGTCGGGGCAGTACAGCGTCGGCGAGGGCCTGTGGGTCCAGGCGCACTGGAACCAATTCGCCGAGCCGGGCTGGCAGTTCGCCGACTCCGCGAGCGGCTACCTCTCCGGCGACCGGAACATCGGCAGTTACGTCACCCTCAAGGCGCCGGGCAACACCGACTACACCACGATCATCGAGACCACTCGCGCCACCGCCACCGAGCAGTTCACCGCCCGTGTCACCGACGGACTGCCCACCGGAACGCTGCACGTGTGGGCCACCAACCTCAACTCCGCCAACCCGGCGGACTGGTTCGTACGCCGGCCGGACATCACCCCGTCCGGCGGCACCTGGTCGCTCACCCTGCAACCCGGTCACATCTACTCGATCAGCACAGCCGGCGGACAGGGCAAGGGATCGGCGTCCGGTCCGGCGTCCGCGTCGTTCCCACTGCCGCACACCGACGGCTTCGACGCGTACGCCACCGGGCGCGAGGCCCGCTATCTCGCCGACCAGCACGGCTCCTTCGAGACCGTCGGCTGCGGCGGCGGCCGTGGCGGGCAGTGCCTGCGCCAGATGGCGCCCGTAGCGCCCATCCCCTGGCACCCGCACCAGAGCCCGGCGTACGCGCTGATCGGTGACAACTCGCTGACCGACTACACCGTGCAGTCGGACGTCATGTTCGAGCGGACGGGCGGCTCGGTGGCGCTGCTCGGCCGGTTCGGCGCCCGGGACTACTGGCAGGTGGGCCAGATCAACGCCTACTACCTGAAGGTCGGGCAGGCGGGCGCCTGGCAGATCCTGCGGGGCGACGCGGCCGGCGCACTGACCGTCCTCGCTTCCGGCACGCGGGCGGCGCTGGACGCGAACACCTGGCACAAGCTCGCCTTCCGACTGCAGGGCTCCACCCTGACCGCGATCGTGGACGGCGTGATGCTGGGCGGCACCGAGGACACCGCGTACGGGCTCGGCCCGGCGGGACTCGCGGTGGGGGTCGGCGAGAACAGCGTCACCTCCCGTTGGCGGAACGTGCAGTTCGACAACTTCTCCATCACTCCGGGCACGACCACCACGTACAAGATCGTCAATCGCAGCAGCGGCAAGGTGCTGGCGGTCGCGGGCAGTTCCTCCGACGACGGCGCGGCGATCGTGCAGCAGGCCGACACCGGCGTGGCGAGCCAGCGCTGGCGTGTGGTGCAGGACGGCGACTACGTGCAGCTCGTCAACACGCGCAGCGACAGGGCCCTGGACGTGCCGGGTTTCTCCACGACGCAGGGGGCACAGCTCGTCCAGTGGACCGTCAACGGCGGCGAGAACCAGCAGTGGACCCTCGGCACGGCGAACGACGGCTACCAGACGCTGGTCAACCGGCACAGCGGCTACCTGGCGGACGTGAGCGGCGCCTCCGGCGCACAGGACGCGCCGGTCGTCCAGTGGCCGTCGAACGGCGGAGCCAACCAGCAGTGGCAGTTGGAGGCATCATGAGGACCACGGCGAGGAAACGGACGCTGATCGGCGGCATGGTGCTGGCGCTCGCGGCGTGGCTGTGCGCGACCCGGACCGCGACCGCGGACGCCACCGCGACCGCGCGCCCCGGCATTGCCGCGGCGGGCAATCCGGTTGTGGCCATCTCCCCCACCGACACTCCCGCCCAGATCCGCGCCAAGGCGGCCACCGTCACTCCATCCACCCGGCAACTGACCTCTGTCACGGCGGTGCCAACCAGCAGTGGCGCGCGTCCGGCGGCGCACTCGTGAACCCGGCCTCGGGGCGCTGTCTGGATGTGCCCGGCTTCAACTCGGCCAACGGCACGCAGGTGGCGCTGTGGGACTGCAACGGGGGTGCCAACCAGCGCTGGACTTCGTTCTGAGCCGTGACGGTGACGGGCGGGACCGACCTGCCGACTCCAGGGTGCCTCCGGCCGGCGCGCAAGCCGCCCGGAGGCACCGCCCGACTGTGCGTCGGCGCGTCAGCCGGTGTACGCCGCGAAGATCTTGGCGAATTCGTAGGGCGCCTGTGGGATGTTGGTGCACATGTACAGGGCGCCCGAGCAGGCGTTGCGGTCGCGGGTCGACTCCCAGAAGGCGAGTTCCCCGAGGTGCTTGCTCTGCGCGAAGGCCACCAGCTGGCGGGCGTCCGCCTGGTCGTAGATGTGGCCGTCGTCGTTCTGGCCGAGCATCGGCGTCACTCCGACCATGGCCCATACCTGGGCGTCCGTCCTGCCCGGGTAGAGCGACTTCAGTTGGGTGAAGGTGCTCTGCGCCGCCTGGATCGCGGCGTCGCCGTAGTCGACGCCGCGGTAGTAGTCCATCGCCATGACGTTCACGACGTCGAGGTCCACACCGGCATCGCGCGCCGACTTGACCACGTTCAGTCCGTCGGTGGTCAGGCCTTCCGGAAGCACGGGGAGCGTGAGCGAGACCCGCAACCCCGGATGAGACTGTTGCAGGCGCGCCAGTGCCTGGGATCGGCGGGTGACCGAGGCCGGGTCGGCGGTGGCGGCGCCCTCGATGTCGAAGTCGACGTACTTCAGGTCGTAGGCGGTGACGACCGCGTTGTACTCCGTATAGAGCGCGTCCACCGATCCGCAGGCCTGGGCCAGTTCGATGCCGGTGGCGCCCCCGAAGGAGACCTTGACGTCTCCCCCGCCGGCCCGGATCGCGTCGATCTGGTCCTTGGCCCAACCGTCCCGCGGGTCATAGGCGTTGAACCACATCGCCTTGCAGCCGGAGGCGGTGATGAACGCCATCGTGTAACTCTTGAGCCCGCTCGCCGAGGCCATCTCCGGCATGCTCGGCGTGGGCCACGCACCCATGTCGACGTAGGGCGCGGTGTGCACACCGCCGCCCGGCTGGGAGCCGCCGCCGGAGGAGGTCGTACCGCTGACCGCCGTGCTGTAGGCGGAGGTGTTGCCCGCGGCATCCTTCGCCCGGACGCGGAACGAGTAACTCGTGCTCGCCTGAAGCCCGGTGGCGGTGTACGAAGTGCCGGTGACGGCGGCGGGGGCCCCTCCGTCGCGGGAGACCTCATAGCCCGCGACCGCGCCGGAGTCGTCGGTGGAGGCGCTCCAGCGTACGGTCAGCGACGCACCGGTCGCGGAGCCGACGGTCACCCCGGACGGCACGCCGGGAGGCGTGGTGTCGCCGCCGTTGGAACCGCCCGCGCACGACGTGCCGTTGAGTTTGCAGTTCGTCGGCGTACCGGTGCCGCTGGAGACCCACCCGAAGCTGGCGGTCGCGCCGGGCGCCAACGAGCCGTTGTACTCACGGTTCTTGAAGGTGTAGTGGCCACCGCTCTGCGTGAGCAGCGCGTCCCAGTACGAGCCCACGGTGGTGCCGGAGGGCAGGTCGAACTCGACGGTCCAGCCGGACAGCGTGGTGCTGCCGGCATTGGTGATGGTGTACGCGCCCTGGTAGCCGCCGTCCCAGGTCGAGGTCTTCGAGAAGGCCGCGGTCGGGGAAGCCGCGGCGGCGGGGGGCGCCAGGAGCAGAAGGAACGCTCCGACGAACATGGCGAGCAGGGCCAATGGTCTTCGCATTGCTGCCTCCAGTGGGGGGTTGGGGCGTCGGGTCGGTGCGAGGGGCGCGATGGATTGGTCCATACCAAAGCCCTGTCAGTACGTACCGATTTCATGACCGGACGTCAAGGGGCGGGGATGGACTGGACCAAGGATCCGCGCAAGTATTGACATGCTCCGGGCATGCAGCTGAAATGTGGTGGCTTTCGTTCGCCCGCGTTTGGTCGTGTGCAACAGTCACCCCCCTCGGAGCCGCACGTGTCTGCCGAACGACGCCCCCGCAGAAAGCAGTTGGCCGTGGCCGTGGCCGCGCTCTGCCTTGCCGCCTCGACAGCCATGGCGGCGCAGCCCGCGTCGGCCGCGCCTGCCGCCGCGCCCACCGTGGACAACGGCCTCGCCCGCACCCCGCCCATGGGCTTCAACAACTGGAACTCGACGCACTGCCGCGCCGAGTTCAACGAGGCCATGGTCAAGGGCATCGCCGACGCCTTCGTCTCCCAGGGCCTCAGGGACGCGGGCTACACGTACGTCAACATCGACGACTGCTGGGCGCTGCCGAACCGTGACGCGAGCGGCAACCTCGTGCCCGATCCGGCCCGCTTCCCCGACGGGATCAAGGCAGTTGCGGACTACGTCCACTCCAAGGGCCTCAAGTTCGGGCTCTACTCCAGCGCCGGCACCAAGACCTGTGACACCCAGGGATTCCCCGGTGGCCTCGGACACGAGCAGCAGGACGCCAACCTGTGGGCGTCCTGGGGCGTGGACTACCTCAAGTACGACAACTGCAACAACAACGGCGTCGACGCCAAGCAGCGGTACAAGGCGATGGGCGACGCGCTCAAGGCCACCGGCCGGCCGATCCTCTACAGCATCTGCGAGTGGGGTGAGAACCAGCCCTGGAACTGGGCGGCCCAGTACGGCAATTCGTGGCGCACCACGGGGGACATCTCCGACTCCTGGTCCAGCATGATCGGCATCGCCCATCGGGACCAGCCGTTGGCCCCGTACGCCGGACCCGGTGCCTGGAACGACCCCGACATGCTGGAAGTCGGCAACGGCGGCATGACCGACACCGAGTACCGCACCCACTTCAGCCTCTGGGCGCAGATGGCCGCACCGCTGCTGATCGGGAGCGATCTGCGCAATGTGTCGTCGGCGACGCTGGACATCCTCAAGAACACCGACGTCATCGCCATCGACCAGGACATACTGGGGCGGCAGGGCACGGTGGTGTCCTCTTCCGGCGGTCTCGTCGTGATGTCCAAGCCGTTGGCCGACGGCGGCCGTTCGGTGACACTGACGAACGAGAACACGACGACGAGGACGGTGTCGACCACCGCGGAGGCCGTCGGTCTGGGCGGGGCGACCTCGTACTCGCTCAAGGACCTCTGGTCGAAGCGGACCAGCACCACGATCGGCGCGATCAGTGCGTCGGTGCCGGCGCACGGCACGGTGATGTACCGCGTCACCCCCGGCACGCCGGTCCCGCCGCCGACCGGAGTCAACCAGCTCGGCGACCTGCCGTGGACCTCGGCGGCCAACGGCTGGGGCCCGGTCGAGCGCAACCTGAGCAACGGCGAGCAGGCCGCCGGGGACGGCCGCACCCTCACCATCAACGGCACGACGTACGCCAAGGGCCTCGGCACCCACGCCGCCAGCGACATCACGTACTACCTGGGCGGCGCCTGCACGTCCCTGCGCGTGGACGTCGGGGTCGACGACGAGTCGACGGCGGGCGGGTCCGTCGGCTTCCAGCTCTACCGGGACGCGACCAGGGTCGCCGACAGCGGTGAGCGGACGGCCAGTGATCCACCGCTGCGACTGACAGCGGATCTCACCGGCGGCACGAAGCTCCGACTCGTCGTCACGGACGGCGGCGACGGAATCGCCTACGACCACGCCGACTGGGCCGACGCCCGGCTCGCGTGCGGCAGCGGCCCCGCCGCGGGTACGCACGCGCTCAGCGACCTGACCTGGGCCTCGGCCACCGGCGGCTGGGGCCCGGTGGAGCGCGACACAAGCAACGGCGAGCAGGCCGCCGGGGACGGCCGCACCCTCACGATCAACGGCACGGCGTACCCGAAGGGCCTCGGCACGCATGCCGCAAGCACCATCGCCTACTACCTGGGCGGCAACTGTTCGGGGCTCACCGTGAGCGTCGGCGTCGACGACGAGGCCGGGGGCAGCAACGGATCCGTTGTCTTCCGCCTCTACCGGGACGACACACTCGTCGCGGACAGCGGCCGTGTGACGGGCGCCGACGCGGCGAAGCCGCTCACCGCGGACCTCACCGGCGGCCTCGAACTCCGGCTCGTCGTCACCGACTCCGGGGACGGCATCAACTACGACCACGCGGACTGGGGTGGGCCGCGGCTGACCTGCGCCTGAGGGGGAGGGCACGGCTCAAGGCCGCTGATCGGCATTACGTGACGATCGGCTGACGGCGAGGCATTCCCCCGCCCCCGCTCCGTCCGGCAGACTCCGCGTATGGAGATTGAGTACTTCCTGGAAACCCTGGGCAGAGAGGGCCGGTTGCTGGCCGCGGCAGCCGAGGTGGCGGGAACCGACGCCAAGGTCACGACCTGCCCCGGCTGGCAGGTGCGGGATCTCGTGCGGCACACGGGCATGGTGCACCGGTGGGCCGCCGCGTTCGTCGCCGAGGAGCACACCTCGTACCACCCCGACGGCGGCCTGCCGGACCTTGACGGCCACGAACTCCTCGCCTGGTTCCGGGAGGGCCACCGGCGGCTCGTCGACACGCTGGCCGGCGCCTCGCCCGACGTACGGTGCTGGAGTTTTCTGCCGGCCCCCTCGCCGCTCGCCTTCTGGGCACGGCGGCAGGCCCACGAGACGACCGTGCATCGGGTCGACGCCGAGTCGGCGCTCGGCGGGGAGCCGACCGCCGTGGCGACGGATTTCGCGGTGGACGGGATCGAGGAGTTGCTGCGCGGGTTCCACGCGCGCTCGAGGAGCAGGGTACGGACGCAGGAGCCGCGCGTCCTGCGGGTACGGGCCACGGACGCGGAGGCGGTGTGGACCGTGCGGCTGTCGGCGCAGCCGCCGGTCAGTGGCCGGGACGAGCAAGGGGACGCGGACTGCGAGCTGGCCGGACCGGCCGCGCGGATCTACCTGGCGCTCTGGAACCGAACGCCGTTCCCCGGCGTGACGGGTGACGCCTCGCTCGCCGAGCTGTGGCGGGAGAAATCGGGGATCACCTGAAGCTGACGAGGGCGAAGCCCGAGGTCACTCGAAGCGGGGCGAAGCAGGTCCGCCGACCCGGAGGTGAGTGAGAGCCTGGTCCGGTCATTCACAGGCGGTGGCCGGGCCGCCCGCCAGCATCCGCGTCAGGACCGCACGCTGCAGCGGCAGCACCTCGCTGTGCAGTTCACGCCCCTTCGGGGTGAGGCACACCCGCACCCCCCGGCGGTCCTCCGCGCACATGCCGCGCGTCACCAGACCGTCCTTCTCCAGCCGGCCGATCAGCCGCGACAGGGCGCTCTGGCTCAGATGGACACGCTCGGAGATCTCCTGGACGCGGTACGAAGCACCGCCGTCCGACGCGGTGCCCTCGGCCAGTACGTCGAGCACCTCGAAGTCGCTGGCGCCGAGGCCGTGTCGATGCAGCGCGCGGTCGAGCTCGCAGAGGGTGCGGGCATGCACCGCGAGGATGTCGCGCCACTGGTTCACGAGCCCTTGCTCGGCCTTCTTCGCCGCCATGGGCGCACCGTAGCAAAGAATCGGCTTTGTTGCATCGGAATTAAATGCGTTTGCATTGAATGCATACGCATGTAGTGTCGAGGCATGACCTCTCCGCTCACCCACCCCGCGTCCCAGGGACGCTGGACCCCTCGGCTGTGGGGCACCCTGCTGGTGCTCTGCGCCGCGATGTTCCTGGACGCGCTGGACGTGTCGATGGTCGGCGTCGCCCTGCCGTCCATCGGCTCCGAACTCGATCTCTCCACCTCGACGCTCCAATGGATCGTCAGCGGCTACATCCTGGGATACGGCGGACTGCTCCTCCTCGGCGGACGCACTGCCGACCTGCTGGGCCGCCGCCAGGTCTTCCTGGTGGCCCTGGGCCTCTTCGCGCTCGCCTCGCTGCTCGGCGGACTCGTCGACTCCGGTCCACTGCTGATCGCCAGCCGCTTCATCAAGGGTCTGAGCGCGGCGTTCACCGCCCCCGCGGGCCTGTCGATCATCACCACCACCTTTGCCGAGGGCCCGCTGCGCAACCGCGCGCTCTCGATCTACACCACCTGCGCGGCCACCGGCTTCTCGATGGGCCTCGTCCTGTCCGGCCTGCTCACCGAGGCGAGCTGGCGGCTGACCATGCTGCTGCCCGCGCCCATCGCGGTCATCGCGCTGCTCGCGGGTCTGAAGCTCATCCCGCGCAGCGGGCGGGAGAAGGATCACCGCGGTTACGACATCCCCGGTGCCATCATCGGTACCGCCTCGATGCTGCTGCTCGTCTTCACCGTCGTCCAGGCACCCGAGGTCGGCTGGGGCTCGGCCCGCACTCTGCTCTCCTTCCTCGCCGTAGCCGTGCTGCTCACCGTCTTCGTGACCGTCGAGCGGCGCAGCCCGAGCCCGCTGATCCGGCTCGGAGTGCTGCGCTCCGGCAGCCAGATCCGGGCCCAGCTCGGCGCGATGGCGTTCTTCGGCTCGTACGTCGGATTCCAGTTCCTGGTGACCCTGTACATGCAGTCGCTGCTGGGCTGGTCGGCCCTGCACACCGCGCTCGCCTTCCTGCCGGCCGGGGCGCTCGTGGCGCTGTCCTCCACGAAGGTGGGGGCCGTGGTCGACCGGTTCGGGACCCCACGGCTCATCGCGGTGGGCTTCGCCCTGATGGTCGTGGGGTACGCGCTCTTCCTGCGCGTCGACCTCGACCCCGTGTACGCGGCGGTCATCCTGCCGACCATGCTGCTGATCGGCGCGGCCTGCGCGCTGGTCTTCCCCTCGCTCAACATCCAGGCCACCAATGGCGTGGACGACCACGAGCAGGGCATGGTGTCGGGTCTGCTCAACACCTCGGTCCAGGTGGGCGGCGCCATCTTCCTGGCCGTGGTGACCGCGGTCGTGACCGCGAACTCCTCCGAGGACTCCTCGCCTCAGGCCGTCCTCGACAGCTACCGGCCCGGCCTGATCGTGGTGACCGGCATCGCCCTCGCGGGTCTGCTGATCACCCTGCCGGGCCTGCGGACACGGCGTCCGCAGCAGTCCATCGTCGTCGCCAAGTCCCTCCAGGAGGAGGCGGAAGCGGAACGCTTCGCGGTCCGCGACTAGGGGGAACGCCTCCAGAGTGTGCCCGGCGGGGGACCTTGCCCCGCCGGGCGCACGCCTGTTTGACTCGACGGACGGAGAACGACGGGGGACGTGTACGGATGAACGACACCAGGGGACGGCGCACTCAGGCCCAACGGGACGCGGTTACCGTCGAGATCGGATACGCCCTGTTCAGCGCCGTGTTCGTGGCGGCGATCGGGTTCGGGGCGGTGGCCGGACCGGCGCTGTTCCTCGATCTTTCGGGCGCCGCGGTGCGGACACTGGTCGCTTTTGGCGCCACTCTCGCCGCCGTCCTCTTCGTCCTGCGGGTCGCCACCGTGCTGATTCGCTTCGGGCGTGCGGGTGCGGCTCAGCCCAGCCAGCCCGGCCGCACCAACCCCGACTCGTAGGCGAGAACGACCAGTTGAGCCCGGTCGCGGGCGCCCAGCTTGACCATCGTGCGGCTGACATGGGTCTTCGCCGTGAGCGGGCTGACGACCAGGCGGCGGGCGATCTCGTCGTTCGAGAGGCCGATGCCGACCAGGGCCATCACCTCCCGTTCCCGCTCGGTGAGTTCGGCGAGGGAGGAGGCGGCCGCGGGCTCCTTGGAGCGGGCCGCGAACTCGGCGATCAGCCGGCGCGTCACCCCCGGGGAGAGCAGGGCGTCGCCCTCGACCACCGCCCGTACCGCGCGCAGGAGTTCCTCCGGCTCGGTGTCCTTGACCAGGAACCCGGAGGCTCCGGAGCGGATCGCCTCGAAGACGTACTCGTCCAGTTCGAAGGTGGTGAGCATGACCACCTTGACGTCCTTCAGGTCGGCGTCGTCGGTGACGCGGCGGGTCGCGGCGAGGCCGTCGAGCAGGGGCATCCGGATGTCCATCAGGACGACGTCGGGGCGCAGTTCGCGCACCTCGCGCAAGGCCTCCTCGCCGTCGGCCGCCTCGCCGGCCACCTCGATGTCCGGCTGCGCGTCGAGCAGCGCCTTGAAGCCTGCCCTGACCAATGACTGGTCGTCGGCGAGCAGTACGCGGATCACCGGTCCTCCTTCGCCCTCAGCGGCAGTACGGCCAGCACACGGAAGCCTCCGTCGTCGCGCGGGCCCGCCTCGATCGTGCCACCCAGGGCCGCGGCCCGCTCCCGCATTCCGGCGAGCCCGTTGCCGCTGCCACCCGCGTCCGCGCCGGTCGCGGGGCCGTCGTCGTCGATCCGCAGCCGCAGTGCTCCCTCCGCGGATTCGAGGCGCACGCGCGCGTGCCGCGATCCCGAGTGCCGTACGACATTGGTGAGCGCCTCCTGGACGATGCGGAAGGCGGCCAGATCGGTGCCGGGCGGAAGCGTCGGGACCTCGCCCTCGATCTCGACCGTCAGGCCCGCCCCCGCGGCCTGTTCGACGAGTTCGGGGAGCCGGTCGAGTCCGGGCGCGGGCGCCCGCGGCGCCTCCCCCGGCGCACGCAGTGTGTCGAGCACCTGGCGGACCTCGCCCAGTGCCTCCTTGCTGGCCGCCTTGATGGTGGTGAGCGCCGTGCGCGCCTGCTCGGGGTCCGAGTCGAGAAGCGCGAGGCCGACACTCGCCTGCACGTTGATGACCGAGATGCTGTGCGCCAGCACGTCGTGCAGCTCACGGGCGATCCGCAGCCGCTCCTCGTCGGCGCGCCGCTCGGCGGCCCGCGCACGCTCGGCACGCTCGCGGGCCCACTGTTCACGGCGTACGCGGACCAGTTCCGACAGCGCCACGATCGCCACGATCCAGGTGGCGATGATGCCCTCCTGCCCCCAGGAGGCAGGCTGGTCCCCCGGAGGCGGCAGCCATCGGTAGAGCCAGTGCCCCACCAGCACATGCCCGACCCAGAACATCCCGACCGCCGTCCAGGCGGCTCTGCGGTGTCCGGCGACGACCGCGCTGAAGCAGCCCAGGGCGACCATGAGGAAGACGGGCCCGTACGGATATCCGGCGCCCAGATAGACCATGGCGACGGCGGCCGTGCCGAAAGCCACGAGCACCGGCTGTCGCTGCCGCCACAGCAGCGTGCCCGACCCCACCAGCAGCAGCGCCCGCGCGAAGGAGTCCAGGTGAGCTCGGTCGCCCGCCTGCGAGTGGGCCGCGAAATGGGACCCGACGAGCACGAAGACGGTCAGCAGCAGCGTGGAGCGCCACGGCCAGTGGGCACCGCGCTCCTCGCCGTCCCAGCGGCTCCACCCGGACGGCCCGTGCCGCCACCACGGGGGTGGACCGCCCCACGCCGGGGACCGGGGAGTGCGCTGCTCTTCCATGACCGCCACGCTAGACGGGACAGGGCGTCCTGGGCGTCCGCCGGGCGAGGTGATCAGGCGTACTCCCCGCGGAGTACCGCCGGGCTTGCCGCCGCACGCTGGTCGGCGGCGAGGTCCGTCCCGGCCCTCAGACGCCGTTCGCCCCGCCGGAACCCGTCCCCCTGCCGCTGACGCTGTTGGTCGCGGTCGTGCCGGTCGGCCGGGGGAAGACCAGTCCCACACCGTGGGCGAGTTGATCCGCCGCGTGCCGGAAGAAGGTCTCGCGGTCCTCCACGACCCGGTTGAACTGCCCGAACAGCTCGAAGCCGATCAGCCCGTAGAGCTGCGCCCAGGCGGCCACGAGCGCCGTGACCACCTCGGGCGGAAGGTCGGGCGCGAGCTCGGCGGTCATCCGCTGCGCCTCGGCCTTCAGGTCTGCGGGCAACGGCGGACGGGCCACCCCCTGACCCTGATGCGCGTCGCGGACGATGCCGATCAGGAGCAGGCCCACACGGGCGGCGGCCGGGATGGTCGTCTCCGGCGCGGTGTACCCGGGCACGGGCGAACCGTAGATCAGCGCGTACTCGTGCGGATGCTCCAGCGCCCACCGGCGCACCGCCACGCACACGGCGATCCAGCGGTCCCGGGGACCGGCGTCGGCGACTTCGGCGTGCGCCGACTCCGCGGTCTCGCCGAGGGAGTCGTACGCGTCGATGATGAGCGCGGTCAGCAGGTCGTCACGGCTGGGGAAGTAGCGGTACAGGGCGGAGGAGACCATGCCGAGCTCACGGGCCACGGCCCGCAGCGAGAGCTTGGCGGCGCCCTCCGCCGCTAGCTGTCTGCGCGCCTCGTCCTTGATGGCCGCGGTGACCTCGATCCTGGCTCGGGCCCGTGCCCCTCGTGCGGTACTCATGCCGGGCAGTGTGCCACGTTATCAGAGCAGTGCACACAAAAGAGAGCACCGAACAAATTAGAGAGCGCTGCTCTTGCTTCGGATCACCGATCTGCTGCAGACTGTTCTCAAGCGAGAGCGGTGCTCACAAAAGGGAGCAGCGCTCTCACAACCGATGGGGGTCACCATGTCCACGCACGTCCAGAAGCCGGGCTGGTTCACCGTGAACGTCTTCAACCGTGCCGTCGCCTGGATAACCCGCCGCGGCATCAGTGTCTGGGGTTCCAGGGTCCTCGCCGTGCGCGGTCGCAAGAGTGGCGAGTGGCGCACGACCCCGGTCAATCTGCTCACCGTGGACGGGCAGCAGTACCTGGTCGCCCCCCGCGGCCATGTCCAGTGGACGCACAACATGCGGGCGGCGGGGGGCGGCGAGCTGCGCCTCGGCAAGAACGTGGACACGTTCACCGCGACCGAGATCGCCGACGACGACAAGGTCCCGCTGCTGCGCGCCTACCTCAAGCGCTGGAAGGCCGAGGTCGGCGTCTTCTTCAACGGCGTCGGCCCCGACTCGTCGAACGACGAGCTGCGCCGCATCGCCCCCGACCACCCGGTGTTCCGGATCACGGTCGAGCGGTGACCCCGGAGGGCGGACCCGTCCCGCCCTACCGGTCGAGCGCGGTCAGAGCTCGCCCGGCCATCGGGTGGGTGCGGACGAGCTCGCCGAGCGAGGTCGAACCGCGCGTGATCCCCGCGAAGGCCTTCCAGGCGGGCCGGAAGCTGGTGATCGCCGCGTGGAACATGCCCGGCCGACGCTCGAAGGCGGTCAGCAGGCGCTTGCCGACGCTCATCTCGACGCCGAGCCCCGCCTTGATCGCGAAGGCGTAGTTCAGGGCCTGGCGTCGACTGTCCACGGCGTCGTGCGCCTCGGCGATCCGAACCGCCCACTCCCCCGCGAGCCGCCCGGAGCGCAGTGCGAAGGAGATGCCCTCGCGGGTCCAGGGTTCGAGCAGTCCCGCGGCGTCGCCGCACACCAGTACCCGACCGCGCGACAGCGGCGAGTCGTCGGCGCGGCAGCGCGTCAAGTGGCCTGAGGAGATGGCCGGTTCGAAGCCGGCGAGCCCGAGGCGGGCGATGAAGTCCTCCAAGTACCGCTTGGTGGCCGCGCCTTCGCCGCGCGCGGAGATCACACCGACGGTGAGCGTGTCCCCCTTCGGGAACACCCATGCGTAACTGCCGGGCATGGGACCCCAGTCGATGAGCACCCGTCCCTGCCAGTCCTCGGCGACCGTCTCCGGCACCGGGATCTCCACCTCCAGGCCGAGATCGACCTGGTCGAGCTTCACGCCGACGTGCGCCGCTATCCGGCCGGCGCTGCCGTCGGCGCCGACGACCGCCCGCGCCAACACGGTCTCACCGCCCTGCAACACCACCGCGACGGTGCGCCGGTCCGGTACGGCCGACCCGTGCTGCTCGACGCGCGAGACCGTGACGCCCGTGCGCAGCTCGGCGCCCGCCTTCTGGGCGTGCTCGACCAGCTGCTGGTCGAACTCGGGCCGGTTGATCAGTCCGAACAGCATCTGCTTGGAGCGGCGGGTGCGCACGAACCGGCCGTCGAGCGAGAACGTGACCGCGTGCACCCGGTCCTGGAGCGGCAGCTCGAAGCCGGGCGGCAGCGCGTCGCGCGAGGGGCCGATGATGCCGCCGCCGCATGTCTTGTAGCGGGGCAGCTCCGCCTTCTCCAGCAGCAGGACGCTGCGTCCCGCGACCGCTGCCGCATAGGCGGCCGAGGCCCCCGCGGGCCCCGCGCCCACCACGACGACGTCCCACACCCGCTGCCCGTCGTCCGCCGAAGAGTTCTCGCTGCTCACGATGGTCTACTGCTCCCAGTCCAGCCGTCTTCCGCACGTGTCTCCCGCATCCTACGGCGGGCATCGCCGCAGGCCACTGTGGGAGGATCGGCAGCGTATGCGCCCTGCACACCAGTACGCGCGTACGCGCCACACGATCACCTGTACACAGAAGTACAACGTCGCACCTACAAGGAGCGTGCCCATGTCGTCGAATCCGGTCGCCGAGACCGTCGCCTCGCTCATGCCCCGGGCGAAGGCGGAGCTCACCGAGCTGGTGGCCTTCAAGTCGGTGGCGGACTTCGACCAATATCCCCGGAGCGAGAGCGAGGGCGCCGCGAACTGGGTGGCCGACGCGCTGCGTGCCGAGGGCTTCCAGGACGTGGCGCTGCTCGACACCCCGGACGGCACGCAGTCGGTGTACGGCTTCCTGCCCGGGCCCGAGGGCGCGAAGACGGTCCTGCTGTACGCGCACTACGACGTGCAGCCGCCGCTGGACGAGGCGGCCTGGGTGACGCCGCCGTTCGAGCTGACCGAGCGCGACGGCCGCTGGTACGGACGCGGCAGCGCCGACTGCAAGGGCGGCCTCATCATGCATCTGCTCGCCCTGCGTGCGCTGAAGGCGAACGGCGGCGTGCCGGTGCACATCAAGGTGATCGCCGAGGGTTCGGAGGAGCAGGGCACGGGCGGCCTGGAGCGGTACGCCGAGGAACACCCGGAGCTGCTGACCGCCGACACCATCGTCATCGGGGACGCCGGCAACTTCCGGTGCGGCCTGCCGACGGTCACCACGACCCTGCGCGGCATGACCCTCGTTCGTGTCCAGGTGGACACCCTGGAAGGCAACCTGCACTCGGGGCAGTTCGGCGGCGCCGCCCCCGACGCGCTGGCCGCGCTGATCCGCGTACTGGACTCGCTGCGGGCCGAGGACGGTTCGACGACGGTCGACGGGCTGATCGGCGGCGCGCGGTGGGACGGCCTGCAGTACGAGGAGGACGCGTTCCGTGAGGACGCCAAGGTGCTCGACGGCGTGGAGCTGATCGGCTCCGGCACCGTCGCCGACCGGGTCTGGGCACGTCCGGCCGTCACCGTGCTCGGCATCGACTGCCCGCCGGTCGTCGGCGCGACCCCGTCCGTGCAGGCGGCCGCCCGTGCGCTGATCAGCCTGCGCGTGCCGCCGGGCATGGACGCGGCGGAGGCGACCAAGCTTCTCCACGCCCACGTGGAGGCGCACACACCGTGGGGCGCGCGCGTCAGCACCGAGCAGATAGGCCAGGGTCAGGCGTTCCGCGCCGACACCTCCAGCCCCGCGTACGCGTCGATGGCCGAGGCAATGGCCGTCGCCTACCCGGGCCAGGAGATGCAGTACGCGGGCATGGGCGGCTCCATCCCGCTGTGCAACACGCTCGCCTCGCTGTACCCGCAGACGGAGATCCTGCTCATCGGCCTGAGCGAGCCGGAGGCGCAGATCCACGCGGTGAACGAGAGCGTCTCGCCGGACGAGCTGGAGCGCCTGTCGGTCGCGGAGGCGCTGTTCCTGCGGAACTACGCGGGAAGCTGAGACGTTCTCGAGGGACGTGAAGCCCCTGGACATGTCGCGCGCTGTGCGCCTGCCGCGCACAGCGACGTCTCCACGTCCCTGGCCCTGTGCAGCGACCACGAACTGGCAGAACTGGTCGCTGCGGGCCGGCCCCTCGGCTCCGGCATCGGGGGCAGATCCGTGCTGTTGGACGTCGCCGACACCCCGGTCTTCGTCAAGCGCGTCCCGCTCACGGACGCGGAGAGACTGCGGGAGAATGTGCGGTCCACGGCCAATCTGTTCCAGCTGCCGCCCTTCTGCCAGTACGGCATCGGCGGGCCGGGGTTCGGAGCCTGGCGCGACCTCGCCGTACACATCATGACGACGAACTGGGTGGTGGCCGGGCAGTTCGGGGGCTTCCCGCTGATGTATCACTGGCGGGTGCTGCCCGACACCGTGCAGCCCCTGCCCGAGGAACTGGCCGACGCCGAGCGGGCGGTCGCCTACTGGGGCGGTTCCCCGCAGGTGCGCCACCGGATCGAGGCCCTGCGCACAGATGATCCGGGCGTCGGACGCGCCCAGCGCTCGGGCCGCCTCCACGAACTCCTTCTCGCGCAGCGACAGCACCGTGGACCGGACGATCCGGGATACGTACGCCCAGGTCAGCCCGGCGATAACGTGGATGTGCCGGGCGAACGCGGCGACGGCGGCCTTGCTCGGGGCGGGCTGCCGGGAGGTGGCGAAGTTGGCCACCGGGTCGCCGGAGTTGACGACGACCAGGAACACGATGAACGTCGAGGCGATCGGTACGGGGATGGAGACGAGGATGCGGCGCACGGTGTAGGCGAGCATGCGGTCTTCTCTCGGAGGCCGACCGGTGTGGGATGGACGTCCGTTGACGGGGATCCGGCCCCGGGGTTGCCAGGGCCGGAACCCCCTACGCGTGCGGGGACTACTTCTTCAGACCCCACTCGGCGGTGTTGTACGGCGGGCCCACGTTCGTGGCGTTGTCCCGCATGTTCACGAACCGTGTCTGCAGCGCCAGGAACGTCGGCTTCTGGTAGAGCAGCAGTTCGTAGGCGTCCTGCACCATCAGCGAGTCCACCTGGTTGAGGAGCGTGGCCGCCTTCGCCGCGTCCGTCTCGCCGACGGCCTGGGACACCAGGGCGTCGACCTTCTTGTTGCTGTAGCCGCCGTAGTTGCCGCCACCCCCGGTCACCCAGTTCTGCTGGGCGTTGCTGCTCGGGAACGGTGAGGCGACCCAGGCGAAGACGATGATGTCGTACTGGTGTCCGGCGAGCACCGTACCGAGGTCGGCCGCGCCGATCGGCTTGATGGTGATCTTGATGCCGAGGTTCGCCAGGTCGCTCTGCAGGATCTGGCACTCGCTCTGCCCGATCTGGTTGCCGGTAGTGTAGCGGCAGTTGAACGGCCCGACCGCCTTGCCGTCCGGCGTCTCCTTGGTCTGGGTGGAGTCACTGGCGGGCGGCGGCGGGCAGTCCTAGCCGTTGTCGGTGCGCCAGTGGTAGACGAAGTCGTCGGCGGTGATGGCCGTTCCGTCGTTCCACGACGCCTTCGGGTTGATCTTGTAGACGAGCGTCTGCGGGCTGGTGCTCGTCTGGGTGGCCGAGGTCACCAGATCGGTGTTGAGCGCGATACTGAAGTCGGGCTGGGGACGAAGACTTGGGGCAGGACGACGCCGAGGGCCTCGCCGTTCTCGAAGGTGTTGCCCTTGGTGTCCCGCACGTTCCACTGCTGGATGTTCTTCTCCAGCGTGTACGTGAAGGTGCCTCCGGACTTGGTGGCGGCCGAGTTGCAGGTGTTCGCCCTGCCCTGTGTGCTGCAGGACGACAACCCCGCGGAGCTGCTCTTGTGGGTGCCGCTCCCGCCGCCGCTGCTGCAGGCGGCCGTGACCAGCGTGAGCCCCGCGGCGAGCGTGAAGCCCCTTGTGAGGGCAGATGAATGCGCGCGCATGCCCCTCCTTCAACCGGCGGTGAATCCGGTCCTGTTGGTGCGGCCCAGGGCCGCACAGAGGTGAGCTGCACATTCACGGTAGGACTGTCAAATAGCGTCGTAAGTTCCCGCGCCATATCGGGATGGCTTCGATTCCCCCTCGCTTGCCTCTCGGATCCCTCTCGCTTCCCCCTCGGAAGTCCCCACGCCGCGCAAAGTCGCGACGTCAGCCGACCGGCACCCCGGCTTCCAGATAGAGCGCCGCTCCGCGCTCGCGCGCCCGCAGGGCCCAGCGCAGCCGTTCGTAGCGCACGGGCGGCAGCAGGTCGGCCGCCTCCTGCTCGGTGGCGAAGCGCCAGTCGCGCAGTTCGGGTCCGGGCAGCAGCAGACGGCTCGCCGCTGCCGTGTCGAGTCGGCCGCCGTCGAACAGCAGACGCAGGCCGCCGAAGCCCGGGGGCGCCGGTGACTCCCAGTCGACAACGAGCAGGCGGGGCACCTCGTCGAGGGTGATGCCGGTCTCCTCGGTGACCTCGCGCATACCCGCGCGCGCAGGGGCCTCACCGGGTTCCACGACACCTCCGGGGAATTCCCAGCCGGCCTTGTAGGTCGGATCGACGAGCAGCACCCGGTCCTCCTCGTCGAAGAGGAGCACACCCGCGGCGACGGTCTCCGCGGTGGGTTCGGGAGTCTGCACGATGTCGCACACGGGTACGTCCCCGGTGCGCACGGCATCAGCGATGCGCAGGGCGGTGTCGTACGGGGTGAGCGCGCTGGTGTCCACGGGGTGGGCGTCGGCGGTGAGCCAGGAGGCGAGCGCGGTGCGATACGGCTCGATGTGGTCGTAGGACCACTGGCGCACGCGCATCTCACCGTCGGGCAGGTCCGGGGGCACCTCGCGCCCGGCTATTCGCTCGCGCAGGATCGTTTCCGCCGGGGCAAGGAGCACATGCCGTACGGGGATACGGCGCGCGGCGAGGCCGCCGAAGATCTCGTCACGGTACTCCTGGCGGAGCAGGGTCATCGGGACCACGAGCACGCCACCGAGTTCGGCGAGCATGGCGGCCGCGGTGTCGACCACGAGGCGTCGCCAGATCGGCAGGTCCTGGAAGTCACCGACCTCGGCGAGGCGCTTGGCCGGCAGCAGGTGCGCGAGCGTGCCGCCGATGGCCTCGGGGTCGAAGAGCGTGCTGTTCGGGATCAGCTCGATCAGTTCCCGTGCGGTGGTGGTCTTCCCCGCACCGAACGCACCGTTGATCCAGACGATCACGGTTCCCCCTCTTCTGTTGGCCCCCTGTGGCTTGCCCGCTCCACCCTGCCACGGAAACCAGGCCCTGATGAGGGCGCCGACAGCGCGGCGCCGGTGCCCCGTCCCCGGGCACCGGCGCCGTGGTCCGAACCCGTCAGCCGTTCTGTCCCAGTGCCTTGTCGTCCACGGCCAGACTGTCGCTGCTGATCGTGTGATCGACGGTGCTCAGCGTGTCCTTGACGTTCAGATCGCCGAGGGCGTCGCTGTCGGCGGCGTGGGACGGGGTGATCGCCGCGACGACGAACCCGGTGGCGAGGGAGGCGATGGCGAGCATGCTGCGCTTCTTCATGCCCGGTTCAACTACGGAGCCACCGACGAGTCACGGGTAGGTCACGCGACTTCATCTCACCCCCTACGCGTCGGCGCCGGTGCTGGGCGGTGATGACGTGCACGCCGGCAGTGGGGCCCAGGCCGACAGGAGACGGCCGAGCCGATCGCACCACCGCCCCTACGGCCGCTCCGATGACGCCGCCTGAGAGCCCTGCGAGTCCTGCGTCCATGACCGGAGTCCGCCCCCTCGACATGGGCCCGCTGCGGGTGCCCTGCTCGCCAGCCTGGCCGTATGCCTGACGACCACCCACGCATCGCCGCCGCGGTCATCCCCCACGACGGCCGCGTGCTCCTCATCCGTCGCCGGGTCGCCGAGGGCACCCTGCTCTGGCAGCTCCCCGCGGGCAAGGCGGCCCCGGGCGAGCCCCCGGCCGCTGCTGCCGCGCGTGAGGTGCTGGAGGAGGCGGGCGTCACCGTGGAGGCGGTGCGGCTGCTGGGTGAGCGGGTGCATCCGGGTACGCGCCGGTCGATGGCGTACTGGGCGTGCCGGCTCGTCGCCGGCACTGCTCATGTGGCGTCGCCGCGGGAGGTGGCGGGGGTCATCTGGGCTACGCGCACGGACCTTCGTCGGTTGATGCCTGGCGGCCTGTTCGATCCGGTGCACGCCTACCTCGAGGAGGTTCTGCCGCCCTGACGGGTTCCGGCGCGTAGTCCGTCCGGCCGAACATTTCCGTCGAATGCGGCGGGGGCGTTTTAGCGTGGTTTTCCCGACCAGAGGAGGCCGCAATGCCGGAGGAGCCGACGCCGGGACGCTTGGGCACGGAGGCGCGGCGGGTGAAGTTCCCGGACGGTAGCCACGGTGTGATCCTGGTGCGGGCCGGCCTGCCGCAGGATGAGGCCGACCAGATCGCGGCCCGAACGTGGGCAGAGTTGCAGGAACCTGGAGTGCCGGAGAGCTAGCCGGTATGGGTGAGCGGGACACGGAGGCGTGGATGCTGCCCGTGGGCGCCTTGACCGTGTCCGAGCGCCCTGCGGCCGGACGGGCTTCGAGTACGGCGCGAGGACGGTTCGCAGGTTTTGCCGTTGCTCCGTTCGGCGGTGTTGCGGTTACGGTCGGCGCCCGGGCTCGTTGGCGGTGTATGAGCAGAAGTCGCAGGTTGCGGGATCTGTCAGGGGCGCCGGCGTTCGACCAGTTGACTGCCGAGCTGGCTCGTGCCGCCGTCGCGGTGAAGGGCGGTAAGTCCCCGCGGCGGCAGGCGGTCGAGCAGGTGCTGCGCCCGGTGGGTGAGGAGCCTGATGACAACCGTGAGGCGGCGCGGCCCGGGTCGGGCTGATCACTCCCCCTTTCTCGCCGCCCCACCAGCGGGCGATCACGTCGTCTCCTGTCGTTCGACCCCGCCGCACTCGAGGCACCAGGTTCGTGGCGGCCCGCCCAGGGTCGACGCGTCGCTGGACCCGTAGAGGCGCGTAGCGCCCGCAGTCGTGGCAGCGGGGCGGCAGGCTGCCGGAGCCTTGGCTTCTCCCTGGGGGCAGGACTCGTGTCTGGGGGAAGCGGCGGTGAAGGCTCTCAAGTTCCCGTCACCGGCCGTCGTCGAGCAGCCTCAGCGCGCCCTCTGAACGGGTCGTCGGCCAAGACGTGACAGACCAGGAATCCGCAGGTCATCCGCTATCCCTTGGTCGACCCCAGCGTCAGACCCGCGATGAAGTGCCGTTGCAGCACCAGGAACACCAGGATCGTCGGGAGGGCGACGAGGACCGAGCCCGCCGCCAACAAGTTGTAGTCCGTGAAGAATTGGCCCCGGAGGTTGTTCAGGGATGACGTGACGGGGAGCTTGTCGGGGTTGGAGATGAAGATCAGGGCCCAGAGGAAGTCGTTGTAGATCCAGGTGAATTCGAGGGTGCCGAGGGCTGCGAGGGCGGGGCGGCACAGGGGCAGCGTGATGCGCCAGAACTGGGTCCAGACGCCCGCGCCGTCGACGATGGCGGCCTCCAGGATCTCCTGCGGCAGCGTCCGCATGAAGTTGGCCAGCACGAAGACGCAGAAGCCCAGTTGGAAGCCGATGTTGACGATGATGACGGCCCAGTAGGAGTCGTACATCGTGAGTGAGTCGGACATCCACCAGGGCAGCGGGACCTTGTTGAAGAGGACGTACAGGGGGGTCACGATCACCTGCTGGGGCAGCAGGTTGCCCGCTGTGAAGAACATCAGCAGCACCAGGCCGCCGCGCAGTTTCAGGCGGGAGACCGCGAAGGCGACGAACGAGGCGAGGAACAGGGTGATCAGAACGCCGGGCACGGCGATGAGCAGCGTGTTGGTGAAGTACTTCCCCATGCCCGACTCGGTGTAGGCCCGGCGGTAGTACTCGAAGGACAGGTGCCTGGGGAAGGAGAAGTAGCCGTGCTGCGCCGTCTCCTCGTACGGGCGCAGTGAGGCGTAGACGGCGAGCAGCAGGGGCGCGAGAAAGGCCAGCGAGACGCCCATCAGGAAGACGTGCACCCCGAAGCGACCGGGGCGCGGCCTGCGGCGGGGCGTGGGCTGCTCCGCGGCCGCGGGGGCCGGACGGTGGGTGGGCGCGCCGGCGCGGATGTCGGCTGTCATCGGTCGCGCGCACCTCGCAGCTCTTGGACCAGGAACGTCACGATGAACCCCAGGGAGACGGTGAGCAGGACGACCGCGATCGCCGAGCCGAATCCGATGCGGCTGGCCTCGCCGATGATGTTGTCCGTGATGAGGACCGAGAGAAGTTCCAGGCCGTTTCGGCCCTTGTTGACCGCGTAGACGATGTCGAACGCGCGCAGCGCCTCGATGACGGTGATCACGCCGACGATGACGTTGACGGGGCGGAGCGTCGGGAAGACCACGCGGAAGAACGTCTGGCGCTCGTTCGCGCCGTCGATCGCGGCCGCTTCCTTCAACTGCGGGTCCACGGACTTGAGTCCGGCCAGGTAGAGGATCATGACGTAGCCGGTGTGCCGCCAGCTCGCCGCGATCATCATCATCCAGAGGTTGAGGTGCGAGTCGCCGAGCCAGTCGATGGGGTCGTCGTGGTTGTTCAGAATCGTGTTGACCACGCCCTGGTCGGTGCCCAGGATCAACTGCGCGATGAAGCCGACGATGGCGAGCGAGAGCACGACCGGCATGTAGATCGTGGACTGGTAGAAGCGGCTGAAGCGGACGCCCCGGTCGATGAGGACGGCCAGGAACAGGCCGAACGGCGTCGCGATCAGGCCGAGGAAGAGCAGCCACAGGATGTTGTGGCGGACGGCCGGCCAGAAGACCGGGTAGTTCTCGACCATGTTCTTGTAGTTGTCGCCGCCGACCCAGTGGATGTCGCCGACGCCGTCCCAGGAGGTGAAGGACAGTCCGATGGAGGCCAGCGTCGGGCCCCAGATGATGACGATGTCGAGCAGGATCGGTATGCCGAGGAGCACGCCGAGGACGACGACGTCGCGGCGGGTGAACCGCCGCAGCCGCCGCCGTCCGGCGCGCCGTGGGATGTTGAGCGCCACGGAACGTCTTCCCCCAGGTTCAGCCGACGGGCGACGAGAAGATGGTCTTCTTCTGTCGTTCGATGCTGTTGCAGAGACCGTCGACGTCCTTCGGATTTCCGATGAAGTCCTGGATCGCCTTGATCATCACGGTCGAGGCGAAGTCGGGCCGGGTGTCGCGGTCCATGAACTGTGAGATCTGCTTGGCGCCCGAGACGAGTTGGGCCGATTTCTTCTGCAGGGCGCTGTACTTGGAGGTGTCGGCGCCGTCGTTCACCGCCACGTTGTTGGGGTCGAGGGCGAGGTAGGTGTCCTCCGCCTTGGGCGTGCCGAGCCATTTCAGCAGGGCCTTGGCGCCGTCGAGGTTCTTCGACTTCTTGGCGACGAGGAACCCGTCGATGGGGGCTTCCACGGCGTCCTGCGCGTACTGCGGGTCGATCTCGGGGAAGGCGAAGAAGTCGATGTCGTCGCGCTCGTTCTCCGGGAACTGGGTGCCGGGGTGCGGCATGCCGAAGACCGCCATGCCGGTCTTGCGCTGCTGGAGGCTCTGCCCGGCCTCCTCCCAGGTACGGCCGAGGGCGCCCTTCTGGTAGTACGGCATGAGTTCGCGCCAGGTGTCGAAAACCTTCTTGACCTTGGTGTCGGTCCACGACTCGTCGCCCGCCATCAGCGACTTGTGGAAGTCGTATCCGTTCAGACGCATGTTGATGTAGTCGAAGGTACCCATCGCGGGCCAGCCGTCCTTGTCGCAGAAGGCGACCGGAGTGCCGTCCTTGGACATCCCCTTGGCGAGCGCGATGAACTCGTCCCAGGTCTTCGGCTGTTGATAACCCTTGCTCTGGAAGAGGCTCTTCCGGTGGAAGACGGCCCACGGGTAGTAGTAATAGGGCACGAAGTACTGCTTGCCCGCGTGCGTGGACTGTTCCTTGAGCGCGTCGGAGAATCCGCTGAAGCCGCTCCACACATCGCTGATCTCGTGCAGGAGCCCCTTCTCCGCGAAGTACTGCATGCGATATCCGGCGAACCACATGAAGACGTCGTCGGGCGTGCCCTGGAGATAACGGTTGATGTTCTCCTGGAAGTCGTTGTGGTCCTTGGTGTTGACCTTGACCTTCTTGCCGGACTTCTTCTCGTACGCCGCGAAGGCCGCCGCGTACGCCTTCTTCGGGACCGGGTCCGACGCGTTGGATCCCACCGTTACTTCGTTCTTGTTTCCACCGGGTCCGTCACCGCACGCGGACAGCAGGGCGGGGAGTGTGAGCGCGCCTGCTCCGACGGCCGCACCACGCAAGAGATTTCGCCGGGACATCCGATGTCCTGTCGCGCCTCCGGGCGCGACGAGCCCCTTCAACGATGACTGTGCCATGTCCCCTCCTCGGGGTGCCACCCAACACAACCGAACGCGAGGCTTGGATCTCACTCCCAAGTGGAGGTGCAGTCAAGGGTTCTGACGAGATATCGAACAACCGTTACCACTTCTCTTCCAACAGAGTCGGACAGGTCCTACCGTAAACGCGCACCATTGTCACAGACATGTAGACATCCAACCTTTCGCGAGTTCGGAGGAACGTAACGATGCGTCACCTTCCCACCCGCACAACCCGCCGAAGAGTGGTCGGAGCGCTGGCCACAGGACTGTTGTGTACGACCGGGCTCATGACGCCCGCCTTCGCCGCCCCCGCCCAGGAACCCGCCTCCCCCACGTTGGCGGACGGTCTCGCCCTCACCCCGCCGATGGGCTTCAACAACTGGAACTCCACACACTGCCGCGCCGAGTTCAACGAGGACATGGTCAAGGGCATCGCGGACATCTTCGTCGACAAGGGCCTCAAGGACGCCGGGTACCAGTACGTCAATCTCGACGACTGCTGGGCCCTGCCGACCCGGGACGCGAACGGCAAGCTGGTCCCCGACCCGGTGCGATTCCCGGGCGGAATCAAGGCGGTCGCCGACTACGTGCACGCCAAGGGGCTCAAGCTCGGCATCTACACCAGCGCGGGCACGAAGACGTGCAACAGCGCGGGATTCCCCGGCGCTCTCGGCCACGAGTACAGCGACGCCCAGCAGTTCGCCGACTGGGGTGTCGACTACGTCAAGTACGACAACTGCAACAACCAGGGCGTGGATGCCAAGTTGCGGTACACGACCATGCGTGACGCCCTGAAGGCGACCGGGCGCCCGATCGTCTACAGCATCTGCGAGTGGGGCCAGAACAAACCCTGGGAATGGGCGTCCGACGTCGGACATCTGTGGCGTACGACCGGGGACATCAGCGACAGTTGGGGCTCGATGCTGTCGATCCTCAAGCAGAACCTGCCCCTCGCCCCGTACGCCGGCCCCGGGCACTGGAACGACCCGGACATGCTGGAGGTCGGCAACGGCGGCATGACCGACACCGAGTACCGCTCGCACTTCTCCATGTGGTCGATCATGGCGGCGCCGCTGCTGATCGGCTCCGATCTGCGCAAGGCGTCCGCCGCGACCTTCGACATCCTCGACAACAAGGAGGTCATCGCGGTCGACCAGGACCCGCTGGGCAAGCAGGGCACAGTGCTCTCCTCCGAGGGCGGACGCTGGGTCGTCGCCAAGGAGATGAAGGACGGCAGCCGGGCGGTGGCACTGTTCAACGAGACCGGCAGCGCACAGCGGATCGCCACGACAGCGCAGGCCGTGGGCCTGCCCGAGGCCGACGCCTACACGTTGCGCGATCTGTGGCAGCGCAAGAGCTACAACACCGCGGGCACCATCTCGGCGACCGTTCCCGCCCACGGGACCGTACTGGTACGCGTCTCGGTCGACCCCCGGTGGGCCAAGAACCCGCCCGCCGTCGAACTCGGGCTGGACGGAAGCCCGTTGGTCGAGGCGGGCAGGCCGGCCTCGCTGACGTCGACGGTCACCGACCTCGGCCGGACGCCCGCGAAGCGCGTCTCCGTGACGTTGAGCGGCCCCGAGGGCTGGACGGTCGCGGCGACCTCGCCGACGAGCGCGGGCACGGTGCCGACGGGCCGCGCACTGCGTACGCAGTGGCAGGTCACCGCGCCCGCCGGCGCGGCCACGGGGTCGTACGACCTGACGCTGAAGGCCAGTTACCGCTCACCGAACGGCGTACGCGCCGAGCGCGTGCTGCCGCTGAAGGCATCCGTGGTCGTGGCCCCACCCTCCGGGGTCTCCTACCTCGGTGACCTTCCGTGGCTGTCGACGACCAACGGCTGGGGACCGGTCGAGCGCAACACCAGCAATGGTGAGAGCGCCGCGGGCGACGGTCATCCGATCACTCTGGGCGGGACCGTATACGCCAAGGGGCTCGGCGTGCACGCGGAGAGCGCCGTCGAGTACTACACGGGCAAGGCGTGCACGACGGTCACCGCGGACGTCGGCGTCGACGACGAGAAGGCCGCCAAGGGCACCGTAGCCTTCGAGATCTGGGCCGACGGGACCAAGGTCGCCTCGACCGGCGTCCTCACCAACGCGATGCCGGCCCAGCCGATCACGGCGGACGTGACCGGTGCCCAGGCGGTCCGACTCGTTGTCACCGACGGCGGCGACGGGATCGACTCGGACCACGCGGACTGGGCGGACGCGAAACTGAGTTGCTGAAGCGGCGGAGGCGGAACTCTCGTCGGCCAGACTCCGACGGTTCAGCCCCTGGCCGTCGGGAGCGAGGATCCGCCGACGCCATCGGATCGGTCGGGGACAGGCGGGTCCACTGCCGTGAGGGTGGGTGCGTGTTCGCCCCTCCGCCCCTGCCCGTCCTCTATCCGGGGCTGCGGCCCCGGACCTTGCTCCTCGAACGCCGGAGGGGCCGGATTTCAGCCGTCCGGGGCTGAACCCTTCAGCCCCGGACGGTCGGCCACGGGTCGGTCAGGCCCCTGCGGGTTGCACCTGGTCCGGTCCGCCCAGCGGGCCGGGCCCCGACCCGCTGGGCCCTCGACCGCTCAGACGCCGGCCGCAGTCGCGCTCGGATTCCTGCTGAGCGCGGCCGCGGCCGCGCCGACCAGCCCGGCGTCCGTGCCCATCAGCGCGGGCGTCACGGTCAGCCGCCGTACGAAGGACAGCGTCGCGTAGGTGGCCAGGGCCTCGCGCAGCGGCGCGAACAGGACATCGCCCGCCTTGCCCACTCCGCCGCCGATGACGGCTATGTCGATCTCGACAAGGGTTGCCGTGGCCGCGATGCCCGCCGCGAGCGCCTGCGCGGCCCGTTCGAAGGAGGCCACCGCGACCGGGTCGCCCGCACGGGCGGCCTCGGCCACCGCGGCAGCCGAGGTGTCGCCGTCGGGGCCGGGCCGCCAGCCGCCCTCCAGGGCGCGGCGGGCGATGTTCGGACCGCTCGCGATGCGCTCGACGCAGCCGCGGGAGCCGCACGGGCAGGCGTCGCCGTCGAGGTCGACGCTGATGTGCCCGATGTGGCCGGCGTTGCCGGTGGGACCGGGGTGCAGCCGCCCGTTCAGGACGAGCCCGCCGCCCACGCCCGTGGACACCACCATGCACAGCGCGTTGTCGTGGCCGCGGGCGGCGCCCTGCCAGTGCTCGGCCGCCGTGATGGCCACGCCGTCGCCGATCAGCTCGACGGGCAGCCCCGTCGCGGCCTTGCGGACCCGCTCGACGAGCGGGTAGTCCCGCCAGCCCGGGACATTCACGGGGCTCACTGTGCCGGCGGAGGCGTCCACCGGGCCCGCGCTGCCGATGCCGACGGCCCGCGCCCTGCTCCACAGCGGGGAGACCGTCAGCTCGCCGATCACGTCCTCGACGGCCCGCATCACGGTGTCGCCGTCCTCCTGCGCGGGCGTCGCGCGCTGCGCGCGCAGGAGGATCCGGCCGTGGCCGTCCACCAGCGCTCCGGCGATCTTGGTGCCGCCGATGTCGAGCGCGGCCACGAGGTCGGTGTGCATCAGAGTCAGGTCTCCCGGTGAACCTTGAGAAAAGGGC
Organism: Streptomyces sp. NBC_00996; assembly: GCF_045162675.1. Taxonomy (NCBI): domain Bacteria; kingdom Bacillati; phylum Actinomycetota; class Actinomycetes; order Kitasatosporales; family Streptomycetaceae; genus Streptomyces; species Streptomyces sp. NBC_00996. The sequence continues at coordinate 1,336,921 of NZ_CP108723.1, forward strand.
AGGCCGGTCTCGCAGTGGGGGCGGAGGCCGGAGATTGCGGTGGACAGTCTCTCCCGCATCTGACAACGTTGTCCAGGCTCTATGCTCGACGCCACATCCTCATACAACCCCATGGACCGACGCATCCCCGTGGACGACAGGACAGGACAGTACATCGTGGCCGAGACCGCCCGCCGATCCGAGAACCGCTACGGAAACCGTCCGACCATGAAGGACGTCGCGGCGCGTGCGGGAGTCGGCCTGAAGACGGTCTCGCGCGTAGTCAACGGCGAGCCGGGGGTCACCCCGGACACCGAACGCCGCGTCCAGGAGGCCATCGACGCGCTGGGCTTTCGGCGCAACGACAGCGCGCGAGTCCTGCGCAAGGGCCGCACCGCCAGCATCGGCCTCGTCCTGGAGGACCTCGCGGACCCGTTCTACGGACCGCTGAGCCGCGCGGTCGAGGAGGTGGCCCGTGCCCACGGAGCCCTGCTGATCAACGGCTCCAGCGCCGAGGACCCGGACCGCGAGCAGGAACTCGTCCTCGCCCTGTGCGCGCGCCGCGTGGACGGGCTCGTCGTCATTCCGGCCGGTGACGACCACCGCTATCTCGAACCCGAGATAAAGGCGGGCGTCGCCACGGTCTTCGTGGACCGGCCGGCCGGCAAGATCGACGCCGACGTCGTGCTCTCGGACAGCTTCGGCGGCGCCCGGGACGGTGTCGCTCACCTCATCGCCCACGGCCACCGCCGGATCGGCTTCATCGGCGACATGCCCCGCATCCACACCGCCGCCGAGCGGCTGCGCGGCTACCGCGCAGCCATGGAGGACGCGGGCATACAGGTGGAGGACGCCTGGATGTCCCTCGGCGTCACCGACCCCCAGCGGGTGCGAAAGGCGGCCGAGGACATGTTGTCCGGCCCCTCTCCCGTCACCGCCGTCTTCGCGGGCAACAACCGCGTCACCGTCACGGTCGTCCGTGTCATCGCCGAGCGCGGCCGCCCCGTTGCCCTGGTCGGCTTCGACGACATCGAGCTCGCCGACCTGCTCCAGCCCGGCGTGACCGTCGTCGCCCAGGACGCCGCCGCCCTCGGCCGCACGGCCGCCGAGCGGCTCTTCCGCCAGCTCGACGGCAACCTCGTCACCCCGGAGCGCATCGAACTCCCGACGCGCCTGATCACACGCGGCTCGGGGGAACTGCCGCCCGCGCACTGAGCCATGGGCGCCCCGGAAACCCGTTCGCTCGACGCCCTCGGCCTCGCCGAGGCGCCGCGCGACCATCCGCTCAGCTATCCGGGCGCGTGGCCCGAGGAGTCCGGACTCCTCGACGGGGACCGGCTGTTGCCCCTGACCCGCCTGGTGTACGAGGACCGCGTTCCGGTCGTGGCCGTCGGCTCCAACGCCTGCCCCGGCCAACTCCGGCACAAGATGGCGGAGTCCGAGGTGTCCGGCACGATCCCGATGGTGAAGGCCCGGGTGGCCGGCATCGGCGTCGGCGTGTCCGCCCACGTGAGCCTCATGGGGTACGTGTCCGCGTCGCCGTTCCATGCACCGGGTGTGGTCAGCGAGTTGTTCGTCACCTGGCTCGACTCGGACCAGCTCGCCGTAGTCGACAGGAGCGAGGGGGTTTTCTCGGCGACCGGGGCGTACGAACGGGCCTGGCTTCCGTCGTCCGACGTCCGGATCGAGCTGGAGTCCGGTGAGCTGCTGCCCGGTGCTTACGTCTACGTCAACCGGCGTGGGGTGCTTCAGGACGGTGCCGGGGTGCCCCGGGCGCACCCCGGCGAGCGGGCGCTGCTCGTCTCGCTCCTCGCGGCGTCCCCGCGGCTGCGGGAGCTGTTCGGGGACACGCCCGAGGAGTTCTGCGCCCGGGCGCGCTTCGACAGGGCGCGCTGCTCGCTCGGAACCCGGATGTTCGCCGAGGAGCGGCTCACCATGACCTCCGGCCTGGAGAGATACGTCTAAGGCCCGGCTTTCGGATCACGCCGGCTTCGGGTGGCGGCGCCTCACCACTGCCGGTGAGCGGGGCTTGGCGCGTGCAGCTGCAAGGCGGAGCAGGGAGCCGACGCGATGGGGTCCCCCGCGCGAGCCAAGCCGACGCAATGGGGTCCACCGCGCGAGCCAAGCCGACGCAATGGGGTCCACCGCGCGAGCCAAGCCGACGCAATGGGGGTCCACCGCGCGAGCCAAGCCGACGCAATGGGGGTCCACCGCGCGAGCCAAGCCGAGCGTGGGGGAATCGGCGAGTGACGACAACGCGGCAGATGTGCGTGCCGAGCCCCGCGGCCCAGGCGGGATCCGAAAGACAGGTCCAGGTGGGTCACTCTCGAAGTGCGGGCTACAGAGGCTTGGTCGCGCAGTTCCCCGCGCCCCCAAGGGCGCGCTCTACTTCCCGGAGATTGTCAGGTCCCCGCGCCTCGGTGCCGCGAAGCCCTCCAGGTCCGCCCGCGTCAGACCCGTGACCCTCGCGACCTCCGCGATGTCCAGGGCGCCGCAGTCCAGGCCGCGCAGGAGGTAGCCGCTGAGGGCTTTGGCGGTGGCGGGCTCGTCCATGACGTCGCCGCCGGCGTGGGCGGCGTAGCGGGCGAGGCGGGCGGCGGCCTGTTCGAAGCCCTCGCGGTAGAAGGCGAAGACGGCGGCGTAGCGGGTGGGGATGTGGCCGGGGTGCATGTCCCAGCCCTGGTAGTAGGCGCGGGCCAGGGCACGGCGGGTGAGGCCGTAGTGCAGCCGCCAGGCGTCGTGCACCTTCTCGGTCGGGCCGACCGGCAGGACGTTCGTGGAGCCGTCGGAGACACGTACGCCGGTGCCGGCGGCCGCGACCTGCATGATCGCCTTGGCGTGGTCGGCGGCGGGGTGGTCGCTGGCCTGGTAGGCGGCGGAGACGCCGAGGCAGGCGCTGTAGTCGAAGGTGCCGTAGTGCAGACCGGTTGCCCGACCCTCGGCGGCCTGGATCATCCGGGCGACGGTCGCGGTGCCGTCGGTGGCGAGGATGGACTGGCTGGTCTCGATCTGGATCTCGAAGCCGATCCGGCCGGGCTCCAGGCCCCGCGCCTTCTCGAACTCCTCAAGGAGCCGGACCATCGCGGTGACCTGCTCCGCGTACGTCACCTTCGGCAGTGTCAGCACGAGCCCGTCGGGCAGGCCGCCGGCCTCCATCAGGCCGGTGAGGAAGATGTCGAGCGTGCGGATGCCCCGGTCGCGTACCGGCGCCTCCATGCATTTCATGCGGATGCCCATGTACGGGGCCACCGTGCCGTTCTGGTACGCCTCGGCGATCAACCGGGCCGCGCGCGCCGCCGTCTCGTCCTCCTCGGCGTCCGGACGCGGTCCGTAGCCGTCCTCGAAGTCGACGCGCAGATCCTCGATGGGTTCGCGCTCCAGCTTGGCCCGCACGCGGTCGTAGACGGGCTCGGCGAGCTCGTCGGTGAGGCCGAGGACGGCGGCGAAGGAAGCGGCGTCCGGGGCGTGCTCGTCGAGGGCGGCCAGGGCCTGGTCGCCCCAGGAGCGAATGGTGTCGGCGGCGAACAGGTCACCGGGGACGTACACGGTGTGGACGGGCTGCCGGGTACCGGGGTCTCCTGGGTAGCGGCGCTCCAGTTCGGCGTCGACCGGGGCGAGGGAGGCGCTGATCTCCTCGCTGACGGCTCCCGCGAGACTCGTCGCCACCTTCTCCTGCTGACCCTGACCCATCCCACACCCTCCACTTTTCCGCACTACGGAATCAACAATCCGTAGAATGAAGTTATCTGGGGATCTTCCTGCCGGTCAACACCCTCTTGGATCGCGGGACACTCCGATGCCCCGACCGTTCACGCTTGTCTCTGCTCCTTCTTCCACACTGCGGTGCACACCCTTCATCCTGACTCGCGACCGAAGGAGCACGCGTGTCGAACTCCACCAGAGTGACCCGCCGCATGGGGCTCAGGACCGCGGCGGCCGCCGCGATTGCCATGCCTCTGCTCAGTACGGCGCAGGCCTCCGCCACCCGGCGCGGCGGCCGCCGCCTGGACGTCATGACCTTCAACCTCCGCTTCGCGAGCAGCGCGGAACCCGGCAGCCGGAAGGTGCGCCGCCCCGTCATGCGCGAGCTGCTGCGCCGGGAGCGTCCGCATGTCTTAGGCACCCAGGAGGGTTCTACCAGCAGGTCCGCGACGTCCGGTCCGATCTCGGACCGCACTACGACTGGATCGGCACCGGCCGCGGGGGCGGCAGCCGCGACGAGTCCGCGGCCGTCCCTTACGACACCCGCCGCCTCGCACCCGTGGAGTACGACCACTTCTGGCTCTCCGACACCCCCGAGGTGATCGGTTCGAACACCTGGGGCGGCGTCTGCATCCGTATGGTCACCTGGGTCCGCTTCCGTGATCTGCGCGACGGGGAGCGGGAGTTCTACTTCCTCAACACCCACCTGGACAGCGCGAGTCAGAACGCACGTGCGCGGGGCTCCGCTCTGATCGGCGCGCGGATCGCCGGGCTCGACCGTTCCCTGCCGCTGCTCATGACCGGCGACTTCAATGTGGCGGCCCACAGGAATGCGGTCTACGACACCATGCTGGGCGCCGGGCTCGTCGACACCTGGGACACGGCGGCCGAGCGCGGCCCGCTCTACGCCACCTTCCACGGCTACAAACCGCTGGTGCCGGACGGCGACCGGATCCTCGCCACGCCGGGCGTGACCGCACACCGGGCGGCGATCAACACGTACTCCCTGAACGGCCAGTTCCCGAGCGACCATCTGCCCGTGCAGGCCTCGCTGGCCCTGGGATGAGCCGAGGCCCCCGTGACCGCGACGGTCACAGGGGCCTCGTACCTCCGGGATGCTCAGCCCTTGCGGGACTTGATCTCATCGGTCAGCTGCGGGACGACCTCGAAGAGGTCGCCGACCACGCCGTAGTCGACCAGGTCGAAGATCGGGGCCTCGGCGTCCTTGTTGATCGCCACGATCGTCTTCGAGGTCTGCATACCGGCGCGGTGCTGGATCGCCCCGGAGATGCCGGAGGCGATGTACAGCTGCGGCGAGACGGACTTACCGGTCTGGCCGACCTGGTTGGAGTGCGGGTACCAGCCGGCGTCGACCGCGGCGCGCGAGGCGCCCACGGCGGCACCGAGGGAGTCGGCCAGCGCCTCGATGATCGAGAAGTTCTCGGCGCCGTTGACACCACGGCCGCCGGAGACCACGATCGCGGCCTCGGTCAGCTCGGGGCGACCGGTCGACTCGCGCGGGGTGCGCGCGGTCACCTTGGTGCCGGTGGCCTTCTCGGAGAAGGAGACCGCGAGGGCCTCGACGGCGCCGGCGGCCGGGGCGGCCTCCACGGGAGCCGAGTTCGGCTTGACCGTGATGACCGGGGTGCCCTTGGCGACACGGGACTTGGTGGTGAAGGAGGCGGCGAACGCGGACTGCGTGGCCACCGGACCCTCGTCACCGGCCTCCAGGTCGACGGCGTCGGTGATGATGCCGGAGCCGATACGGACCGCGAGGCGGGCCGCGATCTCCTTGCCCTCGGCGGAGGACGGGACCAGCACGGCGGCCGGGGAGACGGCCTCGTACGCGGCCTGCAGGGCGTCCACCTTCGGGACGACCAGGTAGTCGGCGTACTCGGCGGCGTCGTGCGTGAGCACCTTCACCGCGCCGTGCTCGGCGAGCGCGGCGGCGGTGTTCTCGGCACCGGAGCCGAGGGCGACGGCGACGGGCTCGCCGATGCGACGGGCCAGCGTCAGCAGCTCCAGGGTGGGCTTGCGGACGGCACCGTCCACGTGGTCGACGTAGACGAGAACTTCAGCCATGGGAATGCTCTCCTGCGTGCTTTCGAGGTCTGAGGGGCGGTAAGCGGGGTGGGCCTGGCGGTGTCGGGGGCGTGCCTGCACTCCCCCGACACCGCTTAGATGAACTTCTGGCCCGCGAGGAACCCAGCGAGCTGCTTGCCGCCCTCGCCCTCGTCCTTGACGATCGTGCCGGCGGTGCGCGCCGGGCGCTGGGCCGCGGAGTCCACCTTGGTCCAGGCGCCCTCGAGACCGACCTCGCCCGCCTCGATCTCCAGGTCCTCCAGGTCCCAGGACTCCACCGGCTTCTTCTTGGCGGCCATGATGCCCTTGAAGGAGGGGTAACGCGCCTCACCCGACTGGTCGGTGACCGACACGACGGCCGGGAGGGAAGCCTCCAGCTGCTCCGAGGCGGAGTCGCCGTCACGGCGGCCCTTGACGACGCCGTCCTCGACGGAGACCTCGGAGAGCAGCGTGACCTGCGGGACACCCAGGCGCTCGGCCAGCAGCGCGGGGACCACACCGGCGGTGCCGTCGGTCGAGGCCATGCCGGAGATGACCAGGTCGTAACCGGCCTTCTCGATCGCCTTCGCCAGCACCAGCGACGTACCGATGACGTCCGTGCCGTGCAGGTCGTCGTCCTCGACGTGGATGGCCTTGTCCGCACCCATCGAAAGCGCCTTGCGCAGCGCGTCCTTGGCGTCCTCGGGGCCGACGGTCAGCACGGTGATCTCGGCGTCGTCGGCGTCCTCGGCGATCTGCAGCGCCTGCTCCACCGCGTACTCGTCGAGCTCCGAGAGCAGACCGTCCACGTCGTCACGGTCGACGGTCAGGTCATCGGCGAAGTGCCGGTCGCCAGTGGCGTCGGGCACGTACTTCACAGTGACAACGATCCTCAAGCTCACGCCGGCTCTCCTACTGCATCGTCATTTCTGGGCTGCCTTCTTTCAGGCAGCATAGGCGCCTGAAGCGGCCGATCCCGGTCGGGGCGACCCGCGCTCCGACCGAAATATTACTCGTCAGTACACCCACTGGACGCCCACTAAGCAAGCGCTTTGAACTGTGACCTTGGCAACGCTGCGTAACTGACGAGTAGAACCGGTGGGTAGCACTGCCCAGTAGCTTCAGTCACGCAGGCCGTTGAAGCGCCCCTGGTGGTACAGAAGCGGTCGGCCCGCGCCCGAGGGGTCGCCCAGGACGACCTCGGCCAGCACGATGCGGTGATCGCCCGCGGGCACGCGCGCGACGACCCTGCAGACGAGCCAGGCGAGCACGTCGTCGAGGACGGGAACTCCCTCGGGCCCCTTACGCCATCGGGTGGGCGCGCCGAAGCGGTCGGCCCCGCTCCTGGCGAAAGTGGCAGCCAGCTCCTGCTGGTGTTCGCCGAGTACGTGGACGCCGACATGGTCGGACTCGGAGATCGCCGGCCAGCTGGAGGCCCCGACACCGATGCCGAAGGAGATGACGGGGGGCTCGGCGGAGACCGAGGTGAGCGAGGTGGCGGTGAAGCCGACGGGGCCCCCGCCGCCGGGAGCCGTGATCACGGCGACACCGGCTGCGTGCCGCCGGAAGACGGAGCGCAGCAGGTCCGGAGAGGCGAGCCGGGAAGTGCCGAGGTCGGGCGAGGCCGTCATGGAGTTGTCCTTCTGGGTGGAATGACGAGCGGATCCGCGGCTGCTCAACAGCCCGGACACCGCGCACTCGCGGTGCGGGCCAGGTCCACGTGGACACGCTCGAAGAGAAGGAGTTCCGGGGGCATACGGTCAGGCTGACGATAGGTGGTGCGCGCAGTCAAGTGCGTCCCGGGATCTGGGAGATCCGTCACCAAGATCGCCACGGACTCATACGGCCTCCCCCAACGCGGCGATCACATCCGCCTTGCGCGGCTGACCGGTGGCGCGCCGTACGACCCGGCCCTCCGCGTCGAGCACCAGCACGGTCGGGGTCTTCAAGATGTCGAGCGCGCGGACGAGTTCCAGGCGGTCCTCGGCGTCGATCTCGATGTGAGTCACGCCCGGGACCATCTCGGCCACCTCGCCGAGGACCCTGCGGGTCGCCCGGCACGGGGCACAGAAGGCACTGGAGAACTGGACGAGCGTGGCCCGTTCGCCGAGCCCCTCCCCCAACTCCGCCGCGCCGAGCCGCTTTCCGCCGTCGCGCCCGCGCACTCTCACCCTCCCGCTCCGCCGCTGATGCAGCACTCCGTACGCGCTCGCCAAGGCGAGTACCACCACACACACCACAAGTCCGGTCATCGTCTGCACAAGCATTCACGAGACCGCAAAGATTCCCGACTCCACGGATCCCACCCCGTGCGGAATGCTTGATTCATGGACATCGATGTGAGGGGCCCGCGATTCGGCGCGGCCGTGACGGCCGTCGTACTGGCGGTCGTGCTGAGCACCGGCAGCGCCTGGCTGCTGGCCTGGCAGGTGCTGGCGTTCGCGCTGGGCGCGGCGGGCGGGGTGGCGCGCTCTCCGTACGGCTGGCTGTTCCGCAAGGTCGTACGCCCTCGCCTTGGGGCGCCGACCGAGTTCGAGGCGCCCGAACCGCCGCAGTTCGCGCAGGCGGTCGGACTCGTCTTCGCGGTGGTGGGACTCATCGGCTACACGGCGGGACCGCAGTGGCTGGCGCTCGCGGCGACCGGTTGCACGCTCGCCGCGGCCTTCCTCAATGCGGCGTTCGGGTATTGCTTGGGATGCGAGTTGTACCTGGTCGTACGCCGCCTGACGGTACGTACGGAGTAAAGGTGGGTTAAAAGTCCGAGGTGGATCAAGTGAAGGACGTGACGAGGATCTCGCCGTTGTGCGGCACCAGGACTGGCCCCTCGTCCGTTCTTCGGGCACGATCTGCGCAATGCCGTAAACCTACGGCTGCGTAACTTTCCCGCCGGGAGACCCCTTCCCAGGCAGAGAGAAGGGTCCACCCCGTCCATGGCAGAGCTTGTCTACCGTCCCGTCGTCGGTCTCGCCCAAACGTTGTTCAAGGCCTGGGACCTCAAGATCGACTGCCAGGGATCGGAGAACATTCCGCGCTCGGGCGGCGCCGTGCTGGTGAGCAATCACATCAGCTATCTGGACTTCATCTTCGACGGTCTGGCCGCGCTGCCGCAGAAGCGTCTGGTGCGCTTCATGGCGAAGGAGTCGGTGTTCCGGCACAAGATCTCCGGTCCGCTGATGCGAGGCATGAAGCACATCCCGGTGGACCGCAAGCAGGGTGAGACGGCGTACCAGCACGCGCTGGATTCGCTGCGCTCCGGCGAGATCGTCGGCGTCTTCCCCGAGGCGACCATCTCGCAGTCCTTCACCTTGAAGAGCTTCAAGTCGGGTGCCGCGCGCATGGCCCAGGAGGCCGGCGTCCCGCTGATCCCGATGGCCTTGTGGGGCACCCAGCGACTGTGGACCAAGGGTCACCCGCGCAACTTCAAGCGCAGCCACACCCCGATCACCATCCGGGTCGGCGAGCCGGTGGAAGCGCCGCAGGACCAGTACGCGGGCGCCATTACGCGGCGTCTGCGCGCGCGCGTCCAGGAGCTCCTGGAGGCCGCTCAGCGCGCCTATCCGGTACGGCCCAAGGGTCCGGACGACACCTGGTGGATGCCCGCCCACCTCGGCGGCACGGCGCCGACTCCCGAAGAGGTGAAGGCGGCCGAGGCCCGCTGAATCGTCACCTCCGGCGTGGCCGGGGCGCGCTGAATCGTCACTCCTGGGCAGCCGAGTGCGCGGCATGGTGACTATGGCGCGCGACGCGCACTGAATCGTCGCTCCCGGGCGGCAGGAGGCCACTGAGCCGGCTCCGGGGCGTGGACTCGTTCGCGCGCCCTGTGGGCGCGTGCCACGCCGTCTGGACGCTCCGTCAGGCGATGGATACCTTCCCCGTATTGAGCGGAAGTCCGGGGAAGGGGGCCCGAGTTCCGTGCCGGCAGAAGTCGCGGCCGGCGTGATCGTGGAAGCCGTCCCCGCAACGGCCCGGTGGCTGCGGCGCGCGTCGGCGAGTGCGGGCGACCGGGGGCAGTCCCTGGTCCGCTGGTTCGACACTTATCAGCTTTTGCCGACGCGGGGCCGCGGCCCCGCGCTGCCGGCGGGGCTGCCCGCGCAGCCGGTCGAGGAGTTCCTGCGCTGCGACGACAGCCAGGGCGTGATGCACGAGTTGCTCGCCGCCCGGCTCACGGTCGCGCCGGCATCAGCGATCGTGGGGCTGTGCGAGGCGTATGTGTCCTGCGCCCGCGGTGTGCTGGGCCCGTGTCCCGTACGTGGAAGTCCGGCGCACCGGCAGCGGCGACGGGGGCCTGCGGGATCTCCCCGTACCGGACGGTTGCGGCGACCTCCTGCGCGCCTGGGCCCGGCGCGAGGTGAACTTCCTGCGACAGCCCTAGGTCGTTCTCGACAGCGTTCGACGAAGCTTCCTGTGTGTGGGTCCTCGAGTCATCCCCGGGCTGCCCACGCGGGAGCGTGCACGGTGATCTGCGTCCCGGGGCTGAACTTCTCCAGCAGCTCGGCGAGTTCGGCGCCGGCGGCCTCGACGTCGGCCACCGGCATCGGCGCCAGGCTCTCCAGGAGGAAGATCGCCGAGACGGACTCTTCCGTGAGCCGGGTGCGCGGCCCCTGGCGCCAGTTCCAGCGTCGGCAGGTCACGCCCGCGTCGTCGCGCCACACCACCTCGCCCGCGTCGGGGTGCTCGACGACCTCCTCGCCGCCCGCGACAGTCACGAAGTCCTCGTCGCCGGTGGCACGCACGAGCCGCATCGTGCCCTGGATGTGGCCGGTGTCCTCACCGCCGACCGGGATCAGGTGGGCGACGCTGATCGCGTTGTAGAGGTCCACGAGGACATTGATCCGAGGCAGTCCGGCGTCCGAGAGGGCGCGCTTGGCCAGCGCCTCCGCCGAGTTGCGGGTACGCGACGGCTTGGAGCCGAACGCCGTGTACACCTCCCGCCAGGCCGCCATGTGCGGGTCCTCGTGCGGAGCTCGACCCTCCAGGCGTGAGGCCAGTCGTCGCGCCGCGTCGTCGAGCAGCGCCGAAGTCCCCTCGGTGCTGGGCCCGTTGACCAGTCCGTACGCCTCGATGGCGACGTGGGTGAAGCCGGGCGCGAGGGCGCGCACCTCGTCGGACACGGTGAGCGTGAGATTCATCGTCTGCCTTGTCTGCCTTGGCTCAGAGTGCGGTGGGAAGCGTCCGCCCTAGGGAAGGCCGGTCCGGGGCCTCCTTGAGGGCGCGCAGAACGGCCGGATGAGGTTCAGCGTACAGTACCGGGTAGTCCACCTCACTGGACTCCCGGTCGGGAATCCAGGCCAGCCGCTCACCGTCGAGCGAGAACTGCGCGTCGACGCCGGGCTTGTTCCCCCGGCAGTCCTGCCGATGCCAGGCGCCGTTGAACCGGACAGCCACCAGGCCGTGCACGGCGTGCCCGCTGCCGTCGTCGTGCAGCAGCGACTGGTAGCACAGGGCGGTCGGGATGTCCTCCGCACGCAGCAGCGCGGCCAGCGCGTGCGCCTTGGCGTGACAGATGCCGGTGCGCCGCTCCAGGACATCGGAGGCGCGCCAGGTGACGCGCAGGTCACCGGCGTCCTGTGAGTGCGGAATGGTGTCGCGCACGAACTCGTACGCGGCCTGCGCATAGACATACGAGTCGGCGGCACCCTTGGCGAGGAGTGCGGCCACCTCACGGACGACCGGATGGTCATGGTCAATGACCTCGTCGGCGACCAAGTAGGCGGAAAGGTCAGAGGTTTCCTGGATGAGCTCCATGCCCGCAGAGCATAGAAATACGGCCGATCGAGAGTCAATGACTTTTCGGCCGACCGTATATCTATGCATCACTGCCCAGGCTAGTGGTGGGCCATCTCCTCCTTGAGAGCCGCCACGAACCCGTCGACATCGTCCTCGGTCGTGTCGAAGGAGCACATCCAGCGGACGTCGCCCGCGGACTCGTCCCAGAAGTAGAAGCGGTAGCGCTTCTGCAGGCGCTCACTCACGTCGTGCGGCAGCCGCGCGAAGACCGCGTTGGCCTGGACCGGGTAGAGGATCTCCACCCCGTGCACCGCGCGCACGCCCTCGGCCAGCCGCTGGGCCATCTCGTTCGAGTGCCGGGCGTTGCGCAGCCACAGGTCCTTGGAGAGCAGCGCCTCCAGCTGTACGGAGACGAAGCGCATCTTGGAGGCGAGCTGCATCGACAGCTTGCGCAGATGCTTCATATGGCTGACGGCGTCCTGGTTGAGCACGACGACGGCCTCGCCGAACAGCGCGCCGTTCTTCGTCCCGCCCAGCGACAGGATGTCGACGCCGAGCGCGTTGGTGAACGTCCGCATCGGGACGTCAAAAGAGGCGGCCGCGTTGGATATCCGGGACCCGTCCAGGTGCACCTTCATGCCGTGCGCGTGGGCATGGTCGCAGATCGCGCGGATCTCGTCGGGCGTGTAGAGGGTGCCCAGCTCGGTGCTCTGGGTGATCGAGACGACCTGCGGCATCGCCCGGTGCTCGTCGTCCCAGCCGTACGCCTGCCGGTCGATCAGCTCGGGGGTGAGCTTTCCGTCTGGCGTGGGCACCGTGAGCAGCTTGAGGCCGCCCATGCGCTCGGGGGCGCCGCCCTCGTCGACGTTGATGTGCGCGCTCTCGGCACAGATCACCGCGCCCCAGCGGTCGGTGACCGCCTGGAGCGCGACCACGTTCGCGCCGGTGCCGTTGAAGACCGGGAAGGCCTCCGCGGTGGCACCGAAGTGACTGCGGATGATCCCCTGCAGGTTCTCCGTGTAGTCGTCCTCGCCGTACGCGACCTGATGGCCGCCGTTGGCCAGCGCGAGGGCCGCCAGCACCTCCGGGTGGGCCCCCGCGTAATTGTCGCTGGCGAAACCGCGGACGGCCGGGTCGTGGTGACGTCGGGCGTCGGTCTTGGGAGGGTTCACGGCGTCTCGGTGAGCCACAGACGGTTTCCGTTCACTTCTGCGGCGGACTTCTCCCAGACGCCGGCGATGGCCTCGGCCAGATCCTTGACGTCCGTGAAGCCCGCGAACTTCGCGTTCGGGCGCTCGGCGCGCATCGCGTCGTGCACCAGTGCCTTGACCACCAGGATCGCAGCCGCCGATGTCGGCCCCCCGGCACCCCCGGCCTTGTGGAAGAAGTCGGCCATGGCCAGCGTCCACGCTTCGGCGGCGGCCTTGGCGGCGGCATAGGCGGCGTTGCCTGCGGTGGGCTTGCTCGCGCCCGCCGCGCTGATCAGGAGGTACCGGCCGCGGTCGCTGCGCTGCAGCGCCTCGTGGAACGCGAGGGAGGTGTGCTGCACCGTGCGAATGAGCAGCAGCTCCAGGAAGTCCCAGTCGTCGAGGCTGGTCTTGGTGAACGTCTCGCTGCCGCGCCAGCCACCGACGAGGTGGACCAGGCCGTCGACCCGGCCGAAGTCCTTCTCGATGCGGGTGGCCCAGTCGCGGGTCGAGTCCAGGTCGAGCAGGTCGACCGTGTCCCCGACGACGGTGGCGCCGCCGTGCCCGTAGCGGGCCGCGTCCACGGCCTCCGCGAGCCGCTCGGGGTCGTTGTCCGAGCCGACGACGATCGCACCCGCGTCGGCAAGCCGGGCCAGCGTCGCACGCCCGGCGGGTCCACCCGCGCCGGCCACCGCGATCACCGCACCGCTGAGAGCTCCGTTCGCCATCTTCTTCGCCTCCTGAGCGTCCTGGACGCGGGCGCTCACGCGGCGGCCCGCTCGGCGCTCGCCGCGGTGATGCCCTTGGTGGAGGCGATCACGTTCTTCAGCCTCTTGGAGAGCGCCTCATAGAACATGCTCAGCGGAAACTCGTCCGGAAGCACGTCGTCCACGAGCTTTCGCGGCGGTTGGGTCAGATCGAGGGCGTCCGAACCCTTGGCCCAGCGGGAGCCGGGGTGCGGGGCGAGGTAGGTGGAGACCAGCTCGTACGCCTTGAACCAGTGGACGAGCTTGGGGCGGTCGATGCCGGCCCGGTAGAGGTCCTCGATCTCGGCGCAGAGCTGGTTGGTGACCTGCGGGGCGCGCTGCCAGTCGATGTGCAGTTTGTTGTCGGTCCAACGGACGACATCGTGCTTGTGCAGGTATGCGAAGAGCAGCTGACCGCCGAGGCCGTCGTAGTTGCGGACGCGCTCGCCGGTGACGGGAAAGCGGAACATCCGGTCGAAGAGCACCGCGTACTGCACGTCACGGCCCTGCTGGAAGCCGTCGGCCTCCAGCTTCACGGCCTCCTTGAAGGCGGTGAGGTCGCAGCGCAGCTCCTCCAGGCCGTACATCCAGAAGGGCTGGCGCTGCTTGATCATGAACGGGTCGAACGGCAGGTCGCCGTGGCTGTGGGTGCGGTCGTGGACCATGTCCCACAGCACGAAGGCCTGCTCGCAGCGCTCCTGGTCGTGGATCATGGCGGCGATGTCCTCGGGCAGCTCCAGACCCAGGATGCCCACGGCCGCGTCGGTGACGGCGCGGAACCGGGCGGCCTCGCGGTCGCAGAAGATGCCGCCCCAGGAGAAGCGCTCGGGCGCCTCGCGCACGGCGATGGTCTCGGGGAAGAGAACGGCCGAATTCGTGTCGTAGCCGGCGGTGAAGTCCTCGAAACTGATGCCGCAGAAGAGCGGATTGTCGTAGCGCGTGCGCTCCAGTTCGGCCAGCCAGTCCGGCCACACCATGCGCAGGACGACCGCTTCGAAGTTGCGGTTCGGGTTGCCGTTCTGTGTGTACATCGGGAAGACGACCAGGTGCTGGAGACCGTCCTCGCGATGCGCGGCGGGCTGGAAGGCCAGCAGCGAGTCGAGGAAGTCGGGTACCTGGAAGCCGCCGTCGGCCCAGCGCCGCAGATCCTTCACGAGCGCCTCGTGGTAGGCCGCGTCGTGCGGCAGCAGCGCGGCCAGCTGCTCGATGGCGTCTATGGCACGGCGTACGGCCAGCTCGACGTCGGACGCGTCAGGCGCACCCTCGGCCTCGAAGTCGATGGAGCCGTCCTTGGACTGCCAGGGCCGGATCTCCTCCACGGCATCCTTGAGCACGGGCCATGCCGGGTGCTCCACCACCCCGGCCACGGGAGGAACCCGCTCCTCCGTGCCAACCTGCACAAGAATTTCCGTCATGTCCCATCCTCCACAGGAGAACCTCGCGTATGGACACCGTATGTAACTGAGGTTCCTTCTCGCAAGAGGAGACTCTGCAGATTATCCTGCGCAACCCCCGCCTTCACCGCTCTTTTTCCTGTCGGACACCGTGAAGGCGATTACTTCCGCTACGCGTCGCTGGGCGGCGCGGGCATCCGCGAGAAGTTCAGGGAAGCCGAAGAATCCGTGGAACATACCCGGATAATGATCTTCGGTGACCGATATACCTGACTTGCACAGTTTCGCCGCGTACGCATGGCCTTCGGCGCAGAGGAGATCGAAGCCCGCGGTGACGATATGGGCCGGCGGCAGGCCGTGCGGATCGGCCAGCAGAGGGGAGGCGTGCGGGTGCGACCGGTCGCCGTCGGGCCCGAAGTACTGCTCGACGAACCAGCGGCCGTGGGCCGGGGTGAGGAAGTACCCCGCACCGTCCCACCGGGAGGTGTCGTCCCGTGGCCGTACATCGGTCGCGGGATAGATGAGCACCTGGAGGGCGAGTTCCGGTCCGCCCCGGTCGCGGGCGATCAGTGCGGCGACGGCCGCCAGGTTCCCGCCCGCACTGTCGCCCGCGACCGCCAACGCGCCCGGAGCCCCGCCCAGTTCCCCGATGTGCTCTGCGGCCCAGCACAGCGCGGCATACGCGTCGTCGACGGCCGCGGGGAAGCGCGCCTGTGGCGCGAGCCGGTAGTCGACCGAGACGACGACCGCACCGGCGTCCCGACACAGGGCGCGCGCGATGGGGTCGTGGGTGTCCAGGCCGCCGATGACCCATCCGCCGCCGTGAAAGAAGACGACCGTGGGGCGCAGCGCGGGTAGCCGGTCCGGATCCAAATCCCGCTCCGGCGTCGGCTGCGGCTCCGACGTCAACTGCGGATTCGCCTCGTGCATCGCCTGCGGCTGCGGCTGCGGCCGATAGATCCGCACGGGGATCTCAGGCGCCCCCTTCGGCCCCGGTATCTCCCGGTTCTCGACCGAGCCCACGGTCGGCGGTTCGAAGGGCCACGCGGGCGCTGCGGCGAGGATGCGGCGGGCCTCGGCCGCGTCGGTGACGGTGCCCCCTAGATCCGGGAAGTGGACCCGGATGGCGTCGATGAGGGCGAGGACGTCGGGCGCGGGTTCGCTGGGCATCGCGGCACCTCTCCACAGTGGTCGGACGAACTCACTTGACGGGGCAGAGACATGACTAACCGTCAGTCCCGCAAGTGGCAAGGGCGGCGACCGCCGGTCAACCGCCACGGGACTCGCCCACCCCGGAGTGACCCGTCCCGGCAGCCCGACGTGGATCTTCCCTGCCAGGCACCGCCATTGCCCCGCGTACGAACGGGTACATCGCACAGCGGGGCCATTAGGCTGCGGCCTTGCCGCGTGGGCGCCGCCGTCGGTCCCACGCGCGAGCCGAGCCGCCGTCGACGGAAGCGAGTCGAATCTTGAACTTCCTCACCATCGGTCATCGCGGAGTGATGGGTGTCGAACCCGAAAACACCCTCCGTTCCTTCATCGCCGCCCAGCATGCGGGCCTCGACCTGATCGAACTCGATCTGCATCTGAGCAAGGACGGCGCTCTCGTCGTCATGCACGACGCCGAAGTGGACCGTACGACCGACGGCTCGGGGCCGATCGCCGAGAAGACGCTCGCCGAGCTGCGTGCGCTGGACGCGGGACACGGTGAGCTCGTGCCCGTCTTCGAGGAGGTCCTGGACGCCGTCAGGACGCCGCTGCAGGCCGAGATCAAGGACCTTGCGGCGGCCAGGGCGCTGGCCGAGGTCATGCACCGGCGGGACCTGGTCGGGCGGGTCGAGGTGTCGTCGTTCCACGACGAGGCGATCGCGGAGATCGCCCGCCTCGTGCCGGGCGTCCGCACCGCGCTCATCGCGAGCCGCTATGGCATCGATGTCGTGGAGCGCGCCACGGAGGCCGGCGCCGAGACCGTCTGCCTCAACATCCGCCGGCTGACCCTGGAGGTCGTCGAGGCCGCCCGCAAGGCCGACCTGCGGATCATCGGCTGGGTGGTGAACACCCAGGACCAGCTGCGGCTGGTGCGCGCCCTGGAGCTGGACGGCGCGACCACCGACTATCCCGAGATCAAGCGCACCGGCCGCTTCACCGCGTGAACGTCACGCCAGCGGCTTGACCAGCAGCTCGAACTGCAGGTCGTCGCGCTGCGGAATGCCGAAGCGCTCGTCGCCGTACGGGAAGGGCGTCATCTTTCCCGTACGGCGGTAGCCGCGCCGCTCGTACCAGGCGATGAGGTCCTCGCGTACGGAGATCACGGTCATGTGCATCTCCACGACACCCCAGATCTCCCGCGCGTGCCGCTCCGCCTCCGCGATGATCGCCTTGCCGAGACCCTCACCCTGCAGCGCCGGGCTGACCGCGAACATGCCGAAGTAGGCGTGGTCGCCGCGGTGCTCGAGCTGGCAGCACGCGACGACCGCGCCGTCCCGTTCCACCGTCAGCAGCCGGCTGTCCGGCGACTTGATGACGGCCAGTACGCCTTCGGGGTCGGTCCGCTGCCCTTGGAGGATGTCCGCCTCCGTGGTCCAGCCGGTCCGGCTGGGGTCTCCGCGGTACGCCGACTCGATCAACGCGACCAGAGCGTCCACATCGGCGTCGGTGGCGTCACGGAAGGCCAGTCCGGTGGAAGCGGCGGTGTCCATGGAGCGTTTCTCCGTTCGGTGGCGCGGCTCGGGCACCGAAGAGCGTAACCCTCCCCTAGGCTCCGGCTGCATGGTGCATGTACTGAGCAGCCGGACCCTCCTGCGCCCCACCGACCCGGAGCGGTCCCGGACCTTCTACGGCGAGCAGCTGGGCCTCGCCGTCTACCGCGAGTTCGGCACGGGCCCGGAGCGCGGGACCGTCTACTTCCTCGGCGGCGGCTTCCTGGAGGTCGCGGGCCGCTCCGAGGCGCAGCCCTCCCCCGCGCTCAAGCTGTGGCTCCAGGTCGCGGACGTGACGGCGGCGCACGAGGAGCTGACGGCCGCCGGCGTCGAGGTACTGCGGCCGCCGGTGCAGGAGCCGTGGGGGCTGATCGAGATGTGGATCGCGGACCCGGACGGGACCGAGATCGTGATCGTGGAGATCCCCCGGGAACATCCCCTGCGCTACCGCCCCTGAGGACGCCGCCAAAAGTATTGAACTCTGTTCAGGAAAAGCTGAGCCTTGTTCAGGAATCGGCATTCGCCGGGATTATTGATCCGCAAACAAAATCCTTAACTCAACATCAACCTTACTGACGCGTATTCTGAAACAACCAGATCCAGCCCTTCCGCTGGAATTAACAATTCCACATCCAGTGGTGCATAGAATGGATCAACCATGGCCCGTCACGGGGCACCCGCGAGCTCCGGCAGGGACTTCGGAGCAGGGGAGGGCAAGTGGAGAAGCCGTTGCGCTTCAAGATTCTTGGTCCGCTGAGCGTGCTCGCGGACGATGGACAGGTGAAGGTGGGCGGGCCGCGCCACCGGACCATTTTGGCACTCTTGTTGCTGAATCCGGAGAGGACCGTATCGGTCGACAAGCTGGTCGACGCGGTCTGGGGAGACCAACCGCCCGCCACGGCACGTACGCAGGTATCGATTTGCATAGCCGCCTTGCGCAAATCATTCAGGAAAGCTGGAATCGCCGAGGAAGTCATCGTCACCGCCCATCCGGGATATCTGCTGCGCGCCGGCGGACATCTGCTGGACAGCCTCGAATTCTCGGCGCTCGTCTCCAACGCCGAGCGCGCCGTGCAGGAGAAGCGGCTGCCCGATGCCGCCCGGCACTACTCCGAAGCGCTGCGGCTGTGGCACGGCCCCGCGCTGGCGGGGGTGACCGGGGCGGCGGTCGAGGACGAGGCGCGGCGTCTGGAGGAGTTACGTCTCAACACGTATGACGACGCGATCGCCGTCGAGCTGGAACTCGGCCATCACCAGAGAATCATTCCGGAACTCGACGCCACGGTGCGCGCGCACCCCATGCGTGAGCGCACCCGGTACCATCTGATCACCGCGCAGTACCGTTCCGGCCGCCGTGCCGAGGCCATGGAAACGTTCCGCCTCGGGCGCCGCCTGTTCATCAATGAGCTCGGCCTCGAACCGGGCCCCGCTCTACGCGAATTGCACGACGCGATCCTGCACGACGACGTGTCTTTGGCAGCGGGCGAGCGGGGGCCGTCCGCCGCGGAGCACGAACAGCCGCGGGATCCGATGGGCAAGCCGTTCGAACTGCCGCCGGATGTACCGGGGTTCACCGGACGCGTACGGGAAATGGCACTGCTGGACGCCCTGTTGGAGCGCTCCGACGAGGTGCGCGGGCCGACGGCCGGGCTCATCACCGGAGTCGGCGGACTCGGCAAGACCTGCCTGGCCGTGCACTGGGCGCACCGAGTCGCCGAGCACTTCCCCGACGGACACCTCTTCGCCGACCTTCGTGGTTACGACGAGAATCACGAACCGGCCCCGGTCGGTGAAGTCCTCGGCCGGTTCCTGCGCTCGCTCGGCGTACCGGGTGACCGGATCCCGGTCGGTCTCGAGGAGCGGGCCTCGCTGTATCGCAGCATCCTCGCCGAGCGACGGGTGCTCGTGGTGCTCGACAACGTGCATTCGTACCCGCACATCGTGCCGCTGCTGCCGAGCAGCCCGGGCTGCGGTGTGCTGATCACCAGCCGGGAGCAGCTCACCGAGCTGGTCGCCTGGCCGCCGCAGTGCCGGGTGCAGCTGGGCCGGCTGACCGGGCCCGAGGCGGTGGAGCTGCTCGGCCGCATCGTCGGTGAGCAGCGCGTCGCCGACGATCCCTCGTCCGTCGCACGGGTCGCGGAGCTGTGCGACCGGCTGCCGCTGGCCCTCAGGATCGCCGGAGCGCGGCTCGCCGCCAAGCCGCACTGGACGGTGGCGCGGCTCGTCTCCCTGCTCAGCGACGAGCGCCGTCGGCTGGACGAGCTGAGCGAGGGCGAGTCACAGGTCAGGGCGGGCTTCGCGCTGAGCTATCGGTGCCTGAGCGCCGAGGCGGCCCGGCTCTACCGGCTCCTCGGACTCCTGGAGGTACCGGACTTCGCGCCGTGGCTGGGCGCCGCGCTCGTCGACGCGGATCCCGCGACGGCGGAGCGGCTCCTGGAACAGCTGGTCGACGCCCAGTTCCTGGACGTGACCGGCGCCGACGCGATGGGCCGGCCGCGCTACCGCTTCCAGAACCTGTTGCGGCTGTACGCCCACGAGCGCGCTCACGACGAGGAGCCCGAACAGGAGCGGCGGACCGCCCGCGAGCGGGTCTTCCGCAGCGCGCTGTCCCTGGCGGAACTGGCCCACCGGCGTTTCTACGGAGGCGACTTCAGCGTCCTGCACGGCACCACCGCGCGCCGCCCGCTGCCCGACGACGTGGCCGCCGATCTCACGGCCCGGCCGCTCAAGTGGCTGGAGGCGGAGCGGCTCACCCTGTCCGCGGTGGTGGAGCAGGCGGCGGAGCTCGGCCTGGACGAACTGGCCTGGGATCTCACCATGTCCACGGTGGTGCTCTTCGAGACCCGTGACCACACCGACGACTGGCGTGCCTGCGCGGAGCGCGCCCTCACCGCGACGCGGACCGCCGGGAACGTCCGGGGGCAAGGCGCGATGCTGCACATCCTGGGCGCGCTGGAGATGCGGCTGCGCCGCTTCCCGGAGGCCGAGGAGTGCTTCGCCGCCGCGCTGGCGCTGCACACGCGGGCCGGGGAACGGCACGGGCGGGCGTTGGTGCTGCGCAGTATGGCGATGATCGACGAGATGCTCGGCGAGCTGACGAGAGCGATGCGCCGCAGCACCGAGGCACTCGAGGTCTTCCGCGAGGTGGGTGACCTCTCCTCGGAGGCCCATGTGCTGAACAACATGGCGCAGATCGAGCTCGACCGCGGCGATGTCGACCGCGCGGCCGAGCTGGGCCGGGAGTCCGTCCGGGTCGCCGAAGCCATCGGTGACGGCGGCTCGCGCAGTGTGGCGCTCGCCACCCATCGGCTGGGCCGGGTGCTGTTGGCCCAGGGCCGTTTCGCGCAGGCCGAGGAGGCCCTGCTGCGCATGGTGCGGATCGTGCAGGACAACGCCGACATGCTGGGTCTCGCGCACGGGCTGCTGGCACTCGGGGAGGTACGGCTCGGGGCGGGCCGCCCGGAGCAGGCCCGGGTGACGTTGACGCAGGCCCTCGACGCGGCGAACCAGGTCAGCAATCCGCTGGTGGAGGGGAAGATCAGGCTGGTGCTGGGCGAGGCCTGTGGGAAATGCGGTCACCGTGCCCACGCGCTGGGGTATCTGACCGAGGCCCGGGACTGCTTCGCCCGTATCGATGTGAAGCACTGGCTGGAGCGGGTCGACCGTGCCCTCGACGCGCTGGGCTCCGACAGGGCTCCGGCGCTTCCGGCGGCGCAGACGTCCACCGCGGGCGGGTCACCGGATCGTGCGAGCACGGCTCGGGCCGCGGCCGCGACCTCGGGACGACGCCGCTGAGGGGACCGGCGGTAGGTCCGGCCGACGGCGGAGTGCGGGACGAAGGCGGATCGATAGTGGCCCGAAGCCGCATGTCTCTAGTTTCGATTGCGAACGAAGGGGACGGCGCCGGGCGCTTCCCCCTCACCCGCACCCGCTACGGCAAGAGACTCGGGAGTCGCAATGCAGAACATCTGGAGCACGACGGCCAGGCAGATAGTCATGGTCTGGATCATCGCGCTCTGCGCGCTCGGCGCGGCAGGTTCCCTGGCCACCGCCTCCACCGGAGCCGGTCCGGCCGGCACGACGGTCGTCGGCCCCGACGAAGAGGACTGGCACTGAGGTACCCGCCGTCGGCTGACCGGTCCGGCTCCGCTGCTGCGGAGCCGGACCTGCGTCGGCCCGATTCAGGTCGAATATCGAACCGTTGGCAACGCTGTCATCAGTGCGCGGCGGTGGACCGCTCCCGTTCGCGATGTGCACTCGCGAGGGATTCCGCGAAGAGAAGCACCAGTTCGTGGAAGCGGTACAGCGGACGGCCGAGGCGGTCGACGCCACAGATGTCGAGCAGTGCCGCGTCCACCAGGTGCTCCAGGCTCTCCTCCGCCGCGGACTCGGGCTCGGCGAGATGCCGGGCAGCCCGCTGAGCGGGGAACGGCTCCGTGCCGATCCCCGCCAGGCGGACGAGCGTACGCCCGGCCTGTCTGGGCAGCTGCCGCAGCGACGGGAGCAACGCCCGACGCAACTCCAGCCCTCCGTAGGAGAGCTCACGCAACCGGTGCTCGGGGTCGGCGAGCCGGGACGCCAGCCAGGAGACCGGCCAGTGCGAGCGCGCGGCCAGTCGGCTGCCCGCGATGCGCACCGCGAGCGGCAGCCCTCCGCAGTGGGCGAGTACCTCGTTCGTGGCGTCGGGCTCGGCGAGCAGCCGCCGGCGCCCGACTCCGGCCGCCAGCAACTCGTACGAGTTCTCCCGCTCGAACGGGGTGAGGACGGTGGTCCGCGCCTGGGCCACCCGGGTCAGCCTCGCCCGTCCGGTGATGAGGACGGCGGCAGCGGCGGATCCCGGCAGCAGCAGGTCCAGCTCGCGGCTGTCGACGGCACCGTCGAGGACCACGAGCAGCCGCCTGCCCGCCGTGCGGGTGCGGTAGCGGCGGATCAGTTCGTCGAGGTCGGCGGTGCGCCCCGTGCCGTCCACCGGTGCGCCCAGGGCGCGCAGCAGTACCGTCAGGACCTCGCCCAGCTTCTTGGGGCGGCCGTCCGGGTGGGCCAGTTCGGCGAAGAGCTGGCCGTCGGGGAAGTGCGCGGCACTGCGGTGCGCGGCCCGTACCGCGAGGGCGGTCTTGCCGACTCCCGCCATACCGGTCACCAGCAGGGCGCGCGGCCCACCGCCCTTGCGTGATTCGGCCAACTGCCCGCACAGCGCGGCCAGTTCCTCCTCGCGCCCGATGAAGTCCTCGATGTCCGGAGGCAGCGTCGCCGGACGCGGCTCGTAGGGGTCGCGCGGATCGCCGTCGCCGTACGACGCGGAGACCACCGTACGGACCGGGGCTCCCTTCTTGGCGCCGAGGCTACCCACGAGGACGGCCTGGTAGGTGGCGCCGAGGGCTTCGCCGGGCTCGATGCCCAGCTGCTCGTCGAGCACTTTGCGTCCCTCGTGATACGTGTGCAGCGCGTCGGCCTGCTGGCCGCAGCGGTAGAAGGCCGTCATGAGCTGGGCGCGCAGCTTCTCGCGCAGCGGGAACTCGGCTACCAGACCGGTCAGTTCGGCGGTCAGCTGCTCGTGCCGGCCCAGCTCGAGATCTGCCTCCACCCGGCTTTCCAGGGCGTGCAGCCGCAGCTCTTCGAGGCGGGCCAGCTCGGCGCCCGCCAGATACTCCGTCACATTGCCGAGCGCGGCGCCCCGCCACAGGCCGAGCGCCCGGCTGAGCAGGCTGCTGGCCTCCAGGTGGCGCCCGCGGCCCAGCGCCGTGCGCCCCTCGCGGTCCAGCTGCTCGAACTCCAGGAGGTCGACCGTGCTGTGCGGCGCCCGCAGGACGTAACCCGGCGGGCGCCGGTCGATCTCGACTTCGTCGCCCAGCAGTTTGCGCAGGCGTGACATGTAGGTGTAGATCTGCGCTCCGGCCGTGGCGGGCGGCTCCCACCCCCACAGCATGGAGCTCAATCGTTCGTCGGACACGACGCGCCCGCGAGCGAGCAACAGGCTCGCGAGGACCGTGTGCACCTTGGATCCGGACAGTGCGATTCTTTCGCCACCCTTGCGGGCTTCCACCGGGCCGAGGACTTGGAAGTCCATTCGGCACCCCCCGTTCTGACATCTGCGGAACTTGGCTCGGTGGAGAAACTATGAAGGACCGTTATTCCTGCGTTATCCGTTGCCTTCTTTGGCCGGTCGGTGCCTTGCGCTAGGCGGAAATGATCCTTCCGAGCGCTGCGGCGACGGCCCGGTGGAGCTCCTTGCCGTTGTCCGAATTCGTCATCACCACACAACCAGTGCCCGACCGGAGCCGCACCGAGGTGAGGGCGCGGAAGCCGGCGGTCTGTCCGCCGTGGCCGAACTCGGGCTCCCCCGGCGTGCCGTCCACCACCGTGCCCAGACCGTAGAAACTGCCGGGAAACGCTTCCGTGAGCATGACGCCCGCAAGCCGCGCGGACAACAGTTCGGACAGGCCCTGGTGGGCGCGGCGCAGCGCCCCGGCGAAGACGGCCAGGTCGGCGGGCGTGGACCACAGACCGCTGCCCGCCCGCACCGGACGTACCCGGTGGCCGCCGGACAGTTCGCGTCCGTGCTGGTCGTGTCCGGCGGCGGCGTCGGGTGCGCCGGGTGCCCCGAAGCCGCTGTCCCGCATGCCCAGCGGCTCGAACACCAGCTCCTGGACGGCCTTATCGAAGTCCTGCCCCGTGAGGTCGGTCAGGAGCTGTTCCACGACCGCCCACTGGGCGCCGTCCTTGCGGAAGAGGGAACCCGGCTCGTGTTCCGCCCGGATCTCGTCCAGGATGCCGGAGAGGTCCGGCATGGCCTCGTGGGGATGCCACCAGGTGGCCTGAGCGCCCGCGAGACCCGAGGTGTTGGTCAGGCACTGGCGCAGCGTGACGGGCCGTCCGCCGGCCGCCCTGGGCAGCGTACGGCCGATGAGGAGGCCGTCCAGGTCCGCGTCGAGGTCGAGGACGCCGCGGTCGACGAGCCGCAGCGCGGCGTACGCCGTGAGGTGCTTGCTGATCGAGCCTGCCTGGAACCGGGTGCGCAGGGTCACCGGCGCGCCCGTCTCGGCGGCGCGGACGCCGTGGGCGTGCACGCCGACGGGTTCGCCGTCCCGCAGGAGGGCGATGGCCGCGCCCGGAATCCGGTGCTCCGCCATGACCCGGTCGATTTCGGCCGGGGAGAGGGGGTCGGTGGCGACTGTTGTCATCGTCGTCGTCTTTCCCGTGGGTGTGGTCGTTCCCGTTGCGTCGAGGGCCCTCGCGAGGTCTTCGATCGTGCCGTTGTCCAGGAGCATGCGCAGGGTGATGCCAAGGCCCGCGCGGCGAGCCGCCGCGAGGACGTGGACGATCCGCATGGAGTCGGCCCCGAGATCGGCCAGCCGGTCCCGGACGCCCACGTCCGGGACGCCCAGCACCTCGGTACAGACGTCCGCAAGGAGCTGTTCGGTCGGTGTGCGGGGCGCCACATACGCCCGGTCGGCGATCAACGCGGACCGGCCGGGGGCGGGGAGGGCCTTGCGGTCGATCTTTCCGGCCGCGCTGAGCGGCAGTTCGTCGAGCAGGACGAAGGCGGCGGGCACCATGTACGCGGGCAGTTCCGCCGCGAGGCCGGCGCGCAACGCCTCCTGGTCCGGGCCCGAAGCGCGGTCCGCCGCGACGTACGCGGCGAGCCACTTCTCCCCTCCGGCGTCCTCGAGGACCACGACGACGGCGTCCCGCACCCCCTCCCGGCTCAGCAACCGCTCCTCGATCTCGCCGAGTTCGATGCGATAACCGCGGATCTTGACCTGGTGGTCCTCGCGGCCCAGGTACTCCAGTTCACCGTCCGCGCGGTATCGGGCGAGGTCGCCGGTCCGGTACATGCGAGAGCCGGGCGCCCCGCCGAACGGCTCGGGCAGGAACCGATCCGCCGTGAGCGCGGGGCGCCCCACATAGCCGCGGGCCACACCGGCGCCGCCCAGATACAGTTCGCCGACCACACCCACGGGGACGGGCTGCAGCGCAGGATCGAGCACATAGGCCCGCAGGTTGTGGATCGGCCGACCGATCGGCACGGTCTCCACGTCGGCCTCGACCTCCCAGCCGGTGGCCCAGATGGTCGTCTCCGTCGGCCCGTACAGGTCGACGAGCCGGTCCACGTGTCCGTGCAACTCCCGGGCGAGGGGCGGCGGACAGGCCTCGCCGGTCGTGATCGCGGTGACCGGGCGATGCTCGAACCCCGCCGCCCGCAGCAGCTTCCACCCGGCCGGGGTGGCCTGGACATGGGTGACGCCACGGCCGTCGATCAGCCCCAGCAGGGCCCCGGAATCACCCGTCTCCTCGTCACCGGCGAGCACGATCCTGCCACCGGTGACCAGCGGCAGGTACAGCTCTGC
Source organism: Streptomyces sp. NBC_00996 (assembly GCF_045162675.1). Lineage (NCBI taxonomy): Bacteria > Bacillati > Actinomycetota > Actinomycetes > Kitasatosporales > Streptomycetaceae > Streptomyces > Streptomyces sp. NBC_00996. The sequence goes on from NZ_CP108723.1 coordinate 1,362,764, forward strand.
GGCGGAGATGTCGAACGACAGCGAGGTGGCCGCCAGCCAGATGTGTTCGGGCCCGGCCCCGAACCGCTCCCGCATCGAGAACAGCAGGTTCAGCAGCGAGCGGTGCGCGATCTGCACACCCTTGGGGCGGCCGGTGGAGCCGGAGGTGAAGAGGGTGTACGCGAGACTGTGCTGCAGCCCGTCCGGCGCACCGAGGTCCGGCACGGAGTCGGGCTGCCGAGCGATCGCGTCCCGCTCGCGTTCCACGTCGAGGAGTACGCCGTCGTAGTCGCCCTGGCCTTGCCCACGCGGACGCTCGCAGTCGGCACCACCCCCTGTCCGGTGCGCCAGCTCCGTCTCCGTCACCACCAGCCGGGCGCCCGCCGTGCTCAGCATGTAGCCGAGCCGTTCGCGTGGCAGCGCCGGGTCCAGGGGAAGGTGGGAGCCGCCGGCCTTCCAGATGCCGAGCAGCACAGGCAGCAGGCCGCGGCGGCGGCGCAGCAGCACGCCGACCACCGACTCGGGTCCGACGCCCGCGGCGCGCAGCCGGTGCGCGACGCGGTTGGCCTGCCGGTCGAGTTCGCCGTACGTCAGTGACCCGTCCACCGCCTCGACGGCCACGGCGTCCGGGCGGGCGGCAGCGGTGTCCGCGAACACCTCGTGGACGCGGCGCGGTCCTTGTCGGGGTCGGCTCGTTCCCGGTCGGGGATTGCTCATTCCCACTCCACCTCGGTGTCGTTCCAGTCCTGGAGGATCTGCGTGCGCTCCGCCTCCGGGACGACCGTCGCCTGCGCGTCGCCGTCCGGGCCCGCGGCCATGGCTTCCAGCACGGCCCGGTACAGTCCGGCGAGCCGCTCGGCGTTGGCCCGGCTCAGTCCGGTGCTGATCGCGCGCAGGACGAGCCGTCCCGGCACATTCGCGAGGGACAGCGTGAACTCGTTCGAGCTGTCGCCCGCCCCGGCCTGTACGTCGACCGTGCCGGTGTCGACCTGGTGGAAGTCCTGGTAGCGGAACATGACGTCGAACAGCCGGCGGCCGCCCGCGAGCCGCTGCACGGCGGGCAGCGGATGGCGCCGGTGCCCGTACACCTCTGCCTCGCGGTCGAAGACCTGTCGGACGAGCTCGCCCCAGGTGCGGGCGCCCCGCCGATGGGCGAACGGCAGCGTGTTGAGGTACATGCCGTACACCCGCTCGACGCCCGGCACCTCGGGCCGCGCGCTGTACAACACGCCCGTGTGGAAGGCCTCTTCATGGGTGAGGGTGCTCAGCACCTTCAGATGCGCGGCCAGCAGCACCGCCTTGAAGGAGGTTCCGGTCTCGGCGGCCAGTGCCCGCAGCGCGGGTTCGATGTCGCGGAACTCCACCGACAGCTTGAAGTCCTCACGGGGTGATCCCGGCCCGGTGCCCCAGTCCGACGGCAGGCCCCAGGGAGCATGTTGCTCGACGATCCGCCGCCAGTACGCGCGGTCCTTCTCGGAGTCGAGCGAGACGAGTTCGGCCGCGATGAAGTCCGCGTATCGCACGGGCGCGGACTCCGGCGTCTCGGGCTCCTCCCCCGCCGCCCAGGCGTGGTAGAGCCCCAGCACCTCCATCAGCAGGGACTGCTGGCTCCAGCCCTCGGTGATGGCGTGGCAGTGCGTGAATCCGAGGTGCCAGGCCTCGTCCGACTCGACGAGCGCGGAGATCCGCAGCAGCGGTGCCTGCTGGAGATCGAACAGGTCGCCGCGCTCGCGTGCGATGTGGGCCCGTCGCGCCTCCTCGAACTCCTCGGCGGAGCTGCCCCGCAGATCCCGTACGACGACAGGGGCGTCGGCCGTCGCATGCACGAGCTGCAGCGGCACCTCGAAGTCCTCCAGCTCGATGGAGGTACGCAGCATCTCGTGTCGCTCCACGACCGTGCGCGCGGCACGCGCCAACGCGTCCTGGTCGAAGGGCCGGCCGTCCTTGATCCGGAACGTCGACGTGTTGTGGTACTTGTTCAGGCCGTCATCGGCCAGCATTTCGAGCACCATGCCGAGCTGGACCTGCGAGAGGGGGTACGCGTCGACGACGTCCTCGGGCAGCGAGTCCCTGACATGTGCCGAGACCAGCGCGAAGGGTGCCACGGCCGTAGGTACCGACCGGTCCACCTCGTCCGTGCCGCCGTCGGTGCCGAGCGCTGTCGCGAGTCCTGCCACGGTCCGGTGACGGAACACATCACTGACCGCTGCCTCGAAGCCTTCGGCGCGCAGGGCACCGACCAGGGCGATCGCCTTGATGGAGTGCCCGCCGAGATCGAAGAAGTTGTCCTCGACGCCGACCTTGTCCAGGCCCAGCACCCGGCCCCAGATCCCGGCGATGCTCTCCTCCACCTCGGAGCGGGGTGCGATGTATGTGTCCGCAGTCGTGGCCTCCGCGTCCGGCAGGGCACGCCGGTCCAGCTTGCCGTTCGCCGTCAGCGGGATCCTGTCCAGCTCGATGAAGAGGGAAGGGACCATGTACTCGGGAAGCGTGCCGCTCAGCCACTCCCCCAGGGCGTCCGGGTCGCCGCCGACGACGTAGGCGACCAGGCGCTGGTCGTCGGTGACGGTCACAGCCGCGTCGGCGACCTTCGGGTGGGCGATCAACGCGGCCCGGATCTCCCCGAGTTCGATGCGGTAGCCGCGCACCTTCACCTGGTCGTCGATACGGCCCAGGAACTCCACGGCGCCGTCGGCGCGCCAGCGCACCAGGTCACCGGTCCGATACATCCGCGACCCCGGCTCACCGTACGGATCCGGCAGGAACCGCTGCGCCGTACGCACCGCATCCCCGACATAGCCGCGCGCAACACCAGCGCCACCGACATACAACTCCCCCACCACACCCACCGGAACAGGCTGCCGGCGGGCATCCAGAACACGCATCGTCATGTTCGGCAGCGGACGCCCGATGGGAACCACACCCTCGTGCGCCTCCGCGACCGGGAAGACACAGGTACCGACGGTCGCCTCGGTCGGCCCGTACTCGTTCAGGAGCCGCCCATCGCCAAGGAGTCGACGCCAGCGCTCCACGAGCGCACCGGGCAGAGCCTCACCCGCCACCACGATCCGTGTCGTGAGCCCACGGACCTGATCGTCACTCAACTGACCGCCGATCACCTCAAGATGACCAGGCGTCAACTTCAGGAAGGAGAACGGGCCCGCCTCCGCCAGCTCCCGGCCGAGCTCCGTCAACTCACCGTCGAACAGCCACACCCGCTGCCCGGCCACCAACGGCGCCCACACATTCGGCACCACCAGGTCGAACGCCACCGACGAGAACACCGGCGCACCACCCGAGCCGCACGAAGCCAACTCCCGCACCGCCCAGTCCACATGATTCACAAGACTGCGATGCGTGACCTGCACACCCTTCGGCCGGCCCGTCGACCCCGACGTGAAGATCGTGTACGCCAGCGAATCCAGATCCACCGACGGCAACCACCCCGCCTCGGGGTGATCCTCATCCACCCGCACAACATCCACCGCGAACCGGTCGGCATAGACCCCGGACGTCACCGCCACCGACACCCCGGCATCCGCCAGCATTCCAGCCACACGATCGACCGGCAGCACCGGGTCAAGCGGCACAAACCCCGCACCCGCCCGCCACACCGCCAGCAACGCCACCACCAGATCCACCGAACGATCCAGCAACACCGCCACCGACGACTCAGCACCCACCCCACGGGAACGCAGCACCCCCGCCAGACGATTCGCCCGCGCGTCCAGCTCACCGAACGTCAGACGCAGCCCCTTCGCCTCCACCGCCACCGCACCCGACGACTCGGCCGCCCGCTCAGCGATCAGCTCGGAGACCGACACCCCACGCACGGAAGCGGCCGTGTCGTTCCAGGACGACAGCACCAACTCCCGTTCGCCACCCGGCAGGACGACCTGCTCGGCGTCGCCGTCCACGTCCGCGGCCATGGATTCGAGGACCGAGCGGTACATCGACGCCAGCCGGTCGACGGCGGCCGGGGTGAGGCGGCGGGGATCGGCCGTGAGGAGCAGACCACTCGCACGGGCCGCTATGGCAAGGCCGAATTCCGTCGCGCCCTCGCCCATGCCGGAGTCCGCGTCGACGATGTCGGACTCGGCCTGGGCGTCCTTGAGATCGAGATAGCTGAAGCGGACGTCCAGCAGGCGGGATCCGTCGGCCAGTTCGCGCTGCATCACGGGCATCGGGAAGCGACGGTGGGGCCAGAGGGCCGCCTCCTGGTCGTAGACCTGACGGACGAGTTCGCGCCAGGTGCGCGCGCCGCTCCGGAAGGCGAACGGCACGGTGTTGAGGTACATGCCGTAGACGCGCTCCGCGCCCAGGATTTCCGGGCGACCGCTGCAGACGAGTCCGGTGTGGAAGGCCTCCTCCGGGGTGAGCAGGCTCATCACCTTCAGGTGGGCGGCGTGCAGCACGGCCTTCAGCGAGGTGCCGGTGTCACTCGCGGCGGCGCGCAACGCCGGCGCGAGGTCGGCGAGCGGGACGCGGACGGTGTGCGCAGGACGGGGCGTCTCGTCACCGCCCCAGCCCGAGGGCAGTTCGAACTTGGCGTGGCGCTCGATGACACCACGCCAGTAGCCGCGGTCCTCGTCCGACTCCAAGGAGGCCCGCTCGGCCGCCACGAAGTCCGCGTACCGCACGGCGGGCGCCTCCGGCGCGGGCAGCGACTCGCCGCCGCGCACCCGCAGGTAGCCCTCCACGATCTCGCTGAGCAGCGAACGGTGGCTCCACCCTTCGGTGATGGGGTGGCAGACGCTGACCGACAGCCACCAGGCCTCGTCCGACTCCACGAGTGCCGAAACCCTCAGCAGAGGCGGGCGCTCCAGGTCGAAGGTGGCGGCGCGCTCCCCGACCACGTGCTCGCGACGAGCTGCCGCCTGGCTCTCCTCGTCCTGCCCGCGCAGATCGTGCACGGTGACCGGAATCTCCGCGCTCGGGTGGATGAGCTGCAGCGGTACGGAGTAGCCCTCCAGCGCGAACGACGCGCGCAGCATCTCGTGCCGTTCCACCAGCGCCCTCGCCGCCTGTTCCAGCGCACCGGCATCGAAGGCCCGGCCGTCCCTGATCCGGAACGTGGTGGTGTTGTGGTACTTGTTCAGGCCGTCGTCGGCCAGCATCTCCACCAGCATGCCGAGCTGCACCTGGGCCAGCGGGAAGGCGTCGGCCAGCCCCTCGGGCAGCTTGGCCCTGTCCTCCTCCGGGATCAGGCCGAAGGGTGCCACGACAGCGGGCTCCGCCGCGGGCGTACCGGCACTGGCGCTCAGCGCTGTCGCGAGTCCTGCCACGGTCCGGTGACGGAACACATCACTGACCGCTGCCTCGAAGCCTTCGGCGCGCAGGGCACCGACCAGGGCGATCGCCTTGATGGAGTGCCCGCCGAGATCGAAGAAGTTGTCCTCGACGCCGACCTTGTCCAGGCCCAGCACCCGGCCCCAGATCCCGGCGATGCTCTCCTCCACCTCGGAGCGGGGTGCGATGTATGTGTCCGCAGTCGTGGCCTCCGCGTCCGGCAGGGCACGCCGGTCCAGCTTGCCGTTCGCCGTCAGCGGGATCCTGTCCAGCTCGATGAAGAGGGAAGGGACCATGTACTCGGGAAGCGTGCCGCTCAGCCACTCCCCCAGGGCGTCCGGGTCGCCGCCGACGACGTAGGCGACCAGGCGCTGGTCGTCGGTGACGGTCACAGCCGCGTCGGCGACCTTCGGGTGGGCGATCAACGCGGCCCGGATCTCCCCGAGTTCGATGCGGTAGCCGCGCACCTTCACCTGGTCGTCGATACGGCCCAGGAACTCCACGGCGCCGTCGGCGCGCCAGCGCACCAGGTCACCGGTCCGATACATCCGCGACCCCGGCTCACCGTACGGATCCGGCAGGAACCGCTGCGCCGTACGCACCGCATCCCCGACATAGCCGCGCGCAACACCAGCGCCACCGACATACAACTCCCCCACCACACCCACCGGAACAGGCTGCCGGCGGGCATCCAGAACACGCATCGTCATGTTCGGCAGCGGACGCCCGATGGGAACCACACCCTCGTGCGCCTCCGCGACCGGGAAGACACAGGTACCGACGGTCGCCTCGGTCGGCCCGTACTCGTTCAGGAGCCGCCCATCGCCAAGGAGTCGACGCCAGCGCTCCACGAGCGCACCGGGCAGAGCCTCACCCGCCACCACGATCCGTGTCGTGAGCCCACGGACCTGATCGTCACTCAACTGACCGCCGATCACCTCAAGATGACCAGGCGTCAACTTCAGGAAGGAGAACGGGCCCGCCTCCGCCAGCTCCCGGCCGAGCTCCGTCAACTCACCGTCGAACAGCCACACCCGCTGCCCGGCCACCAACGGCGCCCACACATTCGGCACCACCAGGTCGAACGCCACCGACGAGAACACCGGCGCACCACCCGAGCCGCACGAAGCCAACTCCCGTACCGCCCAGTCCACATGATTCACAAGACTGCGATGCGTGACCTGCACACCCTTCGGCCGGCCCGTCGACCCCGACGTGAAGATCGTGTACGCCAGCGAATCCAGATCCACCGACGGCAACCACCCCGCCTCGGGGTGATCCTCATCCACCCGCACAACATCCACCGCGAACCGGTCGGCATAGACCCCGGACGTCACCGCCACCGACACCCCGGCATCCGCCAGCATTCCAGCCACACGATCGACCGGCAGCACCGGGTCAAGCGGCACAAACCCCGCACCCGCCCGCCACACCGCCAGCAACGCCACCACCAGATCCACCGAACGATCCAGCAACACCGCCACCGACGACTCAGCACCCACCCCACGGGAACGCAGCACCCCCGCCAGACGATTCGCCCGCGCGTCCAGCTCACCGAACGTCAGACGCAGCCCCTTCGCCTCCACCGCCACCGCACCCGGCGACTCGGCCGCCCGCTCAGCGATCAGCTCGGAGACCGACACCCCACGCACGGAAGCGGCCGTGTCGTTCCAGGACGACAGCACCAACTCCCGTTCGCCACCCGGCAGGACGACCTGCTCGGCGTCGCCGTCCACGTCCGCGGCCATGGATTCGAGGACCGAGCGGTACATCGACGCCAGCCGGTCGACGCCCGCGCGGCCGATGATGTGCCGGTTGGCGGTGATCACCATGAAGCCGGCGCGGGTCGAGACGCCGAGCGGGAACTCGGTGGGGCTGTCGTCGATGGTCGCGGCGTAGTCGATCAGGTCCTGGTCGACCTGGCGGAAGTTCTGGTAGCTGAAGCGGACGTCCACGAGGCGTTCGCCGGCGCCGAATTCGCGTTGCATGGCGCCGAGCGGGTAGCGGCGGTGCGGCCAGACCTCGATCTCCTGGTCGAAGACCTGGCGGACGAGTTCGCGCCAGGTGCGGGCCCCGCGCCGGAAGGCGAAGGGCAGGGGGTTGAGGTAGACGCCGTGGACGCGTTCGGCGCCGACGGCCTCCGGGCGGGCGTTGGTGACCAGGCCGGTGCGGAACGTCTCCTCGGGGGTGAGCCGGCTCATCACCTTCAGGTGGGCGGCGTGCAGCACGCTCTTGATGGGGACCTGGGCCTCGCTCGCCAGGGCACGCAGCCCGGATTCGAGGTCGTGGTAGGGGACCCAGGCGCGGTGCAGGCCGCGAGGTGTGGTGAGCGGGTCGTCGCCCCATCCGGCGGGCGGCACGAACTTGGGGTGGTTCTCGACGATCCCGCGCCAGTAGTCGCGGTCCTCGTCCGAGTCGAGGGAGTTCAGCTCGGCTGCCACGAAGTCCGCGTAGCGCACGGCGGCGGGCTCGGGCTCCAGGAGTGGCTGCCGGTCACGCAAGGCCCGGTAGGTGGTGACGAGTTCCATCAGGAGGGAGTGATGGCTCCAGCCCTCCAGGACCGCGTGGCACTCGGTGAGGGTGAGCCACCAGCTGCCGTCGTCGCGGGTGTGCGCGGTGAAGCGGATCAGCGGGGGCCGGGTGAGGTCGAAGAGTTCGGCGCGTTCCTCGGTCATGAAGGCGCGCAGGGACTGCTCGGCCGCTTCGGCGTCGAGTGCGGTCAGGTCTCGTGTGCGGACGGGTGAGTCGACCCGAGACGGGTCGTGGACCAACTGCAGCGGCACCGAGAACCCGTCCAGCGCGAACGAGGTGCGCAGGATCTCGTGGCGGCCGATGACGACCTGTACGGCCTGCTGGAGCGCCTCGGCGTCGAAGGGGTTCTCGTCGAGGATCCGGAAGCAGGTCGAGTTGTGGTAATGGTTGCGGCCGTCGTCGGCGAGCATCTCCACGACCATGCCGAGCTGCACCTGGGCGAGCGGATAGGCGTCGACGACGCCCTTCGGCAGGCGCGCGCGGTCCTCGTCCACGAGGAGGGCGAAGGGGGCGACGCCCGGTTCCGGGCGGGCGGGCGCTGGGCGTCCGGTGAGGAACTCGACGAGCTCGGCCGGGGTGCGGTGCGCGAACACGTCGCGGACGGTCACGTCGTACTCGGCGTCGCGCAGCGCGGCGGCCAGGGAGACGGCGCGGAGCGAGTCGCCGCCCAGGTCGAAGAAGCTGTCCGTGACGCCGACCCGGTCGACGCCGAGGACCTCGCGCCAGACCTCGGTCATCCGTTCCTCGGCGGCGGTGCGCGGGGCGACATGGGCCCGTCCGACGGCGAGCGCACCCCGGTCGGGCGCGGGCAGCGCGGCCTGGTCGAGCTTGCCGTTGACGGTGAGCGGGATCCTGCCGAGGGCCAGGAACGCGGTGGGGATCATGTAGGCGGGCAGCGTGCGGCCCAGCAGGGCGCGCAGTTCGCTGGGGGCCACCACGGCCTCGCCCGCGAGCACGACATAGGCGACGAGCCGCTTGTCCCCGGGGGTGTCCTCACGGGCGACGACGACCGCGTCGCGCACCAGGGGGTGGGCCGTCAACGCGGCCTTGATCTCCCCGAGTTCGATGCGATGTCCGCGGATCTTGACCTGGTGGTCGATGCGGCCGAGGTAGTCCAGACCGCCGTCGGGGCGCCGGCGTGCGAGGTCACCGCTTCGGTAGAGACGGGAGCCGGGCGGGCCGTACGGGTCGGGTAGGAAGCGCTCGGCGGTGAGCCGTGGGCGGCCCAGGTACATGCGGGCGACACCGGGGCCGCCGACATGGATCTCTCCGGGGACGCCGATGGGCACCAATTCGCCGTGGTCGCCGAGCAACTGCACCTGGAGGTCGTGCAGCGGTACGCCGACGTCATTGCCGTGGTCGGCGGCGAGGTCGGCCTCGGTGACCGGGTGGTAGGTGGTGTGCACGGTGGTCTCGGTGATGCCGTACATGTTGACCAGCGCCGTACGGTCGAGGCCACGGCGTGCGACCCACGGGCGCAGGGCCGGCATGTCCAGGCGTTCGCCGCCGAACGTGACGACGCGCAGAGCGAGTTCGTCGACCAGCGCGTGAGCGTCGGCGGCGAGGGCGACCAGGCCGCGGAAGCCGGACGGGGTCTGGTTGAGGACGGTCACCCGCTCGTCGGCGAGCAGGCGCAGGAAGTCCTCCGGGGAGCGGGCGATGTCCGCGGGTACGACGACCAGGCGGCCTCCGTACAGCAGGGCGCCCCACAGCTCCCAGACCGACATGTCGAACGCGTACGAGTGGAAGAGCGGCCAGACGTCGTGCTCGTCGAAGCCGTAGTGCTCCTCGGTGACGGTGAACAGGCGCAGTACGTTCGCGTGGGTGAGTCCGACGCCCTTGGGGCGGCCGGTGGAGCCCGAGGTGTAAATGGTGTAGATCAGGTCGTCGGGGCGGACACCGGAGGCGGGTGCGGTGGTGGGCGCGGCGGCCAGGGCCGCGGTGTCGCGCTCGCCGTCCAGATTCACCAGGCGGCCGTCGTGGGCGGCGGCGAGGTGCTCGGCGTGGGCGTCCGAGGTGACGACGATCCGGGCGCCGGCATCCTTGAGGGTGTAGGCGAGGCGCTCCGCCGGGTGTTCGGGGTCCAGCGGAAGGTAGGCCGCGCCGGACTTCAGGACGCCGATCAGGGTGGGGACGAGGTCGATGCCGCGGTCCAGGCTGACGGCGACCAACTCTCCCGGCTCCGCGCCGAGTTCGCGCAGGTGGTGGGCGAGCCGGTTGGCGCGGGTGTCGAGCTCGGAGTAGCTCAGCCGCTGTCCGCCGAGGACGACCGCCGTGGCGTCCGGGGTGGCGGCGGCCCGCTCCTCGAAGAGCTCGTGCAGGCACCGCTCGGGTGCCGGGAAGAGGCGCGGCGCGGGCGCGAGGACGGCCAGGTCGGTGTCGTCCAGCAGGTCGAGCAGCGACAGAGCGCGGTCCGGGTCGGTGGCGGCGGACTCCAGCAGGCGCACGTAGTGGCGGGCCAGCCGCTCGGCCGTGGCGCGGTCGTAGAGCGCGGTGCTGTACTCCAGCGTGCCGTGCACGGAGCCGTCCGTCCGCTCGCCCAGTTGGAGGGTGAGGTCGAAACGGGAGACGCGGGAGGTGGCGCGCAGCGGTTCGGCGGACACTCCGGGGAGACGGAAGGCCTCGGTGCGCTCCTGGTGCAGGGTGAAGGCGACCTGGCACAGCGGGGTGCGGGACATGTCGCGTTCGGGCTGGAGCTCGTCGACCAGCCGGGCGAAGGGGTACTCCTGGTGGTCGAAGGCGTCCAGGACCGTGGCGCGGGCGCCGTCGAGAAGGGCGCGGAACGAGGGGTCGCCCTGCCAGCGGCCGCGCAGCACCAGGGTGTTGATGGCGTAGCCGACGAGCTGCTCCAGCTCGGGGCGGCCACGCCCGGACACGACGGTGCCGACGGGGATGTCGGTGCGTCCGGTGTAGCGGGCCAGCAGGGCCTGGTAGCCGGTGAGCAGGGTCGTGAAGAGGGTGGCGCCGTGCGCCGAGCCGAGGCCGCGCAGCCGTTCGGTGAGCTCGGCGGGGAGGGTGACGGGCACCGCGTCGCCGGCCCAGCTGCGGCTGGCCGGGCGGGGCCGGTCGGTCGGTACCTCCAGGGGGGTGACACCCTCCAACTGTTCGCGCCAGTAGGCGAGATGGGGGTCGAGGGTGCCGTCGGCGAGGCGGGAGCGCTGCCAGGCCGCGTAGTCCGCGTACTGGAAGTCGATCGGGGGGAGCGGATCGGGCCTGCCTGCCGCGAACTCCTCGTACAGGGCGGTGAGTTCGCCGAGCAGCAGGCCGACGGACCATTCGTCGCAGGCCACGTGGTGCAATACCACGGCCAGGACGTGGTCGTCTTCCGCGAGACGGATCAGCCGGGCGCGCAGTGGCCGGCCCCGTTCCAGGTCGAAGGGGCGGCCCGGTTCGGCCTCGGCCAGACTCAGCGCCTCGCGCTCCCGCTCCGCCGCGTCGGCCAGTCCCGTCAGATCGTCGACCGGGAGGTCGAACGGGCCGGGCGGGTCGATGAGCTGGACCGGTTCCGCGCCGTCGAGACGGTAGCGGGTGCGCAGGATCTCGTGCCGGGAGTGCAGCGACTCGAAGCCGCGGCGCAGCACTTCCGCGTCGAGCGGTCCCCGCAGCCGCAGGACGACCGGAACGCTGTACTCCCAGCTGTCCGGGTCGAGGCGGCTGAGGAACCACATCTGCTGCTGGCCGTGGGAGAGGGCCAGGGGGCCGTCCCGGTCCGCCCGCCGCAGTGCGGCGCGCCGCCCCCGGCGAGCACCGGCGAGCCGGGCGCGCACCAGTTCCTCGCGCTGGTCCCCGGCTTCCTGGCCCGTACGAACTCCGCCCGTGCTCATGCTGAGCGCTCCTCCCCCACCGTGTGCTTCTTTCGGTTCTCGGCCGTGGTGCTGTGCGTGTGCGTGCGCCTCGAGGCGGACGTGTCCCGGACGCCGGCCGCTCGGGCGGACGTCTCTCGGGCGCTGCCTCAGGCGGACGCCTCTCAGGCGGTGGCCTGCTCCATGCGGCGGCGCAGGCTTGCCGGGCGCAGGTCCGTCCAGACCTCCTCGATGCGGTCCAGGCACTCCTGCCGGGTCCCCTCGGTGCCTTCCGCGTGCCAGCCCGCGGGCAGGTCCCGGTCCGCGGCCCAGATGGAGTACTGCTCCTCGTCGTTGAGCACCACCCGGTACACGCGGTCGTCGGTCTGCTCGTCAGCCATGTCTGCTCTCCCTCTCGGAGGTCTGTTCGGACAGCGGACCGGGATACGAACCCGGATCCGCCGTCAGCTTCCGGCGGGGGCCTATACCGGGCCTCTACGCGAACTGTCGTACGCATGCAGGCACGCAGGGGTGGCCCGCGGGCATGCAAAAGCGCGCGACCCGGTCCCCACGGGGGGAGGGACCAGGCCGCGCGCGGTCTTTCGGGGGAGCGTCCGCGTTATGCGCGGGCGCCCGACCAGTTGGACGATGTCATTCGCGGGCGCCCACCAGTTGGACGATCCGGGAGCGCAGCGCCGCCGAGACCGGCAGCACCGTGCCGATGACGGCGAGCACCGTGGAGACGGCGGCGATGCCGACGACCACGAGCCACGGCGCCACGATCGGTGTCGTCCCGAAGAGTTGGAGCAGCGCTGCCCACAGGGCCGCGATGTTGACGGCGGAGGCGAGCAGCGCGAGGACGACGCCGATGCCGGCCACCAGCAGCGATTCGGCGACGAAGAACCGTACGACCTGCTTTGGGGTGGCCCCCGCGAGGCGGAGCACCGCCAGGTCGCGACGCCGGTCGGAGGTCGCCATGAGCAGGGTGTTGAGGATCGCGATGAAGCAGAACAGCACGACGATCACGGCTGTCGAGCGCTGCCGCACCTCGATCAGGTGGCGGGCGTACGCGCTCTCCGAGGCGACCAGCTCGTCGCGGGTCAGGAAGCGTGCCCCCGTGCCCTGGACCGCCTTCGTGATGGCCGCGGTGGCGGCTGCCTTGTCCGTACCGGAATCGAGGGTGATGTACGCGCGGCGGGCCAGTCCGTCGCGGGCGTAGGCGGCGGACGGGGCGAACCGTTCCGGGAGGTACGCGACGTCCTCGCCGCGCATGGCCTTGTAGACCGCCGCGACCTTCAGCGTGGCCTCCTCGCCGTTGCCGAGGAGGATCTTCTGCGACGTGCCGGCGTCCCAGCCCCACAGGTCGGGGGCGGCGATGCTGTTGTCGTCGAGTTTGTCGAGGGAGCCCTGGGCGATGGTGAGGTCCATGGTCCGCTTGAGCGCGGAAGTGTCCACGATCATGCCGTCGTTCTCGTCGTAGCGATCCTCGTCACGGGTGTAGACGGTGGTGAGGAGGGGCGCCGCGATCTGTACGCCGTCGATCTTCTCGACCCGGTCGACGACTTCGGGGCTGATGCCCGGGGTGCCGTCGGGGGCGAGGGCGTACTCGGAGGCGACCTGGTTGCGCAGTCCGTGGTCGCGGGCCGCGCCGAGCGAGTCGGTGGCGGCGAGCAGCGACAGGGCGAGTCCGACGGTCAGCAGGATGGGTGCCGCGGTGGCGGCGGTACGCCTGCGTGAGGTGAGCACGCTCTCACGGACCAGCATCGCGGTGGGCCCGGCGGAGTTGCGGAAGGGCCACATCAGCAGGCGGGCCAGCGGGCCGATGGCGAGAGGCGCGATGACGGCGGCGGCCAGCACGGGGACCAGCAGTTCGGTGACGTAGGTGTTGGGCGAGAGGATCGTGGCCGGTTTGCCCACGGCGATCCACGCCGCCAGTCCCACGCCGCCGCCCACGCCGAGGGCGCCGATCAGCAGTCGGCCCGGCGTCATCCCGGAGTCGTCGACCGCGGCCTCGCGCAGCGCCTCGACGGGTCGTACCCGCCCGGCGCGGTGCGCGGCGGCTGCCGCCCCGCACAGCGCCACCAGCACTCCGACGAGGAACGCGCCGGCCAGCGGGGCGGTCACCGTCCAGTGCAGCGAGGGCCGTACACGGAACCAGGGCGGTGAGATGTCGAGGTCGATGAGCATGTCGGTGAGCAACTGCGCCCCGTACAGGCCAAGGGCCGTACCGAGCGCGGAGGCCAGCGTGCCCACGAGCAGGGCCTCGCCGCGGACCATGCGGCGGACCTGCTTGGGCGTGGCGCCGACGGTGCGCAGCAGGGCGACCTCGCGGCGGCGCTGGATGACGGCGAAGGCGAAGGTGGACGCCACGACGAAGACGGAGGTGGTGCCCGCGACGGAGGCCATCACCGGGACGAGCGTGATGGTGTTGTCGAGGGTCTCCCGGTCCTCGGCCTCGCTGGCATCGGCCTTGTGCCGGTCCTTGCCGGTGAGGACTTCGGCGTCCTTGCCGACGGCGCCGCGCACCTGGTCGATCGGGCCGAGCGCCACCAGGGCCTGGATGCGCGGGGAGATCCGGGCGGCCTCGGCGTCGCCGAAGAACACCGCGTTCTCCCAGTCGACCGGGGCGACCGTGCCGGACACCGTGTACGTGGAGACTCCGGCGGCGGTCATCACCGTGACCTTCTCGCCGGTGTGCGCCTGATCGGAGGGGACGACGATCTCCCGGTCCCCGGTGGGCTGCTGTCCACTCGTCAGCTTGTAGCCGCCGAAGCGAGCGACCGCCCAGGGATGGCCGACCTGGTTCTTCGGGCCGTCGTGGAGCTGGGCGTAGAAGGCCCGGTCGACGACGGTCTCCCCGGTGGCCGAGACCCGGTTCAGCAGGTCCTGCGTGACGCCTTCGGCCTCCGGCAGCGAGCGGACGCCGAGGTCGTGATGGGCGGGGTCCCAGTCGGGGTCGGTGGGCAGCACCACGGCCGAGGCCTGGGCGAACCGCTCGGGCGGGCGGTCGGGCAGGTCGAGCATCGTCATCAGCAGGACGCCCATGGCGGCTACCTGCGCGACGCCGAGCACGAGCGCCACAATGGTGCCGAGGAACGACACCCAGCGCGCCCGAAGTGTCTGGAGGGCGATACCGAGCACTACGACACCGCCAGATCGGTCATGCGGGCGGCGACCGCCTCGGCCGTCGGCGTGATCAGCTCGCCGACCAGCGCGCCGTCGGCGAGGAACACCACACGGTCCGCGTACGCGGCGACGTTCGGGTCGTGTGTGACCATCACGATGGTGGTGGGCTCGTCGAGCTCGGGGTCGTCGGCGCCCTGGCCGCCCGTGACCGGGCTGCCGACCAACTTGCGGAGCACCTCCAGCAGTTCGCGGCCGGTGGTGATGTCGAGTGCGCCGGTGGGCTCGTCGGCGAAGAGCACGGCGGGACGCGTGACCAGCGCGCGGGCCACCGCCACCCGCTGCTGCTGACCACCGGACAGCTGGCTGGGCCGCTTGCCGGCCTGGTCCTCGAGGCCGACCTGGGCGAGCGCCCGCAGTACGGTCTGCCGACCGGGCTTGCGGCCGGCCAGCCGCAGCGGCAGCCCGACGTTCTGTGCGGCGGTCAGGGAAGGCAGCAGGTTGAACGCCTGGAAGACGAATCCGGTGGACTCCCTGCGGAACTCCGTCAGTTGGGTCTCGTTCAGACCGCCTATGTCGGTGCCGTCGATGAACACCCGCCCGGACGTGGGCCGGTCGAGTCCGGCGGCACACTGCAGCAGCGTGGACTTGCCGGATCCCGAGGGCCCCATCACGGCCGTGAAGCTGCCGCGCGGGAAGGACAGGTCGACCTCGCGCAACGCGCTGACCGCGCCACTGCCCGAGCCATAGGTTTTGGTGAGCGACACCAGCCGCACTGCGTCATCCATCGATTCTCCGTAGCGTCATGGTGGTGGGGGGACCGGCCGTCAGCTCCTGCTGAGGTCCGGACGCCTCGTCCTGGGCGCTCCGGTCTTCGCGCTCCGCCCCGGGGCGGGTGAACACGACGGTCGCCACCACGGCGAGCAGGGCCATCACTCCGGATGCGATGGCCAGTGTCCCACGCGTACCGACACCTTCGAGGAGGTAGCCAGTGCCGAGCGCGCCGAGCGAACTCGCCCCGGAGACAAGGAGCATGACGACGCTGCCGACCCTCCCCTGCATGGCGTCCGGCGTGATGCGCACCTGATGGGACATACCGGAGACCGTAACAGCGGCTCCTATATGCGACGTTATGAAGAAGAGAATCCCAAGTGTCACGGGATGCAAGAGAAATACCGTTCCCGGCATGATCAGCGCCCAGGCGATATGCGCGTACATCATCACGCGTCGCATCGGCAGCCGCCTGCTCAGCCACCCGCCGCTGAAGGCTCCCAGAAGTCCGCCGATGCTGCCGGCCGCCATGATCAGGCCGACTGTACTCGCGGGTCTGCCCTGCTCCCTGACCATGACGGCGACGGTGAGGATGAGCCCCTGGAAGACGAGGTTACTGCCCGCGATGATGAGCAACGCCGAGCGGAAGTAGGCGCGTTGCCACACCCAGCGCAGTCCGCTGGAGATTTCCTCGCGCATTCCGCGGGCGCTCTTGGCCTTGCCCGAGCGCTTGTTGTGGGGGATCCGCAACCGGGCGAGCGTCAGCAGGGACATCAAGTACAGCCCGGTGCTGGACAGGAAGGGCACCCAGGCCGACAGGCCGAACATCACACCGCTCGCCGGATGCCCGACGAAGTTCACGGCCCGGGAGCGCGCCTCGTTCTGCGCCATCGCGGTGGACACCTGCTGGGGCGGTACGACCCCGCGCACGGCGGCCCGTTCGGAGAGCTGGTAGAACACGGTGAGGCTGCCCTGCACGAAGGCGACGATCGCGATGTGCCAGACGCGTACCTCGTCCCCGGCGAGCGAGACGGCGACCGACCCGATCGCCAGTGCCCGGCCCGCCACGCACACGAGCATCACCCGCCGTCTGTCCCAGCGGTCCACCAGCACACCGGCGGGCAACTGCATGACCAGCATCGGCAGCAGGGCGCTGAAGCCGACCAGGCCCGCGGCGCTCTTCGACCCGGTGTGCCAGAGCACCAGCAGGGTGAAGGCCATGGTGGAGGAGCGTTCCGCCATGACCGACAGCGCGGAACCGCCCCACAGCAGCCGGAACCGCCCGTTGCTGCGCAGCGGCGGCAGCTTCTCCTCGCCGCCGTCCCGCGCCTCCAGTTCCGTACCGGTCATCGTCCGTCCGCCCAGCACCACTCCAGGACCGCCATTGCGCTGTGCAGCTTGTGCGTGGCCTGCGTGAAAGCGATGCTCGCCGGCCCGTCGAGGACCTCGGCGGTGACCTCCTCGCCACGGTGGGCGGGCAGGTCGTGCAGGAAGACGGCCTTCGGGCTGGACTCCCACAGCGCCCGGGTGACCTGGAAGGGCGCGAAGACCTCGCGCCAGTCCTCGGTCGGCTTGCTGGTGCCGGTGGTCTGCCAGCGCGTGGTGTAGACGGCGTCGAGGTCGGCCGGCAGCGCGCTCATGTCGTGCCGCTCGATCACCTTCGCGCCGCTGCGGACCGCCTGCTCCGCCGCCTGAGCGAGCACCTCGGGCGCGACCCCGTAGCCGGGCGGCGTGCGCAGCTCCAGCTCGGTGCCGGGGAACCGGGTGAGGGCCAGCGCGAGAGCGGCGGCACTGTTGTTGCCTTCGCCGACGTACAGCAGCCGCAGGCCGTCCACCCGCCCGAAGTGCCGTTGCAGCGTGGTCAGATCGGTGAGCGCCTGGGTCGGATGCTCCTCGGCGCTCATCGCGTTGACCACCGACATGTCCCCGGCGGCCGCCCAGGTCCGCAGCTCCGCGGTGGCGTCGGCGGTCCGGGCCACCAGCAGGTCCAGCATTGCGGCGAGCACCCGCCCGGTGTCCTCGCTGGTCTCACCGGTGTTGGTCTGCAGATCACCGGGCCCGAACGTCACGGTCTGCGCGCCCAGGCGCAATGCCCCGGCCGTGAACGCGGTACGGGTCCGGGTCGACGTACGGCGGAAGTAGACACCGACGACGGCGCCGTCCAGTGTCTTCGCCCGCGCTCCCGAGGCGAATTCGACGCCTCTCGCCACGATGCCGCGCAGCTCGTCGTCGGTCAGGTCGGTGATGGAGATGAGGTGTCGCGCGGATCCCATGGCGATGGGGGTCCCTTCTGGTGGGGCTCTCTTGGAACGGGAGGTGGGGTGAGGTTCAGCGGGCGTCGGTGAGGAGCGCGTCGATCTCGGCCCGCACCCGGTCCTCGATCTCCACGGCGAGCTGCGCCACGGTGGGGCGTTCGAAGGCGACCCGAACCGGCAGATCGAGGTCGTACTCGGTCTGCAGCCGCGAGATCAGCCGTACGGCGAGGATGGAGTGTCCGCCGAGGTCGAAGAAGTTGTCCTCGACGCCGACCTTGTCCAGGCCGAGGACCTGACCCCAGATGGCCGCGATGCTCTCCTCGACCTCGCTGCGCGGGGCGATGTACGTGTCCGCGGCCCCGGCCTCGGGATCCGGCAGGGCACGCCGGTCGAGCTTGCCGTTCGCCGTCAGCGGGATGCTGTCCAGCTCGATGTACGTCGACGGGATCATGTACTCGGGCAGCACGGACCCCAGGGCGTCGCGGAGGTCGTCGGCTGCACCGACGACGTAAGCGACCAGTCGCTGGTCGTCGGTCACGATCACGGCGGCGTCGGAGACCTTCGGGTGGGCGATCAACGCGGCCCGGATCTCGCCGAGTTCGATGCGGTAGCCGCGCACCTTCACCTGGTCGTCGATACGGCCCAGGAACTCCACGGCGCCGTCGGCGCGCCAGCGCACCAGGTCACCGGTCCGATAGATCCGGGTGCCGGGCTCGCCATGCAGGTCGGGCAGGAACCGCTCCGCCGAACGCGGCGAGTCACCGGTGTAGCCGCGCGCGACGCCGAGGCCGCCGACATACAACTCCCCCACGACGCCCACCGGCACGGGACGCAGCTCGGCGTCCAGGACACGCATGTGGACGTTGGGCAGGGGTCGGCCGATGGGCACCACACCGTCGAACGGCGCCTCGATCGGGAAGACACAGGTGCCGACGGTGGCCTCGGTCGGGCCGTACTCGTTGAATATTCGTGCGTCGCCGAGGAGTTGACGCCAGCGCTCCACGAGCGCACCGGGCAGAGCCTCACCCGCCACCACGATCCGTGTCGTGAGCCCACGGACCTGATCGTCACTCAACTGACCGCCGATCATCTCAAGATGACCAGGCGTCAACTTCAGGAAGGAGAACGGGCCCGCCTCCGCCAGCTCCCGGCCGAGCTCCGTCAACTCACCGTCGAACAGCCACACCCGCTGCCCGGCCACCAACGGCGCCCACACATTCGGCACCACCAGGTCGAACGCCACCGACGAGAACACCGGCGCACCACCCGAGCCGCACGAAGCCAACTCCCGCACCGCCCAGTCCACATGATTCACAAGACTGCGATGCGTGACCTGCACACCCTTCGGCCGGCCCGTCGACCCCGACGTGAAGATCGTGTACGCCAGCGAATCCAGATCCACCGACGGCAACCACCCCGCCTCGGGGTGATCCTCATCCACCCGCACAACATCCACCGCGAACCGGTCGGCATAGACCCCGGACGTCACCGCCACCGACACCCCGGCATCCGCCAGCATGCCCTCCACCCGCTCACGCGGCAGCACCGGGTCAAGCGGCACAAACCCCGCACCCGCCCGCCACACCGCCAGCAACGCCACCACCAGATCCACCGAACGATCCAGCAACACCGCCACCGACGACTCAGCACCCACCCCACGGGAACGCAGCACCCCCGCCAGACGATTCGCCCGCGCGTCCAGCTCACCGAACGTCAGCCGGACACCATCCGCTTCGACGGCCACCGCACCCGGCGACTCGACCGCCCGCTCCCCGATCAGCTCGGAGACCGACACCTCGCGCACCGGAATCGCCGTGTCGTTCCACGCCTTGAGAAGGCGGCGCTCCTTGACGGAGGTGATGTCGACGGCGGAGAGGGAGGCGTCCGCGTCGGCGGCGACCGCTTCGAGGAGTTGGACGAAGTGGTGGGCCAGCCGCTCGACCGTGTCGTGGTCGAAGAGGGAGGTGGCGTATTCGAAGGCGCCGATCAGGGAGCCGTCGGACTGCCGCCAGACGAAGAGGGTGAGGTCGGTCTTGGCGACGCGCCAGGCGCCCTGGAAGGCGTCCATGAGGACGTCGTCGGCGGCCACCGAGGTCGCGCCCTCGTCCTGGAGGTCGAAGGCGACCTGGTAGAGCGGGGTGCGCGAGAGGTCACGGGTGGGCTGGAGCTCGTCCACCAGGCGCTCGAAGGGCAGCTCCTGGTGGGCGAATCCGGCCATCACGGTGGCCCGGACTCGCTGGAGCAGCTCGGCGAAGGTGGGATCGCCGCTCAGATCGCAGCGCATGACGAGGGAGTTGAGGAAGAACCCGACGGTGCTCTGGGTCTCCGGGCGGGTCCGGCCGGTCACCGGGCTGCCGATGCCGAAGTCGTCCTGGCCGCTGTAGCACCCGAGCAGCGCGCCGAAGGCGGCGAGCAGCGTGACATACGGGGTCGCGCCGTGCCGGCGTCCGATGCCGGTGAGGGCGTCGGCGAGTGAGGCGGGCACGGAGAACCTGACGCCGGAGCCACGCGCGTCGCGCTGCGCGGGGCGGGGGCGGTCGGTGGGGAGCCTGAGTTCCGGCAGGCCCGCGAGGCTCTGCTTCCAGTGGTCCAGTTCGCGCGACGACGAGATGTCGGAGGCGTAGTCCGCCTGCCAGGCCGCGAAGTCGGCGTACTGCACAGGGAGTTGGCCGAGATCGGGGGTACGGCCCGCAGTCGCCGCGGCGCACAGTTCGCGCAGCTCGCGGTCGAGGACGACGGTCGACCAACCGTCGGTGGCGATGTGATGGGCCGTCACCAGCAGGACGGGGCCGCCCTTCGGGACGCGGACCAGCAGCGCCCGCCACAGCGGGCCGTCCGTGAGGTCGAAACCCCGGGCGAACTGCTCACCGAACAGCCGCTCCAGGTGCGCCTCGGAGGCGTCCTCGACACGGAGTTCGACGGTGCCCGGCGCGACGACCACCTGGCGGGGTTCCTCGCCCTCGACGACGTACCGGGTGCGCAGCGACTCGTGCCGGGCCTCCAGCGCGTCGAGGGCGGACTGCACGACGTCACGGGTGGTGCCGGCGGGCAGCCGCAGGAAGAACGGGGCCACCCACTCGGGGCTGCCCGGGTGCATGCGGTCCAGGAACCACAGCCGGTGCTGGCCGAAGGAGAGCGGCAACGGCTCGTCGCGGCCGACCGGCGTCACACCGGGCAGGGCGGGACGCACGTCCTCCAGGAGCTTGGCCTGTGCCTCGACCGTGAACGCGCCGAAGAGGCCGCGCAGTTGGATGTCGTCGCCGGATGCCTTGCGCAGGGCGTCGGCGAGCCGGGTGAGGACGAGTGAGGAGCCGCCGAGCGCGAAGAAGTCGTCGTGCGCGCCGACCTGCTCGACCTGCAGGAGCTGCTCCCACACCTGCGCGACGAGTCGTTCCGCGGAGGTGCGCGGTGCGATGTACTCGGCGCTCTGCGCCTGCTCGAGAACCGGGTCGGGCAGCGCACCGCGGTCCACCTTGCCGCTGCTGGTCAGGGGGAAGGCGTCCAGCGTCACGAAGAGCGAGGGGATCATCGGCTCGGGCAGCCGGCCGCGCAGGAAGGTGCGCAGCTCGTCCCGGGGAATGCGGCGACCCGTCGTCAGATACGCGACGAGCCGCTTGCCCTCGCCGAGGACGCGGGCGTCCACGACGGCACCCCGGACATCGGGGTGGGCGTTCAACGCGGTTTCCACCTCGGCCGGTTCGATGCGGACGCCGTTCACCTTGACCTGGTGGTCGGCGCGGCCGAGGAAGTCCAGGGAGCCGTCGGAACGCCAGCGCACCAGGTCGCCGGTGCGGTACATGCGGCTGCCCGCGCTACCGTGCGGGTCGGGCAGGAAGCGCTCGGCGGTCTGTCCGGGACGGCCCGCATAGCCCCGCGCCGTCCCCTCGCCTGCCGCGTACAGCTCCCCCACGACGCCGATCGGCACCGGGTCGAACTCGGCGTCGAGGACGTAGACGCGCATGTGGTCCATGGGCCGTCCGATGGGGACCGCCTCCGTGTGCCGCTCGGGGTCGAAGAGCTGGGCGGTGACGTCGATGGAGCACTCGGTGGGGCCGTAGGTGTTCCAGACCCGGGCGCCGCCCGGTTCCGCGAGGCGGCGGCACAGGTCCGCGTCCAGCGCCTCGCCCGCCGAGCACACCAGACGCAGCGCCGCGCAGTCCGCCCAGCGGGGCTCGGCGACCAGAAGACGCAGCACGGACGGCACGCCCTGGAGGACGGTGACGCCCGAGTCGGCGACGGTGGCGACCAGCAGGGCGGGGTCGGCCTCGGCGCCCCTCGGTGCCATGACGACCGTGGCGCCCGCAGCGAGCGGCGTGAAGAGCTCCCAGGCGGCGGCGTCGAAGGTGAGCACCGTCTTCTGGAGCACCCGGTCGGCGGCCGTCAGCCCCTGGTTGCCGAGTGACCAGGCGACGCGGCCGGCGATGCCGCCGTGCTGCACGAGCACGCCCTTGGGACGCCCGGTCGAGCCCGAGGTGTAGGTGAGGTAGGCGGCATGGTCCGCGGAGACCTCCACCCGCAGTGCCGTGTCCGGGAGTTCGGCGAATGTGTCGGCCTCCTGGTCGAGGATCACGACGCCGCCGGGCAGCAGTTCCTCGAACGCGTCGGCGTCGGCCGCGGTGGTCACCACCGTGCCCGCGCCGCTGTCGGCGACCACCCAGGCCGTACGCTCCTGCGGATGCCCGGCGTCCAGCGGCACATAGGCCGCGCCCGCCTTCCAGACGCCGAGCAGCGCCGCGACCAGGTCGTGACCGCGCGGCAGGCAGACGACGACCCGGTCCTCCGCGCCGACGCCGCGGGCCGCGAGGAGGTGCGCGATCCGGTTGGCGCGCCGGTCGAGCGCTTCGTAGCTCAGCGGCCCCTGAGCGCCGTCGACCGCGACGGCGAGCGGAGTCGACACGGCCTGGTGGGCGATGAGTTCGTGCAGCGGGACTGTCATCTCTTCTCCAGGGAAGGTCATCACGTACGGCGGTGCGGCGGCCCCGCGCGGCGTATGGCGGGTGTGCGCGGCGGCGGGCTGCTGGGGCCTGTCTTTCGGATCGTGCCGACTTTCGGGTTGCGGCGCCTCACCACTGCCGGTGAGCGGGGCTTGGTGCGTGCAGCTGCAGGGCGGAGGAGGGAGTCGACGCGATGGGGGTCCCCCCGCGCGAGCGAAGCCGAGCGTGGGGGAGCCGGCGAGTGACGACAACGCCGCAGATGTGCGTGCCGAGCCCCGCGGCCCAGGCGTGATCCGAAAGGCAGGCCTTAGGCGGCGGGCGCGGGCAGGAAGTCCGTGACCTCGCTGCCGAGGCCGCCGGCGCGGGCCCGGTCCCGTACGAAGCGGGCGAGCGCGAGGTCGAGGACGCCGAGCCCGAAGGGCGAGTACACGAGCGGCTTGCCGGGGTGCGGGTCGAGCTTCGCGGTGCCGCGCAGCAGTGCGCCGATGCTCGCGTCGATGAACTCCCGGCCGCCGGTGGCGAGTTCGGCGAGGTGCACCGAGGTGTTCTCGCGGCACACGTGATCGGGGTCGTCGACGACGTTGTGGGCGCCGAGCACGGCCCGGACCGTCACGTCGCGCAGCGAGACGTGCAGCACGACCGTGCCGGGCGGGCAGGCGTCGAGCGTGGTGTGCGGGGTCGCGGCTGTGGTGGCGATGGACACCAGGTCGTGGGCGGCCAGCGCCTCGTCGAGCGTGGCGCAGTGGCGGACGGTGGCCGACGGCAGCAGCCGTGCGTTGTCCTGGGTGAACCGCCTGGCGCGCTCGGGGTCCGTGTCGTACACCGTGAGCTGGTCGAGCCCCGGGTGTTCGACAGCGAGGAAGCGCAGCACCTCGCGGTTGATGACGCCGCAGCCGATGAGCGTGACACCGGAGGGCCTGCGGCCGCCGAGCAGCGTACGGGCGCCGACGGCGGCCGAGGCGGCGGTGCGCTGGGCGGAGATCAGCGAGCCCTCGATGAGCGCCTCGGGCTGCCCGTTGCGCAGGTTGTTGAGCAGGATCGCGGCGCTGGCGCGCTGCACTCCGGAGGCGATGTTGCCGGGGAAGGAGGCGATCCACTTCATCCCGGCGATGTCGTCCTCGCCGCCGTCCGCGCTGCCGCCGAGGTATCCGGGCAGGCCGATGATGCGGTCCCTTGGCCGGTCGGGGAAGCGCAGGAAGACGGAGTGCGGCAGGCTGGTGCGGCCCTCGTCGTGGCGCCGGTAGGCGTCGGCGACGAGATCGACGACCTCCTTCTCGCGCCCTTCGAGGAGCCCCGCGACCGTCTGGTGGCCGATGATCAGCATGTTCCCACCGCCATGGTGTGCTCCGGTTCCTTCCACAGGTGGCTCACCTCGCCGAACTGGCGGCGCACCCATTCGTCGTCGTAGATCGTGTCGAGATAGCGGTCGCCGCGGTCCGGGAAGATCAGCACGCAGGTGCTGCCCGCCGGGATGCGGTCCGCGAACTTGCGCAGCGCGGCGGTGACGGCGCCGGACGAGCCGCCCGCGAGGATCGCCTCGCGCTGCGTCAGGGTCCGGCAGCCGACCACGCAGTCGAGGTCCGAGACCAGCACCACTTCGTCGGCGAGCGTGGGGTCGAAGAGTGCCGGGCGGACGGCGGCGCCGTGCCCGGGCAGCAGCCGTGGCCCCGGCGGACCGCCGAACAGCACGCTGCCGAGCGCGTCCACGCCGACGAGCGTCGTGGACAGGCCGCGTTCGCGGATGTACTCGGCGCAGCCGGTCATGGTTCCACCGGTGCCGGTGGCGCAGAACAGGTAGTCCACCCGGTCGTCCAGCGCTTCCGCGATCTCCCGCATGGTCCGGGTGTGGGCCCGCGGATTGAGCGGATTCGCGTACTGGTTGGGCCAGTACGCGCCGGGCAGAGCGGCCACCAGTTCCCGCACCCGGGCGAGCCGGGCCGGCAGATAGGCGCCGGTGTCCGGGTCGGGTTCGGTGACCATGTCGACCGTGACCTGGTAGGCCCGCAGGATCGCCAGGTTCTGCCGGGTGGTCTTGGGATCGACCACACAGATGAAGTCGATCCCGTAGTAGCGGCAGATCTGCGCGATCCCGATGGCCAGGTTGCCTGAGCTGGACTCCACGACCGTGGACCGGCCGGGGATCAGCTCGCCGCCCCGGATCCGGCCCAGGAGCATGGACAGCGCGGACCGGTCCTTGACGCTGCCGCCCGGGTTGAACCCTTCGAGCTTGGCGAGGACCCGGGAGGGGAAGCGGGGCAGCAGGCCGCCCAGCTCCACCAGATGTGTGTCGCCGACGGCGTCGAGGATGCCGTCGAGCACCGGTCGTGGCGTCATGGCCGCGGACTCCTGCCGGGTTCGTGGTCGGTCACGGGATGCCCTGTGCGGTCGGTCACGGAGTGCCGCCGGGGCCGCCGCTGCCGAGGGCGAGGAGCGCCCGGCGTTCCGCGTCGTCGGTCAGCGGGATCCGGGAGACGCGCTGGTCGGGATCGTCCGCGGCCGCCTCGACGAACCGCACGAAGAGGTCGAACAGCCGCTCCGCGGTGGCCCGTTCGAACAGGTCCGTGTCGTAGCGCAGGGCCACCGTCAGCCCGTACACATCACGGGTGATCTCCAGCGAGAGGTCGCACTGGCCTTCCAGGTGCGGGATCTCCAGGTACGTCGTCTCGATGCCCGCCACGATCATCGGCTCGCCCGAGGCGGCCCCGCCCATGCCGGGCCCGAACCGGTCGGTGGCGACCATCGTCACCGAGATCCGGTAGAGCGGGCCCGCCGTGGCCGCGTCTCGGGCGACCAGCGGGTACGGGTAGGAGACGCGCGCTGTCGCCTGCCGGACCCGGTCGGCCGCCCGGTCCATCGCCTCCGCGAGCGTGGTCTCCCGGTCGAACCGGCCGCGGATGAGCACCGGGTTCACGAAGTAGCCCACGACCTCGGCGGCGGACGAACGGCGCGTGGACGCCGGGCAGGCGAGCAGGAAGTCGCTCTGGCCGCCCCAGCGATGCAGCAGCGCCTGGAAGGCACCGAGCGTGAGGGCGAACGGGGAGACTCCGCGCCGTGCGGCGGTGCGCAGTACTTTGTCGGAGAGCCGGTCGGGCAGCCGGCGCAGCAGGCTCGCGCCGGCCTGCGAGGAGACGGCGGGGCGGGGCCGGTCGGTGGGCAGTTCGGCGGCCTGTGAACCGGAGGCCTCCTCCTGCCAGAACTCCGCCTGCCGCTTGCCGCGCGAGGAATCCAGGAGCACCTGCTCCCGCTCCACGAAGTCGTCGTAGGCGACGGGGAGCGGTTCCCAGCCGGGCTGCTCCTCGCCGGTCGCGAACGCTTCGTACGCCTGGAGCAGGTCGCGCCACAGCAGCCACTGCGAGAAGGCGTCGGTAGCGATGTGGTGGGTGACGACGAGTGCCACGGCGTCGTCGCGGCGACGCAGCAGTACGGCGCGGAAGGGACCCTCGGTGTCCAGCCGGAAGGGCCGTCGCACCTCGGCCTTCACGAGCTTGTCGAGCTCTTCGTCCGTGGCGTCCGGTAGGTCGCGCACGGTCAACTCGCCCAGTGTGCCGACCTTTTGGACGATGCGGCAGGGCTGTCCGTCGGTCTCCGTGTAGCGCGAGCGGAGCATTGGATGACGGTCCGTCAGGGCATCTACGGCACGGCCGAGGATCTCCGGGTCAGGCGCGGGCGTCATGCGGGCCCCGCCGGCGAGGTTGTACGTCGCGCTGCCGGGGGCCAGGCGCTGCAGCAGCCACAGCCCTTCCTGGCCCACCGACAGCGGGAGCGGTGTGTCGAGGACGGCTTCCGCCGTCCGCCCCCCGTGGTGAAGTTCCACCGTCAGACCTCTGCTTTCGCCGTGGCGAGGAAGGCGACGACGTCCCGCACGCGCAGCAGTTCGGCGACCGTCTCGTCGGGCACCGAGAGGCTGTAGTTCTTCTCGACAGCGGCCAACAGGTCGACCCGCGTGAGCGAGTCCATGCCGAGCTCCTCGAAGCTGGAGTCGGCGTCGATGTCGCCCTCCAGGTCGGGGGCGGTGCGCTGGACGAGTGCGATGACCTCGGCGGTCAGGGCGTCAAGGGTCAACTCGTGCGTGGTCATGTGAGGTTCCGTCTCTCGCGTGAAGGGCGTGTGGATGGGAGTGGGACAGGCCCGGTCAGGGCATGCGGACGACTTGACCCGCGTAGGTGAGCCCGGCGCCGAAGCCGAGCAGCAGCACGTGGTCGCCCGGGGTGGAGCGGCCGCTGTCGTAGAGCCGGCTGAGCGCGAGCGGCACGGAGGCGGCGGAGGTGTTGCCGGTGTCGACGACGTCGTTGACGACGCGCTCGGGCGGCAGCTCCAGCTCCCGGGTGAGGGTCTTGATGATGCGGTTGTTGGCCTGGTGCGGCACGAACCAGTCGATGTCCGCCATGGTGATCCCGGCGACGGCGCAGGCGCGGTGGGCGACGTCCGGCATGGTCGCGGTCGACCACTTGTAGACGAGCGGACCGTTCATGGCGACGTACTCACGACCGTCGGGCCGCTCGGTCAGGCCGAGGACGCTGTGCCGAGCGCCGTCGCTGCCCCACACGGCGGGGCCGATCCCGGTGTGCTCGGAGCGTGAGACCACGGCGGCGCCGGCCCCGTCGCCGAAGATCACGAAGGTGTCGGGGTCGTTCGGGTCGATCCAGTCACTGGTGCGTTCCGCGCCGACCACGAGGACGTGGCGCGCCTCGCCGAGCCGTACGGCATTGGACGCCATCGCCATCGAGTAGGTGAAGCCGGCGCACACGGCGTTCAGGTCGTACGCACCCGAGTTGGGCAGTCCGATGCGGCTGGCCACTTCCGGGGCGATGCCCGGCATACGGCGCTTGCGGGTCGCGGTGGCGACAATGGTCAGGTCGACTTCCGCGGGGTCGATGTCGGCCATCACCAGGGCCTTCTCGCCCGCCGCGACCGACATGGTGACCAGGTCCTCGGCCTCGCTCGCATGGTGCCGGGTCTTGATCCCGGTCCGCTGCTCGATCCACTGAGGGGAGACGGTCGTGCGCGGTGACAGCTCCTCGTTGGACAGCAGCCGGGTGGGCCGGTAGGCGGCTATGCCGGTGATGCGGGACCCGTGGGTCGGCGGGGTCAGATAGGTCTCCAACGGGGCCTTCTCAACCTCGGGCTGTGACATGACGTCCTCAACTCCCCCCGTCCGACGGGACGTCGGACGGCTCGGCCATGGCCACGGCGATCCGCCGCGGCCCGGTGAACGGCTCGCGCGCGTGCGCGGTGAGCATGTTGTCGACTATCAGCACGTCGTCGCGCTGCCAGTCGAAGCGGACGGAATTGGCCCGGTAGACGGCGCGCAGGTGGTCCGTCACCTCGTCCGGGATGGCTCCGCCGTCGCCGTAGTACGTGTGGGTGGGCAGGTCCTCGTCGGGGAAGATCGCCCGCAGTCCCGCGCCCACCTCCTCGGCCACGGTGGTGACGTGGAAGAAGGTGGCGTGGTTGAACCAGACGCGCTCGCCGGTCACGGGGTGGCGGTGCACGGCCGCGCGCTTCGCGGTGGTGCGCAGTCCGCCGTCGGGCCGCCACTCGGCGACGATGTCCCGCTCCTCGCAGTACGCGATCACGGCATCCTGGTCCGTGGTGTTGAAGGCCTCCTGCCAGGGCACGCCGAACCCGGTGTGGAAATTGCGCACGACCTGCCAGCCGCGGCGCTCGAACTCCTCGCGCACGTCCGGGTCCAGGGCGGCGAGCACGCGACGGGTGTCGGCGAGCGGGGTGGCGCCCTGCGTGGTGGGCGGCTCCGCGCAGTAGAAGTACAGGGTGCCGGGCCACACGGCCTGGTAGGAGTTCTCGTTGTGCAGGAAGATCTCCTCGCCCTGCGGATAGTCGGTCGAGGTGTAGACCTGCCCCTTGATGGTGCTGCGGGGCGAGGAGCGTTCCGCGTACGCAAGCGGCGGCGTGCCGGAGAAGGCGCGCACGACGGCGTCGAAGCCGTCGACTCCGCCGATGGGGTAGCCGCGCAGCAGGACGGCGCCCCGCTGGATGAGCAACTGGCGTAGCGCTTCCCGGTGTTCGGCGATGTCGTCGAGGACGGACGCACCCTCGGCGGCGGCGCGGTGCAGCGCGGGTGCGGTGCCGGTGCCGGCCCAGCCGGGCAGCACCTCTTCTTCAGTGGTCGTCATCATGGAACCCCCGGCTCAGTCGGACATCGCGACGAGGACCCTGCGGTCACCGGTGAACGGCCGTCGCCCGTGGGCCAGCAGCACGTTGTCGATGAGCAGTAGATCGCCGCGGCGCCAGTCGACGTCGACGGCGACGGCCAGGCCCCGGTCCCGGATCTGGGCGACGTACTCGGCGGGGATGGGGCCTCCGTCGGCGAACTTCACCATCTGCGGCAGCTCGTCCTCGGAGAGGATCGCGGCGAGTTCGGCGGCGGTGTCGTCGCCGAGCCCGGCGGGGTGCCACTGGTCGGCCTGGTTGAACCAGACCTCGACGCCGGTGACCGGGTGCCGGGTGGTGGACGGGCGCACCGACTCCACGCGCAGGCTGCCGTCGCGGCGCCACGTCCACTCGGCGCCGGTGCCGGTCAGGAACTCCTCGACGTCGGCCCGATCCTTGGTCTCGAAGGTGTCCTGCCAGCTCTTGCCGAGGCCGTACCCGTCGTGGAGGTTCTGCACATAACGCACCCCGCCCGCGAAGGCATCACGCACCTCGTCGTCGAGCGCGGCCAGCCAGCGGGCGGCGTCGGTGACCGGGGTCGCGCCGCCACCGCCGGGCGTCACCTCGCAGTAGAAGGCGAGCCGGGTCGGCCAGGCGTGCGCGTAGCTCATCTCGTTGTGCATCGAGATGGTGTACTCCTGCGGGTACTCCGTCGACGTGTACACGTTGCCGCCGACCTTGGTGCGCGGCGAGTTGCCGTGGACGTAGGCCAGTCGGTGCGGCAGCAGCCGGTCGAGCGCCTTGTCGAGCGTCTCGGGCGTGACGCCGAACCCGCGGAAGACCAGGCCCTTCTCGCGGACGAGGAGGTCGTCCAGGCCGGGGTCGAGGGCGTCGATCCGGGCGAGCAGTTCGTCGGCGCCGC
This sequence comes from Streptomyces sp. NBC_00996, assembly GCF_045162675.1. Classification (NCBI taxonomy): domain Bacteria; kingdom Bacillati; phylum Actinomycetota; class Actinomycetes; order Kitasatosporales; family Streptomycetaceae; genus Streptomyces; species Streptomyces sp. NBC_00996. The sequence continues at coordinate 1,392,462 of NZ_CP108723.1, forward strand.
CACCGTCCGCGGCCTCGATCTCCAGCGGCGCCCAGGTCTCGGTGTTGGTCATGAAGCTGTCCTCGCGGTCGTGACGGTCGGGTGGGCGAATGCGGAGGCCCCGCTGCGGGACAGGTCGAGCCGCGCGGCGATGTCCGCGGTCAGCTCGGCCTCCCGGGGGGCCAGGTAGAAGTGGTCGCCGGGGAACGAGCGCAGATCGAAGCCACCCGTGGTCAACTCGGCCCAGGCCGTGACGCGTTCGACGTGGCAGCCGGGGTCGGCGACACCGATGTACGCGGTGATCGGGGCCCGCAGCAGTGGCGGGTTCTCGGGGGCGTAGGTCTCGATGAGGCGGTAGTCGCTGCGCAGCACGGGCAGCAACAGTTCGCGCAGTTCGGGTACGCCGTAGGGATCGCCGCCCAGGGTGCCGAGCCGTCGGACCGAGGCGAGCAGCACGTCGTCGGCGGCCCGGTGCAGGGCGGTACGGGGCGCGCGGTGCGGGGCGTTGCGCGCGGACAGGAACGTGTGCACGGGTCCCGGGCCGGTCTCTTCCAGGCGGGCGGCGACCTCGTAGGCCACGGCGGCGCCCATGCTGTGCCCGAACAGCGCGAGCGGCACGTCCCGGTATCCGGCCAGTGCCCCGGCGATGGCGTCGGCGAGCTCGTCCATGGACTCGACGCACGGCTCGGCCATCCGCTCCTGGCGTCCGGGGTAGCGCGCGGCGAGCAGTTCGACATCGCCCGGCAGCCGGATCGACCAGCCGTGGAAGAGCTGGGCGTTGCCGCCGGCGTGCGGGAAGCACACCAGTCGCACCCGGGGGGTCCGCGCCGCGGGATAGCGGCGGAACCACAGGTCGTCGGAGGTCACAGGGCCATGCCTCCGTCGACGCGCAGCACCTGGCCGGTGATGTACGCGGCCTGTGGGGAGACCAGGAACGAGGCGAGGGCGGCGACCTCGTCGGCCTGCCCGAACCGCCCCAGTGGAATACGGGTGAGCGCGCCCTTCACGACGTCCTCGGGCAGCCCCGCGACCATCTCGGTCTCGATGAACCCGGGGGCGATGGCATTGGCCCGTATCCCATAGCGCCCGGCCTCTTTGGCCAGCGACTGGGTGAGGCCGATGATGCCCGCCTTGGACGCCGAGTAGTTGGCCTGGCCCGCGTTGCCCGCGACCCCGGCGACCGAGGAGAGGGTGACCACGGCTCCCGCGCGCTCGCGGATCATCGGCCGGATGACGGAGCGCAGCAGGTGGTAGGTGCCGCTCAGATTGGTCCCTACGACGGAGTGCCAGTCCTCGTCCCCCATGAGGGCGAGCGGCCGGTCCCGGGTGATGCCCGCGGACGTCACCACGGCGTCGGGGGTGCCGAGCTCCGCCTCCACCGCGGTGACGAACTCCTGCACCTCCGCACGGACGGCGACGTCCACGCGGCTGATCAGCGCACGGCGCCCCGCGTCCTCGATCTCCTTCTGCACCAGCTGCGCCGCCGCCTCGTCCGACCGGTAGCAGATCGCGACATCGAAACCGTCCTGCGCCAGTCGTACGGCGACGGAACGTCCGATGCCCCGCGACCCACCGGTCACCACCGCCACCCGTGCCGCGCTACCGTCCCGTCCCATGTCCGAGCCCCCTCATTCGTTCGAATGAGTCGAGCGTGGGTTCGGTCGCTATATGGGGCCTATACGGTGTCCAGCACGGCCTCGCGGTGACGGGTGCCGGCGCCGGGGCCGACGCCCGGATGGCCGGTGCGGCGGCCTGGGCTTAGCGTTCCGAGGGGGCTCGCTGCGGAAGGAACGCCATGAAGCTCGACAGGCCGGTGACCGGCGGACCCTGCTGGACCGAGCTCGGGACCAGCGATCTGGAGGCGGCCAAGCGCTTCTACGCCCACCTGTTCGGCTGGCGCCCGGAGACGGATCCGCGCCAGGAGGCGGGTGGCTACACGGTCGCGCACCTCGGTGAGGCCGCGGTCGCGGCGATCACACCGCTGTACCAGGACTCACAACCGGTCGCCTGGAATGTGTCGTTCGCCGTGGCCGACGCGGACGCCGCCGCGGAAGCCGTGACCGCCGCCGGCGGCACGGTGGTCCTCGGCCCGATGGACGTGTTCGACGTGGGCCGGTTCGCGGTGGCCGTCGACCCGGGCGGCGCGGCCTTCCAGCTGTGGCAGGCGCGGGCCTTCCCCGGCGCGGGGCTGTTCAACGCTCCTGGCGCGCTCGGCTGGGTGGAGCTGATGACCCGTGCCCCGGACCGGGTCAAGGAGTTCTACACGACGGTGTTCGGCTGGACCGTGACCGCCTCGGAGAACTACCCGCAGTGGGGCATCGACGGTGCCGACTTCGGCGGCATGGTGACGATGGGCGACAAGTTTCCGCACGAGGTGCCGTCGCACTGGCTGCCGTACTTCGCCGTTGAGGACGTGGACGCCACGGCGGACGCCGTCGTCCAGGCCGGCGGACACATGCTCATGGAGCCCACGTCCGTACCCGACGGCCCGCGCATCGCCGTCCTGCGGGACCCGCAGGGTGCCGCCTTCGGCGTGCATGTGGCGGGCGAGGAGGGCTAGTTTCTTCCAGGTCGGTAGCCTTCCGGGGCGCATCGGCGCGAGCTGATGGATGCCGTGGCGTGACCGGACTTCCGCGATCACCGCACCCGCGGCTCGCAGCAGATCTTCAGGAAGGGTCTGGGGCCAGTGGTGTCACGGCCACCCGATCGATGACGGGGGCGTGTGCGGAGCGCTGCCCTTGATGGTCCTGATCCTCGCTCTGGCTCCCGTTCGTGAAGGTGACGGTGTTGGCCCCTTCCTCCAGTGTCACCGGGACGGTGAGGTCGCGGAAGTCGTTGAAGTGGAAGGTGGTGGGGGAGAGAACGCGGCGCGCCTGCTCCCCATTGACCGCGATGTCCGCGTGGCGGCAGACCGGGTCCGGGTTGTAGTGGGTCGCGGGGGCGGGGGCCTGCTCGCCGCTGCAGTAGCTCCACTCCTGCGTGCCGAACATGTTGCCTTCGGGCTCGTTGAACGGCACATACACGACGTGGGACTTGAGGGCACCCGTCGTCGGCACCTGACGTACCTGCTTCTCGATCAGCGTCATGAAGCCGGCGAGCCGCTCCTCGCCTGCCCGAACGTAGGAGTGCCGCTCACCTCATGTCAGCGGTGCATCACCGCGGCAGCCCCAGCCGGCCTTCCAGTCGGCCGAGCAACTCGCCCAGCAGCTCGGCCAGTTCACGCCGACGGCCGTGGTCGATCCCGGACAGGACCGTCGTCTCGTAGGCGAGCTGCTCGGGGAGGATGCCGTCCACGAGTTCGCGCCCCTCGTCGGTGAGGCGGACATGCGCGACCCGACGGTCGCGAGTGTCACCGCGCCGCTCGACCAGGCCGCGCTCGGTCAGCTGCTTGAGCCGCTTGGTGACGGCGGCACCGGAGGAGAAGGTCTCGCGAGCGATCTCACTGGGCGTCAGCTCGTGTCCGGTGCGCCGCAGGGTGCCAAGGACGTCGAACTCCGGCCGGGTGAGCCCGGCCCGGCGCAGCGGAGCGTCCTCGGCCTGCTGCAGGAGCGCGGCGCAGCGGTTGACACGGCCGATGACCTCCATGGGCCCGGTGTCGAGGTCGGGACGCACCGTATGCCACTGCCGCACCACGGCGGCGACGGTGTCTCCGGGCGCGGTCCGTCCGGCGGGGGCGCCCCCGGTCTCGGCCCGGCCGGCCGGGCTGCCGTCCGCCTCCGGCGGCCCGGCGGGGGCGCTCTCCGCCTCGGCCCGTCCGGGCGGGGTGGTGTCCGTCTCCGCACGCCCGGCAGGGGCGCCCTCCGTCCCGCCCCGCCCGGCGGAGGTGCCGTCCGTCTCCGCCCGCCCATCCGCTGTCGTCATGCCTGTGCGCCCTCCACGGAGTGCAGTCCCTGCCGTCGTACCGTCGCCGCGAGCGTACGATGTCCGGCCTGCTCCGCCCGCATGACCCGCTCTTCCGGCAGGGCGCGCTGCCACCATTCGCCGACCGCGGCGTCTGCCGTGGCACGCAGGTCGACGACGGCGGCGGCCAGGCCGCGTCGGGCGGACTCCAGGGCGCCGAGCCCCGGACGCTCTTCGGCCAGCGTCGCGTCGGCGTGGTCGCGGGCACGCTCCACCGCGGACAGAGCGCGCTCGATGCGGTCGCCGGCCCGCCGGTTGGTGACGGCGATCGCGGCGACGAAGCCGACGAGGGCGCCCACGAAGGTGTCCACGACCCGGTCGGTGATCAGTTCGCCGGGCTGCTGGACCCGCGCGAACTCGGTGATCAGCAGGGCCATCGGGGTCACGCAGATGCTGCCGAGCCAGTAGTTGCGGCCGATCAGTGCCTCGGCACCAAAGTTGAAGGCGAGGCAGCACAGCACAAGGACTGTCTGACTGAGGTGGGCGAGCGGGGCGACCGCCGCGAAGACCAGTACGCCGACGAGGTTACCGACGACGCGCTGCACGCCACGGCTCCAGGTCAGGGTGACGTTGGCCTGGTAGAGCGAGGCGGCGGTGACCAGCGCCCAGTAGGGGCGGCCGACGCCCAACGCGAGCGAGACATAACCGGCGAGGGCGCAGCCGAGCGCGGTGCGCAGGGCGATGGGGGCGAGGGGGCCCAGCCGGCGCAGCAGCGGCCGTTCACCGAAGGCGAGCGCGGCCTCCACGCCCAGGAGTTCGTCGGCGGTGTCCGCGAGGTCGTCCGGTCGCGGCACGGGTCCGGTGCCGCGCAGCTCGCGGGCCCATCCGCGCAGCCGCCCGGGCTCCGTGTCGGCGGGCGCGGCGAGCGCGACCTCGGCCCGCACGACGAGCCGTTCGAGGGCGCGCCGGGGTGCGGAACGGGCTCCGGTGGACAGCAGCGACTGCCAGGCACCGTGCACGGCGGCGGCCGCCGCGGCTCGGGCACGGGCGTTCCCCGGTGTCTCGACGTACACCGCGGCGGCGTTCAGGGCGTGCGCGGTGGCACGCCGCTCCGGCCCGTGCGGGCGGACGAGCCCGGGGGCCATGCCGACGATCCAGGCCCAGACGCCGGCCGCGGCTCCGAGCGCGAGATGGCCCGGCACCTGGCCGAGGGTCTGCGGCGCGAACAGGGACGCGGAGGAGATGAAGGCGAGGACCACATGGCCGGGCGGACCGATGCGCGTGGCGTCGCACAGCACCTTCTGGACGGCGGCCAGGAGTGCACCGACCGTGACCAGTACGACGGCGTCCGTGGTGAGCGAGGCCGTGACGAGGGCGACGGCGAGACCGCCGAGCATGCCGAGAACCACCCAGGCGAGGGCGCGGGCTCGGCCCGCGTACGGACGGTTGTGGGCGTACAGCGCGCAGAGCGACCCGGCCATCGTGTACATCGCCAGGTCCAGCCGGCCGAGCGCCAGGAGCGTCAGATTCGGCAGAGCGACCGCGACGACGGCGCTCAGCGCGGGCTTGAACCAGATGTCGGAGGGCCGGCCGAGGCGCAGGACACCGGTCAGCGGGAGGCGCTGCACACGGGGGGGCAGGGGGCTGGTCGCACTACTCATACCCATAACCTTAGCAGGTGTTTTACTCATAAATTATCTCGCGGATCACATTCCCCACCTGCGGTGCACCCCCGCACGCTCCCCCGCGTACACCCTTGCGCTCGCTTGCGCACCGCCCGCCACGGGCATGCCCTGACCAACTGTCGACCGACTGTCCGATGTCCGATGTCCGACATCGTCGAGCGGGGAGGTACGCGGTGCATGGACCTGCTTCGCCCGGCTGGCTGCTCGTGGTGCTGTGCGCGGCGACCGGGGCCTACTGCCTGCTGCGGATGCGCAGCCCCGTGGAGGAACAGCGCCGCACCGCGGGCGGCGAGGCGCTCATGGGCTTCGGCATGGCCGCGATGGCCGTACCCGCGGCGGTGGCCACTCCGCCGCGCTGGGCCTGGTTCGCCTATGCCGCCGTCTTCGGCGCCACCGCCGTACGCGCCCTGTGGACGTCCCGCACGAGCCCGCACCACCTGCATCACCTGATGGGCGCCGTCGCGATGGTCTACATGGCGGGTGTGATGGCCGCCTCCCCGGGACACCACCACGGCGACTCGGGTGTCCCCCTGCTGACCGGCGCGCTCCTCCTCTACTTCGCCGGCTACGTCCTCCGCTCCGGCGTCCGCCTGCTCCCCTTGGCCACGACCGCATCCGGAGCCCCCCGCGCCCTCGGCTGGGGCGATCGCCCCGAACTCTCACAGGCCTGCCGCCTGTCCATGGGGATAGCGATGCTGGCGATGCTGGTCACGCTCTGAGCAACCGCCGCGAACGCCACGAATCCCGGGCCTGCGGATGTGCCCTTGGGGTGGGTGAAGGCACGTCGTCAGTCGCAGCGCGGTGAGCGGCCTTCCGCCCGTGCGAGCTGATCAGCCATGCCAGTACGAAACCGTGGCGTACGTCACTTGGTGTCGCCGCCCGTATCCAGCGGCGACGCACCGCTCATAGGCTTCGCCCCATGATGGTCCCCGCGGCACTGTTGCTGCTCGGCGCCCTGGCCGCCGTGGTGGCTCCGCGACTGCTCGCCCGGGCGGACTGGCCGGACCGTGAACCGGTGGTGGCGCTGTGGGTGTGGCAGTGCGTGGTGGCGGCCGTTCTGCTGTGCTGCGCGCTGTCGATGACGCTGAGCGCGGCCGCCGCGTGGGTGGCGGTGCGCGGCCATGTGTTCGGCTCGGCGCCGCGCTCGGTCGTGGACGCCTACGCGCTGAGCACGGGCGGCGCTTGGGCGGCGACAACCGCCGTGGCACTCGCCTGCGGGGGTGCGTGGACCGCCGCGATGCTGGCCCGCGAAGTCGTACGGGCCCGGGCGCGCCGTCGGCAGCGGCGGGCCGAACTCCTCGTACGCGCCCCGCTGTTGCCCGGCGAGGAGCCCGGACCGGATCGACTGGTGGTCCTGGAGGGCGAGCGCCCCGATGCCTGGTGGCTGCCGGGTGCGGCACCTCAACTCGTCATCACCACGGCGGCGTTGCGCCGCCTCAAGGGGCGTCAGCTGGATGCCGTACTCGCCCATGAGCAGGGTCATGCGCGGGCCCGGCACGACTGGCTGCTGCACTGTTCGGCCGCGCTGGCCACCGGCTTTCCGCAGGTGCCGGTGTTCGCCGCGTTCCGCGGTGAGATGCACCGCCTGGTCGAACTCGCCGCCGACGACATGGCGTCGCGCCGCTTCGGCCGCCTCACCATCGCACTCGCCCTGGTGGAACTCAACGAAGACCGGGGCGTGTTCGGCCCCTGCCCCACTCCGGGTGCCCACGTACCGCAGCGCGTGCACCGGCTCCTCACTCCCCCGGACCGGCTCACGGCAGCACGGCGGCTGCGCCTGACGGCGGCGGCCGCACTGGTGCCGGTGATTCCGGTGCTGGTGGCGTTCGTGCCGGGGTTGCGGGCGCTGGGCTAGCCGCCTCCTCTGCTCCGCCCCGCCGCACGCCTGCGCGCCTGCGCGCCTGCGCGCCTTCGGCCGGTGGGTGGGTCGGGGCCGTGCCGGTACATCCGCCCGTCGCCGGTGGATCAGACGTTGGGTCGTGGGGAGCCGTTTCCAGATCCGAACGTAAGCGACGGGCATTCGATGTACCGGCACGGCCCCTTCCGTGCGCTCACGACTGCGGGCGAGTGGGGCCCTCGGCCCGGACCCGACCGTACGTCCCCGGCTGCGGCTGCCGGTAAGTGCGGCACGCGGCACGACCCCTTCCGTGCGCTCGCCACTGCGGGCGAGTGGGACCCTCGGCTCAGACCCACCCGTACATCCGCGGCTGCGGCTGCCGGTAAGTGCGGCACGCGGCACGACCCCTTCCGTGCGCTCGCCACTGCGGGCGAGTGGGACCCTCGGCTCAGACCCACCCGTACATCCGCGGCTGCGGCTGCCGGTAAGTGCGGCACGCGGCACGACCCCTTCCGTGCGCTCGCCACTGCGGGCGAGTGGGACCCTCGGCTCAGACCCACCCGTACATCCGCGGCTGCGGCTGCCGGTAAGTGCGGCACGCGGCACGACCCCTTCCGTGCGCTCGCCACTGCGGGCGAGTGGGACCCTCGGCTCAGACCCACCCGTACATCCGCGGCTGCCGGTAAGCGGGGCACGCGGCCCCACCCGTCCGTACGTCCACGGCTGCCGATGAGTGCGCACGTGGCACGGCCCCTTCCGTACGTCCGCGGCTGTCGGCGAGTGGGCCCGCGGCCCCCACCCGTCCGTGCGTCCGAGGCTGCGGGTGGCCCCATCCGTGCGTGCGTGGTTGCGGGTGAGTGGGGGCTTGCGGCACGGCCGCGTTCGCCGCCAGGCCCGGTGTGCCGAGGTTGGCCTCCCGCGCATCGAGTCGGCGAGGATCACCCCTATGCCCTCCCCGCCCTACCCTCCGGGTCGTCCGCACATCTCGGCCCGCATCGCGGTCGCTCTCGCCGTGTCCTCCGTGCTGCTCCTGCTGCTGGTCGCGTTCTCCTGGCACCCGTTGCTCACCCTCGACGGCAGCATCGCCCGCACCACGCACACCTGGGCGGTCGACCAACCCGGCATCACCCATGCCTTCCGGATCCTGACCGACTGGGTGTGGGACCCCTGGACGATGCGCGCGGTGTGTGCCGCCGCCGTGCTGTGGCTGGTGTGGAGCCACTCGGCATGGTGGCTGGCGCTATGGGTGGCGGCCACATGTGCGCTGGGCACGGGAGTGCAGCAGGTCCTGAAGTCGGCGGTCGGCCGCGAGCGCCCGGTCTGGCCCGACCCCGTGGATTCCGCCCACTACGCGGCCTTCCCCTCCGGGCACGCCCTGACGGCCACCGTGGTGTGCGGGCTGCTCCTCTGGCTGCTCCACCTGTACGGCGCCGGACCCGCCCTGCGGCGTACGGGGCTCGCCCTGGCCGTGGTCTCCGTCGTGGGCGTCGGTCTGACACGGGTCTGGCTCGGCGTGCACTGGCCGTCGGACGTCGTGGGCGGCTGGCTCATCGGCGCGCTGATCGTCGCGCTGGCGGTGACCTCGTACGAACGGCGGCCCGGCCGACGCCGCCTCGACCCGCGACGATCACCACGCCCTTGACCCGCGGGAGCCATGCCCCGAAGGATCACCCTCATGACGATCAAAGGCGTCCTCTTCGACTTCTCCGGAACCCTCTTCCGTATCGAGTCCAGCCATTCATGGTTGCGCGCGGTGCTCGCCGAAGCCGAACTCACCCTTCCTGAACCGGAGTTGACCCGGACGGCGCAGGCCCTGGAAGCCGCAGGCGCGCTGCCGGGCGGTGCGCTTGCGTCACGGCCGCTCCCGGACGACCTCGCCGAGATCTGGAAGGTCCGCGACAAGTCCGCCGAGCTGCACCGCGCCGCGTACACCGGCGCCTCCCGCCAGGTTCCGCTGCCCGACCCCCGGCTCCACGACGCGCTGTACGACCGCCATATGACACCGGCCGCCTGGAGCCCCTACCCCGATGCGGCCGAAGTGCTGGACACGCTGCGCGAGCGGGGAGTCGCGGTCGGTGTGGTCAGCAACATCGGCTGGGATCTGCGGCCCGTCTTCCGCGAGCACGGCCTCGACCCGTACGTCGGCGCGTACGTCCTGTCGTACGAGCACGGCATCCAGAAGCCGGACCCGCGGTTGTTCAAGGCCGCCTGCGACGCGCTCGGGGTCGCCCCCGAGGACGCGCTGATGGTCGGTGACGACCGCCGGGCGGACGGCGGTGCGGCAGCCCTGGGGTGCGGGGTGCACTTCGTGGATCACCTGCCGGTGACGGACCGCCCGGACGGACTGCGACCGGTCCTCGACCTGATCGGCTGACGCCTCCTGCGCGCCCTCAGCCCTGATAGTCCTCGACCTGCGACGACGGACGGACGCGCGCCTCGTCCGGGTTCTCACCGAACTCGGACTTCGCGCGCCGCTGGCGCAGCAGGTCCCAGCACTGGTCGAGGTCGCGCTCCAACTGTCCCAGCCGTTCGTGTTCGGTCTCGCTGTCGATCTGCCCGGACGCGAGGGCATCGCGCAGTCGCCGCTCGTCGTCCACCATCGCCGTGATCCTGGCCAGGATCTGCTCTTGATCCATGTCCGTACGCCTCCTCGGGGACTCCAGCCCACTGTAAGGAGGACGCGGTGGCTCTGCGAGACGTATCGGCCGCCGAAAGTAGCCTCAGCACACCATCAGCGCTTTTGCGCGCCCACCCTGGACGATCCCCCGCGTCGCCCAGGGCAGACGGCAGCTCGCAGCCGACCCTGGAAGGCTCTCGGCCCGAACGCGTTGAGTATAGTTGGCTGGCAGCCAGTCAACGCAGGAGTTACAGCATGTCCCCGCGCAGCGCCTCGGTCAATGAAGAGTTGCGGCGGCGTTCCCGGGAGCGGCTGTTGCAGGCCGCGGTGGAGCTGGTGAGCGAACGCGGCTACGAGGCGACGACTCTCGGCGACATCGCGGATCGCGCCGGATCGGCGCGTGGACTGGTGTCGTACTACTTCCCCGGCAAACGCCAGCTCCTGCAGTCCGCCGTGCACCGGCTGATGCACCGCACGCTGGAGGAGGCGCTGGAGCGCGAGCCGCGTACCGAGGACGGCCGGGAACGGATGGCGCGGGCCATCGACGCGATCCTGGGGCTCGCCCGGAGCCAGCCCGTGCTGATGCGCCAGCACATGGCCGGGCTGCTGCAGGCCGAAGGGTTCGTGCAGTGCCCGGAGCAGCAGCGGCTCGCGCAGTTGCTGCGGGACGCCGTCGCCGGGCAGGGCTCGCCGGATGCCGCCACCGACTACCCGATGCTGCGCGCGCTGCTCATGGGCGCGGTGTACGCGGCCCTGGTGCCCGGCGTACCGATGCCGATCCCGACCCTGCGGGCGGAGCTGTTCAAGCGCTACCGCCTCGACTGGGAGATGGGTGTCCCGCCGGACACCGAGGTGCCCGGCGGGACGTGCGAGAGGGATCTGTCCCGGTTCTTCGCGACCGGCCGTCCGAGCGACGATCAGCCCGATCGGACGGCCGATCAGCCCGATCCGCCCGGCGGTCTGCCCAAACAGTCCGACGGTCGCTCCGATCGGCCCGATTGATCAGTCCGATCGGCCCGTCCGTCAGTCGAAGTAGTCCGGCTGCGTCTGGACGTTGAGCTCACGCAGATGAACCCGCTTCGCCGGATCCGTGCGCCGGCCGCTGAGCTTGAGCACGTCGAAGCCCTTGGCGATGTCGTTCGAGTAGATGTAGCCGTTGTAGTAGTACGCCGACCACGAGCCGCCGATCTGGAGGGTGTCGGTGGTCAGCGGGCCGCGCTCGAAGTAGGCGATCTCCTTCGGGTTGGCCGCGTCGGTGAAGTCCCAGACGGAGACGCCGCCCTGGTACCAGGCCTGGACCATGAGGTCCTTGCCCTTCACCGGGATCAACGAGCCGTTGTGAGCCACGCAGTTCTCGGTGTCCGCCTGGTGGCGCGGGATCTTGTAGTAGCTCTTGAAGGCGAGCTTGCGGTGGTCGCCCTTGCCAACGATGTCGTAGATGCCGTCGGCACCGCGGTTCGGGCCGATCGCCGCGTTGCAAGTGGCCGCGCCGCCGCCCAACTCATCGGTGAACACGGCCTTGTCGGCCTTTTGATTGAAGATCGCCGAGTGCCTGAACGCGAAGTTCACATTGTCCTCGACCTGATCGATGACCTTCGGGTTCTCCGGATCCTTGATGGAGAACAGGATGCCGTCGCCCATGCAGGCGCCCGCGGCCAGGTCCTCGGACGGCAGGACCGTGATGTCGTGGCAGCCGGTGGTCTTGGGGACACCCGGGTTGGTGGGCGCGCCGGGGTTGCCGCCACCGTCCGGTCCCTCGCCCGGGAACAGCACCGGGAAGTTCACGACGGCCGCCTCTTCAGGGGCGTTGCGCGGCACCTTGATGACCGAGATGCCGTCGTGCGGCGGCCGGCAGCCGGGGAAGGTGGCGCTCGGCGAGTACGAGGAGACGTAGATGTAGACGTTCTTGCGCTCAGGCACCAGCGAGTGGGTGTGCGAGCCGCAGGCGGTCTCGACGGCGGCGACGTACTTCGGGTTCACCTTGTCGCTGATGTCGAAGATCTTCATGTCCTCCCACGACGACTTCTCGGTCGCGGGCTGCGAGGTGCTGTTGCAGGAGTTGTCGCTGCGCGAGGAGTCGGTGGACAGGAAGAGCAGGTTGCCGGAGACGGAGACGTCGTTCTGAGAGCCCGGGCAGAGCACCTGCGCGACCGTCCTGGGCGCCTTCGGGTTGGTGATGTCGAAGATGCGGAAGCCGTCGCAGTTGCCGGCGAACGCGTACTTGCCCTGGAACGCCAGGTCCGAATTGAGCCCGGTGAAGGCCTCCTTGGGGACATTGGCGAGGTGTTCGATGTTGTCGGAGTGGACGATCTCGTCCTGCCCCGGTATCTCACCGCCGGCCATCGCGGCCTTCGCCTCGGCGGCGTCACTCTTGGAGACCTGCTCCCGCGCGGCGGGACTGTCCCCGGCGTCGGGGGGCGCGGCCGCCGACGACGACTCCCCCAACTCGGCGGACTTCGGGTACGCGCGGATGATGATCGAGCACCGCTCACAGGCCCTGGAAATGGCCGAACCGGCCCCGAAACAGGCCGAGTCGGGCCAGGTGAAGCGGCTCGCCGCGCGGATCGCGGCCGCGCAGGGCCCGGAGATCACCACCATGAAGAGCTGGCCGAAGGCACACGACGGCGAGCAGGCCGGCGCGGAGCACGAACACGGGACGATGCCCGGCATGGCGGCTGCGACCCAGCTCAGGAAGTTGCGCGCGACCAAGGGCAAGGCGTTCGACGAGCTCTTCCTGAAGCTGATGATCACGCATCACGACGGAGCGATCACCATGGCCACGGGCGTGAAGGCGCAGGGCAACAACATCCAGATCGAGGAGATGACCGACGACGTGATCGCGCAGCAGACGAGTGAGATCACACGCATGCGCACAATGGCGTAATCACCGTGCTCACCGCCGAGCGTGACGGGGTGCCAGGAATCCCGCGTCGCGCGCTCCCGCGATCAGCCTGAGTGACTTGCGCCGACTATGACCGGTGGCGCACATGACCGCGAGCACCGGGTCGACGCCGTCTCCCTGCGCCGCGCGATACTCCTCGGCGACCAGCCACCGTCCCTCGATACCGCTCGGCCACGGGAGCCGGGCACGGCGCGCCGATGCTTCCTCCGGTGCGCACGACGGGGCCGTCGGCGCGCCAATCGCCGCGAAGAGCGGTTCCTCGATCCAGTCGGCGAGCACCGCGAGGTCGTCGAGGGAGAGCGGCGGCTGGGCCCGTACGTCCTCGATGGACACGTCCGCCTCGCACGCCACGGCGAGCACGTCGACCTGGGCGCCGTCCTCGAAGGCCAGCCGGACGTGGAACCACGACGTGACGCTTTCGTGCTCCCGCACTTCCCACGCCGGCCACACGGACACCGCACCGTCCGGTCGGCATCGGTCGGACAGATTGAGGAAGGATGCTTCTAGCACATACGGAACGTAACCGCATGATCACATTCCATGAGAACGGACACGCACACGCGCGTCGCGCGCCGCACCCTGTCAGCGGAGCACCGGCGGTGCGATGCTGGAACCAACAGCGATCTCCTGTCAGCGTTCTCCGTGATCCCTCGGGTAAGGAGTTCGGCCGTGCTGCATGTCGCCGTCGTAGGCTCGGGGCCCAGCGGGGTCTACAGCGCACAGAGTCTCGTCCAGCAGAGCCAGGATCCCGGAGTCCAGGTGGACGTCCTGGACCGACTGCCGTGCCCGTACGGCCTGGTGCGTTATGGAGTGGCGCCCGACCACGAGAAGATCAAGTCACTGCAGAACAATCTGCGGGCGGTCCTGGAGGACGATCGGGTGCGGTTCCTGGGCGGTGTCCAGGTCGGCCCGGGCGGGGTACCGGTGGCCCGACTGCGGGAGCTGTACCACGCGGTGGTGTACTGCGTGGGCGCCGCCACCGACCGCCACCTCTCGGTGCCCGGCGAGGAGCTGGCCGGCAGCTGGTCGGCGACCGAGTTCGTGTCCTGGTACAGCGCGCACCCCGACTCCGTGGCCAATGGATTCGTCCTCGGCGCACGGTCGGCCGTGGTGATCGGTGTCGGGAACGTGGCCGTCGACGTCACCCGGATGCTGGCCCGCGGCGCGGCGGAGCTGAACCCCACCGACATGCCGCAGGCGGCGCTCACCGCGCTGGCCTCGAGCAAGGTGACGGAGATCAGCATGGTCGGGCGACGCGGCCCCTCACAGGCCCGTTTCACCACCAAGGAGCTGCGCGAACTGGGCGCGCTGCCGGACACCGACGTCGTGGTCGACCCCGAGGAGTTGGCCCTCGATCCGGCCTATCTGGACCCGTCTGGCCTGCCCGCCGCCCAGCGCCGCAATGTGGAGGTGCTCCGGGGCTGGGCCGCCGCGCCGCCGCAGGGCCGTCCGCGACGGATCCGGCTGCGCTTCTTCCTGCGTCCCGTCGAACTGCTCCGCGAGGGAGGTATGTCGTCGCTCGACCGAAACCGAGAGCTTGAGGGAGGCCGTGTGGGTGCGGTCCGCTTCGAGCGGACGGTGCCGGACGGGCGGGGCGGGGTGACGGGCACGGGGCGGTACGAGGACATCGAGGCGCAGTTGGTGCTGCGCTCGGTGGGCTATCGCGGGGTGCCACTCGAAGGGCTGCCGTTCGATGCCGACCGCGGCACGGTGCCGAATCTCGCGGGGCGGATCCTGCGGGACGGCTCGATCTCCCCGGGCGAGTATGTGGCGGGCTGGATCAAGCGGGGTCCGACGGGTGTCATCGGCACCAACCGGCCGTGCGCGAAGGAGACGGTGACCTCACTGCTCGAGGACGCTCCCGGCCTCGTACTACGGGACGTGCCCGAGGATCCGCTCGCGGCGCTGCGGGCGGAGGGGGCCCAACCGGTCGAGTGGGCCGGCTGGCAGGCGATCGAGCGGGCCGAGGCGGAGCTCGGGGCCTCGTTCGGCCGTGGTGCGGTCAAGCTTCCGGACTGGGAGTCGCTGCTGGCGGCGGCGCGGACGGCGGCTTCGTAGCAGAGTCGCACGGCCTCCTGTGGGCATGACATCTGACGGCAACACACCGGAAATCAACAAACTGTTCAAGACCCTTACGGTCTCGTGCTGTTGAACCGTCCGCCCCCACCCGCCGCTCCAGGAGTGCCCATGGCGACCACAGCACCCATGCATCCCGTCGACGAGGTCCCACCTGTACGCCAACTGGCCGCCTTCGGGCTGCAGCACGTACTCGCGATGTACGCGGGCGCGGTGGCCGTGCCGCTGATCGTGGGCGGCGCCATGAAGCTGTCGCCCGCCGATCTGGCCTATCTGATCACCGCGGATCTGCTGGTGTGCGGGATCGCGACACTGATCCAGTGCGTGGGTTTCTGGCGTTTCGGGGTGCGGCTGCCGATCATGCAGGGCTGCACCTTCGCGGCCGTGTCGCCGATGGTGCTCATCGGGACGACGGGCGGCGGACTGCCCGCGATCTACGGGTCGGTGATCGTCGCGGGCCTCGCGATCGTCCTGCTCGCCCCGGTCTTCGGGAAGCTGCTCCGCTTCTTCCCCCCGCTCGTCACCGGCACGGTCATTCTGATCATCGGTGTCTCGCTGTTGCCGGTGGCCGGCAACTGGGCTGCCGGCGGCGTGGCCGCGAAGGACTTCGGCGAGCCGAAAAACCTGGCCCTCGCGGTCTTCGTACTGGCCGTGGTGCTGGGTGTGCAGCGGTTCGCGCCGGCCTTCCTGAGCCGGATCGCGGTGCTCATCGGCATCGCCGTGGGCTTCGCGGTCGCCGTCCCCTTCGGGTTCACGGACTTCGACGGGGTCGGGGATGCCGACTGGGTCGGGATCAGCACGCCGTTCCACTTCGGGGCGCCGTCGTTCCACGCCTCCGCGATCATCTCGATGCTGGTCGTGGCGCTGGTGACGATGACCGAGACGACCGGTGACTTCATCGCGGTGGGTGAGATGACCGACCGGCCGATCCAGCCGCGGACGCTCGCGGACGGACTGCGCGCCGACGGTCTGTCGACAGTCCTCGGCGGGGTGTTCAACACCTTCCCGTACACGGCGTTCGCGCAGAACGTGGGCCTTGTGGGCATGACCCGGGTGCGCAGCCGCTGGGTGGTCGCCGCGGCGGGCTGCATCCTCGTGCTGCTCGGCCTGCTGCCCAAGCTGGGCGCGGTGGTCGCGGCGATACCGGCGCCGGTGCTGGGCGGCGCGGGTCTGGTGATGTTCGGAACGGTCGCCGCGAGCGGTCTGCGCACCCTCTCCGAGGTGGACTTCAAGGGCAACAACAACCTGACGGTGGTGGCCGTCTCGGTCGCGGTGGGCATGCTGCCGGTCGGGGTGCCGACGATCTACGCGAAGTTCCCCGACTGGTTCCAGACGGTGATGAACAGCGGGATCAGTGCGGGCTGCCTGACCGCTATCGTCCTGAATCTGCTCTTCAACCACCCGCCGGGGAAGGCGAGTTCGGCCGAGGTCGGCGTCGAGCCGAAGGCCGGTGCCGCTTCAGCCTGAGCTCAGGCGGGCGGGCGGCGGTGCCGAGGACGCGGCCGAGAAGGCGGGGGAAGAGGTCGTCCAGGTCGTCCGAGCGCAGGGCGTTCATCTGGGCCGTGCCCCGGCAGATCTGCCGGACCGCGTGGACTGCGGGGCGTGAGTCACGCGTCCCTGCCACCCCATAGGGGTGTCTGGACGGAGGAGACCACCCAGCAGCCAGTTGGGCTCTACCTCCAAGCCCGGTCCTTTTAGGGCCGGGTCAAGTTGAGTACGCCGGACATGTCCGGCCGCTGAAGGGTGTCCTGGGAGTTGGACGCGGAATGAGTACGGATAAAGGGTGCCGACGTTCCGCGCGTACGGCGCTCACCGGCACCCTTCCCGGCAGGGGCCCCGGTCAGGCGGCCAGCGCGGTCGGCGCCTCGGTGTCGGCGAGCAGGCCGACCAGCGTCGCCCGGGCGCGCGCCACGCGGGAGCGGACCGTCCCGATGGGACAGCCGCTGACCTCGGCGGCCTCCGCGTAGGGCAGCCCCCTCAACTGGGTGAGGACGAACGCCTCGCGACGGTCGTCGGGCAGGGCGGCCAGCAGGTCGAGGAGCGCGATGCCCTCGTCGAAGCCGGGCAGGCCGCACGGCTGAGCGAGCTCGACGGCCACCTGCCAGTCGCGGGTGTCGCTCAGCCGCGGCCGGGCGGCCGCGTGCCGGAAGCTGTCGATCACCGCACGGCGTGCGATGGACAACAGCCACGCGCGGGCCGAGGAACGCCCCTCGAACCGGTGCAGGTTGCCGAGCGCCCGCAGGAACGTGTCCTGGGCCAGGTCGTCGGCGGCCTGTGGATCTGCGGACAGATGGGCGACGTAGCGCACGACGTCGCGGTGCAGGGCGCGCACGAAGCGTTCGACGGCATCCGGGTCGCCGCCACGGGCGGCCAGCGCCCAGGCGGTAATCGATTCGTCGATCGATGCCGTGTGCTCGCTCTTGTCGCTTGTGGCGCGCGAAACGGGCAGGGCAGAAGTGATCACCAGGTGTCCTTCTCGGGTCATCCGTGATCCGGACCGGCACGAGAGCACGGCGGTCCGGTGTGAGGTACGGCCGTACAGGGAGGTACGGCTGATGCCCGAAGCGCACAGGCGCTTCGGGGAACCGGCTGTCTCAGGCGACAGCGGTCCCCACGGGCGGACCCCGAGAAGTGATCGCGTGAACGAGGAGAAGGCGCCGCGGCGCGCGGTCCGAGGAGCCACGGTGCCTGCGGATACACGGACGGTGCGGCGGCGTGGGCAGCGCGAGCAGCAGCCGCAGCGGCGCGGCGAGTCGGCCGGTCACGGCCCGCAGGATGCGGAACACGGCGCGCTCGCCGTACGCGAGCCAGAGACCGCACAGCAGCGCGGCCAGCAGGTGGGCGGCGAACATGCCGACCGAGGACATACCGTTCGCGTCGGACCCCAGGTGTGCCATGTCGTCCGAGCCCATGTGGCCCATGTGCGCCATATCCATGGAGTCCATGTGCATGGAACCCGTGTCGCGTCCCATGGAGCCGATCCACAGACCACCCATGCCCATCGAGCCCGACCCCGAACCCGAACTCGCCGACTGGGCCAGCGAGAACGCCGAGTGGAGCGCCCCCTGGGCGATCACCACCACGGACACGATCAGCAAGAGCCCGCGCTCCCGGCCGGCCAGGCACCAGCCCGCCCCGCCCGCGGCCAGGGCTCCGCCTGCCATCGCCCACCAGGCCACCGGGGAGCCGGACATCATGACGTGCCCCAGGGCGGCGAGCAGCACACAGACGGCCGCGAACATCGCGGCCCGTACCGTGCGAGAACACCACCCAGCAGTCATGACGGCCCTCATCCTTGCATCCGAGGTTCGGTCGCCATGAGTGGGTACGGAAAACTGCTGTGAGTCCCCACCCGCGTGGTGAGCTGCGCCTTGAAAGCTACGGCCCGTCAGAGAGTGTCGGCAATGTCATCCAACATGCAGATCCGGACATCGCCGTTGCCGACCAGGCGGAGACCCCATGAGCACCGTCGAACGACTCGTCGTCATCGTCCTCTTCGAGGGCGTCGACCTGCTCGATGTCACCGGACCGCCGGAAGTGTTCTCCCTTGCCCAGCGCGAGACAGCCGACGTGACGGGGTACCGCGTCGCCCTCGCCGCCGAGACCATGGACCCCGTCACCACCTCCGCGGGCGTACGCATCCTCCCCCGACGTCACCTTCCACGAGGTGTCCATGAGAAGCATCGACACCCTGTTGGTGCCGGGCTCGGTCGAAGTCGACAGCCAACGGCGTGTACACGCCCTCACCGACCCCGCAGTGGTCGGCTGGGTGAAGACACTCGCCGGCAGGACACGAAGGGGCGCATCCGTCTGCGTCGGGGCACACATCCTCGCCGCCGCCGGACTGCTCGACGGCAAGCGTGCCACCACCCATTGGTCGACCGCGCAGCAGCTCGCCGCCGAGCACCCGATGATCGAAGTCGACGCCGAGCCGATCTTCATCCGCGAAGGCGACGTGTGGACCGGAGCGGGAATCAGCGCCTGCCTCGACCTGTCGCTCGCCCTCGTCGCCGACGACTTCGGCGAGGCCATGGCGCTGCGCGTCGCCCGGCAGCTCGTGATGTACCTGAAACGGCCGAGTGGACAGAGTCAGTTCAGCGTTCCCCCTCGAACCCGTCTCCACGACACAGCGCATCGAAGATCGCCGCCACCACATCATGCGCAACATCGGCGCAAAGCTCAGCGTCGCGGACCTCGCCGCCCATGTCCACATCAGCGAGCGGCAACTCACCCGGATCTTCAAGACCGAACTCGGCATGACCCCGAGTGCCCATGTCGAATCAGCCCGCGTCGAAACGGCGCGCAACCAACTGGAATCCACCGAAGCCACCCTCGAACGCATCGCGTCCACTTGCGGGTTCGGCACGACCGACACCCTGATCCGGGCGTTTCGCCGGAAGCTCAACACGACACCGACGGAGTATCGACGTCGATTCCGAGCCGGCCCCAGCCGTGGGTGACGAGTCGACAGGCCGGCTCCAGGAGCGCCTCGCGGATGCCGGTCGTACTCGACGGGCCGGGCTCGCGCGGCGAGCCGGACAGGACGAGCTGCGCCAACCAATCGGTGAACAGACGTGCACTGAAGTACTCCAGTTGGGGGCGACGGTAAGGACCGCCACCCGAAACGTGCGGGTGGCAGCCCTCATCCCGCTCCGTCGCTTCCCCTTCAGCCCAGCACGATCACAATGAAGGAACCGTTGTCGTAGTAGCCGCGGTAGTTGTCGAAGTATCCGCGGTTGAAGTCTCCACGGTCGCCCCGGTGTCCGTATCCGTAGCCGTAGTCGCAGTCGTTCCACCAACCGCCGTAGCCGCAGTTACGGTGGAAATCGCTGGAGACCTGAGTCGGGACGGCTGCCGAGGCCGTACCCGCTGCCCCGATCGCGGTACCGCCGGCCATGAGAACGCCGATGGCGGACACCGCGACGAGACGCCTCGCGCGTTGTGCGTTCATGAACTTACCTTCCTTCCACCCTCACGTGCTGTTTTCGAGGCACGGGACGGATGGCCGCGGCCACAGGGCCAAAGCCCGGGCGCGGTCGTAAGTATTGCCGCCGGAAGAAGCGGGGCTGTCGGTTCCCTGGTGATCAGGGACTGCGCCACCGGTGGGCGTACCCCGCATTGCGGCTTTCACCAATAGATGCTAGTCGCCCATCGACCGCACAGCATCCTGGACGAAACGCGGTACGAGGCAACGCTCCCCGTGTCGCGCCACCTGCCGGGACGTGCCGAGGGCTGTACGGCCATGGCGGCAGCCGTACGGTCACAGCGCGGATCACACGGTGACGCGGCCGACCGTACGGTCACGGTGGCGGCGGGACGCTCAGGGCGCGCGCTCACCCGGACGGCCCACGGGGGCCACAATCTTGATCCACCCGCCGCGCCGGAAGCGCAGGGTGAACGGCACAAGATCGCCCGCGCGCCATCCTGGACCGGACTGTAGGGCCGCGTCCAGACCGTGCGACGACATGGTGCGACTGCCGCGGCAGCGCGGCCGTGTACCGGGCCGCTCGACGGTCGCGACGAGTTCGCCGAGGCGGACGCGCGGCGGATGGCTCACCTGGGCGGTCCCGACGGCCGTGTTGACCGTCGCCGTGACCCCCTCCAGTTTGCCGAGCCGCTTCTCCACCCGCCGGACGCACGCGGCGCACGTCATGCCACCGACGGTCAGGTCGATGGTCCAAGTCGTCACGCCCCAGGAGTCGGGCCGGTTGGGGAGCTGGTTCCGAGGGCGTCGTATGGCGCGCGTCACCCGAGGCCGCCGGGGCGACCCTACATATCGTAGGGTTCCACCATCAGCCTCTTACGGATCGGGGGAGCCCATGGGGGAGCATGACACCGGACGCACGGGACGCGGACCGCTGTCCGTGCTGGCGCTGCTCGTGCCGAGCCTCGGGATCGCCGCGGTGGGCGTGTACCACCTGTGCGGGTTCGATCTGCACGCCGTGCACGGGCGCCCGCACCTCGACGACGGACTGACCGTGGCGGGCGTGATCATGGCCGTGGTGATGGCGGGCGCGGCCCTGGGCGATCTCCTCTGGTGGGCGGCCAAGCGCGACCGTCCGGTCGGGGACAACGGAGAGCCCTGCCCGCCTCACCCCTTGAGGAGCCCGCGGCCCAGCCGGTCCGAGTGGCCACGCACACCCGGCAGGGCGAAGAAGTAGCCGCCACCAGTGGGGGTGATGTAGTCGACGAGCGGCTCGTCGATCAACCGCTCCTGGGTCGCTTCGAATTGGCGGACCACGTCCTGCTGGTAGCAGCAGAAGAGCAGTCCCATGTCGAGGTTGCCCGCCTTGTCGATGCCCCGGTCGTAGTTGTAGCCGCGACGCAGAATCCGGGTGGTGTCGGTCTTCGCCGTACGGGGGGTGGCGAGACGAATGTGGGCGTCGAGCGGGATCGCCTGGCCCTGGGGGTCCTTGCTGTAGCGCGGGATGTCCGTCTCGCGCGCGCCGTCGAGCGGGGCTCCGGTGTCGCGGCGGCGGCCGATCATCTTCTCCTGTTCGGTGAGCGAGACCCGGTCCCAGAACTCCACCAGCATGCGGATGATCCGCACGACCTGGTAGCTGCCGCCGACCGCCCAGTCCGGTTCACCCGCGGTGTCGGTGGCCCAGACCAGCTTGTCCATCTCGCGATCGGAGGCCGTGTCGGGGTTGGCGATGCCGTCCTTGAAGCCGAGGAAGTTGCGCTGCGCGCCAGCCGGCCGGGACGGGTTCTGGAAGCCGTCGACGCGCCACTTGATCTGCATCGCGCCGCGCGTGTGGCGGGCGATGTCGCGCAGGGCGTGCAGCACGGTGTCGGAGTTCGCGGCGCACAGCTGGAGGGAGAGGTCGCCGTGGCATTCGGCGGCGTCGAGGTCGTCGTTGGGGAAGGTGCGCATCGGCCTGAGGTGGCGCGGCCTGCGGTCGGCGAGCCCGTAGCGGTCGTCGAAGAGCGAGGCGCCGACGCCCACGGTGACGGTGAGGTCGTCGGCGGGTATGTCGGGGCCGAGGAGTCCGCTGTCGGAGGGCGGGGCGCCGACGCCGAGGTCGGCGGGGGTGCCGCCGACGGCGAGGAAGCGGGCCCGTTCGGTGATCGTGCGCAGCAGGTCGGCGAGTTCGGCCCGGTTGTCGGCGATGACATCGAAGGAGACGATGGCGGCCGCCTTGGGGGCGGGCGTGGTGATGCCGGCCTGGTGGGCGCCATGGAAGCCCACTGTGCCACTGCCGGTCGCGGCCGCCGCCGGGGTGGCGCCGCCCGCGATGCCGGCCCCGGCGAGTCCGGCGCCCGCCAGCGCGGCGCCCGCGGCGCCCACGCCGAGCGCCGTCTTGGCGAACGTACGACGGCCGAAGGGGCAGCCGCCCTGCGGGGCTCGGTCCTGGCTCGGGGTGGTCATCGGGCGGGTCCTCTCCTGCGGGCGCGCGTCCCGGTGCTGCGGTGCGGGTGACGGGTCGGCACTGTCGGGCTGCTCACGCGGCCTTCCGGATCTCCAGGAGTTCCGGGATCGGGGCGAGTTCCTCCAACAGCCGGCCGAGTGAGCCGTCGAGGCGCAGCCGGTCGGTCACGGAGAGCTTGTCCAGCGGCGTCCAGGTGCCGTCCTTGGCCCGCTGGGCGATCACCAGCCGCTCGGTGCGCTTCATCCAGGTGTCCACGGCCGGGGTGGCCTGGGCGTTGCGCTTGTCGATCAACGGGCGCAGCAGGTCGACCAGTTCGCGGGTGCCCGTCGAGGTTGGCCTCGGTGGTGGCCAGCTCGGTGCCGCTGCCGTAGTCGGCGTTGCCGCTCAGTTCGCGGTGCAGGGTGTTCTCGAGGATCTCGTGGGTGCGCAGCGGCAGGTCGCCGAGGTCGAAGTCCTGCTTGGGGAAGTCCTCGCGCAGCGCGGCGACATCGGAGGTGAGTCGCTTGGCGTACGGCGCGAGGGCAGTGGCGGATGCGCCGTGCCACAGACCGTATTCGATGCGATGGAAGCCGGTGAAGGCCGGGTCCGTGACGCCTCCCGCGAGTCCGGCTGTACGGCCGTTGATCTTCGCGTCGAAGTCGGCGAACGTGCCGTAGGCGGCGCCGAGCGAGGCGTACCGCTGGTGCGCGGGCAGCCAGTCCTCACGGGCATCGTCGAGCTTCTTGGCGTCGATGTCGCTCTGCAGGGCGCGCGTCCTGGTCGACGTACTTCCGGTACGCGGCCAGCGGCGCCGAGAGGCCCTTCTCCGAGACCGGGAGTACGGCCCGGGTGGTGCCGCCCGAACCGACCCGGACGGCGGCCGAGGTGACCGCCTTCCCGCCGTTGGGGACGCAGCGCCAGGCATACGAGCCGGTGCCGACAGTGGCGATCAGCGCGCGGGGGGTGCCGGGGGCGATGCCCTCGACCTCACCGTAGACGGCATTGCTGACCGGGTCGATCAGGTAGACGATCGGCCCCGCTTCCAGTCCCTCACGAAGACCGATCAGAAAGCTGGGAAACGCGTCGTCCCACACCACAGGCCTCTCCGAAGCAGCGCGTTCGCGGCCGGGCGGCCACAAACGCGGCTTAGTGTAGGCATGCCTAACTAGCCGTCAACGCGGCGGACAAACACCCCTGCACCGGACGGGTGATCCGCCGTAGCGGCCACCGCGCACCGCGAGCACTCGGCTCGACCACGCGGCAGAGCACGTCGACAGGCCCCACCCAAACCACTCTGACCTGCGGAAATATCGCAGTGAAGCGGCAATGCGGCGGGCGCGGAAGTCGACAGCGGGTGCGACTTCGCCGCACGGCGGAGCAACTGGCCCGGCCCTTCGGTCGGCCTATCGGCGCGGCAATTCTTACCGCCCCCTTACCCCCTGACCTCGCGATAACCCTTCTCTTCCCTACAGCATGTAGGGTTCCCCGCCTCTGCCCCCACCGGTTCGCCCGGCCTCCCCCCAAGGTGATGCTCCACGGTGCCCGAACAACAGTCAGCGCTCCTCCCGGAACAGCGGAACTCGAAGTCGTGCCGGGCCGACCCGGCCGGACGAGCGGCCATCGGCACGCGGTTGCGCGCCGCGGCGTTCACCGTCCGGTACCTGCGGCTGCTCGCGCTGCTCAACATCGTCGCGGTGGTCTCGCTGCCGTTCCGCCAAGAGGTGCACGAGCACAACGGAGGCGGGTTCTTCACCCCGTATCTGGCCACCGCCGGGCTGATCTCGGCGGCGCTGGCCCTGTTCCTCGCCCTGGTGATGCGGCGCCGCAAACGGGCAGCGTGGATCTTCAACCTGCTGATGGCCGGGCCCCTCTTCGCGCTGTACGCTGCGGCGCTGACCCAGGAGCGATATCAGCGGCACGCCTTCAACTGGATCTCGGCCCTGCTCACCGGCCTCTTCGTCGCCGCCCTCCTGCTCGGGCGCAAGGAGTTCCACGCCGTCGGGGACCGCTCCAACCCCCGACTGGCCCTGGCCGTCGGGGCCGGCGGGCTGCTGGTCAGCGCCACCCTCGGCACCCTGCTGGTGAGCGCCACCAACCACGTGACCGGGACACCGCTGAGCGACCGGATCGCGTACACCCTGTTGCGCGGGGTCAGCGTCGGCCCGCTCGCCGACCGCTTCGACAGCGTGGTCGCGCCCCGCTGGGTGGACGTCCTGATCAACGTTCTGATGGCCGCGACCTTCCTCCTGGTGCTGTACGCGTGCTTCCGCGCGCCGCGCGGTCGCGAACTCCTGGGCGAGGAGGACGAGTCGCGCCTGCGGGAGCTGCTCGCCCGGCACGGTGAACGGGACTCACTGGGGTACTTCGCGCTGCGCCGCGACAAGGCGGTCAAGTGGTCCCCGAGCGGCAAGGCGGCCATCGCCTACCGGGTCGTCGGCGGCGTGACCCTGGCCTCCGGCGACCCGATCGGCGACCCCGAGGCCTGGCCCGGCGCGATCGAGGAATGGCTCGAGGAGGCACGCCGGCATGCCTGGACGCCCGCGGTGATGGGCGCGAGCGAGGAGGCCGGCACCATCTACGCCCGGCACGGCCTGGACGCCCTGGAACTCGGTGACGAAGCCATCGTGGACCGGGCCGACTTCACCCTGGAGGGGCGCGCGATGCGGGGTGTGAGGCAGGCGCACAACCGGGTGCGCCGGGCCGGTTACACCGTGCGCGTCCGGCGGCACGCGGACCTCACCGAGGCGGAGATGGCCTCGTTGACCGACAAGGCGGAACACTGGCGCGACGGCGCGACCGAGCGCGGCTTCTCCATGGCGCTCGGACGGCTCGGCGACCCTGCCGACGGCCGCTGCGTCATGCTGGAGTGCCACGACAGCGAGGGCGAGCCGCGGGCCGTGCTGAGCTTCGTGCCGTGGGGCGAGCGGGGGCTGTCGCTGGATCTGATGCGCCGTGACCGCGACTCCGAGAACGGCCTCATGGAGTTCATGGTCATCGAACTGCTGCTGCGCGCCCAGGAGATCGGCGTCGAGCGCGTGTCCCTGAACTTCGCCATGTTCCGGTCCGTCTTCGAACGGGGCGCGCGGCTGGGCGCAGGACCCGTACTGCGCCTGTGGTGCTCGGTGCTGACGTTCCTCTCGCGCTGGTGGCAGCTCGAGTCCCTGTACCGGGCCAATGCCAAGTACCGGCCCGTCTGGGAACCGCGCTACATCCTCTTCGAGAAGAGCAGCGACCTCCCCCGCATCGGCATCGCGGCAGCCCGCGCGGAAGGCTTCCTCGCCCCGCCCGCCCTGCCGCGTGCCGGATTCAGTGTGCGGCGCCCGGGGCCTGTGTCGTCGGGTGCGGCGCGGCCGGCTCGGCAGCCGTGCGAGCAGCCACCGGTGTCGCCTGCGGTGCCTCCGGCTCGGCGTTCTCGCTCTTCATCGCCTTCGCCTCGCTCTTGAGGATGCGCATCGACCTGCCGAGCGCGCGGGCGGTGTCCGGCAGCTTCTTCGAGCCGAACAGCACGACGAGCACGATCGCCACGATCAGCAGGTGCCAGGGTTCCAGTCCGTTGCGGAGCATCGCGCCCCCACCTTCCTCGCATCGATCGGGGGCGCGCTCGATCGGCCGCCACCCATGATGGTTGCTAGTTTGCGCAACTGTACAACCATCAGATAGATGGCCCGCCCATCCCCGGCGCCTTCCTGGCGAGCGTGAGCGCGGCGCCGTACAGGGTGAGGACCGCGGCGAGGAGCACGTAGTAGAGGACCGGCAGGGCGGTCATACCGAGGAGGGGGCCGAGCGGGGAGAGGGGCAGCAGCAGACCGGCGGCGGCGAGGGCGGCCGCGGCGCAGCCGACCGGTCCGGGAAGCCGGCCGTCCTGGGCCGTACCGCGCCCGATGCGCAGGAGCAGCATGACCAGGGCCTGGGTCATCAGGTTCTCGGTGAACCAGCCGGAGTGGAACACCGTGGCGTCGTCCATGGTCTCCGGCCCGTTCAGGGCGAGCGCGAGGATCCCGAAGGTGGCCAGTCGGCGACGGCGTTGAGGGCGCCGAAGCCCGTGATGAAGCGCAAGAAGGCGCGGGGCCGCAGCACGCTGGGGCGGCGCAGCGCGTCCGGGTGCGGACGGTCGTACGCGAAGGCGAGCTGTGCCGCGTCGAAGCACAGGTTCTGCGCCAGGACCTGCGCCGGAAGCATCGGCGGGTAGGGCAGCAGCAGGCCCGCGGCGAGCATCGCGATGACATTGCCGAGGTTCGAGGAGAGCGTGCTGCGCAGATACGTGGCGATGGTGACGCTGCTGCGCCGTCCGGCGATGACCGCGTGCTCGATCGCGGTGAGGTCCTTCTCGGAGAGGACCACGTCGGCACTCTCCCGGGCCACGTCCACGGCGTCGCGCGGAGCGATCCCGACGTCGGCGGCACGCAGCGCGGGCAGGTCGTTGACGCCGTCGCCGAGGAAGCCCACGGTGTGCCCGTCGGCCCGCAGGACGGCGGCGATCCGGGCCTTGTGCTCCGGGGTGCAGCGGGCGAAGACGGTCGTATGGCGGACGGTTTCGGCCAGTTCGGCGTCGGTGAGGGCATCGACGCGGTCGGCGGCCATCGGCTCACCGGTTTCGAGTCGCAGGTCGCGGCAGGCGCGGGCCGCCGTGCCGGGGTGGTCGCCGGTGAGGATCTTGACGGTGATACCCCGTTCGACGAGGACCTTCAGCGCGCCGGCGGCCGTCGGGGTGAGCGCGTCGCGGAAGGTGAGGAATCCGCGGAAGGTCAGGCCGCGTTCGTCGGCGGATGTGTAGTCGCGGGCGGGGCGTTCGGCGAGGGCGACCGCGAGCACCCGCAGTCCGTCGTCGGCCTCGCGTGCAGCGAGGCCGAGCAGGCGCGCCCGTTCGGTCTCCTCCAGCATGCACCTCTCCAGTACGTCCTCGACGGCGCCCTTGACCACGAGGGTGTGGACGCCGAGCCTGCGCGGGTGGCGTACGACGGCTGTGGCGAGGCGGCGTACCGGGTCGAAGGGCAGTGCCGCCACCCCGTCGTCCGGTTCGTGCTCCGGGGCGGTCGCGTCCAGTACCGCCTCGTCGAGGGCGTCCGGCGCGGGCAGTTCAGCCAGCTGGAGGGTCCACCAGGAGTTGACGGCGGCCCAACGCAGGACATCGGGGTCGTCCCGCCCCGCTGCGTCCAGCGCGCGGTGGACGACCGGCCGGTCCTGGGTGAGGGTGCCGGTCTTGTCCAGGCACAGCACGTCGACCGCACCGAGGTCGTGCAGCGCGGGCAGCCTTTTGACGATCACCTTGTGCGTACGGGCCAGCCGTGCCGCACCGCGCGCCAGACACGTGGTGACGATGACGGGCAGCATCTCGGGCGTCAGCCCGACCGCCACCGCGACGGCGAACGGCAAGGTCTCCACGCCCCGCCCGCGCAGCGCCGCGTTGGCCATCAGCACCAACGGCGGCGTGAGCAGCATGAACCGGATGAGCACCCAGGAGATGCCCTGCACGGAACGGTCGAAGGCACCAGCACCGACGTTGGCGCCGGGCGAGTGGTGCCCGGGCGAGCCGTTGTGCGCCGGGCTGTCGTAGGCCGTGGCGAGTCTCGTCCGTGGCCCGGTCGCGAGGACGACCGCGGCCCCACTGCCGGTGGCCACGCCGCTGCCCTGGAAGCACAGTTGTCGCTGCGCGAAGAACCCGTCGCGCGAGGGATCCGACGGGTGCCACGGGTCAGGGGCGTCGACCGCTGCCTTGGCGGCCGCCGTCGACTCGCCCGTCAGCGGGGCCTGCCGCACGGTCAGACCCCTCGCGCGCAGCAGCCGTACGTCGGCGGGGACCAGATCCCCGGGACCGAGCCGGATCACATCGCCCGGCACCAGCTCGCCGACCGGGACGTCCCGAACCCGCGGAAGCCCATCCGGCTCGGCGCGCCGCAGCACGGTCGCGGTGCCGGCGACCAGCTCGCGCAGCGCGGCCATGGACCGGTCGGCCCGGTGCTCGCCGGACGCGCGCAGCACGCAGCTCACCACGACCAGACACAGGATGACGCCTGCCGTCCCCCAGGCCGTCACGGCCGTCGACACCAGCCCCAGGCAGAGCAGCACCGCGGTGAAGGGGTCCCGCAGTCCACGGACGAGCAGGCACGGCCACGACTGCGTCCGCCGGTCCGCAACCGTGTTCGCGCCGAAGCGGTCCAGCCGCTCGGCCGCCTCGGTCTCGGTCAGCCCGTGCGGTCCGGTGTCCAGGTGCCGCAGCACCTGGAGAGAGGTCGGCGCGGTGAGGTCCTGAGGTGCCTCGTCGGCGGGCGAGGCGCTCCCCCGCGGGTGCTGCTGCCCGACCGGTGTCGCGGCGGTCTCAGACGCCAAGGCCACGGATGCGGCGCGCAGACCCGTGCGCCGCGCGGTCGTTACGGCCGGCGCGATCCGCGCGGTCGGTCAGCTGGCCGACCATGAGCCGTACGACGGTCACCACGTCCGGGTCGTCGACGAAGTACACCTGCCGTCGGCCCTCGCGCCGGGACCGTACGAGACCGGCGAGTTTCAGCTTGGTCAGATGCTGGCTCACCGCGGGCAGCGCCCCGCCGACGCGCTCCGCGAGCCCGGTCACATCGCTCTCGCCCTGCGCCAGCGCCCACACGATGTGCAGCCGCGCCGAGGACGCGAGCAGCCCGAAGGCCGCGGCCGCCTCCGCCAGCACGTCGGCGGACGGGTCCTCGAAGCCGCCGACCTCTGCCGCCACCGCTCTTTCCTCCCGTCCCGCCGACCCGACCGTCTCGTACGACCGGCCGTCCCGGCTGAATCGCACCAGTCTAGGGCGCCCTCGACGGCGTACCGGGCGTCACTGTCAGTGCCGTGGTGCACACTCGCGATCAGTTGCCTTACGTCTGGGGAGGACGCCGTGTTCACGGGGATCGACGAGGTCGACTGGGCCTCGATGCAGCATGCGTACGGAAATGCCGAGGACGTGCCGGAGTTGCTGCGAGGACTGGCCTCGCCGTGCCCGCAGGAGCGGGAAACCGCCCTCGACGGGATGTACGGGGCCGTGCACCACCAGGGCGATGTGTACGACTCCACGCTCGCGTCCATCCCGTTCCTGTTCGCGCTCGTCGCACACGCCGAACTTCCCGACCGGGGCGCCATCGTGGAACTGCTCGTCAGCATCGGCGGAGGGGACGCCGCGGACGGCTTCCACCACGGCGAGGACGATGCCCTGGTCGACGCCGACGAGGAGGACGGTGCCGACGACAACTACGCGATGGCACGGACCGCGATACGGGCCGGCGCCACGGCCTTCGTCGCACTGATCGCGGACCGGGACCCGGAGGTACGCCGCGCGGCGCCGAGCGCGCTCGTGCGTTTTCTGGACGAACCGGCACGCGTGCTCGCCCTGTTGAGGGAGCGACTCGGCGCCGAGCAGGAGGGCGTCGTCCGGCTCGCACTGGCCGAGGGCCTCGGCCTGTTCGCGCGGCTGCACACCGAGTCCGCCGCTCCGGCAGTGGACTGTCTGGTGACCCTCTGCGCCGCTCCGGACGATCCGGGACTGCGGCTCGCCGCGCTCGGTCAACTCGCCGGCTGCGCACCGGATCACCTGCCGGCCGACCTCGTGCCCACCGTCATCGCCCTCCTCCGGGCCCGATCACGGCGCCCCCGGGAGCCGGCCGAGCCCGAACGGCCCGACACCGACACGCTTATCGGCCATCTGCGGCGGCTGCGCCCCGCGGACGAGGAGGGCTCCCAGTTGTTGCGGACCCTCCACTCAGGGCTCGGCGGCCGCACCGCCGACCGGATCGCCCTGCTCAAGGGGCAGTTGACCAGCGCTGATCCGGCCGACCGGTGCAATGCCGTGTGGATGTCCGCGGGGCTGTTCCGCGAATGGCGCGCCGACTACGCGGAACCGGTCACCCTCATCGGTGAGCAACTCACCTCGGACGAGGAGCGGTTGTGCGATGCCGCGGTGTCCGTCCTGGAGTCCCTCTTCACTCTGGCGACCCCGGCCGCCGACCGCCTCGCCGCCCTCGTGGAGGCGGCCCCGGAGTCCTGGGGGCGCGGGACGCCGACACTGGGGCGCCCCCTGAAGGCCTTGGCCAGGGCAGGAGATCCCCGGGCGGTACCCGCGCTGGCCCAGGTGCTGGCAGAGCCCGTCGTGCCGAACGACGTCGGCTACGCGATCGAGTACCTGGGCCCGGCGGGCGAGCAGCTGGCCCCGCTGCTGCGGGAGCGGCTCCGCGACGTCCCCCTCGACTCCCCGGAAACGTACGACCGGGCGGCGCCCCTGCTGCTCGCGCTCGGCAGGTTACGGTACGACGCCGCCCTGCCGGAGGCGTTGCGGCTCCTGCACGGCATGCCGCCTGAACTGCGGCGCCGCGACTGGCTCGTGCAGGCGCTGGCCCGGACGCTTGGGACATTCGGAGCGGGCGGGCATCAGGCGGTACCGGCGCTGCGCGAGCTGCTGGACAGCGAATGCGCCGTCACGGCGGCCGACGCGCTCTGGTCGGTGACGGGGGACGCAGATGCCGTACTTCCTGTGCTGTTGAGGGAATTGGCGGCAGATCGGGCGTCGGACGGTCATCCCCGGGCCGCCGCCGAAGCCCTCGGCCGCCTGGGGCCGTCGGCCACCCCCGCGCTTCCGGGACTGCACCGCCTGGCCGCCTCCACCGAGGTGTGGGAGCGGACGGCCGCCGCGTGCGCGCTGTGGGACATCGCCCGGGATCCGGAGCCGGTTCTTCCGGTGCTCCGCTCCGCCTGGCGGCAGAACGCGTACACCCGCGGCACGATCGCCACCCACCTCGCCCGGATGGGCAG
Source organism: Streptomyces sp. NBC_00996 (assembly GCF_045162675.1). Lineage (NCBI taxonomy): Bacteria > Bacillati > Actinomycetota > Actinomycetes > Kitasatosporales > Streptomycetaceae > Streptomyces > Streptomyces sp. NBC_00996. The sequence continues at coordinate 1,423,510 of NZ_CP108723.1, forward strand.
CGCGGCCACCTCCGCCCGGGATCTGGTCCAGGCCGAACTCACCGCGCCACGACGGCACCGGGCCCGTTCCGGCGGATACGGCAGCCACGACATCCTTGAGGACGAATCGCTCCTGCACACCTGCCGCGCGGCGCTGGACGCCATGCGGTAGCCACGGCTCGGGGACGTCCCAACCGGGCCATCAGCACGTCGAGTGAGGGGCGCCCGCACACCGGGCGTCACTCACCGCTTCCGATAGATCACGGTCAGCACCCGCGCATGCGGCACGCGCCTTCATCACCAGCGGCAGCTGGGTTCACTGCGCCGTACCGGCGCCGACGCCGACCTTGCCGGAGGAGGGAAGTCGCCGGGGGTCGGCCCCGCGTCGGTTCCGGCTGGCCCCGCGTCGGTTCCGGCTCACTTCTCGTTGAGGATGATCTCTTCTGGTCGGCGGGTCGTCTTCACGGTGTGGCCGTTGATGACCTCGACCACGTGCTGCAGACAGGTGAGGAGCTTCGAGGGGGCGGACTGGATGCGGAACTCGTCCGCGGTGCCACCGAGGAAGGCGGGGAAGCAGGTCACCGACGAGGCTGCGGGGTTGAGTTCCAGGTAGTCCTTCAGCCGGCGGGGTGGAGACACGTCTGCGCGTCCGGTGCCGTGGACGCGCAGACGCGGTGCGGGCCTGCGCTCTGATGTGCCGCACGGGAGAGGCCGGGTACCCGACTTCGTGCCGGGTACCTGGGCCTCGGCGATGTCTTCCTCGTGCGACCGGGGTCAGGCGTTGCCCCGAAGCGGTCCCTCGGTGGTGGTCCCTCGGTCCCTCCATGCTCCCCGGGCGCCCTTCCCCCCCTGCTCTTGCGCTCTGCGGCGGCCCTCCGAGGCCGGAGGGCCGGGTCGGCGGGCGGGGGGGGCGGAGTGGGCGAAGCCGCCGCAGAAGCCTCTCTGCGTTGTCCACCCCTCATCCACCCCTCAGCGTTGCGCCGCGAGGCCTGGTCCGGCACGGGCCGACCGGCCCTGCCGAGGGCCGGTCGGCCCGCGCCGGTTCCAGCCCGGGCGCGACGGCGGGCCCCCTCAGCTAGTCATACGTCCCCACAGGGGCCCCACCCGCTCCCATTCCTCGTCCCACCGCTCCATACGCCGCCGCTCCAGCCGGCCGCGGAGGAGTCTTCCGCCGACGAAGGGAACGCCCGCGGCGCTCACGCCGACCAGGACGCCGACCAGGGAGGCCCGCAGCTGGGCCTGAGAGGCGGTGGCAGGCCTGGTGACGAGGCGACCGTGGGGGTCGGTCCACACGGTGACCGAGGTGCCCGCGATGGTGCCGGCGAACACTCTCGCCTGGCCCGCGTGCGGCGACCCGTCCGCCGCGGTCCAGCGCACCTTCGCCCACACGAGGTCGCCGCCGGTCTCCGTGGCGCTCGCATCGGGCGCATCCTCGGTGAGCAGGGCCGGGACGGAGCGATACTCGGCGCGCTGCTGGGCGAGCCCGTGCTCCACGGTCTGCGTGGCCGCAAGCCCCGCGAACAGGCCGCCGAGCACGGTGAGCGCCCAGGCGACGAGCACGATCCAGGCCTCCAGGGCATCACTGCCCCGCCGTAGCGGGTTGCGCCGCCACCGCCACAGCCACACCTTCGGACCACGGAATGCCGCCATCACTGGCATCCTCCTCACAACCGCGCCGACCCGCCACATCTCCCTCCCATACGCGCTCGGCCCGCCCGATGCTCACGCCGCGCTCCGCCACTCCTGCGCCCCAGCCGCCCCGGCGCCCCGCGGCCGAGCCCGGTGACGACGGGCGAGAAGCCCGGCCGAGGCCCGAAACCACCGCCCTGACCTGAGGGAATGCCGCGAGCAGGGGTGACTGTCAGTGGCTGGGTGCAGACTGGCCCGTATCTGAGACAACGACGTCGCGGAGGTGGTCGGCATGACCGACGTACTGCTCACTGTAGGCACCCGCAAGGGCCTCTTCATCGGGCGACGGCGCGGCGGCGCCTGGAAGTTCGACGAGAGTCCGTACTTCAACGCGCAGGCCGTGTACTCGGTCGCGATCGACACCCGGGGCGAGAGGCCGCGGCTGCTGGCCGGAGGGGACAGCGCGCACTGGGGCCCGTCCGTCTTCCACTCCGACGACCTGGGCCGGACATGGACCGAACCGGCCCGTCCCGCCGTCAAGTTCCCCAAGGACACCGGGGCTTCGCTGGAGCGCGTGTGGCAGTTGCACCCGGCGGCCGCCGAACCGGACGTGGTGTACGCGGGCACGGAGCCGGCCGCGCTGTACCGCTCGGAGGACCGGGGCGAGTCCTTCGAGCTCGTCCGTCCCCTGTGGGAGCACCCCACCCGCTCGCAGTGGGTGCCGGGCGGCGGCGGAGAGGGCCTGCACACCATCCTCACCGACCAGCGCGATCCGCGCGCCGTGACGGTCGCCGTCTCCACGGCCGGGGTGTTCCGCACCGACGACGGCGGCGCGAGCTGGACTCCCTCCAACTCGGGTGTCTCCGCGGTGTTCCTACCGGATCCGAACCCTGAGTTCGGCCAGTGCGTACACAAGATCGCGCAGGACGCGGTGACTCCGGACCGGCTGTATCTGCAGAACCACTGGGGGGTGTACCGCAGCGACGACGCAGGCGGGCAGTGGACCGACATCGGCGAGGGCCTGCCCTCCACGTTCGGGTTCGCGGCGGCCGCGCATCCGCACCGCGGCGACACGGCGTACGTCTTCCCGATCAACGCCGACGCGGACCGTGTCCCGGCAGGCCGACGATGTCGTGTCTACCGCACGGCGGACGCGGGCAAGAGCTGGGAGCCGCTGGCGGCGGGACTGCCCGCCGAGGACCACTACGGCACGGTGCTGCGCGACGCGCTGTGCACGGACGGCGCGGACCCGGCAGGCGTGTACTTCGGCAACCGCAACGGCGAAGTGTACGCGTCGTCGGACGACGGCGACAGCTGGCAGCAACTGGCCTCGCACCTGCCGGACGTGCTGTGCGTCCGCGCCGCGGTCGTGGACTGAGGCCCGGAAGACGCCACCGGACCGTGCCGACCCCACCAGACCCCTCGGGAGGCTCCAACGGAGCATGAAGCAGCGCACCTTGTCCCAGGGGCACCCGGTTCGTCGACGGATCGGTCATCCTCGGTCGCCGCTCGGACACCGGGTTGATCTCCGCCGCGTGTGCGGCAGTAGGGTGACGCCCGTGGCACCACGACCGTTGCATGAAATCGTCGAATCCGGCTGGGCGAAAGCCCTGGAACCCGTGGCCGGACGGATCGCTCAGATGGGCGACTTCCTGCGCGCGGAGATCGCCGCGGGACGCACCTACCTCCCGGCGGGGGCAAATGTCCTGCGGGCCTTCCAACAGCCCTTCGACGAGGTGCGCGTCCTCATCGTCGGGCAGGATCCGTATCCGACACCGGGGCACGCGGTGGGACTGTCGTTCTCGGTCGCGCCGGACGTCCGTCCGCTGCCCGGCAGCCTGATCAACATCTACCGCGAGCTCAACACCGACCTCGGGCTGTCCCAGCCGTCCACCGGCGACCTGGCCCCGTGGACCGAGCAGGGCGTGCTCCTGCTCAACAGGGCGCTCACCACGGCTCCGCGCAGCCCGGCCGCGCATCGCGGCAAAGGCTGGGAGGAGGTCACCGAGCAGGCGATCCGGGCGCTGGCCGCGCGAGGGCGTCCGCTGGTGTCGATCCTGTGGGGCCGCGACGCCCGCAATCTGCGTCCTCTCCTCGGCGACCTGCCCTCGGTGGAGTCCGCGCACCCCTCACCCATGTCGGCGGACCGCGGCTTCTTCGGCTCCCGCCCCTTCAGCCGTGCCAACGACCTGCTGGCCAGGCAGGGAGCGGAGCCGGTGGACTGGCGCCTGCCGTGACCCCCGGCGGCGCGCTGCCAGGTGTGCTGGCCGTGGACTCGGGAGGGTCGGGGCTGCGCGCGGTGCTCGCCGTGCGGGGGGAGCCCTTCGGTGCGCCCCTGGCCTCGAAGGAGCCGGTCCGTACCGGCCCGAGCGGTATCGACGCCGGGCATCTACTGGAGCAACTGCTGCCGATGGCCAGGCAGTTGATGGCGGAGGCAGGAGTCGACGGGCTCGGAGCCGTCGCCGTCGGCGCCGCGGGACTGGCCACGCTCGGCGACGAGCTGCGCGCCGAGCTGCCGTCGGCGCTGGAGCGTGAACTCGGCGTGCGTCGAGTCGCCTTGGTCGCCGACGCGGTGACCGCGTACACAGGTGCACTCGGCCATCGGCCGGGCGCGGTGATCGCCGCGGGCACCGGCATGATCGCCATCGGAACCGATCTGACGAGTTGGCGCAGGGCCGACGGATGGGGCCATCTGCTCGGCGACTGCGGCGGCGGGGCGTGGATCGGCCGCGCGGGGCTGGAGGCGGCCCTGCGGGCCTTCGACGGGCGCCGGGGCGGTTCGGCGGCGCTGCTGGAATGCGCGGAGGAGATGTTCGGCCCGGTATCGGACCTGCCGGGCAAGCTGTACCCGCGCACCGACCGGCCCGCCGTCCTGGCCTCCTTCGCCCCCGAGGTGGCCGCCTGCGCCGGGAGCGACCCGGTGGCGGCTGACGTCCTGCGTGCGGCCGCCCGGCACATGGCCGAGTCGGCGGCCGCGGTGTGCCCGCCCGGCGACCAGGCCCAAGTCGCCTTCACCGGGGGCCTGTTCAAGATGGGCGACGCCCTCCTTGTACCCCTGGGTGAGGAGCTGGCAGAGCAACTGCCGCACGCCCACCAGGTACCGGCCGCCGGTGACCCGGTGGACGGCGCCCTGCGTATCGCCGTCGACCTCGCGAACGGCGAGCTCGCACTCCCCCGTGACCAGCGAATGTTGTACGTAGTGACCGAAAAGACGGATTGATCCACCCTGTCGGACAAGTGCAGTTGGCGCACACCACGGTCGGGCGGTCCTTCCATACTGATCACTTCTGATCCTTACGTAACTCATCAGACAAAAGCGGACGGAAACCGCTCACCTGCACCCTCCCCGAACAGGGGAGCCCAAGAAGCCAGTAACATGCGGCGCCATGAGCTCCCCCACTGGGCCCGCGTCCGGCCTGCCAGTACGAATGCCGCGACCCCGCCAGCCTGGGCGGCACCGCCGCCCGGAACCCCTGGCGGCTCCCGAGGGCGCGCCCGCGCTCGTCCTCGCGGTGCCGGGCACCCCCAGCGCGGCCACGCGCAGCCTCGCTGAGGAGGTCGTGAGCATCGCGCGCTCCGAGCTCCCCGGCCTCGACGCCCGGATCGGGTACCTCGACGGGGACGACGCCGAGTTCCGCACGCTGCAGTCCGTGCTGACGCACGCCGCCGATGAGCGGGTCGCGCGCTTCGAGCAGGCCCGCGCCGCCGGTGCTGACGCGACGGAGCCCGACGGCCCCGTCGCCATCGTGGTGCCGCTGCTCGCCGGCCCGGACAACGCGCTGCTGCGCCGGGTCCGCCAGGCCGTCATGGACAGCCGTGTCGCCGCCGATCTGACCGATGCGCTCGGCCCGCACCCGCTGCTCGCCGAGGCGCTGCACGTGCGCCTGTCCGAGGCGGGCCTGGCCCGCGCCGACCGCGCCCGGCTGTTCACCGTGGCGACCGCCGCGGACGGCATCATCCTCGCCTCCGTGGGTGGCGAGGAGGCCGTGCAGGCGGCCGGGATCACCGGCATGCTGCTCGCCGCGCGGCTCGCCGTGCCGGTGATGGCGGCGGCGCTCGACGAGGAGGGCGCGATCGCGGCCACCGCCGAGCAGCTGCGCGGGTCGGGCTCCCAGCAGCTCGCGCTCGCACCGTACCTGATCGGTCCGGAGCTCGACGCCGGGCTGCTCGACGCGGCCGCCGCGGAGGCGGGCTGCTCCGCCGCCGAGGCGCTCGGCCCCTATCCGGCGATCGGCAAGCTCGCGCTGGCCAAGTACACGACGGCGCTGGGCATCGCCCCGCAGCCGTCGCAGGGCACGCCGGTCCGCTAGTGCGCTGCGCCAGAAGTTCGTCGGTGGATTCGCGCCTTGCCCGGCCGGGTTGGTTGTCCGCCCATCCAGCCCCGGCCTGCGAGTATTTGGCCAAGTCGGCGGCAGTGGGGCACCAAGAACTAACGACGAATTGATGGCGCAGGACACTAGCCGTCCGGCACACCGGTTCCAGAACGCCGACAGGGCCCGCTCCTCTTCCAGGAGCGGGCCCTGTCGGCGTCGACGCCCTTGAGGTCAGCCGAAGACCACGCAGGACGCGGCGGGAGCCTCGACCGAGCCGCCCCGTCGCGGCATGCCGGTGTCCGGATCGACCACGAACCAGGTCACATCGCCGGAGCGCTCGTTCGCGGCGTACAGGTAACGGCCCGAGGGGTCGATGGCCAGCGCGCGCGGCCAGGTGCCGCCGCAGGGCACCGTGGCGATCAGCCGCAGCCCCTCGCCGACCGCGTCGGGCGTGAGCACGGAGACGACGTCCTGGCCCCGTGTGGCGGTCCATACGAAGCGACCGTCGGGCGACACGACGATGCCCGAGGGGTACGCGTCGCCTTTCGGGACGCCCGACAGCACCGGTGTCTCGCCGACCGGACGCAACCCGCCCTCGGCGGCGTCCCAGCGGCAGACGGTGACGGTGGGCGCTAGTTCGTTGAGTACGTACGCGTGTTCGCCGCGCGGATGGAAGGCGAGGTGGCGGGGCCCGGAGCCGGGGCGCAGCGCGATTTCCCGGTGCAGCGTGAGCGTTCCGCCGTCCAGCGCGCACACGCGTACGGAGTCCGTGCCGAGGTCGACACTCATCGCCCAGCGGCCACTCGGATCGGGCTGTACCTGGTGGGCGTGCGGCCCCTGCTGGCGCGGGGTGTGCGGGCCCGAGCCGGTGTGCCGGAGCACGCTGGAGGCGGCGCGCGCGAGCTCGCCGCCGGGGCGGACGGGCACGGCGGTGACGCTGCCGGAGCCGTAGTTGGCGGTCAGGACGTGTCCGGCGAAGACGCTGAGGTGCGTCGGGCCGCTGCCGCCGACCGGCACGGGCGGCCCGGTCAGTTCCGGCTTGTCGCCCTTCACGCGGTACGCCGCCACCGCACCGTCGGCCGTCTCGCTGACCACGTAGAGCATGTCCCGCTCGGACGACAGGGCGAGGTACGAGGGGTCGGGAACGCCGTCCACCGCGCTCAGGACGGTCAGCGCGCCGCTTCCCGGGTCCACGGCCGCGGTGAGAACGCCCAGGCCTCCCGCCGCCGTGAACGAGCCGATGAACGCCCGTTGTTGCCGCCTGCCTCCGTCTGCCACTGCTGTCCCCTCTCGGTCCCGCGCCGTTCGGGGCGACGGTAGCAGTCGAAGATCGACGGTCTAGACCAAGGCGGCGATCCGGGGACGGCGTCCTGGAGTGGCGTACTAGGGCCTGTATGGAGTTGTGATCTGGATCAGGGAGCGGGGCGTGGTGCGTGCGATCGCAAGGCGCCGGAATGCTCTCGTAGCGGAGCTACTAGGGCATTCCGGCAACGCGGCGAGCGTGCGTGCCACGCCCCGCGAGCCCAGATCACAACTCCCTACAGGCCCTAGATCCGGACTTCGCAGGTCGCTGAAAAGGTTCGACGCAGCAGCCTCTCAGCGTCCGCGAGTGACCGGGGCAGCCCTTCGTCGGCGGCTCGCGGCCGATCCCGCCCGCCGGACGATCGAACCCGACCTGTTGATCTTCACGATCGGGTGACCTGCGAAGTCCGGGCCTAGAACATGGCCGCGCCCCGCGCCCGTTCGAGTGCCTCCGGATGGTGAACATACGCGGGGCACCGCTCCACGGCCTCGTACGTGCGGTGGAAGACGGGCGTGGCGCTGCCGGAGATGGGCGGCACGATCCACGACCAGTCCGCGCCGACCCCGCGTCCCTTGCGCTCCTCGCGGCCGAGGTGGACGAGGAAGCGCCGGGACTCGGTGTGGTGGTCGGTGACCGTGACGCCGGCGCGGTCGAAGGAGTGCAGGACGGAGCGGTTGAGTTCGACGAGCGCGCGGTCCTTCCACAGTGAGCGGTCGGAGCGGGTGTCGAGGCCGAGTTGGTCGGCGATGTACGGCAGGAGGTCGTAGCGATCGGTGTCGGCGAGGTTGCGGGCGCCGATCTCCGTGCCCATGTACCAGCCGTTGAACGGGGCCGCCGCATAGCAGATGCCACCGATCTCCAGGCACATGTTGGCGAGCGCGGGGACCGCGTGCCAGCGCAGTCCGAGCGTGCGCCACCAGGTGTACTCGGGGTGCGCGAGCTCCACTTCGAGCACCGCGTCGGCCGGCAGCGAGAACCAGCGGGGCTTGTCGTCGGCGCCCTGGATCACCAGCGGCAGTACGTCGAAGGGCGTGCCCGGGCCGCCGGGCCAGCCGAGCCGTCGGGCGAGCGCGGTGAGGCCCGCGTTGCGCGGGTCGCCGGTCACGCCGCCGTCCGGGCGTGCGTAGCCCGCGTACCGGACGAGCTGTTCGTTCCAGATCCTGGGGCCCGGGCGGCCCGGCGCATCTGGCGCGAAGATCGTGATGAGCGCCCGGATCCGGCCGTCACGGGTGGCCTCCCGCAGATGGTCCGCCGACGCCTGCGCGACGTCCTCCGCGTCCCGCACGTCCCTGCGGTCCCGCACGCACAGGGAGTGCCAATACAGCCGTCCTATGCACCGGTTGGCGTTGCGCCACGCGACGCGGGCACCGAAGGCGAGTTCCTCGGCGGTGTGCCGATATGTCCCCGTGTCCGCGATCTCCGCGCACACGGCGGAGATCCGGCGGGCCGGGTCGCCGAGGCGCTCCTCGGTGTGGTGGAGGACGAGGAACTCGGTGGCGGCGTGGAGGAGTTCGTAGGGGGCGGGCACGGAGCCGGCGGGGAACATGCCGTGAGCCGTGGGGGAACCGCCGCCGATCAGCCGTCCCGTGAGGCCCGGGGTCCGGGTCACGGTGTCGGCGCCGGCCTGCGCGTACGGTGCGCTCGGGTCCGTACCGTCCCGCCTGTGGCCTGCCGGGACCCGGTCCAGCCAGCCGCCCGGACCATCGCCCCCGAAGACCGGGCACCCCGCGTCTCCGTCGCCGGCCCAGCGCTCTGCGTGTCCGGTTCTGCGAGGGAAGTCCCGCATGGTGCCACCCCTAAGCGGATCGGCCCGCGGGCCGATCCCGCACGGTCCGCGGGCTCCGTGCGTCTGATAGCCGCGGGGTTACCCGGCAGGTGCGGTGATCCACCCTGTAGGTGGCCGGTAAAAGTGCCTCATTCCGGCGCCTGGTGTCCAGGCGCCGGCGTCGGACGCGCGCGGGAAGCGTCAGACGCTCATGAGCCGCGAGCGGCGCAGGGGCGCGGCCAGCGCGACGAGCGCGCGCTCCAGCCCGTGGAGGTGGGCGAGGGCCTGCTCGGCGCCGGGGTGGTGGCCCGGGGCGGCCGGATGAGCCGTCGGGGCGCGTTCCGGCACGGCGCCGACCAGGGTCTCCATCGCGGTCTCGACGCGTCGGCACGCCGCCGTGAGACGGGCGTCGTGCGAGGCCTCAGGGTCGGCGGCGACGGCCGCGAGCCCGCGTACCTCACGGGCGCAGTCGTCGAGGAGGGCGAGGATCTGGCGGGCCCGGGCCTTGCGTGCCCGCATCGGGTTGAGCGGATGCACCAGGGGCGCGAGAGCCATGCGTACGCGCCCCAGAAGTGCTTCGAGCTCCGCCGCACACGGCGCGGGGTCGGCCTGAGCGTCGCCCGCGAGCCGTCTCGCCGCCGCCGCGGTGCAGCCGTGCACCGCGTGCAGCGCGCGCTCGACCCACCGGTCGGTCACCGCGTGCGTCGTGATGGGCAGGATCAGCGCGACGGCGAGGGCGGCGCCGAGCGCGCCGACGCCGGTCTCGGCGAACCGGAGGCCGAGCAGCCCGGGGTGCAGCACGCCCAGCAGCCCGTACAGCAGGCCCGCCATGACGGTGACGAAGAACATCATCCAGCTGTACGAGGGTGCGGCCGTGTAGAAGATCCCGAAGACGCAGACCGCGACGAGCGCGACGGTCGGTGCCGGAGCACCGTGCAGCGGTACGGCGACCAGCAGGCCGGCCACGATGCCGGTGACGGTGCCGAGAACGCGCCGGAAGCCCCGGATGAGCGTCTCTCCGCGCGAGGCGGTGTTCACGAAGATCCACCAGGCGGTGCCGACGGCCCAGTACCAGCGGTCGTGCGAGAGCAACTGGCCCGCGAACAGCGCGAAGGCGCAGGCGGCCGTCGCCTGGAAGGCCTGGCGCGTCGCGGGGCGCGCGAGCCCGCGTCCGTCGAGCGGGGCCGGTGCGGCGGGCAGCGGAGTGCGCCGCTCGATGCACCACGCGCCGAAGCGCACCGCCGAGGACGCCGCCAGCGACAACGCGAGAGCCGTGTACAGCTGCGAGAGCCGGCCGGGAACGGCGTGCAGGAACTGCGTGGTGAAGAACATCATGAACGCGAAGATGCCGAGCGCATGCCCGCGCGGGCCCCAGCGGCGGGCATACACCCCGCAGAAGATCACCGCGAGCCAGGTCCCGTCGCGCAGCGGCGGCATCCCGTGCAGGGCGGTCGCGAGCGCGAGGACCGGAAGGCCCACCACGGGGAGCAGTGCGGTGGTGAGGCCCTGGCCGCGCACGGTCGGGTCGCCGACCGTGAACAGCGCCAGAAGCGCCGCGAGTCCGCCCGTGATGGACGCCGACAGCGAGAGCCCCGCCAGCTCGCACAGGGTCACCGCGAGGCCGATGCCGACGACCGCTCGCAGCGAGACCCGCAGCCGGAACAGTCCCGGATCCGGAGCCATGAACATCTTCTTCACCGTCGGCGGCCCGCCCCCACTTCGCTCTTGACCTCGTGGTCCGCAGACCTCGACACATGCGAATGGCGCCGCGGGTCCGGTACGGCGTCCTTGCCGTCCGGCGCTGCGCAGCGCCATCAATACAGACAAGGTAAGCGGCAGACGGGAAGTGGCTCAACAGGCTCTGCCCGGGCTGAGCCATTGGTACAGTCGATGACTATCACTTCAGGCCGCAAGGAGGCCAACGGACCATGGCCGTGGACGAGCTCGACACCCGCATCCTGCGGCTGCTGCTGGAGCAGCCGCGCACCAGCGTGCGCGAGTACGCCCGCATGCTCGGCGTCGCCCGCGGCACCCTCCAGGCCCGCCTCGACCGGCTGGAGCGCGACGGCGTGATCACCGGGACCGGCCCGTCCCTGTCCCCCGCGGCCCTCGGTCACCCGGTCCTCGCCTTTGTGCACATCGAGGTCACGCAGGGCCATCTCGACGACGTGGGCGACGCGCTCGCTGCCGTCCCGGAGATCATCGAGGCGTTCTCGATCACCGGCGGCGGCGATCTGATCACCCGGGTCGTGGCACGCGACAACGCGCACCTGGAGGATGTCATTCAGTCGCTGATCAGCCTGCCGGGCGTCGTCCGCACGCGCACCGAGGTGGCCCTGCGCGAGCGCGTTCCGCACCGGGTCCTGCCGCTGGTGGAGTCGATCGGGCGGGCCTCGAAGAGCTGACCGGAGCCGCAGGGCCGGCCATCGCTCCTTGGCATCATTGACACCATGAGCACTCCCGGCGGCACCTCGGTCATCTTCGATCTCGACGGAACGCTCGTGGACAGCGAGCCGAACTACTACGAAGCGGGGCGGCAGACACTCGCCGGGCAGGGCATCACCGATTTCACCTGGGCCGAACACGAGCAGTACGTCGGCATCAGCACCCAGGAGACACTCGCGCTCTGGAAGGAGCGCTACGGCCTGACGGCCCCGCTCGAGACCCTGCTCGCCGAGAACAACCGGCGTTATCTGGAGTTGGCCCGCGCCTCCACGCACGCCTACCCGGAGATGCGGAAGTTCGTGGAACTGCTGGCCTCCGAGGGTGTCCCGATGGCCGTGGCCTCGGGTTCCTCGCCGGCGGCCATCGAGGCGATCCTCGCGGGCACGGGTCTCGCCTCCCTTCTGACGACGGTCGTCTCGGCCGACGAGGTCGCGCACGGCAAGCCCGCCCCCGATGTCTTCCTCGAAGCGGCGCGTCGCCTGGGTGCCACCCCGGCGGACTGCGTGGTCGTGGAGGACGCCGCGCCGGGTGCCGCCGCCGCGCACGCGGCCGGGATGCGCTGCATCGCGATCCCGTACGTCGCCGCGCAGGCCGACGACCCCGCCTTCGCGACGGTCGGGTTGCTGCTGCGCGGCGGCCAGGCCGAGTTCACTGCGCAGCCGGCCCACGACTGGCTCGCGAGCACGACTCCGGCATCCTGAACTTCCACAACTTCCGGGAAGGTGGACTCATGGGTGCTGCCGCCGTACTCGTCGCCAATCGCGGAGAGATCGCCGTACGCGTGCTGCGCGCCGCCTCCGAGCTGGGGCTGCGCACGGTCGCCGTGTACGCGGACGGTGACGACCCACATCTCCGACGGGCCGACGAGGCCGTGCCGTTGAAGGACTACCTCGACGCCGACGCGATCGTGACCGCCGCACGGAACACCGGCTGTGCGTTCCTGCACCCCGGGTACGGGTTCCTGAGCGAGGACGCCGCCTTCGCACGGCGCTGCGCCGCGGCCGGGATCACCTTCGTGGGCCCCTCCCCCGAGGTCCTCGACCTGTTCGGCGACAAGGCACGCGCGCGTGCGCTCGCCGTGCGGCTCCAAGTGCCCGTCCTGCCGGGCACCGACGGTGCCGCCACGCTCGACGAGGCACGGGAGTTCCTGGCCGGAGGCCCGCTGATGATCAAGGCGGTCGGCGGGGGCGGCGGACGCGGCATGCGGGTGGTGCGATCCGACCGGGAGCTGGCCGAGGCATGGGAACGGTGCCGTTCGGAGGCCCGACAGAGCTTCGGGCGCGGAGAGTTGTACGTCGAGCGGCTGCTGGAGGGCGCCCGGCACATCGAGGTGCAGATCGTCGGCGACGCGACCGGAGCCGTCACGCACCTCTGGGAGCGGGACTGCAGCGCCCAGCGCCGTCACCAGAAGTTGATCGAGATCGCTCCCGCTCCCGAACTGGCCGATTCCACAAGGCAGATGCTCCTGTCCGCCGCCCTGCGGATGGCCCGCGCCACACACTGCACCGGGCTCGTCACCTTCGAGTTCCTCGTCCAGGGAGAAGAGCTCTTCCATTTCATCGAGGCCAATCCGCGGCTCCAGGTCGAGCACACCGTCACCGAAGAGGTGACGGGCGTCGATCTGGTCGCCGCCCAACTGCGGCTGGCCGCGGGCGGGACGCTGGAGGAGCTGGGGCTCGCGGGACCCCCGCCGGCGCCCCGCGGGTTCGCCGTCCAGACCCGGGTCAACGCCGAGGTCACGTCCGCCGACGGAACGGTGCGGCCATCGGCCGGACGGCTCACGCGGTTCGACGTGCCGACGGGGCCGGGCGTGCGCGTCGACACGGCGATGCGTGCCGGGACCCAAGTGGACGTCCGCTACGACTCGTTGCTCGCCAAGGTGATCGCCCATGTGCCGCACGACGTCGCCGCCGCCTGCGAACGCGCCCGAAGAGCGCTCGACGAGTTCGGGATCGCGGGCGTACGGACCGGAATCCCCCTGCTGCGGACGGTCCTCGACCGACCGGGGTTCTGGCGGCACACCGGCTTCGTCGAGGAGCACTTGGCGCAGTTGCCGCCCGAGGACGACCAGCCGGTGTCGATCGAGGGGACAGTGTCCGCGCCGATGAGCGGCACCGTCGTCTCGATCGCGGTCGCGCCGGGCGAACCGGTGGGCGCCGGGGAGCAGTTGCTGGTCCTGGAGGCCATGAAGATGGAGCACGTCATCCGTGCTCCGGTCGCCGGTGTCGTACGCGCCCTGTACGCACGCGTCGGCGAAACGGTGGGCGAAGGCCGGCCTCTCCTGGCATGGGACGAGAGGAGCGGCGTGAGCGTCGGGGCGCGCCCCGACGAGACGCCGGACCTGGACGCCGTGCGCCCCGATCTGGCCGAGGCCGTGCGCCGTCATGCCGTCGGCCTGGACGAGAACCGCCCCGAGGCCGTCGCGAAGCGCCACGCCATCGGCCGTCGCACCGCCCGCGAGAACATCCAGGACCTGTGCGACGAGGGAACCTTCACCGAGTTCGGCGCGCTGGCGATCGCCGCTCAGCGACAGCGGCGCACGCTGGACGACCTGATCCGTTCGACGCCGGCCGACGGCATGGTCACCGGCACCGGGCGCGTGGGCGGCGCGCCGTGCGTGGCGATGTCGTACGACTACACAGTGCTCGCGGGCACGCAGGGGCTGCAGAACCACCGCAAGACCGACCGGATGCTGGCGCTGGCGGAGGAACGGCGGCTGCCGGTCGTGCTGTTCGCGGAGGGCGGCGGCGGGCGCCCCGGTGACACGGACACCACCTCGGTCGCCGGGTCGGACGTGACCACCTTCCAGCGGATGGGCCGACTCAGCGGCCTCGTACCTCTGGTCGGGATCGCCTCCGGCCGCTGCTTCGCGGGCAACGCGGCGTTGCTCGGCTGCTGCGACGTCGTCATCGCGACGCCGGACGCCTCGATCGGCATGGGCGGCCCGGCCATGATCGAGGGAGGCGGCCTGGGCGTGTACCGTCCCGAGGAGGTCGGTCCGCTGTCGGTCCAAGTCCCGAACGGTGTCGTGGACGTGGCGGTGCCCGACGAGGCGGAGGCGGTCCGGGTCGCTCGTCGGTACCTGTCGTACTTCCAAGGCACACGGGCCAGTTGGGAGGCACCGGACCAGCGTCTGCTGCGGCATGTCGTCCCGGAGAACCGGCGCCGTGCGTACGACATGCGCACGGCCGTCGGGACGCTGGCGGACACGGGATCGCTGCTGGAGCTCCGACAGGCCTTCGGCACCGGGGTGTTGACCTGCCTCGTCCGTATCGAGGGGCGCCCGCTGGGGCTCATCGCGAGCAACCCGGGCCACCTGGGCGGCGCCGTCGACCGCGACGCCGCCGACAAGACCGCCCGCTTCCTGCAGCTCTGCGACGCCTTCGGGCTCCCGGTCGTCTCGCTCTGCGACACCCCGGGTTTCATGGTGGGCCCGGACACCGAACGCAACGCCACGGTACGGCACTTCGCCCGCCTCTTCGTGACCGGCGCGAACCTTCGCGTACCGCTCGTCGGCCTGGTCCTGCGGAAGGCATACGGTCTCGGCGCCATGGCCATGCTGGGCGGTTCCACCCGCGCCCCCTTGGCCACCGCCGCCTGGCCGAGCGGCGAGTTCGGCGGCATGGGCCTGGAGGGCGCGGTCCGCCTCGGCTACCGCAAGGAGCTGGCGGCGATCACCGACCCCGAGGAGCGCGAGCGGGCCTTCGAGGCGCGGGTGGCCGAGCTGTACGAGCACGGGAAGGCGGTCAACGCGGCGGCGGCGCTGGAGATCGACGCGGTGATCGATCCGGCGGAGTCGCGCGCGTGGATTCTGGCGGCGCTGGACGGCGGCCCGGACCTCCCCGAGGAGCGCGGGCGCTCCTTCATCGACACGTGGTGAGGCGCCTGCGAACACGCCCCGACCGTGCACGCCGGCGGCTCAGCCGCCCTCGCTCACGCCACTCGGAGCACGATCTTCCCGAGCCGGTGTCCCTCCTCCAGCGCCCTGTACGCCTGGGCGGTCTCGGCCAGCGGCATCACACGCTCGACCCGCGGTTCCAGCTTGCCGTCGTCGACCAGTCGGGTCAGCTCGTCCAGACCGGCCCGGTCGGGCTCGACGATGAAGAACACCCCGCCCTCCCGCGAGGGGTCCGGCGGAGCGACGATGCTCACCAGCGCACCACCCGGGCGCAGCACCTGCCAGGAGCGGTCCTGGGTGTCGCCGCCGACGGTGTCGAGGACCAGGTCCATGTCCTTGACGTGCTCCTCGAAGCGCTCGGTGCGGTAGTCGACGACGTGCCCGGCACCCAGCTCGCGTACGAAGTCCGCGGATCCGGCCGAGGCCGTCGCGGTGACGGAGGCACCCAGCGCGGCCGCCAGCTGCACGGCGACGGAACCGACACCGCCCGCGCCGCCGTGCACCAGCACGCGGGAGCCGGGGCTCAGCCCGCCGTGCCCGACCAACGCCTGCCAGGCCGTCAGCCCGGCGAGCGGCAGGGCCGCCGTACGGTCGTGGTCGAGCCGCGACGGCTTGGCGGCCAGCACGGCCGCGGGGACGGCGACGTACTCGGCGGCGGCTCCGTCCCTGGTGAACGGGATCAGCCCGTACACCTCGTCGCCCACGTCCCAGTCGGTCACCCCTTGACCCACCCGGGCGACGATCCCGGAGACCTCCTTGGAGGGGACGATCGGCGTGCGCAAGCTGCCACTGCCGTCGAAGCTGTCGGTCCAGGTCGCGTCCCAGGTGAGCTCACCCAACGTGATCGAGGCCGACCGCACGGCGACCAGCACTTCCCCCGCGCCCGCCTCTGGACGCGGTGCTATCTCGTACGTCAGCTGCTCCGGCCCGCCGCGACGGTGACCGCGCACTGCATGCATCGTGCTCATGTCGACCTCCAGACCTCCGGCTCCGCATCCCTACCTCCAGACTGCGGTGTGAGGCGTCGTTCCGCATGAGTCATCCGACTGTGGTCGCCGACACCGTCACCCGGTCGTGGTGGATCGGCGTCCGCGAACCGGTGAGCGGAACGCCGCTCCCGCCCCGCCGGGCCGCGACGATCTCCGCCGCGATCGACAGGGCCGTCTCCTCAGGGGTACGGGCGCCGAGGTCGAGGCCGATGGGTGACCGCAGGCGGGCCAGCTCCCGCTCCGTGACACCGACTTCGCGCAGTCGGCGGTTACGGTCCTCGTGGGTGCGGCGGGAGCCCATCGCGCCGACGAACGCGACCGGCAGGCGCAGCGCTGTCTCCAGGAGGGGAACGTCGAACTTGGCGTCGTGGGTGAGTACGCACAGGACCGTGCGGTGGTCGGTCCCGGTGCGCCGGAGGTAGCGGTCCGGCCAGTCGACCACGATGTCGTCGGCCTCGGGGAAGCGGGCTCGGGTGGCGAAGACGGGCCGGGCGTCGCACACGGTCACTCGGTAGCCGAGGAACTTGCCCGCCCGCACCAGCGCCGCCGCGAAGTCCACGGCACCGAAGACGATCATCCGGGGCGGCGGCACGCTCGACTCGACGAACAGCGTCATACCGCCCGGGCAGCCCGATCCGTCCTCGGAGATCTCGACGGTGCCGGTGCGCCCCGCGTCCAGCAGCGCGCGGGCCTGCGCGGCGGCGGTCCGGTCCGGCTCCGAAGGATCGACGAGACCGCCGTCGTACGAGATGCGGAGGCCCCCTTCGTACGACGTGTACGAGCCGTCGGCACGCACCAGCAGCGCCCTGCCCAGCAGTTCGGCAGGCCCCCGGGCCACCCGGGCGAGAGCCACCGTCTCGCCCCGGGCAGCGGCGGCCAGCCATGCCGCGAACACGGACGCGTCCGGACGTTCAAAGGTGGCCGCCCGTACTGGTGCGACCAGCACCTCGATGACCCCACCGCAGGTCAGGCCCACCGCGAAGGCGTCCTCGTCGCTGTAGCCGAACTGTTGGAGGACCGTCGCGCCGTCCTGGAGCGCCTGGACGCACAGGTCGTACACCGCCCCTTCGACACAGCCGCCGGAGACCGAGCCGATGGCCGTTCCGTGGCTGTCGACGGCGAGGGCGGCGCCAGGACCGCGCGGTGCGCTGCCGCCGACGGTCACGACGGTGGCGACGGCGAAGTCCCGGCCCTGTTCGACCCACCGGTTCAGCTCGCCGGCGATGTCAAGCACCCAGGGCTCCCTCGGCCGCCCGCAGGACGCGATCGGGCCGGATCGGCAGGTTCCGGTGGCGTACACCGGTCGCGTGCCAGACCGCGTTGGCGATGGCCGCCGCAGCGCCCACGATCCCGATCTCGCCGATGCCCTTGATCCCGACCGGGTCGTCCGGGTCCGGGTCGTCCACCCAGTCGGCCTCGATTTCCGGTACGTCGGCGTGCGCGGCGAAGTGGTAGCCCGCGAGGTCGGCGCCGACGAGGCCGCCGGAGGCCTGGTCCCTGACCGCCTCCTCGTGCAGGGCCATGGACAGGCCCCATGTCATGGCACCGATGAACTGGCCGCGCGCGGTGAGCGGGTTGACGATCCGGCCCGCGGCGAAGATGCCGAGCATGCGCCGTACGCGCACCTCCCCGGTGGTGACGTCGACGGCGACCTCGGCGAACTGCGCCCCGAAGGTGTGCCGTTCCTTCTTCGCCAGCGCGCCGATGGCCGCGGAGGTGTCCGACCGGGCGGTGATTCCCTCGGACGGGATGGCCCCGCCCGGGACCAGTCGCTCACGCAGTTCGCGCGCCGCGGCGATGATCGCCCAGGCCCACGAACGGGTGCCCATCGAGCCGCCCGCGATGATCGCCGGCCCGAAGTCGCTGTCCGCGATCCGCATCCGGATGCGCCCGGGTGGCACCTCCAGCGCGTCGGCGGCGACCTGGGTCAGCGCCGTCCGCGCACCGGTCCCGATGTCCATCGCGGTGACCCGTACGGTGAAGGTGCCGTCCGCCTCCGCGGTGACGGCGGCCGTGGAGGGAGCGGACAGCGTGGGGAACGCGGACGCGGCCACGCCGGTGCCGAGCAGCAGGCGGCCGTCCCGGCGGACGCCGGGACGCGGGTCGCGGCCCGCCCAGCCGAACCTGCGGGCGCCCTCCTCGAAGCAGGCGCGGAGATTGCGGCTGCTGAACGGCAGCCCGGACAGGGGGCCCACGGTCGGTTCGTTGCGCAGGCGCAGCTCGATCGGATCGATGCCGCACTTCTCGGCGAGTTCGTCGAACGCCGACTCCAGCGCGAACGAGCCCGGCGCCTCGCCCGGGGCGCGCATCCAGGTGGGGGTCGGTAGGTCGAGCCGTACGGCACGGGTGGTGGTGTGGTGCGCGTCCGCGTCGTACACCGGACGCCCGAAATCTGCGCTGCGCTCGATGAATTCGAAGACGGTCGAGGTCAGGCACTCCGCCTGGTGGTCCAGCGCGCGCAGCCGCCCGTCGGCGTCGGCGCCGAGCCTGACGCGCTGCGCGGTGGGGCTGCGATAACCGACGAGCGAGAACATCTGACGGCGGGTCATGACCACCCTGACCGGGCGGTGCAGGACGGTGGCCGCCATCACCGCGAGCACCGAGTGCGGGCGCGTCCCCTTGGATCCGAAGCCGCCGCCCACGTGTTCGGACCGCACCCGCACCGAGCCCGGGTCGAGCGAGAACAGCTTCGCGAGCTCGTCCGCCACGAACCTGCTGCCCTGGTTGGAGTCGAGGACTTCGAGCCGGCCGCCGTCCCAGCGCGCCGTCGCCGCGTGCGGCTCCATCGGGCTGTGGTGCTCTTCCGGTGTGGTGTACTCGGCGTCCACGACGACGGTGGACGCGGCGAGTTCGGCCGCCAGGTCACCCTTCTGCGCCGCGGAGCCCTCCGGGGTGTACATCCCGGGGCGCCCGGCGAAGAACGCCACGTCGTGCGGCTCCTCGTGGTACGCGACCACGAGCGCCTCGGCCGCCTCCCTTGCCTGCTCGGGCGTTTCGGCGACGACCAGCGCCACCGGCCAGCCGACGTACGGGATCCGGTCGTGCTGGAAGAGCTGAAGGGCGGGGTCGGGCTGCCCGAGCGGGACGGTGTAGTCCCGCTCCAGCCTCGGGGCGTTCCCGTGGTGCAGGACGGTGAGCACGCCGGGCATGCCCAGCACCGGGGCGTCCTGCACCGAGCGGATGCGGCCGCGGGCCACGGTCGACAACACCAGCCAGCCGTGGGCGAGTTCGGGGTGGGGAAATTCTCCGGCGTAGCGGGCCGCGCCGGTCACCTTGGCGAGGCCCTCCACACGGGTGTGTGCGGTGCCGACGGCCCTCGTCGTCGCGGCGGTTCCGGTGGTCGTGGTCATCGGGCGGCCTCCTCGGCGAGTTCGGTCAGCACGGCCACGACGAGGTTGCGCATCAGCGGCACCTTGTATCCGTTGTGGGGCAGGGGTCGGGCGGCCGCGAGCTCGGCGTCCGCGGCGGCGGCGAACGCCTCGGCGCTCGCCGGACCACCGGTCAGCACCCGCTCGGCTGCACCGGCCCGCCACGGCCGGGACGCCACCGCCCCGAAGGCGAGCCGCACTTCGCGCACGACGCCGTCCTGGACATCGAGAGCGGCGGCGATGGAGCCGATCGCGAAGGCGTACGAGGCGCGCTCGCGCGCCTTCCGGTACCGGGCGTGTGCGGCGACCGGTGCCGGCGGCAGCGTGACACCGGTGATCAGCGCCCCGGGCGGCAGCGCGGTCTCGCGGTGCGGGGTGTCGCCCACGGGCAGATAGAAGTCGGCGAGCGGCAACTCGCCGGGGCCGTCCGCCGTTTCGTACGAGACGAGGGCGTCGAAGGCGGTGAGGGCGACCGCCATGTCCGAGGGGTGGGTGGCCACACAGTGCTCGGAGGCACCGAGGACCGCGTGATTGTGGTGCTCGCCCTCGATGGCGGGGCAACCGCTCCCGGGGGCACGTTTGTTGCACGGTTTCGCCAGGTCGGTGAAGTAGCCGCAGCGGGTGCGCTGGAGCAGATTCCCGCCCACCGTGGCCATGTTGCGCAGCTGCCCCGAGGCTCCGGCCAGGACGGCCTGCGCCAACGCCGGGAAGTGGCTCCGCACTTCGGGGTGGGCGGCAAGATCACTGTTGGTGACGGTCGCACCGATGCGCAGCGCGCCGTCCGGGGTGAACTCGATCCGGTCGAGCGGCAGTTCACGTACGTCGACGAGCCGGGTCGGCCGTTCCACACCGGCTTTCATCAGGTCGACGAGGTTGGTGCCGCCGCCGAGGAAGCGCGCGTCGGGGTCCTCTCCGAGCAGCGCTACCGCGCCGGACACATCGAGGACGCGTTCGTAGCCGAATTCCCTCATGCCGCCGCCTCCTTGGTGTCGTCCCCGGCCCCGGCGACCTGGGCCTCTGCCGCCCGCGCCACCGCCTGGACGATCGACACATACGCACCACAGCGGCACAGGTTGCCGCTCATCCGCTCGCGGATCTCCTCGGCGGTGAGCGCAGGAACTCCCGCTTCGGGCCGGACATCGGCGGTCACGGCGCTCGGCCAGCCCGCCGCATGCTCCTCGATCACCCCGAGGGCCGAACAGATCTGGCCAGGCGTGCAGTAACCGCACTGGTAGCCGTCGAAATCGAGGAACGCCTGCTGCACCGGATGCAGCCGCTCACCGTCCGCCACACCCTCGATGGTGGTGATCGCGCGCCCCTCGGCGGCGACCGCGAGTTGCAGACAGGACACCGTTCGGCGGCCGTCGAGCAGCACCGTGCAGGCTCCGCATTGCCCCTGGTCACAGCCCTTCTTGGTACCGGTCAGATCGAGCTGCTCGCGTAGTGCGTCGAGCAGGGTGGTGCGGTGGTCGACGGGCAGCGTGTACTTCTCGCCGTTGATGTTCAAAGTGATGGCGCTGGACGTCGATGGGGCCATGATCAGCCTTCTTTCGCGTATGCGTTGCGCGTCGAAGTCGAAGTCGATGGGGAGACAGTCGCGGCTCGAAAGCCCGCTTGGTGCGCGAGAATGCCGGTCGGCGACGATCGGTTCCGGCCATACGCACGGAGCGGGCCAGCCACTAGAGTGAGCTTTAACCGGACAGCTGTCCGTTACCAATGAAACCTAACGGACAGCTGTCCGCTTAGCAAGGGCGGCCTGGCCGTGATTCCGGAAGGAGGACGGGTGGACTCCGAGAAGGACGCGCCGCTGCGCTCCGACGCGCAGCGGAATCGCGAGCGCATCCTCGAAGTGGCCCTGGTGGAGCTGACGAACTCGGCGGACGCCCCGCTCAGCGCGATCGCGAAGAAGGCGGGCGTCGGACAGGGCACGTTCTACCGCAACTTCCCCAACCGTGAGGCTCTCGTCCTGGAGGTCTACCGCCACGAGGTGCAGCAGGTCGCCGACACCGCGGCCCAGCTCCTCAAGACCCGCACACCGGACCGGGCGCTGCGAGAGTGGATGGACCGGCTCGCCCAGTACGGCATGGCCAAGGCCGGACTGGCCGACGCGTTGCGCTCGTCCACCGTGACGCGCGGCACCCTGGCCAGACTGGGACACGGATCGGTGCGCTCGGCCGTCACGCTGCTCCTCGAGGCGAACGAGGAGGCCGGCACGATCCGCCCGGGGGTCACCCAGGACGACTTCATGCTCGCCATCGCGGGGCTCTGGCAGCTCGACCCGCATGCCGACTGGCAGCCGCGCGCCACACGGCTTCTGGATCTCGTGATGGACGGACTGCGGGCGGGCGCGCCCGCGTCGGGCGAAACGGAGGCCTACGGGCCGGGCGAGCGAGGCGCGCCCGCGTCGGGACGGTCGCAGTAGAGTCCGGCCGGAGAAGGCTGAGCCGGCCCCCTCGCGAGGGGGCCTCAGCGGCGCACCAGCCGGGCGTGCACGACGGCGGGCGAGCCGACCGGCTCGGCGACCCGATAGCCGTCGATCCCGTCCCCCAGGTTGTCGAAGAGGCGCTCACCGCTGCCGATGAGTTTCGGGACGATGGCCAGGTGCAGCTCGTCGATCAGCCCCGCGCGCAGATACTGCTGAACCGTGGCCGGCCCTCCGCCGATGCGCACGTCCTCGCCCGCCGCGGCCTCGAAGGCCCGCTCCAGCACCGTCTCGATGGGCTCGTCGGTGAAGTGGAACGTGGTCCCGCCCTCCATCGGCAGCGACGGCCGCAGGTGGTGCGTGTGCACGAACACGTCGTTGTGGTACGGCGGATTGTCGCCCCACCAACCCCTCCACGACTCGTCCTGCCACGGCCCGCGCTGCGGCCCGAACATGTTGCGGCCCATGATCGTGGCGCCGATGTTCTCCTCGCTCCGCTCGACGTGCTCGACGTCGATCCCGCTCTTGCCGTCGGCGCGGTCCCGCATCGCGGCGAACATCCACTCGTGCATGGCTTCGAATCCCTCGCCGAGCGGGTGCTCCAGACGCTGATGAGGACCGGCGGCGAAGCCGTCCAGCGAGATGGTCAGGTTGTGTACGCGCAACTTGGGCATGGCCGTGCTCCTTGGGTTCGTACTTCCCGCTCTCACCCGTGCGTCGAACAGGACGCAGCTGGATCGACAGCTTCTCCCGGAATTCTCGAAATCCGACGCGCCCGGGCCAGGCCACGACTCCCACGCATGGGCGGATCGGCGGCTCCGGCGGATCGACGGCTCCGGCGGATCAGGAGTAGAAGTTGCGCTGCCACCGGTGCTTGGCCAGCACGGTGAGCTGCTCGGCGGTGAGCGGCCGTCCGTCGCTCAGGGCCGTGTTGCGCTCGACGTTGCGTACGCTGCGCATGCCGGGGATGGCGGTGGAGACCGCCGGCGAACTCAGCACGAATCGCAGCGCGGTCTCGGCCATCTCGTCGGGGGCGATGCCGAGGTCGGCGACGATCGCGGCCACCCGCCGCTCGACCTGTGCCGCCCGGTCACCGCGGAAGTAACGGTTGCGCCAGTCACCCTCGGGGAACGTGGTACCGGCGGTGATCCGACCGGTGAGGCCGCCCTCGTCCAGCGCCACCCGCACGATGACACCGACGCCGTGCTCCTCGCAGGCCGGCAGCAGCGCGTCGGCCGGAGCCTGATCGAAGATGTTGTAGATGACCTGCACACAGTCGACGGCGCCGCCGCGGACGAGGGCGAGGGCGTTGTCCGGCTGGTGATCGTTGATGGACACACCGAAGAGGCGGACCTTCCCCTCCTGCTTCAGCTGCGTGATCGTCTCCAGCCAGTCGCCCCGGCCGACCCAGTCGTCGCTCCAGACGTGGAACTGCAGTACGTCGAAGTGGTCGAGGCCACTGGCGCGCAGACTGGTCTCCAGGCTGTCGCGGATGTGCTCGCCCGGAAATGTCTCGGCGGGGTCCAGCCCGTCCGGTGCCGGCCACCTACGGTTCCTCGGCGGCACCTTGGTCGCGACGAGCACCTCGTCACCGGCCCGCTCACGCACGACCCGGCCGACGATCCGCTCGCTCTCGCCGTAGCCGCGCGCGGTGTCGATGAAGTTCACGCCGAGATCGATGGCGCGGTGCAGGGCACGTACGGATTCGTCCTCCGCGGCGCCGATCCAGGCGGACTCACCGATCCCCCATGCCCCGTAACCGATCTCGGACACCGACACCCCACCGCGTCCCAGCTCTCGGTAGCGCACCCTCACCCTCCACTTCGTCACCGCCGTCGTCCCTGCGGGAGAGCCGAGGCGTCCCCCGGAAATCACGTTGACGATAGGCGTCGGGCGGTGGGGTCAGGTGGGTTTTCGGTGTCCGCCGGGGTGACCCGCGGGCGGATCGACGACTGACTGCCCGTCAGTCATCGATCCACCCCTGCTTCTCGGCAGAAAGAGTCGGTCCTACGCGCCGCTCGCGTCGAGCATGTCCTCGCGCTCGACGATCTTCACGCGCTCGCGGCCCTGCGGCTCACCAAGGGCCTTCTCCGCGGCGTCCAGCCGGTGCCAGCCCTCCCACGTGGTGAAGCGGACGCCGCGCTCGCCGAGGAACGCGTCCACGGCCTCGGGAACGGGCGAAGCGGGTGTGTGCAGACGGCCGTTCGCGTGATCGTCCAGCAGACTGGCGACCGTCTCGTTGGCGTCGCCCTTGGTATGGCCGATCAGCCCCACGGGGCCGCGCCGGATCCAGCCGGTGACGTACGTCGACTGCACGTGCTCGCCGTTCTCCTCGATCACCCGGCCGCCCTGGTCGGGGACGGTGCCGGACTCGACGTCCCAGGGCAGCTTGGGCAGTTCGTCGGACAGGTAGCCCACGGCACGGTAGACCGCGGTGACGTCCCAGTCCTTGAACTCACCGGTGCCCTTGACGTTGCCCGTGCCGTCGAGGGCGGTGCGCTCGGTGCGCAGGCCGACGACCTTGCCGTCCTCCCCGAGGATCTCGGACGGCGACTCGAAGAAGTGCAGGAACAGCTTGTGCGGGCGGTCGCCGGCATCGCGGATGGCCCAGTTCTCCAGGGTCTTGGCGACCATGTCGGCCTGCTTGTTGCCCCGCCGGGTCGCGATCGAGCCGTCGTCGTAGTCGATGTCCTCGGGGTCGACGATGACCTCGATGTTCGGGGAGTGGTCCAGCTCCCGCAGCTCCATCGGGCTGAACTTCGCCTGCGCCGGGCCACGGCGGCCGAAGACATGGACCTCCAAGGCCTTGTTCGCCTTCAGGCCGTCGTGGACGTTCGGCGGGATCTCGGTCGACAGCAGTTCGTCCGCGGTCTTGGCCAGGATGCGCGCCACGTCGAGCGCGACGTTGCCGACACCGAGGACCGCGACCTTCTCCGCCTCGAGCGGCCAGGTCCGGGGCACGTCCGGGTGCCCGTCGTACCAGGAGACGAAGTCCGCCGCGCCGTACGAGCCGTCGAGGTCGATGCCGGGTATGTCGAGCGCCCGGTCGGCCGTCGCGCCCGTGGAGAAGATCACCGCGTCGTAGAAGGCGCGCAGGTCGTCCAGGTTGATGTCCCCCGGGTAGTCGACATTGCCGAAGAGGCGGATCTGCGGCTTGTCGAGCACCTGGTGCAGGGCCGTGACGATGCCCTTGATGCGGGGGTGGTCAGGAGCGACGCCGTAGCGGATCAGTCCGAACGGGGCCGGCATCCGCTCGAAGAGGTCGATCGACACGCCCGGCTCGGCAGCCGCCGCGGATTTCAGCAACGCGTCGGCGGCGTAGATCCCGGCGGGGCCGGCTCCGACAATGGCTACCCGCAGGGGGCGAGGCATGATCAGTTCCCTTCGAGCGGTGACAGACGTACTCGCCGGGAAGCCTAAGCTAAGGCAAACCTAAGTCAGTAGTCGGGCTGGACCTATGACCCCATAAGGTCGTCTTATGAGTCGGCTTCGAAGGGGCCGACGTGTGGTCGCGCCGGGCAGGCGCCTCGCCGGCGGACGCCTTCGGGGCGGCGGCGCCTGTGGGTGCGGTCACCGCGCAGCCGCACGACGGGCCGGGATCGTAGCGGTGGTTCATCCGCTCGCTGACGCGGGTCATCACCTCGGTTCACCCCCGTCCTCGCAGGTGGCCAGGTTCTGCGGGACAGAACGGCTGCCGCGCGATCGGCTGCCTTCCGTGATGACCTGGAAATATGTTCCGTAACTGGGCATCCCTCTCCGGACACGTGCGGCCGGCCAACCCAACCCCCGCCCGCACGATGAGCGTCGCCTGGTCCCCCTTGCTGCTGCCGACCCTCCTCGCGTGGTTCCTCGTAGTGGAGCAGGCCCACGGCATGGAGCCGGGGCCGGGAACGATGGGCCTCGATCTTGCGCCGTTCCTCCTGCTCTGGGTGATCATGATGATCGCCATGATGGTCCAGTCCGTGGCGCCGATGGCCATCACCTGGGCCCGGCCATCGGCTGTCAGTCCTCCGGGGCGGCCCGCGCGGCCCGGATCACCCAGTTCGTGGGCGGATACCTGATCGCGTGGGCGGCATTCGGCCTCGTCGTGTACGGGATCCTCGTCGCGACCGGCGATCTTGTCGACAGCCACCCCCGAAGCCGGGCGCTGGATCGGCGCCGGGGCCTTCCTGCTGGCCGGACTCCACCAGTTCAGTCCGCTGAAGAACATCTGCCTGCGCCACTGCCGAAGCCCCGCGGGTCAGCTCGTGTGCCATGGCGGCTACCGGCCGGGCGCCCGTGACCTGCGCGTCGGGGTCCACCATGGGCTCTACTGCGTAGGCTGCTGCTGGGGGCTCATGATCGTCCTCATCCCGCTGGGCACGATGAACATCGCGGCGATGGCCGCACTCACGGTCGTCATCTTCATGGAGAAGCTGTGGCGACTCGGACCGGCATTCAGCACCGCGGTGGGCGTGGCGTTCCTGGTCCTGGCCGCACGGGCTCCGTTCCAGAGCTGGCTGCTGCCAGGACTGCAACCCTCCGGGCCGTCGAGGCAGCCGATGGCGTGACCGCGCATCTCATGCCGTGAGTCGCGGTCGCATGCCGAGCCGAACTGTCATGCGCCGTTGGCGTCCTGAGCCGGGCGACGGGCTCGGAGCAGGCGGACCATCGTGTACACACGCAAGGCGGTGAATGCGAGCACGGCGATGCCGAGCGCGGCCATGAGTGGTTCCCCGTCCCTGGCGACCGCGTAGAAAAGAAAGCCGGTGAAGGGGATGCCGAGCGCGACGAAGAGGGGTTCGCGGACCCAGAACGGCAGGAGGTTGATGAGCACTCCGAGCATTCGGTCACTTCATCAGGCCCATGCCGGCGTGCGCTGTGATGGAGCCCACAGTTCCGGCTGCGAGATCAACTGCGCGACCCGCAGACAGCGGACCAGGTCAGCGCGTACGACCGGGATCGCAGTCGAGCTGTTCACCCCCGGTCACGCCAACCGCTCGGGCCGGGGCGGCCAGTACAGCGAAGGTCACAAATACATATCGGACACTTCGCACTTCAACCTTCACGCGAGGCGCACAAATTGGCTAGGTTGACCGGCGGACCGCACGACTGCCTCCGGCGAACCTCGCCGGATCGCGCGGCCTCCGCCGAGTCCGGTGCGCCCCCGTGGCAGCCGGGGCCGGGGACCCGACCGACTTTGGGGTGAATCGGCCCAACTGCCCAGCAGGGCAAGGGCCGTAGGGCATGCCTTCCGCGAACCGTCACCCGAACCCGACAGTCGACTCGGTAGGCGGAATACGGAAGGAGTGCGTCCCCCATGGCTCCCGACGCCACGCCGCCCGCAGCGGACGGACCGAGCCGCGAAGAGGTCCGACAGCGGATCAGCAGCCTCTACGACCAGGCCGAGACCGCCACCGGGAACTACAACGCCACCCGCGCGATGTCCACGGGAACGCGCAGGAGCGTCAACCCTGCGCTCGACAGCGGGCGCAGGCCCAGGGATCCCGCCCTCGACGACGTCACCAGGCAATGGTTCGACGTGTCGCGCGCGCAGTTGGGGCCGACCGTCCCGGCGAGGCTGCCGGCCGACAGGATGCCGAAGCGCCCGGGTGAGGCACGGCCCACACGTCCGGCGGAACGTCCGGCGGACGGGCTCGCGCGCCGTGGGCTGGAGTGGGCCGCCCGGCCCGTCCCGGAGTTGACCGCCGGGCCTGTCGCCGGGGTGACTGCCGATCCGGTGGCGGAGTTGACCTCCGGGGCCGTCGCGGCGCTGCCGGCCGCGCCACGGACACGGCAGGAAGTCGCCAGGGCCCTGCCGGCACCCGCCGCGGAACCGCGTCGGCCCTCGGCCTCGTTGAAGACTTCCAAGGAGCAGATCCAGCAGAAGCTCGCGGTGGCCCGCGAGTTGCTCTCCCGGCACACCCCGCAGCTGACGGCACCCGTCCCGGCGATCGAATCCCGGCCGGCGAAAGATTCCTGGCGTGCCTACGAGCAAACGACTCCTCTCCGGCCCGAAGAGGAGTGGCAGCCGCAGCAATCGGCCGCTCTCGGCACCACCACGTCCATCGCCGCGGTCGTGCCCATCGGCGTGGACAGCGCCTCGGACACCGGGTACGACAGCAAAGCCGCGAAGGTACTCGCCTTCGCCCGTGGACAGATCGGCAGGCCATGTGTCTGGGGCGCGTCCGGACCGGGCTCGTACGACTGCTCGGGCCTCACCCAGGCCGCCTGGAGAACCGCAGGGGCCGCACTCCCGCGCACCGCGCGCGATCAGGCGACCGTCGGTACGGCCATCCCCCTCGCCGACATCCGGCCCGGCGACCTGATCTTCTTCTACGGCGACATCAGCCACGTCGGGCTCTACATCGGCGACGGCATGATGATCCACGCGCCGAGCCCGGGGGCATACGTGCGCGAGGAGTCGATCTTCTACGCCGCAGCCTCGGCGATCCACAGCGCGGCGCGGCCCGCGTGAGCCCTGCGGCCTCGGTGCGCGGGGCTGCTCAGTGATCGTGAGAGGCACGGAACAGCCGGCCGGCTGACCAAGCAGAGAGTGAAGAGGGGTAGTTGGCAGGGTGAATAGTGCGCGACCATGGTGCGCATGACCGTGGCCGATCGCGCCATGACCCAACTGGAGTCATGGCCGAACCTGATAAGTGGCTCACCCCGATGCGCCGCAGGGCGCGCCTTCGGGACGTCGGGGCACGACATCGTCCACTTCCACTCCGACGACGCCGCGGACCTGCATCTCACGCATGCGGCCGTCCATCGGCTGCTCCCGCACCTGCAGCACAGCACCGCTGTGCGGGTGCACCCCGGCTCGTCGTGGATCACCGTGCTGCTGGACTGCGACGCCGATGTGGCGCTCCTGCTCACGCTGATCAGCGTCGCTCTC
Source organism: Streptomyces sp. NBC_00996 (assembly GCF_045162675.1). Lineage (NCBI taxonomy): Bacteria > Bacillati > Actinomycetota > Actinomycetes > Kitasatosporales > Streptomycetaceae > Streptomyces > Streptomyces sp. NBC_00996. The sequence goes on from NZ_CP108723.1 coordinate 1,452,498, forward strand.
AAGGAGCACGACAGGGCCGGAGGCGACCCGCTTCCCGAGGGACCCTCGACGTTCTGCGACTGGCAGCCTCAGGCGGTTCCCCCGCCACGTGCGGGAGCCTCCGCGGCCCTCCGCCACCGTCGGGTTCCGGCCGCGTGGAAGGCAGTCGGCCGGTTCATCCCCCACGGCCGCTGACGCGGCTACGGACCCACTGGCACGGCGACAACGTCGCGACCGTTCCACAGGGCCAGTGCGAAGCACAGCCGCTGCTTGTCGTCGCTGACGCCCGCGATGCCGTCCTCGCCCCAGCGGTAGGCGCGGGAGCGGGCCTGGTCATGGGTGAAGTACGACCAGGCCTCGCCGTCCGGGCTGTAGTCCTCCCGGACGGTCCCCCACTGGCGCTCGCTCAGATACGGGCCCCAGCGACGCCAGGGCACCCCGGAATCGTCGGCCTCGGCCAGCCGCCGACGCTCGGCGTCCGGTGTGCCACCGCTCGTCCCCATCGCCCGCCCTCCTCACGATCCGGCACATTCCCCCAGACTCGGGCGTCTCGGACGCGACGGCAATGGCTGTGCGCCGGTCAGGTCGGGGTACAGCCTCGGCTGTTCGACGACCGGCGCGAACCACGGCTCAGGCGATCTCGACCAGGAGATCGCCGCCCTCCACCTGCTGGATCTTGTTGATGGCGAGCCGGGACACCTTTCCGGCCTTCGGGGCGGTGATCGCGGCCTCCATCTTCATCGCCTCGATGGTGGCCACCACGGCGCCTTCCGCCACTTCGTCGCCCTCGGCCACCGCGAGCGTCACCACTCCGGCGAACGGCGCTGCCACCTGGCCGGGGTTGGCCCGGTCGGCCTTCTCGGTCGGCGGAACCTCGGAGGCCGCCGCGGTGTCGCGTACCTGGATCGGCCGCAGTTGGCCGTTCAGGGTGGACATCACGGTGCGCATGCCACGTTCGTCCGCCTCGCCGACGGCCTGCAGTTCGATGAGCAGCCGTACGCCGGGCTCCAGATCGACGGCGTACTCCTTCGCGGGGCGCAGCCCGTAGAAGAAGTCCTTGCTGTCCAGCACGCTGGTGTCGCCGAAGGTCTGACGGTGTGTGTCGAAGTCGCGCGACGGCCCGGGGAACAGCAGGCGGTTGAGCGTCGCGCGCCGCTCCTTCACCAGTCCCGTACGGTCCTCCGGTGTCAGCTCCTGCACGGGCTTGGGGTCGGCGCGGCCCGCCAGCGCCTTGGTGCGGAACGGCTCCGGCCACCCGCCGGGCGGATTGCCCAACTCACCGCGCAGGAAGCCGATCACAGAGTCGGGGATGTCGAACTTGTCCGGCATCGCCTCGAAGTCCTGCGGCGTCACTCCGGCGCCGACCAGATGCAGGGCCAGATCGCCGACCACCTTGGACGACGGGGTGACCTTCACCAGACGCCCGAGGATCCGGTCGGCAGCGGCGTACATCGCCTCGATCTCCTCGAAGCGGTCCCCCAGGCCGAGTGCGATGGCCTGGGTGCGCAGGTTGGAGAGCTGCCCGCCGGGGATTTCGTGGTGGTAGACGCGCCCGGTCGGCGAGGCCAAGCCGGCCTCGAACGGTGCGTAGATCCTGCGGACACTCTCCCAGTACGGCTCCAGGTCCCCGACCGCCTTCAGGTCAAGGCCGGTCGGCCGGTCGGAGTAGTCGGTCGCCGCCACGATCGCCGACAGCGACGGCTGCGACGTGGTGCCCGCCATGGACGCAACCGCGCCGTCCACCGCGTCCGCTCCGGCCTGGATCGCCGCGAGGTAGGTGGCGAGCTGGCCTCCGGCGGTGTCATGGGTGTGGACGTGCACCGGCAGGTCGAACTCGCGGCGCAGGGCCGACACGAGAGTCGCGGCGGCCGGGGCGCGCAGCAGCCCCGCCATGTCCTTGACGGCCAGGACGTGGGCGCCGGCGGCCACGATCTGTTCGGCCAGCCGGAGGTAGTAGTCCAGGGTGTACAGCCGCTCGGACGGGTCGGAGAGGTCCGCGGTGTAGCAGAGCGCGACCTCGGCGACCGCCGTTCCGGTCCCTCGCACGGCGTCGATGGCGGGCCTCATCTGCTCGACGTCGTTGAGGGCGTCGAAGATGCGGAAGATGTCGATGCCGGTGGCCGCCGCCTCCTGCACGAAGGCGTCGGTCACCTCGGTCGGGTAGGGGGTGTAGCCCACGGTGTTGCGGCCGCGCAGCAGCATCTGCAGGCAGAGGTTGGGTACGGCTTCGCGGAGTGCGGCCAGCCGCTCCCAGGGGTCCTCCGCGAGGAAGCGCAGTGCGACGTCGTACGTGGCGCCGCCCCAGCACTCGAGAGACAGCAGTTGCGGCAGGGTCCGCGCCACCACGGGGGCGACGGCGAGCATGTCCTTGGTGCGGACCCGGGTGGCGAGCAGCGACTGGTGGGCGTCCCGGAACGTGGTGTCGGTGACGCCGATGGTCGGGGCCTCGCGCAGCCATCGGGCGAAGCCCTCCGGGCCGAGCTCGGCGAGCCGCTGCCGGGAACCGGCGGGCGGTTCGGCGGTGGGCACGGGCGGCAATTTGGTGGTCGGGTCGATCAGGTCGGGCCGCTCGCCGTGGGGCCTGTTCACGGTCACGTCGGCGAGGTACGTGAGCAGCTTCGTGCCGCGGTCGGCGGAGTGCCGTGCGGTGAGCAGGTGCGGCCGCTCCTCGATGAACGACGTCGTGACCTGTCCGGCCTGGAAGTCCGGGTCGTCCAGCACGGCTTGCAGGAACGGGATGTTGGTGGCCACGCCGCGGATGCGGAACTCGGCCACGGCACGCCGGGCGCGGCCGATCGCGGTCTTGAAGTCGCGGCCCCGGCAGGTGAGCTTGACCAGCATGGAGTCGAAGTGCGCGCTGATCTCCGTACCGGCGTGGGTGGTGCCGCCGTCCAGCCGGATGCCCGACCCGCCCGGCGAGCGGTAGGCGCTGATCCTGCCGGTGTCCGGACGGAAGCCGTTGGCCGGGTCCTCGGTGGTGATCCGGCATTGCAGCGCGGCGCCCCGCACGGTGACGGTCTCCTGCGCGAGGCCCAGGTCGGCCAGCGTCTCGCCGGCGGCGATCCGCAGCTGTGCCTGCACGAGGTCGACGTCGGTGACCTCCTCGGTCACCGTGTGCTCGACCTGGATGCGCGGGTTCATCTCGATGAAGACGTGGTTCCCGTCGCGGTCGACCAGGAACTCCACGGTGCCCGCGTTGCGGTAGCCGATCTGCCGGGCGAACCTCACCGCGTCCGCGCACATCCGCTCGCGCAGCGCCGGGTCCAGGTTGGGCGCGGGCGCCAGCTCGATCACCTTCTGGTGGCGGCGCTGCACCGAGCAGTCGCGCTCGAAAAGGTGAATGACGTTGCCGCTCCCGTCGGCGAGGATCTGCACCTCGATGTGGCGGGGTTCGATGACGGCCTTCTCCAGGAAGACGGTCGGGTCGCCGAACGCGGACGCGGCCTCACGCGCCGCCGCCTCGATGGACTCCCGCAGCAGGGCGGGATCCTCGACGCGGCGCATGCCGCGCCCTCCGCCGCCGGCGACCGCCTTGACGAACACGGGAAAGCCGATGTCCTCGGCGGCACGGACGAGTTCGTCCAGGTCGGTGGAGGGCGCCGAGGAGCCGAGCACCGGTACGCCGGCCGCGCGCGCGGCGGCCACCGCGCGCGCCTTGTTCCCGGTCAGCTCAAGGGTTTCTGCGCTCGGCCCGACGAACGTGATGCCCGCCTCCTCGCACGCACGCGCCAGATCGGGGTTCTCGGACAGGAACCCGTAGCCCGGGTACACGGCGTCCGCACCGGCCCGACGCGCCGCACGGACGATCTCCTCGACGGAGAGGTAAGCCCGCACGGGGTGACCTGGCTGACCGATCTCATAAGCCTCGTCGGCCTTCAGCCGGTGCAGCGAATTGCGGTCCTCGTGCGGGAAGACGGCGACGGTTCGCGCGCCCAGCTCATAGCCGGCGCGGAACGCGCGAATCGCGATCTCACCACGGTTGGCGACCAGCACCTTGCGGAACATGCACAATCCCTTCAGCCTGCCGGTGACGAGGACCATGGTGTCGGTGACGCCTCCGCCGCGCCATGTGAGCCGGGCCACTCACCCTGTGGCATTGCGCCACAGGCTCCAGGCGAGCCCCAGTCCCGCGAGGGCGATCGCGACCCGTAGCGGCGTCTCGGGCAGCCGTCGCACGAGCGCCGGCCCCGTCCAGGTGTCCAGGAAGCAGCCGAGGCCGAGCGCGGCGGGGCCGGCAGCGTGACACCTGGCGCTTCCTCTGCAGGACGCTCATCGAGAAACGCCATGGGCACGTCCTCGAGCAGGACCGGGTGATGCTCGAGTCCATGCCCGCGGACGCCGACCAGCAGGAGTGGTCCGTCTGCGCCTTCTCTACCGGGCGCAGGCCGAAGCGCAGGCGTCCACAGGATGACCGTCCCCCGTTGCGCTGTCAGTGCAGGATGTTGACTGCCCGGGCGACCACCAGGACCACGGTCACCAGGGAGACCGAGGACTGCAGCATCATCAGCATCTTGGCCCAGCGCGACAGCGGCATCACGTCGGTCGGGCTGAAGGCGGTGGAGTTGGTGAACGACAGGTACAGGTAGTCCAGGAAGGCCGGCTCCCAGTCCGGCGGCGCGGCCTCCGGGCTCTGCATCTGCACGAAGAGGAAGTCGGCGAACTGGTGGTGCCCGCGGGCCCGCGCCATCGGGCCGCCGCGGTCCCACTCCCAGTACCACAGGGCGAACACGATGACGTTCGTCAGCCAGATGCCGCCGCCGGTCAGCAGCAGCGGCCCGGCGTCCTCCCCCTCGGCGCCGTTCACCAGGCCGGCCACCAGCTGGACCGCCGCCCAGCCGTTGGCCAGGCTGATCACGAAGATCAGGGCCAGGCCCAGCCACCGAAGCCACCGGGTCCGCGGCTCCACCCGCCGGGGGTTGGCCGCGATCAGGCCGGCCAGCAGCACCAACTCCAGGACCGGCAGCACCCAGTACGGCTGGAGGGTGAGCCGGTGCGGCAGCATCAGCTGGAGGGTGACCGCCACCAGGATCACGGCGGTCACCGCCCAACGCGGCTCACCCTGCGTCGCCCGGCGCCACGCGGGGGCCACTTCGCGCTCGTGGCTCTCCAGCAGCCGCTCGATCCTGGCCAGGCGGCTCTCGGCGTCGTCCATACCCTCGGTCATGGCGACGATTGTCCCGGGTCACATGTTGATCATGTGACCGGCCAGCCCGTGGATGGCCTCCTTCACCGCCTCGCCGAGCGTCGGGTGGCCGTGCACATTGCGCGCGACTTCGTGAACGGTCAGGTCCCACTGCTGAGCGAGGGTCAGCTCCGGCAGGAGCTCGGTGACTTCCGGGCCGATCAGGTGGGCGCCGAGGAGCTCGCCGTACCGGTCGTCGCTGAGGATCTTGACGAAGCCCGCGGTGTCGCCCAGACCGTGCGACTTGCCGTTGGCGGTGAACGGGAACTTCGCGACCTGGACGTCGAAGCCCCTTTCGCGGGCCTGCGCCTCGGTCCAGCCGAAGCTGGCGATCTGCGGCTGGCAGTAGGTCGCCCGCGGGATCATGATGTAGTCGAGCTCCATGGTCTCCGCGTCGGCGATCGTCTCGGCCGCCACGATGCCCATCGACTCGGCCGCGTGAGCGAGCATCAGCTTCGCCGTCACGTCACCGATGGCGAAGATGTGCGGGACGCTCGTGCGGCAGCGTCCATCGATGTCGATCGCCCCGCGGTCGGTGAGCTTCACACCGGTGTTCTCCAGGCCGTAGCCCTGCACGCGCGGCTGGAAGCCGATCGCCTGCAGCACCTTGTCGGCCTGTAGTGTCTGCCGCTGGCCGCCCGTGGTCACCATGACCTTGACGGAATCGCCCGAGTCGTTGATCGCCTCGACCCGGGTGGAGGTCAGCACATTGATGCCGAGCCGCTTGTAACGGCGGGTCAGCTCCGCCGAGACCTCCTCGTCCTCCAGCGGGACGATGCGGTCGAGGAACTCGACGAGGGTGACCTCGACGCCGTAGTTGTGCAGTACGTAGGCGAATTCGACGCCGATGGCGCCCGCGCCCGCGATGATGACGCTCTCCGGGAGCGTGTCGGACAGGATCTGCTCCTCGTACGTCACCACGCGCTCGCTGAGCGAGGTGCCGGGCAGCAGCTTCGTGGTGGCGCCGGCAGCGATGATGCAGTGGCCGAAGGTGACGGTTTCCGTGCCGCCGTCGGCGAGGGCGACCTGGAGGGTGTGGTCGTCGCTGAAGGTGCCGTGGCCGGTGTACTGGGTGATCTTGTTCTTCTTCATCAGGTAGTGGACGCCCTTGACGCGTCCGTCCGCCACCTTGCGGCTTCGGGTGAAGGCCTCGCCGTAGTCGAAGCTCACCTCGCCGGTCACCCGGATGCCGAAGGTCTTGGCCTCCTGCGTGAAGATGTGGGCCAACTCCGCGTTGCGCAGCAGCGCCTTCGAGGGGATGCACCCCACGTTGAGGCACACTCCGCCCCAGTACTTCTCCTCGACGACGGCTGCGCTGAGGCCGAGCTGGGCGGCCCTGATCGCCGCGACATATCCTCCCGGGCCGGCGCCCAGGACCACTACGTCAAAGTGTGCGCTCATGACGGCCAGCCTAGTACCCCGGCCGAAATCGGCGATCTTGCCGGTCGGGGGTGGCGCCCTCTCCGTCCGCTGCGGGCAGCGGATCCCCAGGACGAGGCGGGGCCGGCCCGGTCGTGGCCCGGCGGCGGGGAGACGCGGTCTCCGCGTCGTCTCCCCGCCGTCCTCGGCCGGCCGCGTGTCAGCAGATCCTGGGCAGTTGCTCCCCGATCGGCATGTCGACCACCCGAGTTCCGCCCAGCCCGGTGCGGGCCACCACCATGCCTGGATGGGCCTCGACCGCCTCGCCGATGATCCGGGATTCCCTGCCCAGCGGATGCGCCCGCATCGCGTCCAGTACGGCGTCGGCATGCTCGCGTGGGACGAAGGCCACCAGCTTGCCCTCATTGGCGACGTACATGGGGTCCAGGCCGAGCACGGCGCAGGCGTTGGCGACAGCGGGTGGGACGGGGACGTCGCGCTCCCGGATGACGACCCCCGTGCCGGACGCCGCCGCGATCTCGTTCAGCGCGGCCGCCAGCCCACCCCGCGTGGGATCGCGCAGTACGTGCAGGTCCGGGGTGACAGCGAGCATGGCTTCGACCAGAGTGCCGAGCGCCGCGCAGTCGCTCTCGATCTCCACTCCGAATTCCAGGCCTTCGCGGACGCTCATGATCGCCACGCCGTGCACGCCGATCGCGCCGCTGACGATCACGACATCGCCGGGAACGACCCGCTGCGGACGCAGATCGACACCCGCCGGGATGAGCCCGATGCCGGCCGTGTTGATGAAGATCCCGTCGCCGTGACCGGCCTCCACCACCTTCGTGTCGCCGGTCGCCACCTCGACACCCGCGGACCGGGCCGCCGCGCCGAGCGCCTCGGCCACGCGGGCGACGGTCTCCATCTCGACGCCCTCCTCCAGGATGAAGCCGCAGGAGAGGTAGGCGGCCCGGGCACCGCTCATGGCGAGATCGTTGACGGTGCCGTTGACGGCGAGGTCGCCGATGCTGCCGCCGGGGAAGAACAACGGCCGCACCACGAACGAGTCGGTGGAGAAGGCCATGCGGACACCGCCCAGCGACAGCGCCGCGGCGTCTCCCAGCTGGCCGAGCACCTCTCCGCCGAAGGCGGGCGCGAAGACGTGCTGGACCAGTTCGGCGGAGAGCGCCCCGCCCCCGCCGTGGCCCATGACGACACGGGACTGGTCGCGCAGTGGAGCCGGGCAGGTCCAGGCCGCGGGGTCGAGTACCGGCGTGCGCAGGCCGGTGGTTTCTGTCATCTCAGACAACGGGGCTCGCCTCCCGGGTCGCGGGCGTGAGGTCCAGGCGCCGGTAGAGGTAATACGCGGCGCAGGCGCCCTCGCTGGAGACCATGGTGGCTCCGAGCGGGGTGCGAGGTGTGCACAGGGTGCCGAACGCCTCGCACTCGTGCGGCTTGAGCAGCCCCTGCAGGACTTCGCCGCTGCGGCACTCGGCCGGTTCCCGGGTCTGGATGCCGTCGACCGAGAAGCGGTACTCGGCATCGTAGTCACGGTACTTCGGGGACAGCCGCCAGCCGCTGTCGGGGATCACGCCGATGCCCCGCCAGGACCGGTCGGTGACTTCGAAGACGTCCTCCAGCATGGCCCTCGCGGCCGGGTTCCCTTCCGGGCGGACGGCACGGGGGTAGGCGTTGTCGACGGTGTGTTCGCCGCGCTCCAGCTGCGCCACGGTCCGGCGTACCCCTTCGAGGATGTCCAGGGGTTCGAAGCCTGTGACGACGATCGGGACGCGGAAGCGCTCCGCCAGTTCCGGGTACTCCCCCACACCCATCACGCTGCACACGTGCCCGGCCGCCAGGAAGCCCTGGACCCGGCAGCTCGGGGACCGCATGATCGCCTCGATGGCGGGTGGTACGCGCACATGGGACACCAGCAGACTGAAGTTCGGGATGCTGAGCCTGCGGGCCTGATACACCGTCATCGCGTTGGGGGGCGCGGTCGTCTCGAAGCCGATGCCGAAGAACACCACGTCCCGGTCCGGGTTCTGCTGGGCGATTCTCAGGGCGTCGAGCGGCGAGTAGACAACCCGTACGTCTCCGCCCGCGCCGCGCACCTGGAAGAGGTCCCGTCCCGTGCCGGGCACGCGGAGCATGTCACCGAAGGAACAGAAGATCACCCCCGGCCGGGAGGCGATCTCCAGCGCCTTGTCGATGACCTCCAGCGGAGTCACGCACACAGGGCAGCCGGGGCCGTGAATCAACTCGACCTGGTCCGGCAGGAGTTGGTCGATGCCGTGCCGGATGATGGTGTGCGTCTGGCCGCCGCAGACCTCCATCAGCGCCCACGGCCTGGTGACCGTCGAGTGGATGTCGTCGAGCAGCCGGCGCGCCAGGTCCGGGTCCTGGAACTCGTCGATGTACTTCACTTCCGCGCCTCCTCTCCCGCGGTCGGCAGGGCTGCGCCCGCTTCCGCGGCCATCTCCCAGGGGTCGCCGAACTCTTCCTGCAGCATGCCGAGGGTGGCGAAGAGTTCGAGCGTCTGCTTGGCCGACTCCTCGTCCAGGCGCTGCAGGGCGAAGCCGACGTGGACGATGGCGTACTCGCCGACCTGGAGGTCGGGCAGGTACTCCAGGCACACCTCCTTGACCACACCGCCGAAGTCGACGTTGGCCATCCGGGTGCCGTCACGCTCCTCGATGTCGAGCACTCTGCCGGGTACCGCCAGGCACATGGGCCTCTCCTCGCTGTGGGTCGTGCGTCATCGCCCGGCGCCGCCGGGCCGGTTCGTTCAGTCGGTGGCTCGGGGGCGGTCCGCGGCACGCGCGGCGACCACGAGCTGGCCGAGAGCCAGACCGCCGTCGCCCGGCGGGACCAAGTGGTGGCGCAGGACCGTGAAACCGTCCGCGGCCAGCGCCGCCGCGCAGGCCGATGAGAGCAGGGCGTTGGCGAAGACCCCGCCGGTCAGGGCGACCGTCTCCAGTTCGTGCCGCTCGCGCGCCAGCACGCAGATGCGGTGGACGAGACCGGTGACGGCCCGGTGGAAGCGGGCCGCGACCAGGGCCGGCCCCGCGCCCGCGCGCAGATCCTCGACGACGGCCGCCAGCACGGGTCCCGGATCCGCCACGAAGGGTGCCTGATGCGCCGGAACCGGCGCGGTATCCGTCCGTGTCGCGACGCCGCCCGTCGGCTGCGGGCCGGTGACCGCCCGGAGCGCGCCGCCGCCCGGCTCGGCTGCGACTGCCCTCCACGGCACGCCGCCCGTCCTGCCGCGCCCGGAATCAGCGCGTCGCGTTTCTCCCCCGAACCCGGAGCCGGTGGACGCGCGCACCGCACTGTCGTCCGGCCCGGCCTCCCGTACCGCGAACGCGTACGCGACGCTGTCCTCGGCGGGCGCCCTCAGCGCGGCGGCCTCCAGTTCGACCGCCGCCTGGGCTTCGTATCCGGCCCGGTGGCAGACGCCCGCGAGGGAGGACACGGCGTCGAAGAGCCGACCCATGCTGGAGGTGGGAACGCAGTTCAGATCACGCTCCAACTGCCGTTCCAGCACGAGGCGTTCATCGGGCGGGCAGGCAGCGACACAGGCGAGCTCGTCCGACCAGCCGATCCCGGCAGCCCGCAGGTGCGCGAGCGCCATGCGGTACGGCCGCTGCACCGCGGCGTCGCCGCCGGGCAGCGGCACGTAGGCGAGATGCCCGAACCGGGTGAAGCCGTCGTAGTCCGCGAGCAGGATCTCGCCGCCCCACACCGCTCCGTCGTCCCCGTAGCCGGTGCCGTCGAAGGCGACACCGATCACCGGCCGACCGCCGTCCATTCCGCGTTCGGCCAGCGCGGCGGCGACATGGGCGTGATGGTGCTGGACGCGTACGACGGGTCGGCCCGCCGCGTTCCGGTCGGCCCAGCGCGCCGAGCGGTACCCGGGATGCCGGTCGGCCGCCAGCAGTTCGGGACGTACTGGAGTGATCGACTCCAGTTGCGCCGTGGCGCGCTCGAAGGCCCGCTGGGTGGCGAGGTCGTCCATGTCCCCGATGTGGGCGGAGAGCCAGGCCCGGCGGCCTTCGCCGAGGCAGAACACGTTCTTGAGGTCCCCGCCGACGGCCAGGGCCGGGCGCACGGGCACCGGAAGGGTCAGCGGCAGGGGCGCGTAGCCGCGGGCACGGCGCACCAGCAGCGGCTCTCCGTCGCACACGCGCACCACGGAGTCGTCGCACGGCACATGGATCGGCCGGTCGTGGGTGAGCCATCCGTCGGCCAGGGGCGCCAGCCGCTCCATCGCCTCCTCGTCGTCGGTGACGATCGGCTCGCCGGCCACGTTGCCACTGGTCATGACGAGCAGCCGGGGGCCCTCGGGGTCGCCGGACAGGCCGAACAGCAGGTGGTGCAGGGGGGTGTACGGCAGCATGACACCGAGGTCGGGGCTGCCGGGTGCGACCGACTCGGCCGGACGTGGTGCCCCCGGCGCGACCAGTTCCTCCATGCGGCGGCGCAGCAGCACGATGGGTCTGGTCGCACCGGCGAGCAGGCTCCGCTCCTCGGGGCCGAGCCGGACGAGGTGTTCGATGTCGTCGAGACTCCGGGCCATGACGGCGAACGGCTTGTCCCCCCTGGCCTTTCGGCGGCGCAGCAGGGCGACGGCCGCGGGATCCGTCGCATCGCAGGCCAGGTGGTAGCCGCCCAGTCCCTTGACGGCGAGGATCGCGCCGCTCGCCAGGAGTCTGCGTGCCTCGGCGACGGGATCCGCTTGCGAGGGCACCTCTGTCGCTGGCCCGCCCAGGCCCGCCCGGGGGACGAGCAGGCGCAGCCGCGGGCCGCAGGCCGGGCAGGCGAGGGGTTGCGCGTGAAACCGCCGGTCGGCCGGATCAGCGTACTCGCGGGCGCAGTCGGGGCACATCGGGAAGCCGACCATGGTGGTGTCGGCCCGGTCGTAGGGCAGGCCGGTGACGATCGTGAACCGGGGGCCGCAGTGCGTGCAGTTGATGAAGGGGTGGCGATGGCGCCGGTCGGCGGGATCGGCGAGTTCGCGCAGGCACTCGGCGCAGGTCGCGGTGTCCGGGGGGATCAGCGTCCCGGCCGGTCCGTCCGTGCGGGAGGCGAGGATGGTGAACGCGGCGTCCCCGGTGACGGGCACCTCCTGGTGGTCGACGGAGTCCACCCGGGCCAGCGGCGGCGCCTGCGGGGCGATCCGGTCGCAGAACAGGGCCACCGCCGCGGGGGTTCCCTCGACTTCCGCGATGACGCCCTCGGGAGTGTTGGTCACATGCCCGGACAGGTTCAAGCCGGTGGCGAGGGTGTAGACATACGGCCGGAAGCCGACACCCTGCACCACGCCGCGCACGGTGACCCGACGGCGCAGCGGCGCCTCCGCGGCGACCGCGGTCGAGAACTGAGGAGCGCTCACGAGCAGGACTGCGCCATGGCGCCGGTGCCGTGCGGCTGTTCATGGGTGTGATGGTGGGCGTGCGCGGAGACGTCGGGCCTACGCGCCATGACGGGAGCGTGGAGGGGGGATCCGTTCGCGGCCGCCGTCGCCCGGTCGAGCAGGGCGCCGACGCCCCGGTCCCGGCGGGCCGAGGTGAGCAGCACCTCCACTCCCGGGTTGACCCGCTCGACGTTCGCGCGGAACGCCCCCTCGTCGAACTCGACGGCCTCGGCGATGTCGGTCTTGGTGACCACCACCAGGTGGGCGAGGCCGAAGGCGGTGGGGTACTTCAGCGGCTTGTCCTCGCCCTCCGTGACCGAGGCGAGCACGACTCTCAGGGTCTCCCCGAGGTCGTAGGAGGCCGGGCAGACGAGGTTGCCGACGTTCTCCACGAACAGCAACCGGGTGCCGTCGGGCAGCCAGCCCTCCAGGTGGCGGCCGAGCATTCCGGCCTCCAGGTGGCACAGCCCGTCCGTGAGGACCTGCTTGACCGGGACGCCCGAGCGCGCCAGGCGCTCCGCGTCGTTCTCGGTGGCGAGGTCGGCGGTCAGTGCCGCCACCGGCACGGACCGCTCCCGGGCCAGCACCAACTCCCGTTCCAGCAGGGCGGTCTTGCCGCTGCCGGGGCTGGACAGCAGATTGACGACCGTGGTGCCGCGGGCCGCAAGGCCGGCGCGCAGGGTGTGCGCGGTCGCGTCGTTCTTGGCCAGGACGGCCTGCTGCAGGTCGACCACACGGCACATGGTTCAGCGCTCCTCGGGGATCGGTTCGCGGGTGAGTGCGTGCGTCGGGCCGTCCTCCCAGTGCACGCTGACGATCTGCAGTTCACGGCCGGACAGCAGGTCGGTGGTGGCTCCGCCGCACCGCGGGCAGGTCAGCAGGGGCGGCATGCCGACGGCCCATTCGTGTCCGCACGGAGCGCAACGGGCCTGGCCCGGCACAGCGTCGGTGACCAGTTCGGCACCGTCCAGCACCGTCCCGGCGCAGGCCAGTTCGAAGCAGAAGGACAGGGCATCGGGTACGACACCGGCCAGTTCGCCCACCTGAAGCCGCACCGAGCGCACGGCCGTGATGTCGCCGGCCCGCTCCGCCGCCTCTTCCACCTGGCCGATCACCGCCAGCGCGATGGACATCTCGTGCATCGGTCTCCGTCCCGGCGAGACCGCTCTCCACCGACCGCCATCGAGCCGATCGGCCTGTCGGGCAGGCGTCCGCCGCCCCTCATTAGAGAGGAGGCGGTACCGGGCGGCGGACCGGCACGCCGTCGCCGCCCGGCCGCCTACGCCGTTCGCCGCAATGGCCGACGCCCTCGGGGCGGGCATCGGATCACATACAGCGCATGCGCAGATAGCGCCTGATGTCGGGCAGGGACTGCACGACGACGACGGCGACAGCGGCGGCCAGCGTGCCGACGACGAGGGTCTTGATCATTCCGTGTCTCCTCACTTGCCGGCGCCGCCGGCCGTGGCCCGCGGCGCGGGCTCTCCCGGCTGGTCGGCCCGCAGCAACTCTTCGATCAGCCGGACGGCTTCGGGTACGGCGGCGGAGACCGGCGGGCTGAGCCCGATGCCCTCCGCCACCGACGCGGGTTCGCATCCCACCACCAGCGTGCGCCGCGGCGGCTGCCCGCCGGTTCCGGCACAGAGCGTGCCGAGCAGCGCGAGCACGGTGTCGGGAGTCATCCGGTGGCCGTCGAGCGCGCCGTGCGGCTCGCCTCCGCCGGTGGTCTCGTGCTTGATCACGTAGAGCGTGCCGGGATCCTCGCCCCGCGCGGTGGCGTCCACCAGGATGAGGGTGTCGTAGCCGTCGAGCACCTGGTAGGCGAGGTGCACGCCCCGTACGCCGATGTCCACGGCCTCGACGTGCGGGGGCAGTTGCCTCCCGGCGAGTACGCGTACGACGTCGACGCCGAAGCCGTCGTCCCCGAGGAAGATGTTTCCGATACCGGCGACGAGTACCCTGCCGCTCTCCTGGCGGGGCGGGTCCGGGGCAACACGCTCCTGGCAGGACGGGTCCGCGTGAAGGCTCATGCGCCGTCCTCCAGCGGTGTGACCTCGTCGGGCTGGAAGTACAGGAAGCGTCCCTGCTCTCGGCGGATGTCGGCGCCCGGGTCGTCCTCCACCGTCACCGCCAGGTGCACCGCACCGTCCACGTCGTGCAGGACGGCCTCCACCTTCGCTGTACGCCCCATCAGGAACAGGTCCTGCGCGTCGGTGCGCCGCAGTCCCGGTCGCAGCAGCACCCGGCTTCCCGCCCCCAGCGACCGGCCCTCGACGACGACCCGGTCGTGTCCCGGGTCGAAGCCGGCCTCGCTCGCCGGGTCCCACCACGGGGTGTCCGGACGCCGCACGCCGTACTCGTCGGGGAACCCGGTCGCGGCCGGAGCGGGGGCCGATCCGGTCACCTCCCGCAGGCTGCGCACCGCTCCGTGCAGGCGCTCCAGGACCTCGGGGGGCATCGAGTCCGCAAGGTCGATCACTGCGGCCGCACGTTCGTCGGTGCCGCGTGCCTCGCGCTTCTCCTCGTCGGTGAGGGCGGCCGTACGCAGCGCGAGGATCTCGTCGATCTCGGTGGCGTCGTACAGGGCACCGGGGCTTTCCGGAGCGATGGCCGGGTGGTCCTCCAGGATGATCGGTGAGGAGAGCAGTACATCGGCGCGGCCGGGTTCGCCGGCCAGTACGGGCCAGGTGTGCAGATTGCGGCAGGACGCGATCGCGCCCTTGGCCCACTCGGGGGGATCGGTCATCGACAGGAACGACCCGGCGCTCAGTCCCATGAGGAGGTGGGAGGCCACCAGGGAGCGCGGGAGGGCGGCATCCCGGTCGGCGGCGCGGCCGTCCGGGGGTGTCCAGGTGCTGGTGTTCTCGACCACGGCAGTCAGCCGCAACGCCCGGTAGGGCCCGTCGAGTTCGCACGCCGACAACCGGAGTGCGCCGCTGATCTCCTCGTAACGGCGGACCGTGCGGCCGACGAGGCGCCCGGCATCGTCGAGGATTGGCTCGCTGTCCTCCCCGGCGGGGCGTTCGAAGGGGATCGTGACCCCGTCGCCCATGAGTTCGTCCACCGGCACGACCGCCTCGATGCGCTCCTCCGTTCCCTCGTCCCAGGGGGCCAGGATCCGGTCTCCGAGCCGGAGTTCGGCGACTGTGTCGAAGCCGCCGTCCGGGCGCGCCTGTTGCACCGTACGACGCCGGGCGCGCAGGAAGCGCAGCTCGACCGCCAGGGTGGCGGCCGCCCGCGGTTCCATCAGGCATTCGGTGTGCTGGAAGTCGTGCTCCTCGCACGCGGCGCCCCAGGCGGGCGGTACGAGTACGCCGAACTGCCAGCGCAACCGGTTCTTGGCCGCCGAGGCACGGTAGGGGTAGAGCACATAGCCCTCGAAGAGGACGGCGTCGGCCACCTGCCGGGCGACGGCGAGGCGTTCCTCGGTCTCCGGGGCGAACGCGGTCACGCTCACGGAGCGGTCCTTCCGGTGATTCTGGTCAGGGCCGAACCCTGCCGTGGCGGGGCTGCCGTGCCCGCCTCGTCGAGCAGGGCCCGCACGGTCGCCTCCCAGGAGGGCAGCGCCCGTCGTGAGCGGAAGGCGAGCAGGGCGTCCATGGTGTCGCGGGGCAGCCGGATCCAGCCGCAGCCGGGGAAGTGCTGCTCGACCATCTCCCGCCAGATCGCGACCGGCATCCGGAAGGCCGCCTCCCGGTCCCAGGGGACGGGTTCGACGCGAAAGCCGCCCGCTCCGGTGAACGCCGTGCCCGAGAAGAGCATCAGCAGGGGCACCTCGCCGCCGGTGAGCGCGGCGAAGTAGCGGGTCGCGGCGATGTCCATGTCGTAGGTACAGGGCACGACGAGGTCCGTCTCGGTCTCCCCGGTGAAGGCGGGGACCATGACGGAGACCTGGGCGAACTGCACCGGATGGAGAGTGCTGCCCCAGCGCGAGCGCTCGCCGAAGAGGTCGGCGAGAGCGCCGGCCTCGGCTGCCTCGTAGCCGCGCCGGGCGGGCTCGATGCGGATCTGGCAGCGCAGCGCCAGGGCGTGCACCGGTTCGTCGCCGGTCGCGGTGATGCGCAGCCGGAACACCAGGGTGGGTCCGGCGGCGTACCGGTCGGCGCGTACACCGGTGCAGGCGAAGGAGAACTCGGTCACGCCCGGCTCTCCTTCTCCACGGTGCGGGCGCGCTGCCCGACCTGCTCGAAGAACGCGTCGAGCGCGGCGCGGGCCTCGGCCCCGCCGTCGAAGCCCTGCCACAACAGGCGCATCCGGCCGACCAGTTCGTAGCAGATGTCGATCGGTACGAGATAGCACGCGCAGCGGCCCTCGGTGCGGCGCAGCAGCAGCGCTTCCACATCGGGTTCGAGCAGCTCGGCGAGGCGACTGTCTCCGAGGACGGTCGCCCAGGTCGCCGGTTCGAGCTCGCTCTCGGTGGCCCCGGCCGGACTCGGATAGAGGGCCACCAGCCGGTCGAGCGCGGCGTTGCGGAAGAAGAACGCGACACCGACGGGGATCTGCAGTGCCTCCCAGGCACCGTCGTCGAGGTGGTGGTCCGGGTCGACGAGACAGCGGTCCGGCACCAGACGGAAGCGGCCCATGGCGGCACCCGGTTGCTCCATCAGCAGGGCGCAGGACGGGCAGGCGCAGACGATGGCCCGTTTCTCGGTGTCCACCAGGTGCCGGTGGTGCGCGTCGTCCACCGCCACCGCGCACAGCCCGCACCGCTCCGGTTGCGGCTGACGCCCGGTCAGGAATCGGCGCAGTCCAGAGCCGCGGGTGGCCCGGCCGGGGGCGAAGGACGCGCTCACGGGGTCTTCGCCGGAGCGGGACATGCGCCGGCGCGAGTGCCGGGGCCGACGCCGATCTGCAGCAGTGCGGGCTCCCTGGGCGTCACCGCGGACTGCACTTCGACGCCCGTGACCTCCGGCGCGAAACAGGCGAGCGCGTCCTCGGCCGCCTGCTGGGCCGTCGTACCGCCTGCGGCGCAGCCGCATCCCGCGGCGGCGGCCGCCCGCAGCCGGAGTGTCCCGGTCGACTCGTCGAAGTCCACGACCTCCAGGTCGTGTTCGCGGACGCTGTCGAGCGCCCTGCCGATACGGGTCGTCCGGTCCTCTGGATGGAGGTCGTGCAGGACGAGGAGGCCGGCGACCAGTTCGTCGCCGAGCAGGGCCGGCACGGGGGCGGCACCGCGGTTCTCAGGTGCGGACAGCAACTGGAGCATCCGGGCCAGGCCCGCCCCGTAGAAGTCCATGAGAGCCTGCACCAGTTCCTCGGCCGCCGCGCGGGCGGCCGGGTCGCCGGTGGCGGCGAGCCGGTCGAGCACGTCCTCGATCCGCCGCCCGGTCTGCACCGCGTCCACTGCCTGTGCCGCCTTCGCCGGGTCGATCGTGGTGCCCGCGCTCATCCGCCCAGCCCGCTCAGGCCGGTGGGCACATGCATCTTCTGTACGGTCTTGCCGCCACCGACGTACATGTGCACGCCGCAGGGCAGACAGGGGTCGAAGCTGCGGACGGCGCGCATGATGTCGATGCCCTTGAAGTTCTCCGGGGTGTTCTCCTCGAAGATCGGCGTGTTCTGTACCGCATCCTCGTACGGGCCGGGCGTGCCGAAGGTGTCCCTGGTGCTGGCGTTCCACGGAGTGGGCGGGTACGGGTGGTAGTTGGCGATCTTGCCGTCGCGGATCACCATGTGGTGGGAGAGGACACCGCGGACGGCCTCGGTGAAGCCGACGCCGATGCTCTCGTCGGGCACCTCGAACTTCTCCCAGGTCTGGGTGCGTCCGGCCCTGACCTCCTCCAGCCCCTTCTCCGCGAAGTGCAGAGCGACGGCGGCGGTGTAGGCCTGGAAGTAGGTCCGCGCCCGGTTCCGCTCGAGCGCGTTGCTCCACTTCGGGATCTTCCACTCGAAGGTGGCCTCGGGCTTGGTCATGGTGCGGGGCAGGTTGATGACCACGCTGTTGCCGGTGGCCTTCACATAGCCGGTGTCGACGAGCCCGGACAACGCGGTGGACCACAGGCGGGCGATGGGCCCGCCGCCGGTGTCCAGGGCGAGGTGGTCCTTGCCGTCGAACCAGCGGGGCGACATGACCCAGCTGTACTTGTCGTCGAAGTTCCGCTTCTGCGGGGCGGGGATGGTGTGCTGGTTCCAGGGGTGGCGCGGGTCGACCGGGTTGCCGAGCGGGTCGTGGGTGACGAACTGCTCCTGGCCCTGCCAGTCCTCGTAGTAGGAACTGCCCAGCAGGATGCGGATGCCGAGGTTGATCTCGGTGAGGTCGTTGGTGACGAGCTTGCCGTCCACGATGATGCCGGGGGTAACGAACATCCGTCGGCCCCAGTCCGTCATGTTGGCGTAGGTGAAGTCGCAGTACTCGGGGTCGTTGAGCGCTCCCCAGCAGCCGAGCAGGACCCGTCGGCGCCCCACTTCCTCGTATCCGGGCAGCGCTTCGTAGAAGAAGTCGAAGAGGTCGTCGTGCAGAGGGACGACGCGCTTCATGAACTCCACATAGCGCATCAGGCGGCTGAGGTAGTCCGTGAAGAGCTGTACGGAGGCGACGGTGCCCACGCCACCGGGGTAGAGCGTGGAGGGGTGCACATGGCGTCCCTCCATGAGGCAGAACATCTCCCGGGTGTAGCGGCTCACCTGGAGTGCCTCGCGGTAGAACTCGCCCTCGAGGGGGTTCAGGGACCGCATGATGTCGGCGATCGTGCGGTAGCCGTGCTCCCCGGCGTGCGGCGCCTCGGTGCGCTCGGCGAGCTCGAGGACGCCGGGGTTGGTCTCCTTGACCATCTTCTCGCAGTAGTCGACCCCGACCAGGTTCTCCTGGAAGATGTTGTGGTCGAACATGTACTCCGCGGACTCGCCGAGGTTGATGATCCACTCACCGAGGTTCGGGGGCTTCACGCCGTACGCCATGTTCTGCGTGTACACCGAACAGGTGGCGTGGTTGTCACCGCAGATCCCGCAGATGCGGCTGGTGATGAAGTGGGCGTCGCGGGGGTCCTTGCCGCGCATGAAGACGCTGTAGCCACGGAAGACGGACGAGGTGCTGTAGCACTCCGCGACCCGCTTCTGCTTGAAGTCGATCTTCGTGTGGATGCCCAGGCTGCCCACGATCCGGGTGATCGGGTCCCAGGCCATCTCCATCAGGCCGCTACCGTCACCGGCCGCCTTCGTCGTCGGTGCCATCGTCTGGGTCGTGCCCTTCTTCGCGTGGGTGTTCCGGGAGGGTGTGGACGGATCGGGGGATGCGGCTCAGGTGCGGCGGGGAGTCACCACGGCGGCCGGTATCCGGTGGTGAGCTTGCGTCCCGTGTGGCGCCACTTGGGTTCCTTGTCGACGGTCTGCTGGGTCAGGGAGCGCAGTCTGCGGACCACCGAGCCGTAGGCGCCGCTGGCCTTGGTGGACAGCTTCGCGCCCGGGGGTTCGTCCATGAACGGCATGAACTTGTCCGGGAATCCGGGCATGGTGCAGGCGATACAGATGCCGCCGACGTTCGGGCAGCCGCCGATGCCGTTCATCCAGCCCCGCTTGGGTACGTTGCACTTGACGACCGGGCCCCAGCAGCCGAGCTTGACCAGGCACTTGGGCGAGTCGTACGACTCGGCGAAGTCGCCCTGTTCGTAGTAACCGGCGCGATCGCAGCCCTCGTGCACGGTGGCGCCGAAAAGCCAGGCCGGGCGCAGCTTGTCGTCGAGGGGGATCATCGGGGCGGAGCCGGCCGCCTGGTAGAGCAGGTAGGTGAGCGTCTCGGCGAAGTTGTCGGGCTGGATCGGGCAGCCGGGGACGCACACGATCGGGATACCGGCCTGGGACTTCCACTCCCAGCCGAGGTAGTCGGGCACGCCCATCGCGCCGGTGGGGTTGCCCGCCATGGCGTGGATACCGCCGTACGTGGCGCAGGTGCCGATGGCGACGACCGCCAGCGCTTTGGGCGCGAGCCGGTCGATCCACTCGCTGGTGGTGATCGGCTGGCCGGTCTCCGGGTTGTCACCGAAACCGCACCAGTAGCCCTCGGGCTTGATCGCCTCATTGGGGACGGACCCCTCGACGACCAGGACGAACGGGTCGATCTCGCCCCGCTCTCCCTTGAAGAACCATTCGATGAACGTGTCCGCGCCACCCACCGGGCCGCACTCGAAGTCGATGAGGGGCCAGTGGACAGCGATCTTCGGCAGGCCCGGCAGCGCACCGAGCGCGATCTGTTCGATGCTCGGCTGCATCGCCGCCGTGAGCGCGACCGAGTCTCCGTCGCAGCTCAGCCCGGCGTTGATCCAGAGAATGTGGATCGTGGGCGTCTCGTCGGCAGGCGCACCACCGGCATCCGTTGCGCCGGCCGTGCTCGGCGTCGCCGCTGTCATGGGACCGCCTCCTCGGAGAGGTGAGGGATGAGAACCCGCGGGTTTTAAGGAAAACCCATATCGGGATGAAAGCCTGTATTTCGACCGTCAGTCCTCTTCGTACCAGCCATCCGGCCGTGGTGAGACGTCATCGCGGGCCGTTCCAGTGACGCGGCGGTGGGCCGGTCCGGTGACACGGCCCCTCACGGGCCGGTCCGGCTCCGCCCCGTCCTCGCCGCGGCGGCGAGGTCGAGGTGTGGCGGCGTGCACGAAGGTCGCTCCTTGCGGACGAACGCGCGCCGCAGTGCGTGGTAGGGGGCGTCCGGGTCGTCGAACGTCCGGCGCATCCGGGCCAGCTCGCGCTCCCGGAAGGCGGCCAGGGGCTCACTGCTCTCCTGGCGGTCCAGTTCCGCCTTCTTCCCGGCGATCCGCGACCGCGATCCCGGCAGTGACGCCAGCCGGGCCGCCAGCCGTCCGACCTCCGCGGCGAAGTCCTGCGGGCCGCACTCGACCACCCGGTCGACGAGGCCGAGGTCACGGGCGCTCCCTGCGCTCAACGGCAGGGCCTCGCTCAGGAGCCTTTCGGCGGTCACCGCGCCCACGCGGCGCGGAAGCGTGTACGTCCAGTACTCCGAGCCGTACAGGCCCATGAGCCGGTAGTGCGGGTTCAGCACAGAGCCGGTGCGGCACCACACCTCGTCGGCGGCCAGGGCCAGCATCACGCCGCCCGCCGCGGCGTTGCCCGCGACGGCGGAGATCACCAGCCTGTCCGTGGTGGTCAGGATCGCCTCGACGAGATCGTCCATGGCGTTGATGTTGGCCCAGGACTCGGCGGCGGGATCCTCGGCGGCCTCGATGACGTTGAGGTGGATTCCGTTGCTGAAGAAGTCCCGTTGCCCGCCCAGCACGAGCACCGAGGTGGGACACGTGCACGCCTCCCGATAGGCGTCGAGCAGGCGTCGGCACTGAGCGGTTGTCATCGCTCCGCCGGGGAACGAGAACGAGAGGAAGCCGACGCTCCCCTCCTCCCGGTACGTGATGCCGGCCCACGTCCGCCCGGACGGGTCCGCGAAGCGCGGCGCGGCGAGTTCCGGGAGGGGAGGCAGCCGGTCGCCGAGGGCCTGCACGGCGGGCAGTTTGAACGTGGGCGGCTGCCCCGGACCCCGCCGGCGCCGCACCTCGGGGATCCAGACGGCACCGTCCTTCGTCGCCCGGCAGACCGCACCGGTCCTGGTGGCCAGCAGCTCACCCGGGACGCCGCGCAAACCGGCCTCGGGGTGGCCGCCGTGGAGGTACCACTCGGCGCCGAGCAGCACGTCGAGCACGCCGGGCTGGGAGTCCGCCGCACGCAGCTTGGCCAGGACGGTCCGGGTGCAGTCCGCGGCCCAGTCGATTCGGCGGACGCTCTGATCGAGGTACGGGCGGATGCGCACGGGTGTGTCCGACGCGTGCACCCCGCCCTGTTTGCGCGGGGTATAGGCCCCCGAGGCGAAGCGCTCCACGGCGAGCAGGACGGCCGACAGCGCCGCGTCGGCGATCTCGTTGCGGTAGAGGTCGCTCTTGCCCACCGGCGGGACCGGGCAGGCCACGGACGCCCAGACATCCCCGGCGTCCATCTCCTCGTCGGCCTGAAGGACCGTCACGCCCCACTGGTCGGCGCCCTCCTGGATCGCCCAGTCCAAGGAGGACGGTCCCCGGTCCCCGAACGGCCCCGGGTGGATGATGAAACACGGGTACGCGGCCCACACCTCCCGGGGGATCGCCGTCTTCAGCATCGGGGCGACGACGAGTTGCGGCGCGTGCCGCCGGACGGCATCCGGCAACGGGCGGTCGCACAGGGCGAGTTCCACCGCGACCGTGTGCCCTCGGTCACGCAATTCGGCATGGACGCGCTGCGTGAGGCTGTTGAACGCGCTGGCCACGAGCAGGATGTGCACGGCGACCTCCTGGCGGCGACGGTGCGGTCGACTGCGATGGTCGGACATGCCGAACCGTCCCGCTCCGGCGACAGGCTGTCGAGTCACCCGAAAGCGCGCGCCGAGCCGCCACCCGGCCCCGACAGCCGGGGCCTGCGCCGGGTTCAAGGGGTCCGGAGCCGGACGACCGGCCCTCACCTGGACCGCCGTCCATCTTCTGCCGCGCCGCCACGCTCCCATCGGTATGTGATGCACAACACACAGTGGCGTGCAAAATTCGCTCAGCGCAATGATGGATCGGTTCAGCATGTCCGTACCCCCTGGCGTACCAGCCGCTGACCTCAGGAGGCACGATGCGCCTATCACGCAACATGGCAGGAACCGTCTTCGTGGGCGGCGCACTGTGCATGACCCTCGCCGCCCTCGCCTACCCCGCGATGCTCGGCGTGCAGAGCGCGACGACCTCCCCGACCCGCGTGATAGCCAACACCCGCTACGGACCGCTGACCGAGGCCGACCGGGACTTTGTCGTCAAGGTCCGCGCGGCGGGGCTGTGGGAGCATCCCCTCGGCATGATGGCCATGAAGCGGGGCACCACTGCGGAGATGAAAGAGGCCGGCAAGCACCTGGTCGTCGGGCACTCACGCCTCGACGAAGCCTGCCGGAAGATCGCCCCCGAACTGGGCATCACCCTGCCCAACCAGGCGAGCCCGCAACAGCAGCAGTTCGTGGCCACCGCCGACGGGAGCACCGGCAAGCAGTTCGACACCACCGCGGTCAACATCATGCGGGTCACCCACGGTCAGATCTTTCCCGTCATCGCCAAGATCCGCGCCAGCACGCAGAACTCCCTGGTGCGTCAACTCGCCGATCAGGCCAACGACACCGTCCTGGACCACATCACGGTGCTGGAGCGGACCGGGCTGGTCAATTTCGACCAGGCCAACTTCCAGCAGACCACACCGCCGAAACTCCCCAAGGACCAGCTGACCCCGCCGCCTCCCCAGCCGGGATCCCCGGTCCTCTCCCTCAACCTGCCCCCGGGGCTGGATGTGAACACGACGTCCCCGACACCGGCCCCGACAACGGGATGACCATCGGCGGAACTCCGGCCTGGGCTTGCGCTCCGGCCTGCCGACTGGGCGCCAGGAACAGGGGTTTCAGGCCTTGCGCCCCGCGACAGCGTCCACCCAGCCCAGTGGATGCGGCTCAGGATCGTCCATCGCCGGACCCAGGGGTTCGCCGCCCGCCTCGTTGAAGGCGGTGAGCGCCTCGCCGAGCGCGGCGCGCTGCTTCGGGACGAGCCGTTCGACGATGGCGGCGATCTCGGCGCTGCGTCGGGCGGTCACGTCCTCGACCGCGCGCCGCCCCTCCTCCGTGAGCTGCAGCAGGGTCTCGCGGCGGTTGTCGGGGTGGTCTGCCGGTCGGCGAGCCCGGCGGCGATCAGCCGGTCTATCATGCGCATGGCGGTCGGCGGCGCGACCTGAAGCGGGTCGGCGAGTGTGACGAGCTCGGTGGCTCCGCGGGTGGACAGCTCTCGGTGCACCGGAGGTCACGGCCACGAGACGCGCGACCGGGCCTGCTTCGCGAACGATACGACCGGCCCGTCCGGCGCCTTGATACACGGAGCAGATGTACGACAGGGGACACGGCCGGGCGCGGCACTCGTGGGCACCGGAACGGCGGGGCAGGGGTCGACCGCCGTGCACCGTGCCACGAGGCAATGGCGACCCGACCCGGGTGGCTCTCCCCCAGGCAAGGGCGGGCAGGCGCCGGTCCTGTTCGGTGCCCAACGGATGGCGATCGCCCGGCGGTTCCACGACCGCGTCGGTCAGGGCCCGTACGGCTCTCGCGTTCCCGGCGGCCCGGCGGCGTGCCTGGCCGCGGGACCGGGCGTCGGCCGGCGGGGATCGGCAGCACGGTTGATCGCGGACTCCACGGCGGCCACCCGGTCGGCCAGCAGCCCGAGTGCGCCGACCGTACGGGTCAGTGGGTCGTCGTCCGGTCCGCCGAGGCTCTGGTCACGAACCTGGGCGTTCTTCAACTCCCCCCACCTGGCCGCCTGTTCAGTGGTGAGGGTGCCGCGCAGCTCGGCCAGCTTCAGCAGGTTCGCCTCCGCGCCGGTCGTGAGGGTCTGCGCCTCCGCGGTGTAGTGGTCGTCGATGACGGCGGCGAGCTCGGCCGCGTTCATGACCGGCTGGATGCGCTGGGCGATCTTGATCATGTTGCGGTAGGAGCCCTGGAGTTGGAAGGGCGGCTCCGTGCGCGTCGCGTCGGTCCGGGCCGCTGAGGCGATGTACGCGGCGTTCACGGCCAGCACCGTCTCGCGTGCCGTGAGCAGGTGGCGCAGAACAGCGACGATCCGCTCGAGTTCGGCGGGGGTGTACGGGTGGGTGAGGCGGTCGGCACGGGCGGTGGCGTCGTCCCCGGCGAGCCGGACCAACAGGGCCAGGTCGGTGTGGTCACGCCCCGCGAGCGGCGCGAGGACCGGGTTCGCGGTGAGCGCGTTCTCGATGAAGCTGAGCGCGAAGACGTCCTCCTTGCCCGTCAGCACATCGCCGAGGTTCCAGACGTCGGCGCGGTTGGCGAGCATGTCGGGGACGCGGAAGCGACTGCCGGACTCGGTGTAGGGGTTGCCCGCCATGCAGACCGCGAAGCGCTTGCCGCGCAGGTCGTAGGTGCGCGGCTCGCCGTTCCACACGCCTTCCATGCGGCGGGTGGCGTCGCACAGCGGGATGAACTTCTGCAGCAGTTCCGGCGAGGTGTGCTGGATGTCGTCGAGGTGGAGGAGCGTGTTGTTGCCCGCCGCCAGCGCGAAGTTGATCTTCTCGATCTCCTGGCGCGCGGTGGCGTCAGGTGCCTCGGCAGGGTCGAGCGAGGTGACGGCGTTGCCCAGCGAGGGCCCGTTGACCTTGACCAGGACGAGGCCGAGGCGATCGGCGACGTACTCCATGAGGGTCGTCTTGCCGTAGCCCGGTGGGGAGACGAGCAGCAGCAGACCGCCGGTGTCCGTGCGCCCGGTGTCGCCGCTGGCGCCGAGCTGCTTGGCCAGGTTGTCGCCGATGAGCGGGAGGTAGACCTCGTCGATCAGGCGGCTTCGCACGAACGCGGACATCACGCGCGGGCGGTACGCGTCCAGGTGGAGGCGGGCGCGCTCGGCGGTCACCAGGGCGGTGCGCCGGCGCTGGTAGGCGCGGTGGCCGGGGACGGCGTGTGCACGGAAGTGGTGTGTACGCGACAGGAGTTCATCGACGCGGATCGTGAGTGTCCGGCCGTCGAGACGGGGGTGGGTGCCGAGCAGCCCCTCGACCGTCTCGGTCAGCGGGGCGTCGGACTCGTAGCGCACGAGGTCCGGACAGAGTTCGGCGGCCACGGCTTCGGCCAGATCACCGGGGGTTGTCTCGGTACCGGTGGCGGCGATGTACGCGGACAGCCAGGCCTCGACCAGCTGCCGCCCGGCACCGAGGTCGTCGAGCGCCGCGAGGTCGTCGTCGTACGCCGAAGTGCCCACCGCCCGGCGGAACTTGTCGAGGAGCGTCCGGGACTCCGCGCTGATGACGAACCCTTCGGGCCCCGACGTCAACTCGTCGAAGAGGTAGGCGGCGGATGCCTCGCCGATCTCCGCCGCCAGTTCCGCCCGGAAGTCGGCGAGGGCGGCGGGGGCGGGCCCGAACGTGGCGCGGGCCCGTGCCAGCGACCTCGCACGCCGGGTCCAGCTCTCACGGACGTCCGCGGTCGTGCCGTGCGCCCAGAACAGCTGGGCGGCAGCCCGCGCCGAAGGCGTGTGCCGCAGCGCTCCGGCTTCCTCGTGCAGCCGCAGCAGGGCGGCGAGGATCAAGGTGGCGTCGTGGTCGTGCACGCCGCGTTCGTGGCCTTCGTCGTACGCCGTCTCCGCGGCCTTTCGTACGAGCACGGGCAGGTCCGCTCCGGCCAGTGCGACAGGCCCGTGTTCGTCGAGGAGGCGGGCGGCCAGGTGTTCGGCGCGGTAGACCTCGGGTGACTCGGAGGGCAGGGGCCGGTTCCAATAGGGACGGGTGGCGTCGAAGTCCGGGTCGGTGACCGGGGCGCGGTAGTCGGTGCCGGTGAGCGCGAAGGCGAGACCGTCGCCGTGCGGGACCAGGGTGAGGTCGAGGGGCTGGGTGTTGACGGCGAAGCGGTGACGGCCCAGCCGGAGGGTACGGCCGCCGTCGGCGTACAGGTCGGTGCGGTCACGCAGGGCGCGGGTCGCCTCCTGGCGTGCCGCCTTCAGGCGTCCGGCCAGTTCCTCCGCCCTCACCTGGTCGCCCAGTTCGCGCAGTTCGTCGATGACTCGGCGGACCTTGCCGGTCATCGGGTCGGAGGTGAAGTAGGTGGTGACGGCGTCCGCGTCGGGCAGTGCGGCGGCACGGCGGGCAAGGGGCTCGAGGACCCGGGTCGCCGACTGAGCGAGCCGTTCGGCGCGGCGGGCGCGGGCGTCGGCGAGGGTCTGCTTGCGGGCGGCGAACGCCTCGTGGACCTCGGTGCGCTTGTCGGCCAGCTCGCCGAGGTAGTCGTCGAACTCCGCGAAGCGGGACTCCAGGTTCTCCAATCGCACCAGCGCCCGGGCGAGTTGCTCGTCGCAGGCCTCGGGGCTGTCGGCGACTGCGAGCGCCCCGGTCACGGCCTGGCCGAGCAGGGCGAACTCGGCCGCGAACTCCGCTCGCCCTTCCCTCTCGCTCAGTGCGCGGCGGCGGGCGTCGAGGGTGGCCCGGGCTCGGTTGACGCCGCCGAGGACCTCGGCGACGCGCTCCAGGATGGCCGTACGTACGGTGGCGTCGCCGATGTCGAGCCCGGCGACGACATCGGTCACGGTGTGCAGCCCGTCCGCGAGTTCGTCGAGGCGGGAGGCGACGGGTGCGGCGTCCGCGACGGTGGCCAGGGACCCGGCGTCCGCGACGAGCCGCTCGACGTCCTGCTGGTGGCCGAGGAACGCGTCGTCGCGGGCGAGGAAGGCGACGGCTCGCTGGCCGAACCCGGCGAGGTCGGCCTCGGTGTCCGAGGCCAGCGCCTCGATGCGGGCGGTGTCCGCGTACCGCATGTCCTTGAGCGTGAGCAGATGCCCTTGGGCCCGACGGAGTTCGGTGAGTCCTGCCACCCAGGACGCGGCGTCACGCGGAGCTTCCCCGCGCAGCCGGCGGACCACGGCGGCGATGCGGGCCGCCGCCTCGCCGAGCGCGTCGGCGGCCTGCCGGGTCAGGGCCTGCACGGTCTCGAACTCGGCGAGCACCTGCTCGGCGGTCTCCCGCACCGCACGCAGCGGGGTTCGCAGATCGCCCAACTCGTCCTCTGCCAGCCAGTGGTATGTGTCGGCCACGCGGACGCATGCCGCCAGCAGGGCCTCGTACACCTCGGTCGTCGGGGTCGATTCGGCGACGGATCCGGTGATCGAGAGGCAGTCGGAGATGCCCCTGACGAGGTCGGCGTTGCCGACGCGGGCCAGCGCTCCGGTGCCGCTGGGCCGGGCGGCGGCGTGGGTGTCGGAGACATAAGGGGAGGTCCACAGCTGGAGCGGGTGAACACGCGCCGGTTCGTCGCTCTCGGCGCGCAGCACCATCAGCGTGCCGTCGTCGAACAGGGCCCAGCCGTGGCAGGAGAGCGGGGTGACGACCTCCTTGCGGATCAGGTTGTACGGGAGCAGCAGGCTGCGACCCTCCACGCGCGCGTGGAAGGCGTACAGCACGTCCTCGCCGTTCGGGGACCGTACCTCCCGCTCGAACTCCAGCTCGTCGGTGTCGATGCCGTCGAACGTCTTGTGCGCGCCCGCGGCCAGGCAGTAGCCGCCGGGGAAGACGATCCCCTGGTCCTCCGGCAGCCGGCGGCACGCCTGTCCGATCCCGTCGAGGCGGACGACGAACCTGGTGAGCGTGTTGAACACCAGGTACCGGTGGGCGTCCTCCTTGTAGGGGCGGACGCGCAGCAGGACGAGGGCGCCCACGCGCGCGTACGCGATGTCGGCGTCGGCGAGGGACTGCAGCGGCTCGTCGACGGGCTCGGAGTAAATGCCCTCGCCCGTCTCGGTGTTGTCCTCCACCTTGACCGTGAGGGTGCCGCCGACCGTCTCGACGAAGACCTCGCCCTCGATGGAGACATGCGGATGACGGCCGAGCACATGGTCCTCGCGCGTGGCCTCACGCCACTCGAAGTCGTACGACGGCGGGAAGACGTGATCGCGTTCGCCGCGTGCGTCGAGGAAGCGCGCCGCGCCGTCCTCGGACAGAGCCCAGCGCAGCACGCGGATGTCCTCCGTCTTCTCCCCCGTCTGGAAGACGGCCAGCAACTTGCCCTCGACGCACCGCAGTTGAAGGAGGTGCGTCTGCCGGTAGTAGCGGTACAGCGCCTCGAATTCCCGTATGAAGCCGGGGTCGTCGAGCAGACCGGGGACCGCGTCGTGCGGCAGCCTGTTCAGCTCGCGGCCGTACGGCGCGAAGACGTCGGCGACGGCCGTCTCGGGCTTCAGGCCGAGGAAGACATTGTGGCCGAACAGCAGCGCGTCCCCGACGGAGACGATGTCACGCGGTACGCAGTGGTGCTCGGTGCGCAGCCGTTCGGTGCCGGTGATCTCCAGGCGGGTCGAGCCGAACTCCTCGGTGCGGCGGGAGTTGAGCGACTCGGCGCGCCGCGCGAGTTCGGCGGCCTGTGCGACGAGCCGGTCGCGGAGCACCTCGTAGGTGCCGGTGTCGACCGCCTCGCGGGCGCTGGTGTCGACCGCCTCGCGGGCGCTGGTGTCGACCGCCTCGCGGGCGCCGGAGGCGAACGCATGGTGTGTGCCGGTGTCCAGGCGGGTTGCCATGGATGCGGGATTCCCTTCGAGGAGCGTGGTCCGGAGCCGCCGTCCCCTGTGCGGCGGCTCCGGACCGATGGGGGTCAGGCCCTGGCGCTGCCGTTGAGGGCGGCGAGCGGTGTGTCCGCCAGACCCAACTCCCCTGCCTTGTCCAGCAGTTGCTGGAGTCGACCACCATTGGCCCCACCCGACTTCATGAGCTGCATCAGAAGGGCCGAGACGGTCAGGTTCTGCACGTCGGCGGTGGAGATGGAGCCGAGGAGCCGGCCGAGGTCGTCGGTGAAGCTGGAGCTGCCGTCCAGCCAGGGGCCTGCCAGCGCCCGGGCGGTCTCGGAGTTGCTCACGAACCCGTCGACGCTCTTGCCCAGCGCGATCGAGTTCACCAGCCGGTCGAGGAAGACGGACTCGCCGCCGACGATGTTGATGTCCGCGTTCTCCAGCCCGGTGGCGAGGACCGTGGCTTGTGCCTCGGCGACCTGCCGCTGGACGTCGAGTCCGGCCAGACGGATCTCCTTCTCCGCCTGAATGCGCAGCCGGTACTCCTCGTGGCCGCGGGAGGCGTCGTCGAGGGCGGCCATCGCGACCGCCTTCTGGTTGAGGCCCTCCGCCTCGGCCTTGAGCTTCTCGCCGATCCCCGTGGCCTCCGCGAGGACCTTGGCCCGCGCGCCCTCGGCCTCGGCGCGCATGCGTGCCTCGGTGGCCGCGGCCTCCGCACGCCCCGCCTTCTCGGTCACCTCGGCCGCCTTGTCGCGGACCTGCACTTCGGCGAGGCCCGCCGCAGCCGTCTCCGCCTGGATACCCTCCGCGAGCCGCAGCTTGGCGCGCGCGTCGAGGTCGGCCGACTTCAACCGGGCGTCGGCGAGGGTGAGTTGCTCGGCCGCCCGATGCTTGGCGGCGGCCTCCGCTGCCTCGGCCGCCTTGATGTCCTTGACCAGCTTCTCCTGGGCCTCCGCCTCGGCGGCGATGATCACCGACTGGCGGCCGCGCTCCGCCTCCTCGACCACGCGCAGCTTCTTGATGGCCTCTTCCTGCTCCGCGACCGTTCGGTCCACCGCGATGCGCTCCCGGACGACGTCCGCGACCTCGCGGCGCTCCGCCTCGACCTCCTTGTCCTTGGCGATCTGGGACAGCGAGGTCTCCCGCTCCCGGGCGATGACCTCCAGGAGACGGTCCTTCTCGATGCGCTCGTTCTCCACGGCGATGACCCGCTCGCGATTCTTCTGCGCGACGGTGATCTCACGGGCCTGGTTCTCGCGCTGGACGCCGAGCTGCTCCTCGGTCCGGATGAACGCACCCTGGGCGCCAAGGCGTTCCTCCTCCTGCACCTTGGCGGTGACCGCCTCCTCGCGCGCCCGCAGCGTCTCGACCTCGCGCCGCTGTTTGATCTCCGCCTCGGCCTGTCGCCGCTCCAGCTCCAGGATGGTCTCCCGGGCGTCGACGTTCTGCCGGGTGATCTCCTTCTCCTCGGTGCGCTGGAACTCGTTGGTGCGGACGTGTTCGACCGTCGTCAGCTCGGTGATCTTCCGAATACCCTGCGCGTCGAGGATGTTCGCCGCGTCCAGCTGGGACATCGGCGTCTGCTCCAGGAAGTCGATCGCCGCGTCGTCCAGGTGATAGCCGTTCAGGTCGGTGCCGATGACCTGGATGATCCGGTCCCGGAACTCCTCGCGCTTGGTGTAGAGGTCGACGAAGTCCAGCTGCTTACCGACCGTCTTGAGGGCCTCGGAGAACTTCGCCGCGAAGAAGTCCTGGATCGCCGCCGCGTCGCTCGCGGTCTGCGTGCCGATCGCCTGGGCGACCTTGATGACGTCCTCGACCGTCTTGTTGACCCGGACGAAGAAGCTGATGTGGATGTCGGCGCGGATGTTGTCCCGGCAGATCAGACCCTCGCGCCCGGTACGGCGGATCTCGATGGTCTTCACCGAGATGTCCATGTACTCGGCCTTGTGCAGCACCGGCAGCACCACGGCCCCGGTGAAGGTGACGTCCACCTTCTTCGTCTTGGAGATGATCAGCGCCCGTCCCTGCTCCACCTTGCGGAACAGCCGGCCGACGACCAACAGCAGTGTGAGTGCGATGAGCAGGACAACGGCGACGAGCACGCCGATGCCCAGCGAAATGGCATCCATGGGATACGTCCTTGAGGCGTACGGAAGAAGAGGTGCGGCGGGGGCGGTGCGGAGCTAGCCGGCGCGGCCGCGCGGATCGAGGGCCGCGTCGTAGGGCGCGACCCAGAAGAACTCACCGGCCTCGTCGTAGGCGTACAGCAGTCCGGTGCTGCCGATGCCGAGGGACTCGGCGCCGTGCTGGCGAACCTGAACCACCGCGGTGGAGCCGTCCTTGGCGGCGACCTCGGCCTGACCGAAGCCTGCATCCACCCACCCCGTGCGGATGGTGCAGGTCAGCCCCACGAAGTCCAGCCGGGACGGCCCTGGTTCATCGGGGAAGAGCCGCCGCACCGGGTGTACGAGCAGGCAGGTCACGCGCCATGCGACCAGCAGTGCTCCTGCCAGAACCGCCAGGCCCAGCGGACCGCGGACCATTCCGGAGGGCAGGACCGGATCGAGCAGGACGGTCGCGGAGAGACTGAGGAACCAGCCGATCGCGGTGAGCAGCGAGAAGGCGACCGTCACCGGGACGCCGCCCATCCCCCAGGCGTCGAAGTCGGCGTGGGCGTCGAAGCCGTGCGATTCGGCCGCGCCCACGGCGACCAGCAGCCAGAAGGCGACGACCACGACGAGCGCGGCCGTGAACAGGATGGTGGGAAATCCACTGACGACCACGAGAAACGTCCACATGATGTCCCACCCCCGTTTCTTCCTGTTGGACGGCCTGCCCCGGTGGCGCACGGCTCCCTCCGGGTTCCGGTGCCGGACACCTGCCGGTGTCCGGCACCGGAACCATCCGTCGTGCTCCCCTCGGCACATCGTGCATGGCCGGGACCGACCCGCGCATTGCCGGTTCCCGGCAGTGTTCATTGAGGTCTGCATGCCGGTCGCCGCTAACAAGTCGTCACCGGGCCGTCAAGAAGCCGGGGGACGACGTGACGGAGCGGGACGATCGACCGCTGCCGGTTCGAGGGCGGCGACACCATGCTGCCCACCATCGCCGCCGCCGTCGGCTCCTCGGGTGCCGGCATGATCAGCGCCGCCGTCCACATCGCGGCCGGCAATCTGCGCGACCAGCTCATCGCCCAGGCGGTCGCCGACGCCCAATCGCCGCTGCACGGCGCCGATCCCGCCTCGGTCACCGTACGGGGCGGCCGCATGATGCTGCGCGACCGGCCCGACACCGGGGAGAGCTACAGCGAGTTGCTGCACCGCAACTTCCTTCCCGACACCGAGGCGATGGGCGCCTGGTCTCCCGCCCCGCAGACCGCCAACTACGGGATGATGACCTTCGGCGCCCAGTTCGCCGAGGTCGCCGTCGACGCCGAACTCGGCGTGGTCCGGGTTCGTCGCATGGTCGGCGCCTTCGCTCCCGGACGGGTTCTCAACCCCAAGACGGCTCGCAGCCAACTCATGGGCGGCATGATCTGGGGCTTCGGCCAGGCACTCCTGGAGGCGAACTACATGGACCCGGTGCGCGGTCGCTGGGTCGCCTCCAGCCTGGGCGACTACCTGATCCCGGTGAACGCCGACGCCCCCGAGGTCGACGTGGAACTCATCGAGGTCGAAGACAAGATCGTCAATCCGCTCGGCGTCAAGGGTGTTGGGGAGGTCGGCCAGGTCGGCGCGGCCGCGGCCATCGCCAATGCGATCCACCACGCCACCGGCCGGCGCGTACGCAAGACGCCCATCACCATCGAAGACCTGCTCTGACACCGCCACTTGGCGTCTTCCGCGCTCCGGCAGAGGCCCAACTCCCCTGCCCGGCCGCGCTGTTGCCACTCGCGCGCGTGGGGTCCTCCTTCGGGCCCCACGCGGCGCTGCAACCGGGACACCTGGCAGATGGAAGTACGGAGCGCTATGGTCGCCGCGATGACGACTCACTCTGTTGACAGATTGGGGGACCCGTCCGCGCAAGGTGAGTGCTGATGCTCACTCCGACCGCGAACAGGGATTCCCGCCTTTCCTTCTGGCTGCGCGTGCGCGAGTTCGCCGTGCCGCCGTCCATGATCGAGACTGCGACTGCCCGCCGTCGTATCGGGGACTGGGCCGGAGCGTGCGCCGCCGCAGGCATCGATGTCGATCTCCATCTGCGTTCCTTGGCTCGCACCCATGGCCAGGGACTCGCAGCCCAAGTCCGGGCCGATCCCCGCCATCTGGCTCCTGACCTGTTGCGCTGGAACATGCCGAGGATCGCTCCCGATGGGCTGCTGCGCCCAGGCCTGACCATCGCTCTGGCTCGGTACGACCCTGCGGGGCGTCAGGACGAAGGCCCAGTGCACCTGGTGGCCCGGACTCCGCCCGCCCGGGCGGACGGCGGTCAGCGCATCAGCCTCGCGCTGTGGGGCGGATCCCACTCCGGGGCCGACACCTGCCGTCGTCCGCATCCCCATCCCCGCCCCACCCGTCGGTTCCGCCTCGACCTGCACCGCCACCTGTGGGACGCGCGCAGGACCGAGGAGCTGCGGATCCGGTCCGGGGCCGATCGGCCGGCCGCCGACGGCCTCGGTGAGCAGGAGCGGGACGCCGTCCGGTTCCGGGTGGCGCAGGGCATCACCGGCCGTCCGGGGAGCGCCTCGAAGGGGTGGCAGCGGTGGGCGGATGAGGCGTTCCATCCCCCGCAGCCGTGGCGCGAGTTGCTGAGGGCGGCGGTCCGCTCGGCGGCCTCCGGCCAGGGCGCCGGCGAGGACTACACCTACGGGCGGCCGTCACGGCGCTCGGCCGGGGTGCCCGGCACCGTACTGCCGAGCCTTCGGCGCAGGCCGCCCCGGGTCTCCGTGGTCATCGACACATCCGGCTCGGTCAGTGACGTCGAACTGGGCAGCGCGCTCCTGGAGGTTGCCGCGATCTCCCGAGCCGTGGGCGGTCGTCGCGACCTGATCACCGTGCTGCCGTGCGACGCGGCGGCCCGCCTCGTGCATCCGCTGTGCCGTGGTGAGGGAATACCGCTGATGGGCGGTGGGGGTACGGGTCTTCGCACAGGCTTCGCCAAGGCGCTCCGGGCGAATCCCCGCCCCGATGTCATCGTGGTCCTGACCGACGGTCGGACGCCCTGGCCGGGCACGCGGCCACCGTGCCGGACGGTGGTGGGTCTGTTCCCCCGGCGCGCAGCCCGGTCGTGGGACGAGGACGATCCCGATTACGTGCCGGACCCGCCGCCCGACTGGGCACGAGTGGTGGTCATCGGGTCGGCTCCCGCCACTCGGTGAGGCGGCCCTGCGGGAGGATCACGGCTCCCTGTGCTCGTGCGACGCCGATTCCAGCGCCTCGGCCTCCGCTTCGGCCAGGCGTGCCTCGGCATCGACGTCGATCGACCGGGTGAGCAGCCAGTAGAGCACCGCGGAGACGGGCAGCCCGATGAACAAGGCGATGTCCGCACCGCCGAGCGCATCCGCGGCAGGTCCGACGTAGAGCGTGCCCACGGAGAAGAACGGCACCATGACGACGAACCCGACCAGGTACGCGATGATGCCGTGCCAGCCCCAGCGGCCGTAGATGCCGTGCGGATTGAAGATCTCGGCGACCGCGTAGTGGCCGCGGCGCACCACGTAGTAGTCCATGAGGTTGACCGCTGTCCACGGAATGAACAGGTAGAGCACCAGCAGCAGGAAGTTGTTGAAGTTCTCCAGGAAGTGGGCGGTGGCGGCCAGCGCACCCACCACGGAGAGCGCCGCGGTGAGGCCGATCGTCACGAGCCGTACGGCGAGGGTCGGCCGCACTCTCTTGAAGGAGTCGATCGCGCTGATGAGCGTGAGGGACCCGCCGTACATGTTCAGCGCGGTCACCGAGACCAGACCCAGGGCGGCGAAGAGCAGCACGATCGCGCCGAACCCGCCGAAGGCCTTGTCGCCCGCGGCGTTGATCGAGCGGATCGTCTCGAAATCCTTTCCCGCCCACGCGGCGAGCAGCGCCCCGAGCATCATCAGCCAGATGCCGCCCAGCGCGGACCCGAAGTACGTCCAGTAGAAGGTCTTGCGGACGGTCACGTCCGGAGGGAGGTAGCGGGAGTAGTCCGAGACGTAGATGGCCCAGCTGATCTGGTAACCGGCGACCACACCGAACTGCGCCAGGAACGGGGTCCACTTGAAGCCGCCGAGGTCGAAGGAGCCGGGGGGATAGTGCAGGGTGACCAGCACGCCCACGGTGAAGATCCCGAAGATGACCAGGAACGTGTAGGTGAGGACCCGCTCGGCGCGGTGGATGACGTCGTAGCCCACCAGCGCGATGACCAACGCGATGAGGGTGACCACGACGACCCACAGCTTGACCCCGCCATGCACCGTGGTGTGCAGGGCCTCGCCGGCCAGGATCGTGTTGAAGACGTTGAAACCGGCGTACTGCACATAGGCGAACAGCCACACCAGCAGGGCCCCGACGTAGCCGAACTGCGGCCGTGACTGGATCATCTGCGGCAGCCCGAGTTGCGGGCCCTGCGCGGAGTGGAAGGCCATGAAGAACGTGCCCAGGATGGTGCCCGCGGCGATCGCGATCAGCGACCAGACGAGGTTGCCGCCCTCGGTGATGCTGATCAGTCCCACCGCCAGTGTGGCGATCTGAGCGTTGGACATGAACCACAGGGGCCCCAGGTGCCACAGCTTTCCGTGCCGCTCGTCCAGGGGGACGTAGTCGATGGAGCGGATCTCCAGACCCGATACCCGTGGCTCTGATGCCGTGGTCACGAGGGCCTCCCTTGAGGGTATTCACCACACGATGACAAGATTCATCACATATGGCCACGTTCATCCCTCGAACCGTACCGGTCAAGGAGGACCGTACCGGCCGGTGTGTCCGACCGCCTCTCACTCCCCCGCGCCCCGGGCAGCCTGTCGAGGCTGCACCGATGAGCCTACGAAGTGATAACGGGTGACAACCGTAAGGAACTTGCCGTGGTCTAGCCCACCATGAAGATCTCTTTCCTGCTCCACAACGCCTACGGGATCGGGGGCACGATCACCACCACGTTCAATCTGGCCCACGCACTGGCCGAGCGGCACGAGGTGGAGATCGTCTCCGTGTTGCGGCACCGGGAGCACCCGACCTTCGCCCTGGACCCGAGCGTGTCGCTGCGGCCGCTGGTGGACCTCAGGCAGGAGGAGCGGCATCCGTTGCATCTGAGTCCGGCGAGGGTGTTCCCACGCGCCGAGTACCGGTACCGGCAGTACAGCGAGTTGACCGACCAGCGGATCGGCGACTGTCTCGCCGTGATCGACGCCGACGTGGTGATCGGAACGCGGCCGGGGCTCAACGTGCATCTCGCGCTCCAGGCTCCCCGACACGTCGTACGCATCGGGCAGGAGCACCTTACTCTGGACAACCATCCGCCACGGCTGCGCAACACGTTGCGCCGGGCCTACCGCCGGCTCGACGCGCTCACCACGGTGACCGAGGCGGACGCCGCCGCCTACCGGCGCAAGATGAGGCTGCCCGGTCTACGGGTGGAGACCCTCCCGAACAGCGTGCCCGATCCCGCGCTCCCCGCCGCGGACGGCACGGCGAAGGTGGTCGTCGCGGCCGGCCGGCTGGTCCCGGTGAAACGGTACGACCTGCTGATCGAGGCCTTCGCATTGGTCGCCGCCGAACGCCCGGACTGGCAGTTGCGCATCTACGGCAAAGGGGAGCAACACGATCGGCTGCGACGGCTCATCGCGGACCTCGGACTGTGGAACAACGTCTTCCTGATGGGTGCGGCGGCTCCCATGGAAGCGGAGTGGGTCAAGGGCTCGATCGGCGCGGCCGCCTCCGACTTCGAGCCGTTCGGCATGACGATTGTCGAGGCGATGCGCTGCGGCCTGCCGGTGGTGAGCACCGACTGCCCCTATGGGCCCGGTGAAATCATCGAGGACGGGGTCGACGGCCGGCTGGTGCCGGTCGGGGACCGTGACGCGCTGGGCGCGGCCCTGCTGGAACTGGTCCGTGAGGACGAGCGGCGCCGCGATACGGGCCGAGCGGCCCTGGAGAACGCGCGGCGGTTCGCTCCCGGCCCTGTGGTCGAGCAGGCCGAGCGCCTGATCACCGAGGCGGTCTCGGCGAGAAGAACGGGGCGACGGCTCACACACGGACACGGTGGTGCGCGCCGCGTCCTCGTCAGCCAAGGTTTCGCCGCCCGCGACGCCGCGTTCGCCGCGGCCGGCAGCGCGCTGCGCCTGGTACGGAGGGGGCGGCGTTGAGCAGGGAAGACGCTGGGCAACCACGCCTTGGCTGCAGGGTGGATACGGACGGCCGCATTACCTTCGACCTGCCGCTGCGGTCGGCCGAAGGCCGGCAGTTGCTGCTGCGGCTGCGGCCTAAGAAGGGACTGCCCGAGAAGACCGTTCACGTCCTCGACCTGGAGCCCGCCGACGACGGTCGCCGACGCGCTGTGCTGGGCCCGCACCCCGTTCTCGCGGAGGGTCGGTGGGACGTGTACCTGCTCCGGGAACCGGGGTCCCGACGGCAGCGTCTGCGCCCGGGGCTGCGCGACCTACGGGCCCTCGTCGACGGACACCTCCACGACTGGCCGTCACCGCTGGCCGTCCGCATTCCGTACGTCACCAGGGATGGTCATCTCGCAGTACGGGCCTGGTTGCGCCCCGCCCACGCGGAGGTCGACTGCATCGACGTCACGGACCGGTCGATGACGGTCGGCGCGCGCCTGCACGGCGCCACGCTCCTGGAGGGAGCCGTCGTCTGCCTGCGCCTGCGGGGCGGCAACGGCACTCTGCGCGTCGCGGAGCCGCGGGCCGGAAGGGACGGCCGAAGCTTCTCCTTCACCGTCGACCACGAGGAGTTGGCCGCCGGGACGAGCGCCGAAAGCGGCGTCTGGGACGTCTTCATGCAGCCTGCGGAGGGAGCACCTCTCGTCCGGGTCGCCCGTCTCCTCGACGACGTGGCGGACCGCAAGGAGGTGTTCGTCTACCCGACGGTCACGCTCGACGGCGCCGGCGTGCGCCCCTACTACACCGTCGACAACGACCTGTCCGTGACGGTGACGAAGGCTGGTTGAGGCTCGGTCGGCCGCCGGCCCCGGAGGCACACAGTGCCCTCGCTCTAGGCGCCGCGACGGACCCGGGCGGCCTTGCGGGCCTCGGCAGTGAGGCGGGCCTCGGCAGACCGGCGTGAGTCGCCACCGGCGCGACCGGTGCGCGTGCCCAGACCACGGAAGGGGGCACCGCCGCGCTTCGGGCGCTCCGCGACCGGCCCGCTGCCGCCGACCGGGACACCGGAGGGAGCCTGGGCACCGGTGATGCGGCTCAGCTCGGCCTCGCCCGAGCGGACCTGTGTGACCTGCGGCCTGATGCCCGCGTCGGACATGAGACGGGCCATGTCGCGGCGCTGGTTGGGCAGGACCAGCGTGACGACACTGCCGGACTCACCGGCGCGGGCGGTACGGCCGCCGCGGTGCAGGTAGTCCTTGTGATCGCTGGGCGGGTCGACGTTGACCACGAGGTCGAGGTCGTCGACATGAATGCCACGGGCCGCGACGTTGGTCGCCACCAGCGCCGTGACGTCGCCGGTCTTGAACTGTGCCAGGGTGCGCGTGCGCTGGGGCTGCGACTTGCCGCCGTGCAGCGCCGCGGCCCGTACGCCACTGCTCAGCAGGTGCTTGGTGAACTGGTCGACCGCGTGCTTGGTGTCCAGGAACATGATCACTCGCCCGTCACGGGCGGCGATCTCGGTGGCAGTGGCGTACTTGTCCGCGCCGTGCACCTGCAGCACGTGATGCTCCATCGTGGTGACCGCGCCCGCCGAGGGGTCGACCGAGTGGACCACCGGGTCGTGGAGATAGCGGCGGACCAGGAGGTCGATGTTGCGATCCAGCGTGGCCGAGAACAGCATCCGCTGGCCGTCCGGGCGCACCTGGTCGAGCAGTTCGGTGACCTGGGGCATGAAACCCATGTCGGCCATCTGGTCGGCCTCGTCCAGGACGGTGATGTTCACCCGGTCCAAACGGCAGTCCCGGCGCTCGATGAGATCCATGAGGCGGCCGGGAGTCGCGACGACGACCTCGGCCCCGGCGCGCAGTGCGCCCGCCTGCCTGCCGATCGACATGCCGCCGACCACGGTGGCCAGCCGCAGCTTCAGCAACCGTGCGTAGGGGGTGAGCGCATCGGTGACCTGCTGGGCCAACTCGCGAGTGGGTACGAGGATCAGGGCCAGTGGCTTGCGGGCGTCGGCACGCTGTCCGGCCGTGCGCACAAGGAGCGCCAGTCCGAAGGCGAGGGTCTTGCCCGATCCGGTGCGCCCGCGCCCCAGCACGTCGCGGCCCGCGAGGGAGTTCGGCAGTGTGGCCGCCTGGATCGGGAACGGCTCGTTCATGCCGAGGCTGGTGAGCAGGTTCAACAACTCGACGGGCATGTCCAGTTCACCGAAGGTCGCAACCCCGGGGAGGGCCGGTGTGACGGTGACCGGCAGCGCGAACTCCCCTTGCGGTGCGACGGGGCGCCGCCCGCTGCCGCCCGAACCGACAGCGGGGCGCGCCGCCCGGCCCTGCGGCCGGAAGCGTGCTCCCCGGTCAGACCCGAAACGGTCGTTCTTGCGAGCTGAGCGGTCCATGGAGACCTTCCTCGATATGGCGCGCATCGAGGAATTCTCGGCGTACATGAGCCGAATGAATTGCAAGAACGAGCCGAACTTAAGACTGGGACGACTGGGACCAAAAGAAGCAGGCCACACTCCCCCGCACTAAAAAGGCAAACTCCACATAAGCAACATTTCACTTTCGGAATTTACGGGGATCGCAACCGCAACTCGGGCAATTTTAGCACGGCGCACACATCCGGACGCGACGGCACTAATTTCCGCCCGCGATGCGCTGACCAGGCAGTACGCAATTTCCTGAAGCGACAGAATGAGATCGATCACCGCTTCATCAAGACCGGGCCCGGCATCTGACGGCCGCGTTTCGCGATAACCGGAGCCCCTTGTGACGGGGATCACAACAACTCCTCGACGCGGCCGGACAGCACATGACGTGCGAGAGTTCCACGGGCTACGGAGCGGTCGGGGTGCAACCTTTCCACACGGTCGATGGTCTCCCTTTGTCGGTGTGGCCCAGAATTCCCGCGATCCGCTCAGGAATCGAAATGAGGAGATCCGTTGACGACCGCCACCCCGTGGCACTCGGGCCGGCTGATGCCGAACCCGGCGCCGGACGGGCTCCGGACCCCACCGCACGACGGCACCGTGACGCAGCATGCGTTGCGGCCGGACATCCAGGGGCTCCGCGCCCTGGCGGTCTCGTTGGTCGTTCTCTCCCACGCCGGGGTGCGCGTGGTCAGCGGGGGTTATGTCGGCGTCGATGTCTTCTTTGTGATCTCCGGATTTCTGATCACCTCGTTGTTGTCGCGCGAGCTTCGCGCCACGGGCGGTATCTCGATCCGGAAGTTCTACGCCCGCCGGGCGCTGCGCCTGCTTCCGGCATCGACACTCGTCGTCGTCGCCGCGCTTGGCGGTGCCTGGCTGTTCCTGTCGAAGATTCGTTTCGCGGACTACGTGGGTGATGCGCTCAGCAGCGCTCTCTACGCGGTGAACTTTCGGCTGGCGATCACCGGCACGGACTACCTCGCCCAGGGCAGCCCGCCGTCGCCGTTCCAGCACTTCTGGTCGCTGGCCGTCGAGGAGCAGTTCTATCTGCTGTGGCCGCTGCTGCTCCTGCTCAGCTGGAAACTGGCCCGGCGACGCGCACTCGTGGTGGCGCCGCTCGTCGCGCTCTGCCTGATTTCCTTCGGACTGAGCGTGTCCGTGACGGAGAGCTCGCCGCCTTGGGCCTACTTCGGTCCGCACACCCGTATCTGGGAACTGGGCGTCGGGTCCCTCCTCGCGCTGTTCGTCGTCCGGCTGGAACAACTGCCCCCCAGGTTCTCGGCGCCGATGACATGGACCGGCCTGGCCTGCGTGATGCTGTCGGCGCTCCGGTTCGACCAGGACACGCCGTTCCCCGGATATCACGCGCTCCTGCCGGTTGTGGGAGCCGCACTCCTCCTGGCCGGCGGCTGTTCGCCGACCCGATTCGGCGCCGGACGGCTACTCTCGCGACGGCCGGTGGCCTGGCTCGGCGGGTTGTCGTACAGCTGGTATCTGTGGCACTGGCCGCTGCTGCTCATCGGACCGATTGCGCTGGGCAGACCCGCCACCGTGTGGCTGGCGCTGGTGCTCAGTGCGATCGCCCTGCTCATGGCGTGGGCCACCGTGCATCTGGTCGAGAATCCGGTGCGGTTCCACACAGCGTTTCGCGGCCGGCACGGCCGGGCACTGGGGCTTGGCCTCGGCCTGTCGGTGGGCGCCGCCGTGATGTCCCTGGTCGCGGCGGCCTTCCCGCCCGCAATCGACTCCGGTGCGCCCGCGCCCACGCTGAAGGACACTCTCGCGACCGCACTGGACCCGCAGTCGCGTCTGGCAGAACTCCTGGATGCCTCGGCCACACGCCTGCCGAGCAACCTCGCGCCGGCACTCACCGAGATCAAGGACACGAAGTCCGCGATCTATCGGGACGGGTGCCACGTGAGCTACGCCAGCACGCGTACGCCGCCCTGCGCCTACGGGAGCCGCTCCTCGGACAAGACCGTCGTACTGTTCGGCGATTCCCACGCGGCCCAATGGTTCCCGGCGCTGAACCGGCTCGCGTCGGCGCACGGGTGGAAACTGGTTTCGCTGACCAAGGCATCCTGCAAGGTGGCCGCGGTGACTGTCGTCCAGGACGGCAAGCCGTACACGTCGTGCGACGCATGGCGAAGCAAGGCGCTCGCAAAGATCCAAGATCTCCGTCCCTCACTGGTGATCGTTTCGTCCTCGGACGCGGGCAACCCGGCAGAGGCGATGAGCGATCCCCTGCGGGGCTGGACCACGGGGTTCCGGGACACGTTCCAGACTCTCGCGGGCACCGGCGCCCAGGTGGCCGCCATCCTCGACACTCCTTGGCCGAAGGGTGACGCGGTCGACTGCGCGGCCCTGTACCCGCTGCGACTGGAGCGCTGCACGAACCGCATCCCGCAGGCGATCAGGGACCAGACCCGCAGAGACGCGATCATGGAGGCGGCGAGGTCGACCCGCACCGCGGTCATCGACCCGGAGCCCTGGCTGTGCACCCGTACGGGCAACTGCCCCGTGGCCGTGGAAAACACGTTCGTCTACCGCGATGACAGCCACATGGCTGAGGCCTACGCCGAGGCCATCGCTCCCGTTGTGGGCGATCGGCTCTCCGAACTCTTCGGCACAGACCTGCGGCGCACCGGGCTCCGGTGACACGAGGGAAAGGTCCCCGGCGCCCAGGACAGAAACGGCTCACCGAAGGCGGTACGGCGGGGCTTCGGTTCGCGGTGTCTCCTCTCCAAGGCTCCGGCGCCGGTAAACGTGCGGCGACCGGCAGCCGGCCTTCCCCGGCGAGAGCGTCCGCCGAGCCCCGCCGGGAGGCTGGAATGCGCGCCGCTCCACAGGTCAGAGGCCTCCGCTCGCCTTTGGCGGCTCTCGGCGCCCAGGACATGCGCCTCCCGCGCCGACTTTGCGGGCGGCTGCCGGGTGCCGAAAATTGATCTCATGCCCGTAGCAGACGCCGAGGTGGCGGTGTTGATCGTCGGTGGCGGGCCGGTCGGGCTCACCGCCCGAGCGCTGCTGGAACGCTGGGGCGTACGGGCGTTGCTGGTCGAGAAACACGGCGAGCTCTCACCCTTTCCCCGGTCCCGGCTGGTCAACGCGCGCTCGATGGAGATCTATTGCCGACTCGGGCTTGCCGCCAAGATCACGGGCGGCGCGTTCGCGCCGGAGTAGGGCCGCATCCGCTTCCGCGACACCCTGTACGACCGCGACTTCGCCCTCCCCCGCGCCCTCACCTCAATGACCGGCTCGACACCTGCCTGACAACCACCCAGCCCCCATGGCACCAACCGCTGCGGCGCAAGACCCGGCACATCACCCGAGGAAGCTGAGCCGCACCTGACGGCCGGGATTGTCCCGATTCGTATCGACCAGACATACCGACTGCCACGTCCCCAACTCCAGCCGCCCGCCCAGCACCGGCAGCGTCGCGTGTGGTGGCACGAGTGCGGGGAGGACATGGTCGCGGCCGTGGCCGGGGCTGCCGTGGCGGTGCTGCCAGCGGTCGTCCGCGGGGAGCAGCGAGTGGAGGGCGGCGAGGAGGTCGTCGTCGCTGCCGGCGCCGGTTTCGATGATGGCGATTCCGGCGGTCGCGTGGGGCACGAAGACGTTCAGGAGGCCGTCGCGGCCGGCCGCCGCCTCCCGCAAGAAGGCCTCGCAGTCGCGGGTGAGGTCGACGACCGTCTCCGCCGAACCAGTGGCGACGTTCAGGACACGGGTACTGAAGGCATCGGACATGCCCCAATCCTCGCCCATACGCCGGGTTCCGGGGCCGACCCGACCGCGCATACGTCGCGTTCCGCCTCCACACACCCTGCCCGTACGGTGATACGAGGGTCCGCGCGAGGCCATTGACCCTACGCGCACCAGCTGACCACTTTCTGCCGCATGTTGCGTTCAGCCCTGCTCACCACGCGCGGTCACAGCGACCTGCTACGAGTGGCCTCCGCCGCGTGCCGCCGCGGCCGCTGACGCCCTTTCACCCGTCTTCTCTCCCGCCTGAGCTCCGCCCCACCCGCGCGTCCCGCCTCACATGTGTTCACGCTGAGTTCGTGACGCGGCGGCGCCCTGGCGTATCCCTGATCGAGGCCGGGAAGTCGCTCGGGCTCACGCGGTGGGGGCTCGTACGCCATGTGGTGCCGCCCGGGGCACCTGGCGGAGGCGTACTGGTTCGGGGAGGGTGTGATCCCGGATCTGACGGCGCGGGGGCTGTCGCCCGGTACGGCCGCGGGAGGTGGCGCGCCTCTGCTTGTCGCGGGTGGCCGCTGACACGGGCTCGTCGGGTGCCTCACAGGCAGCCCCCTCCGGGAAGATACCGGACCCCGGTCCGGTTAGTAGATGCGTGAACAACACCGGGGTACGCACGCGCGAAGTCGATGTCATCGTCATAGGCGCTGGACAGGCCGGCCTGTCCAGCGCCTATCACCTGCGGCGCACCGGTTTCGAGCCCGAACGGGACTTCGCGGTACTCGATCACGCACCGCACCCCGGCGGCGCCTGGCAGTTCCGCTGGCCGTCGTTGACGTACGGCAAGGTGCACGGGATGCACTCCCTGCCCGGCATGGAACTGACGGACGCGGACCCCGAGCGTCCCTCCTCCGAGGTCATCGCCGAGTACTTCGACCGGTACGAGCACACCTTCGACCTGCGCGTACGGCGGCCGGTCGAAGTCAAGGCCGTACGGGAGGGTTCCGGTGGACGGCTGCTGGTCGAGACCGACGACGGTGCGTGGTCGGCGCGGGCGCTGATCAATGCGACGGGCACCTGGGACCGGCCGTTCTGGCCGCGCTACCCGGGCCAGGAAACCTTCCGGGGGCGGCAGTTGCACACGGCGCAGTACCCCGGTCCCAAGGAGTTCGCGGGTCAGCGGGTGGTCGTGGTGGGCGGCGGCGCGTCCGGCACCCAGCATCTGATGGAGATCGCCCCCTACGCGGCGGAGACGACCTGGGTGACACGGCGCCCGCCCGTCTTCCGCGAGGGTCCCTTCACCGAGGAGTTCGGCCGGGCCGCCGTCTCGCTCGTCGAGGAACGCGTCCGCCAGGGGCTTCCGCCCAAGAGTGTCG
Organism: Streptomyces sp. NBC_00996; assembly: GCF_045162675.1. Lineage (NCBI taxonomy): Bacteria > Bacillati > Actinomycetota > Actinomycetes > Kitasatosporales > Streptomycetaceae > Streptomyces > Streptomyces sp. NBC_00996. The sequence continues at coordinate 1,497,209 of NZ_CP108723.1, forward strand.
TCTCGGTGACCGGACTGCCGTTGAACGAGGCGATCCGGCAGGCCCTGGACGACGGCGTACTGGACCGCCGACCGATGTTCGACCGGATCACGCCTGACGGCGTCGAGTGGGACGACGGTCGTCACGTGGACGCCGACGTCATCCTGTGGGCGACCGGCTTCCGGGCCGCCATCGACCATCTGGTGCCGCTGCGACTGCGCGAGCCGGGCGGCGGTATCCGCGTCGAGGGGACGCGCGCGGTCGCCGATCCGCGGATCCACCTGGTCGGGTACGGGCCCTCGGCCAGCACCATCGCCGCCAACCGGGCCGGACGCGCGGCGGTACGGGATATCAGGCGACTGCTGGCGGGAGTGCCGGTCATCGTCTGACGCCCCGTACGGCCGCTCAGCCGGTGGGGGTGCCCCTGGGGGTCCCCGTGGGGGTGACGGCGGGAGAACCACTGGGAGAACCGGTGGGGGAACCGGTGGGGGAACCGGTGGGGGAACCGGTGGGGGAACCGGTGGGGGCAGCGCTGTGGGACGCGCTGCTACGGACCCGGTTGAACTCGGCGACGTTCCTCTCGTGCTCCTCGTAGCTGGCCGTGAAGCGGGTGTCGCCCCGCTTGACGGTCACGAAGTACAGCCAGTCCCCCAGGGGCGGGTTGGTCGCGGCACGCATCGCGTCCTCGCCGGGGTTGGCGATCGGCGTGGGCGGCAGGCCCATGCGCTGGTACGAGTTGTAGGGGTTGTTGAGCGTCGTGTCGTTCTGGCTGGTGTTCAGGGTGGAACGGTTCAGCGCGTAGTTGATGGTGGAGTCCATCTGCAGCGGCATGCCCCGCTCCAGGCGGTTGAAGATGACCCGGGCCACCTTGCCCATGTCCGCCTTGGTCGCCGCCTCGGCCTGGACGATGCTCGCGATGATGATCGCCTGATAGACGTTCATCGCGTTGCGCTGTGCCCCGGCGGCGACAGGGGCTTTGTTGAACCTCTGATTCGCGGTGTCGACCATGAACGACAGCAGCGACTGCGGAGTCGCCTTCTTGTCGATCGGATACGTCGCCGGGAAGAGGTAGCCCTCGGGGTTGCCCTCGGCGTCGTTCGGCAGCTTCAGATTGGCCTTTCCGAGGGACTTCTTGGTGGTGCCCGGGGGCACCCGGAGGGCCTTGTCGACGGCCGCGTAGACCTGACTGGCCCGCCAGCCCTCCGGAATGACGAGGGACGCAGGGGGCGCGTCCGCGCCGCCTCCCACAGTCAGCAGCGGCACCGCCACGGCGGTGGCCGCCACGACGGCTCCGGTCGCGATGAGGGCGATCCGGCCCCGGCGCGTCAGTCGAATCGTGCTCCGTGGCGGAGTGTTCATCTGCATGCGGGCACGTTAACGCGCGAATGCCATCAAACCCGGCATATCGTCATCTTGTCGGCGCCAGTTGGGCGTCCCGGTGGACAAGCGCGGCATAGCGCCCCTCCTGCTCCAACAGCTCCTCGTGCGTGCCGCGTTCGACCGTGCGGCCGGAGTCGAGGACCACGATCTGGTCGGCGCCCCGAATGGTGGACAGCCGGTGTGCGATGGTGACCGTGGTGCGGTTGGCCGACAGGGCGTCGATGGCCTGCTGAACGGCGTGCTCCGTGCGGGTGTCCAGGGCGCTGGTCGCCTCGTCGAGGATGAGCACCGGCGGGTCGCGCAGGATCGTGCGGGCGATGGCGAGACGCTGCTTCTCACCGCCGGAGAACCGGTGGCCGCGCTCGCCGACGACCGTGTCGTACCCGTCGGGCAGGGACGCGATGTGGTCGTGGATCTGGGCCGCGCGCGCCGCCGCGTACAGCTCCTCGTCGGTGGCGTCCGGCTTGGCGAAGCGCAGGTTCTCGGCGACCGAGGCGTGGAAGAGGTACGTCTCTTGGGAGACGACGCCGACCGCGCGCGCGAGCGTGTCGAAGTCCAGGTCGCGTACGTCGACGCCGTCCAGCGTGACGCGGCCACCCGTGACGTCGTACAGCCGGGGCACCAGATAGCTGAGCGTGGACTTGCCGGAGCCGGTCGGGCCGACGACTGCGAGGCTGCCGCCCGAGGGGACGGTGATGTCGATGCCGTCGAGGATCGGGCCGCTCTTGTCGTCATAGCGGAACTCGACGCCCTCGAAGCGGATCTCACCCTTGACCTGATCGAGGTGGACCGGGCGCTCGGGCTCGGTGATGTCGATGGGCAGGTCGAGGTACTCGAAGATGCGCTGGAAGAGCGCGAGCGAGGTCTGGATCTGGACGCCGGTGGAGAGCAGGCTGACCGTCGGCCGGAACAGGCCCTGCTGGAGCGAGACGAAGGCGACGAGGGTGCCGATCGAGATGGCGGAACCGCCCACCTGGAACGCGATGCCCGCGGCCCAGTAGATGACGGCGGGCATGGCGGCCATGACGATGCCGATGACGGACATGCGCCAGCGCCCCGCCATGTTCGACCTCACCTCGAGGTCGACCAGGCTCTCGGACTCCTCCGCGAAGGACTTCGTGAGTGAGTCGGCACGGCCCATGGTGCGGCCGAGCAGGATGCCGCTGACGGAGAGCGACTCGGTGACCGTGGCAGCCATCGCGGCCATCTGCTTCTGGCGCTGGGTGGTGATCTTCTTGCGTTCATTGCCCACCCGGCGGCTGATCCATACGAAGACCGGCAGCAGGAGCAGCGAGACGGCGGTGAGCCGCCAGTCCAGGGCGACCATCGCAACGATGGTGGCGACGACGCTGGTGAGGTTGGAGACCAGCGAGGTGGCGGTGGAGGTGACGGTCGCCTGCATTCCGCCGATGTCGTTGGCGATGCGCGACTGGACCTCGCCCGTACGCGTTCTGGTGAAGAAGGCTAGCGACATGCGCTGGAGCCGGCCGTAGACGGCGGTGCGCAGGTCGTGCATGACGCGCTGGCCGACGGTGGTGGAGATGAGGGTCTGCAGCACCCCGAAGACGCTGGTGAGGACGGCGCTGAGAATCATGCCGAGCGCGAGCAGGCTCAGCAGGCCGGTACGGCCCTGGGGGATCGCGACGTCCAGGATCTCCTTCAGCAGGAAGGGCGTGGCGACGGAGACGAGGGACGCGGCGCCGACCAGCAGGCCGACAATCGTGAGGCGGCCGCGGTACGGCCGGAAGAGCTTCAGGATGCGACGCACCTGCCGCGGCTGTTCCGCGTCGGCAGGTGGCGGGGTCCAGGTGGGTTGGTCGGGACGCATGGGCTCCTACGGGGTGGTGAGAGCGCCTCTCGGGTCGAGGGGCGACGACGACTGACGGAGCATAGCTCATTGTTACCTATACTCACAATGAACCAGGTCCTGATATTGTTCCCACATGAGCACCCCCGATGCCGACGGCCTGCTCGCCGAGCAGCTGCTGCGGCTGACCCGCCGTGTGCACCGCATCCAGAAGCGCCATCTGGAGCAGCGCGAGCTGGGCATCACTCCGGCGCAGTCCCGGCTGCTGCGCACCCTCGCGCACTACAGCGCGCCGCCCCGCATGGCCGATCTTGCCGAGCGCCTCGAAGTGGTGCCCCGTGCCGTGACCACCCTGGTCGACGGCCTGGAGGCGAGCGGCAAGGTGCGCCGGGTCCCCGATCCCACCAACCGGCGGGTGATCCGCATCGAAGTCACGGACGAGGGGCGCATGGCGCTGCGGGAGCTGCGCGGCGCGCGCCGGTCCGCCGCGGAGGAGATCCTGGCTCCCTTGACGGACGAGCAGCGCGAGGTGCTCGGCGGACTGCTGGACACCTTGGTGGATGGCGTGCCCAGCGTGGAGCACCGCTGCTGAAGCGGTAGCCCATGCGTCACTCGGGCGGTGAGGCACAGCCGCGCGCGCCGGGGGAGGTCTGTGCCGAGGAGCTGGTCTCCCCGACGACGCCGGGTTCTGCGCCTTCGCGGGCGATTGCCGCATGCTCCGAGACGAACTCGCCGAGTCGGCCAGCCGCGAGGAGTCCGCGTTTCGTGGGCTCGCGCCCGTTCGATGTGCCTATCGGCGCCTCGCACGTGCGAGGCGGGAATGGACCACGCGACGGGCCGTGGCTCCCACTCCGTATTGCTGGAGGTGGAGCGCGCGGCCCGTCCCGGGAGCCTCAACCGACTTCGGGCGCGGGCTCCTTGGCCGTCTGGACGGGTGCGTCGAGCCGGGTGTCCCGAGCGGCGTCGGCCGCAGCCGGCTCGGGCCGAGCAGGCACCTCCGCCCCTGCCACCGGCCCGTCCTCGCCCTCGCCCTCGCCCTCGTCCTGCACGAACGCGATCTCCCCGTCGAGCACCTTCTTGGCCTGCTCCGTGTCGAGCGCGCCCTTCCAGCGGGACATCGCGAAGACCACGACACAGTCGCCGAGGAGGTTCGTGGCGACGCGCATCCAGCCCATGATCCGGTCGACACCGCGGAGGAGCGCGACGGCTCCGGCGGGGATGACGCCGAGGCAGGACGCGGTCGCCGACAGCGCGAGGAACCCCGAACCCGGCACGCCCGCCATGCCCTTGCTGGTCAGCATCAATCATGGAACAGAGACGCAGTCCCCTCTCGGGAGCCTCACCGGCCCCCTCAGGAGTCTCCGCAGCCGCCGCGGTCCTCTGTCAGAACTCCCTGAACGGTGGTCAGACTCCGGTCGTGGCACCCGGCCGAGCCGTACAGCCGATAGCGCTCGCTCGTCGTACCGACCGCGTGACGCTGGTCGCGCGGGACGTTCGCCGTATACGTCGCGTCGCCCGTGTAGGAGTCGTCGAACCGTGACCACATGGTGCGTCGCCCGGCGCGCGTCTCCACGACGGTCGCCCGGTCGCCGAGTGTCAGGACGGTCCGCAGCCGGTCGTCCGCGCCGAGCGTCGTCGTTCCGTCCATCGCGTACGTGCGGTGCGTGCGCGTTGTCCTGACCGGTCCGCGTCCGTCGACGGTGACCGTCTCGTCGTCGGTCCAGGTGGCCTCGAGTCCGTCCGTGTTCTCGCCGTCCGTCCAGCGGTGCACGGAGGTGTTCGCCAGCGTGCGGCTGACGGTGGTCTCCACCCGGCCGTGCGAGGTGTCGACATACCCGGCGACCGTCAGCCGGTGCCCGCCCTCGGTGTCGAGTCGATTCTCCGAACCCGGTGTGTACGCCGACGAGTTGGCGAGGTCGCCTGCCCTTGCCTCGGTCAGCGCACCGCTCACGTGCGCACGCTTCGCTTCCTGCCAGACCAGGACGTTGACCGGGGTGCTCCAGCCGGTCTGCCCCTCGGGCACCCCCACGACCGAGACGTCGACCTGGTGCGGACGGCCGTCGTTGAGGAGCCCGGCGAAGGGTGTCAGGTCGTACTCGATGGGCTTGAGACGCGTGGGCCCGGAATCACGTACCAGAGGAAGGGGTTGGACCATCCGCCGGTCCATACGGTCGGGAACGGCTCGGCGATACCCGCGAGTTGATTGTCGACCTTGATCTGCACCTCGCGGTAGGGGCCTTTGTCCGCCTGGCAGGAGTACGGCGCGGAGGCCGGCACCGTCAGGTACCAGTACTCCTCGCAGCCACCGCCGGATCCGGTCGCGTACACCTCGGCGACGATACGTTCGCTGTTGCGCGGTGTGGTGAGGGCGCCGTTCCGGAGGGTGAGGACGCGGTCGGGGGTCGTCGCCGACGACGGCTCGGCGGGCTGCTGCGCCGGCTTCGCCCCGGGGTTCTCGGTGGGCTTCGTGGAGGGCTTCTCGGCGGCGTAGAAGGTGAGCGTGGCCTTGACGTCGAGGACGCCGGTATAGGTGTCGTCGACGACGTTCCCTATGAGCATCTCGACGTCGCGGCTCTGCCGGAACGTGTCGCTGTAGCGCGTCACGTCCTTCTCGACGGACCACTGGATGCCGTCGGGCGAGGGTTCCGGAGTGGATGTACGGAAGATCTCGACGCCGCCGATGTGCAGATAGCCGAGCCGGTCGAACTGCCGTCCCTTGACCTTGCCGTCGAGCCGCAGCACGACCTTGCTCCAGCGGTCACCGCAGCCGCTCGGCGGCGTGTAGGCGCCCCTGTACGGCGTGAAGTCGCGGAACTGCGTCTCGGCGACCGTCACTTCGCAGGACTTGGTGGCGGGCTTGCTGATCGGCGGGGCGGCGGTCAGGGGGTCGTGCCAGTCGGTGCCGAACTCGGCGGGCGGGTCCGCGAGTTGGGTCGCCGAGACCGGGTCGGACCCAAGGAAGGCGCTCGCCACGAGGGTCACCCCGGCGAGCATGGACATGATGAGCCGTCTTCTCATGTGCCGTGTTCTACGGGGCAGTTGGCCCGTCCCGCAAGGGCGCTCCGGGGCTACGAGTTCAGGTCCGCCTCGTCCCCCATCACCACGACAGGATGCTGATTCGGGTCGAGCGTGCGCAGCAGATACTCCATGGCCGACTTGGACAGGCTCACGCATGCCGACGTACCGCTGCCGTGGTCCATGTGCAGCCAGATTCCGCCGCCCTTCGACTGGCCGTCGGGTCGGGTCGGATCGTTGGGTGCGGTGCCCTTGACGCGGTTGTAGTCGATGGCGATGACGTAGTCGAAGTCGTGCCAGTGGGACTTGGCCCAGTCGCGCGGGGCCTGGAACGACGCCGACCGGGTGTACGGGAGATGGGCGCCCGGGTCGGCGAGCACACCGCCCGCGTCGCTGAGCGTGAACACGCCGACGGGACTGCGCTTGTCGCCCTCGTGGTGATCGCGGGTCCAGCCCTTCTTCCCGTTGTGCGCGGCCCATCTGCGGGTCTTGTCCCACGTCGAGCCGGTCTTCGTGTACAGCACGACCGTGGAGTCCGCGGAGTCCTCACCCTCCCCGTAGACCGCCACGACCTGGCGGGAGTCGGAGGGGATCCGCTGCTGCAACCGGTCGCCGACCTCGGGGATGCGTTGCAGATCGACACTACGCGCCGGGGGTTGGACGGCCTTCCCGCCAGACCCTCCCTGGCTCTTCGCCCCGCTCCCGCCGCCCGAGCCACCGCAGGCCGAAAGGACGGCCGCAAGGACACCACATGCCGTCGCGGCGAGCCCCGCACGTATCGCACCGTTCCTTCGCATGCGGTCCATCGTCGCACTACCCACTTATAGGACCGACCACCCGCCTCCGCTTCTCATCCCTTCACGGGCGGTCGAGGCCGATTGCTTGCCCCGCGGCGGAAAATCGTTTGCTTTCGACCACGCTGTGACGCGAACCTTTCACGGTTTGTTGCCGGCCTTCATGGCTGGCCGGTTGCCGACATCGCGGCCCCCTCCACTCCCTGACACGAGCCACTGGGACGTCATGCAGATTCAAGACCTTCCGTATCCCGACCCAGGTGTGCCGGACGCGCGCTCGGGTCCCCGATTCCTGCGGTGGCTCTTCCGGAACCAGCTCGGCGGGCAGTTCAAGGCCCTCGCCTGGGGTCTGCTGCACTTCGTGGCCGTCTCCGGGCTGCCGTTCTGTGTCGGCCTGGCCATCCAGGCCGTCGTCGACCGCTCCGGCAGCCACCTCGCTCTGACGGGCGGGCTGATGGTGCTCTGCGGTGTCTGTATCGCGCTGGGCGACACCATGCTGCACCGCGCGGCGGTCACGAACTGGATCACGGCAGCCGCGCGTGTCCAGCAGCTGCTGGCCCGCAGGACCGCCCAGTTGGGCCCCGCGCTGACGCGGCGTGTCGCGGCCGGTGAGGTCGTCGCGGTCTCCACCGGCGACGTCGAGAAGATCGGCTGGTTCGTCGAGGCCGTGTCGCGGTTCATGGCGGCGGGGCTCACCGTGGTGCTGGTCTGCGTGGGTCTGGTCGTCTACCAGCCGGCGCTCGGCGTGATCGTCGCCGTGGGCGTGCCCGTCCTGGCGCTCGCCGTGCTGCCGCTGCTGCCCCGCGCCACCCGGCGCGCCGACTTCCAACGCGAGAAGGCCGGACGCGCCACCGAACTGGCCTCGGACACCGTCGCGGGCCTGCGCGTACTGCGTGGCATCGGCGGCGAGGAGCTGTTCCTCGACCGCTACCGGCTTGCCTCCCAGGAGGTTCGACGGGCGGCCGTGCGCAGCGCCCGGATGTGGTCGCTCATCTCCGCCATCCAGGTGCTGCTTCCCGGTCTGCTGCTGATCGCCGTCATCTGGCACGGCGTGCATCTGGCCCGCGACGGCAGGATCACGGTCGGCGAACTGGTCACCGTGTACAGCGCGGTCATGCTGCTCACCTATCCACTGCGACACTTCGAAGAGATCGCGATGGCCTACTCCTTCTCCCGCCCGTCCGCCAAGCGGGCCGCCCGGGTGCTGTCCCTCGAACGAGCCATGGACAGCGACGGATCCCGCTCGGCGGAGGTGCCGGAAGGCGATCTGTACGACCCCGCGACCGGGCTGCTCGCACCCGCCGGACGGCTCACCGCCGTGGTGTGCGGCGACCCGGACGCGGCGGGGCTGCTGGCCGAGCGGCTGGGTGGGCACCCGTCCGACGAGGGCATCTCGGTGCTGCTCGGAGGCGTACCGCTGGACGAACTGCCGCTGGACTCGGCCCGTAGTGCCGTCCTCGTCCAGGACAAGGACCCGGTACTGCTGTCCGGCTCGCTGAGCGAGCTGCTCGACGTGCCCGCATCTGGTTCCGTCACCGCCGAGGCCGCACTGGCCGCCGCGCAGTGCGGCGACGTCCTGGACGCGCTCGCCCAGGGGTCGATGGACGCCGAGGACTGGATGGACGCCCGGATCACCGAACGCGGACGCTCCCTGTCGGGCGGCCAGCGCCAGCGTCTGGCGCTGGCCCGGTCGCTGATCACCGACCCCGAGGTGCTCATCCTGGACGAGCCGACGTCCGCCGTCGACTCGCACACCGAGGCCCGGATCGCCGACGGCGTGCGCGCCCTGCGCGCCGGGCGCACGACGGTGGTCTTCACCTCCTCGCCGCTGCTCCTGGACCACGCGGACCGCGTCGTCCTGGTCCACGACGGCGAGGTCGCGGCGGTCGGCGTGCACCGCGAACTGGTGCACAGCGAGCCGCGATACCGCGCCGTGGTGACCCGGGAGACCGACGAAGAAGCCGCTCTTGAGGGCGTACTGGAAGAAATCGAGGAGACCGCATGATCGGCGTGGCGCCACCGGCGTACGACCCGGCCGCCCCGACGACGGCGAACACCCTGCCCGTCGGCGCGCCCGCGACCGTACGCGCCTACGTGGCCGAGCTGTTCCAACGGCACCGCAGGGCCTTCCTGCTCCTGATCGCCGTCAACACCGTGGCCGTCGTAGCCTCGATGGCCGGGCCCTATCTGCTGGGCGCGGTCGTCGAGCGGGTCTCGGACCACACGCGCGAGCTCCATCTGGAGCTCATCGCCGCACTGTTCGTCGCCGCGCTCGTCGTACAGGCCGTGTTCGTCAGAGAGGTACGGCTGCGCGGCGCCATGCTCGGCGAGCGGATGCTGGCCGATCTGCGCGAGGACTTCCTCGTACGATCGGTGGGGTTGCCGCCGGGCGTACTGGAGCGGGCCGGGACGGGCGACCTGCTGTCCCGCATCACGACGGACATCGACCGGCTCGCCAACGCGATGCGCGAGGCCGTGCCGCAGCTGGCCATCGGTGTGGTGTGGGCGGCGCTGCTGCTCGGCGGACTCACCGTGACCGCGCCACCGCTCGCCCCCGCCGTACTGGTCGCTGTGCCGCTGCTGGTCGTCGGCTGCCGCTGGTACTTCACACGGGCGCCATCGGCCTACCGCTCGGAGGCCGCCGGTTACGCCGCCGTCGCCGCCGTCCTCGCCGAGACGGTCGACGCCGGGCGCACCGTCGAGGCGCACCGCCTGGGTGAGCGCCGCATCGACCTGTCGGACCGCCGGGTCAAGGAGTGGACGGCGTGGGAGCGGTACACGCTCTGGCTGCGGTCGGTCCTCTTCCCGGTCATCAACCTCACGCATGTGACGGTGCTGTGCTCGGTCCTGATGATCGGCGGGGTCTTCGTCCTCCAGGGCTGGATCGGCGTGGGCCAGCTGACGACGGGCGCGCTCATCGCGCAGATGCTCGTCGACCCGGTGGGCCTGATCCTGCGCTGGTACGACGAGCTGCAGGTCGCCCAGGTCTCGCTGGCCCGACTGGTCGGTGTCCGGGACATCGAGCCGGCCGCGGGCGACCCGGGGGTGGCTCCGGACGGGCGCAACGTGCACGCGGACCGGGTGCACTTCGGCTACCGAGCCGGAGTGGACGTCCTGCGCAAGGTCTCCCTGGAGGTCGCGCCGGGCACCCGGCTCGCCCTGGTCGGCCCGTCCGGCGCGGGCAAGTCCACGCTCGGCAGGCTGCTCGCCGGGATCTACGCGCCCCGGGACGGCCGGATCACTCTCGGCGGCGCCGAACTGGCCAAGATGCCCGCCGAGGAGGTGCGCTCCCACGTGGCCCTGGTCAACCAGGAGCACCACGTCTTCGTGGGCTCCCTGCGTGACAACCTGCTGCTCGCCCGGACAGGTGCCGACGACGCCGAGCTGTGGGCCGCGCTCGGCGCGGTCGACGCGGACGGCTGGGCCCGGACGCTGGACGACGGCCTGGACACCGAGGTCGGCTCGGGCGGGCTCGCGCTCACTCCGGCCCAGGCCCAGCAGATCGCGCTGGCCCGGCTGGTGCTGGCCGATCCGCACACGCTGGTCCTGGACGAGGCGACCTCGCTCCTCGACCCGCGCGCGGCCCGCCATCTGGAGCGCTCGCTGGCCCGCGTGCTCGACGGCCGCACCGTGGTCGCCATCGCGCACCGGCTGCACACCGCGCACGACGCGGATGTCATCGCCGTCGTGGAGAACGGCCGGATCAGCGAGCTGGGCAGCCACGACCAGCTGGTCGCGGCGGAGGGTGCGTACGCAGCGCTGTGGCGGTCCTGGCACGGGTGAGCGAGCCGGGCTTGGTGCGGCTCCGTCCCGGGTGCGGCCGCGTCGGCGCCCGTCCCTTCTGTAAGGGGCGAGGCCGCTTCGGCCTCCGGCCCGTCCGTTCGTGGGCGGGCCGTTCCCATGGTCGGACCGTGTGGCGTTGCGCAGTGCCGAAGGGGGGTGGAAGGCTGGAAGTGGACAACGGCTCGGGGGACTCTGGCGAACCACCCGGTTCGCGCGGGGCGACACCCGTGTCCCGTGGCCCGCGCGCCCGCCGACGAACGCGGCGGCAGCGGACCCCGCCCGCACCCCCTGGAGGTAGCCGTGGACAGCGCCGACGGATGGGGAGACGACGTCTACCAGCCCGACGGATCCGAGGTACAGGACGACGCCGGGTTGCTCGACGCCGAGGACACGCTGCTCGCCGACGGCGTCGGCGATCCCCTCGACCGGGGTTGGTCGCCGCCTGAGCGGCCGTGGGCGGTGGAGCACACCGGGGTGACCGCTGCGGAGCGCCACGAGGGCGAGACCCTGGACCAGCGCCTCGCGGAGGAACTTCCCGACATCACAGAACCCGACGGAGACGGCATCGGCGACTGCCAGGGCACCGACGGCGAGCCCCTCGACAACGAGGTGGGCGACCTTCGCTCCGGCCGCCTGGTGGCCCCCGGCGAAGGAGCGCACGAGGACGAGGAGAGCGGACTCATCGCCTCGGACGTGGGCATCGACGGCGCCGCGGCCTCGGCCGAGGAGGCCGCGATGCACATCGTCGACGAGGACTCGCTGTCCGGCTGACCGGTCCCGCCACTCCCCACCAAGGAGCACCCATGCAGCAGGACAAGCAGCCCGACTACCACCCCGTCGTCTTCCGCGACCGCGCCGCCGGATACGCGTTCCTCACCCGCTCCACCGCGACGAGCGACCAGACCATCGAATGGGACGACGGTGAGAGCTACCCGGTCGTGGACGTCGAGATCTCCTCGGAGAGCCACCCCTTCTACACCGGGAAGGCCCGCACCGTGGACACGGAGGGACGGATCGCTCAGTTCGAGCGGCGGTACGGGGGTGGAGGGCAGGAAACCGGCGGGGGCGATACCGCCTAGGGAGCGGCCGAACATCAAGTGATCGCGTGCAGCCGCGCAACGCGCAGCTCATCGCCTCCCGCCTCGACCCCTGGCAGGCCGCGGTCCTGCTCGCCGCCCCCGACGAGCGCCGCCGGCCCGACTCGCCGCAGCCCCCAGCTGGCCGAGTCCGCGGCCACCTACAGGTCGGCCGGCCCGGGCCTGCGGTCTGCGGTCTGCGGTCTGCGGTCTGCGGTCTGCGGAAATCCTGTGCGTCACCCTCGACGACCTCATCACCAGCCGTGACATCACCGGCGGCCCCGAAACCTTGCGGTTGTACGACGCCGGTGGCCAACCGCGCCTCGTACGGCTCCCCGCCCTCGTCCACAAGGCCGCCCACTCCTGTCCCCACACCGACGCCCGCCCCACGACGCCCCCCACGGCGGCCCGCTCCTCGCCGCCCGGACGGGGCTCAAGATCCCGCATCGCTGTCCGATCGACCTGCCGCGCAACGTGGCCACTACTAGCGGACCACTGCACGTCCCTCCCGCCACGGTCCTCGTGGCACGCCCCCGAGCACGCTCCCGCCCCCGGGCCTCCCCCTCAGATGAAATTGAGCGCAGCCGCGCACCCCACCCCGCCCAGCAGCATGAACACCGGCATCAGCACCTTGAGCTCGACCCAGCTGCCGGCGCGGAAGCGCATCGCCTTGGGCGGGCCTATCGGGTACCAGCGCTTGCGACCGACGGGGATGGGCCACAGGATCGGGCAGCCGGACACCGTCAGCGCGTCCCCGATGTCGTGCACGAGGGCACCCAGGACGATCGGGAGCCCGAGCCACAGGTATTCCTGACCGGGTGCCGTGAACAGCCAGTCCGCGCCGTTGCCCGGTTTGTCCAGGACCCCGGCGAGGATCCAGGCGCTCGTCGCGGCCAGCAGCCAGACCAGGATGTCGCTGCTGGAACCGCGGGCGGCCCGCCACAGCAGCCCTTCGATGGCGAGCACCATGTGCACGAAGAGGATGGCCAGGACCGCCCAGCGCCCGCCGGTGATCGCCAGGACCGAGGTGCCCGCGCCGATCAGCACCGCCCACAGCCAGGTGTGCGTCAGCGTGCGGTGGCCGCCGGAGCGCCGGGGGTCGCCCTGCTTCCTCGTCCCCTTGTAGACGGCATACGAGAGCTTGTCGACGATCTCGCACAGACCCCGCGAGAGCGGCCCGAAGGCGCGCGAGATGGTGGCCGCCTTGTGGTCCAGGTCGGGGGCGAGCGCGGCGCCGGCGCAGATCAGGGCGCCGACCAGGAGGACCGGCCAGGGCATGGTGTGGCCGGACGCGGCGGCCGCCGCTCCGACACCGAGCCAGGCCGCGGCTCCCGACAGTGAGTGTGCTGGTCCCATCATGGCCGTTCCCCGCCCCATTCCTCTTGTACCGCTGTCCAGTTGCCCGTGCGCACTGACGCTTCGTCGGCGCCACAGCGTAGCCTCCGTGATCTTCCGACCAGCATCCGATTCCCCCATCGAGCGGGTTGACAGGCAAGATGGGGGCGTGACCCTTATCGATCAGCTGCCGCAGACCGCAGATCCCGACGCCCTCTACGAAGCCTTCGAGTCGTGGGCCGGGGAACGCGGTCTCACCCTCTACCCCCATCAGGAGGAGGCGCTGATCGAGGTGGTCTCGGGCGCGAACGTGATCGTCTCGACCCCCACCGGCTCGGGCAAGAGCATGATCGCCGCGGGTGCGCATTTCGCGGCACTCGCCCGTGACGAGGTCACCTTCTATACGGCACCGATCAAGGCGCTCGTCTCGGAGAAGTTCTTCGAGCTCTGCAAGATCTTCGGCACCGAGAACGTCGGCATGCTCACCGGCGACGCCTCCGTGAACGCCGACGCCCCCGTGATCTGCTGCACCGCCGAGGTACTCGCGTCGATCGCCCTGCGGGACGGCAAGCACGCTGACGTCGGGCAGGTCGTGATGGACGAGTTCCACTTCTACGCGGAGGCCGATCGCGGCTGGGCCTGGCAGATTCCGATCCTGGAACTGCCGCAGGCGCAGTTCATCCTGATGTCGGCGACGCTCGGCGACGTCTCGATGTTCGAGAAGGACCTGACCCGGCGCACCGGCCGCCCCACCTCGGTGGTCCGCTCGGCGACCCGACCCGTGCCTCTCTCCTACGAGTACGTGCTGACTCCGCTCACCGAAACACTCACCGAACTGCTCGCGACCAAGCAGGCTCCCGTCTACATCGTGCACTTCACCCAGGCCCAGGCCGTGGAGCGGGCGCAGGCGCTGATGAGCATCAACATGTGCACGCGGGAGGAGAAGGACCAGATCGCCGAGCTGATCGGCAACTTCCGCTTCACCACCAAATTCGGCCGCAACCTCTCCCGCTACGTGCGCCACGGAATCGGCGTGCACCACGCGGGCATGCTGCCCAAGTACCGTCGGCTGGTGGAGAAACTCGCCCAGGCCGGTCTCCTGAAGGTCATCTGCGGCACGGACACACTCGGCGTCGGTGTCAACGTCCCCATCCGTACCGTACTGTTCACGGCACTGACGAAGTACGACGGCAACCGGGTCCGGACGCTGCGCGCCCGCGAGTTCCACCAGATCGCCGGCCGCGCCGGGCGAGCCGGCTTCGACACGGCCGGCTTCGTCGTGGCCCAGGCGCCCGAGCACGTCATCGAGAACGAGAAGGCTCTCGCCAAGGCGGGCGACGACCCGAAGAAGCGCCGCAAGGTCGTGCGCAAGAAGGCTCCCGAGGGCTTCGTCGGCTGGACGGACAACACCTTCGAGAAGCTCATCGCCTCCGAGCCCGAACCGCTGACCTCGCGCTTCCGGGTGACGCACACCATGCTGCTGTCGGTGATCGCCCGGCCCGGCAACGCCTTCGAGGCGATGCGGCATCTGCTGGAGGACAACCACGAGCCGCGCAGGCAGCAACTGCGGCACATCCGGCGGGCGATCGCCATCTACCGCTCGCTCCTCGACGGCGGCATCGTCGAGAAGCTCGACGAGCCGGACGCCACGGGCCGCATTGTGCGCCTCACCGTCGACCTCCAGCAGGACTTCGCGCTCAACCAACCGCTGTCGACCTTCGCGCTCGCCGCGTTCGAGCTCCTGGACCCCGAATCCCCCTCCTACGCCCTCGACATGGTGTCCGTCGTCGAGTCCACGCTGGACGATCCGCGACAGATCCTCGCGGCCCAGCAGAACAAGGCACGCGGCGAAGCCGTGGCCGCGATGAAGGCGGACGGCGTCGAGTACGAGGAGCGCATGGAGCGGCTCCAGGACGTGTCGTACCCCAAGCCGCTGGAGGAACTGCTCTTCCACGCGTACAACACCTACCGCAAGAGCCATCCGTGGGTCGGTGACCATCCGCTGTCCCCGAAGTCCGTGATCCGTGACATGTACGAACGAGCCATGTCCTTCACGGAGTTCGTCTCCTTCTACGAGCTCGCCCGTACCGAGGGCATTGTCCTGCGCTACCTCGCCAGCGCCTACAAGGCCCTTGAGCACACCGTCCCGGACGACCTCAAGTCCGAGGACCTGGAGGATCTGATCGCCTGGCTGGGCGAGATGGTGCGCCAGGTCGACTCCAGCCTCCTGGACGAGTGGGAGCAGCTCGCCAACCCCGAGGAGATGACGTCCGAGGAGGCCCAGGAGAAGGCCGATCAGGTCAAGCCGGTCACCTCGAACGCCCGCGCCTTCCGCGTCCTCGTCCGCAATGCCATGTTCCGCCGCGTCGAGCTCGCCGCTCTCGATCATGTCGACGAGCTCGGTGAGATGGATGGCGACTCCGGCTGGGACGCCGACGCCTGGGGCGAGGCAATGGACAAGTACTGGGACGAGTACGAGGACCTCGGCACCGGCCCCGACGCGCGCGGCCCGAAGCTGCTGTCGATCGTGGAGGAGCCGCAGAACGGTCTGTGGCGCGTCCGTCAGACCTTCGCCGACCCGAACGGCGACCATGACTGGGGCATCAGCGCGGAGGTCGACCTCGCGGCCTCCGACGCGGAGGGTCGCGCCATCGTCAAGGTCACCGACGTCGGTCAGCTGTGAGCACAGGAGAATCCCACACATGACGAACCCGGCCGAGAGGCTCGTCGACCTGCTCGACCTGGAGCAGATAGAGGTCAACATCTTCCGTGGCCGCAGCCCGCAGGAGTCACTGCAACGCGTCTTCGGCGGCCAGGTGGCGGGGCAGGCGCTGGTCGCCGCCGGGCGCACCACCGAGGGCGACCGGCCGGTGCACTCACTGCACGCGTACTTCCTGCGCCCGGGCCGACCGGGTGTGCCGATCGTGTACCAGGTCGAACGGGTCCGGGACGGGCGGTCCTTCACCACTCGCCGCGTCACCGCCGTGCAGCAGGGCCGCACGATCTTCAATCTGACCGCCTCCTTTCACAAGCCTGAGATCGGGAGCTTCGAGCACCAGCTGCCGCCGGCCCGCGAGATTCCGGACCCCGAGTCGCTGCCGACGGTGACGCAGGAGATCCAGGAGCATCTGGGCGCGCTCCCCGAGGCGTTGGAGCGCATGGCACGGCGCCAACCGTTCGACATCCGCTATGTGGACCGGCTGCGCTGGACACCCGAGGAGACCAAGGACGCCGAGCCGCGCAGCGCGGTGTGGATGCGTGCCGTCGGGCCGCTGGGCGACGATCCGCTCGTGCACACCTGCGCCCTCACGTACGCGAGCGACATGACCCTCCTGGACGCCGTCCGCATCCCGGTGGAACCGCTGTGGGGTCCGCGGGGCTTCGACATGGCCTCGCTGGACCACGCCATGTGGTTCCACCGGCCGTTCCGCGCGGACGAGTGGTTCCTGTACGACCAGGAGTCCCCGATCGCGACGGGCGGACGCGGGCTCGCCCGCGGACGGATCTACGACCTGAAGGGACGGCTGCTCGTCTCGGTCGTCCAGGAGGGGCTGTTCCGGGCGCTGTAAGGAAGCGTTCGACCGTCCCGGGAAGGGGCTTCGCGGCGCTGCCGGAAGACGTCGGGCAGTCAGGCGTCTCTGCGCCGTAGCCACCCGAGCAGCCTTCGTGGCCGCTCGGTTTCCTCCGTCGTGGGCCGATCCTCCCGAGCGGACTGCCCAGGCCGCGAAGTCACCGGTGGTGAGGTCACCAGTGGTGTGGCCACGGAAGGTGAGACCTTCGGGGTCGGGCGAGGTGCGGGGCGCAGCTCTCGGGCTTCGGCAAGAGCCTGGCCCAGGTCGGCCCGGAGCCAGCTGATCTCGTCGGGATCCTGGGCCGTCATGATCCTCGATGCCAAGTGCGCGGCGGGAGAGTCCGGCGCCCCGTGGGAGGGCCGCTCGGGCCGGAAGCGCTTCAGGTAGGCGCGCTCGTACGGATCCCTGACGATCTCCGCCACCTGAACGGGATCGAGCAGGGATGCCACGACCGCGGTCCGCGCCCAGGGGTCCTCAGTCTGCCGCAGCAGGAATCCCATGTGCCGTCCCCGCCAGTTGCGCGGGCGCAGGTCCAGGCCGCCCTCCAACTGGTCGCGGAGTCCTTCGGGCGTACGGCCGCTCAGCAGTGGTGCGTTCTGCTTGTCGGCCGCGAACTGCCGAAGCTCCTCGGCCAGATACAGCCACACCACAGCCCTGTACCGGTTCAAGTAGAACGTCACCGGTACCACCAGTCCCAGTCGCGCGAAGCGCGTGAACCTGGCGGTCGTCACACCCATGAGGGCAGCGGCCTCCGTGGTGCCGACAGTCCTGACGCGCTCCCGCAACGCTTCGGGAAAGCCGTCCTCGGAGCGCACCCGGTCGACCTCCGCACGTGTGACGCGACGTCCTCCTCCGCCCTCGTCGGGAACGGAACGGACGCATCCGAGGTGCAGGGCGAGGTCGAACTCGCCGCGCCTGAGTTCCAGTTCTCGTGCGGCGCGGCTGAGTGACGACGTGGCGGACTGTGTAGTCGTGGTGCCGGACATGACGGTTCTCCCCCGTGGAGCGAGTTGCTCGCGCTGGCGTGCGCTAGCTTCGAGAAAAACCGTATCCGGCTCGGCGGACATCGCGGCGAGCCTGTGGATAACTGAGACCGCGGCAGCGTATGCGCAGGTCAGAGGTCTACAGTGGGTGTACTTTCGGGCTGCCGCTCGTCCACGCGGAGATGTTCGCCGACGCGGTTGACGAGCAGCGTCATCTCATAGGCGACCTGACCGATGTCGGCCTCCGCGGCACTGAGGACGCACAGACAGCTTCCGGAGCCCGCAGCGGTGACGAAGAGCACCGCATCGTCGAACTCAACCATTGTCTGGCGCACTTGACCCGCGCCGAAGTGACGGCCGGAGCCCTTGGCCAGGCTGTGCAGGCCCGACGAGACCGCGGCGAGGTGTTCGGCGTCCTCGCGCCGCAGCCCTGTGCTCGCGCCCGTCACCAGTCCGTCGTTGGACAGCACCAGCGCGTGCCGTATGTGTTCGACGCGCTCGGTCAGGTCGTCCAGCAGCCAGCCAAGTCCCGTGTTCTGCGCCATGATCCGGTCTCCCCGTGGTGTCCTTCCCCCTGTACGGAGGATCTGACCAGCCAGCCTTCCCCACAGCCGCCGTCCGAGCAAGGAGGATGGGCGGCATGGCAGAGAAGATGACCGAGGAGCAATGGCGGGCGTTCGTCTCGCACGGCACCCGCACCGGAAAGCTGTCCACTGTCCGAGCCGACGGAAGTCCGCACGTGACGCCGATCTGGTTTCTGCTGGACGGCGACGACGTGGTCTTCAACACCGCAAAGGAGAGTGTGAAGGGACGGAACCTCGCCCGGGACGGCCGGGTCGCGCTGTGCGTGGACGACGACCGGCCGCCCTTCGACTTCGTCGTGCTGGAGGGGCGGGCCGAGCTTTCGGAGGACCTCGACGAGTTGCGGCACTGGGCGGCGCGGATCGGCGCGCGGTACATGGGAGACGATCGCGCCGAGGAGTTCGGGAAACGCAACGGGGTTCCCGGTGAACTCCTCGTACGCGTACGGATCGAGAAGGTCCTGGCCTACGCCTCCGTGGCCGACTGAGAACATCGGTCCGCACCGGAGCGGCCACGGAAGCCTCCGGTGCGGTCGCTCTTCACATCAGCCGACGGAGTCGAGCAGCCGGGCAGTGTGCACCCGCCCGGCGTACTCGACGAGACGAATCAGCACCTCCTTCCCGGAGTCGCGGTCACGTGCGTCGCAGAGGACCACGGGCGTGCCCCGGTCGAGGTCAAGGGCGCGAGACACGTCCTGGGCGCCGTAGGCGCGGGCGCCCGCGAAGCAGTTGACGGCCACCACGAACGGGATGTGCCGGTGCTCGAAATAGTCCACCGCGGGGAAGCAGTCCTCGAGCCGCCGGGTGTCCGCGAGGACGACGGCGCCGAGGGCGCCCTGCGACAGCTCGTCCCACAGGAACCAGAACCGGTCCTGCCCCGGGGTTCCGAAGAGGTAGAGCGAGAGGCCGGACCTGATGGTGATGCGTCCGAAGTCCATGGCGACCGTCGTCGTGACCTTCTGGTCCACGCCGTCGGTGTCGTCCACCGACTGACCCGCCTCGCTGAGCAGTTCCTCGGTACGCAGCGGCCTGATCTCACTGACCGCGCCCACCAGGGTGGTCTTGCCCACGCCGAATCCGCCGGCGACCAGTATCTTCAATGCCAGGGCGGTCATCTCGCCACCCGAGGCGTCGGAGTTCTCGGAGACCATCGATCACTTCTCTCGGGAGTGCCGGCAACGGTCGACGTCGGTACATCTGTGCAGGGCGCGCGCCACATCTGAGCGGGTGTGCGTCGGTACATCTGTGCGGGTGTGCGAAGTCAGCATCATGGCAACTGCGGCTCCCCTTCGAGGGATTGGACCGCAATTTGACCGTTCTGACCGGCTCGCACCCCATCGGTGCCCGGATGTGGGCACATAGAGGTCCAAGGCCAAGCCGAGATGATTCATCTAGAGCGCTCTCAGTCCCTCGATCACCTCGCGGAGAATCCGCTCGTCGGGCAGTTGCGCCGGCGGCACGGGGCGGCTGACGGTGAGGCAGCCCAGTTCCAGCAGGTCACCGAGGAGCACCCTGACCACGCCCACCGGCAGGTCGGCGTCCGCGGCCAGTTCGGCCACCGACTGCGTCTCGATCCGGCACAGTTCGATCAGCGCCCGATGTTCCGGACCGAGCGAGGTGTCTTCGTCGACGTCGGGTGCGCCCGCGTCGAGTGTCACCAGGGCGATCAGGTCGAAGCGCACCCCGGTGGGGCCGGGTTTGGTACGCCCACCCGTCATCGCATAGGGACGAACGAGTGGTCCGGCCTCGTTGTCGTACCACTGACTGCCCGGCGTGTCCTCGGTCATCTGCACCGACCGTCCTCGGTCATCCGGCTGCGGGCGGCTGTGCGGCGGCGCGCGGCGGCGTGTAGAGGTGCTCGCCGACGCGCTTGACCAGCAGCGCCATCTCGTACGCCACCAGGCCGATGTCGGCGGTGACGGCGGTGAGGAGGGCGAGGCAGGAACCGTCCCCCGCCGCGGCGACGAACAGGAAGCCGTCGTCCATCTCCACCATCGTCTGACGTACTCCGCCGGCGCCGAAGTGGCGCCCCGCACCCTTGGCCAGGCTGTGGAAGCCGGAGGCGACGGCGGCGAGGTGTTCGGCGTCCTCGCGCCTGAGGCCGGTGGACGCGCCCACCGCAAGCCCGTCGTTCGACAGCACCACGGCGTGTCGCACTTCGGCCACACGCAGCACCAAGTCGTCCAGCAGCCAGTCGAGTTCGCCGGACCGCTGGGCGGCCCTCATGCTCGGATCCTGGATCATGCGGGGTCTCCTTCGCTGCTGTCGCTGCCCGCTTGCGGGTCGGGGGTGGCGCCGAGGCCTGCTGACCTGCCGCCGCCGCGTGCCCAGCCGTCGCGGTAGGCCGCCATGCGGTCCCGTACGAGTTCGGGGGTGCGCCGGTCGTCGCTCTGGGGACCCTGCGTTTGCGCCGGCTCCTCGGAGCGGTGTTCGCGCAGTTGGGGGGCGAGGCTCGCCTGCCGTACACGGCGTGGAAGGTCGTCGGAGCCTTCGGCGTCGTCCGGGGGACGGTGCAGCCGCAGCGTGGTGACGCCAGGTGGTGGGTTGTCCGACGAGCCGTTCACGGGAGCTTCGGGGGCTGCCTGCACCGGGGGCACCAATGCGGGCCGCTCGGTGATGGCCTGGACGGAGTCCTGTTCCTGGGCGGCCGACACGCGCGCGTACTCCCGTTCCGCGGGCCTGTCGATGTCCGCCCTGCGGGTGGAACGTTCCGCCGCGCCGCCGTGCAGCAGGGCCGTGGGCAGCAGAACGACCGCGGTGGTTCCGCCGTAGGGCGAGGTCCGCAGGTGCACCTTGATGCCGTGCCGGGCCGCCAGCCTGCTGACCACGAAGAGGCCTAGCCGGTCGCTGTCGAACAGGTCGAGCGCCTCGGACTGCTCGATGCGCCGGTTGGCCTCGGCGAGGGTCTCCTTGCCCATGCCGAGCCCCCGGTCCTCGACCTCGACCGCGTAGCCGTTGCCGACGGGCTCGCCGGTTATCCGCACGCGGGTGTGCGGCGGCGAGAATTGCGCGGCGTTCTCGACGATCTCCGCCAGGAGGTGCGTGAGGTCGGCCACCGCGGCTCCGGCCACGGATGCCTCGGGGAGTTGTCGTACCTCCACGCGCGCGTAGTCCTCGACTTCGGAGACGGCTGCGCGGACCACGTTCGTCAGTGACACCGGCATGCGCCAGGCCCGGCCGGGTGCGGCTCCGGAGAGGATGATCAGGCTCTCCGCGTGGCGCCGCATCCGTGTGGTGAGGTGGTCGAGCCGGAACAGGTCGCTCAGTTCGTTCGGATCCTCCGACCTGCGCTCCATGCTGTCCAGCAGGCTCAGTTGGCGGTGCACGAGAACCTGGCTGCGGCGGGCGAGATTGACGAAGACCCCGGAAATTCCGCTGGCGAGTTCCGCGCGTTCGACGGCGGCGCGCAGGGCGGCTCGGTGCACGGTGCCGAGAGCTTCCGCGACCTGTCCGGTCTCGTCCTCCGCGGGCGGCCCGGGCGGGGCCTCGGCGCGGACGTCGATCTCCTCGCCCGCTCGCAGCCTGCGCATGGCCTGCGGCAGTTTGCGGCGCGCGATCTCGAGGGCGCTGTTGCGCAGGCTCACCAATTCGACGACGAGACCGCGTCCGATGCGTACGGAGATGACGAGCGACGCGACGACGGCAGCGAGCCCGAACAGGACCGCGGCACCGGCGGGGGTGAGCAGACCGCGTGTGAACGGGTCTGCCCGGTCCGCGACACCGCGGCCCGCGTTCGCCGCGATCGTGCGCATTCCGTCCTGCACGCGCGTGTGGGCCGTGTTCCAGTCGGCCTCCGGCGCGGCGTCGATCGCTTTGCCACCGGGGCGGGAGACAAGCACCTTGTCCTCGGCGGCGCGTACGTCGGCGTACGCGCTCCCCTCCACGAGGTCGTGCCAGGCGGCTCGTTCGGGCCCGCGCAGATCCGCGACGGCCGAATCGGTCAGGGTACGGCGGGTGACGACGGCACCGGTGAACAGACGCAGCCGTTCCCCATCGAGGGTCCCGGCGGCCCGGGCGCCGGACAGCACCGCGTCCTCCTGGGCCAGCGCTTCCCCGGCCCGGGAGAATTCGAGTAGCACGCGCGCGTCGGAACCGAGGTCGGCGTCCTGGATGCCGGTGAGCGCGCCGCCCACGCCGAAGGCCGTCGCGACGGTCTTGGTGTATTGCCCGTATGCCTCGTCCCATCCGGTACGGCGGTCCAGCACGGCAGTGCGCAGGGACCGCACTTGTTCGGCTGCGGTGACGAAGGCTTCGAGGCGCCCCGCCACTCCCGCCGGCAGGTCGGCACCGTCGGCGACCGTGTTGTGGTCGCCAAGTCGCAGCTTCGCCACCGCCCGGTCGGTGCGCCGCGCCAGTACCTTGAGGTCGTTCGGCTGTTCAGTGGCCGGGTCGGTCGCGTAGCGGACGGCGGCCACACGCTCGGCCTGGAGGGCGGCGACGGCTGCGTCGACCGGAGCTCGGACCGTCGAGTCCACGCGCTGCAATTGCCGTAGCCGCGCGACGTCCTGAGCAGTGCTCACCGTGGCGTACGCCCACAGGGCGAGCAAGGAGATGACCGGCACCATCAGCAGGCAGACGATCTTGGCTCGTACGGTGCGGGGCCTGATGCGCCACCGTCCCGCGCGCGTGGGTGCCTCTGGCGGCGGCCCGGCGAGGGTTTCGTCGGTTTCCGTGCGCTCGTCGGCCGGCGGGCCGGCGTGCGCACGGCGACCGCGCGCCAAGGGCTGGGGCGGCGGCTCGGCGCCGGCTGTGGGGGTCCTACGGGATGTGCGCATGGCCTCCTCGATCGGAAAGGTTCGGGGCGTGCCTTCCGGGCCGTCGTGGCTCCGGGCCCGCCGCTAGCGGGCGACGCTCTCGACCGGCCGCTGGGCCGATGCGGATGCTTCGCGTTCGTCGGACGTCGGCGACAGCGCGACGAACGCCGACGTCAGGAAGAGGAAGGACCCGAGGCCGACGGCGAGGGGGAAGATGAACTGCATCGCCGTGGCCCCGGGCAGGGCCTGCGCGGAGGGGCTGACGTGCACGCTCACCGCCAGCATTCCGGTGTAGTGCATGCTGCTCACCGCGCCGCCCATGACGAGGGAGGCGACGGCGACCGCCACGGGCGACTTGATGTTGAGCGCCGCCCACAGGGCCGCGGTCGCCGCGACCACGGCGATCACGACGGAGAGCCCGACCAGGGCCGGGTCGTAGCGCACTTGGCCGTGCAGCCGCAGCGCGGCCATGCCCAGGTAGTGCATGCTCGCGACGCCGAGCCCAGTGGTGAGCCCGCCCAGGACGAGTGCGCGGCCCCGGTCGCGGCCGTACCCGACGGCGAAGACGCCCGCGCCGACGACGACCATGGCGACGAGCAGACTGAGGATGGTCAAAGGCACGTTGTAGCGCATCTCCGTACCGGTGACTCTGAAGCCGAGCATCGCCACGAAGTGCATGGTCCAGATGCCGGTGCCGACCGCGGAGGCCGCGGTGAGGAGCCAATTGCGGCGTGACCGCCCGGTGGCGCCGAGCGCGCGGACCGTGCAGCGCAGCCCCAGGGCAGCGCCTATGCAGGCCATCACGTACGACAGCACGGGTGTCAGCCAGCCGAAGGCGGCGTGGTCCAGGTGTCCCATGGCCCAGGGACGCTAGTCCGAGCAGGGGCGCACAACGGGGGCGCATTTCGAAAGCTGTTGGAATATGACGAAGAGATGTACCTGAACGATCGCGTCACGCGCGAACGTGTGCACCGCGACGTCTTTCGTGTCGGTGAGGGATCATGCGGAACATGAGCGACGACCACACACACGTCCAGGAGTTCTTCACGGCCCGCGCGGCGGACTGGGACGAGCGGTTCCCCGACGACGGGCCGGCGTACGCGGCCGCGGTCGCCGAACTCGGTCTGCGCGAGGGCGACCGCGTGCTCGACGCGGGCTGCGGCACCGGCCGCGCCCTGCCACCGCTACGAGCGGCCGTAGGGGCCTCCGGAGTGGTCATCGGGGCCGATCTGACGCCCGCCATGCTGGAGGCCGCCGTACGGGCCGGGCGGAACCGCGACGGGCAGTTGCTGCTCGCCGACGTCGCCGGGCTTCCGTTCCGCACGGATTCGCTGGACGCGGTGTTCGCGGCGGGGCTTGTCGCGCACCTGCCGAACCCGGCGGAGAACCTGAAGGAGTTGGCACGCGTGGTGCGGCCGGGCGGCACCCTCGCCCTCTTCCACCCGATCGGCCGGGCGGCGCTCGCGGCCCGTCAGGGCCGGCAGATCACCCCGGACGACCTGCGTGCGGAGGGCAACCTCGGTCCCCTCCTCGCCGGTTCCGGCTGGGCCATGACGTCGTACGTCGACGAGGACGCCCGTTTCCTCGCACTGGCCGTACGTCGCGGGTGACGCGGCGGCCGCGTCACCCGCGGGTGAGGCGTCAGCCCATTACGGCCCGCCTGTGGCGTCAGCCTCTCCCTGGGCCGGAGCGTCAGCCCCGCCCTGTGGCTGGAGTGTCAGCCCCTTCCGGCGATCTCCACCGCGACGGCATCGGGGTTGTCGAACATGACGTTGTGTCCGGCCCTGGGCACGGTCACGACGCGCACTCCGGCGGCCTCCAGGCCTTCGCTGCCCGGGAGTTCACCGCTCAGCTCACCCTGAAGGTAGACGCGGTCCGCCGTCAGCTCTTCGAGCATCCGGCGCATCGTGGGGTTCGTGCCGCGACTGAGCCCCGTCGCCGTGCGGTGCAGGGCGCGCGGATCGGCGAGTCGCATGGTGGCAGCCCAGGAGGGACCGACCTTCGCCAGCACGCGCGCGTGACCGCCGTTTTCGACGTAGTCGTCCTCCTCGTAGGAAGCGATGCCGCTGCTGCCCGCGGTGAGCGGAGGGTACGGGTCGAGGTTGGCCTCCGCCAGGACCAGCCGTGAGACGAGTTCGGGCCGCCGGTGGGCGAGCACGATGGCGACGGCGCCGCCCATGCTGTGCGCGACCAGCTCCGTGCCGGCGAGGTGGGCCGCGTCCAGGGCCACCGCCAACGCGTCCGCGTGGTCTTCCAGGGTGTAGCCGAAGTCCGCGGGCCGGTCGCTGATGCCGTGACCGGGCAGGTCGACGAACAGAGTACGACGGCCCGCCAGTTCGGGCCGGGCCGCCAAATGGGCGTGGTAGACCGTCGAGGCCGCCCCCAACCCGTGCACGTACACCCGCGCCGGTTCCGCGCCCGCCGCCTCCGTCCAGCGGATCTGGCTTCCGTTGCCGTCGAACTCGGCCTGCCGCATCGCGCACTCCCCTGTGTCGCCGCTTCGTGGTTTTCCACGTCTCCAGGAGGATACATCGGTACCGATGTATAGCGGAAGCGAGGTACAAGGAAAGTGCGGCAGAATGCGGGCATGCTGGAGCTGGCCATCCTCGGTTTTCTGCACGACGCCCCCCTGCACGGCTACGAGCTGCGCAAGCGCATCAGCGCGCTGACCGGGCATGTGAAACCCGTGGCGGAGAGCACGCTGTATCCCGCGATCAAACGGTTGGAGAAGGCGGACCTGCTGGTGCGGGCGCCCCAGCCCGGCGCCGTGGCCGCTCCTCGTCATGTTCTGACGCTCACGGAGGAAGGCAGAAGCGAGCTGCGCCGCCGGCTGGCGGACCCGGTACAGCGCGACATCACCGACGAGAACCGCTGGTTCACGGTGCTCGCCTTCCTCAGGCACCTGGAGGACCCGGGGGCCCAGGCCGCCGTGCTGCGGCGCAGACTCGCCTTCCTGGAGGAGCCCGCGAGTTTCTTCTACGAAGGTGACCGGCCGCTGTCCGCCGAGGAGCTGGACGACCCCTTCCGGCGCGGCATCCTCACCATCGCGCGAGCCACGAGCCGGGCCGAACTGACCTGGCTGCGGGCCACGATCGACTCACTCGGCGCGGGTGGCCGGTGAGACGGGGCAACCCCGCACACCGGGCACCGGACAGGTGCCCAGCTCTGCGACGCGGTAGCCGTCCGGGTGGCCCTTGATCTCCCAGTTCTGCCTCGCGAAGTGCGGCGCACGGCGCGGCGGCATCAGCCGAACCAGTCGACCACGCGCGCGCACCGCGCGGCGGACCAACGCGCGCGTCGTGGCACCCGGGGCTTTGTACCGGAAGGCCTGCAGCAGCGATTCATCGAGCAGGGCCAGGGTCGAGGCACGCAGCAGCGGCGCGAGCGGACGCGGGTACCAGGAAGCCATCAGGTCCAGCGTCGCGTCGGAGACCCGGCGTGCACGCTCGTCCCACCCGAAGTGCGCCTCTTCGTAGGCGTCGAGACAGGCCTCGAACTCCTCGTAGGTCTCAGGAAGGTCCTGGATACCCATGTGCCGCCCCAGGGTGCGGTAGTGCACGGTTGACGCGACGATCTCGTGGCGCGACAGCTTGCGCCACCCGTAGGCCTCGATCCACCTTTTGGGCATGACCACGAAGGTGCAGAGTACATAACGCATGTCTTCATTGCTGATGTCGTAGCTGCGGTGCATCTGGTTGATGCGGCGGATCGCCGTGCGGCCCTGCTCACCGTCGAAGCCGTGCTCGACGATGGCATCGAGGAGCAGCGCCGTGTCGTCGTAGCGCTTCTGTGCGCGGTCCGTGAGTTCCGCCGTCTCGGCGAGGAGCCGGCCGATGCCGGGGACGGCGTAGGTGCGGTAGAGGGCCACTTCCAGGGCGCGGGTGAAGTCCCAGGGGAATTAGTACGCGGAGGTGAGCCGGTAGATCTCCGACGCCTCCTTCTCCGGATCCATCCGCCGAATCTGTTCGAGCCGCTCGTAACGCTTCACCGGGCTGTCCCCCTTCTGTCGCCGCGGCTCCAACTCTACGTTGAGTAGCAGCAGATGAACGATCGGAGATGACCATCGCACAGGGGGAAGGTGGCCTGATGTCCGGCATGTTCGGCAGACTCCGCAAGCAGTGGCGCAACAAGGGGACCGAGCGGTCCGAGGAGTCCCGGACCGCGGCGCCGCGGTCCGAGAAGCGTGCGCACAACCTGTTCGAGGCGGCCGCGGCTTATGTGTCGGCGTGCGCCGAGGACGACCAGGACCAGATCGACGAGGCGGCGGCATGGGTGTCGCCGGAGGCGCTGTCGTTCGGGGTGAACGAGCTCGCCTGCCGGGCCGTGATAGCCCTGGCACGAGAACGCGACGAGTCGCCGCAGACGGTGGCCCGTACGCTGCTCGGACTGCCCGTGGCCTGACCTCGGGGCCGGAACGGTCGTTTCGCCCCTGTCCAGCCGGATAACTGCAGCTCCGCGTGTGCTTCGGGCCCGTGACAAGCGCCTTCCGGTCGCATTATGGTGCGCCGACGAACGTAGCGATGGGGAGGCAGGGATGGCCGGGACGGACGATGGCGCCGTCGCCACCGGGGACGACGACGCACTGGACGACGACGCGCTCTATGTGCTGACGGCGGTGTTGCTGACACCCGCGAAGTTCCCCAGCGTACTGGGGGACGACTACCCGGAGGCATGTGCGGCGCTCGGTCTCGCGCCTCTCGCCGACGGGTACGGTCTCGTGCTCGGCCAGGACGGCGAGGGCGCGCGGTGGACGGTGGTCGTCGACGACGTCTCGCTGGTCGCCGTCGCCATCGCGTCCTGGGACTGCGGAATGGAGCACGACCTGTCGCCGGACGAGCGCACGGTCGTCTCCGCGCTGCCCGGCTGGCCGCTCGAGGTCGCCGTCTCGGCCCCCGGGGTGCCGGCCCCGCACGACCCGGCGCCCGAGCTCACGGAGCAGCCCCCGCTCAGTCCGCCGGACACCGCCACTTGGGGTCCTGCCCAACGGCGGCTCGGCGCCGACGAGATCGCGCTGCAGTGGGCGACCTGGCGGGAGCAGATCGACGACAGCGAGTTCGTCACGTCGGAGGGCGAGGCCGAGCCCGACGTGGCCCGGGCCGAGGAAGCGGCTCAGGAGGCGAGTGTCGACGGCGAGGCACGCAGCGGTGTCCGCCGGGTGCTCGCGGAGGCCCGCTCATACGTGGAAACGCCGCCTCCGCTCGGTCGTGTCCGCTCGTCCTTCGCCACGGGCGACGCCCGGACCCTGCGGGCCGACGGCCCCGGCTGGTCCTTGGTCGCCAGGACCGACGACATAGCGTTCGTCCTCCTCGACGAGGAGCCCGGAGAGGTCCTACCCGTCGGTCGTGGACCGGAACTGCCCGGTCTCCTGGAGGCGCTCGACAAGATGGCGGTACGCCCGAGCTGAGGTGCGGTGCCACGCGCAACCGCGTGGCACGGCGACTCGGCAGGCCGCTGCGTCCCGCACCTTGCGGGGTCCTCCGGGTCGGTGAACGCATCGCCGAGCACCCTTATGGCATCGCTCGCGTCCAGGGTCAGCCGGACGGGCAGAACGCGGCACGCGTCAACGGTCGCGTCTTCGCCAGCGTTTTCGACGAGCCGTGGTCGCGAGCGCAGCCCGGGCCACCGCGAGGCGGCGCCCGACGGCCCGCCCGGTACGTGTCGTGGCGGCCCGCCCTGGTGTCGCTCGGGGCGAGGCGTGCCAGCAACGGCGTCGTGTGCCGTTCGTAGGTCACCGGCGTCGAGGGCGCTGGAGGGATTCGTACGCGTGCGGGGTGAGCGGGCGGGCGTAGCGTCAGGGCGCTCCTGCGTGTGTGGGACGGGTGGGGAGTCGAAGTGGCCCCTCGAACGGGCCGAGGTCGGTGGATCCGCCTCGCGTCGCATCGCCGATCGCGGACCGTACCGACGGCACGTCCGCGAGCGGCGATGCGACGAACTCGGGCGCGCTGGACGGAGCAGCACCAGGGCGGTGGCTCCTCAGCGGCCGAGCTCCTTGCGCGTGACGCGGCGCAGCCTGCGCCGCTGCGAGGGGTCCAGCGCAAGGTATGCGGCCGCCGGGACTCCCAGCACGATCAGGAAGGCGGCCCACCAGGGCAACCAGATCAGCAGGATGAGCCCGACCGCCACACCTCCCGCAGCGATCTTCGCGTTCTTCGACATGTGCGTCGCCTCCTTCGCGGCTGCTGCCGCTCTCTGTCCTGAGAACGGGTCTCTGTCTCCCACGGTTCCGGACCGCGACCCTGATACGTCCCTGAGGCGCGCCCCCTACTCAACCCTGAGAGGTTCCCCGACCTCGTGCATGTGGCGGAGGGCCTGCCGGTAGGAGTCGACGAGCCCGGTCTCCGTGTAGGAGATACCCAACTCCTGGCAGTGCGCGCGCACCAGGGGCTGGGCAAGGCGCAGATGGGGGCGGGGCATGCTAGGGAACAAATGGTGCTCGATCTGGTAGTTCAGGCCGCCGAGGAACCAATCCGTGAGAACTGCTCCGCGGACATTGCGCGAGGTGAGCACTTGGCGACGCAGATGTCCCCAGCACTCGCCGTCCGGGTCGGGCATTTCCATGCCTTTGTGGTTGGGTGCGAAGGCCATGCCCAGGTGCAGGCCGAACAGCGCCTGGTGGAGGGCGGCGAAGGCCAGGGCCTTCCCGAGCGACATGGAGGTGAGCAGCAGCGTCGCGTACGCGGCCACGTGGGCCATCAGCAGCAGGGCCTCCACGACCCGCTCACGCGGCGGCTGCCTGCGCAGGTCTTGGAAGCCATGGACCTTCAGGGCGACGCCTTCGAGGAGGGTGAGCGGGAAGAAGAGCCAGGCCTGGTTGCGGGTGAGCCAGCGCCGGAAGCCGGACCGGTCCTTGGCCTGCTCACTGGTGAACACCAGGACATCGGCGACGACGTCGGGGTCCTTGTCGATGTGGTTGGGGTTGGCGTGGTGGCGATTGTGCTTGTCGTTCCACCAGGAGTAGCTCATCCCCAGGAGCAGGTTGCCGTGGATCAGGCCGATCAGGCGGCCGACGGACTTGTCGCCGGTGATCTGGGAGTGGCCCGCGTCGTGGCCTATGAACGCCGTTCGGGCGGCGAGGACGGCGAGCACCGGGGCGAGGAGCAGCGTCCACCAGGAGTTGCCGATCAGGGCGATGCCGGTCACGACTGCCGCCAGGGCCAGCGCGTTCGCGGCGATCTCGCGCGCGTACCAGCCGTGACGCCGCCTCAGGAGACCCCGGTCCTTGACCGTACGCAAGAGGGGCGCGAACTCGCTTCCAGGGGTCTGCCCGACGCTCGCCCCTGGAGGGTCTTCCGCGAGGACTGCGGCGGTCTGGGGCATGGCGGGTCTCCGGTCTCTCAGACAACGGGCTGACCTGATGAAACGTACGAATCAGTGACCTTCGGCGACCATGGCACCACCACCCGTGTCGATACGGGGGTCTCCTGGCGCACGGCAGGGGTGCTGGCTACACCCCGCACGAGGTGACCCACGTCAAATGGCCGGCCGTGCCCGCCTGCCCTCCCGGGTGCTGTACCCTCGGCGACCCGGCCCCCAGTAGTCAAGTTTGAGGAATACGCCATCGCTGTGCAGAGGATTCCCGCGGCAACCCCCGCCGAGATCTCCGAACTGGCCCACTGCTGTACCGTGTTCGTGCCCTCCGATCCCTCCCGTACCGGCAACGTCGCGTTCTGGCGCCCTGAAGGCGACTCCCCTCCCCCGGTGGCGTCCGGCTCCGCCGAGGAGCTGACCGTCGTGCTGCCCGCGGACGAGGGCGTCGAGCTCGTGACCGTGCCCGCTGTGCTGCTTCCTGTACGGGCCGCTCTGCCGGTCCTCACGCGCGCGCGTGCCGTCGCACAGGTTCAGCGGGCGACCGCGTTCTGGGGCACGGCCGCCGTGCTCGCCCTCCAGTTCGCCGCGCGCGGACTGCTGCTGCCGGGGCTGTCGTCCGGTGACCACGACGTGTGGCGTGCGGGTCCGCTGCGCGCGGAGGATCTGGAGCGGATCCGTGAGCTGGCGGCAGCCATGCCGCCCGAGGCGCACGCGGCGCCGGTGGACGAAGCCGAACCGCTGCGGCTGCCGGAGCCCGAGCGGTTGCTGCGCGCCTTCCTGGACGCGGTCGCCGACGCGCTGCCCCGCTCACCCGCGGCGGCGTTCGCGGCGGGCGGTCCGCCCTTCGCGGCGCCGGAGCCCCAGCACATGCCCGAGCAGCGCGCCTGGGCCGAAGATGTCGCCGCCATGCACGACGCGGACGTACGGATCTCCCTGCGCGTCGAGGTGCCGGGGCTGGCGTCGGCGGTGTCGGACGAGACGCGGCTGCCGTTCCGCGCGGTGCTGCAACTGCACAGCGCGAGCGATCCGGCCCTCGTCGCGGATGCCTCCGCAGTCTGGGCCGGATCCGCCGGCTTCGGCCCACGCGCGCGGAGGGACGCCTTGCTCGCGCTGCGCCGCGCGGCCCGGGCCTGGGCCCCGCTCGCTCCCCTGCTCTCGGCAGCCGTGCCGGACACCGTCGAGCTCGCCGACGAGGAAGTGGCCGAGCTCCTCGGCGAAGCCTCGCGCACGCTGGCGTTCGCCGGTGTCGACGTGTACTGGCCGACGGAGCTGGCACGGAAGTTGACGACCCGGGCGGTCATCGGCCCACTGGACGAGGGAGAGGGCCGGGGCAAGGCCACCTCGGACGCGCCCTCGTTCCTGTCCGCGGACGCGCTCCTCGCCTTCGACTGGTGGTTCGCGCTGGGCGACCAGCAACTCACCCGCCAGGAGCTGGACCAGCTGGCCGAGGCCAACCGGCCCATGGTGCGGCTGCGCGACCAATGGGTCCTCGTCGATCCGCGCGAGGTGCGCCGTGCCCAGGCGCAGCAGGGCCGCAAGGTCACGCCCATCGACGCGCTGAGCGCCGCTCTGACGGGCTCCACGGAGGTCGACGGCCGCCGGGTCGACGTCCGTCCCACGGGATGGCTGGCGACCCTGCGGGAGCGGCTGGCGGACCCGGAGGGACAGGAGCCGGTCGGGCAGCCCGCCGCGCTCCGCGCGACGCTGCGGGACTACCAGGCGCGGGGCCTCAACTGGCTGGCCCGGATGACCTCTTTGGGACTGGGCGGCTGTTTGGCCGACGACATGGGCCTGGGCAAGACGATCACGCTGATCGCCCTGCATCTGCACCGGCAGACCGACGAGTCCGCTGCGGGCCCCACCCTCGTGGTCTGCCCGGCCTCCCTGATGGGCAACTGGCAGCGCGAGATCGAGAAATTCGCTCCCGGCACCCCCGTACGCCGCTTCCACGGCTCTCGGCGCGGACTGGAGGGTCTGGCCGACGGCGAGTTCGTGCTCACGACGTACGGCACGATGCGGCTCGACGCGTCGCGGCTCGACGAGGTGGCGTGGGGCATGGTGGTCGCGGACGAGGCCCAGCATGTGAAGAACCCCTACTCGGCGACGGCGCGGGCGCTGCGCACCATCGGCGCACGCGCGCGTGTGGCGCTCACCGGCACCCCGGTGGAGAACAACCTCTCCGAACTGTGGGCGATCCTCGACTGGACGACACCAGGTCTGCTCGGCAGCCTCGGCACGTTCCGCTCGCGCTACGCGCAAGCCGTCGAGGACGGCCTCGATCCCGCGGCGGCCGACCGGCTCGCCCAGCTCGTACGCCCCTTCCTGCTGCGCCGCCGCAAGTCGGACCCGGGCATCGCGCCCGAGCTGCCGCCGAAGACGGAGACCGACCGTGCCGTGGCCCTCACCAACGAGCAGGCGGGTCTGTACGAGGCCATGGTGCGCGAGACTCTTGCGGAGATCTCGGGCGCGGACAACATGGCGCGGCGCGGTCTGATCGTGAAGCTGCTGACCGGGCTGAAGCAGATCTGCAATCACCCGGCCCAGTTCCTCAAGGAGGACCGGCCGAAGATCCCGGACAGGTCCGGGAAGCTGGAGCTGCTGGACGAACTGCTCGACACCATCCTCGCCGAGGGCGCGAGTGTTCTGGTCTTCACGCAGTACGTCCGGATGGCGCGCCTCATCGAGCGTCACCTGAACGCGCGTGGTGTGTCGACGCAGTTCCTGCACGGAGGGACGCCCATCAACGAGCGCGAGGCGATGGTGCAGCGCTTCCAGGAGGGCGAGATCCCCGTCTTCCTGTTGTCGTTGAAGGCTGCGGGCACGGGACTGAACCTGACACGGGCCGAACACGTCGTGCACTACGACCGCTGGTGGAACCCAGCCGTCGAGGCACAGGCCACGGACCGCGCCTACCGCATCGGCCAGAGCCGGCCCGTCCAGGTGCACCGGCTCATCGCCGAGGGAACCATCGAGGACCGTATCGCCGACATGCTGCGACGCAAGCAGCAGTTGGCCGACTCCGTCCTGGGCGCCGGTGAGGCAGCGCTCACGGAGCTGACCGACGCGGAGCTGGCCGACCTGGTGGAGCTGCGAGGGGGCGCACGATGACGGATCGCACCGAGGAGCGTACGTTCGCCGCGCTGCCGCCCGAGCCCGGGCGGGGTTTCGCGCAGACCTGGTGGGGCCGAGCGTGGCTGAAGGCCCTGGAGGACGCGGCGTTGGACTCGGGGCAGGTGAAGACGGGCCGCAGGCTCGCGCGCGCCGGGGCGGTGGGCGCCGTGTCGGTGCGTCCGGGGCGCATCACGGCCGTCGTCCAGGACCGCGACCGCACCGCACACCGTGCGGATGTCCTGCTGCAGGAGCTGCCCGAGGAGCACTGGGACCGTTTCCTGGACATGGCCGCCGAGCGCGCGGGGCACATCGCGGCGCTGCTCGACCGCGACATGCCGCCGCATCTGGTCGAGGACGCGGCGGCCGCCGGAGTCGACCTCCTGCCGGCACTCGGCGATCTGGAGGCGGAGTGCGACTGTGGCGCCTGGGACCACTGTGGGCACACGGCCGCCCTCTGCTACCAGATGGCGCGGTTGCTGGACGAGGATCCGTTCGTTCTGCTGTTGATGCGGGGGCGCGGCGAACGCCGCCTGCTGGACGAGCTCCAGGAGCTCACCAGCGCGCCCGCGCGGGAGTCGCCGGTCACCGGCCGGGAAGGCGTGGACGCCGCCGAGGCGTACGCCGCCCAGAACATCCTGCCGCCGCTGCCGGCTCTTCCGGAACTGCCCGACGAGCCCGGGCGGCCGCCCTCCCTGGACATGGAGACCATGCCCGCCCCAGGAGTCGACCCCACCGGCGTGGAGTTCCTCGCGGCCGCCGCCGCGGGCCAGGCGTACCGGCTGCTCGCGGAGGCACTGGCTTCCGGACACGGACAGCGTGCGGTCGAGGCCGAGTTGACACTTGGCCAGGACGCGGTCCGGCTGGCAGCGGACGGCCCGGAGAAGGCGATCACCCAGCGCCTCGCCGAGGGGTCGGGACGCGATCGCGAGGAGCTGCAACTCGCCATATGTGCCTGGCGGTACGGGGGTGTGGCCGCGCTGTCCGTTCTCGAGGACGAGTGGGCCGTGGAGGCGGTATCGCCGACACGCGCGCGTGCGGCTCTGGAGTCGGCCTGGGACGAGGACGAGCGGCCGCGGCTGCGCGCCGCAGGCAACCGCTGGACGACGGACGGCGCCTCCGCTCAGCTGCGTCTGGGGCGCGACGGTCGGTGGTGGCCGTATCGCAAAGAGCGGGGCCGCTGGGCCCCGGCCGGACCGGCAGCGAAGGATCCGGCAACGGCGCTCGCCACGGCGGAAGGAAACCCGATGAATGGTTGACGCCCTGAGTTCACCTCCAGGTCGCGCGACGTTCGGTGCGGGGGCCAACTCTGGCCGCTGTCAGCGAACTTGTGCCCCAGGAGGCTCGATGTCCCCGCATGCTGTCGGCCGGCGCCGCGTCCACCGATCCGTCGCGGCGAGTGTGCCGCTCGCCGCGCTGGCCGCCTTCGTGGTGTCCGGCACCGCGAGCGCCGCGGGCACCCCGTCGCAGTCGCGAGTGAGCCGCACCGCGACGCTCGGCGACATCCCTCTGGGCGTGTTCAGCAACACGCTGCTGCCCTGGACGGTGGCCGACGACCGGGGCGTGGACCTCGGGGGAATCGGCAGTGACATCTATCCGGCCGGGCGCAAGGGCGAGTTCTGGACGGTCACCGACCGCGGGCCCAATGGCCAGATCAAGGTGGACGGCAAGAAGCGGCGGACGTTCCCGGTGCCGGGCTTCGATCCGGCGATCGTGAAGATCAGGGTGTGCGGTGACACGGTGAAGGTGCTCGACGCGATCCCGATCACCACGGCCTCCGGGAAGCCCGTCGGCGGGCTGCCCAATCAGGCGGGGCGCGACGAAGCGCCGTACTCCTATGACGCCCGGACTCCGCTCACGTACGACGCGAACGGTGTGGACACCGAGGGCATCGTGCGGGCCCAGGACGGCACCTTCTGGCTCGTCGACGAGTACGGCCCTTCGCTGATCCATGTCTCCGCGCAAGGGGAAGTGCTTACGCGCTACGTGCCCAAGGGGCTGAACCTGACGGGTACGGACTACCCGGTGGTCGAGGCGCTACCGGCCATCCTGCTGCACCGGAAGATCAACCGTGGTTTCGAAGGGCTCGCCCAACTCCCGGACGGCGAGCTGGTGATGGCCCTGCAGAGCCCGCTCTGGCTCCCCGACGGCGACGCGGGAGGCACCTCGCGCACGACGCGGCTGCTGCGCTTCTCGCCCAAGAAGCGGGCAGTGACGGCCGAGTACGCGTACCGCTTCGACCCGGTGAATGTGGTCGATCCGAGCGAGGACGACACCTCCGAGCTGAAGATCTCCTCCGTGGTGGCCGTCGGCAGTGACCGGTTGCTCGTCGAGGAGCGCACCGACAAGGCCGCCCGCCTGCAGCTGGTGAAGCTCACGCGTGACGCGGACATTCTCGGCGACGCGTGGGACACCGACACGACGTCGCCTTCCCTGGAACAGCACGACGATCCGGCGGCGGCCGGCGTCCCGGTGCTCAGCAAGCGCCTGGTCGTGGACCTGGGCACGGTCGAAGGGGTGCCCGGCAAGATCGAGGGCGTCGCGCGGGTGGACCACGACACGCTCGCCCTCATCAACGACAACGACTTCGGGATGACCGACGGGGCGGGTGCGTTCGACGCGAGGGCCGACTGGTGGACAGCGGGATCGAGACGACGGTCACGTACGTACGGCTGCCGCACGGGATCTGACCTCGGACGCTCTTCGTAGAGCACGCGCGCGTGGGCGATGAACGGCGGCCACGCGCGCGTGGCGCTCACTTCAGGGGCTTCGTCAGCTTGTTGGTGCCCTTGCCGATGTCCGCCGCCAGGCTGCAGGCGACATTGTCGATGCCGATCTTGTAGCCGCTGGAGTCCGGATACTGCACCAGGGTGCCGCGTACGGTGCCCGCGGGCTGCCTGGCCGCCGTGCGTTCCAGTATCGATTCGCACAGCGCCGACGCGGCCTTCTTGAGGGCGGCGTCGGTCGAGTAACTGCCGTTGAGTTCGGCCACCTTCACGACTTCGGCGTCGTGCGGCTTGGTGCACGAGCGCTCGGCGGCCTGGCCGGGCAGGCTGTCGAACGTGTCGAAACAGTCGCCCTTCTTCAGCATGTAGTACGGCACTTCGTCGTTCGCGAGGGTCGGGAAAAGCGATTGGAGGTCGCTCGGTACGACTCCACCGGGTACCTCCGAGGGCAGTGTCGGCACGACGCTGGGCACCTCTGACGGCAGGGAGGGCAGTTCGGACGGGATGCTCAGCGAGGGGCTGGGTGAGCGGCGTGTGCTTTCGGTGGGCGACTTCTTGTCCTGTTTGCCGTCGCCACCGAAGACCACCACGGCCACGGCGACGACGGCTCCTACGGCCACGATCACGGCGAGCACGAGGAACAGGGGGTTGCGGCGCCGCCCTCCGCCTCGATGGCCACCGGGCCCACCGGGCGATCCAGGAGGCGGCGACTGCCAGCCCCCGCCGCCCTGTCCGGGAGGAAGGCCACCGCCCTGCGACGGCGGTCCGTAGCCATCAGGAGGGGGACCGTAGCCGCCGGGCGACGGACCATAGCCGCCGGGGGGAGGTCCGTAGCCTCCGGACGGAGGGCCAAAACCACCACCTCCAGGAGGCGACGTGTCTCCCGGCGGCCGAGGGGGCTGGGGCGGTACGGGCGGCATGGCCATACCGTCAAGAGTCGCCTCGAACCGGTCATGACGCGACCCCCGCGCGGAAGTTGATACGGACTCATGCCATGGATCGCATGATTCCGGCGAATTCCGCGCAGAGATCCACAGAAGGAGAACGCCAGGTCCGGACCCGCCGGAGGGCAGGTCCGGACCTCACGGATGCGCCGGGCGGCAGGACCGCGCCTCCACACCCACGGCAGGTCCACACACCCCAGGGAACCCGATCAGCCCCGTGCACCCAGCAGGTGGTCCATCGCCAGCTGGTCCAGACACTCGAAGGCCATCCCGCGCGCCGCGGCCGCCTCCACATCGAAGCCCTCGAAGGCCGCGCGGTCGGCGAGCAGCCCCTCCAGACCGTCCGCCGCGGTGGGCTGCGCCAGCTCGTCCAGGCGCGAGGCGCGCAGCGCCTCCTGGACCTCGGGGTCGGCGCGGAAGGCCGCGGAACGTTCGCGCAGGATCAGGTAGTTGCGCATGCAGCCGGCGGCCGACGCCCAGACTCCGTCGAAGTCCTCGGTGCGCGGCGGTTTGAAGTCGAAGTGCTTCGGCCCCTCGTAGCCGGCGCTCTCCAGGAGGTCGACCAGCCAGAACGCGGAGCGCAGATCGCCCGCACCGAAGCGCAGGTCCTGGTCGTACTTGATGCCGGACTGGCCGTTGAGGTCGATGTGGAAGAGCTTGCCCGCCCACAGCGCCTGCGCGATGCCGTGCGGGAAGTTCAGCCCGGCCATCTGCTCGTGGCCGACCTCGGGGTTGACGCCGTACAGCTCCGGGCGCTCCAGGCGCTCGATGAACGCGAGAGCGTGGCCGACGGTGGGCAGCAGGATGTCGCCGCGCGGCTCGTTCGGCTTCGGCTCGATCGCGAACTTCAGGTCGTAGCCCTGGGAGGTCACGTACTCGCCGAGGAGGTCGAAGGCCTCCTTCATACGGTCGAGGGCCACGCGCACGTCCTTGGCGGCGCCCGACTCGGCGCCCTCCCGGCCACCCCAGGCGACGTACGTCTGGGCGCCCAGCTCGACCGCCAGGTCGATGTTGCGGATCGTCTTGCGCAGCGCGTAGCGGCGGACGTCGCGGTCGTTGGCGGTGAACGCGCCGTCCTTGAAGACGGGGTGCGTGAACAGGTTGGTGGTGGCCATCGGCACCTTCAGACCCGTCGCGTCCAGGGACTGCCTGAACCGCTTGACGTGCGACTCGCGCTCGCTGTCCGAAGATCCGAAGGGGATCAGGTCGTCGTCGTGGAAGGTCACTCCGTAGGCACCGAGCTCGGCCAGGCGCTGCACCGATTCGACCGGGTCCAGGGCGCGCCGGGTGGCGTCGCCGAACGGGTCCCTTCCCTGCCAGCCGACGGTCCACAGGCCGAAGGTGAACCTGTCCTCGGGGGTGGGCTGGTAGTTCATGCCGCGGCTCCTTGCTAGCTCCGACTATTTCGTCATGGCAGTTAACAAATTAGTATGCGAAGGCATCTCTGGGAAGAGACGAAGTGCGAAACCCGGGTCACGCTGGTCCTGGGTACCTCAAGAACAGGCCGATCCCGCGGAGCCGCGGAAGAGGGAGAGCCCGATGTCAGCAGCCGAGGGTCCGCTCGTCGTCGGGGTGGACACATCCACCCAGTCCACCAAGGCCCTGGTCGTCGACGCGTCGACCGGCCAGGTGGTGGCGAGCGGACAGGCGCCGCACACCGTCTCCACGGGGGCGGGCCGCGAGAGCGACCCGCGGCAGTGGTGGGACGCGCTCTGCGAGGCCCTGCACCAATGCGGGGAGGCGGCACACGAGGCCGCTGCGGTGTCGATCGGCGGCCAGCAGCACGGGCTCGTCACGCTCGACGCCCAGGGCGATCCCGTACGCCCCGCCCTGCTGTGGAACGACGTACGCTCGGCGCCGCAGGCGCGTCGGCTCGTCGAGGAGCTGGGCGGCCCGAAGGCCTGGGCCGAACGGACCGGCAGTGTGCCCGGTCCGTCGTTCACGGTCACGAAGTGGGCATGGCTGGCCGAGCACGAGCCGGACGCCGTCCGTGCGACCGCGGCCGTACGACTCCCCCACGACTACCTCACCGAACGTCTCACCGGACAAGGCACGACCGACCGGGGCGATGTCTCCGGTACGGGCTGGTGGGCGTCCGCGACCGAGACGTACGACGAAGAGGTTCTCGCCCACGTCGGCCTCGACCCTGCGCTGCTCCCGCGCATCGTCCGGCCCGGTGAGGTGGCCGGAACCGTGCATGCAGGCCACGAGCTGCCGTTCTCCAGGGGCACACTGGTCGCCGCGGGCACCGGCGACAACGCGGCCGCCGCGCTCGGCCTCGGGCTGCGCCCCGGCACCCCGGTATTGAGTCTCGGCACCTCCGGCACGGTGTACGCCGTCTCGACGCGACGCCCCGCCGATCCGAGCGGCACCGTGGCGGGCTTCGCCGACCCGCGCGGCGACTGGCTCCCGCTGGCCTGCACCCTGAACTGCACCCTGGCCGTCGACCGAGTCGCCGCGCTGCTGGGCCTGGACCGCGAGGCCGTCGAGCCGGGCGCGGGCGTGACGCTGCTCCCCTACCTGGACGGTGAGCGCACGCCGAACCTGCCGCACGCCTCCGGACTGCTGCACGGACTCCGGCACGACACGACGGGTGGGCAGCTGCTCCAGGCGGCGTACGACGGCGCGGTCCACTCGCTGCTGGGCGCGCTCGACCTGGTGCTCGACGAGGACGCCGACCGCTCCGCTCCGCTGCTGCTGATCGGCGGCGGCGCCCGGGGAACGGCCTGGCAGGAGACGGTTCGCCGGCTGTCGGGGCGGCCCGTTCAGGTGCCCGAGGCCAAGGAACTGGTCGCGCTGGGAGCCGCCGCTCAGGCCGCGGGCCTGCTGACGGGCGAGGACCCGGCCGCCGTCGCCCGGCGCTGGAACACCGCCCGCGGGCCCGTGCTCGACGCCGTGGAACGGGACGAGGAGACGCTCGCGAGGATCACCGGGGTACTCTCCGACGCGGCCCCGCTGCTGGAGCGGGAGCCGAACCGGAACTGACCGGACACTGACAAGGACCGCCCGAGGGGACCGTCCGGACGAGGACTGACGGAGGCATGACCGCACCGCTGCACGAGGTTCACCCGACCGGTTCCGGCCGTCGGCTGCCCGACACCCAGCAGGGCATGCGTCGCCGCAACCTCTCCCGGGTGATGCACACCGTCAAGGCCGAGGGGCCGCTGTCGCGCGCCGCCGTCGCCTCGCGCATCGGCCTGACGCGAGCGGCCGTGTCGACGCTGGTGGACGAGCTGATCCGTTCGGGACTCCTCGAAGAGCTGGGCCCCGAGCGGCCCGGCCGGGTGGGGCGGCCGGGCTCGGCCCTCGCCGTCAGCGGGCAAGGTCCCGCGGGGATCGGGGCGGAGGTGGGCGTCGACCATCTCGCGGTGTGTGCGGTCGATCTACGGGGCGAGGTACGGGCCCGGGCCGTGCGGCACGGCACGAACCGCGGGCGGCCGCCCGAGCCGGTGATCCAGGAACTGACGACGCTGATACGTCAGGTGATCGCCGAGGCGGAGCGGGAGGGGCTGTGGCCCGCGGGCCTCGCGGTGGCCGTGCCCGGTCTGGTGGCCCGCGACGCCCGAACCGTGGTCCGCGCCCCCAATCTCGACTGGCACGACACGGACCTGGGCACGCTGCTGCCCAACGAGCTGCCGCTGACCGTGGACAACGAGGCCAACTTCGGTGGTCTCGCGGAACTCTGGCTCGGCGAGGCGACTCCACGAGACTTTCTGCATGTGTCGGCGGAGATCGGCATCGGCGCGGCGGTGCTCGTGGACGGTCGGCTGCTGCGCGGAACGCGCGGCTTCGCGGGCGAGTTGGGGCATGTGCCGATCCACCCCGAAGGGCCGGAGTGCCCGTGCGGTGGACGCGGGTGCCTCGAACAGTACGCGGGTGAGGAAGCCGTCCTGCGTGCGGCAGGTCTGGAGCCGGGCGAGGACCGGGTCGGGCTGCTGGCCGAACGCGCCGCCCACGGCGACACGGAGGTAAGGCATGCCCTGCGCGAGGCCGGAACAGCGCTCGGCATCGCGCTGACCGGGGCGGTCAATCTGCTGGACCCGGAGACCGTCGTGCTGGGGGGAGCGCTGTCCGGTCTCGCGCCATGGCTGCTGCCGTCGCTGGAAGACGAGTTGGCGCGGCGCACAGCAGGTCCCGCCTGTGCCGTGTTCGTCTCACGGCTGGGTCCCGAGGGACCACTGCTGGGCGCGGCACACTCGGTGGTGCGGGCAGTACTCGACGATCCGGCCGTGGTGGCCGGCCGGGCGTAGCGAGCAGGTGGGCGAGCGCAGCCGACAGGCGAAAAGGGCGGCGTGCGTCGAGAGTCGCGAGACGCCCCGTCCGGCACCAATTCCCTCTTTCGGGTGGCCGAGTTGTCCACAGTCCCGGGCCTGTCCACCGACTCACGCCTCACTCTTCCTGCCCAACCGGCAAGCGCCGTACCGTAATTCACGCGAGGCGCAGCCGTCGGACGGCTGGCCGCGTGTCCGGGCGAATCGGGGGGTTCACATGTCGGGGGAGAGGGTTCCAGGACTGCGGCGTGAGGCGATCGGGCTGCGAGAGGTGCTCTTCCAGAGCATCACGGCCATGGCGCCGGCGGCGGCGGTCGCCGCGTCCATTCCGTCGGGCGCGGCCTTCGCGGGCGGCAGTCTGCCGCTGTCCCTGCTCATCGCTCTGGTGGCGTGCCTGTTCACCGCGTCGTGCGTGGCCGAGCTGGCACGGCAGTTGCCCGCCGCGGGATCGGTGGCCACGTACGCGGCACAGGGGCTCCACCCGGCCGTCGGATTCCTCGTGGGCTGGGGCTATGTGTTCGTCGAGGCGCTCGTGCCTCCGCTGCTGCTCCTGCAGCTCGGGTTCACCACGGCGGGCACGCTGCACCAGGAGTGGTCCTCGTATCCGGGCGACCTGTGGTGGCCCTGGTCGCTCGCGGGCGCGGCGGTGATCGCGGCGGCCGGGTACTTCGGAGTGCGCGCCTCGGCCCGCTTCGGAACCGTCCTGGGAGTGTTCGAAGTGCTGGTCTTCGTGGTCTTCGCCGTATGGCTGATCGTCAAGGCGGGCGGTGACAACACATCGTCGGTGTTCGGCACCTCGCACACGGCCGAGGGATACCAAGGCATCAGCGGCGTGTTCGCGGGATCGGTGTACACCGTGCTCGCCTTCGCCGGGTTCGAGGCGGCGGCACCGCTCGCGGAGGAGACCAAGGACCCGCGCCGCACGATGCACCGCGCCGTCCTCGGCGCGGCACTCGCGATCGGCCTCTTCTACGTCCTGACGACCTACGCCATGGCCGTGTACTTCGGACCCGACCGCTTCGCCGGGTTCGGAGCCTCCGGCGCCGCGTCCTGGGAGGGCGTGGCCCGCGCTTCGTTCGGCCTGTTCTGGGTGCTCGTGTTCCTCGCGGTGGTCAACTCGACCATCGCCAACGCCAACGCCTGCGCCAATGTCTCCACGCGTACTGCCTTCGCCCTGGGGCGGATCCGGGTGTTCCCGCAGCTCTTCGCACGCGTGCACCCCAGGCATCGCTCCCCCGTGGCCGGAATCGCCGTGCAGTGGGCCGTGGCGCTCGCGGCCATGCTGGGGCTCGGCTTCTCCTACGACCCCGTGACCGCCTTCCTGCTGCTCGCCACAGTGATCGTCACGGTCGTGATCGGCGTGTACATCGTGGTGAACCTCGCCTGCGCGGGCTACTTCCTGCGCCGCAGGCGAGAGTTGTTCAAACCGGTGCGGCATCTGCTGTTCCCGCTGCTCGGCATCGTCGCCTTCGTCCCCGCGCTGCTGACTGCGGCGGGCCTGCCGGTCTTCGACTTCGTGTCCGAGCTGACCGCGCCCGTGTCATACGCGGGTCCGGTCGTCGGTGCCTGGATGATCGCGGGGGTCATGGTATTGATCTTCCTGCTGCGCCGTCACCCCGGGCGCATAGCCGAGACCGCCCGTGTCCATTTCGACGATTCCCCCACCCCCGAGCCCCGGCAGAGCGGAGCTGTGCAGTCATGAGCGACCCCCGGATCCTGACCGTGCGCCCCGCACCGGGCGAGTACGCGTGGACGTTCGGCGGCGCGCCGCCCGTGGCCCTTATCGCGCCCGGCACGGTCCTTGACCTCTACACCGAGGACTGCTTCGCCGGACGGGTGCGCTCCGAGAAGGACCTGGTGTCCGAGGTGTGCGAGTTTCCGTTCCTCAACCCGCAGACGGGACCCTTCCATGTGGAGGGGGCGGAGCCGGGCGACACGGTGGCGATCCACTTCGTCTCGATCGAACCGGCCCGCGACTGGGCGGCATCGACGACGGTTCCCCTCTTCGGCGCCCTCACCTCCACGCACACCACGGCCACGCTGCAGCCGCCGCTGCCGGAGACCGTGTGGATCTGGCAGCTCGACCGGGAGCGGCGTACCGCCCTGTTCAGCGCGCGTGACAGTGACATCCGGATCGAGCTGCCGATGGATCCGATGCACGGAACCGTCGGAGTGGCACCCGCGAACCTCGAGGTTCGCTCCGCGCTGGTGCCCGACGCGCACGGCGGGAACATGGACACTCCGGAGATGCGGGCCGGCGTGACCTGTTACCTCGGAGTGAACGTCGAGGGCGCCCTGTTGAGCCTCGGTGACGGGCACGCACGACAGGGCGAGGGCGAGACCTGTGGAGTCGCCGTCGAGTGCGCGATGAACACAGTGGTGATCGTCGAACTGCTCAAGGGAGTGGCCACCCCCTGGCCGCGCATCGAGTCCGACACGCACATCATCTCGACCGGCTCGGCACGCCCCTTGGAGGACGCGTTCCGGATATCCCAGCTCGACCTGGTGCAGTGGCTGGTGCGTGACTACGGGTTCAGCGAATTGGACGCGTACCAGTTCGCGACCCAGGCGGTCGAGTCGCCGCTCGCCAACGTCTGCGACACCAACTACACATGCGTCGCCAAACTCCGCAAGGAATGGCTGCCCGCGCGGGAGACGCATCGCGGACTGCACGCACAGCTGCGCGACACAGCAGCGGTACTCCGACGCTGAGCCGAGCGTCGCCACCCCCCCCACCATCGAAAGGCAGACACTCCATGGAACGGGCCAGATCGTCCCCGAGCCGGCGGCGGTTGCTGAAAGGCGCAGCCCTCGCCGCCCTCCCCTACGCCTTACTTCCCGACACCCGGGCCAGTGCACAGTCTGCGGCGGTGGACTATCCGGGCGCCGAATGGGCACAGGCGAGCGCGTCCAACTACACGGCGTCCGACCGGCCGACGGCCTATCCGCTCGACTACGTGATCATTCATGTCACGCAGGCGACCTACTCCGACACCGTGTCCATCTTCCAGAACCCGCAGAAGAAGGTGTCCGCCCACTACCTCGTGCGATCGGCCGACGGACATGTCGCGCAGTGCGTCAGGGAGCACGACATCGCCTGGCACGCGGGGAACTGGGACTACAACACGCGCAGCGTCGGCATCGAGCACGAGGGCTGGGTGGACCGGCCCGCCTACTTCACCAACGCCCTGTACGAGGAGTCGGCCAAGCTCACCGCCGCGATCTGCACCACGTACGGCATCCCCAAGGACCGCGCCCATATCATCGGGCACTACGAGGTACCGGGCACCGACCACACCGATCCGGGGCCGAACTGGGACTGGACCCGCTACATAAGACTCGTCAACTTCGCCTGACCCAAGGGGTCGATGAGCCCTCGAGGGTGTCCGGAAGGCGACGGTGATGTGGGCGGCGGGTGCGGAGCACGGTCACACAGCTTGTCCGCGCCCGCACCGGAAGTGA
Source organism: Streptomyces sp. NBC_00996 (assembly GCF_045162675.1). Lineage (NCBI taxonomy): Bacteria > Bacillati > Actinomycetota > Actinomycetes > Kitasatosporales > Streptomycetaceae > Streptomyces > Streptomyces sp. NBC_00996. The sequence goes on from NZ_CP108723.1 coordinate 1,542,087, forward strand.
CGATGGTCCCAGCCGCATCGCCTTCCGGGAGGCCGAATTGACCGATCCATGGGTGGCCCTGGAACCAGGGTCCGATCCCGTCGAGCGGGTGCGGATCCTGCGTCGCGCCCACGAGGCGTTCACCGAGGCGGGCACGGTGCCGCGGCCGGTCCGCTCCGTGGTGGCCGACTCGTGGCGGCGTTCGGCGCGAGCCGGTGTCGTTCCGGACGGCACGGCGAGCGTGGAGCTCACGGACGGAGATCTCGGCTCGTACCGGGCGGAGCATCCGCTGGCCCGGGTGATGCCACTGTTCCGGGAACTCATGGGGACGTTCGCGGCGGACGGAGAGCACCTCCTGGCAGTGTGCGACGCGCAGGGTCGACTGCTGTGGGTCGAGGGCCATCCGGCGACACGGCGGCAGGCGGGGCGGATGAACTTCGTGCCGGGTGCGCGGTGGTCGGAGACGGCGGTCGGTACGAACGCGCCGGGTACGGCCGTTGCCGTCGACCGGCCGGTGCAGGTGTTCGCGGCGGAGCACTTCATCCGGCGCGTCCAGCCCTGGACGTGCGCGGCGGCACCCGTGCACGATCCGCGCACCGGGCGGGTGCTCGGCGCGGTGGACATCACCGGTGGGGACGGGCTCGCGCATCCGCACAGTCTCGGTTTCGTCCAGGCGGTGGCGCGCGCGGCGGAGTCCCAACTGGCGTTGCTCACACCACCGACGGCCATGGCCGACACCGTGGAACTGACCGCGCTGGGCCGCGACGAGGCGCAACTGCTCGCGGGAGGCCAAAAGATCCGGCTGAGCCGCAGGCACAGCGAGATCCTGGTGCTGCTGGCCCAGCACCCGGAAGGCCTGACGGGCGACGAGTTGTTGTGCGCGCTGTACGAGGACGAGTCGGTGACGCCGGTGACGCTGCGCGCGGAACTGGCACGGCTGCGCCGGGTCCTTGGTCCGGGCCTGCTGGGTTCGCGCCCCTATCGGCTGACGGCGCCGGTCGAGTCCGATGTCGCGGTGGTGGAGCGGCGGCTCGGTACCGGGGCGGTCACCGCGGCCGCGGGGGCGTACGCCGGGCCGGTGCTGCCGGGTTCGGGTGCCCCGGCGGTGGTGCGGCTGCGGCACAGGCTCGCCGACGGACTGCGTTCGGCGCTCATCGCCCGCCGCGATCCCGACCTGCTGGCCGACTGGGCCCGCGCACCGTGGGGCGAGGACGACCTCGACGTATGGCGGGCGTTGGCGGCGGTGCGGCCGACGGCGGCCGTGCGGGCGCGTCTGGAGGCGTTGGAGTCCGAGCTGTCGGCGCCTCCCGGTCTGCTGCATCGCGCACCGCGCGGGAGGGAGCGACCGGCGCGACCCTGACGGACGCCCGAAGCCCCCGTCCACGCGGGCGAAAGGGCGCCGCGCAACGTCCATGCAACGTCCGGGTTCCTAGCCTCGCGGCGAGAGCTGCCCAACGGCGGGCAGCGCTTCTCCGGGAGGCAGACCAGCATGACCCGTTACGCGGCGCCCGGCACCGAGGGCGCGATCGTCTCCTACCAGGCGCGCTATGACCACTTCATCGGCGGAGAGTACGTACCGCCGGCTCGCGGACAGTACTTCGAGAACCCGAGTCCGGTGAACGGGCAGCCGTTCACGGAGGTCGCGCGGGGCACCGCCGAGGACGTGGAGCGCGCGCTGGACGCGGCGCACGCGGCGGCGCCCGGCTGGGGGCGGACGTCCGTGACCGCTCGCGCCGACATCCTGCTCAAGATCGCCGATCGGATGGAGGCGAACCTGGAGAAGCTGGCCGTCGCCGAAAGCTGGGAGAACGGCAAGCCGGTGCGCGAGACCCTGGCGGCCGACATCCCGCTCGCGATCGACCACTTCCGCTACTTCGCGGGCGCGATCCGTGCCCAGGAGGGCTCGCTCGGCGAGGTCGACGAGGACACGGTCGCGTACCACTTCCACGAGCCGCTCGGTGTGGTCGCGCAGATCATTCCGTGGAACTTCCCCATCCTGATGGCGGTCTGGAAGCTCGCCCCGGCGCTGGCCGCGGGCAACGCGGTCGTCATCAAGCCCGCCGAGCAGACCCCGGCCTCGATCCACTACTGGATGAGCCTGATCGCGGATCTGCTGCCCCCGGGCGTGGTGAACATCGTCAACGGCTTCGGCGTGGAGGCGGGAAAGCCCCTCGCGTCGAGCCCCCGGGTGGCGAAGGTCGCGTTCACGGGCGAGACCACGACGGGGCGGCTGATCATGCAGTACGCCTCGGAGAACATCAAGCCGGTCACGCTGGAGCTCGGCGGCAAGTCTCCGAACATCTTCTTCGACGATGTGTGGGCGGCCGACGACGACTTCCGCGACAAGGCGCTGGAAGGCTTCACGATGTTCGCGCTGAACCAGGGCGAGGTGTGCACCTGCCCGTCCCGCGCGCTGATCCAGCGCGGCCACTACCGCGAATTCCTCGAAGCGGCGGTCGCCCGCACCGAACTCATCAAGCCCGGTCATCCCCTCGACACCGACACGATGATCGGCGCCCAGGCCTCCAACGACCAGCTGGAGAAGATTCTCTCCTACCTGGACATCGGTCGGCAGGAAGGTGCCAAGGTCCTCACCGGCGGTGAACGCATCGAGCACGATGGGGAGTTGAAGGGCGGTTACTACGTCCAGCCGACGATCTTCGAGGGCGACAACCGCATGCGGATCTTCCAGGAGGAGATCTTCGGCCCGGTCGTCTCGGTGACGTCGTTCGACGACTTCGACGACGCCATCAAGGTCGCGAACGACACGCTGTACGGGCTCGGGGCGGGCGTGTGGACGCGGGACATCAACACCGCCTACCGGGCGGGCCGCGCGATCCAGGCCGGCCGCGTCTGGACGAACTGCTACCACGCGTACCCGGCGCACGCCGCGTTCGGCGGATACAAGCAGTCCGGCATCGGCCGCGAAACCCACAAGATGATGCTGGAGCACTACCAGCAGACGAAGAACATTCTTTGTTCTTACAGCCCTCAGAAGCTTGGCTTCTTCTAGAGCCTGAAGTCGGTTGCCTGGAGGCATCGCTGCGCTCCAGGCAACCTGAAATAACGGCTACACTCTGTGGTCGATCGGAGTCTTCGCGCTACTGTCTGACATCCAAGGGAGTCTCTCCCGGACCAGTCGTGGACCAAACGGCGCCGAAGGGCATCACCCCACGAGCCGCCCGCTCATGAGCGCCGCGAGTCCATGAGAACGCCTCCTGGCACCGCATCAGATCGAATGCAGGGCGTGCGTCCCATCCCTCGCGCACCGACCGTCGCATTGGCTCTCAGCGGGTGACGGTGGCGAGCACTTCGGCGTACTGCTCGTCGGTCACCGGTTCCAGCCAGGTGGTGCCGTCGCCGTCGGCACCGCCCACGACCATGGCGATGTGCGCCATGAGGGTGGTGTCGGTGCCGCCGTGCCAGTGCTCCTCACCGGGCGGGCACTTGACCGTCTGGCCGGCGCTCACGCGTACGACGTCGCCGTCACGGGTGCCGACGAGGCCGACACCGTCGGTGATGTAGAGGGTCTGGCCGTTGGCGTGGGAGTGCCAGTTGGTGCGCGCACCGGGGGTGAAGCGGACCAGGGCGGTCGCCAGCCGGGCCGGCTCGGCGGGGGTCTCGATCATGTTGAGGTACACATCGCCGGTGAAGCGCTCGGCGGGGGCCTTGGCGGTCGGGGTCTGCGTGACGATTTCCACGGAAGCTGTTCCTTGCTGCGGGGCAGTGGTGTGCGGGTGTCAGGCGTCGCGCTCTTCGGTGAGCTTCTTGAGATGGTTGATCGCGGTCATGGCGTTGGGCCAGCCGGCGTAGAAGGCCAGGTGGGTGATGGCCTCGGAGAGCTCTTCGACGCTCAGGCCGTTCTCCAGCGCCACGCCCAGGTGATAGGGCAACTGCTCGCTGCGGTAGAGCGCGGCGAGGACACTGACGGTCACCAGGCTGCGGTCGCGCGGTGAGAGCCCGGGATGTTCCCATACGTCACCGAAGAGCACCTCGTTGGTGACCTCGACGAGCTTGGGTGCGATCGCCTCCAGCTCCTTGGGCGCGGACTGCTTGGGCATGTTGTCACTCCTTCTTGCGTAGCGGGTCGACCCCGCCGGGGGAGCCGCTCGCCGGCCCGATGGTCACTGGGCGACGTAGCCGCCGTCGACGGGCAGCGCGACGCCGACGACGAAGCCGGCGCCGGGGCTGCACAGCCACAGGACGGCTTGCGCGATCTCGTCGGCGGTGCCGAGACGGTTGATGGGCTGGTTCGCTTCGGCCTCGGCGCGGTCGAGTTCTCCCTTGGCGATCATGTCGCTCACCATGGGGGTGTCGATGGTGCCGGGGCAGATCGCGTTGATGCGGATGCCGCGCGGGGCGTATTCCAGGGCGGCGCTGCCGGTCAGAGACCGATGACGCCGTGCTTGCTGGCGTGGTACGAGGCGCGGCCGGGTATGCCGACCAGGCCGCCCAGGGAGGAGCAGTTGACGATCGCTCCGCTGCCCTGGGCGCGCATGTGACGCAGCTCGTGCTTCATGCTCGCCCAGATGCCGCGCAGGTTGACGGCGTGGACGCGGTCGAAGACCTCGGCCGCTTCCTCGGCGGCGTCGGCGGGCGGGATCTGGATGTCGGCGTTGTTGTAGGCCATGTCCAGCCGTCCGAAGGTCTCCACCGTGCGGTCGACGGCGGCGGCGACCTGGGACTCGTCGGTCACGTCGCAGGTGAGGGCAAGCGCCCTGTGGGCAAGATCACCCCCGAGCTGGCCGGACTGCCCTCCGGGACCCGGCGCCGCGTCCCCGGGTTGCGCCGCAGCGAGGTCGCGGCCCTCGCCGACATGAGCGTGGAGTACTACGCCAAGCTCGAACGCGGCAACCTCGCCGGTGCCTCCCCCGCCGTCCTCGAGTCCGTCGCCCGCGCCCTCCAGCTCGATGACGCCGAACGTGCCCACCTCCTCCATCTGGCCCAGGCCGCCGACGGCTCCGACACCCTCACCCGCCCACGACGCCGACGCCCCGCCCGGCAGTGGACCCCGCACAGCAGCCTGCAGTGGACGCTCGACGCGATCACCGCAGGCCCCGCCTTCGTCCGCAACGGCCGCATGGACATCCTCGGCGCCAACGCCCTCGCCCGCGCCTTCTACAGCGACGTCTACGCGAACCCCCACAACCAGGCGAACCTCGCCCGCTTCACCTTCCTGGACCCCGCGTCCCGCCGCTTCTACCCCGACTGGGGCTGGCCGCCGACGTCACCGTCGCGATCCTGCGCACCGAGGCCGGCCGCAACCCCCACGACAAGGAGCTGCACGACCTCGTCGGTGAACTCTCCACCCTCAGCGACGACTTCCGCACCCGCTGGGGTGCCCACAACGTCCGCCACCACGGCACCGGCACCAAGAACTTCCACCACGAGGCCGTCGGAGACATCACCCTCGCCTACGAGGGCCTGGAGATGGCGGCCGAACCCGGCCTCACCGTCACCATCTACACGGCCGAACCCGGCTCACCCTCCGAAGAGGGCCTGCGCCTGCTCGCCTCCTGGGCCGCGACACAGGAAGCCCTCGCCGGGCGGCCGCGAGAGAACTGACCTCCCTCCCCGCGGCGCACCCGCAGTCCCGGAAGGTGGCGACGCCTCTCCAGGGAGCCAGAGGTGGCAAGGAGGCAGAGGCCGTTCCGAAGGCGATCCGGCCCCGGGCCTCCGGGCCGGATCTTGTCAGCGTCGCCGCTGGTCGGCCCGCAGCTCGAAGTCGCCGTAGCTGTTGTCGACCGGGTTGACCGTGACCCCGGGGGCGACGATCTCGTCGATGGCGTCGAGCACGTCGGAAGACAGCGTGACGTCGGCGGCGGGCAGGAACGCCTCCAACTGCTCCATGGTGCGCGGTCCGATGATCGCCGAGGTGACGCCGGGGTGCTTGATGACGAAGGCGACGGCGAGCTCGATGAGCGTGAGGCCGGCCTTCTCCGCCAGGACGGCCAGCTGTTCGACGGCGTCGAGCTTGCGCTGGTTGGCGAGGGTGCTCATGTCGAAACGGGCCTGGGGGCGCGCCGCGGAGGCGGGGCCCTCAGTGGCCTTCCTGCGGTAGCGGCCGGAGAGCCAGCCGCCGGAGAGCGGGCTGTAGGTGAGGGTTCCCATACCGTGCCGGCGCACGGTGGGCAGGACGTCCTCCTCGATGCCGCGGACCAGGATCGAGTACGGCGGCTGCTCGGTCACGAACCGCTCCAGGTGGCGCTCCCGCGAGACCCACTGGGCCTCGACGATCTGGGAGCCGGAGTACGACGACGAGCCGATGTAGCGGACCTTGCCCTGGCGGACGAGGTCGGTGAGGGCGCCGAGGGTCTCGGCCACGTCCGTGTCGGGGCTGGGGCGGTGGACCTGGTACAGGTCGATGTGGTCGGTGCCGAGCCGCCGCAGCGAGTTCTCGACCTCGCGGATGATCCAGCGCCGCGAGCCGCCTCGCTGGTTGGGGTCGTCCTGGTCCATCGGCATGAAGAACTTGGTCGCCAGGAACACGTCCTCGCGGCGGTCCTTCAGGGCCTTGCCGACGATCTCCTCCGAGACGCCGGCGGAGTACACGTCCGCGGTGTCGACGAAGTTGATGCCTGAGTCGAGGGCGCGGTGGATGATCCGCACCGAGTCTGCTTCGTCCTCGTTGCCCCAGGGGCCGAACATCATCGCGCCCAGGCACAGCGGGCTGACCTGGACGCCGGTGCGGCCGAGCGGTCGGTACTGCATGGGGTGGTTCTCCTCGATCGATGGTGGTCAGTCGTTCCGGGAGGCCACGACGGTGCCGGTGCCCGCCCAGCTGGCGAGCAGGCCGAGAGCCTCCCGCTCCCGGGAGTCCGGTTCGGGCGTGTAGAAGTTGAGGCGGAGACCGGGGTCGGATGGCAGGTCCATCGCCTCGTAGGGCAGCGCGAGATCGCCGACCAGCGGATGATGAAGGTTCTTGACGCCGGAGCGGTGGAACTTCACGTCATGGCGTGCCCACCGGCGGGCGAAGTCACCGCTCTTCGTCGTGAGTTCGCCGATCAGATCGGTCAGCGCCTTGTCGTGCGGTGCCCGGCCCGTCTCGGTCCGCAGGAAGGCCACTGCGTCGTCGGCGCCCTTGTCCCAGTCGACCCAGAATTCCCTGCTCGCGGGGTCCAGGAACATGAAACGAGCACTGTTGACCGGCCCGCGCTGAGCGAACAGCGGCGAGTCGAAGACGGGTACGTACAGCGCGCGGCCCAGTCCGTTGGTGGCCAGGATGTCGAACCGTGCGTTGCGGACGTACGCCGGTACGTCGGTCATGGAGTCGAGCAGCCGCAGGATCGTCGGACGCACCCGGGAAGCGGTCGCCGCGGGCCGTCTGCCCGAGGGAGTGGCCGCGCGGGCCAGGTCGTAGAGGTGGGTGCGCTCGGCCTCGTCGAGTTGCAGAGCATGCGCGAGAGCTTCGAGGACCGAGTCGGAGGCTCCGCTGAGGTTTCCGCGCTCCAGCCGGACGTAGTAGTCCACGCTCATGCCCGCCAGCAGAGCGACCTCTTCACGGCGCAGGCCCGCGACACGGCGCTTCCCGCCGAAGGCCGGCAGCCCGGCCTGCTCCGGAGTGATCCGAGCGCGTCGGGTGCTCAGGAACTCACGGACCTCGGCGGCCAGATTCTTCTTCTTGTCACTCTCAGTCATGGTCAGACCTCGGGAGCTTGATGGGCGACGCGGCGGCGGGGCGTGTCCTCGGACCGGTCGGCGTCGAACGTGGGGTGGGTGAAGGCTTCGGCGCGGTCGGCGAAGGGCACGGGGGCCTCCTCTTGCTCGGGCGGTGTGGATCTGGCCTGCACCCTCACGGTAGGTGCGTCGGCGAGCGCCTGCGAGGTACTGCCATTACCTGGAAAAGGAGTGACTCCCACCCGCGCTTCCACCCGCGGTTCCCTGGAGAAGGCCAAGGAGTGCGAGTCCTTGATGGGCCCGATGAAACCGACCTGAAGGAACAGCGCAAGGCACTCAAGGTGCTGGTGCGGCTGTGAACAGGCAGTCCGTGATCAGCACGGTGGACGCCTCCGCGCGCCTCGGCGCCGCGTGGGCGATCACCGGAACCGACGGCAGGACGCTGACGACGGGGCTGGTGACGCGATGACCATCACCACACAGCGCACGGCGGCACCTGCGGCGGCGCGAGCCGGGACTCCGGTCCACGCGACGCTGGTGCTGGCCCTGCGGTTCCTGCGGTTCCTGCCAGAGACCGAACTCCGGCAAGGCCGCTTCGACATCGTCGGGGCAGTGCTGGCGACACCGGGTTCGACCGCACTGGTCCTCGGCATCGTGGACGCCGCCGACTTCGGCTGGACCGCTGTCTTGACCCTGGCACCGCTGGTGACCGGCGTGGTGCTGCTCGGGCTGTTCGTCCGGGTGGAGCGGCGGGCCGCGCAGCCGATCGTGCCCCTGCGGCTGTTCGCCAGCCGCGAGCGCTCCGGCGCCTACCTCACCCGGATGCTCTACATGGGCGCGATGATGGGGTTCTTCTTCACCGCGCAGTTCGTGCAGAGCGTCTACCACTGGACACCGCTGCAGGCCGGCCTCGCGTTCCTGCCGATGACGCTGGTCAACTTCGTCTTCGCTGTCCAGGTCCCGCGGCTGCTGGAACGGGCCGCCAGGCCGCTCGTGCTCCTGACCGGGGTTGTCCTGACCACGCTGGGCATGGCGTGGCTCAGCCGCCTCGGCCTGCACACCCCCTACCTGACGGGCGTGGCCCTGCCCATGGTGCTCATCGACGCCGGCCTGGGCCTGACGCTGGCCCCGCTGACCTCCAGCGGCGTCGACGGCGTCGCCCCCGAGGACGCGGGGGCCGGATCGGGCCTGGTCAACACCGTGCACCAGACCGGCAGCGCCCTGAGCCTGAGCATCCTGACCGCCGTCGCCGCCTCCGTCTCCACCGGGCACGCGGCCGCCGATATCGCGGCCCGCTCGGGAACGGCCCTGACCGGCTCCTCCGTCCTGCTCGCGGTGGCGGTCGTGACCGTCCTCGCCCTCATCGTGCCCGCACGGGTTACTCACTACGAAAGGTCCCTGTGATGCAGACCCTCACCCTCAACAACGGCGTCGAGATGCCCGCCCTCGGCCTCGGTGTCTTCCAGACCCCGCCCGACGAGACCCAGGCCGCTGTCAAGGCCGCGCTCGACCTCGGCTACCGGCACGTCGACACTGCCGCCGCCTATGGCAACGAACGTGAGGTCGGCCAGGCACTGCGCGACTCCGGTGTGCCGCGCGACGAGATCTTCATCGAGACGAAGATCTGGATCAGCGACTACGGCTACGACGAGACCCTGCACGGCTTCGAGAAGAGCGCCGCAAAGCTCGGCGTCGACCGGATCGACCTGTTGCTCCTGCACCAGGCCCTGCCGTCCGAGTTCGACAAGACCCTCGCCGCCTACCGCGCCCAGGAGAAGCTCCTGGCCGACGGTAAGGTCCGGGCGATCGGTGTCAGCAACTTCATGGTCGACCACCTGACCACGCTGCTTGACGCCACCTCCATCGTCCCGGCGGTCAACCAGCTGGAGATCCACCCTTACTTCCAGCAGCGCGCCGTGCTCGACTTCGACGACCAGCACAACATCCTCAGCCAGGCGTGGTCCCCCATCGGAGGGATCACCTTCTACCCGGGCTACGGCGAGGACCGCAGGAGCGTCCTTGCGGACCCGGCCGTCACCCGCATTGCCAAGGCGCACGGCAAGAGCCCCGCCCAGGTGCTGCTGCGCTGGGGGCTCCAGCAGGGCCGCTCGGTCATCCCCAAGTCCACCAAGCGCACCCGCATCGCCGAGAACATCGACGTCTTCGACTTCGAGCTCACAGCAGACGAACTCACCGCCCTCGACGCGTTGGAGACCGGCCGGCGCGGCGGCCCCGAACCCGAGAACGTCACCCTCGCCACCTACGGCCGCGCCATCCCCGAAGCCTGACCCGCTCCCCTCAGCACAACTCCGCTCGAAGGATTCACCGTGTCCACCACCGTCAAGGCGTTCGGCGCCCACGACGTGCGTCAGCCGCTCGTCCCCCTCACCATCTCCCCGGCCCGCGCCTACATCGAAGAGCTCATGCCGGACATCCTCGACGGCCGCCTCGACCCGGGCCGCCTCTTCGACCGAACCATCGGCCTCGACGAGGTCCCCGACGGCTACCGCGCCATGGCCGACCGCGAGGCCCTCAAGGTCCTCGTGCGCCTGTGACCGGACTCCACTGACGTGTGTGGCCAGAGCGTGGAGAACCACCACGCCCCGGCCACGCACGTCCGTGGGGCGTGAGGAATGGGAGCCCCTGTTCCGGCAACGAGATCTGGAGCCAGCTTGTATGACGGTGTGCGACATGCCGCTTTTGGCGTAATGGGCTGGTTGGACTGCTTGGCCGGGTCACCCTGTGCGAGTTGATCACGGTCGCGTCAGGAGACTGTGGGTGCACAGATCGCGTGAGTGGCTGTATGAGCGGTTCAGCCAGGACAAGCGGCAGAACCCGGAGATGCCGGTGCGGGCTTTGGCCCAGAAGTACCGGGTGTCGCGGAACACGGTGGCCAAGGCGCTCAGGCTGGAGGACTTCGAGTTCGAGAAGAACCCCGACGTTGCGCCCGCGCCCATCGGCGAGCCGAGGAACCCTGCCCGGATGCCCGAAGGCCGCCCTCTGGTTGTGATCGCTGACAGCGGCGCGGGCAAGAGCCACCTGCTGATCGGTACCGATACAGCCGTCGCCGAAGCGGGCCTGACTGCCCGTTACACCACGACCTCGGCCCCAGTGAACGAGCTCGCCGAGGGGAACGCTGCCAAGCGCCTGTCGGGTGTGATCGCCGGCTACAGCAAGGTCGACCTGTTGTGTCTGGACGAGTTCGGCTATCTGAACCTGGCCAAGCCAGGCGCCAAGTTGCTGTTCCAGATCTTCACCGAGCGGGAGGAACGCAAGGCCACCGCGGTGGCCCCGAACACCCCGCTCAGCGAGTGGGACAAGACCTTCACCGACCCCCGTCTGTGCGCGGCGATCGCCGACCGGCTCACCTTCAAAGGGCCCCTGATCCAGCCCGGCACGGCCTCCTACCGGCTGAAGGCGACTGAGAGCGAGTACCGGTCTGCCAGGCGGTCGTGATGGCCGGCGGCGAGGAGAGCGAGGGGGCGAAGCAGCCGCGCCGTCCTGACCTGATGGCGCGGCTGGACGCCGAGCTGGGCCGGATCGACGAGCAGCTGCGCGCCCTGGCCACCGCCAAGGACCGGGTTCAGAGTCTGTTGGATGCGGTGGTGGCCATCACCCGGGAGGTGGAGTTGCCCGGGGTGCTGCATCGCATCGTGACCACCGCCATGGACCTGGTCGGCGCCCGCTACGGGGCACTAGGAGTTCTGGACGAGTCCGGCGAGTATCTGAAGCAGTTCATCGCCGCCGGTCTGTCCGAGCAGGAACGCGCGGCCCTGGCCGAGGTGGGGTTTCCGCGCGGCCTGGGCGTGCTCGGACACATGATCTATCACCCCGAACCTCTGCGGTTGGACGACATCCCCTCCCACCGGGCCTCTGTCGGGTTCCCGCCCGGACACCCGCGCATGCGCACCCTGCTCGGCGTCGCCGTCAGTGTCCGCGGCGCGATCTACGGGGACCTCTACCTCTCCGGGCGACGCGACGGACAGCCCTTCGACGTGCACGACGAGAACATTGTCGTTGCCCTCGCCAGCGCCGCCGGTATCGCGATTGAAAACGTCCGTCTGCTCGAACAGGTGCGTGCCGGGTCCGAACAGTTCCAGCGGCTTTTGCTGCCGACGCTGCCCGACATGCGGCCCTTCGACGCCGCCGCCATCTACCGGCCCGCCGCCGAACCCCACCATGTCGGCGGCGACTGGTATGACGCCATCCTGCTGCCCGACGGCGCGGTGGCGGTTGTCATCGGCGACGTGGTCGGCCACGACCTTCACGCCGCCGCTGCCATGGCCTCCACCCGCAACATGCTGCGCGCATTGCTGTTCGCCATGTGTACTCCGCCCAGCGCGGTCCTCGCCCAGCTCGATCTGACCCTTGAGGCCATCACCGACAACCCCGTCACCACCACCAGCTTGGCGCGCATCGAACCCGCCGGGTCCGCCTGGAGGCTGCACTGGAGCACCGCGGGCCACGTCCCGCCTCTGCTGATCACCCCCGGCGGCCGGGCGGAATACCTGTTCGCCGAGCCCGGACTACCACTGAACGTCAACAGCGAGCAAGAGCGCCCCGACCACACTCACCCCCTGCCCCGGGAAGCCACCGTGGTCTTCTTCACCGACGGCCTCATCGAACACCCGGACCACCCCATCGACGAGAGCCTGAACGAACTCGCCGAACTCGCCACCACGCACGCCGCCCTGCCCCTGCAGGACTTCGTGCAGGCCCTCGCCGACCACCATCCCAGCGACGGGCACGACGACATGGCCATCCTCGCCCTGCGCACCCCGCACTGAAGCATCGGACAGCCCACGGCGACACGGCTGAAGAGGAACCGTCAGAGCGCGCCACCCCCCGAGCGGTCGCCCGAAGCAATCCCGGCAGAGCACATTTCGAAAGGTCACACAGATGAGCAGCGGTGTGGTGGATCCGGCGAGGTCAGCGGACGGGGAACGACCGGCCGAGGCCGACCGGAAGACTTCCCGATGACTCCCGTTCACTGTGACAGGCTCCGGCGCGGTGGCATGACGGCACTGCAGATCGGGGCCGTCGCCGCGCTGTATTACGCCTCGGGCAAGCTGGGACTGCTCCAGCAGCTCGTGCGCGGCCAGGTCACCCCGCTGTGGCCACCGACCGGCATCGCCCTGGCCGGCCTGCTCCTCCTCGGCCTGCGGATCTGGCCCGGCATCGCACTCGGCGCCTTCCTGATCAACATCTCACTCGGGCCATCGATCCCCGCCGTACTCGCGATCGCGACGGGCAACACACTCGCGCCCCTGTGCTCCTACGCGCTCCTTCGCCGCGCCGGGTTCCGCACCCGGATCAACCGCTTCCGGGACGCGCTCGCACTGGTCTTCCTCGGCGGGCTCACCGGCATGCTCATCAGCGCGACGGTGGGCAGCGGCACCCTGAGCCTCGCTCGTGTGCTGCCCGCCGGCGGGTTCTGGCCGACGTGGTGGGTGTGGTGGACCGGCGACGCGATGGGCGTTCTGGTGGTCACGCCGGTGCTGCTCGTCCTCCGCTCGGCACACTGGCCGAGGCACGCGCCACCCTCGCGGTGGGAAGAGGGAGCGCTGCTCGTCGTGGCCACCATCGGCGTCGGCTTCCTCGAAAATGCCCCCGCCCCGCTGACCTTCCTTGCCTTCCCACTTCTGGCTTGGGCCGCCTTCCGCTTCCAACTCGCCGCAGCCGCACCCTGCGCGCTGGCCGTATCCACCAGTGCGATCCTCGCCGCCACCCGCGGGACAGGCCCGTTCGCCGGTCACACCCTGATCACCAACATGATCGCGCTGCAGGCGTTCAACGGCGCCGCCGCGATGACCGCGCTGCTCCTCGCCGCAGTCATCACCGAACGAAACGAGACCCAGCAGAAAATCGAAGAAACCTGCAGACGGCTCGCCGAGATGGCGGCACGGATCGCACCGGATACCGGCGGCCCATCAACGCTTCCCGGCGACCGGGGCGACGAGGAGGAGAACGGCGGACCGGCTCGGCCGTCATGATCAATCGACAGCACCGCCGCAGACAGGCACAAGAAAGGGCGCCTGACCAGGACAGATGCCCAGCAGGCGCCCTTCCCCCCACAACATCTGGGGGACGAGATGAAATTCGCCCTTACTCCCGATTCATCCCACCCGTATCCCACCTCTGACCAGCTGTTCCGGGGCATTTCCGGGCCAAGTCCGGGCCAAGTCCGGGCTAACGCGCCCTCCGCCGCGTCCTCGTAGTCGTCCCACCGACTCATGGAGTCCTCAATCAGACGGTTCGCGAGATGACGTGCCTCAGCGAGGACTTTGACGTAGTAGCGGAAGAGCACCTGGATGCTGTGCGCTGCCCTGCGCGCGCATTCGGCCGGGTCGACTCCGGAGGCGAGCCGGAAGGAGATGCCCACGTGGCGGAGAATCGTAGGGGCGCTGTGCCAGTTCAAGGGCAAGCTCGTCGAGGGTGAGCGATGCCTCACGTGCCCGACTCCACGTCATGCCATACGCAGCAGCATCGATGTAGTTGCCGGCAGCGTTACGAAACATGAGCCCATCCGGTGCGACGCCGAAGTGCTCTATGTGTTCGCGCAGCATGCGGACCAGGACAGGTGGGATAGGAACCGGCCGTGTGGCCTGGGCCGCACGCCGCTTCCGGGAGTAGACCTCATGGACGGCACCGTCATCGGGCCATCCCTTGCCGGCCGTGACGACGCCGGCCGCAGGCCTGGACGAGGACCATCGCTTCTCCGGGCCGGATCGGGCACGATGATCGTCTCCACCCTCACCGGCTCGCCCTCGCCCGGTGCGATCAGTCGCGAACTTCCTGCGCCATGGGTCTCGAGCGGCTGTCGCACACCCGGCGACACCCGTCGCGGCACGTGCGGCGCACGGGGCTGAGCCATCAACACCGGTGGCCGGGCCCACGCGGCCCGGCCACCGGTGTTGATGCGCAGGGCGCGCCTACGGGGCCATCTCGTACGCGCCGGACAGCGCCTCGACCCGCTGCCAGACCCGCTCCGTGCGTGTCTCGTCGACGACCGGCCGCCGGATCGAACCCAGCGCCCACTCCTGCTGCTGTTCGGTCGCCGAGTCCTTGCCGTGCAGTTCGACGGCGTGCGCGGAGAAGTCCCGCACGAGGACGGCGAAGAGTTCGTCGAGCACGTCCTCGTCGAGGCCGGTCAGGGCGGCCTGCTCCAGGACGAGCTGTCCGTGCACGACGAGGGCGAAGAGCTGACCGACCGCGAGGACGAGGTCGAGGTCACGGCTCTGCTCCGTGTCGGGAGCGGCCGTGGCGACGAACTCGCAGAGTGCGTCGGCCTGTTCGCGCAGGCGGGTCACGTTGGGCAGGTGCGCGTACGCGTCGAAGGCGGGCCGCCAGTCGTGGAAGCGCACCGCGCCGAGGCCACGAGCCGGCCCCTGCCGGAAGAGGAAGTCGTCGTCTGCCGCGTCGAGGCGGGTCGGCACACCGGGATACTCGGCCGGGTCGAGGAGATGGCTGCGCAGGAACTTCAGGATCAGCGCCAGGTTGACGTGGACCGTGCCCTCGAGCTTCGGCAGGCCGCGGATCTCCACGGCCGCCTGGCTGAAGTAGTTGTCCTTCTCGAAGCCCTTGGCCGCGATGACGTCCCACATCAGGTCGATGACCTTCTCACCCTCCGTGGTCACCTTCATCTTCGTCATCGGGTTGAAGAGCAGGTAACGGCGGTCGTCCGGGCCGGCGGAGCGGAAGTAGTCGACAGCACGGTCGCTGAAGAACTTCATGCCGACGAGCCTGACGTACGCGTCGGTCAACTCGCGCCGCACGTGCGGGAAGCCGGTGACGGGACGGCCGTAGAGGATGCGGTTGTGGGCATGGGTGACGGCCTCGTACATCGCGTGCTCACAGATGCCGATGGAGGCGGTGCACAGGTTGAACTTGCCGACGTTGACGGTGTTGAGGGCGGCGTCGAAGGCGGCGCGGCCGGTGTGCAGGACGTCCCCGGCCGCTACGGGGTAGTCCTCCAGCCGGAACTCGCTGACGAACTTCGAGGAATCGACGACGTTCTTGACCAGGTGATAGGCCGGGTGACGGCTGTCGGCGGCGAAGAACACGTAGCCGTCGGGGCCCGCTACGTCGGTACGGCGGCCGAAGACGGAGACGAGTCCGGCGACGTTGCCGTTGCCGATGTAGTACTTGGAGCCGGTGGCACGGAAGCCACCGTGGCCGTCGGGCTCGAGCAGCATGTCGGTGGAGTAGATGTCGGCACCGTGGACCTTCTCGGACAAACCGAATGCGAACACCTCTCCCTGGGTGAGGAGTTCAGCGGCGCGGGCGCGGGCGGCGGCGTTGTCGCTCTGCCAGACCGGGCCGAGGCCGAGGATCGTGACCTGCCAGGCGTACCAGTAGTCGAGGCCGTAAAAGCCCAGGATCTCATTGAGCGCGGCGATCCGGCCGGTGTCCCACCGCTTGTCCGGTTCCCCCTCCCCCGCGGCGGACGACGGCGTCAGGAAGGTGGCGAACAGGTTCTCTTTCGCTGCGAAGGCGAGGAAGTCGCCGAGCCAGGCGCGGGTCCGGTAGTCCTCGATCAGCCGCGCCTTCCCACGTTCCTCGAACCAGTCGACGGTGGCACGCAGCAAGCGGCGCGTCTCGGGGTCGAAATGCGCGGGGTCGTAGGTGCGCGGGTTGAACAGCAGCTGGTTGGCCATGGGATGACGCCTTTCGGCTGGTGGACGGGCGGGAAAGGGGCGTCGGACGACTGGACTGGCCGGATCGGGGGGATCGGGAGGATCGGCGGCGATCAGCAGCCCGGACCGAACCGGGCCAGCGTGGCGAGCACGTCGTCCAGCCAGTCGATCATCATCCGCTCGTACGCGATGCCGCCGCGCAGGACGACGTGCTGGAGCTCTCGCTCCGCGTCGAGCGGCGCACCAGGACCGGCCGTGCTTGCTTCGGGCGTGAAGTCGCGCGCCTCTCCTGCGAGATAGTGCGCCAACCGGTCCCGGTGCGCCTGGTGGTGCCGCTCCACCTCGCGGATCAGGGCGGCCGGGTCGTCGAACGCGGCGCCGCGGATCTTCACGGCCAGGTCGTGGCGGACGCTCTCCGGTTCGATCGGATCCTGCAACCAGGAGGACAGCGCGGCCCGGCCGAGGTCGGCGACGGAGTACTCCTTCTTGTCCGGCCGGCCCTGCTGCGGGACGTCCCGGACGTCGACCCAACCGTCGTTCTCCATGCGCTTGAGCACGCGATAGATCTGCTGGTGGGTCGCGGTCCAGAAGTAGCCGATCGACCGCTCGAAGCGCCGGGCCAGCTCATAGCCGGATCCTGGCTTCTCCAGAAGCGACACCAGGATCGCGTGTTCGAGTGCCATGCCTCCGATCCTTCTATGCAACTCGTTGCATAGCAAGCCTCGCCCGCTCCGATGCGACGCGGCTCACCCCGAGACCATTCCCAAGGGCAGACGCCTCAAGGACAGACGTAGGCGAAGCTCGCCTTCGCCTCCATCGGGGCCGGCTGGTGCGCGATCCTCAGGCGGGCGGTCCCCCGGAAGCGGCCCGGACCGCGGGCCGTCCAGCGCAGGTGCACCCTGACCCGGCGCTCACCGCGGTGGGCGGTGCGGACCAGCTCGCCCGAGTCCTGACCGTCCGCGCGCAGCCACCGGTAGGTGACGGGACCGCCGTGCCCGGCGGTGGTGACGACACCGATCAGGTCGGCCGTCTGACCGCAGTGCAACGGCCCGGCGGGGGCCTGGACCCGGACGGATACGACCTCGGGAGCGGGGGCCGGGCGCAGCAGCAGCCAGAGCAGGACGGCGGCGATCGCGACGACGGCGGTGGTGACGATCCAGCCTCGTCGTCCGCGTCGCGAGCGGGGGGAGGCGGGAATCGCTGCCTCGGTCCGCCATCGGGCACGCAGGACGTCCTGCTCCTCCACCGGGATCCCGGGCCCGAACCGGAGCAGGATCCCGCCGGAGTCCTCCCCGACCGTCACCGGAGGCGAGGTGACACGGTTGCGCTTGCCGAGGACGGTCGCCTGAGTGTCCAGGGCGGTGGGACGGCGAACGCGGCCAGCGCGGACTCGATGCGGGGCAGGCCGAGTTCGCCGTAGCGGTCGGCGTAGGCGAACAGCAGGTCCCGTACGGTGTTCTCGCCGTCGACGGCGTGCCACAGGAAGACCTGGCGCTCGTCCAGTTCCAGATAGCGGCCGGTTCGGGTGCTGCTGAGCACCCAGGGGGGTGCGCCACGTTCGGTGGGGATCTGCTTGAGGGCCCAGCCGGAACGGCGGCGGGGGCACGCGGTGAGCGGGCCGCCCTCACCACCGCCGCCGCCTTCGCCGCCTTCGCCGCCGTCACGGTCATAGATACCGCCGTGGCCGAAGTGACCGGCGTCCCCGCCGCCCTCCCCGCCTGCACCGCCGAAGCCGCCATGACCCCCGAGGTCGCCGAACCCACCGGAGCCGACACCGCCGTCACCGAAACCACTGTCACCGAAGCCGCCGGTGCCAAGACCGCCATCGCCGAACCCGCCGCCGGTACCGCCGAACCCGCCCTCGGAACCGCCACCGAACCCGCCGAAGTCCCCCTCGGCGCCACCGAACCCGCCGTCGCCCCCGGTGCCGAAGTCGCCGAAGCCCCCCTCGGCGCCACCGCCGACGTGCTCCCCGAACCCGCCGAGGTCCGAACCCGGGCCCTCGCTTCCATACTCGCCGAACCCTCCGAAGTCACCGAAGTTCCCCATCTGGTCCGGCTCGCCGGCCACTTCGGCCGGCGACCGGTCCAGCGGGGGACCGCCGAGCAGGCTGTGGGTGCCGGTGGCGGCCGTGTCCAGGCCGCCGGCGCCCTCCTGGCCCTCGGCGGGACCTGACAGGTCGTAGCCCGCTCCCGCGGAGTAGTACAGGCCAAGGACGCGTGTCCGCGGGGCCGTTATGATCGCTGGAGGGGGAGTCGGACACGACGGGGGGCTGTGGTTGGATCGCCTGGCAGGAGCGGACCTGGAAGTCGGCTCAGCCCAGTTCGCGCTTGACGGGTTCATCATCTTGCTCGGTCCAGCCGCGCAGCCCGTACAGGCTGACGATCCCGGCCGTGTCGGCGGGCGGCACCCTTGGCACGGGCCCAGGCGTTCCCGGACCCTTCCGGGCACCGGGGTCGTCCTGAAACAACAGCCCGCCGTCGTGGGACGCGGTCGCCAGCTCCGCCTCGGTCAGTGTCAGAAGGTCACCACCGCAGGTCGACCGGACGCGGTGGGCGGGTGACCGGCCGGTCGGCGCCCGCGGTGCTGCCCCGGTCGCTGCGCGCGTGGCTCGGGCCGATCGCGGTCCTCGCCGCGCTGGTGGTCGGCGTGATCGGGGTCCTGTACGCCGGCCACGGCGAGCCCGGCAGGGTGGACAGGTGGATCATCCAGCCGACGGCGGACAGTGTGCGGCCGCCGTGGCGGCGCGTCGCTCTGGCCTTGGACTTCTTGGGGGAGCCCGCCGGATCGGCGATGCTGATCGTGGCCATCGTGACGGGCTGCCTGCTGCTTCGGCGTCCTCGCGCGGCGGTGCTCTTCGTTGCCGGCGCCGCCATGGCCGTGGGGACGGCGACGCTGCTCAAGCACCTGGTAGGACGCACCATCCACGGCGACGGCAACCTGTCCTATCCGAGCGGGCACACCGCCTTCGCCACCGCGCTCGCCCTCGTGGTGGCGCTGCTCGCGACCGGCCGGCTCGGCCTCGGCAGGACGGCCGGCACGTTACTCGTGCTCGCCGCGGCGCTGGTTGCCGGCGCCGCCATGGGCTGGGCGCAGGTCGCCCTGGGCGCGCACTATCCGACCGACGTCCTCGGCGGCTGGTGCACCGCGCTGGCCGTGATACCGGCGACCGCGTGGCTGGTCGATCGGATGGCTGACCGGCTGCTCGATCGGATGGCCGACGCCGGTCGGCGGGAGCGTCGCTGACGTCACGTCACGCCAAGCGGCGGAACACGGGCTTCACCGGTCGTCCGGCCAGCCAGGGGGTGGGGTCAGCGGCGTCCAGTGCCTTCCGGTACACCGCACATGCCTGGGCCACCACGTCGACGGTGTGATCGATGTCGGCGTCGCTGAGCGCGCTGCTCACCACGAACGACGGGGCCAGCACCCCGCCCGCGAGGAGCCGTCGCAGGAACAGGGTGCGGTACTCCTGCGACGGCTGCCCGTTCTCGTCGAGGGTGGCGAAGACCAGGTTACTGGCCCGGCCCCGGACGACGATGTGCTCTCCGACGCCCATGCCGGCCGCGGCGTCGCGGACACCGGCGGCCAACCGCTCGCCGAGGGCGTGCAGCCGCGCGGTGACGCCCTCTTCGGCGTAGATGGTCTGCACGGCCATCGCGGCGGCCAGCGAGTGCGTTTCCGCACCGTGTGTGGTGGACAGCAGGAACACCCGGTCGTCGGAGTGACGCAGCCCGCCCCGCTCCATCAGATCGCGGCGCCCGGCCAGCGCGGAGACGGCGAATCCGTTGCCCAGCGCCTTGCCGAACGTGGAGAGGTCGGGGACGACGCCGTACAGGCCCTGAGCACCCGCCTCGGACCAGCGGAAGCCGGTGATCATCTCATCGAAGATCAGTACGCAGCCGTGTCGGTCGGCCAGCTCGCGCAGGCCGGCGAGGTACCCGGGCGGCGGCTCGGCGTGAGTGGCGGGTTCGAGGATCAGGCAGGCGACCTCGTCCTGGTACCGGGTGAGCAGCTCCTCCGTGGCGGCCAGGTCCCCGTAAGGGAACGCCACGGTGAGCTCGTTGGTCGCCGCCGGAATCCCGGCGGACATGGGCGTGGTGCCGATGAACCAGTCGTCGACGGAGAAGAACGGATGGTCGGCGCAGAGGGCCACCCGCGGGCGCCCGGTGGCGGCGCGGGCGAGGCGCACCGCGGCGGTGGTGGCGTCGGAGCCGTTCTTCGCGAACTTCACCATCTCGGCGGTGGGCACCGTGGCCAGGAAGCGTTCCGCGGCTTCGACCTCCACGATGGACGGCCGGACGAAGTTGCTGCCGCGGTCGAGTTCCCGCCGCACCGCCTCGAGCACGCGTGGGTGGGCGTGGCCGAGGCTGACCGATCGCAGGCCGGACCCGTACTCGATGTAGCGGTTGCCGTCGACGTCCCACACGTGGGCGCCGCGACCGTGGCTGATGACCGGGGCCAGGTTCTCGGGGTACTGGTCGTCGCCCTTGGCGTAGGTGTGCGCGCCCCCGGGGATCAGGGCGTGCAGCCGCTCGTTCGCCATCCGCGACCGGGGCAGAACGAGCTCTGCGGTGTCTTCGGCGTCCACGCCGACCTCAACTTTCTTTGTGCTTCAGGACCTCGGCGAGGCTCGGCGCCTCCCGGTCCCGCTGGGACATCGATGTGGCCGGCAGCGGCCAGGGAATGGCGAGCTCCGGGTCGTCGAAGGCGATCGTCACGTCCTCGGCCGGATCGTGCGGGCGGTCGATCCGGTACGAGGTGTCGGCGGTTTCGGTCAGCGCCTGGAAGCCGTGCGCGCACCCCGCCGGGATGTACAGGGTCGTCTGCGTCTCGCCGGACAGTTCGAAGAAGGCCCGGTTGCGGTAGGTCGGCGAGTCCGGCCGCAGGTCCACGACGACGTCGAAGATCCTCCCGTACGAGCACCGCACCAGCTTGGCCTCGCCGGCGCCGGAGCGCAGGTGCAGGCCGCGCAGCACGCCCCGGACCGAGCGGGACACGCTGTCCTGAACGAATGCGTGCGGGTCGAGGCCCACCGAGCGGATCACATCGGTGTCGAAGGTGCGGCAGAAGAAGCCGCGTTCGTCGGCGTACGGCGTCGGCTCGAACAGGTATGCGCCGGCGATCTCCGGGACTTCGGTCGCTTTCATGGAGCCTTCCGCGGGGCGTGGGCGTGGTCGTTCGCCGGGAACAGGGTCGTGGTCAAAGCGGTGAACTGCTGGGCGAGTTGCTGTGCGGCGACCCGGTTCCGCTCGGTGAGGGTCTGCCGTAGCTCCACCGCGTGCTTCTCCAGGTCCCGGAACTGTTCGAGCAACCGGTCGGCGTCGACCTCGCGTGCCGGGTGACAGTACGCGCCGAGACCCATCCGGTCCATGAGCGCGTCGCTCTTCGCCGCATAGCAGAGGGCGAGCACGGGCGTTCCGGTCTTCAGCGCGCAGATCAGGTTGTGGTAGCGGACGGCCACCACGGTGTCGGCGGACGCCATCTCGTTCATCAGGTCGGCCAGTGAGGCCGGTTCGGCCGCGGTGACCAGCGGTGAGCCGACCGCGTCGAGGATCGCGGCGACCACCGACAAGTCGCACTGGTCGCCGGTGAGCAGCCGGACCGGCCTGCCCTCCTCGACGAGCGTGCGGACGAACCGGATCGTCCCGTCGAGGTAGCGCCGGTATATCTCCTCGGCCCGGGCGCGGTCGTCGTTGCCGCCATGGAAGTCCATGACACCGAGGCAGACGGGCCCCGGCGAGCCCGTGGGCGTGCTCACCCGCGGTGTCGGCAAGGAGAACGCGAGGTCGGGGTAGACCCCGTCGCGCGCGGTGTCCACGCCCATGGCCCGCATCGCGTCGCGGGACTGGGCGTCCCGGTACGACCGGTACGCGGCCAGCCGTGCCGACCAGCCCACCAGGGCCCGGGTCGGGCGGTTGCGGATCTCGGCGGCGCCGACGCTGACCAGCGCGACCCGGGTGCCCAGCAGCCGGCCACTCGCGCAGAGCAGGAACAGCGAGTACGGGAAACCCCACGGCCGCAGCGGCAGCGTGGCCTCCAGGACGCCCATGCCGGGCACGATCACCACGTCGTGCCGGCGCACCCAGGCGGCGGTGCGGAAGACGTCGACGAGTTTACCGAGTCCCTTGGACGCGATCGCGCCCGCACGGGACGCGGTCCGGTACTCCGCGCGGTTCCAGTGCAGCCGCGTCGCGGGGATCCCGAACTTCGCCGTCACCGCCTCGGGTCCGCCGCACAGCGCGTCCACGACCGCGTCCGGGTGATCGGCGCGGAGGTATCCGAGCACGGCTTCCAGCGATCCGTCGTTGCCGAGGTTGCCGGAGCCGAGCAGGCCGAACACCCCGACGCGCACCGGAGTTTCATCCGCGGACGTCATGCCCGCCTCCCTTCACGGCCGGCGACGAGGGCGTCGACGGAGACGGTCAGCTTGGCCGGGTCGACCGGCGCGCGGTCCTCGACCCGCTCGCCGGCGCCCGGCCGGACCCGGCTGGTCATCCATGCGGCCAGGTGGCGGTAGCACGCGCGCCGGTCGGCCGCGGGCAACGGGGCCCGCCGGACCGCCGAGGCGAAGCCCCAGATGTACTCGGTGAGCAGCCGGGGCGTCGGGTGCAGCAGGCCCGCCCGGCGCGGGTCCAGGTTGACGCAGCGGGAGCGCTTGCTCGGGTTCGCCCGCTCGGCGCGGGTGGGGTGGTCGCGGCGGAAGTACAGGAGTTCCGGCACCTGGTGGAAGCGCCCGTGCAGGGCGATCTCGGCGACGAACGTGCGGTCCGCGTGGTGGTAGCTGTCCATCGGCTTCACCCGGCGCAGCGCGTCGGCCCGGATCACCCCGTAGAAGTCGTCACCGCCGGGCTCGAACAGCATGCTGCGGAAGCGCTCCGGCGGGTGCGGTGAGTCGGTGGCGAGCGTGTACTCGTACGGGACCTTCACCTGGCCGTCGCCGTCGATGACCGCCTGGTCGGCGTGCGCGAGGATCACGTCCGGCCGCTCGTCCAGCGCCTGGACGCAGCTCCGCAGCAGATCGCGGGCGTAAAGGTCGTCGTGCGAGGCCCACTTGAACAGCTCGCTGCGGCACTCGGCGAACACACGGTTGTGGTTCGGCGTGGCGCCGATGTTCCGGGGCAGGCGGAGGTATCGGATGCGCGCGTCCTGCGCAGCGTACTTGCGGCAGATGTCCTCGGTCCCGTCGGTCGAGGCGTTGTCGGAGATGACCAGCTCGAAGTCCTCGTAGGTCTGGCCGAGCAGGGCGTCGAGCGATTCCGCCAGGTATTCCTCGCCGTTGTACACGGGCAGGCCGATGGTCAGCCTGGGTTGGGCGGTCATGAGGTCCTCACTTCGGGGATGGGGTTGTGGCGGTGCTCGCGCAGGGCGGATCGCAGTTGCAGCCACCACACGGCCGAGCCGCTGACGGTCGCGGTGGCGACGCCCCAGGCCGAGCCGACCGTGCCGGCGACGGCCGCGCCGCCGAGCCCGCCGCTGACGTAGCAGGCGGAGGCGAACAGCTGGGAGCGCAGGCTGCGCCGGGCGGCGCCGAGCGCGCGCAGCCCGGCCGCCGCGCCGGTGCCGAGGCCGGCGCCCGCGACGCCGAGGGTGACCGGCGCGATGAGCTGTGCGGCGGAGTGCCAGACATCGCCGAGCGCGAACTCGCCGAGCCGGTCCGGCATCAGCAGCAGCGCCCCGCCCCAGAGCAGCGCGCCGACGGCCTGCCCGCCGCCAAGGAGGAGGCAGAACTTCCCCAGCTGCTGCGGGGCTCGTCGCAGCACCCGTGCCGCCTCCGGGACGGTGACCAGCGAAAGGCCCATCAGTACGGCGAGGAACGGGCCGAGCAGGAGCTCGGCGCCCCGCACCGCACCCACCGCGCCGAGCCCGACGATCGCGCCGAGCCCGTACGCCCGCAGCTGGCTCGCGCCGCTGAGGCAGGTGTTCTCAACCAGGT
Source organism: Streptomyces sp. NBC_00996 (assembly GCF_045162675.1). Lineage (NCBI taxonomy): Bacteria > Bacillati > Actinomycetota > Actinomycetes > Kitasatosporales > Streptomycetaceae > Streptomyces > Streptomyces sp. NBC_00996. The sequence continues at coordinate 1,566,252 of NZ_CP108723.1, forward strand.
ACCGGTAGCCGAGATCGCGCTGCTCGCGAAGCCAGCCGCGGGCCTCGGTCACCCGGGGCCGGATGCCGGACTGGATGTAGCCGTACCCCGCCGCCACCGTGGCGGACGCGCCCCAGGCGAGCACGAAAGCGGCCACGCTGCCCACGCGGGCCGCCACGACCATGGCCGGGACAAGCGCGACGCCCCACACGACGTCGTTGACGAACGCCTTCCGCCCGGCGCCGGCGGCGAAGAACGAGAACCGCCAGGCGTCCTGCAGCAGCAGCCCCGGCAGCATGACGCCGAGGCAGACGAACGCGGGCCCCACGCGGCCGCCGAGGGCCGGCCCGGCCACCAGACACGCCGCGCCGATGGCTGCACCCACGCCGAGTGCGGTACCCGACGACCGGGCCACCGCCCCGCGCCAGGACGCGTCCGACACACCGCTGAAGCGCACCACGAGCGGATCGGTGGCCAGCCCGCGGGAGACGTTGAGCACAACGCCGTAGGTCACCCAGGCCAGGCTGAACACGCCGAACGCGGTCACTCCCAGCGAGCGGGCCACGTAAATGCCCACCGCGAAGTTGGACATGCTGGAGGCCGCCTGGTCGGCCAGTCCCCAGGACAGCCGGCCGACGAGCGCCCGCTTGGCGGATCCGGCCGGTGCGGTCGTTTTCTCCCCCTCGATGGGCATCGGCGTCATGGCTTGATCAACCCGGCGCCGTGCAGGGCGTCGGCCGCGTCGGCGACGGTGTCGAACGGCAGCCCGGACCGCTCGGCGACGTCCAGCAGACTGTGCTCGCCGTCGGAGAGGTTGAGGACCCAGAGCATGGCCATCTGGGCCTGCTTGGTGTCGCTGCGGCCGCCGAGCGCGTCGTACAACCCGCGTCGGCCCAGCTGTGGTTCGCCGTAGGGGCTGAGGTTGAGGTATTGCCGGTTGCGGTCCAGGACGGCGAATGCCTCGCGGCAGACTGCAAGGGTGTCCGCCATCGCCTCCGGGGAGACGAAGTTCAGGTTGTCCGCCGAGGTGTGGTACTCGGGGTAGCCGGCGTACGGGGTCCGGGTGAGCGAGCCGACGCCCAGATTGAACCCGGGCGAGCAGTACTGCCGCTCGTCGTAGCCGTACGGGGTGAACTCGGTGACGCGGTGCGGGCGTTCGGAGGCGGCCAGCACGTGCCGCATCACCCGGTCGATCTCCGCGTCGCCGCGCCTGCTCTGCTTGTACGTCAACGAGCCCGGGTCGCCGGCACAGGCCAGCACCACCCCGTGCTTGACCCGCTCCACCCGCTCCGCGTTGCGGGCCAGCCAGGTGATCGCCCCGATGGTGCCGGGCGCGAAGATGAATCGGTGGGTGTAGTACGGCGTCTGCTGTGCCAGCGCCCGGGCCAGGAACGTCGCCACCGCGATGCCCGCCAGGTTGTCGTTGGCCAGCGACGGGTGGCAGACGTGGCAGGAGACGATCACCTCGTCGGCGACCTGCCCGGGGACCACGTGCTCGGCGTAGGTGAGGTGGCCGTCGGCGAGCGTGGAGTCGATGCGCACCTCGTACTCGCCGTCCGGCATGGCGTCCAAGGTCTCCTGGGCCAGGCAGAATCCCCACTCCGGCTTGTAGTAGCTGGTGCGGTACGGCACCCAGGACGGCTGGTCCGGCAGGGTGTGCAGGTGTCCGCGCAGCTCGGACAGCGGCATGGTCGCCGACACCGGCACGCTGTAGCCGAGCACGTGCAGGCTGGACTCGGCGAAGTCGACGACCCGGTTGCCGGCCGTGTCGGCGATGTACGCGTCCCGGATGTTCCACTCCTGCGGCACCGTCCAGTCGAGCACTTGCGTCCCGGTCGGCACCTCGTGCACTTGCAGCGGGATGTACTCGCCGACGATGTCCAGGGTGGCGCGGACACCGTCGCCGGTGATGCTCCGGCAGAGCGGGTACATCCGCTCCACCAGTGCGTACATCTCTTCGCCGAGCGTGGTCCTCGGCTGTTCGCCGGCCGTGGTCATCGGCGCCACCGCAGGGTGTCGTCGACGGTGCCGGCGTCGGACGCCGCGCGCAGCACGGCGAGGCGGGTGAAGCGCTGCTCGAAGTCCTCCCGGGTCAGCCCGTGTTGCCGGTAGGCGTCGGCGAGGTCGAGCGCGCCCTGCTTCACCGTCCACTCGCAGTCGAAGCCGGGCACCGCGGCGCGGAACCGGGAGAAGTCCACCCGGTACGACCGCGGATCGGCACCGGTCTCCCCGGTGATCACCACCTTGGAGCCGGACACCGCCTCGGCGACCTGCTCGGCGATCTCGGCGACCGTGACGTTGTTGATCTCGCTGCCGATGTTGAACGCCCGGTCGTGCACCGCTTCCCGCGGCGCGGTCAGCGCGGCCGTGAAGGCCCGTGCGATGTCGACGGCGTGCACCAACGGGCGCCAGGGGGTGCCGTCGGAGAGCACCAGCACCTCGCCGGACAGCAGCGCGTGGCCCACCAGGTTGTTCAGCACGATGTCGGCACGCAGCCGGGGCGAGTAGCCGAAGGCGGTGGCGTTGCGCATGAACATCGGGCTGAAGTCGCCGTCGGCCAGCGCGTGCAGGTCGTCCTCCACCCGCACCTTGGACTCCGCGTACGGCGTCACCGGGCGCAGCGGGGCGTCCTCGGCCACCAGGTCGTCGCCGCCGGCGGCGCCGTAGACCGAGCAGGTCGACGCGTACAGGAAGCGCCGCACTCCGGCGTCGCGGGCCAGCCGGGCCAGCCGCACTGACGCGTGATGGTTGATGTCGTAGGTGAGCTCCGGCGCCAGCGATCCCAGTGGGTCGTTGGAGAGCGCGGCCAGGTGGATCACGGCGTCCACCCCGGCCACGTGTTCGGCCGTGACGTCGCGCAGGTCCACCCGATGCCCCTGCGGGTCCGCGGGCGTCGGGCCAAGGACACAGTCGGCGAACAGGCCGGCGTCGAGGCCGACGACCTCGTGCCCGGCCGCGGCAAGGACCGGGGCCATGACGGTTCCCAGATATCCCTGGTGTCCGGTCAGCAGTACGCGCATGGTTCAACCCCCCAGGTTGAGCGTGAGTTTGGTGACGGCGAACGCTTCGGCGTATCGCTCGTGGCATTCGATGCCGCGGATCCGCGCGAGGCCGAGGAAGGCCTCCCGGTCGTACCAGGGCCGGTGCCGCTGCGAGGGGTAGTGCTCCTGCAGCAGCCGCACCTTCTGTTCGGCGATCTCCGGCGACAGTGGCTGGTACGCCGCCGGACGGCCGAGGTCGCCGTCCCACTTGACGATCTCGTAGCCGAGCACGAGGTGGTCGCGGAAGGCGGTGGGTATCAGCTTCGCCAGGCCGCGGTGGTCCTGGTGGGCGTCATCGGTGCGCGGGGCCAGGATCAGATCCGGGTCGGTCTGTCCGCGCAGTTCCTCCACGGCGGCCTTGGCCTCGCCCCAGTGCTCGGGCATGCGGCCGTCCGGCAGCTTGAGCACGGTCAGCCGCAGGTCGGCGCCGGGGCAGAAGGCGGCGAGCGCGGCCCGCTCCTCCTGCTCGCGGTCGCTGCCGCCGCCGGAGAGCACCAGCGCGTCGACCCGGAGGCCGGGCCGCGCGAGGCACATGGCGAGCAGCGTGCCACCGGCGCCGATGGCGATGTCGTCGCAGTGCGCGCCCACGGCGACGATCCGGTCCGGACGCCCGGCCCCGAGCCGGATCACGCACGCACCCCCTGCTCCCACACGGCCCACGGACGGTCGCCCTGGGCGTAGGCGGCGTCGAGCGCGGCCCGCTCCTTCACGGTGTCGGTCGGCTTCCAGAAGCCGCGGTGCTGGTGCGCCACCAGTCGGCCCTGCTTGGCCAGTTGGGCGCATCCGTCGGCGACCAGGTCCCCGTTCTCCGGTATGTGGTCGAAGACCTCCTGGCGGAGCACGAAGTAACCGCCGTTCTCCCACAGCGGCAGTTCGCTCACCGCGGTGATGCCGCCCACCAGGCCGTCCTCGCCCAACTCCACGCAGTGGAACGAGGACTGCGGCGGCACCACCATCATCGACGCACCGGCGTCGCGCTGCGCGAACTTCTCGATCATCTCCGGCAGCGGGGCGTCGGTGAGGACGTCGGCGTAGTTCGCGAGGAACATCTCGTCGCCGTCCAGGTGGTGGCGTACGCGACGCAGCCGCTCCCCGATCGGTGACTCGATGCCGGTCTGCACGAACGTGATCGTCCAGTCCGAGATGTCCGTGGACAGCAGCTCGGTCCGCCCGCCGCGCAGCACGAAGTCGTTGGACGTCGTCTCCTCGTAGTTGAGGAAGAAGTCCTTGATGTGGTGCGCCCCGTACCCGAGGCACAGGATGAACTCCGTGTGCCCGAAGTGCGCGTAGTAGCGCATGACGTGCCAGATCAGCGGCCTGGGGCCGACCATCGCCATCGGCTTGGGCACGTCGTCGGCGGCTCCGCTGCGCATCCGCATCCCGTAACCGCCGCAGAACAGTACGACCTTCATGCCTTGACCTCGACAATGCTCAGTTCCGGGATGGGAAAGACCAGCCGGCCGCCCCAGTCGTGCACGAAGGACAGCTGCTCGACAAGCTCGGCCCGCAGGTTCCACGGGAGGACGAGCACGTAGTCCGGCTTGTCGGCGGCTATCTGCTCGGGCGGCAGGATCGGGATGCGGGTGCCCGGAGTGAACCTGCCGTGCTTGTAGGGGTTGCGGTCGACCGTGTACGGGAGCAGGTCGGGCCGGATGCCGCAGTGGTTGAGCAGGGTGTTGCCCTTGCCCGGGGCGCCGTAGCCGACGACCGTCTCGCCGCGCTCGGTCGCCTCGATGAGGAACTTGAGGAGGTCCCGGCGCACCTTGGCCACGCGGTCGGAGAACTCGGTGTACCCGGACAGCTCCTGCAGCCCGGCGGCCTTCTCCCGGGCCAGTACGTCGGCCACCCGCGAGGTCGGCTCGCCGGCCACCTCGGTGGGCCGGGCCCACAGCCGGATCGAGCCGCCGTGCGTGGGCAGCAACTCGACGTCCACGAGCGCGAGTCCGCCGCTGGCGAGGGCTCGGATCGCGGACGCGACCGTGTAGTACTGGAAGTGCTCGTGGTAGATCGTGTCGTACTGGTTCTCCTCGATCAGGGTCAGCAGGTGCTGCACCTCGATGGAGACCCAGCCGTCGTCGGCGACCAGGGCGCGCAGCCCCTGGGTGAACCCGACCACGTCGGGGATGTGCGCGTACACGTTGTTGGCCACGACCAGATCCGCCGGGCCGTGCTCGGCGCGGACGGCCGAGCCGGTGTCCGGGGACAGGAACTCCGTGAGCGTGGGCACACCTGCGTCCCGCGCCGCGGCGCCGACGTTCACCGACGGCTCGATGCCGAGGCAGCGGATCCCCCGGTCCACCACGTGCCGCAGCAGGTATCCGTCGTTGCTCGCGACCTCGACCACGAAGGCGTCGGGGCCCAGACCCACCCGTTGTACGGCGTCGGCGACGAACGTGCGCGCGTGCTCCACCCAGGAGGTCGAGAAGGAGGAGAAGTACGCGTACTCGCTGAACGTCTCCTCCGGCGTGATCAGCGGAGGGATCTGCACCAGCCAGCAGTCGGTGCAGACCCGCAGGTGCAGCGGGTACGCCGGCTCCGGCTCGTCCAGTTGGTCCGCGGCGAGAAAGCTCTCACACGGCGGGGTCGCCCCCAGATCGACGACGCTCGCCAGCGTCGCAGAGCCGCAGAGTCGGCATCGTGTCATCTACTGTCCCCATCCCCCCTGCTCGCGCGGGTGTCCCCGCCGCGAGTCTGTGCTGACCGACCCGCGATCGCGGTGCGGTACTCCTCCACCAGGCGCTCCAGCCCGACGGCCGGGCTGAAACCCTGTTCGTAACGGAGCCGGGCCGCCTGGCCCATCTCCCGGTTGCGGGCCGGCTCGGCCGCGATCCGGCGTATGCAGGACGCGAGCGAGGCGGGCTCGCCCGGCTGGTGCAGCAGCCCGGTCACGCCGTCCTCGACGAGTTCGACGAAGGCGCCGTGACCGGCGGCGACGGTCGGGACCCCGGCCGCCATCGCCTCCACGACCACCAGGCCGAACGCCTCCAGCCACGTCGAGGGAGCCACCACGGCGACCGATTGCGCGATGGCCTTCCGGCACTCCGCCGGGTCCAGCAGGCCGACGTAGCGCACGTCGTCCCGGCCCGCCGCCCAGGCGGTCACCTCTGGCTCCAGTGGCCCCGTGCCGGCGATCGCGAGCGGTACGCCCACACCACCGCTAGCCGCGATCTCGTCCCACGCGGCCATCAGCAGCCGTACGCCCTTGGCCTCCGCGAGCCGGCCGAGATAGAGCAGCTGCTCGCCCCCGCCCACTCGGCAAGTGCCCGGCTCCGGCACGAAGTTGTGCTTCACCGCCAGCCGCTCGGCCGGCATGCCGGCCCGCACCAGGACGTCGCGCTGCGCCGCGGAGATGCAGAAGAACCGCTCCACGCCGGACCACCACCGCCGCCGGTTGGCCGACAGACTGACCGCGAGCGGCACCGTCGCGAGACGGGAGTTCCGGTAGCAGCCGTGCCGGACGGCGGGCAGCGGCGTCGACCCGACGCACTCGGTGCACGGCCGGCCGTCCCGCTGCAGTGTGCCGGGAGGGCAGACCTGGGTGTAGTTGTGCAGCGTGGCGACGGCGGGCACACCTGCGTCGGCGCAGGCGGCGAGCACCGCGGGCGACAAGAGCGGGAAGACGTTGTGGACGTGGACGATGTCCGGCCGCTCGGCGCGGAGCCGGGCGGCGAGTTCCGTGCGGACCGCCGGGTTCCACGGCACGAGCAGCGGCACCGCGACCTTGCCGAGCAGGGACCGGCCGGCGATGTCGTCGCTGCGCCGCTCGAACACCTCGACCCGGTGGCCGGCCGCCCGCAGCAGCTCCACCTCCTGGTCGACGACCTTGTTCTCCCCGCTCGGCTGCGCCGAGGCGTAGCGGTTGTGCACCACGAGGACGTGCATGCTCAGGTCACCTCCGATCTCGGGGTCCAGCGCGGGACGTGTCGTCGAGGGACGTCGGGCAGCGCGAGGGGTGTGGCCTCGGCAGGTGCCGCCAACAGCGAGGCGGCCAGGGCCAGATGCAGCAGATACGGCGAAGCGTCGCCGAGACCGGCCTCGGTGTACGACGCGATCGCGCAGTAGCTGATCAGGAAGATCGCGCAGGCCCTCTGCAGCGACGGAGGCCGCAGCAACGCGACGCCGCCCAGCACGATGATGATCGCCGCGACGAAGGTGACGCCGATCAGACCCTGCTCGTTGTAAACGGCCAACCAGCTGTTGTCGATCGGCAGCCCGCCGAACGACTTGTCGCCCAGGCCCACGCCGAACAACTTCTCCCCGGTCGACCGGGGCGCGGCCAGCAGGGCGTCCCAGACCTTGGCCCGACCGGTGAGGCTGGAGAAGTTCTCCTTGCTCTGTCCGCGCAGGAACCACGCCTGGAGCACGGAGGCGAACCCCACCGCGGCCACCGTGGCGCACAGCACCGCCCAGGTGAAGAAGCGGCGGGCCGCGGCGCTGGTCAGGATGAGCGAGCCGATCGCCAACACCAGCCCGAGGAGCAGGCCGAGCGTGGCCGTCCGGGTATGGGTCAGCGCGAGCAGGACGAGTGACGGCACGATGACCACCACCGCGCTGGTCCTGTCGGTCCGGCGGCCCAGTACGAGCAGCACGGTGAGCCCGATGATCACCGCGGCGTACTGGCCGATCTGCGGCGGGGTGAGCGGCCACAATGCGCCGACAAGCCGCCCGCCGTAGAGGTCGGGCAGGGCCGCGCCAGGTGAGACGACCAGGCCGGCGGCCACCGACCCGAGCACCGCGAAGTACATCCGGATGTGGTGCCGGACGAACGTCAGGCCGCCGTCCCACCAGCGGCTGAGCAGCCACAGCGTGCCGACGAAGAGAGCCAGCCGGAAGCAGCGGAACAGCGCGCCGAACCCGGACTCCAGGTGCGCGCTGGAGATCACGCTCGTCACCAGTAGGAGGGTGAGCAGGAACACGTACGCACTGGCTCGGATGCGCAGCCGGAGATTGATCGCGAGCGCCAGCGCGAACGCGGTGACCAGCGCGCCCATGGTGACCATCTGGATGAGGGAGCGGGGCAGCGGGACGATGGTCTTCGCCCCGGCGGAGCCGAGCGTGTTGAGGACCAGCAGCCCCCAGACGATCCCGACGATCCTCGGTGTGCCGGAAGGGCGCGGTTCCGCGCCGGGCTGCGTGCCCGCCGTGTCGGGTCCGCCCGGCAGCCCACCGCGCCGCAGGTCTTGGCTCATCTCAACCACCCGCCCGTGGGTCGAGGGTGCTGCCCGCGTCCTGCTGATAGGGCATGCCCTGCCAGCTCTCGAAGTCGAGTACCCGGCTCGGGTCGTGGGCGACGAACTTCCATGGTCCGACGTAGACGTTGTCGTGCCAGCGGTTGTGCTGCTTGGTGGTGATCGCGTCGGCCACGCCCTCGCCCTGGTACGGCGACCAGTCCGGATAGGTGCCGTAGTTGGCGAGGACCGCCATGCGATCGCACTTCACCGTGCACTTGACGACGGACTTGTCCAGCACGAAGCGGTTGTCGTGGATGTCCACCCGCTGGGTCTTCCACCGGCAGTCGGCGTAGAGCGGTGCCTTGGCGATCGCCGGTTTCGCGCAGCGGTCGGTCTTCTTCACCAGCAACGTGCAGTCACCGGACGAGGTGTTGGCCGGGCTGTTGCAGAACCGGTCGGCGTTTTCCCACAAGGTGATCCCGGACCAGTTGTTCTCCAGCACGTTCCGGTAGATCTCGATCTTGTCGGTGCCGGCTTCGATCCGTGGTTCGCCGCCCGACTCGGACAGGTAGACGGTCGCGAACGGGAAGCTGTCGCCGCTGTCGGCCGCCTTGCGGCCCTCGACCCAGTTGTTCCGCCGGATCGTGTTGTTCCGGATGACCGCGTTGTAGCTGATCTCGTAGATCAGCGCGGCACCGTCGTTGGCCTCGAGCACGTTGTTCTCGATGCGGAAGTCGTTGTTGTTGGTGTCCGCCCACAACCCGGTTCCGCGGTTGTCGTGCACCCAATTCCCGCGTACATCGGCGCCATTGACGGCCCAGAACTTGATGCCTCCGGTGCAGCCGCAGCCCGGCTTGCGTCGCTCCCAGTCGCCGGTGTTGTTGCCCACGATCTCGTTGCCCACGACCACCAGGCCGCTGATACGGCCTTTGCCCTTGTACGCGTTCATGCCGTACTGGCCGTTGTCGCGCAGGCAGCTGGCGCGGACCTGCTGGCGGGCACCGGCCATCAGCCCGGCACCGGAGTTGTCCTGGATCGTCGCGTCCTCGATCACCCACCCGTCGGCCGAGTCATGGTTGACCGCGCCTTCGTCCGACGGCGCCACGAAACGTTGCACGGTCAGGTAGCGGATGGTGACGTCGCGGGCGCTGCCGCTGAACGCGTACTGGTTCTTCTTCCCGCCGTCGAGCACCGCGCCCGGCGCACCGAGGTAGTGGTCCCCCTTCTTGGGAACGACCTGGGCGTAGCGGTCCGGATCGAGCCTGTGCTTGCCCGGTCGAAGCCAGAACGTGGTGTTCGGGGGACTGCTCTTGGTCTTCGCCGCCAGGTCACCGACCACCGCGGGGTCGACCGTCACCGCACCCGCCGGTGCCTTGGCCGGCCCGGCCGCAGGGTTGGCGCACACCCGGGCCAGGGACGTGGACCGCGCCCCGGACGTGGTCGGCACGGCGGTCGGGTTCGCGCGGGCGGCCGGCGTGCTGTCACAGCCGGTCGCCGCCAGCAGGGCCAGCACCAGCGGTGCCGCCGCCAACGCCCAGGGCCGCCTCTTGATCCCCACTCGCCCCCCTAGCCGCGGAACCTGAGCACGGTGGTGAAGCCCTCCGTGCCGTCGGTGGAACCGGTGCCGATCAGGGTGGTGGCGGGTTCCTTGCGCCCGAATCCGGCGGAGTACCAGCCCAGCGGCGGGTCGGTCTCGCCGCGATGCGCCTGCCAGGACAGTTGCGCGGGCAGGTCGAGTACGGCGGAGCGGTCCTCGCCGTCCCGGGTCCAGGTGAGCTGTGCCCGGTTCCCCACCAGGTCCGCGGTGATCGCCGGGCCGAGGTGGAATGCCAGGTTCACGGTCCGGCGCGGGCCGCTCACCTCGTCGGCCACCCTCAGCTCCTGGCTCGCGGCCGTCAGCTCCACCCGGCGGCGGTGCACGGAGCCCTGGTAGCCGTCGTGCTCGGCAGACCAGCGGGCCACATCCTCGCCGGATGTGTCCGCGGCCAGGACACGGGTCTGGGCATGCCGGGTCCACAGGAACGGGCCGCCGGAGACGGACTGGTCACCGCCGTCCACCTGCAGGGTGTTGTGGCCGAGGGTCGACCGGAAGTACTGCCGCCACTCGGGCTGCCCGTGATAGCAGTACGTCCCCGGGTCGGCGAGCACGTCGACCCCGTCGTGCCGGACCTCCACGGACAGCGCGTCCGCGTGGGCGTGTGCGGCGATGGACAGGAAGCCGTGCGGACCACCGTCGCAGCGGCACCAGATCTCTTCCGGGCCGCGCAGGATCGTCATGCCCGCGTCGGCGAAGTGGGCCGGTCGGCTCGCCGGGCGGGTCACGGACAGTTCAGTGGGTTTGATGAGCGCGGCCAGCAGCGGGGTGCGCACATCGGTGCCGGTCACCGCCGGCCACCAGGCGAGCCGGCCGAACACGGCGTCCCCGGTGGCCAGCAGCGAGGCCCAGCGGTCGGTGCCCGCACCGTCCACGACCAGTCCGTGACCGTCGTCCGCGTCCCCCTGGCGCGGCGGCCGGAGCCGGCTGTCCACGATGGCTGCGAGCGCGTCGGTCATCCGCAGCAGCACAAGCCGGACGGACGCGGGGACCGCAACGCCGGCGGCATCCGCCTCGGCCACCGCCGAAAGGCCGAGCTCCAGCACCAGTCCGTGATACTCGGTGGCCAGCTCGCGGTTGAGGCCGGAGGCGTAGGTGTTGCTTCGCAGGTGCCGCTCCAGGGACCGCAGCGCACCGGCTCGCCAACGCTCCGAGGAGGGGAACCACCCGAACGCGCAGGCCGCTGCGAACTGCCCGGCTGCCTCGGCGATGACATGGTTGTTCGCCGAAGACCCCCGGCTGGGGAAGGCGGCCAGCCAGCGCTGGTGGTGCCAGATCTGGTTCAGTGCCACCGGGTTGTCCTCGAACAGCCCGGCCGCGCCCGGCCAGCCGTCGAGCAGCCGACGGATCCACACCCAGGACAGCAGCCGGATGCCCAGCTCGATGCCGCTGATCCAGTGCACGCCGCGCAGCGGTGGGTTGGCCGCCCACCACGACCGCAAGTGCTCGGCCACGCGCTCGGCGTACCGCTCGTTCCCGGTGATCGCGTAGGCGGCGGCAAGCACGGTGAGGTACTGGTGCCGGGACAGCTCCCAGATCTGCTTGATGTCCCCGACCGCGTCCTCGTTCCGGTACGGCACGTCGAAGGCGTAGCCCCACGGAGCCCGGCGCCCGGTCTTCGGGTCGCACCACCAGTCCGGGTCGGCCAGGTCGTCGCGGACCACCCCGAAATACTCGGCGTGCCCGTACATGAGCCGGTCCGCCTCGGCGATGAGACGTTTCGCGGCGTCCGGAGGTACGGCGGCGATCGTCCCGGCGGGCAGGACCGCGGTGAACCGGGCGCCGGTCACGCTCGGGCAGTCGGGCCGCGCCGACCGCCACCGCCGCCTGCGCACCGCGTCGCCCACCCGGCCGCCGACCTCCCGCGGTCCCATCCGGGACAGCCGCCGCAGGTACCAGCCCGCGCTCATGGTCATCGGGCCCTCGCCAACGTCACCGGCGCACCGCCGGCCAGACCGGCCTGCACGGCGAGGGTGGCCGCAGTGGTGGCGACCAGCGACTCCAGCGGCACCGGCATCGGCCCGCCGGTCCGCACGGCCTTGATGAACGCGGCCAGCTCGGCGGACTGGCCCTTGTCCCGGGCCTTGGGCAGCCGCGAACTGACCCACCCCTTGCGGCGGCCATCGTAAACAGCGGCACGGACGAAGTCGTCGAGCCGCAGCGCGCGGCCGTCCGCGACCAGGTCCAGTGTCTCCTTGGGGAAGCCGGCCGGGCCGGTGGTGACGTAGCTGATGGTGGCGGTGGACCCGTCCGGGTAGCGCAGCACGACCTGCAGGTCCTCGTTGCCGGACGTGGCGACCGCGTACACCGAGACCGGGTCGGCCTCGAGCAGCCAGCTCGCCGTGTCGATGAAGTGTCCGCCCTCGCCGGCGAACCGTGAGCCCTCGGTGCCCTGTTGGAGGTACCAGCTGCCGTGCTGCAGTCGGCCCGCGTTGACCAGGTAGCGGAGGTTCGCCGGACCGGTCCGGGCGCCCAACCGCTTCCTGGCCTCCTGCAGCAGCGGCGCGAACCGGCGGTTGAAGCCCACCTGCAGCCGGTCGTTGCCGGACTCCTCCACCGCCGCGAGCACGCCGGCCAGCTCGTCCTCGGTGAGGGCCAAGGGCTTCTCGACGAACACGGTCTTGCCGGCCAGCAGCGCTCTGCGGGTCAGTTCGGCGTGCGAGCTGTGCCGGGTGACGACGAACACCGCGTCGATGGACTTGTCGCCGAGCACGGCGTCGAGATCGGTGGTCGCCTCGTCGAAGCCGAACTTCCGCTGCGCGTTGGCCGCGGACAGCGCCGTCGTGGTGACGACTGTCGACAACTTCACGCCGTCGCGCTGTGCCAGGTGCGGCAGCAGCATCGACGTCGCGTAGTTTCCCGCACCGACGAACGCAAGACGCACCGGCGAATTGGCGGCCCGGGCCGGACTCGGCTTCACGTTCACCGCGGGCACGGCCACCGCCGGGGCCACCGACTCGGCCTTCTCGGCCTCCTGTTCGGGGTACCGGAACAGCACGGCCACGGCCTTCAGGTCGCCGTCCTTCAGGCGCTGGTACGTCTCGACGGCGTCGTCGAAGTCGGCGACGTGGGAGACCAGGGGCTCCACGTCGACGCTGCCGCGGGCGAGGAGATCGAGGAAGCACGCCAGGTTGCGGCGCTCGGTCCAGCGCACGTAGCCGATCGGGTAGTCGCGCCCCTCGAGCTCGTACTCCGGGTCGTAGCGCCCGGGGCCGTAACTGCGGGAGAACCGGACGTCGAGTTCCTTCTCGTAGTACGCGTTCCACGGCAGGTCCAGGCGGCACTTGCCGATGTCGACGACCCGGCCGCGGTCCCGGCAGAGCCGGGCGGCCAGCTCGACGGGCTGGTTGCTGCCGCCGCCGGCTGCCAGGTACACCTGGTCCACGCCGTGACCGCCGGTGAGTTCGGCGACGGAAGCCTCCACGGCCGCGGACGCGGGATCGCCGCAGGCCGCGGCTCCGAGGCGCTCGGCGAGCTCGCAGCGCACCGGGTCGGGGTCGACCCCGACGACGCGGACTCCCGAGGCGACAAGGAGCTGGACCACCAGCTGCCCGATCAGTCCGAGGCCGATGACGAGTGCCACTTCGCCGAGTTGTGACTCGCCTTGACGGACGCCCTGCATCGCGATCGACCCGACGGTGCCGAAGGCCGCGTGCCGCGGCGCGAGGCCGTCCGGCACCGGGGTGTAGAGGTTCTTCGGCACCCAGTTCAGCTCGGCGTGCAACGCGTGCTCGTTGCCGGCGCAGGCCACGAAGTCGCCGACCTTCACATCGTCGATCCCGGCGCCGACCTGCTCGACGACCCCGCACAGCGAGTAGCCCAGCGGTGTGTAGGAGTCCAGCTTGCCCATCACCTTGCGGTAGGTGGCGGGCACCCCGTTGGTGGCCACGCTCTGCATGACCTTGGCCACCTGGTCGGGCCGAGAGCGGGCCTTGCCCAGCATCGACATGCCGGCCTCGGACACCTTCATGAGCTCGGTCCCGGTGGAGATCAGCGAGTAGGCGGTGCGGACCAGCACACCGCCCGGCTTGCACCCCGGCACCGGCACGTCGAGCACCGCCAGCTCGCCGCTCTTGTAGTTCTGTACGACCTGTTTCACCGAAGTCCTCTTGTTTCTACGCCGTCACGGGGGAGTTCTGTCCCGACCCGGAGGTCGCGTCGCGATACCAGTACTCGAGGGTCAGCACATGCCACAGATGCTTGGAGAAGTCCTGCTGCCCGGCGGCGTCCTCGGCGACCATCCGCGCCAGCGCGTCGCGGCGCAGGAACCCGGAGCGGACGAGCTCGCCGTCGTTGACCACCTCGCGCACCAGCGGTGCCAGATCCCGGCTCATCCAGGCGCGCAGCGGGGCGCTGAACAGGCCCTTGGGCCGGTACACGATCTCCCGGGGCAGGATCGAGGTGGCCGCCTCTTTGAGGACTGCCTTGCCCTGCCGTCCGACGATCTTGCGATCGCCGGGCACGGCGAACGCCGCCTTGACCACCTCGACGTCCACATACGGAACCCGCACCTCGGTCGACGCGGCCATGCTCGACCGGTCCGTGTAGGCGAGGTTCAGGCCCGGCAGGAACATCCGGGCGTCGCCCAGGCACATGCGGTTGACGAAGTCGTCGAGGTCGTTGTCCTGGTAGATGTCCGCATGTTCGGTCAGCACGTCCTCGACCGTCCCGGCCAGGTCCGGATCGACCAGGGCGAGCAGCTCGTCCTGGTCGTACATGGTGTAGCTGCGACGGAACGCGGTCTCCTCCGGCAGATCGGCAAAGGAGAGGAACCGCTTCGCGAAGCGCACCGACCGGTACCCCCGGCGGGACGTGGCGACCGGCAGCCGGTCCACGGCCCTGGACACCCCGCGCCGCAGGGCCCGCGGGACGCGCTGGTAGCGCAGCGCGAGCAGGTTGGCCATGTGCTTGCGGTACCCGGCGAACAGCTCGTCGGCGCCCATCCCCGAGAGCATCACCTTGACCCCGGCCTCCCGGGCGGCCGAGCAGATCAGGAACGTGTTGATCGCGGCGGGGTCGCCGATCGGCTCGTCCAGGTGGTACGTCATCTGCGGCAACAGGTCGAGTACGTTCGGGGCGATCTCGATCTCGTGCAGGTCGACGCCGAACCGCTCGGCCACCTGCCGGGCATAGCGCAGGTCGTCCGGCATCGCCTCGAACTTGGCGTCCTCGGCGCGGAACCCGATCGTGTAAGCGGAGATCCCGGGTTGGTCGCGGGCCGCCAGCGCGGTCAGGTAGCTGGAGTCAAGACCGCCGGAGAGGAAGGTCGCCACAGGTACGTCGGAGAGCAGGTGGCGCCGAGTCGACTCCTCGACGATGGCGGCTATGTCCGGCTGCTCGCCGGCCCGGGCCCGCTCCCGGCCCTCGGCGGCGACGTCCTTCAGGTGCCAGTACCGGCCGCGCTGCACCCGGCCGTCGGGCCGGCACCTCAGCCAGCTCCCCGGCGGCAGCTTCTCCGCTTCGCGGAAGGCGCACCGCGAGTCCGGCACCCAGTAGTACAGCAGCGAGGCCACCAGCGCCGCATGGTCCACCTCCAGCGATCCGCCGGTCGCGGTGGCGAGCGCTTTGAGCTCGGAGGCGAACACCAGGCCCTCGCCGCGCCGGAGCAGGAACAGCGGCTTGATGCCGAGCTGGTCGCGGGCGAGCACCAGTTCACCGGTTCGCTCGTCGAAGATCCCGAACGTGAACATGCCGCGCAGCCGGGGCAGGCAGTCCGTGCCCCAGCGCCGCCAGGCCTCGAGGAGCACCTCGGTGTCGGAGGTACCGCGGAAGCGCACCCCGGCGGCTGCCAGCTCGGCACGCAGCTCGGGCGCGTTGTACAGCTCGCCGTTGTACGTAAGGACGAGGCCGTCCTTGACCATCGGCTGGGCGCCGGTCTCGGACAGGTCGATGATGGCCAGCCGGCGGTGCCCGAGGTGCACTTCGCCGTCACCGACGGGGTGGCTGTACCGGCCCGCTCCGTCCGGACCACGGTGGGCGAGGGTGTCGGTGAGCCGGTCGGTAACGATCTTCCCGTCCGGCCATCGATAAGTGCCTGCGATGCCACACATGTGCTACCGCACCTCCTCGTTGCTGTCCGGGACC
Organism: Streptomyces sp. NBC_00996; assembly: GCF_045162675.1. Taxonomy (NCBI): domain Bacteria; kingdom Bacillati; phylum Actinomycetota; class Actinomycetes; order Kitasatosporales; family Streptomycetaceae; genus Streptomyces; species Streptomyces sp. NBC_00996. The sequence continues at coordinate 1,582,121 of NZ_CP108723.1, forward strand.
CGTGCCGCCCACATCGGCAGCCGCTCCGTCCGCCGCCGGCCCGTCCCGTTCCGCCGGGCCAGCCGCTCGTTCTGGCCGCGCAGCGCGATGTGCAGCCCGTCCCACAGCGTGCCGTCGGTCCGGTCCCGCGGATCGGGGTCGATCAGCACCACACCGATCACCGGAATGCTCTGGTCCGCGAGCTGCCGGGCCACGGTGTGCAGCCACGCCGCGCTGCCGTGCCCGGCACGCACGACGAGCACGGTCTGGGTACCGAGGTACTGGAGGTCGGTCCACGCGGTGCCGGGTGCGACCGAGCCGACGCCGAGCAGGTGCCCCTGATCCGGCACGGCCGTGGCTTGCTCGCCGCTGAGCACAGTGGGATCTCCTGGCTTCGGGCGGCGGCCGGAGAGCTGCGGGCCGGGCAGACCGTCGATGACGGCTACGGGTCCCTCGGCCGCCAGTGCCCTGGCGACGTTCAGCGCGATCACGCTCGTGCTGCGCGCACAGCCAAGTTCCAGCAGCGACACCGGTTCCGCGGAGCCGCGCACGGTGCGGGCCAGGGACGCGGTGAGCCGTTCGCGTGCCACCCGGGTCCGTCGGCGCTGCCACGGCCTGCCCGACCGGCGGGGCAGCTCCGCGATGACGGAGGTGCCCAGGTTCGCCGCGATGTCCCGGCGCAGCACGGGGCGGTCCGCCACCACCACGCCGACCGCGGCCAGCGCGAGCCCGAGGAAGAGGCCGAGGACGAGCCCGATCGCGGCGTCGGTGACCGCTGCCTTGGGCAGCGAGTGCCGTACCGCGCGCGCCGCGTCCACGACCTGCGTGCCGGCGATGACGCTGGGCGTGCCGGTACGCGCATCCGCGGCGCGCTGGTCGAAATCGGCGATCCGCGAGTTGAGTTCGGCCCGGCGGGCGAAGAGCGACTCGATGCTCGCCGACGCTGTCGGGTCGCTGTCCGGCGACCGGTCGCCGATCTCCTTGTTGACCTGGGCGAGCTCGTCACGCGTGCGGTCACGCTGGTCGAGCAGGGCCTTGGCCTCGGCCTTCGCGGTTTCCTGCATCCGCGTCACGTGGTCCGTGACGAACGCGTCGGCCAGCGCCTTGGCCCGGGCCACCGCCTCCGCGTCGCTGTCGGCGGTCACATCGATCTGCAGCAGGTTGTTGGTCAGGCCGGTTCCCCGGTAGTCCCGCATGAAGTCCTCGGGTTTTTCCGGGGACTTGAGGGACTTCAGGGCCATGTCGGCGACCCGTGTGGTCTGCAGCACCGCGACGTCGGTACGGATCAGCGTTCCGGTGTCGTTCGGCTGGTCCTCCGCGTGCGCGACCAGCACCTTGGTCATCGCGCTCGGCGGCGGCGGTATCAGGACCGCCACCGCCGCGCCGGCCAGCAGGCCGAGGAGTGCCATGGCGCTCCACAGGCGACGGCGCCTGCGCACCGCCACCACCAGCGCCTGCAGGTCGAGGAGCGGGGCGGAGGCCGGCGCCTCCGAAGTCGTGCTCGTCGTCACGCTGATCCTCCCCTCACGTGGCCGGGCACCGCGAACGTCAGAGTGGCGTCGTCCGGAAGCTGGTCGGCAGACCGCACAGGGCGGGCCTCGACCGTGCCGGCGAGGACGACGCCGACGACCTCGTGCCCACCGTCCGCGCAGGCCTCGGCGATGCCGGTGAGCTCCTCCGCGGTCCAGCTGCTCGCGCTGAGGACCACCAGGGCGCCGGACTCGGTGTCGTGGTCCGGCACCATCGGCCGGTCGACCGACACCTCCACCACCCGCAGCACCGGATCGCCCTTGGCCTCGGTAGCGAGCTGTCCGGCGGCCCGGCGGGCGATCTCGTCGCCGTCCGGTACGACGACCAGCAGCCGCCGGGGAGCCGGCAGCTGCTCCCGGAGGCGAGCGCACACCCGCCGGTAGCGGAGCCGTCGGCCGGCCTCGTCGCCGGACTTCTGCGGGGCCGGTATGTCCCACCGGGTGTCGATGCCGAGGAGTCGGCTGATCCGGGCTCGTGGGCCCGCGCCTTCCGGGCGCTGCGCGTGCCGTTCACCGGGCACGTCGACGGTGCCGAGGAGCGTCGAGCCCAGTGCCGCGGCGATCTCCGGTTCGGTGCGCAGTCGGCGGTTCATCCGTGCGGTGACGAGATGGCCGATGACCGCGAGCAGGAAGAACAGCAGCGCCCCGCCGACGATGAGCTGAATCCTCGTCGGCGAAGCCTCACCGGTCGGCCGGGCGGCCGGACCCATGACGACCATGCCTGCCTTGTTGGTCGCCGGATTGGCCTCGGCCAGCTTCTTCATGGCGTCCTCCAGCGAGGTGCGCAGATTCTCGAGCGCGGTGCGGGCCTGCACGCTCTCCACGGTCTGCCCCGGATCGGCCGCCTTGGCCAGGTCGGTGATGCGGCGGTTGGTCTCCGCCACCTGCTTCCGCAGCGCCTCGGTCTCCGTGGTCGCTCCGGCGTCGGTGCCGCCGCCCGCGATCTGCGCGGTGAACTGCACGAATTGCTGGGCCACCCGGTCGGCGAGCCGCTGCGCGCGCTCCGGAGTGTCGGCCGTACCCGAGATCGTGATGATGTTCCCGTCAGCGGCCTTGGCGCTCACGTTCTTCTGCAGCTCGGTGTCGCTGACGCCGGACCAGTGGAGAGCGGCGGCCGCACGGTCGACCACTGCCGAACTGGTCGCGATGTCGACCTGGGTGAGCAGCTCGCGCTCCTCCCAGATCCCTGGCAGCAGTACCGGTGCCGACGCGGTGTATCGCGGCGGGAACACCAGCACCGAGGTGCCGTAGCCGACGAGTGCGCCCACCACGGCGAGGACGGCGAGAAGCCGCCACCGCCGACGGAGTATCCGCCCGATCGTGACGAGGCGGATGGTGTCTTCGTTCAACTGCGCTGCCTCTTCTTCCTTGTGCGCGCCGGGTCGCCCGCCGACACCGCAGTGCGGTCCCGGCAGGCGGCGGCGTAGGCGGCGAGCAGCGATGCCTGGGAGTTACTCCAGGAGAGCTGCCCGCCGATTCGCTCCTGGCCGATCTTGCCCATCCGGGCCCGCTTCTCCGGATCGTCCAGCAACACCGTGATGAGCTTCGCGAACTGGGCCTCGTCGTTCGCCGGCGCGTAGACGGCGGCGTCACCGGCGGAGACGCGCGCCTCCTTCAGGTCGAACGAGACGATCGGCCGGCCCATCGCCATGTACTCCAGGACCTTGTTCATGGTCGACACGTCGTTGAGCGGATTGCGCGGGTCGGGAGAGAGACACACGTCCGCGGTGGACAGATAGCGCACCAGGTCGGCGTCCGGAATGCGCCCGGTGAACTGCACCTGCTCCGTGAGCCCGAGCTGCCGGGACAGTTCCACCATCGCGTCGAAGGCGTCGCCCGCTCCGACGAACACCGCATGCCAGTCCGTCCGCCCGAGCTCGTCGCGCAGCTTCGCCAGGGCCCGCAAGGCGTAGTCGACGCCGTCCTGCGGGCCCATGACGCCCAGATAGCACAGCAGATGAGGCTTGCCGCGCTTCAACTCCGGCTCGGGTGGCACCGGTTGGAACCGGTCGATCTGGGGCGCGCTGCGCACCACGAAGACATCCTCCGGGCGCCGGCCGCCACGGCGCACCGCGACGTCCCGGTAGCTCTCGTTCGTGGCGAGCACGACGTCCGCGGCCCGGTAGGTCCGCCGTTCCAGCGCGCACACGGCGCGGTAGAGCAGGTCCTTGCCGCGGTCGAACCGGGAGAGGTACAGCTCGGGCACCAGGTCGTGCTGGTCGAAGACGAACCGTGCGCCGCGCCGCTTCAGCCACCGGGCCGACAGGAACAGCAGGTCGGGCGGGTTGCAGGCGTGGACCACGTGGACCGGGCCGACCTTGCGGGCCAGCCGCGCCGTGTGCCACAACGCCGATCCGTACTCCCGCAGGTAGCCGGCCGGTCCTCCGGTGGCGGCGCGCAACGGGTAGCGGTGGATCCGCACACCGTCGATCACCGCCCCCGGCTCCGTGTCCCGCTTCTCCCCCCGGGGACAGATGACGTGCACCTCCCAGCCCGCGTCGCGCAGCGTCGTGCACTCCTGCCACACCCGCCGGTCGAACGGCACCGACAGGTTCTCCACCAGGATCAGCGCGCGCCGCCCCAACCCGTCACCGCTGATTGCGTTACCAAGCAAGGCCTATGTACCCCGGTTCGGCCCGGCGCGCCTCGGCGTCGGGAAGGCGGATGAGGTCGACGATCACCGAGGCACCGCCATGAGGCAGAGCCGCGAGGACAGCCGGGTCTTTGGTCCCGACCAGGCACACCTCGGCATGGTCGAGCACCTCCTCGACGGAGTCCGCGAGCAGCTGCGCGAGGTGCGGCAGCCGGGTCTCGATGTACTCGCGGTTCGCGCCGATCAGCCGGGAGAGGCTCACGTTGGCGTCGTGGATCCGCAGGTCGTACCCCTTGCCGTGGAGCCTCTCCGCCAGTTCGACGAGCGGGCTCTCGCGGAGGTCGTCGGTGCCGGGTTTGAAGGACAGCCCGAACAGGCCCACCCGGCGCTTGCCGGTGCGCTCGACCAGCTCCACCGCGCGCTGCAGATGGTCGGAGTTGGAGGGCAGCACGTGGGAGAGGATGGGCACCGAGACGTCGGCCCGCTGCGCCGCATGGACCAGGCTGCGCAGGTCCTTGGGCAGACAGGAGCCGCCGAAGGCGAAGCCGGGCCGCAGATAGGCGGGGCTGATGTTCAACTTGCGGTCGGCCAGGAACACGTCCATCACCTGGTGCGAGTCCACACCGAGCGCCTGGTACACCGCGCCCAGCTCGTTCGCGAAGCCGATCTTGAGGCCGTGGAACGCGTTGTCCGCGTACTTGATCGCCTCGGCCGTCGGGACCGGCACCCGGAACACCTCGCCGGGCAAGCCGTCGTACAGCGCCATCACCGCGTCGCCGCTTGCCGGGTCGAGCTCGCCGATGACGGTCTTGGGCGGGTCGAAGAAGTCCCGCACGCTCGTGCCCTCGCGCAAGAACTCCGGGTTGACCGCGACCCCGATGTCCACCCCGGCCGTGCCGCCGACGTACTTCTCCAGGATCGGTACCAGCAGGTTCAGGCAGGTGCCCGGGAGCATGGTGCTGCGGAACACGACGGTGTGCCGCCCACCCCGCTCGGCCAGCGCGGCGCCGATCTGCTCGGTGACCCGCTCCAAGTACGTGGTGCACAGACTGCCGTTGGGCTCCGACGGCGTGCCCACGCAGACCAGCGACACGTCGCTGTCCGTGATCGCCTCGCGGACGTCGCCGGTGGCGCGCAACGCTCCGGTCCGCACGACCTCGGCGATGAGCTCGCCGATCCGTTCCTCGACCACCGGGGCCTTGCCGTCGTTGACCAGGTCGACCTTCACCTGGTTCACGTCCACCCCGATGACCTCGTGACCCATGCTGGCCAGGCACGCGGCCGACACACAGCCCACGTAGCCGAGCCCGAAAACGCTGACTCTCATGCCCCGTCTCTCCCCCCAGGCAGACCCTTGTGGCCTGCGGTCCCCCACTGCAGGCCCTTGTGGCCTGCGGTCCGCGCTTCGGTCGGACGACCCCCGCGCATCAGTAGGCCCCCTGCCCGTGGAGCACCGCACGCAGCGTCTTCCACAAAATCACTGTGTCCAGGGCGAGCGACCAGTCCTCCACGTACCGCAGGTCCAGCCGGACCGCCTCCTCCCACGGCAGGTCGCTGCGTCCGCTTATCTGCCACAGGCCGGTGAGGCCGGGCTTGACCAGCAGCCGCCGCCGGATGTCCGGGCCGTACGCAGCGGACTCCTCCGGCAACGGAGGCCGCGGACCGACGAGCGACATCGATCCGGTGAGCACGTTGAAAAGCTGCGGGAGTTCGTCGAGCGAGTACCGGCGCAGCACTGCTCCCACCCGGGTCACCCGCGGATCCCGGCGGAGCTTGAACAGCAGCCCTGCGCCCTCGTTCCGGTCGGCCAGCTCGGCACGTGCCCGGTCAGCCCCGGCGACCATGGTGCGGAACTTGAGGATGGTGAACTCGCGGCCGTCCTTGCCGACCCTGCGCTGGCTGTAGAGCGCCCCGCCCCGGCTGTCCACCAGCACGAGCAGCCCGACGAGCACCATCAGCGGCGCGAACAGCATCAGCAGGATCCCTGCGCCCACCCGATCGACGACCCCTTTGATCGCCCGGCGCCCCCCGGTGAAGGTCGGCATGCTGACCCGCAGCAGCGGGATCCCGAGCACGGCGTCGACGTGCAGCCGCGGGCCGGCCACCTCCATCAGCACGGGGGCCACGACCATCTCGGCGTCGCTGCCCTCGAGGTTCCAGGCCAGCCGCTGCAGCCGGTCCGGTGTCCAGTGCGGGTCCGGTGTGACCGCGACGACACGGTAGCCGTCGTGCTCGACGTGCTTGGCGACGTCCGTCAGCCGGCCGACGACCGGCACTCCGTCCAGTTGGTCACCGTCGAGCCCGCGACCGTCCGTCGTGCACACTCCGTCCACGCGCCATCCGAGGTGCGGAAACTTGCGGGTTCGGGTGATCAGGTCGCGCACCGTGTCCGGGCTCCCGGCAGCGAGCACCGGTCTCAGGCACCGCCCTTCCTGCCGCTGTCTGTGCAGCGAGAGGCGGAGCAGATACCGCGCGGTCATGGTGACGAGCGCGATCGCGGGGATCGCGACAAAGATCCAGAGCTTGATGTTGCGCGAGGTGAGGGCGATCCCGCCGAGCGCGAGTACGACGGTCGCCGTGAACAGAGAGCGTCCGAGCCGGCGGAATTCCTCGGCACCCTGGCCGAGCACGGCCGGAGCCCACGACCGGCTCACCGCAAGCGCTCCCAGCACCAGCAGCTCGGTGCCGAATGCGAGAATTCCCCACTTCTCATGCCAGTTGGCCGCGTCCCGGGCCCCGAAGAATTCGCCGATCGCCGCCACCACAATGGCGGTGACCACGGTGTCGCTGGTGATCACGGTACGGCGGTACCGCTGCTCCCAGTCGCTCCCGGACCGGCTGATCGCCTCATTCGTCAGACGCCCGCGCGCCGACGAAAAAGGGTCGACTACTCCCCCCTGCCGCACAGAACCCCCCCGGTCCCCAGTGGTACGACGTGTTCGCCCAACACTGTCCCTCCCCCCGGGAGGCCCCCGCCCCCCGCACGCTTCCTCCCCTCGGGAGGCCCCCGCCCCCCGTGCCGCGCTGTTCCTCCCCTCGGGAGGCCCCCGCCCCCGGCACGTCACATCCCCGGCTACTTCAGGGCTACTTGAACACCCGCCCTGCGGCAGCAAGCTCGCATGTCCTGCCGGACTCTCGAGGTGCGCGGAAACCCGTCGAAACCTCGGGTGCTCCCCGCACCCAAAGCTCCTCTCGGGCTCCAAGAATTGATCACCCCCACGTCTGGCGCCGGAGACGCCGTTAATGGCTGTCCGTAACGCCGGACCTATAGATCATCATTTGTCGCCTCGTGTCCCAGCATGCGAAGCAAGGTCAATCTAGACCATCGGAACCCTCCTGAAGAGAGTGATGTGTGGAAATTGTGCTCAACATTTGAAGCTGGATCCACGGCCCGGTAACCGCCCACAGGTGCCTTGACGACGAAGACGTGCCGTGTGACCTGCGGTAACGGGAGTTCTCCGGGCGGCAGGCACCGGCAATTCCGGGGCGTTTTGGCACCGCCGACCGGGCCGCACTCAGGGCATGTTCGGCGGATTCTCGTCGGTGAGCACGGGGCGGTGGTTGCGGGTGTGGGCGATCGACGGCACGTGGGAACGGATCTTCACCGCTCTGCTCACGCAGGCAGACGCCGAGGGCGACCTCGACCGGGTCGTCGCCGTCGACTCCACGATCGTGCGCGCTCACCAGCACGCCGCCGGAGCCCGACCAAACGGGCCCCGGCCGGCGAGTCGCATGATCACGCCCTCGGACGCTCCCGCGGCGGACTGACCACGAAGATCCGCCTGGTGGCCGGCGGCCGTTGCCGCCCGCTCGCCTTCCAAACAGGCCGAAGACGCCCCCTACACAGCGAACGAGGACCGGGGGAAGAGGCGGTACGTCGGTACGTCGTCGACCTGCCGGAGCAGCACCGCGACAGGGCCGACCGTGGTCGACACTGCCTGGCCGGGACCGAAGGACCGGGGATGCAGGTCCAGCGGGCAGCCCTTCTCCAGTACCTGCCGGGCGGCCGGGCCACTCAGCTCCAGCGTGGTGCGGTTCGCCGAGACGTCCGCCACCAAGCCCGGGTCACCTCCGAGTGCCTCCCGCAACTCGGCGGCCACAGCGGTCTCGTCGGCCTGGGACAGCACGAGCCACTCGTCGGGGCCGAGCCAGGCGATCGTGTGGGGGCCGGATACGGTGGTGTGGCCGAACTGGCGCGGGAGCGGCGCCCTCAGGGTCTTCTCGATGCGGTCGGCCGCTTCGGATGCGGGGTCGACGCGCAGGTTCACCATGGTGATGAACGGCCACCGCCCGGTACTGGCGTACCGCGTCGCGAAGGCGATGGGCCGGCTCGGGCCGGTGCTCGTCGCCGTCACAGCCGGAGCGATCCGCTTCTGGCACCTCGATCGACCGCAGAACATCATCTTCGATGAGACCTACTGCCAAGGACGCCTGGGCCCTGCTGCGGCTCGGCTACGAGGGCACCTGGCCGGACCGCAAGATCTCCGACCCGCAGATCCTGGCGCACCCTCAGGTGATCCCGCTCTCCGACACCGGGGCCTTTGTCGCGCACCCACCGACGGGTAAGTGGGTGATCGCCCTCGGCGAGTGGATGTTCGGGCCCAACCCGTTCGGCCGGCGCTTCATGATGGCGGTCCTGGGCACGCTGTCGGTGCTGATGCTGTGCCGAATAGGACGCCGCCCACGTGCCGTACCTGTGCCTGGACCAGTCGCGGCGCAGCGCCCCGGCGCCCGCGCGCCAGTCGCGGCGCAGCGCCCACCGGGCGTCCCCGCCGCCGAGGGGGCGCGGCAGTGCCGCGCCCCCCTTGGTCGTTGGTGGTCATTGGCGGCTGTTGCTGGTCGCCCTCGGACGGCCCCAGGACGGCCCCGGCTCTCCACCCCAGCAGATTTACAGGCCGCGCGGTGATCACGCATTGACCTGGCCTTTTACGCTTCCAGGCACGCTACTGCCCCATAAATACCCCATGAGCCGCCTCAACATCAGGGGCATACCAGTGAGCGGCTTGCAGTACGGCTGTGCCTGCGGGCGTTGAGGGGTGTGGTCGGCCTGGCCGGCTGAAGGCTCCGTCCACTCGGGCTCAGGAGCAGAGATTCACGTGCCGGACGGCCAGGACGTGCCCCGCCGCGTCGATGAGGCGGCTGCGGGCGAGGTGTCCGCCGGCCACCGCATTGGTGATCGCCGTGGCGATCGAGGACGTCTGGGAGCTGGCGTTGCTCCCCAGGTCGAACAGGACCATGTCGGCGCCGGAGCGCAGGGCCTGGACGGCGCCGGCGGGGACACTGAAGCCGGCGGCGGAGATCGCCTTGGCGCTGAGTGAGTCGGTGATCACCAGTCCCTTGAAGCCCAGCTTGCCGCGCAGCTCGGAGGTGATGTCGGTGGGTGACAGGCTCGCCGGATTGGTGCCCAGACCCGGCACGATGTTGTTGGAGACCATGATGGCCGGGGCACCGGCCTTGATGGCCGCCGTGAACGGCGGAATGGCCACCTTTTGCAGGGTGGACCAGGGCAGGGTGCGGGCGGGGCCGAAGTCGGAGTTGTAGCTGGAGCCGCCGAGGCCCGGGAAGTGCTTGACGACAGGTATCACGTGGCCGGCGCGCAAACCGTTCATGTACGCGACACCGTCCTGGGAAACCACCGACGTGCTGCCGCTGAAGGACCGCCATCCGTCGGGGTTGGTCCGGCTGGGGGCCTCGTTCCTGCCGTCGACGTCGACCACCGGCGCGAGGTCCATGTTCACCTGGGCGGCCGACATCTTGGTCGCGACCTTGGTGACGTTCTGCTGGATCTGGGCGGGGGTCCAGTGCGTGCCCATGTAGGCGGGCCAGGGCAGGGATCCGACGAGGTTCGCCATGCGCTGGATGCCGCCGCCCTCCTCGTCGGTCATCACCAGCAGGCCCAGGTGGCCCGGTACGTGGGTCTTCAGGGCGGTCAGCCGGGAGCCGAGGTCGGACGGCGCCTTGCTGCCGAACAGCAGCACACCGCCGGCACCGGCGCTCACCTCGGAAGTGACGTCGGACATCGAGGTCTCCGACACCGGGACGGCGATGGTCAGCATGGCCAGCCGGCGGTTCGACCACCCGGCCAACTTCGTGCTGTTGGTGCACGCGGTGGCGGCTGCGGCGCGGTCCGGAGCGAAGGACGCAGGGAAGCGGGCAGGCCGGGCGAGGGGCGCGGTGGGGCCATTGGAGTGCGCGGGCGCCTTGGGGGCGGACGCACCACAGCCCGCCAGAAGCAACGCGGCCACGGCGGCAGCGCTCAGTCTTCTTGCGTTCCTGGCCCGGCCGGGGAGCCGCGGCGGTGCTGTCGCATTTCTGCGGGCACGGTACGACGGGAGTTCCATCGTCTGCCTCCTTCGGGAAGTCGCGACGGTGCCCGTCGCGCTGAGGGCCGAAAGAGCCTGCGGAGAGCTCTACGAAGCATGAGATGTGCTTCAGCCCGCTTTTGTTCGAAGCTCCTCGGTCGGCGTACTACCAGAATCTCGCCTCCTGAGCCGGCCGGAAACTCAGCCGGCGCAATCGGGGCCCCTTCAACGAGTGCCCATCCGGCGAATGTCCAGTTCGGCCGAGCGAGGAGAGGGGATCATGGGCCAAGTCGACCAGACGACTACGACACCCCCCGCAGGCCCGCCCTGATTCGGCTCGCCCCGCCCTGTGACACCGACCGGCAGCTTTGCAGTCCCCCGAACATCGTCTTGGAACATCCCGCCTGACCTGCATGGACGGCCATAGGGCCACGGTTCGTTGCTCTCGCCGTCCACACGTCGTCCACGGCGTGCTCGGAATGAGTCGAGGAGAGTGCTCGCTACCAGCCTGTGACCGATTGGGCATCTCCTGCCCACCGAGGGAGAGACGAGAAGAGGCCGACCGTCAGCCTGCCTCATCCGAGCCGAGGTGCCAACCGAGCCGTTACGACTGGCTGCAGCCGTTGTCGAACTCGAGGGTCCTGAGCACATCACAGAGATCGCGGGGCGCATCGAGAACGCTGGCCACAGCGTGCATGTCCGCGCTCTCTGGGGCGAGGTCCCCCACACCTTCTTCGGCAAGCCTGATGGCGACCCTGCTCCCGATGAGTACCGCAACCACCATCTGGACGTGCTGAACGCGGTGCATGCGTTCACCGAAGCCGCCCATGCCCACCTCAACGACGACGCGACGCCAAGACGGCGCTGACCCCCTATGCCGGCAACCAGCTCAGCCGGCTCCGACCGTGCGCCCTTCGCTCCGGCTCGTTCAAGGCGGCTGAGGGCCGACTGCATGCACGTCAAGCCGTGCAGCGTGCGCCGGCTTCGTCATCCGGCGAGCTGTTGGCAGATCATCTGCTTCATTCCGATCGGCGGCGTCGCGCAACCCTCTCGCAACCTCGCACGATGTTCGCTGAGTCACCGGACCGACGACGGTCCGGTGACCAAGAACCGGCTTGCTTGGGGTGGTTGGCGTGAACGAGGAAGTCCCGCGCGTGGAATTGACCCCCGCCGCCGCCGACCTGCTGCGGCGGCTGCGGGCGGTCCACGGACCGTTGATGTTCCACCAGTCCGGCGGCTGCTGTGACGGCAGCGCGCCCATGTGCTACCCCGAGGGCGAGTTCCGTACCGGCGGCTCCGACGTGCTGCTCGCCGAGTTGACGGTCGAGGGGGTCGAGGAGCCGGTGACGTTCTGGATGTCGAAGAGTCAGTACGAGGTGTGGAGCCACACCCGACTGATCGTCGATGTCGTGCCGGGCCGCGGCAGTGGCTTCTCTCTCGAGGCACCCGAAGGAGTGCGTTTTCTCATCCGTTCGCGCGTTGTCGGTGTCTAGCCACCGACACGGTCACCGCCATCTGGTGCACTCTCCTTGATTCCTGGGAGAGTTGACGAGACATCAGGGGGCACGGTGACGCGTCGCAACGGACGTTTCAGAACGGCACTGACAGCTGTCGCGGCATGGAGTGCGCTGGCCGGTACCGCCCTGGTGGGGGCGGCACCGGCCAGCGGCGCGGAGGAGGCCAAGGGCACTGCCCTCGCCCCCGGCGTCGAATACACGCAGTTGGACATCCCGGCCGCCAAGGGTGTGGCGCACGCACATGTGCTGACGGTCGATCTGCGCAATCCACGGGTGCGGGTCGACCTTCTGCATCCCGGAGCCGTGGCGTCCCGGGCGCCCGTCTCCCAGCTGGCCGACTCCCGAGGTGCCGTCGCGGGTGTCAATGGCGACTTCTTCAACATCACGGAGACCCAGCATCCCGGGGTCGAGGCGACGGGCGCGACGGTGGGCCCGGCGATCGCGAGCGGACACGAGCTCAAGGCGGCGGTGCCGAACGGTCAGCGCTTCGGACCCGCTCTGCCGCCCGGCACGACCACCGAGGACGTTCTCGGCGTGGGCGTCGACCGCAGGGCCCGGCTCGACAGCATGGCCCTCGAAGGCTCCGTACGCAGTGACGAGGGGCGGTGGCCGCTCGACGGTCTCAACCAGTACGCGCTGCCCGAGGGTTCGATCGGCGCGTTCACCTCGGACTGGGGCCCCGTCTCCCGGGTGCGCGCCACCTGCGGCACGGACATCGACCGGGCCGCGCCGTGCAGTACCGACACCTATGAGGTGACGGTCGAACACGGTCGGATCGTGTCGGCGGCCGACACTCCCGGCGGCGGCCCCATCGCTCCCGGCACCACGGTGCTGGTGGGCCGCGAGGCAGGCGCCCAGCAGTTGCGAAAGCTGCCGGTGGGCGAACCGGTCACGGTGCGGCACCGTCTGGTGGCGAAGGCCACCAGGATCCCGTACCGCTTCGCGCTCGGCGGCTACCCGATGCTCGTCCACGGCTCGCCGCTTCCCGGCCTGGACAACACGGCCTCGGCCGTGCGGACTGCCGTGGGCATCTCGCACCACGGGCGACGCCTGCTGCTCCTCGCCCTCGACGGCGCGCCCGAGTTCCGCAACGGACTCACCATCGCCGAAGTGACGTGGGCCATGCGGGAGTTGGGCGCGGACGATGCCTTCAGCCTCGACGGCGGAGGCTCCACCACGATGGTCGCCCGGCAGCCGGGGGCGGCCGCCGTCAGCGTTCTCAACCACCCCAGCGGGGGCGCCGAACGCCCCGTTCCGAACGGCATCGGCGTGTTCTCACGACCGTGACGGCCCGGCATGGCGCATGACGGCCTCGCACGTCACGGTCGCAGGCTGCTCACGATGTTCGCCGTCGCGGTGAGCCCTTCGTGGATGGTCGGCGCCATGCTCGTGCTCGCCAGATAGAAGCCGAGCAGTACGCAGACCAAGGCGTGCGAGATCTTCAATGCGCCGTTGCGCAGGAAGACCACTGCCAGGATCAGGAGCAACAGCACCACAGAGATGGAAATGGCCATCGTCAACCTCCTCCGCCACGCCCACATCGCGGCTTTCGGCCGCAAGTGTCGCGTAGCGGAGGGTCCGTCCGGGCGGCTGACGTGTCCTCCGAACGTGTGATGTCTGCGCCGGCTAGTACGTGCGTTCGTGGGCGTCGAGGAACGCTTCGAGGCCTGCGAGGTCGTCGGTGTTGAGGTAGTCGACGTCGGCGGCGAGCAGTTCGCCCCACAGCGCGTCACGGGTCGGGCCCGCCACATCGGGCGTCGCCCAGAACCGGACCTTCTGGCGGCGCGCGTGGGCCGCCGCGATGATGCCGCGCAGCTTCTCGCGCTCGGCGTCGGGGAACGGGCCGTCGCCCAGCCAGGTGAAGTTGAGCGTCCAGTTGTCGGAGATCAGCGGGACGAAGGAAGCGGGCGCCGCGCTGCCGAGGTCGGCGAGCCGACCGTCGTAGAAGGCGCGACGCACACGCTGCGCCTCCATGGGCGTACGGGCGGCCCGGTCGCCCGAGATCACGGCCGTGATCGGCCCGGGGTACACGCGACCGTGCGCGTACGTCGTGAACAGATGCCGGTAGCGGCGCAGATGGCGGTCGAGTTCGAGGTAGGTCGACGACCCCTCGGTCTTGATGTCGATGAGGAGTTGCAGCGGCGTGCGGTGACCCCGGTACACCGCACCGTGGTTGGCCTTCACGCGGGCGGCAAGGGGTTCGAGGTAGAGGAATTCGAGCGTGCGGGTCGGGTCGAGTTCGACGGGGTCGTGGGCGACGAGGAGTTGGTCGCCGACCAGGTAGATGTCGGCCTCGACGCTGCCGAAGCGGTGGTCGAGGGCGTCGAACAGGGGGCGCGGGTGCTCGTAGTCGTTGTGCGCGTGGGCGCGCCACAGCGGGCGCGGGCCGTGCTTTTGCTCGCTCGCCCGCGCGTACGCGGCGGGCAGCGCGACGGAGCCCGCGAGGGCGGCGCCGAGGGTGGTGAGGGCTCTGCGGCGGTTGGTAAGGGCCATGCTCTGCCTCCCTGGAAGTGCCGTACGGAAGCCGTGGGGGTGCCCCCGGTCGAGCGAAGTCGAGACTGGGGGAGAGTATGCGTTCCGAACGGGCCCAGGGAGCCCTGGCGTGCGGGGAGTTGGCCGGACTGCCGCTGTGCGTTCACTTCGGCGGATCAGTTCACACGGAAAAGCCCGCCCCGGTCGGGGCGGGCTTCTCACGGGTGTGCGTCAGCGGGTGGGCGCCTGGAGGTCGACCAGTGCGGCCAGCGCCTCGCGGTGGGCGCCCGCCGTGCCGTAGGCGATCGAGTCGGCCTTCGCCCGCTTCAGGTACAGGTGCACGGGGTGCTCCCATGTCATGCCGATCCCGGCGTGCAACTGGAGCGCCTCCTCCGCTGCATGGACGGCGACCGGTGCCGCGTACGCCTGGGCGACGGCGACCGCCACATCGGCTTCCTCGCTGCCGGTGGCGAGTGCGTCGGCGGCGTTGCGGGCCGCGGCACGCGTGTTGACGACCTCCAGCCACAGCTGGGCCAGCCGGTGCTTGAGCGCCTGGAAGCCGCCGACGGGTCGGTTGAACTGCTTGCGCTCCTTCAGATAGCGGACCGTCTCGGTCAACGTCCAGTCAGCCAGGCCGAGTTGCTCGGAGGCCAGGAGACCGGCACCCGCGCGCAGGGCACGTCGTACAGCCGCCGGGGCGTCGGAGGTCACTCGCCGCGCAGGCGCCCCGTCGAAGGTGACCGTCGCGACCGGCCGGGTCAGGTCCAGGGACACCTGCGGAGTGACCGTCACCGCGCCGACGTCCACCGCGTACAGTGCGCCGTCCTCCGCCGGAACCAGCAGCACATCGGCTGCCGCCGCATCCGCGATGCCGGTCAACTCCCCGTGCAGGGCGCCGCCTTCATGGCGTACGGCCTTGAACGGGGCACCGGGGGCGGTCGCGAAGGAGACGGCGAGCGCCCCGACCGTGCGGCCGGAGGCAAGCGCCGTCAGCAGCCGGGCGGACTCCTCGCCCTCGCAGGCAAGCAGTGCCTCCGTCGCGACGACGGCGCTCGTCAGATACGGCACGGGCGCGACCGCGCGCCCCAACTCCTCCAGCACCACGGCGACTTCGCGGTGCGTGGCGCCCTGGCCGCCCTGCGCCTCGGGCACCAGCAGACCCGCCAGGCCCATCGCGGCCGAGAGCGACTTCCACAGCGCGGGGTCATGCGGTGTGCCGGATTCGGTGCGGGCGATGACGCCCGGCGCGTCGCAGTGGTCGGTGAGAAGGTCGCGTACGGCGGCGCGCAGCGCCTCTTCCTCCTCGGTGTAGAGCAGATCGGTCATCGAGCCAGGTCCTTCCAGGCGACGTCCTTGTCGGTGCGCGGCTCGGACGGCAGTCCCAGAACGCGTTCGGCGACGATGTTGAGCAGGACCTCGCTGGTCCCGCCCTCGATGCTGTTGCCCTTGGAGCGGAGGTAGCGGTAGCCGGCGTCGCGGCCGGTGAAGTCGACCAGTTCCGGACGGCGCATCGTCCAGTCCTCGTACAGCAGGCCCTCCTCCCCGAGGAGTTCGACCTCCAGGCCGCTGATCTCCTGGTTGAGACGGGCGAACGCGAGCTTCATGCCGGATCCCTCGGGGCCGGGCTGGCCGACGGTGAGCTGCTGGCGCAGGCGTTCGCCGGTGAGCCGGGCGACCTCGGCCTCGACCCACAGCTTGAGCAGGCGCTGGTGCAGGTCGTGGGTACGCAGCTCCGGGCGCTCGCGCCAGGTCTTGGAGACCGGGCCGATCATGCCGCCCTCGCGGGGCAGCCGCATGCCGCCGATGGCGACGCGTTCGTTGTTCAGCGTGGTCTGCGCGACCCGCCAGCCGTCGCCGACCTCGCCGAGGCGGCGGGAGTCGGGGATGCGGACGTCCGTGAGGAAGACCTCGTTGAACTCGGCCTCGCCGGTGATCTGCCGCAGCGGACGGACCTCGACGCCAGGGTCGGTCATGTCGCAGATGAAGTACGTGATGCCGGCGTGCTTGGGCACGTCCGGGTCGGTGCGGGCGATGAGGATGGCCCAGCGGGCGACGTGGGCGCTGGAGGTCCACACCTTCTGCCCGTTGACCACCCAGCCGTCGCCTTCGCGGACCGCGCGGGTGCCGAGCGCGGCCAGGTCGGACCCGGCGCCCGGCTCGCTGAACAGCTGGCACCAGACCTCCTCGCCCGTCCACAGGGGCCTGAGGTACTGCTGCTTCTGCTCCTCGGTGCCGTAGCGCAGGATCGTCGGCGCCGCCATGCCGAGGCCGATGCCAATGCGCCGCGGGTCGTTGTCGGGGGCGCCTGCGGCCTCCAGTTCGGTGTCCACGACGGCCTGGAGGGAGCGCGGGGCACCGAGGCCGCCGAGTCCCTCCGGGTAGTGCACCCAGGCGAGGCCCGCGTCGAAACGGGCCTTCAGGAAGTCCGCGCGGCCGGTGGTCGCCGGCGGGTGAGCCGCCAGCAACTCGGCCGTACGGCGCTTGAGTTCGGCTTCGTCGGTCATGCGGCGGCTCCATTCTCCAGCGACGGTACGACCGCGACCCGGCCGGTGGTGACGCCGTCGGCGACCCGCTGCACGGCGGCCGCGGCCCCGTCCAGCGGCACGCGCTCGCTCACCAGCGGCTTGATCGCGCCCCGGGCGGCCAGCTCGGTGAGCTGCTCATGGCAGTGCTGGACCAGCTTCGGGTTCTTGGTGTTGTACAGGCCCCAGTGCAGGCCGAGGATCGAGTAGTTCTTCACCAGGGCGTGGTTGAGTCCCGGGCTGGGGATGGTGCCGCTGGCGAAGCCCACGACCACGATCCGGCCCTCGAAGGCGACGACCTTGGCGGACTGCGTGTAGGCCTCGCCGCCGACCGGGTCGTAGATCACGTCGGCACCGCGGCCGCCGGTGGCCTCCTTCACCGCGGCGACGACGTCGTCGCTGCGCCGGTCGATCACCACGTCGCAGCCCAGCTCGCGGGCGACCGCGGCCTTCTCGGCGCCGCCCACGACGCCGATGACCGTGGCGCCTGCCGCCTTGCCCAGCTGCACGGCCGCGCTGCCGACCCCTCCGGCGGCAGCGTGGACGAGCAGCGTCTCGCCGGCTTCCAGCGCGGCGCGCCGGTGCAGACCGAACCACCCCGTCTGGTAGCCGATGTGCAGCGCGGCCGCCTCGGCGTCGTCGAGGGCGTCGGGCGCGGGAAGCAGCGCGGCGGCGTCCGCGACGGCGTACTCGGCGAATCCGCCGTACGGCAGTGCGGGATTGGCGAGCACACGGCGCCCGTCCTCGGTCTCGCCGCAGATCTCCACGCCGGGCGTGAACGGCAGCGGGGGCCTGACCTGGTAGTGCCCCCGGCACATCAGCGCGTCCGGGAAGTTGACGTTCGCCGCGCGTACCTTGACCAGGACCTGGCCCTCGCCGGGCTGCGGACGCTCCACTTCCTGGAGCTGCATCACCTCACTCGGCTCGCCGAGCTCGTGCACTTGCCATGCCTGCATGCGGGGCCTCCACGGGACTGCTCTGTCTGACCGGGCTCGGCAGCATACTAAGCGGTCGCTTGCCCATCAGGGAACAGTCGCGTCCGTCACGCGACGACCCGGCCCGCTACGACCGGGCGGGGCGGGCCCGCACATGCATCCGCTCACCCTGCGGCCCGAACAGGCTCAGGAACTCCACGGGCCCCTCCCCCGTCGACCCGAACCAGTGCGGTACGCGGGTGTCGAACTCGGCAGCCTCCCCGGGACCGAGCACCACATCGTGGTCCCCGAGCACGAGCCGCAGCCTCCCCGAGAGCACGTACAGCCACTCGTACCCCTCGTGCGTGCGCGGTTCCGGTGCCATCGACCTCTGTGGTTCCAGCACCTTGAACGCCTGGAGTCCGCCGGGCTGCCGGGTGAGCGGCCAGTGCGTACGGCCGTACCGCACGATCGGTTTGGACCGCACCCGCGGATCACCCACCTCAGGCGCCCCCACCAGCTCGTCGAGGGGCACCTGGTGGGCACGGGCGATCGGCAGCAGCAGCTCCAGGCTGGGCTTGCGCAGCCCGGACTCCAGGCGCGACAGCGTGCTCACGGAGATGCCGGTCGCCTCGGACAACCCCGCGAGCGTGGCGCCGCGCTCCTTGCGGATCCGCCGCAGCCGCGGGCCGACCTCGGCCAGCACCTCATCCATCTGATCGGTCTCCGCGTCGTCACTCATGCCCATATTGCAGAATCGGCAAAGCCATTTGTCAATCCGGCCAGGGGCGGGCGACCTTTTCCGTGGAGGTGGTCACCTTGACCGAGACATACGAAGCGGTAGTCATCGGCGGCGGCGCGGCGGGGCTGTCGGCCGCGCTCGTCCTGGGGCGCGCCCGGCGCCGCACGCTCGTCGTCGACGCGGGCGAACCGCGCAACGCGCCCGCCGCGCACATGCAGGGCTATCTGACCCGGGACGGCATGCCGCCGGCCGAGTTCCTCGCCGAGGGGCGGCGGGAGATCGAGGGGTACGGGGTCGAGCTCGTCCGGGACCGGGCGGTGGACGTGGTCCGGGACGGCGCCGGGGAGTTCGACGTCACCTTGGCGACCGGCCCCACGGTGCACGCGCGCCGGCTGATCATCACCACCGGCCTGGCCGATGAACTGCCGCCGGTGCCGGGGGTCGCCGAGCGCTTCGGGCGGGACGTGCTGCACTGCCCGTACTGCCACGGCTGGGAGGTCCGCGACGAGGCCTTCGGCGTGCTGGGCACCACGCCGATGAGCGTGCACCAGGCGCTGATGGTCAGCCAGTGGTCGAAGGACGTGACGCTGTTCCTGCACATCGTCGGCAAGGACGAGCTGTCGGACGAGGATCTGAGCAGGCTCGCCGCGGCCGGGGTCGCCGTGGTGCCCGGCGAGGTCGCGGGACTGGTGATCGACGACGACCGGCTGACCGGGGTGCGCCTCGCGGACGGCACGGCACACGACCGCTCGGTGCTGTTCGTCGCGCCCCGCGCCGTCCCGCGCAGCGGTCTGTTCGAACGGCTGGGCGCCGAGCTGCGGGAGACGCCGTTCGGCACATATCCGGTGGTCGACGAGACGGGGCTGACGACGGTGCCCGGCGTCTGGGCGGCGGGAAACGCGATCGGCTTCGCGGAGCAGGTCGTGAACGCGGCGGCCGGCGGATACCGGGCGGCGGCCACGCTCAACGGGGAGCTGCTCTTCGCGGACCTCGACGCGGCCGTCGCACGAGGGCGCGGCTAGTGCCGCGTCAGCCAGGGTTTGCCCGTTGAGGAGCGGCGTCCGGTGCGTGCTCTGGGGGGTCCCCCCGGCCGAAGGCTGGGGGAGTGCCGGCCGGAAGTCCTCGTACTGGAGGTACTTGGGCTTTCGGCCGGTGCGGCGAATGGGGCACCTCCCACGCCCTTGAGGCAGTGGGCGAGCGTGCCGCGCGTCGCGACGGGGCGAACCTCGGCCGACGCGGCACTAGTGCGCTGCGCCAGAAGTTCGTCGGTGGATTCGCGCCTTGCCCGGCCGGGTTGGTTGTCCGCCCATCCAGCCCCGGCCTGCGAGTATTCGGCCAAGTCGGCGGCAGTGGGGCACCAAGAACTAACGACGAATTGATGGCGCAGGACACTAGCCATCTCCGTACCCGTACGGGCGGGGACCCGAGCCGTGCCCCTACGGACCTGGATCCGGTCCGCGACCGCACGACCGTTGACCCGGTCCGCAGCCGTGTCCCTACGGATCTGGATCCGGTCCGGGACCGCACGACCCGTTGACCCGATCCGCGACCAAACGACCGTTGGCCCGGTCCATGCCCCACGACCGGGGACCCGATTCATGCCCGGACGGATGAGGCCTCGCTGCGTACCCGCACGCATGAGGTCCCGTTCCGTACCCGTACGGGTGTGGACCCGGCCTCCGCGTTGCACCATGGCTGCATGCTGCTGAGCCGGCTCGCTCATGTGTCCCAGGAGGTCGCCGCCACCTCGGCGCGGTCCCGGAAGATCGCGCTGCTCGCCGAGCTGTTCCGGGGCGCGGAGTCGGACGACGTGCCGATCGTCATCCCGTATCTGGCGGGCCGCCTGCCGCAGGGGCGGCTCGGCATCGGCTGGAAGATCCTCAGCCGGCCGGTCCCTCCGGCGTCGGACCCCTCGCTCACGGTGCGGGAAGTGGACGCCCGGCTGACCGAGCTCGGCGCGGTCACCGGCACCGGGTCCCAGGCCGAGCGGGCGCGCCTGGTGGGCGGGTTGATGGCGGCGGCCACCGAGGCCGAGCAGCGCTTCCTGTTCGGACTCATCAGCGGCGAGGTACGGCAAGGCGCGCTGGACGCGGTCGCCGTCGAGGGGCTCGCCGAGGCGACCGGTGCGCCCGCCGCGGAGGTACGACGGGCGGTGATGCTCGCCGGTTCGCTGCAGACGGTGGCAGAGGCACTGCTGTCCCAGGGCCCGGAGGCCCTCGACGGCTTCCGGCTCACCGTGGGCCGGCCGGTGCTGCCGATGCTGGCGCACACGGCGGGGTCCGTCTCCGACGCGGTCGAGAAACTGGGCGCGTGCGCCGTCGAGGAGAAGCTGGACGGCATCCGCGTGCAACTCCACCGCGACGGCGACGACGTACGGATCTACACCCGCACGCTCGACGACATCACCGACCGGCTGCCCGAACTCACTTCCGCAGCATTGGAGTTGAAGGGCGAGCGGTTCATCCTGGACGGCGAGGTGATCGCGCTGGACGAGGACGGCCGGCCGCGCTCCTTCCAGGAGACGGCCGGGCGCGTGGGCTCGCGCGTGGACGTGGCGACGGCCGCGAAGGCCGTACCCGTCTCCCCCGTCTTCTTCGACGCGCTGTCCGTCGACGGCCAGGATCTGCTCGATCTGCCGTTCACCGAGCGGCACACGGAGCTGGCGCGGCTGGTCCCCGAGCCGATGCGGGTGCGACGCACGCTCCTGGACGGCCCCGCGGATCTCCCCGCGGCGGAGCGGTTCCTCGGCGACACCCTGGAACGCGGCCATGAAGGCGTCGTGGTGAAGGCCCTCGACGCGCCCTACAGCGCGGGCCGGCGCGGTGCCTCCTGGCTGAAGGTCAAGCCCGTGCACACCCTCGACCTGGTGGTCCTGGCGGCCGAATGGGGCCACGGGAGGCGCACGGGCAAGCTGTCCAATCTGCACCTCGGCGCGCGCGACGCGGACGGGTCCTTCGCGATGCTCGGCAAGACGTTCAAGGGCATGACCGACGCGATGCTCAGCTGGCAGACCGAGCGCCTCCAGGAGCTGGCCGTCGAGGACAACGGCCACGTGGTGACCGTACGACCGGAACTCGTCGTCGAGATCGCGTACGACGGTCTCCAGAAGTCCACCCGCTACCCGGCCGGCGTCACCCTCCGCTTCGCCCGTGTCGTGCGCTATCGCGAGGACAAGACCCTGGCCGAGGCCGATACCGTCGGGACACTGCTGGCCGCACACCCGGAGGTCACCCTGTGAGTGGGAAGCGGAGCGCGGGACTGTTGTTGTTCCGACACACCGACCGCGGTCTGGAGGTATTGCTCGGCCATATGGGCGGGCCGTTCTTCGCGCGGCGCGACGCCGGGGCCTGGACCGTGCCCAAGGGCGAGTACGAGCCGGACGAACCCGCCTGGGACGCGGCGCGCCGCGAGTTCCGGGAGGAACTGGGGCTGCCGCCGCCCGAGGGCGAGGCCGTCCCGCTGGGCGAGGTCACACAGACCAATGGCAAGGTCGTCACGGCCTGGGCGGTCGAGTCCGACCTCGACCCGGCGACCGTGGTCCTTGGCACCTTCGAGATGGAGTGGCCGCCGAAGTCGGGACGGCGGCAGGAGTTCCCCGAGCTGGACCGGGTGGAGTGGTTCGACCTGGACCGGGCCCGTTCGGTGATCGTGAAGGCGCAGGCGGAGTTTGTCGACCGGCTCGCGGATCACTCGGGCTGAGAGACCGGGTCGCGCGTCCGGGTCACCCACCCGAGCGTCCCGCCCCGGAGGAAGTGCCCTCCGCGTTGCGCCGCACCGCGCCGCGCGGGAGGGTCGAAGTACAGCCCGCATTCAGGAGGTCGGCCATGCCCATCGCAACGGTGAACCCGGCGAACGGCGAGACACTCAAGACGTACGACGCCCTGGGCGCCGAGGAGATCGAGCGCAGGCTCGCGGCCGCCGAAGCCGCGTTCCTCACCCATCGCACCACGTCCTTCGCCGAGCGGGCTCGGCTGCTGCACCGGGCCGCCGACCTGCTCGACCAGGACCAGCAGGACATCGGCCGGGTGATGACCACGGAGATGGGCAAGCCGGTCAAGCAGGCGCGTGCCGAGGCCGCCAAGTGCGCGAAGGCGATGCGCTGGTACGCCGACCATGCCCAGGGGCTGCTCGCCGACGAGGAACCGGCCGACTCCGACGTCAAGGACTCCGGCGCTTCCCGCGTCCTCGTGCGCTACCGGCCACTGGGCCCGGTCCTGGCCGTCATGCCGTGGAACTTCCCGCTCTGGCAGGTGATCAGGTTCGCCGCGCCCGCGCTGATGGCGGGCAACGTGGGCCTGCTCAAGCACGCCTCGAACGTGCCGCAGACCGCCCTCTACCTGGAGGACCTGTTCCGCCGGGCGGGCTTCCCCGAGGGCTGCTTCCAGACGCTGCTGATCGGCTCCGGCGCCGTCGAAGGCGTCCTGCGCGACCCACGCGTCAGGGCGGCCACCCTCACCGGGAGTGAACCGGCGGGCCGGGCGGTCGCCTCGGTCGCCGGGGACGAGGTCAAGAAGACGGTCCTGGAGCTGGGCGGCAGCGACCCTTATGTCGTCATGCCGTCCGCCGACCTCGACCGGGCCGCGAAGGTCGCCGTGACGGCGCGTGTGCAGAACAACGGGCAGTCGTGCATCGCCGCCAAGCGGTTCATCGTGCACACCGATGTGTTCGACGCCTTCGCCGAGCGGTTCGCGGCGGGCATGCGGGCCCTGAAGGTGGGCGACCCGCTGGACGAGGACACGGACGTCGGTCCGCTCTCCACCGAGCAGGGTCGCAACGACCTGGAGGAGCTGGTCGACGACGCGGTGGAGAACGGCGCGACCGTCCTGTGCGGCGGCGAGCGCCCCGAGGGCTTCCGGGACGGCGGCTGGTTCTACGCCCCGACCGTCCTCGCCGACATCACCCCCGAGATGCGCATCCACCAGGAGGAGGCCTTCGGGCCCGTCGCCACGCTCTACCGCGCGGCCGACCTGGACGCGGCGGTGGCCCTCGCCAACGACACCCCGTTCGGGCTCAGTTCGAACGTCTGGACGCGCGACGGGTCCGAGGTGGACCGGTTCGTCCGCGATCTGGAGGCGGGCAGCGTGTACCTCAACGGGATGACGGCGTCCCACCCGGCCTTCCCCTTCGGCGGGGTGAAGCGTTCCGGCTACGGACGTGAGCTGTCCGAGCACGGAATCCGCGAGTTCTGCAACATCACCACCGTATGGCACGGAGCGTGAGCGTTCCGCAGTTACGATCCCCTGTGTGAACCGCGAAGTGACCCTGCCTCTGATCGTCGACGACCGCGGCACGTTGCAGGTGGCGGCCGCCGACGTCAGCAAGCTGCTGCGCACGGTGGGCGGCCGGTGGCTGCATCTGGTGGAGGCCGGCCAGGACGGGCTCGACGAGGACACCGTGGCGGCGCTCACGATCGAACTCGCCAAGCTCGCGGACCGCATCGACGTGGCCTGCATCGCGCACAGCAGTGGGACGACAGCCGACTGACCGCGCGTCAGGCCACCCGCTGGTCCCACTCCCACAGGGCGTGCCAGAACTTCGCCTCGTAGGCCTGGAGCAGCCGCCCGTAGTGCTGCACCGCGTCTTCCGAGACCTGTCCGGTGTCGAGTCCCGCCCGCACCGCTGCCAACGCCTTCTGCTCCAGGCCGGCAGCCGGCTCGGCGAAGAAGTCGAAGAAGCCGCAGGCCTCGTCGGCGAAGCCGTAATGGCGGCGCAGGGCCTGGGCGATCGTCGCGCAATAGCCACCCCACGCAGCGAAGTTGGCGCTCAGCGCGAGTACGACGTCGGCCGGTGAACCGTTCAGGGCGAGCCAGGCGACGAACGCGGGATAGGTCTGGCAGTCCGCGAGCGGCTGGTACGCGGCCTCCTGCGCCTCGTCGACCCCGACCGCGGCGACGTACGCACCGAGCCGATCCTGAGCCAGGGCTTCACCCTCAGCGAGCATCGTAAAGAAGGCGGCGCTCTCCGGCGCGGCGGCCGACGTCTCGGTGCCGGCCGCCGACCGTTCGGCCAGATGCAGGAACGCCCGGCGGTCCGCGGCGACCACATGGCGCTGTTCGAGGGCGAGCGCCGCGAGGGTCGAGCGCCGCGCCGCACCCCGGGCGATCAGGGGCAGAAGCCGGTTGGCGTGCGGGTCCGGGGCGAGCTTCCCGGTCGTGCTCTCCAGCAGTTCCCTGGCCGTCCGCGTCATCGCCACTCCTTCGGTTCGACGGTCCCGGGGCCCTTTCCACCAGGGTCCCACTCCATTCCAAAGATCCCTGGAATGGAGTAATCCGACGAGATATCCGCGCGCAGCCGGGTGATCGTGGGTGGACCACCGGGGGACGAAGAGTTCCCCGGAAGGCGGAAAGAAGGCGTGCTCCATGGCGACTTTGTGCAGACCCTCGGTCTCGGTTCCGGAACATGTCATCACGATGGAAGAGACGCTGGAGCTGTGCCGCTCCCGTCACGCCGACCACCCACAACTGCCGCTGGCGCTGCGCCTGATCGAGAACACGGGCGTCGTCACCCGGCACATCGTGCAGCCCATCGAGGAGACGTTGAAGCACCCGGGCTTCGAGGACCGGAACAAGGTCTACGAGAGCGAGGCCAAGGCCCGCGTCCCCGCGGTGGTGCAGCGGGCGCTGGACGACGCCGAGCTGCTCACCACTGACATCGACGTGATCATCTACGTGTCGTGCACGGGGTTCATGATGCCCTCGCTCACGGCTTGGCTGATCAACTCGATGGACTTCGGCAGCGACACCCGGCAGATACCCATAGCCCAGCTGGGCTGTGCGGCCGGTGGTGCCGCGATCAACCGGGCGCATGATTTTTGCACGGCGTACCCCGACGCCAACGCGCTCATCGTGGCCTGCGAGTTCTGCTCGCTCTGCTACCAGCCGACCGACCTCGGCGTCGGCTCGCTGCTCTCCAACGGACTCTTCGGCGATGGCATAGCCGCCGCGGTCGTCCGCGGCAAGGGTGGCACCGGCATCAAGCTGGAGCGCAACGGCTCGTACCTGATCCCCAAGACCGAAGAGTGGATCATGTACGACGTACGGGCCACGGGCTTCCACTTCCTGCTGGACAAGCGGGTGCCCGGGACGATGGAACCCCTCGCCCCCGCGCTCCAGGCCCTCGCGCGCCGGCACGGCTGGGACGCCTCCGACCTGGACTTCTACATCATCCACGCGGGTGGCCCCAGGATCCTCGACGACCTCAGCAAGTTCCTCGAGGTACCGCCGGAGGCCTTCCGGTTCAGCCGGGCCACCCTCACCGAGTACGGGAACATCGCCAGCGCCGTCGTCCTGGACGCACTGCGCCGGCTGTTCGAGGAGGGCGGCGCCGAGAACGACGCGCGCGGTCTGCTCGCGGGCTTCGGCCCCGGCATCACCGCGGAGATGGCACTGGGCAGCTGGCACAACTCGAGCGACGAGACGGCGTGACGGGCATGAGCGAAGACACCCTCACCGAAGCACAGCCACCCGTCCGCCCCTGGCCGGCCGTCGACCTGACCGGCGTGGACTTCGACCCGGTCCTCGCCACGCTGATACGGGAGGGCCCGGTCACCCGGATCCAACTGCCCAACGGCGAGGGCTGGGCGTGGCTGGTGACGCGGTACGACGACGTGCGCATGGTGGCCAACGACGCCCGGTTCAGCCGTGAGGCGGTCATGAACCAGCCGGTGACCCGGCTCGCCCCGCACTTCATCCCGGCCCGGGGCGCGGTGGGCTTCCTGGATCCGCCCGACCACACGCGGCTGCGCCGCTCGGTGGCCGCCGCCTTCACGGCGCGCGGCGTGGAGCGGGTGCGGGAGAAGTCCCGGCGGATGCTCGACGAGCTGGTCGACGAGCTGCTCCAGGACGGGCCGCCCGCCGACCTCACCGCGACGGTCCTGAGCCCCTTCCCCATCGCCGTCATCTGCGAGCTGATGGGCGTCCCGGCCATCGACCGGCAGGGCATGCACACCTGGACTCAGCTGATCCTGTCCTCGTCGCACGGCGCCGAGGTCAGCGAGAAGGCCAAGGAGGAGATGAGCGCGTACTTCGCGAGGCTCATCGGCGATCGGCGCGACAGCATCGGCGAGGACATCGCCTCGCTGCTGGGCGCCGCCGTGGGCAGGGACGGGATCACGCTCGACGAGGCCGTGGGGCTCGCCGTGCTCCTCCAGATCGGCGGCGAGGCGGTCACCAACAACAGCGGCCAGCTGTTCTACATCCTGTTGACCCGCCCGGACCTGGCCGAACAGCTGCGGGCCGAGCCGGAGATCCGCCCCCGGGCCATCGACGAGCTGCTCCGCTACATCCCGCACCGTAATGCGGTCGGGCTGTCGCGGATCGCGTTGGAGGACGTCGAGATCAGAGGTGTCCGGATCCGAGCGGGCGACGCGATCTACGTGTCGTACCTGGCCGCGAACCGTGACCCCGACGTCTTCCCGGACCCGGAGACCATCGACTTCGCGCGCAACCCCAACCCGCATGCGGCGTTCGGCTTCGGCCCGCACTACTGCCCGGGCGGGATGCTGGCCAGGCTGGAGTCCGAGCTCATGGTCGACGTGCTGCTCGACCGGATCCCGGGACTGCGGCTCGCCGTGCCGGCGGATCAGGTCCCCTTCAGGAAGGGTGCGTTGATCCGTGGCCCCGAGGCCCTGCCCGTGACGTGGTGAGCGGCCGATGACAACGAGCGAAGGGTTGCTCGTGCCGCCGGGTCACGGGCGCGTGGTGCAGACGCCCGCGCAGCACGTGACGTTCAAGGTGACCGGCTCGCACTCGCGCACGGCGTCCACCTTCGAGGTGCGCGTGCCGCCCGGCTTCGACGTCGGCGCGCATGTGCACACGCGCAGTGAGGAGTTGTTCTATGTGCTCGAAGGCGAGCTGGACGTGCTCGCCTTCGAGCCGCGGATACGGACCCCCGACAACTGGCAGAAGTGGGAGTCCAGCTCGGGCAGCCGGGTGGTCCGGGCGACCCCAGGCACGGTCATCGTCGTGCCCCCGGGCTGCCCGCATGCCTTCTCCAACCCCACCGAGACCCCGGCGAAGATGTTCTTCCAGGCGTCACCACCGCCGGACCACGAGCGGTACTTCGACGAGCTGTTGGAGATCCTCGGGTCGGGGGGCCCGCCCGACCAGGCGGCGATCGAGGAGCTGCGGGCAAGGTACGACATCGAGCAGCTCACACCCTTGAAGCTCCGGTGACCAGGAGCACCCCAACAGGCTCGCCGGGAACTGCGCGGCCGGCCACATCCGGCCCGCGGCCCGAGTGGGACCTCCAAGCGGCCTCGGGGAAGTGAGGCACGCCCCCGAGGCCGCTCAGCGGATCGGCATCCCGGACAGCGTGCGGGCAATCACGAGCCGCTGGACCTCACTCGTACCCTCGAAGATCGTGTAGATGGCCGCGTCCCGGTGCATCCGCTCGACCGGATACTCCCGGGTGTAGCCATTGCCGCCCAGGATCTGGATCGCCTGCGCGGTCACCTTCTTCGCGGTCTCGCTGGCGAACAACTTCGACATGGACCCCTCGGCCGCGGTGAACGGCCTGCCGTTGATCGCCATCCAGGAGGCGCGCCACACCAGCAACCGCGCCGCGTCGATCGACGTCCGCATGTCGGCGAGCTGGAAGGCAACCCCCTGGTTGTCGATGATCGGCCGCCCGAACTGCTCACGCGTCTTCGCGTAGTCGAGGGCCACCTCGTACGCGGCCCGAGCGGTACCCACCGCCATGGCACCCACCGCCGGGCGGCTCGCCTCGAACGTCGCCATCGCGGCGTTCTTCACGCTCCCCCACTCTCGGCTTCGCTCGAGCGGGGGGACCCCCATGCCGCCCGCCTTGGCGCGCTCGCGGGCGCGGGCCAGGCGGTCGTCGAGCTTCTCCTTGCCGCCGAGGAGGCAGGAGCCGGGGATGCGGACGTTCTCCAGGACGACCTCGGCGGTGTGCGAGGCGCGGATGCCGTGCTTCTTGAACTTCTGCCCCTGGGAGAGGCCCGGTGTGTTCGGCGGGACGATGAAGGAGGCGTGCCCCTTGGAGCCCAGCTCGGGGTCGACGACCGCGACGACGACGTGGACGTTGGCGATGCCGCCGTTGGTCGCCCAGGTCTTGGTGCCGTTGAGGACCCACTCGTCCTTGGCCTCGTCGTAGACGGCGCGCGTCCGCATCGAGGCGACGTCCGAGCCGGCGTCGGGCTCGGAGGAGCAGAAGGCCGCGACCTTGACATCGTTGGTGTCGCCGTACATCTGGGGAATCCAGGTGCCGATCTGCTCCTCGGTGCCGTTGGCGAGGACGCCCACGGCGGCGAGGCCGGTGCCGACGATGGAGAGGGCGATGCCCGCGTCGCCCCAGAACAGCTCCTCCATGGCCATCGGTATGCCGAGGCCGGTGGGGTCGAAGTACTGCTGGGCGTAGAAGTCGAGGGAGTAGATGCCGACCTTCGCGGCCTCCTGAATGACCGGCCAGGGAGTTTCTTCGCGCTCGTCCCATTCGGCGGCCGCGGGGCGGATCACATCGGCGGCGAAGCCGTGCAGCCAGTCCCGGACCTCCTTCTGTTCGTCGTTGAGCTCCATGGTGAACTCGGCCATGTCTCCTCCAGCGCTGCACTAAGGTGTTACTTGCGGTAACTGGAGTGTGTTACTGACCAGTAGGAAAAGTCAACTCCCGAGCCGCGCTCGGTAGCCCGTTCGATACCCATACGCCGACGAGTGTTAGTTTGCGCAGGCGTCACCGAATCACCACGGGTGGGGAGAGCACATGGACACCACACAGCGGACCGATCAGCAGAGGTCCGCCGACCGCCGCCGACGCGAGCTGCTGGAAGCCGCCGACCGGGTGGTGCTCCGCGACGGCCCCGGGGCATCGATGAACGCCATCGCCGCCGAGGCAGGCATCACCAAGCCGATCCTGTACCGCCACTTCGGCGACAAGGGCGGACTCTACGCCGCGCTCGCCAAGCGGCACACCGACGCCCTCCTCGGAGCGCTACGGGCGGCACTGGACGCGCCGGCCGAGCGCCGGGAGCGGGTCGAGTCGACACTCGACACCTATTTGACGGCCATCGAGGCACGCCCACAGGTCTACCGTTTCCTCATGCATCCGGCGGAGGGCGGCCAGCCGGGCGACCAGGGTTTCGACGTGGGCAAGCACTCCGCGCCGTTGCTGCGCCGCATGGGCGAGGAGCTCGCCGAGGTCATCGAGGAGCGCGTCGACCTCGGCCCCGGCAGCCAGCAGCTCGCCCGGGTGTGGGGCCACGGGATCGTCGGCATGATGCATGCCGCCGGGGACTGGTGGCTCGGGGAACGGCCGTGTTCCCGGGCCGAGTTGGTGCGGAGTCTGGCCGACCTGCTCTGGGGCCGCCTTGCTGCGGCGGGAGACAAGATCGGCGGTCCTGGGTTCTGAGCCCGGCACAGGGCGCCGGGCTGTGACATTGTGCGGCTCCGCCGCGTGGGCGCGACGAGCCACGGCCGGCCCCCGGCCGGCCGACAGAACTCAGCGGCTCCAGGACGCCCGCGCCGCCCGGCGCATGACCCGCCGACGCCGCCACCCGGTGAGCCGGTCCACGTACACCCCGCCGTCAAGGTGATCGCACTCGTGCTGCAGGCACCGCGCGAACCAGCCGGTGCCGTGCACGCTCACCGGCCGGCCGGTCACGGTAAACCCCTCGACGACCGCGTGGTCGTACCGCTCGGTCCCCGCCTCCAGTCCCGGAAGCGACAAGCAACCCTCCGGGCCCCGGAGCACCACACCGTCCGCCTCGACAAGGCGTGGGTTCACCACATGTCCCATGTGGCGGACATCCTCGTCGTCGGGGCAGTCGTACACGAACACCCGCAGCGACTCACCGACCTGGTTGGCCGCGAGGCCAACGCCCTGTGCGGCGTACATCGTCGCGAACATGTCCTCGACGAGTTGCGCGAGTTGGGGGCCGAACTCGGTGACGTCTTCACACGGTGTGTGCAGGATGGGGTCGCCGAGCAGCGTAAGGGGCCGGACGCGCCCGTGGGTGCCCGGGATGGAGCCGTGTCGCATGGCGGCAAGGGTACGGTCCTTGATGGCGCGCGCATGTCGCGCGGGCGCCGTGGTGGTGCCGCGATTCGGGCGCGTGAGTGGATCTCGATAGGCTGAGGCCCACACGGTGCCGGGGGCAGAGGCGCGGCGCGTACGCAAGGAGGATCGAGAAACGATGTCAGGCAACTCGGACCCGCTGACGCCGCGGGCCAAGCTGGCCGTGACGGCGGGCAAGGCGGCAGCGGCCGTCTCGCGTGCCGCCGGACGCGGCAGCGGATCGGTGATCGGCGGCCGGGTGGCACTCAAGCTCGACCCCGACCTGCTGGCCCGGCTGGCCACACACCTGGACGTGATCCTGGTCTCGGCCACCAACGGCAAGACCACCACCACCCGGCTGATCGCGGAGGCGCTGCGTGCCGCGGGCCCGGTCGTGTCGAACGCCCTGGGTGCGAACATGCCGGCCGGTATCACCTCGGCGCTCGCGGGCGGTTCGGACGCCAAGTACGCGGTCATAGAGGTCGACGAGAAGTACCTCTCCGGAGTCGCGCGCGACACCGACCCCAAGTGCATCGCGCTGCTCAACCTCTCCCGCGACCAGCTCGACCGAGCCGCCGAGACCCGGATGATGGCCGAGCACTGGCGCGAGGGCCTGGCCGGTTCCAAGGCCGTCGTGGTGGCCAACGCCGACGACCCGCTGGTCGTGTGGGCCGCGTCCTCCTCACCGAACGTCATGTGGGTGGCGGCCGGTCAGATGTGGAAGGACGACGCCTGGTCCTGCCCGTCCTGCGGCGGTGTGATGCAGCGCCCCGGCGACGACTGGTTCTGCGGCGAGTGCGGCTTCCGCCGGCCGACGCCGACCTGGGCGCTGTCCGGCGACCACGTCCTCGACCCGCACGGCTCGGCCTGGCCGATCCACCTGCAGCTGCCGGGCCGCGCCAACAAGGCGAACGCCGCCTCGTCGGCCGCCGTCGCCGCGGTCTTCGGAGTCCCCCCGCAGGTCGCCCTGGAGCGCATGCACCAGGTGCAGGCCGTGGCCGGGCGCTACGACGTGGTGCAGTTCATGCAGCGCGACCTGCGGCTGCTGCTCGCCAAGAACCCCGCGGGCTGGCTGGAGACGTTCTCCCTGATCGACCCGCCGCCGACCCCGGTCATCCTGTCCGTGAACGCGCGCGGCGCCGACGGCACGGACACCTCCTGGCTGTGGGACGTCGACTACACGCGTCTGACCGGGCACCCGATCTTCGTTCTCGGCGACCGGAAGCTGGATCTGGCCGTGCGCCTGGAAGTCGCCAACCAGCACTTCCAGGTCTGCGAGAACCTCGACCAGGCCGTGCAGATGGCACCGCCGGGACGCATCGAGGTCATCGCGAACTACACCGCTTTCCAGGATCTGCGGCGTCGTGTCGGCAACTGAGCCACGGAGGACGAAGAAGATGAGTGACAACAGCCTGCGTCTGGTGTGGATCTACCCGGACCTGCTGAGCACCTACGGCGACCAGGGCAACGCGCTCGTCGTGGAGCGCCGGGCCCGTCAGCGCGGCCTCGACGTGGCCCGCCTCGACGTGCGCAGCGACCAGCCGATCCCGACCTCCGGCGACATCTATCTGATCGGCGGCGGCGAGGACCGGCCGCAGCGGCTCGCCGCGGAGCGCCTGCGCCGCGACGGCGGTCTGCACCGCGCGGTCGGCAACGGCGCGATCGTCTTCTCGGTCTGCGCCGGCTACCAGATCCTCGGCCACGAGTTCGTCAACGACCTCGGCCAGCGCGAGCCGGGTCTCGGCCTGCTCGACGTGGTCTCGGTGCGCGGGGAGGGCGAGCGGTGCGTCGGCGATGTCCTCGCGGACATCGACCCGCGCCTGGGCCTGCCCCAGCTGACCGGCTTCGAGAACCACCAGGGTGTGACCCACCTCGGCCCTACCGCCCGCCCGTTCGCGAACGTGCGGCTCGGCAAGGGCAACGGCACGGGCGACGGCACCGAGGGCGCGTACAACGACACGGTCTTCGGCACGTACATGCACGGCCCTGTCCTCGCCCGCAACCCGCAGATCGCCGACCTGCTGCTGAAGCTGGCGCTCGACGTGAACGCGCTGCCGCCGATCGACGACCGGTGGTACGAGGCGCTGCGCAACGAGCGCATCGCGGCTGCGGAGCAGCCTGCGTGAACACAGTTGCGCAGCAGCCTGCGTGAACACAGCCGGACAGCAGCCTGCCGGACCGGCTGGAGGCCCGCGCGGCCCGCTCGAGAAACGGTTCCGCAGGGCGCCGGCGGGAGCCCGTCTGACAATGCCTCCGCTCACGTGTGCGGGCGCGTCCAGCAGGCGGACGCACGATGCGGACCCGCCCCCTGCCGCCGGTAGGGTGGCGGGGTCCAGCCGGACAGCGTGGTCCGGTCTCCGGCCCACGTTGAGAAGGTATTTCGGGCTATGCGCATTGGTGTCCTCACGTCCGGCGGCGACTGCCCCGGCCTGAACGCCGTCATCCGGTCCGTCGTGCACCGTGCCGTCGTCGACCACGGCGACGAGGTCATCGGCTTCCGGGACGGCTGGAAGGGCCTCCTGGAGTGCGACTACCTCAAGCTCGACCTCGACGCGGTGAGCGGCATCCTGGCTCGCGGCGGCACCATGCTCGGCTCCTCCCGGGTCCAGCCGGCACATCTGCGTGACGGCGTGGAGCGGGCCAAGGGCCATGTCGCGGAACTGGGCCTCGACGCGATCATCCCGATCGGCGGCGAGGGCACCCTCAAGGCGGCCCGGCTGCTGAGCGACAGCGGGCTGCCCATCGTCGGCGTTCCGAAGACCATCGACAACGACATCGCCGTCACGGACGTCACCTTCGGCTTCGACACGGCCGTCGGCGTCGCGACCGAGGCACTGGACCGGCTGAAGACCACCGCCGAGTCCCACCAGCGTGTCCTGATCGTGGAGGTCATGGGCCGCCACACCGGCTGGATCGCTCTGCACTCTGGCATGGCGGCCGGCGCCCACGCCATCGTCGTACCGGAACGCCCCTTCGACATCGAGGAGTTGGCCGCCAAGGTCGGCGAGCGCTTCGAGGCGGGCAAGCGGTTCGCCATCGTCGTGGCCGCCGAGGGCGCCAAGCCTCGCGCGGGCACGATGGAGTTCGACGAGGGCGGCAAGGACATCTACGGGCACGAGCGCTTCGCCGGGATCGCCCGGCAGCTCTCGCTGGAGCTGGAGGAGCGGCTCGGCAAGGAGGCCCGTCCGGTGATCCTCGGGCACGTGCAGCGCGGCGGCACGCCGACCGCGTACGACCGTGTCCTCGCGACGCGGTTCGGCTGGCACGCGGTGGAGGCGGTGCACCGTGGGGAGTTCGGCCGGATGACCGCCTTGCGCGGGACCGACATCGTCATGGTGTCGCTCGCCGAGGCCGTGGAGACCCTCAAGACGGTTCCCGACGAGCGGTACGCCGAAGCGGAGTGCGTGCTCTAGAGGTTCGGCGGGTTGCGGGTGCGTCCGGCTGATCGCGCCCGCGCGGCGGAGCCGCAGGCGGTCACAGCCCTGTCAGAGGCGCTGGTACCGACCCCGGTCACCACAGTGACGGGGGTCGGTCCTAGTCTGGTGCGGACAGACAGCACAACCCGTACGAATCAGGAGCCGGCCGATGGATCACAGCGGGCACGGCATGACCATGGATCTGCCGCCGTTCACGCTGGGGCGGGGGCTCGAATGGTCCACGGACCCGTTCTTCCTCGTCGCCTGCCTGGTGGGGCTCGGCCTGTACGGCTGGGGGGTCGTGCGGCTCAAGCGGCGCGGCGACAAGTGGTCGTGGGGCCGAACCGCCGCCTTCGTCGTCGGTGTGCTGACCGTGATGTTCGTGATGTGCACCAAGCTGAACGACTACGGCATGGTCATGTTCAGCGTGCACATGGTCCAGCACATGGTGATCAGCATGCTGTCGCCGATCCTGATCCTGCTCGGGGCGCCGATCACACTGGCGCTGCGCGCGCTGCCGGTCGCGGCGAAGCGGGGCAACAAGGGACCGCGTGAGCTGCTGCTGATGCTCCTGCACAGCCGGTACATGCGGATCATCACGCACCCCGCGTTCACCATCCCGCTGTTCATCGCGAGCCTGTACGCGTTGTACTTCTCGCCGATCTTCGACTTCCTGATGGGCTCCAAGGCGGGCCACATCGCGATGATGTGTCACTTCCTCGCGGTCGGCCTGGTCTTCTTCTGGCCGATCATGGGCGTTGACCCGGGCCCGCACCGCCGCGGCTATCTCCTGCGGATGCTGGAGCTGTTCGCGGGCATGCCGTTCCACGCGTTCTTCGGCATCGCACTGATGATGGCGTCCTCCCCGATGGTCGAGACGTACAAGAACCCCCCCGCCTCGCTCGGCATCGACGCGCTCGCCGACCAGAACGCGGCGGGCGGTATCGCCTGGGCGTTCAGCGAGATCCCCTCCGTCCTCGTACTGATCGCGCTACTGTTCCAGTGGTACGGCTCCGAGCAGCGGCAGGCCAAGCGCGCGGACCGGGCGGCGGACCGCGACGGCGACAAGGAACTCGAGGCGTACAACGCCTATCTGGCCTCACTCAACGCACGCGGTCGCTGAATTAACTTTTCTCTTCGCGTTGCGTGAAAGCCGTTTCCATTCAGTAGCATGGAATGCGAAGCCCCAGCGTCCGGTCTTCCGGTGCGCGGGGTCCACGGGGGAAACCGCAGGGGGAGCGGTCATGACATTTCGTGCATCCATGCAAAGGGCTGGGATATCGGCAGCCCGCAGGATCGCTCTACTGCTGGTTTCCGTGCTGATAGTCAGCGGGTGCAGCAAATCCGATCAATTGTTCGTCGTGCGTGCCGTGGCCGCGGGAATTTCGCAGGCCAATCCCTTCTTCAAGGAGGACGGCAAGCTCGGCAGGGACACCCACGTCCCCGAGGCACGACCGGCCGGCGGGGTACAGGCCAGCAACAGTCCGGGGCTGTACGGGGGCACACCGGGCGGCGGGAACGGCCCGGGCGGAGACGCGACGGGCGGGGACGGCACCGGCGGAGACGGGACGGGCGGCGGCACCGGCGGAGACGGGACGGGCGGCGGCGGGGACAACGGTTCGCCAGGACAGGATGATGGCGGTGGGGCCACCGGTGAGTTCGGCGGGTCGACCAAGCCGGGCACCTGCGTCGTGGCAAAGCTGAAGAAATTCCTCACCGCTCCCGAGAACTCCGCGAAGGCGCGGGAATGGGCGCGAGTCCTGCATATCGGCACCGCCGAGATCCCGCATTACATTGATCAACTCACACCTGTTGTGTTGCGCCACGACACTCTGGTGACGAATCACGAGTACAAGCACGGCAAGGCCGTCCCTTTCGACGCCTTGCTGCAGGCGGGAATCGCGATTCTGGTCGATAAGCAGGGGTTGCCCGCCGTGAAGTGCTCCTGCGGGAATCCGCTGCGTCCTTCCGAGGTGAACATCAAAAAGACCTCGGTGCAGTTCAAGGACGGAAACAAGAAGTGGTCCGGATATCAGCAGGACCACATCGTGATCGTCGAGACGCCGCCCGGGAACCCCGAGATCGACCGGCTGCAGCTCATCGACGTCAACGACCCCGATCGCGGGATCGCCCGCGAGCTGGGCGCCGACGGTGACGACACGTCCTTCGACCCGCACGCGGAACAGACCGTGCCGACCGTCACCGGCATGACGTTCGCCCAGGCGGCGCAGAACCTCACCGACGCAGGGCTGGCCCTGGCATACGGCGACGACTCCCTGCCGCCGGACGACGCCCAGGTCACTGCCTCAGAGCCTGTACAGGGCAGCACGCTGGAGTGGGGCGCCTCCGTGACGCTGTTCGTGCAGTCCGACGACGGCGGGCAGAGCACTCCGCAGGATTCTGGCGGCGTGACCACGGGTCCGGACGATTCGAGCACCGGACCCGACGAGTCCAGCACCGGACCGGGCGGGTCCAGCACCGGACCCGACGAGTCCAGCACCGTACCGGGCGGGTCCAGCACCGGACCGGATGAATCCGCTACCAGTCCCGGCGCGTCGAGCACCGGTCCGGGCGAGTCCAGCACCGGCCCCGGCACGACGCCATCGACGACGAACACGACACCGACGACCGGCGGCACGGACTCGCCACCCGTATCGGACACCACCGCGCCGAACACGCCGACGAGCGATGCGGCGACCCCCTCGGAATCGGTCTCGACCGCCCCGCCCCCCATCGAGTCGACGGACAGCGGCGCGCCGGGGGCGAGCGGATCCTCCTCGGTCGACCCCGGCCTCAGCGACTCCGCGACCGGTGCCCCCTCCTCCGCGACCGACGCGACCGACTCCGGTGGGCTCACCGGAGGCACGTCCTGATCCGCGTACGAACCAGCGCAGAACCCGGGGAGCAACCGGATGGCACCAGGATCACCGCAATCGGGAGTGGGCAGGATCATCGCCGGCCGGTATCGGCTGCTGGACCAGGTCGGCTCGGGTGGGATGGGCCATGTGTGGCTCGCCCACGACCAGCGGCTCGACTGCGATGTCGCACTCAAGGAGATCAGGTTCCGCACCATGCCGGGAGGCGGTGAGGAGCACGAGTCCCGCATCGCGCGCGCCCGCGCCGAGGCACGGCACGCGGCGGTGCTGCGCGGGCACCCGCACGTGGTGACCGTGCACGACGTCCTGGAGCACGAGGGCCTGCCGTGGATCGTGATGGAGTACGTGGCGGGCGCGGAGGATCTGCGCGCCCG
Organism: Streptomyces sp. NBC_00996; assembly: GCF_045162675.1. Taxonomy (NCBI): domain Bacteria; kingdom Bacillati; phylum Actinomycetota; class Actinomycetes; order Kitasatosporales; family Streptomycetaceae; genus Streptomyces; species Streptomyces sp. NBC_00996. Next base: position 1,619,366 of record NZ_CP108723.1, read on the forward strand.
GCTCGCCCGGCGCGGACCGCTGGCCCCCGCCGAGTGCGCCCGCATGGGCCTCGCGGTGCTGGACGCCCTGACCGCCGGGCACGAGCGCGGCATCATGCACCGGGACGTGAAACCCGCCAACATCCTGCTCGCTCCGGACCGCACGGGCACACCGGGCGCCCGGATCCTGCTCACCGACTACGGCATCTCCGTCCAGCCGGACTCCCCCGAGACCCGCTGGACCAGGACGTCCATCCTGGTGGGCACGGCCGGCTATCTGGCACCGGAGCGGGCCACGGGCGGACCGCCGACCGCGGCGGCCGACCTGTTCTCGCTGGGCTGCACCCTGTACTTCGGCGTGGAGGGCCACGGGCCGTTCGACCGCGACACCGATCTGGCCGCCATCACCGCCGTGGTCCTTGAGAAGCCGCCGCCACCCCGGCGGGCCGGGGCGCTGCGGTCGGTCGTCGAGGCACTCCTCGTCAAGGATCCCGCCCGGCGGATCTGCGCGGAGGACGTGGCGGCGGCGCTGGCCAGGATCATCACACCCGAGCCGCATCCACCGACTCGGGTCGACACGGGCTCGCAACCGCCCTGGGCAGGTCTCGTCGCCTCCGACGGGTTTTCGGGTCCCGGTGGCGGCGGGGTGGGAGACCAGGGCCTCGCCGCACCGGCCTCGTACACGCCCGCGGCCATGGGTCCCGGCGGCGCGGTGGGAGACCAAGGGCCAGCCGCACCGGCCGCGTACACGCCCACGGTCATGGGTCCCGGCGGCCCGGCCCGCGACCAGGGCTTCGCCGCACCGGCCGCGTACGCCCCCACCGCCCAGGCGCCGGGTGCGTACACCCCGACCGCACCGGGACCGGGCGCGTACATTCCGCCGGGCCAGGGGTTCGGCCCGCCCTGGGCCGGGGCGCCGCCCTCTCCCGCGCCAGGGCCCGGAGGCCGACGTCGGCGCAAGCGCCCGCGCGCCCTGCAAGCCGTGGCGGCGGTGCTCCTCGCGCTCGGGCTGACGGCCGGCGGCCTCTGGTACGCGATGGCGCACAAGGCCGAGCTGCCGTACGGCGCCGAGGTGGGACTGTCCGAACCGCTCCACGAGGCCGACTGCGTCCTCGGCGATCCCGCCCCCTGGAAGGCGACGGGTGTCCCGCGTCTGACGCTGGATCCGAGTTGCAAGGCCCTGCGCCCCGACGGGCAGGTGATGGCGCTGTACAAGGCCCCCTCATTCGAGGTCGCGCAACGCCAGGGCGAGAACCAGTGCTTGGAGCGGACGAAGAAGACCGCGGGCAGGCTCGCCTGGAACGTGCGCAGCATGGCCGTCGTCCCCACCCGCGAGGGCTTCGCCGCCACCGGGGGCACCGTCGCGTGCCTGCTGGTCGGGAAGGACGGCCCGGTGTACGGCCCCCTGGGCGACCTCCGCCCCTTCGGGATGACCTTCACGGACGCCACCCAGATACAGCGGGGGGACTGCCTCGGTCACGTCGACGGCGACGCACGGGTCAAGGAGCACTACGAGCTGGTCGCCTGCGACAAGGAGCACGTCGGGCGCGTCGTCGACATCACGCATCTCACGAGCTACGCGCCGGATCAGGATCCCTTGGAACAGGCGAACGCACAGTGCGAGAAAGACGCCCCACCCGAGAAGCACCACTACAGCCGTACCACCTACTGGAGTCACGGCCTGCGCAGCATGGGAATCTGGTCGAAGGGCACGTACCTGGTGGTCTGCAGCATCGAGCGCCTGGACAAAACCCTCATGCACGCGGACCCGTAGGCCGCCCGGCCCTGGCGAACCACCTCCCTCCGGGTGAAAATGGGCCCAAGGCCGCGGCCCGCGTCGCGGACCCGCCTGGAGGAGGGTGTCGCGATGCCCGGTTCGACGAAGGCGATGGGCGTGATCACCGTGAGTGGGCTGGTCGTGGTGACGGCCTACACGGTGGCGCTCGGCAGCAACGGCTGGTTGTGGTTCGGCTGGGTGGTCCTCGGCCTGATCACGCTGGGGATGGTGGCCTCGCGCAGTACGTGAGGGTCACTCCCGGGGCAGCCGTCCCGCCGAGTGCACGCCCGGCTGGTACTTGGGCAGCCGGGCGGTGATCTTCATGCCGGCCCCCACCGCCGTCTCGATGACGAGGCCGTGGTCGTCCCCGTACACCTGGCGCAGGCGTTCGTCGACGTTGGACAGCCCGATGCCGCCGGAGGGGCTGACCTCTCCGGCCAGGATGCGGCGCAGCCGGTCGGGGTCCATTCCGGCGCCGTTGTCCTCGATGACGACCAGCGCCTCGGCGCCCGCGTCCTGAGCCGTGATGCTGATGTGGCTCTTGTCGGTCTTGCCCTCCAGGCCGTGCTTGACGGCGTTCTCGACGAGGGGCTGGAGACAGAGGAAGGGCAGCGCGACCGGCAGCACCTCGGGCGCGATCTGCAGGGTGACCGACAGACGCTCCCCGAAGCGGGCTCTGACCAGGGCCAAGTAGTGGTCGATGGCGTGCAGTTCGTCGGCGAGCGTGGTGAAGTCGCCGTGTCGGCGGAACGAGTAGCGGGTGAAGTCGGCGAATTCCAGAAGCAGTTCGCGGGCGCGCTCGGGATCGGTGCGGACGAACGAGGCGATCACCGCGAGCGAGTTGAAGATGAAGTGCGGTGATATCTGGGCGCGGAGTGCCTTGATCTCGGCCTCGATCAGCCGAGTACGGGACTGGTCGAGGTCGGCGAGTTCCAGTTGCACGGAGACCCAGCGGGCGACCTCGCCGGCGGCCCGTACGAGGACGGCGGACTCACGGGGCGCGCAGGCGACGAGCGCCCCGTGCACCCGTTCGTCGACGGTGAGCGGCGCGACGACGGCCCAGCGCAGCGGACAGTCGGGTTCCTCGCACGTCAGCCGGAAGGCCTCGCCACGGCCGGTCTCCAACGATCCGCCGAGCCGCTCCATGATCTCGGCGCGGTGGTGCTCCCCCACGCCGTCCCAGGCGAGGACCGTCTCCTGATCGGTGAGGCAGAGCGCGTCCGTGCCGAGCAGCGTGCGCAGCCGTCGCGCGGACCTGCCCGCCGTCTCCCCGGTGAGGCCCGCCCGCAGCGGGGGCGCGGCGAGCGAAGCGGTGTGCAGGGTCTCGAAGGTGGCGTGCTCGACGGGGGTGCCGAGCCCGCCGAGGCTCTCGGGCCGCGCGGTGTGCCTGCCGAGCCAGAACCCGGCGGCGAGCAACGGCAGTACGGCGACACAGAGCCCGGCGAGGAATCCGCTCATGTCTCGGCCTCGTTCGCGAAGCCCCTCACGCCCCGGCCTCCTTGGCGCTCACCGCGGTGCGCACCTGAGCGCCGGCCAGTTCCTCAGGCAGGTGGAACCGGGCCAGAATCGCCGCCGTCCCGGCCGGCACCCGTCCCGGCGTGGCCAGTGACACGAGCATCATCGTCACGAATCCGAGCGGCACCGACCACAGAGCGGGCCAGGCCAGGAGTGCGTGCAGGGAACCTGTGCCCGGATAACCCGCCATGGTCGCGCCGACCGCGACCAGCGCGGAGCCGCCGCCGATGAGCATCCCGGTGGCCGCGCCCGGCGGGGTCAGCCGCCGCCACCAGATGCCGAGCACCAGCAGGGGGCAGAAGGAGGAGGCGGAGACGGCGAACGCGAGCCCCACCGCATCGGCCACCGGCAGCCCGCCCACCAGCACGCTCGCCCCGAGCGGCACGGCCATCGCGATCACGGTGCCGAGCCGGAAGTGCCGTACCCCACGCGTGGGCAGCACGTCCTGCGTGAGCACGCCCGCCACCGCCATGGTGAGTCCGGACGCGGTCGACAGGAACGCCGCGAAGGCGCCGCCCGCCACCAGTGCGCCCAGGAGGTCCGCGCCGACGCCGCCGATCATCCGGTCGGGCAGCAGCAGCACCGCGGCGTCCGCGTCCCCGGTGAGGGTGAGCTCGGGGGCGTACAGCCGACCCAACGCCCCGTAGACGGGCGGGAGAAGGTAGAAGGCGCCGATCAGACCGAGCACGGCGACCGTGGTGCGGCGGGCGGCGACGCCGTGCGGGCTGGTGTAGAAGCGGACGACCACGTGCGGCAGTCCCATCGTGCCGAGGAAGGTGGCGAGGATCAGTCCGTACGTGGCGTACAGCGGGCGTTCCTCGCGCCCGGCAGCCAGCGAGGTCGACATGCCGCCGTTGCTGCCGCGGTCGGCCACCGGGACCGGGTCGCCCTTGGTGAAGGTGAGCCGGGCGCCGCGCTCGATGTGGTGGACGCCCGCGGGGAGTTCGACGCGCTCGCCTTCGTACCGCCGTCCGTCGACGCCGCCCGTGGCCGTGACGCCCAGCGGCCTGGAGAGCTTCAGGTCGAGGGTGTCGTCGACGCGTACGACACGCTGTTCGCGGAAGGTCGCCGGTTCGTCGAAGGCGTCGCGGGGTCCGCCGTGGGCCTGCCAGGCGAGGACCAGGAAGAGCGCGGGGACCAGCAGGGCGGTGAGCTTGAGCCAGTACTGGAACGCCTGCACGAAGGTGATGCTGCGCATGCCGCCCGCGGCGACGGTGGCGACCACGACGACGGCGACGAGCACTCCGCCGAACCAGTCGGGCGCGTCGGTCAGCACGGCCAGCGTCAGCCCCGCGCCTCGCAGTTGGGGCAGCAGATACAGCCAGCCGACGCCGACGACGAAGGCACCGGCCAGCCGTCGCACCGCCCCCGAGCCGAGCCGTGCCTCGGCGAAGTCCGGCAGGGTGTACGCGCCCGAGCGGCGCAGCGGGGCCGCGACGAACAGCAGCAGCACCAGGTAGCCCGCCGTGTAGCCGACGGGGTACCAGAGCATGTCCGGGCCCTGGACCAGCACGAGGCCGGCGATGCCCAGGAAGGAGGCGGCCGAGAGATACTCACCGCTGATCGCGGCCGCGTTGAGCCGGGGGCCCACGGTGCGCGAGGCGACGTAGAAGTCGGAGGTGGTCCGGGAGATGCGCAGGCCGAAGGCGCCGACCAGGACGGTCGCGACGACGACGAGGGCGACCGCGGGGACGGCGTAACTCTGGTTCACGGCTCAGCGGTCCTCGACCAGGCGCACGAAGTCCTTCTCGTTGCGCTCCGCCCGGCGTACGTACCAGCGGGCGAGCAGCACCAGCGGCGGGTACACGCAGAATCCGAGTACGGCCCACTCCAGACTCGCGCCGTCAGGCATCGCGGCGAAGACGAGGGGAAGCGGGCCGACGAGCAGCACCAGGACGGCGAACACCACGAGGGCGACCCGGAGTTGACTGCGCATCAGAGAACGGACGTAGGTGTGGCCGAGTGTGGTCTGTTCGTCGATCTCGGTCCTGGGACGGTAGTAGCCGGACGTCCGGCGGGTGTGCCGGGGCACGCCGGTGACGACCACGCGGCGCTCGGTCGGGTCCTGCGGCACGCGGCCCTCCTCAGCTCGTGGTCCGGCGCAGCAGCAGGTCGCGCAGTTCGCGCGCGTGCCGACGGCTGACCTGGAGTTCGACGGAGTCGACGAGGACGCTCACGGTACCCGCGTCCAGCCTGAGCTCGCCGATGTGGCGCAGCGCGACGAGGTGGCGCCGGTGGATGCGGACGAAGCCGCGGGAGCGCCAGCGCTCTTCGAGGGTGGACAGCGGGATGCGCACGAGATGACTGCCCTGGGCGGTGTGCAGGCGGGCGTAGTCGCCGTGCGCCTCGACGTGGGTGATGTCCTCGACGGCCACGAAGCGCGTCACGCCGCCTAGTTCGACGGATATGTGGTCGGGGTCGGGCTCGTGCACGGGAATCAGCGGTGCGGTGTCCCTGAGTTGGACGGCTCGCCGAACGGCTTCGGCGAGCCGCTCCCGGCGGACGGGCTTGAGGACGTAGTCGACGGCCTTGAGATCGAAGGCCTGCACGGCGAAGCCCTCGTGGGCGGTGACGAACACGACGAGCGGCGGTTGGGCGAAGCCTGTGAGCAGCCGGGCGAGGTCGAGCCCGTCCAGCCCCGGCATGTGGATGTCGAGGAAGACGACGTCGATCGCCTCGGGTCCGCCGGGTCCGGATTCCAGCGCCCGGTTGATCCGGCGCAACGCCTCGGTCGCGTCGCTCGCCCCCTCGGCGTTGCTGACGCGTGGATCGGCGTTCAGCAGATAGAGGAGTTCCTCGAGGGACGGTTGTTCGTCGTCGACGGCGAGCGCGCGCAGCATGAGAGTGGAGTGTAAGAGCGATTCGTACGACTGGACATGTGCGGGGCGTGGACGTTGCCGCTGGATGCGGCATCGATGCTGCGCCGGACGGGGCCTGGGCGGCGCGCTGGATACAGTGCCGCCATGAACAGCAAGCCCGCGATGTTCGACGACCTCGACCGCAAGATCATTACGGCCCTGATGGCCAATGCCAGGACGAGCTTCGCGGAGATCGGCGCGGCGATCGGACTGTCCGCCACCGCAGTCAAGCGCCGCGTCGACCGGCTGCGTGAGACCGGCGTGATCACCGGGTTCACGGCCACGGTGAAGCCGGCCGCACTGGGCTGGCGCACGGAGGCGTACGTGGAGGTCTACTGCGAGGGCGCGGCCCCGCCCCGACGGCTCGCGGAGGTCGTGCGCAACCATCCGGAGATCACCGCGGCGATGACGGTGACCGGGGGCGCGGACGCGCTGCTGCATGTGCGCGCCACGGACGTGGAGCACTTCGAGGAGGTGCTGGAGCGCATCCGTGCCGAACCCTTCATCCGGAAGACGATCAGCTACCTGGTGCTGTCCCACCTGCTGCCGGAGGCCCCGGAGGCGGGCGCGACCCACGCCGCACCGGATGACGCAGCAACCGTGCGCTGAACCCCACGTTTGCGCAGCAAAGCTGCGCACACGCGCAGCTCTCGTCGCTTGTCGCCCGTATCCCCCGTTTCCTACCGTGGAGGCACCCCCAGCCGACACCGCAGGAAGCGGAGGAACCTCTCTGTGCCCGACAGCCGTGTGCCGCACCCCCGGCGCTTCCTCGTCTGCGAACCCAGACACTTCGCCGTGCAGTACGCCATCAATCCCTGGATGCATCCCGACACCCCGGTCGACGTCGATCTGGCCCGCGGCCAGTGGCAGGCGCTGATCCGCGCGTATCGCGACCACGGTCACACCGTCGACTCCGTCGAGCCCGTCGCCGACCTCCCCGACATGGTGTTCGCGGCGAACTCCGCGCTCGTCCTCGCCGGCCGTGTCTTCGGCTCGCTCTTCCACGCGCCGCAGCGCCGCCCCGAGTCCACCGCGTACGAGACCTGGTTCAAGGCGGCCGGTTTCGACGTCTACCGCCCCGAGTCGGTGTGCGAGGGCGAGGGCGATCTCGTCCCGACGGGCCGGTACGTCCTGGCCGGAACCGGATTCCGGACGACGCCCGAGGCCCATCGCGAGGTCCAGGAGTTCTTCGGCGTCCCGGTGATCAGCCTCCAGCTGGTGGACCCGCGGTTCTACCACCTGGACACGGCCCTCTTCGTCCTGGACGACGGGCACGACGCAAACATTGCGTACTACCCGGAGGCGTTCTCGCCGGGCAGTCGCGAGGTGCTCGCGCGGCTGTTCCCCGACGCGGTGATCGCCACCCGCGAGGACGCCATGGCCTTCGGTCTCAACTCCGTCTCCGACGGCCGCCACGTCTTCACCTCGCCGCGCGCCGAGGCCCTCGCCGACCAGCTCGTACGCCACGGCTACGTCCCCGTCCCCGTCGACCTGTCCGAGTTCCACAAGGCCGGCGGCGGCATCAAGTGCTGCACTCAGGAGATCCGTTCATGACGGCACCCACCCGCGTCCCTGCCCGTACCCGCACCTCCACCGACCTCATCCGTGCCGAGGAGCCCGTCCTCGCGCACAACTACCACCCGCTGCCGGTCGTCGTCGCCCGCGCCGAGGGCACCTGGGTCGAGGACGTCGAGGGCCGCCGCTATCTGGACATGCTGGCGGGCTACTCCGCGCTCAACTTCGGCCACCGCAACCCGGTGCTGATCGAGGCGGCGCACCAGCAGCTCGACCGGCTGACGCTCACCTCACGCGCCTTCCACAACGACCAGCTGGCCCAATTCGCCGAGTCACTCGCCGAGTTGACGGGCCAGGACATGGTCCTGCCCATGAACACGGGCGCCGAGGCCGTGGAGAGCGCCATCAAGGTGGCCCGCAAGTGGGCGTACGAGGTGAAGGGCGTCGCACCGGACCAGGCGACGATCGTCGTGGCCGCCGACAACTTCCACGGCCGTACGACGACCATCGTCAGCTTCTCCACGGACGAGACGGCCCGCACGGGCTTCGGCCCCTTCACACCCGGTTTCCGTGTCGTCCCGTACAACGACCTCGCCGCGCTCGAAGCGGCGGTCGACGAGACGACCGCAGCCGTGCTGATCGAGCCCATCCAGGGCGAGGCGGGCGTCGTCATCCCCGACGACGGCTACCTCACCGGCGTACGCGAACTGACCCGGCGCACCGGCTGTCTGTTCATCGCGGACGAGATCCAGTCGGGCCTCGGCCGCACGGGCAGCACCCTCGCCGTCGACCACGAGGACGTCGTTCCGGATCTGCTGCTGCTCGGCAAGGCGCTCGGCGGCGGCATCGTGCCGGTCTCCGCGGTGGTCGGCCGCCGGGACGTGCTCGGCGTGCTGCGTCCTGGCGAGCACGGTTCGACGTTCGGCGGCAATCCGCTCGCCGCGGCGGTCGGTTCGGCCGTCGTCGAGCTCCTTGAGACCGGTGAATTCCAGCGCCGGGCGACCGAGTTGGGCGTGGTCCTGCGCGGTGGCCTCGCCGCACTCGTGGGCAAGGGCGTCGAGGGCTTCCGCTCGCGCGGGCTGTGGGCGGGCGTCGACATCGACCCGGCCATCGGCACGGGGCGCGACATCAGCGAGGGCCTGATGCGCGAAGGGATCCTGGTCAAGGACACCCACGGTTCGACCATCCGGCTGGCCCCGCCGCTGACCATCACCGGCGAGGAACTCCGTTCGGCGCTCGGGGCGTTGGAGAAGGTCCTGGCTCAGGGCGTCTGAAACCGGCGGTGATCGGGAAAGGGCGTCACCACCACGGGTGCGGGGCGATCCTGGCGGCCGAGGTTCCGAGGCCGGTGGGGCCGTGGAGGAGGCGCTCCGCGGGTCCTCGCGTGCAGAGGCCGGTGCGGCGGTACCACTCGTTGTCGCCGGCCATCCGGTCCTGGAGCGTTCCGACGTACCCGAGGACGCTCTCGGACACGTCCGGCCCCAGTTCCGCGCGGAACTGGGGCAATTCGGTCGTGGTGGTCTCCTCGAATTCGCGGATCCGGGCGGTGAACAGCTCGTAGGCGATGTCCACCGCCTGCTGTGCTCGCGCGCGGAATCCGGATGAGGATTCAGACGCGCGGGCCATGGCCGGTAGAACTCCGGGAGCCGAAAAGGCTGCGCCATGTCCGCCCCGCCCGCTCCTGGCTGGTTCGCAATCGGGCGCGACCGTTCCACACCGGGGAGCGCGGAAGCACCGAAGTCCCCGCTCGGCCGTCCCATCGTGTGAGCGAAGGTGTCAGAGCCGTACGGCCACCAGGGCGATGTCGTCGCGGGCACCGCCGGTGACGCCGAGGCGGGCCAGCAGGAAGTCGGCGAGGCGTTCGGGACCGAGTCGGGCGGTACGGGCCAGGGCGTCGGTGAGACGGTCGAGGCCGGCGTCGATGTCTTCGCCGCGGCGTTCGATGAGCCCGTCGCTGTACAGGACGAGGGTGTCGCCCGAGGCGTAGGGGACAGCCGACTGGGGGCGGGGGACGTGTTCGGGGCGGACGCCCAGCGGTGGGTCGGTGGCCCGGTCGAGCAGTCGGCAGGTGCCGTCGGAGTGCAGCAGTACGGGCGGCGGGTGGCCGGCGCTGCTGTAGGCGATCTGCCGGCTGCCGGCGTCGATCACCGCGGCGACCGCGGTGGTGGCCATCGCACCCTCGACCGACCGGGCGTACAGGCCGAGCACCTCCAAGGCCTTCGCGGGCCCCTCCACGGTGCGGGTGGAGGCACTCAGCGCACTGCGAAGCATGCCCATGACAGTGGCGGCCTCCAGACCGTGACCGACGACGTCGCCGACCGCGACGGCGAAGCGGTCGCCGGGCAGGTCGACGACGTCGTACCAGTCGCCGCACACGTTCAGGGAACCGACCGCGGGGAGATACCGCACCGCGATGTCGGGGTGTCGGGCCAGGTCCGGGGAGTGCAGCATGGCTTCCTGCAGGGTCACGGCGACCTGGCGTTCACGGGAGTGGGCCTGGCGCAGTTCCTCGTTGAGATGCTGCAGTTCCCGGGAACGTGCGTACAGCTCGGCCTCCATCCCCTCCTCGCGCTTGCTCACGCCCGCGTTCGGGCCCAGCAGCCGACGGTAGGCCTGACGGGCGCGCACGAACGCGGTGACGTCCTCCACCCGGTGGATGATCCAGGCCACCTTTCCGTCGGTCCCCAGGACGGGGGTGTTGATCGGGGACCACCACCGCTCCTCGAACTGACCCGGCCGCTCCACGATGGGAATGTCGTATTTCTGCAGCGCCATGGTGTCCCGCTCGCCGGACGACAGGACCCGGCGCAGGGAGGCGTCCAGGTTGCGCACCCCGTCGGCATGCGGATCTGCGGGGTTGTCGGGGAAGGCATCGAAGATGTACTGCCCCAACAGATCGTCACGGCTGCGGGCGGTCGCCTGCAGGTAGGCCATGTTCACGTCGACGATCACCAGGTCGGGCCCCAGTACGAGGTAAGGGCTCGGCGTGGCCGCGAACAGCGCCGCGTAGTCGATCTCTGATGATGTCACGTGCTTCCTGCCAGTCCTGGTGACCCGCCACTTCCAATCTACGAAGCAGCGGCCGTCCGCGCCCGGCGAAGACCTGCGGCTTCGCGGAGCCAGCAGGAGTACCCCGGGGACACAAGACCCACATGCCTGCCAACGGACAGTAATGATTGCGCCACACTACGCCATCAGGTTGATGTGTACCGGCCAGTAGCAGCAGGCTGGACCAGCGCTCGTCCCGGCCTGCGCAAGAACACGCCCACGCACCCTGACCTGCCGTCAGGAAAGCGGTGATGGGTCAGCATGAGTCCGTTCGGACACGGTTCCGGCCGACCGCGCCTGCACATACACTGGCACCCCGCGACATGCCGGTTGACCTGCTGGAACGCGGCGGTTGAGCCGATCCGCCAGAGTGAGGAGCGACCCCATGTTCTACTACGTCCTCAAATACGTCCTTCTCGGGCCGCTGCTGAGGCTTGTCTTCCGGCCCCGGATCGAGGGCCTTGAGCACATCCCGCCGTCGGGTCCCGCCATCGTCGCCGGCAACCACCTCTCCTTCTCGGACCACTTCCTGATGCCCGCGATCCTCAAGCGGCGCATCACCTTCCTCGCGAAGGCCGAGTACTTCACCGGCCCCGGCATCAAGGGCCGGCTGACGGCCGCCTTCTTCCGCAGCGCCGGGCAGATCCCGGTGGACCGTTCCGGAAAGGAGGCGGGCCAGGCCGCCATCCGCGAAGGACTCGGCGTCCTGCGCAAGAACGAGCTGCTGGGCATCTACCCGGAGGGCACCCGCTCGCACGACGGCCGCCTGTACAAGGGCAAGGTCGGCGTCGCGGTGATGGCCCTCAAGGCCCAAGTTCCGGTGATTCCCTGCGCGATGATCGGTACCTTCGAGGCCCAGCCCCCGGGCAAGGTCATCCCGAACATCCACCCCGTCGTGATCCGCTTCGGCAAGCCCCTCGACTTCTCCCGCTACGCCGGGATGGAGGACGAGAAGGCCGTGCTGCGTGCCATCACCGACGAGATCATGTACGCCATCCTCACCCTGTCCGAGCAGGAGTACGTCGACCGGTACGCGGCCGTCGTCAAGGCCGAGGAGACCACCGAGAGCGCGGCGAAGGCCCGCTCGTTCCCGCGGATGCCGCTCAGCTGACCCGGCGGGAGCCGGGTGACTCTGCCGAGGGCTGAACCGCTGGGGGATCATGCGCTCCCGGCCGTACGGTCCCCTCATGAGACGAGCTGTGGTGATCGGGGCGACGGGACAGATCGGGCGTGCGGCCGTGGGCGCGCTCGTGCGGGACGGCTGGGACGTGACGGCCGCGTCACGTGGTGGGGGCCGGGACGACACCTGGCCCGAGCAGATGCGGAGCGCGCGGCTCGACCGTGAGGACGACGCGGCACTGGACGCGGTGATCGGCGAGGGCTGCGACGTGGTCGTGGACGTCGTCGCCTACGGAGCGGGGCACGCAAGGCAGTTGGCGGGCCTGGCCGATCGCGTCGGCTCGGCCGTGGTGATCTCCAGCGTGTCGGTGTACGAGGACGACAAGGGGCGCGGCTTCGACACGCAGTCACAGCCGGACGGCTTCCCTGAGTTTCCGGTGCCGATCCCGGAAAGTCAGCGCACCGTGCGGCCCGGTGACGACACGTACAGCACCCGGAAGGTCGCCCTGGAGCGCGAACTTCTCGCCCTGGGCGGCCAGTTGCCCGCGACCCTGCTGCGCGCGGGTGCCGTCCACGGCCCCTACTGCCGAACGCCGCGCGAGGTGTATTTCGTCAAGCGCAACCTCGAGGGTCGCCGCAGGCGGATCCTCCCCTTCGGCGGCACGAGCCGTTTTCATCCGGCGAGCGTCCACAACCTCGCCGAGCTGGTACGCCTGGCGGCCGCGCGGCCGGGATCACGTGTCCTGAACGCCTGTGACCCCGAGGCGCCCACGGTGGCGGAGATCGGCGCGGCGGTCGACGCGGTGATGGGCGTCGAGAACGAGGACGTCCTCGTGGACGGGCCCCCGCCCGCCCCCACGGTGGGCGACCCGCCCTGGTCGGTTCCGCACCCCGTGATCTGCGACATGACCGCGGCCGAACGGGAGTTGGGCTACCGCCCGGCGGTCCGGTACGCCGAGTCGCTCCCGGAGACGGTCGCCTGGATCGAAGGCCGGCTCGCCGGGCGGGACTGGCGCGAGGCGTATCCGGACATGTTCCGGGCGTACGGGGATCTCTTCGACTACGCCGCGGAGGACGACTGGTTGACGAAATGAGGGAAGGGCGGCTGGAACTCCGGCCGCCCTTCCGTCACTTGATGCCGGGCTACGGCGTCGGCGTGGCGTGCGGGGTGCACGTCACGTCGCTGCTGTCCGTCTTGCCGGTCAGCAGGTAGGCGTCCACCCGGGAGTTGATGCACGGGTTGACCAGGCCGGTCACGCCGTGCGAGCCCGCGTCCTTCTCGGTGATCAGGCGGGAGCCCTTGAAGCGCTTGTGCAGTTCGACGGCACCGGGGTACGGAGTGGCGGCGTCACGCGTGGACTGCACGATCAGGACGGCCGGCAGCCCCTTGCCGGTCTTCACGTCCACCGGGGTCTGCTGCTTGACCGGCCAGGTGGCGCACGGCAGGTTCATCCACGCGTTGGCCCACGTCATGAACGGGTAGTCCTTGTGGAGCCGCGTGTTGTCCCGGTCCCACTTCTTCCAGCTGGTGGGCCACTTGGCGTCGGTGCACTCGACGGCCGTGTAGACGGCGTTGCCGTTCTCCGAGGCGATGTTGCCCGCGGTGTTCGACAGGTCCGGGGAGGCGGCGTCGACGAGCGCCTGGGTGTCACCGGCGACGTACTTGCTGAACACCGTCGCGACCGGCACCCACGACGAGTCGTAGTACGGGGCGCTCTGGAAGAAGGAGATGAGCTCGGCGGGGCCGACGACGCCACCCAGCGGGCTCTGCTTCGCGGTGGCGCGCAGCTTCAGCCACTGGTCCTGCACCTTGGCGCGGGTGTCGCCGAGGTGGAAGACGGCGTCGTTCTTGGCGACCCAGTCCTCCCAGTCCTTCCAGCGGCCCTCGAAGGCGATGTCCTGCTCCAGGTTGGCCTGGTACCAGATGTTCTCGCGCGACGGGTTGACGACGCTGTCGACGACCATGCGGCGGACGTGGCCCGGGAAGAGCGTGCCGTAGACGGCGCCGAGGTACGTACCGTACGAGACGCCCAGGTAGTTGAGCTTCTTCTCGCCGAGTGCGGCCCGGATGACGTCCAGGTCGCGTGCGGTGTTCGGCGTGGTCATCTGCGGCAGCATGGCGCCGCTGCGCTCGGCACAGCCGTCCGCGTACTCGGCGGCCAGCTTGCGCTGGGCGAACTTGTCGGCCTGCGTGTCCGGGACCGGGTCGGCCTTGGGCGCCTTCACGAACTCCTGCGGGTCGATGCAGGAGATGGGCGCCGAGTGGCCGACACCGCGCGGGTCGAAGCCCACGAAGTCGTACGCCTTGGCGGTGTTGGCCCAGATGGCGCTCTTGGTGGTCACGCGGCGCGGGAAGCGCATGCCCGAGCCACCGGGACCACCCGGGTTGTAGACGAGGGCGCCCTGGCGCTCCTCCTTCGTGCCCGTGTTCCCGATACGGTCCACGGCCAGCTTGATCTGCTTGCCGTTCGGGTGGGCGTAGTCGAGCGGCACACCGACCCAGCCGCACTGGATCGGCTTCTCGAAGCCCCAGTCGGCGGGGCAGTCCTGCCAGTCCATCCCGGCCTTGGCGGCCCGTTCCGCGGCGATGGCCGCTCCGCGCTGCTCCCGGCTCTGACCGTGGCGTGAGTCGGCGGTGGCCGACGGGGCCGCCACGGCTCCGGCTATCAGGGTCGCCGTGACGAGCGCTCCGGCCGAACCGAGGGCTGTCACGCGTCTCGACGGTCTCATGGACCTCAAGTGGGGCCTCCCCGTACATCGTTGCGATTGGTACGGGGATCCTTTCGGCTGCGAGGTCCCTGAGAACAGATGCGACCGGCCTTCTTTACTAATCCGATAGCCGGTATCCACTGTTCCGTTGAGCGGAGACGCTGTCCTTCAGCCGAGCACCCGCAGTGCGTCGTCCAACACGCGCCGCAGCCGCAGCCCGTCGGGCGCGAGCGCGGTCACCAGCACGGCCGGTCCGGCGAGCGGCGTGAGCGCGGCGTACTCCCCCAGCAGTCGTGCCTGCGGCAGATCCTTCTCGAACTCCGGTCGTACGACGACGAGTTGCCCCAGAGCCCGAAGTCCCCCGAGGACGGCGGGACCGTCCCACCCACCGGGCGCACCGGGCCCGCACGCCAACTCCTGGTCCAGCAACAGTCGTCCAGCGAGCCGCACGGCAAGACGGCTGGTGAGCCGCCCGGGTTCCTCGCCGACCCGCCCGAGCACCTGCTCCTCCCGGAAGACGAGCCGAGCGCCCGCGTCGAGTTCGATGCGCGAGGAGACGTACAGATCACTACCGCCCGCCGAGATCAACTGCTCGGGCAGCCAGCACAGTTCGCCCCCGTCGGCGACGTGGAGCCGCACGTCGTAGCGCGCCTCCCCTTTGTTCTGCCCCGGCAGCGCGATGGTGGCGGCGGCCGACCCGACGTGCAGCCGCGCCCGCTCCCCCGCCTCCGCCTCGACGGTGAAGTGATCACCGCCGAGCGGACCGCTCATCGCGCCGACGAGCAGGACGCGTGCCTCGGAGCCCTCGGCCCGGGTACGGCGCAGGGCGAGCGGCCCGTCCCCCTCCAGCACGGGCAGCGAGGTCCCGCCCCGTCCGTCGTCCCGTGCCGAAATCCGCGCGGTGGCCCGCACTCCCGCCGTCGTCATACCGTCCACGCGGCGAACCGCTCCCGCACCCAGCCGGCGACGTCCGTGACCCCGGCCTCGGTCCGCAGCGACTGGAAGACGACCGGCAGCTCGGCCCGCTGCGCCTTGGCGTCGGCCGCCATACGCCCCAGATCGGACCCGACGTACGGCGCGAGGTCGGTCTTGTTGACCACGAGCAGATCGGCAGTCGTGACACCGGGCCCGCCCTTGCGCGGAATGTCGTCCCCGCCCGCCACGTCGATGACGAAGATCTGCGCGTCGACCAGCCCCTTGGAGAAGGTCGCCGTGAGGTTGTCACCCCCGGACTCCACCAGGATCAGATCCAGCGGCCCCACCGCGTCCTCCAGATCCTCGACCGCTTCGAGGTTGGCGGAGATGTCGTCCCGGATGGCGGTGTGCGGGCAGGCCCCCGTCTCGACGGCGGTGATCCGCTCGGGCGGCAGCACGGCCTCCCGCAGCAGGAACTCGGCGTCTTCCCGCGTGTAGATGTCGTTGGTGACGACCGCCAGGGACAACTCGTCACGCAACGCCTTGCAGAGCGCGGCGACGGTGGCCGTCTTCCCGGAGCCCACGGGCCCGCCGAGACCGATGCGAAGAGCACGACGCGAGCCGTCGGCACGATGGGCGTCGGCACTGACGGCGGAGGCACCGCCGTGGGTGTGATGGTGGTCGAGGTGCATGATTACGGCTCCAGTTCTTGGTCGGGGCTGAGGTCCGTCAGCTCCGGCCGGCACAACCGGCCCGTCCGGCGTTCGAGGACGAGGCCGTCAGGGCCGGTTCGGGGTCCGGGGGCGGAGCCCCCAGGGACGATGGGGGTCTCCCCTGCTCGAGCGAAGCCGAGAGCTTGGGAAGGGCAGGGGCGGAGGGGGCGGAGAACACCTACGACGCGAACAGACGTACAGACCACGCCGCGTGCGCCTCCGCGCTGATCTCCAGCAGCGGAGCCGAAGCGGCAGGCAGCGCATCGACCCCGTCGTCGACCACTCTGCGGGCGGCGTCGGCCGCAGCACGGGCCACCAGGTCCAACTCCGGCGCAAGACGGGCCAGAACCGCGGTGGCATCGAACGGGTCCAGACTCAGCAACCGCACCGTCGCCGTCGCCGGCCCACTGACCGCCTCGTACGCGGAGCAGTACGCCGCGTCCTCGGCCCCGAGCCCCGCGGCCCGCGCAGCCACCCCCAGCACCACCGGCTGATGCGCCCCCTTGGGGAACTCCCGAGCCACCGCGTCGAGTTCCGCCGATGGCCACGCCGCCCGAGCCGCCCGCATCAACTGCCGCCCGAGCCTGCGCGCGGCGACCCGCAGCGCGGGCGACGGCGTACGGGCGTCCGCGGCCGTGTCCAAGGCCACCGGATCGACGCCGAGCGCGCCCGCCGCGGCGAGCGAGGCCGACACGAGTCCGGCCGTGTGCAACCGCCCCCGGCAGAACTCCTCCAGACTCGTCGCCCCGGTGATCCGCCCGGCCTTGACCGCCGCCTCCGCCCCGCCGGAGTGGGCATGCCCCCCGGCGGGAAAGCGGCCGTCGGCCAGGACGAGCAGTGCTGCGCGGGACATCAGAAGAGGAAGTAACGCTGGGCCATGGGCAGTTCGGCGGCCGGAGTCGCCTCGACGAGCTCCCCGTCGATGTGCACGGCGAAGCTGTCGGGATCGATCCGCACATCCGGCCGCGTGTCGTTCTCGCGCATGTCGGCCTTGGTCACCCCACGCGTCGACTCGATCGCGACGAACCGCTTCCCGAGCGAGAGCCGTTCGGGCAGCCCGTCCTCGATGGCGAGCGGCGCCACGAAGTTGAACGAGTTCGAGGCGGGGGCCCGCCCGATGGCCCCGTACATCGGGCGAGGCAGAATCGGCTGCGGCGTCGGAATCGAGGCGTTGGCGTCGCCCATCTGCGCGTACGCGATCTGTCCACCCTTGATGACGAGATGCGGCTTGACCCCGAAGAACGCGGGCTCCCACAGCACGAGGTCGGCGAGCTTGCCGGTCTCGACGGAACCGACCTCGCGGGCCAGCCCCTGCGCGAGCGCCGGGTTGATCGTGTACTTGGCGACATAGCGACGTACTCGACGGTTGTCCGCGCGCCCGTCGCCGGGAAGAGCTCCTCGCCGCCGCTTCATCACATGTGCCGTCTGCCAGGTCCGCATGATGACCTCGCCGACGCGGCCCATGGCCTGGGCGTCGGACGAGATGATCGAGATGGCGCCGAGGTCGTGCAGGATGTCCTCGGCCCCGATCGTGGAGGGCCGGATCCGGGACTCCGCGAAGGCCAGGTCCTCCGGGACGGCCGGGTTCAGGTGGTGACACACCATCAGCATGTCGAGGTGTTCCTCGGCGGTGTTGACGGTGTAGGGCCGGGTCGGGTTGGTGGAGCTGGGCAGCACGTGCGGCTCGGAGACCACGGTCATGATGTCCGGGGCGTGGCCGCCGCCCGCACCCTCGGTGTGGTACGCGTGGATGCCGCGGCCACCGATCGCGGCGAGCGTGTCGCCGACGAAGCCGGCCTCGTTGAGGGTGTCCGTGTGGATGGCGACCTGAATGCCCGTACGGTCGGCGACGGTCAGCGCGGCGTCGATCGCCGCGGGCGTGGAACCCCAGTCCTCGTGGATCTTCAGGCCGAGCGCGCCGCCACGGATCTGCGAGAACATCGCGTCGTGCGAGACGGTGTTGCCCTTGCCGAGCAGGCCGAAGTTGAGGGGGTATTCCTCCATCGCCTCGAGCATCCGAGCCAGGTGCCAGGGGCCGGGCGTGACGGTGGTCGCCTTGGAGCCCTCGGCGGGACCCGTGCCGCCGCCGACCAGCGTCGTGATCCCGGCGGCGAGCGCCTCGTCCGCAATCTGAGGACAGATCAGATGCACGTGCGCGTCGATGGCGCCCGCGGTCAGGATCCGCCCGTTGCCCGCGATGATCTCCGTCTCCGGACCGATCACCAGGTCGGGGTGCACACCGTCCATGGTGTCCGGGTTGCCCGCCTTGCCGATGCCGTTGATCCGGCCGTCGCGGATGCCGACGTCGGCCTTGACGATTCCCCAGTGGTCGATGATCACAACGCCCGTGATGACCGTGTCCGGGGTGCCCTCCGCACGGGTGGCGCGCGCCTGGCCCATGGATTCGCGGATGACCTTGCCACCACCGAACACCGCCTCGTCACCGGCGAGTCCGGGGCCGCCGGAACGATCCTCCTCGATCTCCACCAGCAGATCGGTGTCAGCGAGCCGGATACGGTCGCCGGTCGTGGGGCCGAACAGATCGGCGTACGCGGCACGCGAGATCTCAGGCATCGAGGGCACCTCCGGTCTCACCGCGCAGTCCGGGCACCACACGGGCACCGGCGAGCGGAACGAGTTCGACATCGACGGGGATCCCCGGCTCGAAGCGCACGGCGGTGCCGGCGGCGACGTTGAGCCGCTTGCCGCGCGCGGCGGCGCGGTCGAAGTCCAGACCGGGGTTGGCCTCGGCGAAGTGGTAGTGGGAGCCGACCTGGACGGGCCGGTCGGCGGCGTTGAGGACGGTCAGCCGGGTGACCTCGCGGCCTTCGTTGAAGACGACGGGTCCGTCGGCGAACAGGATCTCCCCGGGAATCATGGCTCTCGCTCCCCCGTCAGACGATCGGGTCGTGGACGGTGACGAGCTTGGTGCCGTCGGGGAAGGTCGCCTCCACCTGGACGTCGTGGATCATCTCGGGGATGCCCGCCATGACGTCGTCCCGGGTGAGGATCTTGCGTCCGGAGGACATCAGTTCGGCGACGGTACGGCCGTCACGCGCGCCTTCGAGGATGTGCGACGTGATGAGGGCGACAGCCTCGGGGTGGTTCAGTTTCAGCCCGCGGGCCCGCCGCTTCTCGGCCACGTCGGCTGCCACATGAATGAGCAGCCTCTCCTGCTCGTGCGGGGTCAGTTGCACGGCGTCCCACCTCACATCCTCGCTCCGGACCGTGCGGGGTCCGGTGGCCGCGGCCACCAAAAACCCCTGGTGGCGTGGATGCGCACGGTAGTTGGCCGGAGTTTCGAGGACGTTAACCAGCCTGTGATCCCCTCACGGCCGCACCCTGGGCTCCCCCATGCTCATCAGGGCCCGCAGACCGTCCCGCAGGACCTCCGGCGAGGCGGCGCCGAAGACGGCCACCTGCGCCGCGAACCCCTGCGCGAGCGCGATCATCGTGCGCGCCATGGCGTCGGCGTCGACGTCCTCGGGCATCAGCCCCGCGACCTTGTAGCTCTCGACGAGGTTCGCCCAGGCGGCGCGCACCTTGACATACCCCGCGGTCATCAGGGCCGACAGCTCGTCGTTGCGCAGGGTCTCGGTCCACACCTGGATCATCAGCCGCGGGAACACCCACTCGCCGTTGCCCAGCGTGCCCGGCTTCACCTCCCTCAACTGCGCCAGAACCCTGGGGATCAGCACGTCCGGCAGCGGCGGAGGACTCTCCCGGGCCGCGCACTCCTGGACGTCACGCACGGTCTCCAGCACCTCGGCGACGATCGCGCCGATCAGCTCCTCCTTGCCGCTGAAGTAGCGGTAGACGGCCCCCGCGGAGAGGTCGACCTCCTTGAGCACGTCCTGCATCGACGTGGCATGGAATCCGTTACGGGCGAAGCAGAGGGCCGCGCCGTTGAGGATCTGGCGGCGACGGGCGTCTAGGTGTTCCTGGGATACGCGGGCCATGACAGCAAATTTAAAACGAACATTCCTTCTTGACAAGCGGGACTCGGCGGAACGACAGTGAGGTCGCCCCAAAACGAACGAACCTTCTTTTTAGATCGAGAGTCCGAAGCGAGGAACGATCATGCCCGCCCATTCCGCCACGCCCACGGGCACCGCCGCGCTGCCGCAGGGCCGCCGGATCGTCGCCGTGATCGCGCTCGCCCCGGCCCTGGTGGCGCTGGCGCTCTGGGCCTTCGCCTGGCCCGCCGCCCGCACGGCACCCCGCGATCTACCGCTCGGTGTGGCGGGCCCCGCGACCGCGACCGCACCGCTGCAGAAGCAACTGTCACGACACCAGGGCGCCTTCGAGATCCACCACTACGCCGACGAGGCCGCCGCACGGGACGCCATCGAGGACCGGACCGTATACGGCGCGATCGTCGCCACCGCACAGGGACCCGAGCTGCTGACCGCCTCCGCCGCGAGCCCGCTCGTCGCCCAGCTGCTCCAGCAGGCGGTGACCCGGCATGTCCCCAAGGGCACCAAGGTGACGACCACCGATGTCGTGCCCGCCTCCGCGAAGGATCCACGCGGCGCGGCCCTCGGCGCGAGCGTGCTCCCGCTCACCCTGGTCGGCATCGCCGCCGGAGCCGTCGTGACCCTGCTCGGACTGCGCGGCACACGCGCCGTCGCCGCGCTGGAAGGCACCGCGGCCCTGGTCGGCGTGGTCGCGGCCGTCCTCGCGCACAGCTGGCTGGGGGTCTTCACCGGCAACTGGTGGGCGGAGGCCGCCGCGCTCGGGTTGTCGACCCTGGCCGTGAGCGCCGCGGTCGCCGGGCTCGCGGCACTGATCGGGCCTCCCGGCATCGGGCTCGGCGCGTTCGTGGTCATGCTGCTCGGCAACCCGGCCTCCGGCGCGTCCTCGGCTCCGCAGATGCTGCCCGAGCCGGTCGGGACGATCGGCCAGTGGCTGCCGCCGGGCGCGGGCGCGTCACTGCTGCGCTCGGTGTCGTTCTTCGACGGCGCCGCCGCGACCGGACCGGCGCTGACCTTGACCTGGTGGGCCGTGCTCGGCCTCGGCGCGGTCCTGCTGGGCAACGCGCTCAAGCGAGGCCGGACGACCACGCAGGCGGTCGCCGGGCTGGAGCCCGCCCTGGCGAGCTGACCGCCCGGCGAGACGACCGCCCACGGAACGGACCGTGCGCCCCCGCTGTAGCGGACGGGGGCGCACGGTCTCTTTGTTTCCGCCGTTCCTGGTCCCTGTGTTTGTGAGCCTCTACATCGGTGGTGAACCGCCTTGTGTCTACGAGGCGTTGGGCCCCCGGTGCTCCGCGGCGATGCCGAACCGCTGTCGCTCGCGCGGCGCGGACGCGACCTCGCGGACGCTCGAGAGGGAGCTGATCACCTGCTCGTCCGCGGGGTCCTGGAGTTCTTCGAGGCGCTCCAGGTCGGCGGCGGAGACCAGGGCGACGAGGGGCTTCCCGTGCCGCGTCACGACGACGCGCTCACCGCCGTACACCACGCGGTTGATCAGATCGGCGAGCTCAGCCCTGGCTTGCGTCACCGGAATCTCGTAGGCCATGTCGTCCAGCTTAGACCGGCCCCCGACACCCCCCGCAGAGCGGACGATCTCGTGCGGATCCGCCGCATCTCACCCCGCTGGGCATTTCGCTGTCAGCGAGGGCTCCCCCCGCAGAGAGCGTACGTCCTGTACATTTTTTACGGATGTCGATCCGAGGAGGCACGCGCCATGGACAGTCCGTCCGCCCGCTACGTCCTGCCCGAGTTCACCGAACGGACCAGCACGGGGCACCGGACCCTGGATCCGTATTCGAAGCTGCTCGACGAGCGGATCGTGTTCCTCGGGACACCGATCGACGACACGTCGGCCAACGATGTGATGGCGCAGTTCATGCACCTCGAGTACCTGGACCCGGACCGGGACATCTCGCTGTACATCAACTCCCCCGGCGGCTCGTTCAGCGCGATGACGGCGGTCTACGACACGATGCAGTTCGTCACCTGCGACGTGGAGACGATCTGCCTGGGGCAGGCGGCGTCGGCCGCCGCCGTGCTGCTGGCCGGCGGTACGGCGGGCAAGCGGTTCGCGCTGCCCGGTGCCCGCGTGCTCATCCACCAGCCGTCGATCCCCGAACCGATCCAGGGTCAGGCGAGCGATCTCGCCATCCAGGCCGAGGAGTTGGTGCGCACCCGGAAGGTGCTGGAGGACATGCTCGTCCGGCACACGGGGCAAAGCCCGGAGCAGGTCGCCGCGGACATCGAGCGGGACAAGATCCTGGACGCGCCGACGGCGGTGGCGTACGGACTGATCGACCGGATCATCCCGAGCCGCAAGGCCCCGCGCACCGCGCCCGGCGCAAGGTGATCGCCGGATGATCCCCGATCTGCCCCCGCTGCCCGCACTGACGCGTGCCGAGGCCGAGTTGATCGACCGCTACCTCGACGTGGTCGATCTGGTCGGCCGCATCAACCCTGCCCGCCCCGGGGACACCTATCGCGGTCTGAGGGCCGCCCAGGCGCTGGTCGGCAAGGCGACGGCGCTGCGTGACGCCCTCGCCCTGATGCATCAGCGGGGCGAGAGCGAGGTGCACGCCCCGACCCTGGCACAGGCCCTGCGCGTCCTGGACGGCGAGCGGCGGGCGGCCCGGGTCACCCTGCCTCCCGGCTCGGACAGTTGACGCATGGGCACCCGGGCCGCGGCACACGTCGCGGCGGCGAAGCATCCGGCCCGGGCTTCAAACGGACCAAATGGCGTACCCCCTGATGGAGTAGACGCTGGTCCTTTCAAGGGCGCGCAAAAGTTGCGCAACGCGCGTAACAGCGAGGCGGAATGAAGCCCTCCATCGCAGGTGCGGGCATGGTCGAGTTCCTCAACACCCCCTCGAACGGAGGGGTGTCCACCCGAACGGGTGAGTGGTGAGTAACCCCACAAATCGCCGATTCCGCTCGGATATTCCGACACTCATGCGTGAAGATCCCTTCCGACGACAAGCCCCCGCCACAGCGGCGGGGCGGTCCGGGCGGACGCCGAGTCCTGCCGCTGCCCGGATGACCGGTCGACAGGAGTGGATCGGCAGGAGTGGAGGACCCAGCACGACGGTCCGCCGGAGAGATCCGGGCGGTCCTTGGGGTGAAGCCGCGTAAGCGGCCGGGCTACTTCGCCAGCCCGAATCCGACAGGTCATCCTTCACAGGCGGCTGACGAAGGGTTGCGCATGACTGCGCTCAATCGTGCCCCGTCGCTGTGGACCAGGGCCGGTACGGCCTCGGCCCTCACCCTCGCCGCCGTGGGCGGCACCCTCGTGGTCCCGGGCGTCGCATCCGACGCCGAGGCGGCCACTTTTGCGACGAAGGCACTTCAGGTCGCGGCTTCCAAGAAGGGCTCCCCGTACCAGTGGGGCGCTACTGGGCCGCGCCGCTTCGACTGCTCCGGGCTCACCCTCTACTCGTACAAGAAGGCGGGCAAGAAACTGCCTCGTACGGCCGCGGCGCAGTACAACAAGACGCATCACATCTCCGCCTCGCACCGCAAGGCCGGAGACCTCGTGTTCTTCCACTCGGGCCGGTACGTGTACCACGTCGGCATCTACGCCGGGAAGGGAAAGATCTGGCACTCCCCCAAGACCGGGGAGGTCGTGAAGCTCCAGAAGATCTGGACGAAGAGCGTCTGGTACGGCCGGGTCAGCTGACCGGGCCGAGGGGGTGACGGCGACGTACGCCGTCACCCCCTCGGGGCTTGAAAGCGGGATGAACCGGATACTCGTGCACCATGGCCGAGCAACCTGCCCCCGCGGCACGCCACGAGACGCGCCTCGAACGCGCAGACCGCAATTTCTCGGAACTGCTCCAAGAACTGCGCGTCATCCAGACCGGGGTACAGATCCTCTTCGCCTTCCTGCTGACTCTGGCCTTCACCCAGCGTTTCCCGTCCCTCGACACGGCACAGCGCGCCACCTACGTCACCACACTGCTGCTCTCGATGCTGGCCGCCGTCCTGTTCATGGCCCCGGCCGCCCTGCACCGGTCGCTGTTCCAGCAGAACGTGAAGCCCCTCATCGTGCGGGTCTCCTCACGGCTGGCCCACGTCGGTCTGTATGTGCTGATGCTGGCGTTCACCGGATCGGTGCTCCTCGTCGTGGACGTGGCTCTGGGGCGCGGCGCGGGTATCGCCGCCGGCGCCGGCACGCTGGCCGCCTGTCTGGGGCTGTGGGCCCTGCTGCCCCGGCTGGTGCGGCGTGGCGTCAGCTCCTCAGAGGCTCGAGCACAAGTACCAGACCGAGAACCGTGAGCGCGGTGCCGGTGACCGCCTCGACGGCCCGGGCGGCACGCGGCCTGCGCAGCCACCGGCCGAGCCGGTCCACCAGCAGGGCCACCGCGGGAAACCACACCAGGGCGAGAACGACCACGATCAGCGCCAACAGCAGGGTCCGGGGCAGCGCGGGGCTGCCCGCGGGCACGAACTGCGGCAGCAGGCTGAGGAAGGTGATCGGCGCCTTCGGATTGAGCGCGTTGGTGACGAAGCCCTGGCGCAGCGGGCGCGCGTCGGGCCCCGCCTCGTCCGCCACCGCCCGGCGGGGCCGTCCCAGCGACCTCAGTGTCCGTACGCCGAGATACAGCACATAGGCGCCGCCGAGCAGCTGCAGCGCCCGGAACAGCGCGGGTACGGCGGTGAGCACCGCGGCGACCCCGGCGACGGCGAGCGCCGTGTGCAGGAGCAGCCCACCCGTGATGCCGAGCGCGCACGCGACTCCGGCCCGACGTGAGACCAGGGCGTTGCGTACGACGACGGTGAAGTCCGCGCCCGGCATGGCGACCATGCCGGCTGCGACCCCCGTGAAGGCGATGAGCTGTGCGTCCATGAGCACCAGACTGCCTCCGCCGGGCCTTCAGCAGGTATGTCGAATATCCTGGGTGAGCCTTAAGCAATCGTTTAGGCCCAGGGCAGCCCAGTGCCTGGGGAGCCTCGGGCAGCAGGAGGGGCACGATGTACGACCCGACGCGGCTCGCGGCGCTGGTGGCGGTCGCCGAGGCGGGGTCGATCACCAGGGCCGCCGAGCGCCTCGGCTACACCACGCCCGCGCTCTCCCAGCAACTGGCGAAGCTGGAACGGGAGGCCGGCGTGCCCCTGGTGGTGCGGTCGCATCGCGGGGCGCGGCTGACGGCCGCGGGCGAGCTGCTCGTGGCGCGGGCCCGCCGGGTCCTCGACGAGATGGAGCGGGCCCGGCACGAACTGGCGCGCCTGGCAGGTCTGTCGGGCGGCACACTGCGGCTCGGTACCTTCCAGACGGCGGGCATCCATCTGCTGCCGCCGGTGCTCAGCGCCTTTCGCCGGGCCCATCCCGACGTGGAGCTCGCGGTGGCCGACTACGAGCCTCCGGAGGGCATTTCGGCGGTCGCGGCGGGCGAGGTCGACCTGGCCCTGACGCACATCTACGAGCCCTCCACCCCCGTGCCACTGCCGTCGTCCGTGCGCGCGGAGCCGGTCCTGGTCGAGGAGTTGGTGCTGGTGACCGCTCCTGGGCATGTCCTCGCGGGCGGTTCGGCGCGGCTGCCGCTGACCGAACTCGCCGGACAGCCCCTGATCAGCATGGCCCCGGACCTTCCGGCCCGGCAGGGCGTGGAGGCCGCGCTCGCCCGGGCCGGGGCCACCCCCGCGGTACTGGTCGAGACCCCGGGGTACGCCCTGGTGTGCGCGCTGGTCAGCGCCGGGCTCGGGGTCGCGGTCGTACCGGAGATGGTGGCCACGACCGCGGCGACACCGGTGGGGACGCGGCTGCTGGAACCGGGCGGTCTACGCCGGACGATCTCGGTCGTCCATCGGGCCGACGAGGCGGCGCCCGCGGCCGACGCGTTCCGTGCCCTGCTGCGCGGCGCCTTCGGACGGGCCGGGCAGTACAGGCACGACAACTGAGCCGTTCCTTAAGGCTCTTGGGGCCCCCCGGCCGCCACCGGCTGGACCGGTGTCGTCCACGGCAGTTCGATGGAGACGGTCTTGCCGCCCTCCCGGGTCGGCCGAACGGTGAGCCTGCCGCCGCACTCGGCGGTCAGCCAGCGGATGATCACCATGCCGCGGCCGTTGTCCTGCTGGACTGCCGCGGGCAGCCGTTTGGGAAAGCGCGGGTGGCTGTCGGTGACGCCGAGGCGCAGGTGTTCGTCTCGGTCGAGCCGGACGTCCACCGTGAAGGTGGGCGACTGCCCGAAAGTGTGCTGGACGGCGTTGGTGGCTAGTTCGGACACGATCAGGCGTACGGTGTCCGCGACTTCGGAGTCGCACGGCAGGCCCCATTCGACCAGCACATCGGCGACGAATTTCCGGGCCGCGGAGACCGAGGCGGGATCGCTCGGCAGAGTGACGGATGCTTCCTGGTGATCTGCCATGGCGACGTCGTCCCTTTCCCACGGGACCGGAGTCCGACACGGAGCGGATGGTTCGAGTACGGTCCCGGACTGGTGCTTCGCGCCAGACTGCCATCACGGGGCCGATCACGGGTGCGATCCACCAAGATATGCATATATCTGTCGCTCGAAGCGGTGAACTCTGCGACGGCAGACCCTATTTGGGCGGCTCGGAAGGAGTAAGGAGTACGGCCATGCAGCACGGTCCCGCGGTGCGCCGCCGCAAGCTCGGTGCCGAACTGCGCGCGTTGCGCGCCGATACGGGCCTCACGAGTGGTCAGGCGGCCCGCCTCCTGGGCTGGCATCAGTCGAAGGTGAGCCGGATCGAGACCGGCACCAGCGGGGTGAAGCCGGCGGACGTAGCACGCCTGCTGGACGCGTACGGTGTCGAGGATCCCGAATTACGAGACCTCCTGGTCGTGTTGGCGGGTTCCGAGGGCAATGGACGGCACCACTGGTGGCACGCCTATCGCGGGGTACTGCCACGGACATACCGCGACTTCATCAGCCTGGAGTCGCAGGCCAGTGGGATGCGCACGCTGGAGACCTCCGTCGTGCCGGGGCTGCTGCAGACGCCCGACTACGCCCGTGCGGTGACGCAGGCCGCGGTGGACGGACTGGAGGACTGCAAGCTCGACGCGCTCGTCGAGGTGCGCCTCGCCCGCCAGGACGTGCTGCGTTCGAATCCGCCGCTGGAACTGAGCGCGGTCCTGGACGAGGCGGTGTTACGACGGGAGGTCGGCGGACCGGAGGTCATGGCACGGCAACTGGAGCGGTTGCGGGAGGCCGCCACCCTGCCTCAAGTGCGGCTTCAGGTATTGCCGTTCGCCGCCGGCGCACACATCGGGGTCACCGGACCTTTCGTTATCTTCTCATTTCCGAACACAACTGATCTGGATGTGGTTGTTCTCGACCACTTGACGAGTAGCCTCTACCTCGAACGGAAAGAAGACCTTCAGGCCTACAGCGAGGCCTTCAACGCCCTTCAGATCCACGCCCTTTCGCCCGAGGACTCGTTGGATTACATCGCCGTGATTGGTGACGGCGCGTAAGGAGGCACCATGTCTGCACTGCCTCGGTACGTACCTTCCAGTACTTCTCTGCACGACGTGCGATGGCTGCGCAGCAGCCGCAGTACGGGAATGAACAACTGCGTCGAGACGGCGCGCCCCGGACCGGGCCCCTGGTCCGGACTGGTGGCCGTGCGCGATTCCAAGAACACGGCGGGTCCCGCCCTGTTCTTCGCTCCTGCCGCCTGGGAGGGATTCATCGCCGCACTGAGCTGACCGCTACCCCATTCACCGCTTCTGGCTGATCACGCGTACGGCGTGCTCGATCTGCTCCTCGGTGAGGTCCGCGCGGGCCGTCAGCCGCAACCGTGAGATGCCGTCGGGCACGGACGGGGGACGGAAGCAGCCGACGGCCAGCCCCGCCTCACGGCAGTCGGCCGCCCACCGCACGGCCCGCTCGGGGGACGGCGCCCGCACGGAGACGACAGCGGCGTCCGGTCGCACCGCCTCCAGACCCTCGGCTGTCAGACGGGTGTGCAGCGCCGTCGCCACCGCGCGCGCCCGCGCGGCACGCGCCGGTTCACGGCGCAGCAGCCTCAGCGCCGCGAGGGCCGCGCCCGCCGCCGCGGGCGCGAGACCGGTGTCGAAGATGAACGTACGCGCCGCGTTGACCAGGTGGTCGATGACCGGGGCGGGGCCGAGGACGGCGCCGCCCTGGCTACCGAACGACTTGGAGAGCGTGACGGTCACGACCACGTCCGGGTCGCCCGCGAGCCCCGCCGCGTGCGGCGCGCCCCTGCCACCGTCGCCCAGCACACCGAGCCCGTGCGCGTCGTCGACGATCAGCCCGGCCCCGTACTCCCGGCAGGCGAGGGCGAGTTCGGACAACGGCGCCGCGTCCCCGTCCACCGAGAAGACCGTGTCGGAGACGGCGACAGCGGGGCCCTCGTGGGTGCCGAGCGCCTTGCGCACGGCGTCGGGGTCGGCGTGCGCGACGACCTGTGTGGTGCCGCGGGCCAGCCGGCAGCCGTCGATCAGCGAGGCGTGGTTGCCCGCGTCCGAGACGACGAGCGAGCCGTGCGGCGCGAGCGCGGTGACGGCGGCGAGATTGGCCGCGTATCCGGAGGAGAAGACGAGCGCGGACTCGAAGCCACAGAAGTCGGCCAGCTCGCGTTCGAGCTCGCCGTGCAGTTCGGTGGTGCCCGTGACGAGCCGGGAGCCGGTGGCGCCGCCGCCCCACCTGCGCGCGGCACGGGCCGCGCCCTCGGTGACCTCCGGATGGCGGGCGAGACCGAGGTAGTCGTTGCTCGCGAGATCGAGGAGCGGCGAGTCGGCGGGGCGCGGCCGCAGCGTGCGCACGAGTCCGGCCCGGCGGCGCGCCTCGGCCTGCTCGTCGATCCAGCCGAACGCCATGTGTCCTCCGGGCCGTGGTGAGGGGTGTTTTGTAGGCAGTGCACAGACCCTAGCGGGCGGGCCAGCCGCCCAGGATGTGGCAATACCCACACGTCGATCCGTCTCTGTTGTCCAAACTCTCCTTGGCCGAGAGCGGTCGCATGGTCCAGGATCGGACCTCATGGACCTGCTGAACACGCTGGTGGACAAGGGGCTTCGGCGCGAGCTGCCGACCCGGGACGAAGCTCTGGCCGTGCTGGCCACCTCCGATGACGATGTGCTCGACGTGGTGGCCGCGGCCGGCAAGGTGCGCCGGCAGTGGTTCGGCCGACGGGTGAAACTCAACTATCTCGTCAACCTCAAGTCGGGCCTGTGCCCCGAGGACTGCTCGTACTGCTCGCAGCGGCTCGGCTCCAAGGCCGACATCCTGAAGTACACCTGGCTCAAGCCCGACGAGGCCTCGCAGGCCGCGGCGGCCGGGCTCGCCGGGGGCGCCAAGCGGGTCTGTCTGGTGGCCAGCGGGCGCGGTCCCACGGACCGTGACGTGGACCGGGTCTCCGACACCATCAAGGCGATCAAGGACCAGAACGAGAACGTCGAGGTGTGCGCCTGTCTCGGCCTGCTCTCCGACGGCCAGGCCGAGCGGCTGCGCGAGGCGGGCGCGGACGCCTACAACCACAACCTGAACACGTCCGAGGGGACGTACGGGGACATCACGACCACGCACACGTACGCCGACCGGGTGGACACGGTCGAGAAGGCGCACGCGGCGGGGCTGTCCGCCTGCTCGGGTCTGATCGCCGGCATGGGCGAGTCGGACGAGGACCTCGTCGACGTCGTCTACGCGCTGCGCGAGCTCGACCCCGACTCCATTCCGGTGAACTTCCTGATCCCCTTCGAGGGCACCCCCCTCGCCAAGGAGTGGAACCTCACCCCGCAGCGCTGTCTGCGCATCCTCGCGATGGTCCGGTTCGTCTGCCCGGACGTCGAGGTCCGCATCGCGGGCGGCCGTGAGGTCCATCTGCGCACCATGCAGCCGCTGGCCCTGCACCTCGCCAACTCGATCTTCCTCGGCGACTACCTCACCAGTGAGGGCCAGGCCGGCAAGGCGGACCTGGACATGATCGCCGACGCCGGCTTCGAGGTGGAGGGCGCGGGCGAGGTGACGCTGCCGGAGCACCGGGTTTCGGTGGGTGGCGGGTGCGGCTCGCACGCGGACGCCGGATGCGGCTCGCACGGGGACGCCGGATGCGGCTCGCACGAGAGTGCCGGCTGCGGCTCGCACGAGAGTGCCGGGTGCGGGTCCCACGACGGGGGCTCTGTGTGCGGCTCGGGTTCTGCGGGTTCTGCGGGTTCTGCGGGTTCTGCGGAGAAGCCCGCCGACGCCCGTACGGACCTCGTCGCCGTACGCCGCCGAGGTGCCGGAACGGATCTCGCGCCCAATGCCTGACCTGTCCGTCGAGGAACTGCTCGACCTCGACCGGCGGCACGTCTGGCATCCCTACGGGCCGATGCCCGGCCGCCAGGAACCGCTGGTCGTGGAGTCGGCGAGCGGCGTGCGCCTGCGCATGGCCGATGGCTCGGGTGAACTGGTCGACGGCATGTCGTCCTGGTGGTCGGCCATCCACGGCTACAACCACCCGGTGCTCAACGACGCGGTGCGCGACCAGCTGGAGCGCATGAGCCACGTCATGTTCGGCGGGCTCACCCACGAGCCCGCCGTTCGGCTGGCAAAGCGCCTTGTCGACATCTCACCGGAGGGCCTGGAGCACGTCTTCCTCGCCGACTCCGGATCGGTCTCGGTCGAGGTCGCCGTCAAGATGTGCCTCCAGCACTGGCGCTCCCTCGGCCGCCCCGGCAAGCAGCGGCTGCTGACCTGGCGCGGCGGCTACCACGGGGACACCTGGCAGCCGATGTCGGTGTGCGACCCCGAGGGCGGGATGCACGAGCTGTGGCAGGGCGTGCTCCAGCGCCAGGTGTTCGCCGATCCGCCGCCGGTCGCCTACGAGGAGTCGTACGCCGATCAACTGCGCGAGCTGATCGAGCGGCACGCCGACGAGCTGGCCGCGGTGATCGTGGAGCCGGTGGTGCAGGGCGCGGGCGGGATGCGGTTCCACTCCCCCGCGTATCTGCGCGTGCTGCGGGAGGCGTGCGACGCGCACGATGTGCTGCTCGTGTTCGACGAGATCGCCACCGGCTTCGGCCGTACCGGCGCGCTGTTCGCGGCGGAGCACGCGGGCGTCACGCCGGACGTGATGTGCGTCGGCAAGGCACTGACCGGCGGCTATATGACGATGGCGGCGACGCTGTGCACCTCCCGTGTGGCCGACGGCATCTCGCGGGGTGAGGTCCCGGTGCTGGCGCACGGGCCGACCTTCATGGGCAATCCGCTGGCCGCCGCCGTGGCCTGCGCCTCGATCGACCTGCTGCTCGGGCAGGACTGGCAGACCGAGGTCAAGCGCCTCGAGGCGGGGCTGCGCGAGGGACTGGCTCCGGCTGCGGAGCTTGACGGGGTTCGTGACGTACGTGTCCTGGGTGCCATCGGCGTCGTCCAGCTGGACCACGAGGTGGACATGAAGGCGGCGACGGCGGCCGCCGTGCGCGAGGGCGTGTGGCTGCGGCCGTTCCGCGACCTCGTCTACACGATGCCGCCGTACGTCACGAGCGACGCCGACGTGGCACGGATCGCGCGCGCGGTGTGCGCGGCGGCACGGGAGGGATGACATGCCGGTACTGGTGATCACGGGCACGGGCACGGAAGTCGGCAAGACGGTCACGACGGCCGCCGTCGCCGCGGCGGCCGTCGCGTCCGGTCGGTCCGTGGCCGTGCTCAAGCCCGCGCAGACCGGTGTAGGTCCGGACGAGCGCGGTGACGCCGACGAGGTGGCCCGGCTCGCGGGCACTGTCACCACGCTCGAACTCGCCAGGTACCCCGAGCCGTTGGCGCCGGCGACGGCCGCGCGACGCGCCGCGCTCGCGCCGGTACGGCCTCAGGAGGTCGCGGAAGCGGCGGCCGAGCTGGCCACCGAGCACGACCTCGTGCTGGTGGAAGGTGCCGGGGGGCTGCTCGTACGCTTCGACGACGAGGGGGGCACCCTGGCGGACGCGGCACGGCTGCTCGACGCCCCGGTGCTCGTAGTCGCTTCGGCGGGACTGGGCACACTCAACACGACAGAGCTGACGGCCCGTGAACTGCGGCGCCGGAGATTGGACTTCGCCGGCATCGTCATCGGCAGCTGGCCCAGCGACGCGGACCTCGCCTCCCGTTGCAACCTCGCGGACCTGCCGACGGTGACCGACGGTCGACTGCTCGGTGCGGTGCCGGCGGGCGCGGGGGCCTGCACGCCCGCCGACTTCCGTGCGGGCGCACAGAGGTGGCTGGCGCCCGGACTGGGCGGCACCTGGGACGCGAGCGCCTTCGCTTCGGCCTACGCCCCCTGAGGGCCGTGGAACTCTGCGCCCCGTAGGCCGGGACCCCCGCGCCCGGTCAGGGGCGCGGGGGACTGCGCGATCAGCCGGAGACGACCCGCAGCCGGCGAGCTGCGACGACTTGCTCACCCCGGACACCACGGCGCGCGGCGCGTGTGGCGGACGTCCTGGGGGGACAATCACGGTAAGGCCCGTCCTCCCGGGAGGTCCGTCATGCCGCTCAGGCAAGCCGACGCAGCCAAGCTGACACGAGATCCCGTGCACCATCCGCTCTTCGCCCGCTACTACGCCCGGATCAGTGTGACCGCCGAGACGCGGCTGGGCATGGGCGGGGTGCGCGAGCGGCTGCTCGCCGGGCTGTCCGGGCGGGTCATCGAGATCGGCGCGGGCAACGGTCTGAACTTCGCGCACTATCCGAGCACCGTCTCGGAGGTCGTCGCCATCGAACCCGAGCGGCTGCTGCGGCAGTTGGCCGTGGAGGCCGCCCTGCGCTCCGACGTGCCCGTCGACGTGGTGCCGGGCGCGGCGGAGGCTCTGCCGGTCAAGAGCGAGGCATTCGACGCGGCCGTGGTCTCGCTGGTGCTGTGCAGCGTGCGCGATGTGCCGCGCGCCCTCGCCGAACTGCGCCGCGTACTGCGCCCCGGCGGCACCCTGCGGTTCTTCGAGCACGGCAAGGGCGGCGGGCGCGCGATGGCGTTCACCCAGCACGGCCTGGACCGCACCGTGTGGCCGCGGCTGAACGGCGGCTGCCACCTGGCCCGCGACCCGATCGCGGCGGTGCGCGACGCCGGGTTCGAACTCGGCCCCTACCGGCGCATGTTGATGCCCGAGAAGGGGCCGCGGCTGCCCACCTCCTACTGCGTGCTGGGCACGGCGTGGCGCCCGGACTCATAGGCTCCACTGGCGCAGCTGCTGCGCGATGTCGTGCACGGTGGCGTCGCCGCCCTTGACCAGTCGGGCCAAATCGCGCACCTGCTCGGGAGAGGTGACGACCTTCAGGCCACTGGCGACGAGATAGGCGTACGCGACGGCCGAGGCGAACATCGCGTTGGAGCGTTCGAGCGCCGGTACGTGCAGCAGGAGCTGCAGCAGCGCGGCGGCGCGGGTGTGCGGGCTGTCGTAGACGGGAATGCCGAATATCTCCGCCTCGTGCCGGCTGACGGCGGCGACGAGGGCTCCCCAGTCGGTGACCTGGGGATCTCCGGGCGTCTTCTGTTCGGCGATCATGAGGAGCCAGGCAAGGTCGACTCTGAGACTGCTCAAGGGATCAACGACGACCTTCGCGTGTGCCTTCGCGGTCCGCGCCGAACTCCTCGGCGAAGACGGACTCGTACTGCTTCATGAAATCCGCGGCGGCCTCCACGAAGGTGTGGCCCACTTCTCCGGTGTCCTGTCTGACCAGCTCTTCGATGTAGCGGTTCACGCTCATGCCGCGCTCCAGGGCTCGCTCGCGGGCGGCGCGGGCCGTGCCCTCGTCCACCCGTACGTTCAGCTGAGTCTTCGCCATACTTCGAAGCTAGCGCCGAATTGCTAGCACCGGCAAGAGGGCCACGGATGGAGGCGAAGGTGGAGAGCGCCGGTGGAGAGTGTCCCTTACACGGGTATCAGGGGCACGACCTGCGGCGGAGAACGCGCGGGACCTCGGGGGGATACCGAGTGTGCCTCGGATCACATTAGGCTCGGCCGGACAAAGGAGTCGGGACGTCCATCACCTAGGAGGCGGCCTTGTCCACACCTGCTGCGGAGCACGCGGTCGGCCGCGCTGAGGCGGATCCGATCGCTGCCCGCGCCCGCGGCCTGACGAAGGCGTACGGCTCGGGCGAGACGACGGTGCTCGCCCTCGACTCGGTCGACGTGGACATCGCGCGCGGCCGCTTTACCGCGGTCATGGGTCCGTCGGGCTCCGGGAAGTCCACCCTCATGCACTGCCTGGCGGGGCTCGACAGCGTCTCGGCCGGACAGGTGTGGCTGGGCGACACCGAGATCACAGGGCTGAAGGATCGTGAGTTGACCCGGTTGCGGCGCGACCGGATCGGCTTCATGTTCCAGTCGTTCAACCTGATCCCGACGCTCAACGCGGCGGAGAACATCACGCTGCCCATGGACATCGCGGGCCAGAAGCCCGACCAGAAGTGGCTGGACCAGGTCATCGACACGCTCGGCCTGCGTGACCGGCTCAAGCACCGGCCGGCACAACTGTCCGGCGGCCAGCAGCAACGCGTCGCCTGCGCCCGCGCGCTCGCCTCGCGCCCGGAGCTGATCTTCGCGGACGAGCCGACGGGCAACCTCGACTCGCGCGCGGGACTCGAAGTCCTCGGCTTTCTGCGCGAGGCGGTCGACGAACTGGGCCAGACCGTCGTCATGGTGACGCACGACCCGGGCGCGGCCGCCCACTCCGACCTGGTTCTCTTCCTCGGGGACGGGCGGATCGTGGACGAAATGGAGCGGCCTTCGGCAGAGGCGGTGCTGGAGCGGATGAAGCGCTTCGACGCGATCCGGGTGACCTTCGACGGCGGGGGCGGCGGATCCGCTGGGACGCCCCCTGCGGGCGCCTCGGGTGACGTACCCCTTGACAGCAGCCCCGGCACGGCGATTCCCGACGCCGGCTCCGGCGACGTAACCCTCGAGAAGGACTGAGGCGGGCGTGCTCAAAGCGACTCTGCGGAGCTTTCTCGCGCACAAGGGGCGGCTTCTGCTCTCGGCGCTGGCCGCCGTGCTGTCCGTCGCGTTCGTCGCGGGCAGCCTCATCTTCTCGGACACGGTGACCCGGACCTTCGACCGGCTCTTCGCCTCCACGTCGGCCGATGTGACCGTGGAGCCGAAGAACGACCTCAGCTCACAGATCCCGACCGGCGCCACCCAGACCGTGCCCGCTTCCCTCGCGGACCGGCTGACGAAGGTCGACGGCGTCGCCGCCACCCATGTGGACGCGGCGGTGGAGAACGCCACGGTCGTCGACAGCAAGCACGAGTCGGTCGGCCCGACGACGGGCGCCCCCACCATCGTCACCAACTGGGAGGTCACCGAGCGCAGCCCGGTGAAGCTGACCTCCGGTCATGAGCCCCGGGGCGACGGCGAGGCGCTGCTGGACGCGGACACCGCGAAGAAGCAGGACGTCCGCATCGGCGACACCCTGACGGTGCAGGCTCAGCCCGGCCCCTTCAAGGTGCAGATCGTCGGGATCGCCACCTTCACCACCACCAACCCCGGTGCCGCGCTGGTCTTCCTCGACACCCCGACCGCACAGACCAAGCTGCTCGGCAGCCCGCAAGCCGCCACGAGCATTTCCGTGGACGCGGCGCCGGGCGTCAGTGACGCCCGACTCAAGCAGCGCATCGCCGCCGAACTCGGCACGAAAACGTACGACTTGAAGACCGCCGAGGAGCAGGCCAAGTCCGCCGCCGCCCAACTGGGCGGATTCCTGGACGTCATCAAGTACGTGATGCTCGGCTTCGCCGGGATCGCCGTGCTCGTGGGCGTCTTCCTCATCGTCAACACCTTCTCGATGTTGATCGCCCAACGCACCCGCGAGCTGGGCCTGTTGCGCGCCCTCGGCGCCGACCGGCGTCAGGTGCGCCGGTCCGTGCTCACCGAGGCGCTGCTGCTCGGCCTGGTCGGTTCGACGCTCGGTCTCGCCGCGGGGATCGGGCTCGCACTGGGCCTGATCAAGCTCATGACCGCGTTCGGCATGAACCTCAAGTCGACCGAGATGGTGATCGGTTGGGCGACACCGGTCTCGGCGTACGTCGTCGGCGTCGGCGTCACCTTCGTGGCCGCGTATCTCCCGGCCAGACGCGCCGCGGGCGTCTCCCCCATGGCGGCCCTCGCGGACGCCGAAGTCGCCGGTGTGGGCCGGCCGTTGCGGGTGCGCGCCGTGGTCGGCGCGGTCGTCGGCGCGTTCGGTGCCGCCGCGCTCGCGGGGTGCGCCGCGTCGTCGAAGACCTCGACGGCCGCTTCTCTGCTGGGTCTCGGCGTCGTCCTGACGCTCATCGCCACGGTGATCGCGGGTCCGCTACTGGTACGGCCGGTGATCCGGGTCCTGGGCGGGGCCTTCCCCGCGGTCTTCGGCTCCGTCGGCCGGATGAGTCAGCGCAACGCGCTGCGCAACCCCCGGCGCACGGGCGCCACCGCGGCCGCCCTGATGGTGGGCCTCGCCCTGGTCGGTGGAATGTCCGTGGCCAGCGCGTCCATGACCAAGTCCTTCGACCACCAGATCGACAAGACACTCGGCGCCGACTTCGTGATCCAGAACAGCAACTTCGTGCCGTTTCCGCGGGACCTCACCGACAAGGTGCGCGGCACCGAGGGCACCGGGCTCGTGGTCCGCCAGCGGTTCACGCCGGTCGCGGTGCGGCTGCCGGACGGCAGGCGCATCGAGACGACCGCCGCGGCCTACGATCCCCGGCTGGACGACGTCGCCCACGTCACGTACGCGCAAGGGAACACCGCGGCGGCGCTCGGCGACGGTCATATCGCCATGGACGTGAAGTTCGCGAGGGAGCACGACGTGCACGTCGGCAGCGTGATCCCCGTCGAGTTCCCCGCCAAACGGAAGACCGAGCTGACGGTGGCGGCGCTCACCGACCAGGACGCCGCCGAGGGCTTCGGAATGCAGGGCGGCCTGTACTTCGGCTTCGGCACCATCGAGAAGTACGTGCCCGGCGGACAGGACTCCGCGCTGTATGTGAACGCGGCCTCGCGTACCGGCGCCGACCAGCTGCGCACGCGACTGGAGAAGACGCTCGACCCGTATCCGCAGGCAAAGGTCCTCGACCAGTCCGACTACAAGAAGCTGATTCACGATCAGATCGCCGTACTGCTCTACCTGGTGTACGCGCTTCTCGGCCTCGCGATCGTCATCGCGGTGCTCGGCGTCGTCAACACCCTCGCCCTGTCGGTCGTGGAACGCACCCGCGAGATCGGGCTGCTGCGCGCCATCGGGCTCGCCCGGCGCCAGCTGCGCCGGATGATCCGCCTGGAGTCGGTGGTGATCGCCGTGTTCGGGGCGGTCCTCGGCCTGGCGCTGGGGATCGTCTGGGGTGTGTGCATCCAGCAAGTACTCGCGCTGCAGGGCATGAAGGCGCTCGCCATCCCCTGGGCGACGATCATCGCGGTGGTGGTCGGTTCGGCGGTCGTGGGCATCGTGGCGGCGCTGCTGCCGGCGTTGCGTGCGTCGCGCATGAATGTGCTGGCGGCGATCGCGCACGAGTGAGGTATTCGCGTCAAATCGCCTCCGGAGAAGGAGAGTTCATGCCGCGCCCCTTCCGTTTCGGCGTCAACCTGCTCAGCCCCGCAGCCGAGGACGCATGGCGCGCCAAGTGCCGTCGGGCCGAGGAACTCGGCTACGACGTCATCACCGTGGCCGACCACCTCGGCATGCCCGCCCCGTTCCCGTCCCTGGTCGCCGCCGCCGAGGCGACCGAGCGGCCCCGCCTCGGCACGTTCGTGCTCAACACGGGCTTCTGGAACCCCACCCTGCTGGCCCGCGAGGTGGCCACCACGGACGCGCTGACGGGCGGGCGTCTCGAACTCGGCCTCGGCACGGGCTACGTACAGGCGGAGCACGAGACCGCGGGCCTGCCCTGGGGTTCGCCGCGCGAGCGGGTCGACCATCTCCTGCGCACGGTGGAGGAGATGGACCGGCTCCTCGGTTCGGAAGCACTCCCCCACTCTCGGTCGCGCTCGAGCGGGGGGACCGCCATGCCGCAGGCGGTGCAGAGGCCTCGGGTCCCGCTGCTCATCGGCGCCAACGGCGACCGGATGCTGCGACTCACCGCCGAGCACGCGGACATCGCGGCCTTCACCGGCGCGCGCACCGTGGAGGGCGGCACACTGGCGCCCCTCACGGACGGGGAACTCGATGAACGCGTCACCCTGTTCAGGGAGGCTGCCACCGGGCGCAAGGAGCCCGCCGAGCTCAATCTGCTGATCCAGATCGTCACCGTCACCGACGACCCTGCTGCCGCCGTTCAGCCCTGGCTGCCCCGCATTCCTCACCTGACCGAGCAACAGGTCCTGGAACTGCCGATCGTGCTGGTGGGCACCTTGGAGCAGATCATCGAGCAGGTGCGGGCGCATCGGGAGCGGTACGGATTCTCGTATCTGACGGTGCTGGAGCCGAACATGGAGGCATTCGCCCCCGTCGTCGAGGCGCTGTGTGGCGAGTGACGTCCGGATACTGGAAATTCCGTAGCGCGGGCGAGGGCCCGTGATGGGATCGCGGCATGACTGACCCGCGCATACGGGCCGCGACGCCCGATGATCTCGACGCCGTGCTGGCCTTCTGGAAAGTGGCCGCCGAGGGCACCAGCATCAGTGACGACCGGGACGGCGTGGACCGGATGATCGCCCGCGATCCGGAGGCGCTGATCCTCGCCGAACAGGACGGCGAGCTGGCCGGCACGGTGATCGCGGGCTTCGACGGCTGGCGGTGCCATCTGTACCGTCTCGCGGTGCACCCCGAGCGGCGGCGCCTCGGTATCGGCGCGGCACTCCTCGCCGCGGCCGAGGAGCGTTTCGTACGGCTCGGCGGCCGCCGCGGCGATGCGATGGTGCTCCAGCGGAACGAGACCGCGCAGCATGCGTGGCGGGCGGCCGGGTATGCCCCCGAGGAGCAGTGGCGCCGCTGGGTGAAGCCGCTCATCGACTAGACCCACCGTCGACGAGAGCACTTTGCTGATCCTTTACTATTGGAGGGTCACTCGGTCCTCCAATGAAAGGTGTGAGCGTCCGCCCATGGGCGAGCCTCCCAGTACCCGACATCGCGCGATCCCCCCGCCCCTGGCCGACCATGGGACGGAGGTGACCCGATGACCGAAGTGCTCCTCCTCCTGGTGGCGGTCCTGCTCTCACTGGCCTGTGGCGCCTTCGTCGCCGCGGAGTTCTCCCTGACCACGGTCGAGCGCAGCGAGCTGGAGCGGGCCGTCGAGCGCGGTGAGCGCGGCGCGTCCGGCGCCCTCAAGGCCGTACGGAATCTGACCTTCCAGCTGTCCGGCGCCCAGCTCGGCATCACGGTCACCAACCTGGTCGTCGGCATGCTCTCCGAGTCGTCGATCGCCAAGCTCATCGCGGGTCCGCTGGAGTCGATCGGCGTCCCGCCCTCCGCGTCGAACTCGGTGGCCCTGGTCATCGGCACAGCCCTGTCGACGCTCTTCCTGATGGTCGTCGGCGAACTCGTGCCCAAGAACTGGGCGATCTCTTCGCCGCTCGCGGTGGCCAAACGAGTGGCGACGCCGCAGCGCTGGTTCAGCGCCGCGTTCCGCCCGTTCATCACGCACCTCAACAACTCCGCGAACCGCATCGTGCGGCGCTTCGGCCTCGAACCCGCCGAGGAACTGGCCTCCGCGCGCGGGCCCCAGGAACTGGTGGCGCTCGCCCGGCACTCCGCCAAGCTGGGCGCCCTCGAGGCGGACACCGCCGAGCTGTTCGTGCGCACGCTGAACCTGGCCGACCTGACCGCGGAGAACGTGATGACACCGCGTGTGCAGGTCATCGCACTGGATGTGCAGGCCACCTGCGAGGACGTGGCGAACGCGACACGGGCGACCGGACTGTCCCGCTTCCCCGTCTACCGCGGCAATCTCGACTCGGTCGTCGGCATCGCGCACATCAAGGACGCACTCGCCGTGCCCGCGGACCGAAGGACCCGTATGTCCGTCTCCCCGATCATGCGTGAGCCGCTGTTCGTGCCGGAGTCACTGACCGTCGACCGGTTGCTCGACCGGCTGTCCGGCAAGCGCACCATGGCCATGGTCATCGACGAGTACGGCGGCACGGCCGGCATCGCCACGTTGGAGGACATCGTCGAGGAGGTCGTCGGCGAGGTGCGGGACGAGCACGACCCGCACGAGACGCCCGATCTGGCCCCTGCGGGCACGGACGGCGAGGGCCGGGCGCTGTACTCGGCCGACGGATCGGCCCGCACCGACCAGCTGGCGCGGGTCGGGCTGCGCGTGCCCGAGGGACCGTATGAGACGCTGGCCGGTTTCATGGCGGCCGAGCTCGGCCGCATTCCCGCCATCGGGGACACCGTCCAGGTCGTCGGGTGGCTCCTCGAAGTGGTGGACGCCTCGGGGCGGCGCGCCGCGCGCGTGCTGCTGCACGCGCCGCACGGCGAAGAGGAGGGTGAGCGATGACCGTCGTACAGCTGCTGATCGGCCTTGCGACGCTGGTCGTGAACGCTTTCTTCGTGGGCGCCGAGTTCGCGCTGATCTCGGTGCGGCGCAGCCAGATCGAGCCGCACTCCGAGCGGGGTGACCGGCGGGCGCACAGTGTGCTGTGGGGTCTGGAGCACGTGTCCGCGCTGCTGGCCGCCGCGCAGTTGGGCATCACCCTGTGCACGCTGGTCCTGGGCATCGTGGCCGAGCCCGCGATCGCGCACCTTCTGGAGCCGGTGTTCCACGCGGTGGGCGTCTCGCAGAGCGCGGGTCACGCGGTCTCGTTCGTCATCGCGCTCACTCTGGCCACGTATCTGCACATGCTGCTCGGCGAGATGGTGCCGAAGAACATCGCGCTCGCGGAGCCGGTGCGCAGCGCACTGCTGCTCGGCCCGCCGCTGGTCGCGCTCTCGCGCGCGCTGCGCCCGGTGATTTTCACGGTCAACGCCTTCGCGAACGGGCTGCTGAAGCTGCTGCGGGTCGAGGTCAAGGGCGAGGTCACGGCGACCTTCTCGGACGACGAACTGGCCCGGCTGGTCAAGGACTCCAGCGCGGCCGGACTCATCGACGACCGCGCCCAGGAGCGCCTGCACGACGCGCTGGAACTGGGCCGCCGACCCGTGCGCGACGTCGTCCTGCCCGTGGAACGCGTCGTCTACGCGCGCGTGGGCGTCACGCCGGAGGAACTGGAAGGGCTGGCCGCCGAGTCCGGCTTCTCCCGCTTCCCCGTCGTCGACGAGGGCCGGCACATCGTCGGCTACCTGCACGTCAAGGACGCGCTCGACGCCATGCCGCGCGACGTGCCGTTCCGGGTGCAGGACATGCGGTCCATCGCCCGCGTCCGGGAGAGCACTCCCCTGGACGACGTGCTGACGGCCATGCGGCGCAGTCGTACGCACCTCGCGGCGGTCATGGGCAGCGACGGGCGGCTCGCGGGGCTGGTGACCATGGAGGACGTGCTGCGGGAGTTGTTCGGGCAGCCGGCGTGAGCACGCCGGGCCACCGGGGCGTCGGCCCTCGGTGGCCCGACCGACCGACGGGTATGCGGTCGGGATACCATCCTTTCCGCCATGCAGACGAATGCCACCTACACCAGTCTTGTCGCGGTCGGCGACTCCTTCACCGAGGGCATGTCGGACCTCTTGCCCGACGGCTCCTACCGCGGCTGGGCCGACCTCCTCGCCGCCCGGATGGCGGCACGGACGCCCGGCTTCCGGTACGCCAACCTCGCGGTGCGCGGCAAGCTGATCGGGCAGATCGTCGACGAGCAGGTGGACGTGGCAGCCGCGATGCGGCCCGACGTGATCACGCTGGTCGGCGGGCTCAACGACACGTTGC
Organism: Streptomyces sp. NBC_00996; assembly: GCF_045162675.1. Classification (NCBI taxonomy): domain Bacteria; kingdom Bacillati; phylum Actinomycetota; class Actinomycetes; order Kitasatosporales; family Streptomycetaceae; genus Streptomyces; species Streptomyces sp. NBC_00996. The sequence goes on from NZ_CP108723.1 coordinate 1,661,193, forward strand.
GACCCAAGGTCGACATGGGACGCGTCCGCGGTCTCCTGGAGGAGGCCGTGGAGCGGCTCGCCCCCGCCTGCAAGCAACTGGTCCTGATGCGCAGCCCGGGCCGCAACGGCCCGGTACTCGAGCGCTTCCGGCCGCGCATGGAGGAGCTCTTCGCCGTGGTGGACGACCTGGCGGAACGGCACGGTGCGCTCGTGGTCGACCTGTACGGGGCGCCCTCGCTCGCCGACCCCCGTCTGTGGGACGTGGACCGGCTGCACCTGACGGCGGAGGGACACCGTCGCGTCGCCGAGGCGGTGTGGCAGACACTCGGGTACGAGCCGAAGGACGCCCAGTGGCATACGCCGATGGCGGCCACGGCGCCGCCCGGCTGGGTCGCTCGCCGCACCGCCGACGCCCGGTTCGCCAAGCAGCACCTGCTGCCGTGGATAGGCCGGCGGCTGACGGGCCGTTCCTCGGGGGACGGACGCCCGGCCAAGCGGCCGGAGCTGCTGCCGTACGAGGAGCCGGCGGGGTAGACATACGGCGGAAGGGAGCCGCATGCCCACCACCGTGATCAATCTCAAGGGCCGCATCCACGACTTCGGCCCCCGGCTGGAGAAGGCTCCGGCCGACCTCGTCTACATCGGCCGGCGCTGGACCATCGGCCACTGGGACCTCCCGCGGCATCCGCTCTACAACCCGTTCGCGCCCGACACCCCCACCAAGAAGCGCGACGGCCCGCGGCCCGAGGTCATGGAGAAGTACCGGGCGTATCTCCTCGAACGTCCCGAGCTCCTCGCCCAGGTGCCCGCCCTGCGCGGCAAAACCCTGGCGTGCTGGTGCGCGCCCGAGTTGTGCCACGGCGACATCCTGGCCGAGCTGGCGAACGCCTCGTAGACCGGCCGGCCTCGGGCCGTCACTCCCGTGGCTGTCACCGATGGCGTCGGCGCGCCTCTGCCTGCTTTCTGGACCGAGAGGGGAATCGGGAAAGAAGGCGAGCGTCGATGGAGCCGAAGGACGAGCGGCTGAGGACGCCGCGGGCCGCCGGTATGGCGGGGGCGGTGTTCGCGGTCCTGCTGGCGACGGCGATCGTACTGGTGCGGATCGCCATCCCCGCGGGGAACGCCGCCGACGCGAAGATCGATCCGGGCGAGCGGTGGGCGGTGCGGGTGGCGCTCGAGATCCTCCCGTTCGCGGGAATCTTCTTCCTGTGGTTCATGGGCGCCCTGCGCGCACAGGTCGGGGACGCCGAGGACAGATTCATCGCCACCGTGTTCCTGGGCAGTGGACTGGTCTTCGTCGCCACCATGTTCGGGGCCGGCGCCGCGGCGGGCACCGTACTGAATGAGACTCAGCCCTCCGGCTTCGGCCGCCACTTCGCGTACGCGCTCATGACGACGTACGCGCTCCGCATGGCGGCCGTGTTCGTCTTCACCACCTCGACCATCGGGCACCGCCTCGGCGTCTTCCGACGTCCGATCGCCGTCCTCGGGTACCTGGTGGGTCTTGTCCTGCTCGTCTTCGGGTCCGGCCTTCCCTGGTCCGAACTGGTCTTCCCCGCCTGGGCACTGGTCGTCAGCGTCCACATCCTCCGCGTCGGTCCTCGCGAGCCGCTCCCTGCCGGGGGCTCGCGGTGAGCATGCCCCCAACGGGTGCCCCGGCGCGCGCCTGCACACCCCCTCGCGCATGCTGAGGTGGAGGGGGCGAGAAGGGGACACGGAAGGGCTGATCCTCGGTGAGGCTTGTCGTCGATCTCAACCGCTGCCAGGGATACGCGCAGTGCGCGTTCCTCTCGCCTGACGTGTTCGCCATGCACGGAGACGAGTCGCTGCTCTACAACCCGCTCGCCGAGGAGGAGAGGCGCGAGGAAGTGGCGAGAGCCGTCGCCGCGTGCCCCGTTCAGGCCATCCTCGTGGACGCGGACACCTCGGACGAGGCCCCCGGAGGCGCCCGGTGAGCAGTGACGGATCTCTGGACCGGCTCAAGCGCGAAGGGCGCATCGTCGTCGTCGGGGCTTCCCTGGCGGGGCTGCGGGGCGCGGAGACGTTGCGCGAGGAAGGGTTCACGGGCTCGCTCACAATGATCGGGGACGAGCCGTACGAGCCGTACGACCGCCCCCCGCTGTCCAAGCAGGTCCTGCTGGGCAAGGCGACAGCGGACCGCACGCTCCTTCCCCGGCGCCGGGCGATCGACGCTCAGTGGCGTCTCGGGGTGCCGGCCACCGGTCTCGACATGGCGGCCAGGCGGGTACGGCTGGCCGACGGCGACGAGGTGGGGTACGACCGGCTGCTCATCGCCACCGGTGTACGGGCCCGCCCGTGGCCGAAGGAGGACGAGGCGGAGCTCGAAGGCGTGTTCGTCCTGCGGACCCGCGACGACGCCCACGCCTTGGAGCGCGCGCTGGCGCAGGGACCGCGCCGCGTGCTCGTGATCGGCGCCGGATTCACCGGCTCGGAGATCGCCTCCGCCTGCCGGGAACGCGGGATCGCGGTCACCGTGGCCGAACGGGCCGACGCCCCCCTGGTCGGAGCGCTCGGTGGAGTCATCGGCCAGGTCGCGGCCGCGCTGCATCGCGAGAACGGCGTCGACCTGCGCTGCGGTGTGATGGTGACCCGCCTGGAGGGCGACTCCACGGGTCGCGTCCGCGCCGCCCACTTCTCCGACGGGAACTCCGTCGAGGCGAACGTGGTGGTCGTATCGCTCGGCGCCATGCGCAACACCGAATGGCTCGCCGGATCCGGACTCGGCGCGGGCCCCCGTGGCATCGCCTGTGACGCCGGCTGCCGGGCCTTCGACATCCGGGGCATCGTCACCGACGACATCTATGTGGCGGGCGACGTCGCCCGGTCCCCACATCCGCTGTTCGGATACCAGTTCCTGTCTCTGGAGCACTGGGGGAACGCCGTTTCCCAGGCCGAGACCGCAGCGCACAACATGATGAGTGAAAGCACGGACCGCCGCCCCCACATCTGGGTGCCCGCCTTCTGGTCCTCCCAGTTCGGTGTGAACATCAAGTCCGTCGGGGTGCCGACGATGGGGACGGAGATCCTCATCGCGCAGGGCGCCCTCAACGAGCGCAGATTCACCGGCGTGTACGGGTATCAGGGGCGCGTCATCGGCGCCGTCACCTTCGACCAGTCGAAGTGGCTGCAGTTCTACCAGCAGCAGATCGAGACCACAGCGCCGTTCCCCCCGCCGTACCTCACGGTGGACCGCCGTCCGGAGGGACAACACCCGATGGACGCCGACTTCCCCGACCCGTCGGTGCCCACGCACGGCCCGACCGTCACTCTCAGCGGATATTCGCCGGCCGACCGGCGGATGACGTTCACCCCCGCCGTGCACTGATCCGACGCTCACGAGGACGCACCATGGACATCCTGCGGCAGATCATCGACCACACCAACCGCGCCAATCCGTATCCGCTGTACGAGCAGCTCCGCAAGACGCCGGTGTACCACGAGGCGGACGGGCCCTACGTCGTCAGCACGTACTACGACATCCAGAGTCTTCTGCACGATCCGCGGGTCAGCTCCGACGTGCGCAATCTCAAGTCGTCGGCGGCCGATCCGCTGGCCTCCGACGAGCAGGAGGGGTCGACGCTGCCACCGAGCTTCCTGCGGCTCGACCCTCCTGAACACGACCGACTGCGGCGTATGACGAACCGGCCCTTCGGTCCCCCGCACTCCCCACGGCGCATCTACGACATGCACGACGACCTGAAACGCATCATCTCCGGGCTCATCGACGGTATCGACGCCCCGGATCGGATCGATCTGGTCGACCAGGTCTCCTATCCCTTCCCCGTGACCGTGATCTGCCGACTGCTGGGAGTGCCGCGCGAGGACGAGAGGCGTTTCCACACCTGGGCGGACACCCTCGCCGCCAGTCTGGACCCCGTCATGGACGCCGATCGCGAGGAGCGCGACAAGATCGCGCAGAATGCCCGCACGGAGCTGGGCATGTATCTGGCCGGGCTCATCGAGGAACGCCGCAAGAAGCCGGCCGACGACATGTTGTCGGAGCTGGCCACCTCGCACGGGCCGGACGGCGCCATGACGACGATGGAGGCCCTGACCACGTCGGTGCTCCTGTTGATCGCCGGCCACGAGACGACGGTCAACCTCATCACGAACGGCATGCTGACCCTGCTGCGCAACCCCGACGTCCTGCAACGGCTGCGCGAGGACCCGAAACTGTCCGTCCCCATCGTCGAGGAGTTGCTGCGCTTCGAACCACCGGTGCAGCTGGTGCCGCAGCGCAGCACCCTCGCCGACATCGAGGTGCGCGGCGTCACCGTCCCCAAGGGCGCGTCGCTGTGGCTGGTACTGGCAGCGGGCAACCGCGATCCCGACCGCTTCGAGCATCCGGACCGGTTCGACCCGGACCGCGGGGACATCCAGCATCTGGGCTTCGGCAGCGGCATCCACAGCTGCTTCGGCGCCCCGCTGGCCCGGCTCGAGGCACAGCTCGCGCTGAGCGAGCTGGCCCGCAGGCTGGAGAACCCCCGGCTGCTGGAGGATCCGCCGCCCTACCGGCAGAGCGCGGTCCTTCGCGGCCCGCGCCATCTGGCGATCGCCTGTGACGGCATCCGTCCTTAGAGCTTCACCACACCGGCTCGGGCTCTCTGAGCTGTGTGGACGTACAGAGCCCCACCGTACGCCGGGTAAACTCCCTACACGTGACTGCCGCGCCCGCAAAGCCCCGTATCCCCAACGTCCTCGCCGGACGCTACGCCTCCGCCGAGCTCGCCACGCTCTGGTCCCCCGAGCAGAAGGTGAAGCTGGAGCGTCAGCTCTGGCTCGCCGTGCTGCGAGCCCAGAAGGACCTCGGGATCGAGGTGCCGGACGCCGCCGTCACCGACTACGAGCGCGTCCTCGACCAGGTCGACCTCGCCTCGATCGCCGAGCGCGAGAAGGTCACGCGGCACGACGTGAAGGCACGGATCGAGGAGTTCAACGACCTCGCCGGACACGAGCACGTGCACAAGGGCATGACGTCCCGGGACCTCACCGAGAACGTCGAGCAGCTGCAGATCCGGCTCTCGCTGGAGCTGGTGCGCGACCGCACGGTCGCCGTCCTGGCGCGCCTCGGCAAGCTCGCGGGCGAATACGCCGAGCTGGTCATGGCCGGCCGCTCGCACAACGTGGCCGCCCAGGCCACCACCCTCGGCAAGCGCTTCGCGACCGCCGCCGACGAACTGCTCGTCGCGTACGGCCGGGTCGAGGAGCTGCTCGGCCGCTACCCGCTGCGCGGGATCAAGGGCCCGGTCGGCACGGCGCAGGACATGCTCGATCTGCTCGGTGGGGACGCGGCGAAGCTGGCGGACCTGGAGCAGCGCATCGCCCGGCACCTCGGCTTCTCCCAGGCCTTCACCTCCGTCGGCCAGGTCTACCCGCGCTCGCTCGACTACGAGGTCGTCACCTCTCTGGTGCAGCTGGCGGCCGCCCCGTCCTCGCTCGCCAAGACGATCCGGCTGATGGCCGGGCATGAGCTGGTCACCGAAGGCTTCAAGCCCGGCCAGGTCGGCTCGTCCGCGATGCCGCACAAGATGAACACCCGCTCCTGCGAGCGCGTCAACGGCCTGATGGTGATCCTGCGCGGCTATGCGTCGATGACCGGCGAGCTGGCGGGCGACCAGTGGAACGAGGGCGACGTGTCGTGCTCGGTCGTACGCCGCGTCGCGCTGCCCGACGCGTTCTTCGCGCTGGACGGCCTGCTGGAGACCTTCCTCACCGTCCTCGACGAGTTCGGCGCCTTCCCGGCCGTCGTCGCGCGCGAGCTGGACCGCTACCTTCCGTTCCTCGCGACGACGAAGGTCCTGATGGGCGCGGTGCGCGCGGGCGTCGGCCGCGAGGTCGCGCACGAGGCGATCAAGGAGAACGCCGTCGCCTCCGCGCTCGCCATGCGTGAGCAGGGCGCCGAGCGCAACGAGCTGCTCGACAAGCTCGCCGCGGACGAGCGCATCCCGCTGGACCGCGCTCGGCTCAACGAGCTGATGGCCGACAAGCTGTCCTTCACGGGTGCCGCCGCCGACCAGGTCGCCGCCGTCGTCGGCCGTATCGAGGACATCGTGAAGCAGCACCCGGAGGCCGCGGGCTACACGCCGGGGGCGATCCTCTGACGCGGCTCACCCCCGCGGACCTGGAGGCCGCCCGCGACCGGCTCGTGCCGGATGTCGTCGCGGACGGCCTCCACGTTCTGTTCTGCGGTATCAATCCGGGTCTGATGACGGCCGCCACCGGCCATCACTTCGCCCGGCCCGGCAACCGCTTCTGGCCGGTGCTGCACCTTTCCGGGTTCACGCCCCGGCTCATGAAGCCGTCGGAACAGGGCGAGTTGCTCTCGTACGGGCTCGGCATCACGAACGTGGTGGCGCGCGCGACCGCTCGGGCCGACGAGCTCGGCGCCGAGGAGTACCTCGAGGGCGGGCGGCTGCTCCGCGCGAAGGTGGAGCGACTGCGGCCGGGGTGGCTCGCGGTGGTCGGCGTGACCGCGTACCGGGCGGCGTTCGGCGAGCGAAGGGCTCAAGTCGGCCCGCAGGAGCGGACGATCGGGGCCAGCCGGGTGTGGGTGCTGCCCAACCCAAGTGGGCTCAACGCGCATTGGACGGCGGCGACGATGGCGGAGGAGTTCGGTCGGTTGCGGGAGGCCGCGCAGGCTCTCTGAGTCAGGGTGGGTCTATCTCCGTGACCACGGCCAGGAGCTGGAACGGCAGTTCCTTGTCCCACTGCGAGATGCCGAGGGCAACCCAGCGGTCGTGCCCGTCCGCCTTCCAGAGGTGCACGTCGGGCACATGGGAACTCAGGATGCCCCATGGCTCGGGTATGTCCTCACCGTCCATCGACCGATCGAAAACGCTCGACAAGGTGAAGACCTGCGGACGGCCCCAGCGACGGGTGAGCAGCTCCGAGAGGCCGTCCCGATCTGCCTCGTACTGCGCCTCCGTCTCCTCGCGTGCCGTGCCGTCGTCCTCCCAGAAGTCCTCGCTCGTCACTAACTCGGCGATGTGATAGCCGGGTCCGCCGGTGCCGACGTCCGACCGGCCGCGCTCCGCGGGGAAGGCCTCGGAGCACAGCCGCACGATCGTGGCGAGGTGCAGCGCGCTGGTCATGAGATCCAGTAAAGCGGCTGCCACTGACAATTGGTGTGTCGTCAGTACGGTCCAGTGGCGTCAGGCGTCGCGACGCCGCAGGCTCCACGCGCCGGCCGTCAGGGCTGCCGCAGCCCAGGCCGCGGTCACGGCGAGCCCCGTCCAGGGCCCGAGGGCGCCGTCCCACGTCTCGTGGAGCACCACCTGTCCCGCCTTGTCCGGCAGGAAGTCGGCGACACTGCCCGAGGCTCCCCCGACGACGAACGACACGATGAGGAGGAACGGGATCAGAATGCTCAGGGTGGCGACTCCGCTGCGCAGAACGGCCGCGAGTCCCGCCGCGAGCAGCGCCATGAGCGTCAGGTAGAGGCCGCAGCCGACCACTGCGCGGAGCCCCTCGCCCCAGGTCAGCCCGTTCGCCCTGGTCCCGAGGACCGCCTTGCCCACGATCAGGCTCACACCTCCCGTGACCAGGCCGACGACGAGCGCCGGTACGCCGATGGCCACCGCCTTGGCCGCGAACCACCGCACTCGGTCCGGGACCGCGGCGAGCGTGACGCGCAGGGCGCCTCCCTGGAACTCGGCCGAGACCGCCTGAGCGCCGAAGGTGATCGCCGCGATCTGTCCGAAGCTGACGCCGAAGAACGCCGAGAACAGCGGGTCGAAGTCCTGGTCCCCGGAGTCGTCGAGACCGGCGAGCGCGGAGAACGCCGTGGTGGCGAGGAGGACGGCGGCCAGTCCCCACAGGAGCGACCGCAGCGTACGGATCTTGATCCACTCCGCGCGGAGTACGGGTGCGAAGGTCGCTGAGAGGCCCCCTCGGGCTGTGTCCGTCTTGGGCAGGCCTCTTGCGGCTGCGTCCGTCATGGTCAGGCCTCCTGAGGCTGCGTCGGGGTCGGCGTGGCGGCGAACTCGGTCTCGGTGGCCGTCAGATCCAGGTAGGCCTGCTCCAACGTGCCTTCCTCCGCAGCGAGTTCGAGGATCGGCAGGCCCGCGGCGGAGGTGAGTCGCCCGATGTCCTCCACGCGCGCGTCGAGGGCGGTCCAGCGCCCGTCCTCGCCTTCGACGGCCTCGATGCCGTGGCTCGCGAGCAACGCGCTCAACGCCCCGCTGTCCGTGGTGCGCACCCGCACGCGGGGCTGCACGCGCGCGTCGATGAACTCCCGCATGGGCATGTCGGCGAGGAGTCGGCCCCGGCCGAGGACGACGAGGTGGTCGGCGAAGGACGCGGTCTCGTTCATGAGGTGGCTGGAGACGAGGACCGTTCGCCCTTCCTGAGCCAGTCGGCGCATCAACTCCCGGATCCAGATGATGCCTTCGGGGTCCAGCCCGTTCGACGGTTCGTCGAGCAGCACCACGGGCGGGTCACCGAGGAGCGCTGCCGCGATGCCCAGGCGCTGGCGCATGCCCAGGGAGTACGTCTTCACCCGGCGCCGCGCGACGGAGGCGAGCCCCGCCTCCTCCAGCACCTCGTCCACGCGGCGTTCGGGGATGCGGTTGCTCGCGGCGAGCGCCCGCAGATGGTCGCGGGCGGTCCGCGATCCGTGCGCGGCCCCCGCGTCGAGCAGCGCGCCCACCTCACGCAGCGGCTCGTGGAGGGTGGCGTAGGCACGCCCGCCGACGGTGGCGGTGCCGGACGTGGGCCGGTCCAGGCCCAGCACGAGCCGCATGGTGGTGGACTTTCCGGCGCCGTTGGGGCCGAGGAATCCGGTGACGCGGCCGGGAAGAACGCTGAAGGTGAGGTGGTCCACGGCTCGCCTGCTGCCGTACTCCTTGGTCAGGTCTTGGACGTCGATGCTGGTCATGGGCACAGCCTGGCCGTTGCTGAGGGGGCGTCACCTCCCCCGCGGGCGGAGATCGCCTCCCCCGCTCGGGGGAGGCTCGTTGTCAGTGGCGCCTGGCACGATGACGCAATGGCCCGCTTTCTGCACCCGCTGGTCCGGGGGACGACGTACACACGCTGGCTGCACCTGTGGGTGCCGATGCTGTTCGAAAGTGTGTGGCTGTTCATCGACATGTCGAAGCCGTGGGTGCCCGCGGTGCTGCTGCTGCCGCTGGGGATGGTCCCGGCCGTGCGGCGGGGCGAGGGGGTGCAGGCGCGGTTCATGCTGGCGCCCGGTGAACGGAGCGGCGAGGACACGGCGTTCTCGGTCTCGCCCTCGGTCACCTGGCGGGACCGGTGGCGGACCGTGCTCTGGCTGGAAGCACGGATGGTCATGGGCTGGGTGGCGGGACCTCTCACCGTCTGGTTGCCCGCGGCAGCCGTCCTCCTGGTCGGCGCCGCGTTGGGCTCGGGACCGGTCCACACGCCGGTCATGACGGTGATGCTTCCGCAGTGGGCCTGCGCACTGCTCGCCCCGCTGCCACTGCTCGCCCTGTACGGCTCTGTCGTCGGCCTCGGCGAGCTGATCACGGCCATCGCGCGCCGTCTCCTCGGTCCCTCCCCGACCGAGCGGCTCGCCGCACTCGAGGAGCGCACCGAGCAGCTCCTGGAGCGCAACCGCATCGCCCGGGAGCTCCATGACTCCATCGGGCACGCGCTGACCGTGGCAGTGGTGCAGGCGGGCGCGGCGCGGGCGGCCGGGGACCCGGCGTTCACCGACCGGGCCCTGGGCGCCATCGAGGACACCGGCCGGGCCGCTTTGGAGGACCTGGAGCGGGTCCTTGGCGTGCTGCGCGAGGCGGAGCGTCCCGCGAGCAGCCGCCCGACGCTGACCGAGGCCGACCGTCTCCTGGAGTCGGCGCGTGCTTCCGGAGCGAAGGTCGACGCCGAGGTGACGGGTGCGTTGGAGACCGTGCCGGGTCCGGTGTCCCGGGAGGGCTACCGCATCCTCCAGGAGTCCCTGACCAATGTGCTGCGGCACGCGGGGGGCGTCCCGGTCCGAGTACGTATCCAGGTCGCGGACGGCGCGCTCGGTCTGGAGGTCCGCAATCCGCTGACCGCGGAGATACCCGGGCCCGGCCGGGGCAGCGGCCTGCGCGGCATACGGGAACGGGCCGCGCTGCTCGGCGGCCGCGCGCGGACGGGACCGGACCAAGGTGACTGGCAGGTACATGTAGAGCTGCCGCTGCGTTGATCTACGCTGGCCGGATGCCGGTCACCGTTCTCCTAGTCGACGACGAACCCCTCGTACGTGCCGGTCTGCGCGCCGTCCTGGAGGCGCAGCCCGACATCGAGGTCGTCGGGGAGGCGGCCGACGGTGCCGCCGTGATCCCGCTGGTGCGACAGCTCCGGCCGGACGTGGTCGCCATGGACGTCCGTATGCCCCTTCTGGACGGCATCGAGGCCACGCGCGCGGTGCTGCGCACGGTGAGTGACCCGCCGAAGATCCTCGTGGTCACGACGTTCGAGAACGACGAGTACGTCTACGAGGCGCTGCGCGCGGGTGCCGACGGTTTCCTGCTGAAGCGGGCCCGGCCCGCCGAGATCGTGCACGCGGTGCGGCTGATCGCCGAGGGCGAGTCGCTGCTGTTCCCGGCCTCCGTACGGCAGTTGGCCGCCGAGTACGGGGACGGCGCCGGGAACACGGCGGCACGCACGGCCATGGAGCGCGCCGCGCTGACCGAGCGGGAGGCAGAGGTACTGCGGCTGATGGCCAGGGGGCTGTCGAACGCGGAGATCGCCGTGCGGCTGATCGTCGGGACCGAGACGGTGAAGTCCCACGTCAGCGCCGTACTGGCGAAACTGGGAGCCCGGGATCGTACGCAGGCGGTCATCGCGGCGTACGAGTCGGGGTTCGTGGCGCCCGGCTGATTCCGACTCGCCGGTAGCAAAGGGGGTCCCCGGCACTCGCCGGGGTCCGCCCCGCCGAGTACGATCCGGCCAACACGCGCACGAGCTGGGAGGACGGACGTTGGGGCGGTTGACCGGCGGGGACCCCTCTCTGCTGCGAAGGATCAATTCCGCGGTGGTGCTGCACGCGCTGCGCGCCACGGACTGCGCGACCCTCACCGAGATCACCCGGGTGACGGGATTGTCCCGGCCCACGGTCGAGGGCGTCGTCGAAGGGCTGATCGAGAACGGACTCGTCGTCGAGAAGGCGGCCGAGGAGGGCGCTGCCCGGCGCCAGGGGCGCCCGGCACGCAGGTTCCGGTTCCGGGCCGAGGCGGGCCATCTGCTGGGCCTGGAGATCGGCCCGCACCGCGTCGCCGCGCTGCTCGCGGATCTGGACGGCCGTGTGCTGGGTGCCATGGCCAAGGACGTGGACGAGAGCGCTTCGGCGGACGAGCGGCTCGAACGGCTGCGGATGGCGGTCGCCGAGCTGCTGCGCCGCGCGGGAGTCGCCCGCGGTTCGCTGCGGGCGGTCGGCGTGGGCAGCCCCGGGATCGTGGAGGCGGACGGCACCGTGCGGCTGGGCACGGCGCTGCCGGAGTGGACGGGCCTGCGGCTCGGCGAGCGGCTGAGCCGTTCCTTCAAGTGCCCGGTGCTCGTCGAGAACGACGCCAACGCGGCGGCGGTCGCCGAGCATTGGAAGGGCGCGGCGACGGAGTCCGACGACGTCGTGTTCGTGATGGCGGGGCTGAGCCCGGGTGCCGGTTCGCTGATCGGCGGACGGCTGCACCGGGGGTACGGGGGCGCGGCCGGCGAGATCGGCGCGTTGCATCTGCTGGGCCGCGATGTCACCCCCGAGACACTGCTCTCCACCACGGACGAGCCGCTCCACCCACTCGACGAGCAGGCCGTCGCCGAGGTCTTCGCGCTCGCCAAGGGCGGTGACCAGCGGGCCCGTGCGGCGGTCGACCGCTTCATCCAGCGCCTCGTGCACGACGTCGCGGCGCTCGTCCTCGCCCTCGACCCCGAGCTGGTCGTCGTGGGCGGCTGGGCGGCCGGCCTGGACGGTGTACTGGAGCCGCTGCGCCACGAGTTGGCGCGCTACTGTCTGCGGCCGCCCAAGGTGGCGCTCTCACTGCTGGGCGAGGCGGCGGTGGCGACCGGAGCGCTGCGGCTGGCTCTCGATCATGTGGAGGAGCAGCTGTTCGCGGTGGAGGGAACCATGACGGCGCGCCGCTGACCCGGCTCCTCATGAACGACGTCGCGCCCCGGATTTCTCCGGGGCGCGACGGGTACGGATCGGCTGAGCGCTCGGTGCGCGGCTCAGGAAGCGCGGCGCTCCGGGTCGTGGTGAATCTCCACGCCGCCGGTGTCGCCGAAGGTCAGCCGGCAGGTGTCGGCGCGGTACGTGGCCACGGAGACCGCCGCGGTGCGCCCCTCGGCGAAGAAGCGGGTCGTGACGACAAGGACGGGGGCTCCGGGCAGCCGGTCGAGTTCCTTGGCGTCGTCCGCGCGGGCCGAGCCGAGCTCCACGGCGCGGTCCTGGCCCTCCAGCTCCAGGCGCTGCAGCTCACGCAGCACGGCACGCGCGCGTGCCGCACCCGAGGGCGCGTCGATCGCGGACAGGTCGGGCACCGAGGACGCCGGGATGTAGAGCAGCTCGGCGGCGACCGGCTGGCCGTGCGTCACGCGCGAGCGGCGCACCGTGTGGACCTGCTCGCCGTGGACGGTCTCCAGGATGTCGGCCACCGACGCGGGCGGGAGAGCCACCGCGCAGTCCACGGGCTGCCAGGCGTCGCCGACCGCGCCCGGCCACACGTGCTGCTCGGACCCGACGGCCACGCCCACGCGGGGCGGCGCGACGGTGGTGCCCACTCCGCGGCGGCGCTGCAGCCGTCCTTCCAGTTCGAGCTGCTCGAGAGCCTGGCGCAGCGTGGCCCGGGCGACGCCGAAGCGGGCCGCCAGATCGCGTTCGTTGGGCAGGATCTCGCCCACGGAGAACTCGGAGTCCAGTGCCTCACTGAGCACCGTCTTGAGATGCCAGTACTTAGGCTCCGGCACCGATTCCAGCTGCTGGGTCCCCACCCTGTCCTCCGCAATCGCCGTGGCCCGGCGGCGTTTTAGCGCCCTTGTTTATTAAAGGTTCTTGCACTATCTCTGCGACCATAGGGCCGCCCCCACCCTTGGTCAAGACCAATCCTCGATCGCTTACGGATTGCACAGGTGCGTTGCCGCAGAGCGTTCACAAGCCGTTCGTGCCGGGCGATGTTCGTGACACAACGCCGAAAGCCCCCGTCCAGAAGACGGGGGCTTTCGGCATGGCACAGCAACGCGGCCGATGCGGCACGGATTGTCTAGATGGCGGACAAGGACACCAGCTTCTCGGGATTGCGCATGATGTAGACGCACTGGATGCGGCCGTCCGCGACGTCCAACTGGAAGATGCTGTCCGGCTTGCCGGCGGAGAGGACGAGCACCGCGAACCCGCCGTTGACCTCAAGGAAGCGGAACGAGGGGCCGGGCACGCCCTTCTTGGCCGCGCCGATGAGGAAGCGCCCCACCTTGTCGGCGGAATCGAGGACCCGCCGCGGCGCCTGGGACAGGCCGCCGCTGTCGCCGACCAGCCGCGCGTCCGGCGCCAGGATCGACATGAGCCCCTCCAGGTCGCCCTCGGCGGCAGCGGCGAGGAACCGTTCGGTCAGATCGTGGCGTTCGGCCGGGTCGACCTCGTAGCGCGGCCGCCGTTCGTCGACGTGCTTGCGCGCCCGCCCGGCGAGTTGCCGTACCGCGGGCTCGCCGCGGTCGAGGACGGCGGCGATGTCCGCGTACGGGTATCCGAACGCCTCCCTGAGGACGAATACCGCGCGCTCCAGGGGTGACAGCGACTCCAGGACGACGAGGACGGCGAGCGAGACGGAGTCGGCGAGCACGGCCCGCTCCGCCGTGTCGGCAACGGTGTCCCCGAAGTCGGTGAGATAGGGCTCGGGGAGCCACGGCCCCACGTACGCCTCGCTGCGCGACTGCACCTGGCGCAGCCGGTCGATGGCGAGGCGGGTGGTGATGCGGACCAGGTAGGCGCGTGGCTCGCGCACCTCGGTCCGGTCCGCGCCGGACCAGCGCAGCCACGCCTCCTGGACCACGTCCTCCGCGTCGACCACCCGCCCCAGCATCCGGTAGGCGACGCCCATCAGGACGGGACGGTGCTCTTCGAAGACATCGGTCACGGTGTCGATTGCCACCGTCCCATCCCACCCGACACCTCGTGCCGTGTCCAGGCGGAATCGGCGCTGACCGGAGCACAATGACCCGCGGGCCACCGGTGGCCGACGGCCCCGACACTGGAGGCGTGACGATGCGCTACGCGGTTCTGGGCACGGGCGAAGTGGGGCGCACCCTGGGCGGCAAACTGGTGGAACTGGGTCACGAGGTGTCGTTGGGTTCGCGCACGAAGGACAACCCGGCCGCGGCGGAGTGGGCCGAGAGCGCGGGGTCCCGGGCGGGCCACGGCACGTTCGCGGCCATCGGCGAGGTGGTCGTGAACGCGGTCGGCGGGCGGGTGGCCGTCACCGCGCTGCAAGCGGCCGGTGAGGAGCACCTGAACGGCAAGGTCGTCCTCGACGTCTCCAATCCCCTCGCGTTCGAGGACGGACAGGTGCGCCTCTCCCCCGTCGAGTCGGACAGCGTGGGCGAGCAGATCCAGCGCTCCTTTCCGCAGACCCGCGTCGTGAAGAGCCTCAACACCGTCAACTGCCACCTGATGGTCGACCCCGCACTGGTACCGGGCGAGCACCAGATCTTCGTCTCCGGGGAGGACCAGAGCGCCAAGGAGCAGGTGACGGCGCTCCTCGGTGAGTTCGGCCGACCGCCGCACCGCGTGCTCGACCTGGGCGGCATCCGGACGGCGCGGGCCGCGGAGATGTACCTGCCCATATGGCTGACCCTGTTCCAGCGGATCGGGCACCCGGAGTTCAACGTGGAGGTGCGCAGGGCACGTTGAGGGACGCACGCGCGTGGAGCACGACTGCACGGCGGCACACGCACGCGTGCGGGTTCGTGGCGGCCGGGGGCTACCCGTCGGTAGCAGTTGCTGACAAGCTGTCTACAAGACTGTCCGTCAGTGTGTCCCAGACGAGGAGCAGCCCCATGTCCGCCACGGTCTCCTTCAGCCTCCCCTCTCCGCGCGGCCCGAGGACCGTGACCATGTCCTACGCGCGTGTGGGCACCGGTGAACCGCTGCTCCTGCTGCACGGCATCGGTCACCACCGACAGGCCTGGGACCCGGTCATCCACATCCTGGCGGCCGAGCGCGACGTCATAGCCGTCGACCTCCCCGGGTTCGGCGAGTCACCGGCGCTGCCCGAAGGCCTCACGCACGACCTGTCGACGGTGGCACCCGCGCTCGGCGCGCTGTGCGAGGCGCTGGAGATCGAGCGGCCGCACGTGGCGGGCAACTCCCTGGGCGGGCTGCTGGCTCTGGAGCTGGGCCGGGAGAAGCTCGTACGGTCCGTCACGGCGCTCTCGCCCGCCGGCTTCTGGTCGCCGGTCGAGCGGCGGTACGCGTTCGGTGTGCTGATCGCGATGCGACAGGGCGCCCGGCGCCTGCCGCTCCCGGTGGTCGAGCGGCTCTCGCGTACGGCGGCCGGGCGCGCGGCGCTGACGAGCACCATCTACGCCCGCCCCGGCCGCCGTTCACCCGAGGCCGTCGTCGCCGAGACCCTCGCGCTGGCCAGAGCCGAGGGCTTCACCGACACTCTCCGGGCCGGCACCACCGTCCAGTTCACGGACGACATCCCAGGGCTCCCCGTCACCGTGGCCTGGGGCACCCGCGACCGGCTGCTGGTGCGCCGCCAGGGGATCCGCGCCAAGCACATCATTCCCCGGGCGCGGCTGGTGCGGCTGCCCGGCTGCGGGCACGTCCCGATGAACGACGATCCGGCGCTCGTTGCCCGCGTCATCCTCGACGGCAGCCGCTGAACGACGCCCCAGGGTGCCCAACACACCGGATCCCAGGGCTACTCCCGCGCCGACCAGGGTGCTCCCCGCGGCCTGCGCGGCGCCGTAGGCGCCCGTGCCGACGAGCGGCGCGGTGCCGGCGGCCGCGACGGGGATGAGCCCGGAGAAGAGCGTGGCGCGCTCCGCACCGATGCGCTGCATGCCCATGTACCAGCACACGAAGCCGACGACCGTGACGACCGCCGCCTGCCACAGCAGCGCGGCGGCCTCGGTGGCGTCCGGCAGCCGCAGCCACGCCGCTCCGTCGGCGAGCATCCCGGCCACCGCCGACTCGACCGCGGCGATCCCACAGACGGTGGCCGACAGCAGCCGTGGCCCGAGCGGGCGCAGGACGGGCACGGCCAGGACCGCGAAGCCGACCTCCCCGGCCAGCGCGCACGCGGCGTACGCGATCCCGGCGGCGTCCGTACGCCCCCACCCCTGGACGGTGAAGGCACCCAGCGCGACGAGCAACGCCCCGTGCAGCACGCCACGTTGCGGGCGGCGGCCCTCCTGAAGGGGTACGACAACGGCCACGACCATCGGGGCGCAGCCCACGAAGACGCCGGGAACCGCCGGTTCCGCCGTACGTTCGGCGGCGAGCACCGCGAGGTTGAAGCCGACCATGCCGACGGCCGCGAGCAGCGCGAGGCGCCCCCACTGGCGTGCCGCGAGCCGGCGCAGCGGCGCCGCGCCACCCCGGCCGACCAGCGGCAGCAGCAGGACGCAGGCGAGACCGTAGCGGAGGAACTGGCCGCCCGCGTACGGGTAGTGACCCAGGACGCTGTTGGCGGTGAAGGAGCCTCCGACGAGGACGCAGGCGAGGGCGGCGAGCGGCGCGCCCCGAGTGGTGGTGGCGTTCATGACGGTGACGCTATGAAGCGGCATGGTCCGGTTTAAGGTCCACTTCCATGACGTCATCAGGGACCAATTCGAGCGGCCCGTCATCCGGATCGTCGGGACCCTCGCCCTGGGCCGCAGCCTGGGAGCTGCTCGTACCCGCCGCTTCGGCCCCGGCACGCGCGCGTGGCCGCACACTCCAGGCGGCGCTGCGCGAGGCGGTCCGTTCCGGTCGGCTCGCTCCGGGCACCCGACTGCCGGCCAGCCGGGAGCTCGCCGCCGATCTCGGCGTGTCGCGGGGGCTGGTCACCGAGGCGTACGAGCAGTTGACGGCCGAGGGGTACCTGCGCAGTGACCGGGGTGCCGGGACCTGGGTCGGCGGCGCGGCCCGGGCGGCGAGCCCCCGCGCGCGTGATCTCGCCCCACGGCCTGCCGGAGCGCGGGCCGACTTCGTTCCCGGCACGCCGGACCTGTCGCTGTTCCCGCGCGCCGCGTGGGCAGCCGCGCAGCGCGGTGTACTGGCCGAACTCCCGCACCACGCACTGGGCTACCCGGATCCGCGCGGGCTGCCCCGGCTGCGTACCGCCCTCGCCGCGTTGCTCGCCCGGCGCCGGGGCGTGGTCGCGGACCCGGAGCGGCTCGTCGTGGTCTCCGGAGTCGCGCAGGCGATGACGTTGCTCGGATTCGTGCTCCACGCGCGCGGGGTGCGCCATGTCGGCGTCGAGGATCCGGGGAGTCCCGAGCACGGCGCCCTGTACGCCTCGGCGGGCATCGGCACCCTGCCGCTGCCCCTGGACGAGGAAGGGCTGGCCATCGGACCGCTGGAGACGTCGGGCGTACACGCGGTGGTGACGACGCCCGCCCACCAGTTCCCTTCCGGGATCGCGTACTCCGCGCGGCGCCGCGCGGAACTCCTCGACTGGGCGCGCTCGGTGGACGGTCTGGTGATCGAGGACGACTACGACGGGGACTTCCGCTACGACCGTGCCCCGGTGGGCGCCCTGCAAGGACTCGACCCCGAACACGTCGTCTACACGGGGTCGGTCAGCAAGTCCCTCGCGCCGGGGCTGCGGCTCGGCTGGCTGCTCGTGCCCGCTTCCTTCTCCGACGAGGTCGTCGAGCGCAAGCGCACGATGGATCTCGGGAACCCGGTCGTCGACCAGGCGCTCCTCGCCCGCTTCGTGGAACGGGGTGACTACGACCGGCAGCTGCGTCGCTGCCAGCGCGCCTACCGGGAACGGCGCGACGCACTCGTGTCCGCCCTGGAGGAGCACTTTCCGGGCACGGAGGTGTCCGGAATCGCCGCGGGTCTGCATGCCATCGCCACGTTGCCCGACCGGTACGGCCCCCAGAACCACTTCCTGGAGCGGGCCGCCGCGGCCGGAGTGGCGGTGCGTCCGCTGGCCCACTACGGGGCGGCGGCCGAGGGGGGCGTACGGCTGGTACTGGGGTACGCGCACCTGTCTCCCTCGCGGATCCGCGACGGGGTGCGGTGGCTGGCGCAAGCGGTGCGTGACTGAGTCACCTCGGGGCCGAGGGCGGAGGCGATACGTGGCTGAGCCGCCTCGGGACCCAGGCCGGCCATACGTGGCTGAGCCGCCACGGAGCGCGGGGCGGAGGGCGGACACCTCGCGCGGCTGAGCCACCACGAAGCCCGCATCGGAGGGCGGACACCTCGCGCGGCTGAGCCACCACGAAGCCGAGGACGGCCGTTTCGGGCGGCTGAGCCGCCTCGAAGCGCAGGCCGGACGCCGTGCGCGGCCACTTCGCGACTCCTGCGGCGCCTGCGGCACCTGCAACACCAAGCCCGGGAAGGCCACCGTGCGCGGCCGGGGCACCCCGCCGTCGCACACCGGCCGCACACCGGTTCCCTTGTCCCTGGGGTCAGTTGTTCACTTGTGGTTTCCGTGTGCGCTGCGGCGCCCCAGTAGTTGTGGCACTGCACACTGGCCGAATCCGTCCCTGGAGGCGCATTCATGTCACACCGTCCGCAGAGCCCCTTCCCCGGTCGCCGCAGCGTTCTGCGCGGCTCCCTCGCCGCGTCCGCGGCGCTGGCCCTGCCCACCGCGCTCGGCGCGGCACCGGCATTCGCCCTCTCCGGGCGGCCGAAGGCGGGGTGGGGCGTCCAGACCGGCGACGTGACCGCCGACTCCGGCCTGGTGTGGGTTCGTTCCGACCGCCCCGCCCGGATGATCGTCGAGACGTCCGCGACCGAGTCGTTCCGCAACCCGCACAGATGGCATGGTCCGCTGCTCGGCGCGGACACCGACTTCACGGGGACGACACGGCTGCGCGGGCTGCCCCCGGGCGAGCAGATCCACTACCGCGTACTGCTCGCCGACCCCGACGACCCGCGGCGCACCGGCGAACCGGTGACCGGCACCTTCCGTACGACGCCGGTCGGCCGACGCGGCGGGGTGCGCTTCCTGTGGTCGGGCGACCTGGCGGGGCAGGGCTGGGGCATCAACCCGGGCATCGGCGGCTACCGGATCTACGACGCCATGGCCAAGCTCGACCCGGACTTCTTCCTGTGCAGCGGTGACAACATCTATGCCGACGGACCGATCGCGGCAACCGCGGCGCTTCCCGACGGCAGCACCTGGCGGAATATCACGACCGAGGAGAAGTCCAAGGTCGCCGAGACGCTGGCCGAGTTCCGCGGCAACTTCCGTTACAACCTGCTGGACGAGAACCTGAAGCGCTTCAACGCGCAGGTGCCGTCGATCATCCAGTGGGACGACCACGAGGTACGCAACAACTGGTACCCGGGCGAGGTGATCGCGGCCACGGACACGCGGTACACCGAGAAGAGCGTCGACGTGCTGGCCTCCCGGGCCCGTCGCGCGTTCAGCGAGTACTTTCCCATCTCGACGCTGCTGCCGGGCAACAAGGACGGCCGCGTGAACCGGGTCATGCGCCACGGCCCGCTGCTCGACGTCTTCGTGCTCGACATGCGTACGTACCGCAATGCCAACTCACCCGACAACCAGACCACCGACCCGCAGGGCATCCTCGGCGCCGAGCAGCTGGAGTGGCTCGAGCGGGAACTGTCGCGGTCGCGGGCCGTGTGGAAGGTGATCGCAGCGGACATGCCGCTCGGACTGGTCGTGCCGGACACGACCGAGGGCAAGCCGAACATCGAGGCCGTGGCCCAGGGCGACCCGGGCGCGCCGCTCGGGCGCGAGCTGCAGATCGCCGAGCTGTTGCGGTTCATCAAGTACCGGAAGATCACGGGCACCGTCTGGCTGACCGCCGACGTGCACCACACCTCGGCCCAGCACTACCAGCCGTCGCGGGCCGCCTTCACCGACTTCGAGCCGTTCTGGGAATTCGTCTCCGGCCCCCTCAACGCCGGTGCTTTCCCGGCGAGTGCGCTGGACAACACCTTCGGTCCGGAGCGAGTGTTCGTGAAGGCGCCTACCGCCTCGAACGTCTCGCCCGCAGGCGGCTACCAGTTCTTCGGCGAGGTCGACATCGACGGCGACAGCGGCGAACTGACGGTGCGACTGCGCGAGCAGGACGGAACGGTGCTGTTCACCCAGGTGCTGCACCCGGGGCGCGTGGGGCAGTAGCGCGGGCGGGTGGGGGCGCCGGCGCGGACCGCGGAGGACCGTGACGCTCTCCGCCTCCCGTACCCTCGAACCGCTGGGCCGCGCACCGGAGTCATCCCCCGGTGCGCGGCCCCGCTCGCTTGTCGTCGGACCTGGCTCACGAGCAAGTTTCCGCAGGTCAGAGCCCACTGTCAGTGGTCGCCTCTACGGTTTTTCCATGACGCGATCTCTGCAGGCCGTGGCCTACACCCGATCCTCCGCGCTGGAGTCCGCACCGGGCGGACGACGCCTGGGACTTGAGACCTCGCACGGTGCGACGCCCACAGGGTTCGAGGAGCATCCCCGCTTCTTCGCGGGTTTCTTGACGTCACCTCAGGTCGCCGCCGCCGGGCTGCTCGCGGTCGCCGACGTGGCGGCGGCCCGTTACTACCAGCGGCAGCTGCGCGCCTCGCTGGACCCGGTGGTCACGGGAAACGGCGACCGGCTCCGCTTCGAGTCCTTCTCCGGCTGCGGAGGGGTGTACGCGCGTCTGGACGTACTGACGGCGGGCCTCGACGGCGGCGAGGTGGGGCACGGGACGACCAATGTCGACGTCAACAACCCTCTGCGCGAGGCGCTTTCGCGGATCGGCACGGACGATCCGATG
Organism: Streptomyces sp. NBC_00996; assembly: GCF_045162675.1. Classification (NCBI taxonomy): domain Bacteria; kingdom Bacillati; phylum Actinomycetota; class Actinomycetes; order Kitasatosporales; family Streptomycetaceae; genus Streptomyces; species Streptomyces sp. NBC_00996. Next base: position 1,682,066 of record NZ_CP108723.1, read on the forward strand.
CACCTTCGGGTCGGCCCCGACGAGATGGCCGTGACCACCCTGGACGGCCCTGTGGTGGAGAAGAAGGTGCCATTGCCCGACCGCTGGCTGCGCGGTTTCGCCGAGGCCCAGGTGATTGCCGCCGGGATTCGACCTGCGGGCCGAGCTGTCGGCGGCCGAGGCCGTGCGGTTCCTGCGCTCGCTTTCGCGCGGCTCGGCACGCGGGGCCGCCCGCGGCGCACAGTGGGTGGTGCCCACGGGGCACGGCTTGCGAGCGACGACCCGGCCGGTGCCGGGGGCGGTGTGCCTGCCCGGTCCCGAGCGGCTGATCGCGCTGCAGCGCGTGCTGCGCCATGCGACGGCCCTGCGGGTGTACGGCCCTCCGGTCGCCGGTGAGACGGCTGCCGCAGGCGCGTGGGAGGTCGTCCTGCCGGGCATGCGACTCACGCTCACCCTGTCGCCGGACGCCGCGCGCGGGTTCTCCGGGGAGGGCGGGGTGCTGGACGCCCTCGCCACCGACGAGGCGGCCGAGGACGCCGAGTTGATCGCCGTCCTCCTCGCCTGGGAGCCGCGCATCGACGTCGGCGAGCTGGCCACCGCCTCGGGCCTGCCGGCCGAGCGGGTGCGCGCCGCACTGGTGCGGCTCGGCACGTCAGGGCGCGTGGGGTACGACACGGCGGAGGCGGCGTACTTCCACCGCGAACTGCCCTACGACGCCGAGCGCGTGGAGCGCCACAACCCGCGGCTGCGTGCGGCCCGCGCCTTGGTCGCGGCAGAGGCGGTCGCCCTGGACGGCGCGCTCGGCACGGTGACCGCCGACGACGGACATGTGCACCGGGTCCGCGACGAATCCGGGACGCTGAGCTGCTCCTGCTTGTGGTGGGCGAAGTACCGGGGTGGGCGCGGACCCTGCAAGCACGCGCTGGCGGTACGGATGGTGCGGCGGGGAGCGCAGGTACGACACGAACAGGTTCTGGTCGACGGGGGCGATGCGCGATGAGCGGCGAAGCGCTGGTGCGGGCGGTACGGGCGGGGCAGACGGTGGAGGCAGCGGGTCTCCTGGACGGGATGACCGATGCCGAACGCCGGGCCTGTCTGCCCGCGTTGAAGGAACTCCGCAAGGAGCTGCGCACCGCGCAGTGGAGCGAGTCGTCCCGCAAGGCCTGTCCCGCGCTGCACGCGGCGGGGGCCGCGTGTCACACGGGCGCAGCGGGCGCGGCGACCTGGATCGCGTCAGCCGACATGCGCTGGTCCCAGGCCTCCCCCGGGGTGTTCCTGCATGTACTCGGCGACCGCGACCCCGCATGGCTCGGCGACGTGGCGCACCGGCTCGCCGAGCGGCCGGCCACATCCCGGATCCCGTATGCGCTGCTGGCCGGGCTTGTGCAACTGTCCGGCTGTGAGGTGCCCACCACCGATGCCTATGTGGAGGGTTGGTTCGAACACATCGGCGGTACGTGGCACCACGGGGGCACCGTGGTGGAGCGGCTTCGCAAGGAGCCGCACCTGGCGCGGATGATCGCCGCGCTCTTCGAGTCCCTGGACGTGACCGGCCGGGTCGCCTGGCTGTTCGGCGACGGGCCGGGCAGTTGGTACAACGCACTCGCGCAGCTCGCGCGGGAAGGCACCCTCGACCGCAAGGTGCTGGTCGACACCTGCGTGGCGCGGCTGCTGCGCGGCGGCGCCCCCGCCGATCAGCGGGTGTTCCTGAAGCTGTTGACGTGCCTCGACCTGACCCGGGACGAGGCACGGGCGCGCTGTGCCGACTGGATCGCGCTCGCTTCCCAGGCGACCTCGACGGTGGCGTGGCACGCCCAGTCGATCCTCGCCTCGCTGGCACTCGACGGCGAGTTGACCCCCCGACAGCTCGCCGAGATGTCGTCCGGCGTACTCTTCCGCACCGAGAAGAAACTCGTACGGGCACAGCTCATCCTGTTGGGGAAGACGCTCAGGCGCGATCCGTCCGCAGCGGCCGCACTGCTGCCGGCGGTGGCGCAGCCCTTCGGGCACGAGGACACCGAGGTGCAGGAGCGTGCGCTGAAGCTCGTGGAGCGACACGTGACGGGGCCGGGCGTCTCCGAGGGCGTCCGTGAACAACTCGTCCAGGCGGCGAACGAGTTGAGCCCAGGGGTGCGGATCCACGCGGAGAAGCTGCTCGGCGCCGAGGCACTGAGCTCCACGCCGGTGATCCACGAAGAGGTACTGCCACCCGTGCCGGAGCGGGCTCGGCTCGCTCCGGCCCCGGTTTCGGCAGCCGAACTGGCAGAAGAAGTGAGCGCCCTGCTGGCCTCGGGCGGCGACGTGGCCGCGTTCGAACGCACCTTGGACGGTCTGGTCCGGCATGCCTACGACGAGCGCGACGGTCTGGTGGAGGCGCTGCGCCCGGTGGTGGCCCGACGCTGGTGGATCGACGCCGACCCGCATTACCCCACCGTGGACGCATACTTCCGCGAGGCGCCGTACGGCGTGGAAGTCGTCCTCGCGACCCTGCTCGGCCATGTGCGTACCGACACACTTCACGCGGCGGTCCAGCAGGGGACGACGAGGGGCGGCTGCCGGCACGCCGCGCTGTCGCGCGCCTTCGACGCACGACTGTGGGAGGTGGCCCACCGGATCCTTGTCGAACCGCTGCCCTTCCTGCTGGCCACGCCCAGCTGGGACACGGGGCTGCTGGAGCCGGAGGAGCTGGTGGCCCGTCTCACCGCGTACCGACGCCTCAATGCCCGGCCGGGGACGGCCGACTTCGCCCAGGCACTTCTGCGGGTGCGGCGGGACGACCGCGCCACGGCGGAGGCAGCGGCGGTGCGGGCTCGCACCCTCGGCACCCCCGAGGGGTACCGGCTGACCCAGTGGCTCACCGCCGAGGGGCCGGACCTTCCCCTGAGCCGACGGCGGACCTCGGGCGTCCGCATCCTGCTGGAACTGGGCGAACTCGAAGATTTGCAGGGACAGTTCCCGCCGGAATTCCGCGGGTTGGGGCGCCCGCTGTCCGTCTTCAAGGACCGCTGGTACTGCCCGCACTGGGCCGAGTCGGATCGGCAGCACTGGTCGGCCGTCGTGCCCGGTCGGCGGGAGCTGGTGGCGGCACGCGTGCTGGGCGACCTGTCCTCGGTGGCCGTGGACGACAGCCGACGTGGAGCCGCCCTTCTGCCGCTCCTCGCCGAGGCCGACGGTGAAGCGGGCGAGGCCCTGCATCTGTGCCTGGCGTACGGGCTCGGGGCGCGGCATACGGAGGACCGGCTCTCCGCCGTGGACGCGTTGCTGGTGCTGGCCGCGCGGGGGCAGCTCGACGCGGGGCGGCTCGGTGGCGACCTCGGGCAGTTGGTGCGCCGGGGAGCCGTCAAGCCGCTGCGGCTGGCCGAGTCCATACGGACGGCGGCGGCCACGGGCGCGTACGCCACCGTCTGGTCGGTGCTCCGCGATGCGCTGCCGATCCTGCTGGCCGATCTCGCGACGGACACGACGATCGGAAGGCCGGCGCGCGGGCTCGGGGACCTGCTGGCCGTCGCCGCCGAATGTGCCGAGCGGTCCGGGGCGCGCGGTGAGGTCGCGCATCTGGCGCAGGCGGCCGGCCGGCGCGGCTCGTCCAAGGTGGCGACTCAGGCCCGTCGGCTGAGGACCGCCCTGGCGCAAGGGGGCGCCGCCTGACCAGGGGCGTAAGCCCAGCCGTCCAACCCGAGCAAAAGACCCGTAAAAAGAACTGCAAAAGGTGCAGAACGACACTTAACCGATCAGTCACAAACCGTTCGTGATCACGCAACACCCTTCCTTCACAGTGGTTGCATGACTCCAGACATGTCTGATGTGACCCGTGCGAGGCACGGTCGACCCGTTCACCACTGGCGGCGGGACGTCGTCGAACTCGCCGCGCTGTTCACGGCCGTCGCGGTCGCCGACGCCGTCGCCAACCTGATCGGGCACGGACCGGACGGTCCCGCCCTGCTGCTGATCTCGGCGATGATCCTCGTCGCCACGGCCGCGTTCCACATTTGGTGGGCACGACGCCACGGTCACGCGCCGCCGGCGGACGATACCGGCGCCCGGCCGATCGCCGACGTGCGACGGGCCGGGCCGTCCGAGCAGCGGGAGCGTGCCGGAGAATCCGGCGCGACGCCGGAGGCCGCCGCCGGGGCGACCGTGCTGTGGCGGATGCGCACGACGGTGAAGGACGCGCCGGGCTCGCTGGCCGCGCTGTGCACGGCGCTGGCGCAGCCGCAGGTGGACATCCTGAGCCTGCAGACACACCCGCTCGCGGAGGGCACGGTGGACGAGTTCCTGCTGCGCGCTCCCTCGGAGCTCGCCGCGTCCGAGATCACTCGTGCGGTGTCGCGGGCGGGTGGCACCGGTATCTGGATCGAGCGGGCCGACGCCCACGACCTGGTGGACGCGCCGACGCGGGTGCTCGGCCTGGCCACCCGTACCGCCCTGGACACGGCGGAACTACCGCTTGCGCTGCGACAGTTGCTCGGCCGCTGCACCATCCGCTCACTGCCCGCCAAGTCCCCGAGCTCCGGGCGGGCGGAGGAGGGGGCTCCCGTGGAGGGGGCGCTCGAGGACACGGTGATGCGGCTGCCGGCACCGGAGGGTGGGGTGATCACGGTGGAGCGGCCGTATCTGCCGTTCACGCCGACCGAGTTCGCGCGGGCACGGGCGCTGGTGGAGCTGGATGCGCGGCTCGGTCCGCGGATCCCACGCAGTCAGGACATGTTGACGCTGCCCCAGGGGAACGCCATCACCGTGCGACGCGCCGACGTCGGCGACGTCGAGGCCGCCAAGGCGATGCACGAGCGCTGCTCGTCTCGCACGCTGAACATGCGCTACCACGGCCCGGTCGGCGACGCGGACCGCTATCTCAACCATCTGCTCAGCCCCCGCTTCGGACGCACCCTCGCCGTGCAGACGGCATCCGGGCGGATCGTCGGGCTCGGCCACCTTCTGTGGGACGGTGACGAGACGGAGATCGCGCTCCTCGTCGAGGACGACTGGCAGCGGCGCGGTGTCGGCAGCGAACTGCTCGGCCGCCTCGTGACGATGGCCGTCGAGGCCGGCTGCGAGAGCGTGTACGTCGTCACGCAGGCCTCCAACACCGGCATGGTCGCCGCCATGCGCAGCCTCGGTCTCCCCCTCGACTACCAGATCGAGGAGGGCACCCTGGTCATCACCGCCCGCCTGGACGCGACGCCAGTGGCTTCGCGACTGCCGTACGACGAGGGGCAGCGGGGAGAACACACGGTGCGGGACTAGGGCCCGCCCATCGGAGCATGCCGACTTCGGGTCCTGGCGCTTCACCACTGCCGGGGAGCGGGGCTCGGTGCGTGCAGCTGCAAGGCGGAGGAGGGAGTCGACGCGATGGGGGTCCCCCCACGCGAGCGAAGCCGTGCGTGGGGGAGTCGACGACTGACGACACCGCCGCAGATGTACGCACCGAGCCCCGCGGCCCAGGCGGGATCCGAACGACAGGACCCAGGCCAGGGGGGCGGTCCGAAACCGGGCGGCGCACCTCCGGGTGACCGGCGTGGCCGGTGGCTGTTGGTGGCTGGTGGCCTGCACCGTCCGCCGCACGGGGGCACGGCCCAGGCCGGCGGTGCGTGCGGCGGGAGGCGCAGGACCAGTCCCGGACGAGTGGCGACGAGCTCCGGCCACCGCTCAGCCCCAGAGTCCCCCTGCTCCCCTCCCCCCTTCCATCAAGCCCCCAGCGCCCCCTCCAGATCCGCCCAAAGGTCCTCCACATCCTCCAGCCCCACTGACAGCCGGAGCAGGTGGTCGCTGACGCCCGCGTCGTGGCGGTCCTGGGTAGGGACGATGCGGTGGCTGATGGAGGCGGGGTGCTGGATGAGGGTGTCCACGCTGCCCAGGCTGACGGCGGGGGTGATCAGGCGGACTCCTGCGATGACGTCGTGTGGGTCGCCGTGCACCTCGAAGGCGATCATGGCGCCGCCGATGCGCGGATAGTGGACGCGGGCGACGCGCGGGTCGGCGGCGAGGCGGCGGGCGAGTTCGGCGGCGTTCGAGGAGGAGGCCCGGACTCGTACGGGCAGGGTCGACAGGCCGCGCAGCAGCAGATAGCCGGCCAGCGGATGCAGGACACCCCCCGTCGCGAAGCGGACTTGGCGCAGCCGGCGGGCGAACTCCTCGTCGCAGGCCACCACTCCGGCCATCACGTCACCGTGTCCGCCCAGGTACTTGGTCGCGCTGTGCAGGATGAGCCGGGCGCCGTGTTCGGCGGGGCGCTGCAGGACGGGCGTGGCGAAGGTGTTGTCGGCGAGGAGGGGGACGGAACCGCAGGAGTGCGCGACGGCACGCAGGTCGAGTTCGGCGAGCGTGGGGTTGGCCGGGGACTCGACCATCACCAGGCCGGTGTCGGGGCGGAGGGCGTCCGCGATGCCCGCCGGGTCGACCCAGGTCACCTCGGTGCCCAGCAACCCGGCCGTGAGCAGGTGGTCGCTGCAGCCGTACAGGGGGCGTACGGCGACGACATGGCGCAGGCCCATCGCGTTCCGTACGAGCAGTACGGCGCTCAGCGCGGCCATGCCGCTCGCGAAGGCGACCGCGCTCTCGGTGCCTTCGAGACGTGCGAGCGCGGTCTCGAAGCGAGCGACGGTCGGGTTGCCGAGCCGGGCATAGACGGGCGGCCCCGCCGGTTCGGCGCCGTCGGCCGCGAACGCGTCGATCCGGGCTGCCTCAGCACGGCTGTCGTACGAGGGGTATGTGGTGGACAGGTCGATCGGTGCCGCGTGCAGACCCTGCGCGGCGAGATCCTCCCGCCCGGCGTGTACGGCCTCGGTGGCGAGCGCCCGAGCCGGGGGCTCGGCAAGGACCTGGCCGGTTCCGCTCAGGTCGGGCTGAGCGTCGTATGCGTCGTACACCACGGATTCCATGCCCGGAAGACTGAACACCGACCGGGGTCCGTGCGCCGAATCCCGTGTTACGTTCGCGCCATGGCCGATTCTGTCGTACTCGATCCGGTGGATCTGCATCTGCTGCGGCTGCTGCAGAACGACGCCCGGACGACGTACCGCGATCTCGCGGCCCAGGTCGGCGTCGCGCCTTCGACCTGCCTGGACCGTGTGACGAGGCTGCGCCGGGCAGGGGTGATTCTCGGCCATCAGCTGCGGCTGGACCCGGCGAAGCTGGGGCGGGGACTGGAGGCGTTGCTGTCCGTGCAGGTCAGGCCGCATCGACGGGAGTTGGTGGGACCGTTCGTGGATCGGATAAGGGCGCTGCCGGAGTCCCGTACCGTCTTCCATCTCACCGGCCCCGACGACTACCTCGTGCATGTCGCGGTCGCGGACATGGCGGACCTGCAGCGACTCGTGATCGACGAGTTCACCTCCCAACGCGAAGTGGCGCGGGTCGAGACGCGGTTGATCTTCCAGCAGTGGGACTGCGGCCCGCTGCTGCCGCCCCAACGGGATCCCCACCCGGCCAGGCCGCCCGGGGACGAGCTCACGGCGAAATCAGGTTGATACCGGCGCGAGGTCCGGCTTATCGGGCTGACGCCGACCGCATCCTCGTATGAGGATGTCCGCATGTCAGAGACGAAGAACCCGCTGCCCCGAGAGGTCGCCGACGCCTATGTCGACGATCTCATCGCCCTCGACCCGGTTCTCGGTACGTACCTCGGTGTGAAGGAGAGTTACAGCAAGCTCCCCGACACCTCGCCCGCCGGCCAGGAGGCCGTCGCCGATCTGGCGCGGGCGACCCTCGCGCGGCTCGACGAGGCGGAGCGGCAGCCCGGCGCGGACCGTGACATGGAGCGCCGCTGCGCCCGGCTGCTGCGCGAGCGCCTCACCGCCGAACTCGCCGTCCACGAGGCAGGCGAGGGCCTGCGGTCGGTCGGCAACCTGCACACGGCGGCGCACGGGGTGCGGCAGGTCTTCACCCTCACGCCGACCGAGACGGACGAGGACTGGGCCGCGATCACCGAGCGGCTGCGCGCGGTGCCGACCGCGCTGGAGGGGTACCGTGCGTCCCTCGCCCTCGGCCTGGACCGCAAGCTGTACGCGGGCCCCCGCCCGACCGCGACCTTCATCGACCAGCTCACCGAGTGGTCGGACACCGACGGGCAGGGCCTCGGCTGGTTCGAGGACTTCGTGTCCGCGGGCCCCGAGGCGCTGCGCGACGAGCTGGACACGGCCGCCCGCACCGCGACCGAGGCGCTGGTAGCCCTGCGGGACTGGATGCGCGGCGTGTACGCGCCCACGATCGAGGGCGCGCCCGACACGGTGGGCCGCGAGCGGTACGCGCGGCTGGCGCGCTACTTCAACGGTACGGATCTGGACCTCGACGAGGCGTACGCGTACGGCTGGGCCGAGTACCACCGGCTGCTCGCCGAGATGAGGGCCGAAGCCGAGAAGATCCTGCCCGGCGCCGAGACGCCGTGGGTGACGCTCGCGCACCTCGACGAGCACGGCAAGCACATCGAGGGAGTCGACGAGGTCCAGGCCTGGCTTCAGGGACTGATGGACGAGGCGATCGAGGCCCTGGACGGCACGCACTTCGAACTCGCCGGACCGGTACGGAAAGTGGAGTCCCGCATCGCGCCGCCCGGCGGTGCGGCGGCCCCGTACTACACCGCGCCGTCGGCGGACTTCTCACGACCCGGCCGTACGTGGCTGCCCACGATGGGGCAGACCCGCTTCCCCGTCTACGACCTCGTCTCGACCTGGTACCACGAGGGCGTGCCCGGGCATCACCTGCAGCTCGCGCAATGGGTGTACGTCGTCGAGGACCTGTCCCGCTACCAGGCCACCGTCGGCCGGGTCAGCGCCAACTGCGAGGGCTGGGCTCTCTACGCGGAGCGCCTGATGGACGAGCTGGGCTTCCTGACGGACGCCGAGCAGCGGCTCGGTTACCTGGACGCGCAGATGATGCGCGCCGCCCGGGTCATCGTCGACATCGGCATGCACCTGGAACTGGAGATTCCCGCCGACTCGCCCTTCCACCCGGGCAAGCGGTGGACCCCTGACCTGGCGCAGGAGTTCTTCGGCGCGCACAGCAGCCGTCCGGCGGACTTCGTGGAGAGCGAGCTGACGCGCTACCTCACCATCCCCGGTCAGGCCATCGGCTACAAGCTCGGCGAGCGTGCCTGGCTGCTGGGCCGCGAGAACGCGAAGAAGCGCCACGGCGACGCCTTCGACGCGAAGGCCTGGCACATGGCGGCCCTCTCCCAGGGCTCCCTGGGCCTGGACGACCTGGTGGACGAGCTGTCCCAGCTCTGATGCTGACTCGCGGCGGCCGGTCTCAGCCCCACGGCTCGAGCCCGGCCACCGCGGGGCGTCGTCCCCACACCCGGGAGCCACCGTGATCGGCCGGCGTCAGCGGCGGAATCCACCCTCCGAGTCGATGACCTCCCCGGTGATCCACGCCGCCTCGTCCGTGGCGAGCCATGCGATGAGGCGCGCGGGATCGTCGGGCTGCCCCCAGCGTCCGGCGGGAAACATCGCCGCGACGGCCGAGTGGGCGTCGCCGGTCAGGTAACCGGTGTCCACCGGACCGGGGTTGACGGTGTTCACGGTGATCGCGTGCTCGGCGAGGGCGGTCGCCAGCGAGCGGGTGATCGACGCCAGGGCACCCTTCTGCAGGGCGTAGGCGATCTCACCGGGCATGCCGCCGGCGATGTCCTGGCCGGAGGTCATCATGACGACGCGGCCCCCGGGCTCGCCCGGCGGCAGTGCGGCCCGCAGTCGGGCGTAGGTCTGGACGAGGAGGAGCACCGAGCGGGTGTCGACCGCCCAGTGGGCGTCGAGCATCGCGGCGTCGAGGGTGCCGAGGGTGCCGTCCGACCCGCTCAGCGCGTGGTTGGCGACGAGGATGTCGACACCTCCGCCGAGCGCGTCCGCGGCCGTCCGGATCAGCCGGGCCGGCTCCGTCGGATCGGAGAGATCGCCCGGCCCCTCGACGACCCGGGCCGCGGGGTCACCGAGCACCTCACGCACCCCGGCGGCCACCTTCTCGGGACGGTCGGCGCCCCACGGCATCGCGGCATCGTGCGGCACATGGTGGTGCAGATACACGCTCGCCCCGTAAGCGGCGAGCCGCCGGGCCACGGCGTAGCCGATCCCTCCGCGTCGGCCCGCCCCGGTGACAAGGGCGGTCCGGCCGCGCAGCGGGAGCACGTCTCGACGGAGTTCTTCGGGTGCGGGGTGCGGGAGTTGGGGCATGACGGACCATGATGGGCGGTGTGCGGGTGCGGTGCACGTGAATTCCCGCGCACCACGCGCTTCCTCAGGGATTCAGCCGACGCAGTTGTACGAGCCCCACCCAGGTCTCGGGTCCCGGCTCCACGTACGCCGCGCGCACCGCGTACCGCCCCGGCTGCAGCGCGACCCTCAGGTGGTCCGTGCGCACCGAAGCGGTTCCCGGCCAGGCCGCGTCGAAGAGGACCACGGGGCCGGGCACGTTCCACTGCACCTCCGGCTCCCATTCCGCAGCCGCCAGAGCCGCGGGGACTCCGGAGAGCAGTTCGTCCTCGGACTCGGCGGCGCACCACCGTACGAAGGTGCCGTGCTCGGGCAGGTAGGACGTCGAGGCGGGCTCGTCCCCGAGGACCAGGGCCCCGGTGTCGCCGACGGGCACGAGGCCGATGAATCCGTCGACGTCACATGCCCGGTCGTAGTCGGAGGACATGTCGTCACCGTCGGCCCCCGACCAGAACGGCAGCACGACCTCCGGGATCGCTATGAGCGGTCCGCCGCCCGACTCCACCCACTCGACGGCACCTGGGTCCGCGTATCTGGCCATGCGCAGAAGCTACACGGCGGGGATGCGCGGGAAATTCGGTGTCCCCTCCCCTGTCCGATACGCGACCCTCGACCCCCATGAGCATCCGAACCCTCCTCCTCTCCCCGCGCGTCACCGCCACCGGACAGGCGCTGGCCGACGCCGCGCGGCGACGTGGCATGCATGTCGAGACGCTGCGCGACTGGCGGGTGCCGGACGAGTGGCGGGGAACGCCCGGAGCAACGCTGTACGCCGGGCCGCTGTTCGCGGACGCCGTCGCCGGGGAGCCGGGACTCGGACTCGGACTGCTGGAGGCGCCGCCGGACTGGCTGGCCCAGCTGCCGTACCAACTCACGAGCAGGAAGATCGAGTTCAGCACTGTAGCCGAGGCCCGACAGCTGCGACGTCCGGCGTTCGTGAAGCCGCCCAACGACAAGAGCTTTCCGGCGCGCGTCTATCCGGACGGCAGCCGGCTGCCCGGGCCGGACGCGGTGGACGACGACACCCCGGTCCTCGTGAGCGACATCATGGCGTTCGCCGTGGAGTACCGGCTCTTCCTCCTGGACGGCGAAGTTCGCACCGGAAGCCGGTACTTCGCGCGGGGCGAACTGGATGTCGCACCGCTCGACGAGGACCCCCGCAAGGACGAGGTGCTCGCCTTCGCCGCCGGCCTCGCCGAGGCGGGGCTGCCGAGTGCCGTCGTCGTGGACGTCGGTCTGCCGGCCGGCGGCACCTCACGCTGGGCCGTCGTCGAGGCCAACGCAGCCTGGGCCAGCGGGCATTACGCCTTCGATCCCCACGCCGCCCTCGACGTGGTGCTGCGCGCGGCCCGCCCGGTGGCCGAGTGCACGGCGGCGGAACCTCCGCTTCCTGCGCCCGCTGCCCGAGGTCGTACGGGACTGAGGCGGGCGCTCGGGGTGGCAGGGCGCTCAGTATGATGCCCGGGCCTTACGGGACTCGGCGTGAGGTCCGGAGCCTTACGGGACTCGGCGTGAGGTCCGGAGCCGTACAGGACTCGGCGTGAGGTCCGGAGCCGTACAGGACTCGGCGTGAGGTCCGGAGCCTTACGGGACTCGGCGTGAGGTCCGGAGCCGTACAGGACTCGGCGTGAGGTCCGGAGCCTTACGGGACTCGGCGTGAGGTCCGGAGCCGTACAGGACTCGGCGTGAGGTCCGGAGCCGTACAGGACTCGGCGTGAGGTCCGGAGCCGTACAGGACTCGGCGTGAGGTCCGGAGCCGTACAGGACTCGGCGTGAGGTCCGGAGCCGTACAGGACTCGGCGTGAGGTCCGGAGCCGTACAGGACTCGGCGTGAGGTCCGGAGCCGTACAGGACTCGGCGTGAGGTCCGGAGCCGTACAGGACTCGGCGCGAGGTCCGGAACGGCTCAGCAGCCGCAGTCCTGCGCGTCGGCCGGCGCCGTCAGCGGGTCCGCGGCACGCCGCTCGCGTCCCTCCCAGGTCTCGAACTCGAAGCCCTCGCGCGCCCAGTACTCGAAGCCACCGAGCATCTCCTTGACCTGGAAGCCGAGTTCGGCGAGGGCGAGGGCGGCACGGGTCGCGCCGTTGCAGCCGGGGCCCCAGCAGTACGTGACGACGGGCACCGACTTGTCGAGGAGCTGCTCGGCCTGCTCGGGGATGAGCGCGCAGGGCAGGTGGATCGCGCCGGGGACGTGTCCCTGGTCCCACGACTCGGTGGAGCGGGAGTCGACGACGACGAATCCGGGGTCGGCGTCGGTGGCGAGGGCGGCGGCGACGTCGGACACGTCGGCGTGGAAGGCGAGGCTGGCGCCGAAGTAGGCGGCGGCCGCTGCCGGGGACGCCGGCGCGACGCGCAGCACGGGGTTCGTCACCGTCACGGAGCTGGTCACGAGGCTGGCTCCGTGGCTGGTCACGGGGCTGCTCGCAGGGGTGTCAGCGGTCACGCTCATGGTCAGGCCTTCCCTCCCGGGTCCCACGGGTCTGGTGCCGTTTCCGGCCCCCCGGTGCTTCTTCCGCACCGGCCACGCGGGACTTCCTGGCCAAGAATCTACGGCCGGTGATCCACTTCCTGAAGTGGCGATCCACGGCTTCCCTCTTGATAGGCCGGGGATTTCCCTGCTATCCATCGCACATGACCGCGTATTCCCCGGACGCCACCGACTGGCGCATCCTCGATGTCCTCCAGCGCGAGGGCCGGTCCAGTTTCGCCGAGCTGGCCCGGGCCGTCTCCATGTCCGCGAGCGCGGTCACCGAGCGGGTGCGGCGCCTGGAGGAGGCGGGCGTCATCCAGGGGTACGCGGCCGTCGTCGACCCGGAGAGCCTGGGTCTGCCCATCCTCGCGTTCGTCCGCCTCAGATACCCCAACGGCAACTACAAGCCGTTCCACGACCTCGTCGAGGCGACGCCCGAGATCCTGGAGGCGCACCACGTCACCGGCGACGACTGCTTCGTCATCAAGGTCGCGGCGCGCTCGATGAGCCACCTGGAGGAGGTGTCGGGCAGGATCGGCGCCCTGGGTTCGGTGACGACGAGCGTCGTCTACTCCTCACCGCTGCCACGGCGACCGCTGGGCCACTGAGCCGGGGCTTGCCGGCCGAGCCTTGTCGGCCGGGCCCCACCTGTCAGGCCCCACCTGTTGGGCCTTGCCAATAGGGCCCCCCGGCGGGGCTGCCCGTCAGTCGTCGATGCCCCGCTGTCGTACGACCGACCCCGTTCTGCCCTTCACCACCTCCAGCTGGGCGTGGATGCGCCGGCGCAGATCCGCGACATGGCTGACGATTCCGACGCTGCGGTCACGCTCCCGCAGCGAGTCGAGAACGTCGAGAACCTCGTCGAGGGTCTGGTCGTCGAGGCTGCCGAAACCCTCGTCGATGAAGAGCGTGTCGAGCCGCACTCCCCCGGCCTCGTCCGTGACCACGTCCGCGAGGCCGAGGGCCAGCGCGAGGGAGGCGAAGAACGTCTCGCCCCCGGAGAGTGTCGCCGTGTCGCGCTCCCGGCCGGTCCAGGCGTCGACGACATGCAGCCCGAGCCCACTGCGGCCACGGCCCGCACGGTCGTCGGAGTGCACGAGGGTGTAGCGCCCGGAGGACATCCGCTGCAGCCGCACGGTCGCGGCGGCGGCGACCTGCTCCAGGCGCGCGGCGAGGACGTACGACTCCAGGCGCATCTTGCGCTCGTTGTCCGCCGATGTGCCCGCCGCGAGACCGGCCAGGCGGGCCACCCGGTCGTACTCCTCGCGCAGCGGCGCCAGGCGGCGGACTCCTCTGGCCGCACGCACGGACAGTCCGTCGAGCTCCGCGCAGCGCCGCGCGGCCGCGTCCTGCGCGGAGGCGGCGTCCCGCAGGCGCCGGGCGGCGGACTCCGCGGCCTGCTCCACGGCCCACAGGTCGGCGGGCGGCCGCCGCGCCGCGGCCGCCGTGTCGGCCTCGGCGAGGACGGCGCGCACCGCGGCCTCCTCCGACTGCCAGGCGTCCAGCCGCCGTTGAAGCTCCCGGTGAGCCGCGTCGTCGAGCAGCGCATCGGCCGCCGCCTGCGGCGTGTCGAATCCGGCGCGGAAGGCCGCGTCGGCGAGCCGCGCATCGGCGTCCTTCAGGCGCTGCGCGGTGTCCTCGGCCCCTCGGACCGCGTCCGCGGCCTCGGTGAGCAGCGCGACCTGCCGCTCCAGCTGCGTGGCCCGAGTGGATACGCTTGCGGCGGCGCCGCGCGCCTGTGCCAGCTCACCTTCCAGACCGGCCCTCTCGCGGTCCAGGGCATCCCTGAGAGAGGCGCGTGACGCGACGCGGCGGGCGGCCGCCTGTTGGGCGGACAGCCGCCGTTCATGCTCTCGTTCGGCCTGCTCCCGGGTCTCACGCGCGGCGTGCAGCCCGGAGGCGGCCGCGCGGGCCTCGGCGTACTGCCGCTCCAACTCCTCGCTCATTTCGACGAGTTGTGCCGTGGGCGCGTCGCCCGCCTCGGCGCTCGCCGCAGCCAGCGACTCGCGTACCACACCGAGCCGCCGCTCGTCCTCGGCGACCTCCTCGTCGGCGCGCTGATACAGGGCGAGGGCGCGCTCCTCCGCCTCCCGGTCGACATGCCCCGCGATCTTCCGTGCGGGCGCGGGGTGTTCGGTGGCACCGCATACGGCGCACGGCTCGCCGTCGAGCAGGCCGGCGGCGAGTTCCGCGGCGATGCCGTTCAGGCGCTGTTCCTTCAGGTCCAGCCAGTGGGTGCGCGCCTGCGTGGCGCGTTCGCGCGAGGCGAGGGCCCGCGCGGCCGCGTCGTCCGTGTCCTGGGCGAACTGGTCGCGCTGCCGGGCCGCGTTGAGCCGCTTCAGCGCCGGTTCGCGCTGGACGGCGAGCTGTTCGGCGAGCGTCGCGGCCTCTTGCGCGGACTCGATCCGCGCCTCGATACCGGCGCGGGTCGCCTCCCACGTGGCCAGCCAACTGTCGGCCTCCTGGAGCGCATCCTCGTCGGCCCGCTCCTGCCGGTCCAAGTCGGCGCGCTCCTCGACGAGTTCGGCCACTCTTCGCTCGGCCCGGCGTGCCGACTCCAGGCCGCCCAGTTCCTCGGCCGCCTTGCGCGCCGCCGCCGCGAGTCCGGGCGCACCGGCCTCGGCGAAGGTGTCCGGCAGGGCGGCACACGCGTGTGCCTCCTCGGCCGCCGCGCGTCGGTGCTCGGCCTCGGCGACCTCGCGCAGGTCGAGCGCGGGGGCCACCGCCTCGGCCTTGCGGGCGCGCTCCATCCGCGCCTGGGCCTCCCGATGGGCGTCGGCCCGCTCCTCCAGGCTCGCGGCACGCTCCCGCGCCTGAGCGAACCGGCGCTGCAGGCGGGCCACTTCGCGCACGTCGTCGAACACACGGCCCGCCGCGGCCTGCGCGGATTCGGCGGCCGTACGGGTGCAGTGGGCGATCGTGAGCCGTTCACGGGCGGTGCTGCGGGCCACGGCCGCCCAGGCCAGGACCGCGCCGGCGAGGCCGGGATCGCCGGGCGCCAGGTCGGGCGGCGGAATCTCGACGGTGTTCCCGGCCTCCTGCTGCATCCGGTGCGCGTCGGCCAGCAACGCGGCGTCTCCGGCGCGTACTTCGGCCTCGGCCGCCCTCCGCCGCTCGGCGAGGCGCTTCTCGACCTCGGCGTAGCGGTGGGTGTCGAAGAGACGGCCGAGCAGCTTCCCGCGGGCCTCGGCGTCGGCCCGCAGGAAGCGCGCGAAGTCGCCCTGGGGCAACAGCACGACCTGGCAGAACTGCTCGCGGCTCATGCCGAGCAGCTGGGTGATCTCCTCGCCGATCTCCTGGTGGGAGCGGCTGAGGTCCTTCCAGGAGGCCGCCGTCGCGTCGTACTCCCGCAGCCAGCTCTGCGCCTTTTCGGTCGTCGTGCCGACGCCACGCTTCTTGGGGCGCTCCCAGGGCGGCTGTCGGGTGATCTCCAACCGGCGTCCGGCGACGGTGAGTTCGAGGCGGATCCCGGTGCGGGTGGCGGGTGCCGCGTGGTCGCTGCGCAGGCCAAGACCCTGGCCGCTCTGGCGGGCGCCGGGCACCGCTCCGTACAGCGCGTAGCAGACGGCGTCCAGGACCGAGGTCTTGCCCGCGCCCGTCGGCCCGTGCAGCAGGAACAGACCGGCGGCGGACAGCTCGTCGAAGTCGACCTTCTGGGCGCCGCCGAAGGGCCCGAAGGCGGTGATGTCCATGCGGTGCAGCCTCATCGGTCCCCCTCGATATCCAGCGGGCGTCGGGCCCTCGCGGGGCCCCCAAGGCATCGGGCCGTCCTGGAGTCCACGAGCCATCGGGCCGTCTTGGAATCCCCAAGGCCTCGCGCCCTGTTGGAGTCCCGTGCGCGTGATGTCACCGGGCGCCCTCCGTGTTCCGCAGCCGTCGCTTCACCGGGCGACCTCCCGTACGGCCTCGTCCGCGCGGACGGCGTCGAACGCGTCCCGCAGCACGGCCTGTTCGTCCGCGTCGGGACCCGCGCCGCGCACATGGGCCACGAAGTCCTCCGCGATCTGCTGCTCGCTGCGGCCCGCCAGACGCCGGGCGTAGGAGATGTCCGGGCCCTCGGGAGCCCGCTCCGGGTCGAAGACGAGACTGAGCGTGTGCGGGAAGCGGTCCGTCAGCCGCGCCATGGGGTCGGCCGGGCGCACCGGGTCGGTGAGGGTCGCCTCGATCCACGCCTCCTCGTGGCGCTCCAGCGCCGGGTCGGCGAGAAGGTCGTCCAGGTGGCCGCGGATGCGGGCGAGCGCTCGGGGGACGGGGCAGTCGATCCGCTCCGCGCTCAGGGCGCCTTCGGGGCCCAGGTCCACGAGCCACATGCTCTTGCGGTGGTCGGTCTCCGAGAACGAGTACGGCAGCGGGGAGCCGGAGTAGCGCACGCGCTCGGTGATGGTCTGGCTGCCGTGCAGATGCCCGAGCGCGGTGTAGTCGACGCCGTCGAAGACCCCGGCGGGTACGGAGGCGACTCCGCCGACGGTGATGTCCCGCTCACTGTCGCTGACCTCGCCACCCGTGACGAAGGCGTGGGCGAGCACGACGGAGCGGGTGCCCGGCGCGCGCGTGGCGAGGTCGGTGCGGACCCGGTCCATGGCGGCGGCGAGCACGACCTCGTGCCCGGCCTTCTCGACCCCGAACTCGTCCTTCACCAGGGCCGGTTCGAGATAGGGCAGCCCGTAGAAGGCCACATCGCCGTGGGTGTCGGAGAGCACCACGGGTGTGCCGCAGGCCGAGGCCTCGGTGCGCAGGTGGATACCGGCGCGCCCGATGAGGCCGGCGCCGACACCGAGCCGGCGCGCCGAGTCGTGGTTCCCGGAGATCATCACCGTGGGCACGCCGACGTCGGCCAGTCGGTGCAGGGCGTCGTCGAAGAGCTCGACGGCGGCGAGCGGCGGCACCGCCCGGTCGTACACGTCCCCCGACACGACCACGGCGTCGACGTCGCGCTCGCGCACGGTCGTGACGAGGCGGCCGATGAACTCGGCCTGGGCGCCGAGCATGTTCACCCGGTGGAACGCCCGGCCGAGATGCCAGTCGGAAGTGTGCAGAAGCCTCATGATCCCCGAGACTAACGGGCGGGTCGGACATCACGGGCGGCTACTCCCGTATCGGCCCGTGCCGGCCCGCCTATGCGTCCCCGTATGCCTCTCCGCCCAGTTCGAACCCGGCCGTCCCGGCGGTGACGTCGGCCAGCCACGCCCGGAAGGCCTCGACGTCGGAGTCCGGCAACCCGATCTCGATGGTGACCGCCTCGCCGTAACGCACATCGCGCACCTCGCGCCCGGTGGAGCGCAGGTCGTTCTGGACCTTGCCGGCCCGCTGGTGGTCCACCGTCACCGTGGCCAGACGAAAGCGTTTGCGCGTGAGGGTGCCGAGGGTGTCGAGCGCCTCGCCCACCGAGCCGCCGTACGCCCTGATCAGTCCACCCGCGCCCAGCTTGACCCCGCCGTAGTAGCGGGTGACGACAGCGACCACGTACCGCATGTCGCGGCGCAGCAGCATCCGGAGCATGGGGACGCCCGCGGTGCCGCCCGGTTCGCCGTCGTCGCTCGCCTTCTGCACGGCGGCGTCGGCGCCGATGACGTACGCGTAGCAGTTGTGCGTGGCGTCCGCGTGCTCCTTGCGGACGCCGGCGATGAACTCCTGCGCCTCCTGCTCGGTGGCGGCCGGGGCGAGGGCGCACAGGAAGCGGGAGCGGTTGACCTCGGTCTCGTGCACGCCGGCGCGGGCCACGGTGCGGTACTCGTCCTGCATCAGGCCAGCGTATGCGCTGCACACGCGCGTGGCGGACGGCGGATCCGCGCCCGGCCGCCCCCGGCAGCGGCGCGGACGACGATGTGGTGAATACTCGCTCGTCGTTGTCCAAGGCCCCCGGCCAGACCCTCGGCCCCACGCGGCCCGACCGATCGCAGGGAGATCGCAGCATGACCGGCACCCAGGTGGAGAGTAAGGACGCCGCCGAACCCGACGAACCGGGGCCCTCCGCTGCCACGCCCCGCTGGCGGGCATGGCTCCTGGAGGGCCTGAGCGAACAGTCGGCACGGCATCCGGGCCCGCACGCCACCCCGGACGCCGAGCACCACGGCCACAAGTGGTGGCGGGTCATGTGCCTCACCGGCGTGGACTACTTCTCCACGCTCGGCTACCAGCCGGGTATCGCCGCACTCGCGGCCGGACTGCTCTCCCCGCTCGCGACGCTCGTGCTGATCGCGCTGACCCTGCTCGGCGCGCTGCCTGTCTACCGCCGGGTCGCGCGCGAGAGCCCGCACGGCGAGGGCTCGATCGCGATGCTGGAGCGGCTGCTGCCCTGGTGGGCGGGGAAGATCTTCGTTCTCGTGCTGCTCGGGTTCGCCGCCACCGACTTCATGATCACCATCACGCTGTCGGGCGCGGATGCCGCCGCGCACGTCGTGGAGAATCCTTTCGCTCCGCATTGGATGCACCACGCGAACGTCTGGATCACCCTCGTCCTGGTCGCCGCCCTGGGTGCGGTCTTCCTGAAGGGCTTCAAGGAGGCCATCGGCATCGCCGTGGCGCTCGTGGCGACGTATCTCACACTTAATGTCGTCGTTCTGGCCGTCGCCACCTGCGAGGTCCTGAGCCACCCGGTCAGGATCGGCAACTGGACCGACGCGATGACGGCCGAGCACTCCTCGCCGCTCGCCATGATCGCCGTGGCGCTGCTCGTCTTCCCCAAGCTGGCACTCGGCATGTCCGGCTTCGAGACGGGTGTCGCGGTGATGCCCCAGGTCACGGGCGACCCGACGGACACCTACGCGAAGCCGACGGGCCGGATTCGTGACACCCGCAAGCTGCTCACCACAGCCGCCGTGATCATGAGCGGCTTCCTCCTTCTGTCCAGCCTGGCGACGACGATCCTGATCCCTCAGGACGAGTTCAAGAGCGGCGGCTCGGCGAACGGGCGCGCCCTCGCGTATCTCGCGCACGAGCACCTGGGCGAGGCCTTCGGCACGGTCTACGACCTCTCGACCATCGCGATCCTCTGGTTCGCTGGCGCCTCCGCGCTCGCCGGGCTCCTGAACCTCGTGCCCCGCTATCTGCCGCGCTACGGCATGGCACCGGAGTGGACCCGTGCGGTGCGCCCGCTGGTCCTGGTCTTCATGACGGCCGCGGTCTTCATCACGCTGTGGTTCAACGCGAACGTCGACGACCAGAGCGGCGCCTACGCGACCGGTGTGCTGGTCCTGATGCTCTCCGCGTCCTTCGCCTCGACCGTCGCCGTGCACAAGCGGGGCCGCCGGGCCGCCGCGACCGGATTCGGCGCGATCACCGCGGTCTTCGGATACACCCTGGTCACCAATGTGATCGAGCGTCCGGACGGCATCAAGATCGCACTGATCTTCATCCTCGCGATCCTGGTCACCTCGTTCGCGTCCCGGGTGCGCCGCGCCTTCGAACTGCGCGCCGCCGACGTCACCTTCGACGAGGCGGCGACACGGTTCATCGACGAAGCCGCCGCGAGTGGCCCCCTGCAGCTCATCGCGAACGAGCCGCAGGAGCACAGCACCCGGGAGTACCGCGCCAAGGAGCACAGCCAGCGCGAACACACCCACATCCCCGACGGCCGCCCGGTACTGTTCCTGGAGGTCTTCGTCACGGACTCCTCCGACTTCACGGCCGACCTGGCGGTGCACGGCGACGAGAAGCACGGCGTACGCAGGCTGCGCGTGGAGAGCGCGACCGTGCCCAACACGATCGCCGCCGTCCTCATGCAGCTGCGCGAGCGCACCGGCCAGGTCCCGAACGCCTACTTCAACTGGACCGAGGGCAATCCGCTGAGCCACCTCGTGCGCTTCCTCGTCTTCGGTGAGGGCGAGGTCGCCCCGGTCACCCGGGAGGTGCTCCGGCGCGCCGAGCCCGACCCGGAGCGCAGGCCCCGGGTCCACGTCGGCTGAGCCTCAGGGATGCTTCTTGCCCCTCGGCACGAGCATCTCCGTCAACAGGGCCGTACCGGGGGCGAGTTCCCGCCAGCTGCTGCCGTGCCAGGCGAGGACCGCGACTGCCGAGGTCGGGAACTTCAGGCGTACCTGTGCCAGCGCGTCGTCGAGCCCGTCCCCCGCCAGTTCGAGGACCAGCTCCTCGAGGCCGGGGTTGTGCCCGATCACCAGCAACGTCCTTACCTGGGCCGGGACTTCGTGCAGGACTTCCAGCAACTCCGGTACGTCCGCGCCGTACAGCCGCGCGTCCAGCTGTACGGGCGGCGGGGTGCCCCACTGCTCCGCGGCCAGCTCCCAGGTCTGGCGGGCGCGTACCGCGGTGGAGCACAGCGCGAGGTCCGGCAGGCAGTCGGCGTCGGCGAGGGCTCGTCCGGCCGCCGGAGCGTCGCGCCGACCGCGCGGCGCGAGGGGCCGCTCGTGGTCGGCCGCGCCCGCGGGCCAGGCGGACTTGGCGTGCCGCAGGACGACGAGTCTGCGCAGCGGGCCGGCTCCGGCGCGCGCCATCACAGCGACGCCCCGATCTCCCGAGTGAGTTCGAGCCCGAGGAGACGGTCGGCGTAGGCGTAGGTCTCGAAGCGCGCCCCGTCCGGCACGTCGGACGTCTCCACCCAGCGCAGGACGCGGAGGACGCCGGGTACGTCCAGGTCGTCCTCCCAGGCTGCGCGCAGCCGCCGGCGTACGTCCTCGGGGACGGGCCGGGACGGCCGGGTCGCCCAGCCGGCCACCGCACCGCGCCAGCGCGCGAGCGTATCGCCGGCGTCCGCCAGGGTGGCCGCGTCGAGCCGCACGGGCTGGTCCCTGCGGTGCGCGAGCAGGGCCAGCCGCAGGACGGAGGGGTCCACGGGACCATTGCCGGGCTCGACCGGCGCGACCTCGACGCGCACGCCGCCCGTCGCCGCGCCCTCACTCGTCCCGTCGCCCGTCGTCCCGCGCTCCGGGCCGAGTACGTGGATGGTCTGCGCCTCGCCCGGCCCGGTCCCGGCCTCATGGTGCTCCTCGAACGGCCGGATACCGAGCGACGCGGCACCGGCTCGGAGTTCCGCCCGGTCCGCCGAGCAGCTCAGGGTCGCCCAGACGGGAGTTCCGCCGAGTTCCAGGGCCCGTACGAGGACATCCGCGACGAGGAGCACCCGCAGACCCGTGGTGTCGTACCCGCACACGCGCGCGTGGACGCGGACCAGGCTGCGGCGGGCGCGGGCGACGTCGGTGGGCTCGCCCGTTCGGGCGTCGATGATACGGAGCACGGGGTGAGCGTAGGCGGGCCGGGGGCCGGGCGCAGGGAGGTGGGACCCATTCCAGACACGTGTACCCGTTTCAAAGGGCCTGTCGCCGTACGACCACGAGGGCCGCGGGCAGGTCTTCGCACTCGGGATCACCCCGGACGGAGCTCCTTCCCGGGCCCGGGCACCAGGGTTCGACCGGCTCCCGCAAGACTCGCCCGACCTTCCGTGGACCGTCCCGCGGCCGAGGCCGCCGAGGTCGCCCGGCAGCCGGTGCTGCTGTTCCGGCGGCGTTCATCGCGTCGCCACGCGTGTGCCCCTGGGACCTGAATGAGTGGTTCCGCTCAGTGAGTCACTCGGAGGCACCGGAGGGCCGCCCCATGGCCGGGACCGAACCCGCGTCCGCGATCAACCGCCGTCGATTTCTGCTCGCCTCGGGCGCCACCGCGGCAGTCGGGGCGGCCGGCACGGCGGGAGCCCTCCTGCCCCGGCAACGCCGGCCCCATTCCGCACAGCCCGAGCCCGCCGTACGCGCCGGCGCCGAACGGTCGGCGCCGCACGCCACGACGACCCTGGAGACGACGGCGCGCCTCGGGGGCACGGCGCACCCGGGCACCTACCGGCGGCTGGTCTCGGGCCCCGGCTGGCCCACGGTCGTACGGGGTGACCTGGCGCCGCCCCGTGTCGGGCGCGAGGACCGGCGCACGGCGCTCGCGTGCTTCGTCCAGTTCACCGATCTGCATCTCGCCGACGTGCAGAACCCGCTGCGCACGGAATTCCTGCGGTCGCGCACCCCCACCGCGTGGCGGGCGCAGGAGGCGCTGACGGTGGCGGGGGCGGTCGCGCTCGTGGAGCAGGTGAACGCGCTCGGCGGTGGCCCGCACACCGGTCAGCCGCCCGCGTTCGTGATGACCACGGGCGACAACGTGGACAACAACTCCGCGATCGAGCTGGAGTGGTTCCTCACGCTGATGAGCGGCGGTCGGATCACCCCCAACACCGGTGACCCGCGGGCGTACGAAGGCGTCCAGAACTCCGGGCTCGCCCTGTACTGGCATCCGGGCGACGCGGTGCTGCGCGACCTCGACAAGCGGCGCGGGCTGCCCCTGATCCCCGGCTTCCTCGACGCCGTGACCCGGCCGGTGACCAGCCCGGGGCTGCGCATCCCGTGGCACTCGACGGTCGGCAACCACGACGATCTGCCCGGCGGTTGCCTCTCGCCCGCGCTGAGCGACTACGCGGTCGGCTCCCGCAAGCTGCTGTCGGTACCGCCCGCGGACGCCGCCGCCTACGCGAAGGCGCTGGGGTCGGGCGACGATCCCAAGAGCGAGGTGCTCAAGGCGATCCTGAGCAGGAACGCGGCATCGGCGCGGACCGTGACGGCCGACGAGCGGCGCCGGCTGTGCACCCCGCACGACTATCTGGCCGCTCACCTCGACCCCGCCCACGCCGGTGCCGGTCCGGTCGGCCACGGCTATACGCAGGACCATCTCGACGGCGATCGGATGTACTACACCTTCCAGGTCGCCGAGAACGTCATCGGGATCAGCATCGACACGACGTACCGCAGCGGCCACTACGAGGGTTCGCTCGGCACCGACCAACTCCGCTGGCTGGAAAGGACACTGGCCGCTCACAGTTCCCGGTCCTACGACACGGACGGCCGTCTCGTCCGCCATCCCGGCGCCGACGACGCCCACATCCTGGTCTTCAGCCACCACCACAGCCCGAGCATGACCCGCCGCCCCGACGCCGCCCGCACCGACGAGCCGCGCCACGACGGCGCCGAAGTCATCGCCCTGCTCAGCAGGTTCCCGAACGTGGTCGCCTGGATCAACGGCCACAGCCACGTCAACCGGATCACACCGCACGGGCACGCGACACCCGCCCGCTCCTTCTGGGAGGTCAACACCGCCTCCCACGTGGACTATCCGCATCACGCCCGGCTGTTCGAACTGGCCGACAACGAGGACGGGACGCTGTCCCTGTTCACCACCCTCATCGAGTCGGCCGCCCCGCACCGCACCGCCCCGGACTTCGACGATCTGTCGACGGTCGGCCTCGCCTCCCTCTACCGGGAGCTGGCGTACAACGCTCCCGGACTGGCCGACGGCATGAGGGCCGGGGTCCAGGAGGGCTGGGCGGGCGGCGCCGGCGATCGCAACACGGAGCTGCTGAGCATCCGCGGGGGCCAATGACACACGCGGTCGCTGAAACCCTTGCCGTGCGGCTCACCCGTCGCTGAGGCTCGAGGGTGTCGGGCGTACAGGAGTCTCCTCCAGCCGTCCGGTACAGCAAGCGGCACCCGGTCGCGAAGGAGCACCGGAGCAGCGGCCAGGGCGCAGAAGGTCTTGCGGGGAATACGCCGCAGCAATTAAACATTCAATAAAATGGATCTGCCGACGGACCCACGGGAGGCTCGCATGGGCACCTTCGACCTCGGGGCGCCGATGTCCGAGCTGGGACTCCTCGACACCAGCGGCATCCTGCGCCAGGCGTGGGTGAGACCTGAGCGGACCAGCTCGGGCCTGGGCTGGGAGCACGCGTATGTCTCCACCCAGCGAGAACGGCCGTACCACGCGACATTCGACGCCGCCCCCACCCACCTGCTGATCCTGCATCTGGGCGGCCCGGTGACCGTTCGGCGCCGCACCGGCCGGTCGATGCGGACGCAGCGGATTCCGGCCGGAGGGATCTTCCTCCACCCCGCGGGCCGGGCGCTGGACGTGGAACTCCAAGGGGGACTGGACACCGTCCACCTCTACCTCGCCGACTCGGTCCTGCAGCAAGCGCACGGTGAGGGCGGGACGGTGGAACTCGCCGAGGAACTGGGCAGCTCCGACCCGCTGATCGAGCAACTCGTCCTGGCTCTGGACGGCGTCGTGCGGCACTGGGAGCCCTCCGCACGCACCTACGCGGACCACCTTGTCGGCACGCTCGCCGCTCGGCTCGCCCACGCGCATGCGGCCGGCCGGCCCGCGGAGCGCGACAGCGCGTCGTCAGGACTGACGGGTCAGCAGCTCACGTCCGCCCACGAGTTGATGGAGACACGGCTCTCCGAGCCGCTGCCCGTGGCGGAGCTGGCCTCGGCCACCGGTCTGAGCGCGAGCCAGTTCACCAGACGGTTCCGAGCCAGCACCGGGAAGTCGCCCCACCAGTTCCTGCTCCAACTGCGGCTGGACCACGCACGCCGGCTGCTGCGCACCACGACGTTACCCATCGCCGACGTGGCCGTCCGCTGCGGCTTCTCCCACCAGGAACACCTCACACGCGTCATGCGTGACAAGCTGGGCACGACCCCCGCTGCCTTCCGCCGGGCGGCCTGACCCTCGGTTCCGCGGCCCTCGCCGCCGCATCACTCGCGCCCTCCCGCCGTACCGCCCCCTTGCCCGCCCCGCCGCGATCCGGCGCGCCCCGGACCGGTCCGCCGAGCCTCGGAAGCCTTGCGCCGATCCTGCAGAAACACGCGTGAATCGTGCAGGAAACGGAACGTTCACGGCCCCGACACTCGGTGGCAGACGTCCAGGACCCACGGCTCACGCGAAGGCGGACAACGATGAGGAACTTCGTCTACACCTCCCACCCCTCGCGGGTCATCTTCGGCACCGGAACGGTCGGCCAGGTCCGCGACGAAGTCGAGCGGCTCGGCTGCTCCCAGCGGCCCCGCAGGCGGATCCGCCGCCCTGCTCCTGGCCACCTACGGAATTCGCACTCTGCTCGTCAATAAGTACGGCTGGCTGGCCAACACCCCCCGCGCGCACATCACCAACCAGCGCACCATGGAGGTGCTGCGCGACCTCGGCGTGGACGCCGAGGCCGCCGCGGCCGGCAGCCCCGCCGAACTCATGGGCGACACCGTCCTGTGCACCGCCCTGACCGGCGAGGAGATCGGCCGGATCCGCAGCTGGGGCACCGGTCCGCACGCGGCCACCGAGTACGGTGCCGCCAGCCCCACGCAGATGATCGACCTACCGCAGACGTACCTCGAACCGATCCTGGTGAACAACGCCGCCGCGCGCGGCGCAAAGGTCCGCTTCGACACCGAGTTCCTCAGCCTGGAGCAGGACGCCGACGGTGTCACCGCCCTGCTACGGGACCGGGTGCGCGGGGACGAGTTCACCGTGCGGGCCCGCTACCTGATCGGCGCGGACGGCAGCCGCAGCCGGGTGGCGGAGCAGATCGGGCTGCCGATCGCCGGTCAGAGCGGCAAGGCCGGCAGCATGAACATCACCTTCAAGGCCGACCTGTCCCGGTATGTGGCCCACCGTCCGAGCGTTCTGTACTGGGTGCTGCGGCCGGGCGCCCACATGGGCGGCATCGGCATGGGCCTGGTGCGCATGGTGCGGCCGTGGAACGAGTGGCTGCTGGTGTGGGGGTACGACATCGACCAGCCCCCGCCCCGGATGGACGAGGCGACGGCCCGGGACATCGTCCACGACCTCGTCGGCGCCCGTGACATTCCCGTCGAGATCACGTCGAGCTCGTTGTGGACGGTCAACCACAGCTACGCCACGACATACTCGGCCGGACGTGTCTTCTGCGCCGGTGACGCGGTGCACCGGCACCCGCCGTCCAACGGTCTCGGTTCCAACACCTCCATCCAGGACTCGTTCAACCTGGCCTGGAAGCTCGCCATGGTCATCCGTGGTCAGGCCGGGCCGGCTCTCCTGGACACCTACACCGCGGAGCGGGCACCGATCGGCAAGCAGATCGTCGATCGCGCCAACCTGAGCCGCGACCAGTTCGGCCCGATCTTCGAGGCCCTGGGCCTCGACGGGTACAGCGGGGACGACGACATCGCGAACGGTCTCGCCGCATCCCGCAGCGAGACGGCCGACGGCACCAAGCGGCGACAGGCGCTGGAGGAAGCCGTCCAGCTGAAGAACTACGAGTTCAACGCCCACGGTGTCGAGCTGAACCAGCGCTATGTCTCCTCCGCGGTCGTCCAGGACGCAGGCCCCGCCGAGGAATGGGCAGGGGACCCGGAGCTGATCCACCGGCCCACGACGCGCCCCGGCGCCAAGCTGCCGCACGCCTGGCTCGTCGACAACGACGGCCACCGCCTGTCCACGCTGGACGTCGTCGGCAAGGGAATCTTCACGCTGGTGACCGGGCCGTCCGGCGGCGTGTGGGAGGCCGCCGCGGCCGCCTGCGAGTCCGCCCTGGGCGTCCCTCTCAAGTGCGCGCGCATCGGCGGCGAGAACAGCCGCGACGCCTACGGCGAGTGGCGCCGCGTATCGGAGGTGGCCGAGGACGCCTGCCTGCTCGTCCGCCCGGACGGATACATCGCCTGGCGGTCCGCCACGACTCCGCAGGACGAATCCTCGGCCAACGCCGAGCTGCTCGGCGCGCTTCGGACCGTGCTCCAGCGTTGACGGCGCGGCCCAGGACCAGGTCCAGGCCCCACACAGGACCACAGGAAGCAAGGCAGACGCCGGTCCGGCGAGCTGCCGGACCCGAACGGAGTGCAATGCCCATGGACAAGGTGGTTGCCACCGCCGAGGAGGCGCTGGCCGGCGTCGCGGACGGAGCGTCGCTGGCCGTCGGCGGCTTCGGCCTCAGCGGTGTCCCCAATGTGCTGATCCAGGCGCTGTACGCGACCGGCGCGGGCAGGCTGAGCGTGGTGTCGAACAATTGCGGTGTGGACGGCGGCGGCCTCGGCATCCTCCTCTCCGCGGGTCGCATCGCCCGTGTCACCGGCTCATACGTCGGCGACAACAAGGAGTTCGCCCGCCAGTACCTCTCCGGGGAACTGCTGCTCGAGCTGACGCCGCAGGGCACGCTCGCCGAGCGGCTGCGGGCCGGCGGCTGCGGAATCCCCGCCTTCTTCACCCCCGCCGGTGTCGGCACCCAGGTCGCCGAGGGCGGCCTGCCCTGGCGCTACGCACCCGACGGCACCGTGGCAGTGGCCTCACCGCCCAAGGAAACACGCGAGTTCGACGGGCGGCGTTACGTGCTCGAACACGGCATCACCACCGACTTCGCACTGGTCCGGGCCGCCAAGGGCGATCGCCACGGCAATCTCGTCTTCCACCGCTCGGCCCGCAACTTCAACCCGCTCGCCGCCATGGCCGGCCGCGTCACGGTCGCCGAAGTGGAGCACCTGGTCGAGCCGGGCGAGCTGGACCCGGACGAGATCCATCTCCCCGGCGTCTTCGTCCAGCGGGTGGTCGAACTGACGCCGGAGCAGGCCGCGGACAAGCAGATCGAACGGCGCACGATTTCCGCGCCTCCGGCACAAAGGACGGGGCGACGCTAATGCCTTGGACCAGGGACGAGATGGCCGCACGAGCGGCGGCCGAAATCCAGGACGGCGACTACGTGAACCTCGGCATCGGACTGCCCACGCTGGTGCCCGAGCACATCCCGACGGAGGTGCATGTGGTGCTCCAGTCGGAGAACGGCATCCTCGGTGTCGGCCCGTACCCGGCCGACGAGGACGTGGACCCGGACCTCGTCAACGCGGGCAAGGAGACGGTCACGGTGCTGCCGGGCGCGAGCTTCTTCGACTCGTCGTTGTCCTTCGGGATGATCCGAGGCGGTCACATCGACGCGGCGATCCTGGGAGCCATGCAGGTCTCCGCCGCCGGGGACCTCGCCAACTGGATGATCCCGGGCAAGATGGTCAAGGGCATGGGCGGTGCGATGGATCTCATCCACGGCGCCCGGCGGGTGATCGTCGTCATGGACCACTGCGCCAAGGACGGCAGCCCGAAGGTCGTGGAGGCCTGCACCCTGCCCCTGACCGGCAGGGCATGCGTCGACCGCATCATCACCGACCTGGGCGTCCTGGACGTCACCGAGGACGGGCTCGTCCTCGTCGAGACGGCTCCCGGCGTCAGCGCCGACGACATCGTCAGCCGTACCGCCGCGCGCGTACGAGTGCCCGACACCGTCAGGTGACCGTGGATCGGCTCCCCCCAATCGCCCGCCGGCCGGGATTCCCGGACAGCACCCCGGACCGGCGGGCCGGCATCAGCCACCGTCCGTATCTCCCCCTCCAGCACAAGGAGTCCCGATGAACGAGCGCCTGCGGGACGTCTACGTCGTCGACGCCGTCCGTACACCGATCGGCCGCTATGGCGGGGCGCTGTCCTCAGTGCGCCCCGACGACCTCGCCGCAGGCGTGCTGCGCGGTCTGCTCGACCGCAGCCCCGCGCTGGACCCGGCCCTCATCGGCGATGTGCTCTTCGGAAACGCCAACGGTGCCGGGGAGGAGAACCGCGACGTCGCACGCATGGCCGTCCTGCTCGCGGGCCTGCCCGTCACGGTCCCCGGAGCCACCGTCAATCGGCTGTGCGGCTCAGGGATGGAGGCCGTCATCCAGGCCGCCCGCGCGGTGGCGCTCGGCGACGCCTCCATCGCCGTCGCAGGCGGAGTGGAGTCCATGAGCCGCGCCCCCTGGGTCCTGCCCAAACCCGACCGGGCCTTCCCTGTCGGCAACCAGCAGCTGTACTCCACCACTCTGGGCTGGAGGATGGTCAACCCGCGCATGCCCGAGGAATGGACCATCCCGCTCGGCGAGAGCGCCGAGCTGATCGCCGACCAGTACGGGATCACCCGCGAGACCCAGGACGCCTTCGCGCTCGCCAGCCACGAGAATGCCGCGCGGGCGTGGAAGGACGGTGCGTACGACGCCGAGGTCGTCCCCGTCGAGGGTGTCGACCTGCCACGCGACGAGGGCATCCGGGACGACACGTCCCTCGAGGCGCTGGCCCGTCTCAAGCCCGTCTTCCGTGAGGGCGGCAGGGTCACGGCCGGCAACGCCTCGCCGCTCAACGACGGCGCGGCGGCCCTGCTGCTGGCCGACGAGGCCGGGCTGGCCGAAATCGGCCGTGAGCCGCTGGCCAGGGTCCGGGCCGGCGCCGTGACCGGCATCGAGCCGCAGTACTTCGGTCTCGGCCCGGTGGACGCCATCCGCAAGGCACTGACGAAGGCCGGGCGCGACTTCGGCGACCTGCACACCATCGAGCTCAACGAGGCCTACGCCGCACAGGCGTTGGGCTGCCTCGCGGCCCTCCCCGACCTCGACTCCGACCTCCTCAACCCGAAGGGCGGCGCGATCGCCCTCGGGCATCCCCTCGGTGCCTCGGGCGCCCGGATCACCGGAGCGGTCGCCCACCAGCTCTCGGCAGCGGGTTCGGGCACGGGTCTGGCCGCGCTGTGCATCGGGGTGGGACAGGGCCTGGCCCTCGTCCTGGAACGCTGACTGACGCCCTGCGGTCGGTGCCCCGCTCCCCGGGGAACGTGGAGGCGGGCGACCGACATGTAGGGTCTCGCGCTCGGCTTCATATGGCGGCTCTGCGCCCTGCGCCTTCCGCGCTGTCACAGGCTGCTTCATCGGTGGGCCCTCTCAACTCCACTGCACTTCCCCGTGGTTCGCCAGGCCACCGATGAAAGTGCACGCCGCCGACCTGCGGCGACGGCCTTCTGTCGGGTTGCGGGAGGCGGGTGACATTCGCGTGCCGGGCAGCGACTGTGCGCATTCGGAGGATCTCGTCGTGATCCTCACCTCGCCCTCGACGGATGCCCAGGTAGTACGCCCTGCTTCGGTGCCTGGAAGCCGCCGATCTTCTGCTCGAGCAGTTCGGCCAGCCGCAGCGGGGTGCGGTCCTCGAACATCGGACCGATGAGCTGCACTCCCACCGGCAGACCCTCAGGGGACCGGCCCGCTGGTATGGCGGTGGCGGGCAGACCGGGCATGGTGGCCAGACCGGCCCAGACGAGCTGGTCCAAGTACGGGTACTCGACGCCGTCGATGTCGATCCGGCGTTCCAACAGATTGGGGTTGTGGTCGTGCGGGAACGCGGGAGTAGGCGTGATCGGGCACACCACGGCATCGAACTCGGCGAAGAGCTGCCGCCAGCCGTGGCGGTGGAGCTCGCGACGGCTGTTCGCCTCGATCCAGTCGCGGTGACTGAACACCATGCCGCGCAGCCGCGCCGCGTCGAGACTCCGGTCGTCTGCGCTCAGTCCGGCGGCGCGGGTCCGCAGCTGCTCGTACGCTTCGACGGGAAAACGTGCAGCGGAGCTCGAAAACAGCAACTGCGTGTAGAGCATCGCGGCTTCGGTCAGATCGGGCAGCAGCGGAATGTGCCGCTCGACGCGGGCGCCGCCGTCGACAAGCGCGTCGGCCACCCGGTTCACGCCCGCCCGCACGGCGGACCCGGTCGGAATGGACGGATGCTCGTCGAGGACCAGGACCCGGAAGTCGCAGAGCCGCTCGTGGCGCGCGGGCGGCAGCGTCAGGTCGTACGCCACACCGAGCGTCAGCGGGTCCGGTCCGGCCATGACGTCGAGCAGGAGCGCGAGGTCGCGGGCGGTGCGCGCCATCGGACCGACGACGGCGAGGTCAAGGTCGGCCGGCAATGCAGGCGCGGGCGGCGGGACCATACCGCGGGTCGCCGCCAGCTCGAGCGTCGGCTTGTGGGCGTAGACACCGCAGAAATGTGCGGGGGTGCGCAACGAACCGCCGATGTCGGAGCCGATGGACAGCACTCCGAATCCGGACGCCAGGGCCGCCGCTGATCCGCCGGAGGATCCCCCCGGCGTGCGACCGTGATCCCACGGGTTATTGGTGGTGCCGTAGATCTCGTTGAAGCTCTGCACATCTTGCAGCCCCAAGGGCACATTGGTCTTCCCGAGCACCACCGCGCCTGCGGCCTTGAGTCGCGACACCTGCACCGCATCCTCGGCCGGCATGTAGTCCCGGTGCAGCGGCATGCCCCAGGTCGTGGGCAGCCCGGCGATGTTGTAGGACTCTTTGACCGTCACCGGAATTCCGAGCAGCGGCCGGTCCTCACCGCGGGCGCGCGCCTGGTCGGCGCCGCGCGCGGCGGCCCGTGCACGGTCGAAGTCCGGCACGCAGATCGCGTTGATGGCCTTGTCGTCCCGCTCAATACGGGCGATCGCCTCGTCGGTCAGTTCCGCCGAGGTCACTTCACCTGCACGCAAGGCCGCCGCGAGTTTTTCGGCCGTCTGAAAATTCCACTCCATGAATCCGACCGTATCGGCCACTGGAAGAGGCCATGAAATGCCGCTTCGCACAACGGGTTGGGTGTCTCAATACTCGGCAGTCGGACACTTCAGCGACGTCCCGCGGGTCCGGCGCGCGCAGTGCGGAGTGCCTCAGCCAGTGAGGGCGACCTTCCGCTCATCCCCACCCCGGCCACGGTCGTTCCACGAGGGCGCCGAGAGAGAAATCGGCCTCCCGCTACTGCCTGCGGCGAAGTGGTCGGACGGGAATCCGTCCTGGTGCGCGGAGCGCTCAGCCTCCGGGAATGGTCGCCCGCCGCACGCTGTTGGTCCGCTGGACAGCACCTGCACAGACTCCAAGGAGGCCGACCGTGTACGGCGACCCGGCAACGATCCGCAAGATCCTCACCGAGCTCGGCGACACCTGGGCGATCGTCGGCCTCTCGACGAACGAGCGGCGCGCGGCATTCCGGGTGGCAGACGTCCTCCAGCGTTTCGGCAAACGCATCGTCCCCGTCCACCCGAAGGCCGAGACGGTCCACGGTGAGAAGGGATACCCCACCCTCTCTGCGATCCCCTTCGAAGTGGACGTCGTCGATGTGTTCGTGAACGGCGACCTCGCCGGCCCCGTCGCCGACGAAGCCGCCGCCATCGGCGCCAAGGCCGTCTGGTTCCAGCTCGATGTCGTCGACGAGGCCGCGTACGACAGGACCCGGGCAGCGGGGCTCGACATGGTGATGGACCTCTGCCCGGCCATCGAGATCCCTCGGCTCGGCTGACCGGTCGCCGCCCCACGCGCAAATGCAGTTGACGTCCCGTGGGCGGCACCGGTTTCCTGCACCCCGTGTACCTCCTTCGCATCGAGCAGCCGGACGACGAAGCCCGTCTCAAGGACTGGCAGCATGTCCACAACGTGATCGTCCCGCCCGCCGCCATGTCGCTCCACGACGTACGGGAGCGCGTCCGGCGCAACCACCTGGAGGTCGCGTATCTCGGCGACGTCCTGGTGGGCTGCACGACGGTGCGCCCGCCCACGCACGACACCGCCACGGCCACGGTGATCGCTCGCGTGCTCGCCGAACACCGCGGGCAGGGCTTCGGCGAGGAGCTGTACGCACGCGGGCTCGAGCAGGCGCGCACGCTGGGCGCCGAGGTGATCGAGACGGTCGTCCTGGCGGCCAACGAGGACGGTCTGCGGTTCGCGCAAAAGCACGGGTTCGTCGAGATCGAGCGGTATGTGCTGCCGGGCGAGACCGCCGAGTGGATCGATCTGCGGCTGGCCTGAGGCGGTCACTTCCCCCGGTCGAGGAAATCGGCGACGGTCCCGATGAAACTGTCCGGATCGTCGAGCCACGGGAAGTGACCGGCGTCCGGCTGGACAGTCAGCTCGACCCGCGGGAAGAGTTCCGCGATGGCCGCGGCGACGCGCGGCAACGGGCCGCTGTCGAGCGCGCCCACGAGGAGCAACACCCTTGCGTCCCAAGCGGCGACGACCGCGCGGGCCTCGGCGGGACGGAACGCTCCGCTGGACGCGTAGAGTTCGGCGGCCTCCTCATTGGTCTGCTCGACGTCGGTCGCGGCATGCGCCCGGGCGGCCTCGTCCCAACGACCGTAGAAGAACGGGGCGGTGGCGTCCCAGTCGGCGTCGCTCACGAGACCGGCCCAGACCCGTTCGTAAGCCTCGTGGGCTGCCTCGAACCACGGCTCCGCCTTGCGCAGGGCGGCCGCCTCCCTGCGGTGCTCCTCGGTGAAGTCGACGCCGAGGGCCCGCGCACGGCCGGTGACGAGTGTGAGGGAGCGGACGAGCCCCGGGTACCCGGCCGCGTACAGGAGGGCGAGGTCGCCGCCCGCCGAGTGGGCGAGCAGGTCGACGCGTTCAAGCCCGAGGTGCGCACGGAGTGCCTCGACGTCGTCGACCTGCCGGTCGCAGCGGTAGGTCGCCGGGTCGGCCGGGATGCCGGAGTCGCCGGTGCCCCGCAGGTCGAGCCTGATCAGCCGGCGGTGCCGTGCCAGTCCACCGAGGTCGCCGAGGTAGGCGGAGGCGCGCATCGGCCCACCGGGCAGGCAGAGCAGGGGCTCGCCCTCCCCCGTTGCGTGGTAGGCGAGTTGGGTCCCGTCGGGGGCGGTGAAAGTGGGCATGGCGCCATCCTGCTGACCATGCGACGATCACGGCAAGCGGTTTGCGCGGCGGGCGACGGGACAGCCGCGCACGCGCCCCGCCCTGCCCCGCCGGGACTCCGTCGGGGCCTCGCCCGCGTCGAGACCGCGCGCGGGGGCGACGGTGGCGGCGCCGCACTGGGATTCGCTCAGGCCGGGCTCTGTTTCCTGGCCTGAGCGGCCGTGGTGGCGTACGGCATCCATCTGGTCGTGCCCCAGTTCCACTGAACGACACCGACGATTGAGGGGTACGGCGACCACGGGGCGTACGGCCTCCCGGTCGTCCTCAGTCGTGCGCGGGACGGTCGTTGATGCGGTGGTCGGCAAGGCTCAGTGCCTCGTCGACCACCCGGCGCAGATGACCGTCGCCGAGCGAGTAGATCACCCGGCGGCCTTCCTTCCTGGTGTTCACGAGCCCGGCGAGCCGCAGCCGGGCCAGATGCTGACTGACGGCGGGACGCGCGGCACCGCACGCCTCCGTGAGCGTGCTGACGTCGGCCTCGCCGCCGGTCAGGGCATGGAGCAGGGCGAGACGGGTGCGATCGCCGAGGAGAGCCAGGAGTTCGGCGGCGAGCGCGAACTGCTCCTCGCCGGGGGTGCGCGGGTGCGCATCATGCGCAGGTGATAGGTGCATGCGTGCGCTCATACGCACATAATGGCCCCGTGGACACCGACACGTCCACTCCCGCACGGCGGAAGGGGCCCCACGTGAGCGATCGGCACTACCACGAGCACGCACACGAAGAGCCGTACGAGGACGGGAACGGCCACCGGCACCCGCACAGCCACGAGCACCCGCACGGACACCAGCACGGCCCCGATCACCCGCACGACCACGACCGCCCTCACCAGCCCCGGCACGGGCACGCCCACGCTCACAGCCACCCGCGCCCTCACGCGCACACCACCCTCGTGAGCCGCCTGCGCCACCTCCTCACCCCCCACTCCCATGAAACCGCCGACAAGCTCGACTCCGCCCTGGAGTCGTCGGCCCGAGGCATGCGGGCGCTCTGGCTCTCCCTGACCGTCCTCGGCACAACCGCCTTGGCGCAAGCGGTCGTTGTGGTCGTCTCGGGATCCGTCGCGCTGCTCGGGGACACCGTGCACAACACCGCCGACGCGCTGACGGCCATACCGCTCGGGATCGCCTTCGTACTGGGCCGCCGCGCGGCGACACGACGCTTCACGTACGGCTACGGGCGGGCGGAGGACCTCGCGGGCATCGTGATCGTGCTGACGATCGCCGCGTCCGGGACGTTCGCGGCCTGGACGGCGGTCGACCGCCTGCTCGACCCGCAGCCCATGCGGCACATCCCGGTCGTCGCGGCGGCCGCCCTCATCGGCTTCCTGGGCAACGAGTGGGTCGCGCGACACCGCATCCGCGTCGGCCGCGAGATCGGCTCCGCGGCGCTCGTCGCGGACGGACTGCACGCCCGAACGGACGGATTCACCTCACTCGCCGTGCTGGTGGGCGCGGGCGGGGCCGCCCTCGGCCGGCAACTCGTCGACCCGCTGGTGGGGTTGGCGATCACGGCCGCGATTCTGCTGGTGCTGCGCAATGCCGCCCGCGAGGTCTTCCGGCGCGTGATGGACGCCGTCGAACCGGAGTTGGTGGGCCGCGCCGAGCGCGCGCTCCGGCAGGTCGAGGGGGTACGCGACGTGGGTGAGCTGCGGCTTCGGTGGATCGGCCACCGACTGCGGGCCGAAGTCGCGGTCGTCGTGGACGGCGAGGCGACCGTCCGCCGGGCCCATCGCATCGCCGTGGACGCCGAACACGCCCTGCTGCACGCCGTCCCGAAACTCACCGCCGCCCTGGTCCACGCCGATCCGGCACCGGCCCCCGGCGAGACGGATCCGCATCTGGCGCTGGCCCACCACACGCCGTCGTCATCAGGAGGCGGCGCCGAAGTCTGAGGGGCACCAGCTTCCGGCCGCGCGGGATACACGATCAGCAACGGTGGGTACTCGCCGGACCAAGGACGGGATCGAAGCCGCGTCGGACACGGCGCGCGGCGCCTGCGGCACACTGATCCCGGGCCTGATGGGTCCGCACCGGTGGATGCTGGGCGAGGCTGTCGTCGAAGAGCCTGAAGCGCCGTGTCAGAGCGCCCGTTCGAGGTGGCGACACAGCCGCGTGCTCTCCTCGATCGGCGAGGCCGCCCTCACACGCCGAGTCCGTCCAACACCACCGCGTTCGGCAGTTCCGCGAACACCTTCCCCGGCACCAGCAGCTTCCCGCGCCGTCGACCACTGCCCACCAGGACGTACGGCAGCTCGATGACAGCCGAGTCCACCAACACCGGCCAGCCGCCCGGGAGTCCGATCGGCGTGATGCCGCCGTACTCCATGCCGGTCTCCCCGGTCGCCGTGTCCATCGGCGCGAACGAGGCCTTGCGGGCGCCCAGTTGGCGGCGAACCATGCCGTTGACGTCGGCGCGGGCGGTGGAAAGGACGACGCACGCGGCGAGCGTGGTCTCGCCGCCGCGCCTGCCCGCGACGACCACGCAGTTGGCGGACTGGTCGAGCAGCTCGGGGCCGTAGTGCTCGACGAACGTGGCGGTGTCGGCCCACTGCGGGTCCGTGTCGACGTAGACGATCTGCTCGGCGGGGATGCTGCCCCGCCACTCACGCACGGCGTCGGCGACCGGACGGGTGAGTTCGTCGAGGCACTCGGGGGCGGGCGTGGCGTGGTCGAAGTGTCCGATGGGTGCGCGCATGACCGCACGCTAACAGCCCCGTGGGCGCCGCCCGCCGGGTGTCTCACTGCACGAGCGGGACGGACACCGCCATGACCATCTCGACCGGGACGTCGCCGTCATTGCCGTACGTGTGCGGGGTGTTGGCCTCGAAGGAGGCGCTCGCGCCCTCGGGGACGCGGTGCTCGACTCCGTCGACCGTGAGGGTCAGCTCGCCCGCCATGACATGGACGAGCTCGACGGTGCCGGCGGGATGCGGGTCCGAGGGGCTGCCCTCGCCGGGCATGAGCCGCCAGTCCCACATCTCCAGCGGGCCGGGCGCCTCGGTGCCCGCGAGGAGCCGGTTGTAGCTGCCCGCGTCCGTGTGCCACAGGCGTACGGCCTGCTCGGCCGGGACGATCCGGACCTTGGGGCCCTGCTCGTAGTCGAGGAGGGTGGTGATGCTGACACCGAGGGCGTCGCCGATCTTGACGACGGTGCCCAGACTGGGGTTGGTCCTGGCCTGCTCGATCTGGATGAGCATGCCGCGGCTGACTCCGGCGCGAGCGGCTAGCGCTTCCAGGGTGAAGCCGCGCTCGGTGCGCCAGCGCTTCACGTTGCGCGCCAGGGACTGAGTCAGCAGGTCGAGGTCCGACACATTCCGTCCAATATTCTGGATGACATAGTTCAATCCGGTGAACTATCGTGTGGTGCACCTGATCGTTCACCGAACTGTACTGCGAGGTACCCCGTGACGGCACTCTTCGCCCTGGCCACCAGCCTCCTGTGGGGCCTGGCCGACTTCGGCGGAGGCCTCCTGACCCGGCGTACTCCCGCCCTCACGGTGGTCGTCGTCTCGCAGACCATCGCGGCGGCGGTGCTGGGCGCGATCGTGGTCGCCACCGGGGGCTGGAGCGCGGCGGGGCCGCAGCTGTGGTTCGCGTTCGCCGCCGGACTGGTGGGACCGGTCGCGCTGCTCTCCTTCTACAAGGCGCTTGCCCTCGGCCCGATGGGGGTCGTCTCCCCGCTCGGCTCGCTGGGCGTGGCCGTCCCCATCACCGTGGGACTCGTCCTCGGTGAGCGTCCCGGGCTCACGCAGTTCGCGGGCATCGCGGTCGCCGTCGTGGGCGTCGTGCTCGCCGGCGGACCTCAGCTGCGCGGCGCCCCCGTGCAGCGGCAGGCGATCCTCCTCACGCTGCTCGCGGCGCTCGGTTTCGGCACGGTGTTCGCGCTGATCGCGGAGGCGTCGTCGTCGGTGACCGGGCTGTTCCTCGCACTGTTCGTCCAGCGCGTGACCAATGTGGCGGTGGGCGGCACAGCCCTGTTCGTCTCCGTGAGGCGTGGTACCCGGGCCCTCCCCGAGGGGGGTTTCCGCTGGGGCTCCCTCCCCGCGCTCGCCTTCGTAGGCCTCGCCGATGTCGCGGCCAATGGCACGTACTCGGTCGCCGCCCAGCACGGCCCGGTCACCGTCGCCGCCGTCCTCGCCTCGCTCTATCCGGTGGTCACGGCCCTGGCCGCACGCGGCATCCTCAGCGAACGGCTGCGCGGGGTGCAGGCGGCGGGCGCGGGCCTCGCGCTGGTCGGCACAGTACTGCTCGCCACCGGTTGAGCGCCCTGAGGGCTCAGGACTCGGCGCGCACGTCTCCGGAGGTGCCCTCGGCATCGAGGTCCAGTTCCGCCAGACGCGCCGCGGTCTCCTCGTCCATCCCCGACAGCGCCAGCAACTGCTCCGGCGTCACGCCGTCGGGAATGGGCACCGGCGCCGGTGTCCGCAGCGGCGGTTGCCACCCCTGCACCGGGTCCCAGCGCCGCACGACGCGCGCGGGTGCGCCCGCCACGACCGAGTGGTCCGGCACCACGCCGCGGACCGCCGCACCGGCCGCCACCACGACATTCCGTCCGATCCGCGCCCCCGGAAGGATCACCGCCCCGGTCCCGATCCAGCAACCGGGCCCGATCTCCACCGGCTCCATCCGCGGCCACTGCTTGCCGATGGGCTCGTGCGGATCGTCGTAGGAGTGGTTGGTGGACGTGACGTACACGTAGGGCCCGAAGTAGCAGTCGCTGCCGATGGTGACCGTCGTGTCGGCGATGACGTGACTGCCGCGGCCGAGCACCACGCCGTCGCCGATGCGCAGGATCGGGTCGGGGCCGAGGTCGAGGTCGGGCATCAGACCGGCGGTCAGCGTGACCTGCTCGGCGACGATGCAGTGGGCGCCGAGGTGGATCCACTGTTCCCCGAAGACCGTGCCGAGCGGGAAGGCCAGTCTGGTACCCGTTCCCATCGCGCCGAAGCGGAATCGCCCGGGGTGCTCGGCCGTGACCGCACCCGTGCGCTGCACCCAGGCCCAGCCCGCGTGGACGGCGCGCTGCGCGAGGCGGCGCCGCCATGATGAGAACGTGTTCTTGCTCCTGGGCACCCGCTCACGGTACTCAGCGCACGGCACGCCGATGAGCTCGTACGGCTGTGATCTTCACCCCACCGGGGCCGGGACCGATGGCATACGGTGCCGGTGTACCGAACTACGAGGAGACGGTGATGACGCAGCAGGCGCTGATCATGGGGATCGGCGGCAAGGATCCGCAGGTGGAC
The DNA here is from genome assembly GCF_045162675.1 of Streptomyces sp. NBC_00996. Taxonomy (NCBI): domain Bacteria; kingdom Bacillati; phylum Actinomycetota; class Actinomycetes; order Kitasatosporales; family Streptomycetaceae; genus Streptomyces; species Streptomyces sp. NBC_00996. Next base: position 1,721,282 of record NZ_CP108723.1, read on the forward strand.
CAGGAGGCGTTCGCGGCGCCCACGTCCGTGGTCATCGGGGACGTCACGCTGCACGCGGGCGCGAGCGTCTGGTACGGCGCGGTGCTGCGCGCCGACTGCGGGCCGATCGTCATCGGCGCCGACAGCAATGTCCAGGACAACTGCAGCCTTCACGTGGACCCCGGATTCCCCATCTCCATCGGCGCGCGGGTCTCCATCGGGCACAACGCCGTGGTGCACGGCGCGACCGTCGAGGACGACTGCCTGATCGGCATGGGCGCCACCGTGCTGAACGGCGCGGTGATAGGCACCGGTTCGCTGGTGGCCGCGCAGGCCCTGGTACCGCAGGGGATGCAGGTGCCCCCGGGCTCACTGGTCGCGGGCGTCCCCGCCAAGGTCAAGCGTCGGCTGACCGACGAGGAGCGTGAGGGCATCTCACTGAACGGCACGCTGTACGTGGAGCTGGCGAAGGCACACCGCGAGGCGCACGACGCGGGGTAGGAAGAGCGCTCCGTAGCGGCGCGGGGAACTGCGTGACCAGCCACCGGCGGGCGCAGTTGCGAACCGAGGGAACCTACTCGGCGGCGGGCACGGGCTCGGGCTCCGCCTCACGCTCAGCGGTGGCTTTCCTCGCCTTGCGGCGGACGATCAGCATCGAAGCGAGCCCGATGAGCACCGCCGCCACCAGCCCGAGCCAGGAGAACCTCTTGAGCCAGGACTCGGCGACCACACCGACGTAGTAGATGACCGCGGTCGTACCTCCGGCCCAGATGATGCCGCCGAGCACGTTGGCGATCAGGAACTTCCAGTACGGCATCCGCAGCACACCCGCCAGCGGACCCGCGAAGATCCGCAGCAGGGCGATGAAGCGGCCGAAGAAGACGGCCCACATCCCCCACTTCTGGAAGGACCGCTCGGCGGTGGCGACATGGCCTTCGCTGAAGTGCTTGGGGAATTTGGCGCCGAGCCAGGCGAGCAGCGGCCGTCCCCCCTTGCGGCCGATGGCGTAGCCGATGGAGTCACCGACGATCGCGCCGAGGCTGGCGCACGCCCCGAGGATGACGGGGTTGATGCCCGCGTGCTGCGAGGAGAGCAGGGCCGCCGAGACCAGGATGATCTCGCCGGGCAACGGGATGCCCAGGCTTTCCAGGCCGATGACCAGGCCCACCAGCGCATAGATGCTGACCGCGGGCACTGTCTCGAGCCACTCCTGGACGTGCAACGCCGGTTCCTCCGTATCGCTGTGCGTGTTCCGGGCGTGCACCGTACGTGTGCGGTTCGTGATCACCCGGCGTGCGCTCCCCCCTGGGCGCACGCCGGGCAGCCTACCTGGTCCCTCTTACGAGGCGGAGTCCCTGAGGTCGCACCGGTGCGCGTGAGCGGCCGTGGTGCTGAGGGTGTTTCCGCCCGCGGAGGCGGTCCGCAGCGAGAGCACCGCCCCCGTGCGGTCGGGCATCGCGGGCTGTCCGTCCGCCCGGGGCACGCCGCCCCGGATGAAGGATCCCCAGTACTGCACCATCTGCCTCGACAGCACCCGCTGCTCGGTGTTCAGCGGGGTCTCGAGCCCGAAGTGCTTGAAGAGGTACTGCACCTCGTTGACGTGGGTCGCGCCGAAGTCGAAGTCCGTGTGCAGATTGCGCAGCGAGGCAAACGGCGGCGAGGTGCGGTCGGCGAACTCGTACGAGTAGACCGGACCACGAGCCGCGAGCGCGCCGTCGAGCCGGAGCGCCGGGCAGGCCATCAGGTAGTCGCCGACGGCGGTGCCGTACGCGATCGTGGGCGAGGGGTAGTCCGACAGCGGGTAGCGCCGGAGCACCCGCCCGCCCTGGTCCGCGCCGAAGGCCGCCTTGACGACGACCGGATACTGCTCGGCGGTGAGCGGTGTCCCACTCGCGTCGAACTGGCCGAAGGCGAACAGCCGCCCCTCGTCCTCGTTCGCCCCGTTCAGTACGGGCACCCGGGCGGCGGCCCCCTTCGCGTACACCTCGAAGGGCTGCACGGGCAGGAAGTCACCGCCGACGACGGGTCCCCAGTCGAAGTCGGCCTGCGCGGCGAGGATCTCCTCGGAGGACTTGCCCCGCAGGCAGCCGAGCGAAAGATCGGCACAGCCCACCTTCTTCGCGAAGGCGGCGCCGGCCGAGACGGCCGTCTCGTGGGTGCGTGCCGCGCAGTTCCCGTACGCGCCGCTCTCGACAATGCCCGCGCGATACAGGCCGTTCGAGGTCGGCGAGGCCATCTGGGTGCAGACCGAGCGGCCGCCGGCCGACTCGCCCGCGATGGTGACGCGTCCCGGATCGCCGCCGAAGCGCCCGATGTCGGCCCGCACCCAGCGCAGCGCGGCCTGCTGGTCGAGCATCCCGAAGTTGCCCGAGATCCCGTCGTGCGCCTCGCCGTCGAGTCCGGCCGTGGCGAGGAAACCCATCGCGCCGAGCCGGTAGTTGACGGTCACGACGACCGCGCCGGTCTGCCGGGCGAAGGTGTCGGGCACGATGTCCTCGCCCGCGCCCGCGGTGAGCCCGCCACCGTGCAGCCAGACCATCACCGGACGCCGTCCGGCGCCGTCGGGGACGTACACATTGAGGTCCAGGCAGTCCTCGGTGTGGCTGGGCTGTTCGTAGCCGGGGTCCCAACTCGCCGTCTGCACACAGTGCTTGCCGAAGTCCTTCGTGGTGCGCACACCGTGCCAGGGCTCGACGGGCCGAGGGTTCCTCCACCGGAGATCGCCGACGGGCGGCTCGGCATACGGGATGCCGAGGAACTGCCGTCCCTCGGTGGCGGTCTCGCCGCGGACCCAACCCGCGTCCGTGCGCACGAGGGTATGCCGCGCAGCCGAAGCGGAGGCGGACTGGGCCGGTGCCGTGGCGCCGAGGACGGCGGCGCCGAAGAGACATGGACGGCAGGCAGGCCACTACCCCCGGGGGGGGGGCCGGCGACCTGCCTTGCGCACACATGCCACCCGACGCGGCGGCGCGGTGCACCGCCAACGGCAGGGGCAGAGCGGTCCCGCATGAACGGCCAAGGGCCTCGACCAGGTCGTACGACCCGGCCGAGGCCCTGCGCAAGGCGTGTGGCTCAGCTGTTCGGGCGGAGCGTCCAGACAACGGTCATCTCACCGGTCACTGCACCGTCACCGCGCTGGATGGCGATGGCGACGGGGAACTCGGGGCGCTGCCCGGCGTCGAGTTCGGCGACGACGTCGGCGGCGGGCCGGCCGAGCGTCGCGGTGGCCGTGACGGGTCCCATCGCGAGCTTCTTGTACGAGATTTCGGCGCTGACCGCGAGCGGCACTGCGCGCGACAGCTGCTCCCCGAACGCGGCGAGGACGATCGCCCCGCTCGCCGACTCCCCCAGCGTGAACATCGCTCCGGCGTGCGGCCCGCCGACATGGTTGTGGTAGTCGCTCTGGTCCGGCAGCGCTACGACCGCCTTCTCCGGACCGGTCTCCACGAACTCGAGGTTCAGGGTCCGGGCCATCGGCACGGTGGCGGCGAGCATCTCGCCGATCGTCATCTGGTCTGCGCTCATATCGCCACGTTACCCACGAGTAGCAATCCTTGACCAGTACCCGATGATGATCGCCGTATCCTTACGCCGCATGTGGCCAGGAGAGCAGCCGCCAGGGGGCGCGCAGAATTCGCAGCAGAATGCCGGCAGCGGGCAGCCGTACGCGGGAGGCGGGCAGCCGAATCCATATCAGCAGCCGGGGTACCAGCAGCCCAATCCGTACCAGCAGCAACCGCAGCCATGGAACGCCCCGACGGTCACGGCAGGTCCCGCGGGACCGCCGCCGACGGGCGGCGACGGCAACAGGACGAAGGTCATCGCGATCGTCGCGGCCGCGGCCGTCGTGATCGCCGCCGGAGTGACCGGATTCGTCCTGCTCGGCGGCGGCAAGGACGACAGGACCGACCCCGAGCCGACCAAGTCCCCGTCCCGGCAGTCGAGTCCGGCGAGCGATCCGCGAGGCACCGACGGTGCCGAGAAGCCGACCGTCGCCGGCTGGAAGACCGTGGTGAACCCCAAGCGTGGCATCGCCTTCGACGTGCCCGCGCAGTGGGGACTCAAGTCGACCGGCTGGGTCACCTACGTCTCGAAGGACGACGACCCCGAGGACAAGCCCCTCATCGGTGTCGGAGCCCCCGCGCTCCTCAAGGAGCAGTGGTGCGGCACCGACGAGGACAAGGACGGCACCAAGGAGTACACGATGCTCGCGGGCGCCGGAACCAAGCGCAACAACGGTGCGAAGAGCCCCGAGGAGGCCGCCCGTGACGACGCGGCCGCCTGGGTCTACGGCGCCTACACCCAGCCCGACAAGAAACTTGTCACGCCCGGAGCGGTGGAGTCGTACACGACGACGTCCGGACTCAAGGGCAGCCTTGCCACCGCCTCGTCGTCGAGTGTGAAGAAATCGAAAAAGTGCGCCACCGACGGGAAGGCCACCGTCTTCTCCTTCAAGGAGCCTTCGGGCGACATCGTGTCGTGGGAGTTCTTCGGCGCCAAGGGGGTGTCCGAGGAGGTACCGGACGCGACGGTCCGCAAAATCGTCGCCACCGTACGCCTTTACAAGGTCCCGTCCAACTCCTGACCGGTACATGCCTGACGAATCGCGGTGACCGAAACGTGTCACAGGCAGCACTAGGGTTACTGCCCATGTGGCCAGGACAGCAGCCGCCCGGGGGCGAGCAGAACCCGCAGGACCAGAACCCGTACCAGCAGCCGGGGTACCAGCAGCCGAATCCGTACCAGCAGCCCGGATATCAGCAGACCGGCGGCCAGCCGGGATATCAGCAGCCCAACCCGTACGGGCAGCCGCAGTGGGGGGCTCCGTCGGAGCCCCCCGGCGCGCCGCAGGCCTCGGGGGGCAACGGCGGTGGCGGGAACAAGACCAGGATCACGGCGATCGTCGCGGCGACGGCCGTCGTGATCGCGGCCGGGGTCACCGGGTTCCTGGTCCTGGGCGGCGGCGACAAGGACGACAAGGCGGGTGGCGATCCGTCCAAGTCCCCCAAGCCGTCCGTCTCCTCTTCGCCGAGCGAGAGCGGTGGTGACGACAACCCGCGCGGCGGCGACGAGGAGAAGGCGACGATCGCGGGCTGGAAGGTCGTGGTGAACCCGAAATGGGGCACCGCCTTCGACGTACCCGCGGACTGGGAGGTCAAGACTCCCGGCACCTTCATCGGCTTCGAGGACGAGAAGAAGGGCGACGGCTCCTCGCTGATCGGGATGTCCGCGCCCGCCTTCCTCCAGGAAAAGTGGTGCACGTCCGACGACGACAAGGACGGGTACGAGAACGACACGGCGCTGGCCGCCGCGGGCACCAAGGGGCAGAGCGGTGCCAAGAACACCGACGACCCCGCACGCAACGACTCGGCGTGGTGGGTCTTCGGTGGCTACACCGACCAGAAAAGCGCCTCCAAGAAGCTGCTCACCATAGGCAAGCCCAAGCCGTACACGACGAAGTCGGGCGTCAAGGGCAGTGTCGCGACGACGTACTCGACCGGTGTCCCCAAGAAGGGCAAGTGCGACTCCGACGGCAAGGCGACCACGTTCGCCTTCAAGAACTCGGCCGGCGACTTCGTGTCCTGGACGTTCTACGGCGCCAAGGGCGTGTCCGACGAGGTGTCGGACGCGACCGTGCAGAAGATTCTCAGCACGGTACGCCTGCACGGTGATCCGACGGATTCCTGAGCCGCGTACGGCAGCTCAGGGGCCTCCTGGGCACACAGCACGCTGCCGTCCTGGCCAGGGGGGAACATCATGGAGCAGCTTCAAAGGCTTGTTGTCCGCTACCGCGATTGCGAACAGACGCCCGTGCGCTTCCGTCCCGGAACGTGGCGCTCACGGCTGGATCCACACGGAGCAGCGCACGTACTGGATATCGGCGTCGAGTACGCGAACGGTTCGAGCGGGGACCGACTCATCAGCAGGGGCGACTTGGTCGATCTACGTGATCGCGTTGGTGACGATCCCGATAGTCTGCGTGACCTGTTCGTGGCCGTCATGATCTGGGGCTCGGGCACTACCAACGGACGCGGGCCGCGGTACACCGAAGCAGCCCTGTCCGACGCCCGCATGCCCGCTGTTCTCCAGACCACGCGCGAAGCGGTCCGACAAGGTGACCTGCGCGAGGCCTACCGACGGTTCGTCCTCAGTGGGGTGGGGCGGTCCTTCTTCACGAAGTGGTTCGCTGCCGTGGACGAACGCGACGGCATGTGCGGTCGGGCCCTGATCCTCGACGATCGGGTCTTTCGTTCGCTGAACGCCCTCGGGTGGTCCAGTTGGAAGGCGGCCGGCACTCGTCATTGGCCGACCCGATACGCCACCTACGTCAGCTTCGTGCACGGTTGGGCCTCGTCTCTGGGAGTCACGGCCGACCGGCTTGAGTGGCTTCTCTTCCATCTGAACGGTCGCGTGGACGAACCTGAGCTTGGGAAGCTCGGGCTTTCTGGGGGAAAGTTCCGCACTGACCTGCGGCGGAGTAGTGTTCCAGCTCTGGTGATCCGTGGCTGAGTCCTCGCTGTTCCCCGTGAGTCCCCGCAGGATCTGGCACGCAACTGGCACGCCCCCGAAGCGCCTTGGGCGGAGGCCGGCCTTGGTGTCGTCTGAGCCTCAGCCGACGACCGTCAGCCACGATGGCGGGTGTGCCGAACGATCACGCACGTGTGCCACGGAAGCCACCACCGGACTCAGCCACGCTGCCCGATGGCGTCCGTAGAGCAAGCTGCGACGGCGGCAGCGTGCAGCGAGCCTGCGGACCGGCAAGGAGTACTGGCGCTACGAGCGCCGGGACTCGAACAACCCTGCTGTGTGGTCGTTCGGGATGTCGGAACGCACCGTGACTCCGGTGCCGGACCTGGTGAGTGGGTCAGCCGATGCTGAAGGCCCCGTCGGGCGGCTCGGGTGAAGGGACCGCGTTCTCGTCACGAACGGGTTCGGCAGCGCCGATGAACTCCCGCAGTGCGGGTCCGTGTTCGACACGCGCAGGGAAGGCGTCGGAGGCGGTCCGGCGGGCGAGCGTAGCCGTGTCGAGGGGGCGGTGGGACGCCACGAGCACCGCGTTGCCGAAGCGGCGGCCGCGCAGGACGCCCGGTTCCGCGATCAGCGCCAGCTCCTCGAACACCGTGGAGAACGTGGCGAGTTGGGAGCGGAGGAAGGCGAAGGGCGCGGCGTCCGCGAGGTTGGCGAGGTAGACGCCGTCGGCGCGCAGCACCCGCTCGGCGGCGCGCGCGTACGCGGTGGAGGTCAGGTGCGCCGGTACTCGTGTGCCGCCGAAGACGTCCGCGATCATGATGTCGGCGGAGTCGGGCGCGGCGGCTTCGAGCCAGGCACGGGCGTCCGCGCCGTGCAGGGTGATGCCCGAACCGTCGGCTACGGGCAGATGCTCGCCGACCAGGGACAGCAGACCGCGGTCGGCCTCCACCACGTCCTGCCGCGAACCGGGCCGGGTCGCGGCGACATAGCGGGGCAGGGTGAGCGCCCCGCCCCCGAGGTGCAGCACGTCCAGGGCCGCTCCCGGTTCCACCACCGTGTCCAGTACATGCCCGAGCCGTCGCGCGTACTCGAACTCCAGATGCGTCGGCGCGTCCAGATCGACGTACGACTGGGGCGCCCCGTCCACCGTCAGGAGCCACGCCCGCTTCCGGTCGACATCCGGCATCAGCTTGGCGGTCCCGTGATCCACGGCCCGTGTCACGGGTATCGGCTCGTCCACGGGTCCATTGTGCCGTCATACCTCCCGAGACGGGGGGTCGTCCCCGTCCCGGCGACGGCCCCCCGTCTCAGCCCTGCCACACCTCGGCGGCTTCCGCCGCGTGTACGGCGGCCTGTTTCCGCCCGGCTCGTGCCGCGGCCGCCCGGACCTCGGGGTCCAGGGGGTTGCGTCCGAAGGACTGCTTCGCGTCACGGTCGGGCGCGATGACGGCGACGCGGGCGCCGTTCTCCGTGAGCCTGCGGCCCTGCTCGGCGGCCGAGGCCAAGGGGCCGCCGCCCGCCGCGACGGGAGCCAGGACGACCACGCGCGCGTACCCGGCGGCGAGGTGGGCGTTGGCCGGCGAGTGCGTGCCGCCGTCCATCCAGCGGCGGCCGTCGATCGTGACCGGCGGCCATGCTCCCGGCACCGCGCAGCTCGCGGCCATGGCGTCCACGAGCGGCACCCCGCTGTCCTTGTCGAAGGCGCGCAGCTCGCCGGTGGCCGTGTCGACGGCGGGCATGCGCAGCGGCCGCGTCGGCCACTCGGGCGCGGCGAGTCGGCTCTCGATCGCGTAGCGACGCGACGCCTCGTCCACCGTGCGGGCCGCCAGTGCCATCCGGCCGATCTTCCGGCCGTAGTCCTCGGGGGTGCGCGACGTCAGCGTCGCCCAGGCATAGCGAGCGTAGGCGCCCGCGCCCAGGCGTGCGGGCAGCTCGCCGCTCTGCGGGCCGAGTTGACGCTGGTACAGCTCCAGGAGGGTCAGCCGTCCCGAGGCGAGCTGAGCGCCCACGGACGAGCCCGCCGACGTACCGATCACCACATCGGCGTCGCTCAGGTCGACACCCGCCTCCAGGAGCCCGTACAGCATTCCGGCAAGCCAGCCGATCCCCCCGCTGCCCCCGCCGCCGAGCACAAGTGCCTTGTCCCCCATGGCTGTTCCCACCCCTCGGCTCGGTGCCCCTGACGCTCCGTCTGCGATCAGTCTCGCGCACGGCACCGACATCGGTACGAGCGGGTGCCCGCCCCTCTCGGGGCGGGCACCCTGGTCCCTCGGCCGACGCTCAGCCGACCGACGTCACCGTCCCCGCACCGACCGTCCGGCCGCCCTCGCGGATCGCGAAGCCCAGGCCGGGCTCCAGCGGGACCTCGCGCCCGAGCTCCACCGTCATCGTGACGGTGTCGCCGGGACGCGCGACCGCCGTCTCGCCGAGGTCGACGTCGCCGACCACGTCCGCGGTGCGGATGTAGAACTGCGGGCGGTACCCGGTGGAAACGGGTGTCGTGCGTCCGCCCTCGCGCGTCGACAGGACGTACACCTGCGCCGCGAAACGGCGACCGGGTACGACACTGCCGGGCGCGGCGACGATGTGCCCGCGTCGCACCGCGTCGCGCGGAACACCGCGCAGCAGCAGCGCCACGTTGTCCCCGGCCTGCGCCTCCTCCATGGGCTTGCCGAAGGTCTCCAGACCGGTGACCACCGTGTCGACGGTGGCGCCGAGCACTTCGACGCGGTCGCCGACCCGGATCGTGCCGCGCTCCACGGCACCGGTGACGACCGTGCCGCGGCCCGTGATCGTGAGCACGTTCTCGATCGGCAGCAGGAACGGCGCGTCGAGATACCGCTCGGGCATCGGCACGTAGGTGTCCACCGCGTCGAGCAGCGCGTCGATGGCCGCCGTCCAACGGGGGTCCCCCTCAAGGGCCTTGAGACCGGACACGCGTACGACGGGTACGGCTTCGCCCCCGTAGCCGTGCGCGGAGAGCAGCTCGCGGACCTCCAGCTCCACGAGGTCGGTGAGCTCCTCGTCGCCCGCGTCGGCCTTGTTGAGGGCGACGACAATGTGGTCGACGCCCACCTGCCGGGCGAGCAGCACGTGTTCGGCGGTCTGCGGCATGATCCCGTCGAGCGCCGAGACGACGAGGATCGCCCCGTCGAGCTGGGCCGCGCCCGTGACCATGTTCTTGACGTAGTCGGCATGGCCCGGCATGTCCACGTGCGCGTAGTGCCGGGTGTCGGTCTCGTACTCGACATGCGCGATGTTGATGGTGATGCCGCGAGCGGCCTCCTCCGGCGCACGGTCGATCCGGTCGAACGGAACGAAGGTGCCGGAGCCACGCTCGGCGAGGACCTTGGTGATGGCTGCGGTCAGGGTGGTCTTGCCGTGGTCGACGTGACCCATCGTGCCGATGTTCAGGTGCGGTTTGGTGCGCACGTAAGCCGTCTTGGGCATGGCTGTACCTCGAAGCCTCTTCAGTGTCAGCGGAACTGAGTGATGGCCCCGGCGCATACGGGCCGGGACGGGGACCCCAAGGGCTTGCCGACCCTCCCCCTGCGGGGTCCGCCGGACGATCCGGGAAGGGTCAGCTTCGGGCGCCGTCGACGGCGGCCACGATGATCGGGACGGCAGCCTTCGGGGCATCCGCGACTGCGGATGCTGCGAGGAGGAAGGCGTACCGGAACATGAGGAGATCATCGCCGACGCGTCGGCCCACGTCGAATGGTTTTCGGCGCCCGGGAGTCGGGGGTTTCGGGTGGTGCGTCCGGATGCTGAAGGTGCCTCAGGCGCCGATGTTCTTGAGTGCCTCGCGCACGGACAGCGGCGCGAGCCTCCCCTGCTCCCGGGCGACGAAGTCCCGCACGGCCTGCGGGTCCGTCTTCGCGTACTCGCGCAGACACCAGCCGATCGCCTTGCGGATGAAGAAATCGGGGTGCCCGGACTGGCGGACGCAGTACCCGAAGAGGCGCTCGGTGTCGCTGGCGTCCTTGTAGCGGAGCTGGTGGAGCAGGGCCGTACGCGCGACCCACAGGTCGTCGTCCTCGATCCACGCGTCCATGTCGGTCTTCAGCTTCGGGTCGGCTGCCACCAGGCCTCCCACTACGTGGGAGGCGAGTGCGTCGACGGTGTCCCACCAGGGGACCGTGCAAACCAGGTGGCGCGCCAACGGCAGGAAGCCCGACGACAGCCGCTTCCCATGACGGCGCAGATAGTCGACGGCGAAGTAGTGGTACTCGCGCTCGGGCAGATCCCAGCAGCGCAACGCGAGCGCCGTGCAGTCGGCCTCGTCAGGTCGGGCGGTGTCCTGGAGGACGGTCCGTGACAGGGCGCGACGCTCGGGCGTGCTCAGCCCGAGGAAGGGCGCGACGTCCTTCATGTACGCGCGCATCGCCGCGGCCCGCTCCGCATCGGCGGCCGCGGCGTACGTGGCCGTGAGCCGTGGCAGCACGGTGTCCGCGACAGCGCTGTTCGGCACCTCGAACCGCACACCTGAGGTTCCGGAAGCTGTGACGCCCATGAGACGAACCATACGGCGATCACACACACTGGTCGGTTAGTGTCGCCGAATGCTCGATGCCACCACCCGCTCTGGGGGCACCGCCACGGCCACTCCCCAGGCCGCCGCCACGGAGCTCTCCGTCGCCACGGACCTGACCGTCGCGGTGGAGCTCGCCGTCGCCGCACCCGCCGTCCTGACCGCCGCACGCATCGGCCTGACCACCCGCTGCACGAGAGCACTGCTCTCGCCCTGGTCGCGGCTCTCCCTGCTCGTGGTGCTGCTCGCGGCGGCCGCGTCGAGCGTGCTGCTCTTCGAACCGCAGCGGCTGCTCGCCGACGGCTGGCCGCCGCAGCTCGGCGGTGCCGCGGCGGCTGTCGCGTTCGCCGTGGCGTACGGGCTGTGCACGGTCGCGTTCGTGCCCCGGCCGCTCCTCAATCTGGCGGCGGGCGCCCTCTTCGGCTCCCAACTGGGCCTGGGCACCGCGCTCGTGGGCACCGTGCTCGGTGCCGGTGTCGCCTTCGGGCTGGGCCGGATCCTCGGGCAGGACGCACTGCGCCCGTTGCTGCGCACCCGCTGGCTGAAGGCGGCGGACGGACAGCTCAGCCGGCACGGCTTCCGGTCGATGATGGTGGCCCGGCTGTTCCCCGGGGTGCCGTTCTGGGCCGCCAACTACTGCGCGGCCGTCTCCCGCATGGGCTGGTTGCCCTTCCTCCTCGCGACGGCGCTCGGCTCGATCCCGAACACCGCCGCCTACGCCGTCGCCGGCGCCCGGGCCTCGGCACCGACGTCGCCCGCCTTCCTCGTCGCGATGGGCTTCATCGCCGTACCGGCCCTGGTCGGAGCGGTGGTGGCCTGGCGCAAGCGCCACCACCTGCGCGGCCGCTGAAACACCACGCGGTCGCGGAAGCGCTGACGGCCTTCCTCACCACCGCGGCGGCACCGCACGGCCACCGGCACTACACGGCTTCCAGCACCATCGCGTTGGCCAGCCCGCCCGCCTCGCACATCGTCTGCAGCGCGTAGCGGGCTCCGCGGGTTCGCATGGCGTGGACGAGGGTGGTCGTCAGGCGGGTGCCGCTCGCGCCGAGCGGGTGGCCGATCGCGATCGCTCCGCCGTGCACGTTGACCTTGGAAAGGTCCGCGCCCGTCTCCTGCTGCCAGGCGAGGACGACGGCCGCGAAGGCCTCGTTCACCTCGAAGAGATCGATGTCCCCGAGGGCCAGCCCCGCCTTGCGCAGCACCTTCTCGGTGGCTGGGACGACGCCCGTGAGCATCAGCAGCGGATCGGAGCCGGTGACGGCGAAGCTGTGCAGCCGGGCGATGGGCCGCAGGCCGAGGCGGGCCGCGGTCTCGCTCGACGTGATGAGCACGGCCGACGCGCCGTCGTTGATGGGGCTCGCGTTGCCCGCCGTGATGGACCAGTCGATCTGCCCGAAGCGCTCGCCGAAGGTGGGGTCGTAGTAGGCGGGCTTGAGTCCGGCGAGTATCTCCGTGGTGCTGGCGGGCCGAACGCACTCGTCGCGGGTCACTCCCTCCAGGGGCGCGACCTCGGCGTCGAACAGGCCGTTGTTCCACGCCGCGGCCGCCTTCTGGTGCGAGCTCACCGCGAAGGTGTCCATCTGCTCGCGCGAGATGCCCCACTTGGCGGCGATGAGTTCGGCGCTGATCCCCTGCGGCACCAGACCCTCCGGGTAGCGCTCGGCGACGCCCGGCCCGAAGGGATCCTTGCCCGCCGGCACGTTCGACCACATCGGGACCCGGCTCATCGACTCCACACCGCAGGCGACGACCATGTCGTACGCGCCCGACATGACGCCCTGCGCGGCGAAGTGCACGGCCTGCTGCGAGGAGCCGCACTGCCGGTCCACGGTGGTCGCCGGCACCGTCTCGGGGAATCCCGCGGAGAGCACGGCGTACCGGGTGGTGTTCATGGCCTGCTCGCCGACCTGGTCGACGGTGCCCCCGATGACGTCGTCGATCAGGGCCGGGTCGACCCCGGAGCGCTCGACGAGGGTGCGCAGCGTATGGGCGAGGAGCTCCACGGGGTGGACATGGGCGAGGGAGCCATTCGGCTTGCCCTTGCCGATGGGGGTGCGTACGGCTTCGACGATCACGGCGTCACGCATGGGATGCCTCTCAGGTCTCTGAGGTCAGGGAACCGGTGACCGAGCGGGTTCGCTCTTCAAACTCAATAAGTTTGCTTTCCAAACCCGCTAAGTGACTCAAGAGTAGCTCAGTGGGTTGGACTATCCAACCCACCCCCTAGACTGGTGGCATGAAGGACGCGCGCCCCTGCTCGATCGCCGACACCCTCGCTCTCGTCGGCGAGAAGTACTCCCTGCTCGTCCTGCGTGAGGTGTCGTTGGGCGCCACGCGGTTCGACCAACTGGTCCGCAACATCGGCGCCCCGCGCGACGTACTGACGGCTCGCCTCAAGCGGCTCGTCGACGCCGACGTACTGGAGAAGATCGAGTACAGCGACCGCCCCAAGCGCTACGAGTACCGGCCCACCCAGGCCGGTCTGGAGCTGGTGCCGGTCCTGTGGACGCTCATGGCGTGGGGCGACCGCCACCTCCACGCCGACGGCGACCGCCCGATGGTGATCGAGCACATCTGCGGCCACGAACTCGTCCCGCGGGTAGTCTGCGGCGAGTGCGGCAATGAGGTGGAGCAAGGCGACCTGAAGGCGCACCCACAGGCACCGGGCTGGACGGTGACGGGGCCCGCGGCGGCGTAGCACGCGGCCCGGCGCAGGCCCGACGGGCCCCTTGCGGGCCTGGACGGTCGCCGTTCAACGGGCCTGGTCGGTCCTCCTTCTACGGGCCTAGACGGTCCCCTTGTAGATGTCGAGCCGTCCGCACATCCCGAACCGGCCATGGACGGCCGGCCGCTCGGCCCGCACCACGGCGTCACCGAGATGGGACGTGTCGCCCCGCTCCAGGCGGTCGAGCTGGTCCCCCGTGGCCGCGGCGGCCGCCTCGGCGCCCCGCCGCCACCGCTCACGCCACTCCGCGAGCCGGGGCCGCACCAGCGCGGCGGCGGCCCGGTGAAACGCGGCGAGCGGCTCGGGTCCGTCCGCGTCGCGCAGCGCCCGGTAGCCCTCCAGGGCAAGATCGCGCCGGGCCCGGGCGGCCCGCGCCTGCTCCTCCTCGGTCGCGTCCGCCGGAATGACGGTCGCGGCCGCGTAGGCCCCGGGGTCGGCCAGATACGCGGGGGGCAAGGTGAGGACCGCGTCACCCGCCTCCGGCAGACCGTTGTTCTGCATGAGGACGGTGATGCGCAGGTCGTCCTCATTGACGAGCCGGTGGATCGTGCCGGGCGTGAACCACGCGACCGTGCCCGGGACGAGCCGTGTGACCTCATACCCCGACGTCGTCAGCGTCTGCACCGATCCGCGCCCGCCGGTGACGACGTACGCCTCCGAACAGGTCAGGTGCAGATGAGGGGTTCCACCGCGCACGCCGTCGGCCGCGGGCCAGTCGTAGACGCAGAGGTGCGAGACGGCGACGGCCCCCGGGAGTCCGGTGAAGCCGGGGATCACAGCGCTCACCAGGGATGCTCCTCCAGGTACTTGGCGACCTCCTCGCGCTCCCAGGCGCCCTCGGCGACGACGACCCGGTAGCGGCGGGTGAGTGTTTCCCCGGGCGCGAGCTCCAGTTCGTCGAAGAAGGCGAGCGACGGGGCGACGGCCGCGAAGGGCTCGTTGCGGACGAACCAGTGGGCCGGGTGGGCGCCTCGCGACCCGGAGTGGTCGTTCTCGGGGGCGTGCGCGAAGACGAGGGTCGCGTGGCCGTCGGACCCGTCGTGCTCACCCGAGTACGCGAGCCACGACGCCTGCCGCCCCATCAGCTCGACCTCTTCGGAGTCGGGCCCGATGACCCGGCCGCCACGGAAGGCGCGCGGGCCACGCCAGAACAGGCCCGTGTAGCCCGCCATCTCCCGCCCGGCGGTGGTGGGGCTGCCGAAGCGCAGGGGCTCCGCACGGCGGTTGGTGACCGCGGTGGTCCAGGTCAGCGCCCAGGAGCCCGCTCCGAGATCGATGTCGTGCACCTCGATGCGGCGCTCCTCGTCGGCCCACGGGTCACCGTCGTACGGATGCCAGGTGAGGCGCTCGGCGATGACCGCGCGGGCACCGTCCGAGGCGACCTCGTCGAAGATGACGTGCGCCATCGACCCGACGCGCTCCGGGAGTTCGAGATATCCCTTTCCGTGGACGTATGTGTTGCCACCCCACAGGTTCTGCCCGGAGAGGTGCGAGGCCGTCATCTGGAGGCCCTTGTGCCACCGGTGGTCGTTGGGCCGGTAGTCCGTGACGACGTTGTTCGCCAGTGTCCTGAGCGGATGCAGATACGGCTTCGGGGACTCCCAGGCGGCCTCGGGCCGGTAGACGTAGCTCAACAGCTCCACGCCGCTGGTGACTTCACTGACGGTGACGCGCTCCCCGTGTGTGTGGACGAGGCGCAGGCCCCCCTGCGAGGACATGGTCACGCCGGCACCTCCTGGTCCAGGGACACCTCGGGGACCACGGGCGCCCAGCCGGGCGCGCCGCCGTGCAGGGCCGCGTAGTACGGATCCCCCGGGCCGATCTCCCCCGCGCGGACGGTCGTGTCCGTGAACGCCGACTTGTAGAGCGCGGTGATCAGTTCCAGGCTGGTCCGTCCGTCGGCGCCGCTGCTGCGCGGCCGTTCCCCGGCGCGCATGCTCGCGACCAGCTCCCGCAACTGCGCGAGGTGCGAACTCGGCACGTCCGCGCCGAAGTTCCGCCAGGCCGCGACGTCGGCGTCCGGCACATCCGGTGCCGGAGTGATGCGCCAGTTGTCGTTGCTGTGCCCGTACAGGTGCGTGAGCTCGACGGTCCCGCGCTCGCAGTCGATGCGGATGCGGCTCACCTCGTCGGGGCTCAGAACGCTGTTGACGACAGTGGCCATCGCGCCGCTCGCGAAGCGGACGAGTGCGGTCGAGACGTCCTCCGTCTCCACATCGTGCACCAGGCGTCCGGCCATCGCCCGCACCTCGCTCCACGGCCCCAGCAGGTCGAGCAGCAGGTCCATCTGGTGGATGCCGTGTCCCATCGCGGGCCCGCCGCCCTCGGTGGCCCAGCGTCCGCGCCAGGGCACGGCATAGTAGTCGGCGTTGCGGTACCAGGTGGTCTGGCAGTGCGCGACCAGGGGACGGCCCATGGCCTCCTCGGCGATCAGGCGCCGTACGTGCCGGGCGCCCGAGCCGAAGCGGTGCTGGAAGACGATCGACGCGTACGGGCCCCCGTCCGTCCCCTCCTCCGCCTCGACGGCGTCGAAGTCGGTCAGCGTCGGGACGGGCGGCTTCTCGCACCACACCCAGGCGCCGGCGCGCAGCGCGGCGACGGTCTGCTCGCGGTGCAGGGTCGGCGGAGTGCAGATGGCGACCAGGTCGGGCCGCTGTTCTTCGAGCATCCGGGCCAGATCGGTGTACGCATGCGGAATCCCCGCCTCGGCGCAGAACTCCCGGACCGCGCCCTCGGCGATGTCGACCGCGGCCACGATCTCCGTCTCGCCCTCCTCGGCGAGCCGCGCGAGCGCCGGATAGTGGCTCCCGCGCGCGATGGCGCCCGCGCCGATGAGGGCGGCCCGGATCGGGCGGCCGTCGAACGCGGTCGCGGGGCGGTTCGCGGAGGTCTCGGGGCTGCTTGCGGTGCGGGATGTGCTCATGTACGTGATCAGCGCTCCATCGGACGTGACGTCAGACGTTGGCAGACGCATGATGCCCCGAGCGAAACCCGGCAACAGCAAGCGCTTTCTCCAATGCTGCAACGTATGCGGCGATCCAGCGGCCGGTCAACACCCCGGTCACGCCATGGACAACGCTGCCGCGCATCCCGGGCAGGCCCGCCTCGTACGGCTGCGAAACCCCTGTGGCCGGGCTGTCACGGCCGGACGCTACGCTGCCCTCCACACCCTTGATCACCCGAACGGCGGCACGGCCTGCCCGACGCCCCTCCCACCATCGGCACTTGGACCACGTAACTTCATGTCTTGGTTTGAATCCCTCATCCTCGGACTTGTCCAGGGGCTGACCGAGTTCCTTCCCGTCTCCTCCAGCGCCCATCTGCGTCTGACCGCGGCGTTCGCGAGCTGGGACGACCCGGGTGCGGCCTTCACCGCGATCACCCAGCTCGGCACGGAGGCCGCGGTCCTGATCTACTTCCGCAAGGACGTCGGACGGATTCTCTCGGCGTGGTTCCGCTCGCTCACCAGCAAGACGATGCGGCGGGACCACGACGCACAGATGGGCTGGCTGGTGATCGTCGGCTCCATTCCGATCGGTGTGCTGGGGGTGACGCTCAAGGACCAGATCGAGGGGCCCTTCCGCGATCTTCGGGTCACCGCGACGATGCTGATCGTGATGGGCGTGGTCATCGGCGTCGCCGACCGGCTCGCGGCACGCGACGAGACGGGCGGCAGGCACCGGGCGGCCAAGCAGCGCAAGACACTTGAGGATCTGAACGCCAAGGACGGCCTGCTCTACGGCCTCTGCCAGGCGATGGCACTGGTCCCCGGAGTCTCCCGGTCCGGCGCGACCATCAGCGGCGGCCTGTTCATGGGCTACACCCGCGAGGCGGCCGCCCGATACTCCTTCCTCCTCGCCATGCCCGCCGTCCTCGCCTCCGGCACCTTCGAGCTCAAGGACGCCGCCGAGGAGGGGCACATCTCCTGGGGTCCGACGATCTTCGCGACGGTGATCGCGTTCGCGGTCGGCTACGCCGTCATCGCATGGTTCATGAAGTTCATCTCGCACAAGAGCTTCATGCCGTTCGTCTGGTACCGGATCACGCTCGGCATCGTCATCATCGCGCTGGTGTCGACGGGCGGTCTGAGCCCGCACGCGGCGGAGTCGTCGGGCTGACGGCTCGCACCCCGGGCGCCCCTGTCGTCCCGGGCAGGGCGAGCGCCCAGGGTTCCTCCTCGATCCGCGCCCCGTTGGCGACGTACGCGATCGTCCGGTACCAGCCCGCGAGGACCAGCAGCTCCAGGAACTCCTGTTCGTCGAGATGCTCGCACAGCCCGCTCCACACCGCGTCGCTCACGCGCGCGCCACGATGGGAGGCACCCCCACCCCCGGCCGCCCGGTGCGCGGTTCGGCCACCGGCCGTCCCGTCATGGCCGCCCTCGACCTCCTCGGCCGACGCTGGGCCCTGCGCGTGATCTGGGAACTTCACCGCAGCGAAGCTCCGATCGGCTTCCGCGACCTGCGGCGCCGCTGCGACGACATGTCCTCCAGCGTCCTGGCCACCCGACTCAGAGAACTCCGTGAGGCGGACATCGCCGCGCATACGGCCCAGTCGGCCTGGCATCTCACCCCCCTCGGCGACGACTTGGTGACCGCGATGCGGCCTCTGCTGGACTGGTCCCGCGCCTGGGCCGAGCGAGAGTGAGAGCGAGGCCCGGACCGGGACCGCAGCGCGCTTGAACCCAGCCCTCGACGACCCCGCGAAAGTCCAGCGACAGCGGGCCTCGGGCCTGGCCATAATCCCTTTCCATGGCCTTGACTCAGCAATTCGCCCGTGTCTCTCCGGAGTACCTGGCGCAGTGTCGCGAGTCGGCCCTCGGTTCGCCCGGTGCTGCCCCCGGTTGGGCCCCTCCGTCCCGCGATCTCCTCGACGCCGACTGGGCGTTGTGGGGCCTCATCTGGTACTGCCGCAAGACGGCCGCCCACCCACGTCTGGTCGACGTGCTCGGCCGGGCGTTGACCGGCGATCCCGGGGGCGACATCGGCTTCCTCGACCACGACGAGGTGTACGACGCCGTCGCCGACCCGCCCGGTCTGCTGGCTCCCGCCGCGGTCGACGAGATCACCCGCGCCCTCTTCGACGTGGACATCGGCCGAGTCCTCGCGGATCTGCCGCAATCCCCGGAAGCCGCCGCCTCTGTCGTCGGATTCGAGGGGTTTCGTGGCAACGTACGGGACTACCTGGTCGAGCACTTCCTCGCGCTGCGTGCCTTCTTCCGCGGCGCGCAACTGCGCGGTCAGTGCGTCGTCGTCTGGATCGACTGAGTGGATCGACTGAGCCCGCTCGAGGCGGTGCTCGACGGGCAGCGCCTCGGATTCCCCGCCCGCCGTGACGAAGCACATACGGCATGAGTAGCCGTCCGGTAGCGCACCGTCAGTCCTTGCCCCTAGGCTTGTGCGCATGTCCCCCGATTTCACTCCCTCTGGTTCCGTGCGGTCCGCTGCCGCGTTAAACGAGCAGATCCGCGCCCTGTGGACGCGCGCGGGCGGTTCCCTGTCCGCCCAGGAGCGGGCGGAGTACGAACTGCTGGTCGTGAAGTGGGCGGAAGCGATTCGGGGAGAGATCGTCGAGGCGGCATGAGAGCCGCGGGGTGAGCGCGCCGACCGGGCCCTGGCTACGCACCGGTCCAAGCCGACGCATCTCCACGAGAGCCGGTCAGTCGAAGCCGATGTATCTCGAGGGCAGCCGACCGCGTGTGACGGCCACAGCCGCCCCAGCCCAAGCCGACACGCAGCCGACCAGCCGCAGCCGACTCGTCTTCAGGGCAGCCGACCAATCGAAGTCGGCGCGTCTTCAGGGCAGCCGGCCAGCCGCAGCCGGCCCATCGACATCCACACTGCAGCCCGCCGGCCGAGGCCAGTACGTCCCCACGGCAACCCGCCACTTGAGGCCGGCGCACCCGTGCTCACTTGAGCCCGAAGAGCCCGCGGTTCAGCGTCGGCCGCCGAGCGGTGGCGCCCCGTCACCGCCCCCGGACACCCGAAGTACAGCCCCCGTCGTGTACGACGAGTCGGGCGACATCAACCACGCGATGGCGGCGGCGATTTCCTCGGCCTGTCCGACGCGACGGAGCGGAATCGACGAGCTGGCGCGCTCGGCGCGCCCCGGGTCACCCATCGTCGCGTGCAACTCGGTGTCGATCACGCCGGGTGCGACCGCGTTTGACGCGGATGCCGTCGGGGCCGAGTTCCTTGGCCAGACCCGTCGTCAGGGCGTCGAAGGCCGCCTTGGTTGCCGCGTAGTGCACGAACTCGCCGGGGCTGCCGAGCGTGGCAGCCGCCCCGGCGGTTCGGCGGTTCGGCGGTTCGGCAGGAGTGGCATGGCGACGCTCAGCGCGTGCAAGGAGTCGCGTGCAAGGAATGGGAGTGGCCACTGTCCGGAACCACTCCGTCACGCAGGTCGGCGAAGCGACCACCTCCGTCGCCGGCGCGTGTCGGGCGTTGTGGCACTTCAGACACGAATCCCTGTGGGCTGTGAACGTGGCTTGATGACCCATGTCATCCGGTCCCGCTTCCACGCGGACGGAAAACGGTTGGCGCGCCGCGGGACGGCCGATCCCCGGGCTGTACGCCTGGCAGACGGTGACCGTGGACGGCGTATGAAGGGCGCGTACGCGGAACTTGGGCTCGTTCGCAAGGGATTGATCGTTCACGGGCAACAGCGTCCACCGGGCGCCCCCGTCGGGGTCAGCGAATATCAGCCGCCGAATATCACCGCACGGCCCTTGGCGTGGCACGCCCCGTGGCCAACACTGAGCCGATGACGCAGCGTGTGGAGCTCGCGACCGTGATGGACCGGTTCGCCGTGGATGGACTCGTCACCGACTACGCGGTGGCGGTGGACGACGGGGACTGGGAGGCGTACCGGGGACTGTTCGCGCCGGACGGGCGCGCGGACTACCGCTCGGCCGGCGGCATCGAGGGGGACGCCGACCAGGTGGCGGGATGGCTCGCCCAGAGCATGGAGCTGTTCCCGATGCGCCAGCATTTGATCGTCAACCGGCGCGTCCGGTTCGGGATCCTCGAGCAGGACACGGGCGATACGGCCCGGGTCCAGGCGGATTACATCAATCCGATGAGGTTCGCGGGACACGACGGAGGATCCACCGCGCCGGACTTCGTGTGCGGCGGCCGTTACGCCTTCGGGCTGCTGCGTACGGACGACGGCTGGCGACTACGCCACGTGATCGTCCAGGAGAAGTGGCGCCGCAACCCGCGGACGCTCCAGCAACCGGCCGCCACCTGAGCGTGCCCGCCGCCGAAGCGGGCTCCCCACCGACGACACCCGCCACCTGAGCGGGCCCCCGGCCACGAAACCCGCCACCTGAGCGGGCCCCCGGCCACGACACCCGCCACCGGAGCGGCGCCCTGCCGACCACACTCACCACCACGGCCGCCCCCTGTCCATGCCCCCTGTCGGAGATCGTCTCCGACGCGCACACTGGAGGCACGCACCTGGGGAGGGAGGCGCTGCATGAAGAGGCCCGACCAATGGCTCGCCTCTCCTTGGCGGCGCGGGATCACCGCCGTGCTGGCGGGCGCGCTGCCCGTGTTCGCCTTTCCCGCCCCGTCCTGGTGGTGGTTCGCGTACATCGCGCTCGTGCCCTGGATCCTGCTGGCCCGCTCGGCCCCGACCGGCAGACGGGCCGCGTTCGACGGCTGGCTCGGCGGACTGGGCTTCATGCTCGCGGTGCACCACTGGCTGCTGCCGAGCCTCCATGTGTTCACGGTGGTCATAGCGGCCCTGCTCGGTGCGCTGTGGGCCCCTTGGGGCTGGCTCGTCCGTCGGTTCCTCGCCGGGGTGCCCTCGGCGGGGCGGGTCGGCGCCGCGCTCGTCGTACTGTCGTCGGGGTGGCTGGTGGTCGAACTGGCCCGGTCCTGGCAGGGCTTGGGCGGACCGTGGGGCCTGCTCGGGTCGAGCCAGTGGCAGGTGGAGCCCGCGCTGCGGCTGGCCTCCGTCGGCGGGGTGTGGCTGCTCAGCTTCCTGGTGGTGGCGGTCAACGTCGCCGTCGCCGTACTGGTCGCGGTGCGTGAGTCCCGTAGGCCCGCCGTGGCAGGGCTGCTCGCGACGGCTGCGGCGACCTCGGCGGCGTGGGTGTGGTCGCCGCGCCCCGACGTGGACGGCCGGGTCCGGATCGCCGTCGTGCAGCCCGGGATCGTCGACGGCCTGGGCAGCCCCGCCAAGCGGTTCGCGCGCGAGGAGGCGCTCACGCGTACGCTCGCCGGGCAGCATGTGAACCTGGTCGTCTGGGGCGAGAGCAGCGTCGGGTTCGACCTGGCCCACCGCCCCGACCTGGCGAACCGGATCGCCGCGCTCTCCCGCCTCACCGGCGCGGACATCCTGGTGAACGTCGACGCGCGCCGCTCCGACCGGCCCGGCATCTACAAGAGTTCGGTCCTGGTGGGACCGCAGGGCCCGACCGGCGACCGCTACGACAAGATGCGGCTCGTGCCCTTCGGCGAGTACGTACCCGCGCGTTCCCTGCTCGGCTGGGCGACCTCGGTGGGCAAGGCGGCGGGCGAGAACCGCAGGCGCGGCTCCGAGCAGGTGGTGATGAACGTCGGGCACGGGCTGCGCATCGGACCCATGGTCTGCTTCGAGACGGCGTTCCCCGACATGAGCCGCCATCTCGCCCAGGACGGCGCCGAGGTGCTCCTCGCGCAGTCCTCGACATCGACCTTCCAGAAGAGCTGGGCACCCGAGCAGCACGCCTCGCTGGCCGCGCTGCGGGCCGCCGAGACCGGCCGCCCCATGGTGCACGCGACGCTGACCGGCGTCTCCGCCGTCTACGGCCCGAGCGGCGAGCGCATCGGTTCCTGGCTCGGCACGGACGCGAGCACGACGATGGTGTACGAGGTGCCGCTGGCCCGGGGTGTCACGCCGTACGTCAGGTTCGGCGACTGGCCGGTGCACGCGGCCCTGCTGGTGCTGGGGGCGCTCTGCGCGACGGAGGGCGCCCGCGCGATCAGAGCGCGGCGGCACGCTCCTCAACCGCACGTACCACCCGCTCGCACAGTTCGTGAGTCGCCAGCGCGTCACGGGCACTGAGCACTTTGCCGGCCCGCACCGCGTCGAGGAAGGCGATCGCCACCTGCTCGATACCGCGCTGCCTGGCCACCGGCACCCAGTCCCCGCGCCGCCGGACGGTCGGCTGCCCCTTGTGATCGATCACCTCGGCGAGGTTGACCACCTGCCGCTTGGTGTCCTGGCCCGAGACCTCGAGGATCTCTTCGTTCGAGCCGCTGAGGCGGTTCATCACGCCGATCGCCGTGAAGCCGTCCCCTGCCAGTTGCAGCACGACATGGTGCATCAGCCCGTTCTCGACGCGGGCCCGTACGGTCACGTCGTCGACCGGTCCCGGCACCAGGAACCGCAGGGTGTCCACGACATGGATGAAGTCGTCCAGGACCATCGTGCGCGGCGCCTCGGGCAGTCCTACGCGGTTCTTCTGCATCAGGATCAGCTCACGCGGGTGATCGGCGCACTGCGCGTAAGCGGGCGCGTACCGCCGGTTGAAGCCGACGGCGAGACCGACGCTGCGCTCCTCCGCGAGCCGCACGAGCCGCTCGGAGTCGGCCAGTTCGTACGCGAGCGGCTTGTCGACGTACGTCGGTACCCCCGCCTCCAGCAGGCGTGTGACGATCTCGGGATGCGCGACAGTGGCGGCGTGCACGAACGCCGCGTCGAGGTCCTGCGCCAGGAGTTCCGCCAGGTCGGTGTGTCGCTGCGCCTCCGGAAGGTGGAGGCTGTCGGCGACCTGGCCGAGCGTCGCGGGCGCCCGCGTCTGCAGATGCAGCTCCACCCCGGGCTGGACGCCGAGCACCGGCAGATAGGCCTTCTGCGCGATGTCGCCGAGTCCGATGCAGCCGACTTTCACAACAGCCCGCCTCTCGATGATGCGCCGGTGACCGAGGCCGACCTGCTCTTCTGCCGGGAGGCCGGGGATTGTCCCCCGGGAAGGCACGGCACAGGGGTCTCCTCGAAGGGTGCGTTGCGGGTTCCTGACCTCGGGGGAAGCATACGGCTGCCCGGGCGGCCGCCAGTCGACGATGCCGTCGAAGCTCCGCAGGAACGACGCGGGCCCGGCCTGGGACAGCGCCGCGATCGCGGCGTTGCGTACGGCGATGCCGGCGCGGTTGCTCATCAGGTTCAGCCGGGCCACCTGGACGGCCTTCCGCGCGATGGCGGTCGTACGGGGCTTGCGGTCCGCCGTGTAAGCGGCCAGCTCGGTTCCCTCCGGGCGCGCGTGGTGGGCGAGCACGATCGCGTCCTCGATGGCCTGGTTGCCGCCCTGCCCGAGGGTCGGCGGCATGGCGTGCGCGGCGTCGCCGAGCAGGGCGACCCGTCCGCCGTGCAAGGCGGGCAGCGGCTCGACCATGTGATGGACGTCGTGGCGCAGTACGTCCAGCGGGCGGACCGCGTCGATCAGGGCAGGGATCGGATCGTGCCGGTCGCCAAACCGGCGCAGGAGCTCCTGCTTCTCGTCGTCCGCTCGCTCCCCGGCGGGAGCCACGGCGGCGCCGTAGGCGTAGATCCTGCCGTCCTGGAGCGGCTGCGTCCCCCAGATCCGGCCCCTGCCCCAGGTCTCGTGCGCGGCGAAGCGCAGCTCCGGCGCCGGGATGACGAAGCGCCACGTGGTGAAGCCGGAGTGGACGGGCCCGGGGTGCCGCGGGAAGAGCGCCTGCCGCACGCCGGAGTGGATGCCGTCGGCGCCCACGACCAGCTCGGCCTCCAGCTGGCCGTCCGGGGTAAGGACCAGGGCGGGGCGCGTGCCATTGCCGGGGTCGACCAGGGGCGCGGGGGCTGCCGTACGCACAGTGCCCTCGGGGAGCCGCGCGGCCAGCCGGTCGATGAGGGCCGCCCGGTGCAGAACCACAAGCGGGTCGCCGAAGCGGTCGGCGAGGGCGGTGGCACTGGTGTGGGACACCCAGCGGCCGTCCGGGGTGCGCATCCCGCCGTCACCCTGCCAGGCGGCGAGTTCCCGGATCTCGTCACCCACGCCGATCACGTCGAGCGCGCGCAGGGCATTGGGGGCGAGGGAGATGCCGGCGCCGACCGGGGCGAGCGTGGAGGAGCGTTCCAGGACAGTGACCTCGCGGAGCGCGAGGCTCAGGTGCTGACGCCCGACGAGATGCCGGATCCGCGGGGTGGGCCGGACACGCTCGCCGACGGTCTCGCGCTCGCCCTGCACCGGTATCTGACGCGCCATCGCGAACTGCTCGTCGCCCGCTACGAGCTGGCCCTGGAGGCCACCCGGCGGCCGGAGCTGCGGAAGTCCTTCGACGCGACGGGGCAGCGCTTCCGGGATCCGCTGAACGCGCTGGTCTCGGCGGCGGGGTCACGCGATCCCGCTCGCCATGTGCTGTCGCTGGTCGCCTGGTGCGATGGGCTGATGTTCTCGTGCGTGGCGGGTTCATTCCACGACTCCGTCCCGAACGTCGACGAACTGCGGGAGAGCTTCCGAGAGCTGTTGAGGGGGATGCTGACGCCATGAGGGCGGAGCGGCGCGAACCGAACCCGCCACGGACACGGAATGAGCGGTCCACCCACATGATCGAGGAGTACGCGCGCCACATCAGTCACGCGAATCCGATCCGGGAGCGGATCGACGGCGCCTCCGGGCGACGTAGAACAGCGAACACAGCGCCGGCGGGAGGGTGCGGCACGCACCACCGCGCCGACGAGCCGGTGAGACACGCACTACGGCGACGGTGACAGGGTGCGCACGCACCACGGCGACAGGGAAGGGTGCGGCACGCACCACGGCGCCTCCGGAGGTCGAGTCACCCGGCGCCGGGTCACCCTGCTGACGTCGACACCCACCGGAGGAGCGGAAGGTCACCCGTGTGGAGCAACCTTCGCTTATCCGCTCCCCAAGACAGACCCGACCCAGCAGAGTTGAGCGGGTGCATCGAACGACAACGACCGCAACGCTCCTGGTCACCGTGGCTGTCACCGCCCTCTCCGGCTGCGTGACCGTCCAGCGATCGCCCGCCTCCGGCACGCCGCCGGCGCCGTCCCGGCACGACGCACGGCGTCCGGACGGCAAGGCCGAGCCGCAGATCGTGCAGGCACCGGCGCGGGAGGCGCTGGAGCTCATCGGGCCGTCCCGGAAGCCCTCACCGAGTGCGGCGACACCGCGCCGTGCGGCTCCCGCACCGCCCGCCGCGGCACCGGCCGCCCCTCCGCGCCGCCCCCGTCCCGCCCCGCATCCCGAGCCACGGCGCCCCGAGCCCCGCGTCGCCGTCCCGCCCGCAGCCCCCGATATGTCGCAGAACGCGGACGTGTGTGCCCTCGGCAAGAAGTACGGGGGCTGGCAGGCGGACAGTCCGGAGTCGACCATCTGCCGGGGAGCGTACGGACATTGACGGAGTCGGCACCGGCCGCAAGCGGGTGCGCGGCCGCGAGGCGCGCGCCACGGGTGCCGGCGTGCGGCCGGTTCCTCCATGGATACGAGGCAGCCGGCCGGCACGCACGCTAGGGCCGCTGTCTCGGCGGCCCCAGTGTCTCGCCTCCGGGCCCGCCGAGGCGGTCGGGTCCGCAGGCCTCACCCGATGCCCCGGCACCGTCGAGCCGCAGCTCGAGGCGGCCGATCGCCGCCCGCACGCCATCCCCGTAGCTGTCGTCCCCGAGGGCGCCGACCGCCCCGCGAGCCCGGCGCAGATGGCTGCGGGCGGCCTCGGAGCGGCCCAGCTTCAGATAGTCGGCGGCCAGGTTCAGATGCAGTGACGGGTAGAACGCGCGTACCGCGAGCGGCTGGTGGTGCTCGGCGACCCGCCCGTCGCTGAGCTCCTCTGCCGCCGACAACGCCCTCAGGTCCCAGGCGAGTTCGTCCGAAGGATCGTCCTGCGTGTCGGCCATGTAGTGCGCCAGCGTGCAGCGGTGCAGGGGGTCGCCGTCCTCGCCGATCTCCGCCCACAGGTCCAGGAAGCGGCCCCGAGCCTCCTCGCGGTCACCGCCGTGGTGCAGCATGACGACCTGGCCGATCCGGGTCATGATGGCGTCCGGCGCCGCCTGCTCCTGTTGCTCCGCCACCGCGTCCTCCAGGCTCGTCGCTGTCCCTCACGACGCTAGCCCGAGGCAGTGACAATCACGCTCAGGCGCCCCGTGCACCGCTGGGCCGGCCCGGTGACGGTCCGGCCCAGCGGCTGTGGCGTCAGCCCAGGTCCGGGATCTGCCAATCGATGGGCTCGTGGCCCTGCCGGGCCACCGCCTCGTTGATCTGCGTGAACGGACGCGAACCGAAGAACTTCTTCGCGGACAGCGGCGAGGGGTGCGCCCCCTTCACCACCACGTGCCGCTCTTCGTCGATCAGCGGGAGCTTCTTCTGCGCGTAGTTGCCCCACAGTACGAAGACGGCCGGGTCGGGCCGGTCGGCCACCGCGCGGATCACCGCGTCCGTGAACCTCTCCCAGCCCTTGCCCTTGTGCGAGTTGGCCTCGCCGGAGCGCACGGTCAGCACCGCGTTCAGCAGCAGCACACCCTGCTCGGCCCACGGCATCAGATAGCCGTTGTCCGGGATCGAGGTGTCCAGCTCCTCCTTCATCTCCTTGTAGATGTTGCGGAGCGAAGGCGGGGTCTTCACCCCCGGGCGGACCGAGAAGCAGAGGCCATGCCCCTGACCCTCACCGTGGTAGGGGTCCTGGCCGAGGATGAGCACCTTCACCCGCTCGTACGGCGTCGCGTCGAGCGCGGCGAAGACCTCCTCCCGCGGAGGGTAGACGGGACCCTTCGCGCGCTCCTCCTCGACGAACTCGGTGAGTTCCTTGAAGTAGGGCTGCTGCAGCTCCTCGCCCAGGACGCCGCGCCAGGACTCGGGCAGCATGGCGATATCGGTCACGTCAACTTCCTCCGATGTGCGGTCACTTCCAGACCACAGAACCTACCGTCGCCCACTGACAATCGGCTCCGGCCCGCTCCCGCACGGCTGGTCCAGCCGGTCCAGCCGTGCGCTACCAGCTGGTTTTGCGGTGCAGCTCCCACATCGCCATGATCGTCGACGGGTCCAGGGCCCGCTCGCCGCCCGAGATCTCCTCGCTCGCGGCCACGTACTGCTTGCCCTGCCACAGCGGCAGCAGCCGGGCGTCGTCGACGAGGATCTGCTGGGCCTCCTCGAACTCCTTGACCACGGCGCCGCGGTTGCTCTGACGACGCGACTCCGGCAGCAGGCTGTTCGTGATCCGCGGGGCCTGATAGGGCGTACCGAGGGCGTTCTGATCGCCCACGAAAGGCGCGATGAAGTTCTCGGCGTCCGGGAAGTCGGGGAACCAGCCGCGCCCGAACACCGGGTACTCGCCCTTGCGGTAGCCCGCCTCGTACGTCTTCCAGGGGCGGCTCTTCAGCGTGACGCGGAACAGGCCGGAGCCTTCGAGCTGGCTCTTGAGCTCCCGGAACTCCGGGGCGGTCTCGGAACCGTAGCGGTCGGTCGTGTACCAGAGCGTGAGCGGGACGGGCTCCTTGATACCCGCCTCCAGGAGGATCTTGCGGGCCTTGGACGAACTGGGGTCCCCGTAGTCGTCGAAAAACCCGGCGCTGTGCCCGATCAGGCCCGCGGGGACCATGGAGTACAGCGGGTCGACGGTGTCCTTGTAGACCTTGTGCACGATGGCCGGCCGGTCGACGAGCTGGGCGATCGCCTTGCGGACCGCGAGCTTCCCGGCCCACGGGTCCTTCGGATTGAACACCAGGTAACTGATTTCGGTACCGGCGCCTTCGAGGAGCTGGATGCCCTTCTGGGAGTCGCGCCCCTGGAGCTCGACGATGTCCGATGCGGCGAGCCCGCGGTAGGTGACGTCGATCTTCTTTTTCCTGAGCGCTTCGACCATCTGGGCCGAGTCCGGGAAGTAGCGGATGGTGACCGCGTCGTTCTTCCGCTGGGCGAAGCCGTCGTAGTGGTCGTTCCTGACCAGTTCGGCCTTCTTGCCCTCCTCGTAGGACTGGAGGGTGTACGGCCCGGATCCGAAGACCTTGTCGTCCGTGCGTAGGGCGTCGGCGGGGTAGTCGTCGGGGTCGACGATCGACATGGCGGGGGTGGCCAGGACAAATGGGAAGGTGGCGTCCGGCTTGTTGAGGTGGAAGACGAGCTCGCGGTCACCCAGAACCTGGACCCGGTCGAGGCTGCCGAGCAGGCCCGCCGGACCGCCGCGTACCCCGATCTTCTTGATCCGGTCGATGGAGTGCTTGACGGCCCGGGCATCGAGCGTGTCTCCGTCGGAGAACTTCATGTCCGGGCGGAGCACGCAGCGGTACGCGCGATTGGATCGGTCCGTGAACTCGCAGTTCTTGGCCGCGTCCGGCTGGGGCGTGACCGCGCCGTTGGGGTAGCTCAGCAGCGTCTGGTAGATGTTGCGGAACAGCTCCCAGGAGCCGTCCCAGGAGGCGGCCGGGTCCAGCGTGCTCGGCGCACTGGTGGTGCCCACGACGATCGGCCCCTTGTCGCCGGACGATCCCGAGGAGAGCACGCCACACCCGGCCACCAGGGTTATGGACGTGGCCGCCGCCAGTTGCCGCAGACATCGGTTCCGGTTGAACACGCGCACGCTCCTCGATCTGCCGTACCAAGGGTCGGCAGACCATACCGCAGTGCCCTGCCGGTGGAACCACCTTCCCGGCAGGGCACTTGATCAGCACGGATGTGACTACGTTGTCATACCTCTGTGAACCCGTTGCCGAAGTCTTCGTCGAAGTCGACCTCGGTCGACTTCGACGTAGTTTTTGTCAGCTCTCCACAACGCGCGGGTTACTCGACTCCGGCGTTCAGGAACTTGCCGCCGTCGACCACGAGCGTCTGGCCGGTGACCCAGTCCGCCTGCTGCGAGGTGAGAAACGCGGCGGCTCCCCCGATGTCGGAGGGCACACCGAGCCGGCCGAGCGGGTAGCCCGCGGCCGCCTCCGCCTCGCGGCCCTCGTACAGGGCCGCGGCGAACTTTGTCTTCACCACGGCGGGCGCGATGGCGTTGACCCGCACCTTGGGGGCGAACTCGTGCGCCAGCTGCACGGTCAGGTTGATCATGGCGGCCTTGCTGATGCCGTACGCGCCGATGAACGGCGAGGGAGCGAGGCCCGCGACGGAGGCGATGTTGACGATCGCGCCGCCGTTCTCGCTCTGCCAGGCCTTCCAGGTCTGCTGGGCGAAGCCGAGCGCCGAGACGACATTGGTCTCGAAGACCTTGCGCGCTACATTGAGGTCCAGCTCGGCGATCGGCCCGAACACCGGGTTCGTACCGGCGTTGTTGACCAGGTAGTCGACGCGCCCGAAGGCCTCCATGGTGCGCTCGACGGCGATGGCCTGGTGGGCCTCGTCGTGGGCCTTGCCGGCGACGCCGATGACACGGTCGGAGCCGAGCGCCTCGACGGCCTCCTTCAGGGCGTCCTCGTTGCGGCCGGTGATGCAGACCCGATCGCCGCGGGCGACCAGGGCCTCCGCGATGCCGTAGCCGATGCCGCGGCTCGCGCCCGTGATGAGCGCGACCTTGCCCGAAAGTTCGGGAAGTGTGGTCATGTCCGTGTCCCCCGGCCTTAGTTGAGCGGCCCGCCGGCCACGTACAGCACCTGGCCGGAGACGAAGCCGGCGGCCTCGCCGGTGAAGAAGGCGATCGCGTTGGCGATGTCGTCGGGGTTGCCGACGCGCTGCACGGGGATCTGCGTGGCTGCGGCGGCCTGGAACTCCTCGAAGCCCATGCCGACGCGGGCCGCGGTGGCGGCGGTCATGTCGGTGACGATGAAGCCGGGTGCGACGGCGTTCGCGGTGACGCCGAACTTGCCGAGCTCGAACGCGAGCGTCTTGGTGAAGCCCTGCAGACCGGCCTTGGCGGCGGAGTAGTTCACCTGGCCGCGGTTGCCGAGTGCCGAGGACGAGGACAGGTTCACGATCCGGCCGAACTTGGCGTCCACCATGTACTTCTGGACGGCTCGCGTCATCAGGAAGGAGCCGCGCAGGTGCACGCTCATGACCGTGTCCCAGTCGGACGCGCTCATCTTGAACAGCAGGTTGTCGCGGAGCACGCCCGCGTTGTTCACCAGGATCGTCGGCGCACCGAGCTCCTCGGCGATCCGCGTGATGGCAGCCTCGACCTGGGCCTCGTCGGAGACGTCGCAACCGACCGCGATGGCCTTGCCACCGGCGGCGGTGATCTTCTCCACGGTGTCCTTGCACGCGGCCTCGTCGAGGTCGATCACCGCGACGGCGCGGCCCTCGGCGGCCAGTCGTACGGCGGTCGCGGCGCCGATGCCGCGCGCGGCACCGGTGACTACGGCGACGCGCTGCTCAGTGGTGGACATTGCTGGTTCTCCTCGCCCTTGGAAAAGCCTGTCGGAAAGCCTGTGGGAAGGCCCGTCTCGGCAACCTTGGCACCCTCGCGGACGCCTCGGCGGTCCTGAAAAGCCTGCGGCTCACGGTACGCCACTTCGGTGAGCGACCGCTTAGT
Source organism: Streptomyces sp. NBC_00996 (assembly GCF_045162675.1). Classification (NCBI taxonomy): domain Bacteria; kingdom Bacillati; phylum Actinomycetota; class Actinomycetes; order Kitasatosporales; family Streptomycetaceae; genus Streptomyces; species Streptomyces sp. NBC_00996. Next base: position 1,752,420 of record NZ_CP108723.1, read on the forward strand.
ACCTTCAGCAGACGTGACGCTAGAAGCCCTGGCACCCGGTGTCAACGGCACACCGCGTGGTGTGATCCATTACCTGACCAGCAGGTCGAGCAACCGTCCGGCCTCGACCGCCGGATCGGCGGTGAGTCCGGTGTGCACGGGCCCCGGCTGGACGACCGTCGAGCGCGGCGCGATCAGCCAGCGAAAACGCCGCCCTGCGTCATCGCGGGCCGCCTGACCAGCCGCTTCTCCTCCGGTGCAGACCCCTTCGACGGCGCGCAGCGCGGCCCGTACGCCCGCCACGTCCGCGTCGGGGTCCAGCGCCCGCAGCTTGGTTTCGTCCAGATGTGTCCGCGCCGCGACGAAGGACTTGGCGCGGCAGTACACCAGCACGCCCGCGTTGAAGCACTCACCGCGCTCGACGCGCGGCACCACGCGCAGCAGCGCGTACTCGAAGACGTCCCGCTCGCTCACTTGTCCCCCTCGATGCCCTTGATGCGTTCGTGGATGACGCAGGCGCGCGCCAGGAGCGGCTGCGCGTAGGCGCGGCGCAGCGCGTCGGTCGAGTCGAAGCCGGGCTCGTCGGCCAGCCACACCTCGGGGATCTCGGCGGTCACCTCGGCGAGCAGTTCCTCCGTGACCAGCGGCGCCAGCTCGGCGGCGGCCGAGACGATGTCCGGCCCGAAGGGCGCGAGCGCGTGATCGGAGACGTCGTACGGCTTGGCTGCGGAGGCCCCCGCGCCGGGCCAGTGGTGGTGCCAGATCATCGTGGCGCCGTGGTCGATGAGCCACAGGTCGCCGCTTCGGACGAGCATGTTGGGGTTGCGCCAGGAGCGGTCGACGTTGTTGACGAGCGCGTCGAACCAGACGATCCGGCCGGCCTCCTCGGGGCTCACATCGAAGGCGAGTGAGTCGAAGCCGATCGCGCGGGAGAGGAAGTCCATCCCGAGATTCAGCCCCCCGCTCGACTTCAGCAGCTCCTGGACCTCCTGGTCCGGCTCGCCAAGGCCCATGACCGGGTCCAGGTCGATCGTCACCAGACCGGGTACGCGCAGGCCGAGCCGGCGGGCGAGTTCACCGCAGACGACCTCGGCAACGAGCGTCTTGCGCCCCTGTCCGGCGCCGGTGAACTTCATGACGTACGTCCCGAGATCGTCGGCCTCGACGAGTCCCGGCAGCGAGCCGCCCTCACGCAGGGGCGTGATGTAGCGGGTCGCGATGACTTCCTTGAGCATCGCCCCAGGCTACTGGGGTGACCACGGCCGACGGACGCTGCCCGTGGCCGCCCCCGCGCCCGGATCCGGCGGGGGCGACCGTGCTGTCGACCCGCTGTCGATTTGGCCAAGAAGTCTCCAACCCCCTGAACAGGGCGCACGGGCAGGCCGTACTCCTTTACGGATCAGCCTCACGTTCGTTGAAGGGAAAGTCAGCATGACCAGCGAATCGCTTCAGCCCGTCTCGGCTCCGGCCCGCCGCACCGTTGTGGCGGCCGTCGGCGCGGCGGGACTCGCCGTCGCGCTGACCGCGTGCGGGTCGGACGACAAGAAGTCGTCCGGTTCCACCGAAGTGAGCGGGGGTGGCTCCGGAGGCGGCGACAACGCCGCGGCCGGGAACGCCGGAGCCGATGTCCTCGCCAAGACCACCGACATCCCCGAGGGCGGCGGCAAGGTCTTCGCCGACCAGGGTGTGGTGGTCACCCAGCCGACCGCGGGGACGTTCAAGGCCTTCTCCTCCAAGTGCACCCACCAGGGCTGTGCGGTGAAGGGCATCTCGAACGGCGTGATCAACTGCCCCTGCCACGGCAGCCAGTTCTCCGCCACCGACGGCAGCGTGAAGAAGGGGCCCGCGACGAGCGCGCTGGCCGCCGCCAAGATCACCGTCGACGGCGACTCGATCACGTTGGCGTGATCGCTGCGGACATCAGCGGACGGGCTCGCGCGGTCCCCCGGGGACTTCAGCAGTCAAGCTCGCGTTGCTTCCGGAGACTCCAGCGGTCAAGTTTGCGCGGCCCCTGGGGACTTCAGCGGCGTGGTCGCTTGAAGCAGGCCAGCACGTCGTCGGTCGCGGTGATAGTGGCGACCAGCGCGAGCGTGTTGCGGATCATCGCGGGGGTGTAGTCGGAGGGCACCCCCGCGATGGCGTCCGCGGGCACGACGGCGGTGTAGCCACGGTTCACGGCATCGAACACGGTATTGGGAATGGCCACGTTGGCCGAGACACCGGTCACCACGAGGGTGCGGCAGCCCAGGTTGCGCAGCAGCGGATCGACGTCGGTGCCCGCGATCGGCGAGAGGCCGTGCAGCCGGCGTACGACGAAGTCCTCCTCGGCGACCTCGATGGGCGGCACGATCCGCACGGCCGTGGTCCCCGTCAGCTGCTGCACGGGCAGCCGCTCGGCCGCGCGGAACAGTCGGGCGTTGCGGTTGGCGCCCCGGCCGTCCGGGCGCCGCTCGGCGATCGCGTGGACGACCTGCACCCCGCTCTCGTGCGCGGCGGCCACCAGCCGGGCGACGTTGGCGAGCACCCCCGACGACCGTGCCTCCTTGGCGAGTTCGGGCAGCGCGCTGTCCTGGCCCACGACACCCTGCTGGCACTCCACGGTGAGCAGCACCGTGGTGGCGGGGTCGAGGAGTTCACTGAGCTGTTCGTACGACGGCATGGCTCCCCTTGTCGTCGGAGGTCGGAGCGGGCGAGCGTAACGACCATTGCGTGGGGACGGAAGACGGCCCATGCTTTTCTGACGCGATGTCAGAGGATCTCTGTCGGCTCGGACGAGGGCCGACGCGGAAGAAGAGAGGACCGCATGGCTGTCACTCAGCGCAGGGGCCGGAAGATCATGATGACTCCCGGCGAACTCGACGAGTTCCTCACCACCCAGCGCACCTGCCGCGTCGCGACCGTGTCGAAGGACGGTGCACCGCATGTGAGCGCCCTCTGGTTCGCCTGGGACGGGACCTCGTTGTGGCTGTACTCCGTGGTGCGCAGCAAGCGCTGGGCGGAGCTGCGCCGCGACCCGCGCGTCGCCGTGGTGATCGACTCGGGCGAGGAGTACGGGGAACTGCGCGGCGTCGAGCTGTCCGGCACGGTGGAGTTCGTGGGGGAGGTCCCGCGCATCGGGGAGCTGTGCGCCGAACTCGACGTCCCGGAGACCCTGTTCGCGCGCAAGAACTTCGGTCTGGAGGAGATGCCGCACGACGGCCGCCATGCCTGGGCGCGGCTGACTCCGGAGGCGATCGCTTCGTGGGACTTCCGGAAACTGCCTCCTCTGTAGAGCACTTGGCCACGCGAGTCGGATGAACCGTCAACTCTGCTGACGTTGTAGTTCACTTGACGCCTTCCCCGGCCTTACGCAGAGCATCCACCGCCGCCCTGATCGAGGGCCGGCGGTCGGCGTCGGCCCGCCACACGACATAGACATGGCGCCGCACGCGCTGCCGCACCGGCACCGTGACGACACCCTCGGGCATCGGATGGCGCCCGAGCAGCGGAGCCACGCACACCCCGAGCCGCGCGGCGACCAGGCCGAGTTGGGTGTGCGTCTCCGCCGCGCGGTGCCCGATGCGCGGTTCGACGCCCTTGGAGCGCAGCGTGAACATCAACCACTCATGGCAGAACTCGCCCTCCCCCCAGGTGATCCACTCGTCGTCGGCGAAATCACCGAGGTCCACCTCGTCACGGTCCGCGAGCCGGTGCCCGACCGGCATCGCCACATCGGCCGGGTCGTCGAGGATCGACGCCTTCACCAGGCCGTCGGGCAGCGGCATCGGCTTGTTGTACCAGTCGAGCACGACCGCCAGGTCGAGGTCGCCACGCACCACCCCGGCTACGCCGGCTTCCGGCTCCAGCTCGCAGGAGCGCACCCGCAGCCCGGGGTGATCGACACGCAGGGCGGCGAGCGCGGCGGGAAAGAGCCCGCGCGCAGCGGTCGGGAACGCCGAAAGCCGCAACTCACCCACCACCTGACCGCGCTGCGCCTCCAGGTCGGACTGCGCGAGCTCGACCTGGGACAGGATCCGCGCGGCATGGTCGGCGAGCAGCCGTCCGGCGTCGGTGAGGCGCACGCCCCTGCCGTTCTTGGCGAGCAGCTGCTGCCCGACCTCGCGCTCCAGCTTGGACATCTGCTGGGAGACGGCCGACGTCGTCACGTGCAACCCCTCGGCCGCGCCGCTCACCGAACCGTGCCGGGCCAGGGCGTCGAGGGTGCGCAGGCGCTCCAGATTCAACATATAAGCAATGCTACGAGATATCGCTCGAAAAATCTCGCTTGTGCTACGAGATTCAGTGCTTCATCGTTACCTCCATGAGCACCGTCACCAGCCGTCGCACCCCCGCGGCCACCACCCCGAGTCCGCACCGCCGCACCGCCCTCGACTGGCGGATCCGCTTCGGCGCCCTCTCCCTGATCTGGGGCTTCAGCTTTCTGCTCATCAAGGTCGGCACAGAGGGCTACGCACCGTTCCAAGTGACCTTCGGGCGGCTGCTGTTCGGGACCGCGGTGCTCGCGGCGGCGATGGTGGTGAAGCGGGAGCGGCTGCCGCGTGGCGCGCGCACCTGGGGGCATCTCGCGGTCGCGGCCTTCCTGCTGAACGCGCTGCCCTTCTCGCTCTTCGCCTACTCCGAGCTGACCATTCCGTCGACGCTCGCGGGCATCTGCAACGCGACCTCGCCGCTGTGGGGCATGACCCTGTCCCTGGTCGCCCTCTCCGAGGACCGGCCGACCCGCCTCAGGGTTGCCGGCCTCGGCATCGGCTTCCTGGGCGTGCTCACGGTCCTCGGCGTCTGGCAGGGCTTCCACGGTCTGGACGCCACGGGCACGGCGATGGCCCTGCTGGCCTCGCTGAGCTACCCGATCGGCTGGATCTACGTCCGTCGCACCCTGGCCGGCACCGGTCACTCGCACCTGTCGATGACCGGCGCCCAGCTGCTGCTGGCCACCGCACAACTGGCGTTCGTGACCCCGCTGTTCACCACGCTGCCGGGCCACTTCCCGGTCGTGCCGCTGCTCGCGATCGCCGCCCTGGGAGCCCTCGGCACGGGCCTGGCCATGCTCGTCCAGTACGGCATCGTCGCCGAGGTCGGCCCGACGACGGCCCAGATGGTCACGTACTTCATCCCGGTGATAGCCACCGCCGCGGGCGTCGCGATCCTCGGCGAGTCGCTCACCTGGTCGACTCCGGTCGGCGCGGTGATCGTCCTAGCGGGCGCGGCGCTCACCCAGGCGAAGACGCGCCGCTGACTCAGATGTAACGACGTGCGGGCGCCGGGCCGACGGCGGAGCTGACGGCGTCCGCCAGCGGCTCGATGTCGTGCGGGGTGAGGGTCGAGACCGTGATCCGGACGGCAGGCGGCGCACTCATCCGGAAGCGCGCCCCGGGCGCGACCGCCCAGCCGGAGTGCAGCAGCCGTGCGACCGCCCCCGTCTCGTCCGGGACGGGGATCCACACGTTCATCCCGCTGCGCCCGTACGCCGCGATGCCGCGCTCCTTCAGGGCGTCGATCAGCGCTTCGCGGCGCCGCCCGTACGCAGCCGCCACCGCTTCGGCGTCCACGGCACCCGACGTCCACAGGTGGACGACGGCCCGCTGGAGCAGATGGCTCACCCAGCCGGGCCCCAGCCGCTGCCGGCCGTGCACATGGTCCACCGTGACGGGGTCCCCAGTGAGGACGGCGAGCCGCAGGTCGGGGCCGTACGCCTTGGCGACGGAGCGCACGAGGGCCCAGCTGTGCGTGACTCCGGCCAGAGGATGCAGAGGCAGGTCGACGATCCGATGCCCGTGGTCGTCCTCGATGAGCAGGGTCTCCGGGTACGCCTCGAGCACGGACCGCAGGGCCCGCGCCCGCGTGGCGCTCACCGCGGCGCCGGTCGGGTTCTGCGCCCGGTCGGTGACGATCAGGGCCCGCGCCCCGGCCTCCAGCGCACGGCGTACGGCGTCAGGGAGCGGGCCCTCGTCGTCGACGCCGACGCCCACCGTGCGCAGCCCGAGCGCCGGGGCGAGGTCGAGCAGGCTGCCCCAGCCGGGGTCCTCGACGGCCACGGCATCCCCGGGTTTGAGATGGACCGCGAGGACGCGCTCAATGGCGTCGAGCGATCCCGAGGTGACGAAGACGGGTCCGTCGGGTACCCCGTCCGCATCGAGGTCGGCGCGCGCGAGCCGTTCCAACTCCGGTTCGACGGCTGCCTCCCCGTACATGACGGGCTCGCGGTCCGACCACGCTGCCGCCCCCGCGAATGCCTCGGCGAGACCGGGCAGCAGCGCGCGATCAGGGTTGCCGTCGGCCACGTCCCGCGCCCCCTCCGGCACCTCGACCCGGATGTACTCGCGCCCCGTGGTGGCAGGCTTGGAGCGCACCCGACTGCCCCGTCGGCCCGCGGTCTCGATCACCCCGCGCTCACGCAGCGTGCGATAGGCGGCGGCGACCGTATTCGGATTCACGCCGAGCCGCTCGGCCAACTCCCGCATCGGCGGCAGCAGTTGACCCGGCTCCAGACCTCCCGACCCCACCGCGCGCTCGACGCTCGCGGCAATCTCGACTGCGCGACGCCCTTCGATCCGATATTCTCCTAGCACAAAGTAGATTATGCACTAGTGCAATGGAGAAAGCAATGTCGGAGACGAGCACTCAGCCTGGGACGACGCAGCCCGCTGCCTACGCCCCGACCGACCGCACCGTCCCCACCCGCTCCAAGGACCGTGCCGCGTACGACCACGAGATGGTGCACGCGATACTCGACGAGGGATACGTCTGCCACCTCGGCTTCGTCCGCGACGGCGCGCCGGTCGTGCTGCCCACGCTGTACGGACGCGTCGGCGAGCGCCTCTACGTGCACGGCTCGACGGGTTCGCGCCCGCTGCGGATGACCGGCCAGGCCGACCCCGGGCTGCCGGTCTGCCTGACCGTGACCCACGTCGACGGCCTGGTCCTGGCCCGCTCGGCCTTCCACCACTCGATCAACTACCGCTCCGTGGTCGTGCACGGCGTCGCCCACCAGGTGACGGACCCGGACGAGAAGCGCGAGGCCCTGGACGCGCTGGTCGACCATGTCGTCCCCGGCCGCGCGCGCGACTCGCGCCCCGCCAACGCCAAGGAACTCGCCGCCACCGCCGTGATCCGCCTCGACCTGAACGAGGTCTCCGCGAAGCTGCGCACCGGCGGCCCGAACGACGAGCCCGAAGACCTCTCGCTCCCCCACTGGACCGGAGTCCTCCCGCTGGCCAAGGGATACGGCGCCCCGATCCCGTCGGACGACCTGGCCCCCGGCGTCGAGCTTCCCGACTATCTGGCGACTCTGTGATGCCGGTATCCGGTGCCCCTGTCACGCCGGACGGGCTGATGGCATTCAGCCCGTCCGGCGTTCGAGGGCGAGCGCGTCAGCGCGATGCAGGGAGCGAAAACCACCTGCCCGAGTGAGCCCAGGGGCGCAGGCCCGAGCGAACCCGCGCCCCGCGTCTCACACGAGCGCCGATTCCTTCTCGGGCGCCGTATGCCCGTCGACCCCCGCGCCCCGTGCCTCCGCCAGTGCGAGCCCCGTGACCGAGCCCAGCATCAGCAAGGTGCCCGCCATCGTGGCCGCCGTCAGGCGTTCACCGAGCAGACCGACAGCCAGCACGGCCGCGCTCACCGGCTCCAGGAGCATGATCACGGAGACGGTCGCGGAACGGACGACGGCCGCGCCCGCGAAGAACAGGGCGTAGGCCAGAGCCGTGGGGATGGCGGCGATGTACACCAACAGGGCCAGGACGTGCACCGGTTGGGCGGCGTGCGGGACCAGACCCTCGGCCAGGCCGAAGGGAAGCAGGCACCCGGTGGTGACGGCGAACGCCCACACCGTCGTACCGGACCCGTCGGCTCGGCCGTCGCGCCCCCACCACCGGGTGAGCAGCGTCGTCGTGCAGTAACCGGCCGCGGACACGACGGCGAGCAGGACGCCCCAGGGGCGCACGGTCGCACCCCCGCTGCCCAGCACCAGTACTCCGAGCCCGGCGAGCGCCCCGGCCACGGCGGCACTCCCGCCGCGTCCCAGCCGCTCCCCCATCGTCAGCCGCGCGCCGAGCGCGATGAGCACGGGCCCGGCGCCCAGGGTGACGACGGTCGCCACCGCGAGACCGGTCGCCTCGACGGCCGCGAAGTAGGCGGTCTGGAAGACGGCGAGCCCCAAACCCGTGCCGGCGATCCGCAGGGCCTTGCGACCGAGCGGCTCACGGACGGTGGGCGCGACGTGCCCCCGGCGCCGCAGCCGCATGGCGAGGAGCAGCGCGAGTCCGCCCGCGCAGCGCCAGAAGGAGAGGGCGATGGGCCCCATGTCGCTGGCCCGGTAGACCAGTGACGCGGCGGCGCCCGCGGTACCCCAGGCGGCACCGGCGACGATCAGATAGAGGAGGCCTCGCCCGATGGGCAGGCCGGATGCAGTGTTCGACACGTGTTCTCTCCGCAGACATGCAGAAGTTCAGGAAGGGACCACGTCGCAGCCCATGCCAAAAGGCGGGGGCATACGGAAAGGTCCTCGGACTTCTTCTGCGGGCAGCACCGTTCCGCCCGGTTCAGGGCCGGGCGTGGATTCCGGAGGGCCCGCCTCAGGCGGCCGGAGGCGGAAGAACGAGCGTGGAAGGCATGATCTGCACCCTACGCTGTGGTTCCATGGGCCGACAACTCCCATTCGAGGTCGCTCCCGCCGCGCGCGACGGGACCGTCCGACGGCTTCGCCGGCGCCGACGACTGCGCGATGAACGCGCCGAGCAGCACCACCGATCCGCCGACGATCTGTGGTGCCGAGAGATGCTCGCCGAGCAGCACCCAGGCGAGAACGGTCGCGATCACCGCTTCGAGGCAGGCCACGACACCCGCGACCTGTGGAGAGAGCCTGCGCACGGAGAGCACTCCGGTGCCGTACGCGACGACGGTGGCGATCAGCACGATCCAGCCGAGGAGCAGCGCGGCGAGCACGGACGTCCCGTTCATGTCCGCACTGCCCACGAGCACGGACCAGTCCATCGTCCAGGGCCGGGCGACGACCGTCAGCACGAGCGCGCCGACGAGCAGCCCGTACGCAATCACGCCGAGCGGGTCCGGCGCCGCCTCGCCCGCCTCGCTGCCCTGGTCGGACAGGACGAAGTAGCCGACCTGACAGCAGGCGGCACCCAGCGCGAGGACCAGTCCGACGGCGTCGAAGCTCAGCCCCGACCACACCTCGACCACACAGGCGAGTCCACCGACCGCAAGGACGACCCCGAGGGCGGCGGCGCGCGTCACGGGCCGGCGCTGCACGAAGCGCACCCAGCCGAGCACGAGCGCGGGCGCGAGGTACTCGACGAGCAGTGCGACGCCGACGGGGATACGGGAGATCGCGGCGAAGTAGCAGGCCTGGACGCCGGCCACACCGAGCAGTCCGAACCCGGCGAGCAGCGCGGGACGCTGCCGCACCAGCGCCCGGTGGCGTACGGCCAGCGGCAGCATCACCAGCGCGGCGCCCGCGACGCGCAGCCACACCACGTGGAGCGGGTCGAGACCCGCCTCGATCAGCGGCTTGGCCGCGACACCCGATCCGCCGAACGCGACCGCCGACGCGAGCGCGAGGCCCAGGCCGACGCCCCTTCCGCGGTTGTCCTGACTGCCCTGAGACGTATGCACCGGCACATGATGACAGGCGATGACATGAGCGTCACCCCCAATGACACCTGTCCCAACGGTTGGATGTGGACGCGGCGACTCGACGTGAAGGTCTGCCGCCTTCATCCGGGCTCAGCGAGCAGCTCTCCGCCGGGCCCAGCCCCTGGCGCTCCCCCGAACTCAGCCCCGCCCGCTGCCCGCCCTGGATTCAGCAGCCGCCGTCGCCCCGCGCGGCGTACTCCTCGAACCCGGCTGCCTCAATACGCCCCAACAGCGCGCGGGCGTCGACTCCCGCGCGTCCGAGGACCTCGACCGCCCGCGACTGGGGATCGGCGACGACCGCCGCGAGCAGATCGAGACCGCGGGCCCGCTCGTGGCCCCGCAGTACCGCACGCTCGTACGCGCCCTCCATGGCACCGGCCGCCACCGGGGACCAGCCCGCCTCGGCGACCACCGGCAGGGCACCGGAGTCCTCGACCGTGCTCTGCCAGCGCAGCCCGTAGCCGATGCTGCGCTGCACGAGGTAGCCGAGCAGCCGGGCGACCTGCGACCCGCCGTCGAAGACGGCGCGCACCTCGGGGTCGGACTCCAGCAGTGAGTGCAACAGATGGGCCGTGTCGATCTGCCGGTCCCCGTCCCGCAGCGCCCTCCTGCGCGCACCGGAGACCACCGCGGCCAGCTCGGCGCTGAGCCCGGCTATGACTTCCGTACGGTTCGGGCCGCTCTCGGCGGCTGGCTGCTGGGGAATACGGGATGGCACAACCCCTACCCCATCAGTCTCTGCGAGCCGGGTCATCCCCGGCCGGCAGCATTTTGACGTCCCACACAGGGTGGGCATCCATGGGCGACTTCTCCTCCTTACGGATGACTTCGCGCCGATTTCCCCCTGGGGCGCGCGCCGTCTTGCTCTGCGCCCCGCAAGCAACCGCGCCGCTCCGGCGTTCATCCCTCGGGGCATGGAGGGCAGGTGCTGGTTGGTGGTCCTGCCGGCGGTCGCACGGCAGGCAGTACGCGTACCGGATGTACGCCCCGAGAACGCGCTGCTCGCCGACCTGTTCGGGGAGGCGTGGCATTGCCACGAGAAAGGGCCCACCCACGGGCGTGGGACCTGTTCGACGCGGCGGTGACACGACAGGGGGCTGACCCCCTGTTGACGCGACCTCCCGCCGCCCCCTCCCACTGTCACCTCCCCCGGCACCGCCTCCCCGCACCGCCCCCTACCACCGTCTCCTGCACGATTTCTGACAGTTCATCAGTATTGAATGTTCCGGGCCCTGCGGCTACGTTCCGCGACACCGTAGCCCGACACGAAGAGGTGGTCGCATGGCCGAAGTCAGCGCGGAAGCTCGCATAGAGGCGCCTGCCGAGAAGGTCTGGGCGCAACTCACGGACTTCTCCTCGTACGGCGAGTGGAACTCGACCCACACCAGCTTCCCGAAGGGCGGCCCCGCATCACTGGAGGTCGGCGGCACCTTCGAGGAGAACATGAAGCTGATGGGCTTCCCTGCCGAGGTCAACTGGACCATCGAGGAACTGGAGACCGCCCGCACCCTGGCCATCCGGGGCAAGGGCCCGATGGCGGTGAACGTCGCCACGCGATACACCCTGACCCCCGACGGCGACGCCACGTCCGTCCGGATCGACGGGGAGTTCACCGGCGCCGCCGTCTCGCTGATGGCGGGCAAGCTCAAGGACTCGGCGACGGCCGCCCTCAACGAGTCGTTGCGCAAGCTGGCCGGACTGGTCACCTGAGCCTCGCGCACCGCCGCCCGACCGGGAACGGCACCCCGCGGCCCCGTACGCGGAAAGGCGCCCCGCGGAAACGCTTCCGCGGGGCGCCGTCAGGTACCACAGCACGCCGTCAGTCCTCGTCGGCGAGGATCAGGTACAGCTTCTTGCGGGCTTCGTTGATGACCGCCACCGCCTTGTCGCGCTGGTCCTTGCTGCCGGTCTTCCAGACCTGACCGAAGGCCTCCATGAGGCCGAAGCCGGCCTGCCGGATCTCGTGCAGCGTCTCCCAGTCGACCCCGCGTCCGGCCTCTTCCCAAGGCGCGTCGGGGCCCTCGTCGGCCGCACTGCGGCCCGACTCGGTGAGCGAGAACAGCTTCTTGCCGCCCTCGGCCTCGCTGGTGATCATGCCCTCGTCCTCCAGCAGCTGAAGGGTCGGGTAGACCGAACCCGGGCTGGGCTTCCACGCCCCGCCGCTGCGCTCGGCAATCTCCTGGATCATCTCGTAACCATGCATGGGCCGGTCCTTGAGCAGGGCCAGGATCGACGCGCGCACGTCGCCGCGCCGCGCCCTCCCCCGGGGCCCGCCGCGGCCGCCGCGCCCACCCCAGGGGCCCGAGCCGAAGCCGGGGCCACCGCCGAAGCCGGGACCGCCCGGCCCGAACGGCCCGAAAGCCCCACGCCGCCCCTCGAAGCCGCCCCGACCTCGATGGCCGGGTCCGCCGTGGGGTCCGTGTCCGTGTTCGTATCCGAAGTCTTCTCCACGGGAACGCATCGCAATCACTCCATTCCATCGCTGATCAGTCGCGATGCGTCAACGATATATCGGAAGCGTTCGCGTGACAACCCCCGAGGACTGGGCAGCGCCGAGACTCCGGATCGGACTCGGCGGGCCGAGCGGGCCGACAACAGGGCCAGCTACCCCGAATTGGCCTTGGCCAGCGGCTTTGCGGCGCGGCTAGCGTCGCGCCATGCGGATTCGAATCGTCGACGCCTTCACCGACCGCCCCTTCTCCGGCAACCCTGCCGGTGTCGTCCTCCTCGACTCGTTCCCGGAGGACGCCTGGCTCCAGAACGTGGCCCTCGAGGTCAACCACGCCGAAACGGCGTTCGCCCACCGCCTTCCCCAGGGCGGCGATGCCGACTGGGCGCTGCGCTGGTTCACGCCTGCCACCGAGGTCGCGATGTGCGGGCACGCGACGCTGGCCACCGCGCACGTGCTGCACACCACGGGCGCCCACGAGGGACCCGTACGGTTCGCCACGCTCAGCGGCGTCCTCATCGCCACGCCCCACGAGGACGGTGCCGTCACACTGGACTTCCCGACCGCGCCGCTCACCCCGGTCGAGGTCCCGGACGGCGTCGCCGAGGCGCTGGGCGCCGCACCGCTCACCGCCTTCGACACCGGCTCGAACATCGGGGACCTGCTGATCGAAGTCGCCGACGAGAAGACGGTCCTGGGCCTCACCCCGGACCACAAGGCGCTCGCGCGGTACTCCGAGCGCGGCATCATCGCTACCGCCCGCGCCGAAGACCCCTCCCGCGGCTACGACTTCGTCTCCCGCTGTTTCTTCCCGAATGTCGGCATCGACGAGGACCCCGTCACCGGCAGCGCCCACACGGCCCTCGCCCCCTACTGGTCCGAGCGCCTCGGCCGTCCCGATCTCACCGGCCTGCAGGCCTCCCCGCGCTCCGGCCTCGTCCGCACGCAACAGCGCGGCGACCGCACCCTGCTCACCGGCCGCGCGGTCACGGTCATCGAGGGAGAGCTGCTCGCATAGCGTCCACCGCGCCGCCCGCGACGAGCGGCACGGCACACAGCAGGGGGCGTACGAGAGTGTCGTACGCCCCCTGAGGCCTGCTCACGCAGCTCACACCGCTCACGCCGTCGGCAGCCACCCCACCTTCCCGGCCAACAGCGCGTAGCCCACGAACGCCCCGATGTCGAGCAGCGAGTGCGCGACCACAAGCGGTCCCACCCGCCCCCAACGCCGGTACAGGATGACGAAGACCACACCCATCGCCATGTTGCCGACGAAGCCGCCGATGCCCTGGTAGAGGTGGTACGAGCCGCGCAGCACCGAGCTCGCCACCAGGGCGGTGCCCGGCGTCCAGCCCAACTGCCCGAGCCGGCGCAGCAGATACCCGACGACGACGACCTCCTCCAGCACGGCGTTCTGCACGGCCGAAAGGATCAGCACCGGGTACTTCCACCACACGTCGGGCAGCGCCTCCGGCACCACGGTGAGGTTGAAGCCGAGCCCCCGGGCCGCCAGATAGAAGGCGATGCCGGTGCTGCCGATCACCGCCGCGATCACCGCCCCGCGCCCGAGGTCCGGCCACGGCCGCGTGCGGTCGAAACCGATCACGCGCAGCCCCTGCCCCTCCCGCAGCAGGAAGTGCGCGACCAGTGCGACCGGCACCAGAGCCGACGCGATTCCGAACAACTGCCAGGCCAGATCAAGCCAGGGTCGACCCGGCGCGGCCGAGGCGTTCAGGGTGGCCGCCTGGTCCTTCAGACCCCCCGGTTTGGTGACCGATCCGACAAAGCTGATCAGCGCGGACACCCCGCTCGCACCGAGCGAGAGACCGAGGACGAGCAGCGTCTCGTCCCGGAAAATCCGTCGTGCCAGCGGCTCCTTCGGAAAGGGATCGGCCACCGACCCCGCCTCCACCTGCACTCCCGCCTCCAGTTGAGTAATCCCGCCTCATCCCCATCTTCGCCCCGCTAGGGTCTCGAAAGAAGTTACGAAGATCGTGCGCGACAGGCCGTTGGGGGGACGGCCGCCGCACGGGGCGTACCTCCCCTTTGTCTGTCTTACGGCTGTCTTACGGCTGTCCTACGGCTCAAGGCTCAACAGGGAGGGGCACTACCGTCATGGGACGTCACAGCTTGCCCGACGCGTACCGGGCGGGCGCAGTCGACCCCCGACCTCGCGTGCGCCGCCGCAACGTGGCCATCGCGACGGTGCTCGTGCTCACGGTCGCGGCGGGCACGGCGGCCGCCGTCCGCGGTGGCCTGCTCTCCTTCGGCGGCTCCTGCCAGGACAACGCCGTGCACCTTGAGGTCGCCGCGTCGCCGGACGTGGCGCCCGCCCTCAGGGCCACCGCCGATCACGCCCGCACGAACAACATCACCTCCGACGGCCGTTGCCTCGACGTCAGTGTGACCGCGCGCGAGTCGTACAAGTTCACCGACGCGTTGCGGTCGGGCAAGACGTCGGACGTTCAGGTGTGGGTGCCGGACTCCGACGTGTGGGTGCAGCGCGCGAGCGCGGACAGCACGGCGATCGAGGTGACCAACGCGGGCAACGTCGCGTACTCACCGGTCGGCATCGCCATGGTCCCGTCGGCCGCGAAGTCCCTGGGGTGGCCCGAGAAGACGTACACCTGGACCGAGTTGGCCGGCGCGACGATGACGAGCGATCGGCTGAAGCTCGGGGCGGCCGATCCGACGTGCAGCGCGACCGGCCTGCTCGCGCTGACGCAGCTCAGCAGTGCGGCGGCACGGACCAAGGGCTCACCCGAGCGGAACCGGCTCCGGCAGCCCCACCGGCCAGGTGTGCACGGGCTCCCCGAGGTGCATCAGCTCGCCGTACCGCCGGGTCGTCGCGGCCAGCGCGGCATCCCGCCCGAGCCCCTTCTCCAGGGCCCGGTGGAAGGTGGCCGCCTGCCAGCTCGCGCCATTCACACGCAATCGGCACCGGTCCTCGATGACGCCCAGGTAGAAGTCCCGGTCGGCGGGCTCGACACCCCACGCGTCCAGCCCTGCGGCGGCGAGCGGCAGCAGCTCCTCACGCACCAGATTCACGGCGTCCACCCGCCCGGTCCCGCCGTACCGGCCGCGCCGCGGCCACTCCAGCCGCGCCTCGATGCCATGGCGGCAGGCGGCGTCGAAGTTGGCGGCGGCCGACTCGAACGACAGCCGCGTCCACACGGGCCGTGCCTCCTCGGCCAGCGCGCGCACGAGCCCGTAGTAGAAGGCCGCGTTGGCGATGACGTCGGTGACGGTGGGGCCCGCGGGCAGCACCCGGTTCTCGACGCGCAGATGCGGGACGCCGTCGGCGATGCCGTACACCGGCCGGTTCCACCGGTACACCGTGCCGTTGTGCAGCACGAGTTCGGCGAGCTTGGGGATGTCTCCCGCGTCGAGGACGGCGAGTGGGTCCTGGTCGTCGCAGATGGGCAGCAAGGGAGGGAAGAAGCGCAGGTTCTCCGCGAAGAGGTCGTACGCCGACGAGATCCACCGCTCGCCGAACCAGGTGCGCGGCCTGACCCCCTGCGCCTGCAGCTCGGGCGGCCGGGTGTCGGTGGACTGCTGGAACAAGGGGGGCCGCGATTCGCGCCACAGCTCACGACCGAACAGGAACGGCGAGTTGGCGCCCACCGCGATCTGGGCGGCGGCCACCGCCTGCGCCGCGTTCCACACGTCCGCGAAGCGGCCCGGGGTGACCTGGAGGTGCAACTGCACGGAGGTACAGGCGGCTTCGGGCGCGATGGACCTCGACGTACAGACGAGGCGCTCCACACCGTCGATGTCGAGGGCGAAGTCCTCGCCGCGGGCGGCCACGATCTGGTCGTTGAGCAGGGTGTAACGGTCCACGTCCGACAAATTCGAGGAGACCAGGTCGTTCTGACCAAGGGTCGGCAGGATGCCGATCATCACGATTCCGGCGTCGACCTCGCTCGCTTTCCGATGGGCATACCCGAGCGAGGTGCGCAGCTCCTCGGCGAGCCGGTCGAATACCCGCCCACCCAATCGATGGGGAGCTATGTTGACTTCAAGGTTGAACATGGCGAGTTCTGTTTGGAAATCGCGGCTCGCAATCCTTTCGAGCACTTGCGCATTCATCATTCTCGGCATGCCGTCGGGTCCCGCGAGATTCAGCTCGATCTCCAGGCCCATGAGATTCTGCGGACGATCGAACCTCTTCTCCTCCAGCAGCCGCTCCAGCCCCGTCAGACACTGCCGGAGCTTGCCGCGGTAGCGCTGCCGATCGGACAGGTCGAACGGCCCTGCCACGACCTTCTCCCCCATCGAAGTGTCCCTCCTCGGATGGGCAGGCCGATGCTCCGGCCCTCTGGCGTCCCGGGTCACGGGGGATGATGCCCAGGCAACGCGATCGATAACGCCCTGGGCACACCCTCCGCCCGCTACCCTGTACCCGGGTACCCGCGGCACATTCACCGGGCATGATGCAATGTGCATGTTTCAGCCCGACATGATCTCGTGAAAAATGCCGACGCGAATCGGCCGACCGCTCCGGCGAAGCATTCCGAGGTCATCGCGGCACGCCTCCACGGAATCGGGATCAACTTCGCGTTTCGCCGACCGAATAGTGTCTTGCTCTTCATATTCGAGACGGCTAGACGAAACACCGTCTGAACACGTGTCGTATAAACTCCGCAAACGAGGCAGAGAGTTGGCGCTCGCGGTCCTAGGTCCCGTCGTCAAGGTGGCGTACGGCAGGCGACACCCTGTTGGCAGATCCAGACCTGCTCGCCCTTCTGACCCCGAGAGCTGACAGCGCCGTCCGCCCCCGCCCTCGCGCCACTGTGCCTGTCGAATGAGAGGCGACCCACCATGCCGCTGCACGTACCCCCGGCTCCCGCGCCCGCCCTGCGCACCGTCCTCACGGCACTCGGTTCCCCCACCGCTGTCCGCGAGGCGCGCACTCCGTCCCTGCGCCTGGCCCAGGGACCCGTCACGCCCGAACTCCCGCTGCCGGTGCACGTCCTGGACCGGATCACTCCCGCGGGCGCCTCCGCCACCCGGCTCGCCGGGTGGCGTTTCCTGATCCGCAGCGGGGACCGCTCGGTGGCCGCCGCCGACACCATGCTGACTCCCGACGGCTGGGCCTTCTCGCGCTTCTTCGAGGGCCCGTACATCACCGCCACCGAACGCGCCCTGCGCCAGGCCGAGTCCATGCAGCAGCCGTACCAGGCACGCCTGTTGTCCGTGCCCGAGCTCTACATGCTCACGCTCTGGCTGCACGGCGACTGCGCCGCGGACGGCGCCACCGGCCATCCGGCCGCCACCGACCTCCTGGTGCCGCTGGCACCCGCCCCGCCCGGCATCGCCGCGCACCGCCCGCACCGCGTCGCCGAACTGCTGCCGGTCCTCACCCTCCGGGTCACGCGCGCCCCGCTGCTGGGCTCCCCCGCGGAGGTCCCCGCATAAGTCCCCGCACCAGCGAAACATCCGTGCCCCGCCGCCGTTCATTCGGCCGCGGGGCACGTTGCTCGTTAGCGCTGCACCCCGCTCGTACGAGGGAAAACGCCCGTTCACCCCGACCGGACTAGCCCCATTCGGCCACCTCGAACCACCCGAAGGGACAGTGCAGTTGGAATGAACCGACCGCACGGGTGATGCGTCATCAACCTGTGAGAAGCGGTGCCGCGAAATCCCTGCGGATTGACGCCCGTAGGGCAACACTGGGTCCCAGACCACACACCAACGGGGGGCGGCCATGAACACATCAAGCCGCGGGACAGACACCACAGCCATCACTCACATCTCAACCCAGCGAAAGATCCCATCCATGTGCCAGCACCAGCCACCGTGTCCGTCAGCCGAATCAGCCGACCGGGAGTCCGCCCGTCTCGTGGCGCACCACCCGGAGCAGGGATGGAGCCTGCTGTGCAACGGCGTTCTGCTCTTCGAGGACACCGGTGAGCTCCTGCCGGACGGCCAGATCATCGCCCCACACCGCCCCATGGGCAGCGAACACGTGATGACGGCCGCCTGAGCCGCACAACCGGGTGGCCTCACCAGCAAGCCACCCAGACATAAGAGGGGCCGGCCCGGAGACGTACTCTCCGAACCGGCCCCGACGCATGTCCGAGGGTGATTACTCCCCGTAGGCGTCCAAGTCCCGAGCGCTGATCAGTCCTCGTAGGCGTCCAGCGGCGGGCAGGAGCAGACAAGGTTCCGGTCGCCGTACGCCTGGTCGATGCGGCGCACCGGCGGCCAGTACTTGTCCGCGGCCGAGACACCGGCCGGGAAGACGGCCTCCTCACGCGTGTAAGCGTGCTCCCAGTCCCCGCCGAGCGCGGCGGCAGTGTGCGGCGCACCCCGCAGCGGGTTGTCCTCCGCCGCCCACTCGCCCGAGCCGACCTTCTCGATCTCCGCGCGGATCGCGATCATCGCGTCGCAGAACCGGTCGAGCTCGCCCAGGTCCTCGGACTCGGTCGGCTCGATCATCAGCGTGCCGGCCACCGGGAACGACATCGTCGGCGCGTGGAAGCCGTAGTCGATCAGGCGCTTGGCCATGTCGTCGACGGTGACGCCGGTCGCCTTGGTCAGCGGGCGCAGGTCGATGATGCACTCGTGCGCGACGAGCCCGCCCGGACCGGTGTAGAGCACCGGGTAGTGCGGCTCCAGGCGCTTGGCGATGTAGTTGGCGGACAGCACCGCCACCTGCGTGGCCCGCTTGAGGCCCTCGCCGCCCATGAGCCGGACGTACGCCCACGAGATCGGCAGGATGCCCGCGGAGCCCCAGGGAGCGGCCGAGATCGGACCGACACCGGTGTCGGGACCCGCCGCGGGCTGCAGCGGGTGGTTCGGCAGATACGGCGCCAGGTGCGCGCGCACTCCGACCGGGCCGACGCCCGGACCGCCGCCGCCGTGCGGGATGCAGAACGTCTTGTGCAGGTTGAGGTGCGAGACGTCACCGCCGAAGTGGCCCGGCTTGGCGAGGCCCACCAGCGCGTTGAGGTTGGCGCCGTCGACGTAGACCTGACCGCCGGCCTCGTGCACCTGCGCGCAGATGTCGGCGACATGCTCCTCGAACACACCGTGCGTCGAGGGGTAGGTGATCATCAGCACCGCCAGCTCGTCGCGGTACTGCTCGATCTTGGCACGCAGATCCTCGACGTCGATCTCGCCGTCGTCCGAGGTCTTGACGACCACGACCTTCATGCCGGCCATCACGGCGCTCGCGGCGTTCGTGCCGTGTGCGGAGGACGGGATGAGGCAAACGGTTCGCTGCGCGTCGCCGTTGGCACGGTGGTAGCCACGCACGGCCAGCAGACCGGCCAGCTCGCCCTGCGAGCCGGCGTTCGGCTGGAGCGAGACCTTGTCGTAGCCGGTGACCTCGGCGAGCCGCTCCTCCAGCTCACGGATGAGCGTGAGGTAGCCCTGCGCCTGCTCGGCGGGCGCGAAGGGGTGCATCTGGCCGAACTCGGGCCAGGTGACCGGCTCCATCTCCGTGGTCGCGTTGAGCTTCATCGTGCAGGAGCCCAGCGGGATCATGCCGCGGTCGAGCGCGTAGTCGCGGTCGGAGAGCTTGCGCAGGTAGCGCAGCATCGCGGTCTCGGAGCGATGCTGGTGGAAGACCGGGTGGGCGAGGTAGCCGTCGGTGCGCAGCAGCTCGGCCGGCAGCGTGTCCAGCGCCGTCGCGTCCAGCGCCTCGATGTCGCCCTCGACGCCGAACGCGGTCCATACGCCGGCCAGTTGCTTGCGCGTGGTGGTCTCGTCGCAGGCGATCGACACGTGGTCGGCGTCCACGAGGTGGAGGTTGACACCGCCCACGCGCGCGGCGGCGACGGCGTCGGCGGCCTTGCCCGGCACCCGCACGGTCAGCGTGTCGAAGTACGCGCCGTGCACGACCTCGACCCCGCCCGCCGTCAGACCCGCGGCGAGGATCGTGGCGTACCGGTGCGTACGCCGCGCGATGGTCGTCAGGCCCTCGGGACCGTGGTAGACGGCGTACATACCGGCCATCACCGCGAGCAGCACCTGAGCCGTACAGATGTTGCTGGTCGCCTTCTCGCGGCGGATGTGCTGCTCACGCGTCTGCAGGGCCAGGCGGTACGCCTTGTGTCCGTCCGCGTCGACGGACACGCCGACGAGTCGCCCCGGAAGGCTGCGCGCGAAGGCCTCGCGCACCGCCATGTATCCGGCGTGCGGCCCGCCGAAGCCCATCGGCACACCGAAGCGCTGTGTCGTACCGACCGCGATGTCGGCGCCGAACTCGCCGGGCGAGGTGAGCAGGGTCAGGGCAAGCAGGTCGGCGGCGACGGTGACGACCGCGCCCAGCTCGTGTGCCTGCTCGATGATCGGCTTGAGGTCGCGTACGGCACCGGAGGCGCCCGGGTACTGGATCATTACGCCATTGATCTCACGCTCGGCGATCTCGGCGGGGATGCCCTCACTGAGGTCCGCCACGACGACCTCGACGCCGGTCGGCTCGGCGCGGGTCTCGATGACGGCTATGGTCTGCGGCAGGGCGTCCGCGTCGACCAGGAACAGACCCTTCTTGTTCTTGCCCATGCGCCGGGACAGTGCCATCGCCTCGGCGGCCGCGGTGCCCTCGTCGAGCAACGAGGCGCCGGAGGTCGGCAGCCCGGTCAGCTCGGCGACCACGGTCTGGAAGTTCAGCAGCGCCTCGAGACGGCCCTGCGAGATCTCCGGCTGGTACGGCGTGTAGGCGGTGTACCAGGCCGGGTTCTCCATGACGTTGCGCAGGATCACCGGCGGCGTGAACGTGCCGTAGTAGCCGAGGCCGACCATCGAGTCGAGCACCTGGTTGCGGTCCGCGAGGGAGCGCAGCTCGGCCAGCACCTCGGCCTCGGTGCGCGCGCCCGGCAGGTCCAGGGCGTCGGCGTTCTTGATGACGTCCGGGACCGCGGCGGCCGTCAGCTCGTCGAGCGAGCCGTACCCGACCTGCGCGAGCATCTTGGCCCGTGCCTCGGAGTCGGGCCCGATGTGGCGCTGCTCGAAGGGGATTCCCTGTTCGAGCTCGGAGAGCGGAATGCGATGGGCGGTCATTGCGGAGGCCTCCTGGTCTGACGCGACCTTCGAGGGGCACCCCGGCACGGGTACCCCGACGGCCTCCCCCTCTGTCATCTCAACCTGAGAGTTTCACCGGACCGTCCGCTGACGACCCGGTTTTCACCGTCGGTGAGAGCGGAGGCCATCGACGCCCGCCCTGCTTTCCAGAGTGACCTCGTCCGTGCGGTACGTGAGCCTGAGAGATTCCGGGGAGGATTTGCTCCTTCGGCGCCTCCGATGAAGTCTGGAGGACTCTCCCGCACGGGGTCAGCAGCCGCCTGCCAGCCTACCAGCGAGGACAAGAGCCCAACCTTCGAGTGGCCGCCTTCCTGAATGTGCTCTTTTGTAGTGCTTACGGATGAGTTGCGACCAAGAGGAGGGACCGTGCAGACCGACATCGATCCGCGCAACCTGATCGGCCGCAAGGCGTTCGACCGCAATGGCACCAAGATCGGCACGATCGACGAGGTCTACCTCGACGACGCGACCGGGATCCCGGAGTGGGCGGCCATACGCACGGGCCTGTTCAGCAGGGACGCCTTCGTGCCCCTGGAGCCCAGTGAACTCGTCGAGGGCGCCCTTCGCATCCCCTTCGACCGAGCCCTGATCAAGGACGCCCCCGACTTCGGCGTCGGACGCCACCTCTCCCCCGAGCAGGAACTCCAGCTCTACCACCACTACGGTCTCGATGTGGCGCCCGCTCCGCCCCCGCCGGACCGCGACTTCGGCCGACTCGCGGGCACGGAGGACGCCTGAGGTCCGGGGTCCGCGACCCGGGGCTCCGGATCCCGCAGTCTTCGTTCCACCAGAGGCAGCGATTCCGCCGGTTCCAGCTCCGGATCGTCGGTCCGGAGCGTCCGTACGCGCCCGGGCTCGGAGTAAGGCGTCTCGAACCGCACGGTGACCCGCCCGAGGCCGCTGCCCTGCACCCACCCGTGCCCGAACTCGGCATGCCGCACGTCGTGCCCGGCGGGCCACCTCCGCTCGGCGGGCGGCACATGTTCCTCGGAGGACTCCTGCTGCGTCTCCTCCGCGGAATGCTCTTGGATCGCCGGCTCCCCCGCGGCGGCCTGCGCCTGCGCATACGCCTGCGCGAACAGGTCCTCCTGTGTGTAGTCGGCGAGCCCGGTCACGCCCACACCCAGCAGCCGTACGCCACCGGTCGTGTCCACCGCCTCCAGAAGCCGCGCGGCGGCCTCCCGCACGACCGTCGAATCGTCCGTGGGTCCCCGCAGCGTCTCGGACCGGGTCAGCGTCGAGAAGTCGTACCTGCGCACCTTCAGGACGATGGTCCGCCCCGACAGCCCCGCCCCGCGCAGCCGCCGCACACACCGGTCGGCGAGCCGCTGCACCTCCAGGCCGACCCGCACCCGGTCATGGATGTCCACGTCGTACGTGTCCTCGACCGACACCGACTTGGTCTCCCGCTCGGCCACCACTGGCCGCTCGTCGTGGGCCAGCGCCATCGCGTACAGCGCGTGCCCATGCGCCTTCCCCAGCAGCCGTACGAGCTCGTCCTCGCCCGCCTCGGCGATCTCGTCGACGGTGGTGATCCCGGCACGCCGCAGATGGTCCCCGGTCGCGGGCCCCACGCCCGGCAGCGTCCGCACCGACATCGGCCCCAGCAGCGCGCGCTCGGTACCCGGCTCTATCACGACGAGACCGTCGGGCTTGGCCTGTTCCGAGGCGATCTTCGCGAGCATCTTGGAAGCGGCGAGCCCCACCGATCCCGTGAGCCCCGTGACGGCCCGGATGTCCGCGCGCAGCTTGACCCCTGCCAGCCGCGCCGAGCCTTCGTCCCAGGCCGTCCCCCCCGCTTCGAGGTCCACGAAGGCCTCGTCCAGGCTCAGCGGTTCCACGAGCGGCGACAGGGCCCGCAGCAGCCCCATGACCTGCTCGCTGACCTCGCGGTAGAGCCCGAAGCGCGGCACCAGATACGCGGCGTTCGGCGCGAGCCGGCGCGCCTGGGCCATGGGCATCGCCGAGTGCACTCCGAAGACGCGGGCCTCGTACGAGGCGGTGGCGACGACGCCGCGCGGCCCGAGCCCGCCCACGACGACCGCTTTCCCGCGCAGGCTCGGCTTGGATGCCTGCTCCGCCGAGGCGAAGAAGGCATCCATGTCGAGATGCAGGATCGTGGGCGCGGTTCTCACATCTCCGATGCTGCCCTACGCCACTGACAATGCCCCGGGTCGGCCCGCTCCCCGTGCCCTTCTCCCGGCCCCGGCCGACCCCCCTGCCGCCGCGCCCGGGCCTCAGACGGCCCGGTTGCGCCGTCGCGCCAGCTCGTCCGCGGGGTGGTGTCCGACGAGCGTCTCACCCGTGTCCACGCGCTCTCCGTGCAGCTGCGAGAGGGCGCTCTCGACGTCCTGCCACACCACACCCACGGCGATACCGAAGACCCCCTGGCCACCCTGGAGCAGGGCGTGGACGTCATCGGGGGACGTGCATTCATAGACCGTCGCGCCGTCGCTCATCAGCGTCATCCGCTCCAGGTCCCGGAAGCCGCGCTTCCTGAGGTGCTGGACGGTGGTGCGAATGTTCTGCAGCGACACCCCGGTATCGAGGAACCGCTTGACGATCTTCAGGACGACCACGTCCCGGAAGCTGTAGAGGCGCTGCGTGCCCGACCCGTAGGCGGGCCGCACACTCGGCTCGACCAGACCGGTCCGCGCCCAGTAGTCGAGCTGCCGGTAGGTGATGCCCGCGGCGGCGCACGCCGTGGGACCGCGGTAGCCGACTTCCTCGGGAACCGCCCCTGCCTCGCCGGGCACTGCCGTCGGCCGCCGCGGAACGTGATCGGCCGCGCTGCCGTGAAGCGGGTACGGGCCGCTCTCCCCCGGACCGCGTCCGGGGGCACCCCCAGCCGTACCGTCGCCGCTGCTACTCACGCCGACCTCCGTCCTTGACCTGCCCTCTCGACGGTAGGCAGTCACCAGGGGTGCGTCAACGATCGCCACACTCGGCACGCCGAGTGATAATCACCCTAGGAGTGGTTTCCCGTGCCCCATCGCGGGGAAAGGCTAGCCGAATGCTCTAGAGCGGACCGCGGCGCACCACACTGGCCGCAGGCAAATGCCGCCCGGAGCGCGCTGACGCTTCAGGTCGTCACTGGCTATTGGTGCCGAAGTCCTCGGGCGAGATCTGGTCGAGGAACTCGCGGAACTTCTCGACCTCGTCCTCCTGCTCGTCCGGGATCGCGATGCCGGCGTCGTCGAGCACCCCGTCGCTGCCGTAGATCGGCGTCCCGGTGCGCAGAGCCAGCGCTATGGCGTCTGACGGCCGCGCGCTCACCTCGACCCCGCTGGCGAACACCAACTCCGCATAGAAGACGCCCTCACGCAGGTCCGTGATACGCACTTCGGTGAGCTCCTGGCCGACGGCCTCCAGCACGTCCTTGAACAGGTCGTGGGTCAGCGGTCGCGCGGGGGCCATGCCCTGCTGGGCGAAGGCGATCGCCGTCGCCTCCCCCGGTCCGATCCAGATGGGGAGGTAGCGGTCGCCTCCCACTTCACGCAGAAGCACGATCGGTTGGTTGGAGGGCATTTCGACCCGGACACCTACGACATCGAGCTCGTTCACACAGCAACCCTAGGCCGTGCCCGGGACGTTTGGGTAGTCGGGCACAGAACGGGTGGACGATCCACAGCCTGGGCGCGCGCCCCGGATCAGGGCAGTCGCACGCCGAGCGCGGTCTGCACCAGCGCCGCGTGCAGTTTCACCGTGAGCCCCGCCAGCTCCTTCGTACGGGCCTCCGCGTGCGCCCTGGTCTGCGGATTGCGATGGCGGCGCAGCGGGGCCACCACCTGGTCCACAAGGCCCGCATCGCGGTCGGCAGCGGCCTTCATCGCGCGCAGATGGCGCGGCTCGATCCCGAACCTCCCCAGCTCGACGACTAGCGCGGCGACGGTCACCGCCTCGGCGTCGTACGCACCGTCCGACAGCGGTGCGATCAGCCCGTACGACTCCCACTCCTCGAGTTCCTGCTCGCCGATCTCCGCGGCGGCCAGCAGCTCGGCACGGCCCACGCGCGCCGCCGTGGGCACCTCGGGCTCTCCGAAGAGGTCACCGAGCGACTCACCGTCGCCGGAGGCGCGCTGACGCCCCACGGACGGCAGCCGGACCGGCTCGCCCCGCTCCAAAGCGTCCAGGTGCTCGCGAATCACCTTCAGCGGCAGGTAGTGGTCCCGCTGCATCCTCAGGACGTGACCGAGGCGCTCGACGTCGTTCGCGCTGAACTTGCGATACCCCGAGGGGGTTCGCTGCGGCTCGATGAGCCCCTCCGACTCCAGGAACCTGATCTTGGAGATGGTGACTTCGGGGAACTCGTCGCGCAGCACATTCAGCACCACGCCGATGCTCATCAGCCCACTGTCCGCGGCGGCGGTACCGCTGCCGGCACCGCCGCTCGGTCTTTGAAGCATGGACCTTCCTGGGGGTCCCCCCGGACGGAGCCCGGGGGACGGTCAGATGCCCCGCTGGCTCGCGTAGAAGACCAGCCGGTACTTGCCGATCTGCACCTCGTCACCGTTCGACAGAGCGACCTGGTCGATCCGCTCGCGGTTGACATAAGTGCCGTTCAGGCTGCCGACGTCGGCCACTGTGAACGAGCCGTCCGCGAGGCGGCGGAACTCCACATGGCGGCGCGACACCGTCACGTCGTCCAGGAAGATGTCGCTCTGCGGATGACGCCCGGCCGTGGTCAGCTCGCCGTCCAGCAGGAAGCGGCTGCCCGAATTCGGGCCACGGCGCACCACCAGGAGCGCCGAGCCGAGCGGCAGCGCGTCGACGGCCGCCTGCGCCTCCGGGGAGAGCATCGGCGAGGGCGTCTGGCCCGTCACCTCGGCATCGTAGGCCTCAAGGCCCGAAATGGAGATCGTGGACGTCGTCTCGGACGGACGCTCCGTGCCGCCCCGCAGCGGCGCACCGCAGTTGGAGCAGAAGCGGCTGTTCTCCGCGTTGCGGTTACCGCACCTCGTACACACCAGGGCCGACATGGACGGATCCTCCTGCCGCGGCTGCCCACCAGGGGCATGGGACGCGTACGGGTCCGGGGTAAACCCTCCACCCGTACTTGAGGTCGACGGATCCCCGAAACCTATGCGGCCGGACTGGGCAGGGTCAACAGACGGCGCGCCCTGACCACCGGAAATGTCACCGACCTGGTCCCGGAACAGCGGGCGGTCGCCGCCCTGGCCCTCCACGTCTCCATGGCGCGGTGCGCGGTGGCGGGCAGTCGCACTGTCACCGCTGCCCTCTCGCGCGCTCTTGCCGAACAACTTCGCAAACAACTTCACGGGCGATTCCCCTTGACCGAAACAGACCCGCCCGTGGGGCAGGACGAACCCTGATTGAACACACCGGTCGACCCGGACATCCTCACAACGTCCGTATCCACCAGACAGTTTCCACCACGCACCACCCATTCGGTGCGCCGACCCCCCGCAACCTCATGCCCTCGCCGAACGCCCGCCATGCGACCCCGGCTCACTGGGAGGACGACCGAGCGTAGTCAGGCCGCTTCGCCGGTCGCAAGGCGTCTACAACGATCTTCGTCGAGCGGTCCACCGTGACGGTGGCCTGCTCCTTCTCCATTGTCTGCACCACGCCTCCGGGGATGTTCAGCGCCGGTTCCAGGTCCTGCGGTTTGCCGATGACCTTGAAACGATAGGGCTGGGTGATCTGGTTCCCGTCGACCTTCACTCCGCTTCCGGAGTCCGTCAGGTAGGTGCTGGCGACGACGCGTACGCCGTTCACCTGGATCGCTTCCGCGCCGGCCGCGCGCAGCTCCTGGATCGCGTCGAGCAGCATGTCCGCCTTGACCGTCCCCTTCGTGTCATCGATCGTCAGGGTGATGCCGGGTCCCTGCGCAGCCACGGTGCCCGCCAGAATGCCGAGTTGCTTCTCCTTCTCGACCGTCTGCTTGCGAGCCTCCTCGGCCTGGTCCGAGCTGTTCTCCAGCTCGGTGCGCTGATCTTCGAGACCCTGCTTCTCGTCCTCAAGACGCTGAGTTCGGTTGTCGAGTTCATCGAGGATGCGTACGAGATCTTCCTGACGTGCACCGCGCAGGGCACTGCCGCTGTCACTGTTGGAGGCGACCTGGACGGCCAGGCCGAAGCCGAGGCCGAACAACAGCACGGCGACGATGAGTTGCGCGCGTGTCACACGCGGCGGCCACAGACCCTTCACCAGACGCTGCCGGCCGGTCAGCGACGGTGCGGCGTCCTCTTCGCCCTTGCCCTGCTCGGAACTCTCGGGAGCCGCCGCGGGCACCTCGTCGGGCAACTCCTTGCGCAGCCGGTTCTCCGGCGTCTCGGCCGGCCGGGGGGTCTGCGAGGGCTGAGGGCTCTCTTCCTCGTTGCTCATCGGCCTCACGCCCGGAAGACGTGCCGACGGATCGCCGCGGCATTGGAGAAGATCCGGATACCGAGGACGACCACGACACCCGTGGAGAGCTGGGCGCCCACGCCCAACTTGTCACCCAGGAAGACGATCAGCGCGGCCACGACCACGTTCGACAGGAACGACACCACGAAGACCTTGTCGTCGAAGATGCCGTCGAGCATCGCGCGCAGGCCTCCGAACACGGCGTCCAACGCCGCCACCACGGCGATCGGAAGGTAAGGCTCGACGACCGCCGGAACCTCGGGCCGGACCAACAATCCAGCCACGACTCCCACGACGAGGCCCAGTACGGCGATCACGATGTGCCCTTCTCTGTGCTCGGCTGTGCTGTACGTACGATCACACTTGGTGCGGCGGACAACCGGATGTCGTCCTCGACGGAGATGCTGGTCCGGATGCCGAAGTTCTCTTGCAGGGCGTGCAGATAAAGCCCGTCGGCACTGTTCTGGAACCTGGTGCTGAGCCGCTTGCCGTCCCCCACCGCGAGCACCGTGTACGGCGGCACCAGCGGCTTGTTGTCGACCAGTATCGCGTCACCCGCGGCCCTGATCGCCGACAGGGCCGTCAGCCGCTGTCCGTTGATCGCGATGGCCTCGGCGCCCGACTCCCAGAGCCCGTTGACAACGCGCTGCATGTCACGGTCGCGCACGCGTCCCGTGTCGGAGAAGCCGGAGGTCTCCCGCGGATTGCCGTCGCCACCTGTGCTGGCTTCCTTGGCGTCGTTCACGACAAGCTTCACGCCGGGGCCGTGCACATCGGTGGCGCCCGACAGAATGCTCACCAGGTCGACCTGCCCGCCGCCGTTCTTCTTCAGCGCCTCGCGCTGCCGCGCGTTCACATCGGCACGCAGAGTGTCGACATTGCCCTCGAGCTTGTCGGCGGCCGTGGTCTCACGCTCGATGCGGTCGATGAGCTCCTGGCGCTCCTTGGCGACGACCGGGGCCGCGATCCGCGCGTTCGCCGCCCCCACCGTCACCACAAGGGCCGCGAGCACCAGACCGGCGGCCAGACCGAACTTCGCCCGCACCGTCTTCGGCATGCCACCGTCGCCCTCGGCCTTCTTACGGGCAGCCACCTCGGCATATCCGTCGTCGAGGCTGTGGTCCATGACGTTGGTGAGCAGCGACATGGAGGCGTCCGGGCGCGAGGGGCGCGGAGCGCTGCTCCGAATGGGGGGCTGCTGCGGCATGCCGCACATCGTCGCACGTCGCGGGCGCTACCTCCGAATGGCCCCACCGGCGTGCCGGACACGCCCCCTTGGGGGCACTTGTCCGGCACGCGCGTGTGCTGGGTGTTTCAGCGACCGGCGCTGTCCACCACGGCCGCCCACTCGTCGAGCAGGGCCTCCGCGGACTCGTCGTCGGGCCCTTCGGCCCACAGATGTGTGACGGCCTCGGCGGGGTCCGGGAGCACCATCACCCAGCGCCCGTCCGTCTCCACGACCCGTACACCGTCGGTCGTGTCCACGAAGCGGTCTCCGGCCTCTTCCACGACCCGACGCATCACAAGTCCCTTGACGGCCCAGGGAGTCGCGAGATCGCGCTTGAGGACGTGCGCCCGCGGAATCCGCGCGTCGATCTGGCTGAGGGTGAGCTGCGTGCGCGCCACCAGCCCGATGAGTCGTACGAAGGCGGCCGCGCCGTCGAACACGCCGCTGAACTCCGGAATGATGAAGCCACCGCGCCCGTCGCCGCCGAAGATCGTCGACTCTTCACGCCCGACCCGCGTCAGATCATCGGGAGACGTGGTCGTCCACTCCACCTGCGTGCCGTGGTACGCCGCCACCTGCTCGGCGATCCGCGTGGTGGTCACCGGCAGCGCCACCCGCCCACTGCGCCG
Source organism: Streptomyces sp. NBC_00996 (assembly GCF_045162675.1). Lineage (NCBI taxonomy): Bacteria > Bacillati > Actinomycetota > Actinomycetes > Kitasatosporales > Streptomycetaceae > Streptomyces > Streptomyces sp. NBC_00996. The sequence goes on from NZ_CP108723.1 coordinate 1,781,752, forward strand.
CTCCGCGGCCACCAGGTCGAGCATGACGAGCAGGGCCCGGTCGTCCTCGACGATCCGCCCCTTCTCGTCGACGAGCGAGAGCCGCTCACCCACCGGATCGAAGCGCACCCCGAACGCCGCCCGCGCGGACGCCACGATCTCACCGAGCCGCACCAGACCGGCCCGCCGGGTGTCCGCCGTCTCCGTAGGCCGCGATTCGTCGAGACCCGGGTTGATGGTCAGCGAGTCGACCCCGAGCTTGCCCAGCAAGCTGGGCAGGACGAGGCCGGCGCTGCCGTTCGAGGCATCCACGACCACCTTGAGCCCGGATTCCGCGATACCGCTGGTGTCGACATTCCTCAGCAGCGACCCTGTGTACGAGTCGAAGACGCTGGACGGGAAGTGCAGATCCCCGATCTCACCGGGGAACGCACGCCGGTACTCCTGCCGCGCGAAGACACGGTCCAGCTTCCGCTGCCCAGCCTGCGACAGGTCCGCTCCCGCTCCGTCGAAGAACATGATGTCGACGGAGTCCGGAACACCGGGCGTCGTCCGGATCATGATCCCGCCCGCACTGCCCCTGGCAGTCTGCTGCCGGGCCACCGGCAGCGGTACGTTCTCCAGGTCGCGTACGTCCATGGCGCTGGCCTGCAGCGCCGAGATGACCGCCCGCTTCAGCGCGCGGGCGCCTCGGGAATGGTCACGGGCCGTGGTGACGGTGGAGCCCTTCTTCAGGGTCGTCGCGTACGCTCCCGCGAGGCGCACGGCCAGCTCCGGGGTGATCTCCACGTTCAGGATGCCGGACACGCCTCGGGCGCCGAAGAGATGCGCCTGGCCTCGCGACTCCCAGATCACTGAGGTGTTGACGAAGGCGCCGGCCTCGATGGTCTTGAACGGGTAGACGCGCACGTTGCCCTGGATGATCGATTCTTCGCCGACGAGGCATTCGTCGCCGATGACGGCTCCGTCCTCGATCCGCGCGGCCCGCATGATGTCGGTGTTCTTCCCGATGACGCAGCCGCGCAGATTGCTGTGCTGACCGATGTACACGTTGTCGTGCACAACGGCCCTGTGCAGGAATGCGCCGCTCTTGACGACGACATTCGAGCCGACAACGGTGTGCTCTCGGATTTCGGTGTTCGCCTCGACCTTGGCGTAGTCCCCGATGTAGAGCGGTCCGCGCAGTACCGCGTCGGGATGTACTTCCGCACCCTCGGCGACCCATACGCCCGGGGAGATCTCGAAGCCGTCGATCTCGACGTCGACCTTGCCCTCCAGGACATCGGCCTGCGCCTTCACATAGCTCTCGTGCGTACCGACGTCCTCCCAGTAGCCCTCGGCGACATAGCCGTAGATCGGCTTGCCTTCCTTCATCAGCTGAGGGAAGACATCGCCGGACCAGTCGACGGAGACATCGGCCTCGACGTAGTCGAAGACCTCGGGCTCCATGACGTAGATACCCGTGTTCACGGTGTCCGAGAAGACCTGACCCCAGGTCGGCTTCTCCAGGAAGCGCTCGACCTTGCCCTCTTCGTCCACGATGGTGATGCCGAATTCGAGGGGGTTCGGTACGCGCGTCAGACAGACGGTGACGAGCGCGCCCTTTTCCTTGTGGAAATTGATGAGGTCGGTGAGATCGAAGTCGGTCAGAGCATCGCCGGAGATGACGAGGAAGGCGTCGTCCTTCAACGCTTCCTCGGCGTTCTTGACACTCCCGGCGGTACCGAGTGGCTTCTCCTCATTGGCATAGGTGAGCTCCATACCGAGCTCTTCGCCATCACCGAAGTAGTTCTTGACCAGTGATGCCAAGAACTGGACAGTAACGACGGTCTCGTTGAGCCCATGCCTTTTGAGCAGCCTGAGCACGTGCTCCATGATCGGGCGGTTCACCACCGGCAGGAGCGGCTTGGGCATGCTTGAGGTCATGGGACGAAGGCGTGTGCCTTCGCCTCCGGCCATCACGACGGCCTTCATGTCGGAAGCGTCCTCCTTGAAGAGACGACGGTCTAGCCGACTTCACCCGTCCAGATTGTCCCGCACTTTTCGTCCGCGGGCCAACGAGCCACTACAGCCCGCTATCGGCGAGCTCAATCGGCCATGGTGTCCGCCCGGACAAGACGGCGGACCTGAACCACGTAGAGGATCCCTGCCCACCAGTACAGCGTTGTACCCCATCCGGCGAACGCCCATCCGAAAATAGCAGCGAGTGACGCGATCCATCCACTTCCGTCACTGAGCAGTAGCAACGGGAAGGCGTACATCAGGTTGAACGTGGCAGCCTTGCCAAGGAAGTTGACCTGAGGCGGTGGATAGCCGTGGCGCCTGAGGATGCCCACCATCACCAGCAGAACCAGCTCGCGCGCCAAAAGTACAGCTGTCAACCAGAGCGGGAGAATCTCCCGCCAGGTCAGCCCCACGAGAGTCGAAAGAATGTAAAGCCGGTCGGCCGCGGGGTCGAGCAGCCGGCCGAGGCTGCTGATCTGGTTCCAACGGCGGGCGAGCTTCCCGTCCAGATAGTCGCTGATACCGCTCAGCATGAGCACGAGCAGCGCCCAACCGTCGCTCTTGGGACCGCCGAACTCGGGCCTGAGGATGAGCCACAGGAAGATGGGTACGCCGACAAGGCGCGCCATGCTGAGGATGTTCGGGATGGTGAGCACCCGGTCCGTCTGGACATGGGTCTCCTGGACCTCCACCCGGGGGCCTCCTGTGGGAAACGAGCCAACGATGCCCCCTGACCTTACCCGCAGCGCATACGCGGCGGAGCGGAGGGGTGGTGGAGACGCCATCGGACAACTCCTCGAGAAACAAAAAAGCTCCGGCTCTTGGGCGACATGCCCAAGAGCCGGAGCTCTACAATTAGTTCGGCGGCGTCCTACTCTCCCACAGGGTCCCCCCTGCAGTACCATCGGCGCTGTAAGGCTTAGCTTCCGGGTTCGGAATGTAACCGGGCGTTTCCCTCACGCTATGACCACCGAAACACTATGAAACTGTCAACCGCACCATGCCCGGTGGCCCCGGGGCATGGGGTTGTTCGTGGTTTCAGAACCAACACAGTGGACGCGAGCAACTGAGGACAAGCCCTCGGCCTATTAGTACCAGTCACCTCCAGCGGTTACCCGCCTTCCAGATCTGGCCTATCAACCCAGTCGTCTACTGGGAGCCTTAACCCCTCAAGGGGGTGGGAGTCCTCATCTCGAAGCAGGCTTCCCGCTTAGATGCTTTCAGCGGTTATCCCTCCCGAACGTAGCCAACCAGCCATGCCCTTGGCAGGACAACTGGCACACCAGAGGTTCGTCCGTCCCGGTCCTCTCGTACTAGGGACAGCCCTTCTCAAGACTCCTACGCGCACAGCGGATAGGGACCGAACTGTCTCACGACGTTCTAAACCCAGCTCGCGTACCGCTTTAATGGGCGAACAGCCCAACCCTTGGGACCGACTCCAGCCCCAGGATGCGACGAGCCGACATCGAGGTGCCAAACCATCCCGTCGATATGGACTCTTGGGGAAGATCAGCCTGTTATCCCCGGGGTACCTTTTATCCGTTGAGCGACGGCGCTTCCACAAGCCACCGCCGGATCACTAGTCCCGACTTTCGTCCCTGCTCGACCCGTCGGTCTCACAGTCAAGCTCCCTTGTGCACTTACACTCAACACCTGATTGCCAACCAGGCTGAGGGAACCTTTGGGCGCCTCCGTTACTCTTTGGGAGGCAACCGCCCCAGTTAAACTACCCATCAGACACTGTCCCTGATCCGGATCACGGACCCAGGTTAGACATCCAGCACGACCAGACTGGTATTTCAACGACGACTCCACACTGGCTGGCGCCAATGCTTCACAGTCTCCCAGCTATCCTACACAAGCCGAACCGAACACCAATATCAAACTGTAGTAAAGGTCCCGGGGTCTTTCCGTCCTGCTGCGCGAAACGAGCATCTTTACTCGTAGTGCAATTTCACCGGGCCTATGGTTGAGACAGTCGAGAAGTCGTTACGCCATTCGTGCAGGTCGGAACTTACCCGACAAGGAATTTCGCTACCTTAGGATGGTTATAGTTACCACCGCCGTTTACTGGCGCTTAAGTTCTCAGCTTCGCCACAACGAATTGTGACTAACCGGTCCCCTTAACGTTCCAGCACCGGGCAGGCGTCAGTCCGTATACATCGCCTTACGGCTTCGCACGGACCTGTGTTTTTAGTAAACAGTCGCTTCTCGCTGGTCTCTGCGGCCACCCCCAGCTCAGGAAGCAAGTTCCCTCACCGGTGATGGCCCCCCTTCTCCCGAAGTTACGGGGGCATTTTGCCGAGTTCCTTAACCATAGTTCACCCGAACGCCTCGGTATTCTCTACCTGACCACCTGAGTCGGTTTAGGGTACGGGCCGCCATGAAACTCGCTAGAGGCTTTTCTCGACAGCATAGGATCATCCACTTCACCACAATCGGCTCGGCATCAGGTCTCAGCCACAAGTGCGACGGATTTACCTATCGCACGGCCTACACCCTTACCCCGGGACAACCACCGCCCGGGATGGACTACCTTCCTGCGTCACCCCATCACTCACCTACTACAGGTCTGGTCCGTCGGCTCCACCACTCCCCTTTGCCCGAAGGCTCCGGGGCGGCTTCACGGACTTAGCATCGCCTGGTTCGATGTTTGACGCTTCACAGCGGGTACCGGAATATCAACCGGTTATCCATCGACTACGCCTGTCGGCCTCGCCTTAGGTCCCGACTTACCCTGGGCAGATCAGCTTGACCCAGGAACCCTTAGTCAATCGGCGCACACGTTTCTCACGTGTGTATCGCTACTCATGCCTGCATTCTCACTCGTGAACCGTCCACCACTGCCTTCCGGCGCGGCTTCACCCGGCACACGACGCTCCCCTACCCATCACAGCGGGCGTTGGCCCTCATGCTGCAATGACACGACTTCGGCGGTACGCTTGAGCCCCGCTACATTGTCGGCGCGGAATCACTAGACCAGTGAGCTATTACGCACTCTTTCAAGGGTGGCTGCTTCTAAGCCAACCTCCTGGTTGTCTGTGCGACTCCACATCCTTTCCCACTTAGCGTACGCTTAGGGGCCTTAGTCGATGCTCTGGGCTGTTTCCCTCTCGACCATGGAGCTTATCCCCCACAGTCTCACTGCCGCGCTCTCACTTACCGGCATTCGGAGTTTGGCTAAGGTCAGTAACCCGGTAGGGCCCATCGCCTATCCAGTGCTCTACCTCCGGCAAGAAACACACGACGCTGCACCTAAATGCATTTCGGGGAGAACCAGCTATCACGGAGTTTGATTGGCCTTTCACCCCTAACCACAGGTCATCCCCCAGGTTTTCAACCCTGGTGGGTTCGGTCCTCCACGACCTCTTACAGCCGCTTCAACCTGCCCATGGCTAGATCACTCCGCTTCGGGTCTTGAGCGCGCTACTAAACCGCCCTGTTCGGACTCGCTTTCGCTACGGCTTCCCCACACGGGTTAACCTCGCAACACACCGCAAACTCGCAGGCTCATTCTTCAAAAGGCACGCAGTCACGAGACAAGCACAAGTGCTTGTCCGACGCTCCCACGGCTTGTAGGCACACGGTTTCAGGTACTATTTCACTCCGCTCCCGCGGTACTTTTCACCATTCCCTCACGGTACTATCCGCTATCGGTCACCAGGGAATATTTAGGCTTAGCGGGTGGTCCCGCCAGATTCACACGGGATTTCTCGGGCCCCGTGCTACTTGGGTGTCTCTCAAACGAGCCGCTGATGTTTCGACTACGGGGGTCTTACCCTCTACGCCGGACCTTTCGCATGTCCTTCGCCTACATCAACGGTTTCTGACTCGTCCTGTCGCCGGCAGACGACAGAAGAGAGATCCCACAACCCCCCAAGCGCAACCCCTGCCGGGTCTCACACGCTTGAGGTTTGGCCTCATCCGGTTTCGCTCGCCACTACTCCCGGAATCACGGTTGTTTTCTCTTCCTGCGGGTACTGAGATGTTTCACTTCCCCGCGTTCCCTCCACACTGCCTATGTGTTCAGCAGCGGGTGACAGCCCATGACGACTGCCGGGTTTCCCCATTCGGAAACCCCCGGATCAAAGCCTGGTTGACGACTCCCCGGGGACTATCGTGGCCTCCCACGTCCTTCATCGGTTCCTGGTGCCAAGGCATCCACCGTGCGCCCTTAAAAACTTGGCCACAGATGCTCGCGTCCACTGTGCAGTTCTCAAACAACGACCAACCACCCATCACCCCCGGTACAACCCGGAGTTCACTGGGGCCGGCACTGAAGGCAGCCACATTCGGCCGTACCTTCAGACACCCAACAACGTGCCCGACACCCCCGCCACCCGTGGCCTGCGTTCCACACTCCGAAGAGCAGTACTGGCAGCCCGAGTTGGCTGAAGATGCCGAATAATCAACGTTCCACCCATGAGCAACCACCGCAGGACATTCGCCTGCGTTGTGGCCCTGGACCACCAAGCAAGCTTGGCGGCCTAGATGCTCCTTAGAAAGGAGGTGATCCAGCCGCACCTTCCGGTACGGCTACCTTGTTACGACTTCGTCCCAATCGCCAGTCCCACCTTCGACAGCTCCCTCCCACAAGGGGTTGGGCCACCGGCTTCGGGTGTTACCGACTTTCGTGACGTGACGGGCGGTGTGTACAAGGCCCGGGAACGTATTCACCGCAGCAATGCTGATCTGCGATTACTAGCAACTCCGACTTCATGGGGTCGAGTTGCAGACCCCAATCCGAACTGAGACAGGCTTTTTGAGATTCGCTCCGCCTCGCGGCTTCGCAGCTCTTTGTACCTGCCATTGTAGCACGTGTGCAGCCCAAGACATAAGGGGCATGATGACTTGACGTCGTCCCCACCTTCCTCCGAGTTGACCCCGGCAGTCTCCTGTGAGTCCCCATCACCCCGAAGGGCATGCTGGCAACACAGAACAAGGGTTGCGCTCGTTGCGGGACTTAACCCAACATCTCACGACACGAGCTGACGACAGCCATGCACCACCTGTACACCGACCACAAGGGGGCGACCATCTCTGGCCGTTTCCGGTGTATGTCAAGCCTTGGTAAGGTTCTTCGCGTTGCGTCGAATTAAGCCACATGCTCCGCTGCTTGTGCGGGCCCCCGTCAATTCCTTTGAGTTTTAGCCTTGCGGCCGTACTCCCCAGGCGGGGCACTTAATGCGTTAGCTGCGGCACCGACGACGTGGAATGTCGCCAACACCTAGTGCCCACCGTTTACGGCGTGGACTACCAGGGTATCTAATCCTGTTCGCTCCCCACGCTTTCGCTCCTCAGCGTCAGTAATGGCCCAGAGATCCGCCTTCGCCACCGGTGTTCCTCCTGATATCTGCGCATTTCACCGCTACACCAGGAATTCCGATCTCCCCTACCACACTCTAGCCTGCCCGTATCGACTGCAGACCCGGGGTTAAGCCCCGGGCTTTCACAACCGACGTGACAAGCCGCCTACGAGCTCTTTACGCCCAATAATTCCGGACAACGCTTGCGCCCTACGTATTACCGCGGCTGCTGGCACGTAGTTAGCCGGCGCTTCTTCTGCAGGTACCGTCACTTTCGCTTCTTCCCTGCTGAAAGAGGTTTACAACCCGAAGGCCGTCATCCCTCACGCGGCGTCGCTGCATCAGGCTTTCGCCCATTGTGCAATATTCCCCACTGCTGCCTCCCGTAGGAGTCTGGGCCGTGTCTCAGTCCCAGTGTGGCCGGTCGCCCTCTCAGGCCGGCTACCCGTCGTCGCCTTGGTGAGCCACTACCTCACCAACAAGCTGATAGGCCGCGGGCTCATCCTTCACCGCCGGAGCTTTCAACCGCAGACCATGCGGTCCGCAGTATTATCCGGTATTAGACCCCGTTTCCAGGGCTTGTCCCAGAGTGAAGGGCAGATTGCCCACGTGTTACTCACCCGTTCGCCACTAATCCACCCCGAAGGGCTTCATCGTTCGACTTGCATGTGTTAAGCACGCCGCCAGCGTTCGTCCTGAGCCAGGATCAAACTCTCCGTGAATGTTTTCCCGTAATCGGGACGACACCACGAGAGCGGAACCGTCCGAGGAATAATCGGACGATTCGCAGCGTCCTCGCTGTGCGCCTACCGAACACTGTCCGGCAGGACTTTTTCAAAGGAACCTCGTCCCAGCCGATCGGCCGGAGACGGGGTATCAACATATCTGGCGTTGATTTTTGGCACGCTGTTGAGTTCTCAAGGAACGGACGCTTCCTTTGTACTCACCCGAGAGGCTCTCTCAGGCTTTCCTCCGGGCGCTTCCCTTCGGTGTTTCAAACTCTATCAGTGTTTTTCCGTCTCTCTGACCATCATCCTGCGGACATGCAGAACGGGACCCCGAGATAGGATCTGACAAGTTGGGTGCTGCCAGGCAAGGACGCTTGGTCGCGTCGCTCAGCCTCAAGCAGGAGTACGACTCTACATGGGGCCCGGGAGCGGGCGCAAATCGTTTGCCCTGTGCTCTACGGCCGCCAACCCGGACGTCCCATGCGGAACCGGCAGTTCATATGACATACCCTGCTCAGCAGTGTGCCGTCCGGGACAGGCAGTGACGGCCCATATAAATCTCCACCCCTGGGAGGCTTCCCATGACCACCGTGACGTCCCCTATTGCAGGACGCGCCATCGGACTCGCCGCAGTACCTGATCCCGTGTTCTCCGGGGCGATGGTGGGCCCTGGCACGGCGATCGACCCGGTGCGCGAGCCCTCGGAGGCTGTCGCCCCCGTGGACGGAGTGATCGTCTCGCTTCACCCGCATGCTTTCGTCGTCGTCGACGGCGAGGGGCACGGTGTGCTCACGCACCTGGGCATCGACACCGTACAGCTCAACGGTGAGGGCTTCGAGCTGCTCGTCAACAAGGGTGACACCGTCACGCGGGGCCAGAGCGTCGTGCGTTGGAACCCGGTCGTCGTCGAGGAGGCCGGCAAGTCCCCGGTGTGCCCGATCGTGGCACTTGAGGCCACCGCCGACTCCCTCTCCGACCTCCAGGAGGACGGCGACACGAAGGCCGGCGACGTTCTCTTCACCTGGCGCTGACATCAGGGCCGTCACAGACGGCGACTTGGACAACCACCACCGCGGCGGCGGGACCCGCCGCACTATCGGAGACGGGTGAGATGGAGACAACGCTGCGAGGCGTCGGCGTGAGCCACGGTGTGGCGATCGGCGAGGTTCGGCACATGGGAACGGCGGTTCTTGAGCCGCCTGCCAAGCAGATCCCTGCGGAGGACGCGGAGCGCGAACAGGGGCGTGCCCGCCAGGCCGTGGAGGCGGTGGCAGCCGACCTGATTGCGCGCGGCAATCTGGCGGGGGGCGAAGCCCAGGCGGTGCTCGAGGCCCAGGCCATGATGGCCCAGGACCCCGAGTTGATGGCGGATGTGGAACGGCGCATCGCTGTCGGCAGCACGGCCGAGCGCGCCGTCTACGATGCATTCGCCGCGTATCGCGCGCTGCTGGCGGGCGCCGGGGAGTACCTCGCCGGCCGCGTGGCCGACCTCGACGACGTGCGGAACCGTATCGTCGCGCGGCTGCTCGGGGTGCCCATGCCGGGTGTCCCGGACAGCGACGAGCCATACGTTCTCATTGCTCGTGACCTCGCGCCTGCGGACACGGCGCTGCTCGACCCGAGTCTGGTGCTCGGTTTTGTCACCGAGGAGGGCGGGCCGACCAGCCACAGCGCGATCCTGGCGCGTGCGCTCGGCGTCCCCGCCGTGGTCGCGCTCCCCGGTGCCGGTGAGCTCGCCGAAGGCACGGTGATCGCCGTGGACGGCAGCACCGGTGAGATCTTCGTGGAGCCGAGCGCGGAGAAGAAGGCACAGATGGAGGCCGCGGCGGCGGAGCGCAAGGCGGCGCTGTCCGCGTCGACGGGTCCGGGTGCCACCTCCGACGGTCACAAGGTGCCGCTGCTGGCGAACGTGGGCGGTCCGGCGGACGTCGCGGCCGCTGTCGAGGCCGGTGCCGAGGGTGTCGGTCTTTTCCGTACCGAATTCCTCTTCCTGGACGACAGCAAGAACGCGCCGTCCGAGGAGAAGCAGGTCGAGGCGTACCGTCGGGTCCTTGAGGCCTTCCCCGAGGGCCGCGTCGTGGTGCGTGTGCTCGACGCGGGCGCGGACAAACCGCTCGAATTCCTGACTCCGGCCGACGAGCCGAACCCGGCGCTGGGTGTGCGGGGTCTTAGGTCGCTGCTCGACCACCCCGAGGTGCTGCGTACGCAGCTGGCCGCTCTTGCGAAGGCTTCGGAGGGGCTGCCGGTCTACCTCGAAGTGATGGCTCCGATGGTCGCTGACCGCACCGACGCCAAGGCGTTCGCGGACGCGTGCCGGGCGGCCGGACTGCAGGCGAAGTTCGGCGCGATGGTGGAGATCCCTTCGGCTGCACTGCGGGCGCGGTCGATTCTGCAGGAGGTCGAGTTCCTGTCCCTGGGGACCAACGACCTCGCGCAGTACACCTTCGCCGCCGACCGCCAGGTGGGTGCGGTGTCCCGTCTGCAGGACCCGTGGCAGCCCGCGCTGCTCGACCTGGTCGCACTGTCCGCCGAGGCGGCGAAGGCCGAGGGCAAGAGCTGTGGTGTCTGCGGTGAGGCCGCATCGGACCCGCTGCTCGCGTGTGTGCTGACCGGTCTCGGCGTCACCTCTCTTTCCATGGGTGCCGCGTCCATTCCTTATGTTCGGGCGACGCTGGCCAAGTACACGCTGGCCCAGTGTGAGCGTGCGGCCGCGGCCGCACGTGCCGCGGACACCGCCGAAGAGGCGCGTACGGCGGCGCAGGCGGTGCTGTCCGGCGAGTAAGCCGGGCCGCGTTGTCGCTCGACCGGTGTCCAGGGGCGCTCCACCCGCGGGTCGGGCGCCCCTGCGCGTTCAGTGCGTATGCCCGGTCCCTTGGCCTTCGTCTCCGAGGTCGGGTGGCACGCAGTAGTCGACTCCCGATTCCGGGGAGACGAGGTCCCCGGAATCGGCGTCGGTGCAGTAGGCGTCGAAGACTTCCGCGGCGGTCAGGGGTTCCAGGTCTTCGCCACGCAGGCGCCAACCGTGGACACGGTCGCTGGTGTCGGGGGCGATGGTACGCATGACCACTCCTCCGGCACTCCGTGTCGCGATACCGAGGGCCAGCACGGTGGTGAATTCGAGGACTTCTGTCTCATCGAGGCGGGTACCGCCCTCTCGGCCACCTTCGGCTCGGAGTACGGCGACGAGTGTCTCTGGGGCTGCCGAGACGCTGCAGACGAGGTGCAGGTCGCCGCGGCCCGCGGTGTCGATGATGCGGGCGAGCAGGTGCGAGGCGCGGGCGAAGGACGCTCGGCCGATGTCCTCACCGCAGGAAGCGCAGTTGCCGATGCGGGCCAGGAGTGTGGTCGCGTACTCCCAGGTGGCCTTGCGGACGGCCTCGTCGACGAGGTCCGGGACGAGTTCGTCGAGGGGCTGTCCGTCGTACGGAACGGTGGGGCCCGTAGCGGCCAGCTCGGCGGTGAAGCGTGTGCGGCTGGCCGGGGCGTCGGGTTCCAGGCCGCTTTCGGCGCAGAATTCGGCATACTCCTCGGGGTCGAAGAGTGCCACCGTGGTGTGGCTGCCCTGGGCGGCGAGGGTCCTGAGCAGGGCTTCCACCTGCTGCAGGTAGGTGGTGTGGTCGTCGAAGGCGAAGGTGCGGTAGCGCCGCATCGCCGTGAAGTCCTGTTCGTCGGTCAACAGGCCGATGGTGCCGGCGATTTCGCGACGCAGAACGCGTCGCATGGTCTGGTGCTGGGTGTGCGCCATGTTTCCCCCTGTGCACAGTCGATCAATGCTCACTCACAGTAACTGGCGGCACTGACAATGCCGGGCGGGCGAGGTGGTCGCGCACCAGACGGTGTTGAAACAGGCAGGTCACGGCTATGGTCGCGCCGAATGCGGTCCAGCCGAGGGGGCCCATGGCGATGGCCGCGGTGACGGCCAGTGGTCCGACGCTGCGTTGGGCGGACTGCGCCAGTCCGTGGGCGCCGAGATAGGCGCCTGGGCCGTGTCGGGGGTATCGCCGACCGTCTGCCGCTCCACTCAGCAACGTGGCAACACAATTTGGGATCAGCGGCACGACGGCCAAGGGAATTGCCTCGTCCGTCGAACGAGGCGTGTCCGAAGGCGGGTTGGAGCCGGGAACGACACTGCCTCCGGTGCGCGGGCTTGCCGATGAGCTCGGCGTGAGTCCGGGGACGGTCGCTACGGCCTACAAGGAGCTGCGGCGGCGCGGGATCGTGGTGACTCGGGGGCGCGGCGGGACCGTGGTCGCCGCCGCGCCCTCGGTCGCGTCGCGGCGTCCGCCGAAAGTGCCGGAAGGACTGCGCGACTTGGCGGGCGGGCATCCGGACCCAGAGCTGCTGCCCCATCTGGTGCCGCCTTCGCGGCTCTCCCCAGGTGCGCGGTCGCACCGCAGCACGCCGCGGCTGGCGCGGCTGGAGGACGTAGTACGGGACTGGCTCGGGCCCGACGGGGTGCCGACGGACCATGTGACGTTCGCGCACGGTGCGCTGGATCTGATCGGGCGGCTGCTCTCAGTGGAGTTGCGTCCGGGAGACGGCGTTGCCATGGAGGACCCCGGATATCACCATCTGCTTGACCTGGTCACGGCATTGGGGCTGCGTACCGTTCCGGTCGCGGTGGACGACGAGAGGATGCTCCCCGAGGCGCTGCGCGGTGCCCTGCGGACGGGTGTACGCGCGGTGGTGTGCAGTCCGCGGGCGCAGAATCCGTACGGCGGCGGTTTCTCGGCGGAGCGCCGGGACGCGCTTGTCGAGGTGCTTCGCGAGGAGCCCGATGTGCTGGTCGTCGAGAACGACCACGCGTCAGCCGTCGCGGATGCACCTCTGCGCACGTTGACCACGGGCTGTCTGGGTCGCTGGGTGCACGTGCGGACCGTGAGCAAGTTCCTGGGGACCGATCTGAGGTGTGCCGCGGCGGCCTGCGATCCGACGACGCTGGCTCGGCACGACGGTCGGCTGCTGTTGACGTCGGGCTGGGTCAGTCATCTGTTGCAGGAGACGGTGTACGGGCTCATGACGGACGAGGGCACGCGCGCGTTGGTGGCACGTGCCCAGGAGACGTATCGGCTGCGGCGCCGCGCTCTCGTCCGGGAGCTCGCAGGGCGCGGGATCGAGGCCCACGGTGTCAGTGGGATGAACCTCTGGGTGCCCGTGCGGAACGAGTCGGCCGTCGTGAACGGGCTGAGGTCGGACGGGTGGTGGGTGGCGGCGGGTGCGCGCTTCCGGCTCGCTTCCGGACCCGGTGTACGGATCTCGGTCGCTGATCTCGACCCCGCCGACGCGGCGCGGCTGGCCTCGGACTTCGCCGCCGTGCTCGGCGAGTCCGAGGCCACCTACGGGGGATGATCAGGCGCGCTTGCGGGCGAGGTCTTCGTAGAAGCGCAGTAGTTCGACGTTGTCCACGGAACCGACGTTGACCGCCTTCTCCACGGAGGCGCCCTGGAGGAGACGTTTGACCGGGACCTCGATGCGCTTGCCCGTGAGGGTGTGGGGCACCCCGGGTACCTCGATTACCTCGTCGGGGACGTGGCGCGGGGAGAGCTGTTCACGGATGGTCTCCTTGATGCGCTTCAGGAGGGCCTCGTCGAGTACCGCTCCGGGAGCGAGGTGTACGAAAAGGGGCATCCAGTAGCCGCCGTCGGGCTGTTCGATGCCGATGACGAGCGACTCCTTGATCTCGGGGAGGCGTTCGACCGCTTCGTAGATGTCGGCCGACCCCATGCGCACGCCCTGACGGTTGAGCGTGGAGTCGGAGCGGCCGTGGATGACGACTGAGCCGTGCGAGGTGACGGTGATCCAGTCGCCGTGGCGCCACACTCCGGGATACGTGTCGAAGTAGCTGTCGTGGTAGCGACTGCCGTCGGGGTCGTTCCAGAAGCGGATGGGCATGGACGGCATCGCTTTGGTGACCACCAGCTCACCGACTTCGTCGATGAGGGGCTTTCCACTGGGGTCCCACGACTGGAGGTCGGTGCCGAGGCCGGGGGCCTGAAGTTCGCCGATGTGCACCGGGAGGGTCGGTACGGCTCCTGCGAAGCAGGAGCACACGTCGGTGCCGCCACTGACGGAGGCGATCCACAGATCCTCGCGTACCTCGTCGTGCAGCCAGCGGAAGCCGTCGGGCGGCAGAGGCGAGCCGGTGGTGGCGACGCACTGCACGCGCGCGAGGTCGAAGTCGCGGGACGGGTGGACGCCCGCCTTGCGGCACGCCATGACGTACGCCGCAGAGGTGCCGAACAGGGTCGCCCCCGTGCGTTCGGCGATGCGCCACTGGGCGCCCGTGTCCGGATAGCCCGGGCTGCCGTCGTACAGGACGATCGTGGTGCCCGTGAGCAGGCCGGAGACGAGGAAGTTCCACATCATCCAGCCCGTGGACGTGTACCAGAAGAAGCGGTCCTCGGAGCCCAGGTCGCAGTGCAGGCCGAGCTGCTTGAGGTGCTCGACGAGGATGCCGCCCTGGGACTGGACGATGGCCTTGGGGAGGCCGGTCGTGCCGGAGGAGTAGAGCACCCACAAGGGGTGGTCGAAGGGCACCTCCTCGAAGACCGGCTCCACGTCGGCTGAGGTCAGGGCGGACCATTCCAGGGCGCCCTCGGGCGCCTCGGCGCCGAGCAGCGGGATGTGCACGACGGCGCGCAGGGTGGGCAGTTCCCGGCGAAGTTCGGCGACGGTGTCGCGGCGGTCGTGCTCCTTGCCGCCGTAGCGGTAGCCGTCGACCGTGAACAGCACGACGGGTTCGACCTGCTGGAAGCGGTCGAGGACGCTGCGGGCGCCGAAGTCGGGGGCACAGGACGTCCAGACGCCCCCTACAGCGGCTGTCGCGAGCAGGGCGACCACGGCCTGCGGAATGTTCGGGAGATAGCCGCTGACACGGTCTCCGGGGCGTACGCCGAGGGCGCGCAGCTCGGCGGACAGGGAGCCGACCTGGCGACGCAGCTCGGACCAGGTCACCGGGGTCGGCTCATGGGTCTCGTCGACATAGAGGAGGGCCGGCTCGTCCGCGCGAGAGTCCGCCGCGCGGAGGGCGTGCTCCGCGTAGTTGAGGGTCGCCCCGGGGAACCATGCGGCGCCGGGCATGGAGCGGTCGCCGAGCACGCGCACGTAGGGCGTCGAAAACCGTACGTCGAACCACTCGGTCACGGCCTGCCAGAACGTGTCCAGCTCGTCCACCGACCAGCGGTGCAGCGCCGCGTAGCCGCCGTCCGACGGGGCTCCGTGGTGCTCGGCCGCCCAGGCCTGGAACTTGGTGATCTGTGCCAGGGCGATGCGTTCCTCGGTGGGCTGCCAGAGCGGCGAGGGGTTCGCGGTGGACATGGGGCGGCTCCCGGACTGTGCGCGTCGTGTGCGTCTGTCGCGCACGAGCAGGGGTGTGCGCGACACGCGGCTGACACGGACGATGCCATGTGATCGACTTCTGCACCAGGGTGCGCCACACATAGTCGGCAGAGTGAAGATGTGGCGTCGCCACGGGTGAACGGAAGTTGAACGACTCACCCATTTGGCGCCGGCAATGGCAGGGTGAGCAGCATGGACGGTCGTGACCTGGTGCGTTCGGTGAAGTCGGTCGGTTCGGGGGGTGCCGCTCAAGGGTTGCGCACCATGCGGGCCGCGTGGCGCAGGAGGCGTGCCGACGCCGCTGGGTTGCCGCGGCGGGGCGCCGAGCGCGCGCGGGTGCCGGGGCCGGTACGCGGTGTGGAGCCGGGACCGGGCGGCGGTGTCGTCCGGTTCACGCGGTCCGAACTGCGGATCATGGTCGCGGTGAACGGAGCGGTGTTCTGGGGCTGGGACGGGGTCGGCCCGGAGCCGTCGTACGCGCTCGCCGGCCGCTGCCCGGAGCCGGACCCGCGCGCCGTCCTGGAGCCGGACAAGGACGGCGGCTGGCGGGTCGTGGCCGAACGGGCGACCGTCGTCGTGTCGCGGCACGGGGCCGTCGAGGTGCGT
The DNA here is from genome assembly GCF_045162675.1 of Streptomyces sp. NBC_00996. Lineage (NCBI taxonomy): Bacteria > Bacillati > Actinomycetota > Actinomycetes > Kitasatosporales > Streptomycetaceae > Streptomyces > Streptomyces sp. NBC_00996. The sequence goes on from NZ_CP108723.1 coordinate 1,797,713, forward strand.
ACCCCCGGTGGTGTGACCCTGCGTCGCGATCTGCCGCCTCGCTGGTGGGAGCCGGTCGACGGCGGCGGGGCCCGCTGGATGCAACGTTCCGAAGTGGCCGCCGACGCGAGGTTCTTCGGTCTGGGCGGACGCGCGGCGGGTCCCCGGCTGCGTGACGGGCAGTACCGGCTGTGGAACACGGACCCCGGCCGGCCCTTCGGGCCCGGCGACGATCCGCTGTACATCACCATGCCCGTGCAGATGGTGGTCGCGGACGCTGCCACGCACCTCGTGTTCCACGACACGTCGTGGGACGGCACGGTGACGCTGCGGGAAGGCGAGGAAGGGGCCGGCTCGGGGCACGACCGAGCCGGTACGTGTGAGCTCCGGATGGACGGCGGCCCGCTGCGCTGCTGGGTGATGGTGGGCACCCCCGCGCGCGTGCTGCACGCGTGGGTCTCGCTCACCGGAGCGCCCGCGCTGCCGCCCGCGTGGGCGCTGGGGCACCATCACGCGCGGTGGGGTTTCGGCAGCGAGCAGGAGGTGCGGCGGATCGTCGCGGGTTACCAGGAGCGCGGTCTTCCGCTCGACGCGGTCCACCTGGACATCGACCATTACGACGCGCACCAGGTGTTCACGGTCGACCGGGAGCACTTCCCGAAGCTGCCGGTGCTCGCCGAGGAGCTGGGCCGCGACGGTATCCGCCTGGTGTCGATCATCGACCCGGCGGTCAAGGCCGAGCCCGGCAACACCGTGTACGACAGTGGGCTCGCCGAGGACGCGTTCGTACGGGATGCCTCGGGGCGGCCCGTGCGGGGTGTCGTATGGCCTGGAGAGTCGGTCTACCCGGACTTCACGCACGCGCGCGTGCGTGATTGGTGGGGCGGGCTGTACGAGGAGCGGCTCGCGCAGGGGTTCGCCGGGTTCTGGCACGACATGAACGAGCCGACGTCCTTCACGGCGTTCGGGGAGTCGACGCTGCCCCGCTCGGCCCGGCACTCTCTGGAGGGGCGCGGCGGAGACCATCGCGAGGCGCACAACGTGTACGCGCTGGGGATGGCCCGGGCAGCCTACGAGGGTCTGCATGAACGGGCACCCCAGGAGCGGCCGTTTCTCTTCTCTCGGTCCGGGTGGGCCGGAATGCAGCGCTACGGGGGGAGCTGGTCCGGGGATGTGGCCACGGGCTGGCCCGGGTTGCGGGCGTCGCTGTCGCTGGTGATGGGGCTCGGGCTGTGCGGGGTGCCCTACTCGGGACCCGATGTGGGCGGCTTCGACGGGAGCCCGTCGCCCGAACTGTATCTGCGGTGGTTCCAGCTCGGCGCGTACCTCCCGCTGTTCCGTACGCACTCAAGTCTGCGCGCGGGGCGCAGGGAGCCCTGGGAGTTCGGTGACGAAGTCCTGGAGCACGCGCGCGTGGCGCTCGTCGAACGGCGGCGGCTGCTCCCGCACTTCATGACACTGGCGCATCTGGCACGCCGAACCGGTGCGCCGTATGTGCGACCGGTGTGGTGGGGTGCGCCCGAGGACCGGGCGCTGCGCGACTGCGAGGATGCCTTCCTGCTCGGCGATTGTCTCCTGGTGGCGCCGGTACTGGACCACGGGGTGGACCGGCGGGCGGTGCAACTGCCGCGGGGACGCTGGTACGACACCGTCACCGAGGAGGCCTACGAGGGACCGGCCCAGGTGCTGATCGACGCACCCTTGTCGCGGATTCCGGTGCTGGCTCGGGCCGGCGCCGTCGTGCCCGTACGGGGATCCGATGGCGGTCTGGAGCTCGAGGCATGGGCTCCCACGCGCGGACGCAGCGGGGGCGGGCTTGTCGTGCCGGACGTGGGCGACGGGTGGGAGGAGCCCGAGGTCGAGCGTTATGTGACGCGCTGGGAGGGTCGGCATGTGGTCGTGCTGCGGGAGGGTGAGGGCGGCATGAGCGAGCCGCCGTATCCCGTTCGGGTGCGCGGGCTCGGGGCACCTTTGACGGATCACTGAGCATCCCGAACGCGCCGTGAGACGTGCGGACGCGGCGGGGCTACATCTGGGCGGGGGAGGCCGAGCCTGTCCAGGGGTGCGCGGGCCCCTCAGACGTACCGTCCCTCGAACCACGCTCGCACCGCCAAGGTGTGCAGCGGGAAGGCGAGTTCGGCGGGTCTGCGCAGCAGGTGCCAGCCCTCCGTCTCGTCAGTGGCCGCGGATGGCGGCAGCTCGGCGGCCGGGCGCTCCGGGAGGAGCCCGAAGAGGAGCAGATGCCCGGCGGGAGAACTCATCGCGTCGGCGAGCCGCACTTCCCGGCTCGCCGCGTCGATGCCCGTCTCTTCCTTGAGTTCGCGCACGATGGCGTGCCGCCAGTCCTCCCGGTGGTCGATGAACCCTCCGGGCAGGGCGATGCCCCCGCGCGCGGGGGCGATGGTCCGGGTGATGACGACCAGGGACGTTCCCCTTGCGTCGTACACGGGCTGCAGGGCCACCGCGACCGGCAGCGGATTGCGGTAGGCCACGGTGCCGCAGGCGGCGCAGGTGCGGGGCCAGCCGGAGACGCCTTCTCCGTAGGGTGCGCCACAGCTCGAACAGTGCGAGTCCGGTGCGAAGTCGGCGGGCGGGTGCGGGGTTGCGGACACGCCGCGGACTGTATCCGATCACCGGACGGACGTCTCTACCAGAGCGCGCCCTGCTGGGTACGGCGGAACGGACGGAACCACCCCCGTGGGCCCCGGCCGTCCCTCCGGTACTCCGACGCCCGAGCGGCGCCTGTGGTTCGTCCCGACGCTCTGCCCAATTCCCGTTGCCCGTGGCACACTTCTGACGTTCCGTCAGATCCATTGTCATGGAGGGGACTTGTCGCGTACACGCACGCCTGTTGTCGCCGGGTGGTTCGCCGGGGAAGGGGCGGACTTCCGCCTCCTCGGTACGCGCTGCTCGGCGTGCTCCTCGGTGTTCTTCCCCCGCGAGGACACCTTCTGCCGCAATCCGGGCTGCTCTGGCGGAGAACTGGCCGAGGTGCCGCTGTCCCGACGCGGCCGCGTCTGGTCGTACACCGACAGCCGGTATCGGCCGCCGCCACCCTATGTGACCGATCCGGAACTCTCCTGGGAGCCCTACGCGTTGATCGCTGTGGAGCTGGAATCCGAGCGCATCGTGATACTCGGCCGGGCGGTTCCCGGGATCACCGTCGCCGACCTGACGGTGGGCATGGAGGTGGAGGTCGTCCCCGGTGTGCTGAACGAGGACGCGGAGACGACCTGGACGACGTGGCACTGGCGGCCGACGGGGGCGACGGCATGAAGGGCATGGGGCGTACGGGGGTGACGGCATGACCGGCGACGTGGCGGTGCTCGGCGCGGGCATGCATCCGTGGGGCAAATGGGGGCGTGGGTTCGTCGAGTACGGGGTCGTGGCGGCGCGCGCGGCGCTGACCGACGCGGGAGTCGACTGGCGGGACATCGGCTCGATCGTGGGCGCGGACACCGTGCGTGGCGGCTATCCGGGGTACGTGGCCGGGGCGACCTTCGCCAAGGCACTGGGCTGGCAGGGTGCGCGGGTCGCGAGCGTGTACGCGGCGTGCGCATCGGGGGCGCAGGCACTCAACACGGCTCGGGCGCAGATCCTTTCGGGCCTCGCGGACGTCGTGCTCGTGGTGGGCGCGGACGCGGCGCCCAAGGGGTTCTTCCGACCGGCGGGCGGGGACAGACAGGACGATCCCGACTGGTTGCGGTTCCGCGTCCTAGGGGCGACAAATCCGACTTACTTCGGGCTGTACGCACGGCGGCGGATGGCCCTCCACGGGGACACGCTGGAGGACTTCGCGCAGGTCAAGGTGAAAAACGCCGCGCTAGGGGCACTGAATCCCCATGCGCGCTACCGAAAGAGGGTCACCGCCGAGGAGGTCGCCGGGTCCGCGGTCGTCTCCGATCCGCTGCGACTGCTCGACATCTGCGCGACCTCGGACGGCGGCGCGGCCGTGGTGTTGTCCAGCATGGAGTTCGCGCGCCGGCACGGGGCGGCCGATCCCGTGCGGATCCGCGGGGTGTCCACGGTGACTCCACGCTATCCCCACGCGGTGCTCGATCTGCCCGACATCGCCACGGACTCCGCCGTCGCGGTGGAACCTGCGGCCGACACCTTCCGGGCGTCGATCGCGCGCGCGGCGTACGAGGAGGCGGGCATCGGCCCCGAGGATCTCTCACTGGCCGAGGTGTACGACCTCTCCACGGCCCTGGAGTTGCAGTGGTACGAGGACCTGGGGCTGTGCGGGGAGGGAGAGGCAACCAAGCTGCTGCGAGAGGGCGCGACGGCACTCGGCGGACGCATACCGGTGAACGTGAGCGGCGGGCTCGCCTCCTTCGGGGAGGCCGTCCCGGCGCAAGCCATCGCCCAGGTGTGCGAGCTGACATGGCAGTTGCGGGGCAGTGCGGGTGACCGGCAGGTCGCCGGGGCACGGGTGGGGGTCACCGCGAACCAGGGGCTCTTCGGACACGGGTCGTCGGTCGTCGCCGTACGCTGAATCGGCAGGCGTTGGCGGGCAGTCGCCCCAGCGCGCGTCCTCGTACGCTCGCCCCGGCAACCGTCCTCATACGCTTGCTCCGGCACCTGTCCTCGTGCGCTCGTCGCCGTCTCGGCGACCGGCCGCGTGTGCCCGTCGTGGGCTCGGTGACCCGCCGCACGCCCTCATCCCGGCAGCCGTCGCCACCCAGTGTGACGAGCTCGGAATCCTGCGTGAACAGCTCATGAATCGGGCCCGGGCCTGCGCGGGCGGCGCCAAAATGCTGCCGTGCCCTCCTGGACGGATACTGTCCGCTTCGCCTTCCAACCGGTCGTCAATCTGACGACCGGCGCGGTTGCGGCGCTGGAGATACTCGCCCGTCCTGAGGCCGGCGACATCCTGGCACAGGCCCGCCGTGACCCCGAACTCGACGGCCGACTGGCCGCGTTGGCGATCCGTGCTGCGGCACGCAAGGAGACCCTGTTGCCGCTGCACGTCAACGTGTTCGCCGGGACCCTGGCCGACCTCGGCGGCCTCGCGGCGATGCGCGATGCGGTGCGCGAGGCCGGGCGGCTGCCGTGGGAGGTGACCGTCGACGTCGGGCCGCCGTATACCCACGTGCCGCAACACGCCCTGCTGGAAGCGGTGGCCGCACTGCGGGGCGAGGGCTTCCGGATCTGCGCGGACGGGGTGGGCGACGGCGACGTACCCCTGCGGCTGCTCACAGACCTCGCGCCCGAGCTGATGAAGCTCGACGTGTCCCTGCTGACGCGGCCGGCGGCGGTGCGGGCGATGCGCACGCTGTGCGAGCAGTTGGGCGCGCTGCTGTCCGTCGAGGGGGTCGAGACCGAGCTGCAGTGCGCGGCCGCGGTGTCGGCGGGCGCGCAGCTGGCACAGGGCGAGCTGTTCGCGCCGCCCGCTCGGCTGCCCGCGGCGGACGTATACGTTCCGGCCCTCTCCCCCGGCGTCGCGTCGACGCCCCGGTCGGGTCCGTCCGTGCGGCAGTTCGTGCGGCCGGCGGCGCTGCTGCCCACCACCGCCTCCGCAGGGCAGGTGCGGGCGCTGCTCACCGGCTCGACCGACGTGTCCGGGGTGCTGCTCGTGGATTCCTCCGGGATCCCGGTCCGGTCGGTCCACCGGTCGCGGTTCCTGCTGTCGATGTCGGCGCGCTACGGGCATGCGTTGTACGCCGACCGGCCGGCCGCCAAGCTCGGCGATCCGCCGCGCACGGTCGGTGTCGACGCCACCGCGTGGGAGGTGCTCGACGTGGTCGCGGACGGGGAACGGGACCGCACATCCGACGACGTCGCGGTCGTCGACCGGTTCGGGCGGTGCGTGGGTGTCGTACGGCTGGCCGATCTCGTCCGTGCGCTGGCCGAGAGCCGGGTCGAGGAGGCGGCGGCGCTCAACCCGCTGACGCGGCTGCCCGGTTCGGACGCGATCACGGGCGAGGTGGACCGGCGGATCGCGGACGGCCGGACGTTCGCACTGAGCTGGCTGGACGTCGACCACTTCAAGCAGGTCAACGACGGCGCGGGGTTCGCGGCGGGTGACGAGCTGATCCGGGCGGTCGGGCGGGCGTTGCAGTACGCGGCATCCGAGACGACGCGGGTAGGGCACATCGGCGGGGACGACTTCCTGGTCCTCGCGGACCCGGACAGCCTTGATCCGCTGGCCAACTCGGTGCTCGACACGCCCTGGTCGGCGGGCGGACGCATCGTCACACTGTCGCTGGCCACGGTGCTGTGCGCGCCGGGCAGCGTGACCGATCACCGGCAGGCGGCCGCCTGCCTGGCGCCTCTCAAGCAGGCCGCGAAGGCGCTGAACGGGGCAAGTTGGGTGCTGGGGCGCGCGGGTCTGCCTGGCCACGAGATCCGCCGCGGCTCGGGGGCCGCACCGACCCAGCCGTCCGGGCATACGCTGGCGGGCTGACGGGCCGACGGGCTGTTGGGCCGAGGGGCTGACCGCTCGGCCCAGGCCCCGGGCTGACCGCCCGCCCCGGCTGACCACCGACCTGCCACACCGCCGCCCCGGAGGACCGCCGAACCTGCCGACCCCGGGACCCGCAGACGCGCTGGCCCGCCCCTTCGCCCCTTCGCCCCTCCGCCCCTCCGCCCCTTCGCCCCTTCGCCCCTTCGCCAGCGTTGGTGCACGAGCCGGTCCGCCACCGTGCCTCGGCCGTCAACGCCGATCGGGCTCGGCGATTGCCGTCGCGGAGTCGAGGCGCCCAGCCGCTTGCCCGTGCCCGGTCCCGGGCCGGCACTCGGCGGGCCCTCGCCCCACGTCCCCTTTGCGGCCTTCGAACCGTTGCGGTCCGCGACCTTGACGCCCCCTGGGCACCGGTGAACACTTCCGGGTGTCAGTCGGCATCGCCGCATTCGGGCGTCTACAGGCACCGCACCGCTCGGGTTCCCGACCTGTACCCACGGGCCGTTCCCCCACGGGCGATTCCGCTGCGACGGCACGCTCGTCACGGATGCCGGGCGGGGCGCGGGACCTCCCTGCCTTCGGCTGAAGTAGCCATGGGAAACGCACCCTGCACGGTGGCCCGGGGCCGATCGCCCCGGGCGAGGGCCTAGGAGTCGCCATGAGCAACGGAGACATTTTTGTCGGCGAGTTGATCGGCACAGCAATTCTCATCCTGTTCGGCGCGGGAGTGTGCGCCGCTGTCACACTCAACAAATCCAAGGCGCAGGGAGCGGGCTGGGTGGTCATCGCCTTCGGGTGGGGCTTCGGCGTGCTCGCCGGTGCGTACACCTCGGCACCGCTGTCCGGGGGACAGATCAACCCGGCGGTGACCATCGGCTTCGCGATCGAGGGCTCCACGAAGTGGGAGGACGTGCCCTTCTACATCCTCGGGCAGTTCGCCGGAGCCATCATCGGAGCCACCCTCTGCTGGCTGCTCTACCTCGGCCAGTTCAACCTCAACGCCGAAGAGGACAAGGCCATCGAGACGCTGGGGATCTTCTCGACTCGGCCGGAGATCAACAACCCCGTGCAGAACCTGATCACCGAGATCATCGCCACCGCCGCCCTGATGCTGCCCATCCTCGGGCTGGTCGGCGGGAGCAAGCACGTCGCGGGCATCGGCGACGCGGGCCTGCCCGTCCTGCTCATCTCCCTCCTCGTCGTCGGCATCGGCCTCTCACTGGGCGGCCCCACCGGGTACGCCATCAACCCGGCCCGCGACCTGGGGCCGCGCCTCACCCACGCGCTGCTGCCGATTCCCAACAAAGGCACCTCGGAGTGGAGTTACTCCTGGATCCCGGTGGTCGGCCCGATCGCGGGTGCCGCCCTCGGGGCCGCGATCTACAACGCAGCCTTCTGACGAAGGGGACGTCATGACGGACCATGCCGAGAAGTACGTCGCCGCAATCGACCAGGGCACCACCTCAAGCCGCTGCATCATCTTCAACCACGACGGCGCGATCGTCGCCGTCGACCAGCGCGAGCACCGCCAGATCTTCCCGAAGCCGGGCTGGGTGGAGCACGACGCCACCGAGATCTGGTCCAAGGTGCAGGCGGTGGTCGCGGGCGCGATCGCCAAGGCCGGTCTGCGCGCCGACCAGATCAGCGCGCTCGGCATCACCAACCAGCGCGAGACGACCGTCCTGTGGGACCGCGCCACCGGCAAGCCCGTGCACAACGCGATCGTCTGGCAGGACACCCGTACCTCCGCCCTCTGCAACGAACTGGGCGGCTCGGACGGACAGGACCGTTTCCGCGAGCAGACCGGACTGCCCCTGGCCAGCTACTTCTCCGGGCCCAAGGCGGCCTGGCTGCTCGACAACGTGCCAGGGCTGCGCGCGCGTGCCGAGCGCGGCGAGATCGCCTTCGGCACCATCGACTCCTGGCTGATCTGGAATCTGACCGGCGGCACGGAGGGCGGTCGGCACGTCACCGATGTGACCAACGCCGGGCGCACCATGCTGATGAACCTGGAGACGCTCCAGTGGGACCAGTCCATCCTCTCCGCGATGAACGTCCCCGAAGCGGTCCTCCCCGAGATCAGGTCCTCCTCCGAGGTGTACGGCACCGCAGTGGGCCAACTCTCGGGCGTCCCCGTCGCTTCGGCGCTCGGTGACCAGCAGGCGGCGGTGTTCGGGCAGGCCTGCTACGACGTGGGCACGGCGAAGAACACGTACGGCACGGGCAGCTTCCTGCTGCTCAACACCGGTAACCGGCCCGTTCCTTCGAAGAACGGTCTACTGACGACCATGGGGTACAAGATCGGCACCGAGGCGCCGGTCTACTGTCTCGAAGGGTCGATCGCGATCACCGGGGCGCTGGTGCAGTGGTTCCGCGACCAGCTCGGCATCATCCGCAGCGCCGACGAGATCGAGACACTGGCGGCGAGCGTCGAGGACAACGGTGGCGCGTACATCGTGCCCGCGTTCTCGGGCCTGTTCGCGCCGTACTGGCGCTCCGACGCGCGCGGTGTCGTCACCGGACTCACCCGGTACGTCACGAAGGCGCACCTGGCCCGCGCGGTCCTGGAGGCGACGAGCTGGCAGACACGTGAGGTCGTGGACGCCATGTTCCAGGACTCCGGAGTGCAGATCACCACCCTGAAGGTGGACGGCGGCATGACCAAGAACAATCTGCTGATGCAGCACCAGGCGGATGTCCTCGGGGTGCCGGTGATCCGTCCGAAGGTCTCCGAGACGACCTGCCTGGGCGCCGCATACGCGGCCGGGCTCGCGACCGGTGTGTGGAACGACCTCGACGAGCTGAAGTCGCACTGGCAGAAGGACGTCGAGTGGACACCGGCCATGGAGGCCTCCGTGCGCGACCACGAGTACCACAACTGGCGCAAGGCGGTGGAGAAGAGCTTCGGCTGGCACGAGGACGAGGTCGGCTGAAACAGGGGTCTACGCGTGCGTGCGTCTCGCGTGAGCCACGCGCGCGTGCATGACTACGGCCCGTACCCCGGTCGGCGGGGGTACGGGCCGTACCTGTGCATCGGCGGGCCGTACCGTGCGTCAGGTCATGACATGTGCGGGGCTGCGGCCGTGCGTCAGGTGGTGACCGTCTGGCGGCGGTCGGCGGCGTACGCCATCGCGTGCTGGACGACTCCGATGAGGACCTCCTTGACGGATTCCCGGTCCCGCGCGTCACAGAGGACGACAGGCACTCCGGGATCGAGGTCCAGGGCCTGGCGGACAGCATCGGCGGGGTAACGGGCAGCGCCCTCGAAGCAGTTGACGCCGACCACGAAGGGTATGGAACGGCGCTCGAAGTAGTCGACGGCGGCGAAGCAGTCCTCCAGACGGCGGGTGTCGGCGAGTACGACGGCGCCCAGCGAACCGGTGGCGAGCTCGTCCCAGAGGAACCAGAAGCGATCCTGCCCGGGAGTCCCGAAGAGGTAGAGCACCAGGTCCTCGCGGAGCGTGATGCGGCCGAAGTCCATGGCGACGGTGGTGGTGTGCTTGCCCTCCACGCCACTGGTGTCGTCGACCGGCCGGCCCGCCTCGGTGAGCACCTCCTCGGTGCGCAGCGGCTTGATCTCGCTGACCGCGCCGACGAGGGTCGTCTTGCCCACGCCGAAGCCGCCGGCCACGAGGATCTTGAGCGTGACGGGCTCGACCGGGGGCTTGCCGCGCTCAGAACGCCCGAAGATCATCGATCTCTTCTCCTGCTTGATGGGGGTCGTGCGACGGTGGGCCGTAGCCCCCGCCGCCGGGGGTTTCGATGACGAGTACGTCGTCGGGGCCGACGTCCGTCGAATCACTTCCGCCGAGTTCGGTGACCGTGCCGTCCGCGCGCTCGACACGGTTGGCGCCGAGCGCTCCGGGCGCGCCGCCCGCCATGCCGTAGGGCGGCACCCGGCGATGCTGGGACAGCGTGGAGACGGTCATCGGCTCGAGGAACCGGACGCGGCGCACCGCACCGTCACCGCCACGCCGACGCCCGGCGCCACCGCTGCCGCGCCTGACCGCGAACTCCTCGAGCCGGACGGGCAGTCGCCACTCCAGGACCTCGGGGTCGGTGAGCCGCGAGTTGGTCATATGAGTCTGCACGACGGGCGCGCCGGGGAAGCCGTCGCCCGCGCCAGATCCGGAGGCCACGGTCTCGTAGTACTGGTACCGCTCGTTTCCGAAGGTGACGTTGTTCATGGTGCCCGAGCCCTCGGCCTGCACTCCCAGGGCCGCGTACAGGGCGCCGGTGATCGCCTGTGACGTCTCCACGTTACCCGCGACCACGGCGGCCGGGGGCTCGGGGGCGAGCATCGAACCCGGCGGCACCACGATGTCGAGAGGCCGCAGACACCCGTCGTTGAGCGGAATGTCGTCGGCGACCAGGGTGCGGAAGACGTACAGGACCGCGGCATTGACCACCGCGAAGGGCGCGTTGAAGTTGGTGGTGAGCTGCGGGGACGTACCGGTGAAGTCGATGGTCGCGGAGCGTTGTTCCCGGTCTACGCGGACGCGGACTCGGATGACGGCCCCGGAGTCGGTCTCATAGGCGAACTCACCGTCTTCCAGAGCGTCGATGACGCGGCGCACCGCTTCTTCGGCGTTGTCCTGGACGTGCCTCATGTACGCCTGGACCACGTCGAGCCCGAAGTCCTCGATCATGCGGCCGACTTCGTCCACGCCCTTCTGGTTGGCGGCGATCTGGGCGCGCAGGTCGGCGAGGTTGGTCTTCGGGTTGCGCGAGGGGTGAGGCGCCTCGGTGAGCAGGGCCAGGGTCTCGGCCTCGCGGAAGCGGCCGTTCTCGGCGAGCAGCCAGTTGTCGAAGAGGATGCCCTCCTCGTCGATGGTGCGGCTGTTCGCGGGCATGGAGCCCGGTGCGATGCCGCCGATCTCGGCGTGGTGACCGCGCGAGGCCACATAGAAGAGGATCCGCTCACCCTCCGTGTTCTCCGCGCTCCCGGTGTCGAAGACCGGGGTGATCACGGTGACGTCCGGGAGGTGGGTGCCGCCGTGGTAGGGATCGTTGACCGCATACGTGTCACCCGGGCGCATACCGCCGCCGCGGCGACGGATGACTTCCTTCACGCTCGTGCCCATCGAGCCCAGATGGACCGGGATATGAGGGGCGTTGGCGACGAGGTTGCCGTCAGGATCGAAGAGGGCGCAGGAGAAGTCCAATCGCTCCTTGATGTTGACCGACTGGGCGGTGGACTCCAGGCGAGCACCCATCTGTTCGGCGATGGACATGAAGAGGTTGTTGAAGACCTCCAGGAGAACGGGGTCGGCTTCCGTGCCGAGTTCGGAACTCTCCGTAACCGCGACGCGTTCCATGACCAGATGCCCGTCGTCTGTCGCCGCGGCCCGCCACCCGTCGTCGACGACGGTCGTCGCGCTGGCCTCGGTGATGATCGCGGGGCCGGTGACCGCCTCACCCGGGGGCAGTTCCTCGCGGCGATGCAGGGGGACGTCGCGCCAGGCACCGCCGGTGTGCAGGCTGACCGTCTCCCCGGCGGCGGAGGGACCTTCGAGGGCCGTTTCGTAGGGAGCGAGTGCGGAGAGATCGGGGGGTTCGGTGAGACCGGTGGCTTCTACGGAGAGGGCTTCCACGACGACCGGACGATCGAGGGTGAAGGAGTAGGTGGCGCGATGACGTTCTTCGAAGGCGCGGGTCATGGTGTCGGGCTCGGTGAGCTCGACCGTGAGCGCTGTGTCCGTGCCGTCATAGCGGAGCTGGGCGCGGCGGGTGACCTGAATGCGGCCCTCGGGCACGTCCTCGGCAAGGAGTTCGGCGCGGGCGGCGCTTTCCAAGTCGTCGGCCGTCTTGTGGATGCCGGGCATCGAGGAGGTTCCCAGGGGCGCCTCCACGGACTGCTCGCGCATGGCCGTCGTATCGGCGAGTCCGATGCCGAGGGCGGACAGGACGCCGGCCATGGGCGGGACGAGGACGGTACGGATGCCCAGCGAATCGGCGACCATGCACGCGTGCTGGCCGCCCGCGCCCCCGAAGGTGGTCAGCGCGTACCGGGTGACGTCGTGGCCCTTCTGTACCGAGATCCGCTTGACGGCGTTGGCGATGTTGGCCACCGCGATCTGCAGGTAGCCCTCGGCGACCTGCTCCGGGGTGCGGTCGTCGCCGGTCCGCTCACGAATCTCGCGCGCGAGGGCGGCGAACCGGTCGCGGACCAGCGCGTCGTCGAGGGGCTGGTCGCCATCGGGGCCGAACACCCGTGGGAAGTGTGCGGGTTGGATGCGGCCGAGAGCGACGTTGGCGTCGGTCACGGTGAGTGGGCCGCCGCCGCGGTAGCAGGCGGGCCCGGGGGCGGCGCCCGCCGAGTCGGGGCCCACGCGATAGCGGGAGCCGTCGAAGTGGAGCACCGAGCCGCCGCCCGCGGCGACGGTGTGAATGTCGAGCATCGGCGCGCGCAGCCGGACTCCGGCGATCTGGGTGGTGAAGACCCGCTCGTACTCGCCCGCGAAGTGCGAGACGTCCGTGGACGTACCGCCCATGTCGAAGCCGATGACGCGGTCGAAGCCGGCGAGCTGCGACATCCGGGCCATACCGACGATCCCGCCGGCGGGTCCGGACAGGATGGCGTCCTTGCCGCGGAACTGGCCCGCTTCGGCGAGACCTCCGTTGGACTGCATGAACATCAGCCGCACGCCCTGGAGTTCGTCGGCGACATGCTGGATGTAGCGGCGCAGTACGGGCGACAGATAGGCGTCGACGACGGCCGTGTCACCGCGTGGGACGAGCTTCATCAGCGGGCTGACCTCGCTGGAGAGCGAGATCTGCGGGAAGCCGATGCGGGCTGCCAGCTCGCCGACGGCTTGTTCGTGGGCGGGGTGGAGGTGGCTGTGCATGCAGACGACGGCGACCGCGCGGATCCCCGAGTCGTACGCCTCCTGGAGCGGCCCGGCGAGGGTGTCCAGGTCGGGGGCGCGCAGGACCGTGCCGTCGGCGGCGATCCGTTCGTCGACCTCGATGACACGCTCGTACAGCAGCTCGGGCAGTTCGATCGCGCGGGCGAAGATGCGGGGGCGGTTCTGATAGGCGATGCGCAGGGCGTCGCGGAAGCCGCGGGTGACGACGAGGAGGGAGCGCTCGCCCTTGCGTTCCAGGAGGGCGTTGGTGGCGACGGTGGTGCCCATACGGACGGCTTCGATCTCCCCGCCCTCGTCGAAGAGCTCACGCACACCCGCGACCGCCGCGTCTGCATACCTGGCAGGGTTCTCGGACAGCAGCTTGTGCGTGAGCAGGCAGCCGTCCGGGCGTCGCGCGACGATGTCGGTGAAGGTGCCGCCTCGGTCGACCCAGAACTGCCAGCCTGTCACGTCTGTTCCCCGCTTCCGCCCTGCTCAGAGCGCCCGGAGGCCGTTGATCACGTCGCGCAGAATACTCTCGTCCGGTAGTTCGGCAGGGGGTACGGGGCGTGTCACATGGACCATTTCCTCGTCGACCAGGTCGCCGATGAGGACCCGTACCACGCCGATGGGCAGATCGAGTTCGGCGGCGAGTTCGGCGACCGACTGGGGGGCGTCGCGGCAGAGTCCTACGATGTCCACGTGTTCCGGGGACAGCGTCTGGTCCGCTTCCGGGTCGTCGGCGTGTGGTTCCGTGACGACCACCGCGATCAGGTCGAGGCGGTGCTGGGCCGGACTGGTGGTGCGGCCGCGTGTCATGGCGTACGGACGGACCACCGGTCCGGCCTCGTCGTCGAACCAGTGGCGTTTTCCCTGACCGTCTCCGCTCATGTCATCCCACTACCCGCCCGAAGGCAGATCGGTGCGCGGAGTGGCTGCCAGATGTACGCCGACCCGCTTGACGAGGAGCGTCATCTCGTACGCGACCTGCCCGACGTCGGAGTCGGCATCCGAGAGGACGGCGAGGCAGCTGCCGTCACCGGCGGCCGTGACGAACAGGAAGGCCTCGTCGAGTTCGACGACGGTCTGCCGGACGCTGCCCGCCTCGAAGTGGCGGCCGACGCCCTTGGCGAGGCTGTGGAAGCCGGATGCGACGGCGGCCAGGTGCTCGCTGTCCTCGCGTGTCAGATCCTTGGAGGCCCCGGTGGGAAGGCCGTCGCCGGAGAGCACGATCGCCTTGCGGATGCTGGCGACGCGGTCCACCAGTTCGTCGAGAAGCCAGTTCAGTTCGCCTGACGCCGTGCCGGTCGTGGTGGGTCCTGCGGCCTTCGGTGCGGTCATCGACCGTCCCCCTTTGTCGTTCCTGGTGCTGTGCCGTCCTGGGCCTCGTCGCCCGCGGCGTTCTCCTGGCGGCCGCGCTGCCAGCCCCGCTGGAGCGAGGCCATCCGGCTGCGTACCTTGTCGGCGTCGCGGTCGGCAGGGTCCGCTCCTGTGCCGTTGCGAGCCTTGTCCCGCTCGGTTCGGCGTTCGGGGCCGGCCTTCAACTGCGGGGCCAGATTGGCCTGTCGGACGCGGCGGGGCAGTGGGCCCACACCCGATTCTGCCTCTCCCGTCATGGCGTCGGAGCGCGGGGTGGTCTCGCCCGTAATCGGCGACGCGGAGGTACGACGGGTGCGCTTGGGGAGGGCGGGGGCATCGCGGAGGCCGGGCGCCTCACGCAGACCGGTGGTCTCTCGCGCGCCGGAGGCTTCTTGAAGGCCAGGAGCCTCGGAGCGCTCGCCGCCACGCCGTGCCGGGGTCTCACGGCGCTCACCGCGCCGGGCCGGCAGCGGCTTCGCGCCGTCGAGCTCCAGCGCGCCGCGCTCCGTCGGCTCAAGGTTCTGCACCGGCTCCAGACTCTGCAGTGGCTCGAAGTCCTTGGCGAGTTCCTCGTCCGTCTCGTCGCGCCGCGACCTCGTCTGGGTCACGGGGCGGCCGTGCGAGCTGACGAGCTTGGGGGCCCTGCGCCTCGACAGCGGGACGGGGGCGGCATCCGCAAGGTCGTCGTCGCCGGAACGGGCGGGCTCGCCACTGCTGTCGCCCGCCTGCTGGTGCGGCTCTCCAGGGACGCCGACGACGGAGCGGCGCGGCCGGAACAGTCCGCCGCGCTCGCTGTCCACGTCGTCGAGGGCGCCCGGGAAACCGGTGAGGGTGTCGAGCCCCCGGTCCAGGTCGACCGGAGCCTCCAGTTCGACCGGACCGTCCAGGATCGAGGCGGGCAGGCCCGGGAGCCGCACCGGCACCTGGGAGAGCGCCGCCGTGCGGCCCTCCTCGCTCTCGCCCTCCTTCGAGGGCAGCGCGCGGTCGAGGCGGAAGCCGATGCCGTTGGTGTCCGGGACGTCGTCCGTGAGCAGCGCGTCGGGCATGAACACGACTGCGGTGGTACCGCCGTACGGGGACGGCTGGAGGGAGACACGGACGTTCTGCCGCTGGGCGAGCCGGCTGACCACGAAGAGGCCGAGCCGGTCGGTGTCGGAGAGTTCGAACTCGGGGGTCTCGGCGAGGCGCAGGTTGGCGTCCAGGAGCGTCTCGGCGGCCATGCCCAGGCCGCGATCGTGGATCTCCAGGGTGAAGCCGTTGGCGACACGCTCGCCGTGGACCTGGACGGCGGTGTGCGGGGGTGAGAACACCGTGGCATTCTCCAGGAGTTCGGCCACCAGGTGGGTGAGGTCGGCGACCGCGGGTCCTGTGACGGCGACGCGCGGAAGACGCCGCACCTCGATGCGTTCGTAGTCCTCGACCTCGGCGACGGCGGCGCGGACGATGTCCATGAGCTGGACCGGCTTGCGCCACTGCCGGGACGGGGCGGCGCCGGAGAGGATGACCAGGCCCTCGGCATGGCGGCGCATGCGCGTGGTCAGGTGGTCGAGGCGGAAGAGGTCGGCGAGTTCGTCGGTGTCCTCGGTCCTGCGCTCCATCGTGTCGAGCAGGGTGAGCTGCTTGTGGAGCAGGACCTGGCTGCGGCGGGCGAGGTTGACGAAGACCTCGGAGACACCGTCGCGCAGTTCGGACTGTTTGACGGCGGCCTCGACGGCGGCGCGCTGAAGGGTGTTGAGGGCCTGGCCGACCTCGCCGATCTCGTTCTTGTCGTACTCCAGGCGCGGCACTTCGGTCTCGACGTCGACCTGTTCGCCGGCGGAGAGGCGGCGCATGACACTGGGCAGCCGGACGCCGGACGCCTCGTGGGCCTCCAGGCGCAGCTGCCTCAGGTCGCGGATGAGGCCGCGGCCGATGCGTACCGAGAGGAAGAACGAGAAGAGCAGGGCGACCAGGCCGAGGACGCCGACGACGGCCGCCTTGACGATGAGGTTCATCGCGACCGGCTGGACGCGTTCCTGCAGACGGTCGCCGGCCTGGTCGTTGAGGGTGGCGAGCTCGCTCAGCACGCTGCCCGCGGCGGCGTCCCAGCTCTTGGCGCCCACGGAACGGGGCGTACTGGGGTCGGAGTTGATGATGGACTGCTCGGCGTAGTGCAGCGAAGCGGTGGAGGCGTTCTTCCAGAACCTGTCGTAGCGTTCGCGTTCCGCCGCGGGCAGCACCGGCAGGCTGATGTCGTACATCAGGGTGCGCTGCGCGATCAGGTCGGAGATGTCGCGGATCTCTTCGCGGGTGAACTTCCCGACCACAAGGGCGGAGCCGAGCAGGGCGTCCTCACGGGAGAGGAGTTCGCGGGCGCGGGTGATGTTGACGAGGGCGCGGGCCTGCGTGTCCATCTCCACGTCGTCCACCCCGTCGAGGGAGGCCAGCAGGGCGTAGCAGGGGTCGACCAGGCGGTTGTAGCGGTCGAGGGCCTGGAGGCGGGTGACCGTGCCCTCCTCGACGCTGCGGCGCAAGGAGTCGACGCCGTCGAAAGCGTCCAGGACGGCGGTGAGGCGTTCGCCATCGCCCTGGTCCAGTTCGTCGCGGACGTCGGGGTCCTTCGCGTTCTTGCGGATCTTGACGATGGCGTCGTCGGTGGCGCTGCGGGTGCTGCGGAGCGCGGAGAGTGCGTCCGACGCCCGCGGGTCGGCCAGATAGACGAGAGTCTGGCGGCGTTCCTGCTGCAGGACACGGACGGTGTCCTCGGTGGGGTAACCGATGTCCTCGACAGCGGTCGACACCTGGAACAGCTGAGTGACCGCCCGCCCCGTGAGTACCGTGGCAAAGCCCCAGATCGTCGTCAGGGACACCAGCGGCACGAGAAGCAGCGCCACGATCTTCCGGCGGATCGACTTCCCGCGAAAGCGCATGGCCTCCCCCAGCTCGACCCCCGCCGGCCGGGGGTACACATATGCGTCAACAAACGGCGCGAGCCTACTACCGACCCACAGTTAACTCGAAGACCCGTCCGGAGGACGAACTTCCGTACTGGCGAAGCGAGATGGCGAGTTGTCCGGGCATTGCGGGAGATTGCCTCCCGCGATCGCGCGACGACCGCTCATACGGATCCGATCGGCACGGCCGGCCAGTTGGCCAGAACTTTTCGTTTCCTGGGAATCTTCGGGACGCGCCGTTCGTCCTTCTCTTCGGGAAATGGGGGCGGAATCGGCCACACGAGCCGCATCCCGCAACTGGGTGGGTAAAACAGCGCAAGCCGGGCAGCCACTGGGGAGCCGTATGTTCGGACACGGGGCGAGCGGTCTGCTGGCGGTGGGGAGTGACACGTTAATGGGCACGGCTGAGCGGCGCGAGGCGCCCACGGAGAGCAGTGTGGCGCACCTGGCGGCGCGGCGGAGCCCCGAGGCACTGGATCGCGACATTCCGGCGCACGGAGGCGGGACCGGGCCCGCTGGGCACGCCACGGCTCAAGAGCAGCCGTACTACCGGCCATTGTGGATCGAGGAGTCCGCGCGGCGCCGCCGAATGCCCGATCCGGTGCGCACAGCTGCGGTGCGGGCGGTGCTGATCATCGCCATGACGCTGATCCAGGCGATGGTGGCGTTCCTGTGCACTGTAACCGGATCATGGCTGGCGTTCCCGATGGTCCTCAGTAGCGTGGCGAGCACCGTGGTGGCGACGTGGGCCGCCCTCGACGTCTGGGTGACGCGCCAGGTGTGGAACCAGCGCAACGGCGTGGTGTCGGCACCGAGCAGCACCGCCCGATCCCTGCGGCGCGAGCGGCGCAGGGCACGACGGCAGGCGCGTACCGCGGAGCGGCCTCAGGAGAGCATACGCCGACGGGGCGAGACGGGGCAGTTGTCGCACCCTTGAGGGAGCCGAGGTCGTAGAGGACCAGGCGGTGCAGCTCGGCCCACACCCCGGCCTTGCCCCACTCGGTGAACCGGCGCTGGGCCGCGGCCACTGGCGCAGGGCGAGCACTGACCCGCGAACACGAAAGCGGCGGGCCCGAGGGCCCGCCCGTTCGCCGACTTGTGACGGTCAGGCCCTGGCGTACTCCCAGCCGCCGCAGTCGTACGGGGTGCCGCTGGACGTGTCCTGCAGGCAGGCGCGGATCTGCAGGGTGGTGCCCTCCGCGAAGGACAGGTTCCATTCGTGGGCGACGGCGTAGCCGTAGCCGTTGTAGTACGAGTGGGTGGCGGAGCTCGAGTTGTAGCGCCACTGCGCGGCGGTGCCGTGGCCGTCCTTCTTCATGTCGAGGGCGGTGAGGATCTCTCCGTCCTGGGCGAACTCGGTCTTCGCGGTCGGCGAGGTGATGGCGTTGTAGGCCTCGTAGATGTACCCGTCGGCCTGTGCCGGGGCGGTGGCCAGGACGAGCGCCGACGCGGAAGCCGCGGCTGTCCCGAGGACAGTCGTCAGACGACGGTAGGGAGTGCGCAAGGCAGAGTTCCTCTCTCGGACAGCTGGTCGAGCCTGAACTTACCTGAGAGGAAAGGGAGTTCATCGCCGAATTTCTCCGTGTCCGGCGGTGCGCCAGGCAACGGGAGGGGTCGTTGGCGTCCGTTACAGGTCATTTCAATTGGCCAGGTGGGCCCTCGGCTACACCGTCTGGTCCTCGACGAACCCGACTCCCGCGGCGAGGAACGCAAGACCGAGCACGTCCTCGCTGTCGCAAAGCACCGCCTGCGCCCACGCCGCGGAGCCGCATATCAACACAGTCCCGCGCCCCTAGGGGGTTGCAGGTGCCGGGCGTTTGAACATCCGGGTGGCCGTGATCTCGCTGTGCACCGCCTCGTCCTCATGAGGCCGCTGCGGCAGTCCCGGCCGGAGGTGTTCCTCCACGCTGATGTACTTCAGCCCGGCGCGCAGGTCGGCGTCGTTGCGCAACCGGATGACCAGCGGGAACTCGGCGAGCGCGGTCGTGTCGAACAGGCCGGTGGTGTAGAGGAGCTGGACACCGAGCGCATCCGAGACAGCCCTCTGCAACTCCAGCAGGTACGTCGCGTTGGCGCGCCCGATGGGGTTGTCCAGGAACAGCGTTCCAGCGTGTCGGTGCTTGTCGCGGCCCCGGTCGTTGCTGCGCAGCGCCGCCATCGTGCAGTACAGCGCGATGGCCGCGGTGAGCAGCTGGCCGCCGGAGAAGACGTCGCCCATCTGTCCGACGGGGACGCGCTCGGCGCGCAGCACGGCGTCCGGCTTGAGGATCTCGACGGCGATGCCCTTGGGCTGGAGCGCGGCGCTGACTCCGCGCAGCAGCAGCGACACGCCGTCGCGGCGCATGTCGGAGTTCTTCTTGACCGCCGCGCGGGTGGCCTCGTCGACGACCTCGCCCAGCCGCTCGGTGAGCGTCGCCTGGTCGGGCTCCTCGAAGCGGATGCGCAGGAACTCCTGCCCGGACCACTCGCCGAGCCCCTCGGGAAGCCGGGAGAGCCGCTGAGCGGACCGCAGGGTCGCCAGCGCGGACTCCACGAGCCCACGCAACCGGTCGACGATCGAGTCCCGGTTGCGTTCCAGTTGCTCCAACTCGTCGGTGAGGACCCGCAGTCGGGGCGCGAACGCGTCCGCCCACTTCCGCGCGTGCTCGGGCAGCGCGGAAGCGGGCAGCTCACGGATCTGCTGCCGGGCGGGGGTGCGCACCTGCTCGTACCGTGTGGAGTTCGCATGCCGTACGAGGACGTCGCTCGCCTCGCGCACGGCGGCCTCGGCGGCCGAGAGGTCGGCGGCGCAGCCGCGCAGGGAGCGGCGGGTCTCGGCGGCGGAGTGCCGTGCCTCTTCGAGGGTGCCGGGGTAGGGCTCGGGCTCCTCCTGCTCCTCCTCGGCATGCTCCCGCAGCAGGTCCCTGAGGAGGGCGGCCGTCTCGTCGAAGCCGCCGGCCGCGTCCTCGGCCGCGCGGTGGGCGTCGAGCAGCTCGGCGTGTGCCTCGCGCGCCTGGCTCAATGCCTCGGTCCGGGAGGCGAGTTCGGTGGTCGCGGTGCGCAGCAGGCTCTGCGCGTGCTCGGCGTCGCGCGGGACCAGCTCCTCGGCCAGCTCGGTGTGGACCTCGCCGTCCTTGGGCGCATGCCGCTCGGCCTCGCCGCGCAGCCGTCCGAGCTGCTCGCTCGCGGTGGACATCCGGGTCTCCAGGAGCTGCACGAGCTCTTCGGCACGCGCGGCGGCGGCCTGCCGGGAGGGCCCGTCGGAACCGTCCGGCGACTCCAGGAGTGTCGCCGCGCGGGTGCGCACCTTGTTGCTGAGCCGGTCCAGCTCCGCGAGCGCCGCGCTCTCGTCGCTCTCGGCCCGCGCCTGCTCGGCCCTCAGGTCGGCACCGACACCGACCTTCTCGTACAGCTGGGACGCGGCCCGGTAGGCCTCACGCAGGGCGGGCAGCGACGATTTCGCCGGGCCCGCCTCGTCCTCCGGTACGTCATCGGGGGCGCCGGCGATCTCCGCGCGCTCGGCACGCAGCGCGCGGGCCGTACGGCGGGCGTCGTCGGCGGCGCGCTGGGCGGCGCGGCGGTCCTCGTCGGCGGCGCGGGCACGCTCCAGGCAGACCTGGGCGCGGGCCTCCGATTCCGTTGCCTCGTCGGCGAGTTCGCGCAGCTTGACCTGCCAGCCGGCCCGCTCGCGCAACCGGAAGGCGAGCCCGGCGAGGGCGTCGGCGGCGCGCCGGGCCCGCTGGGCGGCCTCCTGCCGCTCGTCCCGTACGTGGGCCGCCTCGGCCGCCGCCTCGTCGGCCTCCGCCCGGACGGTCCGCGCCTCGGCGAGCTCGGCCTCGGCCTCCCCGGCGAAGGCGCGCGCGTCCCGGGCGGCCGCGGCGAGCTCGACGAGCCGTCCCGCGGGGCAGCCGGTCCGCCAGGACGCCAGCCGCGCGGCCAGTTCGCGGTCCTTGCCGAGCCGGGCCGCGAGCGCCCGGATCTCCTCGTCCCGCCGGGTCGCGCGGGCGCGCAGCGCCTGCCGCTCCTCGTCAGCGGCGTGCTCGTCGTGCATGGCGGGGTTCGGCGGGACGAGGAACACGTCGCTGTCGCCCGCGCCGGGGGCCGGAGTCGGAGCGAGCAGTGCGGCGGCCGTACCGACGGCGACGGCGGACCGCGGCAGCAGGGCGGCCTCGCTGAGCGCCTCGCGGGCCCGGGTGTGCGTGTCCGGGTCGGTGATGATCACACCGTCGACCAGCTCCGGCCTGGTGGCCAGGACGCGCGCGTGGTCGGCGGGGTCGACGGCCTGAGCGAGGTAGCGCCAGCCGGGCAGCGCCGGGATTCCGTGCTCGCCGAGGTACTCGACCGTGGCCAGGACGTCCGGCCCGGGCGGCAGCAGGCCGCCGTCACCGAGTGCCCCCAGGATGCGTGCGTCGTCCGCCGCGGCGGTCCGCAGCTCGAAGAGCTGGCGCTCGGCGGAGGCGACAGAGTCGTCTAGGAGCTCACGGAGCTCGTCGGCGTAGTGGTCCAACTGCTCAGGGGTGAGGGGACCTTCGGCCGGGGGCCAGGTATCGGCCCGCGCCACGCCGGAACCGCCGCCCGGGCGGCCGGCCACTGCGCCGACGGCCTGCCGGACGCTTCCTGAGCCGGCGCCCACCGCGCCACTGATCTGCCGACCGGAGGCACCCCGGTCGTCGGCTCCGGTCGCGCCGCCCGCGGTGCCGTCACCGGCGCCGGGACGGTGTCGCGTCGTGCGGGCACCGCCCTGGCTGCCATCCCCGTTGTCCTCGGGCGCGGCCCCGCGCCCGCCCGAACCGTCGGCTCCCGCTCGCGGCACCGGCACGCCGCCACGCCCGGCGCCGGAGGCGCCCGGCAGGCTGAGCAGCTCCGCCAGCCGCTCCTCCCCCGCCAGCGCCTCCGCCGTACGCCGCTCCGCGTCGTACGCCCGCTCGGCGGCAGTCGCCGCATCGGCTGCGCGCGCTGCCGTGAGCTCCGCGCGGGACTCGGTGGAGGCCGCCTCCCGCGCATGCTCCGAAGCGCGCCGCGAGGCCTCGCGTGCGGTGTCCCAGGCGGCGACGGCCGACTTCTCGGCGTCGCTGGCGGCGAGGGCAGCGCGGGCCGGGTCGGCGTCGGGGGCGCTGTCGTCGAGCCAGCCCGCGCGGACTGCCTCGGCGGTCTCCTGCTCGACCTCGGTGAGCCGCTGGCGCAGATGCCCGACCTCGCTGCGGGCGCGCTGCGCGGCGGTGGCCGCCGCGGTCGAGTCGGCGTACGCGGTCTCGCCGACCTCCTGGAGCCCGGTGGACCGCTCCTCCTCCTCGTTGGCGAGCGCCTCGGCGCCTTCGGCGGCGCGGTGCAGGGCGCGTACGAGGTCGGCGGCGGCCTTGGCGCGCGCGGCGAGCGCGGGCGCGGCGTCCCGCTCGGCCTCGCGGATCGCGGCGGCCACGCGCGCGGAGCGGTCGGCGGCGGCGCGGTGCCGCAGCACGGCCTCGGCGGCCTGCCAGGCGGCGTGCAAGGTGCGCGCGTCGGCCAGCTCACGCTTCTGCGCGGCGGCGGACTTCTCCGCCCCCGCGAGCGCCAACGAGGCGTGCCGGTAGGCGAGTTCGGCGGCGATGAGCGCGCCGCGTTCGCGGGCGCCCTCGGCGTGCGTGACGGCGTACGCGGAGGCGGTCACGCGCTGCGCGAGTTCACCGGCGCGCACTCGCTCCTGCACGGCCCTCGCGGACAGCCGCCGCGCGAGCGTCCGGGTACGCCGCTCGGCGCCCGCGTGGATGTCGCGCGCGTGCGCCCGTGCCTCGGCGGCGTCGACGATCCGGCCGAGCAGATCCACGGACCCGGCGGTGAAGTCGCGCTCGGCGATCAGCTCGGCGCGCCGGCCCAGCTTGTTGCCGAAGCCGCCGACCAGGTCGGCGAGCCCGTCCGTGTCCCGGGTGTCGGTGACGGCACGCAGCAGCAGATCCGTGAAGTCGGAGTCCTTCTTGACGGCGAAGAGACCAGCCGCCTCGCCCTCGTCGGCGTTCATCTCCCGCTGGTAGCGGAAGAGTTCGGGGTCAAGGCCCAGGTCGCCGAGGTGCTCGTTCCAGCGGTCGTGAATCTCCTCCCAGTGCACTTCGAGGTGCGGGTACGCCTTGCCTGCCTCGCTGATCGCGTCCCGGAAGCCCTTCATGGTGCGCCGCCGCCCCTGCGCGCCGGAGGCCCCCTCGACGGGCGTGCGCACGGCGGTGGCCTCGGCCACCGGAAGATTGTCCAGGCTCAGCCCCGGCCCGGGCCGGAACGAGTACCAGGCCTCGGCGAACTTCCTCGGGTCGTTGGAGACCTGCCGCCCCCGCCACTCGCTCACCTTGCCGACCACGACGCACTCGCCGGTCAGTGTGTGCTGCCACTCCAGCGCGACATGCCCGCAGTCGTCGGCGAGCAGGAACTTGCGCAGCACACCGGAGCTGGCACCGCCCAGCGTGTTCCGGTGGCCCGGGAGCATCACCGAGAAGATCAGCTTGAGCAGCACCGACTTGCCGCCGCCGTTCTCCAGGAAGAGCACCCCCGCGGGCGCGGGCCGGCGCGGCGGCCCGATGGGGTCCTCCTCGAAGAACTCCGCCTGGGTGGGCGCGGGGTCGGGCACGGGCTCGCCGACACCCCGCAGGTCAAGCACGGTGTCGGCGTAGCGCGCACCGGCAGGCCCGATGGAGTAGAGGCGGACCCGGGACAGCTCGTACATGGCGGCGGACTCTCGTCGTAAGTCTGGGGAGGATCGAGGAAGTTCAGGCTGCGTGGCCTGTTCAGGAGTGGAAGGGCAGTCCGGCTCCGGCCGCCAACTCCAGGTCGTCGGTGTCCTCGGCGGGCAGCAGCGTCGCGGTGCCGTCGGTCACCGGGACGATGCCCAGCTCGAGAAGCTCGGCCATGGCCGCACTGCCGGCCATGTCACGGACCTGAAGCTGATAGCGGGCCGTCGTCCGGTACGTCCCTCCACCGTCGTCCCCGGTGCGCTGCAGGAACCCGGAGTCGGTGAGGAACGCGACGGCCTTGCCGACGATGCCGGTGGTCGAACCGGCGAGTCTTCGCGCGTCCTTGGTGGCACCGGTGGAACTGCGCCGCGCCCAGATCCGCCATGCGGCCTCCAAGTCGGGTGCGTCCGTGGCCGGGTCGGTGTTCTCGCCCTGCTCCTCGGCCCGCTCCTCCAGACGACGACAGGCCTGCCGTACGAACGCGTCGACGCCGTTGACCGAGACCCGCCCGATGTACCCGTCGTCCGCGAGGTCCTCGGGGCGCGGGAACGCCATGGCGGCGACGGCGAGATGTGCGAGCCCGTGCAGGAACCGGTCCCCGGAGTCGGCCGACGCGCGACGCGCGTAGTCGCCCATCCGGACGGCGAACACGGAGTCCTCCGCGGCGGTCACGGCCATGCCCGCGCGCGAGGACACCTCCAGGACGACCAGCCCGAGCCCGGCGGCCACGGCGTCGGCGAGCCGCGCGAACGGCGGGTCCTCGCGGTAGCGCCGCAGCAGCTCCGCGTACTCCTGGTCGCGCGCGGGCTGCAGCTTGGGCTGCAGCCCGAAGGCAACGAGCCGCGCCGCGTCGGCGGCGTCGGCGGGTGTGACGGGCGCGTTCGCCGGAGCGGCGACTGCCTCCGGCTCACTCCACTCGACGTGCTCGGTCACGGTTGGGGCTCCTTGATCTGAAGAACCGGGGCGAGGGCAGCCCCGTACGGGGCGCTGGGCGTGACCTCGTGCGGCTCCGCCGAGTGGGCGCGACCAGCCACAGCCGGCCCGCGGCAAGAGGACGACCCGCGGTTCACGCCGCCTCCGTCCGGTCGGCCGCCATCCCGGCCGCATCCAGCAGGGCCGTCCCCACGATGAGATCCGCCCCACCGAACTCGGGATCGTCCAGCTCGGTCCCGTCGTCCACGGCGAACAGCAGCTTCTCCTCGCCCTGCCGGTACGCGGTACCGACCGGCGGACTGGCCGCGTGGACGGCCAACAGGGCAACGAGGTAGGGCAGT
The DNA here is from genome assembly GCF_045162675.1 of Streptomyces sp. NBC_00996. Taxonomy (NCBI): domain Bacteria; kingdom Bacillati; phylum Actinomycetota; class Actinomycetes; order Kitasatosporales; family Streptomycetaceae; genus Streptomyces; species Streptomyces sp. NBC_00996. The sequence goes on from NZ_CP108723.1 coordinate 1,823,183, forward strand.
TCAGGGTCGCGGCGGCGGGCCTCGGCCAGCAGCCCGGACAGCCGCCGCGGCGCATCGGCCGGCAGGTCGAGCAACTCCATCGCGCCGACGAGCTGCTCCTCGCTGAACCGACTGTCGTCGGGGGTGGCGATGAGATCGGGCTCGGGCATCTCCGCCCCGAGGTGCTCCCGCTCCAGCGGCGGCGTCAGCAGAATGTCGACCAGGTCCCCCACCCGTACGGCCACAGGCGTGCGCAACCCCGTCCCGCGCGCGAAGAACGCGTCCGTCACGCGCAGCGCCTGCTCCACGGGCAGCGGCAGCACGGGCGCCACGAGATGACCGTAGAGGTCGATGCCGGAGGTCGTCATGGGGGTGGCGAAGGCCTGCCGGTCCTGCTCGGCGCGGAACAGCGGGCCGGCCTCCAGGAGCCGGGACTGCAGTTGCGTATGCCTGCGGATGCAGTCCTTGACGATGTCGACGAGCTCGGCGGCGCGGCGCTTCTGCTCGGGGTCCTCGGACTCGTCGCGGGCCTTGCGGATGTTGGTGAGGATCGCGTTCTCATGGCGGTAACGGTCGGCGACGTGGTCGAGGGCCTCGGCGATCATGTCGGGCACGGCCTGGAGCCAGTCGACGGCGCGCACATTGCGCCGGGTCGCGTCGAGGGCCCTGCGAAGCGTCTCCGAGTACTGCACGGTCCGGTAGCGGGCCTGCTCGGCGGCGAGCTGGGCGTCGGCGAGCCGGCCGCGGCTGATCAGCACCTCGAGCTTGACCTCGGCGGCGATCTGCGCACTGGTGACGTCGGTGTCGAGGGCGCCGACGAGGACGTTGACCGCTTCGTCGGTCGTCCGGAGATAGACACTTCCCCCGTGTCCGGGCACCTCCTCGATCAGCTTGAAGTCGTAGTCGCGGCGCACATAGGAGCCGTCCGGGGCGAAAGTGCCGTATACGGCGCGGAAGCCGCGGTCGACACTGCCGACGTTGATCAGGTTCTCCAGCACCCAGCGGGCCACGCGCTCGTGCTCGGCAACGGTCCGCCGCGGGGCCTGGGCGGCGATGCGCGGGATGAGCCTGGCCACTATCTGGTCGTGGTCGGCGCCCGTGTCGAAGTCCATGTTCAGTGTGACGAGGTCGATGGCGGCGAGGGCGACCTCGGCCATCCCGTACACCGTGTACTCACCCGCGAGGTTCGCCTTGCGTACGTCGAGGTCGTGCAGCGGCGCGGTGCAGGCGAGCGCGCGCAGCCGCCGCGCCAGGCCCTCGTCGGCGGCCGGGCCCGGAGCGGGGCGCGGCCCCGCGCTGAGCTGGGGCGGAACGCTGTCCGTCGATGCAGGCGAAGTCACGGTGCACAGACTAGGTCCTCGGTCTGACAACGGTCGAAACGACGCAGAAGGCCCTGGCTGTACCGCTGCTTCATGATCGCGGCCGATCCCCGGTGACCTGTGCCGTGCGGCCGGGGAACGAGTCGTCGCCCCGTGCCTCGTGCTCGTCCCGTCCCGTCCCGACTCAGCCGATACCCTGCCCGCCGTCGGCCACCCGCCGCGCGTACACCTCCACGAGCCCCTTGAGCGAGTCGTCGAGATAGACCGCGAGCAGCCGCTCGGCTCCGTCCCGGTCGCCCGCCTCGAGGGTCCGGAGGATCTCACGGTTACGGGCGAGATAGGGCTCGTGGAGGCGCTGCGGGTCGTCCACCACGTGGAAGGCAAGGCGCAGTTCGGCGAAGACGCTGCGCATCAGCTCATCGGTGCGGGCACTCCCGGCGAGCGCGACCAGCTCCCGGTGGAAGTGGATGTTGGCGGTTGAGACACCTTTCCAGTCACCTTCGCGTGCCGCCCGCCGCCCGTCGGCGACGGCCTGGGCGAGGCCGTCCACGGCGTACGGCGGCTCGCCGAGGCCGCGGACCACGGCGCACTCGACGAGACCGCGGGTGCGGTAGATGTCCTCGACGTCCTCGACGGTCAGCACCCGGACGAAGACCCCGCGATTGAGTTCGTGCACCAGCAGCCGCTCATGCGTGAGCAGCCGGAACGCCTCGCGCAGGGTGTTGCGCGAGACGCCGAGCGCCCCTCCGATGCTGTCCTCGGACAGCCGCGTGCCGGGCGGGAAGAAGCCCTCGGCGATGCGACTCCTGAGGATGTCGGAGACCCGCTCGGCGGTGCTGGTGCGGCCCAGCAGGGCGCGATCGTCGGCCAGTCCCGTCAGCTCTGCCACGCCCGGAATTCAATCGCAGATACAAGAACGAAACAACATGGGTATTGAGGGATCGTTCAACGATCCTCTACCTTGGCGGTCAGGCGCCGCCCGCTCGACCGCACCGCATCCCTCTGCACCGCCGCGGCGCTCACCGCTTCCGCACGGCACGGCCCCGTTCTCGACTCCCGCACGGCACGGCTCAATCCCCAGCACCCTCCGTCCCTCACTGTGAGGTGCCCATGAGCACGACCCCTCCACCCCAGGCCCTGACGGCCGACGCCCGGCCCGGCGCCGGTGAACTCACCGTTCAGGAAGGCGCGTTCGCCTGGCTGCGCGCGCTCGGTCCGCGCGGCCGCCGCGCCTTCGCCGGCGCGTTCGGCGGCTACGCCCTCGACTCCTACGACTACTTCACACTGCCGCTCAGCATGGTCGCGCTGGCGGCGTACTTCGGCCTGGACAGCGGCCAGACCGGCCTGTTCACCACGGTCACACTGGTCGTCTCGGCGGTCGGCGGTGCCGTCGCCGGTGTGGTCGCGGACCGGATCGGACGTGTCAAAGCGCTGATGATCACCGTGGCCACCTACGCGGTGTTCACCGTGGCCTGCGGTTTCGCGCCCAACTACGAGACACTGCTGGTGTTCCGCGCCCTCCAGGGCCTCGGTTTCGGCGGCGAGTGGGCGGTCGGCGCGATCCTGGTCGCCGAGTACGCGAGCCCCAAACACCGGGGCCGTACGCTCGGCGCGATCCAGAGCTCCTGGGCCGTCGGCTGGGGGCTCGCCGTGCTCGTCAACACCCTTGTCTTCCAGTTCCTGGACGCCGATCTGGCCTGGCGCGTGATGTTCTGGTCCGGCGCGCTGCCCGCGTTGCTCGTCCTTTGGGTGCGGCGCCACGTGCATGACGCCCCGGAGTCGGCCGAGCGCCGCGCGGACAGCGCCGAGAAGGGCTCGTTCGCGGCGATCTTCAAGCCGGGCAGGAACGGCGCGCCCGGGCTGCTGCGGACGACGGTCTTCGCGGGCCTGCTCTCCACGGGAGTCCAGGGCGGCTACTACACGCTGGCCACCTGGGTGCCCACGTACCTCAAGACGGAGCGCGGACTGTCGGTCGTCGGCACCGGCACGTATCTCACGTTCCTGATCTCCGGAGCCTTCATCGGCTACCTCACGGGCGGCTGTCTCACCGACAAACTTGGCCGCAAGCGCAACATCCTGCTCTTCGCGATCCTCTCCGCGGCATGCATCCTGGCGTACGCGAACATCCCCAGCGGCGCCAACACCCTTCTCCTTGTGCTCGGTTTCCCGCTCGGCTTCTGCATGTCGGCGATCTTCAGCGGCTTCGGCTCGTACCTCAGTGAGCTGTACCCGACGGCGGTGCGCGGCACGGGGCAGGGCTTCACGTACAACACGGGACGCGCCGTGGGCGCCGTCTTCCCCACCACCGTCGGCTTCCTTGCCGACAGCTGGGGCGTGGGCGGTGCGCTGGTCTTCGGCGCCATCGGCTACGCCCTCGCCGCACTGGCCCTGATCGGACTCCCCGAGACCCGTGGGAAGGAACTCCTGTGAACGACACCGTCCAGGACCGCCCGGTGAGCCTGCTGGAAATCGACGGCCACGCGTGCGCGTGGACACCCAACGAGGCGCGCGCCCAGTTCCGTTCGGGCGTGTCGGGCCCCACCGCCGGAGTCGCCGCGGGCCACACCCAGGCGAACCTGATCTCGGTGCCCGCCGACTGGGCCTACGACATGCTGCTGTTCTGCCAGCGCAACCCGAAGCCCTGTCCGGTCCTCGACGTCACCGACGCCGGTTCCTGGAGCACTCCGCTCGCTCCGGGCGCCGACCTGCGCACCGATCTGCCGCGCTACCGGGTGTGGGAACACGGCGAGTTGGTGGACGAGCCCACCGACGTGGTCGACCGCTGGCGCGACGACCTGGTCTCGTTCCTCATCGGGTGCAGCTTCACCTTCGAGTGGGCGCTGAGCGAGGCGGGCGTCCCGATGCGCCACATCGAGCAGGGCCGCAACGTGTCCATGTATGTGACGGGGCGCCAGTGCCGTCCGGCCGGGCGGCTGCACGGCCCGATGGTGGTGTCGATGCGCCCTGTCCCGCCGGAGCATCTGGCCGCGGCGATCAGGGAGAGCAGCCTGCTGCCCGCCGTGCACGGCAGCCCGGTGCACTGCGGGGACCCGTCGGGGCTGGGCATCGAGGACCTCTCGCGCCCCGACTTCGGCGATCCGGTGGGCGCCGCACCGGACGACATCCCAGTGTTCTGGGCCTGCGGAGTGACACCGCAGGCGGCCGTGATGGCGTCCCGCCCGCCCTTCGCGATCACCCACGCGCCCGGCCAGATGTTCCTCACGGACACCCGCGACGAGCAGTACCGCGTGGTCTGAGAACAGCCGCCGACATCACGGCCCGACGAAGGAGAAGACCCACCTCATGACCCCGATCGATCTCAACGCCGACCTCGGCGAGGGCTTCGGCCGCTGGCGCCTCACCGACGACGAGCAGCTGCTGTCCGTCGTCACCAGCGCCAATGTGGCCTGCGGTTTCCACGCCGGTGACGCGTCCACGATGCGGCGGGTGTGCGAGCTGGCGGCCGAGCGCGGTGTGCGGATCGGCGCCCAGGTCTCCTACCGGGACCTGGCGGGGTTCGGGCGGCGCGCGATGGACGTGCCGCCCGACGAGCTGGCCGCCGAAGTGGCGTACCAGATCGGCGCCTTGGAGGTGTTCGCGCGCGCGGCGGGCACGCGCGTGTCGTACGTGAAGCCGCACGGCGCGCTCTACAACCGCGTCGTGCACGACGAGGAACAGGCGGGGGCGGTCGTCGACGGTGTCGTGCTCGCGGACGCCGGCCTGCCCGTCCTCGGCCTGCCCTCCTCCCGCTTCCTGAAGCTGGCCGAGCAGGCGGGACTGCCCACCGCCACCGAGGCGTTCGCGGACCGCGCATACAACGAGGAGGGCACCCTGGTGCCGCGCACCCAGGACGGCGCGGTGATCACGGACGCGGACACGGTGGTCGAACGCTCGGTGGGGCTGGCCCACTTCGGCACGGTGACCTCCCGCTCCGGGGAGCGCATCCCGGTCCACGCCCGCTCCCTGTGCCTGCACGGAGACACGCCGGGCGCGGTGGAGCTGGCCCGCCGGGTGCGCGCCCGGCTGGAATCGTCCGGCGTCCGCGTGGAGGCCTTCGTATGAGCGCACTGCCTGCCGGGGACGGGAGGAGGACTCCGTCCGCCGGCGACGGCATGAGGGCGCTGCCCGTCGGCGACCGCGCCCTGCTCGTCGAGGTCTCCTCGGGCGACGCGGCCCAGGCCCTGCACGCCGAACTGCTGCGCCGCCGCGCGGAGGGCTCCCTGTCGGTGCGGGAGATCGTCCCCGCGGCCCGCACGGTCCTCCTGGACGGCCTGGACGACCCCGCGCGCCTGGCGGAGCGGCTCCCGACATGGGACATCCCGCCGCTGCCCGCGCGCGCCGACGAGGCGATCGAGATCCCCGTACGGTACGACGGTCCCGACCTGGCGGATGTCGCGGCTCTGTGGGGTGTGCCCGAGCAGCTGGTGCCCCAGATCCACGCGGCGGCCGAATTCCGGGTCGCCTTCTGCGGGTTCGCGCCTGGCTTCGGCTACCTCACGGGCTTGCCGGCGCGCTACGGCGTCCCGCGCCGGGCGACTCCGCGTACGACGGTTCCCGCGGGTTCCGTTGCGCTGGCGGGCCCATACACGGGCGTGTACCCGCGCTCGTCGCCGGGCGGCTGGCAGCTGATCGGGACGACGGACGCCGTGTTGTGGGACCACGCTCGCGTGCCGGCCGCGCTGCTCGCTCCGGGCGCCCGGGTCCGCTTCGTACCGACGAGGTGCCCGTGACCGACCCGGCCCTCTTGTCAGCACCGAGGCGCTCATGACCGACCGTGCCCTCTCCGTCGTCCGGGCCGGGGCCCTGACCACCGTCCAGGACCAGGGCCGTCCCGGCCACGCGCACCTCGGCGTACCGCGCTCCGGCGCCCTCGACGAGCCCGCGGCGGCGCTGGCCAACCGGCTCGTGGGCAACCCCTGCGAAGCGGCCGTTCTGGAGACGACACTCAACGGGTGTGCCCTGCGGCCGCGTTCTGCGGTCACCGTGGCGGTGGCGGGAGCGCCCTGCCCGGTCACCGTGGACGGGCGACCGGCCGCCTGGGGAGCGCCCGTACGCGTCCCCGCCGGAGCACTGCTGGACGTCGGCCACGCACGAGCCGGGCTGCGCGGCTATGTGGCCGTCTCCGGTGGAGTGGCCGTGGACCCGGTCCTCGGCAGCCGCTCCACGGACCTCCTCTCGGGCCTCGGCCCCCCGCCGCTCTCGGACGGCATGGTGCTCCCCCTGGGCCGCCCGGACACGCTCCACGCGCGCGTGGACGTCGTCCCGCACGTCGCTCCGCCCGCCGAACTGGTCCTGCGCGTGACGACGGGCCCGCGAGACGACTGGTTCACGGAGACGGCCGTGCGCACCCTCCTCACCGGCGCCTACCGGGTGTCGTCCGCGAGCAACCGCATCGGCCTGCGGACGGAAGGGCCCTCACTGAAGAGGGCCGTTTCCGGCGAACTCCCCAGTGAGGGCATGGTTCTGGGCGCCGTCCAGGTGCCACCCGACGGCCGCCCGGTCGTCTTCCTCGCCGACCACCCGACCACCGGGGGATACCCGGTGATCGCGGTCGTCCGTTCCACCGACCTCGCCGCGGCCGCTCAGGCGGTCCCGGGCACGCCGGTCCGCTTCGTGACCGTACGCCGCCGCTGAGTGCCCCCGCGCAGCCGCTGACCCGTCATGCCGCGTCCGGCTGTTCGGCCACTGAAAGTGCGGCCAGCGCGGACGCGACGGCGTGCGAGGCACTCAGGTCGAGCCGCGCACTGGTGCCTCGCGCCCGGTGGCGCACCTCGGCGGCGGCGAGCGTGAGCAGCTGCGGCAGCAGGTCCGTGCACCGCCGGGCCACCCACCCCGTCCCGGCGGTGGCCAGCCACAACAGACTCGCCGACCGCGTGGGCGCGGGAAATTCGGGCTCGGCCGAGGGCGCGGCCCCCGTGGCGATGCCCTGCTCGGTCAGCAGCGCATGGAACCGGAGGGCGAGTTGCCGGTGCCCCTGCTCCCCCGGGTGGAGCCGGTCCGCGCTCCACATCGCCCGGTCCGTCAGCCACTCCTCCTCCGCGGCATGCAGATGCACCGCCCCGTACCGCTCGGACAGCGCGTGCACGACCGTGTTGACGGCCCGCTGCCGCCGGGCCAGCGGGCGTGCCAGCGCGCCCGGCAGACCCAGCATGGAGCCGGGATCCGGCAGACAGGCCGTCATCACCACTGCATCCCCAGCCCGGAAGGCGGCGTACACCTTGTCGAGCCGCGCTGCCACGGAGTGAATGTCGAAGGTGCAGCGCAGGGTGTCGTTGACACCGATCACGACAGAGACGACGTCGGGCTCCAAGGCCAGCGCCGCCGGTGTCTGCCGTTCCAGCACATCCCGCGTCTGCGCCCCGCTGACGGCGAGGTTGGTGAACTCCACGGGCGTGTTTGCGGGGGCCAGCCCCTGCGCGAGCAGTGCGGCCCACCCCCGCCAAGTTTCCCCGACCGGGTCGCCGACGCCTTCGGTCAGCGAGTCCCCGAGGGCCACGAACCGCAGCGGTCTCATCCGACGCCCTCCTGCGCGCGCGGGCGCACCGGAACCGTCGCGTCGTGCGCGGCGAGGAAGCCCTCCACCGCGGCGTCCCAGCCGAAGCACTCGGCACGCGCGCGTGCGGCCTGCCTGCGCTCACCCTCGGGACGCCCGAGCAACAGCCGTACCGCGTCCGCGAAGGAGTCCCCGCTGTCCCCCGCGGTGGCCCCGGCGGACCCGACGACCTCCGGCAGGGCGGACAGGGCGCTGGCCACCACGGGCGTGCCGCAGGCCATCGCCTCCAGGGCGGCGAGCCCGAACGTCTCGGCGGGCCCGGGGGCCAGGCACACGTCGGCGGAGGCCTGCAGCGCACCGAGCACGGCGCGGTCGGAGACGTGCCCGAGGAAGGTGACGGGCAGCCGCCGCTCCCTGGCGCGCTGTTCGAGCCGGGTCCTGAGCGGTCCGTCCCCGGCGACGACGAGCACGGCCCGCTGTCCGCGCCGCAGCAGCGCCTCCAGCGCGTCGAGTGCCGTGCCCGGCCGCTTCTCGACGGACAACCGGGAGCACATCACGAGCAACGCCTCGTCCGCGCGCGCGTGGTGGGCGCGCAGCCCGGGGTCCCGCAGCGCGGGGTGCCGACCCACCAGATCGACGCCCAGCGGGGCACGTACGACATTGCGGGCGCCGATGCGGACGAACTCGCGCTCGGCGAACTCCGTGGTGCATACGACCCGCGCATAGGTGTGCGCCGTACGGACGTTGAGGGCGTCGGCGGTCCGCCGGGCCATCCCCTCGGGAAGGCCCCAGGTCCGCAGCACTCCGTCGGCGGTCTCGTGGGAGACCATCACGGCGGGCACCCGGGCCCGCCGTGCCCACACTCCGGTCCAGCGCAGGGTGGTCCGGTCGGAGACTTCGAGGCGGTCGGGTGCGAGCGACTCCAGGAGCCGGGCCACGCGCCGCTTGTCCGTGAGCACGCGATAGCCGCCGGTCCCGGGCAGCAGCGGCCCGGGGAGCGTGATCACCCGACCCTGTTCGGTGTCGCGGTCGCTCGCGCGCTCGCCGGGGTTGATGAGCACAGGTTCGTGCCCGGCCGCCCGGTAGCCGGCGCCCAGCTCCCGCAGCGCGGTGCGCAGGCCGCCGGACGCGGGGGCGACGAAGTTGGCGAGCCGTACGATGCGCAGGCTCATGCCGCCACCAGCTTCCGCGCCGAGAGCACATCGGCGTAGTGCCCGATGAGCTGGTCGCCCACGGCGGCCCAGGTGCGGCCCTCGACCATGGCACGCCCGGCGGCCCCGTAGGCGGTACGGACGGCCGGATCGGAGGTCAGGGCCCACACCGCGTCGCGCACGGCGGCCGCGTCGCGCGGCGGCACCAGCAGCCCCGTACGCCCGTGGGCCACCAGGTCGAGCGGCCCGCCCGCCGCGGGCGCGACGACGGGCACCCCGCTCGCCATGGCCTCCTGCACGGTCTGGCAGAAGGTCTCGAAGGGGCCCGTGTGCACGAAGACGTCCAAGGAGGCGAAGATCCGGGCGAGTTCGTCGCCGGTGCGACGTCCGAGGAAGACCGCGCCGGGAAGCGCGCCCTGCAAGGTGGTTTCGCTCGGCCCGTCGCCGACCACGACGACGCGTACGCCGTCCAGTCCGCACGCCCCGGCGAGCAGTTCGACCTGCTTCTCGGGGGCGAGCCTGCCGACGTAGCCGACGATCAGCTCGCCGTTCGGCGCCAGTTCACGACGGAGTGCCTCGTCCCGGCGGTCGGGACGGAAGCGGACCGTGTCCACGCCGCGCGGCCACAGCCGTACCCGGGGCACACCGTGTGCCTCCAGGTCGTGCAGGGCCGCGCTGGACGGGGCGAGCGTCCGGTCGGCGGCGGCGTGCACGGAGCGTATGCGCCGCCACGCCGTGGCCTCACCTGCGCTGATGTACGTGCGGGCGTAACCGGCGAGGTCGGTCTGGTAGACGGCCACGGCGGGAATGCCGAGCCGGGCGGCGGCCGCCATGCCGCGGACGCCGAGGATGAAGGGGCTGGCCAGGTGGACGATGTCGGCGCGGTGTTCGGTGATCGCCGCGGCGACGCGCCGACTGGGGAGGGCGACGCGGACCTGGGGGTAGCCCGGGAGCGGTAGGGAGGGGACACGGATGACGGGGCACGGCGCGAGAGCGTCGGGCCCGCTCCCGGCCGCGGTGGCCGGGGCGACGACGAGGGGAGCGTGACCGCGATCGACGAGGTGCCGGGCGGTCTGGAGCGCGCAGTGGGCCACGCCGTTCACATCGGGGGGAAAGGATTCGGTCACGATGACGACACGCATACCCGTGTTGTCGCCGCACCGGACGTGGCCGCGTCAACGTGGATCTTTGCGAACGGTGAACGTCCCATGAGCGTTGCGCTGCACACCCGAGCAGGTCGGCCCCCGTCCATGCCCTCCTGACTCCGGGGTCACCGAACGTTCATACGGCTGGCATGTCGGGCCCGATCCGGCTCCGTACCGCTGTCTGGACGTCCGCCTCCTCGGCCGGATCCGCCGCCAGCCGGCGCAGCTGATCCACCACACGGGCATCACCGGTCTCGGCGTGCCGGGCGGCCACCTCGCGCGTGGTCTCCTCGCAGTCCCACAGGCACTCGACGGCGAAGCCCGCGGCGAACGAGGGGTCGGTGGTGGCCAGGGCACGGGCGGCGCGCCCGCGCAGATGGGATGACGCGGTCTCGCGATAGATGTGCCGCAGCACGGGTGCGGCACAGGCGATGCCGAGCCGTCCGGTGCCGTCGACGAGGGTCCACAGGGTCGGTGCGTCGGGGCCTTCGCCCCGTACCGCTTCCCGCAGTGCGCCCAGGACCAGTTCGCTGTCCTGCGCTCCGCCCCGGCAGGCGAGCATCCGTCCCGCGGCGGCGCCCAGAGCGTCGGGCCGGTGCGCCCAGCCTCGTGCCCGGTCGACGGCGGCGACACTGCGCATCCGCTCGAAGGCGTCGACGGCGGCCTCGGCCACGGTCGTCGATCCGTCCGCCACGGCTGTCTCGATCAGGTCGAGGGCGTCCGGATCATTGCTGTCGGCGAGATAGCGCAAGGCGGTGCAGCGCGCTCCGTCGCCACCGCCGCGGGCGGCCTCGACGATCTCGGGCCGGTCCTCGGGGCCGGCGACGGCGGTGAGGCAGCGGGCGGCCGGGACATGGAGCGCGGCGCCGCGGTCGATGCCCTGCTGCGCCCAGTCGAAGACGGCCTGGACGCTCCACCCCGGACGGGGCCCGGACGGTCGCATCTGCCGCTGCCAGCGATCGAAGGAGCCCTGTTCCTGAGCGGCACGCACGCGCGTGCCGATGGATTCGCGCGGATCGTCGGCCCACAGGCGCCAGGGCCGTGGCTCGAAGGCGTCGCGCACGGCGGCGGCGAGTTCGGCCTCGCCCTCCGCGTCGGCCGGGAAGCGGGCGAGTACGGGCGCGGCCAGGGCGCGCAGACCCGCGTCGTCGTCGCGCAGGGCCAGCTCGTCGAGGGCCCAGGCCCAGTTGGTGCCGAAGGCGGCGTACCTGCGCAGCAGTTCGAGCGCGTCGCGCCTGCCGTACGAGGCGAGGTGCCCGAGGACCGCCAGGGCGAGCCCCGTGCGTGACTCGCACGTGTCGAGGACGTCCTCGGCGTCGAAGAGGTGCCGCTCGATCTCGTCGAGCTCACCGCTCAGATCGAGATAGAGACGGGCGTAGTACAGGGAGCGGTTCTCCACCTGCCAGTCGTGGCGGGGATCGCGCAGCACACAGTGGTTCAGTGCCGCGAGCGCTTCGGCCCGCGGTGCGGTGAGCGCGTGCAGCGTGCCGTCGCCGCGGCCCCTCTGGAGCAGGCCGAGCAGCGTTCCGCTGGGCGCTATGACCGGATCGAACATGGGAAACAGCCTCACATCAAGCGTCGACGCAACCGGGATCCTGCATTACCTGGCCGCGAGACAACACGTCGGAGCGCCCGCCGTTTCTTGCTTGCTGTAGACCATCTTCCTCTGCCTCTCGTCGGTGGCCCATGCGGGCCGCATCACGGCCCGCGCGGTGCGGCAACACCTGCCCAGCCATCGCGTCCGTGAATCACGACGTCATGATGACCCAGCGGTTCTTCCTGCCGCGACCGCATTTCCGGCGGCCCCGTTCCGCCTCCCTTATTTCTCGCGTTTCGCCTGGTCAGGGCGTTCGAGTCAGTGTGCGCCGAACAATTCGAGCAGTTCCATCTTGCCGAACATGCGCGCCGTGTCCACGGCCGAGGGCGTACCCGCGGCCGGATCCGCGCCGCCGTCCAGGAGCACCCGGATCACGGCCGCCTCGCCCTTGAAGACGGCCCCGGCAAGCGGTGTCTGACCCCGGTCGTTGATGCGGTCGGCCTCGGCGCCGCGCTCCAGCAGGGCGCGTACCGCCTCGGCGTGGCCGTGGTACGCGGCGAGCATCACGAGCGAGTCGCCGCGGTCGTTGGTGAGATTGGCCGGAACGCCCGCGTCCACGTACGCGACGAGCGCCTCGGTCTCGCCACGACGCGCCAGATCGAAGATCTTGGTCGCCAGCTCCACGACCTCGGGGTCGGGGGCTTCACTCATCGGCGGACCGCCTCTCACAACGACTACAACGGGGACTGCGGGAGCTTACGACAGCGAGCGGAGCTGTCATGCCCGGGCCGGTACGGCGGCGAGCGGCGCCCCCGTACGGGTGAATCGCCAGCGTACTGGCTCCAAGAGCACATGACCGGCACCGTCACCGGCAAAGATCACAGCAGGCGCCGTCGGGCGCAACAGACCTGCTCGGGCGGCCCAAACGGCTCCGCCACTCTGGTGAAATCCGACGACATTCACCCAGTTGCACCTTTTATCGTATGGATACATCCTGTGATCCTGGAAGAACTCATGGTGACTGTCCCCACGACCCAGGAGAACTCAAATGATTCTGTCCATGTCAGGCGTCGTCCTGCTCGGCATCATCGTCTTCCTCTTCTTCCGCAAGGACGGGCTCAAGGGCTCGCACGCCTCCGTCTCCGTACTCTTCGGCTTCTACCTCGCGAGCACGGCGATCGCTCCGAGCATCAAGGCCGGCGGAGAGAGCCTGGCGAGCCTCCTTGGCGGGATCAAGTTCTGACGCCCCTCCCCCACACACGCACCATCAGGAGACAGCAGTGGCTCGGCGCCCTCTCCCCCGCATTCTGAGCAACGGCAGCGCGCAGATCGCCCGAAGCCGGGAGCTGGCCCGGACGGCAGCCGACGGCGCCACCGACGTTCTCCACCCGCTGATCACGGTCACCCGTGGACTGCGCCGGCTGGCAGGGGCCGGGCGGCGCAAGTGGGCCGCCACTCCCAAGGACCGGCGCGGGCCGCTGCTGTTCCTGGTGGCCTCGGTGATCCTGATCGTGGCGCTGGTGCCGTACGGACCGCTGCTCGCCGTCATCAGCCTGATGGCGGCGGCAGCCTGGACCGGCCGCGACCGCGCCTCGTCGAAGCCCACGGGCCCCGATGAGGCGCAGACCGGGCGGCTCAAGTCGCTGTACGAGGCCCTGGTCCCGTACTTCTCGGCGGCCGAGGATCCCGATCCCCTGTACGCCCACGGCGGCGACTGGGAGAAGGCCTTCTCCTCGTACGACTTCGACGACGACGGACGCGTGTCCCGACTCCTCATCCGCTACCCGGCCTACTTCACGGACGGCGAAGCGGAGTCCCGCGCCCGCATCGAGCACCTCCTGCACGCCAAGTCGGGGCGTGGCCGCGAGTACCACTTCGACTGGGACGAGGAGGGCAACGAACTCACCGTCAGCGTCCTCCCGCCCCTCCCCACCGACATCTCCGCCCAGCGCTTCGTCACCACCCCGGGCGAGACCGTCCTCGGCTTCACGGACCCGGCCGACGTCCAGCGCACACTCCCTCTCACCTACGGTGAGGAACAGCGGGACGTTCCCCCGGTCGTCTGGCGCACGGGGATCCGCTCCACGGAGCCGCACCTACTGGTGGTCGGCGAGCCCGGCAGCGGCACGACGACCCTCCTCCGCTCCATCGCCCTGCAGGCCCTTCAGTTCGGCGATGTCGTCGTCATCGAGGGGGGCGGCACCGGCGAGTACGCCTGTTTGACCGGGCGGGAGGGCGTGCTGGCCGTCGAGTGCGGTCTGGCGGGGGCGCTCGCCAGTCTGGAATGGGCCGCGCACGAGACGGAGCGGCGGCTGATCGCCGCCAACCGTGCCCGTCAGGCCGGTCATCCCCCGCCCGACGACATCAAGAACCCGCTGTGGATCCTCCTGGACCGGCCCAGCGCGCTCGGCCACCTGGCCGCCGCCGACGGGCGCAAGGATCCGCTGGCCCTCCTTCAGGTCCCCTTCCGGCACGGGCGCGCGGCGGGCGTCACGGTGGTCGTGGCCGAGCACTTCGACGGTCTGGAGCTCCTCAGCGACGCGATTCGCCAGCACACCCGCGCGCGCGTGGTGCTCGGTCCGGCCTCCTCCGCCCAGCTGGAGTCGATCCTGGGCGCGCCGCCGCACACGACCCCCACCCGGGACGTGCCGCCCGGCCGCGGGTACGCCCGCCTCGGCACCGGTGCCGTTCTGCGCCTCCAGGTCCCGGCCACGCCGGACCCGTACGACGACGCGACGAGCGAGTCCCATCGGCGGGCGGTTCTCGATCTCCTTCCGGAGCGGACGACTCCCGCGGATGCGGAGCCGGTGCCTGCGGATGCGGAGCCGCTGCGCGCGGATGCGGAGCCGGTGCCCGCGGAGGCGGCGGTGGCGGAGGGCTGAGGTCCGCAGCTGGATATGTCTTTCGCCCCCTCCGCCCCCCTGCCCTTCCCGTCCTTGGGGCTCCGCCCCCAACGCCCGCTCCTCAAGCGCGCCAGCGCAATACGGGGGCTGGGGGCGGCCCCCCAGGTACGGGACGGGGTAGGGGCGGTGGGGCGAGAACCCCTACGCCACGAACGTCCGCGGCGTCTCGTTCCCCCCGCTCGCCCCCGTCTCCACCAACCGCGCCGCCGCGGCCAACCGCACCGCCGCCTCCTCGGCCACCGCACCCCCCACGGTGAACGGCAACCGCACATACCCCTCGAAGGCCCCGTCCACGCCGAACCGAGGACCGGACGGCACCCGCACCCCCACCCGCTCCCCCACCTCGGCGAGCCGTGACCCCGACAGTCCCCCGGTCCGCACCCACAGCGTGAGCCCGCCCTTCGGTACCGAGAAATCCCATTCGGGCAGCTCCCGCCGCACGGCGGCGACGAGGGCGTCTCGGTTCTCCCGGGCCTGGCCCCGGCGAATGTCCACGGCCTGCTCCCATCCCCCGGTGCTGAGCAGCCAGTTGACGGCCAGCTGCTCCAGCACGGGCGTGCCCAGGTCGGCGTACGCGCGCGCGGCGACGAGACTGCGGATCACATCGGGCGCGGCCCGCACCCAGCCGATCCGCATGCCGGCCCAGAAGGCCTTGCTGGCGGAGCCGACGGTGATCACGGTCGAGCCGGCCGGGTCGAAGCCGCACACGGGGCGCGGCATGTCCAACCCCTCGTCCAGGTGCAGCTCACTCATCGTCTCGTCGACGACGAGCACGGTGCCCGCGGAACGCGCGGCGTCCACGAGCCCGCGCCGCTGGTGCTCGTCGGCAAGGGCTCCCGTGGGGTTGTGGAAGTCGGCCACCACGTACGCGAGACGGGGTGCCGCGTCCCGCAGGACCTGGCGCCAGCGGTCCATGTCCCATCCGGCGAGGCCCTCGGCCATGGCGACGGGCACCAGCCGGGCCCCGGCCTCGCGCATCAGCTGAAGGATGTTGGCGTAGGAGGGCGACTCGACGGCGATGCGCTCGCCGCGCCCGGCGAAGAGGTGGCAGATCGCGTCCATCGCGCCCATCGCCCCGGTGGTCACCATGATCTGCTCGGGCATGGTCGCAATGCCGCGGGCGGTGTACCGCTCGGCGATCATCGAGCGCAGCGCGGGCAAACCGGCGGGATAGTCGCCGTGCGTGTGCGCGTACGGCGGCAGCTCCTCCAGGGCGCCCTGCACGGCGCGGGTGAGCCATGGCTCGGGTGCGGGCAGCGCCGCGCAGCCGAGGTCGATCATGGATCCGAGTGCCTCGGGTGGCAGGGGTTCCAGGCCGCGCGCGGGCAGCGGGTTCCCGGCCGGCACGGCGGTCCAGCTGCCCGCGCCCCGGCGGGACTCCAGGAACCCCTCGGCCCGCAGCGCCTCGTAGGCCGCGGCGACCGTCGTACGGCTGACCGACAGGGACAGCGCGAGTTCCCGCTCGGCGGGCAGCCGCGCGGCGACCGGCACCCGACCCTCGAGCACCAGCAGCCGGATGCCGTCGGCGAGCGCGCGATAGGCGGGCGGACGGCGGGTGCCCGGCCCGGCGGGTCGCTCCTGCTGGGAGTTGAGGAGCCGGGCCAACTGTGCGGCACCCACCGCCGAAGTCCACTGCGCCATAATTCCCAGTCCACCTTCCCCGAATTGGCCATGGATGACGATTCTTCCCAAGCCACAGAGTGTCATGCGTCAGGCCACTACCACCACTGGGGGGACTTTCATGTCCACACGCTCGCAGTCCAGGAGGCTCCCCCGCCGCCTCCTCCAGCTGTACGTCGGCCTGGCTCTGTACGGCGCGAGTTCGGCCCTTCTCGTGGAGTCGGGCCTCGGGCTGGAGCCCTGGAACGTCCTGCACCAGGGCCTCGCCGAGCTGACCGGCCTCACGATCGGCGTGGTGTCGATCATCGTGGGCGCGACGGTGCTGCTCCTGTGGATCCCGCTGCGCCAGCGCCCCGGCCTCGGCACGGTCTCGAACGTCTTCGTGGTCGGCATCGCCATGGACGGCACGCTCGCCGTGTTGCCCGACGCGCACACCTTGGCCGTACGGATTGCGCTGCTCGTGGCGGGCATCGTGCTGAACGGGGTGGCGACGGGCCTGTACATCTCGGCCGGCTTCGGTCCGGGCCCGCGCGACGGCCTGATGACCGGCCTGCACAAGCGCACGGGCCACTCCATCCGTCTGGTCCGCACCGTCCTCGAAGTGGCCGTCGTCGCGACCGGGTTCGCGCTCGGAGGCACGGTCGGCATCGGCACGGTGCTGTACGCCGTCGCCATCGGCCCCCTCGCCCAGCTCTTCCTGCGAGTGTTCGCCGTCCGCCGGGCACCGGGCGGCAGCACCGTCGTTGCCGCCGGTCAACCGGAGCGCGCGATACTGCCCGGGTGAGCACCCGCATACGCCATCCGTACCTCGACCACCCCGGCCCGATCGCCTTCGCACACCGGGGCGGGGCGGCGGACGGTCTGGAGAACACCCTGACCCAGTTCCGGCGCGCGGTGGCAGCGGGCTACCGCTACATCGAGACGGACGTGCACGCGACCGCGGACGGCAGGCTCGTCGCCTTCCACGACGCGACTCTCGACCGGGTGACGGACGGGGCGGGCCGGATAGCGGACCTCCCCTGGGAAGACGTGCGCCACGCGCGCGTGGCGGGCAAGGAACCGGTCCCCCTCTTCGAAGAGCTGCTCGACACTCTCCCCGAGGTGCGCTGGAACGTCGACATCAAGGCCGAACCCGCCCTCCAGCCGCTGCTCGACCTGATCGACCGCACCAATGCCTGGGACCGCGTCTGCGTCGGCTCCTTCTCCGAGGCGCGCGTCGCCCGAGCCCAGCACCTGGCCGGGCCGCGCTTGGCGACGTCGTACGGCACCCGCGGTGTGCTCAATCTGCGGCTGCGCTCCTGGGGCATACCGGCCGCCGTGCGCCGCTCGGCGATCGCCGCCCAGGTCCCCGAGTCCCAGTCCGGTGTGCTGGTGGTCGACCGCCGCTTCGTACGGACCGCTCATGCGCGCAGGCTGCAGGTGCACGTGTGGACCGTGAACGAACCGGAACGTATGCACCGGCTCCTGGACCTGGGAGTCGATGGCATCATGACCGATCACATCGACACACTGCGCAAGGTCCTGGAAGACCGGGGCACCTGGTTCTGAGCCTCCTCGCGCGGTCCGTTCACGGGGAAGCGAGGGGCACGGGTGGGCACTGACACCGTGCGGGCACAGCCGGCCGACGAGGCCGCCGAGCGGCGGCGCGAGCAACACGGCTGGTACTTCTACGACTGGGCGTGCTCCGTCTACTCGACGAGCGTGCTGACCGTCTTCCTGGGCCCCTATCTGACGTCGGTCGCCAAGCACGCGGCGGACGCGGACGGTTTCGTGCACCCCCTGGGCATCCCGGTTCGCGCCGGGTCCTTCTTCGCGTACGCGGTCTCCGCCTCCGTCATCCTGTCGATCTTCGTGATGCCGATGGCGGGCGCGGCCGCCGACCGCACGGGCCGCAAGAAGCCACTGCTCGCGGCCGCCGCCTACATGGGCGCCGCGGCCACCACGGGCATGTTCTTCCTCAACGGGGACCGCTATCTGCTGGGCGGCCTGCTGCTGATCGTGGCCAATGCCTCGGTGGCGGTGTCGATGGTCCTCTACAACTCCTATCTGCCCCAGATCGCTCCGCCCGAGGAGCGCGACGCCGTCTCGTCCCGGGGCTGGGCCTTCGGCTACGCGGCGGGCTCGCTGGTGCTGGTCGCGAACCTGATCCTGTTCACGGCCCATGACAGCTTCGGCGTCTCCGAGTCGACGGCCGTCCGCATCTGTCTCGCCTCGGCCGGCATCTGGTGGGGCGCCTTCACCCTCGTCCCCCTCAAGCAGCTGCGCGATCGCCCTGCGGCCGCTGCCGGGACGGCGTCCGTGCACGGATGGCGGCAGCTGGCGGCCACGGTCCGGGACATGCGCGGCAAACCGCTCACGCTCGCCTTCCTGCTCGCGTACCTCGTCTACAACGACGGCATCCAGACGGTCATCTCGCAGGCTTCCGTCTACGGATCGGAGGAGCTGGGTCTCAGCCAGTCGACCCTGATCGTCGCCGTGCTGCTGGTCCAGGTGCTCGCGGTCGGGGGCGCGCTCGGGATGGGACGGCTGGCGCGGACGTACGGCGCGAAACGGACGATCCTCGGCTCGCTCGTCGCCTGGACCGTGACGCTCGGCGCCGGGTACTTCCTGCCTGCCGGCGCGCCCGTCTGGTTCTTCGTCCTGGCCGCCGGCATCGGCCTCGTCCTGGGCGGCAGCCAGGCGCTGTCGCGCTCTTTGTTCTCGCATCTCGTGCCGAGCGGCAAGGAGGCCGAGTACTTCTCGGCGTACGAGATGAGCGACCGCGGCATGAGCTGGCTGGGTCCCCTTCTTTTCGGGTTGACCTACCAGCTGACGGGAAGTTATCGGGACGCGATCATCTCGCTCGTGGCCTTCTTCGTCATCGGATTCGTGCTGCTCGCGCGGGTTCCGGTGCGCCGGGCGGTGCGCGACGCGGGCAATCCCGTACCGGACAGGATTTAGCGCCCGAGGCCAAAGGCCGGTAGTGTACGCGTTTGGCCTGCCAGGCGTACCGTTACTGCGCGTCAAAGATACTGAAACGCTGGGTGACATCTGCTGCCAGATGTGACAAACCGGGCGCCGGTGGGTACAACAAGGGGCGGCTACGACGGCGACGCATGACCCGGAACGGGAATCTTTACCGCCGACCGGACGTTGACCGGATGACGACGACAGCGACACCTGTCCTGTGGGCGACAAGCCCGGGAGGCACGATTCATGAGTGAGCGAGCTCTTCGCGGCACACGCCTCGTAGTGACCAGCTATGAGACGGACCGCGGCATCGACTTGGCTCCGCGCCAGGCCGTGGAGTACGCATGCGAGAAGGGGCACCGTTTTGAGATGCCCTTCTCGGTGGAGGCCGAAATTCCGCCGGAGTGGGAGTGCAAGGTCTGCGGGGCCCAGGCACTTCTCGTGGACGGCGACGGCCCTGAGGAGAAGAAGGCGAAGCCCGCGCGCACGCACTGGGACATGCTGATGGAGCGACGCACTCGCGAGGAGCTCGAAGAGGTCCTGGAGGAGCGCCTGGCCGTACTCCGCTCCGGTGCGATGAACATCGCGGTACACCCGCGAGACAGCCGCAAGTCCGCGTAGTCCCTCCGGGGGCTGGGCGGCATACAACGCACGCACGTGACCGCGGGCGCCGTACACCTTGTGTACCGGTGCTCGCGGTTTCGCGCGTTCCGTGCGGCGTCCGCGTTCAGCCCGGCGTCATGGCACGGCCTGTCTCCGGGGGCTGGACCCCCGGAGACAGGCCGAGAAGAAGCAGGGTCGGGCTGAGGACTAGGGCCGCGTCAGCCGAGGTTCGCCCCGTCGCGACGCCCGGCACGCTCCCCCACTGCCTCAAGGACGTGGGAGGTGCCCCCACTCGCCGCACCGGCCGAAAGCCCAAGTACATCCAGTACGAGGACTTCCGGCCGGCACTCCCCCAGCCTTCGGCCGGGGGGACCCCCAGAGCACGCACCGGACGCCGCTCCTCAACGGGCAAACCCTGGCTGACGCGGCACTAGCGGTTCAGCGGCGGGTGCGTGCCAGGCTCCGAAGCCGGGCCCCGCAGGTCCTCGTCCCTGATGACCTCGCCCTGGACGACCTTGCCGTCGGGGCGGTGGATGCGGGCCTGCTGGAAGGCGTCGCCGAAGGTTCCGGGGGCGGCCTCGCGCATCTTGCGGTCGAGGGTGCGCTCGGCGTAGCGGCTGAGGACCTTCTGGACCGGCGGGATCAGCAGGAGCAGGCCCACGGCGTCCGAGATGAGGCCGGGGATCATCAGAAGGAGACCGCCGAGCATCATCAGACCGTTGCCGTCGCCGCCCCCGGTCGTGGGGGCGGTGCCGCTCTGCTGCTGTTGCAGCGTCTCGCTGAGGTTGCGGAAGGCCCGGCGTCCGGCCCGCTTGATGACCACACCGCCGAGGACGAACCCGGCGACCAGCAGCAGGAAGACCGTGAAGCCGCTCGCCGCGCCCGCGACCACGGTCAGCAGCCAGATCTCCAGCACCAGCCACGCGGCGATGCCGAGCGGCAGGAAGGTGCGCAGCCGCGAGCGCCGCGGGCGGGCGGGGTACGTGGGAGTCGGAGCGCCAGTCGTCATGCTCCCAGTGTGCCTGGGCGCAGCTCAGTACGGGATAAGCGGATGATCAACACCTGCTGTGGGAACGCCGACGGCAGCTGCGGATCGAGACCGGCGTCAGAAGGACTCGCCGACGGTAGGACGTCAGGACAGCCTGCGGCCCGCGCGACGTCAGGACGGCTTGCGCCCAGTGATCCGCGCGACCCGCTCCCTCACGCCCCACGTGGTGACCCGCCACAGAGCCTCCACGAGGATGTCGCGGCTCATCTTGGAGTCGCCGAGTTCCCGCTCGACGAAGGTGATGGGGACCTCGACGACATGGAAGCCGGCCTTGACGGCGCGGCGGGCCAGGTCGACCTGGAAGCAGTACCCCTGGGAGGCGACCTCGCCGAGGCCGAGTCCTTCGAGGGTCTCGCGGCGGAAGGCCCGGTAGCCGCCGGTGACGTCCCGGATCGGCACGTCGAGCAGGACGCGGGAGTACAGGCTGCCGCCACGGGAGATGAACTCGCGGGACTTGGGCCAGTTCACGACCCGCCCGCCCGGCACCCAGCGCGAGCCGAGCACGAGGTCGGCGCCCTTGAGGGCGGTCAGCAGGCGGGGCAGCTCCTCGGGCTGGTGCGAGCCGTCGGCGTCCATTTCGACGAGTACGCCGTAGCCGTGCTCCATGCCCCAGCGGAAGCCCGCGAGGTAGGCGGCGCCCAGGCCTTCCTTGCCCTTGCGGTGCAGCACCTGGACGTGATCGTCCTCGGCGGCCAGCTCGTCGGCCAGCTTGCCCGTGCCGTCGGGGCTGTTGTCGTCGGCCACCAGGACGTGCGCCTCGGGCACGGCGGCGCGCACCCGGCCGACGATCTTCTTGATGTTCTCCGCCTCGTTGTAGGTCGGAATGATCACCAAGGCCGTGCCGAGCGGGCCGAACTGCCTCCCCTGGGCTCCTGCCGCGAGGGTCCCGTCGCCGTCGTTCACTGCTGCCCCTTCGTGTCCATACGCAGGGGTCCACCATAGTGCGCTCAACCTGCGCTGTTGCGTCGCCGTGTCAGTACGGAGGTGTCGATTCGCCAAGAGCCGGGTAAGACGGGGCACCCGGTGGCGAAATCGTGTGCTTCCAGCTGCGGAAATCGAGTGCTGCGGATCGGGGCCCGGCGCCCTTCGGGCCGACCAGGGACCCGCTGGCTGCGGATCGACCGAAAGCCGTTGTCTACTGAACGTCCGGGCCCCACCCGGGTCACACCTGCCGACTTGTCGGAAACGTTCCCTCGCCTCGTTGCACGGGCGCTGGGCCTGGCTCCCAGTGGTGGTGCGCCGGTGCGGCACACCACCCCTGACCCAGCGGCACTTCGAGGCCGCGCGGAAAGTTCCCCGGTCGGACGTCCGGTGGTGGACCCGGCCGAACCTACCGGCCACCTGAGGCCAGCTGTCAACAGCCGCTTGAGCTGCTGCTTTCCCCCCGATCACCTGGTCAGTGCGGAGGATACGCAGGTCGCGCGACGCGGCGGCCGGCGATGAAGGGGACGGCGCCACCCCAGGACATCACTCGTTGGGCCGTACGAACACCGTCCGTCCGCCGACCACCGTGCGCAGACAGACGGGCAGGTCGTTCCCCGGGGTCAGATCCGGCAGCCCGGGTGTGCCGGAGCGGGGATCGGTGGACCAGCGCGCGACCCTGTCGTCGGGGGCCTGCACGACGAGCTCAGCGGTGCGCCACACGGCGTAGTCGGCGGGCGCGCCGGGCACCAGGACACCCGCGTCGTCCCGTCCGATCGCCCGCCAGCCGCCACGCGTATGCGCCGTGAACGCGGCGCGTACGGACACCCGGTGCTCGGGCGTGCGATGGAAGGCGGCGGCACGGACCGTGCCCCACGGGTCGAGGGGCGTGACCGGGCTGTCGGAGCCGAAGGCGAGCGGCACGCCGGTGCGCAGCAAGGCCGCGAACGGGTTGAGCGTGCGGGCCCGCTCGGCGCCCAGGCGCTGGGCGTACATGCCGCCCTCGCCGCCCCACAGCGCGTCGAAGGCGGGCTGCACGGAGGCGGTGAGACCGAGCTCGGCGAATCCGGCGATCGTTTCCGGGGCGAGCATCTCGGCGTGCTCGACGCGGTGCCGGGCGGCTCGGACACGGGCGAGGCCGACCTTCTCGGCGGCGGCGCGCACGCCCTCGACCACGGAGGTCACCGCGGCGTCCCCGATGGCGTGGAAGCCCGCCTGGAGGCCCGCCTCGGTGCAGGCCACCACATGTGCGGCAACCGCCGCGGTGTCGAGGTAGGCCGTGCCGGTGTGCTCGGCGTCGGCGTACGGCTGGTGCAGGCAGGCGGTGTGCGAGCCGAGCGAGCCGTCGACGAAGAGGTCGCCCGCGGCGCCGATCGCGCCGAGTGCCCGGGCCTTGTCGACGTCCTGTTCAGCCCAGTAACCGACCATGCGGGGGCCCGGCTCCTCGGCGGCGAGCCGCAGCAGCCCGGTGAAGTCGTCCTCGGCGGAGATCTCGGGGCCGGCGCACTCGTGCAGGGAGCCGATGCCGAGCGAGGCGGCGTGGGCGAGCGCGGCACGCTGGGCCCTGGTGCGCTGCTCACCGCTGACGGCGCCCAGGGCCGCGGCACGGACCGCGTGGTGGGCGTCGCGGGTCAGCGATCCGTCGGGCGAGTATCCGGCGCGTGCGGTGACCCCGGGGACCAGGTCGAGGAGTGCGGTGGTGACCACGGCGGAGTGCACGTCGATACGAGAGAGGTAGAGCGGGCGCCCGCCGGTCGCCTCGTCGAGCTCGGCGCGCGTCGGAGGGCGGCCACCGGACCAGCGGGCCGCGTCCCAGCCATGGCCGAGCAGGACCCGGTCGGTGGGGCGGGCGGCGGCGAAGTCGCGCACGCGGGCGAGGGCCGCGTCCAAGGAGGTGGTGTCCGACAGGTCGAGGCCGGTGAGCGCGAGCCCGGTGGAGGTGGTGTGCACATGTGCGTCGGTGAACGCCGGGGTGACCAGGGCACCCTCGAGGTCCACAACCTCATCGACCCCGTCCGCGAAGGCGTCGGCCGCGCCTTCGGAGCCGACCCAGGCGACCTGCCCGCGCTCGACGACCATCGCTGTCGCGAAGGGGTCGGCGGGGCTGTGGACTTCGCCGCGGCGGAGCAGGACCGTTTTCGATGGGGCGGTGCGTTCACTCATAACGGACAGTTTCCCGCCCGAGCCCCCGGGTGCCGCACTTGGGGCACGTTTGCGGGGTGCCCGGCGCTGCCGGCCGTGCCCACGCCGCCCCACGCTCTGCTTCGCTCGCGCGGGGGCGCCCCCGTCGCCTCGCGGAACCATTGCCCACGGCAGCCGCGGTCAGATGCGGGGCGGCCGTGCCTCGTACGGCGTGGACAGCACCACCGTCGTGCGGGTCGACACGCCCGCGAGGGAGCGCAGCCGGGCGAGAAGCTCCTCCAGTTCGTGCGGGGTCGAGACGCGCACCTTGAGGATGTAGTTCTCATCGCCCGCGACGCTGTGGCAGGCCTCGATCTCGGGGACGCCGGCGAGGCGTTCCGCGATGTCGTCCGGTGCGCTCGGGTCGAACGGCTTCACCGAGATGAAGGCGGTCAGGGGCAGCCCCACGGACTCGGGGTCCACGACAGCGGCATAGCCGCGGATGACGCCGCGCTGCTCCAGCCGGCGCACCCGCTGGTGCACGGCGGACGTGGACAGGCCCGTGGCCTTGCCCAGGTCGGTGTAACTCATCCGCCCGTCTGCGACGAGCAGCTGCACAATTTGTCGGTCCAGCTCCTCCATGGCGCAAGAACCTACAGGGCCCTTGATCTCCCCGGATACCTGACCGGCGCAGGTCATACCCGGTTTGTGATGTGGCAGAGAGCCTCCTGTGAGCCGTCCGGGGGACAAATCCACCACGCCGGGCACCTGCGGACGGCATGTGACGAACGCCACAGCGCCACAACCAGGTCCGTGATGTTCTCGTGATTACCGCAAAGACCGGACGGGAAGTGCTTGCTGTGGTCGAGGCCGCAGCGCCTTGTCGGCCCACCCGAGGGGGAGAAAGCCATGCAGAGTCTTAAGCGCCCTGGTCGTACCGCGTCCAAGCGGCAGCAGCCCGTTCTCGAACCCGAGCCGGAGGGCGTCGAACCGGACGCCCTGGACGGCGAGGAGTTCGACGGGTACGACACCTTCGAGATGTACCGGGTCATCTGCCCGGACTGCGCGCAGCCCATCGCGCTGCTGGCGGACGAGGAGGTCCTGCCGGAGCACGCCCTGTGCGCCTCGCCGTGGAACCCGTTCGGGCTCACGGTCTGCTCCGGTACGGGCCGCACGGCGGCCGACGCACAGGCCGCGGACGAGTCCGCCGAACTCCAGGAGCAGGACACGGCGCTCCTGTTGACGCTCCCTCAGGGCCTCGACTGGCGGACGCAGCCGTTCTCGCACGTCGGCGGCCCGGGTTCGCGCCCGATGCGGGTCCCCGAGATGCGGCGCCAGGCCGCCTGACCGGCCCGCGCCCTCACCGACCGACGCCCGGTCCCTCCCAGTAGCTGCCCTGCAGCATGGCCCGCAGGCTGCTGTGGTGCAGGATCAGTGCGTCCGGGTCCGGCGGTACGGCGACCTCGCCGAAGTGCGCCTGGCGATAGGCGACGCGGAGCATCACGATCGCGTGCCGCAGTGCGGCGTACAGCGTGTAGAAATCCATGTCGCGCGGTACGTGGCCGGTGAGTTCGGCATACCGCCGCTCCACGCGGTCGCGGCGCAGGAAGTCGGGCAGTCCGCTCTGGCCGAAGCTCACCGTCAGGTCCTGGAAGAAGCGGTGCAGATAGACCGTCCAGCCGAGGTCGACCTCGCGCGGGGCTTGCGCCGCCATCTCCCAGTCCAGCACCGCCACGGGTTCGAATCCGTCGTAGATGACGTTCCCGATGCGCGCGTCGCCCCAGTTGAGCACCGCCTCGCCCTCGTCGCGCGGCCACAGGTGGTCGAGCCGGTCGAAGGCGCTCTCGATGAGAGGCGAACGCGACAGCCCGTCAACCACCCATTCGTAGTAGACGCGTTGGGCGGCGACGTGACGGCGCAGCGGGCTGCCGTCGCCGGGCAGCGCCAGGAAGTCGGCCTCTCGTAGCGGGACTTGGTCGTGCAGTCGCGCGAGGAGCCCGGTGGAGGCCACCTCCAGCCGCTCACGCTCCTCGTCGCTCGCCGCGTGCAGCCAATTCCCCTCGTACGTATAGGGCATGACGTCCGGGGGCACACGCCCCTCGATCCGTTCCATGACGAAGAACGGCGCCCCGAGGGGCCCGGGGTCCTCCTCCAACCACAGCACGCGCGGCACCGGCAGATCGGTGCGCTCGGCGACGAGGCGCATCGTGCGGTACTGCCGCGGCATGTCGTAGACGGGGAAGACGGTGTACGCCGCCGGGTCCGCCGCGAGTCTCAACGCACAGGTGCGCAGAGGTGGTTCGGGGTGCTCGATGTCGAAGAGCAGGGTCTCGCTGGACATTCCGTTGGACGCGGGGACGGTGACGTTCTCCGCCGTGGCGCCGGGCAGCCGCGTGGCGAGCCAGGCCGTCAGCCGCTGTGCGAGCTCCTGCGGATCACGTGTGGTCGTACGGGGGCGCGGTGCCGTGGCCATGCCACCACTCCAATCAAGGCGTGAACGGGATTCAAGGCCCCACGGGGACTCAGGGCGCGACCGAGTCGAAACCGGTGAAGCCGCTCGGGTCGTGGCGGCCGAACGAGCCGTGCTCGAAGATCCCGTAGCCGACCTGCCCGTCCAGCGTGAAGCGGGCGGCATGGTCGATCACCCCGTACGCGGCAAGGGGGTGCGCCGCCGGGTCGGAGAGGTCATAGACGCGCCGGTCGGTCCAGCCGCGGCCGCGCCAGGTACCGTGCTGCCAGTCGTCGGCCGGCGGATAGCCCGCCCCGACCGCGAGCGGCGACGAGGCCAGCACCTCCACGCCCAGTTCCAGGGGCTTGCGGTCCACCGGATCCATGAGGTGGATGACGGCGGAGGAGGGGTGGCGGGTGCCGGGGCGATAAGTGATGTCGGCCTGGGGCCAGCCGAGCTGGAGGTCGCGCACCCCAGGGCGTACGACTGTCGCGTCGTTGAGCGAGCGGTAGCCGTCGGCGTCCTCCTGGGTGACGACCATCAGGAAGCGGTCCTCGAACCGGACCGGGCACCAGAGCCAGTGGAAACCCTCGGTCGGGTTGTCCTCCGCGAGGAGGCTTCCCTCCTCCCCCGGGATCGGGCGCACACCCCAGCTGCGGTCGCGGGTGCCGGTCCACTCGCCCGCCGAGACCGGTAGCTCATCGCCGTCGACGCGGATGATCCCCTCGACGCCGCCCGCCTGCACGAAGCGGCGCCCCTCCAGGGTGAGCCGACCGCCGCGGCGCTGGATGTGGTGCGGTTCCCAGAGCGCCGGAAAGTCGGCGGACCAGGTGAGGTCGTACGACAGGGTGTCGTCGTCCGACTCGAGGCGCAGGCGGCGCAGCGGCTCCTCCACGGTGATCCGCAGCGGTCCTACGGTGAGGTTCATCCGGTCGTCGCCGAGCGCGTCCGACGCCCGTACCGCGTGCAGGCGGTCGCCGACGCGCAGGGTGGCGTACGCGTCGATCACTCCGACGTTCGGATAAACGCCGAGGCCCAGGATCAGCAGCGCCCGGCCCTGGTGGTCCAGGACGTGGAAGATGCAGCGATCGTATGCGTTCCGGTCGCCGGTCGCGACATGCTTCATGGACAGGGGCACCTGGTGCACGGGGTACTCGTCGAGTGCAACGGGGCGGTCGTCGGGCACGGCAAGCCTCCCTGGACGCACGGCAGTTGACGCCGCCCGGAGGGGTGCAGGCCCGAACGGCGAAGTTGACGGTACGTCAGATAATCGTCCGGAGCCAGATATCGCACCGCGTGACGGAGCCCCCGTACGGGCCCGTCGCGAACTCACTCTCGAATCCGCGGGCGGGTGACCTGCCACCCGCCGACGCGTTGCCCTGGTATGACCCCCACATATTCTGGGACCGTGCGTCGGCGCCGGATCATCGTCCCCGCTCCGGCAGAATCGGTTCGGCAGGGGCCGGCCCCGGCCCAGGATCCCCCCATCTACCGCGCCCTGATGCGCACCTGGGCCGATCGCGGACGCACGCTGCCGGGGCGCCACGACCCGGAGTGGGTCCGGCTGGCGGCGCCCTCGCCGATCTACGGGTACGGGGAGTTCATCATCGGCCGGGGCCCACGGAGTGAGGGGCAGTTCGACACGAGCCGCGACCCACGCGGCGACGGGCCACTCGGCGCGGGTCCCGACCCACGCAGCGCCGGGCCGCTCAGCGCGAGTCGGGACCCGCGAGGTGACGGGCGATGACCATCCGCTGGATCTGATTGGTGCCCTCGACGATCTGGAGGACCTTGGCCTCGCGCATATACCGCTCGACCGGGAAGTCGGCCGTGTACCCGTAGCCACCGAGTACCTGGACGGCGTCCGTGGTGACCTTCATCGCCGTGTCCGTGCACAGCAGCTTGGCCATGGCCGCCTCCTTGGAGAACGGCCGGCTCGCGTCGCGCAGCCGTGCCGCGGCCAGATAGAGCGCCCGGCCCGCCTCGATCTGCGTCGCCATGTCGGCGAGCATGAAGCGCAGCCCCTGGAAGTCCGAGATCGGCCGCCCGAACTGCTGTCGGCCGGTGGCGTACGACACGGCCTCGTCGAGGGCCGCCTGGGCGACACCGATGGCGCAGGCCGCGATGCCCAGCCGCCCGGAGTCGAGGGCCGACAGGGCGACGGCGAAGCCCTGACCTTCGTCGCCGATGCGCCGGTCGTCGCAGACCCGCACCCCGTCGAAGTGGACCTGGGCGGTGGGCGAGCCCTTCATGCCCATCTTCTTCTCGGGCGGCGCGGCACTCAGCCCCTCGGCGTCACCGGGCACCAGGAAGGCCGTGATGCCGCGGGGACCGTCGCCTCCGCTGCGCGCGAGCACGGTGTAGAAGTCGGCGATGCCGCCGTGCGTGATCCAGGCCTTGGTGCCCGTGATCACCCAGTCGTCACCGTCACGTACGGCCTTGGTCCGCAGCGAGGCGGCGTCCGAACCGGAGGACGGCTCGGAGAGGCAGTACGCGCCGAGGAGGCCGCCGCCGAGCATCGCGGGCAGGTGCTCGACCTGCTGTTCCTTGGTGCCGTAGTTCGCGAGGGCATGACAGGCGAGGGAGTGCACGCTGACGCCGAGACCGACGGTGAGACGGGCCACGGCGAGCTCTTCGAGGGCCTGGAGGTAGACCTCGTACGGCTGATCCCCGCCGCCGTACTCGCTGTCGTACGGCAGCCCGAGCAGACCCGACTCGGACAACAGGCTGAAGACCTCGCGCGGGAAGTGCCCGGCGTCCTCCTCCTCGGCCGCCTTCGGGGCGATCTCGCGCTGCGCGATGTCGCGGACGAGCGAGATCAGATCCCGGGCCTCGTCCGTGGGCAGTTGACGGTCCACCGGCTGCGGGGCGCGGTCGGGCATGGCGACGCTCTCCTCCCTGTCGGGCACATCGGCGGACGCACGCCTGGGTGGGGCGGCTCCGCCGGGGTCTCACGGGCCTCAGCCGATGCTCCCCTTCCGGGTTACGGAAGCTGCTGATCAGCGGTTGTGGCGCTGTGAGTATGCCCGATCGGAGGCATCGCGTCACCAGTTAACGACCGCTTACTAAAAGAAAGGGAAATTGGTCCGAACCATTGACGCACTGGTCTAGTCCTCCTACTCTCCCCTCACGCCTTACCGCGTTCATGCCAAACGGCGCGCGTTCCCCTCTCCCCCACGAGGAGACACCCGATGCTCAGTACGCACCGCCCCCGCGCCCGCTTGCGGGCACTCCTGTCCGCCGCCTGTTGCGCCGTCCTCGGCGCGGGGCTGCTGGCCGGCGCCGGCACGGCGACCGCCACCGCGAAGACCGGCGCCCCGCAGGCCGCCGCGGCCGGTTCCAAGGTCGTCGGTTACTTCACCGAATGGGGCGTCTACGACCGGAACTACCACGTCAAGAACATCGAGACCTCCGGCTCGGCCACCAAGCTGACCCACATCAACTACGCGTTCGGCAACGTCACCGGCGGCAAGTGCGCCATGGGCGACTCCTACGCGGCGACCGACAAGGCGTACACGGCCGACCAGTCCGTGGACGGCGTCGCCGACACCTGGGACCAGCCGCTGCGCGGCAACTTCAACCAGCTGCGCAAGCTGAAGAAGAAGCACCCGAACCTCAAGGTGCTGTGGTCCTTCGGCGGTTGGACCTGGTCGAGCGGATTCGGCGAGGCCGCCAGGAACCCCGCCGCATTCGCCCAGTCCTGCTACGACCTGGTCGAGAACTCCAAGTGGGCGGACGTCTTCGACGGCATCGACATCGACTGGGAGTACCCGAACGCCTGCGGCAACACCTGCGACACCAGCGGCAAGGCCGCGTTCAAGAACCTTATGTCAGCGCTGCGGGCGAAGTTCGGCAGCGGCAACCTGGTCACCGCGGCGATCACGGCCGACGCCACCGCCGGCGGCAAGATCGACGCGGCGGACTACGCGGGCGCAGCGCAGTACGTCGACTGGTACAACCCGATGACGTACGACTTCTTCGGCGCCTGGGACGCGACCGGACCGACGGCCCCGCACTCGCCGCTGAACTCGTACACCGGTATCCCGAAGGCGGGTTACCACACCTCTGCGACGATCGCGAAGCTCAAGGGCCTCGGCATCCCTGCCTCCAAGCTGCTGCTCGGCATCGGCTTCTACGGACGCGGCTGGACCGGTGTGACACAGGCGGCGCCGGGTGGCACGGCGACCGGTCCGGCGGCGGGAACGTATGAACAGGGCATCGACGACTACAAGGTGCTCAAGGCGAAGTGCCCGGCGACCGGCACGGTCGGCGGCACCGCATACGCCAAGTGCGGGAACAGCTGGTGGAGTTACGACACTCCGTCGACCATCGCGGGCAAGATGAGCTACAAGAACACGCAGGGCCTGGGCGGCACGTTCTTCTGGGAGCTGAGCGGTGACACTTCCAACGGCGAGCTGATCAAGTCGATCAACTAGCCATATCCGCAAGGGCTTCGGGGCAGGGGTCAGTGACGATCCCCGCCCCTCGCTCATGCGTCGCGGCGTGCGTCCGGCGGGGCCGGGTAGGAGGGGTCGAGCTCCTCGACGGCACGCATGGCGCCGCCCAGCATCTTCACGAGCAGCTCGCGCATGGTGTCGCGCGGCAGTATCGGGTGGCCGATCCAGTCCAGAGTGGCGCCCTCGACGCTGTAGAGCCAGCCGAGCAGCGCCATGCGGGGCAGCGGCGCGATCTTGCGCCTGCCGTACGCGCCTTCGGCGATGGTCTCGACGATGACTTCGCGCACGCCCTCACGTATGGCCTGCACTTCGGTGTCGAAACCGACTCCGCCGGTGATGATCGTGCGGTACGCGGCCTGGTTGTGCTCGGCGTAGCGCAGATAGCCGTCTATGGTGCGGTGAACCCGCTCCACCGGGGGCAGTTCGAGGCCGCCGGCCGCCCGGGAGACCAGGTCCGCGACCGAGTCCTCGACGATGGCGAGGTAGTAGCCGCGCTTGGACTTGAAGTAGTAGTAGATGAGCCCCTTGGCGACATGTGCCTGCCGTGCGATGTCGTCCATCGACAGCGCGTCGTACGACGTGTCGGCGAACAACTTCCGTCCGATGGCGATGAGTTCGGCGCGGCGTGCCAGTGAGCGGTCGGTGCCGCGCGCCCGTGGACGGTCGACACCGCGCTGTTGACTATTATTCAATTTCGGACCTGGTCTCCAACTGCCGGCGGGACACCGGCAGTATGGCAGACCTGTGCCACCTGCTTGTTCGACTCCGATCGACTGCCTCGATCGCGAGGGCGTCGCCTTCCGGAGGGCCGCCTTGCGGGGCTCAGCTCACAGCAGGCCGAGCTGCGTGACGAGCATGGCCAGGACCACGACGAAGGTCCAGCCCGCGACGTGTTCGAGGATCTTGGGGCCGTCGTCCTTGGGGCCGCCGGTGCGGGCACGAAGACGGGTGGCGGTGGCGGAGGTCGCGGTCATGGCATCTCGCTGACGTAGTGGTGCGGTGTGGTCCCCCCGCCTCACATCGGCTCCCCACCGACTCGACCACCTTGCCATCGAAGCGGGTTCCCGCGGTAGAGACCTTGGTCACGCCACGAGCGCCGATCATTTCGACGTGCTTCGAATGCCGCGGGATTTCCACAACGATGCGAGGGAGCTGTGCGTCTCCTCACACGACAGCGGTCAGTCAACCGAAAGGTCCCTGATGAGCACGTTCCGGACGCCTCGCCGCAGAGCTCGCCCGGCCCTGGTGGCGGCGATCACCGTGACAGCCGCCTTAACGGGTCCGGTCTCGCAAGCCGCTTCCTCCCCGTCCTCGCATGCAGCGGCCGGCGCCCCGTCCCCGGGAGCGGCAGGCCTCGGCGACCCGATCTTCCCGCTCGACGGCAACGGTGGATACAAGGTCGACCGCTATCTCCTCGACTTCGACTGGCAGGCGCCGAATACGCCCTTCGAGGCCGCCACGACGATCAGCGCGACCGCCACCCAGGCGCTGTCCCGCTTCGACCTGGACTTCGCCGGGAACACCCCGCACACGGTGACCGTCAACGGGAAACCGGCCGCCGCCGAGCGCGACGGCGACGAGCTGGTGATCACCCCCGCGAAGCCCCTCGCCCAGGGCAAGGCCTTCACCGTGAAGGTCACCTACACCGCCGATCCGACCCGGATACGCCACCGCGACGACGCCATCGAGGACTACGGCTGGATTGCCACGCCGGACGGCACGGTGCTGTATCCGCAGCCCAACGGCGCCAAGATGATCTTCCCGTCGAACGACCACCCGAGCCAGCGGGCGCCGATCACCTTCCGCATCACCACGCCGCCGGGCCTCAAGGCCGTCGCCAACGGCGAGCTCACCGACCGCACCGAGCAGGCCGACGGGCGCGTGAAGTGGACGTACGACTCCGAACAGCCGCTGGCGACGCAACTCGCACAGCTGGCGATCGGCAAGTTCACCTTCGTCGACGGCGCGGGCCCGCACGGGCTGCCGATCCGCGACGTGGTCCCGGACGACCTGGTCGCATCGACCGAGCAGTACCGCAAGCTCACAGCCGACCACATCGCCTGGCTGGAGGAGCGGCTCGGCCCGTACCCCTTCAACCGGTACGGCCTCCTAGTCGGCGACACCGACCTGGGCGTGGCCCTGGAGACGCAGACGCTCTCCCTGATCCCCAAGGCCGACCTGCTCGGCGACCAGGTCAGCGCCGAGCGGAACCTGGTCCACGAGCTGACCCATCAGTGGACCGGTGACAGCGTCGGCATCAAGACCTGGTCCGACCTGTGGCTGAGCGAGGGCCACGCCCGCTTCTACGAGCGGCTGTATTCGCAGGCGCACGGCGGCGTGAGCTTCGAGGACACCATGAAGACGGCGTACGCGAGCCACGACCAGTGGCGCCACGACTACGGCGCCCCGGCCGAGCCGACCGAGCCGAACCTCTTCAAGCGCATGCGCTACGACGGCTCGGCGCTCGTGCTGTACGCGCTGCGCGAGAAGGTCGGCCAGGAGACGTTCGGGAAGATCGAGCGCTCCTGGGTCACCAAGTACCGCGGAAAGACCGCCGGCACGCAGGACTACATCGACCTGGCGTCGAAGGTCTCCGGCCAGGACCTCGACAGCTTCCTGCACCCGTGGCTGTACGGCGCGAAGACCCCGCCGATGCCGAACCACCCCGACTGGGTGGTCGACCCGGTCCAGAGCTGAGCGGGCGGGCGGGCCCTGCACGGGGGGCCGCCTTCCTTCAGCGAACCCCTACCGCCGCCAGCGCCTCGCAATGCCGCGCCGACGGATGCGCCGGGAAGTACAGATAGCAGACGCCCCCCGTGCCGGAGACGACCTTCCCTGAGGCGTTGTACCGCTTGGTCCGCAGCCAGATGTTCTCCCACTCACGCCGCTTGTAGACGCGGCGCACCGCGTCGTCGCTCGGCGAAGCCGGGTCGTTGGCGATGACATCGCCGTCCGCGGTGAACCCAATGACGGTCATCAGGTGGCCCGAGGTGCCGTACCCCGCCCCCGTCAGCTCGGACTTGAGGAAGGACTGGGACGTTATGGCCGGGATGCCGGCGGCGATCAGCGTCTCCAGGTCGGTGAGCGAGCCGAGGCGGGTCACCACGCCCTGGAGGTCCTTGTACGTCGCCGCGTAGGCGGCGTTGAAGGGCCAGTTGCCGCAGCCCGCGTACTGATAGTCGTACGTGAAGCGGGCCGCGTGGCACACCTGCGGGTCGCTGTAGTCCGGGTTCACCCAGGCCAGTTGCTCCGCGGTGGGCTTGCGACCCCAGTACTCGATGATCATCTGCGAGGAGGTGGGGCTGCACCAGGCCTCGCCGCCGTTGTCGTACTCGGGGTACTGGCCCGCGTGGATCTCCTGCGAGTAGCGCGGGACACCCAGTTCCTGGGCGAGGCCCGGCGTGGAGGCCGGGACGGTGAAGCGGTCGGGGATGTCGGAGCCCATCGCGCCGAGCCGCCACACCGTGGGCGTGATCCGGGTGCCCGGGGTGCGGTAGAGGGTCAGCCGCAGCCGGTAGGAGACGAGGCGCAGGCCCGAGGCGGCGTCGCCGATGGAGAAGGTGTCCGTCCAGATGCTGCTCTTGCCGTCGCTCTGATCGTCCACGGAGGTCCGCCTGATGTCCTGGTCGCCGGCCGCCCAGCGGCCCATCACATACCAGGGGGTGTCCGTGCCGTCGGAGTACGTGCCCGTCAGCTCGACCTGGAGCCAGGTGCCGACCGGGGTGTCCGCGTTCCAGGAGGCGATGGCCTCGGTGGACGGGACCGCGAGCCGGTGGACCGGGGAAGTCCAGGTCGCGTACTCCCAGGTGGCAGTCTTACCGGTGTGCGGGTCCGGGTAGTCAATGGTGCCGGCCGGGGCTGCGATCACCAGGCCAGGACGGACGCCCGCCACGGCCCGCGTGCCCTGCGCGCTGCCGCTCCGCCAGTCGGTGTACGAGGTCCAGGCACGGTTGTCCACGAGCGATGAGGGTGCTTCCGCCGACCCGGCCGGGGTGGCCGCGGCCGCGGGTCCCGCGGCACCGGCGGCCGCCGCGGCGACCGCTGCGGCAAGGACGGCTCTGCGGGACGGCTCTGAAGCTCTGGTCATGGGTGGGTGACCCCCAGTTCGTCCGGAAGCGACGGTTCAGGCGCACGGCTGCAAGCGGCGAGTTCAGACGTTGTCCGGTGCATCGCCGTGGGCCAACTATGGACGCCGGGGACCGACTTCTGCCAGCACTTCGGCCCGCGCCGCACCCACCAATATTGGTCGGGACCACTGGCATGACCTGCGAGGCCTCGACCCCGGTGCGGCGGTGCCGCGTGTACCGGGGTCGAGGACGGGCCGTCAGATGAGGTCCATCGCCGCGACCTCGTCGGGCCGCCCGTAGCTGACCGGCCCCTGGAAGCGGCGGCGTGCCGTGGCGAACCACCACACCGTGGCGATGATCAGCACTGCGGCCAGGGCGATCGACGCGTAGTTGAAGGTGTCGCCGGTGACCGGCGACACCTGCGGCAGCATGAACATCACGCTGCTGGCGAGGATCCAGATCACGGCCACGCAGCCGACCGCCTTGCTCCAGCGGCCCAGGTGCCACGGGCCGGGCTGGAACTCGTCGCCGAGCCGCAGCCGCAGGAAGATCGGCACGGCGTAGGCCAGGAAGAGCCCGACGACGTTCACGCTGACGATGGCGGTGAAGGCCGTGTGCGACCACCAGCCGGGGACGACAAGGACCAGCGAGCAGGCAACCGCGAGCCAGACGGCCTTGACGGGGGTACGGGTGCGCGGCGAGACCGAGTGCCACCAGCGGGAGCCCGGCATCGCGCCGTCGCGGGAGAAGGCGAATATCTGCCGGGTGTTGCTGGTCAGATTGGCCAGACCGCAGAAGAGCATGGCCCCGATCACGATCAACAGGATGGCCTTCGCCGTGCCCATGCCAAGCCCATCGATGAGAATCTGCACGGGCGGCGCCGAAGAGCTCGCCACTTGGTCATAGTCATGAATGCTGTACACGAGGGCGAGTATGAGGATCAGTCCGGTGATCGCCGAATAGCCGATCGCCCGCGTGATCCCCTTGGGCGCGTTGACCGTGGCCCGCACCGTTTCCTCGGACATGTGGAAGCTGCCGTCGAAGCCCGTGAAGGTCCAACTGGTGACCAGCAGGCCGAGCATCCCTCCGTAAAGACCGTTCGTGAAACCGGTGTTGTTCACGAAATGCGTGACGAACGAGGCCGACTGATGGTCGTCGGGCATCACGATCAGTGTGCTCACGATCACCAGGAGCCCGATCAGCAGCCACCACACGGAGATCCGGTTGAGCAGGGCGACCAACTGCACGGTGTAGGTATTGGCCAGACCCTGGAGCACGATGATCAGCGCCGTGATCACGACCGTCTGCTGGGCGGTCGGCTCGTACGAGTGCCACTGCAGGGCGATGAAGGCCTGGATGAAGGTGGCGGCCGCGTATCCGGTGGCGGCCGTGCCGCCCACCTGGCCGACGAAATTCAGCCAGCCCGTGTACCAGGACCAGGCACCCTTGTGGCGCTTGGCCAGCTTTCCGGCGGAGAAATAGAGCGCCCCACTGGTCGGATAGGCGGAAGCCACCTCCGCCATGGCTGCGCCGATGAACAGCACCATGACGGAGACGCCGATCCAGCCGAAGACGAGAATGCGCGGACCACCGGCATTCATACCGAATCCGAAGGACGAGAAGATTCCCGAGATGATATTGATGATGGTGAAGGATATCGCGAAATTGTCGAACGCCTGGAATCGGCGTGTGAGCTTTCGCGGATATCCCATCGCATGAAGTGTCGCGTCGTCGTCGAGCGCGGCGGAATCCTCGCCGGCGTGACCTTTCGCGCGCGGGGCCGATATCCGTTCTGACACAACTGACCTTTCTGTGGGAGTTGACCGGAAGGCCGGGGTGGCCGGAAGGCCGGGGTGGCCGGAAGGCCGGGGTGGCCGGGAGGCCGGCCCGAGGGCCGGACGGTCGGTCCGGGCCGGCTCAGGCGGCTCCCGGCACGGGCAGGCCGCAGGAGCGGCGGGCGCGGGAGAGCTGTTCCTCGGGGTCGCCGAACACATTCCAGGGCATCCGGCAGGCGTAGGGCCCCATGGCCATGAAGACCGCGCGCGCCTCGAACTCGCGCTGGGCCATGAACAGCGCGTGGGCCAGATACGCCAGGTCGAGCACCGGCGTGAAGCGGTAGCCCGGCACCTCGGGAAGCCAGTTCTGATAGATCGCGAGCGCGGTGGAACGCCACTGGGGCTGCTCCCAGGTGCGGTCGACGAGAAGCTGCGAGGAGTTGTAGCTCTCCACCAGGGCCACCAGCGGAAGCAGCCGCAGCGGCGAGGATGCGGGGGCGCGCTGGCTCAGGAAGGCGGAGACGTCCCAGGCGGCGTTCACCGAGCCGCCGTACCGCGTGAAGAAGAACGCCAGGAAGCGATGGTGGCCTTCACGATTCCAGGGATCGAGGCGGAGGATGTGCGAGAACAGCTGCCAGGGGCCCGGCGGCTGTGTGAGCAGGCCCTGCGGGGCCGGGTCGCGCAGGTCGTGCAGCCGGGCCATGGCCAGTTTGGCGACCCACGGCGTGGGATCGGCGGGGGCCATGGTCGCGGCCCGGTCGCACGCGGTCAGCGCGATGCGCTCCAGAGCCTCGGCCCGGTCGTCCTTGGCGTCCGCCGCGCGCAGCGCCCGCAGCACGGCCACGCGTGCCCACATCAGCGCGGCCTCGGGGGCCGGCTCCTCGGCAAGCCAGCGTTCGGCGAGATCGGAGTCGGCGGCCTCGGAAGCCAGGACGAGGGAACGATGTGCACGCAGCCCGAAGTCTCCGCGGGTCTCCGTCAGGGCTTCGTGGGCGCTCAGATAGCGGCCGGCCCGGACATCCACGCAGACGCTCGCGAGTCTGCGGTCGTCGGCCGCCGGATGCCACACATACTGCCCCTCGAATAACCCCGCGGCCATCTTCCCCTGTCCATCCCCGTGCGACGCTTCGCAGTTGCGCAACAGGCACCCTACTCAGCATCAAGGGGAACCGGAACGGCATTTACGAAATAGTGGTTTCGCTTCGTCCACGGCTATGGAGGGAACGAAAGGAGTTCTTGAGGATTGTTCAATGAATAGTTCAATGCGACACTATTCGGTACCCATGGATACGCCGCGGACACCATCCGGATAGAATGTTCCCCAGGAATATGCCGACATCTCATCGCACCCGGGGAAGCCCCATTCACGACCTTGCCGCGCAGCTGCGCCGACTGCCGCCTTCCTGCGGCCCCGCCCGCCTCATCGCCGTCGACGGGCACGCGGGCTCCGGGAAGACCACATTCGCCGGGCAGTTGGCGGCGGCACTGGACGACGCGCCCGTGCTGCACCTCGACGACATCGCGACGCACGAGGAGCTCTTCGCCTGGACGGAGCGACTGCTGCCCCAGGTCGTCGAGCCGCTGCGCCGGGGTGAGACCGCGCACTACACCCCGTACGACTGGATCGCCCGGAGCTTCGGGCCGCCCCGCGCGCTGCCGCCCGCGCCCGTGATCCTTCTGGAAGGCGTCGGCGCCGGTCGCCGCGCGCTGCGCCCGTTCCTCGCTCGACTGCTGTGGATGGAGTTGCCGCGCAGCGAAGCGTGGACGCGCGGGCGGTTGCGGGACGGAGAGGCGCAGCGCGAGTTCTGGGCCGGATGGGTCCGCGCCGAGCGCCAACACTTCGCCAAGGACCCCTCAAGACCGTTCGCCGATCTTCTGGTACAGCAGTGTCCCGAGGGGTACGAGGTGCTGCCGGGGCCTGTTGAGACCCCAGGAGCGGATCACGCCATCACTCACGGTGACGGGCCATCCGCAATGTGCTGAACTTGTGAAGACCCCTACATGAGAAGTTCCGTCAGTGCTTCAACTCGGCTTGACCGGGGGGCCGTACAGGACTTACGTTCTGAATGTGCGGTCTTTCGAAGCCGCCCGCAGTCGCGAAGCCCCCGGTTGTTCCCCCGTGATCGGGGGCTTCGTTCTGCCCACATCCTCCTTTTCCGGGCGCTGCGCGCCGTGATTCGCTCACCCTCGGTTACCGTGCGAAGTGCGCCCCATCTGCTCCCACCTCGTGGAACGGGGTGTGGCGGCACTCTACGGTCCGCGTATGCACCGCAGGTACGATGCCTCTCGGTGCGACCTTCGGACGGCTGCTCTGCGCACCGATGCAACTCCCGTCCGTGGCACGGCGGTTCGACCAAGGCTGCCGACGGGCACCGGCCCGGCGGCGAGGGCGTGTCCTGATCGACGAGACACTCCCTGACCATCGGGGGCACGGTTTGTGGGGGACGTGATGGACTTCGGCACGCAGGGCCCCGAGGCCCCGGCCGACCTCGCCTGGATGCGAGGTGTGGATGCCTACACGATGGGGGCCTATCCGCAGGCGGAGGAGGAGTTCCGCGCCGCGGTCCGGATGGACCCGGGCATGGCGGACGGCTGGCTCGGACTGCACGCGCTCCGGGTGGACACGACGACCGCGCTGCTGCGGATGTTCCGGCACCGGGACCGCTTCGGGGAGCAGCGCACCAGGCATCGGCGCACCCTCAACTCCTGGTACTGGCTGGGCTGGTGGGTTCAGCCCGTGCTGGAGAGCCCGCGCGATCTACTGCTCGCGCACGCCTCGCACTGGCTCGACGGGCGTCATGTCCCGGAGCTGGACCGTGCGCTCGCGGGTCTGCCGCCCGTCGACGCGGACCCCCAGGTACGGTTCCTGCACGCGTGCCGCGCCTATCTGGTCAAGGACTGGGAGCAGCTGGTCCGGCACACCGATCCGTTGATCGACGATCCCATGCTGGGTATAGAAGCCGGCCTCTTCGGCGGGATGGCCCGGGTCCGTCTGGAGATGTACGGCCAGGCGGAGCCGCTCCTGTCCTCCGCGCTGATGCGCTGTCGCAGCGAGCAGCCCCAGCGCAAGGAGCTGCGGTACTGGCTGGCGCGGGCGCACGAGGGCACTGGGCGGTCCGCCGCCGCGCTGCCCCTGTACCGGGCGGTGCACCGGGTCGATCCCTCCTTCATGGACACCTCGGCGCGGCTCGCGGCGATCTCCGAGGGCGACGGGTACGACGATGCCGCCGCCGACCTGGCGGCGATCACGCTCGCCGGAGTCGGGCAGGACGTGATGGACGGCCCGGACGGTGTGGATCCGCTGTTCGGCGCGGAGGGGCGGGACCTGAAGCTCTCGGAACCCGATCTCGCGCCACCGGGCGGGCTCCCTCCGGAGACCGACGCGGTGCGCGAGAAGGCCGTGCTGCCGGTGCAGCCGCTGCCCGCCGGGCCGACCGACCCCGCATTACTCGAAGAGGCGCTCGCCGAGCTGGAGCGCATGGTGGGCCTGGAGCCCGTGAAGCGCCAAGTCAAGGCGCTGTCCGCGCAGTTGAACATGGCGAGGCTGCGCGCCGGGCAGGGTCTCCCGGTCCAGCCGCCGAAGCGGCACTTCGTCTTCTCCGGCCCCTCCGGCACCGGCAAGACCACCGTGGCCCGCATCCTCGGCCGGGTCTTCTACGCGCTGGGGCTGCTCGGCGGCGACCATCTGGTGGAGGCGCAGCGGGCGGACCTGGTCGGCGAGTATCTGGGCCAGACGGCGGTCAAGGCCAACGAGTTGATCGACTCGGCCATCGGCGGCGTCCTCTTCGTGGATGAGGCGTACTCGCTGTCCAACTCCGGATACGGCAAGGGCGACGCATACGGCGACGAGGCCCTGCAGGTACTTCTGAAGCGGGCCGAGGACAACCGCGACCACCTCGTCGTCATCCTCGCCGGCTACCCGGAGGGCATGGACCGCCTCCTGGCCGCCAACCCCGGCCTCTCCTCCCGCTTCACCACTCGCGTCGACTTCCCCTCCTACCGGCCCCTCGAACTCACCTCCATCGGCGAGGTGCTGGCCGCGGAGAACGGCGACGTGTGGGACGAGGAGGCGCTGGACGAGCTGCGCTCGATCGCCGGGCATGTGGTCGACCAGGGGTGGATCGACGAGCTCGGCAACGGACGTTTTCTGCGCACGCTGTACGAGAAGAGCTGCGCGTACCGCGACCTTCGGCTGTCGCTCTATCCCGGGACGCTGTCCCGCGACGACCTGTCGACACTGCGGTTGCCGGATCTGATGCAGGCGTACGGGGAGGTTCTGTCGGGGCGGGGGCCGCAGGATCCGTCGACGATGTGACCGGGGGCGGCTCCGGGGGTGGCTTTCGCCCCCTCCGCCCCTGCCCGTCCCGTCCCTGAGGGCTGCGCCCCCAGACCCCCGCGAAAAGATTGCGCAGTTCCCCGCGCCCCTTGAAGGCCCGCGGGGAACTGCGCGTGGGTCAGCTCGCCAGCGCCTCTTCCGGCGTCTCGCTCGGGCGTGGTTCCGAGACGCGCAGCGGAGGAGCCTCCCGGTGGGCCGGGTCGCGTACCTCGCCGACCAGCAGCTCCAGGACGTCCTCCAGGGCCACGAGCCCCAGGACCTTGCCCGACGCGTCGGCGACCTGGGCGAGGTGCGTCGCGGCACGACGCATCACGGTCAACGCGTCGTCCAGCGGAAGCTCGCACCGCAGGGTCGTCATCGGGCGCCAGATCTGCTGCGGCACCGCCCGCTCGGACTCCTCCAGATCGAGTACGTCCTTCACATGGAGATAGCCCATGAAGGCGCCGTTCTCGGCGACCACGGGGAACCGGGAGTACCCGGTGCGCGCGGTGAGCGCGACGACCTGGCCCGGAGTGACCGAGGGCCCCACGGTCACCAGGGAATCGCGGTTCAGGAGGACGTCGGTGACCGGGCGCGAACCCAGCTCCAGGGCGTCCTCCAGGCGCTCCTGCTCCTCCGGTTCCAGCAGGCCCGCCTGGCCCGAGTCCTCGACCAGACGGTTGAGCTGCTCACTGGTGAAGGCCGCCTCGACCTCGTCCTTGGGCTCCACACGGAACAGCTTCAGGATCAGACGGGCGCAGGCGCCCAGGGCGACGGTGACCGGCCGGCACAGCCGCGCGAAGGCGACCAGGCCGGGGCTCAGCCACAGCGCCGTCTTCTCGGGCGCGGCCATCGCCAGGTTCTTCGGCACCATCTCGCCGATGACGAGGTGGAAGAAGACGACGAAGGCGAGCGCGATGACGTACCCGAGGGGGTGGATCAGCCCGTCCGGCAGCTGGATCGCCTCGAAGACCGGCTCGAGCAGATGGGCGACGGTCGGCTCGGCGACCGCGCCGAGCGTCAACGAGCAGATGGTGATGCCGAACTGGGCCGCGGCCATCATCTGCGGGAGCCGCTCGAGGCCGTACAGGACCTGTCGGGCCCGCGCCGTCCCCAGCGGTTCGATCTGGCTGCGCCGTACGGAGACGAGCGCGAACTCGGCGCCGACGAAGAAGCCGTTGGCGAGCACCAGCAGCCCGGCGAACAGGAGTTGAAGCAGGCTCATCGGACGGCCTCCGCAGCGGGCACGGTCCGCACCAGGCGGACGCGTTCGGCGCGGTAGTGCCCGACCTGGCGCACCGACAGGCGCCAGCCCGGGAGTTCGGCCTTGTCGCCGGGGGCCGGGATCCGGCCGAGCAGATCGGCGACGAGCCCCGCGACGGTCTCGTAGGGGCCCTCGGGCACATCGAGGCCTATACGCTGCAGAATGTCCACCCGGCAGCTGCCGTCGGCGTCCCACGCGGGCCGTCCGTCCTCGGGCGGCGCCACCGCGAGTTCGGGCAGATCCAGCCCGTCGTGTTCGTCACGGACCTCGCCGACGAGCTCCTCGACGATGTCCTCCAGGGTGACCACGCCCGCCGTGCCGCCGTACTCGTCGACGACGACGGCGATCGGCTGCTCGCTGCGCAGCTGCTCCAGAAGGGGCTGCACGGGCAGCGTCTCCGGGACGAGCAGCGGGGCCTGGGCGATCCGGCCGACGGGGGTGCGCCGCCGGTCGTGCGAGGGGATCGCGAGGGCATCCTTGAGGTGCACCATGCCGACGATCTCGTCGATCCGCTCCCGGTAGACGGGGAAGCGGGACAGGCCGGTGGCACGGGTGAGGTTGACGACGTCCTCGGCGGTCGCCGACGACTGCAGCGCGCTGACCTTCACCCGCGGGGTCATGACGTGCTGCGCGGTCAGGTCGGCGAGCGAGATGGTCCGTACGAAGAGATCCGCGGTGTCCTGCTCCAGGGCACCGGCCTGCGCCGAGTGCCGGGCGAGCGAGACGAGTTCGCCGGGGGTGCGGGCGGAGGCCAGCTCCTCGGCGGGCTCGACGCCCAGGGCGCGTACGAGCCGGTTGGCGACCGCGTTGAGGGCGGCGATCACCGGCCGGAACAGCCGCGAGAAGACGTGCTGCGGGCCCGCGACGAAGCGGGCGACCTGCAGGGGCTTGGACACCGCCCAGTTCTTGGGCACGAGTTCGCCGATGACCATCTGCACGGCCGAGGCGAGCAGCATGCCGACCACCACGGCGACACCGGACACGGCGCCTTCGGGGATGCCGATCGCGGTGAACGGGCCGAGCAGCAGCTCGGCGAGCGCCGGTTCGGCGAGCATGCCGACGACGAGCGAGGTGATGGTGATGCCGAGCTGGGTGCCGGAGAGCTGGAAGGACAGCTCCTTGAGCGAGTTCACGACGGTCAGAGCCCGTCGGTCGCCGTCGGCCGCGGCCTTCTCGGCGTCGGGGCGCTCGACCGTGACGAGGCCGAACTCCGCCGCGACGAAGAAGCCGTTGGCGAGAATCAGCAGGAACGCCGCCCCAAGGAGCAGCAGGGGGATGGTCATGCCGCCGCCTCGATATGTCGGGAGGGGGCGGCGCAGGTACTACAGGACGATCCGTCCATCGCTGGAGGGAGTCACTCCTCGGGTAGCAGGAAGCCTCTGAACGCCGGGTGGCACATCAGAGACGGAGGCGCAACGAAAACGCCTCCGCCAACAGATTAATCAAGACATGGGCCCAGAGGGCAGGGTGGAAGGCTGAGAGTCAGCCCTCATGTTTCTCGGGGTCGCCGATGGAGCGGGCCTCGGCGAGCGCACGCAGGGCGCGGGCGTCCTCGATCGCGCGCCGCTTGGCGATGCCCGGCTGGATGCCGAGCGCGGGCAGGCTGGTGCCGTCACTGAGGTCGAGGAACACCCAGGGGTCACCGGGGCGCAGGTTGACCTGGAGGATCTCCGCCCAGTCCAGGTGCCGCCTGCTGGTGATGTTGACGACAGTGACGCCGGTCTCGTCGGCGACGACCTTGGGCCGGGAGAGCAGCAGCAGCACCCCGAAGAGCAGCGCCGCGGTGAAGACGAAGCTGAGCCGCTCCCCCGGGCTGAGTTGCTCCAGGAGC
This sequence comes from Streptomyces sp. NBC_00996, assembly GCF_045162675.1. Classification (NCBI taxonomy): domain Bacteria; kingdom Bacillati; phylum Actinomycetota; class Actinomycetes; order Kitasatosporales; family Streptomycetaceae; genus Streptomyces; species Streptomyces sp. NBC_00996. Next base: position 1,867,130 of record NZ_CP108723.1, read on the forward strand.
ATCGCGACCGTCGTGATGACCACGAAGATCGCGGCGCCCGCGGTGAGCAGTACGGCCCGGGTGCGAGACGGGCGGAAGGTGACGGGAAGGGTGGGAAGGTCCGACATGTCCGGCAGTCCCGTCAGAGCCGGCAGGCGTGGATGGCCGTGGTCAGGATGGCCCGCGCGCCGAGGGCGTACAGGTCGTCCATGATCCGCTGGGCCTCCTTGGCGGGAACCATGGCGCGCACGGCGACCCAGCCCTCGTTGTGCAGCGGGGAGATGGTCGGCGACTCCAGGCCCGGGGTGAGCGCTACGGCCTTCTCCAGGTGCTCGGCGCGGCAGTCGTAGTCCATCATCACGTACGTCCGTGCCACCAGGACGCCCTGGAGGCGGCGCAGGAACTGCTGCACCTTGGGCTCGGCGTCCTCGGCGGTGTCGGCTCCGACCCGGCGGATGACGACGGCCTCGGACTTCATGATCGGGTCGCCGAACACCTCGAGGCCCGCGTTGCGCAGCGAGGTGCCGGTCTCGACGACATCGGCGATGACCTCGGCGACGCCCAGTTCGATGGCGGTCTCGACGGCGCCGTCGAGGTGGACGACGGAGGCGTCGATGCCGTGGTCGGCGAGGTGCTTGGCGACGATGCCCTCGTAGGAGGTGGCGACCGTCATGCCGGAGAGGTCCGCGATGCCGCTCGCCGTGCCCGGCTTGGTGGCGAAGCGGAAGGTCGAGCGGGCGAAGCCGAGCGGCAGGATCTCCTCCGCGTTGGCGCCCGAGTCGATGAGCAGGTCGCGGCCGGTGATGCCGATGTCGAGGCGGCCGGAGGAGACGTAGATCGCGATGTCGCGGGGGCGGAGGTAGAAGAACTCGACCTCGTTCTCCGGGTCGACGATCCTCAGCTCCTTGGACTCCCGGCGCTGCTGGTAGCCGGCCTCATGCAGCATCTCCGCCGCAGGGCCTGACAGGGAACCCTTGTTGGGGACGGCGATGCGCAGCATGAGGTCGGCTTCCTTTGTGTGAAGGGGTTGGGGGAACAGCGGGATTCACAGGTGGGCGTACACGTCGTCGAGGGAGATCCCGCGCGCGACCATCATCACCTGGACGTGGTAGAGCAGCTGCGAGATCTCCTCGGCGGCGGCGTCCTTGCCCTCGTACTCGGCGGCCATCCAGACCTCGGCGGCCTCTTCGACGACCTTCTTGCCGATGGCATGGACACCCTTACCGACCAGCTCGGCGGTGCGCGAAGTGGCGGGATCGCCGTTGGCGGCCTTGTGCTGGAGCTCGGTGAAGAGCTCCTCGAACGTCTTCTTGGACATGGTGCTGCCCACCCTACGCGGTCACCGAGGTTCCTCAGCGCCAGGGTTCAGATACTGAGCGCAGCGTGGCCGCGGTCGCCAGCGCGGCCGTCACCGCCTCGTGCCCCTTGTCCTCGTTGGACCCCTCGATGCCCGCGCGGTCCAGGGCCTGCTCCTCGGTGTCGCAGGTCAGCACGCCGAAGCCGACGGGGACACCGGCGTCGATGGAGACCTGGGTGAGGCCGTTGGTGACGCCCTGGCACACGTAGTCGAAGTGGGGGGTTCCGCCACGGATGACGACGCCGAGCGCGACGATCGCGTCGTAGCCGCGGCCCGCCAGGACCTTGGCGACGACCGGCAGCTCGAAGCTGCCGGGGACCCGAAGCAGGGTCGGCTCGTCGATCCCAAACTCGTGCAGGGCGCGCAGCGCGCCGTCCACAAGGCCGTCCATCACCTTTTCGTGCCACTGTGCCGCGATGACCGCGACGCGCAGGTCGCCGCAGTTGCGTACGGACAGTTCAGGTGCACCCTTGCCGCTCACGTCTCTCCTCAGTGCCGCTGTGCTGTGTTGCCGACAGTGCGGTTGTTGCCGACAGTGCCGTTGTTACCGGTATGCCGTCGTTACTGGTTGCCGCAGGCGGACACGGTGGTCGTGTCCAGCCAGGGCAGGTCGTGCCCCATCCGGTCCCGCTTGGTGCGCAGGTAGCGGAGGTTGTGCTCGCCCGCCTGTACCGGCATCGGCTCTCGCGCGGTGACCTTGAGGCCGTGCCGGACGAGCGCGTCGGTCTTGTCGGGATTGTTGGTCAGCAGGCGCAGGCTGTGCACGCCGAGGTCCTCCAGGATCTGGGCGCTGGCGCCGTAGTCCCGGGCGTCGGCGGGCAGGCCCAGCTCCAGGTTGGCATCGAGGGTGTCGCGGCCCTGCTCCTGAAGTTCGTACGCGCGCAGCTTGGAGAGCAGGCCGATGCCGCGCCCCTCGTGGCCGCGCAGGTAGACCACGATGCCGCGGCCCTCGGCCTGGATGCGCTCCATGGCCGTCTGCAGCTGGGGGCCGCAGTCGCAGCGCAGCGAGTGGAAGACGTCGCCGGTGAGGCACTCGGAGTGAACGCGGACGAGGACGTCCTCGCCGTCACCGATCTCGCCGTGGACGAGGGCGACGTGCTCGACGCCGTCGACGGTGGAACGGTAGCCGTAAGCCGTGAACTCGCCGAAGGCGGTGGGCAGGTGGACCTCGGCCTCGCGGCGGACGGTGGGCTCGGCGGTGCGGCGGTAGGCGATCAGGTCCTCGATGGAGATGATCGTCAGGCCGTGCTTGCGGGCGAAGGGGATCAGCTCGGGCAGGCGGAGCATGCGGCCGTCCTCGCCCGCGATCTCGACGATCGCACCGGCGGGGCGCAGGCCCGCGAGACGGGCCAAGTCGACGGCGGCCTCGGTGTGGCCGTTGCGGACCAGGACACCACCGGGCTTGGCGCGCAGCGGGAAGATGTGGCCGGGGCGCACGAAGTCGTCCGCCCGGGCCCTCCCGTCGGCCAGCAACTGAAGCGTGGTGGCACGGTCGGATGCCGAGATGCCGGTGGTCACACCGTGCGCCGCGGACGCGTCCACCGAGACGGTGAACGCGGTCTTCATCGACTCGGTGTTGTCGTCGACCATCTGCGGGAGCCGGAGCCGGTCCAGCTCGTCCCCCTCCATGGGCGCGCAGATCAGCCCACGGCACTCGCTCATCATGAAGGCGACGATCTCGGGGGTCGCCTTCTCGGCGGCGATGACGAGGTCGCCCTCGTTCTCCCGGTCCTCGTCGTCCACGACCACGACCGGGCGGCCCGCCGCGATGTCGGCGATGGCCTTCTCGACCGGGTCGAGCGCGAAGTCCTCGATGTTGTCGGTGCTGTACCAGACCGGCGCGGTGGTCATGCCGGGGCTCCTTCCAGGACGGGCTGCCCGGCCTTGCGGGAGCGCAGCCACCAGTCGCGCATGCCCCACAGGACGAGCGCGCCGTACAGGACGTAGACGAAACCGGAGAAGGCGAAGCCGTTGGCGAAGTTGAGCGGCACGCCCACCAGGTCGACCAGCAGCCAGGCGAACCAGAACTCGACCATGCCGCGCGCCTGGGCGTACATGGCGACGATCGTTCCGACGAAGATGTACGCGTCCGGCCAGGGGTCCCAGGAGAGGGACGGGTACGCGAAGAACAGGCCGGCGACCGCGACGGTGCCGACGGCCGCGGCGCCGATCATGTAGCCGCGCTCGCGCCAGGTGGCGAAGCGGACAGCGATGGAACCGTCCGCCGCCTGCCCCTTGCCGCGGTTCCACTGCCACCAGCCGTACACCGCGACGATCATGACGACGACCTGCTTGCCGGCGCTGCCGGAGAGGTGGGCCGTCGCGAAGGCCGCGAAGAGGATGACGCCGGACAGGAACTGGACGGGCCAGCTCCATATGGAGCGGCGCCAGCCGAGCGCGAGGGCGATCAGACCGATGACGTTGCCGATCATGTCCGACCACTTGATGTGCTGGTCGAGGAGGACGAAGGCCTCGGAGTTCAGCCAGTTCACTTGGCTGCTCCCTGCGTGCCCAGCAGCCGCTCGACGTATTTGGCGATGACGTCGACCTCGAGGTTGACCGGGTCGCCGGGCTGCTTGAGGCCGAGCGTGGTCAGCGCGAGCGTCGTCGGGATGAGGCTGACGGTGAAGTAGTCGGGTCCCGCGTCGACCACGGTCAGGCTGATGCCGTCGACGGTGATGGAGCCCTTCTCGACCACATAGCGCGAGAGGTCCGCGGGGAGCGAGATCTTGACGATCTCCCAGTTGTCGGACGGCTTGCGCTCGATGACCGCGCCCGTGCCGTCGACGTGCCCCTGCACGATGTGCCCGCCGAGGCGCTCACCCACGGCCATCGGGCGCTCCAGGTTGACCCGGGAACCCACGGTCAGGGCACCGAGGCTGGAGCGGTCCAGGGTCTCCGCCATGACGTCGGCGGTGAATTCGTCGCCCTCGTGGTCGACCACCGTGAGACAGACGCCGTTGACGGCGATGGAGTCGCCGTGCTGCGCGCCCTGCGTGACGACGGGGCCGCGCAGACGGAAACGGGAGGCGTCGTCGAGGTTCTCGACGGCGGTGACCTCACCCAGCTCTTCGACGATTCCGGTGAACACTTCCCGGGTCCTCCTGCCTCATGGGGCACGGACTCCGGGGCCTGTCGATGACGACAGAATGAGCGAACGACGACACCGGGGGCGACGCCGAAAGGAGACTCGCCCCATGGGACAAGTCGCAACTGACGGCGGCGCGCACGAATGCCCGCCCGCCGCGCACTGCCTCCCATCCGGACTTTAACCGTCGGTCCAGGAATTTCACCTGGTCAACCGGCCGCTGGAAGCGACCGGGTCGCGGACTATAACCGCCGGTTCGGAATTTCACCGACCCCGGAGTGCGCTGCTTCTGGTACAGGGCCAGTGTGCCACGCCTGATCGACGCCCATGCGGGCGAACGCCTGTGGGGTGGCTCACAGGCCATATGGATGGACTTCTCGCGCGCCGCGCGACCGGTCAACTTCCGCTCCGGCGCACGCCCTTGATGATGGTCCGTACCTATTGACGGTGTGGTCTAGTCCATTTAAGGTCGGCGATCATCGCGTCGTCGAAACCGGTTTGTCGACACCGAATGGTCGCCCCCGATCGACCCGGCGGCGGTGACGGAGGCCCTTGCCCCGCCGCCGGGTCTCCAACGCGGCTGGGGTCCAAACGGTTTTCGCCCCCTCCACCCCTGCCCGTCCCGACCTGGGGCTGCGCCCCAGACCCCGCCGGGTTGTTCTTCAGCTGCGAGAAGGTGGGGGTTTGTCGCACAGTTCACCGCGCCCCTGAAGGGGCGCGCGGGGGCGAGAACCTTCAGGCCCGCTCCCGGGGCTACCGCGACGGTGGTGCGAAGAGTTCGTCCTGGGCGCCGTCCCGGGCTGTCAGGAGGGCGCCGCGCAGCACCGCACCGCCGCCCAACGCACTCGCCCGCACCTTCGTCGGCAGCGGCGACATCCGTACGAGTCGTTGCTCGACCCGCGCGGCGAGAACGTCCCCGCCCGCGCGGCCGACCTCGCCGCCCAGAACCACACAGCCGGGGTCCAGTACGGCGATGACGGAGGCGGCGCCGACGGCGAGACGGTCGGCGAGGGCGTCGAGGAAGCGGGAGGAGTCCGGCGCGTCGGGGGTGGAAACGGCTGCCCTCACCAGCGCCGCCGCGTGTGGTTCGTGCGGAACCGGCTCCGCCACGACGCCGTACCGCGCCGCGAGCCCGGCGACGGCCGCCGCCCCTGCCAGCGAGTGGAAGCCGCCCTCGCAGTCGGTCGCCGAGGGGAGGGTCGAGGTCCCGGGCACGGGGAGGAAGCCGATTTCGCCGGTGCCGCCGGAGGCGCCGCGGCGGAGCCGGCCGTCGAGGATCACCGCGGCACCGGTGCCGTGCCCCAGCCACAGCAGCACGAACGTGTCGCGGTCGCGCGCGGCACCGTCGCGCTGTTCGGCGAGGGCGGCGAGGTTCGTCTCGTTCTCGACCAGGACACGGGCGGGCAGGCGCTCCTGGAGGGCGGCCACCAGACGGCGGTGCCACTCGGGCAGACCGGAGGAGTCGCGGAGTTCACCGGTGCCGGGGTCGATCAGGCCGGGGGCGCCGATGCCGACCGTGTGCAGTCGCTCCGCCCCCGCCTCCTTCGCCGCGCGCTCCACCAGCGTCACCGCCTGCTCGACGGCGGGCCCCGTGCCGGTGTCGTCCGCGATGGGCACCGACGCCCGGGCCAGCTCCGTGCCGAGAAGATCGGAGACGACGACGGAGACCCCCTCGGTGCGCACGTCGAGGGCGGCGAGGTGGGCCCGGTCGGCGACGATCCCGTACAAACGGGCGTTCGGGCCGCGCCGCTGCTCCCCGGACTCCCCCACGACGGAGATCAGCCCGGCTGCCGTGAGGCGCTCGACCAGGTCGGCGACCGTGGGCCGGGACAGTCCGGTGAGCTGCTTCAACTGCCCTGCCGTCAAGGGGCCTTCCTGCTGCAGCAGCCGCAGGGCGAGCCGGTCGTTGATGGCCCGGGCGGTGCTCGGTGATGCGGGCATGCGGGGATCCTCCCAGATCACGGCTTCCTTCCGGCCCACGACCTCTTCCCGGCCCACGGGGTCCTTCCGGCCTACGGGGTCCTTCCGGCCCACGGGCTCCTCCCGGACCACGGGGCCCTCCCGGACCACAGGCTCCTCCCGGACCACGGGGCCCTTCCGGCCCACGGACTCTTCCCGGCCCACAGGCTCCTCCCGGACCCACGGGATCCTTCCGGCCCACAGGCTCCTCCCGGACCACGGGGCCCTTCCGGCCCACGGACTCTTCCCGGCCCACAGGCTCCTCCCGGACCCACGGGATCCTTCCGGCCCACGGGCTCCTCCCGGACCACGGATTCCTCCCGGACCACGGGATCCTTCCGGCCCACGGGCTCCTCCCGGACCACGGATTCCTCCCGGATTACGGGATCCTTCCGGCCCACGGGCTCCTCGCGGACCACAGGTTCTTCCCAGACCACAGGTTCCTTCCGGCTCACGGACTCCATCCGGACCACGGGATCCTTCCGGCTCACGGACTCTTCCCGGCTCATGGGCTCCTCCCACACCACGGGTTCCTCCCGGATCAGCGGAGGGCGTGGCCCCCCGGCCTTAATCCCGCTATTTATCAGGCAGGGTTCCTGATAGTTTACGACGCCAGTGCGGGGAGGACGTCCGGGAGGGGCAGCGGCACCATGAGTGAAGTGGGCTACGACATGCGCGAGTTGAAGCGGGCACGGTACGCCGTGGCCGCCGTGTTCGCGGTGCACGGCGCGGTGACGGGCTCGTTCGCGACCCGGGTGCCCTGGATCCAGGACCACGCCTCGGTGGGCGCGGGCCGGCTCGGCATCGCGCTCGCGTTCCCGGCGATCGGCGCGTCCGTCGCGATGCCGCTCGCGGGCCGGATCAGCCACACCTTCGGCGCCCGCACGGCACTGCGCGGTCTGATCTCGCTGTGGACGCTGGCCCTGATCCTGCCGTCGCTCGCACCGAACCTGTACACGCTGTGTCTGGCGCTCTTCGTCTACGGCGCCACGGCGGGCATGGCGGACGTCGCGATGAACGCCCTGGGTGTGGAGGTCGAGAACCGCCTCGACAAGTCGATCATGTCCGGGCTGCACGGCATGTGGAGCGCGGGCGCCCTGATCGGCTCGGCAGCGGGCACCCTCGCCGCACATCTGGGTTCGGACGCACGCCTGCACCACGCGCTGGCGGCGGCGGTACTGACCGTCCTCGGCCTGGTCGCCTGCCAGTGGGTGCTGGACATCAAGCCGACCGAGGACGAGGAGCCCCCGCCGCGCTTCACCCTGCCGCCCAGGTCGGCGCTGCTCATCGGTGCGGTCGGGTTCTGCGCGGTGTTCGCGGAGGGCGCGAGCCTGGACTGGTCCGCGGTCTATCTGCGCGACCAACTGGCCACCTCGGCGGGTCTCGCGGCGGCGTGCACCACGGGCTTCACGCTCACCATGGCTCTCGCGCGGATCGCGGGCGACCGGATCGTGGACCGCTTCGGCGCCGTCCGCACCGTACGCGTCGGCGGCCTCTGCGCGGCGCTCGGCGGACTGCTCGTCGTGGTGGCGGGAAGCCCGGCCGTGGCCATGGGCGGCTTCGCCCTGCTGGGCCTCGGCATCGCCGTCGTCGTCCCCCTCTGCTTCGCCGCGGCCGGACGCAGCGGCCCCAACCCCAGCCAGGCCATCGCGGGCGTCGCCACCATCACGTACACCTCGGGCCTGGTCGCGCCGGGCGCGATCGGCACACTGGCGCAGGCGACGAGCCTGGTGGTGTCGTTCGGGCTGGTGACGGTGCTGGCGTGCGGGCTCATCGCGTTCGCGGGGGTGCTGCGCGCGGGTGACCGCAACCGGCCGAAGGTCAGCCCTGCGAGCGCAGCAATTCCCGACCCAAGGCCCTGAACCGGTCGCTCCACGCCGTCGGACGCAGCGTCCCCGCGTCGAGCCGGACCAGCACCCTGGTGCCGTGCGCGTACGTCACCGAGCCGTCGGCCGAGCAGAAGCGGAAGCCGTACGTCAGTCCGGTGGTGCCGAGCCGCTCCAGCCAGAGGTGGACGGCGTACGCGCCCGGCCGGTCGACCGGGGCCTCGTAACTGATCCGGAGCTCCTTGACGGCGTTGCAGAAGTCGCCCGCCGCCTCCCAGTCGCCCTCGAAGCCGAAGCCGCGCTCGTTCCACAACGCCGTCCAGGCGCGCTCGACCATCACGGGGTACCGGGCGTTGTGCAGCAGCCCGAGCGCGTCCAGGTCGTCGAAGTGGACGGTGACGGGTATCAGCCGCCCATGGGCAAGGACGGGGGCGGCGGGTGGTGCTTCGGCGGTCACGGGCGGGGCTCCTGAGGGTGCCGGACGGGACGGTGGGGGGCACTCCATCCTAAGCGGCCGCTCAGGAGCTCCTGTCGGTGCGGGGCAGGGCAACCCTCCGGCAGCCCTGCTCCTCCTGCACAGGTCAGCCCGCGATCGAGTCCAGCTGCTCCGCCGCCGGTCGCAGCGCCCACAGGTCGCCGCCGGGCGGCGTTTCGAGCTTCGGCACGGCGGCCTTCGCGGCCCTGTCCCCCGCGTCGGCGGCCGCGTGCACGACGTCGCTCGCCGCGAACCGGTGGAACTCCAGCTCCGGGTGGGTCCACGGCTCGGCGCCCGTCGCCGCGGGCAGCAGATAGTCGACCGCCTTGAACAGGCTCTGGCCGTCCGGCCCTTGGTACGACCAGAGGTTCACGCCCAGGTGCCGGCCGATGGCGGCGAGGCGGGTGTACGCGACCAGGTCGAAGGTCGAGTAGTGCCAACTGCGGGTGCGGGCCAGCTCCTGGGGCTGACTGCCGTCGGCGGCGATCTGCGGATCGATGCGCAGGGCGCGCGCGTCGAGAACGGTCCGCCGGGCGAGGTCGTTGTCGCCGGTCGCGTACGCCAGAGCGGCGAGCAGCATGTCGTAGAAGGTGCCGTGGTTGTTCTTGGCGGCGCCCTCCTCCTTGCCGAAGGCGCTGTTCGCCAGCCAGTCGCGGAAGTCGGTGTTCCAGGCGCGCATCGCGGTGCGGTCGCTCCTGGACCAGCCGGGGGCACCCGTCTCCAGGATCGCGATGGCGTCCAGGACGCTCGTGTAGGACTGCGAGAAGTCGATGATGCCGATGGCCCGGCCGTCGTACTTGCAGGGGATGAACTGCCCGTGGTTCAGGTTCGGGTTCATCCGGGTGTCCGGGGCGAGGAACCAGGTGCGCAGGACGGTGGCGGCCTTCTCGGCGTACTGCTTCTTGCCGGTGTAGTACCAGGCCAGCGAGAGGTCGTAGGCCGAGTCGAAGACCTTCTCGACGTCCTGGCGGTCGGTGCCGGTGTCGACCTCGGGATTGCGCTGGCCGTCACGCTGGACGTAGGGGCAGCCCCAGGGGTTGTCGGCGGTCGTGGGCTGCGAGGGCCACCAGTACGGGGCCTGGCTGAGGTAGTCGTGGACATCGCCGCCGGGTGCGGGCTTCGGCTTGTCGACGACCGTCCAGGGGCCCTGGTCCAGCCAGTTGTCGGCGCGGCCCGTCAAGTCCTTGAGCGTGCGCTTGAGTCGGGGATCTCCGTGATCCAGACCGGCCTTCGTCTGCTGCAGGCGCGCGCCGTCGAGCACCGCCGTCCGCGGGACCTTCGGCGCCGTATGCGCCGCGGCGGAGGGAACGACCGCGGCCGTGAGAGCGACCACGGCCGCCAGGACCACACCCAGTCGGGGTCTTGCACTCATCCAGCACTCCGATCAGAAATATGAACGCAGTTCATAAGGAGGACCGTGCGAGCGTAGGGCGGCTGGTCATCCCTGACAATGGTGCGGACAGATTCACGTACAGAGAATGCAAAGCCACACCATGGATCTCGGCGTGCGCTGGAAATTGCACGGCGACGGGCGCACGCCCGCCCCCGGAGCGGTCGTCCGCCCCGATGAACGCCTCTCCTGGCCCCGCACGGTCGGGCTCGGCGCCCAGCACGTGGTCGCCATGTTCGGGGCGTCCTTCGTCGCACCCGTCCTCATGGGCCTCGACCCGAACCTCGCGATCATGATGTCGGGCGTCGCGACGGTCGTCTTCCTGCTCGCCACCCGCGGCCGTGTGCCCAGCTACCTGGGCTCCTCGCTCTCCTTCGTGGGCGTCGCGGCCGTGATCCGGGCACAGGGCGGCACCAGCGCGACGGTGACCGGCGCGGTGTTCGTGGTCGGCATCGCGCTGTTCCTGGTGGGACTCGCCGTGCGGCGCTTCGGGGCCCGGATCATCCATGCCACCATGCCGCCGATCGTGACCGGCGCGGTCGTCATGCTGATCGGCTTCAACCTGGCGCCGGTGACCGCGTCCACGTACTGGCCGCAGGACCAGTGGACAGCGCTCCCGGTGATGCTCTTCACCGGTCTGGCCGTCGTCTGTCTGCGCGGATTCTGGTCACGGATCGCGATCTTCCTCGGACTGGTCTTCGGGTACGGGGTCTCCTGGGCCTTCGACCGTTGCGCAGGTCGACCCCGGCGTTGAGCCAGGGCGAGGGCACCTCCTCGTACGACGAGGCCGAGGATCAGCGCGCCAGCTCATAGGCGTACTCCGCCGAGAAGGTCCCCGGCGTCCCCTTGCAGCCGTCCGACTCGCCCGGCAGCTTCACCCACAGATAAGCGTCGATCCTGGCCTCCCCGGTGTTCAGGGTCGGCGCCTGTCCGATCCTGCGGCCCGCCGGATCGCACCACGCGCCGTCGGTCGGGGCGCCGTTGCCGTTCCGGCTGGTGTCGATGACGGCGCCCAGGCTCGCCGGGCCGCCGAGAGCGGACAGCACCTGTCGGGCGTACGCGATCTCATCGCTCGTACGGTGGAAATTGGACACGTTGGTGAAGACGCCGTCGGAGGAGGCCGGTGATGCGGCACCCGCCTGTTCGAGCAGCGAGGCCTGTTCGGCGGCGGGGTTCCAGTCCGAGTGGCCGGCGTCGTAGTAGACCCGGGCGTTGGGGTTCGCGGCCTTGAGGACGCGGCCCGCGCGGGCCAACGAGCCGAAGCGGTCGGCCTGTTCGCCCTCGGTGAGGCAGTCGGACTGGGCGATCGAGTCGGGCTCCAGGACGACGATGACCTCGCCGGAGCCCAGCCCCGCCGCGAAGTGGTCGATCCAGCCGTCGTACGCGGCGAGGTCGGGCGCGCCGCCCTCCGAGGCGCCGCCGCAGTCCCGCTGCGGGATGGCGTACGGCACGACGACCGGGACCCGGCCCTGCGCGGCGGCGGCCGACGTCACCGCCCTGACCCGTGCGGTGATGGTGGACGGCGTGAAGTCCGCGAACCAGACCGCTGCCGGACGGTCGGCTATCCGGGACTCGATCACATCGCGCCGGGCGTCGCCGGGATGGGTCTTGACCCAGTCGAGGGCCTGGGAGTCGGGGTGGCGGTAGAGCAGGGCGGGGGCGGCCGCGGTCCCCTGCTTCTTCCTGCTCGCGGAGGGCTTCGGGCCGGGCTTCGGGGGCGGGGATGCAGACCGGGCCGGGGACGGCGCGGCCGACGTGCGCGACGGCGTCGGCACGGCGGGCAGCGGACGGAGGCTGGGCGAGCGGGTCACCAGTGGTTTGGCGTCGTCGGAAGGGCGCCCGTCGTCGAGCGCGGACACCATCCCGGTCACCGTACCGACCGCGACCACGACCGAGGCCGCCGCGACCATGGCACCGCGCCGGGCGGCCCGCCTGCGCTCGGCCCTGCGCGCGGCCAGGCGCTGGGCACGTAAGCCTGACACGTACTTCTCCCCCCTCCCGCCCCGGAGGCGTTCCCCCGTTCTGGGGACGCGTCCGGCCCGGCGGCACTCCGGCCAGCCTAGGACTGGGACGCTGTCCCCATGGCGCAGTTGGCACAGTCGATTACTCCCGTGGACGCGGTCGTCTCCCGTATGCGCGCCCTGGACGCGACCCTGCCCGAGCGGGACGGCGTCGCGGTCTTCAACCGCGTCTACCTCGCCGTCACCGAGGAGGTCGACCGGCACCTGGACGCCGGGGCGTTCCCCGACCCCGAGGCCGCGATCACGCTGGACGTGCGGTTCGCGGAGCGCTACCTGAGGGTGGCCGAGCAGGGGTGCCCGCCTGCCTGCTGGCGGCCGCTGCTGCAGTTCCGGCGCCATCCCGGTGTACGTCCGCTGCAGTTCGCGCTGGCAGGCATCAACGCGCACATCGGGCACGATCTGGCGCTGGCCGTCGTGGACGCCTGTCGTACGCTCGGCTGCGAACCGGCCGATCTGGAGGACGAGTTCGACCGTGTGGGCGATCTCCTCATCTCGATGGAGGAACGCATCCGCGAAGATCTGATGCCGGGCCCCGACCTGCTCCAGATCGCCGATCCGCTCACCCATCTGCTCGGCTCGTGGAGTCTGGAGCGGGCGCGCGACGCCACCTGGTCGGCGGCGCGGGCGCTGTGGGCGCTGCGCGGCCTGCCCGACCTGGCCGAGGAGTTCTGCGACCGCCTCGACGCGGCGGTGGGCTTCGCCGGCCGGATGCTGCTCACCCCGCTGCCGGACTGATCCGGCCACATCGTCGCGCACAGAGCGGAACGTGACGTAGTAAGAGATACGTTGCTGATCGATACGCCTGATGCAAAGGAGCACCAGCATGGCCACTCGGCTCGGCCTGAGTCTTCCGCAGACGCACCAGTACGACATCGGACGCGATGTGCCGGACGTGGCCCACGCGGCCGAGGAGATCGGCTACGAGAGCCTGTGGGTGTTCGAGCGCGCTCTGTTCCCGGAACCCGCGACGCAGGGGCTGTACAACATGCCGGGAGTGCCCTGGCCCGAGGCGTACCGCGGCCTGGCCGAACCGCTGGTGACGCTGACCCTGGCCGTGCCGGCCACGCGGCGGGCCCGGCTCGGCACGAGTGTCCTGGTCGCCCCGCTGCACGGCCCGTTCCAGCTGGCCAGGGCTCTCGGCACGCTGGACGCGGCGAGCGGTGGCCGGGTCGTGGCGGGCTTGGGCACGGGCTGGTCGCTCGACGAGTACGCGGCCGCGGGCGTGGCCCCGTTCGAGGAGCGCGGCAAGGTCCTGGACGAGGTCGTCGATGTCTGCCGCGCGGTATGGGGCCCCGACCCCGTGCGCTACGAGGGCCGCCTGACGAAGATCGCGTCGGCCGTGGTCGCCCCCAAGCCCGTTCGGCCGATCCCGATCCTGCTGCCCGCGTTCACCAAGAAGTCGCTGTCCCGGCTTGTCGAGCGCGGCGACGGCTGGATGCCGGTGGCCATGGGGGCCGAGCAGCTCGCCACGCAGTGGCAGGGGGTGCGGAACTTCGCGGCCGAGCGGGGACGCACGGAGCCGATCCAGTCGGTGGCGCGGGTGAACCTCCAGTACACGGCCAAGGCCTACGACGGCTCGGACCGTGCCCCCTTCCAGGGCGACATCGACCAGATCGTGACCGACCTCGCGGCCCACGCCGAGGTCGGCCTCGACGAGTTCTTCCTCGACTTCGGCGACACCCCGCGGGACGCCCAGGAGCTCAAGGACCTGGCCGCCGAGGTGTACACGGCGGCGCGGGCGGCCGGAATCTGACCACCGCCCGCGGAACCCGATCCGGCCTCAGTCCTCGGGCAGCTCCACCGGCGCGATCTCGTCGTAGACGTCGCCGGGCCCGGGGTTGGTCGGGTCGGTCGTCCCGCCCAGCTGGTGCATGACGCCCCAGACCGCGTTCAGCGCGGTCTGCACGGCGCCCTCGGCCCAGCCGGCCGTCCAGGAGATGTCGTCGCCCGCGAGGAAGATGCCCCGCTTGTCCTCGGGCAGCCCGTCCTGCATGAAGTGGGTGAACAGGCGCCGCTGGTAGCGGTAGTGGCCCGGCAGGTTGGCCTTGAACGCCCCCATGAAGTAGGGCTCGTTCTCCCAGGACACGGTCACCGGGTTGCCGATGATGTGCTTCCTGATGTCGACCTTCGGGTAGATCTCGCCGAGCGACTTCAGCATGACCTCCATCCGCTCGCTCGCGGACAGCGGCAGCCACTTGAGGCTGTCGTCGCACCACGTGTACGAGAGGCAGATGACGGCGGGCTTGTCCGGGCCGTCGTCGAGGAGGTAAGTCCCGCGCGTCATACGGTCGGTGAGCGTCATCGACATGACGTCCCGCCCGGTCTCCTCGTCCTTGTCCAGCCAGAACGGCCGGTCGACAGGCACGAAGAGCTTCGAGGACTCCATGTAGTGGGTCCGCTCGATCGCCGTCCAGTGGTCGATCGGGAAGAGCGAGTCGTCGCAGGCGATCTTCGACAGCAGCATCCAGGACTGGGCGGTGAAGACGGCCGCCTTGAACGTACGGATGTCGCCGTTCGCGTCCGTCACCGTGATCTGGTTGCCCGCGGTGCGGTGCAGTCGGGTCACGGCCGGGCGCGGGGTGCCGTCGTGCAGCTTGGCCAGCGACGTCCCGTACGCCCAGTGGACGATCTTCTCGGGCTCGCGTTCCCACAGCCGCAGCGGCAGTTGCTGGGAGCCGCCGACGATGCCGCGGTGGTGGTCGTCGGCCTCGGTGTAGACGACGCGCAGGATCTCCAGGATGGAGTTCGGGAAGTCGGTGTCCCAGCCGCCCGTGCCGAAGCCGACCTGGCCGAAGATCTCACGGTGGCGGAAGGACTTGAAGGACTCCGACTCGCAGAGAAAGCCGTAGAAGGTCTGGTTGTCGAGTTTCTCGACGAGCTTCGCCCAGATCTCGCGGATGCGCGGCACGTCGCGCTCCCGCATGGCCTGGTTCATGTCGGAGAAGTCGGCGCCGTCTTCGAGGCAGGCGTTCCAGGCGTTCATCACGTCGCGGTAGACCTGCGGCAGGTCGTCGACGGTGGTCGCGTAGTGCGACTCGCCCTTGAGGTCGACGACCGTCGAAGGCGTCGACTCGGCCAACGGGTTGGGGAACGGCCGGGTCTCCAGGCCCACCAGGTCGATGTAGTGCTGGAGGGCGGTGGAGGACGGCGGGAAGCGCATGGCGCCCATCTCGGCGGTGAGCGAGGGGTCGCACCCCTCGAAGCCCACCGTCCGCAGCCGGCCGCCGATCTCGTCGGCCTCGTACACGACGGGCTTGAGGCCCATCTTCATCAGCTCGTACGCGGCCACGATGCCGGAGAGTCCGCCGCCGATGACCGCGACCTCGGTGCCGTGCTCGGTCGCGGGTATCTGTCCGAGGCCCGCGGGGTGCGCGAGGAAGTCGTCGTACGCGTAGGGGAAGTCCGGGCCGAACATGGTGATCGGCGGCTGCTGCACATCGGCGTGCTGGACGGCGTTGGGCACCGTGGACGTCATGGGGTACGGACTCCTTGCGCGAAAGCTGTTTGAGGGGAGAGTGCGGCCGGACTCAGATCAGCGACCCGTAGAGGCCGGGGCGGCGGTCCTTCAGATACGGGTTCGCCTCGCGCGAGGCCGCGAGGAAGCCGGGGTCGGCGTCGGCGAAGACCAGTTCCTCGCCGCGGCCGGCCCGGGCGCGGGCGACCCCGTCGGGCCCGGCCAGCGTGGAGAGGCCGACGAACTCGAACTCCCCCTCCGGCCCGGTGCGGTTGACGTACGCGACGTACATCTGGTTCTCGAAGGCGCGCACCGGGACGACGGACTCGGCGACGAACTGGAACGGGTGCATCTGCGCGGTCGGCACGAGCAGGAG
This sequence comes from Streptomyces sp. NBC_00996, assembly GCF_045162675.1. Taxonomy (NCBI): domain Bacteria; kingdom Bacillati; phylum Actinomycetota; class Actinomycetes; order Kitasatosporales; family Streptomycetaceae; genus Streptomyces; species Streptomyces sp. NBC_00996. The sequence goes on from NZ_CP108723.1 coordinate 1,883,055, forward strand.
GTCGGTGTCGGCGAGGGCGTGCGCGCGGACGTTCTCCGGGAACTCGACGTCGTAGCAGATCATGAGGCCGACCCGCAGGCCACCGAGCTCGGCCTGCACGACCGGCTGCTCGCCGGGCGTGAAGTGGTCGCGTTCGAAGCAGCCGAAGAGGTGAGTCTTGCGGTAGTTCGCGAGACGGGTGCCGTCGGCGGAGATCAGCCGCGCGGAGTTGAAGACCTGCTCGCCGGAGCGCTCGGGGTAACCGTAGGCGAGGGCCACGCCGTGCCGGGTGGCGATCTCGGCGATCGCGTCGGCCGAGCCGCCGTCGGCTGGCTCGGCGAGGCGGGCGATGTCGTCACCGATCGCGTACCCGGTCAGGAACATCTCCGGCGCCACGAGCAGCCCGGCGCCGGCACCGGCGGCGCGGCCCGCGGCCTCGTCGAGCACCTTGAGGTTCTCGACGACCGAGCCGGGACGGCCGGAGCTCTGGAGCAGGGCTGTGCGCATGCGTGTTCCTCACGGGTACGGAGGGTTTGGGGGTGAGCGGCGCCGGGCGGTGTGGAGGCGTGCCTGCACTTCGCAGGGATCGCTTGGATAGACGGTACGGGCGGCGGCCTCGACCGGACAAGAAGGACCCGTTGCGCGCCACTGAACGAATCGTTGCGTGCCCCAGGGGCCCGGCGGCGATTCGTTGCGCACCCTCGGACGTAGCCCGGATCCCCCTTGGGCGTGGCCCGGATCCGCCTTGAGGCGCAGGTCACGGGCATGGCCCCCGCCGGACGGCGGAGGGGCGGTGACGTCCGCGGCACGATGTGCCCGACGAGCGTCGGCGGAACAGTGGTGACTGTCCGTTTCACCTGCAGAAAGGACTGTCATGAGCCGCCTGGACCGTCGTCCGGAGCTCATCGCGCTCGGTGCCGCCGTGCTCCTCTCCGCCGCGGCGGCCGGATCCGCCGCCGCCTCCGGCACCGGGCATCAGGACAAGCGGGAGGCCGCCGCGCTCACCGGAACCGCCAAGGTGTACCGGTCGGCGGGCGACGACATCACCTTCTCCTTCGACGCCCACCTCGCGGCCAAGGACAACGACAACCCGCTGAAGGCCACCGGCACCTTCGCGTGGAGTCACTACATCGACGGTGACGGGGCCTGGGCCAAGGCCAGGGTCGACTGCCTGCTCACCGGGGGCAAGGTGGCCGTGGTCTCCGGAGTGATCACCGACTCCGACCTGCCCGGCGCGAAGGGCGGGCGGGTCGGCATCACGGTCCACGACCTCGGCCACCACGACCGGCTGGGCTACAGCTGGGCGTCGGTCGGCAGTCCGGTGGAGACCAAGGACCTGCCGAAGTGCGTCGGTTCCGCGCCCTTCGAGAAGGTGAAGCAGGGCACGGGCGACTACACGGTCGTGCCCTGGCAGCCCGCGTTCTAGTGCCCCAGCAGGCAACGTTCGCCCCGTCGCGACGCCCGGCACGCCCTCTCGCCGCACCGACCGAAAGCCCAAGTACGTCCAGTACGAGGACTTCCGGCCGGCACCACACCGAGAGCACGCACCGGACGCCGCTCCTTGACGCGCAAACGTTGCCTGCCGGGGCACTGGTGCTCACGGCTCGGGCCCTGTTCTCACAGCTCGCGCAGCCGCTCCACGATCTCGCGCAGCAGCTCCGGGTCGGCCGCCGGTCCGCCCGGCCCCGGCCGCCGCGGTGCGTCGATGCGCACCAGACCGGCCTCGGCCAGGTCGCCGAGCAGCACACGTACGACGGTCAGGGGCAGGTCGGCGTCCGCGGCCAGTTCGACGACCGGCCGGGGTCCGCGGCGCACCAGGTCGAGCAGGGCGGCGCGGGCATGGTCGACGCCCGGCTGTCCCTCGTCCGTCCGCGCGGCCGTGACCTGCGACATCAGATCGATGGTGTGCCGGTCCGAGGGCCGGGTCCGGCCCCGCGTCACGGTGTAGGGCCGCACCATCGAGCCGGTCTCGTCCTCGTACCAGTGGTCGTCGGTCACGGGCGGATCAGGGGCCCGCGGGGTCGGCGGCCGATCGTACGGCGGCAGCCATGTGGCGGCCGACGCGGCGGACGAGCAGCGCCATCTCGTGGGCGAGCTGTCCGACGTCCGTCTGCACCTCGCTCAGGACGGCCAGCCGACTGCCGTCACCCGCCGGGGTGATGAAGAGGTAGGCGTCGTCGAGCATCACCATGGTCTGGCGCACCTCCCCCGCGGCGAAGCGCTCGCCGGCCGACCGGGCGAGACTGTGGAAGCCGGAGCAGACGGCGGCGAGATGCTCGATGTCCCCTCTGCGCATGCCGTCCGAGCAGCTCAGCGGGAGGCCGTCGGCGGTGAGGAGCACGGCCTGGCGGACGTGGTCGGTTCGGGCCACGAGGTCGTCGAGCAGCCAGCCGAGATCGGTGCCGGGCTGTTCGGGGTCGATGCCGGGCTGTTCGGGGGTGATGCCCGGGAGCTCGGAGAGTCGGGCGGGGTGCTCGGGGGTCTGGTCAGGGCGCATCGGCGGCGGCCGTTCCTTCCTCGGTGTCGGTTCGCTGCGCGGGGCCGGGTTCGGTCGGCAGGCCCTTGCGGCCTCGGTCGAGGCCGCGCTGGAAGGCGCCGAAGACCGCGCGGATCTCCTCGGGCGTGACCTCGCGCTCCGACGTCCCGTCGGGTGCCGGAACCTCGGTGCGCAGCTGGGGGGCGAGGGAGGTCTGGCGGACGCGTGTGGGCAGGGCGGGCGACTCCGACGCCGGACCGCTCTCCGGCATACGGCCCAGGCTCACGACCTGCTCCTGCTCTCGTTCCTGCGCCCGCTCCCACTCGTGGCCGTGCTCCCGCTCCCCCTCCCGCTCCTGGCCCTGCTCCCGTTCGCGCCCCTGCTCGTGCTCCTGCTGCACCGCGCGCTGTTCCTGGAGGACCGCGGTTCCCCTCCGGGAGGGCAGCGCCCGCCGCTCCGTGTCCGCCACCGCCTCCGGCCGCTCGGGTTCGATCGGCGCGAGGACCGCCTCCGGCAGCAGCACCACCGCCGTCGTACCGCCGTACGGCGACCGGCACAGCGTGACCTCGATGCCATGGCGTGCGGCGAGCCGCCCCACCACGTACAGCCCGAGCCGGTCGTGGCGGGTCGGGTCGAAGTCGTCCGGCGTGGTGAGGGTGCGGTGGGCTTCCTCGATCTGCTCGGGCTCGAGGCCGAGGCCACGGTCGTCGATCTCCAGGACGAAGCCACCCCCGGCCCGGCCGGTGCGCAGGGTGACCTGGGTGTGGGGCGGCGAGTACACGGTGGCGTTCTCGACGAGTTCGGCGATCAGATGGGCGACGTCGGCGACGGCGTCCGCCGCGACACCCGCCTCCGGCATAGGCGGGATCACGACGCGCGCGTAGTCCTCGATCTCGCTCACCGCGGAGGACACCACGTGGGCGATGGGTACGGGCCGCCGCCATTTGCGGCCGGGCGCCGCGCCGGACAGGATGATCAGGCTCTCGGCGTGCCGCCGCATGCGGGTGGTGAGGTGGTCGATCCGGAACAGGTCCTCCAGGACGTCCGGGTCGTTGGTGCGCCGCTCCAGCGTGTCGACGAGTTTGAGCTGGCGGTGCACGAGCGCCTGATTGCGGCGGGCGATGTTGAGGAGCACGGCGAACAGCCCGCGGCGCAGGGTGGCCTGCTTGACGGCGGCCTCGACGGCCGCGAGGCGGGCGGTGTTGAAGGACCGGCCGACCTGGCCGATCTCGTCGGCACCCGCCTCCCCGTCGGCCAGGGGCGGGGCCTCGGCGGCGGCGTCCACGTCCTCGCCCGCGCTCAACCGCCGCATCACGTCCGGCAGTTGGCGGGAGCTCAGGAGGTCGGCGGCGTCCCGCAGCGTTTCCAGGCGGCGCGAGATACGACGGGCGCCGCGCACGGCGAACCACAGGGACAGGGCCACGGCGGCGAGTCCGAGCACTCCGACGACGGCGGCCTTGGCCAGCTCCCGGTAGGCGAACTCCCGCCCACGCTCTGCGGAGTTGACGGCCGACCGGGTGCACAGCTGCATGTAGCGCTTGACGGCCCGGTCGGTGGTGGTGCGCCAGGAGCCGGCCGCGACGGCCTCGCCCGCACGCTGCGCGCCCGCCCGCAGCAGGGCGTCCTCGCCCCGGGTCAACTGCCGATGGAGGCCCCCGCGCTGGAACTCCTCGAAGAGGGAGCGCGAGTCGGCGGGCAGGTCGGGCACATACGTCCGCTCGAAGACCCGGCGGTCCTCGATCGTCGCGGTCAGTGTGTCGTACTGGCGGTCGCTGAGCGATCCGGCGGCCCGCGCCCCGGCGACGAGGGCGTCCTCGCGCGACACGAACTCCCGTACCCGCACCAGCTCGATGACGACTTGGGCCTCGCGCGCGAGCTGTCCGGCCTGCAGCGCGGTGAGCGCGGACTGGACGTCGAAGCCCGGTTCCACGAGTGTGCTGTACTCGCTGACCGCCCGGTCCCAGGAGATGGCGCGGGACAGCACGCGCTCCCGCAGCCCCTCCAGCGCGTCGACGGAATGGAGCATGGCGTCGAGCACCTGTCGCTGCCGGTCGGACAGCCGGCCGCGGTCCCCGTCCCGGATCGCGTCCCGCATGGCGGTCACGGCGCGGTCGGTGCGGCGCTGCTGCTCCAGCAGCTCGACGGCCGCCGCCGTACCGTGATTCGCCCCCAGGTACGCGGCCGCGAGCCGCCGTTCGATCTGGATCTGGCCGACCGCCGTGTCGACCGGTGTGCCGAAGTCGACGTACACCCCCTGGACCCGGACGAGCGCGCGCAGTTCGCCGGTGACGGACACCATGGCGAAGCTCCACAGCGTCATGAGGGCGATTACCGGAGCGAGTGCGAGCGCCACGATGCGCGTACGGACCGTGGTGGGACGGCCGAAGGGCCAGCGGCGCATGGTCTCCCCAGGACGACAGGACGGTCGGGCGGCCGGGCGACGTGTGGTTACCCATCGATGTTACCCGCTGGTAGCGAGCGCGGATCAACCTACGGGATGACGCACCCGGATCGCAATGGCTTCCTGAACTGACTGTTTGTTCAATACGAGGGGAGTGCTCGGTCCACTCAACGCGCGGTGCGTGCGCGGTCAGTCGGCCCGGGGCACGGTGAAGGTGGTGACGACCGCGGCGTGGTCCGACGGCCAGTGGTTGCCGGCGACGTCGGGCCAGGGGCGCGGGGTGCCGCTGACGAACGTGCGCGAGTCGCGCACCCGCAGGCCGCGATGCAGGACGAAGTCGATCCGGTCCTGCGGCTCGGGCCGCCCGCTGCCGTCCTCGTGCTCCACGTGGATCGGCGACCAGGTGTGCCCCGGATCCCGTACGGGGTCGGGGTGGGCCTCGCGGTAGGAGTCGCGCAGGCCCGCCTCCTCGGCGGCCTTGGTCACCGGCCACTCGACGTCCGGCCGGTCCAGGTGCGAGGGCGCGTTGAAGTCACCGACCAGCACCACGGGGGTGGCGTCGGTGGCGGACTCCGCGATCCGCCGGAGGATCTCCCGCATCTGCTCCAGCCGTACGGCTTCGTGGGCGATGAGTTCGCCGGCCGGGAGCCGGTCGAAGGCGGCCTCGTACGGCCCGTACGGCGTGTAGTCGAGGTGGGCGCTCCAGATGTCGACCTCCTGCCCGCCGTCCAGCCGGATCCGGACGCCGGTCCCCCCGTAGAAACCGACGTCCGGATCGCCCAGGCGAGCGGTGATCGGATAGCGGCTGATGACGCCTAGGTTCTCGCCCGCCCGGTGGTGGTGCCAGCCGAGCGCCACGGCGAGTTCCTCCGCCGAGTTCCCATACGTCTCCTGAAGACCGACCACGTCCGCGCCCGTCTCCGCGATGGCCTTGAGCTGCTTCTCGCGGTGGTCGTCCACCTTGGTGCCGCCGTACCAGAGGTTCCAGCTCATCACCCGCAGCTCGCGGGGCGCGACCATGGCGCGCAGCCGTGCCGGGGTCACCTCTTCCAGGCTGGCGAGAACGGTGCGCCCGGCCGCGGGGGCGATCGGCGCGAGGGAGGGCACCGCGAGCACGGCGCAGCCCGCCGCCTCGGCGGAGGCGACGCCCGTGCGGGTGTCCTCGACGGCGACGCACGCGGCGGGCTCGACCCCCAGGGCGCGGCAGGCGGCGAGGTACGGGTCGGGGGCGGGCTTGGTGCGCTCGGTGTCGTCGGCGGTGACGGAGACGGCGAAGTGTCCGGCGCCGAGGGCTTCCAGCACGGTGTCGGCGACCGCGCGCGGTGATGCGGTGACGAGGGCGGTGGGGACGCCCTCGTGCACCAGTTCCTGGAGGAGTCGAAGCGCTCCCGGCCGGGGCACGATGCCGGTGCGGACGCGGTCCGCGAACTCCCGGTGCAGCTCGGCGGCGATCTCCTCGGCCGGGGCGTCCGTGATCCCGCCCAGCCAGGCCGCGGTGTACTCGACGGGCCGCCCGAGCACCTCGGCCTGGTCGGCGCCCGTCAGCGGGCGTCCGAGCCCGTCGGCCACCTGCTCCACCGCCTCCCACCACAGCCGCTCGGTGTCCACGAGCGTGCCGTCCATGTCGAACAGGACGGCCTGGAGGGTGAGTTGGGGGGTGGTGCGGTGGGTCACGATGCCCTCTTTCGTCGGTGCAGCGGTCTCGGTGGCCGGGCTTCGGCGTGCGAAACTCGGCCCTTCTTCAGTTCGTGCGCTCGGCGACCAGCACCGCCCGCTCCGGCAGTCCCACCGTCACGGCGGCACCCGATCCGAGCGCCGCGGCCTCGTGCGTGGGCAGGTCTGCCTTGACCTCGGTGCCGTCCGCGAGCCGCACGGTGACCCGGGTGGCCGCCCCGAGGAAGGCGGTCGCCACGACGCGCGCGTCACCGGCGTCGTCCGAGCGCACCCGCATCGCCTCGGGCCGCACGAGCACATCCACCTCCGGTACTGCGGGCGCGTCCCCGTCCACCGGCAGCCGCTGACCGAGCACCTCGACCGTCTCGCCGTCCAGGTGTCCCGGAATCCGGCTCATCGTGCCCACGAACTCGGCGACGAAGGCGGTGGCGGGACGCCCGTACAACTCGGCGGGCGCGGCGCACTGTTCGAGCTTCCCGGCCCGCATGACCGCGACCCGGTCCGCCATGGACAACGCCTCTTCCTGATCGTGCGTCACGAACAGGGTGGTGATACCGAGTTCCTGCTGGAGACGGCGGATCTCCTCCCGGAGCGTGAGCCGCACCTTGGCGTCCAACGCCGACAGCGGCTCGTCGAGCAGCAGCACGCGCGGCCGCAGGGCGAGCGCGCGGGCGAGTGCGATGCGCTGCTGCTGGCCACCGGAAAGCTGGTGCGGGAACCGCTCGCCCTTGTCGGCGAGACCCACGAGGTCGAGCAACTCGGCAGCACGGGACCGCCGTTCGGCCGTACGTACCTTGCGCATCCGCAGTCCGAAGGCCACGTTGTCGAGGGCGCTCAGATGCGGGAAGAGGCTGTACGACTGGAAGACCATCCCCGCGTCACGACGGTGCGCCGGGACGCGCGTGACGTCCTCGCCGTCGACCAACACCTCACCGGAGTCGGGGTGTTCGAACCCGGCCAGCACGCGCAGCGCGGTGGTCTTGCCGCATCCGGACGGGCCGAGCAGGGCGAGGAGTTCGCCGGGCTGAACGGTGAGGTCCAATCCGTCGAGGGCGACGGTCGGTCCGAACTCCCGGCGCAGACCCCGGAATTCAACGGTGGCGGCCTTGGCGTCGGCGGCCTTCTCAAGCGTGGTGACGGTCATGGTTCATCCCCGGGAAGCGGTACGGGAGCGCCCGCCGAGCCCGGCGAGCGAGAGGAGCAGGGCCCAGGTGACGAGCAGACTGAGCACGGAGACGGCGACGGACAGCTGGGCCTGCGAGCCGCCGACGCTGTAGATCCACACGGCGAACGGCTGGAAGCCGAGCAGCTGGGCGACCGTGAACTCGCCGAGGACCAGCGCCAGCGTGAGGAAGGAGGCGTTGAGCAGCGCACCGCGCAGATTGGGCAGCACGACCCGGACCAGCGCCTGCGGCCAGCCCGCGCCGCAGCTGCGGGCGGCCTCGACGAGGGTGCGCACGTCGACGGCGCGCAGTCCGGCGTCCAGCGCCCGGTACACGAACGGCAGCGCCATCACGACGTACGCGAGGACGAGCACCACGGGGAAGTCGGGGTTCTGGATCGCCACGAACGTCTGGAACAGCGGGGTGCGCGAGAGGTGCTCGGGCCCCCACTTCAGCACGGTGGCGATCCCGGCGACGAAGGCGATCGGCGGCACGACCAGCGGCAGGGAGCACACCACCTCGACCACCGGCCGCAGCCGAGGCGCCCCGAGCCGCAGCGCGACCATCGCGGGCACCATCAGGAGCAGCACCACGGCGATGGTGGCGGCGGCCAGTTCCAACGAGAGCAGCAGGCTGGAGACGAAACCGTCGGTCGAGACGATCTGGCTGTACGCGTCGAAGGTGACGCCCTGGCCCGGCACGTCGACCGTGAAGATCACCGATGCGGCGAGCGGGACCAGGAAGTACAGCGCGGCGCAGCCGAGGACGACCCAGCGCCACAGGTTCAGGCGAGCCATCGCGCACTCCGTCGTTGCAGGGGCAGGTACACGGCCATGACCAGGCCCGCGACAAGGACCATGTCGAGGCTGAGGGCGAGCGCCACGTTCTCCTGGCCGACCAGCACGTTGCCGGAGATGGCGTCGGCGATCTGCAGGGTGACCAGCGGAACCGCGCTGCCCACCATGGCCGCGGCGGTGGCGTACGCGGCGAACGCGCTGCCGAAGAGCAGCACCAGGCCGCCGAGCAGCGAGGGCGCGAGGACGGGCAGCGCCACGTGCCGCCAGTACTGGACAGCGGTGGCGCCGTTGTTCTGCGCGGCCTCGCGCCACTGGGAGCGCAGGCCCTCCAGGGCGGGCGTGATGGTGAGGACCATCAGCGGGATCAGGAAGTACAGATAGACGATGACCAGACCCCAGAAGCTGTAGAGGTTCCAGCCCTTGTCGGTCAGGCCCAAGTGCCGGGTCAGCACACCGGAGTTGCCGAGGGTGGCGACGAAGGCGAAGGCCAGCGGAACCCCGCCGAAGTTGGCGAGGACGCCGGACGCGGTGAGCACGGCCTCGCGCAGCGCGCGCCGGCGCGAGGTCACCACGGCCTGGGCGAGCGGCAGTCCGAGGACGGTCGCGATGCCCGCGGAGACGGCGGACAGTTTCACGCTGCCGATCAGGGCGGTGAGATACGCGCCCTGCAGCGAGCCGGTCAGATTGGCCGCGGTGTACGACGTGGCGCCGCTGGCCTGGTCCTTGACCGTGAAGGCGCCGTTCAGCATGGCCAGGGCGGGAATCCCGAAGGCGATGCCCACGACGACGAGCAGCGGGACGACGGCGAGCCAGCCGGGCGCGCGGCGCCACCGCCGCTGGTCAGCAGCGGCGGGCGCCACGTCGGCCGGGGCCTCGGTGAGGACGGTGGTCATCCGGAGACGGCCTTGCCCCAGCCCTGGGCGAGAACGCCCTTGGCCTTGCTCTGCTGGGCCTCGGTCGGGAAGCTCGGCGTGCCCGAGACCTCGGGGAGCTTGGCGGCGGCGGTCTTGTCGAGCGTGCCGGCCTTGTCCATGGCGGTCATCAGGGCCGGGCGGGCGTAGCCCTTGAGCCAGAGGTTCTGGCCCTCGGCGCTGTACAGGTACTCCTGCCACAGCCGAGCGGTCGCCGGGTGCGGGGCGTCCTTGTTGATGGCCTGCGAGTAGTACTGGGAGAACTGGCCGTCCGTCGGGACGGTGACCTTCCAGTCGACGCCCTTGGACTTGAACTCGTCGGCGTAACCGGCGTTCAGGTAGTCCCAGTCGATGCTGATGGGCGTCTCGCCCTTCTCGACGGTGGCCGGCGTCGACTCGACGGGCGTGTAGTTGCCGTTCTTCTTCAGCTTGGCGAAGAAGTCGAGGCCGGGCTGGATGTCGTCGAAGGAGCCGCCGCTTGCGAGCGAGGCCGCGTACACACCGCCGAAGGCCGAACCCGACTTGGTGGGGTTGCCGTTGAGAGCGACCTGACCCTTGTACTGCGGCTTCAGCAGGTCCTTGAAGGTCGTCGGGCACTCCTTGACCTTCTTGGCGTCGCAGCCGATGGAGATGTAGCCGCCGTAGTCGTTGTACCACTGGCCCTTCGGGTCCTTCTGCCCCTCGGGGATGTCACCGAAGGCGCTCACCTTGTACGGCGCGAGCAGCCCCTGCTGGGCGGCGCTGAGCGCGAACGAGCTGCCCAGGTCGAGGACGTCGGGCGCGCGGTCCTGGCCCTTGCGCGACGTGACGGCGTTGATCTCGTCCTGGCTGGCGCCGTCCGGGTTCTCGACCTCGACCTTGATGCCGTACTTCTTCTTGAAACCGTCGATCAGGGCGCCGTAGTTGGCCCAGTCGCGGGGCAGCGCGATCGCGTGCAGCGTGCCCTCCTTCTTTGCGGCCTTGACCAGGGCGTCGAGGCCACCGAAGTCCGCGGCCGAGGTCGCGGTGGCCGCGCTCTTGCCGTTGGCGGTGGTCGCCTTGTCGTCGGGAGCGGCGCCACAGGCGCTCAGGGCGAGTGCGGCGGCGACGGCGAGGCCGCCGGTGAGGACGGCGGTCCTCGGCAGGAACACGGTCACGGTCTCTCCAGGAGTACGCACGAGGGTGGGGTGGGACGGAAAACTTGTCTGAACAAGTTGGCCCTAGTAGGCCCGGAGATGGTGTCCTGTTCGTAAACTTTGGCGAAACCGTGACCCGCGATTCCCTGCACAATCCCGCTCCGCGCAGATCACGGCTCCCTCTCGATTAGGCTGGTGACGCTGTGCACAGAAGTCGAATCAGAGGGGAAGCATGGCGGCGCGACACGAGGAGATCGCCGACGAGCTGCGGCGGGCGATCGACCGCGAGGAGTACACCGTGGGCAGTCTGCTGCCCGCGGAGACGGACCTCGCCGCCCACCACGGCGTCTCGCGCGGCACGGTCCGTCAGGCCGTCGCGGCCCTGACCACCGAGGGGCTCATCGGCTCCCGCCAGGGCGCCCGCCGGGTGGTCCTGGCCAGCCGCCGCAGCCAGAGCTTCGCCGAACTGCGCAGCTTCGCCCAGTGGGCGCGCGCGATGGGGCGCGAGGCTACGGGCCATGTAGTGGCCCAGGAATACCGGCCGGCGACCGCGGAGGACGCCGTACGTCTCCAACTCTCCGAGAAGACAACCGTGTTGCACGTCCTGCGCGTCCGCGGCCTGGACGGCGAGCCGGTCCTGCTGGAGCGGACCGTGTACGCGGACTGGATCTCCCCTGCCGTCGAGGCCATCGAGCCTGAATGCCCCTCGGTCACCCAGCGGCTCTTCGAGGACACCGGTCTGGTCTTCGCCTACGGCGAGCACGTCATCGACGCGGTGGCGGCCGGCGCCCAGGACGCCGACCTCCTGGGCGTCCGCCGCACCAGCCCGCTCCTGCGCGTCCGCCGCGTCACCACCACACGCGAAGGGCGCCCCGTGGAGTGGTCGGACGACCGCTACCGCTCGGACGCGGTCAGCTTCAGCGTCCACAATTCCATCGGCAACAACGCCCTGGCCCGCAAGACGGCGGAGTGAGCGGCAGCGCCCCGTCGAGGGCGCGGGCAACGTCGCGACAGCCACACACGCTCCGCAGCCGCGAACCGGCCCCACCGGCCCCTCGGGGCACCTACGTGGGCGACCCGGAAGAAAACCGCCGCAGCAAAGGCGAGAGCACCAGCACCGACTTCGTACGCTCCACGAAGGGCTCGCCCGCGATCCGCTCAAGGACCCGCTCGAAGTGCCGCATGTCGGAGGCGAAGACCTGCACGACCGCGTCTGCCTCCCCGGTGACGGTGGAGGCGGCCACGACTTCCTGATACCGCTCGAGCCCTCGCTGAATCGTCTCCGGCGAGGTGTTCCGGCGGCAGTAGATCTCGACGAACCCCTCGGTCTCCCACCCGAGCGCCGCCGGGTCCACCCGGACGGTGAATCCGGTGATGGCGCCGGTGGCACGCAACCGGTCCACCCGTCGCTTCACGGCCGGCGCGGACAGGCCGACCAGTTGGCCGATGTCGGCGTAGGAGCGGCGGGCGTCCTCGGCGAGGGCGTGCACGATGCGTTCGTCGAGATCGTTCAGCACTGCGGGTGGTTCACTTTTCTGCGAGTGGTTCTGCGGTTGCGGCTTCCGCGGTGGCGACACGGGACCGGCGGTAGCCGTAACTGAAGTAGAACACGAGCCCGACGGCCATCCAGACCCCGAAGACCACCCAGGTGACGGTCGACAGGCTGCCCATCATCCACACGCACAGGGCGAAGCCGATCGCGGGCAGCACGGGCGACAGCGGAACCCGGAAGGTGCGCCGCATGTCCGGGCGTGTCCGGCGCAGCACGACAACGGCGATGTTGACCAGCGCGAAGGCGAAGAGCGTGCCGATGCTGGTGGCGTCGGCAAGCTGGCCGAGCGGAATCGCGGCGGCGAGGACGCCGCAGAACAGCGAGACGATCACGGTGTTGGCACGGGGCGTACCCGTCTTCGCATCGACCCGCGCGAAGACCTTGGGCACCAGCCCGTCACGGGACATCGCGAAGAGGATGCGGGTCTGGCCGTACAGCACGGTCAGGACGACGCTCGCGATGGCGATGACGGCGCAGGCGGCCAGCAGCGTGCCCCAGAAGGTCTGCCCGGTGACGTCCTTCATGATCTCGGCGAGCGCGGCCTCCGAGTCGTTGAACCGCTGCCAGGGCTTCGCTCCCACGGCGACGGCCGCGACGAGGACGTACAGGGCCGTCACGATGACCAGCGAGAGCATGATCGCGCGCGGCAGGTCGCGCTGCGCGTTCTTCGCCTCCTCACCGGCGGTGGAGGCGGCGTCGAAGCCGATGTACGAGAAGAAGAGCGTGGCCCCGGCGGCGCTGACGCCCGCCATGCCGAGCGGCATGAAGTGCTCGTAGTTGCCGGACCGGAAGCCCTGGATGCCGATCGCGCAGAAGAGCACCAGCGAGGCGATCTTCACGCACACCATGATCGTGTTGGCGCGCGCCGACTCCTTCGCCCCGCCGAGCAGGAACGCCATGGCGAGCAGCACCACGATCAGCGCGGGCAGGTTGAAGATGCCGCCGTCGCCGGGCGGCGCGGACAGGGCGTCCGGGATGGTGACGCCGATCGTGCCGTCGAGCAGCTCGTTCAGGTACTCGCCCCAGCCGACCGCGACCGCAGCCACCGACACGCCGTACTCCAGGACCAGACACCAGCCGCAGATCCAGGCGATCAGCTCGCCCATCGTTGCGTACGCATACGAGTACGAGGACCCCGAGACCGGGATGGTGCCCGCCAGCTCGGCGTAGGAGAGGGCGGAGAAGAGCGCCGTGAAACCGGCGATCACGAAGGACAGGGTGACCGCGGGCCCGGCCTTGGGGACGGCCTCGCCGAGGACGACGAAGATGCCGGTGCCGAGCGTGGCACCGATGCTGATCATGGTCAGCTGCCACAGCCCGAGGGAGCGCCGCAGGGTGCCGCCCTCTCCCTGGCCGCCCTCGGCGACCAGGCGTTCCACGGGCTTGCGGCGCATGAGGCGCGCGCCGATCCCCGGGGACGGTGGGGCGGATGTGGTGCGGGACTGCGGGGGTGCGCCTTGGTCGAGCACGCGCTGGCTCCTTCATCGCTGCCGGTCGGGACGGCGGAGACCGGCGGCACCCCTGCGAGCAGGAACCCACCGAGCGGGGTCCCCGCCACGCCTCTGTACAGCGCTTGACCCTATGAGTCCGGCCTTCACGGGCGTAATGCAGCAGCCTTGCGCATCTCCGCAAGATCGTTGCGTTCATCGCATCCCGGCGCATGTTCGTTGCGCGGGACCTTTCGATGGTTGCGCAAGGCGCCTTTCCGCGCCCGGGCAGGTTCCTGAAGCCGTATGGATTGACACCTCGTCAGGTCTGCTTCATGGTGCTCGCCACTCGATACGGGAGGCACGGCATGGACCTGGATGTCCTGTACGAGATCGACGTACCGAAGCCCTTTCCCGGAGCTGGCGGGGTACCGACCGAAGGCGGCGCCATGATCCCAGGCCCTACCACCCCTGACCCCTCGCCCGCTGTGGACACGTCCCCGGTGCCCGACTACGCCTCCCTCCACCGCCTAGACGGCCGGCCGTTCGTCCTCCTGGGCGCCGAGCGTAGCGAGTCCCCCCGCACACATACGGCCCCTTTTCCCGCCGGGAAGAGGGGCCGTACGAGCAACAGAGAGCGCGTCAGTTCCAGCTGGCGTGCAGCGGCTTGCCCTCGGCGTAGCCGGCCGCGCTCTGGATGCCGACGACGGCCTTCTCGGCGAACTCCTCCAGAGAGTGGGCGCCCGCGTAGGTGCAGGAGGAGCGGACGCCCGCGATGATCGAGTCGATCAGGTCCTCGACGCCCGGGCGGATCGGGTCGAGGAACATCCGCGAGGTGGAGATGCCCTCCTCGAACAGCGCCTTGCGGGCCCGGTCGTACCCCGACTCTTCGCTGGTGCGGTTGCGCACCGCGCGCGCGGACGCCATGCCGAACGACTCCTTGTACAGGCGCCCGTCGGCGTCCTGCTGAAGGTCGCCCGGGGACTCGTACGTACCGGCGAACCAGGAGCCGATCATGACGTTGGACGCGCCCGCGGCCAGCGCCATCGCGACGTCACGCGGATGCCTGACACCGCCGTCGGCCCACACGTGCTTGCCGTACTTCTTGGCCTCGGCGGCACACTCCAGGACGGCGGAGAACTGCGGCCGGCCGACGCCGGTCATCATGCGGGTGGTGCACATGGCGCCCGGGCCCACACCGACCTTGATGATGTCCGCGCCCGCGTCGATCAGGTCCTTGACGCCCTCGGCGGCAACGATGTTGCCCGCGACGATCGGGACCTGCGGGTCGAGCGCACGCACCGTCCTGATCGCGCTGATCATCGACTCCTGGTGACCGTGCGCGGTGTCGATGACGAGCGTGTCGACGCCCGCGTCGAGCAGCTGCTTGGCCTTGCCCGCGACATCGCCGTTGATGCCGACCGCGGCGGCGATGCGCAGCTTGCCGTTCGCGTCGGTGGCCGGGGTGTACAGCGTGGCGCGCAGGGCGCCCTTGCGGGTCAGGATGCCGGCGAGCTTGCCGTCCGCGTCCACGGCGGGGGCGTAGCGGCGGTTGGCGTGGTCGAGCTTGTGGAAGGCCTCGCGCGGCTCGATGTCGGCGTCGAGGAGCAGCAGGTCCCGGGACATGACCTCGGTCAGCTGCGTGAATCGGTCCACGCCGGTGAGGTCGGCGTCGGTGACCACGCCGACCGGCCGGCCGTCCTCGTCCACGACGACGCCCGCGTTGTGCGCGCGCTTGTTCAGCAGCGCCAGCGCGTCCGCGACGGTCTGGTGGGGGGCGAGGACGATCGGGGTGTCGAGCACCAGGTGGCGTCCCTTGACCCAGGAGATGACCTCGGTGATGACCTCGATCGGGATGTCCTGCGGGATGACGACGAGGCCGCCGCGGCGGGCGACGGTCTCGGCCATCCGGCGGCCCGCGATGGCGGTCATGTTGGCGACGACGAGCGGGATGGTGGTGCCCGAGCCGTCCGGGGAAGCGAGGTCCACGCCCTGACGCGAGCCGACCGCGGAGCGGCTGGGCACCATGAACACGTCGTCATACGTCAGGTCGTACGGGGGCTGGATGTCATTGAGGAAACGCACGTGCTGCACATCCCAGTCGATCAGAGGTGGCCCCCGGACAGGTCAGCCAGGGGGAAGAGCACGTACTTCATTGTCCCATGTCGGCTGGTATGCGAGTCACGGACAGATCATCCAGGCTGGTCAGCAGGCAGTTCGGCGGATCCTCCAAGAGCGAGGAAGACCGCGAGCGTGGCGTCGTGCTCCTCGTAGTGTCCGGAGGCCGACTCCAGGACTTCCTGAGCGATCTCCCACTCGTCGGACCGTACCTTCGCGTACTGCCGCCAGCCGGTCACCAGGAGCAGTCTGCCCGGGCTCGCGGGCCCCCAGTCGGGGTCGCCCAGGGTGTCCGCGAGGGCGTCCCAGTTGCGCCCGAACCAGTCCGGCAGGTCAAGCGCCCGCACACAGCGCTCCATGAAGCCGGACTTGTCCGAGACGCCGGTGAGTTCGAGAACGGTGACCTGCCATCCGGCCGCACGGCACACATCCGTGAAGGGCCCGTACGTCATCTCAGTACCGCCCTGAACGATTGGTAGTGATCATCGGTGTAGTAGATCTCACCGCCCTGCCCGGTGACAACGCGCCGGGAGCCGCGGTCGCTCTCGCCGGAGGTGTTGATCGTGTACTCGTGGTACATCCGGCGCACCCCTCTGCCCTGGACTTACGGGGGCCGAAACGGCTGTGACCTGCTAGGACGGGTTGCAGAGGCGATCGGAGGCAGTCAGAGGCCATCCCTCTGCAACTTGCCTCCTGGCAGCCGGAGTTGGCAGGGCGTCGATCAGGCGTGGCGACCTCGACGGCTCTCCGCTCCAACCTTGGTCTGCTGCAGACCTCATCCTGCTCAGGGACCTCACCGGCCGCTACGCGACGGGCAGTTACAGCAGGCGGCTCCAACGACCGAACTCTGGTCCTGAGCAGCGAGCCGAAGATGCGGGCCATGCTCGACAAGCTCACGGCCAAGTACGGCCGGGTACTCGTGATTCTGGACCAGCCCGCCTCGATCGGCGCCCCGCCACTGGCCGTCGCCCGTGACGCGGGCCGCGAGGTCGCCTACCCGCACCGCCAAGGACAAGCTGCTCCAGCCCGCCGAGGGCGAGGCCGCGATCCGCTCCCACTCGTCCTTCGGCAGCCGGAAGGACCGCGCCTGCGATCGCTCGCCGTCGTCGAAGGCGCACCTGTACGCCGACGGCCTCACCACCGGCACCCGGCGCTGGAAGCGGCACCTGAGCCCCAGGGCGGAATCGTCCCCTTCCTCTGGAACGGCATCGCCTTCCTCACGACCCGCCTGGACAGGCTGATCGCCGTCGACGCGCGGACTGGGCGCATGCCGTCCCGGTCCGGCCGAAGGTCCGCCCCTCTTACCCCCTCCGGCCTGCGCGTTTCCGGGGTGTCATTTCCCGGTGAACGCATGGCGGGAAATTGCCGTTCGAGCTGACGTTCGGAGGATCGAACGATAATGTCCGGACGTGGCGGAAAGGGGACTCAAGATCTACCGGTTCTCCCTGCTCGGTCCGCTGCGCGCCTGGCGCGGTACCGAGGAAGTGGCGCTCGGCTCACCTCAGCAGCGAGCCGTTCTCGCGATGCTGTTGCTGCGCCGGGGACACACGGTGGCCGTGGCCGATCTCGTCGACGGGGTCTGGGGGACGGAGCCACCGCAGGGCGCGGTCTCGGTGGTGCGCACGTATATCTCCCGACTGCGCAAGCTGTTGGAGCCGGAGCGGGCGCCGGGGCAGTCGCCCGGCATTCTGCTCTCCATCGGCGACGGATACGTCATGGCGACCGACACGGTCGCCTGCGACGTCACCGCATGCGACGCGGCGGTGGCGCAGGCCACGCACCACCGGGCCGCCGGCGAAGGCGACCTCGCCCTCCGGCTGCTGGCCACCGCGCTGGCCACCTGGGGGACCCCCGCACTGGCCGGAGTGCCCGGCCCGTACGCCGAATCCGCGCGGACGGACCTGGCCGAACGGCGGCTGGGGACCATGGAGTTGAAGCTGCGCGTCGAGCTGGAGATCGGCCGGCACGAGGCCGCGGTGGCGGAACTGCTGGCCATGCGCGACGCGCATCCGCTGCGCGAGTCCGTGAGCGAGCTGCTGCTCGTCGCCCTGTACCGGTGCGGACGGCAGGCCGAGGCGCTGGAAGCCTACGCGAGGACCCGCCGCACGCTGGTCGACGAACTGGGGATAGAACCGGGGCCGTCCCTGCGCGGCCTGCACGCCCGTCTGCTGGCCGGGGACCCTGCCCTGGCGCAGCCGATCCCGAGCGGACGGGCGGGCGGCGACGGGGACGGGGACGGCGACACCCCTGGCACACCTGACGCCTGGGATACCCGCACGGAGTCGGGCGATCCCGGTTCGCCGGCCCGCCGCGGGGACAAGGTCCGCCCTTCCCAACTCCCGGCAGACCTGGCCATGTTCACCGGCCGTCGTAGCGAACTCGTCCGCGTCGCCGCCCTGCTGCCCGACGACGGCCCCGCCTCGGCGACCACCGCCGGCACCGCAACTACCGCCACCAGCACGGCCATCGCCGTCATCGACGGAATGGCCGGGGCCGGCAAGACCACCCTCGCCGTGCACTGGGCCCACCGGATCGCCCACCGCTTCCCCGACGGCAGTCTCTACGTCAACCTCCGCGGCTGGGACCCCGGCGGCTCCCGGATGAACTCCGGCGAGGCGCTCGAAACGTTCCTCGTGGCGCTCGGCGTGGCCCCGCATGCCGTCCCCGAGGGGCTCGACGCACAGGCCGCCCTGTACCGCAGCGTCCTGTCCGACCGCCGGGTGCTGATCGTGCTGGACAACGCCCGTGACACCGAGCACATCCAGCCACTGCTGCCCGGCGCGTCCGGCTGTCTCGTCATCGTCACCAGCCGCGGCCGGCTCAGCGGCCTGGTCGCCAGGCACGGGGCGCATCCGCTCACACTGGGGCTGCTGAGCGCCGAGGAATCGCGGGAGTTGCTGATCCGGCGGCTGGGCAGCGCCCGTGTCGACGCCGAGCCGGAGGCGGCCGACGCCATCGTCGACCTGTGCGCCCGGCTGCCGCTGGCCCTGTCCATCGCGGCGGCACGCGCCGCGCACCACCCCGGCTTCCGGCTCGCCGACATCGCCGCGGAACTGCGCAGCGACCACGGCAGCCTCGACGCGTTCGCCGCCGGCCAGGACGCCGGCTCCGACGCCCGCGCCGTCTTCTCCTGGTCGTACAACGCCCTGTCGCCCGAGGCCGCCGGGCTCTTCCGCCGGCTCTCCGTGCACCCTGGCCCGGACATCAGCACCGCAGTGGCGGTCGCGCTGGCCGGCATGCCCCGGCGTCAGGTCCGCGCCCTGCTGACCGAGCTCACCGGGGCGAGCCTGCTCATGGAACGCGTCCCCAGCCGGTTCGTCTTCCACGACCTGCTGCGCGCCTACGCCCACGAACTCATCACGAACCAGCACAGCATGTACGAACGGGACACGACGGTGCTGCGGTTGCTCGACCACTATCTGCACACCGCCCACCAGGCGTCCGCCGTCCTCGATCCGTTCCGGGAGACCATCCCCCTGCCACCGGGCAGCACAGACAGCGAGCCGCTGCGGTTCAACGACGGCAAGCAGGCGACCGCCTGGCTGCGCACCGAGCGCCATGTGCTGCGCGCGATCGTCGAGTACGCGGCCGACGACGGCCACCACAACCACGCCTGGCGCACCGCCTACGCCCTGGACCTGTACTTCGACCGCCTCGGTTACCGGCACGACCTGATGGAGATCAACAAGGCCGCGCTGCGCGCCGCGTGCACCCTGGGCGACCCCGTCGGCCAGGCGCACGCCCTGCGCAGTCTGGGCTTCGGCCACACCCGTTTCGGGCACCCGGACGAGGCGCTACGGCTGCTGAGCCGGGCGCTGGACCTCTTCCAGCGGGCTGGCGACGCCTTCGGCCAGGCCCGCACCCACCGCTGCCTCGCCTATCTGGCCAACGAGACGGGACGCTACGTCGACTCGCTCGACCACTACGCGCAGGCCGGCGAGCTGTACCGGTCCCTCGGCCACCACGGCGGCGAGGCCAGCGTCCTGAACGAGATCGGCTGGACGTACATCCTGCTCGGCGACGCCGAACGTGCGCTGGAACACTGCGAGAAGTCCGTCTCCCTGCACCAGGAGGCCGCCGACCTCAACGGTGAGGCCTCCGCTCAGGACAGCGTCGGCTACGCCCACCACCATCTCGGCCGGTACGACGCGGCCGTCAAGCGGTTCGAACTCGCCGTAGACCTGTACCAGGAACTCGGCAACCGTTACCTGGAGGCCGACACCCTGCGGCACCTCGGGGACTCCCATCGTGCCGCAGGCGACCACGGTCCGGCCCGCACGGCCTGGGCCGCGGCGCTCGCCCTGCTGGAGGAGGGCGGCCATACGGAGGCGGACGAGGTCCGGCAGTCCCTGCGCGAGCTGACACAGGGCGACGAAGGCGGACCGCACCGCTGACACACTGCGGGAACGTTTCAGCCATCCTTCGCCTGGCTCTTCCGCGCCTTGCCCGCCGCCCTCACCGCACCCCTCGCTCCTCCAACGCCGCCTTCAGACAGCGCAGGGCGTAGTACACGCGGGACTTGACCGTGCCCTGCGGGACACCCAGGGCGTCGGCCGCCTGTTGGGTCGTGCGGTCCGCGAAGAACGTCGCCCTGATCACTTCCCGGTGCGCGGGGCTCAGTGCCTCCAGGGCGTCCCGCACCACCATGGACGACAACATCCGCTCGATGTCGTCCACTTCGGAGCCCAGCTCGGTCAGCCAGGTGGCGCCGCCGACCTCCAACGGCCGCGCCCTCCTCGTACGATGCCCGTCGATGACGAGGTTGCGGGCCACCCGGAACATCCACGGGCGTACGGCCATTCCCTCGTTGTCGACCAGGTTCTGCTTGTTCCAGCACCGCAGCAGCGTCTCCTGGATGACGTCCTCCGTGCGGTGCGTGTCCCCGCCCAGCATACGCAGCACGTACGCGTAGAGCGCGGGGCCGTGTTCCAAGTAGAGGTCGCGCAGCGCCCGTTCCTCGACGGATTCAGCGCCGGCCGATCCGATGACCGTCACGTTCATGGTGTGCTCCTGCTCCTTGGGATGGCTGGCCCCCAGTCCGGGGACTGAGAGCCGGGGCCTCCGGGGGAACGGAGTGTTCCGAGGTGCGTTCCACGTTCGTTTGACGCTCGGTGTACGAGTCGATGGACGAGCAGGTCGGGGAGGGTGGGGCGGTTGTGGTGGGAGGGACTCGCCCGTGGGTGGATCAGGCGTACGCCATCAGTGCCCACACATGTCTGCGGACCTGTTCGGCGAGTTCCGAGTGGCCGGGTGGCAGCAGGCCACGGCGCTCCAACTTGGCCCACATGTGCAGCAGTTCGTGCCCGTGGGTGAGTGCGGCCTGGTCGTCGTCGAGCCGTTGCCAGGCGGCCGCCGCCCGCGCCACCTCCTCCGGCGCCCGGTCGTCCCCCGCCCCGCACGCGATCCGGGCCACGGCCAGGGCCAGTACGGTGGCCTCGCGGTGTTCGCCGCACAGGTGTGCGAGGTACGCCTCCACGGCCCGCGCCTCCAGCGCGTGCGGATGCTCGGCGCCCATCGAGCCGGTCAGCCTCTCGCGCAGCGCGGTCGCGTCGGCGAACGCCTCGTCGAGCCGTCCGACGACCGCCAACGCGTTGATACGGCCGATCGGTTCGGCGAGTTCGGCGGGGAGGTCGATGGTCCCGGCGGAGAGCTGGGCCGGGGCGGCGGCGACACGGTCCCCGGCCACGGCGCGGGCGCGGGCACGGGCGATCGCGGTGGCGACGGCGGAGGGCGCAGGAGCCTCGGCGAGGTCGGGGGCCGTCACGGAGGCCACGAGGACCGGTTCGGGTTCCGGGGCCGGTGCCTCCTCCGGTACGAGGATGCGGCTGGAACCGTCCGGCGACATCTCAAGGGCGAAGTGGGCGGCTCCGGGACGGTCGTTCACCGTCGCCTCGACGGCGGCGCCGCGCTCCTGCGCGTACCGTTGCAACTGGTCGAGTACGGCCTCGTGCACGGACTGACCCGGCTCGGAGACGAGGGGGTCCCCGTCGATCTCTGCGAACCCTTCGTCGGAGATGTGCACCTCGAAGCGGGCCATGGCTGTCCTCCTCATGCTCATGCGGTGGGCGAAGTAGTGACCGACGGTGAGTCGGTGGGGCTGGGTGTGGACGAGTCCGAGGGGTCGGGGGTGACGCCGGGGGTGGCGCCCGAGGGCGGAGCGCCGATGCCCTGGTACTTGGCGAACTGGGCGCGGATGGCGAGGACGTAGCCCTGGGCCTCGTTCGTCTGCGGCACCCCCTTGGCCGCGCGGACGGCGTCCATCCCGACGTCGTAGCCGGCCAGGGCGAGGTCCAGGACGCTGTTGGTGGTCCCGCCGTCGTCGTCCGTTTCCTGGACCTCGCCGCTGTCGAGCAGCTTCTGGCCCTGGTCGGCCAGCTCGCACATGTAGCGGCCCTGCGCCATGATCGAGTCCTTGGCGTCCAGGGCGGACACCTTGCCGTTGCCGTCGTCGTCCTTGCCGTACTGCTTGAAGATGTCGGGCGGCAGCTGTGAGAGGCCCTGCTCGCCGTTCGGGCCGACCAGGTCCGCGTTGAAGCCGGACTCCTTCTCGACCTGAGAGGCGATGACGATCGGGCCGATGGCGTCGCACAGAGCGCCGGCCTTCTGAATGGGGTCCACCAGGTCTTCGGGGACGGTCGAGGTGTCCAACTCGCCCTTGCCGTCGCCCTGGAAGATCTGGAGCGTCTGGTTCGCGTCGTCCTGGCTGGGCTGGTCCCCGCCGCCATGGTGGAAGAGCAGGTACAGCGCGATGAGCGGGGCCAACAGGACCCCGAACCCGCCGTAGATGATCACGACGACGATCACGATGGGCAGAGTGAGCACCGCGGCCAGCAGGCAGCCGCAGCCGGTGCCGGCGCCGATGAGGGCCTTGAGCGCGGTCGAGGTGCCGCTCTCTCCGCCTCCGCCCTCTCCCGTACCTGAACTCATGAGCGCCTGCCTTCTTCCCCTCACCTTGAACCGCGGTGGCCACATGGCCCGTTGTGCTGTCCGACGGGCTCGACAGATCCAAACGGGCCCTGGCACAAATAAGTTCAAACCAGTGGAAACCAGATGAGCCAGAACAGCGGAAGTTCGAGCGAAGTAGGGGGGCAGGGCACACATGGGCACACCTTCGGCAACGCCGTCGGGCCCGCAAGGATGGGTACGGGGACCGAAAACCCCCCAACCGACGCCCCCGAACACTCAGCCGGCCGCCCCTGACGCCGGCGCGACCGGCACGACTGCGGGAACGAGCGAGGGTACGACCGCCCCTCCGGGTTGGGACACGGGCCAGGTGGTCCCGGCGGGTCAGGTCCCGGCTGACCATGTCCCGGCAGGCCCCGGCGGATATCCGGCGCATCCTGCCGACCCCGGCGGGTATCCGGCACACCCTGCTGCCCCTGCCGGAAACTCGGCGTTCCCTGTGAACCCAGGCGGGCAGCCAGTGTCTCCCGCAGGCCCCGGCGGGCAGCCGGTGGTGGACCTCTCCGTGGCGGGTTCCCCGGCGACAGCCGTGCCCTCGGCGGGAGCGACCTCCTCGTGGGGCGCCGCCCAGGCAGGCCCTGCCGCTCCGGCAGGTGTCACCCCCGCAGGGACCATCCCGCAGGCTCGCACCAGCGCCCCGACTCGCACCACCGCCGCCCAAACCCGCACCGCCGCCCGGCCCACCCCGCAAGCGGCGGCCCCGCAGGCCTCCGTACAAGCCGCCCCCCGAACCCCGACACGCGCAACCAGCCCTCGCCCCTCCCCCTCTCGCACCTCCTCCGCCCGCCGCCCCGCCTCCGTCCCCTCCGCCGAACCGGCCTGGGGCGAGACGAAGCGGCCCAAGGCGGCCCGGGGCAAGTCGCGTGACGACGTCGGGTGGGTCAAGGCGCACGGCGGAGCCGGGGTGACCTCGCTGGTCGAGACGCTCGGCGGAGTGGACGTAGGAGCCCGCTGGCCGGAGCCCGCGCGGGGCGAACCGCGCCGGATCGTGCTGGTCGGCAGGACCAGCGCGCGCGGACTGCGGTCCGTCTCCCAGGCGTTGGGCGCGCTCGAGGAGGGCAACGCCCCGCAGGGGCTCGACCTGCTGGGCGTGGTCCTCGTCGCCGACGCCCCCGGACGGTTGCCGCTCAGTCTGCTGCGCCGTATCCGCGTGCTGCGCTCCGTCGCCCGCGTGCACCGGGTGCCGTGGATACCGGCATGGCGTACGGGTGGCCGCCCGAAGTCCACACCCAGGCAACTCGCCACGCTCGCCAAGTTGGTGGGAAGCGAGCACTACAGCGAGGGAGCCGCGTCGTGACCCATCCCCTGCCGGATGCCCGGCTCCTGGCCGACTACGCCCCGCCCGTGGGTGCCAACACGATCATCAACCTCCTCGCCTGGTGCGTCACGGCCGCCGGCGTCTTCGGACTGATCACCGTCGGCACCCTGATGGCGCTCCAGCTGCGCCGTGGCGAACCGGGCGAAGGCGGCGAGCACTTCCGTGGCGTCTTCTTCGTCACCCTCGCCTGCCTGCTCGCCACGTCCGCCCAACCGCTCGTCACGGTTCTGGGCGATCTGAGGCTCCTCGGCGGCCCGTAGCCCCATCACACCTTCCGGTCCCCAACACACCTCCCAGCACTGTCAGTCACTCCATCACTCAGTCACCCTCTCGCCCACTGATCATGCCGGGCGCCGACTCCTCGGAGATCCTCATGTCCCTTCTCCTCGCAGCCTCCAACCTCCTGGCCGACGGCACCGTGCCCAAGCCGGTGAGCAACGCCCCAGACGAACTCACCGGCAAGGTCAACACGGTTCTCGGCATCGCCGCCTGGGCCGGCACCGCCGCCGGTGTCGCCGGGGTGCTGATCACCGGCGCGATGATGGCCATCTCCGTGAAGCGGGGCGAGAGTTCGGAGCACATGAGCCGACTCGGCATGGTGCTCGGCGGCTGTGTCCTCGTGGCCACCGCGGGCCCGCTCATCAGCTTCGTCTTCGCCTAGGCCGGGCGGGCGGTCGAGATGTTCAAACGCAGGGAGCGGCGGGTCGAGGAGTCCGGGCCGTACTACAAGCAGCGCAACTGGCAGCTGTCGGCGGGATTCCTCGGCGTCGCGGTCGTGGTGGGCCTGATCGTCACAATGGTGTCCGGCAACGACACCACCACCCCTGACCGCGCGAAGGCGGCGACGTCCGACGGCCCGTTGTCCGACGACTCCGACAACTCCGCCGCGAAGGACAGCCGGCCGCACGGCTGCCGTACCGACGACAGCGCGGGCGCCGCGCTGCCCACGGCCGCGCCCAAGGACGTCGAACGACGCAAGCTCGGTGTCTCGCAGTTGCCCGTCTCCGCCTCGGCCGGGCCCACCCGGATCAGCGGCGACCTGTGGTGGTGCTTCGCGCACACGCCCACCGGCGCCGCGCTGGCCGCCACCATCATCCCCTCGCAGATGAGCGGATCCAACTGGCGCACCGTCACCGAACGGCAGGTCGTCGCCGGGTCGGGACGCGAGATGTGGGAGTTCAAGCGCGCCACCGTCAAGGACATCGACAGCGAGAACACCGATGTGACCCCCGCCTCGTACGTCGGTTTCGAGGTGACCTCGTACAAGAGCTCGGCGGCGAGCGTGAAACTGCTCCTGAAGAGCTCCCAGGGGTTCGCGGCGACCACCATCGATCTGCGCTGGAACGGCGGTGACTGGAAGGTCCTGCCCGACGGCGACGGTTCCCTGCACACGCCGGTGTCGTCGATTTCGGACACCAACAGCTTCATTCTCTGGGGGGTTTGACGTGGAATGCGATTCCGGTGATCCGGCCCTCGACCTGATCAAGGGTTTCTTCAGCTTTCTCGGAGACCCCATCGGGACGATCGTCGATCTGATCGCGAAGACCATCCTCGCGGGCGCGGTCGCGGTGTTCGGGGCCCTGGCCACCCATGTCCCGACCCTGGAGCAGACGGACACGTCGAAGGGCATCAGCAGCGACACACAGTGGATCGTGGTCTACCTCGCGGTCGGCTCGCTGCTCTTCGCCGCCGCCCGCATGGCCATCGAGCGGAGGGGCGACGCGGGCAAGACCGCGCTGAAGGGCATCATGCGGGTGGTTCTCGTCTCGGGCGCCGCCACCACCATCGTCATGGCCGCCGCCAGCGTCGCGGACAACTATTCCGACTACTTGTTCAACAATGCCGTGAAGGAAGCGCTGCAAAACGTCGGCGCCTGTTCGGACGGCGGCGGAATCGAGGCCTTCCTGCTGCTGGTCCTCGCCTTCCTGCTGCTGATCGCCGGGATCATCCACACGGTCCTGATGTACATCCGGCTCGGCGTCATGATCCTGATGCTGGGCACCCTGCCGTTGGCCGCCGCGGCCTCGATGACGGACTGGGGCGCCGGCTGGTGGCGCAAGCACATCGGCTGGATGATCTCCTGGCTGCTCTACAAACCCGCGGTCGCCCTCGTGCTGAACGCGGGCATGGCGATGATCAACGCGGGCAAGACCGAAGGCGACAGCGACGACATCACCATCAACACACGCATCGCCGGTATCGGCGTGATGCTGCTGTCCGCCATCGCCCTGCCGGCGCTGCTGAAGCTCATCGTGCCCGCCACCGCCGCCATGGGCACCGGCAACCCCATGTCCAGCATGGGGCAGGCGGGAAGCCAACTGGCAAGCGGCGCGGTCCAGCTCGGCGGCAGCGGCGGCAGCGGCGGCGGCTCCGGTGGGCAGATGGGTCCGAGCGGCGCGTCGGGAACAGGGGGTTCGTCCGGTGCGGGCGGTTCCTCCGGTGCGGGCGGGGAAGCCGGTGCGACCGGTGCCGGTGCGGGAGCGGGCAAGACCGGTGCCGCGGGTGCCGGTGCGGGCGGTGCCGGTGCCGGCGGTGCCGGTGCCGGCGGTGCCGGTGCGGCGGGCGCGGCTGCCGCTGGACCGGCAGGTGTCGCCGTGCTCGCGGCGGTGGCCGCCGCGCAGACCGCCGGCTCCGCCGTCTCCGGCGCCGTCGAAGGCGCCGACGGCGACTTGGGCAACAACAAGTGATCCCCAGGGGGGCGACGACGCCCGGACCGTGCATCCGTACGTCCCGTTGTCGCCTTCCCTGACGAACGGCCGCCGAGCTCCCTTCCCCCAGGGAGCTCGGCGGTCTCCCCGCCGTCCCACCACCGCCGCCGTGTCTCCGACGCCGTAGGCCCACCACTTCACGAAGGGAAACCGGATCCTCATGTCCACGGAAGCCGCCACCCATCCGACCTACGGAAACTGGCGCAGGCCACGGCGGCCGGGGCTCGGACCACTCGGGCTCGTCGGCACGTTCGGGATCTTCGGCGGGCTCATCGCCACCCTGCTTGCGTCGCTGATCTCGCTGTACGCCGCGATCATCGTGGCCATCCCGGTCCTCGTCTTCCTGATACCGCTCGCCATCCGCACCCAGGACGGGCGCAACGTCTACCAGCTGATCACGCTGCGCATCGGCTGGTGGCGCCGGAAGGCGAAGGGCGCGCACCTCTATGTCTCCGGCCCGTTGTCCGCCCGGCCCGGCGGCCGTTTCCGTCCGCCGGGTCTGCTCAACAAGGTCACCGCGACCGAGGGCCGAGACGCCTACGACCGCCCCTTCGGCGTCCTGCACCACCCGGCCCGCAACCTGTACACGATCGTCCTGGGCTGCGACCCCGACGGCGGTTCCCTCATCGACCCGGACCAGGTCGACGTCTGGGTCGCGCTGTGGGGCGAGTGGCTGGCCCGGCTGGCCCACGAACCCGGCCTGCGCGGCGCCTCCGTGATCGTGGAGACCGCCCCCGACCCGGGCACCCGGCTCGCCCACGAGGTGCTGCCCCGCATCCACCCGGACGCGCCGCCCGCCGCCCGTGCCGTCATGGAGGAGGTAGTCGAGCGCTACCCGAGCGCTTCCTCCGAGATGCACACCTACATCACCCTCACCTATGGCATCCCGCCGGGCCAGCGGCGCAAGAAGGACGATGTGATCACCGACCTCGCCATCCGCATCCCGGGCCTGCTCAGCGGGCTCGTCGCGGCCGGCGGCGGTGCCGCGTACCCGCTGTCGGCCGAGCGGATCGCCGAGGTGGTCCGGGTCGCCTACGACCCCGCCGTCGCCGCCGATGTCCTCAACGCCCGCGCCACGCACGGCGGAACGGGCCTGGAGTGGGACGACGCGGGCCCCGCCGCCGCCGTCGAGACCGTGGGCAGCTACCAGCACGACTCCGGCGTGTCCCGGACCTGGCTGATGACCCTGGCGCCGCGCGGCACCATCCGGTCCTCGGTGCTGAGGGGCATGCTGGAGGCGGCCCCCGGCACCCGCCGTAAGCGGGTCGCCCTGGTCTACCGGCCCATCGACCCGGCCACCTCGGCCCGGATCGTCGAGGCGGACCGGCGCAGCGCCCAGTTCATGGCGACGTCCGGCAAGGGCATGGTGCAGGCCCGTGCGGCATCCGAGGTGCGGGCGGCGGAACAGACCGCGGCGGAGGAGGCGTCGGGCGCGGGGCTCGTGGAGTTCTCGCTGATGCTGACGGTCACCGTCGACGACATCGCGGAGCTGGCCGACGCGAGCGTCACCGTACGCAACCTGACCGCGGCCTCCCGGGTGCTGATGCGGCCTGCCGACCGGATGCAGGCAGCCGCGTTCAGCTGCACCCTGCCCGCCGGAATCCTCCCGTGGGAACAGACCCTCATCCCGCACGAACTGCAGGAGGCGCTGTGAGCCGCCGTAGCGAGGAGAAGAAGGCCGAACGGGCCGACCGGCTGGCCGAGGAGCAGTCCGGGCTGGAACCGTCCTGGATGGGAAAGCCCGGGGCGAAGGAGAAGTCCGGGCGCGGGAGTTCGGCCGGGTCGACGTCCGGCGAACAGCCGAGCGGCAAGCAGCCGCCGGGCAAGGGGAAGACGGGCAAGGAGAAGTCCGCGTCCCGCCCCAAGGAGCTGTACATCCCGCCCCGCGGCTGGCTGGGCGCCGGCGGTGGACGCGTCGGCTACATAGACCCGCCCACCATGTGGCGCGCCACCACCGTGCAGGCCTGCGGCATGTGGCCGTTCGCCGCCGGTTCCGGCTCGCCCATGACCGGAGTACCGCTCGGACAGCACCTGTTCACCGGCGCCACGGTCTGCGGCGACCCCCTGAACTGGTTCACCCGGGCCCGCTACATCTCAAACCCCTCCCTGTTCATGCTCGGTATGCCGGGCCTGGGCAAGTCCACCCTCGTCAACCGGATGCTGATCGGGCTCGCCGCGACCGGCGTCGTCCCGCTGGTCCTCGGCGACCTCAAGCCCGACTACGCCGACACGGTCCGCGCGCTCGGCGGCCAGGTGATCTCCATCGGCCGCGGCCGGGGCGGCATCAACGTCCTCGACCCGGGCGCCATGGGCGCCGCCGCCGCGAAGATCGGCGGCGAGGCCGGCGAGGTCCTGAAGGCCGAGGCCCACGGCCGGGTACTGAACATGGTCGCCGCCCTCATCACCATCGTGCGCGGCCGTCCCATGGACGACCACGAGCAGTCCGTGCTCTCCGCCGTCCTGCACCACCTGCGCGAACGCACCCCCACCGGCCGCACCGTGCTGCTGCCCGACGTGCTGCGGGTCCTCGCCGAGGGCCCGCCCCGGGTGCGCGCGGTCACGCTCGACCGGGGCGACGACACCCGCTACCGCGACGCCGTGGACCCGCTGCACCGCTCCCTGCTCGGCATCCTCGACGGCCCGCTCGGCGACACCTTCGCCTCCGAGACGTCCACCCGGATCAACCCCGACGCGCCCGCCGTGTGCATCGACATCTCCGGCATCGGCGAGGCCGACACCCAGCTGACCGCCGCCGCGATGCTCGCCGCCTGGTCCGACGGGCTCGGCACGGTGGCCGCCTCGCACGCCCTCGCGGACGCCGGTCTCGCGCCCCGGCGCTGGTTCTTCACCGTGCTCGACGAGCTGTGGCGTCCGCTGCGCGCAGCCACCGGGATCGTCGACCGCATCGACGCGCTCACCCGCCTCAACCGCTCCCTCGGCCTCGGCGATGCCAAGATCACCCACACCCTCAAGGACGCCGAGGCACTCGGCACGGACGCCGACCGCGCCAAGGCCCGCGGCTTCGTCGAACGGGCCGGGATGGTGGTGTGCGCCGGTCTGCCGAAGGCCGAGATGGAGGACCTCGGCAAGGTGGTGGGACTGTCCCGGCGCGAGATCGAACTCGTGTCGTCCTGGTCCTCGCCCCCCGGCTGGGGCGTCAACGGCGAGAACGAGGAACCGCCGGGCCGCGGCCGCTTCCTCATCAAGGTCGGCGGCCGCCCCGGCATTCCCATCAAGGTCGCCATCACCGACGCGGAACGCCGTCTGCACAACACCAACCAGCGCTGGACGACCAACGAGGAGGCCATCGAGCAGGCCGCCGCCCGCGCCGCCGAGCAGGTGGCGCGCGCCGCCCAGGAGGAGGCCTGGGGAATGCCCGGCGCCCCCGGGCCACCACCGGCAGCCGGCACGGAAGCAGCGGCGAGGAGGTGGAGCGCATGAGCGGCCCGCGCGCCGGCGGCGACCTGTCCGACCAGCTGCCGTGGGCCATCGCCTCGATCGCCGGCACCGGCCTCACCCTGTTCACCGTCGCCTGGGCCGGCGGCACCCTCGGCGCCGGACTCTCCGGGCACGGCTTCGACGCCCCGCCCTTCGCCCTGTCCACCATCTCCCGCCTGACCTCCGACGGACCGGCCCCGCTGTGGCCCACGGCTCCGCCCCCCGCCGTCTACGCGGGCATGCTCGGCCTGCTGCTGCTCATCGCGGTGCCTCTCGCGCTCGCCGTGCGCCTCCTCATGGACCGCTCCGGCCACACCAAGGGCCTCGCCGGACGGCGTGAACTCGTCGCCATGTGCCCCAAGGGCATCGAGGCCCGCGCCCGCGAACTGCGCCCCACCCTCAAGGGCCGCGAGCAGCTGCACCCGGACGAGACCGGCAACCTCCTCGGCGACCTCGACCCCAAGGGCCCCGAGCTGCGCAGCAGTTACGAGGACGTGGAACTCGACCTGATGGCACCGCGGGCCGGCAAGTCCACCGGCATCGCCGTCCCCCGGGTGCTGCGCGCCCAGGGCGCCGTACTGCTCACCTCCAACAAGTCCGACGTGTACGCCGTCACCCGCGCCGAGCGGGAGAAGGCGGGCACGGTCTGGACGTTCGACCCGCAGGGCATCGCGCACACCCCGCGCGCCATGTGGTGGAACCTGCTCGGCGAGTGCCACACCATCGAGGGCGCCCGCCGCCTGGCCGGCCACTTCGTGGCGTCCGTCAACGACGACACCGCGAAGAAGGACTTCTGGATCTCGGCCGCCCAGAACACCCTCACCGCGCTCTTCCTCGCCGCCGCCCGCGGCAAGGCCTCGGTCGTCGACCTCCTCGGCTGGCTCGCCGACCCCGCCGACCGCACACCCGTCGACCTGCTGCGCGAGGCCGGACTCGTCGCGATGGCGGAGCAGTTGCAGGGCACGGTCCGCGGCGCGGTGGAGACCCGGGACGGCATCTACGAGACCGCCCGCCAGACCGTGTCCTGCCTCCTGGACCCCGAGATCCTCGCCTGGGTCACACCCGACCCCGAGATGCCGGAATTCCGCCCCGCCGAGCATGTCCTCGGCCAGGACACCCTCTACCTGCTGTCCAAGGACGGCGGCGGGTCCGCGGCGGGCGTCATCGCGGGCATCGCCGACGCGACGATGCGGGCGGGCGTGGTCGCCGCCGAGCGCATGGGCGGCCGCCTCGACCCGCCGCTGACCGCGGTCCTCGACGAGGCCGCCAACGTCTGCCGCATCTCCGACCTGCCCGACCTGTACTCGCACTTCGGCTCCCGCGGCATCAACGTCGTGACGCTGCTGCAGAGTTACCGCCAGGGCGCCCGGGTGTGGGGCGAGGTGGGCATGGACGCCCTGTGGAGCGCGGCGACCGTCAAGCTACTCGGCGCGGGCCTGGACGACGCCGACTTCGTGCAGAAGATCTCCACGCTCGTCGGCCAGCACGACGTCCGTACGCCCAGCATCTCCCGTAGCAAGGACGGCACTTCGCGCTCCTACTCCTACCGCCAGGAGGCCGTCCTGCCCCCCGACAAGATCCGCGCCCTGCCCAAGGGCACCGCCCTCCTCCTCGCGACCGGAGTCAAGCCCGCCCTGATCCGGCTGCGCCCCTGGTACAAGGAGCCCGGCGCCGGCGCCATCTCGGCGGCGGCGAAGGCGGAGACGGCGGCCATCACCGAACGGGCCGCACGCCGGCTGACAGGCTTGACGCTGGAGAAGTAGCCGCCCGTCGGCCGGGACGCCGCGCCGGCGTGGCCGTAGGTCCCCGCCATCATCCGGGCGTCGACGAGCAGGATGCCGAACAAGGCGAACCCGCGCAGCACATCGATCTCCTGGACCGGAGGCGGGAGGCCGCCCTCGCCCCGCCTCACGGCGACACCACGACCGCGGTACCGAACGCCACCGTCGACGACAGGAACCACCCGAACGACGGTGCCAGCAGATGCCGCGAGTTCCACAACCGGGCCGAGGCGGGCCGGTTCCGTACGTAGACCACGGGCACGCTCCCGCCGACCGGCGGCAGCCCGCACAGCGGCCCGTAGCTCCCCGGATCCAGGACGACGACCCGCCCCAGGTGATCGGAGAACACCACGAGCCCGCCACGCCGCCGGTCGGCCGCCACCCGCGCCGTCACGACACCCATCACCCGCAGTCCACGCACGCGTAGCCGCAGCGCCGCCACCGCCGCCCGGACGGCGAGCAGCAGAAACCCGAGCCCGAACCCCGCGCACAGCACCGACAGGACCAACTCCGCGCCCATAAAGACCCCTTCATCCGCCGTACGCCCTTCCCGCGCACAACGGATGCCGGGCACCACCGGGTTCACCTCCCCCTTGAACCACCGGACGGCATCCCCCGTTGTGAGGACGGACCCCCCGGGTATCGACCCCGGCCGACGCGGACGAAGGGAGCTTCGGCCCAGATGAGACGGCCTCTGCGCGCACACGGCTACCGGACGGCGGCAGCCGTCGCCCTGGCCTGCGCCCTGACGGCGGCGACCCAGCAGGTCGCCCGAGCCGACCCCATGACTCTCACCGAGGTACGCGCCGAACTCCAGCGCCTCTACCACGATGCCGAGGTCGCCACGGACAAGTACAACGCCGTCGATGTGCAGGTGACCGAGCAGGAGAAACGTGTCCGCACGCTCAACGCCCAGGTCAAGGCGGCCGAGACGAGACTGACCGGCCTCACCTCGCTGGCCGGAGCGGCGGCCCGCGCCCAGTACCGCAGCGGCGGCCTGCCCGCCGAGGTGCAGTTCGCCCTCGCCTCCGACCCCGAACACGCCCTGGACAACGCCTCCTTGGCCCGCCAGGCCCAACAGTCCACGCAGGACGTACTGGCCGCCCTGGCGGCGACCCGCAAGGACCTGCGCACCCGCACCGCCGACGCGTCCGACGTCCTGACGCGCCTGAAGAAGAACCGCCGCACCATGGACGCCGACCGCAAGACGATCGAACAGCACATCGCCACCGCGAAGAAGATGGAGTCGAGCCTGGCGGCGAAGCAGCGCGAGCAACTGGCCGCACTGGAGGCGAAGACCGCGAAGGACGCGCAGGCGAAGTGGGTGGGCACGGGCATCCTCAAGAAGGTCGGCACCGATGCGACCGCCGCGGGCAAGAAGGCCATCGCCTACGCCACCCGCCAGCTCGGCAAGCCCTACGTCTGGGGCGACGAGGGCCCCGACTCCTTCGACTGCTCGGGCCTGACCTCCCAGGCCTGGCTGGCGGCGGGGGTCACCATCCCCCGTACGTCCGAACTCCAGTGGGCGCAGCTGAAGCACGTCCCCGTCGCGGACATGCGCCCCGGCGACCTCATCATCTACTTCTCCGACGCCAGCCACGTCGCCCTCTACATCGGCGATGGCGAGATCATCTCCGCTCCCCGTCCCGGGCGGGTGGTGTACGTGTCGCCGGCGGGGTCGATGGAGATTCTCGGGGTCGTGCGGCCGGACGCCTGACCCCGTACGCACAGAGGCTCAGCTACCTGCCTCGCCGACTGCCGCTGCGGCGTCGGCCCGGGGCCGTAGGGGTGCTTGCTGGTTGCCTTCGTAACGAGGCGGCGGCCCCTCGGGAAGAGGTACGGCCCCGCGCACCCCCTCGACGGCCCTGCGCAGACGGGCGGTGCCGCACCTCGTACCCGGGCGACCACTCCTCGTGCGCGGGAGGCGGCCGACAGCGGTCCGTCGTATCGTTGTCCGGCATTTCCGGCTCTTCTCCGCGCTCTCCTCACCCAACGGGAAGGGCGCCGGGGTGGTTCACCACGACACCGGCGGCACACTCTGCGACCGCCACCCCGCGTGAACGTTGAACCGATCGGACTTCCGCCCCGTCGTGGAGGTGCAAACCTCATCGAGAGGACGGAGAGTCATCATGACAACCCCTCCAAATCCGGGTGGCCAGTCGAGAGACGCGGAGCGGGGAGCGTCCCGGTCGCCGTCCCCGCCGCCGGAGAACTTCCAGTCGGACAGTTGGTACAGCCCCGTCACGAACGCGTATCACATGATCGCCGGCTCCCAGCTGGCGACTTACGCCGCCGACACCGGCAAGTGGGCGATCGAAAAGTCGCCGTGGGTCGTCGACAATGCCGTCAATGCCCTGGCGCCGGCCTCGGTGGTGTCGCAAGGTATCGGCACTGCGCGGAAGGACGCCGGCCAAGGGTCCCAATCGTTCTACGACTGGGGTGTCTTCCTGAACGGCGCCGACGGTGCACGGACGGTCTTCCTGGAAGGCAAGAAGGCGCTGCGGCCTCATCCCAACGATCCGCCCAACGTCTTCGCCGCCGGCGCGGGCGCGGTCAAGTTCGCTGGTGCCGCAATGTACGGCTGGGGCCAGAACCCGGCAGTGCAGGGCGCCGGCGCGGTGTTGCAGGGGCTTGGGACGGGTGCCGAAGTGTATCTGAACCAGCGGCAGGCACGGTTCGAAGCCGAGGCGAGGAGGGCGGCGCCGCTTCCCGCACCGACCCCGCTCACGCTCGACAACTTCAGCAGCCTGTCGATCACACCGATCATGGACGCGGGCAACAACGCGGCGGCCCAGTACACGTACCCGACTCAACCTGCCACGACTCAGCCGACGTACACGTACCCGGCTCAACCGGCCGCGCCCCAACCCACGTACACCACGACCCAACCCGCGTACACGACCACGCTTCCCCATAACCCGACCACTCAGACACCCTCCTACCCGGCTGAATCGTCGTCCACGACGAGTGAGCGGGGAGGCCAGGGCCGGGGAGGCCAGGGCCGGGGAGGCCAGGGCCGGGGGTACGCCGCGGAATCGAGCAGCGGAAACACCTACAAGAACCGCGCCAACGAGGACGCCGCCACCAAGAGGCGGGGCAGGAAGGGGTAACAGGTCCCGACGGCCGCCCCGTTGGCGGGGCGGCCGTCGAGCCGTACCGCGTACCGCCTGGTGTTCCGGAGGAACACCATCGTCCCAGGCGGTCCTCACCCGCACATCAGGAAGGAACACCCCCATGCGCGGCCCCCTGCCGGCCACCGTGGTATCTGCCAGAGAACAACGGGAGCGGTCATGACCGTCGACACCCCTCACACCGGGCAAGAAGCCGAAGCGCCCCGGGATCTCTCCGCCACACCTCCGCCGCCCACCCCACCGAAGTTCATCCTCTACCTG
This sequence comes from Streptomyces sp. NBC_00996, assembly GCF_045162675.1. Lineage (NCBI taxonomy): Bacteria > Bacillati > Actinomycetota > Actinomycetes > Kitasatosporales > Streptomycetaceae > Streptomyces > Streptomyces sp. NBC_00996. Next base: position 1,918,268 of record NZ_CP108723.1, read on the forward strand.
GACGGGCTTGAGTACGCGCACACGCTGCGCCAGTTGACCCTGTGGGCGCACCATGTGCTGTTGCCGGTGTACGGCAGGGAGGTCACGTCCACGGCCCCCTGGTGCCCCCGTTGGTGGGAGCACCCGGAAGCGGTCGCCCAACTCCATGGCCTGTGGCTGGCATGGGGGGAGCTGACCGGTCCCGAAGCCGGGGCGGCCGGGCCCGCCAACTGGCACCGCGACTACCTGTCACCGGTGATGGGCTCACTCCGCGATCCGTCAGGTCCCTTCGCCGGATGCAAGTCCGGCGCCCACCGCCCGAAGGCGACTCCACCGATCGAGACGGTGGACCCGTTCGCGCCGCAGCCCGGCCCGCCGCCCCCGCCTCCGCCCGTCCGGGCCTGACGGAGACGCCTCCGTGGGTTCAGCGGTGTGCTGAACCCCGGGGTGTGCGCGAACCGTTGTGTCTCTCGAACCGGCGTCCGCGTCCAGCCGACCCGTCTCAGCAGACAGGCCAGGGAGGAACGCACATGCTCGAAACGGAACCCGCCCACGAGATCGACGAGTTCGACAGTGCGGCAGAGCACGAGGATCGCGACCGGCCGGCTACCGATGCCGGGCGATTCGCACCGCGTGGTCTGCTGAAGCGGCGCCGGCCCGAGTCGGACACGGACGGGTGTGATTCCCCTCAGTTCCCGCCGCAACGGGTCGGCAGTGCCCCGCCGCTTCCCGAGTCCCCACTGCCCCCTGGCCTGCTGCCGTTGCCGGCGGGATTCGAGTTGTCGACCACGACGAGTCCGCCCGCGGGGCTGCTCCTCGACGCGGACACGTCGTAGGCGCGTTGAACCGTTCGCCCCGGCGGCCCGTTGTCGCTCGTGTCACCACCTCCGACTTGAAAGAGGGGCACCGTGGCGGATGACAACGGGGCTTCCACAAGCAGGAACCGGTTGACCAGGAAGCGTCCCAGGCTGGCGCGAAACCTCCTCAAGACCGAGTACGGCCTGAGGGAGACGCGCCGCAACGGTGGTGCGGAGTCAACGGACACGGACAGCCTCTGGGACCAACTGCGGGACGCGATACGCCGTCTCACCGATCGCCTCAGGGGCCGCTCAGGGGCGACCGGGGGAGGCGGCTCGTCCGGCCAGGGCGATCAAGGCGAGTACGCGCAGGGCGGGAACGGACCGGCCCAGGACGGGTACGGACCGACGCGGGGCGGGGCCGGGTCGGCGCCCGCCGCGGCGATGACAGCCCAGGCGACAACGGCCCCGCATCGGCAGTCCGCCTCGGAGATATCGGCGCGGAGGAAGACGGCGCGCCTCGAAAAGAAGATCGACGGGCTTCCGAAAGCCGAGCGCGAGGCTTTCGAGGACGAGGTTCTGCGCAGGCTCAGGGCCAATGACAACTGGAGTGCCGTTTTTGAGGAATCCCCCTACAGCATGCCGGTCGTCGCGAAGTACGCCGTCAACGCGCACCTGAGGGAGTCACTTCGAGACATTCCCCCGAACGTCGGCTCGGCGAAGCCGGAACCCGGTCTGCCGAATGGCGATACACGGCGGGCGTCCATGACCACCACCACGACTACGACCACAGCCACGTCCACGGAGGCCGAGGCCGAGGCGCAGCGAAAGCGCTGGGAGCGGCCAGCGACACCACGGGACGTAGCGACGAATGATCCCGTTGTCGCGACCGAACAGCCGCCGAGTCAGCAGCGACGCAGCAGTTTCGGGGCTCCGGAGATGAGCGACATCTCGGACGGCAACGCCTTCCTCGCGGCCTACCTCGCGGGCGAACGGGCGAGAGCGGCGGAGAACAACGTCGTGTCACTCACTCCGCCGCCAAGCCCCCTGTCGCCCCCGGTGTCTCCCGAACTCGCCCCCAGGTCCCTGCCGTCCGACCCGCCCAGCCCAGTCAGCCCGCTCCTCCCACCCAGTTCGCTCAACCCGATCGGCCCCGTAGGACACGCGATCGTCAACGAGCCGCTTCCCTCCTCTCACGGGTCCTCGACCCCCGGAAGCGTCAACTCCCCCTCAAGGCCCGCCAGCCCCGGCCCCGGCCAGCCGAGAGCGAACACTTCCGCAAAGCGTCGGTAGGAGCGAGGCGACAGGCTCGAGGTTCTGTCGGGCGCCTCGGCGCCCACTTGTGGTTGCAGTCCTGGGTGCCGAGGTGCCCCGCGAGCACATCGGCGAGCGTCCTGTCCAGCCCGAACACCAGCCAGGGTTTGTGCGCCATCCCCTGCCGCCTCCCTCGGAACCCACGGCGGGACCCGCCCGCCCGGTCGACCGCCACAACGGCGTGGCCGAGGGGACGGTTCAGTACCTGTACTTCGACTACTTCGACTCCGCCGACCGACCGGGAGCCGCGCCCCAGGTGAACCATCCACCACGCCCCGTCCGTCGTGCCTGCGCAAGCGACAACCGATCGCCGACCTCATAACCCCCGCAAGCCCGATGGAGAGGCACGTTCTATGCGCACCTTGCGCACCATGCGCAGACGCACATCGTTTCTGTTGGCTCTGTTACTGGTCATAGCCGGTGTGACAGGCACCGCCGTGGCGGTCCAGGTCCACCGTTCCGGCAGCGGCATCAACGGGACGCCGGCCGCCGACGTCGGCACCGCCGATCACACCGTCACCTTCCAGAACAACACGGACAGCCGCATCTGGATCGGCAGCACGGTCAACGCCGACGGCTCGGCCACCCTCACCGGACTGCCGGCACTGGACCCGGGCCAGGGCTCCACCATCACCATCCCCGAACACGAGGGCGCCGGGCACTGGCGCGGCAAGTTCTTCGCGCGCCAGGGGTGCAGCGGTGACGACGGGAGTACGTTCCACTGCGCCGTCGGCGACTGCGGTCCGTACGCCGACCACTGCTCGCTCGGCGAACAGCCCACCGGACTGGCCGAGTTCAACTTCGACCCGGCCGACAACCTGGCGCCCTGGTACGACGTCAGCTACGTCAACGCCGTCTCGGCTCCGGTCACCATCACCCCGAACGACGTCGCGGTACCCGAGTCCGGCGAGTGCGCGGCGGCGGGCTGCGTCGAGGATCTGCTGTCCGCCTGTCCGGCCGACAACCTGGTCAAGGACCAGACCACGGGCCGGTCGCTGGTGTGCGTCAATCCCAACCGGGACGCCAAGACCCCCTACAGCGACATGATCAACCAGAAGTGCCCGACCGCGTACGCCTGGTCCAAGCAGGACGCCGAGCCGGGAAACAAGGTCATGTACCAGTGCACCAAGTGCAGTGGCCTGACGGTCGCGTTCGGCACCGGCAGCACGGCATCGGCGGACCCAGCCGCCACGACCGCCCCCGCGACCACCACCGGCACCCCGGCCTCGGCCCGCAAGGGCATCAGCCTCAACCCCGTCGACGGAGCGTCCCAGGCGCTGGCCGCGTCCGGCGCGTCCTGGTACTTCAACTGGGCCTCCTCCACCGGTCCGGTCGCCAAGCCGGACGGTGTCGAGTACGTCCCGATGATCTGGGGTCCCGGCTCGGTGACCGACGCCGAACTCGGCCAGGCCGCCCAGCAGGGCACGGAGTTGCTCGGCTTCAACGAGCCCGACTCGGCCACCCAGTCCAACATGACGCCCGAACAGGCCCTTGATCTGTGGCCCCGGCTCCAGGCGACCGGCCTGCGCCTCGGCGCCCCGGCGGTCTCCACGGGCGCCGACGTCGCCGGGGGCTGGCTGGACCGTTTCATGACGGGAGCCGCCGACCGCGGCCTGAAGGTCGACTTCGTCCCCCTGCACTGGTACGGCGCCGACTTCGGCCCCGACGCCGCCAACCAGCTCCGCAGCTATCTCCAAGCCGTCCACGACCGCTACCACAAACCGATCTGGCTGACCGAGTACGGCCTCATCGACTTCTCCCAGGGCACCCCCCGCTACCCCAGCCAGCAGGAGGAGACCGACTTCATCCAGTCGTCGACGGCAATGCTGAACAGCCTGGACTTCGTGGAGCGTTACGCGTGGTTCACGCTGTCCACCCAGACCAGCCCGACCGGCCTCTACGACGGCACGACCGCGAACGCCGCCGGCCAGGCCTACCGAAACGCGGGCTGACCGACCGGCCCGAAAACTGAACCGTTCTCACCTGCCGTCCGTTGTGCGGGTAAGACCTCGCCGTGTCCCACCCCCCTGGGGCACGGCGAGGCGCTGATCGAAGGAGACCGTCGAAGGAGATCCAGGTATGTCAGGCGGGCCGGCCGAGTCTCTCGCGGATCTTCTCGGCGTCCGGATGGCCGAACTCCACGAAGATGGCGAGTGCCTGCCGCCAGCTGGCGCGAGCGGACTCCCGCTCGCCGGCGGCCAGTTGGACGTCACCGAGGTTGCCCAGCGTGTTCCCCTCTCCCCACCGGTTGCCGATGTCCCGGTGGGTCTCCAGCGCCCGGTGGTAGTACGCGACCGCCTCGCCATGGCGGTCCAGCCGGCTGTGGACCGTGCCGAGGACGTCGAGTGCGACGCCTTCGACCCAGCGGTTGCCGCTGGCGCGCAGGACGGTCAGCGCCCGCTCCAGACAGTCGACGGCGTCGTCGAACCGGCCGAGCCGCTGATAGGCGTCGCCCAGGTTGCTCAGGGCGATCCCCTCCCCCCAGGCGCTGCCGATGACCCGGTCGATGGCCAGCCCCCGGCGGATGTACTCCACGGCCTTGTCGAGTTGGCCGGCATGAAGATAGGCATCACCCAGGTTGGCCACGGCCGACAACCTGCCGTCGGTGTCCCCGAGCTCCCGGCACACGGCCATCGCCTGCTGCAGGCTGTCGATGGCCTCTTCGTGCCGGCCGGAGATACGCATCGCGGCGGCCGTGTCCGCGAGGCCCTGCGCCTCGCCCCTGCGGTCGTGGGCCGCGCGGGCCGCCGACAGCCCCGTCCTGGCGGTGTCGAGCCAGTCGTGCATATGGCTGCGGAGGTAGAAGAACCCCCACAGGACGGCGGGCAGCCGCCAGGCGATGCCCGGCTGTCCGGTCGCGACGGCCTGGTGCACCGCGGTGACCAGGTTGGCCCGTTCGGTCTCGCACCAGTCCAGGGCCTGCTCGTGCGTGGTGAACTCCAGGGGCCGGCACGCGGCGGGCAGCGGTTCCAGGGGGATACGGCGGCGGTTCGGGGTGATGTACGGGTATGCGGCGTCGGCGGTGTGCAGGTACCAGGCGAGCAGCCGCTCCACGGCCCGGTCCCGCTCCTGGGGTGTCTCGTCGGCGCGGACCCGTTCGGCGGCGTAGACCCGTAGCAGGTCGTGCAGGGTGTAGCGGCCGGGGAAGTGCTCGGTGAGCAGGTGCGCGCGGGTGAGCTCGTTGAGCAGGCCGCGGGTCTCCCGCGGCGGGAGCCCGGCGAGAGCGGCCGCGGCGGGTGCGGAGATGTCGGGCCCGGAGTGCAGGCCAAGCAGGCGGAACAGCCGCGCGGCCGGCCCGGACAAGGCCTTGTACGAACAGGAGAAGACGGCCCGTACGTCGATGGTGATGTCGTCGCCCCCGGCGAAGGCGTCGAGGCTGCCGTGGCTGTCGCGCAGTTCCTCGGCGACGGCGCTGAGCGGGAAGCCGGGGTGGGCGGCGGCATGCGCGGCGACGATGGCCAGGGCCAGCGGCAGCCGGGCGCACCGCGTGATGATCTCGTCCGCCGCCTGTGGTTCCGCCGCCGGCCGGTCGGTGCCGAGGCGGAGTGCCAACAGGTCGTGTGCCTCGGCGGACGTCAGCTGGTCCAGCGTCAGCGGATGCGCGCCTTCTCCTACGACCAGGCCGGTGAGCTGGCTACGGCTGGTCACGATGACCAGGCAGCCGGGGGAACCGGGCAGCAGCGGGCGGACCTGGTCGGTGTCGCGGGCGTTGTCGAGGAGAAGCAGTACCCGCCGCTGGGCGAGCATGCTGCGGTACAGCGCCGCCTGGGCGTCGAGACCGGCGGGGATCCGCATCGGGGGGACGCCGAGCGCGTCGAGGAAGGTACGGATGGCTTCTTCCGGTGCCACCATCGAGCCGGTCGGATCGAAGCCGCGCAGGTTGATGTAGAGCTGTCCGTCGGGGAAGCGGTCGGCCACCTCGTGGGCCCAGTGCACCGCCAGGGTGGTCTTGCCTATGCCGGCCATGCCGCCGACCGCGCTGATCACCACCGTGGCCGGGGCGCCGCCGTCGGCGGGCAACAGGGCGCGGGTCCGCTCGAGTTCGGCGTGCCGGCCGACGAAGGTCGGCAGGTCGGCTGGGAGTTGCGCCGGACGGGCGGCCGCTTGCACGGCGACCGGGAAGGACGGCTCGGCCGATTCCGCCAACTCGGCTGACGAGACCGGCTGTTGGGTCGGGTCGGGCTGCTGGGGCGAGGCGGGGGCCGGGGACACGTCGGCTGTCACGGATACGTCGACGGCCACGGATACATCGGCGGCCAGAGTCACGTCGGCGGCGAGTATGCGGTCGTGCAGGTCCTGCAGCGGTGCGCCCGGTTCGATGCCCAGCTCGGTCACCAGGGTGCCGCGTGTCCGGCGGTAGGCGGCCAGCGCCTCGGCCTGCCTACCGGACCGGTACAGCGCCAGCATGAGCAGCCGGCACAGCTGCTCCCGCAGCGGGTGCTTGCCGGTCAGCGAGATCAGTTCGGCGATCACCTCGCCATGGCGGCCGAGTTCGACGTCGAGGTCCAGCCGGGTCTCCAGCGTGGTCAGTCGCTCCTCGTCCAGCCGGGAGCGCTCGGACTCGGCCAGAGGGCCGGAAAGTCCGGCCAGTGCCGCTCCCTGCCACCCGCCGAGCGCGGAGCGCAGCAGCTCGGCGGCGGCGGACCCCTCGCCGGCGGCGCGCAGCTGCTTCGCCTCCGCGACCCGCTGCTCGAACACGGCCAGATCCAGGGCGTCGTCCCGCACCCGGGCGAGGTATCCGTCCCCGACCGAGACGATCACGCGTGGGGGCTCGGCCGGATCCCGACCGGGCTCGAGCACCTTGCGCAGGCGCGACACATAGGTCCGCAGCACGGACACGGCGGCCATCGGAGGCTCCTCCCCCCAGACGGCATCGAGGAGTTCGCCGAGCGTGACGGGGCGCTCCCGACGTAACAGCAGCGCCGCCAGCACCGCCCGCTGCTGTGGCGAACCGAGGTCCAGTTCCTGTTCATCGCGCCATGCCCGGACCGGTCCCAACACGGAGCAACGCACGGAATCCGCATAGTCGTTCACCCCTCGAACTCTACTGACGGCGTGCTCTGTCCCGGTCGGCGCACCCCCTTCTCCGGCCGAGGACTTGAACCGTTTCCGTACGGCGCCCGTTGCGGTACGCGGGAACCCGCCGTGGTTGGGCCCGACCGGGGCCTCGCGGCTGGAAGACGTACGGAAGGGAATGGTCATGAGCCGGGGTGAAGAAACGGACGAGCCGATCACCGGGGACGAGCACCTCGTCCCCGGGGAACCGGCGGAACTCAGCAAGCCGGAACCCGCCGGGGACGCGCCCGAGCCGTCCCCGTTCCTCGCGGTGGTCATCTCCGGCGACGGCTCGGCCGCCATCGACGGCGTACCAGTGCCGACGGCGGAGGGAGAGGCGGTCGACGTCGCGATCCTCGACGCCCTGCACGGACACGCACGCGACCGGAACGCCACCGTGACGGCGGCCATCTCCGATCCCGCCGCGGGTTATGTGGCGTTCGTCGAGGTCGCGCCCGACGGTTCGAGCACGCTTCTGGAACAGCACGGGGAGCAGCCGCCCGAGCAGGGCGAACCCGCAGTACCCACAGGGCCGTACGGACACGAGACGGAAGCCGGGCCTTCCGGCGTCGATGACGACGTCGATGAGGACCTCGAGACCGAACTCGACGGCCATCGCGATGACGACCTCGACGAGGGCCCCCACGACGACCCCGAAGACGAACTCGATCTCGATCTGGATGAACTGGATGAAGCGGCGTACGCCCTGCCGCAACCCTCAGGCCCCCCGCCCCCACCCCCCGCCTTCAGTTCGACCCAGGCCTCGCCCTCGGCCTCGAACCCGAGCCGGAGCCCGAGCCCGGAGATCGGCCGCCGCGGCGAACTGCGCCAGTCGGACAACGAGTTCGAGGGACCCAGGCTGCTCCACCGGCCCCTCGTAGTCGGCCCGGTGGCACTCGGCGTGGCCGCTCTCGTCATCGTTCCGCTGGTGATGCTGGGCAGCGGCGGGTCGGGCGGAGGAGGGGACGAGACGCAGGCCGCCCGTGCGACCAGCGATGCGAGCAGGAGCCCTTCGGCCGAGGAGCCTGCACCGACCGTGTCCGTGACCCCCAGCATGATGCCGTCACCGCCCAGCGCGACGCCCACGACGCCGAAGGCCAAGCCGAAGGACACACAGGGCTCGAAGGGCTCGAAGGGCGGCGGAAGTGTCACCGTGACCGTGACCGCGAGGCCGCCGCGGACCACCGTGACCGCGAAGCCCCCGCAGGACACCGCCGCCACTGCCGTGAACCGCCTCGCCAAGAGCGACCCGGGCGGGCGGCACATCTGCTACCGCGCGTACCTGTCCGGACAGGGCTGGCAGAAGCCTGTGTGCGACGGCACGCTGGCCGGTACGACCGGCCAGAACAAGCCGATCAAGTCCATCAACATCGCGGTGACCGGCAGCGGCGGCTCGGCCGCCAACGCCTTCGTCCACGACGCCAAGTCGACCAACGGCCAGGGCAAGTGGATACCGAAGTGGACGGACGTCATCGCCGACGGAAAGAACAACTACATCGGCAGCACGAAGGCGTCCGCCCCGTACATGACGGGCTTCGTCATCAACATCGGCAGCGGCCGGATCTGCGAGACCGCAAAGGTCCACGGCTACGACTGGGGCGGCCAGGGCTGCGCGGACCCGCGCCCCGGCTACATCTTCGGCGGCGCCCTCGAGAACACGCGCTACCTCGAAGCCGTCAAGTTCACGGTGTGACCCGTGCGGCCGGTCCGGCCGGCTCGGCTGTCACCCGGATGGCGACACCGGCTCCGGGTGAGCCGGTGTCGGCGCCCGCACGGAGCGCGCGGGTGCCAGCGCGCGGGGTGCGGTTGCCGACACCCGGGCCCGGCTTACCTTCGCGATGTCAGCCGGAGGATCCGTCGAAGTCGGTCACCGAGGACACGTTCGCGTTCCATGAGGGCTTCGCCTGGGACGATCACGCCCGGCTGGTGGACGGTGCGGGCAGCCTGGTCGACGCGCTCTGGGTTTCTCCGAACGCGACCGGCTGGAGCTGGTCAAGCGCGTGGCCACGCCCCAGCATCTGCTGGACGGCAAGCGCATCACCGACTGCTTCAGCCCGGAGTTCTTCACCACCGGCTTCTGGTGGATGTGGTGCACCACGTTCGCGTTCGAGCCCTCGCACAGCGCGATCGAGTTCCGCCGCTACCTGAACCGGTTCGTCCACCTGTCGAGAAGTCCACCAACCTCGCCTTGATGGGCCAGTACGCCGAGGTCCCCGACGACGTGGTCTTCACCGTCGAGTACTCGGTCCGCACCGTCTGGACCGCCGTGGCCGGCCTGCTGAACCTCGACCCGCGCCCGCCCGGCTTCCACCAAGGGACAGCACAACCCCAAGGTGCCGGTAGAGGCGCTGGAAACCCTCCACCGCCGATGAGGCCGGACCACGCCGGGCCGCCCCAGGTCGCTCAAGGAATATGCCCGGCCGGTCGAGGCTCGGTCGGTCGCGGTGCCGGGACCAGGTGGAGGGCGATGCTGCGGAGTTTCTCGCAGGTCTCCTCGTGTTCACGTTCGGCCCGGGACTGCTGGACGATCCCGGCGCCGGCCTGGAGCCAGCAGCGGTCGTGCCGCTGGAAGACGCCGCGCAGGACGAGCGCGGCATCGAGCGTGCCGTCGGTGTCGCAGGTGAGGACCGCCCCCGCGTACAGGCCCCGGGGGCGGCCTTCGAGGGCGCGGATGAGGGAGTAGGCGGGTGCTTTGGGAATGTCGGCGGCGGTGACTGCGGGGAACAGGGCGGCGAACGCCTCCCAGGCGGTGCGGCCGTCGCGCAGCCGGCCGGTGACGGTGGAGGCGAGATGCTGGACGGTGCCGCGCTCCTGGACGGTCATGTACTCCGTGACGCAGGCGTCGTCGCAGACGGCGGCGAGGTCCTCCAGCGCCGGCTTCACGGAGATGGCGTGCTCGTGGATCTCCTTCGGGTCGCTGAGCAGGCGGCTCCCCGCCGGGGAGCCGCCCACCAAGTCCCTCACATGGACGCCTTGGGTCAGGGGCCGTCCGGGTCCGCCCGGTTCAGAGCCGGACGCGGCGGCGACCCCGCCGTCATCAGATAGTCCGCGGCCGACGTGTCCGTCACCAGGCTGGTGACGAGCCCGGAGCGCAGCACCGCGTCGATGGCGGCCGCCTTCCGCTGCCCGCCCGCGATGGCGACGACCTCGGGGATGCGCCGCAGCCGGTCGGCCTCGACCGTGATGCAGCGTTCGCCCAGGTCACGGCCGACCCGTCGGCCCTCGGCGTCGAAGAGGTGCGCGGACATCTCGGCGGCGACACCGAGCGACGCGTAGTGCGCGCGCTCCTCGTCGCTGAGCATGTCGTGCACCGTGGAGATGCCCGGCTCCCAGGAACCGATGGACACGCACGCGACCGTGACCTTGTCGAAGTACTCGAAGGCGCGGGCGATGCCGGTCTGGTTGCGCAGCGCGGCCGCGGTGGCCGCGTCGGGCAGCAGCATCGGCGCGTAGATGGGGTGCGCGTCCCCGCCCGACACCTGGGCGGCACGCCGCACCGCCTCCACCGAACCGCGCTCGGCGGTCCCGGCGTCGTACACGCCCGTCAGCTGCACCACCGTGCACGGCGGGAGCCGGTCGAGCGCGGCCGCCATGTGAATGGTGGAGCGGCCCCAGGCGAGGCCGAGGACATCGCCCTCGTTGACGAGCTCGCCGAGCAGGTCGGCGGCCACTTCTCCGAGGTTCTCCGGATCGGGTGACTCCTCGGCCTCGGCCGGGGACTCGACCACGACGGCGTGCCTGAGGCCGTAGCGGGCGCGCAGCGCGTCGGAGCGCTCCGCGTCCAGCTCGGCGGGCACGCGGATCTCGATCCTCACCAGATCCCGTTCGAGAGCGGTCTCCAGGACCCGGGCCACTTTGAAGCGGCTGACGCCGAACTCCTCCGCGATCTGGATCTTGGACTTGCCCTCGAGGTAGAAGCGGCGGGCCATGGCCGCCGCCTGCACCAGCTCAGCGGGTCCCATCCGCATGGCTGACCGGCCCGCCGACATACCCGACACGGCGATCTCCTCACTGCTGTTCACACTCTGGATTCGCCGTTCATCCTCGCAGATCCGGCGTACTTGATCCGCCCTGATGGGCGGCGTTCACGTTCCCTTGGCTCAGTGGTCGCACGCCCACGCCGCATGAGACGTCGCCTCCTGCGCCTGGGTGCGCAATGCACGTACCGCCTGGGCCGGGTCCGATGCCCCGTACACCGCCGAACCGGCGACGAAGACGTCGGCTCCCGCCTCCGCGCACCGCTCGATGGTGGAGGCCGACACACCGCCGTCGACCTGGAGCCACAGTTCGAGGCCGTGCTTGCTGATCAGCTCACGGGTGCGGCGGATCTTCGGGAGCATGATGTCGAGGAACGCCTGGCCGCCGAAGCCGGGCTCGACCGTCATGATCAGCAGCATGTCGAGTTCGGGGAGCAGGTCCTCGTACGGCTCGATGGGGGTCGCGGGCTTGAGCGCCATGGAGGCGCGGGCGCCCTTGGCCCGGATCTCGCGGGCGAGTCGCACCGGCGCGGCGGCCGCCTCGGCGTGGAAGGTCACGGAACCGGCACCCGCTTCGACGTACTGGGGAGCCCACCGATCGGCGTCCGCGATCATCAGATGGCAGTCCAGCGGCGTGTCCGTCGCACGGGCCAGAGACTCTACGACCGGCACACCGAGCGTGAGGTTCGGTACGAAATGGTTGTCCATGACGTCGACGTGGAGCCAGTCGGCTCCTTCCACCGCGTTTGCCTCCTCGGCAAGACGGGCGAAGTCGGCGGACAGGATGCTGGGGTTGATCTGCACGGCCATGCCCCAAGACTGCCATGCCCGGCACCGGTTGCTCTCCTCGGTCCAGACCTAGGCCGTTCTACGGATGTTGTACGGCGGCCCGACATGCCATGCTAGGCGGCCGACCGACTCCAGATACGGCTACGGGGGTGGCCATGACGGACGGGAAACAGCGCCATGTGCGCCAGGGACTCATCGGATTCGTGTGCGGGCGGCGCAGCAAGTGGCTGATCGTCGGCCTGTGGCTGGTGGCGCTCGTGGTGGCGGCGCCGCTCGCCTCGAAGCTCACCGACGCCCAGGACAACGACGCGGCCTCCTGGCTGCCCGGGTCCGCCGAGTCCACCCAAGTCCTTGACACGTCCAACAAGTTCAGGCCCGAGCAGATCCCGGCGGTCGTCGTGTACGCCCGCGAGGGCGGCCTGACCGCCGAGGACAAGAAGGCGATCGCCCAGGACGCCCAGCGGATCAAGGGGCTCACGGCACACGGCGTACGCGGCGCCGAGACGCGCGGCCCCGTCTACAACAACCCGACCGCCCCCGAAGCCGCCCAGATCTACGTGCCGATCACGATGGACAAGAAGGGCTGGGAGGAGATCGCACCCGCGGTCGACTCTCTCCGTGACCAGGTCGGCAAGGGCGGCGGCGGTCTGGCGGTGCACATCACGGGCCCGGGCGGCACCTCGGCCGACTTCTCCAAGGCCTTCGAGGGCATCGACTCGACGCTGCTGTTCTCCGCGATGGGCGTCGTGATCGTGATGCTGCTGCTCACCTACCGCAGTCTCACCCTGATCTTCGTCCCGTTGATCGGTGTGGTCGCCGCGCTCTTCACGTCCCAGGCGCTGATCTACCTCCTCGCGAAACACGCGGGCCTGACCGTCAACGGGCAGAGCGCGGGCATCCTCACCGTCCTCGTCTTCGGCGCGGGCACCGACTACGCGCTCCTTCTGGTCGCCCGCTACCGCGAGGAGCTGCGCCGCCACGAGGACCGCCACGAGGCGATGGCCCTCGCCCTGAACCGTGCGGGCCCGGCGGTGCTGGCGTCCGGCGCCACGGTCGTCCTGAGCATGCTGGTGCTGCTGGCCGCCGAGATGAACTCGACCCGGGGCCTGGGCCCGGTCGCCGCGATCGGCGTGGCCGTCGCCCTCCTCGCCATGGTCACGCTCTTCCCGGCCCTGCTGCTGGTCTTCGGCCGCTGGATCTTCTGGCCGGCGATCCCGCACTTCGGCTCGTCCGATCCGACCGCGAGCGGCGTCTGGGCCCGGATGGGCCGCCGTATCGCCCGCCGCCCGCGCCTCGTCTGGGGCGCCACCGCCCTCGCCCTGGCGACCCTCTCTCTCGGCCTGCTGCAGATCCGCGCCGAGGGGATCAGCAACGCGGACGCGTTCACCGGAAAGCCGGACTCGATCACCGGTCAGGAGATCTCCGAGCGGTACTTCCCGGCGGGCAGCGGTGATCCGCTGGTCATCGTCTCCCACCGGGCCCAGGGCGAACAGGTCCGCAGCGCGGTGGCCGGTACGAAGGGGGTGGTGCCGAACAGCCTCACCGTGCCCGCCGGTACGAAACCCTCGTACGATGGCAACGTGCTGTTCGAGGCGACGATGACCGATCCCGCTGACAGCGAGGCCGCGAAACGGACCGTCGAGCGCGTACGGGACGCCGCGCACGCCGTGCCGGACGCCGACGCGCGGGTGGGCGGCGGGACCGCGGCCCTGCTCGACATGGACGCGGCGACCACCCACGACAACATCCTGATCATCCCTGCGGTCCTGCTGGTCGTGCTGCTGATCCTGGGGGTGCTGCTGCGCGCCCTGGTGGCGCCGCTGCTGCTGATCGGGACGGTCGTACTGTCCTTCGCCGCAGCGCTCGGCGCCAGCGCGCTCGCCTTCCGGCACCTCTTCGACTACGCGGGCGAGCAGACGGACTTCCCGCTGTTCGTCTTCGTCTTCCTGGTCGCCCTCGGCATCGACTACAACATCTTCCTGACCACCCGGATCCGCGAGGAGGCCGGCCGCCAGGGCACCCGTGCCGGTGTGGTGACGGGCCTGGCGGCGACGGGCGCGGTCATCACGTCCGCGGGCCTGGTCCTGGCCGGCACCTTCGCCGCGCTCGGCACCCTCCCGATGGTCGCCTTCGCCGAGATCGGCTTCGCGGTGGCCCTGGGAGTCCTCCTGGACACCTTCGTCGTACGGTCGATCCTGGTGACGTCGCTGTTCCTGGACGTGGGAGCGAAGGTGTGGTGGCCGCACCGACTGGCCCAGGAGGCCGACTCGGGGCGGTCGGCGGCAACGCCGTCACAGGCTCCGGAACCGGCGTCACAGCCGGACTAGGGAACTGGCGTCACAGCCGAACCAAGGAACCGGCGTCACAGCCGGACTGAAAAGGGCCGGGGGCCAGGTCAGCCGGTCCTGCGGATCAGCGCCAGGTACATGGCGTCCGTCCCGTGCAGATGCGGCCACAACTGCACGTCCGGTCCGTCGCCCAGGGCCGGTACGCCCGGAAGGAGCGGACGGGCGTCGAGCAGCTCGGCAGAGCCGTCGTCGTAGTGCTTGAGCACGTCGTCGACGACCGCGCGGGTCTCGGCGAGGTGCGGCGAGCAGGTCGCGTACCCGACGACACCGCCGACCCGTACCGAGTCGAGCGCCGTGCGCAGCAGCCCGCGCTGGAGCGGCGCGAAGCCGTCCAGGTCCTCGGGGCGGCGCCGCCAGCGGGCCTCGGGGCGGCGGCGCAGGGCGCCCAGACCCGTGCAGGGCACGTCCATGAGGACGCGGTCGAAGGTGCCGGGCCGCCACGGCGGACGGGTGCCGTCGGCGGCGATCACCTGATACGGCCCGGGGTTGCCGGCGAGCGCCTTCGCCACCAGACCCGCCCGGTGCGGCTGCTTCTCCGAGGCGAGCAGGACGGCACCGCGCTCGGCGGCGAGCCCGGCCAGCATGGCGGCCTTGCCACCGGGTCCGGCGCAGCCGTCCAGCCAGGCCTTGTCGGGCCCGTCGAGCGGCGCGTTCGCCAGAGCGAGGGCGACCAGCTGGCTGCCCTCGTCCTGGACGCCCGCCCTGCCCTCCCGCACGGCGTCGATGGCGCCCGGTTCGCCGCCCTCGGTGAGCCGCACGGCATAGGGCGACCAACGGCCGGGCAGCGCGGACTCGTCCCCGAGCACGTCGAGGAGCTCATCGGCGGTGGAACGCCCGGGCCGGGCCACCAGGGTCACCTCGGGCCGCTCGTTGTCGGCTTCGAGCAGATCCTCGATGCCCGCACGGCTGCCACCCAGCGAGTCCCACAGCGCGGAGACGACCCAGCGCGGGTGCGAGTGCACGACGGCGAGATGGTCCTCGGGGTCCTGGTCGTAGGGCGGCGCGACCTGCTCCAGCCAGCCGTCGAGATCCTGCTGCGCGACCTTGCGCAGTACGGCGTTGACGAACTTGGCGCGACCGTCGCCGAGCACGACACGGGCGAGCTCGACTGAGGCCGAGACGGCGGCGTGTGTGGGAATCCGCGTCCCGAGCAGCTGATGCACACCGAGGCTGAGCACATCGAGCACCGGCGGATCGACTTCCCTGAGCGGGCGGTCGACACATGCCGCGATGACGGCGTCGTACGTCCCCTGCCGACGCAGCGTCCCGTAGACCAGCTCAGTCGCCAGCGCCGCGTCCCGCCCGTCGAAGTCGCCCTTCTCCCGCGCCTTGCGCAGCAGCGGCGGCAGAACGAGGTTCGCGTACGCGTCCCGCTCGTCCACCGCCCGCAGCGCCTCGAAGGCGAGCATGCGAACCGGGTCCTTCTGCGGACGGCGATAGGGCTTGCCGGGCTTGCGCGGCCGACGGGACTGCTCACTCACGAAGAAGGTGCTCCGGATTCTGGATGGTTCGACCCGTCCAGCCTACGTCCGGACAGGCGCGAGGAGGCCTTGCGGGCGGCATGCGCCCGAACAGACATGGGCACGCGGCGCGGGCGCCCAGTGCCCGCGAGGGGCCCGGCCTCGTCGGCGGGGCGGAGGGGGCGGCCCTCGCGGGCCGCGTCCTCCGGTCAGACCCCGAGGCGCTCCCCGGAGGGAATCCGTACGCCTCGCGCCCAGTCGGCGGCGCGCATCGGCTTCTTGCCCTGGGCCTGGACCCAGAGCAGCTCGACGGCGTACGAACCGGTCCCGACGTACACGTTGTTCTTGCCGACGGACAACTCGCCCGGGGCGAGGTCCGTGCGATCGGGCACCGACGCGACCTGGATGAGCTTGAGCCGCTCGCCCCGGAACACGGTCCAGGCGCCGGGCGCGGGCGTGCACCCGCGGACGACCCGGTCGACGCGCAGTGCCGGGGCGGCCCAGTCGATGTGGGCGTTCTCGACGGTGATCTTCGGCGCCATGGTGATGCCGTCGGCGGGCTGCGGCACGGCCTTGAGGCTGCCGTCCTCGATCCCGTCCATCGTCGCGGAGAGCAGGCCGGAGCCGGCGAAGGCCAGCCGAGTGAGCAGGTCGCCACTGGTGTCGGTGGGCCGGATCTCCTCGGTGACGGTCCCGTACACCGGCCCCGAGTCGAGCCCCTCCTCGATGAGGAACGTGGACGCACCGGTGATTTCGTCGCCGGCCATGATCGCGTGCTGCACGGGAGCGGCGCCGCGCCAGGCGGGCAGCAGCGAGAAGTGCAGATTGACCCAGCCGTGGGCGGGGATGTCGAGGGCGACACGTGGGAGCAACGCCCCGTACGCGACCACGGGGCAGCAGTCGGGCGCGATCTCCCCGAGCCGGGCCAGGAACTCCTCGTCCCGCGGCTTCACCGGCTTCAGCACCTCGATCCCGGCCTCCTCCGCCCGTTCGGCGACCGGACTCGCGACGAGCCGCCGCCCCCGCCCGGCCGGCGCGTCGGGCCGCGTGACGACGGCGGCCACCTCGTGCCGCCCGGAGGCGATCAGGGCGTCCAGAGCGGGAACGGCGACCTCGGGGGTACCTGCGAAGACAAGCTTCATGGGTGGCGGTTGGCCTCTCGGGCGGGAGTTCTTGAGCCCCCGCACACCTGCCGGTGGGGCGAAGCACGGGGCAGCGCACCAGTCTATGCGGCGCCGGGACCCGGGGGCGCGCAGATTCCGCGCCGCCCGCCCCCCCAACTCGCAGCCCCAACCCGCAGCCCCAACACTGAGCCTCAACCCGCAGCCCCAACTGGCAGCCCCAAACCGCCAGCCCAAGCTCCAGCCCAAACCGTCAGTCCCAACCGGCAGCCCCCACCCCACAGCCCCAAGCGGCAGCCCCCAACCCGCAGCCCCAACAACCCGCGGTCCCACCCGGCAGCCCCCAACCGCAGCCGCCAACGGCGCCCCGCCGCCACGGGAGACCCGCACTTGACACCTGACTCGTACGGGTCGTGCGCGGGCGGGAGAACAAGCGAGCCAAGACCGAAGGCCGAGGCGAGTCCCGCACCGGGGGCGTACGCATCAAGACGCGCCCCGGGCATATGCCCTTACGCACCTGATGCGTGACCAGCGGAGCGCAAACGCGTTGGTCAAGAAAGAGTTGACCACAACGGGCCGCAATCGCGGCCCGATCCTTTTCAACGCCGGTTCGAGAGGCTTGTTCATGGCCGACCACGCAACCCACGACGCCCAGGCTCGGGCAAGCCTGCACTTGCTGGTGCGGGACATCGAGCGGGTCCGCCGGCAGGTGGACGCACTGCGCACGCTCACCGCCCAGTTGGGCAACGTCTACCGCCCGCGCCGCTCCGGCCCCTCCACGGGCTTCGTCGTCTACGGACGCGCCCCCGCCCCGACCGTCCGCCTCGCCCAGGAGCTGCGGGACAGTGTCGAGACCCTGGTCACGGCCGCCGTGGACTTCGATCGCTCACTCGGCTTCTCGTGGGACGCGGTGGGCTCGGCCCTCGGAGTCACCAAGCAGGCCGTGCACCGCCGTTACGGCGCCCGCCGCGCCGCCGCCCAGGCCGCGGCCGAGGCCGAGCGGGCCACGGAGACGTCGGACAGCCGCACGGTAGCCGTCAACACGGGCATCCCCACGGTGCCGACGGTCCCCGCGGCCCGCTCGATGCCGACCCAGCCGACGGCGGGCAGTCCCACTCTCCGAGAGGACGTCAGGCCCACCGCGTTCCCGGGCCCGCGCAACGGCTGACCGACTCCCCCGCTGCCTCCCGGAGCAGACCGGCCCGGGAGGCAGCCTCATGGTGAGGCAGCCCGCGCCGAGGCGGCCCAGGGGTCACGCCTTCACTGACGCGCCCTCACCCAATGTCCGACGGATCGATCCGCACCCGTACGGGCTCGCTCCCCCCACGCGCCATCCGCGCCGCCTGCGCGGTCTTCAGCGCGGTCGCCAGCGCCGCGCCACTCCCGGGCGGCACGCGGATGAGGGCCCGCTCCCAGCGCTCACCCGGAGGCGGCGCGCCCACCCGCCGCGGCCGCCCCGCCTCCGTGACGGCCATCGGTATGGGCCCCAACACTTCGGCTTCATGCGGTAGTTCGAGCACGGCGAGAAATCCGGCGAGAGCCTCCGGCGCACCGGAGACGGCCGCCATCCGGGAGACAGGCGGAAACCCCAGCTCGGCCCGCTCGGCAAGCTCGCGCACCGCATGCCCGACGGGGTCCCACCGCACAAGTGCCTGGACGGGCCGCAGCGTCGGCTCGGCGACGACCACCACGGTGCCCCCTGCCCCCTGCGGGCGTACGAGGGCCGCGGCCCCGATCCACCGCCGCAACGCGTCCTCACCGGCCCGCAGATCGGGCCGCCCGAGCATCGCCCAGCCGTCGAGCAGCAGCGCGGCGGCGTACCCGCCCTCGGCGACGGGCTCGGCCCCCGGTGTGCTGACGACCAGGGCGGGCGCCTCGGAGACCGTGTCCAACACCTGCTCCCGCCCGGACGTCCGCACCGGCACAGCCGGAAACGCCCGCCCCAGCTCCTCGGCGGTGCGCCGCGCCCCCACGATCTGCGCCCGCAGCCGGAACCCGCCGCACTCGGGGCAGTGCCAGGCCGCCTCGTCCCGCCCGCACCACGCGCACCGCAGCGCCCCAGCGTCCTGCGCCTCCAACGGGCCGGCGCAGTGCCGGCACCGCGCGGGCGCCCGGCACTGCGCGCAGGCCATCCGGGGCACGTAACCCCGCCGAGGCACCTGCACGAGCACGGGCCCGCTCTTCAGTCCCTCCCTGACAACCTGCCAGGCAAGTGTGGGCAGCCGCGCGGCACGAGCCGCCTCGTCCCGCGCGAGATCGCCGTCCCCCACGGTCCGCACGAGCGGAGCGGCCCCCCGCACCTGCTCGCGCTCCGCGACCAGCGGCAGCGCCCACCCGCTCTCGACGAGCTGCGCCGCCTCGACCGTACAGCCCCAACTCCCCAGCAGAAAGGCGCACTTGTCATGGGCGGCGCGCAGCAGCAGCACTTCTCGCGCATGGGGCTGCGGCGCGTGCTGCTCGCTGTGGCTGTCGTCCCCGTCGTCCCAGATGACGACCAGCCCCAGATCCCGCACGGGCGCGAACATCGCGGCCCTGGTCCCCACGACGGCCCGCACGGACCCACGCCGGACGGCGAGCCACTCCCGATACCGCTTCTCGGGCCCGGCCTCGGCGGTGAGCACCGCATGCCGCCCCTCCCCCAACAGCGAGGTCAGCGCCGCGTCGACCCGGGACACGGCCCGGCCGTCCGGTACGACGACGAGGGCCCCCCGCCCGGAGGCGAGCGTCGCGCCCACGGCTCTGGCGATTTCCTCGGCCCAATCGGGCCCCGGCAACGCGTTCCACACAGCCCGCGGCGCCCCGCCCGCCGCGAGCGACTCCATAAAGGCGGCCCCGCGCCCGTAGCGCGCCCAGGACCCCACCTCGGGCGCCCCGGGAACTGGCAGCGGCGCGGGCGAGGGCTTCCCTTCGGCCCGCGCGTTCCGCGGCGGCACGGCAAGCTGCAGCACATCCGCGAGGCTCCCCGCATACCGATCGGCGACGGCTCGCGCCAGCCCCAGCAACTCGGGCCCGAGCACCGGCTCGGGAGACACCACCTGGGCCAGCGCGGCGAGCGGCCCGGAGTAGTCGGAGTCGGCGAGCCGCTCGACGAGATACCCGTCGATCAGCCCCCCGCCCTCACGCCGGCCCTCCCGCACGCGATGCCGCCCGGCCCCGAACCGCACCCGGACGCGCACCCCGGGCTGAGCTGTCTCGTCGAGCTCCTCGGGCACGGCGTAGTCGAAGTACCGATCCAGATGCAGCACACCTTTGTCGACCAGCACCCGCGCGACGGGCAACTCCTTGGCAAGAGGCGCCCCCCGCCACGTCCGCGGCTTCGCCTTGGCCTGCCGCACCCCCTCGCGAATCAGCGCAAGCTGCTCGGGCGGCGCACCCTCCGCGCCACCCTCACCCCGCCCATTCGCGCTGCTCACAGCAACATTCCTACCAGACCCCACTGACACCGCCGCGCGCCCGAGATCAAGCCGGCCGCGGATCACGAACGCCCTGAGGGCGCTTCTGCCATGGACCACTCGGCCATACCGGTCCAGGACCGGCAGCAGGATTCGAACCTGCGAAGGAGATCTCCCGGAAGTACCCGCAACCATCGCACCGGGCGCCACGACGTCAGCACCTCCCGAGTTCCAAGCGGCAGCGGACCATGTTCCAGATTCACCGCGCACCATGGGTGCACTCCACCGAAGTAACCGCGGCCATCGCACCGGGAGATCACCAGCGTACGAACCTGTGGCCGGCCGAGCCAGTCAATTTCGGCTGCGCGTGAAAACGGCGAGGCCCGGCCCCCCGCAGGGGTACCGGGCCTCGCCGAACAGTTGGTCCTACAGACCGGCGGCCTTGCGCAGCGCCTCCACGCGGTCCGTCCGCTCCCACGTGAAGTCGGGCAGCTCGCGGCCGAAGTGGCCGTACGCGGCCGTCTGGGAGTAGATCGGGCGCAGCAGGTCGAGGTCGCGGATGATGGCCGCCGGGCGGAGGTCGAAGACCTCGGTGATGGCGGCCTCGATCTTCTCGGCGTCGACCTTCGCGGTTCCGAAGGTCTCGACGAACAGACCGACGGGCTCGGCCTTGCCGATGGCGTAGGCGACCTGGACCTCGCAGCGGGAGGCGAGGCCCGCGGCGACGACGTTCTTCGCGACCCAGCGCATCGCGTACGCGGCGGAGCGGTCCACCTTGGACGGGTCCTTGCCGGAGAAGGCGCCGCCACCGTGGCGGGCCATACCGCCGTACGTGTCGATGATGATCTTGCGGCCGGTCAGGCCGGCGTCGCCCATCGGGCCGCCGATCTCGAAGCGGCCGGTCGGGTTGACCAGGAGGCGGTAGCCCTCGGTCTCCAGCTTGATGCCGTCGTCCAGGAGAGCCTTCAGCTCCGGCTCGACCACGAACTCGCGGATGTCGGGTGCCAGGAGCGAGTCCAGGTCGATGTCCGAAGCGTGCTGGGAGGAGACCACGACCGTGTCCAGGCGGACCGCCTTGTCACCGTCGTACTCGATGGTGACCTGGGTCTTCCCGTCGGGACGGAGGTAGGGGATCGTGCCGTTCTTGCGGGCCTCGGAGAGGCGGCGCGACAGGCGGTGCGCCAGGTGGATCGGGAGCGGCATCAGATTCGGCGTCTCGTCGGTCGCGTAACCGAACATCAGGCCCTGGTCGCCCGCACCCTGCCGGTCGAGCTCGTCGTCGTCGCCCTCGACCCGGTTCTCGTACGCCGTGTCGACGCCCTGCGCGATGTCCGGCGACTGCGAGCCGATGGACACGGAGACGCCACAGGACGCGCCGTCGAAGCCCTTCTTCGACGAGTCGTAGCCGATCTCGAGGATCTTTTCCCGCACGAGCTGCGCGATCGGCGCGTACGCCTTGGTCGTGACCTCACCGGCCACGTGCACCAGGCCGGTCGTGATCAGCGTCTCCACGGCGACCCGGGACGTCGGGTCCTCTCGCAGAAGCGCGTCAAGAATGGTGTCGCTGATCTGGTCAGCGATCTTGTCGGGGTGACCCTCGGTCACGGACTCCGAGGTGAACAGGCGACGGGACACAACGCTCCCTGTGGTTGCAGCGGCTGCTGGCTGATCATTGGCGGACGGGACGGAGGCTGCGCCCGGCGTCGTCCGAGAACAGTTTATCGGTCGCGCTCGCCCGCGGGCTCCCTTGTCTCGCTTCTCGGAAGCGCTGTGACCTGCGACACGGGCATTCTGCGCCATGACGATCGGTCTTCACCAGGTTCGTCACACCGTAATTCGCGCGGATGGAGGCGTCCGTTGAGGCGAACGAGACATTCACCGCAGGCGGCGTGTCACCAGGTCCCACACGGTCTCGGCCAAGGCCTCCTTGGGCCCGTACGGCACCGGGGTCTCACTGCCGTCGGCCCCGAGCACGACGGCCTCGTTCTCCTCGGAGCCGAACGTCTTGCGCTCCCCCACCTCGTTCACCACGAGGAGGTCGCAGCCCTTGCGCTCCAGCTTCGTACGGCCATTGGCGAGGACGTCGTCCGTCTCGGCGGCGAAGCCGACGACGACCTGGCCGGGGCGCGGGCGGTCCGTCGAGATCTCCGCGAGGATGTCCGGATTGCGGATCAGAACGATCGGTTCCGGTTCCTGGCCGTCCTTCTTCTTGATCTTTCCGGCCGCGTACGTGGCCGGTCGGAAGTCCGCCACCGCCGCGGCCATCACCACGACATCGGCGTGGGCGGCCGCCTTCAGCACCGCCTCGCGCAGTTGCACGGCCGTCCCGACCTGGACGACGTCCACCCCGGCCGGGTCCGGCAGTCCGGTGTTCGCGGCGATCAGGGTGACCCGGGCGCCGCGCGCGGCCGCCGTACGGGCGAGGGCGTACCCCTGCTTGCCGGAGGAGCGGTTGCCCAGGAAGCGGACCGGGTCGAGCGGCTCGCGCGTGCCGCCCGCGCTGACCACGACGTGACGGCCGGCCAGATCGGGCTCGGTCACGGCCCGCGCGAGCACCCGGCGGCAGATCTCGAAGATCTCGGCGGGCTCGGGCAACCGTCCCTTTCCGGTGTCGACGCCGGTCAGGCGGCCCACCGCGGGCTCGATGACGACGGCGCCGCGGCGGCGCAGCGTCGCCACGTTCTCCTGCGTGGCCGGGTGTTCCCACATCTCGGTGTGCATGGCGGGCGCGAAGACGACCGGACAGCGGGCCGTGAGCAGAGTGTTCGTGAGGAGGTCGTCGGCCAGGCCGTGGGCGGCCTTGGCGAGCATGTCGGCCGTCGCGGGAGCCACGACCACCAGGTCGGCCTGCTGGCCGATGCGAACGTGCGGGACCTCGTGGACGTCCGACCAGACCTCGGTGGACACGGGGTGGCCGGAGAGCGCGGACCATGTGGCGGCGCCGACGAAGTGCAGCGCCGACTCGGTGGGGACGACCCGTACGTCATGACCGGACTCGGTCAAACGACGCAACAGCTCGCAGGCCTTGTAGGCGGCGATACCGCCGCTGACCCCCAGAACGACCTTCGGCTTGTCCACCGGGCCTCCCCAACACTCGAAAACGTACAACCCCATGACACACCACAGGCCCGACAGTCGCGCTGCCGGGCCTGTGATGAAGGAAAGAAGCGGTGACTACTGGGCGGGGCCCTCAACGGCCTCGGACGTCAGCAGACCCGCGTTGATCTCACGCAGGGCGATCGAAAGCGGCTTCTCGTGGACGTGGGTGTCGACGAGCGGACCGACGTACTCGAGGAGACCCTCGCCGAGCTGCGAGTAGTACGCGTTGATCTGACGGGCACGCTTGGCCGCGTAGATCACGAGGCTGTACTTCGAGTCGGTGGCCTCGAGGAGCTCGTCGATCGGAGGGTTGATGATGCCCTCGGGCGCGGTGATGGAAGAGGACACGCTTGGCCTTCCGAAAGGTGGGATTGATCAGTGAAGATCACACAACGTCCATCAAGGCTAGCAGCTCGCGCGCCACGTCCTCGACGGAGGTGTTGACCAGGGTGACATCGAACTCCGGCTCGGCCGCCAGTTCGATCTTGGCCGCCTCCAGGCGGCGCTCGATCACCTCGGGCGGTTCGGTGCCCCGCCCGGTGAGCCTGCGCACCAGCTCCTCCCAGGAGGGAGGGGCCAGGAACACGAGCAGGGCCTCCGGCATGGACTCACGGACCTGACGGGCACCCTGGAGATCGATCTCCAGGAGGACCGGCACACCCGCCTCCAGGTGCTCCAGGACGGCCTGACGCGGCGTCCCGTAGCGGTTGCCGGCGAATTCGGCCCACTCCAGCAGCTCACCGTTGGCGATCAGCTTGTCCATCTCCTCGTCGGTGACGAAGAAGTAGTGGACTCCGTGCTTCTCACCGGGGCGCGGCTTGCGGGTCGTCGCCGACACCGAGAGCCAGACCTCGGGGTGTTCCTTGCGCATATGGGCGACGACCGTGCTCTTGCCGACCCCTGAGGGGCCGGAGAGCACGGTCAGCCGCGGACGTTCACTCATGCAGCGATTATTCCAGCAATCCCGGAGTGCCCAGGACTCAGGCGCCGGAGCCGCCGAACTCACGCTCCAAGGAGGCGATCTGGTTCGAGCCGAGGCCGCGTACGCGGCGGCTCTCGGAGATCCCGAGTCGCTCCATGATCTGCTTGGCGCGGACCTTGCCCACGCCCGGCAGGGACTCGAGGAGAGCGGAGACCTTCATCTTGCCGATGACGTCGTTCTCCTGGCCCTGCTTGATGACCTCGTGAAGAGAGGCGCCGGAGTGCTTGAGTCGATTCTTGACCTCGGCCCGCTCCCGGCGAGCCGCGGCGGCCTTTTCGAGCGCGGCTGCGCGCTGTTCAGGGGTAAGGGGCGGAAGAGCCACGCCTACGTCACCTCGGATGTCGAACTGTCGGATACGGACCGGTGAGGAACCTAGTCGCCCCACACCTGGGGAGCTACGAGCAACACGCTTGCCCGTTCTCCCCCACTGCCTTGAGGGCGTGGGAGGTGCCCTCACTCGACGGAGACTAGCGGGCAAGTGCGCCAGAGTCAGCGAGAACAGCGGAAAAGTCCTGGTCAGCCTCCCTGGAGCTGGACATTTCCGACATACTGCCCAGGATTTGGGGATGTATTCAGACTCAGGGCGCTCCGAAGACACTCATCGCAGGACTGTCGAGCGACTGTCCGAGGACTCAGACGGTGGCCACAGCGGCCCTGATCTCCTGCGCGAACCGCTCCGCGGACTCACGCAGCGCGGCCACGTCGGGACCGTGACGCAGAACACCCCGGCTCACGTTCGGGACGACATTGCGCACCACCGTGCCGAAGACACCCGCCAGATCGGCCGCCGTCGCCCCCTGAGCGCCGATTCCGGGCGCGAGGAGCGGTCCGTTGATGTCCAGGTCGTACGAGGAGAGATCGCCGAGCGTGGCCCCGACGACCGCGCCGAAGGAGCCGAGGGGCGCCTCCCCCGCATTCTCGGCGGCCAAGTGCCCGAGCATCGTCGCTCCGACGTTCCGGCCGTCCGCACGGACCGCGTGCTGCACCTCGCCGCCCTCCGGGTTGGAGGTGAGCGCGAGGACGAAGAGGCCGGCCCCGCTCTCGCGCGCGAGCTCCACCGCGGGCTTCAGCGAGCCGTAGCCGAGGTACGGCGACACGGTCAGCGCGTCCGAGAAGAGCGGTGCGTCCTTGCGCAGGAAGGTCTCCGCGTACGCGGCCATGGTCGAACCGATGTCGCCGCGCTTGGCGTCCATCACGACCAGCGCCCCGGCCGCCCGCGCCGCCTCGACCGACTTCTCCAGGACGGCGATCCCCCGCGACCCGAAGCGCTCGAAGAAGGCGCTCTGCGGCTTGAGGACGGCGACCCGGTCGGCCAGCGCCTCGACGACGGTGCGACTGAAGCGCTCCAGGCCCGCAATGTCGTCGTTCAGGCCCCAGTCGGTGAGCAGGGAGGCGTGCGGGTCGATGCCCACGCACAGGGGGCCGCGCTCGTCCATGACGCGGCGAAGACGGGCGCCAAAGGGTTCCAGGCTCATGCGGGCTTCCTCACGTCGGCGCCGACCGCGTCGGCGAGGGTGGCGTACGGGCTCGTACGCAGGCGGGCGGCGAGCCCTTTGTGGATGGCGCGGCCCCAGAAGGGGCCCTCGTAGATGAAGGCGCTGTAGCCCTGGACCAGCGTGGCGCCGGCCAGAATGCGCTGCCAGGCGTCCTCGGCGTTCTCGATACCGCCGACGCCCACCAGGGTGATCCGGTCGCCCACGCGCGCGTAGAGGCGGCGCAGCACCTCCAGGGAACGTGCCCTGAGCGGCGCGCCCGAAAGTCCGCCGGCCTCCTTCACCAGAGAGGGTTCGGACTTCAAACCGAGTCCCTCGCGCGCGATGGTGGTGTTCGTGGCGATGATCCCGTCCAGGCCGAGCTCGACGGCCAGGTCGGCGACCGCGTCGATGTCCTCGTCCGCGAGATCGGGCGCGATCTTGACGAGCAGCGGCACGCGCCGGTCGGTCACCGCACGGTCGGCTGCTTCGCGGACCGCGGTCAGCAGCGGTCGCAGCGACTGAGTGGCCTGGAGATTGCGCAGACCGGGCGTGTTCGGGGAGCTGACGTTGACCACGAGGTAGTCGGCGTGCGCGGCCAGCCGCTCGGTCGACTTCACGTAGTCGGCGGCGGCCTCCGCCTCCGGTACGACCTTGGTCTTGCCGATGTTGACGCCCACGACAGTCCTGAAGACGGGCGTACGGGCCGCCAGACGCTCGGAGACGGCCGCGGAGCCCTCGTTGTTGAACCCCATGCGGTTGATCAGCGCGCGGTCCGGCACAAGGCGGAACAGGCGCTTCTTGGGGTTGCCGGGCTGCGGCTCCCCCGTGACCGTGCCGATCTCGATGTGGTCGAAGCCGAGCATCGACATCCCGTCGATGGCGACGGCGTTCTTGTCGAAGCCGGCCGCGAGCCCGAACGGGCCGTGCATCCGCAGCCCGAACGCCTCGGTGCGCAGCTCCTTGTAGCGGGGCGCGAGCCCGGCGGCGATGAAGGTGCGCAGGACGGGGACGCGGACGGCGAGCCGGATCCAGCGGAAGGCGAGGTAGTGCGCCTGCTCCGGGTCCATGCGCTTGAAGGCGAGGTTGAAGAAAAGCTTGTACATGTCTCGATGTCCTCTTGAAGCCTCATGAGCCTCATGAAGAGGGGGACACCGTTTCCGATGTCCCCCTCAGGGCTGCTAGTCGCGGGCCGCGGTCAGATGCTCGGCGTGTTCCTGGAGTGAACGCACGCCCACGTCACCGTGGTTGAGCGCGTCGATGCCCTGGACGGCGGCGGCGAGCGCCTGGACCGTCGTCAGGCACGGCACGGACCGGGCGACGGCGGCCGTACGGATCTCGTAGCCGTCGAGGCGGCCACCGGTGCCGTACGGCGTGTTGACGATGAGGTCGACCATGCCGTCGTGGATGAGCTGGACGATGGTCTTCTCACCGTTCGGGCCCTCGCCCTCGCTCTGCTTGCGCACGACCGTGGCGTTGATGCCATTGCGCTTGAGTACCTCGGCCGTGCCGGACGTGGCGAGCAACTCGAACCCGTGAGCGACGAGTTCACGCGCCGGGAAGATCATCGAGCGCTTGTCACGGTTGGCGACAGAGATGAAGGCGCGGCCCTTGGTCGGCAGCGGACCGTACGCACCCGCCTGCGACTTGGCGTACGCCGTCCCGAACACCGAGTCGATACCCATGACTTCACCGGTAGAGCGCATCTCCGGGCCGAGGACGGTGTCCACGCCACGCCCGTGGATGTCGCGGAAGCGCGACCACGGCATGACCGCCTCCTTGACGGAGATCGGCGCGTCGAGCGGCAGCGTGCCACCGTCACCGCCCGCGGGCAGCAGCCCCTCCGCCCGCAGTTCGGCGACGGTCGCGCCGAGGGAGATCCGGGCCGCGGCCTTGGCCAGCGGCACCGCGGTCGCCTTCGAGGTGAAGGGCACGGTGCGCGAGGCTCGCGGGTTGGCTTCGAGGACGTACAGGATGTCGCCGGCCATCGCGAACTGGATGTTGATCAGTCCGCGCACGCCCACTCCGCGAGCGATGGCCTCCGTGGATGCCCGCAGCCGCTTGATGTCGAACCCGCCGAGGGTGATCGGCGGCAGCGCGCACGCCGAGTCGCCGGAGTGGATGCCGGCCTCCTCGATGTGCTCCATGACGCCGCCGAGGTAGAGCTCCTCGCCGTCGTACAGGGCATCGACGTCGATCTCGATCGCGTCGTCGAGGAACCGGTCGACCAGGACGGGCCGGGAGGGGCTGATCTCGGTCGACTCGGCGATGTACGAGGACAGCCGCGTCTCGTCGTACACGATCTCCATGCCGCGCCCGCCGAGCACGTACGAGGGCCGTACGAGGACGGGGTAGCCGATCTCGTCGGCGATGGCCTTGGCCTCGGCGAAGGTGGTGGCGGTGCCGTGCTTGGGCGCCGGGAGACCCGCCTCCGCGAGGACCCGCCCGAAGGCGCCGCGGTCCTCGGCGGCGTGGATGGCCTCGGGCGAGGTACCCACGACCGGCACGCCGTTGTCCTTGAGCGCCTGCGACAGGCCCAGCGGGGTCTGCCCGCCGAGCTGGACGATGACACCCGCGATCGGACCGGCCAGCGACTCCGCGTGGACGATCTCCAGCACGTCTTCCAGCGTCAGCGGCTCGAAGTACAGGCGGTCGGAGGTGTCGTAGTCCGTGGAGACGGTCTCGGGGTTGCAGTTGACCATCACGGTCTCGTAGCCCGCGTCGCTGAGCGCGAAGGAGGCGTGGACGCAGGAGTAGTCGAACTCGATGCCCTGGCCGATACGGTTCGGGCCGGAGCCCAGGATGATCACCGCGGGCTTCTCGCGGGGCGCGACCTCCGTCTCCTCGTCGTACGAGGAGTAGAAGTACGGCGTCTTGGCCGCGAACTCGGCGGCGCACGTGTCGACCGTCTTGTACACCGGGCGCACGCCCAGCGCGTGCCGTACCTCGCGCACCACGTCCTCGCGCAGCCCGCGGATCTCGGCGATCTGCACGTCGGAGAAGCCGTGCCGCTTGGCCTCCGCCAGCAGCTCGGGGTCGAGCTTGTCGGCGGCGGCCAGGTCGTCCGCGATCTCCTTGATCAGGAACAGCTGGTCGACGAACCACGGGTCGATCTTCGTCGCCTCGAAGACCTCCTCGGGCGTGGCGCCCGCGCGGATGGCCTGCATGACGGAGTTGATGCGCCCGTCGGTCGGCCGTACGGCCTCTTCGAGGAGGAGCTTCTTGTCGCCGGGCTCGCCCACGAACGTGAACTGCGAGCCCTTCTTCTCCAGCGACCGCAGCGCCTTCTGCAGCGCCTCGGTGAAGTTGCGGCCGATCGCCATGGCCTCGCCGACCGACTTCATGGTGGTCGTCAGGGTCGAATCCGCGGACGGGAACTTCTCGAACGCGAACCGCGGCGCCTTGACCACGACATAGTCGAGCGTCGGCTCGAACGACGCCGGGGTCTGCTCGGTGATGTCGTTCGGGATCTCGTCGAGCGTGTAACCGACCGCGAGCTTCGCGGCGATCTTGGCGATCGGGAAGCCGGTCGCCTTGGAGGCGAGGGCCGAGGAGCGCGACACGCGAGGGTTCATCTCGATGACGATCACGCGACCGTCCTCGGGGTTCACCGCGAACTGGATGTTGCAGCCCCCCGTGTCCACGCCGACCTCACGGATGACCGCGATGCCGATGTCGCGCAGGATCTGGTACTCGCGGTCGGTGAGCGTCATCGCCGGGGCGACGGTGATCGAGTCACCGGTGTGCACGCCCATCGGGTCGAAGTTCTCGATGGAGCAGACGACCACGACGTTGTCGTGCTTGTCGCGCATCAGTTCCAGCTCGTACTCCTTCCAGCCGAGGATGGACTCCTCCAGGAGCACCTCGGTGGTCGGGGAGAGCGTGAGGCCCTGCCCGGCGATGCGGCGCAGCTCCTCCTCGTCGTGCGCGAAGCCGGAGCCGGCGCCGCCCATGGTGAAGGAGGGACGGACGACGACGGGGTAGCCGCCGAGCGTCTCGACGCCCCCCAGCACGTCGTCCATGGAGTGGCAGATGACGGACTTGGCGGACTCGCCGTACCCGATCTTCTGGTTCACCGCCTCCACGACGTCCTTGAAGAGGTCGCGGTCCTCGCCCTTGTTGATGGCCTCGACATTGGCGCCGATGAGCTCGACGCCGTACTTGTCGAGGGTGCCTGCCTCGTGCAGCGAGATGGCGGTGTTGAGCGCCGTCTGGCCACCCAGGGTGGGCAGGAGCGCGTCCGGGCGCTCCTTGGCGATGATCTTCTCGACGAACTCCGGGGTGATCGGCTCGACATAGGTCGCGTCGGCGATCTCCGGGTCGGTCATGATCGTCGCCGGGTTGGAGTTGACCAGGATGACTCGCAGGCCCTCGGCGCGCAGGATGCGGCACGCCTGGGTGCCCGAGTAGTCGAACTCGGCGGCCTGGCCGATGACGATCGGGCCGGAGCCGATGACCAGGACGGACTGGATATCGGTGCGCTTAGGCACGCTGGCCCTCCATCAGGGATACGAAGCGGTCGAACAGGTAGGCGGCATCGTGCGGGCCCGCTGCCGCTTCGGGGTGGTACTGGACGCTGAAGGCCGGCTGGTCGAGCAGCTGGAGGCCCTCCACCACGTTGTCGTTGAGGCAGACGTGGGAGACCTCGGCGCGGCCGTAGGGGGTGTCGGACACCTTGTCGAGCGGGGCGTCGACGGCGAAGCCGTGGTTGTGCGCGGTGACCTCGACCTTGCCGGTCGTGCGGTCCTGCACGGGCTG
The DNA here is from genome assembly GCF_045162675.1 of Streptomyces sp. NBC_00996. Lineage (NCBI taxonomy): Bacteria > Bacillati > Actinomycetota > Actinomycetes > Kitasatosporales > Streptomycetaceae > Streptomyces > Streptomyces sp. NBC_00996. The sequence goes on from NZ_CP108723.1 coordinate 1,948,811, forward strand.
GTTGATGCCGCGGTGGCCGTACTTCAGCTTGTACGTGCCGAAGCCGAGCGCGCGGCCCAGGATCTGGTTGCCGAAGCAGATGCCGAAGAGCGGCGTCTTGCGCGAGAGCACTTCCTGCATGACCGCGACCGGACCGTCGGCGGTGGCCGGGTCACCGGGGCCGTTGGAGAAGAACACGCCATCGGGGTTCACGGCGTACACGTCCTCGGCCGTGGCCGTGGCGGGCAGCACGTGCACCTCGATGCCGCGCTCGGCCATGCGGTGCGGGGTCATGCCCTTGATGCCCAGGTCGACGGCGGCGACGGTGAAGCGCTTCTCGCCGATCGCGGGGACGACGTACGTCTCCTTGGTGGCGACCTCGGCGGCAAGGTTCGCGCCCTTCATCTCCGGGGCCTGGCGCACCTCGGTGAGCATGGTGCCCTCGTCGGGCAGCGCGTTGCCGGAGAAGATGCCGACGCGCATGGCGCCGCGCTCGCGCAGGTGGCGGGTCAGCGCACGCGTGTCGATACCGCTGATGCCGACGACGCCCTGGTGGCGGAGCTCCTCGTCCAGCGAGCGCTTGGCGCGCCAGTTGGAGGGCACGCGCGCGGGGTCGCGTACGACGTAGCCGGAGACCCAGATGCGCTGCGACTCGGGGTCCTCGTCGTTGACGCCGGTGTTGCCGACGTGCGGGGCGGTCATCACGACGACCTGACGGTGGTACGACGGGTCGGTGAGGGTCTCCTGGTAGCCGGTCATGCCGGTGGAGAACACCGCTTCGCCGAAGGTCTCCCCCACGGCCCCGTAGGCACGGCCGCGGAACATCCGGCCGTCCTCCAGGACGAGTACGGCGGGAACCTTGGCAGCTCCCCTGGTGGAGGTCGTCATCGTGCGCCTTCCGTGTCGATGCTCTTGTTGATCATGCTGTTCAGGGTGTCGACCCACTCGTTGTGCTCGGCCGCGCGGTCCGAGCGGAAGCCGGAGTCGAGCAGCTTGTCGCCGTGCGCCCAGGTGACGACGAGGAGTCCGCCCTCGGTGAGGACCTTGCCCGCGATGCCCTTGTCGAGCCGGGCCTCACGCAGGGCCGCGAGAGGCACGAAGAAGTCGGTCGCTCCCGGGCGTACGACATCCAGGCCCGCCTCCGTCAAAGTCAGCTCGACCCGGCTGCGGGTGCCCAGGCCGTGCGCCACGATGCGGTCGAGCCACTGCCCTGCGGTGGTGGAGCCGTGGTAGCGGCCGCTCATGCTCAGTTTCGCCGGGCCGAGGTCTTCTGGCGCGGTAAGCAGCTCGGGCAGGTCACCCTGGAGGGTGGCGCGCCACTTCCAGCCCTCGCGCATCAGCCAGTAGACGAGCACGACGAAGAGGGTGAGCCCGACGAGCCAGCCGATCCGGCCGGACCAGTCGGTCACGGGCGCCGACTTGTGTTCGGCGGCCATCGAGATGAGAGGTGTCACGCGAGCTTCCCGTCGACGAGGGTGGCCTTGCCCCGCAGCCAGGTGTGCGTGACCCGGCCCGGCAGCTCACGGCCCTCGTAGGGGGTGTTGCGGCTGCGCGAGGCGAAGCCCGCGGGGTCCACGGACCCACGGTATGCCGTGTCGACCAGCGTGAGGTTCGCGGGCTCACCTGCCGAGACGGGACGGCCGTGGCCCGCGGCCCGGCCGATCCGCGCGGGCTGGACGGACATGCGGTCGGCGACGTCGGCCCAGTCGAGCAGGCCGGTCTCGACCATCGTCTGCTGGACGACGGACAGCGCGGTTTCGAGACCCACCATGCCCATGGCGGCCGCGGCCCACTCGCAGTCCTTGTCCTCGTGCGGGTGCGGCGCGTGGTCGGTGGCGACGATGTCGATCGTGCCGTCGGCGAGCGCCTCGCGCAGTGCCATGACGTCGCGCTCGGTGCGCAGCGGCGGGTTGACCTTGTAGACCGGGTCATAGGTGCGCACCAGCTCGTCGGTGAGCAGGAGGTGGTGCGGGGTGACCTCGGCGGTGACGTCGATGCCGCGGGACTTGGCCCAGCGCACGATCTCGACCGAACCGGCCGTGGACAGGTGGCAGATGTGGACGCGCGAGCCGACGTGCTCGGCGAGCAGGACATCCCGGGCGATGATCGATTCCTCGGCCACCGCGGGCCAGCCGCCGAGCCCCAGCTCGGCGGAGACGACGCCCTCGTTCATCTGGGCGCCCTCGGTGAGGCGGGGCTCCTGCGCGTGCTGCGCGACGACGCCCCCGAAGGCCTTCACGTACTCCAGCGCGCGGCGCATGATCACCGCGTCGTCCACGCACTTGCCGTCGTCCGAGAAGACCGTGACGCCGGCCGCCGACTCGTGCATCGCGCCCAGTTCGGCGAGCTTCTTGCCCTCCAGGCCGACGGTGACGGCGCCGATGGGCTGCACGTCGCAGTAGCCGTGCTCCTGGCCGAGCCGGTAGACCTGCTCGACCACACCGGCGGTGTCGGCGACCGGGAAGGTGTTGGCCATCGCGAACACGGCCGTGTAGCCCCCGCTCGCCGCGGCCCGCGTGCCCGTCAGCACGGTCTCGGAGTCCTCGCGGCCGGGCTCACGCAGATGCGTGTGCAGGTCGACGAGGCCCGGCAGGAGCACCTTGCCCTCGGCCTCGACGATCTCGGCACCGTCGGCGGACAGCCCGCTGCCCACCTCGGCGATCGTGTCGCCGTCGATCAGGACGTCCTGCGGCTCGCCCCCGAGCACCTTCGCACCACGGATCAGGATCTTGCTCATGTTCTTACTTCTCCTCGGTACGGGTGTGGGTGACGGCGGGCTCGTTGCCGCCAAGGAGCAGGTACAGGACGGCCATCCGGATCGAGACGCCGTTGGCGACCTGCTCGACGACGGTGCAGCGCTCGGAGTCGGCGACCTCGGCGGTGATCTCCATGCCGCGGACCATCGGGCCGGGGTGCATCACGATCGCGTGCTCGGGCATCTTCGCCATGCGGTCGCCGTCGAGGCCGTAGCGCCGCGAGTACTCGCGCTCGGTGGGGAAGAACGCCGCGTTCATCCGCTCGCGCTGCACGCGCAGCATCATCACCGCGTCGGACTTGGAGAGCGTGCTGTCGAGTTCGTACGAGATCTCGCAGGGCCAGGTCCCGACGCCGACCGGCACCAGGGTCGGCGGAGCGACGAGGGTGACCTCGGCGCCGAGGGTGTGCAGCAGATCGACGTTCGAGCGCGCGACCCGGCTGTGCAGGACGTCGCCGACGATCGTGATGCGCTTGCCGGACAGGTCCTGGCCGATCCCGGCGTCCCGGCCGACCAGGCGGCGGCGCATGGTGAAGGCGTCGAGCAGGGCCTGCGTGGGGTGCTGGTGGGTGCCGTCACCGGCGTTGATGACGGCGGCGTCGATCCAGCCGGAGGTGGCGAGCCGGTAGGGGGCACCGGAGGCGCCGTGCCGGATGACGACGGCGTCGACGCCCATGGCTTCGAGGGTCTGGGCGGTGTCCTTCAGGGACTCGCCCTTGGAGACGCTCGATCCCTTGGCGGTGAAGTTGATGACGTCCGCGGAGAGGCGCTTCTCGGCGGCTTCGAACGAGATCCTGGTGCGGGTCGAGTCCTCGAAGAAGAGGTTGACGACGGTGCGGCCGCGCAGGGTCGGCAGCTTTTTGATCGGCCGGTCGGCGACCCGGGCCATCTCCTCGGCGGTGTCGAGGATCAGGACGGCGTCGTCGCGGGTGAGGTCGGCGGCCGAGATGAGATGACGCTGCATCTGTCAGGCTCCGTAAGGCAGTTCAGTTCGGGAGGATTCGGGCAGGCAGGGCGCGCTCAGGGGCGTACGACAGTGGCGTACGCCGGAGGGCTACTGCTGTGCGTCCGAGGAGGTCCGCTTCGCACCGAGCAGCACGGTGTCGCGACCGTCCTCCTCGGCGAGCTGGACCTTGACCGTCTCCCGCAACGACGTGGGGAGGTTCTTGCCGACGTAGTCGGCGCGGATGGGCAGTTCGCGGTGACCGCGGTCGACGAGGACCGCGAGCTGCACGGCGCGCGGGCGGCCGATGTCGTTCAGCGCGTCGAGCGCCGCGCGAATGGTGCGGCCGGAGAAGAGCACGTCGTCGACGAGGACGACCAGGCGGCCGTCGATGCCGTCACCGGGAATCTCGGTGCGGGCCAGCGCACGCGGCGGATGCATGCGCAGGTCGTCGCGGTACATGGTGATGTCGAGGGAGCCGACCGGGATCTTGCGGTCGGTGATCTCTTCGAGCTTGTCGGCCAGCCTGCGGGCCAGGAAGACGCCTCGGGTCGGAATGCCGAGAAGCACCACGTCGTCCGCACCCTTGGCGCGCTCGACGATCTCGTGGGCGATGCGGGTCAGCACCCGCGCGATGTCGGGGGCTTCGAGAACGGGCCGCGCATCGGCTTCGTAACTCTGCTTGTCCTGCTCTGTGTCCATACGAAACGGACCTCCTTCTCCGCCTCACGGGACGGATCATTAAAGGACGTCGGAATTGCGCCATCCACGGTACCAGTCCGGCAACGCGCCTGATCACCACCCTTCAAGCCACCGCCGGTGACTCCCACGGAAGGGTCGGTCCGGACCATTCGGCTTGACGGGGGAGAGTAACGCTGCGTAACCTCACTGTGAGTCACAAGAGTCACCAGCCGCGCGGCGGAGCCGCACGTTGATACAGCGTCCGGGGAGCTATATGTCCAGCGAATACGCCAAACAGCTCGGGGCCAAGCTCCGCGCCATCCGCACCCAGCAGGGCCTTTCCCTCCACGGCGTAGAGGAGAAATCCCAGGGACGCTGGAAGGCGGTCGTGGTCGGTTCGTACGAGCGCGGCGACCGCGCCGTCACCGTGCAGCGCCTCGCCGAGCTGGCGGACTTCTACGGGGTTCCGGTGCAGGAGCTGCTGCCGGGCACCACGCCGGGCGGGGCCGCCGAGCCGCCGCCGAAGCTGGTCCTGGACCTGGAGCGGCTGGCCCACGTGCCGGCCGAGAAGGCGGGTCCCCTGCAGCGTTACGCGGCGACGATCCAGTCCCAGCGCGGTGACTACAACGGCAAGGTGCTGTCGATCCGCCAGGACGACCTGCGCACCCTCGCCGTCATCTACGACCAGTCGCCCTCGGTCCTCACCGAGCAGCTGATCAGCTGGGGCGTCCTGGACGCGGACGCGCGCCGTGCCGTCTCCCACGACGAGGGCTGACCCCTTCGGACAGCTCAGCAGAAACGTGCCGCCGGGGTGGCCGGAACTTCATCGTTCCGGCCACCCCGGCGGCTTTCTGTGCGCCTCGGGAGCCTCATGGGTACCGGAATGCCAAAGGGCCCGCAGCGTCTGCTGCGGGCCCTTTGTGACGGCTTCTGGGGGCGGAGCCAACGGTTTCCCTGTTCGCATCCGCCCTACCGACGGAGCGCCTACGCCTCGTCCCGGCGGAGCGACGGCTTCAGGTCCTTCAGCCGGCCGAGCAGGCCGTTCACGAACGAGGGCGACTCGTCCGTGGAGAACTCCTTCGCCAGCTGCACCGCCTCGTCGAGCACCACGGCGTCCGGGGTCTCGTCGACCCAGATCAGCTCGTAGGCACCGAGGCGCAGGATGTTGCGGTCGACGACCGGCATCCTGTCCAGCGTCCAGCCGACGGCGTACTGCGCGAGCAGCTCGTCGATCCTGGCCGCCTTCTTGGCGTAGCCCTCGACCAGCTGCATCGTGTACTCGCTCACCGGCGGCTGCCGGGTGTCGGACCGGGAGTGCCGGATCCAGTCCGCGAGGACCGTCAGGACGTCCACGCCGCGCTGGTCGCCCTCGAAGAGGATCTGGAAGGCGCGCTTGCGGGCCGTGTTGCGGGCAGCCACGGTTAGCTGTTCACCCGGCCGAGGTAGTCGCTGGTGCGGGTGTCGACCTTGATCTTCTCACCGGTGGTGATGAAGAGCGGGACCTGGATCTGGTGGCCGGTTTCCAGGGTGGCGGGCTTGGTGCCACCGGTGGAGCGGTCGCCCTGGACGCCCGGCTCGGTCTCCTGGATGACCAGCTCGACGGCGGCAGGCAGCTCGACGAAGAGCACCTCGCCCTCGTGCTGGGCGACGGTGGCCGTGAAGCCCTCGATCAGGAAGTTGGCGGCATCACCGACGGACTTGCGGTCGACCATCAGCTGGTCGTACGTGTCCATGTCCATGAAGACGAAGTACTCGCCGTCCATGTACGAGAACTGCATGTCGCGCTTGTCGATCGTGGCCGTCTCGACCTTGACGCCGGCGTTGAACGTCTTGTCGACGACCTTGCCGGAGAGCACGTTCTTCAGCTTGGTGCGCACGAAGGCCGGGCCCTTGCCGGGCTTGACGTGCTGGAACTCGACGACGGACCAGAGCTGGCCCCCGTCGAGCTTGAGCACCAGGCCGTTCTTGAGGTCGTTCGTGGAAGCCACGGTTGCGGAATCTCCTGGACTGACGTGGACGACCCCGGGACACGCGCGTAGCTCGAAGGCTAGAGCGCGAGCAGTTCCTTGGTCGTGATGGTGAGTAGCTCGGGTCCGCCGTCCGCCTCGGGGCGTACGACGAGCGTGTCATCGATCCGGACACCGCCCCGGCCCGGGAGGTGGACCCCCGGTTCGACGGTGACCGGCACGCAAGCGTCCAGTTTACCCATGGCTGCGGGAGCCAGCTGCGGGTCCTCGTCGATTTCGAGCCCCACACCGTGCCCGGTCAGCGCTGGAAGGCCTTCCGCATAGCCCGCGGAGTCCAGTACCTGGCGGGCCGCTCGGTCCACGTCACGGTAGGCGGCGCCGGGCGCCAGCGACTCCCGTCCGGCGCGCTGGGCGGCGAAGACGAGGTCGTACAACTCGATCTGCCAGTCGGCCGGGGAGGTGCCGATCACGAAGGTACGGCCGATCTCGCAGCGGTAGCCGCGATAGGTCGCGCCCAGGCAGACGGAGAGGAAGTCGCCCTCCTCGACCCGCCGGTCGGTGGGCCGGTGGCCGCGCCGACCCGAGTTCGGGCCGGTGCCGACCGAGGTCGCGAACGCCGGGCCGTCGGCGCCGTGGTCGACGAGGCGGCGCTCCAGCTCCAGCGCGAGATGGCGTTCCGTGCGGCCGACCAGGATGGATTCGAGGAGCTCGCCCAGGGCCTGGTCGGCGATCTCGGCGCCGATCCGCAGACAGGAGATCTCCTCCTCGTCCTTGATCACCCGCAGCTGTTCCACCGCACCGCCCAGGTCGCCGAGGCGCAGCCGTGGGGCCACCGAGCCGATGGCGCGGTGCCGGGTCACGGTCAGGTGGTGTTCCTCGACCGCGAGGGACTCGGCGCCCTGGGCCGCGGCGACATCGGCGGCGGCAACGGCGGCATCACCGCCGGCACGCGGCAGCACCTGCACCCGCAGCGCCTCGTCGGGACGTCCTTCGCCGGCCTCGCCGCTCGGCGGCCCGACGCACAGCAGCAGATCCTCGCCCCTGCCCAGCAGGAGCACGGCACCTCGCGGGGCCGCGCCGGCGAGATACCTCACGTTGGCGGGGCGGGTGACGAGCGCCGTCGCACTGCCGCCCGCCGTACAGCGCTCTCGGACCCGCTCTCTGCGGGCCGCGTACACCTCTGGCATGAAACGAGCCTACGAGCGGTGGCCGGATGTCGCCGTTTCAGAGGGGCCGGACGGGCGGTGCGGGTGGGGGGACTACCACTGGGGCGGGCTGGCGATCGACCGGGCGAGCACGTCGTCCAGGACGCGAGCCGTGGCCGGTACGTCGAGCTGCGAGTTGTCGATGATGGGCAGCCCGGAGCCGTACCAGCCGGCCATCCGGCCGTGGATCCGGGCGACTTCCTCGTCGGTGAGGCGGCGGTTTCCGGAGCGCTCGGCGTTGCGCTCCAGGACTATCTCCAGGCCCGGGAGCAGAACGACCGGCAGCAGGCCGGGACCGACGTGCCGCTTCCAGCCACCGAGCCCGACGACCGGGCGGTCCGGGAAGACCGCGTCGTCGAGGATGCAGGAGATGCCGTTGGCCAGGAAGTTCCGCGCGGCGAAGCCGCAGGTGCGGCGAGCCAGTCGGTACTGCGCCTCCGAATGATCGTTCCACCCCGACTGCGGGTCCGCGAAACCCGAGCGCACCCATTCGCGTACGTCGTCGAGGCTGATGTGCGCGGTGGGCACCCGGCGGTGGTCCGCCCAGTACTTGGCGACGCTGGTCTTTCCGGCGCCCGCGGGACCGATGAGCAGCACCGCGAGCGTGGTGGCTGTGGGGTCGGACGCGCCCGCGGCGGGCGGCGGCGACGGCATGGCGACGGGGCCGCCCGGGGGCAGCTGCACATGCCCGGTCGTGTCCGGCGTGGGAGGCACGGGAGCGTGGTGTGCGGGCTGCGCGGCGGCGTGGTGCGGAGGCTGCTGCGGAGCGTGGTGCTGGGGCGCGTGATGCGGGACCTGCGTGGGAGGGACCCCGGGAGGCAGGGGCGCTCCGGTGAAACCGGGAGCGGGTGCGGGACCCGGGTGTCCCGGGTGCTGTCCGGTCGGCGACCAGCCGGCGGCCGTTCCATGCCCCGGCTGGTGGGGCGGCGGCAGCGGAGCCCCCACTGCGTGCTGCATCCGGTGCCACTCCGTCTCGTGTCTTTTGGCTCGTTCGCCTTCGGGACGCCTCAGCCGGCGTCCGGAGGGCGACCGTGCTCAGCCCTTCGGGCCTTGGGGCACTCACCCTCTCGACACCGACGCGTCCCTTCGGCTCACTCGCGTCAGGCAATTGGCGCTGGACGAACGGGGCCTCGGTCCCGCTCGCTACCGAACGGTACCTTCCCCGGCCGCCGTTGTGGGAACGGCCGGGGAACGTGCGAAGTGCCCGTGAGCGAGGGGCAAAACGGGCCAAGTGTGGGCCCGTCGGGAGTTACCCGCCCGTTCGCCGAGAGGCCGTCACTCCCCGACTTCGCCGTACGCGGCGAGCAGCACGGCCGGGTCCGGGCCTTCCAGGACCGTCGGCTTGGCAAGGCCGTCGAGGACGATGAAGCGCAGCAGGTCGCCGCGGGACTTCTTGTCGACCTTCATGTTCTCCAGGAGCTTGGGCCACTGGTCGTAGCGGTAGCTCAGCGGGAGGCCGACGGACTCCAGGATCGTGCGGTGACGGTCGGCCGTCGCGTCGTCCAACCGACCCGCCAGACGGCCGAGTTCGGCGGCGAAGTGCATGCCGACGGAGACGGCCGCGCCGTGCCGCCACTTGTAGCGCTCGTTCTTCTCGATGGCGTGCGCGAGCGTGTGCCCGTAGTTGAGGATCTCTCGCAGCCCGGACTCCTTGAGGTCGCCGGAGACGACCTCGGCCTTCACCTTGATGGAGCGCTCGATGAGCTCCGCGGTGTGCGGGCCGGCCGGGGTGCGGGCGGCCTGCGGGTCCTCCTCGATCAGCTCGAGGATCACCGGGTCGGCGATGAATCCGGCCTTGATGATCTCCGCGAGCCCGGACACGAAGTCGTTGACCGGCAGCGAGTCGAGCGCGGCCAGGTCGCAGAGCACGCCCGCGGGCGGGTGGAAAGAGCCCACCAGGTTCTTGCCCTCGGCTGTGTTGATGCCGGTCTTGCCGCCGACCGCCGCGTCCACCATGGCGAGCACGGTCGTGGGGACGGCGATCCAGCGCACCCCGCGCAGCCAGGTCGCCGCGACGAAGCCGGCCAGGTCGGTGGTGGCGCCGCCGCCGACACCGACGATGACGTCGGTGCGGGTGAAGCCGGACTGGCCGAGCGCCTTCCAGCAGTAGGCGGCGACCTCGGCGGTCTTGGCCTCCTCCGCGTTCGGCACCTGGATGGCGACGGCCTCGAAGCCCTGTCCGGCCAGGTCGGCTCGGAGCGCCTCGCCGGTCTCGGCGAGCGCCTCGGGGTGGATCACCGCGACGCGCTTGGCCTTGTCGCCGATCAACTCACCCAGTTCGCCGAGGAGTTGACGGCCGACCAGGACCTCGTAGGGGTCGGTGCCCGCGGTGCCGCCGACCTGGATACGGGTCACTGCCTCGCTCATGCTTCCTTCAACTCCAGTGCGTCGAGGACCGCCTGGGCGACCTCTTCGGGGGTACGGCCGTCGGTGGCCACGACCTCGCGGGCGACTTCGGTGTACAGGTGGCGGCGCGCCTCCATCAGGTCGCGCCACTGCCGGCGCGGGTTGACGGCCAGCAGCGGACGTGCGGCGTTGAGGCCGGTGCGCTTGACCGCCTCCTCGACGTCCATCGAGAGGTAAACGACCCGGTGCCCGGCGAGCAGCGCACGGGTGTCCTCGTCGAGGATCGCGCCGCCGCCGAGCGCGAGGACGCCGTCGTGCTCGGCGAGCGCCTTGTGCACGGCCCGCTTCTCGATCGCACGGAAGACCGGCTCGCCCTCGTCGACGAAGATGTCGGCGATGGTGCGGCCCTGCTCGGCCACGATGTCGTCGTCCGTGTCCCGGTAGACGCAGCCGAGCCGCTCGGCGACCAGTGCGCCCACCGTGGACTTGCCGACCCCCATCGGGCCGACGAGGACGACGCTCGGAGCGGTCACCGCACGACCAGGTTGTCGAGGTACGACCGGACGTTGCGGCGGGTCTCCGGGACGCTGTCGCCGCCGAACTTCTCGGCGACCGCGTCCGCGACGACGAGGGCCACCATCGCCTCGGCGACGATGCCGGCGGCCGGGACCGCGCAGACGTCGGAGCGCTGGTGGTGGGCCTTGGCGGCGTCGCCGGTGGCGACGTCGATGGTGGCGAGCGCGCGCGGCACGGTCGCGATCGGCTTCATCGCGGCGCGCACGCGCAGCAGCTCACCGGTGGTCAGCCCGCCCTCGGTGCCCCCGGAGCGGCCGGAGGTGCGCCGGATGCCCTCGTCGGTGCGGACGATCTCGTCGTGCGCCTTGGAGCCGGGCACCCGGGCGAGCTCGAAGCCGTCGCCGACCTCGACACCCTTGATGGCCTGGATGCCCATGAGCGCGGCCGCGAGCCGGGCGTCGAGACGCCGGTCCCAGTGCACGTGCGAGCCGAGGCCCACCGGCACGCCGTACGCCAGCACCTCGACCACGCCGCCGAGCGTGTCGCCGTCCTTGTGGGCCTGGTCGATCTCCGCAACCATCGCCTTCGACGCGTCGGCGTCGAGGCAGCGCACCGGGTCGGCGTCGAGCTTCTCGACGTCCGAGGGCTTCGGGTAGACGCCGTAGGGCGCCTTCGCCGCGGCCAGTTCGACGACGTGCGAGACGATCTCGATCCCGGCCGTCTCCTTCAGGTACGAGCGGGCCACCGCGCCCAGCGCCACGCGGGCCGCGGTCTCACGGGCGGAGGCGCGCTCCAGGATCGGCCGGGCCTCGTCGAAGCCGTACTTCTGCATTCCCGCGAGGTCGGCATGGCCGGGCCGGGGCCGGGTCAGCGGGGCGTTGCGGGCCACGTCGGCGAGGATCTCCGGGGCGACCGGGTCGGCCGCCATGACCTGCTCCCACTTGGGCCACTCGGTGTTGCCGACCATGACGGCCACCGGCGAGCCGAGGGTGAGGCCGTGCCGTACGCCGCCGAGGAAGGTGACCTCGTCGCGCTCGAACTTCATCCGGGCACCGCGTCCATAGCCCAGGCGCCGCCGGGCGAGGTGGTCCGCCACCATCTCCGTGGTGATCGGCACGCCGGCGGGAAGGCCCTCCAGCGTCGCGACAAGTGCGGGACCGTGGGACTCCCCCGCGGTCAGCCAGCGCAACCTGCTCAACGGTGCTCCTCATGCTCGCGCCCTGGTACTGCTGCTGCGTACGCGCGTCCTCGCGTACGGCGACGGCGCGACCGGGTGCGCGGCCCTGGCCCGCCACCTCCGATCCTCCCACGTCTCGGCCCGGGATCCGGTCGCAGGTCCATCAGGCGGACGGACCCTGTCAGCTGGTGCGGCCCCGTGTGCGCCCCGCCATCGCCTCATCCGCGCCGCCGCCGTCACGCCATTCGTGCCGCCGCGCTCTTGATCGCCTCGCGGATGCGGAAGTACGTGCCGCAGCTGCAGACGTTCGCGATCTCGTCGATGTCGGCGTCCGTGGGGTTCTTCGTACGCTTCAGCAGGGCGACGGCCGCCATGATCTGACCGGGCCGGCAGTAGCCGCACTGGGCGACGTCCTGCTCCAGCCAGGCCTCCTGGACGGGGTGCGGCCGGTCACCGTCCGCGAGCCCCTCGACGGTGGTGACCTCGCGGCCCGCGGCCTCGGCGACCGGAACCACGCAGGGACGCACGGCCTCGCCGTCGAGATGGCTGGTGCAGGCCTTGCAGACGTCGATTCCGCAGCCGTGCTTGGGGCCGCGGACGCCGAGCAGATCGCGCAGTGCCCAGAGCAGGGGCAGGTCGTCAGCGCGCCGCCAGCGCGTGCTCGCCGGCCTTCCGCATGGCGTCCAGCGGCGCCGGCGAACGCCCGGTCATCTGCTCGACCTGGAGCACCGCCTGATGCACCAGCAGGTCGAGACCGCTGACCACGGCACCGCCGTACGCGGACCAGCGCGCCGCGAGGGACGTGGGCCACGGGTCGTACAGCACGTCGAAGAGGGTCGCGGGCCGCTCCGGGACGGCGGCGGCGAGCGCGTCCGTGGTCCCGGCCGGGGTCGTGGCGATCACCAGCGGTGCCCGCAGCGCCTGCTCCGCGTCCGCCCAGTCCTCGGTCCGCACCTCGACGTCGAGCCGCTCGCCCCACTGCCGCATCTCGGCGGCGCGCGCCTCACTGCGGACGTAGGCGACGACTTCACCGGTGCAGACGCGGGCGAGCGCCGCCAGCGCGGACGAGGCGGTGGCGCCCGCGCCGAGGACGGCCGCGGAGTCCACCTCCTCGATCCCCCGCTCACGCAGGGCGGCGATCATCCCGGGGATGTCCGTGTTGTCGCCCACGCGTCGGCCGTCCTGCGTGAACACCACCGTGTTGACCGCCTCGACCGAGGCGGCCGTGTCGGTGATCTCATCGAGCAGCGGAATCACCGCACGCTTGAGCGGCATGGTCAACGACAACCCGGCCCACTCCGACCCGAGCTCTCCGAAGAACCCGGGCAGCGCCTCCTCGTCGACCTCGAAACGGTCGTACGACCAGTCGCCGAGCCCCAGCTCCTTGTACGCCGCCCGGTGCAGCACCGGGGAGAGGGAGTGGGCGATCGGAGAACCGAGTACGGCAGCCCGGCGGGCGTCAGTTGCCCGAGCTTTCATTGAATTTTTCCTTGAGTCTGTTGAATTCGGCGTACGTCTTGGCGAATTCGGTGTTGTCCTGACCGTCGGTCGCCACGAAGTAGATCCAGCCGTCGCTCGTCGGGTTGAGCGCCGCACTCAGTGCGTCATCACCCGGGTTGCCGATCGGTCCGGGCGGCAGACCCTTCTGCGTGTACGTGTTGTACGGGTCCTTGTTGCTGTTGATCTCGGACTCGCTGATGTGGATCTTACTCTGGCCCTTCAAGTAGTTGAAGGTCGAGTCGAACTGGAGCAGCCTGTTGGTCTCGGTGTTGGTGGACTTCAGGCGGTTGTAGACGACCTCGGCCATCTTCCGGAAGTCGTCATGGGTCTTTCCTTCGGCCTGGACGAGGCTCGCGACCGTGACGAGTTGCAGCGGGTTGTCCAGGTTGAGGCCCTTGGCCTTCGCCTGGAGGTCCAGCGCGTTGTACTTCGACGTGGCCTGCGCCACCATCTTCTTCAGCACGTCCTCGGCCTTCATACCCTTCGCCGCGGGGTATGTGGCCGGGTAGAGGAATCCTTCCAGCGGATCCTTGATATAGCGGTTGCTGTTCGCCCAGGAGGGGAGTCCGAGACTCTTGTATTTCTTCTTGGCAACGTTCGCGGTGGTGCCCTTGGCGAGTTCGAGTTTCTTGTCGATATCCGCATAGACAATCGAGTTGCGCCGCCCTGGGGCGACGATCACGTTGGCCTGGCTCTTGGGATCGAGCATCAACTTGACGGCGCTCGCTGCCGACATCTCCTTCTTCAGCAGATAGGCGCCCGCCTGGATCAGCTTTCCATTGGGATTGTTCTGCTGAGCGGATACGAAGGCGTCGACGCTTTTGACGACGCCGGCGTCCTTCAGCTTCTTGCCGATGTCGTAACCGCCCGCCCCCGAAGGAATCTCGACCGGCACCTGTCCCGTGCCGTCGCCCGCATAGTCGGGCGCCGGGCCGAAGCGATTCTGATAGAACTGATACCCGAAATATCCGACTCCGCCGAGCCCGCCTCCGAAGACCAGCACGACCACCAGGCAGGCGCAGCCGCTGCGGCGCTTCTTGCCCTTGGCGCCACCCTTGCCGCGCCGGTCACCACGGCCGCGGCCGGACTTCGGATCGTCGTCGTCGAAGTCGTCGTCATCGTCGCCGCCACCGGCGAAGAAGGCGTGTTCGCCCTGGTCGGGTCCCGGATCCCAGTCCGTCTGCGGCTCGGGTTCGGCGCGCCGGCGAGCGGGCGGCTCCGGCGGCGGGTAGGCGTCGGGGGTGCCATAGAAGTCGGGCTGCTCACCGTTGTACTGGCCCGCGTAGGGGTCGGCCGGATCGGCGGCGTACGGGACGTGCGGGTGCGTGCCCGTGCTCCAGCCGCCTTCGTTGTACTGCTGCTGCCCCTGACCGCCGTACTGCTGTTGCCCCTGGTCGACGTACTGCTGCTGGCCCTGGCCGTTGTACTGGTGCTGGGCCTGGTCCGCGTACTGCGGGTGCCCCTGACTGGGGAACTGCTGCCGGCCCTGGTCCTGGTACTGCTGCTGTCCCTGGTTGTGATACTGCTGCTGGTCGTGGCCGTAGCCGCCCTGCTGGCCCGTGCCCCAGTCGCCGTACTGCGCCTGCTGCTGCGGCTGCTGCGGATGGTGCTGCGGCTGGCCGCCGTAGGGGGACTGGCCGTCGGCAGCCTGTCCTCCCCATCCGCCGTCCCCGTACAACGGGTCCTCCGGATGCCACGGTTCGGAGCCTGCGCCCCGGCCATACTCAGTCATCGATCCCCTACGAGCCGCGAGGCGGTGGCTGCTGGCGCTTGTGGCACGGCTCCCATCCGCCTCTTTGCTGTGCGGCGACTGTTCGAACACCACCGCATCGCGCGGAACGTTACCGTATCGCGATCAGATGACCACTTCGACGCCCTCGCCGGGAGACGTACCTGACACCCGTTCGGATTCCAGGGCCTGCTGCAGAATGATGACGGCGGCCGCCTGGTCGATCACCGACCTGCCCTTTTTGGACTTCACGCCCGAGGCCCGCAGGCCCTGACTGGCCGTCACTGTGGTCATCCTCTCGTCCACGAGCCGCACGGGAACGGGGGCGATCCCCCGGGCGAGCTCCTGGGCGAAGGCGCGGACCTTCACCGCGGCCGGGCCCTCGCCCCCCTTGAGGGAGCGAGGGAGTCCGACGACGACCTCGATCGGCTCGTACTCCTCGACAAGTTGCCTGAGCCGACGATGGGCGGCCGGGATGTCACGCCCCGGGACCGTCTCCACCGGTGTCGCGAGGATCCCGTCGGGGTCGCACGAGGCGACCCCGATGCGGGCATCCCCGACATCGATGGCGAGACGACGTCCTCTACGCATGTCCCTGGGCCTTACTTGGCCGTCTCGGCGACCAGGCGCTCGACCGCGTCGATGGCCTCGCCGATGGCGGCCGGGTTCTGGCCGCCGCCCTGGGCGACGTCCGGCTTGCCGCCACCGCCGCCGCCGAGGGTCTTGGCGGCGGCGCGGACCAGGTCACCGGCCTTGAGGCCGCGCTCGCGGGCGGCCTCGTTGGTGGCGATGACCGTCAGCGGCTTGCCATTGGCCACAGTGAACAGGGCGACCGCGGCGGCCCGGCCGCCCTGGATGCGGCCGCGCACGTCGAGGACCAGCTTGCGCAGGTCGTCGGCGGTGGTGCCGTCCGGGACCTGGCCGGTGACCAGGGCGACGCCGTGCACGTCCTTGGCGGACTCGACGAGGCCGGCGGCGGCCTGCAGGACCTTCTCCGCGCGGAACTTCTCGATCTCCTTCTCGGCGTCCTTCAGCTTGCCGAGCATGGCGGAGATCTTCTCCGGGAGCTCCTCCGGACGGCCCTTGACCAGCTCCTGGAGCTGGGCGACGACCGTGTGCTCGCGGGCCAGGAAGTTATAGGCGTCGACGCCGACCAGGGCCTCGATGCGGCGGACGCCGGAGCCGATCGACGACTCGCCGAGCAGCTTCACCAGGCCCAGCTGGGCGGTGTTGTGGACGTGCGTGCCGCCGCACAGCTCCTTCGAGAAGTCGCCGATGGTGACGACGCGGACCCGCTCGCCGTACTTCTCGCCGAACTCGGCGATGGCGCCCTGCTTCTTGGCCTCGTCGATGCTCATGATCTCGGCCTGGACGTCCAGGTCGCGGGCGAGCACCTCGTTGATCTGCTGCTCGACGTCGGTCATCACGGCTGTCGGTACGGCGGACGGGGAGCCGAAGTCGAAGCGGAAGCGGCCGGGCTGGTTCTCCGAACCGGCCTGGGCGGCCGTCGGGCCGAGGGCGTCGCGCAGGGCCTGGTGCGTGAGGTGCGTGGCCGAGTGGGCACGAGCGATGGCCTTGCGACGGCGTACGTCGATGGAGGCCTGGGCCTTGGCGCCGACGGTGACCTCGCCGAACTGGACGACGCCCTTGTGGACGTACACCCCAGGGACCGGCTTCTGACAGTCGCGGATCTCGACGATGGCACCGGTGTCCACCTTGATGCGACCGGTGTCGCCGATCTGACCGCCGCCCTCGGCGTAGAACGGGGTGCGGTCGAGGACGATCTCGACCTCGTCGCCCTCGGTGGCGGCGGGCGACGAGGCACCGTCGACCAGGATGCCGACGATCGTCGACTCGCCCTCGGTGCGGTCGTAGCCGACGAAGTCGGTCTCACCGGCGGCGTCGGCGATCTGGCGGTAGGCGCCGAGGTCGGCGTGGCCGGTCTTCTTGGCCCGGGCGTCGGCCTTGGCCTGGTCCCGCTGCTGCTTCATCAGGCGCCTGAAGCCGTCCTCGTCCACCGAAAGGCCCTGTTCGGCGGCCATTTCGAGGGTGAGGTCGATCGGGAAGCCCCAGGTGTCGTGGAGCAGGAAGGCCTTGTCGCCGGCGAGGACCGTGCCGCCGGACTCCTTGGTGTCGGTGATGGCCGTGTCGAGGATGTTCGTGCCGGCCTTCAGCGTCTTGAGGAAGGCGGCCTCCTCGGCGAGGGCCACGGTCTCGATGCGCTTGCGGTCGGAGACGAGCTCCGGGTACTGCTGACCCATCATCGCGATGACCGTGTCGATCAGGTCCTTCACGACCGGACCGGTGGCACCGAGCAGACGCATGTTGCGGATGGCGCGGCGCATGATGCGGCGCAGCACATAGCCGCGGCCCTCGTTGCCGGGGGTCACCCCGTCGCCGATGAGCATGACGGACGTGCGCATGTGGTCGGTGACCACGCGCAGCGAGACGTCGGAGTCGTGGGCGGCGCCGTACTCGACACCGGTCAGCTCGGTGGCCTTCTTGATGACGGCCATGGAGGTGTCGATCTCGTACATGTTCTGCACGTCCTGCAGAATCATGGCGAGGCGTTCCATGCCCAGGCCGGTGTCGATGTTCTTGCTGGGCAGCTCGCCGAGGATCTCGAAGTCCTCCTTCGAGGTGCCCTCACCGCGCTCGTACTGCATGAAGACCAGGTTCCAGATCTCCACGTACCGCTCGTCGTTGACGGCCGGGCCGCCCTCGACGCCGAACTCGGGGCCGCGGTCGTAGTTGATCTCGGAACACGGACCACAGGGGCCGGGGACGCCCATGGACCAGTAGTTGTCCTTCTTGCCGAGGCGCTGGATGCGCTCGGCCGGGACGCCGATCTTGTCCCGCCAGATGGCCTCGGCCTCGTCGTCCTCGAGGTAGACCGTGATCCACAGGCGCTCGGGGTCGAGCCCGTAACCACCCTTGTCCTGGGGCGTGGTGAGCAGCTCCCAGGCGTAGGTGATGGCGCCTTCCTTGAAGTAGTCGCCGAAGGAGAAGTTGCCGCACATCTGGAAGAACGTGCCGTGCCGCGTGGTCTTGCCGACCTCTTCGATGTCGGGCGTGCGTACGCACTTCTGCACGCTCGTGGCGCGCGACCACGGCGGCTTGACCTCACCGAGGAAGTACGGCTTGAAGGGGACCATGCCGGCGGGGACGAGGAGCAGAGTCGGGTCGTCCGCGATGAGCGACGCCGAAGGGACGACGGCGTGACCGCGCTCCTCGTAGAAGCTCAACCAGCGGCGGCGGATTTCAGCCGACTCCATCAGTGGTCCTCATTCCGGTTGTACGAGTACGTCGACCTCTCGACGTACGTCGGGTTCTTGCTGTACTTCGGGGTGTCGCTGTTCTCGATGGCGGCGACGCGCCGGGGGGCGGGCAGGTCGGGACGGGTGTTGAGCCCGAGCGCCTCGTCGAGTTCGGCCTCCCGCTGGGCCATGCCGTCGCGGACGTCGAGCGCGAAGTCCTTGAGCCGGTGGCCCGCCTCGATCGCCTTGTTCGCGGCCTGTGCCGCGAGGCTTTCGGGGGTCAGCTGCCTGAGCTTGCGGTTGACCTTGGTGGTGGCCCACACACCCGCGGCTGCGCCGGCGGTGAACCAGAACGTACGGCGGAACATCGCTGCGTCAGTCCTTCTTCCGCTTTCCCCGTCGCGCGGACGGGACGGTGCGGCCCACGATCACGGTACGCCGGGACGCCTTGTCGGGCACATTCTCACGACGGCCTCCGATGGCCCGGCGCACGCCGTAGCCGAAGGCGGCGACCTTCACCAGGGGGCCCCCGAAGGTGGAGGCGACGGTGGAGGACAGCGCCGAGGCGTTCGACGTGACCTCCTGGACGTCCGACGCGATGGCGTCGACCCGCTCGATCTGCGTCTGTGCGGAGCGCACGGCCGCGGAGGCGTCGGCGAGCAGCGGGACGGCCTGGTCGGTCACGTCCGCGACGAGCTTGGTGGTCGCCCTGAGCGTCTGGGCCAGCCTCGCCAGCGCGACGGCGAGGAAGGAGACCAGGATCGCCCAGAAGACGGCCACCAGGATCCCGGCCACCTCTCCACCGGACACTGTGCACCCGCTCCCTCATGCGTGCCTGAACATCGAAAAGTCGTCCCCCGAGCCTATCGCGCCGGGGCCGCCGCTCCGTACCGCATTAACGGCTGCTCGCAGCCGAGTTGCGCGAAGCGATTGCACGGACCGCTTACGGGTCAGTACGCTCCGTGTCCCATGCGAGGTTCTCAGCCCGCCGTCCCTGCGGCACCCGGCAACCTGCCCCTGGAACTCGACGCGTTCGTGGGACGCTCGGCCGAACTCACGCGGCTGACCGAGGCACTGGAGACGGCCCGCCTGGTGACCGTGACGGGCATGGGCGGCGTGGGCAAGTCGCGGCTGGCGGCGCACGCCGCGGCGCGGACGGACGCGGGCGACGGGGCGTGGCGCGTGGAACTGTCCGCGGTGCGCGATCCGAGCCTCGTCGAGTACGCGGCCGTCGAGGCCCTCGGTCTGACCGATCAGACGTCGCGGCCGCCGCGCCGGGTGCTGCTCGACCATCTCGCCGAGCGTCAACTCCTCCTCGTCCTGGACGGGTTCGAGCATCTGGCGGACGTGTGCGCCTCGCTGGTGGGCGAACTGCTGGCGACCCCCGGAAATGCGCGAACCCGCCGTCTCCCCCACCTCGAAGGGCGGGGAGACGACGGGCTGACGCGCAGGTGGTGCTACGTCCGCAGGAAGATCAGCGGGCGTAGTACTCGACGACGAGCTGCTCGTCGCAGATCACCGGGATCTCCTTGCGGTTCGGCTCACGGTCCAGGCGGAAGGCCAGGGCGCGGAGGTTCACCTGGAGGTAGCGCGGGGTCTCGCCGTCGGGGGCGAAGCCACCCTCACGCGACACCTGGAAGAGGGTCTTCTCGCGGCTGCGCTCGCGGACCATCACGACGTCGTCGGGACGGACGCGGAACGAGGGCTTGTCGACCTTCTGGCCGTTGACCTCGATGTGGCCGTGAACGACCATCTGGCGGGCCTGGTAGATCGTGCGGGCGATGCCCGAACGCAGGACCAGCGCGTCGAGACGACGCTCCAGCTCGATGATCAGGGCCTCACCGGTCTTGCCCTGGACCTTGGAGGCACGCTCGTAGGCGCGGACGAGCTGGCGCTCGGACACGTCGTACTGCGCGCGCAGACGCTGCTTCTCGAGCAGACGGACCTTGTAGTCCGAGTTCTGCTTGCGGCCACGGCCGTGCTCACCCGGCGGGTAGGGGCGGGCCTCGAAGTACTTGACGGCCTTCGGGGTCAGCGCGATACCGAGGGCACGCGACTTCTTGACCTTGGGGCGGGACTGGTTCGCCATGAACCAAACACCTCATGTTTCTGATGCGAATACGGCTTCACCAGGGTTAGGGGAGGTCGCAATCCGCAGCCGGGGAAACCCCGCGGGCCCTGACGGACCTGCTGGGCAGCCGCTCCCTGGTCTGGGCACATACGTGCAGCACGCGAGTGGCCCACCGACCGCTCCGGAAGACCGGATGGTGGTGGGCTGCCCGCGACACCTTCGACGGTGCGCGACGCTCCTGGAATCCCTCCGTGGCGGCAGGGGCTCCGGCTGGATGTCCCGTTCTGGTGGTGCCGACCGGAGTCGGACACGGGACGCAGCGCTTCAGTCATCTTACAGGGGGATCAGGAGCGCTTTCGACCAGAGGCCACGGCAACCCCGCCCGGAGGTGTCAGGGCTTTCCCCGGCCGAGGTGCTTCCTGGTCCACTCCACGGCGTCCGCGTACCGCGCCTCGGCGCCGTGCCGGGTCGGTGTGTAGTACTCGCGGTCCTTGAGCTCCTCCGGGGCGTACTGCTGGGCGGCGATCCCCTCGGGCAAGTCGTGCGGATACACGTACCCCTGGGCGTGCCCCAACTTGGCCGCGCCTTTGTAGTGCCCGTCGCGCAGGTGCACCGGCACGGGTCCCGCGTGTCCCTTGCGTACGTCCTCCATGGCGGCGCCGATCGCCATCGTCGCGGCGTTGGACTTGGGGGCCAGGGCGAGGGCGATGGTGGCGTGGCTGAGGGTGAGCGCGGCCTCGGGGAAGCCGATCATGGCGACTGCCTGGGCGGCGGCCACGGCTATGGGCAGCGCGTTCGGATCGGCGAGGCCGATGTCCTCGCTGGCGGAGATCATGAGGCGGCGGGCGATGAAGCGGGGGTCTTCACCGGCCTCGATCATCCGGGCCAGGTAGTGCAGGGCCGCGTCCACGTCCGAGCCTCGGATGGACTTGATGAGCGCGCTCGCCACGTCGTAGTGCTGGTCGCCGTCGCGGTCGTACTTCACGGCGGCGCGGTCGACCGTCTCCTCCAGGGTCTGGAGGCTGATCTCCGTCTCGCCCTTGTCGAGCGCGGCGCCGGCGGCGGCCTCAAGCGCGGTCAGGGCACGGCGGGCGTCCCCGCCGGCGATCCGCAGCAGGTGCTCCTCGGTGTCCGCGGGAAGCGTGACGGCGTCCTTGAGGCCGCGCTCGTCGGTGAGCGCGCGCTTGACGAGGCCGCGCAGGTCGTCGTCCGTGAGCGGTTCGAGGGTGAGCAGGAGGGAGCGGGAGAGCAGCGGAGAGATCACCGAGAAGTACGGGTTCTCGGTGGTGGCCGCGATCAGGGTCACCCAGCGGTTCTCGACCGCGGGCAGCAGGGAGTCCTGCTGAGCCTTGCTGAAGCGGTGGATCTCGTCGAGGAAGAGGACGGTCTCCTTGCCGAAGCCGCCGGTGGCACGGCGTGCTCCGTCGATCACCGCGCGTACTTCCTTGACGCCCGCGGTGATGGCCGACAGCTCCACGAAGCGCTTGTTGGTGGCCTTGGACACCACATAGGCGAGGGTCGTCTTGCCGGTGCCGGGCGGGCCCCAGAGGATCACCGAGGACGGTCCGGCCGGGCCGCCGTTCCCCTCGCCGACGAGTCTGCGCAGGGGCGATCCCGGCTTCAGCAGATGCTGCTGGCCCACGACTTCGTCGAGGGTGCGCGGGCGCATCCGTACCGCCAGGGGACTGGCGGACGGGTCCTTCTCCTGGCGTTCTTCTGCCGCGGCGGTGAACAGGTCGGGCTCCACATGCAAAACCCTATGTCACGCCACTGACAACGCCGCCGGGCCCGCGAGCACAGCGGGGCTCAGCTGGTCCAGAAGTCCCACCAGCGGGTCAGGATCAGCATCCCGATGATGCCGATGTGCAGCACCGGCAGGACCCAGGTGAACTCGCCGAAGAAGCTCTTCAGCCAGCGCGGGGCTGGCAGGAAGTCGTTGCGGATGTTGAACGACGTCACGTACCAGAACATCGTGATCGTGGCGACCCAGGCGAGGGAGCACCACAGGCACAGCGCGTTGATGCGATACAGCGACTGGAATTGCAGCCAGGTGCAGAATCCGATGCCGAAGAGCGTGCCGAAGTTGAAGGTCAGCCAGTACCAGCGCGGGAAGGTGGCCCGGGCGAGCAGGCTCATGCCGACGCAGATGACGATGCCGTACGCCACGAGGCCCAGCATGGGGTTGGGGAACCCGAAGGCCGAGGCCTGCTCGCTCTTCATGATGTTGCCGCAGGAGACAACCGGGTTCAGGCTGCACCCGGGTACGAAGTTCGGGTTCTCCAGCAACTTGAACTTGTCGATCGTGATGACCCACGCGGCGAGGAGACCGGCCGCACCGGTGATCACCAGCAGCAGGGCGAGCCCACGGCTGCCGCCGACCGTCCGGGGAGCGGCGACGCGTTCCTGGTCGGTCGAGACGTCCTTGACTGTCGTCTTGCTCATCACGCCGTTTCCGTAGCTTCGAAGGGGCCTGCGGGCAGGGTCATTGTGCCGCACCCGCCCCCGTGTCCACCGTTCGATGGACATAAGGAAGTACGCACGGTCGTCCCGGAACGTTCGGTTCGGCGGGAGGCTCGTCGGCATGACAACACACGCGGAGCAACTCGCGGTGGACGTACGGGGGCTGCGCAAGCAGTACGGAGACGTGACCGCAGTCGACGGCATCGATCTGGGCATACGGCAGGGCGAGGTGTTCGGCCTGCTCGGACCCAATGGAGCGGGCAAGAGCACCACGGTGGAGATCCTCCAGGGCAACCGCGGCCGGGACGCGGGCGAGGTCTCGGTGCTCGGTGCGGATCCGGCGACCGGCACGCGCGCATGGCGCTCGCGCGTCGGCATCGTCTGGCAGGACGAATCCGCACCCGCCGAGTTGACGGTGCGCGAGACCGTGCGGCACTTCGCCCGCTACTACCCGAAGCCCCGCGACCCCGAGGAAGTCATCGGCCTGGTCGGTCTGGAGGAGAAGGCGGGCAGCCGCATCAAGGCGCTCTCCGGCGGTCAGCGCAGGCGCCTGGACGTGGCGCTCGGTGTGATCGGCGGCCCTGAGCTGCTGCTCCTGGACGAGCCGACGACCGGCTTCGACCCGGCCGCGCGGCGGCAGTTCTGGGAACTGATCCGGAAGCTGGCCGACGAGGGCACGACGATCCTGCTCACCACGCACTACCTGGAGGAGGCGGAGGCGCTCGCGCACCGTCTCGCGGTCATCGCGATGGGCCGGGTGGTCGCCGAGGGCGAGCCGTCCGCGCTGCGCGAACGCTTCGGCACCGAGGCGACCGTCGAGTGGACGGAGCCCGACGGCACCTCGCGCGAGGAGCGCACGGACACGCCCACCAGGACCGTCGCCGAGCTCATGCACCGCTTCGACGGCGAGATCACGGGACTGCGGGTGAACCGCCCCACCTTGGAGGACGTCTACCTGCGGCTGACCGGACAGGAGGAAGCGCGGTGACCACGACCGCCGTACGCGCGCACAGCGCGACCTCGTCGGGCAGGCTGCCCGGCGCCTGGGGGCTCGGCCTCCAGCGGGGCGCCCTGGAGATCAAGCAGTTCTTCCGCCAGCGCGACCAGGTGGTGTTCACCTTCGCCTTCCCGGTCGTGTTCCTCTTCCTCTTCGCCTCGATCTTCAGCGACGACGTCCAGGGAGCCGGCATCACCGCCTCCCAGCTGTACGTCCCCGCCATGATGGCGGCGGGCATCATGTCCACCAGCTTCCAGTCCCTGGGTATCTCGATCGCGATCGAGCGGGACGAGAAGGTGCTGCGCCGGCTGCACGGCACACCCATGCCACCGGCCGCGTACTTCCTCGGCAAGATCTGGCTGGTTCTGGTGACCGGCGCCCTGGAGACCGCGATCCTGCTCCTCGTCGGCACGACGCTGTACGACGTGGACCTGCCCTCGGACCTCGGCAAGTGGGCGGACTTCGCCTGGGTCTTCGTCCTGGGCCTCACGGCATGCGCCCTGCTCGGCATCGCGATCAGCTCGGTCCCGAAGTCCGGCAAGAGCGCCACGTCGGTGGTCGTCCTGCCCTTCCTGGTCCTCCAGTTCATCTCCGGGGTGTACATCGCCATCGACACCATCCCGGAGTGGATGCTGAACATCGGCGCGCTGTTCCCTCTGAAGTGGATGTGCCAGGGACTGCGCGGGGTCTTCCTGCCCGAGTCGGCGAAGGTCCTCGAACAGGCGGGTGGCTGGGAGTTCGGGCGGATCGCCCTGGTGCTCGGGGCCTGGTGCGTCGGAGGATTGCTGCTGTGTCTGCTGACTTTCCGGTGGAAGAACCGGCGCGACGGATGACGGATCCGGCCGGAGCACGCGAGTCGAACACCTGGGACCGCTCGTTCCGGCTGTGGGACTCGTACTTCGCGATCGTCTGGGTGGCCACTCTGGTGTTCGTGCTGGGCACGGGCCATCCGGGGTGGCACATCCGGGTCGCCGCCGGCGCACTGCTTCTCCTGCTGATTCCCTGGTATCTGGCGGTCGGGCGCCCCATCCTCACGGCCGAGAGCCCGGACGAGTACCGCGCCCTCGGCTACATCGCGGGCGCGATCGTGCTGTTCCTGCCGCCCGGCATCCTGGTCGGCGAGACCCGCCTGATGACGTTCGCACTGGTTCCGCAGTGCTTCATCGGCCTTCGCCTTCGCCGGGCGCTGACGGCCGTGACCGTCATCAACATCGCGCCGGTGGTGGGCTGGGCGCTGCTGTGGTGGCCCAGCGACCAGGACGTCTTCTTCAACACCGTCTTCGCCGTGGTCACCCTCGTCTTCTCCGCGGTGCTCGGCAGCTGGGTCATCCGCATCATCGAGCAGAGCCAGGAACGGGCCGAGCTGATCGCCGAGTTGGACGCCAGCCGCCACGAGATCTCCCGACTCTCGGCCGCACACGGCGCGCTGGCCGAACGGGAGCGCTTCTCCCGGGAGATCCACGACACCCTCGCGCAGGGCTTCACCAGTCTGCTGATGCTGGTCCAGGCCGTCGACGCCGAGCTGGACCACGACGTGCCACAGGCCCGCCGCCACCTGGCTCTCATGGCCGAGACCGCCCGGCAGAACCTCGCCGAGGCACGGGCCCTGGTCGCCGGTGGCGCACCCGCCGACCTCGACGGCGCCTCGCTGCCCGACGCGCTGCGCCGGCTCGCCGCCCGCCATGACGCGACGGTCGACGTGACCGGCCCGGTGCGCGCGCTGCCCGCCGGGCCCGAGGTCGTCGTCCTGCGCTCCTGCCAGGAGGCGCTGGCGAACGCCCGCAAGCACGCGGGGAGTTCGGCCGCGGTCGCGGTCACGCTCGCCTACGCCGACGATTCGCTGGCCGTCTCCGTGCGTGACGAAGGCTGCGGCTTCGACCCCGTCGCGCCGGTCGACGGCTATGGTCTGGCGGGGTTGCGCGCACGGGCCGCCGAGGTGGGCGGTACGGCCCAGGTCCGCAGTACGCCCGGCACCGGCACGACCGTCACCGTGTGCCTGCCCGTCCCCGGGAGCGACTCGTGATCCGGATCATCCTCGCCGACGACCATCCCGTCGTACGCGAAGGGCTGCGCGCCATGCTCAGCGCCGAGCCCGACCTCGATGTGATCGCCGACGCGTCCAGCGGACCACAGGCGGAGGCGCTGGCCGCCGAACTCCGGCCCGACATCGTCCTGATGGACCTGCGGATGCCGGAAGGCGGAGGCGTCGACTCGATCGTCCGCATGACGGAGGCGGGGTTGTCGTGCCGGGTCGTCGTGCTGACGACGTACGAGACGGACCGTGACATTCTGCGGGCGGTGGAGGCGGGGGCGGCGGGCTACCTGCTGAAGGATCTGCCGCGGGCGGAACTCGCCGACGCGGTGCGGGCCGCGGCCCGTGGGGAGACCGTGCTGGCACCGTCCGTGGCCGCGCGTCTCATGGACCAGCTGCGTACGAAGCCGGAGCGGCCGCGGCTCTCGGAGCGCGAGACCGCGGTGCTTCGGCTGGTCGCCGAGGGGTGCACCAACGCCGAGATCGGCCGTCGGCTCTTCATCGGGGAGTCCACCGTGAAGACCCATCTGCTGCGGGCCTTCGGGAAGTTGGGGGTGGACGACCGGACGGCTGCGGTGACCAGTGCGATGCGGTCCGGGTTGCTGGAGTGAGGCCCGCGGCGGAGCCGCTGATGGATTGCAGCCGTCCCCTCCGCCCCTACCCCTCCCGCACTGGTCTTTCGGCTGCGGCTGGGTGGGGGTGGTCGCGCATTCCCCGCGCCCCTTGCGGGGCGCTCCTGGGGGCGTCAGCCCCCAGGAACGGGACGGGTAAGGGCGGCGGGGGCGGAACAAAACCCACCCCGGCCCCCCACCCCTCAGCCCAGCCTCGACTCCAGCGCCGCCACGATCCCGTCCACGGGCACCGCGGTCTGCTCGCCGGACTCCATGTCCTTGAGCTGCACCACGCCCTCGGCGAGATCCCGCTCACCGGCGACGATGGTGTACCGCGCGCCCGACCGGTTCGCGTTCTTCATCGCGCCCTTGAGCCCCTTCGCGCCGTAGGAGAAGTCCGCCGCGACCCCGGCCTTGCGCAACGCCGTGACCACACCGAACAGCACCCGCCGGGCCTCTTCCCCGAGCGGCACCGCGAACACACTGGTGGACGCGGGCAGTTCGAGCGTGGCTCCCTCGGCCTCCAGGGCGAGGACCGTGCGGTCGACACCCAGCGCCCAGCCCACCGACGGCAGCGCGGGACCGCCGATCATCTCGGACAGGCCGTCGTAACGGCCGCCGCCGCCCACCGCGGACTGCGAGCCCAGGCCGTCGTGGATGAACTCGAAGGTCGTACGGGTGTAGTAGTCGAGCCCGCGGACCAGCTTCGGGTCGTCCTCGAAGGAGACGCCCGCGGCCGTGATCAGCTCGCGCACCTCCTCGTGGTACGCCTTGCACGCGTCGCACAGGTAGTCCCGCAGGAGCGGGGCTCCCACCAGCTGCTTCTGAACGTCGTCGCGCTTGTCGTCGAGGATGCGCAGGGGGTTGATCTCCGCGCGACGGAGGGTGTCCTCGTCCAGATTCAGGCCGCGCAGGAAGTCCTGCAGAGCGGCCCGGTAGACGGGGCGGCACTCCTTGTCGCCGAGGGAGTTCAGCAGGATCCGGAAGTTGCGCAGCCCCAGCGAGCGGTACGCCTGGTCCGCCAGGATGATCAGCTCGGCGTCCAGCGCCGGGTCCTCGGCTCCGATCGCCTCGGCGCCCACCTGGGAGAAGTGCCGGTAACGGCCCTTCTGGGGACGCTCGTAGCGATAGTACGAGCCCGAGTACCAGAGCTTGACGGGGAGGTTGCCCGCCTTGTGCAGGTTGGCCTCCAGAGCCGCGCGCAGTACGGAGGCCGTGCCCTCCGGACGCAGGGCCAGCTTGTCGCCGCCCTTGGTCTCGAAGGCGTACATCTCCTTGGTCACGATGTCGGTGGACTCACCGACCCCGCGCGCGAACAGCTCGACGTTCTCGAAGCCGGGGGTCTCGATGTAGCCGTAGCCGGAGTTCCGCAGCGGCGCGGCGATCGCCTCGCGCACCGCGAGGTACTTCGCGCTCTCCGGCGGAATCAGGTCGTACGTGCCCTTGGGGGCCTTGAAGGTGCTCACGGAATTCTCTCGTCACATTCCTCGTCGAGGAGCGGAGGTCGGGTCCGCTCCCAGGCCGGCGGCCACCTGCCGCAGGTACGGATTGGTGGCGCGCTCCTGGCCGATGGTCGTCTGGGGGCCGTGGCCGGACAGCACCACGGTCGAGTCGTCGAGCGGCAGGCACACACGGGCCAGCGAGTCGAGGATCTCGGCGTGGGAGCCGCCGGGCAGGTCGGTGCGTCCGATGGAGCCGGCGAACAGCAGATCCCCGGAGAAGAACACGGACGGGATGTCCGCGTTCTCGGGCATCTGGAAGGTCACCGACCCCTTGGTATGGCCGGGCGCATGCGCGACGGACAGCTCCAGACCGGCCAGCGCCAGCTTCGCGCCGTCGGTCAGCTCCTTCACGTCGTCCGGCTCCCCCACCGTCAGCTCGCCCATCAGCGGCATTCCGATGGACCGGCCGAGCGCCTTCTCCGGGTCGCTCATCATGTACCGGTCGTCGGGGTGGATCCACGCCGGTACGTCGTGCGCTCCGCAGACCGGGACGACCGAGGCGACGTGGTCGATGTGTCCGTGGGTGAGGATGACCGCGATGGGCTTGAGCCGATGCTTCTTGAGTGCGTCCTCGACTCCCTGGGCGGCCTGATGGCCCGGGTCGATGATCACGCACTCCTCACCCGCGGCGGGGGCGACCAGGTAACAGTTGGTCCCCCAGGCCCCGGCGGGGAACCCGGCAATGAGCACGATCGTCCTTCGTGGTGGCGTACGCGGTTGTCTCGTACGGGGTGGGTGGCTGTGGATCAGAGCCTACCGGCGCTGCCGATTCCTCAGCGAACCCATATACGGTACGGGGCACACGCAGGCGGTCGGCTCACAAGACGCACGCGTCCCACTTGACGTACGAGACGCATGAGGAGAAAACCCGGTGGTCAGCCAGGAACAGCGGCGGCGTCAGCTCGCCCGGGAGAAGTTCTTGCGACAGCAGCAGCGGCGCACGGCCGCGCGACGCAAGACACACGCACGCAACGCGGTGGTCGCCTCGGTCCTGGGGGTCGTCGTGGTGGGCAGTGTCGTGTCGTACGCGACCGGGGTCTTCAAGAACGACGACAAGAAGGCCAACGCGGGCGCCGAAGTAACCCCGAGCGCCACGCCGACGAGCAAGGCGCCGGATCCGTGCGAGAAGGCCGCGGCAGGCAAGGTGAAGTCGCTCAGCTGGAAGAAGGAGCCGGCGATCACCATCGACAAGTCCGCGGACTACACAATGAAGATGGCGACGACGTGCGGTGACATAGACATCGCGCTGAAGACGGCCGCCGCCCCGCACACCGTGAACTCGTTCAACTTCCTCGCGGCCAAGGGCTTCTTCGACCACACCAAGTGCCACCGGCTCACCACCGACGGCATCTACGTGCTGCAGTGCGGTGACCCGCAGGGCACCGGCGCCGGTGGTCCGGGCTACACGATCCCGGACGAGAACCTGAAGGACAAAAGCCTGAAGGGCAACGTGTATCCGGCGGGCACCGTTGCGATGGCGAACCAGTACAACGCCCAGACGAAGCAGGGTCGCCACACCGGTGGCAGCCAGTTCTTCCTCGTCTACCAGGACAGTCAGCTGCCGCCCGACTACACACCGTTCGGAACGGTGTCCGATGCAGGGATGAAGGTTCTCAAGAAGATTGCCGCAGCCGGTGCGCAGCCCGCCGACCCTCAGACGGGCAACACCGCACCGAACGCGACCGTGGTGATCAACAAGGCGACCATCACGAAATCCTGACCGTCAACCGGGGAACTTCGGTCGCGCGGGATGCGGACAGGCAACCCGCTGGTCGCCTATGTTGGCCGTGACGAAACTGTGGACGATGCCAGGGGGCGCTGACGCCCCTCACAGGCATCATGTGGAGGAGGCGCTGTGAGCAGCGACCCGTGGGGACGCGTCGACGAGACGGGGACCGTGTACGTGCGTACGGCCGATGGCGAGCAGGTCGTCGGTTCCTGGCAGGCCGGCTCTCCTGATGAGGCGTTGGCCTACTTTGAGCGCAAGTACGAGGGCCTGGTTGTCGAGATCGGCCTCCTCGAAAAGCGAGTGAAGACCACCGACCTGTCGGCGAAGGACGCCCAGGCCGCCATCGACCACATCCGCGAGCAGGTGGACGCCCACCACGCGGTCGGTGATCTGGACACGCTGCGCAAGCGGCTGGACAAGCTCGTCGAGACGGTCGACGCGCGCCGTGAGGAGCGCAAGGCCCAGCGGGCCAAGCAGTCCGACGAGGCGCGGCACGCCAAGGAGGCGCTGGTCGTCGAGGCCGAGGAGCTGGCGCAGAGCGACCAGTGGCGGGCGGCCGGTGAGCGGCTGCGCTCCCTGGTGGACACGTGGAAGGGGCTGCCGCGACTCGACCGCAAGTCGGACGACGAGCTGTGGCACCGCTTCTCGCACGCGCGCTCGGCGTTCTCCAAGCGCCGCAAGGCGCACTTCGCCTCGCTGGACGCGCAGCGCGAGGAGGCCCGCAAGACCAAGGAGAAGCTGGTCGCCGAGGCCGAGTCGCTGTCCGGCTCGGCCGACTGGGGTCCGACGGCGGCGCGCTACCGCGAGCTGATGGCCGACTGGAAGGCCGCGGGCCGCGCCCAGCGCGAGCACGAGGACGACCTGTGGAACCGCTTCCGCGGCGCCCAGGACGTGTTCTTCGCGGCGCGCAGCTCCGTCTTCGCCGAGCGCGACGCGGAGCAGTCGGAGAACCTCAAGCTCAAGGAGGAGCTGGCCGAGGAGGCCGAGAAGCTCGTACCGGTGACGGACCTCAAGGCCGCCCGCGCCGCCTTCCGCTCCATCAACGAGCGATGGGAGGCCATCGGCCATGTGCCGCGCGACGCGCGCCCGAAGGTCGAGGGCCGGATGCACGCGGTGGAGCGGGCTCTGCAGGAGTCCGAGGAGGCCGAGTGGCGCCGGACCAACCCCGAGGCACGCGCGCGTGCCGAGGGGCTCACCGGTCAGCTCCAGGCCGCGGTGGACAAGCTTCAGAGCCAGGTCGAGGCGGCTCGCTCCGCGGGCAACGCGTCCAAGGCCGACAAGCTCCAGAAGGAGCTCGAAGGCCGCCAGGCGCTGCTCGACCAGGCTCTGAAGGGCCTGCAGGAGTTCGGCGGCTAGTTTTCCCGCCACTGCGTAGAGGGGCTCCCGTACGGTGCGTACGGGAGCCCCTCTACGCAGTGGCCGATGTACGGCCTGCGGGTCTACGGCCTGCGGGCCGACGTCACGCGGTACACGTCGTACACGCCCTCCACGCCCCGCACCGCCTTCAGGACGTGCCCCAGGTGCTTGGGGTCACCCATCTCGAAGGTGAAGCGGGAGGTCGCGACGCGGTCGCGGGAGGTCTGGACGGCCGCCGACAGGATGTTGACGTGCTGGTCCGACAGGACGCGGGTGACGTCCGACAGGAGCCGGGAGCGGTCCAGGGCCTCGACCTGGATGGCGACCAGGAAGACCGAGGACTGGGTCGGGGCCCACTCGACCTCGAGGATGCGCTCGGGCTCGCGGGAGAGCGACTCGACGTTGACGCAGTCGCTGCGGTGAACCGATACGCCGCTGCCGCGGGTGACGAACCCGATGATGGGGTCGCCGGGGACTGGCGTACAACAGCGTGCCAGCTTGACCCACACGTCATCGACGCCCTTGACGACGACACCCGGGTCGGCGTTGGAGCGACGTTTGCGACCGCGACCGCGCGCGGGCGGAACGCTCTCGTCGATCTCCTCGGTGGCCGCTTCCTCGCCGCCGAGTGCTTGCACCAGCTTCTGCACGACGCTCTGTGCGGCGACATGGCCCTCGCCGATCGCCGCGTACAGGGACGAGATGTCGGGGTAGCGCATCTCGTGCGCGAGGGTGACCAGGGAGTCACCGGTGAGGATGCGCTGGATCGGCAGGTTCTGTTTGCGCATCGCGCGGGCGATGGCGTCCTTGCCCTGCTCGATCGCCTCGTCCCGGCGCTCCTTGGAGAACCATGCGCGGATCTTGTTGCGGGCGCGCGGCGACTTCACGAAGCCCAGCCAGTCGCGGGACGGGCCCGCACCGGCCGCCTTGGAGGTGAAGACCTCCACCAAGTCGCCGTTGTCCAAGGTGGATTCGAGCGGGACGAGGCGTCCGTTGACCCGTGCGCCTATCGTGCGGTGGCCGACCTCCGTGTGGACCGCGTACGCGAAGTCCACCGGCGTCGCACCGGCCGGGAGCGCTATGACGTCGCCCTTGGGCGTGAAGACGAAGACCTCGTTGCGCGACAGGTCGAAGCGCAGGGACTCCAGGAACTCGCTGGGGTCCTCGGTCTCCTTCTGCCAGTCGAGCAACTGGCGCAGCCACGCCATGTCGTTGACGGTGTCCTGGCCCGCGCTGCCCTTGGCCGCCCGGGGCACATCCGTACGGATCTTGGAGGAACCGGCGACGGTCTCCTGCTTGTACTTCCAGTGCGCGGCGATGCCGTACTCGGCGCGGCGGTGCATGTCGAACGTGCGGATCTGGAGTTCGACGGGCTTGCCGTTGGGGCCGATCACCGTCGTGTGCAGCGACTGGTACATGTTGAACTTGGGCATCGCGATGTAGTCCTTGAACCGGCCGGGGACCGGATTCCATCGCGCGTGCACGGTGCCGAGGGCGGCGTAGCAGTCCCGGACGGTGTCGACGAGGACACGGATGCCCACCAGGTCGTAGATCTCCGCGAAGTCACGGCCTCGGACGATCATCTTCTGGTAGACGCTGTAGTAGTGCTTCGGGCGACCGGTGACGGTCGCCTTGATACGGGCGGCGCGCAGGTCGGACTGGACCTCGTCGGTCACTATGGCGAGGTATTCGTCGCGCTTGGGGGCGCGCTCGGCGACCAGGCGGACGATCTCGTCGTACATCTTGGGGTAGAGGATCGCGAAGGCGAGATCTTCCAGTTCCCACTTGATGGTGTTCATGCCCAGGCGGTGGGCGAGCGGCGCGTAGATCTCCAGGGTCTCGCGCGCCTTCTTCTCCTGCTTCTCACGCTTGAGGTAGCGCATGGTGCGCATGTTGTGCAGGCGGTCGGCGAGCTTGATGACCAGGACACGGGGGTCCTTCGCCATGGCGACGACCATCTTGCGCACGGTCTCGGCCTGCGCGGCCTCGCCGAACTTGACCTTGTCGAGCTTGGTGACGCCGTCGACGAGGAGGGCGACCTGGTCACCGAAGTCCCGCTTGAGGGTGTCGAGGCCGTACTCGGTGTCCTCGACGGTGTCGTGCAGCAGGCCCGCCATCAGCGTGGCCGGGTCCATGCCCAGCTCGGCGAGGATCGTGGTCACGGCGAGCGGGTGCGTGATGTACGGGTCGCCGCTCTTGCGCTTCTGGCCGCGGTGCCAGCGCTCGGCGACCTGGTAGGCCTTCTCGACCTGCCGGAGAGTCGCCGTCTCGATCTTCGGGTCGTTGCTGCGCACTATCCGCAGCAGCGGCTCCAGGACCGGGTTGTACGGGTTGGAGCGCTGCACGCCGAGACGGGCGAGGCGGGCCCGTACGCGGTTGGAGGAGCCGCCGGTGCGGGCGGGCTGGCCCGCCGCCGGTCGGATCGCCGGGGTGCTCGTGGCGCGCTCGGGAGGGGCCGGCTTGGGGCGTGGCTGCTCGGCCGCCTTGTAGTCGGGCGCGGACTGGGCATGCTCGACCGGCCCGCTCGTGGCGTTCTTCGCGGGCTTCTCCGCCGCGGCCGAGGCGGGCTCGGGCTTGGCGGCGGTGAGTGGCTGGGCCTCGTCTGGCAAGAGGGCTCCTCGTGCGCGTTCCGGGTCCCCCGGTCAGGCTCCGGAAACCCCATGGTAGCGATCCTGGGTGTCGGACTCTCTCTCGGCCGCTGGGACGGCCTCGTACAGGTGGAACACGAGAGGCGGGCGCCGGATTCCTCCGGGCCCGCCTCCGCGGTGTCCTACGGGTGTCTCAGGCCTTTCCCGAGGCTTTCCCGGGGCTTTCCCTCGGGTGCTCGGACGCGACCCTCAGACCTCGATCCTCAGACCTTGAGCAGAGCCTCCAGCGGAGCGCCCTCCAGGGCCGGCTCCAGACGGCCGCGGCCGCCCAGGAAGCCGAGCTCCATGAGCACGGCGACGCCCGCGACCTCGGCGCCCGCCCGGCGGATGAGCTGGAGCGAGGCCTCGGCGGTGCCGCCGGTGGCGAGGACGTCGTCGACGACCAGGATGCGGTCGCCGACGGCCAGGTCCTCGGCGTGCACCTCGATCTCGGCGGAGCCGTACTCCAGGTCGTACGCCTGCGCCAGGGTCGCTCCGGGGAGCTTGCCCGCCTTGCGTACGGGGATGAAGCCGAGCCCGGCGCGGACGGCGACCGGGGCACCGAGGATGAAGCCGCGGGCCTCCAGGCCGACGACCTTCGTCGCCCCGTTGCGGACGGCGATGTCCGCCAGCGCGTCGGTGAGCGCGGTGAACGCCGAAGGGTCCGCCAGGAGCGGGGTGATGTCCTTGAACATCACGCCCGGCTCCGGGTAGTCGGCCACGTCGCGGATACGGCTGAGCAGCAGCGCCTCGATACCGGTCATCGGCGCTTCCCCGACGGACGGCCACGGCCCCGGTTGCGGGAGGCGGGCTGGTTGCGCGGGCCGACGATCGCTGGCGCGGCGTCCTGCGGCTCGTCGTCGTACGACTCGTCGCTGACCCGGGGCTCCAGGGACTCGCCCGTCGCGGCGGCCTGGGCGCGCTTGGCGAGCACGCGCTTGCGCAGGGCCTTCATCTGCGGCTCGCGCTCCTTGAGGTCGGCGACGAGCGGCGTGGCGATGAAGATCGAGGAGTACGCACCGGCCGCGAGGCCGACGAACAGCGACAGCGAGATGTCGTTGAGCATGCCCGCGCCGAGCACGCCGCCACCGATGAACAGCAGGCCCGCGACCGGCAGCAGCGCGACCACCGTGGTGTTGATGGAGCGCACCAGGGTGCCGTTGATCGAGCGGTCGGCGACGTCGCTGTAGGTGTAGCGGGTCTGCTTGGTGATGCCCTTCGTCTGCTCCTTGAGGCTGTCGAAGACGACGACCGTGTCGTAGAGCGAGTAACCGAGGATCGTGAGCAGACCGATCACGGTGCCCGGTGTGACCTCGAAGCCCACCAGGGCGTAGATGCCGACCGTGATGGTGATGTCGTGAATCAGCGCGACGAGCGCGGCCACGGCCATGCGCCACTCGAAGGCGATCGCCAGGTAGATCACGACGAGGACCATGAAGATCGCCAGGCCCTCCCAGGCCTTGTTGGCGATCTGGTCACCCCAGCTGGGTCCGACCAGGTCGGCGTTGATCTTCTCCGAGTCGATCTTCAGATCCTTGGAGAGCGTCTCCTTGATCTGGTCGGACTTGTCGGTGTCGATGCCGGCGATCTGGATGCGCAGGCTGCCGTCGCCGAGCTTCTGGACGATCGCGTCGTGGCCGGAGGCGTCCTGCGCGTACGACTCGGCCTGGTTCACCGAGACGGTCATGTGCTTCGGGGTGGTGAGGACGGCACCACCCTGGAACTCGATGCCCATGTTCAGACCGCGCACCGTCAGGCCGAGGATGGCCGTGATGGTGATCAGGATCGAGATGCCGTACCAGATCTTGCGCTTGCCGACGAAGTCGTAGCCGATCTCGCCGCGGTGCAGTCGGGCGCCGAGGGTGCCGAGTTTCGACATCTCACGCCTCCTTCGTGTCGACGGGGGCGGAGGGGCGACGGGTGCGGCGCAGCGGCGGCTTGGCGCCCAGTCGCTTCGGGTCGAGGCCGGACCAGCTGTGACCGTTCGCGAAGAACTTCTTGCGGGCGAGGATCGTCATCAGCGGCTTGGTGAAGAGGAAGACGACGACCACATCGAGCAGGGTGGTCAGACCGAGGGTGAACGCGAAGCCCTGGACCTTTCCGACGGTGACGATGAAGAGCACCGCGGCGGCGAGGAACGACACGAAGTCGGAGACCAGGATGGTGCGCCGGGCGCGCGGCCAGGCCCGCTCGACGGCGGGGCGAAGCGAGCGGCCCTCGCGGATCTCGTCCCGGATGCGTTCGAAGAACACGATGAACGAGTCCGCCGTGATACCGATCGCGACGATCGCACCACAGACGGCCGGCAGGTTCAACGCGAAACCGATGGTGGGACCGAGCAGCGCCATGATCACGTAGGTGAGCATGGCGGAGACCATCAGCGACGCGATGGCGATGAGCGACAGGCCCCGGTAGTAGACCACCAGGTAGATGATGACCAGGCCGAGGCCGATCGCGCCGGCGATCAGGCCGGCGTGCAGCTGCTCGCCACCGAGGGCGGCGGTCACCGTGGTGACGCTCGACTCCTTGAAGGTGAGCGGCAGGGCGCCGTACTTCAGCATGTTGGCCAGGTCCTGCGCCTCGGTCTGGCTGAAGCTTCCGGAGATCTCCGCGTTGCCGCTCAGCGACTGGTCGACGCGCGGGTCGGAGACGACCTCACCGTCGAGGACGATGGCGAACTGGTTCTGCGGGGGCTGGTTCTGGGCGAGCTTGCCGGTGATGCTGGCGAACTTCTTGGAGCCACCGGACGTGAACTCCATGGTGACTTTCCAGCCCGCGGCGCTCTGCGTGTCGAAGACGGCGCCGGCCTTCTTGATGTCCGTGCCGGACACCTCGGCCGGGCCCAGGATGTACTTCTGCCACTGACCGGAGGAGTTCTTGCCGCACGCCACGGTGGGGTCGGTGGGCTTGGCGCCGTCGCCGGCCTTGGCGCGGACCGCCTTGTCCGTGCAGTCGAGCGCGGTGTACTCGGCCTCGAGCTTGGCGGTCGCGGGGTCCACGCTGCTGCTCGGGGACGGCGAGGCGCTGGAGGAGGCCGAGGAGCTCGCGGAGCTGCTCGCCGACGGCGTGGAGTCGGCCTTCAGGGCGTCGGTGACCGCGCGGCCCTGGGAGGTGGCGGTGGCCGACGGCGTCGTGGAGCTCGACGGGGACGAAGACGAGCTCGCCTTGTCGGTGGCCTTGTCGGATGAGCTGCTGGAGGCGCTCGGCGACGGGCTGGCCGACGCGTCGGGCCCGGAGACCTCGGTGGCCAGGACCGGACGGAAGTAGAGCTTGGCGGTCGTGCCGACCTGCTCCCGGGCCTGCTTCGAGTTCGTGCCCTTGGGAATGTTGACAATGATGTTGTCGGATCCCTGGGTCTGCACCTCGGCCTCGGAGACACCGAGACCGTTGACACGGCGGTTCATGATGTCGACCGCGGTGTCCATGTTGGTCTTGTTGATCGCGTTGGGCTGGCCCGGCTCGTTCTTCGCCGTGAGCGTGATGCTCGTGCCACCGGCGAGGTCGATGCCGAGACGCGGAGTGGGGTGCCCGGAGACGAACATCCCCCCGGTGAGCGCCGCGATGGCGATCAGGATGAGGGCCAGTGAGCGCCCCGGCCTGCTCTGGGCGCTCGCGCTCCGGCCCTTCTTCGGTGCTGCCACCTTCTCGTACTCCCTCTCGGGCCGCCCTGCGCCGGGTGAGCGCGCGGACGGCCATGACATGGTGTCGGGACTCCGTGCGAGAACAGCACGTCCCGGAAAGCACGGGGCGCGAGCGGGTCGCGCCGTGCTCCCGGGGCGTGACTACTTCGCGTCGGCCTCGCCGTCGGTCTTCTTCGGCCCTGCTGCGTCGACCTCGTCGGCCTTCGCCTCGGCGGGCTCGTCGGCCGACTCGTCCGCCGCGTCCTTCTTGCCGAGGTCGATGGGCTTGTCGTCGGAGGCGTCGGCGGCGGGCTCGTCGGTCTCGGTGAGGGAGGAGGCGTCGTCCGGAACGACCGTGCCGTCGGACTTCAGGTCGTGCTCGATGCCGTGAACGATCCGGTTGTACTCGTCGTCGGTCAGAACGGCGCCGATCGCGTTCTTCGCGAAGAGCAGGTCCACGCCCGGGGCAGCGTCAAGGAGGACCGTGTCCTCGTTGACTTCCTTCACCGTCGCGTACATGCCCCCGATCGTGCGGACGCCGGCGCCGGGCTGCATCTCATTACGCATCGACGCGGCCTGCTGCTGCTTGCGCTTGGCCGAGCGGGTCATCAGGAACATGGCCCCGATGAGCACGATGAACGGGAGAAGGGTGACGATATTCACGGGACGGAGTTTCCTTCGCACGACCGCGGGATGAGAGCGGCCTGGTGGATGGGGGTGGTCGGCGCCGCCCACAAGGGCGGCATCGGCGGAGTCTAAGCGAGTCCGCACGCATGGAACAACGCTCAGCATGGCACCGGGGTTCCTGTCCCGGCACCTACCCGCGCCGTCACGTCCCGAACAGGTCCTGTTGTCCGTTTCCACCGACTGACTGGCGGGGCGGGGTCAGGCCGAGATGCGCCCATGCCGCCGGTGTCGCCACCCGGCCACGGGGAGTACGCGCGAGCAGTCCCTCCCGTACCAGGAAGGGCTCGGCGACCTCCTCCACGGTCTCACGCTCCTCCCCCACCGCGACAGCGAGCGTGGACAGACCGACCGGGCCACCGCCGAAGAGCTTGAGCAGGGCTTCCAGGACACCCCGGTCGAGCCGGTCGAGGCCGCGGGCGTCGACCTCGTAGACCTTCAGCGCGGCCGCCGCGATCTCGCGGGTGATGATCCCGTCGGCCTTGACCTGCGCGTAGTCGCGAACGCGGCGCAGCAGGCGGTTGGCGATACGGGGGGTGCCCCTGGAGCGCCCCGCGATCTCGGCGGCGCCTTCGGAGCCGATCTCGACGTCGAGCAGGTTGGCGGAGCGGTGGATGACACGCTCCAGCTCTGCGGGCTCGTAGAACTCCATGTGCGCGGTGAAGCCGAAGCGGTCGCGCAGCGGGGGCGGCAGCAGTCCCGCGCGCGTGGTGGCGCCGACCAGGGTGAACGGGGGCAGTTCGAGGGGGATGGCGGTGGCGCCGGGGCCCTTGCCGACGATGACGTCGACGCGGAAGTCCTCCATCGCCATGTAGAGCATCTCCTCGGCGGGCCGGGACATCCGGTGGATCTCGTCGAGGAACAGCACTTCTCCCTCCTGGAGGGAGGAGAGGATGGCGGCGAGGTCCCCGGCGTGCTGGATCGCGGGGCCGCTGGTGATGCGGATCGGGGCGCCCATCTCGGCGGCGATGATCATCGAGAGGGTGGTCTTGCCGAGTCCGGGGGCGCCCGAGAGAAGCACGTGGTCGGCGGTGGCGCCACGCGCGCGTGCGGCCCGCAGAACCAGGTCGAGCTGCTCGCGGACCTTCTCCTGGCCGATGAACTCGTCCAGGTCCTTGGGACGCAGGGCGGCCTCGACGGCCTGGTCCTCGCGGTCGGCGACAGAGTCCACCAGCCGCTCCGCGGCGGGGCCGACGAGCCGCTCGGCGGCGGTGTCGTCGGTCGGGTCGTCCCAGTTCATCAGGTGTGCCTCGCGGTGTGGTGGATCGATCGGGGCTCAGGGCTGCGGGTGGTTCAGCGTGCTCTGTTGAGGGTCTGCAGGGCCGCCTTGAGGAGCTGGCCCACCTGGGGTGTGCCCTCCGCGGCCTCCGCCTGCGGGGCGATCGCGGAGACCGCCTCGTCGGCCTCGCGCGTCGCGTACCCGAGGCCGATGAGCGCGGCGTGCAGCTGGTCGCGCCAGCCGGTACTGACCGGAGCGCCGATTCCCGTACTGGTGCCGAGGGGTTCGCCGAGCCGGTCCTTGAGCTCCAGGAGGAGCTTCTGGGCGCCCTTCTTGCCGATGCCGGGGACGGCGGTGAGCGCCCTCTCGTCCCCGGTGGACACCGCGCGGCGCAGGGCGTCGGGGGTGTGCACGGCGAGCATGGCCTGCGCGAGGCGCGGGCCGACACCGCTTGCGGTCTGCAGCAGCTCGAAGGTCTGCCGCTCGTCGTCGTCCGCGAAGCCGTACAAGGTCAGCGAGTCCTCACGGACAACGAGGGAGGTGGCCAGCTTGGCCTGCTGTCCCGTGCGGAGCCCGGAGAGCGTGTTGGGCGTGCACTGGACGGCGATGCCGATACCGCCGACCTCGACCACCGCGGAGTCCGGGGCGAGGGCGGCGACCGGGCCGCTGACGAAGGCGATCATGCGGTACGGCCTTTCGATGCGAGTTTCGATGCGTGCAGGGCGGCGGCCTGCTGGAGCCGGTTCTGCGCGACTGCCTGCTGAAGTCTGTTGTGGGCGGGGGCGCGCCAGATGTGGCAGATGGCCAGGGCCAGGGCGTCGCCGGCGTCGGCGGGCTTGGGCGGCGCGTCGAGCCGGAGCAGACGCGTGACCATGGCACCCACCTGGGCCTTGTCCGCACGCCCGTTGCCGGTGACGGCGGCCTTGACCTCGCTCGGGGTGTGCAGGGCGACGGGGATGCCGCGCCGGGCGGCGCAGAGCATGGCGACGGCGCTGGCCTGGGCGGTGCCCATCACCGTGCGCACGTTGTGCTGGCTGAACACCCGCTCCACGGCGACGAATTCGGGCTCGTGCTCGTCGAGCCACTGCTCGATGCCCTGCTCGATGGCGACGAGACGCGGGCCCAACTCGGCGTCCGCCGGGGTCCGTACGACACCGACGGCGCGCATGGTGAGGGGTCGGCCCGCGACTCCTTCGACCACTCCGACTCCGCACCGGGTCAACCCGGGGTCAATGCCCAGTACCCGCACCCCTGCCCCCCATCTTCGATCTCCCCCAGCTACCGCTGGGAGGTGCCCCCAGTTTGTGCAGGCTATCGGGTGCCACTGACAAAGCGACGGGCCGACGGGTTGTGTCCCGTCGGCCCGTCGCGCTGTCAGTGCCCTCAGGCGTCGACCTTCGCCATCACGTCGTCGCTCACGTCGAAGTTGGCGAAGACGTTCTGCACGTCGTCGCTGTCCTCGAGGGCGTCGATCAGCTTGAAGATCTTCCGGGCGCCCTCCTCGTCCAGCTCGACCTGCATGGTCGGGACGAAGTTGGCGTCGGCGGAGTCGTAGTCGATTCCGGCCTCCTGCAGCGCGGTGCGCACCGCGACCAGGTCGGTGGCCTCGGAGATGACCTCGAAGGACTCACCGAGGTCGTTGACCTCCTCGGCACCCGCGTCGAGCACGGCGCCCAGGACGTCGTCCTCGGTCAGCTCGCCCTTGGGGACGATCACGACACCCTTGCGGTTGAACAGGTACGAGACGGAGCCCGGGTCGGCCATGTTGCCGCCATTGCGCGTCATGGCGACACGCACGTCCGAGGCCGCGCGGTTGCGGTTGTCGGTGAGGCACTCGATGAGCACCGCGACACCGTTCGGGCCGTAACCCTCGTACATGATCGTCTCGTAGTCGGCGCCACCGGCCTCGAGTCCGGCACCACGCTTGACCGCGGAGTCGATGTTCTTGTTCGGGACCGAGCTCTTCTTGGCCTTCTGAATGGCGTCGAACAGCGTCGGGTTGCCGGCCGGGTCGGCGCCACCCGTGCGCGCCGCGACCTCGATGTTCTTGATCATCTTCGCGAAGAGCTTGCCGCGCTTGGCGTCGATCACGGCCTTCTTGTGCTTCGTCGTAGCCCATTTAGAGTGGCCGGACATCTGCCTGTCTCCTTCGCGTAACCCAACTCTTTACGAACGCCAGAGATCCTACAAGGACTCCGGCGTCCGATTCGCGCGCACCATGTCGACGAACAGGCCGTGCACGCGGTGGTCGCCGGTCAGTTCCGGGTGGAACGACGTGGCGAGCGCGTTGCCCTGGCGTACGGCGACGATGTGGCCTTCGTGCTCGGCGAGCACCTCGGCCTCGGCACCCACGGACTCGACCCAGGGGGCGCGGATGAAGACGCCCTCTACAGGATCGCCCTCGACGCCCTGGACGTCGACCGCCGCCTCGAACGACTCGTTCTGACGCCCGAAGGCGTTGCGGCGCACGATCATGTCGATGCCGCCGATGGTCTCCTGGCCCGAGCGCGGGTCGAGGATCTTGTCGGCGAGCATGATCATGCCCGCGCAGGTGCCGTAGACGGGCATACCGTCCCGCACGCGCGCGCGGAGGGGCTCCATCACTCCGAAGAGGACGGCCAGCTTGGAGATGGTGGTGGACTCGCCACCGGGGATGACCAGGCCATCCACCTCGGCGAGCTCCTCGGGGCGCCGCACCGGCCTGGCCACGGCATCAGCCGCGGCCAGCGCGATGAGGTGCTCCCGTACGTCGCCCTGGAGTGCCAGGACGCCTATGACGGGGGTGTTCATGGGTGGTGTGCCTTACCAGCCGCGGTTCGCGTAGCGCTCGGCCTCGGGGAGGGTGTCGCAGTTGATGCCGACCATGGCCTCGCCCAGGTTGCGGGACGCGTCAGCGATGATCTTGGGGTCGTCGTAGAAGGTGGTCGCCTTCACGATGGCGGCGGCGCGCTTGGCCGGGTCGCCCGACTTGAAGATGCCGGAGCCGACGAAGACACCCTCGGCGCCGAGCTGGCGCATGAGCGCGGCGTCGGCCGGGGTGGCCACGCCACCGGCGGAGAAGAGGACGACCGGAAGCTTGCCCAGCTCGGCGACCTCCTTGACGAGCTCGTAGGGGGCGCGCAGGTCCTTGGCGGCGGCGTACAGCTCGTTGTTGTCGTAGCCGCGCAGGCGGGCGATCTCGTTCTTGATCTGGCGCAGGTGGCGGACGGCCTCGACGACATTGCCGGTGCCGGCCTCGCCCTTGGAGCGGATCATGGCCGCGCCCTCGGCGATACGGCGCAGGGCCTCGCCCAGGTTGGTGGCGCCACAGACGAAGGGGGTGGTGAACGCCCACTTGTCGGAGTGGTTGACCTCGTCGGCCGGGGTGAGGACCTCGGACTCGTCGATGTAGTCGACGCCGAGGGACTGCAGGACCTGGGCCTCGACGAAGTGGCCGATGCGCGACTTGGCCATGACGGGGATGGAGACCGCGTCGATGATCTCCTCGATCATGTTCGGGTCCGACATACGGGCCACGCCACCGTCCTTGCGGATGTCGGCGGGGACCCGCTCCAGGGCCATGACGGCCACGGCGCCGGCGTCCTCGGCGATCTTCGCCTGCTCGGCGTTGACCACGTCCATGATCACGCCCCCCTTGAGCTGCTCGGCCATGCCGCGCTTCACGCGGGCGGTGCCGGTCTCGGGAGTCTGGGCGGAGTTGGAGAGCGTGCTGGACACGGGTTGACCTCACTCGGTGGAAGAGGGTTTGGTGCAGCACCGAGGAAACGCGAGGCGAGCAGGCCACAGCAAGGGCCAATGGGGAGCCGGTGGATTTTTTTCGCCCCCTCCGCCCCTGCCCGTCCCGTCCCTGGGGGCTGCGCCCCCAGACCCCCTGAAAGATTGCGCAGTTCCCCGCGCCCCTGAAAAGGGGCGCGGGGAACTGCGCTACAAGCGGCTGGTCGGGGGCGGACTGAACCCGGCCTCAGCTCGTCGGGCGGTCCGCCAAAGCCGTCGGGGGCTCGTCGTCCATCTCGAAGGCCATGGGGAACGGGGCGTGGCCGGCGAGGCGGAACCAGCGGACCTTGCGGTGGCGACGGAGCGCACGGGCGGCACGCACGGCGTCGTTGTGGAAGCGCCGAGCCATCGGCACCCGCCGCACGGCCTGCGCCAGCTCATTCGCCGCCTCCTCACCGCCGGGCGCCTCCCGCACGGCCTCGACCTGGGTCACTTCCCCGAACACGGCCCGCAACGCCTGGCTCAGCTCGCTCTCGGCCACCTCCCGCTGCTCCTCCTCGGCCTGCCGAGCCGCGTGCGCCGCCTCGTACAGCACGATCGAGGCGGCCGGATCGAGGACCCCGGACGTGGCCAACTCCTGTGCCACGGAGGCCCGGCGCAGCAACTGAGCGTCGAGAGCGGCGCGGGCGGCGTCGATGCGAGCGTGCAGCCGGTCCAGTCGCCCGGCGGTCCAGCTCAGGTAGAGGCCG
Source organism: Streptomyces sp. NBC_00996 (assembly GCF_045162675.1). Classification (NCBI taxonomy): domain Bacteria; kingdom Bacillati; phylum Actinomycetota; class Actinomycetes; order Kitasatosporales; family Streptomycetaceae; genus Streptomyces; species Streptomyces sp. NBC_00996. The sequence continues at coordinate 1,992,237 of NZ_CP108723.1, forward strand.
ATCGCGACGAGGCCGACGAGGATCCAGATGAGGGTTGCGGTCACGGGCGGCAAGGCTACCCGGGTATGGTCACCGCTCTTCGAGGTCCCAGGCGCAACGCAAACCGCCGTGGCCGGTCGAGGAGTCGGGCGTGTTCTTGGAGCGGGCGGCGACCCGGTAGCGGTTGCAGTACGAGGCGTGGCACAGACAGGACCCGCCGCGGATCACGCGGGGTTCGGCGTCCACCTCGGACTCGGCGAACTCGCCGACGCCCACGGCCGACAACCGGCCGCCATCCACGGAAGACGATCGGCAGGCGTTCACCGTCGGCATCCGGCCTGCATCCCCCACGGACACCTGGGCAGCGTCCGCCACCGAGAAGAAGTCCGCGCACCACTCCCACACGTTCCCCGAGGTGTTGTAGAGCCCGAAGCCGTCGGGCTCGTACGCGTCCACGGTCCCGCTCGCGCCGCCCGGGCGCGTGCTGACCCGGGGGGGGGAAGTCCCCCTGCCAGGTGTTCATCCGCTCGCGGCCGCCGGGCGCGCACTCGTCACCCCAGGGATAGCGCACCCCGTCGAGGCCGCCTCTCGCCGCGTACTCCCACTCGGCCTCGGTGGGCAGCCGCGCACCCGCCCAGGAGCAGTACGCGAGCGCGTCGTGGAACGAGACGTGCACGACAGGGTGGTCCGTGCGGCCTTCGAGATCGGAGCCGGGTCCCTCCGGCGCGCTCCAGGAGGCGCCCTCCACACCGAGCCACCAGGGTGCGGCGGCGACTGCCCCCATCACGGTGTCCCGCGCACCGGGGTGCAGCAAGAGGTGGAACACGAACGAACTGCCGTACCGCTCCGCCTCCGTGCGGTAGCCGGTGGCCCGCACTGAGTCGGTGAACCTGGCGTTGGTGACGGCGGTCGCGTCGATCCGGAAGGGCTCCGAGGTCACCGTACGGACCGGTCCCTCCGCATCGTCCGGATACCCCTCGCCGAAGGTGTCACCCATGCGGAACTCGCCACCCGGCAGCTCGACGGCAGAGATGTGGTGCCCGGATCCGCGACCACTTCGCGGACCGGGCACGGCGGCCAGTTGGAAAAGTGAACCAACCGGCCTCCCCGCGCGCGGGTGCGCAACACGACGCTCCCCGGCCCGAGGTGTCCGGCACGTTCAGTCCCGCGCCAGCCCGAACCGGGCCCGGAACCCGGTCCGTTCGTCGGTGGCAACCGCAGCCGCCCCGTCCGTCACCGTCTCGTAGACGGACAGGATGTCCGCCCCGACCGTCGACCAGTCGAAGCGCCGTACGTGGGCGGTTCCCCGCTCGCGCAGTTCGGCCCGGCGCTCCGGGTCGCCGAGGAGCCGCAGCGCGGAGGCGGCCAGCGCGTCGGCGTCCTCGTTGGCGAACAGCTCGCCCGCCGCGCCCTGGTCGAGGACCTGGGCGAACGCGTCGAGGTCGGAGGCGAGCACCGGCGCCCCCGCCGACATCGCCTCCACCAGGATTATCCCGAAGCTCTCGCCACCGGTGTTGGGCGCGACGTACACGTCGACGCTGCGCAGGAAGCGGGCCTTGTCCTCGTCGCTGATCATGCCGAGGAACTCGACGCGCGAGCGCATTTCGGCGGGCAGGGACTCCACCGCCTCCTCCTCGTCGCCGCGTCCGGCGACCAGGAGCCTGGTCTGCGGGCGCTCGGCGAGGATTTTCGGCAGGGCCTTCATGAGCACCGGCAGGCCCTTGCGGGGCTCGTCGATGCGGCCGATGAATCCGAGGGTGTCGCCCTGCCACTCGGCCTTGGGCTTGGCGCGGGCGAAGAAGTCGACGTCGACACCGTTCGGGATGACGACCGCGTCGCCGCCCAGGTGCTCGACGAGGGTGCGGCGCGCGTACTCGCTCACCGCGATCCGCGCGCTGATCTTCTCCAGGGCCGCCTGCAGGATCGAGTACGCGGCGACCATCGCCCGGGAGCGCGGGTTGGAGGTGTGGAAGGTGGCGACGATGGGGCCCTGCGCGGCCCAGCAGGCCAGAAGGCCGAGCGACGGCGAGGCCGGTTCGTGGATGTGGATCACGTCGAAGGTGCCGTCGTGCAGCCAGCGCCGCACCCGGGCCGCCGACAGGAAGCCGAAGTTCAGGCGTGCCACCGAGCCGTTGTAGGGCACCGGGACCGCGCGGCCCGCCGAGACGACGTACGGGGGCAGGGGTGTCTCGTCGTCCGCGGGGGCGAGGACGGACACCTCATGGCCGAGGCGGATGAGGTGCTCGGCCAGGTCGCGGATGTGGAACTGGACGCCGCCCGGCACGTCCCAGGAGTACGGGCAGACGATGCCGATCCTCACAGGGTCCCTTTCTCAGGGTCCTTCTCGGAGTTATCGGAAACCTTTCCGGTGTTCTCAGGATCCTTCCTGTTCTTGTCAGGATCCTTCCCCGGGTCGAGGTCCTTGAGCCACAAGCGCTGCAGCATGTGCCAGTCCTCCGGATGGTCGGCGATCCCCGTGGCGAAGGCGTCGGCCATCGCCTGTGTCATGACAGACGTCTTTTCCGCCCGGGTACCTGTCTCGGGCGGCTCGACGGGGGGATGGACGCGGCCCTTCATCACGGGCGAGTCGTCGTACCAGAGCGTCACCGGAAGGAGCAGGGCGCCGGTCTGCTGGGCCAGCAGAGCCGGTCCCGCGGGCATCCGGGTCGCCTCGCCGAAGAACTTCACCTCGACGCCGGACGAGGACAGGTCACGCTCGGCCACCAGGCAGATCAGCCCGCCGTCGCGCAGCCGCCGGGCCAGCGTGCCGAACGCGGTGCCGCCGCTGTGCGGCAGGACCTCCATGCCGAGGCCCTCGCGATAGGCGACGAATCGGTCGTACAGCGACTCGGGCTTGAGGCGCTCGGCGACGGTCGTGAACGGCGTGCGGAGCTTGGTGGTGACCCAGGCGCCCGCGAGATCCCAGTTGCCCATGTGCGGGAGGGCGAGGATCACGCCCTTGTCGGAGGCGAGCGCGTCGGTGAGGTGGTGCACGTCCTTCGGGTCGAAGCCCGTCTTCACACGCTCCTCGCTCCAGGCGGGCAGCCGGAAGGACTCCATCCAGTAGCGCAGGTACGAGCGCATGCCCGCCTTGGAGAGCTCGGCGAGACGCTCGGGCGTCGCGTCGGGCACCACGCGCGCGTAGTTGCTCTCCAGGCGCTGCACGCCCTTGCCGCGCTTCTTCCAGGCGAGGTCGGCGATGGTCCGGCCGAGCCGCACGGCGACCGGCTCGGGGAGCTTCTTGACGGTGCTCCAGCCGAGCGCGTACGCCCCGTCGACCAGCCGGTCCTGGAGGCTCGTCACGGCGTGGCCCCGCTGTTCTGGGCCGCGGCCTCGGCGTCGGCCTCCGCGGACTCGCGGCGTACCGTCACCACGCGCTGGATCAGCGTCACGAGGCTGCCGACCGCGACGATCCACAAGGCGATGGGCAGCAGCACCTGGATGCCGGGCACGCCGAACTTGTGCAGGCCCGCGAGGCCGGCCGCGACCAGCGAGATCACCAGCCGCTCGGCACGCTCCACCAGTCCGTTGACCGCGACCGGCAGCCCGATCGACTCGCCGCGGGCCTTGGTGTACGAGACCACCTGGCCGCTGGCCAGGCAGAAGATCGAGACGGCACACAGGACGTTGTCGTCGCCGTTGCCCGCGTACCAGAGCGCGAAGCCACCGAAGATCGCGCCGTCGGCGACCCGGTCGAGCGTCGAGTCGAGGAAGGCGCCCCAACGGCTGGAGCGGCCGAGCTGGCGCGCCATGTTGCCGTCGACGAGGTCCGAGAACACGAAGAGCGTGATGACGATCGTGCCCCAGAAGAACTCTCCCCGGGGGTAGAAGACCAGCGCGCCCGCCATGACTCCGGCCGTGCCCAGGAGGGTGACCGTGTCGGGGCTTACCCCCCGGCGGATGAGAAACGCGGCGAACGGTGTGAGGACACGCGTGAAGAATGCACGCGCGTACTTGTTCAGCATGGCCTTCCCGAGGGTCGGTGTCGCCGCGCGGCCCCTGCTGGCCACCGGCTGGCCCATCGTAGCCACGCGCGCGCGTGTGCGACGGTCGGGCACCCGCACCCCGTGTCATGACGGGATGCCGTCGGTGTCACGGCGCGATCGAGTCCGCCGTATGGACGCACCGTGACGTGAGTGCAAAGCTCGAAGACACCGCGGGCGTCATCGGAGCCGCACCGCACGCGGATCCGTATGCCCGCGCCCACAGAGACCTCACCGTGCACGGGAGGCAAGGCCATGGGCGACAAGGCGAACGCACACCCCGGAGCCGCCGGCAGGGCTACGGCGGCCGACCACCCCGCGTCCGTACGGAATGTGGTGCTGGTCGGCCACAGCGGATCGGGCAAGACGACATTGGTGGAAGCTCTCGCGCTCACCGCGGGGGCAGTGAACCGGGCGGGCCGTGTGGAGGACGGCGGCACCGTCTCCGACTACGACGAGATCGAGCACCGGCAGCAGCGCTCGGTGCAGCTCTCCCTGGTACCCGTCGACTGGGACGGATACAAGATCAACATTCTGGACACCCCCGGATACGCCGACTTCGTCGGGGAACTGCGGGCCGGTCTGCGAGCGGCGGACGCGGCCCTTTTCGTCGTCTCGGCCTCGGACGGCGTGGACGGCTCGACCCGGATGGTGTGGGAGGAGTGCGCGGCCGTCGGCATGCCGAGGGCCATCGTGATCACCCATCTCGAAGCCGCCAGAGCGGACTTCGAAGAGATGACGCGGATCTGCGCGGAGGCCTTCGGCGCGGACGACCCCGACGCCGTGCTGCCCCTGTATCTACCGCTGCGCGGCGAGGAGGGCCCCGACGGGCACGCGCCCGTGACGGGTCTGATCGGGCTGCTGTCCCAGCGGCTGTTCGACTACTCCTCCGGGGAGCGCAAGGAGGCGGAGCCGGGACCCGAGCAGTTGCCTCTCATCGAGGAGGCACGCAACCGGCTCATCGAGGGGATCATCGCCGAGAGCGAGGACGAGACCCTCATGGACCGCTATCTCGGCGGCGAGGAGATCGATCTCAAGACGCTCGTGCAGGACCTGGAGCGGGCCGTGGCGCGGGGAACCTTCTTCCCGGTGCTGGCCGCCGCTCCGGCCGCCGACGGCGCCCGCCAGGGCCTCGGCACGGTCGAACTCCTCGAACTCGTCACGGGCGGCTTCCCGACCCCGCTGGAGCGCGAGGCCCCCACGGTGACCACGCCGGCCGGCGAGGCGCGCGTGGTGAAGGCCTGCGACCCGAACGGGCCGCTGGTCGCGGAGGTCGTGAAGACGGCGTCCGATCCGTACGTGGGCCGGGTCTCGCTGGTCCGGGTCTTCTCGGGCACCCTGCGCCCCGACGAGACGGTGCACGTGTCCGGGCACGGGCTGACCGACCGGGGTCACGAGGACCACGACGTCGACGAGCGGGTGGGCGCCCTGTCCAGGCCGTTCGGCAAACAGCAGCGCGCCCTCACGCACTGCATCGCGGGCGATCTGGCGTGCGTGGCGAAGCTGAACCGGGCCGAGACCGGGGACACCCTCTCGGCGAAGGACACTCCCCTGCTCATGGAGCCGTGGCAGATGCCCGACCCGCTGCTTCCGCTCGCCATCCAGGCGCACAGCAAGGCCGACGAGGACAAGCTCTCGCAGGGCCTGGGGCGGCTGGTCGCCGAGGACCCCACCATGCGCCTGGAGCAGAACCAGAACACCCACCAGGTCGTCCTGTGGTGCCTGGGCGAGGCCCACGCCGACGTCGCCCTGGAGCGGCTGCGCAACCGCTACGGCGTCCAGGTCGACGTCGTCCCGTACAAGGTCTCCCTACGAGAGACGTTCGCGGGCAGGTCCGCCGGGCGCGGGCGCCATGTGAAGCAGTCCGGCGGGCACGGCCAGTACGCGATCTGCGAGATCGAGGTCGAACCGCTGCCGAACGGCTCGGGCATCGAGTTCGTGGACAAGGTCGTCGGCGGCGCCGTGCCCCGGCAGTTCATCCCGTCCGTCGAGAAAGGCATCCGCACCCAGGCCGCCAAGGGCGTGGCCGCGGGCTATCCCCTCATCGACGTACGGATCACGCTGCTCGACGGCAAGGCTCACTCCGTGGACTCCTCCGACGCCGCGTTCCAGACGGCCGGCGCGCTCGCCCTGCGCGAGGCGGCCGCCGACGCCAGGATCCATCTCCTGGAGCCTGTGGCCGAGGTGACCGTCCTGGTCGGCGACGACTATGTGGGCGCCGTGATGAGCGACCTGTCGGGGCGGCGCGGCCGAGTCGTCGGCACCGAGCAGACGGGCGGCGGGCGCACCCTTGTACGGGCCGAGGTCCCGGAGATCGAGATCGGGCGGTACGCCGTCGATCTGCGCTCCCTCTCGCACGGCACCGCGCGCTTCAACCGCAGTTACGCGCGGCACGAACCGATGCCGCCTCAGATCGCCGAAAGGATCCGCGAACAGACCCAGGACGCCTGAGCGTTCGGCGCCTCATCGGTCGGCGGACGGCTTCGGCCGTCCGCCGACGAATGTCGGTCGCGGCCGATACTCTGAGAACCTGATCAAGACGATGACCTGATCAACAGGTGTGCGGGGCACGGAAGTCGGGAAAGGCCGCAGGAGCGGGTGCGGCGGCGAGGGGGGCGGAAGTGGCATTCGACGGTTTCGATTTCACTCCCGGGGCGCAGGTGCCGCTCTCGGGCTCCGCGGGGCAGACGGCGGCGACCTTCGCCCTGGCCTCGGCGGCGTACCGGGACAACGGTGTCGAGGAGATCCTCAAGGCCGACAACGACTGGCACAAGTCCACCGTGAAGCCCGGCAAGATCAAGCTGTTCGCGCCGAACCTGGGCGAGGCCTTCGCGCGGGCCGTGCAGGACCGCATGCTGGGCGCGGGCCGCAAGCCGCTCATCCAGTCCTTCGGCACCGAGCCGCAGGTCATCGTGGAACACTGCCTTGCGGCGAACCGCATCCGCAGGGAGCGCGACAACTGGCTGTCGGCCGTGATGGTGCTGTGCGGGCTGCTCTTCCTGCCCGGTCTCCTGGTCTGGCTGCTCGTCTTCCAGATCCGCACGCAGATCGCCAAGCGCGAGGACAAGCGCGCCTCGGCCCTCGCGACCACGCTGCTCGTCGCCGTCGGCGCCCTCGCCGTGCTCTTCCTCATCCGCATGCCGTTCACGGGCTTCTGGGCCTGGTACGCACGCGCGGCGATCGTGCTCCCCGTCGTCGGCTGGCTCTGGGCCAAGCAGATCTGCGAGCGCACGGCCAAGGACCTGCGCGACCGCTGGGACAGCCTGTTGTCCGGCGGCGGCATCGGCGCCAAGATCCCCGAGGCCGTGCCCGGCAGTCCCGGTGAGACGGCGGCCGAGCGGCTGCGCCAGTCCCTCGCCCGGCTCACCGCCGAGCAGCAGTCCAACTCGGTCTTCTACGCGGGCCCCAAGGGCATACTCGGCATGGGCACCCGCTGGGGTGCCTGGCAGCTCGCCGAGGACCTGGTGCCGCGCGACGCGGACAAGGAGATCCATCCGTTCCGCAGTTGGGACGTGATCCGGTCCATCCACGACCAGCTGCGCATGCTGGAGCGCGGCCCCCTCAACACCGGTGGTTTCCCCGCCCCTTCGATAAAGCACTGGGTCGTCACGCCGATCGGTGAGAACGCGAAGGCGGTGTCCCGGCCGGCCGGGACGGACGTGGACGCGTACACGATCAAGACCCACGCCATACAGGACATCTGCAACAAGCAGCAGTTCGGCAGCGGGGACCGGCACTACCTCGGGGTCCAATGGACGCTCTGGGACGGCCAGTTGATCATCACCATGCTGATCACCGTGACCGTGCTGCACGAGACACTGCGCATCGAGGTCACGGGGCACGCGCTGGGTCCGGTGAACCCGCTCTTCACGACGAAGCCGGAGGCGCCGACCAAGGAGGTCGCGAAGGCCGTCAAGTTCTGGGAGACCCGCAAGGTGAATCTGCCGCTGGTCACCACGGACGAGGTCGTGCGACTCGCGGCGCGGGCGCCCTTCACCTGGTATCCGCCGTTCCTCAATTGGCTCGGCGGGACCCTGACGCTGCCCGAGCCCTTCGGGCTGCGGCACGCGTGGGCCGATCAGCCGTGGCGGCACCGCTTCATGGCGGACGACGCGCTGCGGGCCGCGACGCCGGTCCTGCGTGTGGTGCACGCGGCGGCGATCAGGGTCTTGGAGGAGAACGGCGTCGACACCGAGAAGTTCGGCAACCGCTCCGCGTTCCTCAGCACGGCGGTCCAGGACCCGATGCCTCGGAAGGCCGATCTCTACGACGCGTAGGCCTCCGGCCGACGAGCGGGGACGCGACCGTGCGTCGTGATGTGCGGATCGTGGTGAGCTGGTCGCGCCCAAGCGGCGGAGCCGCATGATGTGACGCCCCGCGCCCCTCATGGGCGCGGGGAGACTCCGCTAACGCGGCTCAGGCCTCGGCCAGGCCTCGGCCAGCATCTTGCGGGTGTCCGCCAGGAGCTGGGGCAGGACCTTGGTGTGGCCCACGACCGGCATGAAGTTCGTGTCGCCGCCCCAGCGGGGGACGATGTGCTGGTGGAGATGGGCGGCGATGCCGGCGCCCGCGACCGTGCCCTGGTTCATGCCGATGTTGAAGCCCTGCGCGCCCGAGGCGGTGCGCAGCGCGGTCATGGCCTGCTTGGTCAGCTCGCCCAGTTCGGCGGTCTCCGGGTCCGTCAGGTCCGTGTAGTCGGCGACGTGGCGGTAGGGCACGACCATGAGGTGGCCGCCGTTGTACGGGTAGAGGTTGAGCACGGCGTACACCTGCTCGCCGCGCTTGACGATCAGCCCGTCCTCGTCGGACTTGGCCGGGATCGAGCAGAAGGGACAGCCGTCGTCGGCCCCCGGACCGGTGGGCTTGTTCTCGCCCTGGATGTAAGCCATCCGATGGGGCGTCCACAAGCGCTGGAACGCGTCCTGCGTTCCCACTCCGATCTGCTGCTCCGGCTCACTCGTCATGTTGTGCAGCATATGACTTCGCCCGTTCGCGGCGTGTCGGCGGGTGCCGCGGAACAGGCCCCCCGGCCAAGCTGGGTCGATGGACGACGACAGCCCACAGGTCCGCTGGGAGCGACGTACCGAGGTCGCGCTCGCCCTGGCCTCGCTGGTCTTTCTCGCCTCGTACGCGGCTCTTGTCCTGGGTCACGGTCTGCCCGCCGCCGCACTGGACGCCTGCCTGGCGGCGATGGTGGCCGCCTGGGCGTTGTTCGGCGTCGATTACGCGGTGCGCTGGCGGCTGAGCGGGCAGCGCCTCCGCTTCGTACGGACGCACTGGCTGGACACCCTGGTGCTCGTCCTGCCCCTGCTGCGCCCACTGCGCGTCGTGAAGGTCTACGAGGCCGTACAGCGCCGCCATGGGCAGCCCCGGCTCGCGCTGTACGCGCGCGTGGTGTTCTACGCGGGTCTGTCGGTCACCTTGATCGGTTTCGCGGGCGCCCTCGCCGTCTACCAGGTGGAGCACACGGCGCCGCACGCAACGATCCTGACCTTCGGGGACTCGGTGTGGTGGGCCTGTTCCACGCTCGCGACGGTGGGCTACGGGGATGTCACCCCGGTGACGCCGCTGGGGCGCGTGATCGCAGTGGGGCTGATGGGGTGCGGCCTGGCGCTGCTCGGTGCGGTGACGGGGTCGTTCTCCTCGTGGCTGCTGCAGGTGTTCACCCGTGAGGGCGACGAAAGGCCCCCGGGGAGCTGAGCTCTCCGGGGGCCTGACCTCACGTACGTGTCAGAAGAGCGCCGTATGCCTCACCTACGTACGCCTCGCAACCGTCGCCGTCAGACCTGCGCGCGCTCCTGGACGACCTGCACGATCTTGGCGATCGCCTCGTCGACCGGGATGCCGTTCTCCTGCGAGCCGTCGCGGTAGCGGAAGGAGACGGCTCCGGCCGTCATGTCCTCGTCGCCCGCGATGACCATGAAGGGCACCTTCTGCTTCTGCGCGTTGCGGATCTTCTTCTGCATGCGGTCCGAGGACCCGTCGACCTCGACGCGCAGACCGGCCGCCTTCGCCTTCTTCGCGAACTCCTCGAGGTACGGCACGTGCGCGTCGCCGATCGGGATGCCGATCGCCTGCACAGGCGCCAGCCACGCCGGGAACGCGCCCGCGTAGTGCTCCAGGAGCACCGCGAAGAAGCGCTCGATCGAACCGAACAGCGCGCGGTGGATCATCACCGGCTGCTGCTTGGAGCCGTCCGCGGACGTGTACTCCAGGTTGAACCGCTTGGGCTGCTGGAAGTCGACCTGGATGGTGGACATCTGCCAGGAGCGGCCGATGGCGTCCTTGGCCTGGACGGAGATCTTCGGGCCGTAGTACGCGGCGCCGCCCGGGTCGGGAACCAGCGGGAGGCCCTGCTTCTCGGCCGCCTGACGCAGCGCGTCGGTGGCCTCCTCCCACTCCGCCTCCTCGCCGATGAACTTCGGGGAGTCGTCACGGGTCGACAGCTCCAGCTCGAAGTCGTTCAGTCCGTAGTCGCGCAGCAGATCCAGGACGAAGGTGAGCAGCGAGTCCAGCTCTCCGGCCATCTGGTCCTTGGTGCAGTAGATGTGCGAGTCGTCCTGCGTGAAGCCGCGGGCGCGGGTCAGGCCGTGCACGACGCCCGACTTCTCGTAGCGGTAGACCGTGCCGAACTCGAAGAGCCGCAGCGGCAGCTCGCGGTAGGAGCGGCCGCGCGCCTTGAAGATCAGGTTGTGCATAGGGCAGTTCATCGCCTTGAGGCGGTAGTTCTGCCCGTCGAACTCCAGCGGCGGGAACATCGCGTCCGCGTAGTTCGGCAGGTGCCCCGAGGTCACGAAGAGGTTTTCCTTCGAGATGTGCGGGGTGTTGACGAACTCGTATTCCGCGTCCTCGTGGCGCCGGCGAGAGTAGGTCTCCATCTCCCGGCGGACGATGCCGCCCTTGGGGTGGAAGACCGCGAGGCCGGAGCCCAGCTCCTCCGGGATGGAGAAGAGGTCCAGTTCGGCGCCGAGCTTGCGGTGGTCGCGCTTCTCGGCCTCGACGAGGAAGTCCAGGTACGCCTTCAGCTCGTCCTTGGTCGGCCAGGCGGTGCCGTAGATGCGCTGGAGCTGCGGGTTCTTCTCGCTGCCGCGCCAGTACGCGGCGGCCGAGCGCATCAGCTTGAACGCCGGGATGTTCCGGGTGGTGGGCAGGTGGGGACCGCGGCAGAGGTCCTTCCAGCACAGCTCGCCGGTCTTGGCGTCGAGGTTGTCGTAGATCGTCAGCTCGCCGGCGCCGACCTCGGCGTCGGCACCCTCGGCGGCCTGCGCGGCGTTGCCCTTGAGGCCGATGAGCTCCAGCTTGTAGGGCTCGTCGGCCAGCTCCTCGCGGGCGGCGTCGTCGGAGGTGACCCGGCGGGAGAACTTCTGTCCGCGCTTCTGGATCTCCTGCATCTTCTTCTCGACGCGCTTGATGTCCTCGGGCGTGAACGGCTCGGCGACGTCGAAGTCGTAGTAGAAGCCGTCCTTGACCGGCGGGCCGATGCCCAGCTTGGCCTCGGGGAAGAGCTCCTGCACGGCCTGCGCCATCACGTGCGCGGTGGAGTGGCGCAGGATGTTGAGGCCGTCGTCGGAGGAGATCTCCACACCCTCGACGGTCTCGCCGTCCTTCAGCTCGTACGCGAGGTCCTTGAGCTCGCCGCCGACACGGGCCGCGACGATGGTGCGCTCGCCGTCGAAAAGATCGGCGGCCGTAGTGCCCGTCGTCACCACGCGCTCTTCCCGCTCGGAATCGCGTTGGATGATCACACGGACGTCTGACACCGGACTCTCCTGCCTGAAGGTGGGCGCGCCGCCACTCGCGTACGCAGACAGGAATCGTACCGAGCCCGGGGTCCCGTTCGCGAAACGGATAACCACGGCCCCGTCTCAGTCCCCGCTGCACGCCTCCTCGAAGAAGTCCAGGTTCTCCTGGAGCGACTTCATCAGCCGGTCCCGCTCGGCCTCGTCCACCTGCACGGGTACGACTCCGGAGGCGTCCGTGAGCCTGCGGAAGCCGCCGCGGCTCTCCAGCCTTCCGTGCACCCGCACCGGCAGCCCTACGAGATGGGCATGGCCCGCTATCCGGTACGCCTCCTCGTCGAGCGTCATGCGTACGTGCGGGACCTCGGCGCCCGCGATGACCCGCAGCCGTACAGTGCCCTCGCCGCGCGGCCCCGACCTGCGCATCCGCACCACGGCGCCGGTCAGGCGCACCGGCACGGACGGCTCCTCGCGCAGAAAGCGGGCTCCGGCCTCGCGCAGCACGGGCAGGTCGCCGGGCGAGAACTCGACCGGCTCGGCGGGACTCGCGCCGCCCTCGGGGACACCGGCGGCGGGCGCCCACTCGACGGCGATCCGGGCTCCCTCGGTGCCGCGGACGAGGGCCACCAGGGCCTCCATGAGCTCGTGGCTGACGCCCGCCTCGACCGCCGCGTCGAAGGCGTCCATGCCACCGGTGGCCCGCTGGTAGTCGATGGCCTCGCGGGCGGCATAGAGGGCCTGGTGCAGGCGGATGGCGACCGGCCGCCCGGTGTCGACGGGCACGAAGGCGGTGAGCCTGCGCCCGCCGGGTTCGGCGCCGACCAGGACGTTCTCCAGGGAGGCGGCGGCGGACCTGCGGTGCCGGGCGCCGTAGTAGCCCGCACGCGCGCGCGTGGCGAGCGCGCCCGCGAGCAGCATCTGGCGGGCGGCCGCGCGCAGCTGCTCCTCGACGGTCCAGGGCGCGGCGCCCACGGGTCCGGTGGGGACGTCGCGCCACCAGCGGATCTCGTCGCTGGGCACGGCAAGCGCGACGAGCACGTCACGCGCGGACGGCGAGCCGCTGCGGGAGAGCGCGACGAGCGCCTCGCCGAGCAGGTCGTCGCTGTCGGGGAAGGCCCGGTTCTCCGGCACCAGCAGGCTGGTGCCGCCGCCACCGGGCCCGGGTGGGGTCCACCGGCCGTACCGTCCCGGCGCGCCTCCTCGCCGCTGCCAGCCGTGCCGCTGCAGCAGGGCGCTGAGCACGGCGGGGTCGACCTGACCGGGCGCGGGCGGCTCGTGCCACAGGGCCTCGGCCGGATGCGGCCTGACCGGCCGCAGGGCTTCGCCGATCGGGCGGTGGGTCATGGTCTGCCTCCCGTCCCGACCCGCGTCATGATCTCGCAGAGCGCCCGGTCGTCGAAGATCCGAGCCGTCGGAATTCGGACGGTGGTCCTGCGCCGACCGGTGATGGCGTGTCCGGCGAGGTTGGTCCAGTAGCAGCAGTGCCGCAGATCGAGCCGGTCGTGGCTGGCGCGCAGCCAGTCGTCCTGGGACCTGGGCACGAGCATCACGACCAGGATCTTGTGCACCGAGACCGGGGTGCGGGCGAGCTTCGCCAGGTGCTCGTTGTCGAGCGTGAAGGAGAAGGCGGGCCCCGGCGGGTTCGGCGGGATCTGGTACGTGCACTTGAGCTGCACCTTGATGGTGACTTCGTCGTCGACCGTATGCCCGGGGGCGCTGTGGCTGACGTGCCAGTCGATGCCGTTGTCCGGAAAAGGCTGGGACAGCGAGCAGCCTGCGGCTGCCGCGACGGCGTGCAGATAGCCGACCTGCAAGGTCTCCATGCAGGCGGTGGTGGCGAGTGTGCCGCGATGGGGTGCCGTCCGCTGGGGCAGCAGCCCGCCCCGTTCGGGCTGCGCGAGTGCCATGAGTCCAACAGCCTTCCCAACCAAGTGTTTCCCCGCGACGGGTCGCTGAACTGCAAAGACCCGTACCTCTGTTGTCTCCCTCCGGCGTACGGCGCAAACAGCTCGGGTATCACCAAACGGGCAGAAGACGGTACGTCAGCTGCCGTGGGTGAACGAGGAGTTGTGAACGTATGACGTGCTGGTACGAGGGCCCCTTGGCCGCGTTCGACACGGAGACCACGGGCGTGGACGTCGAGACCGACCGGATCGTGTCGGCCGCCGTCGTAGTCCAGGACGCCCCGGGTTCCCGTCCGCGGGTGACCCGATGGCTGGTGAACCCCGGAGTGCCGGTGCCCGCGGGGGCGACGGCGGTGCACGGGCTCACGGACGAACATCTGCAGCGCAACGGCCGCTGGCCGTCGCCGGTGATGGACGAGATAGCCCGGGAGCTGGGCGAACAGGCCGCGGCGGGCCGTCCGCTCGTGGTGATGAACGCGCCCTTCGATCTGACGTTGCTGGACCGGGAGTTGCGCCGCCATCGCGCCTCCTCCCTCGACCGCTGGTTCGAGGCCACGCCGCTGCGCGTGCTCGATCCCCGGGTCCTCGACAAACATCTGGACCGCTATCGCAAGGGCCGCCGCACCCTCACCGACCTGTGCGCGCACTACGACGTGGTCCTGGAGGGGGCGCACGACGCGGCTGCCGACGCGCTGGCCGCGATGGATGTCGTGCGCGCGGTGGGGCGCCGTTTCGCGGCCCGTCTGGAGCGGCTCACCCCGGCCGAGCTGCACACGCTGCAGGCGGTGTGGCATGCGGCACAGGCACGCGGACTGCAGGCGTGGTTCGCGCGCAGCGGCTCGGAGGAGGCGGTGGATCCGGCGTGGCCGCTGCGGCCGGACCTGCCCGCGGCAGCGGCCTGAAGGCGCCGAGAACCGGTCCGTGAGCACAGAAAAACCGGTCCGTCTGTGACGGACCGGTCTTCTCCGGGTGGGCGATACTGGGTTCGAACCAGTGACCTCTTCGGTGTGAACGAAGCGCTCTCCCACTGAGCTAATCGCCCGGGAACGCACTGAACCATACAGGTCCCGGCGGGTCTCGTTCAAACCGCTTCCAGGTAGGCCCTGAGGCCGCGCCGCCCCGCCCGCATCATCAGCGCGTGGTTGGCGCGGAAGACGGGCCGCCCCGGCACGGCGAACCGCCGCAGCAGCGGCTTGCTCACAACGACCTCCTGGTCGTACTGGGCACGCGTGCTGCCCGGCCCGTCCGCGGTGAGCGTCCAGCGCGCCCAGCCGTCGATGTCGCCGGACATCGCGATCTCCAGCACGCCGCCCGCCGGGTCGCGCCGCACCTCCCGCCCGGTGAACGTCATGTCGTACGGAAGGACCGAGCGGATCCGGATGACGCCGCTGCGCTCGTCGACAGGGATCACCTCGCGCACCTGGGGCCACCAGCGGGGGTAGTCCTCGGCCTGTTGCAGCACGACGTACACGGCGGGGGGCGGCGCGGGCAGGTCCCACACGCTGCGGAAGCGGTAATGGCTCCAGTCCATGCACCGAGTGTGCCCGTCCGCGGATCTGAGTACATCCTGAGTACGCGCACTCATGCCGTCGAACGTGACCGGGACCACACTCCGGAGCATGACCCACATCCCGCCCCCGGCCGAGGAGTTGCGACTCCTCGACGCCGAGCTGCGGCAACTGGACGCCCGCCGGACCGTGTTGCTGGCGCGCCGCGCGTGGCTGGTCGCGGCCCTGCAGCCGGTGGCCGCGCCGCCCGCTCCCCCGCACCGGCCCCAGGCCGTCCCCGCGCGTCGGCCCGAGACCAGCGCACCCGGTGTCCAGAACCTGCTCCTGCTGCTCGGCGGCATCCTGCTGACCGTGGCCGCCGTCGCGTTCACCGTGGTCAGCTGGGGACACCTGGGGATCGCCGGGCGTGCACTGGTTCTCGGCGCGGTGACGATGGCGGCGCTCGGTGCGCCCGTACTCCTCCTCGGCCGCGGGCTGCGTTCGACGGCCGAGTCGGTGGCGGGACTCGGCCTCGCGCTGACGGTCCTCGACGTCTACGCGCTGCACGAGGTCGCGCTGCCGGACACCGACGGGCCGGGGTACGCGGCGATCGCGTCGGCCGTGCTGGCCGTGGTGTGGGCGGCGTACGGTCTCGCCGTGGGCACGCTGAACCGGCCGGCCGCACACCGGACGGACAGCACCCGTGCGGGAGAGCGGACGGACACCGCCGGCGCGGGAGAACGGGCGAACATCCCCGGCGCCGCAGAGCCCGAGGCCACCACCGGCATACGTCTCCCCCGACTCCCCCGGCTCCCCCTGCGTCTGCCTCTGCCCACCGCCGTGGCCGCGGCCCAGCTCCCGCTGCTCCTCTGGGCGGCGGCGGCCGACGCGGGCGTCCGCACCGTCACGGCCGCGCTGCTGGTGACGGCCGCGTTCGACACGCTGGTCGCGCTGCGGATCCCCGTGAAGTCCGTCCGTGTGGTCGCCGCCGTCGGCGCGTACGGCCTGGGCGGCTGGGGCACCCTTGCCGCCGGTTGGCTGTCCTGGACGGCCTCCGGCCCGAGCGCCGCCGCCCGTGCGGCGGCGCTCCTCCTCCTTGCCGCGGCGATCGCCCTGGCGGCGGCGTGGCACGTCTCGAAGCCGAACGCCGCGACCGGCCTCGCCCTGGCGGGCGGTCTCATCACCGTCGCCGCACTCGGCGGCGTCCTGCGCTCGGCGCTGCCCGACGACTGGACGGTACCGGGCCATCTGGCGTTCGGTATCGCTCTGTTGGCCGCCGTACGCACCCGCTGGCCCGATCCGGTGCGGCGCGGCCTCGCCTGGGCCTCCGGCTCCGTGCAGGCCGTGGCGGTGGTGTGGGCGCTGCCGCCGGCCGCCATCGCTCTGCTGGGTCCGGTCGGCTGGTCGGAGAGGATCTGGTCGGGCGCGCCGAAGACCGCCCGGGACGCGGTGACCATGGACGTGCCCTGGCCCGCCGCCGCGGCCACGGCACCCATCGTCCTGGCGCTCGTCGCCGGAGTCCTTGTGGTGGCGGTCCGCGGCGCCGCCTGGCGTCCACAGGCCCTGATCTGCGCACCGACGCTGGCCTGGGCGACGGTGCTCGTGCTCCCGGCGGCTCTCGAACTCCCCTACGTGGCAGGACTATTGGTGCAAGGCCTCACGACGGTGGCCGCTCTGGCGTACGCCGCCCGCCCGGGCCGGCCCCAGGCGCCCCCGCTCCTGCTGGCCCTGCTCACCTCCCTCGGCCTCGCGTTCCTGTCGCTGGCCTCCGAGGGTCCGACCCTCACCGTCCTCGCCGCACTGGCCGTCCTGTTCGCGGCCGCGGCGTGGCGCCCCGGCCTCGGCCCCGTCGCGGCGCCCGCCTCTCTCGCGTACACCACCGCCCTGGCCTGTGCCGCGGGAGGCTCCCTCGGCTGGCAACCACAGCACACCGCGCTGCTCGTCCTCGTGGTGCCGGTCGGCGCGGCCCTCCTCGCGGCGCGCCTGAGTGACTCGTCCGTGGCCGTGCCGGTGGAGGTGACGGGAGCCGTCGCGGGTCTGCTCGCCATCGCGCTCACGGTCACCGATCCGCCGATGCTGGCCCTGGTGCTGGCGCTCTGCGGGGTGATTGCCTGCGGCACCGCCGTACGGGAGGACCGGCGCCCCGTCGGATACGCGGCCGCCGCCCTCTTCGTGCTGGCCACCTGGGTCCGCCTGGCGGCCTGGGACGTCGGCCCCCCGGAGGCGTACACGCTCCCGGTGACCGTCCCGGCGCTGCTGGTGGGGGCGTTGAGGCGCCGCAAGGACCCCCAGGTCTCGTCATGGACGGCGTACGGACCGGGGCTGTCGGCCACGCTCGTGCCGAGCCTGTTCGCGGCGTGGGGCGACGCCCACTGGTCGCGCCCGCTGCTGCTCGGCGTGGCGGCGCTGCTGGTCACCCTCGTGGGCGCCCGGAACCGCCTCCAGGCGCCGCTCGTGCTGGGCGGCACGGTGCTCACGTTGGACGCCCTGCACGAACTCGCCCCGTACATCGTGCAGGTGGTCGATGCGCTCCCCCGTTGGGTGCCTCCCGCACTCGCCGGTCTGCTGCTGCTCGCACTGGGTGCGACGTACGAGCAGCGGATCCGCGACGCGCGGCGAGTGCGGGAGGTGCTGGGGAGGATGGACTAGTGTCCTGCGCCATTAATTCGTCGTTAGTTCTTGGCGCCCCACTGCCGCCGACTTGGCCGAATACTCGCAGGCCGGGGCTGGACGGGCGGACAACCAACCCGGCCGGGCAAGGCGCGAATCCACCGACGAACTTCTGGCGCAGCGCACCAGCGCGTCCTCGACGGGCGTGCGGCTACGGCATCTTGTCGCCCAGCAGCGCCAGATTCTCGATGGCGGCGAGGCCGTACAGCGCGGTGTCGTTCGTGTAGACCCAGTTGGCCTCGCTGCCCGGCACCAGGGTGACCGGGCCGCTCACCTTCTCCGTCTTCCAGGGCGAGGACTCCGTGTAGCCGTCGGAGTTGTAGAACTTGCTCCACGCGCGCGTGGCGAGTTTCGCGTCGCCGGTCTGCACGGCGGCGTACGCGTCGAGGCGGGAGTGCCCCTGGAAGAGCAGCAGCGTGCCGAAATTGGAGCCGTAGCGCGCGGCCTGTTCGGCCTTGGTGGCGTTGAAGTAACGGCAGTAGTCGAGGTACGCGTCCTTGAAGGCGGGCATGTCGACGAGGTCGATGAGCTCGGCGCACAGCTCGTTGAGGCCGAAGACCGCGGAGAGATGCGAGACTCCGACGACGGGCGTCGCGGCGACCGCGAACTTGCCCGTGTCCAGGTCGTACAGGCCGCTGCCCTGCACGAAGCCGTTGGGCTGAGCGGCGATGGTCTCCATCGTCGACAGCACGCGCGCCTTGGCCTTCTCCCACTTCGGCCCCTTGCGCTCCCACTCCGTCAGCCACGCCGACACGAGCCCGCTCCAGTCCGTGCCGAAGCCGATCGACAGCGCGTGCCGGTCGGGCGTGTACGGCTCGGTGCGGATCTTGCGGATCGGGTCGAGCACCAGGAACGTCTCGTCGGAGTCGACGTTGGCGTGCATGAGGTCGCCCACCCGTTCGTCCGCGGTGAGGAAGTAGTAGTAGCGGCGGTACGTGGTGTTGGCGATGCGCTGCTGCTTGGCGCTGTCGGCGTAGTGCTGGACGCCGTGCCGGGTGCCGAGGCCCGCCCACTGGCCGAGGTGGTAGACATCGACCTCGCCGGTGTGCCGGGTCATCGCCTCGGCGAAGCGGAAGATGTCCGAGCGGCCGCTTCGGATGTACGCGAACCACAGCCAGAGGTCCGGCGACAGCTCGGAGTTGTCCCAGGCGTAGCCGCCGACGTCGTACCGCCACTGGTGCCTGACCGGGTCGTACGAGTGCATGATGTCGCCGTAGTCCCAGAAGCCGTACCAACGGCGCATCTCCACCTGGTCCTTGTAATAGGTGAAGAGGAAGTCGAGGTGGTCCTCGATCTTCGCCTTGGCGGGCGTGGAGCGGTCCGGCTCCGAGTAGAGGCCGGGGCCGAACACCTTCGCCTTGATGAGCTGCTTGGGCGGGGCGGCGAGCTGCGGCGACACCCGTACGGCGTCCACCTGTTCGGCGAGCCTCTCGGGGGTGGGCGTCGACTCGTTGGCCCAGAAGAGGAGTTCGGAGGTGCGGGCGATGCCGTAAGGCGTGCCGAAGCCCGGCTCGTAGTCCTCATAGGTGATATTGAGACCTTCGAGCTGTTCGGCATAGGTGTCCTGGCCCATGCCGTCGTGGTAGAAGCGCAGGTCCATGGGCTGCGCCTCGGGCGACCAGAGCCAGAGGGTGACCTCGGCCTCGTCGGTGTGGGCGTCGCGGATGTCGAGCTGCGCCGGGAACTTCTCCCAGAAGTCCCGCAGCCCGAAGGAGAATCCGCCGCTCGGACCGCCGACGTAACCGAAGCCCGACGCGCGCTGTCCGCCGCCCGCGCCGATCCAGCCGTACCCCTTCTTCGTCCGCTTGCGCAGCGTGAAGCCGTCGGCGGAGAGCTGGGCGAGGGTGTAGTCGCCCCACTCGGGGACGTACTGCAGCCGTGTCGTCACCCGCTGGTCCCAGGTCGACGGGTCGGGCAGCTTCTCGCCTGCGAACTGGGCCGCCTGCACGGCCGCGCCCGGGTCGCGCCGCAGCCCGGTGACGCCCTTGACGGCCTCGCGCAGCAGACCGGTCCCGTCGCCGCCGATGCGGATGTGGCGGTCGTACGCGGCATCCCGCATGGGCACGGTGAAGCGGACGCCGAGCCCGCGGATGAAGTCGCCGCTCGCCTTGCCCGGTTCCTGCTTCCCGTCGAAGGTGATGGTGTGCACCATGCGGAAGGAGTCGGCGCCCGCGTAGAAGTAGAGCCGGATCGAGAACGGCAGCCAACTCCGGTCGCCCTTGCGGTGCTTGCCGTCAATGCGGACGACGGCACGGACCGGGCCCTCCTGCTCGACGTCGACCTCGGAGATGGCGCAGTCGAAGCGCTCGAACTTCTCCGCGCCCTGGTCCTCGTCCTCGATCTCCGGCTGGCGGATGAGGACCAGCCGGCCGTTCCTGGCGATCTCGGTCGAGCCGCGCGTCAGGGACTTGACCAGCGTCGAGCCGCTCTTGCCGATCTTCGCGGTGATGACCCCGGTCGATATGTCGATGGTGCCGCCGCTCTTGTCGACGGTGACCTTCTTGTCGGGCGCGGCCGGATCCCCCGCGGTGAGCGTGAGCTCCCCCGAGTCCGAACTCACGGCGTGCGCGGTCCACTTGAGAGAGCCGTCCGGCCAGTAGGCGATCGGCCAGGACTGCACGGGCACGGCCTTGCCGTCGGCGTCCGTGAGCGCGAAGGTCTGGTCCTGCTGGTACGTGCCCTTCGGCCAGGGCACGCCGACCGTGGAGCCGGGGGCCGCGCCGAGGCCGCCGTCCTCCAGCCAATCCACGGTCACGGGGTCCGCGTCCGCGGCCTCGGCCCTGGAGGCGGCCTGTGCGTTCGTACCGCCCAGCGCCCAGCTGAACTGGGCGGCGGCTCCGGCGACGGCGGCCGCCTTGAGAAGGGACCTGCGGGGGATGGGGGACATGGCCTTTCCTTTCCGTGCGGGAAGCTTTTCCGTGCGAGTGGTCAGGGGCACGACAGAGAGAGGTGCGACGCCGGGGGCGCCGACCTGTGCGGGGCGAGGGTGCTCAGCGGCGCCGGTACCGCTCCTCCACGGCGACGGCCGCCGCCGCGACGGCCCCCAGGACGGGGACCGCCAGCGGCGCGATCAACAGGGTGGAACAGGCCACCACGGCCACTCCGCCGATCAGCAGGAAGGACCCGGCCGGATCGAGAACGGTGCGGCGCCCGGCGTCCGCGAGCAGCGCCCGCCAGGACGCCCCCGGCTCCCAGGCCGCCGCCGCGCGCAGTCCGGCGACCACCCCTGCGATCAGGGCGAAGAGGCCGACGGCCCCGACCAGCGGGCCACCGGGGATACCGGCACGCACGGCCTGGACGTCCACCCACACCGCGGCCGCCGCGGCCCATCCGGCGAGCCCGGCGATCCAGCCACCCCGCACGGCCGACCGGAAGTCGGCCACGAACTCCCGCCAACCGCCCGCCTCATGGTGCGCACGCCGCCGCAGATGCCGCGCGCCGGCCGCGAACGCGGCAGGGTAGGTGACCAGCGGCAGCGAGGTCACCGCGATCCAGACTCCGGTGAGCAGACACTCCGCGAACACGGCGAACCGCTCGGCGAAGACGGATTCACGGGGCGCCCTGCGGGACTTTTCCTTCACAGGCGCCTTCTGATGCGCCTTGGCCCGCGGCTGGGTGGTGGCCATGTCAGCCCTTCAATCCCGACGTCGCCATACCGTCGATCAGATACCGCTGGAAGGCGAGGAAGAAGAGGAGCACGGGCAGCAGCGCGACCAGCGACATCGCGATCATGCCGCCGTAGTTGGCGACTCCCTCCTGGTCGCGGAACATCATCATGCCCAGCGAGACCGTGTACTTGCTGGGCTCGTTGAGGTAGATCAGCGGGCCCATGAAGTCGTTCCAGGCGTTGATGAAGGTGAAGATCGCGCTGGTGATGAGCGCGGGCCTGCACAGCGGCAGCACGATCGACCAATAGATCCGCAGATGTCCGCACCCGTCGAGCCGCGCCGCCTCGTCCAGTTCCCTGGGAAGGTTCCGCATGAACTGCACCATGAGGAAGACGAAGAACGCCTCGGTGGCCAGGTACTTGCCGATCAGCAGCGGCACATAGGTGTTGACCAGCTCCATCTTCTGGAACATCACGTACTGCGGGATGAGCAGCACGTGATACGGCAGCAGCAGCGTGCCGATCATCAGCGAGAACAGCAGGTTCCGTCCGGCGAACCGGATCTTGGCGAAGGCGTACGCCGTCAGCGAGCAGGAGATGAGGATGCCGACGACGGAGCCGAGCGCGTAGATGAGGGAGTTCTGGAAGAAGGTGGCGATCGAGATGTCGGCGATGCCGTCGGCCAGTCCCTTGAAATTGCCGAGGATGGGACTGGTCGGGAACAGGTCCAGACTGCCGATGATCTGCCGGCTGGGCTTGAACGAGGCGCCGAGGACCCAGATCACGGGATAGAGGACGACCGCGAGGATCAGCAGGGCGCCGATGTGCCAGACCAGCGAGCCGGCGCGCTTGCGGCCACCGAGTTCCATGGGCTTGCGCAGGATGGTGCTCACCGGGCGTCCTCCTCGTAGTGCACCCACCGCTTCTGCGACCAGAAAAGGACGGCCGTGACCAGGGCGACGGCGAGCAGCAGCATCCAGGCCATGGCGGACGCGAAGCCCATCTGGGACTCCTTGAAGCCCTTTTGGTACAGGTAGCAGGTGTAGACGAGCGTGGCGTCGGCCGGTCCGCAGGTGGCGTTGGAGACCACGTAGGCGGAGCCGAAGATCTGAAAGGAGTGGATGGTCTCCAGAAGCACATTGAAGAAGAGCACGGGCGAGATCATCGGCAGGGTGATGCTCCAGAACCTGCGGAACGGTCCCGCGCCGTCCACCTCGGCCGCCTCGTACAGCTCCTTCGGCACCTGCTTGAGCCCGGCGAGGAAGATCACCATGGGTGCGCCGAACTGCCAGACGGTGAGCGCGACCAGGCTGAAGAGCACCCAGTTCGGGTCTCCGACCCAGCCGCCCGTGTGGAAGCCGAAGAAGGACTGCGTACGGTCCACGATGGCGTCGTCGGAGAAGAGCGCGCGCCAGACGAAGCCGACGGAGACGCTCGCGCCGATCAGTGACGGGGCGTAGAACGCGGCCCGGTAGAAGGCCTGGCCACGACGGCTCTGCGCCAGCAGCAGGGCGACCCCGAGCGCCAGCAGCAGCTTGAGCGGCGTCCCGATGACGACGTACTTTGCCGTCACCTCGACCGACTTCTGCCACCGGGGATCGTCGAACATCTTGGTGAAGTTGTCGAAACCGATCCACTTCGGCGAATTGAAGAGGTTGTAGTCGGTGAACGCGAAGTAGAGGGAGGCGACCATCGGGCCCGCTGTCAGCAGCAGGAAGCCCGCGATCCACGGGGACATGAAGAGATAGCCGGCGAGATTCTCCCGGCGCCCCCGGCGCTTTACGGCGGCGGGGGCCGAAGGGCGTATCTCCGGGGCATCGGGCGGAGCGTCCTTGACGAGCGTCACGGCGGTTCCCATCAGGCGGCGAGGGCGGTCTTCGCCTCGGAGAAGAACTGCTTCACCGCGTCGGAGACCTTGGTCGTGCCCTGCGACATGTCACCGCCGATGCGCAGGAAGGCGGACTCGACTGTGTCGGCGCCGGCCGGGTGCGGGGTGATGGTGCCGAGGACTCCGGCGGCGGCGACGTCCGTCTCGTACTGAGCGATCGCCTTGTTGGGGGCGTCGGTCGGCTTGTACGCGTCGAACTGCTCGGTGGTGGCGAGGATGCCGCGGTCGTAGCCCATGATCTTGCCGACCTCGGGGTCGTGGACCATGAAGTTGATGAACTGGGCGACTTCCTTGGGGTGCTTGGTGCGCGCGGAGGCGCTCAGCATCAGCGAGGCGAGGTACTGCCCCGTCCGCTTGCCGTCGGTCGTCGGGATCGGCGCGAGGCCGTAGCTGCTGTCGCCCTCCGCGGTGTAGCGGACCGTGAAGTTGTCCCAGGTGAACTCGGAGGCGGCGTGCCCCGCCGAGAGCGAGGACTTCGGCTTGTCCTGCTCGACCCGCTTGGGGTCGGTGATGATCCCGGCCTTGACGCGGTTGTAGCCGTCCGTCCACCACTCCGTCAGATCGGCCTCGTCGAAGCCGAGTCCGTCCTTGGTGAAGAACGCCTTGCCGTTCTGCCGGAGGTAGAGGTCGTACAGGTACATGATGCTGAAGTAGCCGGTGTCGCCCGGCACCTTCTGGGTGTCGTGGATCTTCTTGAGAGCCGCGAAGTACTCGTCCCAGGTCCAGCCCTGCTCGGGCGCGATGCCCGCCTTCTTGAACACCTTCTCGTCGATGACAAGTGACATGGTGTTGGATCCGACGGGAATACCGAGCTGCTTTCCGTCGACCTGGCCGACCTTCTCGACTCCGGCACGGAAGTTTTCCAGGCTCAGATTTCCCGTGTCTATCTGGGACTTGAGGTCGAGGAGCACTCCCCTCTTGTCGTACTTCCGAAGAAACCCGACAGCGTTCTGGAATACGTCCGGCGGATTTCCACCGGCGGCCTGGGTCTGGAACTTCTCCCAAAAGGCCACGTAATCCTGGAAATCCGTCTTCACCTTGATCTTCGGGTACTTCTTCTCGAAGAGCGCGATGGACTGATTGATCCTCTTCGCCCGCTCGTCGGCACCCCACCAGGCGTAACGGATCGTCACCGTCCCGTCTCCGGAACTGCCGCTGTCGCCACCGCAGCCCGTCGTGGCGGCCAGCCCCAGCGTGGCCAGTGAAGCTCCGGCCGCCTTGAGGACCGTCCGCCTCTCAACACTCCCATTGTTTCCCACAGTCGGGCCTCCCGCAACGTCGTCGCCGCCTGCATGAATCGTTTCAAGTAAGCGCTTGCTGGCACAAGGTACGGAGGGCTTTCGGACTCGTCAATGATTCGGACAGGAATTGATGGGATGCGGTTTGCCCGGGCGGGGGCGGGGGCGGGGGTGCGGCTCGCGCGTCCGGGGGTAACTGCGCAGGTCGGGGGCATCCGGTCGACCTGTCGGACACGAAGCGATGGGTCGGGTGGGGTGAGGACGGGGCCGAAAAGTGCTGCGGTTCGCGGGGGTTGGGCGGAGGTGGGGGAACTGAGGGTGAGGGATGGGAGGCTGGGCGGAGCCGGGACCGGGGGGCGCGACAGGCTTGGCTCGGGCAGGGGGCGAGTCACGGCGCATGGCTCGACCCGAGCAGGGCCGCGAGGCGGCACGAAAGAGCCCGACCAGGACGAGGCCCGGGCACGCGAAGGGCTCCAGCCACGTGGAGTCCGGGCGCCGCGAAGGAAGCGGCCAGGACGACTCCCGGGCACCGAAGAACTCGACCCGAATGGAGGCCGGACACCGCGAAAGGCTCGCCCCGAAGCGGAGTCCGGGCGCCGCGATCGGCTCAACTCTGACAGGTCCGGGACAGGACACCCTGCCGGGTTCGACCCGAGCAGCTGGCGGGGCCCACGAAGGGACCGACTCGGACAGGCCAGGACCCCCCGAAGGCCCTGTCCGGGCAGGAGCCGGGGTACCACGAAGGTTTCAACTCGAAGAGGGCCGGAGAGACCAGAAAGGCTCAGCCCGAGCAAGAGGCGGGCTCCCCGGATGACCCGCGTCGGGCCCAAAGCCCGTACCCACAAGGGCCGTTCACGCGGCGCGAAAACCGAAGTCGGAGCACTGCCGGCCCACGTCGGTCAAGCGCGTATCGGCGCAGGTCAGGCGGGCGATCGGCTGCGGCGTCGGACAGCAGCCCATCCGCTCGGAGTTCAAGCGGCGGCACCGGCTCCGGTCCCCCTCCGGGCGCCCACCGACTCCGGCATCGGTCGCCGTAACGCATCGTCGGACTTCGACGTCTCAGCAACGCACGCCGTCGCGCTTCCACCTTCAGCGCCGCACACCGTCAGGTTTCCACGTCAGCGACCGTCCCGGCACCCGCACCCCCTGGCTCGGACGACCACCCCTCGACGCCTCCGAGCAACGTCAATTCCATTGCTCCCAACGGGCAACATCACTCCGCGCCCCGTCACTCCCACTGCCTCGGCGTCCCCGTGGCAAAGCCCCCGCCGCGCGCGCAGGAACGACGAAGGCGACCCAGGTCCACGGAATCCGTGGACCTGGGTCGCCTGTCGCATACGTGGGCGATACTGGGATCGAACCAGTGACCTCTTCGGTGTGAACGAAGCGCTCTCCCGCTGAGCTAATCGCCCGGGCGCAGGAAGAACATTACCCCATGTCAGGGGGTGGCTTCGACCAGCCGAGGAGCCTCAAGGGGGCGCCTGGGCGGGCCCGTCACTCCTTGATGTTCCAGGGCATCGCGAGGCCGAACTTCCAGACATAGACGCCGACAAGGGCCGCGACGATCACCAGGCCGACGGTCGTGAGGGTGATGTTGCGACGCCGCACCTCTGGGTCGAGCGCTCGCTGAGTCGCCTCCGTGACTTTGCGCTTCGTCCAGCGGAGCACCAGCTGCGCCCAGACGAACTCGGTCGCCCAGATCGCCATGCCACCGAAGATCACCAGCCAGCCCGGCCCGGGCAGCGGAAGCATGATCACGCCCACGACGACCACCGCGAGCCCCACGATGAAGACGCCCACCTGCCAGCTCAGGTGCAGCGCGCGGCGCGCTTTGACGAATGCCGGCGCTCGCGAACCGAGCGCTCGCTCACCCTTCGCCCCGTCGTCAGCCATGGCAACCTCGCCCGGCCCGTCACTCCCCGTATTCATACGGCCAAACCCTACCCGAGAGAAACCAGTCACCGGAATGGCCCTATCCGGCGAACGGTCTCTCGGCCGGATGAGTTACGTAAAGGCACGCAAAACACTCAGAGGGGTTTACAACGGCACCGTAGGTGGCATGTCGATTTCGCCGACGTGCGAATCCCCGAGCGCACACTGAGCGAAAGGCCCTGGCGCTTATGAACACCACGGTCAGCTGCGAGCTGCACCTGCGCCTCGTTGTGTCGAGCGAGTCCTCACTGCCTGTTCCCGCAGGACTGCGGTATGACACGGCCGATCCCTACGCCGTGCACGCCACCTTCCACACCGGAGCCGAGGAAACCGTCGAGTGGGTGTTCGCCCGCGACCTCCTCGCCGAGGGCCTGCACCGGCCCACCGGTACCGGTGACGTCCGAGTCTGGCCGTCCCGTAGCCATGGCCAGGGCGTCGTATGCATCGCCCTGAGCTCCCCGGAGGGCGAGGCTCTGCTCGAGGCCCCGGCGCGGGCCCTGGAGTCGTTTCTCAAGCGAACAGACGCCGCCGTGCCCCCCGGCACGGAACACCGGCACTTCGATCTCGACACGGAGCTCTCACACATCCTGGCCGAGAGCTAGCGAGGCACCACAGAGCCGCCCGGCGCCGTCCACTCGGGGAGACGGCTCGGGCCTAGACAACCGCATAGGGCACAACCGCATAGGGCACAAACACCGGCGCCGTCGCCGCGGACCACCGCGGAGGCGGCGTCGGCGTGCATGCCCGCCCCGCCGTTGCCGCTTCGCCGCTCCCCCGCGACCGCTCTCCACGCCGCGAAGCCACTACCATCGGCCAGCATCGGGGCGGGTGCCCGCCCGACCCCCAGGCCAGGGAGCGAAACGTGCTGATCACCCACGACACCCGGTGCGCCCTCGACGCCGTGGTGGATCTGGTGAACACCGCACCGGAGGACGGGACGGCGGACGGACTCGCGGATGTCGCGTCCCTCGCTGATTTCGTACGAAAGCACGAAATCAGCGATGTCGGCGTGCTGTCCGAGCATGATCTCGCGGCCGTGCGCAGGGTTCGCGACCGGTTCGCCGGGATCTTCGCCGCCGCCGACCCGCGGACCGCCGCCGCGCTGATCAACGAGCTGGTCGCCGCCGCGGGCACCACCCCCCGGCTCACCGACCACGACGGCTACGACTGGCATGTGCACTACTTCGCGCCGGGCGCCTCCGTCGCCGACCATCTCGCGGCCGACTGCGGGATGGCGCTGGCGTTCTTCGTGGTCGCCGGGGAGCAGGAGCGGCTGCGCCGCTGCGAGGCCCCGGACTGCCGGCACGCCTTCGTCGACCTCTCCCGCAATCGCTCCCGCCGCTACTGCGACAGCCGCACCTGCGGGAACCGCCTCCACGTCGCCGCGTACCGGGCACGCCGGAAGGAAGCGGCGGGCTGACGGACGTATCCCCGCAACCCTCGACACGAGGAGGTGGCGGGCTGACGGAGCCCTCGGCGGGTGACGCCAGGGGCTCCGTGTACGGCTCAGAGCAGCAGCAGGTCGTGCAGCGAAGCCATGAGCAGCAGACAGCCGATCACCGCAAGGAAGATCATCAGCGGTGGCTGGGAGAGCGCGAAGAGACAACCACGCCGCTCCTCGGGCGGGGCGGCGGTGTCGCTCTGTGTTGTGTCCAGCATCTCGCGGCGATGATGACGCAGCCGACACCCCTCGCGCGATCAACACGCCCGGAAAATACGGGAGTTCGCCGGATCTTGCGAGAGAAGCGCTCGAACGTGAACGCTTTCGCGCGCTCCACGAGGCCCCGATGAAGCTTTGTGTCGTTTCAGCTGGTCATGTGCGGGTCATATGCCGTGCTTCTTCAAAATGGCCTCGATGTCGCTGAAGTCGTCCCCGGAGCCGGTGGCACGGGGCGTCGCGGCGGGGCGGGCGGCCGGGCGTGACCCCTGCCCCAGCGAGGGCGCCGAGGCCGCCGGGGACACCGCCTCGCGCTGGGCGGCGGCCTTCGCCGCCTTGCGTTCCTTCCGCGTCCCGCCGCCGCGCCGCTCTATGGCCCGCGTGGTCATGAACATCAGCCAAGCGCCACCGAGGACCACGAAACCGGCCCACGCGGTCGGACTGAACGCGGTGTCGGCCAGCCAGCCGACGACCCCGGTCATCACCAGGCCCACCGGCACGAGCGAGTAGGCGGCGATGCGGGCGGCCGCCAGGAAGCGCTTGCGGTACGCCGTGACCGCGGCGATGCCCAGGCCGGCCGCGGAGACGGCGGAACAGACAGTCTCGGCAATCATCCGGTCCTCCAGGGCAGGGCTCGATCGGGCAGGGTCGGTTCGTCCCTTCCATCCTGCACCGCCCGGTGCCCGGTATGCCATGCTCCGGGCGGACCTCAGGGACATCTCCGGGTCGGCGTCCTCCCCAGGTCCCGGTCGGGACGCCCCCCAAGGTCCTGGTTGGGACCCACCCGCCGGGGCTGGGAGACTGGTCTCCATGAACGACTCCTCACCCGCCCGCCCGGCCGCCGTCCTCGACGTCTGGTGCGAACTCCAGTGCCCCGACTGCGGCAGCGCCCTCGCCGACCTGCGCGCGCTGCGCGCCCGCTACGGCGACCGCCTGGAGCTGCGGCTGCGGCACTTCCCCATGGAGAAGCACCAGCACGCCTTCGCCGCGGCGCAGGCCGCCGAAGAAGCCGCGGAGCAGGGCCAGGCCTGGCCGTACGTGGAGGCGGTGCTCGGCCGGGCGGCGGAGCTGGACCGTGAGGGAGAACCCTTCCTGGTCGAGGTCGCCCGTGAACTCGGCCTGGACGCCGAGGAGTTCGACACGGCCCTGATCGACGGCCGGCACATCCTGATCGTGGACGCCGACCAGGCCGAGGGCAAGGCCATCGGCGTGACCGGCACCCCGACGTACGTCATCGGTGGCGAACGCCTCGACGGCGGCAAGAGCCAGGAGGGGCTGCGCGAGCGCATCGAAGAGATCGCCGACCGCCTGCTGGCCGAGCGGGAGGCGTGACGCCCAAGGAGACTGCTTACAACAGGCCCTTGTACAAAGAGCGCTCCGTCGTCTCGTAGCCGAGTGACTCGTAGAGCCGCTCGGCCGGGGCGTTGCCCGAGAAGACGTTGAGACTTATGCGGTTCACCCCGGCGGCGACCGCCTGCACCTCGGCGAGCAGCATGAGCGTACGGCCGTGGCCGCGGCCTCGATGCGCCGCGTCGACCTGGACGTTGTAGACGAAGGCGCGGCCGCCGCGCTCCCCCAGCCAGAGGTCGCCGACCGGGGTGCCTTCGTGTTCCAGGACGGTGAACCACATGTTCTGCGTGTCGAGACCCTGCGGCATCAACTGGTCGTGGTCCCGGTTCGACTTGGCGTAGGCCTCCCTCTCCGGCAGGCCACGCCCGATCCAGTCCTGCGCGAAGCCCTCCCGGCCGTGCCGGTCCCAGACTTCGTACTCGGCCTGTGTCATCGGGCGGCCGAGGCTCCCGGCGGGCATCTCGGGCGGGGTGTCGCCGAGCAGTTTCTCCATGCGGCGGTTACGGGTGACGTACCCGAGTGCCTCGGCGAGCCTCAGCCCTGCCTCGGCGTCGCCGGGGACCGCCAGCTCGATCTGCTTGCACCCCCAGCCGCGTGCCACCTCCTCGGCAGCCAGCGCCGCCACGGTGCCCCGCCCACGCCCACGGTCCTGCTCATCGATACGGAGCTCGTGGATCAGGGCGACGGATGCCCCGAAGTTGGGGTCGGTCCCCAGGCGTACGGAACCGACGGGACGGCTGTTCACACACACTTGGTAACGGCGCGAACGCGTCCCGTCGCCGGCGTACTGAAGCGGCTCGGTCGGCCGCAGGGTGGTGGTCATCACGGCTGTTGTACCCGCTGCGGGGTCCGAGGTCAGCCGAATTTCCTCAGCGGCCGAGCGATCGAGCGATCGGGAAATCGCGAGATCGAGCGAGCGATCAGGGATCGAGGCCGTCCCCGGCCCGCTCGTCGAAGATCCGCATCGCCTTGGCGGTCACCGGGCCCGGCGCGCCCGCGAGTTCACGAGTGTCGACCCGGTGCACGGCCTGCACGTCACGCAGTGTGGAGGTCAGGAAGACCTCGTCGGCGCGCTCCAGGACATCCAACGGCAGGTCGGTCTCCTTGGCTCCGGTCCACTCGACGGTCAGCGCGCGGGTGATGCCGGCGAGGCAGCCGGAGCCGACCGGTGGCGTGTGGATCTCGCCGCCGAGGACGACGAAGACATTGGACCCCGTGCCCTCGCAGAGCTGACCGATCGTGTTGGCGAACAGCGCCTCGGACGCGCCGTGTTCGCGCGCACGGGCCAGGGCGACGACGTTCTCGGCGTACGAGGTGGTCTTGAGGCCGGTCAGCGCGCCGCGTTCGTTGCGGGTCCAGGGGACCGTGACGACGGCGGTGGAGTCGGGGCGCCGCGAGCACTCGCCGAGGGCGACGACCAAGGTCGGGCCGTGCTCGCCGCGGTCGGAGCCGAGTGGCCCGTGACCGCCGGTGTACGTGATCCGCAGCCGGCCGAGCGGCATCGGGTTGGCATCCATGACCGCCGCACAGGCGCGGCGCACCTCGTCGAGGTCGGGCTCGGGCAGGCCGAGGCCGCGGGCCGAGCGGGCCAGCCGGTCGAGGTGGCGGGTCAGCGCGAACGGCCGCCCACCGACCGCCTTCACGGTCTCGAAGATGCCGTCGCCCACGGTCAGTCCGTGGTCGAAGACGGAGACGCGGGCGGTCTCGATGTCCTGCAACCCACCGTCGAGCCAGATCTTCACGTAAGGGTCCCTCCACTCGCCTCGTACGCTCCCGACGCTACCGCGAGCAGTCGCGCGGCCTTCAGCTCGGTCTCCCGCCACTCGCCCTCGGGGTCCGAACCCCAGGTGATACCGGCGCCCGTCCCGAACCGCAGCACCCCTTCCTCCCGGTCGATCCAGAAGGTGCGGATGCCGACGGCCAGCTGTCCGGTGCCTCGGTCGGCGTCGACCCAGCCGATGCCCCCGCAGTACGGGCCGCGGGGCGCGGTCTCCAGGGCCTCGATGATCCGCAGTGCGCTGGACTTGGGGGCGCCGGTGACGGAGCCGGGCGGGAAGGCCGCGACGAGCAGCTCCGGCCAGCCGACGCCCTCGCGCAGCTCGCCGTGGACCGTGGAGACGAGATGGACCAGGCCCGGATGCTTCTCGACGACGCACAGGTCGGGGACGGTGACGGTGCCGGCGGCGCAGACCCGGCCGATGTCGTTGCGGACGAGGTCCACGATCATCACGTTCTCGGCGTAGTCCTTCTGCAGAAGGTCCGCCTCGGTGCGTCCGGTGCCCTTGATCGGGCCGGACTCGACAATCCGGCCGTCGCGGCGCAGGAAGAGTTCCGGGGAGGCCGTGGCTGTCTCCACACCGTGCGCGGGCAGCCGGATCGTTCCTGCGTAAGGCGCCGGGTTGCCTCGGGCCAGCAGCGCGGTCAGCGCGTCCACGTCCGCGTCGGGCGCGATCGGCGCGGAGAGTACCCGGCAGAGGTTCGCCTGATAGACCTCGCCGGCCGCGATGTGCTCGCGGATCCGGCGTACGCCCTCGGTGTACGCGGCGCGCTCCAGGGACGACCTCCAGTCATCGGGCGCCGGTCCCCGCCACTGCCCGGGCACGGGCTCGGGCACGGGCTCCTCTCGTACGTCCCGGAAGCGGGCGCAGATGAGACGCCCCTCGAAGTCGGCCGAGACGGCCCAGAAACCGGTCGAGTCCAGGGCCGCGGGGTCGCTGGTGACGTCGAGGAGACCGGTGGCGACGAGGCCACCGAAGCGGGCGAGAGGAGGGAGGTCGAGCACGCAGTCGAGTCTATGGCGGGTGACCTGCGGGTGCCCCGACCATGTCCTTGGGCGGACAGACCGCAGCACGCTGCACAAACGCGTTTTTGTGCTGGCCCCGGAATCCGCTAGAGTTCAACACGTCGCCGGGACGCGCAAGCCGAACGGAAACGACAAGCGGACGTAGCTCAGTTGGTAGAGCGCAACCTTGCCAAGGTTGAGGTCGCCAGTTCGAACCTGGTCGTCCGCTCGCAGGAAGTGGGGGATCTTCCCGAACCCCTACGCTCCTGGTGGAGTGGCCGAGAGGCGAGGCAACGGCCTGCAAAGCCGTCTACACGGGTTCAAATCCCGTCTCCACCTCCAAGGACGATTAGCTCAGCGGGAGAGCGCTTCCCTGACACGGAAGAGGTCACTGGTTCAATCCCAGTATCGTCCACTGGATCTTCCAGCACGTACGGCAAGATCCGGACCCGCGCGATTAGCTCAGCGGGAGAGCGCTTCCCTGACACGGAAGAGGTCACTGGTTCAATCCCAGTATCGCGCACGCAGTACCGGCAGTACGCGTGGCTCAGGCCGCGTGACCTGCGCGATTAGCTCAGCGGGAGAGCGCTTCCCTGACACGGAAGAGGTCACTGGTTCAATCCCAGTATCGCGCACCAGCCGAAGCCCCCGGCCGTCTCGTACGGTCGGGGGCTTCGTCGTGTCCATGGCTGCGACCTGTGTACGACGAAAGGGCCCCTCCGCCGAGGAAGAAGGCCCCTTCGGTCGTTCAGCCTGTTCGGTCGTTCAGCCTGTTCGGTCGTTCAGTCCGTTCAGTCCGTCAGGACGAGAAGAGCATGTGGCCGAAGCTCTTGTGGCGGTGGTGGCCGCCGTAGTGACCGCCGTGGCCTCCGTGGCCGCCGTGCTGCGGGGCGCCCCAGGCGGGCGCGGGGGCGGAGGGGTACGCCTGCGGGGCGGCCGGGGGCGGCGGCGCGGGCTGCTGCCACTGGGACTCCAGGCGGGTCAGCGCCTCCAGCTCGCCGTAGTCGAGAAATATCCCGCGGCAGCCGCTGCACTGCTCGATCTGGACGCCATTGCGGTTGTACGTGTGCATCGGCGCATGGCACTTCGGACACTGCATGCTCGGCTCAACTCCTCGCCGGTCGGTACTGCTTCCGCCAGGACAGACTCCGCCCGGCTTCGGTCGGTTGCACCTTACGTCGCGAAACCGTGCGCCAACTCGGGCGGGACGGTGCCCATTCGGTCACAGGCATCGATCACGGCCTGCTGCATCTCGTCCAACGGATGCCCGGCAGCGACGGATTTGGCGATCGCCAGGGCCGCCGTCTGCACGGTGAGGGCGCGGGCCGCGACGTCCAGAGCGGGCCAGGGGTCGCCGGCGGCGGGGACGGCCGGGCCACCGGCGCGCTGGTAGGCGGTCAGGAAGCGCAGCCATGCGTCGGGCGGGAGCAGGCCGCAGGCGTACCAGGCGGCGGGGCGGGCCAGGTCCCAGGCCGGGGCGCCCACGCCCAGGTCGTCGACGTCGATGAGGAGCCAGCGGCCGTTCGGCTCGGGGAGGCGGACGAGCTGGCCGAGGTGCAGGTCGCCGTGGCACAGGGTCGTGGCGTCCGGCATCGGGGCCTCGGCGCGGGCCCAGGGCGGAAGGCCGGCCCAGGCGCGCAGGACCGGGGCGGCGGCCGGGTGCGGGCCCGCCGTCCGGAGCCGGGCGATCGCTCGGGCCGCCTTGGCGGGGCCGCGCATGGGCGGCAGGCCGTGCGGCGCGGGGGTCCGGTGGAGGCGGGCCAGCAGGCTGGCGGCGGCCTCCCAGGGGGCCGCTTCGGGGTTCTCGGGATCGACCGGGCTGCCGTACGGCCAGAGGGTCACCAGGCGGCCGTGGAGGGCGACGGGTGTGCGGGTCAGCGGGGACAGGAGGACGCCGGGGAGTTCGGCGGCGACGGACAGGCGGGCGGCGAGTTCCGCGGGGGCCGCGTCGGGGGCGTGCGCTTTGGCGACGGTGTCGCCGTGGCGGACGACGGTGCCGTCGTCGCGGTCGGCGAGGACCGTGTCCTTGGTCCCGCAGGGGCAGGGGCCCGGCACGGGGTGGACCGCGCCGCGCACCTTGGCGGTGAGTGCGGGCAGCAGGGTGTCTGCGGTCACGGGTCCCCCTGGGGTGTACGGCGTCCGGGGTGAGCGTACGCAGGTGGGGGTGGGGTACCCGGCGGGGGGCACTGGCGTGGTGGACGGTACCCGGCGCGGGTGGGGGGACTGGCGTGGTGGACGGTACCCAGCGCCCGTGAGAGGCACCCGGCACAAGCGCTGAACTCGAAGGCGGTGCGCTGCCCGGCGCCTGCCAGGTGCCGACATAGGCGAAGGACCCCAGCGCCCGTGAGAAGCACCCGGCACAAGCGCTGAACTCGAAGGCGGTGCGCTGCCCGGCGCCTGCCAGGTGCCGACATAGGCGAAGGACCCCAGCGCCCGTGAGAAGCACCCGGCACAAGCGCTGAACTCGAAGGCGGTGCGCTGCCCGGCGCCTGCCAGGTGCCGACATAGGCGAAGGACCCCAGCGCCCGTGAGAAGCACCCGGCACAAGCGCTGAACTCGAAGGCGGTGCGCTGCCCGGCGCCTGCCAGGTGCCGCTGCGCCCACCCGTGCCGCCTCTGGCGGCACGCATGCCCTCAGTTGGGAGGGGAGGTCCGCCGCCCGGCCGCGCGACTGCCCGCAGCTGGAGGGGGCCGCCGCGCGACTGCCGACAGCCGGCACGGGAGGACCGCCCGGCCGCGCGACTGCCCGCAGCTGGGAGGGGAGGGGCACCGCCCAGCCGCGCGACCGCCCGCAGGTGGGACGGGAGGACCACCCCGGCCGCGCGACTGCCCGCAGCTGGAGGGGGCCGCCGCGCGACTGCCGACAGCCGGCACGGGAGGACCGCCCGGCCGCGCGACTGCCCGCAGGTGGGACGGGAGGACCGCCGCGCCGCTGCCCGCAGCTGGGACGGGTCTGCGGGCAGTGCCTCGCTGGGCCTGAGTAAAAAATGCCCGCGCAGCTCCCCAGCTGCGCGGGCATTCTTTGTGCCGTCCGCCGCACCCCCGTCCCCACGGGGTTTCATGGCCGGATGTCCCCGCCCGGACCGCTCTTCCGGGCCTGGGGCGCCGCTCAGCGCCCCAGCATCACGCCCACGGACGACGCTTGTGTGACCACCGCGTCCCAGCCGCCGAAGACGACTACGAGCAGGGCCGCCAGGGGAAGGACCATCGCTGTCGCCACCAAGGGGTGGCGCCGGCCCTGGCGGCGGGTGCCGAACGCGAAGCCGTACGCCTTGCGTCCCTGCGTGCGGAGAGCTGTCCGCGGTGCCGTGTGGGCCATGGTCCCTCTCCTGACCGAGCTTCTGTTGTGGTTGGCAGCGGCGGGTGTCTGACCTCGGGGGACGAGTGCTGCACCCGCCGCTTGACCTCAAATCTAGGCCCGCGGCGGCGGTGGGTCGTCATGCCCTCGTACCGATTGGCGGGCCTCCCGGAGGATGAGCGATGACCTGCGGAGTACTCCCCTGGGTGGAGATGAGGACCTAGGTCTCAGGGTCTTCCCGGAGGGGGCGCCCGGTGTGCCCCGACTGTTCCGAGCTGTCCTCCCTGGGTACCGGCTGCTCGACCAGCGCCAGCACCCGGGTCGCCATGAAGCGGGCGGTGCGCACCACTGATCCGCTTCGCGTGACTTCGCTCACTTCCACGACACCTCGGCGTACCGCCGTCTCCACTCGGCGGCCCGCCCTGCTCGCCACCACCTCGTACGTGCGCGTCGTGTCCCCGGCGTCCACGACTATCTCGACACGGTCACCCTTCACGGGCCCAATCCCCCTTCTGCGACGGATGGTTGGGATCACAGGCAGCCCAAAGCCGTCCTGTTCACACGCTCCCTGACCACCTTTCAAGTTTCCCACCCGGCACTGACAATCGATCGGGCCGAGAGGGCGCGGCCTCTGCGCGCGCTCGGCCGCGGAAACGTAAGCTGTGGCTCGTCAAACGGACCGGGCAGCGGGGATGGACATGGCGATGATGCGCCTGAGGCGCGAGGACCCGCGTGTCGTCGGCTCGTTCAGGCTTCACAGACGGCTCGGCGCGGGCGGCATGGGCGTGGTCTACCTGGGCTCCGACCGGCGTGGCCAGCGGGTCGCGCTGAAGGTGATCCGACCGGATCTTGCGGAGGATCAGGAGTTCCGGTCGCGGTTCGCACGCGAGGTCTCGGCGGCCCGCCGCATCAGGGGCGGATGCACGGCGCGGCTCGTCGCCGCCGATCTCGAGGCGGACCGGCCGTGGTTCGCCACGCAGTACGTACCCGGGCCCTCCCTGCACGACAAGGTCGCCGAGGAAGGCCCGCTGTCGGCCGCCGATGTCGCCGCGGTCGGTGCCGCCCTCTCCGAGGGGCTCGTCGCCGTGCACGAGGCCGGTGTCGTCCACCGTGATCTCAAGCCGTCCAACATCCTGTTGTCCCCGAAGGGGCCGCGGATCATCGACTTCGGCATCGCCTGGGCGACGGGCGCCTCGACGCTCACGCATGTCGGTACGGCCGTCGGCTCCCCCGGATTCCTCGCTCCCGAGCAGGTGCGCGGGGCCGCCGTCACCCCGGCCACGGACGTCTTCGCGCTCGGCGCCACGCTCGCATACGCGGCGACCCAGGACTCGCCCTTCGGGCAAGGCAGTTCCGAAGTGATGCTCTACAGGGTGGTGCACGAGGAACCCCAACTGCACGGTGTGCCGGACGCCCTGGCTCCACTCGTCCGGGCGTGTCTGGCGAAGGACCCCGAGGAACGGCCCACCACCCTCCAACTGTCCCTGCGGCTCAAGGAGATCGCGGCCCGCGAGGCGCAGGGCATGGCGGATGTACGGCCGCCCGCGCCGCGCACGGATCCCGACCGGCCGACGGGCCGACTGGCCGAGCAGTACGCCGAGCAGCGCACCCAGCGGCGTCCGCAGGGCACTCCCCCACCGCGCACGGGCGGGACGAACGGCGGCACGAGGTCGGCTCAGTCGGGTGCGCGCCCCACGCCCGCACGGAACACAGGCCGCTCCGGCAGCAGGCCGGCGCCCCGCAGCGGTGCCGGGCGACCGGCGCCCCGAACGACCGGCACCGGTCGGCGGCCCGCCAACCCGCGACTGCTGCGCCAGCGGCTCTTCGTGTTCGTCGTGGTGACGCTGCTCGTCGCGCTCGGCATCGCGGCGGCCCAGGGGTGCCAGGGACCGGCGCGGGGGCTCGACGACGGCGGCACCACCCACAAGGGCGTACGACAGGAGCAGTCGTACGCACCTCTGCCCACCAGGGGCCTGATGTCCCAGCAGTACCGGAGTGAGATCCGCAAGGACGGCTGAGCGGCCCGGGGAAGTGGGGTGCGTTTCCGCGTCGTCCGGTGCGGTGCATCGGCGTGCTGCCGTATCGCCCTCGTACTGGATGTCCTTGGGTGATGTGGCAGTGCGGCGAGGTGCCGTGCCGGGCGGCGTGGGCGCGTGCCTCACTTCCCCGAGGCCGCTCAGCGCCCGGGACGGTCGCCCGTCAGGACATCAGGGCTGCGGGCGGCCCGTCGCCACCGCGTAGAACGCGACCGCGGCCGCCGCGCCCACGTTGAGCGAGTCGACGCCGTGGGCCATCGGGATGCGGACCCACTCGTCCGCCGCCATCAGGGCCTTCGTGGACAGACCGTCGCCCTCCGCGCCGAGCATCAGCGCGACCCGGTCCATGCGGTGCGGGGCCGCCTCGTCGAGGGACTTCGCCTTCTCGTCCGGGGTGAGCGCGAGCAGGTTGAAGCCGGCCTCGCGGACCGTCTCCAGGCTCTTGGGCCAGGAGTCGAGACGCGCGTAGGGGACCGAGAAGACCGCCCCCATGGAGACCTTCACGGAGCGGCGGTAGAGCGGGTCCGCGCAGTCCGGGGAGAGCAGGACCGCGTCCATGCCGAGAGCGGCGGCGGAGCGGAAGATCGCGCCGATGTTGGTGTGGTCGTTGACCGACTCCATGACGACGACGCGGCGCGCGGACTGCAGGAGTTCCTCCGCCGTCGGCAGCGGCTTGCGCTGCATCGAGGCGAGCGCGCCGCGGTGCACGTGATAGCCGGTGACCTGCTCGGCGAGGTCCGGACTGACCGCGTAGACCGGAGCCGGGAGCTCGTCGATGACGTCGCGCATGACATCGACCCACTTCGCGGACAGGAGCATCGAGCGCATCTCGTACCCGGCGTCCTTGGCCCGTCTGATGACCTTCTCGCCTTCGGCGATGAACAGGCCCTCGGCGGGTTCGCGCTTGCGGCGCAGCTCCACGTCGGTCAGGCCCGTGTAGTCGCGCAGACGCGGGTCGTCGGGGTTCTCAACGGTGATGAGATCGGCCACAGGGTGATACTGCCTTGTCCTGGGTGCGGTGCCAACGGCTGGGAACGAGTTGGGTTACCCGTGGTTACTCAGAAGCCTTGTGCGGGCTCTGCACGCCCACGTTCACGACCTCGCCGATGACGATCACCGCCGGCGGCTTCACGTCCTGCGTCCGTACGGTCTCGGCGACCGTCGCCAGGGTCGCGTCGACGCGGCGCTGCGCGGCGGTCGTGCCCTCCTGGACCAGGGCGACGGGTGTGTCGGCCGGCTTGCCGTGCGCGACGAGGGTTTCGGCGATCTTGCCGATCTTGTCGACGCCCATGAGGACGACGAGCGTGCCGCGGAGCTTGGCGAGGGACGGCCAGTCGACGAGGGACCGCTCGTCGTCGGGGGCGACATGGCCGCTGACCACCGTGAACTCGTGGGCGACACCGCGGTGTGTGACGGGAATGCCGGCCGCGCCCGGGACCGAGATCGAGCTGGAGATGCCGGGGACGACCGTGCAGGCGATGCCCTCCTCGGCGAGCGCCTGGGCCTCCTCCATGCCGCGGCCGAAGACGAACGGGTCGCCGCCCTTGAGTCGCACGACGGACTTGCCCTGCTTGGCGTGCTCGATCAGCGCGTTGTTGATGGCCTCCTGGGCCATGTAACGGCCGTACGGGATCTTCGCCGCGTCGATCACCTCGACGTGCGGCGGGAGTTCGGCGAGCAGGTCGCGCGGGCCGAGGCGGTCCGCGATGACCACGTCGGCCTCGGCGAGCAGGCGGCGGCCGCGGACCGTGATCAGGTCCGGGTCGCCGGGGCCGCCGCCGACCAGGGCGACGCCGGGGGTGCGGGTGCGGTGGTGCGGCGCCACCAGGGTGCCGTCGCGCAGACCCTCCACCACTGCGTCGCGGATCGCCGCCGTGTGGCGGGGATCCCGGCCCCGGGCTTGCGTCGTCAGGACCGCGACCGTCACGCCCTCGCTGTGGCCCGTCGCCGGGGTCCACGCCGTCGCCGCGTCGGCGTCGTCGGAGCGGACGCACCAGACGCGGTGGCGCTCCGCTTCGGCGGAGGCCTGGGTGTTCGCCTCGTGATCGCTGGTCGTGATCAGGGCGTACCAGGCGTTGGCCAGGTCGCCTTCTTCGTACGGGCGCCTCGTCCAGGTGATCTCACCCGCGTCCGCCATCGCCTCCACCGAAGGGGTGGCCTCCGGTGAGACCAGGTGGATGTCCGCGCCTGCCGCGATGAGTGCCGGGAGGCGGCGTTGGGCCACCTGGCCGCCGCCGAGGACGACTACACGGCGGCCGATGAGGCGGAGGCCTACGGGGTAGGCGGGGTGTTCGGCCATAGCGGTGCGGCTCCCTCGTGCGGGGTGGTGCGTAGGCGGGGCCTCTACGGCTCTGGAGTGGCCCCTGACGTGGGGATTTTATGGTGCGGGCTCGGTGGGGGCCGGGGTGGGTGGGGGTTCTTTCCCCAAGCCCGCCCCTTCCCGAAACCAGGGGCTCTGCCACCGGGCCTCGACAGTGCGGCCCGGTGGGGCGGGCTGTGCCGACTCGTTCCGCCCTGCGGAACGAGTCGGCACAGCCCTTGTGCCTACTTTTCCGTTACCCCTGCCGAATCGAAGGTCGCCACCTCGTGCATCGCCCGTGCCGCGCTCTGGACCACCGGGAGGGCCAGGAGCGCGCCTGTGCCCTCGCCCAGGCGGAGGTCCAGGTCGACCAAGGGGCGCAGGCCCAGCTTGTTCAGGGCCGCCACATGGCCCGGTTCCGCGCTGCGGTGGCCGGCGATGCAGGCCGCGAGGACCTCGGGGGCGATGGCGCGGGCCACGAGGGCCGCGGCGCCGGCGCTGACGCCGTCCAGGATGACCGGCGTACGGAGGGAGGCACCGCCCAGGAGGAGGCCGACCATGGCGGCGTGCTCGAGGCCGCCGATGGCCGCGAGGACGCCGATGGGGTCGGCGGGGTCCGGCTGGTGGAGTTCGATGGCACGGCGCACGACCTCGGTCTTGCGGGCCAGGGTCTCGTCGTTGATGCCGGTGCCCCGGCCCGTCACCTCGGACGGGTCGGTGTCCGTGAAGACCGAGATCAGGGCCGCCGACGCCGTGGTGTTGGCGATGCCCATCTCGCCCGTCAGGAGGGCCTTGTTGCCCGCCGCCACGAGGTCCCGGGCCGTTTCGATGCCCACCTCGATGGCAGCCGTGACCTCTTCGCGAGTCATCGCGGGGCCCGTCGTCATGTCGGCGGTGCCCGCGCGGACCTTGCGCGGGAGGAGGCCCGGGGTCGCGGGCAGGTCGGAGGCGACGCCCACGTCGATGACACAGACCTCGGCGCCCACCTGGTTGGCGAACGCGTTGCAGACCGCGCCGCCGCCCAGGAAGTTGGCCACCATCTGGCCGGTGACCTCCTGCGGCCAGGGGGTGACGCCCTGGGCGTGCACGCCGTGGTCGCCCGCGAAGATCGCGACGGCGGCGGGCTCCGGGATCGGCGGTGGGCACATCCGCGACAGGCCCGACAGCTGCGCGGAGATGATCTCCAGCATGCCGAGCGCGCCCGCGGGCTTGGTCATCCGCTTCTGACGCTCCCATGCCTCGCCGAGCGCCTTGGCGTCGAGCGGGCGGATGTTGGAGACCGTCTCGGCGAGCAGGTCGTGCGGCTCCTCGCCGGGCAGCGCGCGACGGCCGTACGTCTCCTCGTGCACGACCCACGACAGCGGGCGGCGCTTGGACCAGCCGGCTTGCATCAGCTCGGGCTCGTCCGGGAACTCGTCGACGTAGCCGACGCAGAGGTACGCCACGACCTCCAGGTGCTCGGGCAGGCCGAGGGCGCGGACCATCTCGCGCTCGTCGAAGAAGCTGACCCAGCCGACGCCGAGACCCTCGGCGCGGGCCGCGAGCCAGAGGTTCTCGACCGCGAGCGCGGAGGAGTACGGGGCCATCTGCGGCTGGGTGTGGCGGCCCAGGGTGTGGCGGCCGCCGCGGGTCGGGTCCGCGGTGACGACGATGTTCACCGGGGTGTCGAGGATGGCCTCGATCTTCAGTTCCTTGAACTGCTTCGCGCGGCCCTTGGGCAGCGACTTGGCGTACGCCTCGCGCTGGCGCTGGGCGAGTTCGTGCATGCTCCGACGGGTGTCGGCGGAGCGGATGACGACGAAGTCCCAGGGC
This sequence comes from Streptomyces sp. NBC_00996, assembly GCF_045162675.1. Classification (NCBI taxonomy): domain Bacteria; kingdom Bacillati; phylum Actinomycetota; class Actinomycetes; order Kitasatosporales; family Streptomycetaceae; genus Streptomyces; species Streptomyces sp. NBC_00996. The sequence continues at coordinate 2,033,897 of NZ_CP108723.1, forward strand.
TGGGAGTGGCCGACGGACGGCGCGGTGTGCGCGGCCTCCAGGACACGGAGCAGCACGTCGTGCGGGATCGGGTCGCTGCGGAAGCCGTTGCGGATGTCGCGGCGTTCGCGCATCACGCGCAGCACCGCCTCGCGCTCGGCGTCGTCGTAACCGGGGGCCGCGGGGCCGGTGGACTCTCGTACGTCTGCCACTGCGGCCGTGCTCTCTTCCTGGTCGGCGACCTGGGTGTCCAGGTCGTCCGCTTGCTGTGCGACTACGGGTTCCGGGTCCGCGGGGAGCGGCTCCGGTACGGGGGGTGTCTCGGTCTCGGTCTCGCCCTGCGGCTCGCGGGGCGCCGGCACGACCGCCGGAGCGACCTGCTCCGCTTCCTCGACGGAAGTCTCCGAGGGTTCCTCCGCGGCCTCCTCGACCGGGGCGGGCGCCACCACGATCATCTCCTCCGCGGGCTCCTCGGCCGGGGGCTGCCCCTCCGCCGGGAGGGGCGGCACGGTCATGGCCTGCGGCGGGGTCGGGGCCAGGTGCGGGGTCGTCGGCACCTGGCCCTCGACAGGCACGAACTGGCCGAGAGACTGGTCCGCGTGGGGCTCCAGGGGAGTGTCCGGGAATCCGGACGCTCCTGCCGCGTCGCCGCCGGCGGCACCGGGGAAGCTCTGCTCGCCCTGGGGCCGGCCCGCGGATGCCTGTGCGGCCTCCGCGTGGGCGGCCACACCCACCGGGACACCGTGCAACGCCTCGGCGGCACCGGTCTCCGAGAACGCGGCCGGGTCCGGGAACTGCTCGACCGGGAAGGCTTCGAGGCCCGGGACCGCCCGGCCGTGCGAGGCGTCCACCGAGAGCACGGCCTGCGCGGGCTCGGGAGCGTGCACCGCGGCTGCCGCGAGCGGTTGCGCAGCCTCCGCGTGGGATGCCGCGTCCGTGAACTGGGCGGCCGGTTCCGGGATATGGACACCAGGGTCCGACAACTGGGCGGGCTGGGCGGAGAACCGGGCCGCCGGCTCGGCCTGTTCGGCTCCGTGTGCGACCGGGTCGGCGGGGGCCCGGTCCGCGCTCTGCGGCGGGGGCACGGGCGCTGCCTGCGCACCCTGCTCGGATGCGAGGTCCGGCACGGGGGCGAGGTCCGGAGCCGGGGCAAGGTTCTGCGCGGGCGTGAAGTGCTCGCCGTCCCACGGGATCTGGGACTGTGCGACATCGGGCGCGGCTGTCTGGGCGTCGCCCGAGTGTCCGACGTATCCGGTGTCGTCCGTCGCCTGGAGGGCGTGCAGCATCCCCGGGGCCGCCGGGAAGGGCGTCGCGTCCGGAGTCCGCGGATCCGGCGGGACCTGCGGATCCAGCGAGCCGTCCACCGTGGCCGCGGCCTCGGGAGCCTGGGCGCCCGCCTGTTCCTGGAGGGCGAGCGGGACCTCCGGAGCCTGGCGTGCCTGCGCCGGGGCCTCGGCGGCCTCCGGGATCCGGGGATCGTGCGCGAGCCCCGGGACCTCGGCGGCCTCCGGAGCCTGCTGCGCGTCCACGAACTGCGGCGCATCCGCGACCTGGTCCGCCTCGGGGACCGTCCCGGACTCGGTGGCCGACACGGGCCCGGTGGCCGACACGGACCCGGTGGCCGACACGGACCCGGTGGCCGGTACCGACCCGGTGGCCGGTACCGACCCGGGCGTCTGTCCCGTCTCCGGGACGACCGTTTCTGCAGCGCCCACCTCTGAGGCCACGGGCGGAGCGCCCCACGGCACCGCGCCCTGCGGCGGGGTCTCCCCGAACTGCGACACATCGAGGTACTCGGGCCCTACCGTCGGCGGACCCGCGTGCCGTGCGGGAATTACGGGAGTGGCGGGCACAGGAGCGGTGGGGGGGACCGGCGCACCCGCAGGGCCGCGGTCGGCCAGCGAGCGCACCGGGCTCGCGGAGCCGTCCGGCGTCGGCGGGCCGAGGTGCAGCGGGCGGCGCTGCGGCATCGGCTGCGGGGCGGGCGCCGCGTTCGGCATACGGACACCGCCGAGGTCGACCGAACCGCTGTCGCGTCCGGCCATCTCGTGCGGGCCCGGCTCGTGCGGGCCCGGCTCGTGCGAACCCGGCTCGTGGACGAATGGCATCGGGGCCGGCGGCGGCACCTCGTTGCCCCACGCGCCCTGCGCTCCCGGCGCGCCCGGCATCAGGAGCAGGTCGTCGTCCTCGGCGGAGTTCTCGGAGGGGTCGAGGAAGGTGTACGCGCCCGGCGCGGTGACGCCCGGCTGCTCCACCATGCCTGCGTTCTCCGGCAGTCCCTCGCCCGGGACCTGGCCGGTGTCGGTCATGCGTACCCCTCGCCCATCGGTTAGTGCTTCCAAGTCCAGCTCGCCCGGAACGGCGCACCGACCGCCCCACTGTGAAGAACGAGCGTGCGTGCCCAGCGGCACGAACGACCGGCCAACAAAGACGACAAAGCCACTTACTGGCATTGTCCCGGTCATCCCGCCTTCGCGACACCTTGATCCGCGAGGGCCCGCTGTGGACTGCGCCACGTTGCGCGTCCTCCGGTTCTGCCGTACCACACACGCCTCAAAACGGGCGCGCTTTCCGGACATTGACCGACGAAAGGCCGATCACCCAGGAGCGGTACAACGATCGGCCAGCCTACCGCGCGCAGTACGACAACAGGATCACGGGGCACGATCCGGCAGACGGCCGCTGAGCAGGAACGCGACGCTCCGTTCCTTCTCCGTCCAGGCCCTTGTATCGAGTTCGACGGACTGAATGAGGGCGCACTCGACCTCATAGCCGTGCTCCGTCAGGTCGCGGCCGATGAGTTCGGCCGCGTCGCGGGTGGCGGCGTGCGTCACGATGCGCTGCGGACGGCGGTCGGCGACGGCCGAGACCACCGCCGCTCCCCCGCCCCCGACGCGTACGACATCGGGCTCGGGCAGGTTCTCGAGAATGTGCGGCGCGGCGCCGTGCACGATCTGCACCTGGACACCGAAGCGGCGGGCGCAGTCCTCGGTGCGGGCGCAGGAACCGGGGTTGCGGTCGACCGCGATGACGGCGGCGCCGGCGCGCGCGGCCTCGGTGGCGAAGGCGCCGCTGCCGGAGCCGATGTCCCACACGAGGTCGCCGACGCGCGGGCCCAGGCGGGCGAGTTGGGCGGCGCGCAGCAGATCCGTTTCTCCTTCGCCGAGCGCACCGCCGTACGCCTCGGCGGGCAGCGCCCAGCCGCGCGGCCCGTTGCCCGGGTCGCGTCCGGCGATCCAGCCGCCGCCCTCGGCCGCGGCCCTGAAGGCGCCGATGACGATGACGACATTGGGGTCGCGCCAGGTGTGGTCGGCGGCCTTGTCGGAGGTGACGACGGTGACCTGTTCGCGGGCGGTGCCGAGTTCCTCGCAGATGACGAAGGTGCGGTGCACTCCTTCGAGGAGCAGACCGAGTTCGGCGGGGCCGGCGCCCGGCGAGGTGAGAACGGCGACCTTGGTGTGGGCGCGGCACACATTCACCGCGCGTCGCAGGGTGCGGGGGTGTGCGACGACCACCTGTGCGTCGTCCCAGGGCATTCCGGCGCGGGCGAAGGCGGCGGCCACCGAGGAGACGGCGGGCACCACTTCGACCTCCAGGCCGAACTCGGGGCCCCGCAGGGTGCGTACGACACCGAAGAAGCCCGGGTCCCCGTCGGCGAGGACGACGGCGGTGCCCCGGTGGTTCGCAATCCGGCGGGCGGCGAGGGAGACGCTGCCGAGGCGGATGCGCTCGGCCGCCCGGGGCACCTCGGGCAGCGCAAGGTGGTGGGCCGCGCCGGCCACCAGCGTGGCGGCACCGAGTGCGGAGCGCGCCGCGGCGGTCAGCGGCGAGCCGTCCCAGCCGATCACCGTGACCCGGTCGGCCATCGTCGTCAGTCTCCAGAAGGTTTTCGCAGGTCGTCAGGGGCCAGCCCGAGAGCGGGCTCCGTGAGGGTACCTGGTACGGCTGGGCAGTGCCGTGACGGGCTCCGGCACGTGGGAGCGGTCCCGCGGATTCAGGTAGGCGATTCCAGGTTCCCGGGGCGCGGCTCCCGTTGTTCTCAGTTCCAGTCGGAGAACGACGTGAAACCACCGGTGTCGGCGAGTTGCTCACCGACGCCCTCGAGGTCCTCCGGCAGGAGGCTCCACACGATGAAGTCCGTACGCAGATCGACCCAGGTTCCGTCCTCGGTGCGGGTGCGCGCTATACAGGCGTTGCGCAGCACGCCCTCGCTGATGCAGCCGATCTTCTGGGCGACCTGCTGCGAAGCGGTGTTGTCGGCCGCCGTACGCAACTCGATCCGCTCGAACTTCTGGTCTCCGAAGAGCCATTGGGCGGTGGCGAGCGCCGCCTCGGAGGCGTAGCCCTCGCCGCGCGCCCACGGGGCGATGATGTACGAGAGTTCGGTGGACCGCACATGCCAGTTCGTCTTGCCGAGCTGGATGACGCCGACCAGGCGCTGGGTGAGGAACTCGGTGACGGCGAGGTCGAGTCCGCGGCCCTGCGCGCGTTCCGTGGGCGCGTACTCGGTGATCCAGGTGCGGGCGCCGTCCTCGGTGAAGGGCTGCGGCACCGATGTCCAGGCCGCCACCATCTCGTCGTTCATCATCTCGGCCAGGGCGGGTACGTCGTCCTCGTCGAGCGCACGCAGGACCAACCGCTCCGTGCTGATGGAGATGTCGGGGAAGGTGCTCGTCATGCGCCGCTCCGTAACCTTCGGGGACTTGGGGCCCGCGGAATCCTTGGGGCCCGCTGAACTGCCCAGCATGCAGCATGAAAGCACTGAACTGCACCACGGGGTCCACTCCAAGTGATGGAGTGGACCCCGTGCGGTGACCAAGGGCGCGTCAGCCGGAGGTGACCGGCAGGACCGACTAGAACGACGGGATGACGGAGCCGGCGTAGTTGTCCTGGATGAACTTCTTGACCTCGGGCGAGGTGAGGAGCTCGGCCAGCTTCTTCACGCGCGGGTCGTCCTCGTTGCCCTTCTTGACGGCGAGGAAGTTGCCGTACGGGTTGTTCTTCGCGGACTCCAGGACGAGGGCGTCCTTGGCGGGCTTGAGGTCGGCCTCGATGGCGTAGTTGCCGTTGATCACCGCGGCGTCGACATCGTCCAGGGAACGCGGGGTCTGGGCCGCCTCCAGCTCCTTGAACTTGAGGTTCTTCGGGTTCTTGGCGATGTCCGCGGGGGTCGCTTCGTTGCCCGCGCCGTCCTTGAGCGTGATGAGTCCGTTCGCTGCGAGCAGCTTCAGGGCACGGGCCTCGTTGACGCTGTCATTGGGGACGGCGATCGTCGCACGGCTCTTCAGGGCGTCGGCGCTCTTGACCTTGTGGGAGTAGAGGCCGAGCGGCTCCAGGTGCACCGTGACGACGGGCACGATGTGGGTGCCGTTCTTCTTGTTGAAGTCGTCGAGGTACGGCTGGTTCTGGAAGTAGTTGGCGCCCACGGAGCCGTCCTCGGTCGCCGTGTTCGGCGTCACGTAGTCGGTGAACTCCTTGACCTCCAGGTCGAGGCCCGCCTTCTTCGCCAGGTTCTTCTTGACGAAGTTCAGGATCTCGGCATGCGGGGTCGGGCTCGCGGCGACGACCAGCGGACCGCTGGTGTCGGAGGAGGCGGAGTCCTTGTCCGAGCCGCAGGCGGTGAGCCCGAAGGTGAGGGCTCCGGCGGCGAGGACGGCGGTGGTGATCTTGGCGGTGTTACGCACGAAAAGTGCCTTTCCTTATGGGTGGAGCGACCCCGTCTTGGGTGGTACGGGGAGTTCGGGGAGGGGGGTCAGGAGACCTTGCCGGCCTCGGCCGTGGCGACTTCGGCAGTCGGCGTCTTGGCCTTCAGCAGCCTCAGCTTCGGCGCGGCACCGGAGTGCCCGCCGCGCCGGTGCAGCCCGCGGGCGGCATAGTCGCCGGCGAACTGGATGACGGAGATGACGACCGCGAGGATGGCGACCGTGATCCACATGAGTCCGGTCTCGAAGCGCTGGTAGCCGTAGCGGATCGCGATGTCGCCGAGGCCTCCGGCGCCGACCGTGCCGGCCATCGCCGAGTAGCCGATGAGGGCGACGATCGTGGTGGTCGCGGAGGAGATCAGCGACGGCAGCGACTCCGGTACGAGGACCTTGCGGACGACGGTCCAGGTGTTGCCGCCCATCGACTGCACGGCCTCGACGAGCCCGCCGTCCACTTCGCGGACAGCCGTCTCGACGAGCCGCGCGAAGAAGGGGATCGCACCGATGGCGAGCGGCACGATCGCGGCCTCGCGACCGATCGTCGTCCCCGTGATCGTGCGCGTGAAGTTCATCAGCGCGACCATCAGGATGATGAAGGGCATCGAGCGGGCGATGTTCACGACCTGCCCGATCACCTTGTTCGCGACGACGTTCTGGAGGAGTCCGCCGCGGTCGGTGAGGACGAGCAGGATGCCGAGCGGGAGGCCGCCGACGATCGCGATCAGCGTGGACCAGCCGACCATGTAGAGCGTGTCCCAACACGCCTGGGACAGCAGCGGCTGCATCTCCGACCAGGTCACTTGGCACCTTCCTTCACCAGGACGGGCTCCTGGACCTGGATGTCGATCTGCAAGCCCTGCTCGCGCAGGAATCCGATCGGCACGACGTTGTCCTCGTAGCGGCCGGGCAGTTCGATGCGCATCCGGCCGACCTGCTTGCCCGCGACGGTGTCCATCGCCGCGCCCAGGATCGAGATGTCGATGTTGTACGTACGCGAGAGCTGCGAGATGACGGGCTGGGTGGCGGCCTCGCCGTGGAAGGTGACGTCGATGACGGTGCGGTCGTCGCCGGAGACGTCGCCGCTGACCGGGAAGAGCGCGGAGGCCAGTTCGGAGCCGGGCGTCGCGAGCAGTTCGCTGACGGTGCCGGACTCGACGATCCTGCCGTTCTCCATCAGCGCGGCCGAGTCGCAGATGGTCTTGACGACGTCCATCTCGTGGGTGATGAGCAGGACCGTCAGTCCCAGCTGCCGGTTCAGGTCGCGCAGCAGCTGGAGGATGGAACGGGTGGTCTCCGGGTCGAGGGCGCTGGTCGCCTCGTCGGAGAGCAGCACCTTCGGGTCGCCGGCGAGCGCGCGGGCGATGCCGACGCGCTGCTTCTGGCCGCCGGACAGCTGCGCCGGGTAGACCTTCGCCTTGTCGGAGAGACCGACGAGGTCGAGGAGTTCGAGGGCCTTGCGGCTGCGCTCCTTGCCGGAGACGCCGAGGATTTCGAGCGGCAGCTCGACGTTGTCCTGGACGGTGCGCGAGGACAGCAGGTTGAAGTGCTGGAAGACCATCCCGATGCGGCTGCGCGCCTTGCGGAGCTCCCGTCCCGCGCGCGGACCGTGGCCCGCGAGGGCGGTGAGGTCCTGTCCGGCGACGGTGACCGTGCCGGAGGTCGGACGCTCCAGGAGGTTGACGCAGCGGATGAGCGAGGACTTGCCGGCACCGGACTGGCCGATGACGCCGTACACCTCGCCTTCGCGGACATGCAGATCGACGCCGTCGAGGGCGGTCACTTCACGGCCGCGCGAGCGGTAGACCTTGGTGAGGCCCGTTGTCGTGATCACTGGGATTCCGTCACTGTCGAGTGCAGGGCGTGGGTGTGCGCCGGGCACGGGTGCATTCGGTCGGGAACGCGGCACGGTTCTCGCGATGGCGATGGAACCGGAGGGAACCGGGGGGAGAACTTGTGCGCGGGGCAGCCTCAGTCACGTACGCGGTACGGACAGGGCGCGGCGGTCTCGCTTCGGGGCGCGAGACCAGGCGGTGGTGCGGGGGCCCTCTAGAAGGCGCACATTCGACACATACAACGAGCACCGGGCGTCATGGTCGCCTCGGTCGCAAGAGTGCGGCTGCTCGTCGTGGTCATGGGATCAAGTAAAGCAGACCCACAGGAGGGGCCTACCACCGCTGTCCGAATAGCGGACAGCGGTGGACACCATTCAGCCTCGGGTGGAGATCTCCATCCCCTGGGCCGTGACCAGTACGGACAGGGCCGAGAGGTCCTTGACCACCAGGTCGGCGTTCAGCTCGTGGGCCTGGTGGGTTGTGGCCAACGCCACGGTGGTCATGCCCGCGGCACGGCCCGCCTGGAGACCGGCGGGGGCGTCCTCGAAGACGACGCAGCGGGCCGGATCGACGCCCAGTTCGCGGGCGGCCAGGAGGTAGGGCTCGGGGTCGGGCTTGCCGCGTGTGATGTCGTCGGCCGCGATCAGCGTCTTGGGACGGATGCCGACCTCGTCGAGCCGGGCCTCGGCCAGCCGCCGGGTGGCGGAGGTGACGACGGCCCAGCGCTCAGCCGGCAGGGTGTCGAGCAGCGCGAGGGTGCCGGGCAGCGCCTCGACTCCGCCCGGAACGTCCTCGACCTCCAGCTGCTCGATGCGCGCGAGGGCCTCGGGGACGATGTCGGCGGGCAGCAGGTCGGCGGCTATCTCGACGGCGGGGCGGCCGTGCAGTTCGATCCGGGCGAAGTCCTCCACCGTGATGCCGTACTCCTGCGCCCATCGGGTCCAGCAGCGGTCGACCGACTCAAGGGATGAGACGAGCGTTCCATCGTTGTCGAACAGCAGGGCTTCAGCGTGGATCTTCATGCCCTCGACCCTACGGGGGACCCCGGGGGTGCGGGCATCGGGTCTTTTGGCCCGTAATAGGGTCGCGGCATGCTTGATGCCCTGACGGTGGCGACCGCCGTCGCCGCGCTCGCGCTCGCCGCCTGGTGCGGCTGGGCCGCCTACCGTGATCAGCCCACCAAGGACTGGCACTTCATCGGCATGGCCGTGGTGTCGCTGCTCGCCGTGGTCCAGCTGGTGATCGGTATCGTCCAACTGGCGCGCGGCGAGAAGCCGGAGCAGGGCACGACGATCTTCGTGGCGTATCTGCTCGGCGCCTTCGCGTGCATTCCGGCCGCGGGTTTCATGTCGCTGGCGGAGCGCACCCGTTGGGGTTCGGTCACGGTGGCGGCCGGCGGCATCGTCCTCGCCGTCCTTGAGGTGCGGCTCTATGACATCTGGGGAGGCTGAGATGACGGCCACGGAGGAGAACGGGACCGTGCCTCAGGAGAAGAAGCCGACGGAAGAGAAGCCGGTGACAGAAGATCCGGCAGCGGGGAAGCCGACGGAAGAGAAGTCATCGAAGAACAAGCGGACGCGGCTCATCTCCGGCCCGGGCATGCTGCTGCTCTGGCTGTACGGCGTGATGGTCGTCGGCGCCGTCTCGCGCTCGGCGGTGCAGATCTCGACCGAGTTCGACAAGGCCCCGCTCGCCTATTCGCTGTCCGCGGTCGCGGGCGTCGTCTACGGCTTCATCACGTACTCGCTCGTGCGCGGTGGTGAGACGGCCCGCAAGGCGGCGCTGGTGTGCTGCGCCGCCGAGCTCGCGGGCGTGCTGACCGTCGGGACCTGGACGCTGGTGGAGCCGTCCGCCTTCCCCGACGCCACGGTGTGGTCGGACTACGGGATGGGCTATCTGTTCATCCCGGTGCTGCTGCCGCTGTCGGCGATGTACTGGCTGCGCAAGGCGCGTACGGCCGGTTCGGCAACCGCGGTTCGGTAACCGCGCATCCGGCAGCGGCTACGCGCTGGCCACGAACGCGCTCGCCTCGACGCCCTTCGCAAGGGTCACGAGGGTGAGCCGCTCGTCGACGCGCTCCTGGGAGACCGGGGCGTAGCCGTGCTTGCGGTAGAGGCGGAGATTGCGGTCGCTGCGGTGGCCCGTGAAGAGCTGGAAGGACTTGGCCGCGCCGTCTTCGCCGAGCCGGGCCTCGATCGCGGCGAGCAGGCGTCCGCCGAGACCGTGGCGCTGCATGCGCGGGTGGACGATGAGCTTGTTGATGCGGGCCGTGCCATCGGCGTCGACGGCGCCGCGGACCGAGGCCACCACCTCTTCTCCGAGCCGGGCCACCAGGACGGTGCCGGCCGCCAGCTCCGTCCTGAGGGAGTCGAGCGGCTGAGTGAGCGGCTCGATGCCGTAGTCGCCGTACAGCTCGGCCTCGCTCTGGTAGCAGAGGTACTGCAGCTTGAGGATCTGCTCTGCGTCCTGCTCGGTCGCCGCCGAGATGGTCACGCTCATGCCCATGTGTGCATGCCTCCCGCTCACCTGTTCCACCGGATGTCCCTCACTCCTATCCCCGCCGTCAGCGGGCCGCAACCTCCACCGTGAGCAATCGCCGCAGACATCCCAGACATCTGGAGCGTTCCGGACCAAGACTGCCCTGTGAGATACCCAACTCCCCTGCGATCTCCCGGTAGGTGAGGTCCTGTGGGGACAGCAGTGCCGCCATCAGGCTCGGGCAGCGGCCGGGCAGCCGTCGTACGGCGGCGTGCAGCGCCCGCCGGCGGTCGGCGGTCATCGCCGCCTGTTCCGGGCCGAGACCGCCTTCGTCGGCGGGTTCGGCGGCGTACGGCTGCTCAATGCGCGCCGTGCGGCGGCTGCGGCGGGCTTCGGAGCGCACGGCGCGGCGCAGCCAGCCGTGCGGATCGACGGGTGGGCCGTCGCTGTCGAGTCGCTCCAGGAGGCGCAGCCAGACCGCCTGTTCCAGGTCGCTCTGCTCGGCGCCGGACGCATGCGCCTCCGCCGAGGCCTCGGCGGCGAGGAGGGGGTGCAACGTCGCCACCATGTCGTGTGTCATATGTGGCACGACGCGGCCGCCCCGGCGCGAGGTTGCCGGGGCGGCCGACTGTCACCCCAATCGGGGTTGGTGGGGTCATGCGTTGACGCGGGTCATCCGTTGAGGAAGTCCGCGCGGGCTAGCAGCGCGGTGTCCGCGTTGTCGGAGAAGACACCGTCGATGCCGGTCTCGAAATAGGTCTGGAACGCGCCGAAGGCGTCGCCGTAGGCGGTCGGGTCCGTGCCCTTGCGGAAGTTCGCCGGCAGGAAGGGGTTCTCGTTGCGCATCGTGTACGGGTGCAGGACCAGGCCCCGCTTGTGCGCGTCGGCCACGAGTGAGGTCGGCGTGGTGAGGTTGCCGCTCGCGTCCTTCGGGATGATCAGGTCGAGGGTGGGACCGATGCCCTGCGCGTAGCCGGCGATCTCCCTGAGGCCCTTCGGGGTGATCAGGTCGGCGACCGTGCGCGGGTCACCCGCCTCGACGAAGTCCCAGGGGCGGCTGGTCGCGGTGGAGAGCAGGACGACCAGGGGGTTGTCGACGAGCTCGTTCAGCCGCTGGATGCTGGTCGGCTCGAACGACTGGAGGACGACCGGCGAGTTCCGCTTGTCCTTGCCGTACTTGTGCAGCAGCTTGGCCACCCGCTCCTCCAGGCCGAGGCCCAGCTTGCGGAAGTAGGTGGGGTGCTTGGTCTCGGGGTAGATCCAGACCTGCTTGCCGCGCTTGCGGGTCTGCTCGTCCTGCCAGCGGAGCACCTCTTCGAAGGTGGGGATCTCCCAGCGGCCGTTGTAGAGGGTGTTGTGCGGGCGGTTGGCCGGGATGCGCTCGACGGCGCGCAGGGTCTTCAGCTCGGCGAGCGTGAAGTCCTCGGTGAACCAGCCCGTCGTGGCGACCCCGTCGAGGGTCTTCGTGGTCTTGCGGTCGGCGAACTCGGGGTGCGCCGCGACATCTGTGGTCCCGCCGATCTCCGGCTCGTGACGGCACACGAGGTGGCCGTCCTTGGTGGGCACCAGGTCACCCGCCTCGACGATGTCCGCGCCCAGGTCGAGGGCCAGCTGGTACGACCCGAAGGTGTGCTCCGGCCGGTAGCCGCTGGCCCCGCGGTGGCCGATGATCGTCGGCACGGGCAGGCTCTTCAAACCGCCGCCTGCGTGCTGCGCGTCCGCGGCTCTCGCCGTGCCCGCCGTCCCCAGTGCCGCCACGCCCGCGCCGAGCACCGCCGCGCCGAGCAGCGCCCGCCGTCCGGTCCCGCGCGTCCGCTCGTCCGACTCCTGCGTTCCCATGAGCGCCTCCGTCGTCCTGTCTTCGCCAGTGCGGGCCGATCGTAGGGGCGCGCCCGTGACGGGCGGGAGACGCCGTCGAAAACACAGGGGTGACGCTGAATGTCGTACGAGGACAGATAGCTGACGACCCGTCGGCTTGCCCCGGACCGGATCGGGTACGCGGCCATTGGGCCGCCGAGCGATGTCGGGTACTCGCCCACTGGGCCTGACGGGCGATGTCCGTCACATCGTGGCGGTCACGTTACGCGCGGCCGACGGAGCGACACCGCAGGTAAAGCTGCGTCAACAGTGCGTAAGACCTCGGTGAACCCGATGTGCCCGATGTGCAATACCCCGGGGGGCGCGAGTATCGTCCTCACCTGCACAGACTTCATACCGATCCCTTGACACCGGAGGGCCCGTTGTCCCGCTTCGCGCTCATCAAGGCAGTGCTCGGACCGATCATGCGCCTGATGTTCCGCCCACGGGTGGAGGGCGTGGAACACATTCCGGGCGACGGTCCGGTCATCCTGGCCGGCAACCACCTCACGTTCATCGACTCGATGATCCTTCCGCTGGTCTGCGACCGGCAGGTGTTCTTCATCGGCAAGGACGAGTACGTCACCGGCAAGGGCTTCAAGGGCCGTCTGATGGCCTGGTTCTTCACCGGCGTCGGCATGATCCCGGTGGACCGGGACGGCGCGAACGGCGGTGTCGCGGCACTGATGACCGGCCGCCGCGTCCTGGAGGAGGGCAAGGTCTTCGGGATCTACCCCGAGGGCACCCGCTCCCCCGACGGCCGTCTGTACCGCGGCCGCACCGGCATCGCCCGGCTGACCCTGATGACCGGCGCCCCGGTCGTGCCGTTCGCGATGATCGGCACCGACAAGCTGCAGCCGGGCGGGGCGGGGATGCCGCGGCCCGGCCGTGTCACGGTGCGCTTCGGTGAGGCGATGGAGTTCTCGCGGTACGAGGGCATGGACCGTGACCGGTATGTGCTGCGTGCCGTGACCGACTCCGTCATGACCGAGGTCATGCGGCTGTCGGGGCAGGAGTACGTGGACATGTACGCCACGAAGGCGAAGGCCGCGTAGCGGACACCGCGGACCGCCACGGCGCCGTTGCGGGTCTGCCGTCGTTGAGCGACTGCGGGTCCGCAGCGGGCTGGTCGCGCAGTTCCCCGCGCCCCTTACGGGGCGCTTCCTACCCGGCGCTTTCCAGGCGCTGTCCCTTCAGCAGGAACCACGCCGCAGCCGCCGTGGCGAGCAACACCACCGCGCCGCCGCCCGCCGCCAGCGTGAGGCCGTCGACGAAGGACTCGCGAGCTGCGTTCAGCAGGGCCTCGGAGGTGTGGGCGGGGAGGCCCTGGGCCGCCTCCACCGCACCGCCCAGTGACTCGTGGGCCACGGCCGGTGTGCCCGCGGGGCCGGCGAAGCCGGCGTAGACGCCGGTCACGACGGAACCGAGCAGGGCGATGCCGAGGGCGGCGCCGAGTTCGTACGCCGTCTCGGAGACCGCGGACGCGGCGCCCGCCTGCTCCTTGGGCACGCTGGAGAGGATCACGTCGGCGGTGACCGTGAACGAGAAGCCGGCGCCCACGCCGACGACCAGCAGGGCGGCACCGAGCAGCGGATAGCCGGTGCTCTGGCTCAGCAGCGTGAGCGAACCGAGCGCCAGACCCACTGCGGCCAGACCGCCGGAGACCACGGCGCGCACCGAGAACCGCCGCGCGAACGTGCCCGCGACCAGACCCGCCGTCACCGCGCCGACGGCGGCGGGCACTTCGGCGAGGCCGGCCTCGAACGGTCCCCTGCCCTGGACGAGTTGCAGGTACTGGGAGAGGAAGAAGACGAGCCCGGACATCCCGAGGACGGTGAGCAGGTCGGCGAGGACGGCTCCGGAGAAGCCCCGGTTACGGAACAGCCGTACGTCCAACAGCGGTGCGGGCAGCGTGAGTTGGCGGCGCACGAACCAGTACAGGGCGGCGGCACCGAGCAGGCCGGTGGCCATCGGCTGCCAGCTGAGACCGTGCGCGGCGGCCTCCTTCACCCCGTACACGACACCGATCACGCCGACGAGCGAGAGGGCGACGCCGGACAGGTCCCAGGGCCCGGGGTCGGGGTTCTTCGACTCGGGCAGCAGCTTACTGCCGACGAGGACGAGGACGACCATCACCGGAAGGTTGATGAGGAAGACGGAACCCCACCAGAAGTGTTCCAGCAGGAAGCCGCCGGCGACCGGCCCGACTGCCGTACCGGCGGAGGCGGTTGCGCCCCAGATGCCGATGGCGAGGCTGCGCTCGCGCGGGTTGTGGAAGAGGTTGCGGATCAGGGCGAGTGTGGCGGGCATCAGCGTCGCGCCCGCGACGCCGAGCAGCGCCCGCGCCAGGATCATCAACTCCGGCGTCGTGGCATAGGCGTTGAGCACCGATATCAGGCCGAACGCCGTGGCACCGAGGAGCAGCAGCCTCTTGCGGCCGATGCGGTCGCCGAGGCTGCCCATGGAGACGAGCAGGCCGGCGATGACGAACGAGTAGACGTCACCGATCCACAGGAGCTGTGTGCCCGAGGGCTTCAGGTCCTCACTGATGTACGGGGTCGCGAGGCCGAGGACGGTCGCGTCGACGGCCACGAGGAGCACGGCGAGGATCAGCACCGCGAGCGCGGCCCAGCGGCCCGGGCGCTTCTCCACCGCCACCGTCGATACCGGCTGCAGGGTGCTGGTCATGATTCCTCTCTCCGTAGTGCGCCGCCGAGCAGCAGCTCGACGATCATGTAGTGGAAGTCCTTGGCGGCGACCCTGCCCTCGGTCACGGCCCACGCCCCCGAGGCCATCAGTCCGTAGAGCGCCTCGGTGAGCCAGGCCGGAGTGAGGTCGATGCGGAACTCGCCGTTCTCCTGGCCGCGCCGGAACAGGGCGGCCATCCGCGCGTCCAGCCGGGCCCAGCCCTCGTTCTGCTCCTCACCCTCGAACAGCTGGTTCTCGGTGTAGAGGAAGGCGAGCAGCCCGGCCGCCGTTTCGAGCTCCTTCACCAGGCGGCGCACGGCCTCCTGAGCGGTGCCCTCGTCGAGGCGGGCGGCATCCAGCGCCGCCTCGCACTCCTGGATGCCGAGCGACTCCAGCGCCCGCACGAGGGCGTCGCGGCCCGCGAACTGGCGGTGCAGCGTGGCCCGGCTGATCCCGGCCGCCTTGGCGACCTCGTCCATGGTGGCGGTGGATTTACGGGCGAGCAGGGCGGCTGCGCTGCGCAGCACGTGATCACGGTCGACGGCCATGAGACAATGGTAGACCACATGAGACATCTTTGCCTCATTAAATACATGCGAGTCTCATCGACCGGGTGTCGGGCGGGTGGCGCTCAGTGCCAGGGCAGCTGCCCGCGTCGCTCCCAGTACCCCCGCGGGTCCTCCACGAGCGCGGCGAGCCGGGACAGCTGGTCGTCGTCAAGGTCGACGACCGCTGCGTGCAGGTTCGAGGCGAGCTGGTTGGCGGTGACCGCCCCGGAGAGCACGACGCCGGCCCAGGGCTGCCGCAGGATCAGCGCCAGGGCCACCGCGTCACAGCCCAGGGAAGTCTCCGCGGTGACGGCCTTGAGAACGTCCGGCGCATACGGCTCCACCAGCCGGCCGTTGGCCACACCCTCCTTGACGATCACCGTCAGTCCGGCGTCGTGAGCCTCGGCGAGCGCGGGCGCCGCCGAGGTCTCCAGCACGTTGTACGTGGCCTGCACCGTACGGAAGAGCGGTGCGCCGTCCACCGTGACCGCGAGCGCGGCGCGGATGGCCTCGGCCTGGGCGGGCCCGCTGGTGGAGAAGCCGATCGACAGACCCCCCGCGGCCGCTTCGGCGAGTCTGGCGTGGAGTTCCTTGTCGGTGAGGGCCGGGCTGTCCGGGGTCACCGAGTGGATCTGGTAGAGGTCGAGCCGGTCGCCGAGCAGCTCCGCCGTCTCGGCGCGCTGCCGCTCGTACGTGGCGAGGCTGTGGTCCTTGACCTCGTGCGCCTCGGCGTCGATGTGCCAGTCCGCCGTGTAGGTGTAGCCCCACTTGCTGCCGATCACGACGTCGTCGATGTCCGGCCGGCGGTTCAGCCAGTCGGCGAGGAACTCCTCGGAGCGGCCGTAGGAGCGGGCGACGTCGAAGTAGCGCACGCCCTGGACGTAGGCGGCTTCGAGGAGTTCGTGGGTGCGCTCGCGCAGGGCTTCGACGCTGCGGTCGGCCGGGAGGTCGCCCTCCCGGCCGAGGTTGATGTAGCCCGGACGACCGACGGCGGCCAGGCCGAGTCCGATGTGCGCGGTGGGCGTGGTCGCGTGGGCCAGGCGACTGAACGGCATGGTGGCTCCCTGCACGATCGGCGGAGGGCGGATGCCGCACCAATCTACCCAGCTCCGCGCGGTTCAGCCCGCGCTGACGCAGCGTGGCACAAAGGCGGGGTCGGCCGGGCCGCTCCGCTTGAGGGCGTTGAGCACCCACTGCTCGACCAGCGGGGACTTGGGGGCCTGGTCGTGCTCGGTGGTGTCGAGCGGGCAGCGGTCCTGGAGCAGCACGTTGGTCACACGGGAGTCCGGACCGTCGAGGAAGGCGCTGGTGTACGGCACCACGACCTCGTCGTACTTGGTGGCTATCGCCGTGTAGTCGGGACCGACCGGGGTCTCCGGGTCGGAGTTGAGCTTCTGCAGGAAGTCCGAGCCGGCGGTCTGGTCGACACACGAGGGACAGACGGTGGCGCCGGCCGCGAGGGCGAGCGGGTTGGTGGTGCCGTGGTTGGAGGGCACGATGCCGACGAGATCGTCGACCTTGGTGGCTCCGCCGAGGAACTTCACGTAGTAGCGGGGCATCATGCCGCCCTGGCTGTGGCCGAGGATGTCCACCTTCTTGGCGCCGGTCGCGCCAAGCACGGCGTTCACGAAGTCGCGGAGCTCGGCCGCCGAGTCCGGGATCGGGGCGGTCTCCAGATCGCCGTACTCGAAGGAGAAGACGCAGTAGCCGGCGTCCGCGAGCGCGGGCGAGAGGGTCAGCCAGTTCTCGTACGAGGTCTTGAAGGTGCCGTTCACCAGGACCACCGGCTGCGGGTGGGCGGAGTCCGGCTTGCAGGACCAGTCGTTGGCGCCGGGTGGCGGAGTGTCGGCGGCGCCGGCCGGGGCCGTGAGGCCGAAGGCGCACAGCGCCGCGACGGCGCTGACGGCGAGGAGGCGGGCTATGCGTCTTGTACGTCTTGCGCGCATGACGTCCCTTTCATGCTCGGCTGTGACAGGACCGGCGTTCGACAATGCCGACCAGTAACCGGAATCGTTACCTCCGAGTAGCCACAAGTCAAGGATCCGGCCAGCGGCCGAATCTCATCTGTTATCCAGCGGTCCGGGGTGGTCCGGGCAGCACGAAGGGCCCGGACGTGATGTCCGGACCCTTCAGCCGACTGCGGGGCGGCCCCGCTCCCCTGTGTTCTAGGCCTGCTTGGCCGTGGCCCATGCGTGCTGGGCCACCACGTCCGACTTGACCTCGGCGAGCTGTACGGCGACCGCGCTCGGCGCCGTACCACCCCGGCCGTTGCGGGAGGCCAGGGCGCCGGGGACGTTGAGAACCGTCCGCACCTCGGGCGTCAGATGCGCGGAGATCTTCGCGAACTGCTCGTCGGTCAGACCGTCGAGCTCCTTGCCCTCGGCCTCGGCGACCTTCACGCACTCGCCCGCGACCTCGTGCGCGACACGGAACGGTACGCCCTGCTTGACCAGCCACTCGGCAATGTCGGTGGCGAGCGAGAAGCCGGCCGGGGCCAGCTCCTCCATGCGCTCGCGGTTGACGGTGAGCGTGGCCATCATGCCGGTGAAGGCGGGGAGCAGGACCTCCAGCTGGTCGCAGGAGTCGAAGACCGGCTCCTTGTCCTCCTGGAGGTCGCGGTTGTACGCGAGGGGCAGCGCCTTGAGCGTCGCCATCAGGCCGGTGAGGTTGCCGATCAGGCGGCCCGACTTGCCGCGCGCCAGCTCGGCGATGTCCGGGTTCTTCTTCTGGGGCATGATCGACGAGCCCGTCGAGAACGCGTCGTGGAGGGTGACGAAGGAGAACTCCTTCGTGTTCCAGATGATGACCTCTTCAGCGATGCGGGAGAGGTTGACGCCGATCATCGCGGTGATGAAGGCGAACTCGGCGACGAAGTCGCGGGAGGCCGTGCCGTCGATGGAGTTGGCGGAGCTGCCGTGCTCGAAGCCGAGGTCCTTGGCGACGGCTTCCGGGTCGAGGCCGAGGGAGGAACCGGCAAGGGCGCCCGAGCCGTACGGCGACACAGCCGTCCGCTCGTCCCACTGGCGCAGGCGTTCGGCGTCCCGGGACAGGGACTGGACGTGCGCGAGGACGTGGTGGGCGAAGAGCACCGGCTGGGCGTGCTGGAGGTGTGTACGTCCGGGCATGGCGACGTCCGGGTGTGCCTCGGCCAGGCCGACAAGGGCGTCCTGGAGGTCGGCGATCAGGCCACCGATGATGCGGGCGTGGTCGCGCAGGTACATCCGGAAGAGGGTCGCGACCTGGTCGTTCCTCGAGCGTCCCGCGCGCAGCTTGCCGCCGAGGTCGGGGCCGAGGCGCTCGAGGAGGCCGCGCTCCAGGGCGGTGTGCACGTCCTCGTCGGCGATGGTGCCCACGAAGTCGCCGGACTCCACGTCCGCTTCGAGCCGGTCGAGGCCCGCGAGCATGCGCGTCAGCTCGTCCTCGGTGAGCAGGCCCGCCTTGTGCAGCACGCGCGCGTGGGCACGCGAACCGGCGATGTCGTACGGCGCCAGGCGCCAGTCGAAGTGGACCGACGCGGACAGCTTGGCCAGGGCCTCGGCGGGACCGTCGGCGAAACGGCCGCCCCAGAGCCGTACGTCACCGCTGTTGCTGCTCACTTGCTGTGCTCCTCGGAGGTGGTGGCTGTGTTGTCTGGGGGACACCCCCAGCTCGCCGTGCGACCGCCTCCTCGTCTGATGCAGACGGAGAGGCGGTGATCACGCTACTGCTTACGCGAGGTCCCGCTGGGCGGCGATCTTCGACGACAGGCTGTAGATGTCGATGAAGCCCTTGGCCGCGGCCTGGTCGAACGAGTCGCCCGTGTCGTACGTCGCCAGGTTGAAGTCGTAGAGCGACGTGTCGGAGCGACGGCCGGTGACGACGGCGCGGCCGCCGTGCAGGGTCATCCGGATGTCGCCGTTGACGTGCTGGTTGGCCTCGTCGATGAAACCGTCCAGGGCGCGCTTGAGCGCGGAGAACCACTGGCCGTCGTAGACCAGTTCGCCCCAGCGCTGCTCGACCTGCCGCTTGTAGCGGGCGAGTTCACGCTCGACGGTGACGTTCTCCAGCTCCTGGTGGGCCGTGATCAGCGCGATCGCGCCCGGAGCCTCGTACACCTCACGGGACTTGATGCCCACGAGCCGGTCCTCGACCATGTCGATCCGGCCGATGCCCTGCTGCCCGGCTCGCACGTTCAGCTCCTTGATGGCCTGGAGCACGGTGACGGGCTTGCCGTCGATGGCGACCGGGACGCCCTGCTTGAAGGAGATGATCACCTCGTCGGCCTCGCGGGGCTCGGCCGGGTTGGAGGTGTACTCGTAGATGTCCTCGATCGGCGCGTTCCAGATGTCCTCCAGGAAGCCCGTCTCGACGGCGCGCCCGAAGACGTTCTGGTCGATGGAGTACGGGGACTTCTTGGTGGTGGCGATCGGGAGCTGCTTCTCCTCGCAGAAGGCGATCGCCTTGTCCCGGGTCATTGCGTAGTCACGGACCGGGGCGATGCACTTGAGGTCGGGGGCGAGGGCGACGATGCCGGCCTCGAAGCGGACCTGGTCGTTGCCCTTGCCGGTGCAGCCGTGGGCGACCGTGGTGGCGCCGTGCTTCTGGGCGGCGGCGACGAGGTGCTTGACGATCGTCGGCCGGGAGAGGGCCGAGACCAGCGGGTAGCGGTCCATGTAGAGGGCGTTGGCCTTGATCGCCGGAAGGCAGTACTCGTCGGCGAACTCGTCCTTGGCGTCCGCGACTTCGGCCTCGACGGCACCGCAGGCGAGCGCGCGCTTGCGAATGACGTCCAGGTCCTCGCCGCCCTGGCCGACGTCCACGGCAACGGCGATGACCTCGGCGCCCGTCTCCTCGGCGATCCAGCCGATGGCGACGGAGGTGTCCAGACCGCCCGAGTAGGCGAGTACGACGCGCTCGGTCACGGGGTTCTCCTCACACTGCATTCACTGACATGCATGAGTATGCAGGGCTCTGCATGATTCGTCAATCGAAGGGGTGCCGACCCGGAAATCCCGGGAGCGATTGAACGCACGAAACCGCTTTCTCGTACTTCACTCCGAACGCAGGCGCCGCGTTTGTACACCCACTTCCGTGCACCCACTCCTGACCAGGTGAGGCTTCCGCATGTCCAGGGCTCTTCCGAAGTACCACAAGCGCCGCGTAGCGATGATCGGCGGCGCCGCCGCGGTGGTGTTGTCCGGAGCGGTGATCGCCGGCTCCGCCTTGGCCGGGGAGACGTCCAAGAGCGGCGGTCGGAACGCCACGACGAAGGCCGTGTCCCCGGGAACGGTGAACTGCCCGGCCGTCGCGCCGAGCCTGCCCGCGGTTCCCGCCTCCGCAAAGGCCGAGGTGGACCGCAATCTCGCGCTGCTGAACACCCAGATCTCCGAGGCCGACAAGCGGCTGGTCGACACGGTCGGCCAAGGCGGACCGAACTTCGTCCAGAACGCGATCCTCGGCCCGCTCAAGGACAAGCGGGTCGCCACCATCAATCGCATCGCGACAGCCATCGGGCGCACGGCGGCCAAGCCGCAGGGGCTGGACGCCCTGGCGCCGTGCACGCTGAACCCGGTGGGCGGCGACGCCGCCACGACGCCGAACGCGGCCGCATCCACGAGCCCGACGGCGACCGCCCAGGCGGGCGGCAACTCCGGGAATGCGGGGAGCACCACCGCCGCGGGCACCATCTCCTGCCCCGACGTCGCATCGAAGCTGCCCGCGATCCCCGCCTCCGCCAAGGCAGAGGTCGACCGCAATCTCACGCTGCTGAACACCCAGATCTCCGAGGCGAACGCGCGGCTGGCGAACACCGTCGGACAGGGCGGACCCAACTTCGTCCAGAACGCGATCCTCGGCCCCCTGAAAAACAAGCGGGTCTCCACCATCGACCGCATCGCCATCTCCATCGGCCGCACCGCGGCCAAGCCGCAGGGCCTGGACTCCCTCGCCGCCTGCACACTCACCAAGTGACGTGACAGGCACTGCGACCGCCCCGCGGAGCGTCGGCCGGGGGCGGCCATGGACCCACCGGAACCGTCAATTCATTAGACAGCCGAAAGACTTTCCCCAATAATCGTTAGACATGGGAAAGACCTATGAGCGCATTGACGGCCGCCTGCGTACGTTCATCGAGGCGCAGCCCCTCTTCTTCACCGCGACCGCGCCCTTGTCCGGCGACGGCACCATCAACCTCTCCCCCAAGGGACTCACCGGCTCGTTCGCCGTGCTCGACGAGCTGACCGTGGCCTATCTGGACTTCGCGGGTAGCAACGCCGAGACGATCGCGCATCTGCGCGAGAACGGCCGGATCACCCTCATGTGGTGCGCCTTCCAGGGCCCGCCCAACATCGTCCGGGTGCACGGCCGCGGTGAGCCCGTCTTCCGGGACGATCCGCGCTTCCCGGAGCTGCTCACCCACTTCCCGGACATCGACCCGACCCCGCACGGACTCCGCGCGATCATTGTGGTGACCGCCGAACTCGTCCGTGACACCTGTGGTTACGCGGTGCCCTTCATGTCCTACGACGAGGATCGCGATCTGCACGCCAAGCGGTTCGCGCGCGAGGACGACGCCTCGCTCGACGCGTACTTCGCCAAGAAGGACCACATCGCCACGAGCCTGGACGGTCTGCCGGGGCTGCCTCTCCCGCTGCCACCGAGTACGACTGCGCCGTAGGGCGGGCCCTGTCGTGGCCACCGGTCGTGTGCGGCTGGTCGCGCAGTTCCCCGCAGCCGTTACGAGGCGCCTTCAGCGCCGCCCATCCGTAGGCGGACCGTGAACGTCGTCGATCCCGGGCGGCTCTCCAACCGCACGCTTCCACCGTGCGCCGCCACCACTGCCGCCACGATCGACAGGCCGAGCCCCGCGCCACCGCCCGCCCCCTCGGCGCGGCGACGGTCGGCTCGGGTGAAGCGTTCGAAGACGCCGGGCTGGACGTCCTTCTGGACGCCCGGGCCGTCGTCGTGGACCGTGAGGACGGCCGTCTTGTCGTCGGTCTCCAGAGCCACCGTCACCTTGGTGCCCACGGGCGTGTGCAAACGTGCGTTGGCCAACAAGTTGGCCAACACCTGTTGGAGTCGGTGCGCGTCACCGGTCACCGCCACCGGCTCCTCCGCCAGCTCCAGCGTCCAGCGGTGGTCGGGACCCGCGGCCCGGGCGTCGGTGACGGCGTCGAGGACGAGGCGGGTGAGGTCGACGGGGAGCCGTTCCAGAGGGCGGCCGGCGTCGAGGCGGGCGAGCAGCAGCAGGTCGTCGACCATCTCGCCCATCCGGGCCGACTCGGCGGCGATGCGTTCCAGTGCACGGGTCACCTTGGAGGGCACCGGGCCCGGGTGCAACAGCGCCAGCTCGGCATGGCCACGGACCGAGGCCACCGGGGTGCGCAGCTCATGGCTGGCGTCGGCGGCGAAGCTGCGCAGCCGTTCCTCGCTCGCGTGCCGCTTGGTCAGCGCGTCCTCGACATGGCCGAGCATGCGGTTGAAGGCACCGGCGAGCCTGCCCACCTCGCTGCGCGGGTCGGACTCGGGCGCACGCGGCGGCAGCGCCACCTCGCCGCTGGCGAGCGGGAGTTCACTGACCCGCGTCGCGGTCGCGGCGACCCGGCTCAGCGGGCGCAGCGACCAACGCACCCAGAGGGCGCCGGCGATGCCGGCGACGGCGAGGGCCGCGCCGAAGACGGCGGAAGCCACCAGTTCCAGACGGTGGACCGCGGCCGTGACCGGCTCCATCGGCAAGCCGGTGATCAGGACGTCGCCGTCGAGGCCCGGCACCGCCGTCACCCGGTACTCGCCCACCGCCGACAGGCAGATGGTGTGTCCCCCGCCGTCGAGCGGGACTCCGGCGAGGGCCTTCTTGTCGGCGGCGGTCACTCGCACGTTCACTGCGGTCGCCCTGCCGCCGGAGGGTACGACCGCAGCGTTGGTGACGTCCCGGCCCACCCGCCGGGCGCCGAGCGTCCCGGCACTCTGGTTGCGTGTGTCGCCGTGTTCGTCGTTGTCATGGTCCGACGGCTTCACGGCGCCGTGCTCCAGGCTCGCGGGAAATCGTGCCCCCACATCGTGCAACTGCTGGTCGAGGCGGCCGGTGAGGAAGCCGTTCAGTTCGTACACGGCGGCCACCCCGACGGCGGCGCAGCTGATGGCGAGCAGCACCACGAGCCCGGCGGTGAGCCGGGCCCGCATCGTGCGCGGGCGCGGCAGCCGGCGTACGCCCGCCCCCAGCCACGCCCACCGTCCCCTCACCCACGACCACCGCCGCGTCGCCCAGGGCCACGCCCGCGGGCTCATCGTCCCGCCACCGGCTTGATCACGTATCCGGCGCCGCGCACCGTGTGGATCATGGGCTCGCGGCCCGCGTCCACTTTCTTGCGCAGATACGAGATGTAGAGCTCGACAACATGGGCCCTGCCACCGAAGTCGTACGACCAGACGCGGTCGAGGATCTGCGCCTTGCTGAGGACCCGGCGCGGGTTGCGCATCAGGAAACGCAGGAGCTCGAACTCGGTCGGCGACAGTTCGATCAGCTCGCCGCCCCGGGTCACCTCACGGGCCTCCTCGTCCATGACCAGGTCGCCGACGACCAACCGTGGTCCCTCGTCCAGTTGCCGGGCCATGCCCGCGCGGCGCAGCAACCCGCGCAGCCGGGCGACCACCTCCTCCAGGCTGAACGGCTTGGTCACGTAGTCGTCGCCGCCCGCGGTGATGCCGGCGATCCGGTCCTCGACGGCGTCCCGCGCGGTGAGGAAGAGAACGCAGACGTCGGGCTTCACCGTGTGCAGGTCGCGCAGCACGTGGAAGCCGTCGGTGTCCGGGAGCATCACGTCGAGGACGACGGCGTCGGGCAGCAGCTCGCGGGCCCCGGCGACGGCCGAAGCCCCGTCGCCCGCCGTGCGCACCTCCCAGCCCTCGTAGCGCAGGGCCCCGGAGAGGACCTCGGCCAGATCCGGGTCGTCGTCGACGACGAGGACGCGGACAGGGGTGCCGTCGGGGCGGGTGAGCGCGGGCCGGCCGTTGCCTCGGGATCGGGGAGTGTTCATGTCGTCTTCCAGCATCGCTCTTCCTGGCGGCTGCATCCTCCCCCGGTGCCTCTGAGTTTCCTCTGAGTCGCCTCTCCCCGAGGCTCTCGGTTTCCTGTGAGTCCGCGCTGAACGCGCCGGTTCAGAGGGTCCTCAGAAGTTCCGGACGCACAGTTTCCTCCCGGACAGCCGGAAGGACGAACAGATGACCACGGTGTACGAGCGGGCTGCGGTCCCGCGCCCCACCCGAGGACGCAGGCGACCCCGCCCCTCGCCCGCCGGGCCGCTGCTGGCCCTGCTCTGGGCCGGTGCCGCCGCCGTCGTCGCCCTGTGGTGGACCGACACGCGGTCGGTGGTGGGCCTCGCCGGATGGCTGACCGACGCCGGGCGGATCGCCGGGCTGCTGTGCGGCTACGGCTGCGCGGTGCTGGTGGCGCTGATGGCCCGGGTCCCCCTCCTGGAGCGGAACGTGGGCTCCGACCGGGTGGCCCGCTGGCATTCCATGGCGGGCCGGTACACGATCTGCCTGCTTGTCGCGCACGTCACGCTGATCCTCTTCGGGTACGCCTCCCAGGACGGGTCGGGCATCGTGCACGAGACCCTGAGCGTGGTGTTCGACTATCCGGACATGCTCAAGGCGACGGTCGGCACGCTCATCCTCTTCGCCGTCGGCGTCACCTCGGCGCGCGCCGCCCGCCGTCGGATCCCCCACGAGTTCTGGTACTACGTGCACCTGCTCACGTACGTAGCGGTCTTCCTCGCCTTCTTCCACCAGCTCGCACTCGGCTCCGACTTCGTCGGCAACAGCCTCGCCCAGGCCGCCTGGTACGTGCTCTACCTGGGCACGGCCGCACTCGTCGCATGGTTCCGGCTGCTCGTCCCGGTGCGGCTCAATCTGCGCCATCGGCTGCGGGTGGAGTCGGTGTACCGCGAGGCGCCGGGGGTCTTCTCCATCGTCGTGCGCGGGGAGCGGCTGGACGAACTGAACGCCCAGGCGGGGCAGTTCTTCCGCTGGCGGTTCCTCTCGGACGGGATGCGGTGGACCTCCACGCCGTACTCGCTGTCGGCACCGCCCCGGCCCGACCGGATGCGGATCACCGTGAAGGCGCTCGGCGACCACAGTGCCGCGGTGGGGCTGCTGCGGCCCGGCACCCGGGTGTGGGCGGAGGGCCCGTACGGCTCGCTGACCGCCGAGCGGCGCATCTCCTCGAAGGCGCTGCTGATCGCGGGCGGCGTCGGCATCACGCCGTTGCGCGCCCTGTTCGAGACCCTGCCGGGCCAGGTCACCCTCCTCTACCGGGCGCGTACGGCCGAAGACCTCGCGCTGGGCGCCGAGTTGGAGGCCATCGCGAAGTGGCGCGGCGCGCGCGTCCTGTACGCGGTCAACGGCGCCGACGGAACGCGCCCGCGGTTCACCGCCGAGACCCTGCGGGCGAGCGTGCCCGACATCGCGGCGCACGACGTCTATCTGTGCGGCCCGCCCACGATGGCGCGTGACCTGTACGAGGCACTGCGCGCGGCGGGTGTCCCCGACCGCCGTATCCACCACGAGTCGTTCGAGCTGTGAGGCTGCCTTGCACGCCCTGAAGAAGCAACGTCCGCTGCGGCGCGTCGTCCTCGCGGCCGCCAGTACCGTCACCGGCGTCGTCCTGCTGCTGTCGCTGAAGCCGCACACACCACCGACCGTGGCCCAGGCGTCCTCGTCCGCCGGCCAGTCCCCGTCGCGGTCCTCGCAGTCCCCCACTCCCACAAGCACCGCCGGCTCCCCCAAGAGCAGCACGGGCGCCAAGACCGTCACCGGTGACACGGTCCAGACCCGTTGGGGCCCCGTCCAGGTGCGCATCACGCTGAAGAACGGAAAGATCACTGACGTCACCGCGGTCGCCTACCCCTCGGACAATCCGAAGGACCAGGAGATCAACAGCTACGCGATCCCCCAGCTCAGGCGTGAGGCGCTCGCCGCGCAGAGCGCCCAGATCGACTCCGTGTCCGGAGCCACGTACACCAGCGACGGTTACCGGCAGTCCCTTCAGTCGGCACTGGACTCGGCCGGCCTCTGAACGCACTGCCGTCGTGGACCGTATCTCTGGGCCAGGGGACCACTCCCCTTGCCCCGTCCCCCCGGACGAACACGGAGGAACCGTGTCCACGATCGCCGGTGGTCGCGCCGCGCGGCGCCAGACCATGCGCCGTATCCGCCCACGCCGCTCGCCCGCCGTCCCGTTGCTGCTCGCCGTCTGGGCCGGGGCGGCCGGGGTCATCTGGCTGTGGTGGAACAACACCCCGTCCATCGCGGACGACAACAGCAAGATCCTCAACGCGGGCCGGATCACCGGACTGCTCGCCGGTTATCTGATGGCGCTCGTGGTGCTGCAGATGGCCCGTGTTCCCGCCCTGGAGCGCCGGGTGGGCTCCGACCGGGTCGCGCGCTGGCACGCCATGAGCGGCCGGTACACGATCTGTCTGGTCCTGGCCCACCTCTTCCTGACCATGTGGGGCTACGCCCTGCAGTCCGGGAAGGGGCTCGGCGGGATCGTGCAGCAGACCATCGACTCGGTCAACCAGCTGCCCGACATGGGCAAGGCCGCGATCGGCACGGGTCTGCTGGTGCTCATCGGGTTCATCTCCGTCGGCGGCATCCGCCGCCTGATCCCGTACGACACCTGGTACCACGTCCACCTGCTGACATACGCAGCCGTGTTCCTGACGTTCTGGCACCAGCTGTCCACCGGCAACGACTTCGCGGTGGAGCCCGTCGCGAAGACGGTCTGGTACGGGCTGTACGGGACGGTGACCGCGCTCGTGATCTGGTACCGGATCCTCGCGCCGATCCGGCTCAACCTGAAGCACCGGATGCGGGTCGAGGCGGTGATCGAGGAGACGCCCGGGATCGTGTCGGTGCTGATCAGCGGGCAGAAGCTGCACCGGATGGGCGCGGAGGCCGGGCAGTTCTTCCGGTGGCGCTTCCTGGCGCCGGGGATGCGGCTCAGCTCCCACCCGTACTCGCTGTCGGCGGCGCCCCGCCCCAACATGCTGCGCATCACCGTGAAGGCGATCGGCGACCACAGCGCCGCGCTGCGCGACCTGGAGCCGGGCACCAGGGTCTGGGCGGAGGGCCCGTACGGGGCGCTGACAGCGGGCAAGCGCAGCCGCGGCAAGGTGCTCCTGGTGGCGGGTGGCGTCGGTATCACTCCGATGCGGGCGCTCTTCGAGACGCTGCCCGGCGCCTCCGGCGACCTGACGCTGCTCTACCGGGCCAACAGCACCCAGGACCTGGCCCTGTGGGACGAGCTCGCCGCCATCTCCAAGGAGCGCGGGGCCCGCCTGATGTACGCGGTGAACAGTCCCGAAGGGGAGCGCCCGGACATCTCGGCGGAGTCCCTGCGCCGGAAGCTGCCCGACATCGACCGCCACGACGTCTTCATGTGCGGGCCGCCCGGCTTCGCGCAGCAGGTGTACGAAGCACTGCGCGGCGCGGGGGTCCCCGCCCGCCGCATCCATCACGAGTCGTTCGAGATGTGAGCGACGGGAGTCAGGAGCGATGAAGAAGAGTCACCCCATTCGGCGCGTCATGCTCGCCACCGCCGCCACCGTGTCCGGGATCGTCCTGCTGCTGTCGCTGAAGCCGTCCTCGGACCCTGCGGCCGCAGCCGCGGGAGCGGCCCCTCAGCAGACAGCGGCCGGGCAGGAGTCGCCCCAGGGCGGCAGCACGCAGCAGACGGGTGCGCAGACCGTCACCGGTGACGTGGTGAAGACCCAGTACGGGCCGGTCCAGGTGCAGCTGACCATGAGCGGCGGCAGGATCACCAAGGCGGACACGGTCCAGGCCCCCAAGGGCGGAACCAGCGACCAGAAGACCGCCCTGGCCGTACCCAAACTCAACGAGGAAGCCGTCGCCGCGCAGAGCGCGGACATCGACGCCGTCTCCGGAGCGACCTACACGAGCGGCGGGTACAAGCAGTCCCTGCAGTCGGCCCTGGACAAGGCGAAGGCCGCCGGAGGTACGTCGGGATCCTCGGGAGCGGCCGGGGCCTCCTCGTCGCCGCAGGCCCCGGCCGCGCAGGCCCGCACCGTCACCGGAAACGTGGCCCAGACCCAGTACGGGCCCGTCCAGGTACGGCTCACCCTCACCGGCGACAAGATCACCAAGGCCGAGGCCGTCCAGGCGCCCAGCGGCGGAACCAGCACCCAGAAGACGGCTCTGGCCGTCCCCAAACTCAACCAGGAAGCCGTCGCCGCCGGGAGCGCCGACATCGACGCCGTCTCCGGCGCCACCTACACCAGCGGCGGATACAAGCAGTCCCTGCAGTCGGCCCTGGACAAGGCCGGTGGCTGAGCCCGCGGAGGCCCCGCCCGCGCTGCGCCACGCCGAGGAGGTCATGGGCACGGTCTTCTCCTTCGACGTACGGGGCGGGGAACCGGCCGCCGTGCAGGCGGCGTTGGAGGAGGCGATCACCCGACTCCACCATGTGGACGAGGTGTTCAGCACCTATCGCGAGGACAGCCAGCTCTCGCGTCTCGCGCGCGGTGAGCTGACGGTCGAGGAGTGCGATCCGGAGGTCGCCGAGGTGCTCGGTCTGGGCGCGGAGGCTGAGCGGCTGAGCGAGGGCTGGTTCAGTACTACGTACCGGGGTGAGCTCGACCCGACGGGGATCGTGAAGGGCTGGGCGACCGAGCGTGCGGCCCGGCACATCGCGGCGGCCGGGGCGAGCGGAGTCAGCGTCAACGGCGGCGGCGACGTCCAGCTGTGCGGCGTGCCCGGGTCGCACCGGCCCTGGCGGGTCGGCCTGTCGGACCCGCTGCGCCCGGGTTCGCTCGCCGCCGTGGTCTCCGCGGCCGGCGTCGACGAGCTCGCCGTGGCCACCTCCGGCACCGCCGAGCGCGGCACCCACATCGTCGACCCGCGCACCGGCAGGTCCGCGGTCACCGACCTGGTCGCCGTGACCGTGGTGGGGCCCCGGCTGACCTGGGTCGATGCCTGGGCGACGGCAGCGTTCGCGATGGGCTCCCGCCAGGCCCTGGACTGGCTGGAGTCCCTCCCCGGCATCGAGGCCCTGCTGATCACTGCGGGGGACGAGGTGAGATGCACCGGGGGGTTGGCTCAAAGACTGGGCTGAGCCCCGTAAGGGGCGCGGGGAGCTGCGCGAGCCACCACAGCCGGCCTGCACCTGGACACACAGAGGCGCACCCCGACCGGGGGTGCGCCTCCATCGTCGTACACCTCAGTGATGGTTCTGAGCCAACCGCAAGAGGTGATCGGCCAGCGCCTGACCGCCGGTCGGGTTGCGACTGATGAGCAGCAAGGTGTCGTCCCCGGCGATCGTGCCGAGAATGTCATGCAGCTCGGCCTGGTCGATGGCCGAGGCGAGGAACTGCGCGGCCCCCGGCGGGGTCCGCAACACCACAAGATTCGCGGAGGCCTCCGCGGAGATCAGCAGCTCCGCGGACAGCCGCCGCATCCGCTCCTCCTTCGCCGACTCACCCAGCGGCGCGCGCGGCGTGCGGAAGCCCCCCTCGCTCGGTACCGCGTAGATGAGGTCGCCGTCGTTGTTGCGGATCTTCACCGCGTTCAGCTCGTCCAGGTCCCGGGAGAGCGTCGCCTGGGTGACGCTCAGCCCGTCGTCGGCGAGAAGCTTCGCCAGCTGGCTCTGGGAACGCACCGGTTGCCGGTTGAGGATGTCCACGATCCGGCGGTGGCGTGCGGTGCGGGTCTGCGGCACGGCAGGCCCTGCGTGCTCGTGGTCCTGCGCCTGACTCATCGTCGTCGTCCCATTTCTCAGGATCATCCATCCCCGTTGGCTGCGTCGAGGACACCGGGAAGGGCCTGGAGGAACGCGTCCACTTCGTCATCGCCGAGGTTCAGCGGCGGCATCAGCCGTACGACATCGGGGGCGGGCGCGTTCACCAGGAAACCGGCGTCCTGAGCCGCCTGCTGCACCTGGGGCGCGAGCGGCTCGGTGAGCACGATACCCAGGAGCAGCCCCGCGCCCCGGACATGGTCGATCAAAGGGTGCGCAAGTGACTCGATTCCGTCCCGCAGCTTCTCGCTCGTGCGCTTCACGTTCTCGAGGAGTCCTTCGGACTCGATCGTGTCGAGTACGGCCAGTCCGGCGGCGCAGACGACCGGGTTGCCGCCGAAGGTCGTGCCGTGGTGGCCAGGCTTCAGCAGCCCGGCGGCCCGGCCGAAGGCGACGGTGGCGCCGAGCGGCAGTCCGCCGCCGAGGCCCTTGGCGAGCGTGACGACGTCCGGCAGCACGCCCTCGTGCGCCTGGTACTCGAACCAGTGTCCGGTCCGGCCGATTCCGGTCTGCACCTCGTCGAGGACCAGGAGGGCACCGGTGGCGGCAGTGATCGCACGGGCGGCCTTGAGGTAGCCGGCGGGCGGCACGACCACGCCGTTCTCGCCCTGGATGGGCTCGATGATCACCAGGGCGGTGTCCTCGGTGACCGCTTCGGCCAGGGCCTGCGCGTCGCCGTACGGGACATGCGTGACGTCGCCGGGCAGCGGCAGGAACGGCTCCTGCTTGGCGGACTGGCCGGTGAGCGCGAGGGCGCCCATGGTGCGGCCGTGGAAGCCGCCGGTGGTGGCGACCATGTGCGTCCGGCCGGTGAGCCGGCCGATCTTGAAGGCGCCCTCGTTGGCCTCGGCGCCCGAGTTGCAGAAGTACACCCGGCCCTCGCGCCCGAAGAGCTGCAGCAGCCGTTCGGCGAGCGCGACGGGCGGCTCGGCGACGAAGAGGTTGGAGACATGGCCGAGGGAGCCGATCTGCCTGCCGACGGCCTCGACGATCGCGGGGTGGGCATGGCCGAGCGCGTTGACCGCGATCCCGCCGACGAAGTCGAGGTACTCCTTGCCGTCGGCGTCCCACAGCTTGGTCCCGGCGCCCCGGACGAGCGGCAGCCGCGGGGTGCCGTAGTTGTCCATGAGCGAGCCCTGCCACCGCTGGGTGAGCTCTTCGTTGCCGGTCATGCGCTGTCCCCCGCTTCCTCGTCGTCCGGCACGACCATCGTGCCGATCCCCTCGTCGGTGAAGATCTCCAGCAGGATCGAGTGCTGGACCCGGCCGTCGATGACGCGGGCCGTGGTGACGCCGTTGCGCACGGCGTGCAGACAGCCCTCCATCTTCGGCACCATGCCGCTGGCCAGCTCGGGCAGCAGTTTCTCCAGCTCGGAAGCGGTGAGGCGGCTGATCACCTCGTCGCTGTTGGGCCAGTCCTCGTAGAGGCCCTCGACGTCCGTGAGGACCATGAGGGTCTCGGCCCCCAGTGCCGCAGCGAGTGCCGCAGCCGCCGTATCAGCATTGACGTTGTAGACATGTCCGTCGTCCTGGGAGCGGGCGATCGAGGAGACGACCGGAATCCGGCCGTCGGAGAGCAGCGCCTCGATGGCGCCCGTGTCGATGTCGGTGATCTCGCCGACCCGCCCGATGTCGACCAGTTCGCCGTCGATCTCGGGCTGGTGCTTGGTGGCCGTGATGGTGTGCGCGTCCTCGCCGGTCAGGCCGACGGCGAGCGGACCGTGCTGGTTGAGCAGCCCGACCAGCTCGCGCTGCACCTGTCCGGCCAGCACCATGCGTACGACGTCCATGGCGTCCTCGGTCGTGACGCGCAGCCCCGCCTTGAACTCGCTGACGATGCCGTGCCGGTCGAGGGCGGCGCTGATCTGCGGCCCGCCGCCGTGCACGACGACCGGCTTCAGACCTGCGTGGTGCAGGAACACGATGTCCTGCGCGAACGCCGCCTTCAGCTCCTCGTCGATCATGGCGTTGCCGCCGAACTTGACGACGACCGTCTTGCCGTTGTGCCGGGTCAGCCAGGGCAGCGCCTCGATGAGGATCTGTGCCTTGGGCAGAGCGGTGTGTTTCCTGGTCACATTGCTCATGAGGAGTACGCGCTGTTCTCGTGGACGTAGTCGGCGGTGAGGTCGTTGGTCCAGATCGTGGCGGTCTCTGCGCCCGCGGCGAGGTCGGCGACGATGTGGACCTCGCGGTAGCGCATGTCGACGAGGCCGCGGTCCTCGCCGACGCCGCCGTTCTTGCAGACCCATACGCCGTTGATCGCGACGTTGAGCTGGTCGGGTTCGAAGGCGGCCCGGGTCGTACCGATGGCCGAGAGGACACGGCCCCAGTTGGGGTCCTCGCCGTGGATCGCGCACTTGAGGAGGTTGTTGCGGGCGATCGAGCGGCCCACCTCGACGGCGTCGTCCTCGGTCGCGGCGTTGATCACCTCGACCTTGATGTCCTTGCCGGCGCCCTCGGCGTCGCGGATGAGCTGCTGACCGAGGTCGTCGCAGACCGCCCGTACGGCCTCCGCGAACTCCCCGTATTCCGGGGTGATGCCGCAGGCACCGGAGGCGAGCAGCAACACGGTGTCGTTGGTGGACATGCAGCCGTCGGAGTCGACGCGGTCAAAGGTGACCTTCGTGGCCGCGCGCAGCGCCTTGTCGAGTGTCTCGCTGTCCACGTCGGCGTCCGTGGTCACCACCACGAGCATGGTGGCGAGGCCGGGGGCGAGCATGCCGGCGCCCTTGGCCATGCCGCCGACGGTCCAGCCGTCCTTCGTCACCACCGACGTCTTGTGGACCGTGTCGGTGGTCTTGATGGCGATGGCGGCCTTCTCGCCGCCGTGCGGGCTGAGCCGGGCGACTGCCGCGTCGACGCCCGGCAGCAGCTTGTCCATGGGCAGCAGCACACCGATGAGACCGGTCGAGCACACCGCGACCGTGCCCGCGCCGATCTCGCCGAACC
This sequence comes from Streptomyces sp. NBC_00996, assembly GCF_045162675.1. Lineage (NCBI taxonomy): Bacteria > Bacillati > Actinomycetota > Actinomycetes > Kitasatosporales > Streptomycetaceae > Streptomyces > Streptomyces sp. NBC_00996. The sequence goes on from NZ_CP108723.1 coordinate 2,066,720, forward strand.
CCGCGGCGTCGAGGGACTCGGCCACCTTCTCCGCTGTGGCGTGGGTGTCCTGGAAGCCCTTCGGCCCCGTACAGGCGTTGGCGCCACCGGAGTTGAGGACGACGGCGGTCAGCCGGCCGCTCTTGAGGACCTGTTCCGACCAGAGGACCGGCGCGGCCTTCACGCGGTTGGAGGTGAAGACGCCCGCGGCGGCGAGGCGGGGCCCGTTGTTGACCACGAGGGCCAGATCCGGGTTGCCGTTCTCCTTGATCCCGGCTGCGATCCCCGCCGCCGTGAATCCCTGTGCTGCCGTGACACTCACTGCATCTCCTTGTTCGCCCCGCCGCGGTAGCGGCTGATGTCACCGTCGCCCGTGCAGCGCAGAGGTGCGGCCTTCATCGTTGTCTGCGGCCCGGCGGCTGCGCGTGCTCCCCCGGCTACCGCTGGGTGGTACCCCCAGCTCACGGTGCGACTCCGATCGTGGAAAGACCCAGCTCCTCGGGGAGCCCCAGGGCGAGGTTCATGCTCTGGACGGCACCGCCGGCGGTGCCCTTGGTCAGGTTGTCGATGGCGCTGATCGCGATGATGCGGTGCGCGGCGGCGTCGTACGCGACCTGGACCTGAACGGCGTTGGAACCGTAGACGGACGCCGTGGCGGGCCACTGCCCCTCGGGCAGCAGGTGCACGAACGGCTCGTCGGCGAACGCCTTCTCGTACGCGACCCGTACGGACTCGGCGGTGACGCCGGGCTTCGCCTTGGCGCTGCAGGTGGCGAGGATGCCGCGGGGCATCGGCGCGAGGGTGGGCGTGAAGGAGACGGTGACGGGCTCGCCGGCGGCCGCGCCGAGGTTCTGGATCATCTCGGGGGTGTGTCGGTGGACGCCGCCGACGCCGTACGGGGACATCGACCCCATGACCTCGCTGCCGAGGAGGTGCGCCTTGGGCGCCTTGCCCGCACCGGACGTCCCGGAGGCGGCGACGATCACGGCCTCGGGCTCGGCGAGCCCGGCCGCGTACGCCGGGAAGAGGGCCAGGGAGGCGGCCGTCGGATAGCAACCGGGCACCGCGATGCGCTTGGACCCCTCCAGCGCAGCGCGGGCACCCGGCAGTTCGGGGAGGCCGTAGGGCCAGGTCCCGGCGTGCGCGGAGCCGTAGAACTTCTCCCAGTCGGCCGGGTCCTTCAGCCGGAAGTCGGCGCCCATGTCGACCACGAGGACATCCGGGCCGAGCTGCTCGGCGACGGCGGCGGACCGCCCGTGGGGCAGCGCGAGGAAGACGACGTCGTGCCCGGCGAGCACGTCGGGGGTCGTCTCCTGCAGGACCCGGTCCGCGAGCGGCAGCAGATGCGGCTGCAGCGCGCCGAGGCGCTGGCCCGCATTGGAGTTGCCGGTCAGGGCGCCGATCTCGATCTCGGGGTGCACCAGGAGCAGACGCAGCAGTTCCCCGCCCGCGTACCCACTTGCTCCCGCCACTGCCGCACGTACCGCCATGGAACCCTCCTCCTGGATGGCATGACTATACGTTTCGCTGCACGTTTATGCAATCCCGTCCCGGGCGGTCCGGAGATCGGGGGTGTGACCGAATCCTGAGCCTGCTCGTGAACGGTTGAGTCGGCCCGCTCGGCGTTGGGGGTGACCCACCCGCGGCGGGAGCCGGCCGGCCGGGTTCAGGGCCTGAGCACTTCGGCCGGCGCGTCAGGGTTGGATCCGGCGCGTTGAGCTTGTCGAGTCCAGGGTGTCGGCGAAACCGATCGGCGCACGCGTCGATCCGGGGAACGTAGTGGCGGGCTTTGCCGTTCCGAAGGGGCCCGGAGAGGCGGCGGGCCTCGCCGATCAGCGGCGAAGGCCCGTGTCGAGCTGGTAGTAGAACGCGTCCAGCCGACTACGGCCAGGACTGCGAACCGGCATCCGCCGCACGAGCTCGCGAACTGCCGGCGGGGCGTGGTCGATCGCCCATCGGATCTCCTCGTCACCGACCCTGGCGTCATCGCGCGCCGCGAGCTCACGAGCGCGCGCCTGGTAAACCGCAGGTCCAAGGGCGTGCTTCGACTGGTGAGGGGTGGCCAATGGGTGGATGTAAGGAGTCGCCGCCGCGTAGCACGCGGCGCGGGCGGCGGCTGTGGCAGCCGGGTCGCCGACCTCGCGTGCGGCTGCGTGAGCCGCCCAGGCAAGGGAGCGCAGTCGCCCTGTCCGCTTCCCCTCGCGCACGAAGGCCCGGATGCCCTCGATCGCCTCGCGAGGACGGGTGTCACAGGGAGCCTTCGCCTCGAACAGCGGGAGCACCCGCTCGACGCAATCGGCGGCCCACAGCCCGAGAAGTCGGCGGTCTTCTTCGGTGATGGTCACCTCGTCCACCCGCACATCATGCCGGTTCGGGTGCTTCCTGTCGCCGCCGGACACACCTGTGACGGTGTCGACTCCCCCAGTGCGAACCGGGCGCCGCGATGCTCAACTCGCGCGCCGAAGTGCTCAGTCACCGTTCCGCAGGCCCGCCCGGTCGGGGTGTATTCCCGAAGAGGTACTCGGCCACACCGCCCGAACCGAGCACGCCGGGCTGGACGTTCAGCAGTCCGAGCTGGTCCTCGACGGCGGCGAGGATCAGCTGCGGCGGCGCCGTGCTGCTCGGGGTCGCCGAGTACATGGACCCCAAGCAGCTGCTGAGCGCGCCACCGAGAAGGCGAACCGCAACTGCGAAAGCCGCACCGGCCCGATCCCGCACTACGTCGACACGGTCGACGTCACCCGCGACACGGACGTCCTGCGCGCGGCGCCGGGCGATCCGAAACTCAACTGCCTGGGCACCTCGTACGGCGCCCGGATCGGCGCCGTCTACGCCGCCCGGTTCCGGCAGCGCGCCGCACCGGCTACCCCCACTTCGCCTGCGCGAAGCAGTACGTCAACCACTTCTTCCTGGAGACGCGGCAGCCGCCGGCCGCGGTTACGCAACCAATGGTTGCGTGACTGCGTGTTGCGCGCTAGCGTAATACGCAACCAAACGTTGCACATGGGGAAAGGGTGAAGAGCATGGAGTACGGCAGCATCGAACGCGAGATCCACGTCGACGCCTCGCCCGAGGTGGTCTTCGAGGTCGTCAGCCGGCCCGAGCACATCTCAAAATGGTGGTCCGACGACGCCGACATCGAAGCGACTCCCGGCGCTGTCGGTGAGCTCGTCTGGGGCGACAGGGCAGAGGTCGCCCCGATCACCGTGGTGAACGCCGAGCCGCCTCGATTGTTCTCGTTCCGCTGGTGCTATCCCGACGGCAAGGTCGACGACTCGGCCAACACCCTGCAGGTCACCTTCGAGCTCACCCCGTCGGGCACGGGCACGCGGATTCGGCTCACCGAGACCGGATTCCGGGAGATGGGCTGGGAGGCCGCCAAGCTGGAGGAGCAGTACCGCGAACACGGCGTCGGTTGGGACACCTTTGTTCCGCGCCTCGGGGAGTACGTCGCGCGGCTGGTGTCAACGCCATGACGACCGCCGTCGACGACTCCCTGTGGTCCGCGGTCGGGGACCCGACCCGTCGGCGGATGCTCGATCTGCTCCTGGCGGACGGCAACGGCACCGCCACCAGCCTCAGCGAGCAGTTGCCCGTGACGCGGCAGGCCATCGCGAAACATCTCGGCGTGCTCGACCGCGTCGGCCTGGTGCACGCCACGCCTGCCGGGCGGGAGAAGAGGTACCGGGTGGACGAGGCTCAACTGGCCCGCGCGGTCGCCCAGTTGTCCTCGGTGGGGGCGGCATGGGACGCCAGGCTCCGGCGTATCAAGCAGATCGCCGAGGCGATTCAGCGCAGCAAGGATCAGTACGGCACCCAGCCGTGAATTCATGACGCACAGATGAGAACCAGGACCGGAAAGAGGAATCGAAAATGGTGGACATCCTGCACAGGGTCGGAATCACATCGCCGGTGGCCGATGTCTACGCGGCCTTGACCACCGCCGAGGGGCTTGCCGGCTGGTGGACGACCAACACACAGGGCGAAGGCAACGACCTCGGCGGCGTGCTCCAATTCCGGTTCGGGGCCGGTGGATTCGACATGAAGGTCCTCGAACTCGACCCGGGCAAGCACGTGCTGTGGGAGGTGGTCGACGGACCCGAAGAATGGATCGGCACGCACGTGGACTGGGACCTCGATCAGGTCGACGACCACACCATCGTTCTCTTCAAGCACGAAGGCTGGAAGGAGCCGGTGGAGTTCATGCACCACTGCAGCACCAAGTGGGCGGTCTTTCTGATGAGCCTGAAGTCGCTGATCGAAACCGGGAAGGGCGCACCGGATCCCCACGACGTCAAGATCGACAACTGGAACTGACGCTCCGCTCGATTCGCGTGCGTGCGCTCGAGTCGGCCGGACGGGCCGACTCGAGCACTCAGTCGACGGGGGCAGGGCAGCGCCTCAGTCGGCGTGCTGCCGCGCGGAGGTCAGCCACCGCCGGCGTGGGCGTTCCGTGACAAGGGTGGCGGCGGCCAGGAGGGTCACCGGGACCGCCGCCCACGCGGGCCAGGCCAGCCACGAGGACACCACGGCCGCGGCGAGCTGGAGCAGTACCAGCAGGATCGTGACCCGGCCCGGCACCGCGATGATCACGTTCGCTTTGTCACCCGGAGTGGAGAAGCAGGTCGGAAGGCCGATCAGCAGCACCACGGACAGGGCGGCGAGCAGCCATGAGCGGTCGGCCAGTGCCCACGGAGTCGCTACCCAGGCGACGAGTTCCACGGCGAAGCGCAGGGCGGACGCGGTGCGGTCGTCCGGGCGTCCCGGGATCGTGTCGTCGGCAGAGTCGGTCACCCGCGGACGATCTCACGGCGGGTGCGCGGATGTCAGGGGCTTGACGGGCCCGACTGCCAGGGGCTTGACGTGCCCGACTGCCAGAGGCGCGAGGCGTCGCGGTCGCCGGGGTGCCGCCACGCTCACGTCTCTCAGGCGGAGGCCGTCGGCGGTGCCGCGCTGCCGACCGATGAACTTCCCCCGCGGGCGGACCTCGGCGATCAGCCCCAGGGCCCCGGGATCACCGGAGTGGCGGGACGGTGGGACGGTGGGACGGGCCACCGGGACCTGCCGATGAAGGGCTGGGTCAGCGCGGGTCGCCGGAACGAGCCGCGCGCTCCGCGTTCTTCTCCTTGATGCGGGCCGCTTCCTTGCGGACCTCGGCCTGGGTGGCACGCTCCTTCTGCAGCCACTCGGGGTTGTCCGTCTTCAGCGCCTCGATCTGCTCGGTGGTGAGGGCCTCGGTGACCCCGCCCCGGGCGAGCCCCGCGATGGAGACGCCCAGCTTGGCCGCGACGACGGGCCGGGGGTGCGGGCCGTCGCGGCGCAGCTCCCGCAGCCACTCGGGCGGGTCGGCCTGCAGCGCATTCAGTTCGGCACGCGAGACGACACCCTCCTGGAACTCGGCGGGGGTGGCCTCGAGGTACACACCCAGCTTCTTGGCCGCGGTCGCGGGCTTCATCGTCTGGGTGGTCTGGTGCGAACTCATGGTGTCAAGGGTATCGAGCATGTGAGCCACCTCCGACCACACGCGTCCGGCGCCCGACTGTGACGTGCGCGCCACCCGCCCCTCGCGAGCGTGGCACCCACCCTCGCCCGTGCGCCGCCCCCGACCGTGACCGGTGGGGCGCTCATGACCACGATCGGGGCCGCCCATGACCACGACCGGGGAGGCGCTCATGACCACGACCGGTGAGGCGCCGATGACCACGACCGGTAACCTGACGAAGTGACTGGCTCCGAAGCACCCCCCTCGTTCCGGCTCGCGTACGTCCCGGGGGTCACACCCGCCAAGTGGGTACGGACCTGGAACGAGCGGTTCCCCGCCATCCCGCTGGCCCTCGTCGCGGTACCCGCCGCCGAGGCGTTCGGCCTGCTGCGGAGCGGTGGCGTCGACGCGGGCTTCGTGCGGCTGCCGGTCGACCGGACCGACCTCAGCGCGATCCCCTTGTACACCGAGACGACGGTGGTCGTGGTCCCGAAGGACCACGTCGTGGCGGCGGTCGACGAGGTCTCCACGGAGGATCTGGCCGACGACATCGTGCTGCACCCCCTCGACGACACCCTCGACTGGGAGCGCCTGCCGGGGAAACCCGCGTTCGAGCGCCCCGCCACCACGGCGGACGCGATCGAGCTCGTGGCGGCGGGCATCGGAGTCCTCGTCGTCCCGCAGTCCCTCGCCCGCCTCCACCACCGCAAGGACCTCACCTACCGGCCGGTCACGGACGCCCCCGAGTCGCGCGTCGCGCTGTCCTGGCCGCAGGACGAGACCACCGACCTGGTGGAGGACTTCATCGGGATCGTCCGCGGCCGGACGGTCAACAGCACGCGCGGTCGTACCGCTGCCGCCGCCCAGCCGAAGTCCCAGCCCGCGCCCAAGCGCTCCGACGGGCGCGGCGGCGCCCGGCAGAAGCCCGCGGCGGGCAAGGCGAGCGGCAAGAGCGCACGCGGCGGCGGTTCGGGATCCGCCAAAGGCGGAACCAAGGGCGGAGCGAAGGGTGGGCCCAAGGGCGGAGCCAAGCGCGGCAAGCCCCGCCGCCCCTGACCCCTCAGTCGGCGATCATCCGGTTGCCCAGCCACGCGCCGCGCTCCGTGCCGCGCTCGCGCTGACGGCGTACGAGGTACCGACCGGGCGCGATGCCGGTGCCGCCGTGTTCGGGGTGGATGAGGTACACGACCTCCGAGGCATCGATCATGCCGAGGGCGAGCCCCGCGGGGTCGCGCACGGAGGTCGTCCAACGGCAGGTGCCGGCGTCGGCCACGAGGGAGTGCGGGTTGCCGCCGGCGGCGCTGCGGAGCAGTTCGACCCCCACGGCGGGGACGTCTTGCCGGCGGGCGTGCGGGAACACACCGACATGCCGTGCCACGAGCCCGTACGGGATGACGATCAGGTCGCCCTGGGCCTGGAGCCCGTCGACGACCGGGATGGTGACCTGGCGCTCCAGGTGGTCCAGGACGTCGAGGCCTGTACGGGTGGTGAGTTCGGCGAGGGTCATGGTCATGTGTGCATCACCTTTGAGGGTTTCGGGTGCGGGGTCAGGTGCGGCGGACGAGCTGCGCGTAGTGCTCCGCGGACAGGCCGTAGGACCAGCCGGCGGCGGCGAGCGGGTCATCGAAGTGGGCGGGCACGCTCAGGCCGTAGCGGCGGCGGCGCCCGTCCGGTTCGACGGAGCCGTTGACGGCGAGCAACAGGCGCGCGGGACGGCCCCAGAGTTCCCTGGGCACGTCGTAGAGGTGCAGTTCGGAGCCCGGGTTGCCGGGGTCGTCGGCGGTGGCGACGAGCCGGAGCCCTGCCTGATCGATGTAGGCGCTCCAGCCGATGCGCTCGATGGCGGTGCGGCGGACCTCGACGTTGCGCTCGGCGTGGATGCGTTCGACCGTGGGTTCCGCGATGACCCAGGGCGGGACAAGGGTGCCGTGCAGGACATGGACCGCCGTGCCGTCCGCGAACCGTACGGCCGGGCCGTCGTCGCGGTGCAGCCGCAGTTCGCCGTGCTCACTGTTGGGCTGGGGTTCGGTGTGGATCTCGGTGGGCCGTTCGGCCATGACGCACCGGCCCTCGCCGGGCCACCACCAGCCGGTGGTCCTGGCGAGTTCGGCCCAGAGGGCGAGCCGCTCGACCGCCTCGCGGGGGTACCTGGCCAGCCCGGTTCGGGCGTACACGTCGTAGTAGGCGATCCAGTGGGCGTCGTGCTGGCCGTACCAGGTGATGCCGTCGAGGCCGCCGGACGTCGGCATCAGATCCGTACGCAAGGGGGCGCGCACGCAGTGGTGCAGGGTCGCCCGTAGGGCGGCATGGGCGACGGCGTCGACCGCGCCCCGTACCGACCGGCCCTCGGTGGTCACGGCGAGAGACAGGCGAGAACCGTCCCACGAAGTCATGTGCCCGGTGATCGCGTCGAGGTCGCCACGCAAGTTCCCGACCAGGCAGGCGAGTCGGGTGGACACGCCCTGGTCGTACGATCCAGCCGGCGGGGACGCGGCTCTCAACCGCACGGGCGGAAAGGCACGTGAGTCGTCGAGCACGAGCGACAGTGCCGCCGTCGGAGACGGAACCCATGCGAAGTGCGGCGGCGGTTCCCCGACCAGGCGGTACAGCTCGGTGACGGCAGCCTCGGCCCTCGGCCGGTCCGCCGGGCGTGCGGCCAGACCGTGCTTGAGCCAGTTCTCGCTCAACAGGCGTGCCAGAGCGACGCGTTCAGCCGACGACTCGGGCTGGGGAAAGAGTCGGCGCGCCTCACGCGCGCCACGAGAAGATCCCCCTCGGGGATCGGTCACGGCGCTCACCAGAGGATGGCGGTGTCCGCCTTTCGGTTCATCATGCGAGGGATCGTGACAGCGCGGCCGGAGATCCGCAAGGATTTTTCGAGGGCGTCCACGCGCCTCGCGGACTACCGACCCTTGCGGGCCGCGTAGGCCCGCGCCGCCCGCACCCGGTTGCCGCACTTCGTGGTGCACCACCGGCGGGCCGCGTGCGAGCGGAGAAACCACCGGGTGCAGTCGGCGGCCGCGCAGGGGGCGAGCTGCGGGGACTCGGGACCGGCCACAAGATGCTCGGACCGAGCGGTGTCGGCGTGCTGTGGGGACGGCGTCGGCTCCTCGCGGATCTGCCGCCGTTCCTCACCGGCGGTTCGATGATCGAGGTCGTCGAGATGGACCGTACGACGATTCTGCCGCCGCCCCAGCGCTTCGAGGCGGGCGTTCCGATGACGGCGCAGGCGGTGGGCCTGGCGGCCGCGGTGGACTATCTCCAGCGGCTGGGCATGGTCGAGGTGGCCGCACACGAGGAGCAACTCACCGCCCGCGCACTGGAGTTGCTCGGCGAGATTCCCGGGGTACCGATCGTCGGCCCCGGCGGGCTCACCGATCGCGGCTCCGCGGTGTCGTTCACGGTCGACGGCATCCACCCGCACGACGTCGGTCAGATCCTGGACGAGCGGGGCGTCGCCGTACGCGTCGGCCACCACTGCGCCCGCCCGATCGTGCGGCGCTACGGGATCCCGGCGACCACCCGCGCGAGCTTCTACGTCTACAACACCCTGGCAGAGGTCGACGCTCTGGCCGAGGGCGTCCGCGCAGCTCAGCGGTACTTCGGGGACTGATCGGCCGGCAGGGCCGATGGTTCTTCCCAGAGTGATCGCCGAGAGGTCTTGACCTGGAGCGCGCTCCAGGTTCTAGCGTTCTTGTCATGACCAGCGGACAGCCCCTCCCGCACCACCAGGAGCCGACGCTCACGATCGCCGAGGTCGTCGAGCGCACCGGACTCTCGCACGACACGTTGCGGTACTACGAGAAGGCAGGCCTGATCGAACGGGTCGGCCGGACCACCGGGAACCAGCGGCGCTACGAGATGGCCGACCTGGCCTGGCTGGAGTTCCTGATCCGGCTGCGCGAGACAGGCATGTCGATCGCGGACATGCAGCGGTTCGCACAGCTGCGGGCCCGGGGCGACGCCACGGTCCCCGACCGGCTCGCGATGCTCCGGGAGCACCGCGCCGACCTCGGGGACCGCATCCGCGCACTGCGCCGCAACGCGGCCGCCCTCGACGACAAGATCGACCACTACGAACGGCTGCTCGACCAGCCGGGATCGGACGACCTCTCATGAGCAACGCCACCACCCTGAACACGGCCACCACCCGCGAGGAGCGCTTCGAGCACGGCCTGGAAGTCCTCCAGCGGGTGGACGGCGAGGCCGGGCAGCGGGTCGTCGACGCGCTCGCCGACATCAACCCCGAACTCGGTCACCAGATCGTCGCCTGGGCCTTCGGCGACATCTACGACCGGCCCGGACTCGCCCCGCGCGACAGGCAGTTGGTGACCCTCGGCATGCTCACCGCGCTCGGCGGCTGCGAGGCCCAGCTCGACGTGCACGTCAACGCCGCTCTGAACGTGGGCCTCACACCGGAGCAGATCGTCGAGGCGCTGCTGCACTCCGCGGTGTACTGCGGTGTCCCCAAGGCGCTGAACGCCACGTTCGCGGCGAAGAAGGTGTTCGCCGAGCGTGGGCTGCTGCCCGTCGGACAGCAGCCCACGACGTCGGCCGACCCTTCCTGAAGGGCTACTTCTGCTTGATCCTCAGGAGGGTCACGGAGTTCGCCGGGAAGGTGTACGTGAAGCGGTCGGCGACCCCTGCGAAGGTGGACCTCACCGGGGCGACCGCCGTGGCCGTCTCCGAGTTCACCGCGTCCGGCGCGGCCTGCAGTGTGGTGACGGCGGCCTTGCGGCCCACCTTCGCCCCACCCAGGTCGATCGCCGCGCACGAACCCGGGATGGAGGGCGGCGATCTTCTCGGCGAGATCCCTGCGCAGACCGTGCCCCTTGTACATGTCCCGGGGCAGTAGCGAGATCATGTCGAGCGCAACGGGGCCGGCCGCGGCGACGGTGAGGCGTCCGCTGGTGCTGCTGCGGGCCGCGGTGAACGTCGCCCGGTACTTGGCCCAGCCGCCGCGCACGGTGACCCGGCGGGCCTCGGCGAGCGTGCCCTCGGGGTCCTGCAGCGTCACGGTCACGGCCGACGTGGCGTCGGCGCGGGCCCACACCGAGAAGTCGTACGCCTTGCCGCTCTCGACCGAAATCCCGGTGTTGTAGCCGGAGTTGGTGACCGACGAGCCCCCGTCCAGCGAGAGATAGGCGCGGTTGCGGGCGCTGAGCCGCCCATCGTCGTTCACGGCCTTGGCGGTGCCGGAGACGGTCCAGGAGGTGAGCGGCGTGAAGGAGTTGTTGTCGGCGGTGCTGCACTCGAAGGACCGGTTCTGCACGAGCTCCGCGTACAGGCCGCCGTCCGCGGCGCGGTTGATGTCCTCGAAGAAGACGCCGTACATGGTGTCGTCGATCTTCGCGCCCGAGCCCTTCGGGTCGACGGTGATCGCGTAGTCGGTGACGTCGGCGGCGGCGCTCGCCGGAGCGAGCCCGGATACGACGGTGGAGGCCACCAGGACGGCGGTGGCCGTGAGTCCGAGTCTCCAGCGGGTGCGGGTGGGTGACATGGATACTCCGCGGCTCTGCAGTGTTGAGTTGTTCGAAATATCAGATGTCGATCAGTACTTCGAACGGCAAGATAGGGAGGGGGCCGGAGTGCGTCAATGGGTCGCGCGGCATCGGATGGGATGGAGAGCGGGTCGGTATGGGCGAGTTCTGGCCAGTGGCGGACGTACTGGCCTACCTGACCGGCAACTGGCGGGTGGAGCGCTCGGTGCGGGATCCGGCGAGCGGCGCCGAGGGCCGGTTCACGGGGACGACCGTCTTCTCGCCGCTCGAAGACGGCGGCGACGGCCTCCTCCATCGGGAGTCCGGGACCTTCGTCTGGCAGGGCACGTCACGGCCCGCCGAGCGGACGCTGTGGTTCCTGCCGGGAGAGCGCCCGGGCAGCGCGGCCGTACGGTTCTCCGACGGCCGCCCCTTCCACGATCTGGACCTGACCACCGGGCGGCACATTGCCGACCACCCGTGCGCGGCGGACCTCTACCGGGGCGAGTTCACCGTCCGCGACGAGAACCGCTGGCGGACCGTGTGGCGTGTGCGGGGGCCCGCGAAGGACCTGGTGCTCACCACCGACTACGCGCGCGTGGACTGAGAGAACGCGCCGTCGAAGCGGAGGTTCCAGCGGCCGGCCCGGCCGGTGACGGTGGTCGTCGACAGGGGGCGTACATCGATGTTCCAGTACGTCGAGGGCGGCGCCTTCAGGGCGTAGACCAGGGCGGCCCGGATCACGGAGGGTTCGGCCACGGCGACGATGCGCCCGCCGTCGTCGGCGGGCCTGGTGTCGAGCCAGGCGCCGACGCGAGCGATGAAGGCCAGCAGCGATTCACCGCCGTGGGGCGTGGACCGTGGGTCCGCGAGCCAGGCGTCGACGGCCTCGGGTTCACGGGCCATCGCCTCGCCCAGCGTGAAGCCGCGCCAGCGGCCCATGTCGCAGTCGCGCAGGGCGAGCTGGACGAGTGGCGCGTACCCCAGGGCGTCGCCGGTGGCACGGCTGCGTGGCGTCGGCGAGCAGTAGCGCAGCTCGGCCGCCGCCAGCGACACCAGCTCGGGGGCGGCTCGCTGCACCTCGTCCCAGCCGGCCTGATCCAGCGGCCGGTCGTCCTGGAAGCGCTCCGCGAGCAGCGAGGAGCTGCGCGCGGCGGCGACGAACGTGACCCGAAGATGCATGCGGAGATCGTGGAGCGCGGGACTCCGCAGGTCAAGGGGGGTTACGCAGGGTATTTACGGGCTCACTGGAGCGGGTCCGCCGAGCGGGCTTGCCCGCGCGGGCTCCGACGCACCGTTTTGCTTCTTCGCCTCCTCCGCTCCTTCCCGTCCCGTGTCCGGGGGCTGCCGCCCCCAGCCCCCGGCATCGGTCTCAACGGCGTCGTCCTCGAACGCCGGACGGGCTAGGAACCTCCGGCGGCGGCCGGCCAAGAGACCTCCGCACACGCCGTCCGCAGTCTGCGTACCCCCTCGGTGATCTCCTCCGTCCCCGCCACCGCCGCGAAGCTCAACCGGAGGTGGGCGGCCGGGGGTTCGGCGCTGAAGTAGGGGCGACCGGGGGTGACGGCGACGCCCGCGCGGAGGGCGGCGGTGACCAGGGCGGCCTCGTCCGCGCCGTCGGGCAGGCGCAGCCAGAGGTGGTAGCCGCCGAACGGGATGTGAGGGAGGGAGAGTTCGGGGAGGTCCAGCCGCAGCGCGGTGGTCATCGTGTCGCGGCGGGCCTTCAATTCGGCGCCCAGGGCGCGGAGATGGCGGGGCCAGGCGGGAGAGCCGACGAGTTCGAGCGCGGCCTCCTGGAAGGGGCGCGGCACGAAGAAGGTGTCGACGACCTGGATGGCGCGCAGCCGCTCGAGTACCGGACCGCGCGCGGCCAGTGCGCTCACCCGGAAGCTCGGCGAGGTCGCCTTGGTCAGCGAACCGACGTGCACGACGACTCCGTCGGGGTCCTCGGCGGCCAGCGGCCTGGGCAGCGGGCCCGCGTCCTCGTGCACCAGGCGGCGTACGAAATCGTCTTCGACCACGAACGCGCCGGCGTCGCGCGCGATGCGCAGCACCTCGCCCCGCCGTTCGGGCGCAAGGACGGCACCTGTCGGGTTCTGGAAGAGCGGCTGGCAGACGAAGACGCGGGCGCCGGTCGCGCTGAAGGCGTCGGCGAGCAGTTCGGGCTTCACACCGTCGGCGTCGACGGGCACCGGCACGGGCCGCAGTCCGGCCGCGCGGGCGATCGCCAGCATGCCCGGGTAGGTGGGCGATTCGACCAGGACCGGCGCCCCGGGGGGCGCGAGCGCGCGCAGGGCGGTCGTCAGCGCGGACTGACCGCCCGCCGCGATGAGCACCTCGGCCGCGGTGATGGCGCCCCCGATCCCCCGCGCGAACCACTCGCGCAGTTCCGTGAGCCCTTCCATGGGCGGCCTGGACCAGGCGCCGGGACGGCGCCCGGCCCGGGACAGGGCCGCGCCCATCGCCCGCTCGGGCTGCAGCGACGGGTGCAGATAGCCGCCGTTGAACTCGACGACACCGGGCGGCGGGGCGGCGAGCGAGACGAGGACGCCGGACGCGTCCACCGTGCGCGGTACGAGTTCGGCCGCGGCGTCCGCGCTGAGTGCGAGCTCCTGCCAGGCGGTGTCGCCGGTGGGAGCGGGGGCAGTACGCGGCTGCGCCCGGAACGCGCCGGCACCGGGCCGGGTGACCACAAGACCCTCGGCGGCGAGCTGCGCCAGCGCCCGCGACACGGTCACCGGACTCACCCGGAACCGCTCCACGAGTGCCCGACTCGACGGCAGCTTTCCACCGGGCGAGTAGCGGTCCAACTCCCGACGCAGCTGATATGCCAGATCCCCCACACTGCTACGCTCTTGCATGAGAACAAAGGATAGCGCTACTGCAGGGACCCCGATAGCGGTTGTCACCACCGGGACCCCCGCGAGCGCCACTGCTCGTAGCGCCGCCACCGGCACCCCTCGGACCGCTGCGAGGGCCCGCCGCTCGGGCACCCTCCAAGCCGCCCTCGGCGTCACAGCCTTCTCCCTGACCTTCCCTTCCACCGCCTGGGGCCTGGAGGGCTTCGGACCCTGGTCCCTGGTGGCCGTGCGCAGCGTCCTGGCTGCGGTCATCGCGGGCGGCTGCCTGCTGGCGCTGCGTGTTCCGGTGCCGGGCCGCCGCCACCTGGCGGGGCTGGCCGTCGTCGCCGCGGGTGTCGTGGTCGGCTTCCCGCTGCTGACGACGCTGGCGCTGCAGACGTCGACCACCGCCCATGCGGCCGTGGTGGTCGGGCTGCTGCCGCTGACGACCGCGCTGTTCTCGGCGCTGCGCACCGGGGCGCGGCCCTCACGGATGTTCTGGGTAGCGGCCGTCGCGGGCGCGGTCGCGGTGATCGCGTTCACCGTGCAGCAGAGCGGTGGCGCGCTGACCGGCGCGGACGCGTATCTCTTCGGAGCGCTGCTGATCTGCGCGGCGGGCTACACCGAGGGCGGTCGGCTCGCCCGTGCCATGCCGGGCTGGCAGGTCATCGGCTGGGCGCTGGTCCTGTGTCTGCCGCTGTCGGTGCCGGGCGCGCTGATCGCGCTGTCGCAGGAGCCCGTGCAGCTGACCACGCACAGCGTGACGGGCCTGCTGTGGGTGTCGACCGTGTCACAGTTCCTCGGCCTGGTCGTTTGGTACCGCGGCATGGCATCGATCGGAATTCCGAAGGCCAGCCAGTTGCAGCTGGCGCAGCCGCTGCTCACACTGGTGTGGTCGGTACTGCTCCTTGGCGAGCAGCTCACACCGGCCGCACCTCTGACGGCCGCCGCCGTTCTGGTGTGCATCGCACTCACTCAACGAGCGCGGGGCTGACCGGCACGCAGGGGCCGGGCCAACCGGCGCGACCGGCCGTAGACCTGCGGCCACGGACCGTTACTCCCGTACACGACGAGGAGACCGTTCAGATGCGTGCATCCGAGGGCGACCAGCTCGTGCAGCACGGCAGGGTTGTCGGGCAGCACGACAAGGTCGGGGAGATCACCGAGGTCCTGGGAGCGGAAGGCAATCCCCCGTACCGCGTGAAGTTCGAGGACGGGCACGAGGGACTGTGCTCACCGGGCCCCGACACCGAAATCCGCCACAAGGACATGATGCAGTAGCCAGCAGACAGGCAATCAGCACGGAGTTCTCGCCGGCTGCTGATAGTGGTCGGCGAAGACCCGTGCCATCGCGCCGATGCGATCCGCGCCGACCTCCCTGGCCGAGAAGAAGACGTGCCCGCGCACCTGCGGGTGGTCGCGGGCGAGCGTGAGGTGCCGGGAGAGTTCGGCCGGGTCCTGCCAGGCCGCGGGCTGCGCCGGATCGCCCGCCTTGTACAGCGCCTCACCGACGTACAGCTGCACGCCCGTGCCTTCGGCGACCGACGACCACCAGGGCAGGAGTTTCGCGTAGTCGGCGGCGGCGAGTCCGATGTTCCAGTACAGCTGCGGGCAGATGTAGTCGATCCAGTGTTCCCGGACCCACTTCCTGGTATCGGCGTGCAGATCGTCGTAGGTCTGCACGCCGGCCCGGGTCGGCGAGCCGAGCCCGTCGGTGGTGGCGTTGCGCCACACCCCGAAGGGGCTGATCCCGAAGCGCGCCGCGGGCCGGATCTCCTTGATGCGGGCGGCCGTCTCCAGGACCAGGCAGTCGATGTTGTCGCGCCGCCAGGCGGCCTTGTCCGGGAAGCCTGCGCCGTGGGTCGCGTACGTCGCGTCGTCGTCGAAGACCTGGCCGTCGACCGGATACGGGTAGAAGTAGTCGTCCCAGTGCACGGCGTCGATCTCGTACTTCTGCACGGCGTCGAGCATCGCGTCCTGGACGAACCCTCGGACCTGGGGCAGCCCGGGATCGTAGTAGAGCTTCCCGCCGTAGGGCACGACCCAGTCGGGGTGCTCGCGGGCGGGGTGGTTCGCCACGAGCCTCGTCGGGTCGGTGTGGTGGGCGATCCGGTACGGGTTGAACCAGGCGTGCAGCTCCAGGCCGCGCGCATGGGCCTCCGTCACCGCGGTGCCCAGCGGGTCCCAGCCGGGGTCCTTGCCCTGGACACCGGTCAGGTACTGGGACCACGGCTCGTACGGCGAGGGCCACAGCGCGTCGGCCGTGGGGCGCACCTGGAGGATGACCGTGTTGAGGCGGAGGCGAACGGCGGTGTCGAGATGGTCGAGGAGTTCGGCACGCTGCCGGCCGGCGGTCAGGCCCGGCCTCGACGGCCAGTCGCGGTTGGAGACGGCGGCCAGCCACATCCCGCGCAGCTCGCTCGCGGCCCGCGCCCGGTCGCGACCCCGGGAGGACGGGCCCGGGGATGCGGCGGTGTCCCCCACTGTCGCAAGCCCGGAGAGCGTCGCCACGGCTGCCACCGCGAACGCCCGACGCGACAGTCGTCCCATCTCCCACACCCCGCTACGCAGCGGATCCGCGCCGTCACGGATCGTCTCCGCGCCCAGCATGCCCGACCCGGACGATCGATCATCGATACTTCGGAGTAACGTGCACGATCGGAGCAGGCACCGAACAACGGGGATCCTGCCAGTGCCGTAGATCAGCGAAGGGGACGATGTGACCGACATCGAACGCGTCGGAGTCGTGGGCTGCGGCCAGATGGGAGCGGGCATTGCCGAGGTGTGCGCCCGCGCCGGTCTGGACGTCAAGGTCGCCGAGACCACCGGTGAGGCCCTGGAGATCGGCCGTACCCGGCTCTTCAACTCCCTCTCCAAGGCGGCCGAGCGGGGAAAGATCTCCGAGGCGGAGCTCAAGACCACCCAGGACCGGCTCAGCTTCACCACGGACCTCGGCGAGTTCGCCGACCGCGACCTGGTGATCGAAGCCGTCGTGGAGAACGAGCAGGTGAAGACCGAGATCTTCCAGGTGCTCGATCAGGTGGTGACCCGGCAGGACGCGATCCTCGCCTCCAACACCTCCTCGATCCCGCTGGTGAAGCTCGCCGTCGCCACCTCGCGCCCCGACCAGGTCATCGGCATCCACTTCTTCAACCCGGCCCCGGTGCAGCAGCTCGTCGAGCTGATCCCGGCGCTGACCACCTCCGAGGGCACGCTCAGCCGCGCCCAGCTGTTCGCCGAGAAGGCGCTCGGCAAGCACGCGATCCGCGCCCAGGACCGTTCGGGCTTCGTGGTCAACGCGCTGCTGATCCCGTATCTGCTGTCCGCGATCAGGATGTTCGAGTCGGGCATCGCGAGCCGCGAGGACATCGACAACGGCATGGAACTGGGCTGCGCCCACCCGATGGGCCCGCTCAAGCTGTCCGACCTGATCGGCCTCGACACGGTGGCCTCGGTCGCGTACTCGATGTACGAGGAGTACAAGGAGCCCCTGTACGCCGCTCCCCCGCTGCTCCAGCGCATGGTGGACGCGGGTCGCCTGGGCCGTAAGTCGGGCTCGGGCTTCTACACGTACGGCCAGTGAGCCGAGGCGCTGACTACGGTCCGTATATCTCGGGCAGGCGCGGGCCCGGCGCCCTTCTGGGTGCCGGGCCCGCGCCATTCACACACCGTGTGCGCGCCGGGCTCGCATATGCCCCTCGCACACGCTCCCCACGTGTCCACCAGGCGAGTTGACTTTCCGTGCGCATGTAAGGGATGTGCCGACTACGGAAAGGAGCGGACTCGTGACCGCCGACCCCGAGCATCCCGTGGCCCCAAGGGAACTCGCAGAGTTACGCCGGTCGCTCGAAGTGGGCTTCACCCGCATCGAGGGCGGACTGGCGTTGCTCACTCAGCGCGACGACCAGACCGCCAAGGATCTCGACGACCTGAGCGCACGGGTCGTCGCCCTCGAGCACACCCGCTGGCCACTGCCCACCCTCGCGGCCGTCGCGGCCGTGGGCGCGACGGCCGTGGCGGTCTGGCAGGCTCTGGGCCACTAGGTATCTGGACGCGTGGGGGGGACGGATCAGGGCAACGCGTCCTGCCCGAGCCTGAGATGGTGCAGAAGGAGCAGTGCGGCAGCCATGTTGGCGGCCGGGACCTCGCCGCGGGCGACCATGTCGGGGACGAGCTTTAAGGGAACCCATTCCCTTCGGTCCGATTCGAAGTCGTCCACAGGGTGTCCGATGTACGCGCCCTCGTCGGCCCAGAAGATGTGGTGCCGGGCGTCGGTGAGCCCGTTGGAGGGCTCGACGCTCATCAGATGCCGCAGGGGTCCCGGCCGCCAGCCGGTCTCCTCCTCGAGTTCGCGGGCCGCCGCGACGGCGATGTCCTCACCGTCCTCGACGACACCCGCCGCGAGTTCCCACCCCCAGCTGTCGGTGATGAAGCGGTGCCGCCACAGGAGCAGCACCTCATTGGCCTCATTCACCACAGTGGCCACGGCCACCGGCCGCAGCCGTATCAAAAAGTGATCGAGGTGCCGACCGTCCGGCAGCTCCACATCTGCGAGATTGACGCTGAACCAGCGGTTTGCGTACACAGTTTGTTCGTTCTGTTTCGTCCACTGCACGGTTCTGCCACCTTCCGCCGAGTAGATGGCAATATCGCAGCAGGAGTGTCCTCACAGCAGGCTCACAGCGGTCGGGGCACGGTGCAGCGGCAGCGCAGGCACGGTGTTCTGAAGCGGCACGCGGTGTTTCCGGAGCACATGTCTACAGCGGTACGCGCAGTGCCCCGTCGATGAGTTCGGCGGCCTCGGCCGTGCCCGCACAGCCGCTGCGCACCAGGTGTTCGCGCACCGCGCGGAGTCTGTCGCGCAGTCGCTGCGACTCCATACCCCGCGCCTGTTCGGCCATTTGGACCGCGGTGGCCACCGCCTTGTCGGCATTGCCCTGGCGCAGCTCGATCTGACTGAGCATGGCGAGCCTGTGCACTCGTCCCCGGTCGTGCGCCGGGTTGTCGACAGCGGCTATGGCGTGCTCCCCCGCCGCCACCAGATCGCCGAGGCTGAGCAGCGCCTCCGCCACCTGCACGTTGACCAGGCCCGGCTGGACATAGCCGGTCTCGTCGGGCTCGTAACCCCGACGGATGCGCTCGGCGGCCTGTTCGGCACGCCGGATGCAGGACAGTGCGCTGCTGCCATCACCGAGGTGTGCGTACGCCTTGGCCTGCATCGCGTAGAGATCGGAGGCGAGCGCCGGAGTGATGTGCCGCCCCGCGGCGCGCAGTGCGGCCTCGGCGAAGGCGACGGACTGCCGGTACTCACGCATGAACAGCGACTGATTGACGAGCAGGGCTATGACATAGGCCCCAAGTCCCCTGTCCCCGCTGGCCTTCGCCAGACGCAGCGCCTGGTGGAAGTAGCGCTGGGCGAGTCCGTGGGCGTCGGAGTCGTAGGCGCAGATCCCCGCGATGGCGACCAGACCGCCGGTCGCGCGGTGGAGTTGGCGGCCGGTGGCGTCGGTGTAGCTGCCGCGCAGCAGAGGTGCCGTCTCCGAGTTGAGGAAGCCGACGATCCGGGTGCGGGTCGCGATGCCGCCGGCCTTGCGGTACATCTGCTCGTAGTGGGCGCGGGCCGCGCGCAGCATCTCGATGTCGGCCATGCTGACGCGGTGGCGTCCGCCGCGCGAGACGTCGACGTCCTCGGGCGGGTTCTCCCATTCCCACACCGGCATCACGGCGGGCGTTCCGGTGACGGCCGGTGCGCCCAGGATGTGCGGGCGCTGCTGTTCGTCGGAGCGCCACAGGGCGGTGGCGCGCTCGACGAAGCCGGAGAGCGAGGTGCCGTGCGGGGTGGACGGCTCGCCGGGCACGCCGAGGCCGATGTCGTCGAGCGTGACCGGCCGGTGGAGTCGGCCGGCGAGCACCTCGCAGATCAGGTCGGGCACCTGGCCGCGCGGGCGCTGGCCCTTCAACCAGCGTGCCACGGCGGTGTGTTCGTACCTGAGCGCGAGACCGCGTGCTCTCCCCGCCTGATTGACGTGGGCGGCGAGTCCCGCGTGCGAGATGCCCGCCTCGTCGAGAATCGCGTCGAGCAGAGTGTTGGGCTGCATGAAGGCCCCCCGGGTGGCTCGGTGCCGACAGACTAGTGCGTACCGTTTCGCACGGGGTGTGAAACGAGTGCCCGTATCCGGGCAGTACGCGCGCTGTCGCAGAGCGTTTCTGGCCGGTTGACTGAAATGCCTCGCAAGAGGCCGGCCGGGCCGCCGGCTCCCCCTCGTACAGTGCGGCGGCCCGATTCCGCGCCGTCCGCCCAGCTGCCTGCCCGACACTCCGTGGCGGGGCGGACGGCCCCGCCGGTTGCACAGCCCCGCGTCCCTAGCTATAGCTAGTGCGCTGCGCCAGAAGTTCGTCGGTGGATTCGCGCCTTGCCCGGCCGGGTTGGTTGTCCGCCCATCCAGCCCCGGCCTGCGAGTATTCGGCCAAGTCGGCGGCAGTGGGGCACCAAGAACTAACGACGAATTGATGGCGCAGGACACTAGGGCCTGTCCGGCGGATCAGATGGAGGGGACCCGCGTCTGCGACCTGATCTGCCGGACAGGCCCTAACGGGGCGCGTGGTGGGCCACGGCGTGCCCCTGCTGCAGGGAGACGCGACTGCGGTCGTTGCGCAGCACGAGCACGGCCACGTCATCAGCGGGTCTGCCGCCGGTGTGACGCAGCAGCCCGGTGAGGACTGCGCGCAGGATGGACTGGGGTGAGACGGGCTGGGTACGGACGGCTTCGGTGAGCTTGGCCGGGAGCGGGAAGAAGCGGCCGCGGCCATCGCGTGCGTCCTCGACACCGTCGGTGTGCAGGAACAGCACCTCGCCGGGAAGAAGTTGGCCGCAGCGCACGGCGGGCAGCTCGGCCGGGAGCGGGAACGGCCCCAGCGGGGGCAGCGGGTCGGCACACACAAGTGGTTCGGCCCGGCCGCCGCTCAGCAGATACGGCCAGGGATGACCGCAGTTGAGGGCGTACACCTCGCCGTCGCGGCGGATCTCCAGCAGCAGCACGGTGACGAACTCCTCGGCGACCGGACTGTCCGGATCGAGCCCGGCCGAGGGGTGCTCGGCCCGGGCCCGCTCGCGCAGATGCCGGGCCAGCGCGCGCTCAAGTCTCCTCAGTACGCAGCCGAGTTCGGGCTCGTCGTGCACGGCCTCGCGGAAGCTGCCGAGGACGGCGGCGACGGTTCCGATGGCGCCGAGCCCGTGCCCGCGGACGTCGCCCATGACGATCCGTACGCCGTACTCGGTGGCGATCACCTCGTACAGGTCACCGCCGACGCTCGCGCCACGGTCCGCGGACAGTTGGGCCGCGGCGACGCTCAGCCCGTCGATGCGCGGGGGCAGCGGCCGCAGCAGCACGTTCTGGGCGGCGCCGGCGACCTTGCGGATCTGCCTGAGCTCCCGCAGCAGCGCCCCTCTGACGTGGAGTATCAGGCTCGTGCCGACCGCGAAGAAGACGGCGCTGGTGACGATCCGGGCGCCGAGCCCGTTCTGCTGCGCGAGCGGGCAGGCCATCTTGTACGTGATCGCCACCGCGCCCCAGGCGATGGGCAGCCCCATGCTGAGTGCCCGGCGCAGCGGTGGGCGCTCGGCCCGGCGAACCGAGTGGTCGAAGCCGCCACGAGGGGCACGTCCGCGGACCAGCCGGGGTCTTCCTCCGCGCACCGCCCGAGTGAGCCCGGCCTGCAGGGCGTCGCCCCGGCCCCGCGGCCCGAGGGCCGCCCGGGCCAGCACCCGTGAATGCGTCCGGAGCCTTGCCCGGCAGGGAGCCCCAGCCTTGATACGGATCATGCCGATTGGCCCCCCAATAGGCCCTGACAGCGCAGACGGCCTCCGAGAGGCCGGTCCGATTCTGTCGACCGTGCGCCCCGATCGGGCCAGATCGCCCGGACTTCTCACCCGAATGAGTGAGACGCCTTCGGATACATGCATTTATGCAGGTGGGCGCCAGGGCAGGCGCCCCGGAAAGCGGCGCGGGGCCGGGTGACACGGCGCGGCTCCGCCGCGTGGGCGCGACCGGTTACGGGCCTCGGACGCCCCGATAGATGCGCACGGAACCCCGATGGACGCGCAGGGAACTGCGCGGGGAACTACGCGCCCAGCCGCGCACCATCCGCAGCCGACAGACGACCCGCAGTTCCCCGATACAGCCGGCGGAGCCCCTAGGCTCCGCGCAGCACGGCCTCCGTACGCTCGGCGGCCAGCGCCACCGCAGCGTCGCGGGCCGCGGACGCCTCGTCCACGGTCAGCGTGCGGTCGGCGGCACGGAAGCGCAGCGCGTACGCGAGGGACTTCTTGCCCTCACCGAGCTGCTCGCTGTTCTCGTAGACGTCGAACAGCCGGATGGACTCCAGCAGTTCACCGGCGCCCTCGCGGAGCGCGGCCTCGACGTCCGAGTGCGGGACGAACTTGTCGACGACCAGCGCGACGTCCTGCGTGGCGACCGGGAAGGTCGAGATCTTCGGGCCCTTCGGGAGACCCTCGCTCGCCTGCTCCAGCGCGTCCAGGTCCAGCTCCATCGCGCAGGTGCGCGCGGGCAGGCCCAGGGTCTTCAGGACACCGGGGTGCAGCTCACCGGCGTACCCGATGACCTGCTCCGCGCCGCCCACGCGGACCGCCAGCTCGGCGCAGCGGCCCGGGTGCCACGGACCGTACTGGCCGGAGCGGACGAGGAGCTCGGTCCCCGCCTCGTGGGCCAGGGTGCGCGCGGCCTCCACCGCGTCGGCCCAGTCCGCCGGGCGGCCCTTGCCCCACCAGCCGGCCTGCTCCCGTGCGCCCGCGAGGACGACGGCGGCGTGCCGGGGCTGGACGGGGAGCGCGGCGGTGAGCGACGCGATCTCCTCGTCGGTGGGGCGGCGGTCGACGGGCAGCCGCCCGGCGATCCGCAGCTCCTCCTGCGGGTGGAAGACCAGGCCCGTCTCGAAGAGTGCCAGGTCGTGCGAGCCTCGTCCGTCGTTGCGGCGCAGGGCTTGGAGCAGGCCCGGCAGCAGCGTCGTACGGAGCGCGGGCTCCTCGTCGGAGAGCGGGTTGACCAGCTTGACGACCTTGCGCTTCGGGTCGTCGTCGGCCAGGCCGAGCTGGTCGAAGACGTGCTCGCCGATGAACGGGTAGTTCAGCGCCTCGACGTAGCCGGCGCCGGCCAGCGCCCGGCCGATACGGCGGTGCAGCCGCTGCCGGCCGGTGAGGCCGAGGCCCGCGGGGGGCTTGGGCAGCGTGGAGGGCAGGTTCTCGTAGCCCTCGAGACGGATGACCTCCTCCGCGAGGTCGTTCGGGTCCGTCAGGTCGGGCCGCCAGGACGGCGCGGTGACGATCAGCTCGTCCTGCCCGTAGACGTCGCAGCCGACCTGCTGGAGACGGCGTACGACGGTCTCGCGCCCGTAGATGACACCGGCCACCTTGTCCGGGTGGTTCGCCGGAATGGTGATGGTGTGCGGCGCGGAGGGCGCGATGACCTCGGTGACCCCGGCGTCGGCCGTGCCTCCCGCGAGGAGGACCAGCAGATCGACGGTCCGCTGGGCCGCGGCGGAGGCGGCCTGCGGGTCGACGCCGCGCTCGAAGCGCTTGGACGCCTCGGAGGCCAGCTTGTGCCGGCGGGCCGTGCGCGCGATGGAGATCGCGTCGAAGTGGGCGGCCTCGATGACGACCTCGGTGGTGGTGCCCTCGGTGTCGTCGATCTCGGTGTTGGCGCCGCCCATGACCCCCGCGAGGCCGATCGGGCCGCGGTCGTCGGTGATCACCAAGTCCTCGGCGTCGAGCGTGCGCACGACGCCGTCGAGGGTGGTGAGCTTCTCGCCCTGCTCGGCCCGGCGCACGCCGATCGCGCCCTGGACGCGGTTGCGGTCGTAGGCGTGCAGGGGCTGGCCGAGCTCCAGCATCACGTAGTTGGTGATGTCGACGGCGAGCGAGATCGGGCGCATGCCGGCCTTCTGCAGGCGCCGCTTCAGCCAGATCGGAGAACGTGCCTCGGGGTCGAGACCCGTCACCGTGCGCGCCGTGAAGCGGTCGCAGCCGCGCGGGTCGGCGACCTGCACCGGGTAGCCGAACGCGTTCGGCGCCGGCACGTCGAGCAGCGCCGGGTCGAGCAGCGGCCGCCCGTACGCGATGGCGGCCTCGCGGGCCACACCGCGCATCGACAGGGCGTAGCCGCGGTCGGGCGTGACGGCGATGTCGAGGACCTCATCGACGAGCTGGAGCAGCTCGATGGCGTCGGTGCCGACCTCGTGCTCCGGCGGCAGGACGATGATGCCGCCGCTGCCGTCGTCGCCCATGCCCAGCTCGTCGCCGGAGCAGATCATGCCGTGCGAGGTCTTGCCGTACGTCTTGCGCGCGGCGATCGCGAAGTTGCCGGGCAGGACGGCGCCCGGCAGGACCACGACGACCTTGTCGCCGACGGCGAAGTTGCGGGCGCCGCAGACGATCTCCTGCGGCTCACCCGTGCCGTTGGCGGTGCCGACGTCGACGGTGCAGAAGCGGATGGGCTTCTTGAACTCCGTCAGCTCCTCGATGGTGAGCACCTGGCCGACGACCAGGGGGCCCTTGAGGTCGGCGCCGATCTGCTCGACGGTCTCGACCTCGAGACCGGCCGAAATGAGGTTGGCCTGGACGTCGCGCCCGGTCTCCGTCGCCGGCAGGTCGACGTACTCCCGCAGCCAAGAAAGCGGGACCCGCATCAGATCTCCATCCCGAACGGCCGGGTGAACCGGACGTCACCCTCGACCATGTCTCGCATGTCTTCGACGTTGTGGCGGAACATCAGCATCCGCTCGATGCCGAACCCGAAGGCGAATCCGCTGTACTTCTCCGGGTCGACGCCGCAGGCGACAAGGACCCGCGGGTTGACCATGCCGCAGCCGCCCAGCTCGATCCAGCCCTCGCTGGAGCAGGTCCGGCAAGGGCGGTCGGGGTTGCCGACGGACGCGCCCTTGCAGACGTAGCAGAGCATGTCCATCTCGGCGGACGGCTCGGTGAAGGGGAAGTAGTTCGGGCGCAGCCGGGTCTTCATGTCCGAGCCGAAGAGCGACTGGACCATGTGGTCCAGGGTGCCCTTGAGGTCGGCCATCGTCAGACCCTCGTCGATGGCGAGGAGCTCGATCTGGTGGAAGACCGGGGTGTGCGTGGCGTCCAGCTCGTCCGTGCGGTACACGCGGCCCGGGCACACGATGTAGACGGGCGGCTCGCGGTCGAGCATGGCGCGGGCCTGTACCGGCGAGGTGTGGGTGCGCAGCACGACACCGGACTCGCCGTGGTCGCCCGTCGGGCCCTCGACGAAGAAAGTGTCCTGCATCTGCCGGGCCGGGTGGTCCGGGCCGAAGTTCAGCGCGTCGAAGTTGAACCACTCCGCCTCGACCTCGGGGCCCTCGGCGACCTCGTATCCCATGGACACGAAGACGTCGGCGACCCGCTCCATCATGGTGGCCAGCGGGTGGCGGGCGCCGGCCGGTACGCGGTCGTAGGGCAGCGTGACGTCCACCGCCTCCTCGACCAGCACCCGGGCGTCGCGCTCGGCCTCCAGCTCGGTCTGGCGGGCGGCGAGGGCCTTGTTCACGGCGCCACGGGCCTGCCCGACCAGCTTGCCGGCCGCGGCCTTGGCGTGCGGGGGCAGGGCTCCGATCTCGCGGTTGGCGAGGGCCAATGGCGAGGTGCCGCCGGTGTGGGCGACCTTGGCCTCCTGGAGCGCGTCGAGGTCACCGGCGGCCGCGAAGGCGGCGAGCGCCTCGTCCCGCATGCGCTCGATCTCTTCCGGTTTCAAGGCCTCGACCTCTACAGGGTCGTACGACTTATTCGGTGCCGACATCTCTTCCCGTGCTTCCGGTTGGCTGGCGGATGGTCCCCGTCAACGACTCGGAGACGAATCGTCCACAGATGAGAGGACGCAAAGGTGCCAAAGGCCGAGTCTAACGGGGTGGGAGCCTGCCTCGGACGCGCAGTCCAAGGGGTGGCTCCGGTGCGCGTGCGCCCGTGGGGCCTCTTCGGCGTTACAGCAGATACGCCGGGGTGCCCACGGGCAACGTAAATCGGAACTCGGCGCCGCCGCCGGGGGCGCGGCCGACCGTGATGGTGCCGCCGTGGGCCTCGACGATGCCCTTGACGATGTAGAGCCCGAGCCCGGTGCCGCCGCGCTTGCTGCCCCGCCAGAAGCGGGTGAAGACGCGGTTCATGGACTCCTCCGGGATGCCGGTGCCCTCGTCGCTCACGATGACCGACGTGGCCGCGTACTCGCCGTCCTCCCGTTCACGCGGGGACGCCGAGGGCGCTACGTCGATCGTGACGGTTCCCTCGCCGTGGCGCACCGCATTTTCGAGCAGGTTGCTGAGCACCTGGTCGATCTTGTCGGGATCCGCCCAGAGAGCGGGCAGGGGCTGTTCGAGGCGGAGCAGGAAGCGGTCGGCGGGCTGGCCCGCGGTGACGTACGCCTGGATGTGGCGGCCGACGGCGGCGCCGATGTCGACGGGCTGGCGGCGCACCTCGAGGCGCCCGGAGTCGATGCGGGAGATGTCGAGCAGCTCGGCGATGAGCCGCGTGACGCGGTTGGCGTCGGCGTCGACGGTCTCCAGCATGAGCTTTTTCTGGTCGTCGGTGAAACGCTCCCACTTGGCCAGCAGTGTCGCGGTGAAGCCCTTGACGGAGGTGAGCGGCGAGCGCAGTTCATGGGCGACGGTGGCGATCAGCTCGGCATGGCTGCGCTCGGTGCGGCGGCGGGCCTCGGTGTCGCGCAGGGAGACGACGACGCGGTGGATGGGGCCGGTGGGGTTCGTCCGCACATAGCGAGCCGAGACGAGGACCTCACGGCCGCCGGGCAGCAGCAGATTGCGCTCGGGCTGACCGTTGCGGATCGCGAGACCGCCGTACGGGTCGGTGAGCTGCCACCAGCGGCGGCCCTCCAGGTCCTCCAGAGGCAGGGCCGACTCGAGTCGGCGGCCGAGGGCCTCGGAGGGAGGAACGGCGGTGATACGAGCCGCGGCGGCGTTGAAGCAGATCACCCGGCCCTGCTCGTCGGCGACGACGAGTCCGTCGGGCAGGTCGTCGGGGTCGATGCCCAGCTCGGCTTCGAGCTCGGCGCCGGGGTCGACCGCGGCACCGGCTTCGAGTGCGGCTTCGCGCTCGGCGGCGAGCTCACCGCGCCGGGACGCGGGTGTGCCGCGCACGTCCCGTGCTCGCGGCGCCTTCTGGGCACCGCTCGTGCCGACACTCATCCCCGTACCCCACCTCTCGTCTGGCAGTGGGCCCCCGAGCCCATCACCCTACTAGCTGTCGGTGACGGAACGGCACCCTCCGGAGGCGCGCTGTGCACGGGCGGATGCATAGAGACATACGGCGGCGGCCGTGGCGAGGTTCAGACTCTCGGCCTTTCCGTGAATCGGAACGCGCACGACGGCATCGGCCAGCGCGCGGGTCTCCTCCGGAAGCCCCCACGCCTCGTTCCCGAACACCCAGGCGGTGGGCCCGCCCATGGTCCCCTTGTCGAGCTCGTCGTCGAGATCGTCGTCACCGGCGCCGTCGGCGGCGACAATCCGCACCCCCGCGCCCTTGAGCCCCTGCACGGCCCGCTCGACGGGCACGCCGACGGCGACGGGGAGATGGAACAGCGAGCCGACCGAGGCCCGGACGGCCTTGGGGTTGTAGAGGTCGACGGACGCGTCGGTGAGGACGACGGCCTCGGCGCCGGCGGCGTCCGCGCACCTCAGTACCGTCCCGGCGTTCCCGGGGTCCCGGACGTGCGCGAGTACGGCGACGAGCTTGGGCTCGGCCCGGAGGATCTCCTCGAACGGCGTGTCCAGGAAACGGCAGACCCCGACCAGCCCCTGCGGGGTGACGGTCGTCGAGATGTCGGCGATCACCGCCTCGTCCGCGAGATGCACACGCGCGCCGGCGTCCCGGGCCTCCCCGACGATGTCGGCGTACCGCTCCGCGGCCTCGACGGTCGCGAAGAGCTCCACCAGCGTGGCGGCCCCGTCGGCCCGGTGCGCCGCCGCCTCTCGCACGGCCTGCGGCCCCTCCGCGAGAAACAGCCGCTCCTTACCCCGGAAGTTCCGCTTCTCCAGCCGCCGCGCGGCAGAGACACGAGGCGAGCGCGGGGAGATCAACTCGGGGGCGGCAGCCATGGGTTCACCTTCGGTGGGTTACGGAGAGTGGTTCAACGCCCGCCGCACCGGGCTGAACCGACGACGGGGATCTCGTGGACGGTGGGTCTCGCATCCGCCGCCGAGCACAACAGCAGGCTGTCGTGTGCGGCTGCGGCTGCGGCTGCGGCTGCGGGCGAGTATCCCGGCAAGCCGGAGCCTTCACCCTCGCAAGCGACCGGAGCCTTCAGCCGCAGCCGACCGGAGCCTTCACCCTCGCAAGCGACCGGAGCATTCAGCCGCAGCCGACCGGAGCCTTCACCCTCGCAAGCGACCGGAGCATTCAGCCTCGGCCGACCGGAGCCTTCAATCGCGGCGGCGAGCCGGGAGCCCCCGCCCTGGCCCGGGAGTGCGTGTAAATTCCCGTGGCTGCTTCGCCCAGGGCCCGCACCGCTGCGCGGGCGAGCGTCTCTCGCCATGACAGCGGCTGAGGCTTCCCGTCCGCGGTGGGGTCGTTCCCGCAGTGGTGGGTGAGCCCCTTGCCGCCGACAGGGAGCGTGGGCCCTGCGGGCGAGGCCCTTCGCCCAGGGCGGCAGCCGCCTCTTCCCGCCGCGACGGCACTCGGCCGCGACGGCGGACTCCGGGCGGTGCCGAACCGGGCGGAGCGACGCGCAGCGTACGGTCCACGGCCCGGCCGCAGACGGCCCGCGGAGCCGAGTCAGCCGCCACCCCGACGCGAGCCGCGCACGGCCCGCGAGGCCGAAGCCGAGCGTCCGGCCGGGAGAACCGGCCCTCGCACAGTGCAGGGCAGGCCGGCGCAGGCGCAGCGAAAACGCACATGGACCCGCAAGCCGCAAGGCAAGCGGGTCCACAGCTACGTCCGGCTCAAGCCAGCGCGAGCGTCACGCGGCCTTCGGCGCGTTGACGTCCGACGGCAGCGCCTTCTGCGCGACCTCGACGAGCGCGGCGAACGCGCCGGCGTCGTTGACGGCCAGCTCGGCGAGGATCTTGCGGTCGACCTCGATGTTCGCGGCCTTCAGACCCTGGATGAAGCGGTTGTACGTGATGCCGTTGGCGCGGGCAGCGGCGTTGATGCGCTGGATCCACAGCTGACGGAAGTCGCCCTTGCGCTTCTTGCGGTCGTTGTAGTTGTAGACCAGCGAGTGGGTGACCTGCTCCTTGGCCTTGCGGTACAGACGCGAACGCTGACCGCGGTAGCCGGAGGCCGCCTCGAGGATCGCCCGGCGCTTCTTGTGGGCGTTGACTGCCCGCTTGACGCGTGCCACTTGTTAACTCCTTGTAGCGGGGCCGTGGTGGTCGTCACACGGCCCGAAATCGATTGGGTCCCGGTCCAGACGTACGGCGGCTAGGCGCCCGTACGTCACTTGCCGAGAAGCTTCTTGATCTTCTTGGCGTCGCCCGGGGCCATCTCGGCGTTGCCGGTGAGGCGGCGCGTCAGGCGCGACGACTTGTGCTCGAGCAGGTGGCGCTTGCCGGCGCGCTCACGGAGCACCTTGCCGGAGCCGGTGACCTTGAAGCGCTTGCTGGCACCGCTGTGCGACTTGTTCTTCGGCATAGCGCCGTTCTCTCCTCGTCAGTGGCGTTCCGATGCCCGGTCGTTAAACCGGGCACGGTGGAACGTCATGTATGTATCGATTGTCATCCCTGGACGGGTGTCCCAGGACTCCACGGACTCTCGTCCGTGGCTCCCCGGGGCCTTCGCCCTGGGATCAGGCCTCGGCGGAAGCCTCGGCCGGGGCCTCGGCGGTCTCGGCGTCGGTCGCCTCGGCGTCGGTCGCCTCGGCGTCAGCCGTCTCGGCGGCGTTCTGCGAGCGGCCCGGGTTGGCCTTCGCTTCCGCCTTGCGAGCCGCCTGGGCCTCACGGGCCTCGGCCATCGCCTCGGTCTTCTTCTTGTGCGGACCGAGAACCATGATCATGTTTCGGCCGTCCTGCTTCGGGTTCGACTCAACGAAACCGAGGTCCTCGACGTCCGACGCGAGACGCTGCAGCAGTCGGTAGCCGAGTTCCGGCCGGGACTGCTCGCGACCACGGAACATGATCGTGATCTTGACCTTGTCGCCCTGCTTGAGGAACCGGACGACGTGACCCTTCTTGGTGTCATAGTCGTGCGGGTCGATCTTCGGCCGGAGCTTCATTTCCTTGATGACCGTGTGCGCCTGGTTCTTGCGCGCCTCACGGGCCTTCATGGCCGACTCGTACTTGAACTTCCCGTAGTCCATGAGCTTGCAGACCGGCGGGCGCGCGTTCGCGGCCACCTCGACCAGGTCGAGGTCGTACTCCTGCGCAAGCTCCAGGGCCTTGGCAAGCGGAACAATCCCGACCTGCTCGCCGCTGGGACCGACAAGTCGCACCTCGGGAACGCGAATCCGGTCGTTGATGCGGGGCTCGGCGCTGATGGATCCTCCTCGGTAGCACCACACGGCGGTCTGGCGGACAGCCGCGTATGTCTCTGATGACATGTGGACCAACCACCGCGCGGCATGAAAAATGCCCCGGACGGTTCACAGGCGGGGCTCCAATGACTACCGGAGCACCGCCGCGGTGAACCGCGGGGCGCACTCTCGGACGACTCCACCGTCCGTACGGAACGGTGGTGGCCGCCTGACCGGAGACCCGCCGTCCCGGAGGACGGTCAGGTGGGAGATCGGAGCCTCCACTTGTGGGCCGGGCACGCTGACATATGTCTGGGCGCATCCAGCCGGTCGTTACACAAGGTTAGCAGCTCCTCCGGGGAGGCGCGAACCGGTGTGCACCGGACAGTGTACCGGCCTCCCCCGCACGGAGGCGGGCGCGCCGGGGCCTATCGTGTGAGGCATGAGTGACACCCCTCCCCAGACACCCGACTACGACGCCATGACCCGCGACATCGCCGAGGTCCCCGCGGTCGAGGTGATCGTGACGGTCGCCGTCAACCTGATGAGCGCCGCCGCAGTGAAGCTCGGTCTGACCGAGGAGGGCGACGAGCACAAGGACCTCGACGAGGCGCGCAAGCTGGTGTCCGCGCTGGCCGGGCTGCTCGACGCGAGCGCGACCGAAATCAGCTCCTTCCACGCGGCACCGCTGCGCGACGGACTGAAGTCGCTGCAGCTCGCCTTCCGCGAGGCGTCGATCGTCCCGGACGAGCCCGGCCAGGGCCCGGGCGAGAAGTACACGGGTCCGGTCTACGGCTAGGGCCTGATCCAAACGACAGGCCCCAGGTCTTCAGGAGCGTACGTACAAGGGCTCGCCCGGCGGCGTCGCCCCGGCCGGCAGCAGCGCCAGGTCGAGGCCGCGCACCAGGCGGGCCCTCAGCGTTTCGTCGGCCGCGAGCCGCTCGGCGACCGCGCGGGCGGTGTCGGCCGGGGCGGCGGACGGGTCCAGTACGAGGGCGAGGGTGCCGTCGGCCGGCCCGGGGCCGAGGTGAGCGCGGAGCACCATGGGCTCGGCGACGACCGCGGCCCGTACCGCTTCGACGACGGCCGGGTCCGCAAGCGGGTCGGCGGAGGTACGCCCCTCGGCGAGCGCCAGCAGGGCCGGACCGGTCAGCTCGTAGGGCACGGGTCCCGCCATGTCCAGCACGATCGTGTCGGCCTTCTCGTGCGCTGCCGCCTGCAGGGCCTGGTGCAGGGGTACGGCGACGGGGCGGGCCTCGGGGTCCCAGCGGGCCAGTGACTCGGTGGAGGTGAAGGCGGGCAGCGCCGTGCGGCTGCCGGCCTTCAGGGTGGGCACGGCCATGTCGCTGGTCTTCTCATGGCGGAGGCCGTTCTCGTCCTCCTCCACCTCGCCGAGGACGGCCACGA
Source organism: Streptomyces sp. NBC_00996 (assembly GCF_045162675.1). Taxonomy (NCBI): domain Bacteria; kingdom Bacillati; phylum Actinomycetota; class Actinomycetes; order Kitasatosporales; family Streptomycetaceae; genus Streptomyces; species Streptomyces sp. NBC_00996. The sequence goes on from NZ_CP108723.1 coordinate 2,098,392, forward strand.
CCGGCACGAGCAGCCGGGCGCCCTTGAGTGCCTCCAGGACCGGCCGCACGGCGGTGCGGTCCTCGGCCCAGGCCGCGAGCGCCGCCGTCAGTCCGGGGTCGGCGGAGCCGTCGTCGTCGGAGAAGCCGGAGTCGGGAATGTTCTTGTTCGCCACGGTCCCCGACCCTATCGGGGGGATGCTGCTGCGCTTGTGCGGCCCCGGAAACCCCGCGTTGACAGGACTCATGGGTTTCTCAGCCTTCCCTGACACACATCTAACATTCGTCTAACCGCGGGCACAGCCCCGGCACCCAGCATCGCGGGATGGATCGTCACAGAGCCCGCGGGCGCCGCGCCCGACCCTCCCGACGCAAGCCAATCCTCTATACCTTGGTGGCCTCCGCCGTCCTGGTGGGCGGTACGGCGGCCGGAACGGTGTATGTGAAGGCACAGGCGCACGACGGCTCGGGCCTCGTATCGTCGTCCCCGGCCGCGGCATCGTCCTCGGCATCGCCGACCGTCAGCGAGGATGCCTCGGTGGAACCAGTCGCGGAGCCCGCGGTGGACAGGGACGCGCTGCTCACCAAGGCGATGAAGGCAGTGACCGTGGAGGACGGCGCGGAGGTGTCGGTCGCGGTTCTCGACCTCGACTCCGGTAAGAGCGCCGCGTACGGCGACGGCACCTTCGACACCGCGAGCATCGTCAAGGTCGACATCCTGGCCACGCTGCTGCTCCAGGCCCAGGACGCGGACCGGCATCTGACGGCCCAGGAGAAGACGTACGCCACCTCGATGATCGAGAACAGCAACAACACCTCCGCGTCCGCCCTGTGGCGCACGATCGGGCAGGCGGACGGCCTCGCCGCCGCCAACCAGCGCTTCGGGCTGACCGGTACGGAGGGCGGGGACGGCATGCTGTGGGGTCTGACGCAGACCACTGCGGCCGATCAACTGGCTTTGCTGCGGCAGGTGTTCGGGGACGACTCGGAACTCAGCGAGAGCTCGCGGACGTATCTTCAGGGGCTCATGGGTGACATCGCCACCGATCAGCACTGGGGGGTGTCGGCCGCGGCCGACGGCTCCGAGTGGGCCCTGAAGAACGGGTGGTTGGCGCGCAGCACGACCGGCCTGTGGGACATCAACAGCATCGGGCGGGTCACGCTCGACGGACACGTCTATCTGGTGGCGACGCTGTCGAACGGCAACTCGACGAAGGCGAAGGGGATTTCACTGGTGGAGGCGACGGCGCAGGCGGCAGTCTCCGCCTTCCAGGACACGGCCGACGACTGAGGCCTGCGCCGCCGACAGCCGGGGCGTGCGCCTCGGTGGCGTCCGTCTGTCTCGAAGGCGTCGCTACAAGCCGTACCGGCGCGGGCCCCTGCGGCCGCGCCACAGCAGCACCGCCGCCGCCAGCAGGACCGCGCCGAGGCCGCCCGCGAGGGGACCCACCCAGCCGGAGGAGTCCTCGTCGTCCCCGGCGGTGTCGGGCCCCGAACCGAAGTACTTCTGGCCGTACGCCGCCGAGTGGAGCCCTTCCGGCTTGAGGCGGCCGGCCGCCTTGATCGCGGCGGCGGGGTCGATGAAGCCGAAGCCACGGGAGTCGTCGTGGCCGCCGGAGGGGGCGTTGCGGGCCGTGTCCTCCAGGAGCTGCTTGATCTGGGCCGGCGACAGGCCCGGGTGAGCCGCCTTGATGAGCGCGACCGCGCCGGAGACGAACGCGGAGGCCGCGCTGGTGCCCCAGCCCTCGTAGTACCGGTCGTCCGGGTCGGCGATGACGACGTCGACACCGGGGGCACTGACCGTGGCGTACCAGCGACGGGTGGAGAACGAGGCGCGGGTGCCGTACCGGTCGACGGCGGTCGCCGTGATCACGCCCGGATAGGCGGCGGGGTACGAGACGTGGTCGCCCTTCTCACCGCCGTTGCCGGCCGAGGCGACGACGGCCACGCCCCTCTTCAGGGCGTACTGGACGGCCTCGTCCTCGGCGGGTTCGGGGTGGGCTGACTTGGAGTCGTCGCCGAGGGAGAGGTTGATGACGTCGGCGCCGTGGTCGGTGGCCCAGCGAATGCCCTCGGCGAGGGCGTTGCCACGGGTGCTGCGGGCCCTCGTACGGGCGGAGTCGCCGTCTTCGAGGATGACGCGGACGGGGAGGATCTTGGCCTCGGGGGCGATGCCCATGACGCCGTCGGCGTCCCCCGCGCCGTGGCCGTGCCCCGCGATGATGCCCGCCATGGCCGTGCCGTGCCGGGCCCAGGCCCGGTCGCCGCGGCTCGCGCCGAAGCCGACCATGTCCTTGCCGGTGAGGACGTTGCCCGCGAGGTCGGGGTGCTGGGCGTCGACGCCGGTGTCGAGGACCGCGACGGTGATGCCCTTGCCCTTCGTCGTGCGCCAGGCCTCCTGGGTGTGCATCGCGTCGAGGGCCCACTGCTGGGCGCGTATGCCGTCGGCGTGGGCCGCGGTCGGCGGCACCAGGGCGAGCGAGGCGGCCAGCAGGACGCCGAGGAGCCCGGCCCTGCGCGTCGGTCCGGCCTTGCGGGTCATGACGGCTTCTCCGTGGCCGAGGTGACGGTCTTGCGGAGGCTCCGCTCCACGCGGTCGGCGAGGCCCTGCGCCTCGTACCCGAGGCCCGCCTGGGCCGGCGCCGTGGTCGCTCCGGGCTTCATGGCGTCGGCGTCGGGCTGCGGGGCGGTGACGATGCGGCCGTCGGCGAAACCGGAGACCGCGTAGACGACGACAGGGGCGTCGATGAGGACCGACACCGTCCAGGAGGCACGCTGGGCGTCGCCGAAGTCCTCGGCGTCGGTGCCCTTCGCGGCGTACGGGCGGGGCATCAGGTCGGTGCGCCGGTCCAGGCCCTCCTTCTGGAAGCGGGCCTTCAGCGAGGTCATGGCCGCCGCGTCCGCCTTGGTGAACAGCAGACCGACGGTGGTGACATGGCTGCGGGTCGCGTCCGTGTACGTGGCGCGCAACAGGCGCAGGCAGCCGGCCGGGGCCAGTGCCTTGCGCAGGAGCGGGTCGAAGGCGTCCTTGCAGCCGCTGTCGGGGGCGACGGCGATACGGGTCCAGGTGCGGTCGGCGCCGCCGGGGCCCGCGCCCACGCCCCGCACGGTGGGCGGGAAGAGCTGGTCCACGGGCACGCTGTGCCAGAGCTCGCCGGCCGCCGCGAAGGCGTTCCGCGAGCGGGGCCCGTCCGCACCGTCCCCGGTCAGCCAACTCCCCGTCGCCGCACCGCCGATGAGGCCGAGCCCCAGCACGACGCAGGCCGCGGCTGCCACGACACGGGGCCGGGTACGGCCGCCGAGCGGGCGCAGCCGTGCGGTGTCGTCGTCGTACGTCTCCGGCTGCGCGAACGACACGAAGGGGCGCTCCACGCTCGGGGTGTTCGACGGGGGTGCGGGAACCGGGGCCGGGGCGACCGCGGATTCGGCCGGTTCCTCGGCCCGGATGGGCCGCAGCCGCCGGGTCGTCTCCGTGAGCCTCTCCTGGGGCACGGCGGCACGTTGGTGGGTGGATGCCGGGGGTGCGTCCGGGAACCGCGCGGAGGCCGCGGGCGGGGGCGGGGGCATCGCACTCGACCGCGGCTCGGGACGCAGTTCGGGGAACCGCCGGGCCCCCTCCGGCGCAGAGGACCGCGGGGCACGCGTGAGCCGCGTCGCCGAAGTGGGGGTATCGGACGTATCCGACGTATCGGCCGAGGAGTCGAAGAAGTCGAAAGACCTCGACGGCGAGGGCACTCGCCCGGCAGGGGACATCGCGCCGAGACCGGCCGCCCGAGGACCGTCACCGTCCGCCGAGGGCGCACCGAAGTCCTCCCCCGCCGAAGGCGGCTCCACCGGGCGGGGTGGAAGCGGCGGGGCATCGCCCGACCGCGAGGCCACGCGCCGCGACGCGTCCACCGGCCGGGACGACGAGGCATCGCCGGTCCGCGCGGCGGCGGGGCGGAACGAGGACGGCGCGGCGTCGCTCGCCGACGTCGGCGCCGTCGCGGGGCGCGGCGGAACCGACGGGACATCACCCGACACCAGATCCCGAGCGCGGGACGACGAGGCCTCGCCGGAAGGCGATGCAGTCGGACGGGGCGGCAGTGGCGCGCTGCCGCCCTGCAGCGGATCCCGCGAGGGGCGCGGCGGGGGACAGCCCGGGGGCGGGGCGGTGGGACGGGGCGGCGCCAGGGCCTCTGCCCTCGAGACGGCCTCGCCGCGCGACGGGGTTTCCCCCGGAGCCGCCGCCTCGCGCCGTGCGGCCTGGGCCCGCGAGGCGACCTCGCCGAGCGGCGACGGCTGTTCCGGCGCCGAAGGCTGGTCCTGACGGGGCGGGCCCGACGGGGCGGGCCAAGCCGACGGGCCGGTGGCGCCCGACCGGCTGGGCGAAGCCTGCGGGCCGGACGGGTAGGAGGCACCGGACGCAGTCGTCGCGTCGGGCAGCGGCGACGTGCCCGACGAAACAGACGTGCGCGTGCTCGGCGGAGGCGTGGTGTCCGGTGGCGTGGTGTCCGGTGGCGGCGTCGAGGCGGGTGTCGTCGTGGGGCGTGGGGGAAGGGAGGCGCGGCGCGCTTCCGTGCTCATGAACCCCCCGTTTCCTCGTACCCGGGCCGACGGACCGCCTCGGAGCTCGGCGGAGCCGTTTCACGTGCGCGGAAGGGACCCCGCCACGGGCACGCATACCCGCACCGGTGGACCGTCACCCCGGGCAGGGCCCGCCGGGGCAAGGTCGTTCCTCCCTGCGTGCGCGTCACTCTACGGGTTGACCCCGGCCCGGAGTGAACCAGTCCGGAGCCCCGGGGCATCTGCCCGGAACGTCCCCCTACCCTGCGGTAATCGATTCTGGCAGGCTTCGGTCATGACTGCCCGCGCCGCAGACAGGGCCCGCTACGACCGGGCCACCGCTCACCTCGACGCCCCCGTCGCGATCGTGGACCTGGAGGCCTTCGACGCGAACGCGGACGATCTGGTCCGCCGGGCCGCCGGCAAGCCGATCCGCGTCGCCAGCAAGTCCCTGCGCTGCCGCGCCCTGCTCGAACGCGTCCTGGACCGGGACGGCTTCGCGGGCATCATGTCCTTCACCCTGGCCGAGTCCCTGTGGCTGGCCAGATCCGGCTTCGACGATGTGCTGCTCGCCTATCCGTCGGCGGACCGCAAGGCGTTCGCCGAGCTGACCGGTGACCCCAAGCTCGCCGGCGCCGTGACCGTCATGGTCGACGACCCGGCCCAGCTCCGTCTCATCGACGAGGCCCGGCAGGGCGGCACCGAAGTCGTGCGCGTCTGCCTGGAGTTGGACACCTCCCTCAAGCTGCTCGGCGGCCGGGTCCGGGTCGGGGCCCTGCGCTCGCCGCTGCACTCGCCGGCCCAGGTCGCCGAGATGGCCCGCGCCGTCTCCCGACGGCCGGGGTTCAAACTCGTCGGGATCATGGCGTACGAGGGCCATGTCGCGGGCGTCGGCGACGCGGTCGAGGGGCGGCCGCTGCGCTCGCGTGCCGTCCGGCTGATGCAGTCCACCGCCCGCAAGGAGCTCGCCCAGCGGCGCGCCGAGGTCGTCCGCGCGGTTCGGGCCGTGGAGCCGGAGCTGGAATTCGTCAACGGCGGCGGCACCGGCAGCGTCCAGCACACCGCCGCCGAGGACGCGGTCACCGAGATCGCGGCGGGCTCGGGGCTCTACGTGCCGCGGCTCTTCGACAACTACACCTCGTTCACCGGGCGTCCGGCCGCGCTGTTCGCCCAGCCCGTCGTGCGCCGGCCGGGCGTCGGGGTCGTCACGGTCCTCGGCGGCGGCTACCCGGCCTCGGGCGCTCCCGGCCACGACCGGCTGCCCGTCCCCTACCTCCCCGAGGGGCTGAAGTACGACCCCCAGGAGGGCCCCGGCGAGGTGCAGACACCACTGCTCGGCTCCCCCGCGGACGATCTGCTCATCGGTGACAAGGTGTGGTTCCGGCACGCCAAGGCCGGCGAGCTGTGCGAGCGGTTCGACACGCTCCATCTGGTGCAGGGCGATGCGGTGACGGCCGCGGTCCCGACGTACCGCGGGGAAGGACACACCTTCCTCTAGGGCCGGTCGGGCCTCGGGAGCCGGTCCGGCGGCCTCACTTCGACGGGCCGATGCTGCTGCCCACACCCCCGCCCGTGTCCGCTTCGCCCAGCGGCCGGATCCCCTTGGTGATCTTGTCCATGTCGGACAGCGGTGGCCCGTCGGCGCTCGCGTCGAAGGCGAAGCGGACGATGACGAGCGACTCCGAGCCCACACTGGACGGGAAGGCCAGCGACTCGACGTAACCCCCGGGCCCCACCCCGGTCCTGACCTTCCAGCGCACGAAGTACCCGGCGCGCCCGGCCACGGCGACCGAGCCCGCCTTCACCATCTGGTGGGACTTGATGCCCTTGTAGGGGCGGCTGTCGACGAGGTCGCGGTCGTAGGCGCTGTTCGCGGCATCCTCTATGTCCTGCTGGGCGAGGACCCGCGGGGACTTCTCGTCGTTCGCCGTGACCGTGCGCGAGATGACCCGGCCGTGGCGGCAGAGGCCGGGGTCGCCCGGGCAGTCGTACGTGCCCGGAGTCGTCATCACGACGTCGTCCTCGGCGACGTACTGCGGTCTGGCCCAACCGTCGAGCAGGGGCAGGGTGATGCCGTTGAGCTCGTCCACGACGACGGACCGGTCGTTCGTCGAGGGGGCGGACGTGGACACCGAGGGCGATGGGGTGCCGGTCTGCGGCGGGGCAGGGGACGCGCCGGTCGGGGTGGTCTGCGCCGCCGCGTCGCCATTGCCGCCGTCGCGGCCGAGCAGGACGGCGCCCGTGACGATCGAGGCGAGGAGGACGACCGCGGCCACGGTGAGCGCGACGGCCTTGGCACGGCCGGAACCGCCCTTCCCCGGCGACTCCGGCTGCGTCAACGGCTGTTGGGGCACCTCGGGCTGGCGCCGGTGATCGGTCCAGGCGGTCCCGTCCCACCAACGCTCGATGAGGGGATAGGAGGGGTCGCGGTACCAGCCGGGCGGTGGCGTCATGCTCATCCCGGCACTCTAGGGCGAGCCCCGAAGCTCAGTGCACGGTGCTCGGTACTTGGTGCTGAGGTGCTCAGTGGACGGCGTCCTCCTGGTCGGGCACGACCGAGCCGTCCGCCTCGCGCACGGGCCCCTTGCTGCCATCGGGCGCGTTGTAGGCGCTCGTCGAGCACGGGTAGGGATCCTTCCTGCGCGGCAGCGGGTCGATGAACATCGGGTTGATCACCCAGCGGCCGTCGGCGTCGTCGTAGGCCCGGCAGATGAGTTCGCTCTTGTTGCGGTTGAGGACGAGGTGCGCGCCGGTGGCGTCGCCGACGAAGGTGACGTCGGTGTCGGCGTCACCGGCCGCGATCGCGGGGCGGTGGCGCCGGTCCTGCCGCTGCCAGGCCGCGGCGCCGCGCACACCGTAGATCTCCTGGTTGATCCAGCAGCGCTTCCCGTCGATGTACGGGATGGCCTCGCCACGGTTCGCCGGTACGTCGCCGCAGCCCTGGTTCCAGGTGGTGATGCGCCCGTGCCGGTCGAGGACGGAGCGGATCGCGACGGTGTGCCGTGCGTCGATGCCGACGCCGCGCGACCAGACCTCGGTGACGGGTTCGGAGCCCGCCGAGACGATGTAGACGTCGAATCCGGCCCTTTGGAGCGTACGGATCAGATCGCGCTGCTGGTCGTAATAGCGGACGTACGCCGGGAGGGTGTGGGTGCCGAGGGTCCGTGTCACGCCGACGGGCGCCGCGAGGGCCTCCGCACGGGCCCGGCGGGCGTACGAGGTCAGCTCGGGAATCGTGTGTCCGGCGAACAGCTGGGGCACCCAGGCGTACTGCGGGACGGTGCGCCGGTGGTTCCAGTCTCCGGCGAAGGCGGCGGCGCCGCTCATCGTCCTGCCTTCCGCGCGGATCTCGAAGATCTCGTCAGTGCAGCGGGTGTTCGTGGCGGTGGGCAGCGGCGCGCCCACGGGTACGTCCGTGCCACAGGCAGCGGTGAGTGCGGTGTCCGCCGCGTCGGTGAGCCACTTGCCGGTGGCCTTCCAGCTCGCCGGGCGCAGGATCTTGTCGTGCCGCAGGGCCCAGGCGAGGGTGGCGTCGGTGACGTCGTTCTTGGTGACCGTGTTGTCCCAGTCGAAGGCGGCGACCACGGGAGTCCTCCCTGCTCGAGCGAAACCGAGAGCCTGGAGGAGACCACCGGTATGTCCGGTGCAGGTGCCCCACTCGTCGATCGCCCGCTGGAGGCGGGCGCGATTGTCGCCGTACCAACTCCCGGACAGCTGCGGGCAGTTCGTGCGGGGGGACGAGTCAGCGGGTGGCGCGGCCGCCAGGGCGGCGGCCGCGACCAGGATCCACGCGAAAACGTGTCGGTATCGCATGAAATGTGGACGATATACCCGGGCGACCTACAGAGGCGTGACGTACGCGCCCGAGATTCCGCCGTCCACCAGGAAGTCGGTGGCGTTCACGAAGGAGGAGTCGTCGCTGGCGAGGAAGGCGACCGCCGCGGCGATCTCGTCGGCCTCGGCGAACCGCCCGACGGGGATGTGCACGAGCCGTCGGGCGGCCCGCTCCGGATCCTTGGCGAACAGCTCCTGGAGAAGCGGGGTGTTGACCGGCCCGGGACACAGGGCGTTGACCCGGATGCCCTCCCTGGCGAACTGCACGCCCAGTTCGCGGGACATGGCCAGCACACCGCCCTTGGAGGCCGTGTACGAGATCTGCGAGGTCGCCGCGCCCATCCGGGCCACGAACGACGCCGTGTTGATGATGGAGCCCTTGCCCTGGCGTTGCATGTAGGGGATCGCGGCCTTGCAGCACAGGTAGACGGAGGTCAGGTTGACCTCCTGGACGCGCTTCCAGGCCTCCAGGCCCGTCTCCAGGATGGAGTCGTCGTCGGGCGGCGAGATGCCCGCGTTGTTGAAGGCGATGTCGACGGAGCCGTAGGTGTCGTACGCCGTCCTGAAGAGCGCCTCGACCTGCTCGGGGTCGGTGACGTCGACCTTCACGAAGGTCCCGCCGACCTCCTCGGCGGCCGCCTTGCCGCGCTGCTCGTCCACGTCTCCGCAGACGACGCGGGCACCCTCCGAGGCGAGCCGGCGCGCGGTGGCGAGGCCGATGCCGCTGCCGGCGCCGGTGATCACGGCGGTGCGGCCGACGAGACGGCGGCAGATGCTTTCTTCGGTCACTGTGCGGGGCCCTCCGTGCTGATGAAGACGTTCTTGGTTTCGGTGAAGGCGGTGAGGGCGTCCGGGCCGAGTTCGCGGCCGATCCCCGACTGCTTGAAGCCTCCGAACGGGGTCCAATAGCGGACGCTGGAGTGGGAGTTGACGGACAGGTTCCCGGCGCGGACGGCTCCCGACACCCTCAGCGCCCGGCCGACGTCGCGGGTCCAGATGGAGCCGGAGAGGCCGTACGACGTGTCGTTGGCGAGCCGGATCGCGTCCGCCTCGTCCTCGAAGGGGAGGACGACGGCGACCGGGCCGAAGACCTCCTCCACGGCCACGCGCGCGTGCGGCTCGACGCCGGTGAGGACGGTCGGCGGGAACCAGAAGCCGGGGCCCTCGGGGGCCTTGCCCCGGATGCCGGGCGCGTCGGCGGCGACGTAGGACCGTACGCGCTCCAGCTGCGCCCGGGAGATCAGCGGGCCCATCTGCGTCTGCTCGTCGGCCGGGTCGCCGACGAGGACGGACTCGACGGCCGGGGTGAGAAGTTCGAGGAAGCGGTCGTAGGCGGAGCGCTGGACGAGGATACGGGTGCGGGCGCAGCAGTCCTGGCCGGAGTTGTCGAGGAAGGACATGGGGGCGGCGGCCGCGGCGGCCTCGATGTCGGCGTCGGCGAAGACGATGTTGGGGCTCTTGCCGCCGAGTTCGAGGGTGACCCGCTTGAGGAGGGCCGACCCCCTCGCCACCACCTGTTTGCCCACGGTCGTGGACCCGGTGAAGACGATCTTGGCCACTCCCGGGTGCTCGACAAGGGCGTTGCCCGCGACGGGTCCCGCGCCCGGCAGCACCTGGAACAGGTGCTCGGGAAGGCCCGCCTCCAGGGCGAGTTCGGCCAGGCGCAGAGCTGTCAGGGGTGTGGTCTCGGCAGGCTTGAGGATCACCGCATTGCCGGCCGCGAGTGCCGGTGCCGTGCCCCACGCCGCGATCGGCATCGGGAAGTTCCAGGGCGCGATGATCCCCACGACGCCGAGCGGTTCGAGGATCGTGACATCCAGACCTCCCGGCACCGGGATCTGGCGGCCGGCCAGCCGCTCCACTCCCCCGGCGGCGTAGTCGAGCAGATCACGGACGTTGCCCGCCTCCCAGCGGGCGTTGCCGAGGGTGTGGCCGGCCTCGCGGACCTCCAGCCGGGCCAGCTCTTCGAGGTGTTCGTCCACGACGACGGCGAAGCGGCGCAGCAGCCGGGCGCGCTCGCCCGGCGCCAGGGCGGCCCACCCGGACTGCGCCTTCGCAGCCCGTACGACGGCGGTGTCGACGTCCTGCGGGGTGGCTCCCGGGACGGTGGCGATGACCTCTTCCGTCGCGGGATTGAGTACCTGGAGCTCGTACGGTGCGGCGTACTGCTCGGACTGCTCGGACAAGAAGGGCCTCACATACGTTCGAAGGAGCGGCGCAGCTCCCAGTCGGTCACCGCGGCGTCGAAGGCTTCGAGCTCGACGCGCGCCATGTTGCGGTAGTGCGCCACCACCTCGTCACCGAAGGCGGCCTTGGCGATGGGGCTGTTCTCCCAGAGCTCGGCGGCCTCCCGCAGCGTGGTGGGCACGTGCTCGTACTCGGAGGCGTACGCGTTGCCCGCGCACGGCTCGGGCAGCTCCAGCTTCTGCTCGATGCCGTACAGGCCGGCCGCGACGAGTCCGGCGACGGCCAGGTGCGGGTTGACGTCGCCGCCGGGGAGCCGGTTCTCGAAGCGCATCGAGCGACCGTGGCCGACGACGCGGAGGGCGCAGGTGCGGTTGTCGTACCCCCAGGCGACGGCGGTCGGTGCGAAGGAGCCGGGCTGGAAACGCTTGTACGAGTTGATGTTGGGCGCGTAGAGGAGCGAGAAGTCGCGGAGCGCGGCGAGCTGCCCGGCGAGGAAGTGGCACATGACCTCCGACATGCCGCCCCGGTCGTGGGAGGAGCCCGCCATGACATTCGTGCCGTCGGCGTCCGCGAGTGAGAGGTGGATGTGACAGGAGTTGCCCTCGCGCTCGTTGTACTTCGCCATGAAGGTGAGCGAGACGCCCTCCTGGGAGGCGATCTCCTTGGCGCCGGTCTTGTAGATGGCGTGCTGGTCACAGGTGACCAGGGCCTCGTCGTACTTGAACGCGATCTCGTGCTGGCCGGGGTTGCACTCGCCCTTGGCGGACTCGACGGTCAGCCCGGCGGCCTGCATTTCGTTGCGGATGCGGCGCAGGAGCGGCTCGATGCGTCCGGTGCCGAGGACCGAGTAGTCGATGTTGTACTGATTGGCGGGCGTCAGGCCCCTGTACCGCGCGTCCCAGGCCTGCTCGTAGGTGTCCTTGAAGACGATGAACTCGAGCTCGGTGCCGACCTGGGCGGTGTGGCCGAGCGCGGCAAGGCGGTCGAGCTGGCGGCGCAGGATCTGGCGGGGCGCGGCCACGACCGGGGAGCCGTCGTTCCAGGCGAGGTCGGCGATGAGCAGGGCGGTGCCCTCGTTCCAGGGGACGCGCCGCAGGGTGCTGAGATCGGGGTGCATGGCGAAGTCGCCGTAGCCCCGGTCCCAGGAGGACATGTCGTACCCGTCGACCGTGTTCATCTCGGTGTCGACGGCCAGGAGGTAGTTGCAGCCCTCCGTGCCGTGCTCCAGGACCTCGTCGAGGAAGAAGCGCGCGGCGAACCGCTTGCCCTGGAGTCGCCCCTGCATATCGGGGAAGGCCAGGACGACGGTGTCGATCTCACCGCCCGCGACGAGGGCGTGCAGCTCCTCGACGCCGAGCGGGGGTGTGCGGTCTGCCACCGGAAAAGCCTCCTTGGGTCAGCCGAGAGCCATAAGGTATTGCCGAGAACCATTGCTTGGGAAGGGGGCACGACCGGATGACGCGGACGGAACCCGACCGCGGGGTGGACGACCGGCTGACGCCGGTACTGCGGCCGGTGCGGGCGGGCAACGGTTTCGAGGAGGCGCTGGAGCAGATCCTCCAGGTCGTCCGGCTCGGCCTGGTACCCGGCGGCGAACGGCTGCCCGCCGAGCGAGAATTGGCGGAGCGGCTGGGGATCAGTCGGGTGACGCTGCGCGAAGTGCTGAAGGTGCTTCAGGATCAGGGCCTGGTCGAGTCCCGGCGCGGCCGGTACGGCGGAACGTTCGTGCTGCCGAGGAGCGACGCACCCGGCGAGCAGGAGCTGCGGCGGCGGATCGCCGAGGTCGACATCGAGGACGTCCTGCGCTTCCGTGAGGTGCTGGAGGTGGGCGCGGCAGAGCTGTGCGCCACGCACGGGCTCGACGACGACCGGGCCGGCCGCCTGCGCGAGGCGCTCGCCCGCACCCATGACGCGCCGCTGGCCGACTACCGGCGCCTGGACACGATGCTCCACCTCACTCTCGCGGAACTGTGCGGCTCCGCGTCGTTGGCGGCCCAGTACGCCGCCGTCCGCGCCTCCGTCAATGACCTCCTGGACTGCATCCCCCTTTTGGTCCGGAACCTGGAGCATTCCCAGCGCCAGCACACCGCGCTGGTCGAGGCGGTGCTCGACGGGGACACGGACGGTGCGCGGGAGATGATGCGGGAGCACTGCGCGGGGACTGCGGCGCTGCTGCGGGGGTTCCTGACGTGAGCCGGATGTGACGCGGGCCGGGGGTTGCTCTTTCCATGTCCGCGCAGCAAAGGTATGAGCGCGTTCCATTAGACCCGGTAGACCTGGTTGATCCGAGGGAGAGCAGCGTGGGCAGGCCGCTGATCGGCGTGAGTACGTATCTGGAGTCCGGGGCGCGGTGGGGTGTGTGGGAGCTGGAGGCGGCGCTGCTTCCGGCCGGTTACCCAAGGCTCGTGCAGCGCGCGGGCGGGCTCGCCGCGATGTTGCCGCCGGACGATCCGGCGCGGGCGGCCGCGACCGTCGCCCGCCTCGACGGGGTGGTCGTCGCGGGCGGCCCGGACGTGGACCCCGCTCGCTACGACGCCGAGCGCTCCCCGCGTACGGGGGCGCCCGCGCCGGCGCGCGACGCCTGGGAACTCGCCCTGATCCAGGCCGCGTTGGCCTCTCGCACGCCGCTGCTCGGCATCTGCCGGGGTATGCAGCTTCTGAACGTCGCCCTGGGCGGCACGCTCGTTCAGCACATCGACGGACATGTCAAGGACGTCGGGGTCTTCGGGCACCACGAGGTGTCGCCCGTAGCGGGCAGTCTCTACGCGGGCGTCGTGCCGGAGTCGTGCGCCGTGCCCACGTACCACCACCAGGCCGTGGACTGCCTCGGCGAGGGGCTGGTCGCCTCGGCGCACGCCGGGGACGGGACCGTGGAGGCGATCGAACTTCCCGGCTCCGCCTGGGTGTTGGGGGTTCAATGGCATCCGGAGATGGGCGAGGATCTGCGGGTCATGCGCGCACTGGTTCGCGCCGCTTCCTGAGCCGTCCGGTGCGGGAGGGGGGTGGAGGGTTTTTCGCCCCCGCCACCCCTACCCATTCCCGTACCTGGGGGCTGCGCCCCCAGACCCCACCAAAAGATTGCGCAGTTCCCCGCGCCCCCAAAAAAGGGGCTCGGGGAACTGCGCTTACGGGCGTAGAGCTCCCGCCCCGGCGCTACACCCCGCGCGTCAGCGACAGCAGGTCGCGGGCCGGGCCCGTGGGGCGATGACCCGTCGGCCAGACCGCGCGGAGGGCACGGTCGAGTTGGACGTCGGCCAGCGGGATGGTCACCAGGCGATGGGCCGAGAGCTCCTCGCCGAGGGCCAGCTCGCTGAGGACGGCGGGTCCGGCACCGCTGACCGCGGAGGCTTTGACCGCCGTGGTCGAGGAGAGCTCGATGAGCGGGCGGGCGAGACCGCCGAGCGCCGTGTCGAGGACTTGGCGCGTGCCCGACCCCTCCTCGCGAAGGATGAGCGGCGTAGCCGCGAGTTCCGCGGCGGACAGGGGCGAGCGGCGACGCGCCCATGGGTGCCCGGGCGACGTCACGACGATCAGCCGGTCGTGAGCGATGGTCGCCGAGTCCAGGCCCGTCGGAACCGAAAGGCCCTCGACGAAGCCGAGGTCCGCCTCGCCGGCGAGAAGACGTTCCGCGACGGCGGCGGAGTTCCCGGCGAGCAGCGACACCGCCGTGTCGGGCCGCTGCGCCCGCAGCGCGATCAGCCAGCCCGGGAGCAGATACTCGGCGATCGTCATGCTCGCGGCCACCCGGAGTCGCGAGTCCCGACGGTCCCGCAACGCCTGTGCTCCCGCGTCGAACGCCTCGGCCGCCTCCACCACCCGCCGCGCCCAGTCCGTGACCAGCGCTCCCGCGTCGGTGAGCCGGGACCCGCGCGGTGAGCGGTCGACGAGCGCCACCCCGAGCTGCCGCTCCATGGAGCGGATCCGGCTACTGGCCGCCGGCTGGGTGATGCCGAGCTCACGTGCCGCCCGCCCCAGACTCCCGAGTCGTGCCACGGCCAGCAACAGCTCCAGCGCGCCCAGATCCGGCACACGGTGCGCGATCCCGATCCCGATCGAGGCCGGCTCCTCGCCTCTGCCCGCGACCGGCCCCGTTCCGACCGGCCCCGTTCCGACCGGCCCCGTTCCGACCGGCCCTGTCCCGACCGACCCTGTTCCGGCCGGCCCTTTCCCGGTCGCCGCCTCTTCCGTCTTACCCATAAACCCAGCTTATGCCCTCATAGAATCAGGCTCCCTGGTGGGCGGCGCATCACCGCGCGACCGTGGAGACATGGTCACCGCAGCCCAGCCCCTCACCCTCCACAAGGCGGGTACCTCCCGCAAGACGGGAACCCCCCGCGCCGCCGCCGTCCGGCACCTCGGGCCGAACTGGTACGCCTCAGTGATGGGCACCGCGATCGTGGCGACGGCGGGGGCGGGGCTGCCCGGGCACGTGCCGGGCCTGCGGACCGCCTGCACGGCCGTATGGGCGCTCTCGCTGACGATGCTCCTGGTCCTGCTCACCGCCCGCACCCTGCACTGGGCGTACCACCGCGACCAGGCCCGCGCGCACCTCCTCGATCCAGCGATGGCCCCCTTCTACGGCTGCCTCTCGATGGCTCTGCTGGCCGTCGGCGGCGGCGCCCTGGTCGTCGGCCAGGACTGGATCGGGACACGAACGGCGGTGGCCCTGGACTTCGTCCTGTTCGGCATCGGCACCGCGATCGGACTCGTCGCCGCCGTGGCCGTGCCGTACCTCATGGTCGTCCGCCACCGCATCGAGCCCGGCCAGGCCAGCCCCGTATGGCTGCTCCCCCTCGTCGCCCCCATGGTCTCCGCGGCTCTAGGCCCCCTGCTCGTCCCCCATCTCCCGACCGGGCAGCCGCGCGAGACCCTGCTCTTCGCCTGTGTCGCCATGTTCGGGCTGAGCCTGCTCGCCGTCCTCGTGATGATGCCGATGATCTTCGCGCGGCTCATCACCACCGGTCCGCTGCCGCTCGCGCTCACCCCGGCCCTGTTCCTCGTGCTCGGCCCGCTCGGCCAGTCGACCACCGCCGTCGGCAAGTTCGCGGACTTCGCGCCCGGCGTGGTGCCCACCCCTTTCGAGCAGGGCTTCAGCACCCTCGCCGTCCTCTACGGCGTCCCCGTGATGGGCTTCGCGCTGCTGTGGCTGGGACTGGCCGTCGCGATGGTGCTGCGGGCCCGCCGCCGCGGCATGGGCTTCGCGATGACCTGGTGGGCGTTCACCTTCCCGGTGGGGACCTGCGTGACCGGCGCCGAGGTGCTGGGCCGGCACACGGGACTGGTCGCCTTCGAGGTGCTCGCGGTCGCCCTGTACGTCCTGCTCGTGGCCGCCTGGTCCGTGGCCGCCGTCTGCACGGCTCGCGGTCTGGTCAGCGGCGAGCTGCTCGCAACACCTTCACGAAGGTAGCCTCTTGCGGCCGCCTTCCCATGCCTTTGCCGCGTGGACTGGCGCGGCTGGGGTTCGTCCTTCGCTGGGTCTTCCAGCAATGTGCGGACCGTAGTGAGGTTGCTTCGGCGGTGGGCGGTCAGGGTGCACCGGCTCCTGCGGCTCCTGCGGCTCCTGCGGCTCCTGCGGCTCCTGCGGCTCCTGCGGCTCCTGCGGCTCCTGCGCGACGGTCGTCCCGTGCCGAACCCGCGAAGGCATGCTGGAGCGCACAGCTGGGCAGTGTGACGCGTCACAGACAACACGGCGCCACTGTGGGAACTTCAAGTGCCCTTCCTGCCATCCGAGTTACTGAAAAGCCGAGAGTGAGGTCCGGCCGACCGCACGGATTGCGTCGCTCGTCCCGTGTGTGCGTAAGAGGCGGAACCGCGGGCCGGCGAGCGAACCGACGAGAGGGGCGGCCCGCATGTGGAGAGGATCGAATGCGCTCTTTGGAAGCCCTGACGCTTGATCAGGTAGTCGACACGGCTCGCTATCCCCTGTCGGAAGTCGTGAGCGCCCGGGGACAGGCCGTGGTTTCCCGTGCCCGGCGCGACCTGTTGACTCTCGGCTGTACCGTGCTGCCGGACTTCATCCGTCCGTCGCTGCGCGATGTCCTGCGGCAGGAGTGCTCGGCCATCGCCCCCCGGGCGCACCACGACGTCGAGACGGTGAACGTCTACAACATCGCAGTGGACTCCGCGCTGCCGGAGGACCATCCGGGCCGGAAGACCTTCGAGCGGGGTAACGCGTTCGTCGCGCGGGACCGCATCCCCGCGGACTCCCTCATCAGCCGACTCTACTCCAACATGGTGTTCCGGCACTTCATCGCCCGCTGCTTCGAACTGCCAGAGCTGCACGAGCTGGCGGACCCGCTCTCCGGGCTGGTTCTCAACGTCATCGCGCCGGGCATGGAGCACCCCTGGCACTTCGACACCAACGAGTTCACCGTGAGCATGCTCACCCAGCAGGCGCGGGCCGGCGGCGTCTTCGAGTACTGCCCGAACATTCGGACCGCGCAGGACGAGAATTTCGACGACGTCCGGGACGTAGTGGACGGCCGGGGCGAGCGGTTGACCCGGCGCCTCCCCCTGCAACCGGGTGACCTGCAGTTGTTCAAAGGGCGCTACTCGCTGCACCGAGTGAGCCCGGTGCGCGGCGAGGTCGCGCGCCACTCCGCGATATTCGCCTACAGCGAGCGCCCCGGCGTCATCGGGAGCGTGGAACGGAGCCGGCAGCTCTTCGGCCGGGTGCTGCCCGAGCACCTGGCGGCCGAGGGCCGGGCGGTCCGCGGCGACCGGCTCCTGGACTAGTGCCGCGTCAGCCAGGGTTTGCCCGTTGAGGAGCGGCGTCCGGTGCGTGCTCTGGGGGTCCCCCCCGGCCGAAGGCTGGGGGAGTGCCGGCCGGAAGTCCTCGTACTGGACGTACTTGGGCTTTCGGCCGGTGCGGCGAGTGGGGGCACCTCCCACGCCCTTGAGGCAGTGGGGGAGCGTGCCGGGCGTCGCGACGGGGCGAACCTTGGCTGACGCGGCACTAGCGAGCGGCGAGAACGCGTAGTCGCCGTAGGCCGTTTTTCCCTGCGCGATCCCACGGAGGAGTAAGCCCAGTGCGTTTCGACGTGACCGGAAAAGTCTCACTCGACCACATCTACGACCAGCCCGATCCGCGAACCTATTTCAGGGTGCTGCGCCCGCTCGACTACGGCGTTCCGCAGCAGGCCAAGCCCTACTTCGCCAAGATCATCACGGAGTACCGGGAGTCCCAGCACGTCGCGGTACCGAAGGTGCTGGACATAGGCTGCTCGTACGGAATCAACGCCGCCCTGCTGAAGTACGACGCGACCATGGACGAGCTGTACGCGCGATACGGCGACGAGGAGCGTGCGGTCGAGAGCCGCGAGGCTTTGCTGGCCCGCGACCGGGAGCTGGCTCGGTCGCGCCAACCCCCGCAAGCGATCCGCTTCGTCGGCCTCGACACCTCCGGCAGCGCGCTGTCCTACGCTCTTGAGGCCGGGTTCCTCGACGACGTGGTGCACGCCGACCTGGAGGAGCACGAGCCCACACCGCGACAGCGCGCCCAGCTCTCGGGCACGGACCTGGTGATCTCGACGGGCTGCGTCGGCTACGTCACCGAGCGGACGCTCACGCGAGTCGTCCGGGCGCAGGGCATCCGCCGGCCCTGGATGGCGCACTTCGTGCTGCGGATGTTCCCGTTCGACTCCGTCGAGCGCGCCTTGGGGGGTCTGGGCTACCGGACCGTCCGCGTCGACGAGGCTTTCAGACAGCGGCGGTTCGCCTCCCCGCAGGAGCGGGCGCTCGTACTCGACAGCATGTCGGCCGCAGGGGTGGATCCACGGGGCCTGGAGGCGGAAGGCTGGCTGTACGCACAGCTCTACCTTTCCCGGCCGTACGACATCACGAGTACCAACGATCCGAATCGAGAAGCGAGTTGAAGAACAGTCAGGATGCGTCAGGCAACGCGACCTTCGCCCAGGAGGACAGCCTCCCGCGCGTGCCGCTGCCTACGCTGGATGCGAGCTGCGAGAGGTTTCTCGCCTGGTGTACGCCGCTGCTGACCGCCGACGAGCGGTCGGCGACCGAGGCGGAGGTTGCCGCCTTTCTCCGACCCGGTGGCCCCGGCCGGGTGCTGCATGCCGCGCTGGAGGAATACGACGCCACGGAGGGCGTGCACAGCTGGCCCGACACCTTCTGGCCGTACCGATACCTGGGCCGCCGGGACCGGATCGCGCTCAACGCCAACTTCTTCTTCCTGTTCCAGGACTCCGACCGGGCACAGGTGGAGCGGGCGGCCGGGCTCGTCGCCGGGGCCCTCAACTACAAGCGGCAGCTCGATCAGGAGCTGATTCCACCGGTGGTGCAGCGCGGAGCACCTCAGTCGATGGTGCAGAACAAGTTTCTGTTCTCCACCACGCGTATCCCCGGCGTGCAGCAGGACACCGTCCGCGCCCCCTACACCGAGGAGTGGCCGGGCCCGTCCGAGGCCCGGCACATCGTGGTGTTCTTCCGGGGCGGCATGTTCCGGCTGGACGTGCTGGGTCCGGACGGTGTCCCGCACAGCCTGGATGACATCGAGGCAGGGCTGCGCGCCGTGATGAAGGCCGGCGCCGACCCGGCCGGCGCGGACACCTCGGTGGGCCACCTCACCACCATGGCCCGCGCGGAGTGGGCAGCCGCCCGGGAGTCCCTTCTCGCCTGCCACCCCCGCAACGCCCACGCCCTTGACGATGTCGAGACCGCGCTGTTCTGCGTCGCTCTGGAGGACTTCGCCCCCGCGGACGTCCAGGACGCCTGTGACCAGCTGCTGTACGGCGACCGCGGCAACCGCTGGTTCGACAAGGCCGTGTCCTTCGTCGTCTTCGCCGACGGACGGGCGGGCATCAACGTCGAGCACTGCGAGTTGGACGGGACCACGATCCTCTCCTTCACCGACGCTCTGCTCAACACCCCGGCCGAGGAGCAGTCCCGGCAGTCCGGAGCCCGCTCCCAGGGGCTGCCGGCGCTGGAGCCGATCGTGTTCGAACTGGACGACGCGCTGCGGGCCCAGGTGCGCTCCGCCGCCCACGCGTTCGCGGCGTACGGGGAGAACACCGCGACCAGCACGTTGTCGTTCACGGACTTCGGCAGCAGTGCGGCCAAGGCGTTGAGGGTCTCGCCGGACGCGTTCGTCCAGGCCGCTTACCAGCTCGCCCACCAGCGCGCCAAGGGGCACCTGGGCGCCACGTACGAGTCGATCGCCACCCGGCAGTACCGGCACGGGCGGACCGAGGCGATGCGCGTCGTCACCACCGAGATGGTGGCTTTCGTGGCGGCGATGGAGGACCCGGCAGCCGACGCGGACGCCCGGCGCGCCGCGTTCCGGGCAGCCACCGAGGCTCACGTGGCGCGTGCGAAGGCGTGCCAGGCCGGGCAGGTACCGGAGCAGCACCTGTGGGAGCTGGAGTTGATCCAGCGCCGGCGCGGGGCCGAGCTCGGGGTGACCGAGCAGCCCGCGCTGTACCGGACGCCGGGCTGGTTGACCATGCGGGACGACTACCTGAGCACGAGCTCCGCGCCGTCCGTCAATATCCAGTACTTCGGCTTCGGGTCGACCAGCAGCCAGTGCATCGGTGTCGCCTATGTGCTGCTTCCCGAGCGGTTCAACCTCTACCTGAGCACGCCGTTGGCGGTCGCCGCGCAGATGCGGACGTTCGCCGACCGGCTCCGGGAGGCGATGGACGAACTCCGGGAGCTGGTGGCGCCCGAGCGGCCTGAGGACTGAACGGACCCCGCCGCCGGACCGGCACTCCCGGTCGGGGACCACGGTCCGGCGGCCCGGACGGCTTCAGTGGCTGAGCCTGTCCTGAGCCGAGAAAGCCCAGGTCAGCGTCGCCGCCGTCGCGCGCCGCGCGGACCCTCTCGGCCGCCCGGCCAGCAGTCGGCAGGTCGCGGCGCCTCGCTGAGCAGACGGGGCGCCTGCACCAACGAGGGTCCGTACCACGTCAGTTGGCGACCGTCGACCAATGCGCAGGGCACGCCCCCGAAGGCCTCGGGACCGTCGTCGGCGGTGAAGCGGTACGGCTCGTCGGGCAGGACCACCAGATCCGGGTCCGCCGCCCTGAGCTCGGGAAGCGGGATGTGCGGGTAGCGGTCCTCGTGGCGCGCGTACACGTTGTCCACGCCCAGCCGGGCCAGCACGTCCCCGGCGAAGGTGTCCCGGCCGAGGACCATCCAGGGCCGCCGCCAGATCGGCACGATCGCGGTCGTACGGCGGTCGGGAGCCGGTAGCTCGGCCCACGCCGTCTCCGCCTCGTCGAGCCAGCGCGGCCGGTTCGCCGCCCCGCACACGGCCAGCACCCGCTCCAGTTCACGGAAGGCACCCGGCACATCCCGCACCTCGGTGACCAGTACGTCGATGCCCGCCTGACGCAAGGCCGTCAGGTCGGGCTCGCGGTTCTCCTCCCCGTTGGCGACCACCAGGTCGGGGGCGAGCCGCACGATGCCGTCGACCCGGGGATTCTTGGTGCCCCCGATCCGTACGACATCGAGATCCACGGGGTGGCTGCACCAGTCCGTCGCGCCGACCAGGGCACCGGGCACAGAGACGGCCACCGCCTCCGTGAGCGAGGGCACGAGCGACACGACGCGAGGCAGGGGGCGCGTCATGGCTGTACACCCCAAGTCGTAGTCAAGGAAGAGGAGTTGAAGGCGAAGGCGGGGTCGTCGAGAAGGCGCGGACATTGGTCCGGCTGCTCCTCCGTCAGGCCCTCCTCGACCAGTCGGCGGCCCAGCAGGCGGATGTCGACCTGGTGCAACCGGGTGCCCGGTGAGCCGCCGCCTCCGCCCAGCTCCGGGCAGCGCGTCCCGGGGCCGACACCCAGGTCGGCGAGGCGGGCGAAGGCAACCGGGTGGCAGCAGCTCTCCAGGGCCTCGAAGCGCCCGCCGGCGCGCTCGGAGGTGTCGTCGTAGGCGTAACCGGGGGTGCCGGACATGGCATCACTGAAGGCGCAACCGGGGGCGCCGGACATGGCATCACTGAAGGCGCAACCGGGGGTGCCGGACGTGGCATCACTGAAGGCGTAACCGGGGGTGCCGGGCATGGCGTCAGTATCGCAGTGCGGCTCGGCGAGCATCCGTCACGGAAGGGTCAGCACCACCCGAAGGTGTACTGGGCCTCAACGGAACGCTCGGTACCGCCCAGGGGTGTACCGGCTCTCATACGTTCGGGCCCTGCGAGCGTGGTCAGCGCCTGCCGTGCCGGTCCTCCACCGCGTCGATGTGGTCGGCGACCTCGACGACGATCACCCGGGTGTCCGGCACGGTCGCCCGCCACCGATGGCGTACACCGCCCGTCAGATACAGCGTGTCGCCGCGTCCGAGGCGATGAGCGCGACCCTCCGCCTCGACCTCGACGGCGCCGTCGGCCACGTACATCAACTTGTCGTTGCGGTGCTGGAGTTCGCGCCCCTCGTCGTGGTCGCCGGTGAACTCGGTGGCGTGCAACTGGTGGTGACCGCGCACCAGGGGGCGCACCCGGGCCTCGGGGGTGAAATCCGCGCCGTCCGCACGCACCACGTCGACGCTGCACGCCGGGTCGGCGGCGGCGAGCAGCTCGACCGCGGTGGTGCCGAGTGCGTCGGCGACTCTTTCCAGGGAGCTCCTGCTGGGCCGGGCCCGCTCGTTCTCGACCTGGCTGAGAAAGGGGACCGACAGGCCGCTGCGCTCGGCCACGACGGCGAGGGTGAGCTCCAGTGCCCGGCGCCGCCGCCGGACGGCCGCGCCCACCCGAAGGGGCTGTTCTTTGTGGTCGCCCATCGCTCCGGCTCCCTCCCTTGCGTCGTCGGTCCGCTGAATCTTCGGTTTCTTCGGTCCACTACTTCTGATGAGTTGTTTGCACCCTACGCATGTTCGGCAAACCGTTTCATGCACCCGTCACATCGCTGACACATCGAAGGAGCGCGAGGGTCACAGTTCTCGCCACTGCACGAGCTGCCCCGATTCCCCGGGCGCCGCCCCCTCGCGTGGCACGAAAGGGCTGACCAGGGGGGCCGGACGCCCGCCCGGATCGGTGAGCAGCGTCGCCGGCGGGCGGGCGAAGGCCCGGCTGCCCCCACGGATGCACGGCGTCAGCCGGTCGGGCCCGGCGTGCCAGGTCGTGAAGTATCCCAGCGTGGCGTGGAGTTGGCCGTCCGTGTCGCGCTCGGCCCAGTAGTGGCCGGTGAGTTCCACCGTGCCGTCGTGCACGGAGGTGATGTCCGGGGCGCCCCTCGGCGCAGCGCGGGAGGGTGCGCGGGGCGTGTACGCGCGGGTGGCGTCGCCCGACAGGAGGGCGCCGAGACGACGTAGCCGCGTACGGCGATGTGGTTGTCCGGATCCTGCTCGTACGCCAGTGCGCAGCCACCGGTCCCGTCGGGCGCGAGTGCGGCCCGGCTGGGAAGCAATCGGATGGCCCGGGGCGCGCCGGCCGGTTCCGCTTCACCGCACAGGAACGGCGGATTTCGCTGCACGGTGCGCGCTTCGCGCGCCTGCGTGGGCGGTCGGTTTCGAGACGGACCGCCCACGCACGCGTGGTCCTACTGCGGAGTCATCCGCTCCACCATGTCCGGGTGCTCCTTCAGCCACGCGGCGACGGCGTCCTCCTCGTGCCCCTGGCCGCGCTGCTTGATCTCGCTCTCCAGGCTGCCGAGTTCGGCCTCGCTCATCCTGAAGTTCTTGATCCACTTGGTGAGCTGCGGATACTGCTCGGGGAACTTCTTGCTGGAGATGGTCCGGATCGTGTTGCCCTCGCCGAACAGCTTCTTGTCGTCCGCGAGCTTGGTGAGCTTGTACTCGCTGTAGGCCCAGTGCGGGGACCACAGGACGACGGCGACCGGCTGCTTCTTGGCGTAGGCGCGCTTCAGCTCGGCCAGCATCGCGGGCGTGGAGCCGTCGACGACCTTGTAGTCCTTGTCCAGGCCGTAGCCCGGAAGCACCTTCGTCTTGAGGAGGTTCATCTCGCCGGTGCCCGGCTCGATGCCGATGATCTTCTCGCCGAAGGTGCCGGACTTGCCCTTGAGGTCGGCGAGGGACTTGACGTCCTTCACATACGAGGGCACGGCGATCTCCAGGGAGGTCGGCTGGTACCAAGTGCCGAGGTCTCTCAGGTCGTTCTTGTGCCGGTCCCAGTAGTTCGCCTGGGCGTAGGGCAGCCACGCGTCGAAGTTGAGGTCGAGGTCACCGGAGGCCAGACCCGTGTAGACGGGGCCGACGTCCATCTGCTTCAGGTTCAGCGTGTAGCCGCGCGGGGCCAGGACGTTCTTCCACAGGTAGGTGACGGCGACGTCCTCGTCCCAGGGGAACCAGGCGACGTCCAGCGCGCGCTTCGCCTCGGCCGGGGCGGCGGCCGCGGAGCCCTTGACCGGGGCCAGCTTGTCGACGACGCCGGGGTTCTTCTTCAGCCAGGCGCGCACGGCGTCCTGCTGCTTGCCCTTGCCGGCCTTGTTGATCTCGGCTTCCAGGCCGGTGAGTTGCTTCTCGGTCATCCTGAAGTCCTTGAGCCACTTCCCGACGACCGGATTGTCCTGGGCGAAGCCCTTGCGGGAGAGCGTGTGCACTCCGTCGCCCTTGCCCCAGGCGCCCTTCGGATCCTTGAGCTTCTTCAGCTTGTAGTCGCTGTACGCCCAGTGCGGCGACCACAGGGTGACGACGATCGGCTCCTGCTGGGCGTACGCGCGCTTCAGCTCGGCCAGCATGGCGGGCGTGGAGCTGTCGACGACCTTGTACTCCTTGTCGAGGCCGTACTCCTTGACGACCTTGTTCTTGAGCAGGCTCATCATTCCGGCGCTGGACTCGATGCCGGTGATCTTGCCGCCGAAGTCGCCGGCCTTGCCCTTGAGGTCCTCCAGGGAGTCGATGCCCTTCATGTACGCGGGCACGCTCAGCTCCAGCGAGGTCGGGCCGTACCAGGAGCCCAGGTCGTCGAGCTGCTTGCCGTACTTCTTCCAGTACTGCTCGTGCGTGGTCGGCAGCCAGGAATCCGTCTCGAAGTCGATGTCGCCCTGTGCGAGGGAGGTGTACAGCGGACCCGCGTCGAACTGCTTGGTGTCGACCTGGAAGCCGCGCTGCTCCAGGATCTCCTTCCACAGGAAGGTGGAGGCGACGCCTTCGTCCCACGGGATGTAGCCGATGGTGACCTTCTTGCCCTGGCCGACGTTCTCGCCGTCGGCCGCGGTGGACTCTCCGGCGGCGGAGCCGAAGATACCCATCCCGCCGGCGACCAGGGCGAGCACGACCACACCGACCATGGCCACGACGGGCCGGGGGCGGTAGGACCAGATCTTCAGGCCCTGCGCGGTGCGCTGCTTGACGGCGGCGCGGCGGCCAAGCGGGGAGACCTGGGTGCCCAGGGCGCTGGTCATGCGGTCCAGGTAGATGGCCAGGATGACGATGGCGACGCCCGCCTCGGAGCCGAGGCCGACGTTCAACTGGCCGATGGCCTCGTTGACGTCGCCGCCGAGGCCTCCGGTGCCGACCATGCCCGCGATGGCCGCCATGGACAGGCCCAGCATGATGACCTGGTTGACACCGGCCATGACGGTGGGCAGGGCCAGCGGGAGCTGGATGCGCAGCAGGGTGTTGCGGGGTGTGGTGCCGAACGCGTCGGCGGCCTCGACGAGTTCCTTGTCGACCTGGCGGATGCCGAGCTCGGTCATGCGGACGCCGGGGGCCAGCGCGAAGATGAGGGTGGCCACGATGCCGGCGGGGCCGCCGGTGCCGAAGAACAGGATCGCCGGGATGAGGTAGATCATCGCGGGCAGCGTCTGCATGAAGTCGAGTACTGGGCGGACGATGCTGCTGACCCGGTCTGAGCGCGCCGCCCAGATACCCACGGGCACGGAGACAACGAGCGCGATGATCGTCGCCACCAGGACGAGCGACAGGGTCACCATCGCGTCCTGCCACAGCTCGAGGGAGTCGATGAAGGCGAATCCCACGAAGGCGAGGACACCGGTGGAGGTGCCGCGCAGCCAGAACGCGATGACGGCGAAGATGCCCGCGAGGAGAAGCGGCTGCGGTGCCTGCAGGACGGCGTTGATGCCGTCGTAGGTGCCCTGGAAGATGGTCTTGAAGAAGTCGAAGAGCCACGCCATGTGGTTCAGCAGCCAGTCGACCGTGTCGTTGACCCAGTCGCCGAAGGGGATCCTAGGCACCGGCCTTCACCGCCTCGTCGCGCTGGTCGCGCGGGCTGGCACAGCCTTCGGGCGCGCCCTGCTCGTCGCCGAGGAAGCCGACGAGCCGCTGCCGCGGGACGACTCCGACGAGCTTGTGGGTCTTGTCGAGCACCGCGACCGGGTGCGACAGGCGGGCGCTGAGGGCGCACAGGTCCACGAAGGAGGTGCCGGGAGCGGCGGTCTCGCAGGAGCAGTCCGCCTCGTCGCCGCGTACGTCCGTGTCCATGACGGCACCGGCGGTCAGTCCGCGGGAGCGGTCGACGTCCCGGGTGAAGGAGGCGACGTAGTCGTTGGCCGGGCGGACCAGGATGTCCTCGGCGCTGCCGATCTGCACGATGCGGCCGTCGCGCATGACGGCGATGCGATCGCCCAGCCGCATCGCCTCGTTGAGGTCGTGCGTGATGAAGACGATGGTCTTCTTGAGCTTCTTCTGAAGCTCGATCAGCTGGTCCTGCATGTCCCGGCGGATCAGCGGGTCGAGCGCGCTGAAGGACTCGTCCATCAGCAGCAGATCGGCGTAGGTGGCGAGCGCGCGGGCCAGGCCCACGCGCTGCTGCATTCCGCCGGACAGTTCGTCGGGCCAGGACTTCTCCCAGCCCGCGAGCCCGGCCAGTTCGAGGGCCTTGGTGGCGCGTTCCCTGCGCTCGGCGCTCGGCACGCCCTGGACCTCCAGGCCGTACGCGGCGTTCTCCAGGACGCTGCGGTGCGGGAAGAGCGCGAAGTGCTGGAAGACCATGCTGATCTTCTTCGAGCGGACCTCGCGCAGTTCGCGGGCGCTGAGCGCGGTCAGGTCCTGGCCGTCGAAGCGCACCTGTCCGGCGGTCGGCTCCAGAAGTCCGTTGAGCATCCGCAGCAGCGTGGACTTGCCGGATCCGGACAGGCCCATGACGACGAAGATCTGGCCCGGCTCCACCGTGAAGGAGGCGTCGATCACCGCGGCGGTGGTGCCGTCAGCGCGCAGTTCCTCACGGTCGGCTCCTTGCCGGAGCCGTTCCACCGCCTGTTCCGGTCGTCTCCCGAACACCTTGTACAGATGCTCGGCCTCTAGCCTGGCTGACGCGTGTGCCTCTCGTTGGACGCTTGGACCGAGGCGAACGGTTGAATGAACAACAGGGTTCGCCCCGGTGCCGCGCCTGCCCCCGCTTACGCGGAGCAAACACAGGAGTGGTCGAGGTCACTGTCCATGGCGCATGTCGTCGTCGGTGGCGTAAGAGACGTCACTGTCAGTGGCGTACGGCATGATGCGATTCGTGACCCGACGCCTGATGCTCCTCGACTCCGCCTCGCTGTATTTCCGCGCCTATTTCGGCGTGCCGGAA
Source organism: Streptomyces sp. NBC_00996 (assembly GCF_045162675.1). Lineage (NCBI taxonomy): Bacteria > Bacillati > Actinomycetota > Actinomycetes > Kitasatosporales > Streptomycetaceae > Streptomyces > Streptomyces sp. NBC_00996. The sequence continues at coordinate 2,125,383 of NZ_CP108723.1, forward strand.
TCCGTGAAGGCCCCGGACGGCACACCTGTGAACGCCGTGCGCGGGCTGCTGGAATTCATCGACCGCCTGGTCAAGGATCACCGCCCCGACGACCTGGTGGCCTGCATGGACGCGGACTGGCGCCCGCAGTGGCGGGTCGACCTGATCCCCTCCTACAAGGCTCACCGGGTGGCCGAGGAGCACGAGGTGGGTCCGGACGAGGAGGAGGTGCCGGACACGCTGTCGCCGCAGGTGCCGATCATCGAGGACGTCCTGGACGCCCTCGGCATCGCGCGCGTGGGAGTCGAGGGGTACGAGGCGGACGATGTGATCGGCACGTTCACCGGGCGGGCCCCGGGCCCGGTCGACATCGTCACCGGCGACCGCGACCTCTACCAACTCGTGGACGACAAGCGGGGAGTGCGCGTCCTGTATCCCCTCAAAGGCGTCGGCACGCTCCAGCTCACCGACGAGGCCTGGCTGCGCGAGAAGTACGGCGTGGACGGCCCGGGTTACGCGGATCTGGCGCTGCTGCGCGGCGACCCGAGCGACGGCCTGCCCGGCGTACCCGGCATCGGCGAGAAGACGGCCGCCAAGCTGCTCGCCGAATTCGGCGACCTCGCCGGGATCATGGCCGCGGTCGACGACCCGAAGGCCAAGCTGACGCCTTCGCAGCGCAAGCGCCTCGACGAGTCGCGGCCGTACGTCGCGGTCGCGCCCAAGGTCGTCAAGGTCGCCGGTGACGTCCCCCTGCCGGACGTGGACACCGCGTTGCCGCACGCGCCGCACGATCCGGCCGCGTTGGACGAACTCGCCGTACGCTGGGGGTTGGGCGGCTCGCTGCAGCGGTTGCTCTCCACCCTGCGGGCATAGGTGAACTCTTCAGGCACAGGTAGTACCGCTGCACGCATAGGTCGCGCAGAGGGAAGGGTGCTAACTTAGGTAAGCCTAAGCATGTAAACCTGGAGGTTGTCATGGCAGAGCGCCCGGCACGCAAGCCCCGGAAGCCCCACTCCGCGCAGGTGGTGCGGACCGAGCGGCTGACTCCGCACATGCAGCGGGTCGTGCTGGGCGGCGACGGCCTGGCCGAATTCACCGCGGGCGGCAGCACCGACCATTATGTGAAGCTGTTGTTCGGCGCCGAGGGGGTCGCTTACCCCGAGCCCTTCGACATGCAGCGCATCCGCGAGGAGTTCCCGCGCGACCAGTGGCCCGTGACACGGACGTACACCGTGCGCGCCTGGGACCCCGAGGTGCGCGAGTTGACTCTGGACTTCGTGATTCACGGCGACGAGGGCCTGGCCGGTCCGTGGGCCGCCCGGGTCCAGCCGGGCGAGATCGTACGGTTCATGGGCCCCGGTGGTGCCTATGCGCCCGACGCCAGCGCCGACTGGCATCTGCTGGCCGGTGACGAGAGCGCGTTGCCCGCCATCGCGGCCGCCCTGGAGGCGCTGCCCGACGGCGCGGTGGCCCATGCCTTCGTCGAGGTCTCCGGCCCCGAGGAGGAGCAGAAGATCGACTCCGACGTGGACGTGCTCTGGCTGCACCGCGGGGACCGGCCCTTGGGCGAGGCCCTGGTCGAGGCCGTACGCGCCCTTGCGTTCCCCGAGGGCCGGGTGCACGCGTTCGTGCACGGCGAGGCCGGCTTCGTGAAGGAGCTGCGCCAACTGCTGCGGGTCGAGAGTGAGATCCCGCGCGAGGACCTGTCGATCTCCGGCTACTGGCGCCTCGGGCACAACGAGGACGGCTGGCAGGCGACGAAGCGGGAGTGGAACGCGCAGGTGGAGGCGGAGCAGGAAGCGTCCGCGTAGGCGCTTGGAGACCTGAGCAACAGGGGCGGCCACCTGCTCGGTGGCCGCCCCCAGGTCAACCGCCCGATGGCCGCCTCCTGGTCGACCGCCGCACGGCAGCCCCCTGGTCAACCACCCCGTGGCCGCCCCCTGGTCAACCGCCTTACACCGACCGCTGGTACGACCGGAACGTGCGGATCGACAGCCACACCGCCGCCACCGCGAGAGCGAGCAGCCCACCGCCCCTGCTGAAGACGTCACCCCGGTCGGGGTGGGCGGACAGCGCCGAACGGCCCGCCACCATGGCCCAGTTGAGCGGATTGAAGTCGGCGACGTGCCGCATCCATCCGGGCATCTGGGACGGGGCCATGAAGGCCGAGGACAGGAACGTCAGCGGCAGCAGCAGGAAGGTGTTGATGCCGATGATGGACTCCCGCTCCCGGACCAGCATGCCCAGCGCGTTGGAGAGCGCCCCGAAGATCGTGCCGAGCAGTACCGAGGCGACGATCAGGATCGCGACGCCGCCGAGCCCGCCCGGGTAGTCGGCGCCGCCGAGCAGCCCGAGCAGCACGATGATGACCGACTGCAACGCGGTGACCAGGCCGTTGTTGACGACATTGCCGTTCATCAGAGCCGCCCGGCTGACGGGCGTGGTCAGGAACCGGTTGAGCGTGCCCCGCTGGATCTCGTCGAGAGTGGTCATGCCCGCCCACATGTTGGAGCTGAGCGCGCTCATCACGACGACGCCCGGCACGAGGTAGTCGAGATACGAGGTGGTGCCGAAGCCGCCGAGGTCGACGACCTTCTTGAAGAGGTTGCCGAACAGGAACAGCCAGACCACCGGCTGGATCAGGGTGATCAGCAGGTACGCGGGCTGCCGTACGAACACCGTGAGTTGACGCTGGGTCATGTACCAGGTCTGGGAGACGGCGGTACTCATCGGGCACCTCCGGAGAGGACAAGGCGGTCGGCGCCTTCGGCTTCGGCCTCGGAGTAACGGCGGCCCGCATAGCGCAGATAGACGTCGTCGAGCGAGGGGCGGGCCACGGTGGCGGCGGCGACGCCGACCCCGGCGCGCTCGAGCGCCCCGAGCAGGGCGGGCACAGCGGCGGCCCCGTCGTCGGCGCGGACGCTGATGCGGCGGCCGTCGAACAGTGCCTCGTGCACGCCGGGCAGCCGTGTGAGGGCGCCGTTGAGCAGCGTACGACCGGCTTCGCCGACCGCGTCGCGCAGCTCCAAGTGGACGGCGTCGCCGCGGAGTTCACCCTTGAGGGCATCCAGGGTGCCCTCGACCACGACACGGCCGCGGTCGACGATCGCGATGCGCTCGGCGAGCCGGTCGGCCTCCTCGAGGTAGTGCGTGGTGAGTAGGATCGTCAGGCCCTCGTCGCCGGCGAGGCGGGCGATCTCGTCCCACATCGCGGTGCGCGCCTCGGGATCGAGACCGGTGGTCGGCTCGTCGAGGAAGAGCACCTCAGGGCGGTGGACCAGGCCGAGAGCCACGTCCATGCGCCGCCGCATCCCTCCGGAGTAGCCCTTGACCTGACGCTTTGCGGCGTCGGCGAGCTTGAAGCGGTCGAGGAGTTCGTCCACCCGGCGGTTCAGCCCGGCGCCCCTCAATCCGTAGAGCCTGCCCTGGAGTCGGAGGTTCTCCCGGCCGGTCGCCACCGGGTCGGCGCCCGAGCTCTGGGCGACCACCCCGATCGCGCGGCGCACCCGGTCCGGGTGGCGCAGCACGTCATGCCCCGCGACGGTGGCGGTACCCGAATCGGGACGGGCCAGGGTGGTGAGGATCTTGACGGTGGTGGACTTGCCTGCGCCGTTCGGACCGAGCAGTCCGAAGACGGTACCTGGCTCGACGGTGACGTCCATGCCGCTGAGCGCGGTGACGTCACCCGGGTAGGTCTTGATCAGCTGACGCGCCTCGACCGCGGGCGCACGGGTACTCATGACGACTGCTCTCCTGTGTGAGCGGTGATCTCGGGCAGGGCCGAGCCGATCCGCGTGAAGAGCGCCGGGCTATCCTGGGTGTGCCGCACCTCGATCGCCTGGAACTGCCTCACGGCGGATTCAGTTCGGGGTTCGAGACCCTGGCGGGGCTGCTGCAACAGCTCTGCCGGGGTCTTTCTCTGTTCGGCTACGGTCTCTCGACGTCGCCGTCCTCCGGTTTCCGGTATTCCTCGGGGACCTCCCCCGACTCGTTGAAGGTCCGCCACTCCTCGACTCCGGGAAACGTGCCCGCCGTGACCTCCGTCAGGAAGCCGCGCACCCACGCGGCCTCCGCCTCGATCATGTGCAGTTTGAACTCGGACTCGATCAGGAAGAGCCGGGGCAGCGTCTCGTAGAGCTTCTCCATGCCGCCGCGCAGGCTCGCGGCCCGCACCTCCAGCATGTTGAGACGCTCCGCCAGCAGGCGGGCCACCTCGTCGGGGTGGAGCACGCCCATCAGTGAGAGCGCGGCCTCGAAGATCGGATACTCCTGCGCCGGGACGGCGAGCAGGTCCGACAGCCACTCCGTGGCCTCTTCACGTCCGGCGTCCGTGATGCCGTAGAGGGTGCGCTCGGGGCGGTTGCCCTGCCGCTGCACCTCGGCGACCTCGACGAAGCCGTGCTTCTCCAGGTTCTGGACGACGGTGTAGAGCGAGCCGTAGTTGATCTTCAGGCTGGCGTCCTTGCCGCGACGGCGCAGGGTCTGGGCGATCTCGTACGGATGCATCGAGCGCTCGGTGAGCAGCACCATGACCGCGAGCGCCAGCGGATTGCTCAGCTTCCGGCGTTTCGTCGCCACGATGACCTCACCTCGCCCCCGAATATCCGTGGCCGAACATATCGCGTATCCAGAGTGAGAGTCAATACACACGATGTATCGCGTCCAAGCGCGGATGGCAAGGGCGTGAGGACTTAGGCCCGCCGTCGACATGGCCGCGTCACGCGAGCGAAACAGGGTCTCCCTAATTTCTGTCACCCGACAGGAATCCCACTCGGATCCCCCGCAGATCCCGCCCACCCTTCCGCGCCGAAGGCAGGTGCCGCCATGACCACCACCGCCCCTTCCGATGTACGCCCCGACCCGCCGGAGCCCTCCGGCGACCGCTCCCTGGCCGAGTTCGGCTACCGCCAGGAGCTGCATCGCAGCCTCGGCCGGTACGCCTCGTTCGCCGCCGGGTTCTCCTTCATCTCCGTCCTGACGACCGTCTTCCAGTTCTTCGCCTTCGGGTACGCGTTCGGGGGTCCGGTCTTCTTCTGGACCTGGCCGGCCGTGCTGGTGGGCCAGTTGCTGGTCGCCGCGTGCTTCGCGGAGCTGGCTGCGCGATATCCGCTCTCGGGCGCGATCTACCAGTGGTCGTCCCGTCTGTCGAACCTCTCGTTCGGCTGGTTCGCCGGGTGGATCATGGTGATCGGGCAGGTCGTGGTGGTCGCGGCCGCGGCGCTGGCGCTGCAGATGGTGCTGCCGGCGATCTGGTCCGGCTTCCAGCTGGTGGGCAGCGACCCGGCGCCCACAAGTGCGGACGGCGCGGCCAACGCGGCCGTGCTCGGCGTGATCCTGCTGGTCCTGACCACACTGGTCAACGTCGTCGACAACCGTGTGATGTCCGTGATCAACCGAGTCGGCGTGACCGCCGAGATCATCGGCGCGGTCCTGATCATCGTGCTTCTGCTCACGCATTCCGAGCGCTCCCCCGGCATCACCTTCCACACCGGCGAGGGCAGCACCGGCCTCTTCGGGGCGCTGATGGTGGGGTCGTTCATGGCCGCGTACGTGATGATCGGCTTCGACAGCGCGGGCGAGATGAGCGAGGAGACCCACAACCCCCGCCGTACCGCGCCCCGTACGATCCTCACCGCGCTCGGCGCGGCCGGCCTGCTCGGTGGGCTGATCGTCCTCGGCGGACTCCTGGCGGCACCCAGCCTCACGGACGGACACCTGGGTGTCGACGGGCTGAGCTACGTCCTGACCAGCAGCCTCGGCGACGGGGTCGGCCGTGCGCTGCTCGCCGACGTGGTGGTGGCCATCGCGGTGGCGACGCTGGCGATCCAGACGGCCGCCTGCCGCATGCTCTTCTCGATGGCCCGCGACAACCAGCTCCCCTTCTCCCACCGCCTCGCCAAGGTCAACCCGCGCACCGGCATGCCGAGCGCCCCCGCAATGGTCGTGGGCATCCTCGCCGCCGCCCTGCTGCTCCTCAACTTCGCCTCCCCGGACGCGTTCCTGGCGATCGGCACCACCTGCATCGTGATGCTGTATCTGGCGTACGCAATGGTGACCGGACCACTGCTGGTGCGCCGCCTGCGCGGTGAGTTCCCCGGCTCGGACGGCGTCGACGAGGAGGGCCGCCCCCTCTTCTCCCTCGGCCGCTGGGGTGTCCCCGTCAACGCGATCGCCCTCCTCTACGGCCTCTTCATGACCGTCAACCTCGCCTGGCCCCGCGCCGCGGTGTACGACCCGGCGGGCGGGCACTGGTACTTCCAGTGGTTCACCCTGCTGTTCCTGGGCGTGACGCTGGTCGCGGGCGCGGCGTACCGGGCGTACCGGGCGCGGGCAACGGTGGCCGAGGCACCTGCGTACGCCTGACCGGCAGTGGGCCTCGTACGCTTGACCAGGTGAGACGCAAGCCCCGGATCCCGCCCTCTCCCCTGCCGCAGCGCGACGGGGTCGACCCCGTGCGGATCAAGCTGCCGCAGGGCGGGGGCTGGGCCACCGTGCGCGAGCATCTGGTGGAGCGGCTCGCGGCGGGGGCCGGGGTGATCGACCGGATGATCGGCGAGGGGCTGATCATCGGGGAGGACGGGCGGCCGCTGAGCGCCGACGCGGCGTATGTGCCGGGGATGTTCGTGTGGTTCCACCGGGAGCTGCCGGACGAGGAGCGGGTGCCGTTCGCGCTCGACGTCGTGTACCGCGACGAGCACATCGTGGTGGCCGACAAGCCGCACTTCCTCGCCACCACCCCGCGCGGCAGCCATGTCGCGGAGACCGCTCTCGCCCGGCTGCGGCGGAAGCTGGACCTCCCGACGCTGGGCGCCGCGCACCGCCTGGACCGGCTCACCGCCGGACTGGTGCTGTTCACCGTACGGCCCGAGGAACGCGGCGCGTACCAGTCGCTGTTCCGCGACAAGCTCGTCGGCAAGGAGTACGAGGCTGTGGCCGCGTACGACGCGGAGCTGGACCTGCCGCGTACGGTCCGCAGCCGGATCGTGAAGGAGCGCGGGGTGCTGGCCGCCCGGGAGGTGGCGGGCGAGGCCAACGCGGTCAGCCGGGTCGAGCTGCGCGGCCACCGCGACGGAGTGGGGCGCTATCGGCTGACGCCCAGCACCGGGCAGACCCATCAACTCCGGGTCCACATGAGCGCGTTGGGCGTGCCCATTCTCGGCGATCCGCTCTACCCGGTGGTGACCGGCCCCGTGCCGGTCGGTGACTTCCGGCGTCCGCTGCAACTGCTGGCGCGGGTGCTGGAGTTCACCGATCCGGTCACGGGGCACGCGCACCGGTTCGTCAGCGAGCGGGAGTTGGCGGCCTGGGCCTCGTACGACGCGTGGACGTCCCGCGACGCATAGCGACCACCTGGCACGTGGGCGTCCCGCGACGCCTAGCCACCGCCTGGCACGCGGGCGTCCCGCCCCGCCTAGCCACCACGCGACACCCTGGGTGTCCCGCGACAGGTAGCGACCACCTGGCACGTGGGCGTCCCGCCGCGCCTAGCCACCGCCGGGCACCTTGGACGTCCCGCGACGCGGAGGCACTCTCTGACACACAGGCACCCCCTGACGCGTGCGCGTCGTACCGCCGCCGAGGCCGCGGCAGCTCCCGCCGAAGTGGCCCGCGGCCCTCGCCGCGCAGCGCCGGTCAGTAACCGCGCCACCAACGCAGGAAGCGCTGCCAGGCGCCGGGACGGCGGGCGGGCTCCGGTGTCGGCGCGGGCTGGGGGGCCACCGGCTGCGGCGCGGGCGCGACCGGCTCGGCCCTATCCGTGGTGACCTGCCAGTTCGGCCGCTGGCGCGGCACCGCGTTGACGGCGGGACGCTGCATCACGTCCTGCGGCGGCTTCGGCACGAACCGCACGGGAAGCTCCACCAGGTGGCGCGACGACAACGACGCACGCCAGCGCAACTCGCTCTCGTCGCAGTCGAGTTCGACATCCGGCAGGCGCAACAGAAGTGCGTCGACGCCGACATCGGCGATGGCACGGCCGATGTCCTGACCGGGGCACTCGTGCGGACCGCCGCCGAAGGCGAGGTGGGAGCGGTTGCCCTGCATGTTGGCGGCGAGGTCGGGGCGGACCCGCGGGTCGACGTTGCCCGGCGCGATCGCGAAGAGCAGTCCGTCGCCCTTGCGGATGCGCCGACCGCCCAACTCCGTTTCCTGCTTGGCGAAGTAGCCGAGGACGGCGCTGAACGGCGGCTCGTCCCACAGGGACTGCTCGACCGCCTCGGGCACCGTCATCTGGCCGCCGTTCAGCTGGGCGCGGAAGCGCGGGTCGGTGAGCACCATGCGCAGCACGTTGGCGATGAGATTGGCCGTGGCCTCGTACGCGGCGAGCAGGACGAGCCGCAGATGCTGGGCGACCTCGTCGTCGGTGAGCCCGGCCGGGTGGTTGATGAGATGGCTGGTGAAGTCGTCCTCGGGCCTGGCGCGGCGCCGGGTGGTGAGCTGCATCAGCACACTCATGACGTACTCGTTGCTGGCGATCGCGGTCTCGGTGCCCTTGAGCAGGTCGCGGGTGGCGTGCACCATGCGGTCGTTGTAGTCCTCGGGCATGCCGAGGATCTCGCAGAGCACGGCCATGGGCAGATGCTCGGCGAACTGGCCGACCAGGTCGGCCTTGCCGATCTCGCAGATCTGGTTGACCAGCCGCTGCGTCGAACGGTTGATGTGGCGCCGCAGGCTGCGGAAGTCGATGGTCGTCATGGCGCCGGTGACCGCCCCGCGCAGCCGCAGATGTTCGTCGCCCTCGGCGTGCGAGCAGATGGGCTGCCAGGCGATGAGGGGCATCAGCGGGTTGTCGGGCGCCACCGTGCCGTCCTGGACCGCGGTCCACAGGCGGCTGTCGCGCGCGAAGTGCGAGGGGGTGCTCACCATGTGCAGGTTCTCGCCGTGGCCGAGCACCACCCAGATCGGCACGTCGTCATGGAGCAGCAGGGGGGCGACGGCGCCGTGTTCGGCACGGAGTTTCTCGTACAGGGCTCCCAGGTCCTCCGCCTCGGGTCCGTACAGGCGGTGCAGCCCGCCGGGACCGAGGCCGTGGGCGGGGCAGCCGGGCGGCGGGCCGAGCGTGGGGTCGTCCGTACCGGTCGGGGAGTGGGATTCAGGCGTCACGGTGATCGCTCCGAAACTGAAATGGATCCGGTTCATGGGGAGTTGGCGTAGGTGCTGCTGTCGGTCGCGGGCTCAGGCGCGCGCCTGGGACATGGCCAGCTGGTGCAGGAAGCGCATCAGCGTCATCAGGACGTCCCGGCTGGAGGCCCTGCGGCGCGCGTCGCACTTCACGATGGGGATCTCCGCGGACAGGTCGAGCGCGGTCCGCAGGTCCTCGATCGGATAACGGGGCGCGTCCGGGAAGTCGTTTATGGCGACGACGAACGGCACACCGCGCTCCTCCAGGCGGCCGATCACGTCGAAGCTGACCTCCAGACGGCGGGTGTCGATCAGCACGACCGCGCCGAGCGCGCCCTCGAAGAGGCCGTTCCACAGGAACCAGAAGCGCTCCTGCCCGGGCGTACCGAACAGATAGAGCACCAGCTGTTCGGTGAGGGAGATGCGGCCGAAGTCCATGGCGACGGTGGTGGCCGTCTTGGTCTCGGAACCGTAGTTGTCGTCGACTCCGATGCCGGCCTGCGTCATGGTCTCTTCGGTGGTCAGCGGCCTGATCTCGCTGACGGAGCCCACCATGGTCGTCTTGCCGACCCCGAAGCCGCCCACGATCACGATCTTCACCGCCGCCTGTGCGGTGTGCGGCAGATGATCCTCGGCGCGAGGGCCCGTGATGGTGTCAGAGCTTTTGAAGTCCATGCATCACCGCTTCGAGGAGGGAACGGTCGGGGAGCGCCGAGCGGACGATCGGGGCGCGCGCCTGTACCAGTTCGGCCGCCAGCAGCTCGGTGAGCAGGACGGTCACCACGCTGAACGGCAGGTTGAGATAGGCCGAGAGCTCGGCCACGGACAGAGGGGCCTTGCAGAGCCGCAGCAGCGCCGACTGCTCCGGCTGGGTGGCGGGCGGCGGCGCGGCGGCGCGCGCCACGATTAACGTGACCAGGTCGATGTCGGCCCGATCGCCGCCCTCTCCTCCGCCCGTGAGGACATACAGCCGCCCGGGGTCCTTCGGGTTGTCCTGGCCCTCCGGAGCGGGACCCGCTTTGAGGGGCTCCGGGGGTTCTTCTTCCTTGGGGTAGCGCCGCCGGCGTTGCGGAGGAGTCATACGGTCTGCCCGTTGCGCCGCGGCGGACTCGTCAGATGGGCGCCGATCCGTACGACGAGGTCACGCATGCGGTTGCTCATCAACCCCGGCTCCGCGGTCTGGTTGGCGAGCACCGCGAGATAGGCGTTGGGTCCCGCGGACATCAGATAGAAGTACCCGCCGTTGATCTCGATGATGACCATCCGCATCCGGCCGTCACTGCGGGGGATCTCGCTCGCGACGGCTCCGGCCAGGCTCTGCAGGCCCGCGCAGGCCGCGGCGACCCGGTCGGCGGCGTCCGGATCCCCGCCGTAGCGGGCGATGCGCAAGCCGTCGGCGGAGAGCACCACGATCTGCTGGATGCCCGGTACGCCGTCGGCGAGCTCCTTGAGCATCCAGTCGAAGTTGGCTCGCTGCTGGATCACTTGAGGTCCCCCTCGTCGTCGGCCTCGGCAGGGGCCGGCTCGTTGTTCCTGGTGAATGCGGTCGGGTCCGGGTCACCCTTGAGTCCGTTCATGAACGCCTCGACCCACAGCCCCGGTTCGGGTTCCTTCTCCTCCGGGACGGGCTCGGGTGACCATGCGGAGGCCGCAGCGGCCTTGGCCTCGGCAGCCTCCGCCTCGGCCCGGGCGGCCTCGGCGAACCGCTGGCTGAGCGGGACCTTGACCCGGCTGCGGCGCTGCGGCAGCCCGTTGGCCGTCCATTCCGTGACGGTGGGGACGTCGTCCTCCATGGCCTCGCCCATCGGGGCCGAGATCCGGGGACCGGTGGTCGGGCGGCGCTTCTTGGGCTTGCGCGCGGGACCCTCGACGCCGCCGGTGTCGACACCCGTGACGGAGGGCGCGCCGACGCCGTGCGCGAGACCCGGAGCCGGGCCGGTGGTGAGCATGTCGCGGGGCGCGATGAGGACGGCTCGGACGCCGCCGTACGCGGACTGCCGCAGGGAGATCTGCATGTTGTACATCTGCGCGAGTCGGCCGACGACCGCCATGCCGAGCCGTGGGGCCTGGCCCATGACGTTCGGGTCGACGCCGGCCGCGGCCAGTCGGAGCAGCTCCTCGATCTTTCCGCGTGCCTCGTCGCTGAGGCTGACGCCGCCGTCCTCGATCTCGATGGCGACGCCGGTCTGCACCTCGATAGCGGTGACGTGCACCTTGGTGTGCGGCGGCGAGTAGCGCGTGGCGTTGTCGAGGAGCTCGGCCAGGGCATGGATGAGCGGTTCGACGGACACGCCCTTGACGGCGACATCGACGATGTTGTGCAGCTCGATGCGGCGGTACTCGAGGATCCGGGACATCGCGCCGCGCAACACGCTGAACAGCGGTACGGGCTGCGGCCATTGGCGTCCGGGACGGCCGCCGCCGAGGACCGCGATGGAGTCGGCGAGGCGGCCGATCAGCGCGGTGCCGTGGTCGATACGCAGCAGGTCGTCGAAGACCTCGGGGTTGCGCCCGTGGTCCTCCTCCATCTCGCGCAGTTCGTTGTTCTGCTGGTGGACGATGGCCTGGACGCGCCGGGCGATGTTGACGAAGGAGCGCTGCGCCGCGTCGCGCATCGACTCCTCGGTGTCGATGATCTTGAGCAGCGTCTTCAGCAGATCGCGCTGCGACTCGGGGATTCCGCCGTGGTCCGGGTTGTCGCGGCCCAGGGTGCGGATCACCTCCGCGGGCGAATCGCCGCCGCGCAGCTGGTCGAGCGCGGCGGGCAGGACGTCCTCGTGCAGGTACACGATGTCCTGGTCGTGGGCGGTGATGCGCTGTTCCAAGGAAGCGGTGCGTCGCGCGAGTTCGGTGCGCAGGTCGCGGGCGATGCGGCCGCGGCGTACGGCTTCGGCGCCGATCACGACGACCAGGAGCGTCGCGATGCCGCCGCACCAGCCGACGGCGGCCCGGGCCGGGTCGGTCACGACGGCGACGGCGGCTCCGGTCGCCGCGGCCATCAGTATGGCCGGCAGCAACAGCACGCGCGCGTAGGGAAGTTCACGGCCGCCGGGAGGCGATTGAACACTCACCATGTATGCCCTCTGAGACAAATCGGCTGGGGGGTCGGGGGAGGTTGCGGGGGAAACGGCATGGTCAAACTGAATCTTCGGAACTTTTGGGAACAAGCGCACGAATACACCTCAACTCGGTGCGCTGCGGGCGAGCTTAGTCCGACCGGATCATCGCTGTGTCATATTCAGCAAGCACCTGAAATCGCCCTGGCGACAGGAGTACCCTCGGCCCCATTTACACGCTGAGGCTTCATTCGCACACGGTGCGTGACAGCGCACGGGCATATGAAAGCCACCCCTCGGAGGGGTGAAAACTCCGGAAACTCGGGCCGGACTCCACTCGAATTGCGGTTTCGGACTCCGGCTCGGACCGCGGTCGGACTCCGGCTCTGACTGCGATCGAATTCCGGCTCGGACTCCGGCTCGGACTTCGGCTCAGATCCCGGCGATCCGCAGCGCCGCGTCCGCCGTCGCCTCGGCGAACGCCGACACCGGCCGGTCCGGATCGGAGCGGTGCACGAGGATGACTCCCTCGATCAGCCCGAACAGCAGATCCGTCCGCAGATCCAGCTCACTCTTGGCGAGCGCGCCCCCCGCCGCCGTCGCCGCGAGCAACTGCCGGTAGGCGTCCTTGAGTTCGGCCCGTACGGCATGGAAGCCCGCGAAGCGTTCGGTGCGCACCTCGGGCAGCAGATAGAGCCCGCCGAGGTTGTGCGGGCCGCCGCAGAGCAGCTCCACATCCGTACGGCACAGCTCCCACAGTCGGCGCTCCGCCGGGGTCGCGTCGTCCGCGAGGAGCTCGCGGGCGAAGGTCAGCGACGGCGTGACCGTGGACTCCAGGAGTTCGGCGAGCAGCTCTTCCTTGCCGGAGACGTAGTGGTACATGGATGCCTGACGCATGCCGGCCCGCTCGGCGACAGCACGGGTGGTCGTCGCGGCGTAGCCGTGCGTGGTGAACAACTCGGCGGCGGCGTCGAGCAGTTCGGCGCGCGGGGTCAGCCCGCTGTCCGGCCGCTGCGCTGCGCGCGGTCGGCCGACGCGCCGTCCACCACCGGTTCCCATGCGTTCGATCCTAGTGCCCCGGCAGGCAACGTTTGCCCGTCAAGGAGCGGCGTCCGGTGCGTGCTCCGGGGGTCCCCCCGGCCGAAGGCTGGGGGAGTGCCGGCCGGAAGTCCTCGTACTTGGATGTACTTGGGCTTTCGGCCGGTGCGGCGAGTGGGGGCACCTCCCACGCCCTTGAGGCAGTGGGGGAGCGTGCCGGGCGTCGCGACGGGGCGAACGTTGCCTGCTGGGGCACTAGCTGCGGGTCCGCCGTGGCTGGTCGTGCTCGCGCGGCGGAGCCGCATGGTGTCACAGCCCCGCGCCCCTTTGGGGCGCGGGCCGGCGCCCCCCGTGAGGGATCGGTAACCGCACTGCAATGCACGGGCAACGGCTCCGACCCCCTGGGCTCCTAATTTCTGTCGGGCGACAGAAATGACCCGAGCCGTCAACAGCCGGAGGTCCCGCGATGGCGACAGCCACCACTTACGGAGCCCGCGACCATGCCCGATCCCAGGAGGGCACCCGCGCCGAGGCCATGCCCGTCGTCCCGGCGAACGCCTGGCCGGCACCGCCTTGCGAGGCGGGCCACCTGGTGTGGGCGGAGACGGTGGCGGGCGGCAACTACACACACAAGGTGCTGGCTCGCGGCACCGAGCTGCGGCTGACCGACCTGCGCGGCGACGCGTGCGCGCACCTCCTGCTGTACGTCGCCGACCGCCCCTGGGAGCGCCTGACCGTGGCGGACACGGTCAAGGTCCAGTGGAACGCCTACCTGGGCGAGGGGCAGCTGCTCCTGTCCGACCAGGGCCGGGTGCTGGCCTCGGTGATCGCCGACACCTCCGGGCGGCACGACGCGCTGTGCGGCACCTCCACGCTCGTACGGAACACCCAGCGGTACGGGGACGGGACGCCGCAGTCCCCCTCCCCGGCCGGCCGCGAGCTGTTCAAGCTGGCCGCCGCCAAGAACGGTCTGGAACCGCGTGATCTGCCGCCCTCGCTCTCCTTCTTCCAGGGCGTGGAGGTCCGCGACGACGGCTCGCTGGACTTCACCGGCTCGGCCGGGCCCGGCGGCAGCGTGACCCTGCGCGCCGAGCAGGACGTGACCGTGCTGATCGCGAACGTGCCGCACCCGGCCGATCCCCGGCCGGAGTACGTGAGCACCCCGCTGGAGGCGCTGGCCTGGCGCTCGGAGGCGACCAAGCCGGGCGACCCGCTGTGGGAGGCGACGCCCGAGGGCCGCCGCGCGTTCCTGAACACCGCCGAATTCCTTGCCGCGAGGGGGATCGCATGACCCGCACCGTCGTTCCGGCCCGGGCCGCCTGGTCGGCCGTCGTCCGCACCGGCGAGACGCTCACCGTCACCGATCTGCACGGCAACCAGGCCGTCGACTTCCTGGTGTACGACGCCCACGACACCGCCGTCCGCTACAGCGCGCCCGACACGATCCACGCGCAGGGCAACCTCTTCCTGACCACCGGCAGTGTGCTCATGTCCAACGAGCACACCCCGCTGATGACCGTCCTGGCGGACGAGGTCGGCCGGCACGACACGGTCGGCGGCGCCTGCTCCAAGGAGTCGAACACGCTGCGGTACGGGCATCACACCTGGTCCCAGCACGCCTGCGTCGACAACTTCCTCGCGGAGGGCGCCAAGTACGGCCTGGGCAAGCGCGATCTCGTCTCGAACATCAACTGGTACATGAACGTGCCGGTCGAGAAGGACGGCACCCTCGGCATCGTCGACGGCATCTCGGCCCCGGGGCTCAGGCTCACCCTGCGCGCCGAGCACGACGTGATCGTGCTGGTCTCCAACTGCCCGCAGATCAACAACCCGTGCAACGGCTTCGAGCCGACCGCCGTGGAGATGACCATCGGAGCGCCGGAATGACCTTCGACACGCTGCTCGTCGCCAACCGGGGCGAGATCGCGGTGCGGATCATCCGGACGGCACACGAACTCGGCCTGCGCACGGTCGCCGTGTACTCCGACCCCGACCGCTCCGCACCCCACGTCCGGCTCGCCGACGAGGCCGTACGGCTGGGACCCGCGCCCGCGAAGGAGTCGTACCTCGACGCCGACCTGGTCCTGAAGGCGGCCAAGGACACCGGTGCTGGGGCGATCCACCCCGGGTACGGCTTCCTGTCCGAGGACGCGGCGTTCGCGCGGCGCTGCGAGGACGCCGGGATCGTGTTCGTGGGGCCGACTCCGGAGCAGCTGGAGCTGTTCGGCGCGAAGCACACGGCGCGGGCGGCGGCGGAGGCGGCGGGAGTACCGCTGGCGCCGGGTACGGGGCTCCTGCCCGGCCTTCCGGAAGCTCTGGAAGCCGCCGACCGCATCGGCTATCCGGTCATGCTCAAGGCCACCGGCGGTGGCGGCGGCATCGGTATGTCGGCATGTCGCTCCGCCGATGCGTTGACCGAGGCCTGGGAGCGGGTGCAGCGCATCGCCGCGGCCTCCTTCTCCTCGGCGGGGGTCTTCCTGGAGCGCCTGGTCGAGCACGCCCGCCATGTCGAGGTGCAGGTCTTCGGCGACGGCCGGGGCCGTGTCGTCACCTTCGGCGACCGCGACTGCTCGCTCCAGCGCCGCAACCAGAAGGTGCTGGAGGAGGCTCCGGCCCCGGGGCTGCCCCCGCGCGTCCGCGACCAACTCACCGCCTCGGCACGTGACTTGTGCGCCTTCGTGGACTACCGCTCGGCCGGAACCGTCGAGTTCGTCTACGACGCCGCCCACGAGGAGGCCTACTTCCTGGAGGTCAACACCCGCCTCCAGGTGGAGCATCCGGTCACCGAGGAGATCTACGGCGTCGACCTCGTCGCCTGGATGCTGCGGCTTGCGCGCGGGGAATCGGATGTCGTACGGGACCCGGGGGCGCCCCGCGGTCACGCCGTCGAGGCCCGCGTGTACGCCGAGGACCCCTCGCGCGAACACCGTCCGAGCGCGGGCCTGTTGACACGGGTCGAGTTCCCCGGCGGTGTCCGCGTGGACGGCTGGGTCGAGACGGGCACCGAGGTGACCACGTCGTACGACCCGATGCTCGCGAAGGTCATCGCGTACGGCCCGGACCGGGCGCACGCTCTGGAACGCCTCGACGAGGCGCTGGCCAGGACCCGGGTCGACGGCATCGAGACGAACCTGGGACTGGTGCGGGCGGCACTCGCGGAGGAGTCCTTCCGGGCGGCAACGCACTCGACGGTGACGCTGGCCGGGATCACCGACCCGACGGCGCGCATCGAGGTCGTCGCCGGCGGGACCCTCACCACCGTGCAGGACTGGCCCGGCCGTACCGGCTACTGGCAGGTGGGCGTGCCACCGTGCGGCCCGATGGACGACCTGTCCTTCCGGCTCGGCAACCGGGCGCTCGGCAACCACGAGGGCGCGCCGGGGCTCGAGTGCACCTTGCAGGGACCGACACTGCGGTTCACCCACGCCACGACCGTGTGCGTCAGCGGTGCTCCCGCGCCGGTCACGGTGGACGGCGCGCCGGTCGCCCAGTGGGAACCGGTGGCGGTGCCCGCGGGAGCCGTACTGGAGGTGGGCGCCCCCGCCGAGCACGGTCTGCGCACCTATGTGCTGTTCGCGGGCGGCGGCCTGGACGCGCCGGTGTTCCTCGGCAGCGCGGCCACGTTCACGCTGGGCCGGTTCGGCGGCCACGGGGGGCGGTCACTGCGGACCGGGGACGTGCTGCACGGCGGGTCGGTGACGGACCACGGGGCGCCCGTGCCCGTGGGCGATCGGCCCGTGTTCACGTCCGAATGGCGGGTCGGCGCCCTCGAAGGCCCGCACGCGGCACCGGAGTTCTTCACCGAGGACGACATCCACGACTTCTACGCCGCCGGCTGGAAGGTCCACTTCAACTCGGCGCGCACGGGGGTACGGCTGGTCGGGCCGAAGCCCCGCTGGGCGCGTACGGACGGCGGCGAGGCGGGTCTGCACCCGTCCAACATCCACGACACGCCCTACTCGGTGGGCGCGGTCGACTACACCGGCGACATGCCGGTGCTGCTCGGCCCGGACGGTCCCTCGCTCGGCGGCTTCGTCTGCCCGGCGACGGTCGTCAGTACGGAGCGCTGGAAGCTCGGGCAGTTCCGTCCCGGTGACACCGTGCGCTTCGCGCCGCTCGCCGAGGACGGCTCGGCGCGGCCCCCGATCGTGGACGGCGGGGTGCTGGCACGCGACGGCGACGTGACCTTCCGCCGCAGCGGCGACGACAACCTGCTGGTCGAATTCGGCCCCATGCAGCTGGACCTGGCCCTGCGGATGCGCGTCCACGCGCTGATGGAGGCGATCGCCGAGGCGGATCTCGACGGCGTCACGGACCTGACACCCGGCATTCGCTCCCTGCAGATCCAGACGGACCCGCGCAGGCTTCCGCAGCGCGCGCTCCTCACCACCGTCAGGGCCATCGCCGCGGCGCTCCCTGACTCCGACCAGCTGGTGGTCCCCTCCCGCACGGTCCACCTTCCGCTCTCCTGGGACGATCCGGCCACCCGCGAGGCGATCGCCCGCTACATGGCGGGCGTCCGCGACGACGCGCCCTGGTGCCCGTGGAACATCGAGTTCATCCGCCGTGTGAACGGCCTGGACGCGGTGGAGGACGTGTACCGGACGGTCTTCGACGCGGAGTACCTCGTCCTGGGCCTGGGCGACGTGTACCTGGGCGCCCCGGTGGCGACACCGCTGGATCCGCGCCACCGTCTGGTCACCACCAAGTACAACCCGGCGCGCACCTGGACTGCCGAGAACTCGGTCGGCATCGGCGGCGCCTACCTCTGCATCTACGGCATGGAGGGGCCCGGCGGATACCAGTTCGTCGGCCGCACGACCCAGGTCTGGTCGGGCTGGCAGCAGCGCGGTGCGTTCGAGCCGGGCTCGCCGTGGCTGCTGCGCTTCTTCGACCGCATCAAGTGGTACCCGGTGTCGCCCGAGGAACTGTTGCAGCTGCGGGCCGACATCACCTCGGGCCGGTTCGTCCCCCGGATCGAGGAGGGCGAGTTCTCACTCGCCGAGTACGAGGCCTTCCTCGCCGAGAACGCCGACCCCATCGCGGAGTTCCGGTCCCGGCAGGGCGCCGCCTTCTCGACGGAACGGGATGCCTGGGAGGCAGCGGGCGAGTTCGCACGGGCAGCGGCGGCGACCGCGCCGGCCGTGCCCCCCGTGGAGGTCCCGGTACCCGAGGGCGGCCGCCTGATCGAGGCCGAATTCGCGGCGTCGGTATGGCAGCTGAACGTGCGAACGGGCGACGCGGTGACGGCCGGCCAGCCCCTCCTCGCCCTGGAGGCGATGAAGATGGAGTCGAGGGTGTCCGCCCCGATGAACGGCATCGTGAAGGAGATCCTCGCCAGGCCGGGCGACCAGGTGGAAGCGGGCACGGCCCTGATGGTCCTCGCGCCGACGGGACCAGCAGTGCCTTGAAAACCCGCCCGGTGGTCTGTGACCAGGCGTTTCGCAAGGGCGGAACGGGTGGGCAAAGACCACACACCGGCCCGCCTTCGAGCAGCAAGGAGCACCCATGTCCACCGTGACCCGAGTCGAAATGGCGTACGCCCGCATCGAGGCCGTCGACCGCCCCGAGATCTGGATCGACCTACGCCCCCGGGCGGAGGTCGACCGGGAAGCCCGGGCCATCGACGCCCGCGTCGACGCGGGCGAGCCCCTCCCCCTGGCCGGCAAGCTCTTCGCCGCGAAGGGCAACGTCGACGTGGCGGGCCTCCCGACCACCGCCGGCTGCCCGGCCTACGCGTACACCCCGCAGGGCGACGCCCCCGTGGTCGCCCGCCTCCGCGCCGCAGGCGCGATCGTGCTGGGCACCACGAACCTGGACCAGTTCGCAACGGGCCTGGTCGGCACCCGCTCCCCCTACGGCGCCGTACGCAACCCCCTCGACCCGACCAGGGTCAGCGGCGGCTCCAGCTCAGGATCGGCCGTAGCCACGGCCCTCGGCATCGTCGACTTCGCCCTCGGTACGGACACCGCCGGCTCGGGCCGCGTCCCCGCCGCCTTCAACGGCATCGTCGGCCTGAAGCCGACCCGCGGCCTGGTCCCGATGACCGGCGTCGTCCCGGCCTGCGCCTCACTGGACTGCGTGACCGTGTTCGCCCGTACGCTCCCGGAGGCCGAGCAGGCGCTCGCGTACATGACGTCCCCGTCCGGCCGCGACCTCCCGGCGCTCCCCCAGCGGGCCCCCGGCCCATGGCGCGTCGCCGTGGCGCCGACGGCACAGCTCGGCGAGCTGGACGAGGGCTGGGCAAATGCGTACGAGGCGGCGGTGGCCCAGCTGGCCGCGGCGGGCGCGGAAGTGCGCGCCCTCGACCTCGCGCCGTTCACCGAGGCCGCCGCGATGCTCTACGAGGGCGCGTTCGTCGCCGAGCGCTACACCGCCGTGGGGAGCTTTATCGACAAGTTGATCAGTGAAGGAGGTGCTGGGCTCGACCCGACTGTCGCCGGAATCATCACGCGCGCCCGGGACATCCCGGCCCACCAGCTGTACGCGGACCAGGACCGGCTGGCCGAGCTCCGCGCCCGGGCGCTCGCCCAACTCGGCGACGCGGACGCACTGTTGCTGCCGACCACGCCGTGCCACCCCACGCTCGCCGAGGTGGCCGCCGATCCGCTGGGCGCCAACGCCCGCCTGGGCCGTTTCACCAACTCCACGAATCTCTTCGACCTGGCCGCGGTCGCCGTCCCCGGAGGCACCGTCGACGGGCTGCCCTTCGGCGTGATGTTGATCGGCCCCGCGTTCACGGACGAGCGCCTGGCCCGGATCGCCCGGCTGCTCCAGCCGCGGCTGCGGATCGCCGTCGTCGGCGCACACCTGTCCGGCCAGCCTCTCAACCCCCAGCTCCTCTCCCTGGGAGCGGAGTGGGAACGGACGACGACGACGGCACCCGCCTACCGTCTGCACGCCTTGTCCACCACGCCTCCCAAGCCCGGCCTGGTCCACGTGGGCACCGGCGGCAGCGCCATCGAGGCGGAGGTGTGGCGGCTGCCCGCCGAAGGCCTCGGGCGCCTGCTCGCCGACCTGCCCCGGCCGATGGCTCTGGGCCGGGTCGAGCTGGCCGACGGCACGCACGTACCCGGATTCCTGTGCGAGCCCGGCGCGCTCGAAGGGGCCGAGGACATCACGGAGTACGGCGGCTGGCGCCGTTGCCTCAGGGCACGGGCCGCGCAACCGGGGCTCTAGCTGCTCCCGCTACCCACTCCCACTCCCACTCCCACTCCCACTCCCGCCCCCGCTGCCCGCTCTCGCCCCCTCCCACTCCGCGCTCCCCGCTTCCCGCTTCCCGCTTCCCGATCCCGATCCCGATCCCGCGACCATCGGAGCCCTCGTCCCGACAATCCTGTCCGCGGCCGTACGGCAGCCGGCCTCGGACCTGTTCCACAGCCCCGCTCGGCCCTCGTACGAATCCGCGCGCCCGGCCCGTACAAGCCCCGGAACGAAAGGGCGCGCCGCCTCCCGAACATCAAGGAGGCGGCGCGCCACCGAACCGGTCGGCTCAGCCCACCGAGGAGTAGGCCACGACCCCGCGCAGCAGCCCGTCGACCGCCTTGCGCGCGTTCTTCGCGACCGTCGAGCTCCCGCCGCCTGAGACGGGTGCGGCGGCCCCGATCTGGCCCAGTACGTCGATGACCTGCTTGCACCAGCGCACGAAGTCACCGGCGGGCATCTCCGCCTCGCGCAGCACCTCGTCGAGCCCCTTGCCGGAAGCCCACTCGTACGCGGCCCAGGCGAAGCCGAGGTCCGGTTCGCGCTGGCCGACGCCCTCGGTCTGGGTGATCCGGAAGTCCTCCTCCAGCGCGTCGAGGCGGCCCCAGATGCGGACCATCTCGCCGAGCGCGTCCTTGGCCTTGCCGGACGGCACCTTCGGTGCCATGGCGTCGTCGGCGACCCGCGACTCGAACACCAACGCCGAGACGCAGGCGGCCAGTTCGGCGGGGTTGAGCCCCTCCCAGACCCCGGCGCGCAGGCATTCGCTGGCGAGCAGGTCGAGTTCGCCGTAGAGCCGGGCGAGCCGCTTGCCGTGTTCGGTGACCTCGTCGCCGCGCAGGTAGTCCAGCTCGGTGAGGAGGGCGACGATGCGGTCGAAGGTGCGGGCGATGGTGTTCGTCCGGCCCTCGATGCGGCGCTCCAGCTGCGTGGTGTCGCGCAGCAGCCGGTGGTAACGCTCGGCCCAACGAGCGTGGTCCTCGCGGTCGTTGCACCCGTGGCAGGGGTGAGCCCGAATCGCCGTGCGCAGCCGGGCGATCTCGCGGTCGTCGGCCGCCTCGGACCGCTTCTTGCGGTGCCGGTCGGGGACGAGGTGCCCGGCCTTGGTGCGCAACGCGGACGCCAGGTCCCGACGCGACTGCGGCGAGCGCGGGTTGAAGGACTTGGGGATCCGCATCCGGTCCAGCGCTTCGACCGGGACCGGGAAGTCCATCGAGGCCAGCCGCTTCACCTGGCGCTCGGCGGTGAGTACCAGCGGGCGCGGGCCGTCGTGCTGCTCGAAGCCACGGTGGCCGTTCGACCGGCCCGCGGGCAGCCCGGGGTCCAGCACCAGCGCGAGTCCCGCGTACTTTCCGGTCGGAACGTGGATCACGTCACCGGGCTTGAGCTTCTCCAGGGCGACGGCCGCTTCCACACGACGCTGCGAGGCACCCTGCCTCGCCAGCTCGGTCTCGCGGTCCTTGAGCTCGCGGCGCAGCCGCATGTACGCGTCGAAGTCGCCCAAGTGACAGGTCATGGACTCCTTGTAGCCGTCCAGACCCTCCTCGTTGCGCTGTACCTGCCGGGAGATCCCGACGACCGACTTGTCGGCCTGGAACTGCGCGAAGGACGTCTCGAGGAGCTCGCGCGAGCGGTGCCGCCCGAACTGCTCGACCAGGTTCACCGCCATGTTGTACGACGGCTTGAAGCTCGAGCGCAGCGGATACGTGCGCGTGCCCGCGAGTCCCGCAAGATGTTCGGGGCTGAAGCCGCGCTGCCACAGCACGACCGCGTGGCCCTCGACATCGATGCCGCGGCGCCCTGCGCGGCCGGTCAGCTGGGTGTACTCGCCGGGGGTGATGTCGGCGTGCTGCTCGCCGTTCCACTTGACGAGCTTCTCCAACACCACCGAGCGGGCGGGCATGTTGATGCCCAGCGCAAGGGTCTCCGTCGCGAAGACGGCCTTGACCAGGCCGCGTACGAAGAGTTCCTCGACGACCTCCTTGAACGTCGGCAGCATGCCCGCGTGGTGGGCCGCGATGCCGCGCTCCAGGCCCTCCAGCCACTCGTAGTAGCCCAGGACGTGCAGGTCCTCGGTCGGGATGGAGGCCGTACGCTCCTCCACGAGTTCGCGTACCCTGGCCCGCGCCTCGTCGTCGTTCAGCCTGAGGCCCGCGTACAGGCACTGCTGGACGGCGGCCTCGCAGGCCGCGCGGCTGAAGATGAACGTGATGGCGGGCAGCAGCCCTTCGGCGTCGAGCCGCTCGATGACCTCGGGGCGGCCCGGCGTCCACATGCGGGAGCGCTGTCTGCGCTCCCGCTCGCGGTCGGCCTCGCGCATGGCGCGGCCCCGTCTGCGGTCCTGGTACGACGGCCGGCTGGCCTCCATCCTCGCCATGCGCGTGAGATCGGGGTTGACGGCCTTCTTCTGGCCCTCGCCCTCCTCGAAGAGGTCGTACATCCGGCGCCCGGCCAGTACGTGCTGGAACAGCGGCACGGGCCGGTGCTCGGAGACGATCACCTGGGTGTCGCCGCGCACGGTGTCCAGCCAGTCACCGAACTCCTCCGCGTTCGACACGGTCGCCGAGAGCGACACCAGGGTCACCGACTCGGGGAGGTGGATGATCACTTCCTCCCAGACGGCGCCGCGGAATCGGTCGGAGAGGTAGTGCACCTCGTCCATGACCACATAGCCGAGACCGAGGAGGGTCTGCGAGCCCGCGTACAGCATGTTGCGCAGCACCTCGGTGGTCATCACGACCACGGGGGCTTCGGAGTTGACGCTGTTGTCGCCGGTGAGCAGGCCGACCTTCTCCGCGCCGTAACGGCGGCACAGATCGGCGTACTTCTGGTTCGAGAGCGCCTTGATCGGCGTCGTGTAGAAGCACTTCTTGCCCTGCTGGAGGGCCAGGTGGACGGCGAACTCGCCGACGACCGTCTTGCCCGAACCGGTGGGCGCGGCCACCAGGACGCCCTTGCCCCCCTCAAGGGCTTGGCAGGCCTCGATCTGGTAGGGATCGAGGCCGAAGTCGTACATCTCGCGGAAGGAGGCGAGCGCGGTGGCCTGCTCGACAGCCCGCTGTCGTGCTGCCGCGTACCGCTCGGCCGGTGAGAGGTCCTCTGTCATCGTGCTTTCGAGACTACCGGGAGGCACTGACAACAGGACGATCAATATTCGGATCCGATGCTGTGAGACCCGCAGTCCTCGCAGCTCAGGGAACCGCCACCCGCACCGCCGCCGGTATGCAGCGCGCGGTGAGCGGCAGCGGGCCGAGCGGCTCACCGTCCGCGTACCCGGTGATGCCCTCCGCGACGAGTTCGACCTTGGCGGCCCGGTGCACGGTGACCTTGGGGTGGTCGAGGTGGGTGCCCTTGTAGACCCTCGGGAACACTGTGAGCAGCGTCATACGGCTGCAGTCCCCGACGACCGTGATGTCGAACAACCCGTCACCGAGGTCCGCGTCCGCGCAGATCCTCATGCCGCCGCCGTACGACGATCCGTTGCCGACGGCCACGAGCGTCGCCTCTATCTCCTGGACCTCGCCTCCGTCGAGCGTGATCCGGTACGGGAAGGGCTTGAAGGCGGCCAGTTCGGCGAGCATGGCGAGGTCGTACTTGAAGCGCCCTGTGGGCCATCGCATGCGATTTCCGCGGTCGTTGACCCGGGAGTCGAAGCCCGAGGCGAGGACGGTGCCGAACCAGGTGTCGCCCACCCGCCCCAGGTCGACGTCGCGCAGCCGCGCCGCCTTGAGGGCCTCGGCGATCCCGCGCCCCGCGGCCGCGGGGTCGCGTACGGGCAGGCCCAGCGCCCGCGCGAAGTCGTTCCCGGTGCCGACGGCGACGAGGCCGAGCGGGGTGGGGGTTCCGGCGACGGCCTGCAGGGCCAGGTTCGCCATGCCGTCACCGCCGACGGCTATGAGGGCGCCGGTGCCGCCCTCGACAGCGGCACGCGCGCGTGTGAGGGCGTCGTCCGCGTTCTCGCCGAGGATCGTGCGGACGGAGAATCCCGCCGCCCGCAAAGCCGAAGCGGCCGGCAGCGCCGCCCGGGCGCCCCGGCCGCGTCCCGCGGTGGGATTGACGAAGAGGGTGATCTCGCTGGTCACGGCCCTGACCCTACGAGGTCCGAGCCCCTTGTCAGGTCACGTCGTCATAACCGTTGACCCGGTCCGAACTCGCCTGCTCCGGCAGCGCCCGGCTGGCCGACACGGTCTCGACCTCGCCGACGTCCTCGGGCGTGAGGTCGAGGTCGGAGGCCTCGTCGTCGGCCGGGCCCTCGGCCTCGCGGCGCTGCTTGCGGCGGTCGTTGAGAAGCGAGAAGGCGACGGCACCGAAGTACAGGATCCAGATGGGTCCGGCGAGCGCCAGCATGGTCAACGGGTCGGTGCTGGGCGTGGCCAGGGCCGCGAAAACCGTGATGCCCATGATCATGCCGCGCCACCAGCCGAGCATCCGTTTACCGGTGAGGATGCCCGTGAGGTTCAGCATGACCAGCAGCAGCGGCAGCTCGAAGGAGAGACCGAAGACGATCACCATGCGCGTGACGAGGTCGAGCAGATCGTCCAGCGGCAGCAGGTTGTTGACGCCGTTCGGCGTGAAGTCGATCAGGACCTTCGCGGTGGTGGGCAGCACCCTGTAGGCGAAGAAGGCGCCGCCGAGGAAGAGCGGAACACCCGTGCCGACGAACGCGTACGCGTACTTCTTCTCACTCTTGTGCAGGCCCGGCGCGACGAACGCCCAGAGCTGGTAGAGCCACACCGGCGAGGCGAGGGCGACGCCGGCCATCAACGACACCTTCAGGGCCAGGGTGAACGGAGCGAGCAGACCGTTGATCGTGATCTGCGCGCACTGCTTGCCCTTGGGCATCTTCGCGAGCTCGGCGAAGGTCTTCGGACACCCGACCGAGTCCAGGACCGGCTTGGTGAAGAAGTTGATGATGTCGTTGTAGTAGAAGGCGGCCACGATCGTGACGATGACGATGGCCAGCATCGCCTTCGCGAGCCGGTTCCGAAGCTCACGAAGGTGCTCCGCGAGGGGCATCCGCCCCTCGGGATCCTTCTCCTTGTTGCGGGCAGACTTGAGCAACCCACGTTCCCATCTCGTGCGGCGGGCCGGAGGTCACCGGCCCTGCGTCAGCGCTTGGTCGTGTCCGTCGGCTCGCTGACCGGGCGCGAGCTGGTCACGTCGCCGGGGGCGGCCTGGATGGTGCGCTGCGCGGGGGGCTGCTCGTCGGTGTTCGGCGGGCCGGCCGGGGTGGGCGTGCTGCCCTCGTCCTTCATCGCCTTGGCCTCGCTCTTGAGGATGCGCGCGGACTTGCCGAGGGAGCGAGCCATGTCCGGAAGCTTCTTCGCGCCGAACAGCAGGATGATGACGACGAGGATGAGAATGATCTCGGGAGCTCCGAGCCTTCCGAACATAAGTCTTTACCTTCTCACCGAGGCTGCATGGTCGGGGTGCTGTCCGATCGGCCGGACATCTGTCCGATCGTCGTGTTGACAGCGATCGTAACGCTCAGGGGTAAACGCGGGGCAATCCCTGTGCGTACTCCCAGTTCGCGGCTCGCGCCTCGTTCTCCGGGCCGCGATCAGCAGCGTACCTGCCGTTGCCGGAAAGGTGACAGGGCGAAAGCCACTCAAAGCGCAACGCGCTCACGACTCACAGGGCGTCCACAGAGCTCGCCGTACTCACGGTTGCCCGCTCCAGATCCTCCGCGGCCCTGCTGATGCGGCGCGCGGAGTCGGAAACCTGTCGGCCCAGACGCTCCGCCTCCAGAAAGACACGGACGGCGAGCACGCCGAGTACGGCGATTCCCGCGAATCCCACAGCGATCGCAAACATCGGCCAGAACATGACGTCGACCCTAGAGGGTGGAGTGCAGGCGCAGGGTCCGCACCCCGCCTCCGGTGAGCAGCTCGACAATGCGCTCACCCGCGGGCTTGCGGACGGCGGAGCCGCACTCGGGGCAGGTGAAGGAGTAGAAGGTGGTGCGGCTGCTGGCGCCGATCGCCAGCCGCAGGGCGCTCGCCGTGAGCTCGAAGCCGGCCCGGCAGTCGGGGCAGGCGGCCTTGAACATCACATCGACCACCCTTCTCATCCCGGCGAAGGCCGTCACGACCGACATCTCCGGGCCACCCGACAGCGCTCGGGCCCTCCCGGACGTGCCGGTCCGCTCCGGCGCACCGGACATCCCAGACATCGACGACGTGCTCAAAGGCCCTGCTCCCGCCTGTCGTACGGCCCGTCCTGATCCCCGTGCAGCCCGTCGTAGGCGGCGAGCGCCTCGCGGGCCGCCTGCCGCGCGCTGTCCGCGAGGTCCTGCGGCGACACGATCCGACCGTCACCGCCGAGGCGCAGCGCCAGCCGTCGCAGCGAGGCGGGATCGGGGGTCCGCAGAGTGATACGCAGGCCGCCGTCCGGCAGCTCATCCGCGCTGTCGTGCGGGTAGTACTCGGCGACCCAGCGGCCGCCCGGCCCGACCTCGACGACGACCTCGGGATCCTCGGCAGCAGGCTGCACCAGCCCCTCGGAGAGGTCCCGCAGCTCGACCTCGGGCGGCGCGGACGGCTCGTCCAGGATGCGGATCTCGGCGACCCGGTCCAGCCGGAAGGTCCGGCGCGCCTCGGAGCGGCGGCACCAGGCCTCCACGTACGTGTGCCCGACGCTGACCAGGCGGATCGGGTCGATCTCGCGCTCGGTCAGCTCGTCCCGCGAGGGCGAGTAGTAACGGATCCACAGTCGGCGCCGCTCGGAGATCGCCCGGTCGACGTCCGCGAAGACCCCGCCCTCGGACTCGAAGGTCACCGAGAGCCGGGAGCTGGCGCCCGCCGCCTCGCCCGAGGCGGCCTCCACCTTGGCGGTGGCGCGCAGCAGCGCCTGCCGGTCGCCCTCGCGAAGGCCGGGCAGCGTGGACACGGCGCGGGCGGCCACCAGCAGCGCGGTCGCCTCGTCGGCGGCGATGCGCAGGGGCTCCGCGACATCGTCCGGGTTGTGCCACCAGATCCGGTCGCCGTCGGTGTCGATGTCGAGCAGATCACCGCCGCGGAAGCTGGTGCCGCACAGCGGCAGCACGTCGAGATCGGAGATCAGCTCGTCCTCGGTGATCCCGAAGGCCCGGGCGACGTCGCCGACGCGCGCACCGGGGCGCTCACGGAGATAGGTCACCAGGGAGAGCATCCGCCGGGTCTGGTCGATCGCGTTCGTGGGCCTGGCCGGTTTTCCTACCACTTTCTTACGTTCCCCCTCAGCCCTTGGCCACGGCGCGCAGCCGGTCCACGACGTCGGCCCGCAGCTCCGCGGGCTCCAGGACCACCACATCGGGCCCGAACTCGACGAGCCAGGCGTCCAGGCCGTGCCCGTACGGAATCTCCAACTCGTCCCAGCCGTCGCCCAGTTCCCGTACGGAGACGGCCTTGGCCCGCAGGGGGTAGCCCGAGCCGGAGCGCAGCCGGATCAGCGCGGAGCGGTCGGCGATCTCCCCCGCCCAGCCGGCGACCGTCTCGCGCACGGTGACGACGTCGGGCACCTCGGCCGTGTACCGCCCCGCGCGGGCGCGGACCTTGCCGGTGATCCGGGACAGCCTGAAGACACGCTCGGCGCCGCGGTCGCGGTCCCAGCCCGCCAGATACCAGTGGCCGCGCCAGCACTCCAGGGCCCACGGCTCGATGTGCCGGGTCTCGGGGTGCGCGGCAGTGGCCTTGCGGTAGTCGAAGACGACGGGGCGGCGGTCGCGGCAGGCGAGCATCAGCGGCTCGAAGGCCGCCTCGTGGACGGGGATGTGCGGCTCCAGGGCGCCATGGGCCTCGTACGGGTCCACGTCCTCGGGCAGGCCCGCTGCCCGCAGCTTCTGCAGGGCACCGCTCGCCGCGCCGGCGAGGCGAGCCTGCTGCCAGACCTTGGCGGCGAGACCGAGGGCGGCGGCCTCCTCGGCGTCGAGCGTGATGGGTGGCAGCCGGTTGCTGTCGCGGCGGGCGAGATAGCCGACCTCGCCGTCGAGGTTCTCCACCGTCTCGATGACCAGGCCGAGTTCGCGCAGATCGTCCTTGTCGCGCTCGAACATCCTGTTGAAGGAGTCGTCCGAGCCCGCTTCCAGATAGGCCTCGATGGACTCGCGCAACTCGCGCTTGCTGAGCGGCCGCCGTGTCCCGAGCAGACACAACGCCAGGTTCATCAGCCGCTCGGCCTTGGCAATGGCCATCGATGCCCTTCCCTATGGTGCTTCCGACCGATGACCGTACCGCTCCGGAGTGTCGCGGCAAAAGCCGAGGGCCCATGCCCGGACAGGCATGGGCCCCAGGTGATCGAGTCCGGTCAGACCCTGATCACACGGCGTGTGAAGATCGGACCGAAGTCCGGCCCTCGTGATGATCGGACCGGAACCCGATCGCGGCGAGGATCAGACCGAAACCAGGTCGCAGACGAAGATCAGCGTCTCGCCGGGGGCGATACGGCCGCCGGCGCCGCGGTCGCCGTACGCGAGGTGCGCCGGGATGGTCAGCTGGCGGCGGCCGCCGACCTTCATGCCCTGCACGCCCTGGTCCCAGCCGCTGATGACCTGGCCGACGCCGAGCTGGAACTCGAGCGGGGTACCGCGGTTCCAGGAGGCGTCGAACTCCTCGCCGGTGGAGAAGGCCACGCCCACGTAGTGGACCTTGACGAAGTCGCCGGCCTTGGCGACCGGGCCGTCGCCCTCCCAGATGTCCTTGATCTCGAGGTCCGCCGGGGGCTCGCCGCCCGGGAAGTCGATCTCGGGCTTCTCGATGCTCACTTCATTACTCCTTGTTGCACGGCCTGCGTCCGGGACAGTCTCACAGACTCTGTGGTCAGACCGTGCCGAGGATATCGACCACGAAGACAAGAGTGTTCTTGGCCAGCTCGCTGCTGGGGCTGGCGCCGTAGCCGAGGGAGGGCGGAATCACCAGCAGGACGCGGTCGCCCACGTTCTTGCCGACGAGGCCCTTGTCCCAGCCGGCCACCACGGAGCCGGTGCCGATCTGGAAGGCGGTGGCACCACCGTGGTCCCAGGAGGAGTCGAACTTCTTGCCGTCCTCCCACTTCACCCCGGTGTACTGGGCGATGAGGCCCTGGCCGGCCTCCACCTTCTTGCCGGTGCCCTTGATCAGCACCTGCTCCTTGAGGTCCTTGGGCGCCTTGGTGTCCTTGGGGATGGTGATGGTCGCCGCCTTCGGCGCGGGGGCCGACACCGTGGGCATGCCCGGGTCGGGTGCCGCCTGCGTCCCCTTGACATAGGCCTTGGCATCGACGCCGGCGGAGCCGACCGCGTCGACCACCCAGATCAGCACATCCTTGGCGGTGATGCCGGAGGAGGTGTTCAGCCCCGCGCCGATCAGGTCGCCGGCGGTGCCCTGCACCAGGATCCGGCTGCCCGTCTTCTGCCCCTTCACGGCGTCCAGGACCTTGGCGGGCAGCTGCTGGCTCTGCTTGCCGATCTGGTCGACGGACTGCTGCCGCGGGGTATTGGAGCCGGTGGTCGCCGAGGCCCAGGTGCCACCCAGCGCCTGACTGCTCCCCCACTTCTCGACGGTCCAGTCGAGCCGGACGAAGTCGGAGGCCTTGATCACGGCGCCGCTGCCCGTCGAGACCGTCTTGACCACGGTCTTGTCGGACGGCTTGCCGCTCTTGGGCACGGAGACCTCGGGCTTGGCCCCGAACTCCCCCTTGACCTGAGCGACGCCCGCTGACGCCTCGCTGTCACTCTTGTTGTCCGATCCGCACGCGGCGGTGAACAACAGGGCGGGAACGGCCAGCAGCGCGACGGCACGTCGTTTCACGTTGTAGTTCATCAGTCCAACTGGGAGTCGGGGGTGGGGGCAATGGCCGCCACTCTACGACCTACTTGCGCCCCGTACGGTCTGACGCGAGACACGCCGTCGCCCGGACCGGTGACCGGTCCGGGCGACTGTCAGCCCTGAGCGACCCGCGGACGGTCCGTCAGGAGGCCGTCTTCACGGACAGCGGGCGGAGCTTGCGAAGGAACTCCGTCCGGTTCATCCGGTCGGCGGGCCCCCCGTCGTACGCACCGCGCGCGTAAGTGGCGTCCACGACCGTGTCACCGGTTTCCCGGTACAGGAAGTTGGGCGTGATGGCCGGTCCGCTCTCCGAGTCCACGGCCGTGTACTCGCTGCCGAAGACGACCAGCGAAGTGCCCTGCGCGAACGTCTTCTTGGCCGGGGCTTCCTCGATCGCGTACCGAACCCCGTCGGCGGTGCCGCCCATGGACCGTACGACGACCTCGGCGCCCTTCTTCAGCGCGCCCTTGTGGACCTTGTCGACCCTGACGACGACGGGCGTGTACACGACCTCGAACTTCGTTCCGTCGTCGAGCACGTCCGTGGCGTGCACATCGGGACGCCGGTCCACGACCGTGCCCTCGAAGACGTTCTCGTTCATCGGGAACGCGATCGCGGCCGCGGGGCTGCTGTCGACGGCGTACGGGTGCCCCTCGATGACGCGCACGGCCTTGCTGCCGGACTTCTTCGCCGTGCCCTCGTGCCCCCCGCCGGTGGACCCGGCGCATGCCGAGGCGCCTAGGGCGAGCAGGGCGAGAGCGGCCGAGGCACGCACCAGGGCGCGCGGCCTCACTGTGCGAACTGCACTCATGTCTGCTTCCCCCGTCAGTAGATGGCCCGGACGCCGGCTATGTCGTCGCTGTTCAGAGCGCGCCGGGTCCCCGTGTTGATGGTCGTCATGACCGACCCCTTCTCCGCGGCCGTGTACGCCGACCCGTCCGTGCAGGGGCCGGGCCACGGGTGGGCGAGGCCGGTGAAGTGACCGACTTCGTGCACGACGACCGTCTGGACGTCCGCCCTGCCCTGGCCGATGTTCTGACTGGCGTTCACCCAGGTGAAGCGGTTGGACAGGTACAGCGTTCCGCCGTTGTGCGTGCGTCCTGACACCTGAGTGGCGGCGTACCCCGGCGCGCTCCCCATGAGGCTGGTGTAGCTGTAGGAGGCGCGGAAGGCATAGATCTGCCAGCCGCCGGTGTACACGGGCGAGTTGTACCGCAGCGCGGAGCTGCTGCGGTTCCACTGCTTCAGGCCGCCGTTGAGGCCGTTCCGCAGCCCGCTGGGGAACGTGGTGTTGGCGCCGATGGTCTTCGCGCTTGAGGTGCTGTTCCACTTCGTCATGCCACTGCGGCAGTACGCCGCTGCGGGCGAAGCGGACACTCCCACCAGGGCGGTCGCGATCACGGTTCCCGCTGTGGCGAGAACGAGCGCCGCGCGTCCGTTTGTCTTGACAGAGCGCAAAATGAGCCCCCGTATGTGTGGTTGCTGCGAACGCGGAAAGTCCCCCGGACAGGGGAATCCGCAGCGATATCGGCGATTTGGTCATGGTCATGCCGATGGCTCGAAGCTAACAGCAGACAAAGAAGACGGACCAGGGATATCTCGCCCGGACGGCACGCCGGAGGTGAGCCCGACCGACCTGGATCCCGGCGCGTCGCACACGGTTGTTCGATCTCGCGTGATAAAGGGCCCACCGTGAACGGCGACCACTTCGCGGCGATTTGCCATGCCGGACAGCCCTTAACACCCACAGGAAGGGATGATTCCGCCCAGACCGCCCTACGCGGGGAATCGTGACATCTCTCTCACAGCCACGCACACACCGTGGGCAACACCCGGCGCCGCAGCACCAAAGATGCCCGATGCCCGGAGGTGGTCACCTCCGGGCATCGGGCATCCGGATCCGGTTCGGCACGCGAGCGGGCCGGAGCCGGCTCACATTCCGGCGATCAGCTTCTCCACCCGGTCGTCGACGGAACGGAACGGGTCCTTGCACAACACGGTGCGCTGCGCCTGGTCGTTCAGCTTCAGATGGACCCAGTCGACGGTGAAGTCACGGCGCTGTTCCTGCGCGCGCCGGATGAAGTCACCGCGCAGCCGCGCTCGGGTGGTCTGGGGCGGCACGGACTTGCCCTCGAAGATCTTCAGGTCGTTGCAGATCCGGGCGGCCTGCCCCTTCCTCTCCAGCAGGTAGTACAGGCCACGGCGACGGTGGATGTCGTGGTAGGCGAGGTCTATCTGCGCGACCCGCGGGTGCGACATCGTCATGTTGTGCTTGGCGCGGTACCGCTCGATGAGCTTGTACTTCATCACCCAGTCGATCTCGGTGCCGATCCGGTCGAGGTCCTCGGCCTCGATCGCGTCGAGCGTGCGGCCCCACAGCTCGAGGACCTGCTCGACGGTGCCGGTGCGGATGCCGCGGCGCTCGCAGAAGTCCACGGCCTTTTCGTAGTACTCGCGCTGCACTTCGAGGGCGGAGGCCTCGCGGCCGCTGGCCAGGCGCACCTTGCGGCGGCCCGTGATGTCGTGACTGACCTCGCGGATCGCCCGGATCGGGTTCTCCAGGGTGAGGTCGCGCATGACCGTGCCCGCCTCGATCATGCGCAGTACGAGGTCGGTGGCGCCGACCTTGAGGAGCATGGTCGTCTCGGACATGTTCGAGTCGCCGACGATGACGTGCAGCCGGCGATAGCGCTCGGCGTCGGCGTGCGGCTCGTCCCGTGTGTTGATGATGGGCCGGGAGCGGGTCGTCGCGGAGCTGACGCCCTCCCAGATGTGCTCGGCGCGCTGGCTGACGCAGTACACGGCGCCGCGCGGAGTCTGCAGCACCTTGCCGGCACCGCACAGGAGCTGCCTGGTGACGAGGAACGGAATGAGGATGTCCGCGAGTCGGGAGAACTCCCCGTGCCGGGCCACCAGATAGTTCTCGTGGCACCCGTAGGAGTTGCCCGCCGAGTCGGTGTTGTTCTTGAACAGGTAGACGTCGCCCGCGATTCCTTCCTCGTGCAGGCGTCGTTCGGCGTCCACCAGGAGTCCTTCGAGAATGCGCTCGCCGGCCTTGTCGTGGGTGACGAGTTCCGTCACGTTGTCACATTCGGGTGTCGCGTATTCCGGATGTGATCCCACGTCGAGATAGAGGCGGGCACCGTTTCGCAGAAAGACATTGCTGCTGCGGCCCCATGACACGACACGGCGGAAGAGGTACCGCGCCACCTCGTCGGGAGACAGGCGGCGCTGTCCCCTGAACGTACACGTGACGCCGTACTCGTTCTCCAGCCCGAAAATGCGGCGGTCCATGACTGAACATTACGCCCGATCCCCTGAGCTGAAACGGGGTTCGACGGCACGGTTTGGATCATTTTCCGATGAGACCGCAACCACCGCCCCCTTCCCGGTAGCTGCGAGGACCCGCCCCGTGGCCAGCAGAACCACCAGCGCGGCGGCGCCCGCGGCCCCCGGCACGGCGAAGCCCCACACAGCCCCGCCCCACTCGACTACGGGGCCCGCGAGGCCGGTTCCGACGGATGCTCCCACGGTGAACGTCGTCACAAGCCAGGAGAACGCCTCGGTGACGGTGCCGCGCGGCGCGTGCCGGTCGACGAGGACGAAGGCACAGGCGATGCACGGGGCCAGGAAGACTCCTGCGAGCGTGGTGAGTGCCGTCATGGCCACCGGGCCGGGCACCAGCGTGAGCGGCACGTAACAGACCGCCAGAAGCGCGACGAGCATCCGCAGTCGCCGCTCGGGCGTGCCGCCCCACTGCCGCATGCCGTACACGGTGCCTCCGACGAGCGCGCCGAGACCGATGCCCGCCATCAGCCAGCCGTACACCGCGTCCCCGCCGTGACCGTCGGCGTACGACACCGCGGCGACCGTGATGGAGCCCAGCGCGATCCCCACGAACAGGAACGCGCCGAGCAGGGCCAGCAGCCCGGCCGAGCGCAGCGCGCCGAGCCAGTGGGCCTCGCGCGGGGCCGAGCGCCACGCGCGCGAGGGCGGCGAGAGAACTACGGAGAGGGCGCCGAGGACACCGATGACGTTCAGGACGAGCAGCGCGGCCTGCGCGGACCAGAGCGACACGCACAGCGTCACGAGCAAGGGCCCGACCGTGAACATGACTTCCTGTGCCACCGCGTCCATGGCGTACGCGGTGTGCACCTGGTCCTCCTCGCGGAGCACGGAGGGCCACAGCGCACGCAGGCCGCCCTCCAGGGGCGGGGTGAAGAGCCCGGCCACGGCCATCGACACGTACGCCGGCGGCAGCGGGTCCGTGCCCGCGAACGCGAAGACGCTCATCCCGAGGGCCGAGACGAGCGCGGCCGGCAGTTGGACCCGCGGCTGCCCGTAGAGGTCCACGAGCCGCCCGAGCAGTGGCTGCCCCACGGCATTGGCCACCCCGTAGACGGCGGCCAGCGCGCCGGCCAGGCTGTACGTGCCGCCCTCCGCGCGGATGAAGAGCACGACGGCGATGGCGGCGGTGGCGTTGGGCAGCCGCCCTGTGAGCGTGCCGACGAGCAGCCGTGCGGCATGCCTCGCTCTGAGGATCTCCAGGTATCCCGCAGCCATGTCCGCCTTCTCTCCGAAGCGCCCCGGCCGACGAAGCGCCCCAGTCGATCCAGTGAACTCAAGTTTTACGTATAACCACCCGTGTCATACGTACCATGTGCGCTGTCCGGGAGTCCAGACGAGGGAGCAGGTCGACGGTGGCACGAGGTAGCACGCGCCCTACGAGCCGGGACGTCGCCCAGGCCGCCGGGGTGTCCCAGGCCGCCGTCTCGCTGGTGCTCGGCGAGAAGTGGCGCGGCCGGGTCTCCGAGGCCACGGCGGAGCGCGTCCGGGAGGCCGCCCAGGAACTCGGCTACCGCCCGAACCTGGCCGCCCGCAACCTCCGCCTGGGCCGCACCCGTACGGTCCTGCTGGTGGTCCCCGCACTCACCACGGAGTTCTTCGCGGGCGTCTACACGGGCGCAGCCCGCGTCGCCGCCGAGCACGGCTTCGGCGTGGTCCTGTACCCCTCCCCCGAGGGCATCGGCCCCGCCCGCAACCCGTTCGGCTCTGCGGCGGCCGCCCTCGACGGCGTGATCGCCTCCTCCATGGCGGCCGACGCCCTCACAGCGATCCGCGGCGACCAGCTCCCGCTGGTCATGCTCGACAGCGACCCGGAGGGCAGCCTGGGCGCGGCGACGGTCAATCTCGACATCGGGGACGGCGTACGACAGGTCGCCGAACACCTCCTCGCCCTGGGGCACCGGCGCTTCCTGCACCTGGCGGCCGACATCGCCTCCTGGACCTTCGAGGTACGGGCCCGAGAACTCGCCACCCGGATCGCCGAGGTCTCAGGCACAGACCTCCGCACCGCCCGCGCCCCCATCTCCATCGACGACGCCCTCGCCGCCGCGGCATCCGCCCTGTCCGCCCCCGGCCTCCGCCCCACCGCCGTGGTGTGCGACGACGACAAGCTCGCGGCCGGCGCCTACAAGGCGGCCCGCCGCCTGGACCTGCACATCCCCGACGACATCTCCATCACCGGCCTGGACGACCTGGCTCTGGCCCGAGCCATCGACCCCGAACTGACCACCGTCCGCCTCGACGCCGAGCTCTTCGGCGAACGCGGCATGCAAGCCCTCCTGGCCGTCCTGGACGCCCGCACGCCTCCACAGGGCGACATCCCGGTCGAACTGGTCGTACGAGGCTCCACAGCCCCACCACGCCCCCCTCGGCCCCGCGACTGACCGGCCCCCGCGTCCGCACCCGGCGCAGATGCCGGCCCGGAAGGGTTTTCGCCCCCTCTGCCGCTACCCGTCCCGTATCCGGGGGCTGCCGCCCCCAGATCCCCGCATCGGCCTGAATGGCCTCGTCCTCGAACGCCGGACGGGCCGACTGGTGCCGAGCGGTTCCGGCGCCGACCGTAGGCCCCGAGTTCAGCCCCGGCCTTCCGGCCTGCCGATCCGTTCGGATGCGGGCGGATGTACCGGCGCGGCCCCGGCCGACAACGGCGGCACGCGCACCTATTCATCGACCGGCAGGCGCCCCCGCCCCCCAGCCCCACCGAAACGTCACGCGCGCCCCGGCCGATCCAAGGCCGGGGCGCGCGATGGGCAAGCACAACGCCGAGGTCACTCCTCGTCGTCGGAGTCCTCGGCCTCCGTGGCGGTTTCCGCGCCACCCGCCTCCAGCAGGCGATCCAGCTGACGCCCCACAATCCGCCTGAACTTCCGCTGCTGCGGCCGCGTCCGGTCCAGCACCGCAACCTCCAGGCGCTCCGCGGGAATCTCCCGCTCACCGCCGTTCGGCTCCCGCGACAGCGACTGCACGGCCAGCTTCAGCGCCTCTGCCAGCGACATCCCGTCCTGGTGCCGCTGATCCAGATAGCTGCTGATCTGCTCGGCATTGCCACCGACGGCGACTGAACCGTGCTCATCCACGATCGACCCGTCATGCGGCAGCCGATAGATCTGGTCACCCTCGGGGGTCTCCCCCACCTCGGCGACGACCAGCTCCACCTCGTACGGCTTCTCGGCCGCCGAGGAGAAAATCGTGCCCAGAGTCTGGGCGTACACATTGGCCAGACCCCGAGCGGTCACGTCATCACGGTCATAGGTGTAACCACGGAGATCGGCGTAACGCACACCACCGATCCGCAGGTTTTCGTACTCGTTGTATTTACCGGCGGCCGCAAAGCCGATCCGGTCATAGATCTCGCTGAACTTGTGCAGCGCACGGGACGGGTTCTCGCCGACGAACACGATGCCGTCGGCATATTGCAGCACGACCAGGCTGCGGCCGCGAGCGATGCCCTTGCGGGCGTATTCGGCCCGATCGGCCATGGCCTGCTGGGGTGAGACATAGAACGGCGTCGACACCGGTTATCCGTCCCTTTCTGTCGAAGTCACTGGATCACCTTGGTAAAGAGCCGGACTCAGAGCAGCGCGGCCCGCGGACCGTCGGGCTGCTCAAGGCGCCGCTCCAGGATCGAGCGGGCGATCTCGGAGGACTCCTCGTCGGTGAGACGACGGAATCCCTCGTCGGTGATCACGGTGACGATCGGGTAGATACGGCGGGCGACATCGGGGCCACCGGTCGCCGAGTCGTCGTCGGCCGCGTCGTACAGGGCCTGGACGACGAGGGTCGTGGCCTGCTGTTCGGTCAGGTCATTGCTGTAGAGCTTCTTCATCGCGCCGCGCGCGAAGAGCGAGCCGGAGCCCGTGGCCGCGAAGCCGTGCTCCTCGGAGCGGCCACCGGTGACGTCGTAGGAGAAGATGCGGCCCTTGCCGCGGTCCACGTCGAACCCGGCGAAGAGCGGGACCACGGCGAGGCCCTGCATGGCCATGCCGAGGTTGGAACGGATCATCGTGGAGAGGCGGTTCGCCTTGCCCTCCAGGGAGAGCGTGGCGCCCTCCACCTTCTCGAAGTGCTCCAGCTCCAGCTGGAAGAGCTTCACCATCTCGACGGCCAGGCCCGCCGTACCCGCGATGCCCACCGCCGAGTACTCATCGGCCGGGAAGACCTTCTCGATGTCTCGCTGCGCGATGACATTCCCCATGGTGGCCCGCCGGTCACCGGCGAGCACCACGCCACCGGGGAACGTGACGGCGACGATGGTCGTGCCGTGCGGGGCCTCGATCACGCCCTGGACGGGCGGCAGCTGCCGCTTGCCCGGGAGCATTTCCGGCTGGTGCTCGGCCAGGAAGTCCATGAACGAGGACGAGCCGGGCGTCAGGAAGGCAGCCGGCAGACGCCCGGTGCTACGAGGGTTGGCTTCCACGCGATTCCTTCCACGTAGGCTGCGGCTCGCCGTGGACGGCCGAGCCGATCATCAAATCTGTGCACGGACCATACCCGCGCGAACGCCGGTCATCCGTCCCGGCGCCGACCAGCTGGATCGGGCCGGCTCCGGGGCGGACAACTGGCGTTACTCGCCGCCCTTTTGGACGAAGGAACGCACGAAGTCTTCGGCGTTCTCCTCGAGGACGTCGTCGATCTCGTCCAGCACGGAGTCGACGTCGTCCGACAGCTTCTCCTGGCGCTCCTTGAGGTCCTCGGATGCCTGCGCGTCCTGCGTCTGCTCCTCGACCTCCTCGGTGGAACGCGTTGCCTTCTGCTGTCCGCCGCCGGTGTCCTTGGTCGCCATAACCCTCACCCCGCTCGGTTCGACGTTCTTGATCAGACCCTACAAGCAGGGTCCGACATCGGCCCCGCAGTTGCTACAACGTCCGGGGGCCACCTCGATGATTCCCGGACGTCGCCTGTTTCCACCCCGACCGGCCCGTGCGCTCCCCGGGCCGCTCAGCCGCCCGACAGCACCCTGACCAGGTCCTCGGCCGTACGGCAGCGGTCGAGGAGCTCCTTGACGTGATTACGCGTTCCGCGAAGCGGCTCGAGGGTTGGGACGCGCTGGAGCGAGTCCCGGCCGGGCAGATCGAAGATCACCGAGTCCCAGGAGGCCGCCGCCACGTCGTCCGCGTACTGTTCCAGGCAGCGCCCGCGGAAGTACGCGCGGGTGTCCTCCGGCGGCTTGGTGCGGGCCCGGTCGACGTCCGCCTCGGACAGGAGGCGCTTCATCTTGCCGCGCGCCGCCAGACGGTTGTAGAGGCCCTTCTCGGCCCGTACGTCGGCGTACTGGAGGTCGACCAGGTGCAGCCGGGCGGCGTCCCAGTCGAGGCTGTCACGACGCCGGTAGCCCTCCATGAGCTCCCGCTTGGCGACCCAGTCGAGCTCTCCGGAGAGGCTCATCGGATCGTTCTCCAGGCGGTTCAGGGTGTCCTCCCAGCGCAGCAGGACGTCCTTGGTCTGCTCATCGGCGTCGGCCCCGAACCGTTCCTCCACGTACTTGCGCGAGAGCTCGAAGTACTCCATCTGCAGTTGTACGGCCGTCAGGGTGCGCCCACTACGGAGCGTGACGAGCCGCTTCAGTGTGGGGTCGTGAGAGACCTGGTGCAGGGTGCGTACGGGCTGGTCGACGGCCAGGTCGACAGCGATGAAGCCGTCCTCGATCATGGACAGGACCAGCGCCGTGGTGCCCAGCTTCAGATAGGTCGAGATCTCGGAGAGGTTCGCGTCGCCGATGATCACGTGCAGCCGGCGGTACTTCTCGGCGTCCGCGTGCGGCTCGTCACGCGTGTTGATGATCGGGCGCTTCAGGGTGGTCTCCAGACCCACCTCGACCTCGAAGTAGTCGGCTCGCTGACTGAGCTGGAAGCCGTGCTCGTGCCCGTCCTGACCGATACCGACACGGCCCGCTCCGGTGACGACCTGGCGTGAGACGAAGAACGGCGTGAGGTGGCGCACGATGTCCGAGAAGGGAGTTTCCCGCTTCATCAGGTAGTTCTCGTGCGTGCCGTACGAGGCGCCCTTGTTGTCGGTGTTGTTCTTGTAGAGGTGGATCGGCTGGGCGCCGGGGAGCTGGGCAGCGCGCTCCGCGGCCTCCGCCATGATGCGCTCGCCGGCCTTGTCCCACAGGACGGCATCCCACGGGTTGGTGACCTCCGGGGCGCTGTACTCCGGGTGTGCGTGGTCGACGTACAGTCGTGCGCCATTGGTGAGGATGACATTGGCGAGGCCGATGTCCTCGTCGGTGAGCTGGCTGGCGTCGGCGGCCTCGCGGGCGAGGTCGAAGCCTCGCGCGTCCCGCAGCGGGTTCTCCTCCTCGAAGTCCCAGCGGGCGCGGCGCGCCCGGTGCATCGCCGCCGCGTACGCGTTGACGATCTGGGACGAGGTGAGCATGGCATTGGCGTTGGGGTGACCGGGGACGGAGATCCCGTACTCCGTCTCGATGCCCATTACTCGCCGTACGGTCATGCGGCCCTCCTTGCCCGGCGGCGCCCTCGGTCGGGGACGCTGCTCAAGTACCGCTGGTGCTCCGGTGCGTGTGCGGTGCCCGTCCCCGCAACGCGCGACTCGGCGGTACGAAAGAGCCTAGAACGCCTTTGCGCTGGTGGGGAGATCATTTGCGTCATTGCTGCTCCAGCCGTGCCCCGGAAAACAGTCGGCTGCGGGCACCCGGTGAGGGCACCCGCAGCCGCCCTGTCTTTTACAGGTACTGACCGGTGTTCGCCACCGTGTCGATGGAGCGTCCGGTGTCCGCACCCTGCTTTCCGGTCACCAGGGTACGGATGTACACGATCCGTTCGCCCTTCTTGCCGGAGATGCGGGCCCAGTCGTCCGGGTTGGTGGTGTTCGGCAGGTCCTCGTTCTCCTTGAACTCGTCCACGCAAGCCTGGAGAAGGTGGGAGACCCGAAGGCCCTTCTGGTTCTGTTCGAGGAAGGCCTTGATGGCCATCTTCTTGGCGCGGCCGACGATGTTCTCGATCATGGCGCCGGAGTTGAAGTCCTTGAAGTACAGGACTTCCTTGTCACCATTGGCGTACGTGACCTCGAGGAAGCGGTTCTCCTCGGACTCGGCGTACATCTGCTCCACGGCGGTCTGGATCATGCCGTGGACCGTCGCCGACCGGTCCCCGCTGTGCTCGCCGAGGTCGTCGGCGTGCAGCGGGAGGCGCTCGGTGAGGTACTTCTGGAAGATGTCCTTGGCCGCCTCGGCGTCCGGGCGCTCGATCTTGATCTTCACATCGAGGCGTCCGGGGCGCAGGATCGCGGGGTCGATCATGTCCTCACGGTTCGAGGCGCCGATCACGACCACGTTCTCCAGGCCCTCCACGCCGTCGATCTCGGCGAGCAGCTGGGGGACGATGGTGTTCTCCACGTCCGAGCTGACGCCCGACCCACGGGTGCGGAACAGGGACTCCATCTCGTCGAAGAAGACGATGACGGGGGTGCCCTCGCTGGCCTTCTCACGCGCACGCTGGAAGACCAGGCGGATCTGCCGCTCGGTCTCGCCGACGTACTTGTTCAGGAGCTCGGGGCCCTTGATGTTGAGGAAGAAGCTCTTGCCCGTGGCCTGCCCGGTCACCTCGGCGACCTTCTTGGCCAGCGAGTTGGCGACGGCCTTGGCGATGAGCGTCTTTCCGCATCCGGGCGGCCCGTACAGCAGCACACCCTTGGGCGGCCGCAGTTCGTGCTCCTTGAA
This sequence comes from Streptomyces sp. NBC_00996, assembly GCF_045162675.1. Taxonomy (NCBI): domain Bacteria; kingdom Bacillati; phylum Actinomycetota; class Actinomycetes; order Kitasatosporales; family Streptomycetaceae; genus Streptomyces; species Streptomyces sp. NBC_00996. The sequence continues at coordinate 2,166,584 of NZ_CP108723.1, forward strand.
GAGGTCGGGGTAGAGGTAAGGCAGCTCGACCGCGTCGCGGATCATCTCGATCTGGTTTCCCAGACCGCCGATCTGCTCGTAGCCGATGTCCGGTACCTCTTCGAGGACGAGCTCCTCGACCTCGCTCTTCGGAACAACTTCATAGACATAGCCGGAACGGGATTCGAGAAGCAGGGCGTCGCCGGGGCGGATGGTGACGTCCAGCAGCGGCTCGGCGAGCCGTACCACCCGTTCCTCGTCGGTGTGCCCCACCACGAGGGCGCGCTCGCCGTCCTCGAGGATCTCCTTGAGGGTGACGATGTCGCCGACGCTCTCGTACTCCATGGCCTCGACCACGTTGAGGGCTTCGTTGAGCATCACTTCCTGGCCACGCCTGAGCTCTTCGAGCTCCACGCTGGGGCTGACGTTCACCCGGAGCTTGCGGCCCCCGGTGAAGATGTCCGCCGTGCCGTCCTCGTTCGCTGTGAGGAAGACACCGAAGCCGGCCGGCGGCTGTGCGAGCCGGTCGACCTCTTCCTTGAGGGCCACGATCTGGTCGCGGGCCTCACGGAGCGTGTTGGCGAGCCGCTCGTTCTGTGCGGATACGCCGGCCAGGTTGGTCTGCAGCTCGACGATCCGCTCTTCGAGAATCCTCGTGTGACGCGGAGAGTCGGCGAGCTTGCGTCGCAGGACGGCGATCTCCTGCTCAAGGTAGGCAATCTGCCCGGCGGGGTCATCGGACCCTCGTCCCGGGCGGATGCCGCGGTTCATGTCGTCGTCGTGGGCTGCCACGGTCCTCACCTCCTCCAAGGGGAGCTGGACGCTTCCAGACCCTACCTGGGTGGGTGTCGATTGAAACCCCTAGATCACAAAGACTGTCGGGGTGTGTCCGATCTTCACCCTTGCGCTCTCCCTCACGCCAGGGGAATACCCACCGAACATGATTGGGAAGCGGACGGAGGTAGGGTCGAAGTGTTCAACACCCGCCAGAGCTGGCCCGATTCCCCAGTCTTCGGATCGCTCGGCGCAGGAAACGGCAGGAGAAATGACCGTGCAGCAGGAGGCCGCAGTCGACGGCGAGGCACTCGAGGTCTGGATCGATCAGGAACTCTGTACCGGCGACGGGATCTGCGCCCAGTATGCGCCTGAGGTCTTTGAGCTGGACATCGACGGTCTGGCCTATGTGAAGAGCCCCGACGACGAGCTTTTGCAGGCCCCCGGCGCCACAACGCCCGTACCGCTGCCGCTTCTGCGCGATGTGACGGACTCCGCGAAGGAATGCCCGGGCGACTGCATCCATGTACGTCGGGTTTCGGACAAGGTCGAGATCTACGGCCCTGACGCGGAGTGACTCGCGAGGTACTCCGCGTCACCGACTGTCTGTTTCCTCACACCCTCCGCTGCGCGGAGGGTTTTCCTATGGTCCGGACGTCCGAAGGTGTGCTCACACACTCCGTGCTTCGGAGGGGGTCGATCGGACGAACACGTCGTCCTTCCACTGCCACTTGGCGCGGTCCTTCACGTCCGGGCAGCAACTCGGCACGTCGGACGAGGAGTAGCCGAGCAGCGTGGCGGTGACGACTCCGTCGCGCAGCGCGAAGTCCGTGACGCTCAGGCGGTCCTTGGGATCGACCAGAGTCGCGACGACGCGGGGTTTCTTAGCGCCATCGGCCTGGGTGAGGACGTAGACGCCGTTGGGCGGGGTGCCCGAGCCCGCGTCGCAGCGGACGACGGCCACGGTCTCCGGGCGGCCGTCGCCGTCGAGGTCTCCGGAGACCTTCTTCTGTACGAGGACCTTGGTGGGCCCGCACTCGATCGGGAAGTCGACACCGGCGGGGTCGGGCGCCGCGACGGCCGCCACCGATTTCGCCTCGGGGCCGGGCTGGGCCGCCCGCGCCGGGTCGGGCTGCAGGACGGAGGACAGCGCGACGACTCCGGCGATGGCGGTGGCCGTGGCGACCCACTGGATGGGGCTGGTGTGCGTGTGTGCCAGTTCCGGGACGGCGGATTGCTGCACTAGGAGTGTCTCCTGTGAGGGCTGTGCCGGTGGGGGTGTCCCGCATGGTGCCACACGTCACACTGCGGTGGAACGGCGGGGTCCGGACTTCTGGCAGCGCGTCAACAGAAAAGGGCTGTGGCCGAGTTCCCGGGCGATTTCGGGAACTCGGCCACATTTGTGGTGCGTTGGGTACGTCAGCGACAAGTGCGCGACGGGTGCGTCAGCGGGCCGTGCCGCCGTCGGCGTTGGGGCCGGCGTAGTCCTCGCCGTACGCGCCCTTGGCGGGGCGGCGGCGGCGCATGGGCGGCTCGACGCCGTCCGCGAGGCGGCGGGCGGTGAGCAGGAAGCCGGTGTGGCCGATCATCCGGTGGTCCGGACGGACGGCCAGGCCCTCGATGTGCCAGTTGCGGATCATCGACTCCCAGGCGGTCGGCTCGTTGAAGCAGCCGATCTCGCGGATGGACTCGACGGTCCGCGCGAGCTGCGTGGTGGTCGCGACGTAGCAGCACAGGATGCCACCCGGGACGAGCGCCTTGGAGACGGCCTCCAGGCACTCCCACGGGGCGAGCATGTCGAGGATGACGCGGTCGACGTCGGTGTCGCTCAGGTTGTCCTGGAGATCGCCGACGGTGAGCTGCCAGGCGGGGTGGGGGCCGCCGAAGTAGCGCTCCACGTTCTGCTGGGCGATCTCGGCGAAGTCCTCGCGGCGCTCGTAGGAGTGCAGCATTCCCTGGTCGCCGATGGCGCGCAGCAGGAAGCTGCTGAGCGAGCCGGAGCCCACGCCCGCCTCCACGACGCGTGCGCCGGGGAAGATGTCGGCGAAGGCCAGGATCTGCCCCGCGTCCTTGGGGTAGACCACGGCGGCGCCGCGGGGCATGGACAGGACGTAGTCGGGGAGCAGGGGGCGCAGCGCGAGATAGGCGACGTTCCCCGTGGTGCGGACAACGCTGCCCTCGGGAGCGCCGATCAGCTCGTCGTGCGGGAAGGAACCCTTGTGGGTGTGGAAGTTCTTCCCCGCTTCGAGCGTGAACGTGTAGTGGCGGCCCTTGGGGTCGGTCAGCTGAACCTGGTCCCCGACCTTGAAGGGCCCGCGCCTGCGGGCGGCACCGGTCGGTTCGGACATGTGACCAGCCTACCGGCAGCTGAAGGGGCCGCCGACCACTAGGAGGGGCGGGCCATCGCCTTCACGAAAGCGCGCTCCACGTCGGCCGCGGACAGGACTCCGTAGATCTCGCCGGACTCCTCCACCACCAGGTACTCGGTGGCCGGGGTCGCGCGCAGGACGTCCAGGAGCTCCTCGCCGGCGAGCTCGGCGGAGACGCGCATGCCGTCGGTGAGGTCCTGGGCGAGGCTGCTGACCGCGACCCACGGGCGGCGGTGCTCCGGTACGCCGACAATGGCGGCCTCCCGAACGAGGGAGAGCGGTTCGCCGTCGGCGTCGACCACGACCAGGGCCCGGGCGCCGGCGTCGTTCGCGCGGCGCAGGGCCTCCGAGAGCGGGGTGTTGGTCTCGACCGGGACCGCGCGGCGGGTGAGCGAGCGGGCGCGCAGCTCCGGCAGGTGTTCGCGCAGCCGGGCCATCCGGAGGCTGTTGCCGGCGCCGGTCCAGATGATCGCGGCGAGGATGGCGGCCAGCAGGGCGTCCGTGACGGTGTCCATGCCGCCGATGTTGTCCGGGGTGTCGCCGAGCGCTCCGGACTGGGTGAGCAGGGGCAGCCCGATCAGTACGGAGACGGCGAGGGCGCGGCCGAACCAGGCGGCGGCGATCGTCCCGCTCATCGGCCTGCCGGTGATCTTCCAGACGACGGCGCGGAGCATGCGGCCACCGTCGAGGGGCAGTCCGGGCAGCAGGTTGAAGGCGGCCACGATGAGGTTGGAGATCATCAGGCCGGCCAGCAGGACGCCCGGGACGGTGCCCGGCTCGACGCTCTGCAGGGCGAGATAGAAGAGGCCGGACAGAATGAGCGAGAGCAGCGGGCCGACGAAGGCCAGCACGAACTCCCGGCCCGGGGTCTCGGCCTCCTTCTCGATCTCCGAGACCCCACCGAAGAACTGCAGCTGAATCCGGCGCACCGGTAGCTTGAAGCGCAGGGCGGCGACGGTGTGGGCCAGCTCGTGGACGAGTACGGAGGCGTAGAAGGCCACCGCGAAGAAGAGGGAGACCAGGTAACGCGTGGCGCCGAGTTCCGGCAGCACACGGTCCAGCTGACCGCCGAACACCCAGGTGATCAGCGCGGCCACGAGGAACCAGCTGGGCGCTACATATACGGGTACACCGAAGGGCCGCCCCATGAGCAGCCCACCACCGGGCTCCCTGCCGCGCCGCGGCGGCCGTCCCCGGCCGGTGCCGGACTGGGCCAAGGTCCGGGCGGGCTCGGGTCCCGACCGCTCGGGGCCCGCCTGGACGAGGGTTTCCTCTGTGTCACCGGTGTCACCGGTGTCGGAGGGGGAGTCGTCCGGGCGACGCGGGTGCGACTCGGGTTCGTTCGAGGCATCGGTGGCCGTCTCGGCCTCTCCACCGGCGGGCCGGGCCTCGTCCGAGGCGTCGGGATCGGCATCGGACCGGGGCTCGGGATCGCCGGTGGGCTTCGGCCCGGTGGGGCGATCGTGCCGGGCCGGTCCGGGCCGCGTGGTATCCGCGGCCGGGCCCGTGGAGCCCTGGGGCCCCTCGTGGCGCTCGGTCGCTGCATCGGTACCGGACCGCGGCTGCCCGCTCCCGCCGCTCTCGTCCACGATGTCCCCTCGTTCGAAGCGTCTCCCGCCCCGATCATGCGGAGCAGGAGGGTCTGTGGTCGATGGTATGCGGCCGTCGCGACGCGTTCCGCCCCGGCACCCCCTCCGTTTTCCCCGCCTTCGCCCACGCTGCGGCTGGGTCACTGTCAGTGGCGGGCCGTAAGGTCTGTCGTCATGGAGACCAGCACCGAGGGCGTCGCGGAGCCGGGCAGCGACGACAGCGCCGGGGCGACCGTACCGGCAGAGCGGACACCACCCGTGGCGACCGAGCCGGCCGGAGCCGTCGCGACCGGGCCGACCGAAGCCGGCGAGGCCATAGCGGCCGCACCGGCCGTCGCGCCCGCCGTGCCGCCCTCGTCCCTGTCTCCCTCGCGTGCCAGTGACTTCATGCAGTGCCCCTTGCTCTACCGGTTCCGGGTGATCGACAAGCTGCCCGAGAAGCCGAGCGAGGCGGCGACGCGCGGCACGCTGGTGCACGCGGTCCTGGAGCGGCTCTTCGACGCACCGGCGACGGAGCGGACGGCGCCGCGCGCCAAGTCGTTGATCCCCGGGCAGTGGGACCGGCTGCGGGAGACGAAGCCGGACGTCGTGGAGCTGTTCGCCGACGACCCGGACGGCGAGCGGCTGGCGCGCTGGCTGACCGAGGCCGAGCAGCTGGTGGAGCGCTGGTTCACGCTGGAGGACCCGACCCGGCTCGAACCGGCCGAGCGGGAGTTGTTCGTCGAGGCGCAGCTCGACTCCGGGCTCAAGCTGCGCGGCATCATCGACCGGGTCGACGTGGCGCCGACGGGCGAGGTCCGGATCGTCGACTACAAGACGGGCAAGGCGCCCCGGCCCGAGTACGCCGAAGGCGCCCTGTTCCAGATGAAGTTCTACGCTCTCGTGGTGTGGCGGCTGAAGCGGGTGGTCCCGCGCCGGCTCCAGCTCGTCTATCTCGGCAGCGGTGACGTGCTGACGTACGACCCGGTGATCGCCGACCTGGAGCGGGTCGAGCGCAAGCTGCTCGCCCTGTGGGACGCGATCAGGCAGGCCACCGAGACGGGTGACTGGCGTCCCAGGCCCACCAAGCTGTGCGGCTGGTGCGACCACCAAGCGGTATGTCCTGAATTCGGCGGTACTCCCCCGCCGTATCCGCTCCCGGTCAGGGCGCCGGAGTCCGGTGGTGCCACGCAGGGCAGAATGGGGCCGGACTAGCGAAGGAGACTTACGTGGCCATCCGCGTCCTACTGGTCGACGACCAGCCGCTGCTGCGCACCGGCTTCCGGATGATCCTGGAAGCGGAGCAGGACCTTGCGGTCGTCGGCGAGGCCGGTGACGGTCTCCAGGCACTCGACCAAGTACGTGCCCTGCAACCCGATGTGGTTCTGATGGACATCCGTATGCCGCGGATGGACGGTGTCGAGGCGACCCGGCAGATCACCGGCCCCGGCCGGGACGGTCCGGCGAAGGTGCTCGTCCTGACCACCTTCGACCTCGACGAGTACGTGGTGGAGGCGCTGCGCGCGGGCGCCAGCGGCTTCCTCCTCAAGGACGCGCCCGCCAATGAGCTGGTGCAGGCGATCCGGGTGGTCGCGGCGGGCGAGGCGATGCTCGCGCCGAGCATCACGCGCCGGCTGCTCGACAAGTACGCGGGCCATCTGCCGTCCGGCGACGAGCCGGTTCCGGACACGCTGCACACGTTGACCGAGCGTGAGGTCGAGGTGCTGAAGCTGGTGGCGCGCGGACTGTCGAACGCTGAGATCGCGGCCGACCTGTTCGTCAGCGAGACCACGGTCAAGACGCATGTGGGGCACGTCCTGACCAAGCTGGGGCTGCGCGACCGGGTGCAGGCCGCGGTGTACGCGTACGAGAGCGGGTTGGTGCGCCCCGGCGCGCAGTAGCCCACCCACAGCACACACGTCGAGGGCGTCCCCTTCCGGAAGGGGACGCCCTCGACGTACGTACGGCGGGGTCAGCCCTTGCTGATCTCCCAGAAGCGGAACACGGTCGAGGCGTCGAGGCAGTACTCCAGGCCGTAGACGTTGTCGCGGACCACGGCGTACTGCTTGGCCTGCCAGATCGGGATGACCGGCAGCTCGTCGGCCACAAGGTCCTGCAGTGTGCCGTAGTCCGCGTCCGTCAAGGAGCGGTCGCTCTCGGCAGCCGTCTTCGGGATGAGCCGGCCGGTGATCGTGCTGTTGGTGAAGTTGTTGTTCAGTACGTTGCCCTTGCCGAAGAAGGGGGCCGTGAAGTTGTCCGGGTCCGGGTAGTCGGGCACCCAACCCTTCACATACACGCCGTACTTGCCCTTGGCGATGTCCGCCTCGTACCGGTCGAAGGCGACGGACTTCACGGTCGCGTCGAACAGCCCGCTGGCGTTGAGCTGCTTGGCGATCGCCTTGAACTCCGCGTCGGTGGACGGACCGTAGCGCGAGGGCGTCGACCAGAGGGTCAGCTTCACCTTGCCGGTGATGCCCTCGGCGCGCAGCGCGGCTTCGGCCTTGGGCTTCGAGGGGCGGGCGCCGTAGGTGTCGAAGAAGGACGTGTTGTGGCCAGTGATGCCGGCCGGGATGATCGAGTAGAGCGGCGTCGCCGTATCCTCGTAGACCTCATTGACCAGGGCGTCGCGGTCGAGCAGATAGGCGATGGCCTTGCGCACGCCGAGCTTGCCGGCGACCGGGTCGTCCATGTTGAAGACCAGGTGCTGCACCTCGGCGCTGCTGCCCTCGACGACGTTGATGCCCAGGCCGGTGGAAGCGTTGTTCTCGATGTCGGCGATGTCGTCGGCGGCGAGGCCTCTGTAGGCGACGTCGATCTGATTGCTGAGCAGGGCGTTCTTCAGGCCGGCCTGGTCGCCGTGGAAGAACTTCAGTTTCACGCCGGAGTTCTGCACCTTGGCGGTGCCCTTGTAGCTGTCGTTGACCGAGAAGACAGCCTGGTCCTTGCTGAAGGAGTCCAGCTTGTACGGGCCCGAGCCGACCGCCTCGCCGTCCCTGCGCAGTCCGTCGGCGGCGTACTGCTGGTGGTCCACGATCGAGCCGGCGCCGGAGGCGATCTTGCTCGGGAAGGTGGCGTCGGCGTACTTGAGGTGGAAGACGACGGTCTTGCCGTCCGGCGCGTCCACCGTGTCGAGCATCGGGAACATGATCGCGGGACCGGAGTCGTCGTTGATCTTCAGCATGCGGTCGAAGGAGAATTTCACGTCCTTCGAGGTGAGCGCGTCACCGTTGCTGAACTTCAGCCCGTCCTGCAGCGTGCACTTGTACACCTTGGTCTGGGTGTCCGTGAAGGCGCACTCCTTGGCGGCCTCGGGCTCCGGCTCGGTGCCGCTCTTGGGGAAGCTCAGCAACGACTGGAAGACGTTGTTGAACAACAGCCAGGAACCGGGGTCGTATCCGGACGCCGGGTCGGTGGCCAAGACGTCGTCGGACATCCCCATGACCACGGAGGAGCCACTGCCCCCGGAGTCGCCCGTCTCCGAGCCGCATCCGGTGAGCAGGCCGGAGGCCAGCCCCGCCACGATCGGCAGAACTGGCCACTGGTTGCGCATGTTCACGAGCATGTGCCTTGTCGTCGGGTCTCGAACCCCGGGGCCGTCCCGGCCCCGGGGTGGGGAGATCGGTCAGCCGATGCCGCGGCCGAGCTCCCACAGCTGGAGGGTCGAGGAGGAGTTGAGCGCCCACTCGGCACCGGTGATGTCGTCCCGCGCGGCGATGTACTGCTTACCCTGCCACAGCGGCAGCAGCGGGACGTCGTCGGCCACGATGTCCTGGATGTCGGTGAGGCTCTTCGACGCGGTGAGGCGGTCGGCCTCACGCCGGGACTCCGGGATCAGGTTGTTGATGATCTGCTTGTTCGTGTACGGCGACTTGAGGAAGTTGTCCTTGTCGAGGAACGGCGCGAGGTAGTTGTCGGCGTCCGGGAAGTCGGGGAACCAGCCCATGCCCCAGACGTCGTAGTCGCCCGCCCGCTCGGCCGGGACGAACTTGTCCCAGGTCGTGCCCGTGATGCTGACGTCGAACAGACCGCTGGCGTTGAGCTGCTTCTTCAGCACCTCGAACTCCTGCTTGGTCGCCGAGCCGTAGTGGTCGGTCGTGTAGTGCAGGGTGACCTTGACCGGGGTGGTGATGTTGGCTCCCGTCAGCAGCGACTTGGCCTTGCTGACGTTCGGGTCCCCGTACTTGTTGAAGAACGAGTTGGAGTGGCCGGTGATGGTGGCCGGGACCAACGAATAGAGCGGCTCGGCCTGCGAGCCGTACACCTTGGCGACGAGTTCGCCGCGGTTGACGATCTGCGCCATGGCCTGGCGGACGGCCCGGGTCTTCACCGTCGGAGCGTCGGTGTTGAAGGCCAGGTAGCGAATCTCCAGGCCGGACATCTCGACCAGGTTGATGTTGCTGTCCGTGGCACTGCCGAGCTTGTTGATCTGGTCCGGCGTCATCGAGCGGGTCATCAGGTCGATGTCGCCCTTTTCGAGCGCGGTGCCCATGTCGGCGGCGCTCTCGAAGGAGCGCATCTCGACCTTGGAGTTCTTCACCTTCAACTGACCCTTGTAGTTCGGGTTCTTGGTGAAGACGGCCTTGACCATCGCGTCGTCCTTGACCTCGGACTCGAGGGTGTACGGGCCGGAGCCGTCCACGGCGAAGCCCTCGCGGAGCTTGCCCTTCTCGTAGTCCTTGGGGTTCACGATGCCGGCCACCGGGGTCGACAGCTTGAACGGGAAGGTGGCGTCCGCGGTCTTGAGGTGGAAGATCACCTCGCGGTCGCCCCGCGTCTCGACGGTGTCGACGGTGGACAGCAGGGCGAACACGCCACTGTCGGCCTTGAGTGACAGCGCGCGGTCGATCGAGAACTTGACGTCCTTCGCCGTAACGGGGTCGCCGTTCGAGAACTTCAGGTCCTTGCGCAGTGTGCAGGCGTAGCGCTCGTTGCCGGTATCGGTGAAGCCGCACCTCTCGGCGGCCTCGGGCTCCGGCTCACCGTCGCCACGCGGCTGGACCATCAGGGTCTGCACGGTCTGGCGGAGAATGTTCCAGGTGCCGACGTCGTACGCGTACGCCGGGTCGAGGGGAGCCGGGGCAGACTTCGTCGCTTTGAACCCGTCCGTGGTGCCGACAACGATGGCATCGCCGCTGTTGCTCCCACTGTCCGACCCACCACAGGCGGCGAGCACAGGGGCGAGCAGGCCGACCACGGCCGGCAGCACCAAAGTCTTGCGGTTCATGCTCGAGTTTCTCCAGAGCTGTCGAGTCCGTGTACCCGGCATGCAGGGGTGTCGCTGCGGATCACGGGGGTTGTGGCGATGTTCTCGCGATGAGATTAGTCCGCACCACCAGGACGGCTCACAGGGACCGGAGTCGGGTTTCCATCACGCTGCGAAACCGGGCGCGGACGCACCGATAACCCGACAGCGGAAGGATTCGTACAGCGTTCCACCAATCGGGACACAAGGACACGTCCATCACCCCCGAAAGGGGGGCAACTGCACACGTCGCCCCGGATGTCGACCGCCTGTCGAGTGATGAACGTCACACCCTCAACTGGGTTGGCAAGTACCGGAATTCGGCCATCCGGCGGCGATCGAATTCCCCGCGGCAACCCTCTCCCGCTTTTCCGTGCATTCGGCTATGCACGCTGGGTGAACGTCTAGCGCATTTGCGTCATCAAGCCGCGCAGAAAAGGCAGGTCGACCTCTTCGAGAGACGTCACCACCGTGCGCCGGGCGGCCGGGGCGATGGGCGCGACCGAGGGTACGGCGACCACCTGGCAGCCCGCGGCCTCGGCGGCGGCGACGCCCGTCGCGGTGTCCTCGACGACGGCGCACCTGGCCGGAAGCGCGCCGAGCCCGGAGGCCGCGAGCAGATACGGGTCGGGGAACGGCTTGGTCCGCTCCACCTCGTCGCCCGCGACGGTCAGGGCGAAGTACTGGGGGCCGATCGAGCTCAGGATGCGGTCGATGATCCGCCGGTGCGAGGCGGAGACCAGGGCGGTGGGGATCTCGTGCGCCGCCAGTTCGGCGAGGAGTCTGGCCGCGCCCGGCATCAGCGGCAGCGAGCGGCCGATACGGTCCTCGAAACCGTCGTTGAGCAGCACGGTCAGCTCGGCGAGCGGGATGTCGGCTCCGGTGGCCTCGATGAGGAATCCGGCACTGCGGGTCATGGGACCGCCGACCACCACATGGCGCCAGGACTCGTCGAGGACGTGGCCGAGGGACCTGAAGACCTCGACCTCGACGTCCCACCAGAAGCCCTCGGTGTCCACCAGGGTGCCGTCCATGTCGAGGAGTACGGCCTCCAGGGCAGAGCCTTCGGCCGTACGGGTACCGAGCGCGGGGACCGTACTGGTCATCCGGGCGCACCTCCTTGAGGGACGATCAGGCCGGTTGCCCTTTTTTGGGAAAGGGACAACCGGCCTGCAGTGGACCGACCAGTGTACGACTTATCCGATCAGCGCGCGTGCCCATACTTCTCAGGGCGCGTCGCGGTACGTCTCGGAGCACGTCGACGTGCCTTTCTCGGCGCCGTCGGCGTACCACCCATCGTCCGTCGCCGTAGGTCTCAGCGCGCGTTGAAGTACTTCGCCTCCGGGTGGTGGATCACGATCGCGTCCGTGGACTGCTCCGGGTGGAGCTGGAACTCCTCGGAGAGGTGGACGCCGATGCGCTCCGGCTCGAGGAGGCGGGCGATCTTGGCCCGGTCCTCCAGATCGGGGCAGGCTCCGTAGCCGAGCGAGAAGCGGGCGCCGCGGTACTTGAGGTCGAACATGTCCTCGATGGCGGCCGGGTCCTCACCGGCGAAGCCCAGCTCGGAACGCACGCGCGCGTGCCAGTACTCGGCCAGCGCCTCCGCCAACTGCACCGACAGGCCGTGCAGTTCGAGGTAGTCGCGGTACGAGTTCGATTCGAAGAGCTTGGCGGTCTCCTCGCCGATGCGAGAGCCCACGGTGACGACCTGGAGGCCGACGACGTCCCGCTCGCCGGACTCCTCCGGCCGGAAGAAGTCGGCCAGGCAGAGCCGGCGGCCACGGCGCTGGCGCGGGAAGGTGAAGCGGGTGCGCTCGTTGCCCTGTTCGTCCAGGATGATCAGGTCGTCGTCCTTGGACACGCACGGGAAGTAGCCGTAGACCACGGCCGCCTCCAGCAGATTCTCCGTCTGCAGCTTGTCCAGCAGCCCGCGCAGCCGCGGCCGACCCTCGGTCTCGACCAGTTCCTCGTACGTCGGCCCGTCGCCCGTGCGGGCCTGCTTGAGGCCCCACTGCCCCTTGAACAGGGCGCCCTCGTCCAGCCAGGAGGCGTACTCCTTGAGCTGGATGCCCTTGATGACGCGGGTGTCCCAGAACGGCGGCTTGGGCACGGGATTGTCGACGGCGACGTCGGAGCGGACGTGGCCCTCCTCGGGGCGCTCCTCGACCACCGTGTCGGCCGCGGCGCGCACCCGGCGCTGCTTCAGTTCGGGGAGCACCGCTCCGGGCACCCCGCGCTTGACCCCGATCAGCGCGTCCATCAGGCGCAGGCCCTCGAAGGCGTCCCGGGCGTAGCGGACTTCGCCCTGGTAGATCTCGTACAGGTCCTGCTCGACGTACGCCCGGGTCAGCGCCGCTCCGCCGAGGATGACGGGGTAGTCGGCCGAGAGTCCGCGCTGGTTCAGCTCCTCCAGGTTCTCCTTCATGATCACCGTGGACTTGACCAGGAGCCCGGACATGCCGATGACGTCGGCCCGGTGCTCCTCGGCGGCTTCCAGGATCGCGGAGACCGGCTGCTTGATGCCGAGGTTGACGACGTTGTAGCCGTTGTTGGACAGGATGATGTCGACGAGGTTCTTGCCGATGTCGTGCACGTCACCGCGCACGGTGGCGAGCACGATGGTGCCCTTGCCCTCGGCGTCCGACTTCTCCATGTGCGGTTCGAGGTAGGCGACGGCCGACTTCATGACCTCGGCGGACTGGAGCACGAACGGCAGCTGCATCTGGCCGGAGCCGAACAGCTCGCCGACGACCTTCATGCCGTCGAGGAGGGTCTCGTTGACGATGTCGAGCGCGGGGCGGTCCTGGAGCGCCGCGGCGAGGTCGGCGTCGAGGCCGTTCTTCTCGCCGTCGATGATCCGCCGCTTGAGCCGCTCGTCCAGCGGAAGCGCGGCCAGTTCCTCCGCCTTGCCCGCCTTCAGCGACTTGGTGGTGGCTCCCTCGAACAGGGCCATCAGCTTCTGCAGCGGGTCGTACCCCTCGGCGCGACGGTCGTAGATGAGGTCCAGAGCCGTCTGTACCTGCTCCTCGTCGAAGCGGGCGATCGGCAGGATCTTCGAGGCGTGCACGATCGCCGAGTCCAGCCCCGCCTTGACGCACTCGTCCAGGAAGACCGAGTTGAGCAGGATGCGGGCGGCCGGGTTGAGACCGAAGGAGATGTTCGACAGACCGAGCGTGGTCTGCACGTCCGGGCGGCGGCGCTTCAGCTCGCGGATCGCCTCGATCGTCGCGATGCCGTCCTTGCGGGACTCCTCCTGCCCCGTACAGATGGTGAAGGTCAGGGCGTCGATGAGGATGTCCGACTCGTGGATGCCCCAGTTCGTCGTCAGGTCCTCGATCAGCCGCTCGGCGATGGCGACCTTGGTCTCGACGGTGCGGGCCTGGCCCTCCTCGTCGATGGTCAGCGCGATCAGCGCGGCGCCGTGTTCCCGGGCCAGGCGGGTGACCTTGGTGAAGCGCGACTCCGGGCCGTCGCCGTCCTCGTAGTTGACCGAGTTGATGACCGCGCGGCCGCCGAGCTTCTCCAGGCCCGCCCGGATGACGTCCACCTCGGTGGAGTCCAGAACGATCGGCAGCGTGGAGGCGGTGGCGAAGCGCCCGGCCAGCTCCTCCATGTCGGCCACGCCGTCACGGCCCACGTAGTCGACGCACAGGTCGAGCATGTGCGCGCCCTCGCGGATCTGGTCGCGGGCCATCTCCACGCAGTCGTCCCAGCGCCCGTCCAGCATGGCCTCGCGGAACTTCTTCGACCCGTTGGCGTTGGTGCGCTCACCGATCGCCATGTAGGCGGTGTCCTGGCGGAACGGGACGGTCTGGTAGAGGGAGGCGGCGCCGGGCTCGGGCTGCGGGTGCCGTTCGGGGGGCGTGACCCCGTTGACGCGCTCGACGACCTGGCGCAGGTGCTCGGGCGTCGTACCGCAGCAGCCGCCGATGAGGGAGAGGCCGTAGTCGCGTACGAAGTTCTCCTGGGCGTCGGCCAGCCCCTCCGCGTCGAGCGGGAAGTGGGCGCCGTCCTTGGTGAGGACCGGCAGACCGGCGTTCGGCATGCACAGCAGGGGAATGCGGGAGTGGCGGGTGAGGTAGCGCAGGTGCTCGCTCATCTCCGCCGGACCCGTCGAGCAGTTCAGGCCGATCATGTCGATGCCGAGCGGTTCGAGGGCGGTCAGCGCGGCCCCGATCTCGGATCCGAGAAGCATCGTGCCGGTCGTCTCGAAGGCCATCGAGACGAGCAGCGGGATGTCGACGCCGGTCGCCTCCATGGCGCGCCGGGCGCCCAGGACCGAGGACTTCGTCTGGAGCAGGTCCTGGGTGGTCTCGACGATCAGGGCGTCCGCGCCGCCGGCGATCAGGCCCTCGGCGTTCGCCTGGAATCCGTCGCGCAGGGTTCCGTAGCCGACGTGACCGAGGGTCGGCAGCTTCGTACCGGGGCCGATGGAGCCCAGGACCCAGCGCTGGCGACCGTCACGGGCGCCGAACTCGTCCGCGACCTCGCGGGCGATGCGGGCCCCCGACTCGGAGAGCTCGAAGACACGGTCGGCGATGTCGTACTCGGCCATCGCGGAGTGGTTGGCCCCGAACGTGTTCGTCTCGACGCAGTCGACGCCCACCTCGAAGTACGCCTCGTGGACGGAGCGGACGATGTCGGGGCGGGTGAGGTTCAGGATCTCGTTGCAGCCTTCGAGGTTCTCGAAGTCCTCCAACGTAGGGTCCTGCGCCTGGAGCATCGTGCCCATCGCGCCGTCGGCCACCACCACACGGGTGGCGAGGGCCTGGCGGAGTGCGTCGATGCGCCTTCGGCTCTCGGCAAGCTCGGACGAAAGGGACGGGTTCGGCGACGAGGCCATGAAGGTGCTCCCTGGAGTGCGACGGCTGTCGGCTTTGCGCTTCCCATGGAAGGCGCACGCCGTCAGGGTAGCCCGGAGCACGCGGAAGGGTCAGGGGCGTCCACGGGGCGGACGGGCGTGGCGCGTGCGACCGCGGAGTGAAGACGGATGCAACACATGACGGCCACCCATTAGCGGGAGGTTGGCAACGACCGGTAGTGTTCGACATTGCCGAACGGCGGCAGTGAGTCGCGCGCCGGCGGTCGAAGGGGACGGAGGCAGCACGGGGATGGCACGGAACATCCAGTCGCTCGAACGGGCGGCGGCGATGCTGCGGTTGCTCGCGGGCGGGGAGCGGCGGCTCGGCCTGTCGGACATCGCCTCCTCGCTGGGCCTGGCCAAGGGTACGGCCCACGGCATACTGCGCACCCTCCAGCAGGAGGGCTTCGTCGAGCAGGACACCGCCTCGGGGCGCTATCAGCTGGGCGCCGAGCTGCTGCGGCTGGGAACGACGTACCTGGATGTGCACGAGCTGCGGGCGCGCGCCCTGGTGTGGACCGACGACCTGGCCCGTTCCAGCGGTGAGAGCGTCTATCTGGGCGTACTGCACCAGCAGGGCGTCCTGATCGTGCACCACGTGTTCCGGCCCGACGACAGCCGCCAGGTCCTGGAGGTCGGGGCCATGCAGCCGCTGCACTCCACGGCATTGGGCAAAGTCCTGTCGGCGTACGACCCGGTCGCGCACAGCGAGGTCGTGGAGGCCGAGCGCAAGGCGTTCACGCCGCGCACGATCAGCGAGCTCGACGAGTTCGAAGGCGTGCTCGACCTGACGCGGGCGCGCGGGTACGCGGACGACGTCGAGGAGACCTGGACGGGGGTCGCGTCGATCGCCGCGCCCATCCACAACCAGCGGCGGATGCCGGTCGGCGCGGTGGGCATCACGGGGGCCGTGGAGCGGGTCCGCACGAACGGGGAGCTGCGCCCCGACCTCATCGCGGCGGTACGCGACTGCGCCCGCGCGGTGTCACGGGATCTGGGCGCCGGGCGGTTCTGAACCCACGTACACCCACGCACCCACTCACTCCCACGTACGCCCCCGCCCGCACGTACGTCCACAGGCCGGCACGTCATCGACGTGCCGGCCTTTCGCATGCCTCCCGCGACCACGAAAAGTGCCCGGTCGCACGCGGTGCGCCGCCGCCTCAAGATCGATAACTCGCGGCGATCAGTAACGATCCTGTTTTCGATTACAGAGCCCTTGACGAGCTGGTAACGCGGAAGCAAGACTCCCGTCCATCGGTCGACATTGTCGAACACCTACCGGCAATACGCGCTAGAGTGTGCAAAGCCAAGGGCCGATATCGCTCTCACTCCCCGAGAGCACGAACCACCGGAGGGACCCGGGGTTCGGCTTCCCCTGGACGAAGGACAAAGGAGTCGCGGGTGTCCAGCTCCGACATCTTCATCGGCGAGACCATCGGTACCGCCGTACTCATCCTGCTGGGCGGTGGCGTCTGCGCCGCCGTCACACTGAAGGCCTCCAAGGCGCGCAACGCCGGATGGCTCGCCATCACCTTCGGGTGGGGCTTCGCGGTACTGACCGCGGTCTACATCTCGGCGCCCCTCTCGGGTGCGCACCTCAACCCGGCCGTGACGCTCGCGCTCGCGATCAAGGACAACGACTACAGCAACGTCGCCACCTACTTCGCCGGTCAGCTGCTCGGCGCCATGATCGGTGCCACGCTGGTCTGGGTCGCCTACTACGGTCAGTTCCACGCACACCTCACCGACCGCGAGATCGTCGGCGGTCCGGGTGCGCAGGCCACCAAGACCAAGGCCGTCGAGGCCCAGGAGACCGGCGCGGGCCCCGTGCTCGGTGTCTTCTCCACCGGCCCCGAGATCCGCAATGTGCTGCAGAACCTCGCCACCGAGATCATCGGCACCATCGTGCTCGTTCTCGCGGTCCTCACCCAGGGCCTGAACGACAACGGCAACGGCCTGGGCACCCTGGGTGCCCTGATCACCGCCCTCGTGGTGGTCAGCATCGGCCTCTCTCTGGGCGGCCCGACGGGCTACGCGATCAACCCGGCCCGTGACCTCGGTCCGCGCATCGTGCACGCCCTGCTCCCCCTGCCCAACAAGGGTGGTTCCGACTGGCGCTACGCCTGGATCCCGATCGCCGGTCCGCTCATCGGCGGCGCGGTCGCGGCAGGCATATACAACGTCGCCTTCGCCTGAGAGAAACCGCTGAGAGCAAGGCCTCCCCAAGCCGTACGTCTCACAGCACCACTCCTCACAGCACAGCGCCGTAAATAGAGCCCTTCCATACGGAACTACCAGGAGCACACCGTGACCGACGCACACACCGCCGGCCCCTTCATCGCCGCGATCGACCAGGGCACCACCTCGTCGCGCTGCATCGTCTTCGACCGCGACGGACGCATCGTCTCCGTCGACCAGAAGGAGCACGAGCAGATCTTCCCGAAGCCGGGCTGGGTCGAGCACAACGCCGCCGAGATCTGGACCAACGTCCAGGAGGTCGTCGCCGGTGCCATCGAGAAGGCCGGCATCACCCGCGACGACATCAAGGCCATCGGCATCACCAACCAGCGTGAGACCACGCTGCTGTGGGACAAGAACACCGGTGAGCCCGTCCACAACGCCCTCGTCTGGCAGGACACCCGCACCGACGCGCTCTGCAAGGAGCTCGGCCGCAACGTCGGCCAGGACCGCTTCCGCCGCGAGACGGGCCTCCCGCTCGCCTCGTACTTCGCCGGTCCGAAGGCCCGCTGGCTGCTGGACAACGTCGAGGGCCTGCGCGAGCGCGCCGAGGCGGGCGACATCCTCTTCGGCACCATGGACACCTGGGTCATCTGGAACCTGACCGGTGGTGTCAACGGCGGCAAGCACGTCACCGACGTGACCAACGCCTCCCGCACCATGCTGATGAACCTGCACACCATGGAGTGGGACGACAAGATCGCCGAGTCCATCGGCGTCCCGCTGGCGATGCTGCCGGAGATCCGCTCGTCCGCCGAGGTGTACGGCGAGATCACCGGCGGCAAGCTGGGTGACCTGCTCGGCGGCATCCCGGTCGCCTCCGCGCTCGGCGACCAGCAGGCGGCCCTGTTCGGCCAGACCTGTTTCTCCGAGGGCGAGGCCAAGTCCACGTACGGCACCGGCACCTTCATGCTGATGAACACCGGTGACAAGATCATCAACTCGTACAGCGGGCTGCTGACCACCGTGGGCTACCGAATCGGCGAACAGGCGCCGGTCTACGCCCTGGAGGGCTCCATCGCCGTCACCGGTTCGCTGGTGCAGTGGATGCGCGACCAGATGGGCCTGATCAAGTCCGCCGCCGAGATCGAGACGCTCGCGTCCTCGGTCGAGGACAACGGCGGCGCCTACTTCGTGCCGGCCTTCTCCGGTCTGTTCGCCCCGTACTGGCGCTCCGACGCCCGCGGTGTGATCGCCGGTCTGACCCGGTACGTCACCAAGGCGCACATCGCGCGCGCCGTTCTGGAGGCCACCGCCTGGCAGACCCGTGAGATCACCGACGCCATGACGAAGGACTCCGGCGTCGAGCTCGCGGCCCTCAAGGTCGACGGCGGCATGACCTCCAACAACCTGCTGATGCAGACCCTGGCCGACGTCCTGGACGCCCCCGTGGTGCGCCCGATGGTCGCCGAGACCACCTGCCTCGGCGCTGCCTACGCCGCCGGTCTCGCCGTCGGCTTCTGGTCCAACACCGAGGACCTGCGCGCCAACTGGCGCCGGGCCGCGGAGTGGACCCCGAACATGGCCGCGGAGACCCGCGACCGTGAGTACAAGAGCTGGCTCAAGGCCGTCGAGCGGACCATGGGCTGGATCGAGGACGAGGAGTAAGAACCCGCATGACCAGTCAAGCCACCCTGCAGTCCGTGCCTGCCCTCGGTACGCACCCGGCCTCCGGCTCCAACCCGAGCCGCGCCGAGACCCGGGAGCAGCTTTCCAAGGCGACGTACGACCTCCTCGTCATCGGCGGCGGCATCCTGGGCATCTCCACCGCCTGGCACGCCGCGCAGTCCGGGCTGCGGGTGGCTCTGGTCGACGCCGGCGACTTCGCCGGCGCCACCTCTTCCGCCTCCTCCAAGCTTCTCCACGGCGGTCTGCGCTACCTGCAGACCGGCGCGGTGAAGCTGGTGGCGGAGAACCACTTCGAGCGCCGTGCGGTCTCCCGCCAGGTGGCCCCCCACCTGGCGAACCCGCTCACGTTCTACCTCCCCGTGTACAAGGGCGGTCCGCACGGCGCTGCGAAGCTCGGAGCGGGCGTCTTCGCCTACTCCGCCCTGTCGGCGTTCGGCGACGGCGTGGGTCACCTGCTCAGCCCCTCGAAGGCCGCGCAGGACGTGCCCGAGCTGCGCACCGACAACCTGAAGGCCGTGGCCGTGTACGGCGACGACCAGATGAACGACTCCCGGATGGCCCTGATGACGGTCCGCGCGGCCGTCGAGTCCGGCGCCGTCGTCCTCAACCACGCCGAGGTCACCGGCCTGCGCTTCACCAAGGGCCGGGTCACGGGTGCGGACCTCAAGGACCGCACCAACGGCGAGGAGTTCGGCGTCAACGCGCGCCTCGTGCTCAACGCCACCGGCCCCTGGGTCGACCACCTGCGCAAGATGGAGGACCCGAACTCGGCGCCGTCCATCCGCCTGTCGAAGGGCGCGCACCTGGTCCTGAAGCGCACCTCCCCCTGGAAGGCCGCGCTCGCCACCCCGATCGACAAGTACCGGATCACTTTCGCCCTCCCGTGGGAGGACATGCTGCTGCTCGGCACGACCGACGAGGAGTACGAGGGGGAGCCGGGCGAGGTCGCGGTCAACGAGCAGGACATAGCCCAGATCCTGGACGAGGCCGCGTTCTCCATCCGGGACCAGCAGCTCTCGCGTGACCTGATCACGTACTCCTTCGCGGGTCTTCGTGTGCTGCCGGGCGGTCCCGGTGACACGTCGAAGGCCAAGCGCGAGACGGTCGTCACGGAAGGCCGTGGCGGGATGCTGTCCGTCGCGGGTGGCAAGTGGACCACCTTCCGGCACATCGGCCGCACCGTCATGAAGAAGCTGGAGGCCCTGCCGGGCCACCCGCTGGGCGAGGACTTCGAGCCGATCTCCGAGCTGCCGAAGAAGCTCCCGCTTCCCGGCGTCGCGAACCCGCGCGCGGTCGCCCACCGCCTGCTCGTCGACGGCCCGGCGCCCGGCCCGCGCATGGCGGCGGACACCGCGAAGCACCTGGCCACGCACTACGGTTCGCTGGCCTTCGACATCGCCCGGCTGGCGAACGACAACCCGGAGCTGGGCGAGCGTGTCCACCCGGACGCGCCGGAGATCTGGGCGCAGGTCGTCTACGCCCGGGACAACGAGTGGGCCCAGACGGCCGACGACGTGCTGCGTCGCCGTACGACGCTGACGATCCGCGGGCTTGCCACGGACGAGGTGCGGGGCAAGGTGCAGGACCTGCTCGACAAGAAGTAGGCATCCGGCGGCACTGGAGGGGCGGTTCCCACGGAGGGAGCCGCCCCTCGTCGACGGCAGGGTCCTGATGCGGGACCGGGCGCTCCCGACGCTCGACGAGGCGGCGGCCCTGGCGGCCTGGCCGACCTGGCGGCCCTCACCTGATCCAACATCGGCTTCTCTGCCCCGTTCAGCCCACTGAACCCCCATAATGGCGTGAGACATCGGATGTCTGAACGACAGGGAGGCCCGCCATGGCAGTCACCGATGAGGCGATCGAGAAGATCAAGGGAATGATCGTCTCCGGCGCGCTGCGCCCCGGCGACCGGCTGCCCAAGGAGAGCGAGCTCGCGGCCGAACTGGGACTGTCCCGCAATTCCCTGAGGGAGGCCGTTCGCGCCCTGTCGCTCATCCGCATCCTGGACGTACGGCAGGGCGACGGCACCTATGTCACCAGCCTGGATCCGCAACTTCTGCTGGAGGCGCTGAGCTTCGTCGTCGACTTCCACCGCGACGACACCGTGCTGGAATTCCTCGCGGTGCGCCGGATCCTGGAGCCCGCCGCCACGGCGATGGCGTCCTCGCGCATCAGCGAGCAGCAACTGGACGCGCTGACCGCCCAGTTGGACGCCCTCGGCGCGGCGCCCTCGGTGGAGGAGCTCGTCGCCTGCGACCTGGAGTTCCACCGGGGCATCGTGCAGAGCTCCGGCAACTCGGTGCTGTGCTCCCTCCTCGACGGCCTCTCCGGACCCACCACTCGGGCCCGCATCTGGCGCGGTCTGACCCAGGAGGACGCGGTCAGCCGCACCCTGCACGAGCACCGGGCGATCATCGCGGCGCTGCGGGACCGCGACGCGGAGGCGGCCCGCTCCTGGGCCACCGTCCACATCGCCAGCGTGGAGCAGTGGTTGCGCTCGACGCTGTAGTCCCCGGGGAAGGCTCGTGGTCCGCTGGACATCTCAGTCCTGCTTCTCGCCGCTCGCGAACCGCAAGATCACCAGTGCCACGATGATGATCGCCCCGTTGAGGAACTGGTTCCACAGCGCGGGCACCCCGCCCAACGTCATGACATTCACGACGGGTTGCAGGGTCAGTACGCCGGTCAGCGCGCCGAAGAGGGTGCCCCGGCCGCCCGACGATGTACGGGCGCAGCGCCTCGATCGCCGCGGCCACGACCTCGTTGCCGCGGCCGATGGTGAAGCAGAAGCCGTGGCCTTCCGATCCATCGGAGGTCTGCAGGACCAGATAGGCGGTGGGTAATCCGGATCCGGATTCATCGCGTCCGAGCCGTCGAGCTGCTCCGAAGTGGGAAAACGGATGTCGTGCACCTCGAAGCCGGTGACGGTCTCGTCCATGCGTGCCCCTCGTCGCCCACTGAACATCGGACCTCTCGCGGTCATCCGACGTATAGCGCGGCCCCACGACAACGTCCAGGGCCCTCGGTGAAGTTGCCCCGGGACAGCTCGGACGACTGAGGGGTGGCCCAGGGTGGCGATCAAGAGTGTTTCCGGGCCCTCGGCGGGGCAGTGATCCGTTCACTCCCCCGTGCAAGGGGGCTGCGGAGGCCCCCTCGGAACGCCGTAAGGTTGGGGCGTACGCGAGGGCACGTCGGAAGGAGGCGCTGGGTGATCGAGCTGGAGGGGGTTCCCGAGCTGATCGACCCAGTCATGGTGGCCGCGTTCGAAGGCTGGAACGACGCCGGCGACGCCGCCTCCACCGCGGTCGCGCATCTGGACAGGGAGTGGAAGGGCGAGGTGTTCGCGGCGCTGGACGCCGAGGACTACTACGACTTCCAGGTGAATCGCCCCACGGTGTGGCTGGACGGCGGCGTACGCAAGATCACGTGGCCGACCACGCGGCTGTCGGTGGTCCGGGTCGGCGGCGAGAAGCCGCGCGACCTGGTGCTGGTCCGCGGTATCGAGCCGTCGATGCGCTGGCGCTCGTTCTGCAACGAACTGCTCGGCTTCGCGCACGAGCTGGGTGTCGAGCTGGTGGTGATCCTGGGCGCCCTGCTCGGTGACACCCCGCACACGCGTCCGGTGCCGGTCAGCGGGGTCACCTCCGATCCCGATCTGGCCCGCACCATGGATCTGGAGGAGACCAAGTACGAGGGCCCCACGGGCATCGTCGGCATCCTCCAGGAGGCGTGCACACACGCGGGCGTACCGGCCGTGTCGTTGTGGGCGGCCGTACCGCACTATGTCTCGCAGCCGCCCAACCCGAAGGCGACGCTGGCCCTCCTCAACCGCCTGGAGGACCTCATCGACCTGCGCATTCCGCTGGGCGAGCTGCCCGAGGACGCGCGCGCCTGGCAGCTCGGCGTCGACCAGCTGGCCGCCGAGGACAGCGAGGTCGCCGAGTACGTGCAGACGCTCGAGGAGGCCCGGGACACCGCCGAGCTGCCCGAGGCGTCCGGCGAGGCGATCGCCCGCGAGTTCGAGCGCTATCTGCGCAGACGGGACGGCAGCGGTCCGGCGGCGGGGGCCGGGGGCCACGCCACGGAGAGCGGCGACACCGCCTCGTACCTCCGCGACAGCCCCAGCGGCCGCACCCGGCCGCCGAAGCCGCAGCGGCCGGAGACGGACGCCGGGTCCGAGGCCGACACCGGACCCGACACTGAGGCCGACACCGGACCCGATGCCGACAGCCGGGAGAGCGGCTCCGAGGACTCCTCGGAGGACTGAACCAGCAGGGGCGGTGCGCGTCGTGCACACCGCCCCTGAATCATCGGAGGCCCGTCAGACCCGGTCCACCGTCACCACGTCGTACTCGGTGTCCGGCGTCGGCTCGACGTCGAAGCGGGCGTTCGGCAGATACAGCCGGTCGCCCCACGCCGCGACCGTCGTCGGGATCCTGAAGCCCGGGTCGGTGATCCGGGCGATCGCCGTGCCCTTGGTGCCGGAGGCGTTCAGGCGGAAGACGTCGATCAGGTTCTGTTGCTGCTGAACGGCGTAGAGGGTGCGGCCGAGGAGCAACAGGCCGTCTCCGTTGGGGAGTTCGGACCCTCCCAGGTCCACGGCGGTGGCCACCCCGGTCCGCGGGTCCACCCGCATGAGTCCGCCGCCGCCCGCGACCGTGTTCACCACGAGCAGCGCGCGGCCGTCGGGCGTGCGCTCGATACCGTTGGCGGTGAAGTCGGGGCCCTGTTCCCAGTCTCCGGTGAGCGGCACGGTCGTGACGGCTCCGGGCTCGCCGTGTTCGCCGAGCGCGAGCCGGTAGAGCTTCGCCTGGTAGGAATCGGTGAACCAGGCGGCGTCCGGCGTGAGGATCACGTCATTCACGAAGGTGCCCCCGATGGCGTACACCTTCTCGATCTCGCCGCTGCGCGCGTCGACCGTACGCAGCTCGCCGCTCGTGCCGCCGGCGAGGAAGAGCCTGCCGTGACGGCCGATCTTGAGGCCCACGGTGGGGTGTTCGGCCCCGAGGCCCTTGCTGACGACGGCCCCGCGCCCGGTGTGCAGGCTCGCGCGGTAGATGTCGCCGTTCGCGAGCGACCCGAAGTACGCGCATGGGGCGGAGCCGATGGTGATGCCCTCGGGCTGGAAGCCGTTGGGCAACGGGAATCGGGTGGGCCGACGTTGTCCGGCCGCGTGGGCGGTGCCGCCCAGCAGCGCCGCTCCTCCCAGCGCGGCGGTCGCGGTGAGCAGTCTTCGACGTGCGAAGGAACGGTGCATGGAGCGTCCTTCCGCAGGGGGCCGGCTCAGGTCGGCCCAGGGGTCAACAGCCGCTGCCACCCCATCACATGACATACGCCCCCGCAGCCTTTGGCCGGATTGCTACGTGACATCTGTTTCAAGACGGATTGCACAGGGTTCCCCATTCAACTTGTTTTCAAACCAAGTTGGCGAAGACGGGGTGGACGAGTCGCCGTGGGCGTGCCAGGTTGTGCCCCGAAGGCGCGGCCCGGGGACGGGACATGGCACCGCGTCGTTCCGCGACAGAGCACCGCAAGGACTCATGGCACGGCAATGAACAGGGCACGGCAGTAGGCAGGCACGGCAGAGCACACCCATGGACCGGCACCCGCATGGACCGAAGGGAGCGGTACGCGATGACCGACCAGGTACAGCCGGCGCAGGGCCCGGGAACGTCCGGGCCGGGGCCCGACGGAGCGGGATTCACCTACCGAGGAGCCGAGCAGGAGCTGATCGTCGTCGCACGCCCCGAGGCCCGGCTCCGCGCCCGGGCCGAGGGCGTCCGCTCGGCGGTGGGCGCCGACGTATCGGCCCTCAACATGTTCCTCAGCGACGAACAACTCACCCTGGAACCGCTGTTCGGCAGCGAGGAGCGACTCCAGCAGTCGCAGCAGCAGTCCGCGGCGGCGGGCACCGAGAGCGGACCCGACCTCGCACTCTTCTACCGGGTGCGCGGCGTCGAGAGCCGCGCCCAGGAACTGCGCTCCCGGATCGCCGCACTGCCGGAGATCGACACGGCGTACGTGAAGCCCGGCGCCGTACCCGCCTCCGTGGGGTCGGTGGGGTGGACCGAGGAGAGCGCAGACGACAGCCGGCGGGTGAAGGAAGGGGCGCCCGTCACCCCCGACTTCACCAGCCGCCAGGGCTATTTGCGCCCGGCGCCCGAGGGCATCGACGCGTACTGGGCCTGGCAGCGGCCGGGCGGTACGGGCCAGGGCGTGACGGTGATCGACGTGGAGGGCGCCTGGCAGCTCGGGCACGAGGACCTGGCCGCGAAGCTCGCCGGCGTCGTCGTCGGCACCCCGCTGACGGACCTCGCCTGGCGCAACCACGGCACGGCTGTCATCGGGGTGATCGGCGGCGACCGCAACGAGTACGGCATCACCGGCATCGTGCCGGACGCCGTGACCGCGGCCGCGTCCTTCCAGGGCATCGGCACGGCGGCCGCGATCCACGCGGCGGCCGACCGGCTCGGCCCCGGCGACATCCTCCTGATCGAACTGCACGCCCCAGGACCGCGGTTCGACTTCGAACAGCGCGACGACCAGCAGGGCTACACAGCGATCGAGTGGTGGCCGGACAACTTCGCGGCCATCCGGTACGCGACCGCCAAGGGCGTCGTCGTGGTGGCGGCCGCCGGAAACGGCGCCGAGTCGCTCGACGACGCCGTGTACGAGCGCCGCCCCGCCGAGTTCCCCGAGTGGTGGCGCAACCCCTTCAACCCCTCCAACCAGTCCTCCGGCGCGGTCCTGGTCGGCGCGGGCGCACCGCCGCCCGGCACGCACGGCCGCGACCACGGCCCGGACCGCTCACGGCTCGCGTTCTCCAACTACGGGGCACGCGTGGACGCGCAGGGCTGGGGACGCGAGGTCACGACCACCGGCGGCTTCTGGGACCGGCCCGGCGATCTGCAGGGCGGTGCCGAGGAGATCGGCTGGTACACGGACACGTTCTCCGGGACCTCCTCCGCCTCCCCGGTGGTGGTCGGCGCTCTGGCCGCGCTGCAAGGCATGCTCAAGGCGGCGGGCCAGGAACCGATGTCCCCGGAGCGTGCGCGCGCGGTGCTGCGGGCCACGGGCTCCCCGCAGCAGGACGCGCCGGGCCGACCCGCATCCCAGCGGATCGGCAACCGGCCGGACATCAAGGCAGCGGTCACCCATCTGCTGCCGGAAGCGGTCGGCTCGGGCCAGGCCGAGCGGTACTGGGACGAGCTGCTGCCGTATCCGCGTGAACTCCCGCCCAGGCTCCGGTTGTACGTGTCCGGCGCCTGGCGCAACCTCAACAACCCGTCCCCCGAGATCCGTCAGGCGGTGCACACCGCGTTCGCGGGGGGACGGCCCGACGTACGTGTCTGGTTCTCGGACGACGAGATCGTCGGCCTGGTGATCACGGGCTGACCGTCAAAGGCCGACCGTCACGGGCTGACCATGGCGGGCCGACCGTCACGGGCCGAGGGAACCCAACCAATGCTCAACCAATGAGGGAAGGTGGCACCCGCATGAGCACCACCCCGCAGATGAGCCAACTGGGACAGCAGCAAGGACAGCACATGGGCCAGCAGGGCCCGACCACGGCACCTCCGCAGCAGTTCGGGCAGCAGCAGGGCATCGGCCAGCAGCAGCCGTTCGGGCAGCAGATGCAGCAGCCGTACGGTCAGCAGGGCATCGGCCAGCAGCAGAATCCGTCGCAACAGATGCCGCAGCAGATTCCGCCGCATCTGCAGCAGCAGCTCCAGCAGCTCGGTCAGCAGCAGCCCTTCCAGCAGCTGCTCCAGCAGCTCGGCGGGCAGCAGCAACA
The DNA here is from genome assembly GCF_045162675.1 of Streptomyces sp. NBC_00996. Classification (NCBI taxonomy): domain Bacteria; kingdom Bacillati; phylum Actinomycetota; class Actinomycetes; order Kitasatosporales; family Streptomycetaceae; genus Streptomyces; species Streptomyces sp. NBC_00996. The sequence goes on from NZ_CP108723.1 coordinate 2,193,042, forward strand.
GCAGCTGGGCCAGCCGCTGGTCCTGCCGAGCGCTGTCGAGAGCCAGGCACTGGTGAGTGGCGTGGCCACGCGGTTCTGGGACGTCGTCACGCCGCTCCCGGGCCAGCCGTCGATCCTCTACCTGCTCATCAACAACGTGTGGCACGGCCTGGTCAACCCCAACCAGGTGACGCATGACGAGGTCCAGGAAGCCTTCGCCTACGGGCAGCAGGTCATCGGGATCTACGACTCCACCAGCGGCGCCATCCAGGCCGTCATCGTGAACAAGTAGCGGCGGACGGCTCCTCGTACAGAGGGCGCCGGGCGGGTGAGAACCCGCCCGGCGCCCGGCCGTTGCTGTTGGTGCTGCTGTAGCAGTTGTTAGAGAGCCACTCCGAGGAGGGCGTCCACGGCGCGCGACACGACGCCGGGGGCGCCCTCGTCCGTGCCGCCCCGCTCGTGCTGGAGCGCGGCCCAGCGGTCGACCGCGGCGAGCGCCGCCGGCGCGTCCAGGTCGTTCGCCAGGGCGTCGCGGATCTCCTCGACGAGCGCGTCGGCGGACGGGCCGTCGGGCCGCGACACCGCCGCCCGCCAGTTCTCCACACGCGCGACGGCCTCTTCGAGGACGGAGTCCGTCCATTCCCAGTCGGCGCGGTAGTGGTGCGCGAGCAACGCGAGCCGTATGGCGGCCGGGTCGACGCCATCGTGCCGGAGCTTGGACACGAAGACCAGGTTGCCCTTGGACTTCGACATCTTCTCGCCGTCGAGGGCGACCATGCCGGCGTGCACGTACGCCTTGGCCATCGGGAACTCGCCGGTCAGCACCTGGGCGTGGGACGCGCCCATCTCGTGGTGCGGGAAGGCGAGGTCGGAGCCGCCGCCCTGGACGTCGAAGCCCATCCCGAGGTGGTCGAGGGCGATGGCGACGCACTCGATGTGCCAGCCGGGCCGGCCGCGGCCCAGCGAGCCGCCGTCCCAGCTCGGCTCGCCCTCGCGGGCCGCCATCCAGAGCATCGGGTCGAGCGGGTTCTTCTTGCCCGGACGGTCCGGGTCACCCCCGCGCTCGGCGGACAGCAGGCGCATCGCGGCGGCGTCCAGGTTGGACACCTGGCCGAAGTGCGGGTCGGACTCGACGGAGAAGTACACATCCCCTTCGAGCTCGTACGCCGCTCCCGCGTCCCGCAGCCGCTCGACGAGCGGCACGATGCCGGGTATCGCCTCGACGGCGCCGATGTAGTGCCGAGGCGGCAGCATCCGCAGGGCGGTCATGTCCTCACGGAAGAGGGCGGTCTCCTTCTCGGCGAGTCCCACCCAGTCGACGCCGTCGCGCTCCGCGCGCTCCAGGAGCGGGTCGTCGACGTCGGTCACGTTCTGGACGTAGTGAACCTGCCGCTTGGTGTCGAGCCACACGCGCTGAACGAGGTCGAACGCGTTGTAGGTCGCCGCGTGACCCATGTGGGTCGCGTCGTACGGCGTGATGCCGCACACGTAGATACGGGCGACGGGACCGGGGGCAAGGGTGACGAGGCCACCGGTCGCGGTGTCGTGGATCCGGAGGTCGCGGCCCTCACCGGGCAGGGCGGGGACCTCAGAAGCGGGCCAGGCATGCATGTCATGAGCCTAACCGGACGGAAGTTCCGCATACGAACCGGCCAGCACGTGATGGCCGAGCAGACACTCTTGCGCGACACCGGAGGGTGTGCTTTTGCGCACCTCGCCGGGGCGGCAGCCCACCCGTCCGAGCTACGGGCCATCGTGCCGCCCGGGAGGCAGCGCACCCGCCCCAACTGCGGGCAACCGTGCGCTGAGGCGGCAGCGCACCCGCCCCCAGCCACAGGCAACCGTGCCGCCGAGCCGACAGCTCGCCCGCCCCAGCCACAGGCAACCGTGCCGCCGGAGCGGCGCGGGTGGGCGCAGTGGCACCCGGCGAGCGCCGGTGAGCGCACCCACCCCAGCTCAGCCCCGGGACGTGGTCACCCTCACACCGGCGGCCAAGGAATCGCAGGCCACTCCCCACTCGGCTCCGGGTGCTTACCGGAGGCGAGCATCGCCGAGACGCGCGCGCGTGTGGCATCAATCTCCGCGGCAGTGATGAGTTCGGCCAGCCGAGTGGAAAGCGCTGCGCCGGACGCCAAGCCGTCCCTCAGGGACCCGAGCACGGACACCGCGTCCGCCGTCAGCGCCTCCCCCGCCCATCCCCACAACAGCGTGCGCAGCTTGTTCTCGGCGTTGAAGGTGACTCCGTGGTCGATCCCGTACAGCCGCCCCTCACCGACGGGCAACAGATGCCCGCCCTTGCGGTCGGCGTTGTTGATCACGGCATCGAGCACGGCGAGCCGCCGCAGCCGCACATCGTCGGCGTGCACCAACAGCGCCGTCTTCCCCTCACCGACCTCGGCGAAGCCAATCGCCTTCCAGCCCTCCTCGGGCTCCTCACGGTCCACCAGGGCGAGCAGCTCGGCCTCCGGGGAAGCCTCGATCCACAGCTGGCACATGCCCTCCCCGTACGGCCCGTCGCGCAGCACGGTGGGCGGCACGAGCCCCCATCCGGTCGCCTCGGACACCTCGTACGCCGCGACCTCGCGCTGCGCCAGCGTGCCGTCCGGGAAGTCCCACAGGGGCCGCTCCCCTGCGATCGGCTTGTAGACGCAGAACGCGTCCCGGCCCTCATAGGACACGGAGCAGTAGAGCACCGCGTTCGACGCCTCACGGATCCGTCCGCGTACCTTCAGCTCGCCCTCGGCGAGCAACTCGGCCGTGGTCACGCTCCGCGGCGGTATCCGTTCTGGCGCGGACATACGTGTCCTTCCGGGTCGAGCGGGAGGCTGCACAGCGGGCAGGGCGGCCGGCCCGCGTTGACGACGTCGAGGGCGCGCTTGGCGAAGGCCCGGGCCTGCGCGCCGGTGAGCCGGACCCGGAGCATCGGCGGACCGTTCTCCTCGTCCTGGAGCAGCCGCTCCTCGGCCTCGGCGAGGTCCTCCTCGGAGTCCGCGTCGAGCTCCACGAGGGCCTGCGCCTCGACGATCATGCGCTGCTCGTCACCGTCCCAGGCCAGCGCCATGGTGCCGACCCGGAACTCCTCCTCCACGGGGGTGTCGAGGGGCGCGGTGTCGGACACCTCGGTCGGGGCCACGGCCGGAACGGGCGCGCTGCCACCGGTGCGCCGTACGACCTCGTCGAGGAGCTCGTCCATGCGCTCGGCGAGCGCGGCGACCTGGGTCTTCTCCAGGGCCACGCTGGTCACCCGGGGCCCCGAGGATGCCTGCAGGAAGAAGGTACGGCGCCCGGGCAACCCGACCGTACCGGCCACGAAGCGGTCCGGGGGGTCGTAGAGGAACACCTGACGGGACACGTCCTGTCTCCATTGAATCGACATGAGGACCGGCTGACTGCTCCGGCCCGCATCGGCTGCTGAGAACCTGCTGACAACTACTGTGCTGCTTCGACCGCTTCACCCTACTGCGGCCGACGATCACGGTGCGCCCGCACCGCCCCCCACCGTGGCGTCTCCGCCTGGGGGTTCCTCGCGCGGCGCCAGGGACGCGAAGTCACCGGTGTCGCCGAGGCGTACGAGAAACGGCCTCATGCGTGTGTAACGGATCGCGGTGATGGAACACGGTTCGACAGAGATCCGCTGGAAGAGGTCGAGATGAAGTCCGAGTGCGTCCGCGACGAGGGATTTGATGATGTCGCCGTGCGAACACATGAGGTACACGGCATCACCGCCGTGATCGCGCTCCACGCGCGCGTTCCACTCGCGCACCGCCTCGGCGGCCCGTGTCTGCATGGCCCGCATCGACTCGCCGCCGGGGAACGCGGCCGCGGACGGATGCGCCTGTACGACCTCCATCAGCGGTTCGTCCTTCAGCTCGGCGAGCTTGCGGCCGGACCAGTCGCCGTAATGGGCCTCCCCGATGCGCTCGTCGGTGTGCACCCTCAGCTCGGGACGAGCGTCGAGCAGCGGCTGGATGGTCTCCTGGCAGCGCTGCAGGGGGCTGGTGACGACCTCGGAGATCGACAGCTCGGCGAGCCGCCCGGGCAGCGCCGCGGCCTGCTGGGCGCCGCGCTCGTCGAGGGCGACGCCGGGCGTCCAGCCGGCGAGCAGTCCCGCGGTGTTGGCGGTGGAACGTCCGTGCCGGACGAGGATCAGGGTGGGCATGCGGTCCAGCCTAGGCGCCCGCCGGGGTGCGTCTCCTGCCGGACGGCGGGACAATACTCTCCGTGATCGTCGACTGCGCCGTCTATCGTGACGGGCGCCGGACGGAGGGCCCCTTCGACCTCTCCGACGCCTTGGCGCAGTGCCGTGCCGGGCATGACGCATTCGTCTGGATCGGCCTGTACGAGCCCACGGAGAAGGAGTTCGACCGCGTCACGGAGGAGTTCGCACTGCACCCCCTGGCAATCGAGGACGCCCTCAAGGCGCATCAGCGCCCCAAGCTGGAGGTGTACGACGACTCGCTGTTCATGGTCCTCAAGCCGGTGGCGTACGACGCGGAGCACGACACCGTCTCGTCCGGCGAGGTCATGGTCTTCATCGGGGACTCGTTCGTCGTCACCGTGCGGCACGGTGAGGAGTCGCCCCTCGCGGCCGTGCGGCACCGGCTGGAAGAGGAGCCCGAGATGCTCCGGCACGGTCCGACGGCGGTGCTGTACTCGATCGCCGACGCCGTGGTCGACCACTACGTGGACGTCGCGGGCGAGCTGGGAACGGACTTGGAGGAGCTGGAGACGGAGGTGTTCTCGCCGTCCAGTGGCGGCTCCCGGAGCAGCGCGTCCCGGATCTACAACTTCAAGCGGCAGATCCTCGAGTTCCGCAGGGCCACGGGCCCGCTGGCCCAGCCGCTGGTCCGGCTCGCGGGCATCGGGCCCTTCCTGGCATCGCTGCCCTTTGTGCACGACAAGGCACAGCCGTTCTTCCGGGACGTCAGCGACCATCTGACGCGGGTGAACGAGATGGTCGAGGGTCTGGACCGGCTGGTCTCGGACATTCTCTCGGCGCATCTCGGGCAGATGACCGTGCGGCAGAACGACGACGTGCGGAAGATCTCCGCATGGGCGGCCATGGCCGCGGTCCCCACGATGATCGCCGGGATCTACGGGATGAATTTCGACCACATGCCGGAGCTGCACTGGCTGTGGTCGTATCCGGCACTGATCCTGGTGCTGGTCATGCTGGAACTCGGCCTGCATCGCCTCTTCAAGCGGCGGGGCTGGCTGTGACAGAACACATCGGGCTTCTCATGGGGATCGTGAGGGGTTCCACACACGCGTGAAGGTCGATCACGCGAACTCGGGAGCGGCCGCCGCCGGCCCGGCCAGTGCGTCGCGCCGCTCAGGCATCTTCAGGGAGACCATCCGGCGCCAGCCGGCGGCCCGCTCGTAGACGTAGACGGCGTGAATGCCCGCGGCGAGCGCCGCCACCTTGACCCTGGGCCAGCCGAGAATGTGCCCCATGTGGGCCATGACGGCGAGGCTGACGTCCCGGTAGATGCGGATCTCGGCGTGCGCGCACTCGCGCAGCGTCTGCTGAATGGCGCGGCCGTGCCCGGCGTACGCGAAACGCAGCAGTTCCTCGTGGCAGTAGGCGAGGTGGTCGTCCTCGTCGTTGGAGATCATCCTCACCGCACGGCCGATGTCCGGGTGGTGCGCGAAGTGCTTGCGCAGCAGCTCCATCTGCTCGGAGGCGCGCTGCTCGGTGACCCGGCTGTGGGCGAGATACGTGACGATGTCCTGCACGGTGAGCGGCTGGTCGTCCTTGAGCTTCTCGTGTGCGAGGCCGATGCCGCGCCGTTCCAGGAGCATGGTGTAGTCGGTGTCGGAGGGGACCTCGACGGGTTCCAGGCCGCGCCTCTTCATCAGGGCGTTGAAGATCCGCCCGTGTTTGTCCTCGTCGGCGCCGTGTCGAGCGATCTTGGGCGCGAGCGCGCGCTCGCTCCGCGGAACGAGGGTCGCGATCCGGCCGTTCTCCCAGCCCCCCTGCGATTCCCCACTGGCGGCGATGGAGCAGAACAGCCGGAACGACTCGTCGTCGTCGAGGATCTCCTGGAACAGACTCTTGGCCGAAAGCATCACGGACACCTTTCTGCAGGGTTACGCAGAAAACGAGTCAAATGGGATGCCAGGAGCGCGGCAACCGATGTGTCGGACAAATCCGCCAAACGACGGAGGAGGAGGGAGGCACGGGCGCGTAACCAAGGGGGCGCCGACGCGTTGTTCCTCGTGACGGCCGTGGCGGGGAAGACCCCCCGAGCCCCCACCACGGCCGTAGAAACTCTCCTTCGACCTGCTACTCCGCGCGTTACGCGAGCCCCGCCCGCTCCAGCGCGTCGGAACCGGCCCGGAGCGAGGCGAGCCGGTCGTCCAGCGTGAATCCCGCGGGCGCCAGTGTGAGCGTGGTGACCCCGGCGGCGGCATACGCCTTCATGCGGTCGGCGATGCGGTCGACGGAACCGAGCAGGGTGGTCTGGTCGATCAGGGCGTGCGGGACGGCGGCGGCCGCACCCTCCTTGTCGCCGGACAGGTACTTGTCCTGAATCTCGGCGGCTTCCTTCTCGTACCCCATGCGCTGGGCGAGCTGGTTGTAGAAGTTCTGCTTGCGGCTGCCCATGCCGCCGACGTACAGCGCGGTGTACGGGCGGAACATGTCGGCGAGCGCGGTCACGTTCTTGTCGTCGCCGAGGGCCAGCGGCAGCGTCGGGCAGACGTCGAAGCCCTCCATCGTCTTGCCGGCCTTCTCGCGGCCCGCGCGCAGATACTTGATCGCGGTGTCCTCGAGGTGGTCGGCGGAGGGGAAGATCAACAGCGCGCCGTCGGCGATCTCGCCGGTTTGCTCCAGGTTCTTGGGGCCGATCGCGGCGACGTACAGCGGGATGTGCTCGCGCTCGGGGTGCACGGTCAGCTTGATCGGCTTGCCCGGGCCACCGGGCAGCGGCAGCGTCCAGTGCTCGCCCTCGTACGAGAGGCGCTCGCGCGTCATCGCCTTCCGTACGATCTCCACGTACTCGCGGGTGCGCGCCAGCGGCTTGTCGAACTTGACGCCGTACCAGCCCTCGGAGACCTGCGGTCCGGAGACGCCGAGGCCGAGGCGGAAGCGTCCGCCCGACAGCGAGTCGAGGGTGGCGGCGGTCATCGCGGTCATCGCGGGCTGGCGGGCCGGGATCTGGAAGATGGCCGAGCCGACATCGATGCGCTCGGTCTGGGCGGCGACCCACGAGAGCACGGTCGCCGCGTCGGAGCCGTAGGCCTCGGCAGCCCAGCAGACGGCATATCCGAGCCGGTCCGCCTCCTGGGCGACGGCGAGATTGTCCGCGTCCATTCCGGCGCCCCAGTAGCCGAGGTTGATCCCGAGCTGCATGGCCGATCCCCTTACCGATCAGTAACGTCCCTTGTTCGGGAGACCCTAGCGCGCTGGTGGGCGCGGCGGCAGGGACGGGCTCGCACCGGCCCGAACCTCGTTGTCCACAGGGCCCCCACGTATCGAGTTCTGGCCAGTAATCTCGGCGTCCATGGAGCAGAGGTATCTCGGCCGTAACGGCCTGCGTGTGTCCCGGATCGGACTCGGCACCCTCACATGGGGGCGGGACACGGACGAGCATGACGCCGCGGACCTCTTGAAGGTCTTCTGGGAGGCGGGCGGGACCCTCGTCGACACCGCGGACGTGTACGGGGACGGGGAGGCCGAGTATCTGCTCGGACGCCTCACAGAGGGGCTCGTGCCGCGCCGGGACCTGGTCATCTCGACGAAGGCGGGCAGCGTGCCCGACCCCGACCGTCGCTTCGACGGCTCGCGCGGCCATCTGCTGTCGGCGCTCGACGACTCTCTCGCCCGCCTCGGCACGGACTACGTGGACCTGTGGCACGTCCACGCGTACGACCCCGACACCCCCCTGGACGAGACCCTTCACGCGCTCGACCTCGCGGTGAGCAGCGGCCGCGCGCGCTACGCGGGAGTGTCCAACTTCTGCGGCTGGCAGCTCGCCAAGGCGGCGACCTGGCAGCTCGCGGCGCCCGGGACACGGACACGCCTCGCCAGTACGCAGATGGAGTACTCCCTGCTCCAGCGCGGCGTCGAGCGGGAGGTACTGCCGGCCGCCCTCGACCTGGGCGTCGGACTGCTGCCCTCCTCACCGCTCGGGCGGGGTGTGCTCACGGGCAAGTACCGGGGCGGGACACCGTCCGACTCCCGGGGCGGCTCGGAGCACCTCGCGCCCTTCGTCGCGCCGTACCTGGACGACACGGCGAGCAGCATCGTGGACGCGGTGACGACCGCCGCGGACGGTCTCGCGGTGACCCCGCTCCAGGTGGCTCTCGCCTGGGTCCGCGACCGGCCCGGCGTCGCCGCCCCCATCGTCGGCGCGCGCAACGCGCAGCAGCTCACGGCGGCGTTGTCAGTGGAGACCCTTAGTCTTCCTGACGAGATCTGCCGGGCGCTCGACGACGTGTCCGCGCCGGTGCACCACTATCCCGATCACGACTGGAGCACGCTGTGAGCACGGAGCCCGAGACCACGGAGGAAGCGGAGCCGGGGACGCCGGGCGCGGACACGGCCGAAGGCGCCGAGGCAGCCGCGGACGACGCGGCCGCACCCGCCGAAGGCGGGGACGCGGAAGCCTCCGGGGACACCGAAGCCTCCGAAGGTGCCGCCCAGTTGTCCGAGGCCGAGGCCGAGCTGGCGGCCCAGCGTCTGGAGCGGGAGCGCATCGAGCGGCGGAAGGCCGAGAAGCAGGGGCCGGTCGAGGCCGGGGCCAAGCTCAGCGGGAAGGCCGCGGATCTGCTCGCGGCGGTGCGAGCCGTGGAGAGCGGTGAGAAGCCCGTGGCCACCGCGTTCCATGAGCCGGAGCCCGCGCCGCGCAGGGTTGCGCAGGAGCCCGTGCGGCGGCCGCAGCCCATGGCCTCCTCGGCGGCCGCACCGTCGGCGGCCGCACCGGAGACCGTGGAGGCCGTACGGGCCGTGCTGACCGAGGGCGGTGCGCCCGACGCGCTCGCCGCCCAGGTCGCCGCGGCCCTGGGCGAGGGTGCCGACGAGCAACTCCGCGACGACCCCTGGCAGTTGCTGCGCGTCTTCGGGGTACGGCCCGAGCAGGCCGACGGATTCGCCCGCGCGCTGCTCGGCGCGGAGTGCGGCCCGTCCGACGAGCGGCGCGGCCGGGCACTCACCGTCTGGCTCCTGGAGCAGGCTGCCCTCGCCGGACACACCGCCTTGGACGCCCCAGCGCTCACCGCCGCGCTCGCTCAGCGCGCGGTGCCGGACCCGGACGCGGCTGTACAGAGCACCCTGGCGGAGGGCGAGGCCCTGGTCTTCCAGGACGCGCTCGGCACGGCGGCGCCCGGTCAGGAGGAGGGTGCCGAGGAGGGCGAGGAGCGCCCGGTCCGCGTCCTGGTGGGCCTGGAGCGGTACGCCCTGGCCGAGGAGAGCCTCGCCGACGGACTGGCCCGGGTGATGAACTCCGTGCCGAAGGAGGACGGTTCGGCCGCCGAATGGGAGCAGGCCGCCACGTCGACCACGCGCTCCGCCGCCGAGCTGATCCGCGCGGTCGCGGGCCACGGCCTGGTCCTTCACACGGGCGGGGACGCGTCCCAGGCCGAAGCTGCGGTGCTGCTGCGCGCCGCGCGCGGTCTCGGCCTGCGCGGCTGGGCCGCCACGCACACTCCGGGCGGCCGCGACCGTTTCACGGCCCAGCCGGCCCTGCGCGACCTGCCGGACGACGCCGAAGAAGGCGTGGGCACGCCGGTCGCCACCGTCGCCGGGCTCCTTTCCGGCGCCGAGGGCCCGGGCCGTGACGCCGACGGCGCCTTCGATCTCGACCTCCTGGTCGTCCTGGACGCACCGCAGCTCGACGTCGAGACGGCGGCCGTGCTCGCCGAGTCGCTGCCGGACGGCGCGCGGCTGGTGCTGAGCGGGGACCCCGGGGTGCTGTGGTCGACGGGTCCGGGGAGGGTCTTCGCGGATCTGCTCGCCGCCCGTGCCTGCCCGCAGGTGGCTTCCCGGACGCCCGACCCCGGGCCCATCGGCGAGCTGGTCTCCGGGGTCGGGATCGGTGAGCTGAACCAGGTCGAGGCGCCCGGCAAGGAGGTCGTGATCGTCCCGGTGCGCGACGCCGGCGAGGCGGTGCACCGGACCGTGCAGCTGGTCGCGGACTCGGTGCCGCGCGCGATCGGCATCCCGGCCGAGCAGACGCAGGTGATCACGCCGGGGCACGGCGGTGCAGTCGGCACGCGCGCCCTCAACACCGCGCTCAAGGAGCGGCTGAACCCCGGTCCCGGCCGCTTCGGCGGCTTCGACCCGGGCGACCGGATCGCATACTCCCCCACGCCGGGGCGCTCGGTGCCGGGGCATGTGGTGAAGGCCGACGCCGAGGGGCTGCACCTGGAGTGCGCGGGGCTCCCCGTCGTCGTACCGAAGGAGCGGGTGGAGCAGTCCGTGCGGCACGGGTGGGCGCTCACGGCGCACCAGGCGGTCGGCTCGCGCTGGCCCGCCGTGGTCGTGGTGCTCCCCGGCGATGCCGCCCAGTCCCTGACCAGGCCCTGGGTGTACACGGCCTTCGGCCGCGCCGAGCGTCATCTGTCCGTGGTCCACGGGGTGGAGGGGGCCTTGCAGCGGGCGGTGGCGGAGGTGCCGCCGAAGCCGCGCACCACACGCCTGCCTGCCTTGCTCAAGGCGCAGGTACCGGCGGCCGGCTGAACCCCGGGCCGGAGTGCACCACCACTTGTGCCGGTCCTCCCGGCGCCGGGGGGACCGGGGAGGGGTGCGCTGCTCGGCGCTTACAAGGCGCCGCTTTCTGTGGGACCGCTGCCGCCCCAGCGGGACGATGGCCCGCAGCTGGGACGGCTGCCACGGCGGCCGGCCGTCGGCGCACGCACGCCCGGAGCCACAACGGCGGGACTCAGCGGTCCGCGTCCATGGGCTCCAGGTCGCCGTCGTGGCCGAGGTCGTCCTCCAGGTCGTCGTCCGACTCGTCGTCGAAGACCGCGCTGACGTCGAAGCGGCAGACCACGCGTTGCGGGTCGATCGCATCGAACGGGGTCTCCAGCCATTCGCCGGGCTCGGCGGGTTCGTCGGCGGCGGTCACCCAGAGTGTGGAGTCGCCCTCCTCCAGGCCGAACTCCTTGTGCCGGGAGGCGATCTCATCCGGTTCGAACTCGCCGAACAGGACCCCGAGCGCCCCATGGATCGTGCCGGCCGCCGCGTCGAAGCCCGCGGTGGCGGTGGCACCCTCCTCCTCGACGGCTTCCACACGCTGGGCCTGTGCCAGCAGTCGCTGCGGTTCCGCCACCGCGTAGTCCCGGCGGATCAGTACGCTCAGCGCATTCGGCTCCTCGGGGCCCGTGTACGGCGGCAGCGTGTCGTCGCTGCCGGGGATCTCGAAGGGCGTGACCTCGTCGTAGCGGTCGTAGAGGAGCTCGTCGTACTCCTCGGCCGCGGCGGCCAGCTCATTGAACGCCTCGTAGACGCCCGGGTCGTCTTCACCCGTCCTGCGCTCGACCGCGGCCAGGTGGCGGTCGAGCGCGGTCTTGACCGCCTCGGCGGCGGCGCGTACCTCGGCAGCGGTGGGCTGCACAGCATCAGACATAGTGCAGACGCTATCCGTACACGGGCTCTGCCCGCACAATAGATGCGATGCCGGAATACGAATTTGTCGACGTGTACGTACCTCGCGGGGTCTCCCGCAAGGAAACGACGCGCCTGCTGACGGACCATGCCGAGTACGGACACTGGGAATTGGACCGCCTGAGCCTGCTGCGCGACGGCAGCCGCAAGGTGAGGTTGCGCCGGAGGATCATCCGCCAGGTGCGCGCCACGTGGTGACGGAAGGCGGCTGAAAACGGAGTGGGCCACGCACTCGCGGGGCCCACTCCGTTCTCCACGCCACCAGGGAAGTTCGCGGCGTTACGATCTGGTTCGTACCGTTTTACGCCGCCGATCGCGCCCTGCGGTAGAGCACGGCACCCGCCAGCAGCGCGCCGGCGCCGATGGGCACGACCAAACCGAGCGGCAGGTCACTGCCGGTGTGCGCGAGCTGCGCGGTGCCCTGGGGCTGGGCGGCGGACTGCGCCCCCGGGTGGTTGGCATGCGAGGAGCCGCCCGGCGTCCTGCCTCCGGGGTTGGACGGCTGGCCCGGGTGGCCGGGATGACCCGGAGTGCCGGGCTGACTCGGCTGACCAGGGTGCCCAGGCTGACCAGGGTGCCCAGGCTGACCGGGGTGCCCGGGCTGACCCGGAGGCGGCGTCTCGTGACCGCCGCCGGGCGGAGTGGTGGAGTGACCGCCGCCCGTCCCGTTGGCGCAGTCGTTGCCCGCCGCCGCGTTGCCGATGCCGATCACATTGACGCTGTTGCCGCAGACGTTGACCGGCGCGTCGATCGGCACCTGCACGTGGTTGCCGGAGCCCACGCCCGGCGAGTCACTGGTGTGGCCGCCGGCCTGGGAGCCGCCGCCGGAGTGCGAGCCGGAGTCGCCCCCGGACGAACCGCTGCCGCCGCCGTGGTTGACGCACGTGTTGCCCATCGCCGGGTTGAGCACCCCGACGACGTTCACGGTGTTGCCGCAGACATTGACCGGCGCGTGCACCGGCGCCTGCACCGTGTTGCCCGACAGCACGCCGGGCGAGTCCGAACTGAAGCCGTTCGCACCCGAGTCGGCGTGTGCGTAGCCGCCCGTCGCGGCGAGTACGCCGGTCGCGGCCGCCACGGTCATCAGGCCCTTGCGGGTGACCTGTCGCATAGCTGTATCCCTGCCTTAGTCCTTGGCTTGGACCATCCGGAACGCGCACGCACCCCCAGTGCGTGTGCGGAAAGACCGTCGGCCCCGGAGCGCATGGCACGATCCGGGGCCGACGGGCTCAGAACCTCATGGGGTGAGGCACAACGTCACTTGTTGATGCAGGTGTTGCCGAAGGCGGGGTTCAGCAGCCCGATCACGGAGACCGTGTTGCCGCAGACGTTCACCGGGACGTGAACGGGCACCTGGATGACGTTGCCGGACACAACACCCGGGGAGTGCACGGCGGCACCCTGGGCACCCGAGTCGGCGACGGCCAGACCCGCACCCGCGAGAACCAGACCACCAGTGGCAGCCGCAGCAGCGACGACCTTCTTGATCATTATTCCTCCTTGTTGGCAAATGCGATCCCAAGTAGCGGATCACGTCACTTGTAACGAGGAGGGAGTAGTAGAGCTACGAGCTTATGGTCGCATTCACTCTTCTCAGTCGGTTCCGCACAGGCTGGCGAATACTGAAGTTTCGTTTCAGTAGGCGAATTCAGGACGCCCAACGGACGATTCAGGACGCGTCGATGAAGCGGTCGAGCACGCGTACGCCGAACTGCAGCGCATCCACCGGCACCCGCTCGTCGACGCCGTGGAACATGCCCGCGAAGTCCAACTCCGGCGGCAGCTTCAGCGGGGCGAACCCGAAGCAGCGGATGCCGAGGTCCGCGAAGGACTTGGCGTCGGTGCCGGCCGAGAGCATGTAGGGCACGGCACGCGCGATCGGGTCCTCGGCGGACAGCGCGGTCTGCATCGCGTCGACGAGTGCGCCGTCGAAGCTGGTCTCCAGCGCCTTGTCCGCGTGCACGTCCGCACGCTTGACGCACGGGCCGAGAATCCGGTCCAGGTCGGCGAGGAATTCCTCCTCGTACCCCGGCAGATAACGCCCGTCGACATGCGCGGTGGCCTGCCCGGGAATCACGTTGACCTTGTAACCGGCACCCAGCTGGGTCGGATTGGCGGTGTTCTGCAGCGAGGCGCCGATGAGCTTGGCGATTCCGCCGAGTCTGGCGAGCGTCTCGTCCATGTTCTCGGGGTCGAGTTCGGTGCCGAGCGCGTCGCCGAGTTCGTCGAGGAAGTGCCGCAGTGTCTTGGTGACGCGCACCGGGAACTTGTGCCGGCCGAGCCGCCCGACGGCCTCGGACAGCTCGGTGATCGCGTTGTCCTTGTGGATCATCGACCCGTGACCGGCGGTGCCGTCCACGGTCAGCTTCATCCAGTGCATGCCCTTCTGGGCGGTCTCGACGAGATACAGGCGCAGCTTCTCGTTGACCGTGAAGGAGAACCCGCCGACCTCACCGATCGCCTCCGTGACGCCCTCGAAGAGGTCCGGGTGGTTGTCGACCAGGTGCCGCGCACCCCATGTGCCGCCCGCTTCCTCGTCCGCGAGAAAGGCCAGGACGATGTCGCGCGGGGGCTTCCTGCCACTGCGCAGTCGGTCCCGTACGACCGCCAGCGTCATGGCGTCCATGTCCTTCATGTCGACCGCGCCGCGGCCCCACACCATGCCGTCCGCGATCTCGCCGGAGAAGGGGTCGTGGGTCCAGTCCGCCGCGTTCGCCGGGACGACGTCGGTGTGGCCGTGGATGAGCAGTGCGGGCCGCGAGGGGTCCTCGCCCTCGATACGGGCCACCGTGGAGGCGCGACCCCGGTGCGACTCGAAGATCTGCGGTTCGAGCCCCACCTCCGCGAGCTTCTCGGCCACGTACTCCGCGGCCTCGCGCTCACCGGGCCCGGAGTGGTCCCCGTAGTTGCTGGTGTCGATCCGGATCAGCTCGCGACAGAGGTCCACGACCTCGTCCTCGCCAGAGACGCTCCTGGCCGTGTTCGACTCGCTCACGCTGCTTCCTCCCACTGTCACTGCTGGTGGTCCCCCTCATCCTCTCTCCGACCCCCTCCCCTCCCCAAGGCCGGTCCCGGCCCGTCACACGCCGTTCACGCGGGAACAGGGCGTGATCAGGAGCCCTCGAAAGCCTGGTAATGTTTCCTCTGTCGCCGCGAGGGAAACCCGCGCGACAGACACCTTGTCCGGGTGGCGGAATGGCAGACGCGCTAGCTTGAGGTGCTAGTGCCCTTTATCGGGCGTGGGGGTTCAAGTCCCCCCTCGGACACATCGAGAAACCGACGAAACGGGCTCTCACCAGTGACGGAAGTCATGGTGAGAGCCCGTTTCTCGTTGTGGTGGTGGGCTGCGGCCCGGTCGAGGACGTGGCAGGGCCCCGGCCGTGAGATACCTCACCGCCGGGGCCCTGCTTCGTGTGCTGGGGGTTGTTTTCCGGGTGGTGCTGGGGTGGGGCTGGCCCGGTCAGGCAGCCGGCATCAGGTGGCCGGTGGGTGTCCAGCCGACCGACTCTTTGGTCTTCTGCCTGTGATGGTTGCGGCGGCGGGGGCGCTCGCCGCCGAGTGCGAGCGTCTCAAGCCACTTCTTGATCTTTCGGCGGTTCGCGTGGGCCAGCTGGAAGGCCAGGAGGATCGTCTGGGCCGCGATGCCACGGATGCGGCGTGAGCCTGCGGCTTCGATGCCTTCGGCGAGGGGGTTCTTGGCGTAGCCGTTGTAGCCCTCGACGCTGTTGCGGAGCCGGAAGTAGACCTTCTGCCATTCCGGGCCGCCGTACTCCAGTACCTGCCACTGCTTGGCCGCCGGCTTCCGGGCTGACCGTGATGGCGTTCTGGCGGCAGACCTTGATCGGGCCTGCTGGGCTGGGTTCCGGATCGATGAGGGGGAGGTGGATGCCGCGGCCCAGGGTGCGGGGCTTGATGGAGCACTGCTCGATCAGCCTCGGGCTTGATCATTCGCCTGCCGGACAACACTCCTCGTGCGATCAGTTCGGGCAGGGAAGCCACCGCTGCGGGATCGCCGGTGTATGAGCTCGCGGTCGGCCAGTTCGCGGAGGTTGCCTATACCTGCCCGTCAGCGGTCACGCGATGACGCATCACGATGGAGACAGCCGTGAGTGTGAGCGAGTGTGAGTACGTCCGTCGGCGCATCGGCCAGGGCGCAAAGCTGTGCAGGTCCCTGTAGCTCCCGTAAGTCGGCGTCCAGAATCCGCAGCCGAGCTCTCAATATCCATGGGCTGTAAGAGGGCTCGTCGCCCGTCACGAACCGAACCCGGCGGACGGAACCTCAGGTCCTGGTCGATCCGACCACTTTCTGGGAGCGCAACAGGTGGCCACTGTTCGATCTTGATCGAGTTGTGTCCTTTTCTGAGAAGGCGTCCGACGCCGTTACGTTCAACTGTGTAGCGAGAACGGGCGCGAGTGCTTGCATATGCAGTAGTAATCGAAACGGGCGGTGAATTCGGCGTCCGCAGGGTTTTCAATGGAGCGTCGGCGGACGTGCCTTCCTGTCGGGGGAGAGAGAAAGGGCTTTAGGGGCGGTTGCCTCCGGAGAACTTTGTCGTGCGGATTCGCTGCCTTTTCTTCATGCGTGACGGGGGGGAGATCGTCGTGGCGGTGGCCGGTGTCCACGTGCGGACCAGCATCAATGTTGTTGCCCGTGCGAATGTCTATTCCGCGAATGAAATCGTGCGCATTTTCTATGAGGTGGTATCCGACTTGGGGATGAACGTCACCGAACTCGCGGAGATCCAGCCCATCATCGAGAAGGGGCTGAGGGCCTGGCTCGCCATGCGCAAGCTCAAAGCGGCGTACCTGGAGGTCTTTGATCCGGTGACCCACGTGGTCCGGTGCCGTACGGATCTGAATATCGTGTACACCTCCGAGACCAATGAGCGGTACCGCACCGACATCGACCGGGTGAAAACGGAGACCAAGTCGCTGGGGAGATACCCGGGGTGCAAGTACCGGGTGGTCGTTTCGCTCGCGGACGGAGCGCCGGACGTAGAGGGTTGGGACACCACCACACTCGGCAGCGTGGACCATCTGACACAGCGCGACGTGGGCGATGTGATCGACACGGCCGCAGTGCAGTCCCGCATGTTCACGTGGTCCTGACATGTACTCAGGCGGAAGACCGGGGGAGAGCGACATGCGGGTGAACTACCTGCTGCACGGAGAGCGGCACCAGTTGAGCATCGAGGAGACCGACGACCTGGCGGAACTCTGCGGCCGTGTGGAGAAGGACCTGCGCGCCGCACACATGGAACTCGCAAGCGCACCGTACCTCACGGAGAAAGTGGCAGACGGGTTGTTGAACGGTCTGAGCACGGATGCCGACGAGGCGGATCTGGGAGAGGTCGTATGACGGAGACAGACACCGAACTGCTCGTCGTGTCCTGGCTGCCCGAGGCGCGTGAACGTCTGCTGAGTTCCTGGGACGCGGTGTGCCTGCCGGCTGGCATCAAGGGTCTCCTCCTGTCGTACACGCGTACCCTCAGTCGGCTGTCGAAGGTTCCGAGCCAGGCGTTGGGGCTGCGCCGCAGCGTGCTGTTGTACGGGCCGCCGGGGTGCGGGAAGACCAGCCTGGCCCGTGGCCTGCCCGCGGCGTTCGCGGCGGCTTCCCCGACGACAGCGGTGGCTTTTCTGCATGTCAACACTCACGCGTTGTTCAGTGGTGTGCGCGGGGGCGGACAACAGCGCGTGATCCAGGCGTTCGCCCGCATCAGGGAGACCGCGCAGTCGGACGTTCCGTTGTTCGTGCTTCTGGACGAAGTGGAGACGCTGGGTACTGACCGTTCGGCGATCAGTCTCGAATCCAACCCCGTGGACGCCCTGTTCCAGGTGAACGCGTTCATGGAGTCCCTGGACCGGTGCGTGGAGGAGTGTCCCGGCGTGATGTTCGTGCTGACGACGAACACACCGCGTTCGCTGGACCGGGCGGTGCGGGAGCGCGTCGACTTCGCCATCAAGATTCCGTTGCCCGACGCCGAGGCCCGCTCCAGCATCCTGCGGGACTCGCTCGGTGCCCTGGCCGTCGCCTACGACGTAGGTGCGGCGCTCACGTCCGCCCGGGACGAGGACGGAGCGTGGCGCGAACTGGTCCGGCGGACCGAGGGGTTGTCGGGCCGGGCGCTGAGGCACGTCATGGTCCTCGCCGGAGCTCTCGCCGATGTGTCCCCGGTGATCGGCATGGAGCAGTTGGGCATGGCACTGGACCAGATTCAGGACGTCGAGGGCGACCTCCTGCGCAGCGGCGGCAGCTATGTAGAGGCGTATCAGAACGGCGGGAAGCAGCTGTGAGATTCGAACGTGTCATAGTACAGGGTCCCTTGCGCTCCACCAGCCAGGTCTGCGAGGAACTGACCGGGTTCCTCGAACGATGCCTGACAGAGTTCGGACATCCGGGCGCCACGCAGGTGCGGTCCGTCCTCGGTCCCGCTCAGCCGCTGCTGCGAACCCTCACCACGAGAAGGAGCTTTCCCGATCCGGCAGCGGTCTCGCTCCATGTGGCCGAGGTGGAGGTCCTGGTACGCATCAGCTACGACCCCGAGGTGGCCGACCATCTTGCGATTCCGATCGTCAAACCGCTCTCCGGTGAAGACAGCAGTCAAGGAGCCCTCGTCGTCGTCCACTCTGCTTCGGAGGTGGAACCGATAGTGCGCGATGCCGCGGGGTCCGCAGGGCACGACACTCTCCGATTGGAGGTACGGCTCGCTGCGCCCGAGCCGACACCGGAGCCCGACGTCGTACCGAGTGCGACGCAGGCCGGCAGTCCTGCTGAGCTCGTGCCCGACGAGGCAGTGACCACTCAGGCCCCGTTGCCGGTGGACGATCCGTACGGCAACGACATCCTGCTCGGCTGTGAGGATGCGCAGCAGGGCATTCCGGAGCCGGTTGTGCCGCCGCAGTCCAGGGAGCCAACAGCCACGCATCCGTCCGCGGTGTTCGGTGAAGAGGCGGAAGCGGGTGCCCCGGCGCCCGTGGGGCAGGACAGCGGCCCGGACGACGGAGTACCGGGCGGTGCGAGGCCCGACCCCACGGGCGCGAGGCCATACGAACCATGACCGCGCCGTGCCCGGGGCGAGTCCGAGAGGTGGCCGCGGCGAGGGCTTCCGAGTGGTCCCGTGGTTCGCGGGCGTCGTGCCCCGACGGTGCTGGTTTCCGCCGCAGCGCTGTCGGTTCCCGCGAGAACGGGGAGGGCGGTGCCACCGGACCTTCCGGGGTGGTTCATGAGGGTCGGCAATCCGTAGCACGCGAGCCGGATGTCCCGGCATCCACAACCGCGGCACGGCCGGGGAACCACCTGCGGCGCATTGGTGATCAGAGGACGCAGGACGGCGCTGCTCGATACCGACGAAGACGAACCGGATGCCGGCCAGTCCGTCTCGGCCCACCAGGCCACGTGCTCGGGCCCGTCGGGCGTCTGGCCGAGCGTCCGGGGGCCTCCGTCTGGGCGACTGCGTACAGCAGTACTCCTTTCGACCGCGTACGAAGTGGACCGAGTACATCGTGTCCAGCCGCAGCCGAGGCAGAACGTATCCGGTCGAGGGTCCCCCGACTCCGCCAGGACGACGGCGAGGCCACTACTGCTCCGAAACTCAAAGGGGTCTTTTCGAGGGTGCAGCGCACGCGTAGGCCGTGAAAGAACCTGCGGGTTTCGGTGGCGATTTGGGCCTGGTCGCGGGCCCAGTCGTGCACGAGCAGGCTGCGCTTGAGGTAGGCGCGGACATCGCTTGTCCGGCGCGGAACGGGACGAGGAGTTCCGCTTCCTCGCCCGCCGGGCCGGGGTCGACCCCGGCCCGCGCACCCGGGCCCGCTCATGGGCCAAGGGCGAGTACTCCGGGCCGTCCCGGGACAGCGAACTGGTGCGGCGCCCGGCCGCGACCGAACGGCACCCGTACCACTGGGCGCCCTTCATCCATGTGGGGGTGTGAGATGACCTTGAGAGCCGTACTGATCGGCGCGCAGACCTACGGTCTGACCGGCGTGCACGCCGATGTCGAGCTGATGCGCCGTGTCCTCGCGGACCGCGGGTTCACCGACCTGGACGTCCGTACCGAGGAGCGAGCCCGATACGCGGGCATCACGGAGGGCATGGCCCGGCTGCGGGGTGTCGTCCGGCCGGGTGACGGGGTGGTCATCTACTACTCGGGGCACGGTGGGCTGTCGGACGGGCTGCAGTACCTGGTGCCCGTCGACATGGGCCAGAGCACCTCCACCGACTTCCGCGGCTACCTCGCGGAGGAACTCACCGCAGCCGTGCGCGCGATCACCGCGGTCACGTGCAACGTCACCTGTGTCCTCGACTCCTGTCACTCGGGCGGAGCGGTACGGGAGGCGGCGTACGAATCGGACCGGTGGGCGCTGAAGTCCGTACGGCTGCCACGCGTCCCCCCGGACGCGGCGCTCGCCCGCGCTGCCCTTCTGGCCGGCTCGGACGACCCACTGGTGCCGAACGTGGTACGGCTGACGGCGTGCGAGCAGCACGGCTCGGCGTACGAGGCCGAACTCCGCCCCGGGGCCGGTCGACAGGGGGTGTTCACCGCGGTCCTCGCCGACCTGCTCGACGCCACCGCGGGCCGTCCGGTTCCCTGGACGACGCTGGTGGCCCGGGCCCGCGACCGGATAAAGCAGCAGCAAGTGCTTCAGTGGCCCGATGCGGGAGGGCCCTCGGGGCGGCTGCCGTTCCTTCTGGAGGAGCCCGCCGAGCCGGAGCGTCTTCCCCTGCTACGGCGGGAGGGGCGGTTCCGTGTTCCGGGCGGGGCCCTTTTCGGGCTCGGCCCCGAGGACGAGGTCAGGATGGTGTTCCCCGCTGACACTCCGGCGAACGAGGGTCGGGAGACATCGGTGCCGGCGACCGTGGAGGAGATGCACGGGGGCGACGCGGTGCTGCGCGCCGAGCCGGCCGCGGGCCGGGGGCCGCAGGCGGGCGAGTTGTCGAGCTCGTTGGTGCCGTCCGGCTCGTACGCGCTCGCCGTACGGGTGCACGACCGTCGGCAGGTGCTGATCGACGCCGTCGGCCCGTTCGCCGACGCACTGCGCAAGGAACTCGTTCGCTCGCCACGCCTGGCGGAGACACGCGAGCCGAACGAGGCCTTCGCCGTCGTACGGGTCCGCGACGGCAGGCCCGAGGTGCTGGACCGGGCGGGGCTGCCCGCGCGCAGGCCGACCGATCCGGCGTACTCCGATGCCTCCAGGCTGATAACGCTTCTGGACGAGCTGGCCAGAGGCGAACGCGTGCGGTGGCTGCGCGACCCCCGGGACTCGAGCCGTCTCGACGCCGAACCGGACGTCCTGTTCGAGGCCCGGAGGTCCACGCGCAACGGTGACTGGCGCGTGATCAAGCCCATGGGTGAGCGCTTGTACGACGGTGACCTCTATCGGCTCACGGTGAACAATCGCTCAGGCACACCGTTGTATTTCTGGGTGATCGGGGTAGGACTGAGCGGCCGCACGGCGCTGGTGACGAATGACCAGCCCAGTGGCTACCGGACGGAGCCCCACACCCACCGTGCGACTGCCCCCGTGCGGGTGTACTGGCCTTCGGACGTACCCGAGCGAGGCCCTCGCCCTGAGACGGTCCACGTGATCGTGGGCGACCGCCGGATGGACCTCAGCGCCCTCGCCTCGCGCGAGGCCCGCGACCGATCCGCGCACACGTCCGACTCCGCCCTGGGCGCCCTGCTCCAGGAGGTCTGGGACGGAGTGCGGGACTCGCAGATGGTCGTGGGCGAGGAATTCCGGTACCGCGTGTGGACCGTGCACGCCGACGCGCTGCCCCGGATCCAGGAGGTTGGCACGTGATCCCGTCGGTCTCCTACGGTGTACCGGGTACGGGTGGATCGCCTCGCCGAGCAGGAACGCTGGGGCGAGGTGTACGCGCCGTACGTACCGCAAGGCCGCCAGGCGCTGCCTTGCGCTGGACGGCCTGTCCGGCGACTGGCGGTGGACGCTGTGGTCCGAGCTACGGGGGCCCGGCTGTCTGTGACGGGCCGGGCCCCCGTGTTGTCCCCCGAACAGTCAGCGTGCAGCAACCGCGGCGACATCCTCTCCGCAGCACTGCGGAATGCGGACGCAGAGTCCGGCGTCTTCGTCAGCAGTGGTTCGGGCCGTCGTCTCCGTACCCCAACTTGCGCGAAAGGAAGGGCTGTTCGCCGTTTGGCGGATACGATGCGGTACGTCGCCAATGCCGGAGAAGATCTGTTTTTCTGGAGAGGTGCCGTGATGTCAGAGAGACGAACGGAGGGCCCGGGAGCTGTCGACCGGTGGCCGCACGGTACGTTCCTGGCCGATCTGGCTGGTTCCCCGGAGGTCGAGAAGCCCCTGCTCTCCCTGGGGACACCACGCTCGTACGAGTCGGGTGAACACCTCCTGATCGAAGGCCTTCGGGAGACCTTCGTACTGCTCCTCCTCAACGGCGTCACCAAGGTCACCGCGACTGCGGAGGACGGGAACACCGCGCTGCTGGCCATCCGGCTCGGCGGGGATCTGGTCGGGGAGTTCGCCGCCTTCGACAACCGGCCCAGGTCAGCCACCGTCACTGCCGCCGGGGCCGTGACCGCCCGACGCATCGGCCAGCGTGACTTTCTGGAGTGCCTGGACGGGTGTCCGGCCGCGGCGCTGGCCGTCAGCCGGATGCTGGTGCGCAAGAACAGGTGGTCGGTACGGCGCCGGGGCGACTTCAGCGGCTGTCCGGTGGCGATCCGCGTCGCCAGGGTCCTCCTCGATCTGGTGGAGGACTACGGAGAGCCACGGCACGGCGGCGTGGTGATAGGACCACGGCTCACCCAGGCGGAACTCGCCGGACTCGTCGGCGCCCGAGAGCGCCGGGTGCACCACGTGCTTGCCGAACTGGCCGGGCAGAGAGTCATACAGGTCGGCTATGGGCGGACGACTGTCCTGAATCCGGCCGGGCTGCGACGGGCCGCCCTGCTGACGGAGCCCGACGGCTGACCCGAGCCGGCACCGGACGCGCACGGCACGGAAACGAGGGGGAACCGGACGGATGCGGGACAGCGACACGGCGTACAAAGGCGCGGACGATGGCCGCGGTGATCACGGGGAGGTGCGTGGCGACGTACTCGCCACGCCCGATCTCGTTGCCGTTGACGGAGTGGTTCCCAAGGGAGGAGCACAGCCTGTCCACGACCGGATCGGCGGTGTCTCCCTCGGCCGACCGCTTGTCTACGCCCTGCAGAACCCGGCCCATCGGCGCGCTACAGCTGACGCGGACCGCGAATTCCTGGTCTGCTTCCCTTTCGACCTGGAGGAGTTGCCCGACGGGCGTCGCTACGAACAGGTCACTCTCACCGTCCACCTGGCCGACGGCATGCACGCGCTGAGCCTCGACCCGGCTCCAGGTACCGTCGCCGCCGACGGAACGGAGATCTCCGTGTTCGGGCTCGGCAGGCAACGGCTCCGCTGGACCTTCCGGGCCCCGGGTCGCGGCGGCGCGCTCCGCCCCGACGGGCGGTGGGCCCAGGCCGTGGTGCGGATGCCGGCGTCCTCGACGGACGTGTCCGGCCGGGTCAGCCTGAGCACGACGACCGTGCAGCCGGTGCTCGGCGGCGCCCTGCGACGCAGGGCGGCGCAGACCCCCTACGACACGCCGTTTCGCATCCGGGCGGTGGAGGTGTGGACGGCGGTCACCCCGCTCACGCACCCGGGGGTGTTCCCCGGGGCTTGGGCTCTGGCTACGTACGTGGACGAGATGCCGGAGTCCGGCGAGCGGGAGCCGGACGACGACAGGCTGCCCCCGGGGCTTCGGCGGCTGTGCCTGGCGGTCGACATCGAGAAGTACAGCGCCCGCGACAACGCCGACATGGTCTGGTTGCAGCGAGTTCTGCTGCGCGCCCTGCGCGCGGCGTGCGAGCGGGTCGGAGTCGTCTGGGAGCACTGCGGCCGGCAGGCCCAGGGCGACGGCTATCTCCTCGTCCTGGAACCGGATGTCGACGAGACCAGGGTCGTACCCGGACTCCTGGCCGGGCTGGCTGCAGGCCTGGCGGCGGCCAACAAACGGTCCGTCGGGGCGAACTCCATCGCTGGGAAGGAGAGTTCGGGGGGCAACCTGGCCAGCGTTCGGATGCGGGCCAGTCTGCACCAGGGCATCGTGCACGAAGCGGACAGCGGATACGCGGGCTCCGCCGTGGTCGCCCTCTTCCGCGTACTCGACTCCGACCCCGTACGCCGCATCCTGGCGGAATCCCCCGACACCGACCTGGTGGCCGCCTTCTCGGACACCCTCTACCAGGACCTCGTCGACACCGGCTACGAGGGACTGTCGGCCGTCGGTTTCCAGAAGGTGGAGATCGAGATCGCGGCCAAAAACTTCACCGCCGTCGCATGGGTGCGCGCGATGCGCTCCGCGTCCGAAGGGTGATTCGTTCAAGTGTGTTCCGACCTCTATCGGCAAAGGAGCCGACATGAGTGACACGGCGTCGGCGGACGCGCTGGCCATGGTCATCGCACGCACCACTCAGGCCATCGAGCTGGTCGGCCCGAACGACCGCGTGCCCTGGCTCTTCGCGCGCTGCTGGATGCGGGCCAGCCGCTACGAGGCGATCGTCAGGGACCCCGCGGACATTGACGGCGCCCTCGACGACTTCGACGACCTGCCCGTGGACCTGCCCGGCCGGGCCAAACTGGCGGCCGTGCTGGCAACCGCCCTCATCAGGTCGGGTGCCCTCCTGGGGTCCGCACGCATGCCCCGCGCGATGGTGCTCGTGGACATCGCCGAGACGGACTCATCCCCACTGCCGGACTGGAAGGTGACCTCCGCGGCGCTGCGGGCGGCGGACCTGTTGGTGGCCTGGCAGGAGAACCGGCCCGGGTACAGTCCGCGCGCCGCGCTGCAGGAGCTGGAAGGGTACGCGCGGATCGTCGGCGACACCCAGCCCCATGCCACCCTGATCGACTCGGCGCGGAGGGGACTGCAGCATCTGATCACCCAGGCCGACATGGATCCGTCGGGAGCCAAACGACTGGCTGACGACATCCGTGGATTCGTGGACGGGCTGGGCCCTCAGTCTCCGCTGCTCGACCGCGGCACGGTGATGGCACTGCTGCAGGAGGCGAACGCCAAGGCCATGCGTGGCGACCACTCGGGCGCCATGGAGAAGCTGGAGGAACTGCGCGAGGCCTCGCTCCGGCTGCCTGTGGGCGATGCCCTGCGGGCGGCGGTGGACGAGGCATGGAACCAGCTCGTCCCCTTTCTGGAGATGCTCCAGACCAGCGGTACGACAGACGGCGGGAACGTACGCCGAGCGCAGTTCGTGAACCCGGTCGGCGACGACCACCTGCGCATGTTCAGGGAGATGGCCGACCAGCCCGGAATCCCGGACAACGAACGCGCCCTCAGGCTGTCCCAGCTGGGCGCGGCCGAACTGGGCACGGATACCCGGCAGTCGGTGGACAGCGCGGTAAAGCACCTCACCGAGGCTCTGTCCGTCGCCACCGAACACGACCCGCGACGCACGTACTACCTGATGTTCGCCGGGGTCGCGCACCTTCGCCGGGTCGAGATGACGGGTGACAGGCGCGACCTCAGGACCGCCACGGAACTGCTCGAACAGGCCTGGCGACAGGCCGAGTCCAGCACCCATGCGCTGTGGACCACGACCGCCATGCCGTTGGCCCACGCCTATCGGCTCGCCGGCCGCAATGAGCTGGGCCGGTCGACGGCACTGAGCGGACTGCGCGGGCACGCGTGGAGCGTGCTGCTCCAGTCGACGCCCGACGAGATGCAGGCCACCGCACGCGAGGCGGCGGGCGACGCCCTGGACACGGCGCGACTGTGCCTGATGGACCATGATCCGGAAGGTGCCGCCACCGCTCTGGACGCGGGCCGCGGTCTGATCCTCTACGCCACGACCGAGACCCGTGACATCGAGGCACGGCTCACCGCCGTGGGCGACCCGGCACTGGCCCGGGAATGGGCTCAGGCACAGCGGAGTCACCTGCCGGACGACGTGCCGGGCGAGCTGCGGCGCCGGGTCATCGGCGCGCTGGCGGGTGTCGAGCTGACGGCCGACGGCTCGCCGACGGCCAGTCCGGCAAGGGGCACGACCCGGCTGCTCGACCCGCCGCAGCCCCACGAGACGAGGGCGGCCCTGCGTTCGCTCGGCGTGGACGCGCTGGTCTACCTGGTACCGGGGGACGAGCTCAACGGTGCCGCCGTGGTGATCCCGGCCGACGCACCCTCGAGCTGGTTTCTGCTGCCGAAGTTGAACGACACCGGGATCGCGGCGTTCGAGGCGTTCCTCTTCGACGCGGCTCAGGGCATGGAGGGCGGGGACCCACGCACCCGTGACAGCGCCCTGCTGGGTGCACGGACCAAGGCCCCTCAGGCGCTCGAGGACATCTGCGAGTGGGCGTGGGAGTCCGCGATCGGGCCGCTCGTCGAGCGTCACCTGACCCTGCCCGCGGACCGCCCGGCACGACTGGTGCTTATTCCTGTACGGGAACTGGCCCGCGTGCCATGGCACGCGGCGCGCACCCGGTCGGTGGACGGGACGTGGCGCTACGCGATGGAGCGCGTCGTCTTCTCTTACGCGCCGTCCGCCCGGCTGTTGTGCGAGTCGGCCTGGCACGACCCGGTGCCCCTCACCGCGGAGGGACTGGTGGTCGCCGACCCCGACCCCGCCGGAAGCGCGAGGGACCTGCCTGCCGCGCGCCTCGAAGCGCTGGCGATCAAGGACTGCTTCTATCCGAACGCGCGATACGTCGGCAGGCTGCCCGACGGAGAGCTGAGCCAGGAAGGATCGGGCACCCGCGACGAGGTGCTGCGCTGGCTCGCTGATCCCGACGGCGGCGCCATGATGCACCTGGCCTGCCACGGAATCGTCGAACAGACCACTTCGGCACGAGACAGCTCCTATCTGCTGCTCGACGGCGGGGAACACCTCGCGGCCGAGCGGCTGGTGCGGACCCTGGGCACCGGCCCCGACCGGGGCATCGCGCTCGCCGTCCTGGCCGCGTGCAGCAGCGGCCGGTCCGGGCGCGGCTATGACGAGGCGTTCAGCCTGAGCACCACGCTGCTGGCCGGCCGGGTCCGGTCGGTGGTGAGCGCGACCTGGAGCGTGCCGGACGAGGCGACCTCGGTGTTGATGTTCATGTTCCACCACTTCCTCAAGGAGGAGGGCCTGGCACCCGCGGACGCCCTGCGCACGGCGCAGCTGTGCATGGTCGGCCGTCAGAAACCGCCGGAGGCCATGCCAGGAAGGATGCGTGCCCAACTCCGCGGCCACGACCAGTCGGACATCGCGTCCTGGGCGGGGTTCGTGCACACCGGGCGGTGAGCGCCACCGCCCCGCGCTCCGTTGTCGGGCCCGGAACAGGACGGTCGGTTCACCGCATGGACACCCGGTCGGCGGACGTCGTGGCGTCGTAGCGGCCGGACCCGAGACACCAGTCGACCAACGGGGCGATACTGCCGTCCACCTGCTCCTCCTCGGCGATGACCGCCGCTGTGAAGAAGAAGCGCACCTCCCGGAACTCCATTTCCATGGCGCGTGCCAGATTGCCCAGCCCCAGCACGTCGACGAGCCAGGCCCGGGTGGACTCGCTGTCGTCCGGCCGCAGTTCGGCAACCGATGGCTGCCGTCGCAGCACGTCGTACTTGCTGACGGCCACCGCGAGCCGGGACTGAGTGAGGGCGCCGTTCATGCGCTTCATCGTCTGTGTGCTCTGGTTGAAGACGAGTTCCGGATCGACCGGAGAGGCGAGGGAGCGGTCCATACCGGCCTGCTGTGCGCCGGACAGCCCCTGCCAGAACGCGGCCACCGACAGCGGGTCGAGCACGAAGACAAAGGTGCGCGCGGTCCGTGCGTACCGCAGGGCGTCGGTGTCCTCCAGGTTGGTGAAGCGCTCTCCGGCGGTGTCGAAGATGTGCACGAGCCTGCGGGCCCGCCCCTTGCCCAGCAGCAGTGAATGCGCGCGCGGCAGGGCCCGTTGGGTCCCGAGCGTGTTACCCCTGATGCCCAACACCTCCCGCAGTACCTCGTACTTGGCCGCGGTGACCCGATCGGCGAATCTCGCCGGGCGACCACCTCGGCCGGCCGCGTCGAACAGCGTCATCAGCATCGCGGCCATCAACTGCGTCTTGCCGGCCGCGGTTCCGCCCACTATCGGCAGCACCGTCTCCGGAACCAGACCGGTGCTGTCGCTCAGCATGCCCTCGCAGTACGGGCAGATCCCCTGCAGACGGTGGCTGCCGGTCATGATCAGTGTCGGCAGCTTGCGTCGGCAGGCACAGCGGCGCTTGAGAACGCCGTAGCGGCCGGGGCGGATGTCCCGGTGCCGGCGTCGGCATCCATCACCCGGGCACTCGTACTCCGGGTACTCCACCAGCTCGTAGCACTGGGGGCAGACCATGCCGTGGTGCAGCCCCTTGGCCCGCAGTACCGCCCGGTCCACGGCCCGCAGCGTGCCGGCCGTGATCCGGACCACGCCCTGCGCGACGTACACCAGGATCGTGTGCAGGAGGCCCAGGAGGGCGAGGAGGACCGCAGCCGTCCCGACGCCGAGCACCAGGCCCAGGTACAGGGTGAGACCGAAGGGCACAGCGGCCAGCCGGCTGACGGTGGGCTGCCCGAAGTAATGGACGGTCGTCCTGGTGAAGGAGTCCGACACGGTGCGGCGGAAGCGACTCAGGGTCAGCAGGGACACGGTGCGCAGATCGCGGGTGGCAGGGCCGTGGAAGTACTGCCGATAGGCGGGTTCCGGCTCGTTCTCCGGCCGATACGGCGGCAGGTGCGCGACCTGGTACTCCGGCGTACGCCGATGCACCACTCCCACCAGGACCTGGCCGTGGAGCCACAGCAGCTGCCCCGTCAGCCCGAGGGCACGGCCGACCGCGATGAGGGGGGCCATTGCCAGGTAGATGACGAGCACGGTCGCGTACAGGACACCCACCAGCGTGTACACGATGAGTTCGGTCACCGCTTCACCCCTCGGCACCGGGTCGCGGGTCCTGAGGCTTCTCGCGTTCCGGCGCACCGGTCTCCGGTGCCCGCTTGCGCGTGCGCTTCGGTTTGTACCAGCGGGTGCGTTTCTGCTCGGCCCGTCGAGCCATCCGCTCGGCGAGGACCGAGTCGAGCGGCCGGACCTCGGCGGCCAGGACGTCCAGATCGGCGGGGCGCCATTGGTGTTCGACGGTCTCCAGCGCCCGGTCCAGAAGCTCTTTCTGGGCGGTGGTCACTGACCGCTGGGCCGTGACCACCGCCAGGATGTTCCGCAGCGATTCGGGGGTCGGCGTCGCCGCCGCGCGACACACCAGTCCTAGATAGCTGAGCGCGGTCCGGTCACCCATCGCGAGAAGGACGCGGGCGAGCTCCCGGGGTGTTCCCGGACATTCCAGGAGAGCCCTGGGGAGCCGCTGGCGGCGCAGG
Source organism: Streptomyces sp. NBC_00996 (assembly GCF_045162675.1). Classification (NCBI taxonomy): domain Bacteria; kingdom Bacillati; phylum Actinomycetota; class Actinomycetes; order Kitasatosporales; family Streptomycetaceae; genus Streptomyces; species Streptomyces sp. NBC_00996. The sequence continues at coordinate 2,222,010 of NZ_CP108723.1, forward strand.
GCGGCCACCGGTTGCCACAGCGCCGGCCACTGGGTCTCGGCAACCTGCAACAGCCCGGACGCACGGGGGCGTGAGAGCAACTCCGCGATCCGCACGGCGTTCTCGACGCACCCGCGGGTGTCCCGCGGCAGCCACGCGACGCGGTTGGGCGACGTCATGAGGGTGCATAACTCAAGACAGAGCACCAGCTCGTCGCTGTCGTGGATGTCCCGTGCGAACACTGTCTCCAGCCATTTGGCCGCGCTCTCGTCCATCTGGACGGACAACGGCAGCAACGGAACGACCTCGAGTGCCTCCCCGTGTGTCCAGCGCCCTGACGGCCACAGCTTCCGCAGCAACTCACCGTCCAGGACGCAGGGTTCACGCATCTGCAGCACACGCACCAGGCTTTCGGCGGTGCGTGCCGGTTCGCGCTCGGTGCGTGCGATCAGATGATGTTCGCGCAGCAGGGGATGGTGCTCCAGATCGCTCTCCCGCAGCAGTTCACCGGGCAGCCCCCGCAGCAGTTCGGGAAAGTGGTGCGGCTGCTGCGCCAGTTGGTCGCTCAGGGCGAGCACGATGCCCTCCCGGAACTCGGGCCAGTCCGCGGCCACCCGGGTCAGCCGTGCCCGGAAGCGCTCGTCGACGCGCGCCGTCACGATCCGGTCCAGGAGTGCTCGGGTGATCTCGGCGCTCTTGTGCACAAGGGTGTCGTGGTCCGGCTCCAGGCGGGCCGCGGACGCCCACAGCAGCAGATGTACGCCCTGCCGGTCGTCGCAGTCGCGCAGCAGATCCCCGAAACGGGCGGTGGCCTGCCTTCGGAGTACCAGGTCACGGATCGGCACCGGCTCAGCGGCCGCGGGATCGTCCGCCATGTGACGCCGCATCTCGGTCTCGAGCAGTTCGCCCTGTATCTGCTCGATGAGTTCCGTGTCGTGCGTGGTCCGGACGATCCGGCTGAGCAGGGTCAACTGGTCGGCGGAAAGCTGCCGTTGCCGGTAGAGGTCCCTGGCGACGGCGGCCAGCACCTCCGGCGGCAGGTGATCGGAGGTGTCGAGCCAGCCGACGAGGGTGGCCACCTCCTCGTCGTCGAGGGAGGTCCCGCCGGACACCGTCGCCGCCACCGCCGGGGCGTACCAGTCCTGTGGGTCGTGTTCCCGGCCGCTGACGTAGTCGTTCGTCCATGACCAGAAGGTCTGGGCGGTCGGCACGCCGACCCGCCCGAGCAGCCTGGCCAGTGGATGTTCCGGCAGCTCGGGCGACCGGCCGGAGACAAGGTCGAAGACGTGGAAGGCGTCCTGGATGTCCGGGCCGAGACCTACGGGGATCTCGGGTACCGTGCCCACGAGCCGCAGCCTGCTGCGTTCGGGACGGCTCAGATACGTGGCGAAGGACAGAGTCCGGGCGACCGGCGGCGGCAGCAGGTAGCAGACCGCGGCGAACCAGTGGGCGACCGCCGTGGACGACGTGTCGATCACCAGAACGGTGCGGTCCTCAGCGAGAGCAGAGAGGACCGCCGACATCAGCTGCGGCAACCGGTCTCCGTACGGATGACCACGCAGGAAGCGGTCCACGCCCGCCGGGGACAGCGGCCCGGGGCGCGGCGGTCCGGGCAGCTCCGGCAGCCGGGTGTCCGCCACCGGCCGGCTCGCCCACTCGGGAGAGCTCCACAGCTCGATGGGGAGGGACGCCCCTCCTTCACCGGTGAGGTCCAGGCGGCCCAGGGCGTGGGCGAAGTAGTTGCCGAAGCGCTGGGAAGGGTCCCGGCCGACATACCGGACGCAGGCCGCCACGGATGTCTCTCCCGGGCCACCCGGCAGGAAGCACAGATTCACCGGACAGCGTTCCAGATCGGCGGGGTCGTCCGAGTAGATGAGGGACTGCGGCGGCTCGTACGCGACCAGGGCCTCGACCTCGCGCAGGGTCTCCGCGGACACCCCGTCGCTCACCGCGTTGAACTGGTAGCCCGCGTACCCGGTCAGGCCCCGCTCGCACGAGGTGTAGTACATCTGCTGGAGGCCCATCTCACCCCCTGCCCTGCTTCGGTACGGAGCCGAACTCGCTGAGCAGCCACAGCAACGGGTCGGTGACCCGGTACGGCTGGATGCCGGTCGCGGCCACCTTCAGGTCCGGTGTCGGGGTGCGGCCGAGCGCGGAGACACCGAAGTACCGGTAGCGCATGTAGTTGTTCTCCAGCGTTTGGTCCAGGGACACGCCATCCCACTGTTTGAGCAGGTCACGGACCTCCTCGTGCGCGCTGAGACTGTCCGCGACGTCGAATTTGCCGTGCTGCGGCGGATGGACCCGCAGCGGGCTCCCGTCGGGCAACTGGTGCCAGAGGGCGTCCATCTTGGAGAACACCACCGCGACGGGGGTCTTGACCCTGGCGGCGCGTCGGCCCGAGGACCGGGCCAGCAGCATGCTCGTGATCCGGCTCAGCACCTGCTGGGGGGTGTTGCTGTCCGCCTCCGGCATGACGGTGTTCGCCAGCGCCAGCTCCTGCGCGCCCCGCATCTGCAGGGGGTCGAGGACGACGATGATCCCGTCCGCGTTGGACAGATATCGGGTGTTGAGTTCCACGCTCTCGCGCGAGTTGAAGTCCTCGCCCGCGGTGTCGAAGAACGACAGCACCGTGGGCTGGGCGCGGGTGCCGAGCAGCCCGTCCTGGATCCGTCCGAACCGGAACACCAGCGGATCCACCCGGTTGTCCTTGGCCGCTGCGGACTGCGTGCCGAGGACCATCTGCCGGTGCTCGTAGAGCTTGTCCTCGTAGTCGCTGCCGAAGCGGGTCATCGTCGACTCGTCCGAACCCATCAGCGAGACCCGGAAGTTCTCGCCGACGCGGTTCATCAGCTCGTGGAGCAGCACCGTCATGAGGACGGTCTTGCCGGAGTTGCGGGCCCCGACCATCGCTATGAGGCGGTTGTCCACCATGCCGAATTGCACCGGGAGCAGGCTGTGGCACACGGGGCACACGCGGTATGTCGTCTCCCCGCCGCACTGGGGGCAGTCGACGGCCTTCTTGCGGCCGTCAGCGGTGAACACGGGACCGACCTCCCCGCGATCGCCCAGCCGGTCGACCCGCACCTGATCGCGCTCCGCCTTGCAGCGCCGACCGCTGCGGCTCAGCCTTGTGTTGCAGCGGAACTGGATGTTCCGCGCGGCGAAGGTCTCGTAGCAGTAGGGACAGGCGAACATCCTTGCCATTCACGTCACCTTCAGTCGGTGCAGCGCCACGGGGCGCAGGTCGATGTCCTCACCGGGCGGTTCAGCCGGGAAGCAGACCAGCCACGCGTCGCCGCGGTCCGATCGGCGGGAGGGAAACGGGAACTCGATGACGAGGGGTGTGTGCGCCTCTATTCGTTGGGGCGGTATCTCGTGCACCACCGTGCCGTCGGCCGGGTGCGCCGGCCGGTAGCGGCCGCGTCCCATCACCACGTGGAGGGCCGGCAGTTGGCAGGACGTCTCGCTGGTGAACGACACCTTGGCGACCTTGCCGCTCAGCCGCCGCCGGACCGCGGGCTCGTAACGGACCACCGGAAGCCCGGAGGGCACCGCAAGGGACGACGGGGGCTCCCAGCCGTCCGCTCCACCCGGGACCATGGCCTCCACCGTGAGGGTCACCCCGCCACGGCCCACCACCAGGTCGAGGCCACCGTCGTGGTCGTAGACCCGCCGGGAACAACGGACGTCACCCTCCCTGACCCGGCCGTCGGGCAGGCCGGGATCCTCCAGACGCCAGCGCACCCGCGCCGTGAGGCTGCCCGGCGGCCACTCCCAGAGCAGGAGCAGGTGGTCGTCGCGCCGTATCGCCTGGAGTTCGGTCACCGGCACTCCCACGAGGTCATCGCCCGAGGACGCGGTGCGCCCGCCCTCCTGCGCGGCGCCGCGAGGGCCGGGCTCGGGTGGGGACGGCACCGGCGCCCTGTCGTCTGTCGTCGGTGAGGACGGCGCGTCAGGGGCGGCAGGGTCCTCGGGCGGGCCGGACTCCGGGACGGGAGACGGCACAGCCGTCTGCTCGGAGTGGGGCGGTCGCAGCGCGTCGTGGACGGTGCCGTCCCGTGGGGGCGCGGCGGGCTCGGGGTCGGCCGGCCTGGTGTCGGTCCCGCCGCCGTATCGGCCGGTGGCGGGCGGCAGGCTGCCGCGGGGTTCCGGATCGTCGGCCGTGGCGGGCTCGGGGTCGGGGACGGGCGTCATCGGCTTCGTCCCCCGGATGCCCTCGCGGGCCTCTGGACCGGCGGCGTCGGCGCCGAACGACGCCGGCCGCGTGTATCGCCCGGACTCGATCCGCAGCAGACCGAAGTCCTGGATCAGAGCGAGGCCGCGGACCACCGCCAGTTCGGGAGTGGTCGACCGCACCGGGAGGCCGAGGTCGCCCGCGAGGTCCTCGGCCGTACCCGGGGTCGCGGACACGCCCCCGGCCAGCAGCAGCCCCGACGGCCACTGGCCGGTGCGCTGTTGTGCCGCCTTCAGGACGTGGGCCAAGGCGTCGCGGGCACGCGCCCGTTCAGGGGCCAGTACGGCGTCGAGGCGCTCCCGGTCGAACGTCACCGTATGGTCCGTCCCGTCCAGCTGCACCGTCTCGGTCACCTGCTCGGCCTGCGCGAGACGCAACCGGAGCCGTTCGGCGATCCTCAGGAGGGGCGGAGCCACGCGGCTGGACGGCATCTGTCGCAGCAGCTCCAGCGCGACGGCCTCGTCCCGGGCGGCTCCACCCAGCGGGTGCTCGGCGGTCTCCACCAGCCGGACCCTGCGGTCACTGCTGACGGCCAGCACGGTCAGCCGCAGACCGGTGCCGCCCTGGTCCCAGACCAGGACGGTGCTGTCGGTGCCGTCGCGCAGCGCGCCGTAGTGCAGTGCGACGGCCACCGGATCGGGAACGACCTTGTCCACCCGCAGTCCGACGGCCTCGGCCGCTCGTCGCAGTGCCATCTCGTGGGCGTCGGACGCCCCGGGCGGCAGATTCAGCACTGCCCGGCGGTCCTCCCCCGCCCCCGCCTCCTCGGCGAGGCGCAGCAACGCGGTGAGTACCCTGCCCACCAGTTCGGAGGCGGAGACACGGAGCACGTCGGACGGCGGTACGGCCGGCGCCGCCACCGGCTCGGCGGCGAACAGTCTCGACCGTACGGAGAACACGTCGCCGTCCTCGGCGTCCGCCGGCCCCTGCCCGGCTGCGGCCACGGCCGGGACCGCTCCGTCCGCCGTCACGGGCTGCTGCCGCTCGTCCAGCCAGGCGATGCGCGCACAACTGGCGCCCAGGTCGATGCCGTACACGGTCAGGGTGTTCCTTTCCTAGGCGTTGTCCGGCGTCGGTAACACTCGTCCAACGAGGGGCGCGGTACGGCCACCCGGGGTACCGGCGGGGCCCCGGGCGCTGTCGGGCGTGTCGGACACCCGCACCTGTCCGGTGTGCTCGACACCGACCTCGATCCGGGAACCGGGCGGTGGCGACTGGGACAGCAGATGGGCGACGATCGTGGACCGGAGCAGTTCGAGCTCGTTGCGGATCTGACGGCCCCCGTATGCCCGTTGCTCGGGAATGGCCATGCGTCTCGTGATCCATGCGTGGACGCCGGGCCGGTCGAAGACCACCTCGACCTGGTTGCGTTCGTGTGCCGAGGCCGCGAGCTGGTCGAGCAGCCGGTCGGTGATGCCGGCGACGTGCTGCGCCCGCAGCATGTCGAACACGACCACGCCGGGTTTCAGCCGTCCGAAGATCTCCGGACGGCCGATGGCACGGAACTTCTCCTCCACGGCCCGGGAGAAGTGCCGCCGCAGCGTGTCGTAGGACGGTCCGTCACCGTTCTCCGCGGCGAGCAGCCCGGTCAGCGCCTCCGTACCGGTGTTGGAGGTGAAGATGATCAGCGACTGCGAGAAGTAGGCGGTCTGCCCCCGCCCGTCGGTCAGCCGTCCGTCCTCCAGGATCTGCAGAAACTTGTCGAGCACCGCCGGGTGTGCCTTCTCGATCTCGTCGAACAGCAGCACGCTGAAGGGCCGTTCCTGGACGCGCCGGGTCAGTTCGCCGCCCTGGTCGTATCCCACGAATCCCGGCGGTGCCCCCGCCAGCCGCTCGGCGGCGTGCTCCTGCTGGTACTCACTCATGTCGAAGCGGGCGTACGCCGTCGGGTCACCGAAGATCAGCTTCGCCACGGCCTTCGCCAGTTCCGTCTTGCCCACGCCTGTCGGTCCGACGAAGAAGAACGATCCGCGCGGCCGGGCCGCCCCCGACTCCCCGAAGTCCAGCCCGATGAACGCGGCCTGCAGTGCGACGGCCACCGCGTCGACCGCCACCTCCTGGCCGATCACCGACGACATCAGGGTCTGAGCGGCCTGCCCCATCACCGCTCGGTCGAGCTGGGACCACGGATCGACGCTGACGTTGAGCCGATGCGCCTGCATCAGCCTGTCCGGATGGCAGATCTCCACGCGGCGCAACTGCGAGGTCCTCGCCAGCGCGTCCAGTTCCCAGCCGGCCATGCCGTCCGTCGCCCCGACGAGCGCCTCCACGTCGTGCCGGGTGGCGGACTCGTGCCCGCGGAAGTCCTGCCGCAGGAACGACAGCCACAGCCTGCGTTCGGCCTGGTCCGGAGGGCCGATCTGGAGACTGGCGACCCGCGGGTCCTCCTGCCAGAACCAGCCGGGCAGCCGGTCCAGATCCCCCACCGCGACCAGCATCGCGTTTCTCGCCCGGCCCCCGGAGGCGGGGGTACTGGGCGGCACGGCGTCCGTCATCGCGGCGCGCAGCCGCAGGTACCCCTGGGCCGCTGCCGGGTCGGCCACAGGCAGGGCGTGGTCGACGTCCTCGAAGACGAAGGCGGTGGCGGCTGAGGACTGGGCAGCCAGGCGCCGCGCCTGCGCGGTCACGTCCTCCAGCGAGACCAGTCGGCGCGGAGGGCGCGGCTGCAGGAGCCCCGCCGCCGCGGACCGGCGGGCAGTGGACCGGCGCGTGCCGTCCTGGGGCGGGCCGTCTTCTCCGGGGTCCGCCGCTGCGCCGGAGCGGTTCACGTTCGCGGACACCGATGAGTCGCCGGAGGCCGCGGTTCCCGAGGCCGACCAGCCGCCGGACGGTTCCGGCGCGTCCACGGGCGACGCCTCCTTGGCGGCCGGCAGGGCGGCGACCAGCGCGTCGAACCGCTCGCGGTGGCCGGGCACCGGGAAGGTGAGCCCGTCCACCGGGTCCCACCAGCCCACCACCTCCGCGCCGCGCCCCACGAGTACGTTGACGATGAGTTCGCGAAACGGCGCCGGCCTGCCGTCGAACCACCAGCGGTCGCGGATCTGGCCGCTGATGACGACCTGGCGTCCGCGTTCCATCTCCCAGCCGAGCGACACGGCCCACAACGGCATCAGCGCGTGGGCCAGCGCCGGGCCCTCCGGAACGGCGCCGTTCTCCCCGGAGTCGGAACCCGTCACCGCCGGCGCTCCTTCCGGGCACCCGGCAGACCTCGCCCACGGCCACCCGGCGGCTTGCCCTCCCAGCGGAGTTCACCCGGTACAAAGCCGTCGTCGGCCATGGCCTGGTGCACCTGGTCGAGCAGATCCTCCGTGCTGTCGCAGGCGACCTCGGAGCCATCCCGTGCGGCGGGCACATCGGCCTCGCCGTCGACGTGGTACGCCAGCACGGGCGCCCCGCCCGGCGTGCTGGCGATGGTGGTGGAGTAGAGGGCACCGTTGGACCGCGCGAAGCGCAGGAGCAGGCCCCGGTCCTCGTCGGCGCCGCCGGTGAAGGTGAATCCCGCGCCGGACATGGCGTTCTGCAGCGCCCGGGCCAGGTGTGTGCGCCGTTCGTAGGCGAGCAGCAGTTCGTCCAGCGTGGCCTCGGCGCGGGGCAGGATCTCCTCCAGCCCGGCGACCGCGGCGAGTGCGTCGTCCGCACGCTCGGTACTCAGGGCCCCGGTCACCGCCGATAGTGAGGAGCGCAACTCCTCCGCGAGAGCGGCTTCGGCGAAGTCGACAGCGTCCCTGATCGCGTCGCGCACGGCGTCGGCGATGGTGCCGAGCCGGTCCGTTGCCTCGGCCAGCGACTCGTGGCGGAGCCGTACCTCCTCGGCAGCGCGCCGGGACGCCGCCTCCTGCCGGGCCGCCCGCTCCGCTTCCTGGGCCGCTTCTTTCCGACGAACCGCTGCCGCCTCCTCAAGGGCGGCGGCGTGCTGGACGAGTCGGTGCTCGATGGTGCCCCGCAGGGCTTCGAACCTGGCGGTGTGCCCCTCTTCGAGTGCCGTACGCAGCTGATCCATGAGGCTGGTGCAGCTGCGATGTCCCTCGGGGTCGTCCACGGCCGCCCGCGGGCCCAGGCCCGCCAGGCGGAGCGCGAGCGCTTTCAACGCCTGCCGGGGATCGCCCCGGCCGCTGCGGTCCTCCGCGGAGGACCGCAGATGCACCGTACGGCCGCGCAACCGCTCGATCTCCTCGTCCACGGAGGCGTCAGTGCCGTGGCGCAGCCGTTTGCGCAGCCGGTCCGTCTCCTCTTGGAGCCGTTCCGCGGCAGCCCTCGGGCCACCGCTCGCCTCAAGGGCGTTGATCAGCTCGTCGAGCTGAGTCAGCTTCTGCTCGGCAGCCTGGACGCGCTCCATCCGTACGCCGGTGAGTCGCTTCTCGTCCTCGGCCCTGCGCGACTCTGCCAGTTCCACCATTCGGCGCCTGCGGGCCTCCGCCCGAGCGGCCGCGAGGCGCTGTCGCTCCGCCGCCCGCTCCGCTTCACGGCGTCGGCGCTCAGCCTCCTGCCGGGCTCGGCGCTGTGCTTCCTCCTGTCGGCGGGCCGCACTGACCGCGACGGTGCTGTACTTCGGTGATCCGCTCATCCGTCCCCCGGATTTCCCCCTGCGTGGCGACTGCCGTTTCCTGGGCGCCGACCACGTACCCCGCTTCTGTCAACTGTTCCTCGACGAAGGTGCGGAAGCCCGGAACAGCCGGGACTCCGGCCCAGGAGAACTGGCCGTCATTGCCCACCGACACCTCGATGCCCGCCCCTGCATCTGTGAGTGACGTCACATGATGGTAGCGCTCCGTGAGTACGACAACACGCTGATTGGATGAACCGCGCCACAGCAGATCCCCGTGCCTGGCGGCCACATAGGGGCCGTCGACGAGCAGGTCGAGCCGATCCAGCAGGGCGCGCTGGCCCGGCGTACCGCGCAGCAACGCCTCGTGACGGAACCCCGTGTACGCCATCGCCGAGAAGTCGGGCCGTTGTTCGCGGACCGCGTCCAGCAGGTCCGCCAGCGACTGGGCCTGGCTGAAGGGCTCGCCTCCGGAGAGGGTGACGCCCTCCACGTCCGTCAGGCGCGTCAGCCAGTCGGCCACCTCGGCGACGCTGCGCATCTCGCCGCCTGCGAACGGGAGTGTCTCCGGTGCGACACAGCCCACGCAGCGCAAGGGGCAGCCCTGGACCCAGATCACCGCCCGTACGTTGGGCCCCAGCGTTCCGCAGCGGTCCAGGACACGGTTGAGGGCCAACTCGCCCCGGCGGGATGCGTCCGCCGAGCCGCGTACGTCGCCTCCGCTTCTTATGCCTCCTTCGTCGCGCATCGCCGGCAGGTGTCGAGCGATGGAGCTGGGGTCGGAGTCGGTCATGGTCGGATCACCTCGCTGTGTCCAGGGCGGGTGTCGGTCGCTCCCCAGGTGGTGGCGCCGCGCTCCTGCTGGTCGCACCAGGGGCACCAGGGCCGCTCCACCGTGTGCACGTGCCGGTCGTCACGGTCGCAGACCGTCAGACGGCCGGGTCGTGACTCCGCCAGCAGCCCCCGTGCCCAGGCGCCGGCGTCCGGCCGGGAGGCTGGGGTCCCGCACCCGGAGCGGCCGAACGCCTGGGCGAAGAGGTCCCTGATGGCTCGGGGCAGCAGGTCCGTCGGGGGAGCGGCCTTCGGCAGGACCACCGAGTCGGGGTCCGTGAACCGACATCGGCCGTTGCGCACGTTGTCGTCCAGCGAGAAGTACGGGCGGCCGTCGGCCGGGCGGCCGTGGAAGGGGTGCAGACCACCCATCAGCAGCTGGTGGACCAGGACGGCGAGGACGAAGCTGTCGGAGGAGCGGTCCGGCAGTACGTCGGAGTCGATGCCCTCGGGGGCGGTGTAGCCCGGCGAGCGCATCCGGCAGGGGAAGGCCCGTCGGCCGTCGGTGAACTGCAGCGAGTCGATGTCCGCCAACCCGGTTCGGCCCTCGGCGTCGGCCCAGAGGTTGTCCGGTTTGAGATCCCCGACCACGTAGCCCTCGGCGTGCAGGTCCGCGAGGAGGGCCGCCAGCGAAGCGGCCGTCCGCAAGGCGGTGGCCCAGGTCATCTCGGGCAGGGACTCCCGGCGTGCCGTCGGCAGCAGCAGCTGTTCGAAGGGCATGAACGCCTGGCGCATGTCCCGCATCAGATACCCGGTGACACCTCCGGACGTGACCAGGGTGTCCAGCGGCCAGGCCAGCCGACTCGGCGTTCCGCTCAGCAGTTTCACGGTCCGCGGCTCCCGTCCCTGCCGAACGAGGCTTTCCACACGCAGTCGGTACACGTCGGGTTCGGCCGCCAGGGGCACGAGTTTCGCGACCAGCCCCGGCCGCCGCTCGACGGTGTATACCGCGCCTTCCGAGCCGCTGCCCACGACCTCGCCGAGGACCCACTCGCGACCCGACGAGGACCAGGTGCGAATCACCACCGTCACCTCCCCCCGGTCCGCGTGCCGCGGCCCGTGAGCGCGCACAGCATCGTCAGGTCGTCACCGCTGCGTCCGGCCTCGGGGCTGGACAACAGGGCGCGCAGCGGTTCCGCGTCACCGCCGTTGTCCCGCAGGGCCGTCGCCAGCCCGACGAAGAACCGGGCGGAGGGCACCGGCCCGGCCGCGGTCGGCAGTCCGTGCATGTCAGGGTGGTCCAGCGTCAGCGGTACGCAGCCGTCCGTTGCCACCATGACACCGGTGAGGTCTGGATCCCAGAGGGCGAACGATCGCACTCGCATGCGAGCCCCGGGTGAGGAGAGGAAGACGGACGAGTGCCGTTCGTCAGGTGGCGGAAGCACCAGGTGGCAGCGTTCCCGTGCGCTGTCGCCGTCCATGGTCAGGACAGTGCCGAAGCAGTTTCCTACGCAGAGGAACGCGGCCCAGGGCGGTCGCACGACTACCGCGGCCAGGGTCGCGGCGAACTCTCCGGGGTCGGGGGGGTCTGCGGCGCCGACGCGCGGGACGTGGGCTCCGGCCCCCTCGTAGTCCCCCGCCGCGGGCAGGGCACGCGTCGCACGCAGCCAGGTGTCCACGACCTCCTTCGCCCGGCCACTGATCCACTCGGTCCACACCGGGCCGTCCGTGTCGCCGCCCGGTAGGTCCCGGGCAAGCGCCCGGCACGCGATGTCGACCGCCAGATGGGCTCCCAGGGCACTGCGGTCCCGACTGCCGGCACCGTCGGCGACGGCCAGTACGACGCCCTCGCCGCCCTCGCACCGGGCGGACTTGAGGGCGTCCTGGCAACCGATTCCCGAGGCGAGGTGGTCGGTGCCCTGCACCACGGCCCCCGATACGAACAGCCCGCGGTGGTCGTCCACTAGAGGTGCTTCTCCGCCAGGTCGTTCATGGCCTTCTGCAGCGCGGCCTGCCGGGCGACCTCACGGTGCACTTCCCCGGCCGTGCCGATCGAACTGACCCGGTCGGAACTGCGGAGCAGAAACTGCAGGATCTGGGTGAAGTCGAGGCCTTCCAGCATGAACGTGGCGTCCGGCGCGAGTACTTCGAGGAGTCGGCGGTCGGCGCCCTGGACACCGATCGTGAGGAAGACGCATCCGTCGGGGGGCAAGGCCGCTTCCGCCACACGCAACCGGTCGGCGAGCGGGGCCAGTTCCGCCGTGTCCAGTGCCCGGCCCCGCTCATCGCTCGGCGCGCCGTCCGTCACCAGCCAGATCAGCGGCCGAAGTACGGACAGCCGGCGGGCCTCCAGAGTTCGGCGGCGTTCGGCGGCGAGCCGCAGAGCGACATCCAGCGCGGGCTCAAGACAGGTGTAGCCCTCCGCGGTGAGCGGAGGAGGGGACAACTTGTCCACCGGTACGAAGACGCGGTCGGAGTCCGCCTGTTCCGCGGTGACGAGAGCGGAGGCGCCTGCGTCGTACACCCGGACCTGCGAACCGAAGGTGATCAGACAGGTCTCCACCCGCGCCCGCAGCCGGGCCTGGGACCGAACGCTCTCGAACAGGGTGGTGAGCGCCGAGTCGACCTCGGCGATGCGGGGGTTGGACGCGGGGCGGGCCATGGAGCCCGAGGCGTCGAGGAGGATGACGACAGGCTGCCGTTCGTCGAGCCCGGACGCGAACCCGATGTCGTAGTCCGTGGTCATGCGGCGCCCGGCTTCCCGGCGGTCCTCGGGTCGTCGCCGGGATCGGCTTCCGTCATGAGCAGGCGCCCCTTCCCGGAGTCGAAGGCGAGCCGCACCAGACGCCCGGGTATCGCGTCCACGCGGGCCGGCAGGGCCCGCAGCAGGACGCCGTCGACCAGGACGTACGCGTCAGGTGCGGGCCATGTGACCACGCGCCCCACCGAGCCGTGGGCGCCCGACCATAACTCCGTCATGTGCTCAACCTTTCGTGGCACAGACCGATCCGGTGGCCACCGAGTGTATTTGGGTGGAAGCAGGTTGTCGCAGGATTCGTTCAGCAGGGCTCTGGGCCGGCTTCGAGCCGGCGGGCCGGTCCGGCGGGGAACGAACCAGCTGAAGCAGTCGCCATCCACGGCATCGACGGTGCGAGCCTCCTGGGCAACTTCAGGTGTGGGTTCGACATCCGTGTACGTCGACGACGGCACGGATGAGCATCCGGATCTCCCCGCGCCCCGGCCCGGCCTGGTCGCTGTGCGTGCGGCTGGTTCACCAGAGCACGCGACTGAGGCCGGCTCGGGAAGCGAGTGTGCTGGGACTGTGCCGTCGAGCGAGCGGATCTCACAGCGGCACACATGGCGCCGCTTCTCAATCGTGACGTGTCGTGGGAATGGCCTCCGGTCAGGACCGTGGGAAATGATCACCGAGGCCGTGGGAAACGATCTCCGAGGGGCCTGGCCTACTGCCTGAACAGCGCGTTCCGTCGGTTTCCCACATCGAACGAGCTTGGGCCGCGACCATCAGGTCGCGGCCCGAGCTCGTTACGTTGTCGGCCCGTCGCGCGCGACACCGGCCACCCTCGCTCGTTGTGTTCGAGACGTTACGGGCAGATGTGGGGCAGATCTCGTCAGGATGACATATCCCCATGTCAGAGCACCGTCAGCACTGCGGAACCAATGGTTCCGGTGCCCCGGGAGGGCTCCTCGCATGGCTGACGACCAGGTCCGCGGATAGCGTCGTACTACTATTTCACGCTTGTTTGGAGCTGGACCGGAATATCCCCAGGCGTACCTGCGGGCCCACCAGCGACCCGGACGCTCCGGGAAACAACACGTGAGGACCCGATGGCAGCCCTCGAGCAAGGCCCCGCACTCGCGCTGTTCGACGAGGAGGTGCGCGCGGAGTTCGGCAACCCCGCACGCTTCTCCGCCTCCTCCGCCGCCTCGCCCCGCACCCTTGTCGACCTCCTCGACGCCTCCGTCCGGGCGTACCCCGACGAGCCCGCGCTGGACGACGGGCACCGCTGCCTCACGTACCGTGACCTGGCCGTCGAGATCGAGGCCCTGCGGCGGCGGCTGAGCGCCGCCGGGGTCGGCCTCGGCGACCGGGTCGGTGTCCGGGTCCCCTCCGGCACCAACGAGCTGTACGTCGCGATCCTCGCCGTACTGGCCGCTGGTGCCGCCTATGTGCCGGTGGACGCCGAGGACCCGGACGAGCGGGCCGAGCTGGTGTTCGGCGAGGCGGCGGTGCGCGCGGTCGTCGGCGCCGGGCACGAGCTGACCGTCAACGGCCGGTCGGAGGCTGTCGCCGCCCGGCCCGGAGTCGAGCACGACGCGTGGATCATCTTCACCTCCGGATCCACCGGCAAGCCCAAGGGCGTCGCCGTCAGTCACCGCAGCGCCGCCGCGTTCGTGGACGCCGAGGCCGAGCTGTTCCTGACCGAGGACCCGATCGGGCCCGGTGACCGGGTCATGGCCGGGCTCTCCGTCGCCTTCGACGCCTCCTGCGAGGAGATGTGGCTGGCCTGGCGCTACGGCGCCTGTCTGGTGCCCGTGCCGCGCGCGCAGGTCCGCAGCGGTGCGGACCTCGGGCCCTGGCTGGTGGAGCAGGAGATCACCGTCGTCTCCACCGTGCCCACGCTGGCCGCCCTGTGGGAGCCCGAGACGCTCAACGAGGTCCGGCTGCTGATCTTCGGCGGTGAGGCCTGCCCGCCCGAGCTGGTCCAGCGGCTGGTGACCGAGGGCCGCGAGGTGTGGAACACCTACGGGCCCACCGAGGCCACCGTCGTCGCCTGTGCCTCCCTCATGACCGGCGAGGAGCCGATCCGGATCGGACTGCCGTTGAACGGCTGGGAGCTGGCCGTGGTCGATGAGGCCGGCGAGCCCGTGGCCATGGGCGACAGCGGCCAGCTCGTGATCGGCGGGGTCGGGCTCGCCCGGTATCTCGACGCCGAGAAGGACGCGGAGAAGTACGCGCCGCTGGAGTCGCTGGGCTGGGAGCGGGCGTACCGCAGTGGTGACCTGGTCAAGGCCGAGCCGGAGGGGCTGATCTTCCTCGGACGGGCCGACGAGCAGATCAAGCTCGGCGGGCGCCGGATCGAGCTCGGTGAGGTGGACGCGGCCCTGCAGGCCCTGCCCGGGGTCGCGGGCGCGGCCGCCGCCGTGCGCACCGCGCGCAGCGGCAACCAGCTGCTCGTCGGTTATGTGGTCACCCAGGACGGCTGGGATCAGGCCACCGCCGTGGAGAGGCTGCGCGCCGAGCTGCCCGCCGCCCTGGTGCCGCTGCTCGCCCCGGTCGAGGACCTGCCGACCCGGACGTCCGGCAAGGTCGACCGCAACGCGCTGCCCTGGCCGCTGGAGGGCCTGGAGACGGGCGCCGCGAAAGAACAGCTCTACGGCACCGAGGCCTGGCTCGCCGAGCAGTGGAGCGAGGTGCTCGGCATCCCCGTCGCGGGCGCGTCCGACGACTTCTTCGCGATCGGCGGCAGCAGCCTCGCCGCCGCCCAGCTCACGACCAGGCTGCGCACCCGCTATCCGAGCGCGGCGGTCCTGGACATCTACCAGCAGCCCGTCCTGCGCAAGCTGGCCCGGCGCCTGGAGAAGTCCGCGCAGGACGACGGCGCCGAGCGGATCGTCGCGCCGGTCCCGCTGCGCGCCAAGGCGACCCAGCTGCTTCTGCTGATCCCGCTGTTCACGCTGCTCGGGCTGCGCTGGACCGTGGCGCTGGCCGCGCTCGGGAACGTACTGCACTGGTTCGGGCCTTATCCGTGGGCGCCGAGCGCGTCGTGGTGGCTCGTCGCCGCCGGTGCGCTCGTCTTCTTCAGTCCGCCGGGGCGGCTCGCGATCGCGGCGGGCGGGGCGCGGCTGCTGCTGCGGGACGTGAAGGCCGGGCGTTACCCGCGCGGTGGAAGCGTTCATCTCCGGCTCTGGACGGCCGAGCGGCTCGCCGAGTTCAGCGGCGCGACCTCGCTCACCGGTTCCTGGCTGGAGCGGTACGCCCGTGCCCTGGGCGCCAAGATCGGCCCGGACGTGGACCTGCACTCGCTGCCGCCGGTGACCGGCATGCTCAAGCTCGGCCGGGGTGCTGCTGTCGAGTCCGAGGTGGACCTGTCGGGGCACTGGCTGGACGGCGACCGGCTGGAGATCGGCCCGGTCAAGGTGGGCGCGCACGCGGTGGTCGGCACGCGCAGCCTGCTCTTCCCCGGTGCGCGCGTGGGCAAGCGGGCCGAGGTGGCCCCCGGCTCCGCCGTGTCCGGACACATTCCGACCGGGCAGCGCTGGGCCGGAGCCCCCGCGGTCAAGCTCGGCAAGGCGAAGCGCGCCTGGCCCAACGAACGGCCGCAGCGCGGCACGTACTGGCGGGCGATGTACGGCGCGACCGGGTTCGCCCTGTCCGCGCTGCCCCTGCTGGCGGGCGTCGCCGCCCTGCTCGTGGCGCATGTGTTCGTGAGCGCGGACGCCGGGCTCGGCGCGGCCCTGCGCGGTGCCGCGCTCGCTTTGGTGCCGGCGACGCTCGCTTTCGGTCTCGCCTACGCGCTGCTGCTCCTGGTCGCCGTGCGTCTGCTGAGCCTCGGGCTGCACGAGGGCACGCATCCGACGCACGGCCGCGTCGGCTGGCAGGCCTGGACGGTCACCCAGCTGATGGACCGCTCTCGCGAGACGCTGTTCCCGCTGTATGCCGGGCTGATCACGCCGGTGTGGCTGCGGCTGCTCGGCATGAAGATCGGGCGGGGCGCCGAGGTCTCCACCGTCCTCGCGCTGCCCAGCCTCACCACCGTCGGTGAGGGCGCCTTCCTCGCGGACGACACGCTGACCGCACCGTACGAGCTCGGTGGCGGTTGGATGCGGATCGGGCGGGCCGAGATCGGCCGCCGGGCGTTCCTCGGCAACTCCGGGATGACCGCGCCGGGCCGCAGCGTGCCGGACGGCGGCCTGGTCGGTGTGCTGTCGGCGACGCCGAAGAAGGCGAAGAAGGGCAGTTCGTATCTGGGGCTGCCGCCGGTGAAGCTGCCGCGTTCGACGCAGGACGGCGACCGGAGCCGTACGTACGACCCGCCCGTGCGCCTGTTGTGGGGGCGGGGCCTGGTCGAGCTGTGCCGGATCGTGCCGGTGTTCTGCTCGGCGGCGCTGGCCGTACTGACGGTGGCCGCACTGAGTGCGCTGGGGGCGTGGGGCTGGGCGCTGTCCGGGGTGGTGCTGCTCGCCGTGGGCGCTCTCGCGTGCCTCGTCTCCATCCTGGCGAAGTGGCTGCTCGTGGGCCGGCACCGGAGCGGTGAGCACCCGCTGTGGAGCGGATTCGTGTGGCGCAACGAGCTCGCGGACACGTTCGTCGAGGTCGTCGCCGTGCCGTGGCTGGCCGGCTCCGTGCCCGGTACGCCGCTGATGACGGCGTGGCTGCGCGGGCTCGGCGCCCGCATCGGCCGGGGCACCTGGGTGGAGAGCTACTGGCTGCCCGAGACCGACCTGGTCACGCTGGAGGACGCGGCGACGGTGAACCGGGGCTGTGTGCTGCAGACCCACCTCTTCCACGACCGGATCTTGCGGACGGATACTGTAGTTCTCCGTGAGGGCGCCACCCTGGGCCCGGGCGGAATCGTCCTGCCCGGCAGCACCGTCGGGGCCCGCTCCACCCTGGGTCCCGCGTCGCTGGTGATGGCGGCGGAGTCCGTTCCCGACGACACCCGCTGGCTGGGCAACCCGATCGAGGCATGGCGTTCATAGAAGACATGACCGGATCGGATACGAAGGGCGGTACAGCGGCAAGTCGTACGAGCACAGGGCAGGGAGCAGTCGCAGCGGTGAGTGTTCAGCAGACAGTGGGATCGGACCCGTACTTCCCGGCCAACGGTGATCCCCGCTACCGGGTGCATCGGTACGAGCTCGCGCTGGACTACCGTCCCGGCCCGAACCGGCTCTCCGGCACCGCGCGGCTCAACGCCATAGCCGGCCGGGCGCCGCTCACCGAATTCCAGCTGAACCTGGCCGACTTCCGGATCGGCCGGGTCCGCGTGGACGGCAAGGCGCCGCACTACACGCACCGCGGCGGCAGGCTGCGCATCCGCCCGGCGAAGCCGATCCGGGCCGGCGCCGCCTTCACCATCGAGGTGCACTGGTCGGGCAACCCCAAGCCGGTCAACAGCCCCTGGGGCGGGCTCGGTTGGGAGGAGCTGGAGGACGGGGCGCTGGTGGCGAGCCAGCCGACCGGGGCGCCGTCCTGGTACCCGTGCAACGACCGCCCGGCCGACAAGGCCTCGTACCAGATCTCGATCACCACCCCCTCCGCCTACTCGGTGGTGGCGGGCGGCCGGCTGCTGACGCGTACGACGAAGGCTTCCACGACCACGTGGGTGTACGAGCAGGCGGCGCCGACGTCCAGCTATCTGGTCGGGTTGTCGATCGGGAAGTACCAGACGGTGCTGCTCGGCGACCCGGGCCTCGGCGGCGTACCGCAGTCCGGTCATCTGCCCGCGCATCTGCTCTCCGAGTTCTCCCGGGACTTCGCGCGGCAGCCCGCGATGATGGAGCTGTTCGAGGACCTCTTCGGGCCGTATCCCTTCGGCGAGTACGCGGTGGTCGTGACGGAGGAAGAACTCGATGTCCCGGTCGAGGCACAGGGGTTGTCGCTGTTCGGCGCCAACCACGTGGACGGGGCGCGCGGGTCGGAGCGGCTGATCGCGCACGAGCTGGCGCACCAGTGGTTCGGCAACAGCGTCTCCATCGCGGACTGGCGGCACATCTGGCTGAACGAGGGCTTCGCGAAGTACGCGGAGTGGCTCTGGTCGGAGCGGTCCGGCGGCCGTACGGCGCAGCGACTGGCCGCCGCAGCGCACCGGAAGCTGTCCGCGCAGCCGCAGGACCTGGTCCTGTCCGCCCCGGGCCGCAAGCTGATGTTCGACGACCGGCTCTACGAGCGCGGCGGGCTCACCCTGCACGCGCTGCGCTGCGCGATGGGTGACGACGCCTTCTTCCGCATGCTGCGCGGCTGGGCCACCCTGCACCGGAGCGGAGCGGTCACCACGGCGGCCTTCACCGCGCACGCATCCCGCTACACGGCGGAGCCCCTGGACGACGTGTTCGCGGCCTGGCTGTACGAGCCCGCCCTCCCACCCGTGCCGACGCTCGCCGCGCCGGTTCCCGCCCGGCCCACGTACCCGCCGACGAACGCCGACTCGGCCTAGACCCTCGGCAGAATGGCAGCCATGACCAGTCGTTCCTGCCCCTGCGGGCTTCCCGAGCCGTACGCGAAGTGCTGCGGGCGCTTCCACCGCGGTGAGGCCGCGGCACCGACCGCCGAGGCGCTGATGCGGTCGCGGTACTGCGCCTTCGTGAAGGAGGACGAGGGGTATCTGCTGAGGACCTGGCATCCACGAACGCGGCCTGCGCGGGTGGAGTTCGACCCCCGGATGCGGTGGACGGGGCTGGAGATTCTCGGTACGAGTCAGGGGTCGGCGTTCCACTCCGTGGGGACCGTGACGTTCCGGGCCTCCTACCGGGGCGGCTCGCTGCACGAGCGCAGCCGCTTCGAGCGGGTCGACGGGACGTGGGTGTACGTGGACGGCGACTTTCTCGACCAGTAGAAGGGGACTGCCTCGACCAGTGGAGCCGGTGGGGCCTACGGCGCCAGGATGTCCAGCTCCTGGAGTGCGCCGACCGTGATCTCGCGGGTGAGCTCCTCGGCGCGGGCCGCGTCGCCTTCCCGTACGGCCTCCGCGACCTGGACGTGGAGCGTGACGGCGGCGGGGTCGGGGTCCTCGAACATGACCTCGTGGTGGGTACGGCCCGCCAGGACCTCCGCGACGACGTCACCGAGACGGGCGAACATCTCGTTGCCCGACGCGTTGAGAATCACCCGGTGGAAGGCGACGTCGTGGACGAGATACGCCTCCAGCTGGTGCCCGCGTGACGTGGCGACCATGCCCAGGGCGCACTCGGTGAGTTCGGCGCACTGCTCGGCCGTGGCATGCCGGGCGGCCAGGCCCGCGGCGATCGGCTCGACGGCGGAGCGCAGCACGGTGAGCGAACGCAGCTGGTGGGGGCGGTCGGCGCCGGCCAGCCGCCAGCGGATGACCTGAGGGTCGTAGACGTTCCACTCGGATTTGGGGCGGACCGTGACGCCCACGCGGCGGCGGGACTCGACGAGGTGCATGGATTCGAGAACCCGGACCGCCTCGCGCATCACGGAGCGCGATACCTCGAAGCGCTGCGCGAGTTCGTCCGTGCGCAGCACGCTGCCGGGCGGGTACTCCCCCGCCGTGATCGCCGGCCCGAGGGTTTCCAGTACATGTCCGTGCAGCCCCCGGCCCCGTGTGGTCATGGGGTCAGCGTACGAGGCCATCGCCAGGAACAAAAAGTCAGACTTATATGTCACAGACTCTTGAATTCGTCGTACCTAATGAGTTTCAGTGTCGTCGACATCAGATGTCGATGAAGACGATGAAGACGGCGAGAGCACGATGCAGCTGACGCGTACCCCCCATGTCGTCGTGGTCATGGGCGTGGCAGGAACCGGCAAGACCACCATCGGTCCCCTGCTCGCGGCCCGGCTCGGCGTTCCGTACGCCGAGGGCGACGACTTCCACCCGCAGGCCAACATCGCCAAGATGACGGCCGGCACACCGCTGACCGACGAGGACCGTTGGCCGTGGCTGGACGCGATCGGCGCCTGGGCGCACGAGCGGGCCGGACTCGGCGGAGTGGTCAGCAGCTCGGCGCTGAAGCGCAGTTACCGGGACCGGCTGCGGGCAGCGGCACCCGGAGTCGTGTTCGTGCACCTCACCGGTGAACGCAAGCTCATCGAGGACCGGATGTCGCACCGCCAGGGGCACTTCATGCCGACAGCGCTCCTGGACTCCCAGTTCGCCACCCTGCAGCCGCTGGAGGCGGACGAGGCGGGTGTCGCCGTGGACGTGTCGGGCGGCCCCGAGGAGATCACCGAGCGGGCCGTTGCCGCGCTCCAAGGGCTCGCCCAGCCCTCGCAGTAACCCTTCGCCGTACCCCTGTCCCCTTCGTACCTTTCTCAAGCAAGGGATCAACCGTGACCAGACTCAGCGCCGAGATGCTGGCAGCGGACGCCGTCGAGCCGATCACCTCGGCAGGCCATGCTCAGCTGGGCATCGCCGTGCTGGCGGGCATCGCCGTCATCGTCCTGCTCATCACCAAGTTCAAGCTGCATGCGTTCCTGGCCCTGACCATCGGCTCGCTCGCCCTCGGCGCGTTCGCCGGGGCCCCGCTCGACAAGACCATCGCCAGCTTCACGACCGGGCTCGGCTCGACCGTCGCCGGCGTCGGTGTACTGATCGCGCTGGGCGCGATCCTCGGCAAGCTGCTCGCCGACTCCGGCGGCGCCGACCAGATAGTCGACACGATCCTCGCCAAGGCGGGCGGGCGCGCCATGCCGTGGGCGATGGTGCTGATCGCCTCCGTGATCGGTCTGCCGCTGTTCTTCGAGGTCGGCATCGTGCTGCTGATCCCGGTGGTCCTGATGGTCGCCAAGCGCGGCAACTACTCCCTGATGCGCATCGGCATCCCGGCACTGGCAGGTCTGTCCGTGATGCACGGCCTGATCCCGCCGCACCCCGGTCCGCTGGTCGCGATCGACGCGGTCAAGGCCAACCTCGGCCTCACGCTCGCGCTCGGTGTCCTGGTCGCCATCCCGACGGTGATCATCGCCGGTCCGCTCTTCTCGCGCTACGCGGCCCGCTGGGTGGACGTCCCCGCCCCCGACCGGATGATCCCGACCCGCGCCTCCGAGGACCTGGCGAAGCGCCCCGGCTTCGGCGCCACCCTCGCCACGATGCTGCTGCCGGTCATCCTGATGCTGTCCAAGGCCCTGGTCGACATCATCGTCGACGACCCCACGGACCGGGTGCAGCGCGTCTTCGACGTCATCGGTGCGCCGCTGATCGCCCTGCTCGCGGCCGTCATCGTCGGTATGTTCACGCTGGGCCGCGCGGCCGGCTTCACCAAGGACCGCCTCGCGACGACCGTCGAGAAGTCCCTCGCCCCGATCGCGGGCATCCTGCTGATCGTCGGCGCGGGTGGCGGCTTCAAGGCGACCCTGATCGACTCCGGTGTGGGCCAGATGATCCTGGACATCTCCAAGGACTGGTCGATCCCCGCGCTGCTGCTCGCCTGGCTGATCGCGGTGGCCATCCGGCTCGCCACCGGTTCGGCGACCGTCGCGACCATCTCGGCGGCCGGTCTCGTCGCACCCCTCGCGGCCGACATGTCGACCGCGCACACCTCCCTCCTCGTCCTGGCGATCGGCGCGGGCTCGCTCTTCTTCAGCCACGTGAACGACGCCGGCTTCTGGCTGGTCAAGGAGTACTTCGGCCTGAACGTCGGCCAGACCATCAAGACCTGGTCGGTGATGGAGACGATCATCTCGGTGGTCGGCGGAGGACTGGTCCTGCTGCTGTCCCTCGTGATCTAGGAGTACACGGATGAGTCACCCGCTCTTCGACATCAGCGGCCGTACGGCTCTTGTCACCGGCTCCAGCCGCGGCATCGGGCTCGCACTGGCGCGCGGTCTCGCGGAGGCCGGCTGCACGGTCGTCCTCAACGGGCGCGACCCCGAACGGCTCACCAAGGCCGCCTCGGAGCTGCCCGGTGACGTCCACACCGCGGTGTTCGACGTCACCGACGGGCCCTCGGTGGCCGCCGGCATAGCGGACGTCGAGGAGCGGGTGGGACCGCTCGACATCCTCGTCAACAACGCGGGCATGCAACTGCGCGCCCCGCTCCTGGAGTTCACGGACACGGACTGGCACCGCATCCTGAACACCAACCTGACGAGCGCGTTCCTGGTGGGCCGTGAGGCCGCGCGGCGGATGACCGAACGCGGCCACGGCAAGATCGTCAACATCTGCTCGCTGCAGAGCGAGGTCGTCCGCCCGGGCATCGCCCCCTACGCGGCCACCAAGGGCGCGCTGAAGATGCTCACCAAGGGCATGTGCGCGGACTGGGGCCCGCACGGCGTGCAGGTCAACGGGCTCGGCCCCGGCTACATCGAGACCCGGCTCACCAGACCGCTGGTGGACGACGAGGAGTTCAGCGCCTGGGTGCGGCGGCGCACCCCGGCCGGGCGGTGGGGACGTACCGACGACCTGGTCGGCGGCGTGCTCTTCCTCGCCTCTCCCGCGGCGGACTTCGTCAGCGGGCAGGTGCTGTACGTCGACGGCGGCATGACGAGTGTGCTCTGAAAGGGAGTCGGCGATGCTCGGTTGCGTGATCCACGGCCAGGGCGACCTGCGGGTCGACGAACTGCCCGTGCCCTCCCCCGGTCCCGGTCAGGCGCTCGTCGCCGTCCGGTACGGCGGGGTGTGCGGGTCCGACCTGCACTACTGGCGGCACGGCGGGGTCGGTGACTTCCGGCTGCGGGAGCCGATGGTGCTGGGCCACGAGGTCGTCGGGACGGTGGTCTCGTACGGTGACGGGGCCTCAGGTCCCGTGCCGGGAACGGCTGTTGCCGCGCACCCGGCCACTGCGTGCGGGGGCTGTCCCGAGTGCGTCGACGGCCGCGCCAACGTGTGCCGTGACACCCGGTACCTGGGCAGCGCGGCGCGCACGCCGCACATCCAGGGCGGTTTCGCGGCCCAAGTCGTGGTCCCGGCCGGCCAGTTGCGGGCGTTGCCCGCGGGCCTGGACCTCCGGCGGGCCGCGCTCGCCGAGCCGCTGTCCGTCGCACTGCACGCGATGCGGCGGGCCGGAGCCGTCGCCGACCGCCATGTGCTGGTGACGGGCGCCGGGCCCATCGGCTGCCTCGTGGTGGCCGCCGCGAAGGCCGCGGGCGCCGCACGGGTCACGGTCACGGATCTGCTGCCGCGAGCGCTGTCGTACGCCGTCTCGGCCGGCGCGGACACGGTCGTACGGGCCGACGATCCCGCCGATCCCGCCTGGCCCCGCGAGGTCGACGTCGCCATCGAGGCGTCCGGTGTCGCCGCGGGCCTCGACACCTGCCTCCGCCTGGTGCGGCGCGGCGGCGTCGTCGTGCAGCTGGGCATGCTGCCGCCCGGGCAGAGCCCGTTCGCGGGGAACCTGGTGGTGAGCCGGGAGATCGAGTTGCGGGGTGCGTTCCGCTTCGACGGGGAGTTCGACGACGCGATCGCACTGCTCGCGGTCGAGTCCTCGTTCGACGGCCTCGTCAGCGCGGTGGTCCCCGTCCGGGAGGCGGAGTCGGCCTTCGCTCTCGCCGCCGACCGGAACAAGTCCTGCAAGGTGCTGCTGGATTTCGCCTCCTGAGCCCTTCCTGCGGCTGCTTTCGCCTCCCGAACACTTCCTGCGGCTGCTTTCGCATCCTCGGCGAAGTGTCTTCCCGGACGGCATCGGTGGTGCCGTCATGAGCCCCCCGAGGACGACCCGCGGCCACCGAGCCTGAGCGGCGACGCCCCGGGGGCGATCGCAACCGGCGGCGGTGCCGCACCAGCGGGTCCGGCGCGATCCGGCGCGGGCCGCGAGGGTGCCGCGGCACGTCCAGGTGGCCGCGCCGATGCTGCCGGCGGCGTACTCAGGGCCGCCAGAGGCGATGCTCGCTCTCCGCCCACTCCCGGCTCACCGACCCCGTCCGCAGCCCCTGAGCGGCGACGCCCCGGGGGCGATCGCAACCGGCGGCGGTGCCGCACCAGCGGGTCCGGCGCGATCCGGCGCGGGCCGCGAGGGTGCCGCGGCACGTCCAGGTGGCCGCGCCGATGCTGCCGGCGGCGTACTCAGGGCCGCCAGAGGCGATGCTCGCTCTCCGCCCACTCCCGGCTCACCGACCCCGTCCGCAGCCCCTGAGCGGCGACGCCCCGGGGGCGATCGCAACCGGCGGCGGTGCTGCACCAGCGGGTCCGGCGAGATCCGGCGCGGGCCGCGAGGGTGCCGCGGCACGCCCAGGTGGCCGCGCCGATGCTGCCGGCGGCGTACTCAGGGCCGCCAGAGGCGATGCTCGCTCTCCGCCCACTCCCGGCTCACCGACCCCGTCCGCAGCCCCTCCCGGGCCTCCGGATCGCCCAGCGCCATGCCGATGTGGCCGGCGAGGACGATGCCGATCGTCAGAGCCAGCCAGTCGTGCACGAAGGTCGCGCTGGTGCGCCACATCAGAGACGTGAGGTGGGTGAACCACATCAGCAGGCCCGTGCCCAGCATCACCAGCGAGGCCCCGGCGATCCAGGCCGCGTAGATCTTCTGCCCGGCGTTGAACTTGCCCGCCGGGCGGGACTCCGGGCTCTTGTCGCGACGCAGCGCCGCGCGCAGCCACACCCGGTCGTGCGGCCCGAAGCGGTTCAGGAAGCCCAGGTCGGCGCGGAAGGCGCGAGAGGCCAGGCCCGCCAGGACGGGCACCGGGAGCAGCACGCCCGCCACTTCATGGATCCTGACCACGAGCTCGCGGCGGCCGACGAGTTCGGCGAGCTGGGGGATGTAGAGGCAGGCCGCGGTGGCCACGCACACGCCCATCAGCAGGGCGGTCGCACGGTGCACCCAGTGCTCGGCGCGGCTGAAGCGCCGCACCCGGGCGGAGCGCGGGGACACGGCCGGGGTGTCGTCAACTCGTGGGTGCATCGTCGCGTCCGTTCGAGCGGCCGACCCACGCGTCCACGTCGTAGCCCCGGTCCTCCCAGTAACCGGGACGGACGTCCTCGGTGACGGTGATGCCGGAGAGCCACTTGGCGGACTTGTAGAAGTACATGGGGGCTACGTAGAGGCGGACGGGGCCGCCGTGGTTGTGGCCGAGGGGCTTGTCCTGCATGCGCAGGGCCACCAGGACGTCGGCGCGGCGGGCCTGCCGCAGCGTGAGGCTCTCCGTGTACGTCCCGTCGAAGCAGGTGAACCGGATCGACCCGGCCGAGGAGCGCACTCCCGCGGCGTCCAGCAGCCGGGACAGGCGTACGCCCTCGAAGGGTGTGCCCGGCACCCGCCAGCCCGTGACGCACTGGACGTCGTGCACGAGGCGGGTCTGGGGCAGCGCTCGCAGCTCGGCGAGGGTGTAGGACCTGGGGTGGTCGACCAGGCCGTCGATGGTGAGGCGGTAGTTCGTCTCGTTCTTGTGGGGGACGGAGGACGCCACCGAGTAGTAGCGGAAGCCGCCGCCGTTGGGCAGCAGACCGGTGAGGCCCGTGGGGTCCTTCTCGGAGGCGCCGGCGAGGAAGGATTCGAGGCCGCGCTGGATCGGTGGCGCGGCGATCACACCGAGCGCGCCGAGTCCGAGCGTGCCGAGCAGCACCCGGCGGCCGATCGGCGCCCCACGCTCCTCGGGCCGCTCCGGACCCCGGTCGTGCGGAGTTCGCTCCTCGGACCGCTTGGGACTTCGCTCTTCGGGTCGCTCCCGGGCCCGCTCGTCGGATCGCTCCGGTTCGCGCTCCTCGGGCTGTTCAGGGTTCACACACTGATTCGAGCACCCGCGACCCCCAAAAGGCCAGCGGCGGCGGGTGCCCGTCAGCGTTCCGTAATCACTTCTTACGTGCCGTTCGTCAGGCGTGCTCCAGGCAGGCCGCTTCAGGACGCGGACTCGGCCGCCTTGTCCAGCTGGAACGCCTCGTTGCCGAGCCCGATCCGGGCGTGCGCCCCAGGCTTGCGGGCGCGCAGCACCAGGCCCTGGATCACGCCGATGACCAGCGCGGCCGCGATAATGCCGGGCAGCAGCCAACTCAGCGAGGAGCCGGGGCCCGCACCGACGAGGACGTCGAAGTCCTTGACCGTGTAGACCGCGATGACGAGCAGCGCGACGCCCGCGACGGCGGAGGTGGCGAGGCGCCAGGCCTGGGCCCGCGCGGCGCCCCGGCGGGCGAAGAAGACGATGACGGAGAGCGAGGCGGCGGCCATCAGCACGATGACGCCGAGCGCGCCGATGTTGCCGCCCCAGGTGAACAGGTGCAGCACGGGTGCGGTCGGATCGCCGGTCGGCTTGTCGTCGGCGACCGCGAAGGCGATCACGAACACCAGGGACACGGCGGTCTGCAGCAGGGAGCCGGTGCCGGGGGCACCGCTGGTGCCGGCCGTCCGGCCGAAGGCAGCGGGCAGCAGTCCCTCGCGGCCCATGGCGAAGGCGTAGCGCGCGACGACGTTGTGGAAGCTGAGCATCGCCGCGAACATGCCGGTCACGAACAGGACGTGCAGGACGTCCGTGAAGGTGCCGCCGAGCCGCGACTCGGTGAGGAAGAAGAGCAGGCCCGCGCTCTGCTTCTGGGAGGCGCCGACGATCCCGGAGGGGCCGGTGGCCACGGTGAGCGCCCAGCAGCTGAGCGCGAAGAAGACGGCGACACCGGCGACGGCGAGGAACATCACGCGCGGCACGAGGATGTGCGGCCGGCTGGTCTCCTCCGCGTACACGGGGGCCTGTTCGAAGCCGAGGAAGGCGGCGACGCAGAAGCAGAGCGCGGTGCCGACCCCGGCACCGGTGAGGGTGTCCGGGTTGAAGGCGTGCAGCGACAGGCCCTGCTTCGCCGGGTCGGCGACCGCGGCGATGTCGAAGATGACGACGAGGGCCACCTCGATGATCAGCAGCACGCCCAGCACGCGCGCGTTGACGTCGATCTTCAGCCAGCCGAGCGCGCCGACGACGAGCACGGCCGCCAACGCCGGTATCCACCAGGCGATTTCGAGGTCCAGGTAGGTGGAGAACAGCCCGGACACCTCGAAGCCGAAGATGCCGTAGATGCCGACCTGGAGGGCGTTGTACGCGACGAGGGCGATCAGCGCCGCTCCCGCGCCGGCGGTGCCGCCGAGGCCACGCGAGATGTACGCGTAGAAGGCGCCGGCGTTGTGGACGTGCCGGCTCATCTCGGCGTACCCGACGCTGAAGAGCACCAGGACGACGCCGAGGATGACGAAGAGCAGCGGCTGTCCGACGATGCCCATCACCGCGAATGTGGTGGGCATGACACCCGCGACCACCATGAGCGGGGCGGTCGCCGCGAGGACGGACAGCAGCAGACCGCCCGTGCCCAGCCGGTCGGCGCGCAGGGCGCGCTCCTGTCCCTTGAAGGTGCTGATGCCGCCGCCGTCGACGGCCGGTCTGCCCGTGTTCGACGTACTCGATGTGCTCGAACTGCCCGTCGTCATCGCGGGGTTGTCCTTTCGGATGTTCGGATCTCGGGGGTGTTCGGGGGTCTGGATCGGTCGCGCGCGGTCGTTCACACCGTGCCGAGCGCGCTGTCGCGAGCGGCACGGAAGGCTTTGTACGGGTCGCGGTCCGGGTACGACCACGGCACCGGGGTGGCGTGCTCTCCGATGCGGTGGAACAGGGCGGCCGCCTCGGCGCCCCGGCCCTCGCAGAACTTGGCGTGGGCGAGGAAGTTGAGGTCGACGAAGCGGCGCGGGTGGTCGTCGCGTTCCCACTCCAGCCACCAGTCGAAGGCGGCCTTCATCACCTGGCGGGCCCGGCGACCGACCCAATGCCCGGAAGCGACCGGATCGGCGGGCTCGCTGCCCGCGGTGGCGAGCACGCGGTAGCGCTCGGCGTGCGCGACGACCGGGAGGACGGCGAGGGGCGAGTCGGCGGGGGCCTGTTCGGCGGCCCAGTTGGCGAAGTCGTACACCTCGTGCAGCGGGTCCTGGCCCGCTTCGGCCCGACGTTCGGCGAGCCGGGCGACCATCAGATGGTGGGCGTGGTGGTGATCGGGGTAGCGGTGACGCACCTCGTCGAAGAGCTGGACCACATCGTCCTCGGTACCGAGGGAGCGCTCCAGGACGAGCAGGCCGAGCCAGGGGGTGGGGTCGGCGGGCGCGAGTGCCGCGGCGGCGTTGCAGGCCTCGCGGGCGCGCTCCGGGCGCTCCTTGCCCTTCAGGGTGCGCTGGACGGCGGCGCAGCCGAGGAGTACGGCGGCGTCGGCGGACTCCG
This sequence comes from Streptomyces sp. NBC_00996, assembly GCF_045162675.1. Lineage (NCBI taxonomy): Bacteria > Bacillati > Actinomycetota > Actinomycetes > Kitasatosporales > Streptomycetaceae > Streptomyces > Streptomyces sp. NBC_00996. The sequence continues at coordinate 2,250,357 of NZ_CP108723.1, forward strand.
GTTCGGCGAGCTGCCAGTCGCGGGCCCAGGCGAGCGCGGCGGACTCCTGCGCGAGGACGGTGACGCGATGACCACGCCGATCCCAGTCGTCGCCGGTCGCGGCGAGCAGTGCGCGGACCGCGGTCCATCGCCCCTGGTTCAACGAGGCGCGCGCGGCAACGAGTTCGGCGTCGTCGAGCGCGGCGTCGAAGGCCTGGGCCGCGCGCTTGCGACCGCGGCCGAGGGGAGGTGGGGGTGGTGACACCGCGGGTCTTCCTCACAGGCGCGGCTCGTCAGGAGTCGATCACGCACAGCAAACCCGCAGCCATGGGTTCACGTCAAGGGCCGACCGATTCGCTACACGTGTCAACTTGCCTTGCGAGCCGCGGAGTTGAACCCGCGACCCGCCGCGCCGACGGGGATGTGTGACGCCCGGGCTCAGCCCACCGCCTTGGCCGCCGCCCGCCCCGCCGTACGCCCGGAGAACAGGCAGCCGCCCAGGAACGTACCTTCGAGGGACCGGTAGCCGTGCACCCCGCCGCCGCCGAACCCGGCGGCCTCTCCGGCGGCGTACACGCCCTCCAGCGGATCACCGCCCTCGGTCAGCACACGCGAGGAGAGGTCGGTTTCCAGCCCGCCGAGGGACTTGCGGGTGAGGATGTTGAGGCGGACGGCGATCAGCGGGCCCGCCTTGGGGTCGAGGATGCGGTGCGGCGCTGCGGTACGGATCAGCTTGTCGCCCAGGAACCTGCGGGCCCCGTGCATCGCGGTCACCTGAAGGTCCTTGGTGAACGGGTTGGCGATCTCCCGGTCGCGCTCGACGATCACGCGGCGCAGCTCCGCCTCCTCGATGAGCGGCTCCTTGGTGAGCGCGTTCATCCCGCGCACGAGCGCGCCGAGGTCCTTCTCGACGACGAAGTCCACGCCGTTGTCCATGAACGCCTTCACCGGCCCCGGCACATCGGCACGCGCCCGCCCGATGACGTCTCTGACGGACTTCCCCGTGAGGTCGGGGTTCTGCTCCGAGCCGGAGAGCGCGAACTCCTTGCCGATGATCTTCTGGTCGAGCACGAACCAGGTGTAGTCGTACCCGGTCCGCATGATGTGTTCGAGCGTGCCGAGCGTGTCGAAGCCGGGGAACAACGGCACCGGCAGTCGGTTGCCGCGCGCGTCGAGCCACAGGGAGGAGGGGCCGGGGAGGATGCGGATGCCGTGGTTGGCCCAGATGGGGTTCCAGTTCTGGATGCCCTCGGTGTAGTGCCACATGCGGTCGCGATTGATGAGGTGCGCGCCCGCCTCCTCGGCGATCCCGAGCATCCTGCCGTCGACGTGCGCGGGGACGCCGGAGATCATCCGCTCGGGCGGAGTACCCAGCCGCTCCGGCCAGTTGGCGCGCACCAGGTCGTGGTTGCCGCCGATGCCGCCCGACGTGACGATCACCGCCTGGGCCTTGAGCTCGAAGGCACCGGTGACCGCGCGACTGCTGGCCTGACCGCGCTCGATGCCGGACGGCTCAAGGATCTCGCCGGTGACCGTGTCGACGGATCCCGCGTTGCGCGAGAGGCCGGTGACGCGGTGGCGGAACTTCAGCTGCACGAGGCCGCGGGCGACGCCGGCCCGCACCCGCCGCTCGAAGGGCGCGACCAGGCCCGGCCCGGTCCCCCACGTGATGTGGAAGCGGGGCACCGAGTTCCCGTGCCCGCCCGCGTCGTAGCCGCCGCGCTCGGCCCAGCCCACCACCGGGAAGAAGCGCACGCCCTGCCGGTGCAGCCAGGAACGCTTCTCACCGGCCGCAAAGTCGACATAGGCCTCGGCCCATCGACGTGGCCAGTGGTCCTCGGGCCGGTCGAAGGCGGCCGTGCCCATCCAGTCCTGGAGGGCGAGCGCGTGGCTGTCCTTGATCCGCAGGCGCCGCTGCTCGGGCGAGTCGACGAAGAAGAGCCCGCCGAAGGACCAGTGCGCCTGGCCGCCGATCGACTGCTCCGGCTCCTGGTCGAGGAGGATCACCTTGCGGCCCGCGTCGACGAGCTCCGCGGTCGCCGCGAGCCCCGCGAGGCCCGCTCCGATCACGATCACATCTGCGTCGTAGGCCATGGGCCCGTCCTCTCGGCATTCCGACTGGTCGGATCGGTGTCGTCATGAGGGACCCTCACAAAGTTCCTCATAACGGTGGTCATGAGGTTTGTCACGAACCGATCGGCACCGTCGCGGGTTGATGAGACATTGGTGGTGGTTGACCGCGCTGGTCGACCGCACCTTGTTACTGATCGGTCAGATCCTTCGGCAAGAAGAGTGACCGAGTCAACTGCCTGTTTCCGGGTACTCCTGGGGGCAGGCCCCGGCCCTTGGCACTACAGTCGGCGGATACGCAACCGTGGCCCGTCCGACGTCTCGAGGTACACAGCGTGTCGGTTCTCGTTCTGATCCTTGCCGTGAGCGCGGCCTGCTGTCTGGGCTTCGGCTTCGTGCTCCAGCAGAACGCCGCCTCGCACGCGCCACTGAGCGACTTCCTCTCCCCCCGTCTGCTGCTCGACCTGATCCGTGTCCCCCGGTGGCTGGGCGGTATCGGGCTCATGGTGTGCGGCATGGTCCTCGGCGCGATCGCCCTGGGCAAGGGCGAGATCTCCCTGGTGGAACCGCTCCTCGCGACAAACCTGCTCTTCGCGCTCGCGCTCTCCCGCCATCAGACCAAGCAGGCGCTGGGGCGGCAGGGCTGGACCGGGCTCGCGCTGCTCGCGGGCGGCGTCACGGCCTTCATCGTGGCGGGTCAGCCGCGGGGCGGCGACGCCGTCACCGATCCGCTGCGGCACTGGCTGATCATCGGGATCATGGTCGGCCTCGCGCTGCTGCTCACCACCTACGCCAAGCGGTCCCGGCTGAGCTCCGGGCCCGTGCTGCTCTCGCTGGCCGCGGGGCTGCTGTACGGCGTCCAGGACGCGCTCACCCGGGTCAGCGGGCAGCGGTTCAGTGCCGGCGGCTGGAGCGAGCTGCTCACCGGCTGGCAGCCGTACGCGGTGCTGGCGCTCGGCGTGACGGGCCTGGTCCTGGTCCAGAGCGCCTTCGAGACCGCACCGCTGCGGATGTCACTGCCCGCGCTCACCGCGGCCCAGCCGCTGGCCGGGATCGTCTGCGGGGTGGGTTTTCTCGGCGACCAGCTGCGTACGGACGCGGGGGCGCTCGCCTGGCAGGCGGCGGGACTCGCGTCCATCGTGGCGGGGATCGTGCTGCTGGGGCTGCATCCGGCGATGCCGGCCGGGACGGCGGAGGCAGAGCCGTCGCGGGATCTTCAGCGGCATTGAGGGTGCCGGTCCCGCCGGCCGGGGCGGTGCCGCTCGCCCGGGGCTCGGGGCTGCTTGGATGGGGGCATGAGCGTGGCGGGGGATGCGGGCACGAACGCGGCCGGGGGCACGAGTCCCGCCGCCGAGATCCTCGACATCGTCGACGAGAACGACCAGGTCATCGGCCAGTCCCCCCGCGGGGAGGCGTATGCGCACGGTCTGCGCCACCGGTGCGTGTTCATTCAGGCGCGGGATGCCGGAGGCCGCGTCTTCGTCCATCGCCGGACGCCTACGAAGCTGGTCTTCCCCTCCCTCTACGACATGTTCGTCGGTGGAGTCGTCGGGGCGGGTGAGTCCTACGACGACGCGGCGCTCCGCGAGGCCGAGGAGGAACTAGGCGTCTGCGGACTGCCGCGGCCCGTCCCCCTCTTCAAGTTCCTGTACGACAACGGCGCCGGTCAGAGCTGGTGGTCGGCCGTGTACGAGGTGCGCTGTGAGCTCCCGGTGAACCCTCAGGTCGAGGAGGTCGCCTGGCATGACTTCCTCCCCGAGGAGGAGGTGGAGCGGCGGCTGGGCGAGTGGACCTGGGTGCCGGACGGCCTGGTCGCGTACGAGCGGCTGCGGGACTACCGGGCGACGGACTGACTCCACCGGGCGCGGGCCACCCGCGAGCGCGTCGGCCAGGGCCCGCTCCTGGTCCTCGGCGAGCGCGTCGGCCAGGGCCCGCTCCTGGTCCTCGGCGACCGCGATGCCGTACCCGGACAGCGCGTACGAAGCCAGTGACGCAGGAACACCCATGGCCCGAACCGTAACGGGCGGCACCGACAACGTCCCGCTCCGGGCGCCCCGGTAGGGTCCAGCACGTGATTGAACTCGTGCGGAATGTCCTGCTGTGGTTCGCACCCCAGGAGGTTCGCAAGGAAGGCGGGACGCCCGACTACCGGTTCTCGTTGGCGAACGAGCGGACCTTTCTGGCCTGGCTGCGCACCGCCCTCGCGCTGATCGGCGGCGGCTTCGCTGTGGACCAGTTCCTGCCCGGTCTGCGGTGGGGCTGGCGCGTCGGTCTGGCGCTGGCCCTGCTGGGCGCGGGCGTGCTCTGCTCCCTGCGCGCCGTCAATCACTGGATCCGCTGCGAGCAGGCCATGCGCAGAGGCGAAGACCTGCCGGTGTCCCGCTTCCCGGCCCTGCTGAGCATCGCCGTCGCGATCGTCGCCGTCGCGATGGTCTTCGTCGTACTCGTCGGCTGGGCAGGATGACCGGGCCCACCCGGGAACGCGACCCGGGCCTGCAGCCGGAGCGTACGCGGCTCGCGTGGCGCCGTACGACCCTCTCCAGCACCGTCGCCGCCGTGCTCGCCACGAAGACCGCCCTGCACGGCCGCTCGGTGGCCGGCGTCGTCGTGTGCGCCGTCTGCTGCGCGCTCTGGCTGGGCTTCCTGGCCCTCGCCCACCGTCGTATCCGTGTGCTCGCGGCAGCCGGCACGGACGGCCCCCCGGCACTCACACCCCGCCACGCGACGGCGGCGGCCCTCTGCACGGTCGCGCTGGCCGTGTGCGCGGCGGCACTCGTGTTCTGAGGATGAGGCGGGGTTCAGGCCGCCTCCGAGCGGACCGGGGTTCAATCCGCCTCCAAGGGGACCGGGGTTCAGGCCGCCCCCGAGCAGACCGGGGTTCAATCCGCCTCCGAGCGGACCGGCGTTCAGTCCGCCTCCAAGGGGACCGGCGTTCAGTCCGCCTCCAAGGGGACCGGGGTTCGGTCCCCTGCGAGGGTGAGCCGGGGTTGAGGCCGCTTCTGAGGACGGCCCGGGCTCAGTCCGCCCAGTCCACCGTCACCACGATCTTTCCCCGCGTGTGCCCCTCCGCGCTCAGCCGATGCGCATCCGCCGCCCGTTCCAGCGGGAACGTCTCGCACACATGGACCGAGACGACGCCCTGCTCGGCGAGGTCGCACAGGCTCTGAAGATCGTGCGGGTTCGGGCGGACGAAGTGGTAGCGGCCGCCGAAGCCGACCACGTCGGGGTCGGCGATGGAGGCCAGCCGGCCTTCGGGGGCCAGCAGCTCGGCGGACATCTTCATCGTGTCACCGCCGATCGTGTCGAAAACCGCGTTCACACCCTCCGGCGCGAGGGCCCGTACGCGCTCGGCGAGACCCTCGCCATGGCTGACGGGCTCGCCGCCCAGGGACCGTACGAAATCGTGGTTCGACTCGCTCGCCGTGCCGATCACGCGCGCCCCCAGGTGGCGGGCGAGCTGGACCGCGATCGAGCCGACGCCGCCCGCGGCCGCGTGGACGAGGACGGTGTCGCCCGCCGTCACGTCGAGGACCTTGGTGAACATCTGGTACGCGGTGAGCCCCGCCAGCGGCAGGCCGGCCGCCTGCTCGAAGGAGAGGTTCAGCGGTTTGCGGGCGAGGGTGCGCACCGGGGCCGCGACGTACTCGGCGAAGGTGCCGCGCGAGAGGAAGTCCTCCCGGGCGTACGCCACGACCTCGTCGCCGACCGCGAACTCCGTGACGGACGCCCCGGGCTGGACGACCACGCCGGACACGTCCCAGCCGGGGATCACCGGGAAGACGGGGTCCAGGATCCCGTCCAGGTAGCCCTCGCGGCACTTCCAGTCGACGGGGTTCACGGACGCCGCGCGCACCTTCACCAGGACGGAGTCGGGTCCCACCTTGGGGTCCCGGACGTCTCCGTACTCCAGTACGTCGGGCCCGCCGTACCGGCTGTAGCTGATCGCCTTCATGCCCTCGACCCTCTGGGTTACTCGCACGGCACGCAAGCCGGAATAGCCAGAATTACTGCAGTTTGCGGCGTTAGCCTGAGTCGTCCTTCCACGCCACTTCCGAAGGCGAGCAGCATGACCACCCTTCACCAGGAACACCCCACCCACGAGCACACCCACGGACCGAGCTGCGGTCACACCGAGGTGCGGCACGGGGACCACGTCGACTACGCGCACGACGGCCATCTGCACCGCGAGCACGCGGGGCACTGGGACGAGTGCGAGCCGAGCGGTCACCTGGCCCACGACGGGCACGGCCACCAGCACGGCGAGGACTGCGGGCACCCCGCCGTCGCGCACGGCGACCATCTCGACTATCTGCACGACGGCCACCGGCACGCCTCGCACGACGGCCACTGGGACGACCACTAGGACGACCCGGTCGGCGTCCCGCTCCGGGATCCGCACCACCGGAGCGAGACGCCGATCACGTTTGGCGCACTCTCTGGACGACATACCGACTGGTCGGCATCATGGTCATGTCCCGTTTTCGTGTGCGTAGGAGCGATGATGAGCCCAGACCACCCGCCAGGTCTCGATCTCGACCAGTTGCGCGGCCTGCTCGACCGTGAGCGGCCCGGGCTGGTGAACGGCCCCCTGACCGGCCGGCTGATCGAAGGCGGACGGTCCAACCTCACGTACGCGCTCACCGACGGCGCCGCGAAATGGGTGGTACGCCGGCCTCCGCTGGGCCACGTGCTGGCCACCGCGCACGACATGAAGCGCGAGCACCGGGTGATCAACGCACTGCACCCGACGGCCGTGCCGGTACCCCGCCCGGTGCTGCTGTGCGAGGACGAGTCGGTGCTCGGCGCGCCCTTCTACGTCATGGAGTTCGTGGAGGGCACGCCCTACCGCACGGCCCAGCAGCTCGCCCCGCTCGGCCCGGAGCGCACCCGCGACGCCGTCCTCGGGCTCGTGGACACGCTGGTCGAGCTGCACTCGGTGGACCCCGCCGAGGTGGGCCTCGCGGACTTCGGCCGGCCCGAGGGCTTCCTCGACCGGCAGCTGCGCCGCTGGGGCAAGCAGCTGGACGCCTCCAGGAACCGCGACCTCGCGGGGATCGACGAGTTGCACGCGGCTCTGGGACGCGCGCTGCCGCACTCCCCCGCGCCCTCCGTCGTGCACGGGGACTACCGGCTCGACAACGTGCTGATCGGCACCGACGACCGGATCAAGGCCATCCTGGACTGGGAGATGTCCACGCTCGGCGATCCGCTCACCGACCTGGGGCTGCTGGTGATGTACAGCGCCCCGCTCGATCTCCCCGACTCCCCCATCAGCACGACCGCTTCGGCCGCCGGGCACCCGGACCCGGCCGAGATCGTCGAGCGGTACGCCGCGCGCTCGGGGCGCGATGTGTCCGCCGTCTCCTGGTACACGGCGTTCGCCTGGTTCAAGCTCGCCGTGATCCTGGAGGGCATCCACTATCGCTACACGCTCGGCCAGACTGTCGGCGCGGGCTTCGACCGTATCGGTGAACTGGTCCCCTTCTTCATCGAGCACGGCCTGACCACCCTCCAGGAAGGCTGATCCGCCATGGACTTCGCATTCGACGCGCGCACCGAGGAGCTGCGCCAGAAACTGCTCGCCTTCATGGACGAGTACGTCTATCCGGCGGAGGCCGTCGCCGAGGAGCAGCGCGCGCAGCTGGCCTCGCCGTGGGACACACCCGCCGTGGTCGGGGAGTTGAAGGCCGAGGCCCGCAGGCAGGGCCTGTGGAACCTGTTCCTCCCCGACTCCGAGTACGGGGCCGGGCTCACCAACCTCCAGTACGCCCCTCTCGCCGAGATCACCGGCCGTAGCCCGCACTTGGCGCCCACCGCGCTGAACTGCGCCGCGCCGGACACCGGCAACATGGAGGTGCTCGCGCAGTTCGGCGACGAGCAGCAGAAGAAGCAGTGGCTGGAGCCGCTGCTCGCCGGTGAGATCCGCTCGGCGTTCGCGATGACCGAGCCCGAGGTGGCCTCCTCCGACGCCACGAACATCACCACGCACATCCAGCGGGACGAGGGGGGCACCTCCCGCTCGAGCGGAGCCGAGAGTGGGGGAGAGTACGTCATCACCGGCCGCAAGTGGTACATCTCCGGGGCGATGAACCCCGACTGCAAGATCTTCATCGTGATGGGCAAGACGGACCCGGAAGGCGCGGACATCCGCCGCCAGCAGTCCATGGTGCTCGTCCCCCGCGACACCCCGGGTCTCGAAGTCCGGCGCGCCATGCAGGTGTACGGGTACGAGGACCACTCCCACGGCGGGCACGCCGAGGTCGTGTTCGACCACGTCCGGGTGCCCGTGAGCAACCTGGTCGGCGAAGAGGGCGGCGGCTTCGCCATCGCCCAGGCGCGGCTCGGGCCCGGGCGGATCCACCACTGCATGCGGCTGATCGGCATGGCCGAGCGGGCGATCGAGCTGATGTGCCGCCGTGCCGTGTCCCGTACGGCCTTCGGCAAACCGCTCGCCCAGCAGGGCGTGGTCCAGAACTGGATCGCCGACGCGCGTGTGGCGGTCGAGCAGCTCCGGCTGCTGGTCCTCAAGACCGCCTGGATGATGGACACCGTCGGCAACAAGGGCGCCCACACCGAGATCCAGGCCATCAAGATCGCCACGCCGCGTACGGTTGTCGACATCCTCGACAAGGCCGTCCAGTTGCACGGTGCGGGTGGTGTCAGTCAGGACTTCCCGCTCGCCGAACTCTGGGCGAGTGCGCGGACGCTGAAGCTCGCGGACGGGCCGGACGAGGTCCATCAGCGCTCGCTGGCGCGGCGGGAGATCAAGAAGTACGTGTGAGTCGGGCGGCGGGGGGGTGGGGTTCTTTCGCCCCCCCCGCCCCCGCCCGTCCCGTCCCTGAGGGCTGCGCCCCCAGACCCCCCTAAAAGATCGCGCAGTTCCCCGCGCCCCTGAAAGGGGCGCGGGGAACTGCGCGATCAGCGGCTGACAGGGGCGGAGGGGGGCGAAAGAACTCACGCCCATCCCAGCTAGGGCCGCAGCGCCCGCAGCAGCAGGTCCGCCAGGTGGTCGGCGACCTGCTGGGGAGTGAGCGGGCCGTCGGGGCGGTACCACGTCGACAGGTGGTGCACGGAGCCGAAGTGGTAGTCGACGACCAGGTCGGCGGGGGTCGCCGTGGAGAAGACGCCCTTTTTCTGGCCCTCTTCCACGAGCGCTCGGAACCGCTCGTGGTAGCGGCGCCGCTCCGCACGCACCTGCTTGTCCTTCTCGGGGCTGAGGTGATGCATCGAGCGGAAGAAGATCGACGCGTCGTCGAGGTTGTCGATCGTGGTGACGACGACGTCGGCCGCGGCACCGCGCAACCGCTCCTCGACCGGCGCGTCGGCGTCCGCGAAGGCGTCCAGACGCTCCTGCTGGATACGCAGCACGCGCGCGTACACCTCGTGCAGGAGATCGTCCTTGGAGCCGAAGTAGTGGTAGAGCGCCCCCTTGGTGACGCCCGCCGCCTCGACGATCTCCTGCACGGAGGTGCGGTCGTAGCCCTGCTCCGCGAAGAGCCGGGTGGCGGCGGCCAAGAGCCGCTGCGGGACGGGCGTACCGTCACCGTCCGTCGTCCTGGGCACTGCCGCCACCTGCCTTCCAAGCGTTGTCGTGCGAAACACTCCAGTGAGTGCTGGTGCGTTTCGATGCGTTCCCGAGCGTTTTACCGGGTCTCCTCGGACCGGGAACGAAGTTCCCGACGGAGAATCTTCCCACTCGCCGTCTTAGGCAAGTCGGGCAGGATCTCCACCTGCCGCGGATATTTGTAGGCGGCCAGTCTCTCCTTGCAGTACGCGGCGAGCGCGTCGGGGTCCTCTTCGGCCCCGGGGCGCAGGCTGATGTACGCCTTGACAGTCTCTCCGCGGTAGCCGTCGGGTATCCCGACCACGGCCGCCTCACGGACCGCGGGGTGCGTGTAGAGGACGTCCTCGACCTCGCGCGGCCACACCTTGAAGCCGGACGCGTTGATCATGTCCTTCTTCCGGTCGACCACGTAGAGCCAGCCGTCGGAGTCCATGAAACCGATGTCGCCGGTACGCAGCTCGCCGTCCGGGAAGGTCTCGGCGGTGGCTTCGGGGCGGCGCCAGTAGCCGGGCACGACCTGTGGTCCGCGTACGAGGATCTCGCCCTGCTCCCCGAACGGCACCTCCTTGCCCTGGTCGTCGACGATGCGTACGACCGTGTCCGGGCCCGGTACGCCGACGGCCAGCGTCCCCGAGACCGGGTCGACGGGAGCCTCCCGGCCCGGGGGCACGGAGGCGCAGGGCGCGGTGCACTCGGTGAGCCCGTAGCCGTTGCGGATGTAGGGACCGAAACCGGCCCGGAACTTCTCCACCAGGGCCGGCGGCAGCGGGGCTCCGCCGGAGGAGATGATCACGAAGGAGGAGAAGTGGTCCGGCGTGACCGCCGGGTGCGCGGCCAGCGCCATGAAGGCGGTCGACGGGCCCACCGTGTACGCGGGCCGATGCTCGGCGAACGCGTCGAGGACGACCCCCGCCTCGAAGCGGTACGCGAGGACCAACGTGCCCGAGCTGTTGAGGCAGGCGGCGAGCTGGCAGACCATCCCGGTGATGTGGAACAGCGGCGCCATCGCGAAGTAGACGGGAGCCTCGGGCAGCCCCAGGCCCGTCCGCTGCCGCTCGGCGTTGTACATGATGTTGCCGTGCGCGTTGGTGGCCCCCTTGGGGGTGCCGCTCGTGCCGGAGGTGTAGCTGATCAGCGCGATGTCGGAGGGTCCGAGGTCGCGGCCCTCGGGGGCCTTGTGGCCCTGCCGCGCGACGGCCACGAGGTCGTCGGTGCCCTCCGCGACCGGCAGCCGCTCGAAGCTCAGTACGCGCCCGTCGTTGCGGGTCTGGAGATCCAGCTCACAGGCCGTCAGCACGATGCGTACGGGTGAGTCGGCGGCCGTTTCGCGCAGATACGACTCCCACGCGCGGTCCGAGCACACCAGGGCGCTCACTTCCGCGTCGTGGAGTACGTGCCGGACCTCGCCCGACTTGTACATCGGGTTGACGGGCACGACCGTCGCGCCGGCCTTCCAGGCACCGAGCAGGGCCAGCACGAAGTGCGGGGAGTTCTGCAGCAGGATCGCGACCCGGTCGCCGCGCTCCAGGCCGCGGGCGGCGAGGTGCCCGGCGATCGAGTCGCTCAGCTCGTCCACCTCGCGGTAGCTCAGCCGCCCGTCGAAGTAGGCGAGTGCGGTGCGGTCCGGGGTGCGTGTCACGACCTCCCGGAGGGCGTGGACCAGGGTGTCGGCGGGGCTCACCGGGCCCCGCTGGGCGTCATTGAGCAGGGCCACCCAGGGCCGCTCGGCGTAGGTGGTCACCGGCCCGCCTCCCACTTCTGCTGGATGTGGTTCATGTTGGTCAGCCAGCGATCGGGCTCCGCGGCCCGCACCTGGTAGTACCCGGCCACCTCGGGGTGCGGCAGGATCAGGAAGCGATCCTCCGCCATCCCCTTGAAGAGCGCGTCGGCGACGTCCTCGGGCTCGATGGCGGTCGGCTGCAGGACGAGGTCGCCCGCGCTGCCGGTGGCGTCGAGCATGTCGGTGCGCACGCCCTGCGGACAGATCGCGTGCACCTTGAGGCCCCGGTGGCGGTACGTCAGCGACAGCCACTCGGCGAAGGCGTACGCGCCGTGCTTGGTGACGCTGTAGGGCGCGGCGCCGATCATGGTGAGCAGTCCGGCGGCCGAGACGGTGGAGACGAAGCGGCCGCTGCCGCGCTCCAGCCAGGCCGGGAGCAGCTCCTGGGCCGCGCGGACGTGCGCCATCACGTTGACGTCCCAGGCGAGCGCCCAGACGTTCTCGCCGGCCGCCTCCGAGCCGCCGGCGGCGACGCCGGCGTTGGCGCAGTACACGTCGACCGTGCCGCCGAGGGCTTCCCGGGCCTCGGCCACGATCGCGGACGCGTCGCCCGGGACCGCGATGCCGCCGATCTCGTCGGCCACGGCCTTGGCCTTCGCGGCGTCCAGGTCATTGACGACGACCCTGGCCCCCTCAGCCGCGAAGCGACGGGCCAGCGCGGCCCCGATACCGCCCCCCGCTCCGGTGACGACCACTCCGGCATCCTGCACGGCTTCCACCATCGGGTCTCCTTCGACGCGACGCGAATCGGCTCTGCTGCGACGCCAGACTAACCAGTCGGTATGTAACTAGGGAAGGGTGACCGTGCCCATAGCGGGAGCGCCCCGCGAGGGCCCGGGGAACCGCGCGACAAGCCACGACCGCCGCGCAGCCTACGAACTTCCGCCAGGAGCGCCTAGCGTGCCTATGCCAACGTTCCGCGATCACGGAGGTCACACCATGCGCATGTCGAGACGCACGCTGCTCGCCGCGGGCACCGCCGCAGCGGCACTGACACCGCTGGCGGCGAAGGTGGCCGAGCAAGGCGGCCACAGCCTGCGCACCGGCTTCGAGCGCCTCCAAGCAGACGGCTACGCCACACTCCACGGCCGGCGGCTCGGCATCGTCACGAACCCCACGGGCATCACCAGAGACGTACGCCACATCGTCGACGTCATGCACGCCGACGACCGCGTGAACCTGGTCGCCGTCTTCGGCCCCGAGCACGGCTTCCGCGGCACCGCGCAGGCGGGCGGCTCGGAGGGCCGCTACGACGACCCGGCGACCGGGCTGCCCGTCTACGACACGTACCTCAAGAGCGGCCGGCCGCTGGCCGACATCTTCACCGCCTCCGGCGTGGACACCGTCGTCTTCGACATCCAGGACGTGGGCGCGCGCTTCTACACGTACATCTGGACGCTGTACGACTGCATGGAGGCGGCCCAGCTCGCGGGCAAGCACTTCGTGGTGCTCGACCGGCCGAACCCGGTGACCGGGCGGGCGGCGCAAGGACCCGTTCTGCACAAGGAGTTCGCGACCTTCGTCGGGCGGCAGCCGATCGCGCAGGCGCACGGGATGACGGTGGCGGAGCTGGCGCGGCTGTTCAACGGGGAGTTCCTGGCGGCGCCGGTGGCGCTGGACACCGTACTCATGTCGGGCTGGAAGCGCTCGGATTTCTACGACGCCTCCGGGCTCCCCTGGGTGCCGCCCAGCCCGAACATGCCGACGGAGGACACCGCCCTGGTGTACTCGGGGACCTGCCTCTTCGAGGGGACGAATCTGTCCGAGGGGCGCGGCACCACCCGCCCGTTCGAGCTGCTCGGCGCGGACGGCATCGACGGACGCTGGGCCCTCGAAGCCGGTCGACTGGGCCTCCCCGGGGTGCACTTCAGGGAGGCGTACTTCGCTCCCACCTTCTCCAAGTTCCAGGGCAAGACCATCGGGGGCGTGCAGATCCATGTGCACGACCGGGCGGCGTACGACCCCGTACGCACCGGCATCGCCCTCCTCGTGACCGCCAAGAAGGTCTGGAGCGGCTTCACTTGGCGCTCCGACAACTGGATCGACAAGCTGACCGGCTCGACGCTGGTGCGCACGATGATCGACGCGGGCGCGACGGCCGACGAGATCGCGGCGGCCTGGCAGGACGAACTGAAGGCATTCCAGCGCGTACGGAAGGAGTACCTCCTCTACGGATGAGGTACGGATGCGTCGTGACGTATGGCCAACCTTCGCCCCTGGTAGGACGATGCGCCCAGATCGCACCGCCCGCGGGGGACGAGGGGGCTTGTCATGGCCGATCCGGCAGTGAGTGTTTCTCCCTACTGGGAGCTCACCTTCGACGCGGACGGGGACGTCGACGGCCGGGAACGGGACCGGCTGCTGCGGGAGGTACCGCAGCGCAAGGTCCGTGACCTGGTCGTCTTCGCGCACGGCTGGAACAACGACCGCTCGGGCGCCACCCGGCTCTACAGCCGCTTCTTCGAGCCCGTCCCCGGGCTCGCGCCGACCGCGCGCCTGGGATACGTGGGAGTGGTGTGGCCCTCGATGCGCTTCTCGGACGAGCCGATCCCCGACTTCCCTGCGTCGGTGGCCGCCGGCATCGCCCCGACCGCGCGGCCCGTCCTCGACAAGAACACCCGGCACGCGCTTCTGGAAGTGTTCCCGGGCCGTGCGACGGTGGTCGAGCAGATCGCCCGACTGCTGGACCAACAGCCCGACGAGGGCGCCTCGCTGGAGGAGTTCGGACGTCTCGTACGGCTGCTCGTCGAGGTCCGGCCGCAGGGGCCGCAGGCCGCCTTCACCGCGGACACGCTGGCGGAAGGAGTACCGGAGAGCGACCCCGAGATGCTCTTCGGGGACACGGCGACGGTCTGCGGCGAGTTCGCGCAGGCGCTGGCGGAGGCCGAGACTCCCGGCGCCGCCTCGTTCGCGCTGCCACGGCTGTGGGACGGCGCGCACGAACTGCTGCGCCAGGCCACGTACTACGCGATGAAACGGCGCGCCGGCACGGTCGGTGAGCGCGGGCTCGGGCGCGCGATCGGGCAACTCGCCAAGGCAGCGCCCGATGTGCGCGTGCATCTCGTCGGACACAGTTTCGGCGGGCGCCTGGTCTCCTTCGCGCTGCGCGGCCTGCCCGAGGGCGTGCGCACGGTGAAGTCGGTGACGCTGCTCCAAGGGGCCTTCTCGCACTACGCGTTCGCGGCGCGGCTGCCCCATGACGCACGGGCGAGCGGTGTGCTGGACGGCCAGCAGAACCGCATCGACGGTCCCCTGGTGTGCTGCTACTCCCACTTCGACTCGGCGCTCGGCAAGATCTATCCGCTGGCCTCGCGGATGGCGGGCGACTCCCGGACGGTCGCCGCGGGCTTCGACATCGGCCGCGCCCTGGGCGCCCAGTGGGGCGCGATGGGCCACGACGGGGTGCAGGCGGTGGCGGGCACGAAGTCGTACACGCTGGCCGACGCCCTCAGTACACGGCTGCCCACGTCGGGGTGCGTGAACATCGACGCCGCGGCAGTGGTCCGGCACGGCGGTCCCCCGTCCGGGGCCCACAGCGACATCTGCCACCGGCAACTGGCGCGGGTGGTGCTGGCGGCGGGCCGTATTCAGTGACCCGCCGCCCACCGACGTTGGCCAACCGACGTTGACCAACCGGCGTCGACCAACCAGCGTTGACCAACCAGCGTTGACCAACCAGCGTTGACCCACCGGCGTCGACCAACCGGCGTCGACCAACCGGCGTTGACCAACCTGCTTAGGCCCACCCGCGTAGGCCATCCGGCGTTGCCCCACCGGGCGTTGCCCAATCGACGCTGGCCAACCTGCGTTGACCAACAGGCATTGACCAACGGACGCTGGCCAACGGACGTAGGCGAAACGCCCGTTGGCCAACACCCGTGGGCGTCGTCACCGATGCGACGTGTACTCCACCACCTGCTGATAGGTCGGCCGGTTCTGCCAGCTGATCTTGCCGTGCTTGATGCCGCCGAGCGTCCGCTGGACGATCGAGTCGGCGCACCACTGGTCGCCCGCCGAGCACTGGTCGTCGCCGGGGTAGACGTCGGACGCGGTCTTGCCGGCCGCCTCCTTGAGCGTGCTGATCAGGGTGTCCCGACAGGCACTGAGGCTGCCGCCGCCGCAGTACTTCTGCGAGAGACCACCCTGCACCGACTCCCCGAGGACCTCCCGGATGTCCTTGTCGACATAGCTCCACCAGCCGTACTGGAAGGAGCTTCCGGCGTGCGAGCCGGTCGGGCCGTGCGCCGCCGACGGCGACTCGTCGATGGGGAGGTTGTTGCCGAACGCGGTGTACAGATCGCTGCCGAGCCCCGGCTGGAACTCCGCCTTCACCAGCAGCGGCCACCAGGCGTCCAGAATGCGGATCGCGTCGGCATTGGCATAGGTGTGAGATCCGGACGAGGTCTCGGTCCGCTTGGCACCCGCGGTCACCCACGCGGACAACTTGCCGACGGCCGCCGCGGCCGTCGAGTCCGTGACCGTCGAGCTGTTGACGACCTTCAGCAGGTCGGGCAGGACGTCCTCGGCCCGGAGGTCGGCGAGCGCCGCGTCGGCCATGGCCCTCACCAGTGCGGACCTGGTGACACCACCCGCCGCGACCAGCTTCTTCACCCGGTCTTCGAGCAGGTTTCCGCGGTGGACCGAGCCGTCACCCCAGGAGGCCGTCGTGTAGTCCTTGGCCTGCTTGTTGTTCCAGGAGATGTAGTAGTCCTGGTCGACCGAGTTGGGGTGGGCGGACGCCGCCGTGTAGTCGGCGGTGTTCGTCGTCGGGTTCCAGTTCTTCCACTCGTACGCCGCCTGCGCCCACACCGGGAACTCGGCGTCGACACCGGTGGCCCGCACCGGGTTGTCACCGCTGTTGTAGTACGCGGTGTGCGAGGAATCGGCGTAGAACCAGTTGAAGGTGTAGTTGATGTGCTGCACCGCGCTCTGGAAGGTCGCCGGGCTCTTGACGTAGTCCGGGTCGTTGAGCATCTGGAAGCCGATGATCGAGTCGGCCTCGTGCATGAAGGAGGAGCGCAGGGTGGTGTACGCGACCTTCTTGCCGCCGACGGTCGCGCGGTACTCCACCGGGCCGTACTTGGTCCGGTAGACCTGCATCCGGTACGAGCCCGCGGCGGTGCCGTCGGCGACGGTCGGCTTCCACGAGTTGGTCTGCTCGACCTTGTCCATGGCCGTGCAGGTGCCGTGGTACAGGTAGTGGTAGTCGTCCTGGCACAGCTCGACGGCGTAGGTGTCGATGATGTCCTGGCCGGAGGTCGTCGCGCTCCAGGAGTAGTCCTGGCCGCGGCCGAGTTCGACGTACATGCTCAGACCCGCGAAGGAGGCGCCGCGGGCGCTGATGCCCGGGCCCTGGATCTCCTGGAGCATGAGCAGCTGTGGCGCGAAGTAGCCGGTCTGCGGACCGAAGACGGCGATCGGGTGGCCGCTGGCCGTGTGGTTGCCGCTCACCACGAGGGCGTTGGACATACCGCGCTTGGCCGAGGTGAGGGACGTGGTGGCCGCCGTGGCCGAGGCGCTGGTGGCGGTGGAGGTGGCGGCGCTGCCCGTACGGTCGTAGACCAGCTGCTCCTGGGTCACCGAACCGGCGTCGGGCAGGGCCTCGCCCTGCGGGGAGTCGGGCTTCGCGGTGTACGGGAAGCTCTCGCCGTTGTGGACGGTGAGGACCGCTTCGGGGTCGTTGCGCTCGCGGAAGGACTCCCACATCTTGGTGCCCTCGGTCACGCCGTACTTGGACTGGGCGGCGAGCAGCGAGAGAGCGTTGTTGACCTCGCCGCCGCCTCCGGAGCCGAAGAGGGCGCCGATGACGGAGGCCAGCGCGACCAGGTCGGTGAGCTTGAAGTGGTCGATGGTGCCGGCATTGGTGACGGAGTCCTTGTGGCCGGTCAGGACGTACTCGCCGGGGAAGTAGCGACCGCTGTCGGAGGCATCGATGTAGGCGTTGATGCCGTCGAGGTAGGCGTTGGCGTCGGTGAGCGCCTGCTGCCCGCGCTCGCCGTTGCCGGCGATGGCGTTGTCGATCTGGGCCTGCAGATCGGCCTCGGTGTAGGGCGCGTTGCGCCAGAACTCCTGCTCGAGGCCCTGGTTGGACGCCGCGCCGCCGGCGAAGGTGGTCAGCCGGCCGCGTCCGACGTGCCGGAAGACGTCCATCAGCCACAGCCGGTCCTGGGCGGCGGCGTACCCGGCGCCGTACTCCGTCCCGTAGCGGGTGGTACCCGTGATGTGCGGCACACCGGTCTTCTTGTCGCGGACGATCGTCACGTCGGTGCGCGGCTTCGTGGTCGAGGCGACCTGGTCCGAAGCGACCCCGAAGGACGCGTCGTTGAAGAAGGTGTTGATCTTCGCGTCGGTGAGCGTGGAGGAGCCGGAGGGCAGGTTCCCGTAGGGGGCGAGCTGATCCTCGGCGTGGTCCGGCTGGGTGCCGAAGGCCTGGTTGAGGAGGATCTGGGCGAGGGTCGCGTTGCCGTTCTCGCCGGGCGGGAGGATGTCTGAACACTGGCCGCCGCAGTAGTCGTTCGCGGCCGCCGTGGTCGACGGGTCGGCCGCCGCCGCCTGGGAAAGGGGCGACAAAAGACCGGCAATGAGGACGCATACGGATGCGGCCTTGAGGAACTTGGGGAATCTGCGGGGAGTTCTCAGTCTGTCGAGCGTGGTGCGTGGGGTGCGCCCTGGCATGGCAGCTCCTCCCGACGGGGGTGGGCCGGACGTTACCGCCGGTATCCCCGAGATTGAAGATGAACATGCGTCAGTTTTTGGGATTCATCGCGTCCCGACAGCGCCGTCGACAGGCGGCTGACAGCGGCAGGAGGTAGGCCGGGGGCAACTCGGCGGGTGGCTTATGGCGGTCATCGAAAATGGATGGAGCCGAATCGCTTGTCGATACGTCTATTCGGCGACGTCCATACGACGACGACGCCGAAGTGACCGAAGTTCAGGTGCAGGTGTGACGGAGGTGCAGGGCGATGGCCGGTTTCCGGAGTCTGGCGAGACAGGTGCGAGATCCGAGGTGCGATCTGGCACTGCGGCGCTACTCACTGCGCAAGTGCCTTGAGAAGTTCGCCCCTTACGGGCATCGGGCGACCTGGGACCATCTGTGCTCCCGGGCCGGGTTCGGTCCCGAGGACCGGTCCCCCGATCCAGCGCGGCTCGTGGCCGCACTGGACGAGGTGGAGGAGGCCCGCTCCGTCTGGCTCGCCTACGAGGCCGAGTTCGCCCAGCGTCGCAAGAAGGAGAAGCACGACGGGCTGCGCAGCCCGGGCAGTGTGGACGACTGGCACCGGCTCACCTGGGGCGGCTTCGGGGTCGCGTGGTGTGACGACCCGAAGATCCACCCCCATGAACCACTGACCGAGGTGCTGCGCCGGCTGATCGCCGCGCTGGAGCGCGAGCCGGGCGCGGTCTGCCCGGTGTGCGCCTGGGAGCGCCTCACATGGAAGTACGACCTGGCCCACGAACCCTCGTCGGGTCCGGTGTGCGCACGGTGCGGAATCGTGGTGCCGCGCCCCGTTCTGACGTCCGAGGCGCTGGCAGAGGCCAGGCGCGGACGGATGCTCGTATCGGCGTGAGCACGACGGGGGTGCGCCGACAGTGCCGCACCCCCGTGCGGGTGCCCACGGCACCCTGACCCTGTACGCCCACCCGCGCGGCCGTTCGTCCGGTCGCTCCCGCCTGGTTGTCAGTGGCGCCTGGCACCATCGAGGCATGGTGCAGGTCTGTGTGAACGGAGCTCGCGGAGCGGCGGACGGCGCCGTCGTGCCGATGTCGCCCGCAGCGATGGCCCAGTCCGCGGCCGAGGCCGTCTCGGCCGGGGCGTCGGACATCCATGTCCATCCCAAGTCACCCTGTGGGCAGGACACCTTGTCGTCCAAGGCGGTCGCGGCGACGCTCGAGGCGATACGGGCGCGGGTGAGCGTCCCCGTCGGCGTGACCACCGGCGCGTGGGCCGAGCCGCATCCCGCCGCCCGCGCCGAGCGCGTGCGTTCCTGGACCGTCCTGCCCGACCACGCCTCGGTCAACTGGCATGAGCCGGGCGCCGAGGAGGTGGCGGCGGCGCTCCTCGACCGCGGGATCGGCGTGGAGGCGGGCATCTGGTCCGACACCGAGGGCGCCGCGCGGTTCGCCGCGTCACCCCTCGCGCCCCGGGTGCTGCGGGTCCTGGCCGAGGTGATGGACACCTCCGCTCGGACGGCCCAGGAGTCGGCCCGAGCCCTCCTCGCCGACCTCGGCACACACCACGGCCGGCCCGTCCTGCTGCACGGCGTGGAGGGCGGCACCTGGCCGGTGCTGCGACTCGCGGGGCGGCTGGGGCTCGCCACACGGATCGGCCTGGAGGACACCCTGGTCCTGCCGGGCGGGGAGCGGGCGGTGTCCAACAGCGAGTTGGTGGCGGAGGGCTTGGTTCAGTACGAGGCGGCCCGGCGCTTGCCGTAGGAGCGGTCGACGACTTCGGCGCGGGCGGCCCGACGGTACCAGCCGCAAATCCACTCGCTCCAGCGCTTTCTCCTCCGGACAGTTGGGGGCGATGAAACCCGGCTGAGGAACCCGAGGAGTCCCGCCATGTCGACGCTGCGCGTCACCGCCGAAGTGCTGACCATCCATGAGCATCCGAACGCCGACGCGCTCGAACTGGCCCAGGTCGGCCTGTACCGAGCCGTCGTCGCCAAGGGCGCCTACCGCACCGGCGAGCGCGCCGTCTACATCCCGGAGCAGTCCGTGCTCCCGGCCGAGTTGATCGAGGAGCTGGGGCTGACCGGGCGACTGGCGGGTAGCACGTCGGACCGGGTCAGAGCCGTACGACTGCGCGGTGAGCTGTCGCAGGGGATCGTGTGCCGCCCGAAGGCACTGTCGGACGTCGACCTGGCGAAGGCCGCCGAGGAGGGGACCGACTTCGCCGAGATGCTCGGCATCGTCAAGTGGGTGGCACCGATCCCGCCGACGATGGACGGCGAGGTCGAGTCCGCGCCCGATCTGCTGCCCTGGGTCGACATCGAGAACATCCAGCGGTACCCGGACATCTTCACCCCGGGCGAGCCCGTCGTCCTCACCGAGAAGCTGCACGGTTCGGCCTGCCTGCTGACCTATGTCGCCGACGAGGGACGCGCGCACGTCTCGTCGAAGGGTTTCGGCGCCAAGTCCCTGGCGCTGAGGGAGGACCCGCGCAATCTGTGCTGGCGCGCCGTCCATGGCCACGGGGTCGCGGAGGCCGCGGCCCGGCTCGCCGAGCGGCTGGGCGCGCGCCGGGTCGGCATCTTCGGCGAGGTGTACGGGGCGGGTGTACAGGACCTGTCGTACGGCGCAGACGGCCGCCGCGAGACGATCGGTTACGCCGTGTTCGACGTGTCCGCGGAGATCGACGGCAAGGTCCGCTGGCTGGACGCGGCAACCCTGCTGGACGGTGAACTCCCGCTGGTGCCACGGCTGTACGAGGGCCCGTACGACATCGGGCGCGTCCTGGAGGTCGCCTCGGGCCGGGAGACCGTGTCCGGGCGCGAGCTGCATCTGCGCGAGGGCGTCGTGATCCGCCCTGCCATCGAGCGGTACAGCCCGGTCACGGGCGGCCGGGCGATTGCGAAGGCGGTCAGCCCGGCGTATCTGACGCGCAAGGGCGGCACGGAGTACGAGTAGACAGTGCGCGTACGGAGCCTGTGGGGCTCCGTACGCGCGCGGTCACCGTGTCACCGTGCGGGGGCCCACCGCGGCGGTCAGCGGGCGTCCTCGGGCTCCCGCTGCCGCTTCTGCTGCCTTCGCTGGGCGCCGGGGCGTTCCACCAGGAGCCGGGAGCCGGTCAAGCGCTCACCGAAGACGTCGTCCGGGTTGGAGAGCACACAGTTCTCCAGCGACAGACAGCCGCAGCCGATGCAGTCCGTGAGGTGGTCCCGCAGCCGGCTCAGCTGATTGATGCGCTCGTCGAGTTCGGAGCGCCAGGCCTCCGAGAGCCGGGCCCAGTCCTCCCGCGTCGGGGTGCGCTCCTCGGGGAGTTCGGCGAGTGCCTCACGGATGGTGGCGAGCGGGATGCCGACGCGTTGCGCGGCGCGCACGAAGGCGACGCGGCGGAGCGCGTCCCGGTGGTAGCGGCGCTGGTTTCCTGTGGTGCGGCGGCTGCTGATCAGACCCTTGGACTCGTAGAAGTGCAGGGCGGAGACGGCGGCGCCGCTGCGGGCCGACAGCTGGCCGACCGTGAGTTCGTGGATCTTCTCGGGAATCTGGGGCACCCCTCGAACCTAACCCACCTCGGCACACCTGCGGTGCGTTGACAGAAGCCCCTCACCCGAGCATGCTAAGCAGTCGCTTAGACAATGCGACGCGGGAGGCCAGGGACATGGCAGAGCCGAGGATCTTCACATCCGCCGACGAACTGAAGGCGGCCGTGGGCGAACAGTTGGGTCACAGCGACTGGCTGGAGATCGACCAGAAGCGGATCGAGCTGTTCGCGGACGCCACGGGCGACCACCAGTGGATCCATGTGGACCCGGAGAAGGCGGCCGCGGGCCCCTTCGGCACGACCATCGCGCACGGCTATCTCACGCTGTCGCTGCTGCCCGCACTGGTGCCGCAGGTGATGCGCGTCGAGGGTATGAAGATGGGCGTCAACTACGGTTCGAACAAGGTGCGTTTCCCCGCGCCGGTACCGGTGGGGTCCCGGCTGCGCGCGACCGCGGTCCTCCAGGAGGTCACCGAGGCCGGCGGCGGAGTCCAGGTCACGGCTGCGGTGACCGTGGAGCGCGAGGGCGGGGACAAGCCGGTGTGCGTGGCCGAGTCGGTGTCTCGGTACTACTTCTGAGTGCGGCGCCGACAGCCGCGGGCCGTCCACGGACGGCCCGCCGTCCGCGGCTGGTCGCGCAACTCCCTGTGCCCCCTACGGGGCACGGTCACTTTTTGGCCCCGACCATCCGCAGGACGAGGTCGGCGTAGAGCGCGCCGACCTCGTCCGGGGTCCGGCGGCCATTGACGTTGAACCAGCGGGCCACGTCGATGCAGAGGGAGAGGATGGCGAGCGTGGTGCCGGGAATGTCCGGGACATCGAAGTCGCCCGCGGCCACACCCTCCTCGATGATGCCGCGCACCTCGGCGTCGACCTGGCGGCGCAGTCCGATGATCTCGGCGCGGGCATCCGGGCCGAGCGAGTCCAGTTCGTACTGCACGACCCGTGCGGTGGTGCGGCCGCCCGCGTGCCACCGAACGAATGAGCTCACGGCGTCGGCGAGGCGCTCGGTCGCCGTGCCCTCGCCCTGGGCGGCCGTCTGCAGGATGTCGAGGGCCTTCTCGTGGCCGATCCTGCTGATGCGGTGGAGCAGCTCTTCCTTGGTCTTGTAGTGGATGTAGAGCGCGGCCGGGCTCATGCCCGCGCGGCCCGCGATGTCCCGGGTCGTCGTCGCGTGGTACCCGCGTTCGGCGAAGGCCTCCACGGCGGCGACGAGCAGCCGTCGGGCCGCGTCCGGGGTGACCTCGGCCCACGGCTGCATCTCGGCGCCGGCCGTCTCCTCCGCCGTATTCATCGCTGTCCGCCCCTTCTCCACTGCCAGGGTGAACACCATACCCCTGAACCTGAGCGAGCGCTTAGTGTCCCCGTTCAGCGCACCGCTTCCTGGCGGTCCCTGATCACCTTGGCCAGCGTGAAGGACGAGGTCACCAGATAGAGGACGGCGACACCCAGGAAGGAGCGCACCCAGGCGTCGGCCTCCAGCTTGAAGATGCCGATGGCGGTCGCGACGATGGCGACGGAGAACGAGGCGACCGCCTGGCCGTAGAAGGCCGCGGTCGACTGCTGCTTGACCGGTGTCCCATTCATGTTCATGCGGACCAGGGTCGGACGATGCGGCTGCCACCACATCCGTTCGGATACTCAGCCCACGTACTCAGAACGTCGAGAGCGCTGTTCCGATGGCGCTCCTCAGAAGGCCGAGACTCCCGTCAGCGCGCGCCCGATGACCAGCTTCTGGATCTGGCTCGTGCCCTCGTAGAGGGTCATCACGCGGGCGTCGCGCAGCAGCTTCCCCGCCGGGTACTCGTCGATGTAGCCGTAGCCGCCGAAGACCTGGAGGGCGTTGTTCGCGGCGCGCACGGCGGCCTCGGAGGCGAAGAGCTTGGCCTTGGAGGATTCCGTCGCGAACGGCAGGCCGCGGTCGATGAGATCCGCGACCCGCCAGGTCAGCAGGCGGGCCGCGTCCACGTCGACGGCGATGTCGCTGAGCAGTTCCTGCACGAGCTGGTGATGGGCGATGGTCTTTCCGAACTGCTCGCGCTCGGTCGCGTAGGTCACCGCCGCGTCCAGTGCCGCCTGGGCTATGCCGACGCAGCCCGCGGCCACGGACATCCGCCCCTTGGCGAGTGCGGACATGGCGACGGCGAACCCCTTGCCCTCGGGCGCGATCATGGCGCTCACCGGCACGCGTACATCCTCGAGGACCAGCTCGGCGGTGGCCTGTCCGCGCAGACCGAGCTTGCCGTGGATGGTGCGGCGGGACAGGCCGGGCGTGTTCGTCGGCACGAGGAAGGCGGAGACACCCTTGTGGCCCGGGTCGTCGGTGGAACGGGCGAAGAGCAGCACGACGTCGGCCCAGGTGCCGTTCGTGATGAACATCTTGGTGCCGTTGATGACGTAGTCGTCCCCGTCGCGCACGGCCTTCGTCGACAGATGGCCCGCGTCCGAGCCGGTGCCGGGCTCGGTGAGCCCGAAGCAGCCGACGTACTCGCCGGAGGTGAGCCCCGGCAGCCACCGCCGCTTCTGCTCTTCACTCCCCCAGTACGCGATCGACTTGGCGACCAGGCCCAGCGAGACGGAGACGATTCCGCGCGCCGATGAGTCGCCGCGCCCCAGCTCCTCCGTGACGAGGCAGTACGCGAGATGGTCGCCGCCGCTGCCGCCGTACTCCTCGTCAATGGTGAGCCCGAGGAAGCCGACCTCACCGAGCTTCTTCACGAGGGACCGGTCGACCTCTTCGGCGCGGTCCCACTCGATGACATGGGGGGCGATCTCGCGGTCCACGAAGTCCTTGGCGAGTCGCCGGACGGCGGTCTGCTCCTCGCTGAGCTCCAGGTTCATGCCGAGTCACCCCACAGATAGACGGACAGCGACCTTCGGAAGCCGTACATTGAAAGCCGTACATTTAAATTAGCACTGCTAGTTTCCAGGTGCAGCCCTACTATGTGCGCCATGGCCCGACCGCGCAAGCCCCTGCTCAGCACCGACCGCATCGTCCAGACGGCACGGGCCCTGGTGGACGCCGAGGGCCTGGCGGCCGTCTCGACGCGCCGGCTCGCTGCCGAGCTGGGGGTGAGCGGGCCGTCGCTCTACAACCACTTCCGCACCAAGGACCAGATCCTGGAGGCGGTCGCGGACTCGGTGAGCGCGCAGGTCGACCTGTCGATGTTCGAGGACGGCCGTGAGTGGCGTACCGCCCTGCACGACTGGGCCGTCTCCTACCGGGCGGCGCTGCGCGACCACCCGAACATCGTCCCGGTCCTCGCGCGCGGGCCCGGGCGCCGGCCCGCCGGGCTCCGTCTTGCCGACGCGGTGTTCGGGGCCATGGTCGATGCGGGGTGGCCGGCGGCGCAGGCCACGTCGATCGGGGCGCTGATGCGGTACTTCATCATGGGGTCCGCGCTCGGCTCGTTCGCCGGCGGCTTCGTCGACGATGCGACCGCGTACGATCCCGCCGACTATCCCCACCTCGGGCAGGCTCATCTCCTTGCCGAGCAACAGGAGAAGATCGACGAGCGGGCGTTCGAGACGGGGCTCAGCGCGTTGCTGGACGGGCTGAGCCTGCAGTACGAGCGGGCGACTCGGGGGGACTGAGGTTTTCGCCCCCTCCGCCCCTACCCGTCCCGTACCTGGGGGCTCCGCCCCCGGACCCCCCGTATCGCGCTGACGCGCTCGTCTTCAGGGGCTTTGGGGGTGGAGCCCCCCGTGACGAAATCGGACAGGGACGGAGGGGCCGGCAAACCCCATGCCCCGGCACTCAACCTTTCGGTCTCCGCCGAAGCGTTCATGTCGCATGCTGGGGAGCATGACGAGGCCGAAGGATCCGGTGGGCCCGGGGCTCGCGGCGCTGGCCGGGCTGATGGCGGACGAGACGCGCGCCGGGTTCCTGCTGGCGCTGCTCGACGGGCGGGCGTGGACAGCGGGTGAGCTGGCGCGGTACGCCGGAGTCGCGCCGTCGACCGCCAGCGAGCACCTCGGCAAGCTGGTGACCGGCGGCCTGCTCACCGAGGAACGACAGGGCCGCCACCGCTACGTACGGCTGGCCGACGCCCGCGTCGCGCAACTCGTCGAGGACCTCGCCGCCCACGTGAGACCACATGCGGCCGAACGCCCACGCACCCTGCGGGAGTCCAGCGCGGGCTCGGCCATGGCGCGCGGTCGCACCTGTTACGACCATCTCGCCGGACGGCTCGGCATCGCCCTCACCGATGCTCTGACCGGGCGCGGACTGCTCCGCCAGGACACCGGGTTCGCACTCACGGACGCGGGATTGCGGTGGTTCGACACCGCGGGAATCAGCCTCGACCGCACCGGCCGCCGCCCGCTCACCCGTGCCTGCCTCGACTGGACCGAGCGTCGCCCCCACCTCGCCGGTACCGCCGGTGCGGCGCTGTGCCGGCACGCCCTCGACGCACAGTGGTGTGTGCGCATCGGGTCGGAACGGGCGGTCAAGGTCACCTCCGAAGGCGAACGCGCCCTCGCGGACCTGCTGGGGATCGAGCCGACGGCACTCCACTGATCAAGCGGAACGCCCTTGTTCATGCGCCGCGTTCATGCGCCGCGATTCATGCGCCGCGATTCATGCGTCACGCAGACGTCTCATGGCAGGCGAAGACGCCCTGCCCCTGCCTGCGCCTCTCACCATCGCGTCCGAAATCCGCCAGCCCCACCCCGCGCCCCCGCCTAGCCTCAGGAGCATGATGACCACGACCCGACTCGCCCCGCACCCCCGCCGCGCGGAACTGCTCGCCGCGGGTGCGGCAACCGTCACCGTCGTCCTGTGGGCCTCGGCCTTCGTGTCGATCCGGAGCGCGGGTGCAGCGTTCTCGCCGGGCGCGCTGGCGCTGGGACGGCTGCTGGCGGGCTCCGTCACGCTCGGGGCCGTCTGCCTCGTGCGCCGAGAGGGGTGGCCGCCGCGCACGGCCTGGCGCGGGATCGCCATATCCGGACTGCTGTGGTTCGGCTTCTACATGGTCGTCCTCAACTGGGGCGAGCAGCAGGTGGACGCCGGTACGGCGGCACTGGTGGTGAACATCGGTCCGATCCTGATCGCCCTGCTCGGCTCCCGACTGCTCGGTGACGCGATGCCGCCGCGGCTGCTGGCGGGTATGGCGGTGTCGTTCGCCGGTGCGGCCACCGTGGGGCTGTCGATGTCCGGTGAGGGCGGTTCCTCGATCCTCGGGGTCGTCCTGTGTCTGCTCGCCGCCGTGGGCTACGCGGCCGGGGTCGTCGCGCAGAAGCCGGCGCTCGGGCGGGCGAGCGCGCTCCAGGTCACGACGTTCGGCTGCCTGGTCGGGGCCGTCACCTGTCTGCCCTTCGCCGGGCAGCTGGTCCATGAGGCCGTCGACGCGCCCGCCTCGGCCACGCTCAACATGGTCTACCTGGGCGTCTTCCCGACCGCGCTGGCCTTCACGACCTGGGCGTACGCCCTCGCCCGTACGACCGCGAGCCGCATGGGCGCGACGACGTACGCGGTACCCGCCCTTGTAGTGCTGATGTCCTGGCTGTTCCTCGACGAGGTCCCGGGGCTGCTCACCCTGGCGGGCGGGGCGCTGTGCCTGGCAGGTGTGGCGGTGTCCCGTTCCCGTCCCCGCGCAGGAAAGGCCGCGGCCCCGGAGCGCACTCCGGAACCGCGGCCCGAGCCCGAGCCGGAACAAGCCTGACGGCCGGGCTCGTCAGCCGTGGGTCAGCTCTCGCGGGCCGACACAGCAGGCACTTCCGGCGCTTCCGGCACTCGGCCTTCTCCCGCCGCCGCCCGGCCCACGAGGATCCTGATCGAGACGAGGGCGATCGCCGCGAGCCCGATGATGTACGCGGACACGGCCATCGATGTGCCGGTCGCCTCGAGGAGCAGCACCATCACGAAGGGGGCCAGTCCGCCACCGAACACGGCGGCGATCTGGTAGCCGAGCGAGGCGCCGGTGTACCGCATCTCGGGCGTGAACAGTTCGGCGAACAGGGCGGCTTGAGGCCCGTACATGATGCTGAGGAAGCAACTGGCGACGAATGTGCCGACCGCCAGCCACACCAGCGATCCCGTGTCGATCAGCAGGAACAGCGGCACGGCCCACAGCGCGATGCCGACCGCCCCGAGCGCGTAGATCCTGATGCGCCCGATGCGGTCGGAGAGCGCGGCCGACGCGGGGATCAGCACGAGCTGAGTGAGGCTTACGCAGAGCGAGACGGTGAGCACCGCGCTGCGTTTCATGTCGAGTTCGCGGGTGGTGTAGTCGAGGACGCCCGTGATGAGGATGTAGAAGGTCGCCGTGTTCACGGCGAAGGAGCCGCCCGCGAGGAACACCGTGCCGAGGTGCCCGCGCAGGATCGTGCGCAACGGCGAACCCTTCTCGCCCTGCTCCTTCTGTGCCAACGCCCGCTCCGCTTGCCGGAATTCGGGGGTCTCCTCGACGCGGGTGTGGATGTACCAGGCAAGTCCGAGGACGAACAGCCCGACCAGGAAAGGCACGCGCCAGCCCCAGGCCGCGAACGCGCTCTCGCTGGTGGCCGCCCCGACGACGAGGAAGACCGTGTTGGCGGTCACCACGCCGATGGGGACGCCGAGTTGCACGAAGCTGCCGTACACGCCCCGCTTGCCCTCGGGGGCGTACTCGGTGGCGAGCAGCATGGCGCCGCCCCATTGCGCGCCGACGGCGATGCCCTGCACGACGCGCAGGGCGACGAGCAGGATCGGGGCGGCGATGCCGATGGTGTCGTACGTGGGGAGCAGGCCGATGCCCGTGGTGGCCAGGCCCATCAGGGTCAGGGCGAGGACCAGCATCGGTTTGCGGCCTCGCTTGTCGCCGAGGTGGCCGGCGATGACGCCGCCGAGCGGACGGGCGAGGAAGCCCACGGCGAACGTGGCGAACGCGGCGAGCACTCCGGTGGAGGAGCCGCCCGCGGGGAAGTACAGGTCGCCCAGTACGAGGGCGGCCGCGATACCGAAGACGAAGTAGTCGTACCACTCGACGGCCGACGCGAGGGCGGCTGCGGTGGCCACCTTGCGGCGGTTGCGGGTGTCGGGAGCGGAGGTCGTGGCGGGGAGAGCGGAAGGTGCCGTGTCCATGCGTGCACACTCCGGTGGGTGCGGGGACGGAACGGGGGGTGGCCGCGGTTCCGGGGAACGTACTGACCGGACGGTATGGACGTCAACGGGTCCTGCAGCAGCAGTTTTTACCTGCACATGGCAACCACTGGTGGGGCATGGGCACGCCGAAGGCCCCGGCCGCGGAATGCGGCCGGGGTCCCGGTGGATGCGGGCTAGAAGACGACCAGGGCGCGCCCGCCCTTGCCCGCGATCATGTTCTCGAAGGCCGCCGGAATGCCCTCGAGGGCGATCCGGTCGGTGACCAGGCCGCCGAGGTCGAGGCGGCCGGCACGGATGTGCTCCGCCAGCACCGGCAGATCCCGCGCCGGATCGCAGTTGCCGTACACACAGCCCGAGAGCGTCCTGCCCCAGTGGAAGATCTCCAGGGCGTTGAAGGTGACCTGCTGGTCCTTGCCGCCGATGCCGACGACCGTGGTGCGGCCGCCGCGCCGGGTGGAGTCCCAGGCGGTACGGATGGTCACGGCGCGGCCCACACATTCGACGGCCACGTCGACGCCCTGCTTGCCGGTGAGAGCGCGGATCTCGCGTGCGGTGGTGTCGGAGGCGACGACGTAGTCCGTCGCACCCGCCGCGCGCGCGAGCGACTCCTTCTCCGGCGAGACATCGACCGCGACGATCTTCGACGCGCCCGCGATCCGGGCGGCCTGAAGCGCAGCCAGCCCGACCCCGCCGACCCCGAACACCGCGACGGTCTCGCCCTGTCGGACCCCGGCGGAGTGGTGGACGGCCCCGTATCCGGTGAGGACGGCGCAGCCCAGGAGGGCGGCGTCGGCGAGGGGCACGCCGTCCGGCACGGGGAGGACGCATCCGGCGGCCACGACGGTCTCCTCGGCGAACGCGGCGACGTTCAGGCCGGGGTGGAGGTCACTCCCGTCGGAGGCGCGGCGCGCGTACACGTTCCCGGCGCCGGTCAGCGCGTTGGCGCACAGCCAGACCTCGCCCAGCGAGCAGGCGTGACAACTGCCGCAGGAAGGCGCCCAGTTGAGGACGACACCATCACCGGGGACGACATCGGTGACGCCCTCGCCGACGGAGACGACGGTGCCGGCGCCCTCGTGGCCGAGAACGGCCGGGACGGGCACCCGCATGGTGCCGTCGGACAGGGAGAGGTCGGAGTGGCAGACCCCGGCGGCGGCGAGTCGGACGCGGACCTGGCCGGGGCCGGGTTCCGGCAGGTCGATCTCGGCGATCTCCAACGGAGCCCCCACGGCGGGAAGTACGGCAGCGCGAACCACGTGAATGCTCCTAGAACTGAAGGGACTTGGTCTGGAGGTACTCGGACAGCCCGTGCGATCCCAGCTCGCGCCCCACGCCCGACTGCTTGTAACCCCCGAACGGGGCAACGGGGTTGAAGCGTCCGCCGTTGATGTCGACCTGACCGGTGTCGAGTCGCCGAGCGAAGGCGATCGCCTCGGCCTCGTCGCCCGCCCACACCGCGCCCGCGAGCCCGTACACCGTGCCGTTGGCGATCCGGAGGGCGTCCGCCTCGTCCTCGTACCGGATGATCGACAACACCGGTCCGAAGATCTCCTCCTGGGCGATCGTCATGTCGGGTGTGACGTCGGCGAAGACGGTCGGGCTGACGAAGTACCCCTGATCCCGGGGCGATTCGGGGCCACCCGCGACGATCCGGGCGCCCTCGGCGACGCCTTTCTCGATGTAACCCCGCACCCGTGCCTGCTGCTTGGCGTTGACAACCGGGCCGATGCGGTCGCCGTATTTCGCCGCGGCGGCCGCGGCCAGCTCGACCGCCTCGTCGTACCGCGCGGTGTGCACCAACATGCGGGTCCAGGCGCTGCAGGTCTGGCCGGAGTTGGACATCACGTTGGCGACGCCGACACTGACGGCCTTGGCCAGGTCCGCGCTCGGCAGGACGACGTTGGCGGACTTTCCGCCGAGTTCGAGGGCGACCCGCTTGATCGCGGCGCCCGCGGTCGCGCCGATCCGCTTGCCGACCGCCGTGGAGCCGGTGAAGGAGACGAGATCCACGTTCGGGTGTTCGGCGAGGGCCTGTCCGGCGACCGGGCCGAGGCCGGTGACGAGGTTGAAGACACCGGCCGGGACGCCCGCCTCGGCCACGGCCTCCGCGAAGAGCTGGGCGGTGAGCGGGGTGTCCTCGGCGGGCTTGAGCACCACCGTGCAGCCCGCGGCGAGTGCCGGGGCGACCTTGGCGACGATCTGGTGCAGCGGGTAGTTCCAGGGCGTGATCGCGCCGACGACACCGACGGGCTCCTGGTAGACGGTCGAGTTCCCGACCTTCTCCTCGAAGGCGTGGGTCGCCGCCAGTTCGGCGTACGAGCCCGCCACCGCGATCGGCACGCCCGCGTGCACCATCTGTGAGAACGGCAGCGGCGCCCCGAGTTCGGCGGTGACGGTCTCGGCGATCTCGTCCTTGCGGGCGACGAGCACGTCACGCAGTGCGGTGAGCCTGGCGGCCCGTTCGGCGGGCGGGGTCGCGGCCCATCCGGGGAGCGCGGCACGTGCGGCCCGTACGGCGATGTCGACATCCTCGGCGGTGCCCGCAGGGACCCGGCCGATCACCTGCTCGTCGACGGGGTTCACGACCTCGATCGTGTCCGCGCCGACGGCGGGGCGCCAGGCGCCGTCGATG
Organism: Streptomyces sp. NBC_00996; assembly: GCF_045162675.1. NCBI lineage: Bacteria > Bacillati > Actinomycetota > Actinomycetes > Kitasatosporales > Streptomycetaceae > Streptomyces > Streptomyces sp. NBC_00996. The sequence goes on from NZ_CP108723.1 coordinate 2,281,667, forward strand.
TACATGCCGTCGTGTGCCTTCATCGTGTTCCTCCCGAGCGGGGCCGCGTCGTCCGCACCCTAAACTAGCGATGATAGTTTTCGGGCGCCAGAGGGACCCGGCGGAATCGGCCCGCCCCGGCCTCACGGGCACCCTCGGCCCGGAGGGCTCAGAAGTCGACCCTAGTCGGTTCGTCCACCCTGGCCACGGATTCCTGGGCGAAGGCCTTCTCGTACGCGCGCCGGATCTCCTCGATCTTCGTGTCGCTCGCGCGTGCCTGTACCACCGGATACATCAGGATCAGCTCGTACGACCGCTCGCGCTCGATCGTGCCGCGCGCGTCCCGCCACTGCCCGCGCCCGTTCTGCACGGTGAGTCCGTCGGGAAAGTCCGGCGTCACCTCCTTGTCGACGAAGGCCACGAACTGCCGGTCGGTGACGGCCGCGCCGCCGTCGGGTCGCTCCGTGCCGAAGAAGAGCCGACTCTCGATGTACGCCTCGCCACGGACCGGGGCCTGCGGCTCCGGGTCGTCGAGGAGGGCGTACGCCGTCGGGGCGCCGGCGGCAAACAAGGCGGTGGCGGTCACGGCAGCCAGCCGGGAGCGAGTGCTGCGGTACGGAGTCATGGCGCCTGCCTAGCGGAATCTACTCCTCCAGATCTGGCAGCCGCGCCGGAGCCGGGCAGATGCGTTCACCGTGCTGGTCGAAGACGAACAGATGGGCGATGTCGACGAGGAGGGGCACCTGCATGCCGTGGCGGAGTTCGATGTCGGGGGTGGTGCGGACGACGAGGTCACCGGGCAGGCGTCCGTCGGGCGGCGCCGGTTCGGGGTAGTCGGGTCCCGCGTCCCCCGGATGTTCCAGGACCACGACCGGCCCGGCCCGCAGCGCTCCGGCGCGCTCCCGCAGCCGGTCCAGGACAGTGCCCTCGCGGCGCCGTCGCCGGGCCGGACGGGTCGGGCGCGGCGCCTCCAACTCCGGTACGACGGCGGGCCGCGAGCCGGTGTTGAAGTGGACGAGGACCTCGTGCCCCTGGAACTCCACATGCTCGACGAGCCCGCTGATCGCCACCTCGCCCGGCCGCGCGGCGGACGGCTTGGCGAGCCGGATCGCCTCGGAGCGCAGCCCGACGATGACCTCGCGCCCCTGCTGCACCCGCAGCAACTGGTGGTCCAGGGACAGCGGTTCGGGCAGTCTCAGGTACTGCTTGCCGAGGCTGATCGACATGGCCCCGTCGAGCGGCGCCCTGACGAGACCGCGCAGCAGGTTGATCCGCGGGGTGCCGATGAAGGCGGCGACGAAGACGTTCGCGGGCAGCCCATAGACCGTGCGGGGTGTGCCCAGCTGCTGCAGAACTCCGCCGCGCAGCACCGCGACACGGTCGCCGAGCGACATCGCCTCGGCCTGGTCGTGGGTGACGTACACCGTCGTCGCGCCCAACTCCCGGGTGAGTTTGGAGATTTCGGCCCGCAGGTGATTACGGAGCTTGGCGTCGAGGTTGGACAGCGGCTCGTCCATGAGGAAGGCGGAGGGATGGCGGGCGATTGCCCGGCCCATGGCAACACGCTGGCGTTCGCCGCCGGAGAGCTGATTGGGGAAGCGGTCGAGGAGGTCCTGGATGCCGAGCATCCGGGCGGTGGCGTCGACGCGCGGACGCGGATCCTCACCGGGCGTCTCGATGCGCAGCGGGAAGCCGATGTTGTCGCGGCTGGTCATGCTCGGATAGAGGGCGAAGTTCTGGAACACCATCGCCATGTCCCGCCCGGACGGCGGCAGATCGTTGGCGTACTCGCCGTCGAGGCGCACCTCGCCCTCGGTGACCTCCTCCAGCCCGGCGATCATTCTCAGCACGGTCGACTTGCCGCAGCCGGACGGCCCGAGCAGCACGAGGAACTCGCCCGGCCGGATGTCGAGCGACAGCCGCTCCACCACGCGGACACCGCGGGTGTACGACTTGCTGATGTTGTACAGAGAGATGGCGCGTGTCATGACGGGTGCCCCCGAGGGCTCACGGGACTCTGATGCTCCGCGGTCGAAGTCCCGTACGGGTCGTACGGGACGTATGAGTCACGGAAGTTAACGGACCGCGCGTGCCCGGGGGAAGATGCGCGGCGGGATCGGACGGTCCGGTTCGACACGGGCGGAAACGGACGATCGCCTACCGGTGAAGCGGAGGACCGGGTGCCGAGAAAAGCGGACGGCCGGATACCGGGGAGCCGAGGCCCCGATCGCGCGCCGCCGGGCTCGACGCGGCGGGTGCCTCATCCCGTGTCGGCCCGCCTCCGGGTCTCCGTGAGGTGCGCGAACACGACGACATTGCCGGCGTAGCCCCTCTTGCGGTCGTAGACACCGCCGCACGTGATCAGACGCAGTTCGGGGCGCCCCCTGTCGCCGTACACCTCCTTGTCGGGGAAGTGCGCCTTCTCGTACGTCTTCACGGCGTCCACCGTGTAGACGGCGGTCCGCCCGTCGGCGCGCCGGACTTCGACGAGCCTGCCGGGCCGGAGTTGGCCGAGCGCGACGAAGACCGCGGGCCCCGTCCTGGTGTCACGGTGGCCGACCGCGACGGCCGTGCCCGACTCTCCCGGCGTCGGCCCGTCCTGGTACCAGCCGACCAGTTTCGGGTCGTCCACGGGCGGCGCGGCGAGCCGCCGCTCACGGTCGAGCCGGAGACCGACGATCGGGGCCTCCAGGCCGAAGTACGGGATACGGAGCGAGGTCGCCGGGGAACGCGGGAGAGGCTTGGGCGGGGGTGCGGGCCGGGCCGGCCGGGCGGGCGGGAGACGGCGGGGCTTGGCGCCGCGCTCGTCGCCGCCGCCGGGCCGGCGGGAGTTCGTCCCGCCGGCGAGTCCGCCTGCCACGGCCGGGTCCGCGAGTTCGGCGCCGGCCGCGACGACGGGCCCGGCGGGCTCGTCGTCCCCCGCACACCGGACGCCGCCCACCACCAGACCGACGACGACCACGACGGTCCGCGTCAGGCGGTAGGCGCGCGTCCGGTACCAGGGCCTGCGGCAGCGTCTACGCGGCGCCATGGGGGCGGCGGCGCAGCCGGAGGTACACGACTCCCCCGGTCACGACGAGGCCCACGGCCACCGCGCCGGCGACCGGCGAGAAGTCCCGGGGGGCGACACCGCCGCCGCCGGCGGGAGGTCCGCCGTTCGGGCCGCCGGGGCCGCCGCCGAGCCGAGTCTCGGTCGGCGTCGGTGTCGGGCTCGGGGTGCCGTACGGACAGTCGACCTGGAAGGCCTTGTGCCTGCCCGCGCCGTTGGCACCCTCGAAAGTCCAGGTGAGGCTGTACTGGCCGTTCGGCAGTGAGAGATCTTTGGTCCAGCCGTGGCCGGAAGGAGGAATGGCGATGTCGCCCGCGAGGGCCACACCGTCCGCCACATGGGCTTGGGTCTCGATGGCCCAGCTGACGTTCTGCAGGCCGCCGAAGTTGAAGGCGTCCAGGTAAAACCCGCACACCATCGGATCGTTGTTCTGAGAGTCGACGGGCACGGTCGCCTTGTGGATCTTTACGTCTCCGTTGTCACCAGGAGCTGCGACGGCGGCCGGTACCCCCATCAGGGCGGCGCCCGCGACGGTGAGGGCCGCCAGGGTGGCGGCGCCCGTGCGGGCGCCGACGCGGCGCTGAAGAGACGAGGTGGGCATGCTCAGTCCTCCGAGTCAGATGATTGTCATACAAGTCCAACTGTCATCTGACTGCCTCTCACATGTGCCCCAGCGATCTCGGCAACAGCGCCCTGCGGCCCGTCAGATATCGCTCTTCCGGCGCAACGGCACCCTGGCCCGCGGAGCCTCACCACCGACGCGCGCGGGCTTCTCCGGCGAGCGCAGCGCGATCCCCGACGACAGCAGCAACAACGCGCCCAGCATCACGAACGGCGCGGCCACGCCCGCGACACCGGCGACCAGGCCCGCCGTCGCGGGGGCAGCGACCTGACCGAGCCGGTTGCCGGTCAGGCGCAGGGCGAGGGCCGTGGAACGGGCGCCGTCAGGAGCGGCCTGGACGACCGTCGTCATGGAGAGCGGCTGACCGACACCGAGACAGAAGCCGAGCACGATGAGCATCAGGGCCAGCGCCCACACCGGCACCGGCAGCGCGATGCCTGCGCACAGCAGACCCCCCAGCAAACACGTCACGGTGAGCAGCAGAGACCGGCCGAGCAGCCGCAGCAAGGGCGTCAGCACCAGGCGGCAGGCAATGGTGGCCGCCGCCCGCAGACTCAGCAACACACCGATCACCGACGGCGCGATGTCCCGATGCTCCCCCACGACCGGCAGATACGCGGTGAGAATGTCCGTCGCGGACAGCACGGCGAGGCTGATGAAGATGCCCGCCGGCACGCCCCGGGCCCGCAGAATGCGCTGGACGGGCACCCGTTCGCCTTGTCCGGTACGGGACTGGACGGCCGTACGGTCCTCGATGCGCCACAGCGAAGTGAACGAGACCGCGGCGACCGCACCCGCCACGAGCAGCGCGAGCGCGCTGCTGCCCGCCATGTCGGGACCGCCGATCAGCACGCCCGCCGCGATCGGGCCGATCAACTGGCCGAGCGAGACCCCGATGGTGAAGTGGCCGAAGCTGCGGTCCTGTTCGTGCGGGGCGGACTGGCGGGCGACAAGCGATTGGCCACCGATCACGAAGCAGAGGTGGCCGAGGCCCATGACTCCGCTCCACGCCGCCATCGCGGGCAGCGAGTCCGCCCTACCGCTCAGCGCGCAGCCGCCGGCTATGAGCACGACACCGGCGGGCAACAAGGGCGCACAGCGGCCGTGGTCCGTGCGACGGCCCAGCGGTACGGCGGCGAACAGCGGCAACAGTGCGTACACGGCCGCGATCACACCGACCGCGCGCTCGTCCGCGCCCAGCGCGAGGGCCCGGTAGGAGACGGCGGGCCGGGCCATCGACACCGCTCCCTGTGTGAAGGTGAAGGCGATGACGAGGCGCAGCAGCCAGCCGCGATTCCGACCGGGCCCCACGGTGATCCTCCGATGACGGACGACAGATGACAGGTGGCAAGTGGCGGGTGGCGGGTGGCGGTTTCCGGCTGACAGTTGTCGATGTCTGTCAGCCGATGACCGCCGATCAGATGATGCCGAACAGAATTCCGGCCCCCAGCACCACCAGCGACGTGAGCGCCGCCCACTTCACCACGAACCGCGTGTGGTCGCCGAACTCCACCTTCGCCATGCCCACCAGGACGTATACAGCCGGCACCAGCGGGCTCGACATGTGCAGCGGCTGCCCCACGAGCGAAGCGCGGGCGATCTCCAGGGACGAGACACCGTGCGCCTGCCCCGCCTCGGCGAGGACGGGAAGGATGCCGAAGTAGAAGCCGTCGTTCGACATGAAGTACGTGAGCGGAATGCTCAGGACGCCGGTGACGAAGGCCATGTGCGGGCCCATGCCGGCCGGGATGTTGGAGACCAGCCACTTGGCCATGTGGTCGACCATGCCGGTGCCCTGGAGGACGCCGGTGAAGACCGCGGCGGCGAAGACCATGCCGGAGACGTTGAGGACGTTCTCGGCGTGGGCGCCGAGGCGGGCCTTCTGGTCGGGCATGTGCGGGAAGTTGACGGTGAGCACGAGCGCGGCGCCGAGCAGGAAGAGGACCGGGATCGGCAGCCACTCCATGATCATGGCGGTGAGCAGGGTGACCGTGAGGAGCACGTTGAACCAGTAGAGCTTGGGGCGCAGGGTCGCGCGGTTCGGGTCGAGCCCCTGGAAGCCGTCGTCCTCGGAGGAGTCCACCTCCGGGGCGTCCGCGTCCGTACCGGAGCCCGAACCGCCGGTCGCCACGGACTTCTTGCCTGCGGAGCCGGACCCCGAGCCGCCCGCGCCGACCAGAACCGTTTCCGCCTCCTGCGGCTCCAGCACCTCGTCCAGCGTCAGCACGCCCAGCCGCTTGCGCTCGCGGCGGCCGAGGACGTACGAGAGGGCGAAGACGCAGAGGAGACCGACGGCGAGGGCGGGGATCATCGGGACGAAGATGTCGCTCGCGTCGAGCTTCAGCGCGGTCGCGGCGCGAGCGGTCGGGCCGCCCCAGGGCAGCGTGTTCATCACGCCGTTGGCCATCGCGGCGACACCGGTCATCACGACCAGGCTCATCTTCAGGCGCTTGTACAGCGGGTACATCGCCGAGACCGTGATCATGAAGGTGGTCGAGCCGTCCCCGTCGAGGGAGACGATCGCCGCGAGGACCGCCGTTCCGACCACGATCCGCAGGGGGTCGGCCTTGCAGAACTTGAGGATCCCCCGGACGATCGGGTCGAAGAGACCGACGTCGATCATCACACCGAAGTAGACGATCGCGAACATCAGCATCGCCGCCGTGGGAGCGAGGCTGGTGACGCCGTCGATGACGTAGTCACCGAGCTTGGCGCCCTTTCCGACGAAGACACAGAAGAGTGCCGGGATCAGCACGAGCGCCGCGATCGGCGACATCTTCTTCAGCATGATCAGGACCAGGAAGGTCGCGATCATGGCGAAGCCGAGGATGGTCAGCATGAATGGATACCTAACGTTCGCCCTTGAACTCCCACCAGGGCCGGCGGTAGGGCGACGTTAGGTCGGGCCCGCGAGCGTTAACAAGATGTTGACACGCGAGCAATAAGCGCAAAACTCCAGGTCACAGGCCTGTATCGGTGAGCGCGAGCTCCACGGGCACGCCGTTGAGCACCGCCGTGCCCGACAGCGGATCAAGAAGCGAGCCGTCGAGGAGCTGATTGACGTTGACGCCCGGGTCCAGGGCGGCGTGGCTCATCCGGGTGCCGGGGCGGTCGTGTCCCCAGCCGTGCGGCAGACTCACCACACCGCGTCGTACGGCGTCGGTGATCTCGGCGGGGGCCGTCACCTCTCCCCCGGCGCCCTTGACGCGTACGGCAGCCCCGTCGGCGAGCCCGAGGCGTTCGGCGTCCTCGGGGTGGATGTGCAGGGTGCAGCGGTTGGAGCCGCCGGTGAGGGCGGGCACGTTGTGCATCCAGCTGTTGTTGGAGCGCAGATGGCGGCGGCCCACCAGCACCAGGGCCGCCGGGCGCTCGCGCAGGGCGTCGCGCAGGCGCGGCAGATCGTCGACGATCGGGCCGGGCAGCAGCTCGATCTTCCCGCTGTGCGTCTTCAGTGGCTGCGGCAGGCGCGGCCGCAGCGGTCCGAGGTCGATGCCGTGCGGATGGGCCAGCAGCTTCGCGAGGCTCAGCCCGTCCGGCCTGGCGCCGAAACCGTCGCCGTACGGGCCGAGGCGCAGCATCATGTCGAGCCGCCGCTCGGAGCCGTTGACACCGGTGAGCCGGTCGGCGAGTTCCTTCGGGTCGCGACCGTGCACCGGGGAGTGTGCCTCGGTGACGGACTTGCCGAGGGTGGAGTCGATGACCATGGCGTCCACGGCGGACGGGTCGGCGCCATGCATGCCGGTCGCGGCGAGGACGAGCCGGGCGAGGATCTCGGTCTCCGCCATGCGGCCCTGCTCCAGGGGGACGGCCGGGCGGTTGTAGCGGACCTGGTTGCGTACGGCGAGGGTGTTGAAGGCGAAGTCGTGGTGCGCGCTCTGCGAGGGCGGGGGCGGCGGCAGGACGACGTGGGCGTGGCGCGAGGTCTCGTTCAGGTACGGGTCGACGCTGACCATGAAGTCCAGTGCGCCCAGCGCCTTGTCGAGGCGGTCGCCGTCCGGTGCGGACAGTACGGGGTTGGCGGCGACGGCGATGACGGCGCGGACCGGGCTGCCGTCCTCGGTGGCGGTGTCGATCTCCTCGGCGAGGGCGGAGAGCGGCAGTTCGCCCTTGGCTTCGGGGTGGCGGCTCACCCTGCTGCGCCAGCGGCCGAGCGCGAAGCCGTGTCCGGGGCCCGCGGGCCGGGGTGTCCTGTCGGTCGCGGCCTGCGGGAAGAGGGCACCGCCGGGCCGGTCGAGGTTGCCGGTGAGGATGTTGAGGACGTCGACGAGCCAGCTGGCGAGGGTGCCGTGCGGCACGGTGCAGCTGCCGATACGGCCGTAGACGGCGGCGGTGGGCGCGGCGGCGAGCTCGCGTGCCAGTGCCCGGATGGTGTCCGCGTCGACGTCGCAGGCCTGGCTCGCGGCCTCGGGGGTGAAGTCGTGTACGGCTTCGGCGAGTTCGTCGACGTCCCGGACGTGCGGGGCGAGGGCTCCGAGGTCGACGAGCTTCTCCTCGAAGAGGACATACGCCATCGCCGCGAGCAGCAGTGCGTCGGTGCCGGGTCGGATCGCCACGTGACGGTCGGCGAGCTTGGCCGTACGCGTCCGGCGCGGGTCGATGACCGTCAGCGTGCCGCCGCGTGCGCGCAGCGCCTTGAGCTTGCCGGGGAAGTCGGGGGCGGTGCACAGACTCCCGTTGGATTCCAGGGGGTTGGCGCCGATGAGCAGGAGGTGGTCGGTGTGGTCGAGGTCGGGTACGGGGATCGCGTTGGCGTCGCCGTACAGCAGTCCGCTGGAGACGTGCTTGGGCATCTGGTCGACGGTGGAGGCGGTGAAGAGGCTGTGGGTGCGCAGCGCGGTGAGCAGGACGGGCGGGTAGAGGGCGCCGGCCATGGTGTGCACGTTCGGGTTGCCGAGGACGATGCCGACGGCGTGCGGCCCGTACTGCTCGACGACCGGCCGCAGTCCCGCGGCCACCGCGTCGAACGCCTCCTCCCAGGTCGCCTCCCGCAGTTCGCCGCCCTTGCGGACGAGGGGAGCGCGCAGCCGGTCCGGATCCCCGTCGACCGCCCCGAAGGAGGCACCCTTGGGACAGATGAACCCCTTGCTGAACACATCGTCGCGGTCGCCCCGGGCACCGGTCACCCGGGTGCCCTCGATGGTGAGCGTCAGCCCGCAGGTGGCCTCGCACAGGGGGCACACACGCAAGGCGGTGCGGAAGTCGGGGGTGGTGCCGGAGGTGCGGGTCACGGGTCCTCCCGGAGGGCGGTGGCGGCGGTGGCACACGGACTGGGCTGAGCATACCGACCGGTATGCATGGAGGGGAGGGGTCACTGGGGGTGCGGTCGGAAATTTGCCAGTGGTTCACCGCCCACGCGAACCCTTCAGTCCAGGACCCTGGCCAGGTACGCCCGCAACAGCTCCCGCGCCTCCTCGATGATCCGCTCGTCCCCCTCCGGCGCGATCCGGAAGGCCAGGTGGACCAGGGTGTCCGCGGTCTCCACGGCGACCAGGAAGGTGCGGCGGAGATCCTCGTCGGGGGTGCGGTCGAGGTAGCCGGAGAGCAGTTCGGTGAGGCGGTCGGCAACTCGGGTGTTGGGCTGGTCGGCTCCGGAGCCGACGGGGATCTGGTTGCCGAAGTCGACGAGGGAGAAGCCGGGCGCGGTGCGCTTCATGGCGAGGTATTCGTCGAGCACGGCATCCATGGCCGCGCGCCAGCCTCCGCCGCCCGCCTCCTGGAGGCGCTCGGTGACGCGCTCGGCATAGCGCTCCAGGTTGCGCTGGGCGAGCGCGTCGGCCATGGCGCGCTTGTTGCCGAAGAAGCGGTAGACGGAGCCGATGGGCACACCGGCCCGCTGGGCCACGGCACGGGTGCTCAGGGCGTCGTAGCCGACCTCGTCGAGGAGGTCGGCGCAGGCGTCGAGGATTCTGGTCAGTCGTTCGGCACTGCGCCGCTGTACGGGCGCTCTGCGCAGCGAGGTCGCATGGGGCACGGGCTTCATGATGCCTTTCCGCCGGGGTCCGGTGAACCTCCCGTATCACTACGGGCCCCGGTGCCGGTCCCACTCACGGTCGTGGTCGCGGTCGGTGGCACCGCCGACCCGGCCTTGGACGCCGTGATGTCGGCGGTGCTCTCTACCGGTTTGCCGTGGACGGCCCACACGGTGCCGTCGTCCGCGTACAGACGCGCGGTGACATGGTGGGTGCCGCGCGGGACGAGGTCGCGGGCCAGGTGGTACTCGGCGGTGCGGAGCCGGGCGATGGTCCGGCCGTCCACATACAGGTGGGCGATGCCCCGGCCGGCCACCGGCACGGGGCGGGTGCCCTTGGGTGAGAAGCGGAAGCGGTGGACGGTCAGTGTCACGTCCCAGCTGTCGTCGGAGTCCGGCTGGACCTCGATCTCGACCTCCGGTGCACCTTTCTTGTCCACTTCACGGTAGAGCCGCCCTTCCTCGTCGGACCCATCCAGCAGCTTGCCCACGGGGGAGGCCGACATTCCGTCCTTGCGCTCGTGCGCGTCGCCGGTGGCGCAGCCCGCCGATCCGACGAGCAGGGCGCAGACCGCGAGCGCGGCAAGCAGTCCACGCGTCCACGACATGCCGGGGAGCGTAGAACACCGCTCCGACAGCCGGATCCCCCTGGAGTCGGGTTCTTGGGCGGTACGCCAAGCCCTGGGTAGTACTCCGGGAGACGATTTCAGTCACTGCGGTACGCCGCCCATGGCCGATCCCGTGCGATGCGCTGAGTCCACCCCTTGCGCGCGGAAAACCTGAATCCTACGGTGTTGCATAGGAATCAGGCGCGAGGGAGCGATCATGAGCGGGGACGCGAGGAAGACGGCCGAGGGGCTGACCTACCTGTCCGGTTTCGGCAACGAGTTCAGCTCGGAGGCGGTCCCGGGGGCACTGCCGCACGGCCGCAACTCGCCGCAGCGCGCACCGCTCGGGCTGTACGCGGAGCAGCTGAGCGGTACGGCGTTCACAGAGCCGAGGGCGCACAACCGGCGCTCGTGGCTGTACCGGATCCGTCCGTCGGCCGCGCACCCCGCGTTCACCCGCGTGAACAGCGGCGCGCTCCGCACGGCTCCCTTCACGGAGGCGGCGCCCGACCCGAACCGGCTGCGCTGGAACCCGCTGCCCGAGCCCCCGGCCGGGACGGATTTCGTACAGGGCCTGTGGACCCTCGGGGGCAACGGCGACGCGACCCAGCGCACCGGCATGGCGGTGCACCTGTATCACGCCAACTCCTCGATGGAGCGGGTGTTCAGCGACGCCGACGGCGAACTGCTGATCGTGCCGGAGCGCGGCGGGCTGCTGCTGCGAACCGAATTCGGCCTGCTGCATGTGGAGCCGAGCCAGGTCGCGCTGGTTCCCCGTGGTGTCCGCTTCCGTGTGGACCTCCTGGATGACTCCGCCCGGGGCTATGTGTGCGAGAACTATGGAGCACCCTTCCAGCTGCCCGACCTCGGCCCGATCGGCGCCAATGGTCTCGCCAATGCCCGCGACTTCCTCGCACCCGTCGCCGCGTACGAGGAGGTCGAGGGCCCGGTCGAGGTGGTGAACAAGTTCTGCGGCAACCTCTGGACGGCGACGTACGACCACTCGCCGCTGGACGTGGTCGCCTGGCACGGCAACCATGTGCCGTACATCTATGATCTGCGCCGTTTCAATGTGATCGGCACCATCAGCTACGACCACCCGGATCCGTCGATCTTCACGGTGCTGACGTCCCCGTCGGACACTCCGGGCCTGGCCGGCGTCGACTTCGTGGTCTTCGCGCCGCGCTGGCTGGTGGGCGAGGACACGTTCCGGCCGCCGTACTTCCACCGGAATGTGATGAGTGAGTACATGGGGCTCATCGAGGGCGCGTACGACGCGAAGGCGGAGGGCTTCGTTCCGGGCGGCGGCTCGCTGCACAACATGATGTCGGCGCACGGGCCGGACCGGGAGACCTTCGACCGGGCGAGCGCCGCGGAGCTGCGCCCGCAGAAGATCGACGACGGGCTCGCCTTCATGTTCGAGACACGCTGGCCGGTCACCGCGACGGCCCAGGCGCAGCGGGCGGAGCATCTGCAACAGGGGTACGACGACGTGTGGCAGGGCCTCCAGCGGCACTTCCGACCGGGCTCCCGCCCGGTCGACTGAGATTCACCGCCCGTTGCATTCACGGCCCGCGACCGGTACGGATACCCTCGTGACCTCCTTCGCCCCGGACTCGATCGTCCTGAACCGCAAGCTTCCGCTCTGGTATCAGGTCTCGCAGTCCCTGCGTGCCTCGATACTCGGCCGCTCGCCCCAGGACCCGCTGCGGCTGCCCACGGAGGAGCAGCTCGCGGGGCATTACGGGGTGAGTGTGCTGACCATGCGGCAGGCGCTCAAGGAGCTGGAGGACGAGGGGCTCATCACACGCCATCGCCGACGGGGCACGTTCATCGAGCCGAGCGCTCAGCGGGGCGCGCCCGTGCGACTGCTCGGCTCGGTGGACGCGATCGTCGCCCAACAGTCCGGCATGGCCACCGAATTGCTGGAACAGGGGAAAGCTCCGGTTTCGGGGGAATTGATGGAGTATTTCCCGGATGTGGACGAGGTCGCGATGTATCACCGGTTGCGCGGCGACGAGAAGACGGGCGAGCCGACGAACCACGCGCGCAACTACATCAGGCCGGAGCTGGCGGAGCGCATCGACCGCGAGGATCTGATCCGCTGGCCGATGACCAAGGTGCTGCGGGACGTGATCGGCGTCAGCATCAGCCGCATCACCGACACCGTGGAGGCGCGGCTCGCGGACCCGGAGACGGCGCGGCTGCTCCAAGTACCGCTGCTCAGCCCGATCCTGCGCTACACGGGCGTCATCTACGACCAGGAGGGGCGGGCTCTCGACGTGGCCGTCATCCACTACCGCGGGGACCGCTTCTCCTTCACGGTCACCCTCGACACCCACTGATCACGTCGTACGATGCCGAGCGTGACGCACGACGACGCTCCGCTGCTCGCGGACCTCATGCCGTGGTCCGTCGCACCGCCGAGGCTGGGCCGGGGGTGGCCGACGGCGCCCGACGCGGCAACCCTGAGGGGACGCTGGGACGCCTTGATGAAGGCCGAAGGGCCGGACCGCGAGACGCTGTTCGGCCCGACGCGCTCGCGCACGACGCACTCGCCGGTGGCACAGCTGCCGGGACAGTCCACCGGGACGGGCCGGCTGGCGCGCGAGTCGGGTCCCTGCCCCGAGCCGGTACGCGTCCTGCACGGACCCTTCGACGAGCAGTGGCTGATTCCCGACCAGCGGCTGATCGACGCGGCGCGCCCCGAGTTGTGGCGGGTGGCCGATGAGCTTCAGGTGTTCGCGGTCGAGCAGACGGTGGTTTCCGATGCGTCGGGGCCGGTGCTGCTGGCCGTCTCCGCACTGCCCCTGAGTGCCGGTCGCGCGGGCCGCGTCCGCCCCCTCTACCGGCGCCCCGCCGGCCTCGAACCGAATCTGGCTCCGGGCCTGTTGGAGCACCTCGGCACCCGCCTCGGCCACTCCCCCACCCCCGTCGACGTCCTCGCCTGGACGGTGGCGGTCGCGCGCGCCGGCCGCGACGGACGGGTCGTCCCGCTCACCGCCGACCCCGAGGTGTGGGCGCACGGCGTCGAGTTGGGCCGCCGGATGCTGTGGCTGATGCGCCGCCACGGCGAGCGCCCCAAGCTTCCCGGTGGCCGCCGCCCGTATGTCCGCGCCCCGCTCCCGGCCCGCCCGCTGGAGATGCACTACGACCGCGACGAGGAGGCCCTCCACCTCGACGAGGGCCGGGTCTCGCCCGTGCCCCCGCAGGCCTGGGACTTCGCGGTGGGCGGAGTGCGCGTACTGGAGCAGTGGTTCGCGGCCAGGACGGAACTGCCGCCCGACCCGGGCACCCTGGAGTCGATCCGGCCCGCCACCTGGCCGCAGGCCTGGACGTCCGAGTTGCTGGAACTCGTCACGGTACTCGCACTGCTCGCGGAACTGCGCCCCCAACAGGCCGAATTGACGATCGAGTCACCGATCACGCGGGCCCAACTGCGCAAGGCCGGCGTGCTCCCGGTTCCGGACATGGCGCGTCGGCCGGCCTCCGTCCTCGACCACCACGAAGAGGGCCCCGAAGGGCAGTTCGCCCTGATCTAGGGCCTGTCGTGTGGATCAGGCCGAGCTCGCGGGCTTGGCACGCACATCTGCGGCGTTGTCGTCACTCCCCGACTCCCTCCTCCGCCTTGCAGCCGCACGCGCCAAGCCCCGCTCCCTGATCCGGCCTGATCCAAACGACGGGCCCTAGCCTTTCGGCTCGAACGCGTCGAGGACCCGCCCCAGCGCCCGCTCGAACACCGCCTCCAGGTCGATGGGCCCGGCGTCCTGCATGAAGGCCGCGGCCATACGCGGATAGGCGCCGGTCGCCATCTGCGACCCCAGATAGGCGATCCGGACCGCGTTCTCCTGCTCCTCCGACCAGGGCAGCGAACGGGAGCGTTCGGCGGTGGCCAGTTCATTGCCGACGTAGGTCGTCACGCCCCCGTTGAGCATGGCGATCAGCTCGAACTTCGTGCCGTACGGCGCCTCCAGCGGGTCGAGGCAGGCAAGGCAGTGCTCCAGTCGGCGCAGGGCGTTGTCGACGGCGGCCGCCGCGAGGTACTGGGCGGCGGCGATGACGGCGGCCTGACCGGGGGCCGCAGCCGCGCAGGACGCGGTGGACCAGGTGTGCATCTTGGTGCCGAGCGGGGTGCCGGCGCGACCGGCGACGCCGAGGAAGGTGAAGGTCACGGCGGTCATCGCGGTGGTGGTGACTCCGGCCGCGCCGAGCAGCTGCATGATGGGGCGGCGGCTCAGCGCCTGGCCGCTCGCGGTCGTCGACTCGTGTTCATGCTGGTCGTGCAGGTCACACACGCGCACCTCCGGGTGAGGTCGGGTGTATCGGCCAGTGAATCGTGTAAACGATCAGCCACCGTGGCCCCAGAAGATTGCCCCGTCAACATCCACGCATGACAAAGGTCTTACGCACAGGTCATGATCCAGCGCATGCAGCCACTTCCCCTGCCCTTGGAGGGCATCACCGTCGTCGCCGTCGAGCAGGCCGTAGCCGCGCCCTTCGCAACCCGCCAGCTCGCCGATCTCGGCGCCCGGGTCGTCAAGGTCGAGCGAATCGACGGCGGGGACTTCGCCCGCGGATACGACACCGCGGCCGCCGGACTCGCCTCGCACTTCGTGTGGTGCAACCGGGGGAAGGAGTCCGTCGCGCTCGATCTGAAGGACCCGCGGGGGCTCGACGTCGTACGCCGTCTGGTCGCGGACGCGGACGTGTTCGTGCAGAACCTCGCCCAGGGTGCGGCGGCGCGGCTCGGCCTGGACGCGGCGACGCTGTGCGCCGCGCATCCACGGCTCATCGCCGTGGACATCTCCGGGTACGGGGACTCGGGACCCTACGCCGACAAACGCGCGTACGACATGCTCGTGCAGTGCGAGGCCGGGCTGGTGTCGGTGACGGGGACACCGGAGCAGCCGGTGAAGGCGGGGATTCCGGCGGCGGACATCGCGGCGGCCATGTACGCGTTCTCGGGGGTGCTCGCGGCGCTGGTGCGGCGCGGCACGACCGGGCGCGGGGGGCCGGTGGAGGTGTCGATGCTGGAGTCGCTCGCCGAGTGGATGGGGCATCCGCTGCACCATGCGATGCACGGGGGAACACCCCCGGCGCGTACGGGCCTCGCGCACGCCGTCATCGCGCCGTACGACGCCTATCCGACGGCGGACAGCGGGCGGGTGTTGCTGTCGGTGCAGAACGACCGGGAGTGGCGACGGCTCGCCGAGCGGGTATTGAGCGAGCCGGAGTTGGCGGACGATCCGGCGTACGCGACGAACGCGGCGCGTGTCGAGAACCGGGAGCGCACGGACGCGCTGGTGGCGAAGGCGCTCGGCGCGCTCGGCGCAGACGAGGCCGTGGCCCGGCTGGAGGGCGCGGGCATCGCCTGCGCCCTCCTGAGGGACGTACAGGACGTGGCGGAGCATCCGCAGCTGGCGGCCAGGGACCGGTGGCGGACAGTGGGGTCAGCGGTGGGGCCGCTGCGGGCGTTGCTGCCGCCGATCACGCTGCCGGGTGGGGAAGAAGCGCGGATGGGGGCCGTTCCCCGGCTCGGGGAACACACCGGTGCGGTGTTGCGGTCGCTGGGGATGACGGATGCGGACGTCACGGAGTTGGTGCGGGACTGGGCGGCCCGCTGAGCATGCCGGGCGCGGCAACCTGCCGAGTGTGGTGACCCGCGCCCGGCATGATGACCCACCGGGCGCCGCTGCCTGCCGTGGGGATGACGGACGCGGAAGTGCAGCGTTGCGCCGGGTCGGTGGGTTCGCCGGAGCGCGGGTCGTGGAATGCCGGTGTCGAAGCGCTGCTCAGCGGCTGCCGAAGAGCGTACGACGCAGCCGCTTGAGCGGTGCGAAGAGCGAGACCCGCCTCACCCGCGCGACCCTTCCGCTGCTGTCGTGCGCGGTGTCACGCGCGGTGAGCTCACGCATCAGCGAGGTCGCCTCGGCCGTTTCGCGCTGCGGGATGGCAGGGCCGCCCAGCACCGCGAGATGGCGGTCGAGGCGCGAACTGGTCGCGCTGCTCCCGCAGGTGATCGCAGGGACACGTGCCCTGCTGCGCACTGTTATCTGTTCCATGTCACTCCCCACCCGTACGAGTCCACCCGGCCCGGGCAGGCTAACCCTATCGCTCCCTCGTGGCACTCGTGTATCGCGGGCACAGGATTCACCTTCCCCGTAAGGGTGTTGACGATCACTCTCCGAATCCAACCGATTCCAGGGCGAGTTGGACAACTGGTGTAGTGGTGGGCTGGACTGAGCCTCCGTGAGGTTCGACGGTCACAGCGAGTGACGTCGCATTCGTATTCAGTCCGTCGGCGACCAAGGGCGTGTCGCCGTCGAAGAGCCCGAGGGAGCGCGGATTCTCGTTGGGGCGCATGAGCCACAGCTGGTGCACCCGCCCTCCGGAGGGAGTGCCGAGTCCGCTCACCGTCACGACGGCGCGCCGCTCCGATGCGGAGGCCACCACTCCGATTCCGTGTCCCTGTGCGTCCCGTTCACTGGTCGCGCGTGCGTCGGGCGCCGCGAGAACGTGGGCGATCTCACGTGCCTGGGCGCGCTCCTGATCGAGCTTGTCCTGGGTCTGTGTCGCCTGTACGGCGAACAGGGACGCGACGACGAGGGCCGCGGCGGCCGTGGTGGTGGCGAGCGGGGCGAGAAGGGGACGGAAGCGGGGGGCGCGCGCGCGTGAGGGCTGCAGAGGAGCACGGGCGCGTAGTGCCGCCTGACGCGGCGCCTCCTGCGCTGTGGTGCGTACGGCGGTCAGCACGCGGTCCCGCAGCGCGGCCGGTGCCGGTGCCGCCGTCGACCAGGCGAGCCGCACCGCGTCCTCGGTCAGCGCCCGCACCTCGGCGGTGCAGCGCCCACAGCCACTCAGATGGCGTTCGAAGCGGCGGCGCTCGTCGGGTTCGAGGGCGTCGAGGGCGTAGGGGGCGGCGAGCGAGTGCAGATCGCGGCGCAGGAAGCGGTCGAGCAGGCTCATGCGATGCCTCCCGAGCGCTCCGGGGCGTTGCCCGGTCGGTGCGGGGCCCGGCCGAGGCGGTCCAAGGCGCCGGTCCGCCGGTTCCGGCTCCCGCCCCTGCGGTCCAGGGCGTCGCGGAGGCGCAGCACGCAGCGGTCGCCGCGGTGCGCGGAGCCGTCAAGACGGTCCGCAGGGGCGTCAAGGCGGTCCACCGAGCCGTCAAGACGGTCCGCAGGGGCGTCAAGGCGGTCCACGGAGCCGTCAAGACGGTCCGCGGGGGCGGCCACGCGGTACAGGGCGCTCATACGGCACCTCCCAGGCATTCGCGCAGGCGCGTGAGGCCGTCGCGCATACGGGTCTTGACGGTGCCGAGGGGCAGCTTGAGCCGTTCGGCCACTTCACGGTACGTGTAGCCGTCGTAGTAGGCGAGGGTGACGGACTGGCGTTGCAGGGCGGTGAGCCGGTCCAGGCAGCGGCGCACCCACTCGCGTTCGAGCCCGGCCTCGACCTCCTCGGCGACCTGGTCGAAGGCGGGGTGATGAGCCCGCCGCCCCTCGCGCTGCTCGCGTTCGGTGGCCGCGCGGGCGCTGCGGACCCGGTCGACGGCGCGGCGGTGCGCGAGGGTGAGGATCCAGGACAGGGCGCTGCCGCGTCCGGGGTCGAACCGTGCGGCGGAGCGCCAGAGTTCGAGCAGCACCTCCTGGGCCACCTCCTCCGTCTGGGCCGGGTCCCGGACCACCCGGCGCACCAGTCCGAACACCGGCCCGGACACCAGTCCGTACAACTCCTCGAATGCCTTCTGGTCACCTCCGGCCACGAGCACCAGAAGTTCGTCCGCCTCCACCCGTCCCCCTCTCCGGCCGCACACGGCCCGTCCTTTCCCCTACGTGTTCGCAGCGAGCGTGTCTACGGATGGGGTTACGGATCAGCGAACCGAAAACGCGGGTCCGTCTCCGAACACTTCTGAGACTGCGGCCGAACGGTTCCCGGGTCCGCCGGCGAACAAACAAACGAGCTCGTCGATGAAACAAGCCGACCAAGCCGCCGTAAGAACGTTTGGGATTCGACCAATCCACCCCGGCGACCGCTCCGAATGGCGTGCGTCAGGCAATCGGGACGTGAGGACGGACGGCATGACACCTTTCTCCAGGAGCGGCGCGGGACGCAGGAGTCTCGCGACCCTCGTATGTGGTGCGCTGGCCGCCGGGGGGCTCGCAGCCGCCGGCATGACCGCGCTGGAACCGGGGGCGGCCTCCGCCTCCAGCCACCGGGAGGCCCCCCTGATCTCGGGGCAGCCCCAGTACGACAACACGGACGTGTACGCGTTCGTGAGCCCCGACAAGCCCAACACCACGACCGTCGTGGCGAACTGGATTCCCTTCGAGGAACCGGCCGGTGGACCGAACTTCTACACCTTCGCCGACGACGCCCAGTACGACATCCACATCGACAACAACGGTGACGCACAAGGTGAGTTGATCTACCGCTACACCTTCAAGACGCACCGCAAGAACGGCAACACCTTCCTCTACAACACGGGTCCGGTCACCAGCCTTGACGACCCCGACCTGAACATCACGCAGACGTACGACATCGATCTGCTGCGGCTGCACAACCAGAAGCTGGTGTCGCGCACGAAGGTCGCCGACGACGTTCCGGTGGCCCCGTCGAACGTCGGCAAGGCATCGATGCCGGACTACGGCAAGCTGCGCGACCAGGCCGTATACAAGCTCGCGGGCGGTTCCACGACGTTCGCCGGGCAGGCGGACGACCCGTTCTTCCTGGACCTGCGCGTCTTCGACCTGCTGTACGGCGGGAACCTGACCGAGGTCGGGCGGGACACCCTCAAGGGCTACAACGTCAACTCGATAGCCCTGCAGGTCCCGAACGACATGATCCGCGAGTCGGCCGGACAGCCGATCGTCGGCATCTGGTCCACCACCCAGCGCAAGGACGCGCACGGCGACTGGACGCAGGTCTCCCGGCTCGGCATGCCGCTGGTCAACGAGGTCGTCAACCCGCAGAAGGACAAGGACAAGTTCAACGCGTCCGCGCCGTGGAACGACGGTCAGTTCCTGAAGAACGTGACCAACCCGGAGCTGCCGAAGCTCATCGAGGCGATCTACAAGATCAAGGCTCCCGCGGAACCCCGCAATGACCTGGTCGACGTGTTCCTGAAGGGCGTGAAGGGCCTCAACCAGCCGCCCAACGTGCGCCCGGCGGAGGAGCTGCGGCTCAACACCTCGATCAAGCCCACCATGCATCCCAAGCGGCTCGGCGTGCTCGATGGCGACAACGCGGGCTTCCCGAACGGACGTCGGCTCACCGACGACGTGATCGACGCCTCGCTCCAGGTCGTCGAGGGTGAACTGGTCGGGTCCAAGAACGACTTGGGCGACGCGGTCGACAAGAACGACAAGAAGTTCGAGAACTACTTCCCGTACGTGGCCGAGCCGACCTCGGGTTCGCGCGGAGCGCTCGCCAAGGGCACCACCAGCGGGACCGACGTGCGCAACCAGCTCGGTGACGCGCTGAAGCCCGCGGGCTCCTCCGGCAGCGGCACCGACACCACGCTGATCGCGGCCTCCGCGGCGGCGGGCGCGGCCGGGTTCCTGTTGATCGCCACCGGCCTCATGTGGTGGCGCCGACGGATGCACAACCGGGCCTACTGACCCGGCAGCACAGCCGGGCCCCGCGGCCCGGCTCACCGACTGGCGCGGCCCGCACGTACCCATCCCCCACGGTGCGGGCCGCGCCGCCCCTACCCCCGCAACGACCGTTTCCGCCAAGGACTTTGAGGAGAGGGCATGTCCCCGCGTACGAACGAGAGCGCGACGACGGACGCCGAGGAGGCCACGCCCGACACGGGCGCCGTGGGGGCCGCGGAAGCGCCCGACGCAGGCACCGCGGAGGTCCCCGAAGCGCCCGACGCAGGCACCGCGGAGGTCCCCGAAGCGCCCGACGCAGGCACCGCGGAGGTCCCGGAAGCGCCCGACGCAGGCACCGTGGAGGTCCCCGCAGCGCCCGACGCAGGCACCGTGGGAGCCGCGGAGGCGCCCGGCATCGGCACGGTCGGGGCCCCGGAAGCGCCCGCCGACGAGCGCGTCGCCGCTGTGCGACGGCTGTCGGTGTCTCAGCGACGCCGGCGTGCGGCCCAACTCATCACCTGCTCCGCCGCGTTGGCCGTCGCGCTCACCGCGGGTGCGGTGGTGCTCGGGGCCGTCCGGGACGGCGGAACGACCTCCACCGTGGCATCCGCGCCCACCGGCGCATCGCCACAGCTGCTCGCCGGCGGGGATCTGGACGCGAGCATCACCTCTCTGCAGGCCCATCTCAAGTCGCAGCCCAAGGACTTCGGCGGCTGGGCGACGCTCGGGCTCGCGTTTGTGGAACAGGCCCGCACCAAGGGCGATCCCTCCCGGTATCCGCAGGCCGAGCAGGCGCTGGACCGATCCCTGGAGCTGCGCCCCGACAACGAGTCCGCGCTCGCGGGGCGCGCCGCCCTCGCCGCGGCCCGGCACGACTTCACCGGCGCCCTCAAGTACGCGGACAAGGTGCTGAAGGAGAATCCGTACAGCGAGCGCGCCCTGTGCTCCCGCATCGACGCCCTGGTCGAACTCGGGCGCTACGACGAGGCCTCGAAGGCCGCCGACGTGGCCGACTCGCGCCACCCCGGCGTGCCCGTCTTCACGCGGTACGCCTATGTGCACGAGCTGCGCGGCGATGTGAAGACCGCCCGCCGGGTCCTTCAGCAGGCGCTCAGTACGGCGACGACCCGCGGCGACGTCTCGTACGTGGCGACCGCGCTCGGCCAACTCGCGTGGAACCAGGGCGAGTACGGCACGGCGCTCACGTACTACGCGCGGGCGCTCGGCGCCGACGACACCTACCTCCCCGCGCTCGAAGGCCGCGCCCGCGCGCAGGCGGCGCGGGGGGACCGCGCGACGGCGATCCGTGGCATGGAGCAGGTCGTGGACCGCTATCCGCTCCCCCAACCCCTCGTGGAGCTTGGAGAGTTGTACGAGGCGCGCGGCAAGAAGGGCGACGCCCAGAAGGCCCGTGACCAGTACTCCCTGGTGAACGCCTGGGTCTCGCTGGCCCGCGCCAACGGCGTCGACGCCGACCTCGACACCGCTCTGGCCGCCGCCGACCACGGCGACCGCGAGGCCGCGCTGAAGGCGGCCCGCGCGGAGTGGGCCCGCCGCCACACCGTGCACACCGCGAACGCCCTCGCCTGGGCCCTGCACGTCAACGGCCGCGACACACAAGCCCTGCCGTACGCCCGCCGGGCGACGGCCACCGGCTACCGCAACGCGTCCTTTCTCTACCACCGCGGCATGATCGAGCGCGCCACCGGCCACGCGAAGGAGGCCCGTGCCTCGCTGACGTCGGCCCTCGACCTGAACCCTGGCTTCTCACCGCTGGGCGTCCATGCGGCCCGTAAGGCACTGGAGGCCGCGAAGTGAAGCCCCGTCGCGTCCCAGCCTCCTGCGCGGCCGTCCTCACGGCCGCCTGCGCACTCGTGCTCGTGCCCTCCGGGGCCGCGAGCGCTCACCCGCTCGGCAACTTCACCGTGAATCGGTACGACGGACTTGTCGCCGCCCCGGGGCAGTTGCGGGTCGACCACGTCGAGGACCTCGCGGAGATTCCGGCCACACAGGCCAAGCCGCAGATAAACAAGCTCGGCATGGCGGACTGGGCCCGCGAGCGGTGCGCGTCGGCGGCACGCGGCAGCGAGGTCACCGTGGGCGGGCGCGAGGTGCCGCTGACGGTCGGCGCGAGCCACGCGCGCGTGCGGCCCGGGCAGGCGGGTCTCAACACCCTGCGTGTGGAGTGCCGGTTGACGGCGTCGTTGCCCAAGGGGGACACCGTTTCCCTCGGCTTCCACAGCGCCGGGGCCGACCGGGGGCCCGGCTGGCGCGAGATCACCGCGCGCGGCGACCGGATGACGCTCACCTCGTCGGACGTACCGAAGAAGTCGGTGTCCAAGGAGCTGACCGACTACCCCAAGGCGCTGCTCTCCTCGCCGGCCGACACCGCGAAGGCGTCTGTGCGGATCCGCCCCGGCGGCCCCGCCCTCGTAGAGGAGCGGCGGAACGCGCCGGCCGCCTCCGTACTGCCGCGCGGCGCCGACCGCTGGACCCGGGCGCTCGACGGGCTGGTGGCCCGCCATGATCTGACGTTCGGTTTCGCCGCGCTCGCCCTGCTCATCTCGGTGGGCCTGGGCGCGATGCACGCGCTCGCGCCGGGCCACGGCAAGACGCTGATGGCCGCGACGGCGGCGGCACGCGGGGGCAGGGCGCGCCTGAAGGACGTCCTGCCCCTGGCCGCCTCCGTGACGGTCACCCACACCCTGGGCGTCGTCGCCCTCGGCCTCCTGGTCACGGCCGGTTCAGCGGCGACGCCGTCCGTGATCGCGTGGCTGGGCATCGCGAGCGGCGCCCTGGTGACGACCGCGGGCGTGACGCTCGTACGCCGGGCCTGGCGCAACCGCGCGCACGGGCACGGGCACTCCCCTGGTCACGGACATACCCACGATCACGGCCATGACCACGGACACACGCACGACCACGACCACGACCAGGCCCACGATCACGGACACCCGCACGACCACCACCCCCACGAGCACGCGGAAGAACACGAACGCCCCTTGGTCCTCGCGCACGCCCACGCATCCCCGGCGACGGACACCAACGGCGGGGCCCACCCCCAAGGCCGCGCGGATGCGCACACGCACACCGCCACCGCCGCCCCCTCCCCCACCCTCGAACACACACATGGCGGCTTCACCCACACCCACTCCACCGCCCCCACCGTCCGCGGCACGATCCTCCTCGGCTTCGCCGGAGGGCTCGTGCCCAGCCCGTCCGCCGTCGTCGTGCTCGTCGGCGCCGCGGCCCTGGGACAGGCCTGGTTCGGGCTCCTTCTCGTCCTCGCGTACGGCGTCGGGCTCGCCCTGACGCTCACGGCGGCCGGGTTCGCCGTCGTCAAGCTGGGCGGCGGGATGACCCGGGCCCTGGCCAAGCGCCCGCGGTGGGCCGAGGGACGCGTCGTGGCCCTGTTGCGCAGGAGCGCACCGCTGGGATCGGCGTTCGTCGTCGTAGCGCTTGGGGCCGGATTGGTGTTCAAGGGGGCGGCATCCGCACTCGGCTGAGCTACTTTTGTGGAGAAATCGCGCGGATGCGAATGGGGGACGCACGTGTCCGAAGATCCGGGCAGTGAACGTGTGATCGCGGGGCGCTACCGTCTGCTGTCGCCCTTGGGCGAGGGCGGCATGGGAACGGTGTGGCGCGCCCGCGACGAAGTGCTGCAGCGCGAGGTCGCCGTCAAGGAGGTCCGCGCCCCGGCCGGACTTCCGGCGCACGAGGTCGAGCGGATGTACGCGCGGCTGGAACGCGAGGCCTGGGCCGCCGCCCGCGTCTCGAACCGCAATGTGGTGACGGTGTACGACGTGGCCACCGAGGACGGCCGGCCCTGGATCGTGATGGAGGTGATCCGTGGCCTCGCCCTCTCCGATCTGCTGGACGCCGAGGGCCCGCTGCCCCCGCAGCGGGCTGCGCACATAGGCGCCGAGGTGCTCGCCGCGCTGCGTGCCGCGCACGAAGCGGGGGTCCTGCACCGCGATGTGAAGCCGGGCAACGTCCTGATGGCGAACGACGGACGGATCGTCCTCACGGACTTCGGTATCGCGATGGTCGAGGGCAGTTCCGCGCTGACGATGACCGGCGAGGTCATCGGCTCACCCGAATTCCTGGCTCCGGAGCGGGCGTTGGGCCGCACGCCCGGACCCGAGTCGGACCTGTGGTCACTCGGGGTGCTCCTGTACGCGGCGGTCGAGGGAAACTCGCCCTTCCGCCAGAACACTCCACTGAGCACACTGCGGGCCATCGTCGACGAGCCGCTTCCGACGCCCCGCCGCGCGGGCTCCCTGGGCCCCGTGATCGAGGGGCTGCTCGCCAAGGACCCGGCCGAGCGGTTGGGCGCCGAACAGGCCGAGCACGAACTGCGGATCGTCGCCGCGGGCGGCACACCGCCCGCTCCGACCCCGGGCGTGCCGTCCCCCGGCCCCTTCAACACGGAGACACGCGCGGCGTTCCCCCAGCCTCCGCCCGGACCCACGCCACAGCCCGGGTTCGGGCCGGCCTCGGCCACCCTGCCCGCGACCGCCACCACCCCCGAGCCCGCCCGCAATCGCCGCGCCGCCGTCGTCCTGATCGCGGGCATGGTCGCGCTCGCGCTCGCCCTCGGCGGACTGACGTACGCCCTGCTGAACCGCGACGGCGGAGACAGCGGCAACGGCGGGAGCGCCAACACCAGCAACAGCGGCCCCGACAAGGCATCCAGCGGCGGAAGTTCCGGTGGAGGACACAGCAGCAGCGGGAACGGCAGCACCGGCGCGGCCGGTGGGGGAAGTCCCTCCACGAGCGCTCCCGGCGGCGGCCATACGACCACGCCCCCGCCCGCCCAATCCGTGCAGGTGACGGTCATGGGCCGGCGCACCGACTACTCCGGTGCCTGTCCGCCGCCCGCCGACCAGGCACCCTCCTTCACCGCGACGTTCACGGTGGGCCGCGTACCGGTGGACGTCGAGTACCGCTGGGTGACGAAGTCGGGCGATGTCACCGACCCGGGATGGAAGACGCTCTCCTTCCCTGCCGGGGGCGGCAGGACCCAGCAGAAGACGGTGGTGGCGTCGACGTACGACACGAGCGGGACGTTCCGGAACGAGATCAGCGTGGAGGTCCGCAGTCCCGTCCGCGTGACGTCCAACTCCGTGCCGTTCTCGATCACTTGCGCGACGGAGACCCCGACGGACGAGGCCTCCGCTTCCACGTCACCCTAGGCGGATGTTCAGGCCACGCCGTTGAAGACCGGCAGATACCCGCCGGACTGGCCGGCCGCGGTCGGGTGGTAGGACTCGCCGATGTTCAGCCAATTGAGGCTGTGCAGCCAGGTGTCGCTGGAGCAGATCTCATGGCCGGTGAAGGTGCCTCTGACGTCGCCGAAGGTGAAGCCGTGGTCGGCGGCGCGCTTGGCGATCGCACTGTCCAGGTAGTCGGCCGCGCCGTTGATCGCGGACCGTTTGGTCTCCGAGAGGCCCGCCACGCAGGAGCCGCTCAGCTTGTAGAAGCGGGGGTAGCCGATGACGACCACATGGGCGGCCGGGGCTTTCGCGCTGATCGCCGAGTAGACGGTGTCGAGTTGACCGGGGAGCGTCGAGTCGACGTATGCCTTCGCCGTGGCGATCCGCGCGAGGCAGGAACTGTCGGACTGGAGCACACACGTCGTCATGACATCGGAGAAGCCGGCGTCATTGCCGCCGATGCTGATCGAGACGAGGCCGGTGGAGGAGTTGAGCGGGCCCAGCTGGTTCGCCAGGACATCACCCGTGCGAGCACCCGAGCAGGCGGTGAAGTCGAAGGACGAGGGCGAGTGGGCGGCAGCCCAGAGATAGGGGTACGCCTTCGTGCTGCGCTTGCAGTCGCCGCTGGAACTGATGTAACTGCCCGAGCCGACACCGGAGGAGTAGGAGTCGCCGAGGGCCACGTAGCCGGTGGTCACGGCGGTTTGGGACGCCTGCGCCGTCGCCGCCCCGGTGAGGGCGAAACCGACGGCGAGGAGGAGTGAGGTCACGTATGCCGTAATTCGGGAACGTCTCATGGAACCTCCCTTTAGCAGGATCTCTGCCACAACTGTCGTAGCAGCTACGCGTGTTGACTGGAAGTGTCCATGCCAAGACTTTTCGGCCCCTACCGGTTCCCACCCCGCGTGTTCACCATGGGTTCGATTGCGTGTACATGACAGCCGTGCGCCAAGGCGTCAACTCCCTTGAGCAACACCGATCGATCGCGACGCTCTCGGGCACCTCGACGGCCACCCCGCACGTCGCGGGCGCGGTCACCGTCCACCTCGCGGGCCACACCTCCGCGACCCCGGCGCAGGTCGCCGCGGCTCTGGTGAACGGCGCCGCCTCCGGCATGGTCACCAGTGCGGGCACCGGCTCGCCGAACAAGCTCCAGATCGCGTCGAATCGCTTGCCCTGAAAGGCAGTTCCCCGGAGGCGACCAACGCCTCCGGGGAACACCTGTTCAAAGAAGGCCAAGAACCCGCACGCGCGTCTTCCGCATCTTGACTACCCCCCGACCGCTGCGCGACATTGAAGCCCGGCATCCGGCGCTTCAGGGGGCAAAGTCGCCAATGCAGACCATACGCATCAAGACACCTTCATCACGGGACGCGGAGCGGTCGGGACAGGATCCGGGGAGGGACCTGTTGCCGCTGCTCGCGGGTGCCGCGACCGTGGTCGGGGTGGTCGGTGCGGTCCTCGCGCTCGCCGACGTCGACTCACCGCTGCGCGGACCGTTCACGCTGTTCTTCCTGCTCGCGGCGCCGTCGGTCGCCATCGCGGCCGCGCTGCGCGGGCTGGAACCGTTCGGCCGCATCCTGGCATCGGTCGCGGGCGCGGTCGTCGTCAACATGCTGGTGGCCCAGGGCATGCTGGCCGTGCACCGCTGGTCGGTCCGTGGCGGGATCGCAGCCGTGACCGCGATCAGCAGCGTCATTCTCCTGCTGGTGCTGGTACGGCGCAGGCGCCGCCGCACGGCGGGAACACGGGCCTCCTGACGTGGACATCAGCGTGTACCGCCCGGGTGAGCTGAGCGCGGCCGACCGGGCGGCCTGGACCGGTTTCCAGTCCAAGGCCCACCTGACCGGCTCGCCGGGGCCGGCGAACCCGTTCCTCTCTCCGGAGTTCACGCTCGCGGTGGGCCGCTGCAGACGCGGCGTAAGGATCGCAGTGGTACGCGAGGGCGGAGCCGGCGGCGTTCTTCCCGTTCCAGAGAACCACCACCGGCGTCGGACGGGCCGTCGGCCTCGGCGTCTCCGACTGCCAGGGCCTCGTGCACCGCCCCGGTTTCACCTGCCAGGCCCATGACCTGCTGCGGGCCTGCGGACTCGCTGTCTGGGAGTTCGACCATCTGGTGGAAGGCCAGGAGCCTTTCGAGGCGGGAGCCTCCGGCACCTTCCCGTCCCCGGTCATGGACCTCGACCAGGGCTACGAAACGTATCTGCGCCGACTGCGAGCCCGGTCGCCGAAGTTCACCCGGACCACCCTCGCCAAGGAGCGCAGGCTCGGCCGGGACGCCGGCGGGGTGCGCTACGTGCACGACGAGCGCGACCCGGCGATGCTGCGCACGCTGATCGGCTGGAAGTCCGGGCAGTACCGCAGGACCGGGCGCAGCGACCGCTTCGCGCACGCCTGGATCAGTCACCTGGCCCAGCAGCTCCACCACACCCGCTCCGAACCCTTCGCCGGGCTCCTTTCGGTGCTGTACGCGGACGGCAAGCCGGTCGCCGCACACTTCGGGCTGCGCACCGAAAGGGTCATGGCGTGCTGGTTCCCGGCGTATGACCCGGCGTTCGCGAAATACTCCCCCGGCCTGATCCTGCATTTACGCATGGCCGAGGCGGCCGCGGCCGACAGAATTGCATATGTGGATCTTGGGCGGGGCCAGAGGGATTACAAGGACTCCCTCAAGACACGGGATCTTTCCGTGTCCGAGGGGTGGGTGACACGACGTCATCCCGTCGCATTCGGGCACCGGGCGCACCGCGCCCCGGCCCGGGCGCTGCGCAATGCGGTGCTGTCTCGGCCGTTGCTGTTCGAGCCGGCCGACAGGATCCTCAAACGGATGGGGAAAATCCGTTCGAGGTATTAGGTAACGGCCATACCAACAAAAAGGTGAGGCCTCGTTCCAGGTCTTGCCATAGGGACGCAATCGTCAATACCGTCATACATCTCACCCGCATCGGTCCATCTTGCTCGTGCGATCTAGGGGAGGGCTCAAGATCGCGAAGAGGGCCCGGCGCGGGGCGCGGTAGGGGGGTGCCGTGCTCGGTGACCACATCTGTGCCGAGTCGTGCCGCGCGACCGGCTTCCGCTTTTCCGAAAGCCGGCCAGCTTTGCCAGCTCACCCGGCAGGCACGGAGATCCATTTCGTCATGCCGTAAGTGAGAACCCCCCTTTCGAACCGGACAAAGAGCCGGACTGCCCAGGGGCGGGCGGTCCACCGGACGAGAGGGACCAGACTCATGAGCTCAGTCCTGCGCCCAGCCTTTTCGGGCCAAGATCCGTTAATGGCCAGCAAGTACCGACCCATCTCCTCTCACCTGGCCATCGCGCCACCGGTGAGTGTCGTGATTCCCGCCATGAATGAGGCCGAGAATCTCCCGTACGTCTTCAAGACCCTTCCCGGCTGGATTCACGAAGTGGTTCTTGTGGACGGCAATTCCACCGACAACACCGTCGAAGTGGCCCGCGAGCTGTGGCCGGACGTCAAGGTCGTCGAGCAGCGCGGAAAAGGCAAGGGCGACGCCCTGATCACCGGATTCGAGGCGTGCACCGGCGACATCATCGTGATGGTCGACGCGGACGGCTCCGCCGACGGCAACGAGATCGTGTCGTACGTCTCCGCGCTGGTGTCCGGGGCGGACTTCGCCAAGGGCTCCCGCTTCGCCAACGGCGGCGGCACGTCCGACATGACACCGATCCGCAAGCTCGGCAACCACGTGCTGTGCGCGGTCGTCAACGCCAAGTTCGGCGCCCGCTACACCGACCTCTGCTATGGATACAACGCGTTCTGGCGGCACTGCCTCGACAAGATCGACCTCGACTGCACCGGCTTCGAGGTCGAGACCCTGATGAACATCCGGGTGGTCAAGGCGGGGCTCAAGGTGCAGGAGATACCCAGCCACGAGTACCTCCGCATCCACGGCAGCAGCAATCTGCGCGCCGTGCGGGACGGGTTCCGGGTGCTCAAGGTGATCCTCAAGGAGCGCTCCAACCGGCGCGCGCTGCGCCGCAGGCCGCACGCCGCGCAACTCGACTCGGGCCAGGGAGAGGTGTCTTGAGCGAGCCGCACATCGCGCGCATCTCGGTGGTCGTCTGCGTCTACACCGAGGACCGCTGGGTGGACATCCTCGCGGCGGTCTCCTCGGTGCGGGCGCAGTCCCTGCCCGCCCTGGAGACGCTCCTGGTCGTTGACCACAACGCCACGCTCCTGGAGCGGCTGACCAGGGAGTACAAGGAGACCGACGGGGTGCGGGTGCTCGCCAACGCGGGCCCCCGCGGTCTGTCCGCGGGCCGTAACACGGGGATCGCCGCCTCGCGCGGCGAGATCATCGCGTTCCTCGACGACGATGCCGTGGCCGAGCGGGACTGGCTGCGGCACTTCGCCGCGGGGTACGCGGACCCGCGTGTCATGGCCGTCGGCGGCCGTACGATGCCGATCTGGGCGTCGGGCCGCCGCCCGGCCTGGTTCCCGGAGGAGTTCGACTGGGTGGTGGGCTGCACGTACAAGGGGCTGCCGCAGGGCCGCGTACAGGTCCGCAACGTCCTCGGCGGAAACGCTTCCTTCCGTCGTACGGCGTTCGACGCGGCGGGCGGTTTCGCGACCGGTATCGGCCGCGACGGCGACAAGCGTCCGCTGGGCTGCGAGGAGACGGAGCTGTGCATCCGCCTCACCCGCGCCAAACCGGACGCGATCCTGCTGATCGACGACCGGGCGGTCATCCATCACCGGGTGCCCGAGGCACGCGAGCACTTCGGGTACTTCCGCACGCGCGCGTACGCCGAGGGCCTGTCCAAGGCGCTCGTCGCCCGAAGCGTCGGCTCCGACAAGGGACTCGAGTCGGAGCGCCGCTATGCGACCCGCGTCCTGCCCGCCGGGGTCGCGCGCGGGCTGCGTGACGCGGTGCTCGCCCGGCCGGGCGGCGCGGGCCGCGCGGGCGCCATCGTGGCCGGGGTTCTGACGGCGGCCGGTGGGTACGTACTCGGGAGCGTCCGGGCGCGCAGGGGTGGCGCCACCTTCTCCGTGGTGGAGATCGAGGGGGTCCCGGACGGCGAGGGGGCTTCAGCATGAGCGGACCTGTGCCGATTCTCATGTACCACTCGATCGCGACCGCGCCCAACGACGCGACCCGCGCACTCTCCGTCGCGCCCGAGGCCTTCGTCGAGCAGCTGGCGCTGCTCGACGACCGGGGCTTCACCCCGATCGACACGGCTCGGTTGGCGGCCGGCTGGCGATCCGGTGGCCCGCTGCCGGCGCGTCCCGTCCTGATCACCTTCGACGACGGCTACGAGGGCGTGCACCGGCACGGCCTGCCCGTGCTCGCCAAGCACGGCTTCGCCTCCACGCTGTTCGTCTCGACGGGGTGGATCAAGGGCGCGTACGACACCGGGGGCGGCCTCGACACCATGCTGGACTGGGACCAGGTGCGCAGGCTCGCCGAGGAGCAGGTGGAGATCGGCGGGCACAGCCACACGCACCCGCAGATGGACCAGCTCCCCGACGACGCACTCTGGTTCGAGCTGCTGCGCTGCAAGGAGATCATCGCCGAGGAACTGGGTGCCCGCCCCGTGTCGTTCGCGTATCCGTACGGCTACTCCAGCCGCCGGGTGCGCCGTACGGTGCGCGAGGCGGGGTTCGCCCAGTCACTCGCCGTCGGCAACGGCCTCGCGCGGCGCCGGCAGGGCCCGTACGCCCTGCAGCGCGTCACCGTGCGCCGCAGCACCGGTATCGAGGAGTTCGAGCGGCTGGTCGAAGGCCGTGCGATCGCCCGCAACTTCGCCCGGGACCACGCCCTCACCAAGGGGTACGCCATGGTCCGAAGAGCACGACAGGTCCGCCGGAAGGCCATCCGTTCCCGTGTCTGACACGACGACCACAACCCAGGCTTCCACACCCACGACCGAGGCACCCGAGCAGCAGTCGGGGCGCCGCCTCCGTCTGCCCGGCAGGAGCCGCAAGGGTGCCGGAGGGGGCAACCAGCTGTTCCGCAACGCCTACGCCCTGATGCTGAACACCGGGATCTCCGCGGTGCTCGGGCTCGGCTACTGGCTGGTAGCCGCCCGCTACTACTCCGAGTCGGCGGTCGGCCAGGGCTCCGCCGCGATCGCCGCGATGAAGCTCCTCGCGGGCCTCACCGCGGTGACGCTGACGGGCGCCCTGGCCCGCTTCATCCCCGTCGCCGGGCGTGCCACCGGACGACTCATCCTCCGCACGTACGCGGGCAGTTCGGTGGTCGTGGCGCTGGCCGCCGTGGTCTTCCTGCTGACCCTGAACCTGTGGGGACCCTCGTACCGCTTTCTGCACGGGCCGCTCAACGGCCTCGGCTTCATCCTCGCGGTCGTCACCTGGTCGCTGCTGACGCTCCAGGACGGTGTGCTGACCGGGCTCCGCAGCGCGTTGTGGGTGCCGGTGGGCAACACCGTGTTCTCCGCGGCGAAACTGCTGCTGCTCGTCGGCCTCGCCGCCGCGATCCCCACCACGGGCGTCTTCGTCTCCTGGGTGGCGGCGATCACCCTGTCGGTGGTGCCGCTCGGACTGCTGGTCTTCCGGCGCCTGGTGCCCCGGCACATCAAGGCGACCGAGGAACGCGCGAAACCGCCCTCCTTCAGGGAGATCGGGCGCTTTCTGGCCGGCGACTACACCGGATCCCTCTTCTCGCTCGCCGTGGTCTACCTGGTCCCGGTGATCGTCGCCTCGCAGGTCAGCTCCACCGACAACGCGTACTTCTACATCACCACCACGATCGGCGGCACGGTCAACCTGCTCGCCATCAACATGGGCGCCTCGCTGACCGTCGAGGGCTCGCACGACCCGGCGCGGCTGGCCGCCAACACCCGGGCCGCGCTCAAGCGGATGGCCCGGATCATGCTGCCGGTGTGCGGGCTGCTGTTCCTCGGCGCACCGTTCATCCTGCACGTCTTCGGCGAGGGCTACGCGCACGCGGCGACCCCGCTGCTGCGCTGGTTCGCCGTCGGCGCGGTGCTGCGGGTCGTCATGGAGACCTACTTCGCGGTGCTGCGCGCCCAGAGCCGCACCTCCGGACTCGCCTACCTGCAGGGCCTGTTGTGCGTAATGGTGCTGAGTCTCACGGTGATCCTGCTGCCGCGCATGGGCCTGACCGGCGCCGGCGTCGCCGAGATCTCCAGCCTCGCGGTGATCGTGGCGATCGCCGCGCCCAAGCTGTACAAGATCGTGCGGACCGCGCCGCCCGCGGAGGTCCCCGTGGACACGGCGCCGGACGGGGACCTCGCCGACCTGGGGGCGCGCGAGGTCCCCGCGACGAAGAGCGGTCCTTCCTGGGCGAAGAAGCTGGACGCCGACACCCTCGCGCTCGGCATCCACGTCGACTTCGACCACCAGGAACGCAGGCCCGACGTACGACCGGGACCGGGCACGCCGCCCACCGGGACACCCTCGGCAGGGCCGGACCACCGCCCGACATGGGCGCTGCGGCCGCAGGTGGGACTGCCGGTCGAGGCACGGGAGCCGGGTTCGGAGGCCAGCCTGGGCCCGTCCGAGGCGCCGGAGGTGGACGCTCCGTTCGAGACGGGCGAGCAGGTGAGCGCCCCCGCAGGGGCGCGGGGCGTGACATCAAGCGGCTCCGCCGCGGGGGCGCGACCAGCCACAATGGAGCCGCAGCCGACGGACAAGCCACCCCGATCCCTTCGGGAACGCTTGACGCACCCGTCCAAACCGGGTGTCGTCCTCGGCTGCCTGCTGATCTCCGCACTACTCCTCTACTGGGTCCCCGCAGTGGGCCTCGACGACGGCTCCCTCGCCCGCATGGGTGGCCTCGGACTCATCTCGGTGCTGCCGCTGCCGACCCTGGTCGGGGCGGCGTTGCTGATCACGGTCTTCGCCTCGCTGCTCTGGATGAACCGCGAGCACAAGGGACTCCTGCTCATCACCCTGCTCGCCACCGTGGTCTCGCTGCACGCGCTCCCCGCGGTGATCGAGACCGAGCCGCGGTTCGCGACGGCCTGGCAGCACCTCGGGTTCCTCGACTACATCGACCGGACGGGCTCGGCCGTACCCGACCTGGACGCCCGCTGGAGTTGGCCCGGCTTCTTCGCCGCGGCCGCGTTCATCACGAAGGCCTGCGGAGTCACCGACCTCACCGAGGTCATCCGCTGGTGGCCGCTGACCATCCAACTCCTCTACCTGGCACCGATGTTCCTGCTCATGCGCTCGATGCGGGCGAGCTGGCGGGCCAAGTGGACCGGCATCTGGATCTTCGTGCTCAGCGGCTGGGTCGGACAGGACTACTTCTCGCCGCAGGGCTTCACGTATCTGCTCTATCTGGTCTTCGTGGCGGTCCTGCTCGTGTGGTTCCGGGCGCCGCGCGTGCTGTGGACGAAGGCGCGCCCCGGCGAGGTGGAGGTCGAGCCGGCCAACCGCCGTCAGCGGGCCGTCCTCCTCATGATCCTGACAGGGCTGTTCGCGGCGACCGTCCCGGCGCACCAGCTCACGCCGTTCGTGATGCTGGGCGTCCTCGCGGTCCTCGTCCTCATCGGCCGCTCCGAACTGCGCGGTCTGCCGATCCTGTTCGCCGTGCTGGTCTCGGTCTGGATCTCCTTCATGGCCGAGCCGTACTGGTCGGGTCACTTCGACGACCTGTTCGGCGGAGTCGGCGGGGTCGGCGGCAATGTGTCCTCGTCCGTCTCCGGCCGTATCCAGGGCGGCAGTTCGACCCACAAGCTCGTGCTCTACACGCGCGTGCTGCTGGCCGGCGGCGTGATGGCCTTCGCCTGCTGGGGCTGGTGGCGTCGCCGCGACCACAAGTACCGCGAGCGCTCGCTGCTCGTGCTCACCTTCGTGCCGTTCCTGGGCTTCGGCATGCAGTCCTACGGCGGTGAAATGGCCCTGCGCGTCTTCATGTTCGCGCTCCCGGGTGCGGCCCTGCTCGCCGGTCTCACCCTCTTCCCGCGCACCGGCGTCACCGCGAAGGAGCGCGAGAAGGACCGGGTGAGTCTCGCCCCACTCGCGGCCCTCATGGCCGGGCTGCTCCTCATGGGCGGCTTCCTGGTGGCCCGTTGGGGCAACGAGCCCTTCGAGCGGATCAGGCCCGGCGAGGTCGCGGCCATGAACTACGTGTACGAGCACGACGATCCGACCGTACGGCTGCTGTGGCTGAGCAACGACACGCTCGACAACGTGACGCCGGCGATGCCGTGGGGCGCACGGGACATGGAGAAGGTGAACTACGTGCCCACGCTGGCGCCCGCCGACCCGGTGCTGGTGTCCGGGCTCGTCAAGGCGCTCAAGGACGCGGGCCCGAACTCGTATCTGATGATCAACCGCAGCCAGGTGGTCTACCTCGAGATGGACGTGGGCTATTCGGCGAGCTGGGAGTCGAGGCTGATCACCAACCTCGACGACCGGCAGGAGCTGAAGAAGGTCCTCGTCAACGACGACGTGACGATGTACGCGCTGCGCAAACAGCCCGCGGGCAAGGTCCCGAAGGCCGATCCGGGGCCCATCGGGCCTCAGGTGACCTGGACGCCGTGGTCGGTCGTCGGTGGTCTGGCGGCGATCGCGCTCATCGTGCTGCTGACGGCACGAGAGGTCGTACGGGTCGCGGTGCGGCCGAGCGTGCGGCAGCTGCGCTGGCTGCAGAGCAGCTTCTGGTTCTCGCTGCCCCTGCTGGCGGTGTTGCTGGCTTCGATGGTGCAGCGGTTCCTGACGATGAAGTAGTACGTCCCTGCACGGGCGCTGAAGTGGCTCACCGGACTTACCGGGTGAGCCACTTCACCTCGTACGCCCGCATCTCGAACCGCTTGCCGTCCACCTTGGCGCTGATCGAGCGGTCCAGGGTGTTGACCACGAGGGCGACCTTGTCGGTGGCGAGGACGCGGACGTTGGGCACGTCGTCGGCGGCGACGGACACGGTCTCGTACTTGGTCCCGGGCGGGGACTCCTTGCCGAAGCGGGACACCAGGTCGTACATGGGGAGTGTCTTCCCGCCGTCGGCGCCGTCGGTCGGCGTCCAAAGGCAGCCCGCGCAGTCGGCGCCCTTCTCCGTCTCCGGGTTCCAGTAGAAGCCGGAGGAGGCGCCGCCCTTGACCATCGCGATCATTCCGGCGGCCTGTACGGCGGCGCGGTGGATCTCGGACCAGCCCTTGCGGTCGTCGTTGCCGTCGGCCGGTTCGACGTAGTACTCGGCCCACCACAGCGGCAGGTCGTGCGTCTGCTCACGCACCCACTTCCCGACGGCCGTGAGCTTGTCCGTGGCGGCGAACTCATTGGGCAGCATGTCGTCGTCGTTGGTGTAGCTGGAGCCGTCCACGACGACGAAGTCGGCGCCCGCCTTGTTCTTGTTCCAGTAGTCGAACGCGTCGAGGACGCGCTGGTCCATGGCGCCCCAGGTGCCCTTCACGGTGGTGGACGCGTTGTCCGTCTGGCGCGGGTCGAAGCTGTCCATGACCAGGTAGGGGCCGCCCACCATGATGTCCTTGTCGACCTTCTTCAGCGCCTTGTAGACCAGGTTGTAGAGCTCGGTGTAGCCCTCGTAGTCCCAGCGGGCCTTGCCGTCGTTCCAGAAGCCCTTGAACTCGTTCCAGACGATGAAGTGCCGTACGTCGGGATAGCGCTCGGCGACGGTCGCGGCGAGCGCGGCGAAGTCCTTGTAGTGGGCGCGGTCCGGGGCGGTCTCCAGGGCTGCCTGGCTCCAGTCGGTGACGCCGGACTTGCCGCCCTTCATCCAGTCCGGGGAGCAGCACAGGGTGACGATCGGGGTGCCGCCGGACTTGCGGATGAAGTCGATACGGCGGTCCATCTCGGAGAAGTCGTAACGCCCCTCGGACGGCTCGGGGTTGCTCGCGCCCCAGCCCATGATGTGCTGGTTCTGCGGCAGCGACTGCTTCTCCAGCAGCCCCTCGACGCGCTCGGTGGCGTCGGCGGCGCCCTCGTCGGCGCTGAACTGGGTGTGGGTGAAACCCCAGCCCACCTCCGGCCGCGGCGTTTCGGGCGGGGTGACCGGTGTGCCGTGCACCTTGTCCCCGTCGCGGGTCGTGCCCGCGGCGCTCCCGCCGTCTCCCGGCAGGGTGTTGAGCAGGGTCACGACCAGGGCCAGAGCGGCCGCACCGACACCGAGCAGCGCGGTGAGCCGCCACCGTCCTGCCCCCGAATTCCACCCATGACGTCCCATCATGGGCAACAGTAACGGTGGGGATCGGCCGTAGGACAGATCCCGTAACACCACAGCCCTGTAACAGGACGGAGGGGATACACCGGAAGCAATGGACGACAGCCGACACACGTGACGCACCGCGGAAACCGGGTGCACGGGGCGCCCGCGTGACGGATCATGGCGGCATGTCTGCGAACCCACACGACGCTCTGCCGATCCGGCTCAACGTCGACGACAGCGACTCACCGTCGGACGTCGTCGACGCGCTGTTCCTCGGCCGCTTCGCGACGGGCGAGCAGCCGCACTCGCACGCGGCGAACATCGACCGCGTACGGTCCGGAGCGACCCTGCTCCCGCCGGGCGCGCGCGTGCTGCGCTCCGCCCGCGACGACGACCGTAGCGCGACCCTCGCCGAGGGCGACGGCTGGACCCTCCTGGTGTCCCGCTGGAACCGCGGCGCCGACGTCACGGTGACCGCCACCAGCGAGGAGCTGGCGGAGAAGGTACTGAACCAGGCGACGGACGGCGCGGCGGACGAGCCGGAGCCGCAGCCGGAGAACGTGACGATGGGGTTCTGGTACGTGTCACCGCGCCGGGGCCCGCACCGCACGACACGCCAGATCTCGGCGGGTACGTGGGAAGAGGTCCGCCCCAACTACACGGCGCCGGTGGCGGACGCGATGGACCGCCTGATGAAGACGACGCCGGAGGACATCGCGGGCCGTCTGCTGCTGTTGCACGGGCCGCCGGGCACCGGCAAGACCTCCGCGCTGCGCACACTCGCCCGCTCATGGCGCGACTGGTGCCAGGTCGACTGCGTCCTGGATCCCGAGCGGCTCTTCTCCGACGTCGGCTATCTCATGGACATCGCGATCGGCGAGGAGGACGGCACGGGCAAGGGCCGCTGGCGGCTGCTCCTCCTGGAGGACTGCGACGAGCTGATCCGCGGCGAGGCCAAGCACACCGCGGGTCAGGCGCTCTCGCGCCTGCTCAACCTCACGGACGGGCTGCTGGGCCAGGGGCGCAATGTGCTGGTGGGCGTCACCACCAACGAGGACCTGGAGCGCCTCCACCCGGCCGTCGTCCGCCCCGGCCGCTGCCTGGCCCGCATCGAGGTCGGCCCGCTGACCCGCCGCGAGGCGGTGAACTGGCTGGGCACCGAGGAGGGCGTCTCACGCGAGGGCGCGACCTTGGCGGAGCTGTACGCGCTGCGCCGGGGGACGACTCCTACGTCGGTACCGGACCAGCGCGAGGGTGCGGACGCGGGGCTGTATCTGTAGCTCCCGCGTCCGATCTGTAGCGCCGCATCCGCCCGCCTCCGGTGCTTTGATGGAGGTATGACCCTGTACGTCGGCACGTCGGGGTGGCAGTACAAGGACTGGCGCGGGGTCCTCTACCCGGATCGGCTGCCCCTGCGGCTCTGGCTGGAGGAATACGCGGCGCGGTTCGCGACGGTCGAGCTCAACAACGCCTTCTACCGGCTGCCGTCGCGGCAGAACTTCGAGGGCTGGCGCGAGCGCACTCCCCCGGACTTCGTCGTCGCCGTCAAGGCGAGCCGCTATCTGACCCATATCAAGCGGCTGCGGGACCCGGCGGAGCCGGTGCACCGCCTGATGACCCACGCGGCCGGCCTGGGCGACCGGCTCGGCCCGGTCCTGCTCCAGCTCCCGCCCACGCTGCGCGCCGACCCCGCGCTCCTCGACGACTGCCTCGCCCAATTCCCGTCCGGCACGCGGATCGCGGTCGAACCGCGCCACGACTCCTGGTGGACGCCCGAGGTGCGCGAGGTGCTGGAGTCACGGGGCGCCGCCCTCTGCTGGGCCGACGTCCTGGCCCGCCCGGTGACCCCCCTGTGGCGGACCACCGACTGGGGCTACATCCGCTTCCACCAGGGCCGCGCCCTGCGGTGGCCGCATTACGGCCGGCAGTCCCTGACGACCTGGATACAGCGCATCGCGCACACCTGGCCGGACGACCACGACGTGTACGTGTACTTCAACAACGATCCGCACGCGGCGGCCGTCCAGGACGCGGTGATGTTCGCCCGGGCGGCGAGGGCAGCAGGCCTGACGGTGACCCGCACGCCGGGCCACATGCCGGCGTCGTGAGGCGACGCCACCCCTTTACTCGCCGCGGCTCCCCTTTCCGCCTTCTTCCCGGCTTTCGGGCCTTCCGGCCTTCCGGCCTTCCGGCTTTCCGGCTTTCCGGCTTTCCGGCTTTCCGGCTTTCCAGTCTTCGGGCCTTCCAGCCTTCGGGCCTTCCAGCCTTCGGGCCTTCCAGCCTTCGGGCCTTCCAGCCTTCGGGCCTTCCAGCCTTCCAGCCTTCCAGCCTTCCAGCCTTCTCCGCCTGGACGGCGCGGCGCTCCGGCACGGCGGCGTACTCGGCGGTGCCGAAATCGGCTCAGCCGCGGCGGCGACATCCCCCTATCCCCCGTAAGCCGCCCGCAGGGCATCCCGTACGGCGTCGAGCGCGGCCGACTCGGTGAGGCCGAGGCGACGCGCCCGGTCGGCGTAGGCCTGCGCGGCGGTCGCGGCCTCGCGTGACGCGGCGTCGCCGGCGGCGGCCACGAACGTTCCGTTGCGCCCCCGCGTCTCGATCACCCCGTCCGCCTCCAGGGCCCGGTACGCCTTGGCGACGGTGTTGGCCGCGAGGCCGAGCGACTCGGCCAGGCCGCGCACCGTGGGCAGCTTGTAGCCGACCGGCAGTGCGCCGGACCGGGCCTGCTCGGAAATCTGGGCGCGCACCTGCTCGTACGGCGCGGCCCCCTCAGCGATGTGGATCTTCAGGGTCACGCAGCGATTGTCCCGTACCCGCCGGAAAATGAGAGGCATCCGCACACGACCCACGCGTAGCGTGCGGCTCCATGACCGTGATCGTTCGCGAACTGCGCCGCGGGGACCGGGCGGACGCCGAGGCCTTCGCCCGCATCCGTCACCAGGCCCTCCCGTTCATGCTCTTCACGCCCGAGTCCATCGCCTACGACCTGGAGCACGCTCACCCCGACTCCCACTACCAGCCGCTGCTGGCCGAGGAGGACGGTGAGCCCATCGGCACGGCACAGGTGGGCGTCGTGTACGACAGCCCGGAGCCCGGCCAGGCGTACGTCAATGCCTATGTGCACCCCGAGCGGACGGGCCGCGGCGCGGGCGCGCTGCTGGTGCGCGCGGCCGAGGAGCTGCTGAGTGCCCTGGACGCGACCAGGCTGCACGCCTGGGTCCTGGACGAGCCCGGGAACCGCGCCTTCGCGGAGAAGCGCGGCTACCGCTCCGCCCGCTCCGCGCACTTCCTCCGCCTCGACCTGGCGAACGGCACCCTGCCACCCCTCCAGTCGCCGCCGCCCGGCGTGGAGCTGCGCACCGCCGCGGACTTCGCCGACGATCCGCGACCGGTGTTCCGCCTGGACGCGGAGACGCTGCGGGACGAACCGAGCGACGTAGACCGGGAGTTCACGGACTACGAGGCCTGGCTGACGGAGATCTGGCGCCACCCCTTGTTCAGCCCCGAGCTGACCTCGGTCGCCGTGGTCGACGGCCGCCCCGCCGCGTTCAGCGCGGCCCGCACCGACGGCGGCACCCGCTACGGCACGGTGATGACGGGCACCGCGCGCGCCTTCCGGGGCCGCGGCCTCGCCAAGCTCGCCAAGAACGCCTCCCTGCACCACGCCCGTTCCGCCGGCCTCACGGAGGCATTCACGGGCAACGACTCCGGAAACGGACCGATGCTGGCGATCAACAAGTGGTTCGGATACGAGATCTGCGCGACGGAGGTGAAGTATGTCCGCGACCTCCCCTGACACCCCTGCCTCGCTGGAGGTCGTCCTTGTCAAGTACGGCCGCACGAAGATCAGTTACCCCGCCGAGCTGCTCGCCGACGACGGCACTCGGGTCACCGTGCGCGCGCCGTGGGCGGGCGACGGCGTACGCGACTTCGGCTTCGTACGGTTCGAACAGGGCGATGTCTTCACCGAGTACTACTGGCGGGACCGGTGGTACTCGGTGAAGGAGGTCCGTGACAGCCGGGGCGTGCTGAAGGGCTGGTACTGCGACATCACCCGCCCGGCCACCGTCCGTGGCGGCGAGCTGGTCGTCGAGGATCTCGACCTGGACCTGTGGCGCTCGGCCGACGGCAGCACCGTACTCCGGCTGGACGAGGACGAGTTCGCGGCGAGCGGCCTGGCGACCACCGATCCGCGGGCCGCGACCGCCGCCGAGAACGCCCTGGACGAACTCGAACGGCTGGCCCGCGAGGGCGACTTCGAGGCGTTGCTGGCCGAGTACACCTAGGCCTGCCGTCCTCTCACTCGACGGTGGCCACCACCGCGTACCGCTCGTCCTCGACCTCGCGGCCCCACAGCCGCGCGTCGTCCGACAGCGGCTCCACGCGGAGGTGGCTCACCAGAGGGTCGAGGAGGGCGGTCAGCCGGTCGGCCGGTATGCCGACCGGGCTCACGGTCCCCCAGACGCCCTCGACCAGGACGAGTCGCCCTCCTGGGCGGAGCAGCCCGCGCCAGTGCCGCAGGACGCGCTCGGGGTCCGGCAGCGCCCACAGCACATGGCGGCACAGCAGCACGTCGAACCGCTGCTCGCCGACGGGCGGCGCCACCGCATCACCGACGAGGAACACCGCGTCACGGCCGGCCAGCTTCGCGCGCGCGAGGTCGACCATGCGCGGCGAACTGTCGACTCCGGTGACCCGGTGCCCCCGCTCGGACGCGAGCAGTGACAGACTGCCGGTGCCGCAGCCCGCGTCGAGGACGTCGGCCGGGCGCTCCGGCAGCCACGCCCGCAGCCGGGCCGCCCAGGCCTCCCTTACGACCGGGTCGCGCAGGCCGTGGTCCGGCTCCTTGTCGAATGTGACGGACTCCGCGTCCCAGTCGACGCCCGCCCCCGGATTCATGTCACTGTTACTCGTCATGCGCCCCAGGGTGACACCCGC
Organism: Streptomyces sp. NBC_00996; assembly: GCF_045162675.1. Lineage (NCBI taxonomy): Bacteria > Bacillati > Actinomycetota > Actinomycetes > Kitasatosporales > Streptomycetaceae > Streptomyces > Streptomyces sp. NBC_00996. Next base: position 2,322,751 of record NZ_CP108723.1, read on the forward strand.
CACTGACAGTCGATTCGTGACAGCCGCCACAGACAGATCCCGACCGATGAGGAACTCTCCCGGAAAGGGTCTACCTCCGTACACAGCGGAACCCGGTAGGCCCAAGGAGGCAGCCATGCGCCGTGTGACCGTGCAGAAGCCCCTGAGGAAGTCGGACTCCCGCCGTGTGCGGGACGAGGCCGACGAGCGCCCGGCCGAGCGCCCGGAGGTCCGAAAGGACATCGCACGCACGTGGTGGCCGGACGGCTGAGCCGCCACGAGGACCAGACCGGCGCCAGAACCGGAACCGTCAGACCAGCCGCTTGCGATAGTGGATCCGGTCGTACGGACCGTCGACGCGCCGCTCGACCACCTCGTACCCGTATCTCGGGTAGATCTTCTGGTTCTCCCACATCAGCGCGTTCGTCAGAAGCCTGATCTCGGGCAGTCCGAGCTCACGCGTGCGTGCGTCCACGAAGTGCAGCAGCCGACGCCCGTGCCATGGGCGTCGGGGTGGACGGCGATGATGTCGAGGTACAGGTGATCCTCGCGCTCCTCGACCACCACGAGCCCCGTCACCGGCTCCCCCGTCAGGAACACCTGCCCCGCGGCCACGTTCGCCGCGTGATCCGCCTCCATGGGCGCCGGAACCAGCCCGATGCGCGCGATGTAGGGATGGAACGCCGCGTCGATCACGGCCCTCACGACCGGCACATCGGCGGCGACGGCCGACCGGATCTCCTCGTCTGTCATGCCGCGAACGCTACCTACCTGATCGCCGTCCCAGCACTCCCTCAAGGGCTCCGTAAGAGCCCCTCTGACCTGCAGAAGCTTTTCTCGCAGGTCAGGGCAGGGCCGGTCGGGCTCTTCTCTGCATCGGGAGCCGAACAGGGAGCCACGGCACGTGAATCAGACTGCTTCCGGGGCTCTCCGCCCAACGCATCGTCATCGTCTCCGAAGATGCCGTCCATCGCTTGGGTCTTCGTGTCGCCGTGCCGGCGCATGGAGCGCCACACGTCCACGTGCGGCTTTTCCTTCCCGAGCGTCCACACCCGCACGAGCCTGGCGGAGAACCAGTTCCTACCGGTGCTCGGGGTTTTCGTAGTCGCGGCGACAGCCGGCGTCCCACGCGGTGCGCTGGTTGCCGTATGCGGGGATGCCACCGAGATCCTTCAACGCCCGGGCCAGGTGCAGCAGATTCCAGGTCATGAAGGTGGTGTTGCGGTTGGTGAAGTCGTTTTCCGGGCCGCCCGAGCCGGGGTCGAGGTATGAGGGGCCGGGGCCCGCCGCGCCGATCCATCCGGCGTCCGCCTGGGGAGGGATGGTGTACCCCAGGTGCTGCAGGCTGTAGAGGACGTTCATGGCGCAGTGCTTGACGCCGTCCTCGTTGCCGGTGATCAGGCATCCGCCGACGCGGCCGTAATAGGCGTACTGTCCGGCTTCGTTGAGCAGGCTGGAGCAGGAGTAGAGACGTTCGATCACCTGCTTCATCACGGAGCTGTTGTCGCCCAGCCAGATGGGGCCGGCCAGTACGAGGATGTCGGCCGCCAGGACCTGCTGGTAGAGGTCCGGCCAGGCGTCCGTCTCCCAGCCGTGCTCCGTCATGTCGGGCCACACACCGGTGGCGATGTCGTTGTCCACCGCCCGTACGACATCGACGTGCACTCCCTGCGCGTCCATGACGGCGATGCTGCGGTCGATCAGTCCCTGGGTGTTGCTCGTCTCCGGCGAGCGCTTGAGGGTGCAGTTGATCACCAGAGCACGCAGGTCGTCGTACCGGGCCGGCGGTACATCGGTGGCAGGCGCCGAAGCGGTCACACGGTCCTCCCAAAGGTCTGCCGCCGCACGGCGCGGCGGCGCGTCCACATCTGGATCAAGCGTGCGGGCCGACCGCGGCAGGCGCCACCGCTACGCCTCCGAACAGCCGCGGCGTCGCTTGCGGCGCGTGGGCTCAGGCGCGGGTCGGTACCCGTCACCGGCCACCCCGGTCGGCGGCTGATCAGTGGCCGGGGCAGGCGGACATCCCTACTTTCGTCTCATGGGCACCCAAGGCGCGGCCGAGTCGCGGAACACAACTGCAGTGGCGGACGTCGCGCACCTGTTGGTGCGCTGTCTGCGGGCCGAGGGCGTGGAGTACGTCTTCGGGATTCCCGGTGAGGAGAACATCCGCTTCGTTGACGCGCTGAACGGCTCCGGGATCCGGTACGTCCTGGTACGCCACGAACAGGCCGCCTCGTTCATGGCGGAGATCTACGGGCGGCTGACCGGCCGGGCCGGAGTGTGCTCGGCCACGCTGGGGCCCGGCGCGATCAATCTGCTGCTCGGTACTGCGGACGCCATGACCAACAGCGCGCCGATGGTGGCCCTGGCCGCGCAGGGGTCGCTGCGCCGTGTCCACAAGGAGTCGCACCAAGTCATTGATCTGGTGTCGATGTTCGCTCCCGTCACCCAGTGGGCGGCCCAGATCGCGTGTCCGGACGCGGTGCCGGAGATGACGCGCAAGGCGTTCAAGACCGCGCAGAGCGAGCGCCCCGGCGCCGTGTTCCTGGCGGTGCCGGAGGACATCGAAGCAGAGCGTCCTGCCGAGCCGCCGGCACCCTTGCAGGTCGACGCGGTGCGCGCCGATGCACCGTCGCCCTCCCAGATCGCGCGGGCCGTCGAGGTGCTCGCGGCCGCCCAGCACCCTGTCGTGCTGGCAGGCCACGGTGCCGCCAGAGCCGGGGCCTCTGCGGCCCTGGTGCGGTTCGCCGAGCGGCTGAACATCCCGGTCGCGACCACGTTCCACGGCAAGGGCGTCTTCCCCGACGATCACCCGAACGCGCTCGGCGCGGTCGGCTTCATGCGCCACGACTACGGCAACTTCGGCTTCGACGCGGCCGACGTGCTGATCTGCGTGGGCTACGAGATCCAGGAGTTCGACCCAGTCAAGATCAACCCGAACGGCGACAAGCAGATCATTCACGTGCACCGCTGCCCCGCCGAGGTGGACGCCCACTACCCGGTCGCAGTGGGCGTCAAAGGTGACCCCGCCCAGGCGCTGGACACACTCGCGGCGGCGCTGCCCGAAGGACTCACCTACGACCTGGGAAGCAGCGCGAAGATCCGTACGCTGCTCGACGAAGAACTCCAGTACGGAGGCGACAACGACGCGTTCCCTCTGGTGCCACAGCGCGTGGTGACCGATGTCCGCACCGCGCTGGACCGCCACGACATCGTGCTCGCGGACACCGGCGCCGGAAAAATGTGGATGGCCCGCCTCTACCCGACCTACGAACCGGATACCTGCCTGGTCTCCAACGGCCTGTCCACCATGGGCTTCGCACTGCCGGGCGCGATCGCCGCCAAGCTCGCCCGGCCGGACCGACGAGTCCTGGCGATGATGGGCGACGGCTCGTTCCTGATGAACTCCCAGGAACTGGAGACCGCCGTCCGTGAACGCGTCCCGCTGGTCGCCCTCGTCCTGGTGGACGAAGAATACGGCTTGATCACCTGGAAGATGGAACTCGAACTCGGTCGCCACAGCCATACCCGGTTCACCAACCCGGACCTGGTCGCCTACGCCGAAAGCTTCGGCGCACGCGGCTATGCGATCGAGGCCGCCGACCAACTGCTGCCCGTGCTGCGCCGCGCCCTGGACGACGACACGGTTTCCGTGATCGCCTGCCCCGTCGACTACTCCGAGAATCTGCGTCTGACCGACAGACTGGGCAGTCTCCACGGCCCGTTCTGACCTCGCGGGCCGTGCTGTGGGCGGAGCACCGGCCTCTCGATCCTCGCTGACTCGGCCTGTGCCGTCGCGTCGGCGTGATTCTGGCCCGGCGGTGAACCGCACCATGGCCAATGGAGCGAGGGCAGTGATCAGGACAACCAGTTGGACTGGATATCCGCGGTTTGTCAGCGACCGTCAACAGAGTGAAGGTCCAGCTCAGCTGCGGCCACCCCGGCGAAACGGCGATGAGCGGCCGGGACTGAAGGCCCCGCCTCAGATGAGGGGAAGGCTGAAGCCGATGGCGACTCAGATGGGTGATGCACCTCGACGACGATGCGCTGTTGTACCGCAGCCAGTCTCCCCCTCTGCCCCGCTGCCTGCCGCCTCTCGGCCGCCTCGCCGAGAGCCGTTCCGGGAGCCAACCGTGGTGTCCCGCGGCGGACGGACGTGGACGGTCACGGACGGTTCGCCGCTCGCCCGCAGGTGAGGTAGGGCGCTTCAACCGCCCTTCCTGAGCCCCCAGTTAGCCCCGCCTTAACAGCGTCATAAGGATCTCCGTCACCCGCCTCCCGCAGGCGATTCCACGGATTCTTGGGGCTAGCTTGCTGATCGCCCCCCACGGGTTCGCCGCATGCCCGAAGGACCGTTTTCGAGGAGTTCCCCCATGTCTGCTCGCCGCAAGGTCGCCGCCGTCGCCGTCGGCATCGCCCCGCTCGCCCTGACCGCGCTGGGCGCCGCGCCCGCGTCCGCGCACGGCACGATGGGTGACCCGGTCAGCCGGGTGTCCCAGTGTTATGCGGAGGGCCCCGAGAGCCCCGGGTCGGACGCCTGCAAGGCGGCCGTCGCGGCGGGTGGCACGCAGGCGCTCTACGACTGGAACGGGATCCGGATCGGCGACGCGAACGGGCGGCACCAGGCGCTGATACCGGACGGCAAGCTGTGCAGCGCGAACAACGACGAGTTCAAGGGGCTCGACCTGGCGCGTGCCGACTGGCCGACGACCGGCGTGAGCAGCGGCTCGTACACCTTCAAGTACCGGGTGACGGCCCCGCACAAGGGCACGTTCAAGGTGTACATCACCAAGGCGGGTTACGACCCCTCCCAGCCGCTCGCCTGGGACGACCTGGACCTCGAGCACCCGGTCGCGACGACCACCGACCCGGTCGCCTCGGGCGGCTTCTACACCTTCTCCGGAACGCTCCCGGAGCGCTCGGGCAAGCAGCTCCTGTACGCGATCTGGCAGCGCTCGGACAGCCCGGAGGCGTTCTACTCCTGCTCGGACGTGGCCTTCGGCGGAAGCGGCAACACCGGCAGCGGTGGTACCGGGAGCAGTTCCTCCCCCGCCCCGACCGCCTCCGCGCCCTCCGAGGAGCAGATCGAGGACGGTGCCGACAAGTCGACCGTCGAGCACCACGGTCACGGTGACAACGACGCCAGTACGTCGGCGGAGCCGACGACTGCGGCGAGTACCGCGAGTGCCGCCGCGGCCGGCACGGACACGGCGAACCAGCCGAAGGCGGACGGTTCCTCGCAGAACCTCGCCGAGACCGGCGGCGACTCCTCCACGTCGTACATCGCGATCGGCGGGGCGACCGCCCTGGCGCTCGGTGCCGCGGCGCTGTTCGCCTCGGTCCGGCGGCGCGCGATGTCGAGCGGCCGCCACGGCCGCTAGTGCCGCGTCAGCCGAGGTTCGCCCCGTCGCGACGCCCGGCACGCTCCCCCACTGCCTCAAGGGCGTGGGAGGTGCCCCCACTCGCCGCACCGGCCGAAGGCCCAAGTACGTCCAGTACGAGGACTTCCGGCCGGCACTCCCCCAGCCTTCGGCCGGGGGGACCCCCAGAGCACGCACCGGACGCCGCTCCTTGACGGGCAAACCTTGGCTGACGCGGCACCAGGCCCTGTCGGCGCGGGACTCCGGGGTCTGTCCGGCGGCTCAGGCCGGACAGACCCCGGCGGCGTGCTCAGCTGAACACGGACGCACAGGTGGTCGCGGTGCCGTGCGACGGATCGAGGGCGTTGGCCACCTCGTGAAACGCGATCCGGTCGAGGAGACCGATCGCCACGTGCTCGGAGAGGTCGACCGAGCACAGGTTCTGCAGCAGGACGTTGTGCACGTCGGAGCCGGTGAGGAACTGGGAGTCGTACGGCGTGGCCACCTCGTCGTACTTGGTGGCGATGACCGTGTAGTGGACGCCGGCGACGGTGTCACCGCCGGCGTTGAGCTTGGCCAGGAACGCGGATCCGGCGACCTGGTCCGCGAGTCCGGGAGTGGCCGCCGAGAGCAGGTCCTCGGCGCCCGGGAAGTACGGCAGCAGGTTGGCGAGACCGCTGAGGGTGGTGCCGTGGTTGTCGGGCGCGATACCGACGAGCGCGTTCACCTTGGCGGCTCCGCCGAGGAACTTGAGGTAGTAGCGGGGCATCATGCCGCCCTGCGAGTGACCGACGAGGTCGGCCTTGGTCGCGCCGGTTGCGGCGAGCACCTTGTCGACGAATGTCTGGAGCTGTTCGGCCGACTTGTCGATGGGGCCGAGGCCGTTGAAGAGCGGGACGCCCGGCAGTTGCCCGTAGTCGAGGGAGTAGACGCAGTATCCGCGGTCGACCAGGTAGGGCGCGAGGGCCAGCCAGTTGTCGACGGAGTTCCCGAAGGTGCCGTGGACGAGGACGACGGGGCGGGGGTGGGTGGCGGACGGCTTGCAGGAGTAGTTGTTCCAGCCACGGCTGGGGGCGGAGTCCGCCCGGGCGGTGGCGGCGGGGACGACTGCGACGGCGGCGGTCAGGAGCAGCGCGGTCAGGGGTCTGAGCACTCGCTTCCAGGGCAGCATCGGGTGATCTCCTTGCGGCTCAAGGGAGTTGCGACGACGTACGCCCTGTGATCCGGATCACGAGGATGCTGTTCACTCGTCAAGTTACGGGTGAGTAGCTCAGGTGTGAAGTTACGCGTCAGTAAAAACTTCCAGTGGTAACCAGGGCGGTGAGCGCAGCCACTGAACCGTCACCAGGCGGGCCTGATGGGACCGTAGGGCGCGATGCGCACCAAACGGTCGTGCAACGCGCGCATTTCACCCTCCCCGAGTAGTCCACTCCACCCCCGCACGACATCGGCGGCCGCCTCCTCCGCCGCGCGCGTGCAGGCCCAGCCGCGCTCGGTCAGCACGATCAGCCGGGCGCGCGCGTCGTCCGGATGCGGGCGCCGCTCGACGAACCCCTTGCGGACGAGCTCCTCGACGAGCTGACTCGCCGCCTGCTTGGTGACCCCGAGATGGGCGGCGAGGTCGGTGACCGTCGCACCGTCCGGGGCGAGCCGCGTGAACGCGAAACCGTGCGCGGGCCGCAGCCCCTCGAACCCCCGGGCGACCACGCCCTCGTGAATACGTTGCGTCAGCTCACCAGCGACGGCGAGCAGCGCGGCGGACAGGGCCATGGCCTCGGAGTTCTGCACGCATGCATTGAAACACCCTTGACGAATTGGTCAAGCGGCTTGACCATAGGGAGCGCAGGCACAGTCAAGTAGCTTGACCATCTCTTCTTGTCCATCCACCTCCCCGGAGGCACCCGTGCCCGTCATCCGTCCGTCCGAAGCCGTTGTCCACGAGATCCACGGAGCCCGTTTCATCTCGCACGCCACTCCCCTGAGCGGCAGCAAGGAGCTGTGCGCCTGGCGCGGCGAGATACCCGCGGGAACCAAGGCCCCCGTCCACACCGTCAACCGCGAGGAGATCTTCCATCTCCTCGCCGGAGAACTGCTGATCACCCTCGACGGCCGCACCGAGCGGATCGTCGCGGGCGACACGGTGATCATCAACCCGGGCGCCACGCTGGGCGTCGAGAACCCGACCGGGGAAACCGCGATCTCCTGGGTCACCACATCCATCGGCCTCCAGGCGGCACTGGCCGACGGCTCGGTCCTCACTCCGCCGTGGGCGAACTAGGGGCCCTACGGGGTTTTCGCCCCCTCCGCCCCTACCCGTCCCGTGCCTGGGGACTGCGCCCCAGACCCCCCTGAAAGATCGCGCAGTTCCCCGCGCCCCCAAAAAGGGCGCGGGGAACTGCGCGACAAGCCCCCACCGGTAGGGCCGCCTCATGCCCGTCACGCCGCCAATGCCCCCGGCCCGATCACATGGGGGCCGAACTTCGCCCGGGCCCTGTCCGCGACCTCCTCGATGCGGCGGACCTTCTCGTCCACCGGGTCGAAGGTGAGCTGGTAGGAGGCTTGTTCGGCGGGGGTCAGGCCCTCGGCGCGCAGGGCGATCGCGCGGACTCGGGCGCGCTGCAGGCCGAGTGCCTCGTACATGCGGTACGCGGTGTCGGTGAGCGTCGACGAGTGGGCGGTGGGCTCCTTGAGGGTACGGCTGCGGGTGGTCGTGGAGCGGTCGGCGTAGCGGACGGTGAGGGTCAGCGTGCGGCAGACCTTCTCCAGGGCGCGCAGCCGGGTGCCCAGTTCCTCAGCGGCCGAGAGCAGGGCGCGGCGGTGCGGGGACGGGTCCAACTCGTCATGGGAGAAGGGGCGTTCGGTGGCGAGGGAGCGTGAGGTGGCGTTCGGGACCACCCTGCCTCGGTCGATGCCGGACGCCCTCTCGTGCAGCTCGCGGCCCGTCCGGGCGCCGGTGAGGCGCTGCAGTGTGGACAGGGGTGCGGCGGCGACCTTGCCAATGATGTCGAGGCCGTACTCGCACAGGGTGCGGGCGGTGGCGCCGCCGACTCCGGGCAGCGCGGCGACGGGCCGCTCGGCGAGGAACTCCGCGACGGCGTCCGGCTCTTCGGGCACCACGCGGGTCACCCCGGGCGCGGCGTCCCGCAGGGCCATCCGCGCGAGCATCGGCCCCGGCCCGGCGCCGATCACACAGTCGATCCCGTGCAGCGCGAGCGCCCGCACCCGGATCAGCGAGGCGAACTCCACGGCACCGCGCCCGAAGTACCGTTCGGCGCCACGCAGATCCAGCAGCGCGCCGTCGGGCGGCAGCGCCTCGATGACGGGGGTGAACTCCTCAAGAAGCGCGAGGAGTTGAGGCAACGCCGCTTCGTGCATCGAAGGCAGCTGGAAACGTACGCAGAGGATGGTCATCCCGCACTCCCCGGACTCTGGTGCCACAACTTCTTTCCCCCCGCGGGCCCTTCGCCCGCGGGACGCAGATCGGCCCAGGGGTGCATCTCGTACCCCGTGGACATGCGGATCTTCCGGCCCTCAGCCGGATCGCCGTCACCGGGCTTCTCCGGCACGGGCTCCGCCAGCCGCGCCGCCACCACGTCGAGGCCGCCCTCGGCACGCAGTTCGACCAGCTCGGCGAGGTTCCAGGCCGCCGCTCCCACCACGCTGAGGCTGCGTGGGCCCCGGCGCTGCACCACCCCGCGCACCAGCAGCAGCCAGGAGTGGAAGACGGTGTGGGCGCAGGCGTCGTGCGAGTCGTCGAAGAAAGCGAGGTCGACCAGGCCGGTGCCGTCGTCCAGGGTGGTGAAGATGACGCGTTTGCCGGAACGGATCGGCGGGGTCTGGGTGGCCGCCTTGGCGCCCGCGACCAAAACCGTCTCACCGTGCCGCGCCTCGCGCAGCCTGCGCGCCGTGACCACCCCCAACTCCCCCAGGAACTCCCGGTGGTCATCCATCAGATTGCGCGAGGCATCCATGGAGAGCACGCCCAGCTCGGCGCTGAGCCGCTCCGCCGAGGAGAGGTCGGGCAGCCCGGCAGAGGCGGTCTTCCGCCCCCCGGCCAGGGGGAGTTGCCCCCCGCCCGCACCCCGGGAACCCCGGTACAGCTCGGTCAGGTGCAGTTGCAGATCACGGCGGTTGGCGCCGAAGGAATCCAGCGCACCGACCTGCGCGAGCCGCTGTGCGAGCGGCCGGCTCGGCCGGGCCCGCTCCCAGAAGTCGAGCAGCGAGGCGTACGGCTGCCCGTCCGCGATCCGCGCGGCCTCGGCCGCACGGATGCCGTGCACGTCGGAGAGCGCCAAGCGCACTCCCCACACCCCGGATTCAGACACCAGTTCGATACGGTGGGCGACCGCCGACCGGTTCACGTCCAACGGCAGGATCGGCACCCCCCGCCGCCGCGCGTCCGCGAGCAGCAGCCGCTTCGGGTACATCCCGGGGTCGTGTGTGAGCAACCCCGCGTAGAAAGCCGCTGGGTGATGGGCCTTCAGCCACGCCGACTGGTACGTGGGCACGGCGAAGGCCACCGCGTGCGCCTTGCAGAAGCCGTACGACCCGAAGGCCTCGACGATCTCCCAGGTACGCGCGACGGTCTCGGCGTCGTACCCCTTCGCCGCCGCGTGCTGGGCGAACCAGAAGCGGATCCGCCCCTGCGACTCGGGGTCGGAGAGCCCGCGGCGCACCCGGTCCGCCTCGTCGCGTCCGCAGCCGGTCATGATGTCGACGATGTCGATGATCTGCTCGTGGAAGACGACGACTCCGTACGTCTCCCTCAGCGGCTTCTCCAGGTCCGGGTGCGGATAGCGGATCGGCGCCCGCCCGTGCCGTGCCTCGATGAACGGCCGCACCATGTCGGCGGCGACCGGCCCGGGGCGGAAGAGCGAGATGTCGACGACGAGGTCGTGGAAGGTCGCGGGCTGAAGCCGCCCGACCAGGTCCCGCTGGCCCGGCGACTCGATCTGGAAGCAGCCCAACGTCTCGGTGGACTGGATGAGCCGATACGTCGCCGGGTCGCCCGGCGGTACCGCGTCGACGTCCGGCCGTTCCCCCGTGGCCCGCTCCACCTCGGCCACCGCGTGCGCCATCGCGGACTGCATCCGCACGCCCAGGACGTCGAGCTTGAGCAGCCCGAGGTCCTCGACGTCCTCCTTGTCGAACTGCGACATGGGGAAGCCCTCGCCGCTGGTCGGCATGACCGGCGTACGGGCGAGCAGGGAGGCGTCGGAGAGCAGCACCCCGCACGGGTGCATGGCAATTCCGCGCGGGAGCGCGTCGAGGGCCTCGACCAGCTCCCACAGCCTGCCGTACCGCTCCCCTTCCCGTTCGAACTCCCTTGCCAACTCCCGCAGTTCGGGCAGCTCGTCCATCGCCGCCCGGGCGTCGCGGGCGCGGATGTGCGGGAAGGACTTGGCGATCCGGTCGATGTCGGCGGGGTCCATGGAGAGGGCGGCGCCCACATCGCGGATGGCGTGCCGCACCCGGTAGGTCTCGGGCATCGAGACGGTCGCGACCCGCTCGGTGCCGAACCGGCCGATGATCGCGCGGTAGACCTCCAGGCGGCGCGCGGACTCCACGTCGATGTCGATGTCGGGCAGCACCGAGCGGCGCTTGGACAGGAAGCGTTCCATCAGGAGCCCGTGCTCGACGGGGTCGGCGTGGGCGATGCCGAGGAGGTGGTTGACGAGGGAGCCCGCACCGGAGCCGCGCGCGGCGACCCGGATGCCCATCCTCCGTACGTCGTCCACCACTTGAGCGACCGTCAGGAAGTAGGAGGCGAAGTTGTGGTGGGCGATGATGTCCAGCTCTCGGTGCATCCGCTCCCAGTAGGCACGCCGGCCGGCATAGCCGCGCAGCACCATCCCCGCCGCCGCCCGGGAGGCCAGGGCACGCTGGGCGGTGCGGCGGCCGGCGCCGACCAGGTGCGGTTCGGGGAAGTGGACGGTGCCGATGCCGAGGTCGTCCTCGGGGTCGACGAGGCACTCGGCGGCGGTGGCCTGCGTCTGTTCGAGCAGGCGGTACGCGGCACTGCGGCGATAGCCCGCGGACTCGACGATCCGCTCGGCGGCACCGATCATGGCGGCCTCGCCCTTGAGCCAGGCCTCGCCGGAGTCCAGCTCGCGCCGGGGGTCGACGGGGACGAGACGGCGGGCGGCGTCCAGGACGTCGGCGACCGGGCCCGTGCCGGGGTCGGCATACCGCACGGCGTTGCTGAGCACCGGCCGCACCCGCTGCTCGGCGGCGAAGCCGACGGTGCGGGCGGCAAGGCGCAAGGAGCCGGATCCCGTACCCGTGCGGCCGTGCCACACCGCTTCCAGGCGCAGGGCGTCGCCATAGATCTCCCGCCAGGGCGCGAGCAGCTTCGCGGCCCGGTCGGGGCGCCCGGCGGCGAGCGCGCGGCCGACGTCGGAGGCGGGGCCGAGCAGGACGGTCAGGCCTTCGGCGTGGTTGTCCGACCAGGGCAGCAGTGGCTGGCCCGCGTCTCCCGCATGGACCGCCGTAACGATTCTGCAGAGGTCGGCCCAGCCCGCCGCGCCATCCCGGGCCAGGTAGGTCACGCGGGGTGTCGACTCGTCAATGAAGGCACCGCCACGCACCGGAGTGCGGCGCCACTCCCCCCGTACGGGTTCCCCGACCGCCACCTCCGCGCCGAACAGCGGACGGATGCCCGCCTTCGCGCAGGCCTTGGCGAACCGGACGGCGCCCGCGAGGGAGTCCCGGTCGGTGAGGGCGAGGGAGTCCATGCCCCGCTCGGAGGCGCGCTCGGCCAGCCGCTCCGGGTGCGAGGCCCCGTACCGCAGGGAGAACCCGGAGGCGGTGTGCAGATGCGTGAACCCTGGCACTCGCACCTCCCGCACCCATGGGCTCCGACAGGCCCTCGAACATCTGTTCCCAACTACCTCACCCCCACCATAGACCAATTCTCGAACTCTTGTGCGACATCCGTTCGAGCCCGCCCCACCTGCGCAAACACCGGGCGCGGGGCGTCGGCCTGCCCCGCGCCCCGCACACACCAAAGCCCCGCCCCCGCACAAGGCGGGAACGGGGCTCCGTCGAAGGGTGCCTGCCGTCAGCCGATCTGGGCGCCGAACGTCGAGAGCGCCTCGGTGACCGGCTGGAAGAAGGTCTCGCCGCCCGAGGTGCAGTCGCCGCTGCCGCCGGAGGTGAGGCCGATCGCGGTGTCGCCGTCGAACAGCGAGCCGCCGCTGTCACCGGGCTCGGCGCAGACGTCGGTCTGGATGAGTCCATTGACGATGTCGCCGTTGCCGTAGTTCACGGTGGCGTCCAGGCCGGTGACCGTGCCGCTGTGCACGTGGGTCGTCGAACCGCTGCGGGTCACCTTCTCGCCGACGGTCGCGTCGCCCGCCTTGGTGATGGGCTGCGCGGAGCCGTTGTAGAGGTCGACCTCGCTCGGGTGGTCGACGCTCCCGGTGTACTTGACCAGGCCGAAGTCGTTGTCCGGGAAGCTGGACTGCTCGTTCGTGCCGATCTGGTTGCCGCTGGAGTCCGACCAGGTGGAGATCGCCTCGGTGCAGTGCCCGGCGGTGATGAAGTACGGCTGCCCGCCCTTGACCACGTTGAAGCCGAGCGAGCAGCGCCCGCCGGAGCCGCTGATGGCGTCGCCGCCCGCGATGAAGGGCTTGAACTCCCCCTTCGTGCGCTGGAGTTCGGCCTTGGCGCCGAGACCGTCGATGACCTTGGTCAGCTTCTCCAGAGCGGCGCCCTTGACCGTACGGTCCGCGGTGACGACGACCTTGTTGGTCGCCGGGTCGGTCGCCCAGGACGTGCCGGGGATGGTCGCGTCCTCCTTGAGCGTGGTACGGGCGCCCTTCAGCTCGGCGAGGGAGTTCTCGACGATTCTGGCCTTGGCGCCGGCCGCCGCGACGGTCTTGGCCGCGCTCTCGTCGAGCACGTTGACGACGAGGTGCTGGGACTTCGCGTCGTAATACGTTCCCGCCGCGTCGGCACCCAGGTCCTTGCCGAGCGTCGAGGCGAGCTTTCCGGCCGCCGCGACCGAGAGTGTGTGCGGCGCGGAAGCCTTGGGCGCCTCACTCGCGTTCGCAGTCTGGAAGGTGACTCCGGCGGCGACGAGTGCGGCGATGCCCGCACCCGTCATGACGGCACGCCGCTTGGGTATGCGTCGATGCTTCAACTCACGTCCTCCTGTGGGGGGGTCGGTCGCGGAGGTTGTGGGGACCTCCGTAACCGGAAGGCGTACGGACATGGACCCTGCGCACGACAAAAAAACGCGCCAAAGCGCGTCAAGCCGTGTCCATGCCAGTTGTTCGCGGCCCACTATTCCGAGGCGCACAGGGGGCACACAAGGTCTACTTCAGGACGCGCGTACGCCAATGGGCGTACGCCCCCTGCGCCTTGACTGTGCGTGGTCACACCACGTCGGTTCCCAGTGCAAACACTGGGTGCGCGCGACGGTCGTACAGCCTGTGAGGTCTAGTCCTGTCTCGTTTTTGATCCCTCGGCGTCCTGTTCCAAGGAGGCATCCAGCGACGGTGGTTGCTCCTGCACCGGTTGCTGAACCGCGGGCGGCGCCTGCTCGGGTGTCGGGGCGGCCGGCTGTTGCGCCCGCTCGAGGAAGCGCAGCAGCTCCACCGGGAAAGGCAGTACGAGGGTGGAGTTCTTCTCGGCCGCGACGGCCACCACCGTCTGCAGCAGCCGCAGTTGGAGCGCCGCGGGCTGCTCCGACATCACCCCGGCGGCCTCCGCCAGCTTCTTGGACGCCTGCAGCTCCGCGTCCGCGTTGATGACCCGGGCCCGCCGCTCACGGTCGGCCTCGGCCTGCCGGGCCATCGACCGCTTCATCGTCTCCGGCAGCGATACGTCCTTGATCTCCACGCGGTCGATCTGCACACCCCAGCCGATCGCCGGGCTGTCGATCATCAGCTCCAGACCCTGGTTGAGCTTCTCGCGGTTGGACAGGAGGTCGTCGAGGTCGCTCTTGCCGATGATCGAGCGCAGCGAGGTCTGCGCCATCTGCGAGACCGCGAAGCGGTAGTCCTCGACCTGGATGATCGCGTCGGGGGCGTTGACCACCTTGAAGTAGACGACCGCGTCGACCCGCACCGTGACGTTGTCCCGGGTGATGCCCTCCTGCGCGGGCACCGGCAGCGTCACGATCTGCATGTTGACCTTACGGAGCCGGTCCACGAAGGGCACGACCATCGTGAACCCGGGCCCGCGCACCTCCGAGCGCAGCCGGCCCAGCCGCAACACCACGCCCCGTTCGTACTGTTTGACGACACGGGCCCCGGCCATCACATAGACCAGCCCCACGGACGCGACGGAGACTCCCGCCGCCACCAGCTCCTCGACCATCACGGCCCCCCAGGGTCCGAAGTGGCGCTTCAGGCGTGTAAGCGTGTACTTCGACGGTAACTCCGTCACCTGACCAAGGGCGAGCCCCCGCACGTCAGTTGCGTGCGGGGGCTCTCCTGCTGCCGGCTGCAGGTCTGGCCGTGCGGAAGCCGTGTGGGGGGTAGCAGCCAGTCGGTCAGCCGACGCTCACGCCGTAGTAGTTCAGCGCCTCGACGACCGGCTGGAAGAAGGTCGTACCGCCGGAGCTGCAGTTGCCGCTGCCGCCGGAGGTCAGACCGTAGGCGACGGAACCGGCGTACAGCGGGCCGCCGCTGTCGCCGCCCTCGGCGCAGACCGTGGTCTGGATCATCTGGTAGACCACGTCGCCGCCGCCGTAGTTGACCGTGGCGTTCAGGGCGGTGACCCGGCCGCTGTGCGTGCCGGTGGTCGAGCCACGCCGGTAGACGGTCGTGCCCACGCTGGGCGTGGCGGCGCGGGTGATGGTCTGGCTGCCGACCGCGCTCGGGTGGGCGATCGAGGAGTTGGTGTAGCGGACCAGCGCGAAGTCGTTGGTCGGGAAGCTGTAGCTGACGTTCGTGCCCAGCGTCGTGGTGTGCCCGGAGTTGGAGTACCAGGTGGAGGCGACCTCACCGCAGTGGCCGGCGGTCAGGAAGTAGTAGGTGCTCCCGCTGTGCACGTTGAAGCCGAGCGAGCAGCGGTACCGGCCGCCGTAGATGGCGTCGCCACCGGTGATCAGCTTCTTGAACGTGCCGGGGGTGTGCTTGATGGTGAGGGCTGCGGCGTTGCCGCCCGCGTCCTTCTTGATCTTCGCGATCTCGGCCTTCGAGACCGTGCTGTCGACGGTGACGACCACGCGGTTCGTCTTGGCGTCGACCGCCCAGGCCGTGCCCGCGATGTCGGACTTGAGGACGGACTTGTTGACACTGCTCAGCTGAGTGGCACTGAAGGTCTGGACGTCGGACGCGTTCGCGCTGGGGACCGCGAACGATGCGGCGGCCACGAGGCCGGTGGTGACGGCGATCAGCCGGGTCCGTCTCGTTATGCCGCTGCGGAAAGTGGTGCGCTTGATCCTCACGTTCGTCCCTCCGAAGGGAAGTCGGGGGCCCTCGTGTCGTGGGGTAGGGGCCCGTGAGGCGCAGCCGGGGGCCGCCCATCCGGATTCCGGACAAGCCGTGCCCCTGACAAGCGCTGTGGGGGAGTATTCGGCTGCACGGCCGACCGGCGCAAGGGCACCTTTCGGCCGTGCAGCGTTCAACTTGCTGACGCCCCAGGGCAGTTGATCTCCAGCCCCCGAAAAGCCCGGGAGGCCCCCACGAGCCTTCGGGAGTCCCGGCAGCCTCAGCGCAGGTGGCGCTCCCCCGCCGCGATGGCCGCGCCCAGCGTATTCCCGGGCGGCGGGAAGGGGCAGATGAAGTGGTCGGCGAATGCGCACGGCGGAAGC
The DNA here is from genome assembly GCF_045162675.1 of Streptomyces sp. NBC_00996. NCBI lineage: Bacteria > Bacillati > Actinomycetota > Actinomycetes > Kitasatosporales > Streptomycetaceae > Streptomyces > Streptomyces sp. NBC_00996. Next base: position 2,338,855 of record NZ_CP108723.1, read on the forward strand.
ACGGCCCGGTTGAAGTCCACCGTCGTACGCCCCTGCGCGTCGGGCGCCGCAGGGCGCAGGAACCGGAAGCGGTAACTGCTGTCCCCGCTGGTCGCGTCGGCGAAGACGGCCCACAGCGAGCCGTCGCTCTCGACCGACACCTGGAGCGTGAGGTCCTCTTCGTCCAGGGTGAAGGCGAGGACACCGCCGAGCCCGAGGCCGCGGGAGACTCCGTCCGCGTTCTCCACACGTACGGTGCGGTCCTCGCCGTACGGCGTGAAGTGCCCAGGCACCGACCAGCGCGGATCGTACTCGGTCGCCTCGATGCCCTGGAAGGCCCCCCGCGCGGGTGCGGCGGGATCGTAGTCGCGTACGCCCCAGATCCCCTCGCGGACCAGGACGACGAACCGGCGCTCGCCGCGCCCGACGCGGGCCCCGGCCACCGGCCCGAGGTCGGCGTCGAGCACGACCTCGCCGGTGAAGGGCTCCCCGTCGACGGTGAGTTTGTCCTCGGCCGTCGCCGTCAGGACGACCGCGTCGTCCTTGGCGGCCCAGTGCCCGGGGATGTCCGGAAGTCGCCCCTCCGGATATTCCTCGATCCAGTGCGTGCCCGTGAGCGCGAGCGGTCCGTAGGGCGCGGACACCGTCTCGGTGCGGTGCTCGTGCCAGTGCTTCCAGTCCTCGGATGCGTCCGTCGTCATGTGATCAACCCTTCCATACGGGCTGCGCCAACCCGAGGTACGAGCGCAGCGTCGTGCCCGTGTATCGCGTGCGGAACGCGCCGCGCTCCTGGAGCAGCGGCACCACCCGGTCCACGAACTCGTCGAGTCCGCCGGGTGTCAGATGCGGTACGAGGATGAAGCCGTCGGCGGCATCCGCCTGGACGAACTCGTCCAGCTCGGCAGCGACCGCCTCCGGGGTGCCGATGAAAGACTGCCGCCCGGACGCCTCGATGACGGTCTGCCGGATGGACAGGCCCTTCTCGCGCGCAAGGGTCGTACGGTGCCTCTCCCGCGCCCTGTGCGGGAGCGTCCCCTCAGGGGCGCGGGGCTCCGGCATCATGCGCCTCCGCCGCGTGGGCGCGACCAGCCGCACCGGCCTCGCCGCTTACGCGATGCTCACAATCCGCAGTCGCAGCACGAGCAGCACTCACAGCATTCGCAGCACTCGCAGGCCTCGCAGCAGCCGCAGTCACAGTCGCAGTTGCTCAGGCACCCCTCATGCTTCCTGCGCGACCAGGGGCCCTCGTACTCGTCGGCACAGCACACCTTGCAGGTGCAGCACAGCCCGATCGCGGCCGCGCACCCGGCCCAGAAGCCGCGCTTGCCGGGCCCCGGCGGCTGGAGGGAGGGCCCGCCGCCGAAGGGGTTGCCGCCGCCGACATACGGATTCCGCTGGGGCGGGGGACCAAAGGAAGCGTCGGGCCCGAACGAGCCCTCCGGCGCGTGCCCGCACCCCGACGTCCCGAACGCCCGGTCCACCGACCGCCCCAGCTCGTGCACGAGCAGCACATGCACCAGCTTGCTGTCGGTGCTGTGCCTTCCTGGGGAGACCCCGGACCACCAGGCCACCTCGCGCAGCGCGAGCCGTATCCCGTGCAGGGCATCATCGGCGAGCCGGCGCGCCTCGGCCGGCGACGTCCCCGTGGCCGTCAGCGGGTTCCACGCCCCCGACGCGGCGTCAGTTTCCCTGTCCTCCACGGCATCCAGGAGATGCGCGAGCCGTCCGAAGAGCCGTCCGGCCTCGGCGAGCGGCTCGGCGTTGCCGGGGCGCCCGGCCAGCACGGCGGTGTGCGCGAAGGCCGCCGCGGTGGCGGTCTCGGTCGGTTCGGTGACGGTCAGCAGCGGCGTACCGAGCCCGGCCAGCGCCTCGATGCCGAGCTGCCGGTCCACGGCGTCGACGAGTACGGCGGTGTCGAAGCCGACGTCGGAGCCGGTCCGCGCGCCGGCCTTGCCCCAGCTCGCGGCGACCCGGCGTGCGGCGAGCGCCACCGGCTTGCGGGCCAAGAGGCCGTCGCCGTCCGCGACATGGTCACGCACCTTCGCCGAGGCGAGCACCAGCGAGACGGCGGCGGCGAGCCGGGCGCCCTCGCCCTGCGCGACGGACGCGGTGCGCATGCCCCGCAGCGGACAGGGCCCGGCGGTTCGTCGCCATCCCGTCGTGCGCTCGGCCTGAGCCTCCGTCAAAACCGATATCAGCAACCCGTCGTAGTTGGTGACGACCCTGGCGAACTGGCCGTGGTCCCCACGCAGCGCGAGGCACAGCCCGCACAAGTGCGCCATCCATTGGGTCTTGAGTCCTTCACCGAGGCGGTGACTGCAGGGCCTCACGATTCCGAACACGACACTCCCCCGTGACACGTACGACGTTGAGCTGCGGCATCGTATCGACCACCCCGTTCACCCGTACGCACCGACCGTCACCCGAACGCCGTGAGAAATCATATTTCACTCTCAGTCAGCAGCCGTACACGGCAGGACCCTTGGGACACGCGGGCTCTCGACGGATTCGCTGTGCACCAGTACCGTCACGAAACCCCCGCGCGGCGTCTATCCACTTGGCGCGACATCCGCATCATGGACGACCATGGGGATGCGGAAAGCAATAAAGACCGCTGTGAGAGGAGGCGTCCATGGGATCGGTGCGCAAGGCGAGTGCCTGGCTTGGCCTCGTCGACGACAACGATGACGAGCGTTACTACGACGACGACTACGCCGAGGGTCAGGAATCCGGCGATGCCTGGGTCACCGACCCGCGGGTGAAGGTCGCGTCCGAGACGGCGGAGGAGAAGGGCCGTCGGATCGGCACGGTCACCCCGGACAGCTTCCGGGACGCGCGCGGTATCGGCGAGCTCTTCCGGGACGGTGTCCCGGTCATCATCAACCTCACGTCCATGGAGCCCGCCGACGCCAAGCGCGTGGTGGACTTCGCGGCCGGCCTGACCTTCGGTCTGCACGGCACGATCGAGCGGGTCGCCACCCGTGTCTTCCTGCTGACGCCTGCCAACACGGAGATCGTCAACGGCGAGGCCCCGGGCCGTCAGACGGACGGTTTCTTCAACCAGAGCTGAGGCAGGGCCGCTCACCGGCCCTGCCCGCTCGGGGTCCCCACGGGGCCTTTACCGGAAGGCATCGAGTCCGGTGAGCGCCTTGCCCAGCACGAGTTGATGCATTTCCACGGTGCCTTCGTAGGTGAGCACCGACTCCAGGTTCGTGGCGTGCCGCATCACGGGGTATTCGAGCGAGATGCCGTTGGCGCCGAGAATCGTCCGCGCGGTACGGCAGATCTCGATGGCCTCGCGTACGTTGTTGAGCTTGCCGAAGCTGACCTGTTCGGGACGGAGCCGTCCCGCGTCCATGCGTCGCCCCAGGTGATGGGCGAGCAGAATCCCCTTGTGCAGCTCGACCGCCATGTCGGCGAGCTTGGCCTGGGTGAGCTGGAAGCCGCCGATGGGCCGTCCGAACTGCTCACGCGTCTTCGCGTACTCCACGGCGGCCTCGAAGCTGGCCCGCGCGGCGCCCATCGCGCCCCACACGATCCCGTACCGCGCGTGCGAGAGGCAGCTGAGCGGCCCCTTCAGCCCGGTCACGTCCGGCAGCACGGCGTCGGCGGGCAGCCGTACGTCGTCGAGGATCAGCTCGCTGGTGACGCTGGCCCGCAAGGACCACTTGTGCTTGATCTCGGGGGCGGAGAAGCCGGGCACATCCGTGGGCACGACGAACCCGCGGATCCCGTCGTCGGTCTGCGCCCAGACGACGGCGACCCCGGCGACGGACCCGTTCGTGATCCACATCTTCCGCCCGTTGAGAACCCAGTCCCCGCCGTCGCGCTTGGCGTAGGTCCGCATGGAGCCGGGGTCGGACCCGTGGTCGGGCTCGGTGAGCCCGAAGCAGCCGATGACGTCGCCGGATGCCATGTCCGGCAGCCACCGCTGCTTCTGCTCCTCACTGCCGAACCGGTGAATGGCGTACATGGCAAGGGAACCCTGCACGGACACGAGCGACCGGATCCCGGAATCGGCGGCCTCGAGCTCCAGACAGGCAAGCCCGTACTGGACGGCGCTGGCCCCCGCGCAGCCATACCCCTGGAGCGACATCCCGAGCGCCCCGATCCCGCCCAGCTCCCGGGCCAGTTCCCGGATCCCGGGCAGCTCGCCCTTCTCGTACCACTCTGCGACGTGGGGCAGCACCCGGTCCGCCGCCCATGTCCGCACGGTGTCCCGGATCGCCAGGTCCTCGGCGTCCAGGAGATCGTCGATACCGAGGGGGTCGGCGGGGTCGAAGGGGGGCAGCTTGGGGGACGCGGACATGGCACAAGCCTCCGGCACGCTAAAACTAGCACCGCTAGTTGCGGTTTCGACCCGACGTTACGACGCAGTGTCCCGCAAGTCCAGAGCCCACGAACCCGCAGCCGCCAACGGCGCACGGCCCCCACGGGAGACCAGCCCTTCTCGACAGAGCGAAACGAGCTGTGCGCGGGCGCGAGAACTACACGGACACGCGGGACTCGGCAACTTCCCTGGGCGCAGGGATCGCCGAGCCCGCCGCGGGCGCCCCGCATTCCATGACCCGCGGCAACCGCAGCGCCATCACGGCCCCCAGCAGCAACAACCCCGCGCTGACCAGCAGAGTCACATGCAGCCCGTGCACAAAGGAGTCCCGAGCGGCATGCCTCAGGGCCGCCCCGGGAGCCCCCCCGAGCCGCCCGGCCACCTCGTACGCCTCCCCGAGCGAGTGACCCGCGGCACGGGAATCGGCCGCCGGAACCCCGGGAACCGACGACAGCCCGGGCGCGTACGCCGCGTTCATCACGCTCCCCAGGAGCGCGATGCCGATCCCGGCACCCAGCTGGTACGAGGTCTCGCCTATCGCGGCGGCCCCACCCGCCTGCTCCGGCGGCGCCTCGCTGAGCATCGACTCGTACGCCCCGAAGAGCGTCGTCTCCAGCCCGAACCCCAGCAGCACGAATCCGAAGAGCAGCAGCCCCGTGTTGTCGTCCCCGCCCATCGCCGTGAGCGTCACCACCGCGGCCGCGGTGAGACAGAACCCGAAGCAGACCATCGCCCGCGGGCCGAACCGCCGCAGCATCTTCGCCCCGGCGAGCCCCGATGCCATCGCGGCGACGGTGAGCGGCAGCAGCCGCAGCCCGGTCTCCAGCGGCGACAGCCCGAGCACGAGCTGCAGATACTGCGCGGCGATCAGCTCGAGCCCGACCAGGGCGAGCATGGCCAGCACGATGCATCCCACCGACGTACTGAACGCGGGCCGCGAGAACATCCGCAGGTCGACCAGCGGCTGCGCTCGTCGCCGCTGCCGCCGTACGAACCCGGCCATCAGCGCACCGCCCACGAGCAGCGGCACCAGCGTGAACGGGCTGAAGGGCGCCTCACCGCCACCGAGCCGCTTCACTCCGAGGACGATCCCGAAGAGCCCGGCGGCGGCCATCAGAGCCCCGACCACATCCCAGGGACCGTTCCGGTCACCCCTCGACTCGGGCAGCAGGAGCCGTCCGATCGGCAGGCTGACCAGCATCAGGGGGATGTTGACCAGGAAGACCGAGCCCCACCAGAAGTGCTCCAGGAGGAAGCCGCCCAGCAGCGGCCCCACCGCCGCACCCACCGCGGCGACCGCGCTCCAGATGCCGATCGCGAGCGCCCGCTCCCGCCGGTCGGGAAAGACCTGGCGCAGGATCGACAGTGTCGCGGGCATGATCATCGCGCCGCCGACGCCGAGCAGGGCGCGCGCGCCGATGAGGACCTGGGCGTTGTCGGCGAGGGCCGCGATCCCGGAGGCGACGCCGAAGAGCCCGTACCCGAGGAGGAGGATACGTCGGCGACCGACGCGGTCACCGAGCGTGCCGAAGAGGATGAGGAGCGAGGCGCAGACGAGCGGGTAGACGTCGACGATCCAGAGCAGTTCTATCGCGCCGGGCCTGAGGTCCTCGGTGACGGCGGGCACCGCGACGTGCAGCACGGTGGCGTCGAGGGCGACCAGCAGGAGGCTGACGCAGAGAACGACGAGGACGACCCAGCGGTTGGCACCGGCCCCGGCCTCCCGACGACATCGCGCAGCGGCCGTGGTCGTCCCGGACATGTACGTACCTCCAGAGCTTCCCTCGCGTTCGGCGGTCCGCAGGGTGGGGACTCCCTGGGGCTGCGGCCTGGGGAGCGGAATCCCGGCCCACGCAACAAAGGCGAGTGAGCGGCCAGCGTACGCGAGTTCCCGTCAATGACGCGTGGCGGACCTCTCACGTTCTTCCCACGGAGCGTGTGGCGTGCGCCACGCTCCCCTTGGGGCACCACGCCCCGCGGGGCCTGCCGGTTCCGGGTGCCACCGATAATCGAGCCCGTGACCGATCTTGAGACGCCTGTCGCGACACCGCCCCGCACGGGCCCCCTGCGCCGGGCCGCGCCCGCCCTTGTGGGGTACGTGGGCGTCCGCGCCCTGGGCCTCATCGTCCTCGCCCTGTGGAGCGCGGCGAACGGCAAGAGCGCCCACACGCTGCTGACGGCGCGCTGGGACTCGCTCTGGTACACCCGGGTCGCGGACCTCGGCTACGGCTACGCGGTCCGCCTCCCGAACGGCGACGTGCACTCGAACCTCGCGTTCTTCCCGCTGCTGCCGTGGCTGGAGCGGCTCGTCTCGGCGATCACACCGTTGTCGTACGCGGACGCGGGCCTGCTGGTCGGCACGCCGGCCTCGCTCGCCGCGGCCTGGGGGATCTTCGCGGTCGCGGACCACGTCCACGGACCTCGGGTCGGCGTCTGCGCCGTGCTCGTGTGGGCGGTGCTGCCCGTCGGCATCGTGCAGTCGATGGCGTACAGCGAGTCCCTCTTCACGGCGCTCGCCGCCTGGTCGCTCTATGCGGTGCTGACCGGCCGCTGGCTGACGGCCGGCCTGCTCGCCTCGCTCGCCGGGCTGACCCGCCCGGTGGGCATCGCGGTGGTCGCGGCCCTGTGGGCGGCGGCGATTACCTCATTCGCGGGAGAACATGCACGGGATCGGAGCGCGGCGCGGACAGGCGGCGCACGAGTGTGGCCGCGCGCCCTTGGAATGCTCCTCGCGCCCCTCGGCGCCGCCGGCTATGTGCTGTGGGTCGGCCACCGCACCGGAAAGGGCCCGCTCGGCTATCTCGACGTCCAGGCGGGCTGGCGCAACGGTTTCGACGGCGGTTACGCCTTCGCCCGCTTCGTCGGCGACAAGTTCACGTCGTTTCCGTCGGCCCTGGCCGGTCTCGGGCTGATCGTCGGGGTCGCGCTGATCGTCCGGCTGTACGTGACGTGCGTACGTCAGGGGCAGCCGCTGTCACTCCTCGTGTACGCGGGCGTCGTCACCGCGCTCGCCCTGTGCGCATCGAGCTACTTCGGCTCGAAACCACGCCTCCTGCTCCCCGCCTTCCCCCTTCTCCTGCCCCTCGCACTGGCCCTGGCCCGACTGCGTACGTCCAGGTCAGCACTGGTTCTCGGCGGTGTGGCGGTGGCTTCGGCGGTCTACGGTGCCTTCTGGCTGAACGGCTCCGGGCCGCCATGATCCACTCCCCGGGATCCGGCGAGCGGCAGGTGAGCTGCCGGAGAATTCCACGCCAGGATTCGGTGAACGAATATATAAGCGCCTTAAAACCGAAGGCCGTGCGAGATCAATGGAATTGAAGGATCCGCACGCCGATCATTAGGGATTCATTGGAAATAAACATGGTTCTGAGAGGAATCCCACATCACATCGTCATCACAAAGCGAGTGATTCGGCCTGGAACACAGCTCACTCGCTGTAGCGTCGATTGAGTGCGTACCGAACGAAACCTCACCCGTCTGGACCGGGTCTTCGCCCGGCTGGACCGTGAGCCGGAACGACCGGCCCACATCGATGTGCCGAAGATGAGCCGGCACAGGGTTGTGCTCTTCGGAGCCACCCTGGCCTTCTACGTGGCCATTGTGTGGGCCGTGGCGATCACGTCATGGCTGGTCCGGTTCGACTGGCAGGTCATGTTCTTCCGGCCCTATCAGCAGTGGCCGGAGATCCACGCGTTCCTCGACTACTACGTGGTGCTCGGCCAGCGCGGCCCCACCGCGGTGATGGTCGCCGCCTGGCTGGGCTGGCGCTCCTGGCGGCAGCACACCCTGCGCCCGCTGCTCACACTGGGCGCCTCGCTGCTGCTGCTCAACATCACGGTGGGCGCCGCCAAGCTCGGCATGGGCCGCCTCGGCCCGCACTACGCCATCACGATCGGCTCGAACGAGATGGGGCTCGGCGGCGATATATTCCCTTCGGGCCACACCGCGAACGCCGTCGTGACCTGGGGAATCCTGGCCTATCTGGCCTCGACCCCGAGGGCCAGGCGCTGGCTGTCCGCCCTCTCCGCCGTGACCTCGCTCGGCGTCGGCCTCACCACCGTGTACCTCGGTACGCACTGGCTGAGCGATGTGCTCCTGGGCTGGGCCGCGGGTCTGCTGATCCTGCTGGCGCTGCCGTGGGTCGAGCCGCTGATCGCCCGCGCCGAGGCCGGGATCTTCTCGCTGCGCGACTCCTGGCGCGCCCGTCGCGGCCGCACCGCGCCTGCTCCGGCCGCCTCGCCGGTCGCCGCGCCCGTCATGGTTCCGCAGCCCGCCGGCGCGGACGGGGAGGTACCGGCCCGCGAGACGGTCGGCGCCGCCCGTGCTCCCCGGGCGCCCGTCTACCTGGCCCCCGGACCGCACACGGCCCGCTCGGAACGCACCCCGGTCACGCCGGTCGGCAGCCGCCGTCCGCCGCACCCGGACCGTGTGGCGCGCGGGACCACGACCGCCTCGGCCCGCCCCCTGACCGGCGGCTGAGGGCGACACGGCGAAGGGGACACCAAGACAGCGGGGCCGGTACGCACAGCCTCTCCCCGCACCGCGAAGGCCCCCGACTCCTGACGAATCGGGGGCCTTCGCACATTCCGTGAGCTGCCGTCAGCCCTTCCAGCAGCGGGTCACCCTGCCGTCGCTGACCTCGAAGTTCAGCCGGCCGAAGCGGTACTCCATGGTGATGATCGCGCCGGGCGGCAGCGCACGCACCGAGGACCAGCCGTGCTCCCGGGCACGACGCTCGGCGCTGTTCGCCTCCAGCCCGACATAGCTTTCCGGGCTGTCCTGCGGCTCTGCGGGAGGGGTGGGAATGGGTGCCATGACCGCCACGTTAGGCCGCGTGCCTCGGCCGGGGAAGCCCGAACCCGCCACCAGGCGTCACCCATCCCCCTCCGGTCACGCTTCTGTCACAGGATCACGACACTCGTTTCGGCCGAACTCCGTCACACGTACGAGGGCTTCCGTACGTGTTCCGCACGCCTTCGAACGTAATTCGGAGCTACCGTGACGCAGTCCCGAATAGCCCAATGGAATGCGCGAATCCGGCGGCGCGGCCAATCCTTTTCCTTCCGATTCCGGGGCGTGCCACAGATGCTGAAGCCGCATAGGAAATACACGGTTCCAGCACACAACCCCCGCACGCCCCCTGTCTCGGCACGGGGCGGCACGAGCATCATGGCGTGAGCTTCAGCAGGCCCAGAACGCGCGACGGCGAAGGGGCGAGCGATGGGGACGGACACCGCGCAGACGACCGCGCGACGCGTACGGACCGATCGGCCGGGGCGGCTGGTCGTCGACTGGCTGACGACCACCGATCACAAGAAGATCGGCCACCTTTACCTGATCACGTCGTTCGTCTTCTTCCTGATCGGCGGCCTGATGGCGCTGGTGATGCGCGCCGAACTCGCCCGGCCCGGCCTGCAGATCGTGGACAACAACCAGTTCAACCAGCTGTTCACCATGCACGGCACCATCATGCTGCTGCTCTTCGCGACGCCGACGTTCGCGGGGTTCGCCAACGAGATCATGCCACTGCAGATCGGCTCCCCGGACGTCGCCTTCCCGCGACTGAACATGCTGTCGTACTGGTTCTTCCTCTTCGGCGGTCTGATCGTGCTGGGCTCGCTGCTGGTGCCCGACGGACCGGCCGCCTTCGGCTGGTTCGCCTACGCCCCGCTCAACAGCCTGGAGCGCTCGCCCGGCATCGGCGCCGACATGTGGATCATGGGCCTCGCGCTGGCGGGCTTCGGGACGATCCTCGGCGCGGTGAACTTCATTACGACCATCATCGGAATGCGCGCGCCCGGCATGACGATGTTCCGGCTGCCGATCTTCACCTGGAACACCCTCTTCACCTCGATCCTGATCCTCTTCGCGTTCCCGGTGCTCGCGGCGGCGCTGTTGGTCCTGGAGGCGGACCGGAGGTTCGGCTCGGTGGTGTTCGACGCGGCCAACGGCGGCGCGCTGCTGTGGCAGCACCTGTTCTGGTTCTTCGGCCATCCCGAGGTCTACATCATCGCGCTGCCGTTCTTCGGGATCATCACGGAGATCCTGCCGGTCTTCAGCCGGAAACCGATCTTCGGCTATCTGACGCTGGTCGCCGCGACCATGGCGATCACCGGTCTCTCGATCGTCGTATGGGCGCACCACATGTTCGCGACCGGCGCGGTGTTGCTGCCGTACTTCTCCTTCATGTCGTTCCTGATCGCCGTGCCGACGGGCGTGAAGTTCTTCAACTGGTCCGGCACGATGCTCAAGGGGTCCCTGTCCTTCGAGACGCCCATGCTGTGGGCGACGGGCTTCCTGGTGTCATTCCTGTTCGGCGGCCTGACGGGCGTCATCCTGGCCTCGCCGCCGCTCGACTTCCACGTCACCGACTCGTACTTCGTGGTCGCCCACTTCCACTACGTCGTCTTCGGCACGGTCGTCTTCGCGACGTTCGGCGGCTTCTACTTCTGGTGGCCCAAGTTCACCGGCAAGATGCTCGACGAACGGCTCGGCAAGATCCATTTCTGGACGCTGTTCGTCGGTTTCCACACGACATTCCTGGTCCAGCACTGGCTGGGTGCCGAGGGCATGCCGCGCCGGTACGCGGACTATCTGGCCGCCGACGGCTTCACGGCGCTCAACACCATCTCCACGATCGGCGCCTTCCTGCTGGGCATCTCGACGCTGCCGTTCCTCTACAACATCTGGAAGACCACCAAGTACGCCGCGAAGGTCGAGGTCGACGACCCCTGGGGCTTCGGGCGCTCCCTGGAGTGGGCGACCTCGTGTCCGCCGCCCCGGCACAACTTCGTCACGCTGCCCCGGGTCCGCTCCGAGTCCCCGGCGTTCGACCTGCACCATCCCCAGTACGCGGCGATTGAGCCGAAGCCCGGTCCAGAGCCCGAGACAGCCGGTCCCGGGACGTCCTGATCGCCTCGGTGAGCTCGGCGGGCTCGATGATCTCGAACTCGAAACCCATCAGCATCACGTGAATGACCATCACGTCGAGGCTCGCCGCTCCGGTGCGCAGCACGCAGCTGTCCGTCCCGTCGGCCTCCAGAGTCCCGGCGGAGGGCGAGATCCGCTCGGCCGCCTCCTCCAACGGCACGAGCAGCCTGATGACGGCGTGCGAGGCGTACGCGCGCGTGGAGACGCCCTTGGAGACGTACGCCGCCAGGTCCTCGGCCGGTGGCGTACGGGGCGCACAGCGCGGTCCGTGCGGTGGCTTGGGCGTGATGCGGTCGGCCCGGAACGTACGCCAGTCGTCGCGGTCGACGTCCCAGGCGACGAGGTACCAGCGGCGCTCGGTGCACACCAGGCGGTGCGGTTCGACGGTACGGCGCGTGACGGCACCGCCGTGGTCGCGGTACTCGAAGCGCAGCCGCTCCGAGTCGCGGCACAGATGGGCCAGCTCGGTGAGGACGCCGGGGTCGACGGCCGACGGCTGCGGGCCGCGCAGCATCGGCACGGTGAACGCGTTCAGGGCGCCCACGCGGCGGCGCAGCCGGTTCGGCAGCACCTGTTCGAGCTTGGCGAGGGCGCGTACCGAGGTCTCGCCGATGCCCTCGATGCCCTGCCCGGCCGCCGTGCGCAGTCCGATCGCCACGGCCACCGCCTCGTCGTCGTCCAGGAGCAGTGGCGGCAGCTCGGCGCCGGCGCCGAGCTGGTAGCCGCCGCCCGTGCCGGGGCTGGCGTTGACGGGATAGCCCAGCTCGCGCAGCCGATCCACATCGCGGCGGACGGTCCTGGGCGTGACGCCGAGGCGGTCCGCCAGGTCGGCCCCGGACCATTCGCGGTGGGCCTGCAGCAGCGAGAGCAGGCGCAGGAGTCGTGCCGATGTCTCCAACATGGTTCCGAGTCTGCCAGCCCTTGCGGACAGTAACTGTCCGCAAGGGTTCCCACCGTAGGAGCCATGGCAGACAACGCGGACACCACGGTGCACCCCTTCCGGATCGAGATCCCCCAGGCACAGTCGGACGACCTGCACACGCGCCTGGACCTGACCCGCTGGCCCGACGAGCTGCCGGACGCCGGCTGGGAATACGGGGCGTCACTGCCGTACCTCCGCGCGCTCGCGGCGTTCTGGCGGAGCGCCTACGACTGGCGCGAGCACGAGGCCGCGCTCAACGAGTTCCCGCAGTACCTCACGGAGATCGACGGCGCCCGCGTGCACTTCCTGCACGTGCGCTCACCCGAGCCGGACGCCGTGCCGCTGCTGCTGACGCACGGCTGGCCGGGCTCGTTCGTCGAGTTCCTCGGCCTGATCGGCCCGCTCAGCGATCCGCGCGCCCACGGCGGCGACCCTGCCCACGCCTTCCACCTCGTCGTCCCGGCCATTCCGGGTTCCGCAGGTTTCCCGTTGGGGTACGAGTCAACTACGCACAGTGGTAGGTCAGTTGCTGTGCGGGGCGAAGGATGACTCCGGAAGCTCCGAATTGCCGGGAAGGACACAGCCCGGCAGTCGCCGTCGGACGGGCGGAGACGGAAACGCCTGTGGAGCACTGGTAAGACCGGGAGCAAGCCCGGCTCGGAGCGACGAAGCAGGAACCCACCGGAAGCTGCTCACCACGAACAGCAGGCCGGACATCTCCGCTCACAGCGGGGAGGGCGTCAAAACGCGATCCAGTCGGCATCTTCGTGGATCCGACCTCACGGGTCGGCCGACATTCCGTCGGCCGACCCGTCGGTTCATCTCGCCCACCCCGGAATGGTTCCGCTCCTCGGCGGAGCTGCCCGAGGACGCGGTCGACCGGGATGCCCTGCTGACGAACGTGATGCTGTACTGGCTGACGGGCACGGCCGGCTCGGCGGCTCGCATGTACTACGAGAACAGCCACCGCGGCGACTGGTTCCCCGTCGGCCGCTCCGCCGTACCGACGGCCGTCGGGAACTTCGACGGGGACGTCGCGATTCGCCGCTGGGCCGAGCAGACCAACACCGTGGTCCGCTGGACGGAGTTCGACCGGGGCGGCCACTTCGCGGCCCTGGAGCATCCGGAGCTGCTGACGGGGGACATCCGGGAGTTCTTCGGCACGCTGCGGTGACTGTGGGGGAACTGCGCGACAAGCCCCCACCGACCCGCGGCCGAAGGACAACCCAGGGGGCTGGGGGCGCAGCCCCCGGGTACGGGAACGGGCAGGGGCGGCGGGGGCGAGAAAACTCAAGGCCGATACGACAGTTGCGGCACGTCGAAGCACGTGGTGTTCATGTCCCCTTGCGAGACCCAGCCCTTGTCGTCCCCCCAGCGAGCCACGGACAGACACGTCCTTCGGGTCTTCGGCGGCTCGGTAAGCCGTTCGTAGCTGACCGGTAGCAGCAGCCCACCGGCGGTATAGGGCACGCCCCGGTTCATGAAGTCGTCGACACACGCGCGCGTGACCCCTGTGCGCGCACAGGACTTCGCCGCGTCGGTGAACCACTTCGCGGCGGCCCACCCCTCCAACTGCCACTGGGAGTGATCGCTCAGCCCCTTGGTCCCGTCCCGGAACGCCCGTACGGCCGGATCCCCCGTGTCCTCATAGTTGCGACTGGACCCGGTAGCCCACAGGGCGTTGCGGCACCGCGGCGAGTCCTCGTAGTCCTCGGAAACGGTCGACGTCCAGTTCTGCACATTGGTGACCTTGGCGATGACCTTGGCCCCGACGTCGTCCATCGCCTTGCACAGTTGCGCGTTCCCATGCGTGTCGATGGCGTCGAAGACGAGATCGGCGCCCTGCTCCTTCACATCGGCCGCGGCGGCACGGAAGTTGGGCAGCGCGAAGTCGACCTGTTCGGTGACCACCTTGTAGCCTTCGGCCTTCAGCCCCTGCGTGACGAGCCGGGCGTACGCGGCGGACGCGGACTGGTTGTAGGAGACGACCGCGGCGGTGCGGGCACCCTGCGCGCGCTTGAAGTAGCGGTACACCTCAGTGCCGCCGTACAGCTTCCCGTCCCAGCCGGTCCTGCCGCTGCGCGGAGCGAGGCTGCCGTAGATGCCGTACAGGTGCGGATACGTGTCGTACGCCGGGCCGATGGGCTGGCCTCCGATGTCGGGCACGCGCGCGTGGGACACACGAGAGGCACCCGCGTAGTCGAGGGCGGTGGTGGCGACGAGGGCGACGACCTCGTCCTCTTCGACGAGTTTGTGCACGCATTCGTTGTTGCCGACACCGCTGCCGCCGTCGTCGCACAGGCGCACCTCGACCGGGCGGCCCCCGATCCCGCCGCGTGAGTTGAGGCGTTCGAAGTACGCCTTCGCCCCGTCTCGCGACCCGGTGAAGGCCGAGCCGCCGACCGGGCTCGTGGCGCTCGTGACGATGCCGACGCGGATCGGAGCGGTCCCTCCTTGCTGCGGGGGTGTGGAGCGGTTCTCGAAGTCGCTCTCGGGGAGGCGGCTGCCACAGGCCGTGCCGAGGAGGAACAGCAGGACCAGGGCAGCGCACTCAGCAGCCGGGGCCCGGCGACTCATTGCCGCTCAGCTGGACCAGCGCGCAGAGCGTCTTGACGGAGACCTTCCAGGTACCGTCCTGCTCGACGGCCGTCCCGGAGGCGCCCGGCAGCGCGGTCGCGCCCTTCAGAGTCAGCGAGTACGTCACGTTCGCGTCGGTCGGCGAGGTGAACTCGACCTTCTCGACCTTCGCCTGCACTTCCTGGCCGCGCCTGTCGCCGTTGAAGCTCTGCAGGACCTTGGTCATCCGGTCACCGTTCTCCAGGACGGCCTGCTTGTCCTTCTGCGCGACGGCGGGGTCGAAGAACTTCTCCCAGTTCTGCTTGATCTCCTGTTCCGCGGCCGCCGGATCGGACGGGGCCGTGGGGCTGGGCCGGGCGCTGGTGGGCTGCTGCACGGAGGGGGTCGGTGGGGCGCTGCTCCCGCCACCGCTCTCGTCGCTGCACGCCGTGAGGGTCGCGGCGAGGACGAGAACCGCCACCGCTGCCGCGCCCCGGCCGTTCCCCCGCCTGAGGTCGCTCCCGAGAACCATCTGGCTCACCACCGGGTATCGGTCCGGGCCATGTGCGCCCGGAGCTTTCAGGGTCAGCTTCCAGAAGGCATAGTGCAAGCCATTGGCTGGCATGGACAGACATACGACGTCTGGGAGCCCGGATGCGGACAGCTCGACTGCGGACCGTGCACCCCGTCCTGTGGGCCGGATGGGCCGCGCTCGCCACCGGAGCGGTGCTGTGCGTCATCGGCTGGTACGGCATCTCGGGCGAGCGGTACGCGGAGCGGCAACTGCCCTACCTCGCCTCGTGCACGGTGCCCGGCGCGGCACTGATCATCGCGGGCACGGTGCTGCTCACGCACGGCAGGAACGCGCTGGCCGCGGCGCGTGTCGAGGAGTTGTACGGGCTGCTCGTGGCCGCCGAGCCCGCCGGCGTGGCCGAGTCCGGGCAGACGGCGGCCGCGCCCCTCGCCGCGAGCGGCGAGCTGCTGATGGTGCCGGGCGGCACGTTGTGGCACCGCGCGGACTGTCCGCTGGTCGCCGGGAAGCCGGAGGCCGTGCCGGTGGACTCGCGGGTGCTGGCGAGCGGGGAGTTGGGGCCGTGCCCGATCTGTGAGCCGTCCGTCGCGGATCCGGGTGACTGATGGCGTCGCTGACCTACGACCTCACGCTCGCCGGTCTCTCGGTCGGCAGTGCCGCCGCGCTCACCGGGATCGGACTGATCGTCACCCATCGGGCGACCGGCGTGCTCAACTTCGCGCACGGCGCGATCGCGATGGTGTGCGCGTATCTGCTGCGCCAGTTCACGGTCGAGTGGGGCTGGCCCCTCGCGCTCGGCGCCGCCGTGACCCTCGTCGTCGTGGCCCCGGCCATCGGCACGGCCCTGGAACGCTTCGTCTTCCGCCCGCTGTCGGTGCTGGGCAGCGACCCGGCGCAGACGCTCGTCGCGTCCATCGGCGTCTTCGTCCTGCTGGTCGGCGGGGCCGCCCTGGTGTGGGGCACCGGAGCGCGCGCGGACGCGCCGACGCTGGTGTCGGCGGATCCCTGGGGGCAGTTGGCGGTGGCCGTCGCGCTGGCCGTGGGTGTCGGCGCGTTGACGCGCTGGACCCGGTTCGGCACGGAGCTGCGCGCCGTCGTCGACGACCGCTCGCTCGCCGTACTCGGCGGCATCGACGCGGACCGGGTCGCCGCGGCGGGCTGGGCCTTCGGCTCGTTCACGGCGGGCCTGACGGGCGTGCTCCTCGCGCCTTACGTGCGCCTCGACCCGTACGGCATGCCGCTGCTCGTGATGGAGGTGATGGCGGTGGCGGTGGCCGCCGGGATGCGCAGCCTGCCGATCGCCGTCGTGGTGGCCCTCGGCATCGGGGTGGCCCAGAGCCAGCTGACGCGCCTGCACCCCTCGGGCTGGGCCGAACCACTGCTCCAGGCGGTCGGCGCGAACCTGTTCGTGGTCGCACTGCTGATCGCGGCGCTCGTCCTGCCCGGCATCGGCACCCGCGACGCGCTCCCGCGTTCGGCGACGGCCCGCGTGGCGACGCCTCCGGGCGCGTGGATCGTGGCGGTCGTCCTCTTTCTGCTGCCCCTCGGATTCGCCGGCTCCGACCTGCATACGTCGGTGCAGGTCCCGGCGTTGGGCGTGGTGCTTCTGTCGCTGGTCGTCGTGACGGGCCGGGGCGGCCAGATCTCCCTCGGGCAGGCCGCGTACGCCGGTCTGGGCGCCCTCTTCACGGCGCTGCTGGCGGCGGGCCGCTTCCCCGGCCTGCCGCGCCTGCCCGAACTCGCCGCGCTGGCGGTGGCCGTGATCCTGGTCGCTCCGCTCGGTGTCCTGACCGGCTGGCCGGCCATCGGCCGCCACGGTCTTGCCCTCGCGCTGGCCACCTTCGCGGTCGGCGTGGGCGTCAGCCGATTCGTCTTCGCCCAGCCGTACGCCTCGTCGGGACTGTCCCTGGACCGTCCGGCCGGCTTCGACGGCGACCGCGCCTACTACGTGCTCGAACTGGCCCTGCTGGCGGCCGCGTTGCTGGCCGCGAACGCCCTGCGCAGAGGCCGTACGGGCCGGGCCCTGGCCGCGATGCGCGACCACGAGTCAGGCGCGTCCGCGGCGGGCGTACGCGTCCCGACCCTGAAACTGACCGCGTTCGTCACGGGCGCCGCCCTGGCCGCGCTCGGCGGCGGCATGCTCGGGATGGGCCTGCGCGCCTTCGACGCCACGGCGTACGACCCCGTACGCGGGCTGCTCTGGTTCGCGGCGGTCGTCGTCCTCGGCGCCGACAGCGTCCTGGGCGCCCTGGCCGCCGCGGCCCTCCTGGTGGGGCTCGACGCGGGGGCCCGCGGTGGCGTGGCGGCCGCCCTGATCGGCGTACTGGCCGTCCTCGTCGGCCGCTTCCCCGGAGGCCCCTACGAAGCGCTGCGCACGGCGGCCTCCCGACTGCGACTGCGCCGCCGGGCGACGCTGACACCCCTGGGGGCACGGGTCGGGCGCCGACTGCGGCCGGTGGAGCCGAGGAGAGCCGGGGCGCTTGTGCCCACGGAGGCGACCTCGATGGCGAACGCGGGGAGGAGCGCATCGGGAGCATCGGGACGGCTCCCCGGAGCATCCGAACCACCCGCCTCCGGTCCGGACGAGCCCGGTCGGCCAAGCGGCGCGGCACCGCGGCCGACCGCGCGGCGCACCCCGAAAACACCCGCGCCGCAAAGCGTCCGACACGCGCCGACCGAGCCCGCCCGCCCGAGCGACACGCCGCTGGAGCCCGCCGCCCCTGGGCCCGGCACGACCGGATGGCCCGGCATCGGCCGGACGAAGCGGGACACCGAGCTGCCGGACAGCAGGGCACAGCCACTGAGCGGGACTCCCGCCCGGGAGCCGGACGAGCCCACGGACCACCCGGACGACGCCACACCACCCAGCGGCGTAGAGCTGGACAGTCCCCCGCAACCACCGGCCAACATCCCGGCACCACGCGGCGACACGCCCGACCAAGGACCCCACGCACCGCCGGACGGCCCCCGGACGACGCCCGGTCCGACACGTTCACCCGAGGTCGCCGCACCACGGCCGGGCCGCACGGGACCGGCTCCGGCCTCGCGCCCCGCGGTCGGCGGCCCCCGCCGTTCACGCCCTCTTGCCGGACCCATCCCCCCGTCCCTGACCGCCCGTCGGCTCCATGTCGCCTACGGCGGTTTCACCGCACTCGACGGAGTCTCGCTCGACATCGGGCCGGGGCGCGTCACCGCGGTCGTGGGACCCAACGGCGCCGGAAAGAGCACCCTCTTCCACTGTTTCGCCGGGACGCTGCGCCCCTCGGGCGGGCAGGTTCTGCTCGGGGGGCGGGACATCACCCGGACGGCCGCGCACGCCCGCACCCGGCTGGGAGTGGCGCGGACCTTCCAGCAACTGGCGGTTTTCCCCTCGTTGACCGTGGCCGAAAATGTCCGCGTGGG
The DNA here is from genome assembly GCF_045162675.1 of Streptomyces sp. NBC_00996. Lineage (NCBI taxonomy): Bacteria > Bacillati > Actinomycetota > Actinomycetes > Kitasatosporales > Streptomycetaceae > Streptomyces > Streptomyces sp. NBC_00996. The sequence continues at coordinate 2,357,506 of NZ_CP108723.1, forward strand.
TGCCGAACAGGGTCGGATCGCCGATCCGGGGGCGGTGGAGCGCTCGTTGCGGCTGCTCGGGCTCGACGGACCGGTGCGGGCGCTGCCCGCGGCGGGGCTGCCGACCGGCACGCTCCGGCGTGTCGAGCTGGCGCGGGCGCTCGCCGGGAGTCCGCGTGTGCTGCTGCTCGACGAGCCCGCGGCCGGACTCGACACCGGCGAAGTGACCGCGTTGGCCCGCGTGCTGCGGGCCCTCGCCGCGGACGGCATGGCCCTGCTCGTCGTCGAGCACGACCTCGACCTGGTCGCCGACCTGGCGCATACGGTCCATGTCATGGCGGCGGGGCGGATCGTCACCTCCGGCCCCGCCGACCGCGTACTGGAGACGAGGGCCGACGGATGAGCATCGCCCTGCGCCACGCGCGCGTGCGCTACGGCCCTCTGGAGGCCCTGCACGGCGTGACCCTCGTCGCGCCGGGTCCCGGCCTCACCGTGCTGCTGGGCCGCAACGGCTCCGGACGTACGACGGTGCTGCGCGCCCTCGCGGGAACCATGCCGCTGTCCGGCGGCGCCGTCGTCTGGGACGGCGCCGCCGTGACGCGCATGCCCGCCTACGAACGCGCCCGGCGCGGACTGTGCTTCGTCCCGGAACGCGGGGCCGTCTTCGGCTCGCTCACCGTCCGTCAGAACCTGGAGCTGGCCGCTGGCGACCACACCGCCGCCCTCGACGCCTACCCGCAGTTGGAGCCCCTCCTTCCCCGCCGCGCCGGCACCCTCTCCGGCGGCGAGCAGCGGATGCTCGCCCTCTCCCGCGCCCTGCTGGCACGCGCGCGTGTGGTGCTCGTCGACGAACCCGCGCAGGGCATGTCGCCGTCGGTCGCGGCTCGGACGTACGAACTGCTGAGCGACCTCGACGCGTGCGTGGTGGTCGCCGAACAGCGGCTGCCGCCCGGCCTGCGCGAGCGGGCGGGGCGGACGACGTGCGTCCATGAACTGCGCCGCGGCTCGGTCGTGTTCAGCGGAGAGGCGGCCGAGGTCGCCCGGGGGACGCGGGGGGCTTCGGAACGAGGGGCGGACCGAACAGGGCGCGGTCCGCGTGCCGGGCACCCCCCGACCCCTTCGGGATGACGAGCAACGTGCCCACGCTCAGCCGACCCGGATCGCTGCCGACCATCTTCTTGTTGGCCTTGTACAGCGCCTTCCAGCCGCCCTTGACCCGATACTTGCGGGCGATGGACCAGAGCGTGTCGCCGCGCTTCACCACATGCATGCGGCCCTTGAGTTTGTATCTCTTGGCACAGACGGGCCAGGCCTCCCACCCCTGGGCGGCGAGCACCTTCTCGGCGACCTTGATCTGCTCCGCGCGCGTGGCAAGATCCGCCCGCGGGGCGTACCCGAGCCCCCCGAACGCCTCCCAGGTCGACTGCCAGAACTGCAGCCCTCCGTAGAAGTCGTTCCCGGTGTTCGCGTCCCAGCGACCGCTGCTCTCGCACTCGGCGATGCAGGCCCAGGGCCACTGGTCCTTCACGCAGTCGTACGGCGCTCGTAGCGAAATGGGCCCGGGAAGCGGGGGCGGCGGCGCGGCGGACGCCCCCGAGGGAGGGACGAGAACGGCCAGGACGGCTGCGACCACGGCCGCGTACCGAACGCGCCTGGTCGACAGGGTCGGCACGATCCGGGTGGTCGGCATCAGGAACATCCGGCCACGCTAAGCAGCGCGCCCGGCACACCCGTCGAGCCGCGCCCGGTGCGGCCGTGGGCCCCACCCGGTCGGAGGACCGGGCGGGGCCCCGTGCCCGGGGGCCGGGGGGAGCGGGACTCAGAAGTCGAGCCGCTGCCCGGGCACGATCACATCCGGATCACCGCCGATGACCGCCCGGTTGGCGGCGTAGATCTCCCGCCAGGTGGTCCCGTGCCGCGCGGCGATACCGCTCAGCGTGTCTCCGCTGCGGACGGTGTAGTCGCCGCGGGAGGAGCCGCGGTTGGTGTGGCCCGACGGACGTGCCGGCGCCTTCGACGGCTTCGACGTCGACGGGGCCGACTTGGGTGCTGACTTCGTGACGGCCGACCCTCCGGCCGACGCGGCGCCCGAGGACGCCGGCGCGTTGCCGTACGCTCCGGCGCGCGCCGAGCAGGTGGGCCACGCGCCCCATCCCTGGGCCCGCTGGACCTTGGAGGCGACGGCGATCTGAGCGGCCTTGGAGGCCTTGTCGGCGGTCGAGGCGTAGGCGGCGCCGCCGTACGCGCGCCAGGTGCCGGCGGAGAACTGGAGTCCTCCGTAGTAGCCGTTGCCGGTGTTGATGTGCCAGTTCCCACCGCTCTCGCACTTCGCGATGCGGTCCCACACTCCACTGTCGGCCGCTACGGCGTTGCCGGTCGCGGCGAGCAGTCCGAGCGGGGCGAGCAGTGCCGCCCCGGCGAGGACCGCCGTCGTACGAGCCTTGGTCGTCGTACGAGCCTTATGAGTGTTCTCGGCACATGCGGACATGTATTTCCCTCTCGAAACACCCGGGATCCCCCAAGGCGGGGCACGATTCCCTGCGCATAGGACGCGGTCGTCGCGCTCCGCCCCGTCCGCCGGAGGCTGTGCTGTGAGCTGGCTTGGTGCGGCCGGCGGACGTACCCGAGCGGTGCTCGTTGCACACGGCCGAGAAATCTAGGGAGCTTGTCGCCCCGATATCAACCAACTCCTTGTCATTCGAGGCCAGTTCGCCGTTACCGCGAGTATCGTCGATTTTCGGCCACCCACTTCATTGGGTGATTTCCGGATTTGTCGACCCGTCACCCCAGTGATCTGTGACTCACTTCACCGCCTCAACTTGCTTGGCAGTCCGAGAAGTTGACTCGGAGTAACCGATTCCGCAGGTCACCTCACCCTGCGCGTCGGATGGTTCGATTCCGTTCGCGCTCGGGCGTGACTCCGGCCACAGATCGCCCGTTGTCATCTTCATGAGCCGGGGACCCCCCGGCCTCATGGGCCGGGAGCCACCCGGCACCGCCACGCACCGCATCCCGAGGAGCCACCGTGCCGCGCATGCTCGACGTCAGCGACGACGTACGCGCCGAGATCGGCGACGAAGAAGCCGACCGGCTGCTCGCCGGAGAGAACGCCCCCGGCAGTTACGACTGCACGTCCTGCCGCACCCCGGGCGACTCGGAACAGGAGCGCACCAGCACCGTCCTGTTCATCGGCGACGAGACCGCCGTCCTGGCCTTCGCCCACGCGACCTGCCTGCCCTCGCAGGTCGTGCAGGTCACCGAGGAGCAACTGCAGGGCGCCGTCCGCTCGATCAACCCCGACGGCCCGCCCGTCGAGTCCGTGCCCGAGCAGGCCGTGCTCGGTGTCACCAGCGGACTCGTCCTGATCAACGGCGAGTTGCATCCGGCGCTCGTCGTCGAGCCGACCGGCCCCATCGTGCGCCCCGGCTCGACCGACGTCGGCGACGACTTCCTGCCCCTCCTCATCGAGCAGGGCTTCATGCCGGTGACCGAGCTGATCTCGGTGCCTCCGGTGCTGCACGGCTGGTCCGTCCTGCTCGCCATGGGCCAGCTGCACGCCGTGCTGCAGCCCGGCACCGGCGGCGGCTCGCCCGTCGCCTGGTGGCAGGCGCACCAGGCACTGCAGGTCGCCGAGAGCTGGCGGGCGGCCGCCAACAAGCACCAGCAGGTACTCCTGTTCGCCGCCCCGGTCGGCTCGATCGGCCGCCAGCCCCGCGAGGACCTGCTGCGCGACGCGCTGGACAAGGCTGCGGCCAACGGCAAGCTCGTCGCGGCCGCGATGCCGCTCGCGGGGACCTGAGCCGACGGCTGAGCCGGAGCCCGGGGACCTGAGCCGGCGGCTGAGCCGGAGCCCGGGGACCTGAGCCGGCGGCTGAGCCGGGGACCGGAGTCCGATCCCGGGCCCGAACCCGAGCCCCGACCGGAGCTCGGACGCTCGGGAGTGCGCCGGGCACACTCCTGGTGACCTGCGAAAGCGACACGGTGGCCGCATCCGTTGGGCGGCGGGGTCGTTGGCACATACGTGCACACCTACGACGTCCCCCGCCGCCAGGCCCTCCAGGCGAGCCCTCCCCCAGGCTCTCTGCTTCGTTCGAGCAGGGAGGTACCCCCGGCGCGACCGGCTCAGGATTCTCCGGGCGGATCTTCGGCCACGCCGATCTACGACGCGCTCTACGCCGAGTGGGTCAGATCCTTCAGGGCCCTGCCCGGCGACCGGCACGGCGAAGAGAACCTGGGCTTCACGGCTTTCGGGAGCCTCCCGCGCGGCATGACTTCGTACGGTGCGTCGAGCTCGTACAACTCCTACAGCTCGTACAGCGCGGGGGCGCACTCCGCACGTCACAGTGGAGCGCAGCACGGCCAGACCGCGACGGCGACCGCGATCTGGCAGACGAGCGGGCGGCAGCACAGCACGGGGATGCATCACATCCCGGCGGCGCTGCCTCCCGCACCCCGCAGGGGGCTCTGACGCACGCACGGGTAAGGGGCGGCTCCTCAAGGAGCCGCCCCTTACCCGTTGTTGTCCTTGCCGTTGTTGCTACGTCACTTCTTCTTGGCGCCGCGCTTCTCGCGCACCCGCACCGAAATGTGGACCGGCGTGCCCTCGAAGCCGAACTGCTCGCGGAGTCGACGCTCGATGAAGCGCCGGTAGCCGTGCTCGATGAAGCCGGAGGCGAAGAGCACGAACCGCGGGGGCTTGGTGCCCGCCTGCGTACCGAAGAGGATGCGGGGCTGCTTACCGCCGCGGATCGGGTGCGGGTGGGCGGCGACGAGCTCGCCGAGGAAGGCGTTCAGCCGGCCGGTCGGGACGCGGGTCTCCCAGCCGTCCAGGGCGGTCTCGATCGCCGGGACGAGCTTCTCCATGTGCCGCCCGGTGCGCGCCGAGACGTTGACGCGCGGCGCCCACGCCACCTGGAGGAGCTCGGTCTCGATCTCGCGCTCCAGGTAGTAGCGGCGCTCCTCGTCGAGGGTGTCCCACTTGTTGAAGGCGAGGACGATCGCGCGCCCGGCCTCGACGGCCATGGTCACGATGCGCTGGTCCTGGACGGAGATGGTCTCGGACGCGTCGATCAGGATGACGGCGACCTCGGCCTTCTCGACGGCGGCGGCCGTGCGCAGCGAGGCGTAGTAGTCGGCGCCCTGCTGGAGGTGGACGCGCTTGCGGATGCCGGCCGTGTCGACGAACTTCCAGGTGACGCCGCCGAGTTCGATGAGCTCGTCGACCGGGTCACGGGTGGTGCCCGCGATCTCGTTGACGACCACGCGGTCCTCGTTCGCCACCTTGTTCAGCAGGGAGGACTTGCCGACGTTCGGGCGGCCGATGAGGGCGATGCGGCGGGGGCCGCCCACCGCGGCGCCGAAGGTCTGCGCCGGGGCCTCGGGCAGCGCCTCCAGAACGGCGTCCAGCATGTCGCCGGTGCCGCGGCCGTGCAGCGCGGAGACCGGGTGCGGCTCGCCGAGACCGAGGGACCAGAGGTACGAGGCGTCGGCCTCGCCGCTCGGGCCGTCGACCTTGTTGGCACACAGGACGACGGGCTTGCCGGCCTTGCGGAGAAGGCGTACGACCGCCTCGTCGGTGTCGGTCGCGCCGACCTTGGCGTCGACGACGAAGACGACCGCGTCGGCCGCCTCGATCGCGTACTCCGCCTGCGCGGCGACGGACGCGTCGATGCCGAGGACGTCCTGCTCCCAGCCGCCGGTGTCCACGAGCTTGAAGCGGCGGCCTGCCCACTCGGCCTCGTAAGTGACACGGTCGCGGGTGACGCCGGGCTTGTCCTCGACGACGGCCTCGCGGCGGCCGATGATCCGGTTCACCAGGGTCGACTTGCCGACGTTGGGACGGCCGACGACGGCGAGGACGGGCAGCGGGCCGTGGCCGGCCTCCTCGATGGCGCCCTCGACATCCTCGATGTCGAAGCCCTCTTCCGCGGCGAGCTCCATGAACTCCGCGTACTCGGCGTCGCCGAGCGCCCCGTGGTCGTGCTCTGCCGAGCCCTCGGGCTGGATGTCGTCGTTCATGAAGTCCGTACCTCGTCGTTCATTCGTGGTGATCGGTGGACCGCCCGTATATCGGGCGATCCACTACTCAAGTGTCGCCTAGTGCCCGGTGGGGCGCCCGGCGTTTTCCCGGCGTCCGGTCAGACGCCTGGCGTGGTCCAGGTGGGCGCTGAGCTGCTTCTGGATGCGGGCGGTCGCCTCGTCCAGCGCCTTGCGCGTACGCCGTCCGCTGCCGTCGCCCGCCTCGAACGGGTCGCCGAAGACGACGTCGACCCGGCTGCGCAGCGGGGGCAGCCCCTTCATCAACCGGCTGCTCTTCTCCGAACTTCCCAGCACCGCCACCGGGACGATCGGCGCCCCGCTGCGTACGGCGAAGTACGCGAGCCCGGCGCGCAGCGAGGCGAAGTCGCCCTCGCCGCGGGTGCCCTCCGGGAAGATGCCCAGGACGCCGCCGTTGTCCAGGACACCCAGCGCCTGGGTGATGGCCGTACGGTCGGTGGTCTGGCGGTCCACCTTCAGCTGGCCGATGCCGAGCAGGAAGGGGTCGAGCGGGCCGATGAACGCTTCCTTCTTGATCAGGAAGTGTGTGGGCCGGGGCGCCACGCCCATGACCATCGGGCCGTCGATGTTGTGCGAGTGGTTCACCGCCAGGATCGCCGGGCCGGTCGCGGGGACCTTCCAGGCGCCGAGCACACGCGGCTTCCACAGCCCGTACATCAGGCCGACGCCGATGCGGCGCCCTACCTCGGCGCCCCTCTCGGAGGGTGCGGTCACTTGGCGGCTCGCTTCTCCTCGACGAGGGTGACGACGCACTCGATGACCTGCTGGAGCGTGAGGTCGGAGGTGTCCACCTCGACCGCGTCGTCCGCCTTGGCGAGCGGGGAGGTCTTGCGGCTGGAGTCGGCGGCGTCGCGCTTGAGCAGGGCCTCGCGTGTCTGGTGCACGTCGGCGCCCTTCAGCTCACCGCTGCGGCGGGCGGCACGCGCCTCCGGGGACGCGGTGAGGAAGATCTTCAGGTCGGCGTCCGGCAGCACGGTGGTGCCGATGTCCCGGCCCTCGACGACGATCCCGTATTCCGCGGACCCGGCGAGCGAGCGCTGCAGCTCGGTGATCCGGGCGCGCACCTCGGGCACCGCGCTGACGGCGCTCACCTTGGAGGTGACCTCCTGCGTACGGATCGGGCCCGCGACATCGGTGCCGTCGACGGTGATCGTCGGACCGGACGGGTCGGTTCCGGAGATGATGTCCGGCTTCCCGGCCACGGCGGCGATCGCGGACGGGTCCGTGAGGTCGATCCCGTTGTTGACCATCCACCAGGTTATGGCGCGGTACTGGGCCCCCGTGTCCAGGTAGCTCAGCCCGAGCTGCGAGGCGACGGCCTTCGAGGTGCTCGACTTGCCCGTGCCGGAGGGGCCGTCGATGGCGACAATCACAGCCGGGGCGGTCCGGGCGGCCTTTTCCACGGTGACGGACACCTTCCTGGTACGGGGTGGTGGGTATGTGTGGGACACGAACGCGCCCCGCACAAGGTTACTGGGTACACCGAGCCGCCCGGCACGGCGCTGCGATCGGGGGTTTCAGCCCGACGAGGCCGTTGAGGCCCAAGCGGGGGTCTGGAGGCGGGAGCCCGCAGATGCGGAACGGGTAGGGCGGAAACCGACCTGACGCCGACCCCACGCGCCTACTGCCGCAATGCCCAGCCCCGCTCCCGCAGCGCCGCGCTCAGCACCGGCACCGCCTTGGGCTCGACCATCAGCTGCACCAGACCGGCCTGCTGCCCGGTCGCGTGCTCGATGCGTACGTCCTCGATGTTGACCCCGGCCATCCCCGCGTCGGCGAAGATACGGGCCAGCTGTCCGGGCTGGTCGTCGATGAGAACGGCCACGACCTCGTACGCGCGCGGAGCGGAGCCGTGCTTGCCGGGGACGCGGACCTGCCCCGCATTGCCGCGCCGCAGCACGTCCTCGATGCCGTCGGCGCCCGTACGGCGCTTGGACTCGTCGGAGGACTGGAGGGCACGCAGGGCCTGCACGGTCTCGTCGAGGTCGGCGGAGACGTCCGCGAGGAGGTCGGCGACCGGCCCCGGGTTCGCGGAGAGGATGTCGATCCACATCCGGGGGTCGGACGCCGCGATGCGGGTCACGTCACGGATGCCCTGACCACAGAGCCGTACCGCCGCCTCCTCCGCGTGCTCCAGGCGCGCGGCGACCATGCTGGACACCAGGTGCGGCATGTGCGAGACGAGCGCGACGGCACGGTCGTGGGCGTCCGCGTCCATGACGACGGGCACGGCGCGGCAGTGCGAGACCAGCTCCAGCGCGAGGTTGAGGACCTCGGTGTCCGTGTCCCGGGTGGGCGTCAGGACCCAGGGGCGCCCCTCGAAGAGATCACCGGTGGCGGCCAGTGGACCGGACTTCTCACGGCCGGACATGGGGTGCGAACCGATGTACGAGGACAGGTCGAGGCCGAGCGCCTCCAGCTCGCGGCGCGGGCCGCCCTTGACACTGGCCACATCCAGGTAGCCGCGGGCGACCCCGCGCCGCATGGCGTCCGCGAGCGTCGCGGCCACGTGCGCGGGTGGGGCCGCCACGATCGCGAGGTCGACGGGCCCCTCGGGCACCTCGTCCGTGCCGGCGCCGAGCGCCGCCGCCGTACGGGCCTGCTCCGGGTCGTGGTCGGCGAGGTGCACGACGACGCCGCGCGCGGCCAGCGCGAGCGCGGCCGACGTACCGATCAGCCCGGTTCCGATGACGAGTGCGGTCCTCACTGGGCGATGTCCTTGCGCAGCGCGCCCGCGGCGCCCAGGTAGACGTGCACGATGTCGGCGCGCGGCCGGTCGGACTCGATGTGCGCGAGGACCCGTACGACACGGGGCATCGCGCCCTCGATGTCCAGTTCCTGCGCGCAGATCAGCGGTACGTCGACGATGCCGAGCTTGCGCGCCGCGGCCGCCGGGAAGTCGCTGTGCAGATCGGGCGTCGCGGTGAACCAGATGCTGATCAGGTCGTCCGTGGTGAGCCCGTTCCGCTCCAGGATGGCGGTGAGCAGCTCGCTGACCTGCTCGTCCATGTGCCCGGCCTCGTCCCGCTCCAGTTGGACGGCGCCCCGGACCGCTCGTACCGCCACGGTGATGCTCCTCGCTGATCTGCGTGCACGTCTTGTCGCACCAGCGTAGTCAGCCCGCAACGCGCGGGTGCGCGGCGCCCGCCTGACGAGACGGTCGCCGCGCACGCACCATGCAGTGTCAGACGTGCTGCGCCTTGATGAGGTCCTCCAGGTAACCGGACGGCATTTCGCCGTTGGGGGTCAGCTTGTCGACCGCCCGGGGCAGGGTCTCGGCGATCTGCGTCGCGGCCTGGTCCGGGGTGACACCGGCCTGTTCGGCGACCTGCTTGAGGGTCGCGTCGGGCAGCGCCTGCTGGATCTGCGCGCCGGACACGGGCTGGTTCTCGCCGGTGCCGATCCAGGAGTTCTTCTGATCGGCGAGCCCGGACTCGGTGAGAACGTCCAGCAGTGCTCCCAGTGCGTTGCCGCCGCTGCTCGAGCCGCCGGCCGGCGACTGGAGCAGCGAGCCCAGGCTGTTGCCGCCGGAGGCACCGCCTTGGCCACCTCCGCCGAGGAGGCCGCCGAGCAGGCTGCCGAGATCGTTACCCGCCATGGTCACGCCTTTCGAGAGTGCGGCCGGGGGTAGGTCACCGCCCCGCCTCAGACCCTGCCGATGTCACTCGAATCGCCCTATTCCGCCACTTGTAGTGAGAACGCACCCGTGCGCCTCTGGACGCACGGGCACAGGTCCGCTCTCATGGCAGGAGACCCGCCGCGGGGGAGGCCCGAATGAAGCGTCCAGGACCCCTTCTCACCCTTCTCGCGGGGCTGCTGCTCGGCGTGTTCATGCTGTCGCTCAACGCGACAACGGGGACGAAGAGCGCGTCGTCGTACCGGGAGGAGTCGCCGGGCGTCACGGTGTCGCCGAGCCCGCCGCCCAGTTCGTTGCCGCCGAAGACCACACCGTCACCGACTCCTTCGAAAAGCGCTGCGCCCAACGCCGACTACGCGGGCCGTACCGACGACGACTCCTCCGCAGTCGCCGTCTCGCTGCGCGACGGCAAGGCGATCGCGTACTTCTGCGACGGGCGCGACAAGGAGTCGTGGCTGAAGGGCGACGTCAAGGGCGACGGCAGCATGAAGCTCACCGGCAAGCACGGCGCCGAGCTGAACGGCACGCTCGAGGAGGGCAAGAGCATCCGCGGCACCGTCGACCTGGGCGGGCAGCGTTACGGTTTCACCGCCGACAAGGCGGTCAGGCCGTCCGGGCTGTACCGGGCGACGGCCACCGTCAGGGGAGCCAAGCTCGACGGCGGCTGGATCGTGTTGCCCGGCGGCAAGCAGGTCGGCATCCTCGACCGCGACGGCAAGCCCTCGGCGGCGCCCCGGATCGACCCGGAGACCGGCGCCGTGACGATCGACGGCGAACAGCTCACCGCACGGCCCGTCACCCCCTGATCCAGCCCCCGCCTCCCGTCCGACCCCCTCCTCCGCAGGGAGCCGATCATGACCGTGGACCCGAACGCCGCCACCCAGGGCTTCCCTTCGCCCCAGCCCGCCCACCGCCGCGCCGGCGCCGCCCGCTATCTCGTCCCGGCCCTGGTCGCCGCGGCGGTCGCGGTCGGCCTCGGCGCGTACGGCAAGGTGCACGACCCGGCGGGTACCGCCTTCAACCTCGCCGGCTTCAGCAGCACCGGCGCAGTGAAGTCGTGGCTGGCGACGACAGCGTTCGCCTTCGCCCTCGTCCAGCTCGTCTCGGCGTTCATGGTGTACGGGAAGCTGCCGGGGCCGAGTTGGGCGCCGGTGCTGCACCGCTGGTCGGGGCGGATCGCCTTCCTGGTGGCGGTGCCTGTCGCGGTGCACTGTCTGTACGCCTTGGGCTATCAGACGTACGAGCCGCGCGTGCTGTGGCACTCGCTTCTGGGTTGCTTCTTCTTTGGGGCATTCAGTGCCAAAATGCTCTTGCTCCGCTCGGAGCGACTGCCCGGCTGGCTGCTGCCGTTGGTCGGGGGACTCGTCTTCGTCGTCCTCACGGCCATCTGGCTCACGTCGGCTCTCTGGTTCTTCCGCACGTTCGGAGTGACGACATGACGAACCCCCCTGCGCGGCGCACGGTTCTTGGAACGGGTGCGGCCGCCGTCCTGCTCGTGGGGTGCAGCAAGTACGGCGACAACAACGGCAGCAACAGCAACAGCACCACCAGCGCCTCCCCGGCGGCGGCCGATGGTGACGCACTCGCCAAGACGTCCGACATCCCGGTCGGCGGCGGCAAGATCTTCAAGGACAGGAAGGTCGTGGTCACCCAGCCCAAGAAGGACGAGTTCAAGTGCTTCTCGGCCATCTGCACCCACCAGGGCTGCACGGTGAGCAAGGTGGCGGACGGCACCATCGACTGCCCGTGCCACGGAAGCAAGTACCGCATCACCGACGCTTCGGTGGTCGCGGGGCCCGCCCCGCGTCCGCTGCCCGCGAAGAAGATCACGGTGGACGGAAACTCGATCCGCCTGGCCTGACCGGGCACGTACGCTCCAGGGCATGAATGCCGAGGCTCTGGAGCCTGCCCACGAGGTGCTGGTGCGCGACCACACGATCTACTCCTGCGTGATGGGCTCACGCGCCTTCGGTCTGGTCACGGACACCAGCGACACGGACCGCCGGGGCGTGTTCCTCGCCCCGACACCGCTCTTCTGGCGCTTCGACAAGCCGCCGACGCACGTCGAGGGCCCGGCCGAGGAGCAGTTCAGCTGGGAGCTGGAACGCTTCTGCGCCCTCGCGCTGCGCGCCAACCCGAACATCCTGGAATGCCTGCACTCCCCCCTCGTCGAGTACGCCGACGACACGGGCCGCGAACTACTCGCCCTCCGCGAGGCGTTCCTCTCCCGCAGGGCACACGACACGTTCGCCCGCTACGCCCTGGGTCAGCACAAGAAGCTGGAAGCCGACGTACGCCGGCACGGCGCGCCCCGCTGGAAGCACGCCATGCACCTCCTGCGCCTCCTCATGAGCTCCCGCGACCTCCTGCGCACCGGCGTCCTGACGATCGACGTCGGCGACCGGCGCGCGCCGCTGCTCGCGGTGAAGCGCGGCGAGGTCTCCTGGCCGGAGGTCGAGACCTGGATGTCCCGCCTGGCGGCGGAGGCCGACGAGGCGGCCTCGCGGAGCCCCCTCCCGCCCGAGCCGGACCACGCCCGTGTCGAGGACTTCCTGATCCGCGCGCGCCGCCGCTCAGCCCTCCAGGCCGCCCCGGAAGCCCTCCAGCCGGACCCGTACGACGAACGCGTGCAGGGCGTCGTACACGGTCGGGGCGTCGGGCAGCGCTGAGGCGTTCTGCGCCTCGTCCAGCAGGGTGTGCAGCCGCTCCACGTCGTCCTGCACGCGCGCGTGGTCGACGTCCGCGCCCCCGTGCTCCTGCTCCGCCTTCGCGGCGATCAGCTCCGGCAGATACGCGGGAGCTCGGACCTGCCCGATCAGCGTGGGCAGATCGGCCTGCACCTCACCGCTGCGCATCAGGTGTATGCCGGTGAGCAGCACGCGGAACGTGTAGAGCAGCGGCTTCAGTTCGCCGGTCTTCTCGAACAGCCGCCACTGCGTCGCGGCGAACCCCCGGTAGTGGTGGGCGTGATGACTGGTGAGGACGCCGGGGGCGAGCGTAACCAGCTCGCGGTGTGCCTCACCGGTGTGCGCGACCAGGGGTGAGAGCAGTTGCTCCAGCACATAGCCGTTGCGCCGCAGCATCAGCCGTACGAACTTGCGCAGGTCGTGCGTGACCAGGTCCATCTCGACCCCGTCCCGGTCCCACATCCGCGACCGGGTCTCCTCGGGCTCGCGCAGCCCCACCAGGGCGGCGGTCGGCAGCAGATGGACGCCGCGCAGGTCGACGTCCGAGTCACGCGAGGGGAAGCCGTAGAGGTGCGCCCCGGAGACGGTGGCGAACAGCACCGGGTCGGGCTGCTCGGCCACCGCTGCCGCGAGGTCGATGTCCAGGACGTGGTCAGTCATCCCTCAAGCGTCCCAGAGCGCCCCCAGCGACATCAGGTCGCCCTGGTACTCGATGCGGTCGGCCCACTCCGTCGGCCATGCGTCCGAGCCGTGGTAAGCGCCCGCGAAGGCGCCGGTCAGGCAGGCGATGGAGTCGGAGTCACCGGAGGTGCAGGCGGCGCGGCGCAGCGCGGTGACGGGCTCGTCGACGAAGAGCAGGAAGCAGAGGAGGCCGGTGACGAGCGCCTCCTCGGCGATCCAGCCCCCGCCGGTGGCCAGGCACGGGTCGGTCTCCGGCGAGACGGTGCGCACGGCGTGCCGGAGGTCGTCCAGGGCGCTCAGGCACTCGTCCCAGCCGCGGGCGATGAACTGCTCCGGCGTGAAGTCCTCGCTGAAGGTCCACAGGTCGCCGAGCCAACGGGAGTGGTAGCGCTGACGGTTCTCGTACGCGTACGACCGCAGCCGGCCGACGAGTCCCATCGGTTCGGTGCCCTGGGTGAGGAGCCAGATCGCGTGTGCCGTGAGGTCGGCCGCGGCGAGTGCCGTGGGGTGGCCGTGGGTGAGCGCGGCCTGGAACTGCGCGGCGCCTGCCCGCTGTTCGTCGCTGAGCCCGCGTACGAGCCCGACGGGCGCCACGCGCATGTTGGCGCCGCAGCCCTTGGAACCGATCTGGCTGGCCTCCTGCCAGCGGCGCTTCTCGTTCTTCAGGAGGTTGCAGGCGACGAGGCAGGTGCGGCCGGGCGCACGGTTGTTGTCGGGCGACTGGTACCAGTTCACGAACTCCTCGCGCACCGGCCGCTCCATCCGCAGCGGGCCGAGCAGACCGCGGTCCGTGGCTGTGCGCAGCCCCCGCGCCAGCGCCAGCGTCATCTGCGTGTCGTCGGTGACCTTCGCCGGCCTGGGCAGTTTCATCTGCCGCCAGGGCCCGCACTTGGCGAGGATCGCCGGGACGGAGTTGAACTCGGTCGGGAACCCGAGCGCGTCGCCCAGCGCGAGTCCGATCAGGGAACCGGTGGCGGCGCGCTTCGCGAGCGTCGTGGTGGTCATGAGGGCCGTCCTTCCGAAGTGGGACGCAGCAGGGGTGGGTGCAGGGCTTTGGCACCACCCGCCCGGTAGAGAGCGGCGGGCTTGCCGCGGCCTCCGGTGAGGCGCGCGGCACCGGGCATCTGTTCGACGAAGCCCGGCGTGGCGAGGACCTTGCGCCGGAAGTTGGGCCGGTCGAGGGCGGTGCCCCACACGGTCTCGTAGACCTGCTGCAGCTCTCCGAGGGTGAACTCGGGCGGGCAGAAGGATGTGGCGAGACAGGTGTACTCGAGCTTGGCGCCGACGCGTTCGTGGGCGTCGGCGAGGATCCGGTCGTGGTCGAAGGCGAGCGGACCGAGCGCGTTGTACCGCAGCCACTGGGCCTGCGCCGCGTCGCCGCCGCCGCGCGGCTCGGGAGGGTCCGGGAGCAGCGCGGCGTACGCGACGGAGACGACCCGCATCCTGGGGTCGCGGTCGGGTTCCGTGTATGTCCGCAGCTGTTCCAGATGGAGTCCGGAGACGTCCGACAGGCCGGTCTCCTCGGCAAGTTCGCGCCGCGCCGCGGTCTCCGCGGACTCGTGCGGCAGCACGAAGCCGCCGGGCAGCGCCCAGCGGCCCACGTACGGATCCTGGCCCCGCTCGACGAGCAGCGCCTGCAGCACTCCCCCGCGGACCGTCAGGACGGCCAGGTCGACGGTGACGGCGAAAGGCTCGAAGGCGTACTTGTCGTAGCCCTCGGGTGCCTTGCCGCCAGGCGCGCGGCCTTCCCGTGCGAGCACGCCCACCCACCTCCTATTAATAGTCGGATCGACTAATAGTCATTACGACTATAAAGAGGTGGGCGGGCGTCTACAAGCCTCTGGGCGCGGTGAATTGACGGCTTTTCAAGCCCGGTGCGCGAAAATTGTCAGCCCCTGAGGTCGGGGCGGCGGAAGGTGTCAGCCCGAAGCCCGGGCGCGGGAGACATCCGGCTTCCGAGCCCCGGCGCGGGGAGCATCCGGGCTCTGCGCCCGGGCGCGCGCCGGTGCGAACAGCGCCACCATCGCCCCCGCCGCAGCGACTCCCGCAGAGACCCACAGCGCGGGTCCGCACCCGTCGACGAAGGACTCCGCCGAGCCGTAACCCCCGTACCGCGTGAACACGGCCGCGGCGACGGCGACTCCGAAGACTCCGCCCAGCTCGCGCAGCGCGTTGTTGACGCCGGCCGCGACGCCCGCGTCCCCGGGTGGCACCGACGAGGTCACGGCGTTCGCGACGGTCGGGAAGACCATGGAGATGCCGATGCCCGCGACGATCAGCGGCACAACCAGGCTTCCGTAGCCGACGCCGGGCTCCACCTGCCGGGCCAGCAGCCCGAGGCCGACCGCCTGCAGGACGAGGCCCGTCAGCATGAAGGGCCGGTTCCCGAACCGGTCGGCGAGCGCGCCCGCGAGCGGCGCGACCAGCAGTGGCATGCCGGTCCACACCAGGATCCGGACGCCGGTCCGCAACGGGGACTCGCCCAGGCCGAGTTGGAAGAGCTGCGTGATCATGAAGAGAGAGCCGAGCAGCGACATGAAGGTCAAGAACGCCACCCCGTTGGCGGTGGCGAAGCCACGCCTCCTGAAGTGCGCGAGCGGCAGCATCGGGTAGCGCGCCCGCGACCGCTCCCAGCCGAGGAAGGCCGCCACGAAGACGACGCCGACGCCCAGCGCGCCCAGCACCTCGGCGCTCCCCCAACCCGCCTGCGGAGCGCGCACCGGCGCCCAGGCGAGACCGGTCAGGCCCACGGCCGCCAACAGCAGCCCCACGAAGTCGAGTTGGGGGCGAGGACCGTAGCTCTCGCGCAGTTTGAGGGCGGCAAGCGGCAGCATCACGAGCCCCGTCGGCACGTTCAGCCAGAAGATCCACTGCCAGGACAGGCCCTCGGTGACAGCGCCGCCGAGCACGGGCCCCGCGGCCACGCCGAGCCCGGTCACCCCGCCCCACACGCCGATGGCGATGCCCCGCTTCTCGGCCGGGAACGCCTCGCTGATCAGGGTCAGCGTGAGCGGCAGCAGGACGGCCGCCCCGGCGCCCTGGGCCACGCGCGCGGCGATGAGCTGCCCCGGACCGCCCGCGAGTGCCGCCAGGGCCGAGGCCAGCGTGAAGACCGCGAGCCCGACGACGTACATGCGCCGCCGCCCGAAGCGGTCGCCGAGCGCCGCGCCGGTCAGGGTGAGGCAGGCGAAGACGAGGTTGTACGCGTTGATCGTCCACTCCAGGTCGGACAGGCTCGCCCCGAAGTCGGCCCGCAGAGCCGGCAGCGCGGTGGCGACGACGACCACGTCGAGGGAGCAGAGCAGTGCCCCCAGTCCGGCCAGTACGACGGTCCAGGCGCGGTGCGGCGGCGCGGCACCGGCAGCCGGTGCGCGGACCGGGGCACGCAGGGTGTCAGCCATGACGGTTCCTTCCGTGAGGTGGAGAGATCACTCACGGAAGGCAGACCGGGCCCGGTCCTGAAAGGAATCGCGGCGCCCCGGGAAGCCGTCCCAGGAAGGCGAGCAGCAGGTCACGGGGCGGGGCGGACGGCGGCACGGCGACCGGCTCCGCGAAGCGCCCACCGCGATCCTCGTCCGCGACCACGCACCGTGCCACGGGCAGCAGTTCGACGGCGAGGGCGGAGGGAATCGGCCGCGCCCGACCGCAGGCCTGGGACACGTCCCACCCGTGCACGGCGATCTCCACGGCGCCCACCGCCGTCATCACCCGGGCGTCCAGCGGCCGGTCACCCACGACCACGGTCTCCGTGGGCCCCGCGCTCCAGGCACCGAGCACGGCGCAGGCGCGCCTGCGGAAGCCACAGACGGGATCGGAGGCCGCTTCCCTCGAGGGCCCTTCCGGGAAGGGCCCTCGGGGGAAGAGCCCGATGGTCCTGCCCGTGAGTCCCTCGTACAGGGCGTCCAGCGAGTCGTCGAGGTGCCCGAGCAGCTCCCCCAGGTCCCACTCCGCACAGGGTGTGACCCGATCCAGACTCCCGGGTACGACGGCGGAAACGCTTCCCAGGGCGTAGGCGAGCGAACGCTCCAGCAGCTCCCCGGTGTTCACGACAGCACCGCCGGCATCCCGAAGCGTGCGAACAGCCCCGGGCCCAGGAAGACGGTGATGCGCGATATCGCCGGGTCCTCGGGCGCTCGCCCGACCGCCCCCTCCACCGCCCCCTCGACCGCTCGCCCGACGGTGAGCACCTGCAGGGAGTGGGCCCTGAAGACGCCGTCGGCGCCGCGCAGGTACATGGCCGCGGTCGGCTGCCCGTTCGCGCGCGTGGGAAGCATCCGCAGCCCGCCCCGGACGTGTGCCCGGGTCTCCAGGAACCGCAACACGTCCTTCTTGCCGCTGAACCACTCCAAGTAGGGAGGCATTTCCAGTTCGACACCGTCCTGGAGGAGCCCCAGGAGCGCGTCCATGTCGGCGTGTTCGAAGGCCGCCATGTAGCGGTCGATCAGCTCGCGGTCCCCGGGGACGTCGGGCTCGGTCACCAGGTCCTCGTCGGGCGCCATCTCGTCGAGCCGGGCACGCGCGCGTTGGAGGCTGCTCTTGACGGCCGCCGTGGAGGTGCCGAGCAGGGCGGCGACCTCGGGCGCCCGCCAGGCCAGCACGTCCCGCAGGATGAGCACGGCCCGCTGCCGCGCCGGCAGGTTCTGCAGCGCGGCGACGAGCGCGAGCCGCAGACTCCCCCGGGCCGCCACCACCGTCGCCGGGTCGACGAGCGCGTCGGGCATCGGCTGCAACCACGGCACATCCGTCGCAGGGGCCCGCAGAGGCTCCTCAGGCCCGTCCGAGGGCCCGCCGAGCCCAGAGGGCAGCGGACGGCGCACACGGCCCTCCAGAGCCGTCAGACACGTATTCGTGGCGATCCGGTGCAACCAGGTGCGCAGCGACGCCCGGCCCTCGTACCCCTCGTACGAGCGCCAGGCCCGCAGATAGGTCTCCTGGACGAGGTCCTCGGCGTCGTCGACCGACCCGAGCATGCGGTAGCAGTGGGCGAGCAGCTCCCGCCGGTACGGATCGGTCAGCCGTACGAATTCGTCGCAGTCTGTCGTGGTGGCCATCCCCGCTCCCTTCGTTCACCGGCAGGCACCGGCGGATCGTCCACCGGCAGGCACCGATGGATCGTTCACCGGTACAGACCGGCGGAGCGGCGAAAACGAATCGGCCGGTCCCGGAGAAGTTCCGGAACCGGCCGTCGTACACGCGAGACCAGGGGGCCGTGCGGTCTAGAGACCGACCTCGGCCATGAGCATGCCGACCTCGGTGTTCGACAGGCGGCGCAGCCAGCCCGACTTCTGGTCGCCCAGGGTGATCGGGCCGAAGGCCACGCGCACGAGCTTGTCGACCGGGAAGCCGGCCTCGGCGAGCATGCGGCGCACGATGTGCTTGCGGCCCTCGTGGAGGGTCACCTCGACCAGGTAGTTCTTGCCGGTCTGCTCGACGACCCGGAAGTGGTCCGCCTTCGCGTACCCGTCCTCCAGCTGGATGCCGTCCTTGAGCTGCTTGCCCAGGTCGCGCGGGATCGGGCCCACGATGTGCGCGAGGTAGACCTTCTTCACGCCGTACTTGGGGTGGGTGAGGCGGTGGGCCAGCTCACCGTGGTTGGTGAGCAGGATGACGCCCTCGGTCTCGGTGTCGAGCCGGCCGACGTGGAAGAGCCGCGTCTCCCGGTTCGTCACGTAGTCACCGAGGCACTGACGGCCCTCGTTGTCCTCCATGGTCGAGACGACACCGGCGGGCTTGTTCAGCGAGAAGAACTGGTACGACTGCGTCGCCACCGTCAGCCCGTCGACCTTGATCTCGTCCTTCTCCGGGTCGACGCGCAGACCCTGCTCCAGGACGATCTCGCCGTTGACCTCGACCCGGGCCTGCTCGACCAGCTCCTCGCAGGCGCGCCGGGAACCGTAGCCCGCGCGCGCGAGCACCTTCTGCAGGCGCTCGCCCTCCTGCTCGGCGCCCGGGAAGGTCTTGGGCAGCTTGATGTCCTTCTTGCCCGCGTACCGGTCCCGGTTGCGCTCCTCGGCCCGCGTCTCGTACTCGCGGGAACGCGCGGGCTCCGTACGGCCGCCGCGCTGCTGGCCCTGCTTGGGGCCGCCCTTCGCGCCGCCGCGCGCCGAGGCGCCGCGCCCGGACTTCGGGCCGTCCTGCGAGGCGCCGGGGCCTACGTCGTAGCGGCGCTCCTCGGGGCGCGGCTTGCTGGGGCGCTTCGGCCTGTCGTCGCGCCCTGCCGCGCTTCTCGGCTGGGAGCCGCCGCCACCGGCTCCCCGCGGGTTGCCGCCACCGCCGGTCCCCCGCGGGTTGTTGCTCCCGCCGGTTCCCCGCGGGTTGCCGCGCCCGCTGTTCCTGCCGCTGCCACTGCCACTGCTTCGCATCAAAGTTCCGTCGTCGTCGTGTCGTCTGCGTCTGCGTCCGGTGCATCCGGATCGAACGACGGGACCCCTTCCAGCGTCTCGGCCTCGATCGCGTCCGCCTCGGGGAGGAAGGGCGCGAGCTCCGGGAGCTCGTCCAGGCCGCGCAGGCCCATTCGCTCCAGGAAGTAGTTCGTCGTCCTGTACAGGATCGCACCTGTTTCGGGTTCCGTGCCCGCCTCCTCGACCAGGCCGCGCTGCAACAGGGTGCGCATCACACCGTCACAGTTCACTCCGCGGACCGCCGAGACCCTCGAACGGCTGACCGGCTGGCGGTACGCGACGACCGCGAGCGTCTCCAGAGCCGCCTGCGTGAGCCGGGCCTGCTGCCCGTCCAGGACGAAGCGTTCCACGGCCGCCGCGTACTCGGGCCGCGTGTAGAACCGCCAGCCACCCGCGATGAGCCGCAGCTCGAAGCCGCGGGCCTGCACGGTGTACTCGTCGGCCAGCTCGCGCAGCGCGTCCGCGATCTGCCGCCGCGGCCGCTCCAGGATCTTCGCCAGATGCTCCTCCGTCGCGGGTTCGTCCACGACCATGAGGACGGCCTCCAGGGCAGGCTTGAGATCGAGGTCGGCGACGGTGCGCAGCCCTGCCGGGATCTCGGTGGTCTCCTCGCTCACGCCTTCTCCTTCTTGGCGTCGTCCTCGGGTTCCTCGGGCGGCCGGTCGAACTCGTCCGTGACGGTCGGCTGCTCGTCCCCGTCCCCGCCCGTCCAGCGCACCACCAGGTCCCCGAGGGCCTCCTCCTGGTCGAGCGCGACCACCTTCTCCCGGTAGAGCTCCAGAAGCGCCAGGAACCGGGCCACGACCGTGAGGGTGTCGTCGGTGTCCTCGACGAGCGCGCGGAAACTCGCCTCCCCGAGCTCCCGCAGCCGCGCCACCACGATCCCGGCCTGCTCCTGCACGCTGACCAGCGGCGCGTGGATGTGGTCGACGTACACCTGCGGCTTGGGTCTGGGCTGCATCGCCTTCACGGCGAGCTTCGCGAACCCCTCGGCCCCGATGCTGATGACCACCTCGGGCAGCAGCTCGGCGTGGTGGGCTTCGAGCCCGACGGTACGGGGGTAGCGGCGGCCCTCTTCCTCCAGCCGCGCGTTGAAGATGTCCGCGATCTGCTTGTAGGCGCGGTATTGCAGCAGCCGCGCGAACAGCAGGTCCCGCGCCTCCAGCAGCGCGAGGTCGGCCTCGTCCTCGACCTCGGCGGAGGGCAGCAGCCGTGCGGCCTTGAGATCGAGCAGCGTGGCCGCGACGACGAGAAACTCGGTCGTCTGGTCGAGGTCCCAGTCCGGCCCCATGGCCCTGATGTGCGCCATGAACTCGTCGGTGACCTTGGACAACGCCACTTCGGTGACATCGAGCTTGTGTTTCGAGATCAGCTGAAGCAGCAGGTCGAAGGGCCCCTCGAAGTTCGAGAGCCGCACCTTGAAGACGCCGTCACCGGGCTCTTCGGGCTCTGGAGCGGAGGGTGCCGCAAAACCGCCGTCGGCGTTGTGGGCAGCCGTCCCGCTGGGCGATGGGGGCTCCCCCTGCCCGAGCGAAGCCGAGAGGTCCTGCTCGAACGAAACCGGGAGGTCCCGCTCGAGCGGAGCCGAGAGCTCGGGCGAGGGTGGGCACGACGACCCACCGTCCGCAGCCGGCGCAACGACCTCGACCCGAGACTCGCCCTCCGCAGCCGGCGCAACGACCTCGACCCGAGACTCGCCCTCCGCAGCCGGCGCAACGACCTCGACCCGAGACTCGCCCTCCGCAGCCGGCGCAACGACCTCGACCCGAGACTCGCCCTCCGCAGCCGGCGGCTCAGGCTCCGCCGCAGGCGCAGCAGCCTCGGGCTCCGCCCCCGCGGGAGGCACAACCGGCTCCACCACAGGAGCCGGCGCCGCCCCGGGCCCCCGCCCGAGCACACGCCGACGCCCGGCGGAGCCACCGGCGGGGACAGGGACGTCGTTCGAGGTCATAGCCGTCGCAGGCTACCGCTACCGCCCACGCAGCCGTCGTACGAGGATGCTCGCGTCCCCCCGGGACTCAAGATCCGCGAGCACCACGGCAACCGCCTCGCGGACGATCCGCCCACGGTCGACCGCGAGCCCGTGCTCCCCGCGGAGCACCAGCCGGGCGTGCTCGAGATCCATGAGCTCCTCGGCGGACACGTACACCGTGATCTTCTCGTCGTGCCGCTCCCGCCCGCTGGGCCGACGGTTGGCGGCACGCCCCCGCTTGCCGCGGGAGGACTGCCCGGCGGGGGCAGAACCTTCCTGCGCCGCCTGACGTCGCCCGGAGCGCTCCTGAGCGGCGCCCCTGCTGCGGGACTCCCCCGCGTCGGACTCGGAGTCGGCCGCGACGTGTTCGTCGCCCTCGCCGTCACCGCCCTGCACGGGCACCGACTGGGGCGCGTCGTCCCCGGCGGCCGCCGCGTCGCTCTCGCCCGCGGGAGCCGGCACCCGTGCCTCGCCGTTGGTCCGGCGTGAGGGCGTGGACGCCTGGAGTGCCATTCCCCCGGTGGTACGGAACAGTTCGTCGGCCCCCGGCAGACTCACTCGGCGTGACACCGGGCGAGCACCTCCCTGGCGAGCTGGCGATAGGCGGCGGCACCGACGGAGTTGGAGGCGTACGTGGTGATCGGTTCACCGGCGACGGTGGTCTCCGGGAAGCGGACGGTCCGGCCGATCACCGTGTGGTAGACGTGATCGTCGAAGGCCTCGACCACGCGCGCGAGCACCTCACGGCTGTGCACCGTGCGGGAGTCGTACATCGTGGCGAGGATGCCGTCGAGCTCCAGCTCGGGGTTGAGCCGCTCCTGGACCTTCTCGATGGTCTCGGTGAGCAGCGCGACACCACGCAGCGCGAAGAACTCGCACTCGAGCGGCACGATCACCTTGTGAGCCGCCGTCAGGGCGTTGACGGTGAGCAGGCCGAGCGAAGGCTGACAGTCGATCACGATGTAGTCGTAGTCGGCCATCAGCGGCTTCAGGGCGCGCTGCAGCGTGGACTCACGGGCGACCTCGCTCACCAACTGCACTTCGGCGGCGGACAGGTCGATGTTGCTGGGCAGCAGGTCCATGTTCGGGACCGCTGTCTTCAGGAGCACCTCGTCGGCCGCCATGCCCCGCTCCATGAGCAGGTTGTAGACGGTGAGGTCGAGCTCCATGGGGTTGACGCCGAGACCCACGGACAGCGCGCCCTGCGGGTCGAAGTCGACGAGCAGGACCCGGCGGCCGTACTCCGCGAGCGCGGCACCCAGGTTGATGGTCGACGTGGTCTTGCCCACGCCGCCCTTCTGGTTGCACATCGCGATGATCTTCGCGGGGCCGTGGTCGGTCAGCGGGCCCGGGATCGGGAAGTACGGCAGCGGGCGGCCGGTCGGACCGACGCGCTCACGGCGCTGACGGGCAGCGTCGGGCGCGAGCGTGGCCGCGTACTCCGGATCGGGCTCGTACTCGGCGTCGGGGTCGTAGAAGTGCCCCTCGGGCAGTTCGTCGTAGTCGGCGAAGTGGGTGCGGTTCTCGCCACTTCCGTTGCCGGCCATGGCGTTCACGTGATGGCCATCCATGCTCTGGTGTGCTGTCTGAGTCATCCGGGGACTCTTTTGGGCTGCGAAGGTTCGGACAGCGACGGAGCCGACAGCCTCGAGCCCCGTGGGGCTCTGGCCCCGCGCCGGCATTCCTGGTTGACCACCCCCGGGAGAAAATGTCGACTCATTCACAAGTCGTCTTACCTCCTTGGTGACCAGGAAACTTCTAGATAGGTCAGCGTGGCACCATGCCGACGGTTGGCGACTCTATGGCGTGTCACCGGTCCGCAGCAACACAATCCGCCGGACCCGACCCGATGTGTCGGCAACCGAACACCCCTCTGTCAAGGGCGTAAGGCCGTCGCACGGTAGGTTTCACCGGTGTGCGAATCGGTTGAAGAGTTACGTTCGTGGCGAGTTGAACGAGTGTCGCAAAGTGACCCGACACACATCCGGCCGGACCCTGTCGAGCAAGGTCCGGCCGGGTGTGCTGGGTTGACGACCTGTGTTGACGTATCGCCTTTTACCCGTTGATGACTTAACCGAGCAGGGTCTCCAGCTCGACGTGCTCCAGGCCGTGCGCCTCCGCGACCTCGCGGTAAACCACCTTGCCGTCATGGGTGTTGAGACCCTTGGCGAGCGCCGGGTCACGGCGCAGCGCCTCGACCCAGCCGTTGTTGGCCAGCGACACGATGTAGGGCAGCGTGGCGTTGGTGAGGGCGTTGGTGGAGGTGTTCGGCACGGCGCCCGGCATGTTGGCGACGCAGTAGAAGACCGAGTTGTGGACCTGGAAGGTCGGCTCGGCGTGCGTGGTGGGACGCGAGTCCTCGAAGCAGCCGCCCTGGTCGATCGCGATGTCGACAAGGACACTTCCCGGCTTCATGCGGGACACGAGCTCGTTGGTGACCAGCTTCGGAGCCTTGGCACCCGGGATGAGGACGGCGCCGATGACGAGGTCGGCGTCGAGGACGGCCTTCTCCAGCTCGAAGGAGTTGGACATGACGGCCTTGATCTTCGTACCGAAGATCCTGTCGGCCTCACGCAGCTTGTTGATGTCGCGGTCGAGCAGGGTCACGTCGAAGCCCATACCGATGGCGATCTGCGCGGCGTTCCAGCCGGAGACGCCACCGCCGATGACCACGGCCTTCGCCGGGACCACGCCGGGGACACCGCCCGGCAGGACGCCGCGGCCGCCGGCCGCGCGCATCAGGTGGTACGCGCCGACCTGCGGGGCCAGACGACCCGCGACCTCGGACATCGGGGCGAGCAGCGGCAGCGCGCGGTTCGGCAGCTCGACCGTCTCGTAGGCGATCGCCGTGGTGCCGGACTCGATCAGCGCGTCCGTGCACTCCTTGGAGGCGGCCAGGTGCAGGTAGGTGAAGAGCGTCTGGTCCTTGCGGAGGCGGTGGTACTCCTCCGCGATGGGCTCCTTGACCTTCAGCACCAGGTCGGCGGTGGCCCAGACCTCGTCGGCGGTGGGAAGGATCTGCGCACCGGCGGAAACGTACTCGTCGTCCGTGATCGAGGAGCCGACGCCGGCGTTCTGCTCGATGAAGACCTGGTGACCGCCTCGCACCAGCTCGTGCACGCCGGCAGGGGTGATGGCCACCCGGAACTCGTTGTTCTTGACCTCGCGGGGGATACCGACCTTCACGTGGATCACGGTCCTTGGCTCAGGGGATGTGGTGCATTACAAGACATACCCACATGTGCGGGGGCACATCGGGAGACACCGCAGGAGAAGGTGCGGCAGAGCCAGTTTAATGAAGGTATTCTCTCTGTCTAGCCTTTCATTGCATCAATCTTCTGCGGATGTACTGCGGATTTCGTAGGCGTTAGCGCCTTGTTCTCTGGCTGAAGCAGTCTCCGGGAGCTCATCACCCAGCATTCGCTCGGCCGCGCCGCGGTGCAGCTTGGCGGCCGCCGGGTCGCCGAGCCGGTCCAGGGTGTCCGCCAGCCTCAGTTGCAGCGCGGCCTGCAGCCGTACGTCGTCGGCGCGGCGCGCCCACTCGACCGCCTCCTGGCAGGTGCGCAGCGATTCCTCGGGCCGTCCCGCGTACTCCTGGACCCGCGCCAGCTCGCTCAACGCCCGGGCCTGGGGGGCCACATCGCCGTTCTTGCGGTGTCCGCTGACGGCGGCGCGCCAGTTGCGCAGCGCCTCGCCGTAGCGGCCCGCGTAGGTGTTCGCGGTGGCGATACGGCCGTACAGACGGGCCGCGTCCACCCGCTCGTCGCGGGCGAGCCGCTGGGCGAGCGCTCTGCCGTACCAGTCGGCGGCCCGGTCGTAGTCCCCCAGCTCCTGGTGGGCGCCGCCTACGGATTCCATCGCGCGGCCGGTCGCATACGGGTCATTTGCTTCGCGCCCGGCGTCCAGGGCGGCCCGATAGCGGGCCAGCGCCTCGGTCGTACGGCCGGTCTGCGCGTCCAGGTCGGCGAGGTTCAGCAGGGCCGCGGCCTTCTCGCGGGGCAGGTTCCGGCGCTCCGCGACGTCCAGGACGAGCCGGTGGATGCCGTACAACTCGGGCGCCGCCGCCCGCGTACCGACGTGCGCGACCATCGCCCTCACCAGCGCGGCCATGAGCCGGCGGGCCAGCGTGTCCAGCTCTCCGTCGGCGACCGCGAGCCGGGCGGAGGCCAGCAGTGCGGGCTGCCGGATGCGCAGCCAGTCGGCGGCGGTCCGGGGATTCGGGAACCGCAGGGCGCGCGGCATGCCGGCGAGCTTCTCGCGGGCGGGCGAGCTGTCGGTCTCGGTGATGGCGCGGCAGGACACCAGCAGCCGCACGGTCCGCTCCAGCATCCGGGCGCGGGCGAGTTGCAGCTCGGCCGGGCGGTCGTGGGTGTCGGCGAGCGCGCGCAGCAGCGGCTGCAGACAGCCGGGCACCTCGTACTGGGGCAGCGGCGACTCGACGGCCCGGATCAGGCCGAGCGCGGCGAAGTCGTCCAGCGTGGTGTGGGCGGTGCCCACCGAGCACCCGGCCAGCGCCGACGCGGTGTGTGGGTCGACGAGGCCGGCGGGGGCCAGCGAGAGCAGTCGCAGTATCCGCGCGGCGGTGCTCGGCAGTGAGGCGTAGCCGAGCCGGAGTAGACGGGTCAGCGGCGAGCCCTCCTCCCCGTCGCTGCGCAGATGTTTGGCCAGGTCGGCGACGGCCGACTGCGGGCGAGCCGCGAGCCAGCCGCCGGCGAGGACCAGTGCGGCGGGCTGGCCGGCGCACAGTTCTACCAGGCCCTCGGCGGCGAGCGGGTCGACGGTGATGCGTACCGAGCCGGTGAAGCGGTCGAGGAGTTCCAGGGCGGACTTGGTGTCCAGACCGCCCAGGGTGCAGGGGCGGACATCCGTGATGCCGGTGAGGGGTCCGCCCGAGACGGCGACGACCAGGCACTGCGGGGTGTCGGGCAGCAGCGCGTCGACCTGCTCGGCGTCGGCCGCGTCGTCGAGCAGGAGCAGCACGCGACGGGTGGCGAGGGCCTCGCGCACCGCCTCGCTCAGGTCGTCGGCGGTGGCCCCGGGCGGTGTGGGCCGCTCCAGAGCGCAGAGGAGCTCCCGTGCGGTGCGCTCGGTGGGCACCCGGGTGCCGTCGGGCTCGGTGAGCCGGGCGCGCAGCACACCGTCGGGGTAACTCTCGGCAACCTGCCGTACCAGCTCCTCGGCGAGCGCGGTGCGGCCCGAACCGGGCTTGCCCGCGATGAGCAGCACACGCGCGCGCGGCGCCTTCCTGCCGGAGAGGGTGTCCAGGCCCGCGCGCTCGATGTCGGCCCGGAGTTCCTTCAACTCTCTTGTACGGCCGAGGAACTGACCCTCCGTAGGAGCGGACCCGACAGCCGGGCGCTGCCCCTTGACCGACACCTTCGTGCCGCCGTTGTCCACCGCCTGATCCGCCACGGGCCACACTCCCGTCCCACTGCACGCTGGGGCCCGCCGGGACTCCGGTTCGGGCGTTTCCAGAGCCTAGTTCACGCTCTGCGACGATCTGGGAGGAGCGCGGCGGACACGTCCCTCGATCGGATCAAACGATCGTAGGACTGGCGGCGTCGGGGTGTTGTCGGAGGTGGGTCAGACCTCGAAGGGCCGCGCCGGCCACGGCGCCTCCGCCGGGCGCAGTGCGTCGAGACCGTCGCCGTGCCGCGCGGCGACCAGGGAGAGGACACCGACGACAAGGCAGTTGTTGTGCAGGTCACCGGCGAGCACGCCTCCTACGAGCTCGTCGACGGAGACCCGGGCCAGCTCCATGTCGGCCTCTTCGTCCTCGACCTCGAAGCGCTGTCCCTCGGCCTCGGAGAGGTCACGGGCGAGGAAGATGCGCACGGCCTCGTCACAGCCGCCGGGCGTCGTGTAGACGTCGGTCAGCACGCGCCAGTCCTCGGCCTTGACGTGCGCCTCTTCGTAGAGCTCGCGCTGGGCGGCGTGCAGCGGGTTCTCGCCCGGGATGTCGAGGAGGCCCGCGGGGATCTCCCAGAGCTTGTGGCGTACCGGGTGGCGGTACTGGCGGATGACCAGCACGCGGCCCTCGTCGTCCAGGGCGAGGACGGCCACGGAACCGGGGTGGACCTGGTAGTCGCGGCGGACGACCGATCCGTCGGGCATGACCACGTCGTCGGTGCGCACGGAGGTCTTGTTGCCCTTGAAGGGGGTCTCGGTCGCCCGGACCTCCCACTCCTCGGCGGTGTCCTTGAGCGTCATGGCCTGTCCTTCCCACACGTACAAAAGAGCCGGTCACGGCCGAAAGAAATCGGCCACAGCGGGGCCGCGACGGAGACCGGGGCGCGCGCCTCGAAAGACACGCACCCCGGCCACCGTACAACCCTTGTGCTACTTGCCCGTCTTGCGCTCCACCGCGGCCTTGACCAGGCCGGCGAAGAGCGGGTGCGGGCGGGTCGGGCGGGAGCGCAGCTCGGGGTGCGCCTGGGTCGCGACCAGGTAGGGGTGGACGTCGCGCGCGTACTCGACGTACTCGACGAGTTTGCCGTCCGGGGAGGTGCCGGAGAACTGCAGACCGGCCTTCTTCTCCAGCTCGGCACGGTAGGCGTTGTTCACCTCGTAGCGGTGCCGGTGGCGCTCCTCGACGTACTCCTTGCCGTCGTACACCTCGCGCACGATCGAACCGTCCGCGAGCTTGGCCGGATACATACCCAGGCGCATGGTGCCGCCCATGTCACCCTCGCCCGCCACGATGTCGAGCTGCTCGGCCATGGTGGAGATGACCGGGTGGGCGGTGGCGGAGTCGAACTCGGTGGAGTTGGCGTCCGGGATGTCGGCCAGGTTGCGAGCGGCCTCGATCACGATGCACTGCAGGCCGAGGCAGAGGCCGAGCAGCGGAATCCTGTTCTCGCGGGCGTACTGGATCGCGCCGACCTTCCCGGAGACACCGCGGTCGCCGAAGCCGCCGGGGATGCAGATCGCGTCGACGTCGCCGAGCTGCTTGGCGGCGCCCGCCGGGGTCTTGCAGTCGTCCGAGGTGACCCACTTGATCTTCACGCGGGCCTTGTTCGCGAAGCCGCCGGCGCGCAGGGCCTCGGTCACGGACAGGTAGGCGTCGGGCAGGTCGATGTACTTGCCGACGAGCGCCAGGTTGATCTCGTGGATCGGGTTGTGGACGCGGTCGAGCAGGTCGTCCCAGGTCGTCCAGTCCACGTCACGGAAGGGCAGGTCCAGCTTGCGCACGACGTACGCGTCGAGGCCCTCGGTGTGCAGGACCTTCGGGATGTCGTAGATCGACTTGGCGTCGATGGCCGCGACCACGGCCGCCTCGTCGACGTCGCACATCAGCGAGATCTTGCGCTTGATCGCGGTGGGCACC
The DNA here is from genome assembly GCF_045162675.1 of Streptomyces sp. NBC_00996. Lineage (NCBI taxonomy): Bacteria > Bacillati > Actinomycetota > Actinomycetes > Kitasatosporales > Streptomycetaceae > Streptomyces > Streptomyces sp. NBC_00996. The sequence continues at coordinate 2,386,247 of NZ_CP108723.1, forward strand.
TCGCGGTCGGCGCGCAGCACGATCGCGTCGGGCTGAATACCGATGTTGCGCAGCGCCGCAACCGAGTGCTGCGTCGGCTTCGTCTTCAGCTCCCCGGACGGGCCGATGTACGGGAGGAGCGAGATGTGCACGACGAATACGTTGTCGCGGCCGACCTCGTGACGGATCTGGCGGACCGTCTCCAGGAACGGCAGGGACTCGATGTCGCCGACCGTGCCGCCGACCTCGGTGATGACGACGTCGACGTCGTCGGTGGCCATGCGACGGATGCGGTGCTTGATCTCGTTGGTGATGTGCGGGATGACCTGCACGGTGTCACCCAGGTACTCGCCGCGGCGCTCCTTGGCGATGACCGTGGAGTACACCTGGCCGGTGGTGACGTTGGCCGAGCCGTCCAGGTCCACGTCGAGGAAGCGCTCGTAGTGACCGATGTCCAGGTCCGTCTCGGCGCCGTCATTGGTGACGAACACCTCGCCGTGCTGGAACGGGTTCATGGTGCCCGGGTCGACGTTCAGGTACGGGTCGAGCTTCTGCATCGTGACCCGCAGACCCCGCGCCTTGAGCAGCGCGCCCAGGCTGGAGGCGGTCAGACCCTTGCCGAGGGAGGAGGCGACACCCCCGGTGACGAAGATGTGCTTGGTCGTCGTGGATTTGGGCGGCATGGCCAAGAGGGGGCTCCCGTGGTCGCGGTCTGGGGTGCGTACCGGCGTGTGGTCCGGAGATTTCCGGAGGTGCCGTCGCTGCGGTTCGGGGGTTTCTTGCCCACCGGTCCACGGGCTACCAGGGTATCAGCGACGGGACGAGACCGCTTCCGGCCACGCTCCGCACACAGGTCGGCACAGACCCCACACGGCGCTCACTCGATCGGCCCACCCGGGTTGCCGGGAGCGGCACGCGGATCTTCCACGTGCGTCGTATCCTGCTCGGACACTCGCTGCCGAGCCCGGCCGGCACACGGCACCATCCCCGCCCGTACCCCGGAACAACGAGAGCTCGTCAGTTCGTTTCGAAACGACAATCGCAACGACAATCGAACCGATAATTGACGTTTCGCAGCGACACATGACCATCGTTCCGCACAACTGACGTTCCCCATCAACCGACGTTCCGCATTAACAACGTTCCCTGACCGCAGAGCGACCGCCCCCCGGGGCGACGTGGCCGTTCGACTGGAGATGCACGTGGCCGGGCGCATCGAGGACTACGCACTCATCGGAGACATGCAGACAGCTGCGCTGGTCTGCAGGGACGGCACAGTCGACTGGCTGTGCCTGCCCCGCTTCGACTCCCATGCCATCTTCGCTGGGCTGCTCGGCACGGAGGAACACGGGTTCTGGCGGCTCGGCCCGGCGCACTCGGCCGATGCCGAACCGCCGACGGCGGCGCGCCGCAGGTACCGCGGCGACTCGCTGATCCTCGAATCCGAGTGGGACACCCCGCGCGGCACGGTCCGCGTGACCGATTTCATGCCCCCGCGCGACGGCGCACCGCAGCTGATCCGCATCGTCGAGGGCGTCACCGGCCGGGTGCCGATGCGCTCCGCACTGCGCATGCGTTTCTCGTACGGCCGCGTGGTGCCCTGGGTGCACAAGCACGAGGGGCGGACGGTCGCTGTCGCCGGGCCCGACTCGGTGTGGTTCGACACCGCCTGCGAGACCTACGGCAAGGCGCTGACCACGTACGCCGACTTCACGGTGGCGCCGGGTGACCGGCTCGCCTTCACCATCTCGTGGGAGCCCTCGCACAAGGAGCCGCCCGCGCTGCCCGAGCCGGAGCAGTCCTTGGAGGCCACCGAGGACTTCTGGCGCGAGTGGGTCGAGCAGTGCACTTACCACGGCCCCTACCGCGAGGCCGTCGTCCGCTCGCTGATCACGCTGAAGGCCCTGACGTACGCGCCCACAGGCGGCATCGTCGCCGCCCCGACGACCTCCCTCCCGGAGGAGATCGGCGGCGTACGCAACTGGGACTACCGCTACACGTGGCTGCGCGACGCGGCGATCACCCTCTCCTCGCTGCTGCGCACCGGCTACCGCGAGGAGGCCCGCGCGTGGCGCGAATGGCTGCTGCGCGCCGTCGCGGGCGACCCGGAGAACCTGCAGATCATGTACGGCATCGCGGGCGAACGGGAGTTGGGCGAGGCGGAGCTCGACTGGCTCCCCGGATACGAGGCTTCGACCCCCGTACGCGTCGGGAACGGCGCCGCGCACCAGCTCCAGCTGGATGTGTACGGCGAGGTCACCGAGGCCCTGCACCTCGCCCACATGACGGGGCTGTCCCGCAACGACTACGCCTCGCTCCTCCAGTTGAAGCTGATCCGCTACCTGGAGGACCACTGGGACCAGCCGGACGAGGGCATCTGGGAAGTCCGCGGCCCGCGCCGCCACTTCGTGCACTCCAAGGTGATGGCCTGGGTCGCCGTCGACCGCACGATCAAGCTCATCGAGTCCGGTGACGCGGACGGCCCGCTGGAGAAGTGGCGCGAACTGCGCGACGACATCCACCGGGACGTGTGCGAGAAGGGCTACGACAAGGAGCGCAACACGTTCACGCAGTCGTACGGCTCCAAGGAGCTGGACGCCTCGCTGCTTCTCATCCCGCAGATGGGCTTCCTGCCGCCTGACGACAAGCGCGTGATCGGCACCATCGAGGCGATCCAGCGCGAGCTGTCCACGACGGACGGCTTCATTCTGCGCTACCCGACCGCCGGTGAACACGCGGGCGTGGACGGTCTGGAGGGCGACGAGGGCGCCTTCCTGGCGTGCTCGTTCTGGATGGCGGACGACCTCGCGATGATCGGCCGCGTGGACGAGGCCCGCAAGCTGTTCGAGAAGCTGTTGGTGCTGCGCAATGACCTCGGTCTGCTGGCCGAGGAGTGGGACGCACGGCTGCAGCGCCAGGTGGGGAACTTCCCGCAGGCGTTCAGCCACGTGCCCTTGATCGACACGGCACTGAGGCTGACGGCGAGCGGCGCGTACGGCGGCTGACGGCGAGCGGTGGTTCCCCGCGCCCCGTGAGGGGCATGGGGAGCTGCACGTCCAGCCACGGACGACCACGGCGTCCGCCCAGGAGACCGCCTACGCTGAAAACAGGTCCTGTCCCCCTGCTGAAAGGGGGCGGCTGCCATGGCTCCCTTTTCGAAGGCGGGTGCGGCGCTGGCCGCGCTCCGCGCGGATCTGTCCGGCGATGTGTTCGCCCCGGGCGACCCCGGATACGACGAGGCCCGGAAGATCTTCAACGCGATGATCGACCGGCGCCCGGCCGTGATCGCGCAGTGCGAGGACGAGGCCGATGTGGTCCGTTCGGTGCGCTTCGCGCGCGATCTTGACCTGAAGATCGCGGTGCGCGGCGGCGGCCACAGTGTGTCGGGCATGTCACTCAACGACAACGGCCTGGTGGTCGACCTGCACCGGATGCACACGGTGACAGTGCACCCCGGTTCCGAGGCGGTACGGATCGAGGGCGGCGCCCTCATGAGCCACCTCGACCACGCCACCCAGCCCTACGGCCTGGCGACCACCGGCGGCCGCGTCTCGACCACCGGCGTCGGCGGCTTCGTACTCGGCGGAGGAAACGGCTGGCTCGACCGGACCTTCGGCCTCGCCGTCGACAACCTGCTCGGCGTCGAACTGGTGACGGCCGACGGCTCGACGGTTCTGGCCACCGACCGTGAGAACCCCGAGCTGTTCTGGGCGCTGCACGGCGGCGGCGGGAACTTCGGCGTCGCGACCGCGCTGACCCTGAAGCTGCACCCGCTCCCCGAACTCTCGATCGCCCTGCTGATGTACCGGCCGAATGCCGGCCCGGACGTGCTGCGCATCTACCGCGAGGTCATCGAGAACGGTCCGTCGGAGGTGAGCGGCGCGGTCATGTATACGACAGGCCCGCCCGAGGAATTCGTCCCGCAGCACATGGTCGGCAAGCGGCTCATCGCCGCTCTCCTCACGTATGTCGGCGGCGAGGAGGACCTGCACAAACTCGCCCAGGCACTGGTGGCGCTGCCGCACGAGGCCGAGATCCTCACCGCCATCCCCTACCCCGACCTCCAGTGCCTGCTCGACAACCCGCCCGGTATGCGGAACTACTGGTCGGCGGAGTTTCTGACCGGCCTGCCCGACGACCTCGTGGACGTCTTCTGCGCCCTCGGCGAGTCCGTGCCCGTGCCCACGGGAACCCGGCACGTGCTGTTCCCCGGGGGCGGCGCGATCGCCTCGGGCCCTGTCCGCTTCCCCGTGCCCCACCGGGACGCGCCCTGGGGCGTGCACCCCTTCGGGATCTGGGAGAACCCGGCCGACGACGAGCGCTGCATCCAGTGGGTCGAGAGGGTCCGCGCCGAGGTCCGGCCCTGGCGCACCGGCGCGGTGTACCTGAACTTCATCGGAGACGAAGGCGGCGACCGGATCGTGGCCGGCCTCGGCGCCGAGAACCTTCGGCGTCTGTCTGCCGTGAAGGCCGAGTACGACCCGGACAACGTCTTCCGCTTCAACCACAACATCAGGCCGGCCTGAATCGCCGCGCGGTGACCGATCAGGCGGCCGGCACGGCCTCGTCCATGTCGTCGTCGGTGCGTTCCGCCGCGTCTTCCAGGACGATCCGGCCGATGATCTCGTACCGCCGCGGATGCCTGGCTCTGAGGTAGCACCCAAGACCCAGGCCGCCGAAGAAGACGAGGCCGACGATCCACGGGATGGCCTTGAAGAGCGAGTCCGCCGCCGTACCGGCCGCGGTGTCCAGGTTCAGCACCAGCAGCACGACCACCGCGATCATGCCGATCCCGCCGACCAGTGGCGCGGTGAAGGTCCGGAACCAATGCCGGTCATCGCCGTGATCGGCGCGGCGGTGGCGACCGCCATGAACACGACACCGACCAGACCGACGGAATTCGCCTTCAGCCGATGGACCTCTCGCGTGCGCGCTTCTGCCGTTCCCACCCCTCCAAGCCCTGCCGGTTCAACGAAATCCGAAGGTCATTTGCGGCTTCCTTGCGGATACGACAGCGTGCCGGGATGGTGATGCACGCCACAACAGACACGAGGTCGCGCAATTTCGGCGTCGAGGCGACTCGTTGTCGCGCACATGCCGCCGCGTCGGCCCCCGTAAACCGGTCGGATATGTCCCCGCGGCGCGACCGCGGGTAGCGTCCGCTGCATGGACAGCCGTTACGACACCCAGGGCGCCGGAATCACTGTGCAGCGGGCACTGGAACTGCCCGGGCTGCGCAGTGGGCTGCCGGAGATCCTCGCGGGGGCCGACCGGCTGCAGCGCACCGTGCGCTGGGTGCACGCGGGCGAGGTCCCGAACATCGCCTCGCTGCTCAAAGGCGGCGAACTCCTGCTGACCACGGGCTACGGCCTCGGCACCCGCCCGGCCGAACAGCGCGTCTTCGTCCGCACCCTCGCCGAACGGGGCATCGCGGCGCTCGTCGTGGAGCTCGGGCCGCGCTTCACCCGGCTGCCCGCGGCCCTCGTGGAGACGGCACGCAGCGCCGGCCTCCCGCTGGTCCAGCTGCACCGCGAGGTGCCCTTCGTGACGGTCACGGAGGAGATCCACACCGAGATCGTCAACGGCCACTACGCGCTGCTCCAGCAGGCCGAGGAAGTGCACCGACGATGTACCGAAGCCCTCCTCGGCGGCGGAGGAGTCCCCCAAGTCCTCGGCATCCTCGCGGACTTCAGCGGCAACCCCGTCTTCCTCGAGACGGCGGAGGGCCAGCTCCTGTACGCCGCCGGGGCCGGCTCCGCCGGCGCAGATCCGCTCCAGGTGTGGGAGGGGCTGCGCGGCCAGCACAAGGAGCAGCCGCCCGCCGGAACGACCCTCGTGGACGTGCCCGGCGGCGGCCCCGGCACGGGCTCGGTACGGGCCCGGCTGGTCCTCCTGCCCGTCAGCTCCCCGGTGGCACCGGTACACCGGATCGCCGCCGAGCGCGCCGCGGGCATCCTGGCCGTCGTCCTCATGCAGGCCCGACAGGAGGAGGAGCTCGCGGCGCGCGGGCGCGGCGACTTCCTCACCGACCTCGCGGAGGGCCGCATCGAGGCCGAGGACGCGCCCGCGCAGGCCCGCGTGCTCGGCTTCAAGCCCGGCGACAGCCCGCTCCTGCCGGTTGTCATGCGGCTCGCCGACGGCCTGTCCCCCGGCGGCGGCTGGGCGGTCCTGGCCCGCGCGGTCGCCGAGGAGCTGGCCTCCGTGGGAGTCCCGGTCCTTCTGGGCGTACGTCCGGTCGAGGGCCGTGTCCCGCTGCTCCTGGGCCTGCGCTCGGAGTCCGAACGCGCGGCCGTGGCGGACCGGGTCGCGGCGGCGCTGCGGGCGGGCGTGGAGCGCGCGGGCATGCAACGGCCCGGCGCGCAGCCGCCGGTGGTGGTGGTCGGGGTCGCCGGCGGCTGGGCGGCCGCCTCGGCGGGCCTGCGGCACGCGGCGGAGACGGCGACGGCGGCACAGGGCCTCTCGGACCGCCCGTGGTACGACGCACGCCGCCTGGACATCGACCTGCTCCTGTGGCGCCTTCGCGACCACCCGGACCTGGCGGCCTTCGTGGACCGCGCGATCGGCCCACTCCGCGACCACGACAACCGCTCCAAGCCGCCGCTGCTGCCCACCCTGGAGACGTACTTGGCCCACGCGGGCCGCAAGGCGGAGACGGCCCGCGAGCTGCACCTGAACCGGCAGACTCTCTACAACCGCCTTGCCCGGATCGGGGAGTTGCTGGGCACGGACCTGGACGACCCTCAGACAGTCCTGGCGTTGAGCCTGGCGTTGCGGGCGCGCCGGCATGTCCCCTAGGGCCGATGGCGTTGCCTTATGGCGATCGTTGGCAGAGTCCGATCGTGAAGGCCGGCCGCGTGGGTTGAGTGGGTCGGCCTGGGTGCTTGGTGCGGTAGCGGCGACTTGTTCGGCAGCCGCACCGCCGAAGCGCGGTCCTCGTCCTCAGGCAGCAGTTCCTCGAAGACCTGCTGGTAGCCCTCCCGCGGGTACAGGCACCGGGCGAGTTCGAAGTAGACCACCGTCCGTGCCGACAGCAGCCTTCGACGCTCCTCCCGACGCCCACACTCCTCGACCACCTTGTCCACCAACGCCGGTGGACACCACCGCGTCAACGCTCCCAGCCCCACCTCGGGCGGCCGTAACCCATCCATATCCATGACGTACTGCTGCCCGGCGTCAAAGGCAACGCCATTGGGGCTAGGGCCTGTCCGGCGGATCAGGTCGGAGGGGACCTGCAGCGCCTCATCAGCGCAGGTGAGCGGGTCCTGGTGGGTCCAGCTGCAAGGCGGAGGAGGGCGACGACGCGATGGGGGTCCGCCCGCGCGAGCGAAGCCGAGCGTGGGGAGTCGGCAACCGACGACAACGCCGCAGGTGGGCGCACCAGGACCCCGCGTCTCCGACATGAACCGCCGGACGGACCCTAGCCCGGACGTCCCCTAGCCAAGGGGCCTGGGCTGGGTCAACTCGTCATAGACGCTGAGCACTTGAGCCACGGTCTCGTCCTCGGTGGGCCAGGTGGCGGCCTGTCGGGCGCCCTTCTCCTTGAAGAGCTCCCGGCGCCCGGGGTCGCCGAGGAGGCCCACGACGGCGTCGGCGAGCGCCTGCGCGTCACCGTACGGGACGAGTTCGGCAGCGTCGCCGACCAGTTCGGGGATGCCGCCGACCGCGGTCGCGACGAGCGGCACGCGCGCGTGGAGGGCCTCTTGCGCGAGTACGGAGCGGGATTCCCAACTGCTGGTCAGCAGCGCCAGATCGGCGGCCGCGAGGAGCTCCGTGATGTCCTCGCGTCGGCCGATCAGCCGGACGGGCAGCCCTTCGTCCTCGATACGGCGCTGCAGAACCGTCCGCAGCGGCCCCTCCCCCGCGATCACGAGCAGCGGCAGCGGATCGAGGCGACGCCAGGCGCGGGCGGCGTCCAGCAGAGTGTCGTAGCCACGATGCCGCTCGAGCGAGCCGACGGCCGTGAGCAACGGCCGGTCGGTGGCGCCGAGTTCGGCCCGCGCCTTGGGTCGCAGCCGGTCGGGGTCGCCTTGCTCGACGGGCATACGCGGCGCGGGGAAGGCGACGGCGGCGAGCCGTGCGTCGCGCGCTCCCCTGCTGCGGGCGCGGTCCACGAGGTCGGACGAGGTCCCCAGCACCACGGCGGCGGCCCGGGCCACCCGCCGCTCGAGGAGCCGCAGCAGATGGGCCCGTGCCCCGTCCGCGTGCGCGCGCGTGTGCCAGGTGACGACGAGCGGCACACGCCGCCCGCTCAGCGCGAGCGCGGCCCGCAGCGCCGCGTGCAGCCCGTGCGCGTGCACCAGGTCGGCGTCCGCGCAGGCCGTCCGCAGCGCGGCCACGGAGGCCGGGTCGCTGCTGCGCGGCACCGGAACGTGCTGCGCGCCCACACCGGTGAACCCGTACGTACGATCGGCCTCGGCGGGAGCGCACACGGTGACCCGCACCCCCCGGGCGACGAGACCCGAGGCCAGCGACCGCACATGCGCGCTGCTGCCCGCGCTCCCACCGCCGAGCACCTGCACGGTGCGCAGCGGCGACTGGCCGTGCGGTGAGTGGCTGCTCACGTGGCTCACGTGGCCGGGGCTCCTGGTTCGGCGTCGGACGGTCACGAAGAACGTACAGAAGGATCGCGCAGAGGGGGGTGTACCGCACGTCGTGCTCCGCGTACTACGCCAAGGATGCCAGGCCGCACGGGTGTTCCGGGACCGCCGCCGGACGACGGTCGCGACGACTTGGGCAACTCGTCGGAGGTAGTCACTCACACGAGTGAGAAGTGCGGGGGATTTGGGTGGGGTTGGGCGTTGAGGGTTGGCTGCTGGAGGGCGCTGCGGTGCTGAGAAGTCGTCGAAAGGCGTTGGGGGGTGGTCGGTGGGCTCGCAGTGAAGCGAGGGGGTGTGGGTCGCGGTGGGCGCGTACTCGCCGTCATCAGCGCGCCGGGGCGCGCCGAGCGGTGGGCACGCAGTGGCAACTGTCCGACCTGGTGGGCGGGACGGCCGGGGCGGGACGGAGCGAGGCACCCTGCGCTCAGAGGCGCCGCCTGCGCGGGCGGGGCCACGCGCGGAACCCGGGGGCACGCGCACAGCCAGGGAGACGCGCGAAACCCAGGCCACGCGCGGAACCCTGGGGCACGCGCGAAACCCTGGGGCACGCGCGAAACCCAGGCCACGCGCGGAACCCTGGGGCACGCGCGAAGCCCAGGACACGCGCGGAACCCGGGGTCCGCACAGAGCGTGGCGCTACATGCCGACCATTCGGCCTCGTTCAAGGTACGCAGCCCGTACAGGGCACTCGGCTGGTGCAGCCAGTGCGGAGAGCCGGAGCCACGCACCGAGCCTGGGGCGCGTATAGAGCGCGGGGCTACGTGCTGAGCGCGAAGGCCACACACAGAGCGCGGCGCTCGTACAGAGCGCTGCGCTCAAGCAGAGCACGCCGCCCATGCAGAGCACGCCGCTCGCTCAGTTCGTGCCGCGTCCCAGCGACCGCGCCGCATCGCTGACCTTCTCTCCGTACGCCGTCGCGGCCACCAGTGCCGCGGGGTGGGCGACGAGCCCCGCGCGGCCGTTGCCCGCCGCGATGGCGGCGCCCAGAGCGGCGCCGAGTGCGTGGGCGCCGGTGTCGCCGATCATCACGCGCTCACCGAGGTCGTCGGGGAGCACGGCCGCAGCGGCCCCATCGCAGCGGCGGACAACTGCCCGGCGATTCCGCCGCGCAGCAACCCGGGCGCGCCCACGGCCGGCACGGCACCGGCGGCCCGCCCCGGCCGCACATCCACGAGGTTGACGAAGTGCGCGGTCCCGGCGATCACGACACCCGCGAGCAACTTGTCCAGGGGCCGCTCCTTGAGCATCGCCCCCGCCACCAGCCCAGCCGCCGAGATCCCGAACAACTTGACCGCCCCGCTGGTCACTTCAGTCAAGTCTTGCTGATGCGGTATTAACTTCGCTGGTCAGGCGGCAGGCCAAGGAACCTGGGCGGTCTCCTGGCGCTGTGCGCAACACATTGGTGAATGTAGCCTCCGCTCTGCATCGCGGTACACCACATCAGGCTCCGGCAAGATCGCAACGGAGCCTCTCCTCCACAGAGGAGCTGGATTCTTGCCCGGCCGAGAAAGCGGAAGCTCGGGTCTGCTCGATCGTCACCATCTCGTTCGACGTCGCTTCACTGCACATCGCGGGCTTCGTTCTGTGGCCGTTCGACCGAACCACTGTGGAGCGCCATGACGCCGGCGCGCCTTCGTTCATCGGCAACGTGGTCTGGGTGATCTTCGCGGGCTGGTAGCTGGCGCTCGGGCACCCAAGTGCGAGCATCCCGCTGATTTTGTTGATCATCGGCATCCCGTTCGAGTGGGCAAACCTTAAGGCGATTCCCACCTCTCTCATGCCATTGAGGCGAGATGGCTTCGACCCGGAGGTACGAACTCCGCACCCAGGGAGCCAGTGGTGACACGACGCTGCCCGCGCGCATGTGCCATGCGCGCGGGCAGCAGGTCAACCCACGAAGCCTCCACCCAGCGGGTGCGTGACTCTCTGACTCACAGGTCGAGTTGAATCGTCTCGGTGAGTGACAAAAATCGACATTCCATCGTTCGGAGATCCACTCTGACGGGCATGCAGCCGATGACCATCGATTCAGGCGCCCGAGTGCGAACGAACTCGCTGCTGTTACAGGGAGCGAAAAGGACGTCTCCTCGAACACTAACGGTTGACTCGTCGACAACCAGTCGAATATCAGAGACGGAGCTTGAGTCAAGAAAGTCTTGAGCGAGCCGCAGAGCTTCGGAGATGTTAATCATTCTTCTATTTCGTCCTCATGAAAAAGAAGTTTCGCCACATCGTGACATGTGATGCGTGCACCGCAGGATGCCAGCGTTCTGACGGGGCGTCGGGAGCCCTGTTCCACTTCCTTGGAAGTGGAACACTCGTCGTGCACACGACTACGGCCAAGCCGACCCGCAGCGCGAGCCACTTCGGGACGCCCGAGAGTTCATAGTCCCCTGCACTCGGTAGCGGACCCCCAGCTCACCAGTGCAGGCGACATCGGACATTGACAGTGATCTTCGTGTCTCATGAACGATCGTTACCCGACGCCCTGCCGTCTTTTGCCGTCCGTCCCCGCCAGTAGGCGAGGTCGCCCCGGGCCTTGAGGGTGTCGGGGTGGTCGGGGCCGAGCACCCGTACCCGGTCGTCCAGCAGCTCGGCGAAGGCGGCCGCGGCCCCCGCCGCATCCCCCGCCTGGCCGCGCGACTGGGCGAGATCGTGCCGGGCATCGAGGGTGTAAGGGTGGTCGGGGCCGAGCACCCGCAGGCAGTCGTCCAGCAGCTCGGCGAAGGCGGCCGCGGCCCCCGCCGCATCCCCCGCCTGGCCCTGCCAGTAGGCAAGGTTGTGCCGGGCGGTGAGGGTGTCGGGGTGGTCGGGGGCAAGCACTCGGAGCCGGTCATCCAGCAGCTCGGCGGTCGCGGCCGCGGCCCCGGCCGCATCCCCCGTCTGCCCTCGCCAGTAGGCCAGATCGCCCCGGACCCTGAAGGTGTCGGGGTGGTCGGGGCCGAGCACCCGCAGGCAGTCATCCAGCAACTCGGCAGTCGCGGCCGCGGCCCCCGCCGCATCCCCCGCCTTCCCCCGTCGCTCGGCGAGTTTGTGCCGGGTGGTGAGGGTGTCGGGGTGGTCGGGTCCGAACACCCGTACCCGGTCGTCCAGCAGCTCGGCGAAGGCGGCCGCGGCCCCCGCCGCATCCCCCATCTCCCCCAGCCCGTGGGCCAGGTTGCTCCGGGTGGTGAGGGTATTGGGGTGGTCGGGGCCTAGCACTCGCAGGCAGTCGTCCAGCAACTCGGCGAACGCGGTCGCGGCCCCCGCCGCATCCCCCGCCTCGCCCCGCGACCGGGCAAGACCATTCCGGGCGCCGAGAGTGTCGGGGTGGTCGGGGCCGAGCACTCGCAGGCAGTCGTCCAGCAACTCGGCGAACGCGGTCGCGGCCCCCGCCGCATCCCCCGCCTCGCCCCGCGACCGGGCGAGCTTGTGTCGGGCCTTGAGGGTGTCGGGGTGGTCGGGGCCGAGATGGTGCCGGGCGGTTTGAGTGAGGTGTTCGTAGTAGTCGCGGGCTGCGGTGACCTGGCTGGCTTCGCTGAGGCTGGTGCCTGTGCGATACAGCACCGCATGTGCGCTGGGTCGGTACAGGGCGTCCTCAGCGCGCTTGATGAGGGCAGTGGTGTTGGCGCGCAGGGCTTGGGCGAGGGCGGTGTCGCGTTCGACCTCGGGCCAGGCAGCGACCAGGGCGTCTGCGGCGGTGAGGGCGGTCTGGTCGTGCTGGTGGGGGGTGAGGGTGTCGCGGGTGGCGCGCTGGATGAGCTGGTGGACGCGGACGGCCTGGCTTGGTGTGGTGGGGGTGTGGTCGATGAGGCTGAGCCGGTGTAGCGCCTGCAGGGCGTGTACTGCGTCCCGCGAGGTGATCGGGGCCGGTTCCTCAGCCGGGCCCGGGCTGGTGCGGTGTGCGGTGAGATGGGCCAGGGCGGGCTGGCTGGTCAGGACGGTCTCGGGGATGCCGTTGGCATCGAGGAGGGCGGTTAGTTGGAGCATGGGGCGGGCCAGGCTGGCCGGGCGCAGGGTGTCGGCGCGGTCGATGGACAGCGACCAGGCGGCGGCCAGGGGGAGGGCCTGGTCGTCGGGCAGGGCGTCGGGGGCGATGACGACGAGGGTGGTGGCGCGGTCGGCCAGCAGGTTGCGGTAGGTGGCCACATCGTCGCCGGAGTCGATGAGGTAGGCGGCGGCCTGGGCGAGAGCCAGGGGCAGATATCCGAGATCCCCTGCCAGGGCGGCCAGCTCATCGGCGGATTCGTCGCGGCCGTGGGCTGCCAGGGAGGTGGTGAGGTAGGTGAGGGATTCGTCCGTGGTGAACAGGCCGACCTCGACCGTGTGGCGGCCGCGGCCGGTGAGGGCGGCGTCCCGGCGGCGGGTGGTGACCAGGGTGCGGCCGTGGGGGCTGTCGGGTGGCCACAGGCCTTTCAGGTCGTCGGGGTCGGCGAGATCGTCCAGGACGATCAGCCACCGGCACGGCTTCGCTGCGGCCTTGGGGGTGAGCCAGGCCAGGAAGGAGCGGGCGGCCTGCTCCACATCGCCCGGGTCGGCCCGGCACAGCTCGACGCCGGCCTGGGCGTAGCCGGTCACGATGGGGGAGCGTGCGCTCGCGGTGACCCACACCAGGACGTCCAGGCCGCCGGTCGTGCTGGTGTCGTTCCAGGCAGTGCGGGCGTAGTCGGCGGCGAGCTGGGTCTTGCCGACCCCGCCCATGCCGGTCAGCAGCTGGGTCAGCACGGTGGTGCCGCCGTCAGCTGTCGCGTGCAGCCGGTCCGTCTCGGCGCGGTGCTGGTAGGAGCGCGCTGCGGGCGGGATGACACCGACCTGGTGCGGCCAGGGGGCCGGTTCCTGTGGCGGGCGCTGCTGCACGGTCAGTGTGCCGACGTAGCCGCTGATGGCGGTTGCGCCGTGGGTGGCGGTCGCGTTCCCGGTGTGGGACAGGCGTACCGGGGCGGGGGAAACGTGGCCGGTTTCCGGGGCCGGGCCGCGATAGCCGCTCACGGCCGTGGCGTCGCCGACAGCTTCGGCGTTGCCGGTGTCCGCCACGGTCACCGACGGCTCGGGCTCCTTGTCCCGTGCCTTGCGTGATGATGCTTTGGCCATGGGTGTGCGGGTCCTAGTTCGAGTAGTCGATGCCGGAGACGGAGCCCTTGCCGTCGGCGTCTCCCGTCCGTGTGGCGGTGGCCGAGCCACGTCCCCGACCGCCCGGCCGCCTGATGCCGGTAAGGCCGCCGCGGCTGGCCTCACCTGTTCGGGTGGCCCTGTCGGTGGGTCCGTCGGGGGCCGGATGCTGGAACAGGGCCCAGACCAGGGCCGCGATGCCGACGGCGGCCTGGATGGAGGCCCCGGCCAGGGCTCCCGCACCGGGACTGTTCAGCAGCCAGATCAGCGGCGTGGAGAGGATCCCCGCCGCCGCCAGCACGATGACCGTGATCTTCCACCCCTGCGTCATGCCGGCCTTCCCCCTCTAGTCTCCGGCGGGTCCGGCAGATCGGCTGACGGCCCGCCAATTCATATGGTCTCGCCATGATTTCGTCCGGAACAAGAAACGCGCCCCGCGCCGCCATGGTTCCGGGTGCTCCTCACGCCCGGGCAGTGGTGTCGCCGGCGGTGCGCAGCGGCCGGTGGCCGTGCTCGTCGAGCTGGGCGAGTTCGCGGTCGTAGTCGACCGTGATGGAGCCGTAGTAGTTGACCGCCGAACTGCGGGCCGGGGAGAGGTGTGCCAGGACCTCGTCGCCGACCTCGCGGCCGGCTCTGCGCAGTTCGGCCACGGCCAGACCGAGGTAGGCGGTGTGCCAGCAGATGACCGCGTTCGTCTGGACGGTCAGGCACCAGGCCTGCTCGTTCTGCTGTTCGGGCTGGCGGCGGGTGACCTTTCCCTCACGGGCGTAGTGGAGCTGCCGGCGCAGCGCGTGGAGGGACTCGCCCTTGGTCAACTGGCGGGCGATCTTGCGGCGGTAGGACTCGTCCGACAGATATCGCGCGGCGTGGATGGTGCGCCGGATGGCCCCGTATTCCTTCAGCGCGGCCGCGAGGGCGTTCTGCCGGGAGGAGGCGGACAGTTTGCCGACGATCAGGGAGGCGGTGGCGTGCCGTCGGCAGCCGCACGGTGGCCCCGGCGTGCGCGGCACGGAGACGGTCCATGCCGATCCTCTCGCGCAGCAGCGTGCCCACGTCCTCGTCCAGGATGCCGGTGTCGGCGAGCACCGGCAGGATCTCATCGAGCAGGGTGAGCCTGTCCTCCGACAGCTTGGCCCGCTCGGCGAGCACGTCACGCCCCGCGACGGCAACACGATCTACACCGTGGCCGTCACGGTGCGACAGGACGGTCGGCGATCGAGATCGCGGTGGCCGGTCAGCCGAAGGGCATCGAGGAAGGGATGCTGCTCAAGGTCACCGGACTGACCGCGTTCTCCTGGGCCATGGGCGACCGCCACGGAATCAGCTTCCGTGCGGACGCGATCACGCCCGTGCCCAGCACTCACGCACCGACCAGGACCGGTGGTACGTGATGGGCCCGATCGCGCTCGCCTTCGGGCTCGCCGTGCTGGCATGGGTGCTCGTCATCGGTGACCAACTACGGCGGCATCGTCCGGCCTGGCACTGGTACATCGCCGGGTATCCGGTCGCTGCCTGCCGGGTGATGTTCACCTGGCGCAAGGTCGCGATGCTCAACGACCTTGCGGTGTCGCGGCGTCCGCCTCGGGGGCTCCTCAGGGACCTGGTCGTCAAGGGCGATCCGCTGCGGCCGGTCGCTCCCCGGATCTCGTTCCCGCGGGCTACTCACATGGGGCTGAGCGCGACCGTGCGCCTGCATGCCGGCCAGACCCCGGCGACCTTACATGAAGGCAGCGGATGCGCTTGTGCACGCTTGGAAGGTGCACGCGGTACGCGTCACCTCGCCGGAGCGCGGCCTCGTGCTTCTGACCGCAACCGCCAGTGACCCGCTGGCTCGGCCCGGCTTAGCCTCGGCGCCTGCCGCACTCCTGTCCGCACTCATCGGCGTACTGGAGGACGGCGGCGCCTGGGTCATGGACCTGCGGCTCGTGCCGCACTGGCTCATCGCGGGCGCCACGCGCTCCGGCAAGTCCACCCTGCTGGCCCGGCTGATCACTCAACTCGCACCACAACGGGTCGCCTTGATCGGCATCGGCCGCATGGGCGGCATGGAACTCGGCCTGTTCGCCGGGCGGCTGAGCGCCCTCACGACATGCAGGCGCGAAGCGGTCGCGGTCCTCACAGCGCTCGTCCTCGACATGCAAGACCGCATGCGCGCCTGCCGCACGGCAGGGGTCCGATCCATCTGGGAACTGCCCGACAAGCTGCGTCCGATACCCGTCGTCGTGATCGTCGCCGAACTCGCGGAGCTGTACCTGTCCGACGGCAGGCGAGAGAGCAAGGCGGAAGCGGAACAGTGCTCCACGCTCCTCCTGCGCCTGGCCCAACTCGGCGCCGCGCTCGGCATGCACCTGGTTGTTGCCGGACAGCGCGTCGGCTCCGATCTCGGCCCCGGCGTCGCCGCACTGAGGGCCCAACTCGGCGGCCGTATCTGCCACCGAGTCAACGACCCCGGCACGGCAGAAATGACCCTGGGCGACCTCAACAAGGACGCCGTCGTCGTCGCTCAGTCGATCACCCAGGACGAGAAAGGCGTGGCCGTCTGCACCGGACCTGAGGGCGGCTGGAGCCGAGCCCGGTCGCACCTCACGTCGGCCGAAGAGGCGACGGCCACGGCCAGGAAGTACGCGGCCATGACCCCGGAACTGCCCGCCATAGACCGCGCTCTCGCGGCACTCGAAGGGGGCTCGGAGTGATCAGCGCAGGTACAGCCGTGTCCCTCGTGGTGGTCTTCGGAATCATCACTCTCCTCCTCGTGCGATCCCGGGACGTACGCGCCTGGGAGGCCGTCTGCATCGCCCTCTTCGGCATGTACCTCGGCCAGACCCCGGTCAGCCTCACGATCAACGGCTTCCTCACCTGGGTGCTCAGCGGCTTCTCCCACTTCTAAGCAGGAAGGACGTACGTCATGCCCATGAACCGCGTGAGGTGCCCCAACTGCAAGGGCGAGGGCGCCCGTACCACCTGGACCGGGCGGCGTCGGCGCTGCCGCGTCTGCCGGGGCACCGGAACCATCCGCTGAACTCCCACACCACGCCCAACCACGTAAGGAGCGATCCCCATGGCCGATAGCGCGCCACCAACCATCACCCCTGCCGCTTCGGCGACCCACCCTGGAAGGCCACCACCATCACAACCGAGTTCACCTCGGCTGACAGGCGCGCCGCCCTCGACCGCGCGGCGCGCCTGCGTCAGCTCTCCGAAGCAGACCGAGACGCCATACGCATCGCCCAAGATCCGAAGTTCGCCCGTCGGCTCGACCAGATCGTCGCCACGGGAGGCTGTGCCCACCCGGTCCACCTCTCCGGCTCGACCAGGCGCTACGCGCCGAACGCGCTCGTCATGTGGGTCACGACGACATTCCCGACGCAGTCACCGAACGGCACTGGCGCTACGTCGGCTCCGGGCACACCCCAGGCGCCGCACTCGTGGCCGCTGGCGTCGCCGAGGACATCGCCACGAGCCGCGAGATCATTCGGGAAGCGCGTGAGGTGCCCCGGTGACGAGACGCCACGACGAGAGGTGGGCTCGGGCGGTCGCACGCCAGACAGCCAAGTTTCCCAAGGCGGATGGGGCCAAAGAGTGCTGAGCGACTCGCGCGGCGCCTCGGGCCCGCTCAGAAGGATTCCTGGTATCCGTCGCGGATGGGTTGATCATGCTCACGCAGCCCGCTGCTAGTGTCCGGGGGCGTGAATGACAGCGTGTACGTGGGGAACGCCGGCAAGGACGCAGCGCTCGACCGGGGTTGGCTCCTGGGGCACTTCAAAGGTGCTGGCGACCCTCGGCACAGTTCGGCCGTGGAGATCAAATGGGGCGTTCACCCGTGCGGTGATGAGCGAGCGGAGTGGGTGACGGGCGAGGAACGAACAGCGCTCCTGGTCCTCATCAGCGGGCGCTTCCGCGTTGAATTCCGCGGCCGCAGTGTCCTCTTGGAACAGCAGGGTGACTACGTCGTGTGGGGGCACGGAATCGATCACTCCTGGTTCGCCGAGGAAGAATCAGTCGTGTTGACAGTTCGGTGGCCCTCCGTGGCCGGTTATGCGGTGTCGCAGACGGATCCGGCACCAGGGCACGGCTGACCTCAAACACTGGGCACAGTCACACGCGAAGCAAGATTCTTTCGACGTTCGCGGATCTACCTGCGATGCGCTTCCTACGCGGTTCGACAAGCGCGCGTATGTCTTTCAGGGCACCGTCACCGTCGCGGCGATCCGGCTATGGCTTCGTTCATGACCCTTGGGGCAGTGTTCAACACTGCCAGAGGAACGCGGCCTCACCACAGGGCTGGCAGCTGAAAATGCAACCGCGGCCCCCGCCGCCAAAGTTTGCCTTGGTGGCGAATTCATAGCCCTCTTCGAGTTCGGCTGTGAACGCCATGCGGTCGGCGCAGGAAGGACAGTCGGGGGTCTCATCGTCCTGGATCCAGTCAGGTTCACCGCCCAGCCGGCCCAGCACTGGCGCTTCAGTCGGTGTACCAGCGGGATGGACGCGCAGAGCGGCGACCGCGCCGAGCCGTGTCGTGCCCTCGGCGGGAACAGCGGCCGGGGAGAGGTCGTCGTTGAGCAGGAAGGCGCGGTTGGCACCGGCCGTGGCGTCCCGGTCGTCACACAGGCCGGGGTCGTTCTGGCAAACGAACACCGCGAACACGCCGATGTCGAGGGGCAGATGGGCGAGGAACTGCATGCCCCCAGGTGCGCCCGGAACCCACGCCGGGGGTCATCCACGCCCACGACATCGTCGTACGCGCCACACGCACCGGCGGCCGCAACCGCGAACGCGGCGGCAGGCCGGACCCGCGCGGCCCCGAGCGCCGCTCCCAGGGCCGCCGCGGGGCCCGCGTACAGCTCGGCGGTGCGCCCGGCGAAGTTCTTGCGCTCCCAACGGGTGGGCCCGCCCGGCGCCTTGGAACGCAGGGCGGCGATTCCCGCTCGGGTGGCCGCCGCAGCCGTGCTGAAAGCAGCGCCCCGACCCACAAAGATGCTCATCCCGGAACCCTAAGGGCCCGCAGAGCGGGCCGGACACGGGGACAGCGGAGCGGTCGACAGGGGTGAGCGGGCGGGAAACCCGCCGCAGACCCGGACCGCAGAGCGGTCCAAGCCACACCGCAGAGCGGTCCAAGCCACACCGCAGAGCGGTCCAAGCTCCGGCGCAGAGCGGCGAAGAAGATGGCCCTCCGACGGCTACCCGTCGGCCCGAGCGGTGGCCAACAACTCCTCCGCATGCGCCCGAGCCGTCTCCGAGTCCTCCTGCCCCGCAAGCATCCGGGACAGTTCACGGATCCGGTCCTCGCCCTGAAGGACCTTGACCCCGGACCGGGTCACCGACCCGTCGTTGGTCTTCTCGACGAGCAACTGCCGGTCGGCGAACGCGGCTACCTGCGGCAGATGCGTCACCACGACCACCTGCGCGGTCTTCGCGAGCCGCGCCAACCGCCGCCCGATCTCGACCGCTGCCTTGCCGCCGACCCCCGCATCGACCTCGTCGAACAAGTACGTCGGCACAGGATCCGTACCCGCGAACACGACCTCCACCGCGAGCATCACGCGCGACAGCTCACCGCCCGAGGCCCCCTTGGCGATCGGCCGCGGCGGCGCTCCGGGATGCGGGGCGAGCAGCAGCTCGACCTCGTCGACGCCGGCGGGCCCGTACGCGACCGTGCGCCCGCCGACCTCCACACCCTCCGGGTCGTCGGTCTGCCGGATCTCGAACGACACGCGCGCGTGCGGCATGGCGAGCGAGGCCAGCTCGGCGGTCACGGCGGCGGCGAACCGCTCGGCGGCCTCCGTGCGGGCATCCGTCAACGCCTGGGCGAGTCCGCCCAGTTCGGTCCGCAGCGCGTCCCGCTCGGCGGTCAGCTCGTCGATCCGCTCGTCGTCGCCGTCGAGCTCGGTGAGCCGTGCGGCGCCCTGCTCGGCCCAGGCCAGTACGGCGTCGATGTCCTCGCCGTACTTCCGGGTCAGCTGGGTGAGCGAGGCCCGGCGCTCCTCGACCGCCGCGAGCCGCAGGGGATCGGCGTCGAGGTCGTCGGCGTATCCCGCCAATTCGCCCGCCACGTCGCCCAGCAGAATCCCGATCTCCCCGATCCGCCCGGACAGCGCGGCCAATGCGGAGTCGTGCGACCGCACGGCCTCCAGAGCCCGGTGCGCCCCCGCGACGAGCGTCGTGGCGTCGATGCCCTCCGGGTCCTCGGGATTGCCCGCGAGCGCGGCGTGCGCGGCCGTGGCGGCCGACGCGAGCGCCTCGGCGTGGCCGAGGCGCTCGGCCTCGGCGGCCAGCTCCACGTCCTCGCCCGCCCGCGGCTCGACCGCCGCGATCTCGTCGAGCCCGAAGCGCAGCATGTCGGCTTCCTGGGCCCGTTCACGCGCGCGCGTGGTGATCTCGTCCAGCTCGGCCGAGATGGCACGCAGCCGCCGGTAGGCGCCCGCGTACTTGGCGAGCGGCACGGCGACCGCGTCGCCCGCGTACCGGTCGAGCGCCTGCCGTTGCCGGGACAACTTGAGCAGCCCCTGCTGGTCGGTCTGCCCGTGCACGGCGACAAGCTCGTCGGCGAGCTCGGCGAGCACACCCACCGGCACGGAACGCCCGCCCAGGTGCGCCCGCGACCGTCCCTCTGCCGATACGGTACGGCTGATCAGCAGCGCCCCGTCGTCGAGCTCGGCTCCGGCCTCCTCGGCCCGTACGACGGCCGTCCCGCCCGTGGGTACGGCGATCCGCCCCTCCACGACGGCGTTCTTGGCGCCGATCCGTACGAGGGCCGGGTCCGCGCGCCCGCCCAGCAGCAGCCCGAGGCTGGTGACCACCATCGTCTTGCCCGCACCGGTCTCACCGGTCACGGCGGTGAAGCCGGGCGACAGCTCGACGACCGCGTCGTCGATGACTCCGAGCGACCGTATCCGCATCTCCTCCAACACGGACACGACCTTACGAGGTCGGGGCCCGGGTGTGCGACGGGCCCCGCCCCGCCGCCGCGAAGGCGCAGGTGACAAGGCCCCACAAAGAGGCCGTTGTCACCCGCGGGAGTGGGCTGAAGTACAAGCCGTCGTACGTCTAATGCGGCGCCCCGCGCCACCCGGAAACCGGCAAGGCGAACTTCGCCACCAAACGATCGGTGAACGACGCATGGTGCAGCCGGGCCAGCCTCACCGGCACAGCCCCCCGCCGCACCTCCACCCGCGCCCCCGGCGGCAGCTCCACGGTCCGCCGCCCGTCGCACCACAGCACACCCGGCGGGATGTGCGGCAGCACCTCCACCGCGAGCACGGAGTCCGGCGACGTCACCAACGGCTTGGCGAACAGCGCGTGCGCGCTGATCGGCACCATGAGCAGCGCTTCGACCTCGGGCCACACCACGGGCCCGCCCGCGGAGAAGGCGTACGCCGTCGAGCCGGTCGGGGTCGCGCAGACGATGCCGTCGCAGCCGAAGCCCGTCACCGGCCGCCCGTCGATCTCCAGCACCACTTCGAGGAGCTTCTCGGCGGACACCTTCTGCACGGCGGCCTCGTTCAGCGCCCAGTCGGTGTGCACGATGGCGCCGTTCTGGTGCACGACGACATCGACGGTCATGCGCTCCTCGACCTCGTACGCCTTGGTGACGACCCGGTCGACCACCTTGTCGAGGTCGTCGCGCTCGGCCTCCGCGAGGAAACCGACGCGGCCGAGGTTGACGCCGAGCATCGGCACCCCGGAGGCGCGGGCGAACTCGGCGCCGCGCAGCAGCGTGCCGTCACCGCCCAGCACGATCAGCAGTTCGCAGCCGTCGAGGCACTGTGGAGTCGCCTCCTTGACCAGCTCCACCTCGCCCGGCAGCGGCAGATCGGCCGCCTCGGCCTCCAGCACCCGTACGCCGATCCCGGAGCGCAACAGCCCCTGGACGACCAACTCGGCGCTGCGGATGGCTGCCGGCCGCCCGGTGTGGGCCAGCAGGAAAACAGTACGAGCTCGGGTCTGTGTCAACGCGGCCCCTCCGCCACTGCACGGTCAACGTCGGCCGGGTCGAGTTCGGGTGCCCCGGCACGCAGCCACAGAAAGTACTCGACGTTGCCCGAGGGTCCGGGCAACGGGCTTGCGGTCACACCCTGCACTCCGAGCCCCAGTTCCCGGGCTCGTTCGGCCACTGCGCGCACGGTCTCCGCGCGCAGTTCGGGGCTGCGTACGACGCCGCCGCTCCCCAGCCGTTCCTTCCCCACCTCGAACTGCGGCTTCACCATCATCACCAGGTCGGCATCCGGCGCCGCGCACCGCACCAGGGCGGGCAGCACCAGTCCGAGCGGGATGAAGGACAGATCGCCGACGACAAGATCCACGGGCTCCCCATCGATCGCCTCCAACGTCAACTCGCGTACGTTCGTACGGTCCTTGACGGTGACGCGTTCATCGCTCTGAAGAGACCAGGCAAGTTGTCCGTAACCGACGTCCACAGCGACGACATGGGCGGCGCCCGCGCGCAGCAGCACGTCGGTGAAGCCTCCGGTGGACGCTCCGGCGTCCAGCGCGCGTCTGCCCTCGACCTTCAGCCCCTGGGGCACGAAGGCCGCCAGGGCACCAGCGAGTTTGTGGCCGCCCCGCGACACGTAGTCGGGATCGCTGTCGTCCTGGACGACGACGATGGCGGCCGCGGTCTCCACCTGTGTGGCCGGCTTGGTCGCGACGGTCTTGCCGACGGTGACCCGCCCGGCGGCGATCAGCTGGCTGGCGTGCTCGCGCGAACGCGCGAGCTTCCGGCGGACCAGCTCGGCGTCGAGACGGCGGCGTGCCACTCCTGCCACGTTCGGTTCAGCTCCTGCGGTCGTACGGTGCGGGGGGCGCCGGAGGTCCCGGGCGGGCGTCGAGCGCGGTGAGCGCGTCGCGCAGCCCCCCGTGTACATCCTCGTACACCTCGACATGTCCGTCCGTGGCGAGGTGGTCGGCATCGGCCAGCCGATCGAGCTGGGCATCGACGTCGGCGTTGCCGGTGGGAGTGCGGTCCACGTTCAGCGGAGCCGGAGCGGCGGGGTCGTACGAGGGTTCGACGACGAGCCCGGAACCCGGTTCGCCGTCCGGATCGGGTCCGGCCGCGGCGCCTGCTTCGGGTTCGAGTGCGGCCTCCGGCCGGGGCCCTGCCACGGGCCCGGCGTCCGGTTCGAAGGAAATGCCGGGCTCCGGTGGCCGCACGTCCTGCCGGACCTCGGTCTCCGGCAATGAGTCGCTCATGCCCCGACGCTACCGCGAAGCGCTGCGGTACCGTCGATCACGATGGCGACGATTGAGGAGTGCCGTACCGCACTCGACAAGCTCTCGGACAACCTTGCGGGCGCCGAAGGGGACGTACGCAGCGCTGCGGCCCTGGACCGCTCGCTGAGCTGCCGTATCACCGACCTGGACATCACCTTCGTGGGCCGTCTCAAGGACGGCCGGATCGAGGTGCTCGACACGCTCCAGGGCCCACCCCGCGAGAAGAGCCAGATCCGGCTCACGATGAAGGGCGACGACCTGGTCTCGATGGTGAACGGCGACCTGAACTTCGCGAAGGCCTGGGGCTCGGGCCGGGTGAAGCTGGAGGCGGGCCTGCGCGACCTGTTCCGCCTCAGGACCCTTCTGTAGCCGATACAGCCGATCCGGATGCAGCCGATGACGACGCCGCCGATGCAGCCGATACCGACGCGGCCGTACGCGCCTTGCGTGCCGCCGGCACCACCAGCGGCGTTCCCGTCTCCGGGTCGTCGATGACCTGGCAGCGCAGGCCGAAGACGCGCTCGACCAGCTCGGCCGTGACGATGTCGTTCGGCGCGCCCTCGGCGATGACCTCGCCGTCCCGCAGAGCGATGAGGTGGGTGGCGTACCGGGCGGCGTGATTGAGGTCGTGCAGGACCGCGACCAGCGTCCGCCCCTGCTCCTCGTGAAGCTCCGCACACAGGTCGAGCACGTCGATCTGGTGCTGGACGTCGAGATAGGTCGTCGGCTCGTCCAGGAGCAGCAGCGGGGTCTGCTGCGCGAGCGCCATCGCGATCCACACGCGTTGCCGCTGACCGCCCGACAATTCGTCGACATAGCGTTCGGCGAGCTCGGCGACCCCGGTCGAGGCCATCGACTCCTGCACCACCCGTTCGTCCTCCGTCGACCACTGGCGCAACAACCCCTGGTGCGGATAGCGGCCGCGGCCGACCAGGTCGCCGACAGTGATCCCGTCCGGCGCGATCGACGACTGCGGCAGCAGTCCGAGCGTGCGGGCCACCTTCTTCGCCGGCATCGACTGGATGACCTGCCCGTCGAGCAGCACTCGCCCCTCGGAGGGCTTCAGCATCCGCGAAAGCGCACGCAGCAGCGTGGACTTGCCGCAGGCGTTCGGACCGACGATCACGGTGAAGGAGTTGTCGGGGATCTCCACCGACAACTTCTCCGCGATGACGCGCTGGTCGTAGCCGAGGGTGACGTTGTCGGCCGACAGGCGGTTCACAGTCGTAGCGCTCCTCTTGGTGTTCACATCCGGCCTGCCTTGCGCTCGGTGACAAGGAGCCACAGCAGATAGACCCCGCCCAGGACTCCGGTCACGACGCCGACGGGCAGCTGGTCGGCGCCGAAGGCCCGCTGGGAGGCCCAGTCCGCGACGATCAGCAGGGTCGCGCCCATGCACATCGACGGCACCAGGTTCGGTCCGGGCGACCGGGTCAGCCGTCGGGCCAGCTGCGGCGCGGTCAGCGCCACGAAGCCGACGGGACCCGCGGCGGCGGTGGCGCCCGCGGTGAGCAGCACCGCAGCCAGCATCAGCAGCAGCCGCGTCCGCTCGACCCGCACTCCGAGGGCGTACGAGACGTCGTCGCCCATCTCCATCATGCGCAGCCCCCGCGCATTGCCCAGGACGAGTGGCACGAGGACCGCGCACATGACGAGCAGCGGCCAGACCTGGTCCCAGTCACGGCCGTTGAGCGAGCCGGTCATCCACACGACCGCGCGGGCCGCGTCGACGATGTCGGCCTTGGTGAGCAGGTATCCGTTGACCGCCGTGACGATCGCGGAGACACCGATACCGACCAGGACCAGCCGATAACCGAGCACACCCCGCTTCCAGGCGAGCAGATAAATGGCGAATCCGGTCACGAGACCGCCGACGAGCGCCCCGAGAGCGACCTGGTTCGCGCTCCCGGAGAACAACACGATCATCACGAGCGCGCCGGCCGTCGAGCCCTGTCCGAGGCCCAGTACGTCCGGACTGCCCAGCGGATTGCGGGAGATGGACTGGAAGAGCGCCCCGCCGAGCCCGAGCGAGGTCCCGACGAGCAGACCGACGAGAACCCGCGGCAGCCGCAGGTCGTTGACGATGAACTCCTGGCTCACGCTGCCGTTGCCGACCAGCGTCTTGAGGACGTCGACGGCCGGGATCGGGAAGTCGCCGGTGCCGATCAGCACCACACTCGCGGCGAGCGCGGCCACCAGCAGCAGCACGACGACGGTGAGCGCCCGGACATCGAGCCGGACGGAGAGACCGCCGGGCGCGCGGACCGACCGAAGGGCGGGGGTCGGCTTACCTGTGGTCGCCCGTGTGGTCACAGCCGCGCCGTCCTCCGCCGTCGTACGAGATAGATGAAGACAGGGCCGCCCAGGACCGCGGTGACGATGCCGACCTGCAGCTCCGCGGGCCGGACGACCATCCGTCCGAGCACATCGGCGCCGAGCAGCAGCACGGGCGACAGGACAGTGGCGTACGGCAGAATCCAGCGCAGGTCGGGGCCGGTGAAGGACCGCACGACATGCGGGACCATCAGCCCGACGAAGACGATCGGCCCGCAGGCGGCGGTCGCGGCACCGCACAGCACGGTCGCGGCGGCCATGGACAGCGCGCGGGTGCGGTTCAGGTGGGCGCCGAGCGCGCGGGCCGTGTCGTCGCCCATGGCCACCGCGTTCAGCGGCCGGGCGAGAGCCAGCGCGATGATCGTGCCGCCCGCGAGGAACGGCACGACCTGCTTGATGGTCGTGTCGGTGGCCGACGCCAGCGAACCGACGGTCCAGAAGCGCATCTTTCCGAGCGCAGCGTCGTCCATGATCATCACGGCCTGGAGGTAGCCGTAGAGAGCGGCGCTGATGGCGGTGCCCGCGAGCGCGAGCCGTATCGGCGTCGCACCCCGGCTGCCGCCCAGGAACCAGACGAGGGCACCGACCGCCGCCGCCCCGAAGAAGGCGAACCAGACGTAGCCACTCAGACTCGTGACGCCGAAATACGTGATGGCGGTGACGACCGCGGCGGACGCGCCCGCGTTGATGCCGAGCAGTCCGGGGTCGGCCAGCGGATTGCGGGTGAGCGCCTGGAGGACGGCACCGGACAACCCGAGCGCGGCGCCGACCAGCAGCCCGAGGACGGTGCGGGAGACCCGGTCGGCGACCACGACGTCGGCGTACGTCCCCGAGTCGTGGAACAGGCCGTGCCAGACCTGGTCGAGCGGCAGCGCCTTCGCACCGATCGCGATACTCGCCAGGGCGACGAGCACCAGGACACCCACGGACGCGAGGAGCCCAAAGGCACGTATCGCCCGTCGGGTTGGGGGCGCGGGGGCGATCTCCGCGCGCTGTTCGGGAGGACTGTCGACCAACACGAGGTTAGGTTAGCCTACCCTCGCATACCGGCTCGATGTCCCCGCCACCGCTGGTGGGCCGCCGAGTGCCCGAGCGGGTCACTGGTGAGCAGTCGATTGCCGGGACCGTCGCTGATGAGCCGCCAGGGCGCCCGGACAGGCACTGTCGAGCCGCCCGAGCGCCCGGGCACGCCCATGAGTCGCCGGGACGCCCCGACAATCGCCGATGAGCCGTCGATGGCTCGAGCCGTCACTGATGACTCACCCGAATGTCCGAGCAGTCGTTGGTGAATTTCCCGAATGCCCGGCCGATCGTTGAAGCGTCGCCCGAGCGCCCCGCCAATCCTTGAAGCGTCGCCCGAGCGCCCCGCCAATCCTTCAAGCGCTGCCCGAGCGCCCGAGCAGCCCCCGATGAGCCGTCAAGACCCCTGCTGCCGGATGCCCGGGGGTGCTCAAAGCCCCAGCCGCGCCAGCGCCTTCCCGCCGTCCAACTCGCAGGTGCTCTCCCCGGCCGCCGTCCAGGCCGCCGCGCACAGCGCCCGCAGCCCGTCGAGGACCTCGCCGTCGCCCTCCAGCTCCAGCCGCTCGCTACCGGCCGTGGCGGTCCAGCCGCCGCAGCGGAACCCGTCGCCCGCCTCCACGACCTCCGGCTGCCCGGTGAGCAGACCGCGCAGATCCGCGTCGACATACGTCGGCCGGTGCTGCGGCGGGGCCGCGAGGAGCTGCGCGCCGTCCGTCACACCGGTGAGCACGAGCAGCGATTCCACCTCTCCGTTGAACGCGCCCTCGATGTCCGTGTCCAGCCGGTCGCCGACCACCAGCGGCCGCTTGGCCCCGGTCCGCAGGATCGTCTCGCGGTGCATCGGGGGCAGCGGCTTGCCCGCCACCTGCGGCTCGGCGCCCGTGGCGATGCGGACGACCTCGACCGCCGCGCCGTTTCCCGGAGCGATGCCGCGCGCGCTCGGGATCGTCAGGTCGGTGTTGGAGGCGAACCACGGCACCCCGCGCGCGATGGCGTAGCACGCCTCCGCGAAGCGCCCCCAGCGCAGGTCGGCGCCACCGAACCCCTGGACGACCGCCGCCGGATCGTCGTCGGCCGACTCGACCGGTTCGAGCCCGCGCTCGCGCAGTGCGACCCGCAGCCCCTCTCCGCCGATGACCAGGACGCGCGCGCCCGCGGGCACCTGCTCGCTGATGAGCCGGGCGGCAGCCTGCGCCGAGGTGATGACGTCGGACGCCTCTGTGGGTATCCCCAGCTCCGTCAGGTGCTCGGCCACCACGTCCGGAGTACGCAGGGCGTTGTTCGTGACGTACGCGAGATGCATACCGCCCGAGCGGGCGGTGGCCAGGGACTCCACGGCGTGCGCGATCGCGTTGCCACCCGCGTACACCACCCCGTCCAGATCGAGCAGCGCCGTGTCGTACGCCTTGCTCAGGGCCTGGCCACTGCCCTCGGGCCGCGTCCTGACGGTCTGGCTCATTACACATCGCTCCTCGTTCGATCCCGTTCCCCCGATCATCGCGCATGCCACTGACACACTTACGATGCCTCAATGAACTATGCAGGTCCCGAGGAGGAAACACCGGCGCGCAGCGGCCTCGAACTGACCCCGTTCCGAGGCCTGCGCTACGACCCCGACCGGGTCGGCAGCCTCGCCGCCGTGACGTCCCCGCCGTATGACGTCATCGTGCGGCCCGACGGCCTGCTCGAACTCGAATCCGCCGACCCGCACAACATCGTCCGGCTGATCCTCCCCCAGGACGGCACCCCCGCTGCCCGCAACCGGCAGGCGGCCGAGACCTTGAGCCGCTGGCTGTCGGAAGGCGTCCTGACGACCGATCCCGAGCCGGGCCTGTATGTGTACGAGCAGCGCGACGGCGACCTGCTGCAACGCGGCGTCATCGGCGCCCTGCGCCTGTCGGAGCCGTCGGACTCCGTCGTCCTCCCGCACGAGGACGTGATGCCGCACGTCGTCGCGGAGCGCGCGGCCCTGATGCGCGCCACTTCCGCCAACCTCGAACCCCTGCTGCTCACCTACCGAGGCAACGGTTCCCGGGTCGGCACGGCCGCCGTCATCGAACGCACCGCCGAACGTCCGCCGCTGCTGTCGACGACCACGGAGGACGGCTTCAGCCACCGCCTGTGGGCGGTCACCGATCCGGCCGAGCTGGCCGAGATCCAGACAGATCTCCTCCAGCACCAGGCGCTCATCGCCGACGGCCACCATCGCTGGGCAACATACCTGCGTCTACGCGCGGAGCACCCGTCTCCCAGCCCCTGGGACTACGGCCTGGTCCTCCTGGTGGACACCCTGCGCTTTCCGCTGCGTGTCCGCGCGATCCACCGGCTGCTGCACCGGCTGCCGGTCTCCGACGCGCTGGCCGCCCTCACGGACTCCTTCCGGGTACGCCACCTCGGCGTTCCCCTCTCCAAGGCCCTGGAGGCCCTTTCCGCGGCGGCCGCCGAAGGAAACGCCTTCCTCCTTGCCGGCGACGGCGCCTTCCACCTGGTCGACCGTCCGGACCCGGACCTCCTTGCCCGTACGATCCCGGCGGAGCACCCCGAGGCCTGGCGCACCCTGGACGCGACGGTCCTGCACGCCACGCTCCTCGACCACATCTGGGGCATCCCTGAGGACTCGCCCGAGCACATCGCGTACATCCACGACACGACCGCCACGGTCGAGAAGGCGGAGCGCGACGGAGGCACGGCCGTCCTGATGCACCCGGTCCACGAGGAGGTCGTACGCGACCTCGCCCGCCAAGGCGTCACGATGCCCCGCAAGTCGACGTCGTTCGGCCCCAAACCCGCCTCCGGGCTGGTGCTGCGGGGACTCGCGCTCTAGAAACGCCGACGGGCGGCGGCACTCCTCCCGGAGTCCCGCCGCCCGTGTGCTTCTCAGTACGACTGGGCGTCAGCTCTGAGGAACGTCGTCCTCGGAACCGTCCTCTTCGTCGCCCTCACCATCGGACGACGCCCGCGCAGCCTTCGGAGCCTCGACCTCGCCTTCGTCCTCGACCTTGGTCTCAAGCTCGGTCCCGGTCTCGTCCTCATCCTCGACGAGCGCGTCGACGAACTCGACGCCGTCCAGCTCCGCGAGCCGGTCGGAGGCGTCCGTGCTGCCGTCCTTGTCGGACTCGACGGCCTTGGCGAACCACTCGCGCGCCTCGCCCTCACGACCGGCCGCGAGAAGCGCGTCGGCGTACGCGTAGCGCAGACGCGCGGTCCAGGGCTGTACGGAGTTCGAGGCGAGCTCCGGGCTCTGCAGGGTCACGATGGCGGCCTCCAGCTGTCCCATGTCTCGCCGCGCACCGGCGGCCACGAGCCGCATCTCGACCTGCCCGGCCTTGTCCAGCTTCTGCACCTCGGGCGCGCCGGCCATGTCCAGCGCCTTCTCGGGCCGCCCCAGACCGCGCTCGCAGTCCGCCATGACGGGCCACAGCTCCACGCCGCCGGTCATCCGACGCGCGGCCCGGAACTCGGCGAGAGCCTCGCTGAACTTCTGGTTCGCGTACGCGGCGAAACCGGCCGCCTCGCGTACGGCGGCGACGCGGGACGCCAGCCGCAGGGCGATCTTCGCGTACGCGTACGCGCCTTCGGGGTCCTCGTCGATGAGCCGGGCGACCATCACCAGGTTCCGGGAGACATCCTCCGCAAGCCCCTTGGGCAGGCTCTGGAGCTCCTGCCGTACATCCTTGTCGATCTCCTCGCCCGTGACGTCATCGGGAATCGGCAGCCGCTTGATCGGCTCACGGTCACGGTCCCGCTCGTCACGGAAACGGCCGCCACCGCGCCGGTCGTCGCCCCTGCGGTCGTCACGGCCGCGGAAGCCGCCGGGGCGCCCGCCCCGGTCGTCACGACGCGGACCACCGCGTCCGCGGTCGTCGCGACCACGGAAGCCGCCGCCCCGGCTGTCTTCACGCCGGTCGTCACGGCGGTCGTCCCGCCTGTCGTCACGGCGGAAGGGCGGACGGTCGCCCTCGCGGCGGTCGTCACGCCGGAAGTCGCCGCGGTCGTCCCGCCGGAAGCCACCACGATCGCCACCGTCACGACGGTCATCACGACGGAAACCACCACGGTCATCGCCCCGACGGTCATCACGCCGGTCGTCCCTGCGGTCGTCACGCCGGAAGCCGCCGCCACCACGGTTGTCATCGCGACGGAAGCCCCCGCGATCACCACTGTCACGACGGTCATCACGACGGACAGCCGGACGGTCCCCGTCGCGACGGAAGCCGCGGTCGTCGCCGCGGCGATCGTCGCGGCGGTCGTCCCGCCTGTCGTCACGGCGGAAGGGCGGACGGTCGCCCTCGCGGCGGTCGTCACGCCGGAAGTCGCCGCGGTCGTCCCGCCGGAAGCCACCACGATCGCCACCGTCACGACGGTCATCACGACGGAAACCACCACGGTCATCGCCCCGACGGTCATCACGCCGGTCGTCCCTGCGGTCGTCACGCCGGAAGCCGCCGCCACCACGGTTGTCATCGCGACGGAAGCCCCCGCGATCACCACTGTCACGACGGTCATCACGACGGAAACCACCGCGGTCGTCATCGCGGCGCGGGCCACTGGCATCGTCACGACGGAAGGCCGGACGGTCGCCGTCCCGGCGGTACCCACCGTCGCGGTCGTCGCGGCGCGGCCCGCCGGGGCGGTCGTCACGGCGGTCGTCACGGCGGAACGGCGGACGACCGCCGCGGTCGCCCTCTCGCCGATCGTCACGGCCGCGGAAGCCACCGCCACCACGGTTGTCATCACGGCGGTTGTCATCACGGCGGACACCGCCGCGGTCGCCACCGCGATCACCGTCGCGGCGGTCGTCGCGGCGGTCGTCACGCCGGCCATAGCCGCCCCGGTCCGACCCGCCCCGGTCGTTGTCACGGCGCGGGCCCCCGCGATAGCCGCCGCGGTCACCACTGTCCCGGCGGCGCTGGTCGCGCTCGGGTCGCTCATCGGGAGAGTTGGTGGACATGGGTGACTCCTGTCTTCGGTACCGCAAGTCATTCTCGCGCAGCCGAGTACCCGGCGCGCTTCGGAAAAACAAAAAAGGACCTCTGGTCCCAGCGAGTCGCTGGGACCAGAGGTCCTCCAAATATTGTTCGGCGGCGTCCTACTCTCCCACAGGGTCCCCCCTGCAGTACCATCGGCGCTGTAAGGCTTAGCTTCCGGGTTCGAAATGTAACCGGGCGTTTCCCTCACGCTATGACCACCGAAACCCTAATGGTTTCGAGCGAACAAGCACACTCTTCAGTTGAATGTTCTGCTCAAAGCCGACAACGGTCGTTGTCTCAGAACTAACACAGTGGACGCGAGCAACTGAGGACAAGCCCTCGGCCTATTAGTACCAGTCACCTCCAGCGGTTACCCGCCTTCCAGATCTGGCCTATCAACCCAGTCGTCTACTGGGAGCCTTAACCCCTCAAGGGGGTGGGAGTCCTCATCTCGAAGCAGGCTTCCCGCTTAGATGCTTTCAGCGGTTATCCCTCCCGAACGTAGCCAACCAGCCATGCCCTTGGCAGGACAACTGGCACACCAGAGGTTCGTCCGTCCCGGTCCTCTCGTACTAGGGACAGCCCTTCTCAAGACTCCTACGCGCACAGCGGATAGGGACCGAACTGTCTCACGACGTTCTAAACCCAGCTCGCGTACCGCTTTAATGGGCGAACAGCCCAACCCTTGGGACCGACTCCAGCCCCAGGATGCGACGAGCCGACATCGAGGTGCCAAACCATCCCGTCGATATGGACTCTTGGGGAAGATCAGCCTGTTATCCCCGGGGTACCTTTTATCCGTTGAGCGACGGCGCTTCCACAAGCCACCGCCGGATCACTAGTCCCGACTTTCGTCCCTGCTCGACCCGTCGGTCTCACAGTCAAGCTCCCTTGTGCACTTACACTCAACACCTGATTGCCAACCAGGCTGAGGGAACCTTTGGGCGCCTCCGTTACTCTTTGGGAGGCAACCGCCCCAGTTAAACTACCCATCAGACACTGTCCCTGATCCGGATCACGGACCCAGGTTAGACATCCAGCACGACCAGACTGGTATTTCAACGACGACTCCACACTGGCTGGCGCCAATGCTTCACAGTCTCCCAGCTATCCTACACAAGCCGAACCGAACACCAATATCAAACTGTAGTAAAGGTCCCGGGGTCTTTCCGTCCTGCTGCGCGAAACGAGCATCTTTACTCGTAGTGCAATTTCACCGGGCCTATGGTTGAGACAGTCGAGAAGTCGTTACGCCATTCGTGCAGGTCGGAACTTACCCGACAAGGAATTTCGCTACCTTAGGATGGTTATAGTTACCACCGCCGTTTACTGGCGCTTAAGTTCTCAGCTTCGCCACAACGAATTGTGACTAACCGGTCCCCTTAACGTTCCAGCACCGGGCAGGCGTCAGTCCGTATACATCGCCTTACGGCTTCGCACGGACCTGTGTTTTTAGTAAACAGTCGCTTCTCGCTGGTCTCTGCGGCCACCCCCAGCTCAGGAAGCAAGTTCCCTCACCGGTGATGGCCCCCCTTCTCCCGAAGTTACGGGGGCATTTTGCCGAGTTCCTTAACCATAGTTCACCCGAACGCCTCGGTATTCTCTACCTGACCACCTGAGTCGGTTTAGGGTACGGGCCGCCATGAAACTCGCTAGAGGCTTTTCTCGACAGCATAGGATCATCCACTTCACCACAATCGGCTCGGCATCAGGTCTCAGCCACAAGTGCGACGGATTTACCTATCGCACGGCCTACACCCTTACCCCGGGACAACCACCGCCCGGGATGGACTACCTTCCTGCGTCACCCCATCACTCACCTACTACAGGTCTGGTCCGTCGGCTCCACCACTCCCCTTTGCCCGAAGGCTCCGGGGCGGCTTCACGGACTTAGCATCGCCTGGTTCGATGTTTGACGCTTCACAGCGGGTACCGGAATATCAACCGGTTATCCATCGACTACGCCTGTCGGCCTCGCCTTAGGTCCCGACTTACCCTGGGCAGATCAGCTTGACCCAGGAACCCTTAGTCAATCGGCGCACACGTTTCTCACGTGTGTATCGCTACTCATGCCTGCATTCTCACTCGTGAACCGTCCACCACTGCCTTCCGGCGCGGCTTCACCCGGCACACGACGCTCCCCTACCCATCACAGCGGGCGTTGGCCCTCATGCTGCAATGACACGACTTCGGCGGTACGCTTGAGCCCCGCTACATTGTCGGCGCGGAATCACTAGACCAGTGAGCTATTACGCACTCTTTCAAGGGTGGCTGCTTCTAAGCCAACCTCCTGGTTGTCTGTGCGACTCCACATCCTTTCCCACTTAGCGTACGCTTAGGGGCCTTAGTCGATGCTCTGGGCTGTTTCCCTCTCGACCATGGAGCTTATCCCCCACAGTCTCACTGCCGCGCTCTCACTTACCGGCATTCGGAGTTTGGCTAAGGTCAGTAACCCGGTAGGGCCCATCGCCTATCCAGTGCTCTACCTCCGGCAAGAAACACACGACGCTGCACCTAA
Source organism: Streptomyces sp. NBC_00996 (assembly GCF_045162675.1). Taxonomy (NCBI): domain Bacteria; kingdom Bacillati; phylum Actinomycetota; class Actinomycetes; order Kitasatosporales; family Streptomycetaceae; genus Streptomyces; species Streptomyces sp. NBC_00996. Next base: position 2,419,960 of record NZ_CP108723.1, read on the forward strand.
ATGCATTTCGGGGAGAACCAGCTATCACGGAGTTTGATTGGCCTTTCACCCCTAACCACAGGTCATCCCCCAGGTTTTCAACCCTGGTGGGTTCGGTCCTCCACGACCTCTTACAGCCGCTTCAACCTGCCCATGGCTAGATCACTCCGCTTCGGGTCTTGAGCGCGCTACTAAACCGCCCTGTTCGGACTCGCTTTCGCTACGGCTTCCCCACACGGGTTAACCTCGCAACACACCGCAAACTCGCAGGCTCATTCTTCAAAAGGCACGCAGTCACGAGACAAGCACAAGTGCTTGTCCGACGCTCCCACGGCTTGTAGGCACACGGTTTCAGGTACTATTTCACTCCGCTCCCGCGGTACTTTTCACCATTCCCTCACGGTACTATCCGCTATCGGTCACCAGGGAATATTTAGGCTTAGCGGGTGGTCCCGCCAGATTCACACGGGATTTCTCGGGCCCCGTGCTACTTGGGTGTCTCTCAAACGAGCCGCTGATGTTTCGACTACGGGGGTCTTACCCTCTACGCCGGACCTTTCGCATGTCCTTCGCCTACATCAACGGTTTCTGACTCGTCCTGTCGCCGGCAGACGACAGAAGAGAGATCCCACAACCCCCCAAGCGCAACCCCTGCCGGGTCTCACACGCTTGAGGTTTGGCCTCATCCGGTTTCGCTCGCCACTACTCCCGGAATCACGGTTGTTTTCTCTTCCTGCGGGTACTGAGATGTTTCACTTCCCCGCGTTCCCTCCACACTGCCTATGTGTTCAGCAGCGGGTGACAGCCCATGACGACTGCCGGGTTTCCCCATTCGGAAACCCCCGGATCAAAGCCTGGTTGACGACTCCCCGGGGACTATCGTGGCCTCCCACGTCCTTCATCGGTTCCTGGTGCCAAGGCATCCACCGTGCGCCCTTAAAAACTTGGCCACAGATGCTCGCGTCCACTGTGCAGTTCTCAAACAACGACCAACCACCCATCACCCCCGGTACAACCCGGAGTTCACTGGGGCCGGCACTGAAGGCAGCCACATTCGGCCGTACCTTCAGACACCCAACAACGTGCCCGACACCCTCACCGCTCCCCTCGACGTTCCACGCTCCGAAGAGCAGTACTGGAAGGAGAAGACGATCAAGTGTGCCGAATAATCAACGTTCCACCCATGAGCAACCAGCATCGGACATTCGCCGATGTACTGGCCTCTGACCAAGTCCCCGAAGGTTCCTGGTGAGAAGTGCTCCTTAGAAAGGAGGTGATCCAGCCGCACCTTCCGGTACGGCTACCTTGTTACGACTTCGTCCCAATCGCCAGTCCCACCTTCGACAGCTCCCTCCCACAAGGGGTTGGGCCACCGGCTTCGGGTGTTACCGACTTTCGTGACGTGACGGGCGGTGTGTACAAGGCCCGGGAACGTATTCACCGCAGCAATGCTGATCTGCGATTACTAGCAACTCCGACTTCATGGGGTCGAGTTGCAGACCCCAATCCGAACTGAGACAGGCTTTTTGAGATTCGCTCCGCCTCGCGGCTTCGCAGCTCTTTGTACCTGCCATTGTAGCACGTGTGCAGCCCAAGACATAAGGGGCATGATGACTTGACGTCGTCCCCACCTTCCTCCGAGTTGACCCCGGCAGTCTCCTGTGAGTCCCCATCACCCCGAAGGGCATGCTGGCAACACAGAACAAGGGTTGCGCTCGTTGCGGGACTTAACCCAACATCTCACGACACGAGCTGACGACAGCCATGCACCACCTGTACACCGACCACAAGGGGGCGACCATCTCTGGCCGTTTCCGGTGTATGTCAAGCCTTGGTAAGGTTCTTCGCGTTGCGTCGAATTAAGCCACATGCTCCGCTGCTTGTGCGGGCCCCCGTCAATTCCTTTGAGTTTTAGCCTTGCGGCCGTACTCCCCAGGCGGGGCACTTAATGCGTTAGCTGCGGCACCGACGACGTGGAATGTCGCCAACACCTAGTGCCCACCGTTTACGGCGTGGACTACCAGGGTATCTAATCCTGTTCGCTCCCCACGCTTTCGCTCCTCAGCGTCAGTAATGGCCCAGAGATCCGCCTTCGCCACCGGTGTTCCTCCTGATATCTGCGCATTTCACCGCTACACCAGGAATTCCGATCTCCCCTACCACACTCTAGCCTGCCCGTATCGACTGCAGACCCGGGGTTAAGCCCCGGGCTTTCACAACCGACGTGACAAGCCGCCTACGAGCTCTTTACGCCCAATAATTCCGGACAACGCTTGCGCCCTACGTATTACCGCGGCTGCTGGCACGTAGTTAGCCGGCGCTTCTTCTGCAGGTACCGTCACTTTCGCTTCTTCCCTGCTGAAAGAGGTTTACAACCCGAAGGCCGTCATCCCTCACGCGGCGTCGCTGCATCAGGCTTTCGCCCATTGTGCAATATTCCCCACTGCTGCCTCCCGTAGGAGTCTGGGCCGTGTCTCAGTCCCAGTGTGGCCGGTCGCCCTCTCAGGCCGGCTACCCGTCGTCGCCTTGGTGAGCCACTACCTCACCAACAAGCTGATAGGCCGCGGGCTCATCCTTCACCGCCGGAGCTTTCAACCGCAGACCATGCGGTCCGCAGTATTATCCGGTATTAGACCCCGTTTCCAGGGCTTGTCCCAGAGTGAAGGGCAGATTGCCCACGTGTTACTCACCCGTTCGCCACTAATCCACCCCGAAGGGCTTCATCGTTCGACTTGCATGTGTTAAGCACGCCGCCAGCGTTCGTCCTGAGCCAGGATCAAACTCTCCGTGAATGTTTTCCCGTAATCGGGACGACACCACGAGAGCGGAACCGTCCGAGGAATAATCGGACGGTTCACAGCGTCCTCGCTGTGCGCCTACCAGGCAATGCCCGGCAGGACTTTTTCAAAGGAACCTCGCCACCGGAAGTCTCCGATGGACGGGGTATCAACATATCTGGCGTTGATTTTTGGCACGCTGTTGAGTTCTCAAGGAACGGACGCTTCCTTTGTACTCACCCGAGAGACTCTCTCAGGCTTTCCTCCGGGCGCTTCCCTTCGGTCTTGCGTTTCCGACTCTATCAGATCTTTTTCCGATCCGATTTCCTCGCTGCTTTCCAGGTTTCCGCTTTCGCGTTTCCCTTTCCGGCGGTTCCGACTCTATCAGACTCTTTCGTATCCGATTCCCGGTCGGCGGGGTTTGTCTTCGGGCTTTGAGCGCTTCCGTCTCGCGGCCTTTCGACATTCACTACGTTAGTCGATTCCCTCCGCAACTCATAATCGAGTTCCGCGAGTTTGAATTCAGGCATGCAGGCACGCCGAATTCGCCCCCGCCGAGGGGAAGTCGTAGGTAGTGGGTTGGCCACTCTCGGCTGCAGACTGAACGCCGTAACCGGTTCAAGCGGCTCGGGCTACATTACGGATCCCCCAGGGACGCGTCAAGTTGAGCGACGGCGTGGCGTATGGGCCCGATAAGGGCTCACTGTCGGGTCGTTGGCGATCCAGAAGCGCCATGGGTGGACGCCCCCGTCGCCGGCCACTCCCGTGCGGGGGCCGCTGCGTACCTGGTCGGAGTGGACGGGGGTGCCCGTCAGAAGGGTCAGTGGGGAGCCCTCGGGTGCGCAGGCATCCGTGCCGTCGAGCGACCGGTCCACCCCGAGCGCCGTGGCGAGGCCTGCGGGTCCTTTGGCCAGTTCTTTGTCATTTCGGGCCGAGAGTCGACGTTTGCGAGCCAGTCCGGCACCCTCGGTGAACTCGCCGGCCCGAAGCAAGACACCACTGGGCCGACCCTCCGGACCGCACACCAGGTTCATGCAGTGCCACATGCCGTAGGTTAGGCACTGAGCATGTATGTCGTCGCCACGGCGACGACCGAGCACTGCCGGATCACGTTCCGGAACCCCTGAGATCCGATCGCGGAGAGCGAGCCGGCTGTCGGCGCTCAGCGAGCACGGGCCCTGTCTGACGAGAGTCGGGCGGGGCCCTTCGTCATACCCGGCGAGGAAGATCCGGACATCCCTCAGAGCCTCTGTGCACCCCTCTCGCTACCCAGTTCATGCAACAACGTGGATGAGTCACGTCCGTGCATGGACGGCCGCGAGCGGCCCCCGTACGGTCGTCTCGGGCGGCCCGTCCGGCTCGACAAGTCAAGGGGGTTCCGCATGGCACGCGAAGAACTGACTCGGCTCACTGGGAACGGCAACGGCACGTGCGGAGAGGATGACTGCCCGAACGTCTACCGCACCGCGTCCGGCTCCATCGTGGTTCAGGGCGACGTGTCCGACGTCTTCACTCCCCCGCAGGGGGAAGGGCTCGTGGAGATCCCCGAGAGCGTTCTTCGGGAGGCCGTTCGTGCTCTTGGATGGTGAGGAGTGGCGGGCGATGCTCCGAGGCTTCCAGTCGGAAGCGTGGCGGCTGGAGACCCTGCCCCAGTACCTCGTACCGCAGGAGGCGGAAGAACTCGAAGCCTTCCGGGCAGGCAAGCGCGTCGACCCGGACACCTACTCGTCGGCGTACACGGAAGACCTGAAGCAGCTGCGCGGCGAGGGGAGGAGCAAGGGGCGAGTGCACGTCCTGAATCGACCGCTATCCGAGTACCTGCGCTTCGAGTTCTCCCGGTACTACGCCCCGCACGTGCTCGCCGGGGAGGACATCCGCATCCTTGACGTGACCGAGCGAGAGAACCCGTTGCCGGATGTCGAGGACTTCTGGATGTTCGACCGCTCGACGGTCGTTCTCATGAAGTACGAGGACGACGGAACGCAGATCAGCCGGGAGCTGTACGAGGGTGACCCTGCGCCGTTCATCGAGTGGCAGCGCATCGCCGTTGCCGAGTCGGTTCCCTTCCTGGAGTACGCGGAGCGCGTGACGGAGTGACGTTCGAAGCTGAGCAGCTTGGCGAGTCTGGTACCGAACTCGCCTCCCTGCTTCGGTACTTGCGCAAGCGAGCCGGCCTCTCAGGGGACCGGCTCGCAGCGCGCTGCAACATGTCCCAGTCGAAGGTGTCTCGCATCGAGAACGGCCGGACACGGCCGTCCCTGGTCGACGTCGAGCAGATCTTGCGAGCGCTGGACGCTCCGCCGGAACTGGTCGCCGAGGTCTCCACCCTCGCCAGGATGGCGAACACCGAGTGGCGGAACCTTCGAGAGCTTCGGCGCAAGGGGCTCGGTACGAGACAGGCCGAGCTGAAGTCGCTCGAAGCGTCCTCTACGCACATGCGTTACTTCCTGCTCTCGATGGTTACCGGGCTGCTCGCAACACCGGAGTACGTACGGGCGAGCCTGGCCCACTCGACGGCCGACACGAGCCAGGCGGTAGCGGGGAAGCTGGGACGGCAAGCCGTCCTCTACGACGCCTCGAAGCGGTTCGCGTTCGTTCTGACCGAGCAGGCGGTTCGCTGGCCGGTCGTCTCCCCGCTGGCGCTGGCCGAGCAGATGGACCGGCTGGCGTCCCTGTCCTACCTCCCGAACGTTCAGATCGGGGTGATCCCCGTAGGGGCACCGACGCCCCGAACTCCTCTGAGTACGTTCACCGTCTACGACGCCGCGTTGGTCACCATCGAGACGACGGCGGGAAGTCTCGTACTCCGCGACGGCCGAGATGTTCAGTCGTACCTGAAGGAGTTCGCCGGGTACGAGGAACACGCCCTCTTCGGCGAAGACCTTCGGGCACGGCTCGCCGAGTGGTCCGCCGCTTGCCGTGCATGACTTCAGTCGACTACGCGACTGAAGCGCCATTCCGTGCGCACCCTGGGGGATCATCCTTCGGCAGGCGAACAGTCGGGAGGTCGCACGGATGAGCACACCCAAGACGACGATGGCAGGGCCGGTGAACCTGACCCTTCCGGAGGGAGACCCGGACCCCGTCGCGGGATGTCGGCAGTGCCTCGGCGTCGCCGTGACCCGAGCCAACGCCCGATCGGTCGGCGACTACTCGAAGGCGACGGACGCGAACGTCGTGCTCCGCACGCACCTCCGGGAAGACCACGGGGCCGAGTGATGTCGCGCGCGGTCCTGCGGTTCGTGACGCACCGAATCTCGCAGCATCCGGACACGGACGTGACCTATGAGGCGGAGTGCCTGCACTGCAAGTGGAAGGCGGAGCCATCGACGGACAGTGCGGCGGTCGACGTCGAGTGCATGAGTCACACCGGCCTCAGCAACCATCGTGGCTTCCGGCGGATGTGTACGTCGTTCGCCATGGTGGTGCGGGCCGAGCCGGACAGAACCCCGGCGCACTGAGGGACGGCGAGCAACACAGACCGGAGGTGCGCTGGAAGGGGCGTGCAGCGTGAGCGACACGCGCCCCTGTGCTGGCCCCTGTGCTGGCCCCGTGGTCGGGCAGGGGGCCAGCATCGTGTCAGCCGTCAGACGGCGTCAGGCGCCCATGCACGACAGCGGCCCCCGGCGTTGAGCCGAGGGCCTGGCTGGATTCCTGTGCGCCTGCCTCAGGCGCTCTCTCTCCGAGGTGCCGGTACAACGTGGCACGGGAGACACCGAGGGCCTTAGCGATGGCGCTCACGCTCTCGCCCTTCGCCTTCCTCGCACGGGCCACGGTCAGTACATCCTCATCGACCACGGACGGCCGTCCGCCGGTACGCCCCTGAGCCCTGGCCGCATCAAGTCCGGCGCGGGTGCGCTCCTTGATGAGGCTGCGCTCAAACTCGGCCATGGCTCCGACTACCTGAAGCATGAGACGGCCGTCCGCCGTACCGGGGTCGATGTTGGCCAGTGCGCCCGTGAGCACCTTGAACCCGATGCCCTGCTCTCGAAGGGTGTCGACCATCGTCACAAGGTCGATGAGGGAACGGGCGAAGCGGTCGAGCTTCCACACGCACAGGGTGTCTCCAGCACGGGCGTAGTCGAGTGCGGCCCGCAGCTCTGCTCGGTCGGTGTTCTTGCCCGATGCCTTGTCCTCGAAGATCCGGGCGCAGCCTGCGGCCGTCAGTGCGTCGCGCTGGAGCTGTGCTTCCTGGTCGTCGGCGGAGACGCGGGCGTAACCGATGAGCTGCCCCGTGGGAGTGATGATCTCTGCCATGGCGAGACCGTCTCAGAACTCGTCTCAAAAGATCAAGCCTGAGGCGAGGGTTTCGAGACGGGTCTTGAACAGCGCTGCGCCCATTCCTGGGGGCTTCCCGTCTCATCTCACAAACCTTGGTTTTTGAGACCCTGTCTCGTCGTTACGCTTCGCAGCGAAGCTAGGCTCCCGCGCATGGCCAACGATCTCGGTTACACCTGTTCATGCTGCGGCGAGTACCACGCGGAACTTCCGATGGGCTACAGCGCCACGGCCCCCGATGTCTGGGACGCGAGCTTCGAAGGCCGATCTGACAGCCTGCTCTCATCAGACCAGTGCGTCATCAAGGCCCAGCACTACTTCATCAAGGGCTTGATCGAGATACCCGTCATCGGCAGTGACGAGGTGTTCTCGTGGGGAGTCTGGGTTTCCCTCAGCCGAGACAACTTCTCCCGAGCCGTGGACATGTGGAACACGCTCGGCCGCGAAGACGAGAAGCCGTACTTCGGCTGGCTGACTACCGAGCTGCCGATCTACTCGCCCGGCACCACCAACCTGAAGACGAACGCTCACACGCGCCCGGTCGGCCAGCGCCCCTTCATCGAGCTCGAACCCACCGATCATCCCCTCGCGGTCGAGCAGCGCACAGGCATCGGTCTCGACCGCGTCCGTGAGATCGCCGAAGCCGTCCTCCATGGCAACGGCGAGGACCGCTGACCGAGACGGCTGAGCACCTCGACGGCGAAGGGGGGATGACCCCCTGAGCACAACGAGGCGGACCGCCATGTCTTGGCAGCCAAGATTCCGCCACGGTTTCAGGGTCTGTCTGTCCTGCCCGCCGACTGCCACGGCGGAACGTATGACCTGGTCACAGCCTTGCCCTGACTCGCTCACGAAGGCGGAAGCCTGCAAGGAACAGGTCCTTACAGCTGAGACAGTGGGGCGCGGTAGCGCCCCCACGGGTCTTGCTGGCTTGCTCCTGTCGGCCCCTTCCGGGGCAGCACTGTTGTTAAGCGCTGCGACTGTGGCGGCCGGTAGGCCGCCCACTGCCGCTTCTCTCTTCGCCGTTGCCCTGCCCCTGTGGGGCGCTGCCGCGCCCCCTGCTTCCCTTGCCGCTGGTCCTCGTGGCCTTCCCCAGTTGGCCCCGATAGGGGCCGTGCTGCACTGGAGCCAAATAGATAAGAGAGCGTGCGAACGTTTCCGCAGGTTGCGCGCCATGTCGCTACACGCCAGACGTGCTCTAAGTACACGTCCGGCATGTAGTCAGCGGTCCTGATGGAGGAGGCAAGGAACCGGCGCACCCTTGCCCTTCTGGAACAGGTGGGAAGGAAGGACGAGACAGGCGGCCCCGGAACGGGGCGATACAAGGTCCAGTTTCTTAGCGCGGGCCACCGCGTTGCGGGTGCTCTGGTCGGACAGCGGCTTCCCTCCTTGCCCAGCAGCGCGGCCAGCCGGCCGGGCCCGAAGCCTGCATGTCCTTGCCGGTCTGCCCATCCGATGGCGGCGAAGTGGACGCGGTAGGTGAGCGGGTGTCCGGGGTGCTGCGCCATGCCCCGGTACTCGTGCTGGGAGACACCGCCCCACGGGCGGTCATGGCCGAAGCTGATAGCCACCGAGTGTGGCCTTCCTGTGAGGCGCACGCGGATGCGCCACCGACCCCCGCCGGACGGCGGGACATGTCCTAACTCCACACCGACTCGCCCGCGAGCCGCGAGCAAGGCGCACAGCGGCTCAGGATCCGGCGGGCGGCTTGGCTCTCGGGCTCAGTCGGTACGCCGACACCGTTGGATCACCGGCGAGGTAGAACCGGTGTTGCCAGTCGTGGGCCTTGCTCACGCCTACCCGAGGACCAACCTGGATGAGCGTGGCAGGTACCGACTCGCCCTCGGACAACACGACCGAGGTACCTGTCAGGAGGTCTGCGCCGTTGTGCTCTGCCGTGATGCCGAGCGCCTGGCAGAAGTTCCCCGGACCCCGTGCAAGGCGTGGGCTCTCGACCCTCTCCCCTCGTCGCTTGCGTGCCAGGTCTTCCCCCTCGATGACCCTGCCGGCCCGGATGAGGACGGCCGAAGCGATGCCGTCCGTCCCGGTGACGACGTTGGCGCACCAGTGGAGACCGTGGGACCGGTAGACGTACAGGTGTCCTGCGGGTCCGAACATGACGGCGTTACGGGGTGTCTGGCCTCGGTAGGCATGGGAAGCTGGGTCAGCCGTACCGGAGTACGCCTCGGTCTCCGTGATCGCGATGCTCACGGTTCCCTCGGGGGTCTTGCAGGTGAGGACGCTCCCGAGGAGCTTGGGGGCGACCTCTTCGGCAGGATGGGCGAGGAGGTCAACGTTCATGCTGACCGCCTTGGCATGCCGTAGGTGAAGTAGACGTACACGTGGCCGGGCGGACCGAACATCACGTCGTTGCGGGGCGTGCGGCCGCGATAGGCGTGGGAGCCGGGGTCGTTCGGGCCGTCGTACGCCTCGACCTCTGTGATGCGGAGTTCGATCGGACCGTCCGGGGTGGTGTGTACGAGGATGCGCCCCAGGAGGTCGGGGGCGACGTCCAGTACGGGGCGGTCGAAGAACTCGCGTGTGAGGGGCGTACGGTCAGGGGCCGCGATCATGGCGTACGAGCGTAGTCCACCGGTCCGGAGTAGTCCTGAGTAGTCCGGACGGACGCTTGTCGATGGGGTGGCCAGGGGTCCTCTCTCTTGGAAGGGTGAGGACGCGGAACCGGCCGCGGTCGGATCGCGTTTGTAGGGATCAAGGAATACAGACGGACACGGCAGAGGGAACAGGCGTTGCCTGGGGAGGAAGTGACATGGGGTTCAAGCGGCTGCTTGCGAGCATGGGGGCCGGCGGGGCTTCGGTCGAGACGGTGCTGACGGAGGTCAACACCGTTCCGGGCGGCGTCGTACAGGGTGAGGTACGGATCCAGGGCGGGTCGGTGAACCAGGCGATCGAGGGTCTGTCGGTCGGTCTGCAGGCCAAGGTCGAGGTCGAGGGCCACGACGACCAGGAGTACAAGCAGGACATCGAGTTCACCAAGCTGCGGCTCGGTGGCGCCTTCGAGCTGCAGGCGGGCGCGGTGCACGCGGTGCCGTTCGGTCTGGAGATCCCCTGGGAGACGCCGATCACCATGATCGACGGGCAGAGCCTGCGCGGGATGCACATCGGTGTGACCACGGAACTGGAGATCGCGCGCGCTCTGGACTCCGGCGACCTGGACCCGATCAATGTGCACCCGCTGCCGGCACAGAAGGCGATCCTGGACGCCTTCATTCAGCTGGGCTTCCGCTTCAAGAACGCGGACATGGAGCGCGGTCACATCCGTGGTACGCGGCAGAAGCTGCCGTTCTACCAGGAGATCGAGTTCTTCCCGCCGTCGCAGTACCGCGGGCTGAACCAGGTGGAGCTGAGCTTCGTCGCGGACGACCGCGTGATGGACGTCGTCCTGGAGATGGACAAGAAGCCGGGCCTCTTCAGTGAGGGCAGCGACTCGTACCGGTCCTTCCAGGTGGGGCTGCACGACTACCAGGGCACGGACTGGGCCGCGTACCTGAATCAGTGGCTGTCGGAAGTCGGCAGCAAGCGCAGCTGGTTCTAGGCTACGGACGCAGGTAGTCGGCCGAATCGGAGGTTGAGACGTGACCGAGGCGAAGAGGGCCCCGCTTCCCCATGACTTCCATCCGCCGGTGCCGTCGTTCACCGTGGTGAGCGACGACATCGCGCCGGGTGCGGTACTGGCGGACGCTCAGGTGTATGCGGCGGGCAACACGTCGCCGCAGCTGCGCTGGGAGGGCTTCCCGGCCGGGACGAAGAGCTTCGCCGTGACGTGCTTCGATCCGGATGCCCCGACGGGCAGCGGGTTCTGGCACTGGGTGCTCTTCGACATCCCGGTGTCCGTCACGGAACTGCCGACGGCTGCGGGCAGCGGCAAGTTCGAGGGGCTTCCCGAGCACGCCGTGCATGTCCGCAACGACTACGGGTCGAAGGACTTCGGCGGGGCGGCGCCGCCGCCGGGGGACGGACCGCACCGGTACGTCTTCACGGTGTACGCCGTCGACAAGGAGAAGCTGGGGCCGGACTCCGAGGTGTCACCCGCCGTCGTGGGCTTCAACCTGCGGTTCCACACACTGGCGCGTGCCCAGTTGATCGGCGAGTACGAGAATCCGTCGAAGAGCTGAGCCAGCCAAGCGTTCACTGAACGTTTGCCCGCCTCTGGTCTTGGAAGTGATCAGAGGCGGGCATTTTTTATTGCGTTGTCCATCTCGGCGCGCCCGGCCAGAGTTGATCCAAGCCCGTCCGCCAGGGGGTGGGCCGGTGCACACGGGAGGTGGGCTGGATGCGGGACACGCTGGTACTGAACGCGAGCTTTGAGCCGCTGTCGACGGTGACGTTGAACCGAGCCGTCGTTCTGGTGCTGCAGGACAAGGCCGTCGTGGAGCAGGCCCACCCCGAACTCCGTATGCGCGGAGCAGCGCTCGACATACCCGTGCCCCGGGTGATCAGGCTCTGCCGCTACGTCCGGGTGCCGTTCCGAAGACAAGCGCCGTGGTCGCGCCGCGGTGTGCTGGTACGCGACCGGCACAGGTGCGCGTACTGCGGTCGGCGCGCCACGACTGTGGACCACGTGGTGCCGCGAGCGCAGGGCGGCCAGGACTCCTGGCTGAACACGGTCGCCTCGTGCGCGGAGGACAACCATCGCAAGGCCGCTCGTACGCCGGAGCAGGCGGGTATGCCGCTGCTGCGGAAGCCCTTCGAGCCGACGCCCGCCGACGCGATGCTGCTCGCGCTCGGCCAGGACGACTTCGACTCGCTGCCGGAGTGGTTGGCACAGCCCGCGGCCTAGCTCGTACGACGATGGGGCCCACCTCCTTGGAGAGGTGGGCCCCATCGTCGTGCAACGGTCAGTCGGTGACGGACGGCTTCTCGCGGCGCTCGGTGCCGCCGTTGCCCGAACCGCCGCCCATGGAGCCGAAGTTGCCCATGGCGCCGCTCAGGCCCTTGAGGGCGTCGCCGATCTCGCTGGGCACGATCCAGAGCTTGTTGGCGTCGCCCTCGGCGATCTTGGGGAGCATCTGGAGGTACTGGTAGGAGAGCAGCTTCTGGTCCGGGTCACCGGCGTGGATGGCCTCGAAGACCGTACGGACGGCCTGGGCCTCGCCCTCGGCGCGCAGGGCGGCTGCCTTCGCCTCACCTTCGGCGCGCAGGATCGCGGACTGCTTCTCACCCTCGGCGGTGAGGATCTGCGACTGGCGGATACCTTCGGCGGTGAGGATCGCGGCACGCTTGTCACGGTCGGCGCGCATCTGCTTCTCCATCGAGTCCTGGATGGAGGTGGGCGGCTCGATCGCCTTGAGCTCAACGCGGTTGACGCGGATGCCCCACTTTCCGGTGGCCTCGTCGAGGACGCCGCGCAGGGCCGCGTTGATCTCCTCGCGGGAGGTGAGGGTGCGCTCCAGGTCCATGCCACCGATGATGTTGCGCAGTGTGGTGACGGTGAGCTGCTCGATCGCCTGGATGTAGCTCGCGACCTCGTACGTGGCGGCTCGGGCGTCGGTCACCTGGTAGTAGATGACCGTGTCGATGTTGACGACCAGGTTGTCCTGGGTGATCACCGGCTGCGGCGGAAAGGGCACGACCTGTTCGCGCAGGTCGATGCGGTTGCGGATGGAGTCGATGAACGGCACGACGATGTTCAGGCCGGCGTTCAGAGTGCGCGTGTAGCGTCCGAAGCGCTCGACGATGGCGGCGCTGGCCTGTGGGATGACCTGGATGGTCTTGATCAGGGCGATGAAGACCAACACCACCAGAATGATCAGGACGATGATGATCGGTTCCATCGTTGCTCCCCGTACCCTTCTCCGCTCGGTAATTCCGGAAGATCTTACGGTTGTTGAAGATCTTGCTGGACGAGTCTGACAGACCGTCGTCTGCCACGTGGGGCGTTCGGTTCACTTGCGTCGTACGAGGTCACATGACGATCGCCGTGGCCCCGTCGATGTCCACGACGTCCACTTCTTGGCCTACCTCGTAGGCCTGCCCGGCGTCGAGGGCACGTGCCGACCAGATCTCTCCGCCGAGTTTGATCCGGCCGCCGCCCGAACTGTCCACCCGTTCCAGGACGATGGCCTGCTTGCCCTTCAACGCCTCCACACCTGTGGCGAGTTGGGGGCGCTGGGCGCGGTGCCGGGCCGCAATGGGTCGTACGACGGCGATGAGCGCAACCGAGACGACGGCGAAGACGAGCACTTGAAGAACGACACCGGCGCCGAGACCAGCGGAGACCGCGGCGGCGACGGCGCCCACGGCGAGCATGCCGAACTCAGGCATCGCGGTCACGACGAGCGGGATGCCGAGCCCGGCCGCCGCAACCAACCACCACACCCACGCGTTGATGTCGTTCACATGGTCATGGTAGGACCGCACTCCTCTGGCGGACAGGGCGCGCGATCAACTGGGACACGCCCGGTCCGCGGCGCGGGTCCGGGCGCTCCGGGGTTCACAACGGGTCCGGGCTCTTGGGCGTTCAGGCCATCGGCAGGCCCTGCGCGGTCCAGCGCTCGCCGACCTGCTCCACGACGAGAGGAAGGCCGAAGCAGAGGGAGAGGTTGCGCGAGGTGAGTTCGAGCTCCAGCGGGCCCGCGGCCAGCACCTTGCCCTGACGGATCATCAGGACGTGGGTGAAGCCGGGGGCGATCTCCTCGACGTGGTGCGTGACCATGATCATGGAGGGTGCGATCGGGTCGCGGGCGAGGCGGCCGAGGCGACGGACGAGGTCCTCGCGCCCGCCGAGGTCGAGGCCCGCGGCGGGCTCGTCGAGCAGGAGCAGCTCGGGGTCGGTCATCAGGGCGCGGGCGATCAGGGTGCGCTTGCGCTCGCCCTCGGAGAGGGTGCCGAACTTGCGGTCCAGGTAGTCGCTCATGCCGAGGCGGTCGAGGAAGGCGCGGGCGCGCTGCTCGTCGACGTCCTCGTAGTCCTCGTGCCAGCCGGCGGTCATGCCGTACGCGGCGGTGAGCACGGTCTGCAGGACGGTCTGGCGCTTGGGGAGCTTCTCTGCCATCGCGATGCCGGCGATCCCGATGCGCGGGCGCAGCTCGAAGACGTCGACCTTGCCGAGGGTCTCGCCGAGGATGGTGGCGGTGCCCTGGCTGGGGAAGAGGTAGCTGGAGGCGACGTTCAGAAGGGTCGTTTTTCCGGCACCGTTGGGGCCGAGGATGACCCAGCGCTCCCCCTCCTTGACCGACCAGGAGACCTGGTCCACCAGAGCCCGGCCCTCGCGGACCACGGATACGTCCTCCAGCTCCAGTACATCGCTCATGAGCGCGTTGTCTCCCATTGCAGTCTCGGCCGTCGCTTACGTCTGTGGACGCAGCCCCCAGGGAAAACCTACGCCACCGGTCGGTCGCTCCATTCCATCGGCCGGTCCTTAGGGTGGGGGCATGCTCTCGGAACCACGCTCTGGACGGTTGGCCGCATGGGGAAATGTCCTTTTGGCCGGACTTGTTTCGCCGGATGACGCAGTGCTCGCCATTGTCGGCGAGGACGCGGTACACCGGGTCGAGGGGCTGCCGGGCGAGTCGGGGCCCGTGGGGCTCACGCTCGCCCTCGGCCGGCTGCGCGCGCTCGGCGTGACCGGGCTGCGGGTCGCGCTGCCCGCGCCGGGGCATCCGCTAGGGCTGAGCGGGCCGCCGGAATTCAACGCGCGCGCCCTCGAAGCCGAGGAGGCCGCCGTCTGTCATGGCGCTGCGCTGGGCCTGGTGCCGGAGGTGTACGAGGCGGGGCCTGACGGCGATGTGCACGTGGAGGTCATCTGGCACTGTCTGCCGGTGCGGCAGGCACCGCCCGCCGATGTGCCCTCCCTGGGGGAGGCCGAGCGGGAGCTGGCGGAGGCGTTGCGCGAGGCGACGGAGGTGTTGTCGCGGCTGGACGTGGCGGGGTCGGGGCCGGTTGCCGCGGCGGCGATCGATGCGTATCGGGCTCGGGCGGAGCCGGGGCGGGAGGTTCTCGCTCCCGGGTATCCGCCTCGGGCCGTGCGCGTGCTGGAGCTTGCTCAGCGGGTGGGGTTGCTGATCTCCGTCGCGTACGAGAACGGGCACGGTGGGGCGGTGAGCGCGTCGGAGATGGCGGCTCGGGCGGAGGCCCTGCGGCCGGTGGAGCGGACGGCTCGGCGGGCGCAGGTGGCTGCGTACAACGCGTTTGTGGAGGAGCGGGAGCGGGGGGTTCGCTGAGCAGGGTTCCTGCTGCCCCGGGTGGGGGCTGAGGTCGGGGCGGATGCGTGTACCCGCGCTTGCCGGGTGCCGCCCTCTCGGGGAGAGGCCTAGCGGCACGCATGCCCACAGCCACGCCGCTGCGGCCGCACCCGGCGCCCGCCTCACCCCACGCCGCTGCGGCTGGGCCGACGCCCTCGCAGCACACAGGCCCACAGCCAGACCGCTGCGGGGGCCGCCGTGCGGACGACGAGGAAAGGCCCCGCGAAGTGTTTCCTTCGCGGGGCCCCCTTGCAGCTGGTGCGGGTCAGTTGTTGGCAGCCACGTTGCCGAAGGCCGGGTTCAGAAGGCCGATGACGTTGGCGCTGTTGCCCACGACGTTGACGGGGACGTGGACCGGGACCTGGACGACGTTGCCCGAGGCGACGCCCGGGGACGACACCGCCGCGCCCTCGGCACCCGAGTGGGCAACGGCGGCGCCGGCGGAAGCGCCCGCGGCGATACCGGCGACGGTGACGGCCAGGGCGGCCTTCTTGGCGATGTTCATGGGAAGCGTTCCTCCTGCGTGTACGGGTCCGACCCGGCCGCGGGTCGTACGCTGAGCAACGCTGACGAGATAACTGACGGCACGGGATGCCGTCCCGAAAGGCCCGTTCGGTTCAGTCGGGCGATGAGACGACAACCTGACCGGCCTCCCAGGGGACCCCTGGAAGGCCGGTGGTCATGATGGTTCCGGTACAGAACTCAGCCGTTGACGCCGAGGTTGCCGAAGGCCGGGTTGAGAACGCCGATGACGTTCACGCTGTTCCCTACCGCGTTCACGGGGACGTGCACCGGGGCCTGGATGAGGTTGCCCGAGACAACGCCCGGCGAGCCCTCGGCGCTGCCGCCCGCCCACGCGCCGTTGGTGGCGGAGGCCATACCGGCACCGGCGGCGACCAGGCCACCCGCCACCATCGCGACAGCAGTGGCCTTCTTCAGGTTCTTCACTTCGAAACCCCTCCTTGCGATCACTGCGGCAAGTCGCCGCAGCACGCATTGGAGAACGGGCGAGATCCACAGAAGGTGCGCCATCCGGGGGACATACACCCGACGGTATGAATCTCATCCCGGAGTGGAACCCTCCGAATTGCCGCGCGCCGACATGCCCGGAGGAGTGCGCCAGAGCGCGGATCCGCCGCGTATCCGCTGGTGATCAGCCCGCCGCTCCATGCCGTACGGCCCAGAGCGCGGCTTGGGTCCGGTCGGCGAGGTCGAGTTTCATCAGGATGTTCGAAACATGCGTCTTGACGGTCTTCTCGGAGAGGACGAGTGAGCGGGCGATCTCGCGGTTGGAGCGGCCGTCCGCGATCAGGCCGAGCACCTCGCGCTCCCGCTCGGTGAGCGAACCACCCCTCCCTTGACCCGAGTTGGCCTCCTCCTGGGACAGCAGCGCGCCCGCGACCTCGGGCTGCAGCAGGATGTGCCCGGCGTGCACGGAGCGGATGGCGCCGGCCAGGGCGTCGGGGTCCACGTCCTTGTACACATACCCGGCGGCGCCCGCGCGCAGGGCCGGGACGACCGTGCGCTGCTCGGTGAAGCTGGTGACGATCAGCACGCGCGCGGGGTTGGCGAGTTCGCGGAGCTTGCGCAGCGCGTCGATGCCGTCCATGCCCGGCATCTTGACGTCCATGAGGACGACGTCGGGCTTCAACTCCTCGGCGCGGGCGACTCCTTCGGCGCCGTCGGACGCCTCTCCCACGACCTCGATGTCGTCCTGAACTTCGAGGAAGGTGCGCAGGCCCCGGCGGACCACTTGATGGTCGTCGACGAGCAGCACCTTGATCGCGTCAGCCACCAGGGACCTCCATCTCTATCGTGGTGCCCTTGTCGGGCGCCGATTCCACGGTGAGTGTGCCGCCGACTCCGCTCGCCCGGTCGCGCATCGACACGAGCCCGAGGTGGCGGCCCGCGCTGCGTATCGCGGTGGGTTCGAAGCCGCTGCCGTCGTCGGTGACGCGCAGCACGGCGCCCGGTCCACGCTTTTCCAGGGTCACGTCGACCTGGGCGGCGCCGGAGTGCCGCAGCGCGTTGTGCAGGGCCTCCTGAGCGACGCGCAGCATCGCCTCCTCCTGGGTGGCGGGCAGCGCCCGTACCCCGCGGCCGGCGAAGGTGACGCGCGCGGAGTGGGCGCGGTCGAGGACCTGGATGTGGGTGCGCAAGGTGGCGACCAGGCCGTCCTCGTCGAGGGCGGCGGGGCGCAACTCGACTACGGCCGCGCGCAGTTCGTCGGCGGCCTCCGCGGCGAGCGCCGCCACCTGCTGGAGTTCGCCCTTGGCGCGCGACGGGTCGCGGTCGACGAGGGCGGCGGCGGCCTGCGCGGTGAGACGCAGGGAGAACAGCTTCTGGCTGACCGCGTCGTGGAGTTCATGGGCGAGCCGGGAGCGCTCCTCGGCAATGGTGAGCTCGCGGCTGCGCTCGTACAGGCGGGCATTCGTCAGGGCGATCGCGGCGTGCTGGGCGAGGATCGTGAGCAGTTCCTCGTCGTCCTCGGTGAAGCCGCACCTGCCGTCCACTTTGGGGCAGTTCTTGTTCGCAAGGAACAGTGCGCCGATGACCTCGTCGCCGTCGCGGATCGGCAGGCCCAGGAAGTCGGACATGTCGGGGTGAGCCGAGGGCCAGCCTTCGAAACGGGGGTCCTTGCGTACGTCGGCCAGGCGCTCGGGACGGGCCTCGTGCAGCATCGCGGCGAGGATGCCGTGCTGGCGCGGGAGCGGGCCGATGGCCTTCCACTGGGCGTCGCTGACGCCGTCGACGACGAACTGGGCGAAGCCGCCGTGGTCGTCGGGCACGCCGAGGGCCGCGTACTGCGCGTCGAGCAGCTCTCGGGCGGAGGCGACGATCGTCTTGAGGACGTCGCGCACTTCGAGATGCCTACTCATGGCCAGCAGCGCGGAACTCACCGCGTACAGGCCCGACCGGGGTCCTTGGCTCATGACCCCAAAGTACCGGCGGGGTGTGACAACGCGTATCGGACCTGTGATGGCGGTCGCCTGGGCCGGGAGGACTAGGACGAAGGGCCCTGGATCATTGCGGCCCGCGCACGAGGCGGTGGGGCGGCCGGGTTCCTAGGTTGAAGACACCCGCCGGGAGCGGCGGCCACGGGACGAGGGGACGGACGTCATGCCGGTAGCGATCATCACGGGGGCTTCGAAGGGGCTGGGGCGGGCGCTCGGTGCGGCCCTGGCGGAGCGCGGCTGGGATCTGGTGCTCGATGCCAGAACGGCCGGGGTTCTGGAGGAGACGGCGATGGCACTGTCCGGGTACGGGACGCGCGTGGAGGCGCTCCCCGGGGACGTCACGGACGCCGGGCACCGCGCCGAGCTGGTCGCGGCGGCCCGCAAGCTCGGTGGTGTCGACCTTCTGGTGAACAACGCGAGCGCGCTGGGGGCCGAGCCGCTGGTGCGTCTGGAGGAGCTGACCCTGGACGGCCTGCGGCAGGCCCTCGAGGTCAACGTCGTCGCCGTGCTGGGCCTGATCCAGGAGACGCTGCCGCTGCTGCGGGCCGCTCAGGCGGGCACCGTCATCGACATCAGCTCGGATGCCGCCGCCGAGGCGTACCCGACGTGGGGCGGCTACGGAGCGTCGAAGGCGGCCCTCGACCACCTCTCCGCCGTGCTCGGCGAGGAGGAGCCCGGCCTTCGGGTCTGGGCGGTCGACCCCGGGGACATGGCCACGGACCTGTACACGGCGGCCGTACCGGACGACGACGATCCACGGCCGACGCCCGGCAGTGTGGTTCCGGCCTTTCTGCGGCTGCTGGACGAGCGCCCGGTCAGTGGTCGTTACGGCGCCCCGGCTCTGCTGGAGGAGCGATGACGACCGCGATGGGGGTCCCCCCGTTCGAGCGCGGTCGAGAGCGGGGGAGGGCGCCGGAGAAGCTGTCGGCGCGGGTGCCGGCCGAGCAGCGTGGGTCCGGGCTCGACCGGGACTCCGTACGACTGCTGGTTTCGCGTGGCACCGAGGTGGCGCATCACGAGTTCGTGGATCTGCCCCGGCAGCT
The DNA here is from genome assembly GCF_045162675.1 of Streptomyces sp. NBC_00996. Taxonomy (NCBI): domain Bacteria; kingdom Bacillati; phylum Actinomycetota; class Actinomycetes; order Kitasatosporales; family Streptomycetaceae; genus Streptomyces; species Streptomyces sp. NBC_00996. Next base: position 2,439,198 of record NZ_CP108723.1, read on the forward strand.
GAGGGCCGGGGATCTGCTCGTCGTCAACACCTCCACCACCCTGGCGGCCGCCGTCGACGGAAGGATCGGGCACGCGCGCGTGGTGGTGCATTTCTCCACGCGCGGCGATGACGGGCGGTGGGCGGTCGAGCTGCGGGATCCCGACGGACGGGGAACCACGCGCGCGCGTGCGGGCGGGCCCGCGGGAACAGAGGTCCGCCTCCCGGGGGCCGTAGGACTCGTACTGGAGGAGCCGCTGGCCTCGCGGAGCCCACGGCTGTGGTGGGCGCGGGTGTCGGACACGGACGTCCTGGGGCTGCTGCGGCGGCACGGGCGGCCCATTCGCTACTCCTACACAGAGAGAGACCAGCCGCTGTCCGTTTACCAGACGGTGTTCGCGCTGCCGTCCGCCGACGGCGCGGGCAGTGCGGAAATGCCGAGCGCGGCGCGCCCCTTCACCGCGCGCATGGTGGCGGAGCTGGTGAGCCGGGGTGTGCAGTTCGCGCCGATCACGCTGCACACGGGAGTGGCGTCGGCGGAGGCCCATGAGCCGCCGTATCCGGAGCGGTACGAGGTGCCCGAGGCGTCGGCGCGGCTGATCAACGCGGCGAAGGCCGGTGGAGGACGCATCATCGCGGTCGGTACGACGGCCGTGCGTGCCGTCGAGTCCGCGACGGGCCTCGACGGGGTGGTCCGGGCGGCGAAGGGGTTGACCGATCTCGTGGTGACCCCGGAGCGCGGGGTGCGGGTCGTCGACGGGCTGCTGACCGGGCTGCACGAGCCGGAGGCCTCGCATCTGCTGATGCTGGAGGCGATCGCGGGAGAGGTGGCGATCGACCGCAGCTACGACGAGGCACTGCGCGGGCTCTACCTGTGGCACGAGTTCGGGGACGTGCACCTCATCCTCCCGAGCGAGGCCCCTCACTCTGAGCATTGCTCCAGCAACTGTTGGTGAGATTGGCTCATGACCGATGTGAGCCCGCGCATAGGGCGCACATCACGTACGAACGGACATAGGAGATAAAGAGATCCCGCATGAGCGGGGCAGACGTAACGGTCTGCCCCGTTTTGCCCTTTCCGCGTCCACTACCCGGCTTCGTACGTCACACCTTTGCCACAGCATTTTGCGGCCGCTAAGAATTGCCTCCGTCGCTCAGCGCTGCGGGTTCCGCCCCACGGCGCTTGTTCCGGAAACACTCTGTCCCCACCGGACCGAGAGCGATCTCCGCGCTATTCGAAGAGGTCCATCAGTCATGACCAAGAACGTCACCACTCCTGGCCATAGTCCCAAGCTGACCAAGGCCCACAAGCTTTCGATCGCCGGTGTCGCGACCCTCGGTGCGGCCGCTCTCGCGTTCTCCCTGGTTCCGGGCAACTCCCAGACCACCACGACCGACGCCCTCTCCACGGCCCAGGTCGCCTACAGCGAGCAGCCGATCAAGGACGTGAAGGCCCGCATCACGGACCAGCTGGCCGGCGCCGATCTGAAGGCCCAGGCCGTCGCTGCGAAGAAGAAGGCCGCTGACGACGCCGCTGCCGCCGCGAAGAAGAAGGCGGCCGACGCTGCCGCCGCGAAGAAGGCCGCTGCCGAGACCGCCGCGAAGAAGAAGGCCGAGGAGGCTCGCGCCAAGGTGCAGGCCGCGAGCCGCTCCGCGCAGCGCCCCACGATCCAGACCGTCGCCATGAAGACCTACGCCAACAACCTCGACGGCTGGATCCGCCAGTCCCTGGACATCATGAAGAAGCACGGCATCCCGGGTTCCTACAACGGCCTGTACCGCAACATCATGCGGGAGTCCTCCGGCAACCCGAACGCCATCAACGGCTGGGACATCAACGCCATCAACGGCATCCCGTCGAAGGGTCTGCTCCAGGTCATCCCGCCGACCTTCAACGCGTACCACGTGGCCGGCACCTCGTGGAACATCTACGACCCGGTCGCCAACATCACGGCCGCCTGCAACTACGCGGCCGACAAGTACGGCTCGATGGACAACGTCAACAGCGCGTACTGAGGCCGAGCGCGGAGCTCCGACACGTACGCCGAAGGGCGGCACCCCCGAGGGGTGCCGCCCTTCCGCCATGCCTGAGCGATTACTTCCGCATGACCTCGGGCTCGTGGCGGCGCAGGAAGCGGGCCACGAAGAAGCCGCAGAGCACGCCGAGGACGATCAGGGCGATCATGTCCAGGGTCCAGGCCCCGGCCGTGTGGTCCCACAGCGGGTCCGTGCTGCTCGGGTCGTCCTGGTTCGGGAAGATGTTGTTGAAGTCCAGCGTGGTGCCGGAGGCGGCGACCGCCCAGCGGGCCGGCATCAGGTACGAGAACTGATTGACGCCGGGGGTGCCGTTGAGGATGAACAGGCAGCCCGTGAAGACGACCTGGACGATCGCGAACATGACCAGCAGCGGCATGGTCTTCTCGGCGGTCTTCACCAGCGAGGAGATGACCAGGCCGAACATCATCGACGCGAAGCCGAGGGCCATGATCGGGATGGTGAGTTCGACCTTGGGCAGGCTCTTCAGGATCAGGCCCTCGTCCGGGACCGTGCGGCTGCCGAAGCCGATCGCGCCGACGAGCGCGCCCTGCAGCACGGTCACCACACCGAGCACGATGACCTTGGACATCAGGTACGCGGAACGCGACAGACCCGTCGCACGCTCCCGTTCGTAGATGACCCGTTCCTTGATCAGCTCACGGACCGAGTTGGCGGCGCCCGCGAAGCACGCGCCGACCGCGAGGATCAGCAGCACCGTCGTCGCCGTGCCGTTCGCGACGTGCACGCCGGCCTTCGTGATGATCGGGTTGACCAGCAGCGTCTTGTCCGAGTCGATGAGCAGGCTCACCGCCCCGAGGACCGCCGGCAGGATCACCGTCAGCGCGAGGAAGCCCTTGTCGGAGGCGATCACCGAGACGTAGCGGCGGATCAGTGTCGTCAGCTGGGAACCCCAACTCTGCGGCTTGGGCGGCTTGATCGCCTGCGGCGGCGGCATGTTCGCCGACTGCGGGGCGACCGCGTCGATGTCCGCGGCGTACATCTGGTAGTGCTGCGAGCCCTTCCAGCGGCCCGCCCAGTCGTAGTCGCGGTAGTTCTCGAAGGCGGAGAAGACGTCGGCCCAGGTCTCGTAGCCGAAGAAGTTCAGCGCCTCCTCCGGCGGGCCGAAGTAGGCGACGGAGCCGCCGGGCGCCATCACCAGGAGCTTGTCGCAGATCGCCAGCTCGGCCACGGAGTGCGTGACGACGAGGACCGTACGGCCGTCGTCGGCGAGGCCGCGCAGCAACTGCATGACGTCGCGGTCCATGCCCGGGTCGAGGCCGGAGGTCGGCTCGTCCAGGAAGATCAGCGACGGCTTGGTGAGCAGTTCCAGGGCCACGGAGACGCGCTTGCGCTGGCCACCGGAGAGGGAGGTGACCTTCTTCTCCTTGTGGATGTCCAGCTTCAGCTCGCGCAGCACCTCGTCTATGCGGGCCTCGCGCTCCTCGCCGGTGGTGTCCGCGGGGAAGCGCAGCTTGGCCGCGTACTTGAGGGCCTTCTTGACGGTCAGTTCCTTGTGCAGGATGTCGTCCTGCGGGACCAGACCGATGCGCTGGCGCAGCTCGGCGAACTGCTTGTACAGGTTCCGGTTGTCGTAGAGGACGTCACCCTGGTTGGCGGGGCGGTAGCCCGTGAGCGCCTTCAGGAGCGTCGACTTGCCGGAGCCCGACGGGCCGATGACCGCGATGAGCGACTTCTCGGGCACGCCGAAGGAGACGTCCTTGAGGATCTGCTTGCCGCCGTCGACCGTGACGGTCAGGTGGCGGGCCGAGAAGGAGACCTCACCGGTGTCGACGAACTCCTCGAGGCGGTCGCCGACCAGACGGAACGTCGAGTGACCGACGCCGACGATGTCGTTCGGGCCGAGCAGCGCCGAGCCGCCCTTGGCGATCGGCATACCGTTGACGTACGTGCCGTTGTGCGAGCCGAGGTCGCGGATCTCGAAGCGGCCGTCGGGCGTCGCGTGGAACTCGGCGTGATGGCGCGAGACCTGGAGGTCCGAGACGACCAGCTCGTTCTCCAGCGCACGACCGATGCGCATCACACGGCCGAGCGAGAACTGGTGGAACGTGGTGGGGCTGCGGTCGCCGTAGACCGGCGGCGCCCCCGCGCCACCACCGGGTCCCTGCTGCGGCGGGATGTTCGCCGCCTGTTGCGGCTGCTGCCAGCCCTGCTCCGGCGCCTGCTGCTGCGGCGCCGGCTGGGCCCAGCCGGGGCTCGCGCCCTGCGCCGCGTACGGCTGTTGCTGAGGCTGGGCTACCGACGCCGCGGCGCCGGACACGTTCAGGCGCGGTCCGTCGGTCGCGTTGCCGAGGTGCACGGCCGAGCCGGGGCCGATCTCCATCTGGTGGATCCGCTGCCCCTGCACGAACGTGCCGTTGGTGCTGCCGTGGTCCTCGATGGCCCAACTGCGGCCGCCCCAGCTGATCGTGGCGTGACGCCAGGAGACCCTGGCGTCGTCGAGCACGATGTCTCCCTGCGGATCACGTCCGAGGGTGTATGGCCTGGACGCATCGAGCGTCCAGGTCCGTCCATTCAATTCCAGTACGAGTTCCGGCACTCCATGCCCCACTGAGTTGTCCCCCGAGTTACCCCCATCACAGGGAGTCTAGGGATGTCGAACATCGTGGGGAACTATTTCAGTAGGAGCCCCCTGACCGAAAGTCGGGCCTTGTGAAGGATGCGTTCGGGCGGGTTGCCCGTTTCCGTTGACGGGGTTGAAACCGGCCCGGAGAGTGGTAATCCCACACGAGGGGGGACATCCGCGGTGGATCGCCGCGGCGCGGATCGGGGGGTCTGACGATGAGTATCGAGACCGCGGACCACGGCGGCACTGTCAGGAGTGTGCCCTGGGGGGACGTGCTGCTGTCCGCGATCGCCTCTGTGAGCTGGGCGTTGATCGGAATGGCGGGCACGGCCGCGCTCGGACTGCATCTGCTCGGGGCCGACGCGGCGGGCTCGCTCGGGCCGATGACCGCCGCGGTGGTGGCACTTGGGGCCAATGGTGCGGTCAAGCCGTCCGGCGATGTGTCGGCCTTCGGCCTGAAAGGAGCCGAGGCGCACACGGCCATGCAGATCACGCCACTGGGTGTGGGGTTGGTCGGCGCACTCCTGATGTCCTGGTTCTTCTTACGGTCCTTGCGCGGGGCGGGAGTTGTGGTCACGCCCTTCGAACTCCTCGCGCGCGCGGGCGCGGTGGTTCTGCTCTTCGTGGCGACGCTGGGCGGGCTCGCCTGGGCCGGTCACGACATCATCACGATCGACGGGAGCAAGCTCGGGCTCGACAAGGTCACCGGTGGCGGCGGACTCGGCGACATCACGGACAAGCTCCCAGGCGGGCTCGGAGACCTCGGCGGGCTGCTGCCCGGCAAGATCGGCGATCTGGTGAACGCGAAGGCCGCCGTGGGATTCACGGTCGACACCGTGCCCACGCTGCTCGGGGGTGCGGCCTGGGCGGCCGGCATCCTGGTGATCGCCCTGCTGGCCTCCCGGCGTACGCCGCTGCCGCGCGGCTGGGAGGCCGTGCACCGGGTGGTGCGCCCCGCCGCCTCCGCGCTGGTCAGCGTGTTGCTGGTGGCGGTCCTGGCCGGGCTCGCGGCGGCCGCGTACGCGGCGATCGGCGACGCCCATCCCAAGCGGATCGCGGGCGCGGCCCTGCTCGGCGCGCCCAACGGCGTGTGGCTCGGCATCCCCATCGGCCTCTTCGTCCCCTGGGACGGCAAGGCCACGGGCGAGCTCGCCAAGCTGCTCCCCGACCCCCTGGACAAGCTGCTGAGCGTCAACTCCGACCAGCCCGTCACGCTGGGTCGACTCGCCGAACTCGACGGCCGCGTGTGGCTGTTGGGGGTGGCGACCGTGGTCATGATGCTGTTCGCGGGCGTCCTGGCCGCCGCGCGTACGCCATTTGTACGGGGGCCGGGTGCCGCCGTCGCGGGAGCTGCGGGTGCCACAGATGTGCGGGGCGGGGGTGCCCTCGGCTTCGCGGGGCGCTGCGCTCTTCGTCTGGGGGTCGTGGCGGCGCCGGCACTGGCGCTGCTCGCGTGGCTGACGGAGGTGTCCGCGGACGCCTCGCTGTCGGTGCTGGGCTTCGACGCGTTCGGTGCCGGGATCGAGTTGCACGGGCACCTGGGCATGGCGCTGCTGCTCGGCGCCGCGTGGGGTGCGGGGGCGGGGGCGGCGGGAGCGCTGCTGGCGTACGCGAGCGGGGCCGCGGGGCGGCGGGCGGCGCCGCTGGCACTGGGTGACGCCGGGCGCTCGGTGCCCGCGGCCGAGTACCCCGTGCTCGCCGGGGAGCCCGGACCGTACAGCCCCCAGAGCTCGTACCGTCCGCCGAATCCCGACACCAATCCGTATCTGCGACTGCCCGACGAGCTGCGGGAGCCGGACGTCGGGCGTCCGCCGGGAGGCAGGCGGCCGCCGGGGGCTTCGCCGCCGCGCGACGACGTGTACGGCGCGCCGACGGTGGTGGGGCCGATCGGGCCCCAGCCGAAGCGGCGGCAACAGGCGCGGCCGCAGGAGGGGCCCCCACCGCCACCGCCTGACGGAGGGACGCCGCCGCCACGGAGGCCGCGGGGGAGCCGGTGACTCGGGGGAGCCGGTGATACGCCTCCACCCGGTGGTGGGTCGGGGCCGTGCCGGTACATCCGCCCGTCGCCGGTGGATCAGACGTTGAGCTATGGGGAGCCGTTTCCGGATCCGGACGTAAGCGACGGGCACTCGATGGACCGGCACGGCCCCTCCTGTGCGTCCGCGACTGCGGGTGCGTGGGGCTTGCGGCACGATCTTTCGGCCCGGCAGGTACCCATCCGCTCGTCCGGCGTCCGAGGACGAGGCCGCTCAGGCCGATACGGGGGCTGGGGGTGGAGCCCCAGGGACGGGTAGGGGCGGAGGGGGCGAGAAGACCCGGGCTTCGGGCCACCGGGCAGGCCTTCCGCCGACGTACGGTGGCCGCGTCGGCGGGCGTCACCCAGAGTTCACTGTCCGCAGGGCGGACCGCGCGGGCGGAGGGCACTGGGTGCCGGATACGGTGGGAGGCACCATGAGCGCTTCGCAGACCTCTGACGTCCCCACTCTCCTCGTCAAGATCTTCGGCAAGGACCGGCCCGGCATCACGGCCGGACTCTTCGACACCCTCGCCGCCTACTCCGTCGACGTGGTCGACATCGAGCAGGTCGTCACCCGTGGCCGGATCGTGCTGTGCGCGCTCGTGACCGAGCCGCCCGCCGGACTCGAGGGTGATCTGCGGGCCACCGTCCACAGCTGGGCGGAGTCGATGAAGATGCAGGCGGAGATCATCTCCGGCCTGGGCGACAACCGGCCGCGCGGACTCGGACGTTCGCTCGTCACCGTGCTCGGACACCCGCTCACCGCGGAGTCGACGGCGTCGATCGCCGCGCGGATCACGAAGACCGGCGGCAATATCGACCGCATCTTCCGGCTCGCCAAGTACCCGGTGACGGCGGTCGAGTTCGCCGTGTCCGGTACGGAGACCGAGGCGCTGCGCACCGCGCTGATGACCGAGGCCTCGGCACTCGGTGTCGACATCGCGGTGGTCGCGGCGGGGCTGCACCGGCGGGCCCAGCGTCTCGTGGTGATGGATGTGGACTCGACGCTCATCCAGGACGAGGTGATCGAGCTCTTCGCCGCGCACGCCGGCTGCGAGGCCGAGGTCGCCGAGGTGACGGCGGCCGCGATGCGCGGGGAGCTGGACTTCGAGCAGTCGCTGCACGCGCGCGTGGCCCTCCTGAAGGGGCTGGACGCCTCGGTGGTGCACAAGGTGCGCGAGGAGGTGCGGCTCACGCCGGGGGCGCGCACGTTGATCCGTACGCTGAAACGGCTCGGCTTCCAAGTCGGTGTCGTCTCGGGCGGGTTCACTCAGGTCACCGATGACCTCAAGGAGCGGCTCGGGCTCGACTTCGCGCAGGCCAACACGCTGGAGATCCTCGACGGGAAGCTGACCGGCAGGGTCACCGGCGAGATCGTGGACCGCGCGGGCAAGGCGCGGCTGCTGCGCCGCTTCGCCGCCGAGGCGGGCGTACCGCTCGCCCAGACCGTGGCGATCGGCGACGGCGCCAACGACCTCGACATGCTCAACGCGGCGGGTCTCGGCGTCGCGTTCAACGCCAAGCCGGTCGTGCGCCAGGCCGCGCACACCGCGGTGAACTTCCCCTTCCTGGACACGGTGCTGTATCTGCTGGGTGTCACCCGCGAAGAGGTCGAGGCGGCGGACATGCACCTGGACGACCACTGAGCGCAGATGCACAGATGGGGCCCGGCACCGCCTTGGTGCCGGGCCCCATCCCGTGGACGCGGGTTACTCGTCCGGCGCCCAGTAGTCGATCAGCGTGGCCGCTCCGGGCTCCAGGGACTTCCAGGAGCCGTCGAAGGAGAGCACCGCGAAGGCGGCGGTGGGGAATCCTCGGCTGTTCATCCGGGTGCGGGTGTCGCCCTCGGCCTGGCCGGCCAGGATCTCCGCGAGGCCGTGCAGGCCCGGGTTGTGGCCGATCAGCACCACATTCTGCGCGTCGTCGGGGGTTTCGTTGAAAACGGCGATCAGCTCGCCGGGCGAGGCTTCGTAGAGCCGCTCCTCATAGACCGTTTTCGGCCGGTGCGGGAGCTCGTGGACGGCGAGCTTCCAGGTCTCGCGGGTCCTGGTCGCGGTGGAGCAGAGGGCCATATCGACGGGGATGCCGGTGTCGGCCAGCTTGCGTCCGGCGACGGCGGCGTCCATGCGGCCCCGGTCGGCGAGCGGCCGCTCGTGATCGGACACCTGTGGCCAGTCGGCTTTCGCATGCCGGAAGAGAACAATCCTGCGGGGTTCTGCGACGCTCATGCGTCCCAGCTTCGCATGAAACAGGCCATGTGGCGCAGGGAGTTGGCGCGCTCCCCCAGCAGGGGTGATCGGGCAGTCCGGCATGGCCCGTCGGGGGAGCTCAGGGCGCCTGGTGCAGCATCGTGTGCTGGACGTGCTCGAAGACCTGGGTGATCGCCGGGTCGCCGCCCGCGGCGTGCGCGTCCACCGGGTTGAGTATCAGGAGCAGCAGAGTGACGAAGGCGAGCGTCGGCAGGGCGAGGGCCCACCAGGGCAGCCGGATGTCGACGCGGCCCGAGGTCGCCGGATGGGGCCGGGTGTACGTACGGGCCGACATGACGCCTCCGTGGCTTCGAGTGCTCGGTGGTCCGCGTCCTCGCGGCCACATCTCGAAGTTACGGAATGCGCAGCCCGCAACCCATCCGGTGATCCACCCACTTACCCCTGACACTCACCCCCTAGGGGATGGGGGGGTTAGCCCTACCACCGGTGGCGGTCGGGCAGGTCAGGGCGAGGCGATCGTCGCGATGATGCCGATGATCACGGTGATGGCGAGGAACGTGCCGAAGACGAGCAGCATCTTCTTCTGGCCGTTCTGGGGGTTCGGTTCGAGCACTGGCATACGGCCAGTCTCGCACCCTTCGTCCGCCCCCTCAGGGGTGGGGTCGGTGCGCGGCCTCGTCCTCCACCGTGCGGTTGCGGCCCGCCAGAATGCCGACCCCGATCTGCGGGATCATCAGCCCGGCCATGAGCGCGAGCGGCAGGCCCCAGCCGCCGCTGTGCTGGTAGAGCACGCCCACCAGCAGGGGGCCCGGGATCGAGAGGAGATAGCCGGTGCTCTGGGCGAACGCCGAGAGCTTGGCGACGCCCGCGCCGGTCCTGGCCCGCATGCCGACCATGGTGAGGGCCAATGGGAAGGCGCAGTTGGAGACGCCGAGCAGCAGGGCCCAGGCCCACGCGCCGGTCGCCGGGGCGAAATACAGGCCCGCGTATCCGGCGAGTCCGCAGGCGCCGAGCACGACCACGATCGGCCCCTGATGGGGCAGCCGCGTGGCGAGACGCGGGATGACGAAGGCCAGCGGCACGCCCATCACCATGGTGACCGCGAGAAGCAGTCCGGCGGTCCCGGCCGCGACTCCGGCGTCGCGGAAGATCTGCGCCATCCAGCCCATCGTGATGTACGCGGCGGTGGCCTGGAGCCCGAAGAAGACGGCGAGCGCCCAGGCGGTAGGGCTGCGGGTGATGCGCAGCCCGTCGGGCTCCTGTCGAGCGGGTGTGCCGGTCCGGGTACCGTGACTCCGGCCGCCGGCGCCGGTCCCCGCATCGGTACGCCGACCGGCGGCACCGTCCTCGGAATCGGCACCCCGCGCGCGTACGAGCACAATCCACGGCGCCACGGCCGCCGCCGCGAGCCCCGCCCACACCGCTAGCCCGGACTTCCAGCTGCCGCCCAGGGCGTCGGTCATGGGCACGGTCACCGCGGCGGCGGCCGAGGTGCCGAGTGCGAGCGCCATCGAGTACAGGCCGGTCATGGAGCCGACCCGGTCCGGGAACCAGCGCTTGACGATCACCGGCATCAGGACGTTGCTGACGGCGATGCCCATGAGGGCGAGGGCGCTGGCGGCCAGGAAGCCGGCCGTGTTCCCGGCGTACGGCCGGATCGCCAGGCCCGCCGTGATGGCGACCATGCCCGCGCAGACGACCGCGCCGGGCCCGAAGCGGCGGGCGAGCCGCGGTGCCATGACACCGAAGACTGCGAAGCAGAGCGGCGGTACGGAGGTGAGCAGTCCGGCGACGCTGCCGCTCATGCCGAGTCCGTCGCGCACTTCTTCGAGGAGGGCGCCGAGGCTGGTGATGGCCGGGCGCAGGTTGAGCGCGGTGAGGACGATGCCGACGACCACGAGTCGCGTCGTCCACGCGCGCGTGGACGACGACGGGGGCTCCACGCTCTCGACGGAGCTGCGTATCGGTGTGGACGTCATCGTCCGGGTCTCCTCGCCAGTCATGTCGCCCATCATAGAATCATGGGATGATTGGCGGTCCCATCCCCTTGCGTTGATCTCCGGAGCCTCCGGCCCGCGTGACCGACCACCCCGTGCCGCCCGTACGAAGGACCGCCATGCCGCTGACCCACCCCCGCCGTTCGGCGCTGTCCGAGCAGGTCATCGCCGAGCTGCGGAACCAGATCACCTCGGGCGAGTGGCCAGTGGGCTCCCGCATCCCCACCGAGCCCGAGCTGGTCGAGCAACTCGGCGTCGCCCGCAACACGGTCCGAGAGGCCGTCCGCGCCCTCGCCCACAACGGACTGCTCGACATCCGCCAGGGGTCCGGCACTTACGTCGTGGCGACCAGCGAGCTGGCGGGCGTGATGCACCGCCGCTTCGCGGACGCCGACCCGCGGCACATCGCCGAACTGCGCTCCACCTTGGAGTCGAGCGCCGCGAAGCTGGCCGCCGAGCGGCGCACCGAGCGCGATCTGAAGCAGCTGGACGCGCTCCTCGCGCGCCGGGAGGAAGCGTGGGAGTCGGGCGACGCTGAGGCCTTCGTGACCGCCGACGCGACGTTCCACCTGGCGGTGGTGGCCGCGTCCCACAACGACGTCATGACGGCGATGTACGCGGACCTGGGCGAGGTGCTGCGTGACTGGCTGCGCGAGGACGTCGGCAAGGAGCTGACCCCGGAGACGTACATGGACCACGCCCGGCTCGTCGACGCGATCCGGGCGGGCGACGCGCAGGCAGCCGCGACGGAGGCCGCGGGCTATCCGTTCCTGTGCCGGCCGGGACGGCTCGGCGTGCAGGGCCCGGACCTCACCTCTGGTGGCTGATCCAGACCGAGCGGATCTCCTTCCAGCACCGGCCGGTGAGCCGCACCGTGGCGGCGGGCGCGGTGTCGACGAGGGTGCTGTCGGTGTCGAGGTCCCACCAGCGGGCGCACTCGATGTGCAGGCTGACCCGGTCGGTCTCCGGGTACGGGTTGTGGCAGTAGGCGACCACGCGGGAGCCGGTGACGCTGGTGCGGCACTCGGCGCCGAAGAGCTGCGGGCCAACGGGTTTTCCGGCCCCCACGCGCGCGTGGGGTGTGGCGTCGTACGGCAGAGCCATCACCAGAGCGACAGCGGCGAACACCGGGGCGAAGCGGCGGGACAGGCGCACAAGGGGACCTCCTCGGCCGTACGGCTGCGGGGCGGTGCGTACTCCCAGCGTGCGCGGTATGGGGGCCGGGCCGCCCGACCGGATGGGCCAAATGGGCGACGCCCCGGTCCCCGCACACTGCGGGAAACGGGGCGTCGGCCTCGCGGAGGAAATCAGGCGCCGATGGCGTGCAGACCGCCGTCCACGTGGATGATCTCGCCCGTGGTCTTCGGGAACCAGTCACTCAGAAGAGCGACGACACCGCGACCGGCCGGCTCCGGGTCCTTGAGGTCCCACTCCAGGGGCGCGCGGGAGTCCCACACCGCGGCGAGCTCGCTGAAGCCCGGGATGGACTTCGCGGCCATCGAGCCGATCGGGCCCGCCGAGATGAGGTTGGAGCGCACGTTCTGCTTGCCCAGGTCGCGGGCGAGGTAACGGTTGGTGGCCTCCAGTGCGGCCTTGGCCGGGCCCATCCAGTCGTACTGCGGCCAGGCGTACTGAGCGTCGAAGGTGAGGCCGACGACCGAGCCGCCGTTCTGCATCAGCGGCAGGCAGGCCATGGTCAGCGACTTCAGGGAGAACGCCGAGACGTGCATGGCCGTGGCCACCGACTCGAAGGGCGTGTTCAGGAAGTTGCCACCGAGGGCGTCCTGCGGCGCGAAGCCGATGGAGTGGACGACGCCGTCGAGGCTGCCCAGCTCCTCACCGACGATGTCGGCCAGGCGGGCGAGGTGCTCGTCGTTGGTGACGTCGAGCTCGATGACCTTGGTGGGCTTGGGAAGCTTCTTGGCGATGCGCTCGGTCAGCGTGGGCCGCGGGAACGCGGTCAGGATGATCTCGGCGCCCTGCTCCTGGGCCAGCTTGGCGGTGTGGAAGGCGATGGAGGACTCCATCAGCACACCGGTGATCAGGACGCGCTTGCCCTCGAGAATTCCGCTCATGGTGTTCAGTGACCCATTCCCAGTCCGCCGTCAACGGGGATGACGGCTCCAGTGATGTACGAGGCGTCGTCCGAGGCGAGGAACCGCACCGTCGCGGCGATCTCCTCGGGCTGCGCGTACCGGCCCAGCGGCACCTGCGACACGATGTTCGCACGCTGCTCGTCGTTGAGCGCCTGGGTCATGTCCGTGTCGACGAAACCGGGCGCGACGACGTTGAACGTGATGTTGCGCGAGCCCAGCTCCCGTGCGAGCGAGCGGGCGAAACCGACCAGGGCGGCCTTGGAGGCGGCGTAGTTCGCCTGCCCCGCCGAGCCGAGCAGCCCGACGACCGACGAGATGAGGACGACGCGGCCCTTCTTGGCGCGCAGCATGCCGCGGTTGGCGCGCTTGACGACGCGGAAGGCGCCGGTGAGGTTGGTGTCGATGACCGAGGTGAAGTCCTCCTCGGACATGCGCATCAGCAGCTGGTCCTTGGTGACGCCGGCGTTGGCGACGAGGACCTCGACCGGGCCGTGCTCGGCCTCGATCTCCTTGTAGGCCTGCTCCACCTGCTCGGTGTCGGTGATGTCGCACTTGACGGCGAGGAAGCCGGCCGGCGGCTCACCGGAGCGGTATGTGATCGCGACCTTGTCGCCGGCATCGGCGAACGCGCGGGCGATGGCGAGGCCGATGCCCCGGTTGCCTCCGGTGACGAGAACCGAGCGGCTCAACGGATCACCCTTTCGATAGCGGAATGGAACCCCTGCAAGACAGGCGCCTTCATCGAAAACCTATCGGTCCGGTCCGCCGTGCGGAGAATCGGGCACCAACAGTGGGACCGGGGACTGACTGTCGGATCCCTACAGAAAGCCGTGGTCGGTCGACCGAAAGTTGCGGCCCGCCCGGGAAAGACGTGGCCGCCGGACCCGCCCGCGCGACATGATCGGACCCGACGGGCCACGACAGCAGGGAGACCTCGGTGCCTCATTCCATCGACGAAGCCTTCACGGCGCTACCGCTGCGCGCCCTGGCCGACGCCGCGCTCGCGCGGGCGCGGGCGCTGGGCGCCGAGCACGCGGACTTCCGGTTCGAGCGGGTGCGCAGCGCGGCCTGGCGGCTGCGGGACGCCAAGCCCGCCGGGTCGTCGGACACCACGGATCTGGGGTATGCGGTGCGGGTGGTGCACGGCGGGACCTGGGGGTTCGCGTCGGGCGTGGATCTGACGATGGACGCCGCGGCGAAGGTGGCGTCGCAGGCCGTGGCGATGGCGAAGCTGTCGGCCCAGGTGATCAAGGCGGCCGGGTCCGACGAGCGGGTGGAGCTGGCGGACGAGCCGGTGCACGCCGAGAAGTCGTGGATCTCCTCGTACGACATCGACCCGTTCTCCGTACCGGACAAGGAGAAGGCGGGGCTCCTCGCGGACTGGAGCGCTCGGCTGCTGGCGGCCGACGGCGTCGATCACGTCGACGCCTCGCTGCTGACCGTGCACGAGAACAAGTTCTACGCCGACACCGCCGGGACCGTGACCACGCAGCAGCGTGTGCGGCTGCACCCACAGCTCACCGCCGTGTCCGTCGACGAGTCCAGCGGCGAGTTCGACTCGATGCGGACCCTCGCGCCGCCGGTCGGGCGCGGCTGGGAGTACCTGATGGGCACAGGCTGGGACTGGGAGTCCGAACTCGGGCAGATCCCGGAGCTGCTGGCAGAGAAGATGCGGGCGCCGAGCGTCGAGTCGGGCGTGTACGACCTCGTCGTCGACCCCTCCAACCTGTGGCTGACCATCCACGAGTCCATCGGCCACGCCACCGAGCTGGACCGGGCGCTCGGCTACGAGGCCGCGTACGCCGGGACCTCCTTCGCCACCTTCGACCAGCTGGGCAAGCTGAGGTACGGCTCCGAGCTGATGAACGTCACCGGTGACCGGACCGCCGAGCACGGCCTCGCGACCATCGGCTACGACGACGAGGGGGTGGCAGGGCAGTCCTGGGACCTCGTCAAGGACGGGACGCTCGTCGGGTACCAGCTGGACCGGCGCATCGCGAAACTGACCGGCTTCGAGCGGTCCAACGGGTGCGCGTACGCCGACTCCCCCGGGCATGTGCCCGTGCAGCGCATGGCCAATGTGTCCCTGCAGCCGGATCCGGCCGGGATGTCGACGGAGGATCTCATCGGGGGCGTCGACCGCGGCATCTACGTCGTCGGGGACCGGTCCTGGTCCATCGACATGCAGCGCTACAACTTCCAGTTCACCGGGCAGCGCTTCTTCAAGATCGAGAACGGTCGGATCACCGGTCAGCTGCGCGATGTCGCGTACCAGGCGACGACCACCGACTTCTGGGGTTCGATGGCCGCGGTGGGCGGCCCGCAGACCTATGTCCTGGGCGGTGCCTTCAACTGCGGCAAGGCCCAGCCGGGCCAGGTCGCGGCGGTCTCGCACGGCTGCCCGTCCGCCCTCTTCAAGGGTGTCAACATCCTCAACACCACGCAGGAGGCCGGTCGATGAGTGCTCGCACCAACAAGCCGCACGAGGTCGTCGAGCGCGCCCTCGACCTCTCCCGGGCCGACGGCTGCGTGGTGATCGCCGACGAGGAGTCGACCGCCAACCTGCGCTGGGCCGGCAACGCGCTGACCACGAACGGGGTCACGCGCGGGCGCACGCTGACCGTGATCGCCACTGTCGACGGCCGCGAGGGCACGGCGGCCGGGGTCGTCTCGCGCTCGGCGGTGACCGCCGACGAGCTGGAGCCGCTGGTGCGGGCCGCCGAGGCCGCCGCGCGTGGCGCGGGTCCCGCAGAGGACGCCCAGCCGCTGATCACCGGTGTGCCGGAGTCCCCCGACTTCACGGACGCGCCCGCCGAGACCTCGTCCGCCGTCTTCGCGGACTTCGCGCCGGCGCTCGGCGAATCGTTCGCACGCGCGCGTGTCGGCGGCCGCGAGCTCTACGGGTTCGCCAACCACGAACTCGTCTCCAGCTATCTCGGTACGTCGACGGGGCTGCGTCTGCGGCACGACCAGCCCAAGGGCACGCTGGAGCTCAACGCGAAGTCGCCGGACCGTACGCGCTCGGCGTGGGCCGGGCGGTCCACGCGGGACTTCAAGGACGTCGACCCGGCGGCGCTGGACGCGGAGCTGGCGGTACGACTCGGCTGGGCCGAGCGGCGCATCGACCTGCCCGCGGGGCGCTACGAGACGCTGCTGCCGCCGACCGCCGTCGCGGACCTGCTGATCTACCAGATGTGGTCGGCGGCGGCCCGGGACGCGGCGGAGGGCCGGACGGTCTTCAGCAAGCCGGGTGGCGGCACTCGAGTCGGCGAGAAGTTCACCGAGCTGCCGCTGTCGCTGCGCAGCGACCCGAACGAGCCGGGCCTGGAGACCGCCCCGTTCGTCCTCGCGCACTCCTCCGGCGACGACGCGTCCGTGTTCGACAACGGGCTGCCGCTCACGGCCACCGAGTGGATCCGCGAGGGCGAGCTGAAGCACCTGTCGACCACCCGGCACAGCGCGGGCCTGACCGGGCTTCCGGTGACGCCGTCGATCGGCAACCTCGTCCTGGACGGCGGCGCGGACCGTTCCCTGGAGGAGATGGTCGCCGCCACCGAGCGCGGCCTGCTGCTGACCTGCCTCTGGTACATCCGTGAAGTCGACCCGGCGACGCTGCTGCTGACCGGGCTGACCCGGGACGGCGTCTACCTCGTCGAAAACGGCCAGGTAGTCGGTGAGGTGAACAACTTCCGGTTCAACGAGTCGCCGGTGGACCTGCTGGGCCGGGCCACGGAGGCGGGGCGGACGGAAAAGACGCTGCCGCGGGAGTGGAGCGACTGGTTCACTAGGGCTGCGATGCCGGCCCTGCGGGTGCCGGACTTCAATATGAGCTCTGTCAGTCAGGGCGTATAACCTCGTACCTGATTACGAGACCGCTGAAGGAGATACGAGAACCGTGACGGACATCGTCGACGAGCTGAAGTGGCGGGGTCTGTTCGCCCTGTCCACTGACGAAGATGCTTTGCGCAAGGCGCTCGCGGACGGTCCCGTCACGTTCTATTGCGGCTTCGACCCGACCGCGGCCAGCCTGCACGTCGGCCACCTGGTGCAGGTCCTGACCATGCGCCGCCTTCAGCAGGCGGGCCTGCGCCCGCTCGCCCTGGTCGGCGGCGCGACGGGCCAGATCGGTGACCCGCGCCCGACGGCGGAGCGCACGCTGAACGACCCGGAGACCATCGCGAACTGGGTGACCCGGCTGCGCTCACAGATCGAGCCGTTCCTGTCCTTCGAGGGCGAGAACGCCGCGGTCATGGTGAACAACCTCGACTGGACGGCCGGCCTGTCGGCCATCGAGTTCCTGCGGGACATCGGCAAACACTTCCGCGTGAACAAGATGCTGACGAAGGACTCCGTGGCCCGGCGCCTGGAGTCCGAGGAAGGCATCAGCTACACGGAGTTCAGCTACCAGCTGCTGCAGGGCATGGACTTCCTGGAGCTGTACCGACGCCACGGCTGCACGCTGCAGCAGGGCGGCAGCGACCAGTGGGGCAACCTCACCGCGGGCCTGGATCTGATCCACCGCCTGGAGCCGCACGCCAATGTGCACGCGCTGGCGACGCCGCTGATGACCAAGGCGGACGGCACCAAGTTCGGCAAGACCGAGGGCGGCGCCATCTGGCTCGACCCCGAGATGACGACGCCGTACGCGTTCTACCAGTTCTGGCTGAACGTGGACGACCGGGACGTCTCGACGTACATGCGGATCCTGTCCTTCAAGTCCCGCGAGGAACTCGAAGAGCTGGAGAAGCAGACCGAGGAGCGCCCCCAGGCCCGCGCCGCGCAGCGCGCACTGGCCGAGGAGCTGACGACGCTGGTGCACGGCGCCGACCAGACGGCCGCCGTGATCGCCGCGTCCAAGGCCCTCTTCGGCCAGGGCGAGCTGGCCGAACTCGACGAGAAGACGCTGGCCGCGGCCCTCTCCGAGGTGCCGCACATCCAGGTCGCCGAGCTCGGTCTCGTCGTGGACCTCTTCGCGGAGGTCGGCCTGGTGGCCAGCAAGTCCGCCGCGCGCCGCACGGTCAAGGAGGGCGGGGCGTACGTGAACAACGTGAAGGTCGCCGCCGAGGACGCGACCCCCGCCGAGGAGGACCTGCTGCAGGGGCGCTGGCTGGTGCTGCGCCGGGGCAAGAAGAACCTTGCCGCGGTGGAGGTCACGGGCGGCTGAGTCCGAGCATGCACGTAGGGGGCGGCTCCGTCACGGGCCGTCCCCTACGTCGTACCGCCACGCCTGCCGGTCGCACCGCCGAACCGTCGGGTCGTGCCGTCAGGCCTTCACCTTGTTGCCCCGGACCGCCATGTAGAGCATGTCCCCCAGGAACACGATGATGATCGCGGCCACGAGCTGGAACAGATGCCGCATCCAGTCGATGCCGGCGGTGGCCTCCACGCCGACCGCACGGGCGACCGCGTTGCCGACGATCGCGCCGAGGATGCCGAAGATGGTGGTCAGCCAGAGCGGGCTGTGCTGCTTTCCCGGAATGATCGCCTTGGCGATCAGGCCCAGCACGAACCCGACGATGATCGCCCACAACCAGCCCATGTCTGCCTCCTAGTACGGCTCTGCGCGAGCAGTACGCCCAGTCTCGCGCTGCCCGCCATACGGCGCATGTGGTGCGGAGCCATACGCGGTACGACGCATCATGTCCGACCGGTCAGGACATGACCCGGTCTCGAATGCGACGCAGCCGCGGCGTAACGTGGGACGCGTTCGGGCCTGCTTCCTTAACCGGGTTCGGACCGGGTACGGACCGGGGAGCGTCCGACACAGGCGGGTGGTGGAACGTGATGCGGAAGCAGAGAAATGTCCAGGTCTTCCGGATCACCGGGGCCAGGCAGGGGCTCGACGAGGACGTACGGGGCAGGCAGCGCCGCTATGTCATCTCGATGTCCGTCCGGACGGTCGCCGTGATCCTCGCCGCCACGCTGTGGAACGTCGAGCGGCATGTCGCCATCGTCGCGCTGGTGCTCGGGCTGGTTCTCCCCTATATCGCCGTGGTGATCGCCAACGCGGGCCGGGAGAACGCGCCGTCGCTTCCCTCGACGTTCGTCAACGTCCCCACCCGTCCGATGATCGCTCCGCCGCGTGAGGACGGCTTCGCGGAATCCGTCCCGGAGGACGTCCCGGAAGATGTCGCGGCCGACCTCGGGGACGCGTCTGCGGGGCACGGCGCACGACCTGACGTGACCCCGACCTGACCACGGAGGATCCTCCGAAAGCGGAACCCGGCCGCGCACCAAGCTCAAGAAAAGCTCAGATCAATCATGTTGTTCCGGTGCCGGGCGACGGGTTACCCGTGACATACTTCGTACGCGCTCCGCATCCCCCGTCGGAGCGACGGACCGACGCCGGGCAGCTCCCCCCGTGGCTGCTCGGCGTCGCCTTTTGGGGGCCGTCTAGGGTTGAGCCGTGACTTTCCCGCTCCCCGATTCCTCCCCCGCGACTCCCCAGTGCTCGGCCAAGGGCTGCCGTGCCGATGCCGTGTGGGTGCTTGCCTGGAACAACCCGAAGCTGCACACACCGGAGCGTCGCAAGACGTGGCTCGCGTGTGAGGAGCACCGCGAGCATCTGTCCAAGTTCCTTGGTGTGCGCGGGTTCCTGAAGGACGTCGTGAAGCTCGACGAGTGGGAGGAGCCCCGGCCGCCGGATTCCACCGCGGGTTAGCTCAGCCGCCGGAGTCCACCGGGGAGGATTCGCTCAGCCGCCGGAGTCCACCGAGCGGTTCGCTCAGTCGCCGAAGTCCCGTGAAGTGTGGCTCAGCCGCCGATCGCCGACATCGGGCGCTCCGGCTGCAGGAACGAGGGGTCGTCCAGCCCCGAGCCCGCCTTCTTGCCCCACATCGCGACCCGCCATATGCGGGCGATCTCCTCGTCGGGAGCGCCCGAACGCAGCGCGGCCCGCAGGTCGGTCTCCTCGGTGGCGAACAGGCAGGTGCGGACCTGGCCGTCGGCCGTCAACCGCGTACGGTCGCAGGCCGAGCAGAACGGGCGGGTGACCGACGCGATCACGCCGACGCGGTGCGGGCCGCCGTCGACGAGCCAGCGCTCGGCGGGGGCGGAGCCGCGCTCGGCGGCGCCCTCCTCGGTGAGCTCGAACCGCGTGCGCAGTGCGGCGAGGATGTCACCGGCGGTGACCATGCCCTCGCGCTTCCAGCCGTGCTGGGCGTCCAGGGGCATCTGCTCGATGAAGCGGAGCTCGTAGTCGTGCTCCACCGCCCAGGCCAGCAGGTCCGGGGCTTCGTCGTCGTTCAGCCCCGGCATCAGTACCGAGTTGACCTTGACCGGGGTCAGGCCGGCGTCGCGCGCGGCTTCGAGGCCCGCGATGACGTCCTTGTGGCGGTCACGGCGGGTGAGGGTCTTGAAGACGTCGGGGCGCAGGGTGTCCAGCGATACGTTCACCCGGTCCAGGCCCGCTGCCTTCAGGGCGGTCGCGGTGCGCTTGAGGCCGATGCCGTTGGTGGTCAGGGACATCTGGGGGCGCGGCTCCAGGGCGGCGACGCGCTCGACTATGCCCACGAGACCGGGGCGCAGCAGGGGCTCGCCGCCGGTGAAGCGGACCTCGGTGATGCCGAGGCTGGTGACGGCTATCTCGATGAGCCGGACGATCTCGTCGTCCGTGAGCAGATCGGGCTTGGCCAGCCACTGCAGGCCTTCTTCGGGCATGCAGTACGTGCACCGCAGATTGCATCGGTCGGTCAGGGAGACGCGTAGGTCGGTGGCCACTCGGCCAAAGGTGTCGATGAGCACGGGGGCCCCCTCCCTCGATACGGATCACAACTTTCAGACACCTGCGAGCCTACGTGACGGAACCGACATCGACAGCGGCCGGATCCCACGAGGTACGGCTCGGCCCCGTCGTAGGGACCTACTAGTAGTGATCTACCAGCGTCTACGACGGGGCCGTCGGCGGTGCGGACTCAGTGCGCTCCCGTGCCCGTGAGGGACCGAACCTCCAGCTCGGCGTATTTGCCGGTGTCCGGCTCCTCCTTGGACAGGATCGTGCCCAGCCAGCCCAGCAGGAAGCCGACCGGGATCGAGATGATGCCCGGGTTCTCCAGCGCGAACCAGTGGAAGTCGACGTCAGGGAGCATCGACGTGGGCTTGCCCGAGACCACCGGCGAGAACAGCACCAGGCCGACCGCGGTGACCAGACCGCCGTAGATCGACCAGAGCGCGCCCTGCGTGGTGAACCGCTTCCAGAAGAGGCTGTAGAGGATCGTCGGCAGGTTGGCGGACGCGGCGACCGCGAAGGCGAGCGCGACCAGGCCGGCGACGTTCAGGTCACGGGCGAGGGCGCCCAGGCCGATGGAGACGGCGCCGATGGCGATCGTCGCGTAGCGCGCGGCGCTGATCTCCTGCTTCTCGGTGGCCTGCCCCTTCTTGATGACGTTCGCGTAGATGTCGTGCGCGAACGAGGAGGACGAGGCCAGTGTCAGACCGGCGACGACCGCGAGGATCGTGGCGAAGGCGACGGCCGAGATGGAGGCGAGCAGGATGGCGCCCCAGTTGGAGTCGACGCCTCCCAGGTGCAGCGCCAGGAGGGGTGCCGCCGTATTGCCCGCCTTGTTGGAGGCGACGATCTCCTCCGGTTTGATCAGCGCGGCGGCGCCGAAGCCGAGCGCGAGGGTCATCAGGTAGAAGCCGCCGATGAGGCCGATCGCCCAGTTCACCGACTTCCGCGCGGCCTTGGCCGTGGGCACGGTGTAGAAGCGGATCAGGATGTGCGGCAGGCCGGCGGTGCCCAGGACCAGTGCCATGCCCAGGGAAATGAAGTCCAGCTTGGTCGTGGACGTGGCGCCGTACTTGAGGCCGGGCTCCAGGAAGGGCGTGCCCTTGCCGCTGTTGTCGGCCGCCTTGCCGAGCAGGTCGGAGATGTTGAAGTTGAACTTCAGCATGACCAGGAAGGTGAGCAGCAGGGCGCCGACGATCAGGAGCACCGCCTTGACCATCTGGACCCAGGTGGTGCCCTTCATGCCGCCGATGGTGACGTACACGATCATCAGGACGCCGACGAGGGCGACGATGCCGACCTTGCCGCCGTCGCTGGTGATGCCGAGGAGCAGCGAGACCAGGACGCCCGCGCCCGCCATCTGGGCCAGCAGGTAGAAGATCGACACGACGATCGTGGAGGTGCCCGCGGCCGTTCGGACCGGGCGCTGGCGCATGCGGTACGCGAGGACGTCGCCCATCGTGTACCGGCCTGAGTTGCGCAGCGGCTCGGCGACCAGGAGCAGGGCCACCAGCCAGGCGACCAGGAAACCGATGGAGTACAGGAAGCCGTCGTACCCGAAGAGGGCGATCGCGCCCGCGATGCCGAGGAAGGACGCGGCGGACATGTAGTCGCCGGAGACCGCGAGGCCGTTCTGGAAGGCGGTGAACTGGCGCCCGCCCGCGTAGAAGTCGGCGGCGCTCTTGGTCTGGCGGCCGGCCCACACGGTGATGCCGAGGGTCGCGGCGACGAACACCGCGAACAGGGTGATGATCAGCGGCCGGTGCTCGCTCGCCTCACCTGCGGCCAGAGTGATCGCGGGGTTCATGCGTCGCCCTCCATCCGGGACTTGATGGCCTCGGCCTTGGGGTCGAGCTTCGCGGCGGCGTGCCGCGAGTACCACCAGGCGATGAGGAAGGTGGTGAGGAACTGGCCGAGACCGAGCACCAGGGCGACGTTGATGTTGCCGAAGAGCTTGGTGCCCATGAAGTCGCCCGCGTAGTTCGAGAGCAGGACGTACAGCAGGTACCAGGCGATGAAGGCGACGGTCAGCGGGAAGGCGAAGGAGCGGTACGAGCGGCGCAGTTCACCGAACTCGGCGCCCTCCTGCACCTCGACGAACTCCTCGGTGGAGGGGAGTGGGGATCCGGCTTTCGAGGGTGGCGGTGCGTCGGTGGCCACAGTGTCTCCTCGCGTTACGGGTGCGGTTGCGACGGTGGACGGGGACGAGTCGGGGCTCGCGGACGGGGACGGCTCGGGTACGGACATGCGGTTCTGACCTCACAGTGATGTGGATCACGTGACCAGAAGTGATGATTCGACTCCTGTGCGTAATCCAGTAGGGGGCTCGATCGTCCTCGGGCTCCCTGCTCAAGGTCACGGCGCCACGCGTGGACCGGTTCAACTCCCCCGACTTCTTTCGGAACTCATCGACGGAAGTCATTGCTGGCCAGGTCGGGCGGGGGATAGCTTCGGCCTGCACCACTCCGTCATGTACCTGCCCGAGCACCACCTGTGTTCGGGCAGCTCCGTTTTCCGGATGATGTGGAGATCCCATGGCTCATCTGCGATCCAGACGCCGCCTCGCCCTGGCCGTGCCGGTCGTCCTGTCGCTCACCGCCTCGCTCGGCTTCCTGCCGGGCGCCGCGTCGGCCGCCCCGCGCACGGCGGCCGCCGCAACGAGCACGGACGGTCCGAAGCTGGCGTACGTGGTCAACACCAAGACGGACCACCGCACCATCGAGTCGGTGAAGAGTGCGATCGCGGCGGCCGACGGCACCGTCGTCATCGCGTACGAGAAGATCGGTGTGATCGTCGTCCATTCCGCCAACCCGGACTTCGGGAAGCAGATCCGGGCGGTACGCGGAGTGCAGTCGGCGGGCGCGACGCGGACGGCGCCGCTGACGCCCGCGGGGACGACGGACGAGGGCGCGGCGCAGGTGCTGTCGGCCGCGCAGGCCGCCAAGGTCTCGCAGAGCGCCACCACGGGCGAGGAGCCCTTCGAGGCCGACCAGTGGGACCTGCGCGCGATAGGCGCCGACAAAGCCGCGAAGATCAACCCGGGCAGCAGGAACGTGACGGTCGCCGTGATCGACGTGGGTGTCGACGACACCCACCCGGACATCGCCCCGAACTTCGCCGCCTCGCAGTCCGCGAACTGCGTGGGCGGCAAGCCGGACACCACGTACGGCGCCTGGCGTCCCGTGGACGCCGACCACTACCACGGCACGCATGTCGCGGGCGAGATCGCCGCCTCCCGCAACGGCATCGGCGTGGCGGGCGTCGCGCCCGGCGTGAAGGTCGCGGGCATCACGGTGGCCGAGCCGGACTCCACCCAGCTCTTCTACCCGGAGAGCGTCGTCTGCGCCTTCGTCTTCGCTGCCGACCACGGCGTGGAGATCACCAACAACAGCTACTACGTGGACCCCTGGCTCTACAACTGCCTGGACGACCCCGACCAGCGGGCCATCGTCGACGCGGTGAACCGGGCCCAGCTGTACGCCCAGAAGAAGGGCACCCTGAACGTCGCGGCGGCGGGCAACTCCAACGACGACCTCGACTCGGACGCGCTCGTCGACGCATCCAGCCCCGACGACTCGACCCCGGTCACCCGTACGGTCGACCCGCACAAGTGCTTCGACGTGCCGACCCAGCTGCCGGGCGTCGTCACGGTGAGCTCGACGGGCGTCAAGGGCGCCAAGTCGTACTTCTCCAGCTACGGCGACGGTGTGATCGACGTCGCGGCGCCGGGCGGCGACAAGTTCCAGATCCCGGACACACCGTCGATGAACGGCCGCATCCTCTCCACGATGCCGAACAACCAGTACGGCTTCCTGCAGGGCACCTCGATGGCGACGCCGCACGTCGCTGGTGTAGCGGCGCTGCTGAAGTCCAAGTACCCCAAGGCCACCCCGGCCCAGCTCCAGGCGCTGCTCAAGGCCGAGGCGGACAACCCGGGTTGCCCGACCGACCCGTACGACGGGGACGGCGACGGCGTCGTGGACGCCACCTGCGTGGGCGGCAAGCGTGTGAACGGCTTCTACGGATCCGGGATCGTGAACGCGCTGCGAGCGGTCAAGTAGTCCGTTGCCGATCGTTGGATCAAGCGAACCGCCGTCTACCGCCGGTTGAGCTTCTGCACGGCTCAGGACTCACGGCTCGCACAGCTCGTCCGCGAATCGAACTGGAGACTCCATGACAGCGCCCTACAAGCGCTCCCGTCGCGCCATAGCGATCCCGCTCGGGATGGCCACGGCGACGGCCCTCGCCTTCCTGCCGAACGCCACCGCGTCGGCACAGGAGGCACCCCGGCAGGTCGCCGCCGCCGACGCGACCTCGCTCAGCTATGTCGTCAACGTCCGCCCCGGACACGGCATTTCCGCCTCCGTGAAGAAGGCCGTCGCCGAGGCGGGCGGCACCATCGTGACGTCGTACGACCAGATCGGTGTGATCGTCGTACACTCGTCGAACGCCGACTTCGCCAAGACGATGCGTGGCGTACACGGCGTGGAATCGGCCGGGAACACGCGCAACGCGCCGCTGCCGGCCCAGTCGACCACCGACGTGGGCACGCCGAAGGCGCTCACCGCCCAGCAGGAGAAAGCCGCGAGCGCCGAAGCGGTCGACGGGCAGGACCCGTTGGAACCGCTGCAGTGGGACCTGCCCGCCATCAAGGCGGACAAGGCGCACGAGAAGACGCTCGGCAGCAGTAAGGTCACCGTCGCCGTGATCGACACCGGCGTCGACGACACGCACCCCGACATCGCGCCGAACTTCGACCGCGACGCGTCCGTCAACTGCGTGTCGGGCAAGCCGGACACGGCCGACGGGGCCTGGCGGCCCACCGCCGCGGAGAGCCCGCACGGCACGCATGTGGCCGGTGAGATCGCGGGTGCCAAGAACGGCGTCGGCATCACCGGTGTCGCGCCGGGGGTGAAGGTCGCCGGCATCAAGGTGGCCACCACGGCCGGCTACTTCTACACGGAGGCCGTGGTCTGCGGCTTCGTGTGGGCGGCCGAGCACGGCGTCGACGTCACCAACAACAGCTATTACACCGACCCCTGGTACTTCAACTGCAAGGACGACCCGGACCAGAAGGCCCTGGTCGACGCGATCACCCGTGCCTCGCGGTACGCGGAGAAGAAGGGCGCGGTCAACGTCGCGGCGGCGGGTAACGAGAGCTACGACCTGGCGGCCGACTCGATCACCGACCCGGTCTCCCCGAACGACGGAAGCCCGTCGGACCGGGTGATCGACCCGTCCAAGTGCTATGACATTCCCACCCAGCTGCCGGGCGTCGTCACGGTCGCGGCGACCGGCGCGAAGGGCATCAAGTCGTCCTTCTCCAACTACGGCCTGGGCGTGATCGACATCGCCGCACCCGGCGGCGACTCGACGCGCTACCAGACGCCGGCCCCGCCCGCCACGAGCGGTCTGATCCTGGGCCCGCTCCCCGGCGGCACATGGGGCTACATGGCCGGTACGTCGATGGCGACCCCGCATGTCGCGGGCGTGGCCGCCCTCATCAAGTCGACGCACCCGCACGCCCCCGCCGCACTGGTGAAGGCGCTGCTGTACGCGGAGGCCGACGCCACACCGTGCACCGACCCGTACGACATCGACAGCGACGGCAAGGTCGACGCGGTGTGCGAGGGGCCGAAGAACTACAACGGCTTCTACGGCTGGGGCACGGCGGACGCGTTGGACGCGGTGACGAAGTAGGGCTCTTGTGCGGATGGTTCGGGCCGGGCGGACGATCCGCCCGGCCCGGCCGTCTCGTACGGCAGGATCTTCGGCATGCATGTGTACGAAGATCCCGCGAACTGGACTCCTGAACCCGTCAGGCCCGGGTGGCAGTTGGTGCTGCGTTTCATCGCGACCGTGGTGTATGTCCCGGTGCTGTGCGTGGTGTGGGTGGCGACGGCGCTCGCCTTCATCGCGATCGGTCTCCTGGTGGAGGTGATCGCCGCGTTCAGTGAGCGCGTCGAGCACGACTTCGGCGCGTTCATGGAGCGGACGCTGGACCGGCTCGGTGACCTGGCCGCCTGGTGCGTGTGGTGGCCCGAGCTGCGGCACGAGGGCGACACCGAGTACTACAGGGCACGGGTCGACAAGGCGGTCGCCCGGTGGACCGCGGCGGCCTCGGCGCCGCGCAAGCCGAAGAAGGCGAAGCCGCCGGTCGAGTGCGCGATACCGCTGCACGTCTACCGGGGCGTCGGCGGGGGTTACGTCGCCGAAGTCGCCCTCGCCCAGGGATGGGAGCTGCGCCCGACGGACGTACGCAAGGAGGTACGCCTGTGGTGGACGGCCGCCTCTGATGTTGATCGAGTCCACCCGGCATAGTGCTTGTATGACACATTCACCGATGGTTGCCGTGTGGGAGGGGCTGGGCGGAGATCCCGCGCTGCTTCCCCGGGTTTCGGCCGTTGTACGGGAGGGCGCGCTGGAGGCCCGGCTGCCCGTGCGGGAGTTGGGGCGGGGGTGTGTGGGGGCGTGTGCGCTGGCGGCCGCCGAGCTGGGGGCGCGGCGGGCCGGGCTCGCGGAGGTGCCCCGGGTACGGGTGGACGACGGGGCCGTCGCCACGGCGTTCGTCAGTGAGCGGCATCTGCTGATCGACGGGCGCGCGCCAGTCAGTTTCGCGCCGCTGTCGCGGTTCTGGCGCGCGGCGGACGGGTGGGTGCGGACGCACGCGAACTATCCGCATCATCGGGCAAGGCTGCTGGGCGCGTTGGGGCTGGCGGACGATGCGACGGTTTCGGACGTCGCCGGCCTGCTCGCCGGGCGGTCCGCGGCGGAGGTCGAGGAGACGGTGTACGGCGCCGGGGGCCTGGCCGTCGCGCTGCGCACGGCCAAGGAGTGGGCCACGCACGAGCAGGGGATCGCGGTGGCCGGGCGGCCGTTGATCGAGCACGAACGTGTGGACACCGCACACGCGCGTGCGCTCCCCCCGCTCGACGGCGATCCCCTGCTGCCCGCCGCCGGGGTGCGCGTCCTGGACCTGACCCGGGTCATCGCGGGCCCGGTCGCCACCCGCACACTCGCCCTGCTGGGCGCGGACGTGCTGCGCGTGGACGCGCCGCAGCTTCCCGAAGACCCCGACGCGCACGCGGACACCGGCTTCGGGAAGCGGTCGACGACGCTGGATCTGGCGACCGACCGGAGCACGTTCGAGGAGCTGCTCGCTTCGGCGGACGTCGTCGTCACCGGGTACCGGCCCGGTGCGCTGGACCGGTTCGGGCTCTCCCCCGAGGCACTGGCCGAGCGCAAACCCGGGCTGATCGTGGCGCAGTTGTCGGCGTGGGGAGCGTACGGGCCCTGGCGTGAGCGGCGGGGTTTCGACAGCCTGGTGCAGGTGGCCACCGGGATCGCCGCGACGGAGGGTTCGCCGGAGCAGCCGGGCGCGCTGCCCGCGCAGGCCCTCGACCACGGGACGGGCTATCTGCTGGCGGCGGCCGTGCTGCGCGCGCTGACCGAACAGTCGGAGCAGGGGTACGGCCGCGTCGTACGGCTGGCGTTGGCGCGCACGGCGGCCTGGCTCACGGACGGGATCGAACGGGGTGGGACGGGGCCTGCCGGGCGGGGTGAGGCGGAGCCGGTCGAGCGGGGTGAGGCCGGGCCGGTCGAGCGGCAGGAGGCGCAGGAGCCGGCGTACGACCGGCCTGATGCCTGGCTCGCCGAGCGGGACAGCGGGATCGGACGGCTGCGGTACGCCCTGCCGCCGGTCTCCTTCGCGGGCGGACCGGCCGACTGGGCGCGACCGCCGGGGCGTTGGGGGACGGACCCGGCCCGGTGGGCCTGAGCCGGACGGACCCGGACCCGGACCCGGCCCGATCCGACCGGGAAAGGGCGCGGCCCACCCGGAACAGGCCGCGATCCACCCCGCGCAAGGCTCCGTGCGACCCGGACAAGGCACGGCGCGACACGGAACCCGGACAGGGCTCGGGCGGCCTGAGCCGGACGGACCCGGACCGGATGCGGTCCGTCCTGGACCCGGCCCGATCCGACCGGGAAAGGGCGCGGCCCACCCGGAACAGGCCGCGATCCACCCCGCGCAAGGCTCCGTGCGACCCGGACAAGGCACGGCGCGACACGGAACCCGGACAGGGCTCGGGCGGCCTGAGTCTCAGGGCGGCCGGAAACGTACCTATGGGCGGAATGCCGTCCCACCAGTTGTTTCCGGCCACTTGCCCGGATGTGTCACGCCTGTTGAAGATCGTGAGGTGACGTTGACAAGCCCCCCAGCCGACGTGGCGGACGAGCGCGAGCCGGCACGGCGCCGGGCCACCGGCCGGGCCGTCGCCGTGCTCGCCCTGGTGGCCGTCGCGGCCCTGATCCCGCTGCTCGGCCCGCGTACCGCGCTGCAGGGTACGGGCGAGGCCGCGGCGCCCGGCGTCGGCGGCATAGCCGTGCTGCGCACGGTGCTGTTCGCGGCGCTGTGCGTCCCCGCGGGCGAACTGTTCGCGGCCCGACTGGCCCGCCGCCTGCCCGGGGCGCCGCTGGAGGACGCGCCCCGCAGCTGGGCGCCCTGCACCGCTGCCGCCGGGTTCGTCGCCGCGTTGGGGCTCGCCTCCGTCGTGGCGACCGGCAATCTGCTGCCGCACCACCTATCCGACATCGACGTCGGCGGGCTCTACCGGACCCGGGACGGCAAGCTGGCGCTGCTGGAGGTCAACGCGTTCGCGGTGGCATGGCTGTGCGCCCGCGCGCGCCGGCCGGGCACCCAGGTGTGGCCGCTGGCCGCGCTGGTGGTCGCGGAGGCGCTGCGCGCCCACCCCACGGCGGAGCACGGCCCGCTGGTCGGCTCGGCTCTGACACTCCTTCACGTCACGTGCGCCGCGCTGTGGACGGGCGGTCTGCTGCACGTCCTGCGGATGCTGCGGAAGTGGCGTGTCACGGCTCCGGAGGCAGGTGCCGCGCTGCTCGGCCTCTACGCGCGCGTGGCGGCCGTCCTGTTCGCGGCGATCACCGCGACAGGCACCTGGAGCGCGCTGCGCCGCATGCCGCCCGGCACGGTCCTGGACCAGCTGACGTCGACTGCGTACGGCCGCACCCTGCTCGCCAAGGTGCTCGTCGTGGCCGCCGTCGCCGTCCTGGCCGCGTGGGCGCGACTGCGACTGCGCCGGGCGGCGGACCCGCTCAGCGCCTGCTCCCCCGCGCGCGCGGAGGTCGTGGCACTGGGCGTGGTCGTCGCCGTCTCGGGCGCGCTGACGGCGCTGCCGCTGCCGATCAGGTGGTGACCGTCAGTTGGTGACGAGCACCTTGAGGGCGGTCCGCTCGTCCATCGCCTTGTAGCCGTCGGGCACGCCCTCCATGCCGACGGTCATGTCGAAGACGGGCGACGGATCGATGGTCCCGTCGAGGACGTCGGGCAGCAGCTCCGGAATGTACGCGCGCACCGGCGCGACACCGCCGCGCAGGGCGATGTTCCGGTCGAACATGACGCTCAGGTCGAGGCCCGTACCGCTGCCGTGCGGAACGCCGACGAAGCCGATGGCGCCGCCGTCGCGGGTGATGTTCACGGCCGTCTTCATGGACTGCTCGGTGCCGACCGCCTCGACGACACAATGCGCGCCCTGGCCCCTGGTCAGCTCCCGCACGGCCGCGACGGCGTCGTCGCCGCGCTCGGCGACGACGTCCGTGGCGCCGAAGCGGCGCGCGATGTCCGTACGCACCTGGTGGCGTCCGAGCGCGATGATCCGCTCGGCACCGAGCCGCTTGGCGGCCAGCACGGCGCACAGCCCGACAGCCCCGTCGCCGACGACGGCGACGGTGGCACCCTTCCGGGCCCCGGCGCCGAGGGCCGCGTGATGGCCGGTGCCCATCACGTCGGACAGCGTCAGCAGGGCCGACAGCAGGTGGTCGTCGGAGGCCGCGTCCTTGGGCAGCTGTACGAGGGTGCCGTCGGCGAAGGGCACGCGTACGGCCTCGCCCTGTCCGCCGTCGTATCCCACGGCACCCCAGAAGCCGCCGTGCTCGCACGACGTGGTGAGCCCCTCGCGGCAGTAGTCGCACACGCCGTCGGACCACATGAAGGGCGCGACGACCAGGTCCCCGCGCCGGACGCCGGTCACCTCGGAGCCGGTCGCCTCCACGATGCCGAGGAACTCGTGCCCGATCCGCTGCCCCGGCTGCCGGGCCGCCTCGCCTCGGTACGCCCACAGGTCGCTGCCGCAGATGCACGCGCGCAGCACCCGTACGACCGCGTCGGTGGACAGCTGCACAACGGGCTCGGGCACGTCCTCCACGCGCATGTCGTACGGGGCGTGGATGGTGGTGGCGCGCATGGCGAGGATCCTTCTCGTGCGGGGCGTCGGTGGATGCGCTCAGGGGGTGGTTGAGCGCATCTCACCGTACGCCGCCGCCGGCGCGAGGCGCGCGCCGAGGGTGCCCAGCACCCCGCGGACCAGCAGATACTGTCCCGCGGCGTAGGTCAGCATGATCCAGAAGTCCGGTCTCGGGAGCTGCGGCCAGTCGGCGACTCCGGTGGCGATGAGTGTGTCCGAGAGCATGAAGAGTGCGCCGCCGAGACCCGCGACGAGTCCGAGCCTGCCGGCCCCGTACGCCATCGCGGTCAGCAGCAGGCTGTAGCCCGCGACGGGGATGCGGAGATCGGAGGGCAGGTCGGGCCACAGGAGGGTGACGGTGGCGACGAGGGCGACCGCGTATCCCCCTGCGAGCCGGGCTCCACGCGCGCGTGGAGCGCCTTTCGCGGAATGAGACGTGAAGAGGACGAGATAACACACGTGTCCCGCCGCGAAGGAGGCCATCCCCAAGAGGAAGGCCGGGTCGGCGTCGGACAGGAGCAGTACGTCGCCGCTCCAGCCGCAGAGCAGGGCGGCGACCAGGAGCCGCGGGGCGCCGCGCACGCCCGCGTGGGCGGCGAGCAGCGGCATCAGGAGCGGCTTGGCGATCCCGTGCCCGAGGTCGTATCCGGCGGCCAGGGAGGCGAGGTCGACGACCACCGCGAGAGCGAAGGCCACGAGCAGCACGCGCGCGAGGCGTGGGTTCACGCGACGGGCTCCGCGACCGGCTTCTTCGAAGTGACCGCCCCGACCGGCTGCCAGCCGGGCCCGCGGAAGACCCGCCCCGCCCTCTCGCGCCAACTCGCGGCCACCTTCAGGTCCCTGGCGATGGCGGCGTACTCATGCGTGGCCACGCGCAAGGGGTTGTACGTCGCGATGTTCTTGGTGAGCCCGTAGACGGGCCGCTCGGTCTCGGCGACGAAGGATCCGAAGAGCCGGTCCCAGACGATGAGGATCCCGCCGAAGTTGCGGTCCAGGTAGCCGCCTTGGGAGGCGTGGTGGACGCGGTGGTGGGAGGGCGTGTTGAACACGAACTCGAAGGGGCGGGGCAGCCTGTCGATGCGCTCGGTGTGGATCCAGAACTGGTAGACGAGGCTCGCCGACGAGCAGAAGGCGAGCGCCGCCGGGTGCACGCCCAGGACTATCAGCGGGACGTAGAAGGGCCACACGGTGAGGGACGTCCACGGCTGGCGCAGGGCGGTGCTGAGGTTGAACTTCCGGCTGGAGTGGTGGACGACATGGCAGGCCCACAGGATGCGGATGACGTGATGCCCGCGGTGGGACCAGTAGTAGAAGAAGTCCTGGGCGAGCAGCACCAGCGGCACGGTCCACCACAGGACGGGCACACGCAGGGGTGTGAGCTCGTAGATCGCCGTGTAGATCGCGACGATCGGGATCTTCCACACGAAGTCGAAGACGAGGCTTCCGAGCCCCATGCCGACACTCGTCGCGGCGTCCTTGGCCTCGTATCCCGCGGCGTCCTCGTCAGGATGGATCCGGACGCTCACCATCTCGATCACGGTGAGCAGCACAAAGGCGGGTATCGACCACAGCACGGCATCGGGCAGGTTCGGCATGGGTGCACCGTAGAACCGCTGGTCCGCTGCGGCTAGGGGTTGTTACCCACAAGTATTACCCGCGGTACGCGCTTACTCCTTGGCGATCTCCACCAATCGACATACGACACCGGACGGCGCGTTCACACCCCGGCCGCCCCCAGCAGGGCGCCCGCCGCGTAGGTCACCGCCATCGCCAGCGCGCCCCCGGCCACGTTCCGCAGCACCGCTCGCCCCGCGTCCGCCGACCCCAGCCGCGCGCTGCTCCAGCCGGTGAGGACGAGCGCGGCCAGCACGGACACGACGGTGACCCCGAGCCGCCAGCCCGCCGGCGGCAGCACGATCGCCAGCAGCGGCAGCAACGCGCCCACGGTGAACGACAGGCAGCTCGCCCACGCCGCGTGCCACGGGTTGGTGAGGTCGTCGGGGTCGATGCCGAGCTCCACGCGCGCGTGGGCCCTCAACGCATCCCGTTCGGTCAGCTGGACCGCGGCCTCCCGGGCCACGTCCCGTGACAGGCCCCGCTCCTGCAACAGGTCCGTCAGCTCCTGGAGCTCTGCCTCCGGCTGCTCCTTGAGCTCCCGCTTCTCCTCCGCCAGGGCGGCCAACTCCGAGTCCCGTTGGGTGGAGACGGACACGTACTCGCCCGCCGCCATCGACATGGACCCGGCCAGCAGTCCCGCGAGCCCCGCCGTGAACAGCGCGGCGCGGTCGCTCGTGGCGCCCGCGACGCCGACGACGAGGCCCGCGGTGGAGACGATGCCGTCATTTGCGCCCAGGACCGCGGCCCGCAGCCAGTTCAGCCGCGCACCGAGCGCGCCGTGAGCCTCGTCGTGCGTTGGTTCCGTCACACGGGGAGGATCGCACTCCGGGCGCCCCCCGCCACGTACCGACCCGTTGAACCGTCACCGCACCGGCACCTCCGGCCCTCAGCACACCCGCACCGGCCTGTGGAGCAGTCACCACACCCGTACCGGCCTGTGGAGCTGTCACCACACCCGCACCGACCCTCCCCTCGCGAACACCGGGCTCGTCGCGTCCGCGGGCGGTGTGCCCAGCGGTTCGGCGATCTCCTCCACCGTCGGGCCGACCTTCGCCGCGATCCCGTCCAGGCAGGCCAGGTCGAAGCCGTAGACACGGGCCGCGTTGCCACCGACCATCGCCGCGATCTCCTCCCGGGGCAGGCCCGCGTAGGCGATGCGCAGGCCCTCCCGGGAGTAGGGGTGGGTGCCCTCGTCGTGCGGGTAGTCGCTGCCCCACATGATCTTGTCGAGGCCGATGCGGTCGCGCAGCGGCACCTCGTGCGGGCGCATGAAGCTGGCGCCGACGAAGCAGTTCTCCCGCCAGACCTCCGAAGGGCCCTTGCCCATCGCCGCTGCCAGTCCCGCGCCGAACTTCGACTCGGCCGTCGACGCCTTCGTGGCGGTCGCCACCAGCCGCCCGTGGTAGTAATCCAGCATGTCGAGCACCCCGGGGATCCACCCCGAGCCCTGCTCGGTCAGCACCAGCTTCAGACCCGGGTGACGACGGAACGCGCCGCCGAAGATCAGGTGCCACAGCGCGCGGTGCGAGAACCAGGTCGTCTCCACCATGAACACCGCCCGGGCGGCAGGTTCGTCGCCCAGCGGCGGCGACGCCGAGCCCGCGTGGTGGTTCACCGGCACGCCCAGCTCCGCGCAGACCGCCCAGATCGGGTCGTACGCCGAGGAGTACAGCTCGGGCAGGCCCGAACCCGGCGGTGTGCCGGGCAGCAGGAGGCCGCCCCTGAGGCCCGCACCCGCCGCCCAGCGGATCTCCTCGACCGCCTCGTCCACGTCGTTCAGGAGGATCTGGAACACACCCGCCCGGCGGCCCGGCGCGGCCGCGCAGAAGTCCGCGAGCCAGCGGTTGTGGGCGCGCAGCCCGGCCCACCGCCGCTCGAACTCCGCCGCCGTCGGGGCCGGCGCCATCAAGGAGGCCGACGGGAAGAACGGCGGAATGGTGTTGGGGAAGACGACCTCCGCGACGATCCCGTCGTCCTCCAGTTCCGCGAGGCGCCGCCCGGAGTTCCAGTTCCTGTCGGCCGTGTCGGCGAGCAGGTCCTCGTACGGATTGACGTACGTGGCCGCCCACGCGTCGAACGCCTCGTGGTGCCGGCCCTCCAAGTACGGCTTGTAGTCGAGGAGATCGGCGCCCGCGTGACAGTCCGCGGAGATCACCGTGTACCGATCGCTCATGACGTGGCTCCCAGGACCGGGAAGTCGTGGTCGGTCAGCCAGTGGCGGCCCACCTCGCGCGAGCGCGCCCAGGACGCCTCCACGGCCGTCTGGTCGTCGCTCTGGCCGAGGTCGGCGGGGGTGGGACCGATGCGCCGGGCGAGCGGCGTCAGCTTCTCGACGTCGAAGCCGAAGACGTCCGCGGCCGCCAGGCCGAGCATGCGGCGCGTCTCCTCGACCGGGATGTCGTGGAAGGTCTTCGCCAGCCACGCGCGCGTGTCGGGCCAGGTGCCCTCGGGGTGCGGGAAGTCGCTGCCCCAGAGGATGTTGTCGACGCCGATCTCGTACCGCTGGGCCAGTTCACGGCGTTTGGTGTTCGTCGCGCAGATGAAGAGCTGCCGGTCCAGGTACTCGTGCGGGGGCCGCTTCAGCTCCGCGAAGGGCGACAGTTTCTTGCCGCCGTGCGCGCCCAGGTAGAGGCGGTCCATGAACCACAGGAGGTTCGGCAGCCACCAGCATCCCGACTCCGCGACCCCGAACTTCAGGGCCGGGTGCCGCTCGAAGACCCCCGACCACAGCAGGAACCAGAGGGGGCGGGCGGGCCACCAGGTCACCTCGCTGACGTAAATGCCGAGATGATCGCCGTACTCGTGGCGCGGCGCGGCCCCGGAGTGGGTCACCACCGGCATCCCGCACTCGGCGGCCGCCGCCCACACGGGGTCGTAACGACGGTCGTGGTACGGCTCCTTGTCGACCCACATGGAGGGGATCATCAGGGCGCCGAGCCCCGACTCCTTCGCGCGGTACACCTCCTCCACCACGCGCGAGACCTCCGCCGTGACGGGCAACAGGGCGACCCCGCAGTGCCGTTCGGGGTTCTCCGAGACGAAGTCCGCCAGCCAGCGGTTGTGCGCCTGCGCGCCGGCCATGCCGAGTTCGGGGTCCTGGTCGCCGGAGAGGCCGAGGCCCACACCGAAGGGGGCGGCCGTCCGGCTGTCGACGGCGTCGGCGTCCGGGAAGACCACCTCGCCGGCCACGCCGTCGCCGTCCAGCTCCTTGAGGCGCTGCGCGGTGTCCCAGCCGCCACGCAGGCCTTCTTCGTTGTCCTGGAACCATTTGTTCGCGAACGACTCGTTCCGGACCCCGAGCCGCGTCATCTCCTCGCGGCGCCGGTCGCGGCCCGCGAGGAACTCGTCGAAGTCCCGGTGGAAACGGGGGTCCAGATAGGGCCGGTACTCCTCGGTGGGGAGTCCGGCGTGGCAGTCGGAGGAGATGATCAGGTAGGGGTCCTGGCCGGCCATCGGGTGCCTCCTCAGTCCAGAATGAAGTTCTCCAGGTACGACGGTTCGGAGCGGTCGAGCATCGACTGCGACCGCGCCCGGATCTGCCGGTCGCTGTGCTCGCTCTTGGGCAGCAGCCAGAAGCGGTCCTGTCGGATCCCCTCGGCGACGAGGTCGGCGACCTCCTCGACGGGCGTGAACCGCACCTCGTGGCCCGCCTCCTTCATCGCGGCCTCCCACTGGTCGAGGCTGCGGTACGGGGTCTTCCTGGGCCGCTGCTTCGCATACCGCGTCGGCCGGTTGCGGTGCGACTCCCACAGGCCCGTACGGAGCATGTGGGGCCCCGGGAAGAGCACGGACGCACCCACGCGCGCGTTTTCCGCCTTCAGGTGGGCGTACAGCGATTCGGTCATCGTCACGACGGC
Organism: Streptomyces sp. NBC_00996; assembly: GCF_045162675.1. Lineage (NCBI taxonomy): Bacteria > Bacillati > Actinomycetota > Actinomycetes > Kitasatosporales > Streptomycetaceae > Streptomyces > Streptomyces sp. NBC_00996. The sequence goes on from NZ_CP108723.1 coordinate 2,475,579, forward strand.
CGCCTTGGTGACGGCGTACACGGAGGCGGTGGGCAGCGGGGCGATCCCGCCGTCGCCGGAGGAGGTGTTGACGACGTGGCCCGGTTCTCCCTGGGCGATCATCCGCGGGACGAACGCCTGGACGCCGTGGAAGACGCCCCAGACGTTGACGGCGAACGCCCACTTCCAGTCGTTCGGATCGTGCTCCCACATGCGGCCCTCGGCGCCGGATCCGACACCGGCGTTGTTGCACAGCACGTGCACGGCGCCGTACTTCTCGTACGCGTCCTCGGCGAGCGCGACGAGCTCCGAGCGCTCCCCGACGTCCACCACGCGCGCGTGCACGTCCGCGCCGTCCTCCCGCAGCTCGGTGGCGGCCTTCTCCAGGGCGCCCTCCTCGACGTCCGCGAGGACCACCTTCAGACCGTCGGCCGCGAACCGCCGTGCCATCGCGAGCCCGATCCCGCTCGCCGCTCCGGTGACGACGGCGACCTGTCCTTCCCTGAGCTCCATCAGACGCTTCCCTCCGGCGGGCCGTCGAGGATCTGCTGCGGATCGTCGTAGCGCTGGTGGATGTACGGCAGCAGGGCTTGGGCGCTGACCCGTTCGACGACCTTGCCCCGCTGGTCGGTGGTCTTCTCGCCGATGGTGATCTCGACGAGTTCGCGGACGGGGAGATCGGCGACCGGGTCGTACATCGACTCGCGCAGGACGACGTCCCCGGTGACGCGCTCCAGCCTGCGCACCTTCTCGTTGCGCAGGCAGTGCACGAGGACGGGCTCGGCGTCGAAGCCCGAACCGTCCACCGCGGGAAGGAACTTGAAGTAGAAGTCGGTCTTCTGGGCGGGCGCGGGCAGCGGCAGGTCACCGCTGACCGCGCCGCGCACCTCGACGAACGCGATGCCGTGCCGGGCGAGTACGGCGCGGACGACGAGGCCGTCGCGCTCGACCGTCACCTCGCCGAGTTTCTTGGGCTCCCCGAAGACCTCGCGGCCGCCGATGAGGGCCCGCTCGTGGGTCATCGGCATGACGAGCGGGTACCAGCCCTCGACGCCGTCGTGCGCGGCGGCGACGGCGAACGAGCCCGCGCCCAGCGGATATCCGGGCAGGTCGACCTTGCTGATGTTCACCCGCACCAGAGGACGCCCGGTGGGTTTCAGCGGGGGCGGCAGGACCGCCGCGACCGCGTCCGGATCGCTCTCCCAGACGGCCACCACGCCGGTGGACCAGATGTCGGGGAGCTTGGAACTCGCGGTGCGCGCGGCGGCGATCTCCGCCTCGGTCCGTGCTCCGTACCTCACTCGTGCCATGTCGTACCGCCCTTCACCGAAGGCATCGAAGGTTTCTGATGGTCCGTCACTGGCGCCTGTAACAGAGTTACAGCAGACTCCGCGAAGGGTAAATACGCGTGCGGACACGGACTTGGGAGCACCATGGGACGACCGGCACTCACGCGCGACGAGGTCCTGCAGACCGCCGCCGGGCTCGTGAAGCAGCACGGCCCGGACGCCCTGACGATGCGCAAGCTCGCCGCCGAGCTGGGCACCGCGGTGACCTCGATCTACTGGCACGTCGGCAATCGCGAGTCGTTGCTCGACGCACTCGTGGAGCGGACCGTCGCGGACCTCGGCGCGATTCGACCCACCGGGCGCACGCCGGCGCAGCGCATCGTGTCGGTGGCCGGCGCCCTGCGCCGACAGCTGCGCGATCATCCGCACCTCGTCGCGATGGTGCACGAACGCGGCCTGACCGAGCGGATGTTCCTGCCCGCGCAGCGGGCCCTGGTGCACGAGGTGCACGCCACGGGACTGCGCGGCGCCCGCGCGGCCGAGGTCGTACGGGCCGTGCAGTTCCAGGTCGTCGGCTTCGTCCTGGTCGAGCGCAACCGCGAGCGCGCCCCGGTCCAGCAGCCCGCCGAGGAACAGCTGTGGGACACCGGGACGGCAGAGGACGACCCGGGCCTGGCCCGTGCGCTGGCCGGGCCGGTCGACCAGGAGCGGCTGTTCGCCACCTCCGTGCGGGCGTTGGTGGAAGCGCTGCTCGCACACTGATCCGGCTCTCGAAAATATTGGGTGGCAGCGCGGACCGCCGCCTTCCTAGACTCCGTGATCGCGGGGGCGGCTCCGCAAGCGTGCTTCCTTCTCACTCTTTCTATGACACCCGTAGCGCGCTCACTCTCCGCCCCCGCCTCACACACACTTCCCGGGGGGAATCCGTTTGTCCGTGCTGTCGTCCGTGCTGCTCCGCCGCCTCCGTACCGTCTACGTCGACCAGGCCGGACCACGCCCGGGCGACCCGGCGACGACCGAGGGCCTGACCGCCCTGGAGGCCGAGCTGCTCGACCGGGGATTCGCCCCGACGGCACCGCTGCGCGCCGCGCTCGCCTGGCTCGGCCCCGCCGGACTCGCCGACGCCGGCGGCTCCCTGATCCGGCAGATCGACGCGGAGCTGGGCGCCGACCGCACGCACATGCCGCTGTTCCGCAGCTTCCCGGCCTCGGTGCCGGATGACACCTGCGAGCTGTATGTCGACCGCGTCTTCACGCTGCTGCTGCAATGGCCGGCCCAGCCGTGCGTGCTGTGCGGCACCGTCGGCAGCGTGCACGCCGTGTCGCCCTGCGCCCACCTGGTGTGCCGCGCCTGCTGGGACGGCGCCGACTACTCCGGCTGCCCGATCTGCCATCGCCGTATCGCTGACGGCGACCCGTTCCTGAAGCCCGCCGCGCCCCGCCGTCGGCTCGAAGTTCCCACCGGCCCGCTGAAGTTGCTCGCCCTCGGCACCGACCGGAAGGCCGACGCCACGAAGGCGCTGCTGCAGCTGCTGGCCCGGCGTACGCCGCTGCCGCCGCAGGACCGCGACGACGTGAAGCTGCTGCTCGCGCACACCTCCACCGCACTGGACTGGATGCCCGAGGACATCCCGGTCCGCGAGACGAAGGCGCTGGTCCTGGGCAGCCTCCTGTTGGACCGGCGTACGCGCGAGGCCGTGCGCCCGCTGCTCGCCGCACACCTGACCACCGCCACCGACGTCCTGCGCCTGCTGCACGTCCGGTCGGGCGGCGAGGCCGATCTGGTCGCACTGCGGCGCTTCCGTTCCCTCCCGCGCGCGCTGCGTCGGGAACTCCTCGCCGTACTCGACGGGTTCGAGGCGTCGTCGCTGGTCGAGGACGTTCTGCGGCATCCGGTCGCCTGGAAGCGCGCCGCCGAGATCCTGCACCCGTTCGAGCAGCACGCGCGTCACCCGAAGGCCGCCCTCGCCTTCGCCGTCCTGCGCGCCACGGACACCTCCGCCACGCAGCTGGGCGAGGCGCTGCTGCGTACGGCGGCCGCGCACCCGGAGGCGGTACGCGTCGACGGCACGCGTCTGAAGGCCGACACCTGGGGCGCACGCACAGAACAGGCCCTGCGGGACGGCGATTTCACCGCAGCACTCGCCCTGCTGGCCGTGCGCCCGGGCGAACTGCTGCGCAGAATGGATCACTTGCTGCGACTGCGCGACCTGGCGGCGCTGCCGGACGGGTTCGCCGACACTCTGCGACAGGTCCTGCCCAAGGCCGGTCCCGGGGCGCTGCTCGCGGCCCTCGGGCGGCTGCGAGTCCGTCGTCTCCCGGGCGAGCGCCGGGTGTTCTTCCCGCGCGGCCAGGTGACGCACTCCTTCACCGTCGACGACACCCGGGCCCCGCTGGCCGAGGCGGTCGCCGAGGGCGTCTGCGCGCTCCTGGAGGCGGAGGCCCTGCGCCGACTGGCCGGCGCCTCGCGCTTCGACCTCGCCGTCCTCGACTCGGGTCTCGCGGGCCTGGCCGTCCCCGCCACCGAACGCGCGTCCGCCAAGGCGCTCGTCTCCGTGCCGCGCGGCAGCAGTCAGCCACTGCCCCAGGGCGAGGTCCTGCGGCTCTTCCTGCACTGGACACAGCCCGACAAGACACGCGTGGACCTCGATCTCTCCGTCGCGCTGTACGACGAGGACTGGACGTTCGCGGGCGTGTGCGACTACACGAACCTCGTGTACGGGGACCGGGCCGCCGTGCACTCGGGGGACCTCACCTCGGCTCCGGCACCCGACGGCGCGACCGAGTACGCGGACCTGGACCTCACGGCGCTCGCCGACGGGCGGGTGCGCTTCGCCGTGCCCATCGTCTTCAGCTACAACAACGTCCCCTTCGAGCGGCTCCTCGACGCCTTCGCCGGCTTCATGGCGCTGCCCTCGAAGGACAGCCGCGACGCCTCGTACGACCCCCGGACGGTGCGCCAGCGCTATGACCTCGAGGGCGAGTCGCGCATCCATGTGCCGATGCTGGTCGATCTGGAGCGCCGCACGTTCCTGTGGACGGACCTGCATCTGCCACCGTCGGAGGGCTTCCACAGCGTGCACCGGCACAGCGGCGACCTCGGACGTATCGGCAAGGACCTGTTCCAGTACTTCACCTCGGGCCGCACCACGCTGTGGAACCTCGCGGTCTGGCACGCAGCGGCTCGTACGGACGAGGTCGCGGTGGTCCGTCGCGCGCGCCGGACCGACGAGCTGTGGCACTACCACCGCCGCGAGGGTGAGACCGACTTGGCCTTCGCGGCGCGCGTGCGCGCCCTGGAGCCGCCGGAGCGGCGGCGCCCCTCCCAGGACGCGGAGGCACTCGCCGCCGAGACGGCAGCCAAGAAGCACGCCCTGCTCGCCCTCGTGTACGGCGGCGTCGCCCCGGAAGGCTCGACCGGGTCCGTGTACCGGCTGCTGCCCGGCCCGGTCGACGGCTGCGGTCTGGAGCCGCTCACGGCGGGGGACCTCGTGGCGGCACTGGGCTGAGAGCTGGTGGTGGCGCCGGGGCGGCAGCCGGGCGCAGCGTCAACTCCGGGGCCCTGCGGCGCCCTTGTGGTGCCCACGCGCGCATGGCCATGTCCAGGGCCTTTGGAGCCCCGCGTTCCGGGAAGGCGACGGCCTGACTGTCAGTCGTGGCCCGTATCCTCAGTGACCATGCTCGAAGACCTCACGACCGCAGCGTCCCCAGCCTCCTGGCCGGCCGCGTATCCGCAGGGGTACGCGGTCGTTGACGTGGAGACCACAGGCCTGGCCCGCGACGACCGGATCATCTCGGCCGCCGTCTACCGGCTGGACGCGCGCGGTGAGGTCCAGGACCACTGGTACACGATGGTCAACCCGGAGCGGGACCCGGGCCCGGTATGGATTCACGGGTTGACGAGCGACATGCTCGAAGGGGCACCGCTCTTCCAGGACATCGCCGAGGAATTCGCCGACCGGCTGGCCGACCGCGTGCTGGTCGCGCACAACGCGGTCTTCGACTGGTCGATGATCGCGCGGGAGTACGCGCGCGTGGAGCGCGAGGCGCCGGTCCGCCAGCGGCTGTGCACCATCGCCCTCTCCAAGGAGCTGAGGCTGCCGCTGCCCAACCACAAGCTGGAGTCGCTGGCCGCGCACTTCGGAGTCGTCCAGCAGCGGGCGCACCACGCACTGGACGACGCACGCGTGCTGGCGGAGGCGTTCCGGCCGAGCCTGCGCGCGGCCGCGCACGGCGGGGTGCGGCTGCCGCTGTTGGAGTGCCGGCCGCTCAAGGAGTGGTCCGACAGCCCCGCGACGCCGCGGATCGGGCGCCAGTCGGGCGGTTACCCGTCGGGGAGCGGCTATCCGTCCGGGAGTTGGCGCCCCTCGCGCAAACGTCCCGCATGCCCCTATCCCAACCCAGGACGCTACGAAGAGGGCAAACCTCTCAAGCAGGGCATGCGGGTCGCGTTCTCCGGGGACACCTCCATCGACCGCGAACTGCTGGAGGACCGCGCCGTCGAGGCCGGGCTGCATGTCGCCACGAGCCTGTCCCGGCTCACCAGTTTGCTCGTCACCAACGACCCGGACTCCGGCACATCGAAGGTGATCAAGGCCGAGCAGTTCGGGACACCGGTGATCGACGAGGCGGCGTTCGGCCAGCTGCTGCGGGACGTGGAGCCGGCGATGGAGCAGTGACCCGGCAGCCGCCGACGGACGACCGGCGGCCACTGCGGGACGACCGAGGGCCACTGGCGGACGACCGGCGGTCGCCGACGGACCGCCGAGGACCCCTGGCGGACGTACGAGGGCTGACGGACGTACGGGTGATTGCCGAGCGACTCGCCCGGCGCCCGCTCGCCCGCGCCGCGTCGGCCCCTCACCCTGTGGCGCATGGCGAGATGTGAAGTATGCGGCAATGACTACGGCATGACGTTCGAGGTGCACGCGCAGGGCGCGGTGCACGTCTTCGACTGCTTCTCCTGCGCGATCCACCGGATGGCCCCCATCTGCGAGCACTGTCGTGTCCAGGTCATCGGCCAAGGGGTCGAGGTCGAGGGCCACTGGTTCTGCGGCGCGCACTGCGCCCGGGCGGAGGGGAAGGTGGGGATCATCGACAAGGTCTGAGCCTCACTCCCCGGCCCGGCACGGGGCGACGCTCCGAGCCCGGTACGGGCATCGGCACGGGCACGGGCCCCGGCATCCGCACGGCCCTCGGCGGGACCCTCCCGTCGGGGGCCGAATCATGCCGAGTAACGTCAATGGGGTGTACCGCTTCCTGTTGACCCGGCAGTGGGTGATCCTCACCCTCGTGACCCTCGCGCTCATCCCGACGATGATCCGGCTGGGCTACTGGCAACTGCACCGCCATGAACACAAGGTCGCGCTGAACACGGTGATCTCCGACTCACTGACCGCCGAGCCGGTGGCCGCCGAGTCGCTCACCGCGCCGGGACAGCGCATCAAGCACGACGACCTCTACCGCCGGGTGACGGCGAAGGGTCACTTCGACACCGCGCACGAAGAGGTCGTGCGCCGCCGCACCAACTCCGACGGCGCGGTCGGCTACCACGTCCTGACCCCGTTCGTCCTGGACGACGACCGGGTCCTCATCGTCAACCGGGGCTGGATCCCGGCGAACGGCGCGCAGACCGCGTTCCCGAAGATCCCGACGCCCGCGAAGGGCGAGATCACCGTCACCGGCCGGCTCATGGCCGACGAGACGACCGCCGACAGCGGCATCAAGAACGTCCAGGGCCTGCCCGACCGCCAGGTCATGCTGATCAGCAGCGAGCAGCAGGCGCAGCGGCTCGGCAAGCAGGTCCTCGGCGGCTACATCGAACAGACCGCGCCGGACCCCAAGGGCGACTCCCCCGAGTTGATCCCCGACCCCGAGCACAGCGACATCGGTCCGCACATGGCGTACGCGATCCAGTGGTGGCTGTTCTCGGCGGGCGTTCCCGTCGGCTGGGTGATCCTGGTCCGCCGCGAGCGCCGTGACCGGGCGGAGGCCGCGACAGCGGAGGCCGCACCGGAAACGGCCGCGGCGGCCGTGTAAGCGGCCTCGGGGCAGTGGGGTGCGTTTCCGCGTCGTCCGGTGCGGTGCATCGGCGTGCTGCCGCGTCGCCCTCGTCCTGGATGTCCTTGGGTGATGTGGCAGTGCGGCGAGGTGCCGTGCCGGGCGGCGTGGGGGCGTGCCTCACTTCCCCGAGGCCGCTTAGTCCGGGGGCCGCACCGGGGCGGCCGTTCGCGCCACTCTGGCGGCCCGATTGGCCCGCGCCCCCCTCGGGAACCCGTCCACCGTGCATCAACGCATCGAGGACTACGCGCTCATCGGGGACGAACAGACCGTGGCTCTGGTGGGCCGCGACGGCTCCGTCGACTGGCTGTGTCTGCCCCGCTTCGACTCGGCGGCCTGCTTCGCGGCACTGCTGGGCGACGAGGACAACGGGCACTGGCGCATCGCACCCAAGGGCGCGGGCTTCTGCACCCGGCGCGCATACCGTCCGGACACGCTCGTGCTCGACACCGAGTGGGACACGGACGAGGGCTCGGTCCGGGTGACCGACCTGATGCCGCAGCGCGAACACGCCCCCGATCTCGTACGCGTCATCGAGGGGCTGAGCGGCCGGGTCACGATGCACGGCCTGCTCCGGCTGCGCTTCGACTACGGCTCGATCGTGCCGTGGATGCGCCGGGCGGACGGCCACCGCGTGGCGGTCGCGGGCCCGGACTCGGTCTGGCTGCGCAGCGAGCCGCCCGTGCACACCTGGGGCAAGGACTTCGGTACCCACTCGGAGTTCACGGTCGAAAAGGGGGAGAAGGTCGCCTTCGTCCTGACCTGGCACCCCTCGCACCGGCCGCGTCCGCCTCTCTGCGACCCCTTCGAGGCGCTGCGGACCAGCGTCGAGGACTGGCAGGCATGGGCGGCGCGCTGCCGCTACGACGGCCCGCACCGGGACATCGTCGTGCGCTCCCTGATCACCCTCAAGGCCCTCACCTACGCGCCGACCGGCGGCATCGTGGCCGCCCCCACCACCTCACTGCCCGAGGAACTGGGCGGCGTCCGCAACTGGGACTACCGCTACTGCTGGCTGCGCGATTCCACGCTCACGCTCGGGGCGCTCCTGGAGGTCGGCTACCTCGAGGAGGCCGAAGCCTGGCGCGACTGGTTGCTGCGCGCGGTCGCGGGCGCCCCGGCGGACCTGCAGATCATGTACGGCCTCGCTGGTGAACGCCGGCTGTCCGAGTACGAACTGCCGTGGCTGACCGGCTACGCGGGCTCGTACCCGGTGCGGGTCGGCAACGACGCCGTACAACAGCTGCAGCTCGACGTGTACGGCGAGGTCATCGACTCGCTCTCGCTGGCCCGTCGTTCGGGACTGCCCTCCAAGCCGCACATGTGGCGGGTGCAGGTCGCCCTGATGGAGTTCCTGCGGACGGCGTGGCGGCAGCCGGACGAGGGGATCTGGGAGGTGCGCGGCCCGCGTCGGCACTTCGTGTACTCGAAGGTCATGGCCTGGGTGGCCGCCGACCGCGCCGTACGCACCCTGGAGGACAACCCGAAGCTCGAAGGCGACCTGGAGGGCTGGCGCGCGATGCGCGACGAGGTGCACGCGGAGGTGTGCCAACTCGGCTACGACCCCGAGCGGAACACCTTCACGCAGTCCTACGGCTCCCGCGCGCTGGACGCCTCGCTGCTGCTCATCCCCCACGTCGGCTTCCTGCCGTACGACGATCCGCGGGTCCTCGGCACGATCGCCGCGGTCCGCGAGGAGCTCAGCCACAACGGCTTCCTGCGCCGCTACAGCATCGAGGAGACCCGGATCAGGGTCGAAGAGACCCGGGTCAGCATCGAGCAGACCGGCACCGAGTCGACCGCCGTCAGCACCGAGCAGGTGGGCGTCGGCACCGAGCAGTCCGCCCTCGACGGGCTGCCGGGCGGTGAGGGCACGTTCCTCGTCTGCTCGTTCTGGCTCGCGGAGGCCCTGCATCTGACGGGTCGTACCGAGGAAGCCCGTGAGATGTTCGAGCGCCTGGTGGGGTTGGCCAACGACGTGGGCCTGCTCTCCGAGGAGTACGACCCCGTCGCCGGCCGCCGGCTCGGCAACTTCCCGCAGGCGTTCAGCCATATCGGCCTGGTGGGTACCGCCCTCGCCCTGTTCGGGGGCGAGCAGGCAGGATAGGGGCCATGGATCTTGGACTGAAGGACCGTGTGTACGTCGTCACGGGAGCCACCCGTGGCCTGGGCAACGCCGCCGCGCGTGAACTCGTCGCCGACGGCGCGAAGGTGATCGTGACGGGGCGCGACGAGAAGAGCGTCGCCGACGCCGCGTCCGCGCTCGGCCCGAACGCGGTCGGGGTTGCCGCCGACAACGCCGACCCGGGGAGCGCGCCCCGGCTGATCGCCGCCGCCCATGAGCACTTCGACGGCTTCGACGGCATCCTGATCAGCGTCGGCGGCCCGCCGCCCGGGTTCGTCGCCGACAACACCGACGAGCAGTGGACGGCCGCGTTCGAGACGGTCTTCCTGGGTGCGGTGCGGCTGGCCCGCGCGGCTGCCGCGGAACTCGGCGAGGGAGGTGTCATCGGTTTCGTGCTTTCCGCCTCGGTGTACGAGCCGATCCCCGGGCTGACCATCTCCAACGGTCTGCGCCCCGGTCTCGCGGGCTTCGCCAAGTCACTCGCGGACGAGCTGGGCCCGCGCGGCATCCGCGTCGTCGGCCTGCTCCCGTCCCGTATCGACACCGACCGCGTCCGCGAACTCGACGGCTACTCCGCCGATCCGGAGGCCACCCGCGCGGCCAACGAGGCCCTCATTCCGCTGCGCCGTTACGGCACCCCGGAGGAGTTCGGCCGCACCGCCGCGTTCCTGCTCTCGCCGGCGGCGTCCTACCTCACGGGCATCATGCTGCCGGTGGACGGCGGAATGCGGCACGGCTTCTAGTGCCGCGTCAGCCAAGGTCTGCCCGTCAAGGAGCGGCGTCCGGTGCGTGCTCTGGGGGTCCCCCCGACCGAAGGCTGGGGGGAGTGCCGGCCGGAAGTCCTCGTACTGGATGTACTTCGGCTTTCGGCCGGTGCGGCGAGTGGGGGCACCTCCCACGCCCTTGAGGCAGTGGGGGAGCGTGCCGGGCGTCGCGACGGGGCGAACGTTGCCTGCCGGGGCACTGGTTTCCCGTAGTTTCCTGGCCGACGGGGTCCTGGCCAAACAGGGGCCTCGCCGACAGCGTCCCGGCCGACAGGGACCTGGGCGAAGCTCAACTGACCCGCTGAGCACGGTGCTTGACCCCGCGGAGGCGTACCTCCGCGGGGAGGGCGGCAAGGCCCGCGGAGTCCCGCGCGTGCGTCAGCGCCTCGGCCGTCAGCAGGTGCAGGGCCTGCCCGGGGTCCACATGGGGTTCCAGCAGGAGCTGCACCCGCGCCTCGGGCGCGCTGCGCCCTCCGGTCAGCACGATCTGTGCCTGCTCGACGCCGTCCAACTGCGTCGCCTCGCCGACCAGTACGCCTTCCAGTGCCCGCCCGCGCAGCAGCGCGCCCTCGCCGTCGCCGGTGTCGACGAGCACTTCGGCGAGCCGCCGCCGCCGCAGGACGGCCACCAGCCACCACAAGGACAGCAGCACCAGAATCGCGAGGACGGCGATGACGGTCGGCCACCACCAGCCCTGGTCCCGCCACCGGGTCCGCTCGGCCCGGCTGAGCAGTACGTCGTGCGGCCCGTCGTGGATCCACCACGAGGGAGGGTTCACGCCGAGTCCCACGGCGAGCACGGAGCCGCCGAGGACGACCAGCCCCAGCCCGACGATCCCGAGCAGTACGCGGTTGACCATCCGGAGCACCCGCCTCACCCCTTCCGTCCGGGGCGCCGGACGTGCACCGACAGCGCGGGCGGCCGGGCGAGCCCGAGCCCCCTGATGCCGTCGGCGAGCGTGGCGTCCAGGTCGGCGCGTACGTCGTCGAGTTCACGGAAGTGCGAGACCGCGCGGACGTCGGCCTTCCTACGTCCCATGCGCACCCGGACCGACTGCACCCCGGCCACCTCCATGGCCCGGTCGCGCAGCGCCATCGCGGCGGCGCCCCGGTGCAGCCCGGCCCGGACGTCGGCGTGGGTGCGCCGCATCGGCAGGACGTCGCGCAGTCCGGGCGTGACGGCGAGGACGATCAGCCAGATACCGACGGCGGCCGCGACTCCCGCACCGACGAGCACCCAGCTGTCGTCGAGGGGGCGTTCGGCGAGTTGCCGGGCCAGCGACCTGCGCCAGTGCATGGCGGGCCGGTGGGCTCGTACCGCTGCGACGTCGTACAGGAAGGCACCCGCGGCGATCAGGATCAGCACGGCGACGATGCCTGCGGGGATGCGGCGCGCGGACCAGAAACGGCCCTGGCCGCCGTCCTCGTCGTCCACGGTGCGCAGCGGTTCGTACGCCGCCGCGGAGGCGGACTGACCGAGTGCGCTCTCGCCCGCCTTCTCCAGGACAGGCATGGGCTGCGTGCTGTCGGAACCCCGGGACTCGCTCATCGCGTCCTCCCCTGTGCCGCGCCGGGCGCCTGCGCCAGGTGCAGCCGCTCCACCTGGACGGCCACCTCCGGCACTTCCATCCCCGCCAACGCCCTTACCCGCTCGGCGACATGGTGACGCACCGCGTGGCACCGGCCACCGATGTCGGAGGGGTAGTCGAGTTCGAGGCTGACGCGAAGACGGGCGCTCTCGTGGTGCACGACCACGCTCGCGTGCGGGGGCACGGCGTCCGGGGGCAGCGCCGGAAGCACCTCGCGTGCCGCCTGCGCGGCGATCTTCGCGACGACGCGGTCGGCGATCCGGGTCGCGCCGCGCTCAGCCGCCGCGACGACCGTCACGGGCCGCCGCGTCTCACCGAGCCGGTCGACTTGACCTGCCACGCGTCACCGCCGTCGGTTGTCGCGGGTGCGGAAGAAGTCGCCGACGTCCAGGTCACCCTCCAGGAACCTCCCGACGACGAACCCGATGGCCCCCAGCGCGGCCACCAGCACGAAGGCCCCGAATCCGCCGAAGTACCCGGCGAAGCCCAGCGCCATTCCGGCGATCATGCCGATCACGGCCAAGCTCATGATGCGCTCCTCAGCAGTTCGGTGGCCGAGTGATCACTAGCGGTTCGGTGGTCGGCGGTCGGCAGCGGTTCGGTGACCGGGCGGTCACTGGAGCCGCGTCTCCGTCTCCTCCTCTTCTTCCTCGGGAAGCTTCACATCACTCACCGCGATGTTGACCTCGACGACCTCAAGGCCCGTCATGCGCTCGACGGCCGCGATGACGTTCTCGCGCACGGCGTGGGCCACGTCGCCGATCGACACGCCGTAGTCGACGACGATCTCCAGGTCGAGCGCGGTCTGCAGCTCACCGACCTCAGCCTTCACACCTCGCGAGACGGACTTCGAACCGCCGGGCACACGATCGCGCACCGCCCCGAAAGTCCGGCTCAGGCCGCTGCCCATCGCATGGACACCGAGCACATCACGGGCCGCGAGCCCGGCGATCTTCTCCACGACGCCGTCGGCGATCGTGGTCCGTCCCCGGGTGGCGGGATCACCGCCGCCGCGCTTGGTGACACCGGACTTGCGGATCTGGGGCGACCCCTTCTCGCCGGCAGGGGTTTCCGTCCGGTCCGGCTCCGTCATGTCGGTCATGGCCGTATGTCCCTTTCGGTCGTCCTCCTTCACCCACACTAAGCGGGGTTGCGCAGTCGCGCGCCGCGGATGCGGCAGGCTGGAACTATGACGGCGGACCGGTGGGCGCAGGTGGTACGGCATCAGCTCGGGCTCGGCAGATTGCTGCCCCTCGGCCTCTCGCGCGACGGCGCGTGGATCACGGAGCGGGCGGCCGGCTCTGTCCTGCGGCGCACGGCCGATCCCGTGCGCGGTGTGCGGCTCGGCACGCTCCGGATCTCACTCGCCGACCCGGACGAGACGTACGACCCCGCCGTGCCGCCCCCGCCCGGGGCACTGCCGCCCGGTCCTCTCCGCATCACGGCGGGGTTCGCGGCGGGGACGGATCCCACCGCCCCGGGCGTGGAGCCGCTCCCGACGACAGCGGCCCGCCTGCGTCTGGCCCTGGCCGCGGCGGCGACGGAACGTCTCGGTCTGACGGTCACGGATGTGGATCTACGGGTGACAGGGCTGCTCGACATGGACGAACCCCCCGTCGCCGTACCCCCTGACGAGGTGCGAGAGGCTGCGGAACCGACGGACCCCGAGGAGGCGCAGGCAGCCGCAGCCGCACGGTCGGTCCCGGGTGTGACCCACCTGACGGACCTCCTGGGCCGCCCGGTGCACGTCGAGGAGGCACCGGGCGGGGACCCCGCCCTGCCACGCCGCCACGTCCGCGTCGAACTGGCGGTCGCGGCGGACGAGCGGACCGTAGACGTGGCAAGGGCCGTCAGGGCGGCGGTCACGCAGACCCTGACGGACACACCGTCGGTGGCGGTTCTGGTAACCGCCGTGGGCTAGAGCGCTCCCAAGGGACGCGGAGAACTACGCGACCGGCCGGAAAACGACCCGCAGCCCCAGGACGGTCTCAGTCACCCACCCTGGCAAGGTCCCGAAGCCGCCGAGCCTGCGCAGCACGCTCAGCGACCCGCTGCTCCTCGTAGGAACGCTCCTGCGCCCCGCGCAGCAACGCCTTGGTCTCGATGGCGGCATCGCGCGGCGCGGCAAGCAGCGCAGCGGCAAGGTCTCGCACCGCGTCATCGAGCTGCTCGACGGGCACGGCAAGGTTGGCGAGCCCGGTGCGCTCGGCCTCCTCGGCCGACACAAAGCGCCCCGTCGCGCAGATTTCGAGCGCTCGGGCGTACCCCACGAGGCTCACCAGCGGATGCGTCCCCGTGAGGTCGGGCACGAGCCCGAGGCTGGTCTCACGCATGGCGAACTGCACGTCGTCCGCGACGACGCGGAGATCACAGGCGAGCGCGAGCTGGAACCCCGCACCGATGGCATGCCCCTGCACGGCGGCGATGGACACGATGTCACTGCGCCGCCACCAGGTGAACGCGTCCTGGTACTCGGCAATGGTCGCATCGAGCTCGGCATCGGAGCCGCGCGCGAGGTCGATGAACGACGGTTCCCCGTCGAAGCCCTCGGGCGTGAACGCCTGCCGGTCGAGCCCGGCGGAGAAGGACTTGCCTTCGGCGCGCAGGACGACCACACGGACGGAGCCCGGCAGTGACCGGCCGGCCTGCGTCAACGCCCGCCACAGAGCAGGACTTTGGGCGTTGCGCTTGGTCGGGTTGGTCAGCGTCACCGTGGCGATCGCGTCGTCGACGGTGAGCCGTACGCCGTCCTTGTCGAGTACCGGGTCGAGCGAAGCCATGGGGCGCCTCCGATGGGTGCGGTCGGATCAGGTGGTACCCCACAAGGGACACAACCTAAGTGACTGCACAGTAACCACCCGGCCGATCGCCCGACCGACCGGGTGGCCACCACCGAAGCCGATGGGGACGCCCGGCCTCAGGCCGAGGCGGCCTTCTTGCCCCGCGTCGCTCCGCCACGCCCTCGGAGCGTGACGCCCGACTCGCTGAGCATCCGGTGCACGAAGCCATACGAGCGGCCGGTCTCTTCGGCCAGCGCCCGGATGCTCGCACCGGAGTCGTACTTCTTCTTCAGGTCTGCCGCGAGCTTGTCGCGCGCGGCGCCGGTCACCCGGCTGCCCTTCTTCAGAGTCTCGGCCACCCGTGCCTCCTCATGGGAAGTGCGCTCTGGACTCTCATGATCACCCCTCACGGGCCGCATGGCCACCCATTCGGCAAGGTCCGTAAGACAAGGTTTTGACGACAGGAGCCCATCCCCACGAGTGGAATTTCAGGTTCCGGCTGCCGTCGTCCGTACCGCCGAACGGGTTCTTCCGCGAAGTACCTGGTCAGCGACGCGAGACGGCCGGGCCCTTGGGAACAAGGGGCCCGGCCGCGAAATCGATGTAGGACACACCTCGGTACGAGGAGATCTCACACAGATGATGGATCACGGATCGGCCGAATGATCCATACGCAGTGGATCAGTCATTCGATCACGACGGGCTGACACCGGTGAGGCCCGGGCGCCGACTCGGGCACGACTCAGGCGAGCGCCACCAGATCCGCGTAGTCCGCGCCCCACAGGTCCTCGACGCCGTCCGGCAGCAGGATGATCCGCTCCGGCTGGAGCGCCTCGACGGCGCCCTCGTCGTGGGTGACGAGGACGACGGCGCCCTTGTACGTGCGCAGCGCGCCGAGGATCTCCTCCCGGCTGGCCGGGTCGAGGTTGTTCGTCGGCTCGTCGAGCAGGAGGACGTTCGCGGAGGAGACCACGAGGGTCGCGAGCGCGAGACGGGTCTTCTCGCCGCCGGACAGCACGCCGGCGGGCTTGTCGACGTCGTCGCCGGAGAACAGGAACGAGCCGAGCGTCTTGCGGACCTCGACCAGGTCGAGGTCGGGGGCCGCGGAGCGCATGTTCTCCAGGACCGTGCGCTCGGGGTCGAGGGTCTCGTGCTCCTGCGCGTAGTACCCGAGCTTGAGGCCATGGCCCTGCACGACCTCGCCGGTGTCGGGGTTCTCGACGCCGCCGAGGAGCCTGAGGAGGGTCGTCTTTCCGGCGCCGTTCAGGCCCAGGATGACGACCCGGGAGCCCTTGTCGATGGCCAGGTCGACGTCGGTGAAGATCTCCAGGGAACCGTACGACTTCGACAGGCCCTCGGCGGTGAGCGGCGTCTTGCCGCAGGGCGCGGGCTCCGGGAAGCGCAGCTTGGCGACCTTGTCGGAGGCCCGTACCGCTTCGAGTCCGGCGAGCAGCCGGTCGGCACGCTTGGCCATGTTCTGCGCGGCGACCGTCTTGGTGGCCTTGGCGCGCATCTTGTCGGCCTGCGCGTTCAGCGCGGCGGCCTTCTTCTCCGCGTTCTGCCGCTCGCGCTTGCGACGCTTCTCGTCCGCCTCGCGCTGCTGCTGGTAGAGCTTCCAGCCCATGTTGTAGACGTCGATCTGGGCGCGGTTGGCGTCCAGGTAGAAGACCTTGTTGACGACCGTCTCGACGAGGTCGACGTCGTGGGAGATCACGATGAAGCCGCCACGGTAGGTCTTCAGGTAGTCGCGCAGCCAGACGATCGAGTCGGCGTCGAGGTGGTTGGTCGGCTCGTCGAGCAGCAGGGTGTCCGCGTCCGAGAAGAGGATGCGGGCCAGCTCGATACGGCGGCGCTGACCACCGGAGAGGGTGTGCAGGGGCTGGCCGAGCACACGGTCGGGCAGATTGAGCGCGGCGGCGATGGTGGCGGCCTCGGCCTCGGCGGCGTACCCGCCCTTGGTGAGGAACTCCGTCTCCTGGCGCTCGTACTGCCGCAGGGCCTTCTCGCGGGTGGCGCCGGTGCCGTTGGCGATGCGCTGCTCGTTGTCCCGCATCTTGCGGATCAGGGTGTCCAGGCCCCGCGCGGACAGGACACGGTCGCGGGCGAGCACGTCGAGGTCGCCGGTGCGCGGGTCCTGCGGGAGGTAGCCGACCTCGCCGGAGCGCGCGACGTTGCCTGCTGCGGGGATGCCCTCACCCGCGAGGACCTTGGTCAGCGTCGTCTTGCCCGCGCCATTGCGGCCGACCAGGCCGATGCGGTCGCCCTTGGCGATACGGAAGGTGGCGGACTCGATGAGGATGCGGGCGCCGGCGCGCAGCTCGATACCGGAGGCGGAAATCACGGACAGACTCCAGGGCAGGGTCGTTGGCGGGGTGGACGGCTGAGGACGTTCCCGCCGTCTAATGCGCGAGGAGAATGGCCATGGGCCAAGTCTAACGGGGCCGTGCAACCACTTTTTCTGTGTGCTGGTGTTCGACACTGTGATGCTCGCCCCGCCGCTCGTTGTCCAGCGGCGTCAGGTCCCGGGTGATCCTGCCCACCTCGTCCACCGCGACGATCTCGCCGGTCCAGCTGTCGGTGGCGGCGCAGGGCTGCGCGATCAGCAGCGCCGTACGGACACGCATCGCGCGCGGGCGCGAAGGCGCAGCCCGGGCGGGCAGCACCCAGCGCAGGTCGCCGTCGGCGATGCGGTACGCGGCGATGCGCCGAGGGGCCGACGACGGCGAGCATGTGGGCGCCGAGGGTCCGCAGCACTCCGCTGCCCCGTCGGGCCGCGAGCCAGGGCGCGGCCCCGGGAAGGGCCCGGTGCCGGCGGACCGCGCCGCCGTCGCCGCGGACGGTGGCCGTGACCAGCCCGTCGTCCCGGAGCGCGATCGCGTCCCCGCGCGCGGGGAGCACGGCCGACGGACGCCGGCTGCTCGGTCGGGGTGGCCTGCGGGTGCCGGACAGGTGACTCCGGATCCGTCACCTCGATCGACAGAACGACCACATTGCCCCTCGCCACCGCAGTTCACGGATCCGGCGCAGAGCGTGGACGCGGGTGACTCGCAGGGCCGTCGGGACTACGCACGACGGGCCGGCGAGAGCGCGTCCCCCGTTCGGACCTCCGCCCGGGGCCGGGGTCCGGGGGGCGTACGAGGATGGCCACAGCGACGCACGGCAGAGGGGGGTGTGCCCATGCAGTTCGACGACGACGCCGACCTGGACACGTCCGAGGTCCAGGATGTGCGCAGTAGTCGAATCCCCGGCGGTAGAGCGACCATCGGGGGTGGCATCGCCGGCCTGATCGCCCTGATCATCGGACTGTTCTTCGGAATCGGTCCCGACGAACTCGGGCTCTCCTCCGGGAGCGACCAACCCGCGTCGGCCTCCTCCTCCCTCGCGCAGGTCCAGCAGACCTGCAAGAAGGGAAGCGACGCGAACGCCAGGGAGGACTGCCGCATGGTGGCGGTGGTCAACAGCGTGCAGGACTACTGGACGCAGGAGTTCGATCGCCGCAGGGGCACGTACACACGCTCCCCGACGGTCTTCTTCAGCAGCCGCGTCGGCACGGCCTGCGGCACCGCCACGTCCGCCGTCGGCCCGTTCTACTGCCCCGGCGACCGCAAGGTCTATCTGGACCTGGGCTTCTTCGACGAGCTGCGCACCAAGTTCGGCTCCAGCGGTGGGCCGTTCGCGCAGGCGTACGTGGTGGCGCACGAGTACGGGCACCACGTGCAGGACCTGATGGGGACGCTGGGCAGGTCGCGGAACGGACTGACCGGCGCGAACAGCAACTCGGTGAAGGTGGAGCTGCAGGCCGACTGCTACGCCGGGGTGTGGGCGCACCACGCGACGACGACGAAGGACCCCTCGACGGGCAGGCCGCTGATCACCAGCCTGACGGACGCCGACATTCGCGACGGCCTGGACGCGGCGGCGGCAGTCGGCGACGACCGGATCCAGGAGAGGTTCCAGGGCCGGGTGACCCCGGAGACCTGGACGCACGGCTCCGCCAAGCAGCGACAGCAGTGGTTCTACGAGGGTTACAGCACCGGCGACATGGCGCGATGCAACACGTTCCGCTGAGGCCGGACGGCAGACGGCTTCCGCTCCCGGGGCGTTGTCAGTGCCCGGTGCCAGACTGGGCAACAGGTCGGATTCCGGCGGCGGTTCCGGCGGCGCGACGAGAGGGAGTGATCGGCATGGCAGGCATGGACGGCGGGCGCCCGAGCATCTACCCGACACTGCTGTACGCGGACGCGAAGGCGGCGATCAGGCAGCTCACGGAAGCCTTCGGCTTCAGCGAGGCGTCGGTGTACGAGAGCGACGAGGGCCCGGTCACCACGGTGATGCACGCCGAACTGGTGCAGGGCAATGGCGCGGTGATGCTCGGCTCCAAGGGCCGCGGCGGCGTCTTCGACACCGCGATGAAGGACGCGGGCCCGGCCTCGGTGTACGTGGTGGTGGACGACGTCGACTCGCACCACCAGCGGGCCGTGGACCACGGCGCCGAGATCCTGATGCCCCCGACGGACCAGGAGTACGGCTCGCGGGACTACATGGCCCGGGACCTCGAGGGAAATATCTGGAGCTTCGGCACGTACGCCCCCGAGATAGGGGCGTAGGACCTCGTCGGCTTCCGTCGCCGACCCCCGTCAGCTTCCTCCGGTGTGCACCTGGAAGGCGGCCCGGCGTACGGCCTTGGCGAGCGCCGGGTCCGGGTGCGCGGCGGCGAGCGCGACCAGGACCTGCACGGTACGGGGGTGCCCGACCACGCGTACCTCGTCGAGGAGTGCGGGCACGGTGGGCTGCATGGCGGACTCCAAATGCCGTACGAGGAGCGGGGCTTCACCGTGGTCGGCGACCGCGGCAGCGGTGTCGACCCACAGCCAGGTGGCCTCCTCGCGGGTGAGCACCTCGTGGGCGTCCTCGGGGTCGTGGCCGTCGTGCTCGGCGAGCCACAGCAGGGCGTAGGGACGCAGTGAGGTCTCCTCGGCCACGGCGCGCACGTCGGGCTCGGCGGGGGCGCCGACCACGCGCAGCGCCTCGAAGGCGAGGCCGCGGGTGAGGGCGTCCTCGCCCCGGGCGGCGTCGAGGAGTTCGGTGACGGCGCTGCCGACGGGACGGGCGGCCAGCCAGGCGCGGTACTCGGCGCGGGCCGCGTTGGGGCGCAGCTGGGCGCAGCCGCGGAGCATGTCCTCGGCCGACTGCTCGATGTTCCCGGCGGGGCTCTGCGCGGCGACGCAGATCTGCTCCAGCTTGACCCAGACCGCCCAACTGCCGAGCGGGGTGAGGGTGGCCTGGCCGTCGGCGCAGGTGAGCGCGCCCACGGAGGCGAGGGCGTGCAGGGCCCAGTCGAGGAGCGGGGCGAGGGGGGCGTCCGCGGTGTCGGGTGCGGCCTGCGGGGCGGGCTCCGGCTGGGGGCCGTACGCGATTTCGCAGCGCTCGGTGCGCAGTTCCGTCACGCGCTGCTCGAGGAGATCGAGGAGCTGTTCCACGGGGACGGGCCCCGCGGAGAGCTGGAGGAAGGAGAGCACCTGAGGCATCGCGGAGACGACCTCGGCGACAGCGGCGGGTTCGCGGTCCGCGGGCTCCGGATACGCGAGCGACCAGGCGTCGAAGAGGGCGACCCAGCCGCGCAGTACGGCGCTGTCGTCGCGGTTCCAGGCGCGCAGCCGCCAGCCCGGGCGGGCGCTGTCGCCGTGCACTTCGACAAGACCGGCCAGGCGTGCGGTGTCCCAGTCGGCGCGGACCTGAGCCGGGGCCAGCCCCAGGTCGGCGGCAGCCCGTTCGGCGGTGGCGTCGGAGAGGGTGCCCCTGCTGTCGGGGGCAGCGCCGTCACGCCCCGGGCGCAGTGCGGCGTCGGCCCAGCGGGCGACACGGGCCGCGCCGGACAGGCCGGTTCGCGCCATACGGGCCAGTTCCGCGGGCGGCGGTGTGCCCTCGGGAGGCCGCGGTGCGGGGCGGCGCGTGCGGCGCTGGGTCACCGCTCGGGGGGCGGCGGCCAGGGGCCGCGGGCTGACGAGTCGGAGCCTGGAGTCGCGCGGGTTACGGGACGTCACGGGTGCAGTCTTCCGGTTGACGGTCCGAAAACCCAAACGGAATGTCACGGCAGGCGACAGGGGTGGTGAGCGCGGGGGGTTCTCGGGACGCGCGACAGGCGGGAACGAGCCATCGCGAGAGTTGTCCGCGGCCGAACCGGAAGGACGCCGTCGGGTTAGCCGGGGTCTTCGTGGGGACCGGCTGTCCGGCCCTGTCGGAGGTGTGCGGGGGCGCTTACATCAGGGGGGTGAGGAAGCGGCGCAGGGCCTCTTCGTAGCCTTCCGGGTCGGCGTTCCACATGGCGCCGTGCGGGGCCTTCGGGACCGTGTGCAGGGTGACCAGGTCCGGGCGGCGCTTGGCCAGGCGGCGTGAGGTGTCCCAAGGGGCGATGGTGTCGTCCGGGCCGTGCAGCACCAGCGTGGGCACCTCGAGGTGGTCGGGGTGCGCGGCGTTCTCGATGCGGTCGCCGTGCAGGCCTGTGCGGCCCTGGGCGGCGCGCACCGCGAGGGGCAGCAGGGCGCTGGGGGTGCGGCGGGCCGTGGCGAGGGCGCGCAGCGTGGTCTCCCAGCTGAGGACGGGCGAGTCCAGCACCAGGCCGGAGATCCGCCCGCGCAGGGCGGAGTGCGCGGCAGCGCGCAGGGCCATGGTGGCGCCGATGGACCAGCCGTAGAGGACGACCTGCTCGGCGCCGTACCGCACGGCGTACCGGATGGCCGCGTCGAGGTCGCGCCACTCGGTCTCGCCGAGGTGGTTGAGGCCGTCCTGGGAGCGGGGTGCGCCGAGGTCGCCGCGGTAGGCGAGGTCGAGTACCGGGAAGTGGTGGCGGTTCAGGAACTCCATCACGTTCATCGGATGTTCCCGGGTGGCGCCCAGGCCGTGCACGGTGATCACCCAGGTGTCGCGGACGGCGGGCACGAACCAGGCGGGCAGAGCGCCGAGTTCGCCGGGTATGTCGACGTCGGCGTGGGCGAGGCCGAGGGCGGCGCTCGGGTCACCGACGTGCAGATTCGGGGTGAGCCACACCTTGTCGCCGGGCTTCAGGGAGCCGTGGGTGACGCGTTCGAGGCGGCGTACGACCGTGTCGACGGGGTGGGGGGTCCCCTTCATGACCGGTCCGACGATCGCGTGGGAGCCGTCGCCGGCGAGGCCGTATGTGCCCGGACGCTGGGAGGCCAGGTCCCGGGTGAGCGTGATCCCGCCCGCCGTCGTGGCGTGCACGGTGAGCCGGGGCTCGGTGGGCAGGGGCTTGCCGGGCGACGTCTTCAGCGCGGCGTCACTCGCGAACCGGCCCGCGGCCACGGTGGCCGCGCCCGCGGCTATGGCTACGGTGACGGCTGCTGCCGTGGCTCTGATGGTGCGCACGCGTCCAGTCTCCCGGGGGAGCCCGCCATCGGCCAGCGGGAGGGAGGACTGGATGACGTCTTGTGCCAGGGTCGGGGCGTGTGCGCTCTCGTGGTGCGGGTGATGCGGCATCGCCGGATTCGTACGTCTCGTCCGCCCGGCGTCGCTCAGCCCCGCTGCCCGTACCCCCGTAGCCGCTCCCCCGCCTCCTGGGTCTGCCGGGGTGACAGCAGCGTGGGTGTCAGGCCAGGGACCGAGGAGGCCAGGAGCCAGACGCGGGACATCCACTCCAGCTGGGCCGTGCGGTCGTACGCCTGGTTCAAGGAGTCCCCGTGGGCGATGGTGCCGTGGTTCTGCAGAAGGCAGGCGGTGCGGTCGGCGAGAGCCCGGAGCATGTTCTCGGCCAACTCCGGAGTGCCGTATGTCGCATAGGGGGCAACACGGACCGGGCCGCCGAGGGCGCCCGCCATGTAGTGGATCAGCGGGAGCTCGGGGACGAGCGTGGAAACCGCCGTCGCGTGCGCGGCGTGGGTGTGGACGACGGCGCGCGCGTCGGTGGCGCGGTAGATCGCGAGGTGCATCGGCAGTTCGCTTGTCGGAAGAAGCGAACCGAGCACCTGCCGGCCGTCGAGATCGACGCCGACGACGTCGTCGGGCGCCAGCCGGTCGTACGGCACTCCCGTGGGCGTGACCAGGACGGTGCCGCCGACTCGTACCGACACATTGCCCGACGTACCGACGACCAGCCCGTCGGCCACCGTCCGGCGGGCCGTCAGGACGAGGTCGTCCCACGCCCGTTCCACCGCGTCCCGCACGTCCCGCGCGTCCCGCGCACCCAACTCGCCCCGTCCGGGGGCATCCTGTGCGTCCTCCCGCACGTCCCGTGCGTCCCGCCGCTGCTCAGCCATGCCGCGATCCTGCCAGGCTCAGACGTCAACCCGCCGCAGGCGAGGGCACTTTAGGGCGGAACCCGCGCATCCGTAAGTTCGCATATGGGCATACATCCCCCTCTGTTGGCGATTGGCTGGCGATCGATGGGCATGCACTGATCTTCCAGTAACCTCTGGGGGATTTGTCGTGCACGTCGCCATTCCGGGGGGAAATATGGCCCGTGATCACAAACCATTCCGTCGCCGTGCCCGCGTCGTCGCGGCAACGGCCATCGTGGGGGCGCTCACCGCGGGTGGGACCGCCCTCGTCGCGGTTCCGGCCTCCGCAGCGAGCAAGCCCAAAGGGCACGACGTCTCCTCGCACCAGAAGAACGTCCACTGGCAGAGCGCGAAAGCAAAGGGCGCCCGCTTCGTCTACGTCAAGGCGACCGAGTCCCACACGTACCGCAATCCGTACTTCAGCCGGCAGTACAACGGCGCGCGCAACGCGGGCATCCTCCGTGGCGCCTATCACTTCGCGGTGCCGAACAAGTCGTCCGGCACCGCCCAGGCCGCGTACTTCGTGCGCAACGGCGGCGCCTGGCGCTCGGACGGCTGGACGCTGCCGCCCGCGCTGGACATCGAGTACAACCCGTACAGCAGCCACAAGTGCTACGGCCTGAGCAAGGCCAGGATGGTGAGCTGGATCAAGGCGTTCAGCGACGAGGTCAAGCGGGAGACCGGTCGCCGCCCGGTGATCTACACGACCACGCACTGGTGGAACACCTGCACAGGCGGCAGTCGCGCCTTCGCCGCGAACCACGCCCTGTGGCTCGCCCGCTACGACTCGGCGGACGCGGGTGCGCTGCCCGCCGGCTGGTCGTACTGGACGTTCTGGCAGTACGACAACCACGGCAGCCTGCCGGGTGACCAAAATCTCTTCAACGGATCCATGGCCGCACTCAAGAGGCTCGCGCGAGGCTAGGAACTGATAGCGGAGCCCTGTATTCCGCCTCCGTTCGAGGCACCGGACCGCCCCTTCGTCACAAACGGAGGGGCGGTCCACCGTTTGAGACACCCCACCGCCTGCCTCAGTTCATCTTCCGTTCACCCAGGTTGCCTACGGTCCACATGCCACTGACGTCAAACAGAAGCCTGGGTAAATGGAACACATCACGCTCCTCCTCGGAATCGTGATCGTCACCGCTCTCGTGTTCGATTTCACGAACGGTTTCCACGACACTGCCAACGCGATGGCGACGACCATCTCGACCGGCGCTCTGAAGCCCAAGACGGCGGTGGCCATGTCCGCCGTGCTGAACCTCGTCGGCGCGTTCCTCTCCGTGGAGGTCGCCAAGACGATCTCCGGCGGGATCATCAACGAAGAGGGCATCCGCACCGAAGTGATCTTCGCGGCGCTCGTCGGCGCCATCCTCTGGAATCTGCTGACCTGGCTTCTGGGTCTGCCCTCCAGCTCCTCCCACGCACTCTTCGGCGGCCTGATCGGCGCCGCGGTCATGTCGGCCGGCTGGTCGTCGGTGAACGGCTCGACCGTTGTCACCAAGGTGCTGATACCCGCGGTCGCCGCGCCCATCGTGGCCGGACTCGCCGCGATGCTGGCCACCCGGCTGACGTACAGGATCGGCAACCGCGCCGAGGAGAAGGCCACCGCCAAGGGCTACCGCGCGGGCCAGATCGCCTCCGCCGGCCTGGTCTCGCTGGCACACGGCACGAACGACGCCCAGAAGACGATGGGCATCATCACCCTGGCCCTGGTCACCGGAGGCGTCCTCGCCCCGGGCTCGAACCCTCCCACCTGGGTCATCGTCTCGGCCGGTACGGCCATCGCGCTCGGCACCTACCTGGGCGGCTGGCGCATCATCCGCACCATGGGCAAGGGTCTGACGGACCTCGCGCCGCAGCAGGGCTTCGCCGCCCAGACCAGCGCCGCGACCGCCATCCTGGCCTCCTCGCACATCGGCTTCTCCCTCTCCACCACCCAGGTCTGCTCCGGCGCCGTGATGGGCTCCGGCCTGGGCCGCAGGGGCGGTGTCGTCCGCTGGTCGACCGCGACCCGGATGTTCGTCGCGTGGGTCCTGACGCTGCCGGCCGCCGGTCTGGCCGGCGCCTCGGCCGAGTTCCTCACCAAGCAGGGCACGTGGGGCATCGTCGCCACGGGCGTGCTGCTCGTCGCCGGCGCCGGGGTCATCTGGACCCTCTCGCGCCGCCAGCCGGTCACCGTCGACAACGTGAACGACGTCGCCGAGCCCGCGGGCGTCATCACCACGGCGATCGCCGCTGTCACCCCGCCGCCGGCCGGTTCGATCGCCACGGCCGACACCGACCTGAAGACCACCATCCCGGCCCCGGACGCGGAGCCCACCCGCCCGGCCACGGTGTAAGGAACGAACAGCATGAACATCGACTGGGCAGCCCTCGCCTCCGTCTTCGGAGTCAGCCTCCTCGCCACCGTGGGCCTCGTCGGCCTCTTCACCCTCGGCATCGTCGGCCTCTCGAAGCGCGAGTCGGCGTCGGCCCGGGGCGGCTCCGCCACCCTCGCGGTCACCGGCGCCTACGCCTGCTTCGCGGCGTGCGCGGCGGCAGTGGCGTACGGGATCTTCATCATCGTGGCCTGACGCCACAAGCGAATCCTCTTCCCGATTCCGTCCGCGGGGCGGCGCGGCACCCACTGGTGCCGCGCCGCCCCGCGGTTTTTCACCGACGACCTGCTGTGGGTGGAGCACGCCGCGGGGCAGCTCGCCATCCGTGACGACCACGAACTCCTGGCCCGCTACCCGGAGTGCTTCGCGCAACTCACCGACAGCGCGCTCGACGGTGAGGCGGCGGTCGACCTGATCGACAAAGCCGCGCGGGACTTCAGCATCAGTTGAGCCATTGGCCCGAGGAGGGGCGATGCGGCGGTAACTGCTGGTGCGCCACACGCGTGCGGACGGCCCCCCGTCGACCACGCAGACCTCCTCCGCTTGAGAGTCGGTGCCCCGGAGGCATTCGGCCGCCCCCGCAAACCCTGGCGTCGCCGCACACAGCGGCACAGGCCCCCCGGAGGATGGGTCTCCACCGCCCTCTACCGCTCTCCGAATTCTCCTTTTCAGTCCAGAGAGGCCGGATTCGGTCGGCCAGACGCAATCCGGCCCCGTGTGGGCCTCAGCACACTCTTCCGCCCCAGGTCAACAGCAAGTTGACGGCTGTTCTAACCCCGTGGTGGACTGCCCGAGCCAAGTACGGCGGCATGAGAGGAAGCCGGTGTGAGTCCGGCGCGGTCCCGCCACTGTCACCGGGGAAGTAAGTCCCCGGGAGCCAGGAACTCTCACCGCCGGTCTCGTCGAACCAGGGCGTGGACACCCTGAGTGAGGACATAACGCCATGCGCGGCTGCCCAAGTTCTGTGCGAACGACGCGAAGTACGCGAACGACAGTTGTGCCCGACCTGACGGTCGGCTGAACCGGTGCGTGCCGATCGCGTCTTCGCGTACGGCGCCGCCGCCGGCCTTCTCGGTGACCTGCTGCTCGGCGACCCTCGCCGGGGGCATCCGGTCGCCGCGTTCGGGCGGGCCGCGGGAGCCGTGGAGCGTGTGCTGTGGCGGGACCACCGCGGGTGGGGCGCGCTGCACACCGTCGTGTGCGCGGGCGGTGCCACCGGGCTCGCGGCCCTGGCCCGTCATTCCGTACGTCGATCCCGTACCGCCTCCATCGCACTGACCGCCGCCGCCACTTGGGCCGTCGTCGGAGGGACCTCCCTCGGGCGCGAGGCGCGCGCGATCGGCGACGCGCTCGCGGTCGGCGATGTCGAGGTGGCCCGGGAGCGGCTGCCTCATCTGTGCGGGCGTGATCCGCAGGCACTGGACAGCGACGGCATCGCGCGAGCGGTCGTCGAGTCCGTCGCCGAGAACACCTCCGACGCAGTGGTGGGCGCCCTGGTGTGGGGGGCTGTCGGCGGCGTGCCGGGGCTCGTCGCCTTCCGTGCCGTGAACACGCTCGACGCCATGGTCGGGCACAAGTCCCCCAAGTACCGGCGGTACGGGTGGGCTTCCGCACGGCTCGACGATGTCGCGGGCTGGCCGGGCGCACGGTTGACCGCCGTGCTCGCCGCCGTCGCGGGACGCGACCGGCGCGGGGCCGTGCGCGCCTGGCGCACGGACGCGCCCAAGCATCCGAGTCCCAACGCGGGGCCCGTGGAGGCGTCGTTCGCGGGGGCGCTCGGGGTACGGCTCGGGGGGACCCTCTCCTACGGGGGGCGGGTCGAGCATCGGCCCGTGCTCAACGGGGCGGGCCGAGCTGTTGCGGTGCGCGACATCGAACGGGCCGTGCGGTTGTCGCGACGGGTGAGCTGGCTGGCGCTGGGGGCGAGTGCGGCGGGGGCTCTGCTGTGGGGTCGGGTGACGAGGCACCCGGCGCCGCGGGCTGTGCCCACCCTCCCCCGGGCTCTCGGCCTCGCTCGACCAGGGGGGACCCCCAGCGCCCTGCGGAACGACGGCACACAGCGGTGGAGGACGACATCATGACGGGTCATGGACTGCTCATCGCCGGAACCACCTCCGACGCCGGCAAGAGCGTCGTGACCGCCGGGGTCTGCCGGTGGCTGGTGCGACGGGGCGTCAAGGTCGCGCCCTTCAAGGCGCAGAACATGTCGCTCAATTCGTTCGTGACGCGTGAGGGCGCCGAGATCGGGCGCGCGCAGGCCATGCAGGCGCAGGCCGCGCGCGTGGAGCCCACCGCGCTCATGAATCCCGTACTCCTCAAGCCGGGGAGTGACCGGAGCAGTCAGGTCGTCCTCATGGGCAAGCCCGTGGGGGAGCTGTCGGCGCGCGGCTACCACGGAGGGCGGCAGGAACAGCTCCTCGGGACCGTGCTGGACTGCCTCGCCGAGTTGCGGGGCACGTATGACGCGGTGATCTGCGAGGGAGCCGGCAGTCCTGCCGAGATCAATCTGCGGCGTACCGACATCGTGAACATGGGGATCGCCAGGAATGCCCGGCTCCCTGTGCTCGTCGTCGGCGACATCGACCGCGGGGGCGTGTTCGCCTCGTTCTTCGGGACGGTCGCGCTGCTGTCGCGCGAGGACCAGGAGCTCGTCGCCGGGTTCCTCGTCAACAAGTTCCGCGGGGACGTCTCCCTGCTGGAGCCCGGGCTCGAGATGCTGCACGGCCTCACCGGGCGGCGCTCGTACGGTGTCCTGCCCTTCCAGCACGGCCTCGGCATCGACGAGGAGGACGGGATGGGGGTGTCGCTGCGCGGGGCGGTCCGGGAGTCGGAGGTCGCCTCTCCTGTCGGCGAGGACATCCTCCGGGTCGCCGTCTGCGCGATCCCGCTCATGTCCAACTTCACGGACGTGGACGCGCTGGCCGCCGAGCCGGGTGTCGTCGTGCGGTTCGTGGACCGGGCCGAGGAGCTGGCCGACGCGGACCTTGTCGTCCTACCGGGAACCCGGGGGACGGTGAAGGCACTGGAGTGGCTGCGGGAGCGGGGGCTGGCGGACGCGATCGCGCGCAGAGCCGCCGGGGGACGGCCCGTGCTGGGCATCTGCGGTGGCTTCCAGATACTCGGCGAGCACATCGACGACGAGGTCGAAAGCCGCCGAGGCCAGATGGACGGCCTCGGACTCCTCCCCGTACGCGTGCGGTTCGCGCGCGAGAAGACCCTCGCCCGGCCCGTCGGCGAGGCGCTCGGCGAGCGCGTCGAGGGGTACGAGATCCACCACGGAGTCGCCGACGTCACGGGCGGGGATGCGTTCATCTCCGATGCCAGGGGACACAGCCTGGACGGGTGCCGGGTCGGCGCCGTCTGGGGCACGCACTGGCACGGCTCGCTGGAGTCGGACGGATTCCGGCGCGCCTTCCTGCGCGAGGTGGCGGCCGCCGCGGGCCGCCGCTTCGTGCCGGCCGCCGACACGTCGTTCGCGGCGCTGCGCGAGGAGCAGCTGGACCGGCTCGGCGATCTGATCGAGGAACACGCGGACACGGACGCGCTGTGGCGGCTCATCGAGTCGGGCGCGCCGTCAGGACTGCCTTTCATTCCACCGGGAGCGCCCGCATGAGCACAGTGTTGTTGTTGTCGACCGCCGACACGGACCTGCTGGCGGCGCGTGCCTGCGGCGCCCCGTACCGGATCGGCAATCCGACCCGGGTGGATGTCACGGAGGAGCTCCCGGGGCTCATCGAGGGCGCGGACATCGCCGTCGTACGGCTGCTCGGCGGCAAGCGCGCCTGGGAGGCCGGCCTGAGCACGCTCAAGGCGTCGGGCATCCCGACCGTGCTGCTCGGCGGAGAGGCCGTCCCGGACGCGGAGTTGATGGCCGAGTCGTCGGTGCCGGCCGGTGTGGTCGCAGAGGCGCTGCGGTACCTCGTGGAGGGCGGCCCGGAGAACCTCACCGAGCTGACCCGATTCCTCTCCGACACGGTGCTCCTCACGGGCGAGGGGTTCGTCGAGCCGCAGAAGATGCCCGAGTACGGCGTGCACGGCGAGCCTGCCCTGGTCGCCGGCCGCCCGACCGTCGGCGTGCTCTTCTACCGGGCGCACGAGCTGTCCGGCAACACCGCCTTCGTCGACACGCTGTGCGACGCGATCGAGGCGCGCGGGGTCAATGCCCTTCCCGTGTACTGCGGTTCGCTGCGCGGCGCCGACTCGGGCCTGTTCGAGATCCTCGACACGGCGGACGTGCTGGTCGCCACCGTGCTCGCGGCGGGCGGCACGCACGCCTCGCAGGCGTCCGCGGGGGGCGACGAGGAGGCCTGGGACATCGGCGCGCTCGCCGACCTCGACATCCCTGTCCTGCAAGGGCTCTGTCTGACCTCGTCGAAGAGTGCCTGGGACGAGTCGGACGCCGCCCTCTCCCCCATGGACGCGGCGATGCAGGTCGCGATCCCGGAGTTCGACGGGCGGCTCATCACCGTGCCGTTCTCCTTCAAGGAGCAGGGCCCCGACGATGTGCCGGTGTACGTCGCCGACCCCGAGCGGGCCGCGCGGGTCGCCGGAATCGCCCTGCGCCACGCGCAGTTGAAGCACAAGCCGAACACCGAGAAGAAGCTCGCGCTCGTCTTCACCGCCTACCCGACCAAGCACTCGCGGGTCGGCAACGCGGTGGGGCTCGACACCCCCGCTTCGGCCGTACGGGTGCTGGACGCGCTGCGGGGTGCCGGGTACAGCCTCACCGAATACCCCGCGGGCGGCGACGAGTTGATCCACCGGCTCATCGCGGCCGGCGGTCACGACGTCGAGTGGCTCACCGAGGAACAGCTCGCCGCGGCCCCCGCGCGCGTGCCGCTCGCCGACTACCGGGCGTGGTTCGACAAGCTCGACCCCGAGCTGCGCGACGGCATGCTGGAAGCTTGGGGCGAGCCGCCGGGCTCCCTCTACGTCGACGGCGACGACATCGTGCTGGCCTGCCTCCAGTTCGGGAACGTCG
Organism: Streptomyces sp. NBC_00996; assembly: GCF_045162675.1. Classification (NCBI taxonomy): domain Bacteria; kingdom Bacillati; phylum Actinomycetota; class Actinomycetes; order Kitasatosporales; family Streptomycetaceae; genus Streptomyces; species Streptomyces sp. NBC_00996. Next base: position 2,505,819 of record NZ_CP108723.1, read on the forward strand.
TCGTGATGATCCAGCCGCCGCGCGGCTTCGGCGAGAACCCGATCGCGATCTACCACGACCCGGACATGCCGCCGTCGCACCACTACATGGCGGCCTACCGGTGGCTGGAGAACTCGTTCGGCGCCGACGCCATCGTGCACATGGGCAAGCACGGCACGATGGAGTGGCTGCCGGGCAAGGGGCTCGGTCTCGGCAGCGGCTGCGCGCCCGACGCCGTCCTCGGTGAACTCCCCCTCGTCTACCCGTTCATCGTCAACGACCCGGGCGAGGGCACCCAGGCCAAGCGCCGCGGTCACGCCACCGTCGTCGACCACCTGGTACCGCCGATGGCGCGCGCGGACACGTACGGCGATCTGGCGAAGCTGGAGCAGCTCCTCGACGAGTACGCCCTCGTGTCCGACCTGGACCCGACCAAGGCCCCGGCGGTCCGCGCCCAGATCTGGACCCTGGTCAAGGCGGCGGAGCTCCACCACGACCTGCATGTGGACGAGCAGCCGGACGACGGCGACTTCGACGAGTTCGTCATGCACATCGACGGCTATCTGTGCGAGATCAAGGACGTACAGATCAGGGACGGCCTGCACATTCTCGGTGGCGGGCCGGAGGCCGAGCCGCGGGTGAATCTCGTGCTGGCCGTGCTGCGCGCCTCTCAGGTGTGGGGCGGCGCGGCCAACGCGCTGCCCGGTCTGCGGGCCTGCCTCGCCGAGCACTTCGGCCTGGTCGAGAAGGAGCTGCTCGCCGAGCCCGGCGCGCCGGTGAAGGTGCCGGTCGAGCTGACGGATCTCGTCGAGGGTCCGTCCCGCACGGCGGCCGACGCGATCGATCTGCTGGAGCAGCTGTGCCGCCGGATCGCCGAGGGCATGGAGGAACGCGGCTGGGTGACCGCCGAGAGCGCGGCGCTCGTCCGGGACGTCCTGGGCGTCGAACTCCCGGAGGCCGTTGCGGTGTTGGAGTTCGCCTGCCGTGAGGTCGTGCCTCGGCTCGCCCGTACCACGGACGAGATCGACCACATCCTCAAGGCCCTCGACGGCGGTTACGTCCCGGCGGGCCCGTCGGGTTCGCCGACCCGTGGACTCGTGAACGTCCTGCCGACCGGCCGCAACTTCTACTCCGTCGACCCCAAGGCGATCCCGTCCAGGCTGAGTTGGGAGGTCGGGCAGTCGCTCGCCGACTCGCTCGTGGCCCGTTACCTCCAGGACACCGGCGAGTACCCGACGTCCGTCGGTCTGACGGTCTGGGGCACGTCCGCGATGCGCACCCAGGGCGACGACATCGCGGAGATCCTCGCGCTGCTCGGCTGCCGCCCGGTGTGGGACGACGCGTCGCGCCGGGTGACCGGCTTCGAGGTCGTGGCCCTGGAGGAACTGAGCCGGCCGCGCATCGACGTCACGGTCCGGATCTCCGGCTTCTTCCGGGACGCGTTCCCCCACGTCGTCGGGCTCATCGACGACGCGGTGCGCGCGGTCGCCGAACTGGACGAGCCCGCCGACCGGAACTACGTGCGGGCGCACGCCGACGAGGACACCGCCGAGCACGGCGACCGGCGGCGCGCGACGGCCCGTATCTTCGGCTCCAAGCCGGGCGCGTACGGGGCCGGCCTGCTTCCTCTGATCGACGCGCGCAACTGGCGCTCCGACGCGGACCTCGCCGAGGTGTACGCGGTGTGGGGCGGCTACGCGTACGGGCGCGGACTCGACGGGCGGGCGGCGCGCGGCGACATGGAGACGGCGTTCAAGCGCATCGCCGTCGCCGCGAAGAACGTCGACACCCGAGAGCACGACCTCGTGGACGCGGACGACTACTTCCAGTACCACGGCGGCATGGTCGCCATGGTGCGCCATCTGACCGGCGCGAGCCCGGAGGCGTACGTCGGTGACAGCGCCGTACCGGACCAGGTGAAGACCCGGACCCTCGGCGAGGAGACGCATCGCGTCTTTCGCGCGCGGGTCGTCAACCCGCGCTGGATGGCGGCGATGCGGCGCCACGGCTACAAGGGCGCCTTCGAGATGGCCGCGACCGTCGACTACCTCTTCGGGTACGACGCCACGGCCGGGGTCGTGGACGACTGGATGTACGAGAAGCTCAGCGCGGAGTACGTCTTCGATCCGGAGAACCAGGACTTCATGAAGAAGTCCAACCCCTGGGCGCTGCGCGGCATCACCGAGCGCCTGCTGGAGGCCGCCGACCGCGGGCTGTGGGCCGAGCCGGACGCCGACACCCTGGAGCGGCTGCGCGCCACCTATCTGGAGCTCGAAGGCGACCTGGAGGGCGACGACCAGTGAGTACTCCGTTTCCGTTCACGGCAGTTGTCGGTCAGGACGACCTGCGGCTCGCACTGCTGCTGAACGCCGTGTCGCCGGCCGTGGGCGGTGTGCTGGTCCGTGGCGAGAAGGGCACCGCCAAGTCCACCGCCGTCCGCGCCCTGTCGGCCCTCATGCCGCAGGTGGACGTCGTCGCCGGGTGCCGTTTCTCGTGTGCGCCGGCGTCGCCCGATCCGGCCTGCCCGGACGGGCCGCACGAGCCCGGGACGGGCACCCGGCGGCCCGCCCGCATGGTGGAGTTGCCGGTCGGTGCCTCCGAGGACCGGCTCGTCGGCGCTCTCGACATCGAGCGGGCGCTCGCGGAGGGCGTGAAGGCCTTCGAGCCGGGGCTGCTCGCCGACGCGCATCGCGGGATCCTCTACGTCGACGAAGTGAATCTGCTGCACGACCACCTCGTCGACCTGCTGCTCGACGCCGCCGCGATGGGCGCCTCGTACGTCGAACGCGAGGGCGTCTCCGTACGGCACGCCGCCCGCTTCCTGCTCGTCGGGACCATGAACCCCGAAGAGGGCGAGCTGCGGCCGCAGTTGCTGGACCGGTTCGGGCTCACCGTCGAGGTCGCGGCCTCGCGGGAGCCCGATCAGCGGGTCGAGGTCGTGCGGCGCAGGCTGGCGTACGACGACGATCCCGACGTCTTCGCCGCGCGGTGGGCCGACGAGGAGTCCGCCGTGCGGGCGCGGATCGTGGCGGCGCGCGAGCTGTTGCCGTCCGTGCGGCTCGGGGACGGGGCGCTGCGGCAGATCGCGGCGACCTGCGCGGCCTTCGAGGTGGACGGCATGCGGGCCGACATCGTCATGGCGCGCACCGCGACCGCGCTGGCCGCCTGGGCGGGGCGGACCGAGGTGCTCGCCGAGGACGTACGACAGGCGGCGCTGCTCGCGCTGCCGCACCGCAGGCGCCGCAACCCCTTCGACGCGCCGGGACTCGACGAGGACAAGCTCGACGAGACGCTGGAGGAGTTCGGCGGTCAGGACGGGGACGGCGACGACGATCCCGACCCGGACGGGCCCGGTGGCGGCGGGCGGCCGCCTCAGGACGGGCCCGACGACGGTTCGGCGCCTCAGGCGCCGGGGGACGCTGCCGCGCAGGCCGAAGCGGGCGAGGGCGGACAGCCTCAGGCGGTCGGCGAGCAGTCCCCGGTACGGGCCGCCGAACCCTTTCGTACGAAGGTGCTGAGCGTGCCCGGTCTCGGCGAGGGCGCGGCCGGCCGGCGTTCGCGGGCGCGGACCGAGCACGGGCGGACGACCGGGTCGCGACGGCCCCGAGGAGCGCTCACCAAGCTGCACCTGGCGGCGACCGTGCAGGCGGCGGCGCCGCATCAGCGGGTGCGCGGGCGGTCGGGGCGCGGTCTGGTCGTACGGCGGGACGATCTGCGCCAGGCGACGCGGGAGGGGCGTGAGGGGAACCTCGTGCTCTTCGTCGTCGACGCCTCCGGGTCGATGGCGGCGCGGCAGCGGATGAGTGCCGTGAAGGGTGCGGTGCTGTCGCTGCTGTTCGACGCGTATCAGCGGCGGGACAAGGTGGGGCTCGTGACGTTTCGAGGGTCCGCGGCCGAGGTCGCCCTGCCGCCCACGTCCTCGGTGGACGCCGCCGCGGCCCGGCTGGAGTCGCTGCCCACGGGTGGGCGGACGCCGCTCGCGGCCGGGCTGCTGCGTGCGCACGAGGTGCTGCGGGTCGAGCGGCTGCGGGACGCCGCCCGGCGGCCGCTGGTTGTCGTGGTGACGGACGGGCGGGCCACGGGTGGGCCGGAGCCGGTCGCGCTGGCCGGGCGGGCGGCCCGGTTGTTCGCCGCCGAGGGGGTCGCGTCCGTCGTCGTCGACTGCGAGGCGGGGCCCGTGCGGCTCGGGCTCGCGGGTCGGCTCGCCGGTGAACTGGGCGGCACCGCGGTGACGTTGGACGAGTTGCGCGCCGATTCCATCGCCGGGCTCGTGCGTGATGTGCAGGAGACGCAGAGGACTCCGAGGAGGGCCGCGTAATGCCGCAGGGACAGCCGAGTGCGGTGCCGGACGACGGCCTGACGACGCGACAGCGCCGGAATCGGCCACTTGTCGTCGTGCACACGGGGATCGGGAAGGGCAAGTCGACCGCCGCCTTCGGGCTCGCGCTGCGTGCCTGGAATCAGGGGTGGCCCATCGGGGTGTTCCAGTTCGTCAAGTCGGCGAAGTGGAAGGTCGGTGAGGAGAACGCGCTGCGTGTGCTGGGCGCGTCCGGTGAGGGCGGGTCCGTCGACTGGCACAAGATGGGCGAGGGCTGGTCCTGGGTCCAGCGCGACTCCCAGATGGACAACGAGGAGAAGGCCCGCGAGGGGTGGGAGCAGGTCAAGCGGGACCTCGCCGCCGAGACGTATCGGCTGTACGTCCTCGACGAGTTCGCGTACCCCATGCACTGGGGGTGGGTGGATGTCGATGAGGTGGTGGCCGTGCTGCGGGATCGGCCGGGGACCCAGCATGTCGTGATCACGGGGCGCAATGCCCCCGAGAAGCTCGTCGAGTTCGCCGATCTGGTGACCGACATGTCCAAGGTCAAGCACCCGATGGACGCCGGCCAGAAGGGCCAGAGGGGTATCGAGTGGTGATGTCCGTCCCTCGGCTGGTCATCGCCGCGCCCTCCTCGGGCAGCGGCAAGACCACCGTTGCCACGGGGCTGATGGCGGCCTTCGCCTCGCGGGGGCTTGCCGTGTCCCCGCACAAGGTGGGGCCCGACTACATCGATCCCGGGTATCACGCGCTCGCGACCGGGCGTGTGGGGCGGAATCTCGACGCGTATCTGTGCGGCGCGGAGTTGATCGCTCCGTTGTTCGCGCATGGTGCGCGTGGGTGCGATCTCGCCGTCGTCGAGGGTGTGATGGGGCTGTTCGACGGGGCCGCGGGGCAGGGGGAGCTGGCCTCCACGGCTCATGTCGCGAAGTTGCTCCGGGCGCCTGTCGTGCTGGTGGTGGATGCGTCGTCGCAGTCGCGATCCGTTGCCGCGCTGGTGCATGGGTTCGCTTCCTGGGATCCCGAGGTGCGGGTCGCGGGGGTGATCCTCAACAAGGTGGGGTCCGAGCGGCATGAGGGGATGCTGCGGGAGGCGTTGGACGAGTCCGGGGTGCCTGTCCTTGGGGTGCTTCGGCGGGTTCAGCAGGTGGACACGCCTGCTCGGCATCTTGGGCTGGTGCCCGTGGCCGAGCGGCGCGCGCAGGCCGTCGAGGCGGTGGCCGCCATGGCCGCGCAGGTGCGCGAGGGGTGCGATCTCGACGCGCTCTTCGCGCTGGCCCGTAGCGCGCCCGCGTTGTCGGGTGCGGCTTGGGATGCGGCTGAGGCCGTGCTTTCCTCGTCCCCTCCGCCCCTGCCCGTTCCCGTGCCCGGGGGCTCCTCCGCCAGACCCCCGGATCGGCCTGAACGGCCTCGTCCTCAATCGCCGGACAGGCTGGAGGTGCCGGCCCCGGTCGGTCGGGTGGGGAGTGCCGGGTGGAATCGTCCTCGAACACCGGACGGGCCGAATGGTGCGGGCCCGGGTCGGATGGTGCCCGCACGGCCGAAGTGCAAGACCATCGCCCTTGCCGGTGGTGCCGCTTTCACCTTCTCCTACGCCGAGCATGCCGAGCTGCTCGCCGCCGCCGGGGCCGAAGTCGTCACGTTCGACCCCCTGCGGGACGAGCAACTGCCCGAGGGGACGGGCGGGTTGGTGATCGGGGGCGGGTTTCCCGAGGTGTACGCGCCCGAGCTGTCCGCCAACGAGCCGCTCCGCAAGGCCGTTTCCGAGCTCGCGCTCAGTGGCGCGCCCGTTGCCGCCGAGTGTGCCGGGCTGCTCTACCTGTGCCGTGAGCTCGACGGGCAGCCCATGTGCGGGGTGCTCGACGCCACGGCCCGGATGAGCGAGCGGCTCACCCTGGGCTACCGGGACGCGGTCGCCGTGTCCGACAGTGTGCTCGCCGGGGCCGGGACCCGGCTGCGCGGGCACGAGTTCCACCGGACCGTCGTCGAGCCCGGCGCCGGGGCGGCTCCCGCCTGGGGGGTGCGCGCCCCTCAAAAGCGCGTCGAAGGTTTCGTACAACAAGGTGTGCACGCGAGTTATCTGCACACGCACTGGGCGTCCGAGCCCGGTATCGCCCGTCGGTTCGTCGAGAGGTGCCTGACGTCATGAGCAGCAAGCTGATCGGGGTCGGGGTCGGCCCCGGCGATCCGGAGCTGGTGACCGTCAAGGGCGTCAACGCTCTGCGGACCGCCGAGGTCGTCGTGGTGCCTGTCATGGACACCGGGGAGCGGGGGCGCGCCGAGGCGACCGTCCTGCACTACGTGCCCGAGGAGAAGGTCGTACGAGTCGTCTTCGCGCTCAACGAGCGGAGCGACCGGGGGCGGCGCGAGGCCGCCTGGGATGCCGCCGGCGCGCGCGTCGCGGAGTTGCTCAAGAGGCACGCCTCCGTAGCCTTCGCCACCATCGGCGACCCCAACGTGTACTCGACCTTCACCTATCTCGCGCAGACCATCGGGGAGCTCGTACCGGGCACGGAGATCGAGACCGTGCCCGGTATCACCGCCATGCAGGACCTCGCCGCGCGGTCGGGCGCCGTGCTCACGGAGGGAACCGAGCCGCTCACCCTGGTGCCGGTGACCGCCGGGGCCGCAGTGCTCAAGGACGCCCTGAACGGGCCCGGCACGGTCGTCGCGTACAAGTTCGGGCGGCAGGCGCGCGAGGTCGCGGAAGCGCTGCGCGAGACCGGACGCATCGACGACGCCGTGTGGGGCTCGGCGCTCGGGCTCGAGGACCAGTCGATCAGGCCGGCGGGCGAACTGGACGGTGGGCCCCTGCCGTACCTGTCCACGCTCATCGCGCCCGCTCTGCGCGTTGGCGGACGCGGCGGAAAGCTGTGAGGTGCGGATCAGGCCGCGATGCCCACCACCAGCCAGATGAAGCCCACGCCCGCGACCGTGCACAGCAGGGTCGAACGGGCCGGGTGCTCGTGGTGCGCCTCGGGGAGGATCTCGGCGGCGGCGAGGTAGAGCAGTACGCCGCCGAAGAGGCCGAGATAGCAACCGAGCAGCTTCTCGGGGATGGTGACGAAGAGCGTGGAGGCCGCGCCGACCACCGGGGCCGCCGCGTCCGCGACCAGCATCGTGATCGCCTTGCGACGGGCGTTCCCGTACAGGCTCGTGATCGTGTACGTGTTGAAGCCGTCCGCGAAGTCGTGGGCGATCACCGCGAGAGCGACCGCCAGACCCATGCCGCCGCCGACCTGGAAAGCGGCGCCGATCGCGACACCGTCCATCGCGCTGTGGCCGACCATCGCGGCGGCCGCCGTCAGGCCCACCTCGGGCGCGCGCCCGCCGTTCTCCTCGCCGCCGTGCGCGGCCTGACGGTGGGCCAGCAGGCGTTCCACCAGATGAGCCAGCAGGAACCCGGCCACGAACAGCAGCAGCGCGGCGGGGACGCCGAAGACCTCCTCGCCCGCCGCGTGCAGCGCCTCCGGCAGCAGGTCCATGCCGACCACACCGAGCATCAGGCCGCCGGCCAGGCCCAGCACCAGGTGGCGGCGGTCGGTCACGCGCTGTGCCGTCCAGCCGCCGGCCAGCGTCATCAGGAACGCGCCGAGCGCGACGAGCACCGCCATAGGCCCTTGCTATCCGATCGACCCCCGTTCGCGCACGTCCGACGACGGCCGCGCGGGCACTGACTTTTCGCAACACCCGAGTTTTTCGTAGGAGAGGACCGATTTCCATGGCCGATGCCCCCACCGGCAAGGTGACCTTCGTCGGGGCAGGGCCCGGCGCCGCCGACCTGCTGACGTTCCGCGCCGCGCGCGCCATCGCCGAGGCCGACGTCGTGATCTGGGCGGCCAGCCTGGTGCAGGCCGAGGTCCTCGACCACGCGCGCGAGGGCGCGGAGATCCTCGATTCGGCGACCATGTCGCTGGAGGACGTCGTCGCCGTGTACCGGCGGGCCCACGCGGAGGGCCTGCGGGTGGCTCGGATCCACTCCGGCGACCCGGCCCTGTGGGGCGGTACGCAGGAGCAGGTCGACCGGTGTGCGGAGATCGGCATCGAGACCGAGATCATCCCGGGCGTCTCCTCCTTCTCCGCCGTGGCCGCGCTCGCACAGCGCGAACTGACGATTCCCGAGGTCGCCCAGTCCGTGATCCTCACCCGGCTCGGCGGCGGCAAGACGCCGATGCCGCCCGGTGAGGAGGTCCGCGAGTTCGCCCGGCACGGGACGACCATGGCGCTGTTCCTCTCGGCCGCCCGCAGCGGCCAGCTGGTCCGGGAGCTGCTGGAGGGCGGCTACCCCACCTCCACGCCGGTCGTGGTCGCCTATCAGGCGACCTGGCCGGAGGAGCTGATCGTGAAGTGCACGATCGAGACGCTGGAGGAGACCGTCAAGGAGCACAAGCTCTGGAAGCACACCCTCTTCCTGGTCGGCCCGGCACTCGACGCGAGCGGCACCCGCTCGCACCTCTACCACCCCGGTCACTTCCACGGGTTCCGCAAGGCCGACCCGCAGGCGCGTGCGGAGCTGCGCGCGGCGCGGAAGGGCAATCCGTCGTGATCAGTGTCTTCGGTACGGGGACGGGGGCGCCGCTGCCCCCGGAGGCCACGTCCGCTCTCGCCGAGGCCGGGCTGGTCGTGGGTGCCCGGCGGCATCTGGCGGCCGCGCGGCCGCCGCAGGAGGCCGAACAGATCGTCCTCGGGCCGCTCGCACCCGCCCTCGACGCCATCGAACGGTATAGGGAGAAGCAGGAAGGCCGGGTCGTCGTACTCGCCTCCGGCGACCCCGGGTTCTTCGGGGTCGTGCGGGCGCTGGCCGAACGGTTCGGCGCGGAGCGGCTGGACGTCAGCCCCGGCGTCTCGTCCGTCGCGACCGCCTTCGCGCGGCTCGGGCTGCCCTGGGACGACGCGGTGGTCGTCAGCGCGCACGGGCGTGATCTGCGCACGGCCGTCCAGGTCTGCCGAGCCCGGCCCAAGGTGGCCGTGCTGACCGGACCCGGCTCCGGACCCGCCGAGCTGGGCGCCGCCCTCGCGTACCGCAGCGCCGAACGCATCCTCGTCGTGGCGAGTGCCCTGGGCGACCCCGAACACGAGCGGGTGGAGCGGGTCACGCCCGCCGAGGCCGCGGCCCGTGACTGGGGTACGGCCGTGAGCGTCGTCCTGTGCCTGGACGAGTCACGTGCCCTCGCCCCCGTGCGGACCGTCGCCGGGCCGCCGTCCGGGCCTGCCCAATGGGCCCTGGACGAGAGCGAGTTCGCACACCGCGACTCGATGATCAGCAAGTTCGAGGTGCGGGCGCTCGCGCTGGCCCGGCTCGGGCCGCGCCTCGGCGAGCTGATCTGGGACGTCGGCGCGGGCTCCGGGTCCGTCGCCGTCGAGTGCGCGCGGTTCGGTGCCGCCGTCACCGCGATCGAGAAGACGCGGGACGGCAGCGACCGCATCCGAGCCAACGCCGCGGCGCACGGCGTGGACGTACAGGTGGTGCACGGGGCCGCTCCCACGGTGCTGTCCGATCTGGACGACCCCGACGCGGTCTTCATCGGCGGCGGCGGACGTGAACTGCCCGCCATCGTCACGGTCTGCGCGCGACGGGCCCGGCGTGCCGTCGTGGTCGCCATGGCAGCGCTGGACCGAGTGCCGGCGGCCCGGGACGCGCTCACCGGCGCCGGGTTCGACTGCGACGGCGTGCTGCTGCAGTCGTCGCGGCTGGCGCCGCTGCCGGGTGGCGTCACCCGGCTCGCCGCCACCAATCCCGTTTTTCTGCTGTGGGGCGTCCGGCCTCCGGCCCGTACCGAAGGAGTCCCCCAGTGATCGGCCTGATTTCCGCCACGGTGGCGGGGGCGGCGGCCCGTGACCGGCTCGCCACCGCCTGGCCCACCCGTACGCGGGTGTACGACGGGTCCGTGGGGGACGCCGTGCGGGCCGCGTTCGCGCAGTGCGAGCAGGTGGTGTGCTTCCTCGCCACCGGGGCGACCGTGCGGCTCGTGGCGCCGCTCCTTTCCGACAAGGCGACCGACCCCGGCGTCGTGTGCGTCGACGAGGCGGGCCGCTTTGCCGTGTCCCTCGTCGGCGGGCACGGGGGCGGTGCGAACGAACTCGCCCGCGAGGTGGGTGAGTTGCTCGGGGCCCAGCCCGTGGTGACCACGGCGACCGACTCCGTCGGGGTGCCGGGGCTGGATACGCTCGGGTTCCCGGTGGAGGGGGATGTCGCCGGGGTCTCCCGGGCCATGCTGGACGGGGAGCCCGTCACGCTGGAGGCGGAGCTGCCGTGGCCTCTGCCCGCGTTGCCGTCGAATGTCACCTACCCGGCGCCGGGGGCCGCGCCCACCCTCCCCCGAGCTCTCGGCTCCGCTCGAGCAGGGGGGACCCCCATCGCCCAGCGGAACGATGGCCCGCAGCCGGGTACACCCGTCATCCGCGTCACCGACCGTGCCGTCGAACCCGTCGAGCGGCAGGTCGTGCTTCGGCCGCCCTCGCTCGCTGTCGGTGTAGGTGCCTCCAAGGGCGCGCCCGTCGATGAGGTACTCGGGCTCGTCGAGGACGCCCTCCGGGGGGCCGGCCTTTCGGCGAAGTCCGTTGCCGAGATCGCCAGCGTCGACGCCAAGGCCGCCGAGCCCGGCATCGTCGCGGCCGCCGAGCACTTCGGGGTGCCCGTGGTGACGTACACCGCCGAGGAGTTGGCGAAGGTGGCCGTGCCGAACCCCTCGGACGCGCCGCTCGCCGCCGTCGGGACCCCTTCCGTGGCGGAGGCCGCCGCACTCGTACGCGGTGGTGAACTCCTGGTCCCCAAGCGGAAGTCGGAGCGCGCGGACGGGCAGCCGGCGATGGCGACCTGCGCCGTCGTGCGTCGGCCCGCGCGCGGACGGCTCGCCGTCGTCGGGCTCGGACCGGGTGCGCGCGATCTGCTCACGCCCCGTGCCAAGGACGAACTCCGTCGCGCCGGCGTGCTCGTCGGGCTCGACCAGTACGTCGACCAGATCCGCGATCTGCTGCGACCCGGGACCCGGGTCCTGGAGTCGGGTCTCGGCGCCGAGGAGGAGCGTGCGCGTACGGCGGTGGCGGAGGCGAGGCGCGGGCAGGCCGTCGCGCTGATCGGCAGCGGCGACGCGGGCGTGTACGCGATGGCGTCGCCCGCGCTGGCCGAGGCGTCCGACGACATCGACGTGGTCGGGGTGCCCGGGGTGACCGCGGCGCTCGCGGCCGGGGCGATCCTGGGCGCGCCGCTCGGCCACGACCACGTGTCGATCAGCCTCTCCGATCTCCACACGCCGTGGGAGGTCATCGAGCGGCGCGTGCGCGCGGCGGCCGAGGCGGACATCGTGGTCACCTTCTACAACCCCCGCAGCCGCGGCCGGGACTGGCAGCTGCCGAAGGCGCTCGCGATCCTCGCCGAGCACCGGGAGCGGACGACGCCGGTGGGTGTCGTCCGCAATGCCTCCCGGGCCGACGAGTCGAGCCGGGTGACGACGCTGGGGTCCCTGGATCCGGCGATCGTGGACATGATGACCGTGGTGACCGTGGGCAATACGGCGACCCGGGAGATCGCCGGGCGCATGGTGACACCGCGCGGCTACCGCTGGCAGGAGGAGCCCAAGTGAGCCGAGTGAGCCAGGTGTTCCCCGAGACCCGGGTCGTGCACCCCATCGAGCAGGAGTCCTTCCGGCGGCTGCGCGCCCGCCTGGACACCTCGCACTTCGCGCCGCTGACGCGCGCGGTGGTGGAGCGGGTCATCCACTCCGCCGCCGACCTGGAGTACGCGACGGACCTGGTCACCGACGAGGTCGCCCTTGAGAAGGCGCACACGGCGCTGCACGCCGGAGCACCCGTCGTGGTGGACGTCGAGATGGTCGCGGCGGGCATCACCCGCCGTGCCACCGTCTGCCGTCTCAAGGACGCCAAGTCGGGGCCCGGCCTGACCCGTTCGGCCCATGCGATCCGGCTCGCGTACGAGGATGTCGGGCCCGGCGCGCTGTGGGTGATCGGCTGCGCGCCGACCGCCCTGGAGCAGTTGCTGACGCTGGATGCCGATCCGGCGCTCGTCATCGGTCTGCCCGTCGGTTTCGTCGGCGCCGCAGAGTCCAAGGCCGCGTTGCGCGAGAGCGGGCTGCCCGCGGTCAGCAACGTATCCGAGAAGGGCGGTTCGGCGGTCGCCGCCGCCGCACTCAACGCCCTGCTGTACCACCCCGTGACCAAGGCCTCCGAGCCTGCTGAGGAGAAATCGTGACCACCCCGCCCCCCGCCCTGCTCATCGCCGGACACGGCACCCGGGACGAGGCCGGAGCCGAGGCCTTCCGCGACTTCGTACGGGAGGTGGGGCGCCGTCACCCCGAACTGCCCGTCGCGGGCGGGTTCATCGAGCTGTCCCCGCCGCCGCTGGGTGACGCCGTGACCGAACTGGTCGAGCAGGGCGTACGGCGTTTCGCCGCCGTACCGCTGATGCTGGTGTCCGCCGGTCATGCCAAGGGAGACATCCCGGCGGCGCTGGCCCGCGAGAAGGAGCGGCACCCTGGGATCTCGTACACGTACGGACGTCCGCTGGGCCCGCACCCGTCGCTGCTCGCCGTCCTGGAGCGGCGGCTCGACGAGGCCCTCGGAGGCACGGCCCGTACGCCCGAGGACCGGGCCGATGTGACGGTGCTGCTCGTCGGACGCGGCTCCACCGACCCGGACGCCAACGCCGAGGTGCACAAGGCGGCGCGGCTGCTGTGGGAGGGCCGGGGGTACGCGGGCGTCGAGACGGCGTTCGTGTCACTGGCGGCGCCGGACGTGCCGTCCGGGCTCGACCGCTGCGTGAAGTTGGGCGCGCGCCGGATCGTCGTGCTCCCCTACTTCCTGTTCACGGGCATCCTTCCCGACCGGGTGCGGCAGCAGACCGAGGGCTGGGCCGGCGCGCACCCCGAGGTCGAGGTGCGGTCCGCCGATGTGATCGGCCCCGAGCCGGAGCTGCTCGACCTCGTCATGGAGCGCTACCGTGAGGCCGTCCAGGGCGATCTGCGGATGAACTGCGACTCGTGCGTGTACCGCATCGCCCTGCCCGGATTCGAGGACAAGGTGGGGCTCCCCCAGCAGCCGCACTTCCACCCGGACGACGACGGTGACCACCATCACGGGCACCACCACGGTGATCACGCGCAGTCGCACTCCCATGCGCACTGAGGGGGCGGCCGAGGGCGGGGCGCACGAGGGGAACGTGCACGCGGACGGTGCGCACGATCTTCGTCACCACGGTGACGCCGAGGTGCGCGACGACGGTTCGGCGCTCATCGATCTCGCCGTGAACGTCCGCGCGGACACGCCTCCGCCGTGGCTGCGCGAGCGGATCGCCGCGTCGCTGAGCGGGCTCGCGGCCTACCCGGACGGACGGGCCGCACGGGCCGCGGTGGCGGCGCGGCACGGGCTGCCGGTGGAGCGGGTGCTGCTCACGGCGGGCGCGGCGGAGGCGTTCGTGCTGCTCGCGCGTGCCCTCAAAGTCCGCCGACCGGTGGTCGTGCACCCGCAGTTCACGGAGCCGGAGGCCGCGCTGCGGGACGCGGGCCATGCGGTCGACCGTGTCCTGCTCCGCCCGGAGGACGGCTTTCGCCTGGACCCCGCTGCCGTTCCCGAGGACGCCGACCTGGTCGTGATCGGCAATCCGACCAATCCGACGTCGGTGCTGCATCCGGCCGCGTCGATCGCCGAACTCACTCGGCCCGGACGGGTGTTGGTGGTCGACGAGGCGTTCATGGACGCGGTGCCGGGTGAGCGGGAGGCGCTTGCCGGGCGGACGGACGTGCCCGGGCTCGTGGTTCTGCGCAGCCTCACGAAGACATGGGGGCTGGCGGGACTGCGCATCGGCTACGTCCTCGCCTCCCCCGAGACGATCGCTTCGCTGGAGCGTGCCCAGCCGCTCTGGCCCGTCTCCACCCCCGCCCTCGCCGCGGCCGAGGCCTGTATGTCCTCCCAGGCGCTGGCGGAGGCCGCGCACGCGGCGCACCGTATCGCGGCGGATCGGACCCATCTTGTCGCCGGCCTCCAGGAGTTCGGCACGGACGGGCTGCGGGTCGCGGAGCCCGCGAAGGGGCCGTTCGTACTGATCCGCCTCCCGCACGCGGCCGCCGTGCGGCGGCGTCTTCGCGGTCTTGGCTTCGCCGTGCGCCGCGGGGACACCTTCCCCGGGCTCGACGAGGAGTGGTTGCGGCTGGCGGTCCGGGACCGGAGGACGGTCAACCGGTTTCTGCAAGCCTTGGACCGGGCGGTGACGGTGGGCGGGGTCTGAGGCAGGGGTTTCTCGCCCCCTCCGCCCCGGACCCCGTTCGCGCAGTTCCCCGCGCCCCTTTTCAGGGGCGCGGGGAGAGTGAACAGTCAGCAGCCTGACGTGACTTCACTCCAGCGTGGGGTTTCCGTGAATCAATTCGAATCTCGCGGCACGGGTGTTCCCTGCCGTCACCCACTCGACCACTCCTGCGCGATGACGCCGGTTGACGCTCCGGCGCACGGACGAGGATGTTCAACGAGCCGCCCCGGCAACTCGTCACGCTCCGTCAAGAAGTCGAAGGCATTCTGTAGTCACCGGGCCGCCCGCCCGCTCGACAGGCGGCGGGGCAGGGGCGCTCCTATGCTGGTCTGCAGGGCCTTGGGGCCCGAGGGTGGGGCGGGGCATCCATGCTTGGAGTCAGCCATGCCGCACTCATCCGGACGCTTGCGCAGGGGTGCCGTCACCGCCACGGCGGTGGGGACCCTCATGGTTCCGCTCGCGGGCGGTACCGCCTCAGGGGTTCCCGCGCTCGGTCACACGGCCACGAACGCCGCCGTCGCCTCCACCGACCCACCCTCGCCGTCCGCCTCGCCCTCGGGCGGCGTCCGCGTCCTCACCCCCGATGTGACGCACCAGCTCGACGTGACCGTGCAGCAGGTCATGCGGAAGGCGAACATCCCCGGGGTGACCGTGGGCATTTGGACGCCCGACAAGGGGAACTACGTACGGTCGTTCGGGGTCGCCGACAAGGGCAACGGCCAGAGGATGTCGCCGGACCTGTACATGCGGATCGGCAGCGAGACCAAGACCTTCACCGTGACGGCTCTGTTGAAGCTGGTCGACGAGGGCAAAGTGGGCCTGGACGATCCGATCGGCAAGTACGTCTCCGGTGTGCCCAACGGCGACAAGATCACGCTGCGCCAGCTGGCCGGGATGCGCAGCGGACTCTTCAACTACTCCGAGGATCCGGGCTTCTTCAGGGCTCTGACCTCCGATCCGCAGCGGCCGTTCACACCGCAGCAGCTGCTCGACTACTCCTTCAAGCACCCCGTGCTGTTCCCGCCGGGCGAGAAGTTCTACTACTCCAACACCAACCTCATCCTGCTCGGCCTGGTCGTCGAGAAGCGAGGCGGCCTGCCGCTGGGGGACTACATCGAGAAGAACGTCCTCGCACCGGCCGGAATGCATCACACCGTCTTCCCGACCGACGCGGCGTTCCCGAACCCGCACGCGCAGGGTTACACGAACCAGACAGCGGACGGGAAGGTCGCGGACGCAGCCGACTGGAATCCGTCGTGGGGCTGGGCGGCCGGCGCGATGATCTCCACGCTGAACGATCTGCGCACCTGGGCTCCCACGGTGGCCACGGGCGTGTTTCCCGACGGCTCCCGCATGATCAGCCCCGCCACACAGAAGCAGCGGCTCACCACGCCCCCGACCCCGATTCCGGGCGCCGGGTACGGCCTCGGCATCTTCAACGTCCAGGGCTGGATCGGACACAACGGCTCACTGCCGGGATACGAATCCCTGACGATCTGTCTCCCATCGGCGAAGGCGACCCTCGTGGTGGTGCTGAACACCGACATCAACTATCAGGGCGCGGAGCCCAGCACCGTCGTCGGCCAGGCCATCACGGAGATCATCAGCCCGCAGCACGTGTTCAACCTGCCCGCACAGCCGGCGGCGCATTGACCGCCGTGCCGGTCAGGGCCCGGAGGCAACGGTCCCTGTCACGGGTCGGGGCCCCGCCACCTCGACGCACGGCGGCCCTAGCCGAGCACCCGCCCGTTCAGCACCACCCGGCGCGGAGCCACCAGCACCCGTACGTCCGCCCGCGGATCCGCCTCGTACACCACGAGGTCCGCGGGCGCCCCCTCGTCGAGGCCGGGCCGCCCGAGCCACTGCCGTGCGCCCCACGTCGTGGCGGACAGCGCCTCGACGGGCGGGATACCGGCGGTGACGAGTTCGGCGACCTCGGCGCCGGCCAGTCCGTGGGCGAGTGAGCCGCCGGCGTCCGTGCCGACGTAGACGGGGATTCCGGCGTCGTACGCGGCGCGCACGGTGTCGTAGCGCCGCTCGTGCAGTCGTCGCATGTGCGCCGACCAGCGTGGGAACTTCGCCTCGCCGCCGGCCGCGAGCTGCGGGAAGATCGCGATGTTCACCAGCGTGGGGACGATCGCGACCCCGCGCTCGGCGAACAGCGGGATGGTGTCCTCCGTCAGGCCCGTCGCGTGCTCGATGCAGTCGATGCCCGCTTCGACCAGGTCCCGGAGCGAATCCTCCGCGAAACAGTGCGCGGTCACCCGCGCGCCCAGGCGGTGCGCTTCGGCGATCGCCGCTTCCACCGCCCCGCGCGGCCAGCAGGCGCCCAGGTCGCCCGTGCCGCGGTCGAGCCAGTCGCCCACCAGCTTGACCCAGCCGTCGCCTCGCCGGGCCTCCTGGGCGGCATACGCGACCAGGTCCTCCGGCTCGACCTCCCACGCGTAGTTGCGGATGTAGCGGCGTGTGCGCGCGATGTGCCGGCCCGCGCGGATGATCTTCGGGAGGTCGTCGCGGTCGTCGATCCAGCGGGTGTCGGAGGGCGAGCCCGCGTCCCGGATCAGCAGAGTGCCCGCGTCGCGGTCGGTCAGCGCCTGCTTCTCGGAGACGCCCTCGGGGACGGGACCGTGGCTGTCCAGCCCGACATGGCAGTGCGCATCGACGAGTCCGGGCAGGGCCCAGCCCTCGACCGTACGGACGTCACGGGCGCCGGCGGGACGCTCGTACGAGATCCTCCCGCCGACGACCCAGAGTTCGTCACGGACGTCGTCGGGCCCGACGAGGACCCGCCCCTTCACGTGCAGCACCGCGCGATCGCTCATGACGGCACCCTAATTCCTGCCGAACGGCGGAGCGCTAGGGACCCTTTTCGGTCTCCTCCACGTCCGCCATCGCCGGGTCGAGCAGCCGGGACAGGAAGTGGCGGGTGCGCTCGTGGCTCGGGTTGCCGATGACCTGCGCGGGCGTGCCGTCCTCGACGATCACGCCGCCGTCCATGAAGACGACCCGGTCGGCGACCTCACGCGCGAAGGTCATCTCGTGGGTGACGACCATCATCGTCATGCCCTCGTTCGCGAGCATCCGCATCACGGCGAGTACGTCGCCCACGAGCTCGGGGTCGAGCGCCGAGGTCGGCTCGTCGAAGAGCATCACCTCGGGGCCCATGGCGAGCGCGCGGGCGATGGCGACGCGCTGCTGCTGGCCGCCGGAGAGGGAGGCCGGGTACGCGTCGGCCTTCTCCGACAGGCCCACCCGCCGCAGGTTCTCGGCGGCGATCCGGGCGGCCTCCTCCTTGTCCCGGCGCAGCACCCGGCGCTGCGGCAGCGTCAGGTTCTCGGTCACCGACAGATGCGGGAAGAGGTTGAACTGCTGGAAGACCATGCCGATGCGGCGGCGTACGGCGTCGATGTCGACGTCGGGGTGCGTCACCTCCGTACCGCCGACGAGGACCTGGCCCTTGGTGGGCTCCTCGAGGAGGTTCACGCAACGCAGCAGCGTGGACTTGCCTGAGCCGGACGGCCCGATGACGCAGACGACTTCGCCCTGTCCGACCTCCAGGTCGATACCGCGCAGGACTTCATTGTCACCGAAGGACTTGTACAGGTCCCGGACTTGGATCTCTGGAGTACTGCTCACTTGGTGGCCTCCCCGGCCTTGGCCTCCAGGCGGCGCACGACAAAGCCGAGCGGCACGGTGACCAGCAGATAGCACAGGCCCGCGACCAGGATCGGCGTGGAGTTGGCGGTCTGGCTGGCCAGGTCGCGCCCGAACTTGGTGAGTTCGCGCTCCTCGAGGGTGACACCGAGGAACAGCACCAGCGAGGAGTCCTTGAAGAGGAGGACGAGTTCGTTGGTGAGCGGCGGGATCACGATGCGGAACGCCTGCGGGATGATGATCGAGACCATGGCCCGGGCGTGCGAGAAGCCCAGCGAACGGGCCGCCTCCATCTGCCCCTTGGGCACCGCCTGGATGCCCGCGCGGATCGTCTCCGCCATGTACGCGGCCGACACCAGGCCGAGCGCGAGTGCCACCTTGCCGTACGTACCGCCGGGGATCTCCGTACCCGGGAACGCCAAGGGCACGGCAACGCCCACGAAGACGAAGATCAACAGGGCGGGCAGGCCACGGAAGATCTCGATGTAAATGCCGGCGAGCCAGCGGTAGGGGCCCACCGGGGACAGCCGCATCAGGGCGATGACCATGCCGAGCACGAGGCCGAACACGAAGCCGGACATCGTGTAGAGCACGGTGTTCTTCAGCGCCAGCGTGATGACGTCCGGGAACATCTGCTTGACCAGATCCCACTGCGCGAACTGGTTCTGCAGCCGTCCCCAGTCGGCCGTGACCGCGAAGGCGATCACGGCGGCGACGAAGACGACGTACTGCGCGCCACGCGACAGGGTGCGCTTCTGACGTCGGGTCAGGCCCGACTTGCGGGGCTGGACTTGTGCGTCGGCACCGCTCATGAGGCGGACGGGGCGGCGGAGGCCGCGGACGCCTCGTAGGGACCGATCCACTGCTCGTAGAGCTTCTTGTACGTGCCGTCGGCCTTCGCGTCCTTGATCGCCTCGTTGATGGCGGCGAGGAGCTTGATGTTGCCCTTCTTCACCGTGAATCCGTACTGCTCACCGGTGTTGAGGTTGCCCACCACCTTGAAGGCGTCGGCGTTGGCCTTGTCCTTCAGCCAGCCCTGGACGACCGGGTAGTCGATGATGACGGCCTGGACCTGGCCGGTGCGCAGGCCGTTGAGGACCGCGTCGGAGGATTCGAAGGAGACCGGGTCGAAGCCCTGCTTCGTCGCGTAGTCCTCGCCCGTGGTCTGCGCCTGGGCGCCGAGCTTCTTGCCCTTGGACTTCACATCGGCGAGGGAGTTGATGCCGCTCTTCTTGTCGACCAGGACGGCCTGGGTCGCGTCGAAGTACGGGTCGGAGAAGTCGACGTTCTTCTTGCGCTCCGCGGTGATCGTCATGCCGGCCGCGGCGAGGTCGCACTGGCCGGAATTGAGGAACGCGCCCGTCTTGAAGTTCTCGAAGGGCGTGTCGACGATGGTCTGCTTCACACCCAGGTTCTTGGCGACGAGGTCGATCAGCGACACGTCGAAGCCCTGCACCTTGCCGTCGATCTCCGACTGGAAGGGCGGGTACGGGAGGTGGGTGCAGGTCGTGAGCTGGCCTGCCTTGACCAGGGGGACCCCCTTGGCGGTGGCCTTGCCTCCTCCGCTGTCCGAGGAGCATCCGGCCACGAGCAGCAGCCCGGCCGTCGCGGTGGTGGCGGCCAGAATGCGGGTCCGGCGACCAAGGACCGAGTTCACGGGGGACCTCCTGTGGGGGAACTGTGGGTTCCGATTATAAGGAAAGGTTTGAGTTGCTCAAATCAATCCGATGGTTGCCGGGCCGTGCGGCCTCAGATCTGCTGCCGGGAGGGGCCCGGCGGTCTCGTGCCGGTGCCCGGCGGCTCGTGGCCGCGTTCTCGCCGGGCGTGGCGCGGGATCGTCCGCCCCGGGCCCGGCCACTGACCGACGGGCCCCTCCCCCACCGCGTCCAGGACCCACGGGACCCCCGGTTACGCTCGAATCCGCGCACGCGCGTGCTGGAAACGCGCACCCGCGCATCGGAACCGTGAGCGAAGAGAGCACCGCCGTGACCCACCCCTTCCTGGACCTGGCGCCGCTCAGCGCCGCGCACTTCGCGTCGATCGAGGACCGCGTGGCCCGACTGCTCTCCACCGAGCAGGACGTCGTGATCATGCAGGGAGAGGCGCTGCTCCCGCTGGAGGGGGCCATTCGCGCGACGGCCGGACCCGGCACGACCGCGCTCAACGTCATCACCGGTCCGTACGGGCAGACCTTCGGGGACTGGCTGCGGGACTGCGGGGCGACCGTGATCGATCTGGCGGTGCCCTTCCACACCGCCGTCACCGCCGCGCAGATCCGCGAGGCCTTCGCCGAGCACCCGTCGATCGACTTCGTGTCGCTGGTGCACGCGGAGGCCGCCACCGGGAACACCAATCCGGTCGCGGAGATCGGCGAGGTCGTGCGCGAGCACGGCGCGCTCTTCTACCTGGACGCGGTCGCGTCGATCGGCGCCGAGCCGGTGCTGCCGGACGCGTGGGGTGTCGACCTGTGCGTGATCGGGGCGCAGAAGGCGATGGGCGGCCCCGCGGGCGTGTCGGCGGTGTCGGTGAGCGAGCGGGCGTGGGCGCGGATGGCCGCGAATACGGCGGCGCCGCGTCGCTCGTACCTCTCCCTGCTGGACTGGAAGGAGAGGTGGGTCGACGGCGGCCGCAAGGCACTGCTGCACGCGCCGGCGCAGTTGGAGATGCTGGCGCTCGAGGCGTGCGTGGAGCGCATCGAGGGTGAGGGGCTGGACGCGGTGATGGACCGCCACGCCTCGGCCGCGGCGGCGACTCGGGCGGGGGCCGTCGCCCTGGGCGGTGGGCTCGAGCCGTATGTGTACGCGGCGTCCGACGCCGCGCCTGTCGCCACGACGTTGCGGGTGCCGGTGGGGGTCGACGCGTCGGCGCTGGTCGCGAAGGCGTTGGCCGCGGATCCGGTGCTTCCGTTGGTCGCGGGTGGGGGTGCGCTCGCGAAGGAGATGATCCGGGTGAACCACTACGGGCCCGACGCGACTCGGGGAGTCGTCCACTCCGGCCTTGCGGGGCTGGGGGCCGCGCTGGCCGAGTTCGGCGTTTCGGTGGATCTGGAAGGGGCGCGGAGGGCCGTGGCGGGAGTGTGGGGCTGAGGCCCGAGCGTTTCGTCGCCCCCGCCACGCCTGCCCGTCCCGAGGCTGCGCCCCTGACCCCGTACGCGCAGTTCCCCACGCCCCTGAAAGGGGCGCGGGGAACTGCGCCACTTTTTAGCCGGGTCCGGGGCGCAGCCTCGGGGGACGGGAATGAGTCAGGGGCAGCGGGGGCGAAAAAAACTCCGGCGCGAATCCCGCAGAAAAGAGATTCCTCACCCGCCTGTCCAGTAATTAATCCAGCACAGCTTCCCGTATTCTTCTGCCCGCTTTCCGGATGCCTAAACGCAAAGATTTCGCGAACGCCAATCGACGTAATTCGGGCAGGTCTCGTGGCCATTACACGGCTGTGACGCACTCCACACCCCGCCCGTTTCCTCCCCTATTTCCCGGTCAAAACGGGAGTTATCGCCACCCGCTCACGCGCCTCCGCGGGCGCGCGATAACACATGGGCGCGCCGCACGTAACCCCGACCGACGATGCAATTTGAGCTTTCGCTCGGTAAATTCAATCCGCATGACCGCCGCACACGCAGACCTGCAAGCGGAATTCCTGGAAATGCCGGAGGGCCTTCGGATCGACCGTCCGGAGGTGGCCGACGGGGCCACGCTCTGGCGTATCGCCAAGGACTCCAGAACCCTCGATCTGAACTCCTCGTACAGCTATCTGCTCTGGTGCCGTGACTTCGCCGGCACATCGGCGGTGGCGCGCGACGCGGAGGGGACGCCCGTCGGCTTCGTCACCGGGTACGTCCGGCCCGAGCGCCCGCGCACGCTGCTCGTATGGCAGGTGGCCGTCGACGGCGCCTACCGCGGGCGCGGGCTCGCCGCGGCGCTGCTCGACGGGCTGACCGCGCGGGTCGCCGAGGAGAGCGAGCACGCGCCGACCACCGTCGAGACCACGATCACGCCCGGCAACACCGCCTCCGAGCGCCTGTTCACGTCGTACGCGCGACGCCACGGCGCGACCGTGGAGCGCGAAGTGCTGTTCCAGGCCGAGCAGTTCCCCGACGGACCGCACGATCCCGAAGTGCTGTACCGCATCGGCCCCCTCTCCCGCTGACCTCCCCCGGTCTCCTTCTCCCCCACGCTTCGAGGAGCGATTCGCTGTGAGTATCACCCAGCCCGACCTGAGCGTCTTCGAGACCCTGGAGTCGGAGGTGCGCAGCTACTGCCGTGGCTGGCCCACCGTCTTCGACCGGGCGCAGGGCAGCCGGATGTACGACGAGGACGGGCACGAGTACCTCGACTTCTTCGCCGGTGCGGGGTCGCTGAACTACGGGCACAACAACCCCGTACTCAAACGAGCCCTCATCGACTACCTGGAGCGCGACGGCGTCACCCACGGGCTCGACATGTCGACGACCGCCAAGCGCGCTTTCCTGGAGACCTTCCAGAATCTCGTCCTGCGGCCGCGCGATCTGCCGTACAAGGTCATGTTCCCGGGGCCGACCGGCACCAACGCCGTGGAGTCCGCGCTGAAGTTGGCGCGGAAGGTGAAGGGACGCGAGGCCATCGTGTCCTTCACCAACGCCTTCCATGGGATGTCCCTCGGGTCGCTCGCCGTGACCGGCAACGCCTTCAAGCGGGCCGGCGCCGGAATTCCGCTCGTGCACGGCACTCCGATGCCTTTCGACAACTACTTCGACGGGCAGGTCCCCGACTTCCTCTGGTTCGAGCGGCTGCTCGAGGACCAGGGATCGGGGCTCAACCAGCCCGCCGCGGTCATCGTCGAGACCGTGCAGGGCGAGGGCGGCATCAATGTCGCGCGGCCCGAGTGGCTGCGGGCCCTCGCCGACCTGTGCGCGCGGCGCGACATGCTGCTGATCGTCGACGACATCCAGATGGGCTGCGGACGGACGGGAGCGTTCTTCTCCTTCGAGGAAGCGGGCATCGTGCCCGACATCGTGACCGTTTCCAAGTCCATCAGCGGGTACGGGCTTCCCATGTCCCTGTGCCTGTTCAAGCCCGAGCTGGACATCTGGGAGCCGGGCGAGCACAACGGCACCTTCCGCGGCAACAACCCCGCGTTCGTCACGGCCACCGCGGCCCTGGAGGCGTACTGGGCCGACGGCTCCGCCATGGAGAAGCAGACCCGCGCCCGCGGCGAGCAGATCGAGCAGGCGCTGATCTCCATCACCGAGGAGAACCTCGCCGACGTCAAGGAGTACCGGGGGCGAGGACTCGTCTGGGGCATGGAGTTCACGGACAAGGAGCGCGCGGGGCGTATCGCGCAACGCGCCTTCGAACTCGGGCTGCTCATCGAGACGTCCGGGCCGGAGAGCGAGGTCATGAAGCTCCTCCCGGCGCTCACCATCACCCCGGACGAGCTCGACGAGGGGCTGCGCACCCTCGCCCGCGCCGTACGCGAAACCGCCTGACACACACCCCGAGCCACGAGAGAGAGGCATCGCACCACCGTGATAGTCCGTTCGTTCAAGGACATCGAAGGCACCGACCGGCATGTCAGGTCGGCCTCGGGCACCTGGGAGAGCAAGCGCATCGTCCTCGCCAAGGAGAAGGTCGGCTTCTCCGTGCACGAGACGATCCTGTACGCGGGTACGGAGACATCGATGTGGTACGCGAACCACATCGAGGCCGTCGTGTGCGTCGAGGGCGAGGCCGAGCTCACCGACGACGAGACCGGGCGGAAGTACACGATCACGCCCGGCACCATGTACCTCCTCGACGGCCATGAGAGGCACACCATGCGGATCAAGGAGGACTTCCGCTGTATCTGCGTCTTCAACCCGCCCGTCACCGGACGGGAGGACCACGACGAGAACGGCGTCTACCCCCTGCTCACCGAACCCGAGGAGGTGTGACAACCGCATGACCACCCTCACCGATCTCTACCCCAGCCGCGGCGCCACCGAGGTGTCCGCGCCCCGCCAGGACCCGGTCGTGTGGAGCGCGCCGGGCGAGCCGGGGCCGATCGCGGTCCCCGAGCTCCAGGCGTACGAACGTGACGGCTTCCTCGCCGTCGAGGAGCTCATCACCGAGGACGAAGTCACCGTGTACCGGCAGGAGTTGGAGCGGCTCGTCGGCGATCCGGCGATCCGTGCCGACGAGCGGTCCATCGTCGAGCCGAAGTCGCGAGAGATCCGGTCCGTCTTCGAGGTGCACCGGATCAGCGAGATCTTCGCGCGTCTCGTCCGTGACGAGCGCGTGGTCGGGCGGGCCCGGCAGATCCTCGGCTCGGACGTCTACGTTCACCAGTCGCGGATCAACGTCAAGCCGGGCTTCGGAGCCAGCGGCTTCTACTGGCACTCGGACTTCGAGACCTGGCACGCCGAGGACGGTCTGCCGAACATGCGGACCGTGTCCGTCTCGATCGCCCTGACCGAGAACTTCGACACCAACGGCGGCCTCATGATCATGCCGGGGTCGCACAAGACCTTCCTCGGCTGTGCGGGGGCCACACCGCAGGACAACTACAAGAAGTCGCTGCAGATGCAGGACGCGGGCACGCCGTCCGACGAGGCGCTCACCCGCTTCGCCACCCGCCACGGCATCAAGCTCTTCACGGGCCGGGCCGGTTCGGCGACCTGGTTCGACTGCAATTGCATGCACGGCTCCGGGGACAACATCACCCCGTTCCCGCGCAGCAATGTCTTCATCGTGTTCAACAGCGTGGAGAACGCGGCCGTGGAGCCGTTCGCGGCGCCGGTGCGCAGGCCCGAGTTCATCGGGGCTCGGGACTTCACGCCGGTGCGGTAACTCTGTTCCGGTCGCCGGCGAAGCCGACCCGCGGCGAAGCCGCAATCAGACACAGCACCGGAGCTCGGGACTTCACGCCGGTGCGGTGACCCTGTTCCGGTCGCCGGCGAAGCCGACCCGCGGCGAAGCCGACCCGCGGCGAAGCCGCAATCAGACACAGCACCGGGGCTCGGGACTTCACGCCGGTGCGGTAACTCTGTTCCGGTCGGCGGCGAAGCCGACCCGCGGCGAAGCCGCAATCAGACACAGCACCGGAGCTCGGGACTTCACGCCGGTGCGGTAATTGGCGTGCGGGCCCGGCACTTCACCTGGGTGCCGGGCCTACAGCCACGCCAGTGAGGCAGCCCGCCCCAGCACGTCCCTGATCGCGGCGTCGTCCCCCGCCGCGCCCCGGGGCACCTCGTCGGGTGCGTACCGCCCGCCCACCAACAGGCAGAAGTCGACGGGATCCAGGACGAGTTCCGCGCGTACGGGCTCGTCCTCGGAACCGAGCACCCACTGGGCGTCGGGTTCTCCCCCGGTCACCGCGAACAGCACCGGTGGTGCCGTGGGTCCCAGTGCCAGGCCGAGGATGCGGACGGCGAGCCGGACGAGTTGCCACAGGTGCGGGTCCGGGGGCGGCGGCACGGCCAGTCCGAGGGCCCGCCCGATGTCGTCGGTGTGGATCCACGCCTCGAAGGCCCGCACGACGAAGTGGTCCGCGACGGGCAGCCGTACGCCCATCAGCGTGGTGGCGTGCGTGGCCCGTTCGGGATCCCTCGCCTCGGGCGTCGCCAGCAGCGCGCCGGCTTGCGCGGTCCACGTGGCGACGGTCTCCTCGGGCGTACGTCGCTGCTCGTAGGCGATCACGTCCGCGGTCCGTGCGGCCCAGGCGTCCGCCCATCCCGTCCCCTCCGCGACCCGGGACTCCGGCACCCGCGCCGCCAGGCCAAGTCGTCGTGCCAGCGGCTCGTCCGCCGCGATCAGGTGGGCCACCGTGGCGTGCACGTCCCAGTCGTGCACGACCGGCGTACCCCAGGGGCCGTGGCCGTCCAACTCCCGTAGCAGAGCCTGGAGTCCGGCGACTGCGGCGGCGTACGGGGCGGCGTGCGAGGCCACGCGAGGTGCCGCGGGACGGGCGCGCAGGGCGACGGTGAGGACGCCGTCGATGCCGGCCGGAGCGTCGTTCGCCAGGGGCGGCCGTGGGGCGCCGTCGAGCAGCCGTACCGTCTCCCGCAGCCGTTCCGCCTCCGCCGCGCAGGACTCGCACTCCGCCAGGTGCAGAGGGACCGTCTTCCGGTCGGCGGGGGTCAGCGCGCCGACGGCCCAGGCCGCCAGCAGGTCCCGTACGCCTTCGTGGTCGGTGCTCATCACATGCCGCCCTCCCGGGTCACGGCCGGCATGGTGGCCGCACCTCGCCCCGCTGTGCCCACCCTACGCACGCCCGGCCCGGCCGGGCCCACTCGCGCCGCCATCACGCGCCCCTCTCCAGTGCCGGATCCGGTGGATCGGCCAGGGATTCGGCGAGTTTGCGCAGGGCGGAGCGCAGCCGGGTCTTGGCCGTGCCCTCGGGGATCCCCAGTTCCACGGCCGCCTGCCGGTAGGTGCGGCCCGCGAAGTAGGCGAGGTGGACGACTTCCCTTTGTGGCTGCGGGAGTTCGGCGAGGGCGGTGTGCAGCAGCAGCGAGCGTTCGCGGTCGACGACCGTCTCGTCGGGGCCGGGTGAGGCGTCGGGGATGGCGTGCAGCGCCGAGTCGTCCGCGCGGGCGTCCTTGCGGTGCCGGGCCTCGCTGCGCACCCAGTCCACGGCCCGCCGGTGGGCGAGCATGGACAGCCAGGTGCGCAGCGAGCCACGGCGCGGGGCGAAGGCGTACGGCCTGCTCCACAGCTGCGCGAAGACCTCCTGCGCCACGTCCTCGGCGCCGGCCGGGCTGCGCGTGACCCGGACGGCGACCCGTCGCACGAGCCCGCCGTACGCGGCGTACGCCTCGGCCAGCGCGGTCTCGTCCCCGTACACCAGCCGCCGATGCAGCTCGGCGTCCGTGAGCGTCGGATCCACCGGCACCACCACCTCGTGGAGCCTTCCTAGCGCCCTCCCGCACCCCGCGCCAGAGGGCGAACCCCTCAGCCCGACAGGACGTCCAGCAGCCGGTCGACATCCGCGGGCGTGTTGTACAGGTGGAAGGCGGCCCTCAAGTTGCCCGCACGGTCCGACACCTCGACACCCGCGCGGCTCAGGTCGGGCTGGCGGTGGCCGAGTCCGGGCACGGAGACGATCGGTGAGCCGGGGGCGGGGATCGCTTCGTGGCCCAGGGCGTGCAGACCCTCACGGAAACGGCCGGCGAGGGCGAGGTCGTGGGCGTGTACGTGCGCCACGCCCAGCTCCTCGATCAGGGCGAGGGAGTGCCGGGCACCGGCGTACGAGAAGAGGCTCGGGCTCTCGTCGAACCGCCGTGCGGAGTGGGCGAGTTCCTCGACGGGGCCGTAGCAGCTGTCCCAGGGGGCCTCCCCGGCGACCCAGCCCGCGAACACCGGGGTGAGCCCGCCGAGGTCCTCCGGGACGACCAGGAAGGCCACGCCCCGCGGGCAGACGAGCCACTTGAAGGCGACGGAGGAGACGTAGTCGTACGCGTCCGCCCGCACGGGCAGCCATCCGGCGGCCTGGGACGCGTCGATGTACGTACGGGCCCCGTGCGCCCGCGCGGCGTCGCGGATCCCCTCCAGATCGGCGACCCGCCCGTCCGCGGACTGCGCGGCGCTGACCGCGACGAGCGCCGTGCCCGGGCGTACGGATTCGGCCATCCGCTCCAGCGGCACGGCGCGGACCTTGAGATCGCCGCGGACGTGGAAGGCGGTCACGACGGAGCTGAAGTCCGCCTCGGCGGTGAGGACTTCGGCGCCCTGCGGCAGCGAGGCGGCGATCAGCCCGCTGTAGACGGCGACCGAGGCCCCGGCCGCCACCCGGCCCGCGGGAACGCCGACCAGCCGGGCGAACGACGCGCGTGCGGCCTCGACGTCCGCGAACATGTCGGCCGGCCGGCCGGCGGCGACGGATTCGACGGCGGCGCGCATGGCGGTCACCGTGCGCGCCGGCAGGAGGCCGGTGCTCGCGGTGTTCAGGTAGGTGTTCTCCGGGGCGAACTCGGCACGTACCAGGCTCTCGAAGGTCTCCATGGGACCACTCTGCGGTCCCAGGAACCCCCCGTCCATTGCCGATTTTTGCGTGGAACCGCTAAGAGGTGCTTATACGTGCGCTCCGACCTGGGCTTTTCAGCTCTGCGGCACCGCACATCCGTCCGGGCCGCAGGCCTGAGCGTCGGCGGAGCCGTCCTGGATCAGCCGGAGCGGCGGGCGCTCGCCCCATGCCTGGGTCAGCGCCTGCGCGAAGACCTCGGCGGGCTGGGCACCGGAGACGCCGTACTTGCGGTCGAGGACGAAGAACGGCACCCCGTTCGCGCCCAGCTCGGCGGCCTCGCGCTCGTCGGCGCGCACGTCGTCGGCGTACGCGGCCGGGTCGGCGAGCACCGTGCGGGCGGCGTCGGCGTCGAGCCCGGCGGCGACGGCCAGCTCCACGAGCCGTTCGTCGTCGTCGAAGACGGTGCGCTCCTCGGCGAAGTTCGCCTTGTAGAGCAGGCCGATCAGCTCGTCCTGCCTGCCCTGCTGCTTGGCGAAGTGCAGCAGGCGGTGCATGTCGAAGGTGTTGCCGTGATCGCGGTCCCGGGTGCGGTACTCCAGACCCTCGGCCGCGGCCTGCGTGCCCAGGTTCTCCTCGCCGGCCTGCGCCTGCGCCTCGCTCATGCCGTACTTCTTGGTGAGCATCCTGATGACCGGCTGGATGTCGCCCTTGGCACGGCCCGGGTCGAGCTCGAACGAACGGTGCACGACCTCGACCTGGTCGCGGTGCGGGAAGGCGTCGAGCGCCTTCTCGAAGCGGGCCTTGCCCACGTAGCACCAGGGGCAGGCGATGTCGCTCCAGATCTCGACGCGCATGTCTTCGGCTCTCTCCAGGTCGTACGGATACGGGGTACGGGGACACCCTCCAGGGACGTCTGTATGTGAACGTTCAAGCGGCTGGTCTCATTCCCCGGTCGGGGAGACGGTCACTCCCCGGTCACGGAGAAGCGCAGGTACAGGTGGTGGTCACCCTCGGCGGGCGGGTTCTCCGGATCGGGAGTCCAGCCGAGGCGGGCGTAGAAGGCCTGGGCGCGCCGGTTGTCGACGTGCACGTCGAGGACGGCGGCGCGCTTGCCGTCGGCCTGCCACTCCTCGACGCACGCGGCGTGCAGCGCGGTGCCGATGCCGCCCCGCCAGCGGTCGGGGTCGACGTGGAACTGAAAGAGCTTGACCGCTTCTGCGGGGGCGCCCTCGGGGGTGCGGAAGGAGGCGATGCCCGTGATCCGGCCCTCCTCGACGACGCACAGCACGTGTCCGTCCGGCCGCTCGATGACGCTCTGCCAGGCTGCGAGCCAGTCGGTGCCGTCCTGCGGGATCCCGTCCGGGTAGTACGTCGCCCGCGCCCGGGCATGCAGGGCGGCGATGGCTTCGGCCTCGGCGGGGAGCGCGGTTCTGATCACCCGGCCCACCTGATTCACACGGTCTTGGATCATGCAGCCGAGGACGCTCCCGAGAGGACCGCGGTTCCCAGGCGGCTGAACTGGGCGCGGTAGGCACTCGGGGTGAGGCCGGTGCGGCGGACCAGATGGCCGCGCAGCGAGTCGGCCGTGCCGAGACCACAGGCGCGGGCTACCTGGTCCATGGGGAGGGTGGTCGTCTCCAGGAGTTCCCTGGCACGCTCGATGCGCTGGTGGAGGAGCCATTGCAGGGGGCTGACCCCGCTCTCGGCATGGAAACGGCGGGTGAGCGTGCGCACGCTGACGCCCGCGTGCCGGGCGAGGTCGGTGAGCGTGAGCGGCTTGTCGAGGTTGCGCATGGCCCAGCCGCGGGTGTCGGCGCAGGCCTCGCCGCGCTCGGGCGGCAGCGGGGTCTGGGTGAACTGGGTCTGGCCGCCCGGACGCACGGGGGCGACCAGGGCGAGCCGCGCCACCTGGTTGGCGGCCGCGGCGCCGTAGTCGGTCCGGATGATGTGCAGGCAGAGGTCGATTCCGGCGGCGTACCCGGACGAGGTCATGATCTGACCGTCCTGCACATACAGGACGTCACCCTTGAGGTCGAGCGCCGGGTACCGCTTGCGCAGCTCGTCCGCGAGCTCCCAGTACGTGGTGGCGCTGCGCCCGTCGAGCAGTCCGGCCTCGGCCAGTACGAAGGCCCCGCTGCAGATGGAGGCGATCCGCTTGCCCGCGGCTGCGGCCTCGCGGACGGCGGCCACGGTGGCCGCATCGGGCGCGTACCGCTGTCCGGTGCCGGCGACCAGCACGGTGTCCGCGTCGCGTACGGCGTCCAGGCCCCGCCCGACGTGCAGGTCGAGCCCGCCGGTGGTGGCGATCGGGCCCGGCTTCGGGGTGCAGACGACCAGTGCGTACCCCGGGCCGCCGTCCAACTCGACCTTCTCGAAGAGGAGCTCGGGGATCGCGAGGTTGAACATCGAGACGGGGGAAGGGGCGATGACGGCGATGCGGTGCGGCTTCCGCTGTGCGGCGACCATGGCCAGAACCTCCGGGTGTATGGCATTCAGGCCACTACTGTAAGCCGACGGAGGTCCGCAGCATGGGGGGCATGTCAACGAAACCGGCTACCGAGAAACCGTGGGTCGAGGCTCAACACCCTGCCACTGCAGCCCTGTTGAACCCGTCGCCCGCCCTCACCCTCACCGCCGCCCTGCTCGGCTTCGCGCTGATCACGCTCGACGCGTCCGTGGTGAACGTGGCGCTCCCGTCGATCGGGGCGACGCTCGGGGGCGGGATGTCGGGGCTCCAGTGGGTGGTGGACACGTACACGCTGGCGTTCGCGGCGCTGATGCTGTCCACGGGGGCCTTCTCGGACCGGGCCGGGGCGAGCCGGGCGTACGGGATCGGGATCACGGGGTTCACACTGGCGTCGGTGGCATGCGGTCTTGCGCCGAGTCTGCCGGTGCTGGTCGGCGCGCGTGCCGTGCAGGGCGTGGCGGCGGCTGTGGTGCTGCCGGCCTCGCTGGCGCTGGTGCGGCAGGCGTACCCGGACGCCGCGCAGCGGGCGCGGGCGGTGGCGCTGTGGGCGGCGGGCGGTTCGGTCGCGGTGGCGTTGGGACCGGTCGCGGGCGGTGCGCTGACCACGGTGTGGGACTGGCGGGGGATCTTCTTCATCAACGTGCCGCTGGGCGCGGTGGCTCTCGCGCTGCTGGTACGGGCGCCACGCTCGGAGCGCCGTCCCGCACCGCTGGACCTGCCCGGCCAGCTGACGGCGGTCGTCGCGCTCACCGCGCTGACGTTCGCGGTCATCGAGGGCGGTGGGACGGGGTCGGCCGCCCTGGCCGTGGCGGTCGTCGCGGCCCTGGTCTTCCTGCGGGTCGAGGCGCGGCAGACGCATCCCGTGGTCCCGCTCGGTCTGTTCCGCAGCCGGAGCGTGACCGTGGCGGTTGCCGCGGGCGCCGCCTGCAGCGTGGCGTTCTACGGAGTGGTGTTCCTGTTCTCCCTCTTCTTCCAGCAGGTCCAAGGCCGCTCCGCGCTGTACGCGGGGCTGATGTTCCTGCCGATGACCGGGCTGATCGCGGTCACGAACATCGCGGCGGGCAAGTTGGCGGGGCGCTTCGGGCCCCGCCTGCCGATGCTGCTCGGCCAGTCGCTTGCCGCGGTGGGGCTGCTCGTCCTGCTGTACGTCGACTCGTCGACCCCGCCCGCTCTGGTGGCCCTGCTCCTGGTCCCCATGGCCCTGGGATGCGCCCTGACGATCCCTCCGCTCACGGCCGCGATGATGGACGCGGTGCCCTCGGACCGGGCGGGGCTGGCGGCGGGCGTCCTCAACTCGGCCCGCCAGGTGGCGGGCGGGCTGGCCATCGCGGCCTTCGGTTCCCTGGTCTCCGGGGGCTTCGCGTCGGGACTACGGATCAGCCTCACGCTGAGCGCGGCGCTATTGGCGGTGACGGCGGGGGCGACGTGGGGGTTGCGGGTGACTCGCTAGGGGTTTCTTCGCCTCCTCGGCCCCTCCCGACCCCTGACGGCCTTTCGGCCGCAGGTGGGCGGGGGCTTGTCGCGCAGTTCCCCGTGCCCCTTCAGGGACGGCGGGGGCGATCAGCTGCCGTCTCTCAAGTCCCGCGGCCAGTTCGGGCGGAATTCGATGCCGTCGTACGTCACCACGCAGCCCTCGCCCATGGGCGACTGGGCCATGAAACCGACCAGAGCCGCCCCGGTCTCTTTCTCGTCGCCCAGCGTGAAGAGGCGCACGAAGGTCCAGTGCTCGCCGTCGCGCGAGGCATGGAAGGCGAAGGCGCGACCCGTGCGGCTCACCCGGAGCCACACGGAGCTGCCGTCCACCGTGAAGGAGTTGGCGTCGTCGGAGTGTCCCCGGGTGACCACCGTGCAGACGGTGGGCACGTCCGGGGAGTACTCCAGGCACAGCTTCGCCCAGGCCCGCTCCCCCACGTGGACGTAGAGGACCCCCGCGTCGAAGGAGGCCGCGAAGCCCACCGTGACCCGGGCGATCAGCTGGAAGTCCCCCTCGGGCGCGCCGAGCAGCCGGGGCGCGTCGGAGGCGGGGTCCAGGTTCTCACCGGTGGGCGGCACGAAGCGGTCCTGTCGGGGGCCTGCCCAGCCGGTGAGCACTCCGTCCTCGTACGACCAATGGCCGTCGGGGCCATAGGTACGGAGGGGGAAGGCGAGTACGGGGAGTTCGACGTCCATTGCGTGAGTCTCTCAGGTCCGGCCCGGCGCCCCGAAGGGGCGCGGGGCAGTGACACGTGCGGCTCCGCCGCTTGGGCGCGACAGACCGCGGACAGCCCGCGGCTCCGCACCTTGGGCGCGACAGACCGCGGACGGCCGGCGGCTCCACGCCCCACCGAAGGTCCGACGGGCGGCGCTGGCCGCGCGGCCCGGTGCTACCGCTCGAGACGGCCGTTGAAACGACGCGGCAGGCCCAGCGGGTTGTCGTCCCGCAGCTCCGCCGGCAGCAGCGCCTCCGGCGCGTTCTGGTACGCCACCGGCCGCAGCCAGCGTTCGATCGCCGTACCGCCCACCGACGTCGAGGTCGAGGTCGTCGCCGGGTACGGACCGCCGTGGTGCTGGGCGGGGGCGACCGCGACACCCGTCGGCCAGCCGTTCACGAGCACGCGCCCCGCGAGCGGCGTCAGCTCGGCGAGGAGCTCCGCGCCGCGGCCCTCGCCGGCGGCCTCCTCGGTGGAGAGCTGGACGGTCGCGGTGAGGTTGCCGGGAAGGCGGGAGAGGACCGCGCCGGCCTCGGACTCGTCCTCGTAGCGCGCGACCACGGTGAGCGGGCCGAAGCACTCCTCCAGGAGCAGGTCGTGCTCGCCCTCGGTGGTGAGCTTCTGCGCCGGCACGGTCAGGAAGCCGGGGCTCACGGTGTGCTCGCCGCCCGCGCCGGGGGTCACCGGGGACTCCACGTCGGGGAGTTCGGCGCGCGCGGCGACACCGGCGATGAAATTGTCCCGCATGCGGTGGTCGAGGAGCACACCGGCGTCCGTGTCGCTGACCGCGTCCGTCAGGGACTTCACCAGGCGGTCGCCCGCCGCACCCGCGGGCGCCAGCACCAGGCCCGGCTTCACGCAGAACTGGCCGACGCCCAGCGTCATCGAGCCCGCGAGTCCGGCACCGATCACCTCGGCCCGCTCGGCGGCGGCGGCCTCGGTGATCACGACGGGGTTGAGGGAGCCCAGCTCGCCGTGGAAGGGGATCGGCACGGGCCGGGCGGCCGCCGCGTCGAAGAGCGCACGGCCACCGCGGACCGAACCGGTGAACCCGGCGGCGGCGATCAGCGGGTGCCTGACCAGCTCGACGCCCGCCTCGAAGCCGTGGACGAGGCCGACGACGCCCTGGGGGATGTCGTGCTGAGCGGCGGCCCGGCGCAGTACGGCCGCGACCAGCTCCGACAGCGCCGGGTGGTCGGGGTGCGCCTTGACCACGACCGGGCACCCGGCTGCCAGCGCGCTCGCGGTGTCGCCGCCCGCGACGGAGAAGGCGAA
Organism: Streptomyces sp. NBC_00996; assembly: GCF_045162675.1. Classification (NCBI taxonomy): domain Bacteria; kingdom Bacillati; phylum Actinomycetota; class Actinomycetes; order Kitasatosporales; family Streptomycetaceae; genus Streptomyces; species Streptomyces sp. NBC_00996. The sequence continues at coordinate 2,539,877 of NZ_CP108723.1, forward strand.
GGGGAAGTTCGAGGCGGAGTAGACGGCGACGACGCCCAGCGGCACCTTGTAGCGGCGCAGGTCCGGGATCGGCGGGGTCGCGGTGTCGTCGGGGTGGTTGATCACGACGTCGAGGAAGGCGCCCTCGTCGACGATGTCCCCGAAGGCGCGCAACTGGTAGCAGGTGCGGGCGAGTTCGCCGGTGAGCCGGACCGGGCCGAGCGCGGTCTCCGCGTCGGCGGCCTCGACGAGCTGGTCCTTGGCGCCTTCGAGCAGGTCGGCGGCGGTGCGCAGGAACGCGGCGCGTACGCTGCGGTCGGCGAGCGCGGGGCGCGCGGCGTGCGCGGCGCGCACTGCCTCGTCCACCTCCTGGGCTGTGGCCTCCACCGCAACCTGTTCACGCTGCTTCCCGGTACGGGGGTCGACACTCCAGACTGGTGCTGCTGCCACCGCGGATCCCTCCAGATGTGTTGCCGCAGTTCTTCACCGCAGTTCTTATGTCACCCACCAGGGGCGTTCGATATACTGAACGCTGTCTCTGTTGGTGAATATGATGCGGAGACTATTTCCCGTCCAACGAAGGGGTCAAGGGCGATGTCGGCAGGCGAGACAGGCGGCGGGGCGCAGGTCAAGTCCGCGGTGCGGACCGTGGAATTGCTCGAGTACTTCGCCGGCCGGCCCGGAATGCACTCCCTGGCCGCGGTCCAGGAGGCCGTCGGTTATCCCAAGTCCAGCCTGTACATGCTGCTGCGTACGCTCGTGGAGCTGGGCTGGGTCGAGACGGACGCGACGGGCACCCGGTACGGCATCGGCGTACGGGCGCTGCTGGTCGGCACGTCGTACATCGACGGCGACGAGGTGGTCGCCGCGGCCCGGCCCACGCTGGACCGGCTCTCCGACGACACGACGGAGACGATCCACCTGGCGCGCCTGGACGGCACGAACGTCGTCTACCTGGCCACCCGCCAGTCCCAGCACTACCTGCGCCCCTTCACCCGGGTGGGCCGCCGGCTGCCCGCCCACTCGACTTCCCTCGGCAAGGCGCTGCTCGCCACCCACACCGACGAGCAGGTCCGCAAGATGCTCCCCGAGACGCTTCCCGCGCTCACCGAGCACACGATCACCGACCGGGAGAAGCTCATCGAGGAGCTGCACCAGGTGCGGGAGCAGGGCTTCGCGGTGGACCGCGAGGAGAACACGCTGGGGCTGCGCTGCTTCGGCGTGGCGATCCCGTACCGCACGCCCGCCCGCGACGCGATCAGCTGCTCGGTCCCGGTGGCCCGTCTCACCCCCGCGCACGAACAGATGGTCAAGGACGCGCTGTTCGACGCGCGCGACCGGCTCACGCTCGCGACGCGCAGGCTCTGACGTGTCCGGCATGGATGTCATCCTGCGCGAGGTCCACGACAGCGATCTGCCGGTCTTCTTCCGCCAGATGAACGACCCGGAAGCGCTCCGCATGGCCGCGTTCACCCCGGAGGATCCCGCCGACCTGACCGCCTTCGCCGACCACTGGAGTCGTATCCGCTCCTCGTCCGACATCGTCGTGCGCGCGGTCCTGGTGGACGGCGACGTCCTCGGCAGCGCGTCGGTGTACGGCTCGCCGGGCGAGCGGGAGGTCACGTACTGGATCGACCGCGCGTACTGGGGCCGCGGCATCGCGACGGCGGCACTGCGAGCCCTGCTGGCGCAGGTCGACGAACGCCCGCTGTACGCCCGCGCCGCCGCGGACAACACCGCCTCCCGCCGAGTCCTGGAGAAGTGCGGCTTCCGCGTGACCGCCCGAACCAGCGGCTACGCCAACGCCCGCGGCGCTGAGATACCCGAAATCGTGCTCACCCTGGAGGCCTGAGCACGACGCGGACCACGCCCGGCCCGGCGCCGGCTCGACACGGCCGCACAGCGCCGCGTCGGCCGAGCGCCGTCGCGGCGGATGAAGGGCGCGGCACCCGATGGTTCCGACCCCTTCATGGCACGGACCAGGGCGGCTCCCCGGCACAGGTCGCAAGCGCGGCTCCGCTCCGCGGCCCGCTGATTCGAGGTCGGGCCTTCCGTCCTCGTCCTCGGCGAGTGGCGCCGTGATGGTGGTCTACGGCTCGGCGAGCGGCCTCAGCAGCAGCTGGCAAGGCTTCCGGGCACACCCACCGCAGCCGCGCGCCGCCTCGCCGTCCGATACATCATTCCGGCACCGCAAGGTGCCGGAACCATGCATCGCGCCGTGACGGCGCTCAACCCCGGCGGCGCGCCTCGGCGGCGCTGCCGGAGACCTCCGCAAGTCAGACGGCCCCTCCCCCGTCCGGCGGAGGCGGATCGTCGCCGCGCAGGACGTGGGGCGAGGGCCCGCCACGGGAGCGTGGAGGCATGACGCAGACACTCGCCTCCGCTTCGGACACGACCCCCGCGGGGCCCTTGGGCAGCAGTCGGCTTCGCCGGATCCTCCGCAATGTCGCCATCGTCTCGTGCGCGCCGTATCTCTCCCTCAAGGTCGCCTGGATCGCCGGGAGTCACCTCGGCATCCCCCAGGGGAGCTCGCTGCTGGAGCACCGCACCGGCATGGCCGTGGCCAACGGCATCACCGTGCTGATGGACGGGGCGGTCATCGTGATCGCGCTGCTGCTCACCCGGTCCTGGGGGCTACGGGTGCCGGCGTGGCTGCCGGCCGTGCCGATGTGGGTGGCCACCGGCCTGCTCGCGCCGATCATGACCGGCTTCCCGCTCCAGATCCTGGTGAAGGCCCTCGGAGGTTCCGGGAGCAAGGCCTTGGAGAGCGGGCGGGAACCGTTCCTGGACGCGTGGGTGTTCGGGGTCGTCTACACCGGGTTCATCGTGCAGGGCCTCGCCCTGGGCACCCTGTTCGTGCTGTACGCACGGGACCGGTGGGGGCACCTGTGGCGCGGGCGGGTCTGGGAGCTGCCGGTCAGCCGGGTGGGCGCGGCCCAGCGGGCGACGGCGGTCGCGGCGGCCGTACTCGCGCTGGTCCCGCTCACCACTCACCTGCTGTGGGCGTGCGGCGGCACGGCGGGGCTGAGCACGGGCCGGGTCGCGGACCGGACCGGCGACTTCTACGTCCTGGAGGCCATGGACGTCGTGTTCCTGGTGTCCACCGTCGCGGGCGCGTGGATGCTCGCCTTCCGGCGCGGGCGGGCCCTGCCCGTGATGGCGCCCCTCGCCCTCGCCTGGATCGGCTCCGGGGCGGTGGCCTGCTGGGGCGGCTGGCTGTCGCTGGCGAGTCTCGGCGGCGTGGACGACATCGCCGAGCGCCCGACGGAGCTGATGAACCTCACCTACGCTGTGCACATGATCGTCGGCATGCTCGTGGTCACCCTCGGCGCGCACTTCTTCGCCGAGCGGACCGCCGCTGCCAGGCCGCCACGGCGCACCGCGTGAGGGAGTTCGCCCGGTTCCTGTTCGGACGGCGGGCGCGCCGGCGGTGGATCCATCTGATCCTCGGCGGCGCGCTCGCGATGCCGTACGTCCTCGTCGGTGAGGTCATCGTCGGGCCGCTCACCGACTCGCGTTACGTGTTCAACTCGTTCCCCCTCCAACTCATGTCCTTCGCGGTCGGGTTGCCGCTCGCGGCGATCACCGCGCTGTTCCCGCTGACCCGTCCGATGTCGGTGGCCGGGGTGCGCGCGCTGTGCGGGGTCGACGGCGACCGGCTCGCCGACGGGCCCCCGCGCACCTGGGCGGCCCGACGACGCACCGTCGGCTGGTTCACGCTGCACCTCGGCTTCGGCGGGGTCATCAGCGGGATGTCGCTGGCCGTACCGCCCTTCGCGGCGGTTCTCATCGTGCTGCCCGTCGTCGCGGGGCTGCGCGACTCCCGGCTCGGGCTGCCCGAAGTCCTCGACCACACCTGGGCGTTGGCGCTGTCGCCGGTCGCCGGGGTCGCGACGCTCATCGCGCTCGCGGCCTGCGCCGCCGTAGGTGGGAACCTGCTGGCCCGCTGGGCGCCCGCGCTGCTCGGGCCCACGTCCGAGGACCGGCTCGCGGCGGCCGAACGCCGTGCCGCCGACCTCGCCGTACGCAACCGGCTCGCCCGCGAGCTGCACGACTCCCTGGGCCACGCCCTGAGCGCGGTCACCCTCCAGGCGAGCGCCGCCCGCCGTGTCCTCGACACCGACCCGGACTTCGTCCGCGAGGCCCTCGCCGCGATCGAGGACACCACGCGGCGGACGGTGGGTGAACTGGACGCGGTGCTGGGCGTGTTGCGGGAGGGCGACGATCGTTCCACCGCTCCGGCACCCACCCTCGCCGCCGACCTCGACGGCCTGCTGCACCGCACCCGCGCCGGCGGCCTGCGTGTGCGGGCCACCGTCGAAGTGGATCCGGACGACCTGCACCCGCTCGTCTCCCGGGAGGCGTACCGCATCGTGCAGGAGGGCCTGAGCAACGCCCTCAAACACGCGGGCGCGCGCACACCGGTGACCCTGCGGATCACGGGGAGCGGCAGCGAACTGGAGATCACCACGGAGAATCCGACCACAGCGACCGGCGTTCCCCGCCCGGGCGGCGGTCACGGCCTGCGGGGCATCGCCGACCGCGCCCGGCTGCTCGGCGGCACGTGCGAGGCGGGCCCGGCGGACGGGGTGTGGCGGCTGACCGTACGACTGCCCGTCGAGAGAGACGAAGGACCCTCATGACCAGCCCGCGCACCGACTCCCTCCGTATCGTCCTCGCCGACGACGAACGCATGGTGCGCAGCGCCCTGCGCGCGATCCTCGCCGCCGAGCCCGATCTGGAGGTCGTCGGCGAGGCGGCGACCGGCGCCGAGGCCGTGTCCGTCGTCCGGGAGCTCACACCCGACGTCGTCCTCATGGACGTCCGCATGCCCGGGATCGACGGCATCCGCGCCACCGAGCAGATCCTCGCGACGCTCTCCGACCCCCCGCGCGTCGTCGTCGTGACCACCTTCGAGAACGACGCCTACGTGTACGAGGCGCTGCGCGCCGGAGCCTCCGGCTTCCTGCTCAAACGGGCCGAGGCCGACGCGCTCGTGCAGGCCGTACGGCTGGTCGCGCGCAGCGACACGCTGTTGTTCCCGTCGGCCGTGCGGGCGCTGGCGGCCGAGCACGCCCGGTCGCGGCCCGCTCCGCCGCCATGGGTGGCGAAGCTCACCGCACGGGAGCGCGACGTACTGCGGCTCATGGCCACGGGGCTGACGAACGCCGAGATCGCCGGGCGCATGGGAGTCGGCCCCGCGACGGTGAAGACGCACGTCGCGGCCGTCCTTGCGAAGACGGGCACCCGCGACCGCACCCAGGCGGTGATCGCCGCCTACGAAGCGGGCTTCATGCGGGACGGCGGCTGACCCGCGCTGCCAAGGGACGAACTCCATGAAGGACGTATGAGAAATCCGGGCGGAAGGGAACGATTCGCTCCTCCTCGCTCGTCCTTCTGAGCGGGATGAACAAGACGATCAGGCGTGCCGCCGTCTTCACTCTGCTGCTCGTGCTCTCCCTGCTGATCAGGGCGACCTGGGTGCAGTTCTACGACGGCAAGGCGCTCGCGGACAAGAAGGACAACCGGCGGAACGCGATCTCGCTGTACGCGAACCCGCTCGGGAACATCATCGTGGCCGGCGACGCGATCACCGGTTCCGCGCAGACGAAGGGCAGCGATCTCGAGTACAAGCGCACGTACAAGGACGGCAGTCTGTACGCGGCGGTCACGGGCTACAGCTCACAGGTGTACGGGGCGACCCAGCTGGAGGGCATCTACCAGGACCTGCTCGACGGCACGGACACCCAGCTGAAGAACCCGCTCGACACGATCACCAACAAGCGCGCCGACCCGGGTGACGTGATCACGACGATCGAACCCGATGTGCAGAAGGCGGCGTACAACGCCCTCGGCGACAAGAAGGGCGCTGCCGTCGCGATCGACCCGAAGACGGGCAGGATCCTCGCGGCCGTCTCCACACCGTCGTACGACCCCTCGCAGCTCAGCACGGGCAACTCCGCCGCCTGGAAGAAGCTGACGAAGGACGCGGACAAGCCGATGACGAACCGCGCGCTGCGCCAGCCGCTGCCGCCGGGCTCGACGTTCAAGCTGGTCGTCGCGGCGGCCGCGCTGGAGGACGGGCTGTACTCGGACGTGGGCACGAAGACGGACAGCCCGGACCCGTATACGCTGCCGGGCACGACCCGGGTGCTGTCGAACGAGAACCCGAACGCACCCTGCGAGAACGCCTCGATCCGCGTCGCGCTGCAGTACTCGTGCAACAACGTCTTCGCGAAGATGGCCGTCGACCTGGGCCAGGACAAGGTCAGGGCGATGGCCGAGAAGTTCGGCTTCAACGACAGGACGCAGGACGTGCCGGTCCGGGCGTACACCAGCGTGTACCCCTCGGACATGGACAAGTCCTCCACGGCTCTGACCGGCATCGGCCAGTTCGACGTGACCGCGACCCCGCTGCAGATGGCCATGGTGTCCGCCGCGATAGCCAACGACGGCAAGCTGGTCTCGCCGCACATGGTGTCGCAGACCAGCGACGCCGACGGCAATGTGCTGAGGAACTACGACGACAGCACGGAGACCAAGGAGATCGTCAGCTCGTCCACGGCCCAGCAGCTCCAGTCGGCGATGCAGACGGTGATCACGGACGGCACGGGCACGAACGCCCGGATCTCCGGCGCGACCGTGGGCGGCAAGACCGGTACGGCCCAGCACGGCGAGAACAACAGCAAGACGCCGTACGCCTGGTTCACGTCGTACGCGAAGTCCGACTCCAATGGCAAGGAAGTCGCCGTGGCGGTCATGGTCGAACAGTCCGACGCAGCCCGCTCCGAGGTCAGCGGCAACGGCTTGGCGGCTCCGGTGGCGAAGGCGATGATGCAGGCGGCCCTGAAGAACTAGCGGCTCGCTCCCCCGCGCCCCGTACGGGAGCACCCTGAAGGGGCGTGGGGAACTGCGCGACCGGCTACGACAAGCGGCACCCGAAGGACGGGTTACTTCACCCCGAACAGCTGCTCCACGGGATCGATCGCGAAGTACACCAGGAACAGCGCCGACGCCGCCCACAGCAGCCAGTGCACGTCCTTCGCCTTCCCCAGCACCGTCTTGATCAGGACGTACGCCAGGAACCCGACCCCGATCCCGTTGGTGATCGAGTACGTGAACGGCATCACGGCGATGGTCAGAAACGCCGGGATGGCGATCTCGTACCTGTCCCAGTCGATGTGCTTGACCTGGGTCATCATGAGGAAACCGACCGCGACGAGGGCAGGTGCGGCGGCCTGCAGCGGAACGATCGTGAGCAGCGGCGTCAGGAAGAGGGCGAGCGCGAACAGGCCACCGGTGACCAGGTTCGCAAACCCCGTGCGCGCGCCCTCACCGACGCCCGCCGCCGACTCGATGTAGGAGGTCGAGGAGGACGCCGAGGCCGCACCACCGGCGACCGCCGCGGCACCGTCGATGAGCAGGACGCGGCCGAGCTGGGGCACCTTGCCCTCGTCGTCGAGCAGTCCCGCCTCGGCGCTGATGCCGACGACCGTGCCCATGGTGTCGAAGAAGTCGGACAGGACGAGGGTGAAGACCAGCAGGACGACGGTGATCGCGCTGGTCTCACCGAAGGAGCCGAACAGGCTGAAGCGACCGAGCAGTCCGAAATCCGGCGAGGCCACCACATCGTCGGGGACCTTCGGCGTGGTCAGGCCCCAACTCTTGATGTCGGCTGCGGAGTTGACGATGATCGCCACGATCGTCATGGTGACGATGCTGATCAGGATCGCGCCCTTGACCTTGCGCGCGAGCAGCCCGATGGTCAGCAGGACTCCGAGGCAGAAGACGAGGATCGGCCAGCCGGCGAGCGCGCCCGTGCCGCCGAGCTGCACCGGCACCGTCGTGTTCGCGAGGTCCGGGATGCGGGTGACGAAACCGGCGTCGACGAAGCCGATGAAGGCGATGAACAGGCCGATGCCGACGCTGATCGCCTGCTTCAACGGCTGCGGTATCGCGTGCATGACGGCTTCGCGCAGACCCGTCACCACCAACACACAGATGAGCAGGCCCTCGAGCACGATCAGGCCCATCGCGTCGTCCCAGCTCATCAGCGGGGCGATCTGGAAGGCGACGACCGCGTTGAGGCCGAGGCCCGCGGCGAGCGCGAGCGGGAGGTTGCCGCCGATCCCCATGATGATCGTCATGACCGCGGCCACCAGGGCGGTGGCGGTGGTCAGTTGGACGGTGTCGAGCTGGTGGCCGAACTTGTCCTTGGCGCTGCCCAGGATGATCGGATTCAGGACAAGGATGTAGGCCATGGTGAAGAACGTGGCGAAGCCGCCGCGTATCTCCCGGCCGAAGGTGGAACCCCGGGCGGAGATCTTGAAGAACCGATCGACGCTGTTCTCCGCCGGTGGCACGGCACTTGGCCGATCGGTCACCTTCTGCTTTTCGGACATGGCGATACTCCTCGCTACCTGCGTGCCGGGTGTGCGGATGCTGGCTGGATTGTTCCCGCGTTGAACCGCTTTCAGGTTTTCCCCGTGTTACAGAATCGAGTTCGACCTGCCATATGGTGTTCGAAGTTCCGTACGGAACGCTGGTACGCTCTCGCATCTCGCCCCACGCGAACACCACTTCTTCACAGGTGAAACACAGGGGCCGTATACGCACACACCCGCACCGGTACCGAAAGCCGCAGCGAGGAGAGGTCGCCCGTGGGCACTGTCGTCGACGACGCCGCCTCCGTGGAGTTCCACGCCTTCTTCGAACGGCACTACGCCGAACTGGCCCGTCTGGCACACCTGTTGACCGGCGAGGCGGACGCCGCCGACGATCTGGCGGCGGATGCGCTGCTCGCGCTGTGGCACCGCTGGGACCGGGTGCGCGCGGCGGACCATCCGGTGGCGTACGCGCGCGGTGTGGTCGCCAACCTCGCCCGCACCCGCATACGCAGCGCCGTTCGGGAGCGCCGGCGGATCACGCTGTTCTGGTCGCAGCGCGAGGACAGGACCGAGAACCCCGACGTCCCGGGCAGGATCGATGTCCAGGAAGCGCTGCGCAGACTGCCGTTCCGCAAGCGCGCGTGTGTCGTTCTCCGGCATGCTTTCGACCTCTCGGAGAAGGACACGGCTCTCGCCCTCGGGGTTTCCGTGGGTACGGTGAAGAGCCAGACGTCGAAGGGCATGGCGGAATTGAAGCGGCTTCTCGGCACCGACGAGGCAACGATGCGGGTGCACGCGGGAGTGCTGCCCACGGGCGGAGCCGGAGGTAGGGACCGATGAGGAAGGCGCAGGACGTGCACGACGAGCTGCGCGCCGGGCTGCGTGAGGCGGCAAAGGCGCACGAGCCCGACCGCGCGCACATCCTGGCCCGGGTCGAGCGCGGGATGGCGGGGGGCAACGAGCGGCGGCCCGCGCGGCGTGCGGCACGGCCGCCGCTGCTCGGCTGGGCCCGTGTCGTGGGCGCCACGGCCGCGGTCGCGGGCGTCCTCGCGGTGGGCGGCTACGCCGTCGCCTCGGCGGTGAAGGACGACACCCCGGCGCAGCAGACCGTCGCGGTCTCGCCGACCCCCGATCCGTCGCCGGACGCGACGAGCCGGGCGCCGGTCGCCCCGGACCCCACCCACCGTTCCGGTACGTCGAGGCAGTCCGGGAAGCCGAGTTCGTCGCCCTCCACAACCCCGACGCCCGGGAGTTCCGCCTCCGCCACGGCACAGCCGCCGGCCAAGGACAACCAGGACGGCCCGCTCCGGTCCGACGGCTCGGTCGACCCGCACAGCAACGAGTTCTGGGCGCAGAGCAATGTGACCCTGAAGTCGGGCAAGCAACTCAGTTCGCTCACTGTCGAGTTGAGGATCAGGCAGACCGGCGGGGTCACGAACGCGGGATCCTGGCGCTCGCTGCCCGAGGACGACTTCACCACGACGGTCGCGGAGCAGGACGGCTTCCTCGTCTACACCTGGGTGCTCAAGCCGGACCACACGGTCTGGCCGGGAGAGTGGGTGTTCGCGGGGCAATACGACCACGACCGGGGTGGCCGGGGCGCGAAGGACGACAGCTACTCGGCGACGGCCACCACCACGGACGGCGAACGGTCCACCGTGACCGGCGACTTCGCGGCCCAGGGCAGCACCGACGCGGCGGCCGACGGAGATTCGTAAGAGAATTTCCGGAAGGCGGCAACCCTTTCCTCGGCAGTGGCGACCAGGAGACGCAACGATCTCCGCACCACTCAAGGAACTCGGTTCATGACTGCACGAGTTGAACAGCGCGTCCGCCACCGCCGCCGGGTCACCAAGCGGCGTGCCGTGATCGGTGGCATGGCCGCCTTCGGCATCACCGGCGCGGCGTTCGTCACCACGACGACGCTGTCCTCGGCCGGCGCGGCGTCGGCCTGGCCGACGGCCACGGGCAGCAAGGCCGTCGGGTCCACGATCCCGGTGTCCGGCGCGTACGACGGCAAGCTGAAGAAGTTCTACGGCAGTGGCGACCTGGGTACCGACAGCCAGGACGAGGATCAGGGCCCCCTCTTCGAGCTGGCCGACGGCGCCACCCTCAAGAACGTCATCATCGGCACCCCGGCTGCCGACGGCGTCCACTGCCTGGGCAGCTGCACGCTCCAGAACGTGTGGTGGCTGGACGTCGGCGAGGACGCGGCGAGCTTCAAGGGCAAGTCGTCGTCGGCCGTGTACAAGGTCTACGGCGGCGGTGCGAAGAACGCCGCCGACAAGGTGCTGCAGTTCAACGGCGCGGGCAAGCTCGTCGTCAGCAGGTTCCGGGTCGAGAACTCCGGCAAGCTGGTGCGCTCCTGCGGCAACTGCAAGACGCAGTACAAGCGCACGATCATCATCAACGACGTGGATGTCACCGCGCCCCTGAAGGCGATCGTCGGCATCAACTCCAACTACGGCGACACGGCCGCCCTGCGCAAGGTGCGCGTCCACGGCGACAGCGGCAAGAAGATCAAGGCCTGTGTCCGTTTCCAGGGCAACAACACCGGCAAGGAGCCCACCGAGCCGGGAACCGGTCCGGACGGGACGTCCTGCAAGTTCACGGCGTCCGACATCAGCTACGAGTGACGCAATCGCCTTGAGCGCTCACGCACAACGCCGCACACGCCGACGTGTGCTCGCTCGCCATGGGTTCGCACCAGGAATGAACCACATGTTCACTTTCCACGTCCCTACCAGTGCGTGGAAGACGGACGCCGGTCAGTACAGCGTCCTGAAGCTCGGCATCGTCAGTGGTTCGACCGGCTCGGCCCACCCCGGCCCGGGCATGTCGTTCGACTGCATTGGCCTGCTGACCTGAGCCCCCCTCGGTCAGCAGAGGAACGCCCCCGCCGGTGACGACCGGCGGGGGCGTTCATTCGTCATCCGACAGGTCAGTCCATGGTCGAGCCGATGGTCGTGGAGCCGATGGTCAGGAACGTCGTCGAGGGCAGCGAACCGCTCGACGAGCGGGCCCGTACGCGGTCGTCGCGTCCGTCGACTTGAAGGCCGGTGTCGGGACACCGCTGTCCCAGTTGTCGGCCGCGGAGACCGTGGCGGAACCCAGCTTGTCCAACCCGCCCTTGTTGCTCACCGCGAGGTTCCTGGCGAGCCGCGCTTTCCCCGTGGCGAAGTAGAACCCGGCTTCGGCGTTGGCGTACGCGGTGTTCCGGTTCAGCACGCTATGCCCTCAGCCGTGGCAACGACGCCTTGCACTGGCGGGAGTTGAACGCCGGAAAACCCGTCCTCACCTCCGACCTGGGTGAAAAGGGTCTGCGCGATCCGTTCGTGATCCGCTCCCCCGAGGGCGACAAGTTCTATCTCATCGCCACCGACCTGAAGATGTACGAGAACAGCAGCGGCAGCTGGGACTACGTCCAGCGGCACGGCAGCAAGTCCATCATGATCTGGGAGTCCACCGACCTGGTCCACTGGACCGACCGGCGGCTGGTCGAGGTCGCCCCCGACAACGCGGGCAACACCTGGGCCCCGGAGGCCTATTGGGACGTCACACTCGGCGAGTACGTCGTCTTCTGGGCGTCCAAGTTCTACGCCGACGACGACCCCGATCACACCGGATCGACGTACAACAAGATGCTGTACGCCACCACCAAGGACTTCCGCACCTTCAGCGAGCCAAAGGTCTGGGACGACCCCGGCTACTCGGCCGTCGCGGACTCCCCGGCGGGTCCCTTCACGGACGCCCTCGGCAAACCCCTGGTCGCCAAGGGGCAGTTCACGGGCCAGATGATCGACCCGGCTGTCTTCACGGACGACGACGGCCAGGCGTATCTCTACCGGGGCAACGGGCACGGGTACGTCGTGCCACTGAACGACGACATGGTGTCGTTCGACGCGACGCAGGTGAAGGACATCACCCAGACCGGCTTCCGTGAGGGATCCTTCGTCGTCAAGCGGCAGGGCACGTACTACTTCATGTGGTCCGAGGACGACACCCGCAGCGAGAACTACCACGTCGCCTACGCGACGGGACCGTCCCCGCTCGGCCCGTGGACCAAGCGGGGCACGATCCTGTCCAAGCGCCCGGAGTACGGCATCAAGGGCACCGGCCACCACTCCGTGGTGAACGTCCCCGGTACGGACGACTGGTACGTCGTCTACCACCGGTTCGCCCTGAACGGCCCCGGGAAGCCGGGCGGGGACGGCACGCACCGGGAGACCACCGTCGACCGCCTGGAATTCGCGGCCGACGGGACGATTCTGCCGGTGGTGCCGACCCTGGAGTCGATCCGCCCCGTGCGGACCGACCGTTCCTGAGGAGGCTCAGCTGACGAAGTACGTCGGGTTCGGGAGCTTGTACGTCTTGTCGGCGTAGCCCCCTTCGAGGTCGGAGTACTGGTCGCCGAAGTCGGCGATGACCTCGTACCCGAGGGACTCGATGTGCTTGCGGGTGCCGGACTTGTACTGCACCGTCGTGCAGTTCCAGGCGGCGGCGGTGGCGCAGTCGCTCAGGTACGCGGGCGGGTTCGCCGCGTCCTTGAGGAACATGTGGTCGGCGTCGAGGTTGATGTCGGCGCCGACCTTCTTCAGGTTCTTGACGGCATCCGCGCGCTGCGACTCCTTCAGGCCCGAGTTGTAGAAGACCTCGACGCCCTCGGACTCGGCGTACTCGACGAGTGCGGGGGTGCCGAAGACGGCCGGGCGGTCGGCCTGAGCCACGTACGCGGCCCAGGAGGCGGAGTTGTACGTGTAGTTGGTCTTCTTCTCGTAGTCGAGGGAGAGCAGCAGCGTGTCGTCGATGTCGAAGACGACCGCCGGCTTCTCGCCGTGGTGCCGGGCCTTGTGCGCCGCCTTGTCGATGTAGCGCTTGGCGGCGGACTCGAGGCGCGCCAGGTCCTTGGCGTACTGGCTGTCCGCGGACGCCTGGTACACGCCGTTGCTGTCGAGCGTGGTGCCGTAGTAGGTGTCGATGTCCTTGACCAGGAGCCCGATGTTGTACGGCTCGTGGGTGGAGTTCGCCGTCGACTGGCCGGCGGTGGCTACGCCGGTGCCGTAGAGGGCGCCGCCGGCGACGACGCAGGCGGCGCCTATGGCTGCCGCTCTGAGGGACTTCCGCATGGATTCTCCGGTATCTGGGTGTGGTGGATTCCGCACCAGGTCACGGACTGTCTACGCGCATCACGTGCGCCGTGCAGGCGCCTTTATCCGATCGATACCTCTCGCACAGAAAAAGAGAAGCGGGCCGGTGCTCCGGCCCGCTTCCGTCTCCCTGGAAGACGTCAGTTCATCGTGGCGCCGATGGTCGTGGATCCCGTCGTCAGGAACGTGGTCGCGGGCGACGAGCCGTCGGAATGTAGGGCGCGACCGCGTCGATCCCGGCGTCAAGACGGGTCTCGCGGACGGTCGGCATCGGCCGGGCTGCGGTGTCCGAGCCGGGCACCCAGAGCAGTCCTCGCGGACCGCTCTCACCCGGCGTAGGGGTCCGGCACCTTGCCCGGCCGGGCCAGGAACGCGAAGTCGCAGCCGGTGTCCGCCTGGGTGATCTGCTCGTTGTACAGCGCCCCGTAGCCGCGCTCGTACCGCTCGGCGGACGGCGTCCACTGCGCCCTCCTGCGCTCCAACTCCACGTCTTCCACGTTGAGTTGAAGCGAACGCGCGTCGACGTCGAGGGTGATCGTGTCGCCGGTGCGCACCAGTGCCAGCGGCCCGCCGACGTACGACTCGGGCGCCACATGGAGCACACACGCGCCGTAACTCGTGCCGCTCATCCGGGCGTCGGAGATCCGCACCATGTCCCGTACGCCCTGCTTCAGCAGGCGGTCGGGGATGGGCAGCATCCCGTACTCGGGCATGCCGGGCCCGCCCTTGGGTCCGGAGCCCCGCAGTACGAGCACACTGTCCGCGGTGATACCGAGGGACGGGTCGTTGATGGTCCGCTGCATGGTCCTGTAGTCGTCGAAGACAACGGCGGGACCGGTGTGCTTGAGCAGCTGCGGCTCGGCGGCGATGTGCTTGATGACCGCGCCGTCCGGACACAGGTTGCCGCGCAGCACGGCGACACCGCCCTCGGCCGCCACCGGGTTCTCCCGGGTGCGGATGACGTCGTCGTTGTGGACGAGCGCGCCGTCGAGCTGCTCGCGCATGCTGTCGTACGACACCGTCGGCCGGTCCAGGTGCAGCAGATCGGTGATCCGCGACAGGAACCCCGGCAGACCGCCGGCGAAGTGGAAGTCCTCCATGAGGTACGTCTGTCCACCGGGCCGGACGTTGGCGAGCACCGGCACGGTCCGCGCGATCCGGTCGAAGTCGTCGAGCGTGAGGGTGACACCGGCCCGCCCGGCCATGGCGATCAGATGGATCACGGCGTTGGTGGAGCCGCCGAGCCCGAGGACGGTCGTCACCGCGTCCTCGAAGGCCTCCGCGGTGAGGATGTCGGACAACTTCCGGTCCCTGCGGACGAGTTCGACGATCCTGAGCCCTGCCGCCGCGGCCATCCGGTCATGGCCGGAATCGACGGCGGGAATGCTCGACGCACCGGGCACGGTGACACCGAGCGCCTCGGCGGCCGCGGTGAGTGTGGAGGCCGTGCCCATGGTCATGCAGTGCCCTGGAGAACGGGCGAGCCCGCTCTCCAGCTCGGTCATCTCGCAGTCTCCGATGAGCCCGGCGCGCTTGTCGTCCCAGTACTTCCACATGTCGGTGCCGGAGCCGAGGACCTCATTGCGCCAATGGCCCGGAAGCATCGGCCCGGCGGGCACGAAGACGGCCGGCAGGTCGACCGAGGCGGCCCCCATGAGCAGCGCGGGCGTGGACTTGTCGCACCCGCCCATCAGCACGGCCCCGTCGACCGGATAGGACCGCAGCAGTTCCTCGGTCTCCATCGCGAGCAGGTTGCGATAGAGCATCGGGGTGGGCTTCTGGAAGGTCTCACTCAGCGTGGACACCGGGAATTCCAGCGGGAAGCCCCCGGCTTGCCACACACCTCGCTTCACGGCCTGCGCACGGTCCCGCAGATGCACATGGCACGGATTGATGTCACTCCACGTGTTGAGGATCGCGATGACCGGCTTGCCCAGGTGCTCCTCGGGCAGATAGCCGAGTTGCCGCGTCCTCGCCCGGTGACTGAAGGAGCGCAGCCCGTCGGTCCCGTACCACTGGTGGCTTCTCAGCTCCTCCGGGCGCTTCATATGGACCACCCCTCGGCGATGGCGGCGACTTCCGCGCGCTCGGCCTCGGGCAGCGGCTTGCTCGGCGGGCGGACGTCCCGGCGGCACAGGCCGAGCGAGGCCAGGGCCTCCTTGACCACGGTCACGTTGTTGGCGGAGCCGTTGGCCGCGCGCAGATCCTCGAACCGGCGGATCTGCTCCCACACCTTCATCGCCCCCGGATAGTCCCCGGATCGAAGCGCTTCGATCATGTTCAGCGAAACGGAGGGGGCGACGTTCACCAGACCGGAGGTGAACCCGGTGGCACCCGCCGAGAAGTACGAGGGCGCGTACGGCTCGGCGAGCCCGGCCACCCACACGAACCGTTCGAGCCCGGCGTCCCGCGCGAAGGCGGCGAAGCGCGCGGCGTCCGGAACGGCGTACTTCACCCCGATGACGTTCGGGCATGCGTCGGCGAGCTCGGCGAGCCGATCCCCCGCGAGCAGCGGATTGCGGATGTACGGAACCACCCCCAGCTCGGGCACGGCCGCGGCGATGGCCCGGTGGTAGTCGACCCAACCGCCCTCCGACACATACGGATGCACGGGCTGGTGGACCATCACCATCTGCGCTCCGAGCTCACGCGCATGCAGCGCCGAGGCGACGGCGGTCGGCACATCGTGCCCGACACCGACAAGAATGACCGCCCGGTCCCCGGTCTCCTCGATGGTCAACTCGGTGACAAGCTGCCGCTCCTCAGGCGTCAGAGCGTAGAACTCACCGGTATTGCCGTTCGGCGTAAGGGTCTTCACTCCACCGTCGAGCAGCCGACGCGACAGGGCCCGATGGGTGTCGCGATCGATCGACCCGTCTCCCGCGAACGGTGTCACGGGGATCGCCACGACCTCGGCGAGCGCCGCCCGCTGGGTCTCGTACGTCGCTGTCATTCCTGTCCATCCTCTTCCTGGCCCTGGGGGAAGGCCCGTTGCACGAACGACGCGATATGGGCGTGCAGCGCGCCGGCCGCACCGTCGGCGTCACCGTCGAGGGCGAGCCGCAGGATCTCCCGGTGTTCGCCCGCCTCGCGCTCCCAGGACGGGTCGGCCGCCCAGGCGACCGCGGACACCAGGGCGGCCTGGTCCCGCACCTCGTCGAGCATCCGGCCGAGCAGCGGGTTTCCGCAGGGCACGTACAGGGCGCGGTGGAACTCCCGGTTGGCGAGCGAGCGTTCGGCGGTGTCGGTGGCGTCGTCCGCGCGGGTCAGCGCGTCCCGCGCGGCATCGAGCGAGGCCTCGCGCCGCACGGCCCGCCGCAGCGCCTCCGGTTCGAGCAGCAGCCGCACGTCGTACACCTCGCGCGCCATGTCCGCGTCCACCATGCGCACCGTGACGCCCTTGTACTGGTTCATCACGACGAGCCCGGTACCGGCCAGGGTCTTGAGCGCCTCGCGCACGGGTGTCTTCGACACCCCGAACTGCGCCGCGAGTTCGGTCTCCACCAGAGCCTGCCCCGGGGTCAACTGCCCGGTGAGGATGCGGTGTTTGATCCCTCCAGCACGAACTGCGTGCGGGACGGGATCGGGGTGGGCACAGAGGTCATGCGCGCCTCTCGGATCTCACGTGTCGGATCGCGAGGCCCAGACGCAACCGAATCCATCTGATCCATCTGATCCATGGGATCCATGGGATCCATGGGATCCATGGGCCGCATCTGATCTCGCATATCGCGTCTCATATATGACGTACGAAGTACGACGCGTTGAAGGTAGGAGCGTGACCGTGTTTCGTCAACGCTTCTGACAAAAGAAGTGGGAGTGACCGGTGGGTGGGCCCGATCCTCAAAGAGCCGTGCTGTCACCCTCACGGGCCGTGCCGGTCCGGCCGCCGAAGACGGCCGCGGCGCGCTCGGTCGCCGGCTCCGGCGTGAGCGACGGCCCTACGTGGGTGACAAGCAGCTCCCCCACACCCGCCCGCTGGCTCGCCGGCAGGCGCCCCCTTTTTATGTCATGCGCCTACGCCTGCTCGTCTCACGTCAGACGCCTGAGCCTGCTCGTCTCACGCCAGACGCCTACGCCGGCTCGCTACGGCTTCCAACCCGGGTCGTGGTGGGTGCCTGCGGCCGCCGGACACACCCGCACACCCCTGCCCCGCCCACACCACAGGCGAGACAGCCGGGCGCACCGGCCACAGGCGAGGCCCCCGCACCCAGCCCTCGGGGGCGTCAGCCCAAGTCCGCCACCGCTGACCGCACTGCTTCCAGGTCGGCATCGGACGCCAACCCGGCGTGATACAGCCGAAGTTCCGTCACCCCCAGCGAGACCGCGTGCGCCGCGTCGGCGGCCAGCGTGTCCGGCCGGCCCCCCATCCCCGACACCACGGTGAAGTTGGCGGCCAGCACGCGCCCCTCCCGCTCCGTCTCCGCGAACGGCGTCAGCAGGCCCACGCCACCGGTGCACGGCACCACGACACCGTCCGCGACGGACAGGATGTGCCCGGGGTCGACACCGGCGTTCGCACCGCAGTGGTACGACACGGGATCCGCGTGCAGCAGCACCTGGAACCCGGCCGGCGCAGCAGCCCGCACTGCCGCGACCGCCGCCTCCTGGAGCGTACGAGCGACGCGATCACGCCACACCCGCGTAGCCGCCGCAGGCTCCGCGCCGAGCAGCTTCTCGACCCCCGCCCAGCCACCGTCCGACGCCACCGCCCCCCGCCACACCGGCTCCAACGCCTCCCGCGCGGCGACCGCCAACTCCCCGCCGTCAATGCCCTGTTCCGCATAACCGTCGAGGCACACCGCACAGAAGCACAGCGACATCAGGTACTGCCCGGCATCCCCCAACCCCACCCCGCCGATCTTGTCGTGCGCGTGCAGATGGGCCAGCCCGTACCACCCGAGCGACTCAAGCTCCGTACCGCGAGCCCCGGGCCGCACCGCGGCCTCCGCCGCGAGGTCGACCAGATAGGCCCGCGTCCCGGGTTGCGCGATGCACGGCGCCCAGGGATACCGGTCCCCGTAGGCGTTGACCACGGAGGTCGACGGATGCTCGGCCCCCATACGGGAGTTGTGCGCGAGGACCACCCACGTGTGGACCTCGAGACCGGCCTCCGCAAGCTCGGCGGCAGCCGCCCCGTACGCGTCCCCGGACGCCCACTCCCCGGCCGCGTACGGCCGCAGCGAACGCCCCTGCCACCGCGCGTCCTCCACCGGATACAGCACGGCGGCATGCGAGGCCGTCACGATCCGATGCCGAGGATGCCGAGGCGTCAACGCCCGCGTCGAGTGGTACACGGACGCGAGCGTCACCTGCGGCACCCCGAGCCCGGCCATCCGCGAGGCGGCCTCCGGATCCCCGTTGACGTCCCACGGGTACAGAAACGCGGACGCCTTCACGCACCCTCCCCAAGCAGTCCCACCGGCACGGTCACAACACCCTCCCCAAACAGCCCCACCCGCACGGTCACAACGCCCTCCCCAAGGAGCCCCACCCGCACGGTCACACGCCCTCCTCGAGCAACCCGTACCCACGCTCGATCAACTGCGCGAGCTGCTTGACATGATCCTCGGCCGGCTCGTGCAACGGCGGCCGTACCTCCCCCACGTCCAGCCCCCGCAACCGCACCCCCGCTTTGACGAGCGAGACCGCGTACCCCCGCCCCTGCGCCCGCAGATCGACGAACGGCCGGTAGAACCCGTCCAGCAGCCGGTTCACCACTTCGTCGTCCCCCGTGTTCAGCGCCCGGTGGAAGGCCAGCGCGATCTCGGGAGCGAAGCAGAACACCGCGGACGAGTACAGCGTGATCCCCACGCCCCGATACGCGAGCCCGGTCAGCTCGGCCGTCGGCAGACCGTTGAAGTACAGGAAATCCCCGGGGACCTCGCTCCGCACCGCGCTCACGATCCGCTGCATCAGATCCAGATCGCCGAGCCCGTCCTTGAACCCGATGATCCCGTCGGTGCGTGCCAGCTCGACCACGGTCTCGGGCGTGAACACGGCGTTGTCGCGCTGATAGACGATGACGTCCAGCGAGGTGGCCGCGGCGACCTCGCGATAGTGCCGCAGCAGACCCTCCTGCCCGGCCACGACGAGATACGGCGGCATGGCGAGCAGCCCGTCGGCCCCGGCGGTCTCCGCGAGCCGCGCGAACCGTACGGCGAGCGCGGTCCCGTACCCGGCGCCGGCGACCACCGGCACACGCCCCTCCGCCGCCTCCACGGCCGCCCGCACACACGCCTCGAACTCCTCGGGCGTGAGCGCGTGGAACTCTCCCGTGCCGCAGCACGCGAAGACGGCCGCGGCGCCTGCCTCGACGCCGCGCCGCACATGCTCCCGGTAGACGTCGAGGTCGACGGAGCCGTCGGGGCCGTACGCGGTGACGGGGAAGAACAACGGCCCGCTGGGGACGCTGAGCCGAGCGGCGAGAGGGGCTGACGTCACGGACTCTCCCTAAACAGGTGCCCATCAGTGCATGTTTCTGATCCACGTCTATATTTCTGAACACGCCCACGCTAAGCCGCGGCCTTGGGGCCGGTCAAGCACGCAAACCCGCAACACGAAGGCGGATTCCCCGCCTCCGCGCGACACTTGACGCAGCACGTGAGCGATCCTTAGCGTGTCCATGCATGTGAATGTCGTACACGAATACGGCCGCACGTCCTGACACACCCCGCGACCCACCTCGTGACACCCGCCGCAACATCCGCCATGCCCCGCGACCACCGCCCTGGCCCAGAGCCCCGCACCGAGGAGACCCCCGCATGCCCGCCCCCCGCACCGTTCTGCTCACCGGCGCCGCCGGCGGACTCGGCACCCTGATGCGGGGACTGCTGCCGAAGTACGGGTACCAGCTGCGCCTCCTCGACCTGCGGCCCATCGAGGGCGAGCCGGACGCGATCATCGCGGACCTGTCCGACAAGGCGGCGCTGCGCGAGGCGGTACGGGGCGTCGACGCGATCATCCACCTCGCGGGGATCTCCCTGGAAGCCTCCTTCGAGAAGATCCTGAAAGCGAACATCGAGGGGACGTACAACCTGTACGAGGCGGCCCGCGAGGAGGGCGTACGCCGGATCGTCTTCGCCTCGTCGAACCACGCGGTGGGCTTCACCCCGCGGCCCCAGGGCGACGCCCCCTTCGAAGACAGCGCCCTGATCCCGATCGACACCCCGCGCCGGCCGGACACCTTCTACGGCCTGTCCAAGTCCTTCGGCGAGGACCTGGCCCAGTTCTACTGGGACAAGTACGGCCAGGAGACGGTCTCGGTCCGCATCGGTTCCTGCTTCGCGGAGCCCACGAGCGTACGCATGCTCTCGGTCTGGATGAGCCCCGAGGACGGCGCCCGCCTCTTCCACGCCGCACTGACCGCCGAGGGCGTAGGACACACGGTCGTCTACGGCTCGTCCGCCAACGCCCGCCTGTGGTGGGACCTCTCGACGGCCCGGGCGCTGGGCTACGAGCCGCAGGACGACTCCGAGTCGTACGCCGAGAAGCTCATCGCCGAGCAGGGCGAACTCGACCCGGACAACCCGGACCATGCCCACCTGGGCGGTCACTTCACCACGCACCCGCCGATCTGGCCCTACTGACGGCGCGGCGAGAGCACCACACGGGAGCGGGCGGGCACCGAACGGGCCCACCCGCTCCCGTGTTCGGGCACGGGCCCTGCCCGATCCCACCTCCCCACCCGCTCCGCCCCAGGTCCGCCGCGGGCACCCGCGGCGCGAAACGGGCCCAGCCGGGCACCATCGGGCACGCGACAGGCCTGGTCAGTGGCCGAAACCCGCTGTAGAACTTCCCTCAAGGGTCCACCGGGCCCGAACGGGCAGTGCGCAACGGAGCGCAAGGGAGCAGGTGACGATCATGACGGCGATGACGGCGGAGGAACGACAGCGCGAGATCGTCCGGGCCGCGCGCCGCACGGGCTCGGTCGATGTCACCGCGCTCGCCGCCGACCTGGGCGTCGCCAAGGAGACGGTACGGCGGGATCTGCGCACCCTGGAGGACCACGGTCTGGTGCGCCGGACACACGGCGGCGCCTACCCCGTGGAGAGCGCCGGCTTCGAGACGACGCTCGCCTTCCGCACCACGAGCCATGTGCCCGAGAAGCGCCGGATCGCGGCCGCGGCAGCCGAGCTGCTCGGAGACGCCGAGACGGTCTTCGTCGACGAGGGGTTCACTCCCCAGCTCATCGCCGAGGCGCTGCCCCGGGACCGGCCGCTGACCGTGGTCACCGCGTCCCTGGCCACGGCGGGCGCGCTCGCCGAGGCCGACAACACGAGCGTCCTGCTGCTCGGCGGCCGGGTCCGCCCCGGCACGCTCGCGACAGTCGACCACTGGACGACGAAGATGCTCTCCGGCTTCGTCATCGACCTCGCCTACATCGGCGCCAACGGCATCTCCCGCGAGCACGGCCTCACCACGCCGGACCCGGCGGTCAGCGAGGTCAAGACGCAGGCGATCCGAGCCTCCCGGCGCACGGTCTTCGCAGGCGTGCACACCAAATTCGGGGCGGTCAGCTTCTGCCGGTTCGCCGACATCAGCGCCCTGGAGGCGATCGTCACGAGCACGCTTCTCCCGGCGTCCGAGGCACACCGCTACTCCTTGCAAGGCCCTCAGGTCATCCGAGTCTGAAAACCGAACCGACCCCGACCCCCACCACCGCGTCCGAAAACCGAACTCACGCACTTCGTGAGGCACCCCCACGCCCGCACGCACCCCCTATCTCCCCATACGTCCAGGAGTGATCCATGCGAATCCCGAGCCGACGGAGGCCGCGCGCACTGCTCGCCGCGGTCGCCGCAGGGACGCTGCTCACCCCGCTGCTCTCCGGCTGCTGGACCGGAGCGGGCGGCGCGGGTTCCGGAGGCAACTCCATCAACGTCCTGATGGTCAACAACCCGCAGATGGTGGAGTTGCAGAAGCTCACCAAGGCGCACTTCACCAAAGAGACCGGTATCAAGGTGAACTTCACCGTCCTGCCGGAGAACGACGTCCGCGACAAGATCAGCCAGGACTTCGCCAACCAGGCGGGCCAGTACGACGTCGCCACGCTGTCCAACTACGAGATCCCGATCTACGCCAGGAACGGCTGGCTGCACGAGATGGACTCGTACGTACGCCAGGACAGCGCGTACGACGAGCAGGACGTCCTGAAGCCCATGCGGCAGTCCCTGACGGCCGACGACGGGAAGCTCTACGGGCAGCCGTTCTACGGCGAGTCGTCCTTCCTGATGTACCGCAAGGACGTGTTCGCCGAGAAGGGCCTGACGATGCCCGCGCATCCCACCTGGGAGCAGGTGGGCAGGCTCGCCGCCGAGGCCGACGGCGCCGAGTCCGGCATGAAGGGCATCTGCCTGCGCGGCCTGCCGGGCTGGGGCGAGCTGATGGCACCGCTCACCACCGTGGTGAACACCTTCGGCGGGACCTGGTTCGACAAGGACTGGAAAGCCCGCCTCGACTCCCCCGAGTTCGAGAAGGCGACGAAGTTCTACGTGGACCTCGTCCGGGGGCACGGCGAGTCCGGGGCCGCCCAGTCCGGTTTCGCCGAGTGCCTCAACAACATGACCCAGGGCAAGACGGCCATGTGGTACGACGCCACTTCCGCCGCCGGTTCGCTGGAGGCGTCCGGCTCCCCGGTCAAGGGCAAGATCGGCTACGTACCCGCGCCCGTCGAGAAGACCCGGTCCTCCGGATGGCTCTACACCTGGGCCTGGGGGCTGCAGAAGGCCTCGCACAACTCGGACAAGGCCTGGAAGTTCATCTCCTGGGCCTCCAGCAAGAAGTACGAGCAGCTGGTCGGCGACACGATCGGCTGGTCCAACGTCCCGGCCGGCAAGCGCGCCTCGACCTACACGAACGCCGCCTACGTCAAGGAGGCCGCGGCTTTCCAGGCCACGACACGCGACGCCATCGAGGGCGCCCGGCCGCGCGACCCGGGGGTGCAGCCGCGCCCCGCGCCCGGCATCCAGTTCGTCGGCATCCCCGAGTTCACCGATCTCGGCACCAAGGTCTCGCAGGAGATCAGCGCGGCCATCGCCGGACGCCAGTCCGTCGAGTCGGCCCTGAGCAAGTCCCAGAAGCTCGCAGAGAAGATCTCCAAGGAGTACGAGGGACGATGACCGCCACGACAACGGCCCCGCTGGCCACCCCCTCTGTACGCGCCGCCCGCCGCCCCTCCGGACGGATGCGCGCCTGGGCCACCCGCGCCCCGCTCCTCCCCGCCCTGATCTTCATGATCGCCGTGACCCAACTCCCCTTCGTGGCCACGCTGGTGATCTCCTTCTTCGACTGGAACGCCCTCTACCCGAAGGCCCGCCACTTCACGGGCTTCGGCAACTACTCGGACGTACTGACCGACCCCGACCTGCGCCACTCCGTCTGGACGACGATCCTGCTGACCGTCACCGTGGTCCTGGTCAGCCTGGTGCTCGGCCTGGCCCTGGCGCTGCTCCTGGACCGGAAATTCCGCGGCAGGGGCATCGTCCGTACGCTGCTGATCGCACCGTTCCTGGTGGTCCCGGTGGCCGCGGCCCTGCTCTGGAAGCACGTGCTCTACAACCCCGAGTACGGCCTCCTGAACGGCCTGCTGCACTACGTGGGCGGCCCCCAGCCGGACTGGATCTCCAACACCCCACTGCTCGCGGTCGAGGCCTCCCTCGTCTGGCAGTGGACGCCCTTCATGATGCTGATCCTGCTCGCGGGCCTGCAGAGCCGCTCCCACGAGCAGATCGAGGCCGCGAAGGTGGACGGCGCGAGCGACTGGCAGATCTTCCGCCATCTCACCCTCCCCCACCTGCGCCGCTACCTCGAACTGGGCGCGCTCCTGGGCTCGATCTACATCGTCCAGAACTTCGACGCGGTGTTCACGATCACCTCCGGCGGCCTCGGCACCGCGAACCTCCCCTACACCGTCTACCAGAGCTTCTACCAGGCCCACGAGAACGGCCTCGCCTCGGCCGCGGGCGTCCTGGTCGTCATCGGCTCGATCATCATCGCGACCTTCGCCCTGCGCGTGGTGTCGTCCCTGTTCCGCGAGGAGGTGTCCCGCGCATGAGCGCCACCGCGATACGAGTACGTCCCCGCCGCACCCGGGGAGCGGGCCTGGGCCTGGCGGCCTGGCTGGCCGGCGTCGTCTTCTTCCTGCCCATCGCCTGGATGGCCCTGACGTCGTTCCACTCGGAGTCCGACGCGGCGACCAACCCGCCGTCCTTCGGCGCCGCTCTCACCCTCGACGGCTACCGGGAGTTCTTCGGCACGGGAGGCGGCGCAAGCCCGTGGCCCGCGCTGATCAACTCGACGGTGGCGTCGATGGTCTCGACGCTCTGCGTCCTCCTTCTGGCCTTCCCGGCGGCGTACGCGCTCTCCATCCGCCCGGTGAAGAAGTGGACGGACGTCCTCTTCTTCTTCCTCTCCACGAAGATGCTGCCCGTGGTGGCGGGGCTGTTGCCCATCTACCTGTTCGCGAAGAACACCGGAATGCTGGACAACATCTGGCTGCTGGTCATCCTCTACACCTCCATGAATCTGCCGATCGCGGTGTGGATGATGCAGTCCTTCCTCGCCGAGGTCCCGGTGGCGGTGATCGAGGCGGCGCAGATAGACGGCGCCAGGCTCCCCACGATCCTCGCGCGCGTGGTGGCCCCCATCGCCCTGCCGGGCATCGCGGCGACGGCGTTGATCTGCTTCATCTTCAGCTGGAACGAGCTGCTGTTCGCCCGCGTACTGACGGGCGTGGCCGCGGAGACCGCCCCCGTCTTCCTGACCGGCTTCATCACCAGCCAGGGCCTGTTCCTGGCCAAGGTGTGCGCCGCGTCGCTCGTCATCTCCCTGCCGGTGCTCGCCGCGGGGTTCGCCGCCCAGGACAAGCTGGTCCAGGGCCTGTCACTGGGAGCCGTGAAATGAAGGCCGCCGTCATCGAGTCCGTGGGCCGCGCCGTCGTCGCCGAGGTCCCGGATCCGACGCCAGGGCCCCGCGAGGTCGTCGTCGAGGTCGCCGCCTGCGGCCTCTGCGGCACTGATCTGCACATCCTCCAGGGCGAGTTCGCGCCCAAGCTGCCGATCGTGCCGGGGCACGAGTTCGCGGGCGAGGTGGTCGGGGTCGGCACCCAGGTCACCGAAGTCTCGGTCGGCGACCGCGTGGCCGTGGACCCGTCCCTCTACTGCTACGAATGCCGCTACTGCCGTACGGGCCACAACAACCTCTGCGAGCGCTGGGCGGCGATCGGCGTCACGACCGCGGGTGGAGCCGCCCAGTACGCGGTCGCCCCCGTCGCCAACTGCGTCAAGCTTCCCGAACACGTCCGTACTCAGGACGCGGCCCTGGTCGAGCCGCTCTCCTGCGCGGTACGCGGCTACGACGTCCTCAGCTCCCGCCTGGGCGCCCACGTCCTGATCTACGGCTCCGGGACGATGGGTCTGATGATGCTGGAGCTGGCGAAGCGCACCGGGGCGGCGAGCGTGGACATCGTGGACCTGAACCCGCAGCGGCTGGCCACGGCCCAGCAGTTGGGCGTCTCCGCTTCCGCGGCCGATGCCGACGAGTTCGAACGCCCCCAGGGCTGGGACGTCGTCGTCGACGCGACGGGCAACGCGGCGGCGATCCAGGACGGCCTGGCGCGTGTCGCCAAGGCGGGCACGTTCCTCCAGTTCGGCGTCGCCGACTACGCGACGCGGGTGACGATCGACCCCTACCGCATCTACAACCAGGAGATCACGATCACCGGCTCCATGGCCGTTCTCCACAGCTTCGAACGCGCGGCGGAACTCTTCGCGACCGGCGTCCTCGACCCGTCCGTCTTCATCAGCGACCGCCTCCCCCTGACGAGCTACCCCCAGGCCCTGGAACAGTTCGCGTCGGGGGTGGGCCGCAAGATCGTGGTGGTGCCGTAGGAGTTCTTCGCCCCCTCCGCCCCTGCCCGTCCCGACCTGGGGCTCCGCCCCGGACCCCGTTCGCGCAGTTCCCCGCGCCCCTGAAAAGGGGCGCGGGGAACTGCGCGAACTTTTGGCGGGGGTCTGGGGGCGCAGCCCCCAGGGGACGGGAATGGGCAGGGGCGGAGAGGGCGAAAACCATCCCATCCGCACCCAAACCAACAACTCCCTGGGTAAGGGAACGGTAAAGCGCCCCCGCTCGTTACCCCAGGCATGACAGCTATGACCCCCGGCTCGAACATCCCTCTCCCCGTCACTCGCGTGACGGTGGACGTCGCCGCCCCGGTGCGGCTCGACGTATCGGGCCTGCTGCTCACCGCCGACGGCAAGGTGCGCTCCGACGACGACTTCATCTTCTACAACCAGCCCGCCGGCCCGGGCGTGACGTACCGCTCGGGCGGCGGCACGGCCCCGGACGCGATCACGGTCGACACGACCGGCGTCCCCCCGGGTATCGAGAAGATCGTCGTCACGGCGAGCCCGGACGCGGCGGGCCAGACCTTCCAGGGCATCGAACCCACAGCCACCATCCGCAACGCGGACGACCACTCGGTACTCGCGACCTTCACCCCGCCCCAGCTCGGCACGGAAACGGCCCTGGTGATCGTCGAGATCTACCTCCGCAACGGCGCGTGGAAGGCCCGAGCGGTCGGCCAGGGCTATGCGAACGGCCTCGCGGGCATCGCCACGGACTTCGGCGTCACGGTGGAAGAACCGGCCCCCGCACAGCCGATCACCCCGCCCGCCGCCACGATGCAGCCCCCGGTCGCCCCGCCGGCCCCGCCCCTGGACCCCCGCCTCACGGCCCCGCCGGCCCCGGCCGCTCCCCCCGCCCCCGCGGCGGCAGCCGCCCCGGCGGCCTCCGGCAAGATCAACCTCGACAAGGGCCGGGTCAGCCTCCAGAAGAACCAGACCGTCTCCCTGGTCAAGGGCGGCCGGCCGCTCCTCTCCCAGGTCAAGATGGGCCTCGGCTGGGAGCCCGCCTACCGGGGCAAGCACATCGACCTGGACGCCTCGGTCATCGCGTACGGCCCGCAGCGCAACCACATCGACAGCTGCTACTTCGGCAAGCTCTCCATCGTGAACGGCGCCATCAAGCACTCCGGCGACAACCTCACGGGCGAAGGCGGAGGCGACGACGAGGTGATCGTGGTGGACCTCGGCCGTCTCCCTCAGGACGTCACCGGCCTGGTCTTCACGGTCAACTCCTTCTCCGGCCAGAAGTTCACCGAGGTCGCCAAGGCCTACTGCCGTCTCCTCGACGCCGCCACCGGCGAGGAACTGGTCCGCTTCGACCTCACCAACGCCGAACCCCAGACCGGCGTCATGATGGCCAAGCTCATCAAGCAGTTCTCCGGCGAATGGGAGATGACGGCCATGGGCGACTTCGTCAAGTCCCGCACGGTCCGCGGCATGGTGAAGCCGGCCGCCCAGGCGCTCTAGTGCCGCGTCCGCCAGGGTTTGCCCGTTGAGGAGCGGCGTCCGGTGCGTGCTCTGGGGGTCCCCCCCGGCCGAAGGCTGGGGGAGTGCCGGCCGGAAGTCCTCGTACTGGACGTACTGGGGCTTTCGGCCGGTGCGGCGAGTGGGGGCACCGCCCACGCCCTTGAGGCAGTGAGGGAGCGTGCCGGACGCCGCGACGGGGCGAACCTCGGCTGACGCGGCACTAGCGACGGCTCGCCGGCGACCGGCGCACGGGAGCGCGCAAGGGCGCGCAAGAGGCAGACGGCGGTGGGGACTTGAGGTCACCACCGCCGTGCTTCATGTCCGGCGACATCCCGCCCCGTTCCCCCTCCGCGGTACCCGCCTTTGTCCTACTCTGCTCAGTCCGGGCACCCGGCGGCGGGTCACACCGACGTGGCCGCCGTCCGTACGCACCCGACGGGGGACCAGCCCGAGCAGTTCGGCCAGCTCGGCGTCCCGCACCACCGCGCCCGGCGCGATGTCGCCGGCCACGATGGCGTCCCGTATCGCCTCGTACGCGCGGTCCCTCAGCAGGGTCCGACGCACGGGCCGTATCGCCTCCGTGAACTGAAATGTCAGATATCAATCCTCGCTGCGCACAAGGGTGCGGCCCGCACCGGAGTACGGGCCGCACTCATCCACTCACTTCCAGGGCCAGTCCGCGTCCCGCGCCGACTCAAGGAGCGGCACCATCCGGAAAGCCGCGTCCGAGAGCCCGCCGAACGTGTGCCTGTTCCCCTTGCCGGACGGGGCGTGGCCCGCCCGGTACCCCGCCAGGTTCCACGTGTAGACCGGTACGTGCGCCGGGACCTGCTCGGTCGGGTCGCCGTAGTGGCTGTACGTGGCCTGCTCGTCGGTGACGATCAGCACCCGGTCGTGCTTCTTGTAGTGCCCCCGCACCGCCTCGCTGGTGTTGGTGCCACCGAGGTCCCCGAAGCGCTCCAGCACCTTGAGCACCGACTCGCCCCTGCGGAACTTCACTCGGTTGCTGCTGGTGCCGAACTCGACGAGATCCGCGTCCGCCGCCCGCAGCGCGAGCGCCGTTCCGAAGATCGCCGCCGCGTCCGCCCGGTTCAGCTCGGAGCGGTCGGACAGCCGCGAGTAGAACATCGAACCGGACCGGTCCACGAGCACGAGCGTCCGCCCGGGCAGCGCCGGCACATTGGCCAGCGAGTGGCCGAGCGCCTGCTCCAGCGGGTACGACCAGCGCAGCGAAGGCGCGTGCTGGTACGCGGCGAGGTAGCGGAACGGGAACTGCCGCGAACGCGCCACCTCCGCCGGGTCGCTGATCCTGGCGGCGACCCGAGCCGCCACCTCGTCGCTGACACCCGCCTCGTCGAAGTTCCGCAGGTTCCGCACGAGCGCCATCGCGCCCATGGACGGGATCACGGCCTCCCAGGCCGCCTTGTCCATCGGGCCTTGCAACCAGCCGGCCAGCGCCTCCCAGGTCATGCCCGCCTCCGCCAGGCGCTGCGCGCCGTGCGCTCCGGTCACGACCTTGCGCCGCTTGGCGGGCCGCAGCGCCATCAGGTCACGGTGCGCCACGAGCACGGGCAGCGACTTGGGCACCACGGCCGTGTCCGGGTTGTGGCGCCGGTCCAGCGCGTACTGGAACAGCTCGCCCTGCCACGGCTTGCCGGGGTCCGGCGCCGCGTGCACCAGGTTGAGGATGTCGCCGAAGCGGTAGCCCTTGGACGCGGTGTCGTACTTCAGCAACGCCTTGCCGTTGTAGAGACGTCGTAGGGCGTCGGCGATGCCCCGCTTGACGGGCTTGGGCACGTTGCGGCCGTACTGCGAGGTCCAGTACGCGAGCAGCTCGCCGGGCTCGTCCGGGCGGCGCAGCACGGAGTCGATGACCTGGCGGTTGGCCGGGCCGTCGGTGGCGCCCGCGTCGAGACGCGCCTTCACGTACTCGGCGGCGCCCACGATCGAGGCCGTACGCAGGTTGCCCTCGCCGCGCAGCCAGCCGAGCAGGCCGGCCGTCCACGACGGGTCGGCGACGGCGAGCTCGCGCACCAGCGTGGCGAACCGGTCGTCACGGGCCGCGCCGGTCTCGTAGAAGGTCTGCTGCGAAACGAAGTTGGCGATGGCGAGCAGGAAGAGCTCGGAGCGCGCGTCGCGCTCCTGGCCGAGGCCGCCCTCGTACGTGCGCAGCACACGGCCGGTCGAGGTCACTCGCGAAGTGGGCTGTGCCTTCGCCGCCTTGGTGTTGAATCGCGCCATGATGAATTCCCCCGAATTCGTCTACGACTTTCCAGTCGTGTTTCGAGGGGAGGCGCAGCAAATGGAGCGTGCCCGAGATCAGGAGTCGGCGACGGACTTAGCCAGATGCTCTACCCAATTGAGCTACACCGACCCGAAGTCGATGACGGGATTTGAACCCGCAACCGTCCGATCCAATGAAGTAGCCGTTGCCTGCGCACCGGGCACACACCATGTGCTGCGCCTCCCGAGATCAAATCGGCGGCGGCGTGGATTCTTTGGAAGAGAAGTAGCCGCAGCCTGCGCACCGGGAGGTGCATGAAGTTGTGGTGTCCAGAGTTCAGGTCGGCGGAACCGACGTAGGTGCTCTAACCCCTGAGCTACACCGGCGCGTTGTACCGGTGGCGGGACTCGAACCCGCGGCCGCCCCATTATCAGTGGAAGTAGGTCCTGCCTTCGCACCTGGACGTGCACCACTTTAGGAGGGCGGCCGCGGGTCGAGCCATTGATTTAATTACCCGCGCTTCTGGCGCTTCCAGGGGCCGGTGATGGCGAGCATGATGCCCGGCTCCTGGATGTTGGCGAAGAGGGTCTTGCCGTCGGGCGAGAAGGTGACGCCGGTGAACTCGCTGTACTCGGGCTCCTCTTCGGTGCCGAGGTTCAGCTCGTTGCGGGCGATCGGGTACGTACGACCGCTGTCGGTGGCGCCGAAGAGGTGCTGGATGCCTTCGCCGTCCTCGGCGATGACGAGGCCGCCGTACGGGGAGACGGTGATGTTGTCCGGGCCGTCGAAGGCGCCGTCGACGGACGGGTCGGGGTTGACGCCGATGAGAACCTTCAGCGTCAGGGTGCGGCGCTTGGGGTCGTAGAACCAGACGGCGCCGTCGTGCTGGACGGGGCTCTCGGCGCGAGCGTACGAGGAGACGATGTACGTGCCGCCGTCGCCCCACCACATGCCTTCGAGCTTGCGGGCGCGGGTGACCTGACCGTCGGCGAACTGCTTGCGCACGGAGGTGGTCTTGGCGTCGCGGTCGGGGACGTCCACCCAGTCGACGCCGTAGACGGTGCCGATCTTGGTCGCGCGGGAGAGGTCGTCGACGAACTTGCCGCCGGAGTCGAAGCACTTGAAGGCCTGGAGCGCGCCGGCGTCGTCGGCGAGGGTGGCGAGCCGGCCGTGGCCGTGCTCGAAGCCCTGCGGCGGGGTCCAGCGGTACAGCAGACCGTTCGGGCCCGCGGCGTCCTCGGTGAGGTAGAGGCGGCCGCGCTTGGGGTCGACGACGACGGCCTCGTGGGCGTAGCGGCCCAGGGCCTTGATGGGCTTGGGGTTCTGGTTGCGACGGCGGTCCTCCGGGTCGACCTCGAAGACGTACCCGTGGTCCTTGGTCATGCCGTTCTGGCCGGCCTTGTCCTCGGTCTCCTCGCAGGTGAGCCAGGTGCCCCAAGGGGTATTGCCGCCCGCGCAGTTGGTAGAGGTGCCGGCGATGCCGACCCACTCGGCGACCTTGTCGTTGCGCACCTCGACGACGGTGCAGCCGCCGGACGCGGCCGGGTCGTAGACCAGGCCCTCGGCGAGCGGCACGGGGTACTTCCAGCCGGCGCGCGGGCCCTTGAGCTCGTGGTTGTTGACCAGGAGGGTGGCGCCGCGCGGGCCGCAGAAGGTGGAGGTGCCGTCGTGGTTGGAGGGCGTGAACTCGCCGGACTCCAGCTTGGTCTTGCCGCTGTAGGTGATGACCCGGTACGTGAACCCGGCGGGGAGCGCGAGCAGACCGTTCGGGTCGGCGATCAGCGGCCCGTAGCCGACACCGGGGTGCTCCGCCGACGCCTCG
This sequence comes from Streptomyces sp. NBC_00996, assembly GCF_045162675.1. Lineage (NCBI taxonomy): Bacteria > Bacillati > Actinomycetota > Actinomycetes > Kitasatosporales > Streptomycetaceae > Streptomyces > Streptomyces sp. NBC_00996. The sequence goes on from NZ_CP108723.1 coordinate 2,571,808, forward strand.
CCCGTGCCCTCGGTGTCGATGTCCGTGTCCGTGGACGCGAGGGCGTTGGGAGCGGTGGCGAGGGCGCCGACGCTGCCGGCCAGGGCGACACCTGCACCGGTGATCGCGGATCGTCTGGCGAAGTCCCTGCGGGTGAGCGACATGGTGTCTCCTGTGACGGTGGAGTGGGACTGTCGTGGGGGGCGGGTGGCGGTCCTCGGTTCGCGGCCACACCGTCCCGCCCTCGCCTGAACGGGAGTTGAACGCCCGGGAACTTCACAGGGCTCGCTTCCATGAATCCGTAAGGCTCCACCCAGCCCTCGCCGACTGACCGCTCATGAACACCGGCGCCGTACGGCGAGGGGCGCCGCCGGGTACGACCTCACCCGACTCTTCACCCCGTCACCGTCGTCGGCGAGGTCCAGAACCCGCGGCGTACCGGGGCACATACGGCTTCAACGGCGCGATGTCGTCGTTCAAGCACGACCCGCTACCACTGCCGGCGCCTGCGCGGCGCCGTCGGCTTCTCACCGCCGCGGAGGCGAGAAGCCGGCGGCGCCGAGGGGGTTGCCGACTCCGGGAGAACGGCTTGCGCCGCTCGACCGGGGGGAGGCCCCGCTCCGCCGCAGCGGCGGAAGGGAGACCGCCCCTCCCCTGCTCAACCCCCTTGCTGCGACCGCGCCTTGAACGCCGCCTTGCGGGCCTCCTTGGCGACCTTCTTGTCGGGGTGGAGGCGCCCCATGGCTTCGAGGACGTCCGGGGTGGCCGGGTGGTCGACGCGCCAGGCTGTGGCGAAGAAGCCGCTGTGCTGCTGGGCCAGGCCCTCCACGAGGGCCTGCAGCTCGGCGGAGTTGCCCTCGGCCGCGAGCTGCGCCGCCACGGTGTCGATGGTGAGCCAGAAGACCATCGCCTCGGACGGCGCGGGCACGTCGGCCGCGCCGTGTTCGGAGAGCCAGACGCGGGCGAGCCCGCCCAGCTCCGCGTCGTCGAGGACCTCGCGCAGCGCGGGCTCGGCCTCCGTGCCGACGAGGGAGAGCGCCTGCTGACAGCGCAGACGACGCAGCGGGGCCCCGGCATCGCCGCCGCGGGCCGCGGCGAGCAACTCCCGTGCGGCGGGCAGGGGTTCACGCCGGGCGAGCCACTGCTCGGTCTCGGCCTGCGCGGCCGCCGGCGGAAACGCGGCCGTGCCGTCCAGCAGCGCGTCGGCCCCCTTGTCCGCCAGGTCCCCCACCGCGGGAGCGGACATGCCCGCTTCCAGGAGCCGCGCCCGGACCCCGTACAGCCCGAGCGGAGTCAGCCGCACCATGCCGTACCGCGAGACGTCCGTGTCGTCGACGGCCGCCGCCGACTCCTCGTCGGCGTCCGCCATCAACGCCTCGTCGACCGGCTGGAAGTCGACCAGTCCGATGGGCTCCAGCAGCCGGAACTGGTCGTCGAGCCGCATCATCGCGTCCGACACCTGCTCCAGCACGTCGTTGGTCGGCTCGGCCATGTCGTCGGGCACGATCATCGACGCGGCGAGGGCGGGCAGCGGCACCGGCCCGTCATCGTGCCCGCTCTCGCTCACGGCCAGCAGATAGAGATTGCCGAGCACCCCGTCGAGGAATTCGGCCTCCGCCTCCGGATCCCACTCCAGGGAGGAGAGGTCGATCTCGCCGCCCTCGTCCATCGCGCCGACGAGATCGTCCAGGTCCGGCACGCTCGCGTCGGCCAGCACCATCTCCAGCGCGCCGAGCCACACGCCCAGGACGTCCTGCGGCCCGCCGGAGGTGAGGAGCGAGAGGTCCTCGCCCGCGGCGACCGTGCCCTCCTCCTCGTCCACGATCTCGACGAGCCCGGTGTCGACGGCCACCTCCCAGGCCTCACTGGCGAAGGCGGCCGCGTCGTCACCCGACAGCCCGAGCTCAAGGGCTGCCTGGGGAAGCTGCTCCTCGACGAGTTCGCCCCCCGCGCCGACCCGCGTGTCCGGACCCGCCCAGCGGGCCAGCCGCGCGGCGCGGGAGAGCAGCGGCGCGGCGAGCGCGTCCCGCGCCAGCTCCGCTTCGGAGTGCAGCCGCACCGGCGGCAGGGGGGAGGTGTCTGACATGGGCTGGGTTCTCCTCCGCACAACCAGGACAAGCAGGTCAATCGTAAAAAGCAGTAATGATCACGAGCAAGTGACAACACGCAGCATCGACACCGGACCCCGAGGGCGTCCCGGGGCACATGGATCCCGAGGCCGCCCCGGAATTCCGCGCCGACAGCTCAGCCTAGACGGATTTCCACCTATGCCGCCCGGTTCATGTCCCTGACAGCAGCCGTACACCCCTGAAACCTTGACAACTCCCCTGCCCACACACGAGATTGACGCGCGTAGAAGTTGAGCGGCAACCTGTTCACCGGCTTCTACGCGCGTCACCGACCCGCACCCAGGTCACGCTCCCCCGACAGCTCCACCCTCGTCCCGGCGCTCACGTACGTCCCCGGAGGGATTCCCTTGCCGAGCAAGAGAACCGCGCGCATAGGCGCGCTGACCGTCGCCGCGGTCTGTTCCACCCTGTCCGCCGTGGTGCTCACCACACCCGCCCACGCGGACACCGTCCACATCCATGACATCCAGGGCACCACCCGGACCTCCCCGCTCGCGGGTCAGAAGGTCACGGACGTGGCAGGCATCGTCACCGGTGTGCGGACCTACGGTTCGTCGAAGGGCTTCTGGTTCCAGGACCCGAACGCGGACGACAACCCGGCCACCAGTGAGGGCGTCTTCGTCTTCACCAGCTCCGCCCCGAAGGTCGCCGTGGGCGACTCGGTCACGGTTTCGGGCACTGTCTCGGAATACGTTCCGGGCGGCGCCACCAGCGGCAACCAGTCGCTGACGGAGATCACCAAGCCGACGGTGACCGTGGTCTCCAGCGGCAACGCCGTCCCGGCCGCGACGGTCGTCGACGCCGAGTCCGTACCGGCCGACTACGCCCCCTCGGGCGACACCGCCGCGAGCGGTTCGATCAACGGCCTGACCCTGGAGCCGACGAAGTACGCCCTGGACCACTACGAGTCCCTGGAGGGCATGAACGTCCAGGTCTCCGACACCCGCGTGGTCACCGCCACCAACCCGTACACCGAGCTGTGGGTCACGGTGAAGCCGCATGAGCACGCGAGCCGCCGCGGCGGCTCGGTGTACGGCTCGTACACCTCGCAGAACACCGGCCGCATCCAGATCCAGTCGCTCGGCTCGACCGCGGACTTCCCGACCGCGAACGTCGGCGACGAGCTCACGGGCACCACCGCGGGCCCGCTGGACTACAACCAGTTCGGCGGCTACACGCTCGTCGCGAACCAGCTGGGCACTCTGGAGAAGGGTGGCCTGGAGCGCGAGACGACGAAGAAGCAGTCGCGCGGCGAGCTGGCCGTGGCGACGTACAACGTCGAGAACCTGGACCCGGGCGACACCACCTTCGACGCCCACGCGTCCGCGATCGTGAACAACCTGCAGTCGCCCGACATCGTGTCCCTGGAGGAGATCCAGGACAACAACGGTGCCAAGGACGACGGCACGGTCGCCGCCGACCAGACGGCGCAGAAACTGATCGACGCGATCGTGGCCGCCGGCGGCCCGACGTACGACTGGCGCTCCATCGACCCGGTCAACGACAAGGACGGCGGCGAGCCCGGCGGCAACATCCGCCAGGTGTTCCTCTTCAACCCGGAGCGGGTCTCCTTCACCGACCGCGCGGGCGGCGACTCGACGACCGCCGTCGGTGTCACCAAGGTGCACGGCAGGGCGCAGCTGACCACGTCCCCCGGTCGTGTCGACCCGGCCAACACGGCCTGGACGTCCAGCCGCAAGCCGCTGGCGGGCGAGTTCGTCTTCCGCGGCAGGACGGTCTTCGTGATCGCCAACCACCTCAACTCGAAGGGCGGCGACCAGGGGCTGACCTCGCAATACCAGCCCCCGACGCGCAGTTCGGAGACCCAGCGTCACCTTCAGGCGACGGCGGTGAACTCCTTCGTCAACGAGATCCTGAAGGCGCAGAAGAACGCCGACGTGATCACCCTCGGCGACGTGAACGACTTCGAGTTCTCGGACACCACCAAGATCCTCGAAGGCGACGGCGAGCTCTGGTCGGCGATCAAGTCGCTGCCGAAGAGCGAGCGTTACACGTACGACTACCAGGGCAACCAGCAGGTCCTCGACCAGATCCTGGTCAGCCCGTCGATTCGCAGGGGCTGCGATTTCGACTACGACAGCGTGCACATCAACTCGGAGTTCTCCGACCAGATCAGCGACCACGACCCGCAGGTGCTGCGGTTCCGGCCGTAGGCCTGTAGCGGGGCTGCGGCCGCCAAGGCCGCAGCCCGCACGGCGAAGAGCCCGGCCCCGTCGTCCGGGGGGCCGGGCTCTTCCCTGTCCGGTGTCCGGGGCTAGGCGCCGAACACCCCGTTCAGCCAGCCCTGCCAAGCGGTCTCGTTCCGCTTCGCGTCGGCGTCGGTCGCGAAGTCGTGGACGCTGATACCGACCGGTGCGCCCCAGTGGTTGCGCCCGAAGAAGCGGATGAGGGCGTTGTCGGTGCGCAGCCCGATGAAGTACGGGTTGCGGTAGTCGACCACGGCGTCGAGGACCTGGCCCTCGGGTCCCTGCGCCCGAACCCGCGCCCCCTCGACGGTGTCGTCCGCGAGGCCGAGCGCCCGACCGACCGCGGTGAAGGCGTCCGATGCCACGGACGCGCCAGGTCCGTCGAACGTCGAGAAGGCGACCGGGCGGCCCGCGAAGTGGGTCACGTACTCGCGCAGGGTGTGCAGATAGAAGTCCGTGTGCTTGTCGGCGCCGTCGTACTGGTTGTCCCAGTCCTCGACGAAGATCCCGCTGTGCACGTACCGCACCCAGGACCGGCGTCCCTCGTCGCGCGGCTCGATGGTCTCGTCGATCTGGTTGAGGGTCTGCTGGGAGATGCCCTCGACGTCCTCGACCAGGCTGGTCAGCCGGTGCGGAGGATCCCAGTTGGTGAGCGTGGAGCCGAACGGCCCCGCGCCGCCCTGGCGCGGCTCGAACTCCATCGGCCACAGCCAGCCGCCCGTGCCGCTGGTGATGGCCTCCCACACCTGCTCCGGCGTGGCGTCGACCTCGAACTCACGGGCGATCTCGAATTCCTTGGACATGGTGGTGGCTCCTGAGTGGTCAGTGGGCGGCTTCGACAGCCGCGGCGGCGTCTGCGGCTTCGGGTTTGACCGTGGGGTGGACGGCGACGACGATCCGGTGCGGGCGCCCGCCCTCCGCGTCCCCGTCGTGGTATTTGCGGATCAGCGCGCCGACGCCGACCGTCAACTCCTCGATGAACGCGGCCCGGTCGGCGGCCGAGGCGAAGGTCACCTCGCCGTCGAGCGCGTAGGTCGCGAGCCGCTTGCGGGCCTTCGCGGCGCCGGTGATCAGCGAACCGACGTCCCGGACGAGCCGGGCGCCGAGCGCGAGCAGCCAGCGGGCGGACAGCTGGTCCCGAAAGCGGTCCGGGTCGGGCTGCACGGCGGCCAGCGCGAGCGGCGAGATCACGTACGACGCGGCGGTCGCGCGCATCAGCCGCTCGGTGACATTGCCCTTGCGGCGCTCGCCCGCGAGCTCGACCAGGCCGTGCCGCTCCAGCGTCTTCAGGTGGTAGTTCACCTTCTGGCGGGGCAGCCCGACCTTGCCGGCCAGCATTGCGGCCGATGCGGGCCCGGCGGCCAGCTCGGCCAGCAGCCTGGCCCGTATGGGGTCCAGCGAGACGGCGGCGGCCTCGGCGTCCTCGATCACGGTCACGTCCAACATGACTCCGCCTTCCCACCGAAAACTTTTTTTGTCCAGACGGTCAGAGTTGTCGGATGGAGGAACCGACCGTCTCCGCGCTCCGACCTTGGCCAGGTCGTGAGGGACTCCGCCCTTGCGGGCCCGGACCACGGACAGGATCCGTGTCGCCGACCGAAAGTGAAGGCGGACGACCCGTGCGCCCAAGACCGCTCGGGGCGCGCCCGGCCCCGGGGAACAATGGAACAGCGGTTGGCGCTAAAGGCTGATCTTGCCGTCCAGCACAGCGTCCAACGGCTCTGCCGAGGTTCGGCAAAGCTCGGTTGAGCTGGTCGACGCGGGGCTACTGTCCGGCCGTGCCGGTGGAATTTCCGACTGATGAGCAGGCCGAGGCGTACGGCAAGTTCGCCGAGGAGCCGACGAGGCCCGAACTGGAGAGGCTCTTCCACCTCGATGCCCCCCGCGCGACTCCCTGCACATCCTGGACGCGCGGCTGAACCTGGACGCCGGGGTGAAGCCGGAGATGGTCGCCACCGACAACGCCTCGTAAACTCCGACATGGTGTTCGGGCTGTTCACGATGCTGGGCAACAACTTCTCGCCGCGCTTGAAGGATCTGAGCGACCAGCGGTTCCGGCGGGCGGAGATGCCCGGTGTGGAGACCGGCGGCTACGGGCCGTTGGAGGACCTGGTCCGCAACAAGGTCAGCCTGACCAAGGTCACCACGCACTGGCCGGACATGCTGCGGGTCACCGGCTCACTGGTGACAGGGCAGGTCCGCGCGTACGGCCTGCTGCGGATGTTCGGCCGCGAGGGGCGGCCCACGCCCTTGGGGCAGGCGTTCGCCGAGTACGGGCGGATCGCCAAGACCCTGCACCTGCTCCGGGTCGTCGACCCGGTCGACGACACCTACCGCCGACAGATGAACCGGCAGCTCACCGTCCAGGAGTCCCGTCACAAGCTCGCTCGCGACATCTGCCACGGCAAGCGCGGACAGATCATGCGGGCATACAGGACGGGGCAGGAGGACCAACTCGGGGCGCTCGGCCTGGTCCTCAATGCCGCCGTGCTGTGGACAACCCGCTACCTCGACGCCGCCGTCGACCACCTGCGGGCCCTGCCGCCCGAGGAGCGGAGCATGACGTCCTGGACGAGGACGTGGCCCGGGTCTCCCCGCTGAAGCACGCCAACCTCAACTGCCTGGGCCGCTACAGCTTCGCCGCCCGCCCGCCACGCGAGGGCCTGCGCCCACTGCGTGACCCGGCGACCGTCCACCTCGGCGAGGACGACGAGTGCACCGGCGAATGACGCGGCGTTAGGGCGCGTATCGGGTCGTGACCAATGAGCATCGCGGCTTCCGGGGCGGGCGCCCGTCCGGGGTACGGGGCCCGGCGATCTGCGGCTGCGCCATGTGGGCGCGAGTGACCGGAAGCGATGCCGCGTGCCCGCCGGGATGGTGTGTCAGAGCACGGCGAGGCGGTCCACCAGCAGTTCCACCCTCTGCTCGGTGTCCTCCGGCGGCAGCCGTCCCGCCCGGGTCAGGGTCGCGATCCCGTGCAGGGACGCCCAGAACACCTCGGTGAACAGCCCCGGGTGGACACCGTCCCCGGCGACCTCGCCGAGGCACTCCAGCAGGGCGGCGAAGGCATCCTTGAGAGGTTCCGGGGTGTCCTCCTGCGCGTACGCCAGGCCGCCGTCGAGCTGGAACAGGGCGTCGTAGACCGCCGGGTTGCGCTCGGCGAAGCCGAGGTAGCCGCGGGCGAGGGCGGTGACCCGGGCGCGCGGACCGTCCGCGGCGGCGGTCGCGGCCCGCAGCGCCGCGGCCATCTCGGCAGCGCCCTCGAGGGCGACGGCGCCGATGATCTCGCGCTTGCCGCGGAAGTGGCTGTAGAGGACGGGTTGGCTGTACTCGATGCTCTCGGCGAGCCGGCGCGTGGTGACCGCGTCCCAGCCCTGCTGCTCGGCGAGTTCGCGGGCCGTCGCCACGATGAGGCGCTCGCGCTCCGCCCGTTCGCGGGCTTTGCGTTCCTGTACCGACATGATTCGATCCTAGCATCGCTAGACAAGCAAGCGGCAGTAGTACTAGCGTCGCCTCATCACCTAGCGACGCTAGATCCCAGGAGGGGTCATCATGCTCAACGCACTCGAGGTCGTCACCACCGTGGTCGTCGGCGTGATGGTGGGGGTGGAGTTCTCCGTCGCCTTCGTCATGAACCCGATCCTCAACGCACTCCCCGAGGACAGCGGCCAACTCGGCCACGCCCACGGGGGCCGGATGCTCGGCGCCGTCATGCCGGTCTGGTACATCGGCTCGCTCGTCCTCGCCGCGGTCTGGGCCGTCGCCGGATGGCACCACGCCGGCACCGGCCTCGTCGTCACCGCCGCCGGACTGCTGATCCTCACCGTGGTCATGTCGCTCCTGCTGCTCGTCCCGATCAACAACCGGAACAAGACGTGGACCCCCGAGAACCGGCCCGCCGACTGGAAGGAGCAGATGAACCGCTGGAACCGCTACCACTACATCCGCGTCGCCCTCCTCATCGCCGCCTTCGCCCTGCTGGTCGCCGCCCTCACCTGAGCCCGCGGGCCGACGCCGCGCAGGCGACGCACAATCCCCAATCCCCGGGCGGCAACGGGCCACCGAAATCCCAACATCCGGGAATGCAGCTGCCGTTCAGATCTCACAACTGCGAATCCCGACAAACCACGCCCCTCGATCAGCCGCGTCCGCGCGGCCTGGTCAGGCCCCACACGACTCAGCAAGCTTCACCAAGATCACCAAGCCGACGAAGACTCGCAAGGAGGAGAACAATGTCGCTGAAGAAGATCAACACCGTCCTGGCCGCCGCCTTCATCCTCTTCATCCTCTGGTTCGGGACGGAGTTCATCCTGAGCCCGGAGACGACGGCGCCGGGCTTCGGCCTGCCGAGCTGGCCGTCCGGCGACGGCGACGGCTTCCTGATCATCAAGGGAATCCGCGACGTCGTCCTGGCCCTGGTCCTGGGCATCCTGCTGGTGACGGGCCACCGCCGGGCGCTGGGCTGGGCGCTGCTGGTGGAGGCCCTCGCCGCGTACGGCGACATGGCCACCGTGCTGGCCCACCACGGCTCCGTGGCCACCGCGCTCGGCGTCCACGCCCTGACCGCGACACTGATGGTGGTCAACGGCCTGCTGATAATGCGCGAGACCCGCAAGGTCGCGGCCGCTCCGGCAACGCCCGTCCCGCAGCTCGCCTAGCACCACCTTGGCGCGTGCCGGTATTCGCCTGTCAGCGCCCACCGGGAAAGGCGAGGCGCACGATCTTCTTCCAGTGGACGGCGGCCTGGTCCCGTTTCTCCGGGATGCCGCCTCCCGCCCCCCAGCCCCTCACCGACTCTGCGTGCCACCCTCGTCGAAGCGCGCCAACTGGCTCTGGAACCAGTCGAGTCGAGCCTGCAACAAGGCCGCCTCGGCGACGAGTTCGGACACACCGAGATCGGCGGGCGCAGCCACGACACCACTCGCCGCCCGGACCCGCAGCCCCTCCCCCGCCACCCGCGCGAAGGAAGCGAGCGACAGGGACGTACGACCGCGTACACATCCCGCGCACGCCGCCGCCAGTGCGCGCCAACCCGGCCTGCCCCAGCCCGCGTCGGCCAGCGCGCCGGCCACGGCGCCGCAAGCGCACGGCTGGACGGTCGCCGTGCGCACCCGCTGCCGGGCGTACCGGAAGCCCTGTTCGAAGCGGATGTAGGCGCCGAGGACGGAGACTTCGAGGAGCACGGCCGCGCGGTGCTCTGCGGTGCAGAGCATCGCCTCGGCGCCGGCGCGGTCGTGCACGCAGTGGAAGCCGCAGTCGCAGCGGCGGTGCGGCGCCCGGTGCCGTCGCCCGTAGACACAGCGCGCCTCGTCCAGCACTCCGTACGGCAGCGCGCCGCCCAGCGATACGCCGGTGAACCCGGCCCTGGTGCCGTCCTGGGACAGCACCGGGTGGGCGATCTTGTATCCGGTCGGCGGCTCCGTCGGTCGTTCCTCGGGGAGCCGCAGCCTCATCGGCCGACCGGAACCGCTTCGGACACGGACGCTTCGCACTCCTCCACCATCTCGGGGAGTTCTTCTTCCTCCGTGTGAACCTGCTCTTCCGCAACTCCGGTGGCGAGTGCCTTGCCGAGCCTCATGACGCCTCCCGCGGTCTGCCGCCGACTTCCGTCCTCGTCATGGTGACCCATAAGGGGCTGATTTGACACCAGGGCCTCGACCTCCCGGACGGCGGGCGTCGCCTCTCGGATCTCCCCACGCCGTAGCATCCGTTGCCGATACCCCGTAGAAGAATTAAGTGGAGCTTCACAGTATGGATGCCGACACTACTTCCATGACCACCACGACCTCGCCATCTGCCGCCACCCCCTTCGGCCGCGCCCTCTGCGCGATGATCACGCCGTTCACCGCCGCGGGCGCGCTCGACCTCGACGGTGCGCAGCACCTCGCCGACAAGCTGGTCTCCGAGGGGTGTGACGGGCTGGTCCTCTCCGGCACCACGGGCGAGTCGCCGACCACGACGGACGCGGAGAAGGCCGCGCTGGTGCGGGCGGTGCGGGAGGCGGTCGGTGACCGGGCGTCGATCGTGGCGGGCGTCGGCACGGCCGACACCCGGCACACGGTGGAGCTGGCCCTGGAGGCCGAAAAGGCGGGAGCGGACGGGCTGTTGGTGGTCGCGCCGTACTACAGCAGGCCCCCGCAGGACGCGGTCGAGGCGCACTTCCGCGAGATCGCGGACGCCTCGGGGCTGCCGCTCGCGCTGTACGACATCCCCGGCCGCACCGGTACGCGCATCGAGCCGGACACGATGATCAGGCTCGCCGGGCATCCGAGAATCGTGGCGGTCAAGGACTGCGCGTACGACCTCCTGGGCACCCAGAAGGTGTTGGCCCGGACGGAGTTGGCGTACTACGCGGGCTGCGACGAGTACGTCCTCGCGCTGTACGCGATCGGCGCGAGCGGATGCATCAGCACCGTCGCGAACGTGACACCACGTCAATTCCGTTCGATCCTGGACATGTTCGACGCCGGCGACACCGCCGAGGCGGCCCGCTGCCAGCAACAGGCCGTCCCGCTCATCGAGTTGATGATGTCCTCCGGTCTGCCCGGCACCGTCACGGCGAAGGCGGTGCTGGGGGTGCTGGGGCTGCCCGCGGGACCGGTCCGGTCACCGCTGCGGCCCGCCGACCGCGAGACGGTCGATGGGCTGTTCGCGGCGTACGAGGAGTTGGTCACCGCCCGCTGAACAAGGGCTCCCAGTGCCCGGGGTCGTAGTAGTCCTGCGGGCTGAAGTCGCTGAGCGGCACGATCTTGTGGTTGCCGAGGGTGATGAGCACGAGCCGCTTCGGGATCCCCTTCCGGCCTTCGTCGAGCTGCCAGGCGATGAACCGCTTGTTGCCGGCCCAGGCGAGCGGGTCGATGTGGTCCGCGTCGGGCACCTTGCGGACCGGCTTGCCCGTCGGCCACCTCCCTCACCCCCGAGGGGTGGCCCACGAGCTTCCCGTCGGGCGAGAACCCGATTTCCTCGTCGACGAGCTTCGTCTCGTCGGCGGGCGTGGGCACCGTCATGCCCCGCAGGTCGCGGTAAAGGCGGTAGGGCTCTTTGGAGATGAGCTCGTAGAGGAGTGTGCCGTCGTGGTTGAACGTGAAGTTCCTGCGGGAGTTGAGCGAGTTGCCGTACCGGTCCTGCCAGAAGGGTGCCTCGTGCCAGTCGGGTTTCCCGGATGCGAGATCGATGAGGGTTAACCCGGTCCTGCTGGGAACGGGCAACGGCTCCTCCCACGTGCCGTTGTCGTGGTGCATCTCCTGCCGGTGGCTCCAGTACAGCCGGTCCGGGTCCTTGGCGTACGTCGTCGCGACGAGCTTCTTGCCGTCGGGCGAGAAGTCGACGCCGGCCACACCCTGCGGCACCGGGATCCAGCAGTCCACCTTGCCGGTCATCAGGTCGAGCAACCCGACGCGCCGCGCGGGCAGTTGCCGCTCGAGGACGGCCGCCGTCCGGCCCCCCGGCGCAATGTCCACCAAGGACCAACGGGAGTCCTTCACGTACTTGCCCGTCTTCTGGTCGAGCAGACTGTACGTCCGCGTGATGATCTGGTCCTTGTTCGGCTGCGTCACCATCTTGGTGGTGCTGAACCCGGCGACCACCGTGTCTCCCACCGCGATCAGATCGCGCGGCGGCGACTGGTCGGGGTGGGCGATGATGCCGCTCCGGTTCATCCTGCCCGCCGGGCGGACGTCGTCCCCGCCGGTGTCGAGCAGCGGCACCGCCACGGCCATCGCGACGGCGGCCGCCGTCGCCGCCGCGGCGCCCGCGATGGTCCGGGTCCTGCGGCGCCTGCGGACGGCGAGCACGCGGTCCGCGAAGCCGGGCGGTGCGGGCACGCCGTCGGCGGCCTGCTCGTGGAACGTGTCGCGTACGAGTTCTTCGACGTTCACGGACGTACCTCCACGGGCGAGAAGTCACGGGACGGAGGCTGTGCGCCGCCCTCCGGGCCGAGCGCGGCCAGTCAGGGGGCGAGCGCCCGCAGCCGGGCGAGCGAGCGGTGCGTCGTGGACCGTACGGTCCCGACGGAACAGCCGAGGAGCCGGGCCACATCGGCCTCCGGCAGATCCTCGAAGTAGCGCAGCACGAGCACGGTGCGCCGGCGTGCCGTCAGCCAGGCGAGCGCCCCGCGCATCACGACGCGCAGTTCGGCGGCGGACAGGTCGTCCGCGCCGGGCGACGCCTCGGGCGGCTCGGCGACGCTCAGCTCCCGTCTCGGCCACTTCAGCCGCCGGCGGCTCACCTGCTGCCGGTACAGGATCTGCCGTACGTAGGCCTCGGGCTCGTCGATACGATGCCACCGCCCCGCGGCCTTGATCAGGGCGTTCTGCAGCAGGTCCTCGGCGGCGTGCCGGTCGCCGCCGCTGAGCAGCACAGCCGTCTTCAGCAGCGCGGACGACCGGTTCGCCACGAACTCCCGGAAGCTCTCGTGCGCTTCGGCATCCATCGTCACCTTCTCTTCCCCGGCGTCCCCTGTGGCCCGCCCTTGTGCCCCTTGTGACGTGCCCGCCCGCCCGCGGCTATGCCTTCGGACCGGAAACAATTCCCGGCCTGCCCCGCTCGGTCTCGCTTACGGTGGCCTGGTGAGCCGACCGCTGCTGTTCCTCGACGTCGACGGCCCCCTCAACCCGTGGGCCGCCCAGCCGGAGCGCCGGCCCGAGGGCTATACGACGATCCGGGTGACCCTCACCCCCGGCAGACCCCTGCGTGTCTGGCTCCACCCCGACCACGGCCGCGCCCTCCTCGGCCTCGGCTACGACCTGTGCTGGGCCTCCACCTGGATGGACGCCGCGAACCGCTGGATCGCACCCGTCATCGGTCTCCCCGAGCTCCCGTATGTCGACTTCACCGGCGCGCTGTTCGCATACCGGCCCGACGGGGTGCACTGGAAGACGGAACGGATCGTGGCCTACGCGAAGGGCCGCCCCTTCGCGTGGGTGGACGACGAACAGAGCCCGGCGGACGACGCGTACGTGGCCGCCCACCATCCCCGGCCCGCGCTGCTCCATCACGTCAATCCCCGACTCGGGCTGCGCGCGGACGACTTCGTGCGACTGGCGGAGTTCGCCGCGGCCCAGGCGGCGGAGCGGTAGCACTCCACGGTGGCACGCCGGCCGTGGCCGATCGTGAAGGCGTTCGGCCCGACGTCGTCGATGACCCGCGCCCGCGGGGCCCCGCTCCGAGCCGTGCCGCTTGACGGCCGACGATCTCTTCCGGCCGCTGCCGCTCCGCCACGGCTCGCGACCTCATTCCACCGGCGGTTGAAGCACGCGCCAAGCCGAGCGCCCGCGCTCCGTGGGGAGCGCGGGCGCGGGCGACTGCGCGAGCGGCCACGAACCCTCCGTGGCCGGCCAACCACCTAGTGCCGCGTCAGCCAGGGTTTGCCTGTTGAGGAGCTGCGTCCTGTGCGTGCTCTGGGGATCCCCCCAGCCGAAGGCTGGGGGGAGTGCCGGCCGGAAATCCTCGTACTGGACGTACTTGGGCTTTCGGCCGGTGCGGCGAGTGGGGGCACCTCCCACGCCCTTGAGACAGTGGGGGAGCGTGCCGGGCGTCGCGACGGGGCGAACCTCGGCTGCCGCGGCACTAGTGTCCTGCGCCATCAATTCGTCGTTAGTTCTTGGTGCCCCACTGCCGCCGACTTGGCCGAATACTCGCAGGCCGGGGCTGGATGGGCGGACAACCAACCCGGCCGGGCAAGGCGCGAATCCACCGACGAACTTCTGGCGCAGCGCACTAGTTGTGGCTGTGCAGGACGTCGTTGAGACCGCCCCAGATCGCGTTGTTCGGGCGGGCCTCGACGGCGCCGGTGACCGAGTTGCGGCGGAAGAGGATGTTCGAGGCGCCGGAGAGCTCGCGGGCCTTGACGATCTGCCCGTCGGGCATGGTCACCCGCGTGCCGGCGGTGACGTACAGACCGGCTTCCACCACGCACTCGTCACCGAGCGCGATACCGACGCCCGCCTCGGCGCCGATGAGGCAGCGCTCGCCGACGGTGATGCGGACGTTGCCGCCGCCGGAGAGAGTGCCCATGGTGGAGGCGCCGCCCCCGATGTCGGACCCGTCACCGACCACGACACCGGCGGAGATACGGCCCTCGACCATCGACGTGCCGAGCGTGCCCGCGTTGAAGTTGACGAAGCCCTCGTGCATGACCGTGGTGCCCTCGGCGAGGTGCGCGCCCAGCCGTACCCGGTCGGCGTCGGCGATCCGGACGCCCTTCGGGGCGACGTAGTCCGTCATGCGCGGGAACTTGTCGATGGACGTCACCTGGAGGTGCAGGCCCTGCGCGCGCGCGTTCAGCCGGACCTTCTCGACGTCGTCGACGGCGACCGGGCCGAGCGAGGTCCAGGCGACGTTGGCGAGGTGGCCGAAGATGCCGTCCAGGCTCTGGCCGTGCGGCTTGACCAGGCGGTGCGAGAGCAGGTGCAGACGCAGGTAGGTGTCGTGCGCGTCGAGCGGCTTGTCGTCCAGCGAGGCGATGACCGTACGGACCGCGACCACCTCGACGCCACGACGGGCGTCCGGGCCGATGGCCTTCGCCGCGCCCTCGCCGAGCAGCTCCACGGCCTGCTCGACGGACAGCCGCTCGGTACCGGCCGGGCCGGGCTCGGCGGACAGCCCGGGAGCAGGGAACCAGGTGTCGAGAACGATGCCGTCGGCGGTGAGGGTGGCGAGCCCGGCGGCGACGGCGCCGGTGGTGCGAGAAGCAGTCGTGTCGGTCATGGGTGAAACCTAACTTGGCAGGGCCCGCCCGGGCGAACCGGTGCGCCCGCCATCTCACGTGCCGGGCGCACGATACGGCTCCGGGCGGCGCCGCCCTCCGCGAGGACGCGACTCATGCCCTCCGCGAGGACGCGGCTCACGCCCTGCCGCCCTTCCGCCTCAGGGCCGCTCCCCTTCCTTGTCGACGAGCGCGGCCTCAAGGACGGCCTCGTTGTTCATGACCGCGACCGACTTCCAGGTACCGCCGCTGCGACGCATGGTCCCCCAGCCGCTGAAGTGGTACGTCCGCAGCTCCAGGAGCAGCAGGTTCGGCAGTGCGGACCGCGCCTGACCCCGAGGGCGGGGGCAAGGATTCGGGGCGTGGCGGTGGCGGTCCGGTCACGTGGTCTCCGTGTGGCGTGGTCGGGGTGAGCATGTCACCCGGTGTTCCCCGATGGGGCGCGGAGGTTCACGGCTCCCGCCGAGCCGCCGTGATCAGCCGGTGATCCGCCTCAACATGTCCCGCGCGTATTCCTCGTCGTACGAAGCGTCGGTGAGCAGCACCTGCAGACAGATGCCGTCCATGAGCGCGACCAGCGCCCGCGCGGTGACCGGATCCGTGCGGCGGCACAGCAGCTCGGCGAGGTCCTGGGCCCACTCGGCGGCGACGGGCCGCAGGGCGGGGCGGCGCAGGGCGGCGAGGTAGAGCTCGTACTCCAGCTCGACACCGGTACGGTCGCCGGCGAGCCACTCGCCCATCCAGCCGGCGAGCTCCGCGGCCAGATCGGTCCGCGGATCCTCCATGCCGCCGCGCGCGGCGATCACCTTGGCGAAGCCCTCGTTGGCCTGCCGCAGCGCGGCGACCATCAGCTCGTCGAGGGTCTTGAAGTGATAAGTGGTGGAGCCGAGCGGCACATCGGCCTCCGCGGCGACAGAGCGGTGGCTCAGCCCGGCGAGCCCCTTGGCGCCCACGACCCGGATCGCCGCGTCGATGATCCGCCGACGTCGCTCGGGGTCGTACCGGCGGGCCATCAGGACTCACCGCCGGGCCCGGGGCGCGGTGCCATCAGTGCGCACCGCCCAGGTTCAGCAGCACGACCCCGCCGATGATCAGCGCGATCCCGGCGACCTTCGCGGCGTTGAGCCCCTCTCCGAGGAACACCATGCCGATCGCGGCGATGACGGCGGTGCCGACCCCGGCCCATATCGCGTACGCCGTGCCGACGGAGACCGTCTTCAGGGTCTGCGCGAGCAGTACGAAGGCGATGACGTAACCGAGCAGGGTCACCAGCGACGGCCACAGCTTGCTGAAGCCGTCGCTGTACTTCATGGCGGTGGTGCCCGCCACCTCCGCGGCAATGGCGCCGGCGAGCAGCACATATCCCATGCGTACGAGTGTACACATCGATGCGTACGCCCGTACACAAGGCCACCGCGCACACCCCATGGGCACCACCAGCCGCACCGGATATCGTTCGCGATCACAGTGGGGGCTGGAGTCGGAGACTCCCGGAGCATCGGAGCGCAAGAGGAATGTCGGACACATCGGGGTGGGGACCATCGGGGCCGTACGGCGGCCCTCCGGGCGGCTGGGGCTGGGCGCCGGCACCTCCTCCGCCCAAGCCGGGTGTCATACCCCTGGCCCCGCTCGGCGTGGACACGGTCTTCGGCGGCGCCTTCGCGACGATGCGGCGGTACGGACGTTCGTTGTTCGGGCTCGCCGTCCTGGTCCATCTCGCGCTGGGCGCCCTGGTCGCGGGCGCGGCGGTCGTCGCGTACGCCGCCGTGAGCGACCATCTGCACGCCCTGTACGACACCCCCCGCAACCCGCCCTGGGCCGAGATGCGGCCCGTCCTGCTGGCGTTCGGCGCCGTCTGGGCCTTCGCCCTCGTGGGCTTCACGCTCGCGGGGGCCTTCGTCCAGGCCTCGTGCGCGGCGACGATTCACGACGCGGTGCTCGGCCGGCGGGCCACTCTCGGCCAGATCTGGCGGCGCACCTGGCCGCGCACCCCGTCGGTGCTCGGCGTGACGCTGCTGCTCGGGCTGATCCTGCTGATCCCGACGCTGCTGTTCCTCGCGGTCTTCGCCTCGCTCTTCCTCGCTCTGCTCCTCGGCAGCGCTCCGCTGTACGGGGCCTTCTTCCTGCTCACACTGCTCGCCGTACCGCTGGCGGTCTGGCTCTACGTCCTGTTCTGCTTCGCCCCGGCCGCGGCCGTGCTGGAGGCGGCGGGGCCCGTGCAGGCGCTGCGGCGCTCGGTGCGGTTGGTGCGGGGCGCGTGGTGGCGGACGTTCGGCATCACCCTGCTGGGCGGTCTGACGGCGCTGATCGTGTCGCTCGCGGTCCGGCTGCCACTGGCGTTCGCAGCGCCCGGTCCGCAGCCGTACGACGCCTCGTCGCCGCCGGTCACGGACGCGGCGGACGCCTTCGCGCAAAGCCTGCCCCACGCGGGCGTCTACCTCTTTCTCTCGTTGGCCGGAAGTCTCCTCACTCAACTGTTCGCCATGGTGTTCCTGCCCTTGGTCACGGCCCTGCTCTACATCGACCAGCGCATCCGCAAGGAGGGACTCGCGGACGTGCTGCTGCGAGTGTCCGGATCGTAGAGGTCAGTCCACGAGTGACTTCTTGGGACGCAGCACACAGAATTCATTGCCCTCGGGGTCGGCGAGCAAGACCCAGCTGACGTCCTCGCCCTGCCCGACGTCGGCCCGGCGCGCTCCGAGGGCGAGGATGCTCCCCCAGCCTTCGGCCGGGGGGACCCCCACCTCGCTTCGCTCGCCTCGGCGGCCTGGTCGTCCGGCGTGAGGCCGATGTGGAGCCGGTTCTTGACGGTCTTGGGCTCGGGGACCGGGACGAAGCAGAGCCCGGGCAGGGCGTATGCGTCGGCGCCGATGACGATCTCGTCCTCGGCCTCGAACAGCACGCGCCAGTCGAGGACTTGACACCAGAAGCGCGCCTGCACGGGCAGGTCGTGCGCGTCGACGACGAGGTGGTAGAGGGAGACGGCCATGGACGGCAGCGTCCTCCGGTCCGGTGACGCACGCCACCGCGTTGGCGGACGCACCCGCCACCACACCGGCGGGAAGACCCGCCACCAGACCGGCGGGAGGACCCACCACCGCACGGGCGGGCGGACCTGCCACCACACCGGCGGGCGGATCCGCGGCACTTCCGCACGGTCCATGAACAGACAGGTCACGGGCTTGTCCGTGCTCTCGGCCGGATTCCCCCGTGGGTGGCCACGTGCAGTTTTCTCTCCGCGCGTGGACGAGCGTGGCCGTGGCTCCGGCTGGGCAGGGCAGGCCGGCTAGGCCCTGAACTCTGACGTCGTCATCAACTGACGGGCCACGGGCCCCGGTTCACGCATCCGTGCCGACGCGCCGCCGGCCCGCCGCACCGCACCCCCCGACGGGCCCGCTGCGAGATGGCGCGGATCAGCGAACCAGTGCGTCACCAGATCACTGGATCAGTGGATCAGTGGATCAGCAGGGAAGCGACTGCTCAGGACTCACCATGTCCACTATTGTTTCACCAGTTGCACACACCGCCTCCACGGTTGCCGCCGTTGCGTGTGCCCGCGCCTCCCCCCTCTTCTCTTGTGCGAGGAACGCGCATGCCAGAAAGAACGCTCGCTCCCGGGCCCAACGACGACCGGCCCTCCCCCTCCACGGAGATGGCGCCCTGGCGCCCGAGCCCGTACGGCACTCCCTACCCCGTGCGGACGGATTTCGCCCCGGAATCAACGGCGCCGTGGGAACCCGGCCGGGTCGCGGACGAGGACCGGCTGCCCGGGACACGGCGGCTCTGGCTGGCCGGCGGGCTCGCGGTGGCGGTGCTGATCGCAGCCGCGACAGCAATCGCCGTACAGCGGAACGACACTGACATCTCATCAGGTAATCGGGCGAAGGAGACCGGCACCGACACGGGGCTCGTGATTCCGCCGGGCGGGTCCGCCGCGGCCACCGACACGACCGTGGCCGCGGCGCGCGAGAGCGCGCCGTCCTCCCCGCAGTCCTCCCCCTCCGCCGCGCAGGGATCCGTCTCGCCCGAACCCTCGGGACAGGGTTCCGACGACCGACCCGTCCCCGGTCCGTCGCAGTCCGCCTCGGCAGACAAGTCCCCCACGTCCAAGCCGGCCTCCGCACGGAAGTCGCTCCAGTCGGTCAACTACCCCGACCGCTACTGGCATGTGAGCGACGGCTTCGTCCGGCTCGACCCAGTGTCTACGGGCAGCTCGGCCACTACGCGGCAGGAGGCCGGCTTCACGGTGGTCAAGGGACTCGCCAACTCCTCCTGTTACTCCTTCACCACCGCCGACGGCGCCTACCCCCGCCACCGCAATCTCCCTGCGCGCCGACCGCGGCGACGGCTCCGACCTCTTCGAGAAGGACGCCACCTTCTGCCCCCGGGCGTCGTCGTACACCGGCGCCATCATGCTGGAGTCGGTCAACTACCCGGGCCGCTACCTGCGCCACCGCAACTTCCGTCTCCACCTGGACCCGTACGACAACAGCAAGCTCTACCGCGCGGACTCGGCGTTCCGTGTGGTGAAGGGCTGGGGCTGAGCCCGGAGCCCGGAGCCCGGAGCCCTCAGGGCTTACCCGGGTGTGCCGGGTTCCCGGAGCGTGCCACCATGCGCTCATGCGGCCGACGGTGCTCCAAGCTCGGACTCCTCGACTCCCTCGCCGACCACCGCCGTGTTCCGGCCTATCTCCAGGTCACCCGTGGACCGCACGTGACGGCGCCTGACGGCCCCTGACCGCGCATGACCGCAAAAAGCGATGGGCCACACCCCCGGCTGGGGGTGTCGCCCATCGCCACGTGCGGAAGGCCAAAACGTACCGAGAACCTCAGACGTTGAACCCGAGCGCCCGGAGCTGCTCGCGCCCGTCATCCGTGATCTTGTCCGGGCCCCACGGCGGCATCCAGACCCAGTTGATGCGCAGCTCGTTGACGAGGCCGTCCGTGGCGGACTTGGCCTGGTCCTCGATGACGTCGGTGAGCGGGCAGGCCGCAGACGTCAGGGTCATGTCGATCGTCGCGATGTTCGCGTCGTCGATGTGGATGCCGTAGATCAGGCCGAGGTTGACGACGTCGATGCCCAGTTCGGGGTCGACGACGTCGTACAGCGCCTCGCGGACCTCCTCCTCGGAGGCCGGCTTCGTCGTCAGGCCCTCTTCCGATGTCACAGTGTTCTCGCTCATGCCGTCTTCCTCTCGGCGCTCTCGCCCAGGGCCTGGGCGGTCGCGTCCTTCCACGCCATCCAGCTCAGGAGGGCGCACTTGACCCGGGCCGGGTACTTGGAGACACCGGCGAACGCGACCGCGTCCTCCAGCACCTCCTCCATCGCGTCGTCCGGCTCGATACGGCCCTTGGACTGCATCAGCTCCAGGAAGGTCTCCTGGATCTTCTGCCCCTCGGACACGTCCTTGCCGACCAGGAGCTCGTTCAGCACGGAGGCCGAGGCCTGGCTGATCGAGCAGCCCTGGCCCTCGTACGAGATGTCCGCGATCCGCTCGCCGTCGTACTTCACCCGCAGCGTGATCTCATCGCCGCACGTCGGGTTGACGTGGTGCACCTCGGCATCGCCATCCCGCAAGCCCCGCCCGTGCGGGTGCTTGTAGTGGTCCAGGATGACTTCCTGGTACATCGAATCAAGCTTCACGTCTCAGCCGCTCCTCAGCCGAAGAAATTCCGGACGTGCTCCAGGCCGTCGACCAGTGCGTCGATCTCGGCCGGCGTGGAGTACAGATAGAACGACGCTCGCGTGGTCGCAGGAATTCCGTACCGCAGGCAGACCGGGCGGGCGCAGTGGTGGCCGACCCGGACCGCGATGCCCTGCTCGTCGAGGACCTGGCCCACGTCGTGCGGATGGATGTCACCCAGCGTGAACGAGATCGCCGCGCCGCGGTCCTCGGCCGTGGTCGGACCGATGATCCGCAGGTCGGGGACCTCGGCGAGCCGCTTCACCGCGTACTCGGTGAGCGCGTGCTCGTGGGCGAGGATCTTGTCCATGCCGATCGAGGTCAGGTAGTCGATCGCCGCGCCCAGACCGACCGCCTGGGCGATCGGCGGGGTGCCCGCCTCGAACTTGTGCGGGGCCGGGGCGTACGTCGACGAGTGCATCGACACGGTCTCGATCATCTCGCCACCGCCGAGGAACGGCGGCAGGTCCTCCAGGAGCTCCTGACGGCCCCAGAGGACGCCGATGCCCGTCGGACCGCACATCTTGTGGCCGGTGAAGGCCACGAAGTCGGCCTGCAGGGCCTGGACGTCGAGAGGCATGTGGGGTGCCGCCTGCGAGGCGTCGATCAGGACGAGGGCGCCGACCTCCTGGGCGCGGCGCACTATCGCCTCGACCGGGTTGACGGTGCCCAGGATGTTCGACACCAGCACGAAGGAGACGATCTTCGTCTTCTCCGTGATGATCTCGTCGATGTTCGAGAGGTCGAGGCGGCCGTCGTCGGTCAGGCCGAACCACTTCAGCTTCGCGCCCGTGCGCTGCGACAGCAGCTGCCACGGAACGATGTTGGAGTGGTGCTCCATCTCCGTGATGACGATCTCGGTCTCGTGGTCCACGCGGTAGGGCTCGTCGGCCCAGCCCAGCATGTTCGCCACGAGGTTGAGCGACTCGGAGGCGTTCTTGGTGAAGATCACCTCGTCACGGCTCGGCGCGTTGATGAACGCGGCGACCTTGTCGCGCGCGCCCTCGTACAGCGCCGTGGCCTCCTCGGCGAGCACATGCACACCGCGGTGGACGTTGGCGTTGTAGCGCTCGTAGTACTCACTGAGGGCGTCCAGTACCTGGCGCGGCTTCTGCGAGGTCGCCGCGTTGTCCAGATACACGAGCTTCTTGCCGTCGTGGACCAGTCGGTCCAGGACGGGGAAGTCCTTGCGGATCGCCTCGGTGTCGAGGAGGCCCGGCAACTGTGTCACGCGGATACGCCACCCTTCGTGTCGACTTCGTCGTGCTTCGCGTAAGCCTCGTAGCCCTCGTTCTCCAGCTTGTCGGCGAGCTCGGCGCCGCCGGACTCGACGATCCGGCCGCCGGAGAAGACGTGGACGAAGTCGGGCTTGATGTAGCGCAGGATGCGCGTGTAGTGCGTGATGAGCAGGGTGCCCACCTCGCCGGTCTCACGGACGCGGTTGACGCCCTCGGAGACGATGCGCAGGGCGTCGACGTCCAGGCCGGAGTCGGTCTCGTCGAGGATCGCGACCTTCGGCTTGAGAAGCTCCAGCTGGAGGATCTCGTGGCGCTTCTTCTCACCGCCGGAGAAGCCCTCGTTCACATTGCGCTCGGCGAAGGCCGGGTCCATGTTGAGGCGCTCCATGGCCTCCTTGACCTCCTTCACCCAGGTACGCAGCTTGGGGGCCTCGCCGCGCACGGCCGTGGCCGAGGTGCGCAGGAAGTTGGAGACCGAGACGCCGGGGACCTCGACGGGGTACTGCATCGCCAGGAACAGGCCCGCGCGGGCACGCTCGTCGACGGACATCTCCAGGACGTCCTCGCCGTCGAGGGTGACGGTGCCGCTGGTGATCGTGTACTTCGGGTGGCCCGCGAGGGAGTAGGCGAGGGTCGACTTGCCGGAGCCGTTGGGGCCCATGATGGCGTGCGTCTCGCCCTGCTTCACGGTCAGGTCGACGCCCTTGAGGATCTCCTTCGTGGCGTTGTCGGCCTCGACGGTGACGTGCAGGTCGTGGATTTCAAGCGTTGCCATGGGTTCCTCAGGACTCCTGGGTGAGGGAGACGAGCACGTCGTCCCCTTCGATCTGTACGGGGTATACGGGGACGGGGCGCGTCGCGGGAAGGCCGGACGGCTTGCCGGTGCGGAGGTCGAAGCTGGAGCCGTGCAGCCAGCACTCGATCTGACAGTCCTCCACCTCGCCCTCGGAGAGCGAGACGTTCGCGTGCGAGCAGATGTCGTGGATCGCGAACACCTCCCCTTCGGTCTTCACGACCGAGACCGGCGTGCCGTCGAGTTCCACCCGCTTCGGGGTGTCCTCCTCCAGCTCGCTCAGCCCACAGACCCGAATGAATCGGGCACGGTCGAAGGTGGTCATGCGACCGACGCCTCCAGCTCCTCTTCGATCTTGGCGATGAGGCGCTCCTCGATGTCCTCGACGCCGATCTGCTGGACCAGCTCGGCGAAGAAGCCGCGGACCACCAGACGGCGGGCCTCGTGCTCCGGAATGCCGCGGGCCATCAGGTAGAAGAGCTGCTCGTCGTCGAAGCGGCCGGTCGCCGAGGCGTGTCCGGCGCCGACGATCTCGCCGGTCTCGATCTCCAGGTTCGGCACGGAGTCGACCCGGGCGCCGTCGGTCAGAACCAGGTTCCGGTTCATCTCGTAGGTGTCCGTGCCCTCGGCCTTGGCCTCGATGAGGACGTCGCCGATCCACACCGCGTGCGCGCCGTCGCCCTGCAGCGCGCCCTTGTAGGCGACGTTCGACTTGCAGTGCGGGGTGTTGTGGTCGACGAGGAGGCGGTGCTCCTGGTGCTGGCCCGAGTCCGTGAAGTACAGGCCGAAGAGCTCGGCCTCGCCGCCGGTGCCGGCGTACGCGACGCGCGGGTGGAGGCGTACGACGTCGCCGCCGAAGGTGACCACGAAGGACTTGAAGGTGGCGTCCCGGCCGATCAGCGCGTTGTGCTGGCCCACGTGCACGGACTTGTCGTCCCAGTCCTGGACGGAGACGACGGTGAGCTTGGCGCCGTCGCCCAGGATGTAGTCGACGTTGGCGGCGAGTACGGCGTCACCGGTGTGGTCGATGACGACGACGGCCTCGGCGAAGGCTCCGAGCTCCACGACCTGGTGGCCGTAGGCGACCCCGCCCTCGCCGTGCACGGCGATGCGGATCGGCTCGGTGAGCACCGTCTCCTTGGGGACGGTGACGACACCGGCCTTCTCGAACGCCGAGTACGCCTGGGCGGCGACGCGGTCCACCGGGGTGCCGGCCTTGCCCAGTCGGGCGTCGTCGCGGCCGACGGTCTCCACGACGACGCCCTCCGGCGCGTCGATGCCGACCTTCACGCCGTCGCCGGTGGCGACCGCGGTGCCGTCGTGCAGCCCGCGCAGGCGCTCCAGCGGGGTGAACCGCCACTCCTCCTCGCGGCCGTGGGGGACGGGGAAGTCCGCCACGTCGAAGGACGGGGGCGCGCTCATGCGCGTGGCGACGGTCGACTCGGCGGCCACCGCGATCTGGCCGGCGGTGGTGGATCCCAGCGGTGGGGCCCCCCCCGCTCGAGCGGAGCCGAGAGTGGGGGAGTTCTGAGCCTCAGCCATGGCTGTCGTAGTGCTCGCTTTCTGAGTAAGACGTGTGCTGACCGATGGGGCGGGGTTAGCCGACCGCGCCTTCCATCTGCAGCTCGATCAGCCGGTTGAGCTCGAGGGCGTACTCCATGGGCAGTTCCTTGGCGATCGGCTCGACGAAGCCGCGCACGATCATCGCCATCGCCTCGAACTCGGTCAGACCACGGCTCATCAGGTAGAAGAGCTGGTCCTCGGAGACCTTGGAGACGGTGGCCTCGTGACCCATGGACACGTCGTCCTCACGGACGTCGACGTACGGGTACGTGTCGGAGCGGGAGATGGTGTCGACGAGCAGCGCGTCGCACAGCACGTTCGACTTGGATCCGGCCGCGCCCTCGCCGATCTCGACCAGACCGCGGTAGGACGTGCGACCGCCACCGCGCGCCACGGACTTCGACACGATGTTCGACGAGGTGTTCGGCGCCATGTGGACCATCTTGGAGCCGGCGTCCTGGTGCTGCCCCTCGCCCGCGAAGGCGATGGACAGGGTCTCGCCCTTGGCGTGCTCGCCCATCAGGTAGACGGCCGGGTACTTCATGGTGACCTTGGAGCCGATGTTGCCGTCGATCCACTCCATGGTCGCGCCCTCGTACGCCACGGCGCGCTTGGTGACCAGGTTGTAGACGTTGTTCGACCAGTTCTGGATGGTCGTGTAGCGGCAGCGGGCACCCTTCTTCACGATGATCTCGACCACCGCGGAGTGCAGGGAGTCCGACTTGTAGATCGGGGCCGTACAACCCTCGACGTAGTGGACGTAGGCGTCCTCGTCGACGATGATCAGCGTCCGCTCGAACTGGCCCATGTTCTCCGTGTTGATGCGGAAGTAGGCCTGGAGCGGGATCTCCACGTGCACGCCCTTCGGCACGTAGATGAAGGAGCCACCGGACCACACGGCGGTGTTCAGCGAGGCGAACTTGTTGTCACCGACCGGGATGACCGTGCCGAAGTACTCCTTGAAGAGCTCCGGGTGCTCCTTCAGAGCGGTGTCGGTGTCCAGGAAGATGACGCCCTGCTCCTCCAGGTCCTCGCGGATCTGGTGGTAGACGACCTCGGACTCGTACTGGGCCGCGACACCGGCGACGAGGCGCTGCTTCTCCGCCTCCGGGATGCCGAGCTTGTCGTACGTGTTCTTGATGTCCTCGGGCAGGTCCTCCCAGGACTCCGCCTGCTTCTCCGTGGAGCGCACGAAGTACTTGATGTTGTCGAAGTCGATGCCCGAGAGGTCCGAGCCCCAGTTGGGCATGGGCTTCTTCTCGAAGAGGCGCAGGCCCTTGAGGCGGAGCTTGGTCATCCACTCCGGCTCGCTCTTCTTCGCGGAAATGTCGCGGACGACGTCCTCGTTGATGCCGCGCTTGGCAGAGGCACCGGCCACGTCGGAGTCGGCCCAGCCGTATTCGTACGTACCCAGACCCTCGAGCTCGGGGTGGGCAGTCTCCTCGATGGGGAGCGTCATGCGGGGTTCCTCCCGGCGGTGCTTGCAGATGCGTTATCAGTGGTCTTGGAAATCTTGGGGATAAACGTGGTGCATACGCCATCGCCGTGGGCGATGGTGGCCAGCCGCTGGACGTGCGTACCGAGCAGCTGGGAGAAGATCTCGGTCTCCGCCTCGCACAGCTGCGGGAACTGCTCGGCGACATGGGCGACCGGGCAGTGGTGCTGGCAGAGCTGCTCGCCGACCGGTGCGCTACGCGCCGTAGCAGCGTACCCGTCCACGCTCAAGGCCTTGGCCAGCGCTTCGGTGCGCTCCTCGGGGGCGGCGGCCTCGACGGCCTTGCGGTAGGCAGCGGCCTGCGCGGCCATCCTGGCGCGGGCGAAGGCCAGAATCGCCTCGTCGCCGCCCTCACGCGCCGCGATCCAGCGCAGCGCGTCCGCCGCGAGCTTGTCGTAGGACTGGTCGAAGGCGTCCCGGCCACAGTCGGTCAGGGCGAACACCTTGGCGGGACGGCCGCGCGTACGCGCTCCGTAGACCCGCTGCTCACGTGCTTCCACGACGTCGTCGGCGACGAGCGCGTCGAGATGACGGCGCACGGCGGCCTGGGTCAGCCCCAGGCGTCCGGCAAGATCGGCCACCGTCGACGGGCCGTGGTCCAGGATGGACCGCGCGACCCGGTTGCGTGTCGACCGCTCCCCGGTCGCGAGCTCCTCCTGCGGGGCCCCCGTGGGGGTCTCCCGAGCCTCGCGAACGTTTTTCACAACGCCATTGTTGCGTAATTCCTCAGAGGCAGGCAAGCCGCGTCCTGAGGGGTGGACGGTGCGCTGCATCACTTAGGCATACCTAAGGTGACCTGCAGAAATGATCTTTGATCGGTCAATTCGGTGGCGGCAGGCCGGGCTCTCGGGAAAACTCCCGAACCATGCCGACACCCCCTCCGACCGGCCCACTCGTCACTCGGGACACCCTCGCCGCACACCTTCTCTCACTGGGCATACGCCCGGGAGAAACGCTTCTCGTGCACTCCTCCCTCAGCTCCCTCGGCTGGGTCAACGGCGGCCCCGTCACGGTCGTCCAGGGACTGCGCGACGCACTCGGCCCCGAGGGCACCCTGGTGGTCCCCACCCAGTCCGGCGACCTCTCCACCCGGCCCTGTGGAGCAACCCGCCCGTACCCGAGGAGTGGTGGTCGGCCATTCGGGCGACGATGCCCGCGTACGACCCGCTCGTGACACCCTCCCGCGGGGTCGGCGTGATCCCGGAGACCGTACGGAACTGGCCCGGCGCCCTGCGCAGCGCACATCCGGAGACCTCGTTCGCGGCGCTCGGCCCGCACGCGGCGGCGATCACCGAGGGGCACGCGCTCGACTGCCGCCTCGGCTGGGGGCACCTCCCACGCCCTTAAGGCAGTGGGGGAGCAGCCCGCTGGCCCGCCTGGAGGCCGACGGTGCCCGGATCCTGCTGCTCGGCGCGGGCTACGACACCTGTACGAGTTTCCATCTGGCCGAGTACCGCATCCCGTCGCCCGTCGTGGAGGTCGGGCGCCCCTCCCCGACGGGCTGGGAGCTGGTCCTGGAGGTGTCGATCACCTCCGAGATGTTCGAGGAGCTGGGCTCCGACTTCGAACGGGACCGCCCCGTCGTGCGGGGCAAGGTGGGCGCGGCCGACGCCAGGCTGTTCCCGGTGGCCGACGCGGTGGCGTACGCGGAGCGGTGGCTGGCGCTGCACCGGCCACGGGGATCTGTACGTGGATGCGGGCCCCGGCGCCTCCGAGCCGCGACGGCGTCCTTAGACTTGCGCCTCATGCGAAGCGAGCCCGTGGTCCAGGTCCAGGCCCTGGTGAAGCGGTACGGCACGAAGACCGCGGTGGACGGCCTCGACCTGGTGGCCGAGGCGGGCATCACCGCCGTACTCGGACCCAATGGCGCCGGCAAGACGACCACGGTCGAGACCTGCGAGGGGTACCGGAGACCGGACTCGGGCTCGGTACGCGTCCTGGGCCTCGACCCGGTCCGGGAGGCCGCGGCGCTGCGCCCCCGCATCGGCGTGATGCTCCAGTCCGGAGGCGTCTACTCGGGCGCCCGGGCGGACGAAATGCTCCGCCACGTCGCCAAGCTCCACGCCCACCCGCTGGACGTGGACGCGCTCATCGAACGGCTCGGCCTCGACAGTTGCGGCCGTACGACGTACCGACGGCTCTCGGGCGGCCAGCAGCAGCGCCTCGCGCTGGCGATGGCCGTGGTCGGCCGCCCCGAACTGGTCTTCCTCGACGAGCCGACCGCCGGACTCGACCCGCAGGCCCGGCACGCCACCTGGGACCTGGTCCGCGATCTGCGCGCCGACGGCGTCTGCGTCATCCTCACCACGCACTACATGGATGAGGCCGAGCAGCTCGCCGACGACGTCGCGATCATCGACGCGGGCAAGGTCATCGCCCAGGGCTCCCCCGAGGAGCTGTGCCGCGGCGGCGCCGAGAACACCCTGCGGTTCAGCGGCCGCCCGGGGCTCGACGTGGGGTCCCTGCTGAAGGCCCTCCCGGCCGACTGCACGGCGGCCGAACTGACGCCGGGCGCCTACCGGGTGGGCGGCAAGGT
The DNA here is from genome assembly GCF_045162675.1 of Streptomyces sp. NBC_00996. Classification (NCBI taxonomy): domain Bacteria; kingdom Bacillati; phylum Actinomycetota; class Actinomycetes; order Kitasatosporales; family Streptomycetaceae; genus Streptomyces; species Streptomyces sp. NBC_00996. Next base: position 2,600,137 of record NZ_CP108723.1, read on the forward strand.
CGATCCGCAACTGCTGGCGACGGTCACGTCCTGGTGCGCGCAGCACGGGGTGATGCCGGAGAAGATCTCGGTCGAACGCCACACTCTCGAAGACGTGTTTTTGGAACTGACCGGCAAGGAGCTGCGTTCGTGACCACCGCCGGTACGTACACCCCGAAGCCGAGTGCGGCGCCGCTGCCCCGCATGATCGGCGCGCAGGCCGCCCTCGAGACGAAGATGCTGCTCCGCAACGGCGAGCAGCTCCTCCTGACGGTCGTCATCCCGACCCTGCTGCTGCTGCTGTTCGGCTCGGTCGACATCGTCGACACGGGCAAGGGCAAGGCGGTCGACTTCCTGGCCCCCGGCATCCTCGCGCTCGCCGTGATGTCGACGGCGTTCACCGGCCAGGCGATCGCGACGGGCTTCGAGCGGCGCTACGGCGTGCTCAAGCGGCTGGCCGCCTCCCCGCTCCCCCGCTGGGGCCTGATGACGGCGAAGACGGCGTCCGTGCTGGTCACGGAGGCTCTCCAGGTGATCCTGCTGACGGTGGTCGCCTTCGCGCTGGGCTGGTCACCGCACGGCAACCCGCTGGCTGTGCTGCTGTTGCTGGTTCTGGGGACGGCCGCGTTCTCGGGCCTCGGCCTGCTGATGGCGGGCACGCTGAAGGCGGAGGCGACGCTGGCCGCCGCCAACCTGGTCTTCCTGCTGCTCCTGGTCGGCGGCGGCGTGATCGTCCCGATGGACAAGTTCCCCGTCGGCGCCCAGGACGTCCTCGGCCTGCTGCCGATCTCGGCGCTCTCGGACGGGCTGCGGGACGTGCTCCAGCACGGCGCGGGGATGCCGTGGGGGGACCTCGGGATCCTGGCCGTGTGGGCGGTCGTGGGTCTCGCAGCCGCCGCCCGATTCTTCCGGTGGGAGTAGAGACCTCCCCCTCGTGAAGGCGTGCACAAGCGGCCCCCTACGATGGGGAGCGTGCCAAACGTGACCCGAGCCGACGCCCTGAGCGCGGTGCGCAACCCGCTCGCCTTCATCGCCGAACGCTGGACCCCGAACCCCCGGACGGTGCAGCGCGCGGCCCTCGCCGCGCTGGTGATGGCGGTGGTCATCGTGGTCACCGGCGGCGCCGTGCGGCTGACCGGCTCGGGCCTCGGCTGCCCGACTTGGCCGAAGTGCACGGACGACTCGCTGACGACCACGAGCGCGATGGGCTTCCACGGGGTCATCGAGTTCGGCAACCGCATGCTGACGTATGTGCTGTGTGCCGCGGTCGGCTGGGCGATCATCGCCGCACGCTCGCAGAAGCCGTGGCGGCGGGGCCTGACCCGGCTGGGCTGGGCCCAGTTCTGGATCGTCATGAGCAACGCGATCCTCGGCGGCATCGTCGTCCTGGTCGGCCTCAACCCGTACACGGTCGCCGCCCACTTCCTGCTCTCCACGGCGCTCATCACCGTCGCGACGCTCATGTGGCAGCGCACCCGCGAGGGCGACGCCGAACCGCGTCCGCTCGTCGGCAAGTCGGTGCAGCAACTGGTCTGGTTCCTGGTCGCCGCCGCCGTGCTGTTGATCGCGGTCGGCACGGTCGTCACCGGTGCGGGACCGCACGCGGGCGACTCAAGCGAGGTCGACCGCATGCACGTGAACTGGGAGAACGTCGCCAAGCTGCACGCCGTGCTGGCCTGGATCGTGGTCACGCTGACCTTCGCCCTGTGGTTCGTCCTCAAGGCGGTCGACGCCCCCAAGGGCCCGCTGAACCGCACCCGCGACCTGTTCCTCGTCCTCCTCTCCCAGGGCGTCATCGGCTACGTCCAGTACTTCACGGACCTCCCCGAGGCCCTGGTCGGCCTCCACATGCTCGGCTCCTGCCTGGTCTGGATCGGGGTGCTGCGCGTACTGCTGGCGCTGCGCGAACGCCCGGACGTCATGGCGGACCTGCCGGGTCCTTCGACGGAATCGACGCTCACGCGCGCGTGAGTCCTTCGTAGGCGGCGACAAGGCCGTCGATGGCGGGACCCAGATAGGCCCTCGTGAGTTCCGCCCGGCGCACCGTCCACTCCTCCGCGGGCGGCGCCGGGTCCTCGTATCTCCGCCGCCTGATGTCGGCGACCACGTCGACGGGCGCACCCAGTGCGGGCAGCGCCTCCAACGCCTCCCGCTTCGAGATCAGGCGGCCCTCGCGCAGGGTGACGGTCGCACGGGCGAAGGTGACCATCCCCAGGTCGACCCAGACGTTCTGCTTCCAGAGCCGGGCCTTGCGCACCGCGGGCCGCCAGAAGTCCTTCTGGTCCCGCACGACGAAGGCGTTCAGTTCGCGGTCCGGGGTGGGCGGGAACAGGTCCTCGGGAGGTGTGCCTTGCACAACGAGTCCGAACGCGTGCAGTTCCCGCCGGGTGACCGGGGTGACCGGGCGCTTCAGCAGGTGGTTGTGCGCCCAGGTGAGGTACGGCCGCTCCGCGCCGGCCATGGTGTCCGGCGTCGGATAGCTGCAGTGCAGCTTGTCGGCGAGCGGCTCGTCGGCGCGCAGCCGGCGGTGCAGCCGCACCACCTTGCGCACGGTGCCGAGCGAGATCGGGCCCTCCAGGACCGCGATCAGGTCGAGATCACTGCGCCCCTCCTGGTAGTCGCCCCCGGCGAGCGAGCCGTGCGCCCACAAGGCGACCGGGGCAAGAAGCCTCAGATCGGCGAGAAAGCGGTCGAGGAGACGAGCAGTGGCGTCATCGGTCATGGGGTCGAAGTCTGGCGGCTCTCAGTCCACCCCGTACACCCGTCGCGCGTTCCCCGCCGCGATCAGCCCCGCCACCCGCTGCGCGTCGGCCAACGACCAGGCCCCCTCGGCGACCCAGGTGCCGAGCACCCGTGCGAGCGCCTCGCGGAAGAGGCGTGCCCCGACCACATGAAGTTCGGGCAGGCCATGTGCCCCGCTGGAGAACAGGAGCTTGCCGAAGGGCGCCAGCTCCAGGATCTCGGCGAGGACGGCTGCCGCCCGCACTCCCGTACGGACCAGGGCCGCGCCCAGGTCGGCGTACACATGCGGGAAGACACCGGCGAGATGGGCCGCGTGCCGGTGGTACGGGTAGCCGTGCAGGAGGACGAGGTCGGTGCCGAGGCCGGCCGTGGCGCGGGCGAAGTCGGTGAGCAGGACGGGGTCGCTGCGGTCGATGCGCAGTCCGGGCTCGCCGAGTCCCGCGTGGAGTTGGAGGGGCAGCCCCGAGGCCACCGCGATCCACAGCAGATGGCGCAGCAGGACGGGGTCGCTGAGCGCCCCGCCCACCCGGCGGTCCGCCAGCCAGCGGCCCGCCGCACCCCGCACCTCGCCCGGGCCGGGCGGCTCGGGCGCGAGCGCCAGTCCGTGCCGCATGCCCGCCACGGAGGTGAAGGCGACGGCGTTCGCGGCGGCCCCGTGGACGGATTCGGCGAGATTGGCAAGAAAGGACTCGACGGTGCCGGAGGTGTCGGCGACCTGCTCGGCGAGCAGCTCCAGCCGGACGATCTCGTGCGCCTCGGCAGCTCCCGTGGAGGCCATCTCGCCCGGCCCCGTCAGATCACCGGGCAGCCCGGTGTCGACGAGATACGTCGTGATGCCGCTGCCGCGCAACAGCCTGCGGCCCGATTCCAGTACGCCGAGTTCACGACGCCGGGCCAGATAGCGGGCGGGCGGGCAGTGCGGCTCCAGACCGAGCAGCGGCGGACACCAGCGGCGTACGGCGAAACCGGTCTGCGTGTCGAAGAAGGTGGTGCCGGGGGCCGGTGGGCCCTCGGTTCTGGCGAGGTGGGCCTCGAAGGTGCCGAGGCCCAGCTCCGTCCTCAGTACGCCGTGGCAGTACTGGTCCACCAGGGACGACGTTTCGATCATCCGGACTCCCCGCGACTGGACCTTGCGTTCTCAGGTCCTAACGGGTGAAGCGGGTATCAGGTGTTGCTCGCCCACACCCCGTGCGAAGGAGCTTCGCTGGTTTTTTCGATTCGCAGAGTGCGGATTTCTTCGAAGGTGCGGCCTGCTGTGGCTGGTCGCGCAGTTACCCGCGCCCCTCAGGGGCGCGACCGGCGAGGCGCGTTCGACCCGGTCCTCAGCCGTTGTTCGGGCCGCCCACCTGGATTCCCGCCATGCGCGTCCACTCGTAGGGGCCCGTCTTCACCTTCGCCGCGAACTCGCCGTCGAACTCTTCGTGAACGGTGATGCCGGACTTCTTCACGGCTTCCTCGGCGATCGCGTAAGTGGGTGCCACGAGGTCGCCCCAGCCGCCGTCCTCGCCGACGAGCACGATCCGGGCGCCCTTCTGTCCGATGTACGCGACCTGTCCCTCGGCCCCGCCGTGCGCCTTGGAGAAGGCGGAGATCTGCTGGGCGAGCTTGGCGGCCCTGCGCTCGGCCCTGGCGTCCTGGGTGGCGCCGGTCGTCTCGTCATCCTGCTGGGTGTCTGCCATGGCCAGGATGCTACCGACGAGTAGATCAAACGGCGATGGGAGGGGTGCGTGGCCTTGGCCACGCACCCCTCCCGTCACCGGCAGCTAGTGCCGCGTCAGCCGAGGTTCACCCCGTCGCGACGCCCGGCACGCTCCCCCACTGCCTCAAGGGCGTGGGAGGTGCCCCCACTCGCCGCACCGGCCGAAAGCCCAAGTACATCCAGTACGAGGACTTCCGGCCGGCACTCCCCCAGCCCTCGGCCGGGGGACCCCCAGAGCACGCACCGGACGCCGCTCCTCAACGGGCAAACCCTGGCCGACGCGGCACTAGCGCGGCACTAGCGCAGCACTAGCGCAGGAAGGGGTCCACCGCGACTGCGACGAAGAGGATCGACACATAGGTGATCGACCAGTGGAACAGCCGCATCTCCTTGAGCTTGCCGCCCGTCACCTCGGCCTTGGCGCGGTTGTGCAGACCGTGCGCCTCCCACAGCCAGAACCCACCGGCGGCGAGCGCGACCAGCGTGTAGAACCAGCCCGTGTAGCCGAGGGGGGTGAGCAGCAGCGAGACCGCGACCATCACCCAGCTGTAGATGACGATCTGGCGGGCGACCACCTTGTTGGTGGCGACGACCGGCAGCATCGGCACGCCCACGCGCGCGTAGTCCTCCTTGACCTTCATGGACAGCGGCCAGTAGTGCGGCGGCGTCCAGAAGAACATGACGAGGAAGAGGATGACCGGCGCCCACGACATGGAGTTCGTGACCGCGGACCATCCGATGAGCACCGGGAGGCAACCCGCGATGCCGCCCCACACGATGTTCTGCGACGTACGGCGCTTGAGGATCATCGTGTAGACGACGACGTAGAAGAGGAGCGCTCCGAGCGACAGCCACGCCGACAGCCAGTTGACGGTCAGGCCGAACAGGAGCGTCGAGACGACCGCCAGCGTGATGCCGAAGGCCAGACACTCGCGGGGGCTGACCATGCCGGTGACCAGCGGGCGCTGCGAGGTGCGCTCCATCAGGGCGTCGATGTCACGGTCGATGTACATGTTCAGCGCGTTGGCGCCGCCCGCCGACAGATAGCCGCCGAGGCAGGTGAGGAGCACCAGCTTCAGGTCCGGCACACCCTGCTGGGCCAAGAACATCACCGGAACGGTGGTGATCAGCAGCAGTTCGATGATGCGCGGCTTGGTCAGCGCCACGAACGCTTTGACACGGGCCCCGAACGGCCGCTGGCCCCGGCTGCTGCTCGACTCGAGCTCCCCCACAGCCTTAAGGGCGCGGGAGGTGCCCCCACCCGCTGGACGGGATTCGACGGCCGTCACGCACACCCCTGACAGAGACATCCCAGCAAGCCCCCGGGTGTGAACTCCCCGTAAAGGCTCGCGCGTACCACGCCACTGTAGACGTTGCCCAGACCCCGACATTCGCGGGGGTGGGGTCGTGTTGAGCAGCGCCGCTGGAAGAGCCGAGCACCACTCGATTGAGCACTCTTACGAGCGGCTCCGTATTCACTTGCCGAACACGGATCGGCCCAGTCGGGAGGCGGATCCCGAAGAGTCCCGGCAGTCTGGAATGAGTCGAAAAAACGCACGTACTTACGGGGGTAGGCTCGACACCGCCGGTGGGCGCCCAGTGCACCGGCATTCGACATGCGTGACATGTGGAGAGGAGCCCTGACCCAGGGTGAGCACCAAGCCGACCACCACAGACCTCGAGTGGACCGAGTTGGACCAGCGGGCCGTGGACACCGCCCGCGTCCTGGCCGCCGATGCCGTACAGAAGGTCGGCAACGGCCATCCCGGTACGGCGATGAGCCTGGCGCCTGCCGCGTACACCCTCTTCCAGAAGGTGATGCGGCACGACCCGGCGGACGCCGACTGGGTAGGACGCGACCGCTTCGTGCTGTCCGCGGGCCACTCGTCCCTGACCCTCTACACCCAGCTCTACCTGGCCGGCTTCGGCCTGGAGCTGGACGATCTCAAGGCCTTCCGTACGTGGGGCTCCAAGACGCCGGGTCACCCCGAGTACGGGCACACCACCGGTGTGGAGACCACGACCGGTCCGCTCGGCCAGGGTGTCGCCAACGCCGTGGGCATGGCGATGGCCTCCCGCTACGAGCGCGGTCTGTTCGACCCGGACGCCCCGCAGGGCGAGTCTCCGTTCGACCACTTCATCTACTGCATCGCCGGTGACGGCTGCCTCCAGGAGGGCATCTCCGCGGAGGCGTCCTCGCTGGCCGGGCACCAGAAGCTCGGCAACCTGGTCCTGCTGTGGGACGACAACCACATCTCGATCGAGGGCGACACCGAGACGGCTGTCTCCGAGGACACCGCCAAGCGGTACGAGGCGTACGGCTGGCATGTGCAGCGCGTCGCCCCGAAGCCGGACGGCGACCTGGACCCGCACGCCATCTACAACGCGATCGAGGCCGCGAAGAAGGTGACGGACAAGCCGTCCTTCATCGCGATGCGCTCGATCATCGCCTGGCCCGCCCCGAACGCGCAGAACACCGAGGCCGCGCACGGCTCGGCGCTCGGCGACGACGAGGTCGCGGCCACCAAGCGCGTCCTCGGCTTCGACCCGGAGAAGTCCTTCGAGGTCACCGACGAGGTTCTCGCGCACACCCGCCAGGCCCTCGACCGCGGCCGCGAGGCCAAGGCCGAGTGGGAGAAGGGCTTCGCCGCCTGGCGCACCGCCCGTCCGGAGCGCGCCGCCGAGTACGACCGCATCGCCGCGACCGAGCTGCCGGCCGGCTGGGAGGAGAAGCTCCCGGTCTTCGAGGCGGGCAAGGGCGTCGCCACGCGTGCCGCGTCCGGCAAGGTGCTCCAGGCGCTCGGCGCGGTCATCCCCGAGCTGTGGGGCGGCTCCGCCGACCTGGCGGGCTCGAACAACACGACGATCGACAAGAACTCCTCGTTCCTGCCGGCCGACAATCCGCTGCCGGGTGCCAACCCCTACGGCCGCACGATTCACTTCGGTATCCGCGAGCACTCCATGGCCGCGGAGATGAACGGCATCGCGCTGCACGGCAACACCCGCATCTACGGCGGCACCTTCCTGGTGTTCTCCGACTACATGCGCAACGCCGTGCGCCTGTCCGCGCTGATGCACCTGCCGGTGACGTACGTCTGGACGCACGACTCCGTCGGCCTCGGCGAGGACGGTCCGACGCACCAGCCGGTCGAGCACCTCGCCTCGCTGCGCGCGATCCCCGGCCTCAACGTCGTCCGTCCCGCGGACGCCAACGAGACCGCCGTCGCCTGGCGCGAGATCCTCAAGCGCTACACGAAGGTGTTCGGCAAGGGCGCCCCGCACGGCCTCGCGCTGACCCGCCAGGGCGTGCCGACGTACGAGCTCAACGAGGATGCCGCCAAGGGTGGTTACGTGCTCTTCGAGGCCGAAGGGTCCGAAGGACAGAACACAGCGCCCGAAGCCATCCTCATCGGCACCGGCTCGGAGGTGCACGTCGCCGTCGAGGCCCGCGAGCAGCTGCAGGCCGCGGGCATTCCGACGCGCGTTGTGTCCATGCCGTGCGTGGAGTGGTTCGAGGAGCAGGACCAGGGGTACCGGGACAGCATCCTGCCGCCGTCGGTGAAGGCGCGGGTCGCGGTCGAGGCCGGTATCGGTCTGACCTGGCACCGATTCGTCGGGGACGCCGGGCGCATTGTTTCGCTGGAGCACTTCGGTGCTTCGGCCGACGGCAAGGTGCTCTTCCGCGAATTCGGTTTCACTGCCGAGAACGTCGCCAATGCCGCCCGGGAATCGATCGCCGCAGCCCGGCGCTGACGCTGATATACGACACGTAGGAGATGCAATTTCCATGACAGACGCACTCAAGCGCCTCTCCGAAGAAGGCGTCGCGATCTGGCTGGACGACCTGTCGCGCAAGCGGATCACGTCCGGCAATCTCGCCGAACTGATCGACCAGCAGCACGTCGTGGGCGTCACCACCAACCCGTCGATCTTCCAGAAGGCGATCAGCAGCGGTGACGGTTACGAGCAGCAGCTCGCCGACCTCGCCGCTCGCAAGGTCACCGTCGAAGAAGCGATCCGCATGATCACGACGGCGGACGTCCGTGACGCCGCCGACATCCTGCGTCCGGTCTTCGACGCGACCGGCGGCCAGGACGGCCGCGTGTCGATCGAGGTCGACCCGCGTCTGGCGCACAACACCAAGGCGACCATCGCCGAGGCCAAGCAGTTGGCCTGGCTGGTGGACCGTCCCAACACCCTGATCAAGATCCCGGCCACCAAGGCGGGTCTCCCGGCGATCACCGAGACCATCGGCCTCGGCATCAGCGTCAACGTCACGCTGATCTTCTCGCTGGAGCGCTACCGCGAGGTCATGGACGCCTACATCTCCGGCCTGGAGAAGGCCAAGGAGCGTGGCCTGGACCTCTCGAAGATCAACTCCGTGGCGTCCTTCTTCGTGTCCCGCGTGGACACCGAGATCGACAAGCGGATCGACGCGCTCGGCACCCCCGAGGCGAAGGCCGCCCGCGGCAAGGCGGGTCTCGCCAACGCCCGGCTCGCCTACCAGGCGTACGAGGCGGTCTTCTCCTCCGACCGCTGGGCTGCCCTCGACAAGGCGCAGGCCAACAAGCAGCGTCCGCTGTGGGCCTCGACCGGCGTCAAGGACAAGGCGTACAAGGACACTCTGTATGTCGACGACCTGGTGGCGCCGAACACGGTGAACACCATGCCGGAGGCCACCCTTGAGGCCACCGAGGACCACGGGCAGATCACCGGCAACACCATCGCCGGTACGTACGAGCAGGCCCGCGCCGAGCTCGACGCGGTCGAGAAGCTCGGGATCTCGTACAACGAGGTGGTCCAGCTCCTGGAGGACGAGGGCGTCGACAAGTTCGAGGCGTCCTGGAACGACCTGCTCAAGTCCACAGAGGCAGAGCTCGAACGCCTCGCCCCCTCGGAGGGCTGAAATCTTGTCAAGCAGCAATCCGCTGCGTGACCCCGCAGACCGACGGCTCCCGCGTATCGCGGGGCCGTCGGGCCTGGTCATTTTCGGCGTCACGGGCGATTTGTCACGTAAAAAGCTGATGCCCGCCGTGTACGACCTCGCCAACCGGGGTCTGCTGCCACCGGGCTTCTCACTCGTCGGCTTCGCACGCCGTGAGTGGGCCAACGAGGACTTCGCCCAGGAGGTCCATGACGCGGTCAAGGAACACGCCCGGACGCCCTTCCGCGAGGAGGTCTGGCAGCAGCTCGTCCAGGGCATGCGCTTCGTGCAGGGCACCTTCGACGACGACGACGCCTTCGAACGGCTGCGCTCGACCATCGACGAGCTGGACAAGGCACAGGGCACGGGCGGCAACTTCGCCTTCTATCTCTCCGTGCCGCCGTCCGCCTTCCCGGTGGTCATCAAGCAGCTGAAGAAGCACCGCCTGGCCGAGCAGTCGGACGGCTCCTGGCGCCGCGCGGTCATCGAGAAGCCCTTCGGCCACGACCTCAAGTCGGCCGAGGAGCTCAACGCGGTCGTCCACGAGGTCTTCGCGCCGGACCAGGTCTTCCGCATCGACCACTACCTGGGCAAGGAGACCGTCCAGAACATCCTGGCGCTCCGCTTCGCCAACACGATGTTCGAGCCGATCTGGAACCGGTCCTTCGTCGACCACGTGCAGATCACGATGGCCGAGGACATCGGTATCGGCGGCCGCGCCGGCTACTACGACGGCATCGGCGCCGCCCGGGACGTCATCCAGAACCACCTGCTCCAGCTGATGGCCCTCACGGCCATGGAGGAGCCTGCCTCCTTCGGCGCGGACGCGCTCGCCGCAGAGAAGACCAAGGTGCTCGGCGCCGCCAGGCTGCCGAAGGACCTGGGCAAGAACACGGTCCGGGGGCAGTACGCGGCGGGCTGGCAGGGCGGCGAGAAGGTCGTCGGCTACCTCCAGGAAGACGGCATCGACGCCAAGTCGAAGACCGACACGTACGCCGCGATCAAAGTGGAGATCGACAACCGCCGCTGGGCGGGCGTCCCCTTCTACCTGCGCACCGGCAAGCGCCTCGGACGCCGCGTCACCGAGATCGCGGTCGTCTTCCAGCGCGCCCCGCACTCCCCCTTCGACCACACGGCGACGGAGGAGCTGGGCCAGAACGCGATCGTCTTCCGCGTCCAGCCCGACGAGGGCGTCACGGTCCGCTTCGGCTCCAAGGTGCCCGGCACCTCGATGGAGATCCGGGACGTCTCGATGGACTTCGCGTACGGCGAGTCCTTCACCGAGTCGAGCCCGGAGGCGTACGAGCGCCTGATCCTGGACGTCCTGCTGGGCGACTCGAACCTCTTCCCGCGCACCGAGGAGGTCGAGCTGTCCTGGAAGATCCTCGACCCGATCGAGGAGTACTGGGACAAGCACGGCAAGCCCGCGCAGTACCCCGCGGGCACGTGGGGCCCCGTCGAGGCGGACGAAATGCTCGAGCGAGACGGACGGAGCTGGCGTCGCCCATGAAGACCGATCTCACGGACACCACGGCCAGCAAGATCAACAAGGCGCTCGTGCAGGGCCGCCGCGCCATCGGCACGCCCGCTGTCGGCATGGTGCTCACCCTCGTCATCGTCACCGACGAGGAGAACGCCTACGACGCACTGAAGGCCGCCAACGAGGCCTCTCGCGAGCACCCCTCGCGCACCCTCGTGGTCATCAAGCGCGTCTCGCGTTCGCCCCGCGACCGCACGAAGTCACGCCTCGACGCCGAGGTGCGGCTCGGCGCGGAGGCCGGCACCGGCGAGACGGTGGTGCTGCGCCTGTACGGCGAGGTCGTCAACCACGCCCAGTCGGTCGTCCTGCCGCTGCTGCTGCCGGACGCGCCGGTCGTCGTCTGGTGGCCTGTGAACGCGCCGCTCGACCCGGCCAAGGACCCGCTCGGCGCGCTCGGCCAACGCCGCGTGACCGACACCTACGCGGCCGAAGCGCCGGTACGGGAGCTGAGCGCCCGCGCCGACGCCTACACGCCGGGTGACACCGACCTCTCCTGGACCCGCATCACGCCCTGGCGCTCGATGCTGGCGGCGGCCCTGGACCAGGTCATCTGCGAGGTGGACGCGGTCGAGGTGGAGGGCGAGGAGTTCAACCCGAGCTGCGAGCTGCTCGCCATGTGGCTCGCGGACCGCCTCGACGTGCCCGTCAAGCGCTCTGTGTCCTCCGGTCCCGGCCTCACCGCCGTCCGACTGGACACGAGTTGCGGCCCGATCGTCCTGGACCGCGCCGACGGCTCCCTGGCGACCCTGTCCATCCAGGGGCAGCCCGACCGCGCGGTGGCGCTCAAGCGCCGCGAGACGTCCGAGCTGATCGCGGAGGAGCTGCGCCGCCTCGACCCGGACGACACGTACGCGTCGGCACTGCGCTACGGGGTGGACCGGCTGAACCCGTCGGAGACGGAGGCCTCCGCCTCCGGGACGACCGCGACGAAGGCCCCCGCCAAGGCTCCGGCCAAGAAGGCTCCCGCGAAGAAGGCGGCCGCAAAGTGAGCACTCCGCAGCTCGTCGTCCACCGCGACAAGGAGCTGATGGCCCAGGCCGCCGCGGCCCGGCTGATCACGAAGATCGTGGACGCGCAGGCCTCGCGCGGCTACGCCTCGGTCGTGCTCACCGGCGGCCGCAACGGCAACGGCCTGCTGGCCGCGCTGGCCGCCGCGCCCGCGCGGGACGCCATCGACTGGGGCCGCCTCGACCTGTGGTGGGGCGACGAGCGGTTCCTGCCCGCGGGCGACCCCGACCGCAACGACACGCAGGCCCGTGCGGCGCTGCTGGACTCGGTGCCGCTGGACCCCGCGCGGGTGCACCCGATGCCGGTGTCCGACGGTCCCTACGGCGCCGACGTGGACGCGGCGGCGGAGGCGTACGCCGCCGAGCTCACGAAGGCCTCCGGGCCCGAGAACCACGGGTCCGTGCCGACCTTCGACGTCCTGATGCTGGGCGTCGGGCCCGACACCCACGTGGCCTCGCTCTTCCCGGAGCTCCCCGCGGTGCGGGAGACGGAGCGGACGGTGGTCGGCGTACACGGCGCACCGAAGCCCCCGCCGACCCGGATCTCCCTCACCCTCCCCGCGATCCGCTCCGCCCGCGAGGTGTGGCTGCTGGCAGCGGGCGAGGACAAGGCCCAGGCCGCGGCGATCGCCCTGTCGGGCGCGGGCGAGGTACAGGCTCCGGCAGCGGGCGCCCACGGCCGCTCCCGCACCCTGTGGCTCCTGGACGCGGCAGCGGCTTCCCAGCTGCCGCGATCCCTGTATCCGCCGGCTTCGGCCTGAGCCCGGAAGGTAGGGGCGGCGGGGTTTGTTTCGCCCCCGCCGCCCCTACCCGTTCCCGTACCTGGAGGCTGTCGCCCCCAGACCCCCGCTCAACAGATTGCGCCGTTCCCCGCGCCCTTGAAGAACTGCGGGGCAAGCCCCCACCGACCCGCAGTCGCCAGGCCGGCATGGGCCGGGTCACTTCACCGACCCGGCCATCACGCCTTGCACAAAGTGCCGCTGGAAGGCGAAGAACACGACCACCGGCACCACCAAAGACAGAAACGCGCCGGGCGCCAGCACATCGATGTTGCTTCCGAACTGCCGTATCTGCGACTGGAGTTCAACCGTCAGCGGCTGCGAGGAGCTGTCGGCGAAGAGCAGTGCGACCAGCATGTCGTTCCAGACCCAGAGGAACTGGAAGATGGCGAGGCTCGCGATGGCCGGCCGCCCCACCGGCAGCACGAGCCGGGTGAAGATACGCCACTCGGTGCCGCCGTCCATGCGCGCCGCCTCCAGCATCTCCCGAGGCATCTCCGCGAAGTAGTTGCGCAGCAGGAAGATCGCGAACGGCAGCCCGTACGACACGTGGAAGAGGACGACACCCGGAATCGTGCCGAACAGGCCCAGCTGGCCGAAGAGTTTGGCCACCGGGAGCAGACCGATCTGCACCGGCACCACCAGCAATGCGACCACCAGCAGGAAGAGCGGTTCGCGCCCCGGGAAGTCCAGCCATGCGAAGGCGTATCCGGCGAGCGCGGCGAGCACGACGACGAGGAAGGTCGCCGGGACGGAGATCAGTACGGTGTTCCAGAATGCCCGTGTCATCCCCGAATTGCCCAGCAGCGCCGAGTAGTTGTCGAAGGACAGCTGCCCGGGGCTCTTCAAAGCGGTCCACCAGCCCCCCTTCGCCGTGTCCTGGGCGGATCGCAGCGAGGACAGGAAGAGTCCCGCGAGCGGGGTCAGCCACACCAGTCCCACGACGACGAGAAACGCCTGCACCAGGCTGTTGCCGAGCCCTCGCCTGAGTGCGTTCATCGTTGACTCCCTCGGAAACGGCGGACGTTGATGACCATGGCGGGGATCACCAGGAGCAGGAGCAGCACCCCGAGTGCGCTGCCCAGGCCCTGGTTGTTGCCGCCGCCGAAGGACACCAGCCACATCTGGGTGGCCAGTACGGTGGCGTCCTCCTGCACTGGGCCCGGCGCGATGATGTAGACGAGGTCGAAGACCTTCATCACGTTGATGACCAGCGTCACGAAGACCACGGTGAGGACGGGCCCGAGCAGCGGGACGGTGATCCGGCGGAAGATCTGCCACTCGTTCGCCCCGTCGATCCGGGCCGCCTCCAGGGCGTCGCGCGGCAGCGCGGCGAGCCCCGCGCCGATCAGGACCATGGCGAAGCCGGTCCAGATCCACAGGTAGGCGCCGATGATGGCGGGCGTGACGAGCGCGGGGCCCAGCCAGGAGACGCCCTGGTACGGCGGGGCGAAGTTCGACGCGGGCAGCCGCACGGTGTACGAGCCCGAGCCGAGGCTCCGGAAGCGGAAGGAGCCGTCGTCCGCGGTGGTGGTGCTCGCGACGGTCTTCCCGTCGCGCACCGCCTCGACCTTCATCTCCGGCAGCCCGCTCTCCTGCCGGTCGACCTTGCCCTGCTGCCCTCCCCCGCCGCGGGTGAAGTCCAGATAGGCGACGCCGCGTATCTCGTCGGCGGACGCCTTCTGGGCCGCGGCCGGATAAGCGGGCCGCGCGCCCTGCGGCAGGTCCTTCGGGAGTACGCCGACCAGGCCGAGGTCGACGGTGTGGCCGGGGGACGCGGCAGCGGTCGTACGGTACGAGCCGTCGGCGCCCTTGGTCAGGCCCTGGCCGTCCCGGGCGCGGGCGGTCGGGTACGACGAGGTCCCCTTGAAGGCGTCGTGCACGGAGACGACGGCGGCGTTCAGAACGCCCTTGTCCGGATCCTCGTCGTAGGCGAGCCGGAAGATGATGCCCGCGGCGAGGAAGGAGACGGCCATCGGCATGAACAGCAGCAGCTTGAACGCCGTTGCCCAGCGCACCTTCTCGACGAGAACGGCGAGGATCAGGCCGAGCCCGGTGAGCAGAGCCGGTGCGACGACCACCCAGATCGCGGTGTTGCGGACGGCCTTGAGCGTGACGGGGTCACGGAACATCTCGGTGTAGTTGTCGCCGCCCACGAACCGGGTGCCGGAGGCGTCGAAGAAACTGCGGCCCACCGAGAACAGCACCGGGTAGACGACGAGCGCGCCGAGCAGGAGCAGGGCGGGGAAGACGAAGGCGAGGGCGATGACGCGGCCGCGTCGCCGGGCCCGCCGCCGGCGGTCGGCCATGGTGGCCGGCGGCGGGCTCGCCTCTTTGAGGAGCGTGGCGGTCATGACGATCAGCCCTGGTATGCCTTGGCCGCCGCGCTCTCGAGCTTGGCCGCGGTCCCCTTCGGGTCGGACGGGTCGCGCAGGAAGTCCTGGAGGAGCTTCCACTCACCGGCGCCCTTGGTGCCGCCGAACGCGGCAGGGGCCTGGTCGGACATGTCGAAGCGGACCGAATCCCCGGCGGCGACAAGGGACTTGGCGGTCTCGCGGGTGACGTCGTCGCCGTAGGAGGAGAGGTCGAGCTTCTTGTTCGGGGAGAGGAATCCGCCCGCCTTGGCCCACACCGCCGACGCTTCGGGGGTGGCCAGGTACTCCAGGAACTGCATGGCGGCCTTCTGGTTCTTGCCGTCCTTGAGGACGACGGCCGCGTCGCCGCCGCTGACCACGGGCGCCTTGCCGCCGCCGACCGCGGGGAAGGGGAAGAAGTTGGCGTCCTCGCCGATCTTCTTGCCGAACTGGTCCTTGGCGACCCCGGCCACGAAGTCGCCCTCGTAGACCATGCCGGCCTCGGGCTTGGGCCCGAAGACCTTCTCGACGGAGCCGGGGAAGTCGGTGTTCAGCGCCTCCTTCCGACCGCCGGCTATCAGCTGCTTGTCCTTGAAGAGCTTGCCGAGGGTGGTGAGGGCCTCGACCACGGTCGGGTCGGTCCACTTGATCTTGTGGGCGGCCAGGGCGTCGTACTTCTCGGGTCCGGCCTGGGAGAGGTAGATGTTCTCGAACCAGTCGGTGAGCGTCCAGCCGTCCTGTCCCGCGACGGAGAAGGCCGCGAGGCCCGATTCGGAGACGGTGTGTCCGGCCTTCAGCATCGCGTCGTACGTCGTCGGCGGCTTGACGCCCGCCTGGTCGAGGGCGTCGGGGCTGTACCAGACTGTCGACTTGTGGGCGGCCTTGAAGTACAGGCCGTACAGGGTGCCGTCGACGCTGCCGTAGTTCTTCCACACGCTCGCGTAGTTGCTGTCGACGGACTGCTCGGTGGTCTTGGACAGCGGCTTGAGCCAGCCCTCCTTCGCGAACTGCTGGAGCACACCGACCTGCGGGACCATCACCACGTCGGGGGCGTTGCCGCCCTCGATCTTGCTGCCGACGACGGTGGAGACATTGTCGCCGGTGGACATGAACTGGGTCTTGGCGCCGGTCTTCTCGGTGAAGGCGTCCAGGACCTTCTGGAAGTTCTTCTGCTCACTGCCGGACCAGACACCGGCCACGGTGATCGTCTGGCCGCTGAGCGACTTGCCGCCACCGCCCGCGGCGACGGGGCCGCCACCACAGGCGGTGGCGCCGAGGGCGAGGGCGAGGGCGGTGCAGCTCGCGAGCAGGGTCGTACGTCGTCGCATCATCGTTGATGTCCCTTCGAGGGCGGGGAAACTGACGGGTAAATGACGGGCAATCGGCCATCAGGAGGGATGGGGCTCACGCGTCGGTGGGTCGTGGGGCTCAGGGGTTGGTGCAGTCGCTGATCCACCAGGCGGCCGTCGAGCCGGGCAGGACGCCGGGCGCGCAGGGGCCGCTGGACAGCAGCGGGGTGCCGGACACCGGCGCGGGCGTGGGCGCCGTACCGAAGTTGACGGCGCAGACCAGGCCGTCACCGCGGACGAAGCCGAGGACGCCGGGCTGGGTGTCCAGCCAGCGCAGTACGCCTTCGCCCAACTGGGGCAGTCCCGCGCGCAGTTGGAGTCCGTCGCGGTAGAGGTGCCAGAAGGACCGGGTGTCGGCGAGCGCGCGGTCGGTGGCGTACTCGGCGAAGTAGGCGGGCTGCGGCAGCCACGGCTTGGCGCTCTCGACGCCCGAGGTGAAGCCGAACGGCGAGGCATGTCCCGACCAGGGCAGCGGCACCCGGCAACCGTCGCGGATCCTGGCGCGGCTGCCGGTCCGGCGGAAGATCGGGTCGGTGAGCACGTCGTCGGGCAGGTCGACGACCTCGGGCAGCCCGAGCTCCTCGCCCTGGTAGATGTACGCGGCTCCGGGCAGCGCAAGCATCAGCAGCGCGGCGGCGCGGGCGCGGGCGGCGCCGAGGCCGCTGCCCTCGGTGCCGAGCTCGCCGTACCGGGTGACGGTACGGACCTGGTCGTGGTTGTTGAGCACCCAGGTGACCGTCGAGCCGGTGCCCGCGATGTCCTGCATGGCCTCGGATATGACCTTGCGGAAGGCGTCGGCGTTCCACGGCGCGCTGAGCAGGTCGAAGAAGAAGGCCTGGTGCAGCTCGTCGTGGCGTACGTACTGGGCGTGTTCGCGGGCGGTCGGCACGGAGACCTCGCCCACGAGCAGCCGCTCTCTGCCGTCCCGGTCGGTGTACTCCTCGCACACCGACCGCCAATGGCGCCAGACGTCGTGCACCTCGGGCTGGTTCCAGGCGAGCGGGTTGACCGAGTCGCGGGTGCGGGCATCGGCCTCCGGGTCGGGCGAGTCCGGCAGGTCGGGGTGCTTGTAGAGCCCGGCGGCCACGTCGATGCGGAAGCCGTCGACTCCCCGGTCGAGCCAGAAGCGCAGCGCGTGGTCGAAGTGGGTACCGACCTCGGGATTGCGCCAGTTCAGGTCGGGCTGCTCGGGCGTGAACATGTGCAGGTACCACTGGCCGGGCGTGCCGTCCTGCTCGGTGACCCGGCTCCAGGCGGGGCCACCGAACATGGCGTGCCAGTTGTTGGGCGGCTCGGCCCCGTCCGGGCCCCGGCCGTCGGCGAAGTGGAAGCGGCCGCGGGCCGCGCTGCCCGGCGCCGAGACCAGTGCCTCCTGGAACCACGGGTGCTCGCTGGAGCAGTGGTTGGGGACGATGTCCAGGAGCACCTTGACGCCGAGGCGCCGGGCGTCCGTCATCAGCAGGTCGAACTCGGCGAGGTCGCCGAAGAGCGGGTCCACGTCGCAGTAGTCGGCGACGTCGTAGCCGTGGTCGTGCTGCGGCGAGGGGTAGAAGGGGCTCAGCCAGATGCCGTCGACCCCGAGCTTCTTCAGATACGGCAGTCCGGCCCGGACTCCGGCGAGATCGCCGATGCCGTC
The DNA here is from genome assembly GCF_045162675.1 of Streptomyces sp. NBC_00996. Classification (NCBI taxonomy): domain Bacteria; kingdom Bacillati; phylum Actinomycetota; class Actinomycetes; order Kitasatosporales; family Streptomycetaceae; genus Streptomyces; species Streptomyces sp. NBC_00996. The sequence goes on from NZ_CP108723.1 coordinate 2,618,146, forward strand.
CCCGGTGCTGTCCAGAAAACTCCGGACGTACACCTGGTAGATCACTGCGTCGCGCCACCAGCGGTGCGTGTTGAGCTTCACCCGTTGACCTGTCTGTGCGTGCCTCCGGTTATGCATGCATGTTAAGTAGGCGTGTCGCAGGGGTGTCAACGAGTGGGCTTTACGCATCTGGAAGTTGGGTCTTTATATGCTGACTTTTTCACCCGTGGAGGTCGAAGTTGAGATGAGCGCGTTACCTAACATGTAACTAGGGGCCGTCGAGTGCGGCGAAAAGGAGGGCTCAGCCCCGACGTGAGATGTCCGCCAGCTCGCGGGCCAGCCGGCGCACCGCTGCCTCGGGCGTCTCGTGCCCGGTCAGCGCGTCGTGCACGACGGCCTGCACGGCCAGGCTGACCTGGTCGTACCGGGGACTCTTGGGGCGCGGCGCCGCCGCGAGGACGCTCGCGCGCAGCGTCGGGAGATACGGGAACTCCCGGATCAGCGCCGGGTCCTGGTAGAGGTCGGCCCGTACGGGCGGCAGCGCGCCACGCGTGAGGACCTGCCGCTGCACCCGCTCACTGGTGAGGTACGCGATCAGGCGCGCGGCGGAGTCGGGGTGCCGGGCATGCGCGTTGACCGCGAGATTGGAGCCGCCGAGCACGCTCGTTCCCGGCCCGTCGGGGCCGGGCAGCGGCACCGCGCCAACCTTCCCGGCGACCTCCGAGCCCTTGGCGGAGGCGCTGACGTAGGCGTACGGCCAGTTGCGCAGGAAGAGGAGATGACCGTCCTGGAAGGCCTGTTTGGACTCCTGTTCCTTGTACGTCAACGCCTTCTTCGGGATCCAGCCGTCGCGCACGCCGTCCGCGAGGAAGCCGATGCCCTCGCGGGCCGCCGCGGAGTCGACCGTGACGCGCTCGCCCTCGTCGCCGAGGATCGTGCCGCCCGCCGAGTAGACCGCCTCGGCGGCGTTCACGGTGAGCCCCTCGTAGGGCAGGAACTGGCCTGCGTAGCCGTCGAGTCCGTACTTCGGCGCGATGGTCTTCGCCTGTTTCTCCAGCTCGGCCCAGGTGCGCGGGGGCGCCACACCCTCCTTGGCCAGGATGTCCTTGCGGTAAAGGAGGAGGCCGGCGTTGGTGACATACGGGACGGCGTACAGCCTTCCGTCGTACCTCGCCGTGTCCACCACGGGCTGTAGGAAGCCACCGAGGGGGAAACGGGCGCGCGGCAGTGGGGAGATCCAGCCCGCGGCGGCGAACTCCGAGGTCCAGGCGACGTCGATGTTGAGGACGTCGAAGCGGCTCCGGTCGCCGCCACGCAGGTCGGTGGTCATCTGCGCGTGGGTCTCGTCCGCGGAGTCCGGCAGTTCGACGAGGGTGACCTTCTCGCCGGGGTGGGTGCGGTTCCAGCCGTCGAGCAGCGGACCCAGGTAGTTGGTGAGGTCACCGGCGGTGGCCAGGGTGAGCGGTCCGCGGCCGTCGCCGTGCGCTCCGTCCTCGCGCGCGCCCGAGGCGACGTAACCGGACAGGACCACCGCCGCGACCAGGAGGCCCCTACCGGCGGCGCGTATCCACCGCATAGGTTCCTCCCTGTACACCGGCACCGAGCACCTTCGCCCGGAGTCAGAGGCCATGTATACCTGTTAGGTATGGGCGATACTAGGGCCTGCGGCACATTGGCCTCGGGCACGTGGGCCTGCGGCACATTACAAGGAAGCGGGGAGGAGAGCACGAGTGCGGCTGTCCCTCCTGGCCCTGCTGGCGCGCAGACCCGCCCATGGCTACGAGCTCAAGCAGGACCTTGAGCAACTGCTGGGTGCCGCGTACCCTCAGCCGAACGTCGGCCAGATCTATGTGACGCTCAGCCGCCTCGAGAAGTCGGGACTGATCGCGGGCGAGGAAGTCGAGCAGTCGAGCCGACCCAACAAGAAGATCTATCACCTCACCGACGCCGGGCGTGAGGCGCTGCGCGCCTGGTACGAGGAGGCGGCGGACGAGCCGCGCGTACGGGACGAGTTCTTCATGAAGCTCGCGCTCGCACCGCAGACCGGTCTCGCCGATCAGATCGCCCTGATCAACAAGCAGCGGCGCCAGTATCTGAACACCATGCGCGATCTGTCGAAGCTCGCCGCGGCCGAGGACCGGGACAACCGCATCTCCCAGCTGCTCATCGAGGGCGCCATGCTGCATCTGCAGGCCGATCTCGACTGGCTGGAGCGCTGCCAGGAGGAGTTGGAGGAGCTGGAATGAGCCGCACCCCTCCTTCGCCACGCGCCGAGGACGCCCCCGTGCTGCGCGCCGAGGGCCTGGTCAAGACCCACTACGGCGAGGGTGCGCCCGCGCATGCCGTACGCGGCGTGGACCTCGCCGTGCAAAAGGGCGAGTTCGTGGCCGTCACGGGCCCGTCCGGTGCCGGGAAGTCGACCCTGCTGCATCTGCTCGGCGGGCTCGAGCGACCGGATTCCGGCAGCGTCTGGCTGGACGGCGAGTGCACGGACGCGTACAGCGAGGCACGCTGGGCGGTCGAGCGTCGGCGTCGCATCGGCATCGTCTTCCAGTTCTTCAACCTGGTGTCGAACCTGTCGGTCGCCGACAACGTCGAACTGCCCGCCCTGCTCGCCGGGGTCTCCCCCAAGCAGGCGCGCGCCGAGCGCGAGGGGCTCCTCGCCGAGCTGGGTCTGGAGGGCAAGGAGCGCAGCATGCCGGGCGAACTGTCCGGCGGCGAGCAGCAGCGCGTCGCACTCGCGCGGGCCCTGGTCAACCATCCGCCGCTGCTGCTCGCCGACGAACCCGCGGGCAGCCTCGACAGCAAGGGCACCCGCGAGGTGACCCGGCTGCTGTCCCGCTTCCACCAGCGCGGCCAGACCATCCTGCTGGTCACGCATGACGCGCGGCTCGCGAGCGCCGCGGACCGGGTGATCAGCTTCTTCGACGGCCGCATCGCCGACGACGCGGCGCTCGACGGGACACCGTCGCGGGGCGTGGGGATATCCGGCGTGCTGGAACTGAAGGACTGAGCCGCCGTGCGCAAGCCTCTGTCGAAGACCTGCTCCCCCCTGTCCAAGCCTCTCGCCGGGACCTGGGCCCTCGTACGCGAGCTCCTGCCGATGCCCTCTTCCCTCGCACGTCAGCCCCTACGCATGCGTCCTTCCCTCGCACGCCAGCCCCTGACCATGCACTCTCCCCTCGCACGTCAGCCCCTACGCATACGTCCTTCCCTCGCACGCCAGCCCCTGACCATGCACTCTCCCCTCGCACGTCAGCCCCTACGCATGCGTCCTTCCCTCGTGCGCGAGGTACGTGACCCCCTGCCGATGAACCGTTCCCTCGTGCGCGAGCCGAGAGGCTGAACCGGGATGCGAGCCACTCTGCGCTGGGCGCACGCCGATCTGCGGACGCATCGCGGCGAAGCGCTGTTCATCGTGCTGGCCACCGCCGGGATCGTCGCCTCGCTGCTGCTGGCCACGGCACTCTTCGGGTACGCGACCAACCCCTGGCAGCGCGTCTTCACCCAGTCGCACGGTGCGCACGTGTGGATCCACACCGGCCCGTCGGCCGACGCACCGAGGCTCGCCGACCTGGACGGAGTCGAGTCCGTAGCGGGCCCATACCCCACCACCGCCGCCACCGTGGAGTCGCGCGGCACCCGCGCCTCCATCGAACTGCGCGGCGCCGTCGAGCCTCCCTCGATCGGTCGCCCGCTGCTCACCTCCGGCCGCTGGCTCGACCCCGCCGCGCCGGACGGCGTGGTCCTGGACAGCAGCCTCGCCCAGGCGCTGTGGGCCGAGCCGGGCGACACCCTCACCGTGCCCGGCACCGCACGGACCCTGACCGTCCTGGGCGTCGCCGACAGCGCCGAGCCGCACTACAGCCCCGGCGAGCACTCGGGCCTCGTATGGGCGCTCCCGTCCGCCGTGCAGCGCACCGCCGGGCGCGCCGGCCAGGTGATCGGGCTGCGGCTGACCAATCCCGACGACACCGACTACGCCGTCCAGCGGGCCGTCACCCTCCTCGGCGCCGGAGCGGTCACCGAGGTCTCCCCCTGGCAGCAGGCACGGGCCGAGGCACAGGGCGACAACCGGCTGCTGGGGCAGGTGCTGGGCCTGTTCGGCCTCGGCGCGCTGCTCGCCGCCGCGCTCGCCGCGCACGGTGCGATCGGCACCCGTATCCGCGGCCATCTGCGGGACATCTCGGTGCTGAAGGCGATCGGTTTCACCCCCGGCCAGGTGGTGCGCATCTTCCTGCTCCAGCACGTGGCGTTCGCGCTGCTGGGCGCTGTGCTCGCCGCCGCGCTCTGCGAGACGCTGGGCAGCCGGATTCCGGGACGTCTCGGCGACGCGGTCGGCGTATGGCAAGGGCTGCCGGGGCACACGGCGGCCCTCGTCGCGATACCCGTGGCCGCGGTGCTGTTCATCGCCGCGACGACCGGACTCGCCGCGTGGCGCGCCGGACGGGTGCCGCCGGTGCCGGTGCTGCGGGCCGCCGCGCCGATCGGCGGAAGGTTGTCGGGCCTGGCGCGCGGGGCGCTCGGGCTGCGGGTGCCGTCCGCTCTGGTCCTGGGCTGGCACAAGGCGTTCACGCGACGGCCGCGCTCGCTGGCCACCGTCGCCCGTCTCACCCTGCCGCTGCTGCTCATCGTGGTGGCCATGAGCGCGTGGACCACCATCGACCGCTTCCACAGCAGGCCCGAGCAGATCGGTCTGGCGGCCGCGCTCACGGTGCGGGCGGACGAGAGCCTGAGCGATCCCGACGTGCGGGCCCTGCTGGCCCAGAACCCGCAGGTCACCGCCGTCCACCCGGGCGTGGAGGTGGCCGCGCTCGTCCCCGGCCAGACGGGCACGATCGCTCTGCGCGGCCTCGGCACCCACCAGGATCCCTACCCCTTCTCGCTGGCCGAGGGCCGCCCCGCGCGCGGACCCGACGAGGCGGTGGCAGGTCAGGGACTGCTCGATCTGCTGGACGTGCGCGTCGGCGACTGGGTGCGAATAACGGTGGGCGCTCAGCCGCAGATCCTGCACATCGTGGGCCGCAGCATCGAGCCGGAGAACGGCGGCCGGGTCATCTCGACCTCGCTCGACACCCTCCGCGAGAACGACCCCGCCCTCCGGCCGACCCTCTACCAGCTCCAGCTGCGTCCCGGCGCCGACCCGCACAAGGTGGCCACCGAGCTGGCCACGGCCGCGCACGGACGCTTCGACGTGCACACCGTGACCAACCCGGCCGACGGGCTCTCGCCCCTGCGCGGGGTCGTCGTCGGGCTGATCGCCGTGCTGGCCCTGATCGGGCTCATCGAACTGCTCACCGCGATCGGCGGCACCGTGCGCGAGGGCGAGCGGGATCTGCTGGCGCTGAAGGCGATCGGGCTGACTCCGCGGCAGATCACCGCGGTCACCGTGACGGCGACAGGGTGCACGGCCCTGGCAGCGGTCGTCGTCGGGACGGCACTGGGGGTGCCCCTCGCGCACTGGCTGATCGACGCCCAGGGCAGGTCGAGCGGCATCGGCGCCGGCATCGCCCAGGAGCCGTCCCCCGCGCTTCTTCTGCTGTTCGGCTCGGCCGCTGTGCTGGGCGCCGCCGGACTCGCCGCCCTGCCCGCGGCGCGAGCGGCCCGACGGCGACTGGCGGACACCCTGAGCGCGGTGGCCTGAGCCCGGTCAGGACCCGTACGGCCCTTGGCCGAAGGGGTACGGGGGCAGGTTTTGCGGCGTCCCCGGCCCATAGGGGTTGCCCTGCGGGTTCGGGGCGTACGGATGTCCCTGTGGAGGGTACGGATGTCCCTGTGGCGGGTACGGGGCGTACGGGTTCCCGGGCGGATACGGATTCCCCTGCGGCGGCACGAACCCGTTGGGCGTCGGGTACGCCGGCGGTTGCGCCGGGCGCGGCGCTGGCAGTGTCGCGGGATGGGCGCCCAGCCGGATCCCGTACCGGCGGCGGAGCCGGTTCATCTCCAAGGCCGCTATGCCCGTGACCGTCACCGGCGCGCCCAGGATGAAGACGATGCCCATCTTGAAGCTGAGCCCGTGCAGGTCGCCCGTGAGCAGGTCCGGGAGCGCCATCAGCCATGTCGTCACCGTGGCGAGCAGCGGCGGCAGGCACCGGTGGACGGCGGCCGTACCGAAGAAGTTCCCGGACACCTGCACCGCTCCGTAGGCCACCATGCCGGTCAGCCAGAGCGCCGTGAAGCCGAGCGGCACCAGCCAGAAGCCGCCGAGCATCGTCGTCGCCTGCCACAGGAACACCAACCCGACGACCGAGCCGATGAAGAACAGCAGCAGCTTGAGCGAGTTGACGAGCGGCACCCGCAGCTGGCGGACGGTCCCGGTACGCCGCCACACGAAGAGCATCACGCCGACCGTCAGCGGCGTGATGAACAGCACGACGACGGACGCCGTCAGCATGTTCTCCAGCACTTCTTCGAAGTTGAACTTGCGCTGCACGAAGGTGTACACGCCGAAGGCCGCGACCGCTCCGGCGATGATGCGTACCTTCTTGAGCCGATCCACGGACGGATCGACCGATTCCGGGATCCACGCCGGGTGGTACAACGCCTGCGCCACCTGTTTCGGCTGCAGGATCGAGCGCACCGTCAGCCCGTCACTCATCCAATTCCCGCGCGTACCGGCCAACTTCCACTCCCCCGAGTCGCCGCCGCGTGATCGTCGGGGAGTCTACGGGAAGCGGACGGACTCCCGCCGCCCGCTTCCCACACCCCGGCTCGCCTACCGGCCGCGCAACTCACGGTACTTGGCGACCAGCGCCTTGGTGGATTCGTCCAGCCCCGGCACCTCCGCGCCCTCCGTCAGGGCCGGCTCGACGCGCTTGGCGAGGACCTTGCCGAGCTCGACGCCCCACTGGTCGAAGGAGTCGATGTTCCAGATCGCGCCCTGGACGAACACCTTGTGCTCGTAGAGGGCGACCAACTGGCCCAGGACGGACGGAGTCAGCTCCCGCGCGAGGATCGTCGTCGTCGGGTGGTTGCCCTTGAACGTCTTGTGCGGCACCAGCTCCTCGGCCACGCCCTCGGCGCGCACCTCGTCCGGCGTCTTGCCGAAGGCCAGCGCCTGGGTCTGCGCGAAGAAGTTCGCCATCAGCAGGTCGTGCTGGGCGACCAGACCCGGCAGCAGATCGACCACGGGCTCCGCGAAGCCGATGAAGTCGGCCGGGATCAACTTCGTGCCCTGGTGGATGAGTTGGTAGTACGCGTGCTGCCCATTGGTGCCCGGCGTGCCCCACACGACCGGCCCGGTCTGCCACTCCACCTGGCGCCCGTCGCGGTCCACCGACTTGCCGTTGGACTCCATGTCCAGCTGCTGCAAGTACGCGGTGAACTTGGACAGGTAGTGCGAGTACGGCAGCACGGCGTGCGACTGGGCGTCGAAGAAATTGCCGTACCAGACGCCCAACAGGCCAAGCAGCAGCGGCACATTGGATTCGGCGGGCGCAGTGCGGAAGTGCTCGTCGACGAGATGGAACCCGTCGAGCATCTCCCGGAAGCGGTCCGGACCGATGGCGATCATCAGCGACAGGCCGATCGCCGAGTCGTACGAGTACCGCCCGCCGACCCAGTCCCAGAACTCGAACATGTTGGCCGTGTCGATACCGAAGTCCGACACCTTCCCGGCGTTCGTCGAGAGCGCCACGAAGTGCTTGGCGACGGCCTCCTGACCGGCTTTCAGCTCGGTCAGCAGCCAGTCGCGCGCCGAGGTCGCGTTGGTGATCGTCTCGATGGTGGTGAACGTCTTCGAGGCGATGACGAACAGCGTCTCGGCCGCGTCCAGATCCCGCACTGCCTCGTGCAGGTCGGCGCCGTCCACGTTCGACACGAAGCGGACCGTCAGATCCCGGTCGGTGAAGGAGCGCAGGACCTCGTACGCCATGGCCGGACCGAGGTCGGAGCCGCCGATGCCGATGTTCACGACGTTCTTGATGCGCTTGCCGGTGTGTCCGGTCCACGCACCCGAACGGACGCGCTCGGCGAAGTCGGCCATCTTGTCCAGCACCGCGTGCACCGCGGGGACGACGTTCTCGCCGTCGACCTCGATGACCGCGTCGCGCGGGGCGCGCAGCGCGGTGTGCAGCACCGCGCGGTCCTCGGTGACATTGATCCTCTCGCCGCGGAACATGGCGTCCCTCAGCCCGAAGACGTCGGTCGCCGCGGCGAGGTCGCGCAGCAGCCGCAGCGTCTCGTCGGTGACCAGGTGCTTGGAGTAGTCGACGTGCAGATCGCCGACCTGGAGGGTGTAGCCGGAGCCGCGCCCGGGATCGGTCGCGAACAGGTCCCGCAGATGGGTGTCCCGGAACTCCTCGCGGTGCTTGGCCAGAGCGGTCCACTCGGGCGTCTGGTTGAGCCTGGTACGGCTTTCTGCGTTCATCTCGGACTTCCGCCTCTTTCCTGCGTGTGCTGCGTACCTTGCCCCGCTGCCGGTCCCAACCTAATTGATCAGGGCTTGACGTGAGCTGTCGTAGCGCCGTCGTCCGGCTCAACAACAGATACGTCCGGCTTGAGCGCAGGTATCAGCGAGGTGACGGCGAGGGCGAAGAGCACGGCCGCGAAGAGTGCCGGACCGTTCAGCCCGTACACCCCCGCCACGGCACCGCCCAGCAGGGCGCCGAGCGGGGCCCCGGAGGTCGAGGCCGTGCGGAACGCGGAGCTGATGCGGCCCACCATGGATTCCGGGCTGCGCTGCTGCATCAGCGTGACCTGGTTGACGTTCCACACCATGTTCATCGCGCCGAGCGGCGTCATGCCCACGAGGAGTGCGCCCAGGTGACGGACGGTGCCCATGAGCACCAGGGACGACGTCTGGACGCACCCCGCCAGGAGCAGGCTGCGGGCCCGCCCGATCCGGTGGGCGACACGCTGGGCGACACGCTGGGCGACGAAGCCGCCGGAGAAGCTGCCCGCCGCGTACGCCGTCATGGCAGCCGCGTATCCCGCGTTCCCCGTGTGCAGCCAGCGCGTCACGTGCAGCACCAGCGTGGCGATGAGGGCGCCCATGCCGATGTTGCACAGCAGGGTGGCCGTACACGTCGCCCGCAGCACCCGGTCGCGCCGCAGGGCGCGCAGCCCCTCGCCGATCTCGGCGCGCAACGTGCTCCCGGCAGGACGCGGCTCCCGCTCGGGCGCCCGTATCCGCAGGGAGGCCACGAGCGCGGCGGCGAGCAGATAGGTGGCCGCGTCCGCCGTGAACGGCATGGCGGCCCCCACGGTCAGCAGCAGCGGCACGAAGGGGCCCGCGAGCAGGCCTCCGGCGAGCTGCTGCCCGGTCATCAGCCGCGCATTCGCGCTGCCCAGGGCCTCGCGGGACACGAGGGACGGCAGCAGGGCCGTCGAGGCATTGTCGAAGAGCGTCTGGAGGGTGGTCAGGGTGAAGGCGAGGGCGATCAGCAGGACGACCGACGCGTGCCCGAGCCCGACGGCCAGCGCGAAGCAGGCCACCAGTGAGCCACGTACGGTGTCCACGGCCCACATCGCCCGGCGCTGGTCCACCCGGTCGGCGATCGCCCCGCCGAGCAGGCCGAAGAGAAGCCATGGGAGATAGCCGCAGGCCGTCACTGAGGCGATGACGAGCGGATCGTCGGTGAGCCGCACGGCGAGCAGCGGCAGCGCGGCGGTGCGCAGGGCGTCCCCGAACCGCGACACCACGGCCGCGGTCCACAACCGCCCGAATCCCCCGCGCCACGCGGGCGCCCGCACGCCCGCCGCGTCCGTCGTCGTCACAACGCCCCCTCCGGTTCCGCCACTTCAAGAACCGTAGAGGGCACCACTGACAATCGGCCTCGGCGATCCGGCCACGGTCGGCCGCGCGCCGCGAGAGCCGTACGAAACGGCTCCGGCCAGGCGCCCGCAGGCGCCCGGCCGGTTCTCAACTTCTAGATCTCGCCCCGCAGTTTGGCGAGCGCCTCGGCGAGGATCGCCTCGCCGTCCGCGTCGCTGCGTCGCTCCCGTACATACGCGAGGTGCGTCTTGTACGGCTCGGTGCGCGGCGGGTCCGGCGGGTTGTCCCGGTCCTGTCCGGCGGGGAAGCCGCAGCGCGGGCAGTCCCAGGTGTCGGGAACCTGCGCGTCGCTGGCGAAGCTGGGCTGCGTCTCGTGCCCGTTGGAGCACCAGAAGGAGATGCGCAGCCGGGGTGCGGACTCGCCGCGCTCGGCCTCGCCCATCGGCCCCGCCCCGACCCGGCTTCCTCGGATCGCGTTGCCACTTGCCACGGTCGTAACTCCCTGCGTGATGGTGCCGCGAAGCGAGTCGGCGTGACGCTTCGCTGCGAGCGCCTCAGTCTACGTAAGGCCCAACGCGCGTCCAGTGATTGGAGTTACACCCCCGCCTCTAGACGCAAGCCCCATGATAGGCCGCACCCGAGGGCGCGTACCGGACATGGGGCCTTACGTGCGGAATGTGCTTGCGTAATGTGCAGTTGTGCTGCCGTACCGATGTCAGCCGGTGATCAGTTGTTGACCTTCATCAGGATGCCGAGCACGACAATGCAGGCGAACCAGAGCAGACCGATCACCAGGGTGATGCGGTCGAGGTTGCGCTCGGCGACCGAGGAGCCGCCGACGGACGACTGCATGCCGCCACCGAACATGTCGGAGAGGCCGCCGCCCTTCCCCTTGTGCATCAGCACCAGCAGCATCAGCAGCAGGCTGAAGACGATCAGGGCGATCGAGAACCCCAAAACCACGGCTGGACCAACTTCCTCGGAACTGGATGGACGACGGGGGCCGGGTGGCACTCCACCTGGCCCCCGCAAGGGTACGACGGATCGCCGCTAGCGCATACTCACTGCTCGGCTCACTGGTCGCGGAACCGGACGATCTTGACGAACTCGTCGGCGTCCAGCGAGGCGCCGCCGATCAGGGCGCCGTCGATGTCGGCCTTCGCCATGATCTCGGCGACGTTCCCGGACTTCACCGAGCCGCCGTACTGGATACGGACCTGGTCGGCCAGCTCCTGCGAGTACAGCTCGGCGAGCTTGCCACGAATCGCCGCGCAGACCTCCTGGGCGTCGTCGGCGCCGCAGACCTTGCCGGTGCCGATGGCCCAGACGGGCTCGTAGGCGATCACGATCGACTCGGCCTGCTCGGCCGGGAGGCCCTTGAGACCGCCCTCGACCTGCGCGAGCGTGTGCGTGACGTGGTTGCCCGCCTCGCGGACCTCCAGCTCCTCTCCGACGCACAGGATCGGGGTCAGACCGTGCTTGTAGGCGGCCTTGACCTTGGCGTTCACCAGCTCGTCGGTCTCGTGGTGGTACTGCCGGCGCTCGGAGTGCCCGATCGCGACGTACGTGCACTTCAGCTTGGCCAGCATCGGGCCGGAGATCTCTCCGGTGTAGGCGCCGGAGTCGTGCGCCGAGAGGTCCTGCGCGCCGTACTTGATCTTGAGCTTGTCGCCGTCGACCAGGGTCTGCACGGAGCGCAGGTCGGTGAAGGGCGGCAGGACGGCGACCTCGCAGGCCTCGTAGTCCTTGTCGGCCAGGGCGAAGGCGAGCTTCTGGACGTGCGCGATGGCCTCGAGGTGGTTGAGGTTCATCTTCCAGTTGCCCGCCATCAGCGGCGTGCGCGTGCTCATTGAGGTCAGTCCTCCAGTGCGGCGAGGCCGGGGAGCGTCTTGCCCTCGAGGTATTCGAGGGAGGCGCCACCGCCGGTCGAGATGTGGCCGAATGCCGTCTCGTCGAAGCCCAGGATGCGAACGGCCGCGGCGGAGTCGCCACCGCCGACGACCGTGAAGGCCTGGGAGTCGAGAAGGGCCTGGGCGACCGCCTTGGTGCCCTCGGCGTAGTCGGGGTGCTCGAAGACGCCCATGGGACCGTTCCAGAAGACGGTGGCCGCGTCGGCGAGCTTCGAGGCGTACAGCTTGCGGGTCTCAGGACCGATGTCGAGACCCTCCTGGTCGGCCGGGATGGCGTCCGCGGCGACGGTCGTGGGGTTGGCCGGGGCCTTCGTCTTCAGGTCCGGGAACTCCGTGGAGACGAGGACATCGACCGGGAGGACCAGCTCCACGCCGTTCTTCTCCGCGCGCTCCATGTACTCCTTGACGGCCGGAATCTGGTCCTCCTGGAGAAGGGAGATGCCGACCTCGTGGCCCTGGGCCTTGAGGAAGGTGTACGCCATGCCGCCGCCGATGAGGAGACGGTCGGCCTTGCCGAGGAGCTGGTCGATCACGGCGAGCTTGTCCGAGACCTTGGCGCCGCCGAGCGCGACCACGTAGGGGCGCTTGACGTCCTCGGTGAGCTTCTTCAGGACGCCGACCTCGGTGGCGATGAGGTAGCCGGCGTAGTGCGGCAGGCGTGCCGGGAGGTCGTACACGGAGGCGTGCTTGCGGTGCACGGCGCCGAAACCGTCGCCCACGTAGACATCGGCCAGGGCGGCGAGCTGGTCGGCGAACTCGCCGCGCTCGGTGTCGTCCTTGGACGTCTCACCGGCGTTGAAGCGCAGGTTCTCGATGACCGCGACCTGGCCGGACTGCAGGCCGTTCACTGCGTCGTGAGCGGCGGGGCCGACGGTGTCCTGGGCGAACGCGACGGGCGCGCCGAGGAGTTCACCGAGGCGCTCGGCGGGCTGCAGCAGGGAGAAGGCCGGGTCCGGGGCACCCTTGGGGCGGCCCAGGTGCGAGGCGACGACCACCTTTGCGCCCGCGTCCGCGAGGGCCTTGACGGTGGGCAGAACGGCGCGGATGCGGCCGTCGTCGGTGATGAGGCCGTCGGCCAGTGGCACGTTCAGGTCGGCGCGGACGAAGACCCGCTTGCCGTCCACGCCTTCGGCGAGAAGTTCGTCGATCGTCTTCATGAGTGGGCTCCTAGGAAAGCTCTTGTGATCCGAGAGGGCTGATCGATCAGTACGCGGCACAGGGCTCGGGCAGCGCGGCCTTGCGCTGCCCGAGCCCTGTGCTCACATCGAGGTGCCTGCTCTGGGACTTAGAGCTGGTTGCCGACGAAGACCGTGAGGTCGACGAGGCGGTTGGAGTAGCCCCACTCGTTGTCGTACCAGCCGAGGATCTTCACCGAGTTGCCCTCCTGGACCATGGTCAGGGAGGAGTCGAAGGTGCAGGAGGCCGGGTCGCCGACGATGTCCGAGGAGACGATCGGGTCCTCGGTGTAGGACAGGTAGCCCTTGAGGTCACCGTCGTCGGAGGCCTTCTTGAACGCGGCGTTGACCTCGTCCTTGGTGACCTCGCGCTGCAGCGTCACGACCAGGTCGGTGGCCGAACCGGTCGGGACCGGGACGCGCATGGCGATGCCGTCCAGCTTGCCCTTGAGCTGCGGGAGGACCAGGGCGGTGGCCTTGGCGGCACCGGTCGTGGTCGGGATGATGTTCTCGGCGGCGGCGCGGGCGCGGCGCAGGTCCGAGTGCGGGAAGTCCAGGATGCGCTGGTCGTTCGTGTACGCGTGGACCGTCGTCATCAGGCCCTTGACGATGCCGAAGTTCTCGTCGAGCACCTTGGCCATCGGCGCCACACAGTTGGTGGTGCAGGAGGCGTTGGAGATGACATGGTGGTTCGCCGGGTCGTACTTGTCCTGGTTGACGCCCATCACGATGGTGATGTCCTCTTCCTTGGCCGGAGCCGAGATGAGGACCTTCTTGGCGCCGCCGGCGATGTGCTTCTCGGCGTCGGCCTTCTTCGTGAAGATGCCGGTCGACTCGATGACGATGTCGACCCCCAGCTCGCCCCACGGGATGTCGGCGGGGTTGCGCTCGGACAGAACCTTGATGGTGTGGCCGTCGACGGTGATCGTGTCGGCGGTGTGCGACACCTCGGCCTTGAGACGGCCCAGGATGGTGTCGTACTTCAGCAGGTGAGCGGTGGTCGCGGTGTCACCCAGGTCGTTGACAGCCACGATCTCGATGTCAGCACCCTGCTCCAGCAGCGCGCGGAAGTAGTTACGACCGATGCGGCCAAAGCCGTTGATGCCTACGCGGATCGTCACGAACCGATCTCCTCGTTAGGTACGCCGACTCAGACGCCGGCGAGTTTGTATGGGATGTCCCCGACCGCCTACGACCCTACCTCCCTGAGGCGCCCGCGGTGACATCCAGATGCCCCATACACGACACGGCGTTCCGTACCCACCAGTAGGGGTACGGAACACCCTCCTTGTTGACGAGTGCGTCACTCACAGTCAGCGTGTCAGTGCCGCTAGCGCCTTCTTGACGAGGGCCGTGCGATCGGCCGCCGCGGTGACGTGCTCCAGACCGAAGCCCAACAGCACGGTGTCGTCCGTGGTGACCCCTCCGTATGTCTTGAACAGCTCCCCGTAGCGCGCCCAGTCTTTGAGGACGGCCGGGCTGCCCGCGGGCGGTCCGGGGACGCTCCAGGGGCCGAGGGAGGCCTCGAAGCCCTCCGCCTCGGTGGCGGTGCCGCCGACGACGAGGGAGGCATTGTCGACAAGGAGACCGTGGCCGCCCGCGCTCGGGTCACTGATGTAGCTGAACGAGACCTCGATCGACTTGCCGGCGTACGCGCTCAGGTCGAAGTTGACCTGCTGCCAGCCGCTGGAGGCGCCGGTGAAGCTGTTCCAGGACCCGCTGGTGCCGGTGTTGGCGCAGCCGGCGGAGCCCACGGTCAGGTACCGCTTGAGGGACGGGTGCTCCCTGACGAGGAAACCGGCCTCGCACTCCGCGGGGACCGCGTTGCTGGTGGCGCCGCCCGCCTCGGGGAGCGTCGTCCAGTCGTCCGCCCCGGTCGTGTGGACTTCGAGCACCGCGTGGTCGTAGCCGGGCTCGGTGTCCCACAGGAGCTGGGAGCGCAGCGTCGGCTTGTCGGCCGCACCGACACCGGTGAGGTCGATCGTGCGGGTGAGGCGCTTGTAGGCGTCGTCCGTGTGAACCGCGGCGGCCATGTAGGAGCCCGCGTAGGGCCCGTACGGGTTGACGGTCCCGGCGAACTGCCCCGCTCCCGCACTCGACCCGAACTGTGGGTACTGCGCGGCGGGCAGCGAGTCCGAGGTGACGCCGTAGGTGCCCGCCGCGTTCAGCGGGTTGCCGGGCGCGTCGCCGAGCGCCCCCGTGAAGCCGGCGAGCTTCCCGGAGCCGGTGTAGCCGGTGGCCCCCGGAGTCGACGTACGGGAGTAGGCGCCCAGGTAGTACTGGCTGAAGTCGTTCGACAAGGTGCCGCCGCCGAGGTCGACGCTGCCGCCGGCCGGCTCACCCGCCTCGATCAGCTTGCCGCCCTCATTGAGGAAGGCGCGCAGCTGGAGCTGCGTGGCGTTGCCCGGCCGTACGGCGCCCGTGTAGTGGACGACCGTCTTGAAGTGGTCGAGCACGCCGAGCGTGTCCGGTGCGCCCAGGGTCGCGACGTCCCAGACCAGGGGCTTCCTGCCGTTGGCCTTCAGCGCGTCGACGTAGGCCTGCGCCTGTGTGGCGGTCGCGCCCTCTTCGGCGACCACGAGCGTGTCGGCGCGCGGCCGTTCGGCCACGGTGTACGTGAAGTGCGTGCTGGAGGTGGGCTTCCCGCTCTTCGTCTCGCCGGTGAACCAGACCTCGACCTTGTCGCCCGGGTCGCCGTCCCGGACCTTGGCGCGGTACTCGTCGAAGTAGAGATTGTCCTTGCCGCCGTAGGTCTCGCCGCCCTTCCATGCCTTGAGCACCATGTCCTGCGTACGGCCGCCGTTGACGCGGTACTTGAGCTCCTTGTCGCGTACGGACTTGCGTACGACGACGGAGACCTCCTGGTCGGCGCCGCGGGAGTACGACGTGGAGAAGGCGGCCGGGGTGAAGTCGGGGGCGTCGATACCGACCGAGGAGGACGGCCGGTCGGGGTGGGCCGCGGTCTCGGCGACGGAGAGCGCGAAGGGGATGTTCTTCTCGAACTCCTGCTCAATCAGCTTCTCGTCGTCCGGGAAGGTGAAGACCGAGGCGCAGTCGGCCGCGTTCCAGGCGTCGCCCGGGTCGAGGTTCGACGCGGTCTGGCAGGTCGACATCTCAGGGGTGAACATCGCGATGCCGTTGACGTTGCCCGCGTGGCCGTCCGCCTCGCCGTTGGTGGTGTAGAGCTCCGAGGAGACCTGCGGGTGGTAACCCGGGATCGCCGAGTTCTCAGGGGTTCCGGCGAGCGCCTTGTAGAGCACGTCGTCCGGGGTCGGCGTCGCCACCTGCCAGCCCACTCCGTAGAGGAGCAGCTCGGCGGCGGAGTGGTAGTTGATGCCGTAGGTGAAGCCGATGCGCTTCTCGAAGGCGTCGAGGGCCTTGGTCTCGGGCTCGGAGCCGGGGCTCGTGCCGCGGTAGGTCTCGCTGGTGGGGTTGGGGGACGAACCTTCGTCGTCGTAGCCCCACTTGTAGGCGAAGTTGCGGTTGAGGTCGACGCCGTCGCCGGTGGAGATCGCGCCGTCGCCGTTCACGTCCCGCAGATTCTTACGCCACTGGCGCTCGTCCGTGCCCTTGAACGTGTAGTCGTAGCCGTCCGGATTGGCCGACAGAACGAACCACAGCTCGGTGGAGTCGACGATCTTCTTGATGCGCTTGTTCGTCGCATAGTTGTCCAAGTAGTAGTGCATCAGACGCCGCGTCATCTCGGGCGTGATCCACTCGCGCGCGTGCTGGTTGGACATGTACAGCACCGACGGCTTGGCGCCGTCCTTGCTCCTCTTGGCGCCCCTGGTCAACTTGAGCGCCAGGATGTCCTGGCCGTTGACGGTCTTGCCGATGGAGACGACCTTGGTGAGATCGGGGTGTTCCTGACCGGTCCTGACGATCTCCTCCTGGAGATCGCCCTTTCCGCTGTACGGGCGGAACACGCCCTGGGCCGCGTCCTCGACGCGGTCCTCGGCCTTGGCGGAGAGCGTGTGCTCGGTGAGCTCGACGCCCTGCTTCTTGAGCTTCTTGGCCTGCTGGTCGGTGACGTAGACCTCGACGGTGCTCTTGCCGTTCTTCCAGGTCGTGTCGCCGAGTTCGTGGCCGTCCTGTCCGGCCGCGAGCAGCAGGGGTATCTGCTGCTTCGTGACCTCGGCGCGGAACACCTTCACGGCGTTCGCGTCGGGCTTGGGTGAACTGCCGCTCTGCGCCTGGGCGATGGGCGCTGTGCCCGCACCGCCCAGCAGGAGCGCGCCGGTAGCGAGGATCGCTCTCGCTCTTCGTCTCATGAGCCCCCCCTTGCACTGGTCCGCCACAGCAGCGAACAGATGCCAGGCTCATGACACTTCATGGTCAAGTCAAGGGCGCCTCAAGGACGTACAAACGCCGGTGCCGACATCCCAAGTGGGTGTCGGCACCAGCGTGTTGAGCTTCTTGTGATCATCGGGGGATCAGCCCGCAAGGTTGTCCGCCATCTCCTCGGTGAGGTTCGACTCGGTCCCGGGGATGCCGAGGTCCTGCGCCCGCTTGTCCGCCATGGCGAGCAGTCGACGGATACGGCCGGCCACGGCGTCCTTGGTCAGCGGCGGGTCGGCGAGCGCGCCCAACTCCTCCAGGGAGGCCTGCTTGTGCTCCATGCGCAGCCGTCCGGCGGCCGCGAGGTGCTCCGGCACCTCGTCGGCGAGGATCTCCAGAGCGCGCTGCACCCGGGCCCCGGCGGCGACGGCGGCGCGGGCCGAGCGGCGCAGGTTGGCGTCGTCGAAGTTGGCCAGCCGGTTCGCCGTGGCGCGGACCTCGCGGCGCATCCGCCGCTCCTCCCAGGCCAGCACGGACTCATGCGCGCCGAGACGGGTGAGCAGCGCCCCGATCGCGTCTCCATCGCGTACGACGACACGGTCCACTCCGCGCACCTCACGGGCCTTCGCCGCGATCGACAGGCGGCGGGCGGCGCCCACCAGCGCGAGCGCGGCCTCAGGGCCCGGGCAGGTCACCTCGAGCGAGGAGGAACGGCCGGGCTCGGTCAGCGAGCCGTGCGCCAGGAACGCCCCGCGCCAGGCCGCCTCGGCGTCGCAGGTGGCCCCCGAGACCACCTGCGGGGGCAGCCCGCGGATCGGGCGGCCCCGGCCGTCGACGAGCCCGGTCTGACGGGCCAGCTGGTCGCCGCCCGCGACGACGCGTACGACATAGCGGGAGCCGCGGCGCAGACCGCCGGGCGCCATCACGATCAGCTCGGAGCTGTGGCCGAAGATCTCCAGGATGTCCCGCTTCAGGCGGCGCGCCGCCATCGCGGTGTCCAGCTCCGCCTCGATCACGATCCTGCCGCTCACCAGGTGAAGGCCGCCCGCGAACCGCAGAATGGCGGAGACCTCCGCCTTTCTGCAGCAGGTCCGGGTGACGGGGAGCCGGGAGATCTCGTCCTTCACCGCTGCCGTCATCGCCATGGGCCGATCCTTCCATGCATCCGAAAAATACGGTCGTACGCGGCGGCCAACAGCTCCGGGTCGTGCCGCGGAGATCCATCGGTCCGGGCCACCGGCGCCAGCTCGACCGCGGCGCCGAACCGCTTGGCGGCGTCGGTGAGTGAGTCGCGGTCGGGCACGGCGGCCTCGTCGGCCAGCACCACGTCCAGGGCGAGTTTAGGGGCGTGTCGTCCCAAAACCTCCAAATGACGCTGCGGGGAGAAGCCTTCGGTTTCTCCGGGCTGCGGGGCGAGGTTCAGCGAGAGTACCCGGCGCGCCTTCGTCTGGATGAGGGCGTCGAGCAATTCGGGCACGAGCAGGTGCGGGATCACCGAGGAGAACCAGGAGCCGGGGCCGAGCACCACCCAGTCCGCGTCGAGGACGGCCGCCACGGCCTCGGGGACGGCCGGGGGGTCGTGCGGCACGACGTGCACGGACTGCACCTCACCGGGCGTGAGCGCCACCGTCGCCTGCCCTCGTACCGTCTCGACGTCATCCGGCCGCTCCGGGGCGTGTCCCTTGACCAGGGCCTGGAGCTCCAGAGGTACGGCCGACATGGGCAGCACGCGGCCGTGCGCGCCCAGGAGCTTGCCGACCAGGTCCAGGGCCTGGACGTGGTCGCCGAGCTGCTCCCACAGGGCGACGATCAGCAGATTGCCGACCGCGTGCTCGTGCAGGTCGCCCTGGGACTGGAAGCGGTGCTGGATGACACGTGCCCAGGTCTGGCCCCAGTCGTCGTCGCCGCACAGCGCGGCCAGGGCCTTGCGCAGGTCGCCGGGCGGCAGCACGCCCAGCTCGTCGCGCAGCCGCCCGCTGGAGCCGCCGTCGTCGGCCACGGTGACGACGGCGGTGAGGTCGCCGGTGATCCGGCGCAGCGCGGCGAGCGAGGCGGACAGGCCCATGCCGCCGCCGAGGGCGACGACCTTGGGCTGGGTGCCCCGGCGGCGCGGCTTCGCACCGCGCGCCTCGGCGGGCTTGCCGCCGCGTCCCTCGGGGGTGACGCGGCGCAGCCTGCTCAGCCGCAGAGCAGCACGTCCGGTCACTCGCGCCCCATGTCCCGGTGCACGACCACGGTCTCCACGCCCTGGGAGACGAGACGGGCGGCGAGCTTCTCGGAGGTGGCGACCGAGCGGTGTTTGCCGCCGGTGCAGCCGACCGCGATGGTCACGTAGCGCTTGCCCTCACGCCGGTACCCCGCCGCGATGAGCTGGAGCAGCTCGGCATAGCGGTCGAGGAACTCCTTGGCGCCGGGCTGGTTGAAGACGTACGCCGCGACCTCCTCGTTCAGGCCGGTGAAGGGGCGC
Source organism: Streptomyces sp. NBC_00996 (assembly GCF_045162675.1). Taxonomy (NCBI): domain Bacteria; kingdom Bacillati; phylum Actinomycetota; class Actinomycetes; order Kitasatosporales; family Streptomycetaceae; genus Streptomyces; species Streptomyces sp. NBC_00996. Next base: position 2,637,670 of record NZ_CP108723.1, read on the forward strand.
AGCTCGGGGACCCAGTGCGGGTTGGGCAGGAAGCGCATGTCCACGACCAGGTCGGCGTCGACCGGCAGGCCGTACTTGAAGCCGAAGGACATGACGGTGGCCCGCAGCTCGGGCTCCTCCTCGCCGGCGAACTGGGCGTCCATCTTGGCGCGCAGCTCGTGCACGTTCAGGCTGGAGGTGTCGATCACCAGGTCGGCGTCGCCGCGCAGCTCGCGCAGCAGCTCGCGCTCGGCGTCGATGCCGTCGACGATGCGGCCGTCGCCCTGGAGGGGGTGCGGGCGGCGCACCGACTCGAAGCGGCGTACCAGGGCCTCGTCGGAGGACTCCAGGAAGACGATCCGCCGGGTGACGTGCTTCGACTCCAGGTCGGCGAGGGACTCACGGAGGTTGTCGAAGAAGCGGCGCCCGCGTACGTCGACGACGACCGCGATCCTGGCCACGTTGCCCTGGGAGCGGGCGCCGAGCTCCACCATGGTGGGGATCAGCGCGGGCGGCAGGTTGTCGACGACGAACCAGCCGAGGTCCTCCAGACACTTGGCGGCCGTCGACCGACCCGCCCCGGACATACCGGAGATGATCACCAGCTCGGGGATGGCCACCTCGGGGGCCCCGGCCGATTCGATACCCGTACCCACCTGTGCTCCGTCTTCCTGCGGCGCTTCGTGCTCCAGGTGATCTTCGCCTGTTTCCTTGTGCGCTTCGTGTGCGTCGTGCACTTCCTGACCCAGTGCCGGGCGTTCCTCTTCGCGCGCGTCGTTCTCGGTCATCTCTCCTGCCCCCGTCGCTCGTCCGAGGCGCCCGCGGTCACGGGCTCCTCTGAGGAGCCCGCCGTCGTTTCGGGCTCCCCGTCTTCCTCATCTCCCATGATCTCTCCAGTCGCCGTGTTCACGGCGGGTGCGGCCGGGGCCGCCTGGGCGAGGGCCACGGCGATCGTCTCGGCCGTCTTGCGGCCTATGCCGGGAACCTCGCGGATCTGGTCGATTGTCGCGGATCGCAGCTTTTTCACCGAGCCGAAGTGCTTGATCAGCGCCTGCTTGCGCGTCTCGCCCAGGCCCGGCACGTCGTCCAGCGGGCTCGCCCTGAAGCGCTTGGCCCGCTTGGTGCGCTGGTAGGTGATCGCGAAGCGGTGGGCCTCGTCACGGACCCGCTGCAGCAGATACAGGCCCTCACTGGTGCGCGGCAGGACCACCGGGTCGCCCTCGTCCGGCAGCCACACCTCCTCCAGGCGCTTGGCGAGGCCGCATACGGCGATGTCGTCGATGCCGAGTTCGTCGAGAGCCTTCTTGGCTGCCGCGACCTGCGGCTGGCCGCCGTCGACCACGACGAGCTGCGGGGGGTAGGCGAAGCGCTTGGGGCGGCCGTCCTCCTCGGTGAGCCCGCTCTCGCCATCGGCCCACTCCCCCGTCTTCTCCTTCTCGGCGAGGTAGCGCCTGAAGCGGCGGGTGATCACCTCGCGCATGGACCGGACGTCGTCCTGGCCCTCGAAACCCTTGATCTGAAAGCGCCGGTACTCGCTCTTGCGCTGGAGCCCGTCCTCGAAGACGACCATCGACGCCACGACGTCGTCGCCCTGGAGGTGCGAGATGTCATAGCACTCGATCCGCAGGGGTGCGCTGTCCAGGTCGAGTGCCTCGGCGATCTCCTCCAGGGCGCGCGAGCGGGTGGTCAGGTCGGATGCACGCTTGGTCTTGTGCAGCGCGAGCGACTGGAGAGCGTTGCGCTGCACGGTCTCCATGAGGGCCTTCTTGTCGCCCCGCTGGGGGATGCGCAGCGAGACGTTCGACCCGCGGCGCTCGGCGAGCCACTCCTGGACGGGCTCCACCAGGTCGGGCAGCGCCGGGACGAGCACTTCCTTGGGGACGGAGTCGCCCGTCTCCTCCCCGTAGAGCTGCTGGAGCGCGTGCTCGACGAGGTCACCGGTGGTGACGGCCTCCACCTTGTCCGTGACCCACCCGCGCTGGCCGCGCACGCGACCGCCGCGTACGTGGAAGATCTGCACGGCCGCTTCCAGCTCGTCCTCGGAGACGGCGATCAGGTCGGCGTCGGTCGCGTCGGCGAGCACGACCGCGCTCTTCTCCATGGCCTTCTTCAGGGCCTCGATGTCGTCGCGCAGGCGGGCCGCCCGCTCGTACTCCATCTCCTCGGCCGCGTCCGTCATCTGCTTCTCGAGCCGGCGGATGTACGTCCCCGTACGCCCGGCCATGAAATCGCAGAACTCCTCGGCCAGGTCACGGTGTTCCTCGGCGGAGACGCGCTCGACGCAGGGTGCGGAGCACTTGCCGATGTAGCCGAGCAGGCAGGGGCGGCCGGTGCGGGCCGCGTTCTTGAAGACGCCGGCGGAGCAGGTGCGGACCGGGAAGACGCGCAGCAGCAGGTCCACGGTGTCGCGGATCGCCCACGCGTGCCCGTACGGACCGAAGTACCGCACGCCCTTGCGCTTCTGGCCGCGCATCACCTGAACGCGCGGGAACTCCTCGTTCATCGTCACCGCGAGGTACGGATAGCTCTTGTCGTCGCGGTACTTGACGTTGAACCGGGGGTCGAACTCCTTGATCCAGGAGTACTCCAGCTGAAGCGCCTCGACCTCCGTGGACACGACCGTCCACTCCACCGACGCGGCCGTCGTGACCATGGTGCGGGTGCGGGGGTGCAGGTTCGCCAGGTCCTGGAAGTAGCTCGCCAGGCGCTGGCGCAGGCTTTTCGCCTTTCCGACGTAGATCACCCGGCGGTGCTCGTCGCGGAATTTGTACACCCCGGGAGAGTCCGGGATCTGTCCCGGCTTGGGGCGGTAGCTGGAGGGGTCGGCCATGTCACACACCCTACTGGCGAGGGCTGACAGCGCGGCGACCCTGTGGACAAGGCCGGAGCCCTGCCTCAGCGCGACTCCAGGAAGGTCAGGACGGCCAGGACACGGCGGTGGTCGTCGGGCTCCTCCTGGAGTCGGAGTTTTCCCAGGATGCTGCGGACGTGTTTCTCCACGGTGCCCTCGGTGACCCACAGGCGGCGGCCGATGCCCGCGTTGGAGCGGCCCTCGGCCATGAGGGCGAGGACCTCGCGCTCGCGGGAACTGAGGAAGGACAGCGGATCGTCGCGGCGCTGGGCGGAGACCAGCTCCTGCACCAGAGAAGGGTCGACGACCGAGCCGCCCCTGCTTATCCGGTCGAGTGTCTCGAGGAACTCGTCCACGACGGTGATCCGGCTCTTGAGGAGGTAGCCGACCTTGCGACCGCCGACCAGCAGCTCCAGGGCGTCCTCGACCTCCACGTAGGCCGACAGGACCAGGATGCCGGTGGCGGGATGGTGCTCGCGGATCGTGCGGGCCGCCTTGAGTCCCTCGGTCGAGTGGGACGGCGGCATTCTTATGTCGATGATCGCCAGATCGGGGCGCTCGTCGGCGACCAACTCCAAGAGCCGCGAGGCGTCGCCGGCCTGCCCGATCACCTCGTAGCCGACGCGCTCGCACAGACTCGCCAGACCCTCCCTGAGCAGGACGTCGTCGTCGGCGAGGACGACCCGTCCCCGACCCGGCTGCTGCGATGCGTCCATGGTCCCGGCTCCCCTTGCCCGACCTGTCCGGTGCACCCCCAACAGCCTGCCGGACCCCCGGGGTTACGGCTAGCCGGAAGCCGAATTGGGGGCTGGCCGTGACGACACGGGGTCCTTACGGCGCGATGCTCGAACCAGTGCGGACGCAGCGGACCGGCCGCCCCGGGCGAGGGGCGGCAGGTCGGACGGTACGCCCCGGGCGAGGGGCGACCGGACGGTCGAAGGGCTGCGGGAGAGAAGGCGGACACGGATCGAGAAACGACGGTGGTCGGTCCGTGCCCGCCGGTACGCGTCCTGCCCCCTCGTACGCGTCCCGCCCCCCGGCGCCGGGCACACCCCGGGCGGTCACTCCTGGGTCGGCGGTTACCGCATCGGCAGCCGTACCGTCAGGGTGGTGCCTCTCCCCGGCGGGCTGCTGATCGCGAGCTTGCCTCCGATCGCCTCGACGCGGTCGGTGAGCCCGACGAGACCCGAGCCGCCGCCGGGGTCCGCGCCCCCGGTCCCGTCGTCGCCGATGGACACCTCCAGGACGTCGACGTACGTCCGCGCCTCGACCCGTACGACCGTGGCCTGGGCGTGCTTGGCGGCATTGGTGAGGCATTCGGAGGTCACGTAGTAGACAGCGACCTCGGTCTGTTCCGGAAGGCGCACGGAGGGCAGCCGCAGATCCAGTTCCACGGGTACGGCGGAGCGGCGGGCCAGGGCGCGCAGGGCGGGGCCCAGGCCGCCCCTTGAGAGGATCGCCGGGTGGATGCCGCGGGAGACCTGCAACAGGTCCTCGAAGGCGTCGTCCAGGCCCTTGCTGATGTGCGCCAACTGCTCCACGAACTCGGCGGATTGATCGTCCATCATGGACTCGGCCATCCGCAGGTCCAGCTGGAGCGAGACCAGCCGCTGCTGGACGCCGTCGTGCAGATCGCGCTCGATACGGCGCCGCGACGCGTCCGAAGCGGCCACTACGCGCGCGCGTGAAGCCGTGAGCTGAGCCCGGCCGTCGGCGTTGGCGATGGCGGTGGCGATGAGTTCGGTGAAGTCGGCGAGCCGGGACTCGGTGCCCGGGGGCAGCGGCTCCGGGCCCGTCGGGGCCGCGACGACCGCACCCCACATACGGTCGTCGACGACGATCGGCGCTCCGACCGACCGTCCGGCGCGGGCCACCCGGCGAGTCTCGGCCACCGCGCCGGCCGCCGCCGCCTCGCCCGCACTCGCGGCCGCGCGGGCCGAACCGAGGAGCGTGACGGCACCGTCGGCCCCGTAGCGAAGAACGGCCGCGGTCCCGGTACTCAGCACCATCCCCACCTCACGAGCGACCGCGGCGAACACCTCGTGCGGCGGCTCACCGCGCGCCACGAGGGTGGCGACGCGGCGCAGCGCGGCCTGCTCCCGGTCGGCGCGGCGGCTCTCGGTGACATCGCGCGCGGCGGCGTAGACAAGGCCTTCCCCGGCCACCGGGCGAGCGCTCCACTGCAGCCAGCGCTCGGTGCCGTCCTCGCGCAGGCAGCGGTTCTCGAACTCGCCGAGCTCGACGCCGTCGTCCAGGCGGTGGAGGACGGCACGCGTGCGTGCCCGATCGTCCGGGTGGACGAACTCCAGCCAGGGCTTGGTGAGGAGCACTTCGGCGGGGTGCCCGAGGGTTCGTTCGAAGGTGGGGTTCACGCGCTTGAGGTAGCCGTCGATCCCGAAGATGCACAGCAGGTCGAGGGAGAGGTTGAAGATGCTCGCCAGCTCCCGCTCGGCCTTGCGGCGCCTACCGTGCGCGGCGGCGAAGGACTCCATGGCGTCGTTCATGCCGCCCAGCAGCTGTGCCCAGGTCCCTTCGAACCCGGCGGCGTCCGCGCGGTGGCCCAGCCGGTTGTCGTCGATCGCCGCGTTCATACTGCGGATCTCGGCAGCAAGCCGCTCGCTGTTGACATGGAGTTCGCGGAAGGTGTCGGCGACGACGCCGAGCTCGTCGCGCCCCCTGTAGTGGACGTCGTACGACAGGTCTCCGGCAGCGAGGGCCTTGGCACCCCCGGAGACCTCGGTGAGCGGACGCGTGATGGAGCGGCGCAGCGTCAGGGCGAGGACGGTGACGGCGAAAAGCACTCCTCCGGAGAGGGCGAGTTCGCGCTCACCCCTGTCTCGGGCACTGTTCAGGCCGTGGTCGGCGTCGGACGCGAGTTCGTGGGCCGTCTCGTGCGCGATGCCGCGCAGGGCGGCGAGTCGCTCGGTGGAGGCCATGAGCCAACGGTCCAGCGAGGGCAGTTTCGGATTCGCTCCTTGGGCTGTCATGAGGGCTTCGCGGGCCGCGCGCACGGTGCGCCCCGCGGGCTGCCGCAGCGCCCTGGCGAGCCGGGCGCGCAGCGGCTCCGAGGCGGTCCGGCGGAAGGTGTCGAGCTCGGCGCTCTCCAGGGCGGGCCAGCGGTTGGCGGGGGCACCTCGGCCGTCCGGGGGCGGTGCCGCGTGCAGGACGGCGAGCTCGACGCGTTCGCGCTCGGCGGCCTCGATGGCGCCCAGGATCGCCGGATAGGCGTCACCGGAGCGGCCCGCGGCCCGCGTGGGGCGGCTGGAGTCGAGGCGGCGGACGGTGTCGAGCAGATACGTCTCGACGGTCGCGTAGCGCTGCTCGATCCCCGCCGCGGTGAGCGCGCCGCCGGCCGACTCCAGCCGGACCGCATGGAGCTGGTTGCGCAGGGAGCCGAGGACGCCGGGCCGGCCCCGGTGCCGGGACCCGGCGCTCTCGGCGGCAATCAGGGCGCGGTCGGTGGCGCCCCTGGCGGCGCCCCGCTCGGCCGCCGTGGCCGCCGGGTCCGGGGCCACGGCGGCGACCACCTCCGTGAGGCGCTCACGGGCGACGGCCTCGTAGAGCCCGGCCGTCGCGAAGGACACCCTCGTGGAGGCCCTGAAGTTCTGCAGGGTGCGCGCTTCGTGCCACTGGGCCACGGCCGAGAAGACCGTGAAGGCGAGCAGTCCGGCGACCGGCAGCAGGGCGAGCAGCATGAGCTTGGTGCCCACCCGCAGCCGCGCGAGCAGCGGCGGACAGGCCCCGGCTGTGCGCGCCGGACGCCGGCCGCCGGGTCTCATGGCCCGCCCACCGGGTGACTCCGGTGGTGGGCCAGATCCTTGTCGGTGCCCGTGCCCGTGCCCTTGCCGAAGTCGGGCAGGTCGCCGCCGACGCCCCCGGATTCGACCGGATCCGCGTACGGGCGCTCTTCAGGACGTGCGACCGTCTCGACCCGTAGGGCCTGCTGCGCGTCGTTGAAGTCCTCGACCCGGCGACGCATCGTGTCGAGCTCTCCGCTCGGGCCCGCGCGGAACCACACGCTGATGTCGGGGGTGCCCTTGAGTTTTCTGTCGCCCGTGGTGTCCTCGCGCGCCTTGGAACGCGCTCCGTCGTCGCCGTCCCAGCCGCATCCGGCGGCGAGGAGGGCCTCGCAGACCGCTCCGGCGAAGAACGCCCGGCCTGGTATCGGTTTCCTTCGGAGCAACGTCATCGTGTACCCCCATCCAACCGACGGGACACGGCCACCCCAGGGCATCGACATGCTACCGCCCGTGACGCGCCGCTGCTCTCCGTGAACGCGAACATCCCTGTCTGGCAAAGGACTTCAGCACTTTCCGGCTAGCTGGAAAGCGCGAAGGTCAACCTGTTGGGAAGCTGTCCGCATGTCCATGCGCTGTCTCCTCGTCGACGACAGCGCCCGGTTCCTGGAGGCCGCGCGCGCCCTGCTGGAGCGTGGTGGGGTACAGGTCGTCGGTGTCGCCACGACGGGCGCGGAGGCCTTCGCGCGAGCCGTTGAACTGGCCCCGGACGTCGCCCTGGTCGATATCGACCTCGACGGCGAGAACGGCTTCGAGGTGGCGGGACGGCTCGCGGGAAGCGTGCCCGCCGTGATCCTCATCTCGACGCACTCCCTGGAGGACTTCCAGGAACTCGTCGCGGCCAGCTCGGCCCGCGGCTTCCTCCACAAGTCGGCGCTCTCGGTACGGGCGATACGGGAGTTGCTGGGGCCCTAGTGCCGCGTCAGCCGAGGTTCGCCCCGTCGCGACGCCCGGCACGCTCCCCCACTGCCTCAAGGGCGTGGGAGGTGCCCCCACTCGCCGCACCGGCCGAAAGCCCAAGTACATCCAGTACGAGGACTTCCGGCCGGCACTCCCCCAGCCTTCGGCCGGGGGGACCCCCAGAGCACGCACCGGACGCCGCTCCTCAACGGGCAAACCCTGGCCGACGCGGCCAGTCGCCGCTTCGACGGCCGGGCGGAGCCGGGGGCGACTCCTCCCGCCTCCACGCAGGCGGAGTCAGCGGCGGCATCGGCGCAGGGCGCGGGAGGCGCTCAGGGCGAGGGCGACAAGGGCCCCGACGCCGGCGATCGCCGAGGCGATGACGACGGCGGGGCCGGGGCCCTCCGGTGCGCCCGGGCGCCCGGTCCCAGGGGACTCGGAGCCGTATCCGCCCACCTCGCCGGACCGCGCGTAGGCGGAGCCGGGGAGCCGGTCCGCGTACGCCTTGTGCACGCGCGCGATGGGCGGGGAGCGCCGTGCCACGGGAGCCGATCGCCTGCCGGGCGTCCGCGTCGAGGGGCAGCACGCGAGCGTGGCGCTGGACGTACCAGGCGTCGCCGGCGCGGCGGCGGCGCGCTGTACGGCGGCCGGGGACGTCGGTGAGGGACCGGCGTCGGCCCGGGGGGAGGCAGCGGCCATGCCCAGCAGCAGGGCGGCGGAGCAGCCCGCGACGACGGCGCTGGTGCCGCGGCTGCGTCGAGCCATCGCGCGCGCCCCGATCCGGTACAGCGAGAGTGGGTGCAGGAGAAGGAGTCGTTGGCGGTCTTCTGTGGCGCATCACGGTCCTCCCGAGTGGGGTTCCAGGAGTGGAGGAGCGCGTCCGGACACTGCGGTGAAGCATGTTGAGCATCAGGTGTTGTCGGGGCTTGGTCAACACGCTTCAATGCGGGGGAACTCGGGGCGTGAACGGCGGCAGACGCGTGTGAACGGGCCGCGCGCGCCGACCTGGCCGCCCCGACCACTCGCACGAACGGCCTGACCAGCCGTAGTGAACATTCACAGAAAGGCCCCCTGCATGCGGCACGGCACACAGCACGCGGACGTCGCCACGGCGGAGCTGGAGACGGCTCTGCGGGGCGGCCCCTTCCATGTCGCGCTGCGCGCCGCGATCGCCGCCCGCGGACTGCCGCTGCAGCGCGTACAGCACCATCTGTCGCGGTACGGGGTCAAGGTCGGGGTGACGAGCCTGAGTTACTGGCAGCAGGGCGCCCGGCGCCCACAGCGCCCCGAGTCGCTACGGGCCGTCCGCGCCCTGGAGGAGATCCTCCAGCTCCCCGACGAGTCACTGATCCGGCTGCTCGCCAAGGCGGACGAGCACTCCGGTCCGGAACGCCCCGCGGGTCGGTCGTACCGCTCCCTCGTCGAGGCCTCCGGCGTCCTGGAGCGGCTCCTGGCCGAACTGGAGTCACCTCTCGACGGCGGGCTGCACACCCTCGGTCACCACGAACGCGTACGGATCGGAGCACACCGCGAGTTGCTGGGCCGCGAGTCGCACCACATAGTCCGCGCCCACAGGAACGGAGTGGACCGCTATGTGGCCATCCACCACGGAGACCCGGGATGCGCTCCGGAGCGGATGGCGGTACGCGCCCTGGAGAACTGCCGTACGGGGCGCGTGCGCTGGCATCACGACACCGGAGTGCTCGTGGCCGAGCTGCTCTTCGACACACGCCTGCGCGCCGGTGACACGTTCCTGTTCCGCTACGGCTTCGACGACGGTACGGCCGGTGCGTCCAGCGAGTACGTCCGCGGCTTCAGCTTCGCGGGCGGGCAGTACGCCCTCCAAGTTGCGTTCGCCGAGGAGGCGCTGCCCGTGCGCTGCCACCGGTTCACCCAGCACTCGGCGGCGGCTCCGCGCAGCGGCCGCCAGGAACTCACGCTGAGCGGTCGCCACCGCTCGGTGCATCTGGTCGAGCCGCGCGTGCGGTCGGGGATCCTGGGGATCGGGTGGGACTGGGAGTGACCGACCCAGGGTCGATGTCGCGCAGGCCTCTTCAGGCGCCCGGGCCCGCGACTATCTTCCCGTCCTTCGCCTCCACGGACAGCTCGTGCAGCGGCACGGTGGCCGGCGCCTGCAGCACCTTGCCCGTCGCGGCGTCGAACTCACTGCCGTGGCAGGGGCAGACGAGCGTCGTGCCCTGAAGTTTGTTGATGGCGCACCCTGCGTGCGTGCAGATCGAGCTGAACGCCTTGAGCTCGCCGTTCTCGGCGCGGCTGACCACGACATTCCGATCCCGATACAGCTTGGCACCGCCCTTGGCGATCTCGCTCTCCGCACCCAGCTCGACCGGCGCGGTCGGCGTCGCGGGTGCCCTGCCGTCGTCACCACCACCGGAGCACGCGGTGAGGGCAAGCCCGGCGACCGGGGTGAGCGCCGCTCCCCGCAGGACGGTACGACGGCTCGCTGACGGCATGGCATCTCCACTGGTCGGGGGGCGGTGGACACCGACACGGGTAGAGGGCGGTGCACACCGACGATACCGGCATGAACCATTCCGCTCGTGGCGGGGGAGCCGACTCCACGGCGCGCACGTAGACGCTTACGCAATCGCTTGCGCGAGCGCGGACGTCAACGCTTCCGCAAGCGTTGACGTAAGCGTTTACGTCAGCCGCCGGATGGGATACGTTCCCCTGCTAACAAGCGGGTCCCAGGGGAGGCAGCGCCATGGCAACAATGGTCGACGTGGCCCAGCGGGCAGGCGTGTCCACCGCGACCGTCTCGCACGTGCTCAACGACACGCGCCCGGTGCTGCCCCAGACGCGCCAGGCCGTCCTCGATGCCATCGACGAGCTCGGCTACACGCCCAACACCCTGGCCCGTTCGCTGGTCACCGCACGCACGCGGTCCATCGGGCTCGCGGTGTCGGCGATCAGCAACCCGTACTTCACGGAGATCCTTCAGGGCGTCGAGGCCGGCGCCCTGAAGCACGGTTACAGCCTGCTGATCGCCGATCCGCACGACGATTCGCAGCATGAGCGGAAGGTCGTTCAGCTGCTGCACGAGCGACGCGTCGACGGCATGATCATCGCGCCCTCCGCCGCTCCGGCCGAGCTCCTCGGCTACCTCGGGCAGCACGACGTGCCCACCGTCTTTCTGGACCGACTCGTCGACTCCCCCGCCGAGGGCCCCCTCCGATTCGACCAGGTCTGCACCGAGAACACCGAGCCCATGACGAGACTGGTCACCCACCTCGCCGAACTGGGCCACCAACGCGTCGGACTGGTCGCGGGTCTGCCCGGGCTCAGCACCACGACCGAGCGGATCACCGGCTACCGTCACGGCCTCGCGTACGCCGGACTCCCGTACGACGAGCGGCTCGTCGCGCCCGGCAACTCCCAGGCCGGCGCTGCCGAGGAGGCCACCCACGCCCTGCTGTCCCTCGCGATGCCGCCCACCGCGCTCGTCACCGCCAACAACGCCATGACCATCGGCGCGCTGCGGACCGTGCGCGAACGGAACCTGTCCGTGCCCGACGACCTGGCGCTGTGCTGCTTCGACGACTTCTCCTGGGCGGACCTGTTCACACCCCGGCTGACCGCGATCGCCCAGCCCAGCAAGGAGATCGGGGCCCAGGCCGTCCGACTGCTCCTGGAACGCATCACGTCGCCCGGCCGTCCGGGCCGTACCGTCCGGCTGCCCTCCACCTTCGTCCACCGCACCTCATGCGGCTGCCCCGAGAGCTCCAAGAGTCCCGAGAGCCACAGGAAAGGACCCGAGTCGTGATCGTCGTCGCCGGTGAGGCCCTGATCGATCTGGTACCGCAGGGCGCGGGCGCCCTCGTCGGACTGCTGCCGCGCCTGGGCGGCGGCCCCTACAACACGGCCGTGGCGCTCGGCCGCCTCGGCTCTCCCACGGCCTTCTGCTCCCGGGTCTCGTACGACGCGTTCGGCGAGGCGCTCCTCGGCGGTCTCGGCGAGGCGAACGTCGACGTGTCGTCCGTACAGCGCGGAACGGAGCCGACGACCCTCGCGGTCGCCTCGATCGGCACGGACGGCTCGGCCGCGTACTCCTTCTACGTCGAGGGCACGGCGGACCGTCTCTTCTCGGCACCGGACCAACTCCCCGACGCCACGAGGGCGGTGTCCTTCGGCACCTGCTCCCTCGTCCTGGAGCCGGGCGCGAGCGCGTACGAGGAGCTGATGCGGACCGCCGCCGCGCGCGGCGTGTTCACCGCGCTCGACCCGAACATCCGGGCCGGGCTGATCCCCGACGCGGACGCCTACCGGGCCCGCTTCAAGAGCTGGCTCCCATCGGTCTCGCTCCTCAAGCTCTCGCAGGAGGACGCCCTGTGGCTCGGAGGCACCCCGCGCGAGTGGCTGGCGTCCGGCCCCGCGGCCGTGGTGATCACCCAGGGCGGTGACGGCCTGACGGCGTTCACCCGCGACGGGTCGGTCCACTCCGTACCCGGCGAACCGGTCGACGTCGTGGACACCATCGGCGCCGGCGACACGGTGAACGCGGCGCTGCTGCACGGCCTGGCCGCGCGGGACGCTCTGTCACCCGCGGCCATGGCAGCCCTCGGCGCCGACGGCTGGACCCAGCTGCTGCGTTTCGCGGCCCGCGCGGCGGCGATCACCTGCTCACGCGCGGGAGCCGAACCGCCCTACGCCTCCGAACTCGGCGACCTGTAGCGGGACGTTCAACCGCCCTCCGAGCGCCCCGGGCTGCCGCTCATCGAGCCGGTCGAGCGCGCTCGCCGTGGCTTCGTCCGCGGGGAGGTGTACGACCACTCGATGGCCGTCGTCCGGCAGGGCGAACGTCTCGTACGAAAGGCGCAGTGGGTCGGCCTCCAGGTGCGAGATGAGGTCGGTTCCGGACTTCGGAACCGGGTTCCTCGGTGATGTTGTCAGGAGGAGCAGCTGGACAACGCAGTTCGCCGAGCCGCAGAAACAGGACGGCTGACTGTGCAACACACGGCGCCCCACGGGGAGTACCCGTGGGGCGCCGTATTTCCTCGGACTTGTCGGCCCCCGTGCGGCCGTCCGATTCAGGCCCTGAGGGCCGGTTCGAGTCAGGCCTTGCGAGCCCGCGTGGTCTTCTTCGCGGGGGTCGCCTTCTTGGTGGCCGCCTTTTTGGTGGCCGTGTTGTTGACGACCTTCGTGGTCGTCTTCTTCGCCGTCGCCCCGGCCGCCGCCACCTTCTTGGCGGCGGTCTTGCGCTCGGCCTTCACGGGGGCCGCGTCGCTGATCCGGTCGGCGCCGAGGATCTCACGCAGGAACTTGCCGGTGTGGCTGGTCGGAACGCCGGCGACCTGCTCGGGAGTGCCCTCGGCGATCACGAGACCGCCGCCGTTGCCGCCCTCGGGACCCATGTCGACGACCCAGTCCGCGGTCTTGATGACATCGAGGTTGTGCTCGATGACGATGACCGTGTTGCCCTTGTCGACCAGGCCGGACAGCACCGTGATGAGCTTGCTGATGTCCTCGAAGTGCAGACCGGTGGTCGGCTCGTCGAGCACGTACACCGTGCGGCCCGTGGAACGCTTCTGGAGCTCGCTCGCGAGCTTGACGCGCTGCGCCTCACCGCCGGACAGCGTCGGCGCGGACTGGCCGAGCCGGACGTAGCCCAGGCCGACGTCGTTGAGCGTCCTCAGGTGGCGGGCGATCGCCGGGACGGCCTCGAAGAAGCCGAGGGCCTCCTCGATCGGCATGTCGAGGACCTCGGAGATGGACTTGCCCTTGTAGTGGACCTCCAGGGTCTCCCGGTTGTAGCGCGCCCCGTGGCAGACCTCGCAGGGGACGTACACGTCCGGCAGGAAGTTCATCTCGATCTTGATGGTGCCGTCACCGGAGCAGTTCTCGCAGCGGCCGCCCTTGACGTTGAAGGAGAAGCGGCCGGGCAGGTAGCCCCGCACCTTCGCCTCGGTCGTCTCCGCGAACAGCTTGCGGACGTGATCGAAGACTCCGGTGTACGTCGCCGGGTTCGACCGGGGCGTACGGCCGATGGGCGACTGATCGACGTGCACGACCTTGTCGACGAGGTCGTCGCCCTCCACGCGCGTGTGTCGCCCGGGAACGTTCCTCGCTCCGTTCAGCTCGCGGGCCAGGTGCGTGTACAGGATGTCGTTGACCAGCGTCGACTTTCCGGAGCCCGAGACGCCGGTGACGGCCGTGAGGACGCCGAGCGGGAAGGACACGTCGATGTCCTGGAGGTTGTTCTCCCGGGCGCCGTGCACCGTGAGCCGGCGGCTCGGGTCGGCGGGGCGGCGGATGTCCGGGGTCGCGATCTCCTTCTTGCGCGACAGGTACTGGCCGGTCATCGACTCGGCGTTGGTGAGCAGCTCCTTCAAGGGGCCGCTGTGCACGACCTTGCCGCCGTGCTCACCCGCGCCGGGGCCGATGTCGACGACCCAGTCGGCGACCTTGATGGTGTCCTCGTCGTGCTCGACGACGATGAGCGTGTTGCCCATGTCGCGCAGCCGGACCAGGGTCTCGATCAGCCGGTGGTTGTCACGCTGGTGCAGGCCGATGGAGGGCTCGTCGAGGACGTACAGGACGCCCACCAGCCCGGAGCCGATCTGAGTGGCCAGACGGATGCGCTGGGCCTCACCACCGGAGAGGGTGCCGGCCGCGCGGTTCAGCGACAGGTAGTCGAGGCCGACGTCGACCAGGAAGCGCAGCCGTTCGTTGACCTCCTTCAGGACGCGCTCGGCGATCTTCTTGTCGCGGGCGTTGAGCTTCAGCTCGCCCAGGAAGTCCGCGCAGTCGCTGATGGACATCGCGGAGACCTCGGCGATCGACTTCTCCATGACGGTGACCGCGAGGACGAGTGGCTTCAGACGCGTGCCCTCGCAGGTGGGGCACGGCACCTCTCGCATGTAACCCTCGAAGCGCTCGCGGCTCGCGTCGCTCTCGGCGTCGCTGTGCCGGCGCTTGACGAAGTTCACTGCACCCTCGAAGGACGCCATGTACACGCGCTCGCGGCCGTACCGGTTGCGGTAGCGGATCTGGATCTGTGTCTTGTGGCCGTAGAGCAGGGCCTTCTTGGCGCGCTGCGGCAGGCCCGCGAAGGGGATGTCCGTCCGGAAGCCGAGTGCGTCCGCGAGGGCGCCGATCTGGCGGTCGAAGTAGTCCTTGGTGTGTCCGTGCGACCAGGGGTGGATGGCGCCCTCGTCGAGGGACTTCTCCTGGTCCGGGATGATCAGCTCGGGGTCGACCTCCATGCGCGTACCGATGCCGGTGCACTCGGGGCAGGCGCCGAAGGGCGAGTTGAAGGAGAAGGAGCGGGGCTCCAGCTCTTCGAAGGACAGGTCGTCGTACGGGCAGTAGAGGTGCTCCGAGTACATGCGCTCGCGCTCGGGGTCGTCCTCGGGGAGGTCGACGAAGTCGAGCACGACCATCCCGCCGGAGAGGCCGAGGGCGGTCTCCACGGAGTCGGTCAGGCGGCGCTTGGCGGAGTCCTTCACCGTGAGGCGGTCGACGACCACCTCGATGGTGTGCTTCTCCTGCTTCTTCAGCGTGGGCGGCTCGGTGAGCTGGATCGTCTCGCCGTCGACCCTGGCCCGGCTGAACCCCTTGGTCTGGAGATCGGCGAAGAGGTCGACGAACTCTCCCTTGCGCTCGCGCACCAGCGGCGACAGGACCTGGAAGCGGCTCCCCTCCGGCAGCTCCAGGACCTTGTCGACGATGGCCTGCGGCGATTGGCGCGTGATGGGGCGCCCGCACTCGGGACAGTGCGGCTTGCCGATGCGCGCGAAGAGCAGGCGGAGATAGTCGTAGACCTCGGTGATGGTGCCGACCGTCGAGCGCGGGTTGCGCGAGGTCGACTTCTGGTCGATGGAGACCGCCGGGGAGAGGCCCTCGATGAAGTCCACATCCGGCTTGTCCATCTGACCGAGGAACTGCCGGGCGTACGAGGAGAGCGACTCCACGTAGCGCCGCTGCCCCTCGGCGAAGATCGTGTCGAAGGCCAGCGAGGACTTGCCCGACCCCGACAGGCCCGTGAAGACGATGAGCGAGTCGCGCGGGAGGTCGAGCGAGACATTCTTGAGATTGTGCTCGCGCGCTCCACGAACGATGAGACGGTCGGCCACGCCGGTCCGCACCTTTCTTGAGAGAAGTGACAGGGGCGGGGCCCCCGTCCATTTCAGACTAGGGGGAGCCACTGACAGCGCCGGGTGCTTTCCCTGGTTCACAACAATCCCGGGCCATCCAGCATGCCCGACGCCGCGCCCGAGCTTATAGCACGGGTATTCGATTTGCGGGGGTGGTCGACCACCTTCACCCGAACGTGTGGCCGGGGCTAGGGTCGGCCTCATGATTGATCATGTGCGCGACCTGGCGTCTGTACGTGACGCGACCGAACGGCTGCTCACCGCAGCCGCCAAACTGGACAACGCATCACTGGCCGAGCCGTCACGGCTTCCCGGCTGGAGCCGCGGCCACGTCCTCGCCCACCTCGCCCGCAACGCGGACGCTCTCGTGAACGTCCTCGAAGGGCGCCCCATGTACGTCTCCGGCGACGCCCGGGACACCGACATCGAGCGGGACGCGCCGCGCCCGCTGGTCGCGCAGCTCGCGGACGGCCGCGAGAGCGCGGCCCGCTTCCAGGAGGCGGCGGCCGCCCCCGCGGACTGGTCGCGCACGGTGGAGCTGCGCAACGGGGTCACGGACTCGGCTTCCCGGGTGCCGTTCCGGCGGTGGGTCGAGGTGGAGCTGCACCACGTGGATCTGGGGATCGGGTACGAGCTCGAAGATCTTCCGGAGGAGTTCGTGGAGCGGGAGATCGAGTTCCTGGCCGACCGCTTCGCCGGGCATCCCGATGTGCCGCCCACACGGATCACGGACAGCTCGCGCGCGTGGCACACGGGACGTGACACGGAGGGCGCCCCGGAGGTCACCGTGACCGGGCCGGCGCCCGCGCTCCTGGGCTGGCTCGCGGGACGCCGCGACGGGGCCGATCTGACGGTCGACGGTGGCCTGCTTCCCACCCTCCCCCCGCTATAGGCTGCCGTCATGACGTACAGCGGAGCGGTGAAGGTCGGCGGCCCTGCCGATGTGCATGAGCTGCAGGACCTGATGATCTCCAAGGTCGCCGTGGGCCCTATGGACAACAACGCCTATCTGCTGCGCTGCCGGGCCACCGACGAGCAGCTTCTGATCGACGCGGCGAACGACGCCTCGACGCTGCTCACGCTGATCGGTGACGACGGCATCGCGTCCGTCGTGACCACCCATCAGCACGGCGACCACTGGCAGGCGCTCGCGGAGGTCGTGGCGGCCACCGGCGCGCGCACCTACGCGGGCCGGGACGACGCCGACGGCATTCCGGTGCCGACCGACGTCCCCATGGACGATGGCGACACGATCCGGGTGGGGCGCGTGGAACTCACCGCGCGCCACCTGGTGGGACACACGCCGGGCTCGATCGCCCTCGTCTACGACGACCCGCACGGGCATCCGCATGTGTTCACCGGGGACTGCCTCTTCCCGGGCGGTGTGGGCAACACACGCAAGGACCCGAAGGCGTTCGCCAGCCTCATCCACGACGTCGAGACCAAGATCTTCGACGCGCTGCCGGACGAGACCTGGGTCTACCCCGGGCATGGCAATGACACGACGCTGGGCGCGGAGCGACCGCATCTGCCGGAGTGGCACGCGCGAGGTTGGTGAACCCGGGCCGGGGCGCGTGCTCCTTGAGCACACGCCCCACGCTTCGCTCATTGAGCACGCACCCCTTGTCTCGCTCATTGAGCACCCACCCCAGCGCCTCGCTCGTTGAGCCCCCAACCCCAGCACCTCGCTCATTGGGGACGCGTCACGCCTTGCCATACGCGAGCGCCGTGCATGACTCATGCTTCGGCACCCCCTCACACCTCCCGACCGCGCCCCCGCATGTTCCTCGCCACCGCGCCGCGTCCCGCGCATTCAGGTGCGCGCGCCCCACGCGATGAGTGAAGCGCGCGCCCCGTGTGAACCGAGCGCACGCGCCGGTGTCACGCGTGCGCTCCCGGCGGAGGCACTGGTGCAGTCCACTGGAGGCAGCCCCGCGCAGGATGACGGCTCCTGCGCGGCAACGGGCCGCCGGCCTTCGATCCCCGCCCTCGGCCGGCGGCCCCGGCAGACCTTCCTGTCGAGCACCCGGTCCTGCTCGGCGGGACGGCGCTGACGCTGACGTACTCGGCGTATGTCGCCGAGGTGTTCCGCGCCGGCATCGAGTCCATCCACCCTTCGCAGCGCGCCGCGGCCCGCTCGCTGGGCCTCACCAACCGGCAGGCCCTGCGCTACGTCGTCCTCCCCCAGGCCGTACGCCGCCAGGTGCCGCCGCTCCTCAACGATCTGGTGTCCCTCCAGAAGGACACCGGACTGGTCTCGATCGGCGGCGCGGTCGACGCGGTGCGTGCCGCCGACATCATCGTGGGCCGCAGCCTCAACTACACGCCGTACATCGTCGCGGGCCTGGTCTTCGTCGCCCTGACCATCCCGATGACCCGACGGACTGGGTCACGGCCCGGATGGACCGTCAGCGGGCGCAGGGAGGGACCATATGACCGACGCTCCGGTGCTGCGGATGGAGTCCGTCCGTAAGGCCTTCGGTGAATCGGTCGTGCTGCGGGACATCGACCTGGACGTCGCCCCGCACACGGTGACCGCGCTCATCGGCGCCTCCGGCTCCGGCAAATCGACCCTGCTGCGCTGCGCGAACCTCCTCGAAGAGATAGACGACGGCGCGATCTGGCTGGACGCCGAGGAGATCACCGACCCCCGGGCCGACCAGGACGCGGTGCGCCGCCGGATCGGCGTGGTGTTCCAGGCGTACAACCTCTTTCCGCACATGACCGTCCTGGAGAACATCACCCTGCACCGCGTCGCGTGCACGGCGTGAACCGCGCGGAGGCGGAGGCGCACGCGCGTGAGCTGCTGGAACGGCTCGGGCTCGGCGCCAAGGCGAACGAGTACCCGGACCGGCTGAGCGGCGGCCAGCAGCAGCGGGCCGCCATCGTCCGCGCCTTGGCCGTACGCCCCCGGCTGCTCCTCCTCGACGAGATCACCGCCGCCCTCGACCCAGAACTCGTGGGCGAAGTCCTGAACGTCGTCAGGGACTTGAAGGACGAGGGCCTGACCATGGTCCTCGCCACGCACGAGATGGGCTTCGCCCGCGAGGTCGCGGACCAGGTCTGCTTCCTGGACGGCGGTGTGGTCCTTGAGCGCAAAACGGCCGAGGAGGTCTTCGGTGACCCCCGAATGGAGCGCACTCAGCGGTTCCTGCGACGGATCGTGGAGGCGGGACGACTCTGATCGCACGCCGCACGGCGAGGCCGATCAGCCCACCAGCAGCTCGCTGCCCTCGGGTATCTCCGCCCAGCGCCGCGGCGGCTCCCGTCAGGCGTCCGCCTGCCCCGTTCCCGCCAGGGTCGCGACCCGCTCCACCGCGAACGCGTACCCCTGCACACCGCAGCCCGCGATGACGCCGTCGGCTCGGAGCGAGACGTACGAGTGGTGCCGGAACTCCTCCCGCTGGTGGATGTTGGAGATGTGGACCTCAACCACAGGAAGGCCGTCACAGGTGTTGAGCGCATCCAGGATCGCGACGGAAGTGTGCGAATAGGCGGCCGGGTTGATGACGATTCCCGCGTGGTTCAGGCGCGCTTCGTGGATCCACTCCACCAGTTCGCCCTCGTGGTTGGACTGCCGGAAGTCCACCGTGCCGCCGTGCGCGGCCGCCGCCTTGGCGCACAGCGCCTCCACGTCCGCGAGCGTGTCCGAGCCGTAGATCTCCGGCTGGCGCTGGCCGAGGAGGTTCAGATTGGGCCCGTTGAGGATCATGATCGGGGCGTTGGCGAGGGTGCGGGGCACGGTTCCTCCGGTCCTTCAGGTCTGCCGGTCCGTTGAGGACCGCTGCTCAGACCCGGTTTATCACGGTGCACAGGACAAGTGACGGCCCGTACCCTCCCGTCATGACGACGCCCACCTACCCTCCCAAGCCCGCGCCCGGCGACCGGATAGCCGTGGTCTCGCCGTCCGGTGGGCTGCCGGGACTCCTCCCGCTCCCGTACGAGCTGGGCCTGGAGCGACTGCGCAAGGAGTACGGCCTCGAACCGGTCGAGTACCCGACGACCCGGAAGATGGGCTCGACACCGCAGGAGCGGGCGGACGACCTCCACGCGGCGTTCGCCGATCCGACGATCAAGGCCGTCATCGCGTCGATCGGCGGCTCCGACCAGATCACGGTGCTGCCGCTGCTGGACCGGGAGTTGATCCGCGCGAACCCGAAGCCGTTCTTCGGTTACAGCGACAACACGAACCTCCTCGCATATCTGTGGAACGCCGGAATCGTCGGCTACCACGGTGGAACGGTGATGTGCGAGTTCGGCCGCCCCGGCGCCATGGATCCGCTGACCGCCGAGTCGCTGCGGGCCGCGTTGTTCACGTCCGGGCCGTACGAACTGCGCCCCGCCGTCCGCTTCGGGGACGTCAACGGCCCCTGGGACGACCCGGCGACCTTCGACTCCGAGCCCCCGACGGAACCGGGCGCCGGCTGGACCTGGCACCGTCCCGACCGCGTCGTCGAGGCCCCGTCCTGGGGCGGCAACATCGAGATCCTGTCCTGGCTGCTGATGGCCGACCGTGAGATCGCCCGTGATCCTTCCGTGTACGACGGCCATGTGCTGTTCCTGGAGACCTCGGAGGACATGCCCAAGGCCGACGACGTCTTCTGGATCCTGCGCAGCATGGGAGAGCGTGGCCTGCTGCAACGCTTCCCGGTGCTTGTGATGGGCCGCCCGAAGGCGTGGTCGTTCCAGCAGCCCAACGACGCGGAGGCCAGGGCCCGTTATGTGCGAGAGCAGCATGAGGCGGTCCTCCGGGCCGTCGACATATATGCCCCGGACATGATGGTCGTCTTCGACGTGGACCTCGGACACACCGATCCCCAAAGCGTCATCCCCTACGGAGGCGCCATCCGCGTCGACGGCCCTGCACGGCGCATTACCGTCACGTACTGAAGCGGACCTCACCACCACGCGCCCCCGTAACTGTTGGTCACCGTGGGTAGTTGACGCGGCATGCACGACGTACGCACCGTAAGGGCGCCTTCCATGCTGCGGCTCGCGGCCGCCTCGCTCGCCGGGACGGCCATCGAGTTCTACGACTTCTTCGTCTACGGGACAGCGGCCGCACTGGTCCTCGGGCCACTGTTCTTCCCGACGTTCTCACCACTGGCGGGGACGTTGGCGGCCTTCGCGACGTTCGGCGTCGGGTTTGTCGCACGCCCTCTCGGCTCGGTGCTGTTCGGGCACATCGGGGACCGGCGCGGGCGGCGCCCCGTCCTGGTCGCCTCGCTGCTGCTGACCGGCGCGGCGACCGTCGCCGTCGGCTGCGTACCGACGTACGACAGCATCGGTATCGCCGCTCCCGTGCTCCTTCTTGTGCTGCGTTTTCTGCAGGGGCTCGGACTTGGCGGTGAATGGGGCGGGGCGGTGCTGCTGACCGCCGAGCACGCGCCCGCCGAGCGGCGAGGGCTGTGGTCGAGCTTCCCGCAGATCGGGCCTTCGCTGGGGTTCGTGCTGGCCAACGGCGTGATGCTGGTGCTGTCGGCGACGCTGACCGACGCGCAGTTCGCTGCGTGGGGATGGCGCGTGCCGTTCTGGGCGGCGGGAGTGCTCGCGGCGGCGGGGCTGTGGCTGCGCGGCTCGCTCGCGGAGAGCCCGCGGTTCCTGGAGATGCGGGACCACGCGCGCGTGCCGCTCGCCGAGGTGGTGCGCGACCACTGGCGGCTCGTGCTGTTGACCGCCGGCGGGCTCGCGGTCGGATACGCCGTGTTCTACGCGGTGACGACCTGGGCGCTCGCCTACGGTGTCGAACGGCTCGGTGTGAGCCGCACCGTCATGCTGACCTGCATCATGTCCGCCGTGGTGGTGAAGGGCTCCCTGACGCCCCTGATCGCCCTGCTCGGCGACCGCTACGGGCGGCGGCCACTCTGCCTGGCGGGCTGCGCGGGTACCGCGCTGTGGATGTTCCCGATGATCGGGCTGCTGTCCACCGGCGAGCCTCTGCTGATGTTCCTCGGCTTCCTGGGGGCGCTGATCGCGTTCATCACGATGTTCGCCGTCATCGCCGCGTATCTGCCGGAGTTGTACGAACCCCGGGTGCGCTGCACCGGCGCGGCGGTGGGCTACAACCTGGGCGGGGTCCTCGGGGGCGCGCTCACACCGATCGTGGCGACGGCGCTGGCGAGCGGAGAGCGCGTCCCGTGGGGCGTGGCCGCGTATCTGACCGGGATCGCACTGCTCAGCCTGGGGTGCTTCGCCCTGCTGCCGGAGACCCGGCCCGTGGCGCGGCTGGCGGTCGTCCAGGCCGCGGATTGACGGACCACGCCGTAGAGGAGTTCGTGCGTGACCGCGTCACGGGGGTGACCGCCAGCTCCAGATAAGCCGCGAAGACCACCAGATGGACGCCTCCCTGGAGCGGGGTCGCGCGCCCCGGAACCACCGTCAGAGAGCTCACCACCACGGTCAGCGCGAGCAGCACCATCTGGGTGGCGCCGAGGCCGAGGACAAGCGGCCCGGAGAGCCAGACGGACGCCAGGGCAACGGCGGGGATCGTCAGTCCGATGCTGGCCATCGCGGAGCCGAGAGCAAGGTTCAGGCTGGTCTGCACGCGGTCGCGGCGGGCCGACCGCAGGGCGGCGAGGGTCTCGGGGAGCAACACGAGCAGCGCGATGATCACACCGACCACGGAGTGCGGCATGCCGGCCGCCTCGACGCCGTACTCGATGGTGGGCGACACGCCCTTGGCGAGCCCGACCACGCCGATGAGAGCGAGGCCGAGCAGCCCCAGGCTGATCCCGGCGTCGCGGGCGGACGGTGCGTTGGCGTGGTCGTCCGCAGCGATCACCTCGCCCTGCCGGGTGATGGGCAGGAAGTAGTCACGGTGGCGCACGGTCTGCGTCGTCACGAAGAGGCCGTACAGGACCAGCGAGGCGAGCGCGGCGAAGGTGAGCTGGGCCGCGGAGAACTCCGGGCCCGGCTTGCTGGTGGTGAACGTCGGGAAGGCCAGACTGAGCGTGGCGAGCGTCGCGACGGTCGCGAGGGCGGCACCGGTGCCTTCCGCGTTGAAGACGGCGAGCCCGTGGCGCAGCGAGGCGACGAGCAGACACAGTCCGACGATGCCGTTGCACGTGATCATCACGGCTGCGAACACCGTGTCGCGGGCCAGCGTCGAGCTCTTGGCGCCGCCGTCCACCATCAGGGTGACGATCAGCGCGACCTCGATGATCGTGACGGCGACGGCGAGCACGAGTGACCCGAAGGGTTCGCCGACCCGGTGCGCGACCACCTCGGCATGGTGGACGGCGGCCAGCACGGCCCCGGCGAGGACCAGCGTCACCAGCGCGACGACCGCCCCGGGCAGCTCGCGGCCCCAGGTGCAGGCCAGCAGCACCACTGCGACCTCGGGCATGACGGCCGTCCACCGCGTCACGAGTGACCGGAGCCTAGCGATCATGCGGCGATCGTCGCAGGCGTACGCGGGCCCCGCACTCCGGTGGCGCGAGGCCCGCTCCAAGACAGCGCTGAAGAAACCCGTTGGGGAACCGGCTCGCTACTTCAGCTCGGTCATCTCGCGTACGTCGCAGTCGGTGAAGGACGGTGGCCGAGTACACAGCGCGGCCATGTGCTCCGCCATCTTGGTTGTCTCGGGGTCGTTGCTGTTGCGCATGGCGTCCTCGTACGAATCGAACTCGATCACCACGAGGTAGCGGTTGGGCTGGTTGCGGTCCTGCAGGACGAGGCGGTGCGTGGGGCCGCCGCTGCGGCCGGCCATACGCTTGTCGGCCTCCTCGGCCAGCTTCTGCATCTCATCGATGCGCTCGGTCTCGAAGTCGACGATCTGCACGAACTTCATGGATACCTCCACCCGGCCGGGGCGCCCCCGAGCAGGGGAACGCACAGCACCCAAGCAAGCACCGGGAGCGGTGGTCGGCAATTGGCCGCGCACCGCTCCCGGGGATGGTTGTTCCTACGTCCGACGCGGTCAGACGTCGATGCTGTCCTTCGGAGCGCTCTTGGCCTCGTCGAGCGCCGCCTGCCTCCTGGAGGCGATCAGGCTGGTGATCGTGGTGACCACCAGGACCGCGCAGATCACGCCGAGCGAGACCGGGATGGAGATCTCCGGGGCATGGACCCCCGACTCGTGCAGCGCGTGCAGCACGAGCTTGACGCCGATGAAGCCGAGGATGACCGACAGGCCGTAGCTGAGGTGCACCAGCTTCCTGAGCAGGCCGCCGATGAGGAAGTACAGCTGTCGCAGACCCATCAGCGCGAACGCGTTGGCCGTGAACACGATGTACGGGTCCTGGGTCAATCCGAAGATCGCGGGGATCGAGTCGAGCGCGAAGAGCACGTCGGTGGTGCCGATCGCCAGCATCACGACCAGCATCGGCGTCATGACGCGCTTGCCGTTCTGCTGGATCCACAGCTTGGTGCCGTGGTACCGGTCGGCCACGCCGAAGCGGCGCTCGGCGGCCTTGAGCAGCCGGTTCTCCTCGAACTCCTCGTCCTCCTCCTCGGCCCGGGCTTCCTGGATCAGCTTCCAGGCGGTGTAGATGAGGAACGCGCCGAAGATGTAGAAGACCCACGCGAAGCTCGCGATGATCGCGGCACCCGCGGCGATGAACATCGCGCGCAGGACGAGGGCTATCAGCACGCCGACAAGGAGCACTCGCTGCTGGTACTTCGAGGGCACCGCGAACTTCGCCATGATCAGGACGAAGACGAAGAGGTTGTCGACGCTCAGCGACTTCTCGGTGATGAAGCCGGCGAAGAACTCTCCGGCAGGCTCACCGCCGGAGAAGATGAGCAGCCCGAGTCCGAACAGACCGGCCAGGACGATCCAGACGATGGTCCAGATTCCGGCTTCCTTGATGGATACGTCGTGCGGCTTGCGGCCGATGAAGAAGTCGACCGCGATGAGGGCGGCAAGGCCCACGATCGTCAGGATCCACAGGGTCACGGAAACATCCACTGCGCCTCCGGCAGTACGTAACGGCAGATTTCAGCGTCGTCGCTACCGGAGGTCTCTTCCACCCGTGACGTTCACGGGCCGACGCCCCGGGATCTGGCCAGATCCGTATTGACGGGTACGCCGCAGCAGGTAGGGAGTACTCCCCTCCGTACGGAGAACAGTACCCGAATCACCAAGGAAAGGTAAAGGATTTGGTAAAAGGCAGATCAAATCCGCTGGCCAGAGGCTTTTACCGATGCTTGACACGAGCCCATCGGGCGACCGCTGACGGGTCAGCGGTTCCAGGGACGGCGGGCCGCAGCCACCTGTGCGAGCACCTGCTGGAGCACCTGGCTGCCCGGTGGAACGAGCGCGGGCTCGTATGTCCAGGCGTGCCCGATCCACGGATCGGCGAGGTGGTCGTCAGGCACCGGCGTGAGGCGCAGCAGCGAGCGCCAGAGCGGGTCGAGCAGCGGCCCGTAGGCAGCGGCGTCCTCCCGGTCGGCCACCATCATGAGATGGACACCGACGGCCGGGCCCTCGTCCGCGACATAGCGCAGCTGGGTCACGGCGCGTTCGTCGAAGCCGTGCGGGAAGTCGCTGACGATCAGCAATTGCTCGGCGGTGTCGAAGCCCGGCGGCAGCGAGTCGGCCGCTCCGCCACGCATCGCCATCTGCACCAGGTCGACGCGCTGGGTGAGCCGAGCCAGGACGTCGGCCACTCCCGCGGCACCAACGGCGGGCGGGCCGTCGAGCACCCCGGACTGCACCAGTGGCGTGAGGGACGAGGCACCCGAACCGGCCGGGTCGATGACGTGCACCGTGAACTCGCCGGCGGGATACACGGCGAGCAGCCGCGCGGCGTGCGCCACCGCCGTGTCCATGGCGAGGCGGCGCAGTTCGTCGGAGTCGACGAGCGAGTCGTCCAGGCCGGTGCGGCCGCTGTCTATCCACAGGCCGCGCTCCAGCGGCAGCCGGACCAGCATCGGGATGCTCAGGCCCTCGCTCTCGGGCAGATGGAGGTCGCCGAGGCGCAGCGCCATGGGGATCTCCATCGGTACCCGGTAGCCGTGCCAGACCGGGTTGTCCCAGCGCGCGTACGCCGCGGGCAGCGCGGGCTCGACGACCTCGGCCTCGCCGGTGAGCTGTGCGAGGTCACGGTCGAGGGCCGCCCGGGCCTGGTCGGCCAGCTGGGCGCGCTTGGCCTGGGCCGCCTCGCGCGCGGCGTCGCCCTGTCCGCCGATCCTGCTGCGCGGGTCGGACAGGACCTTGTCGAGCTCCTGCTCCATGCGTGAGTCGGCGAAGTCGACGGCACTGCGATACGCGGCGGTGGTGCGGGCCAGGTCCTCGAACATGCCCCACACCTGGTTGTAGAGCCGCTCCTCCATGGACCAGCCGGTCGCATCGCCCGCGACGGGCTGCGCGGGCTGCCCGGGCGGGGCCGGTGGCGCGGTCGGCGGGGGCGGTGGCGGGGCCGCGGTCTGCCGACCGGGATGGCTGTAGTTGATCGGGCCGCCTGCCGTGGGCGCGGCGGGCCGAGTGACCGCGGAGGGGTCCGAGGCGTGGCTTCCCTGCGGCGCCGTGGTGCCTTGCGGACCTGGTGTGTCGTACGGGGACGAAGAAGACAGCGGAGCCTGCGGTACGTTCCCGCCGGCGCCCTGGGGCCCGGTGTACGGCTGGTCCGGTCCGGGCGCCGAGGCGGCCGCCTGTCGTGAGCGGTCACCGTCGGGCGTACGCGGCGGCGGTGCCGCGACCGAGCGGGCGAGGCCCTGGGCCACCGCCTCGTTGATACTGCCCGCGAGCTGCTGGGCCTCCGACAGGCCCTGGTCGGTGAGGAGTTCGGCGAGGCCGCCGGCGTATCCCTGACCGACCGCCCGGACCTTCCAGGCGCCCTGCCTGCGGTAGAGCTCCAGGGCGACGACGGCCGACTCGGGGTCCAGGCCGGTGATGGTGTAGCTGGCGACCTCGGAGCCGTCGAGGCCGGTGACCGCGACGAAGGGGGCGGCGACGGCGCCGAACCGGACCGGGCCGCCGACCCCGGACGGCAGTGCGAGCAGCACACTGACCCGGTGCACGGTCTCCGGCAGGGCGTCCAGGTCGAACGCGAGGCGGTGGTCGGCCGCCACCTGCTTGGACACCTCGAGTCCGGGCAGTGTGGGCGCGCCCGGGTGGGCCACCCACTCCACACCGCGGACCCTGCCCTGCTCGTCGCTGAGCGTGGCCCCGGCCACGATCGGCTTGCCGGCCGAAACACGGACCTCAAGACGGACCTGGGGGAGCGGATGGTTCTGCCCCCGAACCAGCTCGGCCGTCATCGCCTTGTCCCCCTATGTCGCTTCTTGTGCTGGGCCGGCTGCCTACAGGTGCGGCAGGATATCGGGCATCAGGTTCTGGAACGTACGGCCGTTGGCCGGCGTGCCGAGGGCTGTCATCTGCCAGCCCGCGCCCGCGCGGTGCACCTTCGCCATGATCTGGGCCGTGTACTGTCCGCCGCCCGCGAGCGTGTAGCGGGCGAGCTCCTGGCCGTTGGTCTCGTCGACCAGACGGCAGAACGCGTTCTGCACTTCCTGGAACGTCTGGCCCGTGAAGGAGTTCACGGTGAAGACGATCTGGTCGATGTGGACCGGGATGCGCTGCAGGTCGACGAGGATCGCCTCGTCGTCGCCGCCCTGGCCCACGCCGCCGACCAGGTTGTCACCCGTGTGCCGTACGGAACCGTCGTCGCTGACGAGATGGCGGAAGAACACCACGTCGACGGGCTCCTTGCCCGCGAACAGCACGGCGGAGGCGTCGAGGTCGATCTCCCGGGTGCGCGAGCCGAACAGCCCGCGCCGGGGGGCCGCCTGCCAGCCGAGCCCCATGCGCACCGCGGTCAGGGTGCCCCCGTCGTTCTTCTGCAGACTGATGGCCTGACCCTTGGTCATGTTGACCGTCACGCGCTGTTCCCCTCTCGAACTGTCCCCTGTTGCCGCGGAGTCCGCGGATGACCAGAACCCTACGCAGCGCCACTGACAGTGCCGAACCCCGGGGCGCGCTTTGTGTCGGTCTTGCAACACAGCGCGCATATGCCGAGGTCCGGCACGGCCCGCGAGGGCGTCAGGCCAGGCCCGCTTCCTTCATCTGGCGCAGCTCCTTCTTCATCTCGGACACTTCGTCGCGCAGTCGGGCCGCGATCTCGAACTGGAGATCGGCCGCGGCGGCGCGCATCCGCTCCGTCATCTCCTCGATCTGCTCGGCCAGTTCGGCTGCCGGACGGTCGGTCGGCACCGTCTCCTTGCTCTTGCCCTTGGCGGACTTGGCCGCCTTGCCGGCGAGCGAGGGCACGGGGGCCTTGGCGCCCTTGCCGTCCTTCGTCTTGCGGTAGCCCGAGCCGAGCAGCTGCTCCGTGTCGACGTCCTCGCGGGCGATCTGCGCCACGATGTCGTTGATCTTCTTGCGGAGGGGCTGCGGGTCGATGCCCTTCTCCTTGTTGTACGCGACCTGCTTCTCCCGGCGGCGGTTGGTCTCCTCGATGGCCTTCTCCATCGCCGGGGTGATCTTGTCGGCGTACATGTGGACCTGGCCGGACACGTTGCGCGCCGCGCGGCCGATTGTCTGGATCAGCGACGTACCGGAACGCAGGAAGCCCTCCTTGTCGGCGTCGAGGATCGCCACCAGGGAGACCTCGGGCAGGTCGAGGCCCTCCCTCAGGAGGTTGATGCCGACCAGGACGTCGTACTCGCCGGCGCGCAGCTCGCGCAGCAGCTCGACGCGGCGCAGGGTGTCGACGTCGCTGTGGAGGTAGCGCACCTGGATGCCGAGTTCGAGGAAGTAGTCGGTGAGGTCCTCGGCCATCTTCTTGGTGAGCGTGGTGACCAGGACCCGCTCGTCCTTCTCGGTGCGCTTGCGGATCTCGTGCACCAGGTCGTCGATCTGGCCCTCGGTGGGCTTGACGACGACCTCGGGGTCGATCAGGCCGGTGGGGCGGATGATCTGCTCGACCTGGCCGTCGGAGCGGGAGAGCTCGTACTGTCCCGGGGTTGCCGAGAGGTAGACCGTCTGCCCGATGCGCTCCTGGAACTCCTCCCACTTCAGGGGGCGGTTGTCCAGCGCGGACGGCAGACGGAAGCCGTGGTCGACGAGGGTGCGCTTGCGGGACGCGTCGCCCTCGTACATCGCGCCGATCTGGGGCACGGTGACGTGCGACTCGTCGATGACGAGCAGGAAGTCGTCCGGGAAGTAGTCGATCAGCGTGTTCGGTGGGGAGCCGGGTTCGCGGCCGTCGAAGTGCATCGAGTAGTTCTCGACTCCGGAGCAGGAGCCGATCTGGCGGAGCATCTCGATGTCGTACGTCGTCCGCATGCGCAGGCGCTGGGCTTCCAGAAGCTTGCCCTGCTTCTCCAGCTCGGCGAGGCGCTCCCCCAGCTCCTTCTCGATGTCGTTGACCGCGCGCTCCATGCGCTCGGGGCCCGCCACGTAGTGGGAGGCCGGGAACACATACACCTGGTCGTCGTCGCTGATGACCTCGCCGGTGAGCGGGTGCAGCGTGGAAAGGGCCTCGATCTCGTCGCCGAACATCTCGATGCGGACGGCCAGCTCTTCGTAGACCGGGAAGATCTCGATGGTGTCGCCGCGGACCCGGAAGGTGCCTCGGGCGAACGCCACGTCGTTGCGCGCGTACTGGATGTCGACGAAGCGGCGCAGCAGGTCGTCGCGGTCGATCTCGTCGCCGACCTTGAGCGAGACCATCCGGTCCACGTACTCCTGCGGCGTACCGAGGCCGTAGATGCAGGAGACCGAGGCGACCACCACGACGTCACGGCGGGTCAGCAGCGAGTTGGTCGCGGAGTGACGCAGTCGCTCCACCTCCTCGTTGATCGAGGAGTCCTTCTCGATGTAGGTGTCCGACTGCGGGACGTACGCCTCGGGCTGGTAGTAGTCGTAGTACGAGACGAAGTACTCGACCGCGTTGTTCGGCAACAGCTCGCGGAACTCGTTGGCCAGCTGGGCGGCCAGGGTCTTGTTCGGGGCCATCACCAGGGTGGGGCGCTGGAGCTTCTCGATCATCCACGCGGTGGTGGCGGACTTGCCGGTGCCGGTCGCACCCAGCAGCACGACATCCTTCTCACCTGCGCTGATGCGCTTTTCCAGCTCGGCGATGGCCGTGGGCTGGTCACCACTCGGCTGGTAGGAGCTGACGACCTCGAAGGGCGCCACCGAACGTTCGATCTTGGATACGGGCCGCATGGAATCCACCGTACGACCCCGCACTGACAACGGGGCCGGATCACCAGCTCTGCGGGGTGCGGGAACTGCGGTGCCGCTGGTTCCGCTCGGTGCGGGACGCAGGACGGCGGCCGGGGTGCGGGACGGCGGGGTGGGCCGGGATGCCGGGCCGGTTCTCCGTGGGGGTCCAGTCGGGCCTTCCCATGACCATCAGCGGGTCGAACATCACGACGACGCCCGCCAGACACAGGAAGGCCAGGGGGCCGATCATCATGGGCGCGAGCAGGGCCGCGGGCGAGTCGCCGCCCGGGGTGCTGGACGTGCCGTGGAGATGGACGCTGAGGGCGGCCATGCCCGTGTAGTGCATGCCGCTGACGGCGAGCCCCATGACGAGACTGGCGCCCACGCTCCACAGGAAGCCCCGCACTTGTCCCGCCGCCCACAGGGCGGCTGTGGCGGCCACGACGGCTATGACCACCGAGGCGGAGACCGTGAGGGTGTTGTATTCGAGTCTTCCATTGAGGCGCATGCCGGCCATGCCCAGGTAGTGCATCGAGGCGACCCCCAGGCCGGTGATGGTGCCCCCGGTGAAGAGTGCCGTTCCACGGGCGCCGCGGTAGCCGACGATGAAGATCCCGATGCCGACCATCACGATGGCCACGCCAAGGCTCGCGAACGTCGTCAGCTTGTCGTAGTGGACCGGGGTCTCCTTGATCGTGAACCCCATCATCGCGATGAAGTGCATGGTCCATATCCCCGAGCCGATCGCGGCCGAGCCGAGCGCCAGCCAACCGGCGCGCCAGGAGCGGGCGACGAGCATCGATCTGGTGGTGCAGCGCAGACCCAGCGCTCCACCCAGGCAGGCCATGAGGTAGGCCACCAGCGGTGTGACGAGTCCGTAAGTGAAGCCGTCGACCGTGCCCTGCATGCGCGGCTGCCCTTCCCGCCCTGTTACTCCTGAAATGCCCTGAAATACCCCCACCCTCGGGACCGCAAGAGCGGACAGGGTTGAGGCAGAGAGTATGACTCCCACTGGAATGGTCGAACGATTTTCCGGCAAAGAATCACGGCCTCGCCCCACCTGTGCACCACCAGTGAACGGACTTGGACAACTCCATTCAATCCGTGGCCATCCCACACCCCTCCTCCATTGACTCTCTGCTGTCACTCTTGTGCTGTCAGTGATCACTCGACGCGAGGAGAAGGAATGCACGCGCGCGTTGCCGCCGCCACGACCGCCGCGCTTCTAGGGGGCGCTGTTGTGATACTCCCCAGCCCGCACGCCCGGGCCGGGTCCCAGAGCACCGGCCCGGTGATCGTCTCCCATCGCGGCGCCTCGGCGTATGCACCCGAGAACACCTTGGCCGCCATCGACAAGGCTGCCGCAATGGGGTTCAGCTGGGTCGAGAACGACGTTCAGCGCACCAGGGACGGTGAGCTCGTCGTCCTGCACGACGCCACGCTGGCGCGTACCACCGACGTCGAGAAGGTCTATCCCAAGAGGGCTCCCTGGAAGGTCAAGGACTTCACCGCCGCGGAGATCGCTCGCCTGGACGCCGGGAGCTGGTTCAGCCCCCGGTACGCGGGCGCGCGCGTGCCGACACTGAAGCAGTACATGGACCGTGTCTCGCACAACCACCAGAAGCTCGTCCTGGAAATCAAGAATCCCGATCTCTATCCCGGCATCGAGCGGCAGACTCTCAAGCTCCTGAGCAACGAGGGCTGGCTCGATCCGGCGCATCTGAGGAGCAGCCTGCTCGTCCAGAGCTTCAGCGCGGACAGCGTGCGAACGGTCCATGATCTGCGCCCGGGCATCAGAACGGCCTTGCTGGGCAAGCCGTCGATCGCACAGCTCCCCCAGTACGCCCGATTCACCGACCAGATCAACGCGGATCACACCTCCCTGTCGTCCGGCTACATCTCCGCGGTGCACGGACTCGGCGGACCGCACGGCAGTCGGATGAAGGTCTTCGCCTGGACCGTGAACGACGCGAACACTGCCGGACGCCTGGCCGGATTCGGCGTGGACGGCATCATCACGAACGTGCCCGACGTCATCCGGAGGGCATTGGGGTAGCGCTCCGCGGCTCAACCGCCCGTGCCGCGGACGTCTGCCCGCGTCCGCGCCACGGGCGTTGTCAGTGGTGGGCCGTACGGTGGATCGCATGGACAGCCTTGGGCGGTACGAGCAGCAGGTCGCGTGGACCGTTGTCGGCACGGACATCGGTCCGCTGCTGCTGGCGGCGACGCGCGACGGCCTGGTGAATGTCGTCTTCCACGCCACGGACGAGGTGCGCGACAAAGCGCTCGACCGGCTCACGTCCCGTCTGGGCACCGAGCCCGTCGAGGCCCCCGAGTCGCCTCTGCTGGCCGAAGCGATACGTCAGGTCGCGGCGTACTTCTCCGGCGAGCGGCGTGACTTCGACCTGCCGCTGGACTGGTCGCTGATCTCCGGGTTCAACCGCCAGGTGCTGCGCGAGCTGGCGTCGGGCGTTTCGTACGGCGCGGTCGTGGGCTACGGCGACCTGGCCGGGCGGGTCGGCCAGCCGGGCGCGGCGCAGGCCGTGGGCGTGGCCATGGGCTCGAATCCGCTGCCGGTCGTCGTGCCGTGCCATCGCGTGGTCGAGAGCGACGGCGGTATCGGCGGGTTCGGGGGCGGTCTGGAGACGAAGCGGAAGCTGCTCGCGCTGGAGGGAGTGCTTCCGGAGCCGCTGTTCTGACCACTGCCCCGAGAGCCGGGCGAGGGTGTCTCACCGCTGAGCCGGTGAGTACACCTCACTGCTGAGCCTGACCGCGTCAGAGGCTGATGTGGTATGCCTTGCGGAGCGTCTCGTGCACGGTCCAGGTGGTGCGGTCGCCCTCGCGCAGGATCGCCGCGTCGCCCGGGCTCACCTCGATGACGTCGCCGCCCTCCACCTCGATCGTGGCGCGGCCGCTCACGACGACGAAGAGTTCATTCGCCTCCGTGTCGGTCACCACGCCGGGCGTGATCTGCCAGATGCCGCGCAGCTGCTTGCCGTCGGCCGACTCCCACAGCACCTTGCCGGTGACAGCCGGGTCGCCGGAAACGATCTGAGCCGGGTCCAGGGGCTCCGGTTCGAGCTCGGCGTCGGGGATGTGCACGGCGAAGGACGGGGTGGCCTGGGTGTTCGTGGTCATGAGCGGTCACCTTAAGGGCATTCGAGAATGACCTCACGCGGAGGGTGGCCGGAACGCGCGGCCGGTAGCAGACTCCGCCCTGCGCACAGCCGCCGGCATCCGAAGTCACGGATACGCCGAGTTCGACCAGGGCGCCATCCGCAAGTACGTCCTCGATCCGCATGGGGTGCCGGCGGGCGTGCGGCCTGTCTGACCTCGCGCCTGTCTCCCGGAGGGGTGCTCCCGCGCGCGTGGGGGCACCCCCCTCCGCCCCGGGGGCTACTCGTAGTGCCGTGCCTCGAAGACGTTGCCGTCCGGGTCACGGAAGTAGAAGCTGCGCTTGGCCATCCCACGGGCTCCGTAGGAGTCGTACGAGAAGCCCGAGAGGGGGACGGACCGCTCCTCCAGGCGTGCCCGTAGCGCTTCGAATTCGGGCCCCGTGAGGGAAAGGCATACGTGGTTGACCGGGTGGCCGGCACTTTCGGCGCCTCCGGGAACCACCTTCATGTACTCCGTCAGGGAGAGAGGCGCGAGGTCGAAAATGGTCTCCCCATTGAGGCGTACCGAGGGGAACGACGCTTTTCCGGCGGCGAATTCGGTGACCCTCAGGGGCTCCAGGCCGACCGCCTTCTCGTAGAAGTCGGCCGAGGCGACCGGATCGCGCACCCACAGGACGACATGGTCGAGACGTATCGAGTTGTCCGTCATATCCCCAGGCTGGTGTCGTACGCCGCAGGTCGCAAGGGTTTGACCGGGCGCACCGCCCGCCAGAGATGAGGAAAGACGACCGACAGGAGGCAGACGCGTGATCGTGGTGTCCGAAGAGGTGCGGGAGGCGCTCGACGCGCGCCGGTCGGTGGTGGCCCTGGAGTCGACGATCATCGCGCACGGGCTGCCTCGCCCGCGGAATCTGCAGGTCGCGTTGGAGCTGGAGGATGTCGTACGGCGACAGGGAGCCGTCCCCGCGACGATCGCCGTGCTCGACGGGCGGCC
This sequence comes from Streptomyces sp. NBC_00996, assembly GCF_045162675.1. Lineage (NCBI taxonomy): Bacteria > Bacillati > Actinomycetota > Actinomycetes > Kitasatosporales > Streptomycetaceae > Streptomyces > Streptomyces sp. NBC_00996. The sequence goes on from NZ_CP108723.1 coordinate 2,671,534, forward strand.
CCATGTCGGTCTGGACAAGGAGCAGCTTGAACGGGTCGCGAACGAGGAAGGGATCCGAAAGCTGGGACACCGCGATCTGCCGCTCGCGGTGGCGGCGGGTGCGAGCGGGGCGACGACCGTGTCGGCGACGGCGTTGCTGGCCGCTCGCGCGGGAGTACGGGTGTTCGCGACGGGCGGGCTCGGCGGGGTGCACCGGGAGTGGACGGTGACGCAGGACGAGTCGGCCGACCTGGGTCTGCTGGCGCGTACCCGGATCACCGTGGTCTGCGCGGGCGTGAAGTCGATCCTGGACGTGCCCGCGACGCTGCAGCGCCTGGAGACGCTGGGCGTGGCGGTGGCCGGGTACGGCACAGAACGCTTTCCCGGCTTCTACCTCTCGGACTCGGGGTATCCGGTGGACTGGACGCTGGACTCCGCCGAGCAGGTGGCGGATGTGATGCGGGCGCAGGACGCGCTGGACGCTCCCGAATCGGCCCTCATCGTCGCGAACCCCGTCCCTGAAGAGGAGCAGCTCGATCCCGAGCTCCACGCGCGCGTACTCACCGACGCGCTGCACGCGTGCGAGGCGGAGGGTGTGACCGGGCAAGCCGTGACGCCGTTCCTGCTCGACTATCTGGTGCGGCACACCGACGGCGCCTCGCTGAACGCCAATCTGGCGGCGGTGCGCGGCAACGTACGGCTCGCGGGGCGGATCGCAGCGGCCTGGGCCGAGGCGTGAGCGGGACGGATCGCGGGGATGCCGGGGGAAGTACAGGGGTGTCTGCGGGCGCTCTGCTGGTCGTCGGGGACGTGGTCACGGACATCGTCGCCCGGCACCGCGGACCGCTCGCGGCGGGCACCGACACGGCCGCCGCGATCCGCACGCTGCCGGGCGGCGCGGGTGCCAACGTCGCGTGCTGGGCCGCGCACTGGGGCTGCTCGGACGTACGGCTGCTCGGCCGGGTGGGCGCGGACGCGGCGAAGTGGCACGAGCGTGAGCTCGCGGCCTGCGGCATACGTCCCCTTCTCGTCGTTGATCCGGAGACACCGACCGGGACGGTGATCTGCCTCGTGGACAGGGGCGCGTCGGCGGAGCGCACGTTCCTCACGGACAGCGGGGCCTCTCTGCGGCTCGACCCCGGCGACTGGTCGCCCGTGCTGCTCGACGGTGTCGCGCGGTTGCATCTGTCGGGCTACTTGTTCTTTTCCGAGCCGAGCCGGGCACTGGTGTCGGTGGCGCTGGAGTCGGCACGCGCGCGTGGCGTGCCGGTGAGCCTGGATCCGGCGTCGGCGGGGTTCCTCACCGAGCTGGGTGTGGACCGCTTCCTCGAACTCGCCCAGGGCATCGACATCCTGCTCCCCAGCCGTGACGAGGCGCACCTGCTGACCGGGCTGCCCGATCCCGCGGACGCGGCGGCCAAGTTGAGCCGCCATGTCCCCCTCGTCGTCGCCAAGCAGGGCGGTGCCGGCGCCCTGGTGGCCCGCTCTGGAACCATCCGGGCCCATGTCCCCGCCGTGCCCGCCACACCCCGCGACACCACGGGCGCCGGCGACGCCTTCACCGGAGCGTTCCTCGCCGCCCTGCTCGCGGGCGCGGAGCCCGAGGAAGCGGCGGCCGAGGGGTGTGGGGCTGGGGCGATGGCGGTGGAGCGGGTGGGAGGGAGACCGCCGGAGAGCGCTTGACGGCGGCCGGACGGGGCGCGCGGGTGGGGTGACGACGCCGGCTCGTTGGGCCATGTGGAGGCGTGCCGATCGCGCCATGGCGCAGAGCGTCACGTAGGCGGCGGGCTGGCGAAGCCCGACTGGGTGGGGCGGCACGCAGGTGGGGTAGGTAGCGCCACCGCGCGCAGAGAAACACGCGGGCCGCAGACGAGCCCGAACGAGTGAGGCAGCACGCGGGTGGAGGCGGCAGCGCCATCACACAGAGGCGGCAGGCGGGCCGGCCGGCGAACCCCGACCCTGTGGGGCAGCACGCATGCGGGGTAGGGGTCACCGCCGCGTGCAAAGGGAGCCGCGGGCCGCAGACGAGCCCGAACGAGTGAGGCAGCACGCGGGTGGAGGCGGCAGCGCCATCACACAGAGGCGGCAGGCGGGCCGGCCGGCGAACCCCGACCCTGTGGGGCAGCACGCATGCGGGGTAGGGGTCACCGCGCGCAGAGAAACACGCGGGCCGCAGACGAGCCCGACCGAGCGGGACGGCCATCGGGTGCGGGGACAGCCCGCCACAGAAGGCGACACGCGGGCCGCAGGCGAAGCCGACCGGGTACCGCATCTCGGTGGCGCGGACCAGCCGGCGGGCACGTAGGTGGGCCGGCAGAACCGAGGCGGCGGCCGCATCGCCAACCCCCACCGATCGGCCAGCGGGTCGGCCCGGCGCCACCAGCAGCTGGGCCGACACCCCGGGTGGACGGTCGTATCCATGGCGCCCCGCGCCAACGCCATCCCTTCGTCTACCCCTTGCGCCCCCATGCCGAGATCATCGGTGCCGTCGCCAGGTCCATGGAGCCGGAGGCGACGTTGGCCAGGTGTCGGTCGATGTCCTGGTGAGTGGCCAGGCCCGCGGCGACGAGCTGGTCGCGGATCTGACGGATCGTCGCGGACTCCAGGGCGGCGCAGGCGGGCGAGGTGACAGGGAAGTACGCGTCGGCCTCCACGCCGCCCAAACCCGCCTGGCGGAGCAGCCGCGGCAGTTTGCGGCCGTACGCGAGGTCGGCGCCGCGCTCGGCGAGCAGGCTGCGGAAGCCCTTGCGCAGCCGATTCGCGAGCTGCTGCTCGGGGCCGTACTCGTCGGGGCAGAGCAGGGGCTGCAGCGCGGGGTCGGCGTCCTCGACGAGGAGTCGACCGCCGGGCCGCAAGGCCTTGACCATCGACCGCAACGCCCGCTCCCGGTCCGGCACATGGACCAGCACGAGCCGGGCGTGCACAAGGTCGAAGCCCTCTCCCGGCGGCTCCTCGGCGCCCACGTCGTGGACGCGGACCTCGACCGGTGGGCGGGCGGCGGAGGCCGCCCAGGAGGCGTCGATGTCGGTCGCCATGACCCGCCCGGTCGGGCCGACCTTCTTGGCGAGCCAGGACACCACGGACGTGCCGCCCGCACCGACCTCCCAGCAGCGCCAGCCGGGGCCGATACCGAAGCGCTCGATGTGCCGGAACGTCGTGGGGTCGAAGAGAGCGGCGAAGGCTTCGAAGCGCTGTCCCGCCTCGTTCTGCTGGTTGTCGAGGAGATACCCGTCGGTTCGCGTCATAGGACGATCATCCCAGTTGACCGGCTTGTCGCGAATCGTAGACGCTCCGCCGTCGCCACCCGCACGCTCGGGTGAACACAGTCTGCACGCTCGGGCGAACACAGTCCGCACGCTCGGGCGAGCACAGCCGGCACGCTCGGGCGAGCACAGCCGGCACGCTCGGGCGAACACAGCCGGCACGCTCGGGCGAACACAGCCGGCACGCTCGGGCGAGCACAGCCGGCACGCTCGGGCGAGCACAGCCGGCACGCTCGGGCGAGCACAGCCGGCACGCTCGGGCGAGCGCAGCCGGCACGCTCGGGCGAGCGCAGCCCACACACTCGGCCGAACCCCATCTGCGCGCTGAAACACACACACCGGAACGGAAGACTCCGTTCCCCCAGGCTTTTCCGGCGCTCGATCAGGCCTGGCAGACTGGCGCGCCAAGGCGCAAAGTGCGGCGCGAGGGGATCCACGCAAGGAGATCCAGATGTCCATGGCAGGGAATCTGCGGAAGGTCACGGCCCTCGGCGCGGTCGACGGCCTCCGCAAGGTGGCGCGGCTGACGCGGCGGCGCGCCCGCGTCGACCTGAGTCACCCCGCCCGGTCTCCGCTGGGCTCCGCAGTGGTGAACTGCGTGGCGTACCAGGACGGCGCACGCGTCCCGGGCGGCCGCGATCTGGTCCACACCGTGGAGCGGATCCGCAAGAGCGACGAGGGGTTCGTCTGGCTCGGCCTGCACGAGCCGACGGACCGGGAGTTCGCCGGCATCGCCGAGCTCTTCGACCTGCACCCACTCGCCGTCGAGGACGCGGTGGAGGCCCATCAGCGCCCGAAGCTGGAGCGGTACGGCGAGACGCTGTTCGCGGTGTTCAAGACGGTCTGCTACGTCGAGCACAAGGAACTGACGGCAAACAGCGAGGTGGTGAACACCGGCGAGATCATGGTCTTCGTCGGTCCCGACTTCGTCATCACCGTGCGGCACGGACGACACGGCTCCCTTGGCCCGCTGCGCGAGGAGTTGGAGGCCGACTCGCAACAGCTCTCCAAGGGACCGGCCGCGGTACTGCACGCGATCGCGGACCATGTGGTCGACGAGTACGTGCACGTCACGGACTCGATCCAGGCGGACATCGACCAGGTCGAGGCCGATGTCTTCGCGGAGAACGGCGCGCGGACGGACGCCGGACGCATCTACCAGCTCAAGCGTGAACTCCTCGAACTGAAGCGGGCCGTGGTCCCGCTCGCCCGCCCGGTCCAGGAGCTCTCCACCCGGCCGATACGGGTGGTCGACCCGGAGATACAGGCGTACTTCCGGGACGTCTCCGACCATCTGCTGCGGGTCACCGAGCAGATCGCCGCCTTCGACGAGCTGCTCAACTCGATTCTGCAGGCGCACCTCGCGCAGGTGACGGTGGCACAGAACGAGGACATGCGGAAGATCACCGCATGGGCGGCCGTCATCGCCGTCCCGACGATGGTCTGCGGGGTGTACGGCATGAACTTCGACAACATGCCGGAACTGCACTGGAGGTTCGGCTACCCCCTCGTCATAGGCGTGATATCCGTCGCCTGCCTTGTCCTGTACCGGGGATTCAGGCGCAACGGCTGGCTCTGACACGCATCTCGCCCGCCGCGGCCGGCCGGCCGGACGAGCGCACACCACCCAATGGCTGGACAGGGGGAACAAGCGGATCGAGAGGGCAGGAAGGATGAGCCGGGGTCAGCTCCTCGCGTAGACACTCTCGACCCAGGCGGCAAGCTGTTCGTCCGTCAGGTGCCGGGCCAGGTCGGCCTCGCTGATCATGCCGACCAGTCGCTTGTTCTCTATCACGGGAAGCCGGCGGATCTGGTGCCCCTTCATCTCCTGGAGCACCTCGCCGACATCGGCGCCCGATTCGATCCAGCGCGGTGTGCCCTGGGCCATCTCACCCGCGGTGATTCGTGCCGGGTCGTGGCCCATGGCCACACAGCCGACGACGATGTCGCGGTCCGTGAGGATGCCGCAGAGCCGTTCGTTCTCGTCACTGATGGGCAGGGCGCCCACGTTGAGCTCGCGCATCAGCTGGGCTGCGCGATCCAGGGTCTCGTGGGCGGGAATCCACTGGGCACCACGGTGCATGATGTCTCCGGCGGTGGTCATGAAGTACCTCCCGGTGCCGGACGGCCGGCGCGGCGCGGAAGACACCGCTAGTCCCGGCGTCCTACATTCTTGCCGTGTCCCCAGGGATGCGCACCCGGACGTCCGCGGATACCGAGGTTGCCCGCCACGTCGGCCCGCCCGGGGTCAGGCCGAGAATCCGACGATCTTCTGCGGCACGACGCGGATGATCACGCGGACCTCGTCGTCCTTCTCCTCCGGAGGATCGATGCCGAGGTACTTGTGCGAGAGCTCGTACGGGAGGCGCTTGGCGTCGTCGGGGAGGATCTCGGCGGTGCCGCGGATCTCGACCGAGGTGTAGGGGTTGGCAAGGCCGAAGACCGAGAGGCTGATGCGGGGGTCCCGCTGGAGGTTGCGCACCTTCTGGCGTCCGGCGGTCGAGGAGAAGAGGACGGTGTCGCCGTCGCGCTTGATCCAGACCACCGAGTTCTGGGGAGCGCCGCCGGGGCCGAGGGTGGCGACGCCGGCGAAGTTCTTGCCGTCGAGGAGGGTGCGGACGGAGTCGTCGAAGGCGGCCGGGTCGTCGGCGGAGATCGTCATGGATTCAGGGTAACTACATGCACGTGCATATAAAAGCCCCTGGGGAACGCCACTTTCGATCAGCCGTTCCACGCCGGGTGGCGCGGATCGTCGGCGCGCACCAGGACGTCGGCCGTGCCGCCCGGGTCCACCTCGGCCTCGTAGCGCTCGAACGCGGGGAGTGTCCAGTGCTCGGCCTCGGGGGTACGGCGGCGGAGGGCACCCGGGGACAGGAGTACGTGGACGCTGAAGTCGAAGGGGAACCAGTGGCGCAGAAGGAGGGGGCCGTGCAGCAACAGGAGACCGCCGGGCGGGAGTTGAACATAGGGGCTGCGGGTGGCCCGGTCGGTGGCCGAGTCCCAGAGGTCGGGCAGGACGCGGCCGTTGCCGCCCGCTTCGAGGGGGCCGAAGACCTCGCGCCAGAGGGCGCCGGTGTCCACCCAGCCGTCGTAATAGGCCTCGACGTCCTGATGGCCGTATTCGAGCCGGAGCGACGCGGGGCGCAGGAAGTCCTCCGTACCGACCGCGAGAGAGGACCGGCCGCGTATGCGCAGCGCCTCCGAGACCCGGTGCGCGAGATCGCCGGGGCGGGCGGCCGGCGCTCCGTCGAAGGCGATGCGCGGCCAGGGGCTGCCGTCGTCCGGTTTCAGGTCGAGCAGACGCTGGGCAAGGAGGTCTCCGAGCCGTTCCCAGGTGATCGCTTCGAGTCGCACAGGCCCATGATGCCGCGTTCACGAGGCGGTCTTGTGGGGGTGGCGGGCGGCAGGAGCTCAGGAGGCGCGCAGACGACTGCCCCGGAGGACGGCTCCCGACGACGGCTGACGCACCCGGAGGGCTGCTCCCGAGGACGGCTGAGGCACCGGCTCACCAGAGGCATAGATCCCCCGGGCGGACGGGGGAATGAACCGCGTATGGCACCGATCGCAACTCCCCCGCACCGCACCGGACTTCTCGTCATCCAGCCGCTCAAGAAGCGGCACTGTGGCGAGTGCCGGACCGGCCCGCTGGCGCTGCTGGTGCTGGAGGAGGGGCTGCCGCGGTGTCTGGACTGCGCGGATCTCGGGCATCTGGTGTTCCTGCCGCGCGGTGACACGGCGCTGACGAGAAGGTCGAGGGAGGGCAGTGCGCTGTCGGCGGTGGTGGTGCGGTTCAACCGGCGGCGAAGCCGATACGAGCGGCAGGGCGTCCTCGTCGAGGAGGCGGCGCTCGCCCGGGCCGAGGAGCGGTGCCTGGCGGACGCGGAGGCGCGGCGGCGACGCAGAGTGCGGGACGCACGGCGCCGGGAGGCGGAGGATCTGCGGTTCACGGACGCGTTCGCGCGGGAGATACGGCGGCTGTTTCCCGGTTGCCCGGCCGACCGGGCACGGGCGATCGCCGCGCACGCCTCGGTGCGCGGCAGCGCGCGGGTCGGGCGCAGTGCCGCGGGTCGTGCGCTGTCCGAGGCCGCGGTGACCGCGGCGGTCCGTGCCTCCGTACGACACACGGACACTGCATACGACCAGATGCTGATGAGCGGTGTGCCGCGGCATGAGGCGCGGCGGCGGATCACCGGGACAGTGGACGCCACCCTGCGGGGGTGGCACGCCGGGCGTGCGCCGACGTGACCGGGCACCGTCGACCCCCTCGACCCCCTCGGCCGCTTCGGCCGCTTCGGCCGCGCCGACAGCGCCGACAGCGCCGACCTGCCGGGACGGCAGCGCCGGGACGGCAGCGCCGGGACGGCAGCGCCGGGACGGCAGCGCCGGGCCACGCCGGGGTCGGCATCGCCCGGCCGCACCATGTCGGCATCGCCCGGTCATGCCGGGTCGGCATCGTCCGGACACGTCGCCTGGAGGCTCGCGTATGCGCCCGCGTCCCTCGACCATGGTCACTGTCCCCGTACGGGATTTCACTTGTGGTGACGGTAGGGCGCCGTGCAGGATCTTTGATCTCGGGGATCGATGCGGGGGTTGTCATGATCGATGGGCCGTATTTCGTGCTGACGTTGCTGGGGGTGCTCGGCTGCGGGCTGGTGGCCGGGGTGTTCTGCGGGTTCTCGACGTTCGTGATGAGGGGGCTCGCCGAGTTGCCGCCCGCGCAGGGGGTCGCCGCGATGAACGCGATCAATGTCGCCGCGTTGCGCCCGGCGTTCATGCTCGTGTTCGTCGGCTCGGCGGGGCTGTGCGCGGTGCTCGCCGTGGTGACGTTCGTGCTGTTGCCGGACGACGGGGCGGTGGAGCTGCTGCTGGGTAGCGCGCTGTATCTGTTCGGGTCGTTCGGGGTGACGGTCGTCGCGAACGTGCCGCTCAACGAGGCACTGCTCAAGATGGACCCCGGGACACCGGAGACCGCCGTCTACTGGCGTACGTACGTGCGCGAGTGGACGACGTGGAACCACGTCCGCACGGTCGCGTCGGCCGGTGCGGCGATCGCGTACACGCTCGCCCTCACCTGAGGCACACGACCGCCCCGAGGGCGCGGCGCCGGAACACCCGAGGCGCACGCCCGCCTCACCCGAGGGTGGCGCATGCGCGACACATCCGAGGGCGGCGCATACGCGACGGGCAGACCCCGCGGACGACGACGGCGCATACGCGACGAGCAAACCCCGCCGACAACGACGGCGCATACGCGACGAGCAAACCCCGCCGACAACGACGGCGCATACGCGACGAGCAAACCCCGCCGACAACGACGGCGCATACGCGACGAGCAAACCCCGGAAGCGACCCCTCAGCTGAGCGGCGACGCCCACGGAGGCGACGTATCGTGGCGTGAAAGGAGTGTCGACCGACGGTCGTGGGCCGATGGCGCCCGACGGCCGCGCGGCCTCGTGCCCGTCGCGTACGCAAGGGAGACGGCCATGGCCGATCCCAAGGGATTCATGACCACACCGCGCGAGGAATACCCGCGCCGGCCCGTCGAGGAACGCGTACGGGACTGGAACGAGGTGTATGTCCCCGGGGCGCTGCTGCCGATCATCAACAGACAGGCCGATCGCTGCATGGACTGCGGGATCCCCTTCTGCCACGACGCCTGTCCACTGGGCAATCTGATCCCCGAGTGGAACGACCTCGTCTCGCGGGACGACTGGCGGGCGGCGAGCGACCGGCTGCACGCCACGAACAATTTCCCCGAGTTCACCGGGCGCTTGTGTCCCGCCCCCTGCGAGGCGGGCTGTGTGCTCGCGATCAACCAGCCCGCGGTCACCATCAAGAACGTCGAGGTGGCCATCGCGGACCGCGCCTGGGAGGACGGTTTCACGCCACCGCGCCCGCCGGACCGGCTCTCCGGACGGACCGTCGCGGTGATCGGGTCGGGACCCACCGGGCTCGCCGCGGCCCAGCAGCTGACGCGGGCCGGACACACCGTCGCGGTGTACGAGCGGGCCGACCGGATCGGCGGGCTGCTGCGGTACGGGATCCCCGCGTTCAAGATGGAGAAGCGGCACCTGGACCGGCGGCTCGAGCAAATGCGGGCGGAGGGAACGAAGTTCCGTACGTCGACAGCCATCGGCACGGACATCCGCGCCGCCGACCTCAAGGCACGCTACGACGCGGTCATACTCGCCGTTGGCGCCACGGCGTGGCGTGAACTCGACGTACCTGGGCGGGAGTTGGCCGGCATCCATCAGGCGATGGAATATCTGCCGCTGGCCGACCGGGTGTGCGAGGGGGATCTGGAGGTCTCGCCGCTGTCCGCGGCCGGCAAGCACGTCGTGATCGTCGGCGGCGGTGACACCGGCGCCGACTGTCTGGGGACGGCCGTACGGGAGCGCGCGGCATCCGTCACCCAACTGGACATCTATGCCCAGCCGGAGGCGGAGCGCGACGAGGACGTCGAGCCGTGGCCGACGTACCCGAAGATCTATCGACTCTCGGCCGCGCACGAGGAGGCCGGCGTGCTGGGGACGGCTCCCGCGGCGGACGCGGACGCCCGGCTCTTCGCGGCGTCCACACTCCGTTTCACCGGGGACGCGGACGGGCATGTGCGCTCACTGCACCTCGTCGAGGTCGACGAGCAGCGGCGCCCGGTCCCCGGCTCCGGGCGAACCCTCCCCGCCGACCTCGTGCTGCTCGCCCTCGGCTTCTCGGGCCCTGACCGCCACGACGGCCTGATCGACCAGCTCGGCCTCGCCCTCGAACCGCGCGGCACGATCACCCGCGACGCGGACTTCATGACCAACGTCCCCGGGGTGTACGCCGCCGGGGACGCGGCCCGCGGGCAGTCCCTGATCGTCTGGGCCATCGCCGAGGGCCGCGCGGTGGCCGCCGCGGTGGATCGTTCCCTTTCGGGAGTGTCTCGCCTGCCGGCGCCGATCGGGCCGTACGACCGCCCCATGAAGGTCTAGGAATCCCGCCACCGAGTGCCACTGAATGCCACCCAACGTCGCGCAATGAGGCCCGGTTCGGCACCGCAGAACCGGGCCGTCGTGATCCTCGCCGTTGCGACGGAACTGAGTTACCACCCCATGACCCCATCGGCCCCATTAGCCCCATCGGTTCCGGTCGGAGATCCTCCGCGCACGGCGCGGTCTAGCGCTCGTCCGTGCCCGCCACCTTGGCCGTCGACAGCGCCACGCGGTTCCACGTGTTGATCGTGAAGATCAGGGCCAGGACGTGAGCCAGTTCCTGATCGTCGAAGACCGCGGCGGCCTGCGCGTACACATCGTCGGGCACGCCCGCGTCGGCGACACGCGTGACCGCCTCTGTCAGCGCGAGGGCCGCCTGCTCCCGGAGCGTGAAGAAGTGCCGGGCCTCGCGCCACACCGCGACCATGTGCAGCCGGTCCTCGCTCTCGCCGGCCTTGCGGGCGTCGTTGGTGTGCATGTGGAGGCAGTAGGCGCAGTGGTTGAGGTGCGAGGCGCGGATCTGGATCAGTTCGACGAGGGCAGGGTCGAGCCCCTGGCGGGCCGCCGCGTCGAAGCCGATGAGAGCCCGGAAGACCTTCGGGGCGGACTTCGCGAAGTCGAGGCGGGGGTTTTCGGCCACGGGCGCCACGCTCGCTGCAGCGGAGGAGGAGGTGGAGGACGTACCGGCCGTCGTGCGCATCGTGTTCATCGTCATGACCATGAATCTACGGGCCGGAAAGACCGGCTGTAGGGTGCATTTCTGTGGCGGAATCATGGGTCAATTACGCGGAACGCATCGGCGCCGACCTGCACCTGGAGCTGTCGGGTTCGGGCGCGCGGCGGGCCGCGCTGATCCGGGCGCTGCGCGAGGCCGTACGCAGCGGCCGGCTCACGCCGGGCACCCGGCTGCCGCCGTACCGTTCGCTCGCCGCCGACCTGGGCGTCGCGCGCAACACCGTCGCCGACGCGTACGCCGAACTCGTCGCCGAGGGCTGGCTGACCGCCCGGCAGGGCTCCGGCACACGGGTCGCCGAGCGCGCCGCGCCGCCGGGCGCCCCCGCGCGCGTACCCAAAAAGGCGCCGCCACGCGCGCGTGGACCCCGGCACGACCTGCGGCAGGGCACCCCGGACGCTGCCTCGTTCCCGCGCGCCGCTTGGCTCACGTCGTACCGCCGGGCCCTCCAGCAGGCGCCCAACGAGGCCTTCGGACCCGGCGATCCGGCGGGACGGATCGAACTGCGCGAGGCGCTCACCGAGTACTTGGCACGCGCGCGTGGTGTACGTACGGAGCCCGGACGGATCGTGATCTGCTCCGGCTTCGCACACGCCTTGCGACTGCTCTTCCCCGCCGTCCTGCGGGGCCCGCTGGCTGTCGAGTCGTACGGCCTCGGCTTCCATCGCGAGCTGCTGGCCGCCGCGTCCGTACGGACCGCACCGCTGCCCCTGGACGAAGACGGCGCCCAGGTGGCCGAGTTGGGCAGGGAGCGTGCCGTACTTCTCACGCCCGCACACCAGTTCCCGACCGGTGGTCCGCTGCATCCCGAGCGGCGCGCCGCGGTGATCGACTGGGCACGCGCGCGTGGCGGGGTGATTCTGGAGGACGACTACGACGGGGAGTTCCGCTACGACCGCAAGCCCGTCGGCGCCGTACAGGGCCTCGACCCCGAGCGGGTCATCCACATCGGCTCGGTCAGCAAAAGCCTGTCGCCCGCGCTGCGGCTGGGCTGGATGGTCCTTCCGGAGCGGTACGTCGACGCCGTACTCGCAGTCAAGGGCGAACGGGAGGCCTGGGTCGGTGCGTTGGACCAGCTGTCGCTCGCGGACTTCATCGTCTCCGGGTCGTACGACCGCCACGTGCGGCGCATGCGGCAGCGGTACCGGGGGCGACGGGACCGGCTCGTCGCCGCGCTCGCCGCGCGGGCACCGCACATCGAGGTGACCGGAATCGCGGCCGGGCTGCACGCGGTGCTGCGGCTGCCGCCCGGGACCGAGCAGTCGGCGGTCAAGGCCGCGGTGTGGCAGGGCGTAGCGCTCGACGGGCTCGCCGAGTTCCGGCACCCGGCGGCGGTGATGGCCGCGCCGGACGGGTTGGTGGTCGGCTATGCGACGCCCGCGGAGCATGCCTACGGGGCGGCGCTCGACGCGCTGTGCGGGGTGCTTCCACCGGGCTGACCGTCTCACCTCGGTCGAGCGCGCGCCCGATCCGGCCGGGACGGCCGACCTCGAGGATCTGCCGCCCTTCGGAGCCCGCCGCGACCGGGGCCGGACCGCCCGCCCGGTCGCCGTCGGCGTGGTCGGTGCCGTTCTGCTCACCGCGCTCGCGGGCGGGCTCACCGAACCCACCCGGACCCGTGAGGAGCACGAGAACGACGACGAGGCGACCTCCGTACTCGTCGGGATCGACATGCGCGGCAAGGACATGACGGTCGACCAGGGTGTGCGCGCCGTCCTCGTCGGAGACGAAGTGCAGCAGCGCGACGAGGGAGAGCGCCACCGGCCGGCTGAAGTCCAGGACCTTCTTCACCCCGTCGACGATGGCGTCCGGGTCCCGCACGTCGGCCTGCAGGTACTCGGTCGCCCCCTCGGGCGTGCTGCGCGGCGGGGCCGCCGCGTGGGCCAGCACGATCGGGTCGTTGTCGCAGTACACGACGCGCGCGTCGGGCGCGACGCGCTGGGCGGTCTGGTGCAGGTTGGGCTCGGTCGGGATCCCGGTGCCGATGTCCAGGAACTGCCGTGCGCCGTTCTGGGCCGGCCTGGGGATCCCCAGGCGTTCAGCACTGAGGGAGCGTGGCACGGTGCATGAACGCGCGGTTGAACCGTCCCATCACCGGCACCCTCGGATCGAGGGCGAGCATCTGCCGCCCCATCTCCTCGTCGACGGGACAGTTGCCGCCGAGATACCAGTCGTACATCCGCGCCGGATGCGGCTTGCTCGTGTCGATCTCGATGGGGAGCTGGCCGGTCATGACCGTCTCCGTAAGTCCGTGCCTCGGCAAGTGTTCAAGTCACTGCGGTGAGTATTCAAGCCACTGCCAGAGTCGGGGAATTGGGAAAAGGGAAGCGCAAGTGGGTCAGGAGAGAAGGAAGTCCGCCTCTCCCGCCTTCGCGCCCTGGATGAAGGCGGTGATCTCGCCCGGTGTGTAGATGAGGGCGGGTCCGTCCGGGTCCGCCGACTGGCGGACCGCTATGCGCCCGTCGGCGAGCTTCATCGCCTCCAGGCAGTTGCCGCCGTTTCCGCCGCTCCACGGCTTGTGCCAACCCTCGTTGCCCAGGTCGCGGGCAGGCATTCCGTTGTAGATGCGCACATTGCGTATCCGCGGCTTGATGCGTTCCATTCACAGCTCCTTGCGGAGATCCCGGAGGATCTCCTTCGTGCGATGTGCTGTGGCGGCCTGAGCCGCCATGCGGTCCATGACCTCGAGGTGGGTCGCCACCTCCGAGCGCGCGTCCAGGTAGACGGCGCCGGTCAGGTACTCGCTGTAGACCATGTCCGGGAGTTCCGGCATGGCAAAGCGGAACAGCACGAAGGGCCCGTACGTGCCGGGGTGCGGACCCGAGGAGAACGGGATCACCTGCAGCGTCACATTGGGCAGCTTCGTGGACTGGAGCAGCTTGTCGATCTGGGCGCGCATCACCTCGGGACCGCCGACGGGGCGGCGCAGGGCCGTCTCGTCCATCACGGCCCAGATCCGGGGTGCGCCCTCACGAGTGAGCAGATCCTGGCGTTGCATGCGCAGCGCCACATGCCGCTCGATGTCCTCGGGTCTGGTCTGGCCGATGGCGCCCGCCTTCAGGACGCCGCGGGCGTAGTCCTCGGTCTGCAGCAGTCCGGGCACGAAGTGGGGCTCGTACGAGCGGATGAGCGCGGCCGCGCCCTCCAGACTCACGTGCATCGAGAACCAGTCCGGCAGGATGTCGTGGAACCGCTGCCACCAGCCGGGCTTGTTGGCCTCCTCGGCGAGTTGGACGAAGGCCTCGGCCTCCTCGTCGCTGACGCCGTACGACTTCAGCAGCAGTTGGAGGTAGGGGATTTTGAGGGAGACCTCGGCCATCTCCATACGGCGGACCGTGGCGGGCGCGACACGCAGGATGCGCGCGGCCTCCTCACGCTTGAGACCCGCGCGTTCCCGCAGGTCCAGCAGGCGCCGGCCGAGGACGACCTGACCGACCGTCGGCGCGGACCGCGGTTCGCTCACGTCCCACCTCCACTGAGTCCGGACAGCCCGGGCGGCGCCGTTCGGGGTCTCTTTCGACTGTCCCAACTGGCGCCGCTCGACGTGCTGTTGCGAGCAGTGTGCCACGCGCTCTCACCGAGTCACACGGCACTCTGCATTTTTCAGAGTGACACTTGCCAAGTGTTCACGGCGGGGCGATAGTGGCAAGCGTGACTCCGTCCGCGCCGTTAGGAACAGACGCCGCCGAAGACCGGATCGGTCTCCGTGCCACCGCAGGGCTCCGCCCCGGCGCGGTCGCCGAGCGCCGGTTCCGCTTCGAACTGGCCGCACATCCGGGATCCGTCGCTCAGGCAAGACGTCTGGCGCGTGCCCGGCTGTCCCACTGGGCGGTGTGCGAGGACACCTGCGACACGGCGGCCCTCGTCGTCTCCGAGCTGGTCACCAACGCGATCGTGCACGCCGCCGGCGAGCGCGTCGTGTGCGAGCTGCACGACCGCGACGACGTAGTACGGATAGCCATACGTGACGAGGGATGTGCTCCGGGTGAGCCGCACCCCTCGCCGCAGCGGCCCGAGGAGGAGCACGGGAGGGGATTGCTCCTCGTCGCGGCCGTGTCCAGGGCTTGGGGGGCCCAGGACACCGGGCCCGGACTGCTGATCTGGGCGGAGCTGGAGCGCACCACGGACGGGCCCGACTCGGACACCGGAGCCCGTTCGGACCTGGGCTGGTGCGCGACGGACACCGAAATGCGGTCCGCCCCGGACTGGAGCGCCACACACACCGAAATACGGTCCGACCCGGGCTGGAGCGCGAGGGACACCGAAGTACGGTCCGACCTGGGCTGGAGCGCGACGGACACCGAAATACGGTCCGACCCGGACTGGAGCGCCACACACACCGAAATACGGTCCGCCCCGGACTGGAGCGCGAGGGACACCGAAGTACGGTCCGACCTGGGCTGGAGTGCGAAGAAACCACCGGCCGACGGCCGGGGCGCCGGGACGGAGGCGTTCTGGGGAACAGGGACCGCAGGGGTCCCCCCGGCCGAGCGGGGCCGAGATTGGGGGAGGGTGTGAGGGGTACGTCGGCGACGGGGCCTGGAGCGCAGGTCCTGAGCCTCGACACGCTGGTCCGTCTGAAGCGCGGGCAGCGGATGCCGGGGCCGCTGAGGCGTCTCCTCGTACCGGAGGACATGACCGTGCCGCTGGGCTGCGACGCGGTGTCGGTGCCCGCCCGGCTCGGACCGCTCCTGCTGCCGCGGCTGCCCCGTGTGGGCTGTGTCTACGCCGACGGGGCGCGCTGGTGGTGGATCGTGCCCTCCGACTCCGACGTCGCGCTGGAGTGGCCGGCGCCCGCGCGCTACGCCACGGGGGCGGTCGTACCGGACGCGCCCGGCGCACCCGGGCTCATCCACAAACCGGACGGCACGCTCCCGTACACCCCGCCGATTCCCCTCTACCTGGCCCTGTGCCGGATCACCGGGACCACACCCGCTTGGTCGCGTCCGATCAGCGCGTAGGGCCGCCGGTCGGGGGCGGGGCCACAGGCGTCACAGGTGTGTCCGAAGTGCGCCCGTCGGTGCGCCGGTCGCCGCAAAACCCCACGGCCACCACGCGTGGAGCGCCGCGTTCCTGGGGAATGGACCGTTCGTCCATTCCTGGGGGAGGCCAACGGTGGGGAAGACCGCACGAAAATCGGCGGGGAAGAAGAAGCGCGGCGACGACAGGCCGCCCCCGTCCGACTCGGAACACCTGCTCTTCGGCGGCCCGCTCCGCTACGACATGGGCTGGTCCCAACATGCCGACGCTTTCATGGAGTTGAACTTCCGCGCGATGGTGACCCGACTGCCGTCGCTGCTCGCGTCCAGTTTCCGCCTCGCCTGGAAGGCGGACCCGCGCGCCGCCCGTGTCGTGCTGGTCTCCGAGCTGGCCCGCGGCGGAGCCCAGGCGGTCAGCCTGCTGGCGGTCAACAACGTGCTCGGGCGGCTGATGACGAGCGGCCCGGTCGAGGACCGGTTACGCGGCGCGCTCCCCGCGCTGGTCACCGTCGCGGCCGTGATGCTGGTCGGTGCGATGCTGCGGGCCGCTTCGACGTACGCCACCGGACGCCTGGAGCCGAAGGTGGAGCGGGTGGCGACCGAGCTGTACCTGGAGCGGGCGGCGGCCGTGGAACTGGCCGCGATCGAGGACGACGCCTTCCACAAACTGCTCGACACGGCGCAGTACGGCGCCCAGTCCGCCCGGCGCATGATCACCATCGCCGCCCGGGTCGTGAACGCGATGATCTCGCTGTGCGCGGCGGCGGGCGTCCTGACGGTGCTGCACCCCGCGCTGCTGCCGCTGCTCGTCACGATGACGCTGCCGAGCGCCTGGAGCGCGCTGACGATCGCGCGGCGCCGCTACGAGTCGTTCCACACCTGGGTGCAGCACGCCCGCGCCGGGCACCTGATCAGCAGTCTGCTCACCGAGCCCGCCGCGGCGCCGGAGATCCGCGTGCACGGCGTCGGGCCTTTCCTGCTGCGCCACTTCCGCTCGATGTCGGAGACCGCCGAGGCGGAACAGGCCCGGCTGGCCCGACTCTCCGCCCGCACCGGTCTGATCGCCGCCGCCTGGACGGGACTTGCCACCGTGGCGACGTATGCGACCCTCGGCGGGCTGTTGCTGGCCGGCGCGATGGCGCTCTCCGTCGCGGGTACGGCCGTGATCGCGATCCGCACCGGCTCCGCGAGCCTCGACACGCTCGTCCTGGAGGTCAACTCCCTGCACGAGGAAGCCCTGTTCGTCGGCGACCTGCAGCGCCTGTATGTCGAGGCCGCCGAGCGCGCGATCCCGGTGGGCGGCGATCCGCTCCCCGCCGACCCGACTGAAATCCGCTTCGAGAACGTCACGTTCACCTACCCGGGCACCTCGACCAGGCCCGCGCTCGCGGACGTCACCCTCAGCGTGCCGCTCGGCAAGATCGTGGCGCTGGTCGGCGAGAACGGCTCGGGCAAGACGACTCTGGTGAAGCTGCTCGCGGGCCTCTACGCGCCCGAACGCGGCCGGATCCTGTGGGACGACGTCGACGCGGCGACCGCGGACCGACATCAACTCGCGGAGCGCATCGCGATGGTGGCCCAGGACTTCAAGCGGTGGCCGTTCACGGCGCGCGTGAATGTCGCGGTCGGCCGCACCTCCGCCCCGCTGACGGACGAACGCCTTGCCTCGTCGGTCACCGAGGCCGGCGCGGAGGACGTCGTGGCGGATCTGCCGCGTGGCCTGGACACCCTTCTCGCCCGCGGCTTCAGCGGCGGGCACGAGCTGTCGGGCGGGCAGTGGCAGCGCCTGGGCATCGCACGGGCCGCGTACCGGCGCGGCGCCATCCTGATCGTGGACGAGCCGACGGCGGCGCTCGACGCCCGGGCCGAGCTGGAGGTCTTCGAGAAGATCAGGGCGCTCGCGGGCACCGGCCAGACGGTCATCCTGATCACGCACCGGCTGGCGTCCGTGCGCCACGCCGATCTCGTGCATGTACTCGACCAGGGTCACCTCGTGGAATCCGGGAGTCCGGACGAGCTCCTGGCCACGGGCGGAATCTACGCGGAGCTGTACTCGCTGCAGGCGGAGCAGTTCGCGACGCAGCATCCGCCCGCACCGAAGGCGAGTTGACCTCGTTCGGCGATGCGCACCCCATGTCGCTCGGCAGTACCCCGAGTCTCATCCGACCGTACGCCCGAGTCTCACCCGACCGTACGCCCGAGTGTCACTCGACGACGTCGACACCTCGTACGACCACCAGGAACGCGTCCGTGGAGAGGTCCATGACGACCTCAGCGGCCTGGCCCTCCTGGCGGCGCGCCTGTGCGAACTCCTCCGCGGGCCACGACCCGCGCGGCCCACCGGCGGGAAAGCGCTCCAGCACCGTTCGCCCGTTCACCCTGCACCTCCATGTAGCGCTGTTCTCATAGAGTTAAACGCCCTCCATGGGGTGAACGGCTCGCCACGTGACGGTACTGAGACGTAGTCGACACTTGGCCACGGGTTCGCAGTGAGGGAACTCTCAGCTCCGGTTACCCGCCGTGTCAGTCCTCGTACTCGTCGTGGTATCGGATCCGCTCGCTGCCCGCGGGCGCCCCCAGCGCCGACGCGCGCCCCTTGGGCAGCTCCCACTCCTCCTGCCGCCCGAGTGCGGTGAGGTCGAGGATGCTGGTCGTGGAGCCGAGCCCGTCGAGGCCGCGTTCGTACGTGGAGTAGGTGTGGAAGACGCGGTCGCGGTCCCGCAGGAAACAGCTGACGCCCGGACGCTCGTAGGGCTCGCCGCCGCCCTCTTCGCCACGATCGTCGCTCCCCCTGGATAACACCTGGAAGTCGTAGTTGAAGTCGCTGTCGTACGACGAGTACCAGGGCACCGTCCAGCCCATGCGTGCCTTGAAGGGCAGGATTTTCGTGTACGGCGCCCGGGACACGGCGGCGAACTCGGTCCCGCGGGCCCACAGATGCGCGAGGTGCCCTGTCTGGTCGAGGAACGCCGAGCAGCTGCGGCAGCCGGCGTCCCACTCGGGCGCGAACATGAAGTGGTAGACGACGAGTTGGTGCCGCCCCCGGAAGAGGTCGAGCAGCGTCGCCTTCCCGTCGCCGCCCTCGAACACGTACTCCTCGTCGATCTCGACCATCGGCAGCCCGCGCCGCTCCGCGCTCAGCGCGTCACGCGCGCGCGTGGCGGCCTTCTCCTTGGCCAGCAGTTCCTCGCGCGCGGCGCGCCACTCCTCGCGCGAGACGATCTGCGGAAGCGTCATGTGCTCCTCCTACGGAGACAGTGCCTTCTGTGTGGTGACCGGCCGCAGAAGCAGAACTCATCGGCGTATCGCCGAGATTTTTCTCAGTACGTCAGTACGTCACTACCTCGTACGTCAGGTACGTCAGTACCTCACCGGAAGCGCGAGCAGGCCGCGGGCTCGCCACCTGACCGCGGGCGTCGATGCGCTCGCCGGCGTCCAGGTCTCGTACGTCGTCGGTGATCGCCTCGATGACCCCGCCTCGTACGACGATCGAGGCGTCCTCGGCGAACCCGATCTCCTCGTGATCGTCATGCACGAGGACGGTGCATCCGGTGATGATGAGGTCAGCGGGAGGCTGCGTCATTGCGTCACCGTACGACGGGGTCGTGCCGCGGGGGGAGGTGAACCGCGCATCCCGTCCCAGCCCTGTCGCCTGGCCGTTTGCGCGAGCACCCTGGCGTCACGAAGCGCGCCTTCTGACGTCACCGACCCGCCTTCTGGAAGGAGCCGGCATGCTCCTCGGCACCTGGAACCTGGAAAACCTGTACCGGCCCGGCGGCCCCTTCGGACCGAAGGACAAGGCCGCGTACGAGACCAAGCTCGCCGCCCTGGCCGCCGTCATCACGGAACTCGACCCGACGTTGCTGGGCGTGCAGGAGGTCGGGGACCCTGACGCGCTCGCGGACCTGGCCGGAATGCTGGACGGCGACTGGCAGGTCACGCTCTCCGGCCATCCGGACGACCGTGGGATCAGGGTCGGCTTCCTCAGCCGAGTGGTGCCGCAGATACTGGCCGACACGAACGTCTTCCCCGAGCTGCTGCGCCCCGTGCAGACAGACGACACCGGGACCACCGTGTCGCACGCGGGCCGCGGCTTCCTGGCCGTGGAGATATCCACCCGGGCGCTGACTCTCAAGGTGGCCGTCTGCCACCTGAAGTCGAAGCTGCTGTCGTACCCCGGCGGGCGCTTCCAGCCGCGCGACGAGGGCGAGCGGGCCCGCTACGGCGCGTACGCCCTGTACCGGCGGGCCGCAGAGGCCACGGCGCTGCGCGCGCTGGCCGACGACCTCCTGGCCCGCGAAGGCCGCACCCGTGACGTGGCGGTGCTCGGCGACCTCAACGACGAGGTGCAGGCCGCGACCACCCAGATCCTCCTGGGCCCGCCCGGCTCCGAGATCGGCACGCCCGGGTTCGACCGTCCCGACTCGGGCGACGCCATGCGCCTGTGGGATGTGGCCCCGCTGATCCCCACCGAACAGCGGTATTCGCGGGTGAACTCCGGTCGCCGGGAGCTGATCGACCACATCCTGGTCAGCCATCGCCTGGTCCACCGCGTCACCGCCGCGGGTACGGGGTTGCCTGGCACGGAGCAGCCGACGCTGCCGTCGGTCGGCGCGGATCCGGGCGAGCGGCGTGGGGCGGCGGGGTCGGACCATGCTCCGGTGTGGGTGCGGATCCAGCCGTAACGGTCAGACGGCGATGGAGCTCGGGCGCCTTGGACATCATCAGCCCCGCTCGCTCCCGGCGCTCGGCGAGCTCGTCGAGGAGTTCGGCGATCCGCTCGGTGTGGCGGGCTGTGAGCCGCCCGGTGTCGTCGAGCTGGACGGCGCACGCGGTGGTCGTGTCCACGAGCCGTTCGAGGGTGGCCGCGACCTCGCCCGTGCCCTCGGCATGCCGTGCCAGGGCAGGGAGTTCGGCGGCGGCGAGGTCGATCGCGGCGCGGGCCTCGGCCAGCGCCCGATAGGCCTCGCGCCGCAGGAGCCACCGGTCTGCCCGGTCGTCCTTCGCCCGGTCGTCCGTCCCACCGTCGGCTGTCGTTCGGTCGTCCGCCCGACCGTCGGCCGTCGTACGGTCGTCAGTCCCACCATCCGCCGTCGTTCGGTCGCTCAGCACATGCGCGAGATAGGCGTCCGCCGCCTCCGTGGCGCGCACGAGTAGCGCCCGTACCGTCCCCCCACGCTGCCCGAGCGCCGGCAGATGCCCCACGATCAGCACGATCCCGCAGGCCAGCAGCGTCTCGCCGAACCGGCTCCAGGAGGCCTGCGGCTCCCCTCCCACCATGACGAGCGCGAGCACCAGGACGGTGACGACGGCGGTCTGCGCGGCGAAGTGCCGTGTGGCGGCAGGGATCAGGGCGCCGCACACCGCCACCAGCGCGATGAGTCCGGCCGGCCGCGGCAGCAGCACCGCGAGCCCCGCGAAGACGACCGCGCCGAGCACGGTCCCCGCCGCCCGGCACAGCACGCGCGAGGCGAGCGGCCCGAGATCGGGCTTGACGAGGAAGACGGCGGTGGCGGGGAGCCAATACCAATGCGAGTGGTTGCCGTACCAGCGGGCCTGATGCAGGGCCTGCGCCACGGCCGCGCTGGCGCCGAAGCAGAGCGCGACCCGAAGCCCGTACTCGCGTCCTCCGGAACCGAACGCGGTGCGTACGAGGGAGGCGGCGGTACGACGCCGGGTGTGCAGGGCGTCCGAAGTGCCGCCCCCGTCGAAGGCGTCGGCGGCATGCAGCAGCGCGTCGTCGAGGGCGCGCAGCGCGGGGGCGGACCGGGCCGGCGCGGGCACCGGCCCCGTGGGGGCACCGGTGCGGACGGCGACGGCCAGCCGCCGAGGCCCTTCCGCGGCCCGCGCGGGCACCGCCTCGCTCGCCCAGGCGAGCGCCGTCGCGGCCTCGGCGAGCGGCAACGCGGCGGCGTACTGCGCGTGCAGTCGCCGCTCGGCGGCGGAACTGGCGTACCGCCGCAGCCGGGGCCCGGCGAGCGCGTCCTGCGCGTGATCGAGCGCGGCGGTCAGCGCGACGCGCCGCGCGCTCGCGTCCGCCCCGCCCGCCGCTTCGAGCAGTGCGGCGATCGCGTCGTACACGGCCCCGACGGCCTCCCGCTCCCCGTCGAACCGGTAGTCCCCGGTACCGGCCGCGGTTGTCGGCAGCGCGAGCCGCAGAGCGAGCAGCCACCCCGCCCCGCCGAGGAAGAAGAGGGCGCGCTGCCACCCGGGCTCGGGGAGCGGCATCCCGGCCCCGATGGCCGCGGCGACGAGCAGCTGCGTCCCGGCCCCGGAGGCGACGGGCCCGATCGCACTGACGGCTCCGGCGACGAGCCCGAGTCCGGTGAGCAGGAGGGTGAGCGCCACGGCATCGACGTGTAGTCCGGCATACGACCCGGCGAGCAGCCCACCGGCCCCTGCGAGGGCGGGCACCCCCAGCCTTCTGACGGCAGCCCGCCGACTCCCCGGCCGGTCGTTGATCCCGGCGAGCATGGCACCGAGCGCGGCGACGACTCCGAGAGAGGTACGACCGCTCAGCACGGCTACGAGAAGCAACGGCCCGGCAGCCAGGGCACCTCGGACCACCGCACTCCAGGGCACGGGGCCGCGCTGCGCGCGCAGGGCATGGGCGAGCCAGGACGGTACGGCGACGCTGGGGAGTGGCACGGGGCTCCTGTCGGACGAGGGCGTGCGGGGTGCCTTCGGGCGACGTCGGCCGGGCTGTTGTGGTGTCTACGGTAGATCGTGTTGCTGGAGAGAACGGAACCTGCGCGTTTCCGCGATGTGACACTTGACGGGAAGGCGCGTTCTTTATGAACGCAATCGAGGGCGGGCCGGAATTGTTCCGGAACGGGTCGGGCTCGGATTGCTGCCGAACGAGGGCGAGCCCGGAAGTCGCCGAACGAGCGCGGGCCCAGGTTGCCACCGAACGAAGGCGAGCCCTTGAGTTGCCGAACGAGGGCGAGCCCGGATTGCCGCTGAACGCGGAGCGGGCCCGAGGGCGTAGCCGGCCCCCGGACCCTGTGATGCCACCCACTTCACACGCCGGCACGCTTGAGAACCCAGGTCAGTCGTTATGTCGCCGCGTCCTGCCTTTGGACCACCACGCATCGAGCTGCGCGGACTGGACTTGAACCAGCATTTCGGCGCACCGGGGCCTGGGCCCGGTCGATCCGGCGATCGGCGGCGAATACTGAGTCTGGAGCAAGAGTCTGAGATTGATCGCGGTCTGCCTCTTCCGATTGGGCTACCGCGGCCAGGGAGATGGGTGCCGCGGGGAGGACTCGAACCTCCACTGGAACCGCGCAGTCACGACAAGCTTCAGCTTCAGCTTGCGCTCCTCGCGCACCCCGGCCGCATCGCGCGGTGGCCGGGGAGTCTTCGAGGCTACCCGAACAGGTAGCCGAACACAGCGTCGCCGACGCGCTGGTCGACAACGTCCACGCCATTCGCCTCCTCGCGGGCGAACTTGACGGCCTGCTGCAACTTCTCGACGCGGTCGAGGAGTTCATTGACGCGGCGCGCGGGCAGGGCGCCGGAGAACTTCACGGTCGTCCAGTACCCGACGGGGATGTCCTCGTAATACACCTCGACCTGAGCCGGATGCTTCTCGGTGGCCTCGGCCTTGACGTGATTGCGAGGCACCTTCTTCGTACGCAGCGTCCGTACGGGCTCGGTCTTCCAGGCATCCGTGGACGGATCCTGCACCCAGGACTCGGAGGCGTCGAGAACCGGCAACTTCCTTACGAAGGTGTTGAGATCGGTGAGCTGCTTTTCGAGGAAGAGCAGATACGACACGGGCACCTCGGCGACGAGCACCCGCCCGTCGACCTTCACATCGGCCCGCGCCGTGCAGTTCGCCCAGTCCTTGGTGGCGGTCACATCGAACAGCCGCGCAAGCGTCGCCGCGGTCTCCCGCAACACATCCTCGGCCTTCACCTGCACCCGAGTCGACTCGGGCGGCAACTGCTCACCCTCCTCGTCCTTGGGCTGGTAGGTACGCGAAATACCGGCCAGCAACGCGGGCTTCTGCAGCCCATGGTGAGCAGACGTCAGGTCCTGATGAGACTTGGACTTGATGCCCTTCTCCACTGCGATGATCTGATTGAGTTTCGCCACGTCGGAAACGGTAACAGTGTCAACTGCACTTGTTCGAAGCATTATTTGGGGGCAGCCGACGCAGCCCACCCAGCCCACTCCGTGACTCAGGCCGAAGCGTGGCCGGAGTCGAAGTTCGCGTATTTCTGAGATATGACGGGTTCGCGTAGAGAAGTGAGTTATGTACGCAATGGGAGTGGACCCGATCAGGTAGGACCGAGCCCGGGTGTCACTCCCTTGGACTACGGTTACGACTACTGACATACACCGGCTGACCAGGGCGAAAGGACGACCCACGTGAACGCGGCTCCGTTGAGCCCCGAGGACCCGACCGAACTCGGTGGATTCGAGCTGCTCGGCCGCGTCGGTCACGGTGGCATGGGCCAGGTCTACCTCGGTGAATCCCCAGGTGGAGAGCCTGCGGCCGTGAAGGTCATCAAGCCGTCGGTGGTCGATTCCGAGACCCGTCTGCGCTTCGCTCAGGAGATCGAGGTTCTCAAGACGATCTGGGGACCTCGCATCGCGGCATTCCTCGACGCCGACGCGGAGGCCGAGCAGCCCTGGCTGGCCACCGAGTACATCGACGGGCCCGACCTCCGCAAGCACATCCACACTCACGGCCCGCTGCCCATGGTGCTGGCCGCCTCCTTGGGTGCCACGCTTGCCGAAGCTCTCGCCGGAGTCCACAAGCAGGGCCTGCTGCATCGCGATCTCAAGCCCGCCAATATTCTCCTCGGCCCGAACGGCCCGAAGATCATCGACTTCGGCCTGGCCGTGTTCACCGAGTCCAGCGCTTCGCTCACCGCCCCGAACACCGTGCTCGGCACCCCGGCGTGCATGGCCCCCGAGCAGGCCAACGGCGTCAAGCCACTCACCGCGCCGGTCGACGTGTACGCGCTCGGCGCCGTCCTGCTGTATGCGGCGAGCGGCCACTACCCGTTCCAGGCCGACAACATCCACGCGCTCTTCCACCTGATCACCAAGGCGGACGCTCAGCCGGATCTGACCGGAACCCCGGACGAGCTGGTCCCACTCCTCGCGTCGATGCTCTCGTACGACCCGCAGGAGCGGCCCGCTCTTCCCGAGGTCGTCAAGGAGTGCCGCACGGTGATCGAGGCCCAGGGCCTCAAGATCGCCCAGGCTCGGCGCCGCCTCACCGCCCACACCACGACGACCGAGGTGCGGGACACACCACTCGTTCCCGCCGTCTCACCCGCTCCGGTCGACGCCGCCGCGTTCGCGGACCTCCCCACGGCCATGGAGCCGCAGCCGCCCGGCACCACCGCGCCCACGGTCCCACTCCCCCAAGACGGAGCCCCCGGCTACACCCCGACCGTCAAGGCCGAGCCGAGCGTCACGGGCCGCGACGAGCAGCCCGCCCACCCGGCCCCGGCCCCCGGCACCCCACCGGCGTCGCAGCGCGGACGAGAGCGCACGGGCCCCGGGCCACAGCTCCGCACCTCGGTGCAGGCCAGGCGGGTCGCCCAGCAGTTGCGCGAGGCCTACGCTCAGCGCGCGAAGTTCTAGCCCCGTAAGCCCCGAGGCGCCTCCGACAGGGGGTGCACAGCACCACGCGAAACGCAGCAGCAGCACAGGAGGCAGCGCACGTGACCGTCGACCAGGCCGACGTCGCTCGGGACGCCCAGCAGGGCAGCGCGCCGGAAGAGGCTCCGGAGACCGCCAAGTACCCGCCCGGTTCGCAGATCGAGGTCCGCGACGAGGAGTGGCTCGTACGGAATGTGACGCGCACCACCCACGACGGCGACCGTATCGAGGCGGTGGGCGTCTCGGAGTTCGTACGGGACCAGGAAGCGGTCTTCTTCACCGCGCTCGACGACGTGCAGCTGATGGATCCGCGCCGCACCAGGCTGACGTCCGACGACTCCCCCACCTTCCGCCGCAGCCGCCTGTTCCTCGAAGCCGTCCTGCGCAAGACCCCGCTCCCCCAGTCCGAGCGCGGCCTGGCCCTGGCGGACAGCTTCCTGCTCGACTCGCTCCCCTACCAGCACCGCCCGGCGCAGCTCGCGCTCTCCGGCAGGAACCTGCGCCCGCGCATGCTCATCGCGGACGTGGTCGGCCTCGGCAAGACGCTCGAAATCGGCCTGACACTCGCCGAGTTGATCCGCCGTGGCCGCGGCGAGCGCATTCTCGTCGTCACACCGCAGCATGTCCTGGAGCAGTTCCAGCACGAACTGTGGACCCGCTTCGCGATCCCGCTCATCCGCCT
This sequence comes from Streptomyces sp. NBC_00996, assembly GCF_045162675.1. Taxonomy (NCBI): domain Bacteria; kingdom Bacillati; phylum Actinomycetota; class Actinomycetes; order Kitasatosporales; family Streptomycetaceae; genus Streptomyces; species Streptomyces sp. NBC_00996. The sequence goes on from NZ_CP108723.1 coordinate 2,697,765, forward strand.
CGACTCGGTGGGCATCGAGCGCATCCAGCGCGAGATCCCGGCAGGCCGCAACCCCTTCACCTACTTCAAGCGCGTCATCGTCTCCATCGACACGCTCAAGAACACCGACCAGTACAAGCACCACCTGGAGCGCATCCACTGGGACGCGGTCGTCATCGACGAGTCCCACAACCTCATCAACCGCGGCTCGCTCCGCAACCAGCTCGCCCGCCTCCTCGCCCCGCAGACCGACGCCCTCATCCTGGCCTCGGCGACACCCCACAACGGCGACGCCCGCTCCTTCGCCGAGCTGATCTCCCTCCTCGACCCGGCCGCGATCCGCGACCCGGAGCGCTACGACGCGGACGACATCGCGCACCTTTTCATCCGCCGTACGAAGGTGAGCCCCGAGGTCCGCGAGCAGATGAAGGGCCAGTGGGCGGACCGCGGCCCGAGCGAGTCGGTGCGCTGCGCGGCGACGCCGGCCGAGGAGCGGATCTTCGAGGAACTGGCGCAGGTGTGGCTGCCGCAGGACAGCGCCTCGGACACGTCGGGCTCTGCGACCTCGGGCACCTCGGGCACCTCGGGCACCTCGGTGACCTCAGTGAGTGAGAGCCGCCTGTTCCCGTACACGGTGCTGAAGTCCTTCCTCTCCTCTCACGTGGCGCTGGCGGCGACGGTCGACGCCCGCATCAAGACGCTCACCGCGAAGGAATACGCTGTTCCGGGCCCCGAACTGGCCGCGCTGCACCGCCTGAAGGACCTCACGGCCGGCATGGCGGAGACGGACTCGGCGAAGTTCCAGGCGCTCGTCGAGCAGCTCCGAGCCATCGGTGTCGGCCCCAGGAGCGACACCCGCGTCGTGGTCTTCTCCGAGCGTGTCCAGACGCTGGAGTGGCTGCGCAAGGCGGTTCCCGCGGCCCTCGGCTTCAAGGGGAAGGCACTCACGGAGGCCGCGCGGGTGATGCACGGCGGCCTGTCCGACGAACAGCAGATGCAGTGCGTCGAGGACTTCGGTCTGGCGGACACCCCGGTACGCATGCTGTTCACCGGCGACGTCGCTTCGGAGGGCGTCAACCTCCACCGCCAGTGCCACCAGCTCGTCCACTACGACGTGCCCTGGTCCCTGATCCGGATCGAGCAGCGCAACGGCCGTATCGACCGCTACGGCCAGTCCCACCGGCCGCAGTTCCGCGCGCTGATCCTGACCAGCGAGGTCGACGGCGCGAAGGACGACCGCACGGTGGCCGAACGCCTCCTGGAGCGCGAGGACGAGGCGCACCGCAGTCTGGGCACGGCGGAGGCGGTCTCGGGCCTGTACCGCGCGGACGCCGAGGAGAAGTCCCTCATCCAGGACCTGCTGCGCGGCCGCACGGTCGACGAGTCCCTCGACGCGACGGCGAAGGCGGCCGCGTCCGAGGACTCCGGCACCGACTTCCTGGCGGACTTCTTCGGCGCGGTGGGCGACGACCCGGAGGAGGTCGACGGGGACGCACCACCCGCCCCCGCGGACGTGCCGCGCCTCTTCACGGGCACCCGGGAGTTCGTCGACGAGGCGGTACGCGAGGTCTTCCCCGACGCGCAGCGGCAGCTGGAGATGGACCAGGACCCGGAGACGGGCCTGATCTCCTTCAAACCGCCGTCGGACCTGACGCACCGCATGAAGGCCCTGCCGCCGGACTACCGCCGCGAACAGCGCCTCCACGAACGCCTGTTGGTGACGCTGAACCGCAAGCTCGCGGACCTGTCGCTGGTACGGGCCCGGGAGTCGTCCACGTCCAGCTGGCCGGAGATCTCGCTGCTGACCGATCTCCACCCGGTGGTGGAGTGGCTCACGGACAAGGTCCTGGTCCGTCTCGGCCGCCAGGAGGCCCCGGTCCTCACGGCGGACGTGGACGCTCCGACGTATCTGATCCAGGGGATCTACTCCAACGCGCTGGGCCGTCCGACGGTGGTGAAGTGGATGGCCGTACGAGCCGGCGAGGTCACCGACGACATGGTGGGGACCCTGCGCCGGGCGGGCGTCGGTCCGACGATGGCCAACCCGCTCCACTCCCACGACCTCGACCTGCTGAGCTCGGGCATCCCCGGCGCCCTGGAGGCGGCGGAGCGATTCCTCCGCCGCCACAGCGACGACTGGGACAGAGCACTGCTCGACCCGATCGAGGAGTACAAGGCACGCCTGGCCGACTGGGAGCAGCCGACGCTGGCGGGCGAGGACACCAAGTCCAAGCTCGCGGACCTGGCCGACTCGCTCCTCACCACCGGCCGTCCCATGCTCCGGGTCCTCGCCGTCCTCGACTCCGCCGCCTGATCCACACGAGGTTCTTGACCGATGACGTACGACTCGCTCGTCAACCGCGGCGACTACTTCTCCGCGCACTACCTGGCCGAGGTCTTTCCCAAGGACCTCAAGGCGGGGCTTCTGGCCGCGTGGAAGGACCGCGAGGAGGAGGCCCGCGACACGGAGACGGCCCCGGACGCGCTGCCGGTGACTCCGCGCGTGGGCCTGCGCGAGCTGCGCCGCCCCTACTTCAGGGCGCGGGCGTTCTTCGCGGAGGCGGCGGCCGAGCCGGACGACGCGACGACGTACGACGCGCCGTCCTGGCGCGAGCGCGCCGTGGAACTGAACACGTCGGTCCTGCGTGCCCTCGGCTACGACGCGAAGCCGCAGACGGTGACGGTGGAGCGCGCGGACCACACCTACGAGGTCCAGGTCGCGCACGCCGAGCCCGGGTTGATGGCGCTGGACTGCGGCTGGGCGGCGGAGCCGGACGCGGCACTCGACGCCGACGGGGCCGGACGCCTGCTGCACCGGGTCCCACTGGAGGGTTCCGCCGAGCTGACGACCGGCTCGAAGCTGGCCTCGTTCCTGTTCGCGTGCGAGGACGCCCCCCGGTACGTGCTGCTGCTGGTCGGCGGTGTGATCGTCCTGGCCGACCGGGCGGTGTGGGGCGAGGGCCGCTACCTCGCCGCCTCGCTGGACGCGGCACTGGAGCGCAACGACGTCCGCGCGGGCGGTGAACTCGACACCCTGGCGGCCCTGTTCGGCGCGGACTCGCTGCGGACGCCGGAGGAGGGCGGCGAGAACCCCCTGGCCGGCCTCGTCGACAAGTCCACGAAGCACGCGGTGGGCGTGTCGTCGGACCTGCGGGACGGGCTGCGGCTGTCGGTGGAACTGATCGCGAACGAGATCCTTGAGCGGCTGCGGGGCGCGGGCGTCCGCCCGGAGGAAGTACGCGAACTCCCCGACCTGTCACGCCAGTTGACGAGGGAGTCGCTGCGGTATCTGTACCGGATCCTGTTCCTGCTGTACGCGGAGGCGCGGCCGGAACTGGGCATCCTGCCGTCGGACTATCCGGAGTACCACCAGGGGTACGGGCTCGGGCGTCTGGGCGAGCTGGTGGCGGAACGGGACCTCGTCGGCGAGAAGGCGCGCGAGGGGTTCTACCTCTACGAGTCGCTGGACCTGCTGTTCCGGAAGGTGCAGGAGGGCTACCGGTCGCGGCGGACGCACGGCGACTCCGCTCCCGCCCCGGAAGACGTCTCCGAGGACATCGGGCTGCGCTTCGAGCCCCTGCACTCCAAGCTCTTCGAGCCGGAGTCCATCCAGCTGATCGGTGCCCGCTCGGTCGAGGACCCCCGCTTCGACGAGGACGAGACGGGCGAGGCGCGGTACGTCGACACACGCCTGCGCAACGCCACCCTGTACCGCGTCCTGCGGCTGCTGATGCTCACCCGCGGCAAGAAGGGCGAGCGCGGCGGGTTCATCTCGTACGCGCAGCTCGGCATCAACCAACTCGGTGCCGTGTACGAGGGGTTGATGTCGTACTCCGGTTTCGTGGCGGGCGAGGAGCTGTACGAGGTCGCGAAGGGCGGGGACGCCAAAGACGGCTCGTGGCTGGTCCCGGCGTCGAAGGCGGACGAGTACGCGGACTCGGTCTTCGTCCGGCGCAAGGACGAGGAGACGGGCGAGGAGGTACGGGTCCGGTATCGGCCGGGATCGTTCGTGTACCGCCTGTCGGGGCGGGACCGGCAGACGTCGGCGTCGTACTACACGCCGGAGTCGCTGACGAAGGTGACGGTGCAGTTGGCGTTGCAGCACCGCCTCGACCAGGACGGGGTGGAAACGGAGGCGCGGGAACTCCTGGACTGGAAGATCTGCGAACCGGCGCTGGGTTCGGGGGCGTTCCTCAACGAGGCCATCAACCAGGTGGCGACGGAGTATCTGCGGCGGCGGCAGGACGAGCTGGGCATCGCCATCGACACGGAGAAGTACGCGGTCGAGCTCCAGAAGGTCAAGGCGTACGTCGCCCTGCACAACTCCTATGGCGTGGACCTGAATTCGACGGCCGTGGAGCTGGCGGAGGTCTCGCTGTGGCTGAACACGATGCATCCGGGGATGGAGGCACCGTGGTTCGGGCTGCATCTGCGGAGGGGTAACTCGCTGATCGGCGGTCGGCGGGAGATCTATTCGGCGGAGAAGCTAAAGAAGGGCGGCTGGCTGGGCGCCACGCCTGAGCGCTTCCCGCTGACGGAGGCGGAGGGCGGCCGTGGCCTGCCTTCGGGTGCGGTGCACCATTTCCTGCTTCCCGCGAAGGAATGGGGCGCGGTCGCCGCCGAGAAGGAGGCCAAGGCGCTGGCGCCGGCAGAGGCGAAGGCGCTGGGTGCCTGGCGCAAGGCGATCACCAAGTCCCCGTCGAAGAAGCAGACGGACCGGTTGCAGGGGCTGGCTCGGCGGGCCGAGTACCTGTGGGGGCTGGTCGCACGGCGTTTGGAGATCTCCGAGCGGGACATTTCGCGACGGATCGATGTATGGGGCTCGGAGGACGGCTGGCTGCGTAGGCCGGAGGAGGCGGTGCAGCGGGACAAGGTGCTGGTCGACCTTGAGGCGGTCGACACCCCGTACTGGCGCCTGAAGACGCTGATGGATGCGTGGTGCGCGCTGTGGTTCTGGCCTGCGCAGAGCGCTGCGCTGCTGGACGGTACGCATGAGAGGTACCGGCGGGTGGCGGAACTGGTGGAGGGGTCGGGGGCGTTCGAGGCGGGCGCGGGGGCTGAGGATGAGTCCTCTTCGTCCGTTACGGCTGCGGAGGCTCCGGACAACGGCGTGCTGATGTCGTGGGAGGAGGACGCGCTTCCTGGGTTCGCCGCCGACCCCAAGCAGTTGAGTCTGACTCGGGACGCGGTTGAGCGGCGCCGGACGGGCCGACGCAAGGAACAGGTGAGGGAGCTTCGCCGGGCTGTCGTTCCGCTGGCGGATCTTGATGACTGGCTGGACTTCGCGGAGTCGTTGCTGGGCACGCGTGATGTCCCGGCGGACTCGCTGGTGTCGGAGTTCGAGCGGCTGGATGAGCTTGAGCCGTATGAGGATGCGTTGCCGGATTTGATGGGGATGGATGGGGCCCATCACTTGGAGGAGCGGTATCCGTGGGCTGCTAGGGCGAGGGACATCGCCGGGCAGCAGGGCTTTTTTCATTGGGAGTTGGAGTTCGCGCAGGTGTTTGCGCGGGGCGGGTACGACTTGCAGGTGGGGAATCCGCCTTGGGTGCGGCCACGGTGGCAGGAGGATCTGGTTCTGGCGGAGTTGGAGCCGTGGTTTGTGCTGGCGGAGAAACCGAGTACGGCGGAATGGCGGCTCCGCAAGGAAGACGTGCTGGGCGCGCGTACGGACGGCCAAGGTTTTCTCCTGGACGAGCTGGCAGCCCATGCAGGATCCGTCGCTGTACTGGGCAGCCCGGCCACGTATCCACTCCTTTTCGGAACTCAGGGTGACCTCTATCGAGCCTTCATGGCTCAGGTGTGGCAGCACATCGCACCGCACGGGAGCGCGGGACTGATCCATCCGGATACGCACTTCGGCGGTGTACGTGAGGGTGTTATCCGGGCCGCCGCGTATCGGCATCTCCGGGTCCACGCGCACTTTGTGAACTCGGCGAACTGGGCGTTCGACGATCTTGACCGTGCCTGGCCGTTCGGGATGCACATCTACGGCACGCCACAGAAGCCTGACTTCCTGCACCTCAGTGAGCTCCGCGATGTCGAGGTCCTGCCCGATTCACTGACCCACGACGGACAAGGTGCGACGCCTGGCATCAAGCACAACGGCGCCTGGGATATTCGGCCGCACCGCGACCGCGTGGTGCATGTGGACGCGGCCTTGCTCGCCAGTTGGCAGGCCCTGACGGGCTCAACGGGTGGAGCGGCACAGGCCCCTCTGCTCTACCTGGTCCTCGCGGGGGAGCAAGGGGCAATTGAGGCCCTGGCTTCCTACGGAAGCACCCTGGCCAACTACCGGCCGATGATCTCAAGCGGATATCACGAAGCTGGCGCCAAGAAGGACGGACTGATCCGCTGGGGCAGCCAGGCTGTCCGCGAGCTCTCGGATGTCATCCTCCAAGGGCCGCACCTCGCATCGGCGCTTCCCTTCTCGAAGGAACCGCGGATCCCCTGCGGCAGCAACCGGGACTGGGACGCGCTCGTTCCGACGGAGCTTCCCGAGACGTGCGTCCCTGTGACCAACTATGTGCGAGCCCCTGACAAGGCGACGTACCTTGCGGCCCAGGACTCCTGGCTCGGAAGGCCGTTCACCGATTTCTTCCGGCTGGCCTGGAGAATCATGATCCCGTTCCACACCAGCCGCAGCTTGCAGGCCGCCCTCATCCCTCCCGGCCCCGCCCATATCCATGGCGTGCACAGCATGGCCTTGGCGAGTAACCGCGCGACAGTCCTCAACGCTGGATTTTGGGGTGCGCTTCCGCTGGACTACCTCCTACGAATCACATCCCGCGCCAACCTCATGGCGGGCGAAGCCTTGAAGATGCCAGCCCCCGACCCGAAGCACCCCCTCGCCACCGCCCTACTCCTCCGCACCCTCCGCCTGAACGCCCTCACCTCCCACTACGCCCCGCTTTGGGCAGAGCTGTTCGATCCCCGCTGGGCAGGCTACGAGGACTGGGCCAACCCCAACTGGCCCCACCTCAAGCCCCTCGCCGCTGGTCTCAAGCCCACCTGGGAGTACAGCACCCCCCTCCGCACCGAACACGAACGCCGAGCCGCCCTCGTGGAGCTCGATGCCCTCGTCGCCGTCTGGCTCGGCATCACCGCCGACCAGCTCGCCGCGATCTTCAAGTCGCGCTACCCGCAGCTGTACGACTACGAGTCGGTGACCTACTTCGACGCCAACGGCCGCAAGATCGCGGGCGACTTCAACACCTACGGCCATGGCCAGACCAAGCAGGACTACCTCGACCTCCTCGACCACCTGGAAGACCCGGAGGGCACCCCGCCCCCGGCCAGCTACGAGGCGCCCTTCTACAAGGCCGACCGCGAAGCCGAAATGCGCGCCGCCCACGCCCACTTCCAATCCCGTCTGGACGCCGAGATCGCCGTCGGCCGTTGGTCCCCGCCTGCACCCGTCTCCTCTTCGCCCCGAGAGTCGGCAGATGCCTGACGTCGATCCGTGCGCCTGACAAGTCCCGGACGAGCGCCCGGGAGCCGGGCCAACCGTCCGCTTCGTTCAGGCACGCCAGTGCCCCGTGACCGATCGCAACCGGTCACGGGGCACTGGAAAGGTGGCGCTTCGATTTACACGGTATGCCGGGCGGCGAAGCCGACGAACTCGGACCAGGCGAGCGGTGTGAGGCTCACTATGGGGCCCGCCTCGTCCTTCGAGTCACGGACGTGCGTGACGCCCGGCCGGGACGCGATCTCCACACACTCGCCACCGTTACCGGCGCTATAACTGCTCTTGAACCAAGCCAGGTCGTGAATGCTCGGCCCGGCCACTGCCCCGCTCATCTTTCTCCCAACATCTTCTCGATTAACGCGTGCGATTCAGTAGGCGTGAGCGCCTGCGCGCGGAGAAGCCCGTACGCGGCCTCAAGTTCCCGTACCTTCCCACGCTCCGTATGAACACGGCTGTCACCTTGGACTTCCGTGTAGGCGATCCTCCGCTCATCCATGGTCTCCATCAAGGTGAACGGACCAGCCAGTCCTGCGTGTTCCAGACGGGAGAGAGGCATCACCTGGATCTCGACGTTCCGATTCTGCCCAACCAGAAGGAACTGCTCCAGTTGGCCGCGCCAGACGGCGTCTCCGCCGAACGGACGGTGCAGCACAGCCTCTTCGATAACGAAGCTCAGGTGCGGTGCCGGACGGCGGGTGAAGATCTCCTGCCTCGCCAGTCGTGCGGCCAGTCGCTGTTCCACAATCGCTTCGTCCAACAGCGGCCGCCACATCGCGAACACTGCCCGCGCGTACTCCTCTGTCTGCAACAACCCTGGTGCAGCCTGGGTCGCGTACAAATGCAGTTCAACCGCCTTGGCCTCCAAGCTCGCCGCATCCCTGAAGAACGCCGGATACTGCGCCCGAGCCACCTCCTCCTTCCCCGCCCGCAACACCCCACCCGCATCCAGCACTTCATCAGCCAAGTCGATGAACTTCGGCGGAGGAATCCGCCTCCCCTGCTCGAACGAGGCGATCGTCGACGCCGAGTACCCCGTCCGCGCACCCAACTCCGCCCGGTCCAGCCCCGCCCGCTCCCGGCACAGCTTCAGCTGACGCCCGAACACGTGCAGGATGCCCGCCCCGGACTCGTACTCCCCCTCCGCCTGCTGCTCCTCCACGCTCAGCACCTCCGTACGTACCACCGCCTCCACCGAACACCCCGCCACTGCCACCGCATCCGCATCCGCATCCGCTCCCGCGACCAACGCCCCGCACGGGAGGCCGGTCACGCCTCACCCCGCGTACAACCGCACCACCAGCCACGTACAACCGGCGGCAGTCAGCGCGTCACGCCTGTTCAAAGCTACGCACACGCCGCGACCGTTGCCCCCATGAAGCCCGTAACTCCCCCACAAGGGCATATGCCGCAACGCCCAGCGCCCGCACATGAGTTCGCCATGCGGTTCACATCGACCCCACGCGGCGCACGACTCGCCCGCCGTCTCATCTCCCACCGCCTCAACGAATGGGGCCACCCGTACGCCTCACCCGCCAACGAGACGGTCACCCTGATCACGGCGGAGCTCACCGCCAACGCCGTCCGCCACGGCCACGTCCCCGGCCGCGACTTCCACCTCCGCCTCACCGAGACCGAAGGCTCCTTACAGGTCGAAGTCACCGACACCCGCGCCGAGAAGCTCCCCTCGCCGGGAATCCCCTGCCCGGACGGCGAGTCCGGCCGCGGCCTCCTCCTCGTCGAGGCCCTCGCCGACGACTGGGGTGTCGCTCCGCGACCGACCGCTCCCGGCAAGACCGTATGGGCGCAGCTGCGCACACCGGCAGTCGGCCGCACACCGTGACCGGCCTGCCGCCACCGGCCGCCCGCATGCCCGCCCGGCCCCTCGTCCGGCAGAATCGACACCGACGGGACCGACGCACTACGGAGTCGTTCCGGCTACGGAACGGGACACGAGGGCACATGTCGCTGGAGGACAGCATCGGCAGCCGTGGGGCTGCGCGGGAGCAGCAGTCGCTGTTCAGCCGCTATCAGGACAATCCCCGCGCCGAGGACAGCGGGGGCTTCCGCGTCGAGGTCGGCGCCGACGGCCGCGCCACCGACGTCGAGTTGGAGGTTCCGGACAGCGAAGCCGAGGACGCGGCGGACCGGATCACCGCGCCGTACGACCCGTCCACGATCGAGATCCAGACCAGCAACCCCACGATCAACCTGCTCATGTCCCGCCTGAGCAATGGCATGATCGACCTCGCCCCCGACTTCCAGCGGCGGGCCGGTATCTGGTCGGACGAGCAGCAGAGCCGGCTGATCGAGTCGCTGCTGCTCCGGATTCCTATTCCGTCCTTCTACGCGGCCGAACTGGACGACAGCGACTGGGCTCACGACAGCTCGTGGGCCATCGTCGACGGCATCCAACGGCTCACGGCCATCGCCCGGTTCATCGCCCCCGACGCGCTGGCCGAGGTGGCGGGCATCCACGCGGGACCCCTGCGGCTGCGCGGCCTGGAGTATCTGAAGGACGACTTCGAGGGCACGCGGTACGAGGACCTCACCGGGCGGTTGCAGATCCGGCTGAACGAGACGCAGGTCGTCGTCCACGTCATCCGGCCCGGCACTCCGGACGAGGTCAAGTTCAACATCTTCGCCCGCATCAACACCGGCGGGCTGCCCCTCACCCGGCAGGAGATCCGGCACGCGCTCATTCCGGGACCGGCCCGCGGGCTGCTGTCCTCGCTGGCCGAGTCACCGGAGTTCCTGTCGGCGACCAGCAACAGTGTCGGCATCTCGCGCATGGCGGACCGGGAGATGGTGCTGCGTGCCCTGGCCTTCATGCTCACCGCGCCCGACTCCTTCAAATACCAGGACTTCGACCAGTTCCTCGCTCACACCATGCGGCTGATCAACCGGCTGCCCGACGAGGCGCGGGCCTCGCTCGCCGCACACTTCAAGCAGGCGATGACCACGGCCGAGGCGATCTTCGGCAGGCACACCTTCCGCAAGCTGTATCCGGGTCAGCAGTGGCGCAACCCCGTCAACAAGGCGCTCTTCGAGTCGGTGGCAGTGAACCTCTCCGAACTCACGGACTCCGAGCGGAGCACGCTGGTAGCGTCCGGGCAGAAGGTGGCGGAGGGCTACCAACAGCTCATGGCCGACCTGGACTTCGAGCGTGCCGTGTCCGTCAGCACCGGCGACCGCACCAGGGTCCACACGCGGTTCGCCAAGGTCCGCGATCTCTTCAGGGCCGTACTGGACAGCGACGGGGGCAGTGCGCAGTGATCGACCAGTTGTCGCTGACCAACTTCAAGGCGTTCAGGTCGGCCGACATCCCACTCGCCCCGGTCACCCTGCTGACCGGTCTCAACTCGTCCGGCAAGAGCTCGGTCCTTCAGGCATTCGTCCTGCTGCGGCAGTCGTACGACTCGTCCACCCTGTTCTCCTCGGGCGGGGGCCTCCTCCTGAACGGCGAACTGGTGGAGCTGGGGACCGGACTGGACGTCCTCCACGAGGACGTCGTGCACACTCCAGGTTTACCCACTCCGCTGATCAGCATCGGACTCCGCACGAGCGAGGGGCAGAACTTCAACTGGTCCGCGCTGTACGCGGCCGAGCAGGACGTTCTGACCCTCCACTCGGCCTCGGACGCCCAGCGGACGAAATCGGTCTTCGACCGCCGCCGCTTCCAGTACCTCAAGGCGGATCGCATCGCGCCCGCCACCAGTTACCCCAAGTCCCATCACCAGGCGATCGGCCTCGGTTTCCTCGGCGCGAGCGGCGAACATACCGTCAACTACCTGCGGCACCACGCCCGGCGCCCCTTGACGTCCAAGCCGCTGCGCCACCCCAAGGCTCAGACGAACAACTTTCTCGACCACGTCGTGGCGTGGATGCAGGAGCTGTGCCCAGGGGTCAACCTGGAAGCGACGGAGATCCCCGGCATCGACGCCGTCCGCCTCAGCTACGGTTTCGACGGCACGGCCGGACTGACCTCCTCCGCCCGCCGCCGCCCCACGAACGTGGGCTTCGGCCTCACCTACGCCCTGCCGATCGTCGTCGCGTGCCTCTCGGCGGGTCCGGGGAGCCTCATCCTGTTGGAGAACCCGGAGGCCCATCTCCACCCGCGCGGCCAGTCCCGTATGGCCACGCTCATGGCCGCCGCAGCGGCGGCCGGGGCCCAGCTGATCGTGGAGACCCACTCGGACCACGTCCTCAACGGATTGCGCCTCGCGGTCAAGAACGGCGCCATGTCCGCCACAGACACCGCCGTCCACTACTTTCGCCGCCGTGGTCTGCAGGCGGAAATCGTCACTCCGCGCATCCACGAAGACGGTTCCCTCTCCGACTGGCCGGAGGGCTTCTTCGACGAGTGGGAGAACTCCCTCGAACAGCTCCTCGACTGATATCGACCGACATCCGAGACCGATATCCACACCCTTGGGGAGGGGGCCGTAGTGCCGCTGTCGTTATTCCTGAACGAACTGTCCTGCAAGGCCGAGGTGGGACCGAGACAGGTCGACGCGGCCATGGCCACGTTCGTGGCCACCCTGAAACACCTGGGCACCTGGCAGAAGGTCTCGCTGGTCACCGAGAGCCCGCTCCAACCCGCCGAACTCGCCCGCGGTTACGTCTACCAACGGTGGGTGAACGCCACGCCGCGCAACCGGGACCGGCACCGATACATCCTCAGACTGCGCGACCGCAGCCCCCTGCGCGGCGTACTCGAAACGGCCGGACACGACACGGCCACGGTCGAGCACTTCCACGACGGCCGCCGCTCCGTCGGCATCGGCGCCGCCCACCTCATGGACGGCATGGCCATCAGCCTTCCCGTCACCCAGAAATGGGCGGCCTCCTGGCTCGACGTCGACATCAACCGCCTCGGCGAGGACGACATCGAGACCGATCAGGACCGGGTCCGCCACTGCTCCTGTCCGGACGAGGCCGACGAGCACGAGGCATGGGCGCGCGGCACCGGGCTCAGCCGACTGATCAGCCCGACCCAACTCCTCGACTCCTGGAACGAGTTCTTCCCCGCACTGGAGCGCCTGCCCCGCTTCGACCGCGACCTGCGCGCCCTCGACCCGAAGTGGTTCCGGTCCGTCCGCGACCTCCTCGCCGACCTCCAGTCCACGGCCGCCGACCACTGGCATCTCGACCGCTCGCCCGAACCCGACTGGCAGAACCCGCACATCACCCCCGAGTCGCAGACCCGGCGTCATTTATGCACCTTTCCGGACCCGGACCTCGCCGGCCGGGACGCGTGCTTCTCCTGGCACGGCCGCATGACACCGGGCAAGGGACGGCTGTACTTCCGGCTGGTACCCGAGCGGAAGGCATTCCGCCTCGCCTACGTCGGCACGAAGCCCGGCAGCGACCGTCTGTCCTGACATTGGGATGCACGTGGCTCAGGCGCTGATGCGGTCGGAGCACCGGCGGCGTACTGAAGTCGTGGGCCCCCTCGCCGCTCGGCACGCCTGACCCCACAGGATGAACAAGCAGGTTCCCGACGCCACCGGACACACCTCCGCCCGCCGTCTCGCTGCAACCGGTCAGGAGGATCCGATGGAAACCCATCCATTGTTCACGTGTCACCCGTCACGTCCGACATCCTGCCGGGCAACAAGCTCCAGTCCTCCACAGCCGCCTTGACCAGCTTCTTGACGCGTTCCTTCCCCTCGGCTTTCAGCACGTCCTGCAGACAAGCGCAGTCGGTCAGCCCTCGGTTCCCCACCAGGCAGACATAGATACCGGCGATCTGCAGACCACGAGCTGCGGCGGCGAGTTGTCCATCCCAGGGAAGCGGGATGCGGCTCGCCAGCTCCTGCGCGAAGACGCGCTCGATGCGAGGGCGCCCCAACAGGCCCAGGAGTCCCCCGGCGGCCCGGCCCACGGCGCCATGCAATTGTTCCTTCCCTTTCAGGATGTTCCGCGCCAGCACCGCGATTTCTTCGCATCCTTTCCTGCGGTGCTTTCTGACCAGCGCCTTCCAGGTCGCGTCGGTGACGTACGCGGAGGCTCGGTCCGCGATGGCGGCCGCACCGCCGTCCTTCAGGGCGTCCGCGCAGAATCCGGCGACCTCCTCCAGGCGACGACGCTCAGGAGACGGCGCTGGGACGGCAATACGCCGCGATCCAGAAGCCGCCGCCCGAGGAACTGATCGCGCAGTTGTACTTCGACGGGTCCGTGTGGGGACCTGCCGCGTCGTCCGGCTCGCGGACCGGGGGCGGCGAGGTGGCGATGTCACTCGTCCCGCCGGTAGCCCCACGTGGAGGTAGCAGCGTACGTCGGGGCCGGTGACCCTGTTCCTGCACAGCCTTCTGTCAGGTTTCTGCGCGCGGCATCGGTACACCATCCCGTGAGTGTCGCCGTCCCCGAACACCCCTGGAAACAGGGGCGATTCAGCCAAACACGCGCCCACCCCTCCCACCGGAACCCGTAGATTGGATCACTCCGGGAGCGGTACGCGTGGGCGGGGGGACGGATGCGGTCGGAACGGCTACGCCGCGTTGAAGTCGTGCGTTACTGGCGGGCTGTGGAACTCTTCAGTCCACCACAGCTCCCGTCCCCTCCCCGCCGCGGAGCCCGGCTTTCGGAACGTGAGTGGATCCAGCAGGTGGACGTCCGCCCAGGGGAACCGTGGCCCGCACTGCCCTGGGAACCGACGCATCCGCTGCAACGCGAGCGCATCGACACCGGTAAAGAGGTTTGGCGCCACACGGTCTATGGCGGCGTGTTCCCGTTGTCCGCCGTGCGCAGGGCACTTGAGGATCACTTCGGCGCGGACGGTGAGGACTACTCAGGTGCGCGGCGGCAGAAGGGCGAGACCGCAGTCTTCGCCATCACCGTAGATGCCGATGGCATGTTGATGGACGGGGCCACGGCCTTCTCGACCTGCGCATGGGCCACCGGACGCGTGCGGGATCCCGGCCCGGACGTGCCGGACTGGCTCGACGGATTCGAGGGGACGGAGTCCGAGTGCCTGCAGGCGATCAGCATGCTGACGCAGCATCACATCCCGTACACGCAAGGCCTGGTGGATCCGGACACCCTCAGCGCGGATGAAGGCTCTGCGGTAGGAGGAGTGCCGAGTACCGCAGCGCGCGACTGGCGCGGCTTGGTGCGGGAGATTCTCGGCGGAGCGGCGGTGGGCGCGCTCGGCGCTCTGATCGGGGATCTTGGAGCCGGAGCGATAGCGGGGGCCCTCCGGCCCATCACCAGACGGGTCAGCCAGGCCCTGCGTGGTACGGACGGCGGTAGCCAGACGACAACGCCCCGGCCCACTAATGCGACGCCTCAGCGAGAGGACACCTCGACTCAGCCGGAGGAAGGAGGAGAAGAAGAGCAGCCTGGGCGACCGCTGGAGTTACCCGACCTGGTGGCGTTCGCCGCGCATGTGGCCGACCTGTGCGGCGTGGGCGACCTGCTGTCCCCAGCGAGCATCCGCATCCACAGTCAGCGTGTCCGCAGGCGGAAGGACGGTTCGCTTCCCGACGCCGATCCCGCTTTCCTCAACAGCCTGCTGCCGGAAGACCTGGAGCGCGTCGCGGGGGCGGAGAGCTACGGCGCAGCTCTGAATACCTACCTGACCGACCCCGCAGCCGTACGGGCATCGGACCGGATCGACGTGCGCGAACATCCGGAGGCGGTCCTGGAAGGGGTGGCGCCCGAAGCAACGCCACTGGGGCGATGGCCGGCTCCGGTCGAGTACCCGCTCGCCCTCAGCCAGCAGTTCGCGGTGAACAGCATCACGGCCCAATTGTCGGGCGGCAGCAGCCACGGGCTGTTCTCCGTCAACGGGCCTCCCGGGACAGGGAAGACGACGATGCTCCGCGACCTGATCGCCGCGATCGTGGTGGAGAGGGCGACGCATCTGGCAACGCTCACGCGGGCAGCAGACGGGTTCAGCGGACGCGTCGAGTGGAACGCGGAGGGCTTCACCCGCAGCGTGGCACGGCTCAGGCCCGAACTCACCGGCCACGAGATCGTCGTGGCCTCCTCGAACAACGGGGCAGTGCAGAACATCACCACCGAGCTTCCGGCACTTGACGCGGTCGGTGAGGAGTGGCTGGCGGAAACCTCGTACTTCCTTGAGCAGGCGGTGTCCCTGCTCGGCGGCGTACCGGCCTGGGGCGCCATTGCCGCGCCGCTCGGCAAGGCCGAGAAGCGCAGGGACTTCATGGAGCGCTGGTGGTGGGGGGAGAAGCCCAAGCGCGACTCCCGAACCCAGTCCTCGCGAGGTCGGCGCGGGAGCTCCGACAACAACCGCACATCGGCTGGCACTTCGAACGGCATGCAGGCTCTCCTGCAGCGGCTGGAGCGTGGTGAGCTCCTGTACGACCCTCCTGCCGATGCGCGTTTCCCACACCGAGGTGACGGGCCCGCGCCCGTACGCGAGGGAACGACAGCGGCGGACGGCTGGACCGCGGCCAAGGCCGAGTTCAATCGTGTGCTGCGGCATGCGGAGGCCCTGCGCGCCGCCCGCGCGGCGGCTGCGCAGGCGCTGCGGGATCTTGACCCGCTCGACGAGGCCATGGAGTACGCGGAGTCCGCGGACCAGCTGGCACGGTTCGACGAGGAAGACGCCGCGGAAGAGGTGAACGCGGCGTACACCGCCGTCCGCCGTGCGTCGGTCGCGTACGAGGACGCACGGGAACGAGCCGAGAACCATCGCCAGGAGAGGCCCGGGGGCTGGCGCGGCACCCTTGGCACAGGGCGTGCGTTCCTGGAGTGGCAGGAAGGGGACCGCTGGTGCCAGGCGGAGGTGGAGCGGACGTTCCTGGCTCTCGGGACCGCGGGGAACCGATCGCGGAACGCGGAGCATGTGCTGGACGAGTTGGCCGAAGCGCGAAGGCACACGCGTGAGCAGGTGCGTCTCGCGCACACAGCAGCCGAGGAAGCCCGTCGCACGCTGGACCAGGCACGCGCCGAATGGGGCGAGCGCCTTCCCGAGGCATGGGAACACCTCGACGACGCAGGGCGTGAGTTGTCCTCGCCATGGTCGGACGAGGAGTTCTGTGCCGCGCGGACCCGGGTGTTCCTGGCAGCTCTGAACCTGCACCGAGCCTTCGTCATCGCCAACGCCCGGACGGTACGGCTGAACCTCCTCCTGCTCAAGGAGGTGTTCGCCGGGATCGTGCCACAGGATGTGGCGCTGGCCGTCTGGCAGTCGCTGTTCCTGGTCATGCCGGTGGTGTCCACCACCTTCGCGTCCTGCGGGCGACTGTTCGGGCCGCTGGGCCAGGAGTCCTTGGGCTGGGTGCTGATCGACGAAGCAGGACAGGCCGCGCCGCAGGCCGCCGTCGGGGCCCTGTGGCGGGCCCGGCGCGCGGTGCTGGTCGGCGACCCGCTGCAGCTGGAGCCGGTTGTCTCCCTGCCGCTCTCGGTGCAGCAACGGCTGCAGGCGGCATACGGCGTCGATGAGGCGTGGCTACCTTCACGGACCTCCGCCCAACGGGTCGCGGACCGGACCAACCGCTGGGGCACGAGCCTGGAATACCCTCAGCCGAACGGCGAGATCGAGCCGGTCTGGGTGGGCTCGCCACTGCGGGTGCACAGGCGGTGCGAGCTGACGATGTTCGACCTCAGCAACGACATCGCGTACGCCGGACTGATGGTGTACGGAACGGCCGAGAAGCCCTTTCCCGGGCCCGATCGCTGCGCAGACTGCGTGGAAGAGGGCAGGGACGGCTGCCGCACGTGCATCTATCCGCTCAGTTGCTGGGTGGACGTAGCCTCGGGCGAACCAGTCGGCAAATGGGTCCCGGAAGAAGGCGCTGCCCTGACTCGCATGCTCACGCTGCTGCATCGCGAGTGGGGTATCGCTCTGAACCGGGTACGGATTCTCAGCCCGTTCCGCGATGTGGTCTCCGGCTGCGCCAGGGCCGTGCGCGGCATGCGTCTGGGCGACGACGTACCAGCAGGCGTGGCCCCGGAGACATACCGCAAGCAGGTCTCCGAATTCCTGTCGGAACACATCGGCACCGTCCACACCATGCAGGGCAAGGAGTCCGATGTCGTCATCCTGGTGCTGGGCACCCATCCGCGCGAGGGTGCTCATGCCCGCGCCTGGGCTGCTGAGACGCCGAACCTCCTCAACGTGGCGGTGAGCCGTGCGAAGCGGCGGCTGTTCGTCATCGGGCACCGGGAAAGCTGGTGCAAGGAGCGTTACTTCGAGTTGCTCGCGGATCCCGCGCGGCTGCCGCGACGGATTTGGCAGGCAGACCGGGCAGCACGGCAGTGATCGGGTCGGCCAGACCGGAGCACGCGGCTTTCGGGGCGTACCCGCACGCGCACCGCGCGCCCCCTCCACATGTGTGACCTGACTGCGGACGGATCAAACCGCAGCACCACCCATCATGCAAAAGAGGTACGGGATCACCGTGGCCGTCCCGGT
Organism: Streptomyces sp. NBC_00996; assembly: GCF_045162675.1. NCBI lineage: Bacteria > Bacillati > Actinomycetota > Actinomycetes > Kitasatosporales > Streptomycetaceae > Streptomyces > Streptomyces sp. NBC_00996. Next base: position 2,715,599 of record NZ_CP108723.1, read on the forward strand.
CATTCCCGAGCTGCTCCCCGGGCCGGTCACCAGCCGCAGGCCGCTTCGGGTCATCAGCCGCCACAGGCTCCTCGCGGCACCGTTGACGCTGCCTTCGACATGCGCGGCGTCGACCCAGCCGGTCACTCCGTCCATCGCCTCGATCAGCTGGTCCATGCGTGGTGCGAGCCAAGTGCCGAGTGCGGTCCGGTCGCTGTCCGGGTCCGGGGCGGCACGCTCGCCCCGTGTTCGCTCAGTCCCGATGCGCGGGACGAGTGTCCATAGCGGCGCGATGCGTCGCCGTACGCGGAGGTCCAGTTGTGCATAGGCGTTCCAGGCATCCCGTTTTGCCGGCAGAACCGGCATATAGATCGGCTCGACCATCGCGGCTCCCCCTCGACCCCGCTGTATCGCCGTATCGCCCCTGGTCGAAGGGTGAGCCGGGACTCTCCGTGACGAAAGAGCGCGATTCCGGCCATCGGCTGCTCATGTGAGCCGTGATTCGGGGGACGTTGTCGGATGCCCGCTATACGGTTGACCTGGACAACAACCTGGGACGAAGGAGCACGTCGTGAGGCCCACCCTGGCCGCCGCGCAGGTCCGCGGCAGTCTGACGCAGTACCTCACGACGACCTACGCCCTCACCGACGGAGACACCCGTTTCGCGCTGGAGCGTTTCCTCGGGCATCCGGAGACCGGGATCTTCCGCGGCCCGTACCTCCGCATCAGGACGCCGTTCCACAAGGCCGACGACGGATGGCAGGGGCACCTCGAATGGGTCCCCGGGTTTCCGCCGTACCGGCATCAGGCCAGGGCGTGGGAGCGGCTGAGCACACTGCGCAGGCCGGCGCAGCCGACGCTGATCACCACGGGGACCGGGTCCGGTAAGACGGAGTCCTTCCTCGTGCCGGTGCTCGACCACTGCCGACGGGAGAAGGCGCGCGGCCGGAGCGGGATCAAGGCCGTGCTGCTGTACCCGATGAACGCGCTCGCCACCGACCAGGCGGGGCGCATCGGGGAGTATCTCGCGCAGCCCGAACTCGCCCAGGTCACCGCGGGGCTCTACATCGGCGACCGGCCGGACACCGACTTCCGGCGGGTGATGACCCGGCGCGAGGAGATGCGGGTGTCGCCGCCGGATGTGCTGATCACCAACTACAAGATGCTCGACCTGCTGCTCCAGCGCGGCGAGGACCAACCGCTGTGGGAGGACGCGGACATCGCGTTCGTGGTGCTCGACGAGTTCCACACGTACGACGGCGCGCAGGGCACCGACGTCGCGATGCTGCTGCGTCGGCTGGCCACGGCCACGGGGCAGAGCCGTCCGGGGCAGCCGCTCGGGGCGATCTGCCCGGTGGCGACCTCCGCGACGCTGGGTGAGGGCGGCCCCGGGAACCAGAGCGACGGGATACTCGACGTGGCGGCGCAGGTCTTCGGGATGGCGTTCTCGCCTGACGCGGTGATCGGTGAAGAGCGCATGTCCGCGGGGCAGTTCACCGGGGAAGTGGACTACGAGCTGCCGGAGCCGCCGTCGCCGAAGGAGGTCATCGACTCCTCCGGTGGGCCGGGGGTCGAGGCACGGCCGGATCTGCTGGATCTCGACGGGCTCGCGGAGAGACTGCTCGGGCGGCGCGGGCTCGATCCCTTCCGGCTCGGCAGACTCCTCAAGCGGCACGACTTCACGCACGGTGTGCTGTCGCTCCTGGAGGGGGAGCCGCTCAGCGAGTGGGAGCTGCGCGACCGGATGAGCCGGTTCGGGTACGCGTGGGGGCGGGCCGCCCGGGAGAATCCTCGGCTTGTGCTGCAGGCGCTGTCGCGCTTCGTGGCCCTGCTGTCCGCCGCTCGGGATCCCGACTCGGACGAGCAGCGGCCCCGGCCGTTGCTGCACGTCGAGGCGCATCTGTGGGTACGACCTGTCACGCGGGTACTGCGCGGTGTCGGGCCGACTCCCGAGTTCCGGTGGTACGAGGACGATCGCACCGCCGCGCGCAGGGCCGCACTGGCCGCTCCACCCGCCGGGGCCGGTGAGGACGAACGGTCCTCGGGCAGCTGGCCGTCCGGTGACGCCCGGCGGGCGCAGGCGCAGCCGGGATCGGACACGGCGGCGCGGCCGGCCGCCGTGCATCTGCCCGCTGTCTACTGCCGCAACTGCGGGCGGTCCGGGTGGGCCGCACTGTCGCCGGAGGCCGACCCGCAGCAGCTCGTCATGGCGCAGGACAAGGTGTGGCGCGCGGGAGTCGGGCGCGACAAGCGGCGCATCCGCTACTTCATCGCCGCCACCGCCGCCGAGCGAGATGAGGCGTTGAACGCCCTTACCGGTGCCAAGGCATCATCGGGCAGCGGAGTCGATCCGCTGTCCGTCGTCGTCCTGGACGGTGCGCAGGGCACGTACCGTCTGCCGACGCCCGGGGACCGCGACGAACTGCAGGACGGCTGGTTCGCGCTGGCCATCACCGACAAGAAGTCGGCGGACAAGGCTGCCGTCGACGACCGCTGCCCGGCCTGCAACACCGACAACGGAATCCGTTTCCTGGGTACGGCACTTGCCGCTCTCGCCTCCGCCACGGTCACGCAGCTGTTCACCGGCGGGGACATCGCGCTCGTCCCGGAGGAGCGCAAGACGCTGCTCTTCAACGACTCGACGCAGGACGCCGCGCACAGGGCGGGGTACGTCGCCAACGCCTCGTACAAGTTCTCGTTGCGGTCGCTGCTCGCGCACACCCTCCACGACTCCCCGGAGCCGCTGGCGCTCAACGACCTGATCGGGAACGTACTCGACGCCGTCGACGACCCGCAGGCACTGGCCGCCGTGGTGCCGCCCGACCTGCACGACGAACCGGGTGTGGACCGGCTGCTGTCCGGGCGGGGCACAGGTGATGCCCGTACATGGAAGCTCATCGGCGAGCGGCTGGCGTTCGCCACGGTCATGGAGTTCGGTCTGCGTTCGCGCCAGGGGCGCACCCTGGAGCTCACGCGCACCGCCGCGGCCGAGGTCATCGTCCAGAACCCGGACCGCGTCACGGCGCTCGCCCGTGATCTGCATCTGTCGCTGCCCGGCCAGCTGATCGCGACGGGCGGACTGCCGACGCCCGAACGCTATCTGGCGTTCGTACGCGGGTTGTTGGAGCGTGTGCGGCTGCGCGGCGGCGTCAGGCACCGGTGGCTGGAGCCGTGGATGCGGGACGCCGGGGTCACCCGGTTCAAGGTGTGGGGCGGCCGGCCGGACGGCATGCCCGCATTCCCCGACGGAGTCGCGGCGCCGCGGTTCCTGCTGGACGGGCCGAAGGAGAAGTCGACGTTCGACGCGGCCACCGGCAGGCTCGGCTGGTACCAGGACTGGACCCGGCGGTGTCTCGGTCTGGACGCGGCGGGGGCGAGCGAGTATCTGCGGCGGCTGCTGCCCGTGCTGGCGGAGGAACACGTCCTGGCGGTGCGCGCGGCGCAGGACCGGACCACCAAGGTGTACGGGCTGCAGCCCGGCCACATCGAGGTGCGCCTGCTCGACGACGCAGTGGTCAACAAGGCCTTCGTCAGCTGCGCGGACTGTGGTTGGGAGCAGGTCGTGCTGCCCGAGCGCAGGACGCGCTGGTACGGGCATCCATGCCCGCGCTACCGCTGCAAGGGGACGCTCCGGCCGCCGCAGGCCGACGTCTCCGTCAGCGTCACCAGCACGTCCGGCAGCTTCGGCGGCTCCCGGGAGCGCGACTACCAGAACGACTACTACCGGCGTCTGTATCTGACGGGCGGCACGTTCCGTGTGGTCACGGCCGAGCACACGGGCATGCTCACCCGGCCGCAGCGCGAGCGCGTCGAGCGGACCTTCCGGGAGGGTACGCACTACACCGACCCCAACGTGCTGTCCTGCACGCCCACGCTGGAACTCGGCATCGACATCGGCGACTTGTCGGCCGTGCTCCTCGGATCCCTGCCGAAGGGGCCCGCGAACTACGTGCAGCGGGCAGGGCGGGCCGGCCGCAAGACCGGCAACGCGCTGGTGGTCGCCTTCGGCGGGCGGCGCGCCCGTGACCTCTACTACCTCGACGAGCCGCGGGAGATGATCGCCGGGGACATCGTGCCGCCCGGCTGCTACCTGTCCGCGGTGGAGATCCTGCGCCGCCAGTACACGGCGCATCTGCTGGACCTCGCCGCGCGAGGCTCCCTGGCCACGGCGGACGGGGAGCAACTGCAGCCCGCGCCGCGGCTCGTGTCGGCGCTCTTCGGCACCACCGGCTGGTGCCAGGACCTCGCGGACGCCGCGCTCACCCACGGCGCGCGACTGGTCGAGGGCTTCCTCGCCCTTTTCCCCCTCGGGAAGACGGACGGAACGGGAGTCTCCGAGCACGCCGCCGACGAGCTGCGCGCGTACGCCACCGGCGGAATCGTCCGGGCCCTGCAGGAGGCGGAGGAGGACTGGACGGCGCGACGCGAGGAACTGCGGCGGCGCATCGCAGCGATCGACACCGCGATGGACGGCCTCGTCCGTTCCGACCCCGAACAGGACCGTGAACACCGGGAGTTGCTGGCCGAGCGCCGTGCCACCGGCGACCTGCTGCGCGAGCTGAGCCAGACCAGCGCCCACGGAGCGCTCGTCGACCTGGGGCTCCTGCCGAACTACAGCCTCGCCGACACGACGACCCGGCTGGAGGCCACGCTCTACTGGACCGAGGAGCAGGCCGACGCGGGCGACGGTGAAGCAGCCGACGCGAAGAAGACGTACCGCAGCGAGGTGCGGGACTACGAGCGCTCCCGCAGGCTCTCCCTCTCCGAGCTCGCCCCGGGCAACAGTTTCTACGTCAACGGCTACCGGCACGTCGTGCGCGCCCTGGACATCGGCAGTCCGGACCGGCGCGCCTGGTCGGTGTGGCGGCTCTGCCCGGCGTGCGGCTACACCCGCACCGAGAACGCCAAGACGGACACCTCGCCGTGCCCGCGCTGCGGCGGGCGGGAGATCGCCGATGCCGGATGCGTCCAGTACGTCATGGAACCCAGGCGGGTCATCGCCCGCGACAAGCGCGACGACGCCAGGGTCCGGGACGACAAGGACGAACGGGACCGCCGCCGTTACTCGATGCTCACCACCGTCGACATCGATCCGGTGCATCTGGCATCCGGTTCCTGGCGGCACGACACAGCCATCTTCGGTGTCGACTTCACCCGGCGCGCCGTCATCAGGACCCTCAACCTCGGGCTCGACCGGCAGGACGGCAGCAGCACCGTGCCGATCGCGGGCGACGACGTCCGGCTCAACCCTTTCTACGTGTGCACAAGTTGCGGCGGTGCCACCGCCGAGGGACGCCCCGTCGTCGACCAACCGCACAACGCGCTCACGGAGTCCTTGGCCTCCAGCAGCAGAGCCGGTGCCCACCACCTGCTGTGGTGCCCGCGCCGCAAGACACGGGCCGCGGGCGACGACCAGGGCAAGGGCCAGGACGTGCCGCTGCTGCTGACCCACGAGCTCGTCACCGAGGCCGTACGCATCCTGCTCCCGGCATCCGTTGCTCGTGCCAAGGAGCGGCTCGCGTCCTTCACAGCCGCCCTGTTCGTGGGCATCGCGGCACGGTACGGAGGCGATCCCGACCACATCGACATCGCCTCCGCCTCCATGCCCGACGCCGGCGACACCGACTGGCCCCGCCGCTTCCTCGTCGTCTACGACAGGTTGCCGGGCGGCACCGGCTACCTCCATCGGCTGGCGTCCGCGGACGGCTTCCGGGAAGTACTGCTCAAGGCGCGCGAGGTCATCGAGAGCTGCCAGTGCATCGAGAAGGGCCTGGACGGCTGCCACCGGTGCCTGCTGCGCCGCGTTCCCGCGAGCGACTACGACCGGGTGAGCAGGAACGAAGTACGGCAGATGCTGGACGAGTTGCTCGGCAAGAGCGGCGAGAACTGGAAGACCTCCCCCGTCGCCACGACACACCACATCCCGCTGGAGCGGCAAGCCGAGAGCGACCTTGAGGTCATGTTCATCGACACGCTCAAGGAGTGGGCCAAGCAGCCCGACTCTCAGGCGAGCGCGGATGCGTACACGACCACGGCCGGCACGTACTCGCTGGACCTGCGGCTGACCGGCTCCGGCGGCACCACGCTCAGCTGGCGTGTCTCGCAGCAGCGGATACTCGACGGGACCCGTCCGGACGTCCTGTTCGAGCGCCTCGACGCCCCCGGACCGCGCCTCGCTCTCTACCTGGACGGCTTCGAATTCCATGCCACTGCCCAGCACAACCGTCTTGCCGACGACGCCACCAAGCGCACTCGGCTCCGCGCCGAGGGGCTGAGGGTCTTCCAGCTCACGTACTACGACGTGAAGGAGTGGCGCACCCGGGTGCGCGACACCGGCTACGCTGCCGCCGGGCCCACGGATCCCGTGTGGCAGCCCTACGGCGAACGAGGCCGGCGGCAAGCCCGTGACTACTACGCCAAGGTACGGGGCGGTCTGCCGGGCGAGCTCGCGACGAACGTCTGGATCAATCCCGCGGATCTGCTCCTCTCCTACCTGCGCGCTCCGGATGCCGAGGCATGGCTGGCCCGCGCGGAAGCGGTCGTGGCCGGTCTGACCGGAACACAGCCGCATAGCGCGGTCGTGTCCGAGCAAGCCGTGGGCGCCCAGTTCGCAGAGGCATTGCGCGGCACGCCTCCGCACGGTCAAGGCGGGCCGCTGCGTGTCCTTGCCGCGGTGGATCGATCCGGGTGCTCCCTCGCGGCCGTGGCGGACGCGCGCCACAAGCCGCCGGCGTGGACGGCGGCCACCGTGTTGGACGACAGCCCGACGGCCGTCGCGAATGCGGGCACGCACAAGAAGCGCTGGCAGGCCTGGCTGTTCTGGAGCAACCTGTTGCAGTTCCTGGAGCACGGAGGAGGCGACAGCGTCCAGCTGACCACGAGCCTGCTGGACGGGTTCTCGGCGGACACACTCGCGGTCACCGGTGGCTCCGGATGGCTTGCCTCCACGCGGATCGAGCTCGGAGTCGACGCCGAGGAGCCCACCATCCGGCAAGAAGTCCGGGAAACAGCCCACAGGGGCGCTGAAGCCGAACGTGCAGCGGCAGAACGGAGCGGATCCGGCCTCCGGAGTACCGGCTGGGACGCCGTGCTGGAGCTTCTGGATCCGGACGAGCCAGGACTGCAGCTGCTGGCAGTCGCGCTCACCTCCATGGCGGCACCCGCGCCCGTCGACGGCTTCGAGCTCGACGACCGCGGCTGGATGGCCGAACTCGCCTGGCCGGGCCACAAGGTCGGTGTCGTGCTCGCCCCCCGCCCTGTCGGCTCCGAGCCGGACTACGAGGCCGAGGACCGGGACTCGGCCTTCGCCGCAGCGGGGTGGGATGTGCGGCCCGCGAGTGCGTGGACCGCAAGGGAACTTGCGGAACGGCTGGGCATGCAACCATCCACGCCCGACCGGCATCGTGATCAGCGAGACGACGGAACGACCTACGGGGAGCCCCACCGATGAACACCGCGAGTGTGACCCTGCGTCTGCTCGACAAGGCCGACAAGGAGATCCTCAAGCTCCCCCGTACGGTCAAGGGTGCCCTCTACGACTTCCAGCACAAGTTCAAGGCGAACCCGCAGGCCACCGGCCTCCAGTTGAAGCAGCTGAAGGGCGACAGCAGGCTGTGGTCCGCGCGTGTCAATGACGAGTACCGCGCCCTGCTGCTGCGCCTCGCCGACAACGACTGGCTGATCGTCTCGGTCAAGCACCGCAAAGAGGTCTACGAGAACCTCGACCGCCTCGCCTACGGCATCAACCAGATCACCGGCGGGATCGAGTACGTCGACCTTCAGGTCGTCGAGGAGAGCGTCCTCAGACGGACGGCAGCCCCACAGCCGGCACAGGCTCCCCGAGCGGAGCCCGAACCCTCCCGATCGGCGCCGCTGTTCGCCCGTTTCTCGGAGCAGCAGCTCACCGACCTCGGCGTGGCCGAACCGCTGGTACCGGTGATTCGCACGCTCACCACCGAGGAGCAGTTGCTCGGGCTCATCGAGTACGCGCCTCAACTGACCGGCGAGATTCTGCTCTCGCTCTTCGACGGCAAGTCGTACGACGACGTACTGGAGCAGGTGACAGCCCCGGTCGCGGCACCTGAACCGGTCGACCCCGAGGACTTCCAGACCGCCGCCCAGCGCCCGGCGACGATGGTCACGACCACGGACGAGGCACTGCGCGAGGCCCTGGAGGGAGAGGACTTCGGGCGCTGGAAGGTCTTCCTGCACCCCACGCAGTCCAAGCTGGTGGAGCGCGACTACTCCGGTCCGGCCCGTGTGGGCGGTGGCCCTGGTACGGGGAAGACCATCGTCGCCCTGCACCGCGTGAAGCATCTCGTCGAACAGCTTCCCCAGGGCCGCAACAAGCAGGTGCTTCTCACCACGTACAACAAGAACCTCGCGGCCGACCTCCGTGCCCGGCTGCTGGAGCTCGGCGGAGAGCAGCTGCTGTCTCGCGTGGACATCAGTCATGTCGACCAACTGGCACTGCGTGTGGTCCGGGAGGCTGAGCCGGGCAGTACCAAGCAGACGATCGACGACAACCAGGTACTCCGAGAGTGGCGTTCCATGCTCGACGAGCTCGGCGAGACGGCCTGGGACGCGGAGTTCCTGCACGACGAGTGGACGCAGGTGATCCTCGGCCAGGCGGTCGCGTCCCGCACCGACTACTTCCGTGCGCGGCGTGCCGGCCGGGGACGGAACATCACCCGCCCTGAGCGGGCCGAAATCTGGCAGCTGGCCGAGAAGTTCACCCAGCGACTCGACCGTGTCGGGCGCCAGACGTGGGCGCAGGTCGCCGAACGGGCCGCGCGTCTGGAGATGGAGCGCGAGCGGCGGATCCAGACTGTCGAGCAGCAGCGTGCGGAGCACGGCGGCCTGGACAACATTCACCTTCAGGACGGTTCCGCCGGATGGCTGCGGTACCGCTACCGGCACATCGTCGTGGACGAGGCTCAGGACCTCCGGCCGGGGCACTGGAAAATGCTGCGCGCCATGGTCGCCCGGGACCGCAATGACCTCTTCCTCGTCGGCGACACGCACCAGCGCATCTACAACAACCAGGTGACTCTCGGCAGCCTCGGCATCAACATCCGTGGCAGATCCGCCAAGCTCACCCTCAGCTACCGGACCACCCGCCAGATTCTCGGCTCGGCACTCGGGGTGTTGAGCGGTGAACTGTTCGACGATCTCGACGGCAACGAGGAGACCCTGGCCGGATACAGGTCGGTGCTGAGCGGAGCGCGGCCCGAACTCCACCCGAGTGCGGACTGGGAAGCCGAACGCGAGGCCATCACCGAGTTGATCTCCGAGTGGGACGACATCCCCCTGGAACAGATCGCCATCTGCGTGCCCACCAACGCCATGGCACAGGAGGTCGCTGTATCCCTGGCCCACTCAGGCATCAAGGCCACAGAGATCGGCCCCGACGGGCCTCGCGGTGACGAAGGCGTGCACATCGGCACGATGTTCCGATTCAAGGGACTCGAATACCAGCGCATGATCATCGCTGGTGTCAGTGACGGTCTGGTCCCTCGCAACGCAGTGATCCAAATGCAGCGCACCGACGCCTTGCGCTACCGGCGCGAACTCCAGCGAGCCCGTTCCCTGCTCTTCGTCGCAGCCACCCGCTCACGCGACTCGCTTGCGATCTTCTGGCACGGGACACCCAGCCGGTTCCTCGAACCGCTGCTCGCGAACTGAGGGCATGTGCGATCTCGTCGTCATCCGGTCCACCCGGCGGGACGACGAGACTCGTACGACGCACGGTTGGCCGCCGAGTCGGCGACGATCAAGTAGCTGCGGAGGCCTGCGAGATGGCAGGGAAGCGGCTCGGCACGGAAGCATCCGGCGTCCACTTCCGATTCCTGCTCATGCTCGACGAGGTAGGGGTTCATCGGCGGGGCTGCCCGATCGTCAGGTCGTCGACCGTGTGGGCTGGGATGACTGTCCCGTGCTGCACGCCGCCGCTGACCGTGTGGTACACGTCGCCCTTTCATTGCTCGCCTGCGCTCGGCTTCAACTCATTGAGCAGGAAACCAAGTTCGGCTTCGGCCTGCGGGGCGAAGCGCAGCGTTCGGCGGAGTCGGTTGCGCCACTCGGCCTGGGTGTCGGCCACGCTGTCAGCGTCGTCGACGTCCCGCGCAGCGACGAGTTCCGCGCGCAGGGCATCCAACTCCTCCTGAATGACCCTCTCTTCTCTGCCCTCTCTCGCGCGAAGAAGACAGCGATACACAAAACTTTCAGCCCACCACCAGAGCGATCCTCTCCCGAAGACGCCACCCGGCCAAACGGTATAGGCGCTCCCCCAGAAGGGCACAGGCAGTCGGTTCAGGGCCGTCATGGGATAGATCACGCCACTTCGCCCCCAACTGCGTTGCGCCTGCAACGCGTTGCACGAGAGGATGTTCGAAGAGTTCCGTGACCTGTGCGACACAGGGGAACTGCGTCTCGTACGAGCACGTCGTGACCCTCGAACGACTGAACCGTTACGGCGTACAACACGATGAACACGGGGGTGGGTGCGTGAAGTTCGACATGGGGTCGTCGACCCTGGCGGATCTCGGCAAGAGCACGCTCGGCTCGACTGACGACCTGGGCACGCTGATTCGCTGGCTGGTGCAGGCGGCTGAGCCGCTGGAGGGGAAGTTCAACGGGGCGGGCAAGGCCGCGTTCGACTCGTTCAAGGCGCATACGGACGAGATCACGAACGCGCTGAACGGCTCGCTGAGCGCGATTCTGGGCGGCCAAGGCGGGATGGACACCGCGTTCGGCTCCGGTGACCTGGAGCAGCAGGACAACGCCCACCAGAACCAGGGCCACGCCAACTTCGACGCCGCCCGCTTCGGCGCCCGATAGCACGTACAAGGGGGAATGGAAGATGGGTCAGAACCAAGACCGTCGCTCGTACGACACCGGCGCCTCCACCGAGGTGCAGGGCAGCCTGCAGGGCGTCATCGGCCAGCTGGAGCGCGTGCTCGGCGACCGCGACGCCGCGGTGAAGGCCGCGATGGCCGACTTCACCGCCGACGGTGTCTCCGACGAGTACCACGGCAAGGAGATGCGCTGGAACCGCGCCGCGAACGAGGTCCGCGACATCATCCGCCTCGTGCGCACCACCCTGGAGCAGAACGACGGGACCGCGCAGACGACCATGGGCAAGGCCCGGGCGGCCGTCGACAACATCGGCTGAGCCCGGCGCACTTGACGGACGGGAGTAGCGGGGCAGTGCGGCACTACAGGGGGTAGGGCATGCCGAAGTGGGATATTGATCCGGCCGGTGTGGGTGTGGTCATCTCGCGGGTGGGCGATGTGATGACCGTGCTGGACGAGATCATCCAGGCGTACGGCACGGACCTGGAGGGAGCCGCGACAGCGGCCGGAACCCTCGCGTCCGGAGACACGGGCGGAAATGCCCCGGTGGCCGGGCTGGTGGGGGCGGCCCTGGTCGAGTTCGTCGAAGGTACCGCGAGCGAACTCCAGTTCGTCGGCACGCGGACCAGCAAGTCGGTCAACGGCGCGATCCAGGCAACCCTGGCCTACGAGGCAGGCGATCTGGAGATGGCCGCGCATGTGCAGCACGAGGCGGCCGGCCTGGTGGACGCAACGCTGGACATGCCCGGCCTCAAGCGGGGCCGACTGTGATCAACCCGGAGGGCATACCTCACTTCACGGGCGACCTCGGGTTGCTGGACCGGCACGTCACAGGACTGCAGGCCGACGCGGACGGCATCCGGCGCGCGGGCGAGGCCGCACACACGCGGTTCCAGGCGTTGTCGACGGTCTACCGCGCACCCGAGGCCACTGATCTGTTCGCCTCCACGGCTCCGGTGCGCGACGGCGCCGACGCGTTCGCCGACAAGGTCGAAACCGTCGTCGCAGCGCTCGCCGAGTACGCACAGACGGTCAAGCCGATCATCGACCGTCTGGAACATCTCAAGGTCAAGGCGGCCGCATTCGTGGCCTCCGTCGACAAGGACACCTACCGCGGCTCCGGCGAATGGACCCATGGCCCGGTCGACAACGACTGGACCAAGAACCAGGACAAGGTCGACGAACACACGGCGCTGATGAACGGGGTGGCCGAGGCCAGAGCCGCCTTCGAAGCCGCCGAGATCGCCGCCCACAACAAAATCACGGCCTTGGTGGGCGGCACTCAGTACATGCAGCAGTCCAACCGCATGCTGGTGCCGCGGGGGGTCGAGCTCTACGGGGCCACCGCCGAGACCTATGAGCAGGCCCAAAAACTGCCCTGGGGCACTCCGCAGGGACTGACCCACAGCGGTTGGGACATCGGTTACCAACTCAAGGAACACGTCTGGGACGGGTTCGTCGTCGACGGCGTGGTGGGGACCCTCGACGGCGTCTTCACCATGGCCGGAGGTCATGGGACCGACCAGGCGAAGCTCGCCTGGGAAGGCCTCACCCGCGCGATAGTCGGCGGGGAGACCTACCTGCAGGAGTCCAGCGGGCAGAAGGCCACCGGCTTCTGGGCCAGCGACTTCGCCCAGGGAAGCAAGCCGTACGCCAAGGAGACCGGCAAGGCCTTCCTCAAGTGGGACATGTGGAAGACCAACCCGGCCCGCGCCTCGGGCAGCGTCGTCACGTTCAACCTCCTCCCCTTCGCCGGCGCCGCGACGGCGGCACGCGTCAGCGCGGCCGGCAAGGCCGGGGCCGGCGCCAAGGCCGTCCTCACCGCGGCACGCATCGCCGACGCCGTGGACCCGGTCAGTACGGCCGTCCGGGCCACCCGTTTCGCCCTGCCCAAGATCTCCGAAGTCACCGCCAACGTCCGTGCCGGACTGGGCGAGTTTCGCGCGGCCAAGGGCCCGGAGAGCGTGCTGGAGCTCTCCGACGGCTCCACACTCCGTGTCGGAGACGGCGAGTTCACCGCGAGCACGAACGGCGTCCCCCACACCGGCGCCGTCCCGAGCGAGCTGTCGGCCGCCGAACGCGCCTCCTCGGTCGCCGCGCGGCCACACCAGTCCGCACTCGTCGGTGCCGAGGCACGTGCCGTCGACGGCGGTATACACGCGGGCGAAAACGTTCCTCCGCCAGCCAGTCATGACGCCGCGGCCAGCGGCGACAGCGGCAGTCCTCACGGCCCTGGTGAGGCATCCAGCAGAGTGAGTGGTGGCTCCGTTCCCGGACACCATGATGGTGGGACTTCCTCCGGCACGTTTGACGGCGTCCACAACGGCGTCGGAGACAATGGAGTGCCTGGGCAGCATGGAGACAGCAGTTCAAGTATCGACGGCTTGCCGGGCCAGCGCGGAGTCGACAGCCGCCCATCCGGCAAGGGATGGTATGACGGTCTCTCTCCTCAGCAGATCAAGGACGTTCAGGTCTACCGGGCCAATCATGAGGACGGATACTTCGAAAGTTACTACAAAAGTAACGGACGTCGACTCAGGGCTTCGATCACCGATGAGAGCAATTTCGCTCCACCCCATCTGATCGACGATCCGAACCATCCAGGTACACGGATAGCAGCCGACGACGCTCCGCCGCCCTTCCCGGAGAAATACGTCGGAGGATCGAAGGTCGTAAGGGGGCCGGATACCGTCCCGACGTCTGATGACCTTCGGATAATCCATGATTCCGCGCACCAACGGAACATCTCAGTTACGGCAGATAATCAGTGGCACGAACCAGTCACCCAGGCAAAGAAGGCTGCCGAGGCGGCGCCGACGCCGGAGAATCTCAAGGCATATGAAGAGATCAAAGCCGAGCACGCCCCGTTCCACGAACGGATGGGGCTGGACAGCGAGGCATTCGGTGAGGCTGTCGCAAGATATCACGTCATACCGGAGCACTATCCGGGCGCCAAGTGGGAAGAACTGTCGGGACCCAAGAATGGAAATGATCAGTTTGATCAGCTCTGGAGCTGGACAGACAAGAACGGCACCGAAAAACTCATCGTCATCGAGTCGAAGAGCAGCACCGAAACGCGTCTCGGCCACAGAACGCTTCCTACCGGATTCAAGGCCCGACAGGGATCAAAGCAGTACTTCCTGGATATTATGAGAGAAATGAAGCAGCGAGGCCTCAACGGGAACACAAACGAGATGCACCTATACAAGAAACTCAAGAAAGCACTCAAAGCAGGGAATGTCGAATATATACTAGTGAAGGGAAAGCCGAGTGCTGGCGAGTACGCCGGCTACGAAAAGTGGCAATTCGACATCAGCTGACAGGAGATCTTGGTGACAGCGACAGTGACTCGGCACACCAGGCCGGGGATGCTGGATGAGACTGCCGTGCAGGACTTGGCCGAGGAGCTGGAGGACAGCATCCAGAGCCTTGATCAGGCAGCGACCGTTTTCGGGATGGCACTGAACGAAGCGCTCATGCTCGTACAGGCGCGCGCTACCCTCGATCCGGACGCGTCACACCTGGAGACCTGGGAAGCCGCTGTCTCTGCGATGCAGGTTGGCTGCGCGGCTTTCTGTGCGGCTAGCGCGACGGAAGGCGCTATCGAGTGTCGAATCCGTGATGAGATTCGAAGGATCCCCGCAACAGGGCCGCAATTCTATGCTGACGCAGGTAATTGGCTCACCTCGCTATGGTTCGTCATCATCTGCCGTGACCAGGCACGGATGACCCAGATGTGCGAGCTTCCTCTCGAATTGCTGCGCGCCTCCGGAGCGGAAGGCGACGATTACGTATACTACTGGGTCGACGCCCTGCAAACATACTGGCTTGAGCGCCCAGGCTTGGTCGAAAAATTGACCGCGGCGATCAATTCATCCTATCCGGAAGTTGCGTCGATCACACCCAGGGACCTACTCCAGAACATCCTGTACCAACCCATTAATCTCTTCCACCATTTCCTCCGCAAGGACCACGCCGGATTCAATCGGGCACTTGTCGAGGCTTTGGAGCTCCATAAAACATACTGGACTGCCAACGAAAATCGGGCGAATGACCTCGCAGGCTCCCTCGCCCTAGGACCTCTGGCTATCGCATGTCTGGCCTATGACGCAGGGTTCCCCATTGAGGTGGAGTCTGAATATTTGCCCAAGTACCTTCTGAACCGCGAGTGGGTGGGCGAGTTCGAGACGTGACGACAAGCAGCACTCAACCCATGGGCAACTCAGCTAGGAATCAAGTGGCTTATCCCTCATACCCCACCGGTGGAAACCCGCCGGGCCAGCTTCCCCACTACCCGCAGTCCCAGGGGACCTTGGGCGCCTATCCGGGCCCGTACTACGGCGGACCGGCCGGGATGGGAAAGCCCGCGCCAAGGTTGGCGGACTTGGGGTCCCGGCTGGGTGCACGTCTGCTGGATCTGGTGTTCTGGGGTGCGGGGTATGCGGTGCTCGGCGTTCCGCTGGCGATGTGGATCGACCGGACGGAGAGCGAAGCGCCTCGTCTTCTCATCGCAGTGTGGCTTGCCACCTCGTTCACGCTCTACTTCCCGCTCTGCACCGCCCGGTTCGGAGCAACGTTGGGCAAGCGGATCTGTGGGGTGCGGGTCGTACGGGCCAACTCCGGGGAGAGGATCGGTGTCTGGCAGGCGCTGGGGCGGGAGTTCTTCTGGTTGTTGGCCTTCCCGGTCCCGGTGCTCAGTCTGCTGAACCCTTTGTGGTGCTGTTGGGACAAGCCGTTGCGACAGTGTCTGCACGACAAGGTCGCCGACACCATGACCCTCGACGCCTAAGGCCACGGTATGGCAGCCCAGGACTACGACAGTCAGTTGCTCGAGTCAGTGGCGGTGCGGCGTCGGCGGCTGCGGGATGCGCTGTTGTTCGGGGCGCAGCGGCAGCGGCGGACGGTCGATGAGCGGCTGGGGAAGACGGTGGCCGGAGTGGTGATCGCGGCCGTGTTGTGTGCGGGGTGCGTGGGGTGGTCGTTCGTTTCGCATCGGCTGATCGGGAAGAGTCCGTACGGGTCCTCGGTGCCGTCGTATCCGACGTCCGTCCCGTCGGCTTCCGCTTCGCCATCGGAGTCTTCTTCTCGATGACTCGATATGACTCTCGATATGACTCGATGATTGGTTTGAGCGCGTGATATCTGCGGGGGCCGTGGGCCGTGGCCGGACGGCATTGAGCCGGGTCACTCTGGTGGGTGAGCGGCGACGGGTGGATCTTGTGCTGCCGTCGCAGGAGCCGGTGGGTCTGCTGCTGCCCGAGGTGATGCGGTTGCTGGGCGACCAGGTGGGCAGCCGCCCGGAGTTGCGGCATCTGGTGGGCGCGGACGGTTCCGCGCTGGCTTTGGACGGCACGTTGGAGTCGGCGGGTGTGGCCGATGGTGCAGTGTTGCGGCTGGTGCGGGTGGAGGATGCACCCTCGGCCCCGGTGGTGCATGACGTCGCCGATGAGACTGCGGCCGATCTGGATACCCGTGCCTGGCGGTGGCGGTCTGAGGTGCGGCAAGTGGTGGCAGGGTCGGCCACGGTGTTCTGGGCGCTCGCGGCCGGCTGGCTGTCCCGGGGCCGGTTCCCCTCCGCCACGGCAGGGGTGGGGCTGCTCGCCGTCGCTGTCCTGTCGGCTCTGTGCGGTGCCTTGTTGGGGCGAACAGAGAAGTATCCGTTGGCCGCCACACTGATCGTCGCAGGCGCCGCGCTGGGCGTACTCGGGGTGTGGTCGCTGGGCGATGCGCACGCGTGGCCGGAGGCGGGGCGACTGGCCGGTGTCAGTGCGGTGGCGGTGGTGGCGTTGTCGCTGCTGGGCCGGTTCTCGCCGTTGGGACGGGGAGGCCTGGTCGGTGCGGCCGCGCTCGCCGGAGCCGTCGTGTGCTGGGAAGCCGCGCTCGCGGTGCAGTCGGGCGGCGGGACGGTCACGCAAACGACTCGCGCGGCTGCCTTGTCGGCGGTGGTGTCCGTCATCGTGCTCGGCGTGCTGCCGCGGCTCGCGTTGATGGTCTCCGGGTTGTCGGGGCTGGATGACCGGCGCTCGGGCGGGGCGTCGGTGAGCCGATATCAGGTGTCCTCGGCGCTGGCGGCCACCCATCGTGGCCTGTCACTTGCCACGGTCGTCGTGGCGGTTTCGACGGCCGCCGCGGGGGTGCTGGTGCTGGATGCGGTCTCGATGTGGACGGTGGCGCTGGCAGCGGCCGTCGCGGTGGTGCTCGCGCTGAGGGCCCGCGCGTTCCCGCTGAACGTCGAAGTGGTGGTGCTCTTCGCCGCGGCCTCGGTGGTGTGCGCGCGTCTGGTCTGGGTGTGGCTGGAGCACTCCGGTGCGGCAGGGCCGTTGGCCGTGCTGGTGGTACTGGCGCTGGTGCCGTTGGCCGTGCTGGCGGTGCGGCCCGCTGAGCATGTACGGGTGCGGCTGCGCAGGCTCGGCGATGTGCTGGAGTCGGTGGGTGTGATCGCTCTGTTCCCGTTGGTGATCGGGGTGTTCGGTGTGTACGGGCGTCTGCTCGACACCTTCGCGTAGGGGTGTGCCATGGCTCAACCAGACTGGCAGCGCGACCTCCTTCGGCAGCTCGGCGACGGGACTCCCGCAGAGGTTGAGCCGACCATCGCCGTGCGCGCAAACCGCCCGGTCCCACCGACGGCAGCGGACCCCCACGGCCCTGCGGCAGCCGATCCCCCTGGCCTCGCGCAGGCCCAGGCCGTCCCCGCACGAGGCCCAGACCAACAGCCGGGACGGGCGCGGCCGCCAGTTCCAGGCGGAGTACGGGATCCGCGTCCACGCGGCGTGCAGGACCCTCGTCGGCATGGCGTACGGGATCCGCGGGTTCCCATGACCACGCCGGAGTCCGTACCCACCGTCGATCCCCGCCTCGCGCACGCCCTCGGCTCTCCGCAGCACGGGGATTCGACGCTCCGCCGCACCGGGCGCGCGCTGCGCAAACTGACCGCCTCGGCATCGCAGGAGGTGGCCGAACAGTCCCGGCTGGCGCGGGAGATCCAGCAGCCGGTGACCACCGGCCGGATCATCGCGGTGACCTCGATCCGGGGCGGGGTGGGCAAGTCCACCGTGTCTGCCCTGCTGGCCCGCGCCTTCAATCACTACCGGCACGACCCGGTCCTCGCGCTGGAGGCCGATACGGCCCTGGGCACGCTGCCGGTGCGCCTGGGGGCAGAGTCGGTGCGCTGGGCGTGCGCGGATGTCGCCCAGATCCTCACTCCGGCCATGCAACTCACCGATGTCACCGGCTATCTGGTGCCGGTCACGGACGGGGGCTGGCTGCTGCCTGCCGGGCAGGGCCGGGTCGGCGCGCCGCTGGACGTGCCCACCTACCGGAGGGTGACACTGGCGCTGCGGCGGTATTTCGCGGTGACGGTGGTGGACTGCGAGTGTCTGCCCGGCGAGGTGGCACGGACCGCGATGGACACCGCCCACGCCCGGGTGGTGGTTGCGCCGCTGACCGCCGAGGGCGTGAACGGCACCCGTACCGTCCTGGACTGGCTGGCCCAGTTGCCGCACTCTGCGCTGGCCACCACGGTGGTCGCTCTCAGCGCCAACTCCCCGGACACCACACTCGATGTGAAGACGGCCATCGCCCATATCCGGGAGACCGGGGTGGCCGCGGTGCTGCTGCCCTATGACCGGCATCTGGCCCAGGGAGGCCCCATCCACACCGCCATGCTCGGCCGGCACTCCCAAGAGGCCGCCATCCAGCTTTCCGCCGAGGCCATGGCGCGGGCGGTGCGCGTGCGATGACGCAACTGCAGATCCACCGTCCGGCTCGTTCCACCCGACCCCTGTCACCCGCCGAGCCGCGCACTATCGAGCCGCCGCCCAACCTGCCCGAGGGCAGCTCGGGCAGGGCGGCTACCGCGCTGCTGCCGATGGCCGGGGTGATGAGCTCGGTCGTCATGATGACCGTGATCCGCAACAGCCAGTTCGCCGGGCTCGGTGCGATCGTCCTGGTCGTGGCCCTACTCGGCGGGCTGGCGCTGTTCCTGTCGCAGCGGGGCAAGGCACAGCGCACCCGGCGCACGCAGCGCGAACGCTATCTGGAGTACGTAGAGGAGCAACGCGAGCAGCTCGGGTTGCTCGAACGGGAGCTCCGGGATCGGGCGCGGGTGCTGAACCCGCCGCCGCAGGCCCTGTACGACGTGGTGCGCGATCCGGCGCGCTTGTGGGAACGCCGCCGCACGGACGCGGACTTTCTGCGGGTGCGCCTGGGCACAGGGGATGTGCCTGTGCAGGAGTTGCTCATCGGGCAGAGCTCGGTCGGGGGCGTGCTCACCCCGCCGGATCCCTTCATGCTGAATGAGGCACGCGCCCTGCAGCACCGCTTCGCCACCGCGCCGGACGTGCCGCTCACCGCGGGCCTGGACCGGGCCGGCAACGTCAGCATCGTCGGCGACCGGGACGGCGTGCTCAACGTCGCCCGGGCCCTGCTCATCCAGGCCGCGGTCACCCACGCGCCGGACGATGCGGCGTTCGCCCTTGCGGTGCCGGGCGATCGACTGGCGCAGTGGGAGTGGGCCAAGTGGCTGCCCCATGTCCTCGACGCCCACAGCCAGGACGGGCCGGTGGCGACACGGCGCATCGCGCCGGACCTGGCCCGGCTCGCCGACCAGTGCACTGGGGATCTGCGTCGCCGCGCCTCCTACGCCGCCGAGGTGCGCCGAGGCCTGGCCGGCCGTGACGCACTGCAACTCGCAGACCGGCTCCTGGTCGTCAACGACACCCACGGCCGGGTCGCTGCCGAACTCCCGCGCCCGGACCAGGCAGTGGGTCTGGCCGACATGGGAATCACCGTGCTGCACCTGCTGGAACAGCGGATCCATGAACCGGACCAGGTCAGTGTGCGGATCACCGTCGACGGTGACCAGGTGTCGGTCGAAGACCTGCGCATCCCTGACGCCCTACCCGGCGGCGGCGTCATGGACGCGCTCAGCGTGCCGGGCGCGGAGGGCCTGGCCCGGCTGCTCGCCCCGCTTCGGCTGTCGGCGGAGTCGGCTGCCGAGGGCACCCCGGTTTCGGGACCGGTGGACTTCCCCGCCCTGCTGGGCATCGACGACCCAGCCGCCCTCGATCTCGCACGGCTGTGGACACCGCGCAGTGAGCGGGACTTCCTGCGCGTACCCATCGGTCTCAACGACCGCCGCGAACCCGTCCTGTTGGACCTGAAGGAGTCCTCCGAGCTCGGCATGGGCCCGCACGGGCTGTGCGTGGGTGCCACCGGCTCGGGCAAGAGCGAGCTGCTGCGCACCCTGGTGCTCGCCCTGGTGACCTTGCACTCGCCCGAGGACCTGGCGATGGTGCTGGTCGACTACAAGGGCGGAGCGACTTTCGCGCCGTTCACCGAACTTCCGCACGTGGCCGGGGTGATCACCAACCTGGAGAACGAGGCCGGACTCGTCGAGCGCGTCCACACCAGCCTGGCCGGGGAGGTCAAGCGCCGCCAGCAAGTCCTCAAAGACGCCGGGAACATCGCTGACATCGGCCACTACGCCGCGCTGCGCGCCACAGCGCGGCCCGACCTGGAGCCGCTGCCGCACCTGTTCGTCGTCATCGACGAGTTCGGCGAACTGCTTACCGCCAAGCCGGACTTCATCGACCTGTTCCTGTCGATCGGCCGCATCGGCCGCTCCATCGGCGTGCACCTGCTGTTGTCCAGCCAGCGCATCGAATCCGGCAAGCTCAAGGGACTGGACACTTACCTGTCCTACCGTCTCGGGCTGCGGACCTTCTCGGCCGACGAGTCGCGTACGGTCCTGGACACCACCGACGCCTTCCGGTTGCCACCGCTGCCCGGCTTCGGCTATCTGAAGGTCGACACCTCGACGTACGAGCGTTTCAAGGCGGGCTTCGTCTCCGGCGCCTACCACGGCCCCACCCGGCGCGAGAATTCCGACACCGAACCGCTCGCCTGGACGTATCCCGCCTTCACCGGCCACCCGTCGCCCGCGGGGCCGGCGGTCGAGCCACCGGCGATGCGCGAACGCGAGACCGGTCCGACCGTCCTGTCCACCATGGTCGACCAGCTCGCCGTGGCGGCACCGCCGGTGCGCCGCATCTGGCTGCCTCCACTCGGCGATGCCCTCACCCTCGACCAGACCGCGGGCCCGGTGCAGGCCTCCGCACACGGCCTGCACCTCGCCATCGGCCAGGGCGTCCTGCGCGTGCCGCTCGGAGTCCTGGACGATCCCGCCAGGCAATGGCAAGGGCAGTGGGTGCACGACCTGAACACCGCGGGCGGCCACACCGCGATCATCGGTGGACCGCAGTCCGGCAAGACCACTCTGCTGCGCACCCTGACGCTGTCTCTGGCCCTCACGCACACCCCGGCCGAGGTCGCCGTCTACGGCCTCGACCTGACCGGCGGCGGCCTGGCCGCGGTGTCCGGGCTGCCGCACGTCGGCGGGATCGCCTCCCGCGCCGAGCACGAACGGGCAGTCCGTACCGTCGCCGAGGTCCGAGCCATGCTCCATCAGCGCGAAGAAGTCTTCCGCGCCCACGGCATCGACTCCGTCGACCGGCTGCGCGCCTTGCGGTCCGCAGGCAAGCTCACCGAGCTCGGCTCGACCGACGTGATACTCCTCATCGACGGATTCGGCGCCCTGCGCGAGGAGTTCGACGACCTGGAGGAATCCATCGCCGACCTGCTCAAGCGCGGCGGCGGCTACGGCATCCACATCGTGGCGGGCATGCTGCGCTGGAACGACGTGCGCATCGCCACCCAGTCGATGTTCGGCAGCCGGATCGAGCTGCGGCTCAACGAACCCGCCGATTCCTCCATCGATCGCAAGCTGTCGGAAACGCTTGGACCGGACACCCCGGGCCGGGTCCTGACCGACGGCAAGCTCTTCGCGCACACCGCGTTGCCCCGCATCGACGACCAGGCTTCCAGCACCCATCTGGCCGATGCCCTGGAAGAGGCGGCACGCGCCCTCCGCGCCACCTGGCACGGCGAACTCGCCGCGCCGGTACGAGTGTTGCCCGCCCGATTGAACGCCACCCGACTGCCGTCACCGGCCGCCGAACCGGACCGCATTCCCCTCGGCCTGGACCAGGACGCCCTCGCGCCGGCCCTCCTCGACCTCTTCGGCGCCGACCAGCATCTGCTGATCCTGGGCGACAACGAATGCGGCAAGACCAACCTGCTCAAGCTCATCGCGGGCCAGCTCACCGCCCGGCACACGGACAAGGAGTTGGTCTTCGGCGTCTTCGACCCGCGCCGCGGCCTGCGCGGTGTGGTCCCGGAGCCGTACCGCGGCGGCTACGCCCACAACGTGAAACTCGCCGCAGCCCTGGCCACCGGCATTGCGACCGAGCTGGAAAGACGCCTGCCGGAATCCGCCGACCCGGACATCCCGGCGGACGAAGCCGCCTTCACCGGCCCGCGCATCGTCATCCTCGTCGACGACTACGACATCCTCACCACCGCAGGCCAGCAGCCCTTGGCCCCGTTCCTGCCCTACATCTCCTCCGCCCAGGACATCGGCCTGCACTTCATCGTGGCCCGCCGGGTCGCCGGATCCTCCCGCGCCCTGTACGAACCCTTCCTCACCACCCTGCGAGAAACGGGCACCACCGCCCTGCTGATGACCGGCGACCGCACCGAAGGCCAGCTCTTCCCCGGCCTGTACGCCTCCCAGCAGCCGCCCGGGCGCGGCACCCTTGTCCGCCGCGGCCGCCGCCACCAACTCATCCAGACCGCCCTCACCGGCGCCCCCGAAGAAACCGGACACTCGTGACCAAGGACGTCATCGCCCTCACCGAGAAGATGCCCGACACCGTCACCGTGCTCGCGGGCCTGTACGCGGGCGGCCCCGACCTGCGCATCAGTACCCTCGCCGATGGCGCCGTCACCCAGCTCTGCACCCCCGGCGGGCACCCCCTGGTCTCCGTCGAGGTACCGCTCCTGCTCCAGGTCCCCGGCGAGGTGGCCCGCCTGCTCGGCCCGCACACCACGGCCCCCGACACCCCACTGTGGTGGACCGAAGCTCGCGCCATCACTGCCCTCAAGGAGGCCGAAAGCCTGGCCGGCTCCTTCGCCGGACGCCTGGCCACCGTCCTGGGCGGCACCGTGTGGCCCCCCGAGGCCGCCGACACCGACATCGTGCCCCTCAGTGCAGAAGCCACCGCGGCCACAGCCACGGGCACGACGCCACCCGCCGTCGACATCCTCACCGACCAGGCCGCCCTCGTCTTCCAGGACCGTCCGCTCATCCCCATGACCAGCTGGCTGTCCGACGCCCTGAGCAGCGCCCTCGCTACCGACCGTGCCCTGCAGATCGTCACCCCGCCCCACAGCCGCCTCACTCTGCCCACGCGCACCGCCTTGGGCGGGCACCCCCACCGCTGGGTCGTCCAACACGCCCCATCCGGCTACTACGACGGCCTGTCCGGGGCCGAACTCCACTGGGTCGACGGCGCCTTCACCCCTGTCAAGGACACCGACGGCAAGACCCGTGTCGCGGAAGCCTTCCGCCGCCGCGACAACACCGCCGCCGCGCACGGCGAACGGCAACTCCTGCTCACCCTCCGCACCCTCCACCCGGCCACCGAGGAACTCCTCCTGGGCAACACCCTGGAAGCCGCCTGGCAGAGCCTCACCGGGACCGCCCCCGCCGGCTGGTCCACCGCCGAACCCGTCAACCTCCCCTGGTCTCCACGCCAGTTGACGGACCTGGCCCGCAGCCGGGCCCGGAATTCAGCTCCCACCTGGCTCATCACGATCGGCTCACCCGAACAACCCGCCATCGCCACCACCCGCATCACCCACACCCCCGCAGGCATCGAGGAACACACCACCCTCGCACTCGGCTACGGCCCCGAGGAGACCATGCCCCTCAACACCCTGCCCCACCTGGCCGAGACCCTCGCCGCCCAGCACGGCCTGATCTCCCTGCTCACCACCCTGCGCAGCGCACGACGCGACCTGACCATCCCGCCACACCTCGAACCTGCGCCCATCCCCATGTCCTTCACCCTCGGCCCTGGCCCCGTACGCAGCATCGGCCTCACCCACGCCGAAGCTCCCTCCGTCGGCCTGGCTCCGATCCGCCTCGGCCCCGCGACCGCCTCGGCCCTGCACTATCCCCTGGGCGATGGCACCGATCCCGAGGCGTGGGCCCGGCTACAGCAGCTCAACCAGCACCTGGCGAGCGTGCCCAGAGGGTCGGCGACCTGACGATGCGCCCGCTCCGGTCGGATTTCGGTGTGCGTCCTGGGCACATCCCTGGTCCACTCCGCCGCACCGCAGCACGGCGATGTCCGAAGCCCAGCCGTTGCTTGGAAGATGGCGTAACCGGATGTCGGGCCCGGCGACGTCGGCAAAATCGGGTGCGGTCCCCTTCGCAAGCGTCGCATGATCGGAAGGTTGCTCGTCGGTCGAACATCAGGAGTCGTTGTGGTCCAGGTCCAGCGCGTCACCGTCCCCAGCCTCTTCGCGCCGCCCGTCTACTCCCATGCGTCCGTCGTCGAGGCCGGGACGAAGCTCGCCTTCCTCGCCGGGTCCGTGCCGCTCGACGCCGACGGGAAGATCGTCGGCGAGGGCGATCCCGTACGACAGGCCGAGCAGGTGCTGGCCAATCTCGACGAGCAACTGCGCGCGGTCGGCAGCGACATGGCGCACGTCGTGTCGACGGACGTGTACGTCGTCGGCAGGGAGCCGGCGGTGCTCTCCGCTGTCTGGGATGTCGTCGAGGCGTCCGGGCTCAGCATCGGCCCGCACGCGTCGACGCTGATCGGGGTGGCCTGCCTCGGGTACACCGGGCAGCTCGTGGAGATCACAGCGACCGCCGTCGTTCCCGAGGCCGATGCCGGGGCCTGACCCGGGTCCCATGCCGGGGCCCCGACCCAAGGCCGACGCCGCAGCCCGACCCAGGTCCCATGCCGCAGCCCGACCCAAGGCCGACGCCGCAGCCCGACCCAGGTCCCATGCCGGGGCCCCGACCCAAGGCCGACGCCGCAGCCCGACCCAGGTCCCATGCCGGGCCCCGACCCAAGGCCGACGCCGCAGCCCGACCCAGGTCCCATGCCGCAGCCCGACCCAAGGCCGACGCCGCAGCCCGACCCAGGTCCCATGCCGCAGCCCGACCCGAGGCCGATGCCGGGCCCCGACCCGAGGTCGATGCCGCGGCCCGACCCGAGGTCGATGCCGCGGCCTGAGCCAAGCTCCCTGCACGCCTCCGAGCCCTGACCCGAGTCCCGGCACCCGCCCGAGCCCGAGCCCGAGCCCGCGCCCCCGATGCGCGGGGACGACCGGACCGCCCAGGTCGCCCCCAAGATCACCCCGCCGGACGCGAGCCCCCCACCCCCGGGGGACCCCACACCCTCCGCTTGGGCAACGGCCGTGCGTAACCCCCCGCCCGACTCGTCCTCAGCCCCAGTGACACCAGCGACTCCGCGAGCTTGACCGCCGCGGCCACCCCGTCGACGACGGGCAGCCCCAGTTTCTCCCCCACCGCCCGCTGCAGTCCCGTCATCCCCGCGCAGCCGAGGACGAGCACTTCGGCTCCGGCCTCCACCACGCGTTCGGCAGCCGCGACGAACAGCTCCTCGGTGCGTTGCGCGTCGCCGAGGTCGAGGACGCCGAGGCCGGTGCCGACGACGGCGGCGCAGTTCGCGCCGACCCCGGCCGCGTACAGGCTGTCCTCGATCTGGCCGCACGACCGCTCCAGCGTGGTGACGACGCCGTACCGGCGGCCGAGGAGACACGCGAGGTGAGCCGCCGCCTCGGTGATGTCGACGACAGGGACATCCGCCAACTCCCGTGCGCCCTCGCGTCCATGCTCCCCGAACCCGGCCATGACCACGGCGTCGTACGGACCCTCGTACGTCCGCAGGGTGTCCAGGACGGCCGCCGCCGAGAGGTAGCTGTCGAGCCAGCCCTCCGCGGACTCGGGTCCCCAGGAGGGGGTGAGTCCGAGCACGGTGGTGCCCGGGCCTGCGGCGGCCCGGGCACCTCGTACGATCTCCTCGGTCATCTCCTGCGTCGTATTGCAGTTGGTGACGACGATCCGCACGCTCAGCCCTCCACGACTGCGGAGGCGGGGACGGGAGCTGGCTCGGCGGCGGCGCGCTCAGCGCGGCACAGCACCGCGTACAGGCCGGCGGCCATTGCCGTCCCGATGAACCAGGAGTACGGGGCGACGTCGCTGAAGGCCTTCACCAGGGCGAGGACCGCGGTCACCGCCGCCGAAGGCAGGAAGGCCCACAGCGCCTTGGGGTTGACGCCCTTGCGGTAGTAGTACCGCGATCCCGGCTGGGCGTTGAAAAGCTGCTCGACGTCGACGCGGCCGCGCTTGACCCAGTAGTAGTCGAGCATGATCACGCCGAACAGCGGTCCCAGGAAGGCGCCGAGGCCGCCGAGGAAGTAGTTGACGACGGTGGGGTTGGAGAAGAGGTTCCAGGGGGTCACGACCAGTGCGGCGACCGTGCTGATCATGCCGCCGACCTTGAAGGTGATCTTCTGCGGCCAGACGTTGGCGAGGTCGTACGCCGGGGAGACGAAGTTGGCGACGATGTTGACGCCCATGGTGGCGATGGCGAAGGTCAGGGCGCCGAGGACCAGGATCCAGGTGCTGCCGACCTTGGCAGCGTTTCGGGGTCTCCCGGGTTCCGGTCCGCGAGGCGATCCGCGCGCTGGTCGCCGAGGGGTTCGTTCTCTTCGAGACGCCGCGTCGGACCGTTGTGCGCCGTCTGACTCCGACCGACGTCAAGGAACTCTTCGAACTGCGCGAGGCCCTCGAGGTCTACGCGGCCGGACTCGCCGCGTCCCGCGCCACGGCGGAAGCCCTCGCGGAACTGGAGGAGCTGCTGGACCGCGCGGCGACCGCGACCCACGCGGACGACGCGGAGGCGATCACCGACATCAACACCCGCTTCCACGACCGCATCCTGGCCATGGCGGGCAACAACCTGCTGATCTCCGTCATGGAGCCGGTCGACGGCCGACTGCGCTGGCTCACCCGACAGAACGAGGAGTGGCCCCAACTCCTCACCGAGCACCGTGAGTTGTACGAGTCCATCGCGTCCGGCGATCCGGAGCGGGCCCGCGCACACGCGCTCGCGCACGTCCAGGCCAACTACCGATCGACAGTGCGGCACCTCTTCGGGGACGCGCAACTCACCTGACGAGTCGCGCACTTGTCCCGGCCGGCGGGTTCGCGTACGTGCTCACCGGCGAGCCGCGTACGTGCCCTTTCCAGCGAGCCGCGTACGCGCCTTCGTCCGTCGGCGCCACCTGCGCGCCATCGTCAGCGAGCCGCGTACTTGTCCGTAGCCGCCACCAGCGCGTCCACCACCCCCGGAGCCCCCGCGTTGTGGCCCACGTCGTCGACGACGGTCAACTCACTGCCGGGCCAGGCCTGGTGGAGGCGCCAGACGATGCCCAGCAGATTTCCGAAGTCGAGGCTGCCCTGGACCAGCGTGCCGGGGATGCCTTTGAGCAGGGGTGCGTCGCGCAGGACGACGCCCTCGTCGTTGCCCTCCCCCAGGAAATGGTCGTTGCCCCAGTAGTGCGTGACCGTGCGGGCGAAGCCCATGCGGAAGGCCGCGTCCTCGTAGCGCTGTACGGACCGCGGCGGCGCGGGAACGATAGCGGTCTCCCAGTCGGTCCAGGCCCGCGCCGCCCGGGCCCGCACCTCCGGGTCGGGCGACTCGACCAGCCTGCTGTACGCGGCCGCGAGGTTCCCGTTCCGCTCGTCCTCGGGCAGCTCGGCGAGGAACCGCTCGAAGGCTTCGGGGAAGATCTGGCCAAGTCCCCTGGTCAGCAGGGCAACTTCGGCGTTCGAGCCGGTGGTCACCCCGGTCAGCACCAGCTCGGACACGGCGTCCGGATGCGTCTGCGCGTATCGCAGCCCCAACGCCGACCCCCATGAGACCCCCCACAACAGCCACCGGTCGATGCCCAAGTGGCCGCGCAGCAGCTCCAGGTCCCGGATCACATGGGCCGTCGTATTGACGCTCATGTCCGTCTCGTACGCGCTCGCGCTGGGTGTGGAGCGGCCGGCGCCGCGCTGGTCGAGCAGGACGATGCGGTACGCCTTCGGGTCGCAGTACCGCCGGTACCAGGCACCGCACCCCGAGCCGGGGCCGCCGTGCAGCATCACCGCGGGCTTGCCGCGCGGGTTGCCGCAGACCTCCCAGTACACGCGGTTGCCGTCGCCGACGTCGAGCATTCCGTGGTCGTACGGTTCGATCTCCGGATAGGGGCCCATCGAGCGAGGCTAACCCGCGTACGGCCGGGGCGTCAGCCCCGCCGCACGAGCCGCCGTACTCAGCACGTCCCGCAGCATGGCGGGGGTCAGTCGCCCGGTGAAGGTGTTCCGCTGGCTGACGTGGAAGCAGCCGAAGAGCTCGAGCCCATCCAGCGACACATGGGCTCCGTGCGCGAAGGCGGGCCGTGGCCTGGGCACGGTCCAACCCGCCTCGGCGAACGCGGGCAGCGCGGCCTGCCACCCGAAGGCCCCGAGCACCACCACCGCCCTCAGCGTCGGCCGCAGCAGCTCCAACTCCCGTACGAGCCAGGGCCGGCAGGTGTCCCGTTCCGCGGGCGTCGGCCTGTTGGCGGGCGGGGCACAGTGCACGGGCGAGGTGACGCGTACGCCGTACAGCTCCAGGCCGTCGTCGGCGGACACCGACCGGGGCTGCGACGCAAGACCCACGTCGTGCAGCGCCGCGTAGAGCACGTCCCCGGACCGGTCCCCCGTGAACATCCGCCCGGTCCGGTTTCCGCCGTGCGCGGCGGGTGCGAGTCCGACGATGAGCAGCGAGGCGTCGACCGGTCCGAAGCCCGGGACCGGGCGGCCCCAGTACGTCTGGTCGGCGAAGGCGGCGCGCTTGGTGCGGGCCACCTCCTCGCGCCATGCGACGAGCCGCGGACAGGCCCGGCACCCGGTGATCCGCACGTCCAGCTCGGCGAGGCCACTGCCGTCCGGACCGTTGCCGTCCGCGCCCCTGCCCTCCTGCCCGCTGCCGTCCAGGCCCCTGCTGTCCATGGCTTCACCGTACGACCGGAAAGTCACGGGCACGACTACGCCATCGCCGCCCCCCACCGCCACGAACCCGCAGAGCAGCAGAGCAGCAGAGAGAGGATCGCGAGGAGCGGCCAGATGAAAGGCAGGTATTTGTCGTGGGCGTGGGTGGAGGGGACGGGGAAGGCCGGCGGCAGGTTCACGACGCACACGATGTTCGCGAAGACGCTGGAGGACGTGCCCTCCGCGACCCCCTCGATGGTGTGCGGAACGATGTCGGTGATCTTCGAATCGTTCGTGATCGCCGTGGCCCCGCGGGCCGGCGAACGGGGCCGTACGAGGTCCGTACGGGGTCCGCGCCGTGGATCGTGCGAGGGGGAAATCCACCCGGCGTCCCGGGCTGCGGGGACTAAAGTCGAGGGCATGGCTTCTCAGGATGCTGACGGGGAGAAGAAGAGCACGGGTGCCGGTGGTGCGCGCGGCTCTGCCGACGCGGTGGCCGCCGCCGCGGCCGCCGGAACGGCGGGCGGCGAGAGCGTGCGGGTCGACAGCTGGATCTGGTCCGTCCGTCTCGTCAAGACCCGCTCGATGGGCGCCACCGCCTGCCGGGGCGGTCATGTCCGGGTGAACGGCGAGCGCGTCAAGCCCGCGTACGCCGTGCGCGTCGGGGACGAGGTGCGACTGCGGCACGACGGCCGAGAGCGGGTCGTCGTCGTAAAGCGTGTGATCCGCAAAAGGGTCGGTGCGCCCATCGCAGCCGAGTGCTACGTCGACAACAGTCCGCCGCCTCCGCCGCGCGAGGCCGTCGCCCCCGCGGGTATCCGCGACCGGGGTGCGGGGCGCCCGACCAAGCGGGACCGGCGCGAGCTGGAGCGCTTGCGGGGACTGGCCTCCGGTTCCTCCGGTTTCGCCGGGCCCTCCGGCTCGCCCGGCTCCGGCTCCTCCGGCTCCTCCCGCTCGTCTCGCTCCACCGGCCGGGAGGGCGGTCCCGGCGGCTCCTGAGGCATGGGCGGCCGGGCGCCGGGCGCCGGTTCCGCAGCCGTACGACGCGTCGAGGGCTCCCCCTGATGGATACGGGGGAGCCCTCCGCCTTGCACGGCCTACGGCCGTCACGACCGTCGGCGCACCAGGCGGAGCAGGTCCGTGGTGTGACTCCGCCGGGCCCACGCGATCAGGGCGAGCGGCAGAATCAGGATCAGTGGGGTCGCCACGTACGGGCCGTGGATGACGGTGACGTTCACGATGAACGCGCCGACCATCAGTGCGCTGAGCGCCACCGCCGCCACGGAGTCCAGCAGCGGGACCAGCAGGGCGATACCTCCGGCGAGTTCGAGTGCGCCGATGATGTACATGCCCGTGTGGCCCCAGCCGAGCTTGTCGAAGGACTCCACGGCCGACGGGTGCGCGATCAGCTTGGGCAGCGCGCTCGCGATCGCGTAGAAGAGGCCGAGGACGATCTGCAGGGCAGTCAGGGAGATACGGGCGCGGCGAGCGCGGGAGGTGCCGGTCGCGGGGGCGGCAGGGGACACGGCCGTGACGGGAGCGGTGGTGTCGGACATGGGGGTCTCCTGTGTGAGCGGTAGCCGTTGCTTTCACAGAGGTAGACCGGGCGGACGGGCGGAACTCATCGGCGCGGGACGGGATTTGTTTCGCCCCCTCCGCCCCTGCCCGTCCCGTACCTGGGGGGCTCCGCCCCCCAGACCCCCCGTATCGCGCTTCGCGCTCGTCCTCCAAACGCCGGACGGGCTGGATGATCCCGGCCCTGGCCAAATGGTTCGGCCCGTCAACGCACAGCCTTCACCTCGCCAGTCAGCCCGTCGACGCACAGCCCTCATCCCGCCAATCAGCCCGTCACCACACAGCTCACCCCTTCACCGCCCTCACCCACACCCCGTCCTTCGTCAAGTACCGATCCACCCTCAGTCCCGCTTCCCCCAGCGCCCCCTCGAACTCGTCCTTCGTCAGGGGCCGCGCCCGGAAGGTCTGGGTCCAGGTGGCGTCGGGGAACTCGTACTCCGCATGGACGGAGTTCACCCCGTCGCCCACGGGCTCCGTCGACACGATCCGTAGGGTGAAGCCGGAGGGGTCGACCCGCTCGCGGGGCACGTTCGTGTGATAGTCCTCCCCCTCGCGCTGGATCAACACGCAGCCGTCCTCCGCCACATGGCGCGCGCATGTCTGCAAGAACGCTCGGCGCACCGCGGGGTCCCCGGTGTGGACGAGGAAGGACGCGAGCATGACGACGTCGAACGTCTCGCCCAGGTCGAGGTCCTCGATCGTGCTGGGTATCGTGCGCGCTCCGCGCACCCGCGCCAGCATCTCGGCGGACTCGTCCACGGCCGTGATCGTGAACCCGCGCTCCAGGAGCGGGTGAGTCATCCGTCCGACCCCGCTGCCCAGTTCCAGAATGTGCGCGCCCGCGGGCACCGCCGCGGTGATGATGTCCGGCTCGCCCCCGATGGGCAGGCGCGCGTAGAGCTCGACCGCGCAGCCGTCCGGTGTGATGCTGCCGGGTCCGGTTCCCTCGTGTCCTTGACGCTTCTCGATCCTCATATCCGTCCAACGGGCCGCCCTCATCGGCCCGTTCCCACCCCGCACCCATTCACTCGTTCGAGTGGCGCGCTACAGTGCGAACCATCCCTGTCCCCCGTACCAGTGCCCGCCCGCGCGCAGATGGTCACCCACCGCCCGCTCGACGCTGTTGCGCCGGGGCAGTTCGTCCACCGGCAGCCCGGGATCGCCGAAGACGAAGCCGACGGGCACCCCGTCGTCAGGGATCCTCTCCTCGTACGCGGTCTCGAAGCGGTCCTGGAAGCGGATGATGTTGGAGTCGGCCGACAGATACCGCTTGAGCTGCGGGTCGAGCAGCCAGGAGTGGCACACGGCGACTTCGTGGCGCTCGTCGGGGTAGTGGCGGGCGAAGAACTCCCGTGCCAGCGCGAGCGACCGGTCACAGGCGGTGGGCGACAGGGGGCCGCGGAAGTCGGCGATGTGCAGGCTCAGGCAGGGGTCGCCGGGGCCCAGGCCCAGGCCCGCCGCCGCGACGGCGCCACCCGTGTGCCGGCCCAGTCGCGCCCGCTGGAACTGCAGTCGGCCCAGCTGGAAAAGCTCGCCGTGGAAGTGCAGGGCGATCCACCAGGGGAACAGCAACCCCGGCGAACCGACCCGCCTGTGGTGCACGGCCACATGCCGGCCGAGGTCGGCGAGGGTGCGCCGGGACACGTCCTCCGGGACGCCGCGCTCCTGGTGATAGGCGCGCACATACGGAAGCGCCGCGATGAAGACGTACACATGGAAGCAGCGCCCGAGCGCCCCCGTCGACGCGGGGAACGCGGGCGGCTCCCAGCCCTTGCCCATCTCCCCCATGTCCCGTACGAAGCGTCCGACGCAGCGCGCGAGGAGCGTCATCGCCTCCGGGTCCGCCGCCAACCGGGCACGCAGCGCGACGAGTTCATTGATGTGCTCGTGGGCCACGGTCAGGTCGAGCAGGACGTCGGGCAGCTCGTCCGCGTCCGGAAGCACCGCTTCCACCCGGGGCGTGCCCTCGCTCTCCAGGTCCTTCAGCCACTCCGCGAGCCTCGCGTCCGCCCGCAGTGCCTCCAGCAGCACCGTCGCCTCCCCCCGTCGGTCGGCGGTCCGACCGCTCTCCCATGGTGAACGTGCACCACGAAGAGTACGTTTCCCAGTAGGAGTAGTGATCCTGATGCGTACGGGCAGTGAACCGACGACAGCGCGCAGTGCTCTGCGGCTGCGTTTCTGGCTGAGCCTGTGGGGTCTGATCTGGGCGATCTTCGGGACGGCCGCGTTTGCCCTGGCCGGGCGGCCCGGATGGGCGGCAGCATGCGGCGTGCTGTGGCTGATCGTCACCGTGGACATGACCATGATCCTGCGGCACATCCACCAGGGGCCGCACTACCAGCCGGGCCCCGACGTTCCGCCCTACTCGCCGCCGGAGAGCCGCCTCCCGCCGTACCGGCCGAGGCAGCACCGGCACCCTTAGCCGAGCGTCACGTCTCGAAGCGCGCCGCTTCCAGGTACTGCGGCTTCGGGTCGAGCGCAGCCGCCAGCCTGAAGTGCCGCTTCGCCTGCTCGGGGCGGCGCTGGCGCTCATAGGTGCGGGCGAGCGCGAAGTGCGCGAACGCGTTGTCCGGTTCGCGCTCCAGGACGATCGTGAACTCCAGCTCGGCGGGGCGCAGTTGCGCGGCGGCGAAGAAGGCACGCGCGCGAAGCAGCCGGGCTGCCGTGTTCTCCGGATGCGCGGCGATGACTGAGTCGAGCAGCTTCACCGCGCCCCGCGGGTCCCGCGCGGCAAGCAGTTGCTCGGCGGCACGGAAGTCGATGACATGCGTCTCCGGAGTACGTCCGGTCGAACCGCTGGTCTCGGGCACGGCAGAGTCCTTCCCTCACTGCAAGGGTTCAACGCCCCCGCAGGGGGCTGCTATTCCTGGGGCCGACGCGCCCTACGGACGAGCTCGGCCCATACCTTCCGTACGCGCCGCTCCAACTCCTCCAGCGGTACGTCGTTGTCGATGACGATGTCCGCGATCTCCAGGCGCTTCTCGCGCGGGGCCTGGGCGGCCATGCGGGCGCGGGCGTCGTCCTCGGTCATGCCGCGCAGCCGTAGGAGGCGGTCGAGCTGCGTTTCGGGGCTTGCGTCGACGACGATCACGAGGTCGTACAGCGGGGCGAGGCCGTTCTCGGCGAGCAGGGGCACGTCGTGTACGACGACGGCCTCTTCGGAGGCGGCGTCTTCGAGTTCGCGGGAGCGGGCGCCCACCAGGGGGTGCACGATCGAATTGAGGACGGCGAGCTTCTCCGGGTCGGCGAAGACGATCGAGCCCAGCTTGGGCCGGTTCAGGCTGCCGTCCGGTGCGAGCACGTCCTCGCCGAAGGCGTCGACGACCGCCGCGAGCCCGGCAGTTCCGGGCGCGACGACCTCCCGCGCGATCCTGTCCGCGTCGATCAGCACCGCGCCGTGCTCGACGAGCAGCCGCGACACTTCGCTCTTGCCGGCGCCGATACCACCGGTCAGGCCCACCTTCAGCATGCCAAGCAGCTTAGGGCCTGCCACTGACAGGCCCTTCGACAGGGAGCCCCGGAACCAGGCTAGGCGTCGCCCTCGCGCTCCGCCAGGAACCGCTCGAACTCCAAGCCGATCTCGTCCGCCGAGGGGATGTCCACCGGTTCCGCGAGCATGTTGCCCCGCGTCTCGGCGCCCGCCGCGGCGTCGTACTGGTGCTCAAGGCCCTGGACGAGGGAGACGAGCTCTTCGTCGCCCTCCTGGATCTGGCGGTCGATCTCCGTCTGCGTGCGGTGTGCTTCCGTACGCAGCGCGTGCGCGATGCCGGGGAGCACCAGGCCGGTCGCGGCCGTGATGGACTCCAGGACGGTCAGCGCGGCGTCCGGGTACGGGGAACGGGCGATGTAGTGCGGCACGTGCGCGGCGACGCCCAGGACGTCGTGTCCGGCCTCCATGAGGCGGTACTCGACGAGGGACTCGGCGCTTCCGGGCACCTGCGCCTCGTCGAAGGGGCTGCGGTGGCCGGGCACCAGCTCGGTGCGGTTGCCGTGCGGGGTGAGGCCCACGGGGCGCGTGTGCGGAACGCCCATGGGGATGCCGTGGAAGTTCACGGAAAGGCGGACGCCGAGCCGCTCCACGATCTGCTGGACGGCGGCGGCGAAGCGCTCCCACTCCACGTCCGGCTCGGGGCCGGACAGCAACAGGAAGGGCGCCCCCGTCGCGTCCTGCACGAGGCGTACGTCGAGCGTGGGCTCTTCGTATTCGGTCCAGCGGTCGCGCTTGAACGTCAGCAGCGGACGCCGGGCCCGGTAGTCCACGAGCCGGTCGTGGTCGAAGCGGGCCACGACCTGGTGGGGCAGCGAGTCGAGCAGCCGGTCGACGATCTGGTCGCCGGTCTCGCCCGCGTCGATGTATCCGTCGAAGTGGTAGAGCATGACGAGACCTGCCGACTCCTGGGCGAGCGCCACGTCGACAACGGCCAAGCCCTTCGGCTCCCATGCGTACAAACCCTGCGGATCAAGCACTGTGACCGCTCCTCCTCGTGTTCGTACTCCACAACGTGATGCGGAGCGCGGGCATTCCCGCCCGCGCTCCGCGCCACCGCCTCTTACCGACTTCTCAGCCACCACGAGCGGCTGGAAGGACATCCGTGGACGGATGCCGAGTCATCTGCAAAGGGCTGTCCGGGCATCCACCGACGGCTACCACAGTGCACGGAAGGGCTGTTCACGTCCTGCGGCCTGCGCGGTGGGCGCGAGGCCGAGGGCCCCCATGGTGGCGAACATCGCGCCCGCACCACCGGTGAGATCCACAGTGCGGAGAAAGGTGCGCCGGCTCGCGTCGGTGGATCGTCGCTGTGCTGCCATGACTTCGGCTCCCCTCACGATTTTGAATGATCCGGGGATCCTGGCAACGACCTGTTACAGCGCTGGAGTTACTCGTATATCTGCCACGTTTCCCTCCCCGCACACCCGGACCGGTCCAGACCTTGACGCGAACATGCGGCACCCCTACGTTCATATGGATACCCGGCGTTCATGTACAAGAACACGCTTCTATGCGAACCGACGGGAAGGTCCCCCACATGCGTATCCGGCGCACGCTCCTCGTCCCGCTGCTCGCCGCGACGGCAGCCACGGTCGGCGCAGCCCTGACCGCTCCCCCGGCCGAGGCCGCCCAGGTCATCGAGGTCTCCACCGCCGCCCAGCTGAAGTCCGCGCTCACCTCGGCATCCCCCGGCGACACGATCCACCTCACCGACGGCACGTACACGGGCAACTTCAAGGCGTCGACGGCGGCGAGCTCCGGCTCCCGCATCACCCTCACCGGATCCTCGAAGGCCGTCCTCAAGGCGAGCGGCGGCTACGGACTCCATCTCAACGGCGCCGCGTACTGGACGGTCCAGGGCCTCACCATCACCGGCGGACAGAAAGGCATCATGATCGACTCGGCGAAGGGGGTAGTCGTCGACACGGTCACCGTCCACGGACTCGACATGGAGGGCGTCCACTTCCGCAACTCCAGCACGGACGGCGTGATCAAGAACTCGAAGATCTACGACACCGGCAACGACGGCCGTGGCATGGGCGAGGGCGTGTACGTCGGAACCGCCGGCGGAACCTCCGACAAGAGCGACCGCATCCAGATCACCGGCAACACGATCGGCCCGGACGTGGGCGGGGAGAACGTCGACATCAAGGAGGGCACCACCGGCGCCCTCATCACCGGCAACACCTTCGACGGCAGCGGCCTCACCGGCGCCAACTACGACGACTCCTGGGTCGATGTGAAGGGCAACGACGTCCTCGTGGAGAACAACAAGGGCACGTCCACGACGAACGACGGCTACCAGACCCACACCCAGCAGTCCGGCTGGGGCTGCGGCACGGTGTTCCGCTCCAACACCTCGGACCTGACGGGCACGACCGGCGACCAGCAGCTCGCGATCAACGTGACCAACTACGGCGCGAGCTGCAGGACGACGGTTCATG
The DNA here is from genome assembly GCF_045162675.1 of Streptomyces sp. NBC_00996. Classification (NCBI taxonomy): domain Bacteria; kingdom Bacillati; phylum Actinomycetota; class Actinomycetes; order Kitasatosporales; family Streptomycetaceae; genus Streptomyces; species Streptomyces sp. NBC_00996. The sequence goes on from NZ_CP108723.1 coordinate 2,751,903, forward strand.
CGACGAACACGGTGACGGGAGGCAGGGGCCTCACCAACATCACGGTCACTCCATAGCGTCGTCCGCAGGAGCGCCCCGCAGAGGCGCGGGACGCTGCACGATCAGCCCCCGCGAACCCGAGGAGTGAAACAAAGGAGCGGTGGGCCGCACCCCCACAAGGGGTACGGCCCACCGACCAGCTACTGCCTAGCGGAAACTACACGGTTCAGCTCTGGCCACCCGCGAGCTTCTCGCGAAGCGCGGCGAGGGCCTCGTCCGACGCCAGGGCGCCGGAGGTGTCGTCCGACTCCGAGGAGTACGAACCGCCGCCGCCGGCGGCGGCCGGAGCCGCACCCGCGTCGCCGCCCTCGGCCGCCGCCTGGGCGTCGGCCTCGCGGGACTTGATGACCTGCGCCTGGTGCTGCTCGAAGCGCTGCTGCGCCTCGGCGTACTGGTGCTCCCAGGCCTCGCGCTGGGTCTCGTAGCCCTCGAGCCAGTCGTTGGTCTCGGGGTCGAAGCCCTCGGGGTAGATGTAGTTGCCCTGGTCGTCGTACGACGCGGCCATGCCGTACAGCGTCGGGTCGAACTCGACCGAGGCCGGGTCGGCACCGAAGGACTCGTTGGCCTGCTTCAGCGAGAGGCTGATGCGGCGGCGCTCGAGGTCGATGTCGATGACCTTGACGAAGATCTCGTCGTTGACCTGGACGACCTGCTCCGGGATCTCCACGTGGCGCTCGGCCAGCTCGGAGATGTGGACCAGACCCTCGATGCCCTCGTCCACGCGGACGAACGCACCGAACGGAACGAGCTTGGTGACCTTACCCGGGACGACCTGACCGATCTGGTGCGTACGGGCGAACTGCTGCCACGGGTCTTCCTGCGTCGCCTTGAGCGACAGGGAGACGCGCTCGCGGTCCATGTCGACGTCGAGAACCTCGACGGTGACTTCCTGGCCGACCTCGACAACCTCGGAGGGGTGGTCGATGTGCTTCCAGGAGAGCTCGGAGACGTGCACGAGACCGTCGACGCCACCCAGGTCCACGAAGGCACCGAAGTTGACGATCGAGGACACGACGCCGGAGCGGACCTGACCCTTCTGCAGGGTGGTGAGGAACGTCTGGCGAACCTCGGACTGGGTCTGCTCCAGCCAGGCGCGGCGGGACAGGACCACGTTGTTGCGGTTCTTGTCCAGCTCGATGATCTTGGCCTCGAGCTCCTTGCCCACGTAGGGCTGGAGGTCGCGGACACGGCGCATCTCGACGAGGGAAGCCGGCAGGAAGCCACGGAGGCCGATGTCGAGGATGAGACCACCCTTGACGACCTCGATGACGGTACCGGTGACGATGCCGTCCTCTTCCTTGATCTTCTCGATGGTGCCCCAGGCGCGCTCGTACTGGGCGCGCTTCTTCGAGAGGATCAGGCGGCCTTCCTTGTCCTCCTTCTGGAGAACAAGGGCTTCGATCTCGTCACCGACGGCGACGACCTCGTTCGGGTCGACGTCGTGCTTGATCGAGAGCTCGCGGCTCGGGATGACACCTTCGGTCTTGTAACCGATGTCGAGCAGGACCTCGTCCCGGTCGACCTTCACGATGACGCCGTCGACGATGTCGCCGTCGTTGAAGTACTTGATCGTCTCGTCGATCGCGGCGAGGAAGGCTTCCTCGTTACCGATGTCGTTGACCGCAACCTGCGGGGTGGTGGCGGTGGTCTCGGTGCTGCTCGTCATGTGGGAAAGGGCTCCGGTACGGACGGTGAGTCGTAGGTACTGCTTACGCCGGGAGCCCGTTTCGCTCTGCAGAAGGCCGGACAGCCAAGGAAGCGCCCAGCCTGGACGGTGTTTTTTCAAACACATCCCAGTGGCGCCTCGAAAACCGAGGGGACATACATACAGATGCGAGCGCAGCCTGCTACGTCTGAGGAGCGCAGGCCCGCAGCGCAACTTGTAGCATACGGGGGCAGCCGGGCAGGGTCAATGCGCGAAGGCGCACACCCGGGGCGGATCGCCGCATACCCGGCACAAGACCTGTCTCATGGGGCCACGCGTGCCGTAGCGCGCCTCTGTCGTGACATCCCCGAGACGGGTTGGACGGAAGAGTACGACGAGGGAGCCGATCATCCAAGAGCCCGAACCGTTCGAACCCGAAGCCACCCGACGCGACGCGGGCGTCACGGAGAGTTCCCGCGCCAGTCGCGGCTGGTGGGACCGGAACGCGGACGAGTACCAGATCGAGCACGGCACGTTCCTCGGAGACGACCGTTTCGTGTGGGGACCCGAGGGTCTCGACGAGGTGGAGGCCGAGCTGCTCGGCCCACCGGAGGACCTGAAGGGCAAGGACGTCCTGGAGATCGGCGCCGGCGCGGCGCAGTGCTCGCGCTGGCTGGCCGGCCAGGGGGCGCGTCCGGTGGCCCTGGACCTCTCCCACCGCCAGCTCCAGCACGCGCTGCGCATCGGCGGTTCCGTGCCGCTCGTGGAGGCGGACGCGGGCGCCCTGCCGTTCGCCGACGGCTCCTTCGACCTCGCGTGCTCGGCCTACGGCGCGCTGCCGTTCGTCGCCGACCCGGTCCGCGTCCTGCGGGAGGTACGCCGGGTGCTGCGCCCCGGGGGCCGCTTCGTCTTCTCGGTGACGCATCCGATCCGCTGGGCGTTCCCGGACGAGCCCGGCCCCGAAGGGCTGAGCGTCGCCGCCTCCTACTTCGACCGCACTCCTTATGTGGAGCAGGACGAAGAGGGCCGCGCGATGTACGTCGAGCACCACAGGACGATCGGCGACCGCGTCCGCGACGTCGTGGCCGGCGGGTTCCGCCTGGTCGACCTCGTCGAGCCGGAGTGGCCCGCCTGGAACACCCAGGAGTGGGGCGGCTGGTCCCCGCTGCGCGGGAATCTGATCCCGGGGACGGCGATCTTCGTCTGCGAGCGGGACTGAACGCACGGAAAGCTGCGAGCGGGACTGAACGCACGGAAAGAGAGGGGCCCACGCGTGCGTGCGCCCCTCTTTCTTTGTCGCGCGCGTGCGCGTGGCGGCCCGCACGCGCACGCGCGCGACAGGGCATTTCGACGCGCGTACGGGACTGGTTTGACGCTCGTACGAGACTGGGGGCGTGATCCGTTTCGACGCCCTGGACCTGCTGCCCGTACGCGGCGCGCTGCCCGGTCTGAACGACGCCCTGGAGGGCGGCGGCAGCGCGGTGCTCGTGGCGCCGCCCGGCACCGGCAAGACGACCCTCGTCCCGCTGGCGCTCGCCGGTCTGCTGGAGGACGGGCGGCCGCTGCGCCGGGTCGTCGTCGCCGAGCCGCGGCGGATCGCCGCCCGGGCCGCCGCGCGGCGGATGGCGTGGCTGCTCGGCGAGAAGGTCGGCGAGAGCGTCGGCTACACCGTGCGCGGGGAGCGGGTCGTCGGCCGCCGCGCGCGCGTGGAGGTCGTCACGACCGGTGTCCTGCTGCAGCGGCTCCAGCGGGACCAGGAGCTGGCGGGCGTCGACGTCATCGTGCTCGACGAGTGCCATGAGCGACATCTGGACGCCGACACGGTGGCCGCCTTTCTGCTGGACGTACGGGCCGCTCTCCGCCCCGAGCTGCGACTGGTGGCCGCGTCCGCGACGACGGACGCCGAGGGGTGGGCCCGGCTGCTGGGCGACGCACCGGTGGTCGAGGCGCAGGGAGTCTCCCATCCGGTCGAGGTGGTGTGGGCGCCGCCGGTACGCCCGGTACGGCCGCCGCACGGGATGCGGGTGGACCCGGCGCTGCTGACACATGTGGCGTCGGTGGTGCGGCGGGCGCTGGCCGAGCGCGAGGGGGACGTGCTGTGCTTCCTGCCCGGCGTCGGGGAGATCGCGCGGGTCGCCGGGCAGCTGGGGGACCTCGGCGAGATCGACGTCCTTCAGGTGCACGGACGGGCGCCGGCCCCCGTGCAGGACGCGGTGCTGTCGCCGGGTGTACGGCGCCGGGTGGTCCTCGCGACCGCGGTGGCCGAGTCGTCGCTGACGGTTCCCGGAGTACGGGTGGTCGTCGACTCCGGGCTCGCGCGGGAGCCGCGGGTGGACCACGCGCGCGGGCTGAGCGCGCTGACGACCGTACGGGCCTCGCAGGCGGCGGGGCGGCAGCGGGCGGGGCGTGCCGGGCGTGAGGCGCCGGGAGCGGTGTACCGGTGCTGGGCGGAGGCCGAGGACGCGCGTCTGGCCCGTTTCCCCGCGCCGGAGATCAAGGTGGCCGACCTGACGGCGTTCGCCCTCCAGGCGGCCTGCTGGGGCGACCCGGAGGCGACGGGGCTCGCACTCCTCGACCCGCCGCCGGGTGGGGCGATGGCCGCGGCGCGCTCGGTTCTGTCGGCCATCGGTGCGGTGGATTCCGCCGGGCGGGCCACGGAACGGGGTGCGCGAATGTCCCGGCTCGGGTTGCACCCGCGGCTGGCCCGGGCGCTGCTGGACGCGGCGCCCTCGGTCGGTGCGGAGCGGGCCTCCGAGGTCGTCGCCCTCTTGAGCGAGGAGCCGCCTCGGGAGTACGGCGACGACCTCGCCGCGGCGTGGCGTGCCGCCCGGCGTGGGAGGGACGCCTACGCCGGTCGCTGGCGTGCGGAGGCCCGGCGCCTGCGGGCCGGCGCCTCTACCGGCACAGAGACAGCCGACGCGCCTTCCACGCCCGCCTCCACCGTGACGGGTGGGCGGGCGAGCGCCGGGGACGACCGCGTCGTGGGTCTCGTCGCTGCCCTCGCCTTCCCCGAGCGGGTCGCGCGAGCGCAAGGCGGCTCGTATCTGATGGCCTCCGGGACCCGGGCCGAGCTCGGGGACGGCTCGGGGCTGCGCGGGGCGCCCTGGCTCGCCGTGGCGGTGGCGGATCGGCCCGTGGGCGCCGGGCACGCCCGTGTGCGGCTCGGCGCCGCCATCGACGAGGAGACGGCGCGTCGGGCCGCGGGGAGCCTGTATGCCGAGGGCGCCGAGGTCCACTGGGCCGGCGGGGACGTCGTTGCGCGGCGGGTGGAGCGACTGGGGGCCGTGGAGCTGGCAGTGCGCGCGATGAAGGACACCGACTCCGGGCTCGTACGAGAGGCTCTTCTGGAGGGGCTGCGGGAGGAGGGGCTCGGGCTGCTGCGGTGGACGCGGGACGCGAAGCTGCTGCGGCAGCGGCTCGCCTTTCTGTACCACCACCTGGGTGCTCCTTGGCCCGACGTGCGCGACGACGCCCTCCACGCGCGCGTGGAGGAATGGTTGGAGCCGGAGCTCGGGCGGGCGCGTCGGCGGGCCGACCTGGGGAGGATCGATGTCGGTCAGGGGCTCGGCCGGCTGCTTCCATGGGCCACCGGCGATGCCGCGCGGCTCGACGAGCTCGCGCCGGAACGGATCGAGGTGCCGAGTGGGTCCAGAATCCGGATCGACTACCAGGATCCTGAACGTCCCGTACTGGCGGTGAAGCTGCAGGAGATGTTCGGGCTGGCCGAGACTCCCCGCGCCGCCGGTGTGCCGGTGCTCGTGCATCTGCTCTCCCCCGCAGGACGGCCCGCCGCCGTCACCGCCGACCTCGCCTCGTTCTGGAGGGACGGCTACAAGGCCGTGCGGGCCGAACTGCGCGGGCGCTATCCCAAGCACCCCTGGCCCGAGGACCCGGCCACCGCCGAGCCCACCCGGCACACCAACGCCAGGCTCAGGCGGTGACAGGCTCGGGTTCCGCGGCCTGAGTCGGCGCCGGATCGCCGGGCCTGCGGCTGCGGGCCTCCAGGTACAACGACAGCGACAGCAGACCGGCGCCCAGGAGCAGGAAGCCCCAGGGGAGATACGAGGTCATCAGGAGGACCAGGGTGCGGTTCGACTTGACCAGGTCGACCGTGTGCTTGATGTAGTCCTCGCGCATCTTCACGCGCCCGGAGAAGGCGGTCACTTTGTCACGGCCGCCCAGCAGGGTCCCGCCGCGCAGTTCCTCCTTGTGAATCTCCTCGCCGTAGACGGGCGCCCCGGTGACCGGCTCCACCCAGAACTTGCGGACCGTCGTGTACCAGATGGTCGTCCCTGTCTTGGCGAGCGACTCCTGGGTGATGCCCTTGACGGGCATGGCCTTCGGGAAGTGGACCTTGGTCCAGGGAATGGTCTGCTCGAAGTAGTAGACCTTGACTCCGCGGAAGCTCTGGGTGCCCTTGTAGTGGATGGGGTGGGTGGTGCGGGTCTGCATGTCGAAGTACTCGTAGTCCCGCTTCTCCGTCATGAAGGGCCACTTGAACTCGATGCCCTCGCGTGTGACGGGGTCGCCGTCGACCATCTCGCCCGTGGCGTGGACGGGTTCCTGGCTGTGCGCGTCGAAGATGTAGCGCTCGGGGATCTTGGAGACCATCTTGCCGTCGGGGCCCTGAATGTAGGAGAGGGAGTCCCAGACGACGACGTCCCGGCCCGCGGTCTTCTCGATCTTCTCGGAGGCTTCGACGTTGCCCTTGAGGGTCTGTACCACGGTGACCTTGGGGACCTTCCTGGCCTTCATGGTGCCGTAGTCGAGGAGGGTCGCGTCCTTCGCCTCCAGGACCATGTCCTGGTATTGGTTGGCGGGGATCTTCGCCAGGCGCGGGAAGGCGTACCAGCGCAGCAGTGGGGACAGCGCCGTGAAGAACACGGCGAAGGCGAGCAGGATCAGGCTTGCCTTGCGGCGCATCTCGGCGTCCCTCCCTGGGAGTTACGGGCGTGCGGGCACGGGGTACGGGTGCGGGGCACTTGCTACGGGTGTTCGGGCACAGTGGTCAGCAGCGGCTTCGGTGACGTCTTTCCAGCCGGTGAGCCCATGGCCGTGATGGTCAGCACCAGGGCGAGCGCCACGGCGAGACCGATCGCGGCGGCGATGAGTGCACGCATGCGGCCTCCCGAGAGCCAGGAACTGATAGTTCGTCAGGTCCGGCACCGTAGCAACGGCGGGCCGAGATGAGAACACGTTGCACACATGGACGAGGGCGCTCGTCCGCCCGGAAGCGGAGGAGCGCCCTGGACGCGCGTACGGACTACGAGGTGGCTGCCGCCACCTTCAGCTCCACGGTCAGCGTCGCGCCGCCCGTGGTGTCGATACGGAGCAGGAACGTGCCGGTGGTGTCGTCCGCGTACAGCTTCGGGAGCTTGAGCGCACCGTCGGCGTCCGTGGTGAGGTCCGTGAGGGTGCGTACGGTCTTGCCGTCCGCGTCCTTGAAGTACGGTCCCTTGTCGTTCTCGGTCGCGTCGTCCGCCGACTTGATGAGCGTCGCGGTGGCCGCGACCTTGTCCGCGACGGCGCCCTTGTAAGTGGCCTTCACCTCGACCTGGTCGGCGAACTCGCCGCCCGGCACGCAGGTCAGCGCGGTGTCGCTGGTGCGGGTGAGGGTGTCGGCCTGGCGCGGGGTGACGGTCGCCACGTAGTCGAGCCCGGCCATGACGCGGCCGACGACGGTGGCGCGCACCGTGAAGTCGCCGGTCTTCTCGCCGGCGACGAGCGCGGGCGCGGTGGCCGTACCCGTGCTGTTGGTGACGACCGTGGCGACGGTCTCGCCCCCGGTGAAGGTGGCGTCCGTGTCGTCGCCGACGATCATGAACCGCACCCGGACCTTCGCCACCGCCTTGCCGGCCTCGGTCTCGGTCCGTACCGCGACCTTCTCGGCGAACGTGTCGCCCGCCGTCGCCGTGAGCTTCCCGGTGCCCGCGTCCTCCAGGTGGTCCACGGTCTCCGTGGGGATGGGCGGCGTCGGACTCGGCGACGGCGTCGACGGGGTGGACGGGGTGGACGGGTCCGGGCTGGGGCTGCTCGACCCGCCGTCGCCCGGCTTGGGAGTGCTCGGCTTCGGGCTCGGCGTCGAAGGCACGGGCGGCGTCGGGCTGGGGCTCGCCCCGGAGTTCTCGTCGCTGTTGCGCGAAGGCAGCGTTCCCGTACCGTCCGGCACCTCGTGGCTGCCCTTGCGGTAGTACTCCAGCCACGACAGGACCGTGTTCAGGTACGCCGTCGAGTTGTTGTAGCTGAGAATCGAGGCATTCATCTGCGACTGGACCGACATGTCGTGGTCGAACCGGCAGAGGTAGTGGCCGGCCGCGAGCGCCGCGTCGTAGATGTTGTTGGGGTCCTTCTTGCCGTCGCCGTTGCCGTCGCGGCCCGCCCACTCCCAGGTGGAGGGGATGAACTGCATCGGCCCCACCGCGCGGTCGTGCGTGGAGTCACCGTCGTACACGCCGTTGTCGGTGTCGCTGATGTTCGCGAAGCCGTTGCCGTTGAGGACCGGGCCGAGGATCGGCGAGTACGTCGTGCCGCTCGCGTCCACACGACCGCCGCGGGCCTGGCCCGACTCGACCTTGCCGATGGCGGCGAGGAGCTGCCAGGGCAGGTTGCAGCCCGGCTTGGACGTACGCAGGGACGCCTCGGCCTTCTTGTAGGCGTCGAGGACGGTCGCCGGAATGCCCGCCTCGGTGTCACCCCTGGAAACGGGCGTGCCTATGGTCGGCGCCGGGCTCGGGCTGTCGAGCGGCGGCAGGTCGGTGTAGTAGCGCGAGTTGCCGGTCGCGGTGTCGTCGCCGCTCGCGTCCGGTGCGGCTTCGGCGCCGGTCGTCTGTCTGCCGTGATCGTCGGTGGTCACTCCCGGGGCCTGGGACGCGGACAGGGCCGCGACCGCGGCCGCGGCCACGGCGGTGGTAGCCGCCCCCTTGCGCAGCCTCCTGCCGAAATGCGCCGCCATTGAGTGAACCCCTCCCGTGGACGACCGCTTCCGCGCTTCGTCGTGTGCTTCCTGCTGGTGTTCGACCGTGCTTCCCGGCACGGCGACCCAGGTGACCCTACGACAACTTCCATCGCCCGGGCACCCGTTCGCGCCCGGTATTCACCGGTTGACCATGTGTGATGGTGCGCGAAACGCCGTCTGCGAGTGACTCACTCAGCTGTTTTCACACGCCCCTCATACTGGGCGTCAGCGATCAGCGGAGCGGACATAACCGCCCAACCTCAGCCGCAGGGGGACGACTTGCCCTTCACTCTCAGCCATGCGGCGGCCGTACTGCCCGCCGTGCGCGGTGACGGAAGCGGTCGTGGCCGCCTGGTTCCCGCCGTTCTCGTGGCCGGTTCGTTCGCTCCCGACATGACCTATTACGCGGCGAGTGTGCTGCCCGGGGCGATGGAGTTCGGCGCCTTCACGCATTCGTTCACCGGCGTGTTCACCTTCGACGTGCTCGTCGCGTGGGCACTCGTGGGCGCCTGGCTGGTGCTGCGCGAGCCCCTGGTGGCACTGCTGCCGCCGACCCGGCAGGGGCGTCCGGCACGGCTGCTGCGCTGCGGGGCGCCACGCCGACGCCCGCGTACATCGACGGCCTTGTGGTGGTACGGCTCCGCTGTGCTCGGCGCGCTGACGCATGTCGTGTGGGACGCGTTCACGCATCACGACCGATGGGGAGTGCGGCTGTTCCCCGTGCTGGGGCGGGACGTCGGGGGCACGCCGGTGTTCTTGTACGCGCAGTACGGGAGTTCGGCGGTGGCGGCCGTCGTGATCGCGGTCTTCGTGGTCGTCGCGCTGCGCCGGACGTCCTCCGGCGCACCCGTGGGGGTGCCGGTGCTGTCCGCCTCCGACCGGTGGCTGGCGGCTGGCGTTCTCGGGTGCTGCGCGCTCGTGGGCGCGGTGCAGCGGGCTTCGCGCTGGTGGGCCTACTGGGGCTCCCGCGCGAAGCCGTGGGAGTTGATCCCGCCCCTGTGCTTCGGCGCGGGCGCGGGCCTGGTGCTCGGCCTCGGGCTGTATGCCGTGGGGGTCAGGGTGTGGCGTCCGGCTCCTGCTCGTCCCAGCCCGGCAGCGGCTCGTAGGGAGCCGAGCCGTCCGACTTCTCGCTGATCACGCGCTCCGGGGTGGGACTCTGGATCACGCCGCGTCCCGGGTTCAGACCGCGGTGCACGGCCTGCGCGATGCGCTCGATGGTGCGGACCCCGTACGCCATCGTCGGGTTGTCGTGCGACAGGACGACGATGCGGTACGTGCGGTGGGGGCCCGTGAACGCGCCCACGCTGTGCACCCGCCAGCCGTGAGTCGCCCGGGGCAGCCAGCCGTTCTTCACCTGGGCCTTGAGGCCTTTCGGCATGCCGGCACGCACCCCCCAGCGCTGATCGCTGCGGACCTGGCTCATCAGCTTCAGGCCGTAGGCGCGGGTCTTCAGGAACGAGCGGGCGTTGGTGAGGACGTCCAGAAGCCGCATCTGGTCGGCGGCCGTGGTGCGGGTCAGGCCCCAGTAGCCGTCCGGGCCGAGCAGGGTCCCGGACGTCCCGACGCGGGCGAGGAGGCGACCGAGGTAGGCGTGCCCGAGATCGGCCCACAGCCGCCGGGCGGACGCATTGTCCGACCTGGTGATCATGGGGCGGATGTTGGCCAGTTCCCAGTCGGTGAGTGAGCGGCCGAGTTCCTCCGCCCGCCGCAGGGTGCCCTCCATGATCACGACCTTGACGATGCTCGCCGAGTCGTACTGCCGTTCGCTCGCGAGGGCGCAGGTCAGGCCGGTGTCGTCGTCGCTGACCGCCACGGAGACGGTGCCCTGGCGGGACGACAGCGCCGCATGGATGTCACGGGACAGCCGGGCGGCGAGGCCGGGGTCACGGGTGGAGCGGCAGGCCGCGGGCACCTGAGCGGTGCCGGCTTCCGCGGCGACCGCGGATGTCGGCGCGAGAAGCGCCGAGACGACAGCTGTGGCCGCGAGGACGACGGCGGTGGCCATGGCCGTGCGGCAGTGGAGCGTGCGTATGCCCATGCCCGCATCCTTACGGCCCCTCTGGGCGGGGGGCGCCTTTGCGGGGGCCACGCGGGTGACGGTTCCCTCCGGGGGTTGGGCGGGGACGGCGGGCCTGCGCTCTCCGGCTCGGCCCGGGTGGGGCTTGCCCCGCGGGCGGCCCCGGGTGCCAGGGGCTCGCCTCCGGCCAGGCCGAGGTGGGGCACGCCCCGCAGACCGCCCCGGGTGCCAAAGGCTCACCTCCGACCAAGCCGAGGTGGGGCACGCCCCGCAGAACGCCCCGGGTGCCAAAGGCTCACCTCCGACCAAGCCGAGATGGGGCACGCCCCGCAGAACGCCCCAGGTGCCAAAGGCTCACCTCCGACCAAGCCGAGATGGGGCACGCCCCGCAGACCGCCCCAGGTGCCAAAGGCTCACCTCCGACCAAGCCGAGATGGGGCACGCCCCGCAGACCGCCTTTGGGGCGGGGCCCGGTTTTCCCGGCCCGGCTGGACGACGCTCGCCCCGCGGGCGGCCCCAGGGCTTCCGACCGGTTCGGCACCGCCGAGCGCCGTGGAGGCTCTCGCCGACCAGCGCCGTGAAGGTTGTCGCCGACCAGCGCCATCGCGGGCGGACACGCAGGGGCCCGGCACCCTGCGGTGCCGGGCCCCTGAAGCGCGGGCCGGAGGACAGTGCCTCCCCGCCCGCAGACAAGTCCCTTCGGCGGGAGCCGCCCAGCCGCCGGAGGCTGGTGCGCCGCAGGCTAGTGCGCCGCCGACTCCCAGTCCGTGCCCGAGCCGATGGACACGTCCAGGGGAGCCCGGAGGTCGACGGCGGACGCCATTTCGTGGCGGAGGAGTTCCTCGGCCTTGGCACGCTCGCCCGGGGCGATCTCCAGGACGATTTCGTCGTGGACCTGGAGGAGCATGCGGGACTTGAGGCCCGCCTCGCGCAGCGCACGGTCCACGTTCAGCATGGCGATCTTGACGATGTCCGCCGCCGTGCCCTGGATCGGGGCGTTGAGGGCCATGCGCTCGGCCGCCTCGCGGCGCTGGCGGTTGTCGCTGTTGAGGTCCGGCAGGTAGCGGCGGCGGCCGAAGAGCGTCGCCGTGTAGCCCGTCGCCCTCGCCTCGTCGACCACGCGGCGCAGATAGTCCCGTACGCCTCCGAAGCGCTCGAAGTAGGTGTCCATCAGCGCCCGCGCCTCACCCGCGTCGATGTTCAGCTGCTGGGAGAGGCCGAAGGCCGACAGCCCGTACGCCAAGCCGTACGACATCGCCTTGATCTTGCGCCGCATCTCCGCGTCGACCGCGGACCGCTCCACGGAGAACACCTGGGAGGCGACGGTGGTGTGCAGGTCCTCGCCGGAGGTGAACGCCTCCAACAGGCCCTCGTCCTCTGACAGATGGGCCATGACGCGCAGTTCGATCTGGCTGTAGTCGGCGGTCATGAGGGATTCGAAGCCCTCGCCGACCACGAAACCGCGCCGGATGGCGCGGCCCTCGTCCGTACGGACCGGGATGTTCTGCAGGTTCGGGTCCGTGGAGGAGAGGCGGCCGGTCGCCGCCACCGTCTGATTGAACGTCGTGTGGATGCGGCCGTCCGCCGCGATCGTCTTGATCAGGCCCTCGACCGTGGAACGCAGCTTCGCCTGCTCGCGGTGGCGGAGCATGATCACCGGCAGGTCGTTCTCGGTCTGCGTCGCGAGCCACGCCAGCGCGTCCGCGTCCGTCGTGTAGCCCGTCTTCGTCTTCTTCGTCTTCGGCAGGGCCAGCTCGCCGAAGAGGACTTCCTGAAGCTGCTTGGGCGAGCCCAGATTGAACTCGTGCCCTGCGGCCGCGTGCGCCTCCTTCACCGCCTGCTGCACGGCGCCCGCGAACATCTGCTCCATGGCCTCCAGGTGGGCCTTGTCCGCCGCGATGCCGTGCCGCTCCATGCGGGCCAGCAGCGTGGACGTGGGCAGTTCCATGTCGCGGAGCAGGTCGGCCGCGCCGACCTCCGTCAGCTTCTCGCCCAACGCCTCGCCCAGGTCGAGGATCGTGCGGGCCTGCGCCATCAGCGCATCTGCCTCGGCCTGCTCGTCGGTGCCGAAGGCGAGCTGGCCGTCGGCCGCGGCGGCGGGCCCCAGCTCCCGGCCGAGGTACTCCAGGGACAGCGCGTCCAGCGCGAAGGAGCGACGCCCGGGCTTGACCAGATAGGCGGCGAGCGCGGTGTCCATGGACACGCCCTCGATGCTCCAGCCGTGCTCGGCGAAGACCCGCATCGCGCCCTTGGCGTTGTGCATGATCTTGGGCTTCTTGGGGTCGGCGAGCCACTTCGCGAACGCGTTCTCGTCGGCCTCGTCCAGCTGCGACGGGTCGAACCACGCGGCCGCACCGTCGGCGGCGGCGAGCGCGACCTCGGCCACGGAGCCCGTGCCCAGCGCCCACGCGTCGACGGTGGCCAGACCGAGGACCGTCGTGCCGTGCTCGGCGAGCCAGGGCTGCAGCTCGCCCGCGCCCAGCACCGTACCGTCGAGCTCGACGCCCGCGGCGACAGGCTGCGTCCCTTCGGCCTCCTCGGTGCCCGGGTCGACGGCGAGGAGCCGCTCGCGCAGCGACGGGTTACGGATCTCCAGGGTGTCCAGGACCATCGCGACGGCCTTGCGGTCGTACGCCGCGCGCTCCAGGTCCGCGACCGTCCTGGGCAGCTCCACGTCCTTCACCATCTCGGTGAGACGGCGGTTGAGCTTCACCGCCTCCAGGTGGTCGCGCAGATTCTGCCCGGCCTTGCCCTTGACCTCGTCGGCACGCTCGACCAGCTCCGCGAAGGAACCGAACTGGTTGATCCACTTCGCGGCCGTCTTCTCGCCGACCCCGGGGATGCCCGGCAGGTTGTCGGACGGGTCGCCGCGCAGCGCCGCGAAGTCGGGGTACTGCGCCGGCGTCAGCCCGTACTTCTCGACGACCTTCTCCGGAGTGAACCGGGTCAGCTCCGAGACGCCCTTCGTCGGATACAGCACCGTCGTGTGCTCGGAGACCAGCTGGAAGGAGTCGCGGTCACCGGTGACGATCAGCACCTCGAAGCCCTCGGCCTCGGCCCGCGTGGCGAGGGTCGCGATGATGTCGTCGGCCTCGAAGCCGTCGACCGCGAACCGCTGGGCGTGCATCGCGTCGAGGAGCTCGCCGATCAGCTCGACCTGCCCCTTGAACTCGTCCGGGGTCTTCGACCTGTTCGCCTTGTACTCGGTGAACTCCTCGGAGCGCCATGTCTTGCGGGAAACGTCGAACGCCACCGCGAAATGCGTGGGCGCCTCGTCGCGCAGCGTGTTCGCCAGCATCGACGCGAAACCATAGATGGCGTTCGTCGGCTGGCCGGTCGCGGTGGTGAAGTTCTCCGCGGGCAGCGCGAAGAACGCGCGGTACGCCAGCGAGTGCCCGTCCATGAGCATGAGGCGCGGACGGCCGCTGCCAGGCTTCTTCTCGGTCTTCTTCGATGCTGTTTCTGCCACGCCCCCGATCCTGCCACGGCGCACTGACAGTGCGGACCGCCCGGGACCGGGCACCGTCGTTGTCGGTGCCGCGTGCGAGGATCGAATATGTACAGGGGACGTGTGCACGCGAAGGGGTTCAGCGATGGCCAGCAAGCCGCCGAAAAGCGATCCGGTTCAGGACGCGCCGCAGGTCGCCGAGCCGAAGCACGCCGCGGCCGGGCTGCCCGCCATCGGGCACACCCTGCGCATCGCACAGCAGCAGATGGGTGTGCGCCGCACCGCGCTGACCCTGCTGCGTGTCAACCAGAAGGACGGCTTCGACTGCCCGGGCTGCGCCTGGCCCGAGCCGGAGCACCGGCACACGGCGGAGTTCTGTGAGAACGGCGCGAAGGCGGTCGCCGAGGAGGCCACCCTGCGCCGGGTCACCCCCGACTTCTTCACCGCGCACCCGGTGACCGACCTCGCGACCCGCAGCGGCTACTGGCTGGGCCAGCAGGGCCGCCTCACACACCCCATGTACCTCCCCGAGGGCGCCGACCACTACGAGCCGGTCACCTGGGAGCGCGCCTTCGACATCGTCGCCGAGGACCTGAAGAGCCTCGGCTCCCCCGACGAGGCCCTCTTCTACACCTCCGGGCGCACGAGCAACGAGGCCGCCTTCCTCTACCAGCTGTTCGCCCGCGAGCTCGGCACGAACAACCTGCCGGACTGCTCGAACATGTGCCACGAGTCCTCGGGGTCGGCCCTCTCCGAGACCATCGGCATCGGCAAGGGCAGCGTCCTGCTCGACGATCTCTACAAGGCGGACCTGATCATCGTCGCCGGGCAGAACCCCGGCACGAACCACCCGCGCATGCTGTCGGCCCTGGAGAAGGCCAAGGCGAACGGCGCGAAGATCATCACGGTCAACCCGCTGCCCGAGGCGGGCCTCGAACGCTTCAAGAACCCGCAGACCCCCCAGGGCATGCTCAAGGGCGCCGTCCTCACCGATCTGTTCCTGCAGATCCGCCTCGGCGGCGACCAGGCCCTCTTCCGCCTGCTGAACAAGCTCATCCTCGACACGGAAGGCGCCGTCGACGAGGAGTTCATCGGCGAACACACCCACGGGTACGAGGAGTTCGCGGCCGCCGCCCGCGCCGCCGACTGGGACGAGACCCTCACCGCTACCGGCCTCACCCGCGAGAAGATCGACGAGGCCCTCCGCATGGTCCTCGCCTCCGAGCGCACCATCGTGTGCTGGGCGATGGGCCTCACCCAGCACAAGCACGCCGTGCCGACGATCCGCGAGGTCGTCAACTTCCTGCTGCTGCGCGGCAACATCGGCCGCCCCGGCGCGGGCGTGTGCCCGGTGCGCGGCCACTCGAACGTGCAGGGCGACCGCACGATGGGCATCTTCGAGCGCCCCGCCCCCGCCTTCCTGGACGCCCTGGAGAAGGAGTTCGGGTTCGCACCGCCCCGCGAGCACGGCTACGACGTCGTACGAGCCATCCGCGCCCTGCGCGACGGCGAGGCGAAGGTCTTCTTCGCGATGGGCGGCAACTTCGTCTCCGCGTCGCCCGACACCGAGGTGACCGAAGCGGCCATGCGCCGCGCCCGCCTCACTGTGCATGTGTCCACGAAGCTGAACCGCTCGCACGCGATCACGGGCGCGCGTGCCCTGATCCTGCCGACCCTCGGCCGCACGGAGCGCGACCTCCAGGGCAGCGGCGAGCAGTTCGTGACCGTCGAGGACTCCATGGGCATGGTGCACGCCTCACGCGGCCGTCTGGAGCCCGCGAGCGGGCAGCTGCTGTCCGAGCCGGCCATCGTCTGCCGACTCGCCCGCCGGGTCCTCGGGCACGAATCCCGCACGCCATGGGAGGAGTTCGAGAAGGACTACGCGACCATCCGCGACCGCATCGCGCGCGTGATCCCCGGCTTCGAGGACTTCAACGCGCGCGTGGCGCACCCCGGGGGCTTCGCGCTCCCGCACGCCCCGCGCGACGAGCGCCGCTTCCCGACGGCCACCGGCAAGGCCAACTTCACGGCCGCTCCCGTCGAATACCCGAAGCTCCCCGAGGGCCGCCTGCTGCTCCAGACCCTGCGCTCGCACGACCAGTACAACACCACGATCTACGGCCTGGACGACCGCTACAGGGGGATCAGGAACGGTCGCCGGGTCGTGCTCGTCAACCCCGAGGACGCGCGCGAGCTGAAGCTCTCGGACGGCTCCTACGTCGACCTGGTCAGCGAGTGGACGGACGGCCTCGAGCGGCGTGCGCCCGGCTTCCGCGTCGTGCACTACCCGACCGCGCGTGGCTGCGCGGCCGCCTACTACCCGGAGACAAACGTCCTCGTCCCGCTGGACGCGACCGCCGACACCAGTAACACCCCTGCCAGCAAGTCCGTCGTCGTACGTCTGGAACAATCGGCAACCGACTGAGCGTTTGCTCAGTGAGAGTGATCCACGACGAAGCGATCCACGACGAACGGAGCCGGGCCCGATGGGCGAGCAGCACACCGTGAAGTTCCCGCAAGAGGTCATCGACGAGTACGCCGCGCTCGGCGTCGACCTGCCCGCGCTGTTCTCCGCGGGCCACCTCGGCGCCCGCATGGGCGTGCAGATCGTCGAGGCCTCCTCGGACCGCGTCGTGGGCACCATGCCGGTGGAGGGCAACACCCAGCCCTACGGCCTGCTGCACGGAGGCGCCTCCGCCGTCCTCGCCGAGACCATCGGCTCCGTCGCCGCCATGCTCCACGGCGGCAGCTCCAAGATCGCCGTGGGCGTCGACCTGAACTGCACGCACCACCGCGGAGTGCGCTCCGGCCTGGTCACCGGCGTGGCCACACCCGTACACCGCGGGCGCACCTCGGCGACGTACGAGATCGCCATCACGGACGAGGACGGCAAGCGCGTCTGCAGCGCCCGCCTGACCTGCGTCCTCAAGGACGCGCCCACCCACTGACGTCGAAGGGCACCCGCTCCCCGGTGCGCGGTGCGGGAGTTCGCCCGCCTCCCGCAGCGCCGGGGCACCCGCCGCACGGCGCCCGGGGGCGCGAGCGGGCATTGGCGGAGCCCCACGCTCCGGCATAGCGTGAAGCATGACCGGCATCGGGCCCGTCGAGCCGTACCACCCCGATGACACCGACGGCCCTCACGAGGACTCCCCGACCGACCTGTTGTGGTCGAAATCCGCGCCCGCCACCACCCGTTGGGCCGCGCTCCCCCGCTCTCGCCGTCGCCTCCTGCAGGCCCTGATCGTCGCCGCGGCCGCCACCGGCGCCTTCTTCACCCTGCGCCCGAGCCCGGTCACCCAGGTCCCCCCGACCCCCTACCCTTGGCCCGCCGGCGTCACCACTCTCCACTACAAGGGCCGCGGGCCCACCTCCGCGACCTACCGGTTCGAGATCGACGTCGCCCGCGGCAGTCCCGTCACCGTCCTCCAAGTCGGCGCCGGACTACCCGAGTTGGGCGCCACCACCACACCCCCGCTGCCACTGACAGTGAAGGCCGGGTCTCCCCGCCTGATCACCGTGCGCATCTCCGTATACAAGTGCGCCGCCCTGCCACCCGCCCTCGACCTCCCCCACCTCGACCTGCTCCTCAGCAACAGGACCGCACGGCAGCAGCAGAGCTTTCTCTTCGGCGGCACCTACCCGCGCGACCTGTGGGCCGACCTGCGCGCCGCCTGCTTCCCCAACAGGGCCTCCCCCGCGCCCACTTCTCTCGACCGGGACACCTGGCGCAGCCTCACACGCCGGTAACAGTGGGTTACCTCTGCCGTAATGAAGCAATGCTCACGCCCCGCGACCCTCCGCGCCGCGTGCGACGCAATGTCCCAGCCCACAGCCACAACATCCGAACCCGCTCTGCCCCATGAACCGGAACAGGGCGTTCTCACGATGCGAACAGGTAGCGACATCCCTCAACTGCATCCTGAAATGCCCGAATTGCCCATTCTGTGCCCACCAGGACATCCCCCGCATAACAAGAGCGTCACAGCCTTCCTTAGGCCCCTGTGAGCTCCCCCTACCTGCGCTTATAGTCACGGCCAGTCACCGCGCCGCCGGGCGCGTCTACTGCACGGCCTGTACCACCCAGTACGGCCCGGCGAGACTCACGGCCCCCACCCTGGGGTGCCGCGCCAGGGAGAGGATTCAACGTGCGACAGCGTTCTTTGGTCATACTCACCTCCGTGCTCACTACGGGAGCACTCACGCTGACCGCCTGCGGCTCGCGCGACGACAGCGGGGACAGCAAGAGCAGCAAGAAGACCGAGATCATCATCGGCGTGGACGCGCCGCTGACCGGTCAGAACTCCGCCACCGGCCTCGGCATCCAGGGCGGCGTCCAGATCGCTGTCGACGACGCCAACAAGAACAACACCGTTCCCGGCGTGACGTTCAAGGTCCAGGCGCTCGACGACAAGGCGATCCCGGCCTCCGGCCAGCAGAACGCCACCCAGCTCGTCCAGAACGACAAGGTCCTCGGTGTCGTCGGCCCGCTGAACTCCGGCGTCGCCACCCAGATGCAGCAGGTCTTCGCCACGGCCAACCTGGTCGAGATCTCGCCGTCCAACACGGCGCCCGAGCTCACCCAGGGCAAGAACTGGCAGACGTCGAAGTCGCGTCCCTTCAAGACGTACTTCCGCACCGCCACCACCGACGCCCTCCAGGGCGGCTTCGCCGCCGACTACGCCTACAACACCCTGAAGAAGCGCAAGGTGTTCGTGGTCGACGACAAGCAGACCTACGGCGCCGGCCTCGCCAAGCTCTTCAAGGCCGGCTTCACCAAGGCGGGCGGAAAGGTCGCGGGCCAGGACCACGTCAACACCGGCGACACCGACTTCTCGGCACTCGTCACCAAGATCAAGAACGCCAAGGCCGACCTCGTGTACTACGGCGGCCAGTACGACGAGTCCGAGAAGCTCACCAAGCAGCTCAAGGACGGCGGAGCCAAGATCCCGCTCTTCGGCGGTGACGGCATGTTCACCCCGACCTACATCGAGACCGCCGGCAAGACCTCCGAAGGTGACCTCGTCACCTCCGTCGGCCAGCCCGTCGACTCCCTGCCCACCGCCGCCGAGTTCATCAAGAAGTACAAGGCCTCCGGCCTCAAGGGCGACTACGGCACCTACGGTGGCTACTCCTACGACGCCGCCACCGCCATCATCAAGGCCATCGGCAACGTCGTGAAGGACGGCAAGGTCCCGAGCGACGCCCGCGCCAAGATCGTCGACGAGGTGCAGAAGACCAAGTTCGACGGCATCGCCGGCCCGGTCGCCTTCGACGAGTACGGCGACACCACCAACAAGCAGCTCACCGTCTACCAGGTCGTCGACGGCAAGTGGAAGGCCGTCAAGAGCGGCACCTTCAACGGCTGATCTCCACCTGCCGCTAGCACCACCCAAGGGCCGCGCGGCCAGACCACCCGTCACCGCGCGGCCCGTTTCATACGCCCTGCTCAACTCTCCCCACCACATGGAGGCCATGCGGTGAACACCCTGCCGCAGCAGCTGGCCAACGGGCTGTTCCTCGGCTCGATGTACGGGCTGATCGCCATCGGCTACACGATGGTGTACGGCATCGTCCAGCTCATCAACTTCGCCCACGGCGAGATCTTCATGACCGGCGGCTTCGGCGCACTCACGGTCTACCTCTACGTCCTGCCCGACGGCACATCCATGTGGATAGCCCTTCCAGCGATGCTGATAGGCGGCGGACTCGTCGCCGTCCTCATCGCCGTCGGGGCGGAACGCTTCGCCTACCGACCACTACGCGGAGCACCACGCCTCGCACCACTGATCACCGCCATCGGCCTCTCGCTCGCCCTCCAGCAGGCCGTCTTCAACTGGTACCCCGACGCCAAGACCGACATCAACTTCCCGCAACTCCCCTTCGGTCCCTGGCACATCGGCTCCATCAGCATCCAGAGCGGCTCCGTCTTCGTCATCATCGCCGCCCCCATCTGCATGGCCGCCCTCGCCTTCTTCGTCCGCCTCTCGCGCACCGGCCGCGCCATGCAGGCCACCGCACAGGACCCGGACACCGCCCAGCTCATGGGCATCGACACCAACCGCATCATCGTCATCGCCTTCGCCATCGGCGGCTTCTTCGCCGCCGTCGCAGCCGTCGCCTACGGCCTGCGCTACGGCACGGTGAAGTACGACATGGGCTTCCAGATGGGTCTCAAGGCCTTCACCGCAGCCGTCCTCGGCGGCATCGGCAACATCTACGGCGCCATGATCGGCGGACTCGTCCTCGGCCTCGCCGAAACGATGGCCACCAGCTACATCGACGGCATCCCCGGCATGCAGCAGCTCGGCGGCGGCGGCTGGTCCTCCGTCTGGGCCTTCGTCCTCCTCATCCTCGTACTGCTGTTCAGGCCACAAGGCCTGGTCGGCGAACGCGTCGCGGACAGGGCGTGAGCACCATGGCAACCATCGAGAACACGGCAGAGCGCGGACTGATCGCACTCCCCCAGACGGCCGCCCGCGCCCTCATCGCCATCGGCGCCGTCGCCACCATCGCCAGCACCTTCATGTCCTGGACCTACACGTCCGACTTCCCCGGGGACCTCACCTACTACGGCTCCCCGGCCGGACTCCAGATCCTCGACCTCGTCGCCGGCGCCCTCACCCTGCTCTTCGCGCTCACCCTCTGGCGCGTCCGCGGCCTCGGCTGGCTCAACCCGGCAGGCGCCACCCAGCCCGTCGTCCTCGCCACCGCCTCCGCGTTCGCGGTCAGCTGGTTCAGCGCCATCGCCATCGCCGTCGACCTCAAGGGCCTCGTCGCCCTCGACCCCGGCGCCTACATCGCCGCCGTCGGCTCCCTGGTCGCCCTCCTCGGCGCCCTGGCACTCCCCAGCCCCGGCGACACCTTCAAGGACTGGGTCAGCAAGCCCGACAACATCCCCCCGGCCGCCAAGCTCCCCGCCTGGGGCGAGCGCCTCGTCATCACCGGCGCCACCGTCGTAGCCCTGATCGTCTTCACCTACGGCATCGGCGTCGACCCCGACGCAAGCGAAACGTTCCTCGGCTACCTGCTCCTGATCATCTTCGGCACCTGGGCCCTGCTCACCGCCGGACTCTTCGACCGCTTCGCCGAACTCAACGCCCGCCACAAGGGATTCGCCACCTCCATGGCATTCCTCGCCGCGGCGATCTTCCCCTTCGTCGAGAACAACGAGCACAACGCCAACCTCGGCGTGAACATCCTCGTAGTCGCCACCGTCGCCCTCGGCCTCAACATCGTCGTCGGCCTCACCGGACTCCTCGACCTCGGATACGTCGCCTTCCTCGGCGTCGGCGCCTACGCCGCGGCCCTCGTCTCCGGCTCCGAGTTCTCCCGCTTCTCCGGCGTCCAGTTCCCCTTCTGGGCCGCCATGCTCACCGGTATGGCCGCATCGCTCGTCTTCGGCGTCCTCATCGGCGCCCCCACCCTGCGACTGCGCGGCGACTACCTCGCCATCGTGACCCTGGGCTTCGGAGAGATCTTCCGCATCTCCGTCAACAACCTCGACGGCTCCTCGGGGCCCAACCTCACCAACGGCCCCAACGGCATCTCCATGATCCCGGACCTCAAGATCTTCGGGTTCAACTTCGGAAGCACCCACGACGTCGGCGGAGTCAGCCTCGGCCGCTTCGCGAACTACTTCCTGCTGATGCTGCTCATCACCGCGCTGGTCGTCCTCGTCTTCAACCGCGCCGCCGACTCCCGGATCGGCCGCTCCTGGATCGCCATCCGCGAGGACGAGACCGCCGCCACCGCCATGGGCATCAACGGCTTCCGCGTCAAGCTCATCGCCTTCGCGCTGGGTGCGTCGCTGGCAGGCCTTGCCGGTACGGTCAGCGCCCACGTCGGATACAGCGTCAACCCGGCCCCGTACCAGTTCGCCGGCTCCGTGCCCCCGAACTCCGCCTTCCTGCTCGCCGCGGTCGTCCTCGGCGGCATGGGCACCGTCAACGGCCCCATCCTCGGCGCCACGCTGCTCTACCTCCTCCCCGAGAAGCTCAGCTTCCTCAAGGAGTACCAGCTCCTGGCATTCGGCCTCGCGCTCGTGATCCTCATGCGCTTCCGCCCCGAGGGCATCATCGCCAACCGCCGCCGCCAGCTCGAATTCCACGACACCGGCCAACTCGACATCCCCGAACAAGGCCTGCCCGACAGCACCGTCGGCGTCACCAAGGCAGGGGCGTGACCCACATGACCACCACCACAGCCCCCACGCCCGTCCTCGAAGCCAGCGGCGTCACCATGCGCTTCGGCGGCCTCACCGCCGTACGCAGCGTCGACCTCACCGTCAACACCGGCGAGATCGTCGGCCTCATCGGCCCCAACGGCGCCGGCAAGACGACCTTCTTCAACTGTCTGACCGGCCTGTACGTGCCGACAGAGGGCAAGGTCTCCTACAAAGGCACCGTCCTCCCGCCCAAGCCGCACCTGGTCACCAGCGCCGGCATCGCCCGCACCTTCCAGAACATCCGGCTCTTCGCCAACATGACCGTCCTGGAAAACGTGCTCGTCGGCCGCCACACCAGGACGAAGGAGGGCCTGTGGTCGGCCCTGCTCCGCGGCCCGGGCTTCCGCAAGGCGGAGGCAGCCTCGCGTGAACGGGCCATGGAACTGCTGGAGTTCATCGGCCTCGCCCACAAGGCCGACCACCTCTCCCGCAACCTCCCCTACGGCGAACAGCGCAAGCTCGAAATCGCCCGCGCCATGGCCAGCGAGCCCGGCCTCCTGCTCCTCGACGAACCCACCGCCGGCATGAACCCCCAAGAAACGCGGGCGACCGAAGAACTCGTCTTCGCCATCCGCGACAGGGGCATCGCCGTCCTCGTCATCGAGCACGACATGCGCTTCATCTTCAACCTGTCGGACCGCGTCGCCTGCCTCGTCCAGGGCGAAAAGCTCGTCGAGGGAACGTCGGAGGTCGTCCAGGGCGACGAACGCGTCATCGCCGCCTACCTCGGTGAGCCGTTCGAAGGCGCCCCCGGCGACGACGAAGTCGCCGAAGTCGAGGCCGCCGAGGCCGCCGAGGCCTCCGACGCCTCCGACGCCTCCGACGCCAACGACGCGCAGAGCAGCACCAGCAAGGAAGGAACCGCCCCGTGACCGCACTGCTGGAGGTCGAAGACCTCAAGGTCGCCTACGGCAAGATCGAAGCCGTCAAGGGCATCTCCTTCACCGTCGAGGCCGGCCAGATCGTCACTCTCATCGGCACCAATGGAGCCGGCAAGACGACCACCCTGCGCACCCTCTCCGGGCTCCTCAAGCCCAGCGGAGGCCGCATCCTCTTCGACGGCCAACCCCTCTCCGGAGTCCCCGCCCACAAGATCGTCGCCCTGGGCCTCGCCCACTCCCCCGAGGGACGCCACATCTTCCCCCGGCTGACGATCGCCGAAAACCTCCAACTCGGCGCGTTCCTGCGCTCCGACAAGGCAGGCATCGAAAAGGACATCCAGCGCGCGTACGACCTCTTCCCCATCCTGGGCGAGCGCCGTAAGCAAGCGGCAGGCACCCTCTCGGGCGGCGAACAGCAGATGCTGGCCATGGGACGCGCCCTGATGTCCCAGCCCAAGCTGCTCATGCTCGACGAACCCTCCATGGGCCTCTCGCCGATCATGATGCAGAAGATCATGGCCACCATCGCCGAACTCAAGGCCTCCGGCACGACCATCCTCCTCGTCGAGCAGAACGCCCAGGCGGCGCTCTCCCTCGCCGACCAAGGACACGTCATGGAGGTCGGCAACATCGTCCTCTCCGGCACCGGGCAGGACCTGCTGCACGACGAGTCCGTACGAAAGGCGTACCTCGGCGAGGACTGAGTTCACTCCGGGGATACGAAGAGGCCCGCGCCCTTGTCAGGGGGGCGCGGGCCTCTCTCGCTGTACTGCGGGGCTGGGACTAGCCCTTCGCGGACTTCTTCTCCTCGGCGTCCTGAATGACCGCCTCGGCGACCTGCTGCATGGACATACGACGGTCCATGGAGGTCTTCTGAATCCACCGGAACGCGGCGGGCTCGGTCAGCCCGTACTCGGTCTGCAGCACCGACTTCGCACGGTCGACCAGCTTCCGCGTCTCCAGGCGCTGCGTGAGATCCTCGATCTCCTTCTCCAGCGCCTTCAGCTCGGTGAACCGCGACACGGCCATCTCGATCGCCGGTACGACGTCACTCTTGCTGAACGGCTTCACGAGGTACGCCATGGCGCCGGCGTCGCGCGCCCGCTCGACGAGGTCGCGCTGCGAGAAGGCGGTGAGCATGAGAACGGGGGCGATGGACTCCTCGGCGATCTTCTCCGCCGCCGAGATTCCGTCCAGCTTGGGCATCTTCACGTCGAGGATCACCAGGTCCGGCTTGTGCTCCCGGGCCAGCTCGACGGCCTGCTCACCGTCGCCCGCCTCGCCTACGACGGAGTACCCCTCTTCCTCCAGCATCTCTTTGAGGTCGAGACGAATCAGCGCCTCGTCCTCAGCGATGACGACGCGGGTCGTCAGCGGAGGCACGTGCGACTTGTCGTCGTCGGGCGCGTCTACGGGCTGGGGCGACTCGGGGGCGGTCACGGGGGCTCCTCGTTCAGGCCGGGTACTGCTCCCAAGAGCCTACCTAGCTGCGGTATGGTGGTCGGGCAGCGGGTCGGGGTCAACCTTTGATTCGCGGGCCCCGGTAGCCCAATTGGCAGCAGGCAATGGATTCAAAACCCATACAGTGTCGGTTCGAGTCCGACCCGGGGCACTTTTCCTTGGTTTTCAAGGTCGCTATTCAGAAGCGGACGTTCACATTCTCGTGAACATCCGCTTTTTGCTGCGTGGCGCGACGATCGGTCACACAGAGTGGCCGCATGTACGACATGGGTACACGCAAGCGGGCTTTGGCATTGGTGGCTCAAGGGCGCAGCCTGAACGCGGTGAGCAAGGAGACGGGTGTCTCCCGGGCCGCCATCCGTTCCTGGCTGACCCGCGTCGAACCGCGCGGACACTCAGCACGCCCCTGCCCCAGGTGCCAGGACATACCGACCCCACCCGCGAACCAGGCGGCCTACGCCTACCTGTTGGGGCTCTATCTGGGCGACGGGTGCATCAACGCCCATCGGAGAGGCGTCTACTTCATCCGCATCGTGTTGGACAACGCCTGGCCCGGCATCATCGGCGCGTGCGAAGCCGCCCTGCGATCGGTCCGCCCGGACAACAGCGTGTGCCGCGTCAGGAAGCAAGGCTGTGTCGCAGTCACCGGCTCCAGCAAACACTGGCCCTGCCTCATCCCTCAGCATGGGCCCGGCCTGAAGCACAACCGCAAGATCGCGCTCGAACCCTGGCAACAGGCCGTCGTCGACACCCACCCCTGGGACTTCATCCGGGGGCTCATCCACTCGGACGGCTGCCGTGTCACCAACTGGACCGAGAAGGTCATCAACGGCGAGCGCAAGCGCTACGAGTACCCGCGGTACTTCTTCACGAATCTCTCGGCGGACATCAGGCAGCTCTACACCGACACGCTCGACAAGGTCGGTGTCGACTGGAAGCAACCAAACTCACGCAACATCTCGGTCGCCCGACGCGCTTCCGTCGCCCTCATGGACACCCACGTAGGCCCCAAGTACTGACCCCGCAATATGACCCGTCACCACTCGCTCGGGCGGGAGATCGCGGAGGAGTTCGTGCTGCCTCCGACGCTTGCCGAGGTGTGGGCGAACCGGGATTATTACGGGTCTCCGAGCCATGACGTGAAGGGCATTTATCAGCGTCACATGGGCTGGTTCGATGGGAATCCCGCGCATTTGTGGGAGCATCCGCCGGTCGCGGAGCCGAAGCGGTATATGAAGGCATTGGACGGGATGCCGGCCGCTGTTTCGAAGGCTCGGGGATTCCTTCGGGATGGCGATCTGCGGTTTTGCGGCGACTCTGCTCAATCATTGAGTTTTCGCGGAGCCATTGCCCAGCGGCCGAAGCCCAGTTGTTGCAGCTGTTGGCCGGTAGGGGGCTGCGGTCGATTCCGACCTCCGGCGACACGGCGCTGCTCCCCGAATGGTTCTCGGTGGTCGCCGTCGGCGGACTTCGACATCGTCACGCCGTAGGAATGCCGAAGCGGGGCCCTCCTTGAAGGGCCCCGCTTCGCGTCCTACTTGGGGCTGTCGTCCTCGCCGATGTGGTGGACGCGTACGAGGTTCGTCGAGCCGGAGACTCCGGGCGGGGAGCCTGCGGTGATGACGACGATGTCGCCCTTCCGGCAGCGGCCGTAATTGAGGAGGAGTTCGTCGACCTGGTCGACCATGGCGTCGGTGGAGTCGACGTGGGGGCCGAGAAACGTTTCGACGCCCCAGGTGAGATTGAGTTGGGAGCGGGTGGCCTGGGCCGGGGTGAAGGCCAGCAGGGGGATGGGTGAGCGGTAGCGCGACAGGCGCCGGACGGTGTCGCCGGACTGAGTGAAGGCGACGAGGAACTTGGCGCCGAGGAAGTCGCCCATTTCGGCGGCGGCTCGGGCGACGGCGCCGCCCTGGGTCCGGGGCTTGTTGCGTTCGGTCAGGGGCGGGAGGCCCTTGGCGAGGATGTCCTCCTCGGCCGCCTCCACGATCCGCGCCATCGTCCTGACCGTCTCGACGGGGTATTTGCCGACGCTGGTCTCCCCGGACAGCATCACCGCGTCCGTGCCGTCGATGACCGCGTTCGCGACGTCCGAGGCTTCCGCACGGGTGGGGCGGGAGTTGTCGATCATCGAGTCGAGCATCTGGGTGGCGACGATGACCGGCTTGGCGTTGCGCTTGGCGAGCTTGATGGCGCGCTTCTGGACGATGGGGACCTGTTCCAGGGGCATCTCGACGCCGAGGTCGCCGCGGGCGACCATGATGCCGTCGAAGGAGGCGACGATGTCGTCGATGTTGTCGACGGCCTGGGGCTTCTCCACCTTGGCGATCACGGGGAGGCGGCGGCCTTCTTCGTCCATGATGCGGTGGACGTCGTGGATGTCCTTGCCGCTTCTGACGAACGACAGTGCGATGACATCGAAGCCGGTGCGGAGGGCCCAGCGGAGGTCTGCTTCGTCCTTGTCGGAGAGGGCGGGGACGGAGACGGCGACGCCGGGGAGATTGAGACCCTTGTGGTCGGAGACCATGCCGCCTTCGACGACGGCGGTGTGGACGCGGGGGCCGTCGACGGCGGTGACCTCGAGGGTGACTTTGCCGTCGTCGACGAGGATGCGTTCACCGGGGGTGACGTCGGCGGCGAGCCCTTCGTGGGTCGTTCCGCAGGTCTGGCGGTCGCCTTCGACGCCCTCTTCGACGGTGATGGTGAAGGTGTCTCCGCGTTCAAGGAGTACGGGGCCTTCGCTGAAGCGGCCGAGTCGGATCTTCGGGCCTTGAAGGTCGGCGAGGATTCCGACGCTGCGGCCGGTCTCGTCGGAGGCCTTTCGCACGTGGTGGTAGCGCTCCTCGTGTTCGGCGTAGGTGCCGTGGCTGAGGTTGAAGCGGGCTACGTCCATGCCGGCTTCGACCAGGGCCTTGATCTGGTCGTACGAGTCGGTGGCGGGGCCCAATGTACAGACGATTTTTGCTCGGCGCATGGTTCGAGCCTAGGCCTTACCGGCGGGTAGAGAATTGGTCGGACGTGACTACCCAACAACCTTTGCGTGAAGAGCTATTGACAACTGTTGAATTGTGCGAGGGTGCGCTCCGATGAGCAGAATGGGATTTGGGCGCGCCTCGGTCGCATTTATCCATTCATCTGCGCGAGCCTGCACAGGAGAAGCAGTCGGTCACCGACCGTCACTTTCTCTACAACTGCGGCGGCGCCATCGTGAATCGGGCGTTGACCTGGGCGTAGACGTGTTGGCGTTGGGGTTCGAGGTCGAGGGCGGCGGCTTCGTCCTCGATGGGGCCGCCGCCGTAGGCGGATCTGGTGCGCAGGGCGCGGGAGGTCCGGGCTTCGAACGCATACGGTGGGGCGCTTTCGGCGCCGATGTCGGCGAGTTCGACCAGTGCGGAGAGGTGGGTCCCGAGCGCCTCGGCGTATTCGCGGGCGCGTTGGAGGGCTTCGCGAACGGCTTGCTGCCTGGCGGTGCGGTGGGCGGGTGAGTCGGGGCGCAGGGCCCACCAGGGGCCGTCGACGCGGGTGAGGTCGCGGTCCGCGAGTGCGGAGGTGAGTTCGCCGAGTGCGGTGAAGTCGGTGAGTTCGGCGCCGATGTGGACGCGGCCGTGGTACGTACGGACGCGTTCGCCACGGCCGCGTCTGCTGAGTTCGGGGCTGATGGAGAAGGCGCCGGTTTCCAGGCGTTCGACTGCGTCGCCGTACGACTTCACGAGGTCGAGGGCGGCGGCATTGCGGCGGGTGAGATCGGCGAGGGCTTCACGGCGGTCCCGGCCGTGGGCCTCGACGCTGATGCCGATGCGGGCGATCTCGGGGTCGACTTCGAGGTGGGCTTCGCCTCGCACGGCGATGCGTGGGGATTCGGGTGTGCCGTAGGGGACGGCGGGTTGGGGTTCTTGTGAGGTGGAGTCCGCGGTGGGGGCCATACGTCCCACTCTGTCACCGGGAGGGCCGGCTGTGGCGCTCACAGGTCATCAGATCGAAACCTCCTGGACCTGTTGCGGGGTTGGCTGTTGGGCCAGAATCTACGCGCGTCGTTGACCTTTTCCCGAGGAGCCACAGAGATGCCGTTGAACCGCCGGAAGTTCCTGAAGAAGTCCGCCGTGACGGGTGCGGGGGTCGCACTCGCCGGGGCGGCCGCGGCTCCGGCGGCGCGGGCTGCCGAGGCCTCGGGGGGCAAGAAGTCCCCGAAGCGGTACTCGCTGACGGTGATGGGCACGACGGATCTGCACGGCCACGTCTTCAACTGGGACTACTTCAAGAACGCGGAGTACACGGACAAGGCGGGCAACGCGCAGGGTCTGGCGCGGATTTCGACGCTGGTGAACGAGATCCGCACGGAGAAGGGCCGCTGCAACACGCTGCTGCTGGACGCGGGCGACACGATCCAGGGCACTCCTTTGACGTACTACTACGCGAAGGTGGACCCGATCACCGCCAAGGGCGGTCCCGTCCACCCGATGGCGCAGGCGATGAACGCGATCGGGTTCGACGCCGCGGCGCTCGGCAACCACGAGTTCAACTACGGCATCGAGACGTTGCGGAAGTTCGAGTCGCAGTGTCACTTCCCGCTGCTGGGCGCGAACGCGCTGGACGCGAAGACGCTGAAGCCGGCGTTCCCTCCGTACTTCATCAAGAAGTTCCACGTCCCGGGCGCCCCGCCGGTGAAGGTGGCGGTCCTCGGTCTGACGAACCCGGGGATCGCGATCTGGGACAAGGCCTACGTCCAGGGCAAGTTGACGTTCCCGGGCCTGGAGGAGCAGGCGGCGAAGTGGGTGCCGAAGCTGCGGTCGATGGGTGCGGACGTCGTGGTCGTGTCGGCGCACTCCGGCTCGTCGGGCACCTCGTCGTACGGTGATCAGCTGCCGTACGTCGAGAACTCGGCGGCGCTGGTCGCGCAGCAGGTGCCGGGTATCGACGCGATTCTCGTGGGGCACGCGCATGTGGAGATTCCCGAGCTGAAGGTCACCAACGCGGCGACCGGCAGGACGGTCGTGCTGTCGGAGCCGCTGGCGTACGCGGAGCGGCTGTCGGTCTTCGACTTCGAGTTGGTCCTCGAGAAGGGGAAGTGGCAGGTCGAGTCGGTGGCGGCGGCGGTCCGCAACTCGAACTCGGTGGCCGACGACCCGAAGATCACCAAGCTGTTGAAGGACGAGCACGACGTGGTCGTGGCATATGTCAACCAGGTGGTCGGTACGGCGACCCAGACGCTGACGACGGTGGAGGCGCGGTACAAGGACGCTCCGATCATCGACCTGATCACCAAGGTGCAGGAGGACGTGGTCAAGGCGGCGCTGGCGGGCACGGCGTACGCGTCGCTGCCGGTGATCGCGCAGGCGTCGCCGTTCTCCCGTACGTCGGAGATTCCGGCCGGCGACGTGACGATCCGGGATCTGTCGAGCCTGTACGTGTACGACAACACGCTGGTCGCGAAGGTGATGACGGGGGCGCAGATCCGGGCGTACCTGGAGTACTCCGCGAACTACTTCGTGCAGACGGCGGCGGACGCCACGATCGACGTGGAGAAGCTGACGAACGCGAACAACCGCCCGGACTACAACTACGACTACGTGTCGGGTCTTCAGTACGACATCGACATCGCGCAGGCGGAGGGCTCGCGGATCAAGAACCTGACCTACAACGGTGCGGCGCTGGATGACGCGCAGCAGTTCGTGCTGGCGGTGAACAACTACCGCGCCAATGGCGGCGGTGCCTTCCCGCATGTCGCTTCGGCCACCGAGGTGTGGTCGGAGTCGACGGAGATCCGTACGCGGATCTCCGAGTGGGTGACCGCGAAGGGCACGCTCGACCCGAAGGAGTTCGCCTCGGTGGACTGGAAGCTGACGCGGGAGGGAACGCCCGTCTTCTAGAGCGGTCCGTTTCCAGAGCGGTCCGTTTCCAGAGCGGTCCGTTTCCAGAGCGGTCCGTTTCCAGAGCGGTCTGTCCGGCGACGCGTGCCCTGGCGATGTCCAGGGGCGCTTTGCCGTAGCGGTTGCTGAGTCGCACGCCGGGCGGCCTCGTCGCCGGCGGGCATCTTCCGCGCCCGCCGGCGTTTTTACCGTCCCTCGACGAGGGAGGTGAGGGCCGGGGTCGTCCGGCGTGCGGGTGGGACCTGCGGGCGCGGTTCGAGTCCGAAGGTGGTGAAGGCGGTTCGGCCGGGCAGCGGGTAGGGGTCCTTGCCGGTGAGGGAGTTGAGGATGGTGGCGCTGCGCCAGGCGGCGAGGCCGAGGTCTGGGGCGCCGACGCCGTGGGTGTGGAGTTCGGCGTTCTGGACGTAGACGTGACCGGCGACGGAGGGGTCGAGGACGAGGCGGAACTGGTCGTCGATGCTGGGGCGTTCGCTGCCGTCGCGGCGCAGATAGGGGTCGAGTCCGGCGAGGATCTGACCGAGGGGGCGTTCGCGGTAGCCGGTGGCGAGGACCACGGCGTCGGTGGTGAGTCGGGAGCGGGCGCCCTGCTGGCCGTGTTCGAGGTGGAGTTCGACCTTGGCGGTGGCGACACGGCCGGCGGTGCGGACGGTGACGGCGGGGGTGAGGACGGCGTCGGGCCAGCCGCCGTGCAGGGTGCGGCGGTAGAGCTCGTCGTGGATGGCGGCGATGGTGTCGGCGTCGATGCCTTTGTGGAGCTGCCATTGGGCGGCGACGAGCCGGTCACGGACGGGTTCGGTGAGGGCGTGGAAGTAGCGCGTGTAGTCGGGGGTGAAGTGTTCCAGGCCGAGCTTGGAGTACTCCATGGGTGCGAATGCTTCGGTGCGGGCGAGCCAGTGGATCTTCTCGCGGCCCGAGGGGCGGTTGCGCAGGAGGTCGAGGAAGACTTCGGCGCCGGACTGCCCCGCGCCGATGACGGTGATGTGTTCGGCGGTGAGGAACTGCTCGCGGTGCTTGAGGTAGTCCGAGGCGTGGATGACGGGCACGCCGGGGGCTTCGACGAGGGGTTTGAGCGGTTCGGGGATGTGCGGGGCGGTGCCGACCCCGAGGACGATGTTGCGGGTGTAGGAGCGGCCGAGGGATTGGGCTTCTCCGTCGGTGCCGAGCTGGGTGAAGTCGACTTCGAACAGGGCGCGTTCGGGGTTCCAGCGGACGGCGTCGACCTGGTGGCCGAAGCGGAGTCCGGGGATGCTGTCGGCGACCCATCGGCAGTAGGCGTCGTATTCGGCGCGCTGGATGTGGAAGCGCTCGGCGAAGTAGAAGGGGAAGAGGCGTTCGCGGGCTTTGAGGTAGTTGAGGAACGACCACGGGTTCACGGGGTCGGCGAGGGTCACCAGGTCGGCGAGGAAGGGAACTTGGAGGGTGGCGCCGTCGATGAGGAGGCCGGGGTGCCAGTCGAAGCCGGGGCGTTGTTCGTAGAAGACGGTGTCGAGTTCGACGAGGGGGTGGGCGAGGGCGGCGAGGGAGAGGTTGAAGGGGCCGATGCCGATCCCCACCAGGTCGCGGGGTGCTTCGGCGGCGGGACGTGGAGGGGTGGGCGTCGGGCTCATCGGGGTGTGTGTCCTTCCACCAGTTTCAGGAGCGCGGCCAGGTCGCCCGGCCGGGTGTGGGGGTTGAGGAGCGTGGCTTTGAGCCAGAGGCGGCCGTCGAGCGCGGCGCGGCCGAGGACGGCGCGTCCTTCGTGCAGGAGGGTGCGGCGTACGGCGGCGATGGTGTCGTCGGTGGCCCCCGCGGGCCGGAGCAGGACGGTGCTGATGACCGGCCGGTCGTAGAGCTCGAAGCCGGGGTGGGCGGCTATCAGGTCGGCCAGCTCGCCTGCCCGGGCGCAGACTTGGTCGACGAGGGCGCCGATGCCGTCCCTGCCCAGGGTTTTGAGGGTGACGGCGATTTTGAGGATGTCGGGGCGGCGGGTGGTGCGCAGGGAGCAGCCGAGGAGGTCGGGGAGGCCTGCCTCGGTGTCGTCGTCGGCGTTGAGGTAGTCGGCGCGGTGTTCCAGTACGGCGAGGTCGCTGGGATCGCGTACCGCGAGGAGTCCGGCGGCGACGGGCTGCCAGCCGAGTTTGTGCAGGTCGAGGGTGACGGTGTGGGCGTGGCCGAGCCCGTCGAGTCGGGCGCGGTGCCGGTCGCTGAAGAGGAGCCCTCCGCCATAGGCGGCGTCGATGTGGAGGCGGGCACCGTGGGCGGCGCACAGGTCGGCGATGTCGGGCAGCGGGTCGATGAGACCTGCGTCGGTGGTGCCCGCGGTGGCGGCTACGACGAAGGAGCCGCGCGGGCCGTGCAACTCGGTGAGGGCTTCGTCGAGGGCGGCCGGGTCCATCGTGCCTGCCGGGGCGGGGACGACGACGGGGTCGGGCAGGCCGAGCAGCCAGGCGGCGCGGTGCAGGGAGTGGTGGGCGTTGGCTCCGCAGACGAGTTGTACGCCGCCGTGGGCTTCGCGGGCGAGGAGGAGGGCGAGTTGGTTGGACTCGGTGCCGCCGGTGGTGACGAGGGCGGTGCCTTGCGCGTCGTACACCTCGTGGGCCAGTGCCCCGGTGACGAGGGCCTCCAGCTCCGAGGCGGACGGCGCCTGGTCCCAGGAGTCCAGGGACGGGTTGAGGGCGCAGGCGGCGAGGTCGGCTGCGGTGGCGACGGCGAGGGGTGGGCAGTGCAGGTGGGCCGCGCAGAGCGGGTCTGCGGGGTCGGCTGCGCCCTCGGCGAGGGCGCGCACGAGGATGTGCAGGGCGTCCTCGCTGCCCTGCCGGGGCAGTACGTCGCCGACCGCGTCCCGTACGCGCCGTGCCACCGCCTCGGGTCCTCCCGCGGGCAGTGGTCCTCCGCGGGCGGCGCCGCCCTCTTGGAGTGCGTCGAGGACGGTGTCGAGCAACGGCCGCAGTGCGCCAGGACCTTCGGGGCCTGAGGCGAGGGGCGGCGTGCTCATGGGGTCCTCCGGTGGGCGCGCGGCGCGGGGAATCCAAGGGTGTACGCATTCAGGGTTTCCGCGCCCGTATAGGAAACGATCCGACCCAAAAGGGGGTACTGCCGTGCGGAGGAAGCGTGTTGGGTCGGCGGAGGTGCTAGATGTCCTGCGCCCGGGCCGGGTTGACGTCTCGCATTGACGTGGGGCGCCGAAGGGAGTGGGCCCACTGCGGGCCCGCTGTCGCGGACCTGCTGTTCGATGACCGCCGGCCGCCTGTGGATGCGGTGGGTTTTGTTCGCCCCCGCCGGCCCGTCCCGTGCATGCCTTTCGGCTGAGGGTGGGTTGAGGCTGGTCGCGCAGTTGCCCGCGTCCCTGAAGGGGCGCGGGCAACTGCGCGATCTTTTGAGCGGGCTCTGGGGGCGGCGGGGCGGGAACCCTACGCCTCGCGTACCCGCAATGCCCTTTCCAGGTCGTCGAGTTGGTCGGCGAGCTTGCGGCGCAGTGCCGGGATGGGGTCGGCGTCGCGGAGGCATGCCTCGCCGAGGGCGAGGGTCTCGGCGGAGATGGCGTGGACGGGGAAGGCCCAACGGCCCGCGGCCTCGGCGATGGCGGGGCCACGGCGGGCGGCGACGGCCACGGCGTCGGGCCAGTAGCGCTCGACGTACTCGCGGACGAGGTCGGCCTGTTCTGGCTGCCAGAAGCCCTGGGCGGTGGCGGTGAAGAGGTAGTTGGAGAGGTCGTCGGTCGAGAACATCGCCTCCCATGCCGTGCGCTTCGCCTCGGGGTCGGGCAGCGCGGCGTGGCAGCGTGCGGCGCCTTCCTGGCCGGTGGCGCTGGGGTCCTGGACGAGTTCGGCGTCGATGACGGCGTCGTCGACGGCGCCGAGGACGGCGAGCCGCCCGAGGATGCGCCAGCGCAGCTCGGGGTCGAGCTCGGGACCGCCGGGCACGGTGCCTTCGGAGAACCAGGCGCTGATGGTGTCGGGGTGGGCGGCGACGTCGATGAAGTGGCGTACGGCGGTGAGGCGCAGTCCGGGGTGGGAGCCGTCCTCGGTGCGGCGGATGAGGTCGCGGCACAGGGCGGTGAGGGTGGCGAGGGCGGCGGGGCGCTCCTCGGGCGCCAGGTAGCGGTCGGCGACGTGGGCGGCCGCGAAGGACAGAACGCCCTGGACGAGAGCGAGGTCGGTCTCGTGCGGGAGGTGGACACGGGCGGCGTCGATGTAGGCCATGGCGGGCAGTTCGCCGTCGCGTACGGCGTCGCGCAGGGCGTTCCAGACGACGGCCCGAGTGAGCGGGTCGGGCAGGCCGGAGAGGGCCGCGTGGACGGTCTCGAAGGACGCGGGGTCGAAGCGGACCTTCGCGTAGGACAGGTCGCCGTCGTTGAGGAGGAGCAGGGCGGGGCCCTTGCCGATCGCCGTCGGCTCGGCCTGCGGTACGTCCACGTCGAGGCGCTCGCGCAGGGTGAGGCGGCCCTCGCCGGTGAGGTCCTGGTCGTAGAGGCCGACGGCGATGCGGTGCGGACGGCTGCCGTCGTGCCGCACGGTGAGGGTGTGGGTGCCGTCGGCCGCCGCGGTGATCGTGGGGGTGAGGGTGTCGACGCCGGTGGTGCGCAGCCAGGCGTCGGCCCAGGCGTGCACATCGCGTTCGGTGGCGGAGGCGAGGTTGTCGATGAAGTCGGCGAGGGTGGCGTTGGCGAACTTGTGGCGGGCGAAGTGGGTGTTGATGCCGGCGAGGAAGTCCTTCTCGCCGAGCCAGGCCACCAGTTGGCGCAGGGCGGAGGCGCCCTTGGCGTAGGAGATACCGTCGAAGTTGAGCATGGCGCACGCGGTGTCGGGGACGGCGTCCGGGTCGGGGGCGACGGGGTGGGTGGAGGGGCGCTGGTCCGCGTCGTAGCCCCAGGACTTGCGGGCGACGCCGAAGTCGGTCCAGGTGTCGGTGAAACGGGTGGCTTCGGTGAGGGTCTGGTAGCCCATGTACTCGGCGAAGGACTCGTTCAGCCAGATGTCGTCCCACCAGCGCAGGGTGACGAGGTCGCCGAACCACATGTGGGCCATTTCGTGGGCGATGACCATGGCGCGGGTCTGCCGCTCGGTGTCGGTGACGGCGGAGCGGTAGATGAACTCGTCGCGGAAGGTGACGAGCCCGGGGTTCTCCATGGCGCCGGCGTTGAACTCGGGGACGAACGCCTGGTCGTAGGAGTCGAAGGGGTAGGGCTCGTCGAACTTCTCGTGGTAGCGGTCGAAGCAGGCGCGGGTGACGTCGAGGATCTCGTCGGCGTCGGCGTCCATGTGGGGGGCCAGGGAGCGGCGGCAGTGGATGCCGAAGGGCAGGCCGCGGTGTTCGGTGCGGACGGAGTGCCAGGGTCCCGCGGCGACGGCGACCAGGTAGGTGGAGATCAGCGGGGTGGGCGCGGCCTTCCAGCGGCCCTCCCCGAGGTGCTCGGTGACGCCGTTGGCGAGGACGGTCCAGCCGTCGGGGGCGGTGACGGACAGGTCGAAGACGGCCTTCAGGTCGGGCTGGTCGAAGGCGGCGAAGACACGCTGGACGTCTTCCATGAACAGCTGGGTGTAGAGGTAGGTCTCGCCGTCGGTGGGGTCGGTGAAGCGGTGCATGCCCTCGCCGGTGCGGGAGTAGCGCATGGCGGCGTCGATGCGCAGCTCGTGCTCGCCCGCGGTGAGTCCCTTGAGCGGCAGCCGGTTCTCGACGAGGGTCTCGGGGTCGAGGGGCTGCCCGTCGAGGGTGACGGAGCGCAGCTCGGCGGGCTTCAGCTCGACGAAGGTGTCCGCGTCGGCGCGGACGGTGAACCTGATGACGGTCAGGGAGTCGAAGGTCTCGTCCCCGCGGGTCAGATCGAGTTCGATCCCGTAGTGGTGGACGTCGAGGAGCTTGGCACGGGTCTGCGCTTCGTCGCGCGTCAGTACGGACATGGGGCCATGCTGCCTGATGCTGCTGACAGGGCACAGAGGTGGCCCGATACAGGCTTTATGTCCCACGGCGGCCGCGGGAGCAGGCGCGCGTCGGCTACGGGGTGCGGTCCTGCTCCAGCTTCTTGTTGCGGACCTCGCGCCGGCCGGGGACACGGGTGTCCGGGTGCGGCAGGCCTGGGCCGGGGACGGGGACGGGCGGTATGTGCCCCTTGGCCTGGGCGCGCAGTTCGCGCAGCTCCCGTTCGAGTGCTCGGTGGCGCCGGTGGGTGTCGTACAGGTAGCGGACCTTGGTGCGCAGCGCCCAGGGGTCGATGGGTTTCATGACGAGGTCGGCGACGCCGAGGCCGAAGGCGATGGAGGCGAGTTCGGCGTCCGGGCCGAATCCCGTGAGCAGGATGATGGGGATGTGCTGGGTCTGCTCCACGCGCCGCATGTAGCGCACGACGTCCAGGCCGCTGACGCCGGGCATGCGCACGTCGAGGAGGAGCAGTCCGACCTGGCCGCGCAGGACTTCCTTGAGCGCTTCGTCGCCGCTGGTCGCGCGGGACACCTGGTAGCCGAGCGGGGCCAGCGCGCTCTCCAGGGCGTACAGCGTGTCCTCGTGATCGTCGACGATGAGGATCTTGGCATCAGACGGCATGGCCCGACGTCCCCTCGTTTGGACATACCAGCTTCTGCCCGTACCGACTCACGAGGTGCGCCCGTGGTTGTGGCGGGAAGTGCCGGCGGCGAGTGCCCGGCGAAGAGTGCTCACGCAGCATGCACGCTGCGACCGCCCGGTGTCACTCCCCCGCGTCGGCCGTACCGTTGCCCGCGTCGTCCGCGATGCGCTCGTGGTGGCGGATGACCTCGGCGATGATGAAATTCAGCAATTTTTCGGCGAAGGCCGGATCCAGCTTGGCGTTCTCGGCGAGCCGGCGGAGCCGGGCGATCTGGTGGGCCTCGCGGGACGGGTCGGCGGGCGGCAGCTGGTGTGCGGCCTTGAGGTGGCCGACCTGCTGGGTGCACTTGAAGCGCTCGGCGAGCATGTGCACGACGGCGGCGTCGATGTTGTCGATGCTGTCGCGCAGCCGGGCGAGTTCGGCGCGGACCGCGGGGTCGACCTGGCCGCTTCCGCCGCCGGTCGCTTCGTTGGTGTTGCTCGTCGTCATGGGGTCCAACCCTACGTGGCCTCCAGCGGCTCGATCATGGATCCCTGGGTGGCGTGCGGCCCCTCGATCATCGGCGGATCGTCGGGGTCCGGTATCCGGTTGCTCCAGCCGCCGGGGACGGTTCGGCCCTGCTGCTCGCGGAAGCGGACGGGCGCCATGCCGACGCGGCGGGTGAACAGGCGGGAGAAGTAGGCGGGATCGTCGTAGCCGACGCGGCGGGCGACGGCGGCGACCGGGAGCTCGGTGGCGGCGAGGAGTTCCTTGGCGCGGCCCAGGCGGATACCGAGGAGGTAGTCCTTGGGGCTGCATCCGGCGCCGCGGCGGACGGCGGTGCGCAGTTCGGCGGGGGTCATCCCGTGCCGGGCCGCGTGTTCGGCGACGGACAGCGGCTGGAAGGCGTCGCGGGCGAGGGCCTGCAGGACCTCGTCGCCGTCAGGGGCGAGGTCGGCGCGGGCGCGGCGCAGGGCGACCAGGAGTTCGTGGACGGCGGCTCCCGTCTCGACCTCGAGGAGGGGGTTGCCGCGGCGGGCGGCGCGGGCGATGCGGCCGACGACGGCGCGGGCGGCGCTCGCGTCGGCGAGGGGCACGACGGGCCGGTCCGGTTCGATGTAGCCGAGTTCGGTGTATGTCGCTGTCGCGGGCCCGGTGAAGTCGACGAAGCACTCGTCCCAGCTCGGGTCGGGCCCGTAGTGGTGCGGTACGCCGGGGGTGAGCCAGATCAGGGCGGGCGCGGTGACGGGGTGGCGGTGCCCGTCGGGGGTCCGGTACCAGCCGCTGCCCGCGCTGATCACGACCGCGACGTGGTGGTCGAGGGTGCGCGGTCCGACGACGGGCAGCTCGCCGTACTGGAGGCCGACGCCGAGGCAGACGAGGCCGAGCCGGTGATGGGCAGGAGCGGGGGTGAAATAGCGCATCCAGGTGTGGTACATCCGCTTTCCTCCCGCCCCGCTCGGCGACTCCTGCGTGTCTGCACGCGTACCTGAACGTCACCGCGTGTCCGCACGCGTCGCTTGCGTCCAATCAGCGCTGATCTTTGTCCATGGACGCGGCCGCCGCCAGGGGGTGATCGTGTGGCCATGAGCGAGTTCACGGTGGGGGACACGGATTTTCTGCTGGACGGACGCCCGGTGCGGCTGCTGTCCGGCGCACTGCACTACTTCCGGGTGCACGAGGAGCAGTGGGCGCATCGGCTGGGGATGCTGCGGGCGATGGGGCTCAACTGTGTGGAGACGTACGTTCCGTGGAATCTCCACGAGCCCCGCCCCGGCGTCTTCCGGGACGTCCGG
Organism: Streptomyces sp. NBC_00996; assembly: GCF_045162675.1. NCBI lineage: Bacteria > Bacillati > Actinomycetota > Actinomycetes > Kitasatosporales > Streptomycetaceae > Streptomyces > Streptomyces sp. NBC_00996. The sequence goes on from NZ_CP108723.1 coordinate 2,790,753, forward strand.
CAGCTGGGCCGCTTCCTGGACGCGGCCCACGAGGCCGGGCTGTGGGCGATCGTGCGCCCCGGGCCGTACATCTGCGCCGAGTGGGACAACGGCGGGCTGCCGCACTGGCTGACCGGGCGGATCCGGACACGGGACACCGAGTATCTGGGGCATGTGGAGCGCTGGTTCCACCATCTGCTGGGCGAGATCGTGCCGCGGCAGATCGACCGCGGCGGCCCGGTGCTGATGGTGCAGGTCGAGAACGAGTACGGCAGCTACGGCTCCGACCAGGTGTATCTGCGCCGGCTGGCCGAGCTGCTGCGCGCCGAGGGCGTGAGCGTTCCGCTGTTCACCTCGGACGGCCCCGAGGACCACATGCTCACCGGCGGTTCGATCCCCGGCATCCTGGCGACCGCCAATTTCGGCTCCCACGCGCGCGTGGCCTTCGAGACACTGCGCCGGCACCGGCCCGAGGGCCCGCTGATGTGCATGGAATTCTGGTGCGGCTGGTTCGACCACTGGGGCGCCGACCACGTCGTACGCGATCCGGGGGACGCGGCGGACGCGCTGCGGGAGATCCTGGAGTGCGGGGCTTCGGTCAACGTCTACATGGCGCACGGGGGCACCAACTTCGCCGGCTGGGCGGGCGCCAACCGGGGCGGCGGCGATCTGCACGAGGGCCCGCTGGAGCCGGACGTCACCTCGTACGACTACGACGCGCCGATCGACGAGCTCGGGCGCCCCACCGAGAAGTTCCGGCGCTTCCGGGAGATCCTCGCCGGGTACGCGGACGGGCCGCTGCCCGACGTACCGCCGCCGCCCGCGCGCCTCGGGGCGTCCGCGTCGGCCGGCCTTCGGCAATGGGCCTCTCTGGACGCCGTCCTGGAGACGCTGGGCGGCCCCGGGGGCGAGTACCCCGTGCCGCCGACCTTCGAGGAACTGGACGTGGACCAGGGGCTGGTCAAGTACGAGGTGACCGTGCCCGGCCCCCGGCAGCCCTATCCGCTGACCCTGCGTGGGCTGCGGGACCTCGCGGTGGTGTACGTCGACGGCGCGCGGGCCGGGGTGCTCACCGAGGACGAGCCGCACCTCAAGGAGCCCGTCGCGGGGCACGCGCGCGTGGAGCTGTGGGTGGAGTCCCTGGGGCGGGTCAACTACGGGCCGCGCACCGGCGAGCCGAAGGGCATCACGGGGGGCGTGGTGCACGAGCGGCAGTATCTGCACGGAGTGCGGGCGCGGGGGCTGCGCCTCGACGCCCTGGACGACATCCGGGGTGTCCCCTTCCGGGAACTCCCCGAGGACGGCGCCCCCGGCCTGTACCGCGGCACCGTCGAGGTGCGCGGCGCCGGGGACGCCCTCCTCGAACTCCCGGGCTGGAACCGGGGGTTCGTTTGGATCAACGGGTTCAATCTCGGACGGTACTGGTCCGTGGGTCCACAGCGCTCGCTGTACGTCCCTGGTCCTGTCCTGCGCGAGGGCGTCAACGAGGTGTGGGTACTGGAACTTCAGGAGGCTCCGGCGCCTGAGGAGACCCCGGTGACCCTGGAGACCTCGGTGACCTCGAAGGAGTCCAGGGAGAACTCCGCCGTGCCGTCGTCCCCGATCTTGCGCAGTCCGACCCAGGCCTCGCCGTCCCAGGGCGCGGTGAACTCGTAGGTGAGTTCGGTCGGTTCGGTGGCGACGGGCAGGTCGGTGCGGTCGGTCTCGCTCGTCGTCGCCCCTCGGTCGACGGCGGTGATCCAGGCGTACTGTCCGGCCTTCTCGTTCTCGTAGCGGAAGGTGACCCGGTAGCGCCTGCCCGGCTCGAACCGGACGGCGTGCGGCACGGTCCGATAGACCAGGCCGTCGTTCTCGCCGCGCGACTTCAGCGACTGGGAGCCGTCGATGACGTCGTCGATCGTCTTGCCGTTCCAGCCGCGCTGGGTGAACGGCGCGTGCCGCTGGGCGATGTGGGTGCGCGGGTCGGTGGCGCCGCCCGCGTCGCCCTTGACGAAGGGGCCCCAGCCCTGGGGGACGTTCTCGAAGTCCTCGAAGACGAGGGTGCCCTGCTTCGCCGTAGGGCGTGCCGGCACGACCCGTACGTTGTCGAACCGCACGCGCGCGTGCCCGGCGGCGGCGCGCAGGGTGAGGTCGACCCGGCCGCCGCCCTCGGGCACCGTGAAGTACGTGAACAGCCGCTGGAAGCGGGTGCCGTGCTTGCGGTCGGCGGCGACGTAGTTGCCCGCGGTGGACGTCTCGGTCCAGTTGGCGGCGGTGACACCGTCGGCGGTACGAACCTGGAGGGAGGCCTTGCGGGTGTCGTCCGCGCTCTCGCCGACCTCGACCTGGACGGAGGCGGCGTACGGGCCGGGCTTCAGGCGGGTGAGCCGCTGGGAGACGGTGGCGGCGCCGCCGGAGGCGATCACCAGCTCGTAGTCGCCGAGGTCGCTGAGCTCGACGGAGGCGGGACCGCTGACCGTCCAGCCCTTCAGAGAGCCGGAGTTGAAGCCCGGGTCATGGAGCGGAGTGGCTTGACCCCAGGCGGGGTCGGGGGTGTCGGCGACACGGGTGCGGTAGAGGACGTACGGCTGCTTCGCCGAGGCGTCGAGGGTGATCCTGCCGGCGCGTACGGGGACGTATGTCAGGAACACCCGGCCCTGGTCGGTGAGCCGGTACAGGGCGACCCGGGACAGTCCCTCCCATGTGCGCGGGAGCCGCCAGCTGCTGCTGCCGCCCGCGGGGTTGTAGTGGTACAGCTTGGTGGGCTTCTTGGGGTCCCAGGGGAGGAGATAAGAGCCTCCCTCGTAGACGAGCCGTCCGTCGGTGGTGATGCGACGGGTGCCGTCGGCGTCGGAGACGGACGTGGCCCCCTCGAAGGTGATCTCGTGCTCGCCCCACGTCCTGATCGGGTACGCCTGGAGGTACTTGGCGGGCAGCGAGTGGGTCCAGATCAGATCGTAGAAGTAGGTCCAGTCGGTCTTGCCGGTCCAGCCCTCGAAGTTGCCCATGCGGGCGATGCCCAGCAGGGTGGGCCACTTGTCGGCGAAGACGTCCTTCTGGTGGTTGCGGACGAAGCGGATGAGCCGTGAGTTGATGCCGCGGGACGTGTCGGGGCCGTAGTCCGTCTCGGTCGCCCAGTGCGACCACAGGGAGGAGCGCTCCAGGCCGTGGCCCCACTCGGAGGTGACGTGCCAGCCCTGGTCGCGCAGGGCGCGCTGGAGGCGGTCGGAGGTCCACCCGGACTCGCGGAAGACGTCGATGTAGAGGGAGTTGAGGGCGGGGTGCGCGTCGGCTCGCAGGTCCGCCAGTCCCTGGTGCGCGACGACGGCGTACGCGCATCCGGTGGCCGTGCCGGTCGGGCTGTCGGCGCTCGGGGTGAGTAGGGTGTCGCCGCTCTGCGACTTGTCCAACTGGATGCGGGCAGCGAGGAGTTGGGCGCCGGGCTGATCGCTACGGACGGAGAGCAGGGCGAGGCCCGGGATGCGGAGCGTTCCGACGGAGAGGGCCGCGGTGTCCGCGATCTCCGTGACACACCAGGTCACTTGACGGTTCGTCACGGAGATCTCGACGTCGATCGTGGTGCCGCCGTCGAAGGCGAGCCGGTACGCGACCGCGGTGTCGCCCGCCGTGGCGGTGACCGTCGGGGTGCGCTCGGCGCCGTCGACGAGCACGGAGGTGACCTCGTCCTCCTGACCGTGCAGGACAGCGCCGGTGGCGCGGTCGGTGTACGAGACGATCCGCGGGAACGCCGCGGCGACGCGGACCTCGAGGGCGCGGGAGCGGATGACGAGGTCTTCGCCGGAGGCGGCCGCCTCGGCGGAGGCCGCACCCGGCATACCGAGTGCGGCCCCGATTCCGGCCGCGGCGCCCGCCGCGACGACGGCGCGGCGGGTGGGTGCGAACGAGTCCGAGGGCAGGGCTTGTGAGGGCATGGCTGAGGGCTGCAAGGCACTCCTCCTGGGGGCGGGTTCCGTGCCGTCAGCCTGCGCCGGGTGGGGCGAACGTGCCCATGGACAAAGGAGGGAGAGGAGTTGGACTAACGGGTCGGTGGTCTAACGGTCCGACGCCTGCAGCACCTTGTGGAAGTGCACGTCCTGATGCCCGCCCGGGATGCCCTCCGTGCGGCCCGTCTCGCGGTAGCCGTGCCCGCGGTAGAAGTCGGGGGCCTGGAAAGTGAACGACGAGACGATCATCTCGGCGCAGCCGCGCCGGGCGGCCTCCTCCTCGGTCGCCCGGAGCAGCTTGCTCCCCCAGCCCGCATGCCGCTGGTCCGCACGCACCCACAGCATGTCGACCGCGCAGCAACTGCCCCAGACCCAGGCGGTGAGCCCGCCGACGAGTTCGCCCGCGGCGTCGGTCACGCGGACCGAGAGCGGCGCGGGAACACCGGCGCCGGTGGCTTCCGCGTTGAATGCGGTGAGCTCGTCGTCGAGCCGCCGCTCCAGGGCGCGGTCCTTGCCGCCGACCTCCAACGATGCGGAGGGGGGCGGCTGTTGGGTGGGGTCGGCGGGGTGCTCTTCGGTGCTCATGGCGCGGAGTATGCCAGCGCCCCGGGACGACCGCCGAACGCATTTCCGGCGCGGGGCACGGGTCACGGGTCACGGCCGAGCGCACTCCCCCCGCCGGACACGCACCACAACCGAGGGCCTTCCCACCACCGCGCGCACACCACAACCGAGCACACTCCCCCCACCGGACACGCACCACAACCGAGGGAGGTTTTCCACCGCCGTGCGCTGCCGCGTCATCGCCGGCCGGTCTTCTCGTACGGCAGCACGCGCGGACCTGCCAGCCGCCCTCCCGTGCGGGGCCGGCGGTGAGGGTGCCCCCGAGGGCGGTGACGCGTTCGGTGAGACCGACGAGACCGAAGCCGCTGCCGGGGAGGCCGGGGAGCGGCTTGGTGCCGTCGTCGGCGACGCCTACCTCCAGGCCGGTGGGGACCGAGGCCGGCTCCCGAGACGGGCTCCGGAAAGGGGCTCCGGAAACGGGCCCCGGAAACGGGCTCTCCCCTCCATGGGACCGGCGCAGCGGGGCGCCCGCAACCGGGGTCACGGGCGCCCGCACCGTCATGCGTACGGGGCGACGGCCCCAGCCCTCACAGTCCGGACGCCGCCCGGGCTATGTCGGCCGCGAACGTCGAGACCTCGCTGTACACGCCCGGGTATCCGGGCTCGGCGCAGCCCTGGCCCCAGCTGACGATCCCGACCTGGATGTCGGCACCCGTGTTGTCCTTGCGGAACATGGGCCCGCCGGAGTCGCCCTGGCAGGTGTCGACGCCGCCCTGCTGGACGAATCCGGCGCAGATCTCGTCACCGGGGACGAGGTCACTGCCGTACGCCTGCTGACAGGTGGCGTCGTCGACGAAGGGAACGGCGGCCTTGCGCAGGTAGCGCTGCTGACCGCCGCCCTCGCGGGTGGCGCCCCAGCCGGCGACGGTGAAGTTCCCGTTGTTGTACGCGGTGGTGGTGGCGATCTTCAAGGTGGGCTGCTCGATCGGCTTGGCGAGCTTGATCAGGGCCCAGTCCTTGCCCCTGCCGTTGTAGCCGGGCGCCTGGAGCACCTTGGTCGACTTGACCTTGATCGCGCTGCTGCTCTGCAGGTCGACGACGCCGGCGGTGGCGGTGATGGAGGTGTTGGCGCCCGAGCCGTCCACGCAGTGCGCGGCGGTCAGGACGATGCTCTTGGTGTAGAGGGCGCCGCCACAGCCCATGGACAGCCGCACCATGAACGGGAACTCGCCCTGCGCTGCCCGGGTCCCGCCGACGACGGGCGCGGGCGCGGCCTGCGCGGACAGCGGCTGGAGAGACACCGCGGCGAGCGCGACCGCGGCAACGGCGAGCGCTCTTCTTATGAGGCTGAACTTCTTGAGAGACTTCAACGCGCTTCCTTTCGTGGGGGGTTGAACGCGAGGCGCAGGGCACGGAGAGGCGTGATGGCATGCTCCTGCCAAGCTGGTGCGGATTATGAGGACCGCCGCGCAGCTCGGGCAAGAGCCGCATTCCGGCCAGACACCGCTCCGCGCGCCCGGCCACCCCGCCGCCGGGAGAAAGCCCGCTTAGAGTGGAATCCAGTGCTGACGTCTTCAGGGGGTGCGGACGTGGCGAACGGCGGACCCGTCGAGCACGGCTTCCCGCATCTGGACACGGTGCGGGCGTCGATCACCGCGCTCTACAAGCGGCTCTCGTACGACACCATCCACACCTTCGCGACCAGCGTGGCCCCCGCCGACGTGGCCTTCGCCGACATCGACGACCTGCATCTGGGCGCGCAGCGCGTGGCCCGCGAGATGGTGCGGCACTACCGGCTGCCGGACGCCCGGATGATCATCGGCTTCCGTGAGATGACCCACGCGGCGAACGTCGAACTCGCCGCGGGCCCCGAGTACTTCATCGAGCTCAACGACCGCTTCCGCACCCACCGCCGCGACATCGGCGCCGCCCTCGCCCACGAGGTGATGCATGTCTATCTGCACCGCCTCGACCTCTCCTTCCCCGGCACCCGCGACACCGAGATCCTCACGGACACGGCAGCGACGTACCTCGGCGCCGGCTGGCTCCTCCTCGACGCCTACCGCGAGGACGCGGCGTCCTCGCAGAAGCTCGGCTACCTCACTCCCGAGGAGTTCGGCTACGTCCTCGCCAAACGGGCCCTCGTCTTCGGCGAGGACCCCGCGATCTGGTTCACCAGCCCGCAGGCGTACACCGCGTACGCCAAGGGCATGGCGCAGGCCCGCCGCGACGAACAGCAGCCCCCGCTGACCGCCGCAGGCTGGGCGGGCCGCCGCCGCTACGCGAAGGACCGCCGCTACGCCCAGGACCACCACGCCCCCGACTCCCACCCCGGCGCCCCCTACGCCTTCACCCCGGACACCCGCGGCCCCCTGCGTGTGTCGTTCCCCTGCCCGACCTGCCACCAGCGGATCAGGGTGCCGGTGCGCGGCCGGGTTCGGGCACGCTGCGCGCTGTGCCGGACGGTGCTGGAGTGTGACACGTGACCGGTGAGATGTGAGATGCGAAGAGAGAGAGGTGAGGCGTAAGAGGTGAGACAGAACACCCCAAAAGCCTTTGCCTGAGGCGTCCTTCGCGAGCGAGGGTCGAAGGATGAGCACGAACAACCCCGCGGCGCGCCTCTTCACCGCTGTGTACGAGGGTGACGAGGACGCGGTCGTAGGGCTGCTGCGCTCCGGCGTGAGCCCGGAGTCGGTGGACGAGGACGGCCAGACGGCGCTGTATCTGGCCGCGGTGAGCGACCAACCCGGCATCGTACGACTGCTGCTGGCGGCCGGCGCCGACCCCGACCGGCTCAGTCAGGGTACGGACGCTCCGCTGTGCGGTGCGGCCTGCGGCGGCCATACGTCGGTGGTACGCGCGCTGCTCACGGCCGGGGCCGGCCCGGACACGGTGGAGGCGTTCGGCTTCACGGCCCTGACGTGGGCGCTGCGGCGCGGTCACACCGAGATGGCGGACGCCCTCCTCGCGGCCGGTGCGGACCCGAACCGGCCCGGCCCGACCGGCGAGCCGCCGCTCGTGGCGGCCGCGCACCGCGGCTCGCCGGGGTGCGTGCGAGTCCTTCTCGCGTACGGAGCGCAGGCGGTCGCCGAGGCTCTCGCCGAAGCCCGCCGGTGGCTGTCCCTGGACGTGGAGGCCGAACTCCGCGCGGGCCTGGCCCGGACCCACGGCCCCGGTCACCCGTCCGCGACCCACCGCCATCCGGCGGAGGACGGCATCATCGTCGAGGTCCAGCTCCTCGACGCGGAAGGTCAGCCGTTCGCCGCCGACGACCAGCAGACGGGGCATGCCGAGACTGCAGCGCTTCTGGAGACGGCCTTGGGGGCGGCTCCCTGAGCGGGGGCCGTTCAGGGATCTATTCGCCCCTTCGCCCTACCCGTTCAATCGCCGGAGGGGCCGATTTTCAGCCCCTCCGGCGATTGAGGACAAGGCCGTTCAGCCCGATGGGGGTTGGGGGCGGAGACCCCGAGTGACGAGAAGGGGCAGGGGCGGGGGGGGGGGGAAACCCCCCCCCCGCCCTGCCCCGCCCCGCCCCGCCCCCACCGTTCACCCCCGCTGCTCAGCCACCGCCCGCCCCGGCAATGCCGCACACAGCCCGGCGCAGAGCACGAACCCGCCCATCACCCAGGGCATCGCCGAGGTCAGCGCCCCCGTCAATCCACCCGACGCATGCCCGAAGAACACGCTCCCGATCACCGCGGCCCCCACAGCCCCACCGAACTGCTGAGCCGTGGAAAAGATCCCGGACGCCCCACCCGCGAGCTCACCGGGCACCGCGGACAGCACCACATTCACCAGCGGAACCACCAGGAACCCCAGCCCCGCCCCCGCCAGCACCAGCCCCGGCACCAGCGGCCACGCCCCGGTGTGCACGGCGGAGGAGTCCTCGACCGCCGCCCAGATCCACCCGAAGCCCCCGGCCATCAGCAGCGCCCCCGCCCCCAGCACCAGCCGCCCGAAGCGCACGGCCAACCCGTCCGCCGCAGGCGCGGTGAGGAAGCCGCCGACCGAGAAGGCCACAGTCAGCACACCCGCCTGGGTCGGGGTGTAGCCCTCGCTGCCCTGCAGCCAGATCGCGAAGATCAGGAAGAAGCCCTGCATCCCGACGGAGAAGATGAGTTGGACCAGGACGCCCACCGAGAACGCGGGAAGCCGGAAGGCGCGGGAGGGCAGCAGCGGCACCGTCACCGATCCGCGTCGACGCGCCTCGTACACCCCGAGCCCACTCACCACGAGCACTCCACCGGCGAGGCAGATCCATCCCCACAGCGGCCACCCGTTGCCACGCCCCTGCACCAGCGGAAGCACGATCGCGACGAGCCCGCCGGCGAGGAGCACACTGCCGAGCACGTCGGGCCGCCCGGCGGACCGCTCACGTGTGGCCGGGACGAGGACGAGTCCCGCCATGAACGTACAGATGGCGACCGGCACGTTCACCAGGAACACGGACCGCCAGCCCCAGCCGAACAGATCCGCATCGGTGAGCACCCCGCCGAGCAGCAGCCCGACCGCGGAGGCGAATCCGGCGACCGCGCCGTACATCCCGAAGGCCGCTCCGCGCTCCTTGCCCTGGAAGAGCGTGCGGAACGAGCCGAGCACCTGTGGCATCAGCACCGCCGCCATCACGCCCTGCACGGCCCGCGCGGCGATCAGCTGTCCAGGCGACTGGGCGATCCCGCACCCGAGGCTCGCGAGCCCGAAGCCCGCCGTGCCGGCGAGGAAGAGGAAGCGGCGCCCGAACCGGTCCCCGAGATGCCCGGAGACGATCAGGGTCGCGGCGAAGCCCAGCAGATACGCGGAGACCAGCCACTGCAGGGCGCTCTGTGAGGCGTCCAGGTCACGGCCTATGGACGGGATCGCGACGTTCACGATCGTCACGTCCAGCAGGTCCATCAGCGCCGCGATCATCATCACGACGGCGGCGGCCCAGCGACGCGGATACGGCTCCGCGGGGGGTGAGGGGGGTGCGGCTGTGAGGCTCGTGGACATGGCGTCTCCCGTTGCTCCGGATTCATTCGCTCGACATTTATTTCGTTCGGGCTAACGAAAGACTTGCATCGACTCAGCCGCGATCGCAAGTCTTTAGTTCGACCGAACGAAATATTTGTTAACCTGGCCCCATGAGCAGCGGAGACAAGGACGCCAAGGGCGACAGGGGTGCCGGAACCGCCGACGACAGGCGGGCCAAGACGCTGGACCAGCTCATGACCGTGGGCCGCGAGCACAGTGGCGTCACGGTGATGTTCCATTCGGCGGTCGCGGCCCAGCAGGGCCTGAGCGCCACCGAGAGCAAGACCCTCGATCTGCTCCAGCGGTTCGGCCCGCTGACCGCGAAGGACCTGGCCGAACGCACGGGGCTGGCCCCCGCGTCCGTCACCGGCCTGGTCGACCGCCTCGAGGGCAGGGGCTTCGTCCGCAGGGTCAAGCACCCGACCGACAAGCGCCGGGTGGTCGTCGAGCTGAACCAGGAGAAGATCGCCGAGCTGGCCGTGTTCTTCGACGACTGGGCGCGCGATGTCATCGAGGCCTGCGAGGAGTTCAGCACGGACGAGCTGGAGACCGTGATCCGCTTCCTGTCCGTCATGTCCGAACAGCAGCGGAAGGCCGCCGCGCGCCTCTCCCGCTAGACACGCAACGGCCCTCCGGCACCCGCACTCCCCATATCCCCCGAACCCATCGGGCTTCCGCGGACGTCACGCTCCCCCGCCGGGAACGCGCCGCTCGCCCTGGCCTCCGGTTCGGGGGCGGCGCGGGCCCCGTTGGCGGGCCCTCCGGTCCGGGGGGCGGCGCGGGCCCCGTTGGCGGGCCCTCCGGTTCGGGGGGCGGCGCGGGCCCGTTGATGGGCCCTCCGGTTCGGGGGGGGCGACGCGGGCCCCGTTGGCGGACCCTCCGGTTCGGGGGGCGGCGCGGGCCCCGTTGGCGGGCCCTCCGGTTCAGGGGGGCGGCGCGGGCCCCGTTGGCGGGCCCTCCGGTTCAGGGGGCCGGCGCGGGCCCCGTTGGCGGACGGAGGCCGGCGGCGCGAGGCTGTCCGCGCGGCCGACGAACTCGCCGCCCGGCCCCGGTTGAGCGGAGGGGCCCGCACCGTCGCCCTACTGCGCCCCGTACACCGCCCCCGGAGCCTCTGCCTCCGCGAGCAGTTTCAGCGTCGCCTCGCCCGCCTCCGACGGCGTCCACCGTGCGCCCCTGTCCGCGGTCGGGCCCGGGCGCCAGCCCTCCATGACGGTGATCCGCCCGCCCTCGGTCTCGAAGACCCGTCCGGTGACGCCCGCACTCGCGGCCGACCCCAGCCAGACCACCAGCGGTGAGACGTTCTCGGGCGCCATGGCGTCGAAACCGGTGCCGGGCGTCGCCATGGCCTCCGCGAAGGTCCGCTCGGTCATCCGGGTGCGGGCCGCGGGAGCGATCGCGTTGACGTGGACGCCGTACCGCCCCATCTCGGCGGCGGCGACGAGCGTCAGCCCGACGATCCCTGCCTTCGCGGCGCTGTAGTTGCCCTGCCCGACCGACCCCGACAACCCCGCTCCGCTACTGGTGTTGACGACCCGGGCCACCGGCGTACGCCCCGCCTTCGCCTCCGCCCGCCAGTGTGCCGCCGCGTGCTTGAGCGGCAGGAAGTGGCCCTTCAGATGGACGCGCAGCACGGCGTCCCAGTCCTCCTCGTCGAGGTTGACGAGCATCCTGTCGCGCAGGAACCCGGCGTTGTTGACGAGCGTGTCGAGGCGTCCGTACGCCTCCAGGGCGGTGCGGATGAGCGATGCGGCGCCCTCGGTCGTCGCGACGTCGCCGCCGTGGGCCACGGCTTCGCCGCCCGCCGCACGGATCTCGTCGGCGACCTGCCGGGCAGGGCTGTCCGGTCCCGGTATGCCGTCGAGGCCGACCCCGAGATCGTTGACGACGACGCGCGCGCCCTCGGCGGCGTACGCGAGCGCATGTGCCCGACCGAGTCCACGCCCCGCGCCCGTGACGATCACGACACGCCCCTCGCACAGCAGCGGTGCGCTCATCTCACTTCTCCTTGTTGGCGCTTGCGGCGTCGAGGAAGGCGGGCAGCTCCCCGCCCCCGTGGACGAGCAGCGAGGCCCCGCTGATGTAGGCGGCTGCGTCCGAGGCGAGGAAGACGGCGGCCTCGCCGACATCGGACGGCTGGGCGAGACGGCCCAGTGGGACGGTGCGCGCGACGGCGGCGATGCCGTCCTCGCCGCCGTAGTGCAGATGCGCCAGCTCGGTGCGGACCATGCCGACGATCAGGGTGTTGACCCTGATGTCGGGGGCCCATTCGACGGCCATCGAACGGGCCAGGTTCTCCAGGCCCGCCTTGGCCGCCCCATAGGCCGCCGAGCCGGGTGACGGTCGCGTCCCGCTGACACTGCCGATCATCACGACCGAGCCCTTGGCCCGCTTGAGGTGCTCGTACGCGGCGATCGACGCGGTCAGCGGGACGGTGAGGTTGAGCTCGATCACGCGCGCGTGCCGCTCGGCGTCCGCCTGTGCCAGCGGCCGGTAGGGCGTGCCGCCCGCGTTGTTGACCAGGACGTCGAGCCGGGGCATCGCGTCGAAGAAGGCGCGCACGGCGGCCGGGTCGCGCAGATCGACGGATGCGAAATCGGTTCCCTCCAGGGGCGCCTCGGGCGGCCTGCGCGCACAGACCACGACGTGCGCGCCCGCCCGCGCGAACGCCCGCGCGATCCCGGCCCCGACCCCACGGGTGCCGCCGGTGACGACCACGGTCCTGCCTCCGAGATCCATGGTGTCCACGTTGTCCACAGGGCCTCCCGCGCGGATGCATTCGCTGCTAGCTTCGAGACTGTGCCTAACAAACGTTTGGTGGAAAGGTAGCTGATGCGCCCATGGGTGTCTCCACCTCGTCCCCGGAAAAGGGGATTTCCGTCGTCACGGTCGACTTCCCGCCGGTGAACGCACTGCCGGTGCGTGGCTGGTTCGACCTGGCCGACACCGTCCGCGCGGCGGGCCACGACCCCGAGATCCGCTGTGTCGTGCTGACGGCCGAGGGGCGCGGTTTCAACGCGGGCGTCGACATCAAGGAGATGCAGCGCGACACGGAGGGGCATCGCGCGCTCATAGGCGCCAACCGCGGCTGCTTCGAGGCATTCGCCGCGGTGTACGAGTGCGAGGTGCCCGTCGTCGCGGCGGTGCAGGGCTACTGCCTGGGCGGCGGGATAGGGCTGGTGGGGAACGCGGACGCGATCGTGGCGAGCGAGGACGCGACCTTCGGGCTGCCCGAGCTGGACCGGGGAGCGCTCGGGGCGGCCACGCATCTGGCCCGCCTTGTCCCGCAGCACCTGATGCGCGCCCTGTACTACACCTCGCGCACCGCCACCGCCGCCGAACTGCACGCGCACGGCTCGGTGTGGAGGGTCGTGCCGCGCGAGGAACTGCGCGCGGCAGCCCTGGAGTTGGCGCGCGAGATAGCCGCCAAGGACGGTCACCTCATCCGCCTCGCGAAGGCGGCGATCAACGGCATCGATCCCGTCGACGTGCGCCGCAGCTACCGCTTCGAGCAGGGCTTCACCTTCGAGGCGAACCTCGACGGAGTGGCCGACCGCGTCCGTGACACCTTCGGAAAGGAGGCCGCCCAGTGAGCGACAAGACCATGTCGGCCGACGAAGCCGTCGCCCGGCTGGAGAGCGGGATGACCCTCGGCATCGGCGGCTGGGGCTCGCGCCGCAAACCGATGGCGCTGGTGAGAGCGCTGCTCCGCACCGAGATCACCGATCTCACCGTCGTCTCGTACGGCGGCCCCGACGTGGGCCTGCTGGCCGCCGCCGGACGGATACGGAAACTCGTCACCGCCTTCACGACCCTCGACTCGATCCCGCTCGAACCGCACTACCGCGCGGCACGCGAGAGCGGCGCCTTCGAGCTGATGGAGGTCGACGAGGCGATGTTCATGTGGGGGCTGCGCGCCGCCGCGAACCGTCTGCCGTTCCTGCCGGTGCGGGCGGGCATCGGCTCGGACGTGATGCGGGTCAACCCCGGTCTGCGAACGGTCACTTCGCCGTACGCCGACGAATCCTCGGGGATACGGGAGGAGTTCGTCGCCATGCCCGCGCTGCGCCTGGACGCGGCCCTGGTCCACATGAACCGCGCGGACCGCCTCGGCAACGGCCAGTACCTGGGCCCGGACCCGTACTTCGACGACCTGTTCTGCGAGGCGGCGGACGCCGCGTATGTGTCCTGCGAGCGGATTGTGGACACGGCGGAGCTCACCAAGGAGGCCGCGCCGCAGACGTTGCTGCTCAAGCGGTCGAGCGTGACGGGGGTCGTCGAGACGCCGAACGGCGCGCACTTCACCTCGTGCGTGCCCGACTACGGGCGCGACGAAGCCTTCCAGAGGCTGTACGCCACCACACCGCACGCCGAGTTCGCCGAGCGGTTCCTGGGCGGGGACGAGCACGCCTACCGCAGCGCCGTCCAGGCCTGGCAGAGGGAGCAGAACCAGTGAGCACGACCCGAGCGGAGACCGAAGCGAAGGCGTCTCGCGCCGAGTACTGCGTGATCGCCTGTGCCGAGGCCTGGCGGGGCAATGGCGAGGTGCTCGCCGGCCCGATGGGCGTGATCCCGTCCATCGGCGCCCGCCTCGCCAAGCGCACCTTCTCGCCCGACCTGCTGCTGACCGACGGCGAGGCGATGCTCGTCGGCCTCGACGGCACTCCGGAGGGCTGGCTGCCGTACCGACAGCATCTGACGATGGTCACAGGCGGCCGCCGGCACGTGATGATGGGCGCGAGCCAGATCGACCGCTTCGGCAACCAGAACATCTCCTGCATCGGCGACTGGTCCAAGCCCAGGCGCCAACTGCTGGGCGTGCGCGGCGCCCCGGTCAACACGCTGAACAACCCGACCAGTTACTGGGTCCCGAAGCACTCGCCGCGTGTCTTCGTCGAGCGGGTCGACATGGTGTGCGGGGTGGGATACGACCGCGCCGCCGCCGCGGGGCCGAGCGCCACGCGCTTCCATCGCATCCCGCGTGTGGTGACCGACCTCGCGGTCCTCGACTTCGCGACGCCCGACCACTCGCTGCGCCTCGCCTCGCTGCACCCCGGCGTCACGGTCGAGCGGGTGAGGGCGGCGACGGGCTTCGAGCTGACGGTCTCCGACGAGGTGCCGTACACCCGTGAACCGACCTTGGAAGAGCTGGAGCTGATCCGCGAGATCATCGACCCGAAGGGCACCCGGGATCGCGAGGTCCCGGACAGCGGCAAGGTCGGGCACTGATGGAGACCGCGCTGACCCGGCTCGTCGGCGTCCGCCACCCCATCGTGCAGACCGGCATGGGCTGGGTGGCCGGCCCGCGCCTGGTCTCCGCCACGGCGAACGCGGGCGCGCTGGGCATCCTGGCCTCCGCGACGATGACGCTCGACCAGCTGCGGGACGCCGTACGAGAGGTCAAGTCCCGTACGGACGAGCCGTTCGGGGTGAATCTGCGCGCGGACGCCGGGGACGCGGGCGACCGGGTGCGGATCATCGTCGACGAGGGCGTGCGGGTCGCGTCCTTCGCCCTCGCCCCCTCGCGCGAGCTGATCGCCGAGCTCAAGGAGGCGGGCGTGATCGTCGTCCCGTCCATCGGGGCGCGCCGGCACGCCGAGAAGGTGGCCGCCTGGGGTGCCGACGCGGTGATCGTGCAGGGCGGCGAGGGTGGCGGGCACACCGGCGAGGTGGCGACGACCGTGCTGTTGCCGCAGGTGGTGGACGCGGTCGACATACCGGTCGTGGCGGCGGGCGGCTTCTGCGACGGCCGGGGGCTGGTGGCGGCGCTGGCGTACGGCGCGGCGGGCATCGCGATGGGGACGCGCTTCCTTCTGACCTCCGACTCGACCGTCCCGGACGCGGTGAAGGCCAAGTACCTGGCAGCGACGGTCAAGGACATCACGGTCACGACGGCAGTCGACGGGCTCCCGCACCGCATGCTGCGCAGCGAACTCGTCGACTCCCTCGAGAGGTCCGGCCGTACGAGCGCCCTCGCGCCGGCCGTTCGCCGAGCCGCCGGGTTCCGGAGGATGTCGGGCCTCTCCTGGTCGCAGATGATCCGTGACGGCCTGGCCATGAAGCACGGCAAGGACCTCTCCTGGAGCCAGGTCCTGCTCGCCGCCAATACGCCGATGCTGCTCAAGTCCTCGATGGTGGACGGGCGTACGGACCTGGGGGTGATGGCCTCTGGGCAGGTCGCGGGAGTGATCGAGGACCTGCCGTCGTGCGCGGAGCTGGTCGGGCGGGTGATGGCGAAGGCCGACGCGACGCTGGGCTCCCTGCCGGCGCCCGATGCGTCACTGCCCGCCTGACGTCGGCTCGGAGCCCGACGGAGGGTCCCCACAATGTTTTCGCCCCCTCCGCCCCTACCCGTCCCTGGGGGCTGCCGCCCCCAGACCCCCGCTCAAAAGATTGCGCAGTTCCCCGCGCCCCTATCCACCTGCAGCCGAAAGGCTGGTAGGGGGCGAAAAAACCCATCGCGTGCACCGGCCGGTTCGGCCGACGTACTCAGGCGGAACCGGAACCGGAACCGTCCGATGCCTGCTTCGCCGTGCGGCGGTACTCGGCGTTGATGCGCTGTGCTTCCTCGAGCTGGTCCTCGAGGATGACGATGCGGCAGGCGGCCTCGACCGGGGTCCCTCTGTCGACCAGCTCGCGGGCGCGAGCGGCGATCCGGAGCTGGTATCGGGAGTAGCGCCGGTGTCCGCCCTCGGAGCGGAGCGGAGTGATGAGCCGGGCCTCGCCGATGGCCCGGAGGAAACCCGGGGTGGTGCCGAGCATCTCGGCGGCCCGGCCCATCGTGTATGCGGGGTAGTCGTCGTCATCCAGACGATCGCTCAGTGGACTGTCTGCTGTCATGTCACCTCGTTCTGCAACGCGTCGAGGGGCCCTGGTGCCGTACGGCACCAGGGCCCCGAGGGAAATTGAACACCATCTGCCGGCGTTACTGCCGCGCCGACCTTCTGTTTCCGACCCCCGGCCCGGGAGAGGGCAGGGAGTACGGGAATCGCGATTGCGTGACCGGGGACCACCTTCCGTTCCGGGGCCTTGCGGTACCCGGTCCGAACGCTCTCCGGCCGGGCGATCCTGATGGCGTCTGCTCCCTCCGTCCTCTGGTGAATCGGTGTGTGCAGAACCGGTACTGCGGTACTGCCCGTGCTATCCCGCCAGTTCGTGTCTGCCGGGCATCTCCGACTGCGTCAACGAGAGAAACCCTAACCACACACCCAGCCAATGTCTACTCTGACAAACACAGATTTTGATCGGCACAAGTGCCAAATATCCTCACGTCACCTCTACGGGTGGGTAGCGGGAACGGCCGCTGGATAGAATCGGCTCCCATGTCGAACCCTGACGAGCTGCTCGTCGGCATCTCCGCCATGGTGGAGTCCGGGCAGAGCAATCGGATGTCACTGACCGTGGTTGTCGGTGGTGCTGTCATCACCGGCCGACTGGCTCCCGAAGCCATGTGGAGGGAGCGGGTTTCGGAGGTGCTCAAGGACTCCGACCACCTCGACTCGTTCTCCGGCGTCTTCATCGCAGACCGGCCGCCGGCCCGCGCCGACCGCGGCGAGGCGCCCACGCATCTGCACTTCCATCTCGCCCGGATCCTCCAGGGCAACATCGGAATTCCCGAGACCGGTGGGATGTACCGCGTCGCGATCAAGGACGTCAGCGCCTGGACCGTGGGCGACTTCAGCTACTCCGATCACTGAGACGTCGTACTGAGACGCCGTGTCCGGCGCCTTCTGATGGACAGTGTCGGTCGACCGGAACAACCGGACGCCGACAGCGATGAAGGGCCCTGCCGACGCGCGTCGGCAGGGCCCTTCATCGCTGTCCTGTGCCGGACGCCGTCCGGTGGATCAGCTTCCGGCGGTCGTCGTCACACCCCCAGGGGGGTGGGGCTGCCGAGCAGCGCCGAGGCGGTCTCGAGCGGCGTGGGGGCGTGCGAAGCATGCGGGACGGGCGTGGCCTCATGGCCGCTTCGGCAGGTGAAGCCGAGCCGCGCCATGGCCCGGGTGACCTCTCCGCTGGTGAAGTCGCGGCGGTCCTGCCGGGTGATGACTTCGCCCACCTGCTTGACGGGGTAGTGGCGGCGGCCGATGAGCACGGACTCACCCGTGATGGTCTCCGGCTTCACACCCTTCATCGAGGTCAGTACCCCGCTCTTGGTGAGGTCGAACGGGAACCGGGCGATGACGCAGCGCATGATGCCTCACAAGATCACAGGGAAGGAAGAAGGGGACCGGGCCGGCTGGGGTCGGGACGGGGTCGATCAGCGGGACATTGCGAGAGCGCCCAGGGCGGGACCGTGCTCGCCGGCGATGACGGACGGGGCGCCGGGCTGCCGACACCGCGTCGCGTGCCCGGCTCCGGGCGTCGTCGTGGTCACAGGCGGGGCGGACGGCCCGTCGGCGCCGAGGACGTCCCGCAGCCGGAGCCGGTCCGTATAGGCGGAGCTGTCGCGGACAGCGACGAGCCGGGTCCGGGTGATCGACCCCGTGACCTGCTCGTCCCGGTCGCACAGGACCAGAAACCCGACACGAGCACCGACCATGACGGACAGCGCCACCTCGACGGTCATGTCGTCACAGACCTGCGGTCCGGACAGGTCCATGGCCCCGGCCGAAACCGAGGGGAGGGGGTGTGCGGGGCGTTGCCGAGTCTGGGCCGGTGTCAAAGGATGCCTCCTGCGGGGACGGGCGGATTTTCCGGTCACGACGGGCCGGGCGCGACGGGCTCGGGTATGACGGTGCGGGCCGCGACGGGCTCGGGTACGACGGTGCGGACCGCGACGGTCTAGGCCCGGACTTCGCAGGTCACCCGATCGTGAAGATCAACAGGTCGGGTTCGATCGTCCGGCGGGCGGGATCGGCCGCGAGCCGCCGACGAAGGGCTGCCCCGGTCACTCGCGGACGCTGAGAGGCTGCTGCGTCGAACCTTTTCAGCGACCTGCGAAGTCCGGATCTAGGCGGCCGCGTCGACGGCGGACGAGCGCTGCGCCGTGCGGCGTGCCGCATCGCCGGTGGACCGGCCCCGGCCGACGCGACCACGCCGGCCGCGGGACGAGGAGGACGGGGAGGATGCGCCGCGCCGGGGACGTTCCGTGGCCGGCGCGGTGATGGTGACCGGGATGCCCGAGGGCGCCTGGGCACCGGTGATGCGGCTCAGTTCGGCTTCGCCCGAGCGCACCTGTGTGGTCTGCGGGGTGATGCCGGCGGCGGCCATCAGCCGGCTCATGTCGCGGCGCTGGTTGAGGGTCACCAGCGTGACGACGCTGCCGGACTCACCGGCGCGGGCCGTGCGGCCTCCCCGGTGCAGGTAGTCCTTGTGGTCGCTGGGCGGGTCGACGTTCACGACCAGGTCGAGATTGTCGACGTGGATCCCCCGTGCCGCGACATTGGTCGCCACCAGCACCGTCACATGCCCGGACTTGAAGCGGGACAGGGTCCGCGTGCGCTGCGGCTGGGACTTGCCGCCGTGCAGGGCGGCGGCCCGGACACCACTGTTCAAGAGGTGCTCGGTCAACCGGTCCACCGCGTGCTTGGTGTCCAGGAACATGATCACCCGGCCGTCCCGGGCCGCAATCTCGGTCGTCGTCCGGTGCTTGTCCGCGCCGTGCACGTGGAGTACGTGGTGCTCCATGGTGGTCACCGCGCCCGCGGACGGGTCGACGGAGTGGACCACGGGGTCGGTCAGGTAGCGGCGGACCAGCAGATCGACGTTGCGGTCCAGTGTGGCCGAGAACAGCATCCGCTGGCCTCCAGGCCGCACCTGGTCGAGCAGCTCGGTGACCTGGGGCATGAAGCCCATGTCGGTCATCTGGTCGGCCTCGTCGAGCACGGTGACGGCGACGTGGTCCAGGCGGCAGTCGCCACGGTCGATGAGGTCCTTGAGCCGACCCGGCGTGGCGACGACGACCTCCGCCCCCGTACGCAGCGCACCGGCCTGCTTGCCGATCGACATGCCGCCGACCACGGTGGTCAGCCGCAGCCTCACGGAGCGGGCGTACGGAGCGAGGGCGTCGGTGACCTGCTGGGCCAGCTCGCGGGTGGGTACGAGGACGAGGGCCAGCGGCTGCCGCGGCTCGGCGCGTCGGCCGGCCGTACGGGCCAGCAGGGCGAGGCCGAAGGCAAGGGTCTTGCCCGAACCGGTGCGGCCACGGCCCAGTACGTCACGGCCCGCCAGGGAGTTCGGCAGGGTCGCGGCCTGGATCGGGAACGGTACGGTCACGCCCTCGTGGTCCAGCGCGCGCAGCAACTGCGCCGGCATATCGAGATCGGCGAACGCCTCGACGGCGGGCAGTGCCGGGGTGACCGTCTTCGGCAGTGCGAACTCGCCCTGGGGCGAGGTCTGTCGGCGTCCGTGGCCTTCGGGACGGCGCGGGGAGCCGGTGCGGTTTCCGCCCCTCGCGAAGCCCGGATTTCCGGTGCGAGTGCGGGCGAAGCGCTCATTTGTGCGCGTGCGGTTCACGTGGAACCTTCCTTGACGTGGCGCGTATCAAGGAATTCCCGCAGAAAACGAGCAGCGCAGAGAATTGCAAGAACGAGCCGAAGAAAATGGGAGCCGAACCGGATGGGAAATCGGATCGGCCGGGGGGGATTACTCACGGGAGGCTTCGCCGGAGCGCATGGTGCGATTCCTGCGAGGGTGCCGGTCGCTCCGTATGAAGGCCCGACGGATTTTCGTCCGGAGCTCGGACGGGACCCTGGAGAGTGGGTCGCGAATCTCCTGAAACGCAGCGAGCTGGGGCCCGCACCCAAGGTGCGGGCCCCAGCTGCGAAGTACGTGCCGACGTCAGGCGGGAACGATGTTCTCGGCCGTCGGGCCCTTCTGACCCTGCGCGATGTCGAACGTGACCTTCTGGCCCTCCGACAGCTCGCGGAAGCCCTGGGCGGCGATGTTCGAGTAGTGGGCGAAGACGTCAGCGCCGCCACCGTCCTGCTCGATGAAGCCGAAGCCCTTTTCTGCATTGAACCACTTCACGGTTCCGGAAGCCATGTTATTTCTCCTTCGGGGCGGTGCTCGGGGTTCACGCTGTGTGTACTCCGTGTCGCCGCGATGATCACCCTGCCGGAAATAACCGGAGCCATAAAGAATCCCCACTGGAATGAATTGGTGGGAACACCTGCAAGATTTCGGGAACCACAACTGCAACTGAGATCGAGAGTAGCACGGTGCGATCGGCCGTGCGCGACAAATAACTCCGCCATGCCTGTCGAGTGAGTAATATTCACCGCGCTTCAAGCTCAATTCTCACTTTGCAGGCACAGATATTGGCGTGCCCGGGGCCCATGGTTTCTGCCGAGGATTCGAGGGGCGGCGGCTCGTCGAGATCCCCTCGCGGACCCGCGGTTCCGACCGGCGTCGGCACCGAAGTCCCGTCCACCGGGCGGGACTTCCCGAAGGACCTTATCGAGGCCTGGGACAAGTTCGATGAAGTACGAGGCGAACTGAGGCTCCCGCGATGCCCCACACGCTGCGGGTAATCGGCGGCGAGGACGAGACGATCGCCGAGCTGGAGATGAGCGTGGGCTTCGACGACGACCTGGCCGACGAAGCGACCGGGGTCGCCAACCGACTCCACGGCCTGCTCACACAGATCCGCCCCTCCCTGGAACGGGTCCTGGGGCCACGGTTGCAGCACCCGGCCGTCCTTGCCGTGCTCGATCCGTCCGGCCGGACGGCGAGCCGACCTGCTCCTCGCGATGCTCTGCGACGGCACCTTCCACGACCCACAACCCGCCCTCATGGGTTGACGAAACCCATAGGGGCACCGCCCGTCGCCTCAGAGCCGCTCGATGATCGTCACGTTCGCCTGGCCGCCGCCCTCGCACATGGTCTGGAGGCCGAACCGGCCGCCGGTGCGCTCCAGTTCATGGAGGAGCGTCGTCATGAGCTTCACCCCGGTGGCGCCGAGCGGATGCCCCAGCGCGATCGCGCCACCGTTGACGTTGACCTTCTCCGGATCGGCCCCGGTTTCCTTCAGCCAGGCGAGGACGACCGGAGCGAAGGCCTCGTTGATCTCGACGAGGTCGATGTCGCCGATGGACATGCCGGTCTTCTTCAGGGCGTACGCCGTGGCCGGGATGGGGGCCGACAGCATGCGGATGGGATCCTCGCCGCGCACCGAGAGGTGGTGGACCCGCGCGCGGGGCGTCAGCCCGTGTTCGCGGACCCCTCGCTCCGAGGCGAGCAGCATCGCAGCGGCGCCGTCGGACACCTGGGAGGAGCAGGCTGCGGTGATGGTGCCGCCCCCGACGACCGGCTTCAGGCCGGCCATCTTCTCCAGCGAGGTGTCCCGGCGCGGACCCTCGTCGACCGTGACCTCCCCGTAGGCCACGGCCTCGCGCGCGAAGCGGCCCTCGTCGATGGCGCGGATCGCCCGCTGGTGGGAGCGGAGCGCGAACTCCTCCTGGTCACGGCGGCTGATACCCCACTTGGCGGCGATCAGCTCGGCGCCGTGGAACTGGTTGACGGGCCGGTCGCCGTAGCGCGCCCGCCAGCCCTTGCTGCCCGCGAAGGGGCCCTCGGTGAGACCGAGCGGTTCGGCGGCCTGGCGGGAGGCGAAGGCGATAGGTATCTGCGACATGTTCTGGACGCCACCGGCGACCACCAGGTCCTGGGTGCCGGACAGCGCGCCCTGCGCGGCGAAGTGGATCGCCTGCTGCGAGGACCCGCACTGCCGGTCGATCGTGACGCCCGGCACCTCCTCGGGCAGCCCGGCCGCCAGCCAGCAGGTGCGGGCGATGTCACCGGCCTGCGGCCCCACCGTGTCCAGGCAGCCGAAGACGACGTCCTCGACGGCGGCCGGGTCGACTCCGGACCGCTCGACCAGGGCCTTGAGGACATGTGCTCCGAGGTCGGCCGGGTGGACACCGCTCAGGCCTCCCCCGCGCCGCCCGACGGGCGTGCGGACCGCTTCGACGATGTAGGCCTCGGACATGACAACTCCCTCGCAGACATGGGTTATTCGCGTACGGAGATCCCGTCGAGGACCATCGACAGGTACTGCCGGGCAATCTCCTCAGGGCTGTGCTGTCCACCGGGCCGGTACCAGGACGCGGCGACCCACACGGTGTCGCGCACGAACCGGTAGGTGAGCCGGATGTCGAGGTCGGCCCGGAAGACCTCGGCGTCGACGCCACGCTCCAGCGTGCTCAGCCACGCCTTCTCGAAGTTGCGCTGCGACTCGGCGAGGAACGCGAAGCGCTGCTGGGCGGCTAGGTGCTTGGATTCCTTCTGGTAGATGGCGACGGCCGCGCGGTGCCGGTCGATCTCCCGGAAGGACTCGGTGATCAGGGCCTCCAGGGTTTCCCTGGGACCAAGTTCGGCGTCCAGGACGGCGTCGTACCCGTTCCAGAGCTCGTCGAGGAAGGTCCGCAGGATCTCCTCCAGCATCGATTCCTTGGAGTCGAAGTGGTAGTAGAGGCTGCCCGCGAGCATCCCGGCCTCGTCCGCGATCTTGCGGACGGTGGTGGCGTTGTAGCCCTGCTCGGCGAAAACCTCGGCGGCGGTGTCGAGGAGTTCACGTCGGCGCTCCGGCGAGGCGGTCACCTGGGGCTTCTTCTTGGTAGGCACGGTCCCATTGTCGTCCTAGGCGTGCTGGCTGCTGACGGAGACGACCTCGCCCGTCATGTACGAGGAGTAGCCCGACGCCAGGAACACGATCACGTTGGCCACCTCCCAGGGCTCGGCGTGGCGTCCGAAGGCCTCGCGCGCGGTCAGTTCTTCGAGCAGCTCGGGCGTGGTGACCTTGGCGAGGTGCGGGTGCATGGCGAGGCTCGGTGACACGGCGTTGACACGCACTCCGTACGCGGCGGCCTCGATGGCGGCGCATCGGGTGAGCGCCATGACGCCGGCCTTCGCGGCGGCGTAGTGGGCCTGGCCGGCCTGGGCGCGCCAGCCGACGACGGAGGCGTTGTTCACGACGACCCCGCCCCCCTCCTGCTCCTTGAGTCGGCGCAGGGCTGCCCGGGTGCACCGGAACGTGCCGTTCAGCGTTACGTCGAGCACCTTCGACCACTGCTCGTCGGTCATGTCGACGAGCGCCGAAGCGCCGCCCAGGCCGGCGTTGTTGACGACGACGTCCAGGCCGCCGTGCAGGTCGGCGGCCGTGTCGAAGAGGGCCTGGACCTGGTCCTCGTCGGTGACGTCGCAGGGCAGTGCGGCGACATTCGCGGCACCGAACTCCTCGGCGAGTGCCTGCTCGGTCTCCTTGAGCCGCCGTGTGTGCGCGTCGCTGATCAGTACGCGCGCGCCCTCCTCCAGGAACCTGCGCGCCGTGGCCCCGCCGATCCCCGCGCCCGCCGCTGCGGTGACAACGGCGGTGCGCCCCCGCAGCAGCCCGTGCCCAGGCACGTACTCCGGACCCTCGACGTCTGTCATGACTCCACGCTAACCTACCAAACACTTGTTAGGGAAGCTTGCCGCAGAGATCACCACCGAAAGGTGCCGCCGATGGATCTCGCCCGTTCGCCCGCCGACGAGGCGTTCCGCGCCGAGGCCCGGGCCTGGCTCGACGCCCATGTCCCGGCCGTCCCCCTCCCCTCGCTGGAGACCGAGGAGGGCTTCGCCGCGCACCGCGCGTGGGAGGCCGAACTGGCCGCGGACCGCTGGTCGGTGGTGTCCTGGCCGACGGCGTACGGCGGACGGGGGGCGGACATCGTCCGCTGGCTGGCCTTCGAGGAGGAGTACTACGCGGCGGGCGCGCCGGGCCGGGTCAGCCAGAACGGCATCAGCCTTCTCGCGCCGACACTCTTCGACCACGGAACCCAGGAGCAACGCGCGCGCGTGCTGCCGTCGATGGCCACGGGCAAGGTCATCTGGGCACAGGCCTGGTCCGAGCCCGAGGCGGGCTCCGACCTGGCCTCCCTCACCTCGCGCGCGGTGCGCACGGCCGGCGGCTGGCTGCTGAGCGGGCAGAAGACCTGGTCGTCACGGGCCGCGTTCGCCGATCGCGCGTTCGGCCTGTTCCGAAGCGATCCGGACACCCCCAAGCCCCACCAGGGCCTGACCTACCTGATGTTCGACCTCCGCGCACCGGGCGTGACGGTCCGCCCGATCGGCCGTCTGGACGGCAGACCGGCGTTCGCCGAGCTCTTCCTGGACGACGTGTTCGTCCCGGACGACGATGTGATCGGCGAGCCGGGCCAGGGCTGGCGGGTCGCCATGTCGACCGCGGGCAACGAACGCGGGCTGACGCTGCGCTCACCGGGCCGCTTCCTCGCCGCCGCCGACCGGCTGGTGTCCCTCTGGCGCGCCCGGGCGGACCCCACGGACACGGCCCTGCGCGACCGGGTGGCCGACGCGGTGATCGGCGCCCGCGCCTACCAGCTCTTCACGTACGCCCACGCCTCCCGCTTCCTCGACGGCGAGAGCCTCGGCCCGGAGTCCAGCCTGAACAAGGTCTTCTGGTCCGAGTACGACATCGCGCTGCACGAGACCGCGCTCGATCTCCTCGGACCGGAAGGCGAGTTGGCGGACACCGCCTGGTCCGAGGGGTACGTCTTCTCCCTCGCGGGTCCCATCTACGCGGGCACCAACGAGATCCAGCGCGACATCATCGCCGAGCGGCTGCTCGGCCTCCCGAAGGGACGCCGCTGATGCGTTTCCTCCTCGACACCGAGCAGCGCGCCTTCGCCGCCTCCCTGGACGCGATGCTGACCTCCGCGGACACGCCCACGGCCGTCCGCGCCTGGGCCGCGGGCGACCACGAGCCGGGCCGCGCCCTGTGGTCCCGCCTCGCCGACGCGGGCGTCTTCGCGCTGGCGATACCCGAGGCGTACGAGGGGGTGGGCCCCCTTCCCGCGGAACTGGCCGTCGCTTTCCTGGAGTTGGGTCGACACGCGGTGC
This sequence comes from Streptomyces sp. NBC_00996, assembly GCF_045162675.1. Classification (NCBI taxonomy): domain Bacteria; kingdom Bacillati; phylum Actinomycetota; class Actinomycetes; order Kitasatosporales; family Streptomycetaceae; genus Streptomyces; species Streptomyces sp. NBC_00996. Next base: position 2,816,066 of record NZ_CP108723.1, read on the forward strand.
CGGGCCCCCTGGTGGAGACGGTGGCGACGGCCGCGCTCCTGTCCTCGCTCGGCGAATCGGGCCCGGCCAAGCGCCTCCTGCCGACGCTCGCGTCGGGCGAGGCGGTGGCCACGCTGGTCATCCCGGGCGGGGCGCCGTACCTGCTCGACGGGGATGCGGCGGAAGTGCACCTGGCCGTGCGGAGCACCGGTGAGACCTCCGAATTGCACCTGACACAGGCGCCGGTACACGCCTCCACGCCGACCACGACACCGACAACCGCCGACGACACCGACAACGGCGGCGCGTCGCCCGCATCGCACGACGCGACAGAGCAAGCACCGGTCCGCGGCAGCGGCAGCGGCAGCGGCAGCGGCAGCGGCAGCGGCAGCGGCAGCGGCAGCGGCAGCGGCAGCGGCAGCGGCAGCGGCAGCGGCAGCGGCAGCGGCAGCGGCAGCGGCAGCGGCAGCGGCAGCGGCAGCGGCAGCGGCAGCGGCAGCGGCAGCGGCAGCGGCAGCGGCAGCGGCAGCGGCAGCGGCAGCGGCAGCGGCAGCGGCAGCGGCAGCGGCAGCGGCAGCGGCAGCGGCAGCGGCAGCGGCAGCGGCAGCGGCAGCGGCACAACGGGAGCGGGCGCGCCGGGACACGGGGGCCCTCAGACCTCCGGGATCTCCGCGCCCCTGGGGAGCCCCGGCACCACCGCGGCGTCCGGAACCCCCGGCACGCCCACGACCTCCCGAATTCCCGACACCCCCACACCCCCCCGCGCGTCCCCTCGTCCCTCCCTCGACCCCGCGCGCCGGCTCACCCTCCCCCTCTCGGGCGGTGAGCTCGTCGCCACGGGGCCCCACGTGGCTCGCGCTGCCGCCCAGGCCCTAGCGTGGGCTCGGCTCGCCACCGCTGCCCAAGCCCTGGGGGTCGGGCTCGCGCTCCTCGACCGGACGGTCGGCTATGTGAAGCAGCGAAGCCAATTCGGGGTACCCATAGGCTCGTTCCAGGCCGTGAAGCACCGGCTGGCGGACGCGAAGATCGCCCTGGAGTTCGCCTGGCCGCTCCTCTTCGGGGCCGCCCTGTCCATGGCCCCGGCCGATGTGGCCGCCGCCAAGGTCACGGCCTGCGAGGCCGCGTACGCCACCGCCCGTACCGCGCTCCAACTGCACGGCGCGATCGGCTACACGGCCGAGTACGACCTCTCCCTCTGGCTCACCAAGGCCCGCGCCCTGCGCACCGCGTGGGGCAGCCCGGCCGAGTGCCGGGCGGCGGTGCTGGCCGGTCTCAGTGGTGATGGTCCTCGCTCGTGAGCTCCCGGTACTCCTCGACCGTCGGTTTCGGGATCTGCGTATCGGGTCCGTACAGGGCCCGGGCCAACCGGGCGCGCAGCCGGCGGGAGGAGCCCACCCGACGGACCACGCCGTTGGCGTCGACGAGCGGACCCACCTCGTACGGCGGCGCCTGCTCATGCTGGGTGAGGGTGAACCGCTGCGCCTGCGAGAGCGGTTCGTGGACCTCGACGTACTCGCCGTGCGGGAGCCGCTTGACGATGCCGGACTCGCGCCCGTGCAGCACCTTGTCGCGGTCCCGGCGTTGCAGCCCCAGACAGATCCGTTTCGTCACGACGTAGGCGAGCGCGGGCGCGACGAAGACGGCGACCCGTACGAACCAGGTGATCGCGTTGATCGAGAGGTGGAAGTGGGTGGCCCACAGGTCGTTGCCGCCGCCGACCAGCAGCACGGCGTACAGCGTCAGCCAGGCGACACCGAGCCCCGTGCGGGTGGGTACATTGCGCGGCCGGTCGAGGATGTGGTGCTCGCGTTTGTCCCCGGTGACCCACGCCTCGATGAACGGGTAGACGGCGATGGCGGTCATGATGAGCGGGAAGAGGGAGAAGGGGATGAAGACGCCCAACTGCAGGGTGTGGCCCCAGGCGTTGATCTCCCATCCCGGCATCACCCGGATCAGCCCCTCGGAGAACCCCAGATACCAGTCGGGTTGCGCGCCGGTGGTCACCAGGTCGGGGCGGTAGGGCCCGAAGGCCCACACGGGGTTGATCGTCGCGATCGCGCCCATGATCGACAGCACGCCGAAGACGAGGAAGAAGAAGCCGCCCGCCTTGGCCATGTAGACCGGCATGAACGGCATGCCGATCACGGACTTCTGGTCCCGTCCGGGCCCGGGGTACTGCGTGTGCTTGTGGTAGAAGACCAGGATCAGATGGGCGACGACCAGGCCCAGCATGATCCCGGGCAGCAGGAGTACGTGAATCGGGAAGAACCGCGGAATGATGTCGTGCCCCGGGAACTCTCCTCCGAAGAGGAAGAAGGACAGGTACGTCCCCACGATCGGGACCGACAGAATGGCGCCCTGCGCGAAGCGGACGCCGGTGCCGGAGAGCAGGTCGTCGGGGAGCGAGTAGCCGGTCAGCCCGGTGATCAGGCCGAGCATCAACAGGGTCCAGCCGAACAGCCAGTTGACCTCGCGCGGCTTGCGGAACGCGCCGGTGAAGAACACCCGCATCATGTGCACGAGCATCCCGGCGAGGAAGACGAGCGCCGCCCAGTGGTGGATCTGCCGGATCAGCAGTCCGCCGCGCACGTCGAAGCTGATGTCGAGCGTGGACTCGTACGCCCGCGTCATGATGATGCCGTTCAGCGGCTTGTACGAGCCGTGGTAGACGACCTCGACGCCGCTCGGCTCGAAGAACAGGGTGAGATAGACGCCGGTGAGGATCAGGATGAGGAAGCTGTAGAGGCAGACCTCGCCGAGCATGAACGACCAGTGGTCCGGAAAGACCTTGCGCATATTGGCCTTGGCCAGCCCGTAGATGCCCAGCCGCCCGTCGGCCCAGTCCGCGAGCCGCTCACCTTTGCCCACCTCGCCCCGCCGCCCGGTACTCGAGGTCCCCACAGGTGAAGTCCCCGTATCCCGACCGGTGTTGACGTCTCGCACACCCATACGCCGCTCCCCTCGGCCCCCCAGGGTGGCATGGCGTCCGGCCGAAGCCAACGGGGCGTCACGAGCCGAGCTCAGCCCCCTGTGGCAGGAGAGCGATGACAGCGGTACGTCCCGTCGCGCGCAGCTCGGCGTCCTCGCCGGTCAGCAGCGCGGCGTCGTACCGCCCGAGGGTCAGTCCGGCCACCTCGGCGGTCCCGTCGAGTGCGACGACCAGCACGGCCGGCCCCGCCGGGACGGCGACGGGCAGCCGAGAACGCACGACCCTGACGGTGGGGGTCGCATCGCCGCCCCTGCGCCACATGACGTTGAGGTTCACGACCGGGCCCCCGAGCAGGCGGCAGTCGGTCGGCAGGTCGCCGGGGAAGCCCCTCGGCACATACCGCGTATCGACACGACGATGTTCGCCCCCGACGGTCAGATCCATCCCCTCGCCCTCGACCATGGTGAGGATCCGGTCCACCTCGGCGAACGCCGAGAACGGCCCGTCGGCGCCGACGTCGGCGAGGCTCACCCGCCACACGAAATCGCTCATGCCCGCGCCCTCGGGCCAGGCGGCGATCTCACGGGTCACCCCTCCCCCGTTCTTCCAGGCCACGGCGACCCGCTCGGCGGCGGGCAGCGGTCGTACCGTCACTGCACGATCCCCTGCGCCCGGGCCGCCGCCAGCCACTGCGGGAACTCGCCCACCAGCCGGTCGTACAGCTCCCCGTCGGACACCTTCCGCGGATCCGAACCGGCGTGGAAGAACCCGGCGTTGTCGACGACCCGCTTCTGCGGCACCGCCAACTCATCCAGCTTGCACAGGAATTCGAACTGCCTGCTGCCCGGATCCCCGAACCCTATGAACTGCCAGAACAGCGGAAGTTTCGCCGCCTTGCACAAGTACCGTTCGGCGGCGAGCTTGTTGATCGGACCGCCGTCGGTCTGGAAGACGACGAGGGCGGGGTCCTTGGAGCCACTGTCCAGGTAGTGGTCGATGACGGCGTCCATGGCGAGGTGATAGCTGGTCTTGCCCATGTGCCCGAGCCCGGCCACGATCCGCTCGACGCGGCCCTGATGGTTGTCGAGCGCGATGTCGGTGACGGCGTCGATGTCGGTCGAGAAGAAGACGACCGGCACCGTCCCGTCGTCGTCGAAGTGGGCCGCCATGCCGAGCACCCGGTCGGCGAGCGCCTGCACACTGCCGTCCTGGTAGTACGGCTTCATCGACCCCGAGTAGTCGACCACCAGATACACGGCGGCCCGCTGCCCGTTCAGCCCGTGCTTGGTGAGGGAGACTCCCGCGCTCTTGTACAGACTGACCAGCGCGGGCGCGGTCGCCTCCACCTTGGTGAGGCTGATTCCGGCCATGCGGGACTCCCATTGCAACGAGGGGTACGGGAGTGCCGAGATTACGTCACCACGGGCACTCCGGCCCCTGCCGTCCCACCCGCACCCCGGTGTTCGCTATTTTGTTCGCCGCCGACCCCACCGGCTGATCGTCCCCCCTTCCCATTGAACTCCGAGGAGCCGGCCGTGGAGCCCGAGTCCGCCGTCACCACCTGCTATCGCCATCCCAAGGTGGAGTCCCATGTGCGCTGCACCCGGTGCGACCGCTACATCTGCCCGGACTGCATGCGCGAGGCAGCGGTCGGCCACCAGTGCGTGGAGTGCGTGAAGGAGGGGGCGCGCTCGATCCGCCAGGCCCGCACCGCCTTCGGTGGCCGGATCTCCACAGTGCCCCTGGTGACGTACGCCCTGATCGGTCTCAACGTGCTCGCTTATCTGGCCGAGCTGGTGCGTTCGTCGGTGGTGGACCGCTTCGAGATGCTGGGCGCCGGTCTGGTGGGGCCGGACGGCGGCCACTACATGTGGCAGGCCCCGTACCCGTCGGACTTCCACCCCGAGGGCGTCATCGACGGTGAGTGGTACCGGCTGCTGACCGGGGCGTTCCTCCATCTGCCGCCCACCGAGGGCACGTTCGGGATCCTGCACATCGTGATGAACATGGTCTCGCTGTGGAACATCGGCCGGGTCGTGGAGGCCCAGCTCGGCCGCGTCCGCTACATCACCCTCTATCTGCTCTCGGCACTCGGCAGCTCCGTCCTCGTCCTGCTGATCGCGCCGGACACCCCCACGCTCGGCGCGTCCGGCGCGATCTTCGGCCTGGGAGCCGCGTACTACGTGATGGCCCGCCGGCTGGGGGCCGATATGCGGAGCGTCAACCAATTCATGGCAGGGCTCCTGGTGTGGCTGGTGATCTCGGCGTGGATCACCTCCTGGCAGGGCCACCTGGGCGGTCTGCTGGCGGGCGGCGTCGTGACGCTCGCCTACGCGTACGCACCCCGCGACCGCCGCCGCACCCCGATCCAGGCGGCGGCCTGCGCGGGGCTGCTGATCCTGCTGGTGGTGTCGGCGGTAGGCAAGGTGATGGAGCTGAAGAACGGAACGGCGTAGCAACAGACCCGACCGGAAGAGTCCGAGCTCCCCCATACACCCGCGGTCGCCGCCGCACGCCCCGTCCGGAAGAAGGCCCCACTCCCGACGCACCCACAGCCGCCGACGCGCACCCCCACGCACCCGCACCCATCCGCCTGCGCCCGCCCGCAGTGGCGACGCACGCCCCCACGCGCCCGCACCCGCCGACGCACGGAGGTGCACCTCCCCTCCCTGCGCAAGGTCGACGGCACGGACTCCCACGAGGGCCTCGACGGCTTCCCGGCCGCCTGGCGCAAGGAGGCCGGTGTCACCGCGTTCCGCGCGGCGCAGGACAGCGAACGAGACCGCGTCTACTTCGACCCCGCGGTCCGCCTCGCCAAACTCGACGGCCTCGGCACCCTCGGCCAGTTCATCTACTACGACGCCATGGTGCTGCACGGCCCCGGCCCCAGCCCCGACAGCTTCTTCGGCCTGCACGAACGCGCCTGCGCGAGGCCGACCTGCCCTCCCAGGGCGGCAGCGAGAAGTCGTACCTGGACATCTTCCTCGACATCCGCCGTACGAGCATGAAGTCCAAGAACCCGGACCACGACGCCACCCGCATCGACACGGCCCAACGGCAGTTCGTGTACGACGGGAGCCTGGATCTGCACACGCCGCTGAAGTGGAAGGTCTACGGGGAGAGGTACCACGTGCCGTAGCGCCCCTCGGCGCGCCCACTGACTGAATACCTTGTAGTCGGCGGCGGATCCCGCATGGTGCGGGGTGGTCCACAGCGCCGGCTTGGCCAGGCTCGCCCGCGTGAACTCGGCGAGCGCGCCTGCTGGTGACCTTCACCGGCACCGAACGCCCTTACACCCAGAGCAGGGTGGGCGCGTACACCGAGGATGCCACGGTGCAGTTCCAGGCCTGAAGGTGAGTTGACGAAAAAGCCAGCGGCGCCCGCCAACGTCCGGTCGGGGACAAGGCGAGCGCCGTGGTTGTTCCGTACGCCTTTGTACGGGACGTTTTTGAGTGACCGTCAGGTCACGTAAGGGAGGTCGGCCCGGGGGGTCAGGCCACCAGCGAGCGGTCCGTCGGGCGGATCGGCGCCGGGAGATCGCTGGCGCCGGTGAGGAAGCGGTCGACGCCACGGGCCGCCGAGCGGCCCTCGGCGATCGCCCAGACGATCAGCGACTGACCGCGGCCGGCGTCACCGGCGACGTACACGCCCGGGACGTTCGTCGCGAACTCGGCGTCACGCGCGATGTTGCCGCGCGCGTCGAGCTCCAGGCCGAACTGGGAGACCACACCGTTCTCGACGTCCGTGCCGGTGAAACCCATGGCCAGCGTCACCAGCTGGGCGGGGATCTTGCGCTCCGTGCCCGGCTTCTGGTTCAGCTTGCCGTCGACGAACTCGACCTCGACGAGGTGCAGCCACTGGACGTTGCCGTCCTCGTCGCCCTCGAAGTGGGTGGTGTTGACGGAGTAGACCCGCTCACCGCCCTCCTCGTGCGCGGAGGTGACCTTGTAGAGCATCGGGAACGTCGGCCAGGGCTGGCCCGGGTTCCGCTCCTCGCCCGGACGCGGCATGATCTCCAGCTGCGTGACCGAGGCCGCGCCCTGGCGGTGGGCGGTGCCCACGCAGTCCGCGCCGGTGTCGCCACCGCCGATGACCACCACGTGCTTGCCCTCGGCCGTGATCGGGGGCGTCACGTAGTCGCCCTCCTGGACCTTGTTGGCCAGCGGCAGGTACTCCATTGCCTGGTGGATGCCGTTCAACTCCCGTCCGGGGACGGGGAGATCACGAGCCGTCGTCGCACCGGCGGCGATGACCACGGCGTCGTACCGCTTGCGCAGGTCCGTCGCCTTGAGGTCGCGGCCGATCTCGATACCGGTACGGAAGCGGGTGCCCTCCGCGCGCATCTGCTCGATACGGCGGTTGATGTGCCGCTTCTCCATCTTGAACTCGGGGATGCCGTAGCGGAGCAGGCCGCCGACGCGGTCCGCGCGCTCGTACACCGCGACCGTGTGGCCGGCCCGGGTCAGCTGCTGGGCGGCGGCGAGACCGGCGGGACCGGACCCGATGACCGCGACCGTCTTGCCCGACAGGCGCTCGGGGATCTGCGGGGCGACATCGCCCGTGTCCCACGCCTTGTCGATGATCGAGACCTCGACGTTCTTGATCGTCACGGCGGGCTGGTTGATGCCGAGCACGCACGCCGACTCGCAGGGAGCGGGGCACAGGCGGCCGGTGAACTCCGGGAAGTTGTTCGTGGCGTGCAGGCGCTCCGACGCGGCGGACCAGTCCTCGCGGTACGCGTAGTCGTTCCACTCGGGGATCAGGTTCCCCAGCGGACAGCCGTTGTGGCAGAACGGGATGCCGCAGTCCATGCAGCGCGAGGCCTGCTTGGAGATGATCGGGAGCAGCGAGCCCGGAACGTAGACCTCGTTCCAGTCCTTGACACGCTCGTCGACCGGGCGGGTCCTGGCGACCTCGCGGCCGTGGTTCAGAAAGCCCTTGGGATCAGCCATTGGTCGCCGCCTCCATCATCTTCTCGGTGATCTCGGACTCGGGGAGTCCGGCTCGCTCGGCGGCGTCCTTGGCGGCGAGCACTGCCTTGTACGTGCTGGGGATGATCTTGCTGAAGCGGTCCACGGAGACGGACCACTCGGCGAGGAGCTTCTCGGCGACCGTCGAGCCGGTCTCCTCCGCGTGCCGGCGCACCACGTCGTGCAGCCACTGCTTGTCGGTGTCGTCGAGCTTCTCGACGGCGCCCACGTTGCCGACGTTCACGTTGTCGCGGTTCAGGTCGATGACGTACGCGACACCGCCGGACATACCGGCCGCGAAGTTGCGGCCCGTCTCGCCGAGGACCACCGCGTGACCGCCGGTCATGTACTCACAGCCGTGGTCGCCCACGCCCTCGGACACGACCGTCGCGCCGGAGTTGCGGACGCAGAAGCGCTCGCCGGTGCGGCCGCGCAGGAAGAGCTCGCCGCCCGTCGCGCCGTACGCGATGGTGTTGCCCGCGATCGTCGAGAACTCGGCGAGGTGGTCGGCGCCCCGGTCGGGACGGACGATCACCCGGCCGCCGGAGAGGCCCTTGCCGACGTAGTCGTTGGCGTCGCCCTCCAGGCGCAGCGTGACACCGCGCGGCAGGAAGGCACCGAAGGACTGGCCCGCCGAGCCCGTGAAGGTGATGTCGATCGTGTCGTCGGGCAGACCCGCGCCGCCGAACTTCTTCGTCACCTCGTGGCCGAGCATGGTGCCGACCGTGCGGTTGATGTTGCGGATCGCGACCTGCGCGCGGACCGGCTGGGCGTCGGTCGCGGAGTCCGCGGCCAGCGCGTCGGCGGCGAGCTTGATCAGCTCGTTGTCGAGCGCCTTCTCCAGGCCGTGGTCCTGCCCGATGACCTGGTGGCGCACCGCGCCCTCGGGCAGCTCGGGCACGTGGAAGAGCGGGGACAGGTCCAGGCCCTGCGCCTTCCAGTGGTCGATGGCCCGGGCCACGTCGAGGGTCTCGGCGTGGCCGACGGCCTCCTCGATGGAGCGGAAGCCCAGCTCGGCGAGGATCTCGCGGACCTCTTCGGCGATGAACTTGAAGAAGTTCACGATGTACTCGGCCTTGCCGGCGAACCGGTCGCGCAGCACCGGGTTCTGCGTGGCGATACCGACCGGGCAGGTGTCCAGGTGGCAGACGCGCATCATGACGCAGCCGGAGACGACGAGCGGCGCGGTGGCGAAACCGAACTCCTCGGCGCCGAGGAGCGCGGCGATGACGACGTCGCGGCCGGTCTTCAGCTGACCGTCGGTCTGCACGACGATCCGGTCGCGCAGGCCGTTGAGCAGCAGTGTCTGCTGGGTCTCGGCGAGGCCGAGCTCCCAGGGACCGCCCGCGTGCTTCAGCGACGTGAGCGGGGAGGCACCCGTACCACCGTCGTGACCGGAGATCAGCACGACGTCCGCGTGGGCCTTGGAGACACCCGCGGCGACCGTGCCGACGCCGACCTCGGAGACCAGCTTCACGTGGATGCGGGCCTGCGGGTTGGCGTTCTTGAGGTCATGGATCAGCTGAGCCAGGTCCTCGATGGAGTAGATGTCGTGGTGCGGGGGCGGGGAGATCAGGCCCACGCCCGGGGTGCTGTGCCGGGTCTTGGCGACCCAGGGGTACACCTTGTGGCCGGGCAGCTGGCCGCCCTCGCCGGGCTTGGCACCCTGCGCCATCTTGATCTGGATGTCGTCGGCGTTGACCAGGTACTCGGACGTGACACCGAAGCGGCCGGAGGCGACCTGCTTGATGGACGAACGGCGCGCGGGGTCGTACAGCCGGTCCGCGTCCTCGCCGCCCTCACCGGTGTTGGACTTGCCGCCCAGCTGGTTCATGGCGATGGCGAGGGTTTCGTGCGCCTCCTTGGAGATGGAGCCGTACGACATGGCGCCGGTCGAGAAGCGCTTGACGATCTCGGAGACGGGCTCGACCTCGTCGATCGAGATCGACGGGCGGTCCGACGTGAAACCGAACAGGCCGCGCAGCGTCATGAGGCGCTCGGACTGCTCGTTCACGCGGTCCGTGTACTTCTTGAAGATGTCGTAGCTGCCGGAGCGCGTCGAGTGCTGGAGGCGGAAGACCGTCTCCGGGTCGAACAGGTGCGGCTCGCCCTCGCGGCGCCACTGGTACTCGCCGCCTATGTCGAGGGCGCGGTGCGCGGGCGCGATGCCGGAGGCCGGGTAGGCCTTGGCGTGACGCGCCGCGACCTCCTTGGCGATGACGTCGAGACCGGCGCCGCCGATCTTCGTGGCCGTGCCGTTGAAGTACTTCTCGACGAAGGCCTGGTCGAGACCGACGGCCTCGAAGACCTGGGCGCCGCGATAGGAGGCGACGGTCGAGATGCCCATCTTGGACATGACCTTGAGGACGCCCTTGCCGAGCGCGTAGATCAGGTTGCGGATGGCCTGCTCGGACTCGATGCCCTGCAGGAAGGTGCCCGCGCGGACCAGGTCCTCGACGGACTCCATCGCCAGGTAGGGGTTGACCGCCGCGGCGCCGAAGCCGATGAGCAGCGCTACGTGGTGGACCTCGCGGACGTCGCCCGCCTCGACCAGCAGGCCCACGTGGGTGCGCTGCTTGGTGCGGATGAGGTGGTGGTGGACGGCCGCGGTGAGCAGCAGCGAGGGGATCGGCGCGTGCTCGGCGTCCGAGTGGCGGTCCGACAGGACGATGAGCCGGGCGCCGTTCTCGATGGCGGCGTCGGCCTCGGCGCAGATCTCCTCGAGGCGCGCGGCGAGCGAGTCACCACCACCGGAGACCCGGTAGAGGCCGGAGAGGGTCGCGGCCTTCATGCCGGGCATGTCGCCGTCGGCGTTGATGTGGATGAGCTTGGCCAGCTCGTCGTTGTCGATCACCGGGAAGGGCAGGGTGACCGAGCGGCACGAAGCAGCGGTCGGCTCGAGGAGGTTGCCCTGCGGGCCCAGCGAGGAGCGCAGGGAGGTGACCAGCTCTTCGCGGATCGCGTCCAGCGGCGGGTTGGTGACCTGCGCGAACAGCTGGGTGAAGTAGTCGAAGAGCAGCCGCGGGCGCTCGGACAGCGCGGCGATCGGCGAGTCCGTACCCATCGAACCGATCGGCTCGACAGCGGCCTTGGCCATCGGCGCGAGGATGACGCGCAGCTCCTCCTCGGTGTAGCCGAAGGTCTGCTGGCGACGCGTGACCGAGGCGTGGGTGTGCACGATGTGCTCACGCTCGGGGAGGTCGGAGAGCTCGATCTCGCCGGCTTCCAGCCACTCGGCGTACGGCTTCTCGGCGGCGAGGCCGGCCTTGATCTCGTCGTCCTCGATGATGCGGTGCTCGACGGTGTCGACGAGGAACATCTTGCCGGGCTGCAGGCGGCCCTTGCGGACGACCTTCGCCGGATCGATGTCCAGGACGCCGACCTCGGAGCCGAGAACGACGAGGCCCTCGTCGGTGACCCAGTAGCGGCCGGGGCGCAGACCGTTGCGGTCGAGGACCGCGCCGACCTGGGTGCCGTCGGTGAAGGTGACACAGGCGGGACCGTCCCAGGGCTCCATCATCGTGGAGTGGAACTGGTAGAAGGAACGCCGGGCCGGGTCCATGGAGTCGTGGTTCTCCCACGCCTCCGGGATCATCATCAGCACGGAGTGCGGGAGCGAACGACCGCCCAGGTGCAGCAGTTCGAGCACCTCGTCGAAGGAGGCCGAGTCGGAGGCGTCCGGCGTACAGACCGGGAAGATCCGCTCCAGGCCCTTGTCGCCGAAGAGGTCCGAGACGAGCTGGGACTCGCGGGCCCGCATCCAGTTGCGGTTGCCCTTGACCGTGTTGATCTCGCCGTTGTGCGCGACGAAGCGGTACGGGTGGGCGAGCGGCCAGCTCGGGAAGGTGTTGGTGGAGAACCGGGAGTGCACGAGCGCGATCGCGGAGGCGAAGCGGCGGTCGGACAGGTCCGGGAAGAAGGGCTCCAGCTGGCCGGTGGTCAGCATGCCCTTGTAGACGATGGTCCGCGCGGACAGCGACGGGAAGTAGACGCCGACCTCGCGTTCGGCGCGCTTGCGCAGCACGAAGGCCTTGCGGTCGAGGTCGATGCCCTCCGAAGCCGACTCGCGGTCGGTCACGAAGACCTGGCGGAAGACGGGCATCGTCGAGCGGGCGGTGGCGCCGAGGAGTTCGGGGGCGACCGGGACCTCGCGCCAACCGAGGACGGTGAGACCCTCGTCGGCGGCGATCGTCTCGATCTGCGAGACAGCGGCCTCGGCGCCGTCCTCGGGCAGGAAGGCGGTACCTACCGCGTACGCACCGGCCTGGGGCAATTCAAATCCGGCCACCTCGCGGAAGAAGGCGTCGGGAACCTGGGAGAGAATGCCGGCGCCGTCGCCGGAGTCGGGCTCGGAGCCGGTGGCACCGCGGTGCTCCAGGTTGCGCAGAACCGTGAGCGCCTGCTCGACCAGCGCGTGGCTCGCCTCGCCGGTGAGGGTGGCCACGAAGCCGACGCCACAGGCGTCGTGCTCGTTGCGGGGGTCGTACATACCCTGCGCAGCAGGGCGAGCATCCATGAAGGACCAGTTCTGGCCGTTCGCGGAGTGCTGGGACGGCTGGCGCGGCGTACGCATCGGCTCTCCCGTCGTCGTCGTGGCTGGGGGCTCCTCCCAGGCCTTCAAGGCTCTGGGGGAGACATCTGCCGAGGGACGACGTTGGCCCTCTGCTGGGGGTGCAAAATTTCACGCAGGTTACATGATGGAGCGATTCTCGGGAACCGGATACCGCGTTCCAACATGCGGACACCGCAGGGGCGCGGCGGGGTACCGCGCGCAGCGGTGGGAATTAGGGGACCTAAGCGGACAGATCAGTGACCGTCGGTCCGATTCGCGGCAGGCTTCGTCGCCCGCTACGAGTGGTGCGGAGCAGGCGTCATTGCCCGCGGCGCTTACGGCTCATGCCCGGTGGTTAAGGAATCGAAACCGCCGAGTAACGGCTACTTATGCAGTCCCTTGCATAGGTGCTCGATGCATCATCCTACGGCCGTACCGAAGAAGCTGCCCAGGACGTACGTCACACCCGCCGCGGCACCACCGAGGGCGAGCTGTCGCAGCCCGCTGAACCACCAGGACCTCGCCGTCACCTTGGCCACGACCGCGCCGCACGCGAAGAGCCCGATCAGCGCGAGCAGCAGCGCGGGCCACAGGGCGGTCGCGCCCAGCAGAAACGGCAGCACGGGGAGCAGGGCGCCGAGCGCGAAGGACCCGAAGCTCGACACGGCGGCGACGGTCGGGGAGGGCAGGTCGCCCGGGTCTATGCCCAGCTCCTCGCGGGCGTGGATCTCCAGGGCCTGCTCGGGGTCGCGGGAGAGCTGTCTGGCGACTTCCAGCGCGAGCTCGGGCTCGACGCCACGGGCCTGGTAGAGCTCGGCGAGCTCGCGCTCCTCGTCCTTGGGGTGCTTGCGCAACTCCCTTCTCTCCACGTCGAGTTCGGCCTCGACGAGTTCGCGCTGCGAGGCGACGGAGGTGTACTCGCCGGCAGCCATGGAGAAGGCACCCGCGGCCAGACCCGCGAGCCCGGTGATGACGATGGTCTGATGAGAGACGGACCCGCCGGCGACGCCGGTCATGAGGGCGAGGTTGGAGACGAGGCCGTCCATCGCGCCGAACACCGCGGGACGCAGCCAGCCGCCGTTGACGTCACGGTGGGTGTGGTTGTCACGGTGCGCCTCGTGCAGTGTCGCTTCGGTCTCGATGATGGCCATGCGGGTCCCCCAGGCTGCTAAGGTAAGGCTAACTTTGGATGAGTTCTACTTTTCGACAACACTGAACTTATGCCTTTCATTTCCCTCTCGCCAGCAAGGAAAGGCTCGGCTTACCTGCGGCTTTACGTGGCAACGCTCATCCGTGTCGATCCATGCACAGATGTCGACCGGGTGACGTCACGGCCTGCGAGGCTCCTGTCAACCGCCAAGGTGGGACAGATCCGCAAAGGGTTCCGCGCGCCGAGCTCCGAGCACTGAGCTCCGCGTCCTGACAGGGGCCCTGAGAGGAGAGGCACGTATGGCTTCCATCGCCTGCATTCCCTCGGTCCCGGCGCCGGGGGACGCCACCGATCTCCGCGAACGGGCGCGCGGTGCGCTGCTCGGACTCGCCGTCGGGGACGCGCTGGGCGCGCCCGCCGAGAACATGAAGCCGTCGGAGATCCGTGCGAAATGGGGCCGGATCACGGGGTACGTCGACGAGCACCCGGCCGGGACGGACGACACCGAGTACGCGATCTTCTCGGGCCTGCTGCTGGCCCGGCACGGTTCGGCGCTCACCGTGGCCCATGTCGAGTCGGCCTGGCACCAGTGGATCGCGGACCGTGACGAGGGCCCGTTCCGCGGGGCGGGCTTCAGCGAGCGCGGCACGCTGGAAAACCTGCGCCGCGGCCTGGCCGCCCCCATCTCGGCGCAACACCGGCACGCCTGGAGTGACGGCCTGGCCATGCGCGCGGCGCCCTTCGGCGTCTTCGCGGCCGGTCGGCCCGCCGAAGCCGCCCGGCTCGTGGCGATCGACGGCTCGGTGAGCCACGACGGCGAGGGCATCTACGGCGGCCAGGCGGTCGCGGCGGGCGTCGCGGCGGCCATGGCGGGCGCCCCCACGATCGCGGTGGTCGCCTCCGCGCTCGCGGTGATCCCGGACGACTCCTGGACGGCCCGCTCCCTGCGCCGGGCGGTCGCCGTCGCCCATCGCGGCGAGCGTGCGGTCCGCTCCGCGGTCGTCATCGGCGGCTACCCATGGACGGACCTCGCCCCGGAGGCCGTCGCCCTCGCCTTCGGCGCGTACGCGGCCGCCGACGGCGCCTTCACCGAGTCCGTGCTCACCGCCGTGAACATGGGCCGCGACGCGGACACGACGGCGGCGGTCGCGGGCGCGCTGGCCGGCGCCACACGCGGCGCCTCGTCGATCCCACCCGCCTGGGCAGCGGCGATCGGCCCGGCCCGGGGCAGCTGCCTGCCCTCCATGGAGGGCCACCACGTACTGGACGTGGCGGAACTGCTCACGCCTGGGGACGACGGGAAGTGGGCGGCCGGGGGGCGCGTGCGAGGTGCGGGTGGGGGTGGGGGTGGCACCGGCTTCGTGCGGGATCCGGGGGGCGAGTGGGCGGTCCCCGGCCCGGGCGGCCGCCTGCTGGCCACCCCGGACACGTACGCCCTGCCCTACGCGCCGGCAACCGTTCTTCCCGTAGCGGACGCCTACGTACTCGCCATTGATGACGACGAGGTACGACCGTGAGGCCCGGCCTGGTCGGGGACGAACCCGGAGAGGGCACCGGCGAGGGCGCCGGCGCGGGGGCGGGCGCCGCGGTGGACGCCGGAACGCCGGGACCGGTCTCAGCGGAGCCCGGCACGACGGGGCCGACGCCGGCGGAGCCCGGCACGACGGGCCCGACGCCGGCGGAGCCCCACACGACGGGCCCGGGAGCAGAGGAGCCCGGGGAGGAGGAGCCTCTCACGGAGGCGCTCGGCGCACTGACGTCACGCTGGGCGGAATCCGGCATGGAGGAAGCCCTCGCGGAGATGCTCAGCAGGCCGACATCCCGCTCCGCGAAGCCCCGCACGAAGAACGCCCTCGCGCAGATGCTCAGCGGGGCGACACCCCCCTCGGCGGAACCCCGAACGAAGCAACCCGCCGCCGAGCCACCCGGCACGACGACATCCCCCTCGGCGACACCCCGCACGAGGAAACCCGTCGCCAAGCCACCGGGCACGACGACACCCCACACGAAGCAAGCCCTCGCCGCACCACCCGGCACCACGACACCCCGCCCGGCAGAACTCCCCACGGCGGAGCCCCCCTCGGGCCTGCCCGACACGGCGGCGCCTGGCACGACGACGCCCCCCGCCGAGGGGCTCTCCCCGGCTCTCCGCGCGCAAGCACCCCGTACGCGCCCCCGCCGTATCGAGGGGCTGCTCCTCGGGCTCGCCGCAGGTGACGCCGCCGGGTGGCCCGCCGCGCGGCATCGGGCCGCGCGGATGCCCGAGTGGACGCGGCGGCTGACGCGGGAGCTGGACACGTTCGCGGAGCAGAACGCGACGACGACGCTGCCCGTGCCGATCGCGCTGAACCAGCCGCCGGAGCCGCTGCGGCTCGGCCCCTCGGACGACGCGGAGTGGGCGGCGTTCGCGGCGGAGGCCGTGCTGCGGGGCGGGGAGGGCAGCGCCCTCGGGGACCTGAGCCGGGAGCGGCGGATGCGGGCGTCCATCGACCTGTCGTGGAACGCCATCGCCAGCGAGGTCGCGGCCGCGGCCGAGCGCGCCCCCGAGGTCGAGTCCGCGCTGCTCCCCCTCCGTGCCCGGATCTCCGTACGGGCCGGACTCGGCAACCTCGCCACCGGACTGCGCCCGCCCGCCACCGGCCACGACAATCCGCACTACTTCGACGACGCGGCCTGCGTACGAGCCTGCGTTCTCGCCGTGGCCCACCCGGGCGACCCCCGACTCGCCGCGGAACTGGCCGAGTTCGACGCCCGGTACACCCAGGACGGCGATGGCGTGCACGGCGCCCGCGCCATGGCCTCGGCGCTGGCCCTCGCCCTGGCCGGGGTCGAGGTCGACGCCTGCGTGGACGCCGCCCTCGGCGAACTGCCCGAGTCCACCGAGATCGGCCGCAACGCCCGGCACGCGGTCAAGCTCGCCCGCGACAGCGAAGGCACCTTCGCCCTCGTCCCCCTGCTGGAGCACCAGATCGTCGACCACGTCTACAGTTACGGCATCGCGGCCGCCGAAACCGTCCCCGTCGCCCTCGCCCTCGCCACCGCCGCGCGCGGCCGGATCGCCGAGGCGGTGCCCGCCGCCGCGTGTCTGTCCCGGGTCGCCGACTCGGCCCCGGCGCTCGCGGGCGCGCTCACCGGCGCGCTCGGCGGCGGCGACGCGATCCCCGCCGCCTGGCGCGACGCCTGCCGCACCCTGTCGGGCTGCGCGCTGCCCCGCCTCACCGGCACCGACCTCATCGGACTCGCCGATCTGCTGGAAGCGACGGAACTGGCCACCCCAGAGGGATGATTCGGGCATGACGCCCAAAGGAGAAGAAACAGGAACCCTCGACGAACGGATCACCGGAGCCCTCGTCGGAGCCGCTGTCGGCGACGCGCTCGGCGGCCCCGTCGAGGGGTACTCCCCCGAGCAGATCACCGAACGCCACGGCGGTCGCGTGCACGGCATCGTCGGCCCCTGGAACGGCGACCGCTGGCGTACGGCCCGCCCCATCGCCCCGTACCACAAGGGCGACGGACACGTCACCGACGACACCCTGATGACCCATGCGCTGGTACGGGTGTACGCCACCGTCCGCGACCACCTCGACGCGTACGCCGTCGCCGAGCACCTGGTCCCCGACCTCATGGGCACCCCCCGCTGGATCCCCGAACTGGAGGCCGAGGCCCTCCCCCTCCAGCGGATCTTCCTCGCGGAGAAATGGCTGGTGGCCCGCCTCCACCACGGCCATGTGGACCCCCGCGAGGCAGGCACCGGCAACATCGTCAACTGCGGCGCCGCGATGTACATGGCCCCGGTCGGCCTGGTCAACGCGGCGAACCCCACGGCCGCGTACGCCGAGGCGCTCGACATCGCGGGCGCCCACCAGTCCTCGTACGGACGTGAGGCGGCGGGGATCTTCGCGGCAGCGGTGGCAGCGGCCTGCACACCCGGGGCGACCCCGGACTCGGTCGTGGCCGCCTGTCTGGCCCTGGCGAAGGACGGCACGCGTTCGGCCATCCAGGCGGTCTGCGAAGTCGCCGCCCGGCATACGGACTTCGAGTCGGCACTGGGTCCACTACGAGAGGCGGTGGCTCCTTACGACACGGTGGGCCCCGACTACCGGTCCCCGTCCCTAGGCGCCCGCCGCCCGTCCCGTCTTCACTCCATCGAGGAACTCCCCATCGCCCTGGCCATGTTGGTGGTCTCCGGCGGCGACTACCGCCATGCCGTCCTCGGCTCGGTCAACTACGGCCGCGACTGCGACTCCATCGCCACCATGTCCGGCGCCCTCGCCGGCGCCCTCGGCTCCCAGGTCCCCCACGACTGGGCGAAGACCGTCGCGGAGTCGAGCCGCCTCGACCTGGACGCCCCGGCGCGGACCCTCGCGGAGGTCACCCGCGAGGTCTTCGAACGGGACGTACGCCGCCGCCGCGCCCACGAGTCGGCGTACGCGGCGTTGACGGGAACGCCATGCTCCGACTGACCTGGGTCCAACCGGAGGACCTCCTCGGCCACGAACTCCACCAGGCCTCCCAGGACGGCCGCGAGCCGGGCGCCATCGCCACCCGCTGGCGAGCGGCGGGCGGCCCGCAGGCCCCTCTCCGCACCGGCGCGTCGACGAATCCGGCGACCCGGTACCTCCGCGTCCTCGCGGAGGACCTCCTGGACGAACTGGCTGACCTGCCCAGCAGATTGACGGACCAGGAACCGACGGACCTGAGCGGGATCAAGGCCCACTGTCCCGACTGGCCCAACCTACCTGCGGGCAATCGTGCCGCCGAGGCGGCGCCCGCCCCAAGGAATGGCGGCACCCTGGAAGCGCCGGCAAGCGCCTCCACCCCCGCCCCCACCCAGGCCCGCCTGGAAGCGGCCTGGCTGGGGAGAGCCGTCGGCTGCCTCCTGGGCAAACCGGTAGAAAAGCTCCCTCTGCAAGGGATCCGAGAACTCGCCCGAGCCACCGGCAACTGGCCCCTGCGCACATGGTTCACCGCACGTGGCGTCCCCGCCGACCTCCTGCACACGTACCCGTGGAACAAACGCTCCGCCCCCACCTCCCTCGCCGAGAACATCGACGGCATGCCGGAGGACGACGACCTCAACTACCCTCTCCTCAACCTCCTGTTGCTCCAGCGCCACGGCAGGACCTTCACCACCACGGACGTGGCCCGCCTCTGGCTGGACGAACTCCCGGCCGGCCGCACCTTCACCGCGGAACGCATCGCCTACCGCAACCTCCTCACCGGCATCGAACCCCCGCGCACGGCCCGGCATCGCAACCCGTTCCGCGAATGGATCGGCGCCCTGATCCGCGCCGACGTGCACGGCTGGACGAACCCCGGCGACCCCGCCGCCGCCGCGGAACAGGCCCACCGCGACGCCACCCTCACCCACACCGCCAACGGCGTCTACGCGGCGATGTTCACGGCGGCCACCATCGCCGGGGCGGCCACCGGAGCGAGCGACGTCCACGCATGCCTGCGCACCGGCCTCACCGTCGTTCCGCCGGCCTCCCGCCTCGCCCGGGCGATCCGTCACGCCGTCCAACTCGCCGGCACGACGGCCGACTTCGACACCGTGGTCGACGAACTGCACACCACCCACTCCGCCTACCACTGGGTTCACGCCGTCCCCAACACCGCCCTGATCGCCGCCGCCCTCACCCACGCGGACGGCGATTTCACCGGATCCATCTGCCGTGCTGTGTCCGGCGGCCTGGACACGGACTCGAACGGCGCCACGGCCGGCAGCATCGCGGGCCTGCTCGCCGGTGGCCCCGGCGCCCTCCCCGACCACTGGACAAGCCCCCTCAAGAACCGACTGGCCACTTCGATCGCCGACCTCAACGGCATCGGCTTCGACATGCTCGCCCACCTCACGCACCGGGAGACCCGTCGCCCATGACCCACATCGCCGTACTCGGCAGCACGAACATGGACCTCGTCGCGTACGTCGCCAAGGCCCCGCAGCGCGGAGAGACCGTGACGGGACGCGAGTTCCGTACGATCCCCGGCGGCAAGGGCGCCAACCAGGCGGTGGCCGCGGCGCACTCGGGCGCCGACGTCTCGTTGATCGGAGCGGTGGGCGCGGACGGCTTCGGCAGCCAGCTCCGGTCCACGCTGGAGCACTCGGGCGTGGACACCGACCATCTGCGCACCACCGAGGGCCCGTCCGGCACCGCGCACATCATCGTCGACGACGAGGGCGGCAACGCGATCGTCGTCATTCCCGGCGCGAACGGCACCGTCACGGCCCTCGCCCCCGGCGACGAGACCCTCATCGCCACCGCCGACGCGCTGCTGCTCCAGCTCGAAATCCCGCTGGACGCGGTCGTCGCTGGCGCCGAGGCCGCGCGCCGCCACGGCGTCCGCACGGTCCTCACCCCCTCCCCCGCCCAGCCCCTGCCACCCCAGCTCCTCTCCTCCATCGACCTGTTGGTGCCCAATGAGCACGAGGCCGCCGCGCTCACCGGCATCACCGACCCGCGCGAGGCGGCCACCGCCCTGCTCGACCAGGTCCCGGAAGTCGTCGTCACGTTGGGCGCCGCGGGCAGCCTGTACGCGGCCCGGGGTGCCGCACCCCTCACCGTGCCCGCGCCCCGGGTGACCGCCGTGGACTCGACGGGCGCGGGCGACACCTTCGTCGGCACCCTCGCGGTGGCGCTCGTCGAGGGCCGGGAGATGCCGGAGGCGCTCGTACGGGCGTCGGCGGCGGCCGCCCTGTCCGTGCAGCGGCCCGGGGCGTCGTCCTCGATGCCGTACCGCTCCGAGATCGACGCCCAGGCGGCGCAGCACACGCAGCACCCGCGGCACACCTCATGAGCGGGCACCCCGAACGGAGCGGCCCGCTCACCGGTCTGCGCGTCCTCGACCTGGCGACCCTCTTCGCCGGACCGCTCGCCGCCACCCTGCTCGGCGACTTCGGTGCGGAGGTCATCAAGGTCGAGCATCCGGCCAAGCCGGACCCGTCCCGGGGCCACGGCCCGTCGAAGCACGGCGTCGGCCTGTGGTGGAAGCTGCTCGGCCGCAACAAGCGGACGATCACGCTCGACCTGTCGAAGTCCGGCGGCCGCGAGACCCTGCTGCGGCTCGCCGAAACCACCGACGTGATCATCGAGAACTTCCGCCCCGGCACCCTGGAGAAATGGGACCTGGGCTGGGCGGAGCTGTCGGCCGCCAACCCACGACTCGTCCTCGCCCGCGTCACCGGCTTCGGCCAGTTCGGCCCGTATGCGCACCGCCCAGGCTTCGGCACGCTCGCCGAGGCGATGAGCGGCTTCGCGGCGATCACCGGCGAGCCGGACGCCCCGCCCACGCTCCCGCCCTTCGGCCTGGCCGATTCGATCGCGGGCCTGGCGACGGCGTACGCGGTGATGACCGCGCTGACGGCCCGGGACCGAACCGGCGAGGGCCAAGTGATCGACATGGCGATCATCGAACCGATCCTGACCGTCGTCGGCCCGCAGCCGATCTGGTACGACCAGCTGGGCCACGTCCAGCCGCGCACCGGCAACCGCTCCGCGAACAACGCGCCCCGCAACACCTATCGCACGGCGGACGGTTCCTGGCTCGCGGTCTCGACGTCGGCGCAGTCGATCGCCGAGCGGGTGATGCGGCTGGTCGGGCGCCCGGACCTGATCGCCGAGCCGTGGTTCGCCACGGGCGCGGACCGGGCACGCCACGCGGACATCCTCGACGAGGCGGTCGGGGCCTGGATCGCCCGCCGCACCCGGGCCGAGGTCCTTGAGGCCTTCGAGAAGGCGGAGGCGGCGGTGGCCCCCATCCAGGACGTAAGGGACGTCATGACCGACCCGCAGTACGCGGCCCTGGACACGATCACCACGATCGACGACCCCGAACTGGGCCCCCTGCGCATGCAGAACGTCCTCTTCCGGCTCTCCGCCACCCCCGGTGCGATCCACTGGGCGGGCCGCCCGCACGGCGCGGACACGGAGACGGTGCTCGCCGAAATCGGCCTGACGGGGCCCGAGATCGCCGCCCTGCGAGCGGAGGGTGCTCTGTGACCGCGGAGTTCCCCCTCACGTGGCTGTACGTCCCCGGGGACCGCCCCGAGGTCGTGGTCAAGGCTCTCGCCTCAGGGGCCGACGTCGTCCTCGTCGACCTGGAGGACGCGGTCGCCCCGGACCGCAAGGAGTACGCCCGCGCGGCCACGGCCGACCTCCTGTCCGAGCCGCCGCCGGTGCCGGTCCACGTCCGCGTGAACGCCCTCGACAGCCCCCTGGCCGAGACCGACCTCAAGAGCCTGGCCCCGCTCCCCGGCCTTTCCGGTCTCCGCCTGCCCAAGGTGAGCTCGCCGGCCGACGTCGTACGGGTCGCGGAGGGCGCCACCCCCGCGGAGGGTGGGGCGATCCCCGTGTACGCCCTCCTGGAAACCGCCCTCGGGGTGGAACAGGCCTTCGCCATCGCGTCGTCGCACCGCGCACTGCGCGGCATCGCCATCGGGGAAACCGATCTGCGGGCCGACCTGGGCGTACGGGACGACGCGGGCCTCGACTGGTCGCGCGCCCGGGTGATCGTGGCCGCCCGCGCGGCGGGTCTGCCGCCGCCGGTCCAGTCCGTCTACCCGGACATCCGCGACGTGGAGGGTCTCGCCGCGTCCTGCGCCCACGGCCGCGCCCTGGGCTTTCTCGGCCGCGCGGCCATCCATCCCCGCCAGCTCCCCATCATCGAGCGGGCCTACCTCCCGACTCCGGCGGAGATCGACTCCGCCGAAGCCATCGTGAAGGCCGCTGCCAACGACCCGGGCGCCCAGGCCCTGCCCGATGGCCGCTTCATCGACGCAGCGGTGGTAGTCGGCGCCCACCGCACCCTGGCCCTGGCCCGCCGCCTGAGCTGACCCTCCCGCCGCCGGCCGTTCTCGCCCCCTCCGCCCCTGCCCATTCCCGTCCCTGGGGGCTGCCGCCCCCAGACCCCCGCTCAAAAGATCGCGCAGTTCCCCGCGCCCCTTTTAGGGGCGCGGGGAACTGCGCGAACAACCCCCACCCACCCGCGGCCGAAAGGCTGGTCGGGACGGGCAGGGGCGGAGGGGGCGAACAACCCCACCCCAGCCACCGCAGGGGCACGCGAACGGGGCGCCGCGTTCCAGGACGCGGCGCCCCCTTCGATGCTCCGAAAGCCGTCAGTCAGCTCTTCTCGGCCGACTCGGCCGACTCGGCCGACTCGACGGACTCGACGGACTCGGCCGACTCGACCGCCCCCTCGGGCTCGGCAGCAGCCGGCTTGTCGAGCTCGACGCCGTCGCCGTCCCCCGCACGCTCACCCTCGCTGTCGCCCTCGCCGGAGGCGCCCGCATCGGGCTCCACGATCTCCTCCCGCCCCGGCCGACGGCGCGAGGAGACGACGATGTACAGCACCGCGAGAAGGAAGACACCGATCGCGGTCCAGTCGTTCAGACGCAGGCCCAGGATGTGGTGGGCGTCATCGACGCGCATGTACTCGATCCAGCCGCGGCCGACGCAGTACGCGGCGACGTACAGGGCGAACGCCCGCCCATGGCCCAGCTTGAAGCGGCGGTCGGCCCACAGGACGAGGAAGCCGACACCGATGCACCACAGCGACTCGTACAGGAACGTCGGGTGGTAGTACCCCGGCACCCGCCCGTCGGTGGAGGACGTGATGTGCAACGCCCACGGAACGTCCGTCGCCCTGCCGTACAGCTCCTGGTTGAACCAGTTGCCCCAGCGCCCGATCGCCTGCGCGAACGCGATACCGGGCGCGACGGCATCGGCCCAGGCGGGCAACGGGATGCCACGGCGGCGGCACCCGATCCACGCGCCCAGCGCACCGAGCGCGATCGCGCCCCAGATGCCGAGCCCACCCTCCCAGATCTTGAAGGCGTCCACCCAGTCGCGGCCCTCGCTGAAGTACAGCTCGTAGTCCGTGATCACGTGGTACAGCCGACCGCCGACGAGGCCGAAGGGCACGGCCCAGACCGCGATGTCGGCCACCGTGCCGGTCCGCCCTCCCCGGGCGACCCAGCGCTTGTTGCCGAGCCAGACGGCTACGAAGACGCCGATGATGATGCAGAACGCGTAGCCGCGCAGCGGAATGGGACCGAGATGCAGCACACCGCGCGACGGGCTGGGAATGAAGGCAAGTTCCATGGCAAGGTCGACGCTACCGTGCCGGACACCACCCACGGCAAGCAGCCCGGCAACGGGTCCATAACGTGCGGCGCCCCCGGAGCAGCCGACGGCCGGGGGCACCAGGGCCGCGGAGGGCTCAGCCCTTGTTCTCCGCCTCCACCATCTGCTTCAGCTTGGCGGGAGTCATCGTCGGGTCCGAGTTGATGTTCTTGCCGCCGAACAGCACGGTCGGCGTGCCGGTGAAGCCACTGCTCTTGAAGGCGGCCTGCGACTTCTCGACCCAGCTGTCGTGCGTGCCGTCGTTGACACACTTCTGGAAGGCCGGGGTGTCCAGGCCGTCGACCTTGCCCGCCAGCTCGATGAGTTTGCTGTTGTCGGCGAAGGCGTCTTCGGTTTCCTTGGGCTGGTTCGCGTACAGCACGTCGTGGTACGCGGTGAACTTCCCGGCGTCCTGGGCGCAGGCCGCGGCATTGGCGGCGCGGAGAGAGCCGGTGCCGCCCAGATTCCCGTCGATCAGCGTGACGAGGTGGTACTCGACCTTCAGCTGACCGGAGTCGACCAGCTCTTGGATCGTCGGGCGGTACAGGGTCTCGAAGGCCTGGCACGCCGGGCAGCGGAAGTCCTCCCACACCGTGAGGGCCGACTTGGCGCCGTCCTTGCCTACGGGGATCGCGAGACTGTCCTTGCCGATCGCCCCCGAGGGCGACACGAGCGGGCCCGATGTGTCGCTCTTCTTGGTCTTGCCGGAGTTGGCGGCCAGCACGCCCACGACCGCAGCCAGGCCCAGGACGCAGACCACCGACGCCCCTACGATCAACGCCCGCCGACGCTTCTCCGCGGCCCTCTGCTTCTCTCGCTCGACCGCAAGCCGCTCGCGGGCGGTGCGCTTTCCGTCACGGTTCTTCTCGCTCACATCCGGCAGAACGAACCGGGGAGGCGCAGCGCGCCTCCCCGGTCCCAGGTCCACCCGTTCGAGTGAGCGGATTGTCCGTTACGTGTCTATGCGGATCCTGCGTTACGCCGTCCCGCGCACGCCCTTCGCCAGATCGGCCGCGAGCGCCCGCACGGCCTCCAGGCCCGCCGCCTCGTCCGGCGCGTCCAGCATCCGCTTCACGAAGGCCGAGCCGACGATCACTCCGTCGGCGAAGCCGGCCACCTCGGCGGCCTGGGCGGCGTTGGAGACACCGAGGCCGACGCAGACGGGCAGCTCGGTGGTGGCCTTGGTGCGCCGCACCAGGTCCTGGGCCTGGGCCCCCACCGACTCCCGGGTGCCCGTGACGCCCATCAGCGAGGCCGCGTACACGAAGCCGCTGCCCGCCGCGGTGATGTCGGCGAGCCGGGCGTCCTTGCTACTGGGCGCGACGACGAAGACGGTCGCGAGGCCGTGCTTCTCGGCGTGCTCCCTCCACAGCGCCGACTCCTGGACGGGCAGGTCGGGCAGGATGCAGCCCGCTCCGCCGGCTTCCGCCAGCTCTGCGGTGAAGCGCTCGACGCCGTAGCGGTCGATCGGATTCCAGTACGTCATCACGAGGACGGGCTTGCCGGTGGCCTCGAACGCCTCGCGCACCGTCCGCATGACGTCGGCGATCTTCACGCCACCGCGCAGGGCGATGTCGTCGGCGGTCTGGATGACGGGACCGTCGAGGACCGGGTCACTGTGCGGCAGACCGACCTCGACGATGTCCGCGCCGCCCTCGAAGACGGACTTGATGGCCGCGATGCCACCGTCGACGGTCGGGAAGCCGGCCGGCAGATACGCGATGAGGGCGGACCGCCCTTGCGCCTTGGCCCCCGCGAGGGTGTCGCTCAACAGCTGGGTGTTGCCGCTCACTTCACGTCCCCCTCGATCTCGGCGTTCTCGCTGTCGGCGTCCGCGGCGACGACGGCGTCGGCGCCGGTGTCGTACAGACCGAAGTACCGGGCGGCCGTGTCCATGTCCTTGTCACCGCGGCCGGACAGGTTGACGATGATCAACCCGTCCTTGCCGAGTTCCTTGCCGACCTCCAGGGCCCCGGCGAGCGCGTGGGCGCTCTCGATCGCCGGGATGATGCCCTCGGTGCGCGACAGCAGGCGCAGTGCCTGCATGGCCGCGTCGTCGGTGACCGCGCGGTACTCGGCGCGGCCGCTGTCCTTGAGGTAGGAGTGCTCGGGCCCGATGCCGGGATAGTCGAGTCCGGCCGAGATCGAGTAGGGCTCGGTGATCTGGCCCTCCTCGTCCTGGAGGACGTACGACCGGGAGCCGTGCAGGATGCCGGGCTCGCCGGCCGTCAGCGTGGCCGCGTGCTCGCCCGTCTCGACGCCGTGCCCTGCGGGCTCGCAGCCGACGAGGCGGACGTCGGTGTCCGGGATGAAGGCGTGGAAGAGGCCGATGGCGTTCGATCCGCCGCCGACGCAGGCGATGGCGGCGTCCGGGAGCCGTCCGGCGCGCTCCAGGATCTGCCGCCGGGCCTCCACGCCGATGACGCGATGGAAGTCGCGGACCATGGCGGGGAAGGGGTGGGGTCCGGCGACGGTCCCGAACAGGTAGTGGGTGTGATCGACGTTGGCGACCCAGTCCCGGAACGCCTCGTTGATGGCGTCCTTGAGGGTGCGGCTGCCGGACTTCACGGCGATGACCTCGGCGCCGAGCATGCGCATGCGGGCGACGTTGAGGGCCTGGCGCTGGGTGTCGATCTCGCCCATGTAGATGGTGCATTCGAGGCCGAAGAGCGCGCAGGCGGTGGCGGTGGCGACGCCGTGCTGACCGGCCCCGGTCTCCGCGATGACGCGGGTCTTGCCCATCCTCTTGGTGAGGAGGGCCTGGCCGAGCACGTTGTTGATCTTGTGGGATCCGGTGTGGTTGAGGTCTTCCCGCTTGAGGAAGACGCGGGCGCCACCGGCGTGCTCGGCGAACCGGGGCACCTCGGTGAGTGAGCTCGGGCGCCCGGTGTAGTGGACGAGCAGGTCGTCGAGCTCGCGGGCGAACTCGGGGTCCGCCTTCGCCTTGTCGTACTCGACTGCGACCTCGTCCACGGCGGCGACCAGCGCCTCCGGGATGAACTTGCCGCCGAACGCGCCGAAGTAGCCCTCGGCGCTGGGGACCTGACCCTCCGGGTCGGGAATGAAGAACTCGCTGGGCATGCGGTTACCTCGCAGGGGCGTCAGCCCCGGTTAAAGGTCGGACATGGGTCACGTTAGCCATGTACGCACGCGAACGCCTCCGGCACCGGGCCCCGCCTGGGGGCCCCTCGCCTGAACCGCCCGGCCCCGCGAGGCGGCAGAGCCGTCGCCGGGTGAACGCAGGCAGTCCTCTCCACCGCGACGGCGAGAAGCCCCACGGCGTGGACCGACTGTGCCGGACTCGGCTCAGCCCACCCGCAGGGTGAACTCGGCCGCGGAGAGCGCGAGCGCGCGTACGCGCTCGGGCCATCGCATGCCGTTGACCTGCCCCGGCTCATCCCCGATGACATAGCGAACCCGGCGCCCGTGCACCCGCCGTGCGGGCGCCCGGCAGCCTCGCGGACGACAGCCGCGGGCAAGGCGGGCATAGGGATCCCTGGCCGCCGCGGCGACCGGAACCAGGACGGCGCCCAAGCCCGGCGCGGCCGCCCCCGTGCGCGCCGAGCCGCCGTCGGGGCTCGGGCCCGGACGGGGAGCGGCAGGAGCGGGGGCCGGCGTGGGCACCTGCGGGTCAGTCCCGTCCGTGGCGCAGCGCGGGGTGGGCCCCGGCCGCGACGAGGTCGGAGACCGCCGTCTTCGGGTCGCGGCCGGTGACGAGCGACTCGCCCACCAGGACCGCGTCGGCGCCGGCGTTGGCGTACGCGATCAGGTCGTGCGGCCCGCGGACACCGGACTCGGCGACCTTGACGATGTGGGCCGGAATCTCGGGGGCGACGCGGTCGAAGGTCGAACGGTCGACCTTCAGCGTCTTCAGGTCGCGCGCGTTGACACCGATCACCTTCGCGCCGGCGTCCACCGCCCGCTCGGCCTCGTCCTCGTCGTGCACCTCGACGATCGGCGTGAGCCCGATGGACTCGGCGCGCTCGATGAGGGACTCCAGGGCCGACTGGTCGAGGGCGGCCACGATCAGCAGCGCGAGATCGGCGCCGTACGCACGGGCCTCCCACAACTGGTACGACGTGACGATGAAGTCCTTGCGGAGGACCGGGATGTCCACGCGGGCGCGGACGGCCTCCAGGTCCGCGAGCGAACCGCCGAAGCGGCGCTGCTCGGTGAGGACGGAGATGACGGCCGCGCCGCCCGCCTCGTAGTCCGCGGCGAGCGCGGCCGGGTCGGCGATCGCGGCGAGCGCGCCCTTGGACGGGCTGGAGCGCTTGACCTCGCAGATGACCTTGACGCCGTCACCGCGCAGCGCGGCCACTCCGTCCTTGGCAGCCGGAGCCTTCGCCGCGCGCTCCTTGAGCTCGTCGAGGCTGACGCGCGCCTGCCGCTCCGCGAGGTCGGCACGGACTCCGTCGATGATCTCGTCGAGCACACTCACGCGAGCGGCCCCCTTCCCTGCGGTGGACAGTCGAAGCGGTTGAGCAGCTGACCCGGGTTCACCGCCTCGGACGGAAAAGACGGGTCACTGCGATGGTATCCGGAGGAAGGCGTAGCCCTCGCATCCGGTTGACGCCGGTCCCACTACCTGGACATTTGCCATTCGATCAAGGATGCAACCAGCCGCCGAACGGTAGGTTCCGGACAATGGTGAAGACCAGAACCAACGCGCCCACGCTCCACAGGTGGACCGGCCCGAGATCCAGCCGCACCGGCCGGCCGCGCGCCGAGCGGACCGCCCAGACGGTCCACATCACCGCGAAGACCAGGTATCCCGCGACGGCAAGCGCGTTGTCGGTGAGCGCCGCCGCGAAGTCCCCGTGCACGAAGGCGTGCGCGCTGCGCAGACCGCCGCAGCCGGGGCAGTACAGGCCCGTGAAGCGCAGCAGCGGGCAGACGGGGTAGTGCCCGGGCTGATTGGGGTCGACGGCCCCGACGTACGCGAAGGCGCCGACGACGGACGCGAGCACCCCGGTGGGGACGCCGAGCCGCCGCAGCACGACAGGGCCCGCGGCCCGCGTCACCCTCTGGGTTTCTGCGTTCACCCCACGCATTCTGCCCTTCCTCCGCGCACCGCGCCCGCCGTGCACACGGGAGAGGCGGCCCCGGCGGCTGCGCCGGGACCGCCTCTCACGAAGCGCTGGGGGCGATCAGCTCTCGGCGCCCACGGTCTCGCGGACCGGGCGCGCGGGCTGCGCGTGCAGGGTCTTCGGCTGACCCAGGCCCGCGGCCCGCATCGCCATGCCGACGACACCGCCGAGGGCGATGACGACCATGCCGGCCCAGAAGCCCAGCGGGTTGGCCATCACCATGAAGGCACCCGCCACGCAGAAACCGATGAAGGCGATGATGACGCCGGTCCAGGCGGCCGGGGTGTGACCGTGGCTGCTGCCCGCCATGACTTGCTCCTCGTTGCTGTGTGCGTGTGTGAGTCGGACACTCGATGTCCATTGTCCCGTACAACTGCCCGACCTGTGAGCGGGGGGTCTCCGCTAGCGCGTCGGTTCCGCCAAGTCACGACGTAAGTCCTGGGACGAAGGACCCTGGGGACGCGGGTACGGCAGGACTTAAGTCCCTTGCGCCGGACCTTTGAGCCGGTCCCTCGAGCCCCGGCCGGATCCAAACGACAGGCACTAGGTCCCGGCCGGGTCCGGCCCGGTCGGGTCCTCGCCGCGGTCGAGCGCCTTCCAGAGATCCTCGGGGCGGTCCGCGTCGACCGGCTTGGCCTTGCGCGGCCGGGGCGTCCCGTCGCGCTCGTAGCGGCCCGACATCGCGGGCCACAGCCGCCCGTAGCGCAGCGCGAGCAGTCCGGCGAGGAGGATCAGCGCCCCGCCCGCGGCCGCGACATACGGCCAGGCGGTGTGGCTGAGCGCGTCCGCGGTGGCGGCGGTGTTGCCGGAGGCCGCCGCGGCCTTCTCGTCGAGCGCCGAGCTGTCGCTCGCGCCGAGCACGGCCGCGACGACCGTGCCCGCGCCGGAGAGCGCGAGCAGCGCGGAGACCAGGAGGCGGCCGGAGCTGCGTACGGCGAAGACAGCGACGAGCGCGGCGAGACCCACTATGGCGAGCGCCGCGGGAACGCCCGTGACGTCGCTGCCCTTGGCGGTCAGCGGGAAGGCGCCGCCGGCCACCGTCGCGGTGCCCTCCGACCAGCTCTGCCGGGTGGACAGCAGGGCCACAGCCGCGCCGAGGGCGCCGGCCATCAGGGCGACAGCGAGGCTGCGGCGGCCGGACCGGGCGGGCCCGGCGGCTTCGGATCGGGGGTGAGGGACAGCAGTCACGTACTCCACTATCGCCTGAACCCCGGGCGAACCGTCACCCGGGGTTCACGTGAGCCTCGTCCCAGTACCGAAGGCAATTGGCCGTCTACTGCCCGAGTCGGTTCGCCGTGTGCACCGCGCGCAGCACCGCCGCCGCCTTGTTGCGGCACTCGTTGTCCTCCGCGACGGGGTCGGAGTCGGCGACGATCCCGGCGCCCGCCTGCACGTACGCGGTGCCGTCCCGCAGCAGGGCGGTACGGATGGCGATGGCGGTGTCGGAGTCGCCCGCGAAATCCAGGTAACCCACGCAGCCGCCGTACAACCCGCGCCTGGACGGCTCCAGTTCGTCGATGATCTGCATCGCGCGCGGCTTGGGGGCGCCGGAGAGGGTGCCCGCGGGGAAGCAGGCAGTCAGCACGTCGAAGGCCGTACGGCCCGCCGCGACCCGCCCGGTCACGGTCGACACGATGTGCATCACGTGCGAGTACCGCTCGATGGACATGAAGTCGACGACCTCCACGGTGCCGGGTTCGCAGACCCGGCCGAGGTCGTTGCGTCCCAGGTCGACGAGCATCAGGTGCTCGGCGCGCTCCTTGGGGTCGGCGATCAGTTCGTCGGCGAGGGCCTGGTCCTCCTGGACGGTGGCGCCGCGCGGCCTGGTGCCCGCGATGGGGTGCACCATCGCCTGCCCGTCCTCGACCTTGACCAGGGCCTCCGGGGAGGAGCCGACGACGTCGAAGCCATCGAAGCGGAAGAGGTACATGTACGGGGAGGGATTGGTCGCCCTCAGCACGCGATACACGTCCAAGGCGCTTGCGGTGCACGGGGTTTCGAAGCGCTGGGAGGGGACTACCTGGAAGGCCTCGCCCGCCCGGATGCGCTCCTTGATGTCCTCGACGACCACCTGGAAGTCGGGGCCGCCCCAGAGCGCGGTGTACTCGGGGAGCTCGGAGGGCGGCAGCGCGGCCGGCGGCTGCGAGACCGCGCGGGAGAGGTCGGCCTCCATGGCGTCGAGGCGGGCGACGGCGTCCGCGTAGGCCTCGTCGACGCCCGTGTCGAGGTCGTTGTGGTTGATCGCGTTGGCGATCAGCTGGACCGAGCCGTCCCAATGGTCCATGACCGCGAGGTCGCTGGTCAGCAGCATGGTCAGCTCGGGGAGGTTCAGGTCGTCCCGCTCGCCGGGGCCGATCTTCTCCAGGCGGCGCACGATGTCGTAGCCCAGATAGCCGACCATGCCGCCGGTGAACGGGGGCAGGCCCTCGCCGTGCGGGGTGTGCAGCGCCTCGATGGTGGCGCGCAGGGCGGCGAGCGGATCGCCGTCGACGGGGACGCCCACGGGTGGCGTACCGAGCCAGTGGGCCTGCCCGTCGCGCTCTGTGAGGGTGGCGTGGCTGCGGACGCCCACGAAGGAGTAGCGGGACCAGGAGCGGCCGTTCTCCGCGGATTCCAGGAGGAAGGTGCCGGGGCGCTCGGCGGCGAGCTTGCGGTAGAGCGCGACCGGCGTGTCGCCGTCCGCGAGGAGCTTGCGGCTGACGGGGATCACGCGCCGGTCGGTGGCCAGCTTGCGGAACGTCTCGAGGTCCATGGCGGCTGACCTTACTGATCCAGGGGCTGTACGTCGGACACGGCGTCTTCTCGCACGGTCAGGACATCGGCGTCGAAGCACGTACGCGCGCCGGTGTGGCAGGCGGCGCCCACCTGGTCGACCTTCACCAGGACCGTGTCGGCGTCGCAGTCCAGGGCCACGGACTTCACGTGCTGGAAGTGACCGGATGTGTCGCCCTTGACCCAGTACTCCCGTCGGCTGCGCGACCAGTAGGTGCAGCGGCCCGTGGTGAGCGTGCGATGCAGTGCCTCGTCGTCCATCCAGCCGAGCATCAGCACCTCACCGGTGTCGTACTGCTGGGCGATGGCGGGGACGAGCCCGTCGGCACTGCGCTTGAGGCGCGCGGCGATCTCGGGGTCCAGGCTGCTGGGCGGAGGCGTGCTGGTCATGGGTGCCATTGTGCCGCGCCGCACGGACGTGCCCCGCGGTTGTCCACAGGCCGGACCTCACCGTTGTCCACAGGCCGGACCTCGCCACCCTCGACCGGCGGGTCCGCGCCGTCCTCCACTGGGCGGACCGGTGAGTCGGTCGTAGGCTGATTCTCATGTCGACCCATGCCAAGCGTGAACGACTCCTCCTGGCCGATCTGTTGGAAGCCGTGGGACCGGATGCCCCGACCCTGTGCGAGGGCTGGAACACCCGGGATCTCGCCGCGCACGTGGTGGTCCGCGAGCGCCGCGCCGACGCCGCCGGCGGGATCCTGATCAAGCAGCTCGTGCCGCGCCTGGAGCGGGTGATGGCGGAGTTCGCGGAGAAGCCGTACGAGGAGCTGATCCAGCTGATCCGTACGGGCCCGCCGCGCTTCTCGCCCTTCGCGCTGAAGCAGATCGACGAGGCGTCGAACACGATCGAGTTCTACGTCCACACCGAGGACGTACGGCGCGCACAGCCCGACTGGACGCCGCGGGAGCTGGACCCGGTCTTCCAGGAGGCCCTGTGGTCCCGGCTGGAGCGCACGGCCCGGCTGACCGGCCGCGGCGCCCCGACCGGTCTTGTGCTGCGCCGCCCGAACGGCCAGACGGTGGTGGCGCACAAGGGCACGCCGGTCGTGACGGCGACCGGCGAGCCCTCGGAGCTGCTGCTGTTCGCATACGGACGTCAGAAGGTGGCCGACGTTGAGCTGGACGGCGACAAGGATGCGATCGCGAAGCTGCACGAGACGAAGCAGCTGGGGCTCTGACCGCTACGCGGGGAGTTCGGCCCGGCGCAGGGGTCCGACGCACAGGGCGAGGACCCCGCCGAGGCCGCAGACCCCGGCGCTGGTGACGAAGACGGGGCCGGTGCCCCACCAGCCGATCGCGGCGGCTGTCAGCGGCATGCTGAGCGGGGCGAGACCCAGGCTGACGATGCCGGAGACGGCGCTGACCCGGCCCAGGTAGGCGGGGTCCGCCTGGGTCTGCAGCAGCGCGCCGCACAGAGCGCCGCTGAGCCCTGCGAGCAGCCCGACGAGCAGGGCGACCCCGATGGCCGCCGCGACATTCGGTACGAAGGCGAGCGCACCGATCGCGACCGAGCCCGTCAGGATGGCCACCGCGGCCAGACGTCCCGCGTGCGGCAGCCGTCCCCGGACGGCCAGCAGCAGTGCGGCGGCCCCCGCGCCGGTGCCGAATCCGGCGAGCACCCAGCCCATTCCGGACGCGCCCCAGCCGCGCTGGTCGGCCAGGAGGGTCAGGCCCACGTTCAGCGGCCCGACGAATCCGAGGTCGCCGAGTGCGATGGCGGCGATGAGCGGGGCGAGGACGCGGTGGCGCCGGATGTAGCGCAGCCCCTCGCGGAGGTCCCGCCAGGCGGTGGCCCGTGCGGGCTGCCCCTGTGCGGCACCCTCAACGTCCTCACTGTCCTCGCCGCCGACCACGCGTGCGTGCCCCGTGCCGACAGCCACCCGCGCATGCCCCCTGTCGGCAGCCACCCGCGCGTGCCCCGTGTCGGCAGCCACCCGCGCGTGCCCCGTGTCCGACGGGGCACTTGCCCCGACTGCCCCGTCCACGTCGCCCCCCGGCAGCTCCCGCATCCGTACGGAGATCAGCAGCGGCACCGACACGGCGATCAGCATCCCCGCGAGCCCGAAGGCCGCCGCCGCTCCCCCGAGCGCCACACCGAGACCGCCGAGCGGTGCGCCGATCACATTGGCGCAGCGGATCGCGAGGCCCCGCATGCCCTGGACGCGGGCGAGTTGGTCCCGGCTCGTGATGCGGGCCGGCAGGGCACCCACGGCGGGCATGAAGACGGCGTCGACGGTGCCGAAGACGACGGCGAGCAGGGCCAGCAGCCACAGACTCGGGCTGGTCGCGAACAGCAGCGCGGCCAGGGCGAGCACGGCGACGCAGCGCACGGTGTCACTGCCGATGACGACTTTCCGCGGCCCGAACCGGTCGGCGACCACACCTCCGCCGAGCATCAACAGGGCCCGGGGAACCGCGCTCACGGTCATCACGAGCCCTGCCTGCGCGGGCGTTCCGGACTGCACGGCCGCCCAGGAGAGGGCGAGGTAGCAGATGTTGTCGCCGATCATCGACGAGGCGTAGGCGCCGAGCCAGCGCAGGACGTTGCCGTCGCGGTGGGCGGGTCTGCCGGTGGTGGCCGGGGCCGGGGGTATGACAGTCGTGGTCAAGGAGCCAGGTCCTCTCGGACGCCGAGTCAGACGCGGAACGGGAAGCCGTACAGGTGCAGCGCGACGTTCTCGCGCCCTTCGGTGTCACCGGCCGCTTCGTCCTCACGGCCCTTCGCGTCGTACTTCCTGACGACGGCTAGCAACTCCTCGTTGAGCGCGGCCAGTTCTGCCGCCGTCAGCCGCAGTGTCGACTCGGAGTCGGAGGCGGCGGTGCTCCACTCGGGGCCCCAGGCGTGGCGCTCGTCCAGGAAGCGCCGGTAGAGGTCGGCACGCTGGTCGACGAGAAGCCGGGAGAACGCGGTGTGTGCGGCCGCCTTCTCGGGCGCGCCCCGGAAGTCCTCGTCGCGGACGGTCACACCGTCCGACGCGGGCTGCCACCAGCGCTCGCGACCGTCCCCGCTCCGTGGTTCGGCCTCCTCGATGAGCCCGTGCTCGGCGAGCTTGCGCAGGTGGTAGCTGACCAGCGAGGGGGCCTCGTCGACCTGCTCGGCCAGCTGCGAGGCGGTGGCCGAGCCCGCGACGAACAGGGCACGGAACAGCTGCATCCGCAGCGGATGGGCGATCGCCTTGAGCGTGCCCATGTCGGTGATCCGGCGGTTCTCCTTGCTTGCCATGGCCTCACGCTAGATGTGAAAGGAAAATTGCGCAAGAAAAATTGCGCAACTTTCCTTTCACATCCGCCCAGAGCGAAGCCCCGGCCACTCAGTGACCGGGGCTCAGCGACACCCCTTGAAAAAGACGGACGTCAGCGAACGGGATGCCCCGCTCCCCGCAACGTCTCCTTCACCTGACCGATCCGTAGATCCCCGAAGTGGAAGACCGAGGCGGCGAGCACCGCGTCGGCGCCCGCGGCGATGGCCGGCGGGAAGTCGGCGAGCCGCCCCGCGCCGCCACTGGCGATCAGTGGCACGGTCACGTGCTTGCGTACGGCCTCGATCATCTCGATGTCGTACCCGTCCTTCGTGCCGTCTGCGTCCATCGAGTTGAGCAGGATCTCCCCCGCACCCAGCTCCGCGGCCCGGTGCGCCCACTCGACGGCGTCGATACCGGTGCCCTTGCGCCCGCCGTGGGTGGTGACCTCGAAGGAACCGCCCTCGGTACGCCGGGCATCCACCGACAGCACCAGCACCTGCCGCCCGAACCGCTCGGCGATCTCACGGATGAGATCCGGCCGGGCGATCGCGGCGGTGTTGACCCCGACCTTGTCGGCGCCCGCCCGCAACAGCCTGTCCACGTCCTCGGCGGTGCGCACACCGCCGCCCACGGTCAGCGGGATGAAGACCTGCTCGGCCGTACGGCGCACCACGTCGTACGTGGTCTCGCGGTTGCCGGAGGACGCCGTGATGTCCAGGAACGTCAGCTCGTCGGCACCCTCGGCGTCGTACACCTTGGCCATCTCGACGGGGTCACCCGCGTCCCGCAGGTTCTGGAAGTTCACGCCCTTGACGACCCGGCCGTTGTCCACGTCCAGGCAGGGGATGACTCGTACGGCAAGGGTCATGACTGCGCTCCTCGGAACGCCTCCACCTCGACCTCGACGACCAGACGCGGGTCCACGAGGCCGGAGACGATGATCATGGATGCGGCGGGACGGACGGCGTCGAACAGCTCCTTGTGAGCGCGCCCGACCTCCTCCACGTCCCGGGCATGGGTGATGTACATGCGCGTACGGACGACATCGTCGCGGCCGAGGCCGAGCTGCTCCAGCGCCTGGAGCGCGACGTTGAACGAGTTGACCGCCTGCTCGTGCGGGTCCCCCGCGACGATCGCTCCGTCTATCACGGAGGTGCAGCCGGAGACCAGCACCAGGCCGTTCGGCAGCTCCACCGCGCGGGAGTAGCCGAAGGCATCCTCCCAGGGCACGCCGGTCCGGACGCGTCGCACGTCGCTCACCGGGCTACCGCCTCCAGGGCCTCTTCCAGCGTGAACGCCTTGGCGTACAGGGCCTTTCCGACGATCGAGCCCTCGACACCGAGGGGCACCAGCTCGGCAATGGCGCGCAGGTCGTCCAGCGAGGACACCCCGCCCGACGCCACCACC
The DNA here is from genome assembly GCF_045162675.1 of Streptomyces sp. NBC_00996. NCBI lineage: Bacteria > Bacillati > Actinomycetota > Actinomycetes > Kitasatosporales > Streptomycetaceae > Streptomyces > Streptomyces sp. NBC_00996. The sequence continues at coordinate 2,852,281 of NZ_CP108723.1, forward strand.
GGGCGGTCCGTCGCCGCGCACACGTTCTTCAGCAGCTCCAGGTTCGGGCCCTGGAGCGTGCCGTCCTTGGCGATGTCGGTCACCACGTACCGCGCGCAGCCCTCCTTGTTGAGGCGCTCCAGCGTCTCGTAGAGGTCGCCGCCGTCGCGGGTCCAGCCGCGGCCGCGCAGGGTCGTGCCGCGTACGTCGAGGCCGACCGCGATCTTGTCGCCGTGCTCGGCGATGACCTTGGCGACCCACTCGGGGGTCTCCAGGGCGGCGGTGCCGAGGTTCACGCGGGTGCAGCCGGTGGCGAGCGCGGCGGCGAGCGTGTCGTCGTCGCGGATGCCCCCGGACAGCTCCACCTTGATGTCCATCGCCTCGGCGACCTCGGCGATCAGCGCGCGGTTGTCACCGGTGCCGAACGCGGCGTCCAGGTCGACCAGGTGCAGCCACTCTGCGCCCGCGCTCTGCCAGGCGAGGGCGGCCTCAAGAGGAGAGCCGTAGGACGTCTCGGTCCCGGACTCACCGTGGACGAGGCGGACGGCCTGGCCGTCGCGGACGTCGACGGCGGGGAGGAGTTCGAGCTTCGAAGCCATCAGAGGGTTCCGATCCAGTTGTTCAGCAGCTGCGCTCCGGCGTCGCCGGACTTCTCGGGGTGGAACTGCGTGGCCCACAGGGCGCCGTTCTCGACGGCTGCCACGAAGGGCTTGCCGTGCGTCGACCAGGTGACCAGGGGGGTGCGCATCGCCGGGTTCGCGACTTCGAGGGACCAGTCGTGGACGGCGTAGGAGTGGACGAAGTAGAAGCGCGCGTCGGCGTCGAGCCCCGCGAAGAGCTGGGACCCCGCCGGCGCCTCGACCGTGTTCCAGCCCATGTGGGGCACGATGTCGGCCTGCAGCGGTGCGACCGTGCCGGGCCACTCGTCGAGTCCCTCGGTCTCCACGCCGTGCTCGATTCCGCGCGCGAAGAGAATCTGCATGCCGACGCAGATGCCCATGACCGGGCGGCCACCGGACAGGCGGCGGCCGATGATCCAGTCGCCGCGGGCGTCCTTCAGGCCCTTCATGCAGGCGGCGAAGGCGCCGACGCCGGGCACCAGCAGGCCGTCCGCGTTCATGGCCGTGTCGAAGTCGCGCGTTATCTCCACGTCGGCGCCCGCGCGCGCGAGGGCGCGCTCGGCGGAGCGGACGTTACCGAAGCCGTAGTCGAAGACGACGACCTTTTTGGGTGCGCTCAATTCCACACCTCCAGCCTCATGACGCCCGCGACCAGACACATCGCGGCGCCGATGGAGAGCAGCACGATGAGGCTCTTGGGCATCTGCTGCTTGACGAAGGAGTAGATGCCGCCGAGGAGGAAGAGTCCTACGACGATCAGGATGCTCGACAGGCCGGTCACAGTGTCTTTCCGTTCGCTTCTCCGCCCGCGCGGCGCGGCGGGACGGGCATCTCCCCCAGTGCCTTAAGGGCCTGGGAGGTACTCCCAGTCGTCTGCGGCCCGGCGGCCGCGCGTGCGTCGCTCACAGCGCGCCCTTCGTGGAGGGGAGGATTCCGGCGGCGCGCGGGTCGCGCTCGGAGGCGTAGCGCAGCGCTCGGGCCAGCGCCTTGAACTGGCACTCCACGATGTGGTGCGCGTTGCGCCCGTAGGGCACGTGCACGTGCAGCGCGATCTGAGCCTGGGCGACGAAGGACTCCAGGATGTGCCGGGTCATCGTGGTGTCGTACTCGCCGATCATCGGCGCCATGTTCTCGGGCTCGGTGTGCACCAGGTACGGGCGGCCCGAGAGGTCGACGGTCACCTGGGCGAGCGACTCGTCCAGCGGGACCGTGCAGTTGCCGAATCGATAGATCCCCACCTTGTCGCCGAGCGCCTGCTTGAAGGCGGCGCCCAGCGCGAGGGCGGTGTCCTCGATGGTGTGGTGCGAGTCGATGTGCAGGTCGCCCTCGGTCTTCACGGTCAGGTCGAACAAACCGTGCCGGCCGAGCTGGTCGAGCATGTGGTCGTAGAAGCCGACGCCCGTCGACACATCGACCTTCCCGGACCCGTCGAGATCGATCTCGACGAGGACCGACGTCTCCTTCGTCGTTCTCTGGACACGTCCTACGCGGTTCATGCGCTCTGCTCCTTCTTCAGTTCACGTACCGCGTCGAGGAACGCGTCGTTTTCCGCGGGGGTTCCGGCGGAGACCCGCAGCCACCCCGGTACGCCGTTGTCCCGGACCAAAACGCCCTGGTCGAGGATCTTCTGCCAGGCGGTGTGGGAGTCTTCGAATCGCCCGAACTGCACGAAGTTCGCGTCGGATTCGGTCACCTCGTACCCGATCGCACGCAGTTCGGCGACCAGCCGGTCCCGCTCGGTCTTCAGCTGCTCGACGTACCCCAGCAGCGTGTCGGTGTGCTCCAGGGCGGCCAGCGCCGTGGCCTGCGCGACGGCCGACAGGTGGTACGGCAGCCGTACGAGCTGGACGGCATCCACGACCGCCGGGTGCGCGGCGAGATAGCCGAGGCGGAGCCCCGCCGCGCCGAAGGCCTTCGACATCGTCCGCGAGACGACGAGATTCGGCCGACCCTCGATCAGCGGCAGCAACGAGGCGCTGTGGCTGAACTCGATGTACGCCTCGTCCACGATCACCATCGACGGCTTCGCCGCCTGCGCGGCCTCGTACAGCGCGAGGACCACCTCGGGCGGGACCGCGTTGCCCGTGGGGTTGTTGGGGGTGGTGATGAAGACGACGTCCGGCCGGTGCTCGGCGACGGCCTGTGCGGCGGCCGCGACGTCGAGCGTGAAGTCCTCGTTGCGGGGACCCGCGATCCACCCGGTGCCCGTGCCGCGTGCGATGAGCGCGTGCATCGAGTACGAGGGCTCGAAGCCGATCGCCGTACGGCCGGGTCCGCCGAAGGTCTGCAGCAGCTGCTGGATGACCTCGTTGGAGCCGTTGGCCGCCCAGACGTTCTCCAGGCCGACCCGGTGCCTGCCGGTCTTCGTCAGGTACTCGGCGAGCTTCGTGCGCAGTTCGACCGCGTCCCGGTCCGGGTAGCGGTTGAGGTCACGGGCGGCCTCGCGCACCCGCTCGGCGATCCGTTCGACGAGCGGTTCGGGCAGCGGGTACGGGTTCTCGTTGGTGTTCAGCCGTACGGGGACGTCGAGTTGGGGCGCGCCATAGGGGGACTTGCCGCGCAGCTCGTCCCGTACGGGGAGATCGTCGATGCCAGTCACTTGCCTTCAGGAACCTTCCAACCGCTGAGCCCATTGTTCGGCTCCGCCAAAACGAGCCTTGATCGCCGCGCCGTGCGCGGGCAGGTCCTCCGCCTCCGCCAGCGTCACCACGTGATGCGCCACGTCCGCCAGCGCGTCCTTCGTGTAGTCGACGATGTGGATGCCGCGCAGGAAGGACTGGACGGACAGGCCCGAGGAGTGGCAGGCGCAGCCGCCGGTGGGCAGGACGTGGTTGGAGCCGGCCGCGTAGTCGCCGAGCGAGACCGGCGCCCAGGGACCGATGAAGATCGCGCCCGCGTTCTTCACCCGGTCCGCGACGGTCGCCGCGTCCGCCGTCTGGATCTCCAGGTGCTCGGCGCCGTACGCGTCGACGACCCGCAGGCCCTCGTCCACGCCGTCGACCAGCACGATCGCGGACTGCCTGCCGTTCAACGCCGGGACGATCCGGTCCTCGATGTGCTTGGTGGCCGCGACCTGCGGTTCCAGCTCCTTCTCGACGGCTTCCGCGAGCGGGAGGGAGTCCGTGACGAGGACGGCGGCGGCCAGCGGGTCGTGCTCGGCCTGGCTGATCAGGTCGGAGGCCACGTGCACCGGGTCGGCGGTCTCGTCCGCGAGGATCGCGATCTCGGTGGGACCGGCCTCCGCGTCGATGCCGATCCTGCCGGTGAAGTACCGCTTGGCGGCGGCGACCCAGATGTTGCCCGGGCCCGTGACCATGTTGGCCGGGGCGCAGGACTCGGTGCCGTGCGCGAACATCGCGACGGCCTGGGCGCCTCCGACGGCGTACACCTCGTCGATGCCGAGGAGCGCGCAGGCGGCGAGGATCGTCGGGTGCGGGAGCCCGCCGAATTCCTTCTGCGGCGGGGAGGCGAGGGCCATGGACGCGACACCGGCTTCCTGCGCCGGGACCGCGTTCATGATCACGGAGGAGGGGTAGACGGAGCGTCCGCCCGGCGCGTACAGACCGACGCGCTCGACCGGCACCCACTTCTCGGTGACCGAGCCGCCCGGCACCACCTGGGTGGTGTGCGCCGTACGGCGCTGCTCGCGGTGGACCAAACGGGCACGGCGGATGGACTCCTCCAGGGCCGCGCGCACGGCCGGGTCGAGCCGCTCCAGGGCGTCGGCGAGGGCCTGGGCCGGAACCCGTACGGATTCGAGCAGTACGCCGTCGAATTTCTCCGCGTAGTCGATCAGCGCCGCGTCGCCCCGATGATGCACGGCCTCGCAGATCGGACGCACCTTCTCCAGGGCGGCCGATACGTCGAAGTCGGCTCGGGGCAGCAGGTCGCGCAGGGCGGAGCCCTCGGGGAGGGCGTCGCCGCGCAGATCGATTCGGGAGATCACGGTCCCAATTCTCTCAGACGGCGATAAGACGCCGGACGGCCGTATCAATGGCTGATACAACGCCGGGAACCGTGCCTGACCCGACGCCGGGAACCGCGGCTGACCCGACACCGTGAACCGCCGTGATCCGGCTGGTGAGTGGCTGATACCGGCCACCTTCGGTTCCGCGGAAGATCCCCTTCACCAGTAGCGTTCGGGCCGTCACTGAGCGGGCATTGGACGGTTGTACGAAACCCGCGAGTAGCTGGGGAGGAAGGTAAGTGCCGTGACCGAGGGTGCCGGCATCCGCAGTGGGGACCTGCCGGACGAACTGACCGCCGCCGAAGCCGGGATGTGGCAGGCCTTCCGCAACGGCAGCGTGTACGACCTGCGCAGCGGGAACATGACCGTCGACGATCCGCACGGAGGCCATCCCTGGGGCCCCGGGCGCAGCGTCCGGGCACGGATCGTGGCGTGGCTGCTGCTCGACGGCCCGCCCGCCCTCCAGGGCCGGGTCTCCTCCCTGAAGCTGACCGGCGTGCAGATCACCGACGTCCTCGACCTCGCGGGCGGCACCGTGGTGCCCTACGTCGAGATGAAGGGGTGCCGGTTCGAGAAGGAGATCCTGCTGCCGGAGGCGCGGTTCCAGACCGTGCGCCTGGTCGACTGCTCGGTGCCGCGCCTGGAGGCGGCACGGGTGCACACCGAGGGCGATCTGCATCTGCCGCGCTGCCGGTTCCACAACGGCGTCCGGCTGACCGACGCGCACATCGGCACGGATCTGCTGCTCAACCAGGCCGTGGTCTACCGGGACCGGCGTGGGCGCTCGCTCACCTGCGACGGCATGACCGTGGGGCAGGACCTCCAGGCCGAGATGCTGGAGTCGCACGGCGAGCTGAGTCTGCGCGGCGCCACCGTCGGCGTCTCGCTGAGCCTGCGCGGCAGCAAGCTGAACAACCCGTACACACGGCTCGCCCTGAACGCCCCCCAGCTCACCGTCAACCGCACGCTCTACATGACCCCCGCGGGTGTCGGCAATCCGCTGCTGACCAGCGGCACGACCCCGGCGCGCGGCACGCTGGTGCAGCGGTTCGAGTGCCAGGGCGGGATCCGCCTCGACGACGGGCGCTTCGGGGACGCGGTCGACTTCGAGCGGGCCCGATTCGTCTTCGACGACGACCAGGAGCTGTCGCTGCGCCGGGTCCAGACGCCCGAGCTGCGCTTCCTCGGGGAGAGACCCGAGCGCGGCAAGGTGGTCCTGTCGGGCGCGCGGGTCGCCAATCTGGTGGACAGCGCGTCCAGTTGGCCGGCGCCCGGCAGCCTCCACATGGGCGGCTTCGTGTACGAGAGCCTCGTACCGCAGGGCGCGTTCCCGCTGACCCGGCGGCTGGAGTGGGTGGCGGCGGCGACCGCCGAGTACAACCCGGAGCCGTACGAGCGCCTCGCCACCGTGCTGCGCAACTGCGGAGAGGACGAGGACGCGCGAGAGGTGCTGCTCGCCAAGCAGCGCCGCCGCCGCGAGACCCTGCCGCTCGCCGCCAAGCTCTGGGGGTACGCGCAGGACTGGACGGTCGCCTACGGATACCGGCCCGGGCGGGCCGCGCTGTGGATGGCGGTGCTGTGGGCGGCGACATCGATCGCTTTCTCGCACGCCGGCCATCCACCGATCAACGGTGACGGGCATCCGCCGTGGAACGCCTCGCTGTTCGCCCTGGACCTGCTGTTACCGGTCATCGACCTCGGCCAGGTCGGCTTCTGGCAGCTGAGCGGCGGCTGGCAATGGCTGGCCGCGGTGGTGATCCTCCTTGGCTGGATCCTGGCGACGACGGTGGCGGCGGGGGCGACGCGGCTGCTGCGGCGCGGCTGACGCGAGCGGTTCCCCGCACAGAAGGCAGCCGAAGCGATGGCCGGATCGCGGCTGACGCGGCAGCTTTCCGCACAGATATCGAACAGGTGAACAACAGTCACCTTTTACTCGCCCTTGACCGCCCGGCATACAACCAATCGACGGTTACGAAAGCGTCACCGTACGCCTCTGGCACACCTCCGACCTGCGGCTTTCAATGGTCTCCACCATGGTTCTGCTGCGCGCGTTCATCCGTACGGCACGGATGGTCAGGAACACTTCGCGCCTCGCCGACGGACTACCCGCCGACGACGAGGTACTGCTCGACGCCCCGGACGAGCGACTCGGTCCCGCGCTCGTCGCGGCGGGCCGCAGTGAGCACGGCCCCGCCGCCAAGCTGCTCGCCACCACGCGAGAGGCCGCCGAGTGGGAGAACCGCGACCGGTACACGATGCGCCTCGCGACGTTCGCGCGCTTCCGTGACCAGTGGCTCCGGGACTGGCAGGAAGCCTCGGCGCACGACCCGGACGCGCTGCTCGTCAAGGCCGAGCTCGCGGTGCGCCGCGGCTGGGAGTCGCCCGCCCGCGTCGAGCTGCTGCGCCAGGTCGGCCCGCTGGTGCTCGCCGCCGCCGAGGGCGATCCGCGCGATCCCGTCCCCTGGCGGATCGCGCTCGACCACGCCCGCGGCACACATGCCGGGCACACCGAGTTCGAGAAGCTGTGGGGCGAGGCCGTACGGCGCTCCCCGCATCACTACGGCTGCCATGTGGCCGCCCTGCAGTACCTGTCGGCCGCCTGGTACGGTTCGCACCGCGAGTGCTTCGACTTCGCCGAGCGGGCGGCGCAGGACGCGCTGCCGGGCTCCCTGGTGCAGGCGCTGCCGGTGCGCGCGGCCTTCGCGTATCTGACCGAGGGCGGCGGTGCGGCGGTGCCGCGCGAGCGCCTCGACGCGGCAGCCGACCTCGCGATCGCGGTCTCCGCGACGTACGGCGCCGCCGATGCCTGGCCCGCGGAGGTCCGCAACCTCCTCACCTATGTGCTGATCCGGCTGGAGCGCTGGACGGACGCCCTGGAGCAGCTCCGCCTGATCGGTCCGTACGCCACCTCGTTCCCCTGGGACCGGGTGTCGGACGACCCGCTCGGCCAGTTCCTGGAGCTGCGCGACGGTGTCCGTCTGGAGGTCGCTTCCGGCATGCCCCTGCATCCACGGAATGGGCACGACGGACGCGCCCGCTCCGGCGACCATTAGGCTTTCGCGTCGTGACCACCGTCCGGCTCCCGCTCTTCCCCCTGAACTCGGTCCTGTTCCCGGGGCTCGTGCTTCCTCTGAACGTTTTCGAGGAGCGCTATCGCGCCATGATGCGCGATCTGCTCAAGACCCCCGAGGACGAACGCCGGTTCGCCGTCGTCGCCATCCGCGACGGCCACGAGGTCGCGCCCACCGCGCCCGGCATGCCGGACCAGACCGCCGTGCCCCGACGCGGGCCCGCGGCCGGCTTCGGCGACGATCCGGCGAAGGCCTTCCACGAGGTGGGCTGCATCGCGGACGCGGCGACCATCCGGGAGCGCGCCGACGGCAGCTTCGAGGTACTGGCAACGGGCACGACACGCGTACGGCTGCTGTCGGTGGACGCGTCCGGCGCCTTCCTCACGGCCGAGCTGGAGGAGCTGCCCGAGGACCCCGGCGAGGAGGCCGGGGCGCTCGCCGAGGGGGTCCTGCGGGCCTTCCGCCAGTATCAGAAGCGCCTCGCGGGCGCCCGTGAGCGCTCGCTGTCGACCGGCGCGGACCTGCCGGACGAACCGGCGGTGGTCTCCTACCTCGTCGCGGCTGCCGCGATGCTGGACATTCCGGCGAAGCAGCGGCTGCTCCAGGCCCGGGACACGGCAACGCGGCTGCGCGAGGAGCTGAAACTCCTGCGCGCGGAGACCGCGATCATCCGTAATCTGCCGTCGTTGCCGGCGTCGGACCTGACGCGCGGTCCGACGAGTCTGAACTGAGGCCGGAATCCTCGATGGCGAAGAAGTCGAAGAAACAGCAGCAGTCCGGGGGAACTCCGGCGACGGTGGCCCTGACCGCGGCGGGAGTCCCGTACACGGTCCACGCGTACGAGCACGACCCGGCGCACCCCTCCTATGGAGAGGAGGCCTCCGAGGCGATGGGCGTCTCGCCGGAGCGGGTCTTCAAGACCCTGGTGGCGGACGTGGACGGCTCACTCGTCGTCGCGGTGGTCCCGGTGGCCGGTTCCCTGGACCTGAAGGCCCTGGCCACGGCGGTGGGCGGGAAGCGCGCGGCGATGGCGGACCCGGCGGCGGCCGAACGCACGACGGGCTATGTCCGCGGCGGCATCTCTCCCCTGGGCCAGCGCAAGAAGCTCCCCACCGTGCTGGACTCCTCGGCCTCCGCGCACACCACGATCTGCGTCTCGGCGGGCCGCCGCGGCCTGGAGGTCGAACTCGCCCCCGTCGATCTGGCGAGCCTCACGGAAGCGGTCTGCGCGCCTGTCGCCCGTGCGTGACCCCTCGACGTCCGTCCCGTCCTCGGTTAAGCACAAGGGACATGTCGAAGAAAACACGGAAACGCAAGTGGCGCACCAAGAAGGGCCGCTCCAACCACGGCAGCCGTCCGGCGTGACCCACCACCCGTAACTGGGGGCTCCGCGCCCCTGAAAGGGGCGCGGAGAACTGCGCGAACGGGGCCCTGGCGGATCCCCGGGTACGGGACGGGCAGGGGTGCGGAGGGTCGAAAAAACACCCGCGATCGCCCCGGCGCCGGGGGCCTACCCAGCCGGAGGCGCGGGAGGCGCCCCGTACGGGCTCTGGTACGGATCGGGGTGCCTACCCAGCCGGAGGCGCGGGAGGCGCCCCGTACGGGCTCTGGTACGGATCGGGGTCCCGCGGCCCGAACAGGGCGGTGAGCCCGAGGTGGACCACCAGCGCGGCCAGGGACCACGTGAGCAACGCCCCCTTGGCCCCGAGCTTCAACGGCGCGGAGAACGTGACCCCCTTGCCCACAGCCTTGGCATGCGCGACCACGTTCTGCGTGGGCCCGAGCCAGACCCCGACCCGCCAGGCCAGCAGCGACCCGAGCAACCCCCCGACGGCGAGCGCGACGACCAACGGCACGCCCCCACGCCGCCGCACCAGGAAAACGACCAGCGCACTCACCGCACCGAACCCCAGCGCGAGCAAAGTGAAGGTTCCATCGACCCCGATGGCCTGCTCACCCTCGGTGTCCTTCAGATACACCGCACTGTCGTCCGCGATCAGCGGCACATGCGGCGCCAGCCACCACCACAGCACCCCGAGCAGCACCCCGGCGACCGCCACCACCACGGTGATCACGGCGGCCTCTCGCACTTCGGTCTTCATCCCGGGGCCGTCCTGTCCGTACGAGACTTCGTACGCGGCCGGATAAGCGGGCGGAGCCCCATGTCCGGGAACGGGCGAAGCCTGCCAGGCATTGTGCGGGGAGTGTTCATGCGGCGGCGGAGTCAACGGAGCGGTCACACTGCCATCGTGCCAGGCCCGGCTGTCAGCCGCGTCACCGGACGGCTGCCCGACGGTAAGCCCAGGTCGCAAGGGCCAGCGAGGCCACCCCGACACCGGCGCAGACCGCCAGGTCACCGAGGACGGCGGCCCAGTCGGGATGCGCCCCGAAAGTCCGCGCGAAGGCCTCCACCCCATAGGTCGAGGGCAGCAGATCACGCCCGTACTGCACGACCGTGGGCAGCCGGTCCGCCGGCAGCACGCCCAGCAGCAGCGCCGCCGACATCCCCAACTGCCCGAGCAGTGTGGCCAGTTCGGGCCGTGGCGCGAGCAGCCCGAATGCGGCCCCGAGCCCGGCGAGAGCAGCGCCCGCGAGCGGAATCACGGCGGCGAGCACCCACAGATGCGCCATCGGCAAACCGAAGAGCACACAGCCGAAGACGGCGGTGGCGACGGTCCCGGGCACGGTGAAGGACGCGTACGCGCCCGCGGCGCCGAGGACGACGGCGGCCGGCGGCACGGGCAGCGTCGCGTAGTGATCGAGGCCGCCGCTGGCGCGCAGCTGCCCGAAGTACTGGGCGAGGAGGTTGAGGGCGACGAAGGCCACGACCAGGACCGACGACCCGGCCACCACGGCTCGCGCCTCGCCCCCGCCGTCCACCACGCCCCGCATAAGGATCATGATCCCGACGGACTGGAAGGTGGCCACGAACAGCAGCGGGATCCGCGCGACGCGCGCCCGGGAGAGCTGCGCGCGGTACACGGCGGCCAGCGACGGCCACAGCCGCGCGCGCGGCCCCAGCTCCGCTGCATCGCCGGCGTCCTCGGCCACGGGCAGCGCACTGCCCGGCAGAACTCCAGCGGGTACGACACTCACGTCGAGCTGTTCCCCTTCAGTACGGCAGCCGTCCTGTTCCCAACGCCCACGGCCTTCGCCGGGTTCCACACGCCCACGGCCTCCCCCTGGTTCCGCGCACCTACGGCCTCCCCAGGGTTCCGCGTCCCCACGACCCCCCGCAGCTTCCGTACGCCCACAGCCTCCCGCAAGCCCCGCGCACCCACGCCCCGGTGCACCTTCCCTGCACCCACAGCCGCCCGCGCGTCCCGCGCACCCACGGCCTCCCGCAAGTCCCGTACACCCACGGCGGCCTCCCCGGTCGCGACGCCCAAGGCGTCCAGCGGCTTCCGTACAGCTTCACGTACGGATTCCGCGTTCCTCGCGCTCACGCTTTCACCAGCCCCTGCGTATTGCCCCCGAGCGCGAGGTACACGTCCTCCAGGCTCGGCGTGGCCAGGGTGAAGTCGTCGAGGGCGGCGAAGGCGGCGCCTCCGGTGACCGTGGCGACGGCTGCGCGGGCCTCCTCGGGGGCGAGCCGCAGGGTCCAGCGGCGGCCCGACTCGACGGCGCGCTCGCGCAGCGCGGCGACCTCGGGGACCTCGAGCGGAGCGCTCTCGCGCCAGACGAGTTCGACCCGCACCTCGCCGGCGACCTGCTCCTTCAGCCCGGCGGGGGTGTCGCAGGCGATGACGCGGCCCTTGTCGAGGACGGCGACCCGGTCGAGGACGGTCTCGGCCTCGATGACGTTGTGGGTGACGAGAAGGACGGTCGTGCCGTGTTCCGCGCGGCGCCGGTCGACGGCGGACCACACGGCGCGGCGGGCGACGGGGTCCATGCCGGTGGTCGGCTCGTCGAGGACGAGCAGCGGCCGCGCCCCCACGAGCGCGGCGGCGAAGCAGGCGAGCCGCCGCTGTCCGCCGGAGAGCTTCTTCAGGGCGCGGGAGGCGAGCGGCGCGAGGCCCAGTTCGTCGAGTACGGCGTCCCGCTCGGTCCGCGCCTCGCGCAGGTCCAGGCCTCGCAGCCGTCCGGTCGTCTCGGCGGCGAGCGACACGGTCAGTTCGTCGAGGGCGGTGGACTCCTGGCCGAGGTAGGCGAGGATCCGCGCCGCGCGTTCCGGGTGGCGCACGATGTCGTGCCCGAGGATGTCCACGCTGCCGCTGTCGGGACGCATCAGCCCGGTCAGCTGCCGTACCAGGGTCGACTTACCCGCGCCGTTCGGCCCGAGCAGCCCGAAGATCTCGCCGCGCCGGATGTCCAGACTCACCCCGTCGGTGGCCCGCACCTCGGGCGTTGCCGGGGTGCCCCGGCGTCCGCGCACCGCCGGATAGGTCTTGGTCAGACCGCGCACGGCGCACACGACATCACCCTTGTGTCCGTTCCGGACTGCCTGTGCCGTGCGCGTACTCACGAAGGACGAGAGTACGGGGTCCGATGCCCCGTTATGCGCCCGGGGCCTCGGCGCAGCCCCGGCGAGCGCTTCGGCTCACTCTCGGCCCAGGGTCCGGCTCACTCCCCCGCGGGAGCGTGTTCCGCCGCCGTGCGCACGTCGATCTCGCGCCAGAAGCCCGCCCGGATCGCGTACCGGTCGTGCTCGTCGATCTGATCGTCCTTGTGCGCGAGCAGGCCGAAGCGGGCCGCGTAGCGCAGCAGCTCGCCGTCCACCCGGTGCGGAATCCGCGGGTACATCGTGGACAGCTTCTGCAGATGGCTCGGGTCGGTGAGGCGCTCCATCCAGCGGCGCGCGAAGACCTGCCCCACCTCGTACGGATCGCCGCCGACGGTGGTGATGTCCTCCTCGCGATCCGCCCACCGCTGCTCGGCGGAGGTGAGCTGGGCGAGCGTGGGCAGCACGGCGGCCTCCGCGGACTCGGTGGCGCCCCCGGGCCGCTCGATCCAGCCCTTGTCGGAGGACCAGCGCAGCGTCGCGCTGGCGGGATGTTGGGCGGGCTGGGTGCCGGGGCCGCGCAGCGCGGCCAGATCCTTGGGCGTGGGGACGCCCTTGGGCGCGGGCACGCGCTCCTCCGTGCCGTTCTGCGACTCGGCCGCCGCGTGGTGCTCGACCTCCTGCGCGGGACGCTCGGTCGCCGTGGTGAGTGCCGACTCGGGCAGCGGCGCGGAGAGGATGGCGGCGATCTCGGGGCGCGGCGCGGGCGGCGGCGCGCAGATCCCGCCGAGTTCCTTGGCGCGTACGGCCTTGGTGATCCAGGCCCGGTCGAGCACGCGGCGCTCGTCGGCCTCGGCGACCAGGTCCTCGGACTGGTTGTAGTCGCCGTCCGCGGCCTGTACCGCCCACAGGTGGACGGCGACCCCGTGCTCCTTGGCGGCCATCATGCCCGGCAGCAGATCCCCGTCGCCGGTCACCAGGACCACGTCGGAGCAGGCGCGGTTGCGCGCCAACTCGGTCAGCTCGGCATGCATGGCGGCGTCGACGCCCTTCTGCGCCCACCGCCCGTCACTGCGGGTCAGCGCGCCGAGGCGCACCGTCACCCGGGACATCACGCGCAGCCTGCGGTGCTCCGGCTGCGGTACGCGGTCGGGGGCGCCGTCGAACCAGTAGATCCGCAGCAGGGGCCGCTCCGTGTCGGACTCGGCGCGCTCGCGCAGACCCTGGATGAGGGCGGCGTGGTCGACGGTGATCCGGGAGCGAGAGGGTTCCCCGGCGAGAAGGCTGGCGGCAGCCCCGAGCAGGTACCCGGCGTCCACCAGGACGATGCAGCGGTCCACGCGGTCCACCCTCTTTCTGGTTTCCGGGAGGTTTGCTTCGGGCTTCCTTCGAGTCTGCCCGACCGTGCGGAGGTTAACGGCCGGAACTCGATCTTCGGCGTGGCGTATCGGGAGAACACTCCCCGACAGGCCTTATTACGCACGGTAATTCTCCGAAATGCGTTGGTTGTCAGCCTATGTGAATCTGGTCGCGGCCCTGGCCCCTAGATCCCCCCCAGGAGGCAGATCACCATGGCCAAGAACAAGAACCGCAAGCAGGGCAGCCAGCAGAACCGCGCCTCGCAGGCCGAGCAGGTCCACGAGCAGGCGCAGCGTTCCTCGGCGGAGCCTCAGCAGTCGCCGATCACGCACGCTCAGGGCAGCCCCGCGGATGTTGCCCGTAAGCAGCAGAAGCGCTTCGGCCACAACTGAGGCCCGGAGCGCGGGCTGTTGAAGCCCAGGGACACACCGAGGGGCGCATCCGTTGGCGGATGCGCCCCTCGCGTACGTCGGTCCGCGACTGTGTAAGCCCGCTCCTCCTCGGATCAGCCCGCCAGGCAGGACGGGCCCAGCAGCACCTTCAGGTCGCCGAAGAGTGCCGGATCCGGCTTCACCCGGTGCCGGTCGAGCCGCAGCACCGTCGTCTTGCGCGGCCCCTGGAGCTTGATGCGGACCTCGCTCTCGCCCTTGTGATGGCTGAGGATCTCGCCGAGGCGACTGACCATGGGCGGGGTGACCTTGACCGCCGGGATGGTGAGGATCACGGGCGCGTTGGTGCCCGCGTTCGACAGGTCCGGGACCTGGAGCTCCATCGCGACCAGGCGCGGCACGTCTTCGCGCTTGTCGAGGCGTCCCTTGACGAACACGACCGCGTCCTCGACGAGTTGGGTCGACACCAGCTGGTAGGTCGCCGGGAAGAACATGCACTCGATGGAGCCCGCGAGGTCCTCGACCGTGGCGATCGCCCAGGCGTTGCCCTGCTTGGTCATCTTGCGCTGGAGGCCCGAGATGATGCCACCGATCGTCACGACCGCGCCGTCCGCGTGCTCACCTCCGGTGAGCTGGGAGATGCCCGCGTCCGCCTTGTCGGACAGCACGTGCTCCAGGCCGAAGAGCGGGTGGTCGGAGACGTACAGACCGAGCATCTCCCGCTCCTGGGCGAGCAGATAGGCCTTGTCCCACTCGTCGGTCGTGAACTCGACGTCGAGTCCGAAGCCGGGCTCGTTCGTCTCCTCCTCGCCCATCCCGCCGAAGAGGTCGAACTGGCCCTCGGCCTCCTTGCGCTTGACCGCCACCACGTTGTCGATCATCGGCTCGAACTGTGCGGTGAGGCCCTTGCGGGTGTGCCCCATCGTGTCGAACGCGCCCGCCTTGATCAGCGATTCGGTGGTGCGCTTGTTGCAGGCGACGGCCTCGACCTTGTCGAGGTAGTCGGGGAAGGAGGCGTACTTCCCCTTGGCCTTGCGGCTCCTGATGATCGACTCGACCACGTTCGTACCGACGTTGCGGACGGCCTCGAGCCCGAAGAGGATGACGTCGTCGCCCTGGGCGGCGAAGTTGTGCACCGACTCGTTGACGTTCGGCGGCAGCACCTTGATGCCCATGCGCCGGCACTCGTTCAGATAGATCGCGGACTTGTCCTTGTCGTCCTTGACCGAGGTGAGCAGGCCCGCCATGTACTCGGCGGGGTAGTTCGCCTTCAGGTAGGCGGTCCAGTACGAGACGAGGCCGTACGCGGCCGAGTGGGCCTTGTTGAAGGCGTAGCCGGCGAAGGGCACCAGCACGTCCCACAGGGCCTGGATCGCCTCGTCGCTGTAGCCGTTCTTCTGAGCGCCGGCCTGGAAGATGGTGAAGTTCTTCGCCAGCTCGTCGGGCTTCTTCTTGCCCATCACACGGCGGAGGATGTCGGCCTCGCCGAGCGAGTACCCGGCGATGATCTGGGCGGCCTTCTGCACCTGCTCCTGGTAGACGATCAGGCCGTAGGTGACCGCCAGGACCTCCTGGAGGGGCTCCTCCAGCTCCTTGTGGATCGGGGTGATCTCCTGGAGGCCGTTCTTGCGGAGCGCGTAGTTGGTGTGCGAGTCCATGCCCATCGGGCCGGGACGGTAGAGCGCCGAGACGGCGGAGATGTCTTCGAAGTTGTCGGGCTTCATCAGACGCAGCAGCGAGCGCATGGGGCCGCCGTCGAACTGGAAGACGCCCAGGGTTTCGCCGCGCTGGAGCAGTTCGAAGGTCTTCGGATCGTCGAGCGGGAGGGCCAGCAGGTCGAGGTCGATG
Organism: Streptomyces sp. NBC_00996; assembly: GCF_045162675.1. Classification (NCBI taxonomy): domain Bacteria; kingdom Bacillati; phylum Actinomycetota; class Actinomycetes; order Kitasatosporales; family Streptomycetaceae; genus Streptomyces; species Streptomyces sp. NBC_00996. The sequence goes on from NZ_CP108723.1 coordinate 2,867,955, forward strand.
CCCTTGTTGGACTTCACCATCTTGACGGCGTCGTCCATGATCGTCAGGTTGCGCAGGCCGAGGAAGTCCATCTTCAGCAGGCCGAGCGACTCGCACTGCGGGTAGTCCCACTGCGTGATGGTCACGCCGTCCGTGTGCCGCACCCAGACCGGGGCGTGGTCGACGATGGGCTCGCTGGACATGATGACGCCGGCGGCGTGCACGCCCATCTGCCGGACCAGGCCCTCGACGCCCTTGGCGGTGTCGATGACCTTCTTCACGTCCGGCTCGTTCTCGTACATCCCTCGGATCTCGCCGGCCTCGCTGTAGCGCGGGTGCGAGGAATCGGTGATGCCGCTGAGGTCGATGCCCTTGCCGAGGACGTCGGCGGGCATCGCCTTGGTGAGGCGGTCGCCCATCGCGTACGGGTAGCCCAGCACGCGTGCGGAGTCCTTGATGGCGTTCTTCGCCTTGATCTTGCCGTACGTGCCGATCATGGCGACCTTGTCGGCGCCGTACTTCTCGGTCACGTACCTGATCACCTCGACGCGCCGACGCTCGTCGAAGTCGATGTCGACATCGGGCATGGAGACGCGCTCGGGGTTGAGGAACCGCTCGAAGATCAGACCGTGCGGGATCGGGTCGAGGTCGGTGATGCCCATGGCGTACGCGACGATCGAACCGGCCGCGGAACCACGGCCCGGGCCCACCGCGATGCCCTGGCTCTTGGCCCACATGATGAAGTCGGCGACGACGAGGAAGTATCCCGGGAACCCCATCTGGATGATGACGTCCATCTCGTACTCGGCCTGCTTCTGGCGGTCGTCGGGGACGCCGCCGGGGAAGCGGCGCTCCATGCCCCGGCGCACCTCCTCCTGGAACCAGGTGACCTCGGTGAAGCCCTCGGGGATGTCGAACTTCGGCATGAGGTTCTTCGCCTCGAACATGCCGGTCGTGTCGATCTGCTCGGCGACCAGGAGGGTGTTGGCGCAGCCCTCCTGCCAGGCGTCCGAGGAGTCGACGGCGTACATCTCGTCCGTGGACTTCAGGTAGTAGCCGGTGCCGTCGAAGCGGAAGCGGTCCGGGTCGGAGAGGTTCTTGCCGGTCTGGATGCAGAGCAGGGCGTCGTGCGCGGTCGCCTCGTGCGCGTACGTGTAGTGCGAGTCGTTCGTCACCAGGGGCGGGATGCCGAGCTTCTTGCCGATCTCCAGCAGCCCGTCGCGGACCCGGCGCTCGATCTCGATACCGTGGTCCATCAGCTCCAGGAAGTACCGGTCCTTGCCGAAGATGTCCTGGTACTCGGCGGCCGCCTTCAGAGCCTCGTCGTACTGGCCGAGGCGCAGCCGGGTCTGCAGCTCACCCGAGGGGCAGCCGGTGGAGGCGATGAGCCCCTCGGACCACTGGGAGATGGTCTCCTTGTCCATGCGGGGCCACTTCTGCAGCCAGCCCTCGGCGTACGCGTCCGAGGAGAGCCGGAAGAGGTTGTGCAGGCCCGTCTTGTTCGCCGCCCAGATCGTCTTGTGCGTATAACCACCCGAACCGGACACGTCGTCGCGCTTCTGGTGCGGCTGACCCCACTGGATCTTGCGCTTGTTGCGCCGGGACTCCGGGGCCACGTACGCCTCGATGCCGATGATCGGCGTGACGCCCGCCTTCTTGGCCGAGTGGAAGAAGTCGTACGCCCCGTGGAGGTTGCCGTGGTCGCTCATGGCGATGTGGGTCATGCCCATCTCGTTGCAGGCATTGAACATGTCCTTGAGCCGCGCGGCACCGTCCAGCAGCGAGTACTGGGTGTGGACGTGCAGGTGCGTGAACGGCGGCTTCGACACGGTTTCGGCCTCCAAATGGTTACTGCGGCGCGAAGCGCCTCGATGAGGGGTGGTGGTCGGGTGACGGGTGGGCGATCGGCGACAGGCTGCGGACAGTCTGGGGGACAGCGTCGAAGTCTATGCCGGGCCACTGACACTCCGCGGGGGATCACACGTACCTTCATCCGGGGTACTCGGATCCCAGGGCGTACCTTCGTCGACGGAGTCCGGGCACTCCGGCGGTTCGTCGTCCGTTGGACGTGGACGGACCACCTTGTCCCCGGGGGGCGGCGCGCCCGCCCCCACGTCACGCACCACCTGCACCAGGAGGCACCCAGCGATGTCGGTCCCGCAGCTCAGCGCCGAGCAACGCGGCGAGCAGATCCTCGCCGTCTTCGACACCGCCTTCGGCGAGCTCCTGGCCGCCGACCCGGCCGCGTTCCGCGTGAAGTTCCGCAAGATGGCGTCCTCCGCCTTCGCCTTCTACCGGGGCACGGCGGGCCTCTTCTACCACGATCTCGAGCAGGAGAAGCGGGGCGGACCGTACCTGGACGAGCGGACCTCCCGGGTCTGGATCCACGGCGACCTGCACGCCGAGAACTTCGGCACGTACATGGACGCCCAGGGCCGCCTGATCTTCAATGTGAACGACTTCGACGAGGCGTACGTCGGTCCCTTCACCTGGGACCTCAAGCGATTCGCGGCCTCCGTGGCGCTCATCGGCTACGCGAAGGCGCTGAGCGACGAGCAGATCACCGAGCTCGTCAAGGTGTACGCGGCCGCCTACCGCGAGCGCATCCACGCCCTGGCCACCGGCGCCAAGAGCGACGAGGTGCCGCCCTTCACGCTGGACACCGCCGAGGGCCCACTGCTGGACGCGCTGCGCGACGCCCGCTCGCTGACCCGCTTCGGGCTGCTCGACTCGATGACCGAGATTCGTGACTTCGAGCGCCGCTTTGCGCCGGGCGGCGGCTCCATCGAGCTGGACGCGGCCACCCGCTACAAGGTACTGGCAGCCTTCGACGGCTACCTGGAGACGCTGCCCGAGTCGTCGCTGGCCCGCCCGGATTCGTACCGCGTCAAGGACGTCGTCGGCCGCCGCGGCATCGGCATCGGCTCAGCCGGTCTGCCGTCGTACAACATCCTTCTGGAGGGCGCCACCGACGCCCTGGAGAACGATGTGGTGATCTACATCAAGCAGGCCCAGACCCCGGCCGTCTCCCGGCACATCACGGATACCGCGATCCACGAGTACTTCCAGCACGAGGGCCACCGCACGGTGATCTCCCAGCGCGCGCTCCAGGCCCACGCCGACCCGTGGCTGGGCTGGACCGAGCTGGACGGGGCGGGCCAGCTGGTCGCCGAGGTGTCGCCGTACGCGGTGGACCTGGACTGGGGCGACATCGACGACCCCGAGGAGATCGCCTCGGTCGTCGCGGACCTCGGCCGGGCCACGGCCACGATGCACGCGGCCGCGGACGACACCTCCGGCGAGTCCCTGGTCCCCTTCTCCACCGAGCGGGCCATCGACGCGGCGATCGCCGCCGACGAGGACGGCTTCGCCGACCTGCTGACCGACTTCGCGCACGGCTACGGCGCACGCGCGCGTGCCGACCACCAGATCTTCGTCGACCTGTTCCGCAACGGCCGGATCCCGGGTCTGTGACCGGCCGGCCGCTCACAGACCCGCCCCCTTAGGGCTCTCTTACAGCGGGACGTGTCACACTCTCCACGCTATGGACATGTCCGGGATCCAGCTCAGAGCCGTACGCGCGGCGCTGTTCACGGCACTGGTCGTGACGCTCAGCACCGCGTCGCACGTGCTGCTGTCCCGGGTCCCGCTGTCGGCGAACACGGTGGCCGCGGTCGCGGTCGCCGTGTTCCTCCTCGCGTACGCCCTCGCGGGCCGCGAGCGCGGCTTCGGCAGGATCGCCGCCCTGCTGATACCGCTCGAGCTGGCCGCCGACACCGTGTTCACCACCGGGCAGCACCTCTGCTACGGCCGCGCGGGCGGCCCGGTCGCGGGCCCGCTGCGTTCGGTCGGCTGGGACGTGCTGTGCGGCAACGGCACGCAGGTCGGCACGCCGCTTGCCCAATGGGGCAGGGGCGGCGCGGAGCGCCTCCACGAGGGGTGGTGGTCGGGTGGCGGGTGGGCTGGCACGGACACCGACCGGCTCGCCGCGCTGCTCGCCCACGCCGATCCGGCGACCGCCTGGCTGCTGCTCGCCGCGCACGTCGGCGTAGGTCTGCTGGCCGCCGCCTGGCTGCGCCGGGGCGAGCGGGCACTGGACCGGCTGGTGCGCGCCGCGGCCGCGACGACGTTCCGGCCGCTGCTGCTGGCGGTGGCCGCGGTGGCCGTCCGGCCGGGTCCGACGGTGCGGTGCGTGCGGCTCCCGCACCCCCGTACGGCCATCGCCCGGAACCGGGTTCTCGTGCACTCCCTGGGACGGCGCGGACCGCCGTACTCGCTCGCGTTCGCCTGAACCCCAGCCGAGTACCAGCAGCCCCCACACGTATACCGCGTACGACCTGTGCGCGTCCCACATGGAGATCACCAAGATGAGCAAGCGGAACACCCAGGCGGCGAAGACGCAGGCCCGGGAGCGGCTGCGCCAGGAGCGCGAGCGCCAGGCCAAGCGTGACAAGACCAAGCGGCAGGCCATCGTGGCCGGCTCGGCCGTGGCCGTGCTGGCGGCGGCCGGCGGCATAGGCTATGCCGTCGTCCAGGCCAACAAGCCCAGCGGCTGGGATGCGGTGAAAAAGGAGAAGCTGGTCAAGCCGGCCAACAGCACGGGGACGGACGGTACGACCGTCGTCATCGGAAAGAGCACCGCCAAGAAGACCCTCGTGATGTACGAGGACCCGCGCTGCCCGGTCTGCGCCCAGTTCGAGCAGACGGTCGGCTCGACGGTCAAGAAGGATCTCGATGCCGGCAAGTTCAAAATTCAGTACGTCGGCGCCACGTTCATCGACAACAACATCCCGGGCGAGGGCTCCAAGAACGCGCTGAGTGCACTGGGTGCGGCCCTGAACGTCAGCCCCGAGGCCTTCCTCGAGTACAAGACCGCTCTCTACTCGACGAAATACCACCCGGATGAGCAGGACGACAAGTTCAAGAGCGACGACTACCTGATCAAGGTGGCGAACACAGTGAGCGCCCTCAAGAATAACGCGGCGTTCCAGAATGCCGTGAAGAAGGGGACCTATGGCAAGTGGGCCCTCGTGATGGGCAGCAAGTTCAACACGGATGGAAAGAAGTACGGTTTCCAGGGGACCCCGACGCTGCTTATGGACGGCAAGATTGTCACCGGCAGCGACGGCAAGAACCCCCCCATGTCGGTCACCGACTTCAATACCGCAATACAGAAGGCTCTCAACTCTTAGTTCCGCAGCCCACGGAAATGGGAAGTGTCACGGGCCGGCTTCAGGCCCGGGACACTTCCCATTCGACTTACGACTCAAAGGTCAGGCGATTACGCCTGACCCAGGTGTAGTTGCAGAACTTATGACTCCCGTGGGCCCCGTCCTGCAGACACGCCTCCACCTTGAGGTTGAGGTTCTCCATGAGGTCGTAGTCCTTGATGAAACACACCCCGTCGCCACCCGATGTGTCCGCTATCCAGGGTGCGAGCCGATTCGCGCCACTGCACGCATTCCATCCGCGTTGTGATCACGGACGGCGAGCTTGTCACCGTTGGCGACAAAGCGCGCGTAACCTCCCTCGGCCTGGTCCGTCGTGGTGACCCACCCGTCATTTAGAGGCCCTCCCGCCGGTCGTCGGTGCCGGGGGAGCTCCTCGCTACCGCCGTCCATTTCGGCCAAACGTTTTCCGGAAACCCTGTGGTGGGCTCCATCGGCAGCCGGTTGAATCAAGGTTCGCAAGATGACCTTGGTAAGAAAACGAGGATGAACATGGGATTCCACAAGAAGCTGGCGGGGGCACTGGGGGCGACCGCGCTGGCCATGAGCGGCGTCGCGGTGAACGTGGCGACCGCGGGCACGGCGGCTGCCGCAGCCTGCGATCACGTGTTGGCGAGCAACATATCCAACGGGGTTGTCGTGGTCGTGGGCGGCGCGAAGGCGTACAAGGAGCCCGCGTCGAAGTGCACGGCGGTGATGAGCATGGCGCCGGGCCACGACCTGAACGCCTGGTGCTTCACCGTCAACAGCTACGGCAACCAGTGGGTCCGCGTGAACGAGGGATGGATCTACAGCGGACACCTGGCTCTCAAGTCGGGCACGGTGAAGCACTGCTGACCGGCGTCCGAATCGGCTGACATCCGGCCGGTTCCGCGATTACTTGAAACGCCCCCTCGGAATTCCTTCAATGGGTTCGAGGGGGCGCTTTGTCGTGATGGGGACGGCGCCGAACGGCGAATGCGAACAAGGGGGGGACTCACAGGTCCGAGCCCCTCGGACCGGGGCTGAAGGTGCCTGCTGACGCTATCCGCGCCAAGTGCCGCCTCTACATGCACCATGGCCGACCGGTCCGGCGGACCGAACGCACGGTTCAACAGCGACTTCTCCATCGTCGCCCAGTATCAGGCAGAGTTCCGCGGGATCGCCGGTTACTACCAACTCGCCTTCAACCTCCCCCGCTTAGGGCGGCTGAAGTACGTAATGCAGCGCTCCCTGGTCAAGACGCTGGCACGGAAGTACCGCGTCCGCGTCTCCAGGATCTACCAGCGCTACCGGACCGTGCTGAAGACCGACCAAGGTGCCCGCCGGGGACTTCAGGTCACCGTCGAACGCGGAGAAGGACGAAAGCCGTTGGTGGCGCAGTGGGGCGGAGTCCCGCTGAAGCACAAGACCAGGATCGGCAACCTCGACGACCACCCGACGCAGGTGTGGAACAGCGCGCGCAACGAAGTCGTCAAGCGCCTGCTCGCCGACACCTGCGAGATGTGCGGGTCGCATGACGGTGTCGAAGTGCACCACATCCGGCACCTGAAAGACCTGAACGTCAGGGGGCGGGCCGCCAAGCCCGCCTGGGCCCCCTCGCGGAGACCGGCCTGATCGTCGAACCCCCATGATCGACCAGCCGATGTCTACGAGTTCAACCTGAGTACCTTACGCAAGCTCGATGTCGACCTGGAATTCTCGGGAACCCAAACCAAACAAAGGGCATATTTGGGAGTTCACTCGCGCGCATGATGTACCGATCAGTAACCTGATGCACCGTGACCAGTCGATACAGAGCCTCCACATCGTCCGAGGGCGTCAACTCCCTCTCCCCGCGCCGCCGTACGGTCGTCAAGGCCGCAGCCGCCACCGCCGTCCTCGCCGCCCCCCTCGCGGCCGCTCTGCCGGCCCGAGCGGCCGAGGCCCCCGCCTTCCTGCACGGTGTCGCCTCCGGCGATCCGCTGCCCGACGGCATCCTGCTGTGGACCCGGGTGACGCCCACCTCCGCGTCGATACCCGGCTCCGGGCTCGGCCCGGACACCGAGGTCAGCTGGACCGTCGCCAAGGACAAGGCGTTCAACACGATCGTCGCCAAGGGCTCCACCACCGCGACGGCCGCCTCCGACCACACTGTCAAGGCGGACATCCGCGGCCTGGAACCCGCCACGGACTACTGGTTCCGCTTCTCCGCGGGCGGCACCGACTCGCCCGCCGCCCGCACCCGCACCGCCCCGGCCGCCGACGCCGCCGTGGGCGGTCTGCGCTTCGGCGTGGTCTCCTGCGCCAACTGGGAGGCGGGCTACTTCTCGCCCTATCGCCACCTGGCCGCGCGCGGCGACCTGGACGCCTGGCTGCACCTGGGCGACTACATCTACGAGTACAAGTCCGGGGAGTACGCGGCGCGCGGCGCGGTCGTACGGCCGCACGCCCCCGCCAACGAGATCCTCACCCTCGCCGACTACCGCACCCGGCACGGCCGTTACAAGACCGACCCGGATCTGCAGGCGCTGCACCACAAGGCGCCCGTCGTCGCGATCTGGGACGACCACGAGTTCGCCGACAACGCATGGTCGGGCGGCGCGGTGAACCACACCGAGGGCGCCGAGGGCACCTGGTCGGCCCGTCAGGCCGCCGCGAAGCAGGCCTACTTCGAGTGGATGCCGGTCCGCCCGGCGATCGCGGGCACCACCTACCGCCGGCTGCGCTTCGGCAAGCTCGCCGACCTCTCCCTGCTCGACCTGCGGTCCTTCCGCTCGCAGCAGGCTTCCACGGGCAGCGGCTCGGTCGACGACCCGGACCGTACGATCACCGGCCGGGCCCAGCTCGACTGGCTGAAGGCCGGGCTCAAGGCCTCCGACACCCGTTGGCGTCTGGTCGGCAACTCGGTGATGATCTCACCGTTCTCGGTGGGCTCGCTCCCCGCCGACCTGCTCAAGCCGCTCGCCAAGCTGCTCGGACTGCCGCAGGAGGGCATCGCCCTCAACACCGACCAGTGGGACGGCTACACGGACGACCGCCGCGAACTGCTCGCGCATCTGCGCTCGAACGCGATCCGCAACACGGTCTTCCTGACCGGCGACATCCACATGGCCTGGGCCAACGACGTGCCGGTCCACGCCGGTACGTACCCGCTGTCCGCCTCGGCCGCCACGGAGTTCGTGGTCACCTCGGTGACCTCCGACAACCTCGACGACATCATCAAGTTCCCGGAGGGCACCGTCTCCGCCGTGGCCGCGCCGATCATCCGCGCGGCCAACCGGCATGTCCACTGGGTCGACACCGACCGTCACGGCTACGGCGTCCTGGACATCACCGCCGACCGCGCGCAGATGGACTACTACGTGCTCTCCGACCGCACGGACCGGAACGCGACCTCGTCCTGGGTGCGTTCGTACCGCACGCGCAGCGGCACGCAGAAGGTGGAGCGGACGTACGACCCTGTGTAAGGGCCGTAGCGCTCTACAGACTGTCAGCGGTGTAGGGCTCTACAGGCTCTCGAGGAAGCCGAGCGCCACCTTCCAGGTGGCCTCGGCCGCCTCCTCGTCGTAGTCGGGCAGGTCGGGGTCGGTGTAGAGGTGACCGGCACCGGCGTACCGGTAGATCTCCACGTCGGCCCCCGCTCTCTGCATCTGCAGATACCAGGCGCTCAGCCAGTCGTCGGTCTCGAACTGGTCGGGCTCGGCGACATGCAGCTGGACCGGCAGGTCGTCCACCGACGCGCTCTGAGCGATGTCCGACGTACCGTGCAGGAGCAGCAGCCCGCGGGCCTTCTCGTCGCCGAGCGCCAGGGTCTGCGCGATGGAGGCGCCGAGCGAGAATCCCGCGTACACCAGGCCGCGCTCGGAGTAGGGCGCGGCGGCCAGGACCGCACGCTTGAGCAGCTCGTCCTTGCCGATCTCTTCCTTGAAGGCCATGCCCTCCTCCACGGTCTCGAAGGTGCGCCCGTCGAAGAGATCGGGCGTCCACACCTCGTGTCCCGCGTCGCGCAGCCGGTCCGCCGCGGCGCGCACCGCGGGCCGCAGCCCGTAGGTCGAGTGAAAGAGCATGACGTTCATGAGCCCCATGGTGCCAGCCGGCACCGACAACGCCGGGCGGCGACTGTACCCACTTCCGCCCCAGCATCACATGTTCATCATCACCCGCGGGCGGTTACGGTCTCAGGCATGGAGAACGTACTGCGACCGCTGATCGTCGTCGGTGGCTCGGTCGTGCTCACGCTGCTCATCGGGTGGGCCGTGGACCACCTGCTGCGACGGGCCGACGACCGGCACCACGAGACCACCCCGTTGTGGGGCCTGCTCCGCCGCGGCCGCGTCCCCTTCCAGCTCGTCCTGTTCGCGGCCCTGCTCAGAGGCTCGTACGACCAGGCGAAACTGCTGATGGAACACCGGGTCGGCGTCGGCCGGGCCCTGACGCTGATCCTCATCGGGTCCGCCGCGTGGCTGGTGGTCCGTATCGCGACGGCGATCGTCGAGACCTCCTACACCCGCTATGCCAGCGCCCACCGCGACCCGGCGCGGGTCCGCCGGGTGCGCACACAGGTGACGCTGATCCAGCGCGTGGTGTCCGCGATCGTCGCCGTGGTGGCTGTCGCGTCGATGCTGCTCACGTTCCCGGCGATGCGCGCCGCCGGTGCCTCGCTGCTCGCCTCGGCCGGCATCCTCGGCATCGTCGCCGGTGTCGCCGCGCAGTCCACACTCGCCAACCTCTTCGCCGGACTGCAGATCGCCTTCGGCGACATGGTGCGCCTCGGCGACACCGTCGTGGTGGACGGCGAGTGGGGCACGGTCGAAGAGATCACACTGACGTTCCTGACCGTTCGGACGTGGGACGAACGCCGGATCACCATGCCGGTCTCGTACTTCACGTCCAAGCCCTTCGAGAACTGGTCGCGTGGCACCCCCCAGATGACCGGCATCGTCTTCTTCCACGTCGACCACTGCGCGCCCGTGGAGGCGATGCGCGAGAAGCTGCGCGACATCCTGCGCGCCTGCCCGGCCTGGGACGGCCGGGACTACGGACTGGCCGTCACGGACTCGACGCCCAACACCATGCAGGTACGCGCCCTGGTCACCGCGAAGGACGCGGACGACATCTGGACGGTACGGGTCACGGTCCGCGAGCAGATGATCCGCTGGCTGACCGAGGAGCACCCCTATGCGCTCCCCCGCGTCAACACGGCGGACGCGGCACTGCCGCCGGGCCGGGTACCGCGTGCGAGGCGCGGCGAATCGGACGGAGCGGACGGGGCCGCGGCCCTTACGGATCACGGTCGGAGCGTGCACGAGCCACCACGGACGGGGCCGGGCCGCGGTTGACCCGTCGGCCGGACCGGGGCCGGGCCGCGGTAGACCCGCCGACCAGACCGGGGCCGGGCCGCGGTTGACCCGTCGGCCGGACCGGGGCCGGGCCGCGGTAGACCCGCCGACCAGACCGGGGCCGGGCCGCGGTAGACCCGCCGACCAGACCGGGGCCGGGCCGCGGTAGACCCGCCGACCAGACCGGGGCCGGGCCGCGGTTCCCCCGGTTTCCGGAGCGGGACGGGGCTCAATGCCCGCGTTCCGCGCCCCCGTTGACCTGGATCACCTGCGCGGTGATGTGTCCGGCGCTGGGAGACGCCAGCCAGTGAAGAGTCCCGGCCACGTCCCCGGGCGTACCGGCCCGCCCGGTCGAGGTCTCCGCGACGAGCCGCTCACGTCGGGCCTGTTCGATCTCGCCGCCGAAGAACCCGGTGTCCTCGACATAGCCGGGCGCCACCACGTTCACGGTGATGCCCCGCGGACCCAACTCCCGGGCCAGAACGTAGGCGTACGGGTGCAGCGCGGCCTTGGCCGCCGCGTACGCAGCACTGCCGGATCCCCGGTAGGCGGCGATGGAGCTCAGGAACAGCACCCGTCCGCCGGGCGAGGCCAGCCGCTCCCGCAGGGCCTCCGTGAGCAGGACCGCGGTCAGCGTGTTGAGCCGGAAATTGACGGCCCAGTTGTGCGCGACGGCTTCGAGCGGGTCCTCGGTCTCGACCTCGGGCTCCAGATTCCCCGCGCCGCCGGCGCTGTGCACCAGCACGTCCACCGTGCCGAACTCGTCCCCCACGAACTCGGCGACCCCGCGCACGCTGTGCGGATCACTCAGATCGGCGGCGTACGTGAGCGCCCCGGGCACCCCGGTCTTCTTCAACACCTCGGCCCGCCGCCCGAGCAGCAACACCCGATCCCCGTCGGCCGCGAAGGCCTGCGCCGCCGCGAGGCCGATCCCCGATCCACCACCGCTGATCACCACGTTGCGTGCCATGATCCGATCCTAGGAGCGACAGCCGCCGACGGCGAGAACCCCCACGGGAGACCCGCCCGTCTCAACCCACTGGAAACAGGCGGTCCGCGGGTCAACCCCACTGGAAACAGGCGGTGCGCGGGTGGAGAGCACCTGTCGAAGCCCGGCGCGGCGTCACCGCAAGCTGCGCACGTCCAGGTGTCGCAGCACCCGGTCCACGATCTCCGGATCCGCCCCCGCCTCACTCCGCGCCGACAGCACCTCGTGCCGGGCCGCGCTCATCATCTCGCTCTGAATCCGTCGTATCCTCTTGGCCCGCCGAGCCCGCTGCTCGTAGGCCTCCCTGCGCTCCTCGTCCCCCATGTCGGGACTGATCCGCACTCCGATGTCGAAGGCCCGCCGCAGCAACTGCTCGGTCACCTCCTCCGACAGCTCCTCGACCTCCTCGATCTCCTTCAGCCTGCGCCTGGCGGCCTTCGCGGCCCGAATCGCCAGCTCCTTCTCGAAGGCCTTCTCGACATCCGTGTCGGCCCGCACCCCGAGCTTCCTGACCAGCCAGGGCAGCGTGAGCCCCTGCAGCACGAGCGTCCCCATGATCACCCCGAACGCGATGAACACGATCTCGTCCCGGTCCGGGAACGGCGACCCGTCCTCCATCTTCAGCGGAATCGCCAGCGCCAGGGCGACCGACGCGACCCCCCGCATCCCCGACCACCACATCACGACGGTCTCCCGCCACGACGTCGGAATCTCCTCGTCGTAATCCCGTTTCGCATGCAGTCGCTTGGTCAGCCAGGTGGCCGGCAACAGCCACACCAGCCGTACGAGCACCACCACGGCCACGATCACGGCGGCCCATCCCAGCATCTCGCCCCACCGCCCGGCCGCCGTCCTGATCGCGTTGTGCAGCTCAAGACCGATCAACCCGAACGCGACCCCGGTGACGAGCGTGTCCACCACGTCCCAGAACGTGTACCCGGCGAGCCGCGTCATGACGTCGTCGGCGTCGGTCGCGTACTCCGCCAGGAACAGCGCGGTGGTGAGCACGGCGAGCACCCCGGAGCCGTGCAGTTCCTCGGCGAGGACGTACGCGGCGTAGGGCACGAGCAGCGTCAGCCCGATCTGCAGTGTGGCGTCGCCGAGCAGGTCCATCAGCCTGTTCGCGACCCAGCCGAGCGCCAGACCGATGACGAGCGCGACGACGGCGGACAGGACGAGGTCGAGCCCTGCGCGCCAGGGCGAGAAGGTCCCGCTGACGGCGGCGGCGATCGCGACGTGGTAGAGCACGATGGCCGTCACGTCGTTGAAGAGCCCCTCCCCCTCCAGGATGGACACCAGCCGGCGCGGCAGCCCGAGCTGTCCCGCGACCGCGGTGGCCGCGACCGGATCGGGCGGTGCCACGAGCGCGCCGAGCGCCACGGCGGCGGCGATCGGCAGCCCCGGCACGATCGCGTTGGCGACGACCGCCACGGCCGCGGTGGTGACGAACACCAGAGCCACGGCCAGCAGGAAGATCGGCCGTTTGTTGGCGGCGAACTGTCTCCACGACGTCCGCCGCACCGAGGCGTACAACAGCGGCGGCAGCAGCAGGGGCAGGATCAGTTCCGGCGGGATGTCCACGTTGGGTACGAAGTCCAGCACGGCCAGGACGATCCCGAGGAGCGTCATCAGCACCGGCGCCGGCAGCCGGAGCCGGTCCCCGACCGGGACGCTCACCACGGCCCCGAGCAGCAGCATGAACAGCAGGGCCAACTGATCCACGGTCAACGCTCCGGCGAGGTCTAGGCGATCAAGGGCGGCCAGACCTCCAGCGTGCCACGCGCCGATTCCTTCCGCCGCGACGGCGACCAGCGCGGCAGCCCCTGACGCCGGGCCGGCCGAGGGAAAGGAGAACGCCCGCTACAGGCGTCCCCTGTACAGAGAGCGCCGCATCGTCCGGTTTACAGAGAGCGCCGCATCGCCCGGTGCGGAATGCCCGCGTCCGGGAACTCCTCGCCGTACGCCACGTACCCCAGCCGCTCGTAGAACCCCAGCGCATGCGTCTGCGCGTGCAGGTCCACCGCCGCCAGTCCACGCGTGCGTGCCGCGTCCTCGATGGCGCGTACGAGGGCGGCGCCGACGCCGAGCCCGCGCGCCTCGCGCGTCACGGCGAGCCGACCGAGCGAGCCGGCCGTCGGGTCGCCGTCGGTCTTCAGGGCCGCCGCCTCGCCGTACAGTAGCCGCCCGGTGCCGAGCGGCACCCCGTCCTCCCGGACGGCGAGCACATGCAGGGCGCCGGCATCGTACGCGTCGTACTCGATGTCCTCGGGGACGCCCTGCTCCCCGACGAAGACGTCCTTGCGCACCGCGAAGCACGCCTCGCGGTCGGCGGCGTCCTCGGCCACCCGCAGCACGTACGAGCCGCTCTGCGCCCCGTGGGACGCGCTCACGCGTAGCTCTCCTCGCGCACCTTGTCGAGCGCCTTCTGCAGGTCCTCGGGGTAGTCGCTCGCGAACTCCACCCACTGCCCGTCGCCGGGGTGCTCGAAGCCGAGCCGCACCGCGTGCAGCCACTGCCGGGTGAGGCCGAGCCGCTTGGCGAGCGTCGGGTCCGCGCCGTACGTCAGGTCGCCGACGCAGGGGTGGCGGTGGGCCGCCATGTGGACGCGGATCTGGTGGGTGCGCCCCGTCTCCAGCTTGACGTCGAGCAGCGACGCCGCGCGGAACGCCTCGACCATGTCGTAGTGCGTGATCGACGGCTTGCCCTCGGCCGTGACCGCCCACTTGTAGTCGAGGTTCGGGTGGCGTCCGATGGGCGCGTCGATGGTGCCGCTGGTCGGGTCCGGGTGGCCCTGCACGAGCGTGTGGTAACGCTTGTCGACCGTGCGCTCCTTGAACTGGCGCTTGAGCGATGTGTACGCGTACTCCGACTTGGCGACCACCATCAGGCCCGAGGTACCCACGTCGAGGCGGTGCACGATGCCCTGACGCTCGGAGGCTCCGGAGGTCGAGATCCGGTATCCGGCGGCCGCGAGACCGCCGATCACGGTCGGGCCCGACCATCCGGGGCTGGGGTGCGCGGCCACACCGACCGGCTTGACGATCACGACCACGTCATCGTCGTCGTGCACGATCTCCATGCCCTCGACGGGCTCGGCGACGATCTGCACGGGCGCGGGCGCCTGCGGCATCTCGACCTCGAGCCAGGCGCCGCCCTGCACCCGCTCGGACTTGCCGACCACCGAGCCGTCGACCGTGACCTTCCCCGCCGCGGCGAGCTCGGCGGCCTTCGTGCGGGAGAAGCCGAACATGCGGGAGATGGCGGCGTCGACGCGCTCGCCCTCCAAGCCGTCGGGCACGGGCAGGGTACGGATCTCGGGAATCGTGCTCACCCGTCGAGTATGCCGGACGGGTCCGACACCACTTGACCACCGCCCGAACATCAGTGCCCGCGGAGGGCACACCCACGGGGTCAGTCCCGGTGGACGGTCCCGTCCGGGTCGAGCCCGCGGAAGGACAGCAGCACGATCAGGATGCCGCCGCAGACGATCGCCGAGTCGGCCAGGTTGAAGACCGCGAAGTGCTTGGGCGCGATGAAGTCGACGACCGCGCCCTCGAAGACGCCGGGCGAGCGGAAGATCCGGTCGGTCAGGTTGCCCAGCGCACCGCCGAGGAGCAGGCCCAGCGCGATCGCCCAGGGCAGGCTGTAGAGCTTGCGCGCCAGCCGGGCGATGACCACGATCACGGCCGCGGCGATCACCGTGAAGATGACCGTGAAGGCCTCGCCGAAGCCGAAGGCCGCGCCCGCGTTGCGGATCGCCTCGAACTTCAGCCAGTCCCCGACGATCTCGATCGAGTCGTGGTGCTCCAGCTTCGCGACCACGATCATCTTGCTCACGAGGTCGAGGGCGTACGCCAGCACGGCGACCGTGAACAGGACAGCGATCCTTCGCTTGCCCTTCGGCCGCTCGTCCGTGGCCGAAGTGCCGTCCGCTCCGGAGTCCGCGCCCGAGTCCGTACCGGACCGCTCGCCCGTGGCCGACTCGTGGGATCCGGACCTGTCGCCCGACGCCGCGTTCCCGTCGGACGGCTCCGGACCGGCCCCCGCCGTTCCTGGGACGTCCGGCGTACCGATGATGCGCTCCGCCTCTGCCACGTGAGTGAATCCCTCGACCTAGGTTCCTGACTGAGGACGAGGGTACGGCACACCCCCCGAGCCCCATGCGCTCAGGAGCCCTCCCGCGCCCTTCGGTGACGGCGTTCCCGCTTCCGCTCGACCGTGGAGTCAGTAACGCCGTTCTTGCTTCTGCTTGCACTCGACGCACAGCGTGGCGCGCGGGAAGGCCTGCATCCGTGCCTTGCCGATGGGATTGCCGCAGTTCTCGCACAGTCCGTACGTGCCCGCGTCGAGCTTCTCCAGGGCACGCTCGGTCTGGATGACCATCTCTTGGGCGTTGGCCGCGAGGGCCATCTCGTGCTCGCGCGTGATGTTCTTGGTGCCGGTGTCCGCCTGGTCGTCGCCCGCGCCGTCGCCGGAGTCGCGCATCAGGCCCGCGAGCGCCTGCTCGGACGACGAGATCTCGGTGCGCAACCGCAGCGCCTCCGACTGCAGCTCCGCGCGCGCCTCCGCGACCTCTTCCGGGGTCCAGGGGTCCTCGCCGGGGCGCACCGCGAGCTCGCCGGGCTCCGCCGCCGCGATCCGCGCCTTGGGGACCGGGGTGGGCTTCTTCGCCGCCGTGGCCGTGCCAGGAGTCTTCTTCGCAACCACCGTCGTGGCTCCCGTCGTCTTCGCGGCCTGGGCCGCGCCCTCGGCCGCGGAAGCGACCGCCTTTTTGGCCGTACTGGTGCTCTTCCCGGCCGCGCTCCTCGCACCGGCCCTCTTCGTGGTGCCGCCCTTCGCCGGTGCCGTCTCCTCCGAGACGGTGCCCGTCTCGGCGGCCTTGGTCCCGGTGGTCCCGGTCCCGGCGGCCTTCTTGGCCACCGCCTGCTTCGCCGCCGCTGTCTTCTTCGCGTCGGACTTCTTGACGACCGTCTTCGTAAGCGCCGCCTTCGTGGGCGCCGTTTCGGTGGCGGCCGCTTTGGTGGCTGCCGTCTTCGAAGGGGCCGCGTCGGCCGTCGCGGCCTTGGTAGCGGCCGCTTTCCTGGTGACCGTCTTCGTAGCGGCCACCTTCTTGTTCACCGTCTTCGTAACGGTCGCCTTCTTGTTCACCGTCTTCGTCACGGCTGTCTTCCTGCTCACGGTCTTCGTCGCCGCCTCGGAAGCCGTCTTGGAAGCCGTCTTGGAAGCCGTCTTCACCGGCTTGGCCGCGCCCGTCGCGGACGCCACCTGCGCGCTCTTCTTCCCGTCCACGTCCTTGGCCGCCGGACCCGGGGATCTGACGGACGCCGACTGCTGTACGGCGGTCTTCTTCGCCACCATGGCCGCGGCCCCTTCACATATTGTGATCTCGCTCGCGAATCGTGCTGGGACGATAAATCGACTTCTGTCCCGCGGCAACGGGGCACGCCATCCATTCGACCGCCCCGCGGGCCCCGCGCGACAAGCCTGCATGCGTTGTGCCCAGCTCCCCGCCCGGTAATCCGCCGGGCCCGGCGTCCCAGGATCCGGACACTCGCGCCTCGCCATTCGGGTCACCGCGCGGGCCGCCGCGGCACCCCGGAAAACCGGTCGGCCGCTGTCCCTGCGGCGCCGTACACTGGGCGGAGCGAGAAGCGTGGATGGGGACGAGTAGCGGCGTACGCGGCCAAGAGCGACCCGGGGACGGTGGAAGCCCGGGGGCGAGCGCGACGCGAAGATCACCCCGGAGCCGCCGGCAGAACGCCCCGCAGGGGCCAGTAGACCCGGCATCGCGACCCCAATGAGGGGGCTCACCGGCGCACACGGGCACCGGGGAGCCAAGGAGGGTGGTACCGCGGGAGCGCGCCGCAGACGGCGTCCGCAGCAGCTACGAGGTAGCAGCACAGGCTCTCGTCCCTCCGGACGGAAGGCAGAAAGTCCGCCGGAGGAAGATCGATGACGCAGTACCGCCAGGTGCCCGCCCAGGTCGACCTGCCCGCCCTCGAGCACGCCGTGCTCGACTTCTGGCGCGAGCAGAAGATCTTTGCCAAGAGCCTTGAGCAGTCCGAGGGCCGCCCCGAGTGGGTGTTCTATGAGGGCCCGCCCACCGCCAACGGCATGCCGGGCGCCCACCACATCGAGGCCCGCGTCTTCAAGGACGTCTTCCCGCGCTTCCGCACCATGCGCGGCTACCACGTGGCGCGCAAGGCCGGCTGGGACTGCCACGGCCTCCCTGTGGAGCTGGCGGTCGAGAAAGAGCTCGGCTTCAGCGGCAAGCAGGACATCGAGGCGTACGGCATCGCCGAGTTCAACGCCAAGTGCCGCGAGTCCGTGACCCGCCACACCGACGCCTTCACGGACCTCACGACCCGCATGGGCTACTGGGTCGACCTGGACGACGCGTACCGCACCATGGACTCCGAGTACGTGGAGTCCGTGTGGTGGTCGCTCAAGGAGATCTTCAACAAGGGCCTGCTGGTCCAGGACCACCGCGTCGCCCCCTGGTGTCCGCGCTGCGGCACCGGCCTCTCCGACCACGAGCTGGCACAGGGCTACGAGACGGTCGTCGACCCGTCCGTGTACGTCCGTTTCCCGCTCACCTCCGGTCCGCTGGCCGGCCAGGCCGCGCTCCTGGTGTGGACGACGACCCCCTGGACGCTGGTCTCCAACACCGCGGTCGCCGCGCACCCCGAGGTCACCTACGTGGTCGCGACGAACGGCGAGGAGAAGCTCGTCGTCGCCGAGCCCCTCGTCGAGAAGTCGCTCGGCGAGGGCTGGGAGACCACCGGCGAGACCTTCACCGGCGCCGAAATGGAGCGCTGGACGTACCAACGCCCGTTCGAGCTGGTGGAGTTCCCGGCGGAGACGGAAGCCCACTACGTGGTGAACGCGGAGTACGTGACGACCGAGGACGGTACGGGTCTGGTCCACCAGTCCCCCGCCTTCGGTGAGGACGACCTCAAGGTCTGCCGCGCCTACGGCCTGCCCGTCGTGAACCCCGTCCGCCCCGACGGCACCTTCGAGGAGGACGTCCCCCTCGTAGGCGGCATCTTCTTCAAGAAGGCGGACGAAAAGCTCACCGAGGACCTCCAGAACCGCGGTCTGCTCTTCAAGCACATCCCGTACGAGCACAGCTATCCGCACTGCTGGCGCTGCCACACCGCGCTCCTCTACTACGCGCAGCCGTCCTGGTACATCCGCACCACGGCCATCAAGGACCGCCTGCTCCAGGAGAACGAGAAGACCAATTGGTTCCCGGAGTCGGTCAAGCACGGCCGCTTCGGCGACTGGCTGAACAACAACATCGACTGGGCGCTCTCCCGCAGCCGCTACTGGGGCACCCCGCTCCCGCTGTGGCGCTGCGAGAACGACCACCTCACCTGCGTCGGCTCCCGCGCGGAGCTCACGGAGCTGACCGGCACCGACCAGTCGAACCTGGACCCGCACCGCCCGTACATCGACGAGGTCACGTTCGCCTGCCCCCAGTGTCAGCAGACGGCGACCCGCGTCCCGGAGGTCATCGACGCCTGGTACGACTCGGGTTCGATGCCGTTCGCGCAGTGGGGCTACCCGTACAAGAACAAGGAACTCTTCGAGAGCCGCTACCCGGCGCAGTTCATCAGCGAGGCCATCGACCAGACGCGTGGGTGGTTCTACACGCTCATGGCCGTCGGCACGCTGGTCTTCGACAAGTCCTCGTACGAGAACGTCGTGTGCCTGGGCCACATCCTCGCCGAGGACGGCCGCAAGATGTCCAAGCACCTGGGCAACATCCTGCAGCCGATCCCGCTGATGGACCGGCACGGCGCGGACGCGGTCCGCTGGTTCATGGCGGCGGGTGGCTCTCCGTGGGCAGCGCGCCGCGTGGGCCACGGCACGATCCAGGAGGTGGTGCGCAAGACCCTCCTCACCTACTGGAACACGGTCGCCTTCCAGGCCCTCTACGCCCGCACCTCCAACTGGGCGCCCAGCGAGGCCGATCCGGCCCCGGCGGACCGCCCGGTCCTCGACCGCTGGCTGCTCTCCGAGCTCCACGCGCTCACCGACCAGGTGACGCAGGCCCTGGAGGCATACGACACCCAGCGTGCCGGCAAGCTTCTCTCGGCGTTCGTCGACGACCTGTCCAACTGGTACGTGCGCCGCTCGCGTCGTCGCTTCTGGCAGGGCGACAAGGCCGCGCTGCGCACGCTGCACGAGGTCGTGGAGACGGTCACGCGCCTGATGGCCCCGCTGACCCCGTTCATCACCGAGCGGGTCTGGCAGGACCTGGTCGCCCCGGTCACGCCGGGCGCCCCGGAGTCCGTGCACCTCTCCTCCTGGCCGGAGGCCGACCTGTCCGCCATCGACCCCGAGCTGTCGAAGCAGATGGTGCTGGTGCGCCGTCTTGTGGAGCTCGGCCGTGCCACGCGTGCCGAGTCGGGCGTGAAGACGCGCCAGCCGCTGTCCCGCGCGCTGGTCGCGGCGGTGGGCTTCGAGACGCTCGACCGCGAGCTGCACGCGCAGATCACGGAAGAGCTGAACGTGAGCTCCCTCGCCTCGCTCTCCGAGGTCGGCGGCTCACTGGTCGACACCACCGCCAAGGCGAACTTCCGCGCGCTCGGCAAGCGCTTCGGCAAGGGCGTCCAGGCGGTCGCGAAGGCCATCGCCGAGACGGACGCGGCGGCGCTGTCGCTGGCTCTGCGCGAGGGCACGGCGTCGGTGGAGGTCGACGGTGAGACGGTGACGCTGGCTCCGGACGAGGTGATCATCACGGAGACCCCGCGCGAGGGCTGGTCGGTGGCTTCCGACTCGGGCGCGACGGTTGCGCTGGACCTGGAGATCACGGAGGAGCTGCGTCAGGCGGGCCTCGCCCGTGACGCGATCCGGCTGATCCAGGAGGCCCGCAAGAACAGCGGCCTCGACGTGGCGGACCGCATCGCGCTCCGCTGGACCGCCACGGACCCGGCCGTCATCGCCGCCCTGTCCGAACACTCCGACCTGATCTCCGACGAAGTCCTCGCCACGGACTTCGCCCAGGGCGAGGCCGACGACACCTACGGCACCCCGTTCACGGACGACGCCCTGTCCCTGACGTTCCGCCTCCGCAAGGCGTAGCACCTGGGGGGGCGGCGCCAGGGCTTCTCGCCCACGCCGCCCCCGAAGGGGCGCGGGGAACTGCGCGACAAGCCCCCACCACCCGCAGCCGAAACACAAGCCGGGGGGTTGGGAGCGCAACCCCCAGGTACGGGACGGGCAGGAGCGGAGGGGGCGAAACAAACCCCACCCACCCCCCAGCCCCCCACGCACACCAAGAAGGCCCGAGCCCGCCAGAAATCCGGCGGCCTCGGGCCTTCGGCGTTGCGTACCCACGTACAGATGCCCCAACGACCGCACAAAAGGGCGGGGCCCCCGGAATCCGGGGGCCCCGCCCTGAACGCTGCCGACGCCTAAGGCGTAATAAAGGCCGTCAGTTGTCGTCCTCGTCGATGAGGAACCCGCGCATCGGCGAGGGCGCCTGCTGCATCGGCGACGGCCCCTGGGGCCGCACCGGAGCCATCGGCTGGGTCATGGCCGGAGACATCTGCTGCTGCCCACCGTAGGAGGGCGCGGCCGGTGCCGGACCGCCGCCCATGCCCTGGTTGCCGCCGTACGACGGCGCGCTGGCGCCTGCCGGAGCCATCGAGGGCGCGGAGGGCGACGGCAGGGACGCCGTGGCCGGGGTGCGCGGCGGAGCGAGCGAGTCGTCCGCCTGCGTCTCCAGCTGGCGCAGCTGCGACTCCAGGTAGGACTTCAGCCGCGTGCGGTACTCGCGCTCGAAGCCGCGCAGGTCCTCGACCTTGCGCTCCAGCGTGGCGCGAGCGGACTCCAGGGAGCCCATCGCGACGCGGTGCTTCTCCTGCGCGTCCCGCTCCAGGGCGTCAGCCTTGGCACGCGCGTCGCGCTCCAGACCCTCGGCGCGGCTGCGAGCCTCGCCGACGATCTTGTTGGCCTCGGAACGGGCCTCGGCGATCGCCTGGTCGGCGGTCTGCTGAGCCAGCGAGAGGACACGCGCGGCGCTGTCGCCACCGGGGCCCTGCTGCGGCATCTGCGGGCCGTGACCGCCCATGGGGCCACCCATGGGACCGCCCATCGGGCCACCCATCTGCTGCTGCATCTGCGGCTGCATCTGGCCGGGACCCTGACCCATCGGACCCTGACCCATCGGACCCTGGCCCATGGGGCCCGGACCCTGCGGACCGCCCTGACCGCTGGGGCCGGCGGGCAGCTGCGGGGCACCGCTCGGCAGCTGGGGCGGGCCACCCATGGGGCCACCCATCTGCTGCTGCGGCGGGCCCGATATGCCGGCGGGCACGGGAGCACCCGGACCGCGCATGCCCTGCGGGGGGCCCTGCTGCTGGTCCTGCTGCTCGGGCGGCTTGCGCATGCCCTGCTGCTGGTTCTGCGCGGCCGCGCGCGTGGCAGCGGCCAGCTTGGCGCGCAGATCCTCGTTCTCGCGGAGCAATCGCGTCAGTTCGGCTTCGACCTCGTCGAGGAAGGCATCGACCTCGTCCTCGTCATAGCCTTCTCGGAGGCGGACGGTCGTGAACTGCTTGTTCCGCACGTCCTCGGGGGTCAACGGCATCTCTTCACCTCAACGTAGTCGTCGGCATTCGGCAAGACCGTATCGTTCACAGCCGGCTCACGACGGAGATCAGGATGTAGACGATGATCATCAGTACGAAGAAGGACAGGTCGAGCGCCACGCCCCCGAGACGCAGCGGCGGAATGAACCGCCGCAGAAGCTTGAGCGGTGGATCGGTGACAGTGTAGGTGGCCTCGAGAACGACCACCATCGCCTTGCCGGGTTGCCATGAGCGGGCGAACTGGAAGACGTAGTCCATGACCAACCGGAAGATCAGCACGATGAGGAAGCACATCAGCGCGATGTAGAAAACCTGCCCGACCACGCTCATGATCCGTGCTTCCCTCTCCCCTGTTTCTGTGCGTCATTCCGGTCCTGCGTCTCAGCTCTGGTTGAAGAACCCGCCCTCTGCGATGCGGGCCTTGTCCTCCGCCGTGACATCGACGTTAGCAGGCGACAACAGGAACACCTTCTGCGTCACCCGCTCGATGCTGCCGTGGAGACCAAACACCAAACCGGCCGCAAAGTCGACAAGTCGCTTCGCATCTGTGTCATCCATCTCAGTCAGATTCATGATCACCGGGGTGCCCTCACGGAAGTGTTCCCCGATGGTACGGGCCTCGTTGTAGGTCCGGGGGTGCAGTGTGGTGATCCGGTAGGGCTCTCGCTCGGACACGACCTTGGGCATGATCACCGGGGCGTTCTTCTCCAGGCTCTGACGTTCTTGTGTGATGGACGCCACGGGGGCGATTCGCGCCGGACGCCCGGATTCCGCGGCGAGCGAAGCGGAATGCGGCACCGGATCGCGCGGCGCCGGAGGCTGCACCACTCGCACCGATTCGTCCCGTTGAGACTGATGTGTCTGATGTGACTGGTGTGGCGACTCGTGCCGCCGACGGTCCCGCTCGGGCTCCGGGTCAAGCTCGGGCTCGAAGTCGTCGTCGGGGTCGAATCCCCTGCCGTCGTACCCATCGTCCTCCACGAGGCCGAGGTAGACCGCCATCTTGCGCATCGCGCCGGCCATGCTCTGAGTCCTCCGCTCTGTGGTGGATCGGCTGACGAATTGCCAAGTGCCCGCGATCCACGAGGTCGTTATGCCCGCCTGTGGCGGTAATGACCATATTTTCTGCTGTGGTCCGACTTCTTGGCGACGTTACCCGAGCCTGGGTCGGACTCCGAGTACCGCAGTACCGACGCGTACATGTGTCGCTCCGGCTGCCACGGCCTGTTCGAGGTCCGTACTCATCCCTGCCGAGACCATGTTCGCAGCCGGATGGGTGCGGCGCAGGACAGTCGACAAATCCATCAGCCGCTCGAACGCCGCATGTTGGCGCCCCGCGTACGGTCCGGTGAGCGGCGCTACGGTCATCAGCCCGTCGAGCCGGAGCCCCGGAGCCCGAGCGACGAGGTCGCCCAACTCTTCGATTCCGCCGGGCCCTACGCCGCCCCGCTCCCCTCTCCCGCTCTCCTGCGCGTCCAACGCGACCTGGAGGAGACAGCCCACCTCGCGCTCCGCTCGCACCGCTTCCTTCGACAGAGCTGTGACGAGCTTGGAACGATCGACGGACTGCACGACATCCGCATAACCGACCACGGAACGCACCTTGTTGGTCTGCAATTGACCGACAAAATGCCACGAGAGGGGCAGATCCGAGGATTCCGCAGCCTTGGGCGCCGCGTCCTGGTCCCGGTTCTCGGCGACGTGACGCACACCGAGTTCCGCCAGGATCCGCACATCGCTCGCGGGGTAGGTCTTGGTGACCACGATCAGGGTCACCTCTTCGCGCTTGCGCCCGGCGGCGATGCACGCCGCCGTGATGCGCTGTTCCACTTTCGCCAGATTTTCGGCGAGTTGAGCCTTACGGTCCGTCATGCCCCATCAGTCCAGCCAGACATAGCCGGCGAGCCGCCCGGTGGTGCGGTCGCGCCGGTACGAGAAGTGGTCCCCCGATTCGAGCGTGCACACCGGCGACTGCTCCCGGTCGCGCACCCCGAGCCGTTTCAACTGCGCGTGCACTCCGGCGGTCACATCGACCGCGGGAGTGCCCCAGCTGGTCTCGGCGTACGCCCCCGGCTCGACGGCGGCGACGTCGGCGCGCATCTGCTCCGGCACTTCGTAGCACCGCCCGCAGACGGCGGGGCCGGTGCGGGCGACGATCCGGTCGGGCTCGGCGCCGAGTTCGACCATGGCCCGTACGGCGGCGGGGACGACTCCGGCGACCATGCCGGGGCGTCCCGCGTGGGCGGCGGCCACGACTCCGGCGACCGGATCGGCCAGCAGGACCGGTGTGCAATCGGCGGTGAGAACGGCGAGGGCGAGCCCCCGTCGCACGGTGACGATCGCGTCGACGGACGGAATCACCGAAGAGACCCACGGCCCGTCCACCACCGCCACGTCCGGCCCGTGCACCTGGTTCATCCAGACCACCTGGGCCGGGTCGAGACCGAGCGCCTTGGCGGCCAGTTCGCGATTGGTCCGTACGGCGTCGGGGTCGTCGCCGACCGCTCCGCCGAGGTTGAGCTCCTCGTACGGAACGGCGCTCACCCCGCCCCACCGGTCGGTGAAGGCGAAGTGCGCGCCGCTCACTGTGCTCGTTTCGGAGCGCTGCCCTATCACTTCAGGAAGTCCGGCACGTCCAGCTCTTCGGCCGCGCTGTCCGAGTAGGCGCGGGACGGCGGGACCGGCGGGGAGACCTGGATCTCGCCGACCGGCTCCGGGGCGGGCTCCGGGGCCTCCTTCGGCGTGACGCTGCCGAGCGAGCCGAAGGACGGGCGGCTCTCGGAAGCCCGTACCGGCGCGGGCTCGTCGCGCTTCGCGGACGAGGCGCCGAGCACGTTGTCCCGCTTCGCCGGAGGCTGACCGCCGTCGAAGCCGGCGGCGATGACGGTGACCCGCACCTCGTCACCGAGGGCGTCGTCGATGACCGCGCCGAAGATGATGTTGGCTTCGGGGTGCGCGGCCTCGCTGACCAGCTGGGCGGCTTCGTTGATCTCGAACAGGCCGAGGTCGGAGCCGCCGGAGATGGAGAGCAGGACGCCGCGGGCGCCGTCGATGGAGGCTTCGAGGAGCGGCGAGGAGATCGCCATCTCGGCCGCGGCCACCGCGCGATCGTCGCCGCGGGCCGAGCCGATGCCCATGAGCGCCGAACCCGCCTCGGACATCACGGACTTGACGTCGGCGAAGTCGAGGTTGATCAGACCCGGCGTGGTGATGAGGTCGGTGATGCCCTGAACACCGGAGAGCAGGACCTGGTCCGCCGACTTGAAGGCGTCGAGGACCGAGACCTGGCGGTCCGAAATGGACAGCAGCCGGTCGTTCGGGATGACGATGAGGGTGTCGACCTCTTCGCGGAGTTCGGCGATGCCGTCCTCGGCCTGGTTGGCCCGGCGCCGTCCCTCGAAGGTGAACGGGCGGGTGACCACGCCGATGGTGAGGGCGCCGAGCGAGCGGGCGATGTTGGCCACGACGGGTGCGCCGCCGGTGCCGGTGCCGCCACCTTCACCGGCTGTCACGAAGACCATGTCGGCCCCCTTGAGGACCTCCTCGATCTCCTCGCGGTGGTCCTCGGCGGCCTTGCGGCCGACGGCCGGGTTGGCTCCGGCGCCGAGTCCGCGGGTCAGTTCGCGGCCGACGTCGAGCTTGACGTCGGCGTCGCTCATCAACAGCGCCTGCGCGTCGGTGTTGATGGCGATGAACTCGACGCCCTTGAGACCGACCTCGATCATCCGGTTGATGGCATTGACACCACCGCCGCCGACACCGATGACTTTGATGACTGCGAGGTAGTTCTGCGGTGCTGCCACGTCGAAGGCCTCTCGCCTCGAGTTACGTGTCGTCGCCTCGCACGCTCGCGATCCGACGACTGATGCCGAATGGGACGGTCCGAACGCCGACCCGAACCCTAACGCTGAAGTTTAGGGTTACCAGTGTGTCTGTTCCTTGGACTCTTCCGAACAGGACACTAAGTCGACAAGTGGCGCACGTTCAACGAACACGCCGAACCTCCCGTTTTTCTTTTCACCCTATGTGATCAGGCGTAGCGCTGCCCAACCAGGGTGCTGGCCTGCGCGGATGTGCGTCAACTCCCCGATGACGCGGGGGCGGTGGGAGCGCTTACGTCGAAGTGCCGGGCGCCGGGAGCGGCTTTCATGAGAGCGGAGAGTGTCCTGGCCTTCGCGCGACCCTTCTCGCCGCTGCCCCACTCGACGGTGCGGCCGCCCTTCAACTCCAGCGAGATGGAGTCGTAGGAACGGACCTTGAGGGTACGAGTGTCACGCGCGACGGCGGCCGGAATGTCACCGGCGACCCGCACCGCCTCGCGCACCAGCCGGTCGGTGCCGAAGCGGCGCAGCCCCACCGACCGGGACACCGTCAATTCCAGTGCGGGCACACCCTTCGGAGCGTTGGAAACCGTGGCAAATCGCACGCCCTTGGCGTCCACTTCGATGAACTTTGCACCTTTTTCGACAGTCAGGACCGGAGTGCGTTCGGTCACTTTCAGACCGATTCCATGCGGCCAGGAACGGACGACATCAACCGAGTCAATTCGGGGCAATTTCCGGCGCAGTCGCTCCGCAATGGCGCCCGTGTCGACGGAAATCAGCGGGGATCCGACCGGAACTTCGGCCGCTTCTCGCACCTGCTCGGCCGTCAGCACTCGCGTCCCGGTAGCCGATACGTGCTCCACGCGCAGCCACTGCGAGCCGTACAGGACCCAGACCGAAGCGGCTCCGCCCAACACCACGGCGATCAAAAGGATGATGAGCACACGAAGGCGACGCAGCCGCCCGAGTCGGGGCGGCCGGGGCGGGCCGGACTCCGGCTTCTGCCGTTCGCCGCGCTCGGCGGTGTTCGGTCCGGCCACGCTCCCTGCCTTCCCTCATGCGGTGCTAGTGACGGCGAGAGGCAATCGCCTCGTACACCATGCCGACGAGCAGGTCGTCGGCGTCCCGGCGGCCGAACTCGCCGGCGGCACGGGACATCTCGTACAGCCGGTGCGGGTCGGCGAGCACGGGCAGCACGTTCTGCTGCACCCACTGGGGCGTCAGCTCCGCGTCGTCGACAAGGAGGCCACCGCCGGCCTTGACCACCGGCTGAGCGTTCAGCCGCTGTTCGCCGTTGCCGATGGGCAGCGGGACATAGGCGGCGGGCAGCCCGACGGCGGAGAGTTCGGCGACGGTCATCGCGCCCGCGCGGCACAGCATCATGTCGGCCGCGGCGTACGCGAGGTCCATCCGGTCCACGTACGGTACCGGGATGTACGGGGGCATCCCCGGCATCTGATGCACCTGCGGCAGTTCGTTCTTCGGGCCCACCGCGTGCAGGATCTGGATGCCCGCCTGCTGGAGGTACGGAGCCGCCTGCTCGACCACCTCGTTGAGGCGGCGGGCGCCCTGCGAGCCGCCGGACACCAGCAGGGTCGGCAGCGCGGGGTCGAGGCCGAACGCGGCGCGCGCCTCGGGGCGCACGGCGGCCCGGTCGAGGGTGGCGATGGAGCGGCGCAGCGGGATGCCGATGTAGCGGGCGTCGCGCAGCTTGCTGTCCGGCGTGGAGACGGCGACCCGGGCGGCATATCGGGAGCCGATCTTGTTGGCGAGACCCGGTCGGGCGTTGGCCTCGTGGATGACGATCGGCACGCCGAGGCGCTTGGCCGCGAGGTAGCCGGGCAGGGCGACGTAGCCGCCGAAGCCGACGACCGCGTCCGCCTTGGTGCGCTCCAGGATCTGCTCGGCCGCCTTGATCGTGCCGCGCAGCCGCCCGGGGACGGTGATCAGCTCGGGCGTGGGCTTGCGCGGCAGCGGGACGGCGGGGATCAGCGCGAGATCGTATCCGCGCTCGGGTACGAGTCGGGTCTCAAGTCCGCGTTCCGTGCCCAGGGCCGTGATCCCCACGGTCGGGTCCTGCCTGCGCAGGGCGTCCGCGAGGGCGAGCGCGGGCTCGATGTGGCCGGCGGTCCCCCCGCCGGCGAGTACGACATGCACCGAAATTCACCGCTCTCCGGACGAACGCGCCGCGGCGCGCCGTCGCATCGTGTTCCATCTCCGAGGCCCCGCGGCCCCCACGGAGCCTCTCACCGCAGCCCGCTTTCTACCAAAGCGAGGTTGCCGCATCGCAAGCGCCGCCCGCGCAGCGGGGTCGTCCCGTGCGAAGGCGATCAGCAGCCCGATGGCGAACATGGTCGGCAACAGGGCGGAACCCCCGTAGGAGAACAGCGGGAGCGGGACTCCGGCGATCGGCAGCAGACCGAGCACCGCACCGATGTTGATCACGGCCTGGGTCGTGATCCAGGTGGTCACGCCTCCCGCGGCATACCTCACGAAGGGGTCCTCCGTGCGTCCGGCCACGCGGATACCCGCATAGCCTAGAGCCGCGAAGAGGGCGAGCACCGACAGCGTCCCCGCGAGGCCCAGTTCCTCACCGGTGACGGCGAAGATGAAGTCGGTGTGGGCTTCGGGCAGTTGGCCCCATTTCTCCACGCTCGCACCGAGTCCGGAACCGAATAGTCCGCCGGAGGCGAGCGCATAGATCCCGTGCACGGCCTGCCAGCACGAGGTGACGCCGGTGCCGGGTTCGGTGGCGCCGATGCAGGAGAACCGGGCCATGCGGTTCGGGCTGGTCTTGATGAGGATCACACCGAGCGTGCCGGCGATGGACAGCACGCCGGCGAACAACCGGGTCGGCGCGCCCGCCAGCCACAGCAGTCCGAACAGGATCGCGGTGAGGATGATCGCCGTGCCCATGTCGCCGCCGAGCATGATCAGCCCGAGCAGCATGAACGCCACCGGGACGAGCGGTACCAGCATGTGCTTCCACTGCATGAGCAGGCGCTTGTCCTCCTTGCGGGCGATCAGGTCGGCGCCCCACAGCACGAGGGCGAGCTTGCCGAACTCGCTGGGCTGGATCTGGAAGGAGCCGCCGAGGGAGATCCAGTTCTGGTTGCCGTTGATCGCGACTCCTATCCCGGGCACCTGCACCAGGATCATCAGGAAGACCGACCCGGCCAGCATCGGATACGCCAGCGCCCGGTGCAGCTTCACCGGCATCCGCGAGGCGACGAGCAGCAGCACCCCGCCGATCACGGCCGCCAGGAACTGCTTGCGGAAGAA
Source organism: Streptomyces sp. NBC_00996 (assembly GCF_045162675.1). Lineage (NCBI taxonomy): Bacteria > Bacillati > Actinomycetota > Actinomycetes > Kitasatosporales > Streptomycetaceae > Streptomyces > Streptomyces sp. NBC_00996. The sequence goes on from NZ_CP108723.1 coordinate 2,897,154, forward strand.
GTACGACCCCGGCAGCGACAGCTGCAGCGCCGTGATCTGCGACGCCGAGTACACCATCACCAGCCCGAGCACGGTGATCAGCAGACTGCCACCGAGGATCAGGTAGTACGCGGTCAGCGGCCGGTCCCAGGCCTTGCGGGCGCGGATGTAGAGGCGCCGTACGGGATTCTCGCGCGACGCCCGGGCGACGGGGGGCCGCCCGGTGGTCCGCCGCACGGGAGGTCGGCCGGTGCGGCTACTGGGCATCGGCGGCACCTGCCACGCTGTGGGAGGGCTTCCCGTCGGGCGTCCCTCCGGGCCGTTCGGGAACTGAGGGAGGGACGTGCCGACACAGCGCCGTGCCACCGGCGGATAGCCGCCGCCGAAGCCCCAGCCGGATCCGTGTCACGCGTCCCTCCCAGGTGTGCCCGGCGCCGTCAGGCGAGGCGGACCCGGGTCAGCCGTCGACGGCGTCGAGTTCGCGAACCGCCTCCGCGAAAGCGTCACCGCGCTTGTTGTAGTTGGCGAACATGTCCATGGAGGCGCAAGCCGGGGCCAGCAGCACCGTGTCGCCGGTGCGAGCGAGCCCCCGCGCCTCCCGAACCGCCGCGAGCATCGCCCCAGTGTCGGTCCGCTCAAGGTCGACGACGGGTACTTCCGGCGCGTGTCGCGCGAGCGCTTCCCGGATGAGGGCACGGTCGGCACCGATCAGGACAACGCCCCGAAGCCGCTGTGCCGACTTGGCGACCAGCTCGTCGAAGGTCGCGCCCTTGGCCAGCCCGCCCGCGATCCACACGATCGACTCGTACGCCGCCAAAGAGGCTTCCGCGGCATGTGTGTTGGTCGCCTTGGAGTCGTCGACGTACGCGACCCCGTCCACGTCGGTGACGTGCGCGATGCGGTGGGCGTCCGGCTCGAAGGCCCGCAGCCCGTCGCGTACCGCCTGGGCGGGCACCCCGAAGGCACGCGCCAGGGCCGCCGCCGCAAGGGCGTTGGCGATGTTGTGCGGGGCCGGCGGATTGACGTCCGACACCTCCGCCAGCTCCTGGGCGTTCTTCTGCCGGTTCTCGACGAAGGCGCGGTCGACCAGGATGCCTTCCACGACGCCGAGTTGGGACGGCCCAGGGGTGCCGAGTGTGAAGCCGATCGCCCGGCAGCCCTCCTCGACGTCCGCCTCGCGCACCAGGTCCTCCGTGGCCTTGTCGGCCACGTTGTAGACGCAGGCGACCCGATTGCCCTCGTAGATACGGCCCTTGTCGGCGGCGTACGCCTCCATCGAGCCGTGCCAGTCGAGGTGATCGGGCGCCAGATTCAGTACGGCTGCGGAGTGGGCTCGCAGCGAGGGTGCCCAGTGCAGCTGATAGCTGGAGAGTTCGACGGCGAGCACGTCGTACTTCTCCTCGCCGAGCACCGCGTCAAGGAGCGAGACGCCGATGTTGCCGACCGCCGCCGTGCGCAGTCCGGCCGCCTTCAGGATCGAGGCGAGCATCTGGACGGTCGTGGTCTTGCCGTTGGTGCCGGTGACCGCGAGCCAGGGCGCGGCGTCGGGGCCGCGCAGCCGCCAGGCGAGTTCGACGTCGCCCCAGACCGGGACGCCCGCCTCGGCGGCCGCGGCGAACAGCGGCTTGTCCGGCTTCCAGCCGGGCGCGGTCACGATGAGCTCGGTGCCCTCGGGCAGGGTCGCGCCGTCACCGAGGCGCACGGTGATGCCGAGCGCCTCCAGCTCCGCGGCCTGGGCCCGGGCGCGCTCGTCGTCGCCGTCGTTGACGACCGTGACGACCGCACCGAGGCCGTGCAGCACCTTGGCCGCCGGGATGCCGGAGACGCCGAGCCCGGCGACGGTGACGTTCTTGCCCTGCCAGTCGGTCACTTCTTGGCTGCCCATCCTGCGTAGAAGAGGCCCAGACCCACAATGACGCACATGCCCTGAATGATCCAGAAGCGGACCACCACAAGGACTTCGGACCACCCCTTGAGTTCGAAGTGGTGCTGGAGTGGCGCCATGCGGAAGACGCGCTTGCCGGTCAGGCGGAAGGAGCCGACCTGGATGACGACCGACATGGTGATCAGGACGAAGAGACCGCCGAGCAGCGCGATCAGGAACTCGGTGCGGGAGCAGATCGCCAGACCCGCGAGCGCTCCGCCGAGAGCCAGCGAACCGGTGTCGCCCATGAAGATCTTGGCGGGCGAGGTGTTCCACCACAGGAAGCCGAAGCAGGCGCCCATCAGCGCAGAGGCGACGACCGCGAGGTCGAGTGGATCGCGTACTTCGTAGCAGGCGGCCGGGTTGGTCAGGGTCGTCGCGTTGGCGCAGGACTCCTGGAACTGCCAGACGCCGATGAACGTGTACGCGCCGAAGACCATCACGGAGGCGCCGGTGGCGAGACCGTCCAGGCCGTCCGTGAGGTTCACGCCGTTCGACATGGCGAGGATCATGAACAGCGCCCAGACCACGAACAGCACCGGGCCGATGGACCAGCCGAAGTCCTGGACGAAGGAGAGCTTCGTGGAGGCCGGGGTGTTGCCGCGGTTGTCCGCGAACTGCAGCGAGAGCACCGCGAAGGCGATACCGACGGTCAGCTGGCCGGCCATCTTCGCCTTGGCCCGCAGACCGAGCGACCGACGCTTGACGATCTTGATGTAGTCGTCCAGGAAGCCCACCAGGCCCATGCCCGCCATCAGGCCGAGCACCAGCAGTCCGGAGAAGGTCGGCGGCTTGCCGGTGATCACCTTGCTCATGAAGTACGCGATGAGCGTCGCGAGGATGAAGGCGATACCACCCATGGTCGGCGTACCGCGCTTGCTGTGGTGCTCTTTCGGCCCGTCGTCACGGATGTACTGGCCGTAGCCCTTGCGGGCCAGGAGCTTGATCAGCAGCGGGGTGCCGACCAAGGTCAGGAAGAGGCCAATGACTCCTGCGAACAGGATCTGCTTCATCATCGGGCGGCAACCTCACTCTCGGCACCGCTGTCGAGCAGCGCCTGCGCCACCCGTTCGAGCCCGACCGACCTGGACGCCTTCACGAGTACGACGTCCCCTGGGCGCAGTTCACTGCGCAACAGGTCGACAGCCGCCTGTGCGTCGGACACGTGCACCGACTCCTCACCCCACGAACCCTCGTTATATGCGCCCAGTTGGAGCCAGGACGCTTCCCTGCCCCCGACCGCGACGAGCTTGCTGACGTTGAGTCGGACGGCGAGCCGTCCGACCGCGTCGTGCTCGGCGAGCGCCTCGTCCCCGAGCTCGGCCATCTGACCGAGCACCGCCCACGTACGACGTCCTCTGCCCATGGCCGCGAGCGCGCGCAGGGCGGCTCGCATGGACTCGGGGTTCGCGTTGTAGGCGTCGTTGACGACCGTCACGCCGTCCGGGCGCTCGGTGACCTCCATCCGCCAGCGGGAGAGGGAGCCCGCCTCGGAGAGCGCTCGGGCGATCTCGTCTGCGGACATGCCCAGCTCATGGGCGACGGCGGCCGCGGCGAGCGCGTTCGACACGTGGTGCTCACCGTACAGGCGCATGGTCACGTCACTGCACCCGGAGGGTGTGCGAAGGCTGAAGGAAGGCTGTCCAGTCTCCGTGAGACGGACGTTCTCGGCGCGTACGTCCGCTTCGTCGGACTCTCCGAAGAGGATCACGCGGGCCTTCGTGCGGGACGCCATGGCGCGTACGAGGGGATCGTCGGCGTTGAGGACCGCGGTGCCGTCCTCCGGGAGCCCTTCGACCAACTCGCCCTTTGCTTGCGCGATTTGCTCGCGGCCGCCGAACTCGCCGATGTGGGCGCTGCCGACGTTGAGGACCAGGCCGATCTTCGGCGGGGTGAGGTCCGCCAGATAGCGGATATGGCCGATGCCGCGCGCCCCCATCTCCAGCACCAGGAACCTGGTCTCCTCGGTGGCGCTGAGCGCGGTGAGCGGCAGCCCGATCTCGTTGTTCAGCGAGCCGGGCGTGAAGACAGTCGGCGCCTTGCTCCGCAGCACCTGGGCGATCAGGTCCTTGGTGCTGGTCTTGCCCGCGGAACCGGTGAGGGCCACGAGGGTCGCGCCGAGCCGTTCGACGACATGGCGCGCGAGAGCGCCGAGCGCCGCCTGTACGTCCGCGACGACGATCGCGGGCACGCCGAGGGGGCGGGACGCCAGCACCGCGACCGCGCCGGCCTCGATCACCGCCTCGGCGAAGTCGTGGCCGTCCACGCGCTCGCCGACGAAGGCGACGAAGAGGCTGCCGGACTCCACCTCACGGGAGTCCTTGACGACCGGTCCGGTGACCTGTACCGCCGGATCCGGTATGTCGTACGTCTGCCCGCCGACGACTGCTGCGATCTCGGCGAGAGAGAGGGCGATCACAAGTTCATCCCTGGGTCTTCTGGATAGCTTCGCGAAGCACCTGGCGGTCGTCGAAGGGACGCACCACCCCGGCGATGTCCTGGCCCTGCTCGTGGCCCTTGCCCGCGACCAGCACGGTGTCGCCCGGCTCTGCGCGGGCGACGGCGGCCGCGATGGCTGCGGCCCGGTCCTCGAAGACCTGGACCTCACCGCGCTCGTGCGCCGGCACCTCTGCGGCGCCGGCGAGCATCGTCGCGAGGATCGCGAGGGGGTCCTCGGAGCGGGGGTTGTCGGAGGTCAGTACGGCGGTGTCGGCGAGCCGCGCCACGGCCGCGCCCATCGGCATCCGCTTGGTCCGGTCCCGGTCGCCGCCGCAGCCGAGCACCACGTGCAGACGACCGCTCGTCACCTTGCGCAGGGCGCGCAGGACCGATTCGACGGCGTCCGTCTTGTGGGCGTAGTCGACGACGGCAAGGTAGGGCTGGCCCACGTCCACGCGCTCCAGGCGGCCCGGGACGCCCGGCACGGCCGCAATGCCGTCGGCGGCGGTCTGCGGGTCGAGCCCGGCGACCGCGAGAGCGACGATCGCGGCGAGCGTGTTGGCCACGTTGAAGGGGCCCGCGAGCGGCGACCTGGCGGAGATCCGCTCGCCCTTGGGGCCGACCGCGGTGAACGTCGAGTCCATGGGGCCGACTTCGACGTCCTGAGCGCGCCAGTCGGCGTCGGGGTGCCCCTCGGCGGAGAAGGTGACCACGGGGACGGTGGCCTCCTTGGCGAGCCTGCGGCCGTACTCGTCGTCGAGGTTGATGACGCCGAGTTTGCTGCGTTTCGGTGTGAACAGCTGCGCCTTGGCCCGGAAGTAGTCCTCCATGTCGGAGTGGAACTCCATGTGTTCCGGGCTGAGGTTGTTGAAGACGGCGATGTCGAAGACGCAGCCGTCGACCCGTCCGAGGACCAGCGCGTGGCTGGAGACCTCCATCGCGACCGCCTCGACCCCGCGCTCGCGCATGACCGCGAACAGGGCCTGGAGGTCGGTGGCTTCGGGAGTGGTGCGCTCCGACTTGATCCGCTCGTCGCCGATGCGCATCTCGACCGTGCCGATCAGCCCGGTGGAGCGGACCCTCTTCAGGCCGCCCTCGACGAGGTACGCCGTCGTGGTCTTGCCGGAGGTGCCGGTGATGCCGATCTGGAGCAGGTCGCGCCCGGGGTGGCCGTAGATCGTGGCCGCGAGCTCACCCATCCGCCCGCGCGGATCGTCGACGACCAGGACGGGAAGGCCCGTGGCGGCGGCGCGCTCCGCGCCCGTCGGATCGGTCAGCACGGCGACCGCACCGAGACCGGCCGCCTGGGTCACGAAGTCGGCGCCGTGCATGCGGGCGCCGGGCAGTGCGGCGTACAGGTCGCCGGGGCGCACGGCCCGCGAGTCATGGGTGATGCCCGTGACCTCCGGGGTCGACGCCGGGGCGGTGGCACCCAGCTGATCGGTCAGTTCCGCGAGGGGTGTGGCGGAGACGTGAACCGGTCGCGGCGGCCCCGGATATGTCACAGGAACGCCCTTCTGGGTGGTTTGGGACTGATCAGCGTGTGGCACGGCGGTGAGCGTACCGGGCGCACCCCCGCCGGAGCGAAGCGAGGGGTTGGGCGGGGGCTGGTTCCCGGAGGCCGGGGTGATCGTTGTCACGAGCTGTTCCTGGTCCGTTGTGCGTGGGGGCTGATCAGGGCGTGCGGTCGCAGTGGATCACGGCTTGAAGCTGACGGGAAGGTTTGCGGCCTTCGCCCCGGTGGGCGGGACCTGGAGGGTCTTCAGGGCGAACTCCATGACCTGCTTGTAGATGGGTCCGCAGGTCGTGCCTCCGAAGTAGCTGCCCCTGGTGGCGTTCTGGAGGGCGCAGTAGACGGTGACGCGCGGGTTGTCCGCGGGTGCGAATCCGGCGAATGACGAGGTGTAGCCGTGGTACTTGCCGGTGGCCGGATCCACGCGGTTGGCCGTACCCGTCTTGCCTGCGACTCGGTAGCCGGGGATACGCGCCTTGATGCCGGTGCCCTGCTCGTCGTCCACGACGGACTCCAGCATCTGGGCGAGGGTCTTCGCGGTCTTCTCGCTCACGACCCTTGTCTTCTTGGGCTGGGCGGCGGGGGTGAAGCGGCCGTCGGGCCCCCTCGTGCCGCGCACCAGCGTCGGCTCGATGCGTACGCCGCCGTTGGCGATCGTCGAGTAGACGGAGGCCCCCTGCACCGCGTTGATCGACACGCCCTGGCCGAAAGGGATCGTGTACTGCTGCGACGTCGACCATGTGTCGGGGCGCGCGAGAATGCCCGCGGTCTCACCGGGGAAGCCGAGCCCGGTGTGACTGCCGATGCCGAACCTGCGCAGATACGAGTAGAGGACCCGGTTGGCCTCCTTCTGTGTCTTGCCGAGCTGGCCGGTCGCCAGGATGGTGCCGATGTTGCTGGACTTGGCGAGTACGCCGTTCAGCGTCAGGTACCAGGTCGAGTGGTCGATGTCGTCCTGGAAGAGCCGGTCGCCGCGGTGCAGCCGGTTGGGCACGACCACATGTGTGTCGGGCGTGGCCACGTTCTCCTGGAGGACGGCGGCCATCGACATGAGCTTGGCGGTGGAGCCGGGCTCGTAGGCGTCCTGGAGGGCCGCGTTGCCCATGGCCGCGGAGTTGGCCTGGGAGAGGTCGTTCGGATCGAAGCCGGGCGAGTTGGCCATGGCGAGGATCTCGCCGGTCCGGGTGTCCTGCACTATCACGTACCCGCGGTCCGCCTTGGACTTCTTCACCTGCTCGGTGATCGCGTTCTGCGCGGCCCACTGGATGTCCCGGTCGATGGTCAGCTCGACGTCGGAGCCGGCCACGGCGGGTGTCTCGGTGGAGCCCACGGTGGGCACCTGGCGCCCACCGGACTGGGCGTAGCGGATCTTGCCGTCCTTGCCCGCGAGCTCCTTGTTCAGCTGCTGCTCGATGCCGCCGCCGCCCTTGCCGTCGGCGTTGACCCAGCCCAGTATCCCGGCGGCGAGATCACCGTTCGGGTACACGCGCTTGCTGGCCGGGACCGCGAGGACTCCCGCGAGGACGTTGACCGTGCTCTTGTCCGTCTCCGCCTTGGCCCCGAGCGTGGTCTTCAGGTCCTTGATCTGCTTCCAGACCTGGGGGGTCTGGCGGTGCGCGAGCAGGGCGTAGCGGGTGTTCTTCGCCTTCAGCTTCGCGGCGACGGCGTCCATGCTCTGGCCGAGGATCGGGCCGAGCAGCGCCGCGGCCTGCTCGGGCGCGTCGCTCACCGTCGTCGCCTCTTTCGTGAACATCGTCGGATCGGCCGTGATGTCGTACGCGTCCACGCTCGTCGCCAGCTCGACGCCGTTACGGTCGGTGATCTCGCCGCGCTCGGCGGCCAGCGTGCGCCCGACGTACCGGTTCTGCTCGGCCTTCGCGGCATACGTGCTCGCGTCCACGGCCTGCACCTGGAGCAGCCGTACGACGAAGGCGACCATCACCAGGGTGAGCCCGAGGCTGACCATGCGCAGGCGAGGGCGGGGACTGCCGAGCCGGATGACGCGGGGGCCGCTCGGCCCGGATGCGCTCGGGCGGCGGGCGGGGCGGGCACCGGGGCCCGGGCGCCGCTGGCCCCCGGGGCGTACGGGCCTGGCGGGGCCGGGCACGCGGCGGCGCGGCGGTTCCCTGTCGGACACTTCCGTCACCTGCCGGGGTTGGTGGAGGGCTGTGCGGACGGGGCGGGAGCCTGGAGGGCGGGCGCGGCCGCGGACGGCTGCGGGGCGGGATTCGGGGGCCGGCTCAGGGCGGAGGCGAGGACCTCGGGCGCGAGGATCATCGGGGTGGATACGGAGGACCGCTGGGCGGGGGCTCCCGGGACACCCTTGACGGTGCCGTCGGGGTTGAGGAAGGCCGGGTCGCCGCCGGGGACCATGCCCAGTTCGCGGGCGCGGCGCTGGAGGGCGTCGGGGGCGGAGTAGGCGTCCACGTCCCGCTGCAGGGCCTGCTCCTCGTCGGTGAGGCTCTTGGTGTCCTTCTGGAGGTCGTCCAGGCGGAACGCTCCCTCGCTGAGCGCGGAGTTCAGCGCAAGGAGCCCGATGAGACCGCCGCCGAGCAGGAGCACGACCAACAGGACGAAGGGGGTACGGGCCGCCTGTCCGGCACCGGCCGGCAGCAGCCGCGCGAGCCGGGCGGCCCGCCCCCTGAGCTCCGGTTTCCTGCTCACGCGCCCTCCCTGCGAGTTTGGTGTCCCAACTGCGCGGTCGCTCGGCGGGCCCGGCCTCCGGACCGCCCGCCCGCCTCGCGAGTCCGGCCTCCGGGCCGCACACTTGCCTCGCGGATCCGACCTCCGAACCGCATACTTGACTCGCGCCCGCGGCCTCCCGACCGCACGCTTGCCGCGTGAGTTCGGGCTCCGGACTCACTGAGTCCTTGCGGGTTCGGCTCCCCAACCAACACCATCCCGGGGGTTTGGATATCCAACCCACGGCACCCCGGGAGTTCGGGTTTCCTGCTCACGCGCCCTCCCTCTCCCCGCGCCTCACTCGGCGTCCTCCCGGATGCGTTGCGCCCCCCGCAGCCGGGCGGGAGCCGCTCGCCGGTTCTCGGCGACCTCTTCCTCCGTGGGAAGTTCGGCACCGCGGGTGAGCAGCTTGAGGCGGGGCTGGTAGCGCTCGGGGACGACCGGCAGACCGGGCGGCGCGGTGGTGGCGGCGCCGGCCGCGAACACCTGCTTGACCAGCCGGTCCTCCAGCGAGTGGTACGACAGCACGGCGATGCGGCCACCGACGGCGAGCGCCTTCACGGCCGCCGGAATCGCCCTCTCCAGGACGCTGAGTTCGCCGTTCACCTCGATGCGCAGCGCCTGGAAGGTGCGCTTGGCGGGGTTGCCGCCGGTGCGCTTGGCCGCCTGGGGCAACGAGTCACGGATCAGCTCGACCAGCCGTGCACTGTTGGTGAACGGCTCCTTCTCGCGTTCACGCACGATCGCGGACACGATCCGCTTGGCCTGCTTCTCCTCGCCGTACGCGCGCAGGATCCGCACCAGCTCGCCGGCCGGATAGGTGTTGAGCACCTCGGCCGCGCTGATGCCGGTCGTCTGGTCCATGCGCATGTCGAGCGGGGCGTCCTGCGCGTACGCGAACCCTCGGTCCGCCTCGTCGAGTTGCATCGAGGAGACACCGAGATCGAAGAGCACGCCCTGGACGCGCGGGATGCCCAGGCGGTCGAGCACGTCGGGGAGTTCGTCATAGACCGCGTGCACGAGAGTGGCGCGTTCGCCGAAGGGGGTGAGCCGCTCCCCGGAGAGCCGCAGCGCCTCCTTGTCGCGGTCGAGGGCCACGAGCCGGGCCTCGGGGAACCGGGCGAGCAGCGCCTCACTGTGCCCGCCGAGTCCCAGGGTGCAGTCGACGACGACGGCTCCCGGCTCGGTGAGGGCCGGGGCCAACATGTCCAGGCACCGCTGGAGCATCACCGGGACGTGTCGACTCTGGCTCAAGGGGCCCTCTCAGGTCCGGCGCGCCCGTACGCACCGCCGGGTCCCCGCCCGCTCGAGAAGGGGAGGCCTGCTGGCGCCGGGTGAGTGGCGTCAGCCGACCGGGAGCGGGAGGAGGCCGAGCCGTACGTACGCGCCGCGCACGCGGGGAGACGCCGGAAAATCGCCGGGTCTCCGGGGGATAACGCCAGCAGGGAGAGCCTCGCCTCCCGCTTCGCGTCACTTTAGTCCACGGTGTCTCGCGGTCAATCAACCGGCATGCGCGTCGCGAGGCCGGACGCGCGCGAAGCGGTAAATCGGAAAGAATCACCTGGAAGGGTGCACTTCCGCCACCCGTGTGGGTTACCTCACAAGAGGACGCGATGACGTTGTTTTCCCGATCTCACAGCAGGACCGGACCCCACGTGACCAGTACCGTCATAGCTATGACGACTTCTGCATCCGTTCCCACTGAGCCCGAAGGCGCCATAGCCGATGGCGGCGCCGTCACAGACCGCCTCGTCGAGGCGAACGAGCAGTACGCCGCTGCCTTCACCGACCCCGGGATGGACGCCCGTCCCGTCCTCCACGTCGCGGTGGTGGCCTGCATGGACGCCCGCCTCGACCTGCACGCCGCGCTCGGCCTGGAGCTGGGCGACTGCCACACCATCCGCAACGCGGGCGGCGTCGTCACCGACGACGTGATCCGCTCGCTCACGATCAGTCAGCGGGCGCTCGGCACCCGCAGCGTGGTCCTCATCCACCACACCGGCTGCGGCCTGGAGTCCCTCACCGAGGACTTCCGGCATGAGCTGGAGATGGAGGTCGGCCAGCGCCCCGCCTGGGCGGTCGAGGCCTTCCGGGACGTCGAACAGGACGTACGGCAGTCGATGCAGCGCGTGCGCACCTCGCCGTTCCTCCCGCACACCGACGACGTACGCGGCTTCGTCTTCGACGTCAAGACCGGTCTGCTGCGCGAGATCGACCCCACCTGACCGGCTCCGCCGAACCCCGATCGCCCGCCGTCGATACCTCGTGGGACTCTCTCTTCACGAAAAACCCCGGCCTTCCGGCGCCCAAAGGGCCGTAAGACCTGACATATCGCGGCCAGTTATCCACAGGCGAGTGACACGAACCGGTAACGGCAACAAGAATGCGGGTGTGGCGTCACGCGGAACTATTCGCGCGTGGTGTCCGTGTTTCGGGGTGGGCCGGTCCGCACAGGGCGTCGGCCCGAGAACGGGCCGAGGAGGGCCGGGTGACGACCTATGACGATCGAGCGAGCCTTACGGATCTGACCGCCACTGTGGAGCGTGTCCGCAGTTCGGTGGAAGGAGTGATCGAAGGCAAGCCTGAGGTCGTACGGCTTTCGCTGACCGTGCTGCTCGCCGAGGGGCATCTTCTGATCGAAGATGTCCCCGGCGTCGGCAAGACCATGCTCGCCAAGGCATTGGCGCGGTCCATCGACTGCTCGGTGCGGCGTATCCAGTTCACGCCCGACCTGCTGCCCTCGGACATCACGGGTGTGTCCATCTGGGACCAGCAGCGCCGGGACTTCGAGTTCAAGCCGGGCGCGATCTTCGCCCAGATCGTGATCGGCGACGAGATCAACCGCGCCTCGCCCAAGACGCAGTCCGCGCTCCTGGAGTCGATGGAGGAGCGCCAGGTCACCATCGACGGGCAGACCTACGAACTGCCCAGCCCCTTCATGGTGGTGGCCACGCAGAACCCGGTCGAGATGGAAGGCACCTACCCGCTGCCGGAGGCTCAGCGCGACCGTTTTATGGCCCGCGTCTCCATCGGCTACCCCAGCGCGGACGCCGAGTTGCAGATGCTGGACATCCACGGCGGGGTGAACCCGCTGGACGACCTCCAGCCGGTGGCGCACGCGCACGAGATCGTGAAGCTGATCGACGCGGTCCGCACCGTCCATGTCGCCGACCCGGTGCGGCGCTACGCGGTGGACCTGGTCGCGGCCACGCGCACGCACCCCGACCTCAGACTCGGCGCCTCGCCGCGTGCCACGCTGCATCTGCTGCGCGCGGCGAAGGCGTCCGCCGCCCTCAGCGGCCGGGAGTTCGCGTTGCCGGACGACGTCCAGGCGCTCGCCGTGGCGGTCCTGGCCCACCGTCTGCTGCCCACGGCCCAGGCGCAGTTGAACCGTCGTACGGCCGAGCAGGTCATCCAGGAGATCCTGCAGCGCACCCCGGTGCCCGCGGCTCCCCAGCAGCAGGCAGGCTTCACGATGGGCCGCGGCGCCACCGCCTACGGCCAGCAGCCGCCCCGGAGGCTGTGATGACGCAAGGGGGCACGGGGCACACCGCCGAGGAGGACAAGGGCGGGCTGCGCACCGCGCTCGCCGGACTCACCACGCGCGGGCGCTCCTTCCTGGCCGCCGGAGTCGCCGCCGCGATCTGCGCGTACGTCCTGGGGCAGAGCGATCTGCTCCGGGTCGGGCTGCTCCTCTCGGTCCTGCCGCTGGTCTGCGCGACCGTGCTGTACCGCACCCGCTACCGGGTCGCGGGCAGCCGCAGGCTCTCCCCCGCGCGCGTGCCCGCCGGTTCCGAGGCCCGCGTCCATCTGCGGATGGACAACGTCTCGCGGCTGCCCACCGGACTGCTGATGCTCCAGGACCGGGTGCCGTACGTGCTCGGTCCGCGGCCCCGGTTCGTCCTGGACAGGGTCGAGGCGGGCGGCCGCCGCGAGGTGTCCTACCGCGTGCGCTCGGACCTGCGCGGCCGCTATCCGCTGGGACCGCTGCAGCTGCGGCTCACCGACCCCTTCGGGATGTGCGAGCTGACCCGTTCCTTCTCGACGTACGACACCCTGACGGTCATCCCGCGCGTGGAGGCGCTGCCGCCGGTGCGGCTGGCCGGCGAGGCGAAGGGGTACGGCGACGGACGGCAGCGCTCACTGGCGCTGGCCGGCGAGGACGACATCATCCCGCGCGGGTACCGCTACGGCGACGACCTTCGCCGGGTGCACTGGCGCCTCACCGCGCGCTACGGCGAGTTGATGGTCCGCCGCGAGGAGCAGCCCCAGCGCTCCCGTTGCACGGTGCTGCTCGACACCAGGGGCATCGCCTTCCAGGGCGCGGGCCCGGACTCGGCCTTCGAGTGGGCCGTCTCGGGCACGGCGTCGACGCTGGTGCACATGCTGGAACGGGGCTTCTCGGTACGGCTTTTGACCGACACCGGCAGCTCGGTGCCCGGCGAGGGCGCCGACGGGTTCGCGGGCGCCAGCCAGGAATCGGCGGACGCGGCCGGGCTGATGATGGACACGCTCGCCGTCATCGACCACTCCGACGGCACGGGCCTGTCCCGGGCGTACGACGTACTGCGCGGTGGGAACGAGGGGCTGCTGATCGCCTTCCTCGGCGATCTGGACGAGGAGCAGGCGACGGTGCTCGGCAAGATGCGCCAGCGCAGCGGCGGGGCCGTCGCCTTCCTGCTGGACAGCGAGACCTGGGTACGGGAACCGACGGACATCCCCGGCCCGTTGGACCAGAGCGAGAACCGATTGCGCATGCTGCGCGAGGCGGGCTGGACCGCCGTGATGGTGCCGCGGGGGGCTGGGCTCGCCGACCTGTGGCGGGAGGCGGACCGACAGCGCACGCACATGGCGTCGACGGGGAGTACGGCGGGGGGTGACGGCTCATGAGCGGGCGCGCGCGACTGGCACTGTGCGCGGCGGCGGCCACGCTGATGGCTGCCTGCGCCCTGCTGCCGCTGGTCGACCCGGCGACCTGGATCTTCCAGGCCGCGTTCCTGCTGGCGATGCAGACCGCAGTGGGCGCGCTGACCCGGCGGGTTCCGCTGGCCCGGCCGCTGACCGTGGCGGTGCAGGCGCTGGTGACGCTGATGCTGCTCACGCTGTCGTTCGCCCGCCAGCAGGCCGTCGTCGGGATCGTCCCGGGTCCCGAGGCCTTCCACCGATTCGGAGTCCTGCTGCAGGCGGGCACCGACGACGTCGGGCGGTACTCGATTCCGGCGCCGCTGTCCGACGGCATCCGGCTGATGCTGGTCGGCGGCGTCCTGGTGATCGGGCTCGCGGTCGACGCGCTCGCGGTCACGTACCGCAGCGCGGCCCCCGCCGGACTGCCGCTGCTCGCGCTGTACTCGGTCGCCGCGGGGCTCTCCGGAGGCGGCGCCGCATGGCTGTGGTTCCTGCTCGCGGCCGCCGGCTATCTGATGCTGCTGCTGGCCGAGGGCCGCGACCGGCTCTCTCAGTGGGGCCGTGTCTTCGGCGGGGCGCCCCGCACACCGGGCCCCGACCCCGCAACCGGCGCCGTCGCGCCGGTTCGCACCGGGCGGCGGATCGGCGCGGTCGCCCTGGGCATCGCCCTGGTGGTGCCGCTCGGCCTGCCCACCCTCGACGGCGGTCTGCTGGGCGGCACTGGCACGGGCGTGGGCACGGGCTCCGGGGGCGGCGGCACGATCTCCGCGGTGAACCCGCTGGTCTCGCTCCGCGACAGCTTGAACGTGGACGAGGACCGCCAGGTCATGTCCTACCGCACCAACACCGACGACACCCAGGACCTGTATCTGCGGATCGTCTCCCTGGACGACTTCGACGGCACGGCCTGGAAGCCCGCCCAGCGGCACATCCAGGACGTGCCGGACACGCTCCCGACGCCGATCGGTCTCGGCAGCGACGTCCAGCGGGCCTCGATCCTGACCCGTATCTCGGCGGCCGACTGGTACGCGCAGGACTGGCTCCCGATGCCGTACCCGGCGAGCAAGGTGAAGATCAAGGGCAGCTGGCGGTACGAGCCCGTGGGGCGCACGCTCGTCGGAGACCACGGCCAGAACACGCGCGGCGCGCAGTACGAGGTCACGAGCCTGATCGTGCAGCCGACGGCAGCACAGCTCGCGAGCGCGCCGGAGCCGTCGGCGGCGCTGAAGCGCGAGTTCACCAAGGTGCCGGGGTCGTTGCCCCCGGTGGTCGCGGCGACTGCGCGCAAGGTCACCGAGGGCTCGACCAACCGCTACGAGCAGGCAGTCAAGCTCCAGGACTACTTCGCCGTCAGCGGCAACTTCCGGTACGACACCCAGGTGCAGGTCGGCAGCGGCTCCGCCGCGATCGCGCGCTTCCTGAAGGAGAAGGAGGGCTTCTGCGTCCACTTCTCCTTCGCGATGGCCGCGATGGCCCGGACGCTGGGGATACCGGCCCGCGTGGCGGTGGGCTTCACACCGGGCACCCCGCAGGCCAACGGTTCGATGTCGGTGGGGCTGCGGGACGCGCACGCCTGGCCCGAGCTGTACTTCGAGGGAGTGGGCTGGACCCGCTTCGAGCCCACCCCGAACCGTGGCACGGTGCCGCAGTACACCCAGACGGACACACCCGGCACCGATGTACCGAACGTGCCGAAGCCGACGCCTTCGTCCTCCACGGCGCCCTCCGCCGCGCCGTCGGCCAGCGAGAGCTGCACGGCGCAGCAGCGGAAGCTGGAGGCGTGCCCGAGCGAGTCCTCACTGGCGGCGGTGGGTTCCCACGACGACAGCTGGCCGTGGTTCAAGATCCTCGGGATTGCCTTGGCAGGCCTCCTGATCCTGGGAGTGCCGCAGCTGCCGATGCTGTGGCGGATGCGGATGCGCTCCGTTCGGCTCGGCGGGCACGGCCGCACCGATGCGGACGCGGCGGAGTACACGCTGGGGGCCTGGCAGGAGGTGACCGATACGGCGTGGGACTACGGGATTGCGCCGGACGAGTCGCAGACGCCGCGCAAGGCCGCCGCGCGGATCGCCCGTCTCGGGGGTCTCGATCCGACGGCGTCGGACGCGGTGCACCGGCTGGCCGCGGCTGTGGAGCAAGTGCTCTACGCACCGCATCCGCGACCGGTGGCGGGCCTCGCGGACGACGCGCGGCGCATTGCGGACGCCCTGCGCACCTCCGCGAGCCGCGCCGGCCGCCTCCGCGCCCTCCTCGCGCCCCGCTCAGCCATCCGCGTGGTCTGGGCCGCCTCGGCCCGCTGGACGACGCTCAGGGCCCGCCTGGCGGCCCGCAGGGAGACGCTGCTACGCCGCCCTTCGGGCCAGAACGGCTGACCGCCGAGTAGCGTCCAGCGGCCCGGCCCCTGTCCCGCCCCGGGGCGGGGGCCGTGGGCTTACCACCACGGCACTCGCCGCCCGCGCGCCGACGGCTGCACCGGGGCAGCCGCCGACCGCTGGCGCCGTGCGCCTGCGCTTTCGTCACCGCTACCGCTACCGCGGTGGGCAGTCGTCCCGCAGGGCGGCACGGGTGGGCACAGCCACCAACGCCGGGTGCCGTTGCAGCGGAGATAGATCCCCCGGCACCGGGGCTGGGGTAGGGGCGGGTCGCGCAGCCCGGCGCTTACGGGGTGCCGGTGTGAACACCCGTGCCGCCCCCAGCAGCACGCATGCCCACAGCTACGACGGCTGAGACGGCACCGGCGACCACAAGACGGCTACGGCGCCGGGGGCTTCGGGGCATGCGCGAGGGGGTGTCCGCCCGGGTCGGGCGGACACCCCCTCGTATGGATGTCTTCGGTTGCGGCGCTCGGAGGGCTAGTGGCCCTGTTCGTCGCGGCGACGCTGCCAGCGTTGTTCGATGCGGTCCATCAGGGAGCGGCGCTGTCGGCCCTGGCGGCGAGCGGCGGGTGTGCCGGGCCCTGCCGGCTGTTCACCCGGCTTGGGAGCCTTGCGCCAACCGGTGACGGCAAGTACCGCACAGCCCAGCATGACGAGGAATCCCACCACGCTCAGCCAGATCTGAACTGCGACCATTCCGGCCATGAGGAGCGCGATACCCACCAGGAAGCCCGCGACCGCCTGGTATACCCGTCGTCGGGTGTACGTACGCAGCCCGCTTCCCTCAAGCGCTGTCGCGAACTTGGGATCTTCGGCGTACAGCGCTCGCTCCATCTGCTCGAGCATTCGCTGCTCGTGCTCCGAGAGCGGCACGGAGTCCTCCTCATCGTGCAGTCGCCGGGGCGACCGGGGGTCCCCTTCAGGATAGGCAGGGAATCGCCCCCGTGAAACCCGCCCCTCTACGCCAATTCGCCAACCGGAACCCGCCATGGCACCCCGATCCACTGGGGCGTGCATTCCCCAGCGAACGGTCCGTCATGCCGGACGGTCTCCCTCGATCATACGGCGCCGAGCACCCGATCGGGGGGTCTGTGGCGTACTCCATCTGCCGCCAAGCCCCTGATCAGCGGCGCACCACAGGAGGCGGCTCAGCCCTCGGCAGCCCCCTGGGCCTCACCAAGCACATGGAGCTGCGTTGCCACGGAGTGGAACGCGGCGAGCTCGGCGGCCGCCGCTTCCAGCTTCAGCAGTGCTTCCAGGGCCCCCGGTTCGGTGTCCACGAGCACCCCCGGAACCAGGTCGGCGAAGACCCGGACACCGTGTACGGCAGCGACGCGAAGGCCGGCGCCCTCGACCAGGGTGGTGAGCTGTTCGGCCGTGAAGCGGTGGGGTACGGGATCACCCTCGCCCCAGCGTCCGTCCGGGTCATCGAGCGCCTGCCTGGCCTCGTTGAAGTGCCCGGCCAGCGCGCGGGCCAGCACGGCTCCGCCCAGGCCCGCGGCGAGGAGGCTGAGCACGCCCTCGGGGCGCAGCGCGTCCACCACGTTGCGCACGCCCTCGGCCGGGTCGTCCACGTATTCCAGGACGCCGTGGCACAGCACCGCGTCGTAGCCACCGCGGCCGACCACGTCGAAGAGCCCGTGCGCATCGCCCTGGACGCCCTGCACCCGGTCGGCGACGCCGGCCTCGGCGGCCCGGCGCTCCAGCGCGAACAGCGCGTTCGGGCTGGGGTCGACGACCGTGACTCGGTGGCCGAGGCGGGCCACCGGCACCGCGAAGTTGCCGCTGCCGCCCCCGGTGTCGAGTACGTCGAGGGACTCCCGCCCCGTGGCCTTGACCCGGCGGTCCAGGGCGTCCTTGAGGACCTCCCAGACCACGGCGGTACGGAGAGAAGCGCGGGGGCGCATCGGGTCCGACACGGCAGTTGACTCCTCGGCGCGGCACCGCCTCTTGCACGGCGGAGCATTCTTCGGGGCCTCCCGGTGGGGAGGCCGCGGGCGCCTCCACCCTATTGCCTCTGCCGCAGTGGCCGATCCTCTGTCTCACGCGGCGGATCGCGTGGTGGGCGCACGGTCGCCGATACGTCGCTGCGCGGCTCCCGCACCGGTCAGCCCGCGTCCGGCACCTCCCGGTCCGCACCCTGTCGGGGCTGGGGCAGCACGGGCTGCAGCACGAGCATCCGCTCGACGAGGCGCAGGAACATCGCCACGTCCCGTATCAGGTCGTCGGCGTCGCGGCTGCCGGCCGCGCCCTGGATGCCCGCCTCGGCGCGGGCGCGGCGGGTGGCTCCGGAGGCGAACAGGGCGCTCCACTCGGTGAGTTCGGGCGCGATTTCGGGGAGCACTTCCCAGGCGCTCCGGATCCGGGCCCGGCGTCGCGCCGTGGGCTCCGGGCGGCCCCGCGCGGCAAGGACGGCGGCGGCGGTGCGCAGGGCGGCCAAGTGGGCCGTCGCATACCGCTCGTTGGGTGTTTCGAGGGCCGTCGCCTCGTCGAGTCCGGCGCGTGCCTGGGCCAGCAGTTCGAGGGCGGCGGGCGGGGCCGTGGCCCGGCGCAGCACTGGGTGCACGTCGCTCGCCGGGCCGGTCAGTGAGGGGGCAGGGCCGGTGGCGCGGCGCCGGTGGGCGGCGGCTGCGGAAGAGCTGGCCATGACGAACCTCCTGTCGTCTGTGTGACGGCACTGTGGCCGTATGTGCCCATCGTGAGGTATGCCACTGACAATCCGTTCTGACCTGGCCTTTTGCTTCGATCGTAGGTTCGGGCTTTTTGCTTCGATCCTAGGTTCGGGTTAGTTTTTGCACTGACCAGTCAGTTCAAAAGTAGTTCCAGGGGAATGGGGAAGCTGTGGACAGTCCACACGGACTGGGCGTCACGGCCGAGGACTTCGGACTCGAGGGGCCCCGCGGCTGGGCGTTCCGCGGAGTCTTCGTCGACGCGGAGCCCGGCTCGCTGATCGCGATCGAGGGTCCCTCGGGATCCGGCCGTACGTGCCTGCTGCTCGCGCTCACGGGCCGGATGAAGCCGACCGAGGGGACGGCCACCGTGGGCGGGGGGAGGCTGCCGAAGCAGATGGCCGCGGTGCGCCGGGCGAGCGCGCTCGCACACGTGCCTGGTGTCACGGACCTCGACCCGGCCCTGACCGTCGGGGAGCACCTGAGCGAACGGGCGCTGCTGCAGCGGCGGTTCCGAGGTTCGCTGCGGGGACTGCTACGACCTCGCGCCGAGCGAGTGACCGAGGCGAAGCTGCGGATCGACACCGCTCTGGCCGCCGCGGGGCTCGACCAGGAGTCCCTGCCCAAGGGCTCCCGGACCGCCGTACGCGACCTGGAGCGACTCGAAGCCCTGCGGCTGTCCGTCGCGCTGGCCCTCATCGGCCGGCCGGGTCTGCTCGGTATCGACGACACCGACCTCAAGCTCTCCGACGCCGAACGGGCCGATGCCTGGGCCCTGTTGAAGTCGCTCACCGAGTCCGGCACCACCGTCGTGGCGGTGTGCAGCGAGGCCCCCGAGGGCGCCACCGTCGTCAACCCTCAGAAGAACCAGCAGCAGAACGAACAGAAGGAGACGGCCGATGCGCTCGCCGAAACTGGCCGCGCTTGAGCTCAGGCGCTTCGGCCGGGGCAAGCTCCCGCGTGCTGCGCTGGCCGCGCTCCTGTTGCTGCCGCTGCTGTACGGCGCCCTCTACCTGTGGTCGTTCTGGGACCCGTACGGCCGCCTGGACCGCATCCCCGTGGCGCTCGTGAACGACGACAAGGGGGCGAGCGTCGCGGGCAAGAAGATCGCGGCGGGCGACGACATCACCAAGGGGCTGCGCGACAGCGACACCTTCGAGTGGCACGAGGTGAGCGCCGCCGAGGCCCGCAAGGGCGTCGAGGACGGCACGTACTACCTGTCGCTGACCATGCCGGGCGACTTCAGCGAGCAGATCGCCTCCAGCTCCGGGGACACACCGGAGACGGGCGCGCTCCAGGTGCGTACGAACGACGCGAACAACTACATCGTCGGGCAGATCTCCCGGACGGTGTTCAGCGAGGTGCGCACGGCCGCTTCCACCAAGACCTCGCGGTCCTTCCTCGACAAGATCTTCATCTCGTTCTCGGACATCCACGGGGCGACCGAGAAGGCCGCCAAGGGCGCCGACACGCTCAAGGGCGGGATCGGCAAGGCGAAGAAGGGCTCCAAGGATCTCGCGGACGGCCTGAAGGAGGCCAAGAAGGGCAGCGGAAAGCTTTCCGGGGGCCTGAAGAAGCTCAGCAAGGGCGCGGGGGACCTGGAGGACGGTTCGCGGCAGGTCGCGGACGGCACGCGGTCGCTGGCCGACAAGGTCAACGGGGTCGCGGACAAGGTGGGCCCCTTCCTGAAGGACAACGAGCAGTCGATCGGCGACACGGCCCAGCTCGTTGCCGACTCCGCCACGGGGATCCGCCACAACCTCGACACCCTGGTGGAGACGGCCCCGGCCGCGGCCAAGAGCGCCCACACGGCCTCCACCGCGCTGAACGCCGTCTACAAGGCGCGCTGCGAGACCCTGCCGCTCCCCGACACCGCGTGCCCCGACCTGAAGAAGGCCAAGGAGGCGGCCGCGGACGTGGCCCAGGTCGCCGACGACGTGAACACGCTGATCGACGACCAGGACGGCTCTCTCGACAAACTCGACAAGAACCTGGCCACGCTGCAGAAACAGGCCCAGGCTCTCGCCGACCGCTCGCCGCACCTCTCCGAGGACCTCGACGACGCCGTCTCCAAGATCAACAAGCTGAACGAGGGTGCCGAGAAGGTCGCCAAGGGGACCAAGAAGCTGCACACCGGGCTCGGCACGGCCAAGACCGGGGCGGCGGATCTGGACACGGGCGTCGGCAGGCTGAAGACGGGCGCGAGCGACCTCGACGGGGGCATGTACAAGCTCGTCGGCGGCTCCGGGAAGCTCGCCGGCGGACTGCACGACGGCGCCGATCAGATCCCCGACTACGACAAGCAGGACCGCGATCAGCGCACCCAGGTCATGGCCGACCCCGTACAGCTCGCCTCCAGGGACCTGCACAAGGCGCCGAACTACGGCACCGGATTCGCCCCGTACTTCATCCCGCTGTCCCTGTGGGTGGGCGCGATGGTGGCGTACATGCTGATCCAGCCGCTCAACCGGCGTGCGCTCGCGGCGGGTGCCTCGGCCTGGCGCATTTCACTGGCGGGCTGGCTGCCGGTGGCCGCCGTGGGTGTACTGCAGACGGCGGCCCTGATGTCCGTGCTCCACTGGGCGATCGGCCTGGAGATGGCGCGGGCGGCCGGGGCAGTTGGCTTCCTGTTCCTGGTGACGGCGTGCTTCGCGGCGATCGTGCAGTGGCTGAACGCACGCTTCGGAGCGGCGGGCCGGATCCTCGTGCTCGCCCTCCTGATGCTCCAGCTGACGTCGGCGGGTGGCACGTACCCCGTCCAGACCAGTCCGGGCTTCTTCAACGCGATCCACCCCTTCTTGCCGATGAGTTACGTCGTCGAGGCCCTCAGGAGGCTCATCACGGGCGGCGGCCTGGGCCCGGTGTGGCAGGCGTGCGCCGTCCTGGCGGGCTTCACGGTGGGCGCCCTCGCGCTCACCGCCCTGTCCGCGCGCCGCAAGCAGGTGTGGACCCTCGACCGGCTGCACCCGGAGCTGAGCCTGTGACGGTCCGCGCAGCGGCTCCTGTGACAATCGGGGCCATGGAAAGCAGCAGCACCACGGCGAGCGGCGGCGGCCGTCGCGAGGCGACCCGGCAGAAGCTCTACGAGGCAGCCGTCACCCTGATCGCCGAACAGGGCTTCTCCGCCACCACGGTGGACGAGATCGCCGAGCGCGCCGGGGTCGCGAAGGGCACGGTCTACTACAACTTCGCGAGCAAATCGGTCCTCTTCGAGGAGCTGCTGCGGCACGGCGTGGGACTGCTCACCGCCTCTCTCCGGGAGGCGGCCGAGAAGACCGCGCGCAACGGCGGCAGCAAGGTCGACGCGCTGGACGCGATGATCCGGGCCGGGCTCGTCTTCATCGACCGCTACCCGGCCTTCACCCAGCTGTACGTGGCCGAGCTGTGGCGCACCAACCGGACCTGGCAGTCCACGCTGATGGTGGTCCGGCAGGAGGCGGTCGCGGTCGTCGAGGACGTGCTGCGCGACGGTGTGGCGAACGGCGAGCTCAGCGACGAGATCGACATCCCGCTGACGGCGTCCGCGCTGGTCGGCATGGTTCTGGTGGCAGCCCTGGACTGGCAGGCCTTCCAGCCGGAACGCTCCTTGGACGACGTCCACGCGGCGCTGTCCCGGCTGCTCCAGGGGCGCGTCAGCGGCAACCGCTGAGCCGGGACGCGCAGCACGTACGAAAGCGCCGGTCCGATGTGGCCGCGTCCCCCGCGGGCCACCTCGAACCGGCGCTTCGCCGTACTCCCCCGTGCCTCCCCGTACCCCCCGTTGGGCCCCCGTTCGGTCGTCCCCCGGGTTCCCCCGTGCCTCGCTCCCGCCGACCGTGTCGGCGGAAGGAGCGGCCAAGGGCGCGAGTTCCGTTCCGCCGCCCCGTGTCGGCGGTACCGGAACCGCGCCCTCTTCCGTGCCTCCACTCTCCCGTTCGCGCAGGTCGGGCCCATCCGCGCGGGTACTCATCTCACTCACTAGGTACGGATACTCAGTCCTGCGCACTCATGCCCAGGGCGCACCGTTGTCGACTGGTTACGATCGCGTCCGTGTCCGTACTCCCCCTGGTCTTCACCAGCGGCTGGGCCAGCGGCGTCAACGCGTACGCGGTGGTGTTGCTCCTCGGCGTCTTCGGCGCGACCGGTCTGAGCGACGACGTCCCGGAGTCCCTTCAGCGCCCTGAGATCCTGGTCACAGCGGGCGTTCTCTTCCTCTGCGAGGCGGTCGCCGACAAGATCCCGTACGTGGACTCGGTGTGGGACTCGGTGCACACCGTGATCCGGCCGGTGGCGGGCGCCTGGGTCGGGGCGCTGCTCGCCGGGCAGAGTGGTTCGCTCTCGGATCTGGTGGCGGGCGCGATCGGCGGTTCGACGGCGCTCGCGAGCCACACCGTCAAGGCCGGGACACGGATGGCGATCAACACCTCGCCGGAACCGTTCAGCAACTTCGTGATGAGCACCGCCGAGGATCTCGGCGTCGCCGGGATCCTCACCTTCGGAATGTTCCACCCCGAGGCCGCGGCGATCATCGCGGGCGTCCTGCTGCTCGCCGGCCTTGTGGTGCTCTTCTTCCTCGTCTCGCGGATCAGACGGTTCCTGCGCCGCCGGGCGCAGCGCCGGGAGGAGAAACGGCTGGCGGCGCGGGCGGGCGCACCACCTGACTGACCTCCGCGGACGGGACTGTCGGTGGCGGCCGATAAAGTCCCGGGCATGGCACGAATTGCGGTGATCGGCGCCGGGATGGGCGCGATGGCGGCCGCCGCCCGGCTGGCCGTCGCGGGCCACCGGGTGGTGGTGTACGAGCGCGCGGCGACGTACGGCGGTGCGGTGCGCCGCTTCGAGCGCGAGGGCTTCGCCTTCGACACCGGCCCGGGGCTGCTGCCGCTGCCCGCGGTCTACCGCGACCTGTTCGTCAAGACGGGCAAGCAGCCGCTGGAGGAGTGCGTCGAGCTGGTCCAGGTGGACCCCTCGTCCCTGCATCTCTTCGCCGACAGCACGCAGGTGTCCCTGCCGAACGCCTCGCGCGCCGGAGTCGTCACCGCGCTGGACGAAGCCCTCGGGACGGGCGCGGGCAAGCGGTGGGGCGACTTCCTGGTGCGGGCCCGCGAAGCCTGGGACCGCACGCGCCGGCCGCTCCTGGAGGAGCCGCTGTGGCCCAACTGGCCGGTGCTCGCCGACCGCGAGCCCTACCCCTCGGTCCCGCACAAGAAGCTGCTGCGCACCCGCAGGGCCACCACCCTCGCGGAGGTCGCCGCCCGGGAGCTGCGCGATCCACGCCTCACGGCCCTCCTGGAGAGCCACGCCCTCGCGTACGGGCTCGATCCGCGCACCACCCCGGCCGCCGCAGCCGTGCTGCCCTACATGGAGCACGCCTTCGGCACCTGGTATGTGCGCGGGGGCATAGGAGAGTTGGCGCGCGCGGTGTACGAGCGGTGCCTCGCCCGCAGAGTCGAGTTCCGCTTCGATGCCTCGGTCGAGCGGATCGTCGAGAAGGAAGGCCGGGCGGCGGGCGTGGAGCTCGCTGGGGGCACCTCCCAGGCGGTCAGTGGGGGTGGCACGGTCGAGGACGCCGACTTCGTGGTCGCGGGCGTGGCGCCCGGCGTGCTGGACAGCCTCGTCCCGGGGACGGCGCTGCGCGGGGCCGGCGAGGTCGCGCCGCAGCACGGGGCGCCGAGCCGACTGACCGTACTGCTGGCGCTGCGCGGTGGCCGGCCCGAGGGCGTGGCGCATCGGACGGTGGTCCACACGGCCGACCGCGAGGACGAGTTGGGCCGGCTCTTCGGTGAGCACCCGGGACTCCCGGCCGTGCCCACCGTCATGGTGTCGCGCCCCGACGACCCCGCGCTGGTACCGGACGCCGAGCACGAAGCGGCCACGCTGACCGTCACCGTGCCCTCGGGCCTTGCGGTGTCCGAGTCGGAGGTGGAGCGGGTCCTGGACGCCGCCGAGCGCGCCATACCCGGGCTCCGCGACCGCCTGCTGTGGCACGAGGTCCGCACCCCGGCCGACATCGCGGAGACCACCGGCGCGGACGGCGGCGCGGTCCCCGCCCCGGCGCTCGCCGCGGCGGAGGGTCGTCTGCTGCACCCGTCGAACGGCACCCGTATGCCGGGGCTGTTCGCGGCGGGCGGCTGGGCGCATCCCGGCGGCGGGCTCCCGCACGCGGGCATGTCGGGCGCGCTGGTGGCCGGGCTGATCGTGGAGGGACCGGAGTTCCGGGGCTCGCAGTGAGCATGCCGGTGCGCTGACGGAGCGGCGGTCGCCCGGGCGCCGAGGCTCTCAGCGGTCCAGGCGGCGGGCCTCAGTAGCGGTACTGCTCGTCGTACCCCGTGCCGTTGCCGTTCCCCTGGTACGGATAGGGCTGCTCGGGCGGGAGTTCGCCGCCGTACGGGTCGTCGGTGGTGCGCTGCTGCGGCACCCAGACACCGCCGGCCGGGGTCTCGCCGCCGTAGGTGCCGGTGGCGTACTGGTCCTGGCCGTAGCCTTGCTGCTGCGTGTACTGCTGCTGGTCGCCGCCGTACAGGGTGTCGTACGAGGCACCGGTGTAGGTCTGGGCGCCGTTGTACGGGTCGGAGTAGGCGGCGTACTGCTGCTGGCCGTTGTCGTAGGCGTACTGCTGCTGGTCGTAGCCGGCGTAGCTGTCGTACGCGTAGGCCTGCTGGTCCTGGTTGTGCCCGGCCGTCGCGTAGGCCTGCTGGTCCTGGGACTGGGCGGCGCCGGCGTAGGACTGGTCGGCGGCGCCCGCGTACGAGGTGCCGCTGTAGATGCCGTACGAGCCGGTGTCGTCGGGCAGCGGCTGCGGCTCGTACACGGCGGTGGTCTCGGCGGCCGCGGGCTGGCCGGAACCCTGCGGCATGAACCGGTCGGACGACGCGGGCGAGAAGACGTCGTCCTCTCCGGCGTACTCGTCCTGCTGATGGGCGGCGCCGTCGGTCGCCTCGAGGTCGGAGACCTCCAGCGTGGGGTCCTGGTACTCCGGTTCGCCGCGGCGGCGCTTGCTGGGTTTGCCGGGCGCGGAGCGGCCGTTGAGGGCCCAACCCTGGGCAAAACCACGGCGGAACGACAGGGTGACGTACGTCTGGCCGATCGCGAAGGCGGCCGCGCCCAGGCCGATGACGACCACGGAGGGCATCAGCACCCCGAGGACCACACCGAGGAAGCCGACGAAGGCGAGCAGCCGGTAGCGCAGCCGCGCCTTGTACTGCAGCAGCACCTCGCCGAGCAGCCACAGCGCGACAATGCCGAACGCGATATAGAGGACCGTCCAGCCCATGTACGCCCCTCTCCCAGTGGCCGCTACGCAGTCTGTCGTACGCGGGTGCGACCGGTCTAGGCCTGCTGTGGGTGGTGTAGGCCCAGATTCTCGTAGATTTCCAGCGTTGCCGTGGAGTTGTTCAGCGTAATGAAGTGCAATCCGGGGACTCCCTCGGCCAGCAGCCTCGCGCAGAACTCCGTCGCGAACTCAATGCCAATGGAGCGTACAGCCGCCGGATCGTCTTTGGCTGTGAGGATCCGTTGTTTCAGGGCGTCCGGGAACGAAGCGTTGCTGAGCTTCGGGAGCCGCTCCAGCATCTTCACGCTCGTCACCGGCATGACCTCGGGGATCACCGGGGTTTCGCAGCCGGCCGACGCGACGCGGTCGCGCAGGCGCAGATACGACTCCGGGTGGAAGAACATCTGCGTGATCGCGTAGTCGGCGCCGGCACGGCACTTGTCGACGAAGTGCGCGACGTCGAGGTCCCATTCGGCGGACCGCGGGTGCATCTCCGGGAAAGCCGCGACGCCGACGCAGAAGTCGCCCGACTCCTTGATGAGTCGGACGAGTTCGGCCGCGTAGGTCAGGCCCCGCGGGTGCGGGACCCACTCGCCCATGGGGTCGCCGGGCGGATCGCCGCGGACCGCGAGCATGTTGCGGATACCGGCGTCCGCGTACTGGCCGATGATGTTGCGCAATTCGGCGATGGAGTGGTTGACCGCGGTCAGGTGGGCGACCGGGGTGAGCGTCGTGTCGACGACGATCTGCTGGGTCTCCTTGACCGTGCCCGCACGCGTGGAGCCGCCGGCCCCATAGGTCACGGAGACGAAATCGGGAGCGACGGCCTCGACC
The DNA here is from genome assembly GCF_045162675.1 of Streptomyces sp. NBC_00996. Classification (NCBI taxonomy): domain Bacteria; kingdom Bacillati; phylum Actinomycetota; class Actinomycetes; order Kitasatosporales; family Streptomycetaceae; genus Streptomyces; species Streptomyces sp. NBC_00996. The sequence goes on from NZ_CP108723.1 coordinate 2,923,726, forward strand.
CGGCGAAGGGCGTTCCACAGGTTCCGCTCGCCCTTGGGGGTCTTCGGCGCGGAGAACTCGAACGAGTACGTCTTCTTGCCGGTCGCGAGCATGTCGCGCACGGTGCGTGCGCGATCAGTCCTGGTGGAAGCAGATCCGAGGGCCATACCCGCAGGTTAGCCAGGGGGCGCCGGTCCCCCAACCGAACCGATGAGATTTGTCCGCTTTGTCGACTTCTTGTCCACCCCTCGGACATTTATCGGACGGCGGAGCGGGACGGTTGCTCCGCACGACCACCGGATGACTATGCGTGACGAAGCCGCTTCGCGAACTCTGCCGCCGCCGCGCCCGGGTCGTCCGCCTCGGTGATCGCCCGTACGACGACGACACGCCGGGCACCCGCCTCCAGCACCTCGTCGAGGCTGCCGAGGTCGATACCGCCGATGGCGAACCAAGGACGGTCGGTGCCCAGCGAGGCCGTGTATCGGACCAGGTCGAGCCCGGGTGCGTGGCGGCCCGGCTTGGTGGGGGTGGGCCAGCAGGGGCCGGTGCAGAAGTAGTCAACGCCCTCCTGGACGGCGGCGGCCGCGGCCTCGGACTCGGCGTGGGTGGAGCGGCCGATCAGGACGTCGTCGCCGAGGACGGCGCGGGCCGCGGGGACCGGGAGGTCGCCCTGGCCCAGATGCAGTACGTCGGCGTCGATCGCGTGGGCGACGTCCGCCCGGTCGTTGACCGCGAGGAGCCTGCCGTGGCGTGCACAGGCGTCCGCGAAGACCTGGAGGTGTTCCAGCTCCTCGGCCGCCTCCATGCCCTTGTCGCGCAGCTGCACGATGTCGACCCCGCCCTCCAGGACGGCGTCCAGGAACTCGGCGAGGTCGCCCTGGCGCTTGCGGGCGTCCGTGCACAGGTAGACACGGGCGTCGGCGAGCTGGGCGCGTGCGGTGGTGGCGGCGTTCTCGGGCATGCGTGTATTCCCCGTTGTCGGTGCGTACGGACCACGGCGGCCGCGTGGCCTTTCGGCGCGTACGGACCACGGTGGTCCGGTGGCTTTTCGGCCGGTGACCGCCGTGGTCCGTACGCCGGACGGTTGTCAGGTCAGACGGCGAGCGCCTGGGCGCGGCGCTTCACCTCCGTGCCGCGATTCTCGCTGAGAGCCTGCGCGGGTGTGCCGGGCAGGGTCGGGTCGGGGGTGAAGAGCCACTCGAGCATCTCTTCGTCGGTGAAGCCGTCGTCCCGCAGGAGCGTCAGGGTGCCGGACAGGCCCTTGACGACCTTGTCCCCGTCGATGAAGGCGGCGGGGACGTGCAGCGCGCGGTTCTCACCACGGCGTACGGCGATCAGCTGGCCCTCCTTGACCAACTGCCGGACGCGGGTCACCTCGACGCCGAGCTGTTCGGCGATGTCGGGGAGGGTGAGCCAGGCGGGGACGAGAGCATCGATCTTTGCGTCAATCTCGGTCACGGGACAAGCCTGCCATCCCGGACTGACACTCGGTACCCGAGTCCCGCCCGGGCCGGGGTCCCGCGCTCCTGCGATCGGGTGGGTTTCGGCCGCTCGGCACTGCCGGAAACACCGCCGGAATCCGCGGTCGGGGCGTCCCGCCGTCCAGCGATCGCGCCGAAACGATCTCCGGCTCCGCCGAATCGGGGGTTCCTCCGGCGGCTGAAGAGGTGTCGGCTACGCCGCCGTCGCCGCCTTCAGCGGTTTCGACGGGTCCACCAGAAGTTCCGGGTTCATCGGGGTGCCCGCCTCGATGAGCCGGCGGCCCTGGGCCAGATCCCTCGGTCGGCCCACCGCCAGGAGGGCGACCAGGCGGGTGTCGCGGAGCCAGCAGACCGTCCAGGCGGGCGCGGAGGGGTCACCGCGCCAGAGGGTCGTGTCGGCGGGGGCGTGGTGGCCCACGTACTGGACGAAACGGCCGAACTGCTCGGACCAGAAGTACGGGACGGGGTCGTACGCGGCGGGAGCCTCGCCGATGATGTTCGCGGCGACCGTGCGCGGACCCTGGAGGGCGTTGTCCCAGTGGTGGACCAGCAGGCGGTTCTCATACCTTCCCGACGGGAAGGAGGCGCAGTCACCGACCGCGTAGACGTCCGGTACGGAGGTGCGCAGGTGGTCGTCGGCCACCACCTCGCGGTGGGCGCCGAGCGCGATGCCGGAGCCGGCCAGCCAGGCGGTCGCGGGGCGCGCGCCGATGCCGACGACCACGGCGCCCGCGGGAACGCGGGAACCGTCGTCCAGCACCACCACGCCGGGCTCGATGCGCTCCACGCGCGCGTGCGTACGCAGCGACGCCCCGCTGCTCGCGTACCAGGCCGCCATCGGCGCCGCCACCTCGGCGGGCAGCGCGCCGGCGAGCGGCCGGTCGGCGGCCTCGACGACCGTCACCGCGCACCCCGCCTCGCGCGCCGCCGTGGCGAACTCGGCGCCGATCCAGCCGGCCCCGACGACCACGATGTCGTGCTGCTGCGCGAGGACGGGACGCAGCCGCTCGGCGTCGTCCAGGGTGCGCAGCAGATGGACCCCGGGCACTCCCTCCGCGCCCGGCAGCTGAATCGGTTCCGCGCCGGTCGCGACGACCAGGACGTCGTAGGGCACGGGCCCGGTGGCAGTGTCCAGCTCATGGTCCTCGGGGCGCAGGCCGAGCGCCTCGCGTCCGAGCTGCAGTTCGATGTCCAGTGCCTCGAAGTCGACATCGAAGGCGGAGCCCTCGGCCTTGCCGAGCAGGACGGCCTTGGACAGCGGTGGCCGGTCGTACGGCTGATGGGGCTCCGCGCCGATCAGCGTCACACTGCCGGTGAAGCCCTGTTCGCGCAGGGCGACCGCGGTCTGCACACCGGCCATGCCCGCGCCCACGACGACGACTCGCCGTGCCGTACGCCCTTGCGCCTGCGTCTGCTCGCTCACCTGATCACCATAGACAATTGACAATTTGTCAGTCAGGGGACGTGCTCAGTGACCTGTTGCACAGTGCACGTCCACTCCTCCCACGCTCACTCGTCCACTTCTTCCACCACGCTCGTCCCGCTGCCCGTCTGCGACTCCCATTCCCAGGTCTCCTCCAGGCGTACCCGCCCGTCGGGCAGCTCGACCACGCGGGACACGCAGTGCCCCGACGAGGTGCCGCCGTCGCGCTTCAGCTGCACATACCGGAAGTCGAGGCGGTCCCTCTCACGGGTACCCACGAGATGCCCGCGTACGACATCGCCACCCGCGTACTCGGCCCAGATCTCGCCGTCCTTCTCGTGGTACGTGAACCGGGTGCGGGTACCCACCTGACCTGGCGCCTGGTCGGCGACCGGGGCGAGGACGAGGCCGTCGAGCGAGCGGGGCATGGGCGGAGGCTCCCTTACTGAGACAGGTGGCGGCGGGCTAGGGTGGCCAACGTAAAGCACTCGCGGGAGCCCGGACGCACCGGGCTGAGAGGGAGGCTGGGACGGCCTCCGACCGTACGAACCTGATCCGGGTCATGCCGGCGAAGGGAGGGGCTGGACGCCCATGTCGCCTACGCGTACGTCAGACGTCCTCGTCATCGGGGGCGGAATCATCGGGCTGGTGACGGCCTGGCGGGCCGCGCAACGCGGGTTCACGACCGCCGTGGTGGATCCCGAACCGGGCGGCGGAGCGGCCCAGGTCGCGGCCGGGATGCTCGCCGCCGTCACCGAACTGCACTACGGCGAGCAGACCCTGCTGGGCCTCAACCTCGCCTCAGCGCGCCGCTATCCGGACTTCGCCGCCGAGCTCGCCGAGGCGACGGGCCAGGACCTCGGCTACCGCCAGTGCGGCACGCTGGCCGTCGCGCTGGACGCCGACGACCGCGCGCATCTGCGGGAACTGCACACCCTGCAACGGCAGTCGGGGCTCGACTCGGAGTGGCTGAGCGGGCGCGAGTGCCGCCGTCTGGAGCCGATGCTCGCACCCGGCGTACGCGGTGGTCTGAGGGTCGACGGCGACCATCAGATCGATCCGCGCCGGCTCGCCAAGGCCCTGGTCACTGCGTGCGAGCGGGCCGGGGTGGTGTTCCACCGGACCTGGGCGGAGCGGCTGAGCGTCGTAGGGGGCCGGGCCGCCGGAGTCGTCACCACGGACGGCACCGAGCCGGCCGCCGGTCAGGTCGTGCTCGCCGGAGGCAGCCTCAGCGGTCGTCTGGCGGGCGTCCCCGACGACGTACTGCCGCCCGTGCGGCCGGTGAAGGGGCAGGTACTGCGGCTGACCGTGCCGAACCGGTACGCGCCCTTCCTGAGCCGAACCGTCCGCGCCGTCGTGCGCGGAAGCCAGGTCTATCTGGTGCCGCGCGAGAACGGCGAGCTCGTCGTGGGCGCGACCAGCGAGGAGCTGGGCTGGGACACGACGGTGACCGCGGGCGGCGTGTACGAGCTGCTGCGCGACGCCCATGAGCTGGTGCCGGGGATCACCGAGCTGCCGCTCACGGAGACCCGGGCGGGGCTGCGCCCCGGCTCCCCCGACAACGCTCCGCTCCTCGGACCGACCGTGCTGGACGGCCTCCTCCTCGCCACCGGGCACTACCGCAACGGTGTGCTCCTCACGCCCGTCACCGGTGACGCGATGGCGCACGTCCTGACCACCGGTGAACTCCCCGACGTGGCCCGCCCCTTCACCCCCCGGCGCTTCGGCGCCGCCGCCCTCACGGAGCAGCCCGCATGAACATCTTCGTCAACGGAGAGCGGCAGCGGATCGCCACGGGGACCGCTCTCGACACGCTCGTCGCAACCCTCACCGCCGCTCCGTCCGGCGTGGCCGCCGCGCTCAACGAAACCGTCGTCCCGCGCGCGCAGTGGTCGTCCACCGCCCTGTCCGAGGGAGACCGCGTCGAAGTCCTCACCGCCGTGCAGGGAGGCTGACCCATGGCCGACGATCCGTTTGTCCTCGCTGGTACGTCCTTCTCGTCCCGGCTGATCATGGGCACGGGCGGTGCGCCCAGCCTCGATGTGCTGGAGCGCGCGCTGGTGGCCTCCGGAACGGAGCTGACGACGGTCGCGATGCGGCGCGTGGACGCGTCCGTGCACGGCTCGGTTCTGTCCGTGCTCGACAAGCTCGGCATCCGCGTGCTGCCGAACACGGCGGGCTGTTTCACCGCGGGCGAGGCCGTGCTGACCGCTCGTCTCGCGCGTGAAGCCCTGGGCACGGACCTGGTCAAGCTCGAGGTCATCGCCGACGAGCGCACGCTGCTGCCCGACCCGATCGAGCTGCTCGACGCCGCGGAGACGCTCGTCGACGAGGGGTTCATCGTGTTGCCGTACACGAACGACGATCCCGTCCTGGCGCGGAAGCTGGAGGACGTGGGCTGCGCCGCGATCATGCCGCTCGGCTCGCCCATCGGGTCCGGGCTGGGGATCCGGAACCCACACAACTTCCAGTTGATCGTGGAGCACGCGCGCGTGCCGGTGATTCTGGACGCGGGGGCCGGCACGGCGTCCGATGCGGCGCTCGCGATGGAGCTGGGGTGTGCGGGTGTGATGCTTGCCTCGGCGGTGACGCGGGCGCAGGAGCCTGTCCTGATGGCGGAGGCCATGAAGCACGCGGTGGACGCGGGGCGGCTCGCCCGCCGTGCGGGGCGGATTCCTCGGCGGCACTTCGCCGAGGCGTCGTCTCCTGCGGAGGGCCTGGCCAGCTTGGATCCGGAGAGGCCCGCCTTCTGAGTGCCCGCCGCGTCGGGTACTCCTCCCACCCACGCACCCTCGTTTCCCGTCGGCTGGGAAGTGCGGGTCTCCCGCGGGGCGATCTCGCCCTTGGTCGTCTGCGGCCGAGTCCGCGGCAGCGGGCCTCTCCTCGGCATCCGTGCATGCGTGCGATGTGCGTCACAGGTCGGCTGCAGTCGCGCTCCGGTATCGGCTGAACGGGGCGGCGTGACAGTGGCGGCTCGTACACTCACCTGCGTGGATACGACCCTTCAGGACCCGCTTGTCGGGCAGGTGCTCGACGGCCGCTATCGCGTTGACGCACGGATCGCGGTCGGCGGGATGGCCACGGTCTACAGGGCCCTGGACACTCGCCTCGACCGCGTGCTCGCGCTCAAGGTGATGCACCCGACGCTGGCCGCCGACGGCTCGTTCGTCGAGCGTTTCATCCGCGAGGCCAAGTCGGTGGCCCGGCTCGCACACCCCAATGTGGTGCAGGTCTTCGACCAGGGGGCGGACCGGTCGTACGTCTATCTGGCCATGGAGTACATCGCCGGGTGCACCCTGCGCGACGTACTGCGCGACCGCGGCGCCCTGCAGCCGCGGGCCGCGCTCGGCATCCTGGAGCCGGTGCTCGCCGCCCTCGGCGCCGCGCACCGCGCCGGGTTCGTGCACCGCGACATGAAGCCGGAGAACGTCCTCATAGGGGACGACGGCCGGGTCAAGGTGGCGGACTTCGGTCTCGTACGGGCCGTGGACACCGTGACGAACACGACGGGGACCGTCCTCGGCACCGTCTCGTATCTCGCCCCCGAGCAGATCGAGCACGGCACCGCCGACACCCGCGTCGACGTCTACGCGTGCGGGGTCGTCCTCTACGAAATGCTCACCGGCGACAAGCCGTACTCCGGGGACTCCCCCGCCCAGGTGCTCTACCAGCATCTGCACGCGGACGTGCCGCCGCCGTCGGCCGCGGTGCCGGGGCTGCCCTACGAGCTCGACGAGCTGGTCACCACGGCGACCGCCCGTAATCCCGAGGTGCGCCCGCACGACGCGGTGGCGCTTCTCGGTCTGGTGCTGGAGGCGCGCGCCGAGCTCACCGCCGAGCAACTGGACGCCGTCCCGCCGGGGGCCCTCGCCCTGGGCCACGACAATGCCGAGGACCGTACGAGTGTGATCCCGCGCTCGCTGTCCGTGCCGCGACCGCTGCCCGTGAACGAGGACGACGAGGACGCCGCCCTCAACCGGACCAGCCGGTTCGAGCAGACCAGTCGGTTCGAGTCCGGCCCGCCCGCTCCGTCCCGGCGTGCCACGCGACCCCGGCGCACGATGCTGGCGATCGTCGCCGCCGTCGTGCTGGTGCTGGGCCTCGGTGCCGGCGTCTGGTACATCAACTCCGGCCAGTTCACCAAGGTCCCGCCGATCCTCGCGAAGACCCAGGCCGAGGCCAAGGACCGGTTGACGCAGGCCGGGCTCGACGTCGGTCAGGTCAAGCATCAGTACAGCGACACCGTGAAGCGCGGCACCGTCATCAGCACCGACCCCGAGGTCGGCGCCCGGATCCGTGACAACGACGCGGTGACGCTGACCATCTCCGACGGCCCGGAGACGGTGAAGGTGCCCGACCTGAAGGGCCTGGCCCTGTTCAAGGCGAAGGATGTGCTGAAGAGCGATGGCCTCGCCGCGGGCATGGTCACCCGGGAGTTCAACGAGGACGTGACCAAGGGCTTTGTGATCAGTACGGACCCGCAAGCGGGGACCAAGCGCCACGCGGGTTCGGCCATCGCGCTCGTCGTCAGCAAGGGCAGCCCGGTGGAGGTGCCCGAGGTCACCGGCTCGTCGGTGGAGGACGCCACGGCGGAGCTCGAGGACTCGGGTCTGAAGGTGAAGATCTCCTCGGAGCGGGTCAATTCGGAGTTCGACAAGGGCCAGATCGCCGAGCAGTCGCCGGCGCCGGGTCGCGAGGCCGCCGCCGGCGACACGGTGACGCTGACCATCTCCAAGGGCCCCGAGATGGTCGAGGTCCCGGATGTCGTGGGCGACACCGTGGACGACGCGAGGAAGGCGCTGGAGAACGCCGGGTTCAAGGTCAACGAGGACCGCGGCCTGCTCGGGCTCTTCGGGGACCACGTCAAGGGCCAGTCGGTGGAGGGCGGCGAGACGGCGCCCAAGGGGTCGACGATCACCATCGAGATCCGCTGACGGCCCAGCTGAGCAGTGGTGCCCGAAGGCAGGGCGGAGCTGGCTCGAAGAAGGGTCAACCAGGCCCGGATTCCTGCCCGTTACCCCCTCCGCTCGAGCCATGTCCTACCGCTACTATGGCGGCTTTGCAGGACCATGTCCGGGCAGCGGGACATCGGGGGGAGAGGCGTGGTGGTGGAACCGGTCGTGGAGTTGACCGCCACCGACAACTGGCAGGTGAGCATCATCGGGCCCACCGGAAAGCCGGTGGGCGGCGGCGTCCTCGTGCCGCCCCGATATGTACTGACCTGCGCCCATGTGGTGACCACCGCCCTGGGCAGGCGGCTTGAGGACGAGCCCGACGCCACGGTCACGATCATCCTGAGCAGTGGACTCGAGCTGAAGGGCTCCCCCGGAGGCGGACACAGTTACTCCGGCGGCAGCCATCACGAGGACTTCTCGGTTCTCACCCTGCACGGCGATCTGGCCCGGGCCAATGGCCAGTTCCCGACGTCCCACACGCACCTCTCCAGCGGCGCCTACACCGCCAAGCGCCCCATGCAGGTGTACGGCTACCCGCAGGGCCAGCCCCACGGCGTGTGGGCGGACTGCGTGATGGCCGGGCGCGGGGGCCTGGAGTCCGCCCTGATCCAGCTGAACGACGCTCCGGACACCGGCCGCAAGGTGGCCAAGGGCTACAGCGGCTGCGGCGTGAAGGACACGGCGACGGAGCGTGTGGCAGGGCTTGCCGTACTCCGCGACAAGTCGCCCGAGGCCGGCGTGACCTGGATGATCCCGATGGCTCAACTGGCCCAGTCCTGGCCGCCCTTGCGTGCCGCTCTGGCTCTTTCCGAGGAACGGCTGCCGCCCCAGCTCTTACCCAAGTTCCCTCCTCACCTGGAAGAGGACCCGCTCGATCCGGAGGCCATGGACGACCTCTACCGGCTGCTCCTGGACGGCAAGGTCTCGCTCCCCGGTCTGGTCGCACTGCGCGACGAGGCGCTCGGGCCGGTGCGTCGCCCCTGGCAGGGCGCCCCCGAGGACGTCCTCGGCATCGTGCACGATCTGCAGCACATCTCCCAGGCCGGGCGCCTCGTTCCGCCGCTTCTCGCCTTTGTCGCCCTGCTGTCCCGGCGCGTCCCCGGAACGCGTGGACAGGAACTGGCTCGCTGGGTGCGCGGCCGGGCAGGCCACTGCACCCCAGTGGTCGATCCGACGCCTCTGCTCGAACGCCGCCTGCGCCCGGCCCGGGCGGCCCGATGGACGTACGCGACGTTTCAGGTGACCCCCGCGACGCCGAGCCGGCACTACCTGCTCGATGTCTTCCGGCAACACGAGGGGGCTCCGCGAGAAGCGGTCCGTCAGTACACGGAGGCGATGCGGCTCGGGCGGGTGGAGGAGTTGGTGGTCGATGAGATCACCCGCATGCGACGGGAACGCGCGATCGACTCACCCGACCTGTTCGTGGAGTTCGTACTGCCCCGCGAACTTCTCGCGCGGCCTGTCGACGGCCTGCCGATCGCGACTCCCAGCGGCGCGGAGGTGCGCTTGGGGGTGGTGCATCCGGTGGCCATACGCAGCCTTGAGCGCCAGAACGCGTCGGAATGGGTCGACTGGGGGCATAACTGGTCCCAGAAGTGGGACAGGATGAATGCACTGACCGCACTCTCGGGAGAGGGCGTGGTGGATGTGATTCCTGCCCGGAGCCAGGACAGAACGTATTACGAGGCCCTGTTCGCCGCGCTGTACGCCGAGGACGGTCCGGTTGCGCTCATCCTCGGGTTCCCCCCGAAAGTGCCCAGGAAGCGAGTCCTCGACGCCGAGTTCGACGCGGCACTCGACGCGGGGATCCCCGCGCTCGTCTGGGCTCACGACGAGGAGGACGGACAGCGTGTCATCGACGGACTGCTGCCGCGACTGACGGGCGAGAGCGCCCGAGCGCTCCCCGAGGTGGTGCGCAGGGTCCGTCGTGGCGAGCGGTCGCCCGGCCCCGGCGCCTCCCGGCCCCCTGTCGGTGCCGGTCTGCGCCTGGGCCTTTTCTGGGACCCGTTCGACCGGCTGCCTCCTCGCACCCCGCTGGCCCCACCCGCTCCCGCCCTCGGAGGTTGACCAGCCGTGACCGAGACCGGAATCCCTCAGACACCCGCGTGGTGGGTCTACCGCGGTGACGGCATTCCGCACAATGCCATCGAGCGCCTGCCCGACCCGCCGAGCTGGCGCCCTCTCCAGCAGGGGATGCCGCCCCAGGACAGCGCTGCCACGCCGGGGCCGGCCGACGCCGAGCGAGGCCGGGTCTTCCAGGCGGATCGCGAGTTGGTCGACGTGGTCAACGCGGCCCTGCTGCTGCGTCGTCCGCTGCTGCTCACCGGGCGCCCGGGCACCGGCAAGTCGACGCTCGCACACGCCATCGCCTACGAACTCGGGTTGGGGCCCGTACTTCACTGGCCGGTGACGTCCCGGACCACGCTGCGGGACGGCCTCTACGCCTACGACGCCATCGGCCGACTGCACGAGGCCAACCTTCAGCGGACAGGTCTCGAGACGGGCAGCGGCACTGGCGACATCGGCCGCTTTCTGCGGCTCGGCCCGCTGGGTACGGCTCTGCTACCGCGGCGTCGCCCCCGTGTCCTGCTCATCGACGAGTTGGACAAGAGCGACATCGACCTGCCCAACGACTTGCTGACCGTCTTCGAAGAGGGGCGCTTCCCCATACAGGAGCTGCTGCGACTGCCTCCCGAACAGCGCAGTGTGCAGGTGCAGACGGCCGATGGCGGGCAGGAGCTCGTCACGGACGGTCAGGTGGCCTGCTGGGCGTTCCCGTTCGTGGTGATCACGTCGAACGAGGAGCGCGAGTTTCCCGCCGCGTTCGCCCGGCGCTGTCTCCGGTACGACATCGAGCCGCCGGGACCCGAGCGGCTGGCGGCGATCGTGGCCGCGCACCTCGGCGCCGAGGCGTTGGAGCAGGCGCGGCCGCTGGTGGAGGCGTTCCTCGTGGAGCAGAACGGAGGGAACGTCGCCGTCGACCAGCTGTTGAGCGCAATACAGCTGGCCCGCGCGGGCGCGGACGAGGAGCCCGAACAGTGGCAGGATCTGCTCCGAACGGTGTGGCGGCACCTGGAGACGGGGCCCTGATGCCCTTCGAACCGCCGGAGCGTTCCACTCCGGATGCGCGAGAGATCGCCGAAGTCCTCTGGCTCGCGGCGCGGCTCGTCCCTGCGCAGGAAGGCTCGGCGCACGGGTTCCCGTCCACCGCCCGCCCGCACCCGCTCCCCGGGATCACCGGCCCCCTGGAGCCCGGTGCTCCGCGCGGCCCTCGCAGTCGCTCCGCCGAGCCGGAGGCGCCCTCGGGCCCCGGCAACACCGCATCGCCCGGCCTGTCCGCCCATGAGCCTCAGCTGCACGTTCAGAGCTTGCCCGTCCCGGCCGATCAGGTGGGCAGCCCCCTTCCGGGGCTGCCGGTGCGCTCCCCAGGGGTACGGCCCCTACCCAAGGCGGTCGAGCTTGGCAGGGCTCTGCGTCCGCTGCGTCGCCGTGCCGCGTCCGCCGTCCGGCATCGATTGGACGAGGAGTCCACGGCGGACCGGGCCGCACAGACCGATGTCTGGGAGCCGGTGCTGGTCCCGGAGGACGAGCCCTGGCTCGACCTCGATCTGGTGGTGGACACCGGCGAGTCGATGGTGCTGTGGGACGGCACGGTGAGCGAGTTGCGCACGGTGCTGCGGCGCGTGGGGGCGTTCCGGTCCATCACGGTGCGTTGGCTCCAGCACCTGCCGGACGGCTCGGTGACGCTACGCGGCACCCCGCCACCGTGGCCCGCGGACGGGGCGAACCGCGTCGGCGTGCCCGGGCGGCACGTCTACCGTTCGCCGCGCAGTGCGCTGCTCGTTCTCAGCGACGGGATCAACAGCGGCTGGCGCTCCGGAGCGGTGGAGCGGTTGCTGACCCAGTGGGCCCGCAGCCGCCCCACCGCCGTGGTCCAGCCACTCGACCGGCGGCTGTGGCATCGCACTGCGCTACGTCCCGTTCCGGTGACCCTGAAGGCATCGCGCCCCGGCGTACCCAACAGTGACCTGCACTCCGACACGGGCCAGTCGGGCCCGCTGGTACCCGTCGTCGAACTCGCCCCTTCAGCGCTGCACATGTGGGCCCGCATGGTCGCTCGTCCGGAGTCCTCACCCTTCCACGGATATGCCGTGTGCCCACTCGCGGACGCCCGCCCCACGCCGGCTCCTCCCGCGCACGAGCCGGGAACGGACGAAGCGCGGCTGTCGCCACTGGACAGGGTCCTCGCATTCAGGGCCGCCGCCTCCCCACAGGCCTTCGAACTGGCCGGTTATCTGTCCGCCGCGCCGCTGTTCCTTCCGGTGATGCGACTCGTCCAGCAGGTCATGGCACCGCGCACGACCGCCTCGCATCTGGCGGAGGTATTCCTGTCCGGGCTCCTGCACCCGGTGCGCGCCGACCAACCCCAGCCGTCCGAACAGACCGAATTCGATTTCGCCGAGCCCGTCCGCGCGCTGCTGCTCGGGTCGCTCCACCAACAAGAGAGCCGCCGTGTCCTGACGGCGGTGTCGGACTACTTAGCCGAACACTCTTCGGCGCCTTACCGGTTCGACGCCGCCCTGGCCGACCCGTCGTCCGAGCTGCCGTCCCGGATCAGCTCGGAGAGCCTGCCCTTCGCCAAGGTCGACGCAGCGGTCGCCGACGCGTTGGGCGGCGGGTTCACGGCCCGGGCCAGAAGACTGCGCGGCCTCATCTCCGGTCTCTCACAGCCCTACGGAAATGGTGACGTACGGTCGCCATACGATTACGTTGTGACCGACACCACATCAATCCAGACCGCAGTCGACGCGGAAGCCGACCGTTTCAACCTGGCCGAACCCGACGCTCACACGGCAGAAGGTCCCGCGCCGACGGGGGAGCCGTCCGGACGATCAGCGGAAAGGGATTCACCCGTGGCCGAGTCCGCCCCCCGCCTGGCCGAAGTCGACGGCCCTCCGAGCCCTTCGGCGACTTCCGGCGGCCCTCTCCAGACAATCACGCGCCCCATGCGTTTCGAGGAGAACATCCCCCTGGTCTGGGGTCGGCGCATTCCACCGAGGAATCACAATTTCACCGGCCGGGACGAGCTCATCACCCAGCTCCACGCCCGTCTGGCCGATCGGCGCGCGGCAATCGTGCCGCAGGCGTTCTTCGGCCTCGGCGGCGTCGGCAAGACACAACTGGCTGTCGAGTACATCTATCGGTATCAGTCCCAGTACCAGCTCATCTGGTGGATCAACTCCGAGGATCCCTCGCTGGTGCGCTCGTCCATCGCCGCACTCGCACCGCATCTCGGCCTGGAGGCCGGGCCGAGCGGTGACGAGGCGCTTCCACTCGTCCTCGACGCACTCCGCCGAGGCTCTCCCTACCGTCGGTGGCTCCTGGTGTTCGACAACGCTGACCGGCCCGAGGATCTGGAGGAGTACTTCCCCTCCGGCGAGGGTCACATCCTGGTCACTTCACGCAACCAGAGCTGGGCAGGACATGCCCATCCCATTTCCGTGGACGTCTTCTCCCGCGACGAGTCGATCAGCTTCCTGCAGCGCCGGGTGCCCGGAATGCCGACGGAGGACGCCTCCCGGCTCGCCGACGCGCTCGGCGACCTTCCGCTCGCCGTGGAGCAGGCCGGCGCCTGGCACGCGGAGACCGCGATGTCGGTCGACGAGTACCTGGAGCTACTGCACGAACACGCGGGGCGGCTGCTGGACACCTCTGTGCCGTCCGGGTATCCGCACTCGGTGGTGGCGACCTGGAATCTGTCGATGGAACGGTTGGCCCAGCGCAGCCCCGCCGCTGTCCAGCTCCTGCGCCTGTGCTCCTGCATGGCGCCGGAGCCGATCAGCTGGGCGCTGCTGCGCAGTGCCGCGTTCGCTCCCCTGCCCTCCCCGCTCGCCGAGGCCTTGCGCGACCCCGTCGAGCTGGGGCTGGCCACGCGGGAGGTCGGCCGGCTCGCGCTCGCCAGGATCGACCATCGCAGCAACAGCCTCCAGATGCACCGGCTCGTACAGGCCGTGCTCTTCAACCAGATGACCCCGCAGGAACAGGAGGACACCTACCACCTCACCCACGTCCTGCTGGCCGCCGCGGACCCGCAGGAACCGGAGGACAACGAGAACTGGCGTCGCTATGCGGAACTGCGGCCGCACATCCGGCCGACCCGGTCCGTCGAGTGCGATGAGCGGGAGGTACGGGACCTGGTCATCAACGAGGTCCGCTACCTCTATCTGCACGGCGACTACACCGGCGGCACGGAACTGGCCGAATTCGCTCGCAAGGAATGGCAGCAACGCCTCGGCGACGACCACCCGCAGACGGTTCGGATCACCCGTTCGTACGCCACTCTGATCCGCAACTTCGGCCGCTTCGAGGAGGCCCGGGATCTCAACGCGGACCTTCTGGAGCGGGCCCGCCGCGTACTCGGCGAGGACCACGAGGAGACGCTGGCGATCGCCAACAGCAGCGGCGGCGACCTGCGCGTGCTCGGTGACTTCGAACAGGCGGCCCGGCGGGACGGCGACACTCTGGAGCGGCTGACCCGGACCTTTGGACGCGACTATCCGCTCGCGCTGATGTCGGCCGCCAATCACGCCCTGAACCTCCGGCTGCTCGGCCGTTTCGCGGAGGCCCTCGCGCTGGACGCGGACACGTATGAGCGGCGGTCGCGCACCTTCGGTCCCGATGACCCCATCACGCTGGTGGTGGCAGCGAACTACGCTCGCGACCAACGGGAGCTGGGCGACTACCGGGGATCCACCGAATCGCTGCGGGCGCTGTATCCGAAGCTCCGCGACCGTCAGGGCCGCGAGCATCCCTACACACTGGATGTGGCCAAGAACCTCGCGGTTTCTCTGAGGGCGGTGGGCGCCTACGACGAGGCACACGAGCGGTCCGCCCGTACCGTGGAGCGCTATCGGGCCAAGTACGGCGAGGGGGACCTCAACACGCTTGCCGCGGTGGGTAATTTCGCCATCGACCTGCTGCTGCGCGGCGAACTGGAGGATGCCGAGAAACTGGCCGCCCAGACGGTGGCGGGCTACGAACAGCTCTTCGGAGCAACTCATCCGTATGTTCCGATGACCGAGACGAACCACGCGCTGATGCTCAGTGCGCTGGGCGAGCACGAGCGGGCGCTGTCACTCAACCTCTCGGCCTACGAGAAACTGAGCGACCGCTTCGGCCCCGAGCACAACTGCACGCTGCGCTGCGGGGTCAACCTTGCCAACGACCTGCACGAGGCGGGCCGTTTCGACGAGGCCGCACAGGCCAATGGTCGTCATCTGGACGCCCTGCGCGCCACCCTCGGTTCCGATCACCCGGTCACGCTGGTGTGCGGCGGGAACCTCGCGCACGACCTGCGGTCACTGGGCCGGGAGGAGGAGGCCGCCTCGCTGCTGGAGGACGTACTCAAACGGTTCGGCCGAACTCTGGGGCGGAACTACCCCGTCGCCGAGGTGTTCGCGAGGGGCGAGCGGGCGTTCTGCGACATCGAGACTCCGGTGTTCTGAACAAGACCGGCGTGCCGAGCGCCCTGTGGTTGCTCGGACACCTCGAACCGGCCTCGCCCCGGCGGCTCGACCGCCAACCAGGCCGCCAGGGCCAGTGGGTCGGGGGCGGGGTCCCGGCTGGGCGTGCCCGGCTCTCCGGCCAGCTCCAGGAACACGGCCTTGACGAGTTCGGTGCGGTGGCGCAGGACATCGGTGCCGGTCATGCCCTCCTCGGCGGCCGATGCGGCGAGCTCCGCCCACCGTTCGACGCGGTGCGGCCGTGCGACAACCGCATCGGCGGCCGCCCGCATCGACCCGGCACGTTCGGCTCCGCGTTGCCGGGCCGCCCACTGGCCGAGCTCGGGGCCCGGCCCTTCCACGGGCCCGGCAGCCGCTCCCACCTCGTCCTCGGGCAGCCGGCCGGCCGGCCGGGCAGCACGCCAGAGATCGGCCAGGCGCCGCACGTCCGCCGCACCGACCACCGCCCAGCGCAGCCGCCAGGCGGCCTCGCCTCCGGTCGCCACCCTGGCCACCGCCCGTGACAGCCTCTCGTCCCCGTCGTCTCCCACGGAGCCCGCGCTGTCGACCGCCTCGGCAGCACACTCGAGGAAGCGCTCGCCGAGACGGCTGAGGCGCACATGCTCGAGCGCCTCCTCCAGGCCGCGCTCGGTGTGCGCCCTGATACGCGCGAACCACCATGCCGCGTCGGCCTGTTCCGGGCCGCGCCGCTTGCCGCTGCGATCACGCCAGAAGGCGAGGTCTCCGAGGTGGGCGTAGATCCCCTGCAGAAGTCCGCCCGGCGGTCTCGGGTCGGGCCTCCAAGGTGCGTACAGCCACGGCCGACCGCCCGGTTCGTACAGCGTCACCAAGTCCATGAGGGCACTCAGCTTGCTGTGCTGGAACTCGTGGAGCAGGGTCAGTGCGAGGCGCTCGGGCTCGGCAGGCCAGGAGGCGAGCACGGTGCCGAAGGCCTGCCGTGACGTCGCGGAGGTGACGCCCCGGGCCGGAGCCGGTATGGGCACGATCCCGCTGAGTCCTGCCGCGAGTTCCGCGGCGCGCCGCGGGTGGCTCTCGACAAGCAGTTCCCACGTCGGCTGTAGCAGTCCCTGCCATGCGGCCGGCCCGGCACGGGCGGTGTCGAGCGCAGGCAACTGCCGGTCCGCGGTCTCCAGCGGGAGGCTCAGGGTCAGCCCCTTGTGCTCGGCCTGGAGCACGGCGACGGGCAGCCAGTCACGGCTCTCCCGGGACGGGTCGCGGGGCAGCCTCAGTACCCGCCCGGGGACTCGGATCTCCACGACGTACTCGCCTCGCGCCGCGGCCGCCGCATCGCTCTGGCGCCGCGCCCGTCGAGCCGCCATCCCCGGACCGGACGGTCCGGCACAGCCCGCCGCCCCGGCTGTCGTACCGGGATCGGCCCCGGTGACAACAAGGGCCGCGTCCTCGTTCCCCGTCTGCACGGCCGTCCCCAGCCCCGGTAGTCGCAGCATCCCCTCATATACGGGCACGGAAATCTCCGTCGCGACACTTGCCCGTACGGCTGCCACGACAGCGAGCGCCGCGAGATCCCGTGCCGTGCAGCCCTCGCCCCGCCGATGCTCCGGACAGTCGCGTGCGGCGCGGCTCGCCCAAGTCCCGAACGAGGGCCCGTCGACAACCGACTCGACCGCCGTGGGGGCAGTGCGTTCGACGCGGGCCAGCAGTTCCGCGGCCTCTCGGGCGGTCGGGCCGCACGGTCCGTCCAATATGTGCCGCAACAGCAGGAGGTTGCGGCTGCGCCTGACACGACGGAGCAGCAACACCGCCTCCGGCCCGCCCTCGCCGCCGGCCAGTGAGTCGAAAACGGCGTCCGGGATGACGTGCGGCTCGATCACCGGACAGGCTCCGCGGAACGGGCGAGCCATCGCCTGATGTGGCCGATGAGCAGCAACAGGTCCGCGCAGTAGACGGTCGGCCAGCGATAGCCCGCGCCCGGCCGGTAGCGGTGGCCGAACTCGCCTCCACCGCACACGGAAAGCTCCGGGCAGCGCAGGCACTCTTCGGCGAGGGCACGCTCACCGGATTGCCGAGCGGCGAAGCCCGGATGCAGCAGCACCTCGTCGAAGGAGTTCCGGAAGACGTCGAGGCCGCTGGCGGAGGCACCATCGTGGCCTGTGCGCAGCGTGTCGTTCTGGTGGATGGCGCCGTCGGCCTCGACGAAGACGGAGACGGTACGGGTGATCCCCACCCAGTCCAGGCGGCTGCGGCCGCCGAGCGTCGTGTGCAGCAGCTCGTCGAGCATCCGCACCGAAGTCTCCTTGTGCGGCGCCGCGACCCAGCGGTCGAAGACCGCCGCCAGCCATCTTCCGTACGCGCCGGGTGGTGCGGATGGCCGCGTGCCCCAATGCGCGTGCGGCAGCAGGAAGTCGATCACAGGAGGCCGGGTCGGCAGCAGCGACTCATAGACGGCGACCGGGTCGCCCGCCGGGTCGATGGTACACAGCAGACCCGCGTACAGCTCGCGGAACTCCCCGGACAACCGCCACAGGCCTGCCATGACCTGGTCGTACGAGCCACGGCCCGACGGCGTGCGGCGATGTGCGTCGTGCGCCCGCCGGTCCCCGTCGAGGCTCACCCCGACTCGTACGCGGTGTTCGGCGAGTGTGTCCAGCATGCGGGTGTCGAGCAGGGTTCCGTTGGTCTGGACCGTGAACTCGGTCTCGGCACCCGCCTCCTGGACGATGCCGCGCACCGTGCGGGTGAGACGGGCGATGCCTTCGGGGCCCGCGAGCAGCGGCTCGCCGCCGTGCAGGACGATCCGGACCAGTGGGAGGCTGTGACTCGCTGCGTGCTCCGCGATGCGACGCGCCGTCTGCCGCAGCGTTCCCGGGCCCATGGCATGCGGCTGACGGCGCCAGGTCTGGTCGGCGTGTTCGTAGATGATGCAGTAGTCGCAGGCGAGATTGCACCTGCTGCGTATCTTGAGGACGAACTGCCGTAATGGGGCCGGCCGCCAGCCCTCGTCGAGGAGTGCCGCGACATCGACCGCCTGTGGTTCAGGCGCTCGCCTGCCAGCTGGTGTATTCGTCCTCATCGGACTCCGCGGCCTCCGCCTGCAGCCGCTCCAGGGCCTGGGCGAGCACCGACCCCGGTACGGCGCGCAATTGGTCGATGGTGAATCCGGCAACGTCCGGCAATCCGCACTCGACCCCCGTCGTCTCATCCATGCCTGTGCCCCTCTCACCCTCCGGGACATGCGGCACCCGGCCCCGCCCTGCGGCGCACCGGCCGCAAGGGCATGGTAGGCGGATCCCCCCAAGTGCGGGAGGACGCCTGCGGCGCGCAGGGACAGATCCGGACACCGTCGTCCGCCGGCCACGTCGGGCCCGACTAGTGTTCCCACACAGCTCGTACGACCAGGTGCGCCTCACCGGCCGCTTTCGCGAGCACCGCGCCCGTCTCCCCGCTCAGCTTGACCCCGAATTCCAATTCCAGACGTTTCGGAGCGACGTCGAGCGAGGTGATGCGGGCGTGCGCCTCGGCGGCCATCCGCCGAATGCCGTCCAGCGCGTCGCCGAGACCTTCCTGGGCCCGCCGGATCACCGTGCCCCCGCTGACCGAGATCTCTTCCAGACCGTAGACGTCCTCGTCGACGGGTTCGACGAGGACCGAGCCGCCGTCCGGCAACGCGAAGCTGACCACATCCCCCATGCACGCCTCCCCTGGGCTGTACGCGCCGGTGCGCTGGTGCTGTCGTACCCGCGATGGAGGCCTCTCGCACCCGTCCTGGCATGCTGGTCGGAACATGAGCACAACACCTTTCCCCTTCCCCTCCCGCAACCCCGTCGGCGGCCATGTCCCGGTGGCCGGCGGTCTCCATTCCGTCGGCCTCTCCTACGCCCGCGATCTCCGGGCCGAGACCGTCCAGGTCTTCGTCGCCAACCCGCGCGGCTGGGCGACGCCCGCCGGAAACCCGAAGCAGGACGAGGAGTTCCGCGCGGCCTGCGCCGCCGGGGCGATCCCCGCGTACGTCCATGCCCCGTATCTGATCAACTTTGGCTCGCACACCGAGGCGACGGTCGAGAAGTCGGTGGAGTCACTGCGGCACTCGCTGCGGCGCGGGCGGGAGATCGGCGCCCTGGGTGTGGTCGTGCACACGGGAAGCGCCACGGGCGGCCGGGAGCGGTCCGTCGCCCTCAAGCAGGTGCGTGAGTACATGCTGCCGCTGCTGGACGAGCTGACCCATGACGCCGACCCGTACCTCCTGCTGGAGTCGACGGCCGGCCAAGGCGCCTCCCTGTGCTCCCGGACCTGGGACTTCGGGCCGTACTTCGAGACCCTCGACGCCCACCCCAAGCTGGGCGTCTGCCTCGACACGTGCCACATCTTCGCGGCCGGCCACGACCTCACCGGGCCGAGCGGGAT
This sequence comes from Streptomyces sp. NBC_00996, assembly GCF_045162675.1. NCBI lineage: Bacteria > Bacillati > Actinomycetota > Actinomycetes > Kitasatosporales > Streptomycetaceae > Streptomyces > Streptomyces sp. NBC_00996. The sequence goes on from NZ_CP108723.1 coordinate 2,943,452, forward strand.
GCATCAGACCCTCGACCTGCTGGTGGACACGGTCGGCGAGGGCCGGCTCAAGCTGATCCATGCCAATGATTCCAAGGATGTGGTCGGCGCCCACAAGGACCGCCACGAGAACATCGGCTCCGGCCACATCGGCGAGGACCCGTTCCGTGCGCTGATGACCCACCCCGCCACCGAGGGCGTACCCCTGATCATCGAGACGCCCGGCGGCAAGGAGGGGCACGCGGCGGATGTCGAGCGCCTGAAGAAACTGCGCGACGGCTGACCCCGTTGAGGAATACCCCTAGGGGGTATACGGTTCCTGTCTTGTACGAGACAGGAACCGCTATCCGGCGTGGGGGTCCGCATGGAGCACGACACGCACACGCATCACGAGCACGACGCGCACACGCATCACGAGGTACGTGCACACACCCATGACACGGGCGGCAAGGTCACCTGGTCCATGGCGGCCCAGGCCACTCTGCACTGCCTCACCGGCTGCGCCATCGGCGAGGCGCTGGGCATGGTGATCGGCACCGCGTTCGGCTGGGGCAACGTGCCGACGATGGTCCTGGCGATCGTGCTCGCGTTCGTCTTCGGCTACTCGCTCACGCTGCACGGAGTGCTCAAGGCCGGCGTCGACTTCGGGACGGCGTTCCGGGTCGCGCTCGCCGCGGACACTCTGTCCATCGCGGTGATGGAGCTGATCGACAACGGCGTGATCGCTCTGTGGCCGGACGCGATGGACGCGCAGTTGGCCGACCTGCTGTTCTGGGGCGCGCTGGCCATCTCACTGGCCATCGCCTTCGTGGTCACGACGCCCGTCAACAAGTGGATGATCGGCCGCGGCAAGGGACACGCGGTGGTGCACCAGTACCACCACTGACCGGCGGCCGTAGCAGGAGTCAGAGCTCGGGGCCGTCCCCGGGCTCCTCCTGGTAGGAGTAGCGCTGCTCGCGCCAGGGGTCGCCGACGTTGTGGTAGCCCCGCTCCTCCCAGAAACCGCGGCGATCGGCCGTCATGTACTCGACGCCACGGACCCACTTGGGGCCCTTCCAGGCGTAGAGGTGCGGCACGATGAGGCGGAGCGGGAAGCCGTGCTCCGCCGTCAGCAGCTCACCGTCCTTGTGCGTCGCGAAGATGGTGCGGTCCGAGGCGAAGTCCGACAGACGGAGGTTGGAGCTGAATCCGTACTCGGCCCAGACCATGACATGGGTGACGGTGGGCGCGGGCGGGGCGATCTCCAGGATCGTACGAGCGGGGATGCCACCCCATTCGGCCCCGAGCATGCTGAACTTCGTGACACAGTGCAGATCGGCCACGACGGAGGCATACGGCAGGGCCGTGAACTCCTCATGTGTCCAGCAGTGCTTCTCCCCGTCGGCGGTGGCACCGAAGACCCTGAACTCCCAGCGTTCGGGGCGGAACTTGGGCACGGGCCCGTAGTGCGTGACCGGCCAGCCTCGCTGAAGTCGCTGCCCCGGCGGAAGCTCCGACTGCGCCACTTCTCCAGATTCACGCTCCACCGGCTGACCCATGACTCCATCCTGACAGACCCGGGACAGTGCACATGACCAGCCCTGGTCGGAATCGGGCAACTCCCACTAAGCGTGTACTTACTGGACGACCTTCTGTGCCGGTGCAAAGATGCGGCGCAATCTGCCCAGTCCCCCGCTTGGAAGGAGCCTCTGCGATGCAGGGCGACCCCGAGGTCATCGAATTCCTCAACGAGCAGCTGACCGGCGAGCTGACGGCGATCAACCAGTACTTCCTGCACGCGAAGATGCAGGAGAACTTCGGCTGGACGAAGCTCGCGAAATACACCCGCCACGAGTCGTTCGACGAGATGAAGCACGCGGAGGTGCTCACCGACCGGATCCTCTTCCTGGAGGGCCTGCCGAACTACCAGCGGCTGTTCCATGTCCGGGTGGGGCAGACCGTCACCGAGATGTTCCAGGCCGACCGACAGGTGGAGGTCGAGGCGATCGACCGCCTCAAGCGCGGAATCGAGGTGATGCGCACGAAGGGCGACATCACGTCCGCGAACATCTTCGAGTCGATCCTCGCGGACGAGGAGCACCACATCGACTATCTGGACACGCAGCTGGAGCTGATCGAGAAGCTCGGCGAGGCGCTGTACATCGCGCAGGTGATCGAGCAACCGGAGAGCTAGGCGGCTTCATCCAGAGACGCGGACACCCGGACCTCGGAGAGCACCGGCCTGCCCTCATCAGCCGGCTCACGGCGCGGGCACGCGCCCCGGCCCAGCAGAGCCTGAATCCGGCGGACGCACGACCCGCAGTCCGTGCCCGCCTTGCACGCCGACGCTATCTGGCGGGGGGTGCAGGCACCGTCCCCCGCGTGCTTCTTCACCTGCGCCTCGGTGACGCCGAAGCAGTTGCAGACGTACACGCGGTCCACCTCCCGACGGGATTTCCAGGTCGTGCCATCCCCATGATCGGTGAGGCTAACCTAACCTTACCCGTCTCTCAGGAACCGCAAAAGTGCGAGGGGGCGCGGATCGTATGTGATCCGCGCCCCACTTCACATGCCGTAACAGCCGAAACGGCTGGTGATCCGCTACTGGTCCCGGTACATCTCGGCGACCAGGAACGCCAGGTCGAGGGACTGGCTGCGGTTCAGGCGCGGGTCGCATGCCGTCTCGTAGCGCTGGTGCAGATCGTCGACGAAGATCTCGTCGCCGCCGCCCACGCACTCGGTCACGTCGTCACCGGTGAGCTCGACATGGATGCCGCCCGGGTGCGTGCCCAGACCCTTGTGGACCTCGAAGAAGCCCTTGACCTCGTCGAGCACGTCGTCGAAGCGGCGGGTCTTGTGGCCCGAGGCCGCCTCGAAGGTGTTGCCGTGCATCGGGTCGGTCACCCAGGCCACGGTCGCACCGGAGGCGGTGACCTTCTCGACCAGCTCGGGCAGCTTGTCGCGGACCTTGTCCGCGCCCATCCGCACGATGAAGGTGAGGCGGCCCGGCTCGCGCTCCGGGTCGAGGCGGTCGATGTACTGCAGCGCGTCCTCGGCCGTGGTCGTCGGGCCCAGCTTGATCCCGATCGGGTTGCGGATCTTCGAGGCGAACTCGATGTGCGCGCCGTCCAGCTGACGGGTGCGCTCACCGATCCACACCATGTGGCCCGAGACGTCGTACAGATGGCCCGTACGCGAGTCGACCCTGGTCAGCGCGGACTCGTAGTCGAGGAGCAGCGCCTCGTGGGAGGAGTAGAACTCGACGGTCTTGAACTCCTCCGGGTCGGTCCCGCAGGCCCGCATGAAGTTCATCGCGTTGTCGATCTCGCGCGCCAGCTGCTCGTAGCGCTGGCCGGAGGGGGACGACTTCACGAAGTCCTGGTTCCAGGCGTGCACCTGGCGCAGGTCGGCGTAGCCGCCGGTGGTGAAGGCGCGCACCAGGTTGAGCGTGGAGGCGGACGCGTTGTACATCCGCTTCAGGCGCTCGGGGTCCGGGATGCGGGCCCCTTCGGTGAAGTCGAAGCCGTTGACGGAGTCGCCGCGGTAGGTCGGCAGGGTCACGCCGTCGCGGGTCTCGGTCGGCTTGGAGCGCGGCTTGGAGTACTGGCCGGCGATACGGCCGACCTTCACGACCGGCACCGAGGCGGCGTACGTGAGCACGGCGCCCATCTGGAGCAGGGTCTTGAGCTTGTTACGGATGTGGTCGGCGGACACGGCGTCGAAGGCCTCGGCGCAGTCGCCACCCTGGAGGAGGAACGCCTCGCCCTTGGCGACGGCTCCCATCCGGGCACGCAGCTGGTCGCACTCGCCCGCGAAGACGAGCGGCGGATACGACTCGAGGTCCGCGATCACATCGCGCAGAGCCTCGGCATCGGGGTACTCGGGCTGCTGCGCCGCGGGCAGGTTTCGCCAGGTGTTGCCAGCGCTCGCGCTGGACTTAGCGTTCACGGTCACCTCCACAACATTACGGGGTCGTGTCGGGCGTCCCTTCACGTGCTCATCAATTGAGACGCCGCGCGCTCGATCGGGGGCGCTCCGGGCGGCCGTGCGACAGGTCTTCGCGGCCGCCCGGAGCGGGGATCGGGCTAGTCCAGGGCTAGTCCACGTCGAGCCGGTCGCGGTCGATGGAGATCGTCACGTCGCCGTGGGTCTCGGTCCTGTCGCCCAGGTACTGGTGGATCCGCTGGTGCTTCGCCCACTGGCTCGCGGGGATGGACGAGTCGGCGGTCGTCGACCGGCCGTCCCAGCGGGCGAAGTGGATCACGTCGGGCAGGGTGACACGGCTCTTGTTGGCCACCAGGTCGGTGACCAGGGACGAGGTGTTGCCGTACGCGCCGGAGCGGTAGCCGAGCTTGTGCAGCCGCTTCGTGTAGGCGTCGAGGTAGGCCAGCACCTGGCTGGTCAAGGAGCCTCCGGGGGTGTAGTTCTCCAGGTCGTCGTAGATCACCGTGCCCTTGCCGAAGCCCAGCGCGGCCGCCTGCTTGGCCGCGTCGTCGGCGGCCTCGGTGCCCTCCGGCACGGGGTCGGTGATCGCCGCGCAGCCGCCCCCGCAGCTGCCTCCGTCGGAGGTGGGCTGCCGACCGACGTACAGCGGGAAGAACCGCCAGCCGTTCGCGTACTGCGTCCGCAGCCAGCCGGCGGTGAGATGGGTCTGGGCGCAGGCGCGGTTGATCCCGCCGATGTAGACGCCGACGGCTCCGTAGTCGGAGTCGTCCCGCCAGGCGTCCATCGCCGACTGACCGGGCGCGGTGCAGGCGTCGAAGCCCTCGCCCCGGAAGGAGGTCGCGTCGGCGGGGAGGGCTGCCGCCTCGGGCGCCCCGGCGGTCGGCCCTTTCTGCGCGGCGGCGACGGGCAGACCCGCCTTGCCCAGGATGTCCTGGATCTTCGTACGGTCCTCCCCGTACGTGGCGGTCACGATGATCCCGTCGGCGGTGACCCGGTACGTCCCCGCTGTGCGGTTCTCGGTGACGGTGGTGCCGCCGCCGGAGCCGGGCTGGATGAGGAGCGCCTCGGTGCGTCCGGTGGCTCCCGCCGGGCAGTTCTGCTGGTCGCCGGGCGTGCCGAGATACAGGGCGTGCCGGTCGAACCGGACGCAGGCATCGGGATCTTTGTCCAGGTCCACGACCTGCCAGGAGGCGGGGACGGTGAACTCGTGGCCGCGGTACGCGACCGTGATGGTGTCGTCGGACTCGATGGCGTCGGCGGGGCCGAGCGCGCCGGCGGCGAGGACCGCGGCCGCGGCGAGCACCGTGAGCGTACGGGCGCCGCCTCGGCGGAACTGGGGTGAACGTGCTGCGTGGATGGCTCTCTCCTCGGTCGGGTTTCCTGGCCATGCCATCCATGGCCGGTGACCGATCGGTAGGAACGCGGCGCGGGAATGGTTCACGCTGTTGCCCGGCCCCCGACGTCGGGTAAGGTGCGGCGCATGTTCGCGCACTCGATCCAGAACTGGTGGTGGACCGCTCATCCGGCGGCCCACTGACTGCGCGTACGCAAGACTTCGCGAAGGCCGCCCGAGGGGCGGCCTTCGGTGTTTCCGGAGCCCGTTCCTCTCCGAGTGAGAAGGAACAGGACCGATGAACCTGCTCGACCTCCTGGACGATCCCCGTCCGTTCGCCCTGCTGCGCCGCCGCACCCCCGGCCACGACCATGACGTGGTCGAGGTGCTGCTCGGCCCGGTCACCCCTCACGAGCGCCTCGCCGACATCCCCGACGAGGGCCTCGCGCTCATCCCCTATCGCCAGATCCGGGAGCGCGGCTTCGACGTCCGTGACGACGGCACGCCCCTCGCGGTGCTCACCCCCGAGGAGACGTACGAACTGCCCCTGAAGCAGGCACTGTCCCAGCTGCCGTCGCACGAGGTGCGCGTCGACGGCGGGGGCTTCGACGTCGCCGATGAGGAGTACGCCGGAATCGTCGGGCGGGTGCTGCGCGAGGAGATCGGGCGGGGCGAGGGCGCGAACTTCGTGATCCGGCGTACGTACGAGGGAGAGATCCCGGGGTTCGGGCGGGCCGACGCCCTCGCCCTGTTCCGCCGGCTCCTCGTCGGAGAGCGGGGCGCGTACTGGACGTTCGTCGTGCACACCGGAGACCGGACGCTGGTCGGCGCGAGTCCCGAGGTGCACGTCCGGATGTCCGGCGGAACCGTCGTGATGAACCCGATCAGCGGCACGTACCGCTACCCGGCAACGGGCCCGACCCCCGAAGATCTGCTCGCCTTCCTTGCCGACGGAAAGGAGATCGAGGAGCTGTCGATGGTGGTCGACGAGGAGCTCAAGATGATGTGCACGGTCGGCGACATGGGCGGGGTGGTCATCGGTCCGCGGCTGAAGGAGATGGCCCATCTCGCGCACACCGAGTACGAGTTGCGTGGGCGCTCCTCACTGGATGTGCGCGAGGTGCTGAAGGAGACCATGTTCGCGGCGACCGTCACCGGGTCGCCGGTGCAGAACGCGTGCCGGGTGATCGAGCGGCACGAGATCGGTGGGCGGGGCTACTACGCGGGTGCGCTGGCCCTCGTGGGACGGGATGCGGGTGGGGCGCAGACGCTCGACTCCCCCATTCTCATCCGCACCGCCGACATCGACGCGGACGGGCGGCTGCGGGTGCCGGTGGGCGCCACGCTCGTACGGGGATCGGATCCGGCGAGCGAGGTCGCCGAGACCCATGCGAAGGCGGCGGGGGTGCTGGCGGCGCTGGGAGTCGTGGAGACCAGGCCCCGCGAGGAGCGTGTACGGCCGAAGCTGGGCGACGACCCGCGTGTGCAGGCGGCGCTCGACGGACGGCGGGCCTCGCTCGCGCCGTTCTGGCTGCGTATGCAGGAGCGGGCCGACTCGCTGCGGGGACATGCCCTGGTCGTGGACGGCGAGGACACCTTCACGGCGATGCTCGCGCATGTGCTGCGGTCGAGTGGGCTGGAGGTGACGGTTCGGCGCTACGACGAGCCGGGGCTTCGGGAGGCGGTTCTCGCGCACGAGGGGCCGGTCGTGCTGGGGCCCGGACCCGGTGACCCTTCGGACGTGACCGATCCGAAGATGCGGTTCCTTCGGAAGCTCACCGCCGAGGTGATCCGCGGTCACCGCCACGGCGTGCTCGGCGTCTGCCTCGGCCATGAGCTGATCGCGGCCGAGCTGGGGCTGGAGATCGTCCGCAAGGAAGTCCCGTACCAGGGCGCGCAGACCGGGATCGACCTTTTCGGGCGGATGGAGACCGTCGGCTTCTACAACAGCTTCGTGGCGCGCTGCGACGAGGAGACTCTCGGGGAGTTGTCCGCGCACGGTGTCGAGGTCAGCCGCAGCGACAGCGGCGAGGTGCACGCGATGCGCGGTCCCGGGTTCGCTGGGGTCCAGTTCCACCCGGAGTCGGTGCTGACGCTGAACGGCGCGGCTGTCGTCAGCGAGTTGATCGGTCAGCTGCGGGGCACCAGCACGTTGTCCGAGCGGCGGCCCGCCGTGTAGTCGAGCACGTTCTTGACCGTGGCGTCGACGATCTGGCCGACGGCGTCCTCGGTGTAGTAGGCCTGGTGGAACGTGACCAGGACGTTCGGGAAGGTGACGAGGCGGGCCAGGGTGTCGTCCTCGATGGCCTCCAGGGACTTGTCGAGGAAGAAGAGGCCCGCCTCCGCCTCGTACACGTCGAGACCGACGCCCGTGAAGCGGCCCTCGCGCAGCTCGGCGACGAGGGCCTTGGTGTCGATCAGGCCGCCGCGGCTGGAGTTCACCAGGATCGCGTCGTCCTTCATCGCGCGCAGTGCGGCGGCGTCGATCAGGCGCTGGGTCTGCGGCATCAGCGGGACGTGCAGGCTGATCAGGTCGGACTCGGCGAGGAGCTGGTCCTTGGGGACGTACTTCATGCCGAGTTCGACGCAGGCCGGGTTCTCGGCGACGTCCCAGCCCAGCAGGCGCATGCCGAAGCCGTGGGCGATCCGGGTGAACGCCTCGCCGATCTTGCCGGTGCCTAGGACACCCGCGGTGCGACCGTGCATGTCGCGGCCCATCAGGCCGTCGAGGCGGAAGTCGAAGTCGCGGGTGCGGGTGGCCGCGCGCACGATACGGCGGTTGACGGCCATGCCGAGGGTCCAGGCGAACTCGGCGACGGAGTACGGCGAGTAGTACGAGACCCGGGCGACCGTCATGCCGAGGCGCTCGGCGACCTCGAGGTCGATGTTGTTGAAGCCGGTGGAGCGCTGGGCGACCAGCTGCGTGCCGCCGACGGCCAGGGTCTGCAGGACGCGGTGGCCGAGGCCGCAGTTGACGCTGGTGGAGATGGCCTCGTGGCCGGCCGCGATCAGAGCGGTGTCCTCGTTCAGGAAGACGTCGAGACAGTGGACCTCGTGGTGGCCCGCGAAGGACTTCTCGAGCAGGGGCTTCTCGTCGGCCTGGACGCCGAAGGCGAGGATCTCCATGCTTCCTCCCGATCTGCGGGGTCATGGGCCGAATATACGGCCCACAACCCCGGTGCGCCGGGCCGGTGCGGTCAGCCGAAGAAGACCCCGACCTCCTCGTAGAGCTTCGGGTCGACCGTCTTCAGCTTGGCCGTGGCCTCCGCGATCGGGACGCGGACGATGTCCGTGCCGCGCAGGGCGACCATCTTGCCGAAGTCGCCGTCGTGGACGGCGTCGATGGCGTGCAGCCCGAAGCGGGTGGCGAGCCAGCGGTCGAAGGCACTGGGGGTGCCGCCGCGCTGGATGTGCCCGAGGACCGTGGTGCGGGCCTCCTTGCCCGTGCGCTTCTCGATCTCCTTGGCCAGCCACTCGCCGACCCCGGAGAGGCGGACATGCCCGAAGGAGTCGAGGGACTCGTCCTTGAGGACCATGTCGCCGTCCTTGGGCATCGCTCCCTCGGCGACGACCACGATCGGCGCGTACGAGGCCTTGAACCGTGAGGTCACCCAGGCGCACACCCGGTCGACGTCGAAGCGCTGCTCGGGGATGAGGATGACGTTGGCGCCGCCGGCCAGACCCGAGTGAATGGCGATCCAGCCCGCGTGCCGGCCCATCACCTCGCAGACGAGGACGCGCATGTGCGACTCGGCGGTGGTGTGCAGGCGGTCGATCGCCTCGGTCGCGATGCCGACGGCGGTGTCGAAACCGAAGGTGTAGTCGGTGGCGGACAGGTCGTTGTCGATGGTCTTCGGTACGCCGACGACGGGGATGCCGTACTCGTCGGTGAGGCGGGCGGCGACACCGAGCGTGTCCTCGCCGCCGATCGCGATGAGCGCGTCCACCTCCTGCTTGGCGAGGGTCTCCTTGATCCGGCGAATGCCGTTCTCCTGCTTGAGCGGATTGGTGCGCGAGGAGCCGAGAATGGTGCCGCCGCGCGGCAGGATGCCGCGCACGGCAGGGATGTCGAGCCGAACGATGTCGCCTTCCAGTGGTCCGCGCCAGCCGTCCCGGAAGCCGACGAAGTCATAGCCGTACTCCTGCACGCCCTTGCGGACAATGCCCCGGATGACGGCGTTGAGCCCGGGGCAGTCGCCGCCTCCGGTCAGTACTCCGACCCGCATGGAAAGTCCCTTCGCCACGGTTGCCTGTTGGACTCACGCTAATAGTGATGCAGGTCACTTCGGCATGGTACGGAAGGTCAATTCTGGTGAATTGTGCGGGTGTTGATCACTCGCCTTCACTCGAAGGTGCGGGTGCGTCAGGTTTACGCCTCGTCAAGGCCGCGTTCTATGGCGTACCGCACCAGCTCCACGCGGTTGTGGAGCTGCAGCTTGCCCAGGGTGTTCTGCACATGGTTCTGGACCGTGCGGTGGGAGATGACGAGGCGCTCGGCTATCTGCTTGTAGCTCAGACCCTTGGCGACCAGCCGGAGCACCTCGGTCTCGCGATCGGTGAGTTGCGGGACCTTGGGCTCGTCCACCCCCGCAGCGGGGGCCGGTTCGGAGGCCAGCCGGCGGTACTCGCCGAGAACCAGACCCGCGAGGCCCGGGGTGAACACCGGGTCGCCGACCGCCGTACGACGCACCGCGTCGATCAGCTCGTCCGTGGACGCCGACTTGAGCAGATAGCCGGTGGCGCCGGACTTCACCGCCTCCAGGACGTCGGCGTGCTCGCCGCTGGCCGACAGCACGAGGACGCGCAGCGCCGGGTTGGCGCCGACCAGTTCCTTGCAGACCTGGACGCCGGGCTTGGCCGGCAGGTTCAGGTCGAGCACGAGGACGTCGGGCGCGGCGGCCTGGGCGCGGCGCACGGCCTGCTCACCGTCGCCCGCGGTGGCGACCACGTCGAAGCCGGCCTCGGCCAGGTCGCGGGCGACGGCGTCGCGCCACATGGGGTGGTCGTCGACCACCATCACCTTGATCGGGCCCTGCCGCCGCACGTCCTTGGTCTCCGCCGTCCCCGTCATCGCTGCTCCGTCGTCTTCGTCGTCGCCGCCGGCGTCGTCCCCGTCATCGCCGTCATCGCCGTCCCGCCGTCTGCGTCATCGTCGTTCCGCCTTCCCCCGTGAAACCTTCGGTACCTTCAGCTCGACTTCCGTGCCCTGGCCCGGGACCGAGATCAGCTCGGCCGTGCCGCCCAGGTCGCGCAGCCGGCCCCGGATCGACAGGGCGACCCCGAGCCGCCCCTCGCCCTCGGCCTGGGTGAGCCGGCCCTCCGGGATGCCGGGGCCGTCGTCGCGAACGGTCACGATCACGGCGTCCGGTTCGTCCTCGACCAGGATCCAGGCCCTGGCGTCCGCCCCGGCGTGCTTGCGGACATTGTCCAGGGCGGCACCGACAGCGGCGGCCAGCTCCTTGGCGGCGGCAGGGGCGAGCGGCACGGGCGCGCCGGGCTCGGAGAGGGTCACGCGTGCGGTGGCGTACGGGGCGAGCAGTGAGCGCAGGTCGAGGGGGCCCTCTTCGTCGTCCGGTTCGTCGACGGCTCGTACGACGGCACCGAGCGCGGCGTCCTCCGAGACCCGGGAGACGGGCACCAGGCCGCCCGAGACCAGCGTGCGCAGCGCCACCTCCTGCTCGCCGGCCATCCGGCCCAGCTCCGCGGCCTCGCCGCCGAGCGCGGAAGCGCGCCGCTGCACCATGGCGAGGACCTGGAGGACGCCGTCGTGGATGTCGCGGGCCAGCCGCTCCCGTTCGCGGGTGGCGGCCTCGATCTCCAGGGCGCGAGCGAGGGTGCGCTCGGAGGCGCGGGCGACCTCGACGACGTATCCGATGGCGATGGAGGCGACCCAGACCAGAATCACGTTGTGGACGGTGTCGCGGGTCGGGGCGCCACGCTCGACGATGTTGACGGCCGCGACCAGCGTGGAGGCGAAGGCCGCCCAGCGCCATCCGCCCTTGATCGCGAAGGCCAGGACGGATCCCGCGGTCCATATCGACGGCAGGGTCGGGCCGCCGGCTTCGATCCGCGAGGAGGCGTCGGCGACCCGGGTGAGCAGGATGCCGGCGAGCGCGATGGTGAGGTCGGCGGTGAGGAACCGCTTGGTGCAACTCGCCGCGTTCGCGACCCTGGGGAGGGTCGCGAGCGTCCACACGAACAACAGCGCGTAGAACGCGATGGCCACCCAGGGGCGGGCGAACTTGTCGTACGCGGTGGCGAAGAGACCGATCGCATACAGCATGGTCAGGACGCGGTAGGCGGCGAGCGCACGCCACAGCGGCTGCTCGACCGACATCCTCATCACACGCTCGCGCTTGGCCATCTCCCCCACCCCACCCCCACTCCCGCACGTCCTGACGGACGCGTCTAGGAGCCGGACCGTTCCCTGTCCGCCCGCTCCGCTTCCCTGGCGGCCTGCTTCTCGGCCTGTTCCTTGGCCGCTTGCTTCTCGGCTTGCGCGAGGGCGGCCTTCGCCGCCTTCTCGGCGTCCTTCTCGGCCTTCGCCGCCTCCGCGATCTGCCGCTTGGCGGCCGTCGCGTACATGTCGACGTACTCCTGGCCGGAGAGCTTCATGATTTCGTACATGACCTCGTCGGTCACCGCGCGGAGCACGAAACGGTCGTGCTCCATACCGCTGTACCGGCTGAAGTCCAGCGGCTTGCCGATGCGGATGCCCGGGCGCATCAGCTTGGGCATCACCTTGCCCGGCGGCTGGATCTTCTCGGTGTCGATCATCGCGACCGGGATGACGGGCGCGCCGGTGGCGAGCGCCACGCGCGCGAGACCGCCGGGCTTTCCGCGGTAGAGGCGGCCATCGGGCGAGCGCGTGCCCTCCGGGTAGATGCCGAACAGCTCACCGCGCTCGATGACGTCGACACCACTCTTGACGGCCGCCTCGCCCGCGCCGCGCGCGCCGGAGCGGTCCACGGGGAGCTGGCCGACGCCCTTGAAGAAGGCGGCGGTCATCCGGCCCTTGATGCCGGGCGTCGTGAAGTACTCGGCCTTCGCGATGAAGGTCACCTTGCGGTCGAGGACCGCGGGCAGAAAGAACGAGTCCGAGAACGACAGGTGATTGCTCGCCAGGATGGCGGGGCCCTCGGCGGGAATGTTCTCGAGGCCTTCCACCCAGGGTCTGAAGGCGAGCTTCAGTGGCCCTCCGATGGAAAACTTCATTGCGCCGTAGATCAACCGAGTGCCTCCTGTGTCGTCGGTCAGACCTTAACCCGGAGCACTGTCAAAGGACCCGACGACCCTGGTCGGTGTCAGTGCGGTCGCGTACGGTGAAGTACGCCTCGAAGCCTCGGGGGGTTCCGTTTCGCCCGCCTCTATGACAGGAGACCGAAGGTGCCGGTCCTTCCTGGAGCCGAGCCGTTCCGCCGCGAGGGCGGAGAGGTCGGCGTCCTTCTCTGCCACGGCTTCACCGGGTGCCCGCAGTCGCTGCGGCCCTGGGCGGAGTATCTGGCCGAGCGCGGCCTGACCGTCACGCTGCCGCTGTTGCCGGGGCACGGGACGCGCTGGGAGGACATGCAGCTCACCGGCTGGCAGGACTGGTACGCGGAGGTGGACCGGGAGCTGCGCGCGCTGCGGGACCGGTGTGCTCGGGTGTTCGTCTTCGGCCTCTCCTTGGGCGCCGCGCTGACGCTGCGCCTCGCGGCCAAGCACGGTGACGAGATCAGCGGCATCGTGGTCGTCAACCCGCTGAACAGGGTGCACGGGCTGTCGGCGCACGCCCTCCCCGTGCTCCGGCACTTCGTTCGGTCCGTGAAGGGCATCCTGAGCGACATCGCCAAGGAGGGCTCGCAGGAACTCGGGTACGACCGGGTGCCGCTGCACGCCGCGCACTCGATGCGGAATTTCTGCCAGATCGTCGACAGCGAGCTGCCGCAGGTCACCCAGCCGATAGTGCTGCTGCACAGCCCCCAGGACCACGTCGTGTCCCCCGCCGACTCGGCGCGCATCCTCGGCCGGGTGTCGTCCACGGACGTGACGGAGATCCTGCTGGAACAGAGCTACCACGTCGCGACGTTGGACCACGACGCGGACCGGATCTTCGAGGAGAGCTACGCGTTCATCGCCCGGCTCGCGCCCAGTGTCGGCAAGGAGTCCGACGCGGGTCAGGTGGGTCAGCAGGAAGGGACGGCCACCGGTGGCTGAGCACGACGCGGAACGCGGCGATTCCGAGGAGAAGGGCGTGCCCCTCGACGGGCCTCTCGGTGAGGAGCAGAGCGTGCCCTTCGACGAGGACGCCGTGTGGCAGGCGATCGTCGCCGGGTACGGCGAGGAGCCGCCGGACCCGCCCGGCGCGAAACCGTTCAAGTCGGTCGAGGACCTGGCGCTCCTGGACCCGGAGACGAACGACGGCGACACGAGCGGCACAGAGTCCGACACCGGATCCGGATCCGGGTCCGGGTCCGGGGACAAGCCCTCCGCGGCCCAGCCCCTCGGCAGCTCGGTCGCCTTCGCACCCGGTGTCGGCGGCCCGCGCGACTACAAGGCGCCCGAGCCCGCCGACGACGACTTCGACGAGGACGACGAGGGCCACTTCGTACCGCCCGAGCCGCCCCCGCTGCCCACCGCCGACACCACCGCCAAGTTCGCCTGGCTCGGGGTCATCGGCGGCCCCATCGTGCTCCTGCTGGCCGTACTCCTCGGCTGGGACATGACCTGGTGGCTCACCACTCTCGGCATCGGCGGCTTCCTCGGCGGCTTCGCCACCCTGGTGATGCGCATGAAGACCGACGACGAGGAGGACGACGATCCCGGACGGGGTGCGGTGGTCTGATCCCGCCTCAGGACGCGGGCACTCTGAGGGCGGCCAGTACGGGCAGGTGGTCCGTGGCCGCCCTCAGGTCTGCCTCCGTCACGCCGGGGAGACCCAGCGGGACCCCACAGCCCAGGACCTCCACGCCCTCCGTGGCGAAGATCGCGTCGATGCGCTGGTGGGGATCGGTGGAGGTGGAAGTCTGCTCGCCATCCCAGGGGCGGGCCGCCCAGGCGTCCTGAAGGGCGCCGGCCAGGCGTTTGAAGGTGGGACCGTCCGGGCGTTCGTTGAGGTCACCGCCCGCGACGGCGTGTGGGGTGTCGAGGCCTGCGAGGCGGTCGAGGAGCATGCCGCCCTGCTCGTACCGCTCGTCCTTCTGGAGCGAGAGATGGCAGCTCAGGACGCCGAGCCGGGCGCCGCCGAACCGTACGACGGCGGTGGCGAAGCCACGGCGGTGCAGACCGGGCGTGAGGGGGAGCAGTACATCCTCGGTGCGCTCGACGGTCGCCCGGAGGGAGCACAGGAGCGCGGGTCCGGACGCCGGGGCACCGCCGGAGAGGATCATCTGACCGGACGCCGCCGCGAGCCGGGCCAATTTCTTGCGCCAGCGGAAGAAGCGCGGAGCTTCCTGGATGAGGACCAGGTCGGGTGCGCAGGCACTGATCACCCGCGCGAGCGCGGCGGTGTCATCGCGCATCGACCGAATGTTGTAACTGAGCACGCGAATGACGGCCGAACCGTCGGCTTCGGTACGGGAGTTGGGCAGCGGACTGGCTGAGGGGCTCGTCGGCATGGCGATCAAGATACGACAGCCGGAAGGACCGCACACGGGACGACCCGCAGCCGCCCCCCGCACGGAAGGGGCCGTGCCGGTACATCGATGCCCGTATCCGGACGGATTCCCGGCAGACGGCTCCCTGAGAAGCGTCGGCCGATCCGGTCGGATACGGGCGGATGTACCGGCACGGCCCCGACCCACGACGAACGGCAGGCACCGCTCACCGGCGGAAACCCGCCCGGCAAGACACGGCACCCGGCACGGCGGGCGCCGCCGTGCCGGGTGCCGTGCCCCCTACCGGCAGGTCACATGATCGGGTCGGGCTCCCGGGCCAGGTCGGCGGCGCCGACCAGGCCTGCTTTGTTGCCCAGCTGGGCCGCGATGACGTCGGCCACCGGGCGCCAGTTGCCGCCCACCAGCCAGCGCTTGTACGACTTACGGATCGGGTCGAGGACCAGCTCGCCCTCGTCGGAGAGGCCGCCGCCGACGATGAAGGCGGACGGGTCGAAGAGCGAGGCCAGGTCGGCGAGGCCGGCGCCGGCCCAGCGGGCGAGCTCACGATAGGAGTCCACCGCCACCGGGTCGCCCTGGCGCGCGGCGACCGAGATGTGCTTGCCTTCGATGCCGTCGGGGGTGCCATTGCCCAGCGCGAGCAGGATCTCCGCGCTCTCCGGGGTCGCGTTGGCGCGCTGCTTGGCGTAGCGGACGAGGGCGCGCCCGGAGGCGTACTGCTCCCAGCAGCCCTGCGAGCCGCAGCCGCACAGCAGCCCGTCCGGCACCATGCGGATGTGGCCGAACTCGGCGGCCACGCCGAAGTGCCCGCGACGCAGCTTGTTGCCGATGATGATGCCGCCGCCGAGGCCCGTGCCCAGGGTGATGCAGATGACGTTCCGGTGGCCCTTGCCCGCGCCGAACTTGTACTCGCCCCACGCCGCCGCGTTCGCGTCGTTCTCGACGACGACCGGCAGCCCCACACGCGCCTCGACCTCGGCCTTGAGCGGCTCCTGTCGCCAGTCGATGTTCGGCGCGAAGTAGACCGTCGAGCGCTGGCGGTTCACGTATCCGGCTGCACCGATGCCCACGCCGACGATGTCGTGGCCTGCGCGCGCACCCTCGACAGCAGCAGCGATTGCGTCCACGATGGCCTGCGGCGTGGTGGGGGTCGGCACCTTGTGCGTCGAGAGGATGTTGCCTTCCTCGTCGACCACACCGGCCGCGATCTTCGTGCCGCCGATATCGACGCCGATGGTGAGTCCCATGAATCCCTCAGTTTCGGTCGAGCCCCGCTACGGCCAACCGTACCCGAGGGGCCCTCAGTCCAAGTCGATGTGTTCCCCTGGACCGGTCCCCTCGCCGCGGGGGCCGCTGTCCCGGCTCGTCCAGCGTCGCTCCTGCGCCTCGACGGCCGAGCGATAGGCGGCGAGCAGCTCGGAGCCGGCGGCCGCGAGGTGGTCGAACACATCGGGGTTGCGCTCGATCACCGGCTCCACGGCGGCCTTGGCCTGCTGCACGACCTGGTTGACCATTTGCTGGGCCGTGCCGGAGGCGACCGCGCCGAAGAGCGGCGAGTTCAGCCCGGACAGCTTGTCGGCGACGGCGTCGACGAGCTTGCGCAGTTCCTCGGCGGCCGAGCCCGGCGGTGTGCCGTACTCGGCGCGGCGGCGGGCCTTCTCCGCCGCGAGGTCCTCGGCACAGGCCTTCGCCCAGGCGTCGGCGTCGGTCGCACGCGCCTCTTCGGCACGCACCTCGTCGCCCGCTTCCTCCTGAGCGGCGTCGGATGTGGGGCGCTCTTCGCTCATGGCGGACTCCTGCCTACGGTTCGTGCCTTCGACGTTACCCGAACGGGGGTACACCGTTCACCGTGTCCGCCCCTGTAGAGGGGGCAGCCCGGTCATCTTGTACGGGGCCACAGATCCGGATCCGGCGCGAAGCGGACCCGGAGCTCGCCCTCGCGCAGCGCGGCGCCGGCCACGGTGCAGCGGCGCAGGGCCGACGGGAGCGGAACGATGCGGCGGAACTGCCCCGCCGTGACCACGAGTTCGTCGCCGCGCCGGATGAGGTCCAGTTCCTCGCGTATCGCGCCGGGCAGCGGGATGTGCCACACGAGTACGCCGTCGTCGGCCAGCTGGTCGACGACGGGCCACTCGACCGGGGGCTGCGCCTGGTTGACCCCGGGCACGGGGAGCGCGGCGAGATCGTGGAGACCGCGCGGGTCGTGGCCGAGGTGCGGGACCTCGTGGAGTGCGTACGTCTCCTGCCACTCGTCCAGTGCCTTGCGCTGCTGGGCGGCGAGGGCCGCCAGCCAGGTGTCGTTCGTGGCGCCCGGCAGGACGCGGCTCGCGACCAGGGCGTCGACGGACAGGGCGCGCAGGGCGAGGCCGGTGGTGGCGGTGCGTACCGCGTCGGTGCCGGCCGGGCCCGGCTCGGCGACCAGTCGTACGGTCGTGGCGCGGTCCTCGACCACCGCCTCCACCGCGGCCAGCTCGATGTCCCAGCGGGCCGCCGTCTCGTACAGCCACTCCGCGGGCATCGGGACACCCGCGAGCCGGCCGAGCACGGGGCGCAGGGCGCGGGCCGCCTGGCGCTCCGGCGGAAGCAGGCGGCGAAGGTAGCGGCGGAGTTCCTCGGGGAGGGCGAGGAGGGCAAGGGCCTGGGGGGCCGGGGGGAGGTCCACGACCAGGAGGTCGTACCGCTCCGACATCGCCGCGTCGCGCAGAGCGCGGAGCAGAGCGAGTTCCTCGGCGCCGGGCAGGGGGGTGACCTCCTCGGCGTCCAGGCGGGAGGCGCCGAGCAGGTCCAAGGCGGTCTGCGCGCGCTGTTGGAAGGCGGTGAGATCCTCACGGAAGCGGGCCGCCGCGTCGGGGCGCCAGGCGGTGAGGCCTGGCGCCGCCTCCACGGGGGTCGCGCCCGTGGGCACGCCGAGGGCGGCACCGAGGGTGTCCGTGCGGTCGGCGCCGAGCACCAGGGTTCGGGTGCCCTCGCGGGCCGCCTTCAGCGCGGTGGCCGCGGCGACCGTCGTACGGCCGGTGCCGCCTTGGCCTGTGATCAGGATGGTGCGCATGGGGGTGAACGCTACCTGTGGCGGGCGAGGCGCCTTGGCGGGGCAGGGGTGCAGTGCCGCGGACAGGCGTGTTTCGCCCCGCCTGCCCCTGCCCTCCGCCAAGCTCTCGGCCTCGCTCGAGCAGGGGGACCCCCGTCGTCCCCAGGGGCTCCGCCCCCAGCCCCGTATCGGCCCAACGGCCTCGTCCTTCGACGCCGGACGGGCCAAGAGCCTGTGTCACATCCCCGGCCGGATCAGCGCATGTCGTCCGGTGCGTGCGAGCGCAAGGTGCCGGAGCGTCCTCGATGAGGGTCCCCCCGCGCGAGCGCAGCCGAGCGCGGGGGAGGAGCTACTGGGGCGCTTCGACAACGCGGCTGGGGGTGCCCCCTCTGGGGGAGTGCGTGCCGCGGGCACCCGTCCGGGGATGTGGCACAGGTTCTAGGAAGCCTCTCCCGACTCCACGCGCTTCTTCAGGCCCGCCAGTGCCCGGTCGATGATGACCTTCTCGGCCTTGCGCTTGATCATGCCGAGCATGGGGATCTTGACGTCGACGGTCAGCTGGTAGGTGACCTCGGTGGCGCCGGCGCCCGCGGGCTTCAGGATGTACGAGCCGTCCAGGGAGCGGAGCATCTGGGACTTGACCAGGGTCCAGGAGACCTCGTGGTCGCCGGCCCAGGTGTAGCCGAGGGTCTGGTCGTCCTTGATGGCGCCGGCGTCCATGACGAGGCGCACCTGCTCGGCGCGGCCCTGCCCGTCGGTGGCGAGTACCTCCGCCTCCTTCACCTCGCCGGTCCAGTCCGGGTAGCGGGCGAAGTCCGCGATCACCGCCATGACGTCAGCCGGTGCCGCCTCGATCGTGATGCTCGAGCTGGTGTGTTCCGCCATCGCCGTGGCTCCTCCAGATGCGGTCCGGTGAGGGAGGGTGGTGCGCACGTGTGTGCAGCGTGAAGGCTACCGCGCACCGGACGCGGTGCCGTCACCGCGTCCGGCTCGGGACCGACTTGACGTCCGGGCCGGACACGAGCCGGAACCGACTTGACGTCCAGGCCGGACACGAGCCGGAACCGACTTGACGTCCAGGCCGGACACGAGCCGGAACCGTCACCACTCCAGCGCCCACGGTCTTCCCGACCCGGCGAAGTGCCCCACGTTCACACACTCCGTCGCCCCGATCCGCATCCTGTGCGCCAACGGCTGGTGGACATGGCCGAAGAGCGAGTACCGGGGGCGCGTGCGCCGGATCGCGTCCAGAAGGGCGCGGGACCCGCGCTCGAAGCGACGCGCCACCGTGTCGTACATCAGCTCCGGCACCTCCGGCGGGATGTGCGTGCACAGCACGTCGACCTCGCCGACCGCCTCGATCTTGGCCGCGTACTCCTCGTCACCGATCTCGTACGGCGTCCGCATGGGGGTCCTTAGGCCGCCGCCCACGAAGCCGAAGACCCAGCCGCCGATCTCCACGCGCTCGCCGTCGAGCACGGTCGTGCCGGGGCCGGCGTACTCGCGCCACAGGGTCGGCATGTCGACATTGCCGTAGGTCGCGTACGTCGGTGTCGGGAACGCGGCGAACATCTCGGCGTACTGCTTGCGCACCGCCTTCTCGATGGTCGCGGCCCGGTCCGTGCCGATGCCGGACCAGAGCCGGGCTCCGAACTCGCGCGCTTCCGCGAAGCGGCGGGCGGTGCGCAGCTCGACGATGCGGTCCGCGTTCTCCTCGCCGAACAGGTCGGGGAAGATGCCGCGCGAGTGGTCGGCATAGTCGAGGAAGAGGACCAGGTCACCGAGGCAGATCAGGGCGTCCGCGCCGTCGCCGGCTCTGGCCAGGTCCCGGGCGTTGCCGTGCACGTCACTGACCACATGAATGCGCGTCCTCGGGTTACCGACCGGTGTGGGTGCCATGGCGATCAAGCGTAGGCCTGTGGGGCAAACGTGAACAGAGGCGGGCGGACCTGCGGTTACTGGCCAGTCAGTAAAAGGGTGGACTACTGTGCGCGAAGGAACGCCAACCTGTGTGACGCAGGGAACATCTCGCCGGGACCCCCTATCGAAACAGCCGTACCGGTGGGTAACGTCCGGGCAGTCCAGTCGTACTCAGGATTTCAACAAGTGATCTCTTGAGTACCTGCCCGAGCCTTGGACCGCACCGTCGCATCACACAAAGTCGTGGCGCCGGCGCCCTATGAGGAGCAGCAGTCTTGCGCGAGTTCAGCCTTCCGGCTTTGTACGAGGTCCCTGCGGACGGCAATCTGACCGACATCGTCCGTAGAAACGCCGCGCAGCATCCCGACGTAGCCGTCATCGCCCGCAAGGTGGGGGGCACTTGGACGGATGTCACCGCCACCACCTTCCTCGCCGAGGTGCGGGACGCGGCCAAGGGCCTGATCGCCTCCGGCGTCCAGCCGGGCGACCGGGTGGGTCTGATGTCCCGTACCCGCTACGAGTGGACGCTGCTCGACTTCGCGATCTGGAGCGCGGGCGCGATCACCGTGCCGGTGTACGAGACCAGCTCGCCCGAGCAGGTGCAGTGGATCCTCGGCGACTCGGGCGCGACCGCCTGCATCGTCGAGCTGGACACGCACACGGCCACCGTGGAGTCGGTGCGCGACCGGCTGCCCGCCCTCAAGCACGTCTGGCAGATCGAGGCCGGCGGCGTGGAGGAGCTGGGACGCCTCGGCAAGGACGTCAGCGACGCCACCGTCGAGGAGCGCAGCTCGCTCGCCAAGGCCGACGACCCGGCGACCATCGTCTACACGAGCGGCACGACCGGCCGGCCCAAGGGCTGTGTCCTCACCCACCGCGCCTTCTTCGCGGAGTGCGGCAACATCGTGGAGCGGCTGCGCCCGCTCTTCCGCACGGGCGAGTGTTCCGTCCTGCTCTTCCTGCCGCTCGCGCACGTCTTCGGGCGCCTCGTGCAGGTCGCGCCGATGATGGCGCCGATCAAGCTCGGTTGTGTCCCGGACATCAAGAACCTCACCGACGAGCTGGCCGCGTTCCGGCCGACGCTGATCCTCGGCGTGCCGCGCGTCTTCGAGAAGGTCTACAACTCGGCGCGCGCCAAGGCGCAGGCGGACGGCAAGGGCAAGATCTTCGACAAGGCGGCGGACACGGCGATCGCGTACAGCCGCGCCCTGGACACCCCCTCCGGCCCGTCGCTCGGTCTGAAGATCAAGTACAAGACCTTCGACAAGCTCGTCTACAGCAAACTGCGCGCGGTACTGGGCGGTCGCGGCGAGTACGCGATCTCCGGCGGCGCCCCGCTCGGCGAGCGGCTCGGCCACTTCTTCCGTGGCATCGGCTTCACCGTCCTGGAGGGCTACGGCCTGACGGAGTCCTGCGCGGCCACCGCCTTCAACCCCTGGGACCGTACGAAGATCGGCACGGTCGGCCAGCCGCTGCCCGGTTCCGTGATCCGCATCGCGGACGACGGCGAGGTGCTGCTGCACGGCGAGCACCTGTTCCAGGGGTACTGGAACAACGAGGCCGCGACCGCCGAGGCCCTCGCCGACGGCTGGTTCCACACCGGTGACATCGGCACCCTCGACGAGGACGGCTACCTCCGCATCACCGGCCGCAAGAAGGAGATCATCGTCACCGCGGGCGGCAAGAACGTCGCCCCGGCCGTGATCGAGGACCGCATCCGCGCGCACGCGCTCGTCGCGGAGTGCATGGTGGTCGGCGACGGGCGCCCGTTCGTCGGCGCGCTGGTCACCGTCGACGAGGAGTTCCTGGGCCGCTGGGCCGAGGAGCACGGGAAGCCGGCCGGCTCGACCGCGGTGTCGCTGCGCGAGGACGCGGATCTGGTCGCCGCGATCCAGGACGCGATCGACGACGGCAACGCGGCGGTGTCCAAGGCGGAGTCGGTGCGCAAGTTCCGCATCCTCGCGTCCCAGTTCACCGAGGAGTCGGGGCACCTCACGCCGTCGCTGAAGCTCAAGCGCAATGTGGTGGCCAAGGACTACGCCGACGAGATCGAGGCGATCTATCGGGGCTGATGTCCCAGCGGCCGCGCTCCCGCCGTGGGGGCGAGGGTGTTCCCGCGCCCTCCCGGCCGTGCGTGGTTGCTCGCGCAGTTCCCCGCGCCCCTGACGGGCGCGGGGAATTGCGTTGTCGGCCGATGACAACCCGTCGAAAGCCCGGAAGCTGCACCCCACCAGGCGTTACAGCAACTCCTTCAACCGCTCCGCCAGCAGGTCCCAGCGCCACTTCTCCTCGACCCACTCGCGCCCCCGCACCCCCATCCGGCGACGCAGCTCCGAGTCGCCGAGAAGGGTGATGATGCGCTCGGCCGACTCGTCGGGCGATCCGCCGCGTACGACCCAGCCGGTCTCACCGTCGAGGACGGCGTCCGGCGCGCCGCCCGAATCGCCGGCGACGACGGGCAGCCCGGTGGCGGACGCCTCCAGATACACGATGCCGAGCCCCTCCACGTCGAGGCCGCCCCGGCGCGTCCGGCAGGGCATGGCGAAGACGTCTCCGGCGCCGTAGTGCGCGGGCAGCTCCGACCAGGGCACCGCTCCGGTGAAACGGACGGACTGGACGACCCCGGTGTCGTACGCGAGCTTGCGCAGGTATCTCTCGTACGGTCCGCCACCGACGATCAGCAGCACCGCGTCAGGCTCCTTGGCCAGGATGCGCGGCATGGCGAGGATCAAGGTGTCCTGTCCCTTGCGCGGGACCAGGCGGGAGACGCAGACCACCACGGGGCGGTCCGTCAGGCCGAGGCGGGCGCGGATCACCTCGCCGCCGGAGCCGGGGTGGAAGGTCTGCTCGTCGACGCCGGGCGGCAGCTGGACCATGCGGGACGCGGCCTCGGGGGTCAGCGCGGAGGCGATCCGCGAGCGCGTGTACTCACCGAGGTAGGTGATCGTGTCCGTGGACTGGCCGATGCGGCGCAGCAGCCCGCGCGCGGCCGGGAGCTGCGCCCAGCCGGCCTCATGGCCGTGCGTGGTCGCCACGAGCCGCCGAGCGCCCGCCCGGCGCAGCGCGGGCGCCATCAGGCCGAGCGGTGCCGCCGCCCCGAACCACACCGACGTACAGCCGTGTTCGCGCAGCAGCCCCACGGCACGCCGGGTGGCGCCCGGGGTCGGCAGCAGCATCGTCGTGCGGTCCCGTACGACGGTGAAGGGCTGCTCGGCGTCGAAGGCCGCGGTCGCCTCGGCGCCCTCACGGCCACGCTTCCACGTGGAAGCGTGGACGACGAGCTGTTCGGGGTCCAGGCGCAGCGCCATGTTGTGCAGGAACGCCTGGATGCCGCCGGGGCGGGGCGGGAAGTCGTTGGTCACGATCAGGGTCTTGTGCATCGTGTTCGACACTATCGAAACCTATACTCACAGGTCCGCACGGCCGCGCTTGATGGCTCGCGCACAGGGCGGCGCGCCATCAT
The DNA here is from genome assembly GCF_045162675.1 of Streptomyces sp. NBC_00996. Classification (NCBI taxonomy): domain Bacteria; kingdom Bacillati; phylum Actinomycetota; class Actinomycetes; order Kitasatosporales; family Streptomycetaceae; genus Streptomyces; species Streptomyces sp. NBC_00996. The sequence continues at coordinate 2,966,692 of NZ_CP108723.1, forward strand.
GACTCCGCAGAAACATGGCAGCGAAGCACATGAATCCGGGACGGACAAGGGCCAGGTGGGCATGACGGGGGCAAGGGGGGCGAGGTTCCCGTTCGGGCTGCTCGCGCTCATCGGAACCTGGGGCCTGACCAGACTGGTGCTGCTGCTCTTCGTGTACAAGGTCCACGTCTTCCCCGGCCCGGACGTCACGAGCGACGTCTCCGTGATCTACCAGGGCTGGTACGAGGTCCTGCGGCACGGCACCTTCCCGCTCGACGACGTCACCTGGCAGTATCCGCCGGCCGCCGCGCTCCCGATCCTCTCCCCCGCCCTGCTGCCCTTCCTCGACTACGCACATGCCTTCTACCTGCTGGCCTTCCTCGCCGACTTCGTGGTGCTCGGGCTGCTCCAATACGCGGGCCTGCGCCCCGGAAAGACGATGCGCGGCGCCTGGGTGTGGGTGATCGGCGTACCGCTGCTCGGGCCGACCGTGTACGCCCGCTACGACGTGATGGTGACGGCCGTAGCGGTCGCGGCGCTGCTCGCGGGGGCCCGCCGTCCGCGGGTGATGGGTGCGCTGGTGGGCTTCGGCGCGATGCTGAAGGTGTGGCCGGTGCTGCTGCTCGTCGGGGCCGTCCGGCGCCGCGCGTGGGCCGCGGCGGCGGTGACCGCCGGGGGGATCGCCGTGCTGTTCGCCTTGGCGATGCCCGGCGCCTTCTCCTTCCTGACCTTCCAGCGCAACCGTGGCACCGAGGTGGAGTCGCTCGGCTCCCTCGTCTTCCACGTGGCCCGGCAGCACGGCTGGAACGGTCAGGTGCTGCTCAATTACGGCTCCGTGGAGTTCCTCGGGCCGTATGTCGACGTGGTGAGCACGGTGGCCCTGGTGCTCACCGCGGTCGCCCTCGGCTGGCTGATGTTGTGGCGGCTGTGCGCCAAGCGGTTCCTGTCGCACACACTCGCCGACGCCGCGTTCGTGGGCGTGCTGATGTTCACGACCACCAGCCGGGTCATCAGCCCGCAGTACATGGTCTGGCTGGTCGGGCTCGCGGCGGTCTGCCTGTGCTTCCGCGGCAGCCGGATGACCCTGCCCGTCGTTGTGGTGCTGGCCGCGTGCTTCGTGACCGTCCTGGAGTTCCCGATCTGGTTCTCGCACGTCGTCTCCAGCGACTCCCTCGGCGTCACTCTCCTCTTCGCCCGCAACGGGCTGCTGGTGATCGCCACGCTGCTCGCCGCCCTGCAGCTGTGGCGGGACACGATCTCCGAACCGGCCGCGGCACTCCCCTCTCAGGCCGCGGACACGAAGGAGCGCCTGACGTCCTCGTGACGCCTGGCCCACATGAGGAGCACGGCGCACTGCACCGTCATGGACAGCGCCAGCGCGAGGCATATCCCGGGCAGCCCGAGCCGCGACAGGGCAAGGGCCAGCGGGAGCTGCACCGCCGTACCGACCACGGTCACCCGGAGCAGCAGCGACGCTCCCCCGCTCCCCTCGACGACGCCGCCGAGCGCGATGAAGCAGGCCATCAGGAGCAGATAGGGCCCGACGCTGCGCAGGAACAGCACGCCCTCGTGCGCGACCCCGGGTCCGGCGCCGAAGGCGCGCATGATCCAGGGGGCGAGGAAAGCGAGCACTGATGCGGCCAGCACGCCGACCGTCCCGGAGACGAGTACGGCCTGCCGCCCGATGGCGCCCCGTTCGTCCCCGCCGGCGCCCCGCGTGTGCGCTGTGTGGATCGAGGCGGCCTGCCGCACCGAGTAGAACGCCATGGTCGCGACGTACATGACCTTGTACGCGATGGAGTACGCGGCCACGGCCGTCACCCCGAGCCGGGCCACGATCGCGACCAGGACCAGCGCCCCGCCCTGCCGCACGGTGAAGTCCGCGGACATCGGCAGACCGGTCCAGAGGGTCCGGCGCAGCGCCGCTCCGGCGGCCTCCGAGGGAGGGACGGCCGCCGCGTGTCGCAGCAGCGCGTTCCCGCGCAGCGCGCGCAGACCCATGGCCAGGGCCACACAGCGGCACAGCACCGTGGAGGCCGCGGCGCCCTCGACGCCGTACGCGTGGATGAGCGGTGGGTCGAGCCCGAGGATCAGGCCGTTGGCCAGCAGGGCGAGGCGCATCGGTGTGCGGGTGTCACCGGTGCCCTTCAGGATCCCGTCGACGAGGTTCTGCGCGAAGAAGACGGCGATGCCCGGCAGGGAGATCGCGAAGTAGGCGACGGCGAGCGTCAGGGCGCGCCCGTCGCCGCCCAGCACGAGCCGGGCCAGCGGCTCCCGCAGCAGATACCCGCCCACCGCGACCACCGGCGTGACCGTGGCGCACAGCGCCCATCCTCCGCGTACGGCCGCCCGGACCGCCCTGGGATCCCGTGCGCCCCTGGCGTGCGAGATCAGGACGGTTGCCCCGGAGGCGAAGACCAGGGCGACGCCGAGGAGCACGTTCTCGGTGTTGGTCGCGACGGCGACGGCGGCCACGGCGGCTCCGCCGAGCCGGGAGACCCAGACGGTGTTGATGATCCCGGCGGCGACGGAGGCGAGCAGGGACAAGTAGACGGGGTGGGCGAGAGATATGAGCTGCTTTCGGTGGGCGTTCACGCATGACTCCCTCGGCGCGAGTTTCATGACTGCCTCGATGCGGGCTGCCTCGATACGGATTACCTCGATGCGAGCTATCTCGATTCGAGGTAGCTCGATAAGAGGTACCATGCGACCAAGGGACCCGCAACCACCACGGAGCCGCCGCATGCTGGAGCTGTCGATCCTCGGTTTCCTCTTCGAAGAGCCCCTGCACGGCTACGAGTTGAAGGAGCGCATCAAGGCCCTCAGCGGCCATGTCCGGCCGGTCAGCGACGGCGCCCTCTATCCCGCGATCACCCGCCTGGCCGCCGCGGGCAAGCTGGACCAGCACACCGAGCCGGGCAGCAGCGCGGCCCCGCGCCGCATCCTGTCGCTCACCGACAAGGGCCGCGAGGAGCTCCTGGAGCGGCTGCGCCACCCCAAGCAGGCCGAGATCACCGACCACGTGCGCTTCAACACGCTGCTGGCGTTCCTGCGCCATCTCCCCGACCCCCGGGAGCAGGCCGCGGTACTGCGCCGTCGCCAGGAGTTCCTGGAGACGCCCGCGAGCTTCTTCTACCGGGACGGCAAGCCCGTACGGGCGGAAGAGACGGACGACCTCTTCCGGCAGGGCATGCTGCAGGTCGCGCGGGCGACGGGCGAGGCGGAGCGGAAGTGGCTCGCGGAAGCGATCAGCCGGCTCGATCAGCGGAGTTGACCACGGGACCGAGGGATCAGCAGAGTTGGGCTCTGCAACGCAGCGTCATCCGCATTGCCCCTCAGGCCACAGCATCATACGAATTGAGCCCTGCACCGCAGATTCAGCCGAGTTGAGCCCTGAGATGGTCCCGCCACTGCGCGGTGAACTTCTCCGGCGTCGTGTGCAGCACGTCCCGCAGCGCGCCCTCGACCGCCCCGGCCCGCTTCTGGTGGTCGCCCACCGCCCGGTAGAAGTCGTTCAGCCGGACCTCGCCCCAGCGGTCGGCGATCAGCCGGCACGCCATCCAGCCGCCCTCGTACGCCTGCGCCAGCCGCGCCGCGTCCCCGGTGAAGCCGAAGTCCTTGTCCTCCGGCAGCGCGGCCGGGACATGGCCCTCCATGACGGCGCGCTCCAGCTCCGGCGCGACCTGCGCGGCCGTCCGCCCGCTGCCTCGGTAGCCGACCCAGTCCGCATAGCCCTCGGAGAGCCACAAAGGCGTGGCGGCCGTGGTGTGGGCGCGGGTGGCGACATGCGTCGTCTCGTGGGTGAGCACGACCTGCTTGCCGAAGTCGCCGAGGACGCCGTACGCGTCGGGGTTGACGATGATCCGGTCCGCGGGTGCCCGGGACGGGCCTCCCCCAGCCTCCGGCCGGGGGGACCCCCTATTCGCTTCGCTCACCTCGCCGGTGGTGACCGCCGCGATCCCCCGGTAGCCGGACGCCGGAGCCCCGAGCAACCCCGCCATCCCCTCCAGCGACTTCGGTACGACCACGACGACATGCCCCGACCAGTCCGTGCCCCACGCCTCCGACGCGGCGGGCACGGCGCGGTCCGCGAGATCCGCGTACGTGCGCAGGCGCTCGCCGGTCTGCCCGACCCCGAGGACCAGGCTGTGCTCACCCCGTACGACCTTGACGGCTCCCTGCTCCCACAGCTGCTCGCCGGCCTTCTCGGCGGGCTCGTCGGAGGCGACGTGCCAGGTTCCGGCGCTGCGGGTCAGGCGAAGGGCGCGGGCCGCGGTGACGGGCGCGGTGTCGTAGCCCTTGACGCGGTAGTGCAGCTCCGCGTCGGCCGTGGCCCGGTCGCCCGAGCGATGCAGGGAGGTGAGGTGGTACGACCAGGACGCCAGCGGGAGATCGCGCAGATTCCCGAACGCGGCGTCGGTGGTGGCCGGTTGCCCGGTGGCCCGGTACGCCGACTCGTCCCGGTCGAGGACCGCCGCAGCCCGCTTGTCGAGCACCCGCTGCACCTCGGCCGTCACGGTGTCCGACGACGCCCGGCCACCGCAGCCCACGAGCACGGCGAGCAGCAGCACCAGGGAGAGCCCCGCTCGCGACGCACGCCTTCGACCAGCCACGTTCCCGATCGTACGGCCGCTTCGCCCAGGGGTCAGACCCGCGTCACGGACGAGATCGGCATCATCCCCACCGGGTCGTAGCGCACCGGGGCGCCCGGATAGGGCGCGTGGATCACCTGGCCGTTGCCCATGTACATCGCGATGTGGCTCGCGTCCGAGCGGTAGGTGACCAGGTCGCCGGGCTGCGCCTGGGAGAGCGGTACCTGGTGTCCGGCGTACCGCTGGTCCTGCGAGGTGCGCGGCAGACCGATTCCGGCCTGCGCGTACGACCACTGCATGAGGCCCGAACAGTCGAAACCGCCCGGCCCGTTGGCACCCCACACGTACGGTCGGCCGAGCGCCGAGCGGGCCGCGGCGACGGCGGCGGCCGCACGGCCCGAGGAGGGGACGGCGCCTCCGAGGTCGGGCATGTCGGCGCGGGTGGAACGCGACGTCCGGTCGTAGGCGGCGCGCACGGCGTCCGGCAGCGAGTTGAGCAGCTGCCGGGCCTTGGCCAGTTTCCGCTCGACGGTCCGCTTGTTCTGGGCGACGGCCTTGCGGCTGCGCTCCAGCTCCGCGAGTTTGCCGGTGGCCTCCTCGTGCTTTTGGGCGAGGTCGCGCATGGCGAGCTGGAGGTCCGTGAGTTCACCGGCCTGGTGCGCGGTGATGCGGTCCAGGGCGGCGGCCCTGTCGAGGTAGTCGCCCGGGTCGTCGGCGAACAGCAGCGCGAGGGAGGGGGCGATGCCGCCGGAGCGGTACTGGGCTCCGGCGAGCGAGCCGAGCGCGTCCCGCATGGTGTTGATGCGTTCCTGCTGCCGGGCGATCTCGTCCTGCGCCGTGCCGATTTCCTTGCGCAGCGAGTCGGCGCGCTCGTCGGCCTTGTTGTACGCCTCGGTGGCCTTCTCCGCCTGTGCGTACAGGCGGTCCACCTCGGCCCGGGTGTCGTCCTGCGGTGCTGCGGCGGCCGGTGGGGCGCCGAGTGCCGCTGCCGCGGCGGACATCACGCAGACGGCGAAACCGGTGGCGCCGAAGCCCCGGTCGAAACCGGACGGTGCAAGGCGGCGATGGGACCCCACGGGTAGCCGCTCTCCCTTCCGCTGACGGTCCCCCGGAATTGGGGGAATCGCGCCAGACAGTAGCCGTGCGACTACACACCGGCAAAGCCGTCTGAGGGCGCACAACGTGACGCCCCGCCGGAGACGCAGGTCACCGACGGGGCGTGGGGTCAGCGGGAGCCGGCGCAATTCGCCCGTTTGGGCGGTGCGGCGAGGGTCCGCTCAGCGGGCGGGCGTCAGACCCGGACGCCGAACTGGAAGGGCATGTTGCCGATGGACTCGTAGCGGACGACCGCGCCGGTGTGCGGGGCGTGCAGCACCTGGCCGTTGCCCGCGTACAGGCCGACGTGGTGGAAGTCGCCGTAGAAGATGACGAGGTCGCCGACCTGCAGACCGCTCTGCGAGTAGATGCGCGTACCGGCGTTGGCCTGAGCCTCCGAGGTGCGCGGTATGGAGACGCCCGCCTGGGCGTAGGCCCATGAGGTGAGGCCCGAGCAGTCGAAGGAGCTGGGGCCGGAGGCGCCGTACACGTACGGCGAGCCCATCTTGCTCTGCGCGGCGGAGAACGCCGCCCCGGCGCGCCCGGATCCCTTGCTGTTGCCGAGATCGACGCGCTCGCTGGCCCGGGTGGCACGCTCCTGCTCGGCGGCTGCGAGAGCCGCCTTCTCCTTGGCCGTCAGGGTGTTGAGGAGTTTCTGGGCCGAGCCGAGCTTGGCCTGGACTTCCTTCTTCTTCTTGGCCAGCTCCGCCCGGGTGTCGGCGAGGTCCTTGAGCTTGTCGGAGGCTTCCTTGCGCTGCTGGGCGAGCGAACGCTGCTTCTCCTGGACCTTCTTGAGCGACTCGACCTGCTGAGCGCTCAGCTGGTCCATCGTGGACGCCTTGTCGAGATAGCTGTCCGGGTCGGAAGAGAGGAAGAGAGCCACCGAGGGGTCGATGCCTCCGGTGCGGTACTGGGCGCTGGCCATCGAACCGAGGCCATCGCGCAGAGTGTTGAGCTCTTCCTGACCGCGGGCGACGTTGTCCTGGAGGGCGCTGATCTCCTTCTGGAGCTTCGCCTGCTTCTCCTTGGCCCCGTCGAGCTTCTCGGTGGCCTTCTCGGCCTCCTCGTAGAGCTTGTCGACCTTGGCCTTGACCTCGTCCTTGCTCGGCTTCTCGCTCGGCGCGGCGTTGGCGACGTTCGCGCTGAGGGCCACGGCAGCGGCGGCGGCGGTGGTGAGCACGGTCACACGGGTGCGGCTCGGCTGCTTGGGTCGACGGTGGGACGCCACGAAGGCGAGCTCCTTCTTCCTCCAGCCGCCTGCCGAATGCGCCGACGGGCGGTGCCCCTCCGCCGTCGCTCCCAATGAGCGATCACCCGAGCGGAGGTTCGAGGCCTGACCCTAGTGACCTTCCTGTGATCAGTTCAAATCCTCATCGGAAAAATTTCGGTCACCGAGCGCATTCTTTGCCGACAACTCACATGCAGTAATGCGCGTCTGACACTACGTTGCGTGAAGGTTTCGCCAATTCGGGCATCTCGCCCGGAGGTTACACATGGGACTTACGTTGCCTATGAGGCGTACACCCCAGATCGTCAACCGCGCGAAAAGCGCTTGAGGAGCACCGCCGAGGCCACCGGCCGCGCACCCGCCTTGGCGATCCCGTCGGCCACCTCACGGTCGGTGGATACCACGATGACCGGCCGCCCCGGCGGCTCGGCCCGAACCAGCTGACGGATCAACTCGTCAGCGGTGACGCCGGGCTTGGAGAACAGCACCCGCACCCCGCGCGGCGGCGCGAGGAGCACGGGAGCGGCCAGCTCGGCCCCGTCGAAGACACACGTCACCTCGGCACCGGTCTGCGCGGCGAGCTGCGAGAGCTGCCCGAGCAGCCTCAGGCGCTGCTTCTCCAGCGGCATCTGCGGATAGCCGGTCTTGGTCACGTTGTAGCCGTCGACCACCAGATGCGCCTGCGGCAGCGCGAGCAGTTGGTCGAGGATCGCCGGATCATTTTCGGACAGGGCGCGGGCGGCGATGTCTTTTGGTGTCATCCGTCCCGGTTCGACCGCATCGACCGTCTCTGCGGGCCGCACCGACACGGGCGGCAGGGCGAGTTCGCGCCGCAGCCCCTGAGTGGCCTCCAGCACGGTGTCGAGCAGCAGCCGCACCCGCATGTCCTCGACGCTGCGCCCCTCGCGCGCCGCCCGCCGGGTCGCCTCCAGGGCCGCCTCGGCCTCGCCCAGCCGCGCCTTGAGCCGCCGGGTCTCGCTTTCGGCGGCGGACACCTGGACCTGCCCCTCCGCCCGTACGACGTCCATCTCGGCCTGGAGCTTGCGCAGCGCCGCCTCGCCGCGCTTGACGTCACTGAGGGCGCCGCGCAGTTTGCGGTGCAGCGATTCCGCTTCCTTCTTCGCCGATTCCAGCTCCGTGCGCAGCCGTTCGGTCTCGGCCTTCGTCTGGCCGCGGGCCTCCGCGAGTTCCTCGCGCAGCCGCTCCAGCTCGGCCCGGCTCTCCTCACCGGCCCGCTCGGCGTCCGCCCGCAGGGCCTCCTCGCCCGCGGCGGTCACCAGCTTCACCCAGCCCGCGGGGCGCAGCACATAGGCCGCGGCGGCCACGTCCAGCGGATCCGCGGCCGGGGGCGGCGCGCCCGAGTCGAGGGCGCCGGCGAGCTCCGGCTGAGCCTCTCTCAGCTTCTCGGCGATGCGCTGTCTGAACAGCGGGTCGGTCTCCAGGGCCGCGGCCATGGCGTTACCGGCGAACTTGGCCCGGCGATTGGGGGCGAACCGGGCGTACTGCCGCAATTGGACAGGAAGTTCGGCAACGGTCAACCCGCCGAACCCGTCTGAAACAATTTGTACGACTCTTCTGCGCACACCATCGGGCAGCGGACGATCGAGCACCTCAGCGGTGCCGTCGTCCGGCTCCCCGCCTGTGGTCTCCACCATCCGTCACCCCAATACCTGTGCGGGGCCCGCTCCCTCAGGAGCCGGCACCCGGCCTGTCCACGAGTTCCACCTGATCCACCGCGTTGCACCAGCGGCAGCGGACCGACTCGATGGTCTCACTGACCACCTCGCGCTCCTCGACCTTCGGCTCACCGGCCAGGTCGAGGTGCACATACTCGACGACCTTCGACGAGCGGGTCACGTCGAAACGCGTGAGGTTGCCGCAGAGCGTGCAGCGCCAGCGAGTCTTGGCGTCCGGCAGGGGAACCGTCATGTGGCAGTCGCTTTCCTTCTAGTGTCCGTCCAGCGCCAGTCTCCCTGGTGCATGTGGCTCGTAACCCTACGGCCTGGCGGGTACCCGACGCTCGGCTGTCCACGGCGGCGAGGCGATCTGTCCGCGTGGCTCCCGTTACGCCATGCTCTGCACCATGATCAGCAACTGGAGTACGACGGTCGGCAGAGCGATTCGAGGACACTCGGCGCCGGTGACCTACGGCCTGATCGCCCTGTGCTGCCTGATCTTCGTGATCGGCCCGGCGGCGGGCCTCAATCCGGCGTACGGAACCGGGGACGAACTGCTGGTCGCCCAGCGGGCCTACTTCCGGAGCTGGGGCGTGCTGCCCACCGAACTCTTCGCCGGTGCGCCCCGCGAGGCGCTCACCCCGGCCACCGCCCTGTTCATCCACGGCAGCTGGCTCCACCTCCTGGGCAACATGCTCTTCTTCTACGTCTTCGGGGCGATGGCCGAGGAACGCATGGGCCACGTGCAGTTCGCCCTCTTCTACGTGGGCTGCGGCTATCTCGCCCTGCTCGGCTACGCGGCCGCCAACGCCGAGTCGCAGCAGTCCCTGGTCGGCGCTTCCGGAGCGATCTCCGCGATCCTCGGCGCGTTCCTGTACCTGTTCCCCAAGGCCCGAGTGACCAGTCTCTTCCCGTTCCTCTTCTTCCTGCCGCTGCGTTTTCCCGCCTGGGTGGTGCTGCCGTTCTGGGTCAGCCTGCAGTGGCTCGCGGCCGGCCGCGACTCATCGGGCCCCGGGGTGGCCTATCTGGCCCATCTGGTGGGCTTCTCGCTGGGGTTCGTCTACGCGTGGATCCGATTCGGCCGTACGACCACCGCACCTTCCCCGGGGGCGCAGCCTCCGACAGCGGATGCGCCTCGGGCCGGGGCCCCGGCGGAACAACCGGCCCGGCTGGACCGCGAGTAGGGTGAGAGCCTCAGCAGCGGCCCCGAGGGAGAGAACCAGCCGTGATCACCGCGATCGTCCTCATCAAGACCAGCGTGGACCGGATCCCCGAGATCGCCGAGTCGATCGCCGCGCTGGACAGTGTCAGCGAGGTCTTCTCCGTCACCGGTACGTACGACTTGATCGCCATGGTCCGGGTGAAGCAGCACGAGGACCTGGCGGACGTCATCCCCGGCCGCATCAGCAAGATCCCGGGCGTCGAGGCGACGGACACGCACGTGGCGTTCCGTACGTACTCGCAGCACGACCTGGAGGCGGCGTTCGCCATCGGCCTGGACGGCTAGTGCCCCAGCAGGCAACGTTCGCCCCGTCGCGACGCCCCGCACGCTCCCCCACTGCCTCAAGGGCGTGGGAGGTGCCCCCCCACTCGCCGCACCGGCCGAAAGCCCAAGTACATCCAGAACGAGGACTTCCGGCCGGCACTCCCCCCAGCCCTCGGCCGGGGGGACCCCCAGAGCACGCACCGGACGCCGCTCCTTGACGGGCAAACGCTGCCTGCCGGGGCACTAGTTCTTTCGCCCCCGCCGCCCCTGCCCGTCCCGTACCTGGGGGCCGCGCCCCCAGACCCCCACTAAAAGATCGCGCAGTTCCCCGCGCCCCTGAAAAGAGGGTGCGGGGAACTGCGCCAGAAGCCCTCAGACCGCCGGGACACAGCGGCCGTCCTCCGTGCGGTACTGCCACTGCGCACCGTCCCGCACCAGTTCCTTCACGGCGCGCACGAAGCGCTCCACGTGCTCGTCGGGCGTGCCCGCCCCGAAGCTCACCCGGATGGCGTTCAGGGACTTCTCGCCGGGCGCGGCCTCGGGCGCACCGCATTCGCCCTGGGCCTGCGGATCACTGCCGAGGAGCGTGCGCACCAGCGGGTGGGCGCAGAAGAGACCGTCGCGCACGCCGATGCCGTACTCGGCGGAGAGCGCGGCGGCGAAGTGCGAGCTGTTCCATCCCTCGACGACGAAGGAGATCACGCCGACGCGCGGGGCGTCGTCGCCGAAGAGGGAGAGGACACGCACCTCGGGCACCTCGGCGAGCCCCGCGCGGACCGTGTCGACCAGGTGCCGCTCACGGGCGACCAGCGTGTCGAACCCGGCCTCGGTCAGCGCCTTGCAGGCCGAGGCGATCGAGTAGGCGCCGATGACGTTCGGAGACCCGGCCTCGTGGCGGGCGGCGCTCTCGTGCCACTCCACGTCCACTCCCCCGTCCTCGCGCCGGGTGACCTTGCGGCTGGCACCACCGCCGGCCAGGTAGGGCTCGGCCTCGCGCAGCCAGTCGGAGCGGCCGGCCAGGACGCCGGACCCGAAGGGCGCGTACAGCTTGTGACCGGAGAAGGCGACCCAGTCGACGCCCAGGTCACGGACGGACACCGGGTGGTGCGGGGCAAGCTGCGCGGCGTCGAGGACGATGCGCGCGCCGTGCGCGTGGGCGGCCGCGGCGAGTTCACGCACCGGCCACAGTTCGCCGGTGACGTTGGACGCGCCGGTGACACAGACCAGCGCCGGACCGTACGGATCCCGGTCGGCGAGCGCGCGCTCCAGGGTCTCGACGGCCTCACCGGGCGTGCGCGGGGCGTTCAGGTACGTCACCCGGGCGCCCCGCCAGGGCAGCAGCGAGGCGTGGTGCTCGGTCTCGAAGACGAAGACCTGGCAGTCGGCCGGAAGAGTGGCGGCGAGCAGGTTGAGCGAGTCGGTGGTGGAGCGGGTGAAGACGACCTGGTCGCCGTCCCGGCAGTCGAGGAACTCGGCGACAGTCCTGCGGGCGTTCTCGAAGAGGTCGGTGGACAGCTGCGAGAGGTAGCCGGCGCCGCGGTGGACGCTGCCGTAGTACGGGGCGTAGGCGGCGACGTCGTCCCACACCCGCTGCAGGGCCGGGGCGCTGGCGGCGTAGTCGAGGGCGGCGTAGGTGACCTCGCCACCGGTGACGAGCGGGACGGTGACATCTCGCCCCAGAACGGGCAGCGGGGAACAAACGGTCTGGTCGGCGGCAGTGGTGGAGACAGACATGGCGAGCTCCTGTGAGAGGCGCGGGGAATCACCACGCGAGCGGGTACACGGGGGTACGGCTCAGCGCGGGAAGGGGTGAAAAAGGGGGTATGCGGAGGCGGGGCTCTACGCCCTATCGCATTCGCTTGCTCACAGAAGGCTCCCTCGAACGACCAGGACCCCTGGGCTGTATCCACTCAAAAGAGGGCGAGGGGTCCGCGCTTGCCGTAGACCTCGCTGCCTACGACCTGGTCTTCACCCGGGGCACCCCGCCACGGACGGAGGGTTGCCGGACAGTCGGCCGGGGCCTCATGACTGTCACTCATGACCTGGACAGGAACCTACGCGAGCTGATCACGGCCCCGCAACTCCTGTCCGGATGACGGGACGCGCCCTGCCGTCGGGATCAGCGCACGAAATGATGCCGGTGCGAGCGCCGGGACCAGCGCATGCCGAACAGCACCAGGTCGGCCACCAGCACCAGCGCGCCGATGATCAGGAGGTAGAACAGCCCCTCCACCGTCGCACCGATGAGCCCGAGGATGACCGCCACGAGGATCAGGAAGAGGAAGAGCGCCATGGGTGACCACATCCTCCGACGGGCCGGTCAGCCGCGCGCGAGACGGCGCCCGTGCTCGGCACCGGACTCGTAGGTCTGGTCGTAGTGTTCGAAGATCTCGTGTTCCCGCTCGACCGGCAGGATGTCGTCCATGCCGATGGACGGTGCCTTCTTCACCTGCCCTCTCGAGTGGGCGACTTTCACATAGCCGGGCCCCAGGGTCGCCTCGTCGAGGGGGACGAAGACGAGCCTGTGCCGGGTCGGCAATCCGGTGCGGACGGAGGCCATGGCAGGCGCGTCGGTGGCGGTGTCCACGTAGACCGCTTCCAGAGCGCCGATCTTGCGACCCCCGGGATCGACCACGTCGCGGTTGCGCCACTCGCGGATATCGGCTGAGTGAATCATGCCTCGCTCCTCGCGGCCCGTGCCCCCGGAGGACTCCACACGGAAGCGGCGTCTCCGCGGGAGAGCTGCCACGTCTTCACTTTACTCCGGCCGCCACCGCGTCCGGCGGCCCGGAGCGCTCCGCCCGGGCCCCCTGCGGGTACCCGGAGCCGGGCGCTCCGAGCCGGGTCCCGTCCGGCGGATCATGCCGCGGGCGCGGGGCTCGGCGCCCCCGCCCCCACGCTCGACCGTGCTCGCGCGGGGGCGGCAGGTCTCAGGCGTTGCTGGCGGCCACCCACCTCTCCAGCGTCCGCTTCGCCGCGCCCGAGTCGATCGACTCCGCCGCCTTGGCCATCCCGGCACGCAGCTGCTCGGCCAACGGTGTCTCGGCCGGCTCCAGGGCCACCAGGGCTGCCGCCGCGTTGAGCAGTACCGCGTCCCGTACGGGCCCGGTCTCGCCGTTCAGCAGGCGACGGGCGACGTCCGCGTTGTACGACGCGTCGGCGCCGCGCAGGGCCTCCACCGGGACGAGGTCGATGCCCACGTCGCGCGGGTCGAAACGCTCCTCGGTGACCTTGCCGTCGCGGACGACCCAGACCCTGGAGGTCGATGTGGTCGTCAGCTCGTCGAGGCCGTCGTCGCCGCGGAAGACCAGCGAGGAGTTGCCGCGCTCGGCGAAGACACCCGCCACGATGGGCGCCATGCGGGGATCCGCGACGCCCACCGCCTGCGCCTTCACCCGCGCGGGGTTCGTCAGCGGACCGAGCACGTTGAACGTCGTCCGGATCCCCAACTGCCCACGCGCTGCCGCCACATGACGCAGCGCCGGATGGAACTTCACCGCGAAGCAGAAGGTGATCCCGGCCTCCTCGGCCACCTCGACGACCCGCTTCAGTGGCAGCTCGAGGTTGACGCCGAGCTTCTCCAGGACGTCCGAGGAGCCGGACGCCGAGGACGCTGCCCGGTTGCCGTGCTTGACGACCTTGGCGCCGGTCCCGGCGACCACGATCGCCGACATGGTGGAGATGTTGACGGTCTTCGCGCCGTCGCCGCCCGTACCGACGATGTCGACGGTCGACCCCGGCACCTCGATCACGTTCGCGTGCTCGTACATCGTCCGGACGAGTCCGGTGATCTCCTCGACGGTCTCGCCCTTGGCCCGCAGCGCCACCACGAAACCGGCGATCTGCGCGTCGGTCGCCTCGCCGCGCAGGATGCGGTCCATCGCCCAGGCGGTGTCGTCCGCGCTCTGGTCACGTCCGTCGAGGAGGCCGTTCAGGACCACGGGCCAGGAACGGCCCGCCGCGATGTCGCCTCCAGCGGGGTTCACAGCGCTCATAAGCCGCTCCTGGGTCCGTCCCGGAAAGGGACTCCTGTAGATGGGAACACCCTATCCAGCCCGGAGCACGGCAAAGAGCCCCCGTCCAGGCAGTGGACGAGGGCTCTTCCCGTGGCGATCAATAAGGATCGGTCAGCAGATCAGTGGTGGCCGTGACCGCTCGTGATCTCCTTGTACTCCTCGACCGTGGGCTTGGGGATCTGGTTGTCCTCCCCGTAGTAGCCCTTGCTGAGCTTGGCGCGCAGCCGCTGCGTGCCCGGCACCCTGCGCTCGACACCGTTCTCGTCGACCGTCGGGCCGATCTCGGCCGGCTTGTACTGCTCGTGCGCGGTGAGGGTGTGCAGCGCGTCCTGGCTGAGCGGCTCGTGCACCTCGATGAACTCACCGTGCGGCAGGCGCTTGATGATGCCCGACTCGCGGCCGTGCAGCACCTTGTCCCGGTCACGGCGCTGGAGACCGAGGCAGATCCGCTTGGTGGCGATGAACGTGAGCACCGGCACGACGAAGAACGCGATCCGGACGAACCAGGTGATCGAGTTGATCGCCAGGTGGAAGTGCGTGGCCCAGAGGTCGTTGCCACCACCGACGAGCAGGACGAAGTACCAGCTGATCCAGGCGGCACCGAACGCGGTCCGGGTCGGGACGTTGCGCGGGCGGTCCAGGATGTGGTGCTCGCGCTTGTCGCCGGTGACCCAGGACTCGATGAACGGGTAGACCGCGATCGCGACCAGGACCAGCGGGAAGATCATCAGCGGGATGAACACGCCCAGGACGAGTGTGTGGCCCCAGAGGTTGATCTCCCAGCCCGGCATGACACGGATCAGGCCCTCGGAGAAGCCCATGTACCAGTCGGGCTGGGCGCCCGTGGAGACCTGGTCCGGACGGTAGGGGCCCATGGACCAGATCGGGTTGATCGAAGCGATCGCCGCGATGGCCGCGATGACACCGAAGACCAGGAAGAAGAAGCCTCCGGCCTTGGCCATGTAGACCGGCAGCAGCGGCATGCCGACGACGTTGTTGTTCGTCTTTCCCGGGCCCGCGAACTGCGTGTGCTTGTGGTAGAAGACCAGGATCAGGTGGCCGACCACCAGGCCGAGCATGATGCCCGGCAGCAGCAGCACGTGCACCGAGTAGAAGCGGGCCACGAAGTCGCCGCCCGGGAACTGGCCGCCGAAGAGGAAGAACGACAGGTACGTGCCCACGATCGGCACGGACAGGACCGCGCCCTCCATGAAGCGGACACCGGTGCCGGAGAGCAGGTCGTCCGGGAGCGAGTAACCGGTGAAGCCGGTGAACATGCCCAGGACGAACAGCAGGAAGCCGAACACCCAGTTGACCTCACGGGGCTTGCGGAACGCACCCGTGAAGAACACACGCATCATGTGCACGAACATGCCGGCGAGGAAGATCAGCGCCGCCCAGTGGTGGATCTGCCGGATCAGCAGACCACCGCGCACATCGAAGGAGATGTGCATGGTCGAGTTGAACGCCTCGGACATCAGCTGTCCCTGCAAGGGGACGTAGCTGCCGTGGTACTCCACCTCGTTCATCGACGGGTGGAAGAACAGCGTCAGGTACACACCCGTGAGGATGATGATGATGAAGCTGTAGAGGCAGACCTCACCCAACATGAACGACCAGTGGTCGGGGAAGATCTTGCGCATGTTGGCCTTGGCCAGGGAGTAGATCCCGAGGCGGCCGTCGGCCCAGTCGGCTACCCGCTCACCGGCGGGTGCCTTCTCGCGCGAGCGCGAGTCGGAGGTGGTCGCAGTGCTCATCCGCGCTCCCAGAATGCAGGACCGACGGGCTCTTCGAAGTCGCCGAGCGCCTCGAGGTAGCCCTCGTCGTTCACACCGATGCGCAGCTGCGGCAGGGCGTGACCGGCCGGGCCGAAGATGACTCGGGCACCGTCGGAGAGGTCGAAGGTGGACTGGTGGCACGGGCAGAGGACGTGGTGCGTCTGCTGCTCGTACAGGGAGATCGGGCAACCGACGTGGGTGCAGATCTTCGAGTAGGCCACGATCCCCTCGTAGGACCACTCGAGTTCCTGCTTGTCCTTGATGTTGTCCGGCTGCAGCCGGACGATCATCAGGGCCGCCTTGGCGATCTCCTGCTGGAAGTCCTCGTCGTGCTCCTCCAGGCCTTCGGGCTTGACGAAGGTGAGCGACCCGACGGCGACGTCCGAGGGACGCAGCGGCTCGTTGGTGTTCATGTTGACGAGCAGCTTGCCCTTGGACCAGAGCGTGTGCCGCAGCTTCGTGCCGGGCAGCGGACCGAGGTCGCGCAGCAGCATGACGCCGGAGAGCGGGAACAGGGCCAGCGCGCCGAACATCGTGTTGCGGATCAGCTTGCGGCGGCCGAGCGCGGACTCCTTGGCGCCCTGCTTGAAGTCGGCCAGCACCTTGGCCTTGACCTCGGGCTCCGCCTCGATCGGGTGACGCTCGTCGGCGATCTCCATGTCGGACATCAGGGTGCGGGCCCAGTGGACCGCGCCCGCGCCGATCGAGAACAGCGCCACACCGAGGGTCAGACCCAGCGCGAAGTTCAGCGCGCTGATGTGCCCGATCGGGAAGACGTAGATCGACTTGTCGTTGGGGATCGCCACATACGAGGCGATGAAGGCGACGGTGGCCAGCATCGACAGCGTGAACAGCATGGCGACCATGCGCTCGGACCGCTTGGCGGCCCGCTCGTCGATGTCCTGGACACGGTGCTCGTGGGGCGGCAGCCCCGGGTCCGCGAACGGGTTCGTCTCGTCCGCGACGGCTACCGCGTGACCGTGCTCGTCGGTGGCCCGCTCAGCGGGCACGTTCTCTTCTGGAATCTCTTGGCTACTCATGACTTCTTGGCCTTTGCGGTCCGAGCGGCGACCCAGACGGCGACGGCGACCAGGGTGCCGAGACCGAAGATCCAGCCGAACAGGCCTTCACTGACCGGCCCGAGGCCGCCCAGTTCGAGGCCGCCGGGGCTCTCGGTGTCGTCACCGTTGACCGCGTCGAGGTACGCGATGATGTCCTGCTTGTTCTTCGACGACAGCGTGGTGTCGGGGAAGGACGGCATGTTCTGCGGGCCGGTCTGCATGGCCTCGTAGATGTGCTTCGGGTCGACACCCTCCAGGCTCGGCGCGAACTTGCCGTGCGTCAACGCACCGCCCTTGCCGGTGAAGTTGTGGCACTGCGCGCAGTTGGTGCGGAAGAGTTCGCCACCCTTGGCGATGTCCGCGCCCTCGGGGCTGACCTGGCTCTTCGTCGGGATCGTGGGACCGGCGCCGAGCGAGGCGATGTACGTCGCGAGCTGGTCGATCTCGGCCTGCGAGTAGATGACCTTCTTCTTCGGGATCTGCACGCCCGGCTGCTGAGCCGGCATTCGGCCGGTGCCGACCTGGAAGTCGACCGCGGCGGCGCCGACGCCCACGAGGCTCGGACCGTCAGTGGTGCCCTGACCGCCGGTGCCGTGGCAGCTGGCGCAGCCGACGGCGTAGAGCTTCTGGCCCTCGTCGATGGCGAGGGACTGGGCGGTTTCGTCGGCCTGCGCCTTGCTCGCGGGTGCGAACGCGGCGTACAGCCCCCCGGTGGCCGCCAGCGCGAGGAGTAGGACGACGACCGCCGCCAGCGGATGGCGTCGTCGTGCGGAGAGCTTTTTCACGGATTACCCCGGTGTCAGGATCTTCTGCGTCGGTGCTTCTGGATGTTTCGGGCGGTGCGCCCGATTACTTGATCAGGTAGATCGTGGCGAAGAGGCCGATCCAGACCACATCGACGAAGTGCCAGTAGTAGGACACGACGATGGCGGCGGTCGCCTGCTCATGGGTGAACCTCCGGGCCGCGTAGGTGCGGCCGAGGACGAACAGGAAGGCGATGAGGCCGCCCGTCACATGCAGTCCGTGGAAGCCGGTGGTCAGGTAGAACACCGAGCCGTACGGGTCGGAGGAGAGCGAGAGCCCGTCCTTCTTGACCAGTTCGGTGTACTCGAAGACCTGACCGCCGATGAAGATCGCACCCATGATGAAGGTGACGATGAACCACATCCGGAGCTTCTTCACATCCCCGCGCTCGGCGGCGAAGACGCCGAGCTGGCAGGTCAGGGAGGAGAGCACCAGGATCGTGGTGTTCGTCGCCGAGAACGGAAGGTTCAGGCTGGACGCCATTTCCTTCCAGTGATCCGGCCCGGTCACCGATCGCAGAGTGAAGTACATCGCGAAGAGGGCCGCGAAGAACATCAGCTCGGAACTCAACCAGATGATGGTTCCGACGCTGGTGAGGTTCGGCCGATTGACCGACGGGTGCGCGTGCCCGGTTTCTACTGTCGTTGCTGTCGCCACGACCGACATTATGTCGGTCGCTTATCCCGCCCTCACCCCGGGGGGTGCCGTTCGGAGTGTTGACGGGGTGTGTCCAGCCCGTATGGCCCATCGAAGGCCTGTCCGAACCGGTGTTGACGAGGTGTTCAAGGGAGTAGCATCCGCGCCATCGGTACCAGTGGTTCCCGACCAAAGACGCGGAGGAACAATGCAGCCGACCGCCACGGTGCTCGTCTACAGCGACGACTCCAACACCCGCGAACAGGTGCGGCTGGCGACCGGGCGCAGGCCCGCTCCGGACGTTCCCTCCGTCGAGTTCATCGAGTGCGCGACTCCCGGCGCCGTCATCAAGGAGCTGGACAAGGGCGGGATCGACGTCTGTGTGCTGGACGGCGAGGCAGTGCCCATGGGCGGCATGGGGGTGTGCCGGCAGATCAAGGACGAGATCTTCAACTGCCCGCCCGTGCTGGTGCTCATCGGTCGGCCCCAGGACGCCTGGCTGGCCACGTGGAGCCGCGCGGATGCGGCGGTGACGCTTCCGGTGGACCCTGTCGAGTTCGCCGCCGCTCTGGCCTCTCTGCTGCGGCGCAAGGCTCTTCTCGGCGCCTGAGAGCTCGGATCGTCGGGTGCTCGGGCGACTGCCGGCCGTCGGTGGCTTGTCGCGCAGTGCACCGCGCCCCTGACGGGGCGCGGTGGCGCGTGCCTGCCTCACACTGACTCGGGACGCAGTCTGGCCCTGTCCTGCGGGGCCGGGCCGTCGGGAGTCCCGCCCACCAGGGCGCTGCCCTGGCGCCAGGTCTTCCAGTTGAGGTTCCAGTCGCCGAAGCCGTTGTCGAACGGGGCCATCGTGGCGCCGTTGGAGTTCTGGACCTTCACGATGTCGCCCTGGCGCACGTTGTTGAAGAACCACTCGGCGTTGGCGGTACTCATCCCGGTGCAGCCGTGGCTGACGTTGGCATACCCCTGTTCGCCCACGGACCAGGGCGCCGCGTGCACGTACTCGCCGCTCCAGGTGACACGGGTCGCGTAGTACACGGGCAGGTCGTAGGAGTCAGCGCTGCCCTCGGCGATGCCGACGGTGGTCCCGCGCATCCGTACGAAGTACTGCTTCTCCAGGATGACCTTGACGCCGTTGCGGGTCTCGTAGCCGGGCTTGCCGGTGGTGACGGGGATCGTCTTGATCACCTGGCCGTTGCGGTAGACCGTCATGGAGTGCGCGGAGGCATCCGTGACGGCGATGAGGCGATCGCCCGTGGTGAGCTGCAGTGACTTGGCGTTGCCGCCCCAGAGGTGGTCGGCGATCTTGATGCCCGCGAGGTTGCTGTGCGCCTGGATGGTGGCGTTCGTGGGCCAGTAGTCCTTGGGGCGGTAGTGCAGCGTCTTGTCGTCCACCCAGTGCCAGGCGCCCTCCGCGGCGGGCACCGAGTCGACCCTGAGGGCGCGTTCGACGATCGTGCGGGCGGCCTTGTCCTTCACGGGGACACTGAGTTCGGCGGTGACGGGCTGGCCGACGCCGTACTTGCCCGCCTCGGGCCCGAACTTCACGTCCAGCTGCTTCTTCGTCTTGGGTGTGGTGGTCTCGAAGTCGAGGACCTTGCGGCCGGGGGCGCCACTTCCGTCCTCGGTGCTCACGCGCACCGTGTAGTGGGCCCCTGCGGCCAGCGGAGAGGTGCTGTGCCAGCGGCTGCCGTCGGCGGCGAGTTCGCCCACGACGTAGCGGCCCGAGGCGTCCGTGACCGTGACGTCGGTGATACGCCCGTCTTCGGTCAGGGCGATGATTTCCAAAGGCTTGTCGGGGTCGACCTTCTTGTTGCCGCTGCTGCCGTTGAAGGAGATCTGTCCCGCCGCGTCGTACGGCTTCGCCGAGAGCGGGTGGTCGTCGGCGCTGCAGGCGATGACGCCCACGCCGAGGGCGACCACCAGCGTGGTGCAGCTGACGACCGTGCGGATGCGCGGTGAGTGGTTCATGGTCCCACGCTAAGAACGACCGTCAACTACAGCACGGCGAGTGACCCGTGTGGGGTACATGGCGTGCGGCTGACGACGGAGCCCGGACACTCCTGGCGGAGTGTCCGGGCTCTCGGGTGGCGCGTGCTACTGCGTGCGGTTCTCACCGTGGTAGTACTCGAAGACCCAGCCCCACAGGCCGATCAGGATGATCGGGGCCGAGAAGTAGAGCAGCCACCAGCCGAAGACGACACCCAGGAAGGCGAGCGCGCCGCCGACGCCGAGCGCGAGCGGCTGCCAGCTGTGCGGGCTGAAGAAGCCCACCTCGCCGGCCTCGTCCGCGACGTCCGCGTCCTTGTTGTCCTGCGCCAGCGCGTCGACCCGCCGGGCCGTGAAGGCCAGGTAGTAGCCGATCATCATGCTCAGGCCGAAGGCCAGGAAGAGCGCCGTGGTACCGGCCGGCTCCTTCGACCACACGCCATAGACGATCGCCATGACGAGGATGAAGACGGCCAGCCAGATGAACATCTTGCCTTGGACCTTCACTTGCCGGCCTCCTTGCCACCAGACAGAGCCGACGTCCCGTGACCGGCGTTCTCGAGCTGGTCGAGAGCGGCGATCTCCGGGTGGTGCAGGTCGAACGCCGGGGATTCACTGCGAATCCGCGGCAGGGTGAGGAAGTTGTGCCGCGGCGGCGGGCACGAGGTGGCCCACTCCAGCGAACGGCCGTAGCCCCACGGGTCGTCGACGCCGACCGGCTTGCCGTACTTGGCCGTCTTCCACACGTTGTAGAGGAACGGCAGGATCGACAGGCCGAGCAGGAACGAGCTGATCGTCGAGATCGTGTTCAGCGCGGTGAAGCCGTCGGCCGCGAGATAGTCCGCGTACCGACGCGGCATGCCCTCCGCGCCCAGCCAGTGCTGCACGAGGAACGTGCCGTGGAAGCCCACGAACAGCGTCCAGAAGGTGATCTTGCCGAGACGCTCGTCGAGCATCTTGCCCGTCATCTTCGGCCACCAGAAGTGGAAGCCGGAGAACATCGCGAACACCACGGTGCCGAAGACCACGTAGTGGAAGTGCGCCACCACGAAGTACGAGTCCGAGACGTGGAAGTCCATCGGCGGCGAGGCCAGGATGACACCGGTCAGACCACCGAACGTGAAGGTGATCAGGAAGCCGGTGGCCCAGAGCATCGGGGTCTCGAAACTCAAGGACCCCTTCCACATCGTTCCGATCCAGTTGAAGAACTTCACGCCCGTTGGCACGGCGATGAGGAACGTCATGAAGGAGAAGAACGGCAGCAACACACCACCGGTGACGTACATGTGGTGGGCCCACACGGTCACGGACAGACCGGCGATGGAGATGGTGGCGGCGATGAGGCCCATGTAGCCGAACATCGGCTTGCGTGAGAACACTGGGATCACTTCGGAAATGATTCCGAAGAATGGTAGAGCGATGATGTACACCTCTGGATGGCCGAAGAACCAGAAGAGGTGTTGCCAGAGCAAGGCTCCGCCATTTGCCGCGTCGAAGACGTGGGCACCGAACTTGCGGTCCGCCTCCAGGGCGAACAGCGCGGCGGCGAGGACCGGGAAGGCCAGCAGGACCAGCACACCGGTCAGCAGCACGTTCCACACGAAGATCGGCATGCGGAACATCGTCATGCCGGGAGCACGCATGCAGATGATCGTGGTGATGAAGTTGACCGAGCCGAGGATCGTGCCGAAGCCGGAGAAGGCCAGACCCATGATCCACATGTCGGCGCCGATGCCCGGCGAGCGGACCGCGTCCGACAGCGGGCTGTAGGCGAACCAGCCGAAGTCGGCCGCGCCCTGCGGGGTGAGGAAGCCACCGACCGCGATGAGCGAGCCGAACAGGTAGAGCCAGTAGGCGAACATGTTCAGCCGCGGGAACGCCACGTCGGGCGCGCCGATCTGCAGCGGCATGATCCAGTTCGCGAAACCGGCGAACAGCGGCGTCGCGAACATCAGCAGCATGATCGTGCCGTGCATCGTGAACGCCTGGTTGAACTGCTCGTTCGACATGATCTGCAGACCAGGCCGGGCGAGCTCGGCGCGCATGAGCAGCGCCATGACGCCGCCGATGCAGAAGAACGCGAACGACGTGACCAGATACAGCGTGCCGATCGTCTTGTGGTCAGTGGTGGTGAGCCACTTGATCACGACGTTGCCGGGCTGCTTGCGCCGTACCGGCAGCTCGTTCTCGTACGAGTCTTCGGCGGCACCCTGGGGTTCGTTGAGGATGCTCACAGGTTGTTCGTCTCCCGGTTCTTCTCGTGGCCCGTCTGCTCAATGCCGGCCGGGACGTAACCGGTCTGACCCTTCGCCGCGAGCTCCTTGAGGTGGGCCTCGTAGCGCTCAGGGGAGACGACCTTCACGTTGAAGAGCATCCGGGAGTGGTCGACGCCGCAGAGTTCGGCGCACTTGCCCAGGAAGGTGCCCTCCTTGTTGGGGGTCACCTGGAAGGAGTTGGTGTGGCCCGGGATGACGTCCTGCTTCATGAGGAACGGCACCACCCAGAAGGAGTGGATGACGTCACGCGAAGTGAGAACGAAGCGGACCGTCTTGCCCTTGGGGAGCCAGAGGGTCGGGCCGGGGTTGTTGGTCTGCGGGTTCCGCGTGCCGGGCGTGCCGACGTCGTAGACACCGCCGGCGTTCGCCGGGAAGTCCGCCTTGAACCGGTCCGGAATGGCTGCCAGGTTCTTGTCGGTCTTCGCGTTCCCGGTGGAACCGGGAACGTCCGCGATGTAGTTGAAGCCCCAGCTCCACTGGAAACCGACCACGTTGACCGTGACGTCGGGCTTCGGGGAGAGGCTGAGGAGCTTCGACTCGTCGCGGGCGGTGAAGTAGAACAGCACCGAGACGATGATGAGCGGGACCACGGTGTACAGCGCCTCGATGGGCATGTTGTACCGGGTCTGCGGAGGAACTTCGACCTTGGTGCGGCTGCGCCGGTGGAACATGGCGCTCCACAGGATCAGGCCCCACACCAGCACGCCTACGGCGAGCGCCGCCGCCCAGGACCCCTGCCACAGGGAGAGGATCCGCGGAGCCTCTTCCGTGGCCGGGGTGGGCATACCAAGGCGGGGGAAGTCTTCCCAGTTGTACGAGCAACCGGTGGCTGTCGCCAGGACCAGGCCCGCAGTCATTGCCTGCAGCAGCTTCCGCCGCATCGGGCGCCGCGGCGAGCGGTCGGAGCCGTTGGGACTCACGTAGCGCCTTCCCGAGAGTCTCGCCCGCGCTGGTTGGCTACGGCCTTCTCGCTGGTCGCTCGCCGCCCTGGCACACGGGCAGGGGTTTGGATGTTTATGCGGACCAAACCCTACTGGACGCTATTTGGGGTCGCGCGGGGAGGGTGCCCAACGCGCCGCGGGTCACCCCGAAGGGGTGGGATGCCCGGCTCCGGGGGGCTTTCTGACGGGGGGTTCGGACGCCTCGCAGCCCGGTCGACCAGGCCCGTCGGCGACCGCGGGCCGCCTGTGGCTGATCGCGCCGCTCCCCGCGCCCCTCGGGGGAGCTCTCCTTGCCGGAGGACTTAGCGTTGAGGTGTGGCCTACTTCGATGCTGCTTCCGCTGCTCCCCTCCACCCCGTCGCCCGGCAGGCCCTGCAGGCCTCGCTCGACGAGGGGTGGGCCGATCCCGCCCGCCTGTACCGGGAGGGACGGCGAGCGCGGCTGCTGCTCGACGCGGCGCGTGAGGCGGCGGCCGAGGCGGTGGGCTGCCGCCCGGACGAGCTGGTCTTCACCTCCTCCGGTACGCGGGCGGTGCACACCGGGATCGAGGGCGCGCTGGCCGGCCGCCGCCGCGTCGGACGCCACCTGATCGTGTCAGCGGTCGAACACTCGTCGGTGCTCCATTCGGCAGACGTTCACGAGGCGGCGGGGGGTTCGGTGACCGGGATCCCGGTCGACCGTGCGGGCCGGGTGTCCCCGTCCGCGTACGCGCACGCCCTGCGCCCCGACACCGCTCTCGCCTGCCTGCAGTCCGCCAACCACGAGGTGGGTACGGAGCAGCCGGTGGCCGCGGTGGCCGAGGCCTGCCGGGCGGTGGGGGTGCCGCTGCTGGTCGACGCGGCGCAGTCGCTGGGCTGGGCGCGCGTCGAGGGCGACTGGTCCTTGTTGACGGCAAGTGCCCATAAATGGGGTGGGCCCTCGGGCGTCGGACTGCTCGCCGTACGGAAGGGGACCCGGTTCTCGCCTCAAGGCCCCCCGGACGAGCGGGAGTCGGGAAGGGCGGCCGGGTTCGAGAACATCCCCGCCGTGGTGGCAGCGGCGGCCTCGCTGCGCGCCGTACGCGCCGAGGCGGCCGCTCAGGCCGGGCGGCTGCGGGAACTGACGGAGCGGATCCGCGGGCGAGTCCCCGAACTGGTCCCGGACGTGGAGGTGGTCGGCGACGCGGTCCACCGGCTGCCGGGGATCGTCACCTTCTCCTGTCTCTATGTCGATGGAGAGACACTGCTCCACGAACTCGACCGCGCCGGCTTCTCGGTCTCCTCCGGTTCGTCCTGCACCAGCAGCACGCTGACGCCCAGCCATGTACTGAAGGCCATGGGTGTCCTGAGCGAGGGCAACGTCCGTGTGTCGCTGCCGCCGGGCACGGCGGAAGAGGACGTCGACCGCTTCCTGTCGGTCCTGCCCGGTGCCGTCCTGGCGGTCCGCGAGAAGCTGGGGGCCCCGGCGACACCGACGACGACGTCCGCGGCCGCCGACACCCTCGTCGTGGACGCGCTGGGCAAGCGGTGCCCGATCCCGGTGATCGAGCTGGCGAAGGTCATCGGGGATGTGCCGGTGGGCGGGACCGTACGCGTCCTCTCCGACGACGAGGCGGCCCGGCTCGACATCCCGGCGTGGTGCGAGATGCGGGGGCAGAAGTACATGGGTGAGGAGCCGGCGGAGAAGGGGACGGCCTACGTGGTGCGGCGGTTGGCCTAGGTGATAAGTGGTGCGGCGGCCGGCCAAGGTGTTACGTGGTGCGGCGGCCGGCCAAGGTGTTACGTGGAGCGGCGGCCGGCCTCAGTGTATTGATCACGCCGGCTTCGGGCTGCGGCGCCTCACAACTGCTGCCGCGGCCCGGGCGTGATCCGAAAGGCAGGCCTTGGGCACACCCGCGAGTGAAGGGGTGCCGAGGCGCCCCTTCACTCGCGGGTGTGCCAGTGGATCAGGCCAGGTGAGCCTGGACCTCGGCGGCGGCGTCATGGCCGTACGCCTTGGTGAAGCGGTCCATGAAGTGGGCGCGGCGGAGCTGGTACTCCTGGGTGCCGACCGTCTCGATGACCAGCGTGGCGAGCATGCAGCCGACCTGGGCGGCGCGCTCCAGCGGGACGCCCCAGGCGAGGCCGGAGAGGAAGCCCGCGCGGAACGCGTCGCCGACGCCCGTGGGGTCGGCCTTGCGCTCCTCCTCCGGGCAGCCGACCTCGATGGGCTCCTCGCCCGCCTGTTCGATGCGCACGCCCTGCGCGCCGAGGGTCGTCACACGGTGCCCGACCTTGCCCAGGATCTCCTCGTCCGTCCAGCCGGTCTTGGACTCGATGAGCCCCTTCTCGTACTCGTTCGAGAAGAGGTACGTCGCTCCGTCCAGCAGTATCCGGATCTCGTCGCCGTTCATCCGGGCGATCTGCTGCGAGAAGTCGGCGGCGAAGGGAATCGTGCGGGAGCGGCACTCCTCGGTGTGGCGGAGCATCGCCTCGGGGTCGTCCGCGCCGATCAGGACCAGGTCGAGGCCGCCGACCCGGTCGGCGACGGCCTTCAGCTCGATGAGACGGGCCTCGCTCATCGCGCCCGTGTAGAACGAGCCGATCTGGTTGTGGTCGGCGTCGGTGGTGCACACGAAGCGCGCGGTGTGCAGCACCTCGGAGATGCGGACCGAGTCCGTGTCGACGCCGTGGCGGTCCAGCCACGCGCGGTAGTCGTCGAAGTCGGAACCCGCCGCCCCGACCAGGATCGGCCGGGTGCCGAGCTGGCCCATGCCGAAGGCGATGTTCGCGCCGACCCCGCCCCGGCGCACGTCGAGGTTGTCGACCAGGAAGGAGAGGGAGACCGTGTGCAGCTGATCCGCGACCAGCTGGTCGGCGAAACGGCCGGGGAAGGTCATGAGGTGGTCGGTGGCGATGGAGCCGGTGACTGCGATACGCACGGCTAGGACACGCTCCTGCGAGGGGAGAGGATTGACAGTTCACGCTACCCGGTCCGCACGGGCCTGCTGAAGCGGGCAAAACTACCCGATAGTAGATCTTTCTTCGTAAGGGCAACGGTGCATACGGTTCCGGTATGACGAACCTCAAGGTCCACGGCTCCGCTCCGCTCGACCTCGAAGGCGATCTGGCGTCGCTCCGCGGCGACTGCGCCCGGATGGCCCGGCACTGGTCGGCTCCCGCCAAGGTCACTTCCCTCCCGGTGTCTCCGGCACGCATCCACGGGGTGACCGTGCCGCCGACTTCCGCACGGCTGCTGGACGCGATGTCCGACTACGGCGACTGATCCGCGTACGGCCGATCGGGCGGCGCCGAACGGGGGAATTCGGCGAGCGCTCGCAGGGAACCGCGCGCTCCCCCGCTGCGTCCCATCGCTGTCCCCCGTAAAGGGGATGCGGTATACGACCCTCAGCGCCCCTGTGTGACAGGGCCGGGTCATGGGACAGCAGTGAAGCCGAAGGAGCGATGCGGTGAGCACCGAGCGACCCGACAACGACGCGAGCGAGCCCGTCGAGGGTGCCGCCGTGGGTTCTGCCGAGGGTCCGGGCGAGGGTCCCTCCGAGGGCGCCGAGCCGACCGCACCGCGCCGTCGGCATTCCCCGGCGATCGTCGCCTCGGTCGCGGCCGCGGTCCTGCTGGTCGGGGGCGGCGGGGCGTACTTCGCGGCCACGGCGTCCGGCGGGAACGGCCGCAGCGGCTCGGGGGCCCCCGGCGGCGACGGCACTCCCCCGCCGCTCGCCCTCGACGGCTACTCCGAGGGCACCACGAGCGCCACGGGCGGCACGAACGGCATCGCGCCCGGCGAGCCCAACCCGTACGGCGCGACCTACCACGCGGACGGCAAGCTGCCGGGCGGCCCGGACTCGGCGCCCGTGTACTGGGCGAAGGGCGAGGTGACGAAGGCCGAGGTGGCCCGACTGGCGAAGGCCCTCGGCCTGGCGGGCACGCCGAGGCTGGTCGGGGACGGCTGGATCGTCGGTTCCACGAAGGACGGTTCGGAACCGAATCTGCGGGTGAGCGTGAACGCGCCCGGCATCTGGACCTTCAGCTCGTATCTGCCGGGGACCGACAACTGCCCCAAGGGCAAGCGCTGCGTCCCCGTCGGGTCCGGCGGCCTGGCGGGACTGCGCCCCGGGGCGGTGAGCGAGGAGGAGGCCAAGAAGGCGGCCGCTCCCATACTGAAGGCGGTCGGCCAGGACGACGCGAAGCTGGACGCGAGCCAGCTCATGAACGACGACCGGGTACGCGTGGTGAACGCGGACGCGGTGGTCGGCGGGCTTCCGACCTACGGCTGGACCACCGGTCTCCAGGTCGACTCCGAGGGCAAGGTCTTCAGCGGCAGCGGCCAGTTGAAGGCGCCGGTTAAGGGGGACACATACCCCGTCATCAGTGCGCGCAAGACGCTGGACCTGATGAATGGGTCGGCCTCCGCGTCGGGCGGTGGACGCAAGGGCATCGGCGGCTGTGCCAGCCCCGTACCGCTGAAGGACCGCGACGAGATGCCGTGCGAGCACTCGACGGTGACACCGGCTCCTCAGGCAGTGACCGTCGAGAAGGCCACCTTCGGGCTGGCGACGCACTACGCGCACGGGCGGCAGACGCTGGTGCCGTCCTGGCTGTTCGAGGTGCGGACGCAGGGGGCGGACGACAGCTTCACGGTGACGCATCCGGCTGTCGACCCGCGGTATCTGACCGCACCGACGGCCCCCGGGCAGCCGAGCCCCACGCCGACCGCGCCGGGCGACGAGCCGACCGCGGCGCCGACCTCGCGCGACGTCAAGGTGCAGGGCTACACCGTCGACGGGCAGGACCTGACGGTCGGTTTCACGGGCGGGGTGTGCGCGGACTACTCGGCCTCGGCGAGCGAGAGCTCGGACAAGGTGACCGTCACGGTGACCGAGAAGCCCTGGCCGGAAAAGATCTGCATCCTGATCGCCAAGATCTACGAGAAGACCGTCCATCTGGACAAGCCGCTCGGCGACCGCAAGGTCGTGGGATCGGACGGCAAGGAGATCCCCGAGGGGAAGGTGCCCGGCGCCTCGGTGCAGTCGCCGTCGGCGGCCCAGAAGGCGACGCAGCCCCAGTAGCGGCCGGCGCTCCGGATACGCGAAGGCGGCGTCCCTGTCGGAGGGGGACGCCGCCTTCGTACGCGTTCAGCCGTATGCGTGCAGCCGGGCGTGCTCAGCCGTGCGCCGCGGGCTCGGCGACGGTGAGCCGGGGGCTTAGCTGAAGGAGTCGCCGCAGGCGCAGGAGCCCGTCGCGTTCGGGTTGTCGATCGTGAAGCCCTGCTTCTCGATGGTGTCCACGAAGTCGATGGACGCGCCGCCCAGGTACGGGGCGCTCATACGGTCGGTGACGACCTTGACGCCACCGAAGTCCTTGACGACATCGCCGTCGAGGGAGCGCTCGTCGAAGAAGAGCTGGTAGCGCAGGCCGGAGCAGCCGCCGGGCTGAACGGCGACGCGCAGTGCCAGATCGTCGCGGCCTTCCTGGTCGAGCAGGGCCTTGACCTTGGCCGCGGCGGCGTCGGACAGGATGATGCCGTCGCTCACGGTGGTGGTCTCGTCCGATACGGACATCTGCTTCTCTCCCGGGTTGTACGGAGACTGCTTGCCGACGGTTGCAACCGGCGGGGCCGCGGATTCATTCCGGGCCGAGCGCTTGTCTTTGCCTTCTCACTTCATGCTCGCACATGCGCCCGGACGCGAACACCGACCTGTGGACAAGCCCACGGACAACCCGGCCGACACCTGATGTCACCTGCCGTAGCGGCGACCGGGATTCACGTCACATCGACGCTATGGACATCGTCAACGTGACGTGAAGCGGTTATGATAGATAGCGTCAATTCGACGAAAAGGCATCGTTCCGCCGGGCCCGCTCCCTACGAGCCCGGCGAGCCGCAGAACAGAAAGGGTGCGTGTCGTGACCACCGCCCAGACCCAGGAGCTCGACGTACAGCCGACGCCCCTCGCCCTGCTGCTGCTCGGCCGCGAGGCCGACCCGAGGAGCGAGCGGGGCGTCGAGTGCCCCGGCGACCTGCCCTCTCCGTCCGACCCGGACCTGGTGGAGCGCGCCCGCGCGGCCAAGGAGAAGCTCGGGGACAAGGTCTTCGTGCTCGGCCACCACTACCAGCGCGACGAGGTCATCCAGTTCGCGGACGTCACGGGCGACTCCTTCAAGCTGGCCCGGGACGCGGCCGCGCGCCCGGAGGCCGAGTACATCGTGTTCTGCGGTGTGCACTTCATGGCGGAGTCGGCGGACATCCTGACGAGCGACGACCAGAAGGTCGTGCTGCCGGACCTGGCCGCGGGCTGCTCGATGGCCGACATGGCCACCGCCGAGCAGGTCGCCGAGTGCTGGGACGTGCTCACCGAGGCCGGGGTGGCCGAGCAGGTCGTGCCTGTCTCGTACATGAACTCGTCCGCGGACATCAAGGCGTTCACGGGCAAGCACGGGGGCACGATCTGCACGTCGTCGAACGCCCAGCGGGCTCTTGAGTGGGCCTTCGAGCAGGGCTCGAAGGTGCTCTTCCTGCCCGACCAGCACCTGGGTCGCAACACGGCGGTCCGCGACATGGGCATGTCCCTCGACGACTGCGTCGTCTACAACCCGCACAAGCCGAACGGCGGGCTGACGGCGGAGCAGCTGCGGGACGCGAAGATGATCCTGTGGCGGGGTCACTGCTCGGTCCACGGCCGTTTCTCGCTGGACTCGGTGAACGACGTCCGCGAGCGGATCCCCGGTGTGAACGTCCTCGTCCACCCCGAGTGCAAGCACGAGGTCGTCGCGGCGGCGGACTACGTGGGGTCCACGGAGTACATCATCAAGGCCCTGGAGGCGGCTCCGGCCGGCTCGAAGTGGGCGATCGGCACGGAGCTGAATCTCGTACGACGGCTCGCGAACCGTTTCGCGCCCGAGGACAAGGAGATCGTCTTCCTCGACAAGACGGTGTGCTTCTGCTCGACGATGAACCGCATCGACCTGCCGCACCTGGTGTGGACCCTGGAATCGCTCGCCGAGGGCAACCTGGTCAACCGCATCGAGGTGGACCGAGAGACGGAGCAGTTCGCCAAGCTGGCGCTGGAGCGGATGCTGGCACTGCCGTAACGCTCGCGCTGTGCGTGCGCCGATGGGGTGCCCCTCTTGCCGAGGGGCACCCCATCGCCTGTGTACGCCTTGGCGCCCACGCCGCAGGGCGGCTTCGGTCGTGCGCGGGTGCGGGGCCCCCGGCCGCTGCGCGGCCGGGCTTGTCCGCACCCACCCGCCCTTCAGAGAACTCCGGGACACTGCGTGGCCCTTGGCCCCCAGCAACGCCGAGGCCGTGCCCGCACGATCGTGCGGGCACGGCCTCAGTGTTTGTGGCACGGGCCTGAGTCCATCGGGCGGGGGTGGGTGGCAACGGGCCGGCGCGAAGCGGCCGGCGCGAAGCGGCCGGCGCGCGTCCGATCCGCTGCCTAGACCCCCGCCGGTTCCGGTTCCTCCTCCTGCGTCGGCGAAGACGGGAGCCCCGCCTTCGCCGCCCGCTTCGCCGCCCTTCTTCTTCGCCCGGCGCTCCTTGCGGAGTTCGATCACCGTGTACAGCGTCGGGACCAGCAGCAGCGTCAGCAGGGTCGACGTGATCAGGCCGCCGATGACGACCACGGCCAGCGGCTGGGCGATGAAGCCGCCCTCCCGGTGACACCCAACGCCATGGGGAGCAGGGCGAAGATGGTCGCCAGGGCCGTCATGAGGATCGGGCGCAGCCGGTGGCGGCCGCCCTCGATGACCGCCTCGACCGTGCCGTAGCCCTGTCGTCGGTACTGGTTGATCAGGTCGATCAGCACGATCGCGTTCGTCACCACGATGCCGATGAGCATCGCGATCGCTCCGAAGGCGAGCGCGATGATCGAGATCAACCCTATGAGGGCCCGTTGCGCGAGGCTGAATCTGGACAGCCAGGACATTGGGTGGCGGGTCTCTCTTCTGTGGCTTGAGCGGAACGTGGAGCAAGAGGGCGAGCACACCTGAGCGCCCCACGTCACACCCTGAGCCATGGAAAGGGCCCGATCCGTCGCCCCTGGGTCCATTTCCTTATACGGCTCCCACTCCAGGCGCAGTACGCCCAGGTGGAGCTCAGTCCGCCCTCGGACGGACCAGTCCGGACTCGTACGCGATGACGACCAGTTGCGCCCGGTCGCGCGCGCCGAGTTTCGCCATGGCCCGGTTGACGTGCGTCTTCACCGTCAGCGGGCTGACTTCGAGGCGCTCGGCGATCTCGTCGTTGGAGTGTCCGCCCGCGACCTGGACGAGCACTTCGCGCTCGCGCCCCGTGAGCGCGTCGAGCCGCTCGGCGCGGGCCGGATCCCGCTCCTCCTCCGAACCGTCGCCCTGCGCGAGGAACTTGGCGATCAGCCCTTTGGTGGCCGCCGGTGACAGCAGCGCCTCGCCACCGGCGGCGATCCGGATCGCGTTCAACAGCTCCTCCGGCTCGGCGCCCTTCCCGAGGAACCCGGAGGCACCGGCCCGCAGCGACTGCACCACGTACTCGTCGACCTCGAAGGTCGTCAGCATGACCACCCGTACGTGCGCGAGCCCCGGGTCGGCGGTGATCAGCCGTGTGGCGGCGAGACCGTCGGTCCCCGGCATCCGGATGTCCATGAGCACGACGTCGGCGCGCTCTTCGCGCGTCAGCCGCACCGCCTCCGCGCCGTCGGAGGCCTCGCCGACGACCTCCATGTCGGGCTCCGAGTCGACGAGCACCCGGAAGGCGCTGCGCAGCAGCGCCTGGTCGTCGGCGAGCAGGACACGGATGGTCATACGGAGTCCCCCAGGGCAGGCGTGCGGTTCTTGACCGGAAGGATCGCATGGACCCGGAAGCCGCCTCCGTATCGGGGACCGGCCGTGCAGCTGCCGCCGAACGCGGTGACCCGCTCCCGCATGCCGAGCAGCCCGTGCCCGCCACCCTCTTGTGGCCCGTCGTCCTGCCCGGGCCCGTTGTCGAGGACCGTGACCTCCACATTCGGTCCTACGCGTACGACGCTGACCTCGGCCTTCGCCTCCGCTCCCGCGTGCTTCTGCACATTGGTGAGGGCTTCCTGTATGACGCGGTACGCGGCGAGGTCGACGGCGGCGGGGAGGGTCGTGCCGTGGTCGCAGCGGGCGACTTCGACAGGGAGGCCGGCGTTGCGGAAGGTGTCGGCGAGTTCGTCGAGCCTGGCGAGGCCGGGGGCGGGTTCGGTGGGGGCCTCGGGGTCGCCGGACTGGCGCAGCAGGCCCACGGTGGCGCGGAGTTCGTTGAGGGCGGAGCGACTGGCCTCGCGGACGTGCGCGAGGGCTTCCTTGGCCTGGTCCGGCCGCTTGTCCATGACATGGGCGGCGACGCCCGCCTGCACGTTCACCAGGGCGATGTGATGGGCGACGACGTCGTGCAGATCGCGGGCGATCCGCAGCCGCTCCTCGGCGACGCGGCGGCGGGCCTCCTCCTCACGGGTGCGTTCGGCGCGTTCGGCGCGCTCGCGGATGGCGTGCACGAAGGCGCGCCGGCTGCGTACGGCGTCGCCCGCGGCGGCGGCCATGCCGGTCCAGGCGAAGATGCCGAGGTTCTCCTGGGCGTACCAGGGCATCGGTCCCGCGAGCATCGCGACCGCCGTCAGGACGGTCATCGTGACCAGTCCGACGCGCCAGGTCGTGGGGCGGTCGGTGGCCGACGCGACGGTGTAGAGGGCGACGACGACGGACATCGCCACCGGGGCCCTGGGGTCGCCGGTGGCCAGCTCCACCAGGGAGACGGCGCCCGTGGCCGCGAGGACCGTCATCGGGGCGCGGCGGCGGAAGACCAGCGCCGCGGCGCCGAGCACCATCAGGGCGATGCTGAGGGCGTTCGGGGTGCGGGCGCCCCAGGTCGCGCCGTTCTCGCCGTGCGGGTCGACGAAGGAGCCGGCGACCATGCTGGTGAGGACGCCTGTGGCCAGGGCGGCGTCCAGGGCGAGGGGGTGGACGCGCAGCCAGTCCCTCGTGCGCTCTAGGGTGCTCACTCCGTTTACGGTACGGGGACCGTGCGGGGCGTGGAACGGGTGCTACCGGGGACCACGGAGCGTGATGCCGCCCCCTCCGCCCCTGCCCATTCCCGTCCCTGGGGCTGCGCCCCCAGACCCCCCAAAAGATTGCGCAGTCCCCCGCGCCCCCAAGGGGCGCGGGGGACCCGTCAGCCGGGGATCAGGCCCTCGTCGCTCAGCATTTCGCGGACCTCTTCGAGGGTCGCGTCCGGGGACGGAAGGATCAGTTCCGAGGGTTCCAGCGCGTCGTCGGGAAGCGGAGCGCCGAGGCGGCGTACCGATTCCAGGAGCGCGCTCAGCGTGCGACGGAAGCCGGGCTCGTCGCCGCTCTCCATCTCGGAGAGCAGCTCGTCGTCCAGTTTGTTCAGTTCGGTGAGGTGGCCGTCGTCCAGCCTCACCTGCCCCTCCCCCATGATCCGTACGATCATGTCGCCCTCCTCAGGCGTGGGCCCCGATCAGTCGGTCACTCACTCACTGCTTGTCGAAGCGCGGAGTGTCCTGCGGCTGCGACGGGGACTGCGACTGCCCCGTACCGCCCTCGATCGCCTGCTGCGGCGAGGATCCACCGGCCAGCTCCGCCTTCATGCGCTGCAGCTCCAGCTCTACATCCGTACCACCGGAGAGCCGGTCCAGCTCGGCCTGGATGTCGTCCTTGGCCATACCGGACTGGTCGTCGAGGGCCCCGGAGGCGAGCAGCTCGTCGATGGCGCCGGCGCGCGCCTGGAGCTGCGCGGTCTTGTCCTCGGCGCGCTGGATGGCAAGGCCGACGTCGCCCATCTCCTCGGAGATGCCGGAGAACGCCTCGCCGATACGGGTCTGCGCCTGGGCCGCCGTGTACGTCGCCTTGATCGTCTCCTTCTTGGTACGGAAGGCGTCGACCTTGGCCTGCAGACGCTGGGCCGCGAGGGTGAGCTTCTCCTCCTCGCCCTGGAGAGTCTGGTGCTGCGTCTCCAGGTCGGTGACCTGCTGCTGGAGGGCGGCCCGGCGCGACAGCGCCTCACGGGCCAGGTCCTCGCGGCCGAGCGCGAGCGCCTTGCGGCCCTGGTCCTCCAGCTTGGAGGACTGGCTCTGGAGCTGGTTCAACTGCAGTTCGAGGCGCTTGCGGCTGGTCGCCACATCCGCGACACCGCGGCGCACCTTCTGCAGCAGCTCCAGCTGCTTCTGGTACGAGTAATCGAGGGTTTCGCGCGGGTCCTCGGCCCGGTCAAGGGCCTTGTTCGCCTTCGCGCGGAAGATCATCCCCATACGCTTCATGACACCGCTCATGGGCTTCGCGCGCCCCCTTCTGACGGACTCCAGCTCCAGGTACTGCAACAGAACCCACAGTACGGGCCCTGCATCCATTACCGCACTGTTCGGGGACGGATGCGCTCATCCCCAAGGACGACTGCTCACGGCACCGCTCCGGCGTAGGGAGTAGGTGGACCTCGGGGTCCTCCGGCCCCGCCACCCGGCAATGCCGTGCACAACGTCCCCTCTGTCCCACTACAGACGTCCGGTGTTGCCGGATCGTTCCCCGCTCGCATGACGTCCATGCCCCCGAACCCCGTACCCTTGGGTTTTGTGTTCCGTAGCCGTGCCAAGGAAGAGAAGGCCCCCGCCGACAAGGCGCCGGTGAACTTCTCCAAGCAGACCCGTGACCCGCAGGCCCCCAAGGGCCGCCCCACGCCCAAGCGCAGTGAGGCCCAGACCCAGCGTCGCAGCGTCGCCAATACGCCGACGACGCGCAAAGAGGCGGCCAAGCGGCAGCGCGACGATCGCCGTGCCGCGATGGAGCGGCAGCGTCAGGCGCTGGCCAGTGGTGACGAGCGCTATCTGCCCGCCCGTGACAAGGGGCCGGTGCGGAAGTTCGCGCGCGACTTCGTGGACTCGCGGTTCTGCATCGCCGAGTTCTTCCTGCCGCTGGCCGTG
This sequence comes from Streptomyces sp. NBC_00996, assembly GCF_045162675.1. NCBI lineage: Bacteria > Bacillati > Actinomycetota > Actinomycetes > Kitasatosporales > Streptomycetaceae > Streptomyces > Streptomyces sp. NBC_00996. The sequence continues at coordinate 3,002,151 of NZ_CP108723.1, forward strand.
GTCATCCTCGTGCTGAGCATGGTCCGCGTGGGCTCGCTGCAGAACATCGCGCTGCTGCTGTGGCTCGTGGTGATCGTGATGATCGTGGTCGACTCGATCGGTATCGCGATCCGCCTCAAGAAGCAGCTGAACGCGCGCTTCCCCGACCAGCCCAAGAAGGGCGCGGTCGCCTACGCGCTGATGCGCACGCTCCAGATGCGTCGACTCCGGCTTCCCAAGGCGCAGGTCAAGCGCGGAGAGCGGCCCTGAGCACGACGTCTTTCTCCGGGGGCGCGGCGGATGCCTGGCTGAACAAGCTGGGCGGCCTGCGTGATGTCGTACGACAGGAGCTGGTGGCCCGGCAGCTCGACGAGCAGATAGCCGGGCGGTTCCCGGTGGGCCTGCGGCTGCGGATCCTCGATGTCGGGATGGGCCAGGGCACGCAGGCGCTGCGCCTTGCCCGGGCCGGGCATCAGGTGACCGGCCTGGAGCAGGACGCGAAGATACTCGCGGTGGCCCGGGAGGCGCTGGCCGCCGAGCCCGAGGGCATCCGGGGACGCGTACGGCTGATCGAGGGCGACGGCCGGGAAACCGGCGTCCACTTCCTCCCGGGCAGCTTCGACGTGGTGCTGTGCCACGGCGTACTGATGTACGTCGAGGAGCCGGACGCGCTGCTGGCCGGTCTGGCACGGATGCTGGCCCCCGGCGGGCTGCTCTCGCTGCTCGTGCGCAACGCCGACGCGCTGGCCATGCGGCCCGGGCTGTCCGGCGACTGGGCGGCGACGCTCGCCTCGTTCGACACGACCGCGTACACGAACCGGCTCGGCCTCGACGTCCGCGCCGATCGGCTCGCCACGCTGACGTCCACGCTCGCGGGGATCGGCGCGCCGTTGCACGCCTGGTACGGGGTGCGGGTCTTCACGGACACCGCGCCGGACGCGGCGCCGGTTCCGCCGGATGCGGAGAGTCTGCTGGCCGCCGAGGAGCGGGCCGGGCGGACGGATCCTTATCGCCAGGTGGCGGCGTTGCTGCACCTGTGCGGGGTGCGTGGCTGAGCGACCCGTTCGGGCGCGCATCGCAGGTCGGGCCGTCCCCCGGAAAGGGACACTTCGGGCATGGACGCTTCCCGTACGCCTGCCCTGCCCCACGCTCGTACCCGCACCCTCCGGCTCCTTGCGTCCCTGACCGTACTCGCCTGTTCGGCCGCCCTTCTCTCCGGCTGCACCGACGACTCCTCGTCGTCCAGGAAGGACGGTGCGACGACGACGCAGGCCGCTGTCCCCCAGGTGGCCAATGACCTCCAGGACGCCTATCTGAAGGTGATCAAGGAAGTCCTGCCGTCGGTGGTGCAGATCCAGGCGAGCCACGATCTCGGGTCGGGCGTGGTGTACGACGACAAGGGGCACATCGTCACCAACGCGCACGTGGTCGGGAACGAGAAGCAGTTCCGGGTCACGACGGCCAACAACGAGGACACGCTGACGGCGACGCTCGTCTACGCGTACCCGGAGCAGGATCTCGCCGTCATCAAGCTGGACAAGATCCCCGAAGGGCTGAAGGCGGCGGCCATCGGGGACACCGCGAAGGTCGAGGTCGGCCAGATCGTGCTGGCGATGGGGTCACCGCTCGGGCTCGCGTCCAGCGTGACCCAGGGCATCGTCTCGGCGACCGGACGCACCGTCAGCGAGGGCACCACCGACGGGGGCACGGGGGCCACCATCGGGAACATGGTGCAGACCTCGGCGGCGATCAACCCCGGCAACAGCGGTGGCGCGCTGGTCAATCTCGACGCCCAGGTCATCGGCATCCCCACGCTCGCCGCGAGCGACCCCAATCTCGGCGGCAGCGCGGCGCCCGGCATCGGCTTCGCGATCCCGGCGTCGATGGTGAAGACGATCACCGACCAGATCATCAAGGACGGCAAGGTCACCGACTCGGGACGGGCCGCACTCGACATCACGGGCCGTACGGTCGTCGACGACAACTACCGGCCCGCGGGCGTCGCCGTGGTCGCGGTGAAGAGCGGCGGCGCGGCCGACACGGCGGGCATCCGGCCCGGTGACGTCATCATCAAGGTCGGTGACAGCGACATCACCACGATCATCTCGCTCTCCGAGGCCCTCGCGGCCCAAAAGCCGGGCGACAAGACCAAGGTGACGTTCTTGCGGGGCGGAAGCGAGACCACGGTCGTGGTGACGTTGGGGGAGATCTGACGTCGGGCGGGCGGCGGGCGACCGCGGGTGGGCGGGCGACCGCGGCGGGCGGGTTGCCACGGTGGGCGGGCGACCGCGGCGGGCGGGTTGCCACGGTGGGCGGGCGACCGCGGCGGGCAGGTTGCCACGGTGGGCGGGCGACCGCGGCGGGCAGGTTGCCACGGTGGGCGGGCGACCGCGGCGGGCGGGTTGCCACGGTGGGCGGGCGACCACGGTGGGCGGGTTGCCGGGGTCCGGCCCCGGCAACCCCGACCGGCCTACTCCGGTTCGGCGTGCAGGCTCATCGGCCCGTAGATCTGCGTGCTGTCCTCGAAGAGGAACACCTGGTCCGCGCCGCCTTCGAGAAGGTCCTTCCACACCTCGCCGATCCAGGACTCGGCGTCCCCCTGCGTGGTGAACTCCTCGGGCTGCACCGCGGGTTGGACCTCTGTCCCGTCGGACTTCTCGAACCGCCACGTCCATGCCGCCATGTACGCCTCCAGGGTGTGAGCACACTGCACAGCTGAAGCCGGACAAGATCCGGCTCCACGTCCGAAGCCTAGCCGGGCGCGCAAGACCTGCGGCGACACGTAAAAATCAACCTCGTGGAACTGACTCTGCTCGGCACCGGCACACCCGAGGGCCTGCCCCGCCCCGACTGTCCCTGCGCGGCCTGCGCGACCTCGCTCGGCGAGAACGCGCGGGCGGCCACCGCGCTGCTCGTGGACGGCACCCTGCTGCTCGACCTCACGCCCGGCGCGGCGTTCGCGGCCGCCCGCGCCGGGCACTCGCTGGGCGGCGTACGGCAGGTGCTGCTCTCGCATCCGCACGACGGGCCCGCGGTGGAGGTGCCGGCCGGGCTGCCGCAGCCCGGGCGGGTGCCCGACGGGCGTGAGTTGGCGCTGCTCACCGGGCACCGGGTGCGAGCGGTGCCGATGGACGCGCCCGGCACGGGGTACGCGGTGACCGGGCCGGACGGTCAACGGCTGCTCTATCTGCCGCCGGGCGCGGCGCCCGCCGGGCTCGAAACGAACGGTGACACGTACGCCATGGTGCTCGCCGATGTGGTGGGGCGCCCCGATGGCCTGGCGAAGCTGCGGGCGGTCGGCGCGGTCGGGCCGACGACGGACGTGATCGCGGTGCACCTCGACCACGACGTGCCGCCGGGGCCCGAACTGCGGCGACGGCTCGCGGCGGCGGGCGCGCGGGCGGTGCCGGACGGGACCACGCTGGACGTGGGCGTCTACGAGGACGTACCGGACGTGCCGCGTCGCACGCTCGTGCTCGGCGGTGCGCGATCGGGCAAGTCGGTGGAGGCGGAGCGACGTCTGGAGGCCTTCCCCGATGTGCTGTACGTCGCGACGGGCGGCTCCCGGAACGGGGACACCGAGTGGGCGTCGCGGGTCAGCGCGCATCGTGAGCGGCGCCCCGGCTCCTGGCGCACCACCGAGACCTGCGACCTCGTCCCCCTCCTGGCGGAGTCCGGCCCTCCCCTGCTCATCGACTGCCTGTCCCTCTGGCTGACGGACACGATGGACTCCGTGAACGCCTGGGACGACGCGGAGTGGGCGGGCGGCGGCGAACGCGCGCTGCGCGCCCGTGTCGAGGAACTCACCACCGCCGTCCGCAACACTCGCCGCACCGTCGTCGCCGTCTCCAACGAGGTCGGCTCCGGCATCGTCCCCGCCACCGCGTCGGGGCGGCGCTACCGCGACGAACTCGGGCGGCTGAACGCGGGGTTCGCGGCGGAGTGCGAGCACGTGTTGTTGGTGGTGGCGGGACAGGCGCTGCCCTTGCGGGGTTGAGGGGGGCCGTGGAGCGGGTCGAAGGCTCACCGCCGCGCGATGATGCGGTACGCGTTGGAGAAGCGGGTGCGGCGGAACAACGGGGCGAGGGCGTGGTCCAGGACTGACGTCGTGGCCAGGAGGGGGTTGGACGCCCGGGTCAGGGCCGTGTGCAGCGTGCGCTGGAGCGGGGTCGGCGGTGCGGGCCGCCAGGGCGCGTCGAGGTCGGGCAGGGCGTGGCCGAGAGCCAGCGCGAGGGCGCCGGCGAGATCGTACGGGATGTGCGGTTCGCGACGGTCCGTCGCGACGATCGCGCAGCCGAGGGCCTCCAGTTCGCCGAGCAGGTTGGGCAGCGGCATCAGATGGAGGTGACGCGGCTGGCCGTACGACACCCACCACTTGCCCAGCAGCGCGCCGAACGCGCAGTCGGGGTCCGGGACTTCGACGAGCAGGTGCCCGCCGGGCCGCAGCACCACCATGGCGGCGCGCAGTTCCTCGCGCGGGTCGCGGGTGTGCTCCAAGTGGTGGAACATGCTGACGACGTCGTAGCGGGAGCGCAGCCGCTCGGCGATCCGGGAGTCGGTGAGCCGCCCCCGGTGCGCCTCCTCGACGCGCCCGGCCGCCCGCGCCTTCGCGACCCGCCGCGTGGCGTCGAGCCCGTCGAAGGCCGTGTACGGGTGGACCTCCTTGGCGACGGCAGGGAAGTGCCCGTGCCCGGTGCCGACGTCGAGCCAGCTCTCCGGCTCGGTGTACGGCAGCATCGCGCGAGCGGCGGCGCGATGGCGTCCGCGGCTGCCCCGGGCGCCGAGGAGCCGCACGGCGAGGCCTTCGATGGCGTCTTCCCGCAGATCCCTGAGGTCTCGCAGGTCCCGGTGGTAGAAGGCCAACCCCTCTGCCGTGAGCCGGGGGTTCTGGAAGGCGTGGGCGCAGTCCCCGCACTCGTCGACGACGAACGTGCCGGGCTTGCGCTGCACCAGATCCGACGTACGCAGCCGGGTGCGCAGCCGCCTCGAGCCGCACCAGGGGCAGTCGTCCCGGCGTGGTTCGTGGAACCGTCCGGTGCCCTGGGCGAGTTCGGCGGCGTAGGCGGCGCGGCGTTCGGCGATCGACTGCGGCGTGCGGGGCATGGGCGCTCCTGGGGGACGCGGGGCCGTCGGGGGGCGGCCGGAGGACCTGGGCGGGGACTACCGGGTCATGCGACAATCCGACACAAACCGTACGTAGCGGAACGGGATCCGGGGCGCAACGACGTGGCGCGGACGTGTTCGATCGCTGCCGGTACTGTTCGGCGAATGAGCTCGCTTAATCTCGACGACTTCACCGATCTGATCGAGCGCCCCGACGGAGGGGTGCGCCGGGACGCCGAGGCGCGCCGGGAGCGCCAGATCGTGCCGCCCGGGTCACTGGGCCGCCTCGACGACCTGGGTGAGTGGCTGGCGGCGGCGCAGTCCGCGGTGCCGGTGCGGCCGATCGAGCACCCGCGTGTGGTGCTGTTCGCGGGCGACCACGGGGTCGCCGAACTCGGCGTGTCGGCGCGGCCCGTCGGCAGCGCCGACCAGTTGGTGCGGGCGGTCCTGGAGGGCGCCAGCCCGGCCGCGATCCTCGCCCGGCGGCTCGGCGTGCCGGTGCGCGTCGTCGACATGGCGCTGGACTGCGAGCCGGACGGGCTGCCCGGCGAGGTCGCACGGCGTCGGGTGCGGCGCGGTTCGGGTCGTATCGACGTCGAGGACGCGCTGACTCTCGAGGAGGCGGAGGCCGCGTTCCGCGCGGGTGTCGCGGTCGCGGACGAAGAGGCGGACTCCGGTACGGATCTGGTGGTGCTCGGCGACATCAGTGTCGGCGGGACCACGGCGGCCGCCGTGCTGGTCGCCGCGCTGTGCGGGACCGACGCGTCGGTCGTGACCGGGCGGGGCGGGCGGGCCATCGACGACCTCGCGTGGATGCGCAAGTGCGCCGCCGTGCGCGATGCCCTGCGGCGGGCCCGGCCCGTGCTCGGGGATCAGCTGCAGCTGCTCGCGACGGTCGGCGGGGCGGACCTCGCGGCGATGACCGGGTTCCTCTTGCAGAGTGCGGTGCGCAAGATGCCGGTGATCCTCGACGGGGTCGTCTCCGCCGCGTGCGCCCTGGTCGGGCAGCGGGTCGCCTTTCGCGCGCCGGACTGGTGGCTGGCCGGCCAGAACAGCGGCGAGCCGGCCCAGGCGAAGGCGCTGGACCGGATGGCCCTGGAGCCCCTGCTCGACCACGGGGTGACCGTCGGCGAGGGCGCGGGCGCGCTGCTGGCACTGCCCCTGGTCCAGGCCGCGGCCGCCTTGGCAGCCGACCTGCCGGAAGCGGCTCCTTCCCCCGAGACGAAGCCCGCGAACGAGGCCTCCGAGGCGGACGAGAACGCGGACGAGGACGCCGACGAGTAATCGCGATACGGCCGTTCGGCACCAGCACCGAAATCCGCCGCCGCGGCTGTGCGCCGTGGCGGCGGATTTTCCTTGCCGGAAGCAGAGGTGGCTGCGACGGCGACCGGCACCGACGGACAAGTCGAGGGCCGCCTCGGCCGCCGACCGAGACGGGCAGGCGGGCGGGAAGCACCCGGCGCGGAGCCGCGTGACCACAACCGTTCCGGGGCCACCTCGACCGCCGACCGAGACCGACAGGCGGGCGGGAACCACCCGGCGCGGAGCCGCGTGACCACAACCGATCCGGGGCCACCTCGACCGCCGACCGAGACCCGCGGGTGTGCGGGAAGCACCCGGCGCGGAGCACCGAAGATCCCGACGCGGAGCCGCGTGACCGCAACCGTTCCGGGGCCACCTCGACCGCCGACCGAGACCCGCGGGTGTGCGGGAAGCACCCGGCGCGGAGCACCGAAGAAGATGCCGCGGAGCGGCGAAGAGCCCGCCACAGAGCCCAGCCGCAGCGCTGACGTACCACCCGCCGCACCCCTCCCCCGCACACACCACCCCGCCCCATATCATCGCCCTTTATGGGAGATGCCCGAATTGCCGCCGAGCGGGAGCGGGCGTCGGCCCGCCAGGGGGACGGGGACCGGCGGTCCACCGCTGCCTCACGGCGCGCCGCCGCCTTCACCGTCTGGTATCTGCGTGCCGTCACGTTCATCAACTTCCTGAGCGCCGTGTGGGTCTCGCTCGGGCAGGACGTGCGCCGGCACAACACGGAGAACTACTTCACGCCGTACCTGCTGACAGCGGGCTTCGCGTCCGGTGTGTTCACGATGTTCCTCGCCATCACCATGCGGCGGCGCAAACGAGCCGCCTGGATCCTCAACTTCGTCCTCAGCGGGCTGTTCCTGCTGCTGTTCGCCGTGGCGATGGTGTTCCCGGAGATCCGCCAGTACGCGCAGAACTGGATCTCTCTCGTCCTGACCGCCGCGTTCGTCGCCTCTCTCGCCGTCGGCCGCCGGGAGTTCTACGCGAAGGGCGACCGGTCGAACCCCAAGCTCGCCGCGGCCGTCGCGGTCGGTGGGCTGCTGGTCACCTCGCTGCTCGCCACGCTGCTGGTCACGGTGACCAACCAGGCCCATGACGCGCACCGTTCGACCTTCCTCGACCGCTGGCGCTACGGCACCCTGCGGCTCGTCTCGGTCGCCGCCGACGACTCCCACTTCCCCGGGATCGCGACGCCCAACTGGGTCAACGTCGCCATCAACGTGTTCAGCACCCTGCTGGTCCTCGCCGTCTTCTACGCCGCCTTCCGCTCCCGCCGCGCCGTCGACCCGCTCACCGAGGACGACGAGAAGCTGCTGCGCGCGCTGCTGGAGAAGAACGGCGACCGTGACTCGCTCGGCTACTTCGCCCTGCGGCGCGAGAAGAGCGTGATCTGGTCGCCGACCGGCAAGGCCGCGGTGGCGTACCGCGTCGTCGGCGGCGTCTCGCTGGCCTCCGGCGACCCGATCGGCGACCCGGAGGCATGGCCCGGCGCCATCGAGCCCTGGCTCGCCGAGGCCCGCGCGCACGGCTGGATCCCGGCGGTGATGGGCGCGAGCGAGGAGGCGGGCACCATCTACTCCCGGCACGGCCTCGACGCCCTCGAACTCGGCGACGAAGCCATCGTGGAAACCGCCGAGTTCACCCTCGAAGGGCGGGCCATGCGCACCGTCCGGCAGGCCTACAACCGGGTCAAGCGGGCGGGCTACCGGGTGCGCATCCGGCGCCACGAGGACATCGCAGCCGACGAGATGGCGTATCTCCTGCGGCGCGCCGACGACTGGCGGGACGGGGCGACCGAGCGTGGGTTCAGCATGGCGCTCGGACGGCTCGGCGACCCGGACGACGGGCAGTGCGTGATGCTCGAATGCACCGACGCCCAGGGTGAGTTGAAGGCGGTGCTGTCGTTCGTGCCGTGGGGGCCGCACGGGCTCTCCCTGGACCTCATGCGGCGCGACCGCGACTCCGAGAACGGGCTGATGGAGTTCATGGTGATCGAACTCCTGCGCCGGGCCCAAGAGATCAAGATCACTCAGGTCTCGCTCAACTTCGCCATGTTCCGTTCGGTCTTTGAACGTGGCGCACGCCTCGGCGCGGGACCGGTCCTGCGACTGTGGCGCTCACTGCTCAGCTTCTTCTCGCGCTGGTGGCAGATCGAGTCGCTGTACCGCGCCAACGCAAAGTACCGGCCCATCTGGGAGCCGCGGTTCCTGCTCTTCGAGAAGAGCGCGGACCTGCTGCGCATCGGTGTCGCGTCCGCGCGCGCCGAGGGGTTCCTGGAGGCACCGGGACTGCCGAAGTGGCTGCACCGAAAGCACCTGGAGTCGCACAGATGAACACGCTCGCCCGCTGGGCCCGCGCCGAATGGGGACTGCTGTACGTCACTGTTCGCGGCGCGCTCGCCGAAAGGCGTCTGCGGGCGATCCCCATGACCATCGGCGCGGTATGCCTGACGGCCGTCCTCCAGTTCGTGCAGAACCAGTCGTGGGGCTTTCAGTTCGTCCAGAACATCGGCTCCGTGCGAGCCGAGGAGCCGCTCTGGGTGGCCCTCCTGCGCACCCCGCTCTCCTTGTTCGTGCCGGCCCTGGACCTCCCGGTGTGGGGTGCGCTCGCGCAGATCCTCGTCGTGTTCGGCATCGCCGAGATCTGTCTCGGCTGGTGGCGCACGCTCGTCATCGCGTACGTCGCCACGCTGGCCGGGACGCTCTACGCGCGCGTCGGCATCGCCCTCGGCCCGCACAGCCCGCTGGGGCTGCCCGGGTCGGACGCGCAGGTCGTCGACACCGGCCCGTCGGCGGCCGTGGTGGGCCTGGCCGTGTTCCTCGGCTGGCGCTATCGCGCGCACATCACGGCGGGTGTGGTCATCGGGGCCATGGTGGTCGAGGTGCTCCTCAAGGAGAACCTGGCGGGCAAGGAACACCTCGCGGCCATCGCCGCCGTGCTGGTGGTGTGCGGGATTTCCGCGTTACGCCACGAGCGTCACCGGTGTCCGGACACGGACCGGGCGATCTCGTCGTCGGGTTTGCCGCCGATCCAGTCCTGAAACCTGCGGCTGGGGCCCGCCCAGCGCCGGTCGTGGCGGTAGGCGCGCAGTCGCGCCTTGGCCCGGGCGCGCGGCCTTCGGCTATAGAGGCGTTTGGCCCACGGGGAGCCGGGCCTGGCCAGCCGGACCGCGCCGACCAGGGCGACGAAGGGGACGATCACGCCGAAGACGGCGGTGCGCGTCTTGCCCTTGCTGAGGGCGAGCAGCGCGAAGAGGAAGTTCAACGCCACGGTCAGGATCACGCCTCCGCGGTCCTGCAGTTCCTGATCGGTGAGGTCGTTGACGCCGAACGGCGCGAAGCCGCCGAGGACGAGGCCGACGAGAGCCGCCGTGACGACCACGACCTCCACGCTCTGGCGGCCGGCCTCGGTCCAGTAGACGTCGTCGAGGTGCAGGACCAACGCGAACTCGTCGAGCACCAGGCCCGCGCCGATCCCGAACAGCACGGCGCTCAGGTACGCGCCGAACCCGTACCGGCTGCTGGCCACCGCGCCGAAGCCGCCGACGACCATCAGCAGGACACCGGGCACGACGTGGTGGATGTGCAGGCCACCGGCCTTCACATTGCCGAAGGGGCCCTTGCCCGCGCGGATCAGCCGGACGATGACACGGGTGATCACGAAGGTCAGCACGAAGGAGGCGAGCGCCAGCAACAGCGGCAGCTTTCCCGGTTCGATGATGTTCCGGTACAACCAATGACCCATATGCGAACTTTATCCAGACGGTCGAGCGATGTTCGCGCCGGTCGCGTCCGGCCCACGTGCTTTTCCGGCCGGGGGTCCGGGGGTTGTCCCCGGGAGAACGCAGCATCCACAGCCGCTGTCTGCGCCCTGCGGGCATCCGGGTACCCTGCGCCGGTGTCCAAGACGGCGTCCAAGACCCCCCTGCCCGACAGCCTCCGCTTCGCTTTCGGCACCCTCACCGTGCTGCCCGTCGAGGTGACCCGCTGGGACCGCGATGCCGCGCGCGGCGGAATGCTGTGCGCGCCCGTGGCCGGGCTGGTGGTCGGGGCGGGCGCGGCGCTCCTGGGCGTGGCGCTGCTCGCGATGGGCGCGGGCCCGCTGCTGGCCGCCGTGGCCTCGGCCGCCGTACCGGCCGCGCTCACCCGGGGCCTGCATCTGGACGGGCTCGCCGACACCGCGGACGGGCTCGGCAGCGGCAAGCCCGCCGAGGACGCGCTGCGGATCATGAAGCAGTCGGACATCGGCCCGTTCGGCGTGATCACCCTGCTGTTCGTGCTGCTCGCCCAGGTGGCCGCGCTCTTCCAGGCGTACGACACCTCGTGGGCCCGGGGCGCGCTCGCCGCCGTCGTATCGGCGACCGCGGCCCGCCTCGCCCTCACGCTGGCCGCCCGCACCGGGGTGCCCCCGGCCCGCCCCGAGGGCCTGGGCGCCACGGTCGCGGGCACGGTCCCGGTGCGCGGCGCGCTGCTGGCGACGGTGGCCGTCGTCGGCGCGGCGGTGGGCGCGGGCGCGCTGGTCGGGACGTACGACCTCGTGCGCGGTGCGGTGGCGGTGCTCGCCGCCTGCGCCGCCGCCGAACTGCTGCTGCGCCACTGCACACGCCGCTTCGGCGGCATCACGGGCGATGTGTTCGGCGGCCTCGCCGAGACGGCGGCAACGACGGCGCTGGTCGTTCTGTCACTGGGCTGAAACGATCACCGGAGAACGGCACGCGCGCCCCTCCACCCCCACTAATCTGATCCGCCGAACAGACAAAGGATCGTGATCGGGGGACGTCTGTGCCGAACATGCTGAAACTGCCGAAACTTCGGCGGTTCCTGGCCTGGTTCATCGACTTCGCACTGGTGCTCGCGGCGGCGTCCGCGCTCGCCGTGCTCACCTTCCACCGGATATCCGCTCTCGTGACGGATGTCCCCGACCTCGCCACGCGGGGCGGCTGGGACATCCTCACCTCGCGGGGCGATGTCCTCGACGCCTCCGAGGGGTTCGAGCTCTCCCTCTGGCACAAGGTGGTCCGGGACGTCGAGCAGGCCTTCGGGCTCCTTGTGGTGGCCACCTTCCTCTACCAGTGGGCGGCGCTCGCCCTCACCGGATGCACGATCGGCAAGGCGCTGCTCGGCCTCAAGGTCACGCCGAGCCCCCCGCGCCGGGCGGCGCTGCGGGCGGCGGTGACGACGACGGCCGATGTCGCCGTGTACGCGCTGGCCTGCATCCTGCTGGTGGAGGGCGAGTTCGCGCTCTCGGTGCTGGTGTGGGCCGTCGCCGTCGTGATCTTCTTCCTCAACGCCCTGCCCGTGCTCTCCCCGAGCCGCCGCTCCCTGGCCGACCGGCTGGCCGGCACGGCGGTCACCGGCCTCGGGCTCAGCATGCCCGGCGCCACGCCCCCAGCTCGTACTTTTTGAGCATCGAGCTCAGCTTCAACCGACCGGCCTCGGGGCAGAAGGCGCTGGTCCGGAGCTCGTACTCGACGTGGAAGACGGCCTTGTGCGCGGCGATGAACGGCTTGAGCCGTCCGCACTCCTTGTACTGGGCGCACTGTTCATTGACCGCGAAGTCGAAGTCCCCCACCAGCTGGGGGATTTGGTCGAGGTCGTTCTTCAGCCCGACGGCGAGACCGCGGTCGTGGGCCAGCTTCGCGATGAGCCGGTTGTAGCGGAGCTGGTCGGCGGCCTTCAGGGGGAAGCCGGTGCGGTTGAGGTAGCCGTCCATGTTGTCGGGCTCCACCGCGTCGAAGCCCTTCTCGCGGCACATGTCGATACGGGCCGCCATGAGGGGCTCCAGCACGTCGGTACGGCGGAGGTCGAGCCAGCGCTCGCCCTTCCAGCCGTTGCCGCGCCCCAGCACCGACTTGGGGAACTTCGCCGCGTCCGGCCGGAACTCCTCCCAGGCGCCGGTGGAGACGTAGCAGATGACCTTGCGGCCACGGCGGTGCAGATCGGCAACCGTCGCCCCGGAGTGGTCGAAGCCGTCGATGTCGTAGACGGGCACGTCGACGTTCTTGTCCAGGCGTCCGCTGAGCTGCCACTGCCAGGCCACGCCCGGGCGGGGCTGCCAGCGCGCGGCCGGCTTCCCGTTGTCCTCGGAGACGCTCGTGCAGCCCGCGAGCAGCACCAGCAACCCCAGGAGGAACAGAACGCGTTTCATCAGGCGGGCTCCAGCGTGTGCGGCAACGTACCCCAAGGATGATCGCCGACGCCCGGCACCGCACAGTGCAGGTCGGCGCCCCGCTCCCGTACCGCCGCCGGGTCGACACCGGCCGGCACGCCGTACACGAGGTGGCACGGCCGCGCTCCGGTCCCCGTCCACGGCGGGAGGGGGCTCGTGCGGTACGTCTCCCATGTGCCCTCGAACGTCACCAGTACGTCGGCGATGCGGGCGTACGAGGGATGCGGCACCGTCCCGTGGTTGAGGGCGAGGGTGCCGCGGCCCAGGCCCCAGGCGGCCGCGGCGAGCCGCCGGTAGTAGACGAACTCGGCGGCGGACGAGGCGACTTGGCCGAGGAACGCGCCGTCGGTCCGGTACCGGGCGCGATACCGGGACAGGTCGCGTACGACGTCGGCGACCGGCCTGCGGCCTCCTCCTCGAAGATCCCCTTTTGGTCGAACCGAGAAGGATCCGGGGAAATGACGCAACGCGGTGAGGGGCGCGCTCACCGGAAGACGATGAGTATGACCCAGGTCACCGGGAGTGAAGGGTGGGAAGTGGACACCACGCCACCGGGCGGTGAACACCCGCAGGAATGAGCGAAACCCAGCCCCGAGCGTAGGCTCGTCCCGGGTACTTACCTAAGCGACCTCAGGGAGGTGCAGGCACGCCCCCACGCAGCCCGGCACGCACTCTCGCCGCACCGGCCAAAGGCCCAAGTAGCTCCGCTACGACAACCTTCGTCCGGGACGCCGAGAGCACGCACCGAACGACGCGGGAGCGCACCCGCACTTCCCTGAGGCCGCTACCCCGGTAGGGACCGCCCCCGCAGGCAGGATCTAGGGTCAGCCGTCGGGCCCGGTCGACCCACCCCACTCGGCCACAGCAACTTCAACGGAAGCGAGATTTCACCACCGTGACTGCTCTCACTCTCAGCACCGCCGCAGCGTCCGGTCTGCGGGCCGACGCGATCGTCGTCGGTGTCGCGAAGGGCCCCAAGGGCCCGGTCGTCGCACCGGGCGCCGAGGCCGTGGACAACGCGTACGACGGCTCTCTCGCCGGAATCCTGGAGACCCTCGGCGCCACCGGGGCCGAGGGCGAGGTGACGAAGCTGCCCGCGCCCTCCGGTTTCAAGGCACCCGTCGTCGTGGCCGTCGGCCTGGGAGCGGTCCCGGAGAAGGACGACACCTTCGGCGCCGAGGCGCTGCGCCGCGCGGCCGGTGTCGCCGCCCGCGCGCTCGCCGGTGCCAAGAAGGCCGCCTTCGCCCTGCCGATCGCGGACGCCGCCGACGCCGGTACCGTCGCCGAGGGCGCCCGCCTGGGTGCGTATGCCTTCGACGCCTACAAGGAGACCGGCAGGTCGGGGGAGGCCGCCAAGAACGGCAAGGCCCCGCTCGGCGAGGTCGCGCTGCTCGGCGGCAAGCCCCGCGACGCGGCGTACAAGGCGGCCATCGCGCGCGCCCTCGCCGTGACCGAGGAGCTCAACCGCGCCCGCGACCTCATCAACACCCCGCCGAACGACCTCAACCCGGAGTCCTTCGCCGCCGTGGCCACCGCCGCCGGCAAGGAGCACGGCATCAAGGTGCAGGTGCTCGACGAGAAGGCCCTGGCGAAGGGCGGCTACGGCGGCATCCTCGGCGTCGGCGCGGGCTCGGCCGCCGCTCCCCGCCTGGTCAAGCTGTCGTACACCTCCTCCAAGGCGACCAAGCACCTCGCCTTCGTCGGCAAGGGCATCACGTACGACTCGGGCGGCATCTCCCTCAAGCCCGCCGGGCACAACGAGACGATGAAGTGCGACATGAGCGGCGCGGCGGCGGTCTTCGCCGCCGTGGTCGCCGCCGCGCGCCTCGGCCTGGACGTCAACGTCACCGGCTGGCTCGCGCTCGCCGAGAACATGCCGTCCGGCTCCGCCACCCGTCCCGGTGACGTGCTGCGCATGTACAGCGGCAAGACCGTCGAGGTCCTCAACACGGACGCCGAGGGCCGCCTGGTCCTAGCCGACGCGCTGTGGAAGGCGTCGGAGGAGAAGCCGGACGCGATCATCGACGTGGCGACGCTGACCGGCGCGATGGTGCTGGCGCTCGGCAACCGCACCTTCGGCGTGATGGCCAACGACGACGCGTTCCGCGCCTCGATCGTCGAGGCCGCGGAGGAGGTCGGCGAGGAGTCCTGGCCGATGCCGCTGCCCGAGCACCTGCGCAAGGGCATGGACTCCCCCACCGCCGACATCGCCAACATGGGAGAGCGGATGGGCGGCGGCCTGGTCGCCGGTCTGTTCCTGCGCGAGTTCGTGGGCGAGGGGATCACCTGGGCCCACCTCGACATCGCAGGCCCGGCGTTCAACGAGTCCGGCCCGTTCGGCTACACGCCCAAGGGCGGCACCGGTTCCGCGGTCCGCACCCTGGTCCGCCTCGCCGAACTGACGGCGGCGGGCGACCTGGGCTGAGTCCCCGGCCCGTGCGAGCGGCCCCGGGTCCTGGTGACCCGGGGCCGCTCCCATGGCCGTACGAGGGTTCCGCCCTCGACGAAATCCACAGGTTCCCCCACATCCGCACCCCTTCGACGTGATGGATCAGACGTCTCACACACCGGCCCGGCGTCTCGAACGCCGTCGACAAGTGCGAAGATGGGTTCTCGGCAGGACAGGGCCCCCACCACAGGGCCGAAGAAGAGCGGCCGGACACCAGCCGCCGACCGGTCACTGGAGACCGGCGTGGCGCACATGCATGGAGGACGTGACGTGGCGAACGACGCCAGCACCGTTTTCGACCTAGTGATCCTCGGCGGTGGTAGCGGCGGTTACGCCGCGGCGCTGCGCGGAGCGCAGCTGGGCCTGGACGTCGCCCTGATCGAGAAGGACAAGGTCGGCGGTACCTGCCTGCACCGTGGGTGCATCCCCACCAAGGCCCTGCTGCACGCGGGCGAGGTCGCCGATCAGGCCCGCGAGAGCGAGCAGTTCGGCGTCAAGGCCACCTTCGAGGGCATCGACGTACCGGCCGTCCACAAGTACAAGGACGGCGTCATCTCCGGCCTGTACAAGGGTCTGCAGGGTCTCATCGCGTCCCGCAAGGTGACGTACATCGAGGGCGAGGGCCGTCTGTCCTCCCCCACCTCCGTCGACGTGAACGGCCGGCGCGTCCAGGGCCGCCACGTGCTCCTCGCGACCGGCTCCGTGCCGAAGTCGCTGCCGGGCCTGGAGATCGACGGCAACCGCATCATCTCCTCGGACCACGCGCTGGTCCTGGACCGCGTCCCGCAGTCCGCGATCGTGCTCGGCGGCGGCGTCATCGGCGTCGAGTTCGCCTCGGCGTGGAAGTCCTTCGGCACCGACGTGACGGTGATCGAGGGCCTCAAGCACCTCGTCCCGGTCGAGGACGAGAACTCCTCCAAGCTTCTTGAGCGCGCGTTCCGCAAGCGCGGCATCAAGTTCAACCTGGGCACCTTCTTCTCGAAGGCCGAGTACACCCAAAGCGGTGTCAAGGTCACCCTCGCCGACGGCAAGGAGTTCGAGGCCGAGGTGCTGCTCGTCGCCGTCGGCCGCGGCCCGGTCTCCGCCGGTCTCGGCTACGAGGAGCAGGGCGTCGCGATGGACCGCGGCTACGTCCTGGTCGACGAGTACATGCGGACGAACGTCCCGACCGTCTCCGCCGTCGGTGACCTGGTCCCGACGCTCCAGCTCGCGCACGTCGGCTTCGCCGAGGGCATCCTGGTGGCGGAGCGTCTGGCCGGTCTCAAGACCGTTCCGATCGACTACGACGGTGTGCCGCGGGTGACGTACTGCCACCCCGAGGTCGCCTCCGTGGGCATCACCGAGGCCAAGGCCAAGGAGATCTACGGCGCGGACAAGGTCGTCGCTCTGAAGTACAACCTCGCGGGCAACGGCAAGAGCAAGATCCTCAACACCGCGGGCGAGATCAAGCTCGTCCAGGTGAAGGACGGTGCCGTGGTCGGCGTCCACATGGTCGGCGACCGCATGGGCGAGCAGGTCGGCGAGGCCCAGCTGATCTACAACTGGGAAGCGCTGCCCGCCGAGGTCGCCCAGCTCATCCACGCCCACCCGACGCAGAACGAGGCGCTCGGCGAGGCCCACCTGGCCCTCGCGGGCAAGCCGCTGCACTCGCACGACTGATCAGCCACCGGCTGTCCCCAGTCACCGCGTCGAGCAGGGCGCGACGACGACCACAGACTTCCGCACCATTCGTAAGGAGCAACAGAAACCATGCCGGTTTCCGTAACCCTTCCGGCGCTCGGTGAGAGCGTCACCGAGGGCACTGTCACCCGCTGGCTGAAGGCCGAGGGCGAGCGCGTCGAGGCCGACGAGCCGCTGCTCGAGGTGTCGACCGACAAGGTCGACACCGAGATCCCCTCCCCCGTCGCCGGTGTGCTCTCCTCCATCAAGGTCGCCGAGGACGAGACGGTCGAGGTCGGCGCCGAGCTGGCCGTCATCGACGACGGCACCGGTGCCCCCGCTGCCGCCCCGGCTCCGGCCGCCGAGCCCGCCCCCGCGGCTGCCCCGGCCCCCGCCCCGGTCGCCGAGGCCCCCGCGGCTCCGGCCGCCCCGGCCCCCGCCGCCGCTCCGGCCCCCGCCGCTCCGGCCGGTGGCGCCACCGGTACCGACGTCGTGCTGCCCGCACTGGGCGAGTCGGTCACCGAGGGCACCGTCACCCGCTGGCTGAAGGAGGTCGGCGAGGAGGTCGCGGAGGACGAGCCGCTGCTCGAGGTCTCCACGGACAAGGTCGACACCGAGATCCCCGCGCCGGTCGCCGGCGTACTGCTGGAGATCGTGGTCGGCGAGGACGAGACCGCCGAGGTCGGCGCCAAGCTGGCCGTCATCGGCGCGCCCGGCGCCGCTCCGGCCGCCGCCCCCGCGGCTCCGGCTGCCCCGGCTGCGGCTCCGGCCGCCCCCGCCGCCCCGGCTCCGGCTCCCGCGGCTCCGGCCGCCCCCGCCGCTGCCGCCCCGGCTCCGGTCCAGCCCGCGGCTCCGGCCCCGGTCGCGCCCGCCGTTCCGGCTCCCGCGCCGGTCGCCGCGCCCGCCCCGGTCACCCCCGCTCCGGCTCCGGCCGCGCAGGCCACCGACGAGGGCGCGTACGTGACCCCGCTGGTGCGCAAGCTCGCCGCCGAGAACGGCGTCGACCTGGCTGCCGTCAAGGGCACCGGCGTCGGCGGCCGTATCCGCAAGCAGGACGTCCTCGCCGCCGCCGAGGCCGCGAAGGCCGCTGCCGCCGCTCCGGCGCCGGCTGCCGCTGCCGCCCCGGCCGCCGCCAAGAAGGCGCCGGCCCTGGAGGTCTCTCCCCTCCGCGGCCAGACCGTCAAGATGCCGCGCATCCGCAAGGTCATCGGCGACAACATGGTCAAGGCCCTGCACGAGCAGGCTCAGCTCTCCTCGGTCGTCGAGGTGGACGTCACCCGCCTGATGCGCCTGCGCGCCCAGGCCAAGGACTCCTTCGCCGCGCGCGAGGGCGTCAAGCTCTCCCCGATGCCGTTCTTCGTGAAGGCGGCGGCCCAGGCGCTGAAGGCCCACCCGGTCATCAACGCCCGGATCAACGAGGCCGAGGGCACGATCAGCTACTTCGACACCGAGAACATCGGTATCGCGGTGGACTCGGAGAAGGGCCTGATGACCCCGGTCATCAAGGGTGCGGGCGACCTGAACATCGCCGGCATCTCCAAGGCCACGGCCGACCTGGCGGGCAAGGTCCGCGCCAACAAGATCACCCCGGACGAGCTGTCCGGCGCGACCTTCACGATCTCCAACACCGGCTCGCGCGGCGCGCTCTTCGACACGATCATCGTGCCGCCGAACCAGGTCGCGATCCTGGGCATCGGCGCCACGGTCAAGCGTCCGGCCGTCATCGAGACGGAGGAGGGCACCGTCATCGGCGTCCGCGACATGACGTACCTGACGCTCTCCTACGACCACCGCCTGGTGGACGGCGCCGACGCCGCCCGCTACCTGACGGCGGTCAAGGCGATCCTGGAGGCGGGCGAGTTCGAGGTCGAGCTCGGCCTGTAGTCCTTCATCGCGTCATCGCTTGTGCGACGCCCCTGTCCGGGACCTTCCGGGCGGGGGCATCGCGTTTCCAAGCGGTCTCGGAAGTGCGGGTGCGTTCCCGCGTCGTTCGGTGCGTGCTCTCGGCGTGCCGGACGAAGGCTCTCGATGGGGTCCCCCCGCTCGAGCGAAGCCGAGAGTGGGGAAGAAGCTACTCGGGCCTTCGGCCGGTGCGGCGAGTGGGGGCACCTCCCACGCCCTTGAGGCAGTGGGGGAGCGTGCCGGGCGGCGTGGGGGCGTGCCTGCACTTCCCCGAGACCGCTCAGTGCGGCTTCAGCGTCTTGTCCGTCCACAGCACCAGCGTCTCCACCCACACGTTCGGGATCTCCGTCCGGTACGCGGGCGTCAAGTGCCGTGTGCGGTACGCCTTGAGAACGTCGTACGTGGCGTCGAGGCAGTCGCGGGAGCCGAGGTCGCCGGTCTTCGGGTCGATACCGACGAGGAAGCCGCGGCTCTCGACCGTACGGATCATGGCGCGGGCCGAGGCGACGTCGCCGGCCGACGAGGACGTGCAGCGGTAACGGCTGTACGGGTGGGTCGGCTTGCCGGGGTAGTCGGCGTCGCGGGACATCTCGCTGAGCATCCGGGCGTACGTGCCCTCGGCGTGCCAGGCGCCGATGTAGCCGCCGGGCGGGGTGTAGAGCGCGTTGGTCGGGTTCTCGACGGCGCCGTACTCCCAGCGGTCGGTGCCCGTGATGCGGAAGCCCCAGCCGGTGTGGCCGAACTTCTGGGCACCGTCCGGCTTGACGAAGACGCAGGCGCCGCCGGGACCGGCGGGCTGCCCGGCCGGCCCCGTACCGCCCGGACCCACGGCGCCCGAGGTGCCGGTGGACTGCCCGTCGCTCGGCTGCGCCGCCGCTCCCACGTCCGTCGGCCCGCAGCCGGTCATGCCCACGACCGCTCCTGCCACGACAGCCGCCATCGCCCAGCGCACCCCTCGCTTGCGTCCCCGTCCGCTCATGCCGTCCCCCTGGCCGTCACGGGGGCGCCCCTCCCGGGAACCCCTGTGCCGACCCACACATCGTGCGGGCCGCGCGGGTTCTCGGGGTGACACGGACGTGACGCATCCGGGCCCCGCCCGGTACGGGTCTTTACAGCCCCCGGCACTCTGACAGCGTGTAAGTCTCGTCTCACCTGCATGAAAGCGCCCCCGTGCGCCTCTCACCGGCGGGGGCGCGGCCTTATTGTCTAAACGTCAAACGCCCTGGGTCCCGCCCGTCGCCCGACCACCACTCCTCAACGAGGCCCTTCGGGCCGCAGCATTGGATTCAAGCCCCCGCCGAAGGAGCTCTCATGACCGCGCCCGTCGTCCACTCGCTGCGCGAACAGATCCGCGAGCACATCGTGGAGGGGATCGTCAGCGGGCGCTGGAAGCCGGGCGAGCGGATCGTGGAGCGGCGGATCGCCACGGAGCTGGAGGTCAGCCAGACCCCGGTGCGCGAGGCGCTGCGCGAGCTGGAGTCGCTGAGGCTGATCGAGTCGGCGCCGAACAAGGGCGTACGGGTGCGCAATCTGACCGCCGCCGACCTGGAGGAGAGCTACCCCGTACGAGCCGGTCTGGAGGCCATCGCGGCGGAGCTGGCGGCCGAACGGCTCGCCCAGGACTGCTCGGCCCTGGAGCCGCACGTCGCGGCCCTGTACGAGGCCGACCGGCTGGCGGACGGGACCGGTCAGGTGCGGCACACCGTGGCCTTCCACCGCGAGCTGGTGCGGGCCGCCGGGAACTCGGTGCTGCTGCACACATGGGAGGGCCTGGGCATCGAGGTGTTCACCGCCCTCTCCATCCGGTGGCTCGGGACCGTGCAGCAGTCGTACGCGGAGGAGCACCAGGCCCTCGTGGACGCGTTCAGGCGGCGGGACCCGCTGATCGCCGACCTGGTGAAGGCGCATGTGCTCGGATGCGCCCCGCGCCCCTGACACAGGGGAGCAGTCACGCGCTCAAGCGTGCTCTCACCTGCACAAACCTTCGATTTCAAGGCACCCGGTGCCTGCGTTCAAGGCACCGGGTGCCGACTTTCTCGATCTGAAGAGGTTTTGCCCCGTAACCCTTTGATCGATCATCGATCAGGGAGTTAGAGTCACGACGGGCTTCCACCAGAGCCCGCCGCCCTGTCCTGCCAAAGACCAAGGGCACCCCCGAAAACCCCTTACCGATGAGGGAACCCCCCTCCGCATCCGGAAGGCGGCGCAATGACCGACCCCACCGCAATCCAGCCGAGCGAGCTCGATCAGCTCCCGGACCGCGACCCCGAGGAGACCGCCGAATGGCAGGCCTCCCTGGACGCCGTTACCAAGGCGGCCGGGCCGCACCGTGCCGCGTACCTGATGCGCCGCACGCTGGAGCGCGCCGAGGGCAACGGCATCGCGCTGCCCAAGCTGCTCGAGACGGACTACGTCAACACCATCCCCACCGCCGCTGAGCCCGTCGTGGACGGCGACGAGGAGATGGAGCGGAAGATCACCGCGTGGAACCGCTGGAACGCGGCCGCGATGGTGACCCGCGGCAGCAAATACGGCGTCGGCGGCCACATCGCCACCTTCGCCTCCGCCGCCTGGCTCTACGAGACCGGCTTCAACCACTTCTTCAAGGGCAAGGAGGCCGACGGGTCCGGCGACCAGCTCTACATCCAGGGCCACGCCTCCCCCGGCATCTACGCCCGCGCCTTCCTCGACGGCCGGCTCAGCGAGCAGCACCTCGACCACTTCCGCCAGGAGTCCGGCGGCAACGGTCTGCCGTCGTACCCGCACCCGCGCCGCCTCCCCTGGCTGTGGGAGTTCCCGACCGTCTCGATGGGCCTCGGCCCGCTGTCGGCCATCTACCAGGCACGCTTCAACCGCTACCTCACCAACCGCGGCATCAAGGACGTCTCGCAGTCGCACGTCTGGGCCTTCCTCGGTGACGGCGAGATGGACGAGCCGGAGTCGACGGCGGCACTCGCGCTCGCCTCGCGTGAGGGTCTGGACAACCTGACCTTCGTCATCAACTGCAACCTGCAGCGCCTCGACGGCCCGGTCCGCGCCAACTTCAAGATCGTGCAGGAGCTGGAGGCCCAGTTCCGCGGCGCCGGCTGGAACGTCATCAAGTCGCTGTGGGGCTCGGCCTGGGACGAGCTGTTCCAGCTCGACACCACCGGCGCGCTCGTACGCCGCCTGCGCCAGGTACCCGACGCGCAGGTACAGACGTACCAGACCCGTGACGCGGCCTACATCCGCCAGGACTTCTTCGGCGCCGACCCGGCGCTCGTCGAGATGGCGAAGCTGCTCAGCGACGACAAGATCCTCGAGTGCTTCCACCTCTCCCGCGGTGGTCACGAGTCCCGCAAGGTGTACGCGGCCTACAAGGCGGCCGTCGAGCACAAGGGCGCGCCGACGGTCATCCTGGCCCAGACGGTCAAGGGCTTCACACTCGGCCAGGGCTTCGCGTCCAAGAACGCCAACCACCAGATGAAGAAGCTGACGGTGGACGAGTTCAAGCAGATGCGTGACCTGCTCGAACTGCCCATCTCCGACAGCCGGTTCGCCGACGGTGTCGTTCCTTACGGCCACCCGGGTGCCGACGCCCCCGAGGTCCGTTACCTCCAGGAGCGCCGCGCGGCCCTCGGCGGCCCGGCTCCGGCCCGCCGTACGCACGCCCTCGCTCCGCTGCCCGCCCCGGCCGACAAGACGTTCGCGTCGTTCGACAAGGGCTCCGGCTCACAGAACGTGGCGACGACGATGGCCTTCGTCCGCCTGGTGAAGGACCTGGTCCGCGACAAGCAGACCGGCAGGCGCTGGGTGCCGATCGTCCCCGACGAGGCGCGCACCTTCGGCATGGAGAGCCTCTTCCCCTCCCTCGGCATCTACTCGCCCAAGGGCCAGACGTACGAGCCGGTCGACCGCGACCAGCTGATGTACTACAAGGAGGCCAAGGACGGCCAGATCCTCAACGAGGGGATCACCGAGGCCGGCTCCATGGCCGACTTCATCGCCGCGTCCACCGCGTACGCCACGCACGGCGAAGCGATGATCCCGTTCTACATCTTCTACTCGATGTTCGGCTGGCAGCGCACGGCCGACCAGATGTGGCAGCTCGGCGACCAGCTCGGCCGCGGCTTCCTGGTCGGCGCCACCGCCGGTCGTACGACGCTGACGGGCGAGGGCCTCCAGCACGCCGACGGCCACTCCCCGGTCATCGCCGCGACCAACCCGGCCGCACTGTCCTACGACCCGGCGTTCGCGTACGAGATCGCGACGATCGTCAAGGACGGTCTGCGCCGTATGTACGGCGAGGCGGCCCCGGGCGAGGACCCGAACGTCTTCTACTACCTGACGGTCTACAACGAGCCGATGCCGCAGCCCGCCAAGCCGGCCGGCCTCGGTATCGACCAGGGCATCGTCAAGGGCCTGTACCGCTTCAACACGGCCGAGTCGGCGGGGCTTTCGCCCGTGGCCAACGCCGCGCGCATCCAGCTCATCGGCTCCGGTACGGCGATCCACTGGACCCTCGCGGCACAGAAGCTGCTCGCCGAGGAGTGGGGCGTGGCCGCCGACGTGTGGTCCGCGACCTCCTGGACCGAGCTGCGGCGCGACGCGCTGGAGGCCGACGCGGCCCTGCTGCGTGGCGAGGAGCGGGTGCCGTTCGTCCGCCAGGCGCTGCACGGCGCCGAGGGCCCGGTCCTCGCGGTCTCCGACTACATGCGCCAGGTCCCGGACCAGATCGCGCAGTGGGTCGAGCAGGACTACTCCTCGCTCGGTGCCGACGGCTTCGGTCTGTCCGACACCCGCGAGGCGGCCCGTCGTCACTTCGGCGTGGATGCCCAGTCGATCGTCGTCGCGGCGCTGGCGCAGCTCGCCCGCCGCGGTGAGGTCCAGGCGTCGGCGGTGAAGGAAGCGCGGGAGCGCTACGGGCTGTAGGAGCTCGGTGAGCTGACGTTCGGTTCGGAGGGGCACGGCAGTCGCCGTGCCCCTCCGCCGTGTTGCGCGCCCCTTCGCCGTCGTTCGCACGTCTCTTCGTTGTCAGTGGTGCCCTGCATCACGAACCCATGCGCGCTGCCCGCCAGCTCTTGTGCGGAGAGGCTCGGCCCGTTTCTGGGCAGAGCAGGCCGAGCAGTTCGCGCGGTCCATCCTGCGGGCGGAGGTCGCCGTACGGCTGTGCCCCCACGGCGGGCGACGGCTGCCGGACATCGTTGATCCGACGTCCGCGCGGGAGGCCCTGGACGCGCCCGGTGCCCCCGACCGTAGGGGCTTGGTGACCGTCACGCTTCCCGTCGAGTCCGAGGAGGTCCCCAAACGCAGCTCACGGCGCTCGGTCCGGAGGTGGAGGTACTCGCCCCGGAGACGCTCCGCGGCCGCTTCGCGCGGGACGCGGTCCGGCTGGCGACGCTGTACGCGGTGACGGTGCGCTTGAACTTGGGTGACCGTGGCGTCGGGGCCGAGTGACCGCACCCTTGAATGCGTACGAACCCGGTGGTTTTACCTTCGGCATGTGCACGCATAACAATCTGCGCCACTCCACGTGCGTCCCTCCCGTCCAGGCCCGATGCTTGACCCGTGATGGACGAGACGGAGTTCTGGGAGCTGGTGGACACGACCCGCGAGGCCGCCGAGGGCGACCCCGAGGAACAGGCCGACCTGCTCGTCGAGCGGCTCGTCCAGCTGGACCCGGACGCGGTCCTCGACTTCGCCCGGCACTTCGAGGCCCGCTACAACCGCGCGTACCGCTGGGATCTGTGGGGCGCGGCCTGGGTGCTGCTCGACGGCGCCAGCGACGACGCGTTCGACTTCTTCCGGTGCTGGCTGATCGGCCAGGGCCGGGAGGTCTTCGAAGGCGCTGTGCACGACCCGGACTCGCTCGCCGACCTCCTGGAGGACTTCGACGAGGAGATCGACGGCGACGGCGAGGAGCTGGGGTACGCGGCGGACGAGGCGTACGAGCAGCTCACCGGCGTCGTCGCCCCCGACCTGGGCATCCCGCCGGCGACCGCGGAGCCCCAGGGCACGGCGCTCGACCTCGAGAACGAGTCGGTCGTCGCGGAGCGCTACCCCAAGCTGTGGGAGCGGTTCAAGGGCTGATGCGGCAGCGGAGTTGCCGATCCGCGCCACGGCTCATGCCAGGGTTCATGCCGCTGGGCGTCGGCGGCCGACGTCCGCGGGGATGTACGCCTGCGTCCGGTCGGCCCGCACGGAGTGGTACAGCGGTGCCGCGTTGGCCTGGTCCAAGGCGGATGCCGTGACCGCCGCCGGGCCCAGGACGACCGTCGCCACCGCGCAGAGAACCGTCCAGGGGCTGCGCGCGGTCTGTGCCCGACCGGCCGTCTTCTCCGTGGTTTCCATCCGACTGCTCCTCATGATCCCCACCTCCGGTCGGTGCGTACGCCGACCGTAGGACGCACGGCTCTGGGGAGTCTGTGAGCCACCTGCGGTGCGGCTGTGGCTGCCCGCCGGCGTCGCGAGGCAGGCGGGGGACGACAGGGCCTGGGGTCGGGGATCCCGACCCTGTGAGGTTCCCGTGGCCCGTATCCCCTGCCCCGACCGGCCCGCGGACGCCGTGGCGCGGCTGCCTGTGGCCCTGAACGCCTTCCGGATGCTCTCCCACGCCCCGGACCTGACCGGCCCGGTCGTCGACCTCGGCTTCGCCGTACTCGGACAGACTCAGCTCCCCACCGCCATCAGGGAGTTGGTCATCAAGGCGGTGGCCGCGCGGACGCGCTGCCGTTACGAGAGCGCGCAGCACACGCCGATCACCCTGGCCGCCGGGGTGTCGCCGGAGCAGCTCGCGGTGATCGGGGAGCTCCGGCCCTGCAGGGGCGGCGGGGGCGAAGAAACTCACCGGCCCTGCAGGCGGGCCGCCCGGTCCCGTATCTCGGGGAGGCGGGCCGCCAGCGCCGCACCGGGGCAGCTGGTCATGAACGCCTCGTTGTGGCCCGTCACGGTGGGCAACACGGCATCGGCCCCCGCATGGAAGCGACTGAGACTGTTGCTGGACACCAACCGCACCGTCGCCCGCGGATCGACCCCGGACAACCCGAGCTTCCACGCCGCAAGCGCAGCGATCGCCTCGGTCATCGCCCGCGGCACCGGCGTCCCCGCCGTGAACGTCCCGATCGCCGCGACCCCGGCGGTCCGATGGTTGAAGCCCTGCGCGTGCGCCCCGGTGACGGGCCGGTCGACGCCGCCGGCGCGGCCCTCGTAGATCGTCCCGCAGTGGTCGACGAGGAAGTTGTAGCCGATGTCGTCCCAGTTCCGGGCATCGGTCTGGCCGGCATAGAGGTAGCGGATGATGCGGGGCGTGTCGGCACAGTCGTACCCGTTGGGCGAGTCGGTGTGGTGGACGAAGATCGCGACGACCCGGTCGTCGTAGCGAGGCGGCGGCTGCGCGTGCGCGCTCGCGGCGTCAAGCCATCGCGTCCGCGGCACTATGGCCGGCCGGGCCGCCGGGTGTGCGGCCGCGGCGGGCCGCGCGGCGACCGGCGGCCGGTCGGGTCGGGCCACCGTACGGTCCACTCCGACCGCGCACATCACCAGTGCGAGCGCGGCGACGAGCCCGGGCACGCAGCCCAGCGCCACACGGACCGCCCGCGGCATCCGCTCGCCCCACGGGAACCGTGCCGATCGCAGGGCCCGCCCCGACAGGATCGCCCGCGCCTCCCGTGACAGCCGCGCAGGCCACGACGCGCGCGTCCCTCGCACGGTTCGCCAGGACCACGGCACCCGCGCCTGCCACGAAACCCGCGGCCGCCCCGTCCGCGACCGCCGTACACCCCACGGCACCCAAGCCCCACGAAGCCCACGAGCCTCACGAAAATCACGCACCCGGAGCCCGCGTCGCGCCCCTCGCGACACTCGTCCCGCACCCCGGCTTTGTGCCCCCCGCGTCTTCCGGAAGACACGCATGGACCCACCCTGGCCCGGATCCGCTCCCTCCGCGATGTGTGCTGTGCCACCCGGTGGAACCATCGTCCGGGTCCGGGACGTTTCTACAGGTCCACGCACGTGTGGCCGTTTTCGCGGAGCCACGCGCGCGTGCCTGATCACTGGGCCCGCCCCGCGCGTACTAAGGGGCCCGAGAGAAAGGCGGCTCCGTGGACGTGCTCGACCTCCTGCTGATGCTGGTGATCCTGGTCTACGCGGCGTCGGGCTACCGCCGCGGCCTGGTCGCCGGCTGTGTCTCGCTGGCGGGTTTCGTGGGCGGCGCCGTCATCGGCGTATGGGTGCTGCCGTGGATGATGGACCTGGTCACGGCGGGGACCACGGCGGCGACGGTGACGGCCGTACTCACGGTGCTGGTGCCCGCGGTGGTGGGCCACGAGCTGGCGGGACGGCTGGCTCTGAAGCTGCGCCGCGAGCTGGACCGGGGGCCGCTGCGGGTGGCCGACGGAATCGGCGGGGCCGCGGCGAACACGGTGGCCGTGCTGCTGGTGGCCTGGGTGGCCGCCAGCGTCCTGGGCGCGTCGTCGTCGACCGTGGTGACGCAGTCGATCCGCAGCTCCGCGCTGCTGGGCGCCGTGCAGAACGCGATGCCGGAGACCACACCCACCTGGTTCTCCCGCGCGACCTCCGCGCTCACGGAGGCGGGTTTCCCTCAGGTCTTCAACCCGTTCGAGAACGAGCCGACGGCGGGCGTCGCGAAGCCCTCCGGGGACAGTGTCACGGCGAGCGCGACGAACGCCGCCAAGCTGAGCACGGTGAAGGTCGAGGGCGTCTCGGGCAACCAGGGACGTGAGGGCAGCGGTTTTGTCTACACGTCCGAGCACGTGATGACCAACGCCCACGTCGTGGCGGGCATCGACCGGCCGACCGTACGCGTGGGCGGCGTGGGCCGCTCGTACGAGGCCAGGGTCGTGCTCTTCGACGCGC
This sequence comes from Streptomyces sp. NBC_00996, assembly GCF_045162675.1. NCBI lineage: Bacteria > Bacillati > Actinomycetota > Actinomycetes > Kitasatosporales > Streptomycetaceae > Streptomyces > Streptomyces sp. NBC_00996. The sequence goes on from NZ_CP108723.1 coordinate 3,029,578, forward strand.
AGAAGGACGTCGCGGTCCTGTACGTCCCGGGTCTGCGGGCGCCCGTCCTCGGCTTCGACGACAGCGCCTCGCGCGGCGACTCGGCGGTCGTGGCCGGATACCCGCAGGACGGTGGCCTCGACCTCCAGGCAGCCACCGTCGCGAGCCGCATCGACGCGACCGGCCAGAACATCTACAACACGGACACCGTGACCCGCGAGATCTACTCGATCCGCTCCACCGTCCGCCCCGGCAACTCGGGCGGCCCCCTCCTCACCACCGACGGCAAGGTGTACGGCGTCGTCTTCGCCCGCTCGACCTCGGACGACGAGACGGGTTACGTCCTGACGGCGGACGAGGTCGCGGGCGACGCCCGGCGGGCTGCGAACGCCACCGCACCGGTCGACACGGGCGACCTCGTCACCTCCTGAGCCCCTGGCTCAGAAGTGGGTGCCGCCGTCGACACGGACCTCGGTGCCGGTGATGAACCGGCCGTCCTCCGAGGCGAGCATCGCGACGACGCCGGCGACGGCCTCGGGGCCCGCGAAGCCCTCCCCGAGCGCCGGCGCCGGCTTGCCGAACAGGCTTTAGTCGGTGTCCTCCGGCAGCCCCGGCCCGAGGCTCTGCACCGGCCTCGCTGACATCGGCGGCGACGACACGGCCGCCCTCCGCCAGTATGCGCTCCACGGTGTCCTGGCCGATTCCGGAGCCGCCTCCGGTGACGAGCACGCGACGTCCTGCATAGCGGTTCACGGTGGGTCTCCCAGTCTTCCCGGCGCCGTACCGGCGCTCTCACGGCGGCGTTGCGGCGCACTCGCGCGTCGTTCCGGCGCACGCCCGGCGCCTCACCGGCTCTCTGAGCGGTCGGCGCGGGTTTCTCTCGACGGCGACCTGCTCGATGCGCCTACGCCGTACGCCGATGTGACACATTTTGCCATTATGGCGAAACATGCCCCCGCATACTTCTCGGGCGTACGCTTTCTCCCGTGACCCGCCAGCCGTCCCGCGCGCCCGAACCCCCCGCCCTCTCCCTGACCGAGCGTCGCAAGGCGGCGACCCAGCTCGACATCGCGCGCGCCGCCGCGGAACTCTTCACGGAGTACGGACCGGACGGCACCACGGCGGAGGACATCGCCCGCCGCGCCGGGGTCGCGCTGCGCACCTTCTACCGCTACTTCCGCAACAAGCAGGACGCCGTGGGCCCGCTGCTCGCCGCCGGGGGCGACCGCTGGCGCGCCCTGCTCGCGGCGACGGAGCCGGGCGCAGATTGGCCCCAGGCGCTGGAGAAGGCGATCGAGGAGGCGCTGTCCGCCCCGGACGAGCACGCGGCTGAGGGCCTGCACCAGACCCGCGCGCTGCTGCGGGCGGCTCAGGACGATCCGGCGCTGCGGGCCGTCTGGTACCGGGTGAACCAGGAGTCGGAGGAGCGCCTGATCCCGGTGGTCGCCCGGCTGGCCGGCGCCGACGCGGACCCTTTGCGGGCGCGCCTGGCCGCGGCGGCGGCCACGGACGCGATCCGGGTCGCCCTGGAGACCTGGGCGGAGACGGACGCGGCCGTCGAGGGCCCGGGCTCGCCCGCCGAGCTGGCGGTCCGCTGCCTGCGTCAGCTCATGGGCGGAATGGACCCGTTGCTCTCCAACGGCGATGGCTGACCGGGCTCCGCGACAGACGCCCGCACAGCACGCGCGAACGGAATGGACCCGTTGCTCTCCAACGGCGAGGGCTGACCGAGCTCCGCGACAGACGCCCGCACAGCACGCGCGGATCGATCGGTTCCACGACGTGCGGGCTGATCAGAGCGAGTGCCCCATGAGTACGTCATCCACGTACTCGCCCTCGAGCAGGAACTCCTCGGGCAGGATCCCCTCCACCACGAACCCCTCGGACTCGTACAGCTTGCGTGCCGGGGTGTTGTGCCCGAGGACGCGCAGCGTGATGCGCCGGGCGCCCTGTCGGCGGGCCTCGTCCTGTACGGCACGCAGCAGCGCGCGTCCGACCCCGGCGCCGCGCGCCTCGTCGGCGACGGCGAGTCCCTGGATCTGGCGCACATGGGCGTTGGAGGCGAGGGGGGTCGGGAATCCCAACCGGATGTAGCCGACCACCGTGTTGTCGATCTCGGCGACGAGATGGTCCCGCGGGCCGAACCGATCGCTGTAGAAGGGCTCGTACGGCGGCCGGGGGCGTGGCATGACGGCGTGCAGCGGGGACCAGGTGTCGCGGTCGAGCCGGCCGAGCGCGTCCTCGTCGTCGAGGGTGGCGGTGCGTATGTACGGAGCTGGCATGCGGATCACTGTACGGCGGCCGTACGGGTACCCGTCCCGCGAATTTCCCGGCCGCCCGGGCAGGATGGACCCATGAGCGACTCATCCCTTCCCCCCGGTTCCCGCATCGCGATCGCCGGTGCGTCCGGCATGATCGGCTCGGCGCTGGCGCGCTCTCTGGGCTCGGACGGCCACGAGGTGGTCCGTCTCGTGCGCCGTGCGCCCCGCACGAAGAACGAGGTCCAGTGGGATCCGGAGGCGCAGCGGATCGACGCGGCGGGGCTCGTCGGTTGCGCCGCGGTGGTCAATCTCGCGGGGGCGGGAGTTGCTTCGCGGCGCTGGACGGAGGCGTACAAGCGGACGATCCGGGACAGCCGGGTGCTGGGGACGGCGACGCTCGCCGCGGCGGTGGCGTCGCTGGACGAGCCGCCGCGGGTGTTCGTGAACGGGAGTGCGATCGGCTTCTACGGCGATACGGGTGAGCGGGCGGTGGACGAGTCCGCCCCGCCCGGGGACGGGTTCCTGCCCTCCTTGTGTGTGGAGTGGGAGAAGGCCACGGGTGCGGCCCAGGAGGCGGGCATTCGCACCGTCTTCGCCCGTACGGGGCTGGTGGTCGCCGGCAAGGGTGGGGCCTGGGGGAAGCTCTTTCCGCTCTTCAAGGCGGGAGTCGGCGGGCGGATGGGGGACGGTCGCCAGTACTGGAGCTTCGTTTCCCTCCATGACGAAGTGGCCGCGATTCGGCACGTCATCGACACGGAGACGTTGTCGGGCCCGGTGAACGTGACGGCCCCCGATCCCCTGACCAACCGTGAGATCACCGATGCGATGGGGCGCGTCCTCCACCGCCCCACCGTCTTCGCCACGCCGGCCCCGCTTCTCCGCCTCGCCCTCGGCGACATGGCCGGCGACATCCTCGGCAGCCAGCGCGTCCTGCCCACCCGTCTCCTGGAGTCGGGCTTCACCTTCGCGTTCCCGTCGATCGAGGGGGCGTTGCGGGCGGCCTTGGGCTGAGAGGTTCCTTCGCCCCCTCCGCCCCTGCCCGTCCCGTACCTGGGGGCTGCGCCCCCAGACCCCCGCCCAAAGACCGCGCGGTTCCCCGCGCCCCTTTCAGGGGCGCGGGGAACCGCGCGACAAGCCCCCACCGGTCCGCAGCCGAAAGACTGGTACGGGAATGGGCAGCGGCGGAGGGGGCGAAAAACCCATCCCCAACCCCCCGCCGGACAAGTACATGCACCCCCCATGCGCCCGTGCACGCCCGCCACGCGACTTCCCTCCGCCGCCGAGCTCCCACACCCTCGACCCCGAACTCGGGTATCCCAGACGCTTGTTGGGGGCATGACGTCCCCACCGGCCGCGCAACCTCGAGGAGGGGCACGTGCTAGAGCCCGCACGCCAAGCCGCGGACATCGCGGAGATCGCGGAAGACGTGGACGTCGTCATCGTGGGAGCCGGAGTAGCCGGCCTCACGGCCGCCCTGCATCTGACCAGGGCGGGTCTCACCACCACCGTCCTGGAAGCCGCCCCGAACGTCGGCGGCCGCATGTCCACGGAGAAGGTCGACGGCTTCCGGCTGGACCGAGTGGGGCGGCTCCTGTCCACCTCGTATCCCGAACTGCGCCGCACCCCGGTTCTGAACGCCCTGACGCTGCGCACGTTCTCCCCCGGCGTCCTGCTCCACAGCGACGGGCACCACCACCGCGCCGCCGCCCCCACCACCGCCCGGAGCGCAAGGGGCGCACTCACCACCGCGCGCGCCCTCGCGAGCGCCCCCCGCCTTCCGCTGGCCCGCCCCCAGCGTGGAACGCCACGCCCCGGCCCCCTCGGCGGCCCGCTCGACCAGTCGCGTCTCGCCACCTCCTTGGCCCGCCTCGCCACCACGCCACCGGACCGCCTCCTCGCACACCCGGACCGCACCGCAGCGCAGGCGTTGACCACTCGAGGCCTCCCGGCCCGCACGGTCGACGGTTTCCTGCGCCCCCTGCTCGCCGCGCTGCTGTGCGATCCGACGCTGCAGACGTCGAGCCGTTGCGCGGACCTCGCGCTGCACTCCTTCGCGACGGGCCGCCTGTGTCTGCCGGAGAGCGGTGCGGACACCCTCCCCGAGCTTCTCGCGGCGGAACTGCCGTCGGGCACGGTCCATACGGGCGTCCAGGTCACCGCGGTCTCCACGACCGCCGTGACGACGAAGGACCACGGCGAACTCACCTGTCGTGCCATCCTCCTCGCGACCGGAGCCCGCGCCGCCGCCGAGCTGTTGCCGGGGCTGCGCGTTCCCGCCTTCCACCCGGTGACGGTCCTGCACCACACCACGGACGAGCCCCCGCTCACCGACCCGGCCCTGCTCCTGGACGCCGACCGGAGCGGCCCGGTGTCGCACACCGCGGTCATCAGCCAGGTCGACCCCACGCGGGCCCCCGCGGGCCGCGTCCTCATCTCCTCGACCGTGCTGGGCATGCCACCGGCCGCGGCCCACCTGGACGCGACGGTCCGCGCCCAACTGGCCCGCCTCTACGGGACGTCGACCGCCCGCTGGGAACTCCTCGCCGTCCACCACGAGCCGGAGGCGGTCCCGGCGATGCCGCCGCCGCACGACCTGCGCCGCCCGGTACGGCTGCTGGCGGGCCTGTACGTGTGCGGCGACCACCGGGACACCAGCACCCTCCAGGGGGCGCTCCATTCGGCCCGCCGGGCCGCCCATGCCCTGCTCATGGACTTGGGCGCCCGGCCGACCCCGTTGGAGGAACCCTTGGAGCCCGCCGCGGCCTGAGCCGCCCCGGCCTCAGGCCAGCGCCGTCACCTTGTCCCGGTATCCGCGAACGGGCGCCGCGTCCTTGTAGGGCTCCAGACGGCGCTCGAAGTCCCGTACGTACTCGATGGCCCGCACCGACCGCATCTCCACCGCCTGTCCGGCGGCCTCCGCCGCCAACTGGCAGGCCTGGTCGAGCTCCCCGAGCCCGAGCCGTGCCGAGGCGAGCACCATGCGGCAGAACAGCCGGCTGCGCGCGTAGCCGGGCGCCCGCAGTTGCAGCGAGCGCTCGGCGTGCTGCGCCGCGGCCCGGAACTGCGACAGGTCCCGGTGGCAGTGCCCGAACTCGTCGGCGAGCTGCGCCTCGTCGAAGAACCGCGCCCAGTAGGGGACTTCGTCGCCGGACCGGGAAGCCTCCAGCGCGCGTTCGGCGCGGACGAGGGATGCCGTGCAGGCCCGCACTTCTCCCAGCACCCCGTGCCCGCGTGCCTCGACGGAGTGCAGCAACGCCTGCACCACGGGCGGCGCCGCCGATCCGACGCCCTGCTGGGCGACCCGCGCCAGCTGCACGGCCTCGCGTCCGTGGCCCAGGTAGACGGCCTGGCGGCTCATCGTCACCAGCACATAGGCGCCGTATGCCCGGTCCCCGGCCGCCTGCGAGAGCCGCAGCGCCTGGACGAAGTACCGCTGCGCGAGTCCGTGCGCGGCGATGTCGTACGAGGTCCAGCCGGCGAGCCGGGTGAGGTCGGCGGCGGCGGCGAACAGGCGCCGCCCGGTCTGCTCCCCGTACGCTCCGCGCAGCATCGGCTCGGCCTCGTGCTCCAGATAGCGGACCAGGGCCTGGCGGGCGTGGCCGCCGCCGTAGGCGTGGTCGAGGGCGCGGAAGAGTTCGCCGACCGAGCGCAGCGCGGCGATGTCGCCGCCGGTGACCTTCTGGCCGGGGCCGCGCTCGGTCTGGCTGCGCTGCCGGGGCACGGCGGGGCGTCCCTGCGCGGGGATGCGCGAGGACCCCGGGTCGCCGCGGCCGACCCGGTCGTCGGCCCGCCCGATCAGCCAGTCCCGGCTCGGGACGACGAGCCCCGCAGGGGTGAAGGCGATCTTGCGCAGTTCGGCGTGGCTGCCGGAGTCCTTGCGCCACAGCCCGCTGACGATGTCGACGGCCTCTTCGGGCGTGGCGGCGAACTCCAGACCGGCGTACACCGGGGCGCACGCGTCGAGCCCCAGGTCCTGCGCGCTGAGCCGGCGGCCGAGGCGTCGGGTGAACACCTCGGCGATGAGCGCGGGCGTGGTCCCGCGTGGCTGCTGCCCGCGCAGCCACCGCGTCACCGATGTCTTGTCGTATCTCAGGTCGAGTCCGTGTTCGAGGCCGAGCTGGTCCACGCGACGGGCGAGACCTGCGTTGGAGAACCCCGCTTCTGCGATGAGCGCGGCGAGCTGGCGGTTGGGGGTGCGCTGCGCGGGTCGTTCCGTCATCTGCGGTGCGGTCTCCTGCCTTTCGGGTCCCCGAGCGGCCTCGGGGAGGTGTGAGTGCGTCCCGCTTCGTGGGGCGACGTGCACCTCCCCGAAGCCGCTCGGTGCCCGGATTGCCTGTGAGCAGCCCTTATGGCCTCGTGAACGGCGCGAATGTAGCGGAGCGTAAGCACCTCATCGCACACTTCGACCTTCATTCATCCGATCGTGTGAGGATTGGCCCCAGAGCTGACGGTCATCGGCCGGACGTACAGTGGCGTGGGCGCGCTACGTACCTGACGAAGGGTCCCCAGGTACCAGGGCGAAAGCTTCTTTCGCGTGCCCCGCACGGGCACTGCCGTGTGCTCGACGAAGCTTCTAGGGAGGCGCTTGCCGTGAGTGAGTTGCGGTTCGTCCGCATGGGATTCGGTGCCGAGGCCGTCGACTACCAGGAGGCGTGGGACGAGCAGCGTCGTGTGCATGCCGCCCGTTTCCTGGACGAGGTTCCCGACACCTGTCTGCTCCTTGAGCACCCGCCGGTCTATACGGCGGGCCGGCGCACGGCGGACAACGAGCGGCCCCTCGACGGCACGCCCGTCATCGACGTGGACCGCGGCGGCAAGATCACCTGGCACGGCCCGGGCCAGCTGGTGGGCTACCCGATCCAGAAGCTGCCCCGCCCGGTGGACGTGGTAGCACATGTACGCCGCCTGGAGGAGGCACTTATCCGTACGTGTGCGGAGTTCGGCCTGGAGACCACCCGTGTCGAGGGCCGCAGCGGCGTCTGGGTGCTCGGCGACCCGGTCGAGCAGCGGCCGTCGCTGGGGGGTCTGTCCCTCGACTTCGACCTCCGTCTCCAGGACGAGGAGTTCGACCCACGGCTCAACGGTCCGGAGTATGCCCCGTCCAACGCGGGTCAGCGGCGCGAGGACCGCAAGATCGCCGCGATCGGCATTCGTGTCGCCAAGGGCGTCACGATGCACGGCTTCGCACTGAACGTGAACCCGGACAACGCCTGGTTCGACCGCATCATCCCGTGCGGTATCCGCGACGCGGGTGTCACGTCGATCGCCAACGAGGTGGGCCGCGACGTGACGATCGCGGACGTCCTGCCGGTGGCCGAGCGGCATCTTCGCGATGTTCTGGAGAACGCGGATCCGAGGCCACGGGTGGTGGAACGAGCCTCGGCGTAGGTTTCCGCTCCCGCGCAGAAACCGTGGGAATGCACCCCCGCTCCCCAAGGTTGCCCACCCCGGGGACCGAGTACCGCACGGGCGTACCCTGGTGTACGCCGAAGAATCGAAGTTACAGGGAGCCGATGTGTCCGCAGTCGCACCCGACGGACGCAAGATGCTGCGCCTGGAGGTCCGGAACAGCCAGACCCCCATCGAGCGCAAGCCCGAGTGGATCAAGACCCGGGCGAAAATGGGCCCCGAGTACACGAAGATGCAGAGCCTCGTGAAGAGCGAGGGTCTGCACACGGTCTGCCAGGAGGCGGGCTGTCCCAACATCTACGAGTGCTGGGAAGACCGCGAGGCCACGTTCCTGATCGGCGGCGACCAGTGCACGAGGCGCTGCGACTTCTGCCAGATCGACACCGGCAAGCCCGAGGCACTCGACCGTGACGAGCCGCGGCGTGTGGGCGAGTCCGTGGTCACCATGGACCTCAACTACGCCACCATCACCGGCGTCGCCCGCGACGACCTGGAGGATGGCGGCGCCTGGCTGTACGCGGAGACGGTCCGCCAGATCCACGCCCAGACGGCGGGCCGCGAGGCGGGCCGCACCAAGGTCGAGCTGCTCGCGCCGGACTTCAACGCGGAGCCCGACCAGCTCGCCGAGGTCTTCTCCTCGCGCCCCGAGGTCTTCGCGCACAACGTCGAGACGGTCCCGCGGATCTTCAAGCGCATCCGCCCCGGCTTCCGCTACGAGCGCTCGCTCAAGGTCATCACCGAGGCCCGGGACTACGGTCTGGTCACGAAGTCGAACCTGATCCTCGGCATGGGCGAGACCCGCGAGGAGATCAGCGAGGCGCTCCAGCAGCTGCACGAGGCGGGCTGCGAGCTCATCACGATCACCCAGTACCTGCGTCCCTCCGTGCGCCACCACCCCGTGGAGCGCTGGGTCAAGCCGCACGAGTTCGTGGAGCTGAAGGAGGAGGCCGAGGAGATCGGCTTCTCCGGCGTCATGTCGGGCCCGCTGGTCCGCTCCTCGTACCGCGCCGGGCGGCTCTACCAGATGGCCGTCGAGAAGCGGGGCGCATACGTCGCCTCGCAGGCCGTCTGAGACGGCGTACGACCGGTCCCAGGCGTCGCAGGACCGAGGCGGTCCGACACGCCGGACAACGAAAGCGGTGGCACTGAGTGCCACCGCTTTCGTGTGAATCGGCGCACAAGCAACTCCCTCCTCACTTCGGCTCGTTCGACGCGGTCCCAGCGTCCCCGCAGATGGGGACGCCGTTTGGAGCACATCGACGTGCGCCTCCGCCGCATCAAGGTTTCATTGGTGTTTGACCGGTCGGTCACGCCCTGGTAACACCAATCAGTGACCCTGGTCTTACTCCACGTACAGCCCCATCCCGAGCCGCCGATCCCGAGGGGGGACCTCCATCATGCAGGCCGCGCCCGTACGCGCTACCGCCATCCCGTCGTTCACCGATGCACTCCGTGCCGTCGAGTCGCTGCTCATGAGCAGCGGCCAGCGCACCGCCCGCCGCAATGCCTGGACCTCCGTCCTGGAGGACCGCCGCCGTGCCAAGGACAGGGTCGAGGCGCAGCGCGTGCTGGAATCGGTCGCGACGCGTTCGTGAGCGCCGCTCCCCCCGGTACCGCGGGCCGCTCCCCCAGTACTGCCGTCGTCGGCGCCTCCCGGGCCACGTAGACTTCGTGACATGGCGAGGAAGGAAACCGCAGCGGACGCTGCTGAACCCGGGCGACTCAAGCAGATCGCCCTGACTTACAAGATGACCCGCAAGGCCGACTCCAAGATCGGTCTTGTACTCGCGGCTGTCGGAATTCTCACCCTCGGTGTCTTCCTCGCGATCGGCTTCTTGATCGGCCACCCGGTCTATCTCGGCATTCTCGGCCTCCTGCTCGCCTTCCTCGCGACGGCGATCGTCTTCGGGCGCAGGGCCGAGCGCGCCGCCTTCGGGCAGATGGAGGGACAGCCGGGCGCTGCCGCGGCCGTTCTCGACAACGTCGGCCGAGGCTGGACCACGACCCCCGCGGTGGCGATGAACCGAAGCCAGGACGTGGTGCACCGGGCCGTCGGCAAGGCCGGCATCGTGCTGGTCGCCGAGGGCAACCCGAACCGGGTGAAGAGCCTGCTGGCCGCCGAGAAGAAGAAGATGGCGCGGATCGTCGCGGACGTTCCGGTGCACGACATTCTCGTGGGCACCGGCGAGGGCCAGGTGGAGCTCAAGAAGCTCCGCACGACGATGCTGAAGCTGCCGCGTGTCCTCACCGGCCCGCAGGTCACCGCGACCAACGACCGGCTGCGGGCGATGGGCGACCTGATGAGCAACATGCCGCTTCCCAAGGGTCCGATGCCGAAGGGCATGCGGATGCCGCGCGGCGGTCCGAAGGCCCGCTGACATCCCTCCTACGCGAAAGGGGGCGCCCGGATCTCTCCGGGCGCCCCCTTCGTCGTACAGACACTCTCTACATACGGACCTCGACCGTGCCCGCTACACGGTCGTGCAGGCCGCGGCCGTCGCGGTCCCAGATCAAGGCCGGGAGGGCGAGGAAGAGCAGGACCGTGCGCAGCAGGGTGCGCAGCGGGTTGACCCGGCCGGTGTCCAGGGACACCACCTTCAGGCCGAAGAGCCGCTTCCCGGGGGTGAAGCCGAGCGAGCCGACCGTGAGGATGATCAGCACGAAGAGGATGAGCGGCGCCCAGACCTGGGCCGCCCGGGTATAGCTGTCCGTGAGCAGCCCGTATGCGATCAACAGGCACAGGCCCCAGTCGACGGCGAGGGCGCCGAGCCGGCGCCCCGGGCGGGCGATCGAGCCCGGTCCCTGCTCCGGCAGACCGAGCTGTTCGCCCCGGTATCCGAAGTCGACACCGGCTTCCTCCGCGGCCGCGCGGGGTCCGGAGAGCCACGATCCGATTGCTTGCCTGTTGTCCACCCGCCCACGGTACTGCGCCCGTTTTGGCATGCGGACAGGAGGGGCCGGACCGACCCGGGTCGGTTAACTTGGGCGAAACAAATGGGTCACGCTTGAGAAATCCCCCGTCCCTATGGTCGGCTCCAGCGTGTGCCACCGCACTGGCCGCACGAACGAACTACCACCCCGGTCCACTGTGGGCGGGAGTAGGAGGAGCTGGATGTTCCAGAACGCCGACGAGGCCAAGAAGTTCATCGCGGACGAGGACGTCAAGTTCGTCGACGTCCGCTTCTGCGACCTGCCGGGTGTGATGCAGCACTTCACGATTCCGGCGGAGGCCTTCGACCCGGCCGAGGAGCTGGCCTTCGACGGCTCCTCGATCCGCGGCTTCCAGGCCATCCACGAGTCCGACATGGCGCTCCGCGCCGACCTGTCCACCGCGCGCGTCGACCCCTTCCGCCGCGACAAGACGGTCAACATCAACTTCTTCATCCACGACCCGATCACGGGCGAGCAGTACTCCCGTGACCCGCGCAACGTGGCGAAGAAGGCCGAGGCCTACCTCGCGTCGACCGGTATCGCCGACACCGCGTACTTCGGCCCCGAGGCCGAGTTCTACGTCTTCGACAGCGTGCGCTTCGACACCAAGTCGAACGAAGCCTTCTACCACATCGATTCCGAGGCCGGCGCCTGGAACACCGGTGCCCTCGAGGACAACCGTGGTTACAAGGTCCGCTACAAGGGCGGCTACTTCCCGACTCCGCCGGTCGACCACTTCGCCGACCTCCGTGCCGAGATCTCCCTGGAGCTGGCCGCCTCCGGCCTCCAGGTCGAGCGCCAGCACCACGAGGTGGGCACCGCCGGCCAGGCCGAGATCAACTACAAGTTCAACACGCTGCTCGCCGCGGCCGACGACCTCCAGCTCTTCAAGTACATCGTGAAGAACGTCGCCTGGCGCAACGGCAAGACCGCGACCTTCATGCCGAAGCCGATCTTCGGTGACAACGGCTCGGGCATGCACGTCCACCAGTCGCTGTGGAGCAACGGCGATCCGCTGTTCTACGACGAGGCCGGCTACGCGGGCCTGTCGGACACCGCCCGCTTCTACATCGGCGGCATCCTCAAGCACGCCCCCTCGCTGCTCGCCTTCACGAACCCGACGGTGAACTCGTACCACCGCCTGGTCCCCGGCTTCGAGGCCCCGGTCAACCTGGTGTACTCGCAGCGCAACCGCTCCGCGGCCATGCGTATCCCGATCACCGGCTCGAACCCGAAGGCCAAGCGCGTCGAGTTCCGCGCGCCCGACTCCTCCGGCAACCCGTACCTGGCCTTCTCGGCACTGCTGCTCGCCGGCCTCGACGGCATCAAGAACAAGATCGAGCCGGCCGAGCCGATCGACAAGGACCTCTACGAGCTGGCTCCCGAGGAGCACGCGGGCGTCGCACAGGTCCCGACCTCGCTCCCGGCCGTCCTCGACCGCCTCGAGGCCGACCACGAGTTCCTCCTCGCGGGCGACGTCTTCACGTCCGACCTGATCGAGACGTGGATCGACTACAAGCGCACCAACGAGATCGCCCCGCTGCAGCTGCGCCCGCACCCGCACGAGTTCGAGCTCTACTACGACGTGTAAGAACGTCGCAGCAGCCGTACGACGTCGGCCGCGTCCTTCCTCCGGGAGGGGCGCGGCCGATGTGTTGTCCGGGTCACGACTGACGCCCGCGGCCATCGGGAAGGACTATGACCTCAAGGGCATCGTGGGGGGGCAGCCGGTGAATTCGGACACGGTCACGGCCATAGCGGCGACAGCGATAGCGCTCGGCTCACTCTGGACCAGTTACGCACAGACCAGAGCCACCCGGGTACACAACCGCCAATCCGTCAGACCCCTGCTCCAGCTGCGCCACACCAAGAAGTACGACGACCACAAGGCAGGCCTCCGAGTCGTGAACGCGGGCCTCGGGCCGGCCATAGTGACGAACACGGTGGTGCGGCTGGACGGTGTGGAGATCGGGCAGTGGAACATCCAGACCATTGACCGCATCACCGCACCCCTGCCGGTGTGGCCCAAGACGTACACCCTGCGAGCGGGTGCGGTCGTCCTCGCAGGGCAGTCCACGTTCTTGTTCTACCTGGAGCATTTCAGCGAGGACGAGCACGACTGGTTCTGGGATCTCGTCGCCCGACGACTGGTGGTCGAGGTCACCTACGAGTCCCTGTACGGCGGCGAGAACTTCAAGGCGGTCCCGCCCAGGTCCTGACACCGGCCGTTCTTTGCCTGCCGTGGAGCCTTTCGGGCCCTGTTCATTGGACATCGCGGGCGCACAATGGAAGGCGGGACGAGTGCCTGAGTGCGGGGTGATGCATGATGCAGAGCCGGTTCCGGAGTGATCGGCAGCTGACCGTGCGGATGACGGTCACGTTGTTTCTGCTCGGATTGCTGTACGTGGCGTTCGTCGCCGCGCTGATCGTGCTGCTGAAGTCCTGGGTGCTGGTCGTCGTGGTCGCGGCCGGAGTGCTCGGCGCGCAGTACTGGTTCTCGGACCGGATCGCGCTGTATGCGATGCACGGGCGGATCGTGGAGCGGGAGGAGTATCCACAGCTCCACGGGGTCGTCGATCGACTGTGCGCGGTCGCTGACATGCCCAAGCCGCTGGTGGCCGTGTCCGACCTGGACATGCCGAACGCGTTCGCGACCGGGCGCAATGCCGATCATGCCGTGCTGTGCGTGACGACCGGGCTGCTGCGGCGGCTCCAGCCCGATGAGCTCGAAGGTGTGCTGGCGCACGAGCTGTCGCATGTGGCGCACAAGGATGTCGCCGTGATCACCGTGGCGTCGTTCCTCGGGGTGCTCGCCGGGCTGATCGTGCGGTTCGCCTTCTACTCGCAGCTCTTCGGCGGGGGTCGGAGGGATCAGAACACGGCCATCGTGTTCGTGGCCGTCATGAGTGTCTCCGCGGCCGTGTACGCGATCAGTTTCGTGCTCATCCGGGCGCTGTCCCGGTATCGGGAGCTGGCCGCCGACCGGGCCGCGGCGCTGCTCACCGGGCGGCCCTCGGCACTGGCGTCCGCGCTGACCAAGGTCACCGGGGACATCGGGCGGATTCCGACCAAGGACCTGCGGACGGCGCAGGCGTTCAACGCCTTCTACTTCACGCCCGCCTTCGGTGCCGAGCCGGGCATCTCCAAGCTGTTCTCCACCCACCCGAGCCTGGAGCAGCGGCTCGAACAACTGGCCCGCATCTCCGCCGAGTTGGGTGAGGCGGCGACCCCCGGAAACGCCGTCTGACTCCCCCGGAAAGGCCATCTGCATGGGGTTCCTGGACATCCTGCTCGGCCGCACCAAGGCCGTCGCGCCCGATCTCGACCAGCTCTTCGGACTGCCGTCGGCGGCGGTGACCCTACAGGCGGCCGCCGGGTTCACACCCACCGGGACGGGTGCGGTGTGCTTCGCGTCCGTCGAGGGCGCGGCCTTCGCCGAGGCGCACCAGGAGGTGCAGGCGCTGCTCGACGCGGACGCCGAGCGGCGTGGGCCGCCGGTGGAGCTCACCCGGGACGAGTACGGGTACTCGTGGCTGGTCTCGCGGCGGGAGCCCGAGGATCTGCCCGCCCTGGTGAGCGATCTGCACGCGGTGAACAGCGCGCTGGAGGGCAGCGGTTTCGGGCCGCAGCTGCTCTGTTCCGTCGCCGCCTTCGAGGACACCGAGCGGCAGCGGCGGCTCGGGCTCGTCTATCTGTACAAGCGCGGGACCTTCTATCCCTTCGCGCCACTGGCCGGTGACGGCCAGCGACGCGACAACGCGCTGGAGTTGCAGATCAAGGCGGCGCTCACCGACGATCTGCGGATCGAGCAGGACCTCGGCCGCTGGTTCCCGATCTGGGGTGCGCCCGGTCTGTGAGCCGGCGACCGGAGGTTACTTGCCCTGTTCGCGTGCCTGGCGGCGGGACTCCAGGGGGCGCTCGCGGCGGTAGCGGCGCTCCCACTTCGCCTGCCGGTCACGGCGGTCGCGGTATGCCTTGTACGACGCGGGCGTGGCCGGCGACGGGGGTCCCGAAGCGGATCCGCCGCTCGACGAGGACGCCGAGGACGAGCCCCGTCCGTACTGCATGTACATGAAAAGCACGCCGACCGCGGCGAGCCACCAGATGTGATTGTCGAATCCTAAGACGACCAGGACAACGGTCCCGGAGATGACGATGGTGCCCATGACGGGCCTCCGTGGGCGTGGGTGATGACTGGGTGGTGTCCGATGTGTCCGACGGGGCGCTGGGGGTGGGCGGCCGCCAGTCGGTGCGTAGAGAGTAGCCCTGACTCCGCCGAGTGATGCCTGTCCGGCGGAAAGCGGTGGTGGGCGGCTCCGTAACGCATGTCCAGCGTAGGGATGTGGTCACTGCGCGTGCATCTCCTTTTCCGGCGACCCGGTAGGACGGTCGAGCAGGCGGCCGGGCAGGCGAAGACGGCGGCACGAGTAGCCGGGCAGGCGAAGACGGCGGCACGAGTAGCCGGGCAGGCGAAGACGGCGGCACGAGTAGCCGGGCAGGCGAAGACGGCGGCATGAGTAAATGACGGGGTGCTTTCTCCCTTCACGTACGACCACGACGGTGAACGACTGAGCTGCGTACGCGGCGGTGGCGACAGCGACGGCGATCGAGAGCCGGCCACCGCCGTTCTGCTGCACGGCGCGGGCAACGGAAGCAAGGAGCGGCTGCTCCCACTGCTGGAGGAGTTCGTCGCGCGCGGCTGCCGAGGTCTCGCCTTCGACTTCTCCGGGCACGGCGAAAGTACGGGCGAGTTGCGGGAGTTGAGCCTTCAGCGGCGTTTCGAGCAGGCCGTCGCGGTCATCGACGCGACGGTTCGGGCGAACGGTCCACTGATCCTGGTCGGGTTCAGCATGAGCGGCCAGACGGTGGCCGATCTCGCGGCGCACTACGGGGAGCGGGTGGCGGCACTCGGGCTGTGCGCACCCGCGGTGTACGGCGCAGCGGCGTGGCCGGTTCCGTTCGGGGACGGCGACAGCCGCTTCAGCGAGATCATCCGTACGCCGGACAACTGGCGCCGTGCCCCGGCGCTCGACATCCTGCGGGCGTACGCGGGGCGCGCGGTGCTCGCCGTGCCGGGCACGGACACGGTGATCCCGCCGGCGGTGACCGAGGCCGTGACGGACGCGCTGGCCACCGACGCCCAGTTCACACGGTTCGAACTGCCCGACGCCGAGCACATGCTGGGCCTGTGGTTCCGTGACCACGCCGAGGACCGGCAGCGGTTCGTGGACCTCGTCCTCGCCGGGCTCGGCGACCAGGGATGGACGGCGACCCGGGCCTGGGTGGCCAAGCGGCTTCCGGACGGCAGGAGCGTGCGGAAGTCCACGCCTCTGCGCGGCGGCTGGAGCTCCCAGATGCGCCGGCTCACCCTCGACGACGGCACCGGCCTGGTCCAGCGGTCCTTCGTCAAGCCCTTCTACCGGCGGCACGCACCGGGGCTGCTGACCCGCGAGGCGTCCGTCCTCACCCTGCTCGCCGCCCACGACGGCGTGCCCGCGCCCGCGCTGTACGCCGTCGACGCCACCGCGGAACACTGCGACCACCCCACGCTGTTGATGTCCTCGCTGCCGGGCACGGTCCGGCTCGACGAGGAGGATCTGGAGCGGCGCCTCGACCTGCTGGCACGTCAACTCGTCCGCATTCACGGGGTGGTTCCCGCGAAGCGTCCGCGCCCCTACCAGCCGTGGACGTCACCCGACCGCGTCCGTACGCCCGCGGGTGCGCCGTGGGACCGGGCCGTCGACGTGATCCGGCGCGAGCCGCCCTCGTACGAAGGGTGTTTCCTGCACCGGGACTTCCACCCCGGGAATGTGCTGTTCACCGGTGCGGGCCACACCCTGCAACTCAGCGGGGTCGTCGACTGGGTGGAGACCTCCCGGGGCCCGGCCGACCTCGACGTCGCCCACTGCTCCACGGCCCTCGCCCTGCTGTACGGGGAGGCGTACGGGCTGGGCTTCCGCGAGCGGTACGAGGCACACGGCGGGCGCCGACTGGCCGACGGCGCCGACCACTTGTACTGGCGGCTCCTGGACGCGCTGGCCTACTCCCCCGACGCCGAGAAGGTCGCCGTACCCTGGCGCGAGCTGGGGCGCATGGATCTGACGCCGGAGGTGCTGGGCGGACGGCTCGGCGCGTATGTGGCGGGACTGCTGGAGCAGTACGGCTGACGGGAGCCGTACGGGTACGGCCGACGGGAGCCGTACGGGTACGGCTGACGGGAGCCGTACGGGTACGGCTGACGGGAGCCGTACGGGTACGGCCGACGGGAGCCGTACGGGTACGGCCGACGGGAGCCGTACGGGTACGGCCGACGGGAGCCGTACGGGTACGGCCGACGGGAGCCGTACGGGTACGGCCGACGGGAGCCGTACGGGTACGGCCGACGGGAGCCGTACGGGTACGGCCGACGGCGGCCGTACGGGTACGGCCGACGGGAGCCGTACGGGTACGGCCGACGGCGGCTGTACGGATATGGCTGACAGCGGTTGACCGCGGTACGGCTGACGGCGGCTGTCCGGGTACGCGGAGGCCGCGGTCAGACGCCCGGCGCCGCCTGGACCACTCCCGCCACCACGGCCGCGCCCAGTGCCGCGTGGTCGGCGAGGTTCTGGTCCGCGTAGCGCAGCGCGAAGTCCGCGACGGCGCGGTCGAAGGTGTCGGCGCCGCCGAGGTATCCGGCGATCGCCATGCGGTCGCCGGAACGGGCGTGAGCGCGGGCCAGCGCGTTGCCGCACAGGCCGGCGTAGTTCTGGAGCCGGCGGGGGCTCATGCCCGCGACGTCCGCGGAGCCCTTCATGTCGCGCAGCTGGCGCCAGTAGAACGCCCGTCCCTGCGGCCCGGTCATCCAGCCGAGGAAGATGTCGCTCGTCGCCTGCAGCAGCCGCTGACCGGCGACGACGCGATGCCCCGGATGGGCGTAGGGGCCGTTGGGCAGATGCTCTTCGAGTATGGACTGTCCGGCCTCCTTGATCTGCAGGAACAGCGGGTCCTCCGCGTCCCGCCCGGCGAGCAGCACGATGAAGCAGCGGGTGCCGACGCTGCCCACGCCGACGACCTTGCGGGCGGCGTCGACGAAGCGGTAGCGGTCGAGGAGCAGGCGGCGCTCCTCGGAGAGCGTCGAGCGGTAGTCGCTGAAGGACTTGCGGAGCGAGGACATGTCGGGGGCTCCGGCCGGTTCCAGCAGAGGCGGGTCGTGGACTATGCGGGGGCGTCCGTCAACGGTCCGGGTGAGTTTGCCGAGCGCGTGCAGGCTGGTGCGTCGGCGGGCGCGGGAGAGGGTCGACTCGACCTGCTTGCGGCGGCGGGCGGAGCGGACGAGCGGGAGCAGCTGGTCGGCGTCGATGCGCTCGTACCAGACGGCCAGCTCACCGTGCGCGGCGAGCTGCCGGATGCCCGTGCGGTATCCACCCGCGGCGGCCTGGGCGGCGCGACGGACCTGTCCCTCGGGGTACCCGTTCTCGCGGGCCGCGACCGCGACGCTGGCCGCGAGCCGTTTGACGTCCCACTCGAAGGGCCCGGGAAACGTCTCGTCGAAGTCGTTGAGGTCGAAGAGCAGGGTGCGTTCGGGGGAGGCGTACAGGCCGAAGTTCAGCAGGTGCGCGTCGCCGCACAACTGCACCATGAGTCCGGTGTGCGGCTGGGCCGCCAGGTCGGCGGCCATGACGGCGGCGGCGCCGCGCAGGAACGCGAACGGCGACGCCGTCATCCGCCCGTACCGGATCGGCAGCAGCTCCTGGAGCCGGTCCCTGCCCTGCCGTTCGAGTACGGCGACGGGATCGGGGCGCCCGGCGGCCGGGATCCAGCCGGCGTGCGAGGACCGGGGAGCGCGTTTGCGGGCCGCCTTTCCCTGGGCGGCGCGGTCCGCCGGGGTGACCACGGCGCCGTTCTGGACCACGGCCGTCAGTGCCGCACAGCTCGGGCGACGTCGGCGGTGACGTCGCCGGAGAGGGTGCGGTTGCTGCGGGCGGTGGCGTCCTTGGAGGCACCCGCGGCGACGTCGCTCACCGTGACGACGACCGCGTCGAGGAGGTTGCCGCTCGTGTCGCGGAAGTTGACCTGGACGGCGTACGACTTCTGCGAGGAGGCGGAGTTGGTGACGGTCACCTTGGCGGTGGCGCGCCCGCCGGAGTCAGTGGTCACGTGGCTGTCGACCCTCACATCGCCCTTGGCGTTCACACCGTTCTTGACCTCGCCGAGTTTCCGGCCGGCCTCGGCGGTCGCGGAGGCCAGCGCCTCGCCGGCCGCGGACGCGGCGGACGCGGCCTTGGAGACGGTGCTCGCGGGGGTGTTGTCGTCCGAGCAGCCGGTCAGGGAAGCGGCGAGGGCCGTCGCCGCGGCCGCCGCCAGGATCAGTCCTCGTATGCCGTGCCTCTGCATGGAATCTCCCGACGTGCTCCTCGTGCGTTCTCTTCCGGAACCCGCTCGCCGCGGTGGTCTCAGTCAAGGCTGTGAGCAGGGCCTACGCATGCCGGGTACGGCGAACGGGTGAGTCGCGCCCGCTGCTGGTCGCATGTTCGAGAGGATGAGGGCACGGGACATCGCGGGATGGGCTGGAGGCGGAGTGGACGGGAAGCTGCGGCACATCGGGGTGGCGGAACGGCGGGCCCGGCTCGCGCTCCGGCAGCGGCTCGCGGGCGCCGCGCGGGCGGCGCGTCCCGAGGAGGTCGCGGAGTCGCTGGTCGCGCTGCACGGCACCGATCCGGCGACGGTGTACCTGGCGGTGGGCGCGCGGCTGGCGGATGCCGGGAAGACGGTGGCGGAGGTCGACCGGGCGCTGTACGAGGACCGGACCCTCGTGCGGATGCACGGCATGCGGCACACCGTGTTCGTGTTCCCCACCGAGCTGGCCGCCGTGGTGCACGCCTCGACCGGGCTCGCCATCGCCGCGAAGGCCCGGGCCGGGCTGATCAAGGACATGACCACCGGCAGCGACGGGCGGCTGACCGAGGAGTGGCTGGCGGAGGTCGAGGCGTCCGCGCTCGCCGCGCTGGCCCGGCGCGGGCCGGCCACGGTGAACGAACTCACCCGGGACGAACCGCGGTTGAAGGAACAGTTCACCTACGGCGCGGGCAAGAGCTACGAGAGTCCGCACACGGTGTCCTCCCGCCTGATGCGGGTCCTCGGCGTCGAGGGCCGGGTGGTGCGGGGGCGGCCGATGGGATCGTGGACGTCCAGCCAGTTCCGCTGGGCGGTTGCCCCGCCGCATCCGGAGTTGCCCGCCGCCGAGGCGCAGTGCGAGCTGCTGCGGCGTTGGCTCGCGGTGTGCGGGCCTGCCGGCGAGGCGGATCTGAAGTGGTGGACGGGGTGGAAAGTGACGGAGGTTCGGCGGGCGCTGGCTGCTGCCGGGGCGGTGGCCGTGTCGCTCGACGACGGCGTTACCGGATACGTGACAGAGGGCGATCTCGAACCCGTCGCCGCCCCTTCCTCCCCCTGGGCGGCGCTGCTGCCCGGGCTCGATCCGACGGCCATGGGGTGGCAGGAGCGGGACTGGTACCTCGCGCCGTCGCTGCGTCCCGCCCTTTTCGACGGCAGCGGGAATGTCGGGCCGACGGTGTGGTGGGACGGGCGGGTGATCGGTGGCTGGGCTCAGCGGGCCGACGGTGAGGTGGTGTGGCGGTCGCTGGACCCGGAGGGGCTCGGGCGGGATGCTCGCGATGCCATCTCCGCGGAGGCGGCGCGTCTGCAGGCGTGGCTGGGGACGACCCGGGTGACCCCACGCTTCCGGACACCACTGGAGCGGGAGCTGTCGTCGGGGTGAGTTTCGCCCCCTCCGCCCCTTCCCGTCCCGTACCTGGGGGCTGCGCCCCCAGACCCCCGCCAAAAGACTGCGCAGTTCCCCGCGCCCCTGAAAGGGGCGCGGGGAACTGCCCTACAAGCCCCACCCGGCTCAGCGCGAGTACCTCATCAGCGCGCGGACCATGTGGCAGGTGGTGTCCGACGGCGGGTGGATGCCGATGAGTTCCGCGGTGCTGCGTATCTTCTCGTTGCGGGCCTGGTTCGGCATGTAGACACCGGAGTCGAGCAGAGCGATCGCAAGGCGCATCGCCTTGAGCCGGCGATTGTGCGTGACATACCACTCGCGGGGACGCCCCGGCGGCAGCGGGCGCTTCTCCACGGGGTCGTACGGCAGGTCCAGCAGGACCGCCCTCTTGGACGTGGACTGAGTGGGCAGCGGCTTCAGTGCGGCAGCGGGCACAGGCATCCTCCTGTCGCGGTCAGGGAACCGTCCGGACCCCCCGGCGGCACCCTCGAACACTGCTTCTATTCTACCGCCGACCACTGACAAAAGCCGCTGGCCACAAGGGCTTTGGGGGCGCCGTGACACCAGCGGAAGAGGGTGTCCGACGTAACGTGTGCGGCATGGAGATCTGGATCAACCCCGCCTGTTCGAAGTGCCGCAGCGCCCTGAGCCTGCTCGACGCGGAGGGCGCCGACTACACGGTGCGCCGATACCTGGAGGACGTACCGACCGAGGACGAGATCCGTGGCGTACTCGATCGCCTCGGACTGGAACCGTGGGACATCACCCGCACCGAGGAGGCCGTCGCCAAGGAGCTGGGGCTCAAGGAGTGGGCCCGGGACGCCGGTTCGCGGGACCGGTGGATCACGGCGCTGTCCGAGCACCCCAAGCTGATCCAGCGGCCGATCATCACCGCGGAGGACGGAACGGCGGTCGTGGCGCGCACGGATGAGGCGGTACGGGATGCCTTGTCCCGCTAGTGCCGCGTCGGCCGAGGTTCGCCCCGTCGCGACGCCCGGCACGCTCCCCCACTGCCTCAAGGGCGTGGGAGGTGCCCCCACTCGCCGCACCGGCCGAAAGCCCAAGTACATCCAGTACGAGGACTTCCGGCCGGCACTCCCCCCAGCCCTCGGCCCTGGGGACCCCCAGAGCACGCACCGGACGCCGCGCCTCAACGGGCAAGCCCTGGCCGACGCGGCACCAGGCACACGGGACGTCCCGGAGTTCCCCACCGATGTCGGCAACTCTCTTGTGACCTAAGCCACTTCAGTGACTCCTGTGACTATTGAGTAACCCCGTTCGGTATCTCGTACATAGCGACGTACCACTCCCCCTCACCCAGGAGGCGTGCATGTCGCGTAGGAGAACTCTCAGCACCAAGAAGAAGCTCGCACTGCTGGTCAGCGCCGCGGCCGTGGCCGGAGGCGGGGCCTTCGCCCTGGCCGCCACCTCGAACGCGGCGTCGGTGCAGAACGCGCAGACCTCGACGGTCTGCAAGGGCCTTGCCACCGCGCTCGGCAACAACCAGAAATTCATCGACGGCCAACGGGCCAAGCCCGACGCTCAGTCGGCGGCCCGGATCGCCAACCGCGAGGCCGTCATCGCGCAGATCAAGGTCCAGCAGGAAGCATCGGGCTGCACGGTCGGGGAGTCGGCTCAGGACTCCCAGGCCGGCACGCAGCCCGCGCAGTCGGCTCCGGCAGCGTCGGCTCCGGAGCAGTCCGCGCCCGCGCAGAGCGCACCCGCGGACAACGCCGGTGGCGCCGCCGCCGGTGAGCAGGTCTGTGCCGGCTCGACCGTGACGCTCTCCGGCGAGGGCGGCGCCCCGGCGGCGTCCAGCAACCAGTTCCCGGCCGGGACGAAGCTCAAGGTCACGAACCTGGACAACAACAAGTCCACGACCGTGGAGGTCACCTCGGTGTCCGGCAGCTGCGTCCTGCTGAACAACGCGGCGTTCGAACAGGTCCGGGAGCCCGGCAAGTTCCTGATCCGCAAGGCCCGTATCGAGAAGGTGGGGTGACATCCGGCAATCCGGACACCCGTCGTCGGCCCTGTTGCTCTCCGCCGGGAGCAACAGGGCCGACGCGTGAGGACACGCCCATATCGCGCTCACTCTCATCGCATACGAGCCGTCGCTCGACAAAAGCAACGGGACCGACGGGATCGGCCGGCCCGCCGATCGCGGTCGCGAACACTCCCGCGCTGCCGCTCCCGTCGCAAGGGGTCGAGTGAGAACGTGCACACACAGCCCAGGTAACACTGGGTTCACATTCGGGCAATGATCGGGAAATCGCCTGTTGACAGGCTGCCGGGCATCCCCAGCGGCGCCCCAGTGCCGCAGCGCCGCAGCGCCGCAGCACCCGCAGCACCCGCAGCACCCGCAGCACCCGCAGCACCCGCAGCACCCGCAGCACCCGCAGCACCCGCAAGTGCGACTCAAGACCCACCCCGAAGGATGTGGCCCGTGAGCTTCAAGGCTGAGTACATCTGGATCGACGGCACCGAGCCGACGGCCAAGCTCCGTTCCAAGACGAAGATACTGGGCGACGACGCCAAGGGTGCCGAGCTGCCGATCTGGGGCTTCGACGGCTCCTCCACGAACCAGGCCGAGGGGCACGCCTCGGACCGCGTACTCAAGCCCGTGGCCAGCTTCCCGGACCCGATCCGCGGCGGCGACGACATCCTCGTCATGTGCGAGGTCCTCAACATCGACATGACGCCGCACGAGTCCAACACCCGTGCCGCACTTGCCGAGGTCGCGGAGAAGTTCGCCGCGCAGGAGTCGATCTTCGGCATCGAGCAGGAGTACACCTTCTTCAAGGGTTCGCGCCCGCTCGGCTTCCCCGAGGGGGGCTTCCCGGCCGCGCAGGGCGGCTACTACTGCGGTGTCGGCGCGGACGAGATCTTCGGCCGTGACGTCGTCGAGGCGCACCTGGACAACTGCCTCAAGGCGGGGCTCGGCATCTCCGGCATCAACGCCGAGGTCATGCCCGGTCAGTGGGAGTTCCAGGTCGGCCCGCTGGCGCCGCTGGAGGTCTCGGACCAGCTGTGGGTCGCCCGCTGGCTGCTCTACCGCACCGCCGAGGACTTCGGCGTCTCCGCGACGCTGGACCCGAAGCCGGTGAAGGGCGACTGGAACGGCGCGGGCGCGCACACCAACTTCTCCACCAAGGCGATGCGCGAGGGCTACGACGCGATCATCACCGCGTGCGAGTCGCTGGGCGAGGGCTCGAAGCCGATGGACCACGTCAAGAACTACGGCGCCGGCATCGACGACCGCCTGACGGGCCTGCACGAGACCGCCCCGTGGAACGAGTACAGCTACGGCGTCTCCAACCGCGGTGCCTCGGTCCGCATCCCGTGGCAGGTCGAGAAGGACGGCAAGGGCTACATCGAGGACCGCCGCCCCAACGCCAACGTCGACCCGTACGTGGTGACGCGTCTGCTCGTCGACACCTGCTGCTCCGCCCTGGAGAAGGCCGGCCAGGTCTGATCCGTCCTGCCTGAGTGAGAGGGCGTCCACCGTCGCGGTGGGCGCCCTCTCGCGTTGTCAGTGGGGCCGGCGACGGACACCACCGCCCCGCAACGACCAGAGCGATCGTTACGGGCATCGGAGCGTCCGGGCCCGACCGGAAACCCGCAGGCGTGAGGAACCCCGCCCCCACGTTCCCGGACCACGTACCAGATACGTGCCGCCCGGCAGTGGAGCGAAAGCGGGCGACCGGATCACCCAAAACCGTTCGGGGTGTTCGGCTGAGCGGCAGCAGTCCTGGCAACAGGACTCACTCCCGCTCAGTTCCCAGGAACGGTGTTGTTGGCACCACCTTCCGCCGGGGTGCCCAGCCCAGTGACCCGGGCAGGCGGGTCGGTGAGACTGAGGGGTATGGAGACGGAGAGAGGCGGGGTCCGGGGGCGAGGCCGGGAGGCCGTCGTGGCCGGGCTGCGGGGGCTCGGGGTCGCCGTGCTGGGGCTGGCCGGGTCGATCACCCTGTTCGTGCCGGCCGTTGTGTCGATCGTCCTCGTGCCGCTCGGCCCGGGAATCGTCACGACCCCCTGGGTGCTGAAGGGCGTGCGGGCCTTCGCGAACGCGCGGCGGGTCGTCGCCGCGCGGTGGTGCGGGGTGCGGATTCCGGCCGTGTACCGCCCCATCCCCGAGGGGGCCAACCCCTGGACGCGGTGTTTCGGGATGCTCTCGGACCCCGCCACCTGGCGGGACCTGGGCTGGCTGCTGGTCGACATGACCGCCGGTTTCGTCACCGCGGTGCTGCCCGCCGCGCTGGTCTTCTACCCGGTGGAGGGATTCGCGCTCGCCCTGGGGCTGTGGCGGGTCTTCACCGACGGCACGCATGTCGGGTGGTGGTACGGCTTCGTCCCGATCTCGGGGCAGGGGTCCGCCCTCCTCGCGGCCGTCCTCGCCGCCGTACTCCTCGTCGGTGCCTACCACTTCTCCCCGCCCCTCCTGCGCCTCCACTTCCAGCTCACCCGCTCGGTGCTCGCCGCCGGGCAGGGCGAACTCGCCGAGCGGGTACGCGTGTTGACCGAGACGCGGCGCGACGCCGTCGACACCTCGGCGGCCGAACTGCGGCGCATCGAGCGGGACTTGCACGACGGCGCGCAGGCGCGGCTCGTCGCGATGGGCATGGATCTGGGGACCGTCGAGGCGTTGATCGAGAAGGACCCGCCGAAGGCGAAGGAACTGCTCGCGCAGGCCCGGCAGTCCTCCGCCGACGCGCTGACCGAACTGCGCGATCTCGTCCGGGGCATCCATCCACCCGTACTCGCCGAGCGCGGACTCGGCGATGCCGTACGGGCGTTGGCACTGCGGCTGCCCCTCGCGACCGAGGTGGACGTCAGCCTCCCCGGCCGAGCCGAGGCAACAGTCGAGTCGGCCGCGTACTTCGCCGTCAGCGAGGTGCTCACCAACGCGGTCAAGCACTCCGACGCCGACCGTATCTGGGTCGATGTCCACCACGCGGACGGCATGCTGCGCATCGCGGTCACCGACAACGGCAAGGGCGGCGCGCGGATCGGGGCGGGCACGGGCCTGGCCGGAGTCGAGCGGCGACTCGGTACATTCGACGGCGTCCTGGCCGTCAGCAGCCCCGCGGACGGTCCCACCATGGTCACCATGGAGATCCCTTGCGCGTTGTCCTAGCCGAAGACCTGTTCCTGCTGCGCGACGGACTGGTCCGGATGCTCCAGGCGTACGACTTCGAGATCGCCGCGGCCGTCGAGAGCGGGCCCGAACTCAGCCGCGCACTCGCCGAGTTGGAGCCGGACGTGGCTGTGGTCGACGTACGGCTGCCGCCCTCGCACACGGACGAGGGACTGCAGTGCGCGCTTCGGGCCCGGCGCAACCGGCCCGGGCTGCCGGTGCTCGTGCTGTCGCAGCACGTGGAGCAGTTGTACGCGCGGGAGCTGCTGGCCGACGGCACGGGCGGGGTCGGTTATCTGCTCAAGGACCGGGTGTTCGAAGCGGAGCAGTTCATCGATGCCGTACGGCGGGTCGCGGCGGGCGGTACGGCGATGGACCCCCAGGTCATCCAGCAGCTGCTGTCGCGACGCTCCACCGTCGACCAGCCGCTCGGGCGGCTCACCCCGCGCGAGCTGGAGGTGCTCGAACTGATGGCGCAGGGGCGGTCGAACGCGGCGATCGCCGCCCAACTCGTGGTCACGGAGCGGGCGATCGCGAAGCACACCTCCAACATCTTCGCCAAGCTGGGCCTGGAGGTCTCGGACGACGACAACCGACGCGTCCTCGCGGTGCTCGCTTATTTGGATCAGGGCGCCCGCTGAATATCAGTCAAAAAGCACCGCCAAACCTGAATGGGAAGATCAACTCCCGGAGAAACGCGGGCTTCTGGGTCCATTGTGGCGGAATTGACCTCACGAACTTCTAAGATTTTCTGAGGTTTCTGAACACCTCACGCGCCCCGTGCGTATGGAATGGCGCCGCTTCACTCCTGTCGGGCGCCTCGATGCCCCGCAAGGAAGTCAGAGGAGTTCCATGGGACGCAACATACGAAAACGCCGTTCGCCGCTGGCCGTTCGCGCGGTTGCAGCGTCGGCAGCTCTCGCGATCGGCGGGGGCGGGCTGATCTGGGCGAATTTCTACGC
The DNA here is from genome assembly GCF_045162675.1 of Streptomyces sp. NBC_00996. Lineage (NCBI taxonomy): Bacteria > Bacillati > Actinomycetota > Actinomycetes > Kitasatosporales > Streptomycetaceae > Streptomyces > Streptomyces sp. NBC_00996. The sequence continues at coordinate 3,056,014 of NZ_CP108723.1, forward strand.
CTCGGCGCACGAGGAGAACAATTCTCCCAACACCACGAAGGCCGCCTCCGCCCAGGTCGCCACGATCAGCTGCCCCGATGTCGGGCAGAAACTCTCCGACGTGCCGGACAAGGCCCGCACGGAGGTCGACGGCGAGCTCGCCACGCTCGACCAGCAGATCACCGACGCGTACCAGCGCCTGGCCACCACGCGGGACGCGCAGGCCAGGGACACCAGTTTCGTCCAGAACTCCGTACTCGGACCGCTCAAGGACCGGCGCGCGGCGATCATCGACCGGATCCAGCTGGAGATCACCCGGGTCGGCGGCACCGCACCGGACTCGCTGGACGGTCTCGCCACCTGTACCGGGACCACCGCCGACCAGGGCCAGAACAACACGGGCGACGGCTGGAACAACAATGGCGGTGCGACCGCGTCCCCCAGCGCGTCGGCCGGCGATGGCGGTCAGCAGGGCGGTGACGGCGGCCAGCAAGGTGACAACGGCGGTCAGCAGGCCGGCAATGGCGGTCAGGCCGGAAACGGCCCCGTCGCCGCCGACTTCGTGGACATCACGAAGGTCCAGCCGAACGTCAAGGCGAAGGCGCGCAAGACCGGCAACGCCTCCACCGGCACCTTCACCACCAATTGTGGTGTGAACGCCAACAAGGTCTTCAACACCGACAATGTGATCGTGGCGCCCGGCGTGACCAACGGCGCGCACCACACGCACGACTACGTCGGCAACCAGAAGATCAACGCGTTGTCCAACAACGACAACTTCCTTCAGGGCGGCTCCAGCTGCCAGAACAAGAACGACCTGTCGGCCTACTACTGGCCGGTGCTCCGCCTGCAGGACGGCACGCAGGAGTTCGACCAGAACCAGGACGGCGGCGGCAAGGAGGGCAACGTCGGCAAGATCCTGACCGCCCAGCAGGCCCAGATCAAGTACGTCGGCAGCCGGACCAGCAAGGTCGTCGCGATGCCGCAGTTCCTGCGCATCATCACGGGTGACGCCAAGACCACCACCAACGGTCTGGCGAACGCCAACGCGCACTGGAGCTGCACCGGCTTCGAGAACAAGGTCCAGCTGACGGAGCAGTACCCGATCTGTCCGCAGGGCAGCAAGGTGGTCCGTACGTTCGCCTTCCAAAGCTGCTGGGACGGACAGAACATCGACAGCGCCAACCACCGCACGCACGTGGCCTTCGCCGATGCCAACGGCAACTGCCAGAACGGCTTCAAGGCGATCCCGCAGCTGACGATGCGCCTGGTGTACGACGTTCCGGCGCCGACCATCGAGAACGGTCAGCTGAAGAATCCGTACGCGGTCGACGGTTTCCCGGAGCAGCTCCACAAGGCGGCCACCGACCACGACGACTTCATCAGCATCACGACCGGCCGCCTGGCGAACAAGATCGCCAACTGCATCAACCGCGGGCAGCGGTGCCGGTGACACACTGAGCAAGCAGCCCACTGAGAAGGCCGGTGACGGGATCTCCCGCCACCGGCCTTCGGTGTGTGTACGTGGCGCTCAGCCGGTGTGGCCGCTGTGCGCGCTGTGGTCGGTCCCGATCTCCTGCTCGCCGCCCAGCGTGCCCTGCAGCGCCTTGACCACCTTGTCGTCACCGACAGCGACCCACTTGCGGCCGACTAGGTAGAAACCGCCGTAGTCCTTCGCGTCGTTGATCCACTCGCGCTGGCCGCGGTCGGTGGCGAAGGCGGCGAGCACGAACTTGCCGTCGGAGGTGTTGCAGATGGCCTGGCGCAGCTCGTCGGCGTCGGTCTGCATGTCGGGCTTGCACTTCACCTTGGCGGCCAGGCTCTCCAGGCTGCCGGTGGCGGTGGTCGGCACCTTGGCAGTCGCGTCACTGTTTCCGGTTCCGCAGCCCTCCAGCGCCAGGACGGCCGCGGCGCCGGCCACGGCGAGCATCGGTCGGGTCAGCCTCATCTGTTCCTCCGGTCGCTTTCCTGGCTCCGAGGCCAGTCGCCTTCGATACGGCCGTGGGGCGCGAGGCGCTCAAATCCAGTGTGGGTGCGCGTACGGGTGTGCGAGGGTATGACCCGTGAACCAAGACTGGGAAGATCGTGTGACCGCCGCCTGGGCCCCGTTCGACGGCTCCGATGAGACAGATGCAGCGGACGCGGCGGATTTCCGGGCGGTGATCGACGCACTGGTGGCCGAACTGCCCGCCGACAGCCCTCTCGGACCGTTCGAGCAGGCCTGCGCCTGGGACTCGACGGGCCATTCGGACAAGGCCGCGCCCCTGTACCGAGAGGCGCTCGCACGCGGCCTCAACGGTTACAAGGGTCGGCGCGCCAAGATCCAGCTCTCCAGCTCGCTGCGGAACATCGGACAGGCGGACGAGGGGGTCAAGCTCCTCACCCCCGAACTCGACGCGCCGTCGGACGAGTTGGACGACGCTGTACGCGCCTGTCTCGCCCTGTGTCTGTCCAGCCTGGGCCGCGACCGCGAGGGCCTCTCGCTCGTCCTCGGCGCCCTCGCGCCCCATCTGCCGCGCTACCAGCGTTCGATGGCGAACTACGCGCGCCTCCTCGTCGAGCCCGAGGAGTAACTCCCGGGGGCAGGTGACCATCCACCGATTCGCTCGTTTTGCTGAACGTGCCGTCACAGGATCTAGCCCCGCGCCCCGCACCCTCCTCAGGACCCGTCGTCGACGTCGAGCAGGCCGAGGCCGCGCTCGTCGAGCATTATCCGCGGCTCGTCCGGCTCGCCTATCTGGTGCTGCCGCCGAGCCTCGGCCGCAACCGCAGGGTGCTGACCGCACACGCCCTCACCCAGCGCGCGCTGCCCCGGGGCCGTACGTCGGGTGACGCGTCGGTCATCCCGGCCCAGCAGTCGGGCGGCGGCCGCGACGGCGACCCGGGCTACACCTTCGTACGTCTCCAAGTGGTGCGTACGGCCCTGGAGGCGGGCCTGCCGCTGAAGCGGCGGGCGTGGCCCAAGCGGTCCCAGCTGCCGCCGCTGCTGCCTCAGGTGTGGGGTCTCAGGCTCTTCCCGCGCTCCGGGGGTGCCGACGAACTCGCCCTGGACCAGCGGCTGTCCGCGCTCTCCGCGCCCGCCCGCGCCGCGTATGTGCTGCGCGGTCTGGAGAAACTGTCCGACACGGACGTGCAGAAGGTGCTGACGGCGGCGGGGGCCGAGGACCCGCGTGCCGCGCTCGCCGAGGCGGGTGGCGTGGAGGCCCGGGACTCCCTCCTCGACTCCCCCGAGTTCGACCCCTGTTCCCTGCACGCCCGGCCCACCGACCTGATGCGGCGCAGGCAGCACATGAAGGCCGCGCTCGCCGCCACCGCGGCCGTGGCCGTATGCGGCGCGCTGCTCGGCCTGCCCGGCGACGGGTGGGGCCCGGACGGCGCCGCGGCTCCCTCGTACGCGCAGAACCCGGCGGCTGAAGCCGCTCTGAACCCCGCGCAGTTGACCAGGGTGGCCGCCACGGCATGGGAGTCGTCCGCGCGCACCGACTTCTCCGTGTGGCCGGCCCGCGGGAACCTCGTCGAGGACACCCCCCTGCTGCGCCGCGCCCTCGCCGTATGGGCCCGGCCCGGCGAGGCCGTTCAGGTCTCGGCGACGCCCGGCACCCCCTCCGGCGCCCCGCCCGGACCGCCGCAGCTGCTGTACGCGGGCGACGTGGACCAGGCGCGTGTGGTGCTCCTCTACGACGGTCTGCGCATCGCGCGCTACGCCGAGCCGAAGGACGGCACGAGCGGGGCCGCCCTCGACTTCGCGCGCGTCGACGGGGCGACCGGGGCCGAGGCGGACGCGGTGGTGCTGGACCGGGCCGACAGCAACGTCCGCTATCTCACGGCCCCATGGGTGACCAAGGCCGCGGAGCGGGATCTGCTGAAGCCGTCCTCCGGAGCGATGGACCTCACCCTCTCGGCCGACGGCGTGACCTCCCCGCTGGCCAGCCCGGCCCAGCGCACCGGTTCCTGCGCCTCGTGGAACGTGCTCCAGCTGAAGGACGACTCGGGCACCCACCTGATGACCGACCTCGGCGAACTGACCCCGGCCCACCTCACCGCCGGCCGCCCTTCGGCATCCCACGAGGCGTCCGGCGCCGAGGCCCTGCGCAACTGGTCGCCCTTCGCCTGCTCCCTCGCCTCCGTACGCTCACAGGGCGTGCGGTCCGTGAACGCCTGGCAGTACGCGCAGCAGCCGCTGCCCGAAGCGAGCGGCAGCGCGGAGTGGGTCTGCACCCGGGCCGACACCTGGCGGGGCGGCGGCACACGGGTGCTCGCCCAGTTCCACACCCCGGGCAGCGCGTACGGGGCGGTCGCCGCGAAGGCCGAGAACTCCCCGGCGTGCGGCGCGCGCGACCCCCACGTACTGGCCGGGGTGCTGTGGAAGTCGGCGGCGGGGTCCTGGTACCTGCTGGCTGCGGGCAGCCGGGACACCGACGCGATCCGGGCGACGGGCGGGGCGCGCGGGGCGTCCCAGGGCAACCTGCTGGCCGTGCGGGCCAAGCAGGGGGCACAGGCGGACCTCAAGGGGACGCTGAGCGACGGCAGGTCGATCGGCGCGCTGCGGTAGGCGCGTCCCCTCGGGCCCGTCGGCCTGTCAGTGGTTGAAGGACTGGCCTATGTACAGGAAGCCATCGGCCGGCAGACCGAGACCGGTCGCGGTGAACGCCTTGGAACCGGTGGCCGTGGTGCCCGTGGCGCTGCCCGGGAGCGTCCACAGGCCGCCGGTGTGGTTGCTCACCCCCGCCTCGTCGATGGCGTAGACCCCGATCATGGCGTCACCGCGCCCGTCGCCGTTGACGTCGGTGACCTTGGCGCCGGCTCCGAACCCACCCTCCGCGACCGCCGCGGCGGCCCCGCGGAGCCGTGCGCCCGTCACGGCGTCTTCGCACCAAGCGGCCTCGGGGAAGTGGGGTGCGTTTCCGCGTCGTCCGGTGCGGTGCATCGGCGTGCTGCCGCGTCGCCCTCGTCCTGGATGTCCTTGGGTGATGTGGCAGTGCGGCGAGGTGCCGTGCCGGGCGGCGTGGGGCGTGCCTCACTTCCCCGAGGCCGCTCAGCCGCTGCAAGAGGGTTCCCGGCGGACTTACCCGTCAGTACATTGACAGCATGTCTAACAAGCAGACCCGGCAGCCCCGGCCGGTCGAGTCCGAGCGGGTGGCACTCAAGGCGCGGAAGGTGTCGTTCTCCTGGGAGGACACGCCGCTGCACTGGGTACCGGGGGATCCCTTCGCCACGCACACCATCAATGTGCTGCATCTGCTGCTGCCGGCCGGTGAGCGCTGGTTCGTGCATGTGTACAAGCAGGTGCTGCCCTACATCCGGGACGACCGGCTGCGCGAGGACGTCATCGGGTTCATCGGCCAGGAGGCCATGCACGCGCAGGCGCACGACGAGGTACTCCCCCACCTCAAGGAACTCGGCCTGGACCCGACGCCGTACACCGCCCAGGTCGACTGGCTCTTCGAGAAGCTGCTCGGCGACCGCACGCTGCCGCCGGGCAAGGCCCGCAAGTGGTGGCTGATGGAGCGGGTCGCCATCATCGCGGCCATCGAGCACCACACCGCATTCCTCGGCAACTGGATACTGAACGCAGAGGAGTTGGACCGGCGAGGCGCCGACCCGACCATGCTGGACCTGCTGCGCTGGCACGGCGCGGAGGAGGTCGAGCACCGGTCCGTGGCGTTCGAGCTGTTCGTGCACGTCGACGGAAGCTACCGGCGGCGCGCGCGGACCTGGGCGACCGCCTTCACGGCGCTGGTCTTCCTGTGGCAGCGCGGGGCGCGGTTCTTCATGGAGAACGACCCGACGCCGGTGGCGGGCAGGGCGAGCTTCAAGGACTTCTACGTCAGTGGGAAGCAGGGCGTGCTGCCGTCGACCGGGGACATACTCAAGTCGATCCCCCGCTATCTCAGCCGCGCCTATCACCCGTCCCAGGAGGGATCGACCGAGCAGGCCGTCGCCTATCTCGCCTCCTCGCCCGCGGCGACGGCGGCGGACCGGAGGGTGGCCTGATGCCCCGGCTGCGGACCGTCGTCACCGTCGCAGGTGCGGCCCTGCTCGTCAGGCGCGCCATGCGCCGCCGGATCGAGGCCTCGCCGCTGTGGCCGCTGCCCGCCCTGGAGAACCCCGTCTCCGGCCGGCCGCGCTCGCGGGCACTGCGCCTGCTGGTCACCCGGCACGAGCGGGTCGCCGCCGGGGTCGTGCAACTGCGCGTGGAGGGACGGGACCTGCCGGGCTGGGAGCCGGGCGCGCATCTGGATCTGGTGCTGCCGTCGGGGCTCGTACGGCAGTACTCGCTGTGCGGTGACCCGGAGGACAGGTCGTCGTACACCGTCGCGACCCGGCTGGTCGAGGACGGGCGGGGCGGCTCGCGCGAGGTCCACGAGCAGCTCCGGGAGGGCATGGAGATCGAGGTGCGCGGGCCGCGCAATCGGTTCGCCCTGGTGGACGCCCCCGCGTACGTCTTCGTGGCCGGCGGCATCGGGATCACGCCGGTCCTGCCGATGCTGCGGGCCGCCCAGCTGAACGGCGCCGACTGGCGGCTGTTGTACGGCGGGCGCACGCGGGACTCGATGCCGTTCCAGGAGGAGATCGAGAAGCTTCCGGGCGGCAGGGTCACCGTCGTCGCCGAGGACGAGGACGGAAGGCCCGACCTCGACGCGCTGTTGACGGACGTTCCCGAGGGCGCTGCGGTCTACTGCTGTGGTCCGCAAGGGCTGATGGAGGCGGTCGAGGCCCGCCTCCCGGAGTCGGCGGCACTCCACATGGAGCGTTTTTCGCCCCCTGCGTCGAGCGAGGGCAACGTCGCGTTCGAGGTCGAACTGCGCCGCAGCGGGCGCACGGTGACCGTGCCGGCCGACTCCACCGTGCTCGCCGCCGTCCGCGCGGAGTTGCCGGGCACCGCCTACTCCTGCGAGCAGGGATTCTGCGGAACCTGCCGGCAGCGGGTGCTGGACGGGGAGGTCGAGCACCGGGACGAACTTGGGGGCACGTCCCACGCCCTTGAGGCAGTGGGGGAGGATGCGGAGCGTGCCGACTCGATGCTGATCTGTGTTTCGCGGGCACGTGGTGAGAGAATTGTGTTGGACATGTGAACGACCGTGGCCGGACCGGTCCGTTCCGGGCCGGATCCGATCGGTAAGGTGTTCGTATGACAACCGGGGTACGCCGCAGGATGGGTGTCGACGAGCGGCGGCAGCAGTTGATCGGCGTCGCCCTCGAACTGTTCAGCCGACGCTCGCCCGACGAGGTCTCCATCGACGAAATAGCCTCGGCCGCGGGCATCTCGCGGCCGTTGGTCTACCACTACTTTCCCGGCAAACTCAGCCTGTACGAGGCGGCGTTGCAGCGCGCGTCGGACGACCTCGCGGGCCGGTTCGTGGAGCCCCGGGAAGGCCCGCTGGGGGCGCGGCTGCTGCGGGTCATGCACCGGTTCTTCGACTTCGTGGACGACCACGGGCCCGGTTTCGCCGCGCTGATGCGGGGCGGCCCCGCGGTGGGCTCGTCCACCACCAACGCGCTGGTCGACGGCGTACGGCAGGCCGCGTACGTCCAGATGCTCTCGCATCTGCAGGTCGAGAACCCGCCCGCCCGTCTGGAGCTGGTGATCCGCTCCTGGATCTCGCTCGTCGAGTCGACGGCGCTGATCTGGCTGGACGGGCGGCGGATTCCACGCGGCGAGCTGGAGGTGCAGCTCGTGCACGACTTCGCGGCGCTGGCGGCGGTGAGCGCCGCGTACGACGAGGAGATGAGCCAGGTGCTGCGCCAGGGGCTCAAGGACGAGCCGGGCGACGGGCCGTTCAGCGACCTCGTCGTCCGGCTGGTCGCACTGGCCTCGCCACCGGCCGCATAAGAACCTGTGTCACATCCCCGGCCGGATCACGGCGCACGTCGTCCGGCGCGTGCGAGCGCAAGGCGCCGGAGCGTCCTCGATGGGGGTCCCCGCGCGAGCGCAGCCGAGCGTGAGGAAAGAGCCACCAGGACGTTTCGGCAACGCGGCTGGGGGTGCCCCCTCTGGGGGAATGCGTGCCGGACGGCGGGCGCCCGGCCGGGGATGTGCCACAGGCTCTGAGGGCTACTCCTCGAACTTGCGGTACGACGGATCGAGATCGCGGACCTCTGCGGACACGTGCAGCGAGAGCCCGTCGGTGGGCGCGATGTGCTTGCGCAGCAGCTCCAGCGCGGACTCGGCGAGCCGCGCCTTGGTCTCGTCGGTGCGGCCGGCGAGCAGGGCGATCGTGACGTGGACGATCGCCTGCCCGTCCGCCTCCGCTCCCACCACGTCGTCCTCGGTGCGCAGGGTCCGCGTCTTGCACGCCTCGAGCCGCGCGGCCGCGGTCTCCACGACCACGGGGTGCAGCTCGCGCGCGAAGCCGCGCCAGTCGACGTGGTCGAGCGCCGAGGAGAACTCGACGGTGATCTGCGGCATGGGAACTCCTGTTCTCGGGGTCTCCCGATCACCCTAGCCGCAGCGCCAGCAGCGCGATGTCGTCCTCCCTGTCCCGGCCGAAGCAGTCCAGCAGGGTGTCGCAGAGGGCGGCCGTGCCGGACGGGGCGGCGGCCCCGGCGGTGCGAAGCTGCTCCAGGGAGACCTCCAGGTCCGTGCCGCGGGTCTCGATGAGGCCGTCGGTGACCATGAGGAGCCGGTCCGCGGGCGTCAGGGCGACTTCGGTGGGCGGCGGGCGGTCCAGGCCTAGGCCGAGCAGCGGGCCGTGGACCTCGACGTAGTCGGCGGTGCCGTCGTTGCCGACGATCAGCGGCGGGAGGTGGCCCGCGTTGGCGATCCGGGCCCGCCCGCTCGCCGGGTCGACCAGGACCAGACAGACGGTGGCAGTGACGTCGGGGTGATAGTGCTGCAGCATCCGGTCGAGCCGCCGGGCCAGCACCCCGGGGTCGCATTCCTCGACGCAGTAGGCGCGCAGCGCGTGCCGGATCTCGACCATCACGGTGGCCGCCTCCAGCGAGTGTCCGACGACGTCGCCGACGGCGGCGAGTACTCCGGCCGAGGTGCGCAGGGCCGCGTAGAAGTCGCCGCCGATCTCGGTCTGCCGGGAGGCGGGCACATAGCGAACCACGACCTCGGCGCCCGGCAGCGCGGGCAACTCCTGTGGCAGGAAGCTGTGTTGGAGGGTCAGCGCGACATGGCGCTCCGCCTGGTACATCAGCAGCGGCTCAGCCGCCAGTGCGGTGGCGCGGGCGAGCCGGGCCACCAGGGTGTCGGCCTCCGGCGCCGTGTCGCGATCGGCGCCCGCGGGCGTGGCGAGGCACACCGGTGTCCTGCCGTCCTGGGTCCGGGCCAGCACGAGACGCGCGTCCTCGGACACGCCGGGACGGAAGAAGCCCCCGGGCCACAGCGGGGCGGGGACGACGGTACGGCGCACTCCGGTGTGCCCGGCCGCGTGCCGGATCAGCCGGGCCACGGCCTCGTGCGCGCCGTGGTCCGGCAGCGCCGCCCGCGCCCTGCTCCGGGACATTCCGCGGTAGAGCTCGCCGTCCTCGGCCAGGACGAACACGGCGGCGGGCGAGCCGGTGAGCCGGGCGGTGCCCTCGGCCGCGGCGTCGGCGAGTTCCCGCAGGCAGCGCGCCGTCTGCACGGCCGCGATCGTCTCCGACAGCAGTGTCAGCCGTCGTACCAGCGTCTCGGCGCCCGTGCGCATCCTGGCTCCGCGCACCGCGGCCCGGACGACCGCCTGGATCTCCTCGGGTTCCGCGGGCACCGCCAAGTACGCCTCGCCGCCCGCGTCCAGACCCCGGCAGCGGTCGGCGGGACTCGCGGACACGGCGGAGAAGTGCACCACGGGCAGGGCGGCCGTGGGCGGCTGCGCCTTGAGTCTGCGGCACAGCTCGAAGCCGTTCATGTCCGGGAGCCCGACGTCCACCAGCGCCAGGTCGGGCAAGTCGCCCGCGCGCAGCCTCAGGTCGAGTTCGATGAGCGCCTCACCCGCGTTGGCCACGGGAATGACGCTGTGCCCGGCGCGGCTGAGCAATGCGCCCAGCGCATAGCGGTTGGCCGCCGTGTCGTCGACCACCATGACGGTGGACTCGGTGTCGATGCCGTCCATGCAACAGCCCCTCGGGGCACGGGTGGTGGGAGCAGTCCGGGATGTCCGGGCCTGCCCCCGCCAAGCTAGTGCGCTGTCACGAGGTCCGGGTGAAAACCGCGACCGTACGACCCGGAACGGCGAAGGTGCCGGATTTCTCCGCGTAGGACGAGGACTTGACGGTAGAGTCCGCGCCCGATGCCTGCACCGGGTGCAGCGCGTACGCCGTCCCGGCCAGGGCACCGATCGTCTGCTCCTGCTTCTCGGGCGTCGCGTTGAAGACGACGAGCAGGTCGCCGAGCCGCATCGTGATCACCCCGGGCGTCTCGTCCTTGCCGGACAGCGGGAAGGACAGCTTCGACTGCACCTGGTCGGCCGTGCCGAGTCCGAAGACGTTCTCGGTCGAACGGATCTTCAGCAGATCCCGGTAGGCGGCCGAGGCACCCTCGATCTGGTCGCATCCCACCTTGACCGACGTCAACAGCGGTGTTGCGTAGGGCCACTTGGAGGCGTTGTCGGCCGCCATCGGCAGCCCGGCCCCGAAGCCGTTGCCCTCCTGGCAGTTCCAGTGGATGGCGTTGAACCAGTCGCCGCTGTCGAACGAGTTGCGGTCGAGCGACTTGGAGCGCAGCAGGTCGGAGCCGGCCTGAGACAGGGACGGGCCCTGCGAGAGAGTGGCCGTCGCCATGGCGAGAACCTGCATACGGGCCCGGTCGTCCGCGCTCGTGGTGGCGGGCAGCTTGTAGGTGAGCGCGTCGTACAACGACTCGTTGTCGTGCGCGTCGGCGTAGGCGAGCGCGTCACCGGGCGCGTCCGCGTAGCCGGCGGGCTGGCCGTTGTAGTCGACCTCGGAGCCCTTGACCTCCTTGCCGTCGGAGTCGGTGAAGCGGTACTTCGCTAGGTTGCCGGTCAGGCCGACCTTGATGAGGTCCTGGTAGTGCAGGAGCCTCGCCTCCTGCTCCGCCGACGTTCCGTTGGCGGTCGAGGAGTTGGGGTCGGTGTAGAGACCGGAGGCGAAGCCCTGGATGCCCGGGTCGCCGTCGAACGGACTGCCACCGCGTACGGCGTCACGCGCCCGGTCGGAGAAGGTCGCGATCCCGGTTCCCGCCATGTTCTTCTGGGTGGCCTGCACGAAGCGGGCGTCGTCGGCGACCTCGCCGAAGTTCCAGCCCTCGCCGTACAGAATGATCTTCTTGCCGTCGACGCCGTCCTTGGCGAGGGTGAGCGCGTCGAGGGCCTTCCTGACCGCCAGGATGTTGGCCTTGGGGTGGTGGCCCATGAGGTCGAAGCGGAAGCCGTCGACCTTGTACTCCTTGGCCCAGGTGACGATCGAGTCCACGACGAGTTTGCCCATCATGGCGTTCTCGGTCGCGGTGTTGGCACAGCAGGTCGAGGTGGCCACACTGCCGTCGGCGAGAAGGCGCTGATAGTAGCCGGGCACCACCTTGTCGAGCACACTCGTGTCGGCCTGGCCGCTCGCCGCGGTGTGGTTGTAGACCACGTCCATGACGACCCGCAGACCGTCCTCGTTCAGCGAGGTGACCATCTTGCGGAACTCGACCGTGCGCTCGGTGCCGTCGGGGTCGGTCGCGTACGAGCCTTCCGGCACCGTGTAGTGGTACGGGTCGTAGCCCCAGTTGTACGCGTCCTTCGCGGCGACCTTGGACACGCACTCCTGCTGCTTCTCGGAGTCGGCCGCGTACGAGGCCAGGTCGCAGTCGGTGGCCGCCTGGTCGGCCTTCTTCTCGGGGATCGTCGCGATGTCGAACGCGGGCAGCAGGTGCACGTACGACGTACCGGACTCGGCCAGCTGCCTCAGGTGACGGGAGCCGTCGCTGTCCTTGTCGGTGAAGGCGAGGTACGTGCCCTTGTCCTTCGCGGGAACGGTCTTGTCCGCCACCGAGAAGTCCCGGATGTGCAGCTCCTGGATCTGGGCGTCCTTCAGCGCCACGGCCTTGGGCTTCTTCAGGTTCGACCAGCCGTGCGGGGCGAGGGACTTGGCGTCGAGGTCGACGACCAGGCTGCGCTTGGAGTCGGCGGTCAGGGCCACCGAGTACGGGTCGGTGACCTTGTTGGTGACGAGCTTCTGGACGGTCGGCGCCCACACCTTCACGACATACCGGTAGGGCTTGTTCGTCCAGGGCTTCTCGCCGGTGACGGACCAGACGCCGGTGGTGGCGTCCCGCTTCATCGCGACCGTGGAGCCGTCGAGGTCGAGGCTCACCGACTGCGCGGTGGGTGCCCAGACGGACAGCGTGGGACGGCCGTGGTGGAAGGCCGGACCGAGCTGTGCCTTGGTCGCGTCGTACACGTCATCCAGTACGCCGGCGATCTGGACGCCCGTCGCCGCCAGAACCGCGCCGTTGGCGGCCCGTTGCGACGCTACGATCTGACCGCTCAGCGCCTCGCGCACCCGGTCGCGGTCGCGCGGGTCGACGGACCAGGCGGTGTAGTCCTTCAGGTGCGGGAGCTTGGCCTTCTGGGCGTCGGTGAGGGTGGTCTTGGACAGGCGGAGCCAGCGCTCGTCGTCGCTGGTCAGCGCGCCGCCCTTGACCACGATCGAGCCGTCGCGGGAGTAGAGCAGCTGGGTGGAGACCGCCGCGTCGGAGCCGTTCCAGGCGACCGTGTTCCGGTCGATCCAGACCGCCTTGGAGGTGGTCAGGTCGAGCGCGGCCGCGCTGCCCACGGGCTGCGGAAGCAGATACTTCTCCTGGCCGTTCAGCAGCCACACCTCGTGGCCGTCGGCCGAGAGGTCGAGCGACTGGTCGGCGGAGAGGTCCTTCTCGTCGCCCTTGTGGATGATGTAGCTGAGGCTGGTGGCACCCTCCGCGAGCGGCACCTCGAAGACAGCGCCATAGGCGTCGGTCTTCACCGGCTCCAGGGGCTTCGACCAGTCCGTGGGCGTCGCGGCACCGGTCCAGACGTGCAGTCTCCAGCCGGTGTAGTCGCCGTCGGCGCGGTGGTAGTGGAGGACGGCCTTGGTCTTGTCCTGCGCCGGGTAGTCGGGCCGCTCGGTCTGTACGGCCTCCTTGCCCTGCTCGACCCAGACCTCACCGGTCTTGGTGACGTCGATCGTGCGGTCGGCGGCGACGTCCTTGTTGCCGTCCTTGTCGATGACGAGGAAGCCGACACTGGAGGCGCCCGGCTTCACCTTCACGTAGGCGAAGGCACCGTAGGCGTCGCGGCCGATGAAGTCGTGCCCCGCGGGCCAGGTCGTCGATTCGCCGTCGGCGAGGTCGCCCCAGGCGTAGAGCCGCCAGTCGGTGTAGTCGCCGTCGGTGCGCTTGTAGTGGACGATCGCGTAGTCGCGCGAGGAGGCCGTCGGGACCTCTTCGGCGGGCGGGGTGCCGGTCGTCGACGTCGCTGTCGCGCTCGCCGTGCGTCCGGCCGAGTCGATCACCACCGCCTTGTAGCGCAGGGCGGTTCCGGCCGGTACGTCCTTGCCGATGGCCTGGGTGACCTTGTACGGGGCGTGGTCGGCGGAGCCGAGGGTCCGCCACTTTCCGTTGCCGACCTGGGCGGCGAAGACGACGCGGTTGAGCTGACCGCCTCCCCCACTCTCGGCTTCGCTCGAGCGGGAGGTGCCCCCATCGCCGGCCGACAGCTCGACGGTTCCGGTGGCGCCCTCGGCCGGGGCCTTCAGAGTCAGCGACGGCTTCGCGGCGGGAGCGCCGGGCCTGCCCGCGGCCTTGAGGACGATCGACGACCCGGCCGGGACGGTGACCGTCACCTTCTTGTCGGCGTCACTCGTCACGGTGGTCGACGTCCCGTAGATCCCACGGAACGTCATGGTCGCCGAGCCGGTCGCGAACGTCGCTGTCTTCGCCTCGTCGGCGTTGTTCACCGCGACCACGTACTCGGTGCCGGTGCCCGCGTCCGTGCGCGAGAAGGCGTACACGCCCGCGCCGTCGGCGGCGTACCGCTCCGTCTGGACGCCGTCCGCGAGGGCCGGGTTCTCCTTGCGGAGCTTGGAGAGAGCGGCGATCTGCCGGTAGAGCGGCGCACTCGTGTCGTACGCGTCGCTCGCGTGCGTGCGGGTGGTGCCGATCTCGTCGTCGTCGAGGTAGTCGGCGACCTTGGAGGCGAACATCGTCTGGCGGGCGTCCTTGTCGCCGCCGGAGCCGGTGAAGCCCTGCTCGTCGCCGTAGTAGACGACGGGGTTGCCGCGGCTGAGGAACATCAGCTCATTGGCGAGCTCGTCCTTCTTCAGCAACTGCGCGTCGGTCGCCTTCGGGTTGTCCTGGTCGAGGAAGTACCCGATACGGCCCATGTCGTGGTTGCCGAGGAAGGTGACCTGCTCGTACGCGTTGGCCTTGTCCGTCGTGTACTTGTAGTCGTCACCGAAGACCGAGGCGAGCTTCTGGGCACTGCCGCCCTGGGAGGCGTACGAGCGTGCCGCGTCCTGGAACGGGAAGTCGAGCGTGGCGTCGAGGCGGCCCTGGGTGACGTACGGCGAGGTGATCGACGTGTCGGCGGAGTAGACCTCGCCGAACATGAAGAAGTTCTTCCGGCCGTGCCGGGCGGCGTACGCGTCGAGCGCGGTGGCCCACTGCGTCCAGAACTCCATGTTCACGTGCTTCACGGTGTCGATCCGGAAGCCGTCGATACCGAAGTCCCGGACCCACTTCTCGTAGATCTTCTCCATGCCTCTGACGACCTCGGGGCGCTCGGTCCACAGGTCGTCGAGGCCGGAGAAGTCGCCGTTCGTGGAGCTCTCGCCGGCGAAGGTGGAGTCACCGCGGTTGTGGTACATCGTCGGGTCGTTCAGCCACGACGGGACCTTGGCGTTCTTCTTCGCGGCGGGCACGGTCGGTGTACGCGGGAAGGAGTCGGCGTCGACGGCCGGGAACTCGGCGGTGCCGTCCGCGTAGTCGGCGTCGTCGAAGGGCACACCGTCCTTGGTCAGATACGGGAAGGCACCCTGGGAGAGGTAGTCGTAGGACTTCTCCTCGTAGTCGACGACATCGGCCGTGTGGTTGGTGATGACGTCGAAGAAGACCTTCATGCCCTTGGCGTGGGCCTTGGAGATCAGCGTCTCCAAGTCCTTGTTGGTGCCGAAGTGCGGGTCGACCTGGGTGAAGTCGGTGATCCAGTAGCCGTGGTAGCCGGCCGAGGCGTCCTTGCCGGTGCCCTGTACGGGCTGGTTCTTGAAGATCGGCGCCATCCAGATGGAGGTGGTGCCGAGGCCCTTGATGTAGTCGAGCCTCTTGGTCAGGCCCTTGAGGTCGCCGCCCTGGTAGAAGCCCTTGTCGGTGGGGTCGTAACCGGTCGACAGGCGGGACCCGGTCAGGCCGCCCTGGTCGTTGGACGTGTCGCCGTTGGCGAAGCGGTCCGGCATCACGAAGTAGAACTGCTCGCGGGTGTCGTCGTGTCGCGACGGCTCGGCGGCGAGCTTCGCGTCGGACGGAGGTGCGGGCGGGGTGTCGGCCCGCGCGGCGAGGGGCTGCGCAAGCGATACGGCCAGAGCGGCGGCGAGGACGGCTGCGCGCAGCCTCAGTCGGCGGCGCGCCGGCCCTCTCGGTATCAGGTCCACAGGTGTGAACTCCTAGCGATTACGGCGTATTCGGGTCCGACCCCGCGCTGCGTTTCGGCCACGATGCCGAACGCCCGCGTGACCGTATCGCTCACGCAAGGTTTACAGCAAGAGTCTTGCAATGTGCGGCAAGGACTTTCAGCAGCTGGTCTTGCCTGAGTAGATCGCCAGCGCGGTGTTGGAACCCAGCGTCGCCGTGAACTGGCCGGAGCTGTTGACCGTGATGCTGGTGTTGTTCTGGACGTTGCAGTACGTGCCCGCGGCGAGCGAGGTGGTGTACGTCCGGGTCAGCGCGGAGGACTCGTGATTGATGGCCACGAAGCCCTTGCTGCCGCGGCCGAAGGCGATGGCGTCGGCGCCGTTGTCCCACCAGTTGGTCAGGGACTGGCCACGGGTGGCGTTGCGGAAGGCGACCATCGACTTGATCTCCGGCCAGGCGTGCTGGCACTTCCAGCCGTCCTGCCAACAGGCGTTGACCGTACCGCCGTTGGGCGGGCCCGCGTCCGCGTCGGACCACTCGTAGCCGGAGTTGATGTCGGGCGCACCGTACGGGTACGCGAGCATGAAGACGTTCGCGAGGGTGTAGTTCGCGCCGTCCTTGTAGTTGAGCGTCGAGCCGTTGCGCTCGGTGTCGTGGTTGTCGACGAACACACCCGCGACCGAGCTGCTCATGTAGCCCCAGCCCTCGCCGTAGTTCTTCAGGTAGGCGAGGTTCTCGTTGTTAAAGACCCGCTTGAGGTCGTCGGCGTAGCGGAACTCCTGGACGTCGCCGTTGCCCGTGTACTCGGTCGGCTGGACGGCCTCGCCCGAGCCGTAGATGACCTCCTGCTTCCAGTACGCGGACGGATTGCTCAGCCGGGACTTGATGTTGGCGAGGTCGGTCGCGGGGATGTGCTTGGCCGCGTCGATGCGGAAGCCGTCGACGCCGAGGCCGAGCAGGTCGTTCATGTAGCCGGCGATGGTCTTGCGGACGTACTCCTCGCCGGTGTCCAAGTCCGCCAGGCCAACCAGTTCACAGTGCTGAACGTTCCAGCGATCCTGGTAGTTGGTGACCTGGGAGGTGCAGTCGTCGAAGTCGAAGGACGAGTACAGGCCCGGGTAGTCGTACTTGGTGTACGAGGAACCACCCGTGCCGGTGCCACTGCCCGCCGACATGTGGTTGATCACCGTGTCGGCGACGACCTTCACCCCGGCCGCGTGGCAGGTGTTCACCATATTCCGGAAGGCCGTACGGTCACCGAGCCGGCCGGCGATCTTGTAGCTCACGGGCTGGTACGAGGTCCACCACTGCGAGCCCTGTATGTGCTCGGCGGGCGGGGACACCTGGACGTAGCCGTAACCGGCCGGGCCCAGCGTGTTGGTGCATTCCTTGGCGACCGAGTCGAACTTCCACTCGAACAGGACGGCGGTGACGTCCTTCGTTCCGGGGGGTGCCGCGTGTGCGGTGCCTGCGGGGACGGCGAGTGCGACCGACGCGACCGCCGCGATGGCGAGGGCGCCAGAGAGGGTTCTGCTGGCCATGTGGGGGTCCTTCTCCGTTGAAGGTTCTTACTGAAGGATGGCTGAAACTTTTCAGCCATCCAGAAGTTACGAGCCCCACATGTACCGGTCAACCCTCTGGACACGCCTTCTTCAGTTGCACGAAACCCCTTCACATCAGCGCGAGTTGTCCCTTCTGACCTGTACGGGAGACGACAGTGGCTTGCCACCCGGAGCGGGTGGCAAGCCACTGGAAAACTGACAGAAAGTTGCTGCAAAGTCCCTTGAGGGCCCGTCAGGCCGTCGTCCACCACACGGTCGTGTCCGCGGGCAGCTTCGCCTCGCCGTCCTGCGACAGGGTCACCTCGCCGCTGGCGAGGAGCACGCGGCCGTACGCCGGGACGGTCACCGCCTCGCCCCCGGTGTTCGCGGTGCAGACGAACTCCCCGCGGCGGAAGGCGAGTACGCCCTCGGGCACCTTCAGCCAGGTGACCGAGTCGCCCGCGCCGAGGTCTGCCTCGGCGCGCCGGACGGCGAGCGCACTGCGGTACAGCTCCAGGGTCGAGCCCTCGGTCCCGGTCTGCGCCTCGACGCTCAGCTCGGCCCACTCGGCGGGCTGCGGCAGCCAGCTGCCGCCACTGCCGAAGCCGTACGAGGAGCCGGTGCGGGTCCACGGGATCGGCACCCGGCAGCCGTCACGGAACCCGTCCTGACCGGCGCCCCGGAAGTAGGCGGGGTCCTGACGCACCTCGTCCGGCAGGTCCACGACGTCCGGCAGGCCGAGCTCCTCGCCCTGGTAGAGGTAGGCGGAGCCGGGCAGCGCCAGCATCAGCAGGGTCGCCGCCCGGGCCCGGCGCAGGCCCAGCTCCCGGTCGCCCGCGGTGCGGATCTGGGTGCCGAGCCCGGCCTCGTTGGCGAAGCGCGTGGCGTGCCGGGTCACGTCGTGGTTGGACAGCACCCAGGTGGAGGGGGCGCCCACCGGCCGCATCGCGTCGAGGGTGCGGTCGATGACGGAGCGCAGCTCGTCGGCGTCCCAGTGGGTGCCCAGGTACTGGAAGTTGAAGGCCTGGTGCAGCTCGTCGGGGCGCACGTAGTTGGCGGTACGCTCGATGGTCGGCGTCCACGCCTCCGCGACGAAGATCCGCTCACCCGCGTACTCGTCGAGGATCGTGCGCCACTGCCGGTAGACGGCGTGCACGCCGTCCTGGTCGAAGAACGGCATGACATCGTTGCCCAGCAGCTTCAGCTGGTCGTGGTCGCCCAGGTCCGGCAGCCCGTCCGCCTTCACCAGGCCGTGCGCCACGTCGATGCGGAAGCCGTCGACTCCCATGTCCAGCCAGAAGCGCAGGATCGAGCGGAACTCGTCGCCCACAGCCGGGTGGTCCCAGTTGAAGTCGGGCTGCTCGGGCGCGAAGAGGTGCAGGTACCACTCGCCGGGGGTGCCGTCCGGCTCGGTCACCCGCGTCCAGGCCGGGCCACCGAAGATGGACTCCCAGTCGTTGGGCGGCAGTTCGCCGTTCGTGCCCTTGCCGGGCCGGAAGTAGTAGCGCTCCCGCGCCGGCGAGCCGGGGCCTTCGCGCAGCGCCCGCTTGAACCACTCGTGCTGGTCGGAGGAGTGGTTGGGGACCAGGTCGACGATGATCCGCAGACCCAGTTCGTGGGCGTCGCGGATGAGGGCGTCGGCGTCCATGAGGTTGCCGAACATGGGATCGACGGCCCGGTAGTCCGCCACGTCGTAGCCGGCGTCGGCCTGCGGCGAGGCATAGAAGGGGCTGAGCCACACGGCGTCCACGCCGAGGTCGCGCAGATACGGGAGTCGGGAACGTACGCCCTCCAGGTCGCCCATGCCGTCGCCGTTGCTGTCGGCGAAGCTGCGCGGATAGACCTGGTAGATCACCGCGTCGCGCCACCAGTCGCGGTGGCCGGCGACAGTGGCGAGAGCGGAGTTCGGGGC
The DNA here is from genome assembly GCF_045162675.1 of Streptomyces sp. NBC_00996. Lineage (NCBI taxonomy): Bacteria > Bacillati > Actinomycetota > Actinomycetes > Kitasatosporales > Streptomycetaceae > Streptomyces > Streptomyces sp. NBC_00996. Next base: position 3,074,981 of record NZ_CP108723.1, read on the forward strand.
CTGGTCGGCGGAGTGCTGGCTCATGGCGTCCTTGATGCGATGGGGTCCCCGGCTCCGGGGGTCTCCCCAGGCCTTGGGGCACTGGGGGGAGAAGCCGGGAGTGGGGGAGGAATTCGGGTCATGGCTGCGTCTGGGGGGGCGAGGGGATGAGGCGGCCGCGATGCCGGCGGGGTCGGATGGGCACCGCGGCCGCCACCCGCGCACGTCGAGTGCGCGGGAGCCTTTGGATGACGCGGGGCGGATCAGCCCTTCGTGCCGCCCGCGGTGAGGCCGCTCACCAGGTTCTTCTGGACGAGGTAGAAGAACGCGGAGACGGGTATCGCCACCAGAACCGCGGTGGCGGCCATCAGGTTGCGCTGCGCGTCGTGCTCGCTGACGAAGCTCTGCAGTCCGACGGCGAAGGTGTACTTCGTGTCGGACAGCATGAACGTCGAGGCGAAGGCGACCTCGCCGAACGCGGTGATGAAGCTGTAGAAACCGGCAACCGCCAGGCCGGGCTTGGCGAGCGGCAGGATCAGTCGCGCGAACGTACCGAAGGGGGACAGCCCGTCGACACGTCCCGCCTCGTCGATCTCGAACGGGATGGTGTCGAAGTAGCCCTTGAGCAGCCAGGCGCAGTACGGCACGGCGGTCGAGCAGTAGACGAGGATCAGGCCGAGATAGCTGTCGATGAGCTGCAGGTCCGAGAGGATCTGGTACATCGGCACGATGAGTACGGCGATGGGGAACATCTGGGTGACCAGGAGCACCCACATGAACTTCTTGTAGCCGGGGAAGCGCATGCGGGACACCGCGTAGCCGGTGGTCGCGGCCACCATCACACCGATGATCGTGGTGCCGAGCGAGACGATGAGCGAAGTCTTCATCCACTCGAAGAAGTTCGTGTGCTGCAACACGAACGAGTAGTTGTCGAACGTCATCTTGTCCCAGATGCCCGCGGGGTGCAGATAGTCGTCCTTGTCCGGGCCGAGGGACAGGAAGAACAGCCACGCGACCGGGAACAACGCGATCAGGCTCGCGACGATCAGGATGCCGTGGGAAGTCAGGGACGCGGCGATGCCGCGGTCACCACGTCTGCGCGCCTTGCGGGGCGACTCGTCGTCCGCGGGGACCTGGTCGGCCGGGGGCGTCTGAAGGGTGGTCGTGCTCATGGGGACTCCTGCCTCAGATCGCGAGCTGCTGCTCATTGCGGTTCAGCCAGCGGCGGTAGAAGGAGGTGAAGACGATCAGGATGGCCAGCAGCAGAATGCCGTAGGCCGCCGACTGCGCGAAGTCGCGTGGCTGTTGGCCGAAGCCCAGGTAGTAGGCCCAGGTGACGAGGATCTGCGCGTCCGGGGCGGTGTTGCCGAACAGCAGGAAGATGACGGCGAACTGGTTGAAGGTCCAGATGATGCCGAGGAGGACGACAGTGGAGCTGACGGACCGCAGACCCGGCAGGGTGACGTACCGGAACTGCTGCCAGGCGCTCGCGCCGTCCATCTCGGCGGCCTCGTACAGCGTGGTGTCGATGGACTGCAGTCCGCCGAGCAGCGAGACCATCATGAACGGCACACCGCACCAGGTGTTGACCATGATCGCGGCGAACCGCTGCCAGAAGGTGTCCTCCAGCCACAGGGGCGAGGGCAGATGCACCGCGTCGAGCATGGAGTTGACGATGCCGCCGTCGGCGAGCATGAAGCGCCAGCCGAAGACGGTGACGAAGGTCGGCACGGCCCACGGCAGCACCAGGATCAGCCGGTAGAAGGTCCGCCCGCGCAGCTTCTGGTTGAGCAGCAGCGCGAGACCGAGGCCGATGCAGTAGTGCAGGGCGACGCAGAGCGCCGTCCACACGATCGTCCAGATGAAGTGCGACCAGAAGCGGTCGTACGAGGTGGGGCCCCACAGAATGTCTTTGTAGTTGTCGAGGCCGATGAACTTGTAGGTGGCGTCGATGTGGTTGACGCCGATCGTGCGGGCCGAGTTGAGGCTGTTGGCGTCCGTGAACGTCAGGTAGAAGCCCCGCACCAGCGGATAGAGCACCAACCCGCCGAGTACGACGACGACCGGGGCGATCATCGCGTACGCGTACCAGTACTTCTGGTACGAGTGCTTCAGGCGCTGCAGCCGACCGGGGCGGGGGCCTCGGTCATCACGACGCTTGCCGGTCGCTCGATCGATGGCGACTGTCATGGTTCGACACCTTCTGGAAGATCTACGGCACTACGGAGTGGCGGGGTCGGTGCTGGCACAGGCCGATGGCCGTCGGATCCGTCCCCCAGTTACAGGCGGATCCGACGGCCATGCGGGATCACTTACTGAAGTCCGGGACCAGCTTGGCGATCGCGAGTTCCGCGTTGCTCAGGCCCTTGTCCAGGGACTCCTTGCCACCCGCGATCTTCGGCAGCTCGGTGTCGAGCGGGCCCCACAGGGAGCCGTACTCGGGAAGCGCCGGGCGCGGCTGGGCGGCGGGGAGGACGCCCTGGTAGCCGGCGATGCCCGGGTCGGCCTTGACCTCGGCGGTGTAGGCGTCGTCACGCGTCGGCAGCGTGGAGTTCTTGAGCGCGATCGTCGACTGCGACTTCGCGGAGGTCATGAACTTCACGAACTTCAGCGAGGCCTCCTGGTGGGCCTTGTCCGAACCCGCGTACACGGAGAGGTTGTGGCCGCCGGTCGGGGCGCCCGCCTTGCCGGTGGAGCCGGCCGGGACGGTGGCGATACCGAGGTTCGCCTTGTCCGCGAACGCCGAGCCCTTGTAGAAGTTGGTGATCTCCCACGGGCCCTGGATGATCGAGGCGACCTTGCCGTTGACGAAGGCGTCCTGGATGTGGGCGTACGCGTCGGCGGTGGTGTCCGCCTTGTGCAGACCCTTGCCGGAGAACAGACCCTGCCAGGTGCCGAACGCCTTCTTCGCCTCGGCCGAGTTCACCGTGATCTTCTTGGCGTCCGCGTCGACGGTGTTGGTGCCCTCGCCGTAGAGGAAGGACTGCGCGTAGTAGGCCTGGGTCGAGCCCCAGTAGCCGTCGACGCCCGTCTTCTTCTTGATCGTCGCGGCGGCGGTCTTCAGGTCGGCCCAGGTCTTCGGGGCCTCGCTGATGCCGGCCTTCTTGTACAGCGCCTTGTTGTAGACGAGCGCGAGGGTGTCGGTGACGAACGGCACACCGTACGTCTTGCCGTCGAACTTGGCCTGCTCGATCAGGTTGGGCTGGAACTTCGCCTGGTCCGCGAGGGCCGCGGTGCCGTCGAGCGGCAGGAAGTAGCCCTTCTTCGCGAAGGCCGGGGTCCAGCCGACCTCGGAACGCAGGATGTCCGGGGCGCCCTTGGAACCGGCCGCCGTGTCGAACTTGTTCTGTGCCTGGTCGAAGGGGACGTTGACGTACTTGACCTTGATGTTGGGGTTGGCCTTTTCGAATTCCTTGGCCAGGGCCTTGTACGTCGGCGCCTCATTGGTGGCGTTGGAGGTGTCCCACCAGGTGATGGTGAGGGGGCCGTCCGACTTGTCGCTGCCGCTGTCACTGCCGCCGCAGGCCGTCGCCGCGAGGGCGAGGGACGCCACCAGCGCGGTGGCCGCTATGCCACGCCGCATGAGATCTCCTTGAGGGTGAAAGCCCGAGTGGTGGGGGCAGCGGTCCCGCCCGCTCCCCTTGCCGACTTGCCGACTGCGCCGTTGCGTCCGCCGGGCGACGTGAACGTAACAGCGTTGAAAGCGTGGCGAAAGACCTTGCAGCAAAAAAATGCAAGGACTGCCGAGAGTTACCCGCCCGTGACCTGTCGCTCCGGGCTGCGGGACCCAGACAAAAGCCCGCTCAGCAGACATGGGGGCGCCTGTGCAAGACTCTGCAAGCTCTTGCCACAGCCGACGGGTACGGGAATCATCACCCCCGTCAGCGCTTGCAGGAGCCACCCTTTCCCGCGGCGCACGCACGGGACGCCGAGCCGACCAGAACACGAGGGAGCGCGATGACGCAGCAGCCCGGAGCGGGCCGATCAACCGTCCGCACACGGCGTCCGGTTGGTGGGCAGGGTGAAGGCCGGCCGGTACAGTCCAATCCTGTGACCACACGGCTTGCCGACATCGCAGCCCAGGCGGGGGTCAGTGAGGCGACTGTCAGCCGCGTCCTGAACGGGAAGCCGGGCGTCGCCGCTACCACCCGCCAGTCCGTCCTGGCCGCGCTCGACGTACTGGGCTACGAGCGCCCCGTCCGTCTGCGGCAGCGCAGCGAGGGCCTGGTGGGCCTGATAACCCCGGAGCTGGAGAACCCGATATTCCCTGCGCTGGCGCAGGTGATCGGGCAGGCCCTGACCCGGCAGGGCTATACGCCGATCCTCGCGACCCAGACGCCGGGCGGTTCCACCGAGGACGAGCTGACGGAGATGCTGGTGGACCGCGGCGTCGCGGGCATCATCTTCGTCTCCGGCCTGCACGCCGACACCTCGGCGGACATGCAGCGCTACGACCAGCTGCGCGCCCAGGGGGTCCCCTTCGTCCTCGTCGACGGCTTCTCGCCCAAGGTGCAGGCGCCGTTCATCTCGCCCGACGACCGTGCGGCGATGGCTCTCGCGGTCACCCACCTCGTCTCGCTCGGGCACACCCGCATCGGACTCGCGCTGGGTCCCAAGCGGTTCGTGCCCGTGCAGCGCAAGATCGAGGGCTTTGTGCGCACGATGCAGGAGCAGCTGGGCCTGAGCCCCGCCGACATCGAGGAGCGACTGGTCCAGCACTCGCTGTACACGCTGGAAGGCGGTCAGGCGGCGGCGACCGCCCTCATGGACCGTGGCTGCACGGCGGTCGTCTGCGCCAGCGACATGATGGCCCTCGGCGCGATAAGGGCGGCGCGCCAGCGCGGCCTGGAGGTCCCGAAGGACATCTCGGTGGTCGGCTTCGACGATTCCCCGCTCATCGCCTTCACCGACCCGCCGCTCACGACCGTCCGCAAGCCGGTCCCGGCGATGGGACAGGCGGCGGTGCGTACGTTGCTGGAGGAGATCGGCGGGACCCCGGCACCCCACAGTGAATTCGTGTTCATGCCGGAGCTCGTGGTGCGTGGTTCGACCGCTTCTGCCCCTGGGGACCGGAATCGTCCCTGAGAAGGAGCAAGTACGGCACTCATGGGACTCCTCCCGGTGTAGGAAATGCGACGAGGACCCAACCAAGGGATGATCTGTCGGGGAACGCTTTTCTGGCAGACTCTGTGCCTATGGGTGAGACGACCGTGACGACACTGGAAGGCCAGGAGCAGGCCGCTCCACAGCCCGTCGCGGAGGAGAAGGCGGGGAAGGACTACCTGCGTCGCTTGCGGGCCCCGCGTCGCCCCCGCTTCTGGTTCGAGATCCTGCTCATCGCGGTGAGTTATTGGACGTATTCGCTGATTCGCAACGCCGTGCCGGAGCAGAAGCACGAGGCGCTGCGCAACGCGGACTGGATCTGGCAGACGGAGCACCATCTCGGGATCGCCGTCGAGCAGTCGGTCAACCACGCCGTCGATTCGTTGACATGGCTGATCATCGGGATGAACTACTACTACGCGACGCTGCACTTCGTGGTGACGCTGGCCGTCCTGGTGTGGCTGTACCGAAGCCACCCCGGCCGTTACGCGGCCACGCGGCTCGCCCTGTTCGCCACCACGGCGGTCGCCCTGGTCGGCTACTACTTCTTTCCCCTGGCACCGCCCCGCCTGATGAACGGCGGCCACTTCGTCGACACGGTCCTCGTCCACCAGACCTGGGGCTCCATGGCCTCCGGCGACCTGAAGCACATGTCGAACCAGTACGCCGCGATGCCCTCGATGCACATCGGCTGGTCCCTGTGGTGCGGCCTGACGATCTTCGCGCTGGCGTCGGCACCGTGGGCCCGGATTCTGGGCATCCTCTACCCGACGACCACCCTGATCGTGATCGTCGCCACCGCCAACCACTTCTGGCTCGACGCGGTGGGCGGCATGCTGTGCCTGACCTTCGGCTTCCTGGTGGCGCGGCTCTGGTACGGCTCCCTGCCGTACGCGCTGCCGCGCCTGGTGCCGGGGACGCGGGGGGGCGCCACTGCTGCCGGTGAAAGCCTGAGCAGGGGGCTTCGGCCCGTTCGCATCGCCGGACACCGCCAGAGACCGCCAGACACTGCCGGAGACGGCCGGACACCGCCGTGGCGGCTGAGCGGCGCCGCGGCGGGAATCCGTCCGCCGGCGCCTCCACCGGATCCAGGCCGAAGGCCGTGAGGTCCGCCCACTACCCGGGTGCGACACGCCCCGTCCGATCGGCCTCGCCGGCTCCCGTACCGTCGCCGGCACACCGCGCACGTCGTAGTGGGCGATCGGCCGGTCGACCGTTGGGCGTCGCCTCCGCGCGCGGCGGGCTCACGGTGCTCCAGGCGCTGGAGGCAGCGGCCCCCGAGCACCCGCACCCGCGCACCCACGGTCGGGGCCGTGCTCCCACCGACCCCCAGGCGAACCGCGGCCCGGAAGGAGGGCTCACGCCCCGTAGAACAGTTCCTCGACAAGGGCCCGAGCCCGCCGCGTCGTACGCCGGTAGTCATCGAGCATGTCCCCGACATGCCCCGGCCCATACCCCAAGTACCGTCCCACCGCGGCGAGTTCACGCCCGCCCGACGGGAAGGTGTCCCCCGCACGCCCCCGCACCAGCATCACCGCGTTCCGCACCCGCGTGGCCAGCACCCACGCCTCGTCCAGTATCGCCGCGTCCTCTCCGGACAGGAGCTCCGCAGCACAGGCGGCGGCAAGCGCGGCCCGCGTCCGAGTGGTCCGCAGACCCGGCTCCACCCACCCGTGCCGCAGCTGCAGCAACTGCACGGTCCACTCCACGTCGGACAGCCCGCCGCGCCCGAGCTTGGCGTGCAGCGTGGGATCGGCCCCCCGCGGCAACCGCTCGGACTCCATCCGCGCCTTCAGCCGCCGAATCTCCCGGACGGCCTCATCGCCGAGCCCCTCCGACGGATACCGCAACGGATCGACCAACTCGATGAACCGGCGGCCCAGATCGGCGTCCCCCGCCACGACTTCGGCCCGCAGCAGAGCCTGCGACTCCCACACCAACGACCAACGCCGGTAGTACGCCTCATAGGACTTCAGCGTCCGCACGAGCGGGCCGGACTTCCCCTCGGGCCGCAGATCCGCGTCCATCAGCAGCGGCGGATCCGCGCTGGGAACCTGCAGCAGCCGCCGCATCTCGGACACCACGGCGTTCGCGGCCCGTGAAGCCTCCTGCTCGTCCACCCCGTCCCGGGGCTCATGCACGAACAGCACATCCGCGTCGGACCCGTAACCGAGCTCGTGCCCGCCGAACCGCCCCATCCCGATGATGGCGAACCGGGTGGGCAGCGTCTCCCCCCACCCGTCCCGCACCACAGCCCGCAGCGTCCCCGCGAGTGTCGCCGCCGTCAGATCGGAGACGGCACCCCCCACCCGGTCCACCAACGCGCCCTGGTCGGCGACAGCGGGCGTCTCCTCGGTGCCGTAAGAGGCGACAATGTCCGCCGCGGCCGTACGGAACAGCTCCCGCCGCCGCACCCCACGCGCCGCGGTGACCGCCTGCTCACCCCCGGCCGCGCGTCCCACAGCCGCGAGGATCTCCTGCTCAAGATGGGCACCGGACCTCGGTTCGAGCCCGGCCCCGTCACCGTCCCCGAGCAGCGCCACCGCTTCCGGCGCACGCATCAGCAGGTCAGGAGCGAGCCGCCCGGCCGACAGCACCCGCGCGAGGTTCTCGGCCGCGGCGCCCTCATCCCTCAACAGCCGTAGATACCAAGGGGTCTTGCCCAGTGCATCCGACACCTTCCGGAAATTCAGCAACCCGGCATCGGGATCAGCGGAATCCGCGAACCACCCCAACAACACGGGCAGCAAGGTCCGTTGAATCGCCGCCTTACGTGTGACACCGGACGCCAGGGCCTCCAGATGCCGCAGCGCGGCGGCCGGATCGGCGTACCCGAGCGCGACGAGCCGTTCCCGCGCCGCATCGGGACTCAACCGGGCCTCGCCGGGAGCGAGTTGGGCCACGGCATCAAGCAGCGGCCGGTAGAACAGCTTCTCGTGCAGCCGCCGCACCACGGCCGCATGCCGCTTCCACTCACGGTTCAGCTCGACGACAGGATCGGACCGCAGTCCCAGCGACCGGCCAATACGCCGCAGATCGGCTTCGCCCTCCGGCACAAGATGCGTACGCCTCAACCGGTACAGCTGGATCCGGTGCTCCATGGACCGCAGGAACCGATACGCGTCATCGAGCTGGACGGCATCGGCGCGCCCCACATAACCCCCCGCGGCCAGCGCCTTCAGCGCGTCCAGCGTGGTTCCGCTCCGCAGCGACGTATCGGCCCGTCCGTGCACCAACTGGAGCAGTTGCAGAGCGAATTCGACATCTCTCAGCCCGCCCGGCCCGAGCTTCAGCTCACGCTCGATCTGGGTGGCGGGGATGTTCTCGACAACGCGCCGGCGCATCTTCTGTACATCGGCGACGAAGTTGTCGCGCTCGGCGGCATGCCACACCAGCGGCGCCAGCGTGGCCACATACTCCTCGCCGAGCTCGATGTCACCGGCCACGGGCCGGGCCTTGAGCAGCGCCTGGAACTCCCAGGTCTTGGCCCACCGCTGGTAGTAGGCGAGATGACTGCTGAGGGTCCGTACCAGTGGCCCATTGCGCCCCTCGGGGCGCAGGTTGGCATCCACCGGCCAGATGCTGCCCTCGACGGTCGTCTCGGAGCAGATCCGCATCATGTGAGAGGCCAGCCGGGTCGCGGCCTGAAGGGCCTTGCGCTCATCGGCCCCGTCGACGGCCTCGCCCACGAAGATCACATCGACGTCGGAGACGTAATTGAGCTCGTGGCCCCCGCACTTGCCCATCGCGATGACCGCGAGCCGGCACAGCGCGGCGTCGTCGGGCCCGGCGGTCCGGGCGATCGCGAGTGCGGCGCGCAGGGTCGCGGTGGCGAGGTCGGCGAGCTCGGCGGCGGTCTGGGCGAGATCGGTGGTGCCGCACACGTCGCGCGCGGCGATGGACAACAGGCAGCGCCGGTAGGCGACACGCAGCGAGACCGGATCGGTCGCCTCGGCAAGCCCCCGCTCGAACTCGGCCAGCCCGGGGTGCAGGTCCTGCGGCTCGTACGTCACGAGCGCGTGCCAGTCGCGCGGATGCCGGGCGAGATGGTCGGCGAGCGCGGCGGAGGCCCCGAGAACGCCCAGCAGCCGGTCCCGCAGCGGCTTCGCCGCGATCAGTGTGTCGAGCAGTTCCCGCTGGGCCGTGTGCCCGTCCTGCGCCTCGACGAGCCGGACGAGACCGTGCAGCGCCAGATCGGGATCGGCGGTCGCGCCCAGCGCTTCCAGGAGCACCGGATCGGACCGTACGGGCTCCAGCTCGGCGCTCTCCAGGAGACGCTCTGCGGCCGAGGGATCGGTGAAACCGTGCCGCAGCAGCCGCGAAAAGGTACTGCTTCTGCGCCCCGGCGCCGTCATCCTCGGCCTCCTGTCGGATCAAGGTCGTACGAACTTGAGCGTAACCGCAGTCCCTGAGAGAAGCGCCGGGGCGGGCGGCCGTACCCGGGAGCGATGACTTCCGCCGGTGTGCGCGGTCTCCCCTACGGCGGGACCATGTCGATCGAGGAGGAGAACCATGTCCGGCACCCCACCGCAGACGGATCTCGACCCGCGCTACGGCAGCCCCGGGGCGACCGCGACCCCCTGGCCGAAGGCCCTGGCCCGGCTGGCCGCGGCCGAGCTGTACTGGCTGTCGACGGTGCGGCCGGACGGACGACCGCACGTGACGCCGCTGCTCGGCGTCCGGCAGGACGGGGCGCTGCACTTCACGACCGGCGCGCGGGAGCGCAAGGCGCTCAATCTCGCCGGGAATCCGCATATCGTGCTGACCACGGGGACCAACACCTGGGCCGAGGGCTACGACCTGGTCGTCGAAGGTGAGGCGGTGCGCGTGACCGACGACGCGCGGCTGCGCGGACAGTCGCGGGGCCTGCGGTCGTCGACCGCAGGCCCCGCTTGTCGATCAGGGAGAAAGTGGCTCTGACCTGCGCCTACAGCACCGGCAGGTTCTTGCGCAGCTCGAACGCCGTCACCTCGGAGCGGTACTCCTCCCACTCCTGCTTCTTGTTGCGCAGGAAGAAGTCGAAGACGTGCTCGCCGAGGGTCTCGGCGACCAGTTCGCTGCGCTGCATCAGGTCCAGGGCCTCGCCGAGGTTCTGCGGGAGGGGCTCGATGCCCATGGCGCGGCGCTCGGCGTCGGAGAGGGCCCAGACGTCGTCGTCGGCGCCCGGCGGGAGCTCGTAGCCCTCCTCGATGCCCTTGAGGCCCGCGGCCAGCAGCAGCGCGTACGCCAGGTACGGGTTCGCGCCCGAGTCGATGGAGCGGACCTCGACGCGTGCGGAGCCGGTCTTGCCGGGCTTGTACATCGGGACGCGGACGAGGGCGGAGCGGTTGTTGTGGCCCCAGCAGATGTACGAGGGGGCCTCGCCGCCGGCGCCGGCCGTGCGCTCGGAGCCGCCCCAGATGCGCTTGTAGGAGTTGACCCACTGGTTGGTGACGGCGGAGATCTCCGCCGCGTGCTTCAGCAGGCCCGCGATGAAGGAGCGGCCGACCTTGGAGAGCTGGTACTCCGAGCCGGACTCGTAGAAGGCGTTGCGGTCACCCTCGAAAAGGGAGAGGTGCGTGTGCATGCCGCTGCCCGGGTGCTCGGAGAAGGGCTTGGGCATGAACGTCGCCTGGACGCCCTGCTCCAGCGCCACCTGCTTCATGACCAGGCGGAACGTCATGATGTTGTCCGCCGTGGAGAGCGCGTCGGCGTAGCGGAGGTCGATCTCCTGCTGGCCGGGGGCGCCCTCGTGGTGGGAGAACTCGACCGAGATGCCCATCGACTCCAGCATGGTGATCGCCTGGCGGCGGAAGTCCATGCCCACGTTCTGCGGTGTGTGGTCGAAGTAACCGGAGTTGTCGGCGGGGGTGGGCCGCGAACCGTCCAGCGGACGGTCCTTGAGCAGGAAGAACTCGATCTCCGGGTGCGTGTAGAAGGTGAAGCCCAGGTCGGAGGTCTTCGCCAGGGCGCGCTTGAGGACGTAGCGCGGGTCCGCGAAGGACGGGGAGCCGTCCGGCATCAGAATGTCGCAGAACATGCGGGCCGTGCCGGGAGCCTCGGCGCGCCAGGGCAGTACCTGGAAGGTCGACGGGTCCGGCTTGGCGATCATGTCGGACTCGTACACCCGGGCGAAGCCCTCGATGGCCGAGCCGTCGAAGCCGATGCCCTCGTCGAAGGCCTGTTCAAGCTCCGCCGGGGCCACGGCCACCGACTTGAGGAAGCCGAGTACGTCCGTGAACCACAGGCGTACGAACCGGATGTCCCGCTCCTCCAGTGTCCGGAGCACGAACTCCTGCTGCTTGTCCATCTTCCGCTTCCACCCATCCTTGCTGGTCAGGCCGCCTGCTCCCACGCCTCGTAGACGATCGGGGCACCTGAGCATCCCACCACAACACCATTTCGTGCGCGTTGCGGACCTTGATCGCCTGGGCGACCACGGCCTGAACGCCTCGCGTACGGCAGGTGTCCTGCTCTGACGCCCATCTTGCCTGCTCGGCCGCGTCTCTGAAATGGCGGACCGCGGCCTTCCTCACACCCAGGCGGTTTAATTTGCATCTCAGATGCAAGTTTTACTAGCGTGCCGTGCAGACAAGGGGCCGCAACCGCCCCTTCCCGCCTCGGCCCCTGAGGAGTCCTGATGCTGTCCGAGCAGTCCGCCGCCACTGTGCGCGCCACCCTCCCCGTCGTCGGCGCCGCCATCGGAGAGATCACCGAGCGCTTCTACGACGGACTGTTCGCCGCGCACCCCGAGCTGCTGCGCGATCTCTTCAACCGCGGCAACCAAGCCGCCGGCACCCAGCGCCAGGCCCTGGCGGGTTCGATCGCCGCCTTCGCCACGTATCTCGTGGAGCACCCGGACGAGCGCCCCGACGCGATGCTTCAGCGCATCGCCCACAAGCACGCCTCCCTGGGCATCGAGCCCGAGCAGTACAAGGTCGTCCACCAACACCTCTTCGCGGCCATCGCCGGGGTGCTCGGCGACGCGGTCACGTCCGGGGTCGCGGCCGCCTGGGACGAGGTCTACTGGCTGATGGCCAACGCCCTCATCGCCATCGAACGGCGGCTGGCCGAGGAGCGGGGCGGCGGCGGGTGGCGGGAGTGGGAGGTCCTCGAACGCGTCGAGGAGACCGCGGACGTCGCGACCTTCCGGCTGCGCCCGGCCGACGACGGCCCGGTACCGGACTTCCGGGCGGGACAGTACGTCTCGGTGCAGGTCGAGCTTCCCGACGGGGCCCGTCAGATACGCCAGTACAGCCTCTCCAGCGCTCCGGGCTCGCCCGTGCGCCAGATCGGCGTCAAGCGCGTGCACGGCGGCGCCACGCCCGACGGCGAGGTGTCGAACCACCTCCACGCGCGCGTGCGCGAGGGCAGCAGGCTGTGGCTCTCCGACCCGTACGGCGATCTGGTCCTGGACGCCGACGACGCGCCGCTCCTGCTCGCCTCCGCCGGGATCGGCGTGACCCCGATGATCGCGATGCTGGAGCAGCTCGCGGCCACCGGACACGGCACCCCGGTCACCGTCGTCCACGCGGACCGGTCCCCTGCCGAGCACGCCCTGCGCACCGACCACGAGGCCTACGCGGGCAAACTGCCGGACGCGGCCGTCCACTTCTGGTACGAGCAGCCCGAGTCGGGGCACCCGGCCGACCGCACGGGCCTGGTCGACCTCACCGGAGTGACGATTCCGTCAGGCACGCGCGCGTACCTGTGCGGTCCGCTGCCGTTCATGCGGGCGGTACGCGAGCAGCTCATCGGGAAGGGCGTGGCGGCCGCCGACATCCACTACGAGGCGTTCGGGCCGGACCTCTGGCTCGCGCAGCGCTAGACAGCCGCAGCGCTGGATGGCCGCAGCGCTGGACAACCGCAGCGCTGGAGAGTCACAGAGCTGGAGAGTCACAGAGCTGCCGCAAGCCACAAAGCCGCAAAGCTGCTGCAAGAGCGGCCGCAGAGCCGGAGAGCCGCGACGAGCTGGAGAGCTAGTGCCTCCTGGAGATCCCGAGCAGCACCGGTCCGGTCGGCGCGGCGACCATGTCCGCGACGGTCAGCGGGTCCAATGAGGCGAAGAACGCCTCCTGGGCCCGCTTCAGTGCACCCCGCAGACGGCACGCGGAGTGCAGCGGGCAGGGCGTGGCGCCCTCGCACTCGACGACGTCCCCGTCCCCCTCGAAGGTTCGGACGACGGCGCCGACCGATGCCGTACGCCCCTCGCCGGTGAGCGCGAGGCCGCCACCCCGGCCCCGGCGGGCCGCCAGCAGCCCGAGGTGCTGGAGCTCGGCGACGACCTTCGCGGCATGCGTGTATGGCACATCCATATCCGCCGCGACCTCGCGGGTCGTGGGGGTGGACTCGCCTGCGACGGCGAGCCGCATGAGGACGCGCAGGGCCAGGTCGGTGGATCGCAACAGCCGCATACCGCGAGCGTAAATAATGCGCATCCACGATTCAAATTATCTGGACGAAGGCGATCTTTCCGCCCGCACGAAAGCCACCTCTTCGGTCATTCCTGTAGGGCTTCGTGCGTGCGTCCCCTCCTCCCCCACTACGATCAGCGGACCCGACCGTCCCATTCCCCACAAAGGACTCGCCATGGGTTCCGCCAAGAACAGCAGCAGCACCTCGCGCAAGGTGCGCATAGATGAGATGCGCCGCACCGAGCAGTCCCGCGAGCGTCGCAACCGGATCCTCACGATCGCCGCAAGCGTGGTCGTGGTCGCCGGTCTCGTCGTCGGCGGCGTCGTCCTCGTCAAGTCGCAGTCCGACAAGAGCGACACGGCGAGCGACTCCAAGGCGTCGTCGGGGCACTTCGTCACGGGCGCGGACGGTGTGAAGACCTGGAAGGGCACGCTGTCGCGCAACCACGTCACCAAGACCGTGAAGTACCCGATGGAGCCCCCGGTCGGCGGTGACCACAACCAGGTGTGGATGAACTGCAACGGCGACATCTACACCAAGGCGATCAACAACATGAACGCCGTGCACTCCCTGGAGCACGGCGCGGTCTGGGTGACGTACAACAGCAAGGCCTCCGACGCCGACGTGAAGGCGCTCGCGGCGAAGGTCAAGAAGACTCCCTACACCCTGATGAGCCCGGTCGAGGACCAGAAGGACCCGATCATGCTCAGCGCCTGGGGCAAGCAGCGCACGGTGACGGCCGCGAGCGACCCGAACGTCGACAAGTTCTTCGCGGAGTTCGTGCAGGGCAAACAGACGCCCGAGCCGGGCGCCGCCTGCACCAACGGTCTGTCCCAGTGAGGCACGTCGGGTGGGTCGCGGGGGCCGCGGCGGCCGCGCTCGTCGCGGCCGGGGCGATCACCTACGCGGTCGCCGACGGTGACGGCTCCGGGATGAAGGCGCCCACCGCCGGCTCCGCGGACGCGGGTTTCGCTCGGGACATGGCGGTCCACCACCAGCAGGCCGTCGAGATGTCGTACATCGTGCGCGACCGCACCAAGGACGTCGAGGTACGGCGTCTCGCGTACGACATCGCGCAGACCCAGGCCAACCAGCGCGGCATGCTGCTCGGCTGGCTCGACCTGTGGGAGCTGCCCAAGGTGTCCTCGGACGCGCCGATGACCTGGATGGGCATGGGCGACATGGCCTCCGGCAAGGACGGTGCGCTGATGCCGGGCATGGCCACCAACACCGAGATGAAGAAGCTGAACACGCTGAGCGGCAAGCAGGCCGAGATCTTCTATCTGCAGTTGATGACCGACCATCACAAGGGCGGCATCCACATGGCCGAGGGCTGCGTCGCCAAGTGCGAGGTCGGCGTGGAGAAGAAGCTCGCGCAGGGCATGGTCGACGCGCAGCAGTCGGAGATCAAGCTGATGGCGGACATGCTGAAGGAACGGGGCGCGAAGGCTCGCGGCTAGTGCCGCGTCAGCCGAGGTTCGCCCCGTCGCGACGCCCGGCACGCTCCCCCACTGCCTCAAGGGCGTGGGAGGTGCCCCCTCTCGCCGCACCGGCCGAAAGCCCAAGTACGTCCAGTACGAGGACTTCCGGCCGGCACTCCCCCAGCCTTCGGCCGGGGGGGACCCCCAGAGCACGCACCGGACGCCGCTCCTTGACGGGCAAACCCTGGCTGACGCGGCACCAGGGCATGGGACGGGTCCGGGGCAGCGCCCCGGACCCGTCCGCCCCCCTCCGCCTGGTGGTCAACTGCCCTTCCGCCGCCTGATGGTCAACTGCGCCAGTCCGTACCGCACTTCAGAGGGACGCCGGTCGGCACCAGGCGTTCCACCGAACCCGGGCGGCCGTCGGTGACGGCGAGCTGGGCCTGGTCCAGGTATCCGATGAAGAGCTGGGTGTGGGCGGGCATGGCCGCGGGGTCGTAGATGAAGACGACGGTGTCGTCGTCCCGCCGTTCCCGCTTCACGACGTCCTCGACCCCCACCCCCGAGCCGTGTTCGTCCACCTGCGTGTGGTCGTCCGGCCCCTTGCAGAACACCCCGGTCTTCACCAGGACGGGGAACCCCGCGTCGCGCAGCGCCTTCTGCAGCCCCGCCGGGTTCTTGAAGTACTGCTCCTTCGTCCAGGTCACCGCGACCGTGCCGTCCGTCCGCTTGGCGACGGTGAACGCGACGGACTCGGCGCCCCCGGACGGCGGCGCCGTCGACGGGTGGCCGTAACCCGGCACGCCGAGTGCGAGTCCCGCGGCCGCCGCCACGCCCACGGCCGCCACGGCCACACGCCTGCGCCGCCGCCGGACCGCGCGGCCCTCCGCCACGATCCGCTCGAGGGGCACGGGCAGGGTGACGTCGTCGAGCGAGCTCCTCAGCGCGTTCAGTACGTCCCTGTCGTCATCGATGGTGTTCACGATCCCGCCTCCGGGGTGTTGAGGGTGACAAGGTGGCCGCGCAGCGTCCCGACGGCCCGCGACAGATGGGCGGTGACGGTTCCCGGGGCGATCCCGAGCGTCTTCGCCGTGGTCGCGGTGTCGAGGTCGAGGAAGACCCGCAGGGCGATCACCTCCCGCTGCCGCAGGGGCAGTTGGCGCAGCACGGTCAGCAGCGCGGGGTCGAGCCCCGATCCGCCGGGCTGCGCGGCCTCGGCGTCCTGACCGTCGCCGAGCGCGACCTCGTACCGACGCCGCCGCCACCACGAGATCCGGGTGTTGAGCGCCGTCCGTACGATCCAGGCGCGCGGGGCGGGATGCCGCCGCACCCGTGGCCAGGCGGCCCAGGCCCGGGCGAACGCCTCGGCGACGAGGTCCTCGGCCAGCTGCCGGTCGCCCACCGCGGCGAGGACCGCGCGCAGGCAGACGTCCCGGCCGCACCGGTAGAACTCCTCGAACTCCAACTGCTTCACACCCCCTTAACGCCGTGGAGCCGCGAGGCGCTTACAGACAACGCGTCGCGCTTGCGGACGCGTCATGCGCTGCCGGACGACGCGATGTGTTTACGGAAAAGGGGAACCCCTTGACAGAAGAAAAAGGGAAAACCCTCGATCGGGCAGTACCCCCTCTCCATACCGACCCAAATGCACCCCAATCACTGCCACTTGGGGTTTCCTTGGCCTTTTCATTCCCCTGGCATGAACGGTTCATCGAAAGAGTGGCCCCCATCTGTGATCCATTCCCTGTGCCCTGGTAGGGCGCGGGGGTCTACGCGGATCGCCGACCAGCCACTACATGCGACGAACCGCATCGCAGGGGGTTCTATGAGATCCAACCGCGCCAAAACGCGCGCCGGGGTGAGCATGGCAGCGACACTGCCGCTGCTCGCCGGCGCGCTGGCGCTCGGCATACCCGCGGCCCACGCCGCGGACGGCCCGAGCCGGGACACCCTTACGGGCACCAAGCCCGCGTGGGCCACGGCCAAGGCCGACAAGGGCGCCACGTCCGACAACTCCCAGGTCTCCGCCCGGGTCTACTTCGCCGGCCGGGACGCCTCCGGTCTGGCGGCGTACGCCAAGGCCGTGTCCGACCCGAACTCGGCGTCGTACGGCAAGTATTTGAGCGCCAAGAAGACGCAAGCGCGTTTCGGCGCCACGAAGGCCCAGGTCGCCGCGGTGACCTCGTGGCTGAAGTCGGCCGGCCTGAAGGTCACCGGCACCACGCAGCACTACATCTCCGTGACCGGTGATGTCGCCGCCGCCGAGAAGGCGTTCGGCACCCAGCTGCACAACTACGCCAAGGGCAACAAGACCTACCGGGCGCCGTCGAGGACGGCCTCCGCGCCGGCCGCCCTGAACGGCGCCGTCCTGACCGTCACCGGCCTGGACAACGCCCCGCACAAGGCGACGCACAGCGACCAGCTGCCGCCTCCGGACGCGGTGTTCAAGAACTCCGGGCCGTTCTCCTCGTACTACGGCTCGCACATCGCGAGCACCCTGCCGGACGCCTACGGCTCGAAGATCCCGTACGCGGTCAAGGGCTACACGGGCAAGCAGCTGCGCGCCGCGTACGGCGCGGGCACGCGCACCGGCAAGAACGTGCGCGTCGCCATCACCGACGCGTACGCCTCTCCGACCATCGCCTTCGACGCGCAGACGTACTCGGGCAAGCACGGTGACGCCGCGTACACCAGCGGCCAGCTGCGCCAGGTGCTTCCGAAGAATTACACGAAGACCAAGGAGTGCGGAGCGGCCGGCTGGTACGGCGAGGAGACCCTCGACGTCGAGGCCGTGCACGCGGTCGCGCCGGGCGCGAGCATCACGTACGTGGGTGCCGCCTCCTGCTACGACGACGATCTGCTCGACTCGCTGAACAAGATCGTCGACGGGCACCTGGCCGACATCGTCTCCAACTCGTGGGGCGACATCGAGGCCAACCAGACGCCGGACCTCGCGGCCGCCTACGACCAGGTCTTCCAGTTCGGCGCGGTCGAGGGCATCGGCTTCTACTTCTCCTCCGGCGACAACGGCGACGAGGTCGCCAACACCGGCACGAAGCAGGTCGACACCCCGGCCAACTCGGCGTGGGTGACGGCGGTCGGCGGTACGTCGCTGGCGGTCGGCAAGGGCGACAAGTACCTGTTCGAGACCGGCTGGGGCACCGAGAAGGCTGTGCTGTCCGACGACGGCAAGAGCTGGACGAACTTCCCCGGCGCGTTCACCTCGGGTGCGGGCGGCGGCACCAGCAAGACGGTCGCCGAGCCCTACTACCAGAAGGGCGTCGTCCCGAACGCGCTCGCGACGGCCAACAACGCCGCCGGCAACCGCGTCGTCCCGGACATCTCCGCGATCGCCGACCCGAACACCGGTTTCAAGGTCGGCCAGACGCAGACCTTCCCGAACGGGACGGAGCAGTACAGCGAGTACCGGATCGGCGGCACCTCGCTCGCCGCGCCGGTGATCGCGGCCGTGCAGGCTCTCGCCCAGGAGGCGCGCGGCGGCAAGGCGATCGGCTTCGCCAACCCCGCCATCTACGCCAAGTACGGCTCGAAGGCGTACCACGACGTCACGGACAACCCCACGAAGTCCGGGCTCGCCGTGGCGCGTGTCGACTTCGCGAACGGCTACGACGCGGCTGACGGTGTCATCACCTCCGTCCGCAGCCTCGGCAAGGACAGTTCCCTGCAGGCCGTGAAGGGCTACGACGACGTCACCGGTGTGGGTTCCCCCGCCCCGGGCTACGTCGACTCCTACCGTCGCCACTGACGACGCATCACGACGCGTTGCGCCCGCCCCTCGCTGATCGGGGGGCGGGCGTACGTTTTTCGCCCCCTCCGCCCCTGCCCGTCCCGTACCCGGGGCTCCGCCCCAGAACCCCGTTCGCGCAGTTCCCCGCGCCCCTGACAAGGGGCGCGGGGAACTGCGCGATCTTTTGGCGGGGGTCTGGGGGTGCCGCCCCCAGGGGACGGGAATGGGCAGGGACCGCGGGGGCGAAAACCCGTTACGCGTGTTCGCGCCAGCGGTTGGTGATGGGGAGGCGTCGGTCCTTGCCGAAGCCCTTCGCGGAGATCTTGGTACCCGGCGGGTACTGCCGCCGCTTGTACTCCGCCGTGTCGACCATACGAAGCGTCTTCACGACGAGCTCCCGCTCGAAGCCGGCAGCGACGATGGAGTCCGCGCCCTCGTCACGGTCGACGTACCGTTCGAGGATCGCGTCCAGGACGGGGTAGTCCGGGAGGGAGTCCGTGTCGACCTGATCGGGCCGCAACTCCGCACTCGGCGGCTTGACGATCGAGTTCTCCGGAATCGGCGGCGTCTGCCCCCGCTCCACCGCCGCCCGGTTCCGCCACTCCGCCAGCCGGAAGATCGACGTCTTGTACACGTCCTTGATGGGCCCGTACGCCCCCACCGAGTCGCCGTACAGCGTCGAATACCCCACGGCCAGCTCCGACTTGTTGCCGGGCGCCAGCACGATGTGCCCCTCCTGGTTGGAGATGGCCATCAGCGTCGTGCCCCGCAGCCGGGACTGAAGGTTCTCCTCGGCCAGCCCCGTCAGCCCCAGCGACGACATATACGCGTCGAACATCGGCTCGATCGGCACGGTCCGGAAGTTCAGCCCCGTCCGCCGCGCGAGCTCCGCCGCGTCGCCCTTGGAGTGGTCGGACGAGTACTTCGACGGCATCGAAACGCCGTACACGTTCTGCGCGCCCAGCGCGTCACACGCGAGGGCGGCCACCAACGCCGAGTCGATACCGCCCGACAGCCCGATCAGCACCGACCGGAACCCGTTCTTGGCCGCGTAGGCCCGCAGCCCGACCACCAGCGCCGAGTAGACCTCCTCGTCGGCGTCCAGCCGCTCCGCGTACCCCCCGGCGAGCTCCGCCTCGTACGCGGGCAGGGGTTCCTCGGAGAGCACGAGCCGCTCGATCCGCAGCCCGTCGTCCACCACACCCTCCACCGGTGAGGCGGCGGCAGCTGGCAGATCCAGGTCCAGTACGACGCATCCCTCGGCGAACTGCGGCGCCCTCGCGACGACTTCACCGTCCCGGTCGACGACGATCGAGTCCCCGTCGAAGACCAGCTCGTCCTGCCCGCCGATCATCGCGAGATAGGCGGTGGTGCACCCGGCCTCCTGGGCCCGCTTGCGGACCAGTTCGAGGCGGGTGTCGTCCTTGTCGCGCTCGTACGGCGAGGCGTTGATGGACAGCAGCAGCCCGGCCCCGGCGGAACGGGCGGCCGGCACACGCCCGCCGTCCTGCCAGAGGTCCTCGCAGATGGCGAGGGCGACATCGACCCCGTGCACCCGCACGACCGGCATGGTGTCGCCGGGCACGAAGTACCGGAACTCGTCGAACACGCCGTAGTTGGGGAGGTGGTGCTTGGCGAAGGTCAGCGCCACCCGGCCTCCGTACAGCACCGCGGCGGCGTTCTGCGGGGCGCCGGCCGGCTGCCCGTACTTCGGCTGCGCGGTCTCGGAACGGTCGAGGTAGCCGACGATCACCGGCAGCTCCCCGAAGCCCTCGTCGGCGAGCCGGGTGGCCACCGAGCGCAGCGCCGCACGGGAGGCCTCGACGAAGGACGGCCGCAGGGCGAGGTCCTCCACGGGATACCCGGTCAGCACCATCTCGGGGAACGCCACCAGATGCGCTCCCTGCTCGGCGGAGTGCCGGGTCCAACGGAGGATCGCCTCGGCGTTGCCGGCGAGATCGCCGACGGTCGAGTCGATCTGATTCAGGGCGAGGCGTAGTTGAGGCACGGGCCCAGTGTAATCGTCAGAGCGACACAATGGGGTGTGGGGCGCCCCACGCGGAGACCGGCGTGGAAACGCCCCGCCCTCAGGGCCCGGCGGCCCGGATCCGGCGCCTCAGCTCCGGTAACCGAGCACGGTCATCATCCCCGCCTCCGAGTGGTAGACGTTGTGGCAGTGGACCATCCACAGGCCCGGATTGTCGGCGTCGAAGTCCACCGTCAGCGTCCCGTTCGGCAGCACGATCGCGGTGTCCTTGCGCGGGCCGCCCACCACATCGGCCAGGCCGAAGGTGTGCCCGTGCAGATGGACGGGGTGCCACATGCTCGTGGAGTTGGAGAACACGAGCCGCACCCGCTCCCCGGCCCGGACGGGATGCCGCTGATCCGCCCCTGCACGGTAGGGCTTCTTGTCGAAGGCCCAGTCGTACTTCTCCATCCCGCCCGTGAGCTGCAGCTTCACCGTGCGGTCCGGCTCCTTCTCGGCCAGCGCGACGGACGCTTCGGCCCGCAGCCTGTCCGCCGTCAGCAGCCGCCCGTCGAGTTCCTTCGGCCGCACGGACCCGGCGGGCGCCGCGCCTCCGCCCGTCCGCAGCAGCGCCTGCGCCGACGCCTTCTTGCCCTCGGCCAGCGCGGTCAGCGGGAAGACGCCGTCCTTGACGGTGACGAGGACGTCGTACCGCTCGCCCATGCCGAGCAGCAGCGCGTCCGTCCTTGCGGGCCGCACCGGGAAGCCGTCCGTGTGCGTCACCGTCATCTCGTGCCCGCCGAGGGCCACGCGGAAGGCGGTGTCGCCGCCCGCGTTGATGATCCGGATCCGGACGCGGTCCCCGGGGCGCGCCCGGAAGACCGAAGGCGCCTTCGCCGTACGCCCGTTGACCAGGTAGTACGGATACGCGACATCACCGGCGTCGCCGCCCAGCAGCCGGCTCTCGGAACCCATGAGCAGACGGGAGGGACCGGGCGAGGACGATTCCTGACCTCGCATGGACATGGTGGACATGTCGTGCCCGGAGTGATCCATGCCCCCGTCTTCACCCATGTCCATGCCCATGCCGCCGCTCAACTGCTTGAGCACGGCGTCCGGGGTGGAACCGTCCACCCCGTCGACCCAGTCGTCGAGGACGACCACCCACTCCTTGTCGTACGACAGGGGCTCCTTGGGGTCCTCCACTATCAGCGGGGCGTACAGACCGCGGTCCTGCTGGGGTCCGGAGTGCGGATGGAACCAGTACGTGCCCGGGTGCGGCACCGTGAACCGGTAGGTGAAGTCGGCGCCCGGCTGGACGGCCCGCTGGGTGAGGTCGGGTACGCCGTCCATGTCGTTGCGCAGGGCGATCCCGTGCCAGTGCAGGGACGTGGCCTCCGGGAGATGGTTGGCGAGCGTGAGGGCGAGGGTGTCCCCGGCGGTGACGCGGACCGCCTCGCCGGGCAGGTCGCCGCCGTACGCCCAGGACTTGACCGTACGACCGCCCAGGTCGAGGGCGGCCTCGGCGGCGGTGAGCCGCACCTTGCGGACGGGGCCCGAGCCCCGCTTCTTCTCGGCGACGGCGACTTCGCGGCCCGCCGGGTCGACGTACCCCTTCGGACCGCCGGTGGATCCGCTTCCGCCGTGACCCGTGTGACCGGCGCTGGAGCAGGCGGACAGAATCCCCGTCCCGGCGACGGCGACCGCAGCGCCGAGGATGGCGCGGCGCGTGTGTGTGCGCATGGGTGTGGTGGTGCGCATGACTGAGTAACACCTCGTCGTGGTGATGTGCGTGCGGATGGGCGCGTCCGCTGCTTCTGGTACACCGCTCGACGCCCGGAGGTTCCCACCTCCGAACGGGCAGCCCGAAGCAGCCGGTGCACCGGCCTAAACGCGCAGCACCGACAGACGGGAGAGAAGGGTTCTTTGCGGGGGCGGTTGGGGCCACAGGGCACGCAGCAGTCCTGCGCGTGCGGGCTGCGTGGCGCCGCTCGCCCACGGGGTGCCCAGCGCCGCCGCGAGCAGCAGGAGGAGGGTGGCGCCGCCGAGTACGGCGAGGCAGACGGACAGGGGGTCCATGCCGTTCATGGGGGGCATGTCGGCGGTCACCGACGCGCCCGTCGCGTGCTCCTGCGCATGGCCCGGCGGGGAGGACAGGGGGTGCGACATGGCGGACGAGGAGTGCCCGTGGCCCCCGGAGCCCTCGTCCGAGGGATACGACGAGTACCCGGAGCTCCGGTCCGAGCCGTGCCCTGACGGATGCCCCAGCGTGTGCATCGTCACGATCCCGAGAAGCAGCGCGGCGAAGAGCAACACCTCGCGCGCTCGGCTTCTCGTCACCATGCGGGCACCTTACCCCCACCGGGTATCGACCGGAGGAGTGGGCCCGGCCGTCCGGGGTAGCGCGACGGGGTCAGGGGTAACCGCGGGGGGGGTATTCGCCCCCGCCGCCCCTACCCATTCCCGTACCTGGGGGCTGCGCCCCCCAGACCCCCCTCGGTCGTCTTTTGACCTCGGGACGGTGGGGGCTTGTCGCGCCGTTCCCCGCGCCCCTCCAGGGGCGCGGCCCGGCGCATCAGTGATCGACGCGCTCCGCACGCGGCGGAACATGCGCCGCGACAAGCCGCCCCGAGCTCCCCGCGGAGGCTCCCGCGACCACGCCGGCCCGACGTCGGTCGACCGCGTAGGCGGCGCCGGCCACGGCAAGGCCGAGCACCGCGAGGGCCGCCCCCGCGACCGCCGGAGACGTCGCTCCGAAGCCCGCGGCCAGAGCGAGCCCCCCGATCCACGCACCACCGGCGTTCGCGAGGTTGAACGCCGCCTGGTTGGCGGAGGACGCGAGGGACGGTGCGGCGGAGGCCTTCTCCATGACCATCAGCTGGAGCGGCGAGCCGGTGATGAAGGCGGCCACGCCGAGAAGGGTGACCGCGACGGCCGCGCTCCACTGCGTGGTCATGAGGACCGGGAAGAGCGCGAGGACCGCGACGAGGGACACCAGGCCACCGAAGAGGGTGCCGCGCAGGGAGTGGTCCGCGAGGCGACCGCCCACCAGGTTGCCCGCGGTCGCACCGACGCCGAAGAGGGCCAGCAGCAAGGTCACGCTGCCGTCGGCGTACCCGGCCGACTCCATGAGCATCGGCGTGATGTAGCTGTACGCGGAGAAGAGCGCCCCGAAGCCCGCCACCGTCGTACCCAGGGCCAGCCAGACCGGGAGGGAGCGCAGCGCGGCCAGTTCGCCGCGCAGACCCCCGGTGGGGGCATGCCCGTGATCACGCGGGATCAGGAGCGCGAGCGAGGCGATGGCGGCGACACCGATCGCGCTCACGCCCAGGAACGTGGCACGCCAGCCCAGGTGCTGGCCCATGAGCGTCGCCACCGGCACACCGGCGACGTTCGCCACCGTCAGCCCGAGGAACATCAGCGAGACGGAGCGCGCCTTGCGCTCGGGGGCGACCAGGTTCGTGGCGACGACGGCGCCGACGCCGAAGAACGCGCCGTGCGGCAGCCCGCTGAGGAAGCGGGCTGCCAGCAGCCAGCGGTAGTCGGGGGCGAAGGCGGAGAGCGCGTTGCCCGCCACGAAGAGGCCCATCAGGGCGATCAGGACCTTGCGGCGCGACATGCGGGCGGTGGCGGCCGCGAGCAGCGGGGCGCCGATCACGACACCCAGGGCGTAGGCCGAGACCAGGTGGCCCGCGGCGGGGATGGATATGTGCAGGTCGTCCGCGACGTCGGGCAGCAGGCCCATCATCACGAACTCGGTGGTGCCGATGCCGAAGGCGCCCACGGCGAGGGCGAGCAGGGCCAGGGGCATGAGGGGCCTTTCAGAGGAGCGGAGAACGTGCGGCGGGGCGGGGACGAGCGGTTTCCACGGGCGTACGCAGGCACAGGGACGACGTACGCGCGCATGGGCGCGCCCGTGCACACCGATGTGCACGGGACGCGGGGGGTCAAGCTGTGGGTTCAGCTATAAGTTTAGCTGGGAAACAAACTCCCTCGGGCCCAGTATTCCAGGAGGTTAAGACGCGGTTGCGCCCACCTTGACGCGGGCGGCAATCGGAAGGTGATCGCTGCCGGTCTCGGGCAGGGTCCACGAGGTCTCCGGCTCGATGCCCTTGACCATGATCTGGTCGATCCGGGCCATCGGGAACGACGCCGGCCAGCTGAACCCGAACCCGCTGCCCGCCGCGCCCTGTGTGGAGCGCATCTGCGCGGTGACGGCGTTCAGCGCGCGGTCGTTCATCGTGCCGTTGAGGTCACCGAGCAGGACGACCTTCTTCAACGGCTCATCGGCGATCGCCTCGCCCAGCGCGTCGGCGCTCTTGTCGCGCTGCCGGGCGGTGAACCCGGCCTCCAGCTTCACGCGGACCGAGGGCAGGTGAGCGACGTAGATGGCGACCTGCCCGGCCGGCGTCGTCACCGTTGCCCGCATCGCGCGCGTCCAGCCCAGTTTGATGTCCACGGGCCGGGCGCCGGTCAGCGGGTACTTACTCCACAGTCCGACGGTGCCCTGCACCGAGTGGTACTTGTACGTCGACGCGAGCGCCTTCTCGTACACCGGGACCGCCGAGGCCGTCAGCTCCTCCAGGGCCAGCACATCGGCGCCGGACGCGGCCACGTCGCGGGCGGTGCCCGACGGGTCCGGGTTCTCGGCGTTGACATTGTGCGTGGCGACGGTGAGGTCGCCGCCGCTGCCGGTCTTGTCGGTGAGCAGCCCGCCGAAGAGGTTCAGCCAGACGATCGCGGGCAGCAGCACCGCGATCAGGGCGCTGGCCGACTTCCGTACGAAGGCGAGGATCAGCAGGATCGGGACGAACAGGCCCAGCCAGGGCAGGAACGTCTCCGTGAGGCTGCCGAGGTTGCCGATGGCGTTCGGGATCTGCGCGTGCAGCAGCATCACCAGAGCGAGGATCACCGCGAGCGCGGCGAGGATCAGACCGCGACGCCAGATACCGCGGTCACCGCGCCAGCCGTCGAGCAGGCGCCGAAGCCGGGACCCTCTGCGGTCCGGCTCCCGGCCGCCGCTGCCCGTCTCCGTCATATACGCCTGCGCCATACCGTCGCCTCACAACCTGCCGTGCGCACCGTCTGCCCCTCGGCTACGACCCTAGGGGATGATCGGTGTCGTTCTCGCCGTCCGGTGACGGCCGTACGGGCAAGGGGACGTACAACTTCGTGTTCGGAGTTCCGAATACGGGCATGGAGCGCGCCCTCTGTGACGAAACGCGCACATTCGCCCCGTCAGAAGCCGGCGAAACGAACCGTCAGGAACAGACAGGACCAACAGGACCAGGGGGACTACGGCTTGGCCGGCCGCAGTCCCTCCAGCAGTGTGTCGACGATCTGCTCCGAGAGGCCTTCGGGAAGTTCGCTCTCCGGGCGCAGGACGGCACGGACGAGCATGGGGCCGACGAAGATGTCGTTGACCAGTTCGACGTCGACGTCCTCACGGAGTTCGCCGTTTCGCTGTCCGCGGCGCAGGACTTCGTACCCCAGTCTGCGCCGCGGGTCGACGACGGTCGCGTGGTACGCGTTCCAGAGTCTGGGGCTGCTCTTCATCTGGGCGTACACGTTGTGCAGCATCGCCGACGAGCGGTTGATCAGGCCGCGTTGGCGCAGCGACTCCAACAGGACGATGAGGTCGTCGCGCATCGAGGTGCCGGGGAGTTCGGGGTCCTCGGGCTCGGCGGCGCGCAGCACGTCGACGAAGAGCTCCTCCTTGCCGCTCCAGCGACGGTAGATGGTCGCCTTGCCGACACCCGCGGTGCGGGCGATGCGCTCGATGGACAGGTCCCCGAGCGGTACACCGTCCTCCAGGAGCTTCATGACGCCCTCGATGATCGAGCGCTCCACGGCCTCGCTGCGGGGGCGCCCCCTGGCGGGCCCCTCATGCCCGGCTCGGCTGTGCGCGAGGCTCACATCGAACTCCTTTTCCCTTGACCGGCGTTCATTCTCCCCAGGTGCGGCGCCCGCGGGCACCCGGTGCCAGGTGCCCGCGGTCCCGTACGGCCGGTCAGTGCTCCCCGGCCGGCACCAACTCGGTTTCCTCCTCGCCCTTCTGGACTTCCGGGGTCCGGCCCGGCAGGAACACGGCCACGATGACCGCGCCGACGATCGCGACACCCGCGCCGCACAGGGCGGTCACGTGCATGGCATGCAGGAAGGCGTCGTTGGCGGGGGCGACGAGGGCCTTGCCCCGGGGGCCGAGCTTGGCGGCGACGCCGAGGGTGGCTTCGATGGACTCGCCCGCGGTGTGGCGCAGGCCGACCGGGACGACACCGAGCTTGTCCTCGATGCCGGTGCGGTAGGCCGTGGAGAGGACGGAGCCGAGGACGGCGATGCCGAGGGCGCCGCCGACCTGGCGGAAGGTGTTGCTGAGCGCGGAGGCGGAGCCCGCCTTCTCGCGCGGCAGGGCTTGCATTATCACGACACTGGTCGGGGTCATGATGTGTGCCATACCGGTGCCCATGAGGAAGAAGATGACCTCGAGGAGCCAGATCGGTGTGTCCGTCTCGAGGACGGCGAACGCGGCGAGCATCGCGGCGATGATCAGCAGCCCCGCCGTACACGTGGCCCGGTTGCCGAAGCGGTCGACGACCAGCCGGGCGCGCGGCGCGAAGATGATCTGGGCCGCGGCGAGCGGCAGCATCAACAGGCCGGTCTGCAGCGGCGAGTAGCCTCGCACGCTCTGCGTGTAGAAGACGGAGAAGAAGGTCACACCCATCAGCGCGAAGAAGACGAGCGCGATGGCGGCGATCGCCGCGGAGAAGACCTTGTTCTTGAAGTACGTGACGTCGATGGACGGGTGGTCGCTGCGCTTCTCGTACACGACGAAGCCGGCGAGGACGACGAGTCCGGCCGCGATGGTCACGAGGACCGTCGCATCGGTGAAGTCGGCGAGCTGGCCGCCCTTGATGATGCCGTAGACGAGCAGGACGAGCCCGATGACCGACAGGACGACCCCGATCGCGTCGACGCGGCCGGGGTTCGGGTCACGCGAGTCCGGGACCAGCCAGAACATCAGGACAAGCGCGAGCAGCACGATCGGCACGTTGATGAGGAAGACCGAGCCCCACCAGAAGTGGTCGAGCAGGACGCCGCCGGTGATCGGGCCGATCGCGATGGCGAGGCCGACGCCGCCGGCCCAGATGCCGATGGCCTTGGGCTGCTCGTCGCGCTCGAAGACGTTCATCAGGACGGCGAGCGTCGCGGGCATCACGAAGGCGGCGCCGAGGCCCATCAGCGCGCGGAACACGATGAGCTGGACCGGCGAGCCGGACTCCGCGGCCAACGCAGACCCGATGCCGAAGACGGCGAGACCGGCGAGCAGCACCTTCTTGCGGCCGAGCCGGTCGCCGAGCAGGCCCGCGGTGAAGAGAAGTCCGGCGAAGACGAGCGTGTAGGCGTTGATGGCCCACTCCAGCTCGCTCTGGGTGGCGCCGAGCCCGGTGGGCGCCGGGGTCGAGATGGTCTTGATCGCAACGTTCAGGATGGAGTTGTCGAGCACCACGATCAGCAGGCTGAGCATCAGCGCGCCGAGGATCGCCCAGCGGCGTCGATGCACCGCCTCTGGCACACGTCGATCGGCAGGAGGAGCGGAAGTCGTCATGGCGCCCAGACTAGGTGCGATTCGATACGGAACCGTCTCGTATCGAATATACTTTACGGAGAACTTACCAAGGGATACGGAACCCCGCGCGCCGAGACGCAGATCGCTCGCCCCGCTCTAGCCGCGCGTGGCACGAGGTGCCACCATGGACCTGGTCCGGGGACGCCGTAAGGGCGCCTCGAGATGACAGAAGGAGCCGTTGCGATGACGCAGCTTTCGGCTGCCCAGAAGCAGCCCGTGCAGGGTGTGCGCCCGTCCACCGACAGCAGCAAGGCGCTGTACGGGGGCAAGAGCACCCGCCGCATCACGGTGCGCGACATCACCGCCGCCAAGGAGCGCGGCGAGAAGTGGCCCATGCTCACCGCGTACGACGCGATGACCGCGTCCGTCTTCGACGCGGCCGGCATCCCGGTCATGCTCGTCGGCGACTCGGCGGGCAACTGCCACCTGGGGTACGAGACGACCGTGCCCGTCACCATGGACGAGATGACCATGCTGTCCGCCGCGGTTGTGCGGGGCACCAGCCGCGCCCTGATCGTGGGCGACCTGCCCTTCGGGTCGTACCAGGAGGGCCCGGTGCAGGCGCTGCGCTCGGCCACCCGCCTCGTCAAGGAGGCCGGGGTCGGCGCGGTGAAGCTGGAGGGCGGCGAGCGCTCGCACCGCCAGATCGAACTGCTCGTCGAGTCCGGCATCCCGGTCATGGCGCACATCGGCCTGACCCCGCAGTCCGTGAACGCCATGGGCTACCGCGTGCAGGGCCGTGGCGACGAGGCCGCGCATCAGTTGCTGCGGGACGCGAAGGCGGTGCAGGACGCGGGTGCGTTCGCCGTCGTCCTGGAGCTGGTCCCGGCGGAGCTGGCCGCCGAGGTCACGCGCACGCTGCAGATCCCGACGGTCGGTATCGGCGCGGGTCCCGAGACCGATGCGCAGGTCCTCGTCTGGACCGACATGCTCGGTCTCACCGGTGGCAGGGTGCCGAAGTTCGTCAAGAAGTACGCCGACCTGCGTGAGGTCATGGGCAACGCGGCGAAGGCGTTCGCCGAGGACGTCGTCGGCGGGACGTTCCCCCTCGAGGAGCACTCCGTCCACTGAGCCACTGCGGCACCAAGGGCAGCCCGCCGATTTCCCCCGTCGGCGGGCTGCGCCTTTTCCCCGGGGCGCTGTCAGGGCTCTTTCGCCCCCTCCGCCCCACCCGTCCCGTACCTGGGGGCTGCCGCCCCCAGACCCCCCGCTTCGGCCTGAACGGCCTCGTCCTCAAACGCCGGACGGGCTGAAAAGCACCCGCAGTCACCGACGCAGGGAAGGGGCCGTGCCGGTACATCACATGCCCCGTCGCTTACGCGGTTGCCAACAGGCAGGACCATGCAGCCGAAGCGATCTGCCACCGGCGACGGGGCGGATGTACCGGCACGGCCCCGACCCACCCACCGGCGGACAAGCGCCGACGGCACGCCCGTCGGCGATATATCGGCGGCTGTCGGTCGGCTGTAGGCGGTTTGTAGGTGGCGGCTGGCACCTTGATGGCCATGACGCGAATCGACAAGAACCCCCGACAAGAGGGCGCCGGCGCCAAGAGCGCCGTCACCGTACGGGGGCTGGTCAAGCACTACGGCGAGACCAAGGCACTGGACGGCGTGGACCTGGAAGTGCACGAGGGCACCGTCCTCGGCGTTCTGGGTCCGAACGGCGCCGGCAAGACCACCCTCGTCCGCTGCCTGTCCACCCTCATCACCCCCGACGCCGGCCACGCCACGGTCGCCGGTTACGACGTACTGAAGCAGCCCCGCCAGCTGCGTCGGGTCATAGGTCTCACCGGCCAGTACGCCTCGGTCGACGAGAAACTCCCCGGCTGGGAGAACCTGTACATGATCG
This sequence comes from Streptomyces sp. NBC_00996, assembly GCF_045162675.1. Classification (NCBI taxonomy): domain Bacteria; kingdom Bacillati; phylum Actinomycetota; class Actinomycetes; order Kitasatosporales; family Streptomycetaceae; genus Streptomyces; species Streptomyces sp. NBC_00996. Next base: position 3,105,070 of record NZ_CP108723.1, read on the forward strand.
GGCGGCTGCTCGACCTGCCCCGCAAGGACGCCCGGCGCCGCGCCGACGAACTCCTGGAGCGCTTCTCGCTCACCGAGGCCGCCAAGCGCCCGGCGTCCACGTACTCCGGCGGTATGCGCCGCCGTCTCGACCTCGCCGCCTCCATGATCGGGCAGCCCGCCGTGCTGTACCTGGACGAGCCGACGACCGGCCTCGACCCGCGCACCCGCAACGAGGTGTGGCACGAGGTCAAGCGCATGGTCGCCGACGGCGCCACCGTGCTGCTCACCACCCAGTACATGGAGGAGGCCGAACAGCTGGCCTCCGAGCTGACGGTCATCGACCGCGGCAAGGTCATCGCCAGCGGCCGGATCGACGAGCTGAAGGCGAGGGTCGGCGGCCGCACACTGCGGATCCGCCCGGTGGACCCGCTGGAGCTGCGCCCGCTCGCGGGCATGCTCGACGAGCTGGGCCTCACCGGTCTCGCGGCCTCGGCCGTGGACACCGAGACCGGCACCGTCCTGGTCCCGATCCTCAGCGACGAACAGCTCACCGCCGTGGTCGGCGCGGTCACCGCGCGCGGCATCACGATCAGCTCCATCAGCACCGAACTGCCCAGCCTCGACGAGGTGTTCCTCTCCCTCACCGGCCACAAGGCCGGTGCCCCGCAGGACGCCGCCCCCGCCCGCGCCTACGAGGAGGTCTCCGCATGAGTACCGCCGTTGCCGAAGCCCCCCTCGCCGCCCAGAGCGACTCCCATATCTCGCCCCGCGCACACGCGCGCCACATCGGCGCCCTGGTCCGCCGCAACCTGCTGTGGATCCGCCAGGACCCGGAGTCGATGTTCGACGCCGTCCTGATGCCGATCGTCTTCACCCTGCTGTTCGTGTACGTCTTCGGCGGCTCCATCGGGCAGTCGCTGGGCGGCGGGCAGGACCGGTACGTGCAGTACGTGGTGCCCGGTCTGATGGCGATGACGACCATGAACATGGCGACAGCCGTCGGTACCGGCTTCAACGAAGACTTCCACAAGGGGGTGATGGACCGCTTCCGCACCCTGCCGATCGGCCAGGGCTCCGTACTCTTCGCCAAGATCGTGGTGGAGCTGATGCGGATGGTCGTCGCCACGACGATCCTCATGATCGTGGGCGTACTGGTGGGCTTCGACATCACGAACTGGCCGGGCCTGTTCGCCTCCGTGGGGCTCGCCACTCTCTTCGCCTCGGCCCTGATGTGGATCTTCCTGGTCCTCGGTGTGACGATGAAGAACGCCCAGTCCGTGCAGGCGATGGGCTTCCTGGTGCTGTTCCCCCTGCAGTTCGGTTCGTCGATCTTCTCGCCGCCCGCGACCATGCCCGGCTGGCTGCAGACCTTCACCGACTACAACCCGCTGTCCAACCTCGCGGACACCGTGCGCGGCCTGATGGTGGGCGGCCCGGTCGCGCACCACCTGTGGATGACCCTGGCCTGGACGGCGGCCCTCACGCTGGTGATGGCACCGATCGCGATCCACAAGTTCCGTACCAAGAGCTGAGGTTCGGCCACGAGTGACGGCCATGACCATGGCCCCGGTCCGCGTCAGATGAGGGCGGCGGCCTCCTCCGCGGAGAGCCCGCCGCCCTCGGCGTACGCGGCCTCGTACGCCGCGTCGTCGAGTTCGGCCCGCACGCCCGCCTCGGCGCGGGTGCGCACCTCGTCCTCCATCGGGCCGGAGAAGTGGCCCGGCGGCAGCAAGTGGTCTGCGGCGCCGAGGAGCCGGGCCGCCTCGCGGACGCGGCTGCCGCCGTCCAGGCCGGTGAGGGCGATGGCGGCGGTGGTCAGATGAGCGGAGGTCATGTGCGGCGCGATCATCTGCGCCAGCGGGTCCATGGACCGCGCCATGGCCTTGCGTGCCTTGTCCAGGGCGCTCGCGTGCAGCCCCTCCACCGTGTCCAGCCAGGCATCCACACCGAGTACGAACCCGTCGAAGACCACGAAGGTGCTGGCCGCGAAGTCCTCGCGCAGCAGCCGCAGCTGCTCGCGCGCCTCGACCGACCGATCGGTGCGGCCGAGCCACATCGCGAGGAAGAGCCGGGCCGCGGGCATGGCCTCGTTCTGGGCTCCGTGGCCCTCCGCGAGCACGTCGCGCAGCATCCGCTCGCCGCGCTCGGGCTCCCCCAACTCGATGTACATGCTGGCGAGTCGGACGTTGAGCACAGCCGTCTGGGCGCGAGCACCCAGCTGCTCGGCATACGTGTTCGCCTGCGAGTAGTCCGCGGCGGCGGCCCGGTACTCGCCCGTGCGCTCATGGGCCTCGCCGCGCGCGGACAGCGCCTCGGCGGCACCCCAGGCGTCGCCGATGCGGGCGAACATCTCCAGGGCCTCGTCGGCGTCGCGGGTCGCGTCGCCGACCATGTCGGCGCGGTTGGCGAGGATGTTGGCGCGCATCTGGAGGGCGACGGCGAGTTCCCACTCGAGGCCGAGTTCGCGGCAGGTGTCGACCGACACGTCGATGACCGCGCGCACCCGCTCTATGTCGCCGGTGAGCAGGACGGCGTAGAACCAGAGGTTGCCGGGGCTGCGGCAGGTCTGCGGGAGGCCCGGCCGGTAGGTCTCGCTGATGATGCGCAGCTTCTCCTTGGCCTCCGGGGTCTGCCAGGCGTCCAAGTCCATGTCCATGCAGGCGAGATGGACGAGGTGCACGCCGCGCCGGGCCTCTTCGAGGACGTCCGGGCGCATCGGCGGCGGGGCGGCCGTGCAGCTCTCGTGCAGCGGGAGGGCCGGGCGCAGGGGCTCTGCGAAGGGGTCGGGGCCAAGGGCCATGACCTCGCGGGACCAGGTGCGGGCGTCGATGCGCTGGTCACGGATCTGCCAGTACCAGCTCAGCGAGAGGACGAGGCAGATCGCCTCCTGCTCGTCGCCCTCGGCGACGGCGTGCCGCAGGGCGGTGCGCAGATTCTCGTACTCGCGTTCGAGGAGCGCGATCGCGGCGCCCTGGCCGGGGCCGCGCAGTGCGGGGTCGGTGGTGCGGGCGAGTTCGCGGTAGTACGTGAGGTGGGCGCGCTCGGCGGCGAGGCGGTCGCCGGACTCGTCGAGGCGTTCGCCGGCGTACTCGGCGACGGTCTCCAGGAGCCGGTAGCGCATCTCTCCGTCATCCGAAGGAGCCGCGACGACAAGGGACTTGTCGACGAGCGAGCCGAGCGCTTCCAGAGCGGCGGGCCCGCAGACCGTCTCGGCGGCGGCGAGGCCGCAGCCGCCCGCGAAGACGGACAGCCGCCGCAGCACGTCCCGTTCGTCCTCGTCGAGCAGGTCCCAGGACCAGTCGACGACGGCGCGCAGGGTCTGCTGTCGCGGCAGGACGGTGCGGCTGCCGGAGGTGAGCAGGCGGAACCGGTCGTCGAGCCGGTCGGCGATCTGGCGCGGGGTGAGCATCCGCAGCCGGGCGGCGGCGAGTTCGATGGCGAGCGGCAGCCCGTCGAGGCGCCGGCAGATCTCGGCCGCCGCCGCCGCGGTCTCGCCGTCGGCGTCGATCCGGAAGCCGGCCCGGGCCGCGGCCCCGCGGTCGGCGAGCAGCCGCAGTGCGACGGGCTCCGGGAGCGGCTCCACGGGGCGCAGCAACTCCCCCGGCACGCCGAGCGGTTCACGGCTGGTGGCGAGTACGGTCAGCCCCGGGCACCGCTCCAGCAGCTCCTCGACGAGGTGGGCGGCGGCGTCCACGACATGCTCGCAGTTGTCGAGGATGATCAGCATGCGCCGCTTGGCACAGTGCTCGGCGAGCCGGGTGAGGGGATCGTCGTGCCGGTCGGCCACGACCCGCATCTCCTCGGCACCGGCACCGCGCAGCACGGTCTCCCGCGCACCGACGGCCGTGAGCACGGCCTCGGGCACGGCCTTCGGATCGTCCACCGGCGCTAGCTCGGCCAGCCACACCCCGTCCCGTGCCGTGTACGCCACGGCCTCCGCCGCCTCCTGCGACAGCCGTGTCTTGCCGGCCCCACCGGGCCCGAGCAGCGTCACGAGCCGGGCCGCCGCGAGATCACCCCGGATGGCATCGATGTCGGCCTCGCGGCCGACGAAGGAGGTGAGGCGGGCGCGGAGGTTGCCTGCGGGCGGCGGCGCCGGGCGGGTACGGGAAAGGGCGGCGGAGCCGAGGGCCGAGGCAGGGGCACCCGCGGCCGGGGCGGGGGCGCCGGGCTGTGCGGCGGCCGGCCCGCCGGCTCCGTCCCGGCCGACGGCGTGGACCGCGTCTCCTCGGCCGGGGGCCGGAACTCCGGCTCCGGCGTTCCGGGCGCCGGGACCGTCCGGACCGGCGCGGTGCTCGGCGGTGTTCCCGTCCCCGTACGGCCCACGGCCAGGGCCACGATCACGGCCCGCAGCGGCGGGACTCTCGTCCGGCGCGAGCAACTCCCTGTGCAGGGACCGGAGTTCGGGCCCCGGGTCCGAGCCCAGACGGTCGGACAGGAGTGCGCGGACGAACTCGTAGGCCGCGAGGGCCTCGGCGGGGCGCCCGGCGTCGCGCAAGGCGCACAGACGCAGGGCGTGCAGCGGCTCGTCCAAGGGGTGGAGATCGCACAGGGCGGTGAGCTCGGGCAGGGACTCCTCGGCGTGGCCCAGGGCGAGGGCCGCGGCGAGGCGGGCACGGCGTACGTCGAGGCGGCGGGTCTCCCAGCGGGCCGTCTCAGCGGTGCGGTCCGGGAGGTCGGCGAGGGCCGGGCCGTGCCACAGGGCGAGGGCGTCGTCGAGGACCGCGGCCGCCTTCGCCGGGTCGCCGTCGGCGAGGGCACGCGTGCCCTCGCCCGCGAGGCGCTCGAAACGGTGCAGGTCGACGTCGTCGGCCGCCGTGGCGAGCCGGTAGCCGCCGTCCACCGAGTGCACCGCGTCGGGCCCGAGCGCCCTGCGCAGCCGCCCGACCAGCGCCTGCAGCGCGCCGGGCGCGTCCGCGGGCGGGTCGCCGTCCCACACCTCGTCGACCAGGACAGCCGCAGGCACGGTCCGTCCGGGCCGCAGCGCGAGCACGGTCAGCAGGGCACGCAGCCGCGCCCCGCCGACCGGGACGGGCGTGCCGTCGGGGCGGAGTGCCTGGGTGGTGCCGAGGATGCGGTAGCGCACGGGGTCCATTGTCTCCGGTGGCGTGGTGTCAGGTGCGCGGGTCCGGCACGTCCAGTTCGGCCAGGACGCCGGACGGCCGCTCACCGAACCACTTCGGACAGCGGTCCACGCTCTGCAGGCGCCGCGAGGCGGGCACCGGTTCGAGGGTGTGTGAGCCGGGGGACGTCTCCACGAACTCCTGGTGCACCACATGGATCGAACGGACCGTGCCCATCGTCTCGGGCCACTCACCACCATGCCGTTGGACGGTGAGCAGTCCGACCGTCCGGATCCACTGCTCGGAGTCCGTGTCGGACCGGGCCACGGGATCCTCGTTCAGCGCGGCCGTGAGCCCGTCGTCCGTCCGCAGGGTCGTGACCACACCCCCGTCCTCGTCGCGCACCACTTCGGCGAGGCTCGACAGCTTGCTCAGCTCGTCGTACCAGCCACCGCCCAGCACATCGTCCGAGTCCATGAGCAGCAGCGGCCAGCTCACCTCGTCCCCCACCGAGAACGGTGTGCCGCAGCACTCCATCTGCCAGTCCGCGTAGAAGACCCACCATCGCCCCATGTCCCCACCCTCTCCGGAACCAACGGCCGATCGCGAGACGTTTTCCGCATGAGCCCGGTACGGTCGGGCAGTCCCACCCCATGAGCAGCAGTCCAGGGAGTCCCATGACCACCGCCGCGACCCGCAGCAGCGACCGGAGGATCAGTCCCGTCTTCGTCGGGATCGTGGCCGTCATGGCGGTGACCGGCTGGGCGGCCTGGACCGGGTTCGCCGAGCAGCCCGGCGTGGCCGTGTTCCTCTTCGTGACGGCCGCGTGGATCGTCTCGCTCTGTCTGCACGAGTACGCGCACGCGCGCACCGCCCTGCACAGCGGCGACATCTCGATCGGCGCGAAGGGCTATCTGACGCTCAACCCGCTGAAGTACACGCACGCGCTGCTGAGCATCGTGCTGCCGGTGATCTTCGTGATCATGGGCGGGATCGGTCTGCCGGGCGGCGCGGTCTTCATCGAGCGGAACCGGATCCAGGGCCGCTGGAAGCACAGCCTGATCTCGGCGGCCGGCCCGCTGACCAACGTCCTCTTCGCCGTCGTCTGCACCGCACCGTTCTGGCTGCACGCCCTGGACGGCGTCCCGGACGCCTTCCGCTACGCGCTGGCGTTCCTCGCGCTGCTCCAGGTCACGGCCGCGATCCTGAACTTCCTGCCGGTACCGGGCCTGGACGGCTACGGCGTGATCGAGCCCTGGCTGTCGTACGACATCCGTCGCCAGGTGGAGCCGTTCGCACCGTTCGGGCTGCTGGCGGTGTTCGCGATTCTGTGGATTCCGTCGGTGAACAGCGTGTTCTTCGACGCGATCTACTCGATCCTGGGCGCCCTGGGAATCGACGACGTCCAGCGCTACTGCGGCCAGGACCTGTACCGCTTCTGGGACGGTGTCAACGAGTACTGCACCGTCAGCCGCTGACCGACGACCCGCCCCGGCCACGCCGCACGTAGTACCACGTCATGTTGGACGACAGGCCCGCCAGCAGCACCCACACGATCCCCAGCCAGCTGCCCTGGACGAAGGAGACCACGGCCGCGGCGACGGAGAGGACACAGACGGCGAGCGCATAGAGGGCGAGGCGGGGCATGGGGGGGGTGGCTCCTGACGGACAATGCGGACGAGTGACGAGTGCTACGCGTCCAGTGTCCCCCATGCCCGTGAGGCGCTATACGTCCGTCACCCGCAGACCCGCGTGAGCCTTGTAGCGCCGGTTCACCGAGATCAGGTTCGCGACCAGGGACTCGACCTGGTGGGCGTTGCGCAGGCGGCCCGAGAAGACGCCGCGCATGCCCGGGATGCGGCCGGCGAGGGCCTGCACGATCTCGACGTCGGCGCGCTCCTCGCCGAGGACCATCACGTCGGTGTCGATCTCCTCGATCTCCGGGTCCTGGAGGAGGACGGCCGAGAGATGGTGGAAGGCGGCGGTGACGCGTGAGTCGGGCAGCAGGGCGGCAGCCTGTTCGGCGGCGCTGCCCTCCTCCGGCTTCAGCGCGTACGCGCCCTTCTTGTCGAAGCCGAGCGGGTTGACGCAGTCGACGACGAGCTTGCCCGCCAGCTCCTCGCGCAGCGATTCGAGGGTCTTGCCGTGGCCCTCCCACGGCACGGCGACGATCACGATGTCGCTGCGCCGCGCACACTCGGCGTTGTCGGCGCCCTCGACGCCGTGCCCGAGTTCCTCGGCCGCGCCCTGCGCGCGCTCCGCGACCCGCGAGCCGATGATCACCTTCTGGCCGGCCCGGGCGAGCCGGTAGGCCAGTCCCTTGCCCTGGGGCCCGGTGCCGCCGAGCACGCCTACGACGAGCCCGGACACCTCGGGAAGGTCCCAGGGGTCCTTGGCGGGGGCCTTCTGTGCACTGTCAGTAGAGGTCATGGCCCGACTTTACGTGCGCGGATCGCGACCGTGGGCGTCAGGTGAGGGCGGTCACCGGGATGCGGCGGAAGGTGATCGTCTCGTACGCGCCGAAGTCGCCCGTCTCGTAGAGGAGGCCGACGGTCGTCGCGTCGACGCGTACGAGATCGGAGTACGCGGCGGGCAGTCCGTCCAGTGTGACGGCGGGGCGCCAGGTGGTGCCGCCGTCCGTGCTGGCGCGCACGGTCATCAGGGCGCGGAAGGCGGGGTCGGCGGGGCCTGAGTAGAGGAGCAGGTCGGGGTCGCGTAGCTGGAGGAGGCTGCCCTGGACGACGGGGGTGACAAGGCCTGCCTGCGGGCGGAAGGGCTTCTCCAGGCTCTTGCCGCCGTCGCGGGAGTGGGCGTCGGCGCGGTTGCCGGGGGACGGGGAGTCGTTGCGGGTGTTGAAGTAGACACGCCCGTCGGGGAGTTCGGCCGCGGTCGTCTCGTTCACGTTGATGTAGCCGTTGGTGTTCTCGTCGATGTAGCCGAGGTACCAGGTCTCGCCGCGGTCGTCACTGAGCAGGCAGTGGCCACTGTTGTACTTCGCTTCGGTGCCGTTGTCCGTGCCGGTGGGCGGAAGCGTGTGGTTGCCGGGGACGACGACGCGGCCCGTGGTGAGTTGGATGGCGTGCCCGGGCGTGGTGGCGTACCACCGCCAACTCGCCTTCTTCACCTGTGCGGTGATCTCCTTCGGGCTCGACCAGGTGAGCCCGTCGTCGTCGCTGTGCTGCACCCAGACACGCCGCCCGTCGGCAGCCTTCACCTTGCCGCGCAGGAGGGCGTCCTCGCTCGCGGTCGCCGCGCTGCGGACGTGTACGAGGAGGACGCGGCCGGTGTCGAGGACGACGGGCGCCGGGTTGCCCGCGAGGTTGTCGCCGTTCCTGGCGACCGCCTGGAGCGGACCCCAGGTGCGGCCGCCGTCCGACGACCGCTTCAGCACGATGCCGATGTTGCCGTGGTCCTGCGCGGAGTCGACCCTGCCTTCGCAGAAGGCGAGGAGCGTGCCCGTGGCCGTGTCGACGACCGCGGGGATCCGGAAGCCGGCGTAACCTTCGCGGCCGGCGCGGAAGGGGGTGCTTGCTTCTGTCATGGGCCGACTCCTTATGTGACCGTTGATGCGGGCCTCTGCCCAACTCGGGCAAATTCGTGGTGAACTCCGGGTCACGAGTGGCCGGTTGCGGCAAGATGCGTGCGCATGGATGCCGTACGGGTCGCGTTGTTGCGCGAAGTGCTCGCCGGAACCGAGTGGTTGGGGGCCACGCGACGGTTCGCGGGGGCGCTGCGGGGGTCCGTGGTGTCGTACGGGGGCGGATTGCTGCTGGTCGGCACCGAGGAGTACGAACCGTGGCATCTCGCCGCGCATCTCGTGGACGAGGCGGCGTGGTCGGGGACACCGGAGCTGTCGCCGACTTTGGTGCGGCACGGGGCGCGGGAGTCCGATCCGGCCCACCTGGCGGTGGGGCTGGGGCGTATCGATGCGGCTCGGCGGGGAGAGACGCTGCTTGTGGTGTCGCCGGGCGCGCCCGGGGCGCCGCTGCTGGAGCGGGTGCATGACGCGCGGCGGGCCGGGGCGACGGTGCTGGCGCTGTCCGCGGGGGATGCCGCGGGGGACCGTGAGCTGCCGGCTCTGGCCCACGAGTCGCTCGCGGTACCGGCCGAGCCCGAGCTCGATCTCGATACCGTGCAGCATCTTGTCAGTGCGGCGGCCGGGGAGAACGCGCTGCCCTCGCCGCGGGGGCGGCGGCGGTTCCGTGACCGCTTGTCACGGCTCGCGGATCAGTTGACGGCTCCGCCGTCTGCTCGGTGGTAGCCGGCGGCCGTGTTCGCCGCTTCGCGACGGACTCCCGCCCGACCACCCGACTCGGTCTCGTCCCCCGCCTTCGGCGGACACCCTCGCCGCTTCGCGACGGACTCCCGCCCGACCACCCGACTCGGTCTCGTCCCCCGCCTTCGGCGGACACCCTCGCCGCTTCGCGACGGACTCCCGCCCGACCACCCGACTCGGTCTCGTCCCCCGCCTTCGGCGGACACCCTCGCCGCTTCGCGACGGATTCCCGCCCGACCACCCGACTCGGCCTCGTCCCCCGCCTTCGGCGGACACCCTCGCCGCTTCGCGACGGATTCCCGCCCGACCACCCGACTCGGTCTCGTCCCCCGCCTTCGGCGGACACCCTCGCCGCTTCGCGACGGATTCCCGCCCGACCACCCGACTCGGGTGCCTTCCCGCCTTCGGCGGACAGCTCATGGGTCGGCCGATGGGTGGCTTCGGCCGGCAAGCCCTCGGCCGGCCGAGGGGCAGCCTCGGCCGACGAGCCAAACGCCGGCCCGGACACCGCCCCGGCTGAACACCGGCCCAGGGGCGGCTTGGGTGGACACGTCACAGGCGCCTCTGCCGACGCACGCGTACGTCGTCCGCGCCGGGCCCTGCCACCTCCGCGCCGAAAAGCAGGCCTCCCCCGAGCATGACCCGTCGTGACCGACGACGCCCCCGCACCCGCGCCCGTCCCCTCTTCCCGGCTCCGTGCGCTGCTCCCCGATCTCGCCCCCTGGCGGGCGTCCGCCGACTTTCGGCGGCTCTGGGTGGCCGGGCTGATCACGAACTTCGGGAGTTTTCTGACGTTCGTCGCGCTGCCGGTGCAGATGAAGGTGCTGACCGGGTCGGCGGTGACGGTGGGGGCGATCGGCGCGGTGGAGCTGGTGCCGCTGGTGGTGTTCGGGTTGTACGGCGGGGCGCTCGCCGACGCCCGTCGCCGGCACCGGGACGACCGGGCCTCGGCCCGTTGCAGGCATCACGACGCCCCGCCTCAACCCGTCATCAGCGCCCGCCACGCATCCGTCTGCCTCAGTCGTCCTCCGAGCCGGATGTCGCCCCCGGCGCGTCATGCCACTTGGGGTCGGTCTCCCACTCGAGGTTCCGCTCGCGGGCGATCTCCATCGCGTGTTCCGCCTCCTGGCGGGAGGCGTATGGCCCGAAGCGGTCCTTGCCCGGGCAGTCGGGGCCCTCCTCGACCTTCTTGTGCTCCAGGCAGTAGTACCACTCGCCGGGTTTGCCGACGGTGCGCTTCTTGAAGAGGGCCATGACCGGCTCCTTTCGCCACGGACATGGTGCCCCATGCCCGCTGGTTAGACTCGCTGGCATGTCTGGCCAGTCGCTGCTCGTACCAGGGGAGCTCTCTCCCACCCGTCCCGTCCCGGGAAACATCCGGCGTCCCGAGTACGTGGGCAAGCCCGCCCCCACGCCGTACACCGGACCGGAGGTGCAGACGCCCGAGACGATCGAGGCGATGCGGATCGCCGGGCGGATCGCCGCGCAGGCGATGGCCGAGGCCGCAAAGCTCATCGCGCCGGGTGTCACGACGGACGAGCTGGACCGGGTGGCGCACGACTACATGTGCGACCACGGCGCCTACCCCTCGACTCTCGGCTATCGCGGATTCCCCAAGTCGCTGTGCACCTCCGTCAACGAGGTCATCTGCCACGGCATCCCCGACTCCACGGTTCTGCGGGACGGCGACATCATCAACCTGGACGTGACCGCGTACATCGGCGGGGTGCACGGCGACAACAACGCGACTTACCTGGTCGGCGACGTCGCCGAGGAGAGCAGGCTGCTCGTCGAGCGGACCCGCGAGTCCCTCGACCGCGCCATCAAGGCGGTCAAGCCCGGCCGCCAGATCAACATCATCGGGCGCGTCATCGAGTCGTACGCGAAGCGGTTCGGGTACGGGGTGGTGCGGGACTTCACCGGCCACGGGATCAACTCGTCCTTCCACTCCGGGCTGATCGTTCCGCACTACGACAGCCCGCACGCGACGACCGTCATCCAGCCCGGGATGACCTTCACGATCGAGCCCATGCTCACGCTCGGCACGCACGAGTACGACATGTGGGACGACGGCTGGACCGTCGTGACGAAGGACCGGAAGCGTACGGCCCAGTTCGAGCACACCTTGGTGGTGACGGACAGCGGGGCGGAGATCCTGACCTTGCCGTAGTCCCTCGCAGAGCCCTCGTCCACGTGAAAGCCCGCCCTGTCCACAGGGCGGGCTTTCACATGTGGCCTTGATCGGAAACCGAGGTACGGTTTTACCGACAGAGTGTCGGGAACCAATTGACTTAGGTAAGCCTAACCAAAGAAGATCGAAGCGACTTTCGTCCTCGCTCTTCGGCTCCGGAGGCATCATGACCGCGACGGACACGTCGAGCACGACAGACACGTCGAGCTCCTCCTTCTCGACACTCATCCGCACCGCCTCGCACGAGCAGCACACGCAGGCGGAGACCTCGACGTTCATGAGCGATCTGCTCGGCGGCCGGCTGGGCGTCGAGGCGTACGCGCGCTATACCGAGCAACTGTGGTTCGTGTACGAGGCGTTGGAGGCGGACGCCGAGTGCTTGGCGGCCGATCCGGTGGCCGGGCCCTTCGTACGGCCGGAGCTGTTGCGCCGCGCCGCCCTGGAGCGCGATCTGGCCCATCTCCGGGGCCCCGGCTGGCGCGCGACGCTCACCGCCCTGCCCGCGACCCGGGCCTACTCGGCCCGTGTCACCGAGTGCGCCCGGACGTGGCCCGGCGGCTATGTCGCCCACCACTACACCCGCTACCTCGGCGACCTCTCGGGAGGCCGGATCATCCGCGGCAGGGCCGAGCGGACCTGGGGCTTCGCCCGCAAGGGTGACGGCGTCCGCTTCTACGTCTTCGAGGACATCACCAACCCGGCCGCGTTCAAGCACGGTTACCGCGAACTGCTGGACGGGATTCGCGCCGACGACCTGGAGAAGCAGCGCATCGTCGCCGAGTGCAAGCGGGCGTTCGCCCTGAACACCGGGGTCTTCCGTGCGCTCGGCGAAGAGTTCCCGCTCAGCGCGTGAACGCCAGGGGCTCCGGCCGAGGCCGTGGGTTGCACTGCGGGCGCGGGCGGGTGGGGGCTGGTACCGCAGTTCCCCGCGCCCCTGAAAGAACGGGGGGTGGAAAACCCTCACCGTTCCAGTCGCACTCGGCCCCCGACCTCGACCCAACCTCCCGGCTGCGGCGCCGTAAGGATCTGCGAGCCCACGCCTTGCACGATGTTCAGCGCCCGGCCCAGCCGATCCGTCAGCAGCAGCGCCGCCGCCCCCGTCGCCTCGTCCTCCTCGATCCCGTCGTCCCGCCCGGGAAACGCACGGGCCCGCACCCGCCCCGCGGCCTCGTCCTCCCAGGCCCAGGCGTAGATCCACTCACCCGGCGCCGGGACGGCCAGCGCGTCGACCTCGGCGGCGGACCCGTACCGCCGCAACGTACGCGTCGGCGCCCACTCCGCCCGCGCCTCGATCCAGCTGAACTCCCCGTCGAGCCGTACCCCCACCACCCCGGCGGGGGTCACCAGTTCGGGCACGTCGAGCAGCCACCCCACCCCGACGCACGGGTGTCCGGCGAACGGCAACCGCAGCGTCGGCGTGTAGATGTCGATGACCCCACGCTCGGGGTCGTCCACGAACACGGTCTCGCTGAACCCGAGCTTCGCGGCGAACGCCTGCCGTTCCTCGCGATCCGGCATCACCGAACCCTCGCGCACGACACCGAGCTCATTGCCATACCCGCCGCCGGGTCCGCAGAAGACCCGCAGCACGTCGTAGTCAGTCACTCCGGCATTCAAACATCACCCGCGCCGCGAGCGCGTCCCAGGCCGCGGGACCGCCGGGCAGGGGCCAGGAGCGGGTGCGGCCGTGCTCGTACGGCAGCGTGGACATCACATCGCCGTACGCCCGTTCCAGCACAGCCCGTTGCCGCTCCACGCCACTCCCGGAGCGGGCGCGCAGCCGTTCCATCCGCTGCTCGTGCCCCGCGGTCACCTCGTCCGCCGTGCGCCGCCAGTCGTCCTCGTCCGGCGCCCGGGCCAGCACCACGCACCCGGGCGCCCGGCCCTCCGCGAGCGACGCCACGGCCCGGTCGTGTTCTCGCCGAGGCCGAAGGACTCCATGTCCGCCTGGGCGCCCGCGAGGTGCTGCGCGGCGTCGACGTCAGGGCCCGCGCGGGCGAGATGCTCGCGCTGGTGGGACCCAACGGGGCGGACAAGTCGACGCTGCTCGCCGCTCTGGCGGCAGGCCTCGGCGCCGCCGAGGGAGTCGTACGCGTCCACGGGCACCCTGCGGCGCACTGGACGGCGCCCGAACTCAGCTGAGGCACCAGAAGTTGGTACTGCGGGTGTGCCGGGAAAGGGCGCATGCCGGGGACGCCGTGGTCGTGGTGCTGCACGATCTGAGGCCGGCGGGCGCATACGCGCACCGGGTGGCGACTCTGTGCGCCGGTCGTGTCGCGGTCGACGACCCGCCGGCCGAGGTCCGCACCGGCGGCTTGCCGAGCGACGTCCATCGCCGGCCGGTGGAGGTGTTCCCGCACCCCAGGACCGGTGCGGCACTGATCACTCCGCAACGCGAGCCTTGACCTTCCCTTGGCCATTCCTTGGGGTTTGCTTTGAGCCACCGTGATCAAGCCGTTCCTGCACAGCGTCCGTGAGAGCTGAATCACCGAACCGGTGGGTATCAGTGAGGCAAGCCTCAGATAAGTTAGGTCAGCCTCACCAAGCCGGCACGGGCCCCGCCGTGCGGATTGTCCGATTCTTCTCTTGGAGCCTGAATGCGAGCCGTCCGACTCTCAGTTGTCACCGCTGCCGCCACCGCGGCCGCCCTGACCGCCGTCACGGGCTGCACCGAGAAGAGCGACGCCAAGAGCGGCGACGCGATCCAGGTGACCGCCGCCGACTCCAAGTGCGACACCTCCGCCAAGTCGGTCCCGGCCGGCCAGGTCACCCTGAAGATCGAGAACAAGGGCTCGAAGGCCACCGAGGTCGAGATCGTCTTCCCGGACGACCGGATCGTCTCCGAGAAGGAGAACATCGGCCCGGGCACCAAGTACACGCTGACCGCCGAGGTCAAGGCCGGTTCGTACGAGATCGCCTGCCGCCCGGGCATGAAGGGCCACGGCATCCGCCAGAAGCTCACGGTCACCGGCGGCAAGGTCGCCCAGCGCGACCCGCGCCTGGACAAGGCCGTCGCCGCCTACCGCGAGTACGCGCAGACTCAGGCCGACGAGACGATGCCGAAGGCCGAGGCGTTCGCCAAGGCCATCAAGGCCGGCGACATCGAGGCCGCCAAGAAGGAGTTCGCCACCTCCCGCCTGGGCTGGGAGCGCACCGAGCCCGTCGCGGAGTCCTTCGGTGACATCGACCCGAAGGTCGACGTGCGCGAGGACGGTCTGGAGGACGGGCAGGATCCGGCCACGGACTGGACCGGCTGGCACCGGCTGGAGAAGGCCCTCTGGCAGGACAAGAAGATCGGCGACCGCGAGAAGGAGCTCGCCGACCAGCTGGTGACGGACCTCACCGACTGGCAGGAGCGGGTCGGCAAGGCCGAGATCACCCCGACCTCCATGGCCAACGGCGCCAAGGAGCTGCTCGACGAGGTCGCCACCGGCAAGGTCACCGGCGAGGAGGACCGGTACTCGCACACCGACCTGAGCGACTTCAAGGGCAACGTCGAGGGCGCGCAGGAGGCGTACGAGCTGCTGAAGCCGGTCGCCAAGGAGAACGACGCGGCGCTGACCACGGAGCTCGACAAGCAGTTCACCGCGCTGAACACGTTGCTCGACAAGTACCGCACGGACAAGACCTCGTACGACTTCACCTCGTACGACAAGGTCGGCGACGCCGACCGCAAGGAGCTCTCGGACGCGGTCAACGCGCTCGCCGAGCCCCTGTCCAAGCTCGCCGCCGCCGTAGTGAAGTAGGAGCCGCCACCATGACGGACACCACGGACACCACGGAAGCCACCGAGGACACCACCGGCTCTTCGCCCTCCCGGCGTTCGCTGATCGGCTGGGGCGGCGCGGGTCTCGCGCTCGGTGCCGCCGCGGCCGGCGGCGCGGTGGCGATGACCCGCACCGGCAACGACGTCGACCCGACCGCCGCCGAGACGGGCGCCGCGGTCGCCTTCCACGGCACGCACCAGGCGGGCATCGCCACGGCCGTGCAGGACCGCCTGCACTTCGCCGCGTTCGACGTGAAGACGGACGACCGCGCCGAGTTCGTCCAGCTGCTCAAGGACTGGACCGAGGCCGCGCGGCGGATCACCGCCGGGCACGCGGTCGGCGAGGGCGCGTACGGCGGTCTGGCCGAGGCGCCGCCGGACGACACCGGTGAGGCGCTGGGCCTCAAGCCGTCACGGCTGACGCTGACGATCGGCTTCGGGCCTTCCCTGTTCGACAAGTTCGGGCTGCAGGACCAGCGTCCCGAGGCGCTGGTCGACCTGCCGAAGTTCCCGGGCGACAACCTGGAGAAGGCCCGCAGCAACGGCGACCTGTGCATCCAGGCGTGCGCGGACGACCCGCAGGTCGCGGTGCACGCGATCCGCAACCTCGCCCGCATCGGCTTCGGCAAGGTCGCCATCCGCTGGTCGCAGCTCGGCTTCGGCAAGACCTCGTCGACGACGCCGGACGCGCAGACCCCGCGCAATCTGATGGGCTTCAAGGACGGCACCCGCAACATCGCGGGCACCGAGACGGACCGGCTGAAGAAGTTCGTGTGGGCCGGCGAGGGTGACGGCCCCGGCTGGATGACCGGTGGCTCGTACCTCGTGGCCCGACGCATCCGCATGAACATCGAGACCTGGGACCGGACTTCGCTCCAGGAGCAGGAGGACGTCTTCGGCCGCGACAAGGGCGAGGGCGCCCCGGTCGGCAAGGCCAAGGAGCGTGACAAGCCGTTCCTGAAGGCGATGAAGCCCGACGCGCATGTGCGGCTCGCGCACCCCGACTCCAACAACGGGGTGACCATCCTGCGCCGCGGCTACTCCTTCACGGACGGCACGGACGGCCTCGGCCGGCTGGAGGCGGGCCTGTTCTTCCTCGCCTACCAGCGTGACGTCCGCAAGGGCTTCATCCCGCTGCAGCGCAACCTGTCGCGTTCCGACGCGCTCAACGAGTACATCCAGCATGTGAGTTCGGCGGTCTTCGCCGTTCCGCCCGGCGTCCGCGACAAGGACGACTGGTGGGGCCGCGCGCTGTTCTCCAAGGAGGCGTAGCCCGTGTTCAGCAACTATCTGATCGGCCTGCGCGAGGGTCTGGAAGCCAGCCTCGTCGTCTGCATCCTGATCGCCTACCTGGTGAAGACCGACCGCCGGGACGCCCTGAAGCCGATCTGGATCGGCATCGGCGTGGCGGTCGCGCTGGCGCTCGGCTTCGGCTGCGCGCTCGAATTCGGCTCTCAGGAGATGACGTTCCAGGCGCAGGAGGCGCTCGGTGGTTCGCTGTCGATCCTCGCCGTGGGCCTGGTGACGTGGATGGTCTTCTGGATGCGGCGCACCGCCCGGCACCTCAAGTCCGAGCTGCACGGCAAGCTGGACGCGGCGCTGGCGATGGGCACGGGCGCGCTGGTGGCGACCGCGTTCCTGGCGGTCGGCCGGGAGGGCCTGGAGACGGCGCTGTTCGTGTGGGCGTCGGTGCACGCGGCCAGCGACGGGACGCCGCGCCCGCTGGTCGGCGTCGCCCTGGGCCTGGCCACCGCGGTCTTCCTCGGCTGGCTCTTCTACCGGGGCGCGCTGAAGATCAACCTCGCCAAGTTCTTCACCTGGACCGGCGGCATGCTCGTCGTCGTCGCCGCGGGTGTGCTCGCCTACGGCGTCCACGACCTGCAGGAGGCCGACTTCATCCCGGGCCTGACGAGCCTCGCCTTCGACATCAGCAACACCATCGATCCGACGAGCTGGTACGGCACCCTGCTCAAGGGCGTCTTCAACTTCCAGCCGGACCCGACCGTCCTCCAGGTCACGGTGTGGGCGCTGTACCTGGTCCCGACACTCGCGATCTTCCTCGCCCCGGTAGGGTTCGCCTCCGGGAAGGGGAAGGTGAAGGTACCTGATGAGCAGGGATCGCGCGGGTCGCAGCCCTCGAAGGCTTCGTAGTCCGAACCGTCTGAACCAATTCGCCCTGGCAACGGGGGCG
The DNA here is from genome assembly GCF_045162675.1 of Streptomyces sp. NBC_00996. Taxonomy (NCBI): domain Bacteria; kingdom Bacillati; phylum Actinomycetota; class Actinomycetes; order Kitasatosporales; family Streptomycetaceae; genus Streptomyces; species Streptomyces sp. NBC_00996. Next base: position 3,122,538 of record NZ_CP108723.1, read on the forward strand.
GTGACCGTTCTGTCCTTGACGGCGAGCGGTTGCGTGGTGGTGCACGGCGAGCGGGAGGTCGTACCGGCGGCGACCCGGGCCGAGGCCGCCCGCGCGCTCAAGGACTTCACCACCGCCTACAACAAGGCGGACAAGGAGTACGACAGTTCGCTGGACGCGGACCGGGTGGCCGGGCCGCTCGCCGACATCGACGGCGCCAAGCTCAAGGCCGGGCACAAGAACAACCCGGGCGGCAATCCGGCGCATTCGCCGCTGACGTTCAGCGATGCCAAGTTCGTGATACCCGAGAAGGCGGGCTGGCCGCGCTGGTTCGTGGCCGACACCGCGGCCAACAAGGGCCTGCCGACCAGCCGTTGGCTGCTCGTCTTCACCCGCTCCGGGGCGAACGACGTGTGGCAGGTCTCGTATCTGACCGTCCTCGCCGCCGCCGATGTACCGACGTTCAAGAAGGACGACGCCGGCTGGGCCGAGCCGGTCACGGCGGACGACGCGGCGCTGGCGATCGAGCCGGAGAAGCTGAGTCAGTCGTATGCGACGTATCTGAAGGCCGGCGGCGACGGCTTCGCCGCGGGCACGCACACCTCGCAGTGGCGGGCCCAGCGCAAGAAGTTCGCCAGCAAGCCCGGCCTCGCCCGGCAGTACATCGACGAGCCGCTGAGCTCGGGCGGCTACGCCCCGGTGGGCCTGCGCACCACGGACGGCGGGGCCCTGGTCTTCTTCACCACCCACCGCTACGAGAAGCAGACCGCCGCGGCGGGCAGCGCGATCCCCACCCCCAGCGCCGACGTCCAGGCCCTGACGACCGGCGAGATCAAGCAGTCCCTCACCCTGGAGTTCATCTCCAACCAGGCGGCCCTGGACCCGCCGAGGAACGCGGCCGGCAAGGGCGTGGCGATCCTGGGGCGGATCGAGGGGTTGACGGGGGCGGAGGGCGAGTAGCGGCTGTTCACGGCTGTGGGCAGTCGTTGCGCAGGGTGCTGGGTGTCTCCCCTGTTCGGGCGAAGCCGAGAACGTGGGGAAGGCCGGGCACAGCCACCGGCGCCGGGTGCGATCGGAGTTCAGCCCCGGTGGGGCCAGGCGGCCAGCTGGTCCGACTCGTTCTCGCCCGCGTAACGGGCACACGCGTCGGTCAGGATCTCGAGCAGCGTCAGCGGATCCGGCAGGGCGTACTCCGGCCCCCGTACCCACTCCACCGTCAGGTCACCCGGCAACCGCGCCGGCGGGACAAGGACGTACGAGCCACGGCAGTGCCACCGCAGTCCCGGATGCTCGTCCATCGTCTCGGGGTGGCAGTCCAGCTCGCAGGGCCACCACTCGTCCTCGTCCTCGGGCGTACCCCGCGTGGCCGTGAAGAAGAGCATCCGGTCGCCGCCGGACTCCGCGACGGGCCCGACCTCGATGCCGGAGGCGAGCAACCGTTCCAGCGCCTCGCGCCCCGCGTCCAGCGGAACGTCGAGAACGTCGTGCACCATGCCGGTCGCGGTGATGAAGTTGGCCTTCGGCTGATGCCGGGCCCAGCGCTCGATCTGCGCTCGGTCGGTCGTGGACTGCGTCTGCCAGGCGAAGGAGACGGGGTGGCGCGCGGGAGTGGGACAGCCGACGCGGTCACAGGAACACCGGTAGCCGGAGGGGTACGCGGCCTGTGCGAGCGGCAGCCCCGCGGCGGCCGCGGCGAGCAGCAGGGCCTCACGCCCGCCGTCAGCGCTCTCCACAGGATCCTTCGGCCGGCGTCCGCGCAGCCACTGGAAGATCCTGCCCTGCGCGCCGGAACGGCGGCCGAACTCTGCGCTCATCTTCCCCTCGCCTAGCCGTTCGTGCCGACAACAGGCCTTCACCGCGTGCCGACAACAGGCCTTCAAAAGGCCATCTGCAGGACATCACCGAGCTCTATCGTCCCACCATCCTGCGCCCCGGGTGGCCAGAGCCCACATCCGGGGTGGCCGGGGAGACGCGTCTCCCCGGCCCCGATCGGGTGTCATTCCACATTTTTGCGGGATTCGTCCCCCTACCGTGGTCGCCATGCTCACACGGACTGCGTTCCTGGGTCTCGCCGGTCTCGCCTCGCTCGCCCTCACCGGGCCCGGCGGCCTGCCGTCTCCACTGGAGTGGGGCGCGGGGCCGCTGACGGTGGACGCCCTCCCCCGCGTGACCTATGTCGTTCACCGCGGCGGCGCCCGGGAAGTGCTGGAGAACAGCATGTCGGGCCTGACGGCCGCGTACCAGGGCGGTACGGCGCAGGTGCTCGACTTCGACACCCGCACGCTGCGCGACGGGACCGTGGTGGTCATGCACGACGCGGCCCTGGACCGCACGACCTACACGCGTGGAGCGGTACGGGACCTGAGCCTGCGGCAGTGGCGGAGCGTGCGGCTGCGCCCCAGGAACGCACATCCCGGCAGCCGGCACCCGGAGCGGCCGCCGACCGTCGCCGAGGTGCTGGACCGCTTCGGCGGGCGGATCGTGCTGACGCTGGAGGCGAAGGACCCGGAGAGCCTGGGCACACTCGCCGCGATGATCCGTGACCGCGGTCCGACCCGCTCGGCGTTCGTGGACTCCAACGATCCGGAAGTGGCCCGGCGCGCCCACCGGCTGGGCCTGCTCAGCCAGCTGTGGCGGTCGGCGGCCCAGATGCGCACCGACCACCCCGAGCGCTGGAGGTCGTTCGTCGACGTCCTCGACGTCGACTACAAGGCGCGTGACGTCGGTCTCGTACGGGCCGTGACTTCCGGCGTCCCGCGTGTGTGGGCGCACACCGTGATCACTCCGGCCCAGCGCGACCGGGCGCTCCGGCTGGGCTGCGACGGCATCGTCACGGACGCGCCGGGCCGGTTTGCGGCAGCCTCGGCCACTCAGCGCGGGGCGAGGCCGAAGAGCGCGTAGTCGACGAGCGTGTCGGTGTATTCGTAGGAAATCGGGCCGGTGCGCTGGAGCCAGCGCTGGGCCAGCGGGGAGACGAACAGTTCCAGGGCGATGCGGGGGTCGATGTCCCGGCGTACGTCCCCCTTGCCCTGCGCCGAGCGCAACCGCGTCACGTACAGCTGGAGCTGGGGTTCGAGGAGGTTGCTGACGAACACCGCTCCGAGCCGTTCGTTGACCACGCCCTCGGCGGTCAGGGCGCGCGCCGGGATCTCGAACCTCGGGTTCAGCAGTTCGTCCACGGTGGCGCGCAGGACCAGTTTGAGGTCGGCGGCCAGATCCCCGGTGTCCGGGATCTCGTACGGCTCCTGCCCCGCCGCCCGCGCGGCCTGCTCACCGAGGTCCATGAAGGCGTCGAGGAGCACGTCCGCCTTCGACGACCACCAGCGGTAGATCGTCTGCTTGCCGACTCCGGCACGGGCCGCGATGCCCTCGATCGTGGTCTTGGGATAGCCGACCTCGCCGACGAGGGCGAGAGCCGCGTCGTAGATCGCGCGACGTGACTTCTCGCTGCGGCGAGTGGCGTCGGGGGTGGGTTTGGGCTTGGGCTTTTCGGCCATGGGGGGAACTTATCAGGGCGACGATACGGTACGTCTCGCCTCCGGCGGGGGGTGCGACGGGGCTGGGGCAAGGGTTTTTCGCCCCTCCGCCCCTGCCCGTCCCGTCCCTGGGGGCTGCGCCCCTCTTGGGGGTGCGGGGAACTGCGCGGACAACCCCCACCCACCCGCAGCCGAAAGGCCGGCCGGGACGGGCAGGGGCGGAGGGGGCGAAACACCGCCGCGAGCCGCGCCCCGGCCAACCGTAGAATCACCGGGTGAACGCCCCCCTGACCCCCGCCGACACCCTGCGCACCGCCCTCGCCGGGCTGCTCGACGGGCTGCCGCCGAAGGCCGCCGCGCAGGCGGTCGAGCGGCTGATCGCCAACTACCGGGGGACCACCCCGACGCACACCCCGATCCTCCGCGACCGCTCGGACGTGGTCGCGTACGCCGCCTATCGCATGCCCGCCACGTTCGAGGCGGTGCACACGGCCCTGGAGGCGTTCGCGGACGCGGTACCCGGATGGGCGCCGGGCAGCCACGTGGACGTCGGAGGTGGCACGGGCGCGGCGACCTGGGCGGTGAACGCGACCTGGGAGGGCGCCCGCCCGGTGACGGTGCTGGACTGGGCGGAGCCCGCGCTCACGCTGGGCCGGGAAATCGCCGCCGCGAACCCGGAGTTGAAGAACGCCGAATGGCACCGCTCTCGCATCGGATCGGCGCTCACCATCGAGAGCACTGATCTCGTCACCGTGTCCTACGTCCTGGGCGAGCTCACCGACGCCGACCGCGCCTGCGTCGTGGACGCCGCCGCGGCCGCCGCCCAGGCCGTCGTCATCATCGAGCCGGGTACCCCCGACGGCTATACCCGAGTCATCGAGGCCCGCGACCGCCTCATCCGTGCCGGGTTCCACGTCGCCGCCCCCTGCCCGCACAGCGCGGCCTGCCCCATCGTCCCCGGCGAGGACTGGTGCCACTTCTCCGCCCGGGTGGCCCGGTCCTCCCTGCACCGCCAGGTCAAGGGTGGCTCCCTGCCGTACGAGGACGAGAAGTTCAGCTACGTCGCCGCCACCCGCTTCCCGTCGGCCCCGGCGTCCTCCCGCGTCGTGCGCAAGCCGCAGATCCGCAAGGGCCAAGTACTCCTGGATCTCTGCGAGACCGAGCCGTCGCTGCGCCGGGAGACCGTGACCAAGCGCCACGGACCGCTGTACCGAGCGGCCCGTGACGCGGAGTGGGGCGACGCCTGGCCGCCGGCCGCGGAAGACTAGTTCCGCAGTTCCTGCGTGCAGCACTTCACGCTGCCGCCGCCCTTGAGGAGTTCGCTGAGGTCGATGCCGACGGGCTCGAAGCCGCGGTCCCGGAGGGGGTCGAACAGGCCGGTCGCGGCCTGTGGAAGCAGCACGTGCAGGCCGTCCGAGACCGCGTTGAGGCCGAACACGGCGGCATCCTGGCCGGTGGCGATCAGAGCCTCGGGGAACAGCCGGCGCAGCACCTCTCGGCTGCCGGGGGAGAACGCGGGCGGGTAGTACATGACCTCGTCCGCCGTGTCGTCCAGGACGGCGAGGGCCGTGTCCAGGTGGTAGTAGCGGGGGTCGACGAGATCCAGACCGATCACCGGGCGGCCGAAGAACTCCTGGGCCTCGCCGTGCGAGAGAGGGCTCGCGCGAAAGCCGCGGCCCGCGAGCACGTACGACGCGGTGACCGTGAAGTCGCCCTCTCCCTCGTTGACGTGGACCGGCTCCCGTACCTGCGCGAAGCCGCGCGCGCGGAACCACTCCAGATGGGCCGCCGCCTCCGGCTCGCGCTCGCGGTACGCGAACCGGGCGCCGAGCACCCGGCCGTCCACGACGGTCGCGCCGTTCGCCGCGAAGACCATGTCCGGCAGGCCGGGGCGGGGGGTGAGCTCCTCGACCGTGTGGCCGAGCGAGCGGTAACGGTCGCGGAGGCCTTCCCACTGGGCGACGGCGAGCGGCACGTCGACCGGCTTGGCGGGGTTCATCCAGGGGTTGATGGCGTACGTGACCTCGAAGTGCGCGGGTGGGCACATGAGATAGCGCCGGGGCGTGGCGCGGCGGGGAGGGGGCAAGGAGGGCTCCTTACTCAACCGCAGGGGGAGTTGATGCAGTTGATGCCCATGGTGCGCCGCGGGGTGCCCGCCGGGCGGGAGGCGAATGGGTTGTGTCCGGGCAGGGGGGTTTCTTCGCCCCCCTCCGCCCCTGCCCGTCCCGTACCTGGGGGCTGCGCCCCTTTTAGGAGCGCGGGGAACTGCGCGAACAACCCCCACCCACCCGCACCCGAAAGGCCGGTCGGGATTTAGGAGCGCGGGGAACTGCGCGACCAGCCCCCACCCACCCGCAGCCGAAAGGCTGGTACGGGACGGGTAGGGGCAAAGGGGGCGAAACACCCACCCCTCAAGCCCCCCGTACCGCCCGCCGCAGGCGCGTCCCCGCCGCCGCGCGCGGCGCGTTGTCCGCCGGGCGGCGCCGCGGATGCACCGTGTTGGCCAACAGCACCAGGAAGGTGTCCGTCGCCGGGTCGAGCACCAGCGATGTCCCCGTGAAGCCCGTGTGCCCCGCCGCGCCGCGCCCCGCCAGGGCGCCCATGAACCAGGGCTGGTCGATGGCGAAGCCGAGGCCGGGCGGGGTCAGCATCAGCTCGACGAAGTCGGGGCCGAGGATGCGGGCGGGGCCGTAGGAGCCGCCGGCCAGCAGGGTGCGGCAGAAGATCGCCAGGTCGTGGGCCGTGGAGAAGAGGCCCGCATGGCCCGCCACCCCACCGAGCGCCCACGCGTTCTCGTCGTGCACCACACCCCGCAGCATCCCCCGGTCGGCCTTGGCCCACGGCCGCCGCTGGTCCTCCGTGGCCGCCGCGCCCGGGCACGGTCCGAAGCCGGTGGCCGTCATGCCGAGCGGCCGGGTGATGCAGTCCCGGACGATGACGTCGAGCGTGCGCCCGGTGATGCGCTCCAGGACGTGCTGGAGGAGGAGCAGGTTCACGTCCGAGTACAGGTACTCGCCCGGTTCGGACGAGGGGGCCTCCGCGCGGAGCAGTGCCAGGCGTGCGGCGTCGTCCGGGCAGTCGTACAGCGGGAGTTCGGGGCGCAGCCCGGAGGTGTGGGTGAGCAGCTGCCGTACGGTGATGTCGTAGGCGGCAGCCGCGCGGAACTCCGGGAGGTACGCGCCCACCCGCGCATCGATGCCGAGCGTGCCGCGCTCCAGCTGCTGCACCGCGGCGACCGCGGTGAACAGCTTGGTGAGGGAGGCCAGGTCGCAGGGTGTGTGGACGGTCATGGGCACCCGCGCCGCGGGCGGCAGCTCGACCCCCGTGTCCGTCGCCTCGTCGTAGGCCGCGTAGCGCACCGCCCACCCCGCCGCCTGCTCGACGGCGACGACCGGTCCACGCCCCGCGATCACCACCACGCCGGCCGCCCAGGGGTCCGGTCCGCGCGTCAGGGAGCGGACCTCCCGTACGAGGTGACGCAGCTCTTCGGGGTCGAGCCCGGCCCGTTCGGGTGTGTCGGTGCGCAGTCTCGGTGCGCTCAGCTGCCCGCCGCCTTTCCGTCCGATGTACGTCCCGTCTGCCAGGGGCGGCAGAGTCCCACGAAGCAGGCGATGGCCACCAGTACTGCGGCCAGTTGGACGACGGTCATCGGGACAGCGGTGTGCTCCCCGGAGATGCCGACGAGGGGCGAGGCGATCGCGCCGATGAGGAAGGAGGAGGTGCCGAGGAGGGCGGACGCGGAGCCGGCGGCGTGCCGGACGCGCATGAGGGCGAGGGCCTGCGTGTTGGGCATGGCCAGGCCCATCGCGGACATCAGCACGAACAGGGCGGCGGCCACTGGAGCCAGCCCCACCTCGCCGAAGGCGCCCGTGGACATCAGCAGCAGCGCGGTCGCCGCGAGGGCGATGAGCGAGAGGCCGACGGCGAGCGCCTTGTCGAGGCTGACCCGGCCGACCAGGACCTTGCCGTTGATCTGGCCGACGATCACCAGACCGACGGAGTTGAGGCCGAAGAGCAGGCTGAACGTCTGCGGGGAGGCGCCGTAGATCTCCTGCACGACGAACGGCGACGCCGAGATGTACGCGAACAGTGCGGCGAAGGCGAAACCGCCCGCGAGCATGTATCCGGCGAAGATCCGGTCGGCCAGCAGTCCGCGCATGGCGCGCAGCGCCTCACCGACGCCACCGCTGTGCCGTTCGGCCGGTGCGAGAGTCTCGGGGAGCCGGAACCGGACGAGGGCGGTCAGCGCGATGCCGACCGCCGTGAGCACCACGAACACGCCCCGCCAGTCGGTGAAGCGCAGGATCTGGCCGCCGATGAGCGGCGCGACGATCGGGGCGACGCCGGAGATCAGCATGAGGGTGGAGAAGAACCGGGCCATCGCCACACCGTCGTACAGATCGCGGACGACGGCCCGGGCGATCACGATCCCGGCCGCGCCCGCAAGGCCCTGCGCGAGCCGGAAGGCGACGAGGAGTTCGACGTTCGGCGCGAGGGCGCACAGTGCGGTGGCCACGATGTAGACGACGAGACCGGCGAGGAGGGGGCGCTTGCGGCCCCATCTGTCGCTCATCGGGCCGACGACGAGCTGTCCGAGCGCCATGCCCGCGAGGCAGGCGGTGAGCGTGAGCTGCACGGTCGCGGCCGGGGCGTGCAGCGACCGGGTGACCTCCGGAAGCGACGGGAGGTACATGTCCATCGCCAGCGGGGGCGTGGCGGTGAGGCCGCCGAGGATCAGGGTGACGAGGAGTCCGGTGCGGCGGAGGGCGCCGGTGTCCGACGCTTTGGGCGCCGCTTCCGATACGCCGGCGAGCGCGGTGTTCGCTATGTGCCCCTCCGGGCCGGCTTCCTCCCGCTCGAACCGCTCTCCCCGCGTGGTGCGGCCACGCTCGGGCATGTGCCCCTCCCTCTCCGAGTAATCCGCCACCTATGCTCTCAGTTCGAACACAGTGTTCGGGGTCATGGCACTACGGCATCACACGGCATCACAGGGCGAAGGGGCGGGGATGACGGGCGAGCGCGTGCGGTGGGGGATTCTGGCGACCGGGGGGATCGCCGCGGCGTTCACGGCGGATCTGGTGGACATGCCGGACGCCGAGGTCGTGGCGGTGGCCTCGCGGACGGACGCGTCGGCCAAGGCCTTCGCGGAGCGGTTCGGGATACCGAAGGCGTACGGGGACTGGGCGTCGCTCGCCGAGGACCCGGACGTCGACATCGTGTACGTCGCCACTCCGCACGCGGCGCACCGGGCCGCCGCCGGGATGTGCCTGGAGGCCGGGCGCCATGTGCTGTGCGAGAAGGCCTTCACGCTGAACACGCGCGAGGCCGAGGAACTGGTCGCCCTGGCGAAGGAGCACGATCGCTTCCTGATGGAGGCCATGTGGATGTACTGCAATCCACTGGTCCGGCGGCTCAAGACGCTCGTCGACGACGGTGCGATCGGCGAAGTCCGCACCGTGCAGGCCGACTTCGGAATCAACGGCCCGTTCCCGCCGTCGCACCGGCTGCGCGACCCCGCGCAGGGCGGCGGCGCGCTCCTCGACCTGGGCGTCTACCCGGTGTCGTTCGCGCAACTGCTGCTCGGGGAGCCCTCGGACATCACCGCGAGAGCAGTGCTCTCCGACGAGGGCGTTGATCTCCAGACGGGAGCACTGCTCTCCTGGGAGAGCGGCGCTCTCGCTTCGGTACACTGCTCCATCAACGGCGGCACCGCTGTCTCCGCCTCCGTCACCGGCTCCCAGGGCCGCATCGACATCCCGGAGGGCTTCTTCTTCCCGGACCGCCTCGTGCTGCACCGCGACGGCCGCGCCCCGGAGAAGTTCACGGCCGACCCGGCGGACGGCCCGCGCACCAGCCTCAGACACGAGGCCGCCGAGGCGATGCGCGCCCTGCGCGCCGGCGAGACCGAGTCCCCGCTCGTCCCCCTCGACGGCAGCCTCGCCGTGATGCGGACGCTCGACGCGATACGGGACCGCATCGGCGTCCGTTATCCGGGCGAGGTCGGCTGTCCGGGCGAGGCCGACACGGCCTGAGTTCCGCACTGCGGACCCTCCCTTCCGCACCACGGACACTCCCGTACGCTGCGGCCCCATGAATGCCACGCATGCCATGAACGCCCCGCAGACGAAGATCGCGGTGGTGACGGGAGCGGGCTCCGGCATCGGCCGTGCGGTAGCCATGGAACTGCTGCGCACCGGCTGGTCGGTGGCGCTGGCCGGACGCCGGACCGAGCCCCTGGAGGAGACCGCGGCCCTTGTCCCCGAGGGACCCTCGGTGGCCGTACGCACCGACGTCTCGCGGCCCGACGACGTGGCCGCCCTCTTCGGCGCCGTGCGCGACCGCTTCGGGCGGCTCGACCTGCTCTTCAACAACGCCGGCACGTTCGGCCCGGGCGGGGTCCCGCTCGAAGAGCTGCCGTACGACGCCTGGCGGCACGTGGTGGACACCAACCTCAACGGCGCGTTCCTGTGCGCGCAGGCGGCGTACCGGCAGATGAAGGAGCAGGACCCGCAGGGCGGCCGGATCATCAACAACGGTTCCATCTCGGCGCACACGCCCCGCCCGCAGTCGATCGCGTACACGGCGACCAAGCACGCGCTGACGGGTCTGACCAAGTCACTGTCCCTGGACGGGCGCCCGTACCGGATCGCCTGCGGCCAGATCGACATCGGCAACGCGGCCTCCGACATGACCGAGCGGATGCGGACCGGAACGCTCCAGGCGAACGGCGAACTGGCGATCGAGCCGGTGATGGATGTGGCCCATGTGGCGCGCACGGTCCGGCACATGGCGGAGCTGCCCCTGGAGGCGAATGTGCAGTTCGCGACGGTGCTGGCGACGACGATGCCGTACGTGGGGCGCGGCTGAACCGATCGCGCCCGCGCCGTGAACAGCCGATCAACCACTCCTCAATGGTTCGTCAACGACTGGTCAACGACTCAACCTGCACAAACGGAAGCTGAACCTCCGGAGCATATGGGCCGGTAGTGGGCTTATGCTCAACATCTCCTCCACCAGAGCTTCACACTTGGAGCACAAGACTTCGGTAGGGCCATCGGCCCACTCCGAGGGGGGAGGTGGCAGCCGTTCCGCGGACCGGTTGGGGGCGGACCTCGCGCGGGACCGCGAGGTATGCACCGGACCGCGAAACGGCTGCCCCCATACATGTGCGGCGCCGCGAGGTTCAGCGCCGGTGACGGCCGTCCGCGGCGTCGTCGGCCGCCTTGCGTCGGCGGTTGCGCAGCACGAAGGCCCCGCCCGCGAGCAGCGCGACGGCTCCCCCGGCCCCGCCGAGCGGCCCCCACGACGAGCCGTCCCCCGACGCCCCGGACTGTGCGCCCGCGGCCGCCTTCGCCGCCTTCTGTGTGGGCGTCGCGCTCGCACCGCCCTCGCTGAGCGGATCGACCAGCGTGCCGACCGGCACGGCGTTCGCCGCGTTCTTGAAACCCCAGTCGAGCAGCTGCGCCGTCTCCTCGTAGACGCCGCTGCCGCCGCTCTTCGGGTGCATCACGGTGACGAGGAGGGTCCGCCCGTCGCGGGTCGCCGCGCCGGTGAAGGTGTTGCCGGCGTTGCTGGTGTAGCCGTTCTTCACACCGATCAGGCCGTCGTACGTCTCCACGCCCCACGCGCCCGTGAGCAGGCGGTCGGTGTTCTGGATCTGGAAGGTCTTCTTGCCGCCGGCCGGGAAATCGGCGGTCTTCGTCGCGCAGTAGGCGCGGAAGTCGGCGTCGCCGAGGCCGTGACGGGCGAAGAGCGTCAGGTCGTACGCGGACGACAGCTGCCCCTTGTGGTCGAAGCCGTCGGGGCTGATCACGTGCGTGTCCAGGGCCTGCAGGTCCGCGGCCTTGGCCTGCATCTCGGCGACGGTCACGGCGACGCCGCCGTTCATGTGGCTGAGCACGTGCACCGCGTCGTTGCCCGAGCGCAGGAAGACGCCCTGCCACAACTGCTCGACGGTGTACGTGATGCCGGGCTTGACGCCGACAAGACTGGAGCCCGCCGGTATCCCCGCGAGGTCGGCGTCGGTCACCCTGTGCTTCTCGGTCCGCTCGAACTTCTTCAGCACGGTGTCCGCGAACAGCATCTTCAGGGTGGACGCGGGTGCCAGCCGCCGGTGCGCGTTGAACGCGGCGAGCACCTGGCCGCTGTCGTGGTCCGCGACGACCCAGGCGCGGGCGGTGAGCCTCTTGGGCAGCCCCGAGACGCCACGCACCTGAATACCGGTGCGTCCGAGCCGTTCACCGCCGATCGTCGTGGCGGCGTACGCGGATGGGGCGGCCGTGGAAGTGGCCGCGGCCAGCGGGACGGCTGCGGCGAGGCCGAGAGCGGCACGACGGGAAACCCGAGAAGAAACACGCATCCCGGGACCGTACAAAGTGCTTCCGCGGCGTGGCACAGCGGGGTGATAAAGGACTCACAAAGGCGCGGCAAAACGGCGCGGGCCCGCCCCGTACGACCGTCCACCGTCCCACCGGGAGATGCGCACCGGGCGAGCCCGCTGTCTTCACCAAGGGCCACTCAACAGGCGTTTCCTGGCAGTACGCCCTAGAGAGCCTAGGAATCGGCTGTCTTACGGAATATTGATTCCGGGCGCTACTTTCTCAGCCCTCACACATCTCTTGCTCAGCCCGGCTCAAAGGTTCCTCCATAGCTTGTGGCCGCGCCCACAGCGGGCGCCAAGAACCTTTGAGGAACGGGATGTTTGGCATCTATCTCAAGCGTGAGCTGAGCCGGCGCAAGAAGGCGGCGCTGGTGATCGCCATGGGTCTGGCGCTCGGTATCGCGCTGGTCATCACCGTCAACTCGGTGTCGGCCGGCATGCAGCAGGCACAGGACAAGGTCCTGAAGTCGCTGTACGGGCTCGGCACCGACATGACGGTCACCAAGGCCCAGACGGCGCCTTCGAGCAACGCCTCGGGCAGACCGAAGTTCGACTTCGACGCCAAGTCCAACGACAGCAAGACGACCCAGAGCTCCGACCGCGTGATGACGCAGGGTGGTCAGTCCCTGAAGTCCTCGCTCGTCACCGAGGTCGCCGCGCAGAAGGGCGTGGCGAGCGCGGTGGGCGCGCTGAGCCTGAACGTCACCAAGGTCAACGGCTCCTTCACGCAGGGCAAGGCGCAGTCCTCCACCCAGCAGCAGAGCGGCGGCCAGAGCGGTCCCGGCGGCGGCACCAGCACGGGCCAGCCCCAGGTGCAGGGCGGCGGCGCCTCCTTCGACGTGAACTCGTACTCCGTCGCGGGCGTCGATGTCAGCGACCAGGACCTCGGCCCGCTGGCCACCTCGAAGATCACCTCGGGCAAGACCTTCACGACCGCGCAGACCAACGCGAAGGTCGCGGTGGTCAGCAAGTCGTACGCCAAGGAGAACAAGTACAAGGTCGGCAAGACCTTCAAGATCTCCGGCACCAAGTACACGATCATCGGTATCGCGACGCCGGACAGCAGCGAGTCGACCACCGACGTCTACCTGCCGCTGAAGCAGGCGCAGACGCTCGGCGACTCGAAGAACAAGGTCACCACGATCTACGTCAAGGCGACCGACTCGAAGCAGATCGACACCGTCAAGAAGACGATCCAGAAGAACATCTCGGGTACCACGGTCACCACGTCCGCCGATCTCGCGGACACCGTCTCCGGCTCGCTGTCCACCGCCTCCAACCTCGCCACCAGCGTCGGCAAGTGGCTGTCCATCGCGGTCCTCGTCGCCGCGTTCCTGGTGGCGGCGCTCCTCACCTCATCCGCCGTCTCCCGTCGCGTCCGTGAGTTCGGCACCCTGAAGGCGCTCGGCTGGCCGTCCCGCAAGGTGACCCGCCAGGTCGTCGGCGAGTCCATCGTGAACGGTCTGCTCGGCGGCGCGCTCGGCATCGCCCTGGGCCTCGGCGCGGCGTACGCGGTCACGGCGATCAGCCCGAAGCTGACGGCGGAGCTCGGCTCCACCGGGGGCATGGGCGGCGGTGGCGGCATGGGCGGCGGCCCCGGTGGCGGCGGCCCCGGCCAGGCGGCCTCGGCGGCCAAGAACACCATGGAGATCGCGCTGTCCGCGCCGGTCTCGCCGACCACCATCGCGCTCGCGGCGGGCCTGGCCATCGCGGGCGGCCTGATCGCCGGTGCGATGGGCGGCTGGCGCGCCTCCCGGATGCGCCCGGCGGACGCGCTGCGCAGCGTCTCGTAACTCGCCCTCGGGCCATACCCCCTGAGCCGGGGCGCCGCGTCCGTTCCCCCCCGGGCCGCGGCGCCCCGCCCCCTTCATCTTCGGAGACCTTCATGTACAAGCTCACCGGCGTCACCAAGCGCTACACACGGGGCAAGGAGACGGTGGAGGCGCTGCGCGGCGTCGACCTCGCCATCGAGGACGGCGACCAGCTCGTCATCCAGGGCCCCACCGGCGGCGGCAAGTCGACCCTGCTCCAGATGATCGGCGGCCTCGACCGCCCGTCCTCCGGCAGCGTCGAACTGGACGGCGTGGACCTCGCCTCCATCAGCGAGGCCAAGCTGACCCGGCTGCGCGCCGAGAAGATCGGCATCATCTTCCAGGCCTTCAACCTCATCCCGACGCTGACCGCGCAGGAGAACGTCGAGACCGCCCTCGTACCGCTCGGCGTGAAGCCCAAGGAGCGGCGCGAGCGGGCCGCCGAGGCGCTGACTTCGGTCGGTCTCGGCGACCGCCTGGGCCACGCGCCCAGCGAGCTGTCCGGCGGCCAGCAGCAGCGCGTCGCCATCGCCCGCGCGCTGGTCAAGAAGCCGAAGGTACTGCTCGCCGACGAGCCGACCGGCAACCTCGACGAGGGCACCCGCGACGACATCATGGGGCTGCTCGAAGGCCTGTGGCACGAGTACGGGCTGACCTTCATCATGGTCACCCACGACTCGTCCATCGCCCGCCGCGCACCGCGCCTGGCGACCATCAAGGCGGGACAGATCACGCTGACCGAACAGGGCGGCGCGCGCCGTGCCGCCGCGGCCCAGCCGATTGTCCAGCAGCCGGCCCAGCAGGAGTACGCCCAGCAGCAGACCTACGGCGGTCAGGGCTACTGACCGTTCGGTGGTCCTACGGCTGCCTGTGCGCGGTCCTGGGGGATGCGGACGCCCTGGAGGACGACGTCCTCCAGGGCGGCGCCGCTCACCGTCCGAGTACGCGGTCGACCTCGGCCAGCTGCCCGGCGGTGAGCGGCCCCTTGGCGATCGCGCCCGCGTTCTCCTCGGCCTGGGCGACCGAGCGGAACCCCGGGATGGGAACGGTGTGCGGGCTGCGCGCCCACAGCCAGGCGAGGGCGCCCTGCGCGAGGGTACGGCCGCCGCTGGTGAGGATCTCCTTGAGGGCGTCGACCCGGGCGAGCCACTGCGGGTCGGCGCCGCCCTGCTCGGTGAAGCCCGGCAGCCAGGCGGGCGGCGTGTTGCGGATGTCCCCCGCTTCGAGGGCCTGCCCCGCGGTGTGCTTCCCGGTCAGCAACCCCATCGCCAGCGGACTGCGGTTGACGCTCGCGAGGTCCGACTCGGCGCAGAGCGCGAGGAGTTCGGGCGCGTCCTGCAGCACATTGAGCCGATGCTGTACGGCCGCACAGTGCGCGCCCCGCGCGAAGACGGCCGCGCGCTCGGGGTCGTCGGTGCTCCACGCGTAGGCGCGGATCAGCCCTTCCCGTACGAACTCCTCGCAGGCCTCGCGGAGTTGCGCGGCCCGCTCCGGGTCCGCGTCGGACAGGTGCAACTGGTAGAGGTCGACGTGGTCGGTGTCAAGGCGCCGCAGTGAGGCGGTCAGCGCACGGCGGGCGTACGCCGGGGAGTCGTCGCTGCCGGTGAGCAGCCGACGCTCCTCGTCGATCACGTTGCCCCACTTGGTGGCCACGACCACGTCGGAGCGCCGCTTGCCCAGCGCCCGCGCGAGAACGCGCTCGCTGTGCCCGGCGCCGTACGCGTCCGCCGTGTCGAAGAAGGTCACACCGAGGTCGAGGGCGCGCCGAAGGGCCCGTACGGACTCCTCGTCGTCGACCTTGCCCCAGCCGAGCGGCTGCCCGTCGGGCGTCGACCACTCACCGCCGATGGCCCAGCAGCCGAAGCCGAGAGGGCTCACCTCGATACCGCTGCGTCCCAGTGTCCTGTGCTCAGTCGTGTGCTCACTGCTCCCGTGCTCAGTCGTCCCGTGCTCAGTGGTCTCCATGCCACTGGACGCTAGGAGTTGGAGCGCACACGAAGGCAAGCCCCTTGCGATGGAGGGTTCCTCAAGCCCGGCCGCGCTCGACGCCGTCAAACCCGGCCGGTCTCAAAGCCGTCAAGCCCGGCCGGTCTCGAAGTCCTCAGGCCCGGCCGGTCTCGAAGTCCTCAGGCCCGGCCGGTCTCGAAGTCCTCAGGCCTGGCCGGTCTCGAAGCGGGTGATCCTGCCGCCGTCGTCGACGGTGAAGCTCCACCTCGTCTTCATCTCGCCCCAGGTGTCGTTGTTGTAGCGGGCGATGAGGGAGCGGCCTCCGTTGGACTCGTTGTCGACGTCCATGTGGCCGTGGGAGGAGAAGATCTCCCGGTCGGTCCAGTCGGCGAGGTCCCGGTCGGAGCCGTCGTCGGACATGGTCGCGCCCGGGGCGAGGACGGCCTCGAAGGCGTCCCGGTCGTGGGCGTTCACCGCGGTGACGAAGGCCCGGACGGCCGGGTCGCTGAGTTTCGCTACCTGAATCGTCATGTCAGCCAGACTCACACCGGTCCCCCGCGCCCGCCACCCGAACGGCTGCCCGGGAGCGTCGGGCTCGTCCGATCGGTGCGACGGTGGAGCCCCGAGGAGGGAACCGTTGCCCGCTGTCTGCTCTGGGAGTCACCGTGACCTGTTTCGACCGAACCGATCTGGGACTGCTGCTGCTCCGTCTGGGCACGGGCGGAGTGCTGGCCGCGCACGGGGCGCAGAAACTGCTCGGCTGGTTCGGCGGGGGCGGCCTCGAAGCGACCGGGGCGGCCATGGAGGCCATGGGCTACACGCCCGGGAAGGCGAGCGCGACGGCGGCCGGTCTCGCGGAGGCCGGCGGCGGCACGCTGCTGGCGCTGGGCCTGGCGACGCCCGCGGCCGGTGCGGCGGCGGCCGGCGCGATGGCGGGCGCGGCGGCGGTGCACGCACCGAGCGGGTTCTTCGCGATGGAAGGCGGCTACGAGTACGCGGCGTCGCTGGGTCTGACGGCGGCGGGCCTCGCGGTGACGGGGCCCGGCCGGCTGTCCCTCGACCATCTGCTGGGCCACACGGTGAACCGCGGCTGGATGGTGCCGACGGCACTGGGCGTGACGGCGGCGGTCACGGCGCTGGTCGTGGGAGCGCGGCACAAGAGGGTGCGGAAGGCGGCGGAGGGGGAGCAGGAAGCGCTGTTCGACGAGCAGGCGTTCGTCGACGAGTAGACGTCGGGTCTACGAGGAGGCGTCGGGCGAGCCGCCTCTGGGGAGGCCGGCTCCATGGCTGACTCCGGGGACACTGGCCCCATGGCCGACTCGGGGACACTGACCCCATGGCCGACCCCGGGACACTGACCCCATAGCCGACCCCGGGACACTGACCCCATGGCCGACCCCGGGACACTGACCCCATGGCCGACCCCGGGACACTGACCCCATAGCCGACCCCGGGACACTGACCCCATAGCCGACCCCGGGACACTGGCCCCATAGCCGACCCCGGGACACTGGCCCCATGGCTGATGAAGACGTCTGGGACTCGATCGACCGCCTGCACGCCTGGCTGGACGCCCATCGGGCGCACGGCGGCCGGGAGGGCCTGCTCCTGCGCGTGCTGAAGCTGTCGGAGGAGGTCGGCGAGGTCGCCCAGGCGGTGATCGGCGCGACGAGCCAGAACCCGCGCAAGGGCACGAGCCACACCTGGGACGACGTCCAGTCGGAGCTCTGCGACGTCGTGATCACGGCGCTGGTGGCCTTGCGCACGCTGGCGCCGGACGCGCGCGAGGTCTTCACCGCCCACTTGGCGGGCGTCACGGAGCGATCGCTCGGGCCCATCGAGGAGGGACCAACTCCCGGAGCATAGAGCACACTTGCGACCCGGCGACCTGCCGGTGTCCGAAGGTATTCACCCCGCGGACCTACGCGCGCCGCATGGAGTTGGCGGAGGCGGCTGAGCCTTCTCGTCGGCATCACGTCGACGAAAGGGTCCCAGTGCAGGACTACGTTTTTCCCTCAGGTCGCAGGGCGATTGCCGTGGTGAGCGGGGTGCTTACGCTCGCCGTCGTGGGGATGGGAAGCCAGGCGCGGGCGGCGAGTTACGGCACACCGAGCCTTTCGTTGTCGGCGGCGTACCTGTCCGGCGCGGTGGGTGCGAGCGGTGATCCGGTCGTGCAGGTGACGGTCGCCCAGAGCGGTGCCGACGCGGGTGCGCTCGCCGTCTCGGTGACCAAGAGCAGCAAGACCTCCGTGGCGACCACCGGCGACGTCACCGTCACCGGAACCGGCGCCACCCGTAAGGTCGCCGTCGCCGCGCGCGGCCGGGGCTACACCGACCTCACCGTGAAGGTGACGGGGGTCGACGGCCAGACGGCCACGAAGACGCTGCACTACGCCGCGTCGGCCACCGTCCAGCAGAGCGCGGACAGCAGGTACTTCACCGGTTCCAGCGACGCCTCCGCCGCCGTCGACGTGGGCGGCGGGTACGCGGTCGTCGCGGACGACGAGTCCAACGTGCTGCGCCTGTACGACCGTTCGACATCGGGCGCGCCCGTCAGGACCTGGGACTTCAGCTCCAAGATCGGTGTCTCGAAGGAGATCGACATCGAGGGCGCCGCCCGCGTCGGCGACACCATCTACTGGACGGGCTCGCTGGGCAACAACAAGGACGGCGAGTACAAGTCGGCCCGCAACACGGTCTTCACGACCAAGGTCACCGGTTCGGGCGCGGCCACGACCCTCTCGTACGGCGGCTCTTACGCGAAGCTGCGCGACGGCCTCGTCGCCTGGGACGAGGCGAACGGCGACCGCTACGGCTTCGCGGCGGGCACCGCCGACGGTCAGGTGCCCAAGCAGATCGACGGCTTCAACGTGGAGGGCCTGGAGTTCGCCCCGGGTTCGACGACCACGGCGTACATCGGCTTCCGCGCGCCCCTCGCCCCGGCGGTGGCGGGCGGCAAGGCGCTCCTCGTCCCCGTCACGAACATCGACAAGATGGTCGGCAGCGGCGCGTCGGCCACCTTCGGCACCCCGATCGAGCTCGACCTCGGCGGCCTCTCGGTCCGCGACATCCGCAAGAACGCCTCGAACCAGTACCTGATCGTCGCCGGCTCCTGGGCCGCCGACGACAACACCGACCCGTACGCCCTGTACTCCTGGGACGGCAACCCGGCCCATGCCCCGGTCAAGCGCCTCGACCTCCCCACCTCGGACCCCGGCGGCTGGGAGTCCGTCGTCGACGTCCCCGACCTGACGGTCCCGGGCGCCCGCGCCCAGCTGATCACCGACGACGGCTCCGCCGACCTGTACGGCGACGGCACGGAGGCCAAGGACCTCACTCACCCGGAGTGGAAGAAGTCCCGGACCACGTGGTTCACGGTCACCGGCTGAGGCAGCGGTAGCGGCTGCGGCAGCGGTGGTGCTACGCGACGCCCGCGGCGTCCAGCAGCACCGTGGCGGTCGTCGTGGCCAGCCCGTCGAGGGTCTCGATCCTGGCGCCCGCGCGGGCGCTCGCACCGTCGAAGACCAGCATCAACTGCCGGGCGAGGAGTTCGGGGTCGCGCGCGCCACCGCGCTCGGCCTCGACCCGGAACACCTCTTTGAGACGCTGCTTGGCGCCGCCGGCGACCGCGCTCGCCGGGTGCTCGGGGTCCTTCAGCTCGACCAGTACGGCGAGGAAGGGGCAGCCGCGGAACTCGGGCAGCGCCGCTGTCTTCTCCAGCCGCTCGAAGACGCCCAGGATGCGCTCGCGCGGCGTGACGGCCTCCCCCGGAACGGGCGTGAGCTCCTCCACGTACCGCGGAATGCGCCGCTCCAGGCTCGCCGCGAGGAGGTCGTCCTTGCCGGCGAAAAGCTGGTACATCGACCTCTTCGAGACACCGGCCGACCGGCACAGTGCCTCGATGCCGATGGAGACGCCGTCGCGGTAGGAGAGCTCGGCCGCCGCGTCCAGCAGCCGGTCCCTCGGGGACGCCTTGTCTGTAGTGGCCATAGGGCGAGGTTACCTCGCAAGAGGGAGCGAGGAAACCGATCGGTATACGGCTGCGCGAGCACCTTCACGCCTGGCGCTCTGCGAGCACCCACACGCGTGACCCGACCCTCCGCCGGCACCCTCGCGCGCACCCCTCTGCGAGCGCGCACACGCGTGACGCCGTGCGAGCACGCTCACACGTGACAGGGTGGTGAACAAGCGCTTAGATAGTGAGCCGACCTCGCCCGTGCCGAGCTGGAGGCCCCGTTGCTGTTCACATCCGTCGACGATGTCTCCGCACGCCTCGCCGAGACCGGCTATCTGGCGTCTCCCGCCGTCGCCACGACGGTCTTCCTGGCCGACCGGCTCGGCAAGCCGCTCCTGGTGGAGGGCCCCGCCGGGGTCGGCAAGACGGAACTCGCCAAGGCCGTCGCGCAGGTCGCCGGAGCACGGCTGGTCCGGCTGCAGTGCTACGAAGGCGTCGACGAGTCCCGGGCGCTGTACGAGTGGAACCACGCCAAGCAGCTGCTACGCATCAGCGCGGGCCGCGACGAGACGTGGGACGAGGCGCGCACCGACATCTTCAGCGAGGAATTCCTGCTGGCGCGCCCGCTTTTGACGGCGATCCGCGGCGACGAGCCCAAGGTGTTGCTGATCGACGAGACCGACAAGGCCGACGTCGAGGTGGAGGGCCTGCTGCTCGAAGTCCTCAGCGACTTCCAGGTCACCGTCCCCGAGTTGGGCACGATCACCGCGACCAGTCGCCCCTTCGTGGTCCTCACCTCGAACGCGAGCCGCGAGCTGTCCGAGGCGCTGCGCCGCCGCTGCCTTTTCCTCCACATCGGCTTCCCGGACGAGGAGTTGGAGCGGCGCATCGTACGGCTGAAGGTGCCGGGCCTCGACGTGGCGTTGGCGGAGTCCGTGGTGCGGGTGGTCGGCGCGCTGCGCGAGATGGATCTGCGGAAGGTCCCCTCGGTCGCCGAGACGATCGACTGGGCTCGCACGCTGCTCGCGCTCGGCGCGGACACCCTCGACGAGAGCGTCGTGCACGACAGCCTCGGCGTGCTCCTCAAGCACCAGGACGACGTTCTCAAGGCGACCGCCAAGCTCGACCTGGACGCCGTGTGACCGCGCCGTCGGCCGGTGCGGCGGATCAGCCGGCGGGCGCAGCCGACCCTGCGGCCGATGTGGCGGACCGGCTGACGGATCCCGTCGGACCGGCGCGCGCAGCCGACCCTGCGGCCGATGTGGCGGACCGGCTGACGGGTCCCGTCGGACCGGCGGGCGCAGCCGACCGGGCGGCCGATGTGGCGGAGCGGCTGACGGGTCTCGTCGGGACGCTGCGCTCGCACGGGGTGCGGATCGGTACCGGGGAAACCCTGGACGCCGCACAGGCGTTGGAGGCGCTCGGCCTCGCGGACCGGGAACGGCTGCGCGAAGGCCTCGCCGCCACGCTGCTCCACAACCCGGGGCAACGGCGGGTGTTCGATCCGGTCTTCGACGTGTACTTTCCGCGCCGCGTCGGGGCGCCGCCGGACAGCGAGGCACCCGCCGACCGGGGGGACCTGCGGAGCCGGCTCGCGGCCGCGCTCGCGGCCGACGACCGAGCGGCGATCGCACAGTTGGCGGTCGAGGCGGTGGACGGGTTCGGCGGCTACGGTTCCTCGCCGGGGTCGGACGGCTGGTCGTCGTACCAGACGCTCGACCGGCTGCGGCCGCAGACGCTGATGGCGCGGGTGCGCGACAGCGTCCGGGCACAGCGCGGCGGAGCGGGGTTCACCGACCGGCTGCTGGAGGACGAGATCCGGCGGCGCATCGAGGCCTTCCGCGCGCAGGTCGCCACAGAGGCGCGGCGGCGGGTCGCCGAGCGGCGCGGCCGGGACGAGATCGCACGGCGGGCGGTGGCCCCGACCGCCGACCGGGTCGACTTCCTGTTCGCGGGGCGGACCCAACTCGCCGAGCTGCGCAGGGTGGTTCAGCCGCTCGCGCGCAAGCTGGCCACCCGGCTCGCCGCACGCCGCCGTCGAGCCGCCCGGGGCACCATCGACCTACGGCGGACCCTGCGCGGGTCGCTGTCGACGGGCGGGGTGCCGATGCGCCCCGTGCTGCGCAGGCGCCGCCCCGTCCGGCCCGAACTGGTGCTGCTGTGCGATGTGTCGGGCTCGGTGTCCGGATTCTCGGACTTCACCATGCTGCTGGTACAGGCGCTGCACGACCAGTTCAGCAAGGTGCGGGTGTTCGCCTTCGTCAACCGCATCGACGAGGTGACCGGGCTTCTGGTGCACGGCAGGGCCGACCCGGAGGGGCTGGGCGCCCGCATCCAGGCGGAGGCCACGCTGACGGGCTGGCACGGCAGCAGCGACTACGGTGTCGCGTTCGGCGAGTTCGACGAGCGGTACGCCGACGCGGTCGGGCCGCGTACGACCGTGTTCGTCCTCGGCGACGCCCGTACGAACATGAGCGACCCGAATCTCCCGGCCGTACGGCACGTTTCCGAACGGGCCCGCCGCGTCTACTGGTTGAACCCCGAGCAGCGGCCCCAGTGGGGCACGGGCGATTCCGCCGCCCCCGCCTACGCCGAACTCGTCGAGATGCACGAGTGCCGCAACGCCCGGCAGCTCAGCGAGCTGATCGCCCGCCTGCTGCCGGTCTGACATCACCCGCCTGCCGCCGGGCTGCGATCGCCCGCCTGCCGCCGACCTGAGATCACCCGCCCTGCCGCCGACCTGAGATCACCCGCCCGCCGCCGACCTGAGATCACCCGCCCTGCCGGCCGTCTGCGATCGCAGGCCCGCCGCCCTCTGCAATTGCAGGCCTGCCGCCAGACTGCCGCCGGCCCACGGCCCGATTACGCCACCAGCTGCGGATACATCACGCCGATGTCCTGCGACAGCTGGGCCTTGACCTGCCGGGTGAGGTCGTCGGCCAGCACCTCGAAGGCACCGGACTCGATGCCGTCGAGCGCCTGGGCCGCCACGCTCTCGGGGGTGGACTTCGGCGCATCGACATGGGCGGCCAGGTCCGTGTCGACGTAACCGACGTGGAGTCCGGTGACCTCGATGCCGCGCGGCTTCAGGTCGAGCCGCAGGGAGTTGGTCTGCGACCAGAGGGCGGCCTTGGACGCACTGTAGGAATTCAGGAGGCCGACCCACGAGAGCACCGAGTGGACGTTGAGGATGTGACCGCCGCCGTTGCGCTCGATGATCGGCACGAAGGCGCGCGTGACGAGGAGCGGGCCGTAGAAGTTCGTCTCGAACTCGCGGCGGACGTCCTCGACGGGCGAATCCAGGAAGTTCGCGTTCACGGACGCGCCGGCGTTGTTGATCAGGACGGTGACGTCCTGCGCCTGCTCGGCGGCCGCGGCGACGGACGCGGGATCACTCACTTCCAGCGCAAGCGGTACCGCGTCGGGGTGCTTGACCGTCCGGGCGTCGCGCGCGGTCGCGTACACCTTCTTCGCACCCCGCTCGTACAGGGACTGCACCAGCGCCCGGCCGATACCGCGGCTGCCGCCGGTGACCAGTGCGACCGAGCCTTCGATGGATGTCATGGGTACTCCCGGGAACGAGGAATGAGGAATGACGAATGAGGAAACCGATCGGTTTACCTACTCCTGCGAGAGTAAACCGATCGGTTTCCCGCTGCAAGGCCGACTCCCCCGCGGACCCGCGTGCGCCCCCTTGCGGACACGCGTGCGCTCCCCTTCCCGAAATAGCCGCGCCGCGAGCGACGGACCCCCCGCCCCGCCCCGTAGAGCAGACGACATCGGCCCACAGGGAGGGGAGCGCAACGTGGCAGGGCGAGCAGGGCACAGCGTCAGAGGCGTCCGGGGTGCGGCGATCGCGGCGGCGGCGATGGCCGCGCTGACCGGGTCACAGGCGCCGGGGGCGGTCCCGGCACGGGCCTCCGTGCCTCAGCGGGAGGCGCCCGCCGAGCACGGGCCGAGCGTGTCGGGCGACACCCCGTACCGCACCGGCCTCCCGCCACTGCGGACCCGGGAACGCGAGCGCGGGGCATCGGTGACCGGCGCCGCGCTGCCGGCGAGCGTGTTCGCCGCCTACCGGCACGCCGAGGCGGAGCTCGCCCGCACCGCGCCCGGCTGCCGGCTGCGGTGGCAGTTGCTGGCCGCGATCGGCCAGGTGGAGTCCGGGCAGGCGCGGGGCGGTCGGGTGACGGCGGACGGTACGACCGTGGCGCCGATCCTCGGGCCGCGGCTGGACGGCGGCGCCTTCGCCCTCGTGCGGGACACCGACGGCGGCGCTTACGACGGGGACCCGGCCTACGACCGGGCGGTCGGACCGATGCAGTTCATCCCGTCGACCTGGGCCCGCTGGGGCGCGGACGGCAACGGCGACGGCCGCGCCGACCCGGACAACGTCTTCGACGCGGCGCTCGCCGCCGGGCGCTACCTGTGCGCGGGATGGGGGTACCGCCCGCTCGAGCGAAGCCGAGAGTGGGGGAGGGACCTCTCCGACCCGGCCGAGCTGGACCGGGCGGTCCTCGGCTACAACCACTCGGAGGCGTATCTGCGCACGGTCAGGGCCTGGTACGCGTACTACCTGGAAGGGCACCGGGTGGTGCCGGACGACCGCGCGAAGTCCTCCGCGCACCCGAAGCCGTCACAGCCGCCGGCCACACCGAAACCGTCCACCCGTCCGAGCGCTACGCCCTCCCCGGCACCGTCCGCACCTGCCTCGCCGACCCCCACCAGGTCCCGTGCGGCGGGCGGGGCCACACAGACGCCGCAGCCCCAACTCCCCACGCCCGGCCCGGACATCGAACTGCCCGGCGGCGACCTGCTGCCCAGCGACGGCCCGCTGACCAGCAACGGTGTGGACTCGATGGCCTCCTCCCCCTCCACAACCCCGGATACTGGGCGGTAATGTCGCCACCCGCCGGACGGCACAGGACCGGCGGGTGAGCGCAAAGGGGCCCTCATGGCGACAGACATGCCGGACATGCCTGCGGAGATTCAGGCGGCCCACGACCGTTGGGAGCGCATGTGGAGCCACCGCGAGCAACTGCTCAAGGTGGCCCGGCGCAGGTCGATGAGCCCGGAGGACGCCGAGGACGCGGTGCACGAGGCGATGCTGCGCGCCGCGGAACGCCCCGACCTGGACGACGAGCGCCTCGGCGCCTGGCTGACGACCGTGACCATGCGGCTGTGCGTCGACCGGTACCGCCAGGTCAACCGTGAGGCCGAGGTGCACCGCAGCCCCACGCTCACCGCGCCGGGGCCGGTGCCCGTCGAGGAGGCGGTGTGCGACCGGGCCGAGGCCAAGTGGCTGGCCGTACGCAGCGGGGAACTGCCCGCGCGCCAGGCCGAGGCGCTCCGGCTGAAGTCCGAGGACCTCGACGTCGGCCAGGTCGCCGTGCGCATGGGGCTGAGCTACCGGACCGTCGAGTCGCTGCTCGCCCGGGCCCGGCGCACGCTGCGCAATTCGCTGGCCGGAACGCTGGGCCTCGCCGTGTTCCTGTGGGGGCGCGTCAAGCCGCGCGCGGGCGGACACGCGCAGGCCGTGGCGGTGACCTCGACCGCCGCGACGCTGGTGGTGGCGGGATTCGTGCTGCCGTACGTCCACGACGGGGACGGGCAGGGCACGACTCCGCGTCCGTCCGTGTCCCGTATGGCCCAGAAGACCACGGAGACCGTCCGGCCCGACGGCGCCGGCCGGGCAGCCACCCCGAACGCCCGTGATCTGTCGCCCGCATCCACCTCTCACGGAGCGACGCCGACAGCGCCGCCCGGTGGCCACGACCGGTCGCTGCTGCCGCTGTCGGTGCCGCCCCTGCCGGACGCCTCGCTGTCGCCGGTGCCGTCCGTTCCCGAGGTCCCGGGGGTGTCCGACCTGCCGAGCGTGCCCGCTCTCCCTGATCTGCCGGCCGCGTCCGCGGTCCCGACGACGCTTCCGGCAGCACCGGAGGCTCCGGTCGAGGTACCGACCCCGACGGCACTGCCGTAGAGCCCTCAGAACCCTCGAAAAAAATCCGCGTCCCTCGCGACGGACGCCCCGCCCCTCCCCGTAGAGCAGATGTCGGAGTTGCTCCACGGTGCGAAGGGTGGACCGGATGGGTGTCGAGATCTGTGTGGAAGGGCTGACCAAGTCCTTCGGTCACCAGGTCATCTGGCAGGACGTCTCGCTGACGCTGCCCGCCGGGGAGGTCTCGGTCATGCTCGGCCCCTCGGGCACGGGCAAGTCGGTGTTCCTCAAGACGCTCGTAGGACTGCTGAAGCCGGACCGGGGGTCCGTGAAGGTAGCGGGCCGGGATGTCACGAAACTGCGCGAGCACGATTTGTACGAGGTGCGGAAGCTCTTCGGCGTGCTCTTCCAGGACGGCGCGCTGTTCGGCTCGATGAACCTGTACGACAACATCGCCTTCCCGCTGCGCGAGCACACCCGCAAGTCCGAGAGCCAGATCCGGCGCGTCGTGCTGGAGAAGATGGACATGGTCGGGCTGATCGGTTCCGAGGGAAAGCTGCCCGGCGAGATCTCCGGCGGGATGCGCAAACGGGCCGGGCTGGCGCGGGCGCTGGTCCTCGATCCGGAGATCATCCTCTTCGACGAACCGGACTCGGGCCTCGACCCGGTGCGCGTCGCGTACCTCAACCAACTCATCGTCGACCTCAACGCACAGATCAACGCGACCTTCCTGATCGTCACGCACGACATCGCCTCGGCCCGCCAAGTGCCGGACAACATCGGGCTGTTGTTCCGGCGCGAGCTGGTCATGTTCGGGCCCCGCGAGAAGCTGCTCACCAGCGACGAGCCCGTCGTACGGCAATTCCTGAACGGCCGGATGCAGGGGCCGATCGGCATGGCCGAGGAGAAGGACGCCGCGCAGGTCGAACAGGAGCTGGCGCGGCTCGGCGAGATCGACCGACGGGCCCGCCATGTCGGCAACGACATGACACCGCGTCTGCTGCCGAGCCCCGCCATCACCCGCCCGCCGCGCTGGGAGGCGATCGCGCGCCGCGAGTCCGAGCTGCACCGGAGTGAGGTGGCGGGCGCATGAGGCTGTCACCGACCGGAGCGCTCAGGCAGTCGGGGAATCTCTTCGCGATGGCGCTGGACGTCGTCCGGACCGTGCCCCGGCGGCCGTTCCAGGCACGGGAGTTCATCCAGCAGGCCTGGTTCATCGCGAGCGTCACGATCCTGCCGACGGCCCTGGTGTCCATCCCCTTCGGGGCGGTCATCGCGCTGCAGATCGGCAGCCTGACCCGGCAGCTCGGCGCCCAGTCCTTCTCCGGGGCCGCCTCGGTCCTCGCGGTGCTGCGGGAGGCGTCACCGATCGTCACCGCGCTGCTGATCGCGGGCGCCGGCGGCACGGCGATCTGTGCGGACCTCGGGGCGCGGAAGATCCGCGAGGAGATCGACGCGATGCAGGTGCTGGGCATCGACCCCATCCACCGGCTGGTCGTCCCGCGGGTCCTGGCGTCGATGGTGGTGGCGGTGCTGCTCAACGGCCTGGTGTCCGTGGTCGGCGTCGCGGGCGGCTACTTCTTCAACGTCGTGCTGCAGAACGGCACACCGGGCGCCTATCTCGCCTCCTTCACCACACTCGCCCAGCTCTCCGATCTGTGGGCGGCGGAGATGAAGGCGCTGGTGTTCGGCGCGATCGCCGCGATCGTCGCCTCGTACAAGGGCCTGACCGCGAAGGGCGGCCCGAAGGGTGTGGGCGACGCCGTGAACCAGTCGGTGGTGATCACCTTCATGTTGCTGTTCGTGACGAACTTCGTGATGACCGCCGTGTACTTCCAAGTCGTTCCGCAGAGGGGCTGAGTCATCATGGCGCTGCTGAATCGCCTGGAGGAACTGGGCAGCCAACTGTCCTTCTACGGCCGCTCGTTGGCGTGGACCGGCCGTACCGTACGCCGCTACAAGAAGGAGATCCTGCGGCTGCTCGCCGAGGTGAGCTTCGGCCGCGGCGCCCTGGCCGTCGTGGGCGGCACGGTCGGCGTCATCGCCTTCCTGTCGTTCTTCACCGGCACGGAGGTGGGCCTGCAGGGGTACGCCGCGCTCAACCAGCTCGGCACCTCGAACTTCGTGGCGTTCCTCTCGGCGTACTTCAACACCCGGGAGATAGCCCCGCTGGTGGCGGGCCTCGCGCTCTCCGCAACGGTCGGCGCGGGCTTCACGGCCCAGCTCGGCGCGATGCGGATCAGCGAGGAGACCGACGCCCTCGAAGTCATGGGCGTGCCTTCGCTGCCGTTCCTGGTGACCACCCGGATGATCGCCGGTTTCGTCGCCGTGATCCCGCTGTACGTGATCGGGCTGCTGTCCTCGTACTTCGCCGCCCGCACCATCACCACCGGCTACTACGGCCAGTCGGCGGGCACCTACGACCACTACTTCCAGCAGTACCTGCCGCCGGTCGACGTGCTCTGGTCCTTCGGGAAGGTGCTCGTCTTCGCCGTCCTGATCATCCTGGTGCACTGCTTCTACGGCTACTACGCGAGCGGTGGCCCGGCGGGTGTCGGCGTCGCCGTGGGCCGCGCCGTGCGCACCTCGATCGTCGCGATCAACGTCCTGGACTTCTTCCTGTCGCTCGCGATCTGGGGCGCCAACACGACCGTACGGATTGCGGGGTGAGCCGTATGAGGGTGCTGAGACTGCGGTTGTACGGCGTTGTGTTCCTCGCCGTGCTCGCGCTGCTGCTGTCCCTGTCCGTCGCCGTGTACCGGCAGGTGTTCACCCCGGCCGTACGGATCGAGCTGGAGGCCGACAGCCTCGGCAACCAGCTCGATCCGCGCGCCGACGTCAAGCTGCGCGGGCTGTTGGTCGGCGAGGTACGCGCGGTGCACGCCGACGGGACGAAGGCGACGCTCGACATCGCGCTCAAGCCGGAGTACGTCGCGTCCATCCCGTCCGATGTGCACGCGCGTCTGCTGCCCAAGACGCTGTTCGGCGAGAAGTACGTCGATCTGGTCGCGCCCGCGCGCTCTGCGCACTCCTCGGCTCGCCCCATCCGCGCCGGGGACGTCATCACCCAGGACCGCACCCGCGTCGGCATCGAACTCCAGCAGCTGATGAACGACCTGCTGCCGCTGCTGCGGACCGTGCAGCCCGGCAAGCTCAACGCCACGCTCTCCGCGTTCGCCACCGCCCTCGAAGGGCGCGGCGACCGGATCGGCGACAACCTCACGCGCGTGGAGGACTATCTGCACCGGCTCAATCCTCACTTGCCCTCCCTCACCGAGGACTTCGCCCGGCTGGCCGACGTCGCCGAGGTGTACGGCGACGCGGCTCCCGACCTGATGGAGATCCTGCGCAACACCGTCACCACCAGCCGCACCCTGGTCGAGCAGCGGGACCGGCTCGCGTCGGCACTCACCACGACGGCCACCGCCGCGGGCACCGCCAACGACTTCCTCGACGCGAACGGCGACCGGCTGATCACCCTGGGCCGGGTCTCCCGCCCCACGCTCGAACTCTTCGCCCGCTACTCACCCGAGTACCCCTGCCTCCTCGCCGGCCTGGTGCGCGAGGAGCAGGCCTCCGAGCAGGCGTTCCGGGGCGGCAAGATGCACATCACGCTGGAAGTCGTCCGCCGGCAAGGGGCGTACGAACCCGGTGAGTACCCCCGCTACGGCGAGCGGTCGGGGCCGAACTGCCGCGACCTGCCGCATCCGCGGGTGCCCGCGCCCGGGGTCCACCTCGACGACGGTTCCGCGAAGGGGAGTCCGTCCGGCCCCGGCGGCGTCTCCGCCACCCGGGCCGAGCAGCGCGCCGTCGGTTCGATCGTGGCGCCCGTCATGGGCGTACCTGCCGACGAGGTGCCGCCGGTCGCGACCCTGCTGTTCGGACCGATGGCGCGCGGAACGGCGGTGAGCGTCGCATGAGGACCACGAAGACGGCGAAGACCACGAAGGCTACGGAGACGACGGAGAACGCGAAGTCCGCGAGGGCCACGAGGGCCACGAGGGCCACGAGGACGTCAGGAGCCCGGCAGACCGCCGCCCCGCTGATCAAGTTCAGCCTCTTCGCCCTGGTGACGATCCTGGCGACGACCCTGCTCGCCGCCACCATCGTCAACATCTCCCTCACCCCCGAGCGCACGTATCGCGCGGTGTTCAGCGACGTGACGGGCCTGGAGAAGGGCGACGACATCCGGGTGGCCGGGGTGCGGGTCGGCGAGGTCGAGGGCATCCGGATCAAGGACCGGACGCTGGCGGAGGTCACCTTCACGGTCGGCGCGGACCGTCCGCTGCTGCTCAGCACCGGCGCGGTCATCCGCTACCGGAACCTGGTCGGACAGCGTTACGTCGCCCTGACCGAGGGCGTGGGAGACGGCACCCGGCTGAAGCCCGGCGCCACCATCCCGCTGTCGCGCACGCAGCCCGCGCTGGACCTCAACGCGCTGCTGAACGGCTTCAAGCCACTGTTCGCCGCGCTCAGCCCGCAGGACGTCAACCAGCTCGCCACCGAGATCATCCGGACCCTCCAGGGCGAGGGCGGCACCGTCAACAGCCTGCTCGTGCACACGGCTTCGCTCACCACGACGCTGGCCGGCCGCGACAAGCTGATCGGTTCGGTGATCGACAACCTCAACACCGTGCTGGACACGCTGGACAAGCGCGGCTCCCGCTTCTCCGGGCTGCTCAAACAGCTGCGGCGGGTGATCTCGGGGCTGTCCGCCGACCGCAAGCCCATCGGGCAGTCGCTGGTGGGCATCGGCGACCTGACGGACGCCACCTCCGGGCTGCTCAAGGACGCGCGTCCGCCCCTGAAGGACGACATCGCCGAGCTGACCGATCTCACCGGAACGCTCAACAAGAACGAGAACACCGTGGAGGGCGTCCTGAAGCGGCTGCCGAACAAGCTCAACGAGCTGACCGGGACGGCGTCCTACGGCTCGTGGTTCAACTTCTACCTCTGCGACTTCGACGGCCGGATCGTGCTGCCGAAGACGAAGCAGGTGCTCACTCCCGAGCTGCACGTGGCGAGGGCGAGGTGCGGCGCATGACGAAGCACTTCCTTCCGCGCAGGACCCGTAAGCGCCGCCCGGAACCGCTGGTCAAGGTCCGCATCGATCCGCCCAAGCTCCCGAAGGTACGGCTGCTTCCACGCCGGGCACCGCGCCCCCGCCGCCCCGAACCCCTGGTCAAAGTCCGCATCGATCCGCCCAAGCTCCCGAAAATACGGCTGCTTCCACGCCGGGCACCGCGCCCCCGCCGCCCCGAACCCCTGGTCAAAGTCCGCATCGACCCGCCGAAGCTGCCCCGCATACGGATACGCCGACCGCGCTTGATCCCGTTCCGGGAGCGAAACCCCGTGGTGATCGGAGCCGTCGGCCTCACCATCCTGGGGCTGCTGACCGTGGCCGCGTTCAACGCCGACAGCCTGCCGCTGATCGGCGGCGGCGACGCGTACAGCGCGGCCTTCTCGGAGGCGGGCGGCCTCAAGCCCGGCGACGAGGTGCGGATCGCCGGCGTCAAGGTCGGCAAGGTCGAGGACGTCGATCTGGACGGCGACCACGTCAAGGTCACCTTCAAGATCAAGGGCGATCCGAGGTTCGGTACCGAGACCGGCGCCTCGATCCGGGTCAAGACGATCCTCGGCGCGAAGTACCTCGCGCTGCGCCCCAAGGGATCGGGGCAATTGAAGCCCGGCAGCGAGATCCCGCTCAAGCGGACGGTTCCGGCGTACGACGTCGTGCAGGCGTTCAGCGATCTCACCACCACGACGGAGAAGGTCGACACCGACCGGTTGGCGAAGGCCCTGGACACCATCTCCACCACCTTCCAGGACTCGCCCGCCGAGGTGCGGGCGTCCATCAAGGGCCTGTCGAGGATCTCCCGGACGGTCGCTTCGCGTGACAAGGCGCTGGGCGAACTCCTCGACCATGCGAACGGCGTCACGGGCGTGCTGGCCGAGCACTCCGAGGACTTCACCGCGCTGGTCAAGGACGGCGACAAGCTGTTCAAGGAGATCAGCAAGCGGCGCACGGCGATCCACAAGCTGCTGAAGAGCTCCGCCGCACTCGGCATCGAGCTCTCCGGCCTGGTCGCGGACAACGACAAGGAGATCGGGCCCGCGCTCAAGGGCCTGAACACCGTGGTGCGGATGCTCGAACGCAATCAGTCGAGCCTGGACCGGAGCGTCAAGCTGCTCGCGCCGTACGTCCGGGTCTTCACCAACGCCCTCGGCAACGGCCGCTGGTTCGACAGCTACGTCCAGAACCTGGTCGCCGCTCCGGTGGTGCCGCGCACGGGAGGCACCCAGTGAAGAACCTGAAGAGGCGCGTGGCCGTCATCACCTCACTCGCCCTCGTCGCCGGGCTCACCTACGTCCTGTGGCCGCGCTCCGAGTCCGTCCACATCACCGCGTACTTCCCGCGCACCGTCGGCATCTACCCCGGCTCGGACGTCCGCGTCCTCGGCGTCCGGATCGGCGAGGTCGAGAAGATCACGCCGCAGGGCGACCGGGTGCGGGTGGAGCTGAAGTACGACGAGGGCCGCAAGGTCCCGGCGGACGCCAAGGCCGCGATCATCAACTCCTCGGTGGTCAGCGACCGTTACGTGCAGCTGCTGCCGGTGTACCGAAGGGGCCCGGTACTGCGGAACGGCGCCGTCATCCCCGAGACGCGGACTGCCGTGCCGGTCGAACTGGACCGCATCTTCGACAGTCTGCACACCACGTCCGACGCGCTCGGCCCCAAGGGCGCCAACAAGGACGGCTCGCTGTCGCGGCTGCTCGGGGTGAGCGCGGACAACCTCGACGGCCAGGGCGAGAACCTCAACCAGATGGTCGAGGACCTCTCGCAGGCCGTCACCACGCTGTCCGACGGCCGCACGGACCTCTTCGGCACGGTACGGAACCTGCAGGTGTTCACGGCGGCGCTGGCCGCCGACGACACGAGCGTGCGGTCGTTCAACACCAGCCTGGCCAAGGTCGCGGGGCAGCTCGCGGGCGAGCGCAAGGACCTCGCGGACGCGCTCACGAACCTGGGGACGGCGCTCGGCGATGTGTCCACCTTCGTCAAGAACAACAAGAAGTCGCTGACCTCGAACGTGAAGGGCCTCAGCAAGGTGACCAAGGTGCTCGTCACCCAACGGGCCGCATTGGCCGAGCTGTTGGAGGTCGCTCCCACGGGCCTGTCGAACCTGAACAACGCCTACAACCCGTCCGCGGGCACCCTCGACACCCGCAACAACGCGCAGCAGGCACAGGATCCGGCTTCGCTGCTGTGTTCCGTACTCAAGACGACCGGCGACGAAGGCGGCAAGAACCCCGACTGCAAGGAGCTGAAGGAGCTCTTCGACTCCCTGCCGAAGGTGCCTCAGGGCTCCGCGGTGACGGGAACGGTCGACCGGACGCTCGGCGGAATTCTGGGGGCGAGCGCATGAGCGCGCGGCGCAAGGTCGGGGCGGTGGCGATGGCCGCGGTCGGCTCGCTGCTGCTGTCCGGCTGCGAGTTCAACGGCTGGTACGACGTCCAGCTGCCCGGCGGAGCCGCCACCGACGGCCATGCGTACCACGTCACCGTCGAGTTCCGCGACGTCCTCGACCTGGTGCCGCAGTCGGCGGTGAAGGTCAACAACGTCACCGTGGGCGCGGTCGAGAAGGTGGAGCTGAACGGCTGGCACGCGCGCGTACGGCTGCGGGTCGCCGACTCGGTGAAGCTGCCCGCCAACGCGGTCGCCGAGCTGCGGCAGACCAGCATGCTCGGCGAGAAGTACGTCGCGCTCTCCGCCCCGACCGGCACCGCTCCCGTGGGCCGGCTCGGCGACGGCGACCGCGTCCCGCTGTCCCGCAGCGGTCGCAACCCGGAGATCGAGGAGGTGCTGTCCGCGCTCTCCGCCCTGCTCAACGGCGGCGGAGTGGCCCAGCTCAAGACGATCACCGTGGAGCTGAACAAGGCCCTGGACGGCCGGGAGAACCGGGTCAGATCGCTGCTCAAGGAGCTCAACACGTTCATCGGCGGCCTGGACGACCAGCGGAAGGACATCATCCACGCCCTCAAGGCCGTCGACCGGCTCGCGGGGCGGCTCGGCAAGGAGAAGAAGACGATCGCCCAGGCCGTCGACACGATGCCACCCGCCCTGAAGGTCCTGGCCGACCAGCGCCGCGACCTGACGAGGATGCTCACCGCCCTGTCGAAGTTGAGCAAGACGGGCACCAAGGTGGTCAACGCCTCACACGACGACACGGTCGCGAACCTGAAACAGCTGCGGCCGATCCTGCAGCAGCTCAACAAGGCGGGCAACGACCTACCCGACTCCCTGGAGCTGCTGACCACTTACCCGTTCCCACGCAACGCGGTGGACGCCGTCAAGGGTGACTACGTCAACCTCCACATCACGGCCGACCTCGACCTGTCGGACCTCTACGGGAACCTGACGGACGGCTCCGGCAAGCCCGGCAAGGGGAACGGCGACTCCCAAGGGCCCGAAACCCCCGACCTGCCGGATCTCCCGGACCTTCCGGCCGTCCCAACGCCCACCGCGCTGCCGAGCACACCGAGCCTGCCGTCGTCCCCCTCGGTGCCGTCGTCCCCCTCGGCTCCGTCGAGCGGCGGCGGGCCGCTGTGCCCACCGGTGTGCACCAGCAGCTACACGACCGGCACAAGCGACGCGGACCTGCCCGAGGGGATCAACCTCGCGCTCGCGGAGCTGATGCTGAAGGGAGTCCAGCCGTGATCACCCGTACGGTCAAGGCCCAACTCCTCGCCTTCGCCACGGTCACCGCCGTCGGGGTGTCGTACGTCGGCGCCGAGTACACCGGCCTGGTGGACGAGGTCCTGAACCGCGGCTACACCGTGCAGGCGGACTTCGCCGACTCCGGGGGCATCTTCCCCGGCGCCGAGGTCACCTACCGCGGGGTGCCGGTGGGCCGCGTCGGCGCGCTGCAGCTGACCGGCACCGACGGCGTCTCGGTCGACCTCGACATCAAGGACGGCGCGCCGCGCATCCCGGCGGACACCCTCGCCGTGGTGGCGAACCGCTCGGCGGTGGGCGAGCAGTACGTGGATCTACAGCCGCGCACGTCCCACGGCCCGTATCTCCTCGACGGCAGCGCCATCCCCCGCGGCAGCACCCGCGTACCGCTGCCCACCACGGACCTGGTCCTCAGCCTGGACCGCCTGGTGAACTCGGTCGGCAAGGACGATCTCCAGGTCACGGTCGACGAGCTGGGCAAGGCCTTCTCCGGCACCGGCCCGAACCTGAGCCGCCTGGTGGACTCGGGCAACGCCCTCGTGGAGTCGGCGTCCGACTCACTCCCCCAGACGATCTCGCTCATCGAGGACTCGCGGAAGGTCCTCAAGACGCAGGCCGACCAGGGCTCGTCCATCAAGTCGTTCGCGCACGATCTGGCGACGCTCAGCGCACAGCTGAAGTCGAGCGACGGGGACCTGCGCAAACTGATCGGCAACGCGACGCCGGCCGCCCAGCAGGTGAACTCGCTGCTGAAGTCCACCGGTCCACAGCTCTCGGTCCTGCTGGCCAACCTGATCAGCGGCGGCCAGGTCACGCTGGCCCGCCTGCCCGGCGTCGAGCAGTCCCTGGTCACCTTCCCAGCACTGGTCGCGGGCAGCTACACCGTCGTCCCGGGCGACGGCACCACCCACTTCGGCCTGGTCGTGAACGCCGACGACCCACCGCCGTGCACCCAGGGGTACGGGACGACACGGCGCGACCCCTCAGACATCAGCACGCGCGCGGCGAACACCGACGCGCGCTGCACGGCCCCGCGCGGAAGCAAGACGTCAGTACGGGGCGCGCAGAACGCCCCCGGCATGTCGACCGCTTCCGCCGGTGCGAACCAGATGGCGTACGCGACGCCGTACGACCCGGAGACCGGCACCGCCACCGGCCCGGACGGAAGACCCGTCGAGATCGGCTCGACGGGCGGCCAACAGGCGGTGTTCGGAAGGGAGTCGTGGCAATGGCTGCTAGTCGGACCGATGGCGTGAGCGGGGACATGGCGGGCGAGGCACTTACGGGCAGG
Organism: Streptomyces sp. NBC_00996; assembly: GCF_045162675.1. Taxonomy (NCBI): domain Bacteria; kingdom Bacillati; phylum Actinomycetota; class Actinomycetes; order Kitasatosporales; family Streptomycetaceae; genus Streptomyces; species Streptomyces sp. NBC_00996. The sequence goes on from NZ_CP108723.1 coordinate 3,158,049, forward strand.
TCCCTGTCGGGCGAGGCGCTGACGGACGGAGCCGGGCCGGGCAAAACACCGACGGACGGAGCCGGGCCGAGCAAAACACCGACGGACGGAGCCGGGCCGAGCAAAACACCGACGGACGGAGCCGGGCCGAGCAAAACACCGACGGGCAGGGCCTGGTCGGGCAGGGCCCGGTCGGTGGGGCTGGTCGTGGCGACCGTCTTGACCACCGCACTGACGATCTGGCTGAGCCTCAGCCTCTACGACCAGCGTGAGGCGGAGCAGCGGCGCCAGGACATCCTGGCCGCGGCCCGCCAGTCGGCGCTGAACTTCACCTCGCTCGACTACCGGCACTACGACCGGGACAGCGCGAACGTCCTCGAGGGCGCCACCGGCGACTTCAAGAAGCAGTTCGCCGCGCAGACCGAGCAGCTGACCAAGCTCGTCGCCGAGAACGAGTCCGTGTCCGAGGGCCAGGTCCTTGACGCGGGCATCGTCCGCTCCGACAAGCACTCGGCCCGCGTCCTGGTGGTCGCCGACAGCAAGGTGACCAACACCGCCGCACCCAAGGGCGAGGCGCGCACCTATCGGCTCCAGCTCGACCTGGTGCAACGGGACGGCCGCTGGCTGACCTCGGACGTCGAGTTCGTCGGCTGACCGCGCCCTGACCGCCGTACGACCCAAGAGCACATGAGGAGTAAGACCGTGGCGAAGACGACCACCCAAGGCCGCGGCTCGGGTTCCGGTTCGAGCACCCGACGCACCATGACCGCAGCCGCCCGCGCGGCTGCCAAGCGCGCGGAGCGCGGCCACCGCGAGCCGGGACCGGCCACCGACGAGGAGACCCTGGGTCGGCCCGAGGCACCGGCCGCCGGACGCACCGTGCTCGTCGAGGCCCCGGAGAAGGACGGCTGGGACGACCCGCCCGAGCCTTCACCGGAGTCCTTCGAGCAGGACGCGCCGGGGGATGAGGGCGAGCCGGGCCGCGATGCGGCGACGCGGCGCGGTCGAGGCGAGCCCGGCCCCGGCACGGCGACGCGGCGCGGCAGGGGCGAGCCGGGCTCCGGTACCGCGACAAGGCCTGGCAGCGACAACACTGCCCTCGGTACCGCGATGCGGCGCGTCCGGCGGCGGCTGCTCACCGCGGTCCTGTGCGTTCTGCTCGTGGCGGGCCTGGCCGCGGCCGCCGTGCTCGGGTGGCAGTACCGGGAGGGAGTCCGGGCCGACCAGGCGCGCGGGCAGGCCCTCGCGGCCGCGCGGCAGTCAGCACCCGTCGTCCTGTCGTACGACTACCACCACCTGGACCGCGACTTCGCCACGGCACGCGCCCACCTCACCGGACACTTCCGCGACGAGTACGGCAAGACCACCACAACGGTGGTCGGACCGACGGCCAGGAAGTACCACGGGGTGGTGAAGGCGACGGTGGCGCACCCCACCGGCGGCTCCCCCTCGGCCTCCGTGGTCTCGGCCTCGGCGGACCGCGCCGTGGTCCTCCTCTTCGTCAACCAAGTGACCACGAGCACCCAGGTCTCGGGCTCCCGCGTGGACCTGAACCGGGTGCGGATGACGCTGACTCGCACGTCCGACGGCTGGAGGGTGAGCGGCGTGGACGCGCTCTGACGTCCGCTTCTCCCGGAGGCCTGCGGGCAGACTGGTCCCGCTGAACGCGGCGTTCTCCGTCGCCGTTCCCCACATCCGTGACCGGTGCGGCCCGCGGCTTGCGTGCGTCGCGCGCTCTACAGGGTGAGGCTGAACCAGGTGGTCTTTCCCTCGTCGGTGGGGCGGACGCCCCAATCGTCGGCAAGGGTGCGTACCAGCAGCAGCCCGCGCCCGGAGTCCTCGTCGTCGGCTGCCAGGCGGGGCTGGGGAAGATGGGGGCTGCAGTCGCTGATCTCCACGGTGAGTTCGGTGTCCGTGCGGCACAGGTGCAGGCCGATGGGGCCCTCGGCGTGCTGGACTGCGTTGGTCATGACTTCGGACAGCAGGAGGCACGCGTCGTCGACCGCGTCTGGGCAGTCCCAGGAGGTGAGGGCCTTATTGAGGACGACGCGGGCTTCGGACACGGATTCCGGGACGGCGGGGAAGTCGGCGGTGAGGGTGACCAAGGGTGCGGCCGGCAGTTGAGTGAGCAGCAGCGTGACGTCGTCGTTGTGGCTTTCGGCGTCGGGCAGCAGGGTGGCGAGGACGTGGTCGGCGACCGTTTCGAGGCCGGGCGTGGTGGCATAGAGGTCGTTGAGCGTGGCGACGAGCTCGGAGAGCTGGTCCTCGATGTCGCTGCCGGGGGTTTCGATCAGGCCGTCGGTATACAGCACGAGAGTGGCGCCGGGCGGCATGACCGCCCTGGACTGCTCGTAGAGCACGCCGCCCACACCGAGCGGCGCGTTCACCGGCGACGGCAGCGCCCGGGCGCCGTCGCCGGGTACGGCGACGAGGACTGGCAGGTGCCCGGCAGAACACATGGTCACCTCTCCTGCGTCGGAGGCGACCACGACGTAGCAGCAGGTGACCAGCTGGTCGGGGACGTCGAGGTCGGCGACGCAGGTGTCCAGCGCCTGCATCAGCTGGCGGGGTTGCATGCCGGTCTTGGCCAGGGCATGAGCGGCGGAACGTAGCTGTCCCATGACGGCGGCGGCCTCCAGACCGCGGCCCATGACGTCGCCGATGAGGACCCCGACCCGGCCCGCGCCCAGCGGGATGAGATCGAACCAGTCGCCGCCCACACCGGCTCCCTGGGTGGCGGGCCGGTACCGACTGGCGGTGGTCAGACCGGGGATGGCCGGCGGGGTGCCCATGAGGCTGCGCTGCAGGGTGAGGGCGATGTGGCGCTGCTGCTGGTACAGGGCGGTGAGCTCCGCCTCGGCCTTCTTGCGGTCGCTGACGTCGCGGATGATGGCGCACGCGCCCACGACCGTCCCGTCGGTGTCCCGGGTCGGCCACAGGGTGACGTCCACATCCAGGAATTCGCCGGACCGGGTAACGCGCAGGGTCTCGTAGCGCTCCACCTTCTCACCCTGTCTCATCCGCTCCAGGAGCATGTCGATCTCATGCTTCCGGTCGGCCGGGGCGAGGAGGCACACGTGATGTCCCAAGACTTCCTGCGCGGCGTAGCCGTACAACCGCTGGGCTGCGGAGTTCCAATACGTGATGCGACCGTCGAGCGTCTTGGCGAGGATCGCATCCTGCGAAGATTCGACGAGCGCGGCGAGTTCGCCGATGCGCCGCTCTGCGGCTTTGCGTTCGCTGACGTCGCGCACGGCGGCGGAGACGAGAAGTCCGTCAGAGGTTTCCAGCGGGCTGAGACTGATCTCGACGGGGAACTCGGTGCCATCCTTGCGCAGACCGTACAGATCGAGTCCCGCACCCATCGGGCGGACCTGACGGTTGGCCGCGTAACCCTCGCGATGCAAGCCATGGTGGCCGTGGAACCGTTTGGGGACGAGAAGTTCGACAGGACAGCCAAGGAGTTCGTCACGCGGGTAACCGAAGAGCGCCTCGGTCTGAGCATTGACGAGCCTGATGATGCCGGTGTCATCGACGATCACCATGGCATCCGGAGCGGCTTCCAACAGCCCCCGAAACCGCTCCTCCGCGGCTTTGCGTTCGCTGACGTCGCGCACGGCGGCGGAAACGAGAAGTCCGTCAGAGGTTTCCAGCGGGCTGAGACTGATCTCGACGGGGAACTCGGTGCCATCCTTGCGCAGACCGTACAGATCGAGTCCCGCACCCATCGGGCGGACCTGACGGTTGGCCGCGTAACCCTCGCGATGCAAGCCATGGTGGCCGTGGAACCGTTTGGGGACGAGAAGTTCGACAGGACAGCCAAGGAGTTCGTCACGCGGGTAACCGAAGAGCGCCTCGGTCTGAGCATTGACGAGCCTGATGATGCCGGTGTCATCGACGATCACCATGGCATCCGGAGCGGCTTCCAACAGCCCCCGAAACCGCTCCTCCGCGGCTTTGCGTTCGCTGACGTCGCGCACGGCGGCGGAAACGAGAAGTCCGTCAGAGGTTTCCAGCGGGCTGAGACTGATCTCGACGGGGAACTCGGTGCCATCCTTGCGCAGACCGTACAGATCGAGTCCCGCACCCATCGGGCGGACCTGACGGTTGGCCGCGTAACCCTCGCGATGCAAGCCATGGTGGCCGTGGAACCGTTTGGGGACGAGAAGTTCGACAGGACAGCCAAGGAGTTCGTCACGCGGGTAACCGAAGAGCGCCTCGGTCTGAGCATTGACGAGCCTGATGATGCCGGTGTCATCGACGATCACCATGGCATCCGGAGCGGCTTCCAACAGCCCCCGAAACCGCTCCTCGGACACCTCCGATGAACCGATCACCCTGCCGTGGACGTCGCACCGGCAGGACTGCTCCCGCCCGGCCTCGGCGGGTTGGGGTGATCCGGTTCTGCCCAAGTTGCCCATAACCGCCTCAATCAATGCACTTGTGATGGGTTGCGTCATCCCAGCGCACCGGGGTGCAGCGGGATGCGGCATGTCGCTTACTGGCCAGACATCGGTCGAACCTGCCCGTGTCGGACACCCAACGCACGTAACGGCTGACCCCGCACTGACAGGACTCGCCGTCGCACGACAACCATTTGTCATGTCCCTTACTTGTCGGCAAGGTGGTGTCCCCGTGGCGGTCGGGATGTCGCGGGGACACCGGACCGTCATGGGGCCGCCCGGTCACAAGGAGGGGATTCCGTGCCGGTTCTTCATGACCCCCGGCGCACACTCACGCGTGCCCCGGCGCGCGGCCGGGCACACCGACGTCTGTCATCCGCCGTACTCACCCTGTTGCCGGCGCTGTTAGGTGCGCTCGTAGCGCCCGCCACCGCATCCGCCGATCCCGGTGATCCGAATCCGAACATGATCGACTGGACCGTCGTCGACACCTTCCGGGGGACGGCGGGCAACGACATCCCGTTGCGTGAAGGACAGAACGACTGCAAGACACCTCAGTGCAACCCTCCCGTGGACGGCTTCGGCAGGCGGCACATCCTGGAACACGGTGTGGTGCCCGACCACGACGACATCCAGGAGACCGTCGGCACGGAGGGCTTCCGCGTCCCCGCCCCGGACAACCGGATGATCTGCACCAACACGGACGCCAGCCTCGTCGTCGTGTACGTCACCCACAACGATCCGCGCTCGGGCGACGGCAGGCCGTTCGGGATCATCACCGCCTACTACTTCCTGCCCTGCCTCCAGGCCGCCGACTGCCCCGGTCCCGAGCAGCCCCACAAGGTGGACACCGCCCTGACCTACACCGGTACCGACAGCGCGGTGAACGGATCCCGGGCCCGCCTCTCGGCGAAGCTCACCAACGTCTTCGGGACGCCGGTCGACGGCCGTGCCGTGCGGTTCGCACTCGGCACCGGGGCCACACAGCAGACGTGCACCGGCACCACCACGGCGTCGGGCACGGCCAGTTGCACCCTCGCCTCGGTCGACCAGCCACAGGGGACGTCGAACGCGGTGCCCGTAGCCGTCACCTTCGGCGACGACGACTACAACCCGTCCAGCACGTCCGCCGAACTGGGCCTGACCTCACCGACCGAACTCGACTACACCGGCGTGACGCACCTCGCCAACGGCACTCCGGCCCAGCTGGCCGCCGAGCTCACCGACTTCCACGGAGATGCGTTGCCGGGGCGCAGTGTGCGCTTCGTCCTCGGCACCGGTGAGGACCAACAGTCATGCACCGGTACGACGGGCGGCACCGGGACCGCTACCTGCACCGTCACGTCGGTGGACCAGCCGCTGACCGACTCCGCCAACGTCCCGCTGCGCGCGTCCTTCGCAGGTGACGCCGGCTACCTGGCCTCCGAGACCTCCGCACGGCTGATGCTCCAGCACGCGACGGGCCGCGCCTACGGCCTCTCGGCGCACGTCGCTCTCATCGGCGTACCGCTCCTGGAGATCGAGCCGCAGCCCGACACCGGGACCGTCCGTACGGCGGACGTGACCGCAACCGACACCCCGTGCTCGGCCGAGTACAGCTCGCCGCTGCTATCGGTGCAGAAGCTGTGCCCCAAGGTCACCACGACGCTCACCCCCGGCAAGGTCACGGCGACCTCGACGGTGGCGCAGGCCCGCATCGGGCTGCCCGGTGTGCCGGTCATCGAGGTGTCCGGGCTCACCGCGGTCTCCAGCAGCGAGTGCGGGAGGACCACGGGCAGCACCACGCTCGCCCTGAAGATCGCGGGAGTTCCGGTTACGGTGTCGGGTGATCCGAATACGGAGATCCCGCTCGTCGGAGGTGGTCGGCTCATCGTGAACGAACAGCTGCCCTCGACCGGCGCCGATGCCGGCCTCAAGGTCAACGGCGTCCACCTCGTCCTTCCCGCCGGTGGCGGTGAGGTCGTCCTGGCCGCGACCGACAGCGCGATGCACAACTGCGGTGACTGACGACCACGCCGGTTGGGGCGGGCCGCAGGAATACACGGACGTGTTCCTGCGGTGCGCCCACCAGGCTGTCTTGGATCTTTGCGACCGACGGGGCGGCGAGTTCGAGTCGCTCACCGGCGAAGCCGTGTCCGACGCAGCGGACAACGTGGTCGTCGCCGCCACCGCGGTGGTGCTCTTCCGTGGCCGTCGCTGCGTCTTCCGCCGGGGCATCTGGCCGCCGAGCCACCCCGCCACCACGCAAGCCGCCATCTACGCGACCGTCCTGGAGGAACGACTGCTGACGCGGGTCCACCCCCGGCTCGGCGACGACGTGTCGCCGGTCGACCTCTGAGAGCGCGCACTCACGAGCGTCGGCTCAATGCGCAGCTCCTCCGCTCGGACTGGCCGTCGTGGCACGAGCGCGTAGCAGCCGATTGCTCGCCCGCGTCGTCGCCGTTGACGCCGTCACGGCGGCCGGATCAGCCCCCCGTTCGACGCATCCGCATCTACCGCTGCACGAAACCTTGCGACCTCTACCGCCTCATATCTAAAATATTTTCGCTGATTCTCGCGTTCAACGAAGTTTCTTCGGTAGACGGCTATCGAGAGTAGGTGCCTCCATGACGGTTGCCGCAGTGTCGACAGTCCACCCCGACGAGGTGCACGAGAGACTCGGCCGGCATGTGCTGACCGACGGTTTCAAGCTCGTGCTCGACCCGCTCGGCAGCCAGGGCTCGTGGATCGTCGACGCGCGCACCGGTGGGAAGTTCCTCGACCTCTACTCGTTCTTCGCGTCCGCCCCGCTGGGGCTCAACGCGCGGGGCATCGTGGACGACCCGGAGTTCATGACCCTCCTCGCGCAGGTGGCGGCGAACAAGCCCGCCAACCCCGACGTCTACACCACGCACTACGCCGAGTTCGTCGAGACGTTCGCCCGGGTGCTGGGCGATCCGGACCTGCCGAGACTGTTCTTCGTCGAGGGCGGGGCGCTCGCCGTCGAGAACGCGCTCAAGACGGCGTTCGACTGGAAGAGCCGCCGCAACGAGGCCGCAGGCCGCTCCCCCGAGCTCGGCACCAAGGTGCTCCACCTTCGGCAGGCGTTCCACGGCCGCAGCGGGTACACCCTCTCGCTGACCAACACCGAGCCCAACAAGACGGCCCGCTTCCCGAAGTTCGACTGGCCCCGCATCGACGTACCCGCGGTGCGCTTCCCCCTCGAGCGCCACCTCGCCGAGGTCGAGGAGGCCGAGCGAGAGGCCCTCGCGCAGGCGCGGCGAGCGTTCGAGGACAACCCGCACGACATCGCCTGCTTCATCGCCGAGCCGATCCAGGGCGAGGGCGGCGACAACCACATGCGCCCTCAGTTCCTGCAGGCGATGCAGGCGCTCTGCCACGAGTACGACGCGCTGTTCGTGCTCGACGAGGTGCAGACCGGGGTGGGGATCACCGGCACCACCTGGGCCTACCAGCAACTCGGTCTCGAGCCGGATATCGTCGCCTTCGCCAAGAAGGTCCAGCTCGGCGGCATCATGGCCGGCCGCCGGGTCGACCAGGTACCCGACAACGTCCTCCGGGTCTCCGGGCGGATCAACTCCACCTGGGGCGGCGGACTCGTCGACATGGTCCGGGCCCGCCGCATCCTGGAGATCATCGAAAGGGACGACCTGGTGGCCAATGCCGCTGCCGTGGGAGCGTGGTTCCTGACCGAACTGCGTGATCTCGAAGTCCGGCACACACCGCTGGCGGCCAACGCGCGAGGCCGCGGACTGATGTGCGCCATCGATCTGCCTGACGGCGCCGTGCGCGACGACGTGGTGCGCAGGCTGCGAACCGAGGAGCAGGTGATCGCATTGCCGTGCGGTGAGCGTACGGTGCGCTTCCGCCCTGCCCTGTCCATCAGCCGGGACGAGCTCGGGTTCGCCCTGCGGGCCCTCGACCGGATCCTCGCCGGTCTCCACTGACCCGTACCGGACGATCCCGTACCAGCCACCCCAGCCCAACCCACCCGAAAGGCAGGGCAAAGACATGGCCCGTTCCGTCGCCTCGATCGTTGCCGGCCATCCGGTCGCCGGCGCTCCCGGCGGGACTCTTCGGCGCCCCAATCCCGGTCGTACCGCCGAAGTGGTCACCGAGGTCTCGCTCGGGGACGCCTCGACCTTCGTCGAGGCCGCCAGGGCCGCGAAGGCGGCTCAGCCGTCCTGGGCGGACGTCCCGGCGCCGGTGCGCGGGTCCGCGATCGGAAAGATCGGCCGGCTCGTCGAGGCGAACAAGGACCAGCTCGCCCGCATCGTGACCGAGGAGATCGGCAAGCCGCTGGCCGAGGCACTCGGCGAGGTCCAGGAGATCATCGACACCTGCGACTTCTTCCTGGGCGAGGGGCGCCGGCTGTACGGGCAGACGGTGCCCTCGGAGATGCCGGACAAGCAGCTGTTCACCTTCCGCAACCCCGTGGGCGCGGTCGCGGTGGTCACCGCCGGCAACTTCCCGGTGGCCGTGCCGTCCTGGTACCTCGTACCGGCGCTCGTGACCGGCAACACCGTGGTGTGGAAGCCCGCCGAGTACGCCGCCGCGAGCGCCAAGGCCCTCTTCGAGCTGTTCGTGCACGGAGGGGGCTTGCCCGACGGCGTACTCAACCTCGTCCTCGCCGACGGGGAGCAGACATACGCCGGTCTGGAGGCCTCCCTCGACGCCGGCCTGGTCGACAAGGTCGGCTTCACGGGTTCCACGGTCGTCGGCCAGAAGATCGGCGCCCTGTGCGGGAGCCACCTGCAGACCCCGTGCCTGGAGCTGGGTGGCAAGAACCCCCAGGTGATCACCCCGAGCGCCAACCTCGACCTGGCGGTCGAGGGGGCGTTGTTCTCCGGGTTCGGCACCGCGGGGCAGCGCTGCACCTCCCTCGGAACGCTCATCGTGCACGAGTCGGTGCACGAGGACTTCCTCACCCGCTTCGACGCCGCGAGCCGCGCGGCCCGGATCGGCGACGCGTTCGAGGACGTCCTCTACGGCCCGATGCTCGACGAGCGCTTCGCGCATCGCTACGAGACCTTCCTCGGCTGGATCAAGGACCACCACCGCACCTACGGCTCCGACGGCATCGGGCGGATCACGGCCGACAACCCGCGCAAGGGCTTCGTCGGGGACCCTGAGGCGGGCATGTTCTACCACCCGGTGATCGTCGACGGAGTGCGCCGCGACGACGACCTGTTCCTCAACGAGACCTTCGGCCCCATCGTCGGAGTGACGACCTACCGGGACCTCGACGAGGCCGTCGATCTGGCCAACGCCCACGGCTACGGACTGTCCGCCGCGATCTACACCAACGATCCGCACGAGGTATGGACGTACCGGCGCGGCATCTCCGCAGGCATGGTCAGCGTCAACAACACCACCTCCGGAGCCGAGGCCCACCTCCCCTTCGGCGGCAACGGCAAGTCGGGCAACGGCAGTCGACAGTCGGGGCAGTGGGTGCTCGACCAGTTCACCCGCTGGCAGTCGATGAACTGGGACCACTCCGGCCGTCTGCAAAAAGCGCAGATGGACGTGGCCACGCTCGAGCCCGACCTGTCGTTCCGCCTGTGAGCGCCGTCGAGGACCTGGACCGGCACTTCCGCGAGGCGGTGGCCGGTCTACGGTCTGCGGACGCGGCGATCCCGCTGCGCGACACCGGCGGACTGGACACCGGTACCGCACTGGACCTGTTCGACGCCCAGTTGGAGAGCCGGCACACGGACGCCGCCGCACGCTGGATGCAGCAGCAGGGCCGTGGCTACTACACCATCGGATCGAGCGGGCACGAAGGCAACGCCGCACTCGCCCTCGCCCTGCGCCCCACCGACCCAGCACTGCTGCACTACCGATCCGGCGCCTTCTACTGCGCCCGCGCCCGGCAGGCCGGCGGCGTCGACGCGGTCAGGGACATGCTGCTGGGGGTGGCCGCCGGGGCCGAGGAGCCGATCGCCGGTGGACGGCACAAGGTATACGGGCGCCACGAACTGGCCGTCATCCCGCAGACGTCGACCATCGCCTCCCACCTGCCTCGAGCGGTCGGTGTGGCATGGAGCATCGCCCGCGCCAAGCGGCTCGGAACCGAGTGCACCTGGCCCGCCGACGCCGTCGTCTGCTGCTCCTTCGGCGACGCCTCGGTCAACCACTCCACGGCGGCAGGCGCCATCAACAGCGCCTGCCACGCGGCCTACCAGGGCCTCCCGATGCCGATCCTGTTCGTCTGCGAGGACAACGGCCTGGGCATCAGCGTCCCGACACCGCACGACTGGGTGCGGCAGGCCTACGGCAGCCGGCCTTCTCTCACCTACTTCGCCGCGGACGGCTGCGATCCGCAGGCCGCCTTCGACACCGCGCGCGAGGCAGTGACCCACGTACGCAAGAGCCGGCAACCCGCCTTCCTGCACCTGTCGATGGTGCGCTTCCTCGGCCACGCGGGCTCGGACGCCGAAGCCGCCTACCGCACGCCGTCCGAAGTCGCCGCGGACCTGGAACGCGACCCACTGCCGGCCACGGCCCGGCTGCTCACAGCGGCCGGCATCCTGTCACCGCAACAGGTTCTCGACCGGTACGACGAGGTGAGCGGACGGGTGTTCGCCGTAGCCAAGGAGGCCCTGGAGAGCGAGCCCCTGACCACCGCCGCGCAGATCACAGCCCCCATCGCACCCCGCCGCCCCGGCCTCGTGGCGGCTACGGCACTCCGTACAACCGAACCACCCACAGCCCCCGTGGGCGAGCCCGTCACATTCGCCCAGGCCATCACCCACACACTCGCCGACCTGCTGGGCAGCCACCCGGAGATGGTCGTCTTCGGCGAGGACGTCGGCCGCAAGGGTGGGGTCTACGGTCTGACGCGGGGCCTCCAGCGGCGTTTCGGTACCGCGCGGGTCTTCGACACCCTGCTCGACGAGCAGTCCATCCTCGGCCTCGCGCTGGGGGCGGGCCTGTCCGGACTACTGCCGGTTCCCGAAATCCAATACCTCGCCTACCTGCACAACGCCGCAGACCAACTGCGAGGCGAGGCCGCCACGCTCCAGTTCTTCTCCCAGGGCCAGTACCGCAACCCCCTCGTGGTCCGCATCGCCGGCTACGGCTACCAGCGCGGCTTCGGCGGCCACTTCCACAACGACAACGCGCTCGGCGCCCTGCGCGACATCCCCGGCCTGGTCATCGCCTCCCCCTCCCGCCCCGACGACGCGGCGGCGATGCTCCGCACGTGCGTGGCGACCGCGAAGGTGGACGGCACCGTCAGCGCCTTCCTGGAGCCGATCGCGCTCTACCACACGCGAGACCTCCACGAGGAGGGCGACAACGCCTGGCTGGCGGCTTACCCACCCCCCGCAGACCACGTACCGATCGGCCGAGCCCGCACCTACGGCACAGGCACAGACCTGACCCTCGTAACCTTCGGCAACGGCCTCCCCATCTCCCTGCGAGCCGCACGCCGACTGGATCAACAGGGCATCGCCGGCCGGGTCGTCGACCTGCGCTGGCTGGCCCCCCTCCCGCTCGACGACCTGCTGCGGGAAGCCCGCGCGACGGGACGCGTCCTCGTGGTCGACGAGACCCGCCGTACGGGAGGTGTGTCAGAGGGAGTCGTGACCGCCCTGGTCGACGCCGGATTCACCGGGGCGGTCGGACGGGTCGCGAGCGTGGACAGCTTCGTCCCGCTGGGGAAAGCAGCTCAGTTGGTCCTTGTGTCGGAGGCGGACGTCGAGCGCGCCGCGACCGAGATGCTCTCTGCAGGCCCACATACTCAGAGGTGATGGCTGGTCAGGCGGCAGTGGACACCGGTGACTTCGAGGCGCCCGCGGATGCTGCGCGAGCGCCTTCGACCGAGCCGGCCGTGCTCGACCGACCGCGGGCAAAAGCCGGTGTCATCGGGAAGCTGGTCAAGGTGGCCGGCGGGTGGGCAGCAGATTCCGGTACGGCGGGCAGCAGGGTTCAGCGTTCCCCGGTCGACTCGGTCTCGTGGTCCGGCGCTACTTCGCCCCGGGCGCCCACAGCGCGGCCACGATCTCCATCTGCTTGAGGACCAGGTCGATCGCCTCTCGTTCCTCCTCCGGCGGGTAGTCGAACATCGCCAGAACGCGGCGGATTCGGGTGCGCAGCTTGGCGCGGACGGGCTCGCGAGAAAGCCAGTCGACGGAGAGGTTGTTCCGGATGTCCTTCACGAGCGCTCGGGCGATGTCGGCGAGCGTGTCCTGGCCGCCCTCCATCAGTTCGGCCATGTCGCGGTGGGCGACCGCGTCGTAGAAGGCCAGCTCCGCGTGATTGAGCGGTGGGTCGAAGCGCTCACCGCGACGGGCTTCCTCGGACACCTCCCGTGCCAGCGCGGCGAGTTCGGCGATGACCTGGGCGCTGGTGAGCTGGTGGAGCATATAACGCTTCATCAGATCACTGAGGCGCTCGGAGAAGCTCTCGTTCCGGACGACGTTGTGCTTCGTCACCTCGCGCATCTTCTGCTCGATCATGCGCCGCAGAGCCTCCGCGACCAGGTGCGGGGTCTCGGAGTTCTCCAGCTTGCGCAGCTGGGCCTCGTTGAGGCGGGTGATGTCCAGCCGGCCGATCCCCGCCTCCGCGTACAGATCGGTGATCTCATCGGCGTCGACGACCGAGGCCGCCAGGGCCTGGAGGTAGCGCTGCACCTCGGCGCTCAACGGCTGCCCACTCGCCTCGCGTTCGGCGGCGTCGAGCTTGACCATCCAGGCCCGCACCTCGCTGAAGAACGCGATGTCGCGGCGCCAGTCCGCCAGGTCCTCGCAACGCTCGGCGATCTCGCGGCTCATCGCGCAGACGCGGTAGAACCGGTCGAGCCGGGCAGCGCTGTCCTTGAAGCGGAGGGACAGCGGCTTGGCAGCGGGTTCCACCTCGTTGCCCGGGGTCTTCGGGTCACGCAGGAAGTTGGAGGTCAGGCGCAGCGCCCGCTTGCGCGACTCGGACCGGCCGGTGTCGGCGAGCCACTCCTTCCAACGACAGCCCGCCAGCAGCCCCTTAATGGTGGACAGTTCGTTCTTGACCTCGGTGATGGCCCGTTCGATGTCCGCGCCGAGGGTCTGGTCCTTGCGGTCCTGGTCGGAGTACTCGCGCAGGGCCTTGGCGAGGTTGTCGGTGAGGGGCGCGTAGCCGACGAGGAGACCGTCCTGCTTGCCCCGGAAGCGGCGGTTGACGCGGGCGAGAGCCTGCATCAGGTTGGCGCCCTGCATGGGACGGTCCATGTAGAGGGTGTGGATGGGCGGCGCGTCGTAGCCAGTGAGCAACATCGAGTGGACGATGAGCAGCTCGAGCTTGTCATCGGGCTTCCTGGCACGGCCTTGGATCGTCTTCTGCTGAGACTTGCGCAGGGCGTGCTTGCGCAGGTGCTCGGGGTCGGAGCGGTCGCCGTGGAAGACGATCTTCATGACGCCCTTGTCGACCTCGTCGCTGACCCAGCCCGGCCGCCGCTCGGCCAGCGCGTCGAAGAGCCGTACGCAGATCTCGCGCGTGGCGCACACGACCATCGCCTTGCCGGGGCCGCCGATGTCGGGCTTGACGAGTTCGCGGCGCACTTCCCAGTGCGCGATCAGGTCGTCGGCGAGGGTGGCTATCCGGTCGGGGGCGCCGTAGACCGTGTTCATGGTCGCCGCATACTGGATGGCGCGGCGGCGCTCGGCATCGTCCATGCCCTCGGTGAGGGTGTTGGCCTCCTCGTCGATCTTGTTCGGGTCGACGTCGGGCGGGAGCGACACGTCAATGACGCGCGGCTCGTGGAAGACCCTGACTGTGGCCCCGTCGTCCACGGCCCGCTTCAAGTCGTAGATGTCGATGTATTGGCCGAAGACCGCACGGGTGTCGGCCTCGGCCTTCGAGATCGGCGTACCGGTGAAGGCCAGCAGTGTGGCGTACGGGAGCGCGTCGCGCAGGTGGCGAGCGTAGCCGTCAAGGCTGTCGTAGTGGGAGCGGTGAGCCTCGTCGACGATCACCAGGATGTTGCGGCGCTCGGAGAGGAGGGGGTGCGCCTTGCCCGCGTCCTTCTCCTCCTTGCTCAGGCCGAACTTCTGGAGGGTGGTGAAGACGATCCCGCCGACGTTGCGCCGCTTCAGCTCGGTCCGCAGCTCTGCGCGGGTGTCGATCTGGTGCGCCTTCTGCCCGAGCAGGGTCTCGCTGTCCAGGAAGGTGTCGTAGAGCTGGTCGTCGAGGTCGTTGCGGTCGGTGATGACGACGATCGTGGGGTTGTTGAGCGCCGGGTGACGGGAGACGAGCGCCGAAGTCTCCACCATCTCCTCGGACTTGCCCGCACCTTGGGTGTGCCAGACGACGCCGGCCTGCCCGTTGGTCTGGGAGGCCTCGACAACCGCCTCCATCGCCTTGTTGACCGCGAAGTACTGGTGCGGCTTCGCGATCCGCTTGCCGGAGAGGGGCTCGCCCGGCTTGGGCGGGGTGAAGTTGACGAAGTTCCGGGTGAGGGAGAGGAACCGGTCCTGCGTGAACAGGCCGTGCAGGGCGAGGTTCACCGCCTCCAGGCCGTCGTAGTCGGGCGCGTTGGTGTCCACGCGCTGGCCCTCGTGGTCCACATTCCAGGGCGCGAAGTGCTCGTATGGGGTGAAGACCGTGCCGTACTTGGCGGTTATGCCGTCCGAGACCAGGCAGAGCACGTTGTAGCGGAACGCGATAGGGAACTCCGAGACGTACGTCTGAAGTTGGGCATGCGCGGTCTTGAGCGTCGCGGTCCCGGCGGCGGCGCTCTTCAGCTCGACGACGGCGAGGGGCAGGCCGTTGACGTAGAGGACGACGTCGAAACGGCGGTGACTGCCGTCGGTGTCCCTAACGGTGACCTGGTTGACGGCGAGGTAGCTGTTCGCGTCGGCGTCCGTGAAGTCGACGAGGCGGACGGTCGGGGTCTGCTCGGCGCCGAACTCGTCGGTGTACGTCAGCCGGATACCGGCGGTCATGTACTCGTGCGCCTGCCTGTTCTCAGGATACGCCTCGCGGGAAGCGGGGTCGGTGGCGATACGGAGGGCTTCGTGGACGGCGGTGGCGGACAACTCCGGGTTCAACTTCGCGATGGCTGCCCGGAGTTCGTCGTGCAGGATCAGGTCGTCCCAGTCACGGCGGTGACCGGTGCCGGGGGCGAGGTCTTTGCCGGCCTTGATCTCCCAGGCGAGCTGGCCGAGTTCGTCCATGGCGAGGTGTTCCCATGTGGACTCGGTCATCTTGCCGTCGAGGTGGGCGGGGGTGTGGGGGGTGGCGTGCTCGTGGTTACGGTCACTGCCGCTGGTCATACGGCATCCTCCACGATCCGCTCGGCGTCACGGACGCGGAGCTTGCCGGACATCAGTTGGGGGAGGAGGGTGTCGCGGAGGGTGGCCAGGGTGCGCGATTCCACGGCTGCCTGCAGCGCCCGGTCCACGAGTGGTTCCGCCGTGCTCCTGAACTCCGAGAGACGGTCGACCGGCGGCTCCACCACAGGGATTCCCTTGACCGCAGTCGAGTTGATACCAGGGATGGCGGCCCCCGTACCACGCCGACGCATTTCTCCCATAATGGCAGCCGAGGAGAGCCAATAGTATCCGAACTCCTGCCCCAACTCAGGATTCATACGAACCCGATAGACGTGCTCATTGATGCACATCGTGGTGAACGGGAAACCATTGCCGAACATGGAGACATGCGGCTTGAAATCGCCTGGCTTCCCGCCATCCTTATAGACCAGAATGTCGCGATCCTGCAGAACACCCCGCTTCATGCCGGCGAAAAACTCTTCCGGTACGTATTTGACTTTTCCGAAGTCGAACCGCGCCAGGCGAACGATACTTTCGGCCCCAATGCTCGGCACACCCGACGCGTACTTGGCCACGCCTCCCCTGGGGCGGCTGCCTGTCTCCACCGTCGTCGTCGCCGCACCCAGGTCCGCGGCCTTCCATCCCGCCGGCAGACTCACGCCGTCGATCACGTACTGGAAAGCCTCGGCGAAGCACCGCTCAAAGAGCGCCTTCCCGAGATCATCAACCGTGTCCAGGAGGTGTTCGTCGGCCGCGATCTTGTCGTCCAGTGCCCCGAGCACGCTCGCGATCCTCCGCTGCTCGGCGAGGTCGTCAGGCACACGAAGCGGAGCGGCGGCAAGCGTGGTCGCGCTGGCATTGGGCTGTGCCGATTTGTCACCGAGCACGCCGCGCACATAATCCCAGTACTGATTGCCCTTGAGTGCATAACCGATGAAGCGCGAATCGTACCTGTCTGAAATCTTCAGCCGGACCAGGTACGAGGCGAAAACGGCACTGTCCGGAACACTGCCCAGCCACCTGCTCACACCGGTGGTCGCCCCTGTCCGGGCAATCACGATGTCTCCAGGTGAGACAACGTACTTATCCGTCTGTTCCTCGGTCACGACGACGAAGGGGACATCATTCCAGGAAAGCGAGTGCCCTACAATGTCCGTGATTCGGAGAAAGCGTGTGCCCGTATCCTGTGACGATGCGCTCGCGGTCAACCCGTAGTCGACGGAGTCGCAAGCGTCACGCAGCTGAATCGTCGTCCACTCAGTCATCGATTTTCTCCAGCTGCTCCCGCACCACCACGTCGAGCCGCGCCGACTCGTCCAACTGCTCGAAGAGCCGCTTCGTCAGCCGCGCGATCCTCTCTCCCAACGGCTCCGCGTCCGGGTCGTCCTCGACCTCCGTCGCACCCACATATCGCCCAGGTGTCAGCGCGTAATCATTCTTCTCGATCTCCTCGAGTGTCGCGCTGTAGCAGTAGCCGGGAACGTCCTCGTACGAAAGACCCTTGTCCCTCGCCGACTTGGTGCCGCGCCACGCGTGGTAGGTGTCGGAGATCTTCTCCAGGTCTACTTCCGTGAGAATGCGCTCCGTGCGGTCGATCATCGTCCCCATCGCCCGCGCCTCGATGAACAGCACCCGGTTTCGACGGTCGTTGAGCGCCTTGACACCCTGCGGGGACTTGTCCTTCGTCAGGAACCACAGGCACGCCGGGATCGCCGTCGTACGGAACAGGTTCCCCGGCAGCGCGATCATGCAGGAGACGAGGTCCGCCTCGACCATGGCCGCGCGGATCTCCCCTTCTCCCGACTGCTTTGACGACATCGAGCCGTTGGACAGGACCACGCCCGCGCTGCCCCGGTCTCCCAGCTTCGAGACGATGTGCTGGAGCCACGCGTAGTTGGCGTTCGACTGCGGCGGGGCGCCGTACCGCCACCGCCGGTCGTCCGACTTCCTCGCCCAGTCCGACATGTTGAACGGCGGGTTGGCCATCACGAAGTCGGCCTTGAGATCCGGCAGTTTGTCGTCGGCGAAGGTATCCGCCCAGCGCTCACCGACGCCCTTCGGGTCCATGCCATGAATGGCGAGGTTCATCTTCGCCAAGCGCCACGTGCGCTCGTTGGCCTCCTGGCCGTACACCGCGATGTCGTGCGTGTGGTCCCTGCCGCGCCGCTTCGCGACGAACTTGCCACTCTGCACGAACATGCCGCCCGAGCCGCAGGCCGGGTCGTACACCCGACCCTCGTACGGCTCCAAGACCTCGACGATCAGGCGGACCACGCTCGCTGGAGTGTAGAACTCGCCGGCGCGCTTGCCCTCGGCCCGGGCGAACTTCTCCAGGAAGTACTCGTAGGTCTCACCGAGAACGTCCTGGGCCGGTCGGTCGCCGTGACCGGTGAAGCGGGCGTCGCTGATGAGGTCGACAAGTTCCTTCAGGCGCTTCTGGTCGACGTTGTCGCGGTTGAAGATCTTCGGGAGGACACCAGTGAGGGTCTTGTTGGCCTTCATCACCTCGTCCATGGCCTCATCGAGGAGCTTGCCGACGCCCCCCTCCGCGCTGGAGGCGTTCTCGGAGATGTAGTCCCAGCGAGCCGTCGCGGGTACCCAGAAGACGTTCTTCTCGGTGTACTCGTCCTTCTCCTCAAGGAACGCCGCACGCCGGTGTTCCGGGATCTGGGCCAGCTCCGGGTCGGCGGCCAATTCCTCGCGGCGCTCGGCGAACGCGTCGGAGACGTACTTCAGGAAGACCAAGCCAAGCACGAACTCCTTGTACTGGGCGGCGTCCATGGAGCCGCGGAGCTTGTCCGCTGCCTTCCACAGGATGTCCTGGATCTCCTTGGTGCTGGAGACACCGGGCAGTTCACCCTGTCCGGCGGCGGCTCGCTTGCGGGGAGGCATCGTTCCTTCTTCCTGGTGTCAGTGAATGTCAGTCGGCGTGCTGCGTACGGGTGTCGTCGAGGGTGAGCGTGCCGTCCGCCAGGCCGGCCACCGTCAGGCGGCGGGCCTCGGCGAGGGCGTCGGCCTGGGCTCTCAGCAGGCGCTCCCGGCGTTCGGTCTCGGCCAGCAGGGCGTCGAAGCGCGCGACCTCGTCCGGGTCGAGGTCGGGGAGTTGATAGTCCTCGATACGGCGGGCGGGGCGTACCGCGCTCGGGCTGCGGCCGGTGCCCCGGGCGGCGCCGAGCAGGGCCGCCAGGACACGCGAGGTCAGCCGACGTTCGGCGTCGGGGTTGACGCGGAGGATCCGGGCCGGGAAGGCGACCACGGCGAAGCCGTCGTGGTCGACGTACAGGCCGAGGTGCGGCGCGAGAGTGTAGACGACGTCGCCGGGCTCGGTGAGCGCCACCCGCTCGTACGCAGTGGCCAGTAACAGCCGGTCGATGCGCCGCGTTTCGACGGCCCGGCTGCCGGTGATCTCCTCGGGACCGAGGACGACGTGGTGGCCGTCCTCGGTGATGTGCCGCTCGTCGACACGGTGGCCGGGGAGCCGGGTCACCCTGCGCTCGGAGATCAGCTTGCCGAGGGTGGTCCGCCGGGGCAGGCGGCCGACCCGGCGCAGTACGCCGCCTCGGTACGGACCGTGCTGGTCCCCGTAGGTTCGGGCGTCCGTCGTCGCGCGCTCCAGGCGTGCCTCGGCCTCGGCGATCAGGGCGGGGCGCTCGGTGACCTTGCTGGACCAGATCGCGGAGGCGGGCGGCGCAGGCGGAGTGAGCGGGCCGCCGAAGGCTCGGTCCAGGTCGGCGACGGGGACCGAGCGGCCGTAGCGGGGGTCGTGGCCGTCAAGTGCCCGGAAGCCCTCGGCGCGCCAGAGGAGGACGTCCTCCGCGAGCCGCATGCGCACGGCTTCCGTGAGGGGCTCGAAGCTGATGTCGGCGAGTAAGACCTTGCCCTCCGCGGCCGGGACGGGTTCGCGGGTGAGCGTCCAGAGCGCGGGCCGGTAGCCGGGACGGAAGGGCAGGACTCCGCCGGGGAGCGCAATGACGGACTCCACCACGTTGCTGCGCAGGAGGGCCGAGCGGAGCTGGGACTCCTCCGTGCCCTTGAGTTCGTCCACGAGTGCGTCGGCCGGTCCCAGGACGAGGGCAGTGCAGCCGGGGCGGAGGAGGTCGGCGACGCTCTCGACGCCCGCCAAGGCTGCGAGGATTGAGCGATCCTCGCCGGGGCGGTAGGGGAGCTGGGTGACGACGAGGTCCGGGTCCGCGAGGCGTTCTTCCAGGTCGGGGCCTGTCCGCACGTCCAGATCGAGTTCGCTGACGCCCGCGAGCAGGAGTCGGCGGCGCGTGATGCGGGCCAGCCGCTCGTCGGGGTCGGCGGCGAGAACGGTGACGCGCTCCTGGTCCTCCGCCTCGCCGAGGAGTGCGGCGAGCAGGTCGCCGGCGCGTGCATGTGGGTCGGCGAGGGTGACGGACTCGCCGCGCTCCAAGCGGACACGTAGGTCGGTGAGCTGGGTGAGCAGGCTCCGCAGCTCGGGGGCGACCGCGTCGGCGGCGAGGGAGTCCAGGCCCAGCCGGGAGCGGGAGGCGAGCAGCCACTCGTACGCGCCGCGTTCGTCGTAGGCGGCCTCGACCAGGTCCTCGGCGAGGCGGGCGAGCGGGGCCGCGGCGGCGTCAACGGAGCGCAGCTCCCGCAGGACGAACTCGTCCTCCACGTCGATCCGTTCGGCTCGGCGCAGCACCGCGGACCACAGAGACCTGTCCGCTTCGGCATCAGTCAGGGACGCATCCGAGCCGTCGACCAGCGGTCGGCCGTCGAGCCGGCGCAGACACAGCAGGCTGCCGAGTGTCTCGACCAGCTGCCACGGGGTGAACCGGGCCCGCAACGCCACGATGCCGAACAGGGCCAGCTCGGAACGGAGTTCGGTCGCGTCGGCGTTGCCCAGACCGGATGCGATCAGCCACTCGGCCACCTGCGCGCCGTCGAACTGCGGCCTGCCCGCGTTCTCGGACACGGCAGCGGGGAAGTCCGGGTAGCGTCGACGCCAGGTGGAAACCACTGGGCGCTTCACCCGCGCGAAGGCGGCGATCTCGGACATCGAGACCAGCAGGGGTGCCTTTGGGGAGGCCCAGGAGCGCAACGTGAAATCCGGCAGTTCGGTCACCACAGCGCGTATACCCACCCCTCTGTCTATCGTTGCGTCAGCTGTTTCGGTCCACGAGCTCCGGGCCGAACGCGCCCCTCGTGCTCCTCACAGAGGCCTTTCGTCCGGCCCGCAGAGAACGATACGGCCATGTCGTGGCCGATAATTGCAAGGCCTCGATAATGGGGGTTATCAGATATGGACTTGTCCATTCCGGGCGCCCTCCCGAGGCTTCAGCCAAGCTCGCCCGAGAGGCTCGCCGCGACACTCCGCGAGGCGTTTGGGACAGGGCGCGACGGGCTGCCCAAGGGGCCGACCCCGCTCCGGGTTCGGCCAGGGCACGAGACTGCTGGAGATCAAGGCCTGGCATCGACCGCACTGACACGCACGATCGCGACCAGTTCCCTCGATCGACCCGCCCCGATCTGCAACTCCGTGCACAACGACTCGACCGGGAGCATCAGCACCACAGGAAGCTGTCTGGCCACCAGGGCACCGGCTTCCAGGCCAGGCCAGGGCAGGGCAGGGCAGGGCAGGCGCCGCTGCGAGGCTCGCCGCCAGCGAAACGACGACCCCGGTGACACGCCCTGATCCCGGGTCTGCGTGCACAACCCGTGCGCAATCGCGCGGGAACTCCTGGGTGAACCGCAGGTACAGGCACGAACTCCCACCGGACTCATTGTGGCCCTGGCCAAGAAGTCTTCCCTGGTCAGGGCCACGTTGGCAGACGAGTCGGGCTGTACGCCGGGGATGGTTGGCGTGATGGCGAATCGACCTCCGAGCTGCGTGGACGCTCCACGCGACCAGAGGCAGTGCACATTGCGTGCACGGCGAGGCGGGAGGACTCCACACGAGCCTTGGCGCATACTCGTTGCCCATCCGCCATCCCCTGTTACTCAACGCAATTAATCAGCTACTCGGATTTCCCATACTATGGTTCACTTGAGTATGTTCAGCATGAGCAAACTCGAAAGGTGACCCATGGCGGGTTTCGTAGGCCGCAAGTCCGAGCTGGCCGCCCTGGAGCGCCACCTCGCCTGGGTGCGCGACGGCCGGGGCGACCAGCGCGGCCGGGCCCTGCTGCTCCGCGGTCGGCGTCGGGTCGGGAAGTCGCGGCTCGTGGACCTCTTCTGTGAGCGCGCCCAGGTGCCGTACGTCGTCCACCAAGCCACCCGGGGCGAGGACGCCCACCGGGAACGGGCCCGCTTCCTCGCCGAGGTCCGGCACTCCTCACTGCCCGACACCACCCTCCTTGCCGGCGTCACGACCGTCGCCGAATGGGACACCGCCCTTCGTCAGCTCGCCGCGGTGCTCCCGGACGACGCCCCCAGCATCGTCGTACTCGACGAACTGCCCTGGATGCTCGAAGGTGACCCGGTACTGGAAGGCACACTGCAGACCGTGTGGGACCGGGTACTGAGCCGGAAACCCGTGTTGCTCATCCTCATCGGCAGTGACCTGGCGATGATGGAGCAGCTCTCGGCGTACGGCCGCCCCTTTCACCAGCGAGGCGTCGAGATGGTGCTGTCGCCACTCTCCCCCTCCGAGGTCATGGCAATGACCGGGCTCCCTGCCGCGGACGCCTTCGACGCCCATCTGATCACCGGCGGCCTGCCGCTCATCTGCCAGGAGTGGCAGGAAGGAGAGAGCCGCGTCGACTTCCTTACCCGCGCCCTCGACGACCCCACCTCCCCCCTCCTCGTCTCGGGCGAGCGAATGCTGGCCGCCGAGTTCCCCACCGCCCTCCAGGCCAGGCACGTGCTCTCCGTGATCGGAAGCGGTGAGCGGACCTTCGGAACGATCGCCGCGAAAGCCGGGGCGGCCGAACGACCACTCCCGCCCGGCTCGCTGAACCCCGCCCTGCGCACCCTCGCGGACAAACGACTCATCGCCGTCGACACGCCTCTCTCCACCCGCCCGGGAGACCGCGACCGCCGCTACCGCGTCGCCGATCCCTACCTCCGTTTCTGGCTCGCCTTCCTGGAACAGGGGATCCCGGAGATCGAGCGCGGGCGCAGCCGGATCGTGGTCGAGGCGGTCGAACGCGGATGGACCTCCTGGCGCGGGCGGGCGATCGAACCCGTCGTGAGAGAGTCGCTGGCCCGGCTGCTCCCCGACGACGCGTGGCCGCAGGTGCGGGAAGTGGGCGGCTGGTGGCCTCGTACGAACAATCCCGAGGTGGACCTGGTGGGGGCGGACCGGTCACCGGCACGCGAGATCGGATTCGTCGGCTCGATCAAATGGCACGAACGCGGCTCCTTCGACCACCGCGCCCTGGCCGCGCTGGCCCGGGACGCCCTGGCCGTACCCGGCGCCGACGAGGACACTCCGCTGGTCGCCGTGTCCCGCTCCGGGGTCACGGTGGACGGGCTGGCGGCTACGTACGGGCCGGAGCAGCTGATGAGGGCCTGGGGCCCCGCTGCGTGAGCTCTCCCCTGCCCCTAGAACGGGCTGGTGAGCAGGCTGTGCATGGGCTTCCTCCACAGGGCGGGCGGGAGTCGAGGAGTCGGCCTCGGTGCCCGTGAGGAGGAGGGTCGGGTTGCCGAGAGCCTCGGGGGCTCCAACTGGCACTAACAAAAGCAGTTGATCATGTGACTGTTGGGTCGTTTGGTCTGGTCGTGGGGAAGAGACAGTCGCGGCCGTGGATCGTGTCGGATGAACTGTGGTCGCTGGTCGAGCCGTTGCTGCCGGAGCCGGGGCCGAAGCCGGTGGAGGGCCGGACACGGGTGCCGGACCAGCAGGCCCTCTGCGGGATCCTGTTCGTATCGCACACCGGCGTCCAATGGGAGTACCTGCCGCAGGAGTTGGGCTTCGGCTCGGGCATGACCTGCTGGCGGCGCCTGGCCGCCTGGAACGCGGCCGGGGTGTGGGACAACTACTGCCCCTGCTCGACAAGATCCCGCCGTCGCCGGTGCCGTCGGCCGACCACGCCGGAGACCGGACGCTCTTCTTGCCGACCGTGGCTACGACCACGACTGCTCACCGGTGACGACGAGGCATCCGTGGCTACCTGGCTGCTCTCCTCAGCGGCGCTGCCTACGTTGTGTGGGACGGGACTTCTCCCGCCGAGTCGCATGCCCGGACCTACGCGCGCCGACTTCGGCACACCCGGCGGAAGGGCATCGAGAGTCTGGGACTGGAACGAGCGGTGCAGCTCCTCGGCCGGTATGCCCAGCCGGTGCGCCTTGGGCAGGTCACAGCTGCCGATGGGGCATGGGTCTTCATGCTCTTCCTCGCCGAAGACGGCGGCGCACTGGTGGCCTGCACTGGCGTACGGCGGGCGGGCGAGTAATCACCGCTTTAGACGTTCGGCCTACCGCGGGCTTGGCTGGGCCCAGCTGCGCGCACGAGAGTCATCCGCGGCCGCCCAATGCTGTGGTTGTCCATGGTCGTTGATGTCAGTGTTGGATGTCAGCGGCACAGCTCCGGCACAGGACAGATCTCCAAGGGCTCGTCCGGCCGATCGGCCCAGCTCCACCAGACGTGCCGACCGGTACACCTCCACAGCGATCGGCAGGTCCGCAGGCCATCGTCCTTCCTCTCGGAGAGCACGAGGCCACCGGACTGCATGGGCCGGCCGCACTCAGGACAGGCCGGGACATCGCTGGTCATGCGGCGCACCCTAACGGAACGCGACCGTGGGTCCGCGGCGGGTTGCAGTACGACCGCTTCGTCCCGAACTCTCGGCTTGGGGGTCATTGGGGGTCTGTTGGGCTGGTCAGGCGGCCGTCGACGGCCAGCTGCGGTCACGGCGATTGCCGTACTTCGCTGCTGTACTGCAACGACTCCGGAGGCCCCTTGGGTCTCAGACAACGCAGCAGGTCACGACGTCCCAGGCCTCTAAATAGCCCCTCTCACGCAGCGCGGAGCGCACGGCGCCAGGTCGGAACCGGCGGTGTCCGCCCGGCCTCCGGCGGCGGCTCCGGCGCCGCCGGAGGCCGGTGGGTCAGCCGATCCGGGCCAGTCCGCGGGCGTCGCGCCGCCGGGCGCCGCGGGAGACGGCCAGCGGGTCCCAGTCCGCGGTGCGCCCCGGGAGCAGGTCCGGGTCGCCGAGGACCGCGCCCCGGTGGACCTCGGGGAGTAGCCGGCGCTCCAGGATCTGCGCGGCGCAGGCCATGCCGCTGACGGCGGCGCCGGCGATGCCGCTGCCGTACCGGGTGCTGGCGCCCACCACGTGCAGCCCATCGATCGTGCTGCGGGTGTCGGGGCGGCTGCCCGCGGTGCCCCACCGGGCCAGCCCGTAGGGGGTTCCCCCGGACGCGAGGGTGTACCGCTCGTGGGTGAGGGGCGTCGCCGTCTCCAGGTGCACGATGTGGTCGCGCAGCGGGCCCAGCGCGGTCTCCGCCGCGCTCAGGATGGACTCGGTGAGCTGGGCCTTGCGCTGCTGGTAGTCGTGGTTGCGCCGGTAGCGCTCGCCGGCCGCCGGGCCGGTGCTCGCGCCCCAGTACGCGTACCCGGGCGGGCACAGCGTCATCACCTGGAGGTTGCTGTGGCCCGGCGGGCAGACGTTGCGGGCGCCCGGGTCCTTCAGGGAGGCGAAGGAGACGAAGAGGAAGGGCACCGGGTCGACGCGCTCCTCGGCCAGCCGCCGGTAGGCGGTCTCGATGTCGTCGTCCCGGAACCACCACAGATTGGCGTTCGGGCGGTCGGGCAGTTCCCGGTCGAGGGCGAGGTAGAGCGTGGCGAACGGCAGCGCCATCCGCGCCTGCCGGGTCTTGTCCGCCGTGCGGCGGCCGAGGTGTTCCTCGCCGACGAGTTCGAGGACGGTCCGCGTGTAGTCCGCGTTCGACACCACCAGCGGGGCCTTGAGGAGTTCGCCGTCCGTCGTCCCCACGCCGGTGACCCGGCCGCCGTCGACGAGGATGCGCTCCACCCGGCACCTGGTCCGCAGTTCGCCGCCGTGCGCCTCCAGCGCCTCGACCAGCGCTGCCGGCAGTACCTGGCCCCCGCCCTCCGGGTAGTAGGCGCCCCGGAGGTAGTGATCCGTGACGGCGGCGTGCCGGGAGACGACAGCCTCGTGCGGTCCCATGCCGTAGTTGGGCGACTGGGCGGCCAGTACGGTCCGGACGCGGGCCGGGAGCCCGCAGTGGCCGAAGAGCTCGGCGAGCGTACGGCGTCCCCAGCGGACCGTGACCGAGGTACGGGCCAGGAGCTCGGTGCCGGTCAGGTCGCCGGCCGACAGCATCAGGAAGCGGGCCTCCGCCGCGATGTCGGCGCAGATGCCGGTGAACCTGGCGATGCCCTCCGCGTGCTCCGGGAACGCCCGCGTGAGCCGCTCCGTGTACCGCTCCCATCCCACCGGGACGTCCAGGGTGAGGCCCGGCAGAGTGATCCGGTCGAAGCCGTCCCGGTCCATCTCCCGGTAGGTGATGCGGCCGGCGAGACCGAGTCCGGAGAAGATCGCGGGCAGCACCCCGTCCGGGCCGCAGTCGCCCAGATAGTGGACGCCGACGTCGAACTCGTAGGCCCGGCGGCGGCGGAAGACGTGGCTGTTGCCGCCCGCCACGTCGTGCTGTTCGAGCACGAGCACGCGGCGTCCGGCGGCGGCCAGATAGGCGGCGCACACCAGGCCGCCCATGCCGCTGCCGACGACGATGGCGTCCCACTCGTCCTGCTTCACCATGCGGGTCAACCGTCCTCTTCTCGCGGTTCGCGATGCGTGCTCGGCCGGGACCGTCCCGGGGTCTTCCGGAGGGGGTGGGTGACGTCCTCGCCCCGCGGGCGGTGTCCCGGGTCCCCTCCCGTACGACGACGGCCCTTCCGGACCGGGTCCGGAAGGGCCGTCACCTTCGGCTGTGCCGACTCACCCCCGCGAGCGGCGGATCGCCTCGAGCGCGGCGATCGCGATGCCGCCGACGAGCAGGTGCATCACGGCGATCGTGGTCGCGGTGCCGCCGTCGGTCTCCAGCGTCAGCGGACCGACGAGGCTGACCACCGCCACGGCGGCGGCCAGGATCTGGGCCACCCTCAGGAAGCCCGGCCTCCACCGCGCCAGCAGGACGGCGGCGGTGACGCCCACCGCCGGCGCGAGCACGGACACGATGATCACGTCGGCCGCGCCGATCTCGTCCGGCTTGCCGTTGAGCTCCAGGACCAGCGAGGCTCCTGCGGCGTCACCGATGATCAGGACGATCACGTTGGCGACCGCGGCGATGACGGCGGCGCAGATCACGGCCTGCCAGGCGGGCAGCCCGCGTCGGCCCTGGACGGTGTGGGTGGCGGCGGGGTTGGTACTGGCCATGGGGCCCTCCGGATGTCGTGTCACACCGGGCACGGGTGTGACCGCCCCCGGTGCGGTGGTCGATGCGGTGCCCGACGCCCGAGGGCGTCAGACGCCCAGACGCGCCGCGATGCCGTCGAGGACGCAGTCCAGGCCGGTCTCGAACTGCCACTGCAGGTCGTCCTTGCGGGTGGCCTCGCCGATGTAGCGGTTGTACTTCGGGTAGCGGCCGGTGTTCATGAGCCAGGCCATCTGGGACGCCAGTCCCGAGCGGGCCTCCTCGCGGCTGGACCAGCCCCGTACGCGCAGCATCCGCGTCAGGCCGATCTCCAGGTCGACGGCGCCGTGCACGTACGCGGTGACGGTGCTGCAGACCGCCATCGCCGTGTCGGCGTCGAGACCGACGCCGTCGAGCGCGGCGAGCGCGCTCTCCGGCACCGCCAGCTGGTTGGGGGTCGGCGCGCACCAGCTCACCCGGGCCACCCAGGGATGCGTCAGCAGCACCTCGCGGATGCGCAGGGCGAGCGTCCGCATGGCCTCCCGCCAGTCGGCGTCGCCGTCCGGGAGCTCCAGCTCCGCGTAGACGAAGTCGACCATGAGCTCCAGGAGCTCGTCCTTCCCCGAGACGTAGCGATACGCGGCCATGGGAGCGACGCCCAGCTCGGTGGCCAGGCGTCGCATGGTGACGGCGTCGATGCCCTCGGCGTCGGCGATCCCGACCGCGGCCGTGGCGATCCGCTCGGGGGTGAGCGTCACGCGGGGGGTGGGGACCGGGCGGTCGAGCCGCTCCCACAGGGAAACGTGGTCCCCGTCCTCGCTCTGGGGCTTTCCCTCCTGGGCAAGCATCGCCGGGCTCCTTCCGATGCGCTTGTGTACAGCGTATCAGAGAGTAGACAACGTACATAGACGACAGGAAACGGCCCTCGACAGCGCACCGGACCCGGGGGACACGCCCGCCCCCGGCGGGGATCAGGCCGGGCGGACACCCGTCCGCAGGGCGCGGTACAGGGTCTCCTCCGGCTGCACGCCGGTCATCGTCGGCACCCCGTCGACCACGACGACCGGCACCCCCGTCACGCCCTGCCCGCGCACCCGGTCCAGCCGCTCCTTCAGTTCGCCGGCGCTGTCGCGGGCCGCCTCCTCGTCGGTCCGCACACCCGCCTCGGCGGCGAGGGCGGCCAGCACCTGGGGGTCGCCGATGTGCAGACCGTCGGTGAAGTGGGCCCGGAACAGCCGCTCCGTCATCGGCTCCGCCAGGCCCTGCCAGCCGGCCATCAGGATCAGCCGGTGCGCCTCGAACGTGCCACTGGCCAGCGCGCGTTCGTAGTCGAAGCGCAACCCGTCGGCGGTGGCCCGCTCGGCGAGGGCGAGCGCGTCCGTGACGGCCCGCTCGCCGAAGACGTGCCGCAGCACGTCGAGCAGCGGCTGTCCGGTGGTCGGCGCGCCGGGCGCCAGCTCGAAGGGCAGGACCTCCACCCGGGCCTCGACGCCCTCCTCGCGCAGTCGGGCGACCGCCCGGCCGAGCCGGGTGAAGCCGATGTACGAGTGGGCGCAGATCACGTCGACCACGATCTGCACCCGTACGGCCTGCCGTGTGTCCCTCTGCTGTGCCATCTGCCGGTCTCCTCGGTGTGCGGACTGACGCGACCGCCGGACTGGCGGCCCCGTCGACCGACGGGGTCGGTCGACGGAGTCGTGCCCCGGCCCGCGGCCGATCATGCTCCCCGGCCGGCGGCGGACCGGCGGACCGCGTCGAGCAGCGCCGCCTGCCCCACCACGGCGGGGTCGGGCGCGGCGCGTTCCCGCACGGCGGTGACGAAGGCCTCGACGGCCGCGGCGACCTGGTCGAAGGGGTCGAGCCGGATCCGCTCGGTGCGGCCGCCCCGGTGCACGGTGATCTCCGGGACCTGGTCGGCCGGCGGGGTGAAGGCCCGGTCGACGTGGATCTCGCCGGCACTGCCCCGCAGCCGGTACTCCGAGCGGTAGGCGTGTGCCATCCCGAACTCCAGCTGGGCGACCACGTCGTCCGGGGTGCGCAGCAGCGCCGCACCCGTGGTCTCGACGCGCCAGCCGGGGCCCGCGGCGAGGTGGGCGCCGACGGTCTCCAGGTCGTCGCCGAGGAGGTGCAGGGCCGCGCGCACTGGGTACAGACCGATGTCCGCGAGGGCGCCGCCGCCTAGTTCCGGGTCGTAGCGGATGTCTCCGTCGGCGGGCGCGGGAATGGTGAACACGGCTTGGAGGGAGCGGAGTTCACCGATGGCGCCGTCGGCGACGAGCTTCCGCACCACCGCGTGGCGCGGGTGGTGGACGAACATCACGTTCTCGACGAGGGCCAGGCCCGCCGCCCGGGCCAGTTCGCACAGCCGGGCCGCCGTCGCCGCGTCCGGTGCGGCGGGCTTCTCCACGAGGACGTGCTTGCCCGCGGCGAGGGCGGCCTCCGTCCAGTCGGCGTGCAGGGCGGCGGGGAGCGGGAGGTAGACGGCGTCGACGCCCTCGTGGGCAAGGAGTTCGGCGTAGCCGGTGACGGGCCTGGAGCCGAACCGCTCGGCGGTGCGCCGGGCCTTGTCCGCGTCCCGGCTGGCGACGGCCGTGACCACGGTGCCGGGATGGGCGGCGAAGGCAGGCAGCATGCGGCGGATCGCGATGTCCGCGCAGCCGAGCACGCCGATCCGTACGGTGTCGGTCATCCCGCCGCCCGTCATGCCGCCCGTCATCCCGCCCGCTCCGGCAGCGCGTTGAGGACGGCGAGCAGCGTGCGGGCCTGGACGTTCAGGTAGTGGCCGTGCCGCACCAGCGAGGAGAGCTGTGCGGGCGTGGCCCAGGCGTAGCCGGGTGGCGGGTCGGCGGGCGCGGTCTCCTCGTCCGCGGCGACGACGAGGTAGCGGCTCTCCGCGTGGTGGAAGCGGCCGCCCTCCTCGGCGTGCACGGCCTCGTACCGGATGCGGTCGGGGCCGGCCCCGAGCACGGTGCCGAGGAAGGGGGCCTGCAGCTCCGGAGGCAGATGGGCGTGGTTGCCGGGGGTGCACTGGACGGTGGGCCCGAGCTCCACGGTGTCGAGGAAGCCGCCCTCGACGCGGGCGTGCACGAGGACGTGCGGGACACCGTCGAACTCCCGCGTCAGGAAGGCGGTGACGCCGCAGCCGACGGGGGCGAACAGCGGCTGTGTCCAGCCGGACACCTCCCGGCTGTCCGCGCGGACGTCTACGGCGACAACCTCGAAGTACCGGCCTTCGTCGTGGACGATGGCGTCGTCGCGACGCGTCCAGCCGGGCAGCCCGGCGAGCGGGACGGGCTCGGCGCGGACATGGTGCCGGGACCGCTCGCCGGTGATCCAGGAGAGCAGTTCGGTGTCGCCGAGCAGGGCGGAGTCCTCGTGCGGGGCCGGGCCGCCGGAGAAGGTGGGGTACGCGGCAGGGGGCAGGCAGGCAAGGACGGTACGGGAGTCCATGTTGACGGTGTTGTCACGGTGCAGCAGCGCGTGGAGCTGGCCCAGGGTCAGCCAGCAGAAGTCCTCGTGCGGCTCCACGTCGCCGCGCGCCTCCACCACCATGTTGCGGTTGGACTTCCGGAAGAACCAGGAGCCGTGCTCTGACTGCAGGCTGTCGACCAGCACCCGTCCCCGCCCGGGGCCCATGAAGTGGTCGATGTGGCGGACGGCGGCGCCCTGGTGTGCCTTGGTGTAGTTGCTGCGGGTGGCCTGCACGGTGGGCGAGAGCTGGAGCAGGTTGGGGTTGCCCGGCTCCATCTTCGCCTGCATGAGGAAGTGCAGCACGCCGTCGAACTCCTTGGCGAGTATGCCGAGGAGGCCGACTTCGGGCTGGCGGATGGTCGGCTGGTACCACTCGGCGGCGGGGCCGTCGCCGTGCGGCTCGCCCTTCTCCGTGACGTGCAGTCCCTCGACGGTGAAGAACCGGCCGGTACGGTGCCGCAGATTGCCCGTGCCCGCCTCGAACGACCAGCCGTCGAGCGCCGCGAAGGGGATCCGGTCGACCCGGAAGGCGTGCTCGCGGCCGCGGCCGGCCAGCCAGCCGGTGAAGTCCGCGGTGCGCAGGTGCGCTCCGTCGAGGGCCGCGGTGGATGCGGCGAGGCGGTCGGCGAGCGCCCTGTCCTCGCGCGGCTGGAGCCCGGCGCGGACGAGGGTCCGGATGGTCCGGTGCGGCATGGGAGCTCTCTCCTGGGGGTTCGGGAGGTGGCGGGCGGGTCGGGCGGGAACGGTGGGCGCGGCGGCCAGCGGGTCAGGCGGACACTGCTGTGTAGGCGTCGAGGACCCGGCGGTAGTAGTACGGTCCGGCCCCCGGGGTGTCGGCCCCGGGGAGGAGGCGGTGCAGCTTCTCGACGGAGACGGTGTGCGGGTGGATGAGGCCGGCGTCCACCTGCTCGACGCGCGCGGCCCCGTTCAGCCGCGGCCTGAGGTGCTCGACGATCTCCATGACCGGGACGGCCGTGCCGGAGGCGACGTTGACGGTGCCGGAGCGCAGTCCGAGGCCGAGCAGCCGGTCGATGACCATGATCACGTCGGCGACCGCGACGAGGTCCCGGGTGGCGCCCCGGTGCACCTGGACGGCGCCCTCGCGCATGTGCCGGACCAGGGTCGGCAGCAGCTGGTGCTCGGGCTGGCCCGGGCCGACGAGGTGGCTCAGGCGCAGGATCAGGTGGTCGGCGCCGCTCGCCCGCAGCAGCTCCTCCTGGGCGAGCTTGTGGGCGCCGTAGGCCGTGGACGGGGTGGCCGGCCCGTCCTCGCGGGCCGGACAGTCCAGGGGACCGTAGAGCCCCGCGGAGGAGGTGGAGAAGAAGAGGAGGCGCCGGCCCGTGGCGACGCAGCGGCGGGCGGTGTCGGCCAGCAGCGCGCGTTCCCGGGCGAACTCCTCCTCGGAGGTGCAGCTCGCCCAGGAAACACCCGCGGCGAGGACGACGGTGTCGGGATGGCGGCCGGCTAACGGCCGCAGGTTCTGGGCGAGGAAGCCGTTCCCCAGGATGTGCATGCGCGGGCTCCTGTTCCTGTGTGGGAGGGTCGGAGGCGAGAGGCGAGGGGCGGAGACGAGGGCCGGGGCCGGTCAGCCGGCGCCGTCCTCCGCCGGGTGCTTTGCGGGCTTCCACCAGTCCGGGTGGTCGCGGTACCAGTCGACGGTGTCGGCGAGGCCCCGCGTGAAGCCGATCGCCGGCGCGTAGCCGAGCTCCTCACGGATCTTCGTCTCGTCGACGGAGTAGCGCAGATCGTGACCCTGCCGGTCGGCCACCCGCCGGATCATCTCCGGCCCGGCTCCGAGCAGTTCGAGCAGCTGATGGGTGATCTCCAGGTTGGTGTGCTCGTTGCCGCCGCCGATGTTGTACACCTCGCCGGCCCGCCCGCCGTCGAGGACGAGGGCGATGCCCCGGCAGTGGTCGTCCACGTGCAGCCACTCCCGGACGTTGCGGCCGTCGCCGTACAGCGGGACCGGGCGGCCCTCCAGCAGGTTCGTGACGAAGAGCGGGATCAGCTTCTCGGGGTGCTGGTACGGCCCGTAGTTGTTGGAGCAGCGGGTGACCGACACGTCCAGGCCGTGGCTGCGCCAGTAGGCGCGGGCGACCAGGTCCGAGGCCGCCTTGGAGGCGGCGTAGGGCGAGTTGGGCAGCAGCGCCATGTCCTCGGTCCAGGAACCCTCCGCCAGCGAGCCGTACACCTCGTCGGTGGAGACGTGGACGACGCGGGGCGTGCCGGCGGCGACGGCTGCGTCGAAGAGGGTCTGCGTACCGAGGACGTTGGTGCGGAAGAACTCGGTGGCGCCCTGGAGGGAGCGGTCCACGTGCGACTCGGCGGCGAAGTGCACCGCGGCGTCGTGGCCGGGCAGCAGCTCGCGCAGCAGCGCGTGGTCGCAGATGTCGCCGCGGACGAACTCCAGGCGGGGGTGGGACGCGGGCAGGTTGTCGCGGTTGCCGGCGTAGGTGAGCTTGTCCAGGACCGTGACGTGCGTGTCCGTCCAGCGCGGGTAGTGGTTCGCGAGCAGCTCGCGGACGAAGTGGGAGCCGATGAAGCCGGCGCCGCCGGTGACGAGAATCCTCACGAGGCCACCTCCACGCGCGTGTGGTCGCCGACGACCAGCCGTACGTGGTCCGCGCCGTCACCGGTGGGGCCGACCGAGGCGGACCGGCCGATGAGGGAGTGGCGCAGGCTGCGGATGCCGGTGACGGAGGCCCCGTCGAGAGCGATGGAGTCCTCCAGGCGGCTGCCCGCGACCAGACAGTCGCGGCCCACCGAGATGTACGGGCCGAGGTGGCTGTCCTGGACGACGGAGCCGCTGCCCACGACCACCGGGCCGGTGATGCGGGAGCGGACGATCCGCGCGCCCTCCTCCACGACGACCGGGCCGACGAGTTCGCTGCCCTCGTCCACGTGTCCGGCGACCGAGCCACGGACGGCGTCGAGCAGGTAGCGGTTGCAGTCCAGGACGTCCTCGACCCGGCCGGTGTCCTTCCAGTAGCCGGCGTAGTGGTGGGCGCGGACGGGGGCGCCGGCGCTCACCAGCCACTGGACGGCGTCGGTGATCTCCAGTTCGCCACGCGGGCCGGGTGCAATGGAGGCGACAGCCTCGTGGACGGCGGAGGTGAAGAAGTACACGCCGCACAGGGCGAGGTCGCTGCGCGGCTCCTGCGGCTTCTCGACCAGGCACAGCACCTCGCCGTCGGGGCCGAGCTCGACGACGCCGAACGCGCGCGGGTCGGCGACCTTGTGCACCAGGACCTGGGCGGCGGGCCGCCGGGCGGTGAACTCGGCGGCGGCGTCGGCGATGCCGTCGGGGAGCATGATGTCGCCCAGGTACATCACGAAGTCGTCGTCGCCGAGGAAGTCGCGGGCGATGGCGACGGTGTGGGCGAGCCCGCGCGGCGCGTCCTGCCGCAGGTAGGTGACGCGCGTGCCGAACCGGGAGCCGTCGCCGACGACCGCCTCGATCTCGGCGGCGCGGTCGCCGACGACCACGCCGATCTCGGTGACGCCCAGGTCGATGATGTTGCGTAGGACGTGGACGAGCACCGGGGTGTTGGCGACGGGGATCAGCTGCTTGGGCATCGAGTAGGTGAAGGGGCGCAGGCGCGTGCCTGACCCGCCTGACAGCACCAGTGCCTTCATAGGGGAGGTCCTTTCGCTTCCGGCGTCAGTCGCGCAGGAGTCGTTCGAGTGCGGGGACGAGGGCCGCCGGGGACGGCATCCGGGCGATCTCGGCGGCGAGTTCGCCCGCTCTCGTGCGGTAGGAGGGCTGCTCGAGGAGGGCGTGGCAGGCCTCGGTGACCGCGGCGGGGGTGTCCTCGCCGGGCAGCAGGGTGACGGCCGCGCCCTGGTCGGCGACGCGCTGCGCCGGGGTGCACAGCACGGCGCCCTTGGGGATGAGGAGCTGGGGCACGCCGGCGGTGAGGCCGGTGAGGGTGGAGACGCCGCCGGCGTGGTGCACGAACAGGTCGCAGGTGGGCGCGACGACGTCCAGCGGCATCCAGCCGACGCGTACACCGGGCAGTTCGGGGCGCAGCGCCTCGGCGACGGCCTCGGGGGCGGCGACGACCAGTTCGGCGTCCCAGGTGGCCAGGTCGCCGGCGAGGGCGCGCAGGAACTCGAAGTTGTGGTCGTAGCTGTCCTTGGCGACGCGGCTGCCGGAGGTGACGACGATCCGGGGGCGGGAACCGCGGGTGTACATCCACGGTTCGAGGTGGCCGGCCTGCCGGTTGGCGGGGACGTGGCGCATCGGGTGGGCGGGCGCGGCGTCCGCGGGGCGGAGGCTCGGCGGGCAGATGTCGATGAGGAAGTCGGGCTCGGAGAGCCCGTCGAGGCCGAAGTCGGGGAGATCCGATACGAGTTCAGCCTCGGCGCCGCGGTGGATCTCGTCCGAGTCCACGGCGTCCCAGGTCTGCCGGACGTGCGGGACGCCGAGCCGAGCCGCGAGGAGCGGCGCGACGTAGCTGAGGGTGCCGCCGACGACCACGTCCGGCCGCCAGTGCTCGGCGAGTGCCGTGAGGCGGTCCAGGCCGGCGAGGGCCATCCGGGCGAACCAGGCGCCGGTGAAGTGCGCCTGCTCCAGCGGGTCGGCGGGGATGTCGAGCGGCTTCCCGTGGCGGTCGGTGGTGATGAAGTGCCGGATGGGCAGGTCGGTGGTCGGGATGCCGGGCAGGCCCATGGACGCGACGACGGGCATCATGTCGTCGTTGGCGGCCATGATCACCTGGTGACTGGCGTTGCGCGCCGCGGTGGCCAGCGGTGTCAGGGCGAACACCGTCGCGGGGCTTCCCGCGGCCACGAAAAGGATCTTCACGCTGTTTCTCCTGAGGGTCCTGAGGATGTCGTACGGGCAGGCGGCCCGGGCCCCGGGGGGTGCGCGTGCTCAGCGCGAGGCGTCAGGGCGGTCGCGGCGCAGTCCGGCGAGGGCGGTGAGGGCACCGGCGGCGGCGAGCGCGGTGAGCAGCGCGAGCGGCGCGCGGAGCCCGGGGTCGGCGGTGGAGAGGACGGCGACCGCCGGCAGGACGAGGACCACACCGAGTTGCACGGCCGCCTGGTACAGCGGCACGGCCGCCGGGCGCTGTTCGGCCGGGACGGAGGCGAGCGCCTGGAGGTTGAGCGCGGCGAAGGAGAGCACGAAGGCGGCGCCGATGAGCAGCAGGCCGGGCAGGACGCCGGCCGGGTAGTCGTCCAGGGCGCCCGGCCGCAGGTGGAGCGCCTGGCCGAGCAGGGCGGCGGCGGCGCCCGCCGCGACGAGCCGGGCGGCGCCGAACCGTTCGACCAGCCGTCCGGCGAAGGGCAGCGAGAGGACGAGCGGCAGGCAGGCGGGCAGGAAGGCCAGCGCCGTCTGCCAGGCGTCCCAGCCGTACCGGGCGTGGAAGTGGAGGGTGAGGAGGAGGAGCAGGCCGAGATAGGTGCCGTTGAGGAGGGCGGCGCCGACCGCCGAGCGGAGCAGCGGGCCGTGCCGCAGCAGGGCGGCCGTCGGCCGGGGGCCGTTCCGGACGGACGTGTCGTCCGGCGGGAGCAGCCGCAGGCCGAACAGGAGCAGGATCAGGGCGACGGGCCCTGGCAGGACGACGTCCCACCGCCAGCTCAGGCCGGTGAGGGCGCCGGCCGAGAGCAGACCGATGGTGAACCCGGCGGCCCCGAACAGGGAGTAGAGAGAGACGGCCCGGCGCCGCTCCGCCCCCTCCGGGAAGGCCGTGCTGATGATGGCCAGGCCGGTGGGGGCAGTGAGCGCCGCGCACGCCCCGGTGACCACCCGGGCGGCGATCAGGACCGCGCCGCCCTCGGCGAGCCCTCCCGCCACCGAGGCCGCGGTGAACACCGGGAGCGAGAGCAGGTAGACGCGGCGCCGGCCCCACCGCGCGGTGATGCGCGGGCCGAGCAGCAGCAGGGCGGCGAAGCCGAGCGCGAAGCCGCTCATCACCGCCTGCGCCTGCCACACCGGCAGTCCGAGGTCGGCGCGGATGGCCGGCAGGGCGACGAGCACGACGGAGACCTCGAGCGCGTCGATGAGCATGTTGCCCGCGAGGACGAGCAGCAGGGCCCGTTCGCGCAGCCGCCACCGGGCGGACGCGGCCGCTGGCCGGGCCGCGGCGGGACGGACGGTCGTCGGCATCCGGGGGTCACCCTCCTCGGGCTGGGGTCGGGGGTTGGGGCGAACACGCCCTAAGGGTGTGAGCGGCTCAGCCGAGCAAGGTGCCGCCGCTGGCGTCGAGGTAGGAGCCGGTGATCCAGCGTCCGTCGGGGCCGGCGAGGAAGGCGACGACGTCGCCGACGTCGGAGGCGTCGCCGACCCTGCCGAAGACGGAGTAGGAGGACATCTGCTCGACGGCCTCCGGGTTGTCGAAGATCGCCGATCCGTTGTCGGTGATGCCCGGGCCGACGCTGTTGACGGTGATCCGGCGCGGCCCCAGGTGCTTGGCGAAGTGCAGGGTGAGCTGGTCCACCGCGCCCTTCGTCATCGCGTACGCGATCTCCTGCGGGTTGGCGACGCGGGTCAGGCCGGAGGAGATGTTGATGACGCGGCCGCCGTCGGGGATGAGGTTCAGGGCGCGCTGCACGATGAAGTACGGCGCCTTGGCGTTGACGGCGATGAGCCGGTCGAACTCCGCAGGCGTGAGGTCCTCCGGGGCGACCCCGCCCATCACCCCGGCGTTGTTGACCAGGATGTCGAGGGTGGTGGAGCCGGTGCGCTCCTTCAGGCCCTGCTCCAGGCCGAGGAAGAGGGTGTGCACGTCGCCGGCGACGCCCAGTTCGGCCTGGACGGCGAAGGCGCGGCCGCCCTCCTTCTCGATGGTGGCGACGGTGTCCTCGGCGGCTTCCAGACCCTGTGAGCAGTGGACGGCGACCAGGGCCCCCTCACGGGCCAGGCGGATGGCGGTCGCACGGCCGATGCCGCGGCTGGACCCGGTGACGAGCGCGGCCTTCCCGCTGAGCTTGCCCATGATGATGCTCCTCCTGCGCTTGGTGTTGTCGGTGGTACGTGCGGGGGTGGCGGCGCCGGTGTCGGTGCCGGCCTGCCGCGGACGGTCGAGGCCGCTGACCATGGCGGCCAGGTGCCGTCGGGCCGCGGGCAGTTCGAGCAGCTCGCCGACGAGTTGCCGCAGGGGGTCGAGTCCGGGGGGACCGAACAGCAGCAGCGTCTGGGCCCGGATGTTGCCGAGCACCCGGGCGGCCGCCGGGTGGCACTCTGCGTCGTACTCGTCGAGGAGGGACTCCCCAGCGCGCCCGGTCGCGACGGCCGCGAGCCGGCCGCCGAGGGCGACGGCCTCCCGGAGGGCGAGGTTGAGCGCCTGTCCGCCGACGGGCAGCTGGACGTGCGCGGCGTCTCCGGCCAGCAGTACCCGGCCCTCCCGGTAGCGGGCGACGTGGCGGCAGGCGTCGTCGAATGCGTCGATCCACAGCGTCCGCCCGCCGGTGATGTCCTCTCCGGTGATGCGGGCCCACAGGGCGCACACCTCGGCGAGGTCCGGCGGCCGGACGCGGGCCCCGGGCTCGGTCCCGTAGGCGTGCATCATGAGCCGGGTGGTGCCGTCCGGGCCGCGGCGGGCGTTCGCCACCCCGTGCGGGTGCCGTTCGAAGCGGCGGTCCGGGATGTCGATGTCCGTGAGGTCGACGCGCAGCAGTTCCCGGCCGGCGTCCTCGCCGGGGAAGGCGAAGTCGGCCAGGTCGCGGACGGTGCTCCGCATGCCGTCGCAGCCCACCGCGTATCCGGCGCGGAACACGCGGGGGGTGTCGTCGGGGCCGCGCGCCTCGACGCGTACCCCGTCCGGCCCGTCGTCCAGGCCGGTCACGGTGTGGCCGCGGAGCACGGTCGCGCCGAGCCCGGCGGCCCACTCCCCCAGCACCTTCTCGACGAGGGTCTGCGGCGCCTTCCACAACCCGGCGAACGGGCTGTCGCCGGCTGCGGCGAGGTCGAGGCGAAGTCCGCCGAAGTGGCCGGGGCCGACGTTCGGCGGGGGCCCCAGGCGGCCGAGGAGTCCCCGCTCGTGGAGGAGCTCCATGGTCCGCGTGTGCAGCACCGAGGCCCGGGACTCGTCGGTGGCCTCGACCAGCCGCTCCAGCACCGTCACCCGGGCCCCACCGAGGCGCAGTTCACCGGCGAGCATCAGGCCGGCCGGGCCCGCGCCGACGACGAGCACGTCGGTGTCGGCCGGCCGTCGGTCCCCGCGGTCTCCCGTCGCGGCCACGGCTCAGCGCCGCGCTTCCGCGTACCCCTTGGCGTACCCGAGGGTCGCCCGGCTGTTGCCACCGAGGGCCTCGCGCAGGAAGGCGCGCGCCTCGGGCACCCCGGCGTCGGCCCCGAGGACGCGGGTGATGTTCTCGATGTCGACCACGACGGTGTGGTGGGAGGTGACGGTGGTGGTGCCCTCCCCGTCCTCCTCGACCGTCCAGAGCCCGGTGTGCAGGTTCATGAGGGCGGGCAGCGTCGTCTGCTTGTAGGCGATGCGGCTGTGCGGGAAGCAGACGCGGACGGACTCGGTGGTGTGCGAGTCGCCGTTCTTGGTGAGGGTGTCCATCCGCAGCGTCTGGAGCCCGGGGGAGGTCTCGGTGAGGACGACCTGCGCGACGTGCGGCAGCCGCTCCTTCCACAGGTCCGCCTCGTTCAGGAAGTCGTAGACGTCCTTGGCCGCGCCCTGCACGGTCACGGCGTCGGCGAAGGAGAACCGCAGCTCGTCCTCGGCGGCGACGCGTTCGACGTTGGCCTTCAGCGCGGCCAGCTCCGAGCGGCTGTTGCGGTCGACGGCCTCGTCGATCCAGGCGAGCTTGGCCGGGTCGTCGCCGACCGCCCGGTAGTCGTGCAGCAGCCGGACCCGGCAGGCATCCGGGCCGGCCGGTTCGAGCGCCCAGGCGCCGCCCATCGCGGCGACCGGCTCGGCGGGCACCTCCTGCCGGAAGGTGATCCGCCGGGCCTCGGCGTCGAGGGTGCGCCGCGAGGTCCAGTTCTTGACCTCGCCGTTGGCGGTGGCCCAGATGCGGATGCGCTCCTCGCGCTCGCCGCGCTCCACATGGTCGACGTAGATGGTCGGCGGGAAGATCAGCGGCCAGTTCTCGACCTCCGCGATCAGCTGGTAGACCCGCTCGACCGGGGCCGCGACGGTGATCTCGTGTTCCACTTCGCGCACGGTCATCGATGCCTCCTTGTTCGGGGTGGTGTGGGTCGGGGCGGGGCTCAGAAGTTGCCGAGGCCGCCGCAGACGTTGAGCGCCTGGGAGGTGATGGAGGCGGCGGTGTCGGAGGCGAGGTAGCCGACGAGGCCCGCGACCTCCTCGGGGGTGGAGTAGCGGCCGAGCGGGATCTTGATCTGGAACTTCTCCAGGATCTGGTCCTCGGTGACGTCGTACGCGGCCGCGTAGCCCTGCCGGACCCGCTGCGCCATGGGCGTCTCCACGTAGCCGGGGCAGACGGCGTTCACGGTGATGCCGGTCGGGGCGAGCTCGTTGCCGAGGGCCTTCGTGAAGCCGACGACTCCGTGCTTGGAGGCGGAGTAGGGGGCGCCGAGGACGACACCCTGCTTGCCCGCGGTGGAGGCGATGTTGATGATTCGGCCGCCGGCCTTGCCGGACATGCCGCCGGCGTTCAGCACCTCGCGGGTCATCCGGAAGACGCTGTTGAGGTTGGTGTCGATGACGTCGAGCCACAGCTCGTCGTCGATGCCGGCGGTCGGCCCGCCGCCGCTGCGTCCCGCGTTGTTGACGAGGACGTCCACGGTGCCGAAGCGCTCCACGGCGAGCCGCACGAAGCGCCGGACGTCGTCGGCGGAGCGGACGTCGCAGGCAGTGCCGTCGACGTCCAGGCCCTCCTCGCGCAGTTCCTTGACGGTCTGCGCGACCCGCTCCTCGTCACGGGCGCAGAGGAAGACGCGGTGGCCGGTGGCGGCAAGGAGACGGGTCACGGCGAGGCCGATGCCACTGGTCGCGCCGGTGACGAGGGCGGTTCTCGGGTTCTGCTGGGTCATGGGGGACTCCTGTGAGCCGGTACGAGCCCGGGTACGCCGCCGCGGGGCGGCGGGGCGGACGGTCTTTTCTTCGGGGAGGCGCCGGGCGCCGGTCAGTTGGCCCGGGCGAGCGCCAGCTGCGCGCCGACGGCGTCGATGAGCTGCCCGGGCGTCCCGGCGCTGGCCAGGATGTCGTCGTCGAGGGTGATGCCGTACTCGCGCTCGATGCGGCCGATCGTCTCCAGCAGGGCCAGCGACTCGTAGCCGAGGCTCTCGAAGTCGACGTCGAGAATGTCGCCGCCGAGGTCGGCGGACTCGTCGGCGCCGGCCCCCTCGCGCAGGATCTGGACGAGGTCGTCGAGGGTGAATTCACGGGAGGACAAGGGGTGTTCCTTTCGTCGGCGGCCTGCGGCCGGTCAGGGGCGGGCGGTCCAGTGGTAGAAGCGCTGGGCCATGGCATCGGCGGGGGACCGCCAGGTGGCCGGGTCGTAGGCGGCGATGAACGGCTTGAGGTCCTCGCTGATGCCGACGAAACGCGGGTCGGTCTTGGCCTCCTCGATCCGCTCTCCGCCGTCCTCACCCGCGAAGTCCTGGAGGTGGAAGTAGAGGCCCCGGTAGGAGAAGAGCTGCCGCCGGAGGGTGCCCATGCGGTGTGGCATCTCCGTCTCGTCGAACGCGCCGAAGAGCTTGGCCACGTCGGTGGCCGAGCCGGGCTCCATCCGGGCCACGATGAGCGTGCTGTGCATGTCCGTCTCCTTCTCAGTCCGACTCGTGCCGGGACGGTCCGAACCACCGGCCGAGAGCCATGGGCAGGTCGTGATGGCTGCCGGGCGCGATCCAGGCCACGTGCCCGTCGGGCCGCACCAGGACGGCCGAGGTGCCGGCGAGCGGGCCGGCGGGGTCGACGCCGTGGGGCGCCGCGGTGACCACCTCCACCCGGTCCGTCCAGCCGTCGGCGCGGCGGCGCAGCTCGGCGTTGTCCTCCAGGTCGAGGAGGATGCCGCGGCCGGCGTGCAGCAGCGCGGTGCTGCTGGTCT
Source organism: Streptomyces sp. NBC_00996 (assembly GCF_045162675.1). Taxonomy (NCBI): domain Bacteria; kingdom Bacillati; phylum Actinomycetota; class Actinomycetes; order Kitasatosporales; family Streptomycetaceae; genus Streptomyces; species Streptomyces sp. NBC_00996. The sequence goes on from NZ_CP108723.1 coordinate 3,199,408, forward strand.
TGAAGGTGTCCGACACGAGCTCCAGGTGCGGCATGCGCAGGCCGAGGAGCGGGTTGACGCCGGAGCCGACGTCGTAACGGATCTCCAGGCCGCTCACCATGCCGGAGAGGTGCCGGGCGACGTCCTCGTGGGTGAGGAGTTCGCCGATCACGTCGCGCAGCGGCTGGACCTCGGGGCCGCCGAGGAAGAGCAGGCCCTGCGCCTTGGTGTTCATCATCAGCCGCTGCCCGACCGGGTACCGCTCGTCGTGGTACGTGTCGAGCAGCCCCTCGGGGGCGGTGCCGCGGACCACGGCGGCGAGCTTCCAGCCGAGGTTGACGGCGTCCTGGATGCCGGTGTTCATGCCCTGGCCGCCCGCCGGCAGGTGGATGTGCGCGGCGTCACCGGCGAGCAGCACCCGGCCGCGGCGGTACTCGGTGACCAGCCGGGTGGCGTCGCCGAAGGCGCTGACCCAGACGGGCTCGGCGTGCGAGATGTCGATGCCGGTGAGGCGTTCCCAGGCGGCGGCGACCTGCTCGTACGGCGGCGGGGCGTCGCGCCGCTGGGGCGGGGTGCCCCGCTCGCAGACGATGATGCGGTTCACGCCGTCGCCGAGCGGGCCGACCATGACCATTCCGCCGGGGAAGGTCTTGCCGATCAGCTGGGGCTCCAGCTCCACGCCGCGGATGTCCGCGAGGTACATCTCCAGGGTCGCGGCGGTGCCGGGGAACTCGGATCCGATGGCCTTGCGGACGAGGCTGCGGCCGCCGTCGCAGCCGACCAGCCAGCGTGCTGTGAGCTTCTGCCGCTCGCCGGACGGGTCGCGGACCTCGGCCTCGACCCCGTCGCCGGTGTCGCGCAGCGAGAGTAGTTCGGTCCCCCGGCGCAGGTCGGTGCCGAGTTCCTGGGCCCACTCCTCCAGGACCGCCTCGGTCTTGGACTGCGGGACGGACTTCGCGGCCTGGTGGTTGCTGCCGAGGACGCCGAAGTCCATCGGGAGGCCGCCGAAGTGCCCGACGTTGCTCGTCACCATGTCGCCGAAGCGGGGCAGCAGGCCGCGCTGGTCGAAGACCTCCATGGTGCGGATGGTGAAGCCCAGGCCGCGGGACTCGCCGGTGGGTTCGGCGAGGCGCTCGATGACGACGACGTCGACACCGGCGAGTCGCAGTTCCGCGGCGAGGGCGAGACCGGTCGGCCCGGCGCCGACGACGATCACTGAAGCATCCATGTACCTCTCCTTCGAGGGGACTTACGGGCGTGCGCCACGGTTCCGGCGGCCCCCGGTGCGGGGACGGCCGGTCTCATTGCGGCGGGTTGCCGTGCTTGCGGTGGGGTAGTTCCGCGTGTTTCGCGGCAAGCATGGTGACCGCGCGGCAGAGCACGGCCCGGGTCTCGCGCGGGTCGATCACGTCGTCGACGAGGCCGCGTTCCGCCGCGTAGTACGGGTGGACCAGCTCCCGGCGGTACTCCTCGATCTTCTGCGCGCGCACCGCGTCGGGGTCGTCGGCGGCGGCGATCTCGCGGCGGAAGACGACGTTGGCGGCGCCCTCGGCGCCCATGACGGCGATCTCGTTGAGGGGCCAGGCGAGGGCGATGTCGGCGCCGATGGAGCGGGAGTCCATGACGATGTAGGCGCCGCCGTACGCCTTGCGCATCACGACGGAGATCCGCGGCACGGTCGCGTTGCAGTACGCGTAGAGCAGCTTGGCGCCGCGGCGGATGATGCCCTCGTGTTCCTGGTCGACGCCGGGCAGGAAGCCCGGCACGTCCACCAGGGTGACGAGGGGGATGCTGAAGGCGTCGCAGAACTGGACGAAGCGGGCGCCCTTCTCGCTCGCCTGGATGTCCAGCACGCCGGCGAGGGCCGCGGGCTGGTTGGCGACGAAGCCCACGACGTGTCCGTCGAGGCGGGCGAGCGCGCAGACCAGGTTCGGCGCCCAGTCGGCGTGCACCTCCATGAACTCGCCGTCGTCCGCGACCTCCTCGATCACGGCGTGGACGTCGTAGGAGCGGTTGGCGTCGGCGGGGACGAGGGAGAGCAGGCGGTCGTTCGCGCGGTCCGCCGGGTCGCCGCCGTGGACGACGGGCGGCAGGTCGCGGTTGTTGGACGGCAGCAGCGACAGCAGGTACCGGACGTCGGCGAGGCAGGACTCCTCGTCGTCGTGGACGAAGTGGGCCACGCCCGAGACGCCGCCGTGCACGTCGGCGCCGCCGAGGCCGTTCTGGGTGATCTCCTCGCCGGTGACCGCCTTGACGACGTCCGGACCGGTGATGAACATCTGCGAGGTCTCGCGGACCATGAACACGAAGTCCGTCAGGGCGGGCGAGTAGGCAGCGCCGCCGGCGCACGGGCCGAGCATCACGCTGATCTGCGGGATGACGCCGGACGCCTTGGTGTTGCGCTGGAAGATGCCGCCGTACCCGGCGAGGGCGGAGACGCCCTCCTGGATACGGGCGCCCGCGCCGTCGTTCAGGGAGACCAGCGGAGCACCGGCCGCGATGGCCATGTCCATGATCTTGTGGATCTTGGCGGCGTGGGCCTCGCCCAGCGCGCCGCCGAAGATCCGGAAGTCGTGCACGTACACGAAGACCGTACGGCCCTCGACCTCGCCCCACCCGGTCACCACCCCGTCCGTGTAGGGGCGGTTGGACTCCAGGCCGAAACCGGTGGCCCGGTGCCGGCGCAGCGGTTCGATCTCGCAGAAACTGCCCTTGTCGAGCAGCAGCTCGATCCGCTCGCGCGCGGTCAGCTTCCCCTTGGCGTGCTGGCGTGCGGTCGCCTCGGGACTGGGGCCCTCGTCGGCCAGCGTCTTGAGCCGCTGGAGTTCGTCGAGCCGGGCCCCGGTCTCGGCGTCGGGGGGATCGACTGCCGTCATGGCGTGTCCCTTCCTGTTCGCTGGGTCGGTGGAGGCAGGTCGGCGGGGAGCAGGCAGTCCTCGGCGAAGGCCAGGGCCCGCAGGTGGTAGGCGCGGGCCGCCCAGCCGAGGCTCATGTTGTGGCCGGCCCTCGGCTGGCGCTCGACGAGCACGCGCGGCGCGGCGGTGAACGCCGCGGCGAGCTCCGCCAGGTCGGCGTCGTCCTGCCGCCACCACCCCTCGTGGGCGGCGAACGTCAGCCGCACCGGTACGCGGACGCGGGCCGCCACGCCGGGGAACAGGTCCGCCCAGGCGCCGGCGTCGCCCTGCTCGCGCTCCGGCACCGGCCCGACCAGCGCCTGGCTGGAGCGGAAGGTGTCCGGCGGGTAGCAGCGCAGCGGACCCCAGTGCCGGGCGGTGCGGCGCAGCGAACCCTCCGGCGGGCCCGGGTCGACCGCCAGGTGCCGGCCGCAACCGGAGACGTCCACGCCGAGCAGCGGCGCGCCGGCCGGGCCGTCGGCGGTTGCCGTGAGGGCGAGCATCCCCCCGTACGAATGACCGAGCAGGAACAGCCCGGCACCGGTCTCGTGGGTCGCGGTGAACGCCGCAAGGGCGGCGCGCAGCGTGGCGGACTGCTCCTGGCGGTCACTGCCCCGGGGCAACAGGGGCGCGGAGTCGCCGTAGCCGGGGCGGTCGACGGCGAGCACGGCGAAGCCGAGGCGCGCGCCGAGCTCAAGGAGCGAGGCGTCCGGGTGCGCGGAGCCGTCGAAGTATCCGCCGCTCATCCCGGCGCCGTGCAGCGCCACCACGGTGGCGCGGGGCGGGGCGTCCTCGGGCAGCGCGAGCAGCGCGGACAGCGGGACACCCGCCCCGTCGAGGACGGTGCGGCGGGCCGTTCGGGTGCGCCGCGTCGGCAGGGTGGCCGTCATGGTCGGTGTTCGCCTCTCGGGGTCGGATGGCGGCGGGCGTCGCGCGCACCGGCCGGGCGGCCCTGTGTCGGCGCTGGGGCGGCGGGTCGTGCGACCGGTGGGCGGCAGCGCGCGGGCCCGGCCGGTGGGGTCACGGACCGCTCTTGATCTCGCACACGGGGGCGCCGGAGGTGAGGGCGCCGCCGACCTCGGCCGAGAGCCCGGTGACGGTGCCGGGCTTGTGGGCGTTGAGGGGCTGTTCCATCTTCATGGCCTCCAGGACGACGATCAGGTCGCCCTCCTCGACCTCCTGGCCCTCCTCGACCGCCACCTTCACGACGGTGCCCTGCATCGGGGAGGCGAGGGTGTCGCCGGAGGCGACCGGGCCGGACTTCTTGGCGGCGCGGCGCTTCGGCTTGGCCCCGGCGGCCAGACCCGTGCGGGCCAGGGTCATGCCGAGCGAGGACGGCAGCGAGATCTCCAGCCGCTTGGCGCCGACCTCGACGACGACCGTCTCGCGGCCCTGTTCCTCGTCGCCCTCCCCGTCGGCTGGGGCGGCGAAGGGCGGGATGTCGTTCACGAACTCGGTCTCGATCCAGCGGGTGTGGACCGTGAACGGGTCCCTGCCACCGGTGAGTTCGGGGGCGAACGCCGGGTCGGTGACCACCACGCGGTGGAACGGAACGGCGGTGGCCATGCCCTCGACCTCGAACTCCGCCAGGGCGCGGGCGGCGCGCTGGAGAGCCTGCTCGCGGGTGGCGCCCGTGACGATCAGCTTGGCGAGGAGCGAGTCCCAGGCCGGGCCGATGACCGAGCCGGCCTCGACGCCGGCGTCGACGCGGACACCGGGGCCGGTCGGCGGGTTGAAGACGGTGACGGTGCCGGGGGCGGGCAGGAAGCGGCGGCCCGGGTCCTCGCCGTTGATGCGGAACTCGAAGGAGTGACCGCGTACCACCGGGTCGCCCTCTTGGAAATATGACGCAGCGCCGAGCTCCTCGCCGTCGGCGATCCGGAACATCTCGCGGACCAGGTCGATGCCGGTGACCTCCTCGGTGACCGGGTGCTCGACCTGGAGACGGGTGTTGACCTCCAGGAAGGAGATCGTGCCGTCCGCGCCGACCAGGAACTCGCAGGTTCCCGCCCCGACGTAGCCGGCCTCCTTCAGGATCGCCTTGGAAGCGGCGTACAGGTGTTTCACCTGCACGCCCGTCAGGAACGGCGCGGGGGCCTCCTCGACGAGCTTCTGGTGGCGGCGCTGGAGGGAGCAGTCGCGGGTGGAGACGACGACGACGTTGCCGTGGGTGTCGGCCAGGCACTGGGTCTCGACGTGGCGGGGCTTGTCGAGGTAGCGCTCGACGAAGCACTCGCCGCGGCCGAAGGCGGCGACCGCCTCGCGCACGGCGGAGTCGTACAGCTCCGGGATCTCTTCGAGGGTGCGGGCGACCTTCAGTCCGCGGCCGCCGCCGCCGAACGCGGCCTTGATCGCGATCGGCAGCCCGTGCTCCTCGGCGAAGGCGACGACCTCGTCCGCGCCGGAGACCGGGTCGGGAGTACCGGCCACGAGGGGGGCGCCGGCGCGCTGGGCGATGTGCCGGGCGGCGACCTTGTCACCGAGGTCGCGGATGGCCTGCGGCGGCGGGCCGATCCAGGTCAGCCCGGCGTCGATCACGGCTTGCGCGAACTCGGCGTTCTCGGAGAGGAACCCGTAGCCCGGGTGGACCGCGTCCGCGCCCGACTCCTTCGCGGCCTGGAGCACCTTGGCCATGTCCAGATAACTGGCGGCCGGGGTGTCACCGCCCAGAGCGAACGCCTCGTCGGCCTTACGGACGTGCAGAGCGTCCCGGTCCGGCTCGGCGTAGACGGCGACGCTCGCGATCCCGGCATCCCGGCAGGCACGGGCGACACGAACAGCGATTTCGCCACGGTTGGCGATGAGCACCTTGCGCACGACGGCTCCCTTTCAGCGGGTGTTTGCTGTGACGGTCTCGGCCCTTGCTTCGTGCCGGGGACGGCCGAGGGGTCTCCCCACCGCCCCGACGGGTCCGTGGTGCTCGCTCAGCGCAGCCGCTGCCAGCTGCGCGGCCCGCCGAAGCCGCGGGTCCTCTCCAGCCGGGCCCAGCGCGCCGTGCCGTCGTCGGGGCCGCGCGAACCGTCCGGGTCCACGGTGCCCGCCTGGGTGCAGGTGAGGAGGACAGTGACGAGTGCGGCGGCCTCGTCCTCGTCGAGGCTGCCGCGTTCGACGCGGATCAGGTGCGGGAGGATGCCGGCGTTCATCAGCTGCTCCTTCGGTCGATCGGTCGATGACGGACACGGGTACGGCTTTCGCGGCGGGGCGGGTACGGACCCGGGATGGCCGCGTACGGACCCGAGACGGCCGCGTACGCACCCGGACCCGGGGAACGGCCCCGTACGACCCTGGGGCCGTGAGGACGAGCGCGCGTACGGCCCCGCCCGGTCAGGCCGCGGCCTGGACGACCGCTCCCGGCGGGGCCGCGAGGGCCACCGCGGCGGTGTGCCCCGGTGCGCACGGCACGTCGAGCACCGACCAGCCGGCGGGGCCGCCGGGCTTTCCGGGCCCGCCGTCGCCCAGGTAGTCGGCGTCCAGGGCCCGCCGCAGACCGGTGCCCAGGCCCTTGAGGTACGCCTCCTTGCGCGCCCAGAGCCGGGCGAAGCACTCCGCCCGGTCGGCGGGCGGCCGGGCCCGGAGTTCCGCCCGCTCGGCCGGGTGCAGACGGCGACCGCACAGTTCCGCCGTCGTCACTCCGGGCACGCGCTGGACGTCCACGCCGATCGGACGGCCGGCGAGCCCCACCAGGGCCAGGTCCCCGCTGTGCGAGAGGGAGAAGTGCACAGCGGACTGCCCGGCCACCACCGGCCGCCCGCCCGCCTCGCGACGCAGCGGCACGTCCTGAGGAAGGACACCGAGGCGCTCCCCCAGGAGGTGCCGCAGGGCCGCGTGCGCGGCGACGTACAGCGCGGCCTGCGCCGGGCGGCGGAACGCGGCGGCGCGCCGGCGTTCCGCCGCGTCCAGGACGGCGAGTTCCGCCGCGGCGGGCGGCTCGCCGGTCCAGACCAGCCACAGCTCCACGTCTCCCCGCACGGGACGTGGCAGCCGCACCGCGCGCGGCGGCGTACCGCCGGCCTCGTCGTCAGTCCGCACGAGTGACGACGAGGGCGGAGTTGAAGCCGCCGTAGCCGCGCGCCAGGACGAGCACGGTGCGCAGCGCCGTCTCCCGGGGCCGCCCGGGACGTGGCAGCCGCACCGCGCGCGGCGGCGTACCGCCGGCCTCGTCGTCAGTCCGCACGAGTGACGACGAGGGCGGAGTTGAAGCCGCCGTAGCCGCGCGCCAGGACGAGCACGGTGCGCAGCGCCGTCTCCCGTGGCCGCCCGGTGACGAGGTCCAGGCCGTGGGCGCAGTCCGCCTCCGCGTGGACGGTCGGCGGGATCACCTGATCCCGGAGGGAGAGCAGAGCCGTGGCCACGTCGAGCGGCCCCGCACCGGAGTTGAGCCGACCGGTCATGGTCTTGGGCGCCGTGACGGGTACCCCTCGCACACCGAAGAGGTCGCGCAGGGCGCGGGCCTCCGCCGCGTCGAGCTCGGGGACGGCGGCGGCGTCGGCGAAAACGGCGTCGACGTCCCCCGGGCCGAGGCCGGCGTCGGCCAGGGCGAGGTCGATCGCGCGGCGGAGCCCCGGCTCGCGGCCACTGCCGGGCCGCGGGTCGAAGGTGGTGCCGTAACCGGCGATCCGTCCGTAGGGGCGAGCGCCGCGGGCCGCCGCGCTCGCGGCGTCCTCCACGATCAGGAGTGCCCCGCCCTCGCCGACGACGTGTCCGGCGGCGGCCGGGTGGAACGGCCGGTAGGCGGTGGCCGGGTCGTCGTCGGTGCTGAGCCGGCCGCTGGTGAGCAGGGCGGCCCAGCCCCACGGGCAGATCGAGGAGTCGACGCCGCCGGAGACGACGAGGGGCGTGCCGTTCCGGATCAGCCGGCGGGCCTGGGCGAGGACATCGAGGCCGCCCGCCTGGTCGCCGACGAGGACGCCGCTGGGGCCGCGCATGCCGTGCCGGATGGAGATCTGGCCGGTGTTGACGGCGTAGAACCAGGCGAAGGACTGGTAGGCGCTGACGTACTTGCTGCCGCGGCTCCACAGGGCCCGCAGCTCGTTCTGGCCGAAGGCGAAGCCGCCGGCCGAGCTGGCCGTGACGACGCCCATGCCGAAGGAGTCCGTCTCGTCCGGTTCCACCTCGGCGTCGGCGAGTGCCCAGTCGGCCGCGACCAGTGCCATCCGGGTCATGTGGTCGGTCTGCGGAAGCAGCCGACTGGGCAGGTGCTCGGCGGCGTCGAAGTCACTCACCTCGCCGGCGAGGCGGGCCGGGTAGGAGGCGGGGTCGAACCGCTCGATGGGTCCGATGCCACTCTGCCCGGCGAGGGTGGCCGCCCAGAAGGCTTCGGTGCCGAGGCCGTTGGGGGCGACGACGCCGAGGCCGGTCACCACGGCGGTCGCGTTCGCCGCCGCCGGCGTCCCCGCGGCGGCGGGCGTCGTCATGGCGGTGGTCATCGCGGGCTCCTCTCCGGGCGGCTGAGCACGATGGCGCTCTGGAAGCCGCCGAAGCCGCTGCCGACGCTGAGCACGCTGTCGAGCCGCCGTTCCCGGGCGGTCAGGGGGACGTAGTCGAGGTCGCACTCGGGGTCCGGGGTGTGCAGGTTGGCCGTCGGCGGTACGACGCCGTACTCCATGGCCAGCGCGCACGCCGCGATCTCGATGGAGCCGATGGCGCCGAGCGAGTGCCCCACCATCGACTTGATGGAGCTGACCGGGGTACGGCGGGCGTGCTCGCCCAGGCTGAGCTTGAACGCCGCCGTCTCGTGCCGGTCGTTCTGCTTGGTGCCGGAGCCATGGGCGTTGACGTAGTCGATGGCCTCGGGGTCGAGGCGGGCCTCGTCGAGGGCGATCCGGATGGCCTCCGCCATCTCGCGCCCGTCCGGCCGCAGTCCGGTCATGTGGAAGGCGTTGCAGCGGGAGCCGAATCCGGCGATCTCCGCGTAGATGTGGGCGCCCCGTCGCCGGGCGGCCTCCAGCTCCTCCAGGACGAACACGGCCGAGCCCTCACCGAGGACGAAGCCGTTGCGGGTCCCGTCGAAGGGCCGGGAGGCGTGCGCGGGGTCGTCGTGGCGGGGCGTGGTGGCCTTGATCGCGTCGAAGCAGGCCATGGTGATGGGCGAGATCGGCGCGTCGGTGGCGCCGGCGATCATCACGTCGGCGCTGCCTTCGCGGATCAGCTCGGTGGCGTGGCCGACGGCGTCAAGGCCGGAGGTGCACCCGGTGGAGACCACGGTGGTGGGGCCCTCGGCGCCGGTGGCCCAGGCGACCTCGACGGCGAACGAACTGGGCACCAGGTGGTTGTACAGGTGGGGCACCGCGTACTGGTGGTCGACGAGCTCCAGGCGCCCGTCGTCGCTGACGACCCGGTACTCCTGGTCGAGGCCCATGGTGGCGCCGACGGCGCTGCCGAGGCAGACGCCGGTCCGGTGCGGGTCGCTCTCGGCCATGTCCAGTCCGCTGTCGGCCAGCGCCTCCTGGGCGGCGACCACCGCGAACTGCGCGGCGCGGTCCATGCGGCGGATCTCCTGGGGCCGCAGGCCGTGTTCCGCGGGGTCGAAGTCGATCTCCGCTGCCACCCGCGAGCGGAACGGCGAGGGGTCGAAGAAGGTGATGCCGCGAGTGGCGGTACGGCCCTCGCTGAGCAGGCTCCAGAAGTTCTTGGCACCGATGCCGCCGGGAGCGAGGACTCCGATGCCGGTGATGACGACGCGCCGCTTCACCGTGTCCTCCCGTCTGCGGCCGGGGTGGCCGTCGGGGCGGGTGCGGGGGCCGTTGCCGGGCCCGGCTGCGTCGAGGGGCGGGGTGTGCTGTGCATGATCGGGGTCTCCTAGGGGAAGCGCGAGCGCGGGCCGGGGGCGCGCCGGCTCAGATCGAGAGTCCTCCGTCGACCGTGAGGACGGTGCCGGTGACGTATTCCGCCGTCAGGAGGTACGCGACGGCGTCGGCGACCTCCTCGGGGCGGCCGAAGCGGCTCAGGGCGACGCCTTTCCGCGCCTTCTCCCGGAGCGTTCCGGAAAGTCCGGAGACCATGTCGGTCTCGATGAATCCGGGGGCCACCGCATTCGCGCGGATCCCGTACCGGCCGACCTCTTTGGAAAGGGCCTTGGTGAATCCGATGATTCCGGCCTTGGTGGCGGAGTAATTGGTCTGCGTCGCATTCCCGTACAGACCTGCGACGGAGGAAAGGTTTACGACGCAGCCGGACTTCCGCTTCATCATGCCGAAGACGGCCGCCCGGGTGACGTGGAAGGTGCCGGTCAGATTGACATCGACGACGTCCCGCCAGTCCCCGTCCTCCATCATGACGAGCGGCGTGTCGCGGACGATGCCGGCCGAGTTGACGACGACGTCGATCGGCCCGAGTTCCTGCTCGGTCCGCTGCACCCAGGCCCGTACCTGCGCGGCGTCGGTGACGTCGACCTGGCTGGCTACGACCCGGGCGCCCAGCTCGGCGGCCTCCTTCTCCAGGCTCTGCGCGGCCTCGGACGGGTTCTGGTGACAGAAGGCCACCTGGTGGCCGTGGCGGGCGAGCCGCAGCACCACGGCGCGTCCGATGCCCCGCGATCCGCCGCTGACGAGTGCGGTCCTCCGGTTTTCCTGAGCCATGTGGCTACTCCCTGAAACGGTTTCCGAAAGCAGTACAGGCTGCCGCGCGTTCAGCAGCCTGCGATATCTCGGGGGCGGTCGCGATCTCGTTTCCCTCAGCCCTCGGCGGACACACACCACCGGAGCCTGGTGAAATCATTCTTCGGAATGCCGGTTAAGTTCAATGTGCTGCCGGCTAAGTTTGCGCTAAATGCTTTCGACCGAGGTGGCCGGGCCGGAGGCGGCGCCCGCCGGGTCCGCGCCGTCGCCGGGCACGGGGACCCTGGGCCGCAGCAGCCACGCCACGGCGCAGCCGATCGCGGCCAGGGCGCAAGCGCCAAGCACCAGGCCGTGCAGGCCGTCCACCGCCGCCTCGCGGAAGGCCGTGAGGGCGGTGTCGGGAAGTTGCCGCAGGGCCTCGGGATCGAGGTGCTGACTGGACGCGGCGAGGGCACGGGCCTCCTTCGCTCCGAGCCGCTCCGTCAGGGTGTGCTCGGACACGGCGGTGTAGACGGAGCCGAGCAGCGCGACGCCCAGCGAACCGCCGACGGCCCGGAAGAGGTTGAGCAGACCGCTGGCGACGCCGATGTCGCGCTCCTCGGCGCTGCCGAAGGTGATGACGAGCGTGATCTGGAGCACCAGGCCGATACCGAAGCCGGCCACCACGCAGACAAAGGCCGCGAGGGCGGCCCCCGTGCCGGTGTCCAGGAAGGTGAGCAGGGCGAGTCCGGCGGTGGCCGTGGCGGAGCCGGCGAGCGCCGGCAGGCGGATCCGTCCGCTGCGCAGGACGAGCCGTGCGGCGAGGAGCTGAGCGGTGATCATGCCCCCCATGAAGGGCAGCAGCAGTAGGCCGCTGATCGTGGGGGACACGCCCTGGACGGTCTGCAGGTAGAGGGGCAGGTGGACCATGACCGCGAGCTGGCCGGCGGCCAGCAGCAGACCGAGGACCTGCGCGAGGTTGAAGTCCCGGGAGCGGAACAGCCGGGGCGGCAGGATCGGTTCGACCACGCGGCGCTCGACCCGGACGAGGGCCGCCAGGGCCGCCGCCGCGACGACGGCCAGGGTGACGATCTGCCAGGAGCCCCAGGCGTACCGGGTACCGGCCCATCCGGCGAGCAGGGTCACGGCGACGACCGCGACCGTGAGCAGGACCGCGCCGACGTGGTCGATGCGCGCCTTGGCGCCCCGCGCGACGGCGGGGACGCCGAGGGCGGTGGCGGCGAGCGCGACGGCGCCGACGGGCACGTTGAGGTAGAACGCCCAGCGCCAGTCGGCGTGTTCGGTGAGCACGCCGCCGAGCAGCGGTCCCCCGACGAGCGCGACGGGGATGACGGCGCCGATCACGGACTGCACCTTGATCCGGCCGGCGGGATCGCGGACGAGGTCGCCGACGAGGCCGAAGGCGCCGACGAACAGGCCGCCGGCGCCGAGCCCCTGGAGGGTGCGGAAGCCCACGAGCTGCGTCATGTTCTGGGCGAGTCCGGCCGCCATCGAGCCGACGAGGAAGATGGCGATCGCGCCCATGAAGGTACGGCGACGGCCGTAGAGGTCGCCGAACTTGCCCCAGAGCGGGGTGGTGACCGCGGTGGCGAGGCCGTAGGCCGTGACGACCCACGGGAGGAGGCTGAGCGCCCCGAGCTCGCCGACCATGGTGGGCAGCGCGGTGCCGACGATCACTTGGTCCAGGACGGCGAGCGTGATGCCGAGCACCAGCGCGAGCACCCCGAATCCGACCCGGCTGCCCTCCTCGGGGGCGCCGGGTGGCGCCGGGGGCGCTTCGGCGGGCTCCCCCCGGGGCGGCGGCGTGGCGTCGAACTCCGACGTCCGGGAGTCCTCTGACATGACCCTGTCCTCGCTTTCCGCGATGGCGTCCTTGTTCCGTACGCGTACGGATACGGATACGGGCACGCGTACGGGCACGGGTCCTCGTACGCCGTCCCCGCTCCCCGTTCCCCCGGCGGCTCCCGGGCCGTCTACTTCGGCCCGTCCTCCGCGTCCGGGTAGTGGCCGAGCACGACGATCGCGTTGTTGCCCGCGAACGCGAGACCGTTGTTCTGCACCACCCGCAGCCGCGCCGGGACCGACTCGTTCGGCACGCAGTCGATCTCGCATTCGGGGTCCGTCTCCCGGTGGTTGATCGTCGGCGGGATGAAGCCCTCGGTGAGCGCCACCGAGCAGGCCACCGCCGCCAGTGCGCTGGCCGCGCCCATCGTGTGACCGAGCATCGACTTGAGCGAGACGGTGCGGGGCGGGGCGCTGTCGTACACATCCCGGATGGCCCGCGACTCGGTCACGTCGTTCGTCCGGGTGCCGGTGCCGTGCGCGGAGATGAGGTCGACGTCCTGCGGGCCCACGCCCGCGTCGTCGAGCGCCAGCTGCATGCAGCGGGCGATGCTCGACTGGTTGGGCTGCACCGGGTGGTGGGCGTCGCAGGTCAGCCCGTACCCGAGCACCTCGGCGTGGATCCGCGCGCCGCGTGCCAGCGCCGACTCCAGGCGCTCCAGTACGAGGACACCGGCGCCCTCACCGGTGAGGATGCCCTGCCTGTCCTTGTCGAAGGGCCGGCAGAAGTCGGGGGCGATGGTGCCCAGCCGGTAGAAGGCCGAGAAGGACTTCTGGCACATGGCGTCCGCGCCGCCGCACAGGGCGATGTCCGCGTCGCCGACGCGGATGGCGTCCAGACCCATGCCGATCGCGTAGTTGCCGGCCGAGCAGGCGGTGGCCAGGGTGACGGCCTCGCTGTCGGTGAGGCCGAACTCCGAGGCCACGGCGGCCGAGAGACGGCCCGCGCCCACGCGCCGGGCGGTCTGCGGGTTCCACGTCTCCGGCCCGGCGGCGACCCAGTCGGCGGCCAGCCGGTCCAGGTCCTGCGATTCGCCGTCCGTGGTGCCGACGGCGACCTGGACGCGCAGGGCGCGCAGCTCCTCGTCGGACAGCCCCGCGTCGGCGACCGCCATCCGCGCCGCCGCCACCGAGAACTGGGCCGTCCGGCCCAGCCCCTCCTTCTGCCACCGGCGCAGCCACGGCGCGGGGTCGAAGTCCCGTATCTCGCAGCCGTTGGCGTGGTCGAAGCCGGTGGTGTCGAAGGCGGTGATCGGCGAGACGCCGTTCCGCCCGGACCGCAGTCCCTCGGTGAACTCCTCCACGCCCACGCCGATGCTGGAGAACACGCCCAGGCCGGTCACCACCACGCGGTCGTACGCCGCCCTCACGTCATCCATGTCGAGCTCCCTCTTCCTCGGTGTCGCCCGCAGGCGGTTCGCATGCGTCCAGGTCACGCAGTACCGCAAGGTGGCCGGTGCCGGTGGCCGGGTCGACCGCGCAGAGCGCGACCGTCGCGTACCGGCCCCGCCACGACTCCGCCTCCCGAGCCAGCAGCCGCCACACGGCGGTGCACGAGCTGTCCGTCGGTGCCGCGCGAACGTCGGTGCGCTCGGCCGGGGCGGCTCCCGGGTCCGTCCCGGGCCCGAGGACCAGCAGCAGCCGGCCCCGCTCGGGCACGAGTTCCGCCCACGCCTCGGCGAGCCGGGCGACGGGCACCGTGGCCGTGTCGGCCAGGCCGAAGCCGGTGCGTCCGTCGAGACGGAGCAGGACACCGGACGCGGCGGTCGCCCCGGCCGTGCCCCCGCTCTCCACGACGGCCACCATGGGCGCGGAGCAGCGGCCGGTCCGGGCGTACGCGTCGGCCACCCGAAGCGCGGTGAACGGCCCGCCGACGCCCTGGTCGGTGAGGGCGAAGCCGTGCGCGGCGCCACCGGTGCGGTGGTTGAGGTAGGAGGCCGTGGTCTTGTGCCCCTGGGGGTCGGGCACCGCGTAGACCAGCGCCACCAGGTCCGGGGCCGGTGCGTCCGGCTCCTCCGGTGCGCGGGCGAGCAGCCGGTCCACCAGCTCCGTGTGCTGCGGCGGGGGCGCGTCCGGGGCCGGCGTCTCGACGTGCTCAACGGCGGTGTGCAGGCGCAGGTTCATCGGGTCACCGCCCCGTGCTCGGTCCCGGGGACGACGACCATGGCGGAGAAGGTCATCCCCACGCCGATGGCGACGAGCATGACCGGCCGGTCCGGTTCCAGCCGCTTCTCCTCGCGCAGGGTCGCGTAGTTGGCCAGGACGTCGGCGGCCAGGCAGTGGCTGTACCGCGGGATGTTGTCGAGGAAGAAGCGCGCCCGCAGCTCCTCGTCCGGGACGGCGTCCTTCCAGAACACCAGGTTGGGGCTGGGCGGGACGAACCACTGGACGTCGTCGAGCGTGCAGCCGGCGCTCCGGGCGGCCTCCTCCATCACCTCCGCGAGCACCCGGGGCCGCGCCTCGGCGGCGGCCCGGAAGGTCTCGGGGGTGGAGAGGACGCCGTCGGAGAACTGTCCGAGGGTGCGGGTGGCGAAGGAACGGACGGGGACACCGGGCCCGTCGTTCGCCACGAGCGCGGCGGCGGTGCCGTCCGCGACGACGCAGGTGTTCATGATGAGCTGGGCCTCCTGGGTCCGCGGCTTGTCGCCGACGACGACGAGCGCGCGTGCGGACGGGTCCTGCTCCTCCTGGAGCAGCGTGCCCGCGATGTCCACCGCGGACATCGACACGGCGCAGTTCTGCTGGGTGACCGCGAAGGCGTTGGCATGCTCCAGACCCAGCCGGCGGGCGACCGCCCGGAGGGTGTCGGGCGACAGCTGGTCGGCGCCGTGCAGGGCGTGGGCGAAGACCAGGTGGCGCACGGCGGCCGGCGAGGTGCTGGCGAGGGCCCGCTCGGCCGCGAGCACCAGTTGCTCGACGAGGCCGAGGGACGGGTCGTACCGCATGCGGTCGAGTCCGAAGTGGCGGCGGAACATGTGCGTCTGCTCCGCGGTCAGGCCGAGTTCGGCTGCCCGGTCCTCGACCGTGACCGTGCGTGGGGGGAAATGGGATTCGACCGCTTCCAGGGTGATCATCGTGCAGACCTCTCTCGTTCCCGCGACGACCCGGAAACCGTCCTGGGGGTGTCTTGTCGATCGGTTCGGGACCGCGCCCGGCGTGATCGGCGAGGCACCCCCAGGGGAACCGGTGGTTTCTCAGTGGTGCCGCAGCAGTGCGGCGGCGACGGTGCCGGCTTCATCGGTGGTGGTGACGAGGGAGAGACGGCCGGTGGACCGCTCGTCGGTCTCGGCACGGCTCAGTACGGCGGCCAGCTGGAACGCGGCGGAGGCCGCGTGGCCCTCGCCGACGAGAGGGGCGACCGGCACCTCGGTGCCGCCCGCCGCGGCCAGTTCCTCCGCGACGGCCTGCTCCGCGTCGCCGCCGGGGCCGGAGGCGCCCGACGCGCTCACCGCCCAGACGTCGGACGGCTTGACGTCCGCGTCGCGCAGCACCTGCTCGACGCAGCGCCGGACGACCGCGGACCAGTCCCCGTCGCTGCACGTCATGGCCTTGACGCCGACGAGCGAGGCCGGCGCGGGCGGGCCCGCCGCCGGGGCGGCGGCGAGCGCGAACATCGCGCAACCCTCGCCGAGGAGCGGTTCGCCGGCGGCGGGGTCGGCGGTGTGCCGGGCCAGCCACGCGCGGGCGGTCGAGTACTCCTCGGCGGCGCCGCAGAGCACCACCCCGGCCCGGCCGGTGAGCAGCAGCCGTCGCGCGTAGCTGAGGGCCAGCACTCCGGCGGAACGCCCGGCGGCCAGGGTGGCGTTGGGACCTTTCAGCTCGTGCCAGATGGCGACCTGCCCGGCGGCCCCGTTCATCACGCTGTACGGGATGAGGCCCGGTTCCACGTGGAAGGGGCGTTCGCCGGAGAGGGAGCCGCGGGTCAGGTCCAGGGTGCTCTGCACGCTGCCGCCGGTAGTGCCGAGCACCATGCCGGTGGTCTCGGGGGTGAGCGCCGTCCGGTCCATGTCGGCGAGCAGGTCGCCGACCGTGCCGACGGCCAGTCCGGTCACCCGGTTCATCATGCGGGTGCCCTTCTTGCCGAGCACCGCGCGGACCTCGAAGTCGGGGACGAGACAGGCGCGTCCGGGCGGAACCTGCCACTGCTCGTGGTCGAGGGCCGCCGCGGTGGCGCGGCCCTCGCGCAACCCCTCGGCGAAGGCGGCCTGCCCGATACCGAACGGCGAGGTCGCCGACCAGCCGATGATGTCCAGGCGGGGACGCCCTTTCTCAGAGCCGGTCATCGATTGGATTCCGAAACGACCTCGTACACGCCAGCCAGATTCACCATCCGTGCCATGTCGGCCTGCTCCAGAGTGACCTTCATATTAAGTTCGAGTGAGGAGAGGATTTCAATCAGGCGCATGGAGTCGGCGTCGTGCTCCTCCACAAAGAGGCTCGTCTCAGTGATTTCGCCCTCCTCCAGTTCGAGGATGTCACAGACGATCTTCTTGATCTGCTGCCTGTCGTCCACCGTGATCGCAGCCATCTGCCGCCTCCGCTTGTCCGTCGGCCCGTGCACAGAATCAATTCACGGGACATTACGCAGTAGCTTCTTCGGCGACCGCGCAAAGAACAAGCAGCTCTTTTCTAGGTTTTCACTAGGTTCCGGCGAGCGGCCCCTGAACGCGGACGGGCGAGGGTGCCGCCGCGACGCGGCGGCACCCTCGCCCTCCTGCTCAGACCCGGCTCACCACGCTGCGGCCCTCGACGGCCGGCCCAGCCCGTCCTCCGACGCGCTCACGCAGGCCGGCCGCGCCACGCTCAGCCGGAAGCCGATGCCGCGGACCGTCTCGACCAGCGACGCGATGCCCAGCTTGCGCCGGAGCCCGACCATGTGCACGCCGAGGGTCCTGGTGTCGCCGGCGCCGTCGTGACCCCAGACCTCCCGCATGATGTCCTCTCGGGTGAAGACCCGCCCCGGGGCGGACGCGAGGAGCGCCAGGATGTCGAACTCCTTGCGGGTGAGCGCCACTTCGCGCCCGTACACCGCGACGACGCGACTGCGCAGGCCGATCCGCACCGCACCCAGGTCACTGACCTGCTCGCTCGACGCGGCCACACTCTTCCAGGGCTGCCACGTGTCGCCGACGCGCCGGACGACCGCTTCCAGCCGGACCACGAGCTCCCGGGTGGTGCATGGTCGGACGACATAGTCGTCGACGCCGAGCTTGAAACACAGCACCCGGTCGAATTCGTCGTCACGCACGTCGGTGACGATGAGTGGCACCGAGGAAGCGGAACGTATCGCCCGGCACACCTCGAAACCCTCGGTCCCGGATAAACTGAGGTCGAACAGGATGGCGTCAACGTCCTGGGAGCGGGCGAGCACCGCGCCGAGCCCGTCCGCCTCCTCCACCCGGTGGCCACCACTCTTCAGATCTCTGGCCACCTCGACGGAGAATCCTCTGTCGCTTGTCACCACCAATATCAGCATGTAGGCCCACTCTCATCCAGATCCCTGCTCTTGGAATGCACCGGAAACGGCATGGCCATCGCCATGCCACAGGAAAAGGGGAGAGCACGGAAACACTTCGTTGGATTTCCGCACAGAGCGCGCATATGCGGGTTTGAATAGATGCGCCACACAAGCCCCCGTTCGCTAGCACAACTGGAGTCTAGGCGAGTGCCCAATCAGCCATCAAGATGGCCGGTGTGAGCTGCACCACCTCATGGCAGATCAATCGGAATATTACATACCGCCCCCTTGAGCAGGACGGTGTAAAAGGGGCGCTCCACGATATCGGACCGGGGCCGTACAGGGGCCGTACTGCCATCCGGGCTTAGCGAAAGCTTAGAACGGCGCGCATTGTCTGGGCCCGAGCGGGCTGCCTACGGTCGGGCTATGGACACGCATCACGTGGAACGGACAGCGGCGGCACGGCTCTGCGGCGGAGCCGGGTGCGCGGCCCGCGAGCCACGCCCCGCCCTCGGGAGGAGCCGGCTGTGCCACGTCTGCGCACAGCGCCTCGCCGCCGACCTGGAGCGGCTCCCCGGCCTCTACCGCTCCTGCGAGTCGATGCTCGAGAGCAGTCGGCACAGCGGGGTGACAGCCGGCGGCCGCGGCGCCGGCGGCCCGGTGCCCGGCATCCGCCTCAACACCCGGGCCGCCGAGGTGCGGGCGTCGATCCTCTCGGTGCTCGGCTCGTGGGGCGGACTGGTGGCGCACGAGCGCCGGGTCGCGACCCCGTCCCGCACGGTCACGGCGCTCGCCGACTTCCTGCGCCTGCACGTCACCTGGCTGGCGGCGCACGAGACGGCAGCCGACGCGAGCGGCGAGCTGAACCGGCTGGTCCACGCCGCCCGCCGGCTCATCGAGCCGGAGTCGGTCCGCCGGCTGGAGATCGGCGCGTGCGCCGAACCCGACTGCGTCGGCAGCCTGGTCGCGCGGGTCCACACCGGCGGCGCCGCCCTGTCGGACATCGTGTGCACCGCGGCACCCGCGCACCGCTGGCCCGCGGCGGAGTGGACGCGCCTCGGCCGCCGCCTCGGCGCCGGGAGCCGGCCGGGCGCGCCGGGGCGCACGGAGGGCACGGGCCACGCGGGAGGCACCCGGCGCGCCTCGGAATGGCTCAGCCCCGCCGAGGTGGCCCACCTGCGGGGCGTCCCCTCCGGGACCGTGTACCGGCTCGCCAGCGAGCACCAGTGGCGCCGGGACAAGCGCGCGGGCCGCACCTACTACTGGGCCCAGGACGTGGAGCGGACGTTCCACGCGACCGGACGGACGCCCCGGTGACCCGCACGGCCGGCTCGCCGCCGACCGGCTCCGTGCCGAAGCCCGCCCACCTCACCATCGGCGAACTCGCCGCTCGCAGCGGCGTACCGACCTCCACGCTCCGCTTCTACGAGCGCCGCGGCCTCATCGCCAGCGAGCGCACCCTGGGCAACCAGCGCCGCTACCCCCGGGACGTACTGCGCCGGGTCACCTTCATTCGGATGTCGCAGCAGCTGGGCATCCCGCTGTCGGAGGTGCAGGCCGTGCTGGGCCTCCTCCCGGAGGGTCGGACGCCCACGGCGGAGGATTGGGCGCGGATCTCGCGGTGCTGGCGGAAGGACCTCGACGCCCGGCTCGGACGCCTGGAGGAGCTGCGGGACCGGCTGGAGGAGTGCATCGGCTGCGGCTGCATGTCGTTCAGCAGCTGCCTTCTTGCCAATCCCGACGGCACCACGGACCGGAAGGGCGGCGGCGCGGGCCACGAGGGCAGGGGCCCGCGCCGGTTCACCCGTCCCTGAGCCGTCACACCGTGTACGGGCTGGTGGCGCGCGCCTCGCGGAGCGCCACCGCCCACCACCGCAGCCGGCCGATCATCAGCTTGGCCGCGCTGCCAGAGGTCTCCGCGTCGGTCGGCGTGCCGTCCGCGTCGAACTGCGACCAGGCGTTGTGGAAGCTGACGGTGTCCCGGATGGTGACGGAGTGGACCTCCGCGAAGACCGGGCGCAGTTGCTCGACGGCGCGCAAACCGCCGGCCAGCCCGCCGTAGGAGACGAAGCCGACGGGCTTGGCGTGCCACTCGACGTTGTGCCAGTCGATGAGGTTCTTCACCGAGGCCGGGAAGCTGTGGTTGTACTCGGGGGTGACGACGACGAAGGCGTCGGCCGCCGCGAGCCGCCCGCGCACCGCCTCGGCGGCCACGGCGGTCTCCCCGGCCGGCTGGGCGCCGAACCCCGGGAGGACCATGGGCAGGTCCACCTCGGCGAGGTCGATCGTGTCCACCTCCACGTCGGTGTGCTCGTTCAGCTGCTCGACGAACCAGCGCGCGACGACCGGCCCGAACCGCCCCTCCCGGACACTGGCGATGACGACGGCGATGCGCAGGTGCTTCTCGGGCACGGCTGTTCCCCCATGAGGTCGGCGGGTCCGACGGCTGTTCGACTGGGCAGCACGCTAGGAGTTGAACCGTGGTTCAGGTCAACCCCCCCGGCCGGCGCCGTACCGGATCGGCCCGTGGAGCGCGCCCAGTGGTCCCAGGGCTGTGCCGCGACCCACTCGGCCACCGGGGTGAGGCGCACGCCGAAGGTGCGCTCGACGGCGGCCGGGGACGGGGAGCAGGCCGGCCGCCCGGCCCGAGGCGGCGTAGTGGTAGATGCCGGCGACGCCTGCGGCGGCCGGGGCGCCGATGGCCCGGCCCAGGTCCTCCTCGAACCGGGCGACGTCCAGGGGTGCGTACGTCACCTCGCGGCCGAGGGTTCGTTTGCCCGATCGCCTCTGCATCGTTGCTGCCACTTCGGCGCCCCCCGCTTCCGCACGTCCTGCGCATGTGTCAGTACGAGCGTCGGGGTGCTGCGCAAGCTCGACAGCGTCTGCTTGATGAAGGCCGCCATGAGAGCCGCCTGGTCGGCGCTGGTCCTCTTTGCCTCGTCGCGTCCGGTCAACGCCTTGAGGAGTTCCGGATACGGAACCCACCCGTGCATGTCCGCCGACCTGCCGAGGACGCACTTCGCGCCCGGTCGGACGAGGATCGCGATCGGCGTGAACTGCTGCCTGCCCGTGGGCCCGTCGTGGCGGCGCTCCACGAGATGGAACATTGGAAAACATTGGAAGTTCTTGGCATAGATTGGCTCTTGCGCTAAGGTGCCCCTCATGGCGGCATCACTGGAGGAGCTCGAGCAGCGCCTGTCCCACCTGCGCACCGAGTTGCGCGGCGCCGTACGCGCCCGGGACAAGGCCGAAACCACGCGTATCCGTCGCGCTCTGCGCGAGGCGGAGACCGCATGGGAGCACGCTCTGGAGGCCGAGGCCGGACCGGACATCGAGACACTTCCGCCCGAAGCCGAGACTCGGACGCCGCCGAGGGCGACAGGCGAACCACGCCGCCAGGAGCGCCCCTCGCACGGCGCCATCCCAGTGCGCGAACAAGTCCACCAAGCGCTCACACTGCTGGGTGCTCCCGCGTCCCCGAAGCTCATCTCGTCCGCGTATGAGGCGTTCTTCACCGAGCCGCTCGTCGCCGCCAAGCTCGCGTCGCTCCGCCGGGACGAGGAACGCTCATTCACCGCACAGGGTTACGCCCGCCCGTACTACATCTGCGCGGCGCTGACCCACGACCGTCTCGTGCCCGCTCGCGGCCTTCTGGCCCTGTCCACCTGGCCCGTGGAACGGCGGATCATCACCCCGCTCAGCCCCCGGACCGACTTCCTCACCCATGCTGTCGGCACCGCCGAGCAGATCCAGCGACTGGCCACGGCCGGGCATCCGGCCCCGGACGCGGCCTGGCGGCTGCTGCGCCGGTTCGCCCTCACGATCCCGGGCGCCTGCGATTCCGCGGCCCCGGAGCCCGACCCCGCCCGCGTGATCGCCGCCGCCCAAGCCGAAGCGACCGTCCACCAGCAGGAGGACGAGCAACGGCGGCAGGCGGCGGCGCAGCGCGCCCGTACCCAACTCACCGACGCGCAAAAGCTGTTCGGTGCGGCACCGCTGCGTGATGCCCTGCGTGACGCGAGCGGCAGCATGCACTGACCTCTCCCGGCGGAGACGACCACGGTCGTCTCACTCGCCCGCACACCTCCGAAGACGTCCCCGAAGCAGAGACGATGCCCTCGCAGCAGTCCGATCCCCCCGACGACAGACTCGCGCGGCTACGCGGACCGCGCCCTCCCCAGCCCTACACCGCCCGCAAGATCACCGCCCTGACCGCCAACCCCGCCTGCGCCCGCCGCGCCGTCCTCGACGCCGCCGGGGTGGACAAGGCGTTACTCGCCCAGCAGGTCGGCTACGAGCCGCGCTTCGGCCAGTCGCCCTTCGCCCTCGCCCGCGAGCAGGCGTTCCACAGCCTCGTGAGGTGGGGCGGGTACGCCGAGCTCATCCGGCTGCTGCGCGAGGAGCTCTCCGTCCCCGTGGCGGAGGCCCATGTCGAAGACCTCAACGAGGTGGGAGGCAACAGCTCTCTGCCCGTACGGGAGCGCGAGACCCGCCGCCTCATCGCCCACGTCGCCTCCGGGCAGGACGTACGACTGATCCTCGACCGCCCCGTACTCACCCTCGAAGTCGCCGGACGGACGGCGTACCTCGAACCGGACGCCCTCACCCACCGCGTCGACGGGAGGTTCTACGTCGTCCTGATCCGCTCGTTCGCGGCGATCGACGGGCAGGCCAACCCGACGGCCGTGGCTCAGGCGGCCAAGCAGGCCGCCGTGTACGTCCTCGCCCTGCGCCACGCCTTCGACGCCGCGGGCCTGCCCGCCGAGCAGCTCGCCCACGACTTCCTGCTCGTCTGCCCGAAGGACTTCTCCAACCGGCCCTACGGTCGCCTGATCGACCTCCGGCAGGAGCTCGACGCCCTGCAGTTCCAGCTCACGCGGCTGCGGCGCGCCGAGGACCTGGCGGCGCAGCTCCCCGAGACGGCGACCCTGGACCCGGACCGGAGCTTGACCGAACTCTCCTCGTCCATAGAGGCGTTGGACGCGTCGTACACGCCCGCGTGTCTCTCCTTCTGCGAGATGGCGCGCTACTGCCGCGACGAAGCCGACGGATGCGCCTCGCCGGCCCGCCTGGGCAGCGCCGTGCGCAACGACCTGCCGGGCATCGACTCCACCCGCACCGCGCTCGACTACCTGGACGGTGTCACCGCCCCGGGAGAGGCCGAGACGGAAGCAGCCGACCTGCTGCGCGCCGCCGCCCGGCTGCGCCGACTCCGCCGGGGGGCCGCATGAGCGTCCTGTCCACCGTCGCGGCCATCACGGCATCCCGCACCGGCCACGCCGAGCCGCTGACCACCGTCCGCCACCAGCACCTGGACCAGAAGCCGTTCGTGCTGGTGCCGCTCACCCTCGCCGGAGAGGCCTGCGCTCCCCTGGCCGCCCTCGCGGGTACGGACCCGGCACATCCGACCCTGCTGACCGTCCGTCAGCCACGGAACCGCGCCGAACGGTTCCGGTTCGCCGAGCGTCTCGCCACACTGCTGCTGGCGCACATCGACGGATGCCGGACGGAGACGGAGCCGTACACCGTCGGCCGTGGCAAGGAGAAGGAGGAACGCCTGCGCTGCCTGCGGGCCCCGCAGCTCCTCGTGCCGAACGGCGAGGGCATCGCGTACATCCGCCTGCTCGGCCGTCTGACCAGGCTGCGCGTCACCGAAGGGTCGTACGCGGTGGCCCCGTCCGTGCCCACCCTCGGCAAGTGGCTGACCCGGTTCGCGGATCTGGCCGAGTTCCCGGACTCCAGCATGCTCCTCGCGATGACCCGGCAGCTCGCCGCGCACTGGGCGACGGGCCAGAGCCCTTCGGAGGACTCCCACCTCGCGTCCCTGCTCGCCTGGATCGCCCCGCCGGACGGCAGCGACGGCGCGCGTGCGGCGCGGGAGGCGGAGGACCCCGCCGTGTGGCCCCCCGCCGGCCCGGCCACGGACCCGGTCTTCGACCGGACGCTCCATGAGCTGATGACGCGCTACGACGAGGCGTCCGACGAGCGCGGACGCGAGGCGGTCGGCCGTCAGATCGACGGTGAGCTGCGCGGCCAGATGCTGCCCACCTGGCAGCTGATGTGGCGCGGTGTGGAACTGCTCCGGGACCTGCCGGAGGGCGCCCACGTCCCCGAACGCTGGGCCTTCGACCGGCGCCTGTTCTCCGAGTACGCCGAGTACCTGGACGCGGACGGCCGCCCGCAGGCCCGCCGCGACCACGCCGTCTCAGCCGCGCGCCGCCTGGCCCGCCTGGAGGACGCGGTCGCCCGCTACGAGGCACAGCGGGCCTACGACGATCCGCTGGTGATGGCGGAGTACGAGCTGGCGGGCGAGGCGTTCACGGGAACGGTGACCGCCAGGGACGAGCACCGGTTCGTCCCCGGCACCCGGCCCGGTTCCCAGGTGTGGCGACCGACGATCACCCTCCGCACCGACGCCCCCGTCGGCCTCGCGGCCGGCACGGAGGTGAGGTCCCCGGCCCACCCCGGCCAGGAGGGCCGGGTCCTCGAAGTACGGCAGCAGGACGACGCCTGCACCGTGGTGCTGGAACTCAAGGGCGGCTTCGCGAGAAAGCGCACGCCTCCGGCACCGCCCGGCACTCTCGCCGAGACCGGTGAGGAGCTGACGTACACCACGCTCAACCCCACCGCCATGCCCGCCTCGCTGCCCGCCGAGGAGGACACCCCCTGGACCCACGGCGGCCCGCCGCGACCGTACGAACCCACCGACGAGGACGCAGAGGAGACCTGGGAGTGACCTCCACCCTCCCCCGCATGGGAACCCACGATGGCCCCGATGACGGTCGCACCCCCGGGGAGCGCGCCGACCGGGCGGTCGCCGACATCCTCTCCAGCCTCGACACAGCACCGGGCCGCGGCGTCGTCGTGGACTCCCCGCCCGGCGCCGGGAAGTCCACCCTGGTCGTGCGGGCGGCCGGGCACCTGACGTCGGCGTGCCACCAGCTCATGATCGTCGCGCAGACCAACGAGCAGGTCGACGACCTGGTGGACCGCCTCGCACGCGAGCATCCCCGCCTGGCGATCGGCCGCCTGCACGCCGGCAGCCACACCCTTCCGCCGCGCGTCACCCGGCACCCCCACATCACCGGAAGCACCCAGGCGGCAGACCTGCGCGAGCTGCCCGTCGTGGTGTCCACCGCGAAGAAGTGGTCGTACGTCACCCCGGACAAATGCCGACCATGGCGCTGGGCCATCGTCGACGAGGCGTACCAGATGCGCTCGGACGCGCTCCTCGCGACGGCCCCGCTGTTCAGCGAGGACGACTCGCAGGTCCTCTTCGTCGGCGACCCCGGCCAGCTCGACCCCTTCGCCACCGTGGAGACCGACCGCTGGCACGGCCTGACCTGGGACCCCCTGCGCAACGCGGTCGACGTGACGCTCGCCCACACCCCGGACCTGGTACGCCACCAGCTCCCGGTCTCCTGGCGCCTGCCGGAGACGGCGGCCCCCCTCGTCGAGCAGGCCTTCTACCCCTTCTACCGGTTCGTCCCCGGTACGACGGCACAGGACCGCGTCCTGTCGTACGCCAGCCTTCCCCACGGCTCCACCCCGCTGGACGACGTCCTGACCCGCGCCGCCGCCTCCGGCTGGGGCCACCTGGAACTCCCCGCCCGCCACACCCTCGACCAGGACCCCGAGGTCGCCGAAGCCCTCGCGGCGACGGCGGCCCGGCTGTTGGAGCGCGGGGCGCTGGTCAACGGGGAGCCCCTCACCGAGGCACGCATCGCGATCGGCGCGGCCCGCACCGTGCAGGCGGACGCGGTCCGCACCCGCCTCGCCGACCGCGGCCTGACCGGCATCACCGTGGACACCGCCAACCGCCTCCAGGGCCGCGAGTTCGACGTCACCCTGGTCTGGCACCCACTGTCCGGCCGCCACGACGCCTCCGCCTTCCACCTGGAGACGGGCCGCCTGTGCGTCCTGCTCTCCCGGCACCGCTTCGCGTGCATCGTGGTGGCCCGCGCCGGCATCCGGGATCTGCTGGACCGGCATCCGCGGAGCAGTCCGGTGTACCTGGATGTGCCGCCGAAGTTTCCGGACGGCTGGCGGGCGCATCAGGTGGTGATGGGGCATTTGGAGCGGGGGGAGCACAGAACACATGGCTGACAGGCGCGCCCCCCGTCGTGCCGCAAGTGTTACCGAGAATGTACGACGGCCCTCCGTCATCGTCAGTGCTGCCGACGAACGCCGATATTCCTGCCGGTTGTTCAGCTCCTCGTCACATCGCTCACGACTTGTAGCGTCACGTTCCGCGGTGCGCTCAGCTCCAACACATGGTCGAACATCTTCCGCATCTGGTCCGGATCCCCGAACCGGCGCCGGAGGACGTGTTCTTCGACGATGAAGCTGAACGGCGTCGTCGGCCGCTCGAACAGCATCTGCTGACGCTCCATCCGCCGGGCCATGAAGTCCTCCAACAGGCTGTCCGGCGCCACTGGAACGGTCCCCTCGAACACCGCCCGCGCATACCCCTCCGACTGCAACAACCCCGGCACCAACCGGCACTCGTACGTACACAGGCTCACCGCCACCCGCTCCAGCCGGGCCCACTGCCGGAACCAAGCCGCGAGCCCCACATCCCCGCGCCCCCGCGTCACGTACTTCGACGCCTTCCGCAGCGCCCCCGTGTTGCCCAGCGCCTCCTCGGAGCGCTCCACCAACGCCAGGTCGGGCATCCGGCGCCCCAACTCCACCGACTCCACCGTGTGCTTGGAGAAGCTCACCAGGCCCGCGAACTCGGTTCTGCTGTACCCCGCGTGCTCGCGCAGTGCCTGCATGACCGCCCCGAACGTCCGCAGGCTGTCCGAAGGATCGGGCTCCCGATCCGCCTCGCCGCACGGCACGTCCTCGTCGTCCACCACACAGCCGTCGGTCATCCGCGGCCACCTCCGGTTCCGTACCCGCGCTGTTCGCCGTCCCACAGCCGACGACACCCAGCGTGACGCATGAACCGTCGTACCGTCCACGGAATGTGCCCGTACGCTGACACAGCGTACGGACCGCACCTCTGGAACGCGCCCACGCGCACCCGTCACGGTGGCCCCATGAGCGCAACTACAACCCAACTCGCCGCCACCGTACACACGTTCGCCCAGCTCCTGTCGTCCACCCGCCGCGGAGCCCGGCTCGCCCGTCTCCTCGCCGCCGAGCAGCTCCGCGCGTGGCCGGTGTCACCCGGCGTCACCGAGCGTGCCGAGCAGATCGTGGCCGAACTCGCCGCCAACGCCGCCCTGCACGGTCGTGTCAACAGTCGCGACTTCCGGCTCACCCTCACCCTCGGCACCACGGCCGACCTGCTCCGCATCGCCGTCACCGACGCCCGGGGCGAGCGCATCCCGTCACCGCCCGCGGACTGCGGAACGCCCCTGCACGCCGAGTCCGGCCGCGGCCTCCTCCTGGTCACCGCCCTCGCCGACCGCTGGGGCGTCGAGCCCTACCCGCCCGGCGGCAAAACGGTCTGGGCCGAATGCGCCTGCAAGGTCTCGGCCCGGACGTGCACGACGGACGAACCCGCGTGACAGCCGGTCGTCAGACGGCAACCACGTGCACGTCGGTCGGCGCGAGGACCGTCAGGTAGGCGTGGATGTCCCCCGGGTCGGTGGTGAAGATCACCGCGCTGCCGTGTCGGGCCGCTGCCAGGGCCACCCAGGCGTCCACCGCGTCCGGCCGCTTCTTCGCCGGCAGGGCCGCCCGCCCCAGAGCGGTGCCGATGCGCCGCCAGTCCGCGAGGTCCGGGCCCGTCGCGCAGGCCAGACACTCCGGACGGCCCGCCTTCGTCTCCCGCATGGGCGGCTCGGACGTACGGGCCTGAGGGACCGTGCAGTCCTTCAGGACGCCGGACAGGGCGTGCACCAGTGCGGGTTGGGGGCGCCACACCTGGGCGAGGACCGGTCCGAGCACCAGCGCCCGGTGCGGGACCGTGCGCAGTCCCTCGTGGAGAGCCACCGCCTTGGCCTTGCGGTCCGCGAGTGCGATGAGCATGCCGGTGTCGTAGACCGGCACCCGTGCGCTCACGCGGCGTGTCCCGGACGGCGGCCCTGCCGGTCCCTGCCCTGGACGAGACCCAGGGCCTCCTCCACCTCGCGGCGTTCCTGCTCCGTCAGTTCCGCGTGCGGTTCCGGGGCGGGTTCGGCGGGCAGCACACCCGCTGCCTGCTCCGCCCGGGCGATGAGCGCGTCCACCTCGGCGAACTGTTCCTCTATGGCATCGCTCTCGGCCATCTGGCGCGTTGCGGCATGCACCAGGTAGGCCGATACGTCCATGCCCACCCGCTCCGCGTGCTGTCTGATGCGTTCGGCCTGGTCCTGCTCCAAGCTGATGGTGATGCGCGCCTTCGCCATGAAGGCATCGTAATACGCGTATGACGGCAGTGCGAGTGCGGTCGAGGTGGGGAACCGCGCACGCCTCCTCTCCCCGGCGCCCCGTTCCGTACCGCCCCCGTCTACCGGCGTCCGCCGCCTGCCCCGCGCGGCGGACCTGCGGCCCGACCGGGATCCGTCACTGCGTCCGGGGCGCCAAAGCTTCGATCACCCGCTCGACGTCGTCCCGCCACGCACACAACTCCACCTGCGTGGGAGCCAGTTCGTATCCGTGGTAGTGGCAGGCCCGGCTGAGGCCGGCCCAGGTCACCGACCAGCGGCGGGCCGTGTCGGGGTCGGCGTAGGACTCCAGGCACAGGGCCTGGGCGTGCGGCGCGCAGCGGGCCAGCTGCGGTTTGCGGGCCTGCCAGTAGCGGCGCAGGGCCTCTTCGAGGGCATGGCGCAGCAGGAGTGCCACGGCGCGCGGCCAGACGCCGGTGGTGGAGGCGGTGGCCGTGCCGAGCAACCGGTCCGCGCCCGCGAGCAGTTCCTCGGGGGTCGAGGTGGACGGCGGCGGAGGCGGGAGGGCCGCGGGGAGCCGGGGCGGGCGGGCGGACGGGACGGGTGTGGCCGGGCGGATCGTGGTCACAGGGATCGCACCGCCTTCGCGAGGTCCGCGGTGCGGCGGATGATCTCCTCCACGTCGTCCACGGGCACGGCTTCGTGGGAGCCCCTGTTGCACCACCGGATGTGGTCGGTGGCCTGCTGGCCGTAGGCCCGGGTGAGGTCGGTCATGGCCTCGCCCACCCGGTCGGTCTCACCGTAGAGGGCGAGGGAAGCCAGCTCGGTGAGCTTGTGGGCCTTGGCGACGCGCTGCTCGATCTCGGCGTGCGGCAGTCCCGTACCGAGGAGCCGGCGTCGGGCCGGTTCGAGGAAGGCGGCCTCCAGTGCGGTGCGGCACAGGCCGGGCAGAACCCGCGCTACGACGTCGCCGGGCAGGTCGCGGGTCTTGGCGAGCGCCTTCGCGTCGTACAGGGCCTGCTTGACGGGGTCGTCGCCGGAGCGGACGCGTACGGCGGAGTGCTCACGGCGGTCGACGGTGAGGACGGTGGCGGGCAGCCGCAGGTACTTCAGGGCCTGCGGCAGGCGGGTGTCGTGCGTGAAGACGACGACCTGGCGGTGTTCGGCGAGGAGTGCGAGGACGCGGGCGAGGCCGTCCACCTTGGCGGGGTCCATGGACTGCACCGGGTCGTCGATGACCAGGAACCGGAAAGGGTTCTCCGGCAGGAAGGTGCGCGGAAGGAAGAGGGAGAGGGCGAGGGCGTGCAGTTCGCCCTGGCTCATCACACCGAGTGCGGGGGCGTCGATGTCGTCGACGGTCACGTCGAGAGCGACTTTGCGCTGTGTACCGGAGCCGCCGAGACGGATCGGGCCGAGGGCGACGTTGCTCTGCTGGCGCAGGTTGGACCAGATGTGCTGGGCGTCCTCGGCGATGGGCCGCATCCGCTCGGCGCGGATCTCGTCATGGGCGGCCTTCAGCCACTTCTGGGCGGCCTTGACGCGGGCCAGGCTCGGGATCGCCCGCTCGGCGGCGTGTGCCTTGTCCAGCCAGGCCGCGAGCGCCCGTGCGGCGTCACGCCAGGCGTCGTCCTGCTCGGCGAGGCTCCGCGCGGCCTCCTGACGGGTGAGACGCGCGGCGTCGGCCGCGGTCCGTGCGGTGTTCTCCGCGACGGACGCCAGTGCGGCCGGCTCGGAGACGGTACGGCACCGCAGCCAGTCGTCCCAGGCGGCGGCGATCTCGGGCGGCAGCCAGCCCGGAGGCGGCACGGCGAGATCACGGACGGCCTGGCCGGCCGCGTGCAGTTCCCGGCGTGCGGTGAGGGCCTGTTCGGCCTCGGCACGCAGGAGGCGTTCCTGCTCGGCCGCGTCCAGCGCCCAGTCCTCGTCCAGCCGTGCCGCTCCACCGCATACGGGGCAGGTACCGAGGTCGGGGTGGTCGCGGTGGTGGGCGAGAGCGCGGGCGAGGAGTTCGGCGCGTTGCAGCGCGTCCTCCGCGGAGGTGCCCCGCAGGTCCTCTGCGGCGGCGATCGTCTCGCGCAGCCGGGCCACAGCCGTGGCCACCGCCTCGGTGTCGGGTCCGGCCAGGGTGCTCCGGCGGCGCAGGTCGAACAGGAGCGACTCGTCCGCCGCACCGGTCCCGGCGGCCAGTTCGGCCGCCCGCGCGAGGTCCGGGCGCCGCCCGTCGAGTGCGGAACGGGCGGCCTGGGCGCGGGGGTCGTCGGTGTTGTCCAGCAGGGCGAGGAGGGCAGGGAGTTCGGCCTTGGCCTCCTTCGCGGGCGCGTCGTACTCGCGGGACAGGTCGCGCAGCCGCTTGTCGGCGGCGGCGAGCTGTTCCAGGCCGAGGATGGAGGCGACGGCGTCGTACATTTCGCTGGGCTTGCCGCCGATGACCTGGCCGAGTTCTGAGTACGACAGGAAGGGACGGTAGGTCGCCAGGTCCTCCTGCCAGCCGAGGTCCGGGAGGGGAACGGGGTCGTGGCCGGGCCGGTCGAGTTCGGCGGCGGAGTCGGCGACGTCGTCTCCGTGCCACGTGCGCAGCACGGTGGCGGACTCCGGGTCTCCGTCGATGCGCAACTCCACGGCGATCTGCGGTTCCTGGCCGTGGTGAAGGTTGCGCCAGCTTCTGCGCCAGATGTCACTGCGGCCGCGCCAGCGGGCGTTGTCGCCGGTCAGCGCGATCTCGGTGGCTTCCGCGAAGCTCGACTTGCCGGAGCCGTTGCGGCCGGTGACCAGCGTGAGCCCCGGGCCGGGGGTGAGCGGGAGGCGTGCGGTCCGGCCGATGCCGCGGAATCCGCTGACTGTGACGGACTGCAGATAGGCGCCCGGCATCCGTCCGCGAACCGGGCCGTCGTCCTGGAAGGCGGTGAGCAGGACGGCCTTGGCGCCCTCGTCGAGATCCGAGGCGGCGAGCCGTTCGGCGATGAGGAGAGCGAGGGTGCCGGGGGCCGCCGGCTGCCCGGCGGACTGCTGTGCGGGGGACGGCTCCGGAGCGGAATCGACGGATTCGGGCATGAAGTGAACTCCCGTGGAAGCGACGGCTGCGGAGGCGGCGGTCGGACAGGCGTACGGAGGCCGCGCAGCGTGAGGGGCACGGGCCCCACGGTGCAGTCGGCGTGACGTGTGGGCCGTGAGCTGTGAATGACCATAGCCCAGGCGCCCATAAGAATGGAAGTCATTGGAACTCTTTGGAAATCACTGGGAGCGGCAAGCGGAGGAACGCGAAGCCTCCCGCCCCGTACCTACAGACGCCACTCCTCAGCGAGCACGCCGATCAGTTCGTCCTGCCTCGCCCCCAGCAGCCCGGGGGTCCACTCGGCATGCTGAAGCACCTGGCTCGTCAGCGCGAAGGGGACCACTCCCCCGCGGCCGGTGAAGTACTTGGCCTTCTTCTCGGCGAAGTCGTAGTTCTGGGCGGCCGAGTTCTTCGCACGGTTCAACAGAACCAGGTTGCCGAGGCGATGCGTCCACCGGGCGCGCTGCTCCTCGTCGAACAATGCGGTCCACCGCGACCCGGACCCCGGGTTCTGCGGCAGGACATGCTCGACGGTGATGAGCCCATGGTTGTAGGTCACCCCCTGCCCACGAGCCAGCAACTCATCGAGGCGGAGGAGCACGTACTTGCGGATCTTGCCGACGAGATAGAGATCGCCGTCGAGCCTGGCGCGGGTGTCCGCCTTCTCGTCATCCGTCAGCTCGAGGGCGGGGGAATCGAGACCCTGTCCATCATCGAGTTGCCGGAGCAATTCGGCATAGCGTCTGACCCGAGGGGTGGTGTACTCGCGGCGGATGAACAGACTTGCCGACAGCCGCTCCAGCGCCCGCATGAACGCGTCGAGCCAGACCGGGTCGTGCTCATGGTGGCGCAACGCCCAGAGAGCGGCGGGTCGCCAGTCGTAGTTGTCGACCTGCTGGAGCCTCCGGAACCAGGCGTTGACCGCGTCCGCACCCGACGCCGACTCGTAACGCGCCTCCCGGATCCTGCCGTACGCGTCGGCGTACGGTCGGACGACATCGTGGACGAAGACCTCGGCCTTGCCGGGAAGGTAGCGGCTGAGCACCTGCTCCGGGAATTCCTTGAGCAGTTCCTGTTCAGCGCGCTTCTTGGCGAAGATCATCCGCAGATGGAGGAAGAGCTCGGCGAAGTCGTCGCGCCCGAGCATCTCCTCGGCGTCCTCCCAGACGGTGGCGCACTCGTCGGACGCCTCCGGTCCGAGATCGCCGATTATGCGCGACTTGAAGATGTCGGTCGGGGACAGGTCCAACCCCCGGGAGTTCATCACGCTGAAGATCCGGTGCGCGCTGTCGAGGTCGGGGGTACTGACGACGACCAGGAACGTCCGCTCGGCGAGCATCTGAGCCAGCCTCAGCCGGTCCTCCTCAGGCGAAGCCGAGAGGCTGCGGTACAGGACTGTCGCGTTGCGGAGAATGGCCTTCTGCGCATCGGTGCGCAGGGCGTCCTCCTTGAGCGTCAGCAGAGTGCCTACCGCGTCTTTCGTCTGCACGTACTTCCCGAAGAAGTCCGCGTCGCGACTGCGCAGGGTGAGCCGCGGTCTCGGCGCGAGCCCACGGATCTTGGCGCCCGGCTCCATCACCAGCCTGTCGAGGTCGCCGCGCAGTTCCGGATCCTCGGTGAGATCACGCAGGACCGACAGGAGGATGGTCAGGGTCGTGAGGCGCTGCTGGCCGTCGATCACGTCCGCCCTCGGAGCCCCTCCGTTCTTGACGAGCACGACAGATCCGAGGAAGTACGGTTCGTCCGTCCCTCGGTCCAGGGCTTCCTGCAGGTCTGTCAGCAGTTGAACCGCCTGCTCCTCCTGCCACGCGTAGGGGCGCTGGTAGTCGGGGATCTGAAAGTCGTAGTCACTGCTGAACACCTTGTGCAGGGGCATCTCATGCGCCTCAAGCTTTTGCATGCCCCCGATGATGGCGGAAAGGCCGAGCTTCCCGGCACCCGGTCGGCTCAGCTTCCTTCGATCGCGATGTACCCCCGGCTCACCGCAGCCCGCGCCAAATGGGCTGCGCGGGCCGACATGACGGCCAATGCCGAGGCCGCGTAATCTCGCCGGCCAACGCCGCCCCGATGCTTGCGGCTCCAGCGCCATGCTCCGACGGCAGTCCCGAACGCCCAGCCCAGAGGCCTCGCCCGCCCCTCGGCCCCAGGGACTTTTCAGGGGACTTTCAGCTCTGTCCAAGGGACTTCCGAGGGACTTTTCGCCGCCTGACGCGGCAAGCCCCCGAAAGATCGAAAAGAGCCTCCGACGCAGGTCAGAGGCCCTTCCTCAAGCAAAGCCGCAGGTGGCGGCAGACGAGTCGGGCTGTACGCCGGGTTCTGTCGCCCGGTCGCCTCACGGCGGCCGGGGAGACGGCCATCCATCTAGGACCGGCGTTGCCGCCGGCCTCGTGCGGTCTACCCGCGGACTCGGGCGGGCAGCCCTCGAACGTCCGCGCAGAGCCACCTTTTACAGCGGCTCCTCTTGACCTTGCTCCGGGTGGGGTTTACCTAGCCGCCTGAGTCACCTCAGGCGCTGGTGGTCTCTTACACCACCGTTTCACCCTTACCGAGGGCCGAAGCCCCCGGCGGTTTGCTTTCTGTGGCACTGTCCCGCGGGTCACCCCGGGTGGCCGTTAGCCACCACCCTGCCCTGTGGAGCCCGGACGTTCCTCGGGAAGGTCCACAAGGACCTCCACGCGGCCGTCCGCCCGGCTCGTCTGCCGTGTCGACCATGGTACCGGGCGTGTGGCCCGTCTCGGTCCGGCCGTCGCCGTTGCAAGGACCGAACCCGCCAGGATGAGGGTGAAGGCTGCGAGGGTGCCGGGCGTCAGGCTTTCGTCCAGGAACAGCGCGCCCGCCGCCACCGCGACCGCCGGGTTGACGTACGTGATCACCGTCGCCCTCGTCGGGCCCGCCTCCTTGATCAGTTCCAGGAAGGCCACGAAGGCGACCGCGGTGCAGATGATGCCCAGGCCAACCAGGGCCGACAGGACCTCGGCGGACGGCACCTCGGCGGGCCAGGTGGCCGCCGCTGCGGGCGCGTACACCAGCGCCGCCAGGGCCAGGCACGGGGCGGTGAGGTGGAGCGACGGTACGTCCTTGAGGTGGCAGGCGGCTATCACCGGTGCCGTCGCGTAGCCGACGACCGTCAGCAGTACCTCGGCCAGGGAGCGGGCGTCGCCGCCGGTCAGGTGCGGGACGGTGAGGACCGCGACGCCGGACAGGCCCAGGGCCAGGCCTGCCATGCGGCGGGCGCCGAGCCGTTCCGTGTCGCCGAAGAGGCGGGCCGCGGCGACGCCGACGATCGGCACGCCCGCGATCAGCAGGCCCGCGGTGGAGCTGGACAGGTGGCGCTCGGCGTCCGTGAGGGTCCACCAGGGGACCATGATCTCGATGCACGCGAAGGCCAGCATGGGGCGCCAGTGGGTTCGTACGGTCCGGGTCAGGCCGCCTTGGCGTATCGCGAAGGGGAGCAGCAGCGCGGCTCCCACCGCGCAGCGCGTGAACACCACCATGGACGGGGACACGCCGTCCACCGCCACCTTGATCATCAGGTAGGGGATGCCCCAGACCACTCCCATCAGGGAGAACAGGAACCAGCCACGTGCAGTCATGCGGGCAGTTTCGGCCGCGTCGGCGTCAGGTGTCTTGAACGCTGTTGCGCTACGCCGCCGGTGACACGCTCGTGCGTTACGCCCGCGGCGACACGCTCGCGCGATACGCCGCCGGAGTCACCCCGAGCACCCGGCGGAACCAGCGGGTGAGGTGTGCCTGGTCCGCGAAGCCCACGAGCGAGGCCACCTCCGCCGGTCGCAGCCCGGACTCCAGCAGCCCCCGGGCCCGGTTCACCCGGTGCTGGGCCAGCCAGGCGTACGGCGGTATCCCCATCGTCGTACGGAAGGCGCGCAGGAGTTGGTAGCGGGACAGGCCCAGGTCGGTGGCGAGGGAGGTGAGGGAGGGGGGTGCCTGGAGTTCGTCGGCCAGGCGGTCGCGTACGGCGTGGGCCATGTGGGCCGCTCCGGGGACCGTGTCGCAGGCCGGGCGGGCCGTGGAGTGGCGCCGGGCCAGGGCGGTGAACAGCCACGGGAGGCGGGACTCGGCCTCCAACGGGTCGGGGCAGACGCTCAGTTCGGTGTGTGCGGTGCGCAGGGCGGCGGCCAGTTCGGGGTCGTCGAGGAGGGGTTCGCGGAAGTGCGGGAGGCCGCCCAGGGTGCCCTCGGTGAGCAGGGAGGGCTCGGCGTACAGGGCCCGGTAGGCGAAGCCGTCGGAGGCGGCCGGGCCGCCGGTGTGCATCTCGCCGGGGGCCAGGACGACGATCGAGCCGGGGCCGGTGTGGATGCGGCCACCGCGGTAGTCGATGATCTCGGAGCCGCCGACGCAGACGCCGATGGTGAACTCGTCGTGGGCGTGCGGTGCGTAGCGGAACGTGTCGAAGCGGGCGGTCAGCAGGTCGAGGGGCCGGCCGTCACGGCCGAGGGTGGCCCGCGTCCAACGGGCCTCTTCGCGTACGGTCCCGCTCACGGTCGCCTCCCCTCCCCCGGTTACTGCTTGGTGCGCTCGCGCCTCGCCCGGCGGTCAATGGCCTTGGGCAGTACGCCTACGGGTGCAACGCCCGCGTTCCCCGTTTCCATGCCGCGTCGAGATCCGCGTCGTCCGGAAAACGCCCGTGGATCTCCAGGATCACCATGCCGTGGGCGAAAGCCCAGGTCGCGCGGGCCAGGTCCAGATCGCCTCCGCACGCCCGCATCAGCGGCGCGGCGGCCCGGTCCTCCAGGCCCGCCGGGAGGGACGCGCGCGGCAGGGGGCGCTCGGTGGCCAGGCAGTAGAGGTGCGGGTGGGCGAGGGCGTACGCGCGGTACGCCTCGGCCAGCGCGGGGAGCGAGCCGGGCTCGCGCGCGGCGGCGGCCTCCATCGCCTCGGCGGACTCGGTGAGCATCTGCGCGATCAGCTCGACCTCCACCGCCTGCTTGTCGGGGAAGTGCTTGTAGAGGGACGGGGCCTTGATACCGAGGTGCTCGGCGAGGGCCCGCATGGTGAGCGCGGCGGGGCCCGACTCTTCCAGCAGGGTCCGGGCGGCCGTCACGATCTCCTGGGACCGTGCGGAGCGTGCAGATCGTGCGGTCGGTCGTTCAGCCACGCTGGAAGCCCTCCTTCGTCCGCAGTCCGTATCCGAAGGCGCGATCGTACGAGATGTGGGCGAGCCAGCCGCACAGGGCCGCGAACGCGGGGGCCCAGGCCACGGGCCCGACCGTGTAGAGCCCTATGAGAGCGAGGGGGACGAGGGCCCGGTGCAGCGCGTTGTAGTACGGCACCGCGCGGGGCGGGAGTTGTCCCTTCGCCATGCGCGGCGCGTCGTCGAGGGCGACGAGGAAGGTCAGGTCCGGGAGGACGAAGAACGCGAGGGCGAGTGTGCCCGCGACCCAGCCGTGGTTCACGGCTTCGAGGACGGCGAACGCGGACCAGAACAGGGCGCCGGTGAGCCAGGCGATGCGGCGGAGCGTGGGGAAGACGGGGCGAGAGGGGGTGACGGTGTGGGTGCTCATGGCTGTCTCCTTGGACCGCAGGCGTCCAGCTAACGCCGTTAGCCACGACGGTATGGCTAACGGCGTTAGCCGTCAAGGATCGAGACAGAGTGAAGAGCTGCTCGCGACTGGACGGATGAGGACTCAGTCGGCTCGCACTGGGTGGGTGGACTCAGCCGTCGCCCACAACCGGGCGGGTGAGAACTCAGTCGTCGAGAGCGGGCGAGACGGCTCGCTCCAGCGCGTCGAACGCGGCACCCAGTCGTGCCGCGTGGTCCCCGGCGACATCGTCCGCACGCTCCCCCGCGAGCAGGCGGCGCGCCGAGGTGACGTAGACCGAGCGGTACGCGGCGACGGTCAGGGCGGCAACGAGGTGCGGGTCACGGAACTCGGCCGTCTCCCGCAGGGCGTCCGCGAGTGCGTGCTCGACCTCCTCGACGCCTTCACGGGCCCGCGCCCGCAGCGCCGGCGAGTCGATCACGACCTGCCAGAAGGCCGGAAAGTCGTCGTCGACCCCGGACAACGGATGCCTCTGGTCGAGGAGTTCGAGTGCCAGGCGACGCAGCGAGGCGAGCGGGGTCTCGCCAGGCCCGCGCCGCCGTACGGCCGCGGTGAACATCTCGACAGTCTCGGGGATGCGGTCGAGGAAGAGGTCCTCCTTGCGCGGGAAGTAGTTGAACACGGTCATGGCCGATACGCCCGCGGCCCGGGCGATCTCCGCGACGGTCACATGGTCGAAGCCGCGCTCGACGAACAGCGGCGTGGCGATGTCCGAGATCCGCTGCCGCGTCGCCCGCTTCTTGCGCTCCCGCAGGGGAAGTTCAGCACTTTCGTCCACCGACGCCTTCTCCATCACGGGAAAACTATAGCGGACATAAAATTTTAGTGACTACACTAAAGTCATGAACACAGACGTGTGGACACAGAGCTGGACACATCCATGAGCACCGTCATCGACATCGACTACGACGTGGTGGTGGCCGGCGCCGGGCCCGTCGGGTTATTGCTGGCCTGCGAGCTTCAGCTCGGCGGGGCCCGGGTGCTCGTCGTCGAGCGGCTGCCCGAGGTGGACGAGACGATCAAGGCGGCGGCCATCAACATGCCCAGTGCCGTGGCGCTCGACCGGCGGGGGATGCTGCCCGCCCTGGCCGAGGTGCAGGAGCGGGCGCTGAGCGGTTTCCGGGGGTTCCTCAAGGCACGCGGCGGCGGTGAATCGACGCCCCCGCCGCCCAAGTTCGCCGGGCACTTCGCCGGGATCATGCTGAAAGCCGGTCTGTTCGACGAGTCGGACCCGGCCTTCGCGGACATCGGCCCCGCCGGTGAAGTCGGCCTCGTCCCGCAGGCGGCCCTGGAACGGCTGCTCGCGGAGCGCGCGGACGGGCTGGGCGTGGAGCTGCGCAGGAACGTGGAGCTGACCGGGTTCGAGGCGGGCCCCGACGGGGTGACCGTGCACACCTTGCGTACGGACGGGTCCGCGCCGGAGGACATTCGCGCGGGCTGGCTCGTGGGCTGCGACGGCGGCCGCAGCACGGTCCGCAAGCTCGCCGGGTTCGCGTTCCCAGGCACGGCGCCGGAGATCACCGGCTATCAGGCGATCGTCGAGATGACCGGCTCCGAAGCGCTGAAGGACGGCTGGAACACGACGGACGTCGGGACGTACGTCCACGGCCCGATGCCCGGCCGCGTCCTGACCGTCGAGTTCGACGGGCCGCCGGCCGACCGCGAGACGCCCGTGACCGCCGAGGAGCTGCAAGCGAGCCTGCGACATGTCTCCGGGGTGGACGTCACGGTGACCAAGGTGCACTCCGTGACCCGCTTCACCGACAACTGCCGTCAGGCGACCAGCTATCGCGCGGGCCGGGTGTTGCTCGCGGGCGACGCTGCGCATGTGCACTCACCGTTCGGCGGGCAGGGACTGAACCTGGGTATCGGGGACGCGATGAACCTTGGCTGGAAACTCGCCGCGGTGGTGCGCGGGCGGGCGCCGCAGGGATTGCTGGACTCGTACACGGCGGAGCGGCATCCGATCGGCGCGTGGGTGCTCGACTGGACGCGGGCCCAGATCGCGCTGATGCGCCCGGAGTCGCACTCCCGCGCCCTGCGTGAGGTCGTCACGGACCTGGCGGAGACGGTCACCGGCACCACATATCTCGTCAAGAAGATCTCCGGCGTCTGGCAGCGGTACGACCTTCCCGGCGGCCACCCTCTGACCGGCCGCAGCGCACCCGACCTCGAACTCTCCGACGGCCGCCGCCTCGCCGACCTCCTCCACGGTGGCCGAGCACTGCTCCTGGACCTCTGC
Source organism: Streptomyces sp. NBC_00996 (assembly GCF_045162675.1). Classification (NCBI taxonomy): domain Bacteria; kingdom Bacillati; phylum Actinomycetota; class Actinomycetes; order Kitasatosporales; family Streptomycetaceae; genus Streptomyces; species Streptomyces sp. NBC_00996. Next base: position 3,238,311 of record NZ_CP108723.1, read on the forward strand.
GACGACCCGAAACTCCGGGCCCGCACCGAGGGGTACGGCGACCGGCTGGACGTCGTCACCTCCGCCTGCCCCGGCCGACCGGCGCTGGCGGGGCTGCTCGTACGCCCGGACGGAATCACGGCGTGGGCGGCGGACGACACGGACGGCACGGTCGCCGAGCACACGGGGGACTCGCAGGAAGCACTCGTCCACGCGCTGGCCCGGTGGTGCGGAACGCCGGAGGTGTGACCCTTGCCCACATCGCGGCCGTCCGCCGCCTACTGCGCACCACCCACGAACCGGCCGAGAGCGAACTGGGCCTGGCCCTCGGCGCCCAGACCGACGTCACCCTCGAACTCACCGCCCCAGTACGGCATGTCACCTTCCTGGGACGGGAGCGGCCCGTACGTCTCGAGCGCCTGCACGCGGACGACCCGACGAGCTCGCTTCCGCTCTCACGCGGGCGCGAACAGCACCTTCGCCACTCCCGGGTCCGCCTGGGTGAGCCGTACCCGCAACCGCTCCCCCAGCGGCAGCCGGGACGTGCCGCCCGCGATGCGGGCGAAGACGGGCGGGGACTCCAACTGCACGGTCCCGACGGTGGGTTCGTGCTCCTGTACGTCGACCACGCAGCCCTCGAAGATGTCGCCCACGCGGTCCTTGAGCAGCGCGGCCTCCACGATGTCCACGCACTCGCGCTCGACGGTACCCGCGCGCCGGGCGCCGTCGGCCATCTGTCCGGGGAGGGCGTCGAGGGCCGCGAGGACCCACTCGGGGGGCGGCTGATGCGCGGCGGCCGCGAGGCAGAGCTCCGAGGCGTAGCGGTCGGCGAGGCGGCGCAGAGGGGCCGTGCAGTGTGCGTAGGGCGCGGCCACGGCGGAGTGGGAGGTGACCTCCGGGAGGGCGCCGTCCCGGAACACCGTGTAGCCCGCGCCGCGGAGCAGCGTCGTGCACTCCTGGAGGAAGGCCGCGTGGTGCGGCCAGTGCGGGTCGAGGGAGCGGATGAGCTCCGCGTACGAGACATGGTGCGGCCAGTCGATGCGGAGGGCCTTGGCCGTACGGCGCAGCCGGCCCACCGCGCCGTCCGGGGCGGCGGGCAGCGTACGCAGGATCCCCGTCCCGTGCGAGAGCATCAGCTCGGCCGCCGCCATCCCGGTGAGAAGGGAGAGCTGCGCGTTCCAGTGCTCGGCGGGGAGCGGGGCGCGGTAGACGAGTTCGTACGCCCCGTTCTCATCGACGATTTCCTGCTCGGGGACGTTCAGCGAGATGCCGCCGCGCTCGACCTCCAGTCGCTCACGGGCCTGACCGATGTCCTTGAGGAGGGCCAACGGCTCGTCCGCCGTCCCCTCCCCGATCTGCTTCTGCACGTGCGTGTAGTCGAGTTTGGCGCGGCTGCGTACGAGGGCACGGCGTACGTCGGTCGCCTCCGTACGGCCGTCCGAGTCGAGGTCGATCGTCCACAGCACGGCCGGGCAGGTCTGGTCCGGGAGCAGACTGGCGGCCCCTTCGGAGAGCTGGGTCGGGTGCAGCGGGACCTTCTCGTCCGGGAAGTAGAGGGTCATGGCGCGACGGTGGGCCTCGGCGTCCAGGGCGCCGCCCGGTGCGACGAAGGCGCCGACGTCGGCGATGGCGTACCGGACGCGGTAGCCGCCCCTCTCGCGGCGCTCGAGGTGCATCGCCTGGTCGAGGTCGGTGGACGTCCGGGGGTCGATGGTGAAGAGGGGGATGTCCGTCGCGTCGTAGGAGGGCAGCCGGGGTGGCCGCGCGGCCTCGGCGAGGACGTCGGGCGGGAAGCTCTCCGACACCCCCAGCCCGGTCCGCAGCGCGCGGAGGGCGGCTCGCAGGGGGGCCTCCGGTGCACCGGTGACACGGATGTGGCGGCGAGGCATAGGGCGAGCGTAGGACGCGCTCCTTGACCCGGCACCCCGAGTGCGCCCGGGAACCCGAGTTCACCCAGCACCCCGGGTTCACCCGGCACCCCGAGTGCGCCCAGCACCCCGAGTTCACCCAGCACCCCGAGTTCACCCGGGAACCCGAGTGCGCCCAGCACCCCGAGTTCACCCGGCACCCCGAGTGCGCCCAGCACCCCGAGTGCGCCCAGCACCCCGAGTTCACCCAGCACCCCGGGTTCAGCACCCCGAGTGCGCCCAGCACCCCGGGTTCACCCAGCACCCCGGGTTCACCCAGCACCCCGGGTTCACCTGGCACCCGGAGTGCGCCTGGCACCCGGAGGCCGCGGGGCACTCCGAATTCACCCGGCACCCCGAACGCTTAGGCTGGCGCCGGGCCACACCACCGTTAGGAGAACCACACCGTGCTCGTGCTGCTGCCGCCCTCCGAAGGCAAGGCGCCCTCCGGCCGGGGAACCGCGCTGAAGCTGGAGTCGCTGTCCCTGCCGGGCCTCACCGAGGCGCGGCAGGCGGTCCTCGACGAGCTGGTCGAGCTGTGCGCGGCCGACGAGGAGAAGGCCCGTGAGGTGCTCGGACTGAGCGAGGGCCTGCGCGGCGAGGTCGCGAAGAACGTGGACCTGCGGACGGCGGGCGCCCGCCCGGCCGGGGAGATCTACACGGGCGTCCTCTACGACTCCCTGGACCTGGCCTCCCTGGACACGGCGGCGAAGCGGCGGGCGGCGCGTTCGCTGCTCGTCTTCTCGGGGCTGTGGGGCGCGGTCCGGGTGACCGACCGGATCCCCTCGTACCGCTGCTCGATGGGCGTCAAGCTGCCCGGGCTCGGGGCCCTGGGCGCGCACTGGCGTACACCGATGGCCACCGCACTGCCGGAGGCGGCCGGCGACGGGCTCGTGCTGGACCTGCGGTCCTCGGCGTACGCGTCGGCGTGGAAGCCGAACGGCGAGCTCGCGGGGCGGACGGCGACCGTGCGGGTGCTGCACTCCCAGCTGGTGAACGGGGTCGAGAAGCGTTCCGTCGTCAGCCACTTCAACAAGGCGACCAAGGGCAAGATCGTACGCAGCCTGCTCAGCGCGGGCGCGGCGCCGAAGGGCCCGGCGGAGCTGGTGGAGGCGCTGCGGGACCTCGGGTACGCGGTGGAGACGGAGGCTCCCGGTAAGGCGGGCAGGCCGTGGGCGCTGGACGTGGTGGTGACGGAGATCCACTGAGTACTCCCCCTTTGCGGGTCGCGAGCGCGGCCCGGCCGGCGTTGCGGCGGCTCCGCGAGGGCGACTCGACCTGGATCGTGGCCCACGCCGCGAGCGGCGAGCGCGGCGTTACGGGTCGCGAGAGCGGCCCGGCCGGCGTTGCGGCGGCTCCGCGAAAACGACTCGACCGAGGTCGTGGCCCACGCCGCGAGCGGCGAGCGCGGCGTTACGGGTCGCGAGAGCGGCCCGGCCGGCGTTGCGGCGGCTCCGCGAAAACGACTCGACCGAGGTCGTGGCCCACGCCGCGAGCGGCGAGCGCGGCGTTACGGGTCGCGAGCGCGGCCCGGCCGGCGTTGCGGCGGCTCCGCGAAAACGACTCGACCGAGGTCGTGGCGCGCCGCGCGTGCGACTCGACCGAGGTCGTGGCGCGCCGCGCGTGCGACTCGACCAAGGGTGACCAAGGGCGCGGTCCGCTCCGCGAGCGCTGCTCGATCAAGGTGTGGCGTCCCGCCTGACGCGGGGCCACCCGAGACTCATTGCAGCATGTGCAACATCCTTTGCGCATGCTGCACACCCCGGGCAGGATGAGGCGTATGAGTTCGCCACTGCCCTCGCCTTCGTCTGCCTCCGTACTGGATCTCGCCCCCGTGGTCCCCGTCGTCGTGGTCGCGGACGCCGCCGACGCCGTACCCCTGGCGCGGGCGCTGGTCGCGGGCGGGCTGCCCGCGATCGAGGTGACGCTGCGGACGCCGGTCGCGCTGGACGCGATCCGGGCGATCGCGGCCCAGGTGCCGGACGCGGTGGTCGGCGCGGGCACGGCCCTGTCACCACAGCAGGTGGCCGACTCGGTGGCGGCGGGCGCCCGCTTCCTGGTCAGCCCGGGCTGGACGGACGGGCTGCTCGATGCCATGCAGGCGTCCGGGGTGTCGTTCCTGCCGGGGGTGTCCACCACGTCGGAGGTCGTAACGCTGCTGGAGCGGGGCGTGCGCGAGATGAAGTTCTTCCCGGCGCAGGCAGCGGGCGGTACGGCGTATCTCAAATCGCTGGCGGGCCCGCTGCCGCAGGCGCGGTTCTGCCCGACGGGCGGCATCGGTCCGGCCTCCGCGCCGGAGTACCTGGCGCTTCCCAACGTCGGCTGCGTGGGCGGGAGTTGGATGCTCCCGCAGGACGCGATCGCGGGACGGGACTGGGGCCGGATCGAGGCCCTGGCGCGGGAGGCCGCGGCGCTCAGGCCCCCACTCGGATGACGGCCGCGCCATCACCACTCGGATGACGATCGAGCATTCGCCACTCGGACGATGACCGCGGAGGCCGCTACTCGGGCGACAACCTGAGCGTCTTCGCGAACCGCTTCCCGGCAAGGTATGACGGCCCGCCGGGGCAGCGAGGTATGACAGCCCGCCGGGACTGCAAGGTCGCGGAGACGGCTGCCGTCGCAGAGATGGCTGTCGTCCTGGCGCGGGCCACGTCGCAGAGACCGCGATGTCGTACCCGTGACGTACAACTGATCCCATGACCACCAGCATCTCCACCGAGCCTCCTCCCTTCGCCCGGGAGCTGTTGCGCTGGCGCACCGCGCGCCGGGTCAGCCAGCTGGAGCTCGCCTCGCGGGCGGGGACGACGCAGCGGTACGTCAGCTTCATCGAGCGTGGGCGTTCGGTGCCCGGCAGAGAGATCGTGATCAGGCTCGCCGAGTCGCTGGAGCTCACGCTGCGGGAGCGCAACTCACTGCTTCTGGCGGCCGGTTACGCGCCCGCTTTCGCCGAGTCACCGCTCGACGCGGTCGCGCTGAAGCCCGTACGGGAGGCGCTGGACAGCATTCTCGAAGGGCATCTGCCCTATCCGGCCGTGGTGGCGGGGCCGCGGGGTGAACTCGTCGCGGCCAACGAGGCGTTCGACGTGCTCACCGAGGGGGCCGCCCCGGAACTGCTCGCACCACCCGTCAACGTGCTGCGGCTCGCCCTGCATCCGCGCGGGATGGCGTCACGGGTGGTGAACCTGGACGCGTGGGGGCAGCACATCGTGGAGAACCTACGGGCCCGGGCCAGACGCAGCCCGGATCCCCACCTCGGCGCGCTCGCCGAGGAGTTGGCGGGGTACGTACCGGCGAGCGAGCCCGGTGCGGACTACCTCGGCTTCGCCGTACCCCTGCGACTGCGGTGCCCGGAGGGCGAGTTGAGACTGCTCACCACGCTGACGTCGTTCGCGACGGCGCTGGACGTCACGCTCGCCGAACTCCACCTGGAGGCGTTTCTCCCGGCGGACCGGGAGACGGCCGAGATCCTGCGCGAGCGCGCGGCCGGGCGTGCCGGGCGTGCCGGGCGTGCCGGGCGTGCCGCGCAGCGCACGTGATCAGCGCAGGTGAGACGTGTCGTTGAACAGCCGGACGCTCGCGTTGCCGTCCGCGTAGTACGCCACCGCGGAGAGCGAGGCCGCGGACAGTTCCATACGGAACAGGGACTCCGGCGGGGCGCCGAGGGCCAGGCGTACGAGGGTCTTGATCGGGGTGACGTGCGAGACGAGCAGGACGGTGCGGCCCGCGTAGGAGGCGATCAGCTTGTCGCGGGTGGTGGCCATGCGGCGAGCGGTCGCCGCGAAGCTCTCGCCGCCGCCGGTCGGTTCGGCCTTCGGCGAGGCCAGCCAGGCGTTCAGGTCGTCGGGGTAGCGCTCCCGCACCTCGCCGAACGTCAGCCCCTCCCAGGCTCCGAAGTCCGTCTCGCGCAGCCCGTCCTCGATGACCACGTCGAGCCCGAGGCGGGCGGCGACGGCCCCCGCGGTTTCCCGGGTCCGGGTGAGCGGTGACGCCACGATCGCCTGGATCGTGCCGCGCGCGGCCAGCGCCGCAGCGACCCGCTCGGCCTGTTCCCGGCCCACGTCCGACAGCGACGGGTCGGTGCCGCCGCTGCCCGAGAACCGCTTCTGCGGGGTCAGGAGGGTCTCGCCGTGGCGCAGGAGTACGAAGGTGGCGGGGGCGCCCAGGTCGGGGGGCGCGCCCCAGCCGACGGTCGGCGCCGTGGTCGTCTCACTCGCCCCGGTCGTCTCGCTCGCCGCCGTCGCCACGTTCCGCGCGGCGCGGACATCGGCGCCGGCCTGTGCGGCTCCGCCGCCGGGTGACGGGTGACTGCCGGAAGTCGTCGTACTGCAGGCCGTCTGTGGCTGGTCGCGCAGTTCCCCGCGCCCCTGACGGGGCGCTCCGGAAGCCGGCGCCTCCGTGGGAGCCACGCCGCCGCGCGTCCCCGCCAGTGCCGCCCGTGCCTTCGCCGCGCCCGCCGCCGCGTCCCCGGGCGGGCCCGTCGGCTCGGGCGCCGCGGACCGCGCCGCGCGCGCGTCCAGTTCCGCCGTCGAGGCCGACGGCGACCACTGCTCGCCCCGCCTGCCCGCGTCCATCGCCTCGTTGGCGAGCCGGTCCGCGTGCTTGTTCTGCTCGCGCGGGATCCACTCGTACGTGACCTGCTCGGGCGGGAGGACCCGCGCGGCCTCGGCGGCCAGCGGCTTCATGTCCGGGTGCTTGATCTTCCAACGGCCGGACATCTGCTCGACGACGAGCTTGGAGTCCATTCGGACCCGGACGCGTGCGGCCGGGTCCAGTTCACGGGCCGCCGTCAGACCCGCGACCAGCCCCCGGTACTCCGCGACGTTGTTGGTGGCGATGCCGATGTACTCGGCGCGCTCCACCAGCGTCTCCCCGGTGGCCGCGTCGATGACCACGGAGCCGTAGCCCGCGGGCCCCGGGTTGCCCCGGGAACCGCCGTCGGCCTCGACGATGAACTCCCGCACGCGTCAAGCCCCTTACAGATTCACACCGATTTACACCGATTTACAGATCAGGCCTAGAGACCGGACTCGGACGTGCGCACCAGGATGCGGCGGCAGTTCTCGCAGCGCAGCACGGTGTCCGGAGAGGCCGCCTTCACCTCGTTGACCTCGGTGATGTTGAGCTCCAGGCGGCAGCCCTCGCAGCGGCGCTGGTAGAGCCGGGCCGCGCCGACGCCGCCCTGCTGCTCGCGCAACTTGTCGTAGAGCTTGAGGAGGTCGGCGGGGATCGCGCCGGCGATGACTTCGCGCTCCTTGTTCGCCGTCGCGGTCTCGCCGTCGAGGGACTCGAAGGCGGCGTCCCGGCGCGCGGTCGCGTCGTCGATCTTCGACTGGACGGAGGAGACCCGCTCGGTCAGCTCGGCGACACGCTCCTGGGCGGACTCGCGGCGCTCCATGACCTCCAGGACGACGTCCTCGAGGTCGCCCTGGCGCTTGGCGAGGGAGGTGATCTCGCGCTGGAGGTTCTCCAGGTCCTTGGGGGACGACACGGCACCCGAGTCGAGACGCTTCTGGTCGCGGGCGGCGCGCTGGCGCACCTGGTCGACGTCCTGCTCGGCCTTGGTCTGCTCGCGGGCGCAGTCGCTCTCCTCGGTCTGCGCGGCGACGAGCAGGTCACGCAGCTGCGTGAGGTCCTTGTTCAGCGACTCGATCTCGGCGTGCTCGGGCAGCGACCTCCGCTTGTGCGCCAGCTGCTGGAGGCGCACGTCGAGGGCCTGGACGTCGAGAAGTCGGATCTGGTCGGCGGGCGCGGCGTTCAGTTGGGGGCTCCTGATGTGTCGGTGGTAGAGGCCGCGTGGGCGGTCCAGGGGTCGGTGACCGTCTTCGAGACGTGGACCCTCAGGCCCCATCCATAACGGTCGGAGATCTCGTCGAGCTGGGCGGCGGCCAGCTCGCACCAGGGCCACTCGGTGGCCCAGTGCGCCGCGTCGAGCAGCGCGAGAGGACTCTGGGCGCGGGCCTCGGACGCCGGGTGGTGGCGCAGGTCCGCGGTGAGGAAGGCGTCCACGCCGGCGGCGCGTACGTCGTCGAAGAGGCTGTCGCCGGAGCCGCCGCTGACCGCGACGGTCCGTACCAGCGCCTCGGGGTCGCCCGCGACGCGGATGCCCTGCGCGGTGGCGGGCAGCCGCTCGGCGGCGCGCGCGGCGAGTTCGCGGACGGTCAGCGGATGGTCCAGCTCGCAGACTCGGCCGAGGCCCCGGCGGCCGTCCGGGTCGGTGGGGTCCGGCACGAGGGGGCGTACGACTCGAAGGTCCAGCGCGCCCGCGAGGGCGTCGGAGACTCCCGGATCCGCGCGGTCGGCGTTCGTGTGCGCGACGTGCAGCGCGATGTCGTTCTTGATCAGGGTGTGCACGACGCGGCCCTTGAAGCCGGTGGCCGCCACCGTCGTCGTACCGCGCAGATAGAGCGGATGGTGGGTGACCAGCAGATCGGCACCCAGTTTCAGCGCCTCGTCGACGATGTCCTGGACGGGGTCGACCGCGAACAGTACGCGCGTGACCTCCTGGTCGGGGTCACCGCAGACGGTGCCGACCGCGTCCCAGTCCTCGGCCCTCTCGGAGGGCCAGAGGGTGTCGAGCGCGGCGATGACTTCAGACAGACGGGGCACGGGGAAAGGCTACCTGCCTTACGTCCCTGTCCGTCCGGTCGCGGGCCACTCGACCGGCAACCCCGGCGGCGGGCGGGTCCGGGCACCCGGTCTCCCACCCCTGCCTCCCCACCACCGGCCAGCACATCCGCCCCCGTTCCCTCAGGCGAATCCCGACATGGCCACCCTTATGTGTGAAGCCGCCGCCCGTCGGTCCCACGTCTGTGCGTACGAAAACTAGCTTCGTCGCCGGAGGTGACCGAACGATGACAGCCTGTGCGACGGAGCCCGTGGCGGAGAACGAGGACGAGACCCAAGACGCGCGCCAAGAGGCGAACCACGACGCGAACGACTGGACCGCCCGTCCCACCTGTGTGATCACCGCTGACGGCACGTACGCGGCGCGTCTCACCCTGGCCGGCGACTGCTGGTACCCGGAGCGCTGGACGCTGGACGGCCCTGAGCCGTACGCCGTACCGCTGCCGGCCCACCAGCCGGAGGAGCCCGGCACCGAGGTGCTGCCGCTGACCGACGGAAGGGTGCTGATCCACCGCGTGACGGACGGACGGCACGTCTTCTCGCTGCTGTACCCGACCGGGCCCGGCACCGGCGAGCTGCCGCTGGGCGCCGTGGAGTGCCCCGACAAGGACACCCGGCTGCGGCTGCTGCCGCCCGCGCCGGGCGGGCAGCGCGCGTACGCCCTCGCCGTGGGCTGTGGCTCCACCGCGGTGTGGCTGGTGGCGGGCGGCGCGTTCGGTCCGGAGCATCGGGCCCAGGTGCCGGGCCACTGTTCGGGCGGGGTGTGGCTGGACGGCACCGGCCGTCTGCTCGCGCTCGACCGCTTCCAGAACGGCCGCACCAAGACGGTGGTCGTCGACCTCGAACGCGGCGGTGAAATGTCACCGTTCCTCCAGATCGCCGAGCACAGCAACGACCGCCTGCTCCTCGCGGACGCCGACAGCGGCCTCCTCCTCGTCCGCTCCGACGCCCCGTCCCCGGGCCACGACCGCCTCGGCTGGGGCGTCGTCGGCAGCACCCTGCCCATCCGCTTCCCGGAGTGCCTGCGCCTGACCGTCCCCCGGTCTCAACTGCGTTCGACCGGGGGCGCCCCCATCGCGGTGACACCCTTCGCGATCCAGCCGGGCCAGATGCTCACCCCCGAGACCTGCGCGGTCGCCCTGCGCATCGACGGCCCGGCGGGCACCTGGCTCGGCATCTGGCGCCCGGCCGAACGCCAGGTCCACCATCTCCCGGCTCCCGAGGGCTGGTTGGCGGGCACCGGCCTGTGGACCAGAGAGGGGGTGCTGCACCTGCCGTACGCGACGGCAGCGGTGCCGTGCGGGGTGGCACGGGTGGCAGCGCCCACGGGGGAAGGGGGCCCTGACCGGGACGCCGGCCAGGGCCCCGAGACACGAACGTCGGCCCGCCCGGTCCCGCTCCAACAGGCACCGCTGAAGGGCCGGGTGGTGCAGTTGAACCGCCGGGGCGTGCGACTGAACACCCCAGGGCTCCAACTGAACGAGCCCGCCCAGACACCCTCCGCCCGTCCGGCGTTTGAGGGCGAGGCCGTTCAGGTGCCCGCGGCCCGTGCGGCCTTTGACGGCGCGGCCGTTCAGGTGCCCGCGGCCCGTGCGGCGTTCGAGCACGAGGCCCTTCAAGCCGGAGGGGGGTCCGGGGGCTCAGCCCCCAGGGGCGATGCGGGTCCCGTCCCCCCTGCACGACCGAAGCCGGGTGTTTGGGAGAGGGTCGGCGTGCTAGGGGTGCAGAGCTCTCCCCCACCGACGCCCCCGCAATGACCGCCGGTTAGAATCCCCCGGCTGTAAAAGAAGGATCTTGCATACGGGGTGAACACTTCAGTGAGCGACATCAGCACGATGGAAGCGCCGGGAACCGACTCCCACGAGGCCACGGCTCAGGCCGAAGGCCATGGCAGGCACCGCGGCCCGATCTCCGGCCACGACGACGCGGCGATCCCGCAGGGCCGCCACCGCAAGCCGTCCGACCAGGACAACGCGGCCTGACGGCACGCCGAACCCGGCACACGGCCCCGCTCGCCATGGCGGACGCTGTTGGTTAATTCGGGGCTGCACGTGACGTCGGCCTTCAAGACCTGGTTGTGGTCTTGAAGGCCGACGTTGTCGTATGGGGTGGGTGCGGATGCCGATGCAGCCGAAGGGATCCGGGGAGATCCCGGCGGAGACGGTGCGGGTGGCTCGGGCCGCGTTCCCGAAGGGGAGCCTGGCGATCCGGGTGAGGGACGAGCTGGGATCGTTGTTCAGTGACGAGGAGTTCGCGGACCTGTTCTTCCGCCACTATCTGCCACAGCTGACGCACCCGCCCCTGTCGACGGACGGACGGCTACTGAGCCCGGAGGAGCGAGAGCCGACACCCGAGACCAATAGCCGACGTCCAAAAGACCGTTAGCCGACGCCCAGGACCAAGGGCCGACTCCCGAGACCGATGGCCGAAGCCCGATAGGCCGGCAGCCGACGCCCGGGCCCCGTAGCCGACGCCGAAGGACCGACACCCGGTACCCGGCACCCGGCACCCGGCACCCAGCACCCAGCACCCGAAACCGACACCCGAAAGACCGGCAGCCGACCCCCGGCACCCGAAACCGACACCCGAAGCCTCCGCAGAGCTATCCGTGCTTGAGCCCCAGCACCTCCACCGCCGCGAACGTCTCGCCCTTCGGGCGGTCCGCGTAGTGCGCAGTGAGCAGGGCGTCCAGCTCGTCGTACGTGAAGGCGTCCTGCTTGGTGTCGAACTTGGCGGCCACCCGCGGGCGTTCGACGATCGCGACCATGCCGCCGTGCACGACGAGCAGCTGGCCATTGACGTGCGCGGCGGCGGGCGAGGCCAAGTAGCCGACGAGCGGGGCGACATGTTCGGGTGCGAGCTGATCCAGCCCTTCGCCGGACTCGGCGAAGCCGGCGAACACGTCCTCGGTCATACGCGTCCGGGCACGCGGGCAGATGACGTTCGCCGTCACGCCGTACTTCGCGAGCGCCAGCGCCGTCGAGGTCGTCAGCCCGACGATTCCGCCTTTCGCGGCGGCATAGTTGGGCTGTCCCGCCGAACCGGCGAGGAACGCCTCCGACGAGGTGTTCACGATCCGCCCGTACACGGGCCCGTCAACCTCCTTGGAGCGCGCCCGCCAGTGCACGGACGCGAAGTGGGTCGTGTTGAAGTGGCCTTTGAGGTGCACCCGGACGACCGAGTCCCATTCGTCCTCGGACATCGAGAAGATCATCCGGTCGCGCAGGATGCCCGCGTTGTTGACCAGGATGTCGAGCTTCCCGAATTCGGTGACCGCCAACTGGATCAGTGCGCGGGCCTGTTCGTGGTCGGCGACGTCCCCGGTGTGGGCGGCGGCCCGGCCGCCCGCCGCGCGGATCTCCGCGGCGACCTCCTCGGCGGGCGTGGCCGAGGCCTCGCCGGAGCCGTCCCGCCCGGGCTGCCCGTAGTCGTTGACGACCACGGCCGCGCCGAGTCGGCCGAGTTCCAGCGCCTCGGCCCGTCCGAGCCCGCGCCCCGCGCCGGTGACGATCGCGGTGAGACCTTCAAGTGGCAGTGACATCAAGGTCCTTAGCGGTTGTGGGATCAGATCTCGATGCACGTACGCAGGGCGGTGCCGCTGCGCATCTGGTCGAGGGCCTCGTTGACCTCGGCGAGCGGCACCCGGTGGGTGATCAGGCCCTCCAGGTCGATACGGCCCGCGCGCCACAGGGCGACGGTGCGCTCGTAGGACCGCAGGACGTCCCCGCCGCCGTACATCGACGGCAGGATCCGCTTCTCGTCGAAGAACAGCTCGAACATGTTGAGCTGGAGGAAGTCGTCCATGGCGCCCGCGCCGACGACGACGAGGGTGCCGCCGCGGCGGGTGTGGTCGTAGGCGGTGCGGGCGGTGGCGGACCTGCCGACGACCTCGAAGACGTAGTCGAAGCCCTCGCCGCCGGTCACCGACTGCTTGGCGTCGGCGAGTTCGTCCGGGGAGACGGCCTTCGTCGCACCGAACCCGAGCGCGGCCTCGCGGCGCGAGGCGACCGGGTCGACGGCGACGATCTCGGCGGCGCCCTTGAGCCGCGCGCCCTGGATCGCGGAGATGCCGACGCCGCCGCAGCCGATGACGGCGACCGACGAACCGGCATCCACGTCCGCGGTGTTGAGGGCGGCGCCGAGTCCGGTGGTGACGCCGCAGCCGATGAGGGCCGCGATGTCGAAGGGCACGTCGTCGGGGATCGGGACCGCGCAGCCCGCGTCGACGACGACCTCCTCGGTGAAGGTGCCGGTGCCGGCGAAGCCGAAGACATCGCCGCCGGGGCGCCTGAAGTTGGGCGTGCCCGCGTTCATGAAGCCGGCCAGGCACAGTTCGGTCTGCCCGCGCTTGCAGGCGGGACAGACGCCGCAGGCGGGCAGCCAGCAGACGACGACCCGGTCGCCGGGCTTCAAGTGGCCCACTCCGTCGCCGACTTCGGTGATCTCGCCGGCGCCCTCGTGCCCGGGCACGAACGGCGCCGGCTGCGGCAGTACGCCGTTCATCGCGGACAGGTCCGAGTGGCACAGCCCGGTGGCCCGCACCCGGATCCTCACCTTGCCGGGCCCGAAGCCCACCGCCTCGACGTCGTCGAGTACTTCGAGTTTGTCCTGGCCTATCTCGTGCTGTACGGCTGCGCGCATGGTGCGGCTCCCCTCAGAAATGGGCTGGGCTCACGAGTGTTCGACGATGGTGTCGGCCAGCACCGGCGCGTCGTCCCGCTCCACGGCGCTCACCGCCACCTGGACCCCGCCCTCCCGCCGCCACAGGCGGATGCGCAGGGTCTCGCCGGGGAAGACGACACCGGCGAAGCGTGTGGTGTACGAGCGGACCCGTGCCACGTCGCCGCCGAGCAGTGTGTCGACGACCGCCTTGAGCGTCATGCCGTACGTGCACAGCCCGTGCAGGATCGGCCGGTCGAAACCGGCGAGCTTGGCGAACTCGGGGTCGGCGTGCAGCGGGTTCCAGTCGCCGGAGAGCCGGTACAGCAGGGCCTGGTCCTCGCGGATCGGACGCTCGACGGTCCTGTCGGGCTCGCCCGTCGGCGGTTCGAGGCGCGTGGACGGCCCCCGGTCTCCTCCCCAGCCCCCTTCTCCTCGTACGAAGATCTGGGCGTCGTTGGTCCACAGCGGGCCGTCGGCGTCGGCGACTTCGGTGCGCATGACGAGGATCGCGGCCTTGCCCTTGTCGTAGACGGCCGCGATACGCCCGGTGGCGAGCGCCTTGCCCTCGACCGGGATGGGGCGGTGCAGCCGGACGGTCTGGCCGCCGTGCAGCACGCGCGGGAGGTCGACCTCGACGCCGGGCATGGACAGGCCGCTGATCACGCCCGGTGAGCCGGCTCCCGCGACGGTGGCGAAGCTGGGCAGGACGTGCAGCCTGGATTCGAGGGTGTAGCGCAGCTCGTCGGGGTCGGTCGCGGGGACGCCCGCGCCCAGGCCCAGGTGGTAGAGCTGGACGTCCTTGTGACTCCAGGTGATCTCTCCGGTCCGGGGCTCGGCGGCGACGGCCTTGGCGGCGTCAATGGGCATGGGGCTCCTGATCACTAGGACCTGAGACCTCGGTGCGGCCGTCCGCACCGTCGGCCGCACCGAGGTCGACACTGGGCCGCGGAACCCGCCCGTTCTAGAACGCGTTCCAGTCCGGCGACCCTTGTATAGCCCAGCGCCCGGCACTTGTGAAGACTACTGACGCCATGTCAGATCTGTTGGCCGTGACATTTGTCCCGGCCGATTGCTGACATGTGCATCTGCCGGGCCCGGCGCCCTGCTCATAGCGTCGTACCCATGACACAGACGACTGGGACACCGTCCGCCGTGTCCTTCGCGTGGGCGGTCAAGAGCTTCGGGGACGTACGCGCCGTGGCGGGGGTGGATCTGGAGATGGCACGCGGCGAGACGGTCGCGCTGCTGGGGCGCAACGGAGCGGGGAAGTCGACGACGATCTCGTTGCTCCTGGGCCTGGACGAGCCGGACGAGGGCTCGGTCACGCTCTTCGGCGGGCCCCCGCAGGAGGCGGTGCGCGCCGGGAAGGTCGGCGCGATGCTGCAGGAGACCCGGCCGGTGCCGCGCGTCACCGTCCAGGAGCTGGTCTCCTTCGTCGCCGGGCGCTATCCGGCGCCGCTGCCGGTGACCGACGCGCTGGAGCTCGCCGGCATCGCGGAGCTGGCCGGGCGGCGCGTCGACCGGCTCTCCGGCGGGCAGGCACAGCGGGTGCGGTTCGCGGTGGCGCTGGCCGGGAACCCCGCGCTGATCGTGCTCGACGAGCCGACCGCCGCGCTGGACGTGGAGGCGCGGCACGCCTTCTGGGAGTCGATGCGGGCGTATGCCCGGCGCGGCCACACGGTCCTCTTCTCCACGCACTATCTGGAGGAGGCCGACGCGCACGCCGATCGGATCGTCGTCATCGACCACGGCCGCATCGTCGCCGACGGCACCGGAGAGCAGCTGAAGCGGTCGGTGGGCGGCAATCTGGTCTCCTTCGACCTAGCGGGCCGCGGCACGGAGGGCCTGACCCTGCTGCCCGGCGTGGTCGCCGTGGAGGTGCGCGGGGACCGGGCCCATCTGCGCACCGACGACTCGGACGCGACGGTGATCGCGCTGGCCGAGCGGGGGGCGATACGCGGCCTGGAGGTCGTCCCCGCGTCCCTGGACGACGCGTTCATGGCGCTCACCTCGGGTGCGCCGTCGGATGTCCTGGAGACGGTGTGATGCTGGACTATCTGCGGCTCGAAGTGCGCCGGACGCTGCGCGACACCGGATTCGTCATCGGCGGCATCGCGATGCCGGTGATGATGTACCTCCTCTTCACCAACCTCGGCGGCGGCGATGACGGCGACTGGAAGACCGCCTCCATGGTCGGCATGGCCGCGTACGGCGCGGTGGGCTCCGCCCTGAACACCGGCGGCGGGGTCGCCGAGGACAAGGTGATCGGCTGGCTGCGGCAGCTGCGGGTGACACCGATGACGCCGCGCGAAGTGGTGCTGGGGCGGGCGCTGACCGGCTCGGTGACCGTACTGCCCGCGATCACCGCGGTCCTGGCGGCGGGCTGCGTGGTCAACGGCGTACGGCTGGACGTCTGGCAGTGGGCGGCGATCGCGGTGCTGCTGTGGCTCGGCTCGATACCCTTCACGCTGCTGGGCCTCGGCAACGGCTACCGGCTCACCGCGCAGACGACCGGTGTCGCCAACATGGTGTGCAACCTGGGGCTCTCGGTGATCGGCGGTCTCTGGTTCCCGCTCGCCCTGTTCCCGGGCTGGCTGCGCTCCCTGTCGGCGTACACCCCCACGAACCGGTTCGCGCAGCTCGGCGTCTCGGTCGCGGACGGCCACGCTCCGGGCCTCGGCGCGGTGGGGGTGCTGACGGCCTGGCTGCTGGCGTTCGGTTCGTACGCTGTGTTCTCGTACCGTCGGTCCGCACGGACCGTCTGAACCGGGGGGAGTGGGCGATGTCCTGGATGCGAGGGGTCACCTGCCAGGTGCAGGCATGGCGGGCGGAGCGGGCGCGCTGGAAGGCCGACATGGAACGCTTCAAGGCCGAGCAGCGGGCCGCCCGCAAGAGCGGCGGGAAGATGCCCGAGAATCCGGGTCCGCCCCCCACCGGCTTCGCCCTGCTGCCATGGCTGCTGATGGGCATGGGCGCCTTCTCCAACCTGTTCCAGGGCAAGACGCCACAGCCCTGGATCGGCGCCATCGGCCTGCTCGCCTTCAACTCCCTGTACATCTTCGTGACCTTCCGGTCCTTCGTGAAGGACAAGCGCGAGTCCCGCTCCACATTGGTGGCGCTCGTCCTGATGGCCCTGGTCACCTGCGGGCTGGCCATCGGGTACGGCGGCAGCTGGCTGTACTTCTTCCCGCTGCTGGGGCTCGCCACCGGCGCCGTCCTGCGCGGCCCGTGGCTCGGCAAGATCGGCCTCGGCCTGACCGCGCTCGCGGCGGTGGTCTCCTCGGTGCGGTCGGGCTGGGACGCGGTGAACGTCGCGTACGGCACCTTCCTGTCGACGATGGTGACGGCCGCGATCCTCTCCCTCTCCGAAGCGGTACGCGAACTGCGCGCCGCCCGCGAGGAGTTGGCACGCCGCGCCGTCGAGAAGGAACGCATGCGCTTCTCCCGCGATCTGCACGACCTGCTGGGCCACACGCTCTCCGTCATCGTGGTGAAGTCGGAGGCGGCCCGCAGGCTGGCCCACCGCGACCTGGCCGCGGCCCTCGTCCAGGTCACGGACATCGAGTCGGTCGGCCGCCAGGCCCTCACGGAGATCCGCGAGGCGGTCACCGGCTACCGCGAGGGCAGCCTCGCCACGGAACTGGACCGCGCCCGTTCGGCACTGTCCGCCACGGGCGTCGATCCGGTCGTACGGCAGTCCGGCCCGCCCCTCGTCCCCCAGACCGAGGCCCTGCTGGGCTGGGTGCTCCGCGAGGCGGTCACCAACGTCGTACGCCACAGCGCCGCGACCCGCTGCGACATCACCCTCGACGGCACCCCCGACCGCGTCCGCCTGACCATCTCCGACAACGGCACCGGTACCTCAACCGCGGAGCCCGTGGAAGGCATCGGCGGCACCGGACTCAAGGGCCTCACCGAACGCCTGGCCACGGCAGGCGGCTCACTGGAGGCGGGGCCGGCTTCGCGCGGGGGGTTCCGGGTGAGGGCCGAACTTCCGGTGGATGCGCCGGATGCGGCGAACCTGACGGAGGCGCCGGCCTAGTGCCGCGTCGGCCAGGGTTTGCCCGTTGAGGAGCGGCGTCCGGTGCGTGCTCTGGGGGTCCCCCCGGCCGAAGGCTGGGGGAGTGCCGGCCGGAAGTCCTCGTACTGGACGTACTTGGGCTTTCGGCCGGTGCGGCGAGTGGGGGCACCTCCCACGCCCTTGAGGCAGTGAGGGAGCGTGCCGCGCGTCGCGACGAGGCGAACCTTGGCCGACACGGCACCAGGACCACCGCCGAGACGGGCCGGGCGGCCGGGCAGTCCCACGTCGCCGAACAACACCTCGGCGCCCGGGACCTCGTCGAGGCATCACCGGCGCCCTCCCCGACACCACCGACGGAGCCCATCCTGCCACGGGGCGCTGAACTCCGGTGCCAGGCCGCGGAATCGGCTCACCGGGGCACCGGTCCGGTCCGCAGGCGGCGGGAGGTCCGCGGCGGCCGGCGCCGCAAGGCCCGCCGCTGGACGGTCGGGGCCGCCGCGGAGCGCACCGGGGCACCGGTCCGGTCCGCAGGCGGCGGGAGGTCCGCGGCGGCCGGCGCCGCAAGGCCCGCCGCTGGACGGTCGGGGCCGCCGCGGAGCTCTGCGCCCGCCGACGTACCGCCCCCGCATCGGCGCCGGTCCCCGCGCCCTACCCTTGGCCCGTGAACGAGATGCCGCAGGACCACCGGCCCGCCAAGTCCATTCGTGTCCTGCTTGCCGAGGATCAGGGAATGATGCGGGGCGCGCTCGCTCTGCTGCTCGGGATGGAGGCGGACATCGAGGTGGTCGCGCAGGTGTCCGCGGGGGACGCGATCGTGGACGCGGCCTTGACGCATCGGCCGGATGTGGCCCTGCTGGACATCGAGTTGCCCGGGATGAGCGGGCTGGACGCCGCCGCCGAACTGCGCGAACAGGCGCCCGACTGCCGGGTGCTGATCCTCACCACCTTCGGACGGCCCGGGTATCTGCGACGGGCCATGGAGGCGGGCGCCGCGGGGTTCCTCGTCAAGGACGGGCCCGTGGAGGATCTGGCCGAGGCGATCCGGCGGGTGCTGACCGGGGAGACGGTCATCGACCCCGCGCTCGCCGCGGCAGCGCTGAGCGCCGGGCCCAATCCGCTCACCGCCCGCGAGTGCGACGTACTGAAGGCCTCCGTGGACGGCGCCACCGTCGCCGACATCGCCGCCAAGCTCCACCTCTCCGAGTCGACCGTCCGCAACTACCTCTCCTCCGCCATCGGCAAGACGGGCACCCGCAACCGCATGGAGGCGATGCGGGAGGCCCGCCAGCAGGGGTGGCTGTAGCCGCGGCCCGGCGGTCCGGCGGAACTCGTCCCCCGACGGGTGACGTGAGAGAACCCGTGGCCGACCCGAGAGCCGGCCCCTGGTCCTCTCAGGTCACTTCGTCACCTTCACCGACTGGGAGCTCTTGCCCTCCGGCCCCAGGCACACGAACCAGTCGGGCTGGGAGCCGTCCACCGGGCGGATCAGATCCTCGAAGTCCGAGGTGAGGCCCGTGCCCGGGGCAGCCCTCATGACCTTGGTCGTCGTGCCGTCGTCCCAGGTGCAGGTGACCTGTTCCGCGGTCGGAGCGACCTTGCCGATCACCAGGCGGTGCGGTGCACCGACCTTGTCGGAGTCGCCCGACTCCAGCGGCATCGAGTAGGTCAGGATGTCCGTGCCCGACAGGGAGTCGCCTTTCTCCACCGGTCCCTGCACCACCGTCGTCGGACGGTCGTCGCCCACGTCCAGGCGCACGAAGACCCAGCCCTTGCCGATCAGCTCCGAGGCCTTTCGCACTCCCACCGGCGCAGCCCCGTACTCACCCATCAGCGTGCGCTGGTACTGCGCTTCCGCCTCGTTCTTCGGGGCTCCCCAGACGTCGATGCTCACCTGCCAGACCTTGCCGTGGTCGGTGCCCCTTGCCACGGTGGTCCCCTGCGGCTCGTATACGTGCCGGTCCTCGGCCGTCGGCGGCTGGGTGGCCATCGGCGCAACCCGGCCCCCGTCGCCGTCCAGACCCCCGGCCAGCGCCAGCGTCCCCGTCGAACCGGCGATCACCAGTGCCGCGGCGGCCGCGATCGTCCAGCGGCGGGCCTTGCGGCGTCGGCCGCCGCGGACCACCGCCTGGTAGGGGGCTATACCGATCTCGACCTCGTCCGCGGCCTCGGCCAGCAGGAGGGCGATGTCCCTGTGTGTCGCCATGTCGTGATTCGTCTCCCGGTCCGCGCTCATCACTTCCGCCCTCCGTGCGTCACCATGTCGGCCAGCCCCGGTATGGCCCGCAGCTTCGCGATCCCCTTGGCCGCGTTGCTCTTCACCGCGCCCACCGAGCAGCCCATCGCCTCCGCCGCCTGGCTCTCGCTCAGGTCCTCCCAGTAGCGAAGGACCACCGCTTCGCGCTGTCGCGCGGGCAGTTGGGAAAGCGCCTTCAGCAGCGCGCTGCGGTCGTCGGCCTGGGCGATCCGGTCACCGCTGTCCGGCAGCTCGTGCGTGAGGCCCGAGTCGTCCTTCGGCGCGAGGAACTCCTTGAGTTTTCTGCGGTGTTTGCGAGCATGCGCGTTGATCATCACGCGCCGTACATACGCCTCCGGGTCGTCGGCCGCCCCGACCCTGCGCCAGGCCACGTACACCTGCTCCAGCGTCGACTGGACCAGGTCCTCCGCGGCGTGCTGCTCCCCCGTAAGGAGAAATGCCGTACGCATCAACCGCGGCCAGCGGCCGATGACAAAGCTCTGGAACTCCTCGTCCCGAGCCTGCTTCCGATCCCCCATGGGCACCTCCTGGATGTCTGAAGGAGTCCACCAGGATCGGATTTCGTTGCCTCGGCCCCGGAATTCCTCGTCGCCTCAGCCCCGGGCGATGCCGGAAGTCTTGCGCGGCAGCCACACCAGCATCAGCACCGTCCCGCCCAGCAGCAGGAACCCGCTCGTCCGGAACGCCAGCGCGTACCCGGCCGTCAAGGCCTCCCCCGAGGCGCTGTCGCCCGTGCGGGCCGCGGCGATGGTCGACATGATCGCCAGCCCGAGCGAACCGCCCATCGTGCGCGAGGTGTTGACCAGACCGGACACCAACCCGGCGTCCCTCGGTGCCGCGCCCGAGGTCGCCAGCGCGGCGAGCGGTGTCGCGGCCAGGCCCGCGCCCGCCATCATCAGGATTCCCGGGAACATGATCGCCGTCAGATACGAGCCGTCCGCCGTCATCGTCGACTGCCAGCCGAAGCCCGCCGCGGCCACCACCGTGCCGATTGCCGCCACATTGCGCGCGCCGACCACCGGCATGAAGCGCGGTGCCAGCTTCGAGCCGAGGACCACCGCGAGCGAACTGGGCACCAGCGCGAGCCCGGCGCCCAGCGGCGAGTAGCCGAGCACGTTCTGCGCGTAGAGCGTCATGAAGAACCACATGCAGAACATCGCGGAGCCGCAGACGAACATGGCCGCGTTCGCCGACGACACCGCTCGCAGGCGCAGCAGTTTCAGCGGCATCAGGGGGGTCTTCGTCCGTGCCTCGACAAGGAGGAAGAGTCCTACCAGGGCAAGGCCGGCGCACAGCGGCACCAACGTCACCGCCGCCGTCCACCCCTCGGCCTCCGTCTGCACGATCCCGTACGCCAGTGTCGCGAGCCCCGCCGTCACCAGCAGCGCGCCCGGCAGGTCGAGGCGGCGGCCGTCTCCGGCCCGGCTCTCCACCAGCCGGCGGGCGGCCCCGGCCAGCACCACCGCGCCGACGGGCACGTTGATGAGCAGCACCCACCGCCACGACAGGCCGTCGACCAGCAGCCCGCCGACCAGGCCGCCGGCCGCGCCGCCCCCGGCACCGACTGCGGTCCACGTCGCGATGGCACGCGCGCGTGCGGCGCCCTCCGGGACGGCCGACGTGAGGATCGTCAGCGTCGAGGGGGCGAGTACGGCGGCGCCCAGGCCCTGCACGGCCCGCGCGACCAGCAGTTGCCAGCCCTGTTGGGCGAGGCCGCCGCCGAGTGAGGCCAGCGTGAACAGCGCGAGCCCCACCAGGAACATCCGCTTGCGGCCGTACAGATCACCGGCTCGGCCGCCGAGCAGCATGAATCCGGCGAAGGCGATCGAGTAGGCGTTCACCACCCACTGGAGTCCCGGTGCGCTCAGTGCGAGGTCGGTGCGCATGGAGGGCAGCGCGACATTGACCACGGACACGTCCAGTACGACCAGGAACTGGCCGGCGCAGGCGAGTGCGACCACCATCCACGTGGGCGGGGCGGTGCGTTCGGATATGCGGGTGTCGTCTTCGGCGGCTCGGAGCATGGGTGTCATGCTCTCAACCGGGTTGCGGTCCTTGCATCGGGATTTCGCCGCGCTCGGGCGTCGGTCGTGGGACCTGGTGCCGCGTCAGCCGAGGTTCGCCCCGTCGCGACGCCCGGCACGCTCCCCCACTGCCTCAAGGGCGTGGGAGGTGCCCCCACTCGCCGCACCGGCCGAAAGCCCAAGTACGTCCAGTACGAGGACTTCCGGCCGGCACTCCCCCAGCCTTCGGCCGGGGGGACCCCCAGAGCACGCACCGGACGCCGCTCCTCAACGGGCAAACCCTGGCCGACGCGGCACCAGGACCTCCACATGATTGTGGGCCTCGGGGCTGCCTCCGATGGGGGAGTCCGCAGGCCCCATCGCCGCCGGGTCAGAAGCGGTTTTCGCCCCCTCCGCCCCTACCCGTCCCGTACCTGGGGGCTGCCGCCCCCAGACCCCCGCTTCGGCCTGAACGGCCTCGTCCTCAAACGCCGGACGGGCTGGACCTTGCCGGCCGGGGCTGAAGAGGTCGACGCACGGAGCTGGACGTGCCCGCCGCAGGATGAAGACCGCCGCACCGAGCCGGACATTCCTCTCCCCCGCAGGTTGGAGATCGCCGCACGGCTAAAGAGCGCCCGCCCGTAGCAGCGTCACCACCGCTGCCCCGCCGAGCCCGATGTTGTGCGCGAGGGCCACGCGTGCGCCGGGCACCTGGCGGGCCCCCGCCTCGCCGCGGAGCTGCCAGGTCAGCTCCGCCGCCTGTGCGATCCCGGTCGCGCCCAGTGGATGTCCCTTGGAGATGAGGCCGCCCGACGGGTTCACGACCCAGCGTCCGCCGTAGGTGGTGGCGCCGGACTCTATGAGCTTGCCGGACTCGCCTTCCGCGCACATGCCGAGCGCCTCGTAGGTCAGCAGCTCGTTGACCGAGAAGCAGTCGTGGAGTTCTACGACGTCCACGTTCTCGATGCCGAGTCCGGACCGCTCGTAGACCTGGCGGGCGGCCTCTCGCGACATCGGTTGTCCGACGACGTCGATGCACGAGCCGGAGGCGAAGGACTCGTCGGTGTCGGTGGTCATCGCCTGGGCGACGATCTCGACGGCCTTGTCCGCCAACTCGTTCCGCTCGACGAACCGTTCGGACACCACGAGGGCCGCCGCCGCGCCGTCCGAGGTCGGCGAGCACTGGAGCTTGGTGAGGGGACGGTGCACGGTCCGGGCGGCGAGGATCTCGTCGACGGAGTACACGTCCTGGAACTGGGCGTACGGGTTGTGCGCCGAGTGCCGGTGGTTCTTGGCGCCGACGGCGGCCAACTGCGCCTCCGTCGTGCCGTACTTCTCCATGTGCTCTCGCGCCGCGTCGCCGAAGATCTGCGCGGTGGGCGGCGACATCTCGAAGCCGTGCCGGGCCGCCATGATTCCGTAGTGCCGGGCCACCGGGGACGTCTTGCTCCAATCATCAGCGGCTCCGCCGCGGGCCCCGCCGTCCGCTCCGCCCCCCAGCGCTCCCCGCTTCATCTTCTCGAACCCCAGCGCCAGGACGCAGTCGGCGAGGCCGCCCTCGACGAACTGCCGTGCCAGCATCAACGCACTCGATCCCGTCGCGCAGTTGTTGTTGACGTTGTAGACGGGCACACCGGTCAGGCCCAGTTCGTAGGCGGCGCGCTGTCCGGCGGTCGAGGCCTGGAAGCAGTATCCGACGGGCACCTGCTCCACATCGGCGTACGAAATCCCGGCGTCGGCCAGGGCGTTGGTGCCCGCCTCCTTGGCCATGTCCCAGTACTGCCACTCCCGGGTCTCGGGCTTCTCGAACTTCGTCATACCGACCCCGACGAGGTACGTCTTCATGAGTTTCCTCTCAGTCCCTGGGCAGGCCGAGGATGCGCTCGGCGACGACATTGAGCTGGACCTGGGTGGTGCCGCCCGCGATGGTCAGGCAGCGGGAGAGCAGGAAGCCGTGCACGGCTCGCTCGCCGACGCCCTCGCACAACGCTCCCGCCGGGCCGAGGAGTTCGAGCCCGAGCTCGGCGACCTTCTGCTGGTGCGCGGTCTGCACCAGCTTCCGCACGGAGGCGCCCGCGCCCGGTTCCACCCCGGACACCTGCCGCAGGGTCGTCCGCAGCCCGATACAGGCGAGCGCGTGCGCCTCGGCGAGCAGGGCACCCAACCGCGCCTCGTCCACGGAAGCCGCCTGCGCGATCAGGGCCTCCAGTCCCGTGTCGAACGTCAACTGGTCGGCCATGTGCACGCGTTCGTTGCCGAGCGTGTTGCGGGCGACGCGCCAGCCGTCGTCGACCTCACCGACGACCGCGTCCGCCGGCAGCAGCACGTCGTCGAAGTAGACCTCGTTGAAGAGGGAGTCCCCGGTGATCTCCTTCAGGGGGCGGATGTCGATGCCGTCCGTGTTCTTCATGTCGACGACGAAGTAGGTGAGCCCCTTGTGCTTGGACGCCGCCGGATTCGTCCGCGCGAGGAGGATTCCGTAGTCGGCCCACTGCGCGGCACTCGTCCACACCTTCTGCCCGTTGACCCGCCACCGCCCGTCGGCGGTCCGCTCGGCCCGGGTCCGCAGCGACGCGAGGTCGGACCCGGCGCCCGGCTCCGAGAAGAGCTGGCACCACAGGAGGTCCCCGCGCAGGGTGGGCAGCAGACAGCGCTCCCGCTGCCGCTCGGTGCCGTACGCGATGAGGGACGGTACGACCCAGGTGGCGATCCCCAGATCGCTGATCCGTACCTCCGCCGCCGCCAATTCCTGCTGTACGGCGAGCTGCTGGACGGGCTCGGCGCCGAGTCCGTACGGCGGGGGCAGGTGCGGGGCGGCGTACCCCGTGGGCGCCAGCAGCCGTCGTGCGGCCGCCGGATCGAGCCCGCGCGCGCCGTCGATCGCCTCGCGGGCCTTCGCCCGGTACGCGGACGCCTCCGCCGGCAGCTCCAGGCGCAGCTCCCGCCGTACGCCGTCCCGTGCGAGCCGCGCGGCCCGCCGCAGGTGTACGTCCCCCGTCCCGAGCAACTGCCGTGCCACCACCGCCCGGCGCAGATACAGGTGGGCGTCGTGCTCCCAGGTGAACCCGATCCCGCCGAGGATCTGGATGCAGTCCTTGGCGCAGGAGTACGCGGCGTCGAGCGCGGCACCGGCCGCGAGGGCCGACACCAACTCCCGTGCACCGCTTGGCTTTTGAGCCGCCTCCCCCTCTTCCCCAAAAGGCTCTTGAGCCGCCTGCCCCTCTTCGCCAAAGGGCTCTTGAGCAGCCCGCCCTCCTGTCCCAACCGACCCTTGAGCAGCCCGCCCCCCTGCCCCAACCGACCCTTGAGCAGCCCGCCTCCCCGCCCCAACCGGCTCTTGAGCCGCTCGGGCCGCGTCCCACGTGAGCGCCCGCGCCTGTTCGAGCCGTACGAGCATGTCGGCGCACAGGTGCTTCACGCCCTGGAAGCGGCCGATGGGGCGGCCGAACTGTTCGCGGACCTTGGCGTATTCGGCGGCGGTGTCCAGCGCCCACGCGGCGGTGCCGCACGCGTCCGCGGCCAGGAGGGCGGCGCCGAGGTCGCGGACCAGGTCCGAGTCGGCGGCGAGGACGCGGCCGGCCGGCACCCGCACCCCCTCCGCCCGGACCTCGGCGGTCGCCCGCGTCGGATCGGCGCTCTCGTGGGGCCGTACGACGAGTTCGGCGGCATCCACGGCCAGCCACACCGTCCCGATCGCGCCCGCGCCCGCGGCCGCCAGGATCAGGACGTCCGCGTCGGCGCCGGACAGGACGGGCGGCGCGGTCCCGTCGAGCACGTACCCCTCGTCCGTCGCGACCGCGGTCAGGGTCCCCGCGTCGAACGCCACGGCGCCGACCCGCTCCCCGCACCCCAGCGACCGCAGGAGATCGTCCGGCCCCACCGCCCCCGCCGCCCGTTCCAGTACCAGCGACGCCAGTGCGCTCGCGAGGTACGGCCCCGGTAGTGCGGCCCGCGCGGCCTCCTCCACGACGACGGCGAGGTCGACGAGGTCGCCGCCACCACCGCCGTACGGCTCCGGAAGGTGCACGGCGAGCAGTCCCTGCGCGGCGAGTGCGTCCCAGTAGGAGGGTCTGCCGCCGCCCGGCGCGTCGAGCAGTTTGCGGACCTCCTCGGGTGGTACGGCTCGCGCGATCCAGCCGCGTACGGCCTCGGCCAGATCCCGCTGTTCCGGCGTGGTCCCGATGCCCATGCCCGCCTCCCCAAGGCCCAAGGTGCGCGCCAGACTAGAACACGTTCCATTCTGACGGTAGGTCAGATCCCCATGGAAAGGTCAAGAATTCGTTAGTGCGCCGAAGCATCGGAATAGTTGCCCGGGCGCACCGGGTTCAACTTGCACGTATCCCGCACGGATCACTCACCCGGATCGTCGACCCGACCGCCCGTATCCCGCACGGATCACCCTCCCCCCGCACTACCTGAGTACGTCTCTTCTTCCGGCCTGGAGGCCCCACCCCATGACGCACACGACGACCGACCAGCCCACGCGGAGGCCGAGCGGCGCGACCGTGCCGGTGCTCGCCTTCGCGGGCATCGTTGTCGCGGTGATGCAGACCCTGCTCGTCCCGGTCATCAAGGACCTGCCGACGCTGCTGAACACCGAGCCCAGCAACGCCACGTGGGTGCTGACCTCGACTCTGCTCTCGGGCGCCGTGGCCACGCCGATCATGGGGCGCCTCGGCGACCTCTTCGGCAAGCGGCGCATGCTGCTCACCAGCCTGGCCGTGATGGTGGTCGGCGCGCTGATCAGCGCCCTGACCAGCACCCTGCTGCCGATGATCGTGGGCCGTACGCTCCAGGGCTTCGCCATGGGCGCGATCCCGCTCGGCATCGGCCTGATGCGCGACATGCTGCCCCGCGAGAAGCTCGGCTCGGCGATGGCTCTGATGAGCTCCTCGATCGGCGTCGGCGGCGGACTCGCGCTGCCCGCCGCGGCCCTGGTCGCGCAGCACGCGAACTGGCACGCCCTCTTCTACGGCGCCGCCGGCCTCGGCGTCCTCTCGATCCTCCTCACCCTCCTCGTCGTGCCGGAGTCCCCGATGCGCGCCGAGGGCACCTTCGACGTGCTGGGCGCGATAGGCCTCTCCGTGGGCCTCGTCCTCTTCCTGCTGCCGATCACCAAGGGCAGCGACTGGGGCTGGACCTCGGCCACCACGCTCGGCCTGTTCACCGCGTCGGCCGTCGTGCTCGTCCTGTGGGGCGTGATGGAGCTGCGTCTGAAGGCTCCGCTGGTCGACCTGCGCACCACCGCCCGCCCCGCGGTGCTCTTCACCAACCTCGCCTCGATCATGGTCGGCGTCTCCTTCTACGTCGTCTCGCTGGTCCTGCCGCAGCTGCTGCAGCTGCCGAAGGCCACCGGCTACGGCCTCGGCCAGTCGATGGTCACCGCGGGTCTGCTGGTGGCGCCGCTCGGCCTGACGATGATGGTCACCGCGCCGGTCTACGCCCGCCTCTCCGCCAAGTACGGTCCCAAGGTCACGCTGATCCTCGGCATGCTGATCATCGCGATCGGCTATGGAGCGGGCCTCGGTCTGATGAGCGCCGCCTGGCAGAGCCTCGTCATCGCGGTGGTCCTGGGCGCGGGCATCGGCCTCGCGTACTCCTCGCTGCCCGCGCTGATCGTCGGCGCCGTCCCGGCGTCGGAGACGGGCGCGGCCAACGGCCTGAACACCCTGATGCGCTCCATCGGTACGTCGGTGTCGAGCGCCGTCATCGGCATGGTGCTCGCCAACACGGCCCATCACGTGGGCGGCGTCGCCGTCCCCACCATGCACGGTTTCCGCGTCTCCTTCCTGATCGCGACGGGCGCGGTGGCGGTCGGCCTGCTCATGGCCCTGTTCCTGCCCGGCCGACGCCAGGCGACCAAGCCCCAGCTGCGCGCCAGCAGCGAGGAGGACGCCGCCCTGGAGCGGGCGACCGAGGTGCTCCGCGGCTTCCGCGGCCGCGTCCTGAACGCCGAGGGCGACCCGGTCGCCCGCGCCAAGGTCACCCTGATCGACCGGCGCGGCCGCCAGGCGGGCGCCACCCTCTCCGCCGAGGACGGCAGCTACGTGCTGGCCGTGCCCGCCGAGGGCCCCTACGTCCTGGCCGCCAAGGCCACCGGCCACGGCCCGCTCGCCTCCTCGGCGACGCACGCGGGCGACGAGCGTCCGGTCGAGGTGGACCTGGCGCTGCCGGCCGAGACGGTCCCCGCGTAACCGGTCGCCTGCTCGCTCCTTCACCTGCTCCTTGTCGCGTCCCCGCCCCCGTCGCTCACGCGGCGGGGGTGTTCGCGTACCCACCCTGCTCAGAAGAACAGGGCCGGAGTGACCTCCCGCACATGGATGATCGCGTCGAACCACTCTCCGAGCGATCCGCCGGCCATGTAGTGGTCGGCATTGGCCGCGGCATCGAAAGCGGGCCCGATCAGCCGTGTCCTGGCCGGCGCGCTCAGCCAGTTCCTCACCGGCTCCGGCGCCTCGCCCCGCAGATCCAGGAGGTAGGCGGGCAGCCCGACGCTTCCCAGGACCGCTTCGGCGAACTCCGGCGGCGGGGCGGGGACCGGGTACGGGACCTTGCCGTGCTGGAACATCTGGCCGATGGACACGAACCCCGCTCCGAAGTGCTCGCGCAGATGGCCGCCCGCGTTCCGGTGGGTCGTCGGCGTGGCCGAGGGGGAGATGGTCCGCGGATCGCCCTTGGCGGTGTGCGCCATGCCTCCCCAGTAGACGATCCTGTCTCCTGTCCGTGCGTGCCACTCGATCATGTCCTCGGCCATGCCCAGCTCGATCTCGGCGAGACCGTCGAGCCCGGAGGGCTTCCGCAGCGGCCGCAGGGCGGTACCGGCGAAGCGCACCTGGTCGTCCGGGTGACCGCGGTTGTACGCGCGCATCCACAGGACGGTGCCGAGGATCTCCTCGGTCCGCAGGAACGGCCGCGCCTCGGCGAGCAGCGCGCGGGCGTCGCCCTCACCGGTGCGGAGGTACTCGTCGAGTCCGAGCCTCGACGGGTCGTCCCCCTCCAGCGCGACGGAGCGGAAGCCCAGCTCCTCGACGAGCTGCCGGATGACGCCGTACGAGGCAGTGGCCAGCTCGTGGGACTGGCGGCTCGACGCGCCGAGCGCCACGACCTGGGCGTCGCCGACGAGGTCGGCCAACGGGAGGAGGTGGGTCGGGCGGGCTCGGTCTCTGATCCACTGAACGATCTCGTCGGTCATGGCGAGAAGCCTCTGACATCAACCTTGGTTGAGGTCAAGACGCCGGCACGGGTGTACGAGAGGCCGTGCCACCATGTGTCCCGCAGCCCCGCACGAAGTCCCGTACACGCAGGAGGAACCCCATGCCCGCGGCACCCAAGCCCGAGATCCTCGCCGCCTTCGAGGCCGCGAAGGGGTTCATGCCGCTCGGCGAGGGGCTCGCGCTGTACGAGGCCGCCGTCGAGGCCGGGCGGCTCGGGCTGCCGCTGCTGGAGGTCGGCACCTACTGCGGGCGCTCCACGATCCTGCTCGCCGACGCCGCGCGCGAGGCCGGGGTGACGGCGATCACGGTCGACCACCACCGGGGCAGCGAGGAGCAGCAGCCGGGGTGGGAGTACCACGACCCGTCCACCGTCGACCCCGAGATCGGCCGGATGGACACGCTCCCCACCTTCCGCCGCACCCTGCACAAGGCGGGCCTGGAGGACCACGTGGTCGCGATCGTCGGCCGCTCGCCGCAGATCGCCGCGTTCTGGCGGACGCCGCTCGGTTTCGTCTTCGTCGACGGCGGCCACACCGACGAGCACGCCAACCGCGACTACGAGGGCTGGGCACCGCACGTGGCCGAAGGCGGCCTCCTCGTGATCCACGACGTCTTCCCCGACCCGGCCGACGAGTTCACCGGCCAGGCCCCGTACCGCGTCTACCTCAGGGCCCTGGAGTCCGGCGCGTTCACCGAGATCTCGGTGACCGACTCGTTGCGCGTCCTGCGGCGAACGGGAGCGGGGATCTGAGGGCACGGTTAGAGTCGCTGACGTGCTCTACCGCCTCCCCCATCCGCCCTGTTCAGTTGCGGTTTCTGGGGCTACGGGATCACGGATATCTCACTTTCTCTCACATCGCAGGCTCTGACGGGCCCTCGGAGATCCCAAGAAGTTCGTTCAGGTGGGTCACGGCCGCGCCCATGTCGGCGGCCGTCGTGTGGACGTACTTCCGCTTGGTGAAAGCGGCGTTCGTGTGGCCGGCCCACGCTGCGAGGACGACGTCAGGGACACCGTTCACGGCGAGGAACGTCAGGCAGGAGTGCCAGGCGTCGTACAGCCGCACCCGTCGTAGGTCTAGGTCCGCCCTGAGTCGGTACGCGGCCTCGCGCAGGTGCCGGGTCGTGAGCGGCTGGCCGATCTCGTCCACGAACACGTAGCCCGAGTCGGCATAGTCCTCACCCATCGCCGCCTTCTCCGCTTCCTGCAGGACGCGGAAGTTCATCAAGGCGAGACGGACCGGTTCGGGAAGCGGGAGCGTGCGCTCCCCTGCCTCGCTCTTGGTGTCCTTCTCGATGACCTTGGCGTTCCGCAGCATAGTTCGCGTGTTGGCGACGTCCAGCGTGGCCGCGCCGAAGTCGACGTCCTCGGCCCACCGGAGGCCAGCCACCTCGGCCGGGCCCATGGCCCACCTGGCGAAGGTCATGGAGCAGGCCATCTCCAAGGCGATCGGGAAGAAGGCCGCGGGCGGCATCGTCGGCGCGGCCGCATCCGGTGGGGTGCGCTCCAACCTGACGTGGGTGGGCGAGCAGGGGGCCGAGCTGTTGGATCTGCCGGCGGGGTCGCGGGTGTGGTCAAACCCGGACTCGCGGCGTAAGGCCGCGCCGCCGTGGGCGTCGATGCTGAACACGCCGCGCGGTGGCGGTGTACGGCGGACCGCGACCCCGGTGGTCGGCGGGCAGGGCGGCGGCGGTTGGGAGGGCCGGCCGATCGTCGTGCAGCTGCGGCTCGGCGGCCGCGACCTCGGCGAAGTGCTCATTGACCCGCTGCGTCAGTCGATTCGGCACCGTGGCGGGAACGTCCAGGCCGCGCTTGGCGCCTACTGAGGCGGCGCCTGGTACGCCGGGCGCGAGCGGCCCCGGCCGGGATTCCGGTCCGGCCGGGGCTCTCTCCGCGTCAGACCTTGGGCGGGAGGCTCAGGTGGTGTATTCCAGCTCCGTCACGGCCGCCTCCCGAACCAAGCCGGCCACCTCATCCAAGTTCAGGCCGCCGAGGAACTCGACGAGCGCCTGCCTCGTCTCGCTCAGCCGGTCGACGAGCGCCGATCCATCGAGGTCGTGAGGCGTGATGATGCGCCGGAACTCAGGCTCCTCGATGGCGCGGTTGAGTAGCTTCTCGGCGAGCCACAGCGGAGTGCGCTCCCGGATGGCGAAGGTCAGGTGGAGGCTCGTCTCCCCGTAGTCCAGAGCGTGTGGATTGTGCACCCATCCACGGGGCATCACCAGCGTCTGCCCGGCCGTGAGGTCGATCGTCATGTCCGGCCCGGTGGCCTCCCAAGAGGGGATGAAGTCCTCGCGCCACACGCGGAAGGACTCGTTGTACTCGCGCATCGGTGCCTCGACGGGCGGCTTCCACAACTGCCACGTCTTGGTGCCGGCCACCTGCACGATGACGGCCATCTGCTGGTCCCAGTGGTGCAGGAGCCCTTGCTCACCTCCGGGGGTAAGGAAAGCGTGCATGTAGTTGGAGTAGCCGGTCTCTCGTTGGATGTCCTGCGAGATGCGGTGGAAGACGGGCAACCAACGCTGCATGTTGCCGAAGCGGACGGTATAGCCCTGAGCGCGCAGCCGGCGCAGTTTGATCGGGTCGGCGCGGCCGTTGGTCAGGAAAGCAGTCCTGTTGGACGGGCCGGCCTTGATGACGGCGATTTCCTCGGGCGGCGCACAGCCGGTGTCGACTAGTTCGGTGAAGGCGTCCAGGCTCATGGCGTCGTCCACTGCAGTCCGGCCGCGCTCGTACACGCGCGGCTGGTCGGGCCAGATGGTCAAGAGGTCGGCGACACCGGCCTCGGGGAGTAACAGGCTGAGCGACATGGGGGGGGTCTCCTTGGCGGGAGCGTCATGACGGCGACAGCGGGCAGGCGAGCGTGGGGTGGAAGCGGTTGGGGCAGCACACGACGGAGAGGGAGAACAGGTTCTTGGCCTGGGTGTAGTGGACCCAGGTGACGTCGACTCCACCGGGGAGGACGTCATAGGCGTATGCAACCTTCACGTCCACGCCCACGTAGGCCTGGAGGCCGTCTGTCCGCTCGAAGGGCGGGTTGTCCGTGTAGCACTTCTTCAGCCACTCGACCGCGTCGGTGACGTCGGTCCACGTGCGGTCGACCGAGGCCTGTCCCGACTTCTGCAGCCAGTGGCCGGTCATCAGGGGCGGCAGGTCGGAGCCGGCGAAAACTGCGGCGCCTTCGCGGTAGCGCTCAAGGACCCGGTGCGCGACCTTGTCCTCGGAGGACATGGGCACGGGTGGGCCGTTGGGATGGGCAGGCCGACGGTTTCCCTCTTGGTGGTATACGGCCGGGCTCCCGGTCCATGGCCCGTAACCGTGCCAGTGGCCGTTCCAGTTGTGGACCGCCGGTTGCGCAGGGCGGCCCAGGGTTGCTGCGGCAGTCACGGATTCCTCCGGGGTGACACGGGCCGCCTCCGACGGCCGGAGACGGCCCGCTGTATCGAGGTGGACGAGCGCTCAGATTAGAGCGCCAGCCCTCGGGAGTTGGCCCACTTGATTGCGAACGAGTCGAGTTCCGCGCCGGTCATACGGAGCTGGCGGCCGGCGCCCTCGGGCTTGGAGTCTCCGACGATGAATGCGTCCGCGTCGGCGAGGGCAACGGTGGTCACGCAGGTCTCGTTGTCGCCGCCGAGGTTGCCGCCGCACCACTTCTTGGCCGAGGCGTCGGCAGCTGCAGGCAGTTCGTACAGGTTGGGTGTGGTCACAACTGACCTCCAGAAATCTGGTGATCTGTTCACGGAGAGGCGGTCTCCGCGCCGTCGTGCTCTTGCTGACCCGCCCGCCCTCTTGTTGAGCCTGGGGTGCAGAGGACGGGCGGGCGTTCGTATGGCGGCCGCCCCATACGAGGGCGTCAGGACGGCCGCCTGCTCGCAGCCAGACAGGGGAGCCGGCGGCGAGAGCTCACGCCTTGTTCGCGGTCTGGTACGTCTCCCACAACACCTCGGCCGTCGCGCACGTCGAACTGTCCACCGCGCATGTCGCGCACCCGCGGCCGTGGTCTGTGTACGCCCGGTACGCGCGCTGCACTCTGGTGAACTGGCCGCTCGCCGCGACCCGCTGCACGTGGCCGTAGCCGATCCCGGTGTCGACGAACTCGAAGCGGCTACTCACGACGACCGCCGCCCGCGGTGGGGTGAACGGTGCTCACGGATCTCGATGTTGCAGTCGCTGACTTTCGAGTAGTCCCCTTCGGCTTCCGCCTCGGCCCGTTGCCGGGCCAGCGCTGCGCACACCCCACACCGTGGACTCGGCTCCGGCCGATCCAGGGGCAGCGGCAGGTCGACGGGCTCGTCCATGGTCGTCGTCATGACCAGCGCACCGCCACCCAGGCCTGCCGCAGCTGCCGCCCGTGCGTACACGGGGCAGTGTCATGGGCGCAGCCGGGGCACTCGTCGTAGTGGGCGCAGAGCGCCTTGTACGCCTCGTCAGGCGGCTCCTTGGCCACGACCGCGGCGGCACGCGCCAGCGCATCATGGAGCTGCCCAGGATCCATCAGAGCGTTGCTGCGGGTCGGCGGGATACGCCAGTGCGGGCCCGCCGTGCGCTGGGGACCCGGCACGGCGAGGTGCGCGGCCTCGCTGAGGACTGCGATCCTCGCCCCCTCGGGCATCTGCCAGTCCGCCGCCTGCCCGGCCGGTACGAGCCAGTACAGGGTGCCGCCGCCCGGGTCCTCGATGACGGCCCCGGTGTTCCTGCTGAGGCCGCCGAGCGCCACAAGTGCGATTTCTCGCGGGACCCGCACGGCATCCCACCACTGCCCGGCCGGGCGCAGCGACACCGTGCGGCCAACGGGCATCCATTCCAGCGAGCGGCCAGCGGACGGCACTTCCAGTGAGGACGTTTTCACCATGCAGTCACCATCGGGTGACGGGCCGTGCCGACTCGATACCCGGCCGGTAATCTCACGGTGGGATAACTTCCCATCCCGTTTGTGGATACCGGGGGCTGCGCCATGACGACGACGCTCGGGCCGATCGAACTACCCGACTGGGCATGGGAGCGCGCCGAGGTGCGTCAGGCCCTGCGCGCGCGGGACGTTGGCGCCGTGTTCCGGTACGTGCAGCAGTACGCCGGTGCTAGCCAGTCCCGCATCGCCACGGCGGCCGGGATGACGCAGGCCCGCGTCAACGAAATCATCAACGGCCGTCGCGAGGTGTCCCGCCTCGACGTGTACGAGCGGATCGCTGACGGCCTCCGCATGCCCGACGACGCCCGCCACCTGCTCGGGCTCGCGGCCAGCAGGGAGAAGCGCTCCGGTGGCGCAGCGTTCGACCTGGCCGCGTTCCCCGAAGTGGTCCGCGTGTACGCCGCGCAGAACTCCGCGGGCGAGGAGATCCAGCAGCAAGCCCGCGAGGCAACGGAGTTGGACGTCCTGGCCGTGCGCGGCCTCGGCCTGATCGGGCTTAACGACAGCCTTCTGCGCGCCTGCCTGCCGCGCGAGCAGGGCGGCAAGGGGCTCCGCGTCCGAGTGCTGCTCCTCGACCCTGACAGCGACGCCCTGACCCAGCGGGCGGCCGAGATCGGGGAGTCCGCCGAGTCCCTCGCCGGCGGTGTCCGGCTGGCCGAGGCCCGGCTCCGGGAGCTCGCCGACTCGTCCGACATCCAGGTGTACCGGTACCGGATGCTGCCCACTTGGCGGCTCATCCGCACGGACTCCACCATGTTCGTCAGCGCCTTCGACGCAGGGTGGGAAGGTCACGAGAGCGCCACGTACAAGGTGATGGAGACACCGCACGGCCCCCTGTACCGGGGCTTCTGCAGGATGTTCGAGGCCATCATCGACGGCGCGCACCGCACAGTCTGAGAGGGGAACCGCAGGTGATCGAAGCGGAGTTGAAGGCGCGGGTGCATGCGCCCGAGGCGGTCATGCGGCAGCTCGACGAGCGCGCCGAGGCACGCATCGAGATCTACCAGGACACCTACTACGACCGGCCGGATGGCTCCCTCGAGAAGCGGGACCAGGAGCTGCGGGTGCGGACCGTCCACGGTCGGGACAGCGTGCGGACGGTCCTGACGTTCAAGGACGCCACGGTCGACGAAGCCTCCGGCTCAAAGCCCGAGCACGAGACCAGGGTCGAGGACTCGCACGAGGCGCACGCCATCCTGCAAGGCCTCGGCTATGTACCGGCGATCGCCTTCGAGAAGCGTTGCCGGAACTACGACTTCGAGGCCCGCGGCCGGCAGATGCTCGCCACCCTCGTGCGGGTGCCTGAGATCGATGGGACGTTCCTGGAAGTCGAGACGCTCGTCGACGAGGACGAGGTGGCCGCGGCCCTGGACGACATCCGCGCGGTGCTCGCCGAGCTCGGCATCGGCCCGGAGGACCTGACACGGGAGACGTACACGGGTGAGGTGGCGGCACAGCGCGGGTGACGTATCGGCCCGCAATGCCGTGGGCGGCAGTACGGCGTCCGCACTCGGCTCAGGGGGGTCTGATGAGTAACGGCGCGGTGGGTGCCGGTGTGTTCGTGGCGGCGCTTGTGCTGCTGTTCGTGAGCGTGGCACAGGGATGGACGGTGCTCGCGTGGCTGTGCGGGGCGGTGCTGATCGGCGTCATGGTGACCAACGCCGCGCGCCGGCAGCAGTCGGGCGGGCAAACCCCGCAGAACAGCGAGCGCCCGTGGCGGAGGCGCTCGAGGTAGACGGCCCCGCCATCGACGGGTACAGCCCAGTGCCACCCGTCCGCACTGATGCAGCGCGCGGCCGACACGTCAGTCAGGCGATACGCCGTTGACCTTCTCACCAGGGGCACGGGGCGGGATGGGACGCATGCCGGGCAGTTTGGCGGCACGCGCGTTCCAGCCCGCACTGAACATGTCGTCCCGCAACACGGTGACCTCGTCCGCCAGCGCCTCCATCTCCTCAACGGATATGGCGGAGACGCGATAGCCCAGCCTCTTCCTCACGGGGTTCATCGCCTCGATGCCGACACCGGACTCGGCAGGCCCGTAGATGGCGTGCACGATGGTGTTCCGGCGATCACGGCACTTCTCCGCGCGGCAAGGCAGGCGGAGACCTCGGTGACGTCCGCCGGTGCGAGGTGTCCTACGTCAAGGGCCAGCTTGCAGAACTCGATGAGCTTGCTGGTGTTCTGGCTGTTGGCGTACATGATCAGTGTCGGCTCATGTGTGATCGCACCGAGCAGGCCCTTCAGGCTGATGTCGAGTTCCGCACCCGCGAGGGTCACCCGCCCAACGGCTTCGAGGAAGGGTCCCGCTGCCGGGGAGCGGCGTCCGTAGTCATGGCGGGCATCGTACGGCGGCAGGCCTGGGCGATGCCGCCGATTTCGGGCGACTGCCCGAGAAGCCCCCAACCGCATAGTGGATACGGTACCCGGCTCTTGACCTGCGAATATGCGAGGTGATGGCACTCGTATGGCACACGAGGGGCGGCGGATCACGCCTTCGGGACCGCCCACTCGGTGGGCTCCCCCTCCCCGGGCTGGTACACCAGCCGCACAGGCCGCTTGCTGCTGGGAACCGGGAACGCGACGAGGCCCCGGGCGCAGCGCCCGGGCGTGAGGGTCTTGTCCATCGGGTACTCCGGCTTGGGCATGTCACCGCCGGACGAGCCGGTCACCTCCGTGCTGGTGCCGTCCTCATAGGCCAGTGACCACGGGAACTGATCGATGGTGAACTCGGTGCCCTTGATGTTGCAGACCTTCACGTCGGCGGTTGCCCAGGTGTCGCCGCCTTGGAAGTCCTCCGGGGGTTGCGGCTGGGGCCCCTTGTAGGGCTGCTGGTAGCTCAGGGCCTGCACGGTGGCGTGGACGTCAGTCTCGGCGTCGATGATGGTCTTCGTGGCGCCCATCTTCAGAACGCCGGCGTTCGCGTCCGTGGCAGCCTCGGCGCTCGGCGTGGCGGTGACCGTCTGTGTGACGGTGACGTGGATCGTCTTCGGTTCGCCGCCGCTGCTGCAGGCGGTGGCGAGTAGCAGCGTAGCGGTGACGGTGGTGGTGCCGATGCGCATGGTCCCCCCTGGACGTGCGAGCTGAAGGGGCATCATCCGCCGGGGCGCGTCCGCTTCGGGTGAATGTACCCAAGCTGTGACCCGCTGGTCCCGGGGCCGACTTGACGGCCCGTCCGTTGTCAGTGCTCGCCCGTACACTCGCCCCCGACAGCACCGCGTCGAGAGGGGAAGGAGGTGATTCCTCATGGCCAACAAGGCCAGCAATAGCCGGGGCAACTCCGGGGGACAAGCCCGGAGCGCCATAACCGGCAAGTACGTGACGAAGAGCTACGCGAAAGCTCACCCGCGTACCACGGTGGTAGAGACTCCGAAGAGGCGTTCCGGCAAGAAGTGACCTCTTGAGTCCCGAGGAGGGGTGTCGCATCCAGCGGCGCCCCTCCGCCCGTTTCACCTTATCGATCCCATGCCGTACGTCCAGCGGCGCCCCTCCACAGGGTGCGAGGTGCGCTGTGTGCCTGGGGTGTCCGCCCCGCTGCTACTTCCCGATGTTGACCTTGTCGTTGTCGAGCAGGGCCGTGTGCGTCGCCGCTGTGACCATCAGCAGCACCAGCAGAAACCCGGGCACCGGGCTCGTGTCTTTCGGGTCGGGGCTGATGGCGAAAGCGATCGAGAAGATCGCGATCTCTCCCGCGGCGTATGCGACGGCGAGCCATGGCTTCACGACTC
Organism: Streptomyces sp. NBC_00996; assembly: GCF_045162675.1. Classification (NCBI taxonomy): domain Bacteria; kingdom Bacillati; phylum Actinomycetota; class Actinomycetes; order Kitasatosporales; family Streptomycetaceae; genus Streptomyces; species Streptomyces sp. NBC_00996. The sequence continues at coordinate 3,275,616 of NZ_CP108723.1, forward strand.
CTTTCACCGCGGCGACGACGAACGGGACGGCGGCGGCCAGGCCGGCGCTGATGACGGGGACGAGGATCCAAATCACCTTGGCACGTGCGGTGTCGAACATGCGGGGCCGGGCTGGGGTGAGTGGCTGGTTGAAGTACGGGTTGCTGGCCATGGGGCGCTCCTTGCCTTGATGAGGTGGAGCGAGTGTCGGGGAAACAGGCGGTCGGGTCATCAGGTTTGACCACAATTGGTACTCAAGGGGGGCGCGCGGCCGTACGAACGCGCCGCCCCCTTCAGAAGCGAGAGCCGTCGCAGGTTCGCGGCGATCCATGCTCCGTCCGCGCCTTCGGTTTCACGGTGTTGTTCGCGGGCCGGGGAGCCGGGGCCGTGTCGGCGGGGCTCATCCAGAGCCGCCGGAGTTTCTCGACCAGCTCGGGGCTGGGGTCCGGGGCGAGCTCCACGCGTGCGTGAAGTTTGGCGATGACCTCGTCGCCGAGGATGCGGCGGCGCTCCTCGCGGGTCATGTCCCAGCATTCCACGACCGCGCCTCCGTCGCGTTCGCCTCGTGCCACGCCTGGCACTCCGCGAGGTCGTAGCGACGGCCCCGTCCGGCAAACGCCACATCGGGCATGCCCTTCTCGCGCCACCGCATGATCTGCCAGTCCGAGACGCCGTAATACGTCTCGAGCTCGCGCTGGGTGAGCAGGGGGACGAGTCCGGCCGGGAGGGTGACGCGGCGCTCGCGCTTGGTTGCCATCAGTTTCGCCTTCAGTCCGGGCTGCATGTAGACATGAGATGTCTGCCCGGCCGTTCAGCTGCTGCTCCACTCCATCGCTGGGTTTGTCATGCTGCGGTCGCTCGCATGGCCCCCCGTAGGCTGCGGTCATGAGCCCGATCAACTGGGGCGATGCGCCAACGTGGTTGGGGACTATGTTCGCGGCGGCCGCGGCTGGCGCTGCAGTGTGGACGCTGAAGAGCCAGCGGGATCAGCTCGACGAACAGCGGGTGTTCATCGGAGAGCAGTCGGCCACCCTCGCCCTGGAACGCCACGAGTTGTTGGCCGCGGCCCGGGACCGTCGTGAGGCTCAGGCGCGCAAGATCCAACTGGCCGCGCAGGATCCGGAGTACGTCCAGGTCATCAATGGGAGCGACGATCCGATCACCGAAGTGCACTGCGTGACGCGGGGTATGCCAGCCTTCCACGCTATCGAGGTGGCACCCGGTGAAGGTGTTGGAACCGGCATCCTCGCCGACCTCATCCGCGGTACGAGCGAGGTTCACGTAGAACGACTGGGCGTAGGCCGAGAGGCGTGGTTCCACGTGATGACCAATGAGCGCGGAACGGTCCATGTCAGCTTCACGGACGCCGCTGGCAACAAGTGGATCCGCGACGACGCCGGCGGCCTGCAAGCCGCTCCCTAGGCCGCCCGCGCGGCAGGGTCAGCGGAGGCGCTGCGCCCCCTGGCTGGCCATGGCGTGGTCTCTTCGTTGTGGGTGAACTGCGGGCGCACCGTAGCCCCCTGCGGGGCGGGAACAACGGGGCGTCATGCGCGGCGGGAGGGAGGCAGGGTCGACTCAGCGGATCATGACGCAGTCAACGCCCTGGCGTGGAACACTCCAGCCGTGAAACTCCTGCGTAACTACCGTCTCTTGACGACTGTCACGACTCTCGCGACGGTCGCAGTCGGCGCGGTCATTGTCCTTGGAGCCACTCTCGGCGGCTGGAAGCTGGGGCTGCACACCGACGACCGAGCGATCATCGTGAACACCGCGCTGGTGATCGACACCTGCATTCTGACCGCTGTGGCCGCATTCCTGGCGCTGCTGGCCTACAGGGCGGCCACCGGCCTTCCCTCTCTGGATATCGCGATCACCTTCAACTTCAGCTTCCCGAACGAGCCCGTCTTCGTAGCGGCGTCGGGCGACGATGACGAAGCGAGCAGCGGCGAGCAGCGCAGGATCGCCAACTTCAAACAGAGTCTCGCTACCGTGACGCTGACGAATTCGAGTACCTACGCGGCGAAGAACCCGGGCGTGCGGATCGAACTCGAGGGCCTCGGCGGCCTGGGGGAGCAGCAGGGCTGGGAACCGATCGCTTTCGTCACCACCGTCGGGATGACACAGATTCAGTGGGACGGCGGCACGGACAGCATCATCCACGGCCAGTGGTCCCGCACCCTGCCGTCCCTGAACTTCGACGACGTCCAGGAGTTGCTGCCCGGTGCGACCGCGCTCGTCGTAACGATCGTGGCTGACGGCATCACACCGATCGTCAAGAGGCTTCCTGTCCGCATCCTGAGCTCTGACGAGTACAGCGTCTACACGGAGGATCGCGCCCGGCGGTTCACGCTGACCTGAGCGGTCTGCGGGCCGCCGCCGAGGCCCGGCCTCTGGCGTTACCAGCTTGCTCACCGGGTGCCAGCGTCGTGAGTGCGGCGCCACTCGTTGTGCGCCCGCCGGCCGACCCGCAGCCGGAGCACGATGCACGCGTCGGACTCGGCGAGCATGCGGGCGCGCACTTGGCGGTAGACGTAGTTGGTGAGCTCGTCGCTTCCTGCCATGCTCGCCTCCCCGCGCGCGGGCCCGGCCGCGCTGTGCACGACCGGGCCGATGAGCGGGTGGGTCAGAAGTCGGGGCAGATGTTCTTGTGCGCCACGTCGAGGATCTTTGCGGCCTTGGCGAGGCCGTGGCCGTCCGGGTGGGTGGGGCTGCTCCACCGCTTGTTGGTCTGATCGATCTGCTTGGTCTCGTCACCGGGGAAGCTCTTGAGGATGCCGCACGTGTCGATGCCGCGGCTTACCGCCTTGTCTTCCTTGCCGTGGACGATGTCGGTGTCGATGGCGTTCAGGCCGTTGAGGAAGGCCTGGCGTTGGGCGGCCTTGGGCTCGGGCGGGAGGCCGGCTGCCTCGCGTGCCTTATCGCGGTCGGCCTGGCTGATCTTGCTCGGCGTCGCGGACGGCGTGGGCTTGGCGGGCTTGGCGCTAGCGGCAGCCTTGGGCTCGGTGTTGCTGGAGTCGTCGCCGTCGCAGGCATTGAGGATGCCGCCAAGGATGAACATCGCGAAGAGGACGCCGAAGATCTTTTTGTTGCGGCTGCGGCGGCGCTGTGCCTCTTCGGCAGTGAGCTGTGTGTGCATGATCCCCCCTGGGATGTTGTGCTTGAGGGACATCATGCGGCATGTGAGGGATTGGTAAAGACGCAGGTCGCGCGCCGCACCTCATGCCGCATGCCTTCCATGCGGTATCAGCGGCTACCAGCTTGATAGGTGCGGCGCCACGCGTTGTGAGCACGGCGGCCGACCCGCAGCCGCAGCTTGTGACCACGGCAGCGCGGGCACGTCCGCACCTTCCGGAACCGCTCGATCTCGCCCGTGCCCGCGCACTTCCGGCACGGAGCGAACGGCTTGACTGTGCATGGCGCCGAGCCCCTGGACGGCTGACCCCAGACACGACGAAACGCCCCGCTCTCCAGAGGAAGGCGGGCGGATGGTGGTGTCCTTGACCCGATTGAGGGAATCCTCACAGCAGGAAGTTCGAGGGCTAGAACTGATGTTGATAGTGCGTCAGAGTGTCACACCGATGCCGCACACTGGCGGCAGAGGCTGGGGGGTAGACGATGAGTGTGACAGCGAACGAGCAGCGGACCTTAGAACACGAAGAGTCACACGTGATTGAGGTCACCGCAGACGAGTATCACGAGGCGATTGATCGCGCGCTTAAACATCTCGAACTCACCTGGGAACAGTTGCAGGCCCAAGCCCGGCGCGGGGATTTCTCTTCGCGTGACGCCCGCGCACTGTGGGCGGCCGTGGGGCACTTCGGTGAGCAAAGCTGACCTCAGGAACCTGGCCAACGCCTTCGCGGACCAGATCGAGAAGACCCTCAACCGGACGATCACGAACAACGCGAAGATCAAGGCTGTCGTCCCGGACGGATCCGACGGCAGCCTCATCCCTGTTGGTCAGGGGTTAACCAAGCTCAGCCTCGTCGCCACGCTGATTCCCTTGCATCTGCGGAACGAGATGCCTACCGCCTGGCTGGATCTGATCTTCAAGATGTGCATGGACGACCAGGGCGAGTACCTCATGGTGCGCTCCTCCTACATAGCCATCGCAGCGGATCAAGCGGGTGCGACACAGCTATGCCACTTCGATTACGAGCGTGACAAGGGCGACGGCTACCCCGAAGCGCACCTGCAGATCCACGGCCCCACGTCAGCAGCTCTCACCAAGATCTGCAACGCCGCGCCCCGCGAAGATGACACCCTGGCCAAGCTGCACTTCCCGGTAGGTGGCCGACGCTTCCGGCCGTGCCTGGAAGACGTCATCGAGTTCCTCATCACCGAGCGTCTCGCCAAGGGCCACCCCAACTGGGAGAAGGTCGTAGAAGAGGGGCGGGAGGGCTTCCAGGCCGTCCAGCTCAGAGCAGCCATGCGTAAACGGCCCGAAGTGGTCGAGGCATACCTTAGTAAGCACGGCGAGAACCTCGGCTGGCAGCGTGTACCGCCGCCCCGTAGTGGGTCTTTTCCACCACAGCAGAGGCGACGCTGAGACAGCCGAAGCGCCCCCGCGCGGTCCAGTGGACCACGCAGGGGGCCTCGGCTATCCGCGGCGGTCGAGGTACGTCTGTACGGGCGGGAACAGGCCCCGCGGCACGTACCGGTGGATCTCGTCGGGCGAAGCCCATGCGACCGCTGACACCTCACGGGGAGATGCGGCGCGTGCGACGCCTTCGAGAACCGTGCACGCCACGTAGACGATGAGCCGGCCGGTGTCGGGGTGTACGCGCTCCCCGAGTTCCTCGGCGGCTTCCACGGACAGTCCGGTCTCTTCCAGCACCTCCCGCACGGCGGCCTGTCCGGGGGTCTCGCCCGGCTCGACGGTGCCGCCGGGCAACGCCCACACGAGGTCGCCCTCGGGAACGGCGCGGCAGATCAGCAGGAGCTGGCCGCGGTCGACAACTACGCCCATCGCCAAGGCTGGTTCCTCGCTCACCGGCTGTCTCTCCTGGTTCGCTTACAGGTCGGTCCGGCCGCCGAAGTGCTCCGGCATCTTCGCGCGAAGGGTTCGCTCCACATCGTCGAACTCTCCGGCATCCGACAAGCGCGTCCTGTGCAGCGCGAATCGCAGGCCCTTGATCAGCTCGTTCATCTGCAGCTCCACGCCATCCGGTGTGTTGTCCCGCGCTGTAGCCAGGAGTTGCGCAAACGCGGACACCGCCGTGTCGCGCCGGTTGTCCCAGAGCCAGGCGAATACGTTGCCGAAGGGATCGCCGGGGTGGGCCACCTTTCCGTCTTTGTAGAAGCGAGCAAGGTCCTCCGCCTCACCGTGGACGAAGCCTGTCAGCAAGTACTCGAAGGTCCGGTAAGGCACTTCCACGTCGTCCATGGACGATCCTCTCGTAGCCGGTTGTTGCACATCCTGGCCGTCGGCCGCCGCCTGCGGCAGGGCGCAAACCCGCCGCCCTCACGCCGGGGAGGGAGGCGGCAGTGGGGACGCTGAGAGGCTCGTTTCCTGTTTCCCGCGGTCGCAGAGATCTGCCTCCCTCGCCTCCCTCATCGTGCCGGGCGGTCGTCCTCGAGTCCCAGGCGCGGCGGGTGAGGATGCGGGTCCCGCCAACGATGTACAGCCGTGCCGGACGGTGAACCGGTACACGGGATTGGAGCGGGTCTCGACGACGACCCGGCGCAGCGAATCGATACGCACCCTGCGCTGCCTGACAGGCGCGTCCTTGCTGGTGGGTGGGGTGACGGGCGGCGGGGGCCCTGGCTCCTGCTCGGGCGCCAACTTGAGGATGGACACCTTCGGTTCGGCGTGCCCGTTGACTTGCTCGGGTGCGGTCTCGGTCATGCTGGTCTCTCCGGTCGTTCTGTTGGGCGGTCCGGGACCCGGGGACGGCAATCTGCTTGGCGGTGGATGCCGTCCCCGGGTGTGGCTACTTGCCGTTCTCGCGCTCCTCCGCCTTCTCGCGGATGCGGTCGACGCGGTTCTCCAGGCGCTTGGTGGACTTGCCGCGAGCCTCGCGGCGGGCGATGCGCGCGCCGAGCAGCAGCACGGCCGCCATCTCGCGGGCGTTGTGCGGGTCCTTGTTGGTGAGCGCCATGTCAGTCCTCCGGGATGGTGTCGTCGGTCGCGGGCATGGCCTGGGCGATCGCGGCGTGGCTACGGGTCATGTCCGCCCACAGGGCGCCAGCTGCCGCGTAAGGCACGGCCTTGCTTCGGTAGTCCTCGCTCCGGGCGTACTTCTCGGCGTCGCGGGCGAGGCTGGCGGCCCTCTCGACAGCGGCCTCGGCGCGGGTCAGGTACGTCTGACGGTTCACGGTGTCTCCTCGGGTCAGCTGTTGCGCTGGTAGTCGCGCCACATCGAGCGCAGGACGAGCAGGCGTCCGGTCACGGCCACCGCGCCGACGGCGATGGCGATGGCGGACAGGGCCAGGGAGATGGCGGCGACCGACCCGGCCACCGCGATCCCCGCCCACTGGCCGGTCTTCAGCGAGGCCTTCGGCGCGGCGTGATGGCAGGCCGGTGCCTGCTGCTGGGTTACCAGCTGCTGCGCCTGGAGCACGGCCGTGATCAGCTCCAGCTGCTTGGCGTTCGCGGCTGCCTCGACCGCCTCGCGGTCCGCCTTCGACAGGTCGTCGTTCATGACCGCTTCCCCTCGATCTCGCGGCGCAGATCGGCCGCGTCACGGCGCGACAGATCGAACTCCGTGCGAAGTCGCTCGATGGTCACCGGCCGACCGGTCTCGGTGACCACCTCCCGGTTCAGCTTCAGTGCCCTTCTCCGCAGCTCAGCAGGGGTGAGGGTGACCACCTGCCGGGGGGGGTGGAAGCGGGCAGGGAAGTGGTCACCTTGTTGGTAGCGCGGGTGGTCGCGTAGGCGTCCCACGCGCAGGGCAGCGGGTCGGGTACGGCGGTCACCTCGGTGACCACCGGCGCGGGGGTGCGCGGTGCCTCGGGAGTGGTCACCGTCGCCTCGCTCCGGGCGAGGGCGTGGGTTCGCCACAGCGCCACCGGAACGAGCAGCGAAACGACCACCACCAGGTTGAAGGTGACCGCGATCACGCCCGCCTCAAGGGCGTGTGCGGCCACCTGCGCGGCGCTCATGAGGGCGAGCGACAGGCAGACGTCCAGCGCCTTGAACCACCGCAGGGCGGCGATGACGTAGCAGTCCAACGACAGCGGCAGCATGACCGCGATCGGCGCGCGGGCGCCGAGGCGGCGGGCCAGCTCGTACTCGGCGGTCGCGGTGAAGGCGATACCGGAGGCGAGGGACAGGCGCCGCAGCCACGTACGCGTGGGATCGACGGCGAGAGGATCGGGCGCAGGCGCGTGCCCGGGTAGGTTCTGCATGGGTTCGGCTCCTTGATCGCGAAGGTGCTGGATCAAGGCCCCATGCTGGTGATTGGGTCACCGGTCCGGGGCCGCCGCCGTCTCACACATGTCTCACAGACCATGCGTGAGAGGGCGGACTCGGAGCCGCTGACCGGGAAGACATGGACGCCTCGGGAACCCTGCGGACCCGGTGGACGCCCCGTAAGGTGGCTGACGTGTCGTACGTAGGCCCTGACTTCGATCCGCCCCAGCCGCGCCGTTCCCGGCGCGGACCACTCACCGTCGCGGTCGCCGCGCTCGTGCCCGGTGCGCTGGCCGGGTGGCTGGTGTGGCAGGCGGTGGGCGACGACTCGGGGGGCGGGTCCGACAAGGCAGGGGTCGCACCGTCGTCCTCCGCGCCCGCCTCCCCCACGGCGTCCGCTTCCGGCACGGACGACAGCAAGCCGAGTACGTCACCGCCCTCGAAGTCGACCTCGACGCCCTCCGCGTCCGCACCCGCCGCCTCCGGCCCCCTCAAGGACAAGGTCGTCGTCATCGACCCGGGGCACAACCCGGGCAACTTCCAGCACGCCGCCGAGATCAACCGCAAAGTGAACATCGGCACGAACTGGAAGGAGTGCGACACGACGGGCACGTCGACCAACGCGGGTTACACGGAAGCCCAGTTCACGCTCGACGTCGCGCGCCGGATGCGGACGATCCTGCAACAGCAGGGCGCCACGGTGAAGTTCACACAGGACGGTGACCGCTCGTGGGGCCCGTGCGTGGACGAGCGGGCCGAGATCGGTGACAAGGCTCACGCCGACGCGGTCGTCTCGATCCACGCGGACGGCTCGGCGGCCGGCAACCGCGGCTTCCATGTGATCCTGCCCGCGTCCGTCCACGCCGGCGCCGCCGACACCCGCCCCGTCGTCGCCCCGTCCCGCGATCTGGGCAAGCGCATCGCGGGCCTGTTCGTCCGCGAGACGGGCAGCGCACCCTCCAACTACGTCGGTGACGGCACCGGTCTCGTGGTCCGAAAGGATCTCGGCGGTCTCAATCTGTCAACGGTTCCGAAGGTGTTCATCGAGTGCGGCAACATGCGCGATAGCAAGGACGCTGCGTTGCTCACCAGCGGCGCGTGGCGGCAGAAGGCGGCGCGTGGGATCTCTGAGGGAATCGTGAGTTTCCTGCGCGGGTAGCGATCACGAGGTTGCACCCGGCGTACACCCTGATCGGACGGGCGATAGTGTCGTCCGTACGATGAGGGGCCACCCCCGCGCTTCACACCAGGGCCTGACGGCGCCATGGTGACAGCGATGCCTCCACCGATGACGAGACGACTGACGAAGGACCTGAAGTGAATATCCGCTCCCTCACTCGAGGCGACGGCGTGGTGATCGGAGCAGCGGTATTGCTGTTCATCGCGTCGTTCCTCAGCACGTACGACTCGGCCGGCAGCAACTCGCTCAATGCCTGGGACAACCTGGGCCTCGTGATGAGCATGTACATCGGGGGCATCGCCGGTGCGGCCCTGATCGTTGTCGCCCGCGCGCTCCCGCAGCCGCGGAAGGTCATCGGGCTCGACCTCGGCCAGCTCGGGGTGGCCCTGACGCTCTTCGCCCTGTGGACCTCGTTCTGGACCATCATCGACCCGCTGGGCGCGTTCAGCGACACCTTCGGCACCTCGGACGTCGGCGCGGGCTCGGGCCTCATCCTCGGCCTGATCGCCGCCCTGGTCCTGGCCGCCGCCGCGATCGCCACCCCGCTGGTCCCGGCGCTCAGCGCCGCTCTCGTCGGCGCGCCCAAGCCCCCCACCCCCCAGCCCTACGGCGCCCAGCCGCAGGGCGGTTACGGCTACCCCGGCGCCCAGCAGCCGGGCCAGCCCTACGGCGCTCAGCCGCAGCAGCAGCCGTTCGGTGGTCCGTCACAGCCCCAGCCGCAGCAGCCGGCCCCGCAGGCGCAGCAGCCCGCCGCCCAGGACTTCTCGCCGTTCTGGTTCGCCGTGCCGGTGCCGCGGCCGCTGTTCGCGGAGGACGGTTCGCAGGCGCCGATCGCCGAACTGGCGCCGGGCACGTGGTACCTGGCCGTCGAGCAGCGCGGTGCCACCCTGGTGGCGCAGACCCAGGACGGCCGTCGTGGCGTCCTGCAGGACACGACGGGGATCCAGCGCGGCTGACGTCCGCTTCCCGCACATGCGGCCCCTCGCCCTTCCGGGCGGGGGGCCGTTGTCGTACAGTCGCCAGCCGGACGTACAGCTGACAGACCATCAGACATCGACGCCTGGAGGGGACATGCGGCTCGGTCTCGCACTCGGCTACTGGGGGCGCGGCCCCTCCGCGGACCAGGTGCCGCTCGCCCAGGAGGCGGAACGGCTCGGATACCACTCCGTGTGGACCGCCGAGTCCTGGGGCTCGGACGCCTTCACCCCGCTCACCTGGATCGCCGCGCGGACGTCCCGTATCCAACTCGGCACGGCCGTCGCCCAGATGGCCGCCCGCTCCCCCACCACCACCGCGATGCACGCGCTCACCCTCGACCACCTCTCCGGCGGGCGCATGATGCTCGGCCTCGGGCTTTCGGGTCCGCAGGTCGTCGAGGGCTGGTACGGGCGGCCGTTCCCGAAGTCGCCGCTGACCGCGACCAGGGAGTACGTGGATGTCGTACGCCAAGTCCTCCGGCGCGAGGCCCCCGTTGAACTGGACGGGCGCTTCCACTCCCACCCGTACCGGGGAGCCGACGGCACGGGCCTCGGCAAGGCGTTGAAGCCGATCACGCACCCCCTGCGCGCCGAACTGCCCGTCCTGCTGGGCGCCGAGGGCCCGAAGAACGTCGCGCAGACGACCCGGATCGCGGACGGCTGGCTGCCCCTGTACTGGTCGCCGACCCGCCCCCAGGCGTACGAGGCCTCGCTCGCCGACCTGCGCGAAGCCCGCGAGGGATCGAGCAAATGTCACTTCCTCGTCGCCCCCATGGCCCGCGCCCACGTCTGCGACGACCTCGCCGAAGGGCTGCTGCCCGTCAAGGCGATGCTCGGCTTCTACATCGGCGGGATGGGGCACGCGGCGCGCAACTTCCATGCCGATCTGATGGCGCGCATGGGGTACGAAGAGGAGGCGCGCCACATCCAGGAGCTGTTCCTCGCCGGGCGTCGCGAGGAAGCCGTCCTCGCCGTCCCGGACGCCTTCGCCGACGAGATCTCGCTCGTCGGACCGCGCGAACGCATCGCCGAGCGGCTGGAGTTGTGGCGCAAGGGTCCGGTGACCGACCTGCTGGTCCTGTCCCCGGACCCGCGCACGCTACGGGTGCTCGCCGAACTCAACTCGTAGTCGGTCAACCACCGGTGAGCTGCGACGCCGACGGCACCTGGTCCTTGACCTCGGCGCCCGCGCTCTTGCCGGCGTCCTTCACGTTGTTGATGACGTCGTCGAAGGAACTCACGGCACCGTCGGTCCCGTCACCCTTGCGCAGCTTGGAGGGCAGGCCCTTGAGCGTTTCGATGCCCGCGGTGAGCGGGGCGATGGCCTTGGAAAGCGCCGGGTCGCCCTCGGCGTTCTTCGCGGCCGCCTTGAGGCGGTTGTACGCGAACGTGCCCGCGAGGCCCGCCTTGACCAGGGCGAGCTTGCGCCCGTTCGCGCCCTTCTTGAACTTGCCGGCCTTCCACGGCTTGACGATCCACTGGTAGGTGGCTCCGGCCGCGAGCCCCGCGTTCGCCACGAAGCGGGTCTTGGCGAACTTCTGTTTCTCCGCGGAGGTCGATGGACTTGAAGGGGCGGTCGCGGCCACGGCGGCGGTGTCCTTCGTAGTGCTGTCACTACCGCAGGCGGTGGCGCCGGCGAGCAGGGCGCAGGACAGGGTGAGCGCCACGATCGGGCGCCGTATCGGTACGGGCACGGGGTCCTCCGGGAGGGGAACGGTTCCCCTGATCAGGGACAGAGTTCTCCCTGGACAGGGACATGGTTCTCCCTGGTCACGGGAGAACACGGCTCTCCCGTGAGCCTCACCCCGTCGCGGCGACTGCGCCACTTGAGCGAACCCGTTCGGGTTTCACTCACGATGCGCTGGCTACCCGGCGGGTATGTCCCCTCGATATCGCAACGGCTCGAATCAGGCGGGGACGGTCATCGCGATCGTCGCGGACGTGATGGCCGTCATCCTCGGTCTGTGGATCCTGATGTACCTGCTGGACGCCAACCGCGCCAACGACCTGGTGCAGTTCGTCCATGACGCGGCCGCCTGGCTCGCCGGCTGGTCGCGTGACCTGTTCACCTTCGACGAGGCGTGGGCGCGCGTCGTCGCGGGCTACGGCCTGGCGGCCGTCGTGTACCTCTTCGTGGGCCACGCGATCGCCAACCGTATGCACCGGCACTGAGCCTGCGGACAGTCCGCAGACTCACCTACGCGCAGCAGTCGGGGTCCAGGCCCCACGGGAGGCGTTCGCCGCCGAAGACCGCGCAGGTGGGCTCGTCGCCGCCCAGCGCGGCGACGGCCAGCAGGAGTGAACCGGCGGTCCAGGTGGTGAGTTCCTCGGGCCAGATGGCCTGGTCCTCGAAGACGTAGCCCGTCCAGTACAGGCCGGTCTCGGGGTCGCGCAGGTGCTGGATGGACTGGAGAATCTCCAGGGCACGGTCGGACTCGCCCACCGCCCACAGGGCAAGGGCGAGTTCGGCCGATTCGCCACCGGTCACCCACGGGTTGGGGACTACGCAGCGGACACCGAATCCCGGGACCACGAAACGGTCCCATCCCTCGTCGATACGGGACTTGGCCTCGGCGCCCGTCAACGCGCCGCCGAGCACCGGGTAGTACCAGTCCATCGAGTAGCGGTCCTTGTCGAGGAACCGCTCGGGGTGGAGCCGGATCGCGTGGCGCAGCGCGCCGACCGCCAGCTCCCAGTCGGGCTGCGGCTCTTCTCGCTGCTCGGCGATGGCCAGCGCACAGCGCAGCGCATGGTGGATCGACGAACTCCCGGTCAACAGCGCGTCGTTCACCGCCGTGCCGTCGTCCTCGCGCTTCCAGCCGATCTGCCCACCGGGCTGCTGGAGTCCGAGCACGAACTCCACGGCCGCGTAGACGGCCGGCCACATGCGGTCCAGGAACGTGTCGTCGCCGGTGGCCAGGTAGTGGTGCCAGACGCCGACGGCGATGTACGCGCAGAAGTTCGTCTCGCGGCCGCGGTCGGTGACGTCCTCGAAGTCCCCGTCGGCGTACGCCGCGTACCAGGAGCCGTCCGTGTTCTGGTGCCTGACCAGCCACTCGTACGCGCGCTCAGCCGCCTCGTGCTCCCCCGCCGCGTCGAGCGCCATGGCCGCCTCGGTGTGGTCCCACGGGTCGAGGTGGTGCCCGCGGAACCACGGTATGGCGCCGTCCGGGCGCTGCACCCCGAGGATCCCGCGCACCGTGGCGGCAGCCTGCTCGGCGGTGAGGACCCCGGGCAGGACGAGGTGTTCTGTCCGGGGGGTGGTCACTTGGCGTCCACCAGGGGGAGGTGGGGCTTGGTCGCGTACGCCACGAAACTCTTGCCGATCAGCGGGTTCAGCGCCTGCTCGGCGACCCGTGTGGCCAGGGGTTTCTTCATGATGTCCCAGACCAGGAGCTTGTGGTACGCCCGCACGGGCAGCGCCTTGTCGTTGTCGACGCCGAACGCGCACTTCAGCCACCAGTACGGGGAGTGGAGGGCGTGCGCGTGGTGGGAGCCGTAGGGCTTGAGGCCGGCCTCGCGGATCTTGGCCAGCAGTTCATCCGCCTTGTAGATGCGGATGTGGCCGCCCTCGACCTCGTGGTACGCGTCGGACAGCGCCCAGCAGACCTTCTCGGGGCCGTAGCGCGGAACGGTGATCGCGATGCGGCCGCCCGGCTTCAGCACGCGGACCATCTCCGCGAGGACGCCCTTGTCGTCCGGGATGTGCTCCATGACCTCGGAGATGATCACGACGTCGAAGGACTCGTCGGGGAAGGGCAGCGCCAGCGCGTCGCCCTCCATGGCCGTCGCGGTGGCTCCGGCGGGCGCCTCGCCCGCCTCCTTCATCGCCGCGAACCACTTGGCGACCTCGCGGATCTCCTCGCCGTTCTGGTCCAGCGCGACGACCTGGGCGCCGCGCCGGTAGCACTCGAACGCGTGCCGGCCGGCACCGCAGCCGAGGTCCAGGACGCGGTCGCCCGGGGCGAGCGGGAACCGGGAGAAGTCGACGGTCAGCACGTGGCCCTGCTTTCGCGGTTGGCTACAACTAGTTCTTCGGCGGCGTCCTGGGCGGGGGCTTCGGCCCCCTCGGTGGCCGCGGAGCGGTCGGGAGGCGGGGGCGCGATGGGGAGGTCGAGGCCTGCCGCGGAGCGGCGGGAGTCGTCGTCCGCGGAGCGGCGGGAGTCGTCGTCCGCGGAGCGGCGGGAGTCGTCGTCCGCGGAGCGGCGGGAGTCGTCGTCCGCGGAGCGGCGGGAGTCGTCGTCCGCGGAGCGGCGGGGGGCCCGGCCCGCGGAGCCGGCCATGGCCTCGCGGTAGTGGGCCACCGTGCCCTCGGCGGCTCGGGCCCAGGTGAAGCGCTGCAGTACCCGCGCACGGCCGGCGACGCCCAGGCGCACCCGCAGCTCCGGGTCGCCGAGCAGTCGGCTCAGAGCGGCGGCCAGCGCGCCCGAGTCGCCGGGCGGCACCGCGAGGCAGGTCTCGCCGTCGGGCCCGGCGACCTCCGGGATCGCCCCGCCGGTCGTGGCCACCAGCGGCGTGCCGGTCGCCATGGCCTCCGCCGCCGGGAGCGAGAAGCCCTCGTACAGCGACGGCACGCAGGCGACCTGCGCCGAGCGCACCAGGTCGACCAGTTCCGCGTCGGAGATCCCCTTGACGAACTCGACGGCGCCTTCGAGCCCGTACCGCTCGATGGCCTGGGCGACGGGCCCGTCCTCGGCGCGCTTGCCGACGACGACGAGGTGGGCGCCGGGGTGCTCGGTGCGCACCTTCGCGAGCGCCTCGACGAGGAAGACCAGGCCCTTGAGCGGCACGTCCGCGCTGGATGTCGTCACGATGCGGCCCGGCACCTGCCGTACCGCCGGATCCGGCGAGAAAAGGTCGGTGTCCGCGCCGATGTGCACCACGTGTATACGGTCCTGAGCCACACCCAGGTGGTCGACGATCTCCTGGCGTGACGTACCGGAGACAGTGAGCACGGACGGCAGGCGGCGCGCGACGCGCTTCTGCATGCGTGTGAAGGCGTACCAGCGGCGTACGGACGCGCGGCGCTTCCATCCCTCGGCGGCGTCCAGCTCCAGCTGCCGGTCGACGGTGATGGGGTGATGGATGGTGGTGACGAGCGGCGCGCCCACGTCGCCCAGCAGGCCGTAGCCGAGGGTCTGGTTGTCGTGGACGACGTCGAACTCGCCTCGGCGGGCACGCAGATGACGCCGCGCGCGCAGCGAGAAGGTCAGCGGCTCGGGAAAGCCTCCGGTCCACATCGTGCCGACCTCGAGCGCGTCGATCCAGTCCCGGAACTCCTCGCGCTTCGGGGTGCGAAAGGGGTCGGGCTGGCGGTAGAGGTCGAGGCTGGGCAGCTCGGTGAGGCTCAGCTCGGGGAGGCCTTCGTCCAGCACCGGATAGGGCTGGGAGCCGATGACCTCGACCCGGTGGCCGAGGCGGGCGAGCTCGCGCGAGAGGTGTCGTACGTAGACACCCTGGCCGCCGCAGAACGGGTTCCCCTTGTACGTGAGGAGCGCGATGCGCAGAGGTCGGTCCCCGTCGGCGGCCGCACCCTCCCCGGGGCCCGCCTCCATGGCCTCAGCGGTCACTTACGGCCCCCTTCTCCCTGCACTTTCCCGCGAGATTACGCCGGGACGCTAATCTAGAACAAGTTTCAGACTTGATCGTTCAAGGAGCACTGAATCTACCGGCAGGTAGCGCTGCTGTGAGCGGTGGATCAGGTGATTCACGCCACGACGGAATGGCGGAGTCCGATGATTCGCACGGCAGCCGGAGCCCTGCCATGCTGACTCATCGCTCCCTCTCGCTGATGTCACGGAACGGACCCATGCCTGCGGAAGCCAAGGCGGACTCGAAGAACGCGCGGTCGGCGTCGCAGCCGTCCACGCCCTCCTCCGCGCACCACTCCACCCCGCACCCCGCCACTGCCCCACTCACCGAGCGGCAGGAGGCGCGCCGCCGACGGATCCTGCACGCGAGCGCGCAGCTGGCCAGCCGGGGCGGCTTCGACGCCGTACAGATGCGCGAGGTCGCGGAGTCGTCGCAGGTCGCCCTGGGCACGCTGTACCGCTACTTCCCCTCGAAGGTCCATCTGCTGGTGGCCACGATGCAGGACCAGCTGGAGCACATGCACGGCACGCTGCGCAAGAAGCCGCCGGCCGGGGACACGGCGGCCGAGCGGGTGGCGGAGACGCTGATGCGGGCGTTCCGCGCCCTGCAGCGCGAGCCGCATCTCGCCGACGCCATGGTCCGCGCACTCACCTTCGCGGACCGCAGCGTCAGCCCCGAGGTCGACCAGGTCTCCCGGCAGACCACGGTGATCATCCTCGACGCCATGGGACTCGACGACCCCACCCCCGCCCAGCTCTCCGCCGTCCGCGTCATCGAGCACACCTGGCACTCGGCCCTGATCACCTGGCTCTCGGGCCGGGCCTCGATCGCCCAGGTCAAGATCGACATCGAGACGGTGTGCCGCTTGATCGACCTGACGGACCCGGCTGCGGACGACTAGGGCCGCGGGCACGCGGGCACGCAGGCACGCAGGCACGCGGAAAACCTACGAGACGGGTTCCCTTCGCCGGTATTACCCGGATCAGGTAGTGGAGGTCGCCTTCCGGTCCAACTGCTACCTTCCGGCCTCTCAGCCCGACCGTCGACGTCGGCCTCAGCGGATGCCTAAGCGTCTCGCCAAAGTCGGCTACTCCGGTTGAACTCCCTCACTCGCCTCGTAGGCCAATACCAGGATAGAACCTCCAAGGCTGGATAGAACCCCCCGAAAGGGATTTTTTTTTCTTCAGTTTTCTGGCGGGAACACCGGCTCCCCGCTCCCCAGCAGCGTGATCATGATCGCCTCCACCGGGCAGCCCTCCGCCGCCGCGAGGATCTTCTCGTTGGCATCGGCCTCCGGCTCGACCGGGTGGGACTGCATACCGGTGTCCAGGCGGAAGGCGTCCGGGGCGTGGTGGACGCACTGGGCGGAGCCGATGCACACCGAGCGGTCGACCTCCACCTGCCAGCGGTCGCCCATGCTCACGCCTCCCAGCCGGCCGGCAGATGGATCATCTTGTGCTCCAGGAACTCGCCGTACCCCTCGGGGCCGAACTCCCGCCCCAGGCCCGAGTTCTTGTAGCCGCCGAAGGGGCCGAGCATGTCGAGGCTGAAGGTGTTGACGGAGTAGGTGCCGGTGCGGACCTGGCGGGCGACGTCGATGCCGTGGGCCACGTCGGCCGTCCAGACGCTGCCGCTCAGCCCGTAGTCCGAGTCGTTCGCGATCTTCACAGCCTCGGATTCGTCGCCGTACGGGAGCAGGCAGATCACCGGGCCGAAGATCTCCTCGCGCGCGATCCGCATGGAGTTGTGGACGTCGCCGAAGAGGGTCGGCTCGACATACCAGCCGCGGTCGAGGCCCGGCGGACGGCCGCCGCCGGTGAGGATCTTGGCCCCTTCCTCCTGGCCGATGCGGATGTAGTCGAGGTTGCGCTGCTGCTGGCGCCTCGCGACCAGCGGGCCCACCTGGGTCGCCGGGTCGAGCGGGTCGCCGACCACCAGCGCGCCGGCCGCCGCCGCGAAGGCGTCCGCGAACTCGTCGTAGCGCGAGCGCGGCACAAGGATGCGGGTCTGGGCGACACAGGCCTGGCCGTTGTTCATCCAGGCCGCCGAGACGATGCCGGGGACGGATGTCCCGATGTCGGCGTCCGGGAGCACCACCGCCGCGGACTTGCCGCCCAGTTCCAGGGTCACGCGGGTGAGATTGCGCGACGCGACCTCCATGACGCGCTTGCCGGCCGCGACCGACCCGGTGAACGAGACCTTGTCGATGTCCGGGTGTCCGACCAGGTATTCGCTGACCTCACGGTCCGCCGGGAGGATCGACAGCACGCCCTCGGGCAGACCTGCCTCCTTGGCGATCTCGCCCAGCAGATAGGCGTCGAGCGGCGACTCGGGCGACGGCTTCAGTACGACCGTGCAGCCGGTCAGCAGCGCGGGCGCGAGTTTGGCCGCCGCCACGAACTGCGGGACGTTCCACGGGACGACGGCCGCGACGACCCCCACCGGCTCGCGCCGGACGAGGATCTTCCCGAGGACTCCGTCGCGCGTCTCCTCGTAGGTGTAGGTGCGCGCGACCGTGATCGCCGCGTCCCACACCATCATCGCGCCGAGGGCCTGCGCGAGGACGCTCCAGGAGTACGGGGAACCGTTCTCGCAGGAGATGACGCGGGCGATCTCCTCGTGGCGCACCGCGATCGCGTCCTTGATCCGGGTGACGACCTCGATCCGCTCGTCGAGGCTCATGCGCGGCCAGGGGCCCTCGTCGAACGCCTTGCGCGCGGCGGCGACGGCCCGGTCGACGTCACCCGTCGAAGCGTGCGGCACCCGCCCGATGACCTCTTCGGTGTGGGGCGAGATCACCTCGATGACGTCCTTGCCCAGGGGGTCCGTCAACTCCCCGCCTATGAACAGCTGTCCGTGTTCCACGAGCTCCGTCATGGCTGACTGCCTCCCGGGGGACCGTTCCCTGACGCTTCTCTGACGCTTCATCAGATACGAGAACTGATACCAGTTCCAGTCAGCGGAGTCCACGGGCCGGACGCCCGACGCGAAGAGATGACGGTCGACTTGGGCACCCAATGGAATCTGTTCTAGTTATAGTGGCCGGGCAGACCGGACAGTGACCGGAACACGGCGATTGGTGGGAGCCCATGGCGCAGGTGACCGATCACGGCGGGGGCGTACGGTCGATCCGTGTCCCCATCCCGGACAACCCCCTGGGCCACACCCTGGTGTACGTCGTGGACACCGACCGCGGTCCCGTCCTGATCGACACGGGCTGGGACGACCCCGCCTCCTGGGAGACCCTCGCCGAGGGCCTCACCGCCTGCGGCACCACCGTCGCCGAGATCCACGGTGTGGTCATCACCCACCACCACCCGGACCATCACGGCCTGTCGGGCCAGGTGCGCGAGGCGTCCGGGGCCTGGATCGCGATGCACGCGGCGGACGCCTCGATCGTCCGGCGGACGCGGGAGAACCGGCCCGAGCGCTGGTTCGCCTACATGGCGGCCAAACTGACGGCCTCCGGCGCGCCCGAGGAGCACCTGGCGCCGCTGCGCGGCGCCAGGACATCGGCCCGCCCGAGCACCCTCCCCGGCTTCTCCCCCGCCCTGCCCGACCGCGAGATCGTCCCCGGCGAACTCCTCGCCCTGCCGGGCCGCCGCCTGCGCGCGATCTGGACCCCCGGCCACACGCCCGGCCATGTCTGCCTCCACCTGGAGGAGGACCATCCCGCCCGCCTTCCGGGCCACGGCCGCCTGTTCTCCGGCGACCACCTCCTGCCGAGGATCACCCCGCACATCGGCCTGTACGAGGATCCGGACGACGTCACCGTCACCGATCCGCTCGGCGACTACCTCGACTCCCTGGAGCGCGTCGGCCGCCTCGACCCCGCCGAGGTACTCCCGGCCCACCAGCACGCCTTCGCCGACGCCCCGTCCCGCGTACGGGAGTTGCTCGTCCACCACGAAGAACGCCTGACCGGACTGCTGACCCTCCTCTCGACACCGCTCACCCCCTGGCAGCTCGCCGAGCGCATGGAGTGGAACCGGCCCTGGGACCAGATCCCGTTCGGATCACGCACCATCGCGGTCTCGGAGGCCGAGGCCCATGTGCGGCGGCTGGTGAAGCTGGGACGGGCGGAGGCAGTGACGGGGAGCGATCCGGTGACGTACGTGGCTGTGTGATGCGTCGGCCGCGCTGACGCGTCGGCCGCGGTAATGCGTTGGCCGCGGCGGGCGCGTCGGCCGGGGTAATGCGCCGACCCCGGCGGGCGCGCCGACCCCGGCGGGCGCGTCGGCCCCGGCGGGCGCGTCGGCCCCGGCGGGCGCGTCGGCCCCGGCGGGCGCGTCGGCCCCGGCGGGCGCGTCGGCCGGGGTAATGCGTTGGCCGCGGCGGGCGCGCGGCTGATAGCAACGGCGTCATGGATGACCTCGCGCAACTCCTCGCCGAGCGCGCCTGTGAGCGGCTCGTTCTCGACTTCGTCCGCCGTCTGGACCTCGGTGAACCCGGCTCGGTGGCCGAACTGTTCACCGAGGACGGCTGCTGGCAGTGGCCGGAGGGCGACCGGATCGTGCAGGGGCGTGACGCACTGCGGGAGTACTTCGGCTCCCGTCCCGCCGACCGGCTGTCGCGCCGCGTGATGACGAACATCCTCGTCACCGTGGGCTCGCCGACGACGGCCACCGCCACCTCGTACTTCACGACCTATCGCATCGACGGCCACACCGGTGGCATGGTCCCGGCCGGGCCTCCTGTCCAGATCGGGCACTACGAGGACGTCTTCCGCAAGGTCGGCGACCGCTGGCTGCTCGCATCCCGGACGCTCTTCCTGCCGTTCGGCGGACCGACGCCCCGCCAGTGACCGGGAGCTCGTTTCGCCCCCTCCGCCCCTACCCGTCCCGTACCTGGGGGCTCCGCCCCCAGACCCCCCGAGATCGCGCTCCGCTCGTCCTCAAACGCCGGACGGGCTGACCCTTCAGCCCCTCCGACATGTGAGGAGCGGGGCCTGGGGCGCAGCACCAGGTCGGGACGGGCGGGGGCGGAGAGGACGAAAGTCCGTGGCCTCGGGCGGCAGACGGCTGGAGAGGGTCCGTCAGCAACCGTGCTTCGCGTAGTCCAGCCCCTCCTCGTACGGCATGGCGAGGCCCTCCTCGTACGCCTTCTCGTACTCCGTGTCACCGATCTCCTCGCGGACGCGCAGTTCGTGTGAGCGGCGGGTGGCGATGAGGTCGGGTGAGTCCATCTGGGCGCGGCCGGTGAGTTCCCAGACGCGTTCGCCGATGCCGAGGAGGCGGGCCGCGCGGTGGCCGTCGCCGGCCGCGACGACACCGGCGGCGAGCACGTCGAGGGCCGTGGCCGCGCCGACGGTGTTGTGCAGCAGCCCGTGCCCGGCCAGGGCGGTGCGTGCGTTGCCGACCGCGGCGCGGACATCGCCGCGGGCCAGGTCCGCCTGGGCCACGATCCCGTCGGCGAAGGCTCCCGCCCACGACTCGCCGCACGCCACGCTGGCCGCGCGCACCTCCTCGGCCACCGTACGCGCCCGCTCGTGGTCGCCCCGCAACATGTACGAGAAGGAGAGCGCCACGCGGACCTGGATCTGGGCGGCCCCGAACCCGTCCTGCCGGATGGGCAGCCGGGGCGTGGCGGACAGCACGTCGATCGCCTCGGACAGCTTGCCGCTCAGGGCCAGTTGACCGCCGATGAGGTACGCGGCGGCCACCACCGCTGCCGGATCGCACTGGTCCCGCGCCGCGTCGGCGCACCGCACCGCCCACTCGGCGGCGACCTCCAGGTCGCCCTGGAGCAGCGCCACCGCGCCGCGCGC
Source organism: Streptomyces sp. NBC_00996 (assembly GCF_045162675.1). Classification (NCBI taxonomy): domain Bacteria; kingdom Bacillati; phylum Actinomycetota; class Actinomycetes; order Kitasatosporales; family Streptomycetaceae; genus Streptomyces; species Streptomyces sp. NBC_00996. The sequence goes on from NZ_CP108723.1 coordinate 3,296,465, forward strand.
CCACACGGCTCGGATGCGGTCGGGGCCCGGCGGCGGGTCGGTGGCGAGCGCCAGGTCGAGGCAGTGCTGGGCATCGCGCAGATAGCCGCAGTGCCGCCACAGGAAGCCGATGTCGGCCGCCATCTCCAGGGCGACGCGTCCGTCGGTTTCGGTGAGCGCGTAGTCCATGGCGGCGCGGAGGTTGGCATGTTCGGTCAGCGTGCGCTCGCACCACGCCACCTGTCGTCCGGTGTTCCACTCGGCGCAGCCCTCGCGGGCCAGGCGCCGGTAGTGGTCACGGTGGCGCAGCCGTACGGCTCGCTCCTCGCCGAGCGCGCGCAGCCAGTCGGCGCCGAACTCCCGTACGGTGTCGAGGAGTCGGAAGCGGTCCGGGTCGGCGCGGTGACGGCGCACGATGGACTTCTCGACGAGCCGGGCGAGCAGGCCGGCGATCCGCCCGGCGGGCAGCGGACCGCCCACGCAGACCTCCTCGGCGGCGCGTACGCAGAAGCCGCCCGCGAACACCGAGAGGCGGGCCCACAGCAGCCGTTCCAGCGGTGCGCACAGTTCGTGGCTCCAGCCGATGGCCGTACGCAGCGTCTGGTGGCGCGGCGGCCCCTCGCCGTCACGCGCGACGAGCAGATCGAGCCGGGACGGCAGGCGTTCGCCGAGGCGGTCGTGCAGCTGGGCCAGGGAGAGCTCGGAGAGCCGGACGGCGGCGAGTTCGATGGCGAGCGGGATGCCGTCGAGACGGCGGCAGACGGCTTCGACCGCGGCGCGGTTGGTGTCGTCGAGAGCGAATCCGGTGGCGGCCGCTCGTTCGGCGAACAAGGCCACCGCGTCGTCGGCGACCGGCAACGGGTCCAGGTACAGCACGCGTTCGCCGGGCAGGCCGAGTGGCTCGCGGCTGGTGACGAGGATGCGCAGCCCCGGCAGGACCGGCAGCAGCGCCTCGGCGAACGCCACGCAGTCCGCGAGGACGTGCTCGCAGGAGTCGAGGACCAGCAACAGCCGTTTGCCCTCGGCCCATTCGGCGACCACCTCGGTGACCGGGCCCGTCGACCGGTCCGCGAGCCGCAGCGCCTCCACGACGGCCAGGCCCACCAGGCCCGCCGTGTGCAGCGGGGAGAGCTCCACCAGCCACACGCCGTCGGGGTACGCGTCCCGGACCCGGCCCGCGGCCCGCAGCGCGAGCCGGGTCTTGCCGACGCCGCCGACCCCGACGAGACTCACCAGCCGGTCGATCCCGATCCCGGGATCCAACTCGTCGTCCAGCCAGTCGAGTTCGTCCCGCCGCCCGACGAAGCTCCGCGTTTCCGGGGGCAGATTGCCGGACCGTCCACCGGTCGTCTTGTCAGACACGTGGACCAGTCTGTCCGCGTCGCACCCCCGCGATGTCCCGCTCCGGCAACTCGAACAGAGAGGCCGCAACCCTCATCACTTCCGTGCACCTTCCGACGAGATGCGATCAATTTCTCGTCGATGAGGGCGGGAAGGGTGATATTCGGAGATTGTCAGGTGATGGGCGAGAGTGACCAGGGAGGACGGATGGCCGCCAGGGGCGGAGGCGGTGGGGGCGACATGACCACGGGTGGCGAGAGCGGGGGCGCCGACTCGGCTGAGGGCGCGGGTGCCGGGGGCGGCAGCTCGGCCGCGGGGGCCGGTGTCGGGGGCTACAGCTCGACCGCGGGCGCCGGCGTCGGAGACGGCAACTCGACCGCAGGTGCCGGCATCGGAAGCTACAACGCCACCGCGAGCACGGGCCTCGGAGACAGCAACCCAACCGCGGGCAACGGCACCGGAAGCGGCAACTCGGCCACGGACGCCGGCGTCGGAGACGGCAACTCGACCGCGGGAAGGGGTTTCGGGAGCCGCGGCTCGGCCGCGGGCGCCGGCCTCGGAGACGGCGCCCCGGTCACAGGTGCCAAGGGCCGGAGCGACGACCTGAGCGCGGACGTCGGCGTCAGGGACGGCCAGCCGACCGCGGACGCCGATATCGGAGACGTCGACGTGACCCCGGACGTCAGTGTCAAGGACGGCCAGCCGACCGCGGACGCCGATATCGGAGACGTCGACGTGACCCCGGACGTCAGTGTCAAGGACGGCCAGCCGACCGCGGACGCCAATATCGGAGACGTCGACGTGACCGCGGACGTCGGCGTCAGGAGCGGCCAGCCGACCGCGGACGCCGGTGTGGGGGACGGGGACGTGACCGCGGGTGTCGGGCGGCAGGTGCGGTGGCTGGTGCTGGTGCCGCTGGCCGCCTGTCTGGCGATCGCCGTGCCGGATCTGTTCTTCGACCGGGTGCCGCCGCTCATCGTGCTGCTGCTCATCGGCCCGCTGCTGGCCTGCGTCCGGCTGGGCGTCCGGCACACCGTGTTGGCCTGCTGCTGGTCCGCGGTGCTGGGCCTCGCGATGGGGATCGACGACCGCACCGTGCAGACTTTCGCGTTCGCCGTCCACTGGAGCGGCCTGCTGTTCGGCTGCGCGCTCACCGTGTACGCGGCCCGGCAGCGCGAGCGGCTCGTCGCGACGCTCGACCGGGCCCGCGAGGTCGCCCGGATCACCCAGGAGGCGGTCCTGCGGCCCATCTCCCGCACCCTGGGTGGCACTCAGGTGTGCACCCGCTACCACAGCGCCGCCCTCGAGTCGACCGTCGGCGGCGACCTGTACGACGTCGCGGTGACCCCGTTCGGACTGCGTGTCCTCGTCGGCGACGTCCGTGGCCACGGGCTCGACGCCCTCCGGCTGACCGCCGACACGATCGCGGGCTTCCGCGAACTCGCCTACACGGCACCCGACTTGACGGCCCTCACCGCCGGCCTCGACGCACGGCTCGCTCCGGAGCTGGGCCTCGAGGACTTCGTCACCGCCGTGCTCGCCGAGTTCGCGCCCGGCGAGGTGCGACTGGTCAACTGCGGTCACCCGGCGCCCCTGCGCGCCGGCCATCGCATCGAACTCCTCGAACCCCTCGTCACCGCCCCGCCATTGGGACTGTGCCCCGACCCGCGCCAGTACCGTGTACGGCTCCAGCCCGGTGACCGGCTCCTCCTCTACACCGATGGCCTGACCGAGGCCCGCGACCCGGAGGGTGCCCCCTTCCCCCTTCTCGGCGAGGCCGCGCTCGCCCTGCGCGAGCCGCTCCCCGACGAGGCCCTGCACGCCCTGTACGCCCGCCTGATCGCCCACACCGGCTCGGCCCTCACCGACGATCTCGCCCTGGTCCTGTGCCAGCCCATGGAGGCGACGGTCCCCGCGCGTGTGCCGTGAAGTCATGCGCCCGGCGCAGTGCGGTCGCCCCGGCGTGCTGCTCGCCGACGGCACGGCGGGCGACCGACGCCTGCTCTCCCCCGGCTCGGTACGGCAGATGACCACCAACCACCTCACCTCCGCCCAGCGCCAGATCGGGGCACTGTTCATGGAGGGCCAGGGCTGGGGCTACGGCGCCCAGGTCGACATCGAACCCACCGACCCCTGGAACGTCCCGGGCCGCTACGGCTGGACCGGCGGCACCGGCACCACGGCCCACATCGTCCCGTCGACCGGCACCGTCGCCGTCCTGCTCACCCAGGTCGCCATGGAGAACCCGACGCCCACCCCGCTGATGCGGGACTTCTGGCGGCATACCGCTCAGTGAAGCAGCGTCCGGATCAATTCCTCCGCGTCGCCCAGGAGCTGGACCTCGCGCACGCTCATCGTCGGATTGGCCGCCCGGCGCCGTCGCGCCTCGGCGAGACCGTCCTGCGTCACGCCGTGCACGCCCTCCCGGAGCATCGCGGCCAGCGTCTCGCGCGCCACCTCCGCGTGCGGCTCACCGCCGACGGCGACCTGGGCGAGGATCACGGCGGACATGCCCCAGTCCAGGCCGGGCGCGCCCTCCTCGGAGTTGGCCCAGTCGATGACCTTCGGGCCGTCCGGGGTGAGCATCACGTTGTCCGGGTGCAGGTCCAGGTGCAGGACGCGGAGCGCCGGGTCCGCCGAGACCCGGGCGGGCAGCGCGTGCAACCCGCGCAACAGCCGGGCGAGGGTGACGCCCGCCTCCCGCGGGGAGAGCACACCGGCGCCGAACGCCTCCAGCATGGTCGGCCCGGACAGCCGCTCCATCACCAGATCGCTGCGGGTCGCCGCCCGCACCCCCGGCACCGGATACCCGTGCCCGCGCACATGCTCCATCACCACGGCCTCGGCGGTGGCGTCGCCCCACCCCTCCCGGTCCCGCCGCAGTACCCACGCCTCGTCGATCTCGTAGACGTCCGCCGAACGCCCCGAGCCGAGCAGTCTCCCCGTTCGCATGGGCCGACTTTAGGGCCTGTCCCCCGGATTGGCCCGGCATCCGCCCGGGCTCACAGGCGGCCCTCAGGCGCTTTGCTACGGCCCGGTAGAGTGAGCGCGTCGTCATCACACCCGTACGGGGGGAAGCCGGTGCAATTCCGGCGCTGACCCGCAACCGTGAGCCGCCCACCAGGGACGGTGAGCCGGATCGCCGCGCACGGGACGTGACCGGCTCGTGCCACCGGCAACCCGCCGCTGGCCGGCACCGTCGAGGGATACGGAGCCGGAGCCGCCCGGATGCTCCAGCGTGCGCCCGGTGCTGCCCGGCTCCCCGCAGGGAGAGTCATGATTGTTCGCCGCAGCACCGCGGTACTGGCCGCCACCGTCGTCATCGGTACGGCCGTCGCACCGGCAGCCCTCGCCGCCGACGCGTCCCCCTCTCCCTCCCAGGCGATCCCGTCCGGGCTGTACGGCTCCACCGACCCCACCTACGACGGTGTCTGGCGGCAGTCGCTCGCGCTGCTCGCCCAGCACACCGTGGGCGTCAAGCCCGCTGCCAAGGCCGTCGACTGGCTGACCGGACAGCAGTGCGCGAACGGGGCGTTCGCTCCGTACCGCGCCGACGCCACCGCCAAGTGCGATGCCAAGACGATGGTCGACACGAACAGCACGGCCGCAGCCGTACAGGCCCTCGCCGCGCTCGGCGGGCACGACGCCGAGACGGGCAAGGCCGTCGCCTGGCTGAAGTCCGTACAGAACAAGGACGGCGGCTGGGGGTACACCGCGGGCGGGGCGAGTGACGCCAACTCGACGTCCGTGGTGATCGGGGCGTTGACGGCCGTGGGCGAGAAGCCCGCCGATGTCGCCAAGGGCGGCAAGTCGCCGTACGACGCCCTCGTGGCTCTGTCTCTCGCGTGCGGCTCGGACGGTGGCGGCGCGTTCGCCTACCAGCCCGACAAGAAGGGCAAGCTCGCGGCGAACGCGGACGCGACGGCGGCGGGCGTACTCGGCGGTCTGGGCAAGGGGTTCGCGGCGAAGGCCGGCGCGGCGTACGACCGTACGCAGTGCGCCACTACCGACTCCCCCGGACCGCAGGACGCGGCGCAGAACGGCGCCGACTATCTGGCCAAGTCGCTGGAGAAGACCCCTTACCTGAGGTCCGCGCTCGCCGGTGCCAAGGACCAGCCGGACTACGGCAACACGGCGGACGCGGTCGTGGCGCTGTCCGCCGCCGGAGCGACGTCGTTGGCGAAGGAACCCCTCGCCTGGCTGGAGAAGAACTCCGGCGCCTGGGCGGCGAAGGCCGGTCCGGCCGCGTACGCCCAGCTGATCTTCGCCGCCCGTGCGACCGGCACGGATCCGCGTGACTTCGGCGGCGCGGACCTCGTCAAGCAGCTCGGCGCGACCGGTCCGGCGGCGGACGCCTCCGACCACTCGGCCGCCCCGAGCGACGAGAAGAAGAAGGACGACGACAAGGGGCTCGGTGTCTGGTGGATCGTCGGCGTCGGTCTCGTCGCCGGTATCGGCATCGGCTTCCTGATCAGCGGCCGCAACAAGAAGCAGCAGCTGTGAGCCGCCGTCGGACGTCCGCGCCCGTCCTCGCCCTGACCCTGGCCCTGCTGCTCCTCATGCTCGGCGGCGCGGGGCAGGCCCGTGCCGTCGGCTACCGCTACTGGTCCTTCTGGGACCTGACCGGCGGGAAGTGGACGTACGCGACACAGGGGCCGTCGACCGCGCGGCCGTCCGACGGCGACGTCGAGGGGTTCCGCTTCGCGGTGAGCGAGGACTCGCAGGACGCCACGAAGCCGCGCGGGACGGCGGACTTCGCGTCCATATGCGCGAAGACACCCGCCCAGCAGGGCAAGAAGCGCGTGGCCCTGGTCATCGACTTCGGCACGACAGCGGACGCGCCGTCCGGCGAGACGCCACCGGCCGCGCGTACGGCGTGCGCCCGCGTCCCCTCCGACGCCACGACGGCCGACGCCCTCGCGTCGGTCGCGAAACCCCTCCGCTACGACACAAGCGCCCTTCTGTGCGCCATCGCGGGCTACCCGCGCACCGGCTGCGGCGAACAGGTCTCCGCCACGAAGCCGACGGCCGCCGCCCGCCCCCGGGCGACGGCCACCCACCACGGCCCATCGGTCGGCCTGCTCGCGGGCGCCGCCGCGGTGGCCCTGCTGGGCACGGCCGCCATCTGGCAGGCACGCCGCCGCCGGGGCTGAGGCGGGGGTGGGAACGATGACGACGGACGACGACGCACGGGCCGAGGCGCCCACCGCTGCTGCGGAGGCTGCCGCAGCTGCTGCCGCCGAGCAACGACTCGCCCGGCACGAGCGCGCCTCCACCACTCCCGCTCCCGCCGAGGCTGCCGCCGAACTACTCGCCCACCAGGAGCGCACCTCCGCCACTCCCGCTGCCGCCAACGCTGCCCCTGCCCCTGCCCCTGCCCCTGCCCCTGCCCCTGCCCCTGCCCCTGCCCCTGCCCCTGCCGACGAACGACTCGCGCGGCAGGAGCGCGCCTCCGCCGCTCCCGCTGCCGCTACCACTGTGGGCAGTCGTCCCGCAGGGCGTTGGGGGTTCCCCCTGCTCAAGCGAAGCCGAGAGCTTGGGGGAAGGTGGGCACCTGCAGCGCCGGGTGCCGTCCCGGCCAGGCGCCCACTGCGCCTGCGTAGCCGCACGCCGCAGGCGAACCGCAGCAACGCCCTCCACCCGGGCGCCTGGTGGATCTGGGCCCTGAGCCTGGGAACCGCCGCCTCCCGCACCACGAACCCCCTCCTCCTGGCCCTCCTCGTCGGCGTAGCCGGATACGTCGTGGCGGCGCGCCGGACCGAGGCACCCTGGGCCCGCTCCTACGGCGCATTCGTGAAGCTGGCGGCCGCCGTCCTCGGTATCCGGCTCGGCTTCGCCGTGTTCCTGGGCTCCCCGATCCCGGGAACCCACGTCATCGTCACGCTCCCCGAAGTCCCCCTCCCCCACTGGGCCCAAGGCATCCGCATCGGTGGCCGCATCACCGCCGAGGGCCTGGTCTTCGCGCTGTACGACGGCCTGAAACTGGCCACGCTCCTCATCTGCGTGGGCGCGGCGAACGCCCTCGCCAACCCGGCGCGTCTGCTGAAGTCGCTGCCGGGAGCGCTGTACGAGGCGGGCGTCGCGGTGGTCGTCGCCCTGACCTTCGCCCCGAACCTGATCGCCGACGCACAGCGACTGCGCGCCGCGCGCAGGCTGCGCGGCCGCCCCGACCGGGGCCTGCGCGGCCTGCTGCACGTAGGGCTTCCGGTCCTGGAAGGCGCGTTGGAGCGCTCGGTCGCCCTCGCGGCGGCGATGGACGCGCGGGGTTACGGCCGCACCGCCCAGGTCCCGCCCGCCGTCCGCCGCACCACCGCCGTACTGACACTGGGCGGTCTGCTCGGCGTCTGCGCGGGCACGTACGGACTGCTGACCGCCGAGGGCGCCGGCTACGGCCTGCCGGTGCTGCTGACCGGGCTGGCCGCGGCGCTCGGCGGCCTGTGGCTGGGCGGCCGCCGCTCGCTGCGGACGCGGTACCGGCCGGACGTGTGGGGCGCACGGGCATGGCTGGTCGCGGCGTCGGGCGTGGCTGTGGCCGCGCTGATGATCATCGCTGCCTCCTACGATCCCGTGGCGCTGCGCCCCGGTGTCGTCCCCCTCGTGGCCCCCACTCTCCCGCTCTGGCCCGCGGCGGCGATCCTCCTCGGTCTCCTGCCGGCCTTCGTCGCCCCGATCCCCAAGGAGTCGTCGTGATCCGCTTCCAGGATGTCTCCGTGACGTACGACGGTGCGGCCGAACCCACCGTCCGGGGCGTGGACTTCGAGGTGCCCGAGGGCGAACTGGTGCTGCTCGTGGGGCCCTCCGGGGTCGGCAAGTCGACGGTACTGGGCGCGGTGAGCGGTCTCGTCCCGCACTTCACGGGCGGAACGCTGCGCGGCCGGGTCACGGTCGCCGGACGGGACACCCGCACCCACAAGCCACGCGAACTCGCGGACGTGGTGGGCACGGTGGGCCAGGATCCGCTGTCCCACTTCGTGACCGACACCGTGGAGGACGAACTCGCTTACGGCATGGAGTCGTTGGGCCTCGCGCCGGACGTGATGCGCCGCCGGGTGGAGGAAACCCTCGATCTGCTGGGCCTGGCGGCACTGCGCGACCGACCGATCGCCACGCTCTCCGGCGGGCAGCAGCAGCGGGTCGCCATCGGCTCGGTCCTCACCCCGCACCCGAAGGTCCTGGTCCTCGACGAGCCCACGTCCGCCCTGGACCCCGGCGCCGCGGAGGAGGTCCTCGCCGTCCTCCAACGCCTCGTCCACGACCTCGGCACCACCGTCCTCATGGCAGAGCACCGCCTGGAACGCGTCATCCAGTACGCCGACCAGGTCGTCCTCCTCCCGTCCCCGGGCGCCACACCGCTCCTCGGCACTCCCTCCGAGGTGATGGCCGTCTCCCCGGTGTACCCGCCGGTGGTGGATCTGGGGCGCCTCGCCGGCTGGTCCCCCCTCCCCCTGACGGTGCGCGACGCACGGCGGCGGGCGGGGGCGCTGCGGGAGCGGTTGGCCGAGGTCGCGGGTGCTACGGCGCCGGGGGCCGACGGCGCGGCCGGCGCGACGGGCGCGACGGGCGCGACGGGCGCGACGGGCGCGACGGGCGCGACGGGCGACCGTGACACCCATGCCGTCCCCGCTCCCCGTTCCCCCTCGCGCCCCCGCTCCAAGCCCGGCTTGTCCCGGCTCCTCCGCAGGGCCACCCCCACCGCTCCCGCGCCCACACCAACAGTCGTGGTCGAATCCCTCGCCGTCCACCGCGGTCGCATCGAAGCACTCCGGCGCGTCGACCTCACGGCCGCCCCCGGCGAGACCATCGCACTGATGGGCCGGAACGGCGCCGGGAAATCCACCCTCCTCGGAGCTCTGGTCGGGCTGGTCGAGCCCGCCGCCGGATCCGTCCGGGTCGGCGACGCGGTGCCGCACCGCACGGCGCCGCGCGAGCTCATACGACGCGTGGGCCTCGTACCGCAGGAACCGCGGGATCTGCTGTACGCCGACACGGTCGCCGCCGAGTGCGCGGCCGCCGACCATGACGCGGGAGCCGAGCCGGGCACCTGCCGTGCTCTGGTGTCGGAGCTGCTGCCGGGGATCGCGGACGACACCCATCCCCGGGATCTGTCGGAGGGCCAGCGGCTGGCACTCGCCCTGGCCGTGGTGCTGACGGCCCGCCCCCCGCTGCTGCTCCTCGACGAGCCGACCCGCGGCCTCGACTACGCGGCGAAGGCCCGGCTGGTCACCGTGCTGCGCGGGCTGGCCGCCGAGGGCCACGCCATCGTCCTGGCCACCCACGACGTGGAGCTCGCCGCCGACCTGGCCCACCGGGTGGTGATCCTCGCGGACGGCGAGATCGTCGCCGACGGGCCCACCGCCGAGGTGGTCGTCGCGTCCCCCTCCTTCGCCCCACAGGTCAGCAAGGTGTTGGCCCCACAGCCATGGCTGACCGTGGCCCAGGTCAGAAACGCACTCTCATGACGTCGCCGGAAGCCCAGCCTCAAACCCAGACCCGTCCTCAAACCCAGACCCAGGCCCAGGCCCAGGCCAAAGCCATCCACCTGGGGCCCCGCTCCATAGCCGCGCTCGCCCTCGTCAGCGTCACCGGCGTCGCGGGGTTCGCCTGGCCGCTCTTCGCGGGGCCCGGCTCGCAGGTCAGCGCACACGCGCAGGATGCCCCCTGGCTGTTCGCGGGGCTTCTTGTGCTGCTCGTCGCGGTCGTCGCGGCGACGATCTCCGAGTCGGGGCTCGGGCCGAAGGCAGTGGCGATGCTGGGCGTGCTGGCCGCGACCGGCGCCGCGCTGCGGCCGATCGGGGCCGGGACCGCCGGGATCGAGCCGATGTTCTTCCTGATGGTGCTGAGCGGGCGGGTGCTCGGGCCGGGGTTCGGGTTCGTGCTGGGGTCGGTGACGATGTTCGCTTCGGCGCTGCTCACCGGCGGGGTCGGGCCGTGGATGCCGTTCCAGATGCTCGCCATGGGGTGGTTCACCATGGGCGCCGGGCTGCTGCCGGGCCCCGACCGGCTGCGCGGGCGGGTCGAACTGGTGATGCTCGCCGCGTACGGCTTCCTCGCCGCCTTCGCGTACGGCACGGTCATGAACCTGTCCGGCTGGCCCTTCATGGACGCGCTGGCCTCGACCGTCGCCTTTGACCCGCACGACACCGTCCCGGCCAACCTGACCCGCTTCCTCGCGTACTGCCTGGCCACTTCACTCGGCTGGGACCTGGGCCGGGCGGTGGTCACCGTCGTCCTGACCCTCACGCTCGGCCCGGCCCTCCTCAAGGCGCTGCGCCGGGCGACCCGCAGGGCCGCTTTCGAGACCGCGGTCACATTCGACGCACCCGCTGCGTGATCCCGCGCGCACGGATCGTTGCGCGACCGGTGAAGCACCCCACATGACCCACGTCACCTACGAAGCGGAATCGTAGTCCACCTTGTCCGATATGTCCGCGGACGCATCCCCTCTGACCTGCGCTTTGAGAGCCAGTTCACACGGGAGACGTTTCCCCTCGATTCGGCCACCACTAGTAAAAGGGGGCATTGCGGACAGGGTCCGAGCCTGTTTCTCTTGAGCTCGTCGCCAGGCGCCGACGGACCCACCCGGGCCCCCGGCGCCGACGTATACCGACACCACGCACCGCGTGGCACCGGTACACAGCGCCCCCCTGTCCCCGAAGAAAAGGTGCCCCGCGTGACCGTCTCCGTCATCCGCCGCGTCGTTGCCTCCCCGAAGAAGGCCCTCGCCGGTGCCGCCGTGGCCGCCGCCACCACCGGCATGGTCCTGGCCGCGGCCCCCGCACAGGCCGCCCCCGCCACCACCACCTCGGCCTCCTCCGCCCAGGCAATCGCGCACCAGATGATCCCCGACGCCGCGCAGTACAACGCCTTCAGCAAGATCGTCGAGCACGAGAGCGGCTGGAACCCCAGCGCCACCAACGCCTCCTCCGGCGCCTACGGCCTCGTCCAGGCCCTGCCCGCCTCCAAGATGGCCACCGCCGGCAGCGACTGGAAGACCAACCCCGCCACCCAGATCAAGTGGGGCCTGGACTACATGAACTCCCGCTACGGCAGCCCCACCGCCGCCTGGAACTTCTGGCAGGCCAACGGCTGGTACTGATCAGCCAACCTGGGCTGCCCCCAGAGCAACCAGGGCTGCCCCCACCAACCAGGGCTGCCCCCACAACAGGCTCCCCCAAAGCCTGCACACAGCAGCCCCCCGAACGAAGGCGGCGGCCCCCGATCCCCGGGCCGCCGCCTTCGTCATGCCCGCCACCGCTTCGGCGGCACAACCCGCGGCTTGCGCTGATGAGGTCGCCGGTCGCCGGTGCGATCACTCCACGGATCGTGATGGCGGGGCGCTCGCCGGGCCGGCCGGATCGAGACCCGTGAGGTGGGCTCGGGTATAGGCGCGGAAGGCCTCCACGAGGCCGTTGCGGTCGCGGGCGCGAGTCGCCAGCACGACGTGGCTGGGCTCGACGCCCTCGAGCGGGACCGTGGTGAGGTCCGGGCGCAGGGTGTGGGTGTGGACGTGGACGGAGATGGCCACGGCCTGCCCTGCGGCGATGAGTTCGAACTTGTCCTCGACGGCCTCGATCAGCGGGCCGTCGGGCGCCGGGCGTCCGTCGGGCCGGGGGTCGATGCGCCAGAAGGCGCTCAAGAGCGGGTCGGACCCCCGCACCTGGGGCAGGGGTTCGTCGGCGATGTCGTCCAAGGTGACCGATTCCTTGCCGGCCAGCCGATGGTCCCGGGACACCACCAGCACCCGGGGCTCGTCGTACAGGGCCGTCACGTCCAGGCCGTCGGTCGGGAACGGCAGCCGGGCGACCACGGCGTCCACCCGACGGTCCAGCAGCGCCGGGCGCGGTTCGTCCGGGGCGAGATGCAGGGTTCGCACCTCGGCGTCGGGGTACCGGTGGCGCAGCTCGCGTACGACCGGGGTGATGATGAGGCCTGACGTGTAGCCGACGGTGATGCGGCTGGGTCGGGCGGCGACCCGGGTGCGCGCCGCGGCATGGTCGGCGGAGCGCAGCAACTCCGTGGCGAGTGGCAGGAAGACCTGGCCGGCCTCCGTGAGGTGATTGCCATGGGGCGTGCGCTCGAACAGGCGCGCACCCAGTTGCTGTTCGAGGCGGTGGATCTGCCGGCTCAGGGACGGCTGGGTGGTGTGCAGGGCTTCGGCGGCACGGCCGAAATGCCGGTACTCGGCCACGACGGTGAAGCACCACACCAACCGCAGATCGAAGGCTGCCGGAGGCGGTGACGAGTCGGGCACCGTTCCAGCGTAGCCCTCGCGCGGTCCGTCACCGCCGCCGTGGCCGCCGTGAGCACGGCGATACACGCGGCGTATCGCCCCTTACGAAACATTCAATGGACCTGCCGTGCTCTGTCGCCGCAGAGTGGGATCACCGGCCGGGCGCCGTCCGAGCGCCCCATCGGGCCGGTCCTCGATTTCCTTTCGTCCAAGGAGTGCACCGCCATGCGTGTGTTCGTCACCGGCGCGTCCGGGTTCATCGGTTCCGCTCTCGTGCCCGATCTCATCGCCGCCGGGCATCAAGTCGTCGGGCTCGCCCGCTCGGACGCCTCGGCGGCCGCCCTGACCGGCGCCGGCGCCGAGGTGCGCCGCGGCACGGTGGAGGACCTCGACGGCCTGCGCGCCGGAGCCGCCGAGTCCGATGGTGTCGTCCACCTGGCGTTCCACCACGACTTCACACAGCACGAGGCCGCGGCGCGCGCCGAGCTGCGCGCCATCGAAACGTTCGGCGAGGCCCTTGAGGCATCGGACCGGCCGCTGGTCATCGCCTCCGGGGGGCCTGTGGGGGGTGAACAGGACGCGTCCCTCGCCTCGCCGAGCCCCCGGAACGCCGGCGCACGGGCGGCACTCGCGCTCGCGGAGCGCGGCGTGCGCTCGTCCATCGTGCGGCTCGCGCCAACGGTCCACGACCACAGCACGTGCGGCATGGTCGCGACGCTGGCCGGCATCGCGCGCGAGAAGGGCGTCTCCGGCTACCTCGGTGACGGGACCAACCACTGGCCCTCGGTGCACCGGCTCGATGCCGCGCCCCTGTTCAGGCTGGCGTTGGAGAAGGCCCCGGCGGGATCCGTGCTGCACGCCGTCGGCGAGGAGGGCGTGCCCCTCCGCGCCATCGCCGAGGTCATCGGCCGCCACCTGAACGCGCCGGTGACCCCCGTCGCCGCCGAGGACGCCGGCGCCCACTTCGGCTTCCTGGCCCGCATCCTCGGGCTCGACATGTCGGCCTCGAGCACGCTGACCCGCGAACTGCTGGGCTGGCAGCCGACCCATCCCGGGCTGCTCCACGACCTCGACAGCGGCCACCACTTCGACAGCTGACCTCGCGCTGTCGCGCAGCCGGCCACCCGGAAGCGATGATCGATGATGACCATCGCTTTGGCCGAGCGGTTCTCTCAGGACGGAATGAACCCCGGCCACCACGGCGGGACATTTCCCGGACACACGGCATAAGGATATGAACCCATCGCGCCCACTCCCGTCACGACGAACCAGAGCAACCACAGGTTGAAGACGGTTCCGACGGCGACGGCGGCGCCCCGGCGGAACCTTCCGATCGCACCGTAAAGAAGCACCCAGGCAACCGTGCCGGCGATCCAGATGAACGGTGCGACGAAAAGCAGGAACAGTGAATTGGCCGAGGCGTTCACCCCGACATCGCACGACGTCCATATCCGGCCGACGACGAAAATCGCGATCAGCGATGTCGGAATCCCGAGAAGCGCGCCCATGCGGAACCCCGCCGACCAGAGCCCTGACGCCTTCCGCACCTCCGGCACCGTCTCCACAACCAAACCTCCCTCGTCGCACAGGTGAGACACGCAGCCGGGCAGCGGCGCAGCGGGTTCTCACCATTCCGCCCACTCGTAGTCAACAGCACGGACGAAGGGGGCACTTGGCACTCGTCCTGTACGGCGTGCTCGGCATCGGCGCGGACGACAGGAACCCGAAGCGGGTTCGCTCCCCGTGACGCGGGTCAACCGTCACAGCCGCCCCGGCACTCGAACCACACTGTCTTGCCTCCCCCAGGTCCAGGGTCCACACCCCACTTGTCGACCACGGCGTCCAGCAGGACCAGCCCACGGCCGCCCTCCGCCTCTGCCCCTGGCTCCGCAAGCAACTCGGGAGGGCTGCACGGGAGTTGCTCGGAGCCGTCCGCCACCTCGATACGGACTCCCGCCGCCTTTCGCAGCATCAGCAGCGAGCAGCGCCGGTCCGGGACATGCCGTACGACGTTGGCGACCAGCTCGGTCACACCCAGTTCCACGGCGCCGGCCAGCTCCGTCAAGCCCCAATCGTCCAGCAGCGAGCGGACGATGCGCCTGATGTGCCACGCCGAGTGCGCGCCGACCGTGAGCCGCATGGCGCAAGTCCTCGTACAGCAGCGACCAGGGCGGTTCGTGCGTAGAGATCGCCGAAGCCCCCCACACCACCATCGCCGTCCGCGACTCGAAGAACCCGGCGGGACCGATCCTCACCCTCGCCCCCGCCGCGTTCACCACGTTCGTCGACTGGACGGCTACAGCCGCGGGCTGAGCGACCCCGGTCACCTTCGAGCCCTGGTGATCTGCGGCCCAGGTCACACTCCGCGACAGCGCCGTGTGGGCGGTCGCGCACCCTGCGCCAGTTCCGGGGTGAAGCACCCCACAGGGCCTACGTCACATACTAACGACGACAGTAGGACAAATAGGACGCCATGTCCGCGTCATAAGGGGCCCTGACCTGCGCTTTGAGAGCCAGGTCACACGAGGGACTTTCTTCGCCCATGCGACCACCACTAGTAAAAGGGGTCATTGCGGACACGGTCCGAGCCTGTTTCTCTTGAGCTCGTCGCCAGGCGCCGACGGACCCACCCGGGCCCCCGGCGCCGACGTATACCGACACCACGCACCACGTGGCCACGGCACACAGCGACTCCCTTGCCCCCGAAGAAAAGGTGCCCCGCGTGACCGTCTCCGTCATCCGCCGCGTCGTTGCCTCCCCGAAGAAGGCCCTCGCCGGTGCCGCCGTGGCCGCCGCCACCACCGGCATGGTCCTGGCCGCGGCCCCCGCACAGGCCGCCCCCGCCACCACCACCTCGGCCTCCTCCGCCCAGGCAATCGCGCACCAGATGATCCCCGACGCCGCGCAGTACAACGCCTTCAGCAAGATCGTCGAGCACGAGAGCGGCTGGAACCCCAGCGCCACCAACGCCTCCTCCGGCGCCTACGGCCTCGTCCAGGCCCTGCCCGCCTCCAAGATGGCCACCGCCGGCAGCGACTGGAAGACCAACCCCGCCACCCAGATCAAGTGGGGCCTGGACTACATGAACTCCCGCTACGGCAGCCCCACCGCCGCCTGGAACTTCTGGCAGGCCAACGGCTGGTACTGATCAGCCGAGCCACACCCCCGTACCCGAAGGCGGCGGCCCCCCCGATCCCCGGGGCCGCCGCCTTCGCCCGCGTCCAGGAATAGCCGTGCGAGCGCCCCGCGTTGCCGCGAGCATGACGACGAATGCGCCGCGGCCCGAGGTCCTGCGATACACGGCCTTCTCCAGCTCCCCCGACGGCGGAAACCCCGCCGGCGTCGTTCTGGACGCCACCGCCCTGAACGACAGCGACATGCTGGCCATCGCCGCCGACCTCGGATACTCGGAGTCCGCGTTCCTGACCGCGCCCCCGGAGGGCCTCGGCGGGCAAGAGGGGCGGGCGTACAGCATCCGTTACTTCAGCCCTAAGGCCGAGGTGCCGTTCTGCGGGCACGCCACCGTCGCGACCGCCGTCGCGCTCGCCGAGCGGACAGGCCCCGGGGAGCTGGTGTTCGCGACGCGCGCCGGCACTGTGCCGGTGGAGGTGGCCGAGGAGGGCGGGACGGTCAGGGCCACACTCACCAGTGTCCAGCCGCACATCGAGGAGATCGCCGACGCCGACCTGGCGGAGGCGCTCGCCGCGCTCGGCTGGCCGGCCGCCGATCTCGACGCGGCCTTCCCGCCCCGTATCGCGTTCGCCGGCGCCCGCCATCTCGTTCTCGGGGCGGCGACGCGCGCTCGCCTCGCAGATCTCGCGTACGACTTCGCGCGCCTCGAAGCCCTCATGCACCGCTTGGACCTGACCACGATCCAGTTGGTGTGGCGGGAGTCGGCCACCGTCTTCCATGTCCGTGACCCGTTCCCCGTCGGCGGCGTCGTCGAGGACCCGGCGACCGGCGCCGCGGCCGCCGCGTTCGGTGCATACGCCCGTGAGCTCGTCCTGGTCCCGGAGGATGCCGTCCTGACCCTGCATCAGGGCGAGGACCTGGGCCGCCCCGGCGAGCTCACGGTGACGCTGCGGCCGGGCGACCCGCGTGTCCGTGTCAGCGGCGCGGGAGCTCGCATCGGCTGAAGCGCCGGCCAGGACGGCAGTGCGAGCACAGGTCTCCCCGCTCGTCGCAGAGCGTTCCTTTGCACGAAGGCGGCGGCCCCCATCCCCGGGGCCGCCGCCTTCGCCATGCCCTAGTCACTCAGGGCGTCGAACCACCGCACCACCTGAGGCGCCGACACCTGGAACGACCCGAGGTGGTCCACGTCCCCCTGGTCGACCACCTTCACCGTCTTCCCCTGCTCGGCCAGCTGCCGCGCACAGCTACGAACGTTCCCGATCGGTACGTCGGTGTCGGCCGCCCCCGCGTACAGCCGCACCGGCACGGCCGGCTTCCAGTCGCAGGTGTGATCGGCCGCGCGCATCGCGTCGAGCAGCCCCCCGCCGGGATGCCGCATCTTCTCGACGAAGGCCGGGGTGAGCATCTCCCGCACCGTCTGCGGCAGCGCCTTCAGGATGTCCTCCTCCTCGTGCGTCCCGTCGTACAGTCCCTCGACGCGGCTCGCGTACGGCGCGCGGAAGGCCTCGGCCGGGCCCTTGTAGATCGGATGCAGCCTGCTCTGCGCGACCGGCAAGTACGAGCTGTAGAGGAGCCCGCTCGCGTCGTTGACCCGCCCGTCGAACAGCGCCGGAATCTCCTCGCCCGCCAAGTCGTACGGCCCGCTGATCGGAGCCAGCGCCTTCAGCCGGAAGTGCCGGTCCGCTCCGCCCTCCAGCGCCCGCCCGAGCGCCATGGCCACCTGCCCGCCCTGCGAGAAGCCGGTCGCGTACACATCGCCACTCAGCGGCCTGCCCAGCCGATCCGCCGCCGTCCGGGCCGCCCGCAGCATGTCGACGGAGGCGGTCACGGATGAGCGGGTGTCCATGTAGGGATGGCGGCCGGGCCCCTTCCCGAGGCCCAGACAGTCGGGCGCTACGACGGCGCGTCCGGCCGTGGCGTGCAGATAGGAGGGGATACGCCCGAAGTCCTCGCCGACGGAGGGCGCGTAGTCGCGGTTCACCATCGTGCCGTGCGTGTCCGAGACGATGTCGAGACGGTGCCGGCCGCCGACGGGGAGGGTGAGCAGCCCGGTGGCGGTGGTGGACTTCCCGTACGGGTCGACGGTCCGGTACGTCAGCCGGTACGCCCGTACGCCGTACCGCACGGAATCCGTGGCCATGTCCCGTTCGGCGAGGAACTGCTTCACGCCCCCCCCCGCGTCGTGTGAGGCGACGGGTGTGACGGAGACGAGGGTGCCGCGCGATTCCGGCCGATGGACGGACGCGGACGCGGCCGCCGTAGCCGCCGGGGCCCCGGCGAGACCCGCCAGGAGCGCAGCCGCTAGAAGGGCGCCTCCTCTGCGCGTACGCCAAATGCGGCGTGTTTCCATGGATTTGACGGTCTTTTGTGTGTTATCGCTCATGTCCTCGACGCTACGGAAGCACGGTTCGCGTCGACATCCGAGAGTCCCCCGCGTCCGCGGTGGACCTGAGTCCACCGCGGACGTCCTGCTGACCGGAGGCACCCATTGACCACGCCGACGGAGAAGACGCGCGCCCCGGAGGAGCGCGGAGTGCGGCTGGTGGCGGTGCTGTTGGGGATGACCGTGGTCAGCGGGCTCATCGACGCGGTGAGTTATCTGGGCCTCGGGCATGTCTTCACGGCGAACATGACCGGCAATGTGGTGGTACTCGGCTTCGCCGCGGCGGGCGCGCCGGGCTTCTCGACCCGGCATGCGCTGGTGTCGCTGGTGTCGTTCCTGGCGGGCGCGGTGGCGGGCGGACGCGTCGGACGGTGGATGGGCGGGGGCTCGCGCCGCACCTGGGTCCGCGCCACGCTCGGCGCGGAGGCGGTCATGGTCGGCGCGGCGTCGCTGGTCGCCTTCGCCGCCCCCGGCACCCTCTACGCCCTGATCGCGCTGACCGCCTTCGCCATGGGTCTGCGCAACGCGACCGTCCGCAAGCTGGGCGTCCCCGACCTGACCACCACCGTCCTGACGATGACTCTGACCGGCCTGGCCGCCGACTCCCGCCTGGGCGGCGGCGCGGGCAAACGCTCCCCACGCCGCACGGCGTCGGTGTTCGCCATGCTGGCGGGCGCGCTGCTCGGCGCGTGGCTGGTGCTGCATCAAGGGCTGGGCATCCCGCTGGTGATCGCGGCGGGGGCGGCGGGGGTGCTGGCGGTGACGGCGTCCGGAACGGAGTAGCACGACCATTGCGGGCCGCCGATGAGAACCGCCGCGAGTACGAGCGCGTACGCGACACCGAACAGCCATTCCCATACCCGGTATGCCGGGCACAGGCGGCTCAGGCACACTTCATTCGTTGCTGTCCACCACCAAGAGGATCACGCATGATCACGCTCACGAAGGAAGACGGTCCGGCAGATCTGGACGGGGTGACCCATCTGTCCATCGGGGTGTCCTGGGACCCCACCGCCGGGAGCAGCGGCGGCCTGATGGGGAAGATCCGCCGCAACGTCGGCACCGACCTCGACCTGATCGCCATCGCGATGCAGAACTCGGACCCGGTACGACTGGCGGGCCTCGACTCCCTGGACCCGATGGGCAATGGCTCGCTGACGCACAGCGGCGACAACCAGACCGGACGAGGTGAGGGCGACGACGAGACGGTGACCGTCGAGTTCGCCCGGATACCGCCGAACATCACGTCGATCGTGTTCGTCGCCGCCGCGTACAAGAAGGGCAGCGCCTTCCAGAAGGCCCGCAACATCAGTTTCAAGGTCTACGACGCGACCGGGGGCAGCACCCAGCAGGTCGCCGACATATGGCCGAGCCTGCTCACCAACGACAACGGCTGCGCCGTGGCCAAGGCGCTCCGGGTCGACGGGCGTTGGAAGCTCCAGGTCATCAACGAGACGGGGAAGATCAAGCAGGGGGACGAGCGGGACCTGATGCGCTTCGCGGGGCGCAAGTAGCACACGCCAGGGCTGGGGCTGACGAACACGCCGTCAGCCCCGCGCCCTTTCGGCCCGCCGCGATCACGACGTTCGTCGACCGGACGACTACAACCGCTGGATGATCGTGCCGGTGGCCAGCCCGCCACCCGCGCACATCGTGATCAGCGCGAACTCCCTGTCCCGGCGCTCCAGTTCGTGCAGGGCAGTGGTGATGAGCCGTGCTCCCGTCGCCCCCACCGGGTGCCCGAGCGCGATCGCGCCCCCGTTCACGTTCACCTTCTCCAGGTCCTGCTCGAAGACCTGCGCCCAGCTCAACACCACGGACGCGAAGGCCTCGTTGATCTCGACGAGGTCGATGTCCTTCAGCGACATCCCGGCCTTGCCCAGCACCGCGCGCGTCGCGTCGATCGGCCCGTCCAGGTGGAAGTGCGGGTCCGCGCCGACCAGCGCCTGGGCCACGATCCGCGCGCGGGGCCGCAGCTTCAGGGCCCGCGCCATCCGCTTCGACGCCCACATGATCGCGGACGCGCCGTCCGAGATCTGCGAGGAGTTGCCCGCCGTGTGCACCGCCGTCGGCATCACCGGCTTCAGCTTCGCCAGCGCCTCCATGGACGTGTCGCGCAGCCCCTCGTCCCGGTCGACGAGCCGCCACATGCCCTGTCCGGCCCGCTGTTCGTCCTCCGTCGTGGGCACCTGGACGGCGAAGGTCTCGCGTTTGAAGCGCTCCTCGGACCAGGCGGTGGCCGCCCGCTCCTGGGAGACGAGCCCGAGGGAGTCCACGTTCTCCCGGGTCAGCCCGCGGTGGCGCGCGATCCGTTCCGCCGCCTCGAACTGGTTGGGCAGATCCACGTTCCACTCGTCGGGGAACGGCTTGCCCGGCCCGTGCTTGGACCCGGAGCCAAGCGGCACCCGGGACATCGCCTCGACACCGCAGGAGATGCCCACGTCGATGATGCCCGCCGCGACCATGTTGGCCACCATGTGCGACGCCTGCTGCGACGAGCCGCACTGGCAGTCCACCGTCGTGGCCGCCGTCTCGTACGGCAGGCCCATGGTGAGCCAGGCGGTGCGCGCGGGGTTCATGGACTGCTCGCCGGCGTGGGTCACCGTGCCGCCGACGATCTGCTCGACGCAGTCGGCGTGGATGCCGGTGCGGCCGAGGAGTTCACGGTAGGTCTCGCCCAGGAGATAGGCGGGGTGGAGGTTGGCGAGCGCGCCGCCGCGCTTGCCGATCGGGGTGCGTACGGCTTCGACGATCACGGGTTCCGCGGCCATGGGGGCTCGTCCTCTCCTCGCTGACCCGCGCAGCGCGGGGCGTCCCGGCCCACCCACCGCGCAGAACTAGTACGCGTTCTAGTTCTGACTGCAGTCTGCTGACAGCATGTCCACCACCGCAAGGGTCTTGCAGCCTCCGAAGTTGCGATCTGCACGAATCCCGCACGCAATTCGAGGCCCCGCACCCCTTGCCACTTGTAGAACCCGTTACTACCTTCACGACAATTCCGCGTTCCTGATGGACCGTCAGAACCGGTGGTCGGAACCGACCGCCAGAACCCGATCGCCAGAACCGTAGGTGCGAGACCTGGAGTTGCCGATGCCCTGTCCAGCGCTGCCCGACGGGTTCGATTTCACCGATCCCGATCTGCTGCACCACCGCGTTCCCCTCCCGGAGTTCGCCGAGCTGCGCCGGGCCGAACCGGTCCACTGGATTCCGCAACAGCCGGGGATCGCGGGCTTCGAGGACGACGGCTACTGGGCCGTCACGCGGCACGCGGACGTCAGGTACGTCTCCACGCACCCCGAGCTCTTCTCCTCGTTCCTCAACACCGCGGTCATCCGCTTCAACGAGCACATCCAGCGCGAACAGATCGAAGTCCAGCGGCTGATCATGCTCAACATGGACCCGCCCGAGCACACCCGGGTCCGCCAGATCGTGCAGCGCGGCTTCACCCCGCGGGCCATCCGCTCCCTGGAGGACGCCCTGCGCGCCCGCGCCGGCTCGATCGTCGAGAACGCGCTCGCGCACGCGGGCCCGGACGGCGCCTTCGACTTCGTCACCCAGGTCGCCTGTGAACTGCCCCTGCAGGCGATAGCCGAGCTCATCGGCGTCCCGCAGGACGACCGCGCCAAGATCTTCGACTGGTCCAACAAGATGGTGGCGTACGACGACCCGGAGTACGCGATCACCGAGGAGGTCGGAGCCGAATCGGCCACCGAACTCATCTCGTACGCGATGAACATGGCCGCCGACCGCAAGCAGTGCCCCGCCAAGGACATCGTCAGCACCCTGGTGGCGGCCGAGGACGAGGGGAACCTGGCCTCCGACGAGTTCGGCTTCTTCGTGCTGCTGCTCGCCGTCGCGGGCAACGAGACGACCCGCAACGCCATCACGCACGGCATGCACGCCTTCCTCACCCACCCCGAACAGTGGGACCTCTACAAGCGGGAGCGCCCGAAGACCGCCGCCGAGGAGATCGTCCGCTGGGCGACCCCCGTCGTCTCCTTCCAGCGCACCGCGACCCAGGACACCGAACTGGGCGGCCGGCAGATCAAGAAGGGCGACCGCGTCGGCATCTTCTACTCCTCCGCCAACAACGACCCCGAGGTCTTCGAGAGCCCCGAGGCCTTCGACATCACCCGCGACCCCAACCCGCATCTCGGCTTCGGCGGCGGAGGCCCGCACTTCTGCCTCGGCAAGTCCCTGGCCACCCTGGAGATCGACCTCATCTTCCACGCGATCGCCGACGCGATGCCGAACCTGCGCCTCGTCGGCGACCCGCGCCGGCTGCGCTCAGCGTGGCTGAACGGCGTCAAGGAACTTCAGGTCAGCGCGGGATGAGGTGCTCGGGCCGACGGCCTCCCGGTATCCGTCGGCCCGTCCCGTGGGAGGCAGGGGCATCCCCCCTACGCCCCGCCCCTGCCTCCCCCGCGACAAGTCGCTCCACCGTGTACTGAACGTTTCCGGTCGGTTTCACGTCTTCACACGTGGCACAGCCAACCCACATTTTCGAAGACGTCGAACGGAAACGCCGAGCCGTGGTCTCTGCCGACCTGACCGACCTGAGCCCCGTCCGGCCGGACCGAGCGCCGCCGTCCCGGAACCGTCCCGTCCGCTCGTTCTGCCGCCGCCACCGTCTCCCGCTCCTGGCCACCGCGCCGATGCTGCCGCTGTACGCGGTGTGGTGGGCGTTCCTCGCCACCGGCGGCGGCGACCTCGCGGCCCAGGAGGCGTGGGCCGGCTTCGTGTCCCGGCACGGTGGATCGGCGTACAACCTGTTCTGGTACGGCGGGATGCACACCGCCGACTACAGCCTGATCTCCCCGTACCTGATGGCCGCCCTCGGTGTGCGCACGGTGACGGTGCTCTCCGGGCTCGCCGCCTCCTGGCTGGCCGCCGTGCTGATCGAGCGCACGGGGCTGCGCCGGCCGGTGGGCCCTGCGCTGCTCGCCTCCCTCGCGCTGTGGTGCAACGTCGCGTCGGGGCGTACGACCTTCGCGCTCGGCGTCGCCCTCGGGCTCGCCGCCTGTGTGCCGCTGGCGCGCGAGCGGCGCGTCCTGCTGGCGGTGGCGTACGCGGCCCTTGCCACGATGGCGAGCCCGGTGGCCGGGCTGTTCCTGGCGGTGGTGGGGGCGGCGTATCTCGCGGCACGGGACCAGGTGCGGGGCTGCGCGCTGCTGGTGCCGCCGGCCGTCGTGGTCGGGGTGACGACGCTGCTGTTCCCCTTCACCGGCGAACAGTTGATGCCGCCGGCCCGCGTCTGGCCGCCGGTCCTGCTCGGGCTGACCGTGGCCGTACTGGCCCCGCGGGGCTGGCGGGTGGCGCGGTGGAGCGGTGTCGTCTACGCGGCCGGAACCGTTCTGACGTATCTGATCCCCTCGCCGGTCGGCACGAACGTCGAGCGGTTCGCGGAGCTGTTCGCGCCGGCCGTGCTGCTCGCGGTGCTGCTCGGCGCGCCGGGACTGCACCGGTTGCGGCGCGGCGCGCTGGCCGCGGCGCTGCTGCTCTCCGTCGCCTGGGTCGGCCAGAAGACCGCCGACGACCTGGAGGTCTCCACCGCCGTGCCGGCCTGGGCCGCCCACACCCACGGCGTTGTCTCGGAACTGGAGCGGCTCGGCGCCGACCGCGGCCGGGTCGAAGTCGTCCCCGCCCGCAACCACCGCGAGGCCACCGCGCTCGCCCCGCATGTGAACCTGGCGCGCGGCTGGAACCGCCAGCTGGACATGGAGCGCGGCCGGCTCTTCTACGACGGCACCTTCTCGGCGGCGACCTACCGGGCCTGGCTGGGCCGGTGGGCGGTCGGCTACGTCGTGCTGCCGTCGGGCAAACCGGACGGATACGCGGAGGACGAGGCACGCCTGGTGGAGACCCGGCCCGCCTGGCTGGAGCCGGTGTGGAACGACGCGCACTGGCAGGTGTTCCGGGTGCGTGACGCGGTGCCGCTGGTGTCGGCGCCCGCCTCCGTCGTCCGGACCACCAACGCCGAGATCGATGTGCGGATGCCGAGGGCCGGCTCGGTGACCGTGCGCGTCGCGTACTCGCCGTGGCTGCGCGCCGAGGGCGGCTGCCTGGAGAAGAGCGGGGAGTTCACACGGCTGACGGTGGCCGAGCCGGGCGAGTACCGGATCAGCTCGGAGTACGGCCCGTCGCCGGGACCGGCTCCTTCGTGCTGACCGCGCCCCCTTTCACGGGTTTCATCAGGGTCCGGGGCCGCGGGCCCTGGAGCAGATGGGTCAGGCCGAAGCCCGCGCCGACGACGGCCGCGCCGCCCACCGCGTCCAGCACCCAGTGGTTGCCGGTCGCCACGATCGCGGAGACCGTGAAGAAGGGGTGCAGCAGTCCGAGCGCCTTCATCCACCACTTGGGCGCCATGATCGCTATCACGAGGCCGCACCACAGGGACCAGCCGAAGTGCAGCGAGGGCATCGCCGCGTACTGGTTGGTGAGCGCCGTCAGCGTGCCGTAGTCCGGCTTGGAGAAGTCCTGGACGCCGTGCACGGTGTCGATGACACCGAGACCCGGCAACAGGCGCGGCGGGGCGAGCGGATAGAGCCAGAAGCCGACGAGCGCGAGCAGGGTGGCGAAGCCGAGCGCCGAACGCGCCCAGCGGTAGTCGGCCGGGCGGCGGGCGTACAGCACGCCGAGGACGGTCAGCGGGACGACGAAGTGGAACGACTCGTAGTAGAAGTCGAAGAAGTCCCGCAGCCAGCCGACCTTGACCACGGCATGGTTGGCCCAGTGCTCGATGTCGAGGTGCAGGAAGCGCTCGATGGCGAGTATCCGGTCGCCGTGGTGCTCGGCGGTGGCCCGGCCGCCCGCGTTGGTGCCGCCCGTCGCGGCGAGCCTGACCTGTTGGTAGGCGGCGTAGCCGACGCGGATCAGGAGCAGTTCGAGCAGCAGGTTCGGGCGGGTGAGGACGCGGCCGAGGAAGGGGAGCAGCGGGACGTGCCGGAAGCGGGTGGGGACGGGCTGCGCGAACTCGGCGGGGATGGGCTTGCGGTAATGCTCCGAGGTGCGGGACAGGAACGGCACGACGGTGGCCGCGGCGAGCGCGGCGAGCAGCACCACGTTGTCGCGCAGCGGATAGACCGCCGCCATGTTCGGCAGCATCATCTTCGCCGGCAGCGTCATGACGAGGATGACGGCGACGGGCCACATGTAGCGGTCGGAGGTCTTCCTGCCGACCCTGCCGACCACCGCGAGCAGCACCCACAGCAGCTGGTGCTGCCAGGTCGTGGGCGAGACGGCGACCGCGACACAGCCGGTGAGCGCGACGGCGAGCAGCAGCTGGCCGTCCTTCGCGTAGCGCACGGCGCGGCGCAGCCCGAGGACCGCGACAGCCGTGCCGAACAGCAGGAACAGGCCGATCTCCAGCGGGCCGGTGAGGCCGAGCCGCAGCAGCGCCCCGTGCAGTGACTGGTTGGCGAGGTCGTCCGCCTCCTTGCCGAGGCCGACGCCCGCCAGGTGGTGCACCCAGTACGTGGACGAGTCGTGCGGCAACGCGGCCCAGGCGAGTGCGGTGAGGGCGGCGAAGGTGACCCCAGTGGACTCGGCGGCGCGGCGCCGCCCGGTGAACCAGAGCAGCGGCGCGAAGAGCAGCACGGTCGGCTGGAGCGCCGCCGCGAGGCCGATCAGTGCGCCGCCGGCGCGCTCTCCGCGTACGGTGAAGCAGCCGAGCAGGACGAGCAGCACCGGGATGATGCTGGTCTGGCCGAGGTAGAGAGTGTTGCGCACCGGCAGCGACAGCATCAGCAGGCTGATCGCGACGGGCGCGGCGAGCAGCGAGCTACGCCGGCTCACGGGCTGCGGCAGGGCGCGCGCCGCGACCAGGCCGAGCGCGACGACCAGCGACAGGGTGCCGAAGGTCCAGGCCCAGCCGAGGGCCTGCTCGGCCGCGCGGGTCAGGGGCTTGAGGACGAGCCCGCCGAAGGGGGTGCCGGTGAACTGCGTCGAGTCGTACAGCGACCCCTTCACATGCAGCACGCCGTCCGTGCCGACCCAGGTCTCCAGGTCCGTCAGCCGCTCCGTCTTGGGCGTGCTGAGGACGACGGCCACCTGCCGTATCGCCAGGACGGCGGCTATCACCCACAGCCCGATGCGGACGGCGCGCAGCCGTTCTCTCGCCGTATCGACAGCCCCCGCCCCGAAGGCATTACCCGCTCGTCCGCCGTGCTCCACATTCGCCACGCCCGGTCGCCCCTCCCGCCCCATTCGTCCTGCGTGTCCCACGTGCCCCGTTCGTCGGCCCCCCTCGGGACCCTATGAGGCTCGCACTGCCCTCGTCGAGAGACGCAGGCAACCCCCTCTTCACCTGACGTCCCCCCACCTTTTGTCCGGATGACGACAGTGCGGGGGCGGTTCGGTTCCCCTCTCGCTCCGCGACATGGATCACAGACAGGCCCGGAAGATGGGGCTCCCGGCCTTCGCATCGCACCTGCGTACGCCGCATTCGTACGCACTGCGCGCCGGGTCGCGTACGGTACGTAATGCGGATGAGTGCCCCTATGGTCGCTTTTCGGCCTACTTCCCGGTGGGCCAAGGTCCCCACTCCTCGGGTGGGCCGCGTCCCCGCCCCTCGGGTGGGCCACGTCCCCGGCCCCGAGGGTGGGCCCCGTCCCTGTCCCCGACGAAAGGCATGCCCTTGCCGTCCGCCACAGCTGTCGCGCCCGTCGTCCCCCGACCCCGGACCCCCGCTCCGCCGGAGGTCACCGTCACCGACCCCGCCCTGGTGAAACGCGCCGTGAAGGCCGCCGCACTGGGCAACGCGATGGAGTGGTTCGACTTCGGCGTCTACAGCTACATCGCGGTGACCCTGGGCAAGGTCTTCTTCCCGTCGGGCAACCCGACCGCGCAGCTGCTCTCCACCTTCGGCGCCTTCGCCGCGGCCTTCCTGGTCCGCCCGCTCGGCGGGATGGTCTTCGGACCGCTCGGCGACCGCATCGGCCGCCAGAAGGTCCTCGCGCTCACCATGATCATGATGGCGGTGGGCACCTTCGCGATCGGTCTGATCCCGTCGTACGCCACGATCGGCGTCGGCGCCCCGATCCTGCTCCTCGCCGCCCGCCTGGTGCAGGGCTTCTCGACCGGCGGCGAGTACGCGGGCGCCTCCACCTTCATCGCCGAGTACGCGCCGGACAAGAAGCGCGGCTTCTTCGGGAGCTGGCTGGAGTTCGGCACGCTCGTCGGCTACATCGGCGGCGCGGGCCTGGTCACCCTGATGACCGCGCTGCTCTCCACCGACGACCTGCTGTCCTGGGGCTGGCGGATCCCGTTCCTGATCGCGGGCCCGATGGGCATCATCGGTCTCTATCTGCGGATGCGTCTCGAGGAGACCCCGGCGTTCGCGGCGGAGCTCGAGAAGGCCGAGGCCGACCGTCCCAAGGTGCCGCTGCGCGAGATGATCACCGGCCAGTGGCGCGCGCTGCTCCTGTGCATGGGCCTGGTGCTGGTCTTCAACGTCACCGACTACATGCTGCTCTCCTACATGCCGAGCTATCTGACCAGCGAGCTCAAGTACGACGAGACGCACGGTCTGCTCGTGGTCCTCGGCGTGATGGCGCTGATGATGATCGTGCAGCCCTTCGCGGGCGCCCTGACCGACCGGATCGGCCGCCGCCCGGTGATCGCCGCGGGCTGCGTCGGCTTCCTCGCCCTGTCCGTCCCGGCCATCCTGCTGATCCGCCAGGGCAGCCTGCTCACGGTCGCGCTGGGCATGGGCGCTCTCGGTCTGCTCCTTGTCTGCTTCACCGCCGCGATGCCCGCCGCGCTCCCCGCACTCTTCCCGACGAAGGTCCGCTACGGCTCGCTCTCCATCGGCTTCAACGTCTCCGTCTCGCTCTTCGGCGGCACGACCCCGCTGGTGGTCACGGCACTCGTCGGGGCGACCGGGAACATGATGATGCCCGCCTACTACATGATGGCCGCCGCCGTGATCGGCGGCGTGGCGGTGTGGTTCATGACGGAGTCGGCGGGGCGGCCGCTGCCGGGCTCGGCGCCGTCCGTCGAGCCTTCGGTGCGCTGACCTGGAACCGTGGCTTCCGTCGTGTCGTCTGAGACCCTGTCCGACGGCACGACGGAAGGCTACGGGGGATGTTGCGCGATATACGGACGCGTTGGTCGGCTTTCGCACGGGGACGTGTACTGGGCGTCGTACTGGCGCTGTTGGGGATCCAGCTCGGATCGCTGGTGGCCCCGGCATACGCCTGTGGGTGCGGCGCGATGGTGCCGGACAGCACCCGGCACGTCACCGTGAACCGCGAGACGTCCGTCGTCCGCTGGGACGGCCGCCAGGAACAGATCGTGATGAGCCTGACCGTCTCCGGGGACGCCCACAAGGCCGCGTGGATCATGCCGGTGCCGCATCGCGCGACGGTCGAGCTCGGCGACCAGCAGATCTTCACCCAGCTCAGCGAGGCGACCGAGCCCGAGTACCGCACCCGGCACTACTTCTGGCCGCGCGGCGGTGACTGGCCCTTCACCAGCGAGGGCGACGCCGCCGACGCCCCGCGCGCCGGCGCCACGGCACCCTCCGTCGGCGTCGTCGGCCGCGAGCACCTCGGCCCCTTCGACGTCGCCCGTCTCACCGCCACCGACTCCGACGCGCTCGGCGACTGGCTCGCCGACAACGGCTTCCGGCTCCCGGACCGTCTCAACGAGGCGCTGCGCCCGTACGTCGACCAGGGCTGGGAGTACGTGGCGATCCGGCTGGCCCCGCAGGACACCAAGAGCACCGGCGCCCCGCTCGGCGGCACCCTCGACCCGCTCCACCTCACCTTCGCCAGCGACAGGCTGGTCTACCCGATGCGGCTGTCCCGCCTCGCACAGACGCCGCAGTCCCTCGGCCTGTACGTCCTCGCCGCGCACCGCATGGAACCGGCCTCGGCCATCGGCGGGGACCGGCCCGAGGTCTCCTTCGCGGGCCGCCTCACCGGGACATGGGGCGCGCTGGACCGGCTCGCCGACGGCGGCACGGACTTCCTCACCGCCATCGAGCAGGAGTTCCCGCAGCCTTCACGGATCTCCGGCGACTACCAACTGCACCGGATGACGACCGACGCGGCCTACCGCCGGGTGATCTACGACGACGAACTCCTGACGGTGGGCGGCGTACCGGCATGGCTGCTGACGGTGGGCGGCGTGGCGGCGCTGGCGGTCGTGGCCCTGGTGATCGGCGTACGGGCCCGCAGGCGCCGCCCGGTGCTGCCGCCCCCTCCCGTGCAGGCACCGCCGCCGATCGGCTGACCTCTCGGGTGAACAACGGAAAACCCGCTGGCGAGCCCGCACACCCCCGACTAGATTCACCGGAGGAACTAGTTAGGGCATCTAACTAGACATACGAAAGGCATGGTGTATGAGCGAGTCGCAGCTCTGGAACAACGTCGACGACTACTTCACCACCCTCCTCGCCCCCGCCGACGACACGCTCACCGCGGCGCTGCGCGACAGCGACGCGGCCGGACTGCCGCCCATCGGCGTCGCCCCCAACCAGGGCAAGCTGCTCCAGCTCCTCGCCCAGATCCAGGGCGCCCGCCGCATCCTGGAGATCGGCACACTCGGCGGCTACAGCACGATCTGGCTCGGCCGCGCCCTCCCGGCCGACGGCCGTCTGATCACCTTCGAGTACGACCCCAAGCACGCCGAGGTCGCCCGCGGCAACCTCGCCCGCGCCGGCCTGGACAAGATCGCCGAGGTGCGGGTGGGGTCCGCCCT
The DNA here is from genome assembly GCF_045162675.1 of Streptomyces sp. NBC_00996. Taxonomy (NCBI): domain Bacteria; kingdom Bacillati; phylum Actinomycetota; class Actinomycetes; order Kitasatosporales; family Streptomycetaceae; genus Streptomyces; species Streptomyces sp. NBC_00996. Next base: position 3,326,233 of record NZ_CP108723.1, read on the forward strand.
GGAGTCGCTGCCGAAACTGGCCGACGAGAACCCGGAGCCCTTCGACCTCGTCTTCATCGACGCGGACAAGGTGAACAACCCGCACTACGTCGAATGGGCCCTCAAGCTCACCCGCCCCGGCAGCCTCATCGTCCTCGACAACGTCGTCCGCAGTGGCGCGGTCACCGACGCGGGCAGCACCGACCCGAGCGTGCGGGGCACCCGGGCCGCCCTCGAACTGATGGCTTCCCACCCCAAGTTGAGCGCTACCGCGATCCAGACGGTGGGAAGCAAGGGGTACGACGGTTTCGCGCTGGCGCGCGTGCTGGCGTGAACGCTGCCGGGATCTCGGCCCAGAGGTGATCCGAAGACAGCTCCTAGTGCCGCGTCAGCCAAGGTTTGCCCGTCAAGGAGCGGCGTCCGGTGCGTGCTCTGGGGGTCCCCCCCGGCCGAAGGCTGGGGGAGTGCCGGCCGGAAGTCCTCGTACTGGACGTACTTGGGCTTTCGGCCGGTGCGGCGAGTGGGGGCACCTCCCACGCCCTTGAGGCAGTGGGGGAGCGTGCCGGGCGTCGCGACGGGGCGAACTTTGGCTGACGCGGCACTAGGCCCTCCTAGGCCTCGTGATAGAAGCCCACGTTCACGGCGCGCGGGCCGGTGCGGTCCTGGATGACGAGTTCTCCGGAACTGCCCGCGGGGAGCTTGGCCGTCCCGCCGTACGGGAACGTCTGGAGCGGCTGCCCGGCCAGCGTCAGCCGTACCTCCGAGGACGGCTCGGGGTGGGAACCGCGCAGCCAGGTGACCTGCCAGGAGCCGTCCGGGCCGCACAGGAACTCCAGGTGGACCCGGGACACGAACAGCCAGTCGTCGGGGGTCGCGAGACGGCACACGGCCCGGTCCCGGCCCACCCGCAGCATGGCACCCGGGTCGCTCGGTGCGTCGGCCATCAGCATCCCGGCCGTCGCACCCGCGTCCGCCCCGGCTACCGAGGCCATGGTGAGTTCGAGCACGTGCGCTCCTTCGTGTCGTACCGGTCCAATTGTGCTCGCGCGGAGCACCGTTGGCGCACCGCCGCCGCATGATAATTCGACCGATCGCCCCGCCGTGCGCCCTCCGGCACAATGGACTCATGACCGAGCGCAAGCCACCTGGTGTCAGCTTCGAGTCCTGGGTCGACAAGCAGATCCGTGACGCGGAGGCGCGCGGCGAGTTCGCGGAACTCCCCGGCGCGGGCAAGCCGCTGCCGCAGGTCACCGACACGTCGTACGACGAACTGTGGTGGATCAAGCAGAAGATGGCCCGCGAGGGGCTGTCCGTGCTCCCGCCGTCACTCGCGCTGCGCAAGGAGGCCGAGGACGCGCTCGCCGCGGCGTCCGCCGCCCCCTCGGAGCGGGCCGTACGCCGGATCGTCGAGGGCATCAACACCAAGATCCGCGAGATGATGTTCAAACCCCCGCCCGGCCCTCCCCTCGGCCTCAAGCCGTACGACGTGGAGGAGATCGTCCGGGAGTGGCACGAGCGCCGGGAGGGGTGACCCATCGGCGAGTGCGGGCCGCGTCCCGGACATGGTCCGGGACGCGGCCCGCACTGCTGGCACCGCCGGTTCTGGGGTGTGCGCCTTACGCGTGCGCGGAGATGTGCCGAAAAGTCGTCTCCGACGCCGAGAAGTCGTCTCAGAGGCGGAGCAGCCGTTCCGTCATCTCGCGGTAGTCCCGCAGGGCCAGCCGGAGGTCCTCGGTGGTCGCGGTGGCCCTGTCGCCCGGCTGCCACGACGTACGCAGCGTCCGGCGGCGGCGGGTCACGGCCTCCGTGAAGCGCGCCGCCAGCTCCTCCAACAGGTGGTCGGCCTCCTCCACGGCGTCCCGCGGGCCGTCGACGAAACCGCCGACCGCGTGCCGCAGTCGCAGCGAGAACTTGTCGCACTCGTCCTGGGGCAACAGACCGGAGCCGTGCGCGGCGGGCCGACCGGGGGCGCCCGCGCGCTCGGCGGCCTTCGCGTCGCCGCCCCGGCGAGGGGTGTCGGCGGACTCACCGGCGCGCGCCGCGGCGACGGCGCCCGGGCGGTCCGGTCCTCGCTCGCCGCTCAGGGGCTCGCGGGCGGGGGTCTCACGGACGGGGGTCTCGCGGGTGGGCGTCCGGCGGGCGGGGGTGTCGACGCCCTCCTCGGGCGGAATGCCGGTGCCGCCCGGCTCCCGCCCGCCGGCCGCCGCGCCCTCGCCCGCCGCGCCCTCGCCCTTCATGGCCTTGGCGGACGGCGGGACCGCTCCGGACGCCTCCGGGCCGCCCACGCGGCCTTTCATGGCCTCGCGGCGCGGTGTTCGTTCGGTGCCTTCCGTGCTTTCGGTGCCTTCCACGCTTTCGCTGCCTTCTGAGCTTCGGGGGTCTTCGGTGGCGTCACTCGATGTCCTGTCCTTCACAGTCCTCAACTCCCCTTTGCGTGGCGCCTGGTGAACGCCCACGGCAGGTGGCCGCCCCGGCCGTCGGATGCGGAGCCCTCGGGGCGGGTGGCCGGCTTCGCGGCGTCGTCCGCGCGGTGGCGCGGAGCGTCGTCCCGGCGGACCGGGGTCACCAGGTCCTCGAAGAGGGCCCGGGCCTCGATCATGGCCTCGCGCATCTCCTCCGTACCGGCACGGCCCTCCGGGGCCCCGTCGGTGCGGGCCTGCGCGACGCGGTGCACGCGGCGGTAGCCGTGGACGTGGTGTCCGTGATGGACGGAGAGCGCGGCGACCTGCTCCTCGTAGCGGCCGCCGTCGGGGAAGCCGCGCGCACCGGCCAGCTCACCGAGCAACCGGTCGGCCTCGGCCACCGCCTCGCGCGGGGAGTCGACGAAGCGTTCCTGGGCGGCCGTCCAGCGGGCCGCGTACTGTTCGCGGGCCGCGGGCTCCAGCGGCCGCTCGCGCAGCTCACCGTGCCTCTTCACCCGCTCGGCCAGGTCGCGTTCGGCGGCCCTGGCGTCGCCGTCGTGCCGGGCGACGGTCCGGTCGTACTCGGGCCCGAAGCGCCGCCGCAGGCTGCGCCCGCCCTGCGGCCGTCGGGCGAGGAGGGTCAGGGCGGCCGCGACAACGACGGCCGCCACGATCACGATCAGAGCGATGATCACGCCTGTGGACATGGGTGCCTTCCGGGGTTCTCGACCCGACGGGCCGGTTCCCGGGCCGGGTTGCCCGGAAGGCGCCCCTCAAACGGGGTCCGTCACGGAGCGAAGCGCCGCAGCCCCGTCACCGACCACACGGTCACGATGCGTCCCTCCTCCACCTGGAACAGATCGATGCCGCTCTTGGCCACGGCGACCCTCGAGTCGTCCTGCCGAGTCATGTACCAGCGGGACGCCACGCCGCCCTGCCCGGCATCGACGAGCGGGGTGCCTTCGACGGCGTAGCGCTGTCCGGGCAGCGACGCACGGAAGGCGGCGATGAAGTCGACGAGGGCCTGCGGTCCGTGGAGGGTGTCGGTGTCCGCGTTGTCGGGGTCGTTGCCGAAGCGGATCCGGACGTTCGGGGCGAGGAAGCGTTCGGGGTCGGCGAAGTCGCCGTTCCACAGGGCCGTCCAGCGTTCGAAGAGCGCGATGCCAGTCGCGGGGGTGAGGGGTGAGCCGGGTGCGGTGGTGCCGGGCGTGGTGGTGCCGGGCGTGGGGTTGTCGGTCGTGGTGTCGTCGGTCGTGGTGTCGTCGGTCGTGGTCGTCGCTGTCATGGCTGTCGCCGTCCTGTCCTTCGGTGCGGAGTTCGTGGCATCAGCCTCGTACGGGTGCGCGACACCCCCCTGTCGGTGATTGCCGTCACATTCCGAGCTCTCCCAGCGGCACCAAGTCCCAGCCCAGCGTGTCGAGTTCGGCCGGGTCGAGGGAGCGCCGCGGCGGCCGCTCGTCGAGCACCACGGCCTCCCGTATCCGGTCCAGGCGGAAGCACCGCACCCCGGACCGCAGCCGGCACCAGGCCAGCAGATACCAGTGGTCGTCACCGCCGAGGAACCCGAGCGGTTCGACGGTGCGACCGGTCACCGCGCCCGCGACGTCCGCGTACTCAAGTCGCAGTGTCCGCCCGGCGGTCAGCGCCTCGCGCACGGGCCCCGGCACCGTCGGCACGGGCGGCCGCCGCTCCGCCGACGCGGGGACCAGCAGCCGGACCCGCGCGGCGAGATCGGCCGCGGCCGCCCGCTCGTGCCCAGGCATCACCGCGAGCACCTTGTGCAGCGCACTGCGCGCGTCAGCCACGAACGGCGTGCCCGTGAGCGCGCGCAGCCCGACGGCGAGCGCGGTCGCCTCGGCCGGTGTGATGGTCAGCGGCGGCAGGGTCCGCTCGCTGTCCAGGACATAGCCACCGGTCCGGCCGGGCTCGGCGTGGATGGGCACACCGGACTGCTGCAGCGCGGCGAGATCCCGCTCGATCGTGCGGACGCTGACCTCGAAGCGCCGCGCGAGCGTACGGGCGCTGCGCGGGCGGGGTGTGGCGGCACGCAACTCCTCGACGAGGGCGTACAGCCGGTCGGTGCGGTTCACGTCAGCCGGTCCTCCAGCCCGGCCAGCCCGTCCATCCCGGCCGGCCCAGCCGGCCCAGCCAGTGCGACGAGTGCGACGAGTGCGACGAGTGCGGCGAGTGCGGCGATTCCAGCCAGTAGGGCCAGTTGGTGCGGTTCATGGCCTCCAGTCTCTCCACTGCCACTGACAGCCCGCCGTAATCCGCTTGCGGACCGGGTGCCGCGCCTTTGGACAATGACCGTCATGACCCGTACGCGTACGACGACTTCCTGGACCGTCACCCCCGAGCCCTTCGACTCCCCCGTCGCCGCCGCGCTCTGGCGGGCGTACTACACGGAGGTCAGCGACCGCTGGTATCTGCTGCACGAAGGGCGTACGACGGATCCCGACGAGCTGGAGCGGGAGGTCGCCGCACGGACGGGGGCCGAGTTCGCGGCGCCCACCGGGGTGCTGCTGGTCGCGCGGTACGACGGCGAGCCCGGGGGCACGGCGGGGGTGCGGATGCTCGACGCCACGACGGGCGAGCTGAGCCGCGTGTTCGTCCGTGAGGAGCTGCGGGGCAAGGGCGGCGGCCCCGTGCTGCTCGCGGCGGCCGAGGAGGCGGCCCGCGGCCTGGGCGCCGAGCGGCTGATCCTCGACACCCGCGACGACCTCGTGGAGGCGCGCGCACTGTACGCCCGGCACGGCTACGAGGAGACCGAGGCGCACAACGACGACATCTACGCCGAGCACTGGTTCAGCGTGATTCTTGCGAGGAACCCCGGGCGTTCACGACTCCGTTGGGAAAGGGACGAACCGCAGGCCGTGGTGGTCACTTTGGCTCACGGACCCGCAGGTCAAGTGATCCACTCCCAGCTAGAGTGCGAGCCGGGATGCCCGCCCTGTCCTTTTGCCAACGGAGTCGTTCACGCCCGGGAGGAATCGGTACGCCCAGCATGGGCGACAGCTAAAGGGTGAAAGTCCCGACGAGGAGAGGTGAGACTAACTCGCTAGCCAAAGGCAAGGGCGTCACCGTGAGGTGGGGTCCGGAGGAAGCCGGAGGCGAAACCGGGCACCGATGTACAAGAACCGTGTAGAGGCGGGGTGGACTGGGTAAGGCGGCCGATTGCGCCGAAGCCCGTTCTTGCCAAGAAGGCCACCACGTAGACGCGGCGGCGGTCCGGGGAAAGCTGTCGTTCTTATCTGGGGAGGTCTGTCCGGGTGTCACCTGTAACCGTGTGATGGCGGAGATTGCGACGACCTGGGCCAGCAATGGCCCGGGTTTGCCGGACAGAAGTCAGCAGAGGTCGTAGTACCGAGACGGGTAGGCAGCAGGCCGACAAGGGCTCGGGAAGGACCGAACGTTTAGTGGATTGGAAGAAGGGTGTCTGCTCGATCGGGTCACGTTGACCGCTGCAAGACTGCCTCGGCAGGTCCCCAAGCGGTAAGGCCGGTGCATACAGCCGACCCGTTTGGGGAGCGCAGTGACCGGACGGCGCTTCACCGGGACAACAATCACCGCGAGACCGCGTCCCTGGGGGAGGCGGTGTTCTCGAAGGAGAATCTGCTCGCGGCGCTCAGGCGCGTCGAAGCAAACCGGGGAGCCCCCGGAGTCGACGGGATGACCACGGAGGAACTGCGGCCGTGGATCGCCCCAAACTGGCCCTCTGTATGGGCCGAGCTTGACGCGGGGACATATCGGCCCGCTCCCGTCCGTCGGGTGACCATCCCTAAGCCGAACGGTGGCGAACGGATGCTGGGTGTCCCACGTGTGCTGGATCGACTGATCCAGCAGGCTATTGCGCAGGCCCTCGTGCCCGTCTTCGACCCCCATTTCTCCGGGGCGTCGTTCGGGTTCCGTCCGGGACGCTCCGCCCACCAGGCCGTGAAGGTCGGAAAGCGGGCGATTGAGGACGGGAACTGCTGGGCGGTGGACCTGGACAAGTTCTTCGACCGTGTGAACCGCGACGCGCTCATGGCGCGGGTGGCCCGCCGGGTGGAGGACAAGAAGGTCCTGAAGCTGATTCGCCGATACTTGGAGGCCGGGATCATGGCTGACGGGGCGGTCGTGGCATCGGATGAGGGAACGCCGCAAGGCTCCCCGCTTTCCCCGTTGCTCTCCAACATCATGTTGGACGACCTAGACCGCGAACTCTTCAAGCGCAGCCTCCGCTTCGTACGCTACGCGGACGATGTCATGATCTTCGTCCGTTCGGAGCGGGCGGCCAACCGCGTGCTCGGGTCGGTCACGACCTTCATCGAGATGCGGTTGAAGCTGAAAGTGAACCGGGAGAAATCCAAAGCGGCTCCAGCGTTCAAGGTCTCCCTCCTCGGATTCGGCTACTACCGACCCGGTGGGAAAGGGCCGGTGAAGATCCGGATCGACCGGAAGGCGGTCCACCGCCTGAAGAAGACGGTTCGGACGATCACTTCTAGGTCCCGGGGAGTGTCCATGAAACACCGCCCGGAGAAGCTGCGGAGGTTCATGACCGGATGGGTGGCCTACTTCAAGCTTGCGGACTCCTCTTGGACGTTCAAGCAGCTCGATGAGTGGACCCGCCGGAGACTTCGCCAGGTGCGATGGATCGAATGGAAGAACGCCACCAACCGAGTCCGCATGGTGCGAAGGCTCGGCCAGGAGGTGCCCGATGACGTGCGGTTGGTCGCCGGACACCGGAAGTGGAAAGCATCTCTCTCCGTTGAAATGAACCGCGCCCTGGACAACGCCTACTGGGACGCCCAGGGCTACAAGTCCTTTACCGGATTGTGGCAGCGTCTCAGAACCGCCTGAGATCAACTGAACGAACCGCCGGATGCGAGGCCCGCATGTCCGGTGGTGTGGGAGGGGGGCCGGGAGAACCGGCCTCCCTACCCGATCATCCTGAGGTGAGCGGTGCGGAGCACCGCGGTGGCGTCCGGCGCGAAGCGCCGGGATGGCGTGGGATTGTCCCGTGTTCGAATGCGAGGCCTGGGAATTCCGGTTAGCGTCACGGGTGTGAAGCTGGTTGTGCAGGTCAAACTGGTGCCGACGCCCGTGCAGGCGACGGCACTTGAGGCGACTCTGCGCGCGTGCAACGAGGCGGCCACCTGGGCCAGTGAGGTGGCCTTCGAAAAGGATGTGAAGAACAACTTCGCGCTGCGCAGGCTCACCTACGGCGAAGCGAAGGTGCGGTGGAACCTGGGGGCGCAGGCCGCCCAGCACGTGATCAAGAAGACCTGTGACGCCTATGCGACGCTGAAGGCGAACCTGAGGGCCGGGAACCTCGGGAAACCTGGCTCCCAGCGGTACCGCAGGGCCATCGAAGGGCCGATCGCCTTCCGCGCGGAGGGGGCGCAGCCCTACGACGACCGGATGCTGTCCTGGCAGATCACCGAACGCCGGGTGTCGATCTGGACGGTTTCGGGGCGGATCAAGGACGTGGCGTTCGCCGCGAGCCCCCAGCAGTTGGCCACCCTGTCCCTGCACCGCAAGGGCGAGTCCGATCTCGTGTACCGGGACGGCATGTGGTTCTTGCTGGCCACCTGCGAGGTCCCCGAAGCACCGGCGAACACGGATCCGGTGGACTTCCTCGGCATCGACCTGGGCATCGTGAACATCGCCACCACGTCCGACGGCGAGATCCTGGCCGGACGGGAACTGAACCGTATCCGCGTCAGAGAACGAAAGCTCCGCAGCAAGCTGCAGAAGAAGAACACTCCGTCCGCCAAGCGCCGGTTGAAGAAGCGGCGGTGTAAGGAGGCACGGCGGGCGAAGGACATCAACCACAAGATCGCGAAGCATGTGGTGGCCGAGGCGGAACGCACCGGTCGCGGGATCGCCCTGGAGGACCTGACGGGCATCCGTGAGCGGGTACGGCTTGCAAAGCCCCAACGGGCCACCCTCTCCAGCTGGTCGTTCGCCCAGCTGGGGGCCTTCATCGCGTACAAGGCCCGCCGGGCGGGGGTGCCGGTGGTGTACGTCGATCCGGCGTACACCTCGCGCACCTGCGCCGAGTGCGGGCATGTGGACAGGGCGAACCGGGTCTCGCAGGCCCGCTTCGTGTGCCGGTCCTGCGGATTCGTTGATCATGCGGATCGGAACGGCTCCCGCAACATCCGCGCCAGAGCGTGGGAGTTGTGGCGACGCGGGGCGCAGTCAACCGCCCCAGACCCACTTCCCGAACCGGGGCGTGGGACAGGACGCAAGCGCAGCACCACAGCCAGTGGCGCCCGTTGTGCAAGCCCGTCGGCTTTAGCGACGGGTAGTTGACGAAGGAACTGACCGGCTGACTCAGGGAGTTCGCGGACTCAGACCGGCTTCCCCTGCGGGCGTGGCACCGCCCTGTCGTGCGGCTGTTCCGCGTCGGATCCGCACATCTCGGCGTTCAGCTCCTCGACCAGCTTGGTCAGGTCGGTCGGACGGTCCGGGCTCCACCAGTCGCCGAGCCGCTCGGCCAGGGACTCCTCGCGGGCCTTGGCGAGTTTCTCGGCGGCCTCGCGGCCCTGCTCGGTCAGCACGAGGTCGAGTCCTTCGCGCAGCGCGAGCCGGCGCTCCTCGACCTGGCGGGCTGCGGCGAGGACGACGCTCAGCGGTACGGTGCTGCGCTCGGCCAGCTCCGCGGGCTCGGCCCACCCGTACTTCTTGATCCGCAGCAGCAGCCAGCTCGCCGCGGGCAGCAGGTCCAGGCCCGCCCGCGCGGTGATCTTCTCGTAGATCTCGCGCCGCCCCTCCCGGGTGCCGAGCACGGACAGCGCCCGGCACACCTCGTCGTACGACGACCGCTCCACCGGATTGGTGGCGAGCGTCTCGGTGACGTCCGGCGCCCTGACGGACCCCCGCAGCGTGTCCTCGCGCAGGAACCAGGCCAGTACGAAGCCGAGCACGGCAACCGGGGCGGCGTACAGGAAGACGTCCGTGATGGACGACGCGTACGCGTGCAGCACCGGCTGCCGCAGCGCGGGCGGCAGGTCGCCGATGCCCTTCGGGTCGGCCTTGAGGGAGTTCGGGGAGATGCCCGCGGGGAGCTGCTGCCCGCTCAGTGCGACCGTCAGCTTGTCGGCCAGGCGGCTCGCGAAGACCGTGCCGAAGATGGCGACGCCGAACGAGGCGCCGATCGAGCGGAAGAAGGTCGCGCCCGAGGTGGCCACGCCCAGATCCTCGTACGACACCGCGTTCTGCACGATCAGCACCAGCACCTGCATGACCAGGCCGAGCCCCAGACCGAAGACGAAGAAGTACGAACTCATCTCGCCGGTGCCGCTGTTCTCGTCGAGCTGGTGGAGCAGCAGCAGACCGATGGCCGTGATCCCGGTGCCCGCGATGGGGAACACCTTCCACCGGCCCGTACGGCTGACGATCTGTCCGGAGACCGTGGACGACAGCAGCAGACCGAACACCATCGGCAGCATGTGCACACCGGACAGGGTGGGCGACACACGCTGGACGACCTGGAGGAAGGTCGGCAGATAGGTCATCGCGCCGAACATCGCGAAGCCGACGATGAAGCTGATGACGGCGGAAAGCGTGAAGGTGCGGATGCGGAAGAGTTTGAGCGGCAGGACGGGTTCGGCCGCCCGCCGCTCCACCGTGACGAACACCACGGCCAGGACCACGCCCAGCACGACAAGGCCGATGGTCTGGGCCGATCCCCAGCCCCAGGTGGTGCCGCCGAGCGAGGCCACCAGGATCAGGCAGGTGGCAACCGCGGCGATGAGGAAGGTGCCGAGGTAGTCGATGACGTGCCGCGCGGACTTCCTGGGGATGTGCAGGACCGCCGCGATCACCGCGAGCGCGACGATGCCGACGGGCAGGTTGATGTAGAACACCCAGCGCCAGCTGAGATGCTCGGTGAAGAGCCCTCCGAGCAGCGGCCCGAGCACGCTGGTCGTGCCGAAGACGGCGCCGAACAGCCCCTGGTACTTCCCCCGTTCACGCGGCGGGACGAGGTCGCCGACGATCGCCATCGACAGCACCATCAGCCCACCACCGCCGAGGCCTTGCAACGCCCGGAAGCCGATCAGCTGGGGCATGTTCTGCGCCATGCCGCACAGCGCGGAGCCGATCAAAAAGATCACGATCGCCGTCTGGAACAGCTTCTTCCGGCCGTACTGATCGCCGAGCTTGCCCCACAGCGGAGTCGCCGCGGTCGACGCGAGCAGGTACGCGGTGACCACCCAGGACAGGTGCTCCAGGCCACCGAGGTCGCTGACGATGGTCGGCAGCGCGGTCGACACGATCGTCTGGTCCAGCGCGGCGAGCAGCATGCCCATCAGCAGCGCACCGATCGAGACGAAGACGCTGCCGTGCACGGTGTCCCGGGCGTCGGCGGCGGCCGCCGCGCGCCGCCGCACGGCCGACTCGTTCACGCCGGGCGGGCCGTCCGCGTCCTGCGTTTCGGCCGGCGTGTCCGCGCCGTGCCCATCCCCGGTCATGCGGCCTCCCTGAGCCCCGAGGGTCTCGGTCACCTCCATCCTGATCGGTGTGACCGGTTATGGCCTGTTGAGTCCCCCCGGAGGCCGGGATTCCGGGGGACTCCTGGAGATTGTGTGAGGGACATCCGGATAATCTCTGGAGTTCTCAGGGGGGAGGGACCCACGCGTGGTTGAACCGAACGGGCATGTCTGCCCCGAATGCACGGCACCCCGTACGCCGGACGGCACTCCGTCCTGCGCCTGCACCCAGCGGGCGTCCGACGCACTGCGCGACGCGCGCACGGCGGAGGCAGCCGCGGCAGAGGACTTCGATCCGTTGCGGATTCGGCCCTATGTGGAGCTGGGGGCGCGGGGCTCCGCGGCGAGCGGGGCGCCCGCCGCGTCGGGCGAGAGCGGAGTTCCAGGGGCCGGAGTTCCGGGGACCGGAGTTCCGGGGACCGGAGTTCCGGGGACCGGAGTTCCGGGGACCGGAGTTCCGGGGACCGGAGTTCCGGGGACCGGAGTTCCGGGGACCGGAGTTCCGGGGACCGGAGTTCCGGGGACCGGAGTTCCGGGGACCGGAGTTCCGGGGACCGGAGTTCCGGGGACCGGAGTTCCGGGGACCGGAGTTCCGGGGGCCGGAGTTCCGGGGGCCGGAGCGGTGGGAGCCGTCGCTCCGGGGGGAGCCGTAGCGCCGGAAGACGCCGAGGGATGCCTCGGGACCGGGGCCGGGCCCGACATTGGGCCCGGGTCCGGGTCCGGGTCCGCGTCCGCGTCCGGGTCCGACTCCGACTCCGACTCCGCGTCCACGATGCGGCTCGCTGCCGTGCCGTCCGACGCGACCGTGCGGCTCGGCGCGGTGTCGTCCGAGCCGCGTGCGGCCGATGTGCACCTGTTCCAGGAGCGGTCCCCGGAGCCCGGCCCGCCGGCCGTCCCGGACGAGAGGTCCCGGCCCCGGCATCGGCGGCGTACCGCTGTGCTGGGCGTCGCGGGAGCCGTCGTGGCCGTCGTCGCGGCGGCGGGGATCGCGAGCGGGCTGTTCTCGTACGACACTCCCGTGCGGGACGGGGCGCTGCCGGAGGATGTACGGGCGAGCGTGCCGGAGGTGTCGTCCGCCACGGCCTCGGTGGCGCCGTCGGAGAGCGCCACGGCGTCCGCACCGGCCGCCCCGGCTCCGTCGCACAGCGCGAGCCCGTCGCCCTCGGCGTCCCGGTCGAGCGCGTCGGCGACGCCGTCGCCGTCGGCCACGCCGACGCAGACGCCGACGACCGCGAGCGCGACGGGTTCGGTGGAGCCCACGCGCGACGGTTCGGACGAACGCCGCGTGCAGACCCTGCAGCGCGGCGACAGGGGCCCCGAGGTCACCGAGCTCCAGCTGCGCCTGCGTCAGTTGTCCCTCTACATGGGCAGCGACGACGGTAATTACGACAACCAGGTCGAGAACGTCGTACGCCGCTACCAGTGGGCGCGGGGCATCACGGACGACGAGCAGGGCGTGTACGGCGCGGCCACCCGGACAAGCCTGGAGTCGGAGACGACGGAGCCGTGAGCGATGGCCGCGCCGCTTCGCCCGCGCCCGGTGGGCGGGTCGGGGCTGTGCCGGTACATCCGCCCCGTCGCCGGCGGCAGATCGCTTGGGCTTCACAGCTCGGCCTGTCGGCAACCACGTAAGCGACGGGGCATGTGATGTACCGGCACGGCCCCTCCCGTGCGTCGGCGACTGCGGGTGCGTTCCACCCACCCTGCGTGCCCCTTCCGCGGCGGCTGGCACGCTTCGACCAACTCACCCCACGGCCCGGTCCCACCCACCCCGCCGGCTCCCATCCTCCCGGCCGGGGCTTGATCCTTCCGCCCGTCCGGCGTTTGAGGACGAGGCCGTTCAGGCCGATGGGGTCTGGGGGTGGCAGCCCCCAGGTACGGGACGGGTAGGGGCGGAGGAGGCGAGAAAACTCACTGCCCCCCCCAGAAGACTTCAGTCTTCGATGTGGAGCCGGATCAAGCCGCCCCCGGCGGACTCCACCCGCACCTGCGTAAGGTCGCGGACGAGGACGTCCGGCCGGTGGAAGCCCGCTCGAGGCCCGACCCCGACGACCCGCATCCCGGCAGCCTTCCCCGCCGCGATCCCCGCCCCGGAATCCTCGAAGACGACACACTCCTCGGGAGGGACACCCAGCTCGGCGGCCCCCTTGAGGAAACCCTCGGGATCCGGCTTGCTCGCGCCGACGGACTCGGCGGTGACGCGCACGTCGGGAAGTCCGAGCCCGGCGGCGGCCATCCGCGCGCTGGACAGGGCCACATCCGCGGACGTCACCAGAGCGTGCGGCACCCGGGCAAGGGAGGTCAGGAACTCCGCCGCACCCGGAATCGCGACGACGCCGTCCATGTCGGCCGTCTCCTCGGCGAGCATCCGCGCGTTGTCGGCGTGGTTCTGTTCCATCGGCCGATCCGGCAGCAGCACCGCCATCGAGGCGTATCCCTGCCTGCCGTGGACGACCTTCATGACCTCGTCCCCGTCCAGTCCGTGCCGGTCGGCCCAGCGACGCCAGCAGCGCTCGACGACGACGTCGGAGTTGACGAGGGTGCCGTCCATGTCGAGCAGGAGGGCGCGGGCGGTCAGAACGGTGGTGGCCGTCATCGGCATGCTCCAAGGCGCGGGAAAGGGGCCGAGGCGTGGCCCCCGGGACAAGGCGGCCCCGCCCGCCGGTCAGGGAGTGCGGGCGGGAGCCACTTTGTTCCTCTACGATACAAAACAAGGCCGCGCGGCGCCACCACTCCTGACCTGCGCTTCAGCCGAGCCGACCCCGACAGCCACCCTCACGACACCACCAGGACGCCACGCCGCCCCCGTACGGACACCGAGACGGCCGAGCCCCCACCACCGCACGACAGAGGATGCCGTGTCGACGCACCCCCGCACGGGCACAGGGGCGGCCAGGCCTCACGGCCCCCCACCAGCACCCGCGCACGGGAGGGGCCGTGCCGGTACATCGAATGCCCGTCGCTTACGTTCGGATCTGGAAGCGGCTCCTGGTAGGCCGACTTCTGATCCACCGGCGACGGGCGGATGTACCGGCACGGCCCCGACCCACCCACCGGCGGACGGCGTCAACACACGACGCCCCCGCAGACCTCAGACCGCCACGGCCTCATACAGACTCCACACACCCAGCCCCAGCATCAGCACCGCCGCCACCTTGGTGATCAGCTCCAGCGGCACCCGCTTCATCAGCGCCTTGCCCCCGACGATGCCGAGCCCGGCGACCGCCCACAGCGCGAGGACCGCGCCGAGGCCGACGGAGAGCGGGGCGTCGTACCGTGCCGCGAGGTTCGCCGTCATGATCTGGGTGAGGTCGCCGAACTCGGCGATGAGGATGAGCATGAAGCCCGCCCCCGAGACCTTCCAGAAGCTCTGGTTCTCGGGCTTGCGGATCTCCCCCTCGTCCTCGTCCTTCCTCATCAGCAGGACCGCCGCGCCACCCAGGAAGAGGACACCGGTCAGCGCGTGCACGATCTGCTGCGGCAGCAGGGTCAGCACGCTGCCCGCCGCGACGGCGAGCGCGACATGGAGGGCGAAGGCGGCGGCGACCCCGGCGAAGACGTACGAGGCGCGGTAGCGCGTACCGAGGACGAGGCCGGCGAGCGCGGTCTTGTCCGGCAGCTCGGCAAGGAAGACGACGCCGAAGACGAGCGCCATGACGGTGAAGCTGATCAAAATTCCTCAGTCGGTCGGGCCGCCCCACCGAGAGTGCTGTGACTGCGCTGCGACACCTCGGCACGGCAGCACACAGCGGCACCCGCACCGGGAGGCGCGGGCAGGAGCGCCCATGCCGATACACGGCACGGGCAGTGCACTGCTTGCCGAAGGTCTCGCTGGCCGACCCCTCGAACGAGGCCTGCCTCCGGGCGCCGGCTCAGACGAGCTGAGCAGTATGTCGACGGTCCGGCGAAGAGCTACTCCCCTTCTGCGCCGTCCATCGTACGGGATGCCCGGAAGGGCGCTGTAGGGCCTTTGGTCCCGCCGGAGCTCAGCAGCCCGCCCACACCGCCGGTCCCGCCCGGCTCAGCAGCCCGCTCACCCCGCACAGGATTCCGCACCCGACCGAACGTTCTTGTCGTGAGCATTGCTATGACATGAACACGTCACTAGCTTCTCACCTGACCCACACCTTCCAGAAATACGCCGCCGCAAGCATGTGCTCGCTCGCCCCCAACGGCCCCCCACTCCAAGGGAGTTCGCATGCCAAAAGTCTACGCGCGTCGACGGCTGAGCATACTCGCAGCCCTCACCGGTCTGATAGCCACCGTCGGGATATTCAACGGCCCGACCGCCTCCGCGGCGCTGCCCACACCGGTCAGCGCCGCCACCGCCCGCACCTACCTCGCCTCGCTCACCACCGCGACGGAGGTCAGGACCGGCTACAGCCGTGATCTGTTCCCCACATGGATCACCATCTCCGGCACGTGCAACACCCGTGAGTACATCCTCAAGCGCGACGGTACGAACGTCGTCACCGACTCCGCCTGCGTCGCCACCAGCGGCAGTTGGTACTCCCCCTATGACGGCGCCACCTGGACCGCCGCCTCCGACGTGGACATCGACCACCTCGTCCCGCTGGCCGAGGCCTGGGACTCCGGCGCCCGGAACTGGACCACGGCCCAGCGCCGGGCCTTCGCCAACGACGTGACCCGCCCGCAGCTCCTCGCCGTCACGGACAACGTGAACCAGGCCAAGGGCGACCAGGACCCGGCCACCTGGATGCCTTCGCGCACCGCTTACCGCTGCACGTACGTCCGCGCCTGGGTCCAGGTGAAGTACTACTACGACCTCTCCGTCGACTCCGCCGAGAGGAGCGCGCTCACGAGCTACCTCTCCGGCTGCTGACGCATTCGAAGGTGCCGGAACCTCCCCGCTCTCCTCAGTCGTTCCGTACCGTACGGGGCGACGGAGGAGGGTGATCACCATGGCGGAGCTGCGCCTGGGACCGCTGCTGAGGTACGTCGACGGCTCGTCCGCGACCTTCTGGGTCGAGGCGAGCCGTCCGTGCACCGCCGAGGTGCGGTGCTCCGACGGCGCCCGCGGCGCGGCCCGTACCTTCCAAGTCGCGGGCCACCACTACGCGTTGGTACCGGTGACGGGACTGACTCCGGGCACGGTCTCGTCGTACGAGGTACTGCTGGACGGAAACACCGTCTGGCCGCTGCCCGACTCCCCCTTCCCGCCCTCGGTGGTCCGCGCCCCGGGCGAGGACGCCGCCGTCCGCGTCACCTTCGGCTCCTGTCGCTGGGCCGCGCCGCCCGCCGACGAGAAGGACCCGGTGGGCCCGGACGCGCTGGACAGCCTGGCCGCCCGCATCGCCGCGGACCCCGACGGCGAACGCCCGGACGTGCTGCTGCTGTTGGGTGACCAGGTGTACGCGGACGAGGTCTCCAAGGCCACTCGGCAGTGGATCGCCGCACGACGCGGTCTCGCCGATCCTCCGGGCAACCAGGTCGCGGACTACGAGGAGTACACCCGGCTCTACTACGAATCGTGGCTCGATCCCGAGATCCGCTGGCTCCTCTCCACCGTCCCGAGCTGCATGATCTTCGACGACCACGACGTCATAGACGACTGGAACACCAGCGCCGCCTGGCTCGCCGACATGCGCGCCACCCCGTGGTGGCGCGAGCGGGTGCTGAGCGGCCTGATGTCGTACTGGGTCCATCAGCACCTCGGCAACCTCTCCCCGCGCGAGCTCTCCGACGACCTGCTGTACGCCGCCGTACGCGAAACCCCCGACGGCACCGACGTGCTCCGCGCCTTCGCCGCCCAGGCCGACACCGACCCGGCCTCCGTGCGCTGGAGCTACCGCCGCGACTTCGGCCGCACCCGCGTCCTCATGCTCGACACACGCGGGGCCCGTGTGCTGGAGGAGCAGAACCGCGCGATGCTCGATCCGGGTGAGGCCGAGTGGCTGCGGGAGCAGGCACTGGACGCCCCCGGCTCGTACGACCACCTCCTCATCGGCACCTCCCTCCCCTGGCTGCTGCCGCCGCTCGTCCACCACGCCGAGGCGTGGAACGCCGCGTTGTGCCGGGGCGAACGAGGCGCGCGCTGGGCGCGGTTCGGCGAGTATCTGCGTCGGCGGGCCGACCTGGAGCACTGGGCCGCGTTCCCGGAGTCGTTCCAAGCACTGACGGCTCTGATCGCCGAGGCAGGGTCGGGGACGGACGCGCCGGCGACGGTGTGCGTCCTGTCCGGCGATGTGCATCACGCGTATGTCGCCGAGCCCTCATGGCCCGACGCCGGGCCCGACGCCCGGGTTCTCCAACTGACCTGCTCCCCCGTCCACAACTCCATCCCGCTCTCCATACGACTCGGCTTCCGCTTCGGGTGGAGCGGACCGGGGCGGGCCCTCGGCCACCGGTTCGCCCGGCATGGCGGCTGCGCGCACCCGCAGGTCGACTGGCGCAGGACCGGTGGGCCCTGGTTCGGCAACCAGTTGATGACCCTCACCCTGCGCGGGCGTTCCGCTTCGCTGCGGCTCGAACAAGCGCGGGCCGTACGGGGCGGGGGTTCGCGGCTGAGGACGGTGGAGGAGTCGGCACTCACGCCGCAATAAGCCCATTGCGCACGGTTGTTGCATGCGTTGTCCCTGATGCTCGTGACGCATCCCACACCCGGCGCCGATCATCCGCTCCCGGGCTCGGCTCGCGCACCGTACGACGGCATGATGAGGCGGACCGTCCGCTTCCAGCGGGCGGCTTGCTGCTCTGACCGTCCGCTTCCGGCGGACGGTCTGCCGCCCACGCGCCCCACACGCCCGGGAGTCACCCCTTTGTCTGCAGCACCTTCCCCCGAGTTCTCCGCTGCGCTCGAACAGGGGGGACCCCCGTCGCCCTCCGGGACCACCCGTGTCTCCGTCGCCCTTGTCGGCGCGGGTCCGCGCGGCACCAGTGTTCTGGAGCGCCTGTGCGCCTCCGCGCCCGAGCTCCTCGCGCCGGGCACGCGGCTGACGGTGCATGTCGTCGATCCGGCCCCGCCCGGGTCCGGCCGCGTCTGGCGCACCGAACAGTCCCCGCATCTGCTGATGAACACCGTGGCCTCGCAGGTGACCCTCTTCACCGACGAGAGCGTGGACTGCTCGGGGCCGATATGTCCGGGACCGAGCCTGCACGCCTGGGCGGAGGGCGAGTTGGGCCCCGACGACTATCCGACCCGCGCCGAGTACGGCCGCTACCTCGAGTGGGTCTTCGGCGAGGTGGTGGACGGGGCGCCCGCCACGGTGCGGGTCGAGGTGCACACCGCCCGCGCGATACGGCTCGCCGACGCGCCCGACGGCCGCCAGACACTCGCCCTCTCCACCGGCCGCGCCCTGCCGGACCTCGCAGCCGTGGTCCTCGCACAGGGCCATCTGCCCGTGCTCGCGGACCACGCGCAGCAGCGACTGGCCGCGCACGCCGAGCGGCACGGCCTGCGTCATGTCCCGCCCGCCAACCCGGCCGACGTCGACCTCTCGCCCCTCTCCCCCGGCGAACCGGTGCTGCTGCGCGGCCTGGGCCTCAACTTCTTCGACCACATGGCCCTGCTCACCACGGGCCGCGGCGGCCGCTTCGTCCGGACGCGCGCGGGCCTGCGCTATCTGCCCTCGGGCGACGAACCCCGGCTGTACGCCGGCTCGCGGCGCGGCATCCCGTACCAGGCGCGCGGCGACAACGCGAAGGGCCCGTACGGCCGCCACACCCCGCTCGTCCTCACCGACGAGGTGATCTCCCGCTTCCGCAAACGCGCGGACTCCGGTGATGCGCCGGACTTTCTGCGCGAGATATGGCCGTTGGTCGCCAAGGAGGTGGAAACGGTCTATTACGAGGGGTTGTTGGGCAAGTCGAGGGGCCTGGACTTCCGGGAGCGCTCCCTCGCCGTCCCGTACCGGAGTCCCCAAGAGGCCGATCTCCTCGACGCGTTCGGCATCTCCGCCGCCGAGCGCTGGTCCTGGGACCGCCTGTCACGCCCGTACGCCGGACACTCCTTCACCGGCCCCGAGGCCTGGCGGGAGTGGCTCCTCGGCCATCTGCGCGAGGACGCCCGGCAGGCCGCGCTCGGCAATGTCGAAGGGCCTCTCAAGGCCGCCCTCGACGTACTGCGCGATCTGCGCAACGAACTGCGCCAAATCGTGGACCACGGCGGGCTGTCGGGCGATTCGCGCCGGGCGCACCTGGACCGTTGGTATACGCCGCTCAACGCCTTCCTCTCCATCGGGCCGCCCCGGCGGCGCGTCGAGGAGATGGCCGCGCTGATCGAGGCGGGCGTCCTGGACGTCCTCGGCCCGCGCCTCGACGTGCGGGCCGAGGACGGGGCGTGGGTCGCGCACTCTCCCGACGTGCCGGGTTCGGCCGTACGGGCGACGACCCTCGTGGAGGCGCGGCTACCGGAACCGGATCTGCGGCGGACGGCGGACGGGTTGCTCGCCCTGCTGCTGAAGACGGGGCAGTGCCGCCCGCACACCGTGGGCGGTTACGAAACCGGAGGACTGGACGTAACACCGCGCCCCTACCGTCTGATCAACCGTCAAGGCCATGCGCACGCGCGGCGGTTCGCGTTCGGCGTGCCCACGGAGGGCGTGCACTGGGTGACCGCGGCCGGGGCCAGGCCAGGTGTGGATTCGGTCACGCTTTCGGATGCCGACGCGGTGGCACGGGCCGTGCTACGTGCGGCGATGACGCAAGCGGAACCGGAAGCGGAGGTGGATGCATGGCCAAATGTTGAACTTGCAAGCATTGATTAGGTTCACCTAACGTGGATGACTCACTCGGTTCCGTCCCCAAGATCCGGTCCCCATGGACCGGACCAGACCGAAGGAGTTCCCCCACATGACCGGACGCCTCAACAGCGCCCAGCCCTACGCCATCGGCCTGTTCCGCATCGTCGTCGGCCTGCTCTTCGCCGTGCACGGCGCCGCTTCCCTCTTCGGCGTGCTCGGCGGCGCCGCGGGCACCAACGGCGGCACCATCGACGCCGGCACCTGGCCCGGCTGGTACGCGGCCGTGATCCAGCTGGTCGGCGGCGCCCTGGTGCTGCTCGGCCTCAGCACCCGTGCCGCCGCGTTCATCTCGTCGGGCTCGATGGCGTACGCGTACTTCGACGTGCACCAGTCGGCCGCCCTGTGGCCGATCCAGAACGGCGGCGAGCTCTCCGTGCTGTTCTGCTGGACCATGCTCCTGCTCGTCTTCACCGGATCCGGCGCGCTCGGCCTCGACCAGCTGCTCGCGGGCCGCCCGGCCTCGGCCACCGAGGACAAGCGGGCCTCGGATCCGGTCGCGGCCTGACCCCCTGCGTACGACGGTGCCCGCCTCCTCGTACCGGAGGCGGGCACCATCGCGTCGACTGCAGTCAGTGAACGTGATGTGACAGACACATGAGCCCCCCGTGGACCTCCTGTCACACCCCCGGCGTACGCTGTATGGCTGTTACAGGCCGCCCTGCCGCTCCCCGCGACGTCGCGGCGTGGTCGTGCCTACGGGGGATTTCGGGGGGAGTGTTTCGGTGCTGGAGAGTATGGGGTCGCTGACGGGCAGCCCATGGATCTACGCGGCGGTCGCCGTGTCCGTTCTACTTGATGTGTTCCTGCCGGTCCTGCCGAGCGGCGTGCTGGTGATCACCGCGGCCACGGCCGCGGCGGGCTCGGCCACCGGCGCCGTCCCGCACGCCGTGCCGGACATCCTGATGCTCACCCTCTGCGCGGCCACGGCCTCCGTCCTCGGCGACCTGGTGGCGTTCCGCCTGGCCTGGCGCGGCGGCGCACGCCTGGACCGTGCCATCGCCCGCTCCCGCCGCCTGACCAGCGCGCAGGAACGTCTCGGCGTGGCCCTCTCGCGCGGCGGCGGCGCCCTTGTCGTCATCGCCCGCTTCGCGCCGGCCGGCCGCTCGGTCGTCTCGCTCGGCGCCGGCGCGGCTCACCGCCGGGTCCGCGAGTTCCTGCCCTGGTCCATACTCGCGGGCCTGACCTGGGCCGGATACAGCGTCGCCCTCGGCTACTTCGGCGGCCAGTGGCTGGGCGCGACCTGGCTCGCCACGGGGGTGTCCTTCGCGGCGCTGTTCGTCGCCGGCGCCGGAGCGGCGTACCTGATGCGCCGCCCCGCACCACAGGAGTCGGGCACCGGCGCCTAGGTCCCGCCACCCCCTTCCCGTTCGCCTCTCTCCGGGCGGACCACGGGAACGTGACGACAGGACCTACGACGACACGGCCTGGGCGCGCTGCGGAGCCCCGCGTACCTCCAGCCCACCCAGCAACTCGGCCGTCGCCGCGGCGATGGCCTCGACCGCGTGGTCGAAGACCTCACGGTTGTGGGCGGCCGGGGCGCGGAAGCCGGACACCTTGCGGACGAACTGGAGGGCGGCGGCGCGGATCTCCTCCTCGGTGGCCTCTTCGGGGAGCGTGGGCGGGCGAAGGGTCTTGATGCTGCGGCACATACGTCCAGTCTCGCGCGTACGCCGCGTTCACGGTCACCCCTCGCGGATATGGCCCCGATCACCGGCCGGGGAATACCGTCGAGGGCTCCCCGGATTGTGCAGAGCATGACCCCTGTGGAGATCACCTACATCGGCGGCCCCACGGCCGTCATCGCGCTCGGCGGCGTACGCCTGCTCTCCGACCCCACCTTCGACGCTCCAGGCGAGTACCCCATCGGCGCGCGCAAGCTGGTGAAGACGGCCGGACCCGCGCTCCAGGCCGCGGAGGTCGGCGCGGTCGACGCCGTACTGCTCTCGCACGACCAGCACCCGGACAACCTCGACGCGTCCGGGCGCACATATCTCGCGAGCGCCCCGCTGACCCTGTCGACGGCATCGGCGTACGGCCGTATCGGCGCGCCCGTGCGGGCCGTGCCGCCCTGGGAGCACGTCGAACTCCCGCGTCCCGACGGCGGTCTGCTGCGGGTGACCGCCGTGCCCGCGCAGCACGGCCCCGACGGCTCGGAGCCGATCGTGGGCGAGGTCACCGGCTTCGTGCTGTCCGGAGACGGGCTGCCCAAGGTGTACGTGAGCGGCGACAACGCGTCCCTGGACGTCGTACGGGACATCGCCGGCCGCGAGGGCCCGTTCGACGTGGCCGTGCTGTTCGCGGGCGCGGCGCGCACCCCGCTGGTGCCGGACGCCCCGCTGACCCTGACGAGCCAGGACGCGGCGCGGGCCGCCGAGATCCTCGGCGCCCGCCATGTCGTACCGCTGCACTTCGAACACTGGGGCCATTTCACACAGGACGGCGGCACACTGACGAAGGCATTCGCGGAGGCCGGACTCACGGACCGGCTGCATCTGCTGGAGCCGGGGGCTTCCGTACGACTCCCCTGACAACACCCAAGCATTGCCTGGGGATTGGGCAAGCTTCCCCGAGGATTGACTCGGACGTCCAGCGCTTGTGATCATCGCCGGGGCCTCACTCGGGGCCCCGGCGAAGAGAGGCGAGGTCTCATGGCGAATGACCGGCTCACAGTGGCGGTACTGGGCCCGGGCGGGGTCGGCGGTCTGCTCGCCGCGCTTCTGGCGCGCGCGGAGCACCGGGTGATCTGCCTGGCCGGGGACGAGACCGCACAGCTGCTGGGCGCGGACGGAATCCGCGTACGCAGCGCGCACTTCGGCGACTTCACGGCGCGTGTGGAGGCGGACACCGAGCTGCGCGAGCCCGTCGACGCGTGCCTGATCGCGGTCAAGGCCACGGCGCTCGACGCGGCCCTGGAGCGCGTCCCAGCGAAGGCGTTGGGCGACACCGGCCTGGTCGTGCCGCTCCTGAACGGCGTCGAACACCCCGCGGCCCTCCGCGCCCGCTACCGCCCCGAGCAGGTGGCACCCGCGGTGATCCGCGTCGAATCGACTCGCCTCGCGCCGGGCCTGATCGAGCACGGCAGCCCCTTCGCGGACATCGACCTGACCGGCGACACCGTGCCGCGCGCCCGGCTCGACGCGCTCGCCGGCGCCCTGGAGTGGGCCGGTGCGCGCGTGCGCATCCAGGACGACGAGGCGGCGACGCTGTGGGCGAAGATGTCGTTCCTCGCGCCGCTCGCGCTGCTGACGACTCGCTACGGGGTGCCCCTGGGCGACGTACGCACGCTCCACCGCGAGGAGTTGGTGGCCCTGATCGAGGAGATCGCGACCGTCAGCCGGGCGAACGGCGCCCCCGTCGACCCCGCGACCGCCCTCGCCCAATACGACGCCTTCCCCGCCGCGATGAAGTCCTCCATGCAGCGGGACGCCGAAGCCGGCCGCGCACTCGAACTGGACGCGATCGGCGGCGCCCTGCTGCGCGCGGCCGCGCGCGGCGGGGTGCCCGTCCCGGTGGCGACAAGGCTGGTGACCGAACTGGCACCGCCCGGCCCGCCCGTCGCCTGAGCGGCGCCGGGACGGGGACACGGCCTCTCACCAGGGGCGCGGGGAACAGCGCGACCAGCCCCGTCAGGGGCGCGGGGAACAGCGCAACCAGCCCCCACCCACCCACAGCCGAAGAACCCCACCCCGGGGTCTGGGGCGGAGCCCCAGAGGACGGGAATGGGAAGGGGCGGCGGGGGCGACCACGCGGTCCTCAGCCCCGTACGCCGCCACTGTCGATGGCGCTGTCGATGGCGCCGCCGCTGTCGATGTCGATGTCGATGCCGGCTCCGCAGTGCCGCGTGACCGTGTCCGCGAAGGCGCGGGCCGGGGGCGACAGCGCGTCCCACTGGCGCACGGCCCAGCCGGCCGTAAGAGGCGGCAGGGCCGGGACCGGGATGAAGCGGAGGCCGCGGTGGCCGGGACCGAGCCAACCGGGCAGCGCGGGCACGACGGCGTGACCGAGCCCGAGTTCGGCAAGCAGGATCGCGGTGTCCCAGTCGGCGACACTGGTGTCGGAGGCGACAGCCGGCACCCCCAACTCCCGGTAGGCGGCGTCGAGGTGGGCCCGCGAGGTGGAGTTCTCGGGCAGCCCGATGAGCCGCATCCCGGCCAACTCCACCCCCTCGACGCGCTCACGCCCCGCGAGCTCGTCGTCGGCGCGCACGGCAAGCACCCAGGGCAGTTCGACGACGGCCCGCTGCTCGACCCCGCGCACCGGCGGCCCGAGGGTCGCCCACGCGAGGTCGAGCCCATGATCCCCGAGCGCCTCGAAACAACCGCGACTCGAACTCTCGGTCTGGAACTCCAGGCTCACCTGCGGATACCGCCGCCGGAAGTCGACCACGGCGTCGGCCATGAAGTGCCGAACGGTGGCTCCGCCGGTGGCGATCCGCACCACCCCACCACCCCCGCGCACCATCTCGTCGAGCCGCCGCAGCGCGAGGTCGAGCCCGGATATGCCCTCGGCGGCGGCCCGCTCCAGCACCCGCCCGGCGCGCGTCGGCACAACACCCCGGGCCTGCCGCTCCACGAGCCCGACCCCGACCTCCCGCTCCAGCCGCCGTACATGCTGGCTCACCGCCGACTGGGTACAGCCGAGCTCCCGGGCCACGGCACTGAGACTGCCGGCCCGGCAGACGGCGACGAAAACACGCAGATCATCCAGGGTCACGAGGCCCAAAACTATCGGGGGCGGCCCGGGACCCCCACGTCGGATGCGGGTCTTGGCCAGCAGCTCGACGATCTCCGCGGTGGTCCCGGTCTCGCCGAGCCGGGGGGAAGATCCGCTCGACGCCCGCCCGGTGCGCTCGGCCTCGCTCCGGGTGAGGTGCATCGCTGCGGGATACGCGGCCGAGGTGCCGAATCCGAGCAGCACCCGGCCGGCGATCAGGGCGCCCAGGGTGGGGGCGAGGGCGCCGAGGATCCCGGCGATCCCCACCAGTCCCGTACCGATGAGGTAGAAGCGCCGGGGTCCGTACATGTCGACCAGCCGCCCGATGACGGGCTGGCCGACGGCGGTGGCCGGGTAGAGCGCGGAGACCAGCCAGGCCGTCTCCCCGGGCGGGGCCCCGAAGGCGGTGCCGATCGGCACCAACGCCACCGCGATCACGGAGGAGTTGACCGGGTTCAGGACGGAGCCGAGGACCATCGGGGCGATCAGCCGCCGGTCGAAGCAGTCCGCGCGGGGGTGCGCGACGGCCGGGTGGCGCGCGGGCGCGACGGCCGGGTAGCACGCGGGCGCGACGGCCGGGTAGCGCGGGTGAGCTTCGGTTTCGGCGTCACGGCCGGGTGAGCCGTTCCAGTACGGCCATCGCCTCGATGACGGTCTGCCGCTCGGCCTCCGTGCAGCGGTCGTGCAGAGCCTGGGCCAGCCACTCCTGACGGGCCTGCCGGGTGCCCTCGACACGCTCGCGGCCGACTTCGGTCAGCGTGACGAGTTGCCGCCGGCCGTCACTCGGGTCCGGGCTGCGCGCGATCAGGCCGTGCTGGTCGAACGCTGCGAGCGTGGCGGCCATGGACTGCGGCCGGACCCCCTCGGTCGCGGCCAGCCCGCTGGTCGTGGCGGGCCCGCTCTTGCTGAGCAGTGTCAGTGCGGACAACTGGGAGGGCGTGAGGTCCTCCGTCTCGGAGACTTCCCTGATGCGCCGCCGCAGCCGGCTGAACGCGACCCGCAGATCGCGGGCGGCACGGGCGGCGGACTCGGAGACACCTGCGGCGTCCCCGTTGTTCTCGTCCCTGGCACCACGGTTCTCGTCCATCGCATCACGGTAAATCCTTCAGTCCAGTTTCAACTGCGCAGCCTGGACTGTGTATGCCGGGGCAGCCAGGGACGAACGCCCTCACCTGCGGGGCCGCCCGCCCAGCCCACCCGTTCGCGTGAAGTCCCGGAAGGAACTCGCATCCCAAAATCGAACAGGCGTAGCATTGCCGCGTGGCTGCGACCTATGACTTTCCGAGTGACCTCCTGGCCGGTCAGGAGGAGCTGCATCAGGTCCGGGCCGAGCTGCTGGCCCTGCTGAAACGACTCCCCTGGTCCGTAGAGCCGCTGGAGGGCTTCAGCGACTCGGGCGGCTGGCGCAAGGTGGAGCGCCCCGCCTCCCCCGGCTGGACCGCCGACGAACAGGCCGAGGTGGAGAAGCTCCGACAGCGCGAGCGCGAGCTCGCCGTGTTCGTGACCTGCCACCGCTTCTGGTCGGAGATCGCACCCCCGGAGACGGTCGACGCCCGCATGAAGCTGAAGCACGCGCAGGAGAGTCCGTCGTGAAGCCGAATGCGCTCCCCTGGGAAGGGAGCCCATCGGAATGTGGCGCCGATCCGCCGAGGGGCGAGAGCTCGGGCCGGCTGCCGACAGGAGTCCACCGCTGCTCCCCCGCCTTCCTGCTTCTGGCTCCACCGCCGCTCCCCCGGCCTCGCGCTTCCAGTGCCGCCATCGGTCTCGCGCCGCGGGACTCGTCCCCCGAGAACCCCGACGCTGTGCCTCTCCGTCGCAGAACAGCGAGGCCGAAGGCCCGTGACGCCATGCACGCCCCGAACTCCGCCCGCAGCGATCACCACCCGCGTCGGGCACACGCGATCCACCGCCGTTCGGCAGGTAGGTCACTGTGGTGGGCGTTCTTCGGATGCCCGAATGCGTTCCTTGACACGGGGATCCGCTGCGACGTCCGCCGGTAGGCCGGTTCTGCCGTCCAGCAGTGCGCAAGCAACCTGAGCGGCCTCCAGTCCCTCGACCCGACGCATGTCCGCTTCCGCAAGGTTCGCGTGCCGAAGATCCGCGTCCTGGAGCCGGGCGTTCCGGAATCCCGCGCCCGAGAGGTCCGCGTGCTGGAGACAGGCACCTGTGAGGTCCGCGCCTCGAAGATCCGCGCCTTGGGCGTCCGCATGCTGGAGGTCCGCTTTGTGAAGGCTCGCGCCCCGAAGGTCCGCGTGCCAGAGATTCGCGTACCCGAGATGCGCGCGAGAGAGGTCTGCGTCCAAGAGGCTCGCTTCAGGAAGTTCCCGGTGCCTGAGATTCGCTCCGCGGAGGTCCGCGTGCTTGAGATCTGCAGCCACAAGCTCGGCTTCGGACAGGTCGGCGCCCCGGAGATGGGCGTTCCGCAGGTTCGCGCGTTGGAGAATCGCTCCCCGGAGCCTTGCCCCACGGAACTGTGCGTTCCGGAGATCCGCCTTCCAGAATTGCGTGTCTTGGAGGTCCGCATTCCCAGGTCCGCCCCCCGGAGGCCGGCTCGTCGGAGGTCCGCTCCGCGGAGGTTCGCCCGCCGTAGGTCCACGCCCCAGAGACTGGCGTCCCGGAGATCCGCGCCCTGAAGCCCCGCACCGGACAACTGCGCGCCCTCGAGGTTCGCGTCCGAGAGGTCCGCGCCCTGAAGGTCCATATCTTGGAGGTTGGCTTGCCGAAGGTCGGCGTTTCTGAGATCCGCCCCCCGGAAGTTCCCGCCCCGCAGGCCGACTCCCCGTAGACAGGCGCGTCCCAGGTCCACCCGAGTGTCCGCCCAGTCTCTCGGCCGCCTGCCCAGGACGGCCAGTGCGGCCAGCACGTCCTCCGGCGGCCGCTCCGTCCCGTGTGGCTCCGCCACTTGCGAGGTGTCCTGGTCCGGGTCGGATGCGGCCTCCGGTGTCGGCACCGCGGTGTGGCCAAGAATCTTGTAAGCCCGATTCCGGGCAACCCGCTCCGTGTCGTGCGTCGTGAGGACACCATTGGGCCATGCGCCGACAGACACCAGACGCCGCCCCCTGGGCAACTGCCCCAGATCCGTTGCTTGCGCTGGCCCAGGATGAACTGGCCTTCTATGAGCAGGTGCGCAACTCGGCTCGAAGGTGGCACCGCCTGACCGAGCTGGGTGCCCTCGCCACCTCCTCGTCCACCGTGGTGGCAGCGGGACTCCACGCTCCGGCGTGGATGACAGCTCTGATCGCCGGCGGAGCGTTGTTCTTCACCGGTTTCCGGCAGGTGTTTGCTCATGGGCCACGCTATGTGTTGGCGGCCCAGTCACGAGAGGGCCTACGGAAAGCCATTAACCGCTATCAGTTGCTCCCAGCCGCCGACCGAGGTGAGGAATCCAGGCAAGATCTGCTGGCGGCAATCGAGAATGTTGGTGACGAGGAGCTCCGCCAGTGGGCCGACCAACGACACCGGGCGAGCCCAGGCGCCGACTCGCCGACGAACGGCTCAGCGCTGCCCTGACCCAACAGCGCCGGGCCCTCTCTGCTTGGGAAGCTGCGCGCATTCGCGGCCAGTGCCCCGGCAGGCGCAGTGGTTTCGGGGCTTGCCGACGGGCGGTTCCATGTGGCCACCCGACTCCAACGTCATCGGGACGAAGGTCGGCAGCTGGCCCGCCTGGACGCAGCCTGCCGACTGGCCGAACTGCGAGAGCGGACACCGCATGGAGCACCTTCTGACCATCACCGGCGACATTCAGTTGGGCGACTGTGGTGGCGTCCACTTCTTCCATAGCCGCCAGTGCCCCGGCCTCCCGTGGGACTGGCGCTTCGACTGCCACTGAGATCGAGGAGTGCGAGGGCTCGAATCTCTGGGACGGCGTGTCCCCCCGAAGGGGACGGCGTACGCAGCCGGTTGGCCGGGCTTGGGGGCGCCATCGGTGATCAGAGGGTGATGATCGACTTCCCCTCCCAGCTCCCGGAGCACCTCTCCCAGCCCGGATAGAGCCGCCGCATCATGGTGGCCGTCCGATCGAGGTCCGCCCTACCCACGACCCTGGCGTGGTCGGCGTAGTGCCGTCCGTCGACTGGTGACGGCTCCACGCCGGCTTTGCAGTCCGGCCTCATCTCGACCAGGTCGATCCTGGGGCCCCTGGAACGTCGGCCAACTCGTCTCCCGCCTCGACTGCCTGTCCGTCGAAGTTCGGCGGTGTCCGCCGTTGTCCGGCCCTGTTGGTGTCAGGTGCTGGTGTCAGCGAACAGGGGCGCTCTTGACAAACCCGACACAGCGTACTGGGGCCGCACCGGGGAAAAAGCGCCGTCAGAGCGGGTTGAGGCGGGCCTTGAGCAGGCAGAACTCATTGCCCTCGGGGTCGGCAAGAACGTGCCACTGCTCCTCGCCGGTCTGGCCGATGTCGGCTGGACGCGCCCCGAGCTTCAGGAGGCGTTCGAGCTCGGCGTCCTGATCGCGGTCGGTGGCGTTGACGTCGATGTGCAGCCGGGACTTCCCCGGCTCCGGCTCGTCCCTGCGGCTGAGGAAGATTGTCGGCTGCGGGCCGCCGAACCCTTCGCGCGGCCCGATCTCGAGGCTGCCGTCCTCTTCGCGATCGAGCACGACGAAGTCCAGGACCTCGCACCAGAACCGCGCCAGCACCTCGGGGTCGCGGCAACCGAGCACGAGCTCACTGATACGACATGCCATTGACGAAACCTACTCTCAGCGTGGGAACTGCCGGGGCGGCCGCGCGCGGAGCTCTTGGGCTCCCCGCAGTGGGAACACGCTCGAGACCGTACCGGGCGAGGCGAGCAGGTGCGAAGGCTTTTGGGGTCCTGGCCTCACCCGGCCGGGCCGCCGGGCGAGGACCGTAGGCCGCGCAGCGGGGCAGACGCGAATGTGAACGACAGGTGTCCCCTCGATGCGAACTACCGGCAGGACGGTCGATGAGGTCTGCTCGTCCGGCAGACAGACATCTGAGGCCGGCTGTGGTCGGCTGCGCTCACGGTGGTTGCTGTACTTCGCTGCTGTACAGCGGTCACGGGATCAGGAAAGCCGCCCGGCCTCGTGAAGCGCATCGAAGACCATCTCGTCCACGGCCGAGACCCGGTCCCGATCGGCGTAGCGGAACCACGCCTTCTCAGCGATCTCCCGCGATGGGATCAGCTCACCGCGGTGATCGGCGGTGTAACAGATCATCCGGAAGGGGCCGTGCTCCGGATGGCCCTCGCCGATCTCGAAAGTGCCGAAGCGCACCATGGAATCAGGGTCGATCGCTGCCTGCAGTTCCTCGTCGATCTCCCGCACCAGGGTCTCGCTGTCCGACTCGCCCGGCTCACGATGACCGCCCGGGAAGTAGAAGCGATCTCTGCCGTGACTACGCGTCACCAACACCCGGTCGTCCCGAACCAGGACCCACGCCACCTTCTCCGGCACACCGTTGTCATTCGCCATAGGCCCGGGACCGTATCGGAGGGCATCGTCCGCGTCAGCACCGTCCGCACACTGAGCTGCTGCTGAGTTGTCTTCTGGATGTCAAAGACCCCCAGCCATGATCGGCTGGGGGCCTTTTCCCTGGTGGGCGCGGACGGTTTCGAACCGCCGACATCCGCCTTGTAAGGGTGGGTGTGATCGGCAGCAGTGATGCGCAGGTCACTCCGGCTGTAGAGCCAGCCCAGCTCAACGATGCATCTCGACTGCGGGGAGCCGTCGTTGACCGTGACTCACCGCACGAAGTGGCACGGCTGTGGCACGCGACCGCCTCGTCCCGAAGCAATGCAGGCGGGCTTGCCACCTGCGGCTGAAGTCACCTGGGAATGCTGGGCATTCGCGTTGTTGGTGTCACCTATGCTGCCGGTGATCACGTGCGGGCAGACTGAGGGGGCTTTCATGGGTGATGCAGAAGCGGGCGCCGGGAGCGTCGTTTCGGACGAGATGAACGAAACTGCGTACCCGGAGGGCGCGGGCGACTTGGATCGCGAGGGCTTCATACGGCGACGGAGACTGCCGAGTCCGGCGGTCATGGTCGCCGGCCTCGCCTTCCTCGCCGTGGTGGCAGGAGGCGTGTTCTGGCTATTCCAGGACGATTTGTCCCACCCGTTCGGGGACGCCCGCGCCTGTGAGGGCAGCGACGCCGCGTTGACAGGGAAGATCGCGCTCGGGGGCGTACCGATCCCCGCCGACGCCACAGACGTCCACTACATCACGAAGAATGGCTTCGCTGAGGTCTCCTTCCTGAGCGACCAGATGCCGGACTATCTGCACCGCGCAGGACTCGTCCCGGACGGGGAGTCCCTGTTCGACGAGAACTACGGCAGCGCATACGCGCTGGGTGAGGGCGGCCGCGAGATGCCCGACGGGCTGTGCGGCCCAGCTCTCATGGGACCTGTCTGGAGCTACCACGGCAGGGGCCCCGGCCCGAGTGCCAACATCCTGATCGAACGCGCCCCCGCCGGAACCACCCTCCGCGCCCCCGCCCGCGTCATCGCCTCCTTCGACATCGGCTGAGCGAGAGAGATCGGGCGATGGTGCGGATGCTCCCGTCGCTCACTGGCGTGCACGCGCCCCCAGACACGTGGTAGGGCCAGGCAGAAGATCGAATCTCTGGCCTGGCCCCACGCCATATGGAGCGGGCGACAGGAATAGAACCCGCGTAGCTAGTTTGGAAGATCGCGTAACCGCGACTGGCCTGACCTCGCCAGACGGTGACCTGCGCGTTCTTGGGGCGCTCGCCGACGTTCCCCGTTGTTCCCTGCTGGTCGCTGCCTGATCGGGGCACGCGGGGGGCACATGTACCCTCCTCCCGCGCTTGTAGCGATCCGGAGCCGCTCCTGGGGCCTGAATGAGCCGTCGGCGCTTTCCTAGGCGGTGAGGTCACCGGAGGCGATGTTCGTGTGCCACGATGCCGCCGGGAGGGGCGATGAACTACGTGGTCCTATTGGTGTTGATGGCCAGCGCTCTGGGCGTGGTGGGGTGTGGCGTGGCGGGGCTCGCCACCGGCTGGATCCACCCATGGGAGCGAGGCCGGGTCCTGCGCCCTGTGGCCCACGGGCTCGGCCACATCCTTTCGGGGAGTGGCTTCTTCTGTATCTGCGTGTTCTTCCTCATGGCGTCGGACGGTGCCTCGCTGTTGGAAGGCGTCTCGCTGGATCTGCTCCTAGTGGGGATCGTCCTCTTCTCGATTGGAACTGTCCTGCGGGGCGTGGCCACCTTCCCGCACCGCTAGGTCGGATCGCGAGTGTCCGCAGACCCCCGTCCAGATGGCGCTGAGGTTGGTGGAGTCTCACGCGGGCTTGACGATCGTCGCAGGCCGGTCAGCGAATCACCACTGTTGCTCGCGCCTGCGCGCTTCCTGGCGGTCCCGGGCCTGCTTGTTGTCGTCCTTGATGGTCTGGATCTCTCTCCAGACACGGAGAGCGAAGCAACAAGCAAGTATTGCGATGCACACGCAGCCGATCACCAACGAAACAACTGAAGTTGTGTCGCGAAGGGCTACCCACGCCTCGATGCCCAGAAAGATGACTCCGAACTGGGCAAGCCGCCGCTTCACGGGCCTCCTCCACGGTCGGTCTCCTGTCGGAGACCGAGAACGTACATGCTCGCAGGCCGTGCTCCGATGGGAAACCCTCAGACGCTCTCAGCTGACCTCCACCCACCACTTCGCCCAGCTCCCATCCCGTCCGCCGTCGACCCACACACCGTGGAGCGGGCGTGGTTCCTGGCGTCCAGGTGGAGCGCGCCACTGTACGAACGACCTGGACGCCAGGGGCCGCGTCTGCTCGGCTCTGCCTGGGTCGACGGTGGACGGGATGGGAGCTCCCCACGCACGCCAGAGCAATGCTCGAGACCTGTGGATCGGCCTCGGGAGGGGTGCCTCGCGGAATGCGGAGGGCGTACCTTCCCGAGTGATCGATTGATGGTCACCGAGTAGACCCGCGTTGCACCGCGGGTCGGGAAGGCACGCCCGTGCTCAGCGTAGTCAACGACGAGGGAACCACCGAGACCGGATCCCTGATGGACGACATTGTCCGTGAGGGTGCCCGGCGGATGCTCGCCGCGGCCCTGGAGGCCGAAGTCAACCAGTACATAGCCGAGTTGGCCGGTGAGCGGGACGAGGCCGGTCGTCGTCTGGTGGTCCGCAACGGTCATCACCCTGAACGGAAGGTGACCACCGCGGCCGGGTCGGTCGCTGTGAAGGTGCCTCGCGTGAATGACAAGCGTGTCGACGTGGAGACGGGTGAGCGCAAGCGGTTCTCGTCGAAGATCCTTGCGCCGTGGTGCCGGAAGTCTCCGAAGGTCAGCGAGGTCCTGCCCCTGCTCTACCTTCACGGACTGTCCTCCGGGGATTTCGTGCCCGCGATGGAGCAGTTCCTGGGCTCTTCGGCCGGCCTCTCGCCGGCGACGGTGACCCGGCTGACGAAGCAGTGGGCCGAGGACCACACCGCCTTCCAGGCCCGCGACCTGTCGGATTCCGACTACGTCTACGTGTGGGCCGACGGCGTCCACCCCAAGGTCCGCCTCGGCCAGGCCCACTCCTGTGTCCTGGTCTTGATGGGCGTGCGCCCCGACGGCCGCAAGGAACTCATCGCGCTGGCCGAGGGGCTGCGTGAATCGACCGAGTCGTGGGCGGATCTGCTACGCGACTGCCGCCGGCGCGGCATGCGCGATCCCGAACTCGTCGTCGGGGATGGTGCGATGGGCCTATGGCGGGCCCTGGCGGAGGTATTTCCGCAGGCCAGGCACCAGAGATGCTGGGTTCACAAGGTCCGCAATGTCATGAACGCGCTGCCGAAGTCGGCCCAGCCCGGCGCGAAGAAGGCCTTGCAGGAGATCTACAACGCCGAGGACCGCGACCATGCCGAGAAGGCGGTCAAGGACTTCGAGCACGCTTACGGCGTCAAATGGCCGAAGGCGGCCAAGAAGGTCGCCGACGAGACCGACGAGCTCCTCGCGTTCTACGACTTCCCCGCCGAGCACTGGGTGCACCTGCGCACGACAAACCCCATCGAGAGCACTTTCAGCACCGTGAAGCTGCGGACCAAGGTCACCCGCGGGGCCGGCAGCCCGGTCGCGGCCCTGGCGATGGTGTTCAAGCTCGTCGAGTCCGCCCAGGCCCGCTGGCGCGCGATTACCGCACCTCACCTCGTTGCCCTCGTCCGCAACGGCGCCCGCTTCGAGAACGGTCACCTCGTCGAACGCTCCGAAGCGGGGGCCGCCTGATGACACCGAGCAACGAGCGCCGCTACCCCAAGCTCCTGCGGGTTCCCCAGGTGGCAGACGATGTCTGGCTGTCCCAGCCCGAGGCCGCCCGCCAACTGGGCATCGCTCTCTTTCGCATCGGCGCACTCATCGCCTGCGGCCACCTGGCGCCCGCAAAGAACTCGGCCGGGAGGGCAGGCGTCACGATCACCAGCGTGCAGGCAGAGAAGACCTGGCGCGACAGCGCCACATACCGCGCAAAAGCCCTTCGTCTCCTCAAGGACACGATCGGCTTCTTCTAACTCCCCAGTCCACAGGTCTTGACGATTACTCCGCACGCCACTACGGGCCCGCAGTCGGGAACGGCGCCCCCCATCCCGGTGCCGGCCGATCCCCCGCCGGAGGCATCATCTTGTGCCCGCGGATGATGTCCCCGCCCTTGCCCGCTTGCACGTAGCGCGCCGCCGGGCGCGGCCAGCCGGGGCGAAGACAGGAGGCAGGCCGCGCCGCAGAGGCGGCGCGCGCCCGCGCCGTGCGCGGGCCTTGATGAAGTAGAGAAAGTTCTATCCCGCTGGGATGAGGCGCTTGCCGTCGTGGCTTCGTACGTGAGGGCCGTTGCCGTCCAAGGCGTCTAGGAGCCGGATCGCGAAGACCTCGGCCATCCGCTCGGAGACCTCTTCGGGCGTGAGCCAGTCGACCGCGGTTGACTCGCTGGACGTGCGCTCGGTGCCGCCTGACGGCTTGCACCGGAAGACCAGGGCGACGATACCCCTCGTCGTGTTCTTGTAGACCCCGGTGAGCTGGTCCACCTCAACGTGGATGCCTGTCTCCTCCAGGACCTCGCGGGCTACACCGGTCTCGGGGGCCTCGTCGAGTTCGAGTACGCCGCCAGGGAGCTCCCAAGTGCCATTGTCGGCGCGGCGAATCGCCAGGAGGCGTCCGTCCTCGCGCACCACTACTCCGGCCACAGATACGGAGTGCAGCGGCATCGAGGTTGCTTCCTGTGATCTACTCATGTACAGGAGCATAGGAGGCAGAGAAGACTATGGGAACCGCGGTAGGAGCAGAGAGGTCCGCACCTCGGTACGTACAGATCGCCGACGAGATCGTGCAGCAGATCCGGGCGGGCGTCCTCAAGCCTGGCGACATGGTGCCGAGTGAGTCCGAGCTGGTCGAGCGCTACGGCGTCTCGGGCGGGACGATTCGTAAGGCCATGGTCGAGGTGCGGGCGAGTGGGCTCGTTGAGACCCGGCACGGCAAGGGCTCGATCGTGAAGGATCGGCCACCTGTGGGGCATCGGTCGTCGGATCGCTTCCGGCGCTCGCTTCGGCAGGGCGGTAAGGCCGCGTATCTCGCCGAGTCCGAGCAATCCGATGCCACGGCCAAGGTGAGCGTTCTGTACATCGGGCCCATGGAGGCCCCGGAGGATGCGGCCCAGCGGTTGGGCGTCCCCGCCGGCACTCAGGTGCTGGCCCGGCGACGCCTCTACTTCCGCAACGGCACGCCCGTTGAGACCGCGACGTCGTACCTTCCATGGGACGTGGTGAAGGACATCCCCGAGCTGTTCGCCGAGAACCCCGGCGGTGGCGGCATCTACGCCCGACTCGAAGACCACGGGCACGAGTTCGCGGAGTTCGTTGAGACGCTCCAGGGGCGCCCGGCCTCCAAGGCTGAGTCGTCCGAGCTGGCGCTCAGTCCTGGCGCCCCGGTGATCCACCTGATCCGTGAGGCGCGTACGACCGAGGGCCGCGTGGTCGAGGTCTGCGACACGCTCATGGCTGCTGACCAGTTCGTATTCGAGTACAGGATCCCCGCCGCCGACTGACGCTCTCTCAACTCCCCTCGGCCCGTCGCGAGTTCTTCTTCGCGGCGGGTTGACTCATATACAGGAGTCATGCACTCTTCTTCATGTCACTCATATACATGAGTGATGGAGTCCAGCCTCTATAGAGGAGTGATCTGCTGTGCGTCAGATTCCCGTCGACACGAACGGTGCAACCTTGATGGTTGCCCAGCCCCCGCAGCCCAAGGTGAAGGACCGCCGTACCGGCGAGATCGCCACCGACATCGACACCGGCCACACGCTCGTCACGGTCGACGTGCTGTTCGTGATGAACGGCAACGCCGAGGTCGTGACCGTCACGGTGGCCGAGCCGGACATCTCCGGTGAGCTGGCCATGGGTACCCCGGTCGCGCTGACCGGCCTGGTCGCCCGGCCGTGGGAGAACGAGTTCAAGGGCCAGAAGAAGCACGGCATCAGCTTCCGCGCGGTCGCCCTCACCTCGCTCGCCGCCGGTGCCTCGAAGCCCAAGGCGGCCTGATCATGACCTGGTTCACGGTCGCGCTGCTGCTGGTCGTCGTCATCGCAGGTCTTCTGCGGTGGCGGCGCCCCGCCTGGTACTGGATGACCTTTGGGGTCACCTTCGCCGCGCTGCGGGTCCTGGTCCGCTATGTCTCGGTCATGGATGCGTGCGGACTGACGGTCCCGCCCTCGCGCTGGCGCCTCGCCCGGATCGCCAACCGGCCGGTTCCGGAGTCCCGGGCGCCTCGCATCCTGCGTCTGCGTCCGACGCGTACCGGCCTGGTCTTACGGCTCAAGCTCCGCCCCGGCCAGGACGCCTTCGACATCGCTGCGGCCCCCGACCGGCTGCGCCACTCCTTCGGCCTGTACGGGGTGACCTCCCGTGAACTGCGCTCCGGTGTGGTCGAGTTGCGGATGACCGGCTACGACGTGCTCAAGCGGGTCCAGATGCCCGCCAGGACCGACCCGGCCCCGATGCGGGTCCCGGTCGCCCTGCGCGAGGACGGCTCGGTCCACTACCGCGACTACCGGACCGTCCCCCACGGGCTCACCCTCGGCGCCACCGAGTCCGGCAAGTCCGTCTACCAGCGGAACCTGGTCGCCGGTCTCGCCCCGATGGACGTCGCGCTCGTCGGCATCGACTGCAAACAGGGGGTGGAACTCTTCCCGCTCGCCCGCCGGTTCTCCGCGCTCGCCGACAACCCCGACGACGCCCTCGACCTCCTCGAAGCACTCGTCACGCACATGGAGAACGTCTACCAACTCATCCGCGCCGAACAACGCATTACGGTGAACGTCCCGGACGCGGAGATCGCCGCCGACATCTGGGACCTGCCCGACCACTTGCGGCCGGTGCCCATCGTGGTCCTGGTCGACGAGGTCGCCGAACTCGCCCTCTACGCGAGCAAGGAGGAGGAGAAGCGCCGGGACCGGATCATCACCGCTCTCGTCCGGCTCGCCCAGCTGGGCCGCGCCTCAGGGATCTACCTGGAGATCTGCGGGCAGCGCTTCGGCTCCGAACTCGGCAAGGGCATCACCATGCTCCGCGCCCAGCTCACCGGCCGCACCGCCCACCGCGTCAACGACGAGTCCTCCGCGAACATGGCCTTCGGCGACATCGGCCCGGACGCCGTCCTCGCCGCGGTCCAGATCCCCACCGAGACCCCCGGCATCGCTGTCACCGGCGACGCCTCCGGCGGCTGGGCCCGCATCCGCGCCCCGCACACCACGCTGCGCCAGGCCGTGAACCTCTGCAACAAGCACGCCGACCGCACCCCGGACCTGCCCGCCCTCGCACCCTTCCGGCCCGTCGTCGGTTCCCTCACCCCGGCCTCCGCCCCGCTGTCCAAGGCCGCTCCCGCTACGGCCTGATCTCTCCCCCTCCATCGGTCGGCGCGACCGCATCGCGCCAAGTCCCTACCCGAGCCATGCCCGAAACAGAGGAGAACGCCTCCCATGTGCGAGCACATCGAGGACTTCCACCGCACCGTGCTCATGCTCGGCGCCCTGGCCCTGTACGCCGACATCCCCGACGCCGACCAGACGTTCATCGACGCGATCGGCCCGTCCCTGGCCGCATCCCTGCCCGAGCCCCCGCCGGGCACGTTCCCGCCCGGCTACGACCCGAGCGACGGCCCCGACTACCCCGATCAGGAAGGACGCTTCTGATGTTCTGCGAGCACTGCGGCGACACCGACGGCAATGAGACCGGCGTCGACCACGACGAACGCGACTGCCCCTGGTACGCCGACGACAGCTGGACGGCCGAGGAACTGGAAGGGGTGCTGCGGCAGACCGCAGACGGCAACCCCACGATGACGGCCGCCGTCGACCTGCTCGCCACGCACGGCATCTGGCTGCCCCGCATCGCCGGACGCGAGGACCTGATGGTCACCGATGAGACCGGCGAGGTCTACGACCTCGACTGGCCCACCATCGCCGATGCCGTCAACGAACTGACCTTGATCGGTTCCGGCAGCGAACTGCGCATCCTCGGCTTCGCCGCCGCCCTTGCCTGTGACCGCGTCTCGGTCCGCCTCGGCGACGCGGTCACCGGCCTGGACGCCACCAACCTCAGCCTACTCCTGCATGCCATCGCCACCGCCAACGGCCGCCCTGACGCGGCCTGATGCCCCCGCACCCGGTGCCGGGCGGATGGACCGATGCGCCCCGCCCGGACCCGGCTCCAACCCACGAAGGAGGTGAAGACCATGACCCGATCGATCCGCCCGGACGCCGTCCTCGTACAGGCCGTGATTGCCGGGGCCTTGTCCTTCGCCCACCTGCATGACCTCGCTTCCGCGGCCGGACAGACCGGCTGGAAGGCCTGGGCCTACCCGATCTCGGTTGACCTGCTCCTGGTCGCCGCCTGGCGACGACTCCGCAGTGACGGCCCGTCCCGGCTGGCCTGGTCCTGGTTCCTGATCGCGCTGTTCGCATCCCTCGGCGCCAACGTCGCCACCGCCGGATTCCTCGACCTCGCCCACCCCCCGGCCTGGCTCCGCTTCGGCATCGCCGGATGGCCTGCCCTCGCCTTCCTCGGCGGCACGCTCCTCGCCCACTCCGCCGGAGACCGGGAGCCGGTTCCGCCGGCACCCGCAGCCCCCGCCCCCACGCCGGAAGTCGAACGGGAATCCGCCCCCGACTCGCTGCCGAAGCCAGCTCCCGTCGCCGCTGCCGAGGACACCCCAGCACTCGCCCCGGCGGCGTCGGCTCCGGCCGCTACGCCCGTTCCGGCGGCTCTGGTCGACCACGCTCGCAAGGTCGCCGACGACCACCACGCCCGCACCGGAACCCGCATCGACACCGACACCCTGCGCGCCCGCCTCGGCGTCCCGCCCCAGCTCGCCGACGCCATCGCCGCCCAACTCACCTGACCGGAAAGGACACCGCCGTCATGCCTGCTCGTGACCACTTCCACTCCGTGATGAACATCGGCCCCGTGCAGATCGGCACCCACCGCGACCGCCACGGCCACACCAAGCACGCCGCCGTGTGCACCAACGACCGCTGCGGCTGGTCCGCCGACTACTCCAGCCAGAGTGCCGCCCAGCTCGCCGCCCGCACCCACCGCTGCACCGTCCGCTGAGGAGACGCCCCGTGCAGGTTCCCCTCTGGTTCGCCCTGATCATCGTCGGCTGGCTCGGCGTCAAGCTCATCCGCCCGCCCTGGTGGCTCGTCGCCGTGCTCCTCCTCGGCGGCTACCTCCTCGCCGACAGCCTGCTCGCCCCCGCCATCAACACTGCCGTCAAGTAACCACCCACGAAAGGAGATCCACCATGTTCCGGCCCAAGGTCCCGACCATGCCGCAGCCGACCGGCCTGGTCACCCCGCCCGCCGTCGTCGTCGAACCGACCACCGTGGTCCAGCACACCCCGGCGGCCCCCGCGCCCGCCCCGGCCACGGCCACGGCTCGGCCGACCGTGCAACTCACCCCGGGCGCCGTCATCGCCCTCGTCGGCAGCGGCACCGCCGTGGTCCTGGTCGTCGGCGCCGTCCTGGTCTCCATGCTCCTCGCGGTCGCCATCACCGGCGCCTCGCTCGCCATCTGCGCCCTGGTGATCCGCTCCCTGATCGGCTCCGAGAGCAAGCACCGCTGACCGGCTCCCGGGCGGCCCTGATACCGCCAAGCATCCGCCGCCCGGGAGCCGTGCCCCTGTCCGAACCAGAGATCCGGAAGGAAGTCCCAGCATGACCCACCGCACCCGACCGTCGTCCCGTATCTGCCCGAACTGCGACGGCTTCGCCTCCGCCGCCATCACCCTCGGCGGGCGCGACCGGCACGGCCACCTGCGCACCATCACCGCGCGCTGCCCGGCCTGCCACGGCACCGGCACCGCCCACCGCCCGGCACGCATGCGGGAGGGCGCCCGTGCCTGACACCCTGTTCGACTCGACCCGACCACCCTCGGCGACCTGCTGAGGGTGGCCTCGGCCCCCGACTTCGACCGCTGGCAGGACCAGATCCGCCGCACCGGCGGCTGCGCCGACCCCATCCACCTCACCGGCTGGACCCTGAGCAAGGACAAGACGACCGGCGAGACCCTGCACCACTACTCCACCGAGAACGAGCCGGGCGGACGCCTCCGCCTCGCCTGCGGCAACCGCCGCGCCTCCCGCTGCCCCTCCTGCGCCTGGACCTACGCCGGAGACACCTACCAGCTCATCCGCGCGGGCCTGGCCGGAGACAACCGCCGCGGCATCCCGTCCACGGTCCGCGATCACCCTCGCGTCTTCGCCACCCTCACCGCCCCGTCCTTCGGCCCCGTCCACAACCGCCCTGACCGAGGCGTCTGCCGCTGCGGCACTCGCCACACCGCCGACGATCCCGCGCTCGGCACCGCCCTCGACCCGAACACCTACGACTACGCCGCCGCCGTCCTCTTCAACAACCACGCGGGCGACCTGTGGATGAGATTCGCAACCCGCCTCCGCCGCGAGATCGCCGCCCGTGCCGGACTCACACGCCGCGAACTGCCCGATCACGTACGCCTGTCGTACGGCAAGGTCGCCGAGTTCCAAAAGCGCGGCGCCCTGCACTTCCACGCCGTGATCCGCCTCGACGGCCCCGAGGGACCCGACACACCGCCCCCGTCCTGGGCAACCGTCGACCTCCTCACCGACGCGATCCACGCCGCCGCAGCCCACTCCTACACCTCGGTCTCCGTCCCGGCCGCCGAGGACCAACCCGCCCGCACCTTCCGTTGGGGCACCCAGCTCGACGTCAGGCCCGTGAAGGCCTTCGGCGATGGCTCCGACATCACCGAACAGGCCGTGGCCTCCTACGTCGCCAAGTACGCCACCAAGGCAGCTGAGAACACCGGCACGTTGGACCGCCGCATCGGCGAACTCGCCGAACTCGACCGCCACCAGATCCCCGACCACACCCGCCGACTCATCGAAGCCTGCAAGCAGCTCGATCCGCTCTACCCCGAACGGCGCCTGTGGGCCTGGGCCCACATGCTCGGCTTCCGCGGCCACTTCTCCTCCAAGTCCCGCCGCTACTCGACCACGCTCGGCGAACTCCGTCAGGCCCGGGCCGACTTCCGCGCCGCACAAGAGCGGGAAGCCCTCGGCCTGGACGACCGCGAACCGGACACCGTCCTCGTCCTCGCCGACTGGCAATACGCCGGACACGGCCACACCCCCGGCGAATCCGCCCTTGCCGCCACCATCGCCCGAGACCTCCAGACCAACCGCGAAACCGCCCGCGAAGCCCTACGCGACCAGCTCGCCATGGAAGGAGCCGCAGCATGAAGGACCGATACCTCAGCGTCGACCAGGTGGCCGAAGTGCTCGGCACCTCGGCGCGCTTCCCCCGGCGGCTGATAGCCGAGCGGCGCATCACCTTCGTGAAGGTCGGCCGTCACGTCCGCATCCCGGAGAGTGCGGTGGACGCGTACATCACGGAGCACACTGTGGAGCCGATCACCGGCCGTGCCTCGCGCCTGAAGGCGGTGGCCTGATGGCGAACACCAAGGGGCGCCGTCGCCGCTTCGGATCCGTGCGCAAGCTGCCCTCTGGACGCTTCCAGGCCCGCTACCGCGGTCCGGACGGTCTGATGCGCACGGCTGACACGACCTTCGCAACGCAGACCGATGCGGACCGATGGCTCGTCAAGCAAGAGGCCAAAATCCTCGACGACGACTGGACGAACCCTGACGTCAAGATCGTGTTCGGCGACTTCGCGGAGTCCTGGCTCAAAGATCGTGACTACGCGGCCACCACACGGGAGCGCAATACTGG
The DNA here is from genome assembly GCF_045162675.1 of Streptomyces sp. NBC_00996. Taxonomy (NCBI): domain Bacteria; kingdom Bacillati; phylum Actinomycetota; class Actinomycetes; order Kitasatosporales; family Streptomycetaceae; genus Streptomyces; species Streptomyces sp. NBC_00996. The sequence goes on from NZ_CP108723.1 coordinate 3,367,790, forward strand.
CGTGCTCAACCGGCACATCCTGCCGACGTTCCGCGCGGTCGCCCTGCGGGAGATCACCACACCCCAGGTACGGCGCTGGCGTACCGACCTCCTCGACGCGGGCGTCGGCCCAGCCACCGTCTCCAAGGCCTACCAAGTCCTCCGGGCCATTATGAACACGGCCGTGGACGACGGGCTGATCGAGCGCAATCCGTGCCGGGTCAAGAGTGCGGGAACGGTCACCCACACCGAGCGGCCGTTCCTCTCCGTGCCCGAGGTGTACCGGCTCGCCGACGCGGTCCCACCGCACTGCCGTGCTTTGGTGCTCCTGGCCGCGTTCGCCACACTCCGCTTCGGTGAGCTGGCCGCCCTCCAGCGCCGGGACATCGACCTCGAAGCCCGAACTGTCTCCGTCCGCCGCTCCTACGCCGAGACCCGAACGGAAGGGCTCACGGTCAAGGCGCCCAAGAGCGCGGCTGGCGTCCGCACGGTGGCGTTCCCGGCCTCGCTCGTCCCCGAGCTGGCGCATCACCTGGCCGAGTACGCGAGTGCCGGCCGAACCGGGCTCGTCTTCGTCGGCGCCCGCGGCGGCACCCTGCGGCGGAACAACTTCCGGCGGATCTGGCTCCGTGCCCTCGACGCGACCGGCCTCGGAGACGTGCACTTCCACGATCTCCGGCACACCGGGAACACCCTCGCCGCGACCGGTGGAGCAACCACCCGCGAGCTGATGCACCGGATGGGCCACTCGTCCGTGCGGGCCGCACTGGTCTATCAGCACCTAGTGAACGGCCGTGACCACCAGATCGCCGACTACGTCGACGGTCAGATCAGGAAGGTGAAGCGGCCCCCGCACGGCCCATCTGGCACGTAAGTGGCACGACGGCCCTGAGCGGCTGAGAAAGATCAAGGCCCAGGTCTCCGGCTTCGCACCGGTTGACCTGGGCCTTTGTTGTGTCCTGAGACTGGTGGGCGCGGACGGTTTCGAACCGCCGACATCCGCCTTGTAAGGGCGGCGCTCTACCGCTGAGCTACGCGCCCAGGACGAGTCGACAGCCTACATTGCCCGAGGGGATGCCCTGCAAACCCGTATCCGGGAGGTGTCCTGCAAACCCGTATCCGAGGGGATGCACCGCAACTCCGTATCCGGGGAGTGCGGGCCGACGGGCCGGGGCGGGGGGTTATCCCCACCTTCGATCCGGGAGCCGCCCGGATCCCCCTGCGGGCCTCGGATCCGTACGGTCGAAGAGCCTTCGCAGCCAGTCCGTCTCAGGGGGAAACACCATGGCCCGTACCGTTCCTGCCCGCGTGGCCGCCGTCGCCGGCGTCGTCGTGGTCCTCGTCGCGGGCGCCACCGCCTGTGGCGCGTCCGCCGGGGACGACAAGGATCCCGATCACCGGTCCTTCGCGCTGCACGGGCGCACGCTCACCGTCGACTCGGACGACTCCGCGCTCGATGTCGTGGTCTCGGACTCGGCGAAGGCCGACAGGGTCGAGGTCACCCGGTGGTTCCGTGGGCGTGTCGTCGTGGGTGGGGATCCCAGGGTGACCTGGGCGATGGAGGACGGCGATCGGCTCGTGCTGCGGATGAAGTGTTCGGGAGTGGTGGCCGACTGTTCGGCCAGGCATCGGATCGTGGTGCCGCGCGGCATCGCCGTCACCGTGAAGGACGGGGACGGAAGCGTGCGCGCGCAGGGCTTCGAGGAGGCGCTGAGCATTCGTACGTCGGACGGTTCCGTGCGGGTGACGGACTCCTCGGGGCCACTCGACCTGCGCAGCAGCGACGGGTCCATCCGTGCGCTCGGCGTCGACTCGCGCCAGGTGCGTGCCCGTACGCAGGACGGTTCCGTACAGCTCGAACTCGGCGCCGTACCCGACCTGGTGGACTCCCGCACGCAGGACGGCTCCGTGACCATCGCGCTGCCGCGGGACAGCTACCGCGTGACGACCGGGAGTGATGACGGCTCGGTGCATGTGTCCGTACCCCGAGACCCGGGCAGCTCCCATGTGGTGTCCGCCCACACGAACGACGGGAAGATCACGGTACGAACCGCGAACTAACCGGCCCGTGTGTTCGTCCTTAACCGGTGGGAGAATGACAGCCGGGCAAGGCGGATGACAGCACGGGAGAGGGATGTGACGGCGACACCTTCGCAGCCGTATTCGCCGTTTGTGCCATGCGCACAGCAAGCGCCTCGTCGCCCCGCGACCGCTCGGCGGTACCGGGCCCGCCGCGCCCTCGGCATCTCGCGCGCCACCCGTGACGCGCTGACCCTCATCACCGTGCCGCTGCTCGCCGCGCTCGTGCTGCCCGCCGCCTTCGCCGGTGGCGGCACCCGGCGGTGGTTCGGCGGTCGCTCCGAGAGTCAGCGGGCCGAGGCTCAGGCCGCCAAGGACGCCGCCGCGGCCGCCTTCTACGAACTCGACACCGCGCAGCGCGATCTGCGGATCTCCATCGAGACGATCACGGCCGTCGACGCCTCGCCCGCGGCCCGCCGCGCGGTCTTGGACTTCGAGGCGCTCGGGCGGCGCATCGACGAGGCCAGTCATCAGTACATCACCGCCGTCGACGCCCACGATCTCGACCGCGACGACCTGGAGGCGTCGGTCGCCGCGCGAGCCCGCACCGAGCTGATCGCCGCCAAGGACGAGCTGGGCCGGGTCAAGGGGGATCTCGACCGGTTCGAGCGGGGGCTCGGGCCGCTGCTCGGCAAGGCCGAGACACAGCTCGCCCGGCTCGCCCCTGCCGTCGAGCGCGCCCGCCAAGCCCTGCTCGCCGCCTCGAACGCGTTGGACGGCGTGCGGGGCTCGGGGCTCAAGGCCGATGACCTCGCCGCCCGGCTCGCCGCCCTCGGGCCCGAGCTGACCAAGCTGAACCAGGGAGCCGGACAACACGGCGTACCGGAGACGCTGGAGCGCGCCGAGCGGGTCTCGCGGGAGGCCGGAGCGGTGCGCGCGGAGGCGGAGCGGCTGCCCGAGCGAGCCGCCGAGATCGACCACCGGCTGGTCTCGCTGCGCACCCGCGCGCAGGCTCTGACCACCCGGTCCGGGCAGGTGGAGCCGGTCCTGAGCGAGCTGCGGCGGCGCTTCTCGGCCGCGTGCTGGCAGGACCTGCAGCATGTGCCGGAGCAGGCCGCGGAGAACGTACGGCAGGCCGAGCTCAAGCTGAAGGAGGCGCAGGCCGCGCGCGAGGCGCAGCGCTGGCCGGACGCGACCTCGATGCTGTCCACCGTGCGGGCGCTGCTGAACAACACCGACGAAGCCGTCTCGGCGGCCGGCGACCGGCTGCGGCGGCTGAACGCGGTGGCGAAGGACCCTCAGCAGGAGATCGACCGCACCCGGTTCGCCATCCGTGACGCCCAGCGGCTGGCCATGGCGGGCCGCAACACCCCCGACCCGCGACACGCCCGGCCGCTCGACGACTCCGTCGCCCGTCTCGACCGTGCCATCGCCACGCTGGAGGGGCGCCACCCCGACTACTGGCACTTCCTGACCGAGACCGAGGCGGTACGGCAGACGGTGGCGCGGGTGGTCTCCCAGATCCGTGAAGAGCGGGGCGGCGGAGCCTGAAGGATTCGCAACCAGCGGGACGGCGAAGCCCGAAAAATCCGCTACCACCGAAACGACGGAACCCGAAGTCTCCGCGCCCCGCCGTTGATGGCCCGAAGGCTCCCAGGCTCCCGTGTCGGAAGCCCGATGCCCCCAGGCCTCCGTGCCGCAAGCCCGAAGCCTCCCGCGCTCCGGTGCTGGCGGACCGGGACCCCCGGGCGGATGCTGAGAGAACGCACGGCCCCCGCCGGCCGGAAGAACGACGGCCTCCGCCGGCTGCGTGAGGAGGCGGACATGGCCACACACTCACTTCGCCCGGGTTCCCGACGGGCTTCGAAGCGACGTATCTCCTTCGACGAGCATCTGCCCGTCGATCATCGTCTCAGCACCTTCTACCGGATCGGCGCGGGCCTCATGGGTCTGGTGCTGCTTGCCTTCGGCATCCTGGGCCTGGTCAACAAGGTCGGGTTCTTCGACACCCGTGGGGACACGGTCGGAGGGCTGAACACCAACGGCGCGCTCAGCGTGCTGTCGATCTGCGTCGGGCTGCTCCTGTTCATCGGCATGGTGATCGGCGGGAACTTCGCCTCCACGCTCAACATGGCCCTCGGCGTCACCTTCATCCTCAGCGGCTTCGTGAACCTGGCACTGCTCGACAGCGGCTACAACTTCCTCGCCTTCCACATCCAGAACGTGCTCTTCAGCTTTGTCGTGGGCGTCCTGCTGATGTTCTTCGGCATGTACGGGAGGGTCGGCTCGGCCCTGCCCCACGACAACCCGTACTGGAAGGCCCGCCATCCCGAGCGGATCGAGCAGGAGCAGCGGCTGCGCGCCAAGGCCCACGCGCTGGCCCTCCAGCGGGCCAGAGAGCGCGAGCTGCCCGGGCAACCCTCGTCGGCGGTGCGGGGCGCCCGCTAATCTGGCCTCATGCCTCGCTATGAGTACCGCTGCCGGACCTGCGGCGACACCTTCGAACTGAGCCGTCCGATGGCGGAGTCCTCCGCCCCCGCGGACTGCCCCGCCGGCCACGACGACACCGTGAAGCTGCTGTCGACGGTCTCGGTGGGCGGATCGTCGTCCGCCGCGCCCGCACCGGCGCCCCGCGCGGGTGGCGGTGGCGGCTGCTGCGGCGGGGGCTGCTGCGGCTGATTCCCGGATCCCGGGGCACTCGCCCCGCTGAGCGGCCTCGGGGAAGTGAGGCACGCCCCCACGCCGCCCGGCACGGCACCTCGCCGCACTGCCACATCACCCAGGTACATCCAGGACGAGGGCGACGCGGCAGCACGCCGATGCACCGCACCGGACGACGCGGAAACGCACCCCGCTTCCCCGAGGCCGCTCAGCGCCGCCGCGCCAACGTCATCCCGTCCGCCACCGCCAGCATCACGCTGTCCACGCGGTCGTCCGCCTTCACGTGCTCGTTGAACTCCTTGATCGCCGCGGCGAGGCCGGTCGCCTCGGGGTCGGTCACGCCGCCGTGCAGGAAGACGTTGTCGACGGCGAGCAGTCCGCCGGGGCGCATCCGGGGCACCAACTCGTCCCAGTACGCGATGTAGTTGTCCTTGTCCGCGTCGATGAACGCCATGTCGATGTGCGGCTCGTCCGGCAGCGCGCGCAATGTCTCCCGCGCGGGCGCGATCCGCAGCTCGATCCGGTCGGCGACGCCCGCCTTCGCCCAGGCCTCCCGCGCGTGCTCCGTCCACTCCTCGGAGATGTCGCAGGTCAGCAGCGTCCCGTCGGGCGGCAGCGCCTGAGCCATGGACAGCGCCGACAGCCCCGTGAACGTACCGACCTCGACGATCCGGCGCGCCCCCGTCAGCCGCACGAGGAACGCGAGCAGCGCCCCCTGCTCCTCGGCGACCTGCTTGCCCGCCACCAGCGGGAGTTGGACGTGGGTGACCTCGACCAGCATGCGCTGCACGGGGTCCAGCGGCGGGTTGTGGCCGAGCATGTACGCGTAGAGCTCGTCCGTCAGTCGAGTGCTGTTGCCCTTGGCCACGTGGCTCTCCTCACGTCGGGTCCCCCGCCCACGGTAACTCTCGGGCTCAGACCGACGCCTGTCCGTCGCAGGCGTTCATGAACTCCCGCAGGATCCGCTCCCCCGCGGCGACCCCCCGCTCCGCGAGAGCCGTGATCGCGGGCGCCGTCCAGTCCGCCTCGGCCAGTTCGCCGTGGCCGGGGCGCCAGCCCCGGTCGGCGGCCAGCAGCAGGTCGGCGTCGAGGAGGGAGTCACCGGCGGCGAGGGTCAGGGGCGCGCCGGTACGGCGGGCGAGCTCGTGCAAGGCCGCGCTCTTGGTGAGCGGCTTGGGTACGGCGTAGATCTTGCGGCCCTGCAGGGACACCGTCCAGCCGCGGTTCTCCGCCCACACGGCCAGTTCCTTCACCCACTCCTCGGGGAGCAGCTCGCGCTCCACCACGAGATAGGCGAACAGGTCCTCGGCCACCCGGTGCTTGCGGACCCAGGCGGGATCGGCGGTGGCCGCCAGATGCTCCCGTACCTCGTCCAGCGGCGCGCACTCGGTGGCGAGCCGCGCCGTCACGCTCCCGTGCCAGTCGGGATCGGAGACGCCGTCGACGAGCAGGTGCCCGCCATTGGCGCAGATCGCGTACTTCGGGGCGGGGCCCGGCAGGTTGATGCGCTGGTACTGCTTGCGGGTGCGGGTGGTGGTGGGTACGAAGACCGCCGTGTCGCCGAGTTCGGTGAGCAGGGCGGCTGCCGTCTCCGTCATGTACGACAGCGGCTTGCTCTCGTGCACCTCGACACAGAGCAGCCGGGGTGCGCGGGCGTCCGGCATGGTCAGCGCCAGGGCCGCGGAGGAGTAGATCAGCGTACGGTCGAGGTCGCTGGCGACGAGCGTCTTGGGCGCGGACATCAGACCGTCACCGCCTTGCCGTCGGCGCCGGTCGCACCGCGCGTGTACTTCGGGTGGATCAACCCCACGCAGGTGTAGGGGAGTTCGGCGACCTCCTCGACGGGCACTCCGCGCTGCTCGGCGAGCAGGCGTACGTGGTCGAGGTCGGCGCCCGCTCCGGCGCGCGCGAGGATCTTCCACGGGACGCGGCGCAGCAGCACCCGGGTGGTCTCGCCGACGCCCGGCTTGACGAGGTTCACGTCGTGGATCTCGTACTCCTCGCTGATCCGCTCGACCGCCGCCCAGCCCTCCCAGCTGGGGGTGCGGTCGGCGGCGAGAAGCTCCTTGGCCTGGGCGCAGGCCGCGTCGGTGACGTCGCAGAAGTGCGCGGCAACGGCGTCCAGGAAGGCGACGGAGACATCGGAGCCGGCGAGTTCGCGGTAGAACTTCGCGCCGTGGAAGTCGTGCTCGCCGACCAGGTCGGCTCGCAGAACCGTGCGCGAAATCAGCCCGGAGACCGTCGAGTTGAGGCAGGCGGAGGGGATGAGGAAGTCCTCGCGGGTGCCGTACGTCCGCACGCACGAGCCCGGGTCGGCGAGCACCGCGATCTCCGGGTCGAAGCCGGTGATGCCGTCGGATGCCTCGAACTCCCGTATCGCATCGGTCAGTTCGCGGGTGATCGCGCCTTTGCCCGTCCAGCCGTCGACGAAGACGACGTCGGCCGGGTCGTGGTGGGCGGCGAGCCAGCGCAGCGCGTTGGCGTCGATGCCGCGGCCGCGGACGATGGAAACGGCGTAGTGCGGCAGGTCGAGGTCGTGGCGGTGCTTGGCCCAGCGGCGCATCAGGACACCGATGGGCGTGCCCGCGCGGGCCAGTGACACAAGGACCGGTCGCGGTGACCTTTCCGCCAGCACCAGTTCGGTGACGGCGCCGACGGCCTGGGCGATGCGGGCGGCCGAGGCGTCGAGGGCCGCGTGGAACAGCTCCTGGTACTGGGTGGTCGGCTGGTACTCGACCGGCAGCGACTCCGCGTAGTGCGCGCCGCCGCTCTGGATCGCCTCCTCGCGCTCCTCGGTCGGCGCCTCCAGGCCCACGTCCGAGAGGTCCTGGAGCAGCCAGCCGACCTCGTCGGCCGCGTACGAGGAGAAGGCGGGGCCGCGGAGGGGCTCGGGCAGCATGGAGGGCCTTTCGGTCAACGGCCGTGCGGGGACGTACGACGGGACGACGGCGAGCAGGACGCTCGGGGTGTGCGCCGCCAGCTGGGCCAACAGGCCGTCGGAGGAGTGCAGTTCGGGGGTGTCGGCCGCCGAGTCGACGACAGCGACGACGGCGTCGAAGCCGGCGCCCGCGACGTTGTAGGCGTAGCGCTCGCCCGGGCCGTCGTCCGGGTTGTCGTGGGCACGGAAGACGAGACGGGTGCGAATCGCGTAACCGGGGTCGTCGAGGGCGAGAACGGGCGAGCGGGTGGTCGTGGAGTAGCGCACGTCGGCGGTCACCACCTGCTCCAGCTCCCGGGCCAGCCTGAGCGGGGCGTACATCAGCTCCTCGAAGCCGAGCACGAGCACGCGCCGGGCGCCGTCCGGCAGCGCGTCGGCGATCCGCGCGGCCATGGCGGGCAGGGCGTCCTCCAGCCGTATTCGATGCCTGGGCGTGAACCCGTGCCGCCCGCCGTCGGGGACGCCGCGGGGCCAGCCGAGCTCGACGCGGGTGGCCCGCCGCCCGGCAGGCCCGTGCGCCGCCGGGCCGGGCGCTGCCGACTCGTGGGCGGCGACCAGCGCCTGCCCCTTCTCCAGGACGCCCTCCGGGAGCTTCACGGTCCCCGACGCCGCGGACACCAGGTCGACCCGTGCGCCGATCTCCTGGGCGAATTCCTCCAGGCGGCCCAGGTCGGCGGCGGACCGCATGTCGACCAGCGCCACGACCACATAGCGCTCGCGCGGATAGCGCTCGTGCAGGTCACGGATCGTGTTGAGGACGGTGTTGCCGGTGGAGAACTCGTCGTCGACGAGGACCAGCGGGCCGGAGCCCGCCAGCAGACCGGGGTCCTCGGGGAGGAGCAGATGCGAGGTGGCGTGCGAGTGGGACTCCTCGAAGCCGCCTGCCCGGGTGACGCCCTGGACCGGCCGGCGGGTGGAGTGCAGGTAGGGCGCGAGGCCGACACCGTCCGCCACCGAGTGACCGAGACCGGTGGCCGTCTCGGCGTACCCGAGGACCACGGCCGCGCGGGCGTCCTCGGTGCCCAGCAGGTCCCGTACCCGCCGGCCGAGCGCGAACCCGTATCCGTACACCGCGGACGGCGACTGCGGCACGTGCTTGCCGAGGACGTTCGACACGAGCAGATGCGCGCGCTTGGGGTTACGACGCAGCGCGAGCCCCAGCAGGTCGCTCAGCGTCTCGTCACCGACGAGTTCGACGCCGAGCCGCTCGGCGACCCACGTCCCGGTCCACACCGCGTCGTTCACTGCGTCCTTCACTGCGTCGTTCATCAATTCCTTGTTGTTCGGGTTCCGCATCGCCGATTCGCGCCGGCTCACGCGGGGAGCCCGGCGGCGAGCAGGTCCACGAAGCCGATGTCCTCGTGGGCGACGCCGAAGACCTCGGCGCGCTGGAGGGTGCGCTCGGCCCAGGCGCGATGCGGCTTCACCTCATTCATTTTGTTCGTATACGCCGACCGCAGCACACCCCCGCCGCCGCGCTCGGGCTTCAGAATGTCCTGCGCGTCGCTGTACTCCTCGTGGCTGACGACGGACAGCGCGTGCACGGGCAGGACGTGCGAGGGGTGGATGCAGGTCTTGCCGAGCAGTCCGTTGGCCTGGTCGAGGGTGATCTCACGGAGCAGGCCGTCCATGGCGTGCTCGAGCAGCGCCTCGCGCAGCTCCTCCGCCTGTCCTTCCAGGAAGGGGCTGCGGCGCAGCTGCGGCTTGAACATGCGCTCCTGGACCCGGAAGTACTCCCACACCGGCCCGGTCACCGTGAAGCCGGTGCCGTCGGCCCGCCCCAGCATGTTCACCACGTCGGCGATCACGGAGGCGACGACCTGGACGTCGTACGCCGTCATGTCGGGGGCCCTGCGCAGCGCGTACGAGGAGCAGAAGTCCGTCACGCCCAGACGCAGCGCGAGCACCCGGTCGCGGTACTTGTCGACGGCGCGGGAGATGCCCTCGAGGGTGTCGACGCGCGACTCCCGGTACAGCAGCTCGGGCGATTCCAGCACCGGCATGGCGAACAGGCGCCGCCCGCTCGCCACCTCGGCACCGGCGAGCGCCTCCAGGAACGGCATGCCGCGCTCCTCGGTGAACTTCGGCATCACGAATCCGGACAGCAGCCGGACGGCGGGACCGAGGCGCTGGACGAGGTCGGGGATCTGCTCGGGGAAGCGGACCCGGACGAACAGCAGCGGGACCTCACCGGCCTCCTGGCGTGCGGCGAGGTCGGTGAACTGCCGGACCAGGTTCTCCTCGGCGTCCACGACCTCCGAGTCGTGGATCGAGTCCTCCAGGCACAGGACCATCGAGACCACACCGCGCCCGGCCTGCTTGATGATGTCGTCGGCCAGCTGCGGCCGGGTCGCCGGGCTGTACAGCGTGGCCCCGAGGGCCGCTGCGAGCACCCGGGCCGGCGAGTCGGCGGTGAAGACGCTGGGCTCCCGGAAGAAGAGGCGCTGCCGCTCTTCCGGGGCGATGTGACCGAAATGACGCATAGAACTCCCCCGTGGCGGCTAGTCGGCCCGATTCAATGTGGCCGGTAATAGTACGTATGGATCCATGTCAGGGGTTCCCACCTGGCATGAAGTTCAAGTAACTCGGCCGTGTCCAACACTCGCCGGTTCCGGGGAGACCCCGCGTTGTCGTGACCAGGACCGAGAGGGCAGGATGACCGCATGACGCACGCGATGCTGAAGGGGTCGAACGTCCCGCTGGACGCCACAGCGGTGCGCGCGGTGCTGCGCTGGACGCCCGGGCAGGATGTCCCCGATGTCGATGCCTCGGCGCTGCTCCTCGGCCCCGACGGTCGTGTGCGATCCGACGAGGACTTCGTCTTCTACAACCAGCCCCGCCACCCCTCCGGCAAGGTCTGGCGGCTCGGCAAGAAACGTGTCACCGAGGGCCTGACCGACACGATCCAGACGGATTTGGCCGGTGTCGAGTCCGGTGTCGGACAGATTCTCCTGGTCGCATCGGCGGACGACGTCACCTTCGACCGCGTACGGGCCCTGCGCATCCTGCTGTACGACGCCACGGTCGCGGACGGCGAACCGCTGGCGTACTTCGACATCAAGCCGGAGACCGGCGCGGAGACCGCGCTGATCTGCGGGGAGCTGTACCGGCGCGGTGAGGGCTGGAAGTTCCGGGCGCTCGGGGAGGGCTACTCCGACGGTCTGGTGGGGCTCGCGACCGACTTCGGGATCTCGGTCGACGAGACGGAGGCCGCCGTCGCGCCCGTGACCGGATCCGCACCCGACGCCGCCGCGTGGGCCGCGCCCGTCGCCGCCCCCGAGACGTCGGTGCCGCTGCCGCCCGAGCAGCCCGCGCCGGTGCCGCAGCAGCCCGCGTACGGGTATCCGCAGCCGCAGACGTCTCCGGCGGCCGCGGCTGCCGCTCAGCCGGCGTACGGTTATCCCCAGCCCACCAGTCAGCCGGCCTACGGCTACCCGGGGCCCCAGACCGCGCCGGCCACCCAGCCCGCGTACGGCTTCCCGCAGGCTGTGGGCGCCGGTCCCGACCCGGACTTCCGGCTGCCGCCGCAGGGGCCGCAGTTCATCGGGCGTTAGCTCCGGCGCCGTCCTGCGCGTTGTGGGGCGGGGCGCTTTCCGGCTCCCCCAGGATGCCGCTCTCGTGGGGACAGGCGCCGTCCCCACGGCACGAGTGCCCGCGGCCAGGCGGTTCAGCGGTCCACCTTCGACTTGTAGCCCCGGCCCCACTGCAGCCCCCACCCGTAGAGGCGGTCGAGTTCGGCCTGGAAGCCGTACACGAACCTCACCTCGCGGCGCACGGTCAGCTCGCCCTTGTTGTTCTGGATCATCACGACCGCGCAGGACCGGGCCTGCGGATGGCGCTCCTCTAGGCCGATCTCGATGCGCGGGCCGTTGCTCGGGTAGAGCGTGATGATGGCGTGCGTACGGTCGAAGGCGGGGGTCTGGTCATAGATGTAGACGAAGACCAGCAGCCGTTTGATGTCGTCGCGGTGATCCAGGTTGACGAAGGCCGTCTCGCCCGACCCTGAGCCGAAGCGGTCGTCGCCGCTGAGCTTCACATACGGCGGGGCGTTGAGTTCGCCGAAGAAGCTGCCGAGTGGCTGGACCACGCCCTTGGTGCCGTCCGTCAGCTCGTACATGACGCCCAGGTCGAGGTCGACGTTGACCATGCTCTGGGTGTGCGCCTGGACCACTTCCGGCTTGAAAGCGCGGAAGGGGTGGCGCAGCAGGCTGCCGCGCTGCGGGCCGCCGATGTCGGAGGTCCGCATCCGCCAGGACAGGTTGATACGCAGATTGCCGGTGGCCGCGCCCTGTTTGGTGAGCGAGACCGTGTGGTTCCGCTTGGTCAGCTCGATGGAGTTGGTGGCCGCGCTGCCGGAGTCGAAGTCCGCCGAGCGTCCGCGCCACAGGTCCTGCCAGATGCCCATTCCGCCCCCACGTTCTCGATGTGCGGCGGGGCGGCCGTGAGGATTCGTCCTCGACGGCCGCCCCGCTCAGAGCGTTCCTCAACGGGGCCCGGTTCACACGCCGGTGAACCGAGCCTCAGGAGAGGGGGCTGTCACACCCCGGACGAGACCTCGGCCTTCTCGTCCGAGCCCTCACCTTTTCCCTCGGCCGCCGCGAGCGCCCTGTTGCGGCGCACGGACGACCAGAAGGACCAGGCGATCAGGACCACGCCGACGAGGCCGGTGATGACCTCGTGGATCTGGTACTGGATGGTGACCATGAGGATCACGGCGAGGGCGCCGATCGCGTAGTGCGCGCCGTGCTCCAGGTACACGTAGTCGTCCAGGGTGCCCTGGCGGACCAGGTAGACCGTGAGCGACCGGACGTACATGGCACCGATGCCGAGGCCGAGCGCCATCAGCACGATGTCGTTGGTGATGGCGAAGGCACCGATGACGCCGTCGAAGGAGAAGGACGCGTCCAGCACTTCCAGGTAGAGGAACATGAAGAACGCGGCCTGGCCGGCGAGGACGATGGCCGGCTTCTTCTTGCCGGTCCGCTCGGCCTCCTCCTCTTCCTCGTGCTCCCGCTCTTCCTCTTCCTCGAGCTTGTCCTCGAAGTAGCCGGAGAGTCCGCCGACGACCATGTACGTGATCAGACCCGCGATGCCGGCGATCAGCACCGTCTGCGCCTTGTCGACGTGCGCGCCGCCGTGCTGGTGGGCGTGGGCCGCGAAGGTGAACGAGGTGATCAGCAGGACGACCAGGGCGATGCAGACCGCCAGCATGTCGACCTTGCCGAGCTTGGCCAGCGGCCGCTCGATCCAGCGCAGCCACTGGATGTCCCGGTCCTCGAAGATGAAGTCGAGGAAGATCATCAGCAGGAACATGCCACCGAAGGCGGCGATCGCCGGGTGGGCGTCGGTGACGAGTTCCTGGTAGTGGTCCTTGTTGTTCAGCGCGAGATCGACCGCGTCGATCGGGCCGATCTTGGCGGTGATGGCAACGATCACGACGGGGAACACCAGCCGCATACCGAAGACGGCGATCAGGACACCGACCGTGAGGAAGATCTTCTGCCAGAAGGCACTCATCTTCTTCAGGATTCCGGCGTTGACCACCGCGTTGTCGAAGGACAGCGAGATCTCCAGGACGGCCAGGATCGCCACGATGCCAAAGGCGGTCCACCCCCCGTAGAACGCCGCTGCGACCAAGCCGAGCGCGGTGACCGCAAACGACCAGCCGAAGGTTTTCAGAAGCACTGGCTACCCAATCATCGTGTATGTACGGGTCTCCCCCGCGCCGTACTCGGCTTTACCTACTGTTGACCACGAAGTCTAGAGGGCCGCCTCTTCAGCTGGCGTGGGTGGGCCTAGGAAACATTGACCCCGAAGTCGAGGGCGATGCCCCGCAGACCGGACGCGTACCCCTGACCGACCGCGCGGAACTTCCACTCGGTGTTGTAGCGGTAGACCTCGCCGAAGATCATCGCCGTTTCCGTGGAGGCGTCCTCGGAGAGGTCGTAGCGGGCCAGCTCCTGGCCGTCGGCCTGATTGACGACGCGGATGAAGGCGTTGCTGACCTGGCCGAAGGTCTGGCCGCGGTTGTCGGCGTCGTGGATGGAGACCGGGAAGACGATCTTGTCCACGTTGGCCGGCACCTTGGCGAGGTCGATCAGGATCGACTCGTCGTCGCCCTCGCCCTCACCCGTGAGATTGTCACCGGTGTGCTCCACCGAGCCGTCCGGGCTCTTGAGCTGGTTGTAGAAGATGAACCACTCGTCCCCGAGCACCCGGCCCCCGTTGCACAGCAGCGCGCTGGCGTCGAGGTCGAAGTCGGCTCCGGTGGTCGAGCGTGCGTCCCAGCCGAGCCCGATCATCACCTGCGTGAGGTTCGGTGCGGCCTTCGAGAGGGAGACATTGCCCCCCTTGGCGAGCGTGACGCCCATGATGCTGGTCCTCCCCGAGGTCATGCTTTCAGTTGTCGAGCACGTCCGGCGCCGCACGTGAAGGGTGCGGCGCCGGACAGGTGGGCCGAAGGCCGCTGACTCAGACGTTCACGCCGAAGTCCTGCGCGATGCCGCGCAGGCCCGAGGCGTAGCCCTGGCCGATGGCGCGGAACTTCCACTCCGCGCCGTTGCGATAGAGCTCGCCGAAGACCATCGCGGTCTCCGTCGAGGCGTCCTCGGAGAGGTCGTAGCGCGCGATCTCCGCCTCTCCGGCCTGGTTCACCACGCGGATGAACGCGTTGCGGACCTGCCCGAAGGACTGCTGGCGGTTCTCGGCGTCGTAGATGGAGACCGGGAACACGATCTTCTGGACGTCGGCGGGAACGGCGGCGAGGTTGACCTTGATCTGCTCGTCGTCGCCCTCGCCCTCACCAGTGATGTTGTCCCCGGTGTGCTCGACCGAACCGTCCGGGCTCTTCAGATTGTTGAAGAACACGAAGTTCTGGTCGGTGCTGACCTTGCCGTCCGCGTTCGTGAGGATGGCGCTTGCGTCGAGGTCGAAGTCCACGCCGGTGGTGGTTCGGGCGTCCCATCCCAGACCGACGATGACCGCGGTCAGTCCCGGGGCCTCCTTCGACAGCGAAACGTTGCCGCCCTTGCTGAGGCTGACTCCCACGAGTCCTCCCAATAGTGTCCGGGGGCGGGAAGCCCCGTAGTGCGTTGGTATCGGATCAACGTGTCGATCCTAGTGACGGGTTCCCGCACCCCGCAGGGCTTGGAACCGAACAATCACAGGGTGTCGAGCGCCTTGACGTACTCATTCAGGTCACGAGCGTCCGGCAGACCGTTGACGACGGTCCAGCGGACCACGCCCTCCTTGTCGATGATGAACGTGCCACGCACCGCGCAGCCCTTGTCCTCGTCGAAGACGCCGTACGCGCGCGAAATGTTGCCGTGCGGCCAGAAGTCGGACAGCAGCGGGTACTCCAGGTCCTCCTGCTCGGCGAAGACGCGCAGCGTGTGGATGGAGTCGTTGGAGACGGCCAGCAGCTGGGTGTCCCGGTCGGTGAACTGCGGCAGGTTGTCGCGCAGGGAGCACAGCTCGCCCGTGCACACGCCGGTGAAAGCGAAGGGGTAGAAGAGCAGCACCACGTTCTTCTCACCGCGGAAGTCGGACAGCTTCACGGTGGCTCCGTGGTTGTCCTTGAGCTCGAAGTCCGGGGCCTTGGTGCCGACCTCGATCGCCATAGTCACACGCTTCCCTTCCAGGGGGCTGTTCGGGTGAGACCAGCCTACGCAGCGATCACCGCGCCCCCTGCGGGAGGCCGACGCAGAAACGCCGGGCGGGCTGAGAAAACTCAGCCCGCCCGGCGTTCGAGGACGAGGCCCTTCAGGCCGACTGCCCGGGGGGTCGGGGGCGCGAGCCCCCGGAGATCCCCAGGCCGACCCAGCGGAGCGTCAGCGCTTCGACTTCGGCGTGGCCAGGCGCGTGCCCGACCACTCCTTGCCCACGGAGATGCTCTTCGTCTGGGAGAGTCCGGCGGTCTGTGCGGCATCGCTGATGTCGCTGGGCTCGACGTAACCGTCCCGGCCGGTCTTCGGGGTCAGCAGCCAGACATTGCCGCCGTCCTCAAGGAGACCGATGGCGTCCACCAGGGAGTCCGTGAGATCGCCGTCCTCGTCGCGGAACCACAGCAGCACGACGTCGGCGACGTCGTCGTAGTCCTCGTCGACCAGATCCTGGCCGATCTGCGATTCGATGCTTTCACGGAGCTCGTGGTCAACGTCGTCGTCGAAGCCGATCTCCTGGACCACCTGTCCGGGCTCGAACCCCAGCCTGGCGGCCGGGTTGGTCCGCTCCTCCGCGTGGTCCGCGGTCGCGCTCACGGCTTGCCTCCTGATTGTGTTTCGGTAGATGTCCAGCCACGCGCGTGCGCGAAGCATTGGCCGTAGTCCACACGGGCGGGACGGATCGCGCAAGTACCCGGCCGTCGAGACCGCCGAAACGGTGACGATCCCGGCGGTGTCGCCGCAACTCCAGGCATGGAATCGCGACGCTTCGTGACGCACACCACACCTTTCTGCCCGATTTGTGAATTTCGGAACCCTTGGAGCGTACGAGACCCGAACGACTTTGCGGAACGCGTCATGGAGTGCAGCGTATCGTTACGTTTTGGTCGGGCCCGTCCCAACGGTCTGCAGAAATGTCTCGGTTACCCCGTAGTAGAGATGACGATTCCGCCCCCTAGGTACACGATGGGGAACGGTGCAGACATAAAGCAAAGTGGCCCTCTGACAGCGAAGGAACAGCGTGGCTTCCGGATCCGATCGCAACCCGATCATCATTGGCGGCCTTCCCAGCCAGGTCCCGGACTTCGACCCTGAGGAGACTCAGGAGTGGCTCGACTCCCTCGACGCCGCCGTCGACCAGCGCGGCCGTGAGCGGGCCCGCTATCTGATGCTGCGGCTCATCGAGCGGGCCCGCGAGAAGCGCGTGGCCGTGCCGGAGATGCGCAGCACCGACTACGTCAACACGATCGCCACCAAGGACGAGCCGTTCTTCCCGGGCAACGAGGAGATCGAGCGCAAGATCCTCAACGCGACCCGCTGGAACGCGGCCGTGATGGTGTCCAGGGCCCAGCGCCCCGGCATCGGGGTCGGCGGCCACATCGCGACCTTCGCGTCCTCCGCCTCGCTCTACGACGTGGGCTTCAACCACTTCTTCCGGGGCAAGGACGAGGGCGACGGCGGCGACCAGATCTTCTTCCAGGGACACGCGTCGCCCGGTATCTACGCCCGCGCGTTCCTCCTCGACCGGCTCTCCGAGCAGCAGCTCGACGCGTTCCGCCAGGAGAAGTCGAAGGCGCCGTACGGCCTGTCCTCGTACCCGCACCCGCGATCGATGCCGGACTTCTGGGAGTTCCCGACCGTCTCGATGGGCCTCGGCCCGCTCGGCGCGATCTTCCAGGCACGGATGAACCGGTACATGGAGGCGCGTGGCATCGCGGACACCTCCAAGTCCCACGTGTGGGCCTTCCTCGGCGACGGCGAGATGGACGAGCCGGAGTCGCTCGGCCAGCTGTCGATCGCGGCGCGCGAAGGCCTGGACAACCTGACCTTCGTGGTCAACTGCAACCTCCAGCGCCTCGACGGCCCGGTGCGCGGCAACGGCAAGATCATCCAAGAGCTGGAGTCGCAGTTCCGGGGTGCCGGATGGAACGTCATCAAGCTGGTCTGGGACCGCAGTTGGGACCCGCTGCTCGCCCAGGACCGCGACGGCATCCTCGTCAACAAGCTGAACATCACGCCCGACGGACAGTTCCAGACGTACGCCACCGAGACCGGTGCGTACATCCGCCAGCACTTCTTCGGTGACGACCACCGGCTGCGCGCCATGGTCGAGAACATGACCGACGACCAGATCCTGCACCTGGGCCGCGGCGGTCACGACCACAAGAAGATCTACGCGGCGTTCTCGGCGGCCAAGGAACACAGGGGCCAGCCGACGGTGATCCTGGCGCAGACGGTCAAGGGCTGGACCCTCGGCCCGAACTTCGAGGGCCGCAACGCCACGCACCAGATGAAGAAGCTGACGGTCGCCGACCTCAAGGGCTTCCGCGACCGCCTGCACCTGCCGATCACGGACAAGCAGCTGGAAGACGGCCTGCCGCCGTACTACCACCCGGGCCGCGACTCGGAGGAGATCCAGTACATGCACGACCGCCGCAAGGGGTGCGGCGGGTACGTCCCGACGCGCGTCGTGCGGTCGAAGCCGCTCGCCCTCCCGGACGACAAGACGTACGCGAGCGTGAAGAAGGGCTCGGGTCAGCAGTCCATCGCCACGACCATGGCCTTTGTGCGTCTCCTCAAGGACCTCATGCGGGACAAGGAGATCGGCAAGCGCTTCGTGCTGATCGCGCCCGACGAGTACCGCACCTTCGGCATGGACTCGTTCTTCCCGAGCGCGAAGATCTACAACCCGCTCGGCCAGCAGTACGAGTCGGTGGACCGCGAACTGCTCCTCGCCTACAAGGAGTCGCCGACCGGCCAGATGCTGCACGACGGCATCTCGGAGGCGGGCTGCACGGCCTCGCTGATCGCCGCGGGTTCGGCGTACGCCACCCACGGCGAGCCGCTGATCCCGGTCTACGTCTTCTACTCGATGTTCGGTTTCCAGCGCACCGGCGACCAGTTCTGGCAGATGGCCGACCAGCTGGCGCGCGGTTTCGTGCTCGGCGCGACCGCCGGCCGTACGACGCTGACCGGTGAGGGCCTCCAGCACGCGGACGGGCACTCGCAGCTGCTCGCCTCGACGAACCCGGGCTGTGTCGCGTACGACCCGGCGTTCGGCTTCGAGATCGCGCACATCGTGCAGGACGGTCTGCGCCGGATGTACGGTCCGGACTCGGAAGACGTCTTCTACTACCTCACCGTCTACAACGAGCCGATCCAGCACCCGGCCGAACCGTCGGACGTCGACGTGGACGGCATCCTGAAGGGCCTCCACCGCTTCAGCGAGGGCACGTCGGGATCGATCCCGGCGCAGATCATGGCGTCCGGTGTCGCCGTCCCGTGGGCGATCGAGGCGCAGAAGATCCTCGCGGAGGAGTGGAACGTCAGGGCGGACGTCTGGTCGGCGACCTCCTGGAACGAGCTGCGGCGCGAGGCCGTCGAGGTGGAGCGGCACAATCTGCTGCACCCCGAGGAGGAGCAGCGCGTCCCGTACGTGACGCAGAAGCTGTCCGCGGTCCAGGGCCCGTTCGTGGCCGTCTCCGACTGGATGCGATCGGTTCCGGACCAGATCTCGCGATGGGTGCCGGGGACTTACCAGTCCCTCGGCGCGGACGGCTTCGGCTTCGCGGACACGCGCGGCGCGGCCCGGCGCTTCTTCCACATCGACGCGCAGTCGATCGTGGTCGCGGTGCTCACCGAGCTCGCGCGCGAGGGCAAGGTCGACCGGTCGGTGCTGAAGCAGGCGATCGACCGCTACCAGCTGCTCGAGGTGGCGGCGGCCGACCCGGGCGCGGCGGGCGGCGACGCGTAGACATACGTACGACGGGTGAGGGGCGGCGGGGTCATGAGGCCCCGCCGCCCCTCCGTCGTCGGGTCTCCGGGCACTCCGCTTTCTTTCTACGATGCGGGCATGAAGGATGAATCGGCACAGGCCCGTTGGGAGCTGCACACCCAGCGGCCGCTGCTCGCGCTCGCGGTGGCCTTCACCCTCGCGTACGCCGTGCCGATCGTGGACAGCGACGCGAGCCGTTCGCTGACGCTCACGTGCACGGTCGTGGAGTGGACGGTGTGGGGGTCGTTCGCCACCGACTATCTCGTACGGCTCACGCTGGCCCGGCAGCGGCGGGACTTCGTCCGCACCCACTGGCTGGACCTGTGCGCGGTGATCCTGCCGATCCTGCAGCCGCTGCGGCTGCTGCGTCTGGTCTCCACGCTGATGCTGGTGGGACGGCGGGCACGGATGGCCTCGCAGATCCGGCTGACGACGTATGTCGGGGGCGCGGTGATCGGGCTGCTGATGTTCGGCTCGCTGGCGGTGCTGTCCGTGGAGCGGGACTCGCCGAACGGGAACATCAAGACGCTGGGCGACGCGGTGTGGTGGTCGTTCACGACGATGACGACGGTGGGGTACGGGGATCACGCGCCGACGACCGGCCTGGGCCGCATGCTCGCGGTCGGGCTCATGCTCTCCGGCATCGCCCTTCTCGGTGTCGTCACCGCGAACATCGCCGCCTGGTTCATCTCCCGGTTCGACAAGGACGACGTGGAGGAACGCCGGCAGACCGCCGCGATCGAGGCCCTCACGGAGGAGGTACGCGCACTGCGCGCGGAGGTCGCCGCGCTGTCCGGCGGGGCGCCTCCAGGAGTGCCACTCCCGGTACCGGGGGCTGCGGAGGAACACTCCCGCTAGCCGCGGGCGCTGGGCACCATCCCAGCCGTCGCAGCCGGGCGCCGTCCTCGTCGTAGCTGTGGGCGCCGGGCACGGTCCCGGCCGTCGTCGTAGCTGTGGTCGCCGGTGCCGTCCCAGCCGTCGTCGTAGCTGTGGTCGCCGGTGCCGTCCCAGCCGTCGTCGTAGCTGTGGTCGCCGGTGTCGTCCCAGCCGTCGTCGTAGCTGTGGTCGCCGGTGCCGTCTCAGCCGTCGTAACTGTGGGCATGCGTGCCGCCAGGGGCGGCACGGGTGGGCACAGCGGCACCCCGTACAGCGCCGGGCTGCGCGACCTACCCGCGAGCCCAGCCCCCGTGCCGGGGACGTGTGGTGCAACGGCACCCGCGCTGGTGGCTGTTCCCACCCGTCCCGCCCGCGGGACGGGTGGGAACAGCGGTAGCGGCTGCACGCGGCCACGGCCGTGTACATGGCCGCGGTCAGAGCCAGCCGTTGCCCGCGCCTGTCGAGCCGGCCAGCCACATGATGGCCAGGAGGGTGTCCAGCGCGCCCAGAATCAGGGCGATGAGGGCCGGCAACGGGCGGGAGCCCGTCCAGCGGCGGCCCATTGACAGCCAGCCGCAGACGATCGCCAGTGGGCCGAGGATGATGCTCAGCGTGAAGAAACCGGCGATCGCGCAGACGAGGCCGATGATGCCCAGGGTCGCGCGATCCGGCCCGGTCCGTGACCTCATACGGCCACGTGAACGGGGGTACCTGCGCGTGCCGTGTCCGAAGCCCGCCATCATCAACTCGTCAGCGACCCGGGACTAAAGTCGCGGGCTTGCACAGCGGGCGCCACTGGCTGTGGTGCTGCGCTTGCGTCCGGTCCCGCCCTCGAATGTCGGGGGTGGGTCTGGGGCGGTTGACTGCGCCCCGCGTCGCCACAACTCTTCCGCACGCCGGCGGATGTTGCGGGAAGCCTGGTGATCGTCGAGCGGGAGGGCCTCGACGTGGACGCGGACCCGCGACCGCGTGTCGCGGTGGCCGTGTTCGGCGGGGTGATGCGCGTCACGGGCCGGCTGTGGGGCGCGGGCGAGGACAGCAGCGTCGAGGCGATACGCGAGCTGACCGCCTCGTATCTCGATCATGTGGGGCCCGCACTGGCGGAGAAGTGGCGTACGGAGTGACCACCGTCGGGAGCGGCGACCACCGAGCGGACAGGGGAATGCGGACAGGGAAAAGCGGCGCACCGAATGACTGTTGACGCACACGGAGCGTCACCATTTAACTCAAACTGAACCCGCTTTGACCCAATTACCCCACCAGAAACGTGATACCGCTCACTCGTTTAACGGGAGGCACCTCACTTCTCCTAGGGTGTCCTCTCAGTGACTTCCTTCGACCCATCCCCCCAACTCAGCGTTTGGCGCGCATTGCTCGCGCTGGCCGTGGTGTTCGTGATGCTGGCCACCGGTGGCTGGACCGCGCTGAACAGCCATCGGGCAGCGACGCCGCTCCAAGCGTCACGCTCGGCGTGGGAGCACGGCAGCCTCGCCGGACACCGGCTCCCGGACGTGGACTCCGCGCCCGGCCGACTGGCCCGCTTCTTCGCCACGCTCGACGCCCACCAGCGCTCCCGGCTCGCCCACCGCTACCCGCTCGCGGTCGGCAACATGAACGGCGCGCCCGTGACCCTGCGCTACAAGGCGAACCGCATCGCCCTGGACCAACAGCGCAAGGTCGAGCGCAAACGCATGCACGACAACCGGCTCTCGGCCCTCGGTCAGAACGAGGCGGGCCGACGCATGCACCGCTACGAGGCGCTGCTGCACAAGGGCCGCAAGATTCTCGCCTTCGACCCCATGGGGACGGGGCGGATCGCCGAGGTCTTCGGCAGCCTCGACAAGGCCCGGCGGATCTCGGTCGTGGTGCCCGGCGTCGACACCGATCTGCTCAACTTCCAGCGCACCAACAAGCCGTACTCGGCGCCCGTCGGCATGGCGCGTTCGCTGTACGCGGCGGAACGCGCGGCGGATCCGAGCACGCGTACGGCCGTGATCGCGTGGGCCGACTACACGGCACCCAGCGGGCTCGGCATGGACGCGGCCACCGCCATGCGCGCCCAGGAGGGCGGGGTCCGGCTGAACGCGCTGCTGCGGGCGCTTCCGGGGAGCTCGCCGGTGGCCCTGTACTGCCACAGCTACGGCTCGGTCCTGTGCGGGGTCGCCGCCCATGCGCTGCCTTCCCGGGTCTCCGACATAGCGGTGGCGGGCAGCCCCGGCATGCGTGCCGACAAGGCGTCGGGCCTGCACACCTCGGCCCAGGTCTGGGCGATGCGGGACTCCGACGACTGGATCGCGGACGTACCGAATCTGGAGGTCGGAGGGCTCGGCCACGGCGCCGACCCGGTGTCGAAGGCATTCGGGGCGCGGGTCCTGTCGGCGAAGGACTCGAAGGGTCACACCGGCTATTTCGAGCCGGGTACGGAGAGTCTCCGCAACTTCGCGGAGATCGGCATTGGTGCGTACCGCGCGGTGACGTGCGCGCACGACGATGACGCGTGCCGGACGGGTTTGTCCGGCACCGTGTCGGGCTGACGCGCGTAGAGAGCGAAAAACTGCGGTCCGCCCAGGGAGGCGACGGAGGCTTGCGTGCCGCATACGATGGCCCGCATGGGTGACGTACTGGCCGGATTTCATGCCGCCTGGGAGTTCGAGTCCGACTCCGTGCTCATCCGCTTCGAACGGGGGATCCGGACACCGAAGCTGTTCCAGGCGCTCGGCGAACGCCGCATCCCCCTGGAGGCGATCGCGGCGGTGACGCTGACGCCCGGGAAGCGTGGCACGGTCGTTCTGCGTGCCCTGCCCCGAGCGGGTGCCGATCCGCTGATGGAGGCGGCCGCGGGGCAGCTCAAGGAGGGGTGCGATCCGTATCGGCTCGTGCTGCCCGCCGAGCGCGAGACGCTCGCCGAGTATTACGCGGACGAGCTGCGCGGGCAGCTCACCGAGGACGACGAGCCCGCCGAGCGCTACCTGGTGAGCCCGCCCGAGGCACCGCTGCAGTTCAAGGCGTACGACGGGAAGGCGTCCTTCGACGGCAAGTCGGTATCCTTCCGGTGGTTCTGGACGGGTGCCTCCTCCGCGAAGTGGAAGGCCGGCGACCAGAGTTTCCCGGTCGCCGATCTGAGCGGGGTCGAGTGGCGCTCTCCCGAGGTCTTCGAGGGCCATCTGCGGCTGCTGCGCCGTGAGTCGGCGCCGGCGCAGCCCGCCCAGGCCGATCAGGATCCGGCGGCGGTCGTCTTCGGGCTCGGCTACGGGCCGGTGCACGAGTCGCTGCCGTTCGCGGCCGCCGTTCTCTCCGCGGTGCGCGTCTCCGGCTCCGGGGCGCTGCCTACGGCAGCCGCGCCGCGCCGCGATCCGGCGGACATCGCCGAACGGATCCGGCATCTCGGGGAGTTGCACGAGGCGGGGCTGGTGACGGACGAGGAGTTCACGTCCAAGAAGGCAGAGCTGCTGGCGGAGTTGTGACCCAGGCCGCAGCTCGCCCTGCCGCCCGGCCCGTCGGCCCCAGAGGAGCCACCGCCCCGGCGCTGACGCGAGCCGGACGGCGCGGACCGCGTGCTGCGCGAACTGGCGAAGTTCGAAACGCTCTCCTCGATCGGCACGTTCACATCGCGCCGGTGCATGTAGTAGAGGTCGATCACGTCGACGTCCAGCCGCTGGAGGCTGCCCTCGACGGCCTGGCGGATGTACGGCGGGTCGTTGCGGATGATCCGCTTGGTCCGGTCGTCCGCCGGGATCCTGAGGCCGTACTTCGTCGCGATCACGACCTCGTCCCGGTGCGCCTTGAAGAACGGCGACAGGAACTTCTCGTTCTCGCCGCCGCCGTAGCCCTCCGCGGTGTCGTTAGAGCGTGACGCCCAGCTCGAGCGCCCGCTCCAGGGTGGCCCGGGACTCGTCCGCGTCCGAGGGGCCGTACGCCCAGCTCATGCCCATGCAGCCGAGTCCCTGCACGCCGACCTCGGGGCCCCCTGCGCCGAGCCGCACCGTCGAGATCTCGCTGTCCGTCATCACGGCCTTTCCGACGCCAGGGCCCGCCCGGCGTCCGCATAGAAGCTGATCTTGTGGTCGAGCACCGCGAGCGTGTCCTGGAGCTCGGCGATCCGGGCCTTGACGTCCCGGCGGGTCGCCTCCAGGAGTTCGTAGCGCGCGGCGTAGGTCTGGTCGCCCTCGCGCACCAGTTCCGCGTACCGCACCATGTCGGCGACCGGCATCCCGGTCAGCCGGAGCTTGCCGACGAGGCTCAGCCAGTCCAGGTCACGGTTGCTGTAGCGGCGCTGGCCGGTGTGCGAGCGGTCGATGTGCGGCATCAGGCCGATGCGCTCGTACCAGCGCAGGGTGTGCGCGGTGAGGCCGGTGAAGGCGACGACCTCGCTGATCGTGTAGTTGTCCTGGCCGTCCGGGCGCCGGTGCCGGTCGGGCGGCGCCGCGCAGAGGTCGGCCCTGGTCCTGGTGCCGGTCTCGGTGGCCTCGGCCGTGGTCTCCATCACCGTCATGACCCCCACGCTAAAACCTTGGAGTGCACTCCAAGCAAGCAGAATCCGGGGAAATTCCGGAGACGCCGCCCGGCCGCGGTGGCTACCGTGCGGATCATGAGTCTCGTACGCCGTGCCGTGCCCGAGGACGCCGAGGAAGTGCTGCGGCTGCGTCAGGTGATGATCGATTCGGTCTTCGCCGCGGACGGCTCCGCCGAGTGGCACGCGGAGTCACTGCCGACCACACGCGGCAAGCTCGCCGAACCCGACGGGAACTTCGCGGCCTTCGTCGTCGACCACCCCGACCGGCCGGACGCGCTCGCGGCCCTCGTCGCCGGGACCCTGGAGTACCGGATCGGGCGGGCGGGCAATCCGCACGGCGCGGTGGGCCACGTCTTCAGCGTCGCCACCGATCCGGACGCGCGGCGCCGCGGCTACGCCCGCGCCTGTATGGAGACACTCCTCGACTGGTTCCGCGAGCGGGGCGTGGCCCAGGTCGACCTGAACGCGTCCGCCGAGGCCGAGCCGCTCTACGCCTCCCTCGGATTCGTGCGCAAGCCCGACCCCTCGATGCGACTGAACCTCTGAGCCGCTTAGGCTCGTACGCATGTCCTTGCACAGCATGACGCTGATCGAGAGCTGGCCCGTTCCCACGGCCGCGGCGGCCGTCGTCCGCGCGGACGGCACGGTGCTCGGGACCCATGGGCCCGTGACACATCGCTTCCCGCTCGCCTCCGTCACCAAGCCGCTCGCCGCGTACGCCGCGCTCGTCGCGTACGAGGAGGGAGCGATCGAGCTCGACGAGCCGGCGGGTCCTGCCGGTTCGACGGTCCGTCATCTCCTCGCGCACACCTCCGGGCTCGCCTTCGACGAGCACCGGGTGACGTCCGCGCCCGGGGAGCGGCGGCTGTACTCGAACGCCGGGTTCGAGGTGCTCGGGGACCACATCGCCAAGGCGACGGACATTCCCTTCGCGGAGTACCTGCGCCAGGCGGTGCTGCGGCCGCTCGGCATGGCCTCCACCACGCTCGACGGCTCGCCCGCCAAGGACGGCGTCTCGACGGCCGACGACCTCGTACGGTTCGCCGCCGAGGTGCAGGCGCCGCGGCTCCTGGACCCGCGTACGGTCGCCGAGGCGATGACCGTTCAATACCCCGGCACGAAGGGTGTCCTGCCGGGGTACGGGCACCAGAACCCCAACGACTGGGGCCTCGGCTTCGAGATCCGCGACTCCAAATCGCCCCACTGGACGGGGAGTTCGTCCTCACCACGGACCTTCGGGCACTTCGGGCAGTCCGGCACGTTCCTGTGGATCGACCCGGACGCGGGCGCCGCGTGTGTCGCGCTGACCGATCGGGCCTTCGGGCCCTGGGCGGTGGAGGCGTGGACCCCGTTCACGGATGCCGTACTGACGGAGCTGCGGGGCTGAGATCCAGGGGCGCGGGGAACTGCGCACCTTTTAGGGGGGTCTGGGGGCGCAGCCCCCAGGAACGGGACGGGCAGGGGCGGAGGGGGCGAAGAACATCGGTTCAGCCACGGCAACGACGCCCCGCACCGTCACCGAAAAGCCCCGGCGTTGCGCGCCGCCCATGCCGCGAAGCTGCCCGGCTCCCGGCCCAGGACGCGCTCGACGTCGGAGCTGACCCCCCGCTCGTCCTCGGTCGGCTGGCCCAGGATGGCGAGGGTGCCCTCGACCACGGGCAGCGGCATGAAGCGTGCCATCAGCGCGTGGGCCTCCTCGCGGGTCTGCTCGGTGAAGCGCACCGGTTCGCCCAGGGCCGTCGCGATCGCGGCCGCCCGCTCGCGCGGTGTGGTCGCCGCGGGACCGGTCAGGGTGTACGTGGCCCCGAGATGAGCGTCCTGCCGCAGGGCCGCGGCGGCGACCGCGGCCACGTCGTCGGGGTCGACGAAAGGCAGGCCGACCTCGCCGAACGGGGCCGCGGCCACCCGCCCGGTGCGGATCGACTCGGCCCACGCGAA
This sequence comes from Streptomyces sp. NBC_00996, assembly GCF_045162675.1. Taxonomy (NCBI): domain Bacteria; kingdom Bacillati; phylum Actinomycetota; class Actinomycetes; order Kitasatosporales; family Streptomycetaceae; genus Streptomyces; species Streptomyces sp. NBC_00996. The sequence goes on from NZ_CP108723.1 coordinate 3,394,150, forward strand.
GGCGTTGGTGTCCATCCCGCCCGACCTCAGGACCGTCCAGTCCAGCCCGGACTCCTGTACCGCCTCCTCGAACCGGGCCGGGTGCCGGTACGCCTCCGGGCGGGTCGCCGCGCCCTGTGAGGACAGCAGCACCACCTTGCGGATCCCGGCGGTCTTGGCCGCGTCCAGGATGCCGTGCGGGTCCTCCCCCGCCACCAGGAGGAACAGTGCCTCACCGCCTTCGAAGGCGGCCCCGAGGCCGGTCGGCTCGGCCAGGTCGGCGGCCACCGCGCGGACTCCCGGCGGTACATCGGCCCCGGTGATGTGCCGGGCCACCGCCGTCACCGGCAGCAGGGCCTCGGTGAGCATCCGTACCAGCGCCTGCCCGACGTTCCCCGTCGCCCCTGTCACTACGAACATGTCGATCTCCCCGGTTCCCTAGTGAGTCAGTTGACTGACTAATTCCGTGGACAGGACGCTAGCACGGTCCGGCCCTCCGTTGTCTATAGTCAGTCGGGTGACTGACTCAAAAGAGCCCGGGGGCCCTCGGGCGAAGGCGGCCGGCAAGCGGCGGCAGCTGACGGCGGCCGCCGCCCGGGTCCTGCACGAGCAGGGCGTGGAGCGCACGACCATCGCCGACATCGCCCGCGCCGCCGAGGTCCCGGCGGGCAACGTGTACTACTACTTCAAGACCAAGGACGAGCTGGTCGAGGCCGCCCTCTCCGAGCACGCCTCCCACCTCGAGACCCTCACCGGCCGGCTCGATCAGCTCGCCGACCCGCGCGAACGCCTCAAGGGACTCGTCGACGCATGGGTCTCCCAGCGGGACACCGCGGCCCGCTACGGCTGCCCCACCGGCACCCTCGCCGCGGAGCTCGACAAACGGGCCGAGGGCGGCCTCGACCTCACGGCCGGCCGGGTCATCCGCCTGCTGCTGGAGTGGGTGGAAGCGCAGTACCGCCGGATCGGCGTGGCCGACCCCGAGGGCCACGCGCTGGCGCTCGTCGGCGCCTACCAGGGCATGTCGTTGCTCTCCAACGCCCTGCGCGACCCGGAGATCATGGCCCGCGAGGGAGCCCGCCTCACGCGCGAACTCGACAGCCTGGGGTGATGAGACACCGGACGGGACCGCAGAGGTGACGTCGCGTCAGCCCGTCGTCATCTCCCACAGCAGCAGCTCCGCCGGTGAACCCGCCAGCGCCTCCAGATCCTTCGCCTCCGTGATGCGGGCCGCGTCGCCCGGTCCCAGCTCCTCGCCGTCCAGGCGGACTTCACCGCGGACGCAATGGACGTACACGAAGGGCGCGTCGGGCACCGCCGTCCGCTCCCCCGCCGTCAGACGGCGTACGTGGAGCATGGCGCCCGCCTCGGGGACCGCGTACGGAGTGGAGTCCGCGATGCCGTGGACGATCTCGTACGACGGGTCGCCGCCCGGCTCCAGCGGGGCCAGCCACATCTGCACGAAGGCGAGTGGTTCCGAGCCGTCGTTGCGCTCCACGTGGCGGACGCCGTTCGCCGAGCTGAGGCGCTGGACGTCGCCGGGGCGGACCACCGACTCGTGGCCGGCCGAGTCCCGGTGGGTCAGCTCACCCTCCACCACCCACGTGATGATCTCGGTGTGGCTGTGCGGATGCTCGTCGAAGCCCGCGCCCGGCGCGAGCCACTCCTCGTTGCAGGCGATCACCGCGCCGAAGCGGAGGTTGTCCGGGTCGTAGTGCGGGCCGAAGGAAAAGGCGTGGAGCGAGGAGATCCCGGCCGCCGGGTCCCCTCCGCGGTAGCGCTCGTCGGCGCGGCGGACGTCCATCACGTCCACCACCGTAGCCCCGGCCGGGCGCCCTCCCCGCGCTTACTTGCGACCCGCCGCCGCACACCTCCGTCCTGATAAGGCAGTCTTGTCCCGTGCCCGAACCCGAATCCAGCAACACCGAACGCCCAGCGCATGCCATCCACGCGCACTCCGCGACCCTGAAGCGGCTGGAGAAGTCGTCCGGCAGTCTCGCCGCCCAGGCCATCGCGCGGATGGACGAGACGCTGCCGTGGTACCGGGCCATGCCCCCGGAGAACCGTTCCTGGATCGGTCTCGTCGCCCAGGCCGGTATCGCGGCCTTCACCGAGTGGTTCCGGCACCCCGACGCCCCGCAGGCCATCTCCACCGATGTGTTCGGGACCGCTCCCCGCGAGCTGACCAGGGCCATCACCCTGCGCCAGACCGTCGAGATGGTGCGCACCACCATCGAGGTCATGGAGAGCGCGATCGACGAGGTCGCCGCTCCCGGTGACGAGTCGGTGCTGCGCGAGGCCCTGCTCGTGTACGCCCGCGAGATCGCCTTCGCCACCGCCCAGGTGTACGCGCAGGCGGCGGAGGCACGGGGTGCCTGGGACGCCCGGCTCGAATCGCTCGTCGTGAACGCGGTGCTCTCCGGTGAGGCCGATGAGGGTGCCGTCTCCCGGGCCGCGGCCCTCGGCTGGAATTCTCCCGAACATGTCTGCGTGGTGCTGGGTACGGCGCCCGACGGTGACAGCGAGCTGACGGTCGAGGCGATCCGGCGGGCCGCCCGGCACGCCAAGCTGCAGGTACTGACCGGTGTGCTCGGCGATCGGCTCGTCGTCATCGCGGGCGGCAACGACAACCCGCTCGCCGTCGCCAAGTCGCTGATCGGGCCGTACGCCGCCGGGCCCGTCGTCGCCGGGCCGATCGTGCCCGATCTGCTCGCCGCGACCCGGTCCGCGCAGGCCGCCGCCGCCGGACTCAAGGCATGTTTCGCCTGGCAGGACGCCCCGAGGCCGGTTCTGGCGGACGATCTGCTGCCGGAGCGCGCGATCGCCGGAGACCCGTCCGCCCGCGAGCAGCTGGTGGAGGAGATCTACAGACCGCTGGAGGAGGCCGGCTCCGCGCTCCTGGAGACGCTCAGCGTCTATCTGGAACAGGCGAGCAGCCTCGAAGGCGCGGCCCGGATGCTCTTCGTCCATCCCAACACCGTGCGCTACCGGCTCCGACGTGTGACTGACGTCACCGGCTGGTCGCCTTCGGATGTACGCTCCGCGTTCACGCTACGGATCGCGCTGATCCTGGGACGTCTGGCCGATGGAGATCCCCAAACCTAGCCTTTTGTCGGGGACCTACAATTCCCCCTCGTGTTCTTCGTCCCTGTCCCCACGGGCGGCCGTGGCCGTCCACAAGAGAGAGTGTGAGAGTGCTCGTACTCGTCGCTCCCGGCCAGGGCGCTCAGACGCCCGGCTTCCTGACTCCTTGGCTCGACCTTCCCGGGGCCGCCGACCGCCTCGCCGCGTGGTCGGACGCCATCGGGCTCGACCTCACCCACTACGGCACGCAGGCCGACGCGGACGCGATCCGGGACACGGCTGTCGCGCAGCCGCTCCTCGTCGCCGCCGGCCTCCTGTCGGCCTCGGCACTCGGTGACATCAACCCCGGTGCCGTCGCGGGCCACAGCGTCGGAGAGATCACCGCCGCCGCCTTCGCAGGAGTGCTCGACGACACCGACGCGCTGCAGCTCGTACGCAAGCGGGGCCTGGCGATGGCCGACGCCGCCGCCGTCACGCAGACCGGTATGTCGGCGCTGCTCGGCGGGGACCCCGAGACGACGGTCCCGCACCTGGAGAAGCTCGGCCTGACCCCGGCGAACGTGAACGGCGCGGGCCAGATCGTGGCCGCCGGCACGCTGGAGGAGCTGGCCGCCCTGGAGGCGGACAAGCCCGAGGGCGTACGCCGTGTCGTGCCCCTGAAGGTGGCGGGCGCGTTCCACACTCACCACATGACTCCGGCGGTCGACGTGCTGGCCGAGGCCGCCGCGGGCCTGGACCCGGCGGACCCGCTGATCACCTATGTGTCGAACAAGGACGGCCAGGCCGTGACGGCCGGCTCCGACGTTCTGGCGCGTCTGATCGGCCAGGTCGCCAACCCGGTCCGCTGGGACCTGTGCATGGAGACCTTCAAGGAGCTCGGCGTGACCGCGCTGGTCGAGGTGTGCCCCGGCGGCACCCTGACCGGACTGGCCAAGCGCGCGCTGCCCGGCGTCGCCACGCTGGCGCTGAAGACCCCCGACGACCTCGACGCGGCTCGCGAGCTCATCGCAGAGCACAGTGCCTGAGAAGGAGCCCCAGAGCATGTCGAAGATCAAGGCACCCAAGGGCGCTCCCTTTGCCCGCATCCTCGGCGTCGGCGGCTACCGCCCCGTCCGGGTCGTGCCCAACGAAGTGATCCTGGAGACGATCGACTCGTCCGACGAGTGGATCCGCTCGCGCTCCGGCATCGAGACCCGGCACTGGGCGAACGACGAGGAGACCGTCGCCGCGATGTCGATCGAGGCGTCCGGCAAGGCCATCGCCGACGCCGGGATCAACGCCGACCAGATCGGCGCCGTGGTCGTCTCCACCGTGTCGCACTTCAGCCAGACCCCGGCCGTCGCCACCGAGATCGCCGACAAACTCGGCACGAACAAGGCCGCCGCCTTCGACATCTCCGCCGGCTGCGCGGGCTTCGGCTACGGCCTCACCCTCGCCAAGGGCATGATCGTCGAGGGTTCGGCGGAGTACGTCCTCGTCATCGGCGTGGAGCGGCTGTCGGACCTCACCGACCTGGAGGACCGCGCGACGGCCTTCCTGTTCGGTGACGGTGCGGGCGCCGTCGTCGTGGGCCCCTCCGAGGAGCCGCACATCGGTCCCACCGTGTGGGGCTCCGAGGGCGACAAGGCGGGCACGATCAAGCAGACGGTGCCGTGGGACCGTTTCCTCCCCTCCTCTCGACTTCGCTCGAGCGGAGAGACCCCCACCGGCGACGTCTCGGAGCTTCCGCTCGACTCCAAGGGCGAGATCAAGTTCCCTGCGATCACGCAGGAGGGCCAAGCGGTGTTCCGCTGGGCCGTGTTCGAGATGGCGAAGGTCGCTCAGCAGGCGCTGGACGCGGCCGGAATCACCCCGGACGACCTGGATGTCTTCATTCCCCACCAGGCCAACGAGCGGATCATCGACTCGATGGTGAAGACGCTGAAACTGCCGGCGCATGTCACGGTCGCCCGCGACGTACGCACCACCGGCAACACCTCGGCCGCCTCGATCCCGCTCGCGATGGAGCGGCTCCTGGCGACCGGTGAGGCGAAGAGCGGCGACACCGCGCTCGTCATCGGCTTCGGGGCGGGTCTCGTGTACGCCGCCACGGTCGTTACCCTCCCCTAGGCACACCGTCCGGATCATCTCCGGCCGGAGTACCGCCACACCCTCTGGATACATACCGAAGGAGCGCCTGACATGGCCGCCACTCAGGAAGAGATCGTCGAAGGTCTCGCCGAGATCGTGAACGAGATCGCCGGGATCCCCACCGAGGACGTCCAGCTGGACAAGTCCTTCACCGACGACCTGGACGTCGACTCGCTGTCCATGGTCGAGGTCGTCGTCGCCGCCGAAGAGCGCTTCGACGTCAAGATCCCGGACGACGACGTCAAGAACCTCAAGACCGTCGGCGACGCGACGAACTACATCCTCAAGCACCAGGCCTGATCTTCCGATCACCTGGGCTGAAGGCCCGGTTCACCCGGGCTGACAGCCCTTGGTTCGCCTGGGCTGTATGCCCCGCCACCCGGCGGTGGCGCCGCTGAATCCTCGTATCCGTTGGAGAAAGAATTCCCGTGAGCCCGACCAATCGCACCGTGGTCGTCACCGGTATCGGCGCAACCACACCGCTGGGTGGCGACGCAGCCTCTACCTGGGAGGGCCTGGTCGCCGGACGTTCCGGTGTCCGCGCCCTGGAGCAGGAGTGGGCCGCCGATCAGGCGGTCCGCATCGCGGCGCAGATCGCCGTGGAGCCGGGCGAGGTCATTCCCCGCCCGCAGGCCCGCCGCCTGGACCGCTCGGCGCAGTTCGCGCTGATCGCGGCCAAGGAGGCCTGGGCGGACGCCGGTTACACCGACAAGGCGGGCGAGGACCCGAACGTCGACCCCGACCGGCTCGGCGCGGTCATCGCCTCCGGCATCGGCGGCGTGACGACCCTGCTCGACCAGTACGACGTGCTGAAGGAGAAGGGCGTACGCCGTGTCTCCCCGCACACCGTGCCGATGCTGATGCCGAACGGCCCGTCCGCCAATGTGGGCCTCTCCGTCGGCGCCCGCGCCGGTGTGCACACCCCGGTCTCCGCCTGCGCCTCGGGCGCCGAGGCCATCGGCTATGCCATCGAGATGATCCGCACCGGCCGTGCCGACGTCGTCGTCGCCGGTGGCACCGAGGCGGCCATCCACCCGCTGCCCATCGCCGCCTTCGGCAACATGATGGCGATGTCCAAGAACAACGACGACCCGCAGGGTGCCTCGCGCCCCTACGACGTCGCCCGTGACGGCTTCGTCCTCGGTGAGGGCGCCGGCGTCCTCGTCCTGGAGTCGGCCGAGCACGCCGCCAAGCGCGGCGCCCGGGTCTACGCGGAGGCGGTCGGCCAGGGCATCTCGGCAGACGCCCACGACATCGTGCAGCCGGAGCCCGAGGGCCGCGGCATCTCGCACGCCCTGCAGAACCTGCTCGACAACACCGACCTGGACCCGGCCGAGATCGTGCACGTCAACGCGCACGCGACCTCGACGCCGGCCGGTGACGTGGCCGAACTGAAGGCCCTGCGCAAGGTGTTCGGCGACGACGCCGACCACATGGCGGTGTCCGCCACCAAGTCGATGACGGGTCACCTGCTCGGTGGCGCGGGCGGCGTGGAGTCGGTCGCGTCCGTGCTCGCCCTGTACCACCGGATCGCGCCGCCGACCATCAACGTCGACAACCTCGACCCCGAGGCGGAGGCTGCCGCCGACATCGTCCGCGGTGAGGCGCGCAAGCTCCCCGTCGAGGGACGGATCGCTGCCCTCAACGACTCGTTCGGGTTCGGTGGGCACAACGTGGTGCTGGCGTTCCGTAGCGTCTGACGCCGGGTTCCCTCTGCTGAACGGCGTGTGGCCCGTACTCCTTGCCGGGAGTACGGGCCACACGCCGTTCGCTGTTCGGTCGTCCCCCGAGTGCGGATCGCATGGGGCTGGTCGCGCAGTTCCCCGCGCCCCTTGGGCGCGCTTCCCCCCCCAGGACGTTCGCCGGTCAGACCACCTGGTGGAGCCAGCGGACCGGGGCGCCCTCGCCCGCGTATCGGAAGGGTTCCAACTCGTCGTCCCAGGGCTTGCCGAGGAGCTTGGCGAGTTCGGCCTCGAGGTCGGTTTCGCCTCGCTGGGAGCGGAGGAGGGCGGCGCGCAGGCGGTCCTCGGGGATCAGGATGTCGCCGTGGATTCCGGTGACCGCGTGGAAGATGCCGAGCTCGGGGGTGCAGCTGTAGCGCTCGCCCTCGGCCGTGGGGCACGGCTCGGCGGTGACCTCGAAGCGCAGCATCTGCCAGCCGCGCAGCGCGGAGGCGAGCTTGGAGGCGGTGCCGACCTCGCCCTTCCAGGAGAACTCGGATCTCCAGGTGCCCGGTGAGGCGGGCTGCCGGATCCAGTCGAGGTTCACACGCGTACAGAGCACCCCCGCGACCGCCCACTCGACGTGTGGGCACAGCGCTCGGGGCGCGGAGTGCACGTAGAGAACTCCACGTGTCGTCACTGGGGCCTCCGGACAGAGCGAGACATCTTGTAACTTAGCGGAACGGCAGTGGCAGGGCGGCCACGGGGCGAGGCTACCGTGCGGCGGCGCAAGGAGTGTGACGTACCGTCGGTCCCGACGCCTGGAAACACCGAGGTTTCACCCAACGGGACGCGCGTGCTGACCGACCGTGTCCAAGGTGTGGCGCTCGACCCTGCACATCGAACGAGGGGACCAGGGGATGCGGAACCGCAGTCACCGTTCACGGGCCGTCCTCGCCGTCGCGGCGGCGGCTCTGCTGGGTGTCGCCGGGTGCGACGCCTCCGGTGGCAACTCCCCGGCGCCAAGAGGTACGACGGCCAACGCGCTGCCCTCCCCGAAGCCCACGCCCAGCTGGGACCGCAGCCCGCAGTCGGTGGCCGCGGTCGGGGACTCCATCACCCGCGGCTTCGACGCGTGCGCCGTGCTGACGGACTGCCCGGAGGCGTCGTGGGCGACGGGCAGCGACCCGAAGGTCCGCAGTCTCGCCGTACGGCTGCTCGGCACGGCCGGGGCCGCCGAGCGCAGTTGGAACTACGCGGTGACCGGTGCACGGATGGAGGACCTGCCCGGCCAGATGGCGCAGGCCGCGACCAAGAAGCCGGAGCTGGTCACGGTGATGGCGGGCGCCAATGACGCCTGCCGCTCCTCCGCCTCGGCGATGACCTCCGTCACCGACTTCCGCACCGAGTTCGAGGACGCGATGCAGACACTGCGCAGCGCCCTGCCCAAGACTCAGGTATACGTGTCGAGCGTGCCGGACCTGAAGCGGCTGTGGTCCCAGGGCCGCACCAACCCGGTGGGCAAGCAGGTGTGGAAGCTGGGCATCTGCCCCTCGATGCTGGACGACGCTGACATCCTGGACTCGGCGGCGACCCTGCGGCGCGCCCGGGTGCAGGATCGCGTGGAGGCGTACAACGAGGTCCTTCGGGAGGTCTGTGCCAAGGACCGGCACTGTCGCTTCGACGGGGGCGCGGTCTTCGACTACCGCTTCGGCACGGACCAGTTGAGCCACTGGGACTGGTTCCACCCGAGCAAGGACGGCCAGGCCCGGCTGGCGGAGATCGCTTACCGCATGGTGACGGCGGAGAAGCCGGTGGCCTGACCGCTCCCGCACAGATCATTGGCCTAGGCTTTCGATCATGCACAGCGAACTCTTCGGCACCCTTTCCGACGGCACCCCGGTCCATCGCTGGACACTGGAGCGGTCCGGCGTGCGGGTGCGGGTCCTGACGTACGGCGGGATCGTGCAGTCGCTCGAGGTTCCCGACCGATGGGGGTCCCCCCGCTCATGGGGGTCCCCCCGCTCGAGCGAAGCCGAGAATGGGGGAGAAGCCGAGAATGGGGGAGAAGCCGAGAGTGGGGAAAGGCGGGCCGTGGACGTGGTGCTGGGGTTCCCGGACCTGGCGGGCTACCTCGCCCATCCGGAGCCGTACCTCGGAGCGCTGGTCGGGCGGTACGCCAACCGCATCGCGGGCGGCCGCTTCCCGCTCGACGGTCAGACCTGCCACCTCGCCCGGAACAACGGGCCCAACTCCCTGCACGGCGGCGAACTCGGCTTCGACAAGCGTGTGTGGGACGCCGATCCGGTCGAGCACGGAGTGCGGCTGACGCGGGTCAGCCCGCACGGCGAGGAGGGCTTCCCGGGCCGTCTGGAGGTCTCGGCGACGTACAGCCTCGACGAGGACGGCACGCTGCAGATCGCCTACGAGGCGGTCACCGACGCGCCGACCGTGGTGAACCTGACGAACCACACCTACTGGAACCTGAGCGGTTCGGGAAGCGCGAGCGGGCACGAACTCCGCCTAGCCGCCTCGCGGTTGACGCCGGTGGACGCCGAGCTCATCCCGACCGGGGAGCTCGCCCCCGTCGAGGGCACACGCTTCGACTTCCGGCAGACGCGGAGGGTCGGCGCCGGGTACGACCACAACTTCGTGCTCGACAAAGGGGTCACGGCGGCGGCCGCCGAGGTCGCGGAGCTGCACGACCCCACCTCCGGGCGCGTGCTGACCGTGGCGACCACCGAACCGGGGCTGCAGCTCTACACCGCGGACCACCTGGGCGACCCCTTCGCGCCGGGCGACGGCATCGCCCTGGAGGCGCAGCACTTCCCCGACTCCCCGAACCGGCCGGAGTTCCCGAGCACGGAGCTGCGGCCGGGCGGGGTGTACAGGTCGCGGACCCGCTTCGGATTCGGCGTGCGCGACTAGGCGCTCCGGCGGCTGGGCGTTCCCGCGGCTAGGAGCTTTCGCCGCGCATCCGCTTGGTCGCCTTGCCGAGGATCGACATGGCGCCCAGGCAGATCGCGGTGACGGTGCCGCCGACGGCGATGGGGAGCGGGTCGAAGCCCTTGATCCCGTTGAAGAGGATCAGCGCCCCCAGCGCCATGATGATGGAGTACAGGCTCTGGCCGACCCGGGCACCGGCCGGAACGACCTGGAGCAGCTGCGGGATGGTCGTCGCGGCGGCGATCCCCATGCCGAGCGGCATGAACACGGCGAGCATCAGCCCGCCGAAGCCGAACGAGTTCCCGTACGCGCCCCAGTCGGCACCCTTGACGAGCAGATAACCGGCGGCGCTCAGGGACAGCAGGACCAGGACGCCGTTGACGTACGCGGCCTGCGTGGCGGCCTTGCGGGCGCTCGGCAGGTGCGCGGCCGGGGAGCGCCAGGCGTCCGGGGTGAGCCGGCGCAGCTGCTCCTTGAGGCCCCGCGCCTTCAGCAGGGCCAGCACGCCGACGACCAGGCCGACGAGGCCGAGCGCGGTCCCGGCGAAGCCGATCGGCTTCTCGGTGATGCCGTAGTGGGCGCCGCCGAAGGTCAGCGGGATGCCCAGGACGAAGCCGAACGCGTACACCTTGCTGGTCTGCTGGATCTTCAGCACCAGCTCGCGCTGACCGGCGCTCAGGTTCGGGTCCAGCGTCATCCGGGCGTCGCCCAGGTTCTGCTGAGGGGCCATCGGCTGCTGGGGCCCCGGCTGAGGCGGGTAGGGCTGGGACGGCTGTTGGGGGTATCCCTGCTGCGGAGGGTACGGCTGCTGCGGGGGGTACGGCTGTTGCGGGGGGCCTTGCTGGGGCGGATACGGCTGCTGCGGATAACCCTGCTGGGGCGGATACGGCTGCTGCGAGTGGCCTTGCTGGGGCGGATACGGCTGCTGCGAGTGGCCCTGTTGAGGCGGATACGGCTGCTGCGGGTAGCCCTGCTGCGGCGGATACGGCTGCTGCGGATAGCCCTGTTGAGGCGGGTACGGACCTTGCTGCTGACCTGGGTACATGCGCTTCTCCCCCGAACCGGCGTGTGTCGGCCCGCGAGTCTGCCACAGGTGTCCGAAAAGCCACGAGCCCCGGCCCGGAGGTCAGGTTCCGGACCGGGGCTGCTCGGTGGGGAGCTTGTCCCGGATCAGACGTTAATCGCCGCCGCGACCCGGCGGTCGTTGATCGAGCGGCCCGCCTGAACCTCGTACGAACCCTTCACAAACGCCCACGCTCTGGCGTTCTCGTCCCAGATCTCGAACGCGCGGCGCGGGAGTTCCACGACGGCCTCGACGCTCTCGCCCACTACGGCCTCGACGCCCGCGAATCCGGCGAGCCAGCGGGCGGGCCGCTCGACGTCGGCCGCCACCGGGGCCAGGTAGACCTGGACGACCTCGCGCCCGGCGCGCTCACCGGAGTTCCGCACACGGATCGTGACGGTCGTCCCGCTGATCTCGAGGGACTCGTACGTCCACTCGGTGTAGCCGAGGCCGTGTCCGAAGGGGTACGAGGGGGTCTTCCCCTCTTTCTCCCAGGCGCGGTAGCCGATGAACACGCCTTCGGTGTAGGGGAGCCGGCCGTCGGCCGGGACCACCTGGGTGACCGGGGCGTCCGCGAAGGAGCCCCAGGTGCTGGGCAGCCGGCCGCCCGGCTCGTGCGCGCCGGTGAGGACGTCCGCGAGCGCGGCGCCGCCCTCCTGGCCGGGGAACCAGCTCAACAGCACGGCGGCGACCTCGTCGCGCCACGGCAGTTCCACCGGGGAGCCGGAGTTGACGACCACGACGGTGTTCGGGTTGGCGGCGGCGACGGCGTGCACCAGCTCGTCCTGGCGGCCCGGGAGCCGGAGGTCCTTGCGGTCGAAGCCCTCGGACTCGACGCGGTCGGTGGTGGCGACCACGACGACCGCGCTGTCGGCGGCGCGGGCGGCCTCGACGGCCTCGGCGATCAGCTCGTCCGCGTCGCGCTGCGGCTCCTGGTGGGCGAGCGCAAAGCCGACGACCTTCATCGGGATGCCCTCGGGGAGGGTGACCACGTGGGTGAGAGAGACCTCGACCGGCTCACCCGCGGTCAGTTCGGCCTGGGCGCGGGGCACCGGGGCGCCGAAGAACGCCTCGAAGGGGTCGTCCTTGTCAGTGCGCTGGGCGTCGTCGAAGTACGTCGTGCCGTCGACGGTGAGGGTGAAGGCGCCCAGGCCCTTGATGCCGAAGGTGTGCGGGCCGCCGTCGCGCGGGGTGAAGGTGCCGGTCAGCTCGACGGTGTGCAGGGTGTCGTGGGTGACGCCCTCGGGGAGGTCGTCACCCATCCACTGGATCTGGCCGTTGGGCGCGGAACCGGAGCCGATGATCTCGCCGTTCGCGTCGCGGCAGACGGCGCGCAGCTCGAACCCCTTGTCGGCGACGGCGAGTTCCTCGGTCGGGTCGGCGCCGACGGCGTACGTCAGGCTGCCCTCGGGGAGGGCGGCGGTGAGGCCGTCGAGGGGCGAGACGATCCGGGCGGGGAAGACGGTGGCGGAACCGCCGCCGAGGACGCGGGCGTCGCGGGCTGCGGCACCGATGAGGGCGACGGTGCCGGGCTTCAGCGGGAGGGCCCGCCGTTCGTTCCGTACGAGGACGAAGGCGCGGCGGGCGATCTCGCGGGCCAGCGCCTCGCCGTCGACGGGGGCGGGCGGCTCGGTCACGACCGGCTCGGCACCCTCCAGGATGCCGACGCGGGCGGCCAGCCGGAGCACGTTGCGGACGGCCTCGTCGACCTTGGCCTCCTCGACCTCGCCGGCGCGCACGGCGGCGGCGAGCGGTGCGCCGTACACGGTCTGCGGGCCGGGCATGGCGACGTCGAGGCCGCCCTCGATGTCGGCGGTGGTCGAGCGGGCGGCCATCCAGTCGGAGACGTTGAAGCCGTCGAAGCCCCATTCACCGCGCAGGATCTCGTTCACGAGGTAGCGGTGCTCGGTCATCGTGGTGCCGTTGACGGAGTTGTAGGCGGTCATGATGCCCCAGGGGTGGGCGTTCTCGACGATGGCCTCGAAGGGGGCCAGGTAGAGCTCGCGCAGGGCGCGTTCGGAGACCACGTTGTCGACCGTGAAGCGGTCGGTCTCGGCGTCGTTCGCGACGAAGTGCTTGACGGTGGTGCCGACGCCGCCGGACTGCACGCCTTGCACGTAACCGCTGCCGATCCGGCCGGTCAGATACGGGTCCTCGCTGTACGCCTCGAAGTGACGCCCACCGAGCGGGGAGCGGTGCAGGTTGACGGTCGGGGCGAGCAGGACGTGGACCTTCTTGCGGCGGGCCTCCTGGGCGAGCAGGGCGCCTGCGCGGCGGGCGAGGGCCGGGTCCCAGGTGGCGGCGAGCGCGGTCGGGGACGGGAGCGCGATGGACGGGTCGTCCGCCGTCCAGTGGACTCCGCGGACGCCGATCGGACCGTCGGACACGACCAGGGACTTCAGCCCGATCTCGGGGAGCGCGGGCAGCGTCCACATGCCCTGGCCGGACAGCAGCCGCGCCTTCGCGTCCAGGTCGAGCTTGCCGAGGGCCGCCTCGACGATGGCCTCGCGGGCCCGGTCGGCCGCGACGACCGCTTCGCGGGCCTGATCGGCCGCGTCCCCGGTCTTGATCCCCGCGTTCTCCGCTGTTTCCGCCACGGCGGCACCTCCTCGTTGAAGTCCTTGGACGCCTTCATCCTGCACCCGTTACCTGTAGTGCGGTAGGTTTCGTAATCTTGCCGTTATATTCACGGAGATCGGATGCCGTACGGTGACGCCATGAGCACCAGGGCCAGAAGCGAGGAGCGGCGCGCGGAGATCGTCCGGGCGGCCCTGGAGGTGATCGCCGAGCGTGGCTACCGGGGCGCGAGCCTGGCCGCGGTCGCGGAGCGCGTAGGGCTGACCCAGCAGGGGCTGCTGCACTACTACCCGACGAAGGACGCCCTGCTCGTCGCGGTCCTCGAGGAGCGCGACCAGTGGGACGCCGTGCCGGACACCCAGTGGCGGGTCGATCTGCTCGCCTCACTGGTCGAGTACAACGCCATGCGGCCCGGGATCATCCAGACCTTCTCGGCGCTGCTCGGCGAGAGCGTCACGGAGGGGCATCCGGCGCGCGAGTACTTCACCGAGCGATACGCGCGGGTGCGCGCAAGCATGGCGGCCGTGCTGCGCGCCGAGTACGGGGAGCGGCTGCCGAACGGACTCACGCCCGAGCGCACCGCCCCCCTGCTCGTGGCGGTGATGGACGGACTGCAGTACCAGTGGCTGCTGGATCCGGAGTCGGTGGACATGCCGGGGGCGTTCCGGGACTTTCTCGCACTGCTGGGCGAGACCTGAAGCACCGACTGCCGTCTCATTGACGCCAGATGACGGTGAGCGTCGTGCTCACGGCGTAACTGATGCCAGATGACGACTCTTGCCCACGGCCTCATCGACGCCAGATGGCGGCGAGCATCTTGCTGAACGGCCTCACTGACGCCAGATGACGGCGAGCATCTTGCTCACGGCGCAGACGGCGGCGAAGACGACCGCCCAGACGAATGCCCCGGCGAGCACCAGGGCGACCACGCCGGCCCCGAACCAGAGCAGCTCGAAGCCGACGCGGCCCCCGCCGCGCGTCTTGTACCTCGCCTTCGGCGAGCCGAACAGCGCCCACAGCGCGATCAGCACGGCCGGTGCGCCGAGGCCGAGGAGCCAGCCGAGCGGCGTGGCCACGTCGCGAGTGAACCCCCAGTACCCGGCGGCCGCGAGGGCGCCGAGTTCGATGAGGAAGAGCACGCCCAGGTTCGCTGCCTTCATGCGCGGCAGTATCACCCGGAGTGGATCACTCCGACCCCGGAACGGATCACTCCGTCCCGGTCACCGCGGCCACCACCTCGACCTCGACCAGGGCGTCCGGCTTGAAGAGGCGCGAGGCCTCGAAGGTCATGCTGGTGGGTGCGGTGCCGGTGAGGAACTCCCGGCGCACGGCGCCGTATTCGGCGAGCTTGTCGATGTCGGTCAGGTACGTACGGATGTTGATGATGTCGTCGAGGGTCGCGCCGTGCGCCTTGAGCAGAGCGTCGATGGCCTCGAAGACGCCGCGGCTCTGAGTGGCCAGGTCCGCGCCGTCCGCCACCTGGCCGGAGAGATACAACAGCACACCGCCGCCCAGGAGTTCGACGCGGGCGACCTGGGAGTAGTAGGCGTTGGCGGGCTGGGGCGCGAAGGCCGGGTTGTCCAACGTGATCTGCACGGCGTTCCTTCAGCTCGATCGACGGATGTGGGTGACGGCCTCGGCGATGTCCGCGCGGGCGATGTCCGGGTCCGCGGCGGCTCGCCCGAAGTGCTCCAACGTCGCTTCCATGAGCGGGAGTCGGGCCTCCTTGGCCGCCAGGCCGGCGTCCTTGACAGCGAGCGAGGTGTCGAAATGCACACCCTCGGCGAAGGCGCGGGCGGCGGCGCCGCCGAGCGGGCCGTTCGCGAGGGCGGTGCGGGCGGTGCCCTCGTCGATGCCCAGCGCGTCCGCGAGGACCATGATCTCGGCGACGAGGGCGACTCCGCCGAGTACGGCGGCGTTCACGAGGAGCTTGAGCGCGGCGCCGGAGCCGAGCGGTCCGGTGCGGGTGACGGTGCCGAAGTGCGCCAGCACATGCTCGACAGGGGCCGCATCACCGCCCGCCAGGATGCCGAGTCGGCCTGCCGCGGCCTTGTCGGTGCTGCCCGCCACGGGCGCGTCGATGAGCGTCACGCCCTCCCCGAGCCGGGCGGCCAGCTCCTTGATCACGTCCGGACCGACCGTGGACATCTCCACCCAGTACGCGCCCGGGCGCAGCTGCGGCACGATCGCGTCCGCGACCGCGTCGAGCGCGGCCGGGTCGGCGAGCATCGTGATGACCACGTCCGCGTCCCGTGCCGCCTCGGCCGGGGAGGCGGCGAGGGCGGCCCCCTCGGCGACGAACGGCTCCGCCTTCGCGGCGGTGCGGTTCCAGACCGTCAACGGGTGTCCGGTATTGAGCAGTTGACGTGCCATCGCGGCGCCCATGTGGCCGAGTCCGAGAAAAGCGATCTTTTCCATGTCTTCGACGCTAGGCACCCACAGGTGATGCGACAAGCGAATGTCTAGCATGTGTGTCATGCAGAGCTCGCATGACACTCGGGTGGTCGGAGGCGTCGAGGCCAGGGGTCGGCAGCACGACGTACCCGATCTCTCGACCGTCTGGCTGCGGGTCTTCCTCGAAGTCGCCCGGCACGGTTCGTTCACCGTGGCCGCGCGGACGCTCGGGTGGACGCAGTCCGCGGTGTCGCGGCAGATCTCCTCGCTGGAGGCGTCGCTCGGTGGGGCCCCGCTCTTCGACCGGCTGGCCCGGGGTGTACGGCTGACGGAGGCCGGGCGGGTCCTCGTACCGCACGCCGAGTCGGTGGTCGAGCGGCTGCACGGCGCGGGGCGGGAGCTCGCCGCGCTGCGGAAGGTGGCAGGCGGGCGGCTGAGGGTGGGCGCCTTCGCCACGGCGGACGCGGCCCTCGTACCGCGGGCCATGGCGGCGTTCCAGGCCCGCCACCCCGGGGTCCGGCTCACCCGCGAGGAGGGCTTCACCCGCGCACTCCTGGACCGGCTGACGGCCGACCACCTCGACCTGGCGGTCGTCTCGACGACGGGCCGCGCCCCGCTGGACGCCTATACCCTGCACCACCTGCTCGACGAGTCCCTGTACGTCGCCGTCCCCGCCGGCCATCCGCTCTCCGCCGAGCCCTCCGTACGGCTTCCCCAACTCGCCGACGCCGACTGGATATCCGGCGGGTCCCGCCCCGAGGGCACCCTGCTCGACGCGGCGCTGCGGCACGGGTTCCGCCCACGCGTCACACATGTCGTGGCCGAGTGGACCGCCAAGCAGGGGTACGTCGCCGCCGGTCTCGGGGTGACGCTGATCCCGGCGCTCGCCGCGGAGTCCGTACGGCCCGACATCGCGCTGCTCCCGGTGCTCGACGAGGACGCGCCGGCCCGGGCGGTGTACGCGGCGACGGTGCGCGGGCGGTCCCTGGCACCGGCGGCCGAGGCGTTCCTGGCCGCGCTGCGGGACTCGGCCGCCAGGATTCCCGGCACCAGGGCGACTTGATCCGGACACCAAGGGCACCGGGACCAGGGGGACTTCATCAGGCCGCCCCGGTGCCGCACCCGTCACGCACCATGGCGTACGCCCAGCCATCACGGGATACTTCCGCCGTCCGGAAGCACCCCACTGCGACGGAAGGCCCGAACTCCCTTGACTCACCTACGCGTTCGGATCGGCGTACTCGGACTGGCCCTGCTCGCGGGTCTGACGGCCACGCCCAGCGCGTCGGCCGCCGATACCTCCACCGTCGAGGAGCAGCGGCTCGACGGGACGGCACCCCAGGAGATCCTGCGGCGCTCCGGATTCGACACCGTGGCACCGGCGTTCGCGCGGGCGCTGGGCAGGGCGGACTCCTACGAGCAGGCCCGGCATGTCGTCGTACAGCAGGGCGCGCGACTGTGGCGGCGGGCCGTCGACCGGGCGCAGGGCCGGGGTCCGGCGGGCGGGGACCTGATGTCGTCCTCGGTCGTCCCCGTCTCCTCGCCCCGCAGATCGCGGGCCATGAGGGTGGCGCCCGCGACGGCACCGGGCATCAGGAACACCGCGACGAACGGAACCAGGAAAGCAAGGCCCAGGGGGGTGCCGAAGCCCCAGACGAGCATCTTGCGGGAGCGGAGCAGTGAGAGGCGGGCACGGAGGTCGACACCGCGGCGCTGGAGGGCCACGGCGGTGAGCTCCTCGGTGAGGAAGAAGCCGGTGACGAAGAAGCCGATCACCGGGACGACCGTCTGGCCGACGAACGGGACGAAGCCGAGGCCGAAGAGGAGCACGCCCCACAGGGCCGCCCTTGCGACGATACGCAGGCTGTCCCGCGCCGAGATCCACAGCTCCCGCCAGAGCGGGAGGCCCGACTCGGGGGCCGTGCCGTCCGGGGAGACGTCGCGGTCGACCTTCTCGGAGAGGTTCTCGTAGAAGGGCTGCCCTATGAGGAGGGTGACCGCGGTGAAGGTGAGGACGGCGAGGAGGAGGGCGAGGGCGAAGAGTACGGCGGTGAGGAAGCCGCGGAAGAGACCCGCCCAGGGGCTGGTCCAGTCGTCCGCGAAGGGGGTGGCCCAGGTGACGAAGTCCTCGCCGTACAGCACGAGGGTGATGAGCCCCGGGACCAGTCCGAACCCGTACTGCTTCCCGTGCCGGGCCACCCATCGCTGGCCCTGCACCAAGTAGCTGAAGCCCACCCCAAGATCGCGCATGGGGGAACTTTAGCGGGCGGTCGGTGGGGGTGCGGGTGGGTGGGTTTTTCGCCCCCTCCGCCCCTGCCCGTACCGTACCGGCCTTCGGCTGCGGGTGGGTGGGTGGGGGCTTGTCGCGCAGTTCCCCGCGCCCCTTCAGGGGCGCATCCCCCAGGGACGGGAATGTGCAGGGGCGGAGGGGGCGGACTACACGGGTGTGACCGCGACCACCACGCCCCGTTCCGCCGCGGGCGACACCGCTGCCGAGACACGGACGGCCGCCGCCCGGGCGACTCGCCCCGCGCGGGAGGCTCCGGCGAGGAGGACCGGCTGGAGTTGTTCGAGACCGGAGACCAGGAGCTCCTCGCTCGCGATGAGGAGCGGGCGAGCCGCTGTCATCGCGGCGGCCGCCGCCTCCGTGAGATCGGCGAGGGGAGGCAGCCCGGCCCGCACGACCCCCGCCCCGGCCGCGGCCGCCCGCTCCGCCAGCGCCACCTGCAACGGCAGCAATGGAGCCAGCGCGGCGGTCAACGCGTCAGCGATGCGCCGGAGTTCGGGCGACGAACTCCGCAGGACGTCCGCGGCGGCCCGTACCACCGGAGTCAGCGCGAGCACCGCCCCCGCCGCGACCCCCGCCGCCGCGGGCAGCAGCGGCGAGGTCGCCTCCACCAGCTCCCCCAGCGCGACGGCCGCCTCCTCCACGGCGGGTTCCACCGCGTCGAGGATGGGCAGCAGACTGTCGCCCAGCGCGGCGAGCAACGCCTGCGCCGGTTCGCTCACGGGATGCACCGCCAGCGGCGCCCCACTCGTGCCCAGCCGCGTCAGCGTGTCCACGATCCGGTAGAACGCCTCCTGCGCCTGCGGGGACGCGCTCGCCTCGGCCAGCTCGGCCGTCGTCTCGCGCAGGACGCGCAGCACCTCCGCCCCCGACCCGTCCCGGGGATCGAACGTGTTGACGGCGATTCTGGTGATGTTCCCCGCCGTGTCGAGCAGTTGGCCGGTGATGTCGGTCGTGTTGCGCGCCATGCGCACCACGTCCTCCCTGCTGGGGATCAACGGGATCGACGGAACCGGGGACATGGGCCCTCCTCGCCACGCGCTGCAACCGCTCGGCCGAACCTGCGGCCCGGCCCTGCCTCGCGCCGGCGCCCGCACCCAGCATGCCCCTTCCGGCCCTGTGGGGATGCGCCATCCGGGGCATCCGTGACCACCGCCGTGACGGCAACGCCCCCTTGTTGCGCAAGAGTCGAACAGGTACACCTCGCCGTACCGCTCACAGGACCCCCCTCAGGAGGTACGACGCGTGCGCCTGCCGAAGCCCCTTCCGACGCGTCTTCGCAGACCCGTCCTGATCGCCACCGTCACCGCCACCGCCGCCGGCTCGCTGCTGTTCGTCCCGCCCAGCGCCACGGCGGACCGCAAACCGCCGGTCCGCGAGGGATCCGCTCCGGCGAACGGCGCCGCCGGGGCCCCCGCGAGCGCCGCCCGCAACGCCCTCACCGCCCCCGTCACCGACCTGTCCGCAAGCGCCGGCACCGGTGGCTACCCCCGCGAGCAGGTCCTCACCCCGGACCCGGAGAACCCCGCCGACAAGTCCATCAAACTGGGCCTGACCCCGTACCACGGCATCGCCCCGAAGCTCAACGCCCTGCAGCGGCTCGGCGACCGTGTCAGCGTCGAGGTCGCGGGCCGCTCGGCCGGCGGCCACCGGCTCTACCTCGTCACCGTCACCGCCCCGGAGAGCGCCCGCGAGACCCGCGCCCAGGAACGTATGCGCGAGCTCATCGAGAACGCGCCCCAGCCGGCCGCCAAGGACCCGGCCGTCAAGAAGACCTACAAAACTCCCGTCTTCTTCAACAACAACATCCACGGCAACGAGTGGGAGGGCACGGACGCCGCCCTCGAGCTGATCCAGCGGCTCGCGACCGCGCACGACGCGAAGACCACCGATCTCCTCGCTCACAGCCGCCTCTACTTCAACATCACCGCGAACCCGGACGGCCGTATCGCGGGCACCCGCGCCAACGCCAACGGCTTCGACCTGAACCGCGACTTCATCACCGCCTCGCAGCCCGAGGCGCGCGCGATGCGGCAGATCGAGATCGACAAGCAGCCGGCCGTCATGCTCGACCTGCACGGCTACGTCAACGGCACCCTCATCGAACCGACCACCCCGCCGCACGGCGAGAACTACGAGTACGACCTCTTCCTCAAGAACACCTACGCCAACGCCTTCGGCATGGAGGCCGCCGTCAACGGCCTCGGCTACACCCCCGCCAAGGACGGCGTGGAACCGGCTCAGATCCCCTTCCGCGATCAGCGGGAGGGCTGGGACGACTGGCCGCCGATCTTCACACCCCAGTACGCGGCGTTCCACGGCACGGTCGCCGCGCACACCGTCGAGATCCCGCTGACGGTGAACAACTCGGCGTACGACACCCTGCCGGTGAACGAGCTCAGGCGTCGCTCGGCCATCAACGTCGACGTCGCGGGTGCGGCCATGCGCGCGACCCTCGACTTCGCCCAGTCCCACCGGACTTCGCTGATCGCCGACCAGATCGAGGAATTCCGGCGCGGTGCGACGGGCGCCGCCCAGGTGCCGGTCTCCGCCGAAACGGTCCCGGGCGTCCCGGGCATCGGCCCCGAGGACGTCTACACGACCGACTTCCCGCGCGCGTACGTCCTTCCGGCCGGCCCCGCACAGCGCTCGGCCACGGCCGCCGCCCGCCTCGTCGACCACCTCCTCGCCAATGACGTACGGGTCTCGCGCGCGACCCGTGACTTCCGGCTCGCGGGACGGTCGTACGTCAAGGGCTCGTACGTCGTCGACCTGCACCAGCCCAAACGCGGTCTCGCCAATGTGATGCTCGCGGACGGCCGGGACATCAGCGACAAGGTGTCGACGATGTACGACATCTCGGGCTGGAGCCTGGGCCGCCTGTGGGGCGCGACGGTCGAGCGCGTGCACAGCGGAAGTCTGTCCGCCGTCCCGCTGCGCGCGGTCGGCGCCGCCGCGCACGTCGGATACGTCGCTCCGCGCGGCGACCTCCGTCTGCGGCTCGACACCCCGCAGGAGATCGCGGCGCTCAACTCCCTTCTCCGGCAGGGCGTTTCCGTACGCCTGAGCGCCGACGGCAGTGCGCTCGTGCCGTCGTCGGCCCGTACGAAGGCCGATGCCCTCGCCCGCGCGTACGACGTCGTCTTCGATGCGACGAGAACGACCGGCGGCACCCTCCTGCACCCCACCCGCGTCGCCGCCGCCGTCACCGCCGGTGAGCTCTTCGCCCTCCGGGAGATGAACTTCGACGTGGTCCCGGTGTCGACGGCGATCCTCAACGCCGGCTTCGACTGGTCCTCGGCGGATGTGCTGTTCGTATCGTCGGGACTGGACCACTCGGCCCTGACCGCGTCGGCGCGGACGGCCCTGGACGCCTTCCTGGGCACGCACGGCCTCGTCGGCCGCGGAGCCACGGGCGCCGCGCTCAACGCCGCCGCCGGACTGCTCGCCGTGCAGCCGGTCGAGGGCAACGGGGACGCCAACGGCGTGGTGAGAGTGGTGAATTCGGGCGGCCCGGTCACGGTGGGCGCGCCCGATCACAGCTTCGTGTACGCCCCTGTCTGGTTCACCGATCTGGGGCCCGGGGTCCGCGTCGAGCAGTCGTACGCGACGGGTGATCCGCTCGTCTCCGGGCACTGGCGGCCGCTGGGCGACGATGGGGGCACCTCCCACGCCCTTAAGGCTATGGGGGAGGGCGGGCCCACGGCGGCGGGAGGCCGGGCGTCGGTGGTCAGTGGACCGCACGCGGTGCTGTTCGGCACCGAGCCGCTCTTCCGCGACCATCCGAAGGGGGAATTCCCGCAGGTGGGGAGGGCACTGCTGACGGTGTCCCGATCCCGGTGACACAGCGGAGGCCGCACCCCACGTCCTAGGGTGCGGCCTCCGCCATGAGCAACGAATGCCGTCAGGCAAGCGTCACGGTGATGTTTCCGCGAGTCGCCTTCGAGTACGGGCACACCTGGTGGGCCTTCTCGACGAGAGCGCGGGCGGTGGCGGCATCGACGTTCGGGATGTCGGCGGAGATCTCGACGATGATCCCGAAACCGTCCTCGTTCTTGCCGATGCCGACCTTCGCGGTGACGGTCGAGCCGGAGATGTCGGCGTTCTCCTGACGGGCGACGACACCGAGGGCGCCCTGGAAGCAGGCGCTGTACCCGGCGGCGAACAGCTGCTCCGGGTTGGTGCCCGCGCCGCTGCCGCCCATCTCCTTGGGCGGGTTCACGACGACGTCGAGCTCGCCGTCGTCGGTGGCGACCCGGCCGTCGCGACCGTTCTCGGCGGTGGCGACGGCGGTGTACAGAACGTCGGTCTGCTGGATGGACATACGGTGCGTTCCTCCTTGGTCCGTCGCGACTCGCGCCCACGATCGCGACGACTTCGGAAAGAAGTTACCGTATGTCGGAAGTCCAGCGACAGGCCCTCTGGGAGTCGTCGTGAGCTCAGAGCTTGACGATCATCTTTCCGACGTTGTCGCCGCGCAGGACACCGAAGAACGCCTCCAGGTTGTTCTCGATGCCCTCGACGACCGTCTCGTTGTACTTGAGCTCGCCGGAGCGGACCCAGCCACCGACCTCCTGGACGAACTGCTGCTGCAGGTCGTAGTGGTCGCCTACCAGGAAGCCCTCGATGCGGCCGCGGGTCTGGATCAGCCGGGCCAGGTTCTTCGGGCCGGGGACCGGCTCGGTGCTGTTGTAGACGGAGATCATGCCGCAGACGGCGATGCGGCCGTCCCGGTTCAGCGAGCCGATGGCGGCCTCCAGGTGGTCGCCGCCCACGTTGTCGAAGTAGACGTCGACGCCGTCGGGGGCGGCCTCCTGCAGCTGCTCGCCGACCGGGCCGTTCTTGTAGTTGAAGGCGGCGTCGAAGCCGTACTCCTCGACGAGCAGCTTGACCTTCTCGTCCGAGCCGGCGGAGCCGATGACGCGCGAGGCGCCCTTGAGCTTGGCGATCTGCCCGACCTGGCTGCCGACGGCACCGGCGGCGCCGGACACGAAGACGGAGTCGCCCTCCTTGAAGGAGGCAGTGCGCAGGAGGCCCGCGTACGCGGTGAGCCCGGTCATCCCGAGGACGCCGAGGTACGTCGACAGCGGCGCGGCCTCCGGGTCCACCTTGACGGCCTGCTTGGCGTCGACGACGGCGTACTCGCGCCAGCCGAGGAAGTGCAGGATGTGGTCACCGACCTCGATTCCCTCGGCGTTCGAGGCGACGACCTCACCGACCGCGCCGCCCAGCATGGCCTTGCCCAGCTCATAGGGGGCGGCGTACGACTTGGCGGCGCTCATGCGGCCGCGCATGTACGGGTCCACGGACACGTACTCGTTCCGCACCAGGACCTCGCCCTCCCCCGGCTGCCGGACCTCGGCCTCGACCAGAGCGAAGTCCTCCGGCTTGGGCCAGCCGACCGGGCGGGCGGCCAGGTGCCATTCGCGGCTGACGGCGGGGAGCTGGGGGGTGTCGGTCATGAGGGTGCGCCTTTCCTGTTTTCCGCGGTTTCGTGCGGGTTCCCGGAGGTTCCCGCGTGCGGCTCCGCGAGGGCTAATACTTCAGTACCTGAAACAACAATGCGCCTGAATATTTCATGATGTCAAGTAACCGGCTACCCTGGAGGCCATGGCCACGCAGAAGACACCCCGAATCGACCCCCTGACCATGGAGGTCGTCGAACTGATCGGCACGGTCGTGGCCCGCTACCACGAGGAGTACGAGGACGCGGCGGCCGAGCACGCGCTGACCGGTGCGCAGGCGCGGCTGCTGGGCCTGCTGTCGCTCGAGCCGCTGCCGATGCGGCGACTGGCGCAGCAGCTGAAGTGCGAGCCGTCCAATGTCACCGGGATCGTGGACCGGCTGGAGGCGCGGGGCCTGGTCGAGCGGCGCCCGGATCCGGCGGACCGGCGTGTCAAGCTCGCCGCGGCGACGGCCGAGGGCCGGAAGGTCGCCCGAGGGCTGCGCGACTCCCTCAACTTCGCGCGGGAGCCGCTCGCGGGGCTGTCCGAGGAGGAGCGGCTGGCGCTGCGGGATCTACTGCGACGGATGCTGACGGCGTAGTTTTCTCGCCCCCTCCGCCCCTGCCCGTCCCGACCCGGGGCTCCGCCCCGGACCCCGTTCGCGCAGTTCCCCGCGCCCCTGAATAGGGGCGCGGGGAACTGTGCAGCAAACCCGCACGGGACGGGCGGGGGCGGCGGGGGCGAAAAGCACCCCTACGTGCACCACCACAAGAACCGGTTGCACGTCTCCGACGGGGCGGGATCCGGGGTCGGCGCGGACGCCGTCGGAGCGGATGTGGCGGGTGCGGTCGTCGCGGGGGCCGCGGTGTGGGTGGGGGCCGAGGTCGGGCGGCCCGGGGTCGTGCCGGTGGTCGCGGACTCTTCGTCCTGGGTCTTCTTGTCCTTGCCGGAGGCGGACGCGGACGGAGACCCGGAGTCGGAGGGCGACGCGGAAGCGTCGGGCGAGCCGGTCGGCGAGGCGCCGCCCGCCCCCGAGGTCTCACCCAGTGGCTGCGCCGTCTCCTTGGCGTCCGAGGACGTCGAGCCGTCGGCCGACTCACCCCCGGCCGCCGCCGGCTTCGGGCTCAACCCGGGCGCGTCGATGCCGAGTTCGGCGAGGCTGAGCCCACCCGCGGCGAGCACGAACCCCGCCGCGATGAGCAAGGTCCGGCGCCGCCGTCGACGGTGCGCCGCAGCCTTGCGGTCACGCCGGCTCGCACCACCGGGGGCATCCGGACCCTCCGGGCCACCCGCGATCTCGGCGGCCCGCCCGCGTCCACGCCCCCGGCCCCGCCGCCGCGCGGCCCGCCCGGGCCGCGCGTCCGCGTCGTCGTCCTCGTCGTAGTACGCGTCGGCGTCGGCCGCGTCCGCGCCCGTCTCCGGGCGCGCGTCGAGCTCCTCCGCATGCGCGTGGAGCTCTTCGACGGGGGTGCCGCACCCAGGGCAGGCAAGGGCGCCGTTGAGGTGCCGTCGGCACGGGTGGCAGTAGTCCATGACGCGGGAAGACTAAGTTCCTGAAGGGTAACGTTCATAGGCGCAGCTGTGAATATTGTGTGGGGAACCGGCCGTTCCGGCGTGCCGAGTCGAGACACCCCCGAACATTCCCCGCCATCCCGATCCCATCGCGTCTAAACCGTTATGCGTTCGACCCATTGACACCCTCGGGGCCACGTCCTTACTGTCACGCCAGCATTTCGAACGTGTGACGAAATTTCGAACAGAGCCGAAGAGCACAGGGGGCAACTGCCGTGCGCATCACGGGAATCAGCACACACGTGGTCGGGACGCCCTGGCGCAACCTGACATACGTCCAGGTGCACACCGACGAGGGCATCACCGGAGTCGGCGAGACCCGCATGCTGGGCCACACCGACGCACTGATCGGCTATCTGCGGGAGGCGGAGGCCAATCACATTCTCGGCTCCGACCCGTTCGCTGTCGAGGACCTCGTACGACGTATGAAGTACGGCGACTACGGGCGCGCCGGTGAGGTCGTGATGTCCGGCATCGCCGTCATCGAGATGGCCTGCTGGGACATCAAGGGCAAGGCCCTCGGAGTACCGGTGTGGCAGCTGCTCGGCGGCAAGGTCACCGACAGGGTCAAGGCGTATGCCAATGGGTGGTACACCACGGAGAGGACTCCCGAGGCCTACCACAAGGCCGCCCAGGAGGTCGTCGCCCGCGGGTACAAGGCCCTCAAGATCGACCCCTTCGGGACCGGTCACTTCGAGCTCGACCACGAGCAGAGCCTGTACGCCGTCTCGCTCATCGAGGCCGTGCGCGACGCCATCGGACCCGAAGCCGAACTGATGCTCGAGATGCACGGCCGCTTCTCCCCGGCCACCGCCATCCGGCTCGCCCGCGAGCTCGCGCCCTTCAAGCCCGCCTGGCTGGAGGAGCCGGTTCCGCCGGAGAACCTCAAGGCCCTGGAGAAGGTCGCCGCCAAGGTCGACATCCCGGTCGCCACCGGTGAGCGCATCCACGACCGCATCGAGTTCCGCGAGCTGTTCGAGGCCCAGACCGTCGACATCATCCAGCCCGACGTCGGTCACATCGGCGGTATCTGGGAGACGCGGAAGCTGGCCGCCACCGCCGAGACGCACTACGTGCTCGTCGCCCCGCACAACGTCGGCGGGCCCGTCCTGACCGCCGCCTCCCTCCAGGTCGGCTTCACCTCGCCGAACTTCAAGATCCTGGAGCACTTCAACGACTTCGCGGACGCGGAGATCAAGAAGGTCGTGAAGGGCGCGCCGCAGGTCGTCGACGGCTACTTCCAGCTGTCGCACGAGCCCGGTCTCGGCGTCGAGCTGGACGTCGACGCGGCGGCCGAATTCCCGCAACAGCAGGCCCGGTTCGACCTCTGGGCGGACGGCTGGGAGCAGCGCAAGCCGAAAGGGACGCAGTGAGCACCGCGGTCGTCATCGATGCGCCGGGCGAGCACCGGCTGACCGCCCACGAGCCCCGGGAGCCGGAGGCCGGCGAGGCACTCGTCCGCGTCCACGCCGTCGGCATCTGCGGCAGCGACCGCGAGGTCTATCAAGGCAACCGGCCCGACGGATACGTGCGCTACCCGCTCACGCCCGGCCACGAGTGGTCCGGGACGGTGGAGAGGGTCGGCGCGGGAGTGCCGGAGTCCCTCGTCGGCCGCAAGGTCGTCGGTGAGGGCTTCCGCAACTGCCAGGTCTGCGACCGCTGCCACGCGGGCGAGACCACGCTCTGCACGGCGGGGTACGAGGAGACCGGCTTCACCCAGCCGGGCGCGATGGCCACCACGCTCACCCTCCCGGCCCGGCTGCTCCATGTCCTGCCGGACGACGCCGACCTGACGGCCGCCGCCCTGCTGGAGCCTGCCGCCTGCATCGCGGCCGCCGCGCTCAAGGCGAACGCCAGGCCCGGTGAGCGGGTCGCGGTGGTGGGGACGGGGACGCTCGGCATGTTCGCCGTGCAGTTCCTGAAGGCGGGCTCCCCGGCCGAGCTGCTCGTGGTGGGCACCAGGCTCGATCGCGACATGCTCTCCAGGGACTTCGGCGCCACCGACTTCCGTACCATCCCCCACTCTCGGCTTCGCTCGAGCGGGGGGACCCCCATCCAAAAACTCCCCGACGACTTCGACGTCGTCATCGAGACCGCCGGCTCCGCGTCCGCCGCGCGCACCGCCGCCTCCCTGCTCAGGCGCGGCGGACGCCTGGTCCTGACGGGAATCCCGGCGCCCGGCGCCGAGGGACTCGACCCCACCGATCTCGTCGTACGGCAGCTGGAGGTGCACACCGTGTTCGGGGCGCCGCCGGAGGCCTGGGCGCACACGGTGCGGGTGTTCGGCGCGGGGCTGCTGAACCCGTCGCCGCTGGTCACGCACGAGCTGCCGCTCGCCGAGTTCCCCCAGGCCATCGAGCTGGTGGGATCCGGGGATCCCAAGGTCGGAAAGGTCCTTCTGCGTCCATGAGCCGTCCATGAGCCAGGTTCTTCCGCGCCCCTGATCCGTACGCCGGTACGGAGACACCTGACACTCCGTACCGGCGTACACCCACCGACACGAACCATGTCCGAAATATCGAACGCGAAGGACTGCTTGTGACCGACGCCTCCCCAACGGCAGCCCGTCGACCCGGCGAGCAGGCGCTCGCCGCGCTCGGCCTGGGCGCGCCCGCCCTCTCCCCCGCCGACGCCTCGCCGCACACCTTCCCGGGAGGCGGCCGCTGGCGCACCGAGGTTCCGTCCGTCGAGGGCCCCGAGGCCGTTGCCGTGGTCCTCAAGGAGTCCTCCCGGCTCGATGTGCCGATCCACCGGATCAGCCAGGGCAGCGGCGTCTGGATGCTGACCGACGCCGAGATCACCGAGATGGTCGAGGCCACCGGTGAGCGCGACATCGAGCTCTGCCTCTTCACCGGACCACGCGGCACCTGGGACATCGGCGCCTCCGTACGCACCGACTCGCGCGGCGCCGGACTCCGCGCCCGGGGCCACGACGCGGTCGCCGGCTGCGTCGAAGACGCCGTCCGGGCAACGGAGTTGGGCGTCAAGTGCCTGCTCGTCGCCGACGAGGGAGTGCTGTGGACGCTGCACCGGGCCCGTGTCGCCGGGATCATCCCGGCCGACACGACCCTGAAGGTCTCGGCGCTGATCGGCCCGGTCAACCCGGCCTCGTACGCCGTGTACGAGAACCTCGGCGCCGACTCGGTCAACGTACCGAGCGATCTGACGCTCGACCACCTCACCGAGATACGGCGGGTCTCCGCCGCCCCCATGGACATGTACATCGAGGCCCCCGACGACCTCGGCGGGTACGTGCGGATGTACGAGGTCGCCGAGCTGATCCGGCGCGGCGCACCGCTCTATCTGAAGTTCGGTCTGTCCAAGGCGCCCGGGATCTACCCGTACGGCACCCATATGCGGGACCTGACCCTGGACACCGCCCGGGAGCGGGTGCGGCGCGGCCGGCTCGCTCTCGACCTGCTCGCCCGGCACGGCGCGGACGGCGACATGGCGCCGCTCGGCTCCCGGCTGCCCGGCCCGCTCCACCGCTTTTCCACCGCTGTGACCCCTCTCAACGACGAGACGAACAAGGACTGATGACCATGCGCAACCGCAGAGCAGCCCTCGCCGCCATAGCCGGAGCCGCCTCCCTCGCCCTGACCCTCACCGCCTGCGGCCAGAACAGCGAGGGCGGCAGCAAGGAGGAGAAGGGCAGCAGCAAGGGCGGCACCATCGGCATCGCGATGCCGACCAAGTCCTCCGAGCGGTGGATCGCCGACGGCAAGAACGTGGTCAAGAACCTGGAGTCCAAGGGCTACAAGACCAAGCTGGTCTACGGCGAGGACGACCCGGACCAGCAGGTCTCGCAGATCGAGAACCTGATCACGCAGGGCGTGAAGGCCATCATCGTCGCCGCGATCGACAACAAGTCACTGAACAACGTCCTCCAGCAGGCCGCCGACGCCGACATCCCGGTCATCGCCTACGACCGGCTGATCCTCGGCACCAAGAACGTCGACTACTACGCGTCCTTCGACAACACCAAGGTCGGCGAGCTGCAGGCCAACTACATCGTCGACAAGCTCGGCCTGAAGAGCGGCAAGGGCCCGTTCAACATCGAGCTGTTCGCCGGCTCCAACGACGACAACAACACCAAGTACTTCTTCAACGGCGCCATGAGCGTCCTGCAGCCCTACATCGACAGCAAGAAGCTGGTCGTCCAGTCCGGCCAGACCGGTCTGACCCAGGTCACCACCCTGCGCTGGGACGGCGCCACCGCGCAGAAGCGCATGGACGACATCCTCACCAAGTCGTACCAGAGCAAGAAGGTCAACGCGGTTCTCTCGCCGTACGACGGCATCTCCATCGGCATCCTGTCGGCGCTGAAGTCGGACGACTACGGCTCCAAGGACAAGCCGCTGCCCGTCGTCACCGGCCAGGACGCCGAGCTGGCCTCGGTGAAGTCGATCATCGCGGGCGAGCAGACGCAGACCGTCTACAAGGACACCCGTGAGCTGGCCAAGGTCGCCTCGACGATGGTCGACGACGTCCTCAACGGCAAGAAGCCGCAGACCAACGACACCAAGACGTACGACAACGGCGCCAAGGTCGTCCCCGCCTACCTGCTGCAGCCGGTGAGCGTCGACAAGACCAACTACAAGCAGGTGCTGGTCGACGGCGGCTACTACACCGAGTCCGACCTCAAGTAACCGCCGGCTCCTAGTGATTGGAAGGCACGACCATGGCGGGACCCGTCCTGGAAATGCGCTCGATCGTCAAGACCTTTCCCGGCGTCAAGGCGCTGTCGGACGTCACACTGACCGTCCGCCAGGGCGAGGTCCACGCCATCTGCGGTGAGAACGGCGCCGGAAAGTCCACCTTGATGAAGGTGCTCTCCGGCGTCCATCCGCACGGCAGTTACGAGGGTGAGATCCTCTTCGAGTCGGAGGTCTGCAGCTTCAAGGACATCCGGGCGAGCGAGCACCACGGCATCGTCATCATCCACCAGGAGCTGGCGCTGGTGCCGTTCCTCTCCCTCGCGGAGAACATCTTCCTCGGCAACGAGCACGCCAAGGGCGGGCTCATCAACTGGAACGAGACCCTGCGGCACGCCACCGAGCTGCTGCGCCGGGTCGGTCTGGACGATCACCCCGAGACCCGTGTCGCCGACATCGGCGTGGGCAAGCAGCAGCTCGTGGAGATCGCGAAGGCGCTGTCGAAGAAGGTGAAGCTGCTCATCCTGGATGAGCCGACCGCGGCCCTGAACGACGAGGACAGCGGCAAACTCCTCGATCTCATCCTGGAGTTGAAGAAGCAGGGCATCACCTCGATCATCATCTCCCACAAGCTGAACGAGATCCGCAGGGTCGCCGACTCGGTGACCATCCTGCGCGACGGGCGGTCCATCGAGACCCTCGACGTGAAGGCGCCGGAGACCACCGAGGACCGGATCATCTCCGGCATGGTCGGCCGTGACCTCGACCACCGCTTCCCCGAACGCACCGCGTACGAGGGAGAGGTGGGCGCGGCACCGGCCCTGGAGATCCGCAACTGGACGGTCCACCACCCGATCGACCAGCAGCGCAAGGTGGTCGACGACGTGTCGATCAGCGTGCGGCGCGGGGAGATCGTCGGCATCGCGGGGCTCATGGGCGCCGGCCGCACCGAGCTGGCGATGAGCGTCTTCGGGCGCACCTACGGCCGCTACGCGGGCGGCACGGTCCTCAAGGACGGCACGGAGATCCGTACGAAGTCCGTCGCCGAGACGGTCGGGCACGGCATCGCGTACGTCACGGAGGACCGCAAGCACTACGGCCTCAACCTCATCGACACCATCAACCGCAATATCTCGCTGACCGCCCTGAACAAGGTGGCCAAGCGCGGTGTGGTCGACGAGCACGAGGAGCGGCAGGTCGCCGAGCGCTTCCGCAAGTCCATGAACATCAAGGCGCCGACCGTCTTCGAGCCGGTGGGCAAGCTGTCCGGCGGCAACCAGCAGAAGGTCGTCCTCAGCAAGTGGATCTTCGCGGGGCCGGAGGTGCTGATCCTGGACGAGCCCACCCGCGGCATCGACGTCGGCGCCAAGTACGAGATCTACACGGTCATCGACCAGCTGGCCGCCGAGGGCAAGGCGGTCGTCTTCATCTCCTCCGAGCTGCCCGAACTGCTCGGCATGTGCGACCGCATCTACACCATGGCCGCCGGGCGGCTCACGGGCGAGGTCCCGCGGGCCGAGGCCACGCAGGAAGTGCTGATGCGCCAGATGACGAAGGACAAAGAGGTATCCCGATGAGCACGGACGTAACCGCCAAGACCCCGGCCCCGGCGCCGCCCGGGAAGAGCGGGAGCTCGGCCACCGGCGGCGGCCTGCTGCAGCTGATGCTGGACGGCCTGCGCCGCAACATGCGCCAGTACGGCATGCTGATCGCCCTCGGCCTGATCGTCGCCCTCTTCGCGGTCTGGACCGACGGCGACCTGCTGCTGCCACGCAACGTCTCCAACCTGGTGCTGCAGAACAGCTACATCCTGATCCTCGCGATCGGCATGATGCTGGTGATCATCGCGGGTCACATCGACCTGTCGGTCGGTTCACTGACCGCGTTCGTGGGCGCGTTCGCAGCCGTGCTGATGGTGCAGCACAGTATTGCGTGGCCTGTCGCACTGGTCCTGTGCCTGCTGGTGGGCGCGGTGGCGGGCTCCTTGCAGGGATTCCTGATCGCGTATCTCGGCATACCGTCCTTCATCGTCACCCTCGCCGGCATGCTGCTCTTCCGCGGCCTGACGGAGATCCTGCTGAAGGGCCAGACCCTCGGCCCGTTCCCGGACGGGCTGCAGAAGATGGGCAACGGCTTCCTGCCGGCGGTCGGCCCGAACACCAACTACCACAACATCACGCTGCTCCTCGGCCTCGCGCTGATCGTCTTCGCGGTTCTGCAGGAGGTCCGCGACCGGGGGCGCCAGCAGGAGTTCTCGCTGGTCGTGCTGCCGAGGAACATCTTCCTGCTCAAGCTCGTCGCCATCGTCGCCGCGATCCTCGTCGTCACGATGCTGCTCGCCAGCTACAAGGGCGCGCCGACCGTGCTGATCATCCTCGGCGTCCTGGTGGTCGGTTACGGCTACGTCATGCGCAACGCCGTCTTCGGCCGCCACATCTACGCGATCGGCGGCAACCTGCCGGCGGCGAAGCTGTCCGGCGTCAAGGACAAGAAGGTCACCTTCTACGTCTTCCTGAACATGGGCGTGCTCGCGGCCCTGGCGGGTCTGGTGGTCGCCGCCCGCCTCAACGCGGCCTCGCCGAAGGCGGGCCTCAACTTCGAACTCGAGGCGATCGCCTCGTCGTTCATCGGTGGCGCGTCCATGAGCGGCGGTGTCGGTACCGTCCTCGGCGCGATCATCGGTGGTCTCGTCCTCGGTGTGCTCAACAACGGCATGAACCTCCTCAGCGTCGGCACCGACTGGCAGCAGGTCATCAAGGGCTTGGCCCTGTTGGCGGCGGTCGGCTTCGACGTGTGGAACAAGCGCAAGTCCGGTTCGTAAGTCAGCTCGGGCCCCGCCGGAAACGACGGGGCCCATCCATTTACTGGAGCCGCAAATGGAACTGAACAGACGCACGGTCATCGCAGGGGCCGCGGCCGCGGGCATCGCCGCGACCACGCTCGGGGGAACGGCACACGCCACGGGAGGCAGGAAGCCGGTGAAGGAGCTCTTCGGCAAGCTCGCCGACGGGACGAAGGTCTACCGCTGGTCGCTGGAGAACGGCGGCACGCGACTGAAGGTCCTGTCCTGGGGCGGCGTCGTCCAGTCCCTGGAGATCCCGGACCGGCACGGTCGCCACAAGAACGTCTCCCTGGGCTTCGACAACATCGAGGACTACGTCGCGAAGACCCCGTACTTCGGCGCGCTGATCGGCCGGTACGGCAACCGCATCGCCAAGGGGCAGTTCACCCTCGACGGCAAGAGCTACCAGCTGTCCGTCAACGACGGCGTGAACAGCCTGCACGGCGGTACCCAGGGCTTCGACAAGCACGTCTGGGACGTGGAGGGCTTCACCTCCGGCTCCGACGTCGGCCTCGTGCTGCACTACACCAGCGTCGACGGCGAGATGGGCTACCCGGGCACGCTCAAGGCGAAGGTCACCTACACCCTCACCCGGCACGGCGACTGGCGCATCGACTACGCGGCCACCACCGACAAGGCCACCGTCGTCAACCTCACCAGCCACGTCTACTGGAACCTGGCGGGCGAGGGCAGCGGCTCGATCTACGACCACGAGCTGAAGATCGCCGCCTCCCGCTACACGCCCGTCGACTCGGGACTGATCCCCACCGGTGAGCTGGCCAAGGTCGCGGGCACGCCCTTCGACTTCCGCCGCACCAAGACGGTGGGCGCCGACATCCGGGTCGCCGACCAGCAGCTGCTGTACGGCAAGGGCATCGACCACAACTGGGTGCTCGACAAGGGCATCACGGCGAAGCCCGAGCACGTCGCCACCCTGCGCGACCCGTCCTCCGGCCGCACCCTGAAGATCGCCACCGACCAGCCGGGCCTGCAGTTCTACTCCGGCAACTTCCTCGACGGCACGCTCGTCGGCACCGGCGGCCACATCTACCGGCAGGGCGACGCGCTGTGCCTGGAGACGCAGCACTTCCCGGACTCGCCGAACCAGCCGAAGTTCCCCTCGACGGTGCTGCGGCCCGGCACGACGTACCGCAGCACGACGGTGCACTCGTTCAGCGCCTGAGGCCCTCGGCGGCCTTGCCGGGCCCCCGGTTGCCCCGGGTGGCGAACCCACACTGAATTCACACGAGTTGAACAGCGCCACCTCCGTATCCGTATGAGAGGGCGGCCCGTGCTCCCCCGCACGGGCCACCCAGACGGAGGGCCCGTCCTCCCCACCGGGCCCGCCCTATACGGAGGTTCCATGGCCGGCAATGTCACCTCGCTCTTTCGCGGCACTGCGGCGCACAGCCCATCCATGGCCGCACTGACGCGGGAGGGTGACGGGGCCGGTCCGGTGGACTTCTGCATCCCGTGCAATCCGTACTTTCCGACGCCCGCGATGTTCGACGAGCTGGCGGGCCGCCTGCGCGAGATCCTCACGTACTACCCGAGCAGCGCCGACACCATCACCGCCGAGCTGTGCTCGCTGCTCCGGCTCCCGCCGCAGTGCCTCGCGATGGGCAACGGATCCACCGAACTCATCACCTGGATCGACCACCTGCTGGTCCGGGAGTCCCTCGCGATACCCGTCCCCACCTTCGGCCGCTGGACCGACCAGCCGATGGAGACCGGCAAGCGGGTCGACATGTTCCCGCTCCAGGAGTCCACCGGATTCGCGCTCGACCTCGCCAAGTACGCCGAGTTCATCCGCGCCCGCGGCACACGTGTCGCTGTCATCTGCAACCCGAACAACCCCGACGGCGGCTTCCTCCCCCGCCAGTCGGTCATCCAGTTCATGGACGCGATGGCGGACCTGGACCTGATCGTCATCGACGAGTCGTTCATGGAGTTCGCCGACGCCGAGTCCGAACCGAGCGTGGTCGAGGACGCGGTGATGCGGCCCAACGTCATCGTGCTGCGCAGCCTCGGCAAGAACTTCGGCCTGCACGGCATTCGCTTCGGCTACCTCGTCGCCAACCCGGCCCTCGCCGGCAGGGTCCGCTCCATGCTGCCCAAGTGGAACCTCAACTCCTTCGCCGAGACCGTGGTGTTCATGCTCAAGGAACACGGTCAGGAGTACACGCAGAGCCTGCACATGGTCCGCCGCGACCGGCTCGACATGGCTCAACAGCTCTCCCAGCTGCCCGGTCTGACGGTCTACCCCTCGCAAGGCAACTTCCTCTTCGTGCGCCTCCCCGTGGGTGCCGAAGGCACCGTGGTCCGGGACCGGTTGCTGACCGAGCACCGGATCCTGGTCCGCGAGTGCGGCAACAAGATCGGTTCGTCCAGTCGCTTCCTGAGACTCGTGGTGCGCCCCCAGGTGGACGTGCGTCGCCTGGTGTCCGGCCTGGAACAGGTGCTCTACGGGACCAGGAGGGGAGCCGCCGTGCCCGAGCTGAGCACAGGGACCAGCTACAGCTCGGGTACGGCGGCGGTGGACCGCCTGGTCAGCGCCACGAACGGGGCGGGCATGCAGGGCCTGGCCGCGCAGGCGAACGCGTGGCCGGGGCCCGCGGCGGCACAGCCCGGACCGATGCCGAGCCTGCCCGCCGCGCAGCCCGCGCAGGTGTCGAACTTCCCCGCCCCGCAACAGCCGGCGGCCGTGTCGAACTACCCGTCCCCGCAGCAGCCCGCGGCGGTGTCGAACTACCCGTCCCCCGCTCCGGGGCCCGCCACCCCGCAGCCCACCGCCTGGCCGGCGCCGGCCGCGGCCCAGGCACCCGGGGCGATGCCGGGCCTGGCCCCGGGTTCGGCACCCGCGCCGGGGATGCCCGCCGCGGCCCAGGCCCCAGGTCTCCAGCCCGTCGCCCAGGCTCCCATGCCCGGGATGACGAACGCCGCCTCGCAGGGAGCCCACGGAGGCCTGACCGCCGCCCAGGTCCGGGGCCGCACCCAGCCGGAACCACAGCCCCGGCCGCAGCAGCCCACCGGCTGGCCGGCCGTGGGCGCCATGCTGTACGGCCAGGCGGGATAGGACCCCGCGGCCCAGGCGCGATCGCCGCCACGCCGGAGTCCACGCCGGTCGGCGACGAGTCCGCCACGCCGGGGATCGCCGAGGATTCCCCCTCCCGGGAACTGGCGCCGAGGATTCCCCCCGGCAGCTGGTGCGGAATACCCTGAGCTGCAGCGTCGGCCTCCGCCTTCACCGGACCGCCGGACTGCCCGTAGGCGAGCTCCCGTGCCGCCCGTACCGCGTAATCCGCCCGCGCCGGGATCCTCATATGACCGGTGTGGGAGGTTTCGCTGTGGACAATGGCCGCACCCGCGCCTGTCCCCGGGAGGACCCCGCATGGTGTTGAGCAGACGTACCTTCAGCGCACTCGCCGGCACCGCCGCGCTCGGCCTCTCATTGAGCGGCAGCGGAAGCGACGAGGCGTGCGCCGCCGGAAGGGCGCCCGTCGCTCCCACCGGGCCCGCGCCCGGACCGCCCGCGGCCGACGGCAAGAAGCACACCGTCGGCTTCGACCGCTACTCGATGCTGATCGACGGCAAGCGCCTCGTGCTCTGGTCCGGCGAGGTCCACCCCTTCCGCCTGCCGAGCCCCTCGCTGTGGCGGGACGTGCTGGAGAAGCTGCGCGCCCACGGCTACAACACGATCAGCATCTACGTGTCGTGGAACTACCACTCCCCCGCGCCCGGGAAGTACGACTTCACCGGCGTCCGCGACCTCGACCTGTTCCTGCGTACGGCCGCCGAGACCGGCCTGTACGTCATCCTGCGGCCGGGCCCGTACATCAACGCCGAGGTCGACGCAGGCGGCTTCCCCGGCTGGCTGACCGTCACCAAGGGCACGGCCCGCACCTCCGACCCGACGTACCTGAAGTACGTCGACGAGTGGCTGACCGCTGTCGACCGGATCGCCGCGAAGCACCTCTACACCAAGGGCGGCGGCACGATCGTCCTCTACCAGCTGGAGAACGAGTACGCGAACAACGTCAGCAGCTCCCTGGGCCGCGACTACATGACCCACCTGTACAAGAAGGTCCGCGCGGACGGCATCGACGTGCCGCTCTTCCACAACGACAAGGGCAGGAACGGGCACTGGGCCCCGGGAACCTTCGACACGGGCGGTGAGAAGGGCTGTTACCTGTACGGCTTCGACGGCTATCCGTCGCCGTTCGCGACCCCGCCCGACTGGGGCTACTTCGGCGTCGGCGGGACGAAGGGCGGCTCGACCGCGAGTCCCGAAACACCGGGGCTCATCGCCGAGTTCGGGGGCGGCTGGTTCGATCCGTGGGGCGGGGCGGAGTTCGACGGCAAGGGATACGCGGAGTCGCGCCGGACCCGGGACGCGGCGTACGAGCGACGCTTCTACCTCACCAACCTCGCCAACGGGATCAAGATCCACAACGTCTACATGACCTTCGGCGGTACCTCCTGGGGATGGCTGCCGGCACCGATCGTCTACACCTCGTACGACTACGGTGCCGCCCTCGACGAGGCCCGGCAGCCCACCGCGAAGCTGATCCCGATGCACCAGATCGGGCAGCTCCTGCACTGCGTGCCCGACCTGGCGAAACTGGACCGCGCCGGGGACATCACGGTCGGCGACACCGGCATCAAGGCGTACCACCTCGTCAATCCGGACACGGAGGCGCACTTCTACGTCC
The DNA here is from genome assembly GCF_045162675.1 of Streptomyces sp. NBC_00996. Classification (NCBI taxonomy): domain Bacteria; kingdom Bacillati; phylum Actinomycetota; class Actinomycetes; order Kitasatosporales; family Streptomycetaceae; genus Streptomyces; species Streptomyces sp. NBC_00996. The sequence goes on from NZ_CP108723.1 coordinate 3,431,496, forward strand.
TGCGCAATGACACCGCCACCGAGTCCGTCGCCTCCGTCCCGCTCGCCGGAACGACCGCCTCCGTACCGGTCCCCGGCCTCGACGCCCGGCTGCTCGCCACCGGAATCGCCCTGGGACGCCGGAAGTTGCGCTACTCCACCGCCCAGCCGATGCTGTGGCTCGCCACCGGGCGCCAGGACATCGCCGTGTTCACCGGCCGGGCGGGCGAGTCGACGCGGACCGCGCTGGAGTGCGCGAGCAAGCCGACGGTCACCGTGCTGGAGGGCAACGCGGGACACGAGTACGCGGACGGCGTCCTGCGGATCGATGCTCAACTGAACTCGCTCACCAGGGTGCTGGTGGAGGGCGACGGCATCTCGACGCCTCTCCTGCTGTTGCTCGCCACCGACGAGATGTCCGGACGGCTGTGGCGCTACGACACCCCGTCCGGCCCCGTGCTGGTACGCGGCCCCGCACTTCTGCGCACCGCCGTCCTGCGCGGCACGACCGTCCATCTCACCGGGGACACGATCAAGGCGGCGGACCTGGAGGTCTGGGGACCGCGCGGGATGAGTGAAGTCGTCTGGAACCAAGGCACGTTGAAGGCAGTGGCCACCAAGTCCGGCAGCCTGCGGGCCGAGCAGCGGCTGCCCGGCGCACCCGGCGTCCGGCTCCCGGCCCTGACCAACTGGCGCCGGGCCGCCGAGAACCAGGAGTCCGCCGCCGACTTCGACGACAGCGGCTGGAAGGTCGCGAACAAGAAGTCCTCGCACAGCGTCACCCCTGTACCCGCCGGGCAGCCCGTACTGTTCGCCGACGACTACGGATACCACTACGGCGATGTCTGGTACCGGGGGCACTTCAATGACGCGGGCAAAGCGGAGTCCGTGTCCCTCTCCTACATCTCGGGCGCGCAGGGGCTGCTGATGGCCTGGCTGGACGGAAAGCCGCTGGGGACGCATCGGATGCCGGTGCCGGACAAGAAGACGGTCCGGCAGGGGACTTGGTCGGCGACGGCGACGTTCCCCGTCCCCGAGAAGACGGGACCGCGTGTGCTGTCCGTCCTCGTGCGTCGTATGCAGCACGACGAGGACGGGGCCGCGAAGGACACCCACAAGGTGGCCCGGGGACTGACGGGCGTGACCCTCAAAGGTGCCTCTCCGGCCGTCACTTGGCGGATCCAGGGCGAGGTGGCCCCGGACCCGGTCCGCGGGCCGGTCAACAACGGGGGTCTGTTCGGGGAGCGGCACGGCTGGCATCTGCCCGGGTTCGACGACACCGACTGGAAGGTCGTCGACTTCCCGCGCGACGAGCGGCGCCAGGGCGTCACCTGGTATCGCACCGACTTCCGGCTCGCCGTCGACGCGAGCGTGGACGCCTCGATCGGGCTGACGCTCACCGACGACCCGGCCCGCGCCTACCGCGTCCAGATCTTCCTGAACGGCTGGAACACAGGCCAGTACATCAATGATGTGGGCCCCCAACACACCTTCGTCCTGCCGAACGGACTGCTGCGCACACGTGGGCTCAACACGCTGGCCCTCGCGGTGCTGTCCGACGGGACCACACCGGCAGGACCGGGCAAGGTAGCACTGACACTGTTGGGCAGCGCGGCCGGAGGAGTACCGGTGACGGCGGTGGACTCCCCCGGCGGCCCGCTCAAGCACTAACGCAACCGGATCACGTTCCACGACAGCGGCTCCAGGACGGCGCTCAGCGTGCCGTCCTGGAGGGTGGTGCCCTCGACCGGGTGCGGGGTGACCCGCTGCTGGTCGTCGGCGGTGTTGGTGGCGTCCGGGTCGGTGTCGGCCAGTGCGCTGTGCTCGACGATCGTCGTCAACCCCAAGCGGTTCAGGGCTACTTCGAGCGGCAGCGGCTCGCTCTGGCTGCGGTTGACGGCGAAGACGGTGACCGAGCCGTCCTCGGCGCGCACGGCGGTGGCGTGCAGCAGGTCCGCCTCGCCGTACTTCTTCGTCCCGTACGTCGGCGAGTCCACGCGTACGTCGAGGACCTGACCGCGTCCGTACTTCGAGGCCTGCGCGAAGGGGAAGAACGTGGTCTGCCGCCAGGCCGCGCCGCCCGGCTCCGTCATGATCGGCGCGATGACGTTGACGAGCTGGGCGAGGCAGGCGACGGTGACGCGGTCGGCGTGCCGCAGCAGCGCGATGAGAAGGGAACCGAAGACGACCGCGTCCGTGACGGAGTAGACGTCCTCCAGGATGCGTGGGGCCTCCTGCCAGTCCTCGACGGGGTGCGGGTTCGGACGGCTCTGGTACCAGACGTTCCACTCGTCGAAGGAGAGGTTGATCTTCTTCTTGGACTTGAGGCGGGCACCGATGTGGTCACAGGTCGCCACGACGTTCTCTATGAACGACTCCGTGTCGACGGCGGAGGCGAGGAAGGAGTCGCGGTCGCCGTCGGTCTCCTCGTAGTAGGCGTGCAGGGAGATATGGTCGACGAGGTCGTACGTCTCGGCCAGCACCGTCGCCTCCCACTCCGCGAAGGTGGGCATGGACTGCCCGGAGGAGCCGCACGCGACGAGTTCGAGGTCCGGCTCGATCTGCCGCATCGCGCGGGCGGTCTCGGCGGCGAGTCGGCCGTACTCCTCGGCGGTCTTGTGGCCGGTCTGCCAGGGCCCGTCCATCTCGTTGCCCAGACACCACAGCTTGATGCCGAACGGGTCCTTGTCGCCGTGCGCCACCCGCAGGTCCGAACGGGCGGTCCCGGAAGGGTGGTTGGCGTATTCCTGGAGCTCCAGGGCCTCGGCGACGCCGCGCGTGCCGAGGTTGATCGCCATCATCGGCTCGGCCTGCGGACCGATCTTCTTCAGAAAGGCGATGTACTCGCAGAGGCCGAAGCGGTTGGTCTCCGTCGAGCGCCAGGCGAGGTCGAGTCGGCGGGGCCGCTTCTCCACCGGGCCCACCGAGTCCTCCCAGTTGTAGCCGGAGACGAAGTTGCCGCCGGGGTAGCGGATCGTGGTCACGCCGAGTTCGCGGACCAGTTCCAGCACGTCCGTGCGCAGACCCGTCTCGTCGGCCGAGGGGTGGCCGGGTTCGTAGATGCCGGTGTAGACGCAGCGGCCGAGGTGTTCGACGAAGGATCCGAAGAGACGGGGGTTGACCTCGCCGATGGCGAAGGCGGGGTCGAGGGCGAAGCGGGCGGGGCGCATCGTTTCCTTTCGGGGGCGCGGTGGGTTGGGGATGACTTGTGTTCGTCGGAGAGTGCGGGTTGACTTTGGGCTGGTCGCGCCCACGCGGCTGAGCCGCATATTGACACAGCCCCGTGCCTCTCAAGACGGTTGGCCAGCCGTCACACGTCCAACTCAGCCTGTTCAGGCCGAGCTTCGGCGTGCCGTTGTTCTCGGCGTCGTAGTAGTGGTAGGCGAGCCAGTCATGGCCGTGGTCCTTGAACACCGACTCGCCGCCGGTGCAGGCATAACGTCCGTGGCCGGGACGCGAGCGCGTCCGCGCCGGTGCCGAGGGCGGCGAAGCCGAGGCTGCCTGCGACTGTCACCCCACCCAGTCCAGCCAGAATTTGCCTGCGGTTCAGGCCAGGTCGCCCCATACCCCGCCCTCGCCGTTCGAGATTTCGTCAGATGCTCGCCACTTCGAACGGGACCGTAAAATCGAAGCGCTTGCGCGTCAATGGGTTGCGCAGAACTTTCGACGGAGTATGGGATGGCGGACAGGGGCCCCACTACTCACCGTACGGACGGGGCGTCTTCCCTGCACCGGTGAGGCTTCTCGACGCCTACCTGGGGCGGGGCTTACGGACCCCCGCCCTCCAACGTCTTCCGTACCGCCGACGGGACGGGTATCTGTGAGCGCGGCCCTGACCCGAAACGGCCGCCATAGGGCCCCTGCCACCGGGGCGGGGTGGCAGCGCGTCAGTGGCAGAGCGACCTGTTCAGGCAACGGGCATGGATACGGCCTGCCGGGGCGCCTCCGGATGCGCCGCCCTGGCCGTACGGCAGCGCCTCGTCGGTCACCCTGATTGCCATCCGAACGGCCGAAGCCGTCGGCGTCTGACCAACGCCGGATGACGGTCGGCTGAACTAAGCGGAGGGGAAAACAACTTGAGGAAGAACACTGTCCGCCGGACTGCCCGGGCGGGTGCCATAGCCATGCTCACCGCTGCGGTAAGAAGCCGTTGTCTTTCCGGATGTGATCGTTGAGCTTCCGCTGGTCAGGCATGGTGTCGGCGCCGCTGCGGGAGAGTTCGGGCGTCTGGTTCGGTCTCGGCGATGCGGAGTTGAGCGTGACGTCAGTGATGGCGCTGGTGGAGGAGCGGGAAGCGGCTGCCCGGGGGCGGGCGGAGGAGCTTCGCGCCGAGGCTGAGCGAGTTCTTGCTGAACTCGCCGAGGCAGAGGCGTTGTTGGAGCGGCCGGTGATCGCGACGGCCGAGCTCGCCGAGACCCTGGCCGGCCGGGACGCGATGCTGAAGGAGCCGGCCGCCCCGGTGAGTGAGGCGACGACCGCGACGGTGGCGGACACGGCGAGGGCCCCGGTCGCGGGTTCCATCGTGTCGCGCTGGCATGCGGGGGTGACGGTTCAGGCGCTCGCGGTGGACTACCGGCGGATCGTGGAACTGGTGGAGACCGGTCCGGACAACGGCGAGGGGATCTCGACGAGACCGATCAGGGCGTACTCCCCGCGGCTCGGGGTGACGGCCGCCATATCCGCCGCTACCAGCGAGAACTGCCGGCTCCCCACCAGGCCTGCCGTGAGTGCGGTCGGCAGGACAAGGACGTCCCGCCCTGGCCGGGCTCTCCCCGGGGTGGGTGAGTCTTGACAGTGAGCGCCCGCCGCGGCCAGTGCTGAGGCGAGCGTCAAGGCCAGGACGATCCCGAAGGGCAGCGCCGGCAGCATCAGACCGACGGTGACGTAGCGTCCCGCGACATTCCCCGCGAGCAGCGCGAGATTGTGCAGGGCGAGGCCGGCCAGGAGACCGAGGCCTGCCATCTCCCAGGCCCCGGTACGCAGCAGCCACGTGGAGTCGTTCAGCGCCGCCACCCGCCGCTCAGGGCTGGGGTGGGTCCCGACACGAGCCGCCCAGCACAGCCATCTGGCCGGAATCCACTGCCCCGCCGTATACGTGGGCGGCCAGGGGAGGCGGCGCACCACACGGGGAAGGACGACTCCCGTGGCGTCCCACGTGTGCGCGACCGTGTCCGCGTGCAGTTCGCGTGCGCGCAGGATCATGTTCCTGGCGAGGTAAGTGATCACGCTGAGCACCGCCAGGGCGACCAGCCGCTGCGCCGGCTTCCCGTCGACTTCCGGCAATGAGGTACCCCACAGTCCGGTTCCGGCATTCGACAAAACCCGGGGTAGAGGGAGAGCAGTACGCAGGGCACAAGTGCCGTGGCGACGAACGCCCACCAGAGTGAGACGGTCAGATAGGTGCGTCCGACGTCTCGATGGTGATGGTGGGCCAGTTCGTGTCTGACGACGGTGTGGAAGCCCTCCCGGTCCAGGTCGTACCCGATCAGCAGTCCCATGTCCAAACAGACCCGGGGGCGCCCCGGGAGGCCGTACGCGCGGCCGCCGGCCGTGGTGGCGTAGGGGTCGATCAGCCAGACGGGGGAGCGGGACAGGCCGGCCTCCCGGGACAGCGTTTCCAGTGCCTTCAGGACATCGGCGTTCTCGTCTCCGGCCAGCTGGACCTTCCCGGAGCACCGCGGCAGACGCACGCTCCCGGTCGGCCACCACAACTGGCCCGATCCGATGGACGAGCCGGGCCGTCGGCTGATCCGCGGCCACCAGGGGTGAAGCGCGTAGATGAGGAGGGCGGCGGCAAGCTCGACCGTGAACCCGGTCGCGATCCAGCCGAGTTCGTGCAGGAGATACGGCCGCTCGCAGGCGTTGGCCATCGCGGTCTGCGTGTTCAGACGATGGCCCGGCTCGGTGATCCAGGCGGTCGCCGGGTCAATTCGGGCAAGACAAGGCCCGATCGAGTGCCGGAAAAGCCGCTCGGAGGACGGCAACGCGGCGCACACCATCTCCGGCGTTCCGCCGTGACCTGCTCCGGTGCCACGTCGGCGGCCCGGTCGAGCATTCCCCGCGCCGCGTCCGCCACGTCCGCCGCCGCGGAGCCGTACACCTGACGTGATGCCTTCACGCCGCCCCCTGGACAGAGTCGCTGTGAGACCTCGCAGCCGTTTCCAGAGGTGGGCCGTCCGGTCGATTCCTGAAGAGCAGCACGCTAGTAGGCGGAGCGATAAAACATCATGAACAATCGCAAAACGGCAGTACCGTATGCCGCCATGATGTACGGGGTCCTCGGAACCGACTTCCGCCGCGGCATGCTCGCATCGGCAGGTGAGCATGCTCGCCGAGGAGTCGGGCAAGCGGTTTCAGGTGGTTGAGGCGGAGCGGGACGAGTCGGTGATCGCCGAGCGGGTGCCGTAGCGTCTGGGAGATCAGGACGGCAACGAGGCGGAGGCCGCCGGTGCGGTGGCTCCAGGCACCAGCGTGCTCCGGCCGAAGCTTGGGTTCGGCATGAAGAGAAGGGCCGTCCGGGCCGTCAGTTTCGCTTCAGGAACCCAGGCCGCTGCGCGGGCTGCCGTGGAGGCGGGAAAATGGGTCGGCTCCGTCCGGAACGCCGGTTTCACTGTGATGCCTGTGAGCTCGCGCGTCAGGATGGCGATGGGGATCGCTGACAGGGACCGTCAATTGTTGCGGCAGCACGCGGACCAGACTCTTCAGCCCTGTGGTCCCTCCGGACGGCGTGCCGTTGGCCTGTCACGTCGTTGCCTGGGAGGGGTTCGTGGACGTATTGCATGAGCGGTGTGCCGCGCTGGATATCGGCAAGAAGGACCTCAAGGTGTGCGTCCGCACCCCGAATCCTTCTGGCAGGCGCTCGCGCCGGCAGGAGATCCGTACGTTCGCCACCGTGACCAACTCCCTGCTCGAGTTGCGGGACTGGCTGCTCGCCGAGAAGGTCACCCTTGTGGTGTTGGAAGCGACGGGCGACTACTGGCGGAGTGCGTTCTACCTACTGGAGGACTGCCTGAACGTGATCCTGGTCGACGCCGCGCATGCCAAGGGCCTGCCCGGCCGCAAGACCGACGTCGCCGATGCCGCCTGGCTGTGCCAGCTCGGCGAATGCGGCTTGCTCAAGGCGTCGTTCGTGCCGCCCGAGCCGGTCCGGCACCTGCGGGATCTGACTCGCTACCGCACCAGCCTGACCGCGGAGCGGTCCCGGGAAGTCCAGCGCCTGGAGAAGGAGTTGGAGGACGCGGGCATCAAGCTCTCCAGCGTGGCCACCGACATCATGGGCGTCTCCGGCCGGGCCATGCTCGCCGCCCTCATCGACGGCGAACGTGATGTCCACACCCTGGCCCAGATGGCCAAGGCCCGGATGCGGCCCAAGATCCCCGCGCTGGTGGAGGCACTGACCGGGAACTTCGGCGAACATCACGCCTTCCTCTGCCGCCTGCACCTGGAACGCATCGACCACCTCACCGCGGCCATCGGCGAACTGTCGGTGCGAATCGAGGCCGAGATGCTCCCTTTCGCCCAGCAGATTGAGCTGCTGCAGACCATCCCCGGGGTCGGCCGGGCCACCGCCGAGGCCCTCATCGCGGAGACCGGAGGTGACATGACTCGCTTCCGCACCGCAGGCCACCTGGCCTCCTGGGCCGGGGTCTGCCCCGGCCACCACGAATCCGCCGGGAAACACAAATCCGGCCGCCGACGCCACGGCAACCGCTGGCTGAGTGCCGCACTCGGCACCGCCGCCGTGGCCGCCTCCCGCACCAAGGACACCACCTACCTCGGCGCCCGCTACCGCCGCCTGGTGCCCCGCCTCGGCAAGAAGAAGGCTCTGGTCGCCCTCGAACACTCCATCCTGACCGCGGTCTGGCACATGCTCACCCACGACGCCGAGTACGCCGACCTCGGCGGCGACTACTACGCCAAGCGCGACCCCGAACGCGCCATGCGCCGCCTGGCCCGACAGGCCAACACCCTCGGCTTCACCGTCCGCTTCGACCCCATCGAAGCCGCATGACACCACCGTCACCACGGCCTCACTGACCTGGGCTCAAGCTTTGTTTTCGGACCAGAGTAGGGCGTGAGCCCGCCCACGCGTAAGGGAGGGAGGCGCTGCACAAGCCGCTGCACCGAACCCTGGGCCCGCGCACAAGGAGGCTCCCCCGCCGGGGCCCCGGCTTCGGCGGCGATGCGAGTGGTGCTCTTGCGCGGTAGCCGAGTACAGGGCGATGACAGGGGCCCGGGACACCAGTCCGGCATCGGCAGACTGGTCTTCACGCTGCCGATTCACACCCGGCCACCGTCTCGTACGCCGTCGGGATCCGCTTGCGGCGCGTCGACGACCGGCCGGTCAACTCGTTGGCGTCCTGTGAGTTCGGTTACAGGCCGAGCACGAGCTTGCCGCGGACCTGACCGGTCTTACTGATCAGCTGTGCCTCGGCCGCCTTCTCCAGGGGAAGAATGTCCTGGACTTCGACGTGGACGACTCCGGTGTCGATGAGCGTCCCGATGTGGTGCAGTGCCTGGCCGTCAGGAGCGACGATGACGCGCCGCCCTGTGATGCCCGGTACGCGGTAGGCGGCGTCGATCGGTTCCGGCAGTGTGACGAGCATCCCGCCCGGACGCAGCAGCGGCCACGACTCCTGCTGGGTCCGTCCGCCGACAGTGTCGATGACGACGTCGACCGGTGCGATGGTGTGCAGGCTGTCCGAGGTGCGGTCCAGGGGTTCGTCGACGCCGAGCCGGCGCAGGAAGTCGAGGTTGCGCGGTGACGCGGTGGCCGAGACATGCGCCCCGCGGTACTTGGCGAGCTGTACGGCGAAGTGGCCGACACCGCCCGCGCCGGCGTGCACCAGAACCCGCTGCCCAGCGGTCACCTGTGCGGTGTCGAGGGACTGCCAGGCAGTCAGGGCCGCCAGTGGGACGGCCGCGGCCTGTGCAAACGACAGGCCGACAGGCTTGAGTGCCACTGCTGAGGTCGGCAGCACGGCGAACTCCTGGTAGGCGCCGCCGTACGGCAGGGGCAGCATGCCGAACACCTCGTCACCAGCAGCCGGGCCGTCGGCCGTCGTCGTTGCGACGACCGTCCCTGCCACGTCCCAGCCCATCCCCAGCGGGAAGGGGCGGTCCGTGCCGACCGCGCCTTCACGGAACTTCCAGTCGACGGGGTTCACCCCGGCTGCCCGGACCCTGACCAGGATCTCCCCGTCCCCGGGGGCCGGTATCGGCTGCTCGGTCAGTTTCAGGACGCTTTCGTCGCCATAACGGGAGAAGACCACTGCACGCATGACCGGTGCTCCTAAGAAGTCTGAAACGAGCCGTCGGCCGCAGGGGGCGACGGCTGTGCGGTACGCACTGCGCTCAACCGTGGACCGGCGACGCCCTGTCGGCCATTACCCCGTGAGTACCAGTCCACAGCGTGGAGGGTGGTACTGACAGGGACAGGACGGCGCGTTCCACCGAGGGCATACTGACGTGGGCGACGTGGGCGGGAGCGGCCCGCTCCGAGGAGGACGATGCAGGGGGTGGCCGTGAAGCAGGCGCGTGAGCTGGGCAGGTTTCTTCATTCACGGCGGTCACACGTGTCGCCTCAGGTCGCGGGCGTTCCTGCTCTGGGCCGACGGCGGGTGCCCGGCCTCCGCCGCGAGGAGGTGGCGGAACTCGCCGGAGTGAGCACTGTCTACTACACGCGTCTGGAGCAGGGCCGCGCCACCAATCCCTCGGATTCCGTGCTGGAGGCACTGGCCCGTGTGCTGCGGCTGGACGCGACCGAGCGGGCTCATCTGTACGCTCTGGCTCGCCAGCCGCAGCACCGGGCGGCTGAGTCCTTGTCCTCCGAGGCGCAGCTGGTGCGTCCGGATGTCCGCCGGCTTCTGGATGCCGTGGGCGCGGTGCCTGCATACGTCCTCGACAGCAGCATGGACATACTCGCCGCCAATGACCTCGCCCTGGCCCTGGTCCCCGGCTTTGTCGGTGTCCCGGCGGGCACTTTGAACATCGCCCGTCACATTTTCCTGGACACCACGGCTCGCAGCCTGTACCCGCATTGGGAACAGGTTGCCCGACAGACCGTCGGGTTCCTGCGCTTTTCAGCCGCACGTCATGCGCACCACTCACGTCTGGGACACCTCGTCGCAGAACTCAGTGACCTCAGCCCGGAGTTCCGGGGCTTGTGGGCGGCACAGGAAGTCCGGGAGAAGACACATGGCACCAAGAGCTTCGACCACCCCGTGGTCGGTCGCATCGACCTCACCTACGAAACCCTTGCCCTGCCCGGCGATGAGGGCCAGTCACTCGTCATCTTCACCGCTCCCTGCAGCACCGCGGAGACCGCACTGAAGCTGCTGGGCAGCTGGGCGGCGACAAGCGCACGACAGTAACGGCGTGGTGTACGGCAGTGATCGCGGTCTGAGCCGGAACGCAGAGTGATCCGCACGGGTTGGTGTTGTTGTGACGCAATACCTGGCCCGTGCGGCTCTCTCGCATCGTATCTGCACAGGCATTTCGCGTCGTCGACTCGGTGCGCTCATCGTGGAGTTGGCGCCCGGGTGGATGGCGCGGGAGGACTCGCGGCTGCGGGAACGTCGAGGTCACGAGCGTCTGCGAGCCGAGGGCGGCGGGCCGGACCATCAGCTGGTCTTCACCGATCGAGTGATCGCGACGCTGGTGATCCTGCGGTTCCAGCTCCCGCACGCCGCCCTGGCCCTCTTCTACGGCGTGGACCGTTCCACTATCACCCGCGCCGTCCATGAGATCCGTCCGCTGCTGGCGGCACGTGGTTTCGCGGTGCCCGGCGAAGCCGGGGTACGCCTTCACACGCTGGCCGACGTCTTCGCCTACGCCGAGCGGAGGGCGTTGAACTGCGCCTGGACGGCACCGAGGTGCGGGTGCGGCGCCCGCGGGCGGGCAGGCCGGGACGGCGCGCGTTCGTCTCCGGGAAGATGCGGCAGAACACCAAGAAGGCCACCGTCATCACCGACGAGCGGGGCCGGACCCTGTGGACCGGCGCCGTCCGGCCCGGCCGCATGCACGACCAGGCGGCGGTCAAAGCCGAGGGTATCGAGGACCTCTTCGAGCAGTACCCGCAGGTCAAGGCCAAGGTCGATGCGGGATACCCGGGCCTGGCCAAACGGTTTCCCGACCAGGTCCAGCCGCCGCCGAAGAAGCCCGGCAAGGACGCGTCGCCAGAGGAGTCCGCGGCATGGGAGGAGGCACGCAAGCAGCAGTCCTCCGAGCGGATCTGCGTGGAGCACGCCAACGCCGAGCACAAGCAGTGGCGGCCCCTCCAGCGGTACATCGGCCGCCGCCGTCGCCTGCGCGCGAAACTGCCCTCGATCACCCGGCCGCCAAAACCCCGCCCCGTCGGCCCCGGCCGCCCCAAGGGCTCGAGGAACAAGCCCTGGCGGTGCCGGTGAGGTCTGCGGCCCAGCGCATGCCGGTACCCGTCGCCCGGAAGCAGGCGGGTACTTCGGCGGGTCGCTAACCGGCGAACGCGGGCTGCGGCAGCCCCTTCCCCGCGCCGGGAAGCACCAGCACCGAGCCCGACATCGGGTGCGGTGCGTCGAGGCCCGTACGGGCCGTGGTGATGTACAGGTCGGTCAGGTCCGCGCCGCCGAAGGCGCAGGCCGTGGGGCGTTGCGCGGGTAGTTCCACGACCCGGTCCAGATCGCCGGACGGGGTGTAGCGACGGACCGCTCCGCCGTCCCACAGGGCCACCCATACGCAGCCGTCAGCGTCGACGGTGAGGCCGTCGGGGAAGCCGGCACCGTCTTCCACAGCCGCCAACTGCCTTCTGTTGACTGGAAGTTGATTGTCTCCCACGTCGAAGACGTCGATCCGTCGGGTCGGGGAGTCGATGTAGTACATCTGCCGGCCGTCCGGGCTCCAGCCCGTGCCGTTGCTGACGGCGACGTCGTCGAGGACCGTGCGTACGGTTCCGTCCGGGGCGAGCCGGGACAGCGTGCCGCCGCGCGGTGCCTCGTCGTAGCGCATGGTGCCGAACCAGAGGGAACCGTCGGGGGCGACCGCCGCGTCGTTCGCGCGGCAGCCCGGGACGGGCTCGCGGTGCAGCCACCGGAAGGGCTCGCCGGATCCCTCCGGCCCCTTCGGCCCGTAAAGGCCCACGCCATCACGGAGGTTGACGACCAGGCCGCCCCCCGCGCGGGGCTTGGCGGCACCCACGTGCTGTTCGGTGGCCATGACCGTGCGGTGTCCGGAGACCGGGTCGTAGGTGTGCACCCGGGAGCCGAGGATGTCGACCCAGATGAGCCGCTGTCCGTGCGGGTCCCAGGTCGGCCCCTCGCCGAGGGTGGCGTACGCGCGTACGGCGACCTCGGGGGCCGTCATCCGACGCTCCGGTGGCCGAGCCGTTCGGACAGCTCGGCGGCGCCCTTCGCGGCCAGCTGCTCCAGTTCGGCGCGGCGCTCGTCACTCCAGCGGATCATCGGCACGGAGATGGAGAGCGCGGCGACGACCCCTCCCGTACGGTCGCGCACCGGGGCGGCGACGCAGCTGACGTCCGGGTTGGACTCGCGGCTCTCCACGGCGATCCCGCGGCGGCGGATCTCGGCGAGGGCCTCGCGCAGGGCGGTCGGGTCGGTGATGCTGTTGGGCGTCATCGCGACCAGCTCGGCGTTGTCGGGGATGCGCGAGGTCAGCTCCACATCGCGGAGCGAGGCGAGCAGCATCTTGCCGACGGAGGTGCAGTGCGCGGGCAGGCGCCGGCCCGCCGCCGACACCATGCGCACGGCGTGCGTGGAGTCGACCTTCGCGATGTAGATGACGTCGGTGCCTTCGAGGATGGCCACGTGTACGGTCTCGTCGCAGGTCTCGGCCACCGAGCGGGCGACCTGCTGGCCCTCGGCAGCGAGGTCCAGCTGCTCGGCGTATCTGCTGCCGAGCTGGTACGGGCGTACGCCGAGCCGGTAGCGTCCCGGCTGGCCGGGCACCTGGACGATGTACGACCGGGCGGCGAGCGTGGTGACCAGCTCGTGCACTGTCGTGCGCGGCAGCTGCAGCTTGCGCACGATGTCGGGGGCGGAGAGTGTCCCGTCCCCGTCCAGGAAGAGCTCGAGTATGTCGAGAGCCCGGGTCACGGCAGGTACGAGGCGTCCCACAACCGGCCCCCTCCCTTGTGTTCGAAATTTCAACAGACGATCGGCATGACGAACACAGGTTACTCATGGCTGTCTTGAGCGGGCAATGGTCAGGGACGGGGGCACCTTTCATCGAGGGGACCGGTGGGTGGGCCGAGACGGGTGGGCGGGTGGAAAACCGACGGGAGGGGAGCGCCGGGTGCCTGGTGAGCGGGGGCGCACTCGCCCCGGGGCCGGCGGGAGGGCAGCTCCCGGCGCCCGAGGGACCGGGTGCACTCGCCCCGGGCCCGGCGCGAGGACAGCTCCCGGCACCCAAAGGACCGGGTGCACTCGAACAAGCCCGGCGCGAGGACAGCTCCCGGCACCCGAGGGACCGGGTGCACTCGCCCCGGGCCCGGCGCGAGGACAGCTCCCGGCACCCAAAGGACCGGGTGCACTCGAACAAGCCCGGCGCGAGGACAGCTCCCGGCGCCCGAGGGACCGGGTGCACTCGCCCCGGGCCCGGCGCGAGGACAGCTCCCAGCGCCCAAAGGACCGGGTGCACTCGAACAAGCCCCGACGGGAGGTCAGCGCCGGGCTCTCGGGTCCCCCAGCTCGCCCCGGAGGCGCTGCGCCCGCAGCACCAGCTCCAGCTCGAACCGCCGGTCGGGGTCGTCGACCTCGTCACCCCACAGCTCCCGTATCTGCCGGAGGCGGTAGCGGACGGTCTGGGGGTGCACCCCAAGACGTGCGGCTACCTCGGGGGCGCCACCCCGCGTCTCCAGCCACGCCAGCAACGTCTCCGCGAGCCGCCGCCCATGCGTGGGCCCGCAGTGGGCCAGCGGCGCCAGACAGCGCAACGCGAGATCGTCGATCAGCTCCTCGGGCTGGAGCAGGACCAGGGCCTCGGTGTGCTCCGTGCAGTGCAGAACCTCACCGGCGGGAAGCAGCCCCCGCTCCATGAGCCGTACCGCCGCCTCGGCCCAGCGCAGCGACTTCGCCGCGTCGGCCAGCGGCACCGGCGGCCCGATCGCCCCGGCCCACCCGGTCAACGCCCGGTGCAGCAGCTCAGGGCGCCCGGCCGCGTCCGGCTCGGGCACGACCATGCGGGGCTGCTCGTACTCCATGTCGAGCAGGACGCTCTGTCCGACGGCGGGCGCGACGGCTTCCCGGGCCGGCCGCAGCAGCACCCCGACGGCGACCCGGTCGGGCAGCGGCCAGCCGATCCGGGCGGCGCGTTCGACGAGCGCCTCGGCGGGGTCGCTCCGGTGGTGCTCGGAGAGCAGTAACTCCATCAGGCGCCGCTGGAGGCGCAGCCGCTCCCCGGCCTGTCGCGCCGCGGCTTCGGCGTAACCCCGTACGGACTGATCCACCAGGCCGTCCAGGTACTCGTATCCGGCGTCGACAAGCTCGTACATCGCCGGGGGCGGGATGTCGACCCGCTGCCCGATCTCGGCGAACCGCCGCCAGGCGAGCCGCACCCCGAGCCGGTAGATCGCCTGCAGCGAGTCGAGACTGCGGCCGTGCAGCCCCTCGCCCCGGCCGAACTCCTGGAACACCTCGGGGTGGACGCGCGGACGACCCTCCGCCGTCTCCAGATGCTGCACGAAGACCTCGATCGCGCGGCGTATGCCGACCAGGGCCATCGGCTCTCCGGAGTCGTCGAGGACGACCGGCAGATGCGGGTACTCGCGGCGGATCTCGCGCAGGATCTCCTCGGCGAGCGCGGGCGCCTCGGCCATGGCGATCGCCGCGAACTGCCGCACCTGGACGCGGGGAACGTCGTGCCAGGCCGAGTGCAGTGCCACGGTTCCCGGACGAGCGGTCACGGTCAACGCTCCTGACCGGCATTCTCATAGGTGATCAGCGGCGTGTTCGGCTGGTCCGGCGTCGCGTCGAGCAGCGCGACGACACCGAGCGCGGCGCCCACGGCGAGTGCGGCGGCGGCCGCGACGGTCAGTACGGCGGCGAGCAGTCTGGGCATCGCAGGGTCAGCCTCTCTGTCGGAGGTCGTCCCCACCCCGGCACTCCGCGCGGCCGTGGTCATGCGGCTGCGCGGCCCCTGCCCGTTCCCGTTCACCGGTCGTGTCCGGTGGCTCTCCACCGGCCCCGACCCATGACGGTTCACCGGTCCCGTCCGGCAAGTCCACAGTCTCGACAATGCATTGACACCCCGTCAAGGGTGCGCCTACGGTTCCCGGCCCATACCGCACGTGCACTTTCCCTCCTGGTGTCGACGCATCCGTATCACCTCGTACCACCCGATATCACCCGTGCGTCGAGCCTCCTCACGCCCCTGGAGTGCCCGGATGCGTCGCAGAGTCTCACCCGTCTCCCTGATCCTTCTCGGCCTCGGCACCTTCCTGCTCGTGCTGGCCCCGATGCTCGCGTGGTACGTGGAACCGCGGGCCGCCGTGAACCCGATCGACATCGACACGACCGCCGTCTACACCGGCACCGGCAGCGTCTTCGACGTCGACAAGGTCGCGACCGTGTCCGACCAGAAGATCACCGTCACCCAGCAGGTACGCGGCGACGTCGCCGACAGCGAGCGCAGCGGAAAGGCCGTCTGGGACGTGACGACCACGGTCGACACGGACAAGTCGCTGCCGGCCGCCGACCCGCACGACGCCCTGGAGTTCGTGCCGGGCCGCTGGGTCACCAACCGGAAGACCAACACTCCGGCGCACTGCTGCCAGGAGAAGCCGTACTTCGAGGGCGAGGCCTACCTCAAGTTCCCCTTCGACGTGCAAAAACGCGCGTACCGCTGGTGGGACAACTCGCTCGGCGCGACGGTCACCCTGAACTACCGGGGCACCAAGAAGATCCGCGGGTACGAGGGCTACCGGTTCACCGGGTCCGTCCCCGCCACCAGGACCGGGACCCGTCTGGTACCGGGCGCGCTCGTCGGGGAACCGAAGCGCAGCCAGGTGCTCGCCGAGGAGTGGTACGCCAACCATCTGATCGAGCTCGTCGTCGACCAGCGCACGGGCCGGGTGATCTACGCGCAGGTCGGGCCGCGCAGGACGCTGCGCGCCCCGGGCGCCAAGAAGGACGCGACGGTACTCCTGGACAGCCAGAAGCTGGCCTTCACGGCCGCGACGCAGCAGGACCAGGTGGACCAGGCGAAGACCGAGAGCGGGCAACTGCGCATGGTGGGACAGACGTTGCCGATTGGTGCCGGTGTGCTCGGTTTCGTCCTGGCCGCGGTGGGGGTCGTTTTGGTGGTACGCGGGCGACCGGATCCCGATACGTCCGAGTCGTCCCAGCCTCCGCTCACGATGTGATGTGCCGTCAGCTCCACAAAGCCCGGAAATTGTCACCTCGGTGAGTAGCCGCATCGAACCGCTGGGCGAAAACTGTCCAACCCCACCCGAGCACAGCCCGCCCACATTCCCGTCACGGCGAATGCCCAAAAACCCCACAGCTGGGCAGATTCTCAGCCCCATCCCGTCGAAAGACCAGAGAAGCGCCGTCCGACGAAAGACCGCACAAGCGCAGCCCGACCGAAAGACCGGAGAGGCGCCGCCTCACCGCAAGACCGCAGACGCGCCACCCCACCGCAAGACCGCAGACGCGCCACCCCACCGCAAGACCGCAGACGCGCCACCCCACGGGCAAGAGACCCGCGCGAAACGCCACCCATCGACCGACCGGTGCAGAGATCCGCACCGCGCCCTACCCCCCACGCTGAGTTCCGCACCCTGAGACGAGTTGGAGCACCCATGCCCCAGCACGTGCCTTCCTCGCTGCGCGCCGCGCTCCCCCGCCCCGCGCAGCACCCCCCGGCGCTCCCCCCACAGCCGCGCCGTATCGTTTTTCTCGCCCGCCGCGATCTCGGCAACCCGGCGGCGGGCGGCTCCGAACTGCTCGTCGACCGTCTGGCCGAAGGGCTGACCGAGCTCGGCCACCAGGTCACCCTGTTGTGCGGCGGCCCCGCGGCCTACCGCGACTACCGGGTCGTCTCGGCGGGTGGCGACCTCGGCCACTTTCTGCGCGCCCGCCCCGCGTTGCACCGCCAGGTCGGTGACTGCGACCTCCTGGTCGAGGTGTGCAACGGACTGCCGTACCTGGCGCCGTTGTGGCACCACGGCCCCACCCTGTGTCTGGTCAACCACGTCCACACGGACCTCTGGAAGATGCGGTTCGGCGGACCGCTGGCACCTGCCGCCCGGCTCGGCCGAAGACTCGAACACTGGGCGCTGGCCGGCGCGCAGCGCCGCAATCTGCTGGTCGCCGTCTCTCCGTCGACGGCACACGCCCTGCGCGCGATCGGGGTCGAGCGGGACCGCATCCGGGTCGTGCACAACGGAGTCGAGGAGCCGGGGCCGCGGGCCTCTCGCTCGCCGGAGCCGCTGTTCGTGGCGATGGGGCGGCTCGTCGAGTACAAGCGGATCGATCTGCTGCTGCGGCTGTGGGAGCGGGTCCGCCCGGTCACCGGCGGCCGGCTGGTGATCGTGGGAGACGGCCCCGAGCGCGAGCGCCTGGAGCAACTCGCGGGCCCCGGAGTCGAGTTCACCGGCCATGTCTCCGAAGCCGAGAAGCACCGTCTGCTGTGCGCCGCCTGGCTGCTGCTGCACCCGTCCGCCGTCGAGGGCTGGGGCCTGGTCGTCACCGAGGCGGCCGCGCGCGAGACCCCGGCGATCGCCTTCGACGTACCCGGACTGCGCGACTCCGTCGTGGACGGCGAGACGGGTCTGCTGGCCCGCGGCGAGTCCTCCTTCGCGGCCGCCTGGTGCACGCTCGCCCTGTCCACCCACCGCCGCACCCTCATGGGCAAGGCCGCCCGCGACCGCACGGCCCGGTACCGCTGGAACCACACGGTCCGCCAGTTCAGAGCGGTGGCCGCGGAGGCGGTGAGGGGCTGGACGCCGTGAGGGCCCCCGGTGAGGGTGCGGGTACCGGCCTCAAGGACCCCTCCATACGCCGCTCACTGGCGCTCTTCCGTGCCTTCCTGCACGAGCAGGACGACCCCGGGTCCTGCTACTCGCTGCTCGCCCGGGACGCCGCCGACCAGGTCGAGGCGTACGGCGGCGCCGTCGAGGGCCGTACCGTCGTGGACGTCGGCGGCGGCAGTGGCTACTTCACCCAGGAGTTCCGGCGGCGCGGGGCCCACGCGTATCTCTTCGAGCCGGACGTAAGGGAGTTGGGGCCGAAGCCACCCGACTCGGCGGTCGTCGCGGACGGGTATCTGCTGCCGCTGGCGGACGGGGTGGCCGACGTCTGCTTCTCCTCCAACGTCCTGGAGCACGTGGCCGATCCGCAGACGTTCCTGAGCGAAATGGTGCGCGTGACCCGCCCGGACGGGCTGATCTACGTCTCGTTCACCAACTGGCTGTCCCCGTGGGGCGGTCACGAGTGGGCGCCCTGGCACTACTTCGGCGCCGAGCGGGCACGGGCCCGCTACCGGCGCCGTACCGGTAGGGCCGCCAAGCACACCCTCGGCGAGAACCTCTTCGCCGTGCACATCGGCACCACCCTCCGGCAGGTGCACGCCCGCGACGACGTCACGGTCGTCGCGGCGCGCTCCCGCTACTGGCCGTTCCTCGCCTCCGCCGTCACCAAGACACCGGTGCTGCGCGAGTTCGCCACTTGGAACCTCCTCCTCATCCTCCGGCGGTGTCCACCATGACGAGCACGGTCCAGGCTCCTCCTCCAGCAGCCGTCCGCCCCGCCGCGACCGCCTCAGGACCCCCCGAGGGGCCGCGCTCGCGGCGGTGGCTGCTGGGTTTCTGGGCCGTGGTGTTCGTGCTGTTCCTGGCCGTGCACCCCGGGCGGACGACCTTCGACACCAAGCTCGGTGTCGCGCTCGACCCCTGGCAGTTCCTCTCCGATCTGGGCCAGTTGTGGCACGACCGGGGCGGCTTCGGCGGCATCCAGGACCAGTACGTCGGCTACGTCTGGCCGATGCTGCCGTTCTACGGCCTGTGCAAGCTGATCCATCTGCCGGTGTGGCTGGCGGAGCGGCTGTGGCTGTCGATCGTGGTCTCCGTCGCCTTCTGGGGCGCACTGCGACTGGCCGAGCGGCTGCGGGTCGGGAGCGGTTCCGCAAGACTGCTCGCCGCCGTCGCGTACGCGTTGTGGCCGGTCTTCACCGTCGTCGTCGGCTCCACCTCGGCCGCAGCGCTGCCCGGCGCTTTCCTCCCCTGGGTCCTGCTGCCGCTCACCGACGAGCGCTACAGCGCCCGTATCGCGGCCCTGCGCTCGGCGCTGATCGTCCCCTTCATGGGCGGTGTGAACGCGGCCGCGACCCTGGCATCCCTGCTCCCGGTCGGGCTGTATCTGCTCTCCCGCCCGCGCGGGCCCCGGCAGCGCAAACTGATCGGCTGGTGGGTGCCGGGCGTGATCCTGGCGACGGCCTGGTGGTGGATCGCGCTGCTGATGCTCGGCATCTACGGCGAGAACTTTCTTCCCTACGTGGAGACTTCGCAGACCACCACCGCCACGATGTCGGCCACCGAGTCGCTGCGCGGCGCCGGTAACTGGGTGGCGTATCTGCACTTCGGCGAGGCCTGGCTGCCCGCCGGCTGGACCGTCGCGTCCTCGGTCGTCGTGATCGTCTGTTCGTCGCTGGCGGCCGGGCTGGGTCTCGCGGGCCTGGCGAGACGGGACATGCCCGAGCGCCGCTGGCTCGCGCTGACCGTGCTGTCGGTCGCGCTCATCACCCTGGCCGGGTACGGTGGTTCGTTCGGCGCGCCCTTCCACAGCGTGGTCCAGGACTGGCTGAACGGCGGGCTCGTCCCCTTCCGCAACATCTACAAGTTCCAGACGGGGCTCGCGCTCGCCCTCGTCCTCGGCCTCGCGCATCTGGTCGGTGTCGCCTCCAAGACGCGCGGCGCCCGTCCGGTACGCGGCCGTCGATTCGCGCCCCTCGTGGCGGCCGTGCTGATACTGCCGGGGCTCGCCTGGCCGTATCTCAACGGGTCGATTCTGCAACCGGGTTCCTTCCAGGAACTCCCCAAGTACTGGCAGACCACCGCCGACTGGCTGAAGAAGTACTCCCCCGACTCCCGCGCCCTCGTCGTCCCCGCCACCGCGCACGGCATCTACAC
This sequence comes from Streptomyces sp. NBC_00996, assembly GCF_045162675.1. Classification (NCBI taxonomy): domain Bacteria; kingdom Bacillati; phylum Actinomycetota; class Actinomycetes; order Kitasatosporales; family Streptomycetaceae; genus Streptomyces; species Streptomyces sp. NBC_00996. The sequence continues at coordinate 3,451,593 of NZ_CP108723.1, forward strand.
CTGGGGCTCCCCCATCGACGAGCCTCTCGACGTGCTCGCCGACTCCCGCTGGGCGGAACGGGATTACGTCCCGTTCGGTACCGCGGGCAACCGGCGCGCCATGGACGCGGTCGAGCAGTCGCTGATGACCGGCGGCGCGGTCCCGGGCCTGGCCGACTACCTGAGCCGGGCCGGCCTCTACTACGTCGTCGTACGCAACGACCTGGACCCCGATCAGCTCGGTTACGTCCCGACGGCGACCGTGAAGCGAACCCTGGAGCAGTCCGGGTACCAGCGGGTCACCGGCTTCGGGCCGGTCATGACCGGCGGGCGGATCGCGAACGACACCCCTTTGCAGGTCGAGGGCCTGTATCCGCGCCGGCGCGCCGTCGAGATCTACGAGCCGACCGACAAGGACGTGGCGAGGCCCGGACAGGCCGGGCTGAAACCGATCGCGGACACAGCCGTCGTGTCCGGCGGCCCCGAGTCGCTCCTCCCGCTGGCCGCCGACCCGTCGATGCGGGGCCGTGCCGCCGTGCTGACCGGCGACAACCATCCGGGCCTGGGCACCTCCGACGTACAGGTGGTGGGCGACGGCCTGCGCCGCGCCGACACCCGGTTCGGCCTGGTCGACTCCAACACCTCGTACACGTACACGCGCGACCAGCGCAACGACAGCGGCAGTGTGCAGGACCCCGGCAGGAAGCCGCACCAGATCCTGCCGACGAAGGGCATCGGGCACCAGACGGTGGCGGAGCTGCGCGGCGCCCGCTCGGTGACGGCGTCGTCGACCGGCAACTGGCTCTTCCACCTCCCGCAGTACGACCCCGTGAACGCCTTCGACGGCAACCCCGACACAGCGTGGGCCGAGGGCGCGGCGGGCTCGGCGAACGGTCAGTGGCTGCGGATCCGCTTCGAGGGGTCCGTGGACGTGCCGTCGTCGTTCAAGGTGACTCCGCTGCCGCAGGACGGGGTGCGGTCGGCGGCGACGCGGGTGCGGGTGGAGACGGAGAAGGGCTCCGTCACCAGCTACCTGCAGCCCAACGGCATGGCCCAGTCGATCAAGGTCCGCTCAGGGTCGACGAGTTGGCTGAAGATCACGATCGTCGGCTCCACAGAGCGGCACGCCGGTCTCACCGGTGCCGGCTTCTCCGAGATCGACCTGCCGGATGTCCAGGTGACGCGCCTGCTGCGGCTTCCGACGGACGCCTCCGGCTCGGACGCCTCCTCAGCGTCGGCCGAGGTCGTCTCCCTGCACCGCACCGCCGACCCCACCGGGCTCTCCCCGACGGGCACCGAGGCGGGCCTGCACCGCAGCTTCTCGACCTCGACGGCGGGGACGTACGCGATGAAAGCGAGCGCCGTCCCGGTCCCGGGCGAGGACCTCGACAAGCTGCTGTACGAGGTCGCGCCCGAGCAGCAGAGCCGGATCACCGCGACGGCGGAATCGACGGCGAAGCTGGGCGCCGGCCTGTCCGCGCGCAACCTCACGGACGGCGACCTGACGACGGCGTGGATCGCGGGCGACAACCCGACGATCCATCTGAGCTGGCCCGACAAACAGCCGGTCTCGTCCATCGTGCTGGCCCCGGCGGGCGGCCTGTCGACCCGCCCGACGAAGGTGAACATCAGTTCCCCGGACGGGGCGGCGATCGTCGGGGTCGACGAGAACGGCTGGGCCCGCTTCGACCCCATCACCACCGACCACCTCGACATCACCGTCACCGAGACCACACCCCTGACCGTCCACAACCCGGTCGCCGACGACGACCTGCAGCTGCCGGTCGGACTGACGGAGGCCTACGTCCCGGGCCTCGACCAGTACCGCACCCCGCAGCCGTCCGGCACCCGGAAGTTCTCGCTCCCCTGCGGGAAGGGTCCGGTCGTCGCGGTCGACGGGAAGCTGTACGGGACGAGCGCGAAGGGGACGGTACGGGACCTGGTGGAGCGCCGGGCCATTGATGTGACGCTCTGCCAGGAAGGGCGCACGGACACAGCCCTGGAGCTCACCGACGGCTCGCACCGCGTCGAGGCGGGCGACGCCGGCCCGCTGGCCCTCACGGACGTGACGCTGACCCGCGGGACCGTGGCGGACGCGGCCACCGCCGGACGCGATCTGAAGATACGTGACTGGCTGGGCGACCGCCGCGAGGTGTCGGTCGGCTCGGGCGCGGCCTCGTACCTGACGACGTACGAGAACTACAACGACGGCTGGAAGGCCACGCTGGGCGGCAAGGAACTCACGCCGGTACGGCTCGACGGCTGGCAGCAGGGCTGGCGGATCCCGTCCGGCGCGGGCGGCACGGTCAAGCTGTCGTACGAGCCGTCGACGACGTACGAGGCGGGGTTGATCGGCGGCGGGGTCGCCGTGGCCGCCCTCGCGGGCCTCGTCCTGTGGCGCCGCCGCTCGCCCAACCCCGACGAGCCCCAGCCGGTGCCGCCGCTGCCCGGGCTGTGGCCGGGCCTGGTCGCGCTGACCCTGGTCGGCGTCGTGATCGCGGGCTTCTTCGCCCTGCTGGTCCCGGCGCTGGCCCTGCTCGCCCGGCGGCGGCACGCCCTGCTCGTACCGATCGCGTTCCTCGCGCTCGCCGGGGCGGGGATCGCCGCTGCGACGGGCGCGGGGTCGCCGGTGTCGGCGGACGAGGGAGCGTTCGGGCCCGCGGCCCAACTGCTGGCGCTGATCGGCTTGTTCGCCGCTCTGGTGAGCGTACGGGAGCCGGACGCCTCCGGGGCGGCGGTCTCGCGGTGGGAGGCGTCACCGGGTTCCTCGGAGGCGCCCACGGCAGCGCTGCCGCCACGGGTGCGGAGGGAGAGCGGGGGGCCGGGAGTCCTGCCCGGTGCGCTGCCCGGAGGCTTCGAGGAGAAGCCTGGCGCGGGGGCCCAGCCGGCCGGGGAAAGGACCGGCCCGGGGGCCGAGCCGACCGGGGAGAAGCCCGGCGCGGGGGCCGAGCCGACCAGGGAAAGGACCGGCCCGGGGGCCGAGCCGACCGGGGAGAAGCCCGGCGCGGGGGCCGAGCCGACCAGGGAAAGGACCGGCCCGGGGGCCGAGCCGACCGGGGAGAAGCCCGGCGCGGGGGCCGAGCCGACCAGGGAAAGGACCGGCCCGGGGGCCGAGCCGACCGGGGAGAAGCCCGGCGCGGGGGCCGAGCCGACCAGGGAAAGGACCGGCCCGGGGGCCGAGCCGGCCGGGGAGAAGCCCGGCACGTGCGGAACCGGGGCCGAGTCCGGGGCACGGGCCGCCTCCGGCCCGACCGTCTCCGCCCGCGGCCCCGGATCGGCCCAGCCCGAGCCCGAGCCCCCGACCGCGCGCCTCACGTTCCACAAGCCGAGGTTCAGGGCGACACCACCGGAGGAACCCGGCACCCAGGAGGACACGGGGAGGGGGGAGGCCACATGACAGCGGTGGAGCACCCGGCACGGGACGGCACGGACGGGCCGATCCGGCCCCCCGTCCGCGTCCCGTTCCCGGTGGTGGACGAGGTCGCCCGGCACTGCCTCCAGGAGGAGGAACCGGAGACGGTCCACATCGAGGTCCATCTGCCTGGCCGCCTCGACCCGGACCGGCTGAGGACGGCGTTCACACAGGCGCTCCGCTGCCACCCCCGCATCCTGATGCGCGAGGCCCCGGGCCCTTGGTACCGCCGCCGCTACGAGTGGGAGCTGACGTCGGGGCCGGACGTCGAGGTGGTGTCGTTCACCTCCGCCGACTCCGACGCACTCCGGAATGCCCGGACCAGGGCCCTGTTGGAGGCCCCGCCCCTGTCCCTGTCCCCACCGATACGCCTGGAGGTGGTCGAGGGGGCGGGCCGGGCGGTGGGCAGCGAGGCGACAGACGCGGTGGGCGAAGCCACCGTGGGCCGGCGCACCGATTCAGCCACGGGCCCGCAGGCCGCCAGGGGCGGCCCCCCACGCTCGGCGGCGCCAGGAGCGGGCACCGCCGCAACCGACCCAGCTGTGGGCCTGCGTGCCGCTGGGGGCAGTGCCCGTCCCGAAGAGAGCGACACCCCGCGAGGCGCGAGCTCGCCGTCCCGCCCCGGCGCCGGCCCCACCCCCGGTCACCCGGCCCCCAAGGGCACAGTCCTCTTCCTCACCATCAACCACACCGCCCTGGACGGCCCCGCCTGCCTCCGCATCCTGGCCACCGCAGCCGAGCTGTACGGAGGCAAGGACAACACCCCCGCCGCGCCCCCGATGCGTACCCCCGACGCGACGGACACCCCCCAGGTGGACACCCCCTCCACCTGGACCCCACCCGCCAGGGTCGCCCCCGGCGCCCCCGAACCCTCCCCCGGCAACGGCTTGCTCGTCACCGAGCTGAACGTCCCGCGCCGCCCCAAGGGCTCCCCCTACACGGTGAACGACCAGCTCATGGCCACCACGGCCCTGATGCTCGCCCACTGGAACAGGGAACACGGCGCCCGCCCCCGCCCCCTGCGCATCACGATGCCGGTCGACGACCGCCCCCGCGACGCGGACATGCCGATCGGCAACGGAACGCGGCTCGTGGAAGTCACCTTCACCCCCGAGGAGGTGGACGCGCACAGGATGAGCGAACTGCTGCGCCGCACGGCCCACCGCACGCGCGCACTGAAGTCCCTCGACCGCCCCCAACTCGGCTACGGGGCCGCACTGTTGACCGCCCCCGTGGTCCCCGTGGCGTGGCGCGCGGCCGTCACCAGAGGCCTGCGCAGAGCGGCCGGCCCCTGGACCTCGACCACGCTGCTGAGCAACATCGGCCGCATCCCGTACCCCCTGGACTTCGGCGAGACGGCGGGCCGCGCCCACGCGGTGTGGTTCTCGGCCCCCGCCCGCATGCCCCGCGGCCTGACCGTCACGACCGCGTCCACCGCGGGCCGCCTGCACCTCGCCCTGCGCTGGTCCCGGACCCTGCTCAGCCACGGTGACGGCGCCCACCTGCGCGACCTCTTCGAGCACTATCTGCACGCGACGGAGGGGGACACCCCATGACCACGACAGCGCCCGCGCGGCGCGGACTTCGCGAGTTCTACGAGGACCCCGCCGTTCCCGTCGCCTCCGGCACCCCGCGCAGCCTGCGCCAGGCCCGCATGCTGGCCGCCGCGCTGGGCCCGGCCACGGCGGGCGCGAAGACCGTCCTGGACATCGGCTGCGGCGATGGCACCGCGGCCGCGACCGCCGCCCCCCTCCTCGCCGGCCACCGCCTGATCGGCGTCGACTGGTCGCAGGACGCCCTCAGACGTGCCCACGCCCATGTGCCGTACGCGATCCGCGGCGAACTCACCGACGGCGGGCTGCCATTCAGGACGGCATCGGCCGACGCGGTGCTCTTCAGCGAGGTCGTCGAACACCTCGTGGACCCGGACGGCGCACTCGACGAGATCCGCCGAGTCCTACGCCCCGGCGGCCACTTGATGCTCTCCACCCCGAACCTGGCCGCCTGGTACAACCGAGCCCTGCTGCTCGCCGGCGTCCAGCCCGTCTTCTCGGAGGTGAGCCTGCGCGCCATCCATGGCCGCCCGGGAAGCGAGGTCGTGGGCCATCTGCGGCTCTACACGGCCCGGGCGCTGCGGGAGTTCGTGACCGCGTCGGGCTTCGACGTCGTACGCCTGGCGGGTGCGCCCTTCCATGGCGTACCGCGCCCGCTGCGCCCCCTGGACCGGCTGGCCTGCGCCGCGCCGTCCCTGTCCTCCATCCTGCTCCTGCACGCGCGAAGGACGTAGCCCATGTGGTGGGGAGTGGCCGCGGCCCTGCTGGCGAACGTCCTGTACAGCACCGGATTCGTCCTGGAGAAACGGGCGTTGGCGGCCCTGCCCGAGGTGGACATCCGCCGTCCCGCCAGGCTGCTGCGACTGGTCCTCGGCAGCCCCCTGTGGATCGGCGGCTCGCTGGCCCTCGCCGCGGGCTTCGGCGCCCAGCTCGCCGTCTACCGCACCCTGCCGATCGCCGCGGCCCAGGGCATCTTCGTCTCCGGGCTCGTCCTGCTCGTGCTGCTCTCCTCCCGGCTGCTCGGCGAGGAGACGACCGGTCGCGAGCGGTACGCGCTCGGCGCGATCCTCGCCGCGCTGCTGATGGTCGTGCTGTCCCTGCACGAGGGCACGGACACGGTGAGCCGCAGCGCCCCGGTGCCGCTGATCCTCACCGTCTGTCTGCCGTCGCTCTCGCTGGGCGTGTGGCTGTACGGAGCCGCCGAGCGCCGCTCCAGGCACCGGCACCGCATGCCGACCACGGGCGTCGAGTACGGCGTGGCGGTGGGTCTGTTGTACGGCGTGAGCTCGCTCGCCATCAAGGGTGTGTCGAGCTACTTGACCACGAGCGGCCTGGGCGGAGCGGTGGTCGACCTACTCCGCTCCCCGTACCCCTATCTCCTTGTCTTCACCGGCGCGTTCGGCCTGGTCATGTCGCAGGCGGCGCTGCAGCGCTGCCGGGCCTCGCTGATCGTGCCCGTCTGCACGACGGTGACCTGTCTGTTCACGGCGGTGCTCGGCACGCTCGCGTTCGGCGAGGCGCTGCCGCACGAACCGGTGCGGCTCGCCCTGCGCCTCGCAGGCACCGCGCTCGCGGTGTCGGTCCTGCTCGCCATGCCCAAGCACGATGAAGCACCCCGACCCCCCATCGGTGCCAAGGAGCTGACGCCCCCATGAACTCCGACGACCCGCTGCTGAAGATCCTGGCCTGCCCGCTCGACAAGGGCCCGCTGCATCTGCTCGTCCCGGATGAGGCCCTGACCTCCGAGGAGGCCCTCTACAACCCACGGCTGCACCGCCGTTACCCGATCGTCGACGGCATCCCCCAGCTGCTGCCGTCCTCCGGGGAGCAGGTCACGGAGGACGAGCACGAGGAGCTCCTCAAACGGATGGCCCCTTGACAGACCCCAGGACCGCTCGTGTGAAAAAGACCCTGGCCGCCCGCCTAGCCCCCTTCCTCCCCACCCGTCTGGTCGCCGCCACCGCCCGGCTCCTCTACCCGCGCTTCGAACCCGAACTGGCCCGGCTCGCCGACCTCTGCCCGGCTGCGGCACGGCGGTGGACGTGGGCGGCTGGTACGGCCCCTGGACCCGCCGCCTCGCCGGCCGAGCCCGCCGCGTGGTGACCGTCGAACCGGTCCCGCATCTGGCCGGACTCCTCTCCGCCGTCAGCCCCGGGAACGTCCGTGTCATCCGCGCGGCAGCCTCCGACCACCGGGGCACGGCCCACCTGTGGCTGCCGCCGGACGACGCGGGCGACCGAGGTGTGTCCTCCCTCGTCCGCAGGGACATCCACGCCCGCGCGCTGAAGGTTCCGTGTCTGACCCTCGACAGCCTGGACCTGCGTGATGTCGGCTTCATCAAGATCGACGTGGACGGCAACGAGCCGGCGGTGCTGCGCGGTGCGCGGACCCTGCTCGCCCGCGACCGCCCGGCCCTGTTCATCGAACTGGAGTCCCGTATCCAGCCGATCACCCCGGTCGTCGAGTACCTCACCGAGCAGGGCTACGCCGGCTGGGTGCTTCCCGGCGCGACCTGGCTGCCTCTGGCCGCCTTCCCCCTGGAGGCCCACCAGGCGCAGACGTCACACGTCGTCTCGCAGGGCCTGCTGCGTCGGGTGCTGCCGCCGCACGGCCCCCGTTACGTCAACTCGGTCCTGTTCCTGCCCGACGGGCGCCGACCGGGCGAGGCCCGCGTACGCGACCATGGACCCCATGCCGGCCAAACGCCCCACCACACCCTTCACCCCTCTCGACTTCCAGCTGGTCCTGCTGCGCCGCATGGCCGACCACAACCCTGACCTCGTCGAGGACGCCCGCCACGAGCTGGGCGTCTCCATCGCCGACATGCGCGAGGCCAACCGGCGCTGGCAGGCGATGCTGCACGCCCCGCGCTCGCGGGGCGTGCGCTCGATCCTCGGTGCCCCGGAGTCGGTCACTCCCCGCCAAATCGGCGACCTCGCCTGCGAGGCGCTTCTGTGGCCCGTCCCCCTCTGGCCCGACCTCCGCTTCGAGGTCCTCGTCGCACCCAACGGGGTGGCCTGGAACGAGTGGCTGGTGCGGGCCCCCGGCGCCCCCGGCCCGGTGCTGGAAACCCTGGACGATCTCACGCCCTGGTCCTGCACGGTCGACGAGGCCGCCCGCGCCTTCGCCCCCGCCCGCCCCCTGGAGGGCACGGCCCCGACGCGCTGGGGTCTGGCCTTCACGGCCCCGGACGCGTGGGGCGTACGACGGGAATGCGCGGCGGAGTTCACCTGGGGGCTGCTGCAACGAGTGGGAGTCAAAGGGCAGCAGCCTTGAGGATCCCCTCCACGACGGCGGGCAGCGACTCCGGGTGCAGCCAGAGGAAGAGATTCGGCTCGACCAGCTCCAGCTCCATCACCCGGGGCCGGCCGTCGTCGCCGTCGACGAGATCGACTCGGGCGTAGAGCAGGGCGTCCGAACCGTCCGGCACCGCGGCCAACGCCCGCTCGGCCACGGCCAGTTCGGCGAGCGTCGGCTCCCAGGCCTCCAGCCGCGGATGGGGAACCTTGTCCCCGTCGAACGGCGTGCCCGGCTCCAGCACGGCACCCTTCCGGCTGGCGTGCAGCAGCCGCCCGCCGAAGAACTGCAACGCCCGCTCACCACGGGCGTCGATGTTCTTCACGTACGGCTGCACCATCGCGGTCAGCCCCTCGTCGTGCATCCGCGCGAGCTGCCGTACGGCCGTCTCCCGCTCCCCGGGTGTGTACCGGGCGGCGTACCGTGCCCCCGCACCGGCGGTGGGCTTCACGACGAAATCCTGGTCCTCGGGCAGCTCGACGGGGTCCCCCGGCGCGAGATACCGGGTCGGCACGACCGGGACCCCCGCCGCCGCCAGGTCCCCGACATACCGCTTGTCGGTGTTCCACCGCACGACCCCCGCCGGATTCGCCAGCCGCGTGAGCCCCCCGCACCGCTCGGCCCACGCCACGAACTCCGCCACCCGCCAGCTGTAGTCCCAGGTCGACCGGATCAGGACGAGGTCGAAGGCCCCCCAGTCGACCTCGACGTCGTCCCAGTACACGACGACCGCCTCCGCCCCGGCGTCCTCGAGAGCCCCCTTCAGCACGGGCAGATCCCGGTCCGCGCTGATCCCCTCCTCCCCCGGCCGGTAGGTGACGAGCGCGATACGGGCGCGGGCGGCTGTGCGGGCCACGGCGGACTCCATCCTCGTACGACTGGACTCCGGGGAGGCTAACAACCATCCGTGCGACCACGACAAGCCATTTGACCTTCACCATTGGTGAAGCCCCAGCATCGGTGGCGGAACGAGGAACGACGACCGGACCACGGGGTGGGCGCATGGACATGCTGACGATCGGGGCCTTCGCGAAGGCGTGCCGGCTGTCGCCCAAGGCGCTGCGGCTCTACGACGAGCTGGAGCTGCTGCGGCCCGCCCGGGTCGACCCGGGGACCGGGTACCGGTACTACGCGGTCGAGCAGCTGGAGCAGGCGCGGCTGGTGGCGTGGCTGCGGCGGCTCGGGATGCCGCTCGCCCGTATCCGGCGGGTGTGCGCCATGGCGCCGGGGCCGGCCGCGCGGGAGATCCGCGCTTACTGGGCCCAGGTCGAGGCCGAGACGGCCGCGCGCCGGGATCTGGCGGCGTTCCTCGTGGACCATCTCTCACCGTCCCCCAGAAAGGACACCAGCATGCTGGAGCTCCGTTACTCCGCCCTCTCCGACACCGGTCTGGTCCGCAGCGCCAACCAGGACACGGTCTACGCGGGCGCCCGCGTCCTCGCCGTGGCCGACGGCTGCGGGCCGGGCGGGGCGCCCGCCAGTACGGCGGCCGTGGAGGCCCTCAAGTTCCTGGACGACGAGCCGCTCCCGGCCGGGAGTGTGCTCAATCTCCTTGAGGACGCCGTTCAGGGCGCCACCCGGGCCGTTCAGGACATCGCCCCCGACCGGAAGGACGTCGGCACCACCCTCACCGCGATGGTGTGGACCGGCTCCCAGCTCGCGCTGGTCCACATAGGGGACTCGCGCGCGTATCTGCTGCGCGACGGCGGGCTGTCCCGGATCACCCACGACCACACCGTGGTCCAGTCGATGATCGACGAGGGCCGGCTCACACCGGAGGAGGCCACCGCCCACCCCCAACGTGCCCTGCTCCTCAAGGCGTTGGGGAGCGGGGCGCCCGCCCCCGTACCCGACCTGCGGCTGCACGACGCCCGGCCGGGCGACCGTTACCTGCTCTGCTCGGACGGCCTCTCCGGTGTCGTACCGGAGGAGGAGATCTCACGGATCCTGGCCTCGAGTCCCGTACCGGAGGAGGCTGTTCGGGCCCTCGTCGGCGCGGCGAACGACTGCGGCGGGCCGGACAACGTGAGTTGTGTGGTGGCGGATGTGGTGGAGCCCGCCACCGGCTGACGTCCCATTGGCTACGGCGTGGGAACGCTCTCAGCCGCCGCGGCCGCGCGCTCGCGGACCGTCTTGATGTCGTCGGTGTGGCGGAGGGCCTGGGACACGGCCTCGATGCCGGCCAGGAGGTTCTCGATGTCCGGGCTGCCCAGGGGGGCGGTCGCGTCGTCCGCCCGGGAACGGCGCTTGGTCTCGATGGCGTCCTGGATCGTCAGGGCGTGGGCGAGCGGCCTCGCCCGGCCGGCGTCGCGGTCCAGGACGAGGGCCGCGTCGTAGGCGCGTCGGTCCAGGTCCTCGTCGATGTACCGGGCGAGGTGGAGCAGCGCGTCCCGGATGAAGGTCTCGCGGCGGGTCAGGCGCAGTTCGGGGGTGGCCCTCAGTTTGAAGGGGACGCGGCCGCCGGTGGCCGTGCGCGTCAGCCGGTACAGGGGCCGCAGGCGCCAGTGGCTGAGCCGGGTGCGCGCACGGCGCTGCAGGTACTGGCCGGCGTTCGGCAGGATGAACCCCACCGCGATCAGGATGGCGGAGACGCAGGCGACGGGCGGCGACAGGTCGGTGCTCAGCCAGTCCAGGTCGTGGCCGGTCCAGCGGGAGAAGACGGCCGTGAACTTGGAGCCGTCGTAGAGCAGGTTCATCGCGTAGCCGACGCCCAGGAGCTTCAGACCGGTGCGCAGCCATACATCGAGTCCGTCGGTGCGGATCCAGTTCCGGATCAGCCGGTAGGTGATCAGGCAGGCGACGGTGTGCGCGAGCAGGTAGAGCACGATCTCTTCGCGCATGAAGGGGGTGGTGGCGTAGTAGGTGTCGAGGTCCCGCACCCGCTCGACATGGGCGTCGGCGAGCGCGAACAGCACCCACAGTGCGACGATCACGCCCGAGTAGACGCTCACCACCCGTCGCGTGGCGCGCCGGGTGGTCTCCGAGCGGTCGGAGATGCCGTTGCGCCAGGCGGTGATCAGCAGGAGGCAGGATCCGCCGAACGCGGTGACGAGACTGTAGACGAGCGGTGCCGAGATGTTCGGTACGCCGGTGACGCGGTTGGTCCAGCCGATGGTCGGCGGCGCCGCGAAGACGAAGACGCCGCAAGCGAGGACGAGCAGACCGCCGACCGCCCTGAGCAGCGGATCCTTCCAGAGCTTGATGATGCTGGGCAGTTTGATCGCCAGAGCGACGGTCAGCACCGCCGCCGGTATCCAGAAGGAGATGTACAGGCCGTCGAAGAAGCGGGAGGGATTCATCGCCCGTCAGTCCTTCAGTCCTGGGGTCCGCGGTAGCCGAGCGACGCCTGGATGGCGCGGCCCACCGGGTCGACGGGTCCCCGGGTACCGGGGCCGGTCACCCAGGAGCGGAAGACGCTGGCGAGGTGCAGACCGAAGTCCTCGGCCTCCGCCTCGTCGGCTTCATGGGATCCGTTGCGGGCGGCGACGGTGAGGGCGATCTCCTGCCAGTCGGGACTGTCGGTCAGGGCGCTGGCGGCGGCGGCCGCGCCCTGTCTTTCGAGGTGATGGTCGTGGTGCCCCCGTGTCATGTGCCACAACTCATGACCCAGGATGACGAGTTTCTGCACCGGCTCCGCACGCTCCTCGATGATGACGAGGTCGAAGTCGTGGAACTCCATCCACAGACCGGTGACCTCGATCTCGTCGGGGAAGCGCTCGAAGCGGAGCTGGACGGGGCGCCCGTCGCGGCGCCTGCTCATCTCCGCGCACAAGACATCCGCCAACTCCCGTACGTCGACCGGGGTGTCGAACCGCTTCCGCAGGACGCGGCTGAGTTCGACGGCGAGGGCCCGCATCCCGGAGTCGGCTCGGTGCGGGCGCAGGCCTGCGGCGAGCTTGCGGACGGTGGCGGCCAACTTCATCGTTCCGCCTCCTCGCCGCCCAGCAGGGATTCGAGCATGAGCGCGAGCGCCTCCTGCTTGCGGGGAGTCAGCCTCTTGCCCCGCAGGGCCAGCGTGACCACTCCGTGCTTGATCGTGAACTTGAGCAGCGGCCCGTCCTCCGCGCTGCCTTCAAGTTCCTGAAGGGTGCGTTGAAGCGCGCCGTTCAGGGCGACGGCGGCCGGATCGGTGAAGAACTTCGTGCCCTGGTGAAGGTGAAAGAACTCGGCGAGCCGGGTGAGGTCCGGCACGTTCGGCATCTTGTCGCCGTTGAGCAGGGATCGAGCCCACTTGTCGCTGATGCCGAGCCGGGCGGCGACCTCCCGGCACACGTCGGCGGGCCGCTTCCCGCTCTCCGCGAGATACGCCGCGTACAGCGCGCGCACGCGCCCCCGGATCCGGTCGTCCACCTTGTCGTCGCGCGGCGCCTCGCCCGCGAGCAGGGCACGGACCTCCTCCTCGGGGACGGCGGTCCGCCCCGACAGGGCACGCACGTCGAGGACTTCGCCTCGGTCCAGGCTCTTCTCGGCGATCTGCGCATCGAGGCGTGCGAGCGTCTCGGTCAGAGGCGGCGGGGACTCACTCACCAAGGGGCTCCCGGCAGTTGACTCGTCAAGTTGTCGCACCGATGGCCGAGACTACGTGGCCGATTCGCCCCACGCCACACTTTCCGAACGATCGTTCCCACTTCAAGAACGATCGTTGACAGCAGATGCGCACCCGCAGCCTCGCCAAGTCCGACGTGTCCCTCGTGTGCGGCTCCTGCGGCAATCTCCGGGTGGCCGCGTGCACAACGCATGGCGTCGTACGGATGAAGGCGGCTCGCATTGATTCACGGGGAGGGGAGGGCTCGGCGGCTGCCGGTGTCGTGGAGTCAGGGCTTCAGGAGTCCGCCCACCCACCAGTCGTGCGGTTGGCCGTTGACCATGCCGCGATTGCGGAGGGTTCCCTCAAGCGTGAAGCCGAGCTTCTCCGCGAGTGCGCGGGAGGCTACGTTCCCGACCATCGCCCACCACTCGATTCGGTGCGCATTGAGCACGCTGAAGCCCCAGTCGCACAGCGCCCGCGCGGCCTCTGCGGAGTATCCGTGGCCGCGCTGCTCTTTGGCTGCCCAGTAGCCGAGTTCGTAGACTCCCTGGTCACGTTTGGTCAAACAGAAGGAACCAACCAGCGCGCCGTTGTCCGTGCGGAAGGCGCCGAGGATGTGGTCGCCGTCCGTGGCCCAGCCCTGGGGAGCGGTCTCCTCGACGTATCTTTCGGCATCCTCGCGCCGGAACGGTGCGGGCGCCGGCGTGTAGTACTGGATGTCGGAATCCTGGCAGGCTGCGTACACCGCCTCTGCGTCGGCGGGAGTGAAGGGCCGTAACAGCAGGCGGGCGGTCGCGAAAGTCACCGGATCCATGACGGCAGTATCGCCAGGGCCTATCTGGGCGGCCAACAGTTTTCTGCACCGGTCAGTCTCCAGGCTCGCCGGCCCCACCAGGTCAGGCGTGGCTGTCAGCGGTCTCCGATCGCGGCGGCTGTCTGTGGGCAGGGCCGTGATTCCGTGGGCGCCTGTAGCGTGCGGGAAGCGAAGCGATCGGCGCGCTGGTGGGGATGCTCATGGCTTTCAGGTGTCGGAGTTGTGGTGGGCCACTGTCGGCAGTGCTTCGGCGGGCAGAGTGGCAACCCTTGCAGCGGGTCTCCGGCAGGGAGCACTACACCTACGGGCCGTCCACCGCCCCTCGTGGGGCGTTCATGTTCGACCCCGTGCCGTTTGGATTGGGGGTGGAGAGACGGGTTCGGGGGAGTTCCTGACCGCCGTCATCAATCCCCTCGACGGTGTGCTGCTTCGACCGCATGCCAACCCCGCACGCCGGGTCGGCTGCTGTCGGCCCGACAGCTCCGCCGGTCCGAGTCTGCTGTGCGGGCGCTGTGGGACTGAAGTGGGCATCGAGATAGCGGACTGCTGGGACCCCAGAGGACGGCTCGTTCGGTCTGGAGTCTTGGACGCCTTCACTCAGCTGTGAACTCGTATCGCAGTTCGTACAAGTGCCCGGCCTTGACCAGAACCGATGCCTCGATGGGCCGATCGCCATCGCTGTACACCACGCGGAGGGTACGCAGCACCGGGAGATCGCTCGGCAGTTGCAGCGCTCGGTACTGCTCCTGCGTGGGGACGCGGGCGGACACCCGGTCCACACTGAGCCGAGGCGGGTGTCCGAGGTCCGCGAGGATCGCCGGGGTCCCTCCCTTGATCCGGTGGCGTTTGGTCATCGCGGTGCCGCGACTGATCTCCAACGGGTAGTAAGACTCGACCAGTTCCACCGGTTCGTCGTCGATCAGCAGGCGCTGGCTGCGCAGAAGTGCGGAGTCGCCCGGCGTTAGACGCAACGCCTCGGCGATGTCCGCCGGAGGGACCACCTCCGCCACCTCAAGCAACTCGCTCCGAGCCCTCGCCCCGCCCTTGGACGACTCGGTGAGCCACCGGTAGGGCTCACCGGGTTCGGCGGGCGCCATGTACGCCGCGGGTCGCACCGTCCGCTGCCGGTGCTCCCGCACGGTCACGGCGGCGCCCGCACGCCCGATGACGAGCCGTTCATCCTTGAGGAGCTGCAGCGCCTTCTGCACGGTGGCGTTCGACGCGTCGAAGCGGGCCTTGAGCTGCACCGTGGACGGCAATTTGGCCCCGGGCGGCAGATCTCCGCTCATGATGTCGTCGCGCAGATCGGCGGCGATCCGCTCATGCAGCGAGCGGCGGTCGAAATCGTCGTCCTCAGCTCTGGGCACGGTCACCGATCCTGATCTCGTACCGAAGCCGCTGACGATGGGCGGGCATCACCATACGGTCGACTTGGATCGGCCGGTCGTCGCGATCGAGGGTGAGCCGGGTCAACTGCAAGACCGGTTCGTCGTCTGCGGTCCGCAGCACGCCCCGCTCGTCCTCCGTCGGCATTCGGGCCACGACATCCTCCTGTACCCGGGCCCCCGCATGGCCGAGTTCGGCGAGGAGGGTCACCGCCCCGCCACGGATCTTGGCCGTCGATGCGAGCCGGGTTCCTCTGGCGATGGCGAGGGGGTAGTACGTGTCCGTCAACTCGCTCGGTTCATCGCCAAGGTGGATGATGCGCCGACGTACGACGACGGTCTCCCCTCCGGACACGCCCAGCAGCTCGGCGATTCCGGGAGGCGCCAGCACCTCCCCCGCGTACACCACCCGCTGGCTTCCCCGCCGCCCTCGCGCCGCGAGTTCCGCACTCCAGGCGTCCAACTGCCCGTGCTCACGCGGCGTCAGATACGGCATGGAGGTACTGATCCATTCACCGGCACTCATGGCCCCTCCTCCCTCGCTTCTGCGCGCCCAACCAGCCTTGCCGCTTTACACAGTAAGCGAGTTGGCACCGAGAACCACCCTTGGGCAATCTTGCCGCTTTTCGCGAATAGCAGTAACTTGCCAGGGATCGTACCCCTCAGGATCAAGGTGGTGGTTCATCGTGTCCCTTCTTCGGCACCGGCGGTTCCCCCGGTCGCGCGGCTCTGTCCGCGTGGCACGCGAGTTCGTTCTCTCCACACTTGCGGAATAGGGGATCACTGACCGCGATGACGACATAAGGCTGTGCGTCTCGGAACTCGCCACCAACGCGGTACTCCATGGAGTGCCGAATCAGGTCCACCACGCGCCCGGCCTCACCCTCGCCCTGTGCGACTCGTCGGTGCCGGGCAAGGACCACGGCCACCTGGACGAGGAGACGTTGGCCTGGCTGGACGAGGTCCTGACGCGGGCCACGTCCCCGGTCCTGGTCGCGTTCCACCATCCCCCGGTGACCCTCAACACCCCCTACGTCGACGGCATCCGCCTCCTGGACGAGCAGCCCCTGGCCGACCTGACCGCCCGCCACCCCCATCTCACCGCCTTTCTCACCGGCCACGCCCACACTCCCGCCGCCTCCACCTTCGCCGGCCGTCCCCTCCTCGTGGCCCCTGGTGTCGTCTCGTCCCTCCGCCTCCCGTGGGAACACCGCGCCCACGCGGAGGACCACGTCCACCTCGATCTCCCGCCCGCGCTCGCGTTCCATGTGCTGGACGCGGACGGGAGACTGACGACCCACTACCGGAGCGTCATCGGGTAGTGCGTGCCATCGGCTCCGGGCGGAGCTCGCGGGGCCGGCCCTCTCGTGCTCCGGCGGTTTCCCTCGCGGTGGTGTAGGAACGGTGGAGACGGTGCCCCATGGAAAGCTCCCTACTGGCAAGGAGTACGCGTGTCCTCCCTCTTTCCGGCCCTGGTGGGCGGTTCGGTCGCGGAGCGGTCCGCGCTGCGGTTCGGTGACCGGTCCCTGACGTACGCGCAGCTCGCCGCCTCGGCGGGTGAACTCGCCGGGCGGCTCGTCGGTGCCGGGAGGGTCGCCGTGTGGGCGACACCGACCCTGGAGACGGCCGTCGGTGTCGTGGCCGCGCTGCTCGCCGGAGTGCCCGCCGTGCCGCTCAACCCGAAGTCGGGAGAGGGCGAGTTGGGCCACATTCTCGGCGACAGTGCGCCGTCGCTGCTGCTCGCCGGTCGCGGCGACGAACTTCCCGAAACCGTACGGGTGTTGGAGCAGATCGACATCCAGACGCACAGCGCCGGAACGGCCGTACCGCCCGCCGAGGCGGACCCCGCCGCCCCCGCCCTCATCGTCTACACCTCCGGCACCACGGGCCCGCCCAAGGGCGCCGTGATCCCGCGTCGCTCGATCGCCTCGACGCTGGACGCGCTGGCCGACGCCTGGCAGTGGACCGGTGACGACGTGCTGGTGCACGGGCTGCCGCTGTTCCATGTGCACGGGCTGATCCTGGGCATGCTGGGGCCGCTGCGGCGCGGCGGCTCCGTACGGCATCTGGGGCGGTTCAGCGCGGAGGGTGTGGCGCGCGAGCTGAACGGCGGCGCGACGATGCTGTTCGGGGTGCCGACGATGTACCACCGGCTCGCCGAGGCGCTCAGCGAGGACGTGGAGCTGGCCAAGGCGCTCGGCCGGGCGCGACTCCTCGTGTCGGGTTCCGCCGCGCTGCCGGTGCACGACCACGAGCGGATCACGGCCGCGACCGGGGGCCGGGTCGTCGAGCGGTACGGGATGACCGAGACGCTGATGAACACGAGCGTGAGGGTGGACGGTGCGGCGCGCCCCGGCACCGTGGGCGTGCCGCTGCCCGGCGTCGACCTGCGGCTCGTCGAGGAGGACGGGACGACGATCGCCGGGTACGACACCGATGGCACCCCCACGGGCGCGTACGACGGCGAGAGCGTCGGCGAGATCCAGGTGCGCGGGCCGAACCTCTTCACCGAGTACCTGAACCGGCCCGACGCCACCGCCGCCGCGTTCACCGAGGACGGCTGGTTCCGCACCGGCGACATGGCGGTCCTCGACCCCGACGGCTCGGTACGCATCGTCGGCCGCAAGGCCACCGACCTGATCAAGAGCGGCGGTTACAAGATCGGCGCCGGGGAGATCGAGAACGCGCTGCTCGAGCATCCGGCGGTGCGCGAGGCCGCCGTCACCGGTGAGCCCGACGACGACCTGGGCGAGCGGATCGTGGCCTGGATCGTGCCCTCGGATCCCCAATCACCGCCATCCGCCGACGAGTTGTCCGATCAGGTGGCCCGCCGTCTCGCCCCGCACAAACGGCCACGTACCGTGCGCTTCCTGGAGTCCCTGCCCCGCAACGACATGGGCAAGATCCTGAAGCGGGCGCTGCCGCGTGACTGAGCGGTTCTCGGCGCGCGAGACCATCGCCCTGGTCACCGACCGCTTCACGGAACTCCCCTCTCCCATAAGGGAGTTCCCACCAAACGGCCCACTCTCCTGGCAGGGTTACGACGACTCGCGCGCCCGCGCCGCCGCTCGCACCGGTGAGGACGAGTCCGTCGTCTGCGGCACCGCGGTCATCGGCGACACCCCCGCCGTGCTGATCGCCTTCGAGTTCGGCTTCCTCGGCGGCTCGCTCGGCGAGCGCACCGGCGACCGCCTCGAAGCTGCGTACACCCACGCCCGTGAGCACCGCCTCCCCGTCGTCTCGCTCGTCGCCACGGGCGGCAGCCGGATGCAGGAGGGCATGCTCGCGCTCACCCAGCTCCAGCGCGTGGCCCGGCAGTCGGCGCTCGCCCGCGAGGCCGGGCTCGCACAGATCGCCGTGCTGCGGGACCCGACGACGGGTGGCGGCTGGGCCACGCTGGGCGCGGGTGCCGACGTGACCCTGGCGTTGCCCGGCGTCCAGGTGGGCTTCGCGGGCTCCCGGGTCCGCCCGCCCGACGCGGACCCGGCCGCGTACACGGCGGAGGCCCAACTGGCGGCGGGGGCGGTGGACGCCGTCGTACGGACCGAGGAGCTGCGGGGCGCGCTCGCGCGGTGGCTGGGCCTGCTCACCAAGCCGTCGGCCGAGGCCGCGCGGGTCCCGCCCGCCCTGGGCGCACGCGAGCTCCCCGCCACCGGCTGGGACGCCGTGCGGCGCGCCCGCTCCGCCGAACGCCCACGCGCCGAGACCTACTTGGACGCGTACTTCACCCACCGGGCAGCCATCAGCGGCGACCGCTGCGGCGGCACCGACGACGGCATGCTGTGCGGCTTCGGCCTCGCGCGGGACGGACGACCCCTCGCCTACGCCGCCCAGTGCGGCACCGCCACCCGGCCCGCCGGATACCGCACCGCCGCCCGGCTGATCCGGCTCGCGGGCCGGCTCGGCATCCCCGTACTGACGTTGGTCGACACGCCCGGTGCCGCCAACGACGCCGACGCGGAGCGCCAGGGCGCCGGCGCGGCGATCGCGGACCTGTTCGCCGCGGTGGCCACCGCCCGTACGCCGGTCACCACGCTGGTGATCGGCGAGGGCGGCTCGGGCGGCGCGCTCGCGCTGGCCGCACCCGGCAACACGTGGGCCGCGCCGGACAGTTACTTCTCGGTCATCGCACCCGAGCTCGCGGCCGCGATCCTGAAGCGGACCCCGGGGGAGGTGGAAGCGACGGCCGGCCAACTCCGCATCCGTCCCCAGGACTTGCTGGACCTGGGGGTGATCCGGGGCATCACGGAAATCCCCGGGACATGAACGGATCGGTGGTGCCGGCTCCCCCCTCCCAAGCGGAGCCGGCACCACCCGCACAAGGCACCCGGGCCGGCTACCGCACTCCCACCGCCCGGATGATCTCCTGGCTCACCGAGCCGCCCTGGTCGTCACGGGCCGAGGCCCGCAGCGAGAGGAACTCCGCACCGCGCGGCACGCTCAGCGTCCCCGTCCAGGACGCCTTGCCACCGGAGAGCTGGACCGCCCGCACCTCCTTCCACGTATTCCCGTCGTCGTACGACACCTCGAGCTTCCCGCCCCCGATGGTCCCGGTGTCCGGCGCACCCTTCACATACTCGGCGTGGATGCCCACCGGCACCCGGCTGCCGCCGGGCACATCGCCCGCGAGGTCGGTGTCGACGTCGTATCCGAGGTTGAGGAGCGGCAGGAACGTGAAGTGGTCCTCGGGGGTGGCCGCCGATCTGACGGTCCACTCGGTGTGGCCCTTCGTGCACAGCTTCCAGCGGTCCGCGTCCAAAGCCGTGTCCGTGACGACCTTGTACGTGTGCTCGTCGGCGGGCGCGTCCCAGACGTACGCGCCCGAGCTCATCCGCCGGTCGACCAGGGAACCGTCCTGGTACACCTCCGTGAACTGGGTCATCCCGGTGTCGTCGCTCCACACGTCGCCGAAGCCGGTGTGGTCGGGCCCGGAGTCGCCCCAGCCTGGCGTGTTGAACTGGATCCGGTTGCCCGCGCGCTGCTGACCCCAGCCGAGTCCGGTGCCGAGCCAGGGGTGCCAGACGGGCTTGAACCAGTTGAGCGTCGGGTGCGTGCCACCCCGGTAGGCGATCAGTCCGCCGCGTTCCTCGAGCGTGCCCGGCCCGACGCTCACGGACTCGTGCCACAGCTGCCCGGCGCCCGTGGAGACGTAGTCGGTCCGCTCGGCCGGGTAGTCGATCCGCTCCTGGAAGCCGATCCCGATGGGGAAGGCGCCGGTGATCGAGTACCGGAACTCGCCGCCCGACACGGGCTTCACGGCGTGGAACCTGGCGTCCAGCACGGCAAGTTCACCCTTGCCGGGCTCATAGGTGAGGTCTCCGCGCGGGATGGCGCCCTGGTGGCCCTGCGAGAGGTCGTACACGTACGGCGTGTTACGCGTTCCGGTCATCTCGACCTGCTCGGCCGCCCGCAGCCGTGCCGCGTCCGCCGCGTTCACCGTGGCGATCTGCAGCGGCCGGTCAGTGTTGTCGTCGGTGCCGAACCAGGCGTTCAACCGCCCGGCCGTGTCGTCGGTGACGAACATTGCCTTGGCGCCCGCGTCCTGGGCGGCCTGGGCGAGCGCGGCCGGTTCGACGCCGTCGGCGAGCCGTGCGAGCACGGCCTTGCCGCGTACGTCCTTCCCCGAGAAGACACCGTCACCGGCATCGACCAGCGGCAGCCTGCTCCGCCCCTCGATCAGCGTGCCGCCCGACTGGACGACCGCCTCGCCGATGCCGTCGACCTCCAGCAGCGGCTTTCCGAGCCGCCACACCGTCCGGTACTCGAAGCTGCCCTGCGTCACCTTCGCGGTCGGCGCGGCGAAGACGCTGTCGTACTTGACGGGCACCTGTACGGCTCCGAACAGGTCGGAACCGCCCGCGTTCCGGTCGTACTCCATCAGCAGTTGCCGGGTCTCGGTCCGCCGGTCGGCCTTCGCCCTGAGTTCCTTCAGCTGCCGCCCGTCCAACGTGACTTCGCGGTCCCGGTCCAGCGTGATCTCGGGCGCCGCGAGGAACCCGAGGCCGAGCGAGTCCGCGCCGTGGCTGCCGTGCACGTCGAGGAAGGACGTGAGGCTGTACGTGCCCGGCTTCAGCCGGAGCTTCAGTGTGCCGGAGTCACCGACCGGCGCGGGGTACGGGTCCACACCCTGGGCGAGCTGCTGGACCACGACGTCGGCTGCCGTGGCGGCGCCCTCCCGGTCCTTGACATGGACGGTGAGCGTGTACCGCTCCTCCTCCTTGACCAGCCCGAACGCGGTGTGCGCGACGGGGGTGCCGGCGACGGACGCGACGATCTGCCCGGAGGTGTTGCCCACGGGCGCCTTGGAGCCGTCACCCGTCACCGTCGTGGACGCGGTGCCGCGCGCGGGCACGGTGAGCGTGGCGTCGGCGAGGGTCGCGACGCCGTCAGTGGCACCCCGTACGGCGAGGCTCAACTCGACCGCGCTGTCGGAGGAGTTGCTGTACGTCACCGTCTTCGTGACGGGCTTGTTCGCGTCGTACGGCCAGCTGTAGAAGCCGAGGTCGGCGCTCCCGGTGGCGGTCACGGCAGCGTCGATCGCGTCCGGAACACTCACCCGCCCCGAGCCCAGCACATAGGCGGACGCGTCGAGTTGCTTCGACGTCGACATCAGCGCGTCCTTGAGCCGGTCGCCGGTCCAGTCGGGGTGCTTCTCGGCGAGCAGCGCGGCCACGCCCGCGACGTGCGGCGTCGCCATCGACGTACCACTCATGGAGGTGTAGTAGCCGCTGCCGCTCACCAGTTGGGAGCGGGCGGCGAGGATGTCGACGCCGGGGGCGGAGAGGTCGGGCTTGAGCGCGTTGTCCCCGTAGCGCGGTCCGGCGCTGGTGAAGTAGGCGGCCTGGTCCTCGGAGTCCACCGCGCCGACGGTCAGCGCGGAGTCGGCGGCGCCGGGCGAGCCTATGGAAGAGGGGGCGCCGGTGTTTCCGGCGGCTATGACGAAGAGGGCGCCGGTCTCCTCGGACAGGGTGTCGACCGCCTCGGCCATGGGATCGGTGCCGTCACTGGCCTCGGTCGAGCCGAGGCTCATGGAGATCACCTTGGCGTGCACATCGCGCGCGGCCCACTCCATACCGGCGATGATCTGAGACTCGCTGCCCGAGCCCTGGTCGCTGAGCACCTTGCCGACGGCGAGCGTGGCACCGGGGGCGACACCCTTCTCCGTACCGCCGGAGGCGGCACCGCTGCCGCCGACGGTCGACGTGACGTGGGTGCCGTGCCCGTTGCGGTCGGCGACCTCCTGCCCGTCGATGAAGCTCTTGGTCTGCGAGACCCTGTCCGCCAGGTCGGGGTGGCCGGTGTCGACACCGGTGTCGAGGACGGCGACGGTGACCCCCTTCCCGGTGAGCCCGGCCTCCCAGGCCTTCGGCGTGCCGATCTGCGCGTTGCTCTCGGCCAGGTCGGCCTTGACGCGCCCGTCGAGCCAGACCTTGCCGATCCCGTCCTGGCGGGTCATGGCCTTCCAGAACGTCCGCCCCTTGTGCGCGTCGAGGGCGGCACCGCGGATGCTCGGCAGCGCGCGCGTCCTTACGGCCGCGCGTGGCGTGGCTGTGCCGCTCTTCTTCCCGTACGTCACGATCAGCGGCAGCTCGTCGGTCTTCTGGTCGGTGAGCCCCTGACGCATCAGCTCGCTCACGTCGAACAGCCGCCGGTCCAGGGTGCCCGCCCGCAGATACGGCAGCGCCTCGTCCGGTACGACGCTGACGGCGCCGTTCGCCACCTGGGTGCGCACGGCGCCGGTGGCCCCCTCGGGGCGCTCGACGGTGACGGTCTTCTTGCCGCCGCCGAGATCGGTGACGGTCACCTTGTCGCCGGTGACGAGGGTGACGGTGCGGGCTGCGGAGGCGGCCCGGGCCGACACAGAACCGGCTTCTTGCGCGCCCGCCTGCCCCATCGGCAACAGGGCGAGCACGAGCCCGGCCGACAACAGCGCGGTCCCGTGTCTCGCTGCTCCTCTGGTCATGTGTGCCCTCTCTTCGTCGGCGCCCGGGCTCTGCTGTGTTGCTGCGCTGCGAAGAGTGTCGGGGCGCTTGTGTTGCGGGGGAGTTGACGGAACCTGGCGGGAAGGCGCCCTGGCGGCTTCCCGCCAGGACGGGCGGGTACGAACGGCGGAAACCGGGACAGTGCGAAGTACCGTCCCCGACAATGAAGATGAGTGGACGTCACGCACAACGGGGTCTCGGCTTCATGGACGGCCTGGTGGAGTTCAAGTCCGACGACGGCGCCGTGATCGTTGTCGAGGGCATCGAGGACGAGTCCGGCTCTCGCCTCGTCGCACGGGGCGACGACGGCGCGGTCCAGGCGACCCGCACCTTCGAGGGCTCCCTGGAGGGTGTACGGGCCGCCGCGGAGTCCGCGTTGCGGGTGTTCCGCGACGGCAGCCTGCGCCCCGACTCCGTGGAGATCGATTTCGGGGTCAAACTCACTGCGGAGGCGGGCGCGTTGATCGCCAAGAGCGCGGTCGAGGGCCATCTGGTGGTCAAGCTCTCCTGGGCGCCCGAGCGGCCGGAGCCGCGGTCCGACGGGTCCGGGTCCGGCTCCCCCGGGACCGCCACGCGGCCATGACGAGCGCCTCCTGCCACGCCAGGATCAGTTGCGGGCGGGAGACGGGCGCGGGGTTCCTCGTCACTGAGCGGCACGTGCTGACCTGCGCGCACGTGGTGGCGCGCAGCGCTACGGACGCGGTGAACGTTTCCTTCGCGCAGGGCGAGGACGCGCTCCACGCGAAGGTGCTCGCGCACGGCGGCTGGGACGGGCAGGACACTCACCCGGCAGACGGGGATCGAGCGGCGGCTGACCCGGGCGGGCTGCGAGCAGACCATCACGTCCCTGGAATCGATACTCGACGCGGTGCGCACCTCCTGGACGCGTATCCCGTCCGAAGACCACCCATCCAGCCGCACCCCGCCCGGCCCCCCACAGAAGGCGACACCTCCTTGGGGACCGCACAATGCGAGAGAGGACCGCCGCCCGGCGGGACCCCACGGTCTGCGCTCTCGGGAGGACCTGCCATGACCGACAGTCTGGAGCAGCTGCGCCGCTGTCACTTCGCCGTAGACCTGGGCGCGGCGCGGACCCGTGTGTACGTGAAGGGCGCGGGTCTGGTCGTCGACCAGCCGAGCGTCGCCGCGATCAACACGAAGACGGGCGCGCTGATCGCGGTCGGCGAGTTCGCGGAGAAGATGACGGGCCGTACACCGGACTACATCCGTGTTGTCCGGCCGGTGAGCGGTGGCACGGTCGTCGACATCGAGATGGCCCAGCGCATGCTGCGTCAGCTGCTCGGCGACAAGGTGCGCCGAACCCTGCGCCGCAAGCCGCGGCTGCGGGCCGCCGCCTGCACCCCGCACGACGCCGACCCGCTGGCGCAGCGCGCCGCGATCGAGACGCTGGTGGGGCTGGGGGCGCGCCGGGTCGAGCTGGTCGACACGCTGATCGCCGCCGCGGTCGGGTGCGGTCTGCCCGTCGAGCAGCCCGAGGCCACCATGGTGATGGTGTGCGGGGCCGCCGCGACCCAGCTCGCCGTGCTGTCGCTGGGCTCGATCGTCACCGCCGGGCGCGTCCCGGTGGGCGGTGAGGCCGTCGACCACGCGATCGTGCAGCACCTGCGGCATCAGCACGAGCTGATGCTGCCGAGTCAGGCCGTACGGCCCCTGCAGCTCGCCCTCTCCGGCAACGGGCTCACCCCGCACGGCCCTGCGTCGACGGAGATCCACGGGCGTGACGTGGCGACCGGCCTGGCCCGTTCCGTGCAGGTCGACACCGCCGCCGTACGCGATGCCATCCAGACCCTGCTGACCGCGGTGCTCGACGGGATCGGGAAGGTGCTGCGCGCCTGCCCGCCGGACCTGGTGGCCGACCTCGCGGACCGCGGGATCATGATGGTCGGCGGCAGCGCGCTGCTGCCGGGCCTTGACCAGATGCTGCGGCAGGCGACGGGCATGCCGGTGCACATTGCCGAGCGGCCCGACGTGTGTGCCGTGCAGGGGCTCGGCTACATGCTGGAGGGCAAGATCGAGCCGCTGATCCTCAACCCGCTGGCGAGCTGAGAGCCCAGCGTTCCGGGGCCCCGTATGACCGACCCCGTCCCCCGCCTCCCGGCCCTCCTGGAAGCCGTCCTCAGCGTCGGTACCGACCTCGAACTGCGGACCACGCTCCAGCGCATCGTGGACGGCGCCGCCGAGCTGACGGGGGCCCGGTACGCGGCGCTGAGCATGGCCGACCCGGGGTACGACGGGCCGAGGGAGATCCGTACGGCGGGGCTGCCCGAGTCCGGCCGAAGGAGTTTCGTGGGGCGCACGGACGACTCCCTGGGCGTCCCCATCCGCGTCAATGACGAGGTGTTCGGGAACCTGTGCCTCGCCGAGAAGTCCGGTGGCCCGTTCACCGACCAGGACGAACAGCTGCTGCGTGTCCTCGCCGCTCAGGCGGGCATCGCGATCGCCAACGCCCGGCTGTACGAGACGGCCCGGCAGCGCGAGCGGTGGATCGAGGGCGCCGCGGCCGTCACCACCGCGCTGCTCTCCGGTGAGGCCGCCGCCGACGCGCTGACGACCGTCGCCGACCGTGCCCGGATCCTCGCCGACGCCTCGGCGGGCGTCATCCTCCAGCCGACGGTGGACGGCGGCATGGAGATCGTGACCGCCTCCACGCTCGAGGACGCCGGCGACATCGTGGGCACCACGATCGCGCCCGGCAGCCCGGTTCTCGAACAACTCCTGGGCGGCGAGCCGGTGTTCATCGACGACTCCGCGACCGACCCCCGGATGACGACCCATGTACGGACGCGCTTCGGGCCCAGCATGATGCTTCCCCTTCAGTCGGGCGGCCGGCTCATCGGCACACTCGCGCTTCCGCGCCGGCGGGGCGACCGGCCGTACACCTCCGTGGAACGACTGCTGGCCACGCAGTTCGCCTCGCAGGCCGCGCTGGCCCTGGTCCTCGCCGACGCCCAGCACAGCCGCGAGCGCCTGGCGGTCTACGAGGACCGTGACCGTATCGCGCGCGATCTGCACGATCTGGTCGTCCAGCGGTTGTTCGCGACCGGCATGATGCTCGAATCCACACAGCGCAGGAGCGTCGGCACCGGCGGTGACACGGACACCGGCGGCTCGGGCGAGGACGTGCACGAAACGATCGGCCAGGCTGTCGACGAGCTGCAGTCCACCGTCCAGGAGGTCCGTACGGCCATCTTCGCGCTGCAGCAGCCCCCGGTGGACGCCCCCACGACGTTCCGCGGCAAGGTGCTGCGCGAGACGGCCGGCGCGGCGGCGGTCCTCGGCTTCCGGCCGTCCACGCGATTCACCGGCGCCGTGGAGAGCCTGGTCTCGGAGTCCGCGGCCGGCCATCTGCTCGCGAGCCTGCGCCGCGCGCTGGCCGTCGCGTCCCGCCGCGCCGGGGTATCCCGCATCGATGTCACGGTCGACGCGACGGCGACCCTGCCCGACAGCCGCGCGGGTGTCCGCCTGACGGTCCACGACGACGGCGCCACGGGTGACGGCGGCGCGGGCACCACGTTCACCTGGCAGTCACCGCTGTGAGCCGTCACCCCGGCGAGCCGCCACCGCTGCACGCAACCCACACCACCGTGAGCCGCCACCGCTGCACGCAACCCACACCACCGTGAGCCGCCACCGCTGCACGCAACCCACACCACCGTGAGCCGCCACCGCTGCACGCAACCCACACCACCGTGAGCCGCCACCGCTGCACGCAACCCACACCACCGTGAGCCGCCACCGCTGCACGCAACCCACACCACCGTGAGCCGCCACCGCTGCACGCAACCCACACCACCGTGAGCCGCCACCGCTGCACGCAACCCACACCACCGTGAGCCGTCACCGCTGCACGCAACCGGCACCCGCCGAACTGACGTCTCCCCGGCCGGGCCTTCGCGTCACCCGGAAATCGGATTCACACTGCCGGCCCCACTCCAATTGCGAAAACCCGGACTCGGCGCTAAGCATGAAATCTAGCAAGAATCAACCCCGTACCGTAGATCCAACTGATAGCCTCCGCCTCGACAGTCACTCAACCCAACGAAAGTCCCAAAAAATGAACCTTTCGGTGACGCCGGCGAAGCACCACTCCGCCGCCCCCAGGCCCGTGCGCCGACCGCACACGCCCCTGTCGGCCATCGACCCGCTCGGGACTGCTGCCGTGAGGTCCGCCGGTCGAGTGACCGACATCCCCGGACGGCGTCCGGCCAAGCCGATCACGTTCGACTCGGCGCTGTAGACGCGGCAGATCACGCAGACTTCAGCGCGGGCGCATCCGGCGGTACGACGACCGCCCGGTGCGCCCGCGCTCGTGCGCCGGGGCCGTCAACCGCCTTGACCGATCAAGGGGTTGGCGGTACAAGCAGACCCCCGTCGGCACTATCCTCACCCCGTGAAGCTGCAGCAGCTCGTTCTCAAGATCCACAGTCGATGCGACCTCGCCTGTGATCATTGTTATGTGTACGAGCATGCCGATCAGAGCTGGAAAGGCCGCCCGACCTTCATTTCCGAAGAAACGCTCGGAAAAGTGGCCCGGCGATTCGCGGACTATACGGAAGAACAGAAACTCCCGTCCGTTTCCGTGATCCTTCACGGTGGCGAACCTCTTCTTGTGGGTCCCGTCCGCATGAGAAACATCTGTGCGGAACTCACGCGTACCATCGCCCCGGTCACCGCTCTCGATCTCCGTATTCACACCAATGGCGTGCAGCTCAACACACGCCATCTCGATGTGTTCAAGGAATTCGGCGTCAAGGTCAGTATCTCGCTCGACGGCGACCGCGCCGCCAACGACCGGCACCGGCGTGACCGGCGGCGGAGGAGCAGCTACGACCGGGTGCTGCGCGCGATCAGTCTGCTGCGCACACCCGAGTACCGGCATCTCTACAGCGGCCTGCTGTGCACCGTGGACGTGGCCAATGATCCGGTCGCCGTGCACGACGCGCTCGTCTCGCTGCATCCGCCCCGCATCGACTACCTGCTGCCGCACTCCACCTGGGACAGTCCACCGCCCGGACCGGTCGACTCGCCGACCGCGTACGCCGACTGGCTGCTCAAGATCTTCGACCGCTGGGACCAGCAGGGGCGCACCGTCTCCGTACGGACCTTCGAGTCGGTTCTCAGCACCCTGCGGGGCGGGCCGAGCCTGACGGAGGCGATGGGGCTCGCGCCGAGCGATCTCGCGGTGGTGGAGACCGACGGCAGCTTCGAGCAGGCGGACTCGCTGAAGACGGCGTACGACGGGGCCCCGGCTACCGGTTACGACGTCTTTCAGCACCGCTTCGCGGAGTTCGCGCGGCATCCCGGGGTTCGCGCGCGCCAGCTGGGCCTCGCGGGCGTCAGCGCGACCTGCCGTCGCTGCCCCGTGATCGAATCGTGCGGCGGAGGGCTCTACGCCCACCGGTACAGCAGCGGCCGCGGCTTCGACAATCCGTCCGTGTTCTGTTCCGACCTGCGCGCCTTCGTCGACGGTGTGGCGGAACGCATCACCGACCACGCACTCAGCCCGGCCGTCGGCGACAGAGAGGAACTCTGGTTCGCTCAGGGCGAGTTGAATCGGAGACTGCTCTCCCGTCTGGCCTACCGGTACGCCGGGGAGCCGGACTGGGACGAGATGTGGCGGGCCTTCGTGTACCTGGACGGTGCGGCGGGTGCCACACGCCACGTCGACGAGATCATCGCCCACCCCTACTTCCACACCGCACTGAAGCAGTGCCTGCACGACCGGGTCACCACTCCTGATCCGCTCGCCGCGGCGGTCGCCGTTGCCGCCCTGCGTGCTCAGGTCGACGTAAAACTCAGCTGGGACCACGCCACGCCCGACCTGCACCTTCCCACCCTGGGAACCCTCACCCTCCCCGAGCCCGGCCGCGTCGAGGTCGCGGTGACCGCGGGCCGCCTCCATGTGCGCACCGAGGACGGCGCGGAGTACGCGACCGAGGCCGACACCACCAGGTGGCGCCCCCTGCACCGCATGACCCTGGCGGACGGCACTGCGTTGCTCCTCGACGACGCCGACCCCCTGCGCGACTGCTACCCCGCCCGTGTCACCCCGCCCCTCGACCCCGGCGAGCTCGCGGCATTCACCGAACGGCTCGGTGCGGCCTATGAGTTGATGGACGAGCGCGAGCCCGGCTGGCGTGCCGACGTCAACGCGCTGCTCGCCACC
The DNA here is from genome assembly GCF_045162675.1 of Streptomyces sp. NBC_00996. NCBI lineage: Bacteria > Bacillati > Actinomycetota > Actinomycetes > Kitasatosporales > Streptomycetaceae > Streptomyces > Streptomyces sp. NBC_00996. The sequence goes on from NZ_CP108723.1 coordinate 3,480,730, forward strand.
ACGGTCACCCCGCTCGCCGCCGACGCGGGAGTGCGGCTCGGCGCGCACGGACTCGGCGCGCTGGGGGTCGCCGTCGACTTCGAGCCGGAGGAGTTCGTGCGTGAACTGCCGCGCACCGGACGCCTGGCGCGGCTCACGGCGCTGCGCGAGACGGCGGATCTGAACGTGCCGGGCAACGGGGCCGGGCGGCTGCTCGACCAGGCGAGCCGGGAGCTCGGCGACGCCACGTACTGGAAGGGCCACGACGACGCGCACGCCGCCGCGCTGGGGCGGGCCGGCCGCGCCCTGAAGCAGCTGGCCGCCCGACCGGACGGTGAACTCACCGAGACCGGTGCGGCGTTGGCCGAGGAGCTGCGGACCGAGTGGGCGGGCCACCGTGCCTGACCGCACCCGACTGGCCGACTTTTTCACCGAGCTGGGCGTGCGGCCCGGCGGCATCCTCGTGATCCACGCCTCCCTCGGCGGTGCGGGGCTGCGGGACACGGACGTGCGGGACGCGCTGCTCGACGCGCTCGGCCCCGACGGCACGCTCGTCGTTCCCGCCTTCTCGCCGGAGAACTCCTTGACCTCCCGGGCGTACAAGGCGCTCGCCGACGGCATGTCCGAGGACGAGGAGGCGAGGTTCCGGGCAACGGTGCCCCCGTTGGACCCGGATACGACGCCCTGCCCGACGATGGGCGTGCTCGCCGAGTGCGTACGGACCGCCCCCGGCGCCGTCCGCAGCGGGCATCCGCACACCTCGCCGGCCGGGCTCGGCCCCCGGGCCGGGGAGCTGCTGGGCGACCACGATCCGCACTGTCACCTCGGCGAGCGCTCCCCGCCGGCCAAGCTGTACGCCGCCGACGCCCAGGTCCTGCTGTTCGGGTGGTGGGGTTCGAGGTGTGCAGCGCCTTGCCTCGCGCCGGGTACCGGATGCACCCCGCTCCCGCGCGACGGGCATACCACTGTGTGTGGGGCGAGACGGGCCACTGGACCTCGTACGAGGACATCGTGCTCCACGAGGGGGACTTCGGGGCGATCGGGGCGCGGCTGCCGCGTGATCTCGTGACGGAACGGGAAATGGCGGGGAAAGCGGTGCGGCTCCTCGGGATGCGGGACGCCGTCGACCAGGCCGGTGTCCAGATGTCTGGATATCGCCATGGTTTGACGTGAAAGAGGCGACCCGTGCGGGCGCTCGATCGGGAAGATTGTGGGTTCCGGCCAGGTGAACCGAACATCCCGTAGGGGCACATCCACAGGCAGGGGGGCGCGTGGACATACCTGAACGGGCGGCTTCGGACAACCGGCCCTATTTCTTCCTGAGCTACGCCCACACGCCGGCCTGGGGGCCCGGCGGCGGCGATCCGGATCACTGGGTGCACGTCCTCTTCACGGATCTGTGCGACCACATCATGGCGCTCACAGATCTTCCGGCGGGCGCGCCGGCGGGTTTCATGGACCGGGAGATGCGCTCGGGAGACGGATGGCCGGAAAAGCTCAGTGAGAATCTGGCGACATGCCGGGTGTTCGTGCCGCTGTTCTCGCCGCGGTACTTCACGAGTGAGAGTTGCGGCCGGGAATGGTTCGCGTTCAATGAACGTATTCTGCGGGCGCGGGCGGCCGGTTCCGGTGCCGTTCCGGCCATCGTCCCCGCGCTGTGGACGCATATCGATTACGCCCAACTCCCCGACTCCGTCCGGCATATACATGTGGACCACGGGGCGTTCGGCGACCGGTACGCGGCCAACGGGATATACGGTCTGATCAAGCTGAACCGACTGCACGACGAGTACGAGGAGACCGTCCTCGGGCTGGCCCAGCGGATCGTGCGGGTCGCCCACGAGTCGCCGCTGCCGTCCAGCAGGCCCCGCCCCTACGAGAGCACGCCGAGCGCGTTCAAGCCGCGCGGCGAGGGTCCCCGGCGCATCCATCTGACGGTGGCGGCGCCCAGTCGGCACAGCATCCCCGAGCACCGCGACGCCCGCCCGTACGGCGAGGACGCCCAGGACTGGAACCCGTACCACTCGGAGTCGACCCGCCCGCTGCCCTCGATCGCCGAGGAGTTGATCCGCTCGCTCGACTACCGGATCACGGTGTCGTCCTTCGACGACGAGGACACCGGCGAGACCCTGGTCACGGACGACTCCGACAAGGCGGCGCCGAGCCACCCCGGCATTCTGCTCATCGACCGGTGGGCACTGACCGACGAGGAACGGACCCGCAGACTCAAGGCGTTCGACGCGAACGCCCGCCCCTGGGTCAGCGCGATCGTCCCGTGGAACCGGGCCGACATCCAGTGCCACGGCGAGGAGGGCCGCAAGCTCGCGGCGGACCTGGAGCGGGCGCTGCCGCTGATCCTGGACCGTGGCCGACGCACCGACTGCCGGGTCGCCGTCAACGGCGTGCCCACCCTGAAGGCCTTCACCGACGTCCTGCCGGCCGTCGTCGCGCACGCGACCCGGCAGTACCTCAAGCACGCCGAGGCGCATCCGCCCGCCGGCCCGCCGATCCGCAGGCCCCGCCTGATGGGCCCCATCACGGGCCCCACCCACCCGCCGCTGCCCGAAGGCGGATCCGACCACGGAGGAGAAGAAGCATGACGGCCGCGCAGGACGGACGCATCATCACCTTCTACTCGTACAAAGGGGGCACCGGCCGCACGATGGCCCTGGCCAACACCGCGTGGATCCTCGCCGCCAACGGCAAACGCGTCCTGGCCGTCGACTGGGACCTGGAGGCCCCTGGTCTGCACCGCTTCTTCCACCCCTTTCTCGACCCCAACGCGCTCGCGGCCACCACGGGGGTCATCGACATCATCAACGAGTACGCCTGGGCCGCGACCACCGGCACCCAGCGCTCCGGTGCCTGGCACCTGGACTACGCGCGAGTGGAGCAGCACGCCATCTCGCTGACCCCCGAGCGGCTCGGGCTGCGCTTCGTGGACGGCGGTTCACTCGACTTCCTCTCCGCCGGGCGTCAGGACCGCTCGTACTCCGCGACCGTGTCGTCCTTCGAGTGGGACAACTTCTACGAGCGGCTCGGCGGCGGACTGTTCCTCGACGCGCTGCGCGACGACATGAAGGCCTCGTACGACTACGTCCTGATCGATTCGCGCACCGGGCTGTCCGACAACGCCGACATCTGCACCATGCAGATGCCCGATGTGCTCGTGGACTGCTTCACGCTCAGCGACCAGTCCCTCGACGGCGCGGCGGCCGTGGCCCGCAGCGTGGAGGACGGTTACCGCAAGCGCAAGATCCGGGTGCTGCCCGTGCCGATGAGGATCGACGAGGGCGAGAAGGAGAAGGTCGACGCGGGACGGGCGCTGGCGCGGCTCAAGTTCGACGGGCTGCCCAAGGGGCTCGGGGGCGAGGAACTCGGCGGCGAGGAGCTGACCGCGTACTGGGGCGCCGTCGAGATCCCCTACCGCCCCTACTACGCATACGAGGAGACGCTCGCCACCGTCGGCGACGAGAGCGGTATCGCCAACTCGCTGCTGTCCGCCTTCGAACGGCTCACCGCGGTCATCTCGGACGGCGACGTCACCACGCTGCCGCCGGTGCCGGAGCCGGTGCGGCTGCGCTGCCGCGACGCGTTCCTGCGAAGGCGGCCGATGACCACCGCGGCGGACGTCGTCATCACGTACGCGGCCGAGAACCGCATGTGGGCCGACTGGGCCGAGGCGCTCCTCAAGCGCGCCGGCTGCAATGTCATCCCGCACGACATCGCCACCGGACCCCTCGAGCAGCAGGACACGGCGACACACAATCTCGTCCTGCTGTCGAACGCCTTCCGCAAGTCCCGCTACTCCGACGCCGTGTGGCGTGCCCTCACGGAGTCCGGCACGGACGCCCCGGGCACCGCGCTGATTCCGCTGCGGATCGACGAGGTCCGGCTGCCGGAGTCGTATCTCGACCACAACCCGGTCGATCTGCACCGGCTCGACGAGTCCCAGTGCATCGCCGCGCTGCTCGGCGTGCTGGAGCTGCCGGGCCGGCCCCTCGACGGCAGCCCCTCGGGTCCCCGCTTCCCCGGCAGCACCCCGGCGATCTGGAACGCGCCCCAGCGCAACAACACCTTCACCGGCCGCAATGTCATCCTGGACCGGGTCCGAGATCAGCTCGGCGGCGGCATCTCGGTCGTCCTGCCGCAGCCGCAGGCGCTGTTCGGACTCGGCGGCGTCGGCAAGACACAGGTGGCGCTGGAGTACGTGCACCGGTTCATGGCGGACTACGACCTCGTGTGGTGGATCTCCGCCGAGGACCCCGGCAACGTGGTCTCCTCGCTCGCCGAACTCGCCGCCCGCATCGGCGCGCCCGGCGGCGAGGACATCAACCTGGCCAGCCAGGAAGCCGTGCAGATGCTCGGGCGCGGCGCACCGACCAAACGCTGGATCCTGGTCTTCGACAACGCCGACGACCCCACCCAGCTCACCCGTTACTTCCCGACCGGAGGCGGCGGGCACATCCTCGTCACCTCCCGCAACCAGGCCTGGGCGCAGCAGGGCGCCTCCCTGCCCATCGACGTGTTCCTGCGCGAGGAGAGCGTCGAGCACCTCACCCGGCGCGCCTCGGGGCTCACCGCCGAGGAGGCCGACCAGGTGGCGGTCGCGGTGGGCGACCTTCCGCTGGCCGTGGAGCAGGCGGCGGCCTGGCTCGCCGAGACAGCCACTCCCATCGAGGAGTACCTGCGGCAGCTGGCCGAGCAGACGACGGAAGTGCTGGACCTCAACCAGCCCGCCGACTACCCCAAGACGGTGGCCGCGACCTGGAACATCTCCATCGCCAGGCTCCGCGAGCGCTCCCCGGCCTCCGTACGACTGTTGCAACTCTGTGCGTTCCTGGCCGCCGAACCGATCTCCTCCCATCTGCTCTACAGCAAGGAGATGATCGACGCCCTCAAGCCGTACGACCCCGCCCTCCAGGAGAGTCTGCTGCTCGGCCGGGTCATCCGGGAGATCGGCCGGTTCGCGCTGGCCAAGGTCGACCAGGTCAGCAACAGCATCCAGGTGCACCGCCTGGTCCAGGCGGTGATCCGCTCGCAGCTGACCGAGGAGGAGCAGCGGCAGGCCCGGCACGTCGTGCACACGGTGCTCGCGGGCTGCCGGCCCGACGGCGACGAGCCGATCGACGACCCCGAGACCTGGCCGCGGTTCGCGGTGATCTGGCCGCACCTGAGCGCCTCCGACGCCCGCAACTGCACCGAGGCGGAGACCCGCAGGCTGCTCATCGACCGCGTCCGCTATCTGTGGAAGCGCGGTGAGTTCCCCGGCGCCCAGGCGCTCGCCGAGAACCTCCTCGACCACTGGAAGCCGATCCTCGGCGAGGACGACGTGCAATATCTGTATCTGCGCTGCCAGCTGGGCAACATCCTGCGCTCCCAGGGGCGTTACGTGGAGGCCCGGGAAATCAACACCGAACTCCTCGCACGCCAGAAGCGGGTGCTCGGCCCGTCACACCCCCACACATACGTGACCATGTCCGGCCTCGCCAGCGACCTCGCGGCACTGGGCGTGTACGGGTCGGCGGTGGAGTTCGCGCGCGAGGCGCACGAGGGCTTCAGCCAGATCTTCCACGAGTCGCACCGCCGCACCCTCAGCGCCGCCAACAACCTCGCGCTCGCGCTGCGTATGGTCGGCCGCTACGGCGAGGCACGCGCCATCGACCAGGACACCTACGACCGGCGGATCGAGGTGCTCGGCCCCGACCACCCGTACACCCTCGCGTCGGCCGCGCGCCTGGGCCGCGACCTGCGCGAGGTCGGCCGCTACACGGAGTCGGTCTCCCTCCTCTCCCGCGCCTACGACGCACACAAGCGCATCCTCGGCAAGGAGTTCCCGGGCACCCTGAGCTGCGCCAAGTCGCTCGCCGTGTCGCTGCGCAGGGCGGGCCAGTTCGAGGACGCCCGTCGGCTGACGACGGCGACGCGTGCGCAGTACCGGGCGCAGTATCCGAAGGCGACCCCCGACTCGCTCGCCTGCGATCTGAACATGGCCGCCGACCTGTTCGCCGCGGATGAGCGGGAGGCCGCGCGCGAGGTCGCCCGGGAGGCGCTGGCCGAGTACATGAAGGTCCCGGGCGAGGCCCACCCCTACACCCAGGCCGCCCTCAACAACCTCGGCATCTTCCACTGGGGCTGCGGCGACACCGAGGAGGCCGAAACCGTCTTCCGCCAAGTCCTGCGCCGCATGGGCGAGGTGCTCGGCGAACAACACCCCCACACCCTCTTCACCGGCATCAACTACGCCAACGTCCTCGCCGACCAGGGCCGCCTCGCCGAGGCCCGCAAGCTGGAGGAGAACGCGGTCGTCAAACTCCGCGCGGTCCTCGGAGCCCACCACCCGGAAACCCTCGCCATCGTCACCAACTCCGCGCTGACGCTCGCCGCGCTGGGTCACAAGGACGAGGCCCGCCGCCTTCGTGACGAAGCCCTGGGCGAGCTGCGCACGCTGCTGGGCGACGAGAACGGGATGACCCGGGTGGCGGCGGACGAGCGCCGCATCTACCGGGACTTGGAGCCGCTGGCGGTGTGATCGCCCCCAGTTCCCCGCGCCCCATTCAGGGGGAGCGGGGAACTGCGCAACCTCTTAAGCGGGGGCCTGGGGGCGGCAGCCCCCGGATACGGGACGGGCAGGGGCGGAGGGGGCGAGCACCCGTGTGTCCGCCAGCAGCCACGTCAGTACCTTCGGCAGGGCCCGCAACGCGGCGAAGTGCGCCGCGGTCGGTTCGAGGACGGCCGTGGCCCGCGGAATCCGGGCGGCGAGCCAGGACGAGTGCGACGCCGGCGAGAAGACGTCCTTCACGCCGTGCCACAACAGCACCGGCACCTGGATCTGCGCCGGCTCGAAGCCCCAGTGCCCGGTCAGAGCCAACGCGTCGTCGATCCACCCGTACGGCGAAGTCCGCAACGCCTCCCGGTAGTTGCGGAGCAGCATCGACCGAATGGTGTTGTCCGAGACGATCTGCCGGTCGTCGTCGGTGAGTTCGTGCCGCAACTCCTGCAGGAGCCGCACCGGGTCGCGCCGAATCGCGGCCGACCGCGGAATCAGCCGGGCGACGAACCGCTCGGGATCGGTGAACGCGGTCCGGAACTCGTTGACGTTCGACGGCGCCATCCCCGCGAACCAGTCGAGCCCCTCCGCGTTCCGCGGCGCCAGCCCGACCAGCGCGGCGGCCCGGGTCACCCGCTCCGGCATCAGCGCCGCACACGCCAGCGCGTGCGGCGCGCCTCCGGACCGCCCGGCCACCGCGAACCGCTCGACGCCCAGGGCGTCGGCCACAGCCGCCACATCGTGGACGACATCGACGACGCGACGTCCGGGCATACGGTCGGACCCGCCGTACCCCGGGCGGTCGTAGCTGATGAGCCGGGTGCCGCGCTGGTACAGGAACATGGAGCGTGGCCGGGGTCCCACCCGGCTGCCGGGCATCCCGTGCAGCAGGAACACCGGGCGACCACGCGGATCCCCCGAAACTTCGACGCGCAGCAACCGCCCGTCCGCCGTCCGTACATGGTCACGCACAGCGCTCCCCCTCCCCCGGTCTCCCCCGGCCCGGTGAACCGGGGCAAACGCTGCACGATCCTTGCCCAGCCGCCCGCACGGCGAAACGAATCAGCAGGTCAACAAGGCTTCATATCAAGCCACTTGACGGCACCGCCGCCTCCGTAGCGGCCACCCCGTACACATCTGACCAGGATGCACCCTCGGGGACGAGGGCGGAACGGTATGACCCAGCGAGCGCGCACCTGGCACAGCCTTCCGGGCCCTGTGGCCTGCCTTCCGTCAACCGACGCGGTTGATCGGCGGGCAGTGCCACCGCGCGTCGATGACCTCGGGGCGCGGGAGGTACATGCGCAGCGCGACGTACCAGATGCCCTGCTGCGGCGTGGGCAGCCAGTTGGGCTCCCGCTCGGGCCCCGGCGAGTCCGGCTGCAGGTAGAGGGTCAAACCCCCGTCATCGTCTCTGACCAGCCCCCGGGTGCGGTCTCCGACGGAGTACCGGTTGATCGGATTCGGGATCAGGTTCCGGTCCTCGTCGTAGGCGGTCAGCGACCAGAACGCGTCGACCGGGGGCAGCGTCCCCGCATCGAAGCGCAGCTCGTAGCGGCCGGTGGTCAGCGTCTCGCCGGCGCCGTCGGTGAAGGCCGCCAGGTAGACCGCTTCCTCGGGATCGTTGATGGCGATGTCCACCAGGGACTGCTCCGCGGCCCGCCTGAGGAAGTCGTCCCCGTAGTGCCCGATCTGCGGGGAAGGGTAGCGCCAGCCGTTGATCTGCTCGGCCCACTGGCCGCTGAGCAGCTGTTGTTCGAGCATCGGCACGGCGGTGGCAGCGGCCCGGATCAGGCCCTCCTTCACCGGCTCCGGCTGTGCCTCGACGTCCAGCCCCGGGCCGATGCCGATCTCCGCGAACTGCCGGAGCAGGACATCGTGGTGCTTCGGCAGAGGGTTCTCTGCCAGCACCGCGTTGAGTGTCTTCCACGGACCGAGCGGATCCTCGGCGGGGTCGACCGGCACCGGTACGTCGCGGCGTTCCGGGAGCTTGGCGCCCTCCTCGCCGAACAGGTGGAGCGGCGTCAGCCGGTACTGCTGCTGCAGCGCGTGGACGGCCGGGAGGTCTTCCTCGCCCTCGACGAGGGTCCGCCCGACCACCAGGACCCAGGGGGTGGGGGCGTTTGCCGTGCGGCGCACGCCCTTCGGGAGGTCCCCGCTCCAGCCCGGGCCGATGAGGGCGAAGTCACCGACCCCTGATCCGGTCGCCCGCATGCCCACGTAGTCGTAGTTGTCGGAGGTGAAGGCGACCAGTTCGAAGGTGAAGTAGCGGTCGGCCATTGAGGGTCGCGTGCAGGGGGTGCCGGGACAGCGAGTGGGGGCGTTATATGCGAGTTGGGCCTACTTCGAGTAGATCACCGCAGCCACAGCCCGGCAACAGCACGTCATCGCGGCAGGCTCTGTCCAGCAGCTTCGCGGCCGTCGGCGTCGGCGTCGGCGTCGGCGGACCGGGCAGCGCAAGCAGGGGCCTGCGGGCAGTCCGGGCCTCCTCAGCCCTCCGGTCGAACTCCTGGAGCTGCGCCGTCAGTTCCGCGACGCGTCCCCGGTTCGCTTCGGCCTGCACGGCGATCTCACCCTCCCGCTCCTCCAGGTGCGCCGGTACCCGCCCAGGGTCAGCTCGCCGCCCCTCATGCGCCGCGCCGGGCGGGGAGTGGAGGTGGCGGTCGGTACGCGGGCCATCCGGTCTCTCATGGCCCAGTACACCCTCGACTCTGCCGAAGCGGGCCGGCGCTCCTGGTCACGTACGACTGATCCTCCTGGTCCGAACAAGTGTCGACCCGCGTGCGCGAGTGCGGGGAAGGCGGACTGGAAGCGGTGGCCCGGTTACGGTCGATGGACGAGCGGTCGGCGCCGACCGATGTGCGGGAGGTACTGCTGTGTCGACTGCGGAGCCGCGATCCATTGTCACGATCCTCCCGATCATTTCGGGACTTGCCATCGCTTTCACGATCACGGCCATCGACCCGCTGGTCCTCAGCCTGAACATGCCGCAGGTCAGCCGGGCGCTCCACGTGCCGCCCGACGTCGTCGGGTTCCTGGGAGGTGCGGCGACGCTGGCCATGGCCGCCGCCGTGCTCGCCGTGGGCAGTCTCGGGGATGCCTTCGGGCTCAAGCGGATGCTGATGCTGGGGCTGGTCGGCGACATCGTCGTCAACCTGCTCTCCGCGATCTCCCCCGGCTACACGTTCCTGCTGGTGACGCGACTCCTCGACGGCCTGGCGCTGGCCGCGGTCCTGGGCGTGTCGATGGCCCTGCTCAAGGTGTCGGTGCCTCCGGAGAGACGGCCGGCCGCCATCGGCATCTTCATGGCCATGGATATGGTGCTGAGCGGGGTGACCCCCGCGATCGGGGGCTGGGTGGTGGAGGCCGTCGGCTGGCGGTGGCTGTTCCTGCTCGCCCCTTTGCTGTCGCTGATCGCGCTGGGGCTGACGGCCCGGTACGTCACCGAGCCCCCCGTCCTGGAGCGCCGCGGAGTCGACGTCGTCGGCGTCAGCCTGGTCGGCGTCACCCTGCTGACCCTCGTCCATGGCGTCGCCGAGGCGGAGAACGGGATCTCCCAGCTCCAGGCCTGGCTGCCACTGGTGATCACTGCGGTCGCCGGCGTGCTGTTCGTGCTCCGTGAACGCCGTACACCGCAACCGGTCCTCGACCTGTCGCTGTTCCGCAGCGGTCCGTTCGCCGTGGCCGCGCTGGCCAGCCTGACGCTCAACTTCCTCGTCGCGGGGTTCAGTTTCGCCCTCGGGCAGTTCGGCAGTGTGATCCTCTCGCTGCCCCCGCGCACCATCGGCCTGCTGTTCCTGCCCGGCACGGTGGCGATCGCGGTCGCCGTCATCTTCGCCGGGCGTCTGATCGGGAAGTACACCCCCCGGCCGGTCCTCATCACCGGCCTGCTGGTGATGGTCGCGGGCGGGCTGCTGATGGCGGCCACCGCTACGCCCACGATGGCTCTGTGGATCGTCGTACTGGCAACCTGGCTCACCAACCTGGGGTCGCTGGTGACCTCCTCCGCGGTGGCCGAGACCATCCTTTCGCACGCCCCGCCCGGAAAGTCCGGCGCCGTCGCCTCCGTCCAGCCGGCGTTCGGAATGACCGGCTACGCGCTCGGCCCCGCCGTCTACCTCCTGCTTCTCAACCTCTTCTTCCAGCGGCAGTGGCTCAACGACGCCGACGCGCGGGGTACGTCGGCGTCCGAGGCCGCTCAGGCGGTGGACGCGACGCGAAGCGCGATGGCGCACAGTCCGGGCACCGCCGGATACGACCCGAACCTGCTCAGGCAGTCCGGACTGGACCTCGGGCTGGACTTCACCAACGGCCTGCGGCTCACCATGCTGGTCGTGAGCCTCCCGCCGCTCGCCCTGGCTGTGGCGGCGTACCTGCTCATGCCCCGCCGGCCCCGGACCGCACCGTAGGAACCGTCCGGGTCACCAGACGTCAGACCTCAGACCCGGCGTGGCACGTGGGAACGAGCCGAGCTCGGGGCACGGTCGGCTTCCGCCCGGCGGCACACACGTCCCCGTGGGGCCCGGCTGCGGCGGGCGCCGCGTCCGCGTAAGTGCCATGTGCTCCGGGCAATCCGGCCACCGCGGACGGGGACGAACCCCGAGGTGCTCCCACCGCTGATCCTCAAACCGAGGCCAACCCCAAGGGTCTGGCCATCAAGGCCTTCGACACGATCCGCGCCGGCGTCGCCGCCGACCGGTTGCAGTTCTACCACGGCCTCAACGAGGCCTTTACGACTTCGATCACGAGGGCCCTCCGGTCTCCGACGGAGTGTCACGAGTACCGGTGCCAGGCGGCACAAGGTGTCCAGTTATTCGGCCATCTCGTCCCGGCGGGCCCGTCCGATGACCGAGTAGGGGAACTCGGCGCAGGTCGGCTCGCAGACCTGGAAACCCAGTGTCCCGAATCCTGCGTCCAGCCCCTCGCACACACCACCTGCGGAGACCTGCCCCGACGCCAGGCCAACACTCAGCCAGGTCAGGGCGACTCGAACCAACGCCGGTGGCAACGGAGTCGAGCTCGCAAGCAGCGGATTCAGCTCCTTGCGTCAAGGCCCTGAATCCGCACCCCTGCTGAGACGTTTCCGCAGGTGACGGGCCTAAACAGTGGGGCGGGTGGGACTCGAACCCACGGCCGACGGATTATGAGTCCGCTGCTCTAACCGGCTGAGCTACCGCCCCATACGGCGTGTCGCGCACATTTGTGCGCGCCGTCTGCCGCAGCATAGCCGCTCATACGATCTCCTGCTTCGGATGGTCGGCATCGCACGACCATGAGGACTTCGGCGCGGCCTGCACGGTTCCCCCGGACATGAAAAAGGACCCCTGAGGGGTCCTCTTCCGCTGCTCTCCCGACTGGACTCGAACCAGTAACCTGCCGGTTAACAGCCGGCTGCTCTGCCAATTGAGCTACAGGAGATCGAGCTCCCCCGACTGGACTCGAACCAGTAACCTGCCGGTTAACAGCCGGCTGCTCTGCCAATTGAGCTACGGAGGAATGCCTCGTTGCATCGAACGCACCTACCTGGGTATTCGCCAGGGGGCGTGCGCTCGCTGCGACACATACATTAGCGCAAGCAGGGGGGGTGCTCCCAATCGGTTCCCCCGTACCGATGCCGACGCAAGGGAAGGGTGGCCGTCATGCGCTACCGGCTCACATTCGTCGCCGGACTGGCTCTGGGTTACGTGCTCGGCACGCGCGCCGGGCGCGAGCGCTACGAGCAGCTGAAGAAGTCCGCGCGCCAGGCTGCCCAGAACCCGGCGGTGCGCAACACCGCGGAGAGCGCCGCCCAGCAGGGCCGCGAGTTCGCGGGCAAGGCATACCACGTGGTCAGCGAGAAGGTGGGCGACCACGTTCCCGACGCGGTGGCCGAGCGGGTGCGCTCCCTGCGCGCACGGAACACCAACGGCACCGGCGGGGACGACTGGGGCACCAGCAACACCTAGTGCGCTGCGCCAGAAGTTCGTCGGTGGATTCACGCCTTGCCCGGCCGGGTTGGTTGTCCGCCCATCCAGCCCCGGCCTGCGAGTATTCGGCCAAGTCGGCGGCAGTGGGGCACCAAGAACTAACGACGAATTGATGGCGCAGGACACTAGTGCCGCGTCAGCCAAGGTTCGCCCCGTCGCGACGCCCGGCACGCACTCTCGCCGCACCGGCCGCCGCTCCTCAACGGGCAAACCTTGGCTGACCGCACTAGCTCCGGCCTCTCCGGCCACGCCGGGGTCACGGACTCCGACCCCGCCGTGCCCACGCGGCGCGCTCATGCCCCGACGTACGGCAGAATTTCCGCCATGGGGATAGTCGCCGGGTTGGACAGTTCGCCCGATTTCACTCGTATCGTCGTCTGCGACACGGACACGGGTGCCGTGCTCAGGCAGGGGTATGCGCCGCACCCGGTGGAAGCCACCGAGGGCGGCGGGCGTCCTTCCGACGTCGATCCGCAGGCCTGGCTGCTGTCCCTGGGCGAGGCCGCCGGCGGCGGACTGCTCGAAGGTGTGCAGGCCATCGGCGTGTCGGCGCAGCAGAACGGCCTGGTCCCGCTGGACGCGCAGGGCAATACGGTGCGGCCGGCGCTGGTGGGCGGTGACAAGCGGGCTCAGGTCGCCGCCGCCGATCTCATCGACGCGCTCGGCGGACGCGAGGCGTGGGCGCAGGCCGTGGGCTGCGTACCGCAGGCCGCGCAGCCGGTGACCAAGCTGCGCTGGCTGAACAAGACCGAGCCGGAGGCCGCGCTGCGGACCACCGTGCTCATGCAGGCCCACGACTGGCTGGTCTGGCAGCTGCTCGGGCGCCCGGCGCGCCGGACCACCGATCGCGGCGGGGCCTCCGGGACCGGCTACTGGTCGGCGGCGACCGGCGCGTACCGGCCGGATCTCGTCGAGCTGGCACTCGGGCACCAGGCCGCACTGCCGGACGTGCTCGGCCCGTCCGACGCGGCCGGCACCACGCCGGAGGGGCTGCTGATCTCCGCCGGGACCGGCGAGACGATGGCGGCGGCGTTCGGGCTCGGCATCGGGCTCGGCGACGCGGTGGTGTCACTGGGCGCCTCCGGGTCCGTGATGGCCGTGCACCCCGAGGCGCTGGTGGACTCCACCGGCATGATCACCTCCCTCGCGGACGCGACCGGCATGCATCTGCCCGTCGTCACCACGCTCAATGCCGTACGGGCGCTGCGCGGCGCCGCCGAACTCCTCGGCGTGCCCGATCTGGAGGGCCTGTCCGATCTGGCGATGAAGTCGACTCCGGGCGCCCACGGGCTCGTACTGCTGCCCTATTTGGAGGGCGAGCGGACGCCGAATCTGCCGCACACCGCGGGGACGCTGTCCGGGCTGCGGCGGGAGTCGATGCGGCCCGAGCATCTGGCGCGGGCCGCCTTCGAGGGGATGCTGTGCGGGCTCGCGGACGCGCTGGACGTGCTGCGCGGGCGCGGTGTCGACGTACGGCGGATCTTCCTCCTGGGACCGGTCGCCGAGCTGCCCGCCGTCCAGGCGGTCGCGCCCGCGCTGTTCGGGGCGCAGGTCGTCGTACCGCAGCCCGCGGACTACGCGGCGCTCGGCGCGGCCCGGCAGGCGGCCTGGGCCCTCGGGGTCTCGCAGGGCACGCTCGATCCGCGGCTGCCTCCCGTCTGGCAGGGTGCGGTCGCCCAAGTGCTGGAGCCGGGTGAGGAACTCGCCGTGGGGCAGGCCGTACGACAGCAGTACGTCTCCGTACGCGAACAGACGCATCCGGGGGCGTTCCGGGCGTAACGCGCCCCCACCGGCCTACGTCTGAGGTCTGAGGTCTTGTCCACTCTTGGCCCGCAGTCGAGTTAATCGGTTGAGGTAACACGGGTGGAGTGTTCGACGATAGGGGGTGGTGCACCACCGATCGACCACCGATCGACCACTGATCGCCCATCGATCGCCCTGCCGTCGTCGACTCCGAGAGACCCCGCGTGCTCATACGACTCCTTCGGACCTACCTCAGTCCGTACAAGAAGCCCATCTCCCTTCTGGTGCTGCTGCAGTTCCTGCAGACCTGCGCCACTCTCTACTTGCCCACTCTGAACGCGCACATCATTGATAACGGTGTCGTGAAGGGGGACACGGGTTACATCCTGTCCTTCGGCGCCGTGATGATCGGAATTTCGCTGGCACAGGTGGTCTGCAACATGGGGGCCGTCTACTACGGCGCCCGCACGGCGTCGGCGGTGGGCCGGGACATCCGGGCCGCCGTCTTCGACCGCGTCCAGTCCTTCTCGGCGCGTGAGGTCGGCCATTTCGGGGCGCCCTCGCTGATCACCCGCACCACCAATGACGTCCAGCAGGTGCAGATGCTCACCCTGATGACGTTCACCCTGCTGGTGTCGGCGCCGATCATGTGCGTGGGCGGCATCATCCTGGCCCTCGGCCTGGACGTGCCGCTGTCCGGGGTGCTGGTCGCCGTGGTGCCGGTCCTCGGCGTCTCCGTGACCCTCATCGTGCGCAGGCTGCGCCCGCTGTTCCGCACCATGCAGGTGCGCCTGGACACCGTGAACCGGGTGCTGCGCGAGCAGATCACCGGCAACCGCGTGATCCGTGCCTTCGTGCGCGACGACTACGAGAAGGACCGCTTCCGGGGCGCGAACACCGAGCTGACCGAGGTGTCCCTCGGCACCGGGCGGATACTGGCGCTGATGTTCCCGATCGTCATGACCGTGGTGAACCTGTCGTCCATCGCGGTCGTCTGGTTCGGCGCCCACCGCATCGACAGCGGCGGCATGCAGATCGGCGATCTGACGGCGTTCCTCGCCTACCTCATGCAGATCGTGATGTCCGTGATGATGGCGACCTTCATGTTCATGATGGTGCCGCGCGCGGAGGTCTGCGCCGAGCGCATCCAGGAGGTCCTGGGCACGGACAGCAGCGTGGTGCCTCCCACCGCGCCCGTCCTGGAACTGCGGCGCCACGGCCACCTGGAGATCCGCGAGGCGGGGTTCCGCTACCCGGGTGCCGAGGAGCCGGTGCTCAAGGCCATCGACCTGGTGGCGCGGCCCGGCGAGGTGACCGCCGTGATCGGGTCCACCGGCAGCGGCAAGTCGACGCTGCTCGGGCTGGTCCCCCGGCTGTTCGACGCCACCGACGGGGAGGTGCTCGTCGACGGCGTGGACGTCGCGACCATCGAGCCCAAGCTGCTGGCCAGGACGGTCGGCCTCGTCCCGCAGAAGCCCTACCTCTTCGCGGGCACGGTGGCCACGAACCTGCGGTACGGCAATCCGGACGCGACCGACGAGGAGCTGTGGCACGCGCTGGAGGTGGCGCAGGCCAGGGGCTTCGTGGAGGCTCTCGAGAACGGCCTCGACTCGCCGATCGCGCAGGGCGGCACAAATGTGTCGGGCGGTCAGCGCCAGCGTCTGGCCATCGCCCGCACCCTCGTACAGCGCCCCGAGATCTACCTGTTCGACGACTCCTTCTCGGCGCTCGACTACGCGACCGACGCGGCGCTGCGGGCGGCGCTCTCCGAGGAAACCTCCGAGGCCACCGTCGTGATCGTCGCCCAGCGGGTGTCGACCATCCGGGACGCCGACCGGATCGTGGTCCTCGACGAGGGCCGGGTCGTCGGCACCGGGCGCCACCACGAACTGATGGCGGACAACGAGACCTACCGGGAGATCGTGCTCTCCCAGCTGACGGAAGCGGAGGCTGCCTGATGGCGGGGCCGATGGGGCGGATGATGGCCGGGGGCGGCCCCGATCAGCGCTCGATGGATTTCAAGGGGTCCGGCAAACGGCTCCTCGCACAGTTCAAACCCGAGCGGGCCACGATGTACGCGATGCTGATCGCCGTGGTCCTCAGCGTGGGCCTTTCGGTGGTCGGGCCGAAGATCCTCGGCCGGGCGACCGACCTGGTCTTCGCGGGCATCGTCGGGCGCCGGATGCCCGAAGGCGCCACGAAGGCCGAGGTCCTCGCGTCCATGCGGAAGAGCGGCGACGGCGCCATGGCCGACATGCTCTCCGGGACGGACTTCACTCCGGGCAAGGGCATCGACTTCAACGCGGTCGGCGAGGTGCTCGGCCTCGCGCTCGTGGTGTTCGTCCTGGCCGGCCTGTTGATGGCCGTGGCGACGCGGCTGGTGAACCGGGCGGTCAACAAGACCGTCTTCCACATGCGCGAGGACCTGCAGGCGAAGCTGTCGCGGCTTCCGCTGTCGTACTTCGACAAGCGGCAGCGCGGTGAGGTGCTGAGCCGGGCGACGAACGACATCGACAACATCGGCCAGACCCTTCAGCAGTCGATGGGCCAGCTCATCAACTCCCTGCTGACCATCGTGGGCGTGCTCGCGATGATGTTCTGGGTCTCCCCGCTGCTCGCTCTGGTCGCGCTGGTCACGGTCCCGCTCTCGTTCTTCGTGGCCACGCGCGTCGGCAAGCGGTCGCAGCCGCACTTCGTGCAGCAGTGGCGCACCACCGGCAAGCTCAACGCGCACATCGAGGAGATGTACACCGGGCACACCCTGGTCAAGGTGTTCGGGCGGCAGGAGGAGTCGGCGGCGCAGTTCGCCGAGCAGAACGAGCAGTTGTACGAGGCCGGGTTCAAGGCGCAGTTCAACAGCGGGGTCATGCAGCCGCTGATGATGTTCGTGTCGAACCTGAACTATGTGCTGGTGGCGGTGGTCGGCGGTCTGCGCGTCGCTTCGGGTTCCCTGTCCATCGGTGACGTGCAGGCCTTCATCCAGTACTCCCGCCAGTTCTCGATGCCGCTGACGCAGGTGGCGTCGATGGCGAACCTGGTGCAGTCGGGTGTCGCCTCGGCCGAGCGCGTCTTCGAACTCCTCGACGCGGACGAGCAGGAGAGCGACCCGGTCCCGGCGGCCCGTCCCGACGAGCTGCGCGGGCGGGTGGCACTGGAGAACGTGTCCTTCCGGTACGACCCCGAGAAGCCGCTGATCGAGGATCTGTCGCTGAAGGTGGAGCCCGGGCACACGGTGGCCATCGTCGGTCCGACGGGCGCCGGCAAGACGACGCTCGTCAACCTCCTGATGCGGTTCTACGACGTCACGGGCGGGCGCATCGCTCTCGACGGGGTCGACATCGCGACCATGTCCCGGGACGATCTGCGGGCCGGGATCGGGATGGTGCTCCAGGACACCTGGCTGTTCGGGGGCACGATCGCCGAGAACATCGCGTACGGGGCTGGAATTGACGGGGGGGCGCGAAGCGCCTCCGGCAAGGGTGGCGGTGGGCGACCGGTGGGCGTCACGCGCGGCGAGATCGAGGAGGCGGCGCGGGCCGCTCACGCGGACCGGTTCATCCGTACGCTGCCCGACGGGTACGACACCGTGATCGACGACGAGGGGACCGGGGTCAGCGCGGGAGAGAAGCAGCTGATCACGATCGCCCGGGCGTTCCTGTCCGATCCGGTGATCCTCGTTCTCGACGAGGCGACGAGTTCGGTGGACACCCGTACGGAGGTACTGATCCAGAAGGCGATGGCGAAGCTCGCGCACGGGCGGACGTCGTTCGTCATCGCGCACCGTCTGTCGACCATTCGCGATGCCGACACCATCCTGGTGATGGAGAACGGTTCGATCGTGGAACAGGGTGCCCACACGGACCTGCTCGCCGCGAACGGGGCCTACGCGCGGCTCTACAAGGCCCAGTTCGCCCAGGCGGTGGCCGAGGTCGACTGAGGACTGCCCCATGGGGGTTCTTCGCCCCCGCCGCCCCCGACCGTCCCCGTCGCTCAAAAGATTGCGCGGTTCCCCGCGCGCCTGAAAAGGGGCGCGGGGAACCGCGCGAACGGGGTCCGGGGCGGAGCCCCGGGTCGGGACGGGCAGGGGCGTAAGGGGCGGAAACAGCCCTGCTCAATCCAAGTAGCCCCGCAGCTGGTCGGCGAACGCGTGGTCCCTCAGTTTGTTGAGGGTCTTGGACTCGATCTGGCGGATGCGTTCGCGGGTGACGCCGAAGATGCGGCCTATTTCCTCCAGAGTGCGCGGGCGCCCGTCCGCGAGGCCGTACCGGAGTTGGACGACCTTGCGTTCACGCTCGCCCAGCGTGGAGAGGACCGCCTCCAGGTGCTCCCTGAGCAGGAGGAAGGCCGCGGACTCCACCGGGCTCGTCGCGTCACCGTCCTCGATCAGGTCGCCGAGGGCGACGTCGTCCTCCTCCCCCACGGGAGCGTGGAGCGACACCGGCTCCTGGGCCAGGCGCAGGACTTCGCTGACACGCTCGCTGGGCAGGTCGAGGTGTGCGGCGACCTCCTCGGGAGTGGGCTCGTACCCGCGCTCCTGCAGCATGCGCCGCTGGACGCGGACCACCCGGTTGATCAGCTCGACCACGTGTACCGGGACGCGAATCGTCCGGGCCTGGTCGGCGAGCGCACGCGACATGGCCTGGCGGATCCACCAGGTCGCGTACGTGGAGAACTTGTACCCACGGGCGTAGTCGAACTTCTCGACGGCCCTGATGAGCCCGAGGTTCCCCTCCTGGACCAGGTCGAGCATGGTCAGCCCCCGCCCCACGTACCGCTTGGCGACGGAGACGACGAGCCGCAGGTTCGCCTCGATGAGCCGGCGCTTGGCCATGCGGCCCATGACGACCAGCTTGTCCAGGTCGAGGGCGAGCTGACTGTCCAGGTCGGGGGTGAGACGCAGCTTCTCCTCGGCGAAGAGTCCGGCCTCGACCCGGCGGGCGAGCTCGACCTCCTCGGCCGCGGTGAGCAGCGGAATGCGGCCGATCTCCCGCAGGTACTGGCGGAACAGGTCGGACGAGGGACCACCGGTGTCGGCCGTACGGCCGCGGGGCAGTTCGACGGGCTCGGGGGCCTCGGCCTCGACCTCGGGGGCCTCGACGGCGCCCACGGGCGGCTCGTCCGGCCCGGGCGGGCCCTCCGGCTCCGCCTCGGGGTGGTGCGCGGCACGGCTCTGCGGGGGTACCGCCGTGACGACGTCGGTATCCGTGTCCGTGGTGATGTCGGTCTGGGTGAGGGTCTGGGTCTGCACGGGGGCGACCTCCAGGAATGTCGCTGCTGAGACGTGCGGCAGCGGTACGTCGGGGATGGGGTCGACGGCCTCGCCGCTGTCCATCCCGTAGTCGTTTAGCGGAACCGCGGGGATCGGGAACCCGTCGCGTTCGGGTCGGCCGCGCTCCGAGGACTCAGGCACCGGAACCCAGTGTGGAGTACGACACATCGCCGCCACGAGGGGCGTGCGGTGACTTTTTGCGTCCGGTCCGTGACCGCACGGTTACCGTGCCGTACGAGTGCGCAGCTCACCCCGCGCAAAACAGATTGAAGGGTGGACCAGATTTGGCATGTGCGCCGTGCAGCAGGGCCCCACAGGCCTCAGAGCGCCTCCGCGCCCCGCTCGCGCAATGCCTGCTCGTACTGCTGCAGCACCCACAACTCGTTCTGCACGGCCGCCAGCTGCGCCGGGTCGCCGTGGGCGCTCTGCCGGGCCAGGGAGCCCTGAACGTCCCGGATACGGCGGTCGACGGCGCGGCGGCGGACCATGACCAGCTGATCGCCCGCGTAGCCCTCGTCGACGGTCTTGCGCAGGATCGCCTCGACGGCCAGCTCCGTGACCATCGCGCGCACCACGTCGTCCGGGGCGGCCTCGCGGACCCGGACCAGATACTCCTGGGGGTCCTGGACGCCGTACTCGGCGCCACCCGCCTCCATGATCGTCTGGCGCACGGCCGCGTACGGCGGGGCGGTGAACTCGTCGATCCCGTACGCGTCGAACGCCGGGGACACCAATTCCGGCCGCTGGAGGGCGAGTTTGAGGAGCTCGCGCTCGGTGGCGAAGACGGGGTTGCGGAGGTTGAGCGCCGGACCGCCGACGGGTGCCTGGACGGCGGCGTACGTCTGCTGGTGGCGCTGCCCGGTCGGTGCCGGGCCCTTGCCGCCGCGGTCGCGGGCCCAGCGGGCCAGCTGGGCCACCCGCTTGACGACGAACTGGGTGTCGAGAATGCCGAGCATGCCGGCGAGCTGCACGGCGACCTCGTGCTGCGCTCCGCTGTTCTTGATGCGGGCGACGATGGGCGCCGCCTCGTCCAGGGCGGCCGCGCGCCCTGCCGGCGTCTCCAGGTCGTAGCGCAGCACGATCTGGCGGAGCGCGAACTCGAAGAGCGGGGTGCGGGGTTCGACCAGGTCGGCGACCGCCTCGTCGCCCTTGGCGAGGCGCAGCTCGCAGGGGTCCATGCCGTCCGGGGCGATCGCGATGTACGTCTCCGCCGCGAACTTCTGGTCGTCCTCGAAGGCGCGCAGCGCCGCCTTCTGGCCGGCCGCGTCGCCGTCGAAGGTGAAGATCACGCGCGCCGAGCCGTTGTCCATCAGCAGCCGGCGGAGGATTTTGATGTGGTCGCCGCCGAACGCCGTGCCGCAGGTCGCGATCGCCGTCGTGATCCCCGCCAGATGGCAGGCCATCACGTCCGTGTAGCCCTCGACCACGACCGCCCGGCTGCTCTTGGCGATCTCCTTCTTGGCGAGGTCGATGCCGTACAGGACCTGGGACTTCTTGTAGATCGCGGTGTCTGGCGTGTTCAGGTACTTGGGTCCGTTGTCCGACTCGTACAGCTTCCGCGCGCCGAAGCCGACGACCTCGCCGCCGATGTCGCGGATCGGCCACATCAGGCGGCCGCGGAAGCGGTCGATGGGGCCGCGGCGGCCCTCCTGGGAGAGGCCGGAGAGGAGCAGTTCCTTGTCGGTGAAGCCGTTGCCGCGGAGGTAGCGAGTGAGATGGTCCCAGCCTTGGGGGCTGTAGCCGACGCCGAAGTGGGCGGCGGCCGCCTGGTCGAAGCCGCGCTCGGCGAGGAAGGTGCGGCCCGCGTCGGCCTCCGCGCTGGTACCGAGCTGCTCGATGTAGAACTGCGCGGCCGCCTTGTGCGCCTCGACCAGGCGGATGCGCTCGCCGCGCTGGTGGGAGGGGTTGTACCCGCCCTCCTCGTACCGCAGCGTGATGCCCGCCTGGCCGGCGAGGCGCTCGACGGCTTCCGAGAAGGAGAGGTGGTCGACCTTCATCACGAACGTGATGGTGTCGCCGCCTTCCTGGCAGCCGAAGCAGTGGAAGAGTCCCTTGCTCGGGCTGACCTGGAAGGACGGTGACTTCTCGTCGTGGAACGGGCACAGGCCCTTGAGGTTGCCGCCGCCCGCGTTGCGCAGCTGAAGGTACTCGGACACCACGGCGTCGATCGGGACCGCGTCCCGAACAGCCTTCACGTCCTCGTCGTTGATCCTTCCAGCCACGAGGTGATTCTACGGGGCAGAACTGACACTCCTGGGGCGAGGTGACAGCCCCCGGCCGGGGGGGCCGGGGGCTGTCCCCCAGGAATCACAGCAGGGGGGAGGGTGTGGCAGCCGAATGCCGCCGTCGGTCACGGGGCCAGGCTGTCCAGCGGAACGTGCGGGTCGGCCAGCGCCTCGGTGTCCACCTGGGCACGGGAGCGGATCAGCCGTTGGATCGGATCCGTGACGTCCCACACATTCACGTTCATCCCGGCCAGCACCCGCCCCTCCTTCATCCAGAACGCGATGAACTGCCGCTTCCCCGCGTCTCCCCGGATCACCACCTCGTCGTACGACCCCGCAGGCGCCCACCCCGAGTACTCCATCCCCACGTCGTACTGATCGGAGAAGAAGTACGGCACCCGGTCGTAGGTCACCTCGCGCCCCAGCATCGAGCGCGCCGCCGCCGGTCCGCCGTTGAGCGCGTTGGCCCAGTGCTCGACGCGCAGCCGGGTGTCGAAGAGGGTGTGGTGGAAGGCTGCCACGTCACCGGCCGCGTAGATGTCGGGGTCGGAGGTGCGCAGTCGCTCGTCGACCGCGATGCCGCCGCCGTGCGCGCGGTCGGCGAGGGTGAGGCCCGCGGCCTCGCCGAGAGCGGTGCGCGGGGCCGCCCCGATGGCCGCCAGAACGTCGTGGGCGGGGTGCTCCTCGCCGTCGTCGGTGCGGGCGGCGAGCACCATGCCGTCCTGGCCGACGATCTCGGTCAGCCGGCGGCCGAAGTGGAAGCGGACGCCGTGCTCGCGGTGCAGTTCGGCGAAGACCTGGCCGAGCTCGGGGCCGAGGACCGCGTGCAGCGGGGTCGGCCCGTGCTCGACGACGGTGACCTCGGCGCCGTACTCACGGGCCGCCGCCGCGACCTCCAGGCCGATCCAGCCGGCGCCCGCGATCACGATGTGCCCGTTGTCACGGCCGAGGGCGGAGAGGACGCCCTTCAGCCGCTCGGCGTGCGCCAGGCGGCGCAGGTGGTGGACGCCCGCGAGGTCGGTGCCCGGGATGTCGAGCCGGCGCGGCTCCGCGCCGGTCGCGAGGAGCAGTTTGTCGTAGTGGACGAGGGTGCCGTCGTCACCGAAGCGGACGGTCTTCGCGATGCGGTCGATGGCGTCGACGGTCTGGCCGAGGTGCAGCTCGATGTCGTTCTGCGCGTACCACGCGGGTTCGTGCACGAAGACGCTGTCACGCTCCTCCTTGCCGAGGAGATAGCCCTTGGACAGCGGCGGGCGTTCGTAGGGGTGGTCGCGTTCGTCGCAGATCAGTATCACGCGGCCGGTGAAGCCCTCCGCTCGGAGCGTCTCGGCCGCCTTCGCGCCGGCGAGACCTCCCCCCACGATGACGAATGTCTGATCCGCGTCGACCACTTGATGCCTCCTCGTAAGGATGTCGCCACATGCGAGCGTCCCGCACGGAGCGTGATGCGGGAAGAGGGAGTGGCCCGATCAGGCCACGCAGGGTCACACTTCCCCTCAGGACCTGTCCGTCGGATCATGCCGGAGACGCGAGGTCCGACACGCCCATCTACGGCGTTGTCGTCACTTGCCGACTCCCCCACGCCCGGCTTCACTCGCGCGGGGGGACCCCCATCGCGTCGACGCCCTCCTCCGCCGTGCAGCTGGACGCACCAGACCTCTCTCACCTCCGCTTGTCACGCACCGCTGCTCTCCTCCGGCCCGATCCGCCGGACAGGTCCTCCCCCATAGGAACGCGTGGTGAGCCTGAGGTGCAGGGAACGCGCCGAGGCATCGGTGAGCGAAGCGATCTGGTCGACGATCACGCGCTTGCGGGTACGGTCGTCGATCGCATGGTCGAACAGCGCCCGGAACTGCGGATCCAGGCCGTCGGGCGCGCGGGCCGTGAGCGCCTGTGCCAGTTCGGCGACGACGATCCGCTGGTCGGCGCGGAGCCGCTCCTGCTCGGCGCGCTGCATGACGTACCGGTCGGCGACGGCCTTGAGAACGGCGCACTCGTGGCGCGCACCGCGAGGGACGACCAGCTCCGCCGCGTACCGCGTGAGCCGTCCGCTGCCGTACGTCGCGCGTGTGGCGCCCTCCGCCGCCAGGCAGAAACGGCCGATGAGCTGGCTGGTGGCGTCCTTCAACCGGGCCTGTGCGACGGCCGATCCGTCGTACCCGTGCGGCCACCACTCCTGGTCCAGGAGGCGGTCGAGGGCCTCGGACAGCTCGGCGGGATCCGTGTCCGCGGGCACGTACCGCCCGATGGCCACCGCGAAGATCTCCTGCCGTTCGGGCTCCGCGTGCAGGCAGTTGGGGTCGATGTGGCCCGCGTGCAGACCGTCCTCGACGTCGTGCACCGAATACGCCACGTCGTCCGACCAGTCCATGACCTGGGCCTCGAAGCACGTACGGCTGCCGGGGGCGCCCTTGCGGACCCAGTCGAAGACCGGCCGGTCGTCCTCGTAGACCCCGAATTTGGGCGACTTGGGGTCGGTGGGGTGGGCGCCGCGCGCCCAGGGGTACTTGGTGGCGGCGTCCAGGGCGGCGCGGGTGAGGTTGAGCCCGACGCTGACAAGCTCGCCGCCCGCCGCGCCGGCGGCCGATGTCACCGCGTCCGAGTGGACGAAGCGCTTGGGCTCGATCCGGGTGAGCAGGCGCAGGGACTGCGCGTTGCCCTCGAACCCTCCGCAGTCCTCCGCGAACTCGTTCAGCGCCTGTTCGCCGTTGTGCCCGAAGGGCGGGTGCCCGAGGTCGTGGGAGAGGCAGGCCGCCTCGACCAGGTCGGGGTCGCAGCCGAGCGCCGCGCCCAGTTCTCGGCCGACCTGGGCGCACTCCAGGGAGTGGGTCAGGCGCGTACGGGGGCTGGCGTCCCAGACCTGGCTCCTGGTGCCCGGCGTGACTACCTGGGTCTTGCCCGCGAGCCGGCGCAGGGCGGCGGAGTGCAGCACGCGCGCGCGGTCGCGCTGGAAGGCTGTGCGGCCGGGGCGTTTGTCGGGCTCGACGGCGAAGCGGTCGACTGCGGACTCGTCGTACGCCTGCCGTCCGTCGTGCGCCGCGTGGTTCTCGTATGCCTTGGGTGCCTTCGGTGCGATGCCTTCCATGCCACCGACAGTAAACGCAGCCAGTGACAATCGGGACGTACTCGGCGCTGACGAACGGGGTGGAGCCGTCCGGTTCAGGCCGAGGCCAGTGCGCGCTCCGGGGCGGGCTCGGGGGTCGCGACGGCCTGGTCGTAGCGGTGCAGGACGAGGCGGGCCATCGCCGGATGGTCGCCCAGCGGATCGGCGGCGATCCAGGGGGCGGCCTCGGCGCACTGGGTGGCGAAGCGGCCGGGGGCGGTGAAGTACGAGGCGACGGCGACCCGGTGGCGGCCGCGGGTGGCGAGGGCGCGCAGGGCAGCGGAGACGGTGGGCGCGGCGGCCGACGCGTACGCGGGGACGACGGGGACGCCGAGGCGTTCGGCGAGCAGCTGGGCGGTGCGGCGGGTGTCGACAGCCGCGTCGGGGTCGCGGGAACCGGCGGCGGCGAGCACGACTGCGCTCGCGCGGCGCGCGCTGTCGCTCATTCTGGTGCGCCATCCGGCCTCGACGAGCCGCGCGTACAGCGTCTCCACGAGCAGCGGGTGCGGGCCGAGCGGGGCGGCGACGCGGGTGCGTACGCCGGGCGCGGCGGCCGCGGCTTCGGGGATGTCGTGCTTGACGTGGTAGCCGCGACTGAGCAGCAGCGGTACGAGGACGGCGTTCTCCTTGCCACCGAGGGAGGCGAGCGTGTCGGTCAGCAGGGGCTCGTTCAGCTCGATGTGGCCCAGGTGCACCGACAGGTGCGGGCGCAGCTCGCGGATCCGCTCGATCAGGGTGCGTATGGTGCTCAGCGCCCGCGGGTCGCGGCTGCCGTGCCCCACGAGGACGAGCGCGGGCGGCGCCGGGCGGCGCGTGCCGTCGAGCGAGACGAGGCTGAGCTGGCTGCCGAGCTGGCTGGTGATCCGGTTCATGAGTTGCGCCGTACTGTCGAGGTGACTGTCTGGGTGGGCACCACGCGGCGGCCGACCGCCGGGGCGGTGGAGGGACTCGTCGCGAGGAGGGTTCGACGCCGTCATGGAGCGATCCTGACGGCAGGAGGTTGCCGGGTCGTTGCGCGGGCATGACGGGTGTTTTCCAGGGGTTCACGAGAAGATGCATAGGGTGTGTGAGCCCTCGTGACCTGCGACGACGACTCCCCGAGTGAATCTGGTCACTCTTGCCGCCGCGAACCGGATCACTCCACGCCGCGTCCTCCATGGTCGAGGCCACCTGGGGAGGGGACCGTTCGATGCGCCGTCCGAAGCTACCGAAACCGCGCATACCGCGCGTGCTGCGTCTGCCCCGTACGCGTACCGGCCAGCGGCGCGCCGTGCAGGGGCTCATGGTGCTGTGCGTGCTCGCGCTGCTGCCCGCGACCTGGATGTACGTGGTGACGGGCGACCGACTGCGCACGACGGCGAACGTCCCGCGCACCGAGGTCGCGGTGGTCTTCGGCGCGGGCCTGTGGGACGGCGAGCCGTCGCCCTACCTCGCCCACCGCCTCGACGCGGCCGCGAAGCTCTACCGGGCGGGCCGGGTCGAGGTCGTCCTCGTCACCGGCGACAACAGCCGCAAGGACTACGACGAGCCGGACGCGATGCGGGCGTACCTCACCAAGCGCGGCGTGCCCGACGGGCGGATCGTCAGCGACTACGCCGGCTTCGACACCTGGGACTCCTGCGTCCGCGCGAAGAAGATCTTCGGCGTCGACCGGGCCGTGCTGATCAGTCAGGGCTTCCACATCCGCCGGGCGGTCGCGCTGTGTCAGGCTGCGGGGGTCGAGTCGTACGGGGTCGGGGTCGACGCCAAGCACGACGTCACCTGGTACTACGGGGGTGCCCGCGAGGTCTTCGCCGCGGGGAAGGCCGCGCTGGACGCGGTGTTCAAGCCGGATCCGCGGTTCCTGGGGCCGAAGGAGCCGGGAGTTGCCCGGGCGTTGGGGGCGGCGCGATAGGGGGTTGCTACGGCGGCTTTTCGCCCCCTCCGTCCCTACCCGTCCCGCACCTGGGGGCTCCGTCCCCGACCCCCCGTATCGCGCTTCCCGCTCGTCCTCGAACGCCGGTCGGGCTGAAATCCTCACGGCGGGCCATGACCGGCCGGGAGGTCACCGTCCCGGCCGTGTAACGCCCGCCGCCCCGGCGCGTAACACGCCCGACGCACGCTGAGCGGTATGAACACCTCCGCGACGCCGACCCACTGCCCGTACTGCGCCCTGCAGTGCGGGATGAATCTGACGCCCGCGTCCGGTGGGGGCGTCGAGGTGAGCGAGCGCGCGGACTTTCCGGTGAACCGGGGGGCCCTGTGCGGCAAGGGCCGTACCGCGCCCGAGCTGCTCTCGTCCCGGGTGCGGCTGACCTCCCCGCTGGTCCGCAACGCGGGCGTTCTGGAGCCCGCGACCTGGGGCGAGGCGCTCGACCGGATCGCCGAGGGGCTGTCCCGCACGCGTACGGAGCATGGCCCGGACGCGTGCGGGGTGTTCGGCGGGGGCGGACTCACGAACGAGAAGGCGTACACGCTCGGGAAGTTCGCCCGCGTCGTCCTCGGCACCTCGCAGATCGACTACAACGGACGCTTCTGCATGTCGTCGGCGGCGGCGGCCGGCATCAAGGCCTTCGGCCTCGACCGGGGCCTTCCCTTCCCGCTGGAGGACATTCCGAGGACCGGCTGTGTGATCCTCGTCGGCTCCAACCTCGCCGAGACGATGCCGCCCGCGCTGCGCTACCTCACCGAGCTGAAGGAGAACGGCGGCACGCTGATCGTCATCGACCCGCGCCGCACCCGTACGGCCGAGCAGGCCGACCTGCATCTGGCACCGCGCCCGGGTACGGACCTGGCGCTCGCGCTGGGGCTGCTCCACCTGATCGTCGCCGAGGGGCGTACGGACGAGGAGTACATCCGGACCCGTACGAGCGGCTGGGAGGAGGCGCGGTCGGCGGCCATGGCGCACTGGCCGGAGTACGTGGAGCGGATCACGGGGGTGTCCGTTCCACAACTCCGGGAAGCCGTACGGCTGTTCTGCGAGCCGGAGGCCGCCATGGTGCTCACCGCGCGCGGGCCCGAGCAGCAGTCGAAGGGCACGGACACCGTGGGCGCGTGGATCAACCTGTGTCTCGCGACCGGCCGTGCGGGGCGTCCGCTGTCCGGGTACGGCTGCCTCACCGGGCAGGGCAACGGGCAGGGTGGGCGGGAGCACGGCCAGAAGGCCGACCAGCTGCCCGGCTACCGCAAGCTGACGGACCCGGCGGCGCGGCGCCACGTTGCCGAGGTGTGGGGAGTCGACCCGGACTCGCTGCCGGGGCCCGGGCGGAGCGCGTACGAACTCCTCGACGCGATGGGGACGGACATCCGCTCACTGCTGTTGATGGGCTCGAACCCGGTGGTGTCCGCGCCGCGCGCCGCGCACATCGAGCAGCGCCTGAAGTCCCTGGACTTCCTGGCGGTCGCGGACGTCGTCCTCTCCGAGACGGCCGCCCTCGCGGACGTCGTCCTGCCGGTGACGCAATGGGCCGAGGAGACCGGCACGACGACGAACCTGGAGGGCCGGGTGCTGCTGCGACGCCAGGCGATCACCCCTCCCGACGGCGTACGCAGCGACCTGCACGTCCTGCACGAACTCGCCGCCCGACTGGATGTGGAGAAGGGCTTCCCGACGGACCCGGAGGAGGTCTTCGACGAGCTGCGCAGGGCGAGCGCGGGCGGAGCGGCGGACTACTCGGGGATCACCTACCGGCGGCTCGCGGAGGAGGGCGGGGTGTTCTGGCCATGCCCGGCGCCGGCCGGCGCGGAGGGCGCCGGCGACTCCGAGGACGCCTCACTGGACGTGGATCCTGACGACCCGGCCGGGGACTCCTCGCCGGACGTGCTCCCCGGTGACCCGGCCGAGGCCTCCTCGCCGGAGGTGCTCCTTGGCGACCAGCGCCGCGGCGACGCGGACGAGGGCGCCGCGCCGGACGTGCTCCTGGGTGACCCGACCGAGAACGCTTCGCCGGGCGGGCTCTCGGGCGGCCCGGCCGAGGGCGGCTTCCCGGGCGGGGTCCACCCGGGCACGCCCCGCCTCTTCCTCGACCGGTTCGCCACCGAGGACGGCCGGGCCTGCTTCGTTCCGGTGTCCCATCGGGCGGCGGCAGAGGAGCCGGACGACGAATACCCGGTCCTGCTGACCACCGGCCGTGTGGTCGCGCAGTACCAGTCGGGTGCGCAGACCCGGCGGGTCGACGAGCTGAACGCCGCGGCGCCCGGGCCCTTCGTGGAGATGCATCCGCGGCTGGCCGAGCGGCTCGGGGCGGCGGACGGGGACGCGGTGGCCGTGGTGTCACGGCGTGGCCGGGCCGTCGCACCGGCCCGGATCACGACCACCATCCGCCCCGACACCGTGTTCATGCCGTTCCACTGGCCGGGCGAGGGGCGGGCCAACACTCTCACCAACCCGGCCCTGGACCCGACCTCGCGGATGCCGGAGTTCAAGACCTGTGCGGTGCGGGTGGAGTCGGTGAAGTAGGGGTATCGGGCGGGGAGTTGGCATCCGGTCACGCGGCGACTCCTTGGGGCGGGAGGCGCGGGGCGACGCGGTGAGCACCTCCCCGCACACGACACCTCCGGGCTCCTCCACGGCGTACGGATATCCGGGCCCGTCGTACAGCACGACCCCCCGCATGCGTCCCGGCTCCTCGGACTCCGTACGCCCGCGCAGGAGCAGATCGTGGTTGTGCTCGCCGGGACGCAGGGTGCCGTAGACGAAGAAGGGCAGTCCCACCTCGTTCAAGAAGCGGTCTCCTCCTCCAGCCAGCGCAGATAGTCCGCGCTCCCCCGGACGACCGGCGTCGCGACGATCTCAGGGGTGTCGTAGTCGTGCGCCTCGCGCAGATACGCCTCCAGCGCGTCGTACCGGGCGCTCGTCGTTTTGAACAGCACCTGCCACTCGGCGGCGGTCTCGACGGCCCCCTTCCAGCGGTACACCGACGTCACCGGCCCGGAGATCTGCGCACAGGCCGCGGCCCGCGCCTCCACCGCGCCGCGGGCGAGGGCCTCCGCCTTCTCGACGGCATCGGTCGTGGTCAGCACGGTCAGCCAGCCGTCCGTGGCCATGATCGGCCTCTCTTCCGAATCCTTGCCGAGGCCCCGCCGGAGCCCTTTGCAGAAACGATTCTCGCCCCTCTCCACACCCTCACACACCCACACACATCCGCCAGTGCGCGCTATGGACATGACATGTCATGGACCTTTAAATCTGAGTCAACTTCAGCGCCGCCCCCACGCGCCCCGAGGCGCCTTCCCTAGGAGACCGATGAGTCGGATACGGCACATCCGAGGTTCCCGTCTCGCCACGGCCGGCACAGCCGCCACCACTGCCGCGCTGCTGGCCGCCACGCTGTCCCCCGCAGCCAACGCGGCCGACAGACCGACCCGGGCCACCGCGATCGAGAACGCGGCGTCCGCGCTCGTGGACCACGCCGCCCGCCTGGGCCTCACCTCCGGCCAGGACACCACCGTCCGCGACGTCGTCATCGACGCGGACGGCACCCAGCACGTCCGCTACGACCGCACCTACCATGAACTGCCCGTCCTGGGCGGCGACTTCGTCGTCCACCTGGCGCCGAACGGCTCCTATCACAGCGCCGACCGGGCCACCGGGCGCGCCATCTCCCTCTCCTCCGTCACCCCCGCCCTCTCCGCACCGAAGGCGGCCGGCCTCGCGGTGAACGCGCTGCGCGCCGCGAACCTCGGCGAGACGCTGAAGAAGGTGAAGGCCAGGCCCCAGCTGGTCGTCGACGCCCTGCACGGCGCACCGAAGCTGGCCTGGCGCACGAACGCGGTGGCACAGGACTCGCTCGGCAACCCGGTCGCCCGCACGGTCCTCACCGACGCCCGCACGGGCGCGCAGATCGACGCCTGGGACAGCATCGAGACGGCGACCGGCGACGGCAAGTCGCTCTACAGCGGCACGGTCCCGCTGGAGACGACGCTGTCGGGATCGACGTACCAGCTCAAGGACCCGACGCGCGGGAACACGTATACCGGCGACGCCGAGAACCAGACAGACCTCTGCTTCTTCGGGATCTGCTTCGTCCGCGCACCCGCAACGCTGTTCACGGACTCCGACAACCACTGGGGCTCCGGGACGACGTCCGACCGCTCGTCGGCGGCGGTGGACGCACAGTACGGCACCAACGAGACCTGGGACTACTACAAGAACGTCCACGGCCGCAACGGCATCGCTGGCGACGGCAAGGGCTCGTACAACCGCGTGCACTACG
The DNA here is from genome assembly GCF_045162675.1 of Streptomyces sp. NBC_00996. Classification (NCBI taxonomy): domain Bacteria; kingdom Bacillati; phylum Actinomycetota; class Actinomycetes; order Kitasatosporales; family Streptomycetaceae; genus Streptomyces; species Streptomyces sp. NBC_00996. The sequence continues at coordinate 3,511,759 of NZ_CP108723.1, forward strand.
GCACCGACTACAACAACGCCTTCTGGGACGACAACTGTTTCTGCATGACGTACGGGGACGGTGACGGGACGACGTTCGGCCCGCTCGTCGCGCTGGACGTCGCGGGGCACGAGATGTCGCACGGCGTCACGTCGAAGACGGCGGCGCTGACGTACTCGGGCGAGTCCGGCGGGCTCAACGAGGCGACCTCGGACATCTTCGGCACCATGGTGGAGTGGTACGCGAACAACTCCTCGGACCTCGGCGACTACCTCATCGGCGAGAAGATCGTCCGCTCGGGCTTCGGCAAGACGGCCCTGCGCTACATGGACAAGCCGTCGAAGGACGGCAACTCCGCCGACTGCTGGAGCAGTTCGGTGGGGAACCTGGACGTGCACTACTCCTCGGGCGTGGCCAACCACTTCGCGTACCTGCTGTCGGAAGGCAGCGGCGCGAAGACCATCAACGGCGTCAGCTACAACTCCCCGACGTGCAACGGCGCCACAGTGACAGGCATCGGCCGGGACAAGGTCGGCAAGATCTGGTACCGCGCGCTGACGGTCTACATGACGTCCTCGACGAACTACGCGGGCGCCCACACAGCGACCCTGAACGCGGCGAAGGACCTGTACGGCGCAGGCAGCACCGAGTACAACGCGGTAGCGGCGGCTTGGAGCGCCGTCTCCGTGGGCTGACCGGTTCCAAACCGACGACGGTCGCCTCGGCCTCGTACACGCCGAGGCGACCGTCGCCGTTCAGAGTGACGGGACGAGTCTGACCACGGTCACGGTCAGCACAGTCCCCGAGACGTAATAGAGGACGATGGCGCCGAGGACCGTCGCCTCACGGCGGTCGCGCTCGCCTTTGACGTGGGTCGATCCGTGCCCGTACGGGTCGCGGCCGATCGTGTCCGCCATCGCCCGGCGAAAGGAGTCGGCGTTCCGCATCTTGGCCAGGGTGTCATCGGCGGGCGGGGCATAGGCGATGCGGTAGCTCAAGCCGCGCCCCGCCTCTCGGCCTCGTCCGCGGCGAGCCGCTCCAGCAGCGCGTCGGCCTCCCGGTCCGGCACGGCCTCCAGCATCCAGTGCCGCATGACGGCATGGATGTCGTGCACCCCGGCCTCGTTGATCGCCCGGTCGAACTCCTCGCGGCGTTCCACGGGGAGGGCGGCGCGGATGTCGGGGATGCTGTTGGGGACCTCGACCTCGACACCGCCGACAAGGGTCTTCAATGGTTCAGCCATGGTCATCCTCCTTGGGGGCGGTGGTTCGCAGAGGTCACGGTAGTGGGCTGAGCCTGTCTGGCGTACGACATCCAGCTCGCCCCAGACCGACTTCCCGACGGTCAGCTCACACACGCCCCAGCGCTGCGCGATCTCACCCACAACGAGTAGCCCCCGCCCGAACATGTCACCGGGCTCCGCCACGCGCGGGCTCGGCCGCAGCTCTCCCTTCGGATCGGAGACGGCCACCCGTAAAGCCCGCTCGGTGAGGGTGAGTTCCACCCGGAAGAGGCGATCGCGGAGACAGCCGTGGAGTACGGCGTTCCCGCCCAGCTCCGAGATCAGCAGGGCCGCGTCGGCGGCGAGTTCGGGGTACCCCCATTCCGTGACCAGCCGGTGGGCGCGACGACGGGCGAGGGTGACGCTCTTCGGGAGGGGGGTGTAGTCGAGGCGGTCCCGGCGAAGGACGGCTTCACCGGGGCTTTCTGGGGGCTCTTGGGGGGCGACCATGTCGCTCACCTCCGGGCAGGGGTGGGCAGCGCCACGCATCTCAACTGACGCCGCTCTGCGAGCAGTTCCTAGCGGAAGGTAGCGGCGAAGCCTTGATCGATTCAACATCCACCCGGTAGATATCCACCGATCGTGTTGCGAGGACCCGCCTGGCACCAGCAGACTGACCCCGCACAGCCCTGAAGGAGCAGCTAAGTGACAGCAAGTCAGGCACGGCAGGGGAACAGCACCTCCAGCGTTCTGGGGCGCAGACTGGGGGCCGAACTCCTCAAGCTGCGCACAGCGGCCGGCTTCACCCAGCCCCAGGCCGCCAAGGTGCTCTCAGCCTCGACCGCGAAGATCGCCAAGATGGAGGGCGGTTGGGTGCCCGTACGGGATCCGGACATCCGGGCACTCTGCGAGTTGTACGGGATCCAGAACCCCGGCACCGTCGGCAGGCTGCTGGAACTGGCGCGGCTCGACCGGGAGCGGCGTAAGGCGAAGGGCTGGTGGGATGACTACACGCTCCTCGGCGCCATGCAGGAGTACGTCACCCTGGAAAGCGCGGCAACGGCCATCAGAACGTGGCAACCGGGCTACATCCCCGGTCTGTTCCAAACCCCCAGCTATGTGAGTGCACTGAGAAGCACGCCCTCGACAGCGACCGGAAACCGAGGGCCCGACGACGAATTCGTCGCCGCGCGGATCGCACGCCAGCGGCGCCTGTCCGCCGACCCCCCGCTCTCCGTGCACGCGTTGCTCTACGAGGCGACGCTCCGGAACATGCCCTGCGGTGCGGACACAGCCCGCGAGCAGCTCGATCACCTGGCCAGGATGGCCGACTCACCGAACATCACGATCCAGATGTTCCCGTTCAGCGGGGGAATGCACCAGGGCCTGAACGGCTCGTTCAACATCCTCTCCTTCGCCGAGTCGGGGGCCATGGACGTCGTCTACTCTGAGACCGTGCTGACCCAGTTGTGGATCGAGGGAGGAGAAGGAGCCGCGCGATACGACGAGCTGTTCAAGCTGATCGCCGCCCGCTCCCTCAGCGAACGCGACTCGCTGCTGTTCCTCCACGACCTCCGCAAGGACCTCTGAGCCATGCCCCCATTCCAGTACCGCAAATCCAGCTACAGCGACGACGAGGGCGAGTGCGTCGAGATAGCCACCAACATCCCCACCACCATCGCCATACGCGACTCCAAGAACCCCACCGGCCCCGCTCTCCGCATCCACCCCACCACCTGGACCACCTTCCAAGCGGCTGTAGCCATCGGACGGTTGTGATCCGGAGTTCAAGATCGGCCCTGGCCTGCTGCCCCTGACAACAGAACGCGAGCCCCCGCAGGCTCACGCCCGCATGACCACAGCAATCGGAAGGCGAGAGGCACGCAACGCAGGGACAGCACCGCCCAGGATGCCGGCGCCTGCGCCGACGCCGAGCCCGATGAGGCAGGCACCGACGGGGAACGGTCCAGCGCCGGCACCGCCGGTGATCCCAGGGGCGACCACGGCGTACAGAGACCAGCACACCCCTGCAGCGACCACCGCGCCCAGGAGTCCGATCATCACGGACTCGGCCAGCACGAGCACAGCGACGTCCCGACGGGAGGTGAGGCGACTGCTGGCTGCATCAGATTGCGCCGGATGTCGGTGCGATTATCTGCCCAGCCCTGACCGACAGATCGACTGAGACCTTCTGATCACGGCCTCAGCAACACGTTTTAGCCGTGGTGGCAGTGTTCCTTATTCCTCGCCTGCAGGACGGAGACTAAGTACTGCCGACGGTGTTGCATCGAGGCGCAGTTCACCATCGGGCATGATGTCGACCGTCACCGCCGCGATCGAACTCCCCACAGGAGGGAACCCAGACGGATCTATTTGCTCTCCGGGTTCCACGAGCAGAACAAAGTCAATGAAGGCTCGCGGTTGCGGCACCCGCGGGGCGACAATCTGGACATCAATGCCAAACCGACCCCGATGTCCAGTGACAACACACCGAACAAGTTGACGCGGCTGCAGTCCGCGCAGATCCCATTCCTGCCTGTCCGCCATCAGCGCACCCTCCCGTCATCCGTCCATGCACCAATGCCTTCCCTGTAATTCCACCAGATCACATGGTCAATCTGGTCATTAAATTTCGGGATTTCCGATGCAGGAATTAGCCATTGATACTGCCCAGGCCGGTTGTCATGCGTCCTTCGATATTTACCGCCAGGGGGGAACTCTTTCAGGAACCCGGGTTTCATCACAAACTCATGGTACCCGTCTTCATAGATTCCTTGAACGGCGTACCTTTCCGCCACCAAGTCACTCTCGCCGAGATACGCAGTCCCTTCATGCGTGTGACCGTCGGAGGTCTGGTAGGGCGGATGATTATCTGGATTCGGCCCTCGCGCCTCGGATGCCCGGTTCCCTCGAAGAGGGGAGCGGAACAGGCTGATAGGAGGATTGCCCGCATAGACCGTGACCTTAGGGGCAAACAGCCCCTTGAAACCGCTCCTGAAAACGCCCCAGACTGGCTTGATCAGGTTGCCGAATCCGCCGGTGACCGCCCCAGCAAGGAGGTCAGTGGGTGTGGTGGGCTGGCACTGGGCGGTGTTGATGGCCCAGGTGAAGCCCATGCCGATCGCGGCGTCGGTGACGGTGGCGACGCCGAGGGCCCGTCCGCCCGAGAGGCCGAGCTGGGTTGCCAGGCTGGTACCCGCCGGGGCGAGGAAGCCGCCGACCGCGCCGACGACCGCGCCCTCGCCGGTGGCGGCGGCGAAGTCGCCCCAGTCGAAGTCGTCGTGGTGGGTGAAGGCGTAGACGCCTCCGCTGACGACGCCGCCGATGACCGCGCCGATGCACATCGGGCAGTTGCCGGAGGGGTCGGAGAGGTTGGCGGGGTCGTTGTCGGCGTAGTTGTAGGCGGACTGGTTGGGGCTGTCGGGGGCGGCCGGGACCGGGTCCTGGGTGGTGAAGCGGCGCTGGGTCGTGTCGTAGGAGCGGGCGCGCAGCAGGAGGCGGTGGGGCAGGTACTGGTCTTTGTACTGGCCGGTGTAGCCGAAGATGCTGCTCCGGCCGCCGGTGATGGTGGCCTTGCCGGTGAAGTTGCCCCAGGCGTCGTAGGTGTAGTGGTAGTTGTCGACGCCCGCTGCGTCGTAGACGGCGCTGACGGAGTTCTGACGGTCGTGGGTGAAGGAGTAGGTGCCGTCGGTGCGGTCCATGGAGCGGGCCGTGCCGTCGGGGTCGTAGCGGTAGTCCGCGATCAGCGCGCCGGAGGAGTTGGTGTCGGTGGCGATCTGCGGCAGGGCACCCACGATGTCCCAGCGCGAGGTGCGTGTCAGTGCGCTGTTCTTCTTGGAGACGGTGCGGTTGCCGTCGGCGTCGTAGAGGAACGAGAAGGTGTTGCTGCCGATGGTGGCGGACTTGACCCGGCCGACCGGGTCGTAGGCGTAGGTCTCCGAGCCGTCCTTGGTCTGGTTGCCGTCGGCGTCGTAGGTGTAGCTGGTGGTGGTCGAGCCGACTGTCGTGGAGGACAGGTGGTCGCCGGCGTCGTACGCGTACGTGGTCGTAGAACCCGAGTCGACCGCGGTCTTGAGGTTGCCGACCTTGTCGTACGTGTAGGTCGAGCCGCTGGTACCGGTCAGGCAGGAGGTGGCCGAGGTGTCGGTGCACGCGCGGGTCATGCGGCCCGCGTCGTCGTAGCCGTAGCGGGCCGGGTATCCCGTGCCGGGCTTGTCGGCGACCAGGCGGTTGTTGTTGTCGTAGGTGTAGGTGTTGCTCAGCGTCGGCGTGGTCATCGACGCCAGGCGGCCGGCCTTGTCGTAGGTGCGGGTCTCGCTGCGCGCCGTGGTGGTGGGCAGCGTCACCGAGGTGAGGTTGCCCGCCTTGTCATAGCCGTAGCCGGTGGCCTTGCTGTTGGCGGTCTGGGTCTTGACCCGGCCGACCTTGTCGTACGTGTAGCTGGTGGCCCGGCCGTCCGGGTAGGTACGCGACTTGAGCGTGTCGTTGGTGTTCCAGCGGTAGCTGAACGGCTTGCTCGCGCCCGGTGACGTGATCGACAGGATCTTGTCGTCGTTGTCGTAGGCCAGGGTGCGGGTGCCGGTCGCGTCGGTGACGTTCTTGATGCGGCTCGCGTCGTCGTAGGTGTACGACTCGGTCGCGGTGCCGTCGGAGTAGGCGACCTTGGTGGGCAGGTTGCGGGCGTCGACCGTGGTGGTGATGGTCTGCGCGCGGGCGTTGGTGACCTTGGTGCGGCTTCCGTCGAGGTCGTACTCGTAGGAGATCGTCTTGCTCAACGGGTTCTTGACCGACGTCAGCTGACCCTCGGCGTTGTAGCCGTAGGTGCTGGTGTGGGTGTTGGCGTCGGTGGTCGTCTCCAGGAAACCGGCGGTGTTGTACGTGAAGGCGGTGGTACCAGTGTCCGGGGCGGTGACCTTCTTCGGGCGGCCCAACTCGTCGTACTCGTAGACGGTCTGCTTGGCGCGCGCGTCCGTGACCGAGGTGATGTTGCCGACCGCGTCGTAGCCGGTCTTGTTCTGGTGACCGAGCGGGTCGGTGACCGAGGTGGGGTTGCCGGCCGGGTCGTAGCCGTACGTCCAGGTGTACTTGGCCGGGTCCGCGCCGGTGACGTTGCCGCGCGGGTCGGCGGTGCTGGCGAGGTTGCCGTCGTCGTCGTAGCCGTAGGTGGTGCGCTCGGCCTCCGGGGAGACCTCCGCGCTCAGGTGGCTGTCGTCGTCGTACTCGTACGAGGTGACGTATCCGGACCAGGTCTTCGACGAGGCGAGGCGGTTGTCGTCGTCGTAGGTCAGCGTCATGCCGTGGCCGAGGCCGTCGGTGGTCTTGGTGACGCTGCCGTTGTCGTCGTAGGTGACGCTGCGGGTGTGGCCCAGCGGATCGGTGGTCGACAGCGGGCGGTTGTCCGCGTCCCAGGCGAACGCCGTGGTCTTGCCGAGCGGGTCGGTGACGGTCTTGCGGTTGCCGACCTTGTCGTAGCCGATCGTCCAGGTGTACTTCGAGGCATCCGCGCCGGTGGCGTTGCCGCGGGCGCTCACCATCTGGACCTGGTGGCCGACCTTGTCGTACTGGTAGGTGGTGGTCGCGCCCCGGCGGTTGGTCTCCTTGTTCAGGCGGCCCATCACGTCGTAGCCGAGGCTGGTCTGCTTCTGCGCCGGGTCCGTGATCGCCTTCAGGCGGTTCGCGTCGTCGTAGCCGTAGGTCGTGACGCGCTTCGCGGCGTCCGTGACCGTGACGAGGTTGCCGACCTCGTCGTAGGCGTAGGCGGTGGTGCTGCCGCGCGCGTCGGTGACCGTCTTGACGCGGTCGGCGGCGTCGTACGTGTACGCGGTCGTGTACTTCGCCGGGTCCGCCCCGCTGACATTGCCTCGCGGGTCGACGACCGTCTTCACCTGTCCCGACGGGAAGTAGGTGTAGGTGGTCTTGTAGCCCTTCGGCGTGGTGACGGACGTCAGGTTGCCGTTCGCGTCGTAGCCGTACTTCGTGGTCTTGCCGCGCGCGGTGGTGACGGTCTCCGGCAGCCCGGTGGTGGCGTTGTAGCCGTACGTCGTCGTCTTGCCCAGCGGGTCCTTGACGGTGGTGAGCTGGTTGGCCGTGTTGTAGCCGAAGACGGTCTTGTTCCACTCGCCGTCCGTGTGCGTGGCCACGTTGCCGTTGGCGTCGTACGTCCAGTCCTCGTCCGACGCGGAGCTGGAACGGCGCTTCAGCCGACCCGAGTTGGTGAAGGACCACTGGGTCTCGCGGATCTCCGCATCGACCGCGCTGGTGCGGTTGAAGAACTCGTCGTAGCGGTAGTAGCTCTTGTTGTTGAGCGGGTCGAGCTGCGTGAACAGCACGTTCTTGTAGTAGACGTCCGTCCACACGCCCTGGTCCGGGGCCGTGACGTCGACCTGGTCGAAGACACCGTTCTTGGAGTACGCGAACGTGGTTTTGTGGCCCAGCGCGTCCGTCTGGGACGTCACCCGGCCCTGCGCGTCGTAGACGTTGAACGTGACGGTTTTGCCGCGGGCGTTCGTGACCTTGTCGAGGCGGCCGGAGGCGTCGTAGCCGTAGGTCTCCGTCTTCCCGTCCAGCGCCGTCACACCGGTCAGCTGGTCGCCGGTGTAGCCGTAGTCGACCACCCGTCCGTCGGACAGCGTCACCTTGTCCAGCCGGTCACCGACGTACGCGAGCGTCGCGGCCCGGCCCACCGAATCCGTGATCTTCGTGGGCTGAGTGCCGGTGTAGCCGAGGGTCAGACCCCGCCCGGTACGGTCCTTCAGCGCGGTCAGCCGACCGGATGCGTTGAAGCCGTACGTGGAGTGGTCGGCGGTGGTGAGCTGGTAGCCGCTGCCGTCGGCCGCCAGCTTGGAGCGGGCCTCGCCGGGCGTCGTGAACGTTCCGTCGGACTTCTTGGTGTAGGCGTGCCGGGTGCCGCCCTCACCGACCAGGACCGCAGCGCCGTCGGACTCGAACTCCAGCCGCGTCTCCCACGGCAGCTGCCAGCCCTTGCCCAGCGCGCCGGTGAGCGTGTTGTCGGAGGAGTAGACGCGGCCGACCGCCAGCGGTACACCCGGGGCCGGCACCTGGGCATCGGAGAACGCTTCCATGAAGGCGCCGGTCGCGGTGTTCACCGGGTCCGCGCGCATCACGGTCGTACCCGCTGAGCCGCTCGCGTCGCCGCAGAGCGCACCGCAGGCGGCGCCCTCGGGCAGGGACGGAACGATGTCGAAAGCGTTGTACGAGCCGCAGGTCTCCGTGTCCGTGGGGTCGTCCGCCACCACCGTGCAGGCGTAGACGAAGTACCGCGGGACTGGGTACTTGCACTCCGTGGTCGGCACCGTGAACGACGCGTTGACCACCGGGAACGTCTTGTCGGTGTTCAGCGTCGGCGCCTGGACGGTCTGCCCGAAGTCGAAGTACTGGACGTCGTCGTTACTCAGGCGGCAGCCGTAGTAGTCCACCTTCCAGCGGACCTTCACCGGGTGCACCTCGTCGTCGGCGCCCCCGGTCTGCCAGATCGCCGCCGACACCTGAAGAGGTTCGCCCGGCACCGCTGCACCGATGTGATTGCCGAGTGCCATCAGCCAACCACCCTGCTGGGCAGCCGCGTTGCCGAACGGATCCTTCGTCACCTGGTACAGCGCGCCGCTCGTGTACGAGGCCTCAGCCGCCTGCACGCTGGTGGTGAAGGACGCCTGGGTGACGCCGGTGCCGGAACCAGGCGCCATCGCCGCGTTCCTGGCCTTCGGAGCAGCCGCCTTCAACTGCCGCTGGTCCTCCTGGAGCAGGGCGAGCTGCGCGGCCGTGGCCGGCTTGCTCCTCGTCGTCGGCAGAGCGTGCGGCTTCGTCGGCTTCGCCCGGTCCTTGGTCTGCTTGCGCCGCTCCTCAGGCGTTACAGCCTTCTGGTGCGCCGCAGGCTGCGGCCCTCCGTACGCCGCGCTACCGGACCCACCGGTGTCGTCGACCGCCACCCTGATCAGCCAGCCGCCGCCCGCAACAACGGACAGCACCAGCACCACGATCAACACGCGCATACGCGCGCACGCCGAGGTCAGCACTTCCCCCACCCCCACACACCGTGCACATCACTGGTCACTCAGTGCACAACTTGTGGAGAAACTTTGGCGCTCCTGTCACCTAAAGATCAAGGTCGGGAAGACCAGATTCGCCCCCGTTCACCCTTGATCGACCAGCGATCTTTGCTGAATCGATACTGCGTGAACACCTCATGCCGGTACGCCACATCACACAACGCGGAATTTGCTCAACTGAATGCGGCGCAGCCCGACTTCATGGAGATCCCGTACGAAGACCTGCGACCCAGCCGATGACGAGCAACGTGCCGATAGGATCATCCGCCCATGGGCGCACACGCAGGAAACGAGACGACCGCGGTCCCGCCGGTAGGGCCGACGATGGTCACCGTCCCGGCGGGGCGGGTGACGCTGTCGGACCGGCGGACGCGGCGGAGTTGGCCGGTCGAGGTCGTGCCCTACGAGCTGGCGGCGTTCCCGGTCACGCAGGAGCTGTACGCGCAAGTCACGGGGCTGTCGCCGAGTGCCGCCCGTGGGGAGCGGTTGCCCGTCGAGAGCGTTTCGTGGTGGGACGCGGTCCGGTTCTGCAACGCGCTGTCCGAGTGCGACGGGTTCACGCCCGCCTACCGCCTCCGCGGTGAGGACAAGCGGGTCGAGTGGGACGGGTCCGCCGACGGGTACCGGCTGCCGACCGAGGCCGAGTGGGAACACGCCTGCCGTGCCGGGACGACCGGACCGCGGTACGGGCCGCTCGACGAGATCGCCTGGTACCGCGACAACTCGCACGAGACGATCCACGAGGTGGGCATCAAGCGGCCCAACCCGTGGGGCCTGTACGACATGATCGGCAACGTCTGGGACTGGTGCTGGGACCTCTACGACCCCGAGGTCTACGGCGGTTACCGCGTGCTGCGCGGCGGCGGCTGGTTCGACGAGCACTGGAGCTGCCGCGCCTCCGCACGCCGCCGCAGCCATCCGACCTTCCGGGTCGACGACGTGGGGTTCCGGGTGGCGCGCTCGCCCGTGCGCTGAACGGAGGTGCTGGTGCCAGGCCCTCGGGCGAGGGCGGGCGTGACCTTCGCGAGCTCGGCGGCCACCGAGGGGGACGGGGAATACGAAAGAGCCGTCGGGAGCCGGAGAGCGGCGACATCGACGACCTCGGGGGCGAAGTCGTCGCGTTCACGGATCCGGGCCGGCAGCCGGTCGGTGACGACGGGCCCGAAGCGGCCCTCTCGGTTGCTGCCGATGACCACGCCGACCCGCACGGGGTCTGCGACGTCTGGACGGGGACGGTGGAATCAGCTGTGGCTGTCTCCATGACGCACAGCCTCGTATCTCATGCTTCATTGAGGTCAAGCGGTACAGGCTTCACGCCGCACGGACCACAAGCCGCACACGCACCAAGCGCTACGGACCCCAAGCCGCACACGCATCAAGCCGCACGAGCCACAAGCCGTGCTTGCCTTCAAGCCCTGCCGGGTTCATGGTGCACGGCACCCGTTCGGCTGCCACGCCGACACGCGACCCGGCCCCCACCCCCGCCTCGGTAGCACCCCCGGACGCCCGCCCGAGTCACCCGTTCACACCCCCACCCCTCACCCTTCGGGTTCTCTTCCACAACACACCCGCCACACGCCAGTGACCTGCTGAAACGCCACCGCCTCCCCCCTTCCGGCCGCCCACCTGACACCCATTCACATCATTTCTGACGCTCCATCAGGAAGCGGATGCGGCCATGTGCCACTTACCTCGGTAGGGCAGGGGCACGACCGACGCAGCGGCACTTGGGGGTGTCGCGGGCCGCGCCCCCTCGGAGGAGCAAGCACGATGCGACGTACCGCCCGTCTGCTGACCGGTACCGCGCTCGCCGTCGCCGCCGCGAGCCTCGCCACCGCGCCCGCGTACAGCGGGGACGCGAGCCGCCTGGAGGTGTTCCCCTCCAGCGTCATCCCGGGCTCGGCAGTCACCGTCAACACGGCGGCGTGCGGCGCGGACGTGGCGACGGGCGACGCCAGCGCGGTGGGCGCGGGCGCCTTCGCCCTCGCCCCGAGCGCGCACGAGCACGACGTGATCGGCCAGTTCCGGGTGCCGCCGAGCGCGCAGCCGGGGACCTACGAGATCGTCGCGAGGTGCGGCGACCGGAAGGTGACGGGGGACCTGATGGTGACGCTGACGCCCACGCGCGAACAGATCCAACCGCGTGGCCATGTGAATACGGGGGTCGGCGGCGCACTGGGCCCCGATCCCGTGCAGACCGCGGCGGGCGTGGCGGCCCTGGCCGTCGCCGCCGCGGGCGGTACCTGGCTCCTGCATCGCCGGGCGAGAGGCGACGGGATCTGACGGACACCCTCCGCTGTCCGTCCACCGGTACCGCCGTCCCCTCCCCCTCCGCGGCCCGACGCCCCTCGCGGCCCGGAGGGGGAACGGGACTGAGAGGAGCAGCAGAAAGGAGGCTCACGTGCGGCGATTCAGCAGGACCGGCAAGATCTACGAGATCGGCAGGATCCGCAAGATCGGCAGGATCCGAGAGGCCGGTCACGCCGGCAACATCGCCATAGCGTCCGTCACCGTGGTCGCACTCTGCTCCGGCGCCTGGCTGCTGCGCAGCGGCGCCGAGACCCATGCGCCGCCCCAGCCGTCCGCCGCGCAGGCCGCGTCACCCGACACCCGCGACCGGCCCTCCGGGGCGCCCGCGCTGCCGCACTCCCCGCCCGAACGCATCCGCATCCCCTCCATCCGGGTGGACGCCCCGCTGATGGGCCTCGGCCTCACCCCGCAGGGCAGCCTGGACGTCCCGCCCCCCGAGGAGAAGAATCTGGCCGGCTGGTACGAGGCCGGCACCGCCCCCGGCGAGCGGGGCACCGCCATCGTCGCCGGACATGTCGACAACGCCGAGGGCCCGGCCGTGTTCTACGACCTCGGCGCCGTCAAGAAGGGCAGCGCCATCGAGGTGCCGCGGCGCGACGGCGGCACGGCCGTCTTCACCGTCGACGCCGTCGAGGTGTACCAGGCCCGCGACTTCCCCGACGAGAAGGTGTACGGCGCCGCCCCCCGCCCCGAACTCCGCGTCATCACCTGCGGCGGCGGCTACTCGAAGACGACGGGATACCAGGGCAACGTGGTCGTCTTCGCCCACCTGACGGGGAGCCGCCCCGGACCAGCCTGAGGTGCCGGACCACCAGCGGTGCCCCTCGCCACGACAGGCCTTTTCCGGGGCATTGATCTGACGGGCGCACCGTACGATGGCGGCCGGCGAAAAACTCTCCACGCCACAGTGCACGGTCGCGGGCGCCACCTCCACCGCGCTACGCGATCCACTGCTGATACGCCAGATTCGCCACCAACGCGAACACCACCGTCAGCAGCACCACCCGAACGAACCCGCTGCCCTTCTTGAGCGCGGTGCGTGCCCCCACCGTGCCGCCGACCAGATTGAAGACGGCCATCAAGGCGGCCAACTGCCAGTGCACCGTGCCCTTCCAGGCGAAGGTGGCGAGGGCCCCCGCGTTGGTGCAGCAGTTGACGATCTTGGCGGTGGCGGAGGCGGTCACCAGGTCGAGGTGGAGCAGCGCGGTGAGGGCGAGCACGAGGAACGTACCCGTGCCGGGTCCGATCAGCCCGTCGTAGAAGCCGATGCCCAGGCCCGCGAGCCCGATCGCGGCGAGGACGCGACGCGGGGAGACCGGGGCGGTCGAGGGCGCCGTACCGAAGGCGGGCTTGAGGATGACGAAGGTGCCGACGCCGACAAGGACGACCATGACGACCGGCTTCAGGACTTCGGTGCTCAGCCCGGCCGCGACGAACGCCCCCGCCGTCGAACCGGCGAGCGCCGCGACCCCGATCCGTACGGCCAGGCGCACATCGACGGGCGCCTTGCGCGCGTACGTCACCGCCGCGCCCGTCGTGCCGACGATGGCCACCGCCTTGTTCGTCCCGAGCGCGTACACCGCCGGGGTGCCGCTGGGCAGCCCGAGCAGCAACGCGGGGAGCAGAAGCAGCCCGCCGCCGCCCACGACCGCGTCGATCCAGCCGGCCGCCAGGGAGGCGAGGCACAGGACGGCGACCACGGTCAGCGATATGTCGGGCATGATCGCGACCCTATGGACGGGATAGATGTGACGTCCATGAATCCTGGTGAGCGTCTTCTGAGGTACGACCCGGTTCTCCGCGCGTCCGCCTACGACCCTCTGTGCCTTGTCCGTGCGCGTATGTCCGTTTCTGTCTGCAACGCTCTGTGCCTTTCGGCGCGGCTTCAGTTCACCGTGTCCAGGTAGCGCAGGACCGCCAGTACCCGTCGGTGTCCGGTGTCGGAGGGGGGCAGGTCGAGCTTGGTGAAGATGTTGGCGATGTGCTTCTCGACGGCCCGTTCGGAGACGGTGAAGGCCGCGGCGATCGCGTGGTTCGTGCGGCCCTCGGCCATCAGGGCGAGGACCTCCCGCTCGCGTGGCGTGAGCGTGTCGAGCGCGGTGGCGCGGCGGCTCGCGCCGAAGAGCTGGGCGACGACCTCGGGGTCGAGGGCCGTGCCACCTCCGGCGACCCGCTCCATGGCGTCCACGAACTCGCCGATGTCGACGACGCGTTCCTTGAGGAGGTAGCCGAATCCGGCCGGTTCACCGAGGAGTTCGGTCGCGTACGTCGTCTCCACGTATTGCGAGAAGATCAGCACCCCGGTGCCGGGGTGGTCCTTGCGCAGTCGTACGGCCGCCCTGACCCCCTCGTCCGTCTGGGTCGGCGGCAGCCGGATGTCGACGACGGCGACGTCCGGGCGGTGCTCGGCCACGGCGACCAGCAGCGCGTCGGCGTCCCCCACGGCGGCCGCGACCTCCACGCCGCGCAGCTGGAGGAGCTGGACCAGCCCGTCCCGCAGCAGTGCGGAGTCCTCGGCGATGACGACGCGCATGCGACCCATGTGACCCTCGTGACTCTCGTGATCAGTACGGCAGTTCGACCGTGACCACGGTAGGCCCTCCCGGCGGGCTGTCGCAGGTGAGCGTGCCGTCGACGGTCCGGGCCCGGGTGAGCAGCCCGGTCAGGCCCGAGCCCGCGCCGATCACCGCTCCCCCGCGTCCGTCGTCGCGCACGCTCAGCCGCAGCAGCCCGTCCCGCGCGGTCACCGTCACGGTGGCGCCGGTCGCCCCACTGTGCTTGGTCGCGTTGGCGAGGAGTTCGGCGGCGCAGAAATACGCGATGGACTCGACCGCCGGGCTCGGGCGGGACGCAATGTCGGTGGTGACCTCGACGGGCAGGGCGCTGTCGGCGGCGAGCGTGGCCAGGGCGGTGTCGAGGCCCTGGTCCAGTACGGGCGGGTGGATACCCTTGACGAGATGGCGCAGGTCGACGATGGCCTGAGTGGCGTTGCCCTGCGCGGTGTCGACGATGGCGAGCAGCTGTTCCGGGGAAGCCCCCGTGCCGATCAGCTCGCGGATCATCGTGAGGTGCATCGCGAGGCCGACCAGCCGGGCCTGTGTGCCGTCGTGCAGGTCGCGTTCGATGCGCCGCAGGGTCGCCGCCGCGTCGTCCACAGCCTGGGCACGGGTCTCCTCCAGGGCCCGGATGCGGCGCTCGGCGGCATCGGGGCCGAGCAGCACCGTGAGCAGCGCGCGGTGCGGACCCAGTCCGTAGCGCAGCAGCCGGCGGGCGGTGGCGAGAAGCAACAGCCCGAGGGCCACGGGGATCAACCACCTTGGCCAGGAGTCGACTTGGAAGCCGAAGAACTCCAGTGAGACACGGCGCTCCGTGCCGTCGCTCGCCCGCTCGGTGTTGTAGTTCCAGTGCTCGAGGAGGGGGTGGAGGGCGAGCAGGACGCCGTACACGTAGCCGATGACGATGGCGGCGTACCCGAAGACTGCGGTGAAGGGCGTCGCCAGCGCGCAGGCGACGGCGCGCCAGCCGCTCCGGTCGCCGAGCAGAGCGCGTCGCCAGCCCAGGATCCCGGCGCCCTCGCGGCGCGTCGGGTGCTCGATCTCCAGCCCCAGCAGGTGCCGGGCCAGCGCACGCTGGAGCCTGCCCAGGGCGAGCGCTCCCCGTACGGTGACGGCGATCAGCCACAGTCCCAGCGTGGTCACGGACAGCACGCCGCCGACCAGCAGCCCCACGAGGGTGAGAACGAACCCGACCAGGGCGAGCGGGAAGGCGATCAGCCCGTAGAGAAGGGCCGCGAGGGCCTGCCGCCCGAAGGGGAAGCGCAGCGTGGCGCGGAGGCGGTTCATGGGATCAACCTAAGAGAGGAGCGCCGCCGCGAGGCGAAGCTGTACGGACGCCATGACCCGGCCGAGCCACGGCATGAGCAGCAGAAAGCCGAGCCCGCCGACGATCGCGTGGAAGGTCCAGGCCCCGGCGAAGGTGGGCCCGCCCCAGGCGTCCGCGTAGTCGGATCCGGCGGCGCGCAGGGGCCAGCCCAGGTTCATCGGCACCAGGGACCAGCCGTAGACCGTGACCGCCAGCACGACGAGGTCGAGGGGTGCCGCGAGGACCGCGTGGGCCAGACCGCGCGCGGACCCGGGCGGCTCCCTGCCAGGGACGCCCTGGGCGCCCGGGACGCCCAGGAAATTGCGTACGAGCCCTCGCTGCCAGCGCGCGGTCGGAGCACCCACCAGCGCCAGTGGGACGCAGATCACCCCCACCGGGAACGCCAGCAGCGCGTATGCGACCCGGCGCCAGGTCTGCGCAGTGAACGGTTCCCGGACGACCCGCCAGACGCGTACGGCGGAGTCGTCGCGCACGGGCGGTGGCTGAAGTTTCCGGGCGATGGCCATGATGTGTCCCCCTGGGCGTGAGCTGGTGGAACCCGACGCCTCAAGGTTTCCGTGCCGGGCCGCCGTGATCGATCGTGCCTGCACGGAAACCGCAGGTTCGGTTAACCCCACCTCACACCCGTCCCCGGGCGGGTGCGCCGAACCCTCACATCCGGGCCCCGCCCCCGCTGAGGGCAGCGTTCCTCCCGGGAAACAGTCGTGATGCGGCCGGGTAACACCGGCACCGCACGGTGTGGTCATGACCTCGAATACGCGTGTGGTGGTGATCGGCGCCGGGCTCGCGGGCGCCCGGCTCGCCCGGCGGCTCGAAGAGCTCGGCGCGTCCGGCGGCACGGCGGGCGCCCCCGCCCTGTCCGTCGAGCTCGTCGGCGAGGAGGAGCACCGCCCCTACAACCGCGTCCTGCTCGCCGAGGTCCTGGCCGGCCGGTACGCGCCGGAGGTGATCGCCCTCCCGGTGCCGGGCGGACTGACCCGCGGCCGGGTCACCGGAATCGACCGCGCCGCGCGCACGCTGAACTGCGCGGACGGCTCGGTGATCGCATACGACACGCTGGTCCTCGCGACCGGCTCGAACCCCGTGCTCCCGCCGCTGCGCGGCCTGTTCGGCCACGGCGGGCACGAACTCCCGGAAGGCGTCCACGCGTTTCGCACCATGGACGACTGCCTGGGGCTGTCGAAGGCGGTACGGCCCGGCGCCCGCGCCGTCGTGATCGGCGGTGGTCTCCTCGGCGTCTCCGCGGCCCGCGCGCTCGCCGTGCGCGGCGCCCAGGTGGTGCTGGCCCAGCAGGCCGAGCGGCTCATGGAGCGCCAGCTCGACCCGTCCGCGTCCCGTCTGGTCCACCGGCACCTCACGGACCTGGGTGTCGAGGTACACACCGAGTGCCGGGTGCGCGACGTGCGCTGTGTCGGTGGCGCGGTCCGCTCCGTCGAGATGGCCGACGGGTACGCCCTCGACGCCGACCTCGTCGTCCTGGCCTGCGGCGTCCACCCGCGGGTGGGCCTCGCCCAGGACGCGGGACTCGCCGTCCACAAGGGCATCCTCGTCGACGACGAACTGCGCACGTCCGACCCGCACATCCGGGCGATCGGCGACTGCGCCCAGCACAAGGGCACCCTCTACGGCTTGGCCACACCGGCGCTCGAGCAGGCGGACATACTCGCCGAGCTGATCGCCGGAGACGCGAACGCCCGCTACACCGGGACCCGCTCCCTGACCCGCCTCACCCTCACGGGCGGCGACGCCCCCTTCGACCTCGCCGCGTTCGGCGAGCCCGAACCCCGCCCGGGCGACGACGTCGTCCAGCTCGCCGACGCCACCCGCGGCACCTACCGCAGGGTCGTCGTCCGCGACGACCGCGTGGTCGGCGGCGTGCTCGTCGGCGAACTCGGCACCGTCGGCGCGCTCGCCCGCGCCTGGGAGGGAGCAGAGCCGCTCCCCTCGGACGGCGCACCCCTGCTCCACCTGCTCACCAACGATGGAGGCTCCTGAATGTCCACGGACGCGACGAAGGCGGCGAACGCCACCGACGGGACCGCACACACGATCGTGCTCGTCGGACACGGGATGGTCGGCCAGCGCTTCCTCGAAGCGCTCGCCGAGCGCGGACTGACCGCCACGCACCGCGTGGTCGTGCTGTGCGAGGAGCCCCGCCCGGCGTACGACCGGGTCCAGCTCACCTCGTACTTCTCGGGCCGCACACCGGACGAACTCTCGCTCACCGACGCGGAGTTCATCAAGGATCACGGCATCGAGCTGCACCTCGGCGACCCGGCCGAGTCGATCGACCGCGCGGCACGGACCGTAACGGCCCGCTCGGGCCTGGTGGTCTCGTACGACACCCTCGTCCTCGCCACCGGCTCGTACCCCTTCGTCCCGCCGGTCCCCGGCAAGGACGCCGAGGGCTGTTTCGTCTACCGCACGATCGAGGACCTCCTCGCGATCGAGGAGTACGCGAAGGCGCGGGCCACGACGGGTGCGGTGGTCGGCGGCGGCCTGCTCGGACTCGAGGCGGCGGGCGCGCTCAAGGGACTCGGACTCACCACGCACATCGTGGAGTTCGCACCGCGCCTGATGCCGGTGCAGGTCGACGAGGGCGGTGGCGCCGCGCTGCTGCGCACCATCGAGGACATGGGCCTGACGGTCCACACGGGCACGGGCACGCAGGAGGTCGTCGCCGGCGACGACGGCGCCGTGACCGGCATGAAGCTGTCCGACGGCTCCGAACTCCCCACGGATCTGGTGGTGTTCTCGGCGGGTGTACGCCCCCGGGACCAGCTCGCCCGCGACACCGGACTCGACGTCGGCGAGCGCGGCGGCATCACGGTCGACGAGCAGTGCCGCACCTCGGACCCGCACGTGTTCGCGATCGGCGAGTGCGCGCTGGCGTCGGACGGCCGGGTGTACGGCCTGGTCGCGCCGGGCTACGAGATGGCCGAGACGGCCGCCGCCACGATCGCGGCCGACGAGGCGAGCTTCACCGGCGCCGACCTCTCCACCAAGCTCAAGCTCCTCGGCGTCGACGTCGCGTCCTTCGGCGACGCGCACGGCGCCACCGCGGACTGCCTCGACGTCGTCTACGCCGACTCGCGCTCGGGCACGTACAAGAAGCTCGTCATCGGCCGCGACGGCCGGCTGCTGGGCGGCATCCTGGTCGGTGACGCGCAGGCGTACGGCACCCTGCGCGCCTTCACCGGTTCGGTGCCGCCGATCGCCCCCGAGCAGCTGGTCCTGCCGGAGGGCGCGGGCGCCCCGGTCGCCCTCGGCCCCTCCGCGCTCCCGGACTCCGCCGTCATCTGCTCCTGCCACAACGTCACCAAGGGCACGATCCGCGGCGCGGTCACCGAGCACTCGTGCACGACGGTTCCGGAAGTCAAGAAGTGCACCAAGGCGGGCACGGGCTGCGGCAGTTGCGTCAAGGTCCTCGGCCAGCTGGTCACCGCGGAGCTGGAGGCGAGCGGCGTCGAGGTCGACAAGGGCCTGTGCGGCTGCTTCTCGCAGACCCGCGAGGAGCTGTACGAGATCGTCCTGGCCCTGAGGATCACTTCGTACCGGCAGCTCCTGGACCGCCACGGACGGGAGAACGCGCGCGGCGGCGACGGCTGCGAGACCTGCAAGCCCGCCGTCGCCTCGATCATCGCCTCGCTCGCTCCGACGATCGGCGCGGACGTGTATGTCCTGGGCGGCGAACAGGCCGCGCTCCAGGACACCAACGACCACTTCCTCGCCAATCTGCAGAAGAACGGCTCGTACTCGATCGTGCCCCGCATCCCCGGCGGCGAGATCACCCCCGAGAAGCTCATCGTGATCGGCGAGGTGGCCAGGGACTTCGGCCTCTACACGAAGATCACGGGTGGCCAGCGCATCGACATGTTCGGGGCGCGGGTCGAGCAACTTCCGTTGATCTGGGCGAGGTTGGTGGACGCCGGCTTCGAGTCGGGCCACGCGTACGGAAAGGCTCTCCGCACGGTCAAGTCATGCGTGGGCCAGACCTGGTGCCGCTACGGCGTGCAGGACTCGGTGCGTATGGCCATCGACCTGGAGCTGCGCTACCGGGGGCTCCGGTCCCCGCACAAGCTGAAGTCGGCGGTCTCCGGGTGCGCCCGCGAATGTGCCGAGGCCCAGTCCAAGGACTTCGGCGTGATCGCCACCTCGAGCGGCTGGAACCTGTACGTCGGTGGCAATGGCGGCGCGACCCCGCGCCACGCCGACCTGCTGGCCCAGGATCTGTCCGACGCCGAACTGGTCCGCCTCATCGACCGGTTCCTGATGTTCTACATCCGTACCGCCGACCGTCTGGAGCGCACATCGACCTGGCTGGAGCGGATCGAGGGCGGCCTGGACCACGTACGCGATGTGGTGGTCCACGACTCGCTGGGCATCTGCGAGGAGCTGGAGGCGCTGATGTCGGCGCACGTGGCGAACTACCGCGACGAGTGGGCCGAGACCATCAACGACCCCGAGAAGCTGGCCCGGTTCGTGTCCTTCGTGAACGCCCCGGACACCCCCGACCCGGTCGTCGGCTTCGTCCCCGAGCGCGACCAGATCAAGCCCGACCTGCCGCTGCTGACCATCGGCACTCGTCCCCTGGAAGGAAGCGCCCAGCGATGACCCTGGCACCCGAGACGACCGACCTGAAGATTCAACTGCAGCTGGAGGACAGCTGGCTGACGGTGTGTGACCTCTCCCAGCTGAGTCCCGGCCGCGGAGTCGCCGCCCTCCTCCCCGACGGCCGCCAGGTCGCGGTGTTCCTGGACCGCACGGGCCGGACGTACGCCATCGACAACCGCGACCCGTTCAGCGGCGCGGCAGTGCTCTCCCGCGGCCTGACGGGCACTCACCAGGGCCGCCCGTTCGTCGCCTCCCCCCTCCTCAAGCAGCGCTTCGACCTGGAGTCGGGGCAGTGCCTGGACGACGAGACGGTGCGGGTGACGACGTACGAGGTCCGCACCTCCTGACCGCCGGGGTGGCCGGACCAGCCCATGCCCATCGGCCACCCCAGGCTTACTTGACCGATCGTTCCGCGCTGAGCCTCCCCCACGCTCGGCTTCGCTCGCGCGGGGGACCCCCATCGCCGCCCTGGACCACATCGCCGACGGCGTCCGTATCAACGTGGTCAGCCCCGGCGCCTCCGCCACCGCCATGTCGCTGCGCCCCGGCGAGACGGAGGCCGAACGCGTGGACCGCGTGAAGCACGAACTGCCGCTCGGCCGGGTGTCGGCGACGCAGGAGGTGGCCGCGGCCGTCCTCTACCTGGCGTCCGACGACGCGGCGTCGGTGGTCGGCACGGATCTGGTGGTCGACAGCGGCGGTTCCCTCTGACTCGAACACGGAGGCACACGGTTCGTTGCTCGACGGCTGCCCGGACAGCTGCGCGGCCCTGGCACGGCGGAGGCCGTACGGCGCCCCGGAAGGTGGCCGCACGGCGGGACCCGCCGGGGAGGGCGGCGGGGCCGCGAAGCCCCGCCGCCCTCCCCGGGTCGTCACACCTTGAGCGCGTCGTACGTGACTCCGGTCAGCCGCTCCGATGCGGCCCAAAGCCGTTCCGCCGCCGTGTCGTTGAGCGTCCACCCGGCACGCCAGGACTTCCCGGGCGAGCCGCGCCACATCGCGAACGACGGTCCGATGAACGCGTCGGGCCGCACGTCGGGTGCGGTGGCCGCGTACAGCGAGGGCAGCGCCCCGGCCTCGGCGCTCTGCGCGAAGACCCGGTTGCCGATCTCCATGAACCGCTCGGCGCCCTTGCGGCCCTCCAGCTTCGGCCCGGCGGTCTGCAGGTTGGTGGACGCGTACCCGGGGTGCGCGGCGGCCGCGACGACGTCGGAGCCGATGTCGGCGAGCCGCCGCGCCAGCTCATGGGTGAAGAGGAGATTGGCGGTCTTGGACCGCGCGTAAGCGATCCACTTTCTGTACGGCCCGCGCTCGCTGTTGAGGTCCTCGATGTCGATGTTGGCCAGCGCGTGCACCATGCTGGAGACGGTCACGACCCGGGCGTCCGGAGTCCCCAGCAGCGCGGGCAGCAACAGCCCGGTGAGTGCGAAGTGCCCGAGATGGTTGACCCCGAACTGGGTCTCGAACCCGTCTGCGGTGCGGCCGAGGGGCAGAGCCATCACACCGGCGTTGTTGACGAGGAGGTCGAGGCGGTCGTACGCCCGCTCGTACACCGCCGCGAACTCCCGTACCGAGTCCAGATCCCCGAGGTCCAACCGCTGGAATTCCACGTCCGCGCCGGGCACTTCGGCGGCAATCCGCTCCCCGGCCTCGGTCCCCCGCGTCTCGCTGCGGCAGGCGAGGACGACCCGTGCGCCCCTGCGGGCGAGTTCGCGTGCCGTGATGTAGCCGAGGCCGCTGTTGGCGCCCGTCACCACGGCGGTGCGGCCACTCCGGTCGGGGATGTCACTCGCATTCCAGCCGGCCATGGCGGGGCTCCCTCTGCCTGTGCGTGTGGTCTCAGCGTACGAGGAGCGGTCACGGTCCGTACGCGTCGGGGCGAAGCGGACGGACGCGTGGCGCCTCGCACCCCGCCTTCCAGCACCTCGCCATCCGGCACACCGCCGTCCAGCACCCCGCCGTGCGGCCAACACCCCAGGACCGGAACCTCCGCCGTCCCCCTGACCGTGCTGGGCCTGTCCCTGCTCACCGTGGGCGCGGCAGGCCTCTGCCTCACCCGCGTACGCCGACACGACTCGTCGGCGCCGACGGAAGCGGCACCGGCACCAAACCCAAGAGGGCGGCACCCCCCGCACAGGGGTACCGCCCTCTCGTGGTGCGCCGGGACCGCTGGCTGTCGGTGAGGGTCAGGATGACCGACAGCGGTTCCGGGGGTCTCAGGGGATCAGCGGTGGTCGCTGCCCTTCGACGTCGACGCCGCGCGACCCGCCTCCAGGCGGGCCACCGGGATCCGGAACGGCGAGCAGGAGACGTAGTCGAGACCCACCTCGTGGAAGAAGTGGACCGACTCGGGGTCACCCCCGTGCTCGCCGCAGACGCCGAGCTTCAGGTCGGGGCGCGTCTCGCGGCCGGCCTTCGCCGCGGACTTCACCAGCGAACCGACGCCGTCCCTGTCGATCGTCTCGAAGGGGGAGACACCGAAGATGCCCTTCTCCAGGTACGCCGTGAAGAAGGAGGCCTCCACGTCGTCCCGGCTGAAGCCCCACACCGTCTGGGTGAGGTCGTTCGTGCCGAAGCTGAAGAACTCCGCCGCCTCCGCGATCTGGCCTGCCGTCAGGGCGGCGCGCGGCAGCTCGATCATCGTGCCGATCGCCAGCTTCAGCTCCGTACCCGTCGCCGCCTGCACCTCCGCGATGACCTGGTCGGCCTCCTCGCGGACGATCTCCAGCTCCTGGACGGTGCCGACGAGCGGAATCATGATCTCCGCCCGCGGGTCGCCCTTCGCGTTCTTGCGCTCGGCCGCGGCCTCCGCGATCGCCCGTACCTGCATGGTGAAGAGACCGGGGATGACCAGGCCCAGGCGCACGCCCCGCAGGCCCAGCATCGGGTTCTGCTCGTGCAGCCGATGCACCGCCTGGAGCAGGCGCAGGTCGTTCTCGTTGGAGTCCTTGCGGGACTCCGCGAGGGCCACACGGACCGACAGCTCGGTGATGTCCGGCAGGAACTCGTGCAGCGGCGGGTCCAGGAGACGGATCGTCACCGGGAGGCCGTCCATCGCCTCGAAGAGCTCGACGAAGTCCTGCTTCTGGAGCGGGAGCAGACCCTTCAGCGACTCCTCGCGCTCGGCGTCCGTGTCCGCCAGGATCAGGCGCTCGACCAGCTCGCGCCGGTCACCGAGGAACATGTGCTCGGTACGGCACAGGCCGATGCCCTGGGCGCCGAAGCGACGGGCCCGCAGGGCGTCTTCCGCGTTGTCGGCGTTGGCGCGGACCCGGAGGCGGCGCACCCGGTCCGCGTAGGCCATGATCCGGTGCACCGCGGCGACCAGCTCATCGGCGTCGTCGGCGCCCGCGTGCATCCGGCCCTCGAAGTACTCGACGACCGGCGACGGGACGACCGGGACCTCGCCCAGGTACACCTTGCCCGTCGAACCGTCGATCGAGAGGACGTCGCCCTCCTCCACGACGACCCCGCCGGGGGCGGTCAGCCGGCGGCGCTTGGTGTCGACCTCGAGCTCCTCCGCACCGCACACACAGGTCTTGCCCATGCCGCGCGCGACGACGGCGGCGTGGGACGTCTTGCCGCCGCGCGAGGTCAGGATGCCCTCGGCCGCGATCATGCCGTCGAGGTCGTCCGGGTTCGTCTCGCGGCGGATCAGGATGACCTTCTCGCCCGAACGCGACCACTTGATCGCCGTGTACGAGTCGAAGACGGCCTTGCCGACCGCCGCACCCGGCGACGCCGCGATGCCCCGGCCGATCTGCTCGACCTTCGCCTGGTCGTCGAAGCGCGGGAACATCAGCTGGGCGAGCTGCGCGCCCGTCACGCGCTGGAGCGCCTCCGCCTCGTCGATCAGGCCCTGGTCCACCAGCTGCGTGGCGATGCGGAAGGCCGCACCCGCCGTGCGCTTGCCGACGCGGGTCTGCAGCATCCACAGCTGGCCGCGCTCGATGGTGAACTCGATGTCGCAGAGATCCTTGTAGTGGTTCTCCAGGGTCTCCATGATCTGCATCAGCTGGTCGTACGACTTCTTGTCGATCTGCTCCAGCTCCGCGAGCGGGACCGTGTTGCGGATGCCCGCCACCACGTCCTCGCCCTGCGCGTTCTGCAGGTAGTCGCCGTACACGCCCTGGTGGCCGGAGGCCGGGTCGCGGGTGAAGGCGACGCCCGTGCCCGAGTCGGGGCCCAGGTTGCCGAAGACCATCGAGCAGACGTTGACCGCCGTGCCGAGGTCGTGCGGGATGCGCTCCTGGCGGCGGTACAGTTTCGCGCGGTCGCCGTTCCACGAGTCGAAGACCGCCTTGATGGCGAGGTCCATCTGCTCGCGCGGGTCCTGCGGGAAGTCGCGACCGGCCTCGGACTTGACGATCTTCTTGAACTTGGTGACCAGCTTCTTCAGGTCGGCCGCTTCGAGGTCCGTGTCGACCGTGACCTTCTTGGCGTTCTTGGCCGCCTCCAGGGCGTCCTCGAAGAGCTCCCCGTCGACGCCGAGGACGGTCTTGCCGAACATCTGGATGAGGCGGCGGTACGAGTCCCACGCGAAGCGCTCGTCGCCGGCCTGCTTGACCAGGCCCAGGACGGACTTGTCGGAGAGGCCGATGTTCAGGACGGTGTCCATCATGCCCGGCATGGAGAACTTCGCCCCGGAACGGACGGATACGAGCAGAGGATTGTCGGCCTGACCGAGCTTCTTGCCCATCTTCGTTTCGAGGGCTTCGAGGTGTGCACTCACCTCGTCACGCAGTGCCGCCGGCTCCTCGCCACTGTCGAGGTACGTCTTGCACGCCTCGGTGGTGATGGTGAAGCCGGGAGGGACCGGAAGACCCAGGTTGGTCATCTCGGCAAGGTTCGCGCCCTTGCCGCCAAGGAGGTCCTTGAGGTCCTTGTTGCCCTCGGTGAAGTCATAGACGAACTTCACGCCCTCGACGCCGCTCTCAGCTACGTGGGGATCTTTGTTTTCCGACACGAGTCTCGACTCCTCGACGTCGCGGTGGCTGCCCTGACGACGGGGAACATACCCAGATCGAAGGCGCCTGGGTACGTCCACTTGCGCGTCATGCGCCTGTAACCACTCGTCCGCCAGCAGATCGAAAGTCAAAGCTTGGCAAGTCATAGAGGCGCGATGTTTTCACTTCTTGAACGAATCAACGCCCGTAGACCATTGTAGTTGCTCAGGTGAGCGACGTCTGGCACGTCTGAGTTTAATCGATGAACGATCAAGGGGTGGCACTGAGTGCCACCCCTTAGGGAAGTGCAGCCGCCCAAGATCCGCTCATCTGAGCGGAGACCTTATCAAGGGTGGCGAGAATCACGCCGCATGAGACGGCCAAATGTCACCATGCGGACCGCGATGCGGACACGACACGGGGATGTCACACGCCTGGATGTGCGCCTGATGTGCCCGAATGCTCCTGCGGGCACCCCAGCGTGCCTGGGGGCGCCTGGATGCGCGAGGGTGCGCCTGGCCGTCACACGCCGAGCGCGGCCAGTCGCTCCTCGGCCCGCTCCGGCGCGTACAAGTACTCGACGACCAGCGCCCCGGCCCCGACCAGCCCCGCCCGCTCGCCCAGCTGCGAGGTCACCACGTCCAGATGAGCGGTGGAGCGCGGCAGCGCCCGCTGGTACAGCAGCTCACGCACACCGGTGAGGAAGGGAGTTCCGGCCAAATCCCCGGCGATCATCAGTACGCCGGGGTTGAGCAGCGTCACCACGGTGGCCAGTACGTCACCGACCTGCCGCCCCGCCTCCCGCGCGAGCGCCATCGCCTCTGGGTGCCCGGCCGTCAGCAGGTTGCGCACATCCGAGCCGGAGGCGGCCGGAACCCCGGACTCGGCGAGCCGTCGCGCCACCGCGCCACCACTCGCGACGGCGGCCAGACAGCCGTACGAGCCGCACCGGCACAGCGCCTCGGCGCCCACCCGGATGTGCCCGATGTCGCCGGCGCCTCCGTCGATGCCGCGGTAGATGGCGCCGCCCACGACCATGCCGGCGCCGATACCGGTGGAGACCTTGACCAGGGCGAACGCCGAACAATTCGGGTATCCGGTGCGCTGTTCGCCGTACGCCATGAGGTTGGCGTCGTTGTCGACGAGTACAGGGATGTCCGCCCTGGCGCCCGATCGCGCGGCGAAGGCCCGGCCCAGGCGTCCTCTTACGTCGTAGCCGTCCCAGCCCGGCATGATCGGCGGCTGTACGACGCGGCCGGTGTCGCTGTCGACGGGGCCCGGCACCGCGAGCCCGATGCCGCACACCGCGTCCACCGGGTGCCCGGCCTTCTCCAGCAGTTCGGCGAACCAGCGCCCGAGTTCTCCGAGGACCACCTCCGGGCCCTCGTCGATCACCAGGACCCCCGTGTGCTCGGCCAGGATCTCGCCGGTCAGGGTGAGGACGGCCGCCCGGCCGTGCCGGGTGTCGAGGTCGGCGGCGAGGACGACGGCGTGGGCGTCGTCGAACTCGAGGGTGATGGAGGGGCGGCCGCCCAGCGGCGAGTCCACCGGACCCCCCGCACCCTCGCGCAGCCAGCCCGCCCGGAAGAGCCGGTCGAGCCGCTGGCCGACCGTGGCCCGCGACAGGCCGGTGGCCTGCTGCAGTGCGCCGCGCGTCGTGGCGCGGCCACTGCGCACCAGTTCGAGCAGATCTCCGGCGCTCGCCTGGTTTCCGGCCTTCACGGCTCTCCCTGCCCTTCCTGCCATGCGCACCCCCTTGCGTTCCTCAACTCTGCATTACATATTGAGTTTTGCGTGTTAAATAGACGTAACTCTGCGGTACCTACTGCCGAACTGGTCGGCCGGACGTCTTCGGGGAGACCTGAGTGGACAGCACAACCCAGCTCACCGCCCTGCGCACGGGCACCCCCACCCCCGTGCACACCTCCGGCACTCCCGTACCCAGCTCCGGCCCGCCCTCTTCGCCCGCTCCGGGCGAGATCAGCCATTCCGGATCACTTGTATACGATCCCGCCGACCCGGCGGGTTCACTGCACCTCAGGGCCGCCCGGGTCCTGAACGGCAACTGGACGGGAACGTCCACGGTGCCCTCGCGCGGTCTGTATCCGCACCAGTGGTCGTGGGACTCCGCGTTCATCGCGATCGGACTGCGCCATCTGTCCCCGCTGCGGGCCCAGATCGAGCTGGAGACCCTGCTCGGCGCGCAGTGGGCCGACGGGCGGATCCCGCACATCGTCTTCAACCCCTCCGTGCCACTGGACGCGTACTTCCCGAGCCCCGACTTCTGGCGCTCCTCGACCGCGGGGCGCGCTGCGGGCGCCCCGCGCACCGTACAGACGTCGGGCATCGTGCAACCACCGGTGCACGCGCTCGCCGTGTGGCTGGTACACCGCGCCGACCCGGGGCTGTCCCGGGCCCGCAACTTCCTCCCCCGGATGTATCCCCGCCTGGCGGCCTGGCACCGCTACCTCCTGCACCGCCGGGACCTGGGCGGCGGGGGTCTCGCCTCCGTGGTCCACCCCTGGGAACAGGGCATGGACAACAGCCCCTGCTGGGACGCCCCGCTGAGCCGGATCACCCCGGCCCCGGCCCGCTCCTTCCGCCGCGCCGACCTCGACCACGGGACCCCCGAGGACCGTCCCACCGACCTCGACTACGGGCGGTACGTACGCCTCGCCACCGACTACCGGGACCGCGGGTACGCGGACGGGGTGGACGAGGGGGTGGCCCGCAGGGCCTCGGTCGAGGGTGGTGGTGGGAGACGGGCGGGCGAGTTCGCGGTCGAGGATCCGGCGTTCAACGCCCTGCTGATCGCGTCGGAACACGCGCTGGCGCGCATCGCGCAGGAGCTGGGCGCGGCGGGGACGGCCCGGCACGCCCGGGCCGAGCGCCTGACGGCGGCGCTCGTGGAGCGACTGTGGGATCCGGCGGCGGGGTTGTTCTTCTGCCGGGATGTGTATGGCGGGGAGGAGGGCGAGAGCAGTGCTTTCGGTGTGGAGCGGGGGTCACGAAGCGGTGCTCTCGATTCGGAGCACGGGCCACGAGGCAGCGCCGCCGGTCCGGGGAGCAGTGCTCTCGGTTCGGAGCAGGAGTCACGAAGCGGTGCTCACATTCCGGAGCGGCGCTCGCAGAGCGGTGCTCTTGATTCGGAGCGGCGCTCACAGAGCACTGCTCACGCTTCTCAGCAGCGCTTCCAGAGCAGCGGTCACGCTTCGGAGCGGCGCTCTCCTAGTGGTGCCCTGATCCCCGAGCGCAGTGTCGCCGGGCTGCTCCCCCTCATCCTCCCCGCGCTCCCCCACGACATCGCAGTCGCCCTCGTACGCACCGCGAGCGGCCCGCACTTCGAACTCGGCGGAGCGACGCGGCTCGTGCCGAGTTACGACCTGACCGGGCACGCGTTCGATCCGCACCGGTACTGGCGCGGGCCGGCCTGGTTCAACACCAACTGGCTGCTGGAGCGGGGGCTGCGGCTGCACGGGGAGCACGCGCGGGCGGACGGGTTGCGGGCCGCGCTGCTCGACACGGCCGGGGAGTCCGGGTTCGCGGAGTACGTGGACCCGTACACCGGCGAGGCCTGCGGAGCACTCGGCTTCAGCTGGACGGCCGCACTGACGCTGGACCTGCTGCACGAGCCCTCAGGGGCGGACCAGGTCGTATCCCACCCGGGGCACGACGCGTTCGACAAGGCACACAGCTCCACAGGGCACAACACCACACGACACAGCGCATTCGAGACGGGCGCCAAGGGAGGGGACCGGGGATGACGGACCGGCATCATCTGCTCGTGCACGGTGGGACGTTCGCCGCCGTGGGCGACGGCGGGGACATCAGCGGCGTGCGGGGCGGCAGCTCCCCGGACGGGTTATTCGTACAGGACGCCCGGCACCTCAGCCGCTGGCAGCTGACCGTCGACGGCGCGGTACCAGAGGCGCTCACGCCGGTCGCGGACGGCGACACGGCACGCTGTGTACTGGTGCCGCGCGGCGGTCGCACCGAGCCGCCCGCGTACACGCTCTTCCGTGAACAGGCCGTCGCCGACAGCGCGTTCGTGGAGGCCCTGCGCGTCACCAGCAACCGTCCGACGCCCACGACGGTCCGTATCGCGGTCACCGCGGACGCCGACTTCACGGACCAGTTCGAGCTGCGCTCCGACTACCGTACGTACGCCAAGACGGGCGTGGTCCGCCAGCGCCAAGTGCTGGACGACGGCGTGGAGTTCAGCTACCGGCGCGGTGAATGGCGATCCCGTACGACCGTCACCTCCGAGCCCGCCCCGGACGGCGTCGAGGAGACGGGCACGGGCGCGCGTCGCCTCGTATGGACCCTGGATCTCGAACCGCACGGTTCGGCGGAGCTGTCGCTGCGGGTCGCGGCGCGTCCGCACGGCGCCGCGCACGATCCGCGGGTACCGCTCTCCCCCGCCGCCGCCAACGAGCAACTCCTGACTCTGGAGGGCGAGTTCGCCGAGGGCGTGCCCTTCCCGACCGGCTGGCCGGAGCTGGCCGCGGCCTGCGCGCGGGGCCTGTCCGACCTGGCGGTGCTGCAGGTACCGGCGACGGGGCCGGACGGTGAGGAGCTGCGTGTCCCGGCGGCCGGAGTCCCCTGGTTCCTCACCCTGCTGGGCCGTGACGCTCTGCTGACCTCGCTCTTCGCGCTGCCCTACCGCCCCCAGCTCGCGGCCGCCACGCTGCCCGCGCTGGCCGCGACCCAGGCGACGGAGACGGGGGCCGGGGCGGTGGCCCAGCCCGGCAAGATCGTGCACGAGGTGCGGCACGGTGAGCTGGCGCACTTCGGACAGGTGCCGTACGGGCGCTACTACGGTTCGGTGGATGCGACGCCGCTGTTCCTGGTGCTGCTCGGCGCCTACACCGAGCAGACCGGTGATCCGGCTCCGGCCCGGCGCCTGGAGGCCAACGCCCGCGCGGCGATCGGCTGGATGCTGGACCACGGCGGGCTGACCTCCCGCGGCTATCTCGTCTACCGCGCGGACGGCGGCGGTCTCGCCAACCAGAACTGGAAGGACTCCCCGGGCGCCATCTGTTCGGCGGACGGCAGCCGTCCCAGCGGCCCGGTGATGGCGGCGGGCGCGCAGGGGTACGCGTACGACGCCCTGCGCCGCACCGCGCACCTGGCTCGCACGGTCTGGGACGACGAGGTGTACGCGGCCCTGCTCGAACAGGCCGCCAGTGACCTCCGCGACCGCTTCCAGCGGGACTTCTGGATGGCCGAACACGCATTCCCGGCCCTGGCGTTGGACGGTGACGGTCACCACGTGGACGCGCTCGCGTCGGACGCGGGCCACCTTCTGTGGTCCGGCCTCCTGGACAAGGAGTACGGCGAACTGGTCGGCCGCCGACTGCTGGAGCCGGACTTCTTCTCCGGCTGGGGCGTGCGCACGCTGGCCGCCGACCAGCCGGCCTACCACCCGCTCTCGTACCACCGCGGCTCGGTCTGGCCGCACGACAACGCGCTGATCACGCTGGGGTTGGCACGGTACGGCCTGCACGACGAGGCCCGCACGGTCGCCCACGCCCTCGTCGACGCGGCCACCGCCGCCGGCCACCGTCTCCCCGAGGTCCTCGCGGGCTACGGCCGCGACACCCACGGCGAGCCGGTGCCCTACCCGCACGCGTGCGTACGCGAGTCCCGCTCGGCAGCGGCCCCGCTGGCACTGCTCACCGCCGTAGGGGGCGCCTGACCTCCCTGGGGTCGCCCCCGGCCGGCAAACTCCCCTCGCCTCTGTTCACCCGGCACCCCGAGCAGGTGCCGGGCTCGGGGCGGGTACGCTCACCGGCGCTCACCGGGTGCCGCTGCGCCCACCCGTGCCGCCCCAGCGGCACGATTGCCCGCAGTGGGGGGACGGCCAAATCACCCGCAGCCACCCACGCACGCCCCGCAGCCACCACACACGACCGCGGCCACGCACGCCCCGCAGCCACCACACACGACCGCACCCACGCACGCCCCGCAGCCACCACACACGACCGCGGCCACGCACGCCCCGCAGCCGCCCACGCTCGGAAGGGGCCGCGCCGGTACATCACCGCCCGTCGCTTACAGCTCCGCACAGCCAAGTCGAACCGTCTGCACCCCCGAGCAGTACGCACGCCACGCGACGGGCGGATGTACCGGCACGGCCCCGCCCCCCCACCGGACCGCAGTGCGAAGCGGCGCTCAGCCCCGAAGCGGCGCTCAGCCCCCGAAGCGAAACGCAGCCCCCGAAGCGAAGCTCAGCCCCCGGACGTGTCCAGCTCCGCGTCCTCGCCGATCCCCGCACAGTCGTACGGGTCCT
The DNA here is from genome assembly GCF_045162675.1 of Streptomyces sp. NBC_00996. Classification (NCBI taxonomy): domain Bacteria; kingdom Bacillati; phylum Actinomycetota; class Actinomycetes; order Kitasatosporales; family Streptomycetaceae; genus Streptomyces; species Streptomyces sp. NBC_00996. The sequence continues at coordinate 3,543,070 of NZ_CP108723.1, forward strand.
TCAGCCAACCGTCCGGCAGCACCACCCGGTTGTTGCCGGACGTACGACCGCGGGGCCCGTCCGCACCGAGGGGCCAAGGCTGGTCGAGGTCCAACTCGGCAATCCCCTCGGAGAGTTCGGCGAGCGACGAGGTGATCGCGAGGCGCTTGCGCATTTCGGAGCCGACCGCGAAGCCCTTCAGGTACCAGGCCACGTGCTTACGGAAGTCGATGACACCGCGCGCCTCGTCGCCGATCCACTCGCCGAGCAGGGTGGCGTGCCGCACCATGACGGCCGCGACCTCGCGCAGCGTCGGGCGGGCGTAGGCATCCGTGCGGCCCTCGAAGGCGGCCACCAGGTCGCCGAACAGCCAGGGCCGGCCGAGGCAGCCACGCCCGACGACAACCCCGTCGCACCCGGTCTCCCGCACCATCCGCACCGCGTCCTCAGCGGACCAGATGTCGCCGTTGCCGAGCACCGGGATCTCCGGCACGTGCTCCTTGAGGCGCGCGATGGCGTCCCAGTCCGCCGTACCGCCGTAGTGCTGCGCGGCGGTGCGTCCGTGCAGCGCGATCGCCGTCACGCCCTCCTCGACCGCGATCCGACCGGCGTCGAGGAAGGTGATGTGGTCGTCGTCGATGCCCTTGCGCATCTTCATCGTGACGGGCAGGTCTCCGGCGCCGCTGACGGCCTCGCGGAGGATCGCCCGCAGCAGGTTCCGCTTGTACGGGAGGGCGGAGCCGCCGCCCTTGCGGGTCACCTTCGGGACCGGGCAGCCGAAGTTCAGGTCGATGTGGTCGGCCAGGCCCTCCTCCGCGATCATGCGGACGGCCTTGCCGACGGTCGCCGGGTCCACGCCGTACAGCTGGATCGAGCGCGGCTTCTCGCTCGCGTCGAAGTGGATCAGCTGCATGGTCTTCTCGTTGCGCTCGACCAGCGCCCGCGTGGTGATCATCTCGCTGACGAACAGGCCCTTGCCGCCGCTGAACTCGCGGCACAGCGTGCGGAACGGCGCGTTCGTGATCCCTGCCATGGGCGCGAGGACGACGGGCGGCTGCACGGTGTGGGGGCCGATCGACAGCGGGGACACGGGAGCGAGGGTCGGCGTGGACATTCCCCCATTGTCGCGTACGGCGACGCGTGCTCGTACGGCCCTGGGGCGGACACCTCCCCCGGATACGGGAGAGAAGATCATGTAGCAGTCATTAGTTAGACGCACTATCGAAAACGGCGTACTCTGATGGAATGCCAGAGCTCAGCCACCGCCACCGGATGCTGGTGCTCGCGATCTGCTGTATGAGCCTGCTGATCGTGAGCCTCGACAACACGGTTCTGAACGTCGCCCTGCCCTCGATGCAGAAGGAACTGCACGCGAGTGTGGCGGGCCTGCAGTGGACGATCGACGCGTACACCCTGGTGCTGGCCTCGCTGCTGATGCTCGCGGGCTCGACGGCCGACCGCATCGGGCGGCGCAAGGTCTTCATGGCGGGCCTGATCATCTTCACGGTCGGCTCGGTGCTGTGCTCCCTCGCCCCGAACCTCGACTCCCTCATCGCCTTCCGCATGGTGCAGGCGGTCGGCGGTTCGATGCTGAACCCGGTGGCGATGTCGATCATCACCAACACCTTCACGGACCCTCGCGAGCGCGCCCGCGCGATCGGCGTGTGGGGCGGCGTGGTCGGCATATCGATGGCCGCCGGGCCGCTGGTCGGCGGCCTGCTCGTGGACTCCGTCGGCTGGCGGTCGATCTTCTGGATCAACCTCCCGGTGGGCCTGGCCGCGCTGCTGCTCACCCTGCGCTACGTGCCCGAGTCCCGGGCGCCCAAGGCCCGCCGCCCCGACCCGGTCGGCCAGCTCCTCGTCATCGCCCTGCTCGGCTCGCTGACGTACGCGATCATCGAGGCGCCCAGCTCCGGCACCCTCAAGACCCTCGCCTTCGGCGCGGTCGCCGTCGCCGCGCTGCTCGGCCTTCTGCGGTACGAGCCCCGGCGCGCCGAACCCCTCATCGACCTGCGCTTCTTCCGCTCGGCGCCGTTCAGCGGGGCGACCGTCATCGCCATCAGCGCGTTCGCGGCGCTCAGCGGCTTCCTGTTCCTGTCGACCCTCTATCTGCAGAACGTCCGCGGCCTGGACGCGCTGCACGCGGGCCTGTGGATGCTGCCGATGGCGGCCATGTGCTTCGTGTGCGCTCCCGTGTCGGGCCGGCTGGTCGGCAGCCGGGGCCCGCGCTTCTCACTCCTGGTCGCCGGGGTCGCGATGACCGCGAGCGGCATCCTCTTCGCCGCCTTCGAGGCCGAGACCTCGAACGCCACGCTGGTCCTCGGTTACGTCCTCTTCGGCCTGGGCTTCGGCTTCGTGAACGCCCCCATCACCAACACCGCCGTCTCCGGCATGCCCCGCAGCCAGGCGGGCGTCGCCGCCGCTGTCGCCTCGACCAGCCGCCAGATCGGCGGCACCCTCGGCGTCGCCGTGGTCGGCGCGGTGCTGGCCTCCGGGGTGGCGGCCTCCGCGTACAAGGACACGTTCGTGTCGGCCGCCCGCCCCGGCTGGTGGATCATCGCCGGGTGCGGCCTCGCGGTCCTTGTCCTGGGCGCGCTGACCAGCGGACGCTGGGCGCGCGGCACGGCCGAGCGGGCGGCACAACAGCTGGAGTCCCCGGAGGTGCGGGACACGGTGGGCGTACGGACCCAGGACGCGCCCGCGGCCTAGCCGACCGCGGGCAGCCCGGTCACCCTCACCGGGCGGCCGGCCCGGTTACCCGCCGCCCGGTGGGCTCGGCCGCCCGGTCACCCACCGCCCGGGCGGCCTCGGCGCCCCGAGTACCCACCCCACCCGCCTAGGCCCTGTCGTCGAACTCCCGCCTGCTCCGCGACGCCTGGCACGCTCCCCCACCGCCTCAAGGGCGTGGGAGGTGCCCCGCCGCACCGGGCACAGACCCGAGATCCAGTACGAGGGCCTGTACCCGGCACGCCGAGAGCACGCACCAGACGCCGCGGAGCCGGCCCTCCGGGCGGACGACGGGAGTTCGACGACAGGACCTAGGCCGAGGCCGTCTCGGTCTCCGCCGCCAGCGCGATCTCGTGCAGCTTCTCCAACCGCTCGCGGCTCTCCTCGTCGCTGTGGGCGTACGTCACCATGCGGGCGCCCATGTCGGGGGCCAACCACAGGTCGGTGTGGTCGAGCGTGAGGAGCCCGACGTAGGGGTTGAGGAACTGTTTGGTCTTGCTGCGGGTGCTGACGACCTCGTACCGCTCCCAGATCTCGCGGAACTCCTCGGACTCCGTCCGCAGTCGCTTGACCAGCATCTTCCAGGCGGGTTCGCCGAGGTGTCCGGCCATCGAGGCGCGCAGCTTGGCGGCCATCAGGCGCATGGTCTCGTCGAGGAGGACGATCGAGCGGCGCCACTCCTCGTTGGTGAAGACAAGGACCATGCAGTTGCGGTCCTCCGGCGGTACGGCGTCGAGGTTGCCCATCAGACGGGCGTACGTGCGGTTGTACGCGAGGATGTCGTACCGGCTGTTCTGGATGCAGGCCGGGACGGGCTCCAGCTGGGTCAGCATCAGGCGCAGGGCCGGGGTGATGGTCGGGCACTGCGCGGCGGGCGAGGGGTCGACGGCGCCGGCCAGCTGGAAGAGGTGGGCGCGCTCGCTGGAGTCGAGCAGCAGGGTGCGGGCCAGGGCGTCGAGGACCTGCTCGGAGACCTGGATGTCACGGGCCTGTTCGAGCCAGGTGTACCAGGTGACGCCGACGGCGGAGAGTTGCGCGACCTCCTCGCGGCGCAGGCCCGGGGTGCGCCGGCGGCGGCCGCGGGGCAGTCCGACCTGCTCGGGCGTGATGCGTTCGCGGCGGTTGCGCAGGAAGGTGGCGAGCTCGTGCCGCCGGATCTCGCTGCCGCGTGGGGCCGCGGTACCACGCGGTTGCGGGGGTGCTGCGGTACCCGCCGTCTCCCGCGCGGCGGTGGTGGCGGTCGGGGCAGGGCCACTGGTCGTCGTCTCCTGCGCCATGGTCGTCATGCCTCCAGCCTGCCGTTCACCGGAACCTGTTTCCAGGTACTGCTTCTACCAGGATAAGAAGACTCTGGTACCAGCCTGAGGCCGGGAGAAGGCTGGACCACGTGACCGAAACCGGAACTATCACAACCCCAGTCCGTTCCCCCGTCGCACCACCCGTGCTCGGCGGCCTCGGACTCTTCACCGTGCTGCTCGGTGCGGCACTGCCTCTCATCGACTTCTTCATCGTCAACGTAGCCCTGCCGACCATCGGCCGTGACCTGAACGCGAGCGAGGCCGTCCTCGAACTCGTCGTCGCCGGCTACGGAGTCGCGTACGCCGTCCTGCTCGTCCTGGGCGGACGCCTCGGCGATCTCTTCGGGCGGCGTCAGTTCTTCCTCGGCGGCATGGCGGCCTTCGGCGTGACCTCGCTGGCGTGCGGACTCGCGCCCACCGCCTGGACCCTGGTGGCGGCGCGCGTCGCGCAGGGCGCGGCGTCCGCTGCGATGCTGCCGCAGGTGCTCGCCACCATCCAGTCGGCGACCGCGGGCCCGCGCCGTGCCAAGGCCATGGGCCTGTACGGGGCCACGGCCGGCCTGTCCATGGTGGTCGGGCAGATCCTCGGCGGCGTCCTGGTCGCGGCGGACATCGCCGGCACCGGCTGGCGTTCGGTGTTCCTCGTCAACGTGCCCGTCGTGATCCTCGGCCTGATCCTGGCCGCGCGTGCCGTGCCCGAGACGCGCTCGCAGCACCCGGAGCCGATCGACGCGCCGGGCACGGTACTGCTCGCGATCTCCCTGCTGACCCTCCTCGCCCCGCTGACGGAGGGCCGGGCGGCGGGCTGGCCGCTGTGGACCTGGGTGTCACTCGCTCTCTTCCCCGTCGCGGCGGCGGCGTTCTACTTCGTCGAACGCCGGGAGGACCGCAGCGGCCGTACGCCTCTGGTCCCCCCGAGCCTCTTCGCGCTGCTCTCCCTGCGCCGCGGCCTCGTGATGATCGTGCCGTTCTCGATCGGCTTCAGCGGGTTCATGTTCGTGATCGCGGTGGCGTTGCAGCGCGGTGCGGGCCTCGGTCCGGTGGCCGCGGGCCTGGCTCTCGCGCCCATGGCGGTCGTCTTCTTCGTCGTCTCCCTGTGCGGTCCCAGGCTGGTCGCCCGGTACGGCACCCGGGTCGTCACCGCCGGCGGGCTGATCCAGGCGGTGGGTGTGGCCCTTCTGGTGGTGACCGCCTGGCGGTCCTGGCCGAACCTCGGTGTGTGGGAGCTGTTGCCGGGCGCGGCGGTCGCGGGCGCGGGCCAAGCCCTCCAACTCCCGGTCATCTTCCGGATCATCCTCTCCGAGGTCCCGCCCGCCCGGGCCGGCGTCGGCAGCGGCGTCATGATCACCACCCAGCAGTCGGCCCTCGCCCTGGGCGTCGCCACGCTCGGCACCCTCTTCCTCTCCCTCGTACCGAGCCACGGCATGCAGGACGCCCTGGTGACCACGCTGTTGGTCCAGCTGGCGGGCGTGGCACTGACAACGGCGCTGAGTCTGCGACTGCCGCGCACGATCAGCTGAGCGCGGGGACCGTCCCAGGCCGGGTGGAGGGCGGCCTTCCGGGAGCGCGCCCCTCCCTCCGCGGACGCCTACGCAGGTGGGGCGACCAGCGTCTGCGACTGGTGCGCGCGGCGCAGTGCAGCCGCGACGAAGCCGTTCGTCTTCAGCTCCTCGACGAGGTCGTGGAGGAAACGGACGGTCTCGGGACGCCGGGTCATGATCGTGCCGACCGCCTGGTGGATCTGCATGAAGCGGTCCTCGATCAGGCGGAGTTCGGGATGCGCGGCGACGAACTCGGTCATCGGCCGGCGGATACCGGCGGCGGCCTCCAGGCCCTCGGCGCGGAACACCTCGACCCCCTCCTCCCCGCGCACGACGCGCGCGTGCCGCAGCGTGCGGGAGAGGAAGAGGTCGTAGGCGGAACCGCGCTTCACACCGAACTCGCCGCCGAAGAACCCCCATTGATCTTCGCCATGCTGCACACTCCTTGCTGCGCAAGCGGAGCGGTAACACCTGGAGGTGTCATGCTGCAGATCAACACGAGCAAGGTAAGCCGCTGGGACCAGCACGGCCGCGAGCACGTCGTACACGTCCAACGAGCGGGCGTGCAACGCACGATCAGATGCGACACCTGCGGCTGGCGCAAGGGCGCCCAGTTCCTGCCGTGGCTCAAGGCGGAGGAACACCTGGCGGAGGCGCATCAGGCGACGGTGGATCCGACGGAGTCATGAGGACAGCAGCCGGGCGGCGTCGCTGACGGGAGCCTGCGCCGCGACCACCTCGTCCGCACGCGCCCGCTTCATGACGGCCGCCCGCTCCTCATCGCGGGAACCCGCAAGGCGTCCCGATCGTCGAGTGCGTCAGCCATGGGCTTCCTCGCACCCATGCGGCCGGTACGGCCGCGACGGGCCGTGCGCGCCATGACGCGGGTCAGGCGCGCAGCCCCCGCAGAACCAGCTCCACGACCGCCTCGAACTCCGCGTCGATGCCCGGCTGTTCCCACTCACGGGCATAACACGGGTCGTGGAAGCGGCCCGTGGCGTCGAAGAGGGCGCGGGCCGTTACGGCGGGGGCGCCGGAGGCGAACGCACCGCGCTCGACGCCGTGCTCGATGATCGTGGTGAGCTGGCCCGTGAGGTCGGCGATGTGGCGCTCGACGACAGAGCTGTTCTCACCGATCAACACCATGTACGTGGCGAAGAGCTGAGGGTCGTCGCCCGCCTTGTGACGCTTGGCGGCGAACAGGGCCGTGAACCAGTCACGGAGGCGGGACTCGGGGTCGCGGTCCTCGGCGACGATGCCGGACAGCGCCTCGGACGTGCGGTCCAGCCAGCGCTCGGTGACGGCCTCCCGCAGCGCCGCCTTCGTACGGAAGTGACGGTAGACGCTGCCGTGGCTGACGCCGAGCGCGCGGGCCACGTCCACCACGGTGGCCTTGGCGGGCCCGTGGCGGCGCAGCACCTCCTCGGTCGCTTCGAGGATGCGCTCGGCGGTCAGTACGTCGGTGGTCGGTGCCATGTCGAAGACCGTACCTGCCGGTACCGTCAGCGCTCCGTGCCGAGGTGCGACATCTGCGCCTGCGGGTAGCGGTCGCCTGCGGCGGCGCCGTCCGGTACGGCCGCCTCGATCGCGGCGAGGTCGTCCGCGTCGAGCGTGACGTCCAGGGCACCCAGCGCCTCCGCCAGACGCTCCCGGGTCCGCGCCCCGACCAGCGGCACGATGTCCTCGCCCCGGGACAGCACCCAGGCGATCGCGATCTGCGCCACCGAGACGCCCTTCTGCTCGGCGACCTTCCGCAGCGCCTCGACGAGGCCGAGGTTGTGCCGCAGGTTGTCGCCCTGGAAGCGGGGGCTCATGGAACGGAAGTCGGTCGGGGCCAGCTGCCGGTCCGGCGTGAAGTGCCCGGAGATCAGACCGCGCGACAGCACTCCGTACGCGGTGATGCCGATGCCCAGCTCACGCGTGGTCGGCAGGACCTCGTCCTCGATGCCGCGCGAGATGAGCGAGTACTCGATCTGCAGGTCCGAGACGGTCGCGGTCGCGGCGGCCCGGCGGATGGTGTCCGCGCCGACCTCGCTCAGGCCGATGTGCCGTACGTGCCCGGCCTCCACCAGCTCCGCGATCGCCCCGACCGTCTCCTCGATCGGCACCTCGGGATCGGCCCGCGCGATCCGGTACACGTCGATGTGGTCCACGCCGAGACGCTGCAGCGAGTACGCGGCGAAGTTCTTCACGGCGGCCGGACGACCGTCGTACCCGGACCAGCCGCCGTCCGGATCGCGCAGTGCGCCGAACTTCACGCTGGTCAGCGCCTGCTCACGGCGCGCCGCGGGGGCCGAACGCAGCGCCTCGCCGATCAGCATCTCGTTGTGACCCATGGCGTAGAAGTCACCGGTGTCGAGCAGGGTCACGCCGGCCTCCAGGGCGGCGTGGATCGTCGCGACGGACTCGGCTCGGTCGGCCTCGCCGTACAGCGCGGACATGCCCATGCAGCCGAGGCCGAGGGCGGAGACCTGGGGGCCGGTGGTTCCGAGAGGGCGGGTTTGCATGAGGACTCCTTGGGTGTCCGTGGGGTGGTGCATTCACCATGACATGACAGATGACAGATTTCAATATCTGTCATCTGTCATCTGTCATTCGCCGACCGGACGGGAAGTTGGTCCAGACCTATTGACGAGAGGTCTGGACCACGAGCACTGTCATGCCTACGACACCTCACCGCACCCCCACCGGGAGGCCTCGCATGATCCGTCGCAAGCTGCGCCTGCTCGCCGTCGCGCTGTCGGCAGCCGTCCTCGCCCCACTGTCGATCGCCACCGCCCCCACCGCATCCGCGGCCGACACCTGCGCCGTGAAGTCCCGCCCGGCAGGCAAAGTCCTTCAGGGCTACTGGGAGAACTGGGACGGCTCGTCCAACGGTGTGCACCCGCCCTTCGGATGGACGCCGATCACCGATTCCCGTATCGCCGCGCACGGATACAACGTGATCAACGCGGCGTTCCCGGTCATCCGCTCCGACGGCACCGCGCTGTGGGAGGACGGGATGGACACGGGCGTGAAGGTGGCGACACCGGCCGAGATGTGCGCGGCCAAGGCGTCCGGCCGGACGATCCTGCTGTCCATCGGCGGGGCGGCAGCCGGGATCGACCTCAGTTCGTCCACCGTGGCCGACCGGTTCGTCGCGACGATCGTGGCCATTCTGAAGAAGTACAACTTCGACGGCATCGACATCGACATCGAGACGGGTCTCGTCGGCAGCGGCAACATCGGCCAACTCTCCACCTCCCAGGCCAACTTGATCCGCATCATCGACGGGGTGCTGTCCCGGATGCCGTCCGACTTCGGGCTGACCATGGCGCCGGAGACCGCGTACGTCACGGGCGGCAGCATCACGTACGGCTCGATATGGGGCGCGTATCTGCCGATCGTCAAGAAGTACGCGGACAACGGGCGCCTGTGGTGGCTGAACATGCAGTACTACAACGGCAGCATGTACGGCTGCTCCGGCGACTCCTACTCCGCGGGCACCGTCCAGGGCTTCACCGCGCAGACCGACTGCCTGAACAAGGGGCTGGTCGTCCAGGGCACCACCGTCAAGGTGCCGTACGACAAGCAGGTCCCGGGGCTGCCCGCCCAGTCGGGCGCCGGCGGCGGCTACATGTCACCGAGCCTCGTCTCCCAGGCATGGCAGCACTACGGCAGCAGTCTCAAGGGCCTGATGACCTGGTCCATCAACTGGGACGGCTCGAAGAACTGGACGTTCGGCAACAACGTGAAGGCCCTCCAGGGCCGTTGAGACACCTGAACCACAACGAGGCCGGACGGCGTGGCTGGACGGCGTGGCTGGACGGACCCGCTGATCCTCGCCGGGGCCGGCCTGTGCCTGCTGGTAGCCGCCGCGTTCGTGCTGCGCGAGCATCTGGCCCGTGCCCCCGTGCTGCCCTGCCGCTGCTGCGCTCCCGCCCGATGGGCGGAGGAGCGGCCATCGGCCTGCTGTTCAACTTCGCCTTCTACGGCATGATCTTCACCGCCAGCGTGTACTTCCAGCACCATCGCGGTCTGAGCGCGCTACGCACCGGGATCGCCCTCTTCCCGGCGGTGGTCATGACCACCTTCGCCTCCGTCCTGTCCGGGCGACTGGCAGGCCGCACCGGACACCGCCCGCTCGTGGTCACGGGCATGCTCCTGGGAGCGGCGGGTCTGGCCGGCTGGGCCACCACCGGCCCGAACCCGGAGTACCTGCTGCTGGTGGCGCCGATGATGGCGGCGGGCTTCGGCACGTCCTTCGCCCTCACCGGAGCAACCGCCACCGTGATGTCGGCCGCCCCGGACAAGTACTCCGGCACCGCCTCTGCCCTGTTCAACACCACCCGCCAGATCGGCAGCGCCGCAGGCGTCGCGCTGGGAGGTTCACTGCTGGCCGGCCCCGCCGGCTTCACCACTGGGCTGCGGACCAGCATGGCCATCGGCGCGGCCGCGTACCTGACGGCTGCCCCTCTCGCGCTCTTCTGCATCCCGCGGAAGGCACCTCGCCACCTCACCGGCTGAACAGCCGCGGGCCCGAGCAGATACGCCGAGGAGAGGGCCATAAGGCACCGAGGCAGCACGAAGCCCCTGGTTCCCGTGGAGGGAACCAGGGGCTTGCGCACACGAAGTCGCGCGAACAGCCGGGCCGGCAGTCGGGTCAGCAGCCGATCAGACGCGCGGCCAGGTAGCCCTCGATCTGGTCCAGCGACACGCGCTCCTGCTTCATCGAGTCGCGCTCGCGCACCGTGACGGCGTTGTCCTCGAGCGTGTCGAAGTCGACCGTGACGCAGAACGGCGTACCGATCTCGTCCTGGCGGCGGTAGCGGCGGCCGATGGCGCCGGCGTCGTCGAACTCGATGTTCCAGTGCTGGCGCAGGGCGGTGGCCAGGCCCTTGGCCTTGGGCGACAGCTCGGGGTTACGGGAGAGCGGCAGGACGGCGACCTTGACGGGCGACAGGCGCGGGTCGAGGCGCAGCACCGTGCGCTTCTCCATCTTGCCCTTGGCGTTGGGGGCCTCGTCCTCGACGTAGGCGTCCAGGAGGAACGCCAGCATCGCGCGGCCGACACCGGCGGCGGGCTCGATGACGTACGGAGTCCAGCGCTCGCCGGCCTCCTGGTCGAAGTAGGAGAGGTCCTGGCCGGAGGCCTTGGAGTGCGCGGAGAGGTCGTAGTCCGTGCGGTTGGCGACGCCCTCCAGCTCACCCCACTCGTTGCCGCCGAAGCTGAAGCGGTACTCGATGTCGGCGGTGCGCTTGGAGTAGTGCGAGAGCTTCTCGGCCGGGTGCTCGTACCAGCGCATGTTCTCCTCGCGCAGGCCGAGGCCGGTGTACCAGTTCCAGCGCTCCTGCATCCAGTACTCCTGCCACTTCTCGTCCTCGCCCGGCTTGACGAAGAACTCCATCTCCATCTGCTCGAACTCGCGGGTGCGGAAGATGAAGTTGCCGGGCGTGATCTCGTTGCGGAAGGACTTGCCCATCTGGGCGATACCGAACGGCGGCTTGCGGCGCGAGGTGGTCTGCACCTGGGAGAAGTTGGTGAAGATGCCCTGCGCGGTCTCGGGGCGCAGGTAGGCGATGGAGCCGCTGTCCTGCGTGGGGCCGAGGTGGGTGGAGAGCAGGCCGGAGAACTGCTTGGGCTCGGTGAACTGGCCCTTGTTGCCGCAGTTGGGGCAGTTGATGTCCGCGAGACCACTCTCCGGGGGGCGGCCGTGCTTCGCCTCGTAGGCCTCCTCCAGGTGGTCGGCGCGGTAGCGCTTGTGGCAGGAGGTGCACTCGGTGAGCGGGTCGGTGAAGGTGGCGACGTGACCCGACGCGACCCAGACCTCGGTGGCAAGGATCACCGACGAGTCGATACCGACGACGTCCTCACGGGAGGTGACCATGTAACGCCACCACTGGCGCTTGATGTTCTCCTTGAGTTCGACGCCGAGCGGGCCGTAGTCCCAGGCGGCCTTCTGACCGCCGTAGATCTCACTACAGGGGAAAACGAAGCCACGGCGCTTGCTCAGGCTGACGATGGTGTCGATCTTGTCGGCGGCCACGGTGCTCTCTTCATTACGAACGGACGAATAGGTAGGTGCGGCGCGCAGCGCCTCGGTGAGGGGTGGTGGTCGGGAGACGGGCGGGCGAATGCTTCAGGTTACCGGCGGGGCCCACCCCCGTATCAAATCGGTTGGGCGCTGTGCCCGGAGTGCGGGCTTACCGACTGCTCACCCAAGGGCTTGTTGACAATCGTTTCCAGATTTGTTGAAAATGAGTGTCATGAACGTACGACGACGCCTCATATCCGGGTCCGCGGTCGCTGCGGCCACCGCCCTCGGCCTCGGCACCCTCTCCGCCTGCTCGGGCTCCGCCGCGGCGGACGGCAAGAGCGGCGGCAAGCTCGACGTGGTGGCGTCGTTCTACCCCATGCAGTACCTCGCCGAACAGATCGGCGGGACGCATGTCAAGGTCACGAACCTGACCCAGCCCGGCCAGGAGCCGCACGACCTGGAGATCAGCGCCCGGCAGACCGCGCAGCTCCAGGAGGCGGACGCCGTCCTCTATCTCAAGAACCTGCAGCCGGCCGTGGACGACGCCGTGGCGCAGTCCGAGGTCAAGACCAAGATCGACGCCGCGTCGCTGACCACGCTGGAGAAGCACGGCAACGAGGTCGGCGGGCACGCGGCCGCCCACGACGACACCGAGGGCGAGGAGAGCGGCGGCACCGACCCGCACATCTGGCTCGACCCGGTCCGGTACGCCGAGGTCGCCCAGGGTGTCGGCAAGGCCCTGGAGAAGGAAGACCCGGACCACGCGGCCGACTACCGGAAGAACACCGAAGCGCTGGTCAAGAAGCTGGACGCCCTCAACACCCAGTACAAGGACGGGCTGGCGAACACCAAGACCAAGGTCTTCATCACCACACACGCCGCCTTCGGCTACCTCGCCGAGCGCTACGGCCTCACCGAGGAGGCCATCAACGGCCTGGACCCGGAGTCGGAGCCCAGCGCGAACCGGGTGAAGGACCTTGAGAAGATGGCGAAGGCCGACGGCGTCTCCACGGTCTTCTACGAAACGCTCGTCAGCGACAAGACCGCCAAGACCATCGCCCAGGACGCGGGCCTGGGGACCGACGTCCTCGACCCGATCGAGGGCATCACCGACAAGTCCGAGGGCAGCGACTACCTGCAGGTCATGGGGTCGAACCTGAAGGCTCTGCAGACGGCTCTGGGCGCCGAGTGATCACCGTGGAGGACCCTGTGAGCGAGCCCGTCATATCCCTGCGCGGGGTGACCGCCGAGCTGGGCTCGCGCCCGGTCCTACGGGGCATCGACCTCGGCGTGCACCGCGGTGAGGTCGTCGCGCTGCTCGGTGCCAACGGCTCCGGCAAGTCGACCGCCGTCCGCAGTGTCATCGGCCAAGTCGCCATCAGCGGCGGGGAGATCGAGATCTTCGGCACCCCGCGGCGCCGCTTCCGGGACTGGCACCGCGTGGGATACGTGCCGCAGCGCACGACCGCCGCCGGTGGGGTGCCCGCCACGGTGACCGAGATCGTCTCCTCCGGGCGGCTGTCCCGTGCCCGCTTCGGCATGCTGCGCAAGGCCGACCACGAGGCCGTACGACGGGCCCTGGAGCTCGTCGGGATGGCGGACCGCGCCAAGGACTCGGTGAACGCGCTGTCGGGCGGCCAGCACCAGCGCGTGCTGATCGCCCGTGCACTCGCCTCCGAACCCGAGTTGCTGATCATGGACGAGCCGATGGCGGGCGTCGACCTGGCCAGTCAGGAGGTGCTGGCGGCGACCCTGCGCGAGCAGGTCGCCCAGGGCACCTCCGTGCTGCTCGTCCTGCACGAGCTGGGCCCCCTGGAGCCGCTGATCGACCGCGCGGTCGTGCTGCGCGACGGCTGCGTCCTGCACGACGGCCCGCCCCCGCAGGCGGTCGGCCAGCACGCGCTGCCCGGCCACGACCACGTACACCCGCACGCGGCTCACGATGCCGAACCGATCCGGACGGGACTGCTGAGCTGATGGACATCCTCGACTACGCCTTCATGCAGCGGGCCCTGCTCGCCGCCGTCCTCGTGGGCATCACCGCGCCCGCCGTCGGCATCTACCTCGTGCAGCGCCGCCAGGCCCTCATGGGCGACGGAATCGGCCACGTCGCGATGACGGGAGTCGGCCTCGGCTTCCTGCTCTCCACCAATCCCGTGTGGATGGCTACGGCCGTCTCGGTCCTCGGCGCCGTCCTCATGGAGCTGATCCGCTGGTACGGCAAGACGCGCGGCGACATCGCCCTGGCCATGCTCTTCTACGGCGGTATGGCGGGCGGCGTGATGTTCATCAACCTCGCGCCGGGCGGTTCGAACGCCAACCTGACCTCGTACCTCTTCGGCTCGCTGTCCACCGTCTCCGAGTCCGATGTGACGGCGATCTGTCTGCTGGCCGCCTTCGTCGTCCTCGTCACCCTGGGCCTGCGCCGACAGCTGTTCGCGGTCAGCCAGGACGAGGAGTTCGCCCGGGTGACGGGACTGCCGGTGCGCGCCCTGAACCTGCTCACCGCCGTCACGGCGGCAGTCACGGTGACGGTCGCGATGCGGGTCGTCGGCCTGCTGCTGGTGAGCGCGCTGATGGTGGTCCCGGTGGCCGCGGCGCAGCAGCTCAGCCGCAGCTTCGCCGCCACCTTCGCGATCGCGGTGGCCATCGGCGTGAGCGTGACCATCGGCGGCACCGTGACGTCGTACTACCAGGACGTGCCGCCCGGCGCGACGATCGTGCTGCTGACCATTGGCGCGTTCATTGCGCTGACGGCGCTGGCGACCCCGCTGGCCCGGCGCCGGGCCCGGGCGCTCGCCGCCGCGCAGGCCGCCGGAGACCCGGCAGAGTGCGCGATTCCGGCCACGCGTGGCCAGGAGACGAAGGTCGGCGTCTGACTACGCACAGTCCGGACTGGCACAATGGCCGGGCAAGGGCAGACGTGAGGAGGCAACGGTGACAACCGCTGGATCGCCCGTACGGGGCCGTTCCACCCGGCAGCGTGCCGCCGTGGCGGCGGCGCTCGACGAGGTGGACGAGTTCCGCAGTGCGCAGGAGCTCCACGACATGCTCAAGCACAAGGGCGACTCGGTCGGGCTCACCACCGTGTACCGCACGCTGCAGTCCCTCGCCGATGCCGGCGAGGTCGACGTCCTGCGCACCTCCGACGGCGAGTCCGTCTACCGCCGCTGCTCCACCGGCGAGCACCACCACCACCTCGTCTGCCGCGTCTGCGGCAAGGCCGTCGAGGTCGAGGGCCCGGCCGTCGAGAAGTGGGCGGAGGCCATCGCGTCGGAGCACGGGTATGTGAACGTGGCGCACACGGTGGAGATCTTCGGCACGTGCGCGGAGTGCGCGGCCGCGAAGGGCTGACGCGACCGCCACAGCCGTGGCCGCCGCCATGGCTGTGGGCATGCATGCCGCCGCCCCCGCCCGCGTAGCTATGGGCATGCGTGCCGCTCGGGGCGGCACGGGTGGGCACAGCGGCACCTCGTTCGCGCCGAGTTGCGCACCCGGCCCCGAGTCCAGCCCCGTTGCCGGGAACCCTTTGTCGCAACGGCACCCGGCGTTGATGGCTGTGCCCCCGTCCCGCAAGGCGGGACGGGGGCACAGCGGTAGCCGCCGGTACCGGCGGCGGTGGCGGTGGCCGCCGACGTCAATTGCCCTCGGGCCGGCCCTTCATGGCCTCCTCCATCGCCAGCAGCTGCTCGTTCGGAACCGCTCCGCCGAAGCGCCGGTCGCGCGAGGCGAACTCGACGCACGCCCGCCACAGGTCGCGGCGGTCGAAGTCCGGCCACAGCACGTTCTGGAAGACCATCTCGGCGTAGGCGCTCTGCCAGAGCAGGTAGTTGGAGGTGCGCTGCTCGCCGCTCGGCCGCAGGAACAGGTCCACGTCCGGCATGTCGGGGTAGTAGAGGTACTTCGCGAAGGTCTTCTCGTTGACCTTCGACGGGTCGAGCCGCCCGGCCTTCACGTCCTCCGCCAGGGCCAGCGCGGCGTCGGCGATCTCGGCGCGACCGCCGTAGTTCATGCAGAAGTACAGCGTCAGCCGGTCGTTGTCCTTGGTCTGCTCCTGAGCGACCTGGAGCTCCTTGGCCACCGACTTCCACAGTTTGGGCATCCGGCCCACCCAGCGGACCCGGATGCCGAGTTCGTCGAGCTGGTCGCGGGTCTTGCGGATGAAGTCGCGGTTGAAGTTCATCAGGAAGCGCACCTCGTCGGGCGAGCGCTTCCAGTTCTCGGTGGAGAAGGCGTACAGCGAGATGGCGCCGACCCCCATCTCGATCGCGCCCTGCAGCACGTCGAGGACGCGCTCGGCGCCGACCTTGTGCCCCTCGGTACGCGGCAGCCCGCGGTCCTTGGCCCAGCGTCCGTTGCCGTCCATGACGATCGCCACATGGTTGGGCACCAGCTCACCGGGGAGCTTCGGCGCGCGGGCACCGGACGGGTGCGGTTCCGGCTTCCTGTACTCGCGGCGCTGGCGTCCCAGGATCCCGCGTACGACCATGTGCTTCTCGTCTCCCCTACTTGCTTGCCCTTGTGGCGCTTGCTTCGGTGCTTACTTCTCTACGTAACGCAAGGAGCGCAGTCCGCGCTCCAGATGCCAGTGCAGATAGGCCGACACCAGCCCGCTGCCCTCCCTGACATACCGCGGCTCGCACGCGTCCGCGGTCTCCCAGTCTCCCGTCAGCAGCGCGCCGAGCACTTCGAGGGCCTGCGCCGAGGGTACGACGCTGCCGGGCACCCGGCAGTCGACGCAGACGGAACCTCCCGCCGCGACCGAGAAGAACCGGTTCGGTCCGGGCATCCCGCACTTCGCGCAGGCGCTGAAGCTGGGCGCGTAGCCGTTCACGGCGAGGGAGCGGAGCAGGAAGGCGTCGAGGACGAGGTGCGGTTCGTGCTCGCCGCGGGCGAGGGTGCGGAGCCCGCCGACCAGCAGCAGATACTGCTGCACGGCGGGCTCCCCCTCGTGATCGGTGAACCGCTCGGCGGTCTCCAGCATGGCCGTCCCGGCGGTGTACCGCGCGTAGTCGGTGACGATCCCGCCACCGTACGGAGCGATCGTCTCGCTCTGCGTGCACAGCGGCAGTCCGCGCCCGACCAGCTCGCTCCCCCGCGCGAAGAACTGCACGTCCACATGCGAGAAGGGTTCGAGCCGCGCCCCGAACTTCGACTTGGTGCGCCGGACGCCGCGCGCTACGGCGCGTACGCGGCCGTGACCGCGGGTGAGCAGCGTGATGATCCGGTCCGCCTCACCCAGCTTCTGGGTGCGCAGCACGATGCCGTCGTCGCGGAACAGACTCATGGGCCCATTCTCGCGTACGGAGTCAGCGTGCGTGGTCGGGGTGGCTGATCGCCTCCCACGGCGCCATGTTCCAGGGGCTCGCCCGGTTCGCCGGGTCCAGAAGGGACTTCAGATGTGCGTCGGACACGGCCTGCGGGGCGGGGAAGTTCGCGTCCGGCGTGCCCTGCAGGTTGTCCCGCCAGACCATCCGGCCCAGCAGATAGTGCTCGGCGTACTCGTTCCAGGAGGCGTACGACCGCACCACCGCCGGCACGATGTTCTTGAGCGCGGTCCACGCCTCGGCCTCGCTCAGCATCCCGCAGGCGAAGCCCCTGCGGGAGATGTCCACATACAGCCCGGCGTCCCAGGCCAGTGGTTCGACGCCGAGCCGCAGCCGCGCCCGGGTGCGGTAACCGGTCCGCGCGAGGCCGTCGAGCCGGCCGACCAGAGCGTCACGCGAGGTGATTTCCCACTGTTCGGCCAGCCACCGCCGGGCCTTCTCGTCGTCGATGCGGGTGAACGGGTACAGGGTCGTCCGTGACGCGTCCCGGTCCCGGTTCACCGGCGCACTGAGCGACACCATCCACAGCTGGTGCGTGGTGAGGGGAACGGGATACTTGCTCGCAGCCTTCGGCTTGCGACGGTTCCATATCGCCATGGCGCCGCACCCTATGCCACGCCGTTCCTCAGGGGATCAGGACACTTCCCCCTTCGGGCCTCTTCAAGGGACCTCCCCCCGACTGCGTGCATTCGCGTACGCGGTCGCCGCACTGAGTCGTTCCGCCGCGGTGGCTCGCCGGAGGGCGTCCGGTTCGCAGTCCCACTCCTTGCCGCCGCCGTACGGTCTCAGCTGTACATACGGTCCCTCGTGCCCCATGACCATCCCCACCTTCCCTGTGTGCGTGTCCACGGCGTAGGAGCCGATCGGCGGCAGCTTCACCGCAGGGCCGCCGCGAGCCGGGCGGCGGCCTCGACGGAACAGTCGCCCCATTCGACCGGCGGACAAGGTGCCTCGCGCGCCAAAGTCGCCGGGTCGATCCGCAGTGACGGCAACGTAATTCCGGCGTCGGCGAGCGCCGCCCGCAATTCCTTCACTGTTTCCTCCGCCTCTTCGACGCACAGCGCCGAGTGTCGTCCCCCGAGTGGTGCGTGTTGTTCCCTCACCGTGCTCCCCCGTCCCTTTGGGTTTCACGCTTTGCGTCTCCATCGTGACGCTCTGCATCTACACTCGACAGGAGTCTGTCCTCTACAAGTGCGGCGCAGCACAAGAGGGTTGGCCTATGGCCAACGGTTCGCGGCAGGCGGCGTGGGAGTTCTTCGGGGCCGAGCTGAAGCGACGCCGCGAGGAAGCCGGTTTCACTCGCTCATCGCCGCCGGGGAAAACCATGACCGCCTCACCATCGAGGCGTCCTTCGCCGCCCTCTACGGCGTGAGCCCGGTCGAGCACCCTTCCGGAAAGAGCCGACATCGCCGCCTCAATCACGGCGTCAGCCGCCAGGGGAACGCGGCGCTCTACCGCATCGTGCCCACACGCCTACGGCGAGAAGAGCGAACCCCGGCACCACCTCGAACGACGCACTGCGGAAGGCAAGACCAAACGAGAGGTCATCCGGTGTCTCAAGCGCTACGTGGCATGGGAGATCCACCACTGCATCCGCGCCGCACCACTGCCCCAGCCGAAGACCGGAACCGGTTGACACAACGTAGGGGCATCAATCTCAACGTCCATCTCACGGCCGGGATACGGCAGTTCATCGCCGGGCGGGACCGGCTGACCGTCTACCAGCTGCCCTCCCACGCACCCGACCTCGACCCGGTCGAGTGCATCTGGTGGCTGCTGCGGCGTGGCCACAACGACGACGACAACCCGAGTTCACGTTCAGTAAGTCGTAGAGGTCGAACCGCGACAGGTCGCCGCCGACTGCTCCGTGCCGCCGATGTGATTGGAGTTGAGAGCGTTCCACAGATCGCCGGCCTGACCGCCGAGCAGCTTGTGGGCTCCACGGAGTACGAAGCCGGCGCTGGAGCGGATGCCGGCACTGCCGTTGGACCTGCCACACGACCTGCCACAGACAGCATCGTCACCACCCCGTCGCGAACCGGCAGGGTGGTGACGTTTGCTCACGAGTCGTCGCGGCCTTCTGCGACGGCGAGTTCGACCTCGTAACCGCAAGCCTTGAACAGGGCTTCGCTGATCAGCGCGAGGTTCTCCCTGGAGATATTTTCACAGGTGTACCGAAGGGCGATCGGGAAATCCCCGTAAAGGCTCATGGCCACCAAAAGGATCGCAAGATCCTCACGCCACTCTCCGAATTCTCCGGAATCGACCGCCTCTTTTGTCCGGCGGACATCGAATCCCGCCCACACTTCGCCGTTCTCATCGACACCCCCTTGCGCAAGATTCCGCAGTTCGGGGCTGCCGAGCCAGGCTCCATGATGCTCCAGGAGCCAGACAGACGCGTCAAGGGACCACAGCCCGTCGGTGCCACGACGAAGTGCATCCGCGAACCGATCCGGGGAAAATAAGGAGAAATCAGGCATGACAGCAGTGTAGCCGGTCGGGCGGCATCCGAAGACCCGGCCGACCGGCCACCTGCGAGCTTTACAACCCTATTCTATTTCTCTTACTCCTCCATCCCGAAGAGGAACTGCATGATGCGCCTCCGGGACACGGTGGGAACTTCCCCGCCGAGCTCGGGGTTCGGGTTTCCTGCGATCGGCACACGGAAAGCGCCGTCCTTCCCGGCACCCGAGATCTGATATTCGACATACGGCCCTTCGTGGACCTTGTCCGCGCTGGCGCTCTCCGGATCGCCCGCCTCCATGAAGAGCATCACATTCGAATCTCCGGGCTTGAATATCCGCGTGCCACGTCCGCCCGTCGCGGAAGTCGGCTTCATCGGCGCGGTGGACATTCCCGCCTTTTCCGCCAGCTCAAGGACGTACTCCTCGCTCTGGCCGCGAAGGTGCTCCGGGTCCATGAGCTTCTTCATCGCCTGGGCGGACGTCAGACCGGCGACCGAGCCGGCGGCGGCCATGGGTTCGAGGCGATTACCCAGTCCGGTATCGACTGTGCGGAGGCCGAAGTCCTGCAGCGATGTCGCGTTCATTCGCGCCGCAGGGCACTCGCTCTTCTTCACCTTTCCGCAGCACGTGCCCCAGAACAGCTCGCTCATCGCGGCCAGTCCCTCGCGCGTTTTCTGCTCCGTTGGCGAAGAAGCTGCTGTGCGACCGCACCTCGTCGAGCGCGTCATTCCATGCCTTCTGCCCCTTGTCCGACAAATACGTGGGGGTTTCCGACTGGATCGAGAGGTTGATTCCCTCCGCTTCCTCGTGCTTGATCATCGGGGTTTCGCGGTAGACGCCACCGCACATACCCGTGACGTCGCAGCTGGTGTGTCCGTCGAGCTCGATGAAGCTCGTGGGATTGCCGCCTCCGAACGCGTACCGGTTACCGGTGTACGGGTCGACCCCGAGCCCCATGTCCGCGAGCGCCCCGTTGTACATGTCCCGGGTGGTGAAGCGGTTCAGGCCCGGGCTGTAGTCGCGGAAGCCCATGTCGTACGTGCCGGACTGGGCGTCCCAGCGCTCGGCGTTGAAGCGGTACGGGTTGTACGCCTCCTTCGTCGGGTTCGCGACGTCCGGCTTGTCGATGCCGGTGAACTCGGACGCGTCGTCCTTGCCGTAGGCCGTGTAACCGTACGTGGCCTGGGTATCGCCGTTGTTGTCGGTCAGGGTCTCGACGTCGGTGTGAGGGCGAGTCCGGGAGCGAAGCGTTTCTCGGCCTCGTCCGCCGCGATCCCGAGATACCCGGCGATCTCCTCCCAGGAGCTGCCGCGCTCGCGCTCGTAGACGACGGCCCACGCGAGCGTCCATTCGGCGGACTCGACGAGTTGCGCCGCCTCGCCGGCCCTGCCGCCCGGACCGCAGTACGTGTCGTGTCGCGTGACGACCAGCTCACGGGCGGAGCCGGCGACGCCCCTCGCGGCCTCGCTGAGCACGAGTCGGGCCAGCGCCTCTCGGGTGTAGGCACGGCGGTCGTCGTCGTACGGGGTCGTCTCGGAGCGCGTCACGCGGCTCAGGGTTCCATGGGCCCGCGCACTCGTCCCACCGACTTTCCGTCGGCGGCCTTCGCGTCCGCGCCGCTCATCGCGCTGCCGTGAAGCGGCGTACGTACCTTCGCTGCCACGGCGTCTCCACCGCGTGGCGGTCGTAGTGGCGGCGTACGAAGGTCACCGCCTCCTCGGGCGGGACCCCGTCGAGGACCGCGAGGCAGGCCAGGGCGGTGCCGGTGCGGCCGCGGCCGCCGGCGCAGGCGATCTCGACGCGGTGGGTGGGGGCTCGCTTCCAGGCCTCGGCGAGTACCGTGCGGGCCTCGCCCCGGTCGGCGGGCAGCCGGAAGTCCGGCCAGCGCAGCCAGTGGGTTTCCCATGGGGCTTCCGGGGGTTGCTTGCCCAGCAGATACACGGCGTACGTCGGTGCCGGGACGTCTTCCGGGAGCGGCCTGCGCAGGGCGCGGCCCCGCACCAGCCGCCCGGAGGGCAGACGCAGCACGCCCGCATCGTGCGGGTCCCATCTCTCAGCCATGGTTTGCGCCCCCTCCGCCCCTACCCGTCCCGTCCCTGGGGGCTGCGCCCCAGACCCCCGCCAAAAGACTGCGCAGTTCCCCGCGCCCCTAAAGACTGCGCAGTTCAGCTCACCCCTCGTGACTCCTGTGCCGCCCGTGCCTCGATTCCCCGGAAATGGTCCGCCATCGCCCGCTGTGCGCCCTCGACATCGCGGGCCCGCAGTGCGGTGACGATGTCGCGGTGGCGGCGGACGGTCACCTCGGGTGCCGGATCGTCGGTCCAGCCGCGTGCGCGGGCGACGCGGCGGAACACCGTCCAGAAGGCGCTGAGGAGCTGCGGCACGAAGGTGTTGCCGAGGGACGCGTACAGCAGCTCGTGGAACTCGCGGTCGAGTTCGGGGAAGGGACGCCCCGCGCGGCCCGCCGCCTCCATCTGGGACACGACGGATTCGAGGCGGTCGAGCTCCGCCTCGGAGAGCGTCGCCGCGACCCGGCGGATCAGCCCCTCTTCCAGGACCTCGCGGACCTGCAGTATCTCCGTCAACGCCCCCGTCTCGTCGTCCGGCTGGGCGAGCGTGCGGAAGGTGAGACCGTCGACGAGCGGGGTCAGGGAGGCCTGGCCGACATAGGTGCCGTAGCCGTGTCTGATCTCGACTATGTCCAGCGCCTGCAGGGCCTTGAGCGCCTCGCGGACGGAGTTCCGGCTCACGCCGAGGTCGGTCATCAGCTCGGTCTCGGTGGGCAGCGGCGCACCGGCCGGGAGCTTGCGGTCGAGGATCAGCTGCATGACCTCGCGCTGGATCTGGCTGCTCACCCGGCGCTCTGGCCGGCGCGGGAACCCGGTCTCCTCAGACATGCGCCGCATCGTACGCTCGCTGGACATCGGACGTCCCACCTCCGGGCTGATTAAACGTCAACTGCCGCCAACTACCTTGTCTCATACCGCCATTGGTCGCACCTGTGGAAGATACGCCATTCGTGTGCGATCCCTTGACCCCCTCCACGCCCCCTCTTATGGTCACGCTGCCCCCTATGACGTAGGACGTCGTATCTCCTACTCACTGGATCACTTCACTGGACCACTCCTTGCTGGAGGAACCGTGCGCGACGTGACCCACACTCCGGCGCTGCACCGCCGGTCGTTCCTGAAGTACACCGGCGCCCTCGGCGCGGCCGCCGCCCTCTCCTCGTCGCTGGCGGCCTGCTCGTCCGGGCCGGAGTCCACGAACGACACCGGAGGCGGAGGCGGAGGCAAGAACGCCACGCTGACGGCAGTCATCGGCTACGGGAACGACGGCAGCTGGGATCCGACACAGACCGCGTCCGCCTTCTGCATGGCCGCCAACAACCACATCTACGAGGGCCTGCTCGACACGGACCCGATCTCCCGTGAGCCGTACGCCGCGCTCGCCACCGAAGTGCCGTCCGATCTCAGCGGCACGTCCTGGAAGTTCACGCTGCGGGCGGGCGCCAAGTTCCACGACGGGAAGCCGGTCACCGCCGACGACGTGGTGTTCGTCTTCGACCGGATACTCGACCCGAAGACGCCGACCCTCGCCAAGGGCTTCTTCGCCGGCTGGCTGAAGGAGGTCAAGAAGATCGACGCCCAGAACGTCGAGCTGGTCCTCAAGTTCCCCTTCCCCGAGGGCATTTCGCGGCTGACCCTGGCCAAGATCATGCCGAAGCACATCTTCTCCCAGCCGGGGGCCTGGGACGACGCGATCAAGGGCAAGGCGGTCGGTTCGGGGCCCTACCGGCAGACCGCGCACCACCCGAAGTCGAACACCACCTTCGAGGCGTTCGCCGACTACAACGGGCCGCGCAAGCCGGCGTTCAAGAAGATGAACTGGCTGACCATAGTGGATGCCGCGCCCCGGGTCGCGAAGATCTCGGGTGCCAGCGCCGGCGCACAGATCGCCGACAACATCCCGTACGCCAACATCGAGCAGCTCAAGAAGGGCGGCATGACCGTCCAGGGCGGCGCGGGCATGAACAACCTCTTCCTCATGTTCAACACCCAGCACAAGCCCTTCGACGACGTACGCGTCCGGCAGGCGCTGCACTACGCCATCGACACCGGCAAGATGGTCGAGGTCGCCCTCAAGGGGCACGGAAAGCCGTCGAGTTCCTTCCTCAACGAGAGCAACCCGAGCTACCGCCCCGCGAAGACCGTCTACTCGTACGACCCCGAGAAGGCGAAGAAGCTCCTGAAGGAGGCCGGGGTCAAGGGGCTGAAGATCGAGATCCTGTCGGTGAACGTCAGCTGGATCGTCGACTGCCTGCCGACCATCAAGGCGTCCTGGGACGCGATCGGTGTCGAGACCACCCTGTCCCCGCAGGAGACGACCGCCGTCTTCACCAAGATGGACCAGAAGCAGGACTACCAGGTCGTCGCGGCCGCCTCGAACCCCAATCAGTTCGGTCTGGATGCCGACCTGATCATGCACTACAACTACGGGCCCGAGAACCTCTGGATGGGCTACGCCCGCTGGGCCGGCAACTCCGTGGCGAAGAAGCTCTTCAAGGACATGGACCAGGCGACGCAGGAGCCGGACGCCGACAAGAAGAAGGCGATGATCCAGGACTACATCGACATCGTCGCCGAAGAGGCCGTGCTCTACCCGGTCGTGCACAACGAGCTGATGACGGCATGGGACCCGAAGAAACTCGCGGGGATAAGGGCGCAGCCGTACCCGGGCATCAACCTGTTGCAAGCCAAGTGGGTCTAGGCGACAAAGGAGTTCGTACGTGGTCGCCATCGCCAGGATCCTGCTGCGCCGCGTCACGCTGCTCGTGCCGCTGATGCTCGGGATCGTCCTGTTCGTGTTCCTCGTGATGCGGTTCTCCGACGTCGATCCTGCGTCGGCGTTCTTCCAGGGCGCCAATCCGACCCCGCAGCAGCTGCACGACTTCCGGGAGCAGAACGGACTCCTCGACCCGCTGCCGGTGCGCTACTTCCACTTCGTCGGGGACCTGCTCCACGGCGACATGGGCACCAGCGCACTGACCCGGGGGTCGGTCCTCGACCAGGTCACCACCGCGCTGCCGCTCACGCTCCAGCTCACCTTCCTGGGGCTCGGCATCGCGGTGGTGCTCTCGCTGCTCGGCGGGGTCACCGCCGCGATCTACCGCGACCGGCTGCCGGATCAGATCATCCGGGTCGTCTCGCTCACGGGGGTCGCGGCGCCGGGCTTCTGGCTGGCGCTGCTGATGATCCAGTATCTGGCCGTCGACCAGGGGTGGTTCCCGACCGGCGGCTACATCAACCCGGCCGACTCACTGAGCGGCTGGCTGAAGACCATGGCCCTGCCCGCGCTCGCACTCTCCCTGCCGGTCGCCGCGCAGCTCACCCGGATCGTGCGGACCTCCGTGGTGGAGGAGCTGGACAAGGACTACGTACGGACGGCGATCGGGAGCGGTCTGCCGCCGCGGGTGGTGGTCGGGCGGAACGTGCTGCGCAACGCCCTGATCAACCCGCTCACCGTGCTGGGCCTGCGTGTGGGCTATCTGCTCGGCGGCGCGGTCGTCATCGAGACGATCTTCTCACTGCCGGGCATGGGCAAGCTGATGATCGACGCGGTGAAGAACGGCGACCCGGCGGTCGTGCAGGGCGTCGTGCTGACCACGGCCACCGGATTCGTGATCGTGAACCTCGTCATCGACATCCTGTATCTGCTGGTCAACCCACGCCTGAGGGAGGCCACCTGATGGCGCTGCCCGGGGGTGCGACCTGATGTCACTACAGAGGGATGCGACCTGATGTTCACGCGCAAGAGCCTCACCGAGGCCCTCTCCCGGCCCGGCGTCCGATTGCGTGGCCGGCGCCGACTGCCACTGCTGTCGAAGGTCGCCGTCTGTTTCCTGGCCGTGGTCGTGCTGGTGGCACTCTTGGCCCCGCTGCTCGCCCCGCACGACCCGCTCGACCAGCAGGCGCCCGTGGACGGCACCGGACACCCCTCCGCCGACCACTGGATGGGGCAGGACAGCCTCGGCCGGGACATCCTCAGCCGGCTGATGTACGGCGCCCGCTGGTCCCTCGCGATCGGCCTGGGCGCCACCGCACTCGCCCTCGTCGTGGGAGCGCTCCTCGGTGCGGTCGCGGCGACGTCCCGCAAGGCCGTCGACGAGACGCTGATGCGCTGCCTGGACGTGGTGATGGCGTTCCCCGGCATCGCGCTGGCCGCGGTCCTGGTGGCCGTTTTCGGCGGCGGCATCACGGTGCTGATCTGCGCGATCGCCTTCCTGTTCACGCCGCCGGTCGCCAGGGTCGTACGGGCCAACGTCCTCGACCAGTACGGCGAGGACTACGTGACCGCCGAGCACGTGATCGGCGCCCGCACCCCGCACATCGTCCTCAAGCACGTGGCCGTCAACTGCGCCGCCCCCGTGCTGGTGTTCTGCACCGTGCAGGTCGCGGAGGCCATCGTTTTCGAGGCGTCGCTGTCGTTCATCGGCGCGGGCGTACGGCCCCCGGACCCGTCCTGGGGCAGCGTCATCGCGGACGGCAAGAACATGGTGCTGACCGGCGGCTGGTGGGCCACGGTCTTCCCCGGCCTGCTGATGCTGATCACCGTACTGTCGCTGAACATCCTCTCCGAGGGCGTCTCGGACGCGTGGGCGGCACCCGCGGCCAGGGACGTGTCCGCGCCCGCGGCGGAGGACCGGCTGGAGGCCCCCGAGCCGGGCAGCGGCAAGGTCCTGGAACTGCCGGGCCTCGCCGAGGCGGCCGCGCGCCTGCGCGCACGGGCCCGCCCGCTGCCCTCCGGCCAGCCCGTACTCGCCGTCGAGAACCTGGCCATCGGCTTCGACGCCCGTCACAAAGGCGTGGACATCGTCGACGGCATCAGCTTCGAAGTGCAGCCGGGCGAAGTCCTCGGTCTGGTCGGCGAGTCCGGCTGCGGCAAGTCGCTGACCGCGCTCACGGTGATGGGCCTGGAGCCCAAGGGAGCCCGGGTCAGGGGCCATGTCCGGTTCGGCCAGCGGCAGTTGATCGGCGAGCCGATGCGCGTACGACGCCGGCTGCTGGGCCACGAGATGGCGATGATCTACCAGGACGCGCTGTCCTCCCTGAATCCGGCGATGACGATCAGGGCGCAGCTGAAACAGGTCGTACGCAGAGGTGGCAAACGCTCCCCGGCCGAGCTGCTGGAGTTGGTCGGCCTGGACCCCGACCGCACCCTGCGCAGCTACCCCCACGAGCTCTCCGGCGGCCAGCGCCAGCGCGTCCTGATCGCGATGGCCCTGTCCCGCAGCCCCAGGCTGATCGTCGCCGACGAACCGACCACGGCCCTCGATGTGACGGTGCAGGCGCAGGTCATAGAGCTGCTGCTGCGGCTGCGCGCGGAGATGGACTTCGCGCTGATCCTCGTCTCGCACGACCTGGCGCTCGTCTCGGCGGTCACCGACCGGGTGGTCGTCATGTACGGCGGCCAGATCGTCGAGACCGGGGTGACCGCCGACCTGGTGGAGGCCCCGGCCCACCACTACACACGCGGGCTGCTGGGCAGTGTGCTCTCGCTGGAGTCGGCGGCCGAGCGCATGACCCAGATCAAGGGGGTCGTGCCCTCCCCGGCCGACTTCCCGACCGGCTGCCGCTTCGCCGACCGCTGCCCGATGGCGAGCGAGGTGTGCCGTACGACGGTGCCGGACCTGGTGGGGACACGGACGCACACGGCGGCCTGCCACCACCCGGCCGCCGACCTGGGGTCCATGGCGAGGGAGAGCGGGGGCGCCGTCGCGCTGGCCGATCCCAACGGAAGCGAGGGGGCCGTCACGTGACCGCGCGGACAGGAGAAGGCCGAGGCCCGCAAGCGACCGCACCGACCGCACCAGACCAAGGCCCGCAAGCGACCGCACCGACCGGAAGAGGCCGAGGCCCGCAAGCGACCGCACCGACCGCACCAGACCAAGGCCCGCAAGCGACCGCACCGACCGCACCAGACCAAGGCCCGTAAGCGACCGCACCGACCGGAAGAGGCCGAGGCCCGCAAGCGACCGCACCGACCGCACCAGACCAAGGCCCGCAAGCGACCGCGCCGACCGGGAAAGCCGAGGCCCTCAAGTGACCGTACTGGTAGCGCTGTCCGACACCCACGTCGTCCACAAGGCCCGTACCGGCGGTCTGTTCGCCCGCGACCGGGTGTACGCCCTCACCGCCGCCGATCTCGCCATCGCACCCGGCGAGACGGTCGGCGTCGTCGGCGAGTCCGGCTGCGGCAAGTCGACGCTCGCGAAGGTACTGGTGGGGGTGCAGCGGCCGACGTCCGGCACGGTGACCTTCCGCGGCCAGGACGTCTGGTCCATGAAACCCGCGGACCGGCGCACGGCCATCGGCAGCAGCACCGGCATGATCTTCCAGGACCCGTCGACGGCGCTGAACCGGCGGCTGACGATCCACCAGATCCTGCGAGACCCGCTGGACGTGCACCGGCGCGGCACGACCGCCGAACGTGCGGACCGGGTACGGGAGTTGATGGCACTGGTCGGCCTACCCCGCGCCCTCGCGGACGCCCTGCCCGGCCAGCTCTCCGGCGGCCAGCGCCAACGCGTGGCGATCGCCCGGGCCCTGGCACTGGACCCCGACCTGGTGGTGGCCGACGAGCCGACGAGCGCGCTGGACGTGTCGGTCCGCGCCCAGATCCTGAACCTCCTCCTGGACCTGAAGGAGCGCCTCGGCCTGGCCCTGGTGTTCGTCTCGCACGACATCCAGACGGTGCGGCGGATGAGCGACCGGGTGATCACGATGTACCTCGGCCGGATCGTCGAGGAGTCACCGGCCGACGAGGTCACCGACCGCTCCCGCCACCCCTACACACGAGCCCTCTTCTCGGCGACCCCGGGCCTGCTCGACCCCATCGACCCGATCCCCCTGGTAGGCCCCGTCCCGTCGGCGACTCGTCCGCCGAGCGGCTGCCCGTTCCGCACACGCTGCTGGAAGGCGGACGACGCGTGCGCGTCATCGATGCCGGACTTCGCGGCCGCGTCGACCCCCGATCACCGCTACCGGTGCCACCATCCCGTGGAGGAGGGCCAGTCCACGCGCGCGCTGGTCGCGCAGGCCGAGTCCGCCGCCCCGGCCACCGCCATGGCCGACGTCCCGTTCCAGCAGCACATCAGGGAGCCTTCATGACCATTCCCACCCCGTTGACCGGTGTCGTACCGCCCGTCTGCACTCCCCTGACACCGGAACGCGAGGTGGACGTCCCCTCGCTCATCAGGCTCGTGGACCATCTGGTGGACGGCGGGGTGGACGGTCTGTTCGTGCTCGGCTCGACGTCGGAGGCGGCGTATCTGACGGACGCGCAGCGCAGGCTGGTCGTGCAGACCGTGACCGGTCATGTCGCCGGCCGGCTCCCCGTACTGGCGGGTGCGATCGACATGACGACGCCGCGCGTCCTGGACCACGTTCGGGACGTGACGGCGGCGGGCGCGGATGCCGTGGTCGTCACGGCCCCCTTCTACACCCGCACCCACCCGGCGGAGATCGCCCGCCACTACCGCGTGATCGCCACGCGTTCGCCCGTGCCGGTCTTCGCCTACGACCTCCCCGTCTCCGTCCACACCAAGCTGAGCGCGGACCTGGTCCTGGAGCTGGCCGCGGACGGTGTCCTCGCCGGCCTCAAGGACTCCAGCGGCGACCTCGGCGCCTTCCGCACCGTCGTGACCGGTGCCCGCTCCCACCCCGACATCAGCGGGTTCACGCTCCTCACCGGTTCCGAGGTCGTCGTCGACTCCGCGCTGGCGCTCGGGGCGGACGGCGCGGTGCCCGGGCTCGGGAACGTCGATCCGGTCGGATACGTGCGCCTGTTCCGGCTCTGCCGCGACGGCGACCGGGAGCGGGCCCGGGCCGAGCAGGAACGGTTGTGCGCGCTGTTCCGGATGGTGGACGTGGGGGATTCCGCCCGGATGGGCGGTAGCTCGTCGGCGCTGGGGGCGTTCAAGGCCGCCCTGTATCTGCGGGGGGTCATCGACTGCCCGGTTACGGCGGAGCCGCAGGTTCCGTTGTCGGAGGGGGAGGTCGAGCTGGTGGGGAAGTATCTGGCGGGGGCGGGGCTGCTGTAAGGGCTGGTCTTCGCCCCCTCCGCCCCTACCCGTCCCGTACCTGGGGGCTGCGCCCCCAGACCCCCAAAGGACTGCGCAGTTCCCGCGCCCCTGAAAGGGGCGGGGAACTGCGCGACAAGCAGGGGCGGAGGGGGCGAAAACCCTCACCCCAGCAAGTCGCTCACCGGCACCCGTCGGAACTCGATCGTGTCGTACGTCCCCGTCGCGCCGGTCTCGTAGAGGAGACCGACCCGGCTCGCGCCGAGCTGCACGAGGTCGGAGTATGCGGCGCGCTGCGAGGAGAGCGTCGTGGCCTTGGTGAAGGACCCGCCGGCGTCCGTGCTGCGCCAGATGGCCATGGACTGGCGGGCGGTGGGGACGGAGGGGCCGGAGAAGAGCAGGGGCGCGGAAGGACCGGCCAGTTGGAGGACGCTCGCCTGGACGACGGGCACGTCGTTCAGGGTGGGCTGGATGGCGTAGGGGCGGTCGAGGGTCTCGGCGCCGTCGCTGGAGTAGGCGTCGAGGCGGTTTCCGGCACTCGTGCCGTTCTGGTCGCGGGACGTGAAGTACAGCCGACCGTCGGGAAGTTCCGCGGCGCCGCTCTCGTTCGCGTTGTCGACACCGTCGTACGAGTCGTCCACGAAGCCCAACCGCCAGGTGACCCCGCCGTCGTCGCTGTAGAGGGCGTGCGCGCCGTAGTACTCGGGCTCCTGCCCGGTGTCCGCGGAGCCCACCGGCGGGGCGGCGGAGTGGTTGGCGGCGACGACCAGGCGCCCGGCGTGCCGGCCGTGGCGCAGAGCGATCGCGTGGCCGGGGCCGGTGGCGTACCACCGCCAGCCCGGCAGCTTCACCTGAGCCGTGATGTCGCGCGGAGAGGAGAAGTGCCGACCGTCGTCGCGGCTCGTCTGGACGAAGACGCGACGACTCTGTTCCGGTGTGACCTCGCCCCGCATGATCTGCGCCTCGGTGACCGCACCGCTGTTGTAGGACGTGACCAACACGATCCGTCCGGTCTTCGGGTCCACCACTGGCGCCGGGTTGCCCCGGGTGTCGCCGTCACCGGACGCGACGACCCGCAGCGGGTCCCACGTACAGCCGCCGTCGAAGGAGCGTCTGAGGACGACGTCGATGTTGCCGGTGTCGCCCGCGCTGTTGTGTCTCCCCTCGGCGAAGGCGAGCAGCGTGCCCGCGCGCGTGGTGACCGTCGCCGGGATGCGGTACGTGTCGTAGCCGTCGTGCCCCGCCGTGTACGGCACGGAGGAGGTGCAGCCCCGGCCGGCGAGCGGCGCGCCCGATGCGGTGCCGGTGACGGCGAGCGCGGTGAGGAGACCGATGGCTGCCGCCGACGCGACCCTGCGGCTCGTGATGCTCATGGCGCGCTCCCTGAACTCCGATGGACATAGGACGTGGGATGTCCAGGAGAACGTAGTGCGCCCAGGGTGACGTATCAACATCCGTGCGGCTACGGCGTGTTGATGTGTCGTCAGTTCAGCTGCCGGTGCCGGTGCCGGGGGTGACGAGACCCGACTCGTACGCCACGATCACCAGCTGGGCCCGGTCGCGGGCGCCCAGCTTGCCCATGATGCGGCTCACGTGGGTCTTCGCGGTGAGCGGACTCAGTCCCAACGCCCCGGCTATCTCGGTGTTGTTGAGGCCGCGCGCGACCAGCGTGAGTACCTCGCGCTCCCGCTCGGAGAGGCCGCCGGGACCGCCCGCCGCGGGCGCCGGAGCCGACGGGCCGCGCAGGAAACGGGCGATCAGCCGGGCGGTCGGGCCCGGTGAGAGCAGGGCCTCGCCACCGGCCACCGTGCGGATGGCGTCGAGGAGCTCGGCGGGCCTCGTGTCCTTCACCAGGAAGCCGGAGGCGCCCGCACGCAGCGCCTCCGCGATGTGTTCGTCGGTGTCGTAGGTGGTGAGGACCAGGACCCTGACCCCGGCCAGGTTCTCGTCCGCCGCGATGAGCCGGGTCGCCTCGATGCCGTCCAGGTCGGGCATGCGGATGTCCATGACGACCAGATCGGCCCGCGCGCTGCCCGCCAGCTCCACGGCCTCCCGCCCGGTGGCCGCCTGTCCGACCACCTCCATGTCCCGCGCCGACTCGACCAGCATGGCGAACGCGGCCCGCACGAGCGTCTGATCGTCGGCGAGGAGTACACGGATGGTCATCGGGACTCGCCTCGCTCGAGTTCGGGCTCACGCCCGGGATCGGATGCTGGTACGGGATCGGGCGCGCGTACGGGTCCGGGCTCACGTAGGGCGTCGCCGTCACGTACGGTGTCGGGACCACGCGCGGCTCGAGCATCACCCACGGCGTCGGGATCACCCACGGCCCGAGCATCACCCACGGCATCGGGATCACCCACGGCCCGAGCATCACCCACGGCACCGGGATCACCCACGGCCCGAGCATCACCCACGGCATCGAGATCACCCACGGCCCGAGCATCACCCACGGCACCGGGATCACCCACGGCCCGAGCATCACCTACGTCTTCGAGATCCCGTACAGGCCCGGCATCACGTACGCCGTCCCGCCCGGACATCTGCGCGGGTACCCCGGCCCCCAGTGGCAGCACCGCCGACACCCCGAACCCACCCCCCTCCCGCACCCCGGCCTCCAACGTCCCGCCCACACTACGAGCCCGCTCCCGCATCCCCACAAGCCCGAACCCGGGGGTGCCGCCCGCGTCGCCGACGCCGTCGTCCGTGATCGTGACATGCAGCGCCCAGCCCTCCGCGCGCAGGTCCACGCGCACCGTCACATCGGGACCCGCGTGGCGGACCGCGTTGGTGAGCGCCTCCTGGACGATCCGGTAGGCGGCGGCGCCGACCGCGGACGGCACGTCGCCCGTGTCCACCGCGACCGCGGTCTCCACCGTGGCGCCCGAGGTGCGTGCCGCCGCCACCAGGTCCGGCACGCCGTCGAGCCCGGGCAGCGGCCCGCGGCCGTCTCCGCCGAACTCGGAGGCGCGCAGCACCTCCAGCGTGGTGCGCAGTTCACCGCGCGCGGTGCGGCAGGTCTCGGAGATGTCGTCGAGGGCCTGGGCGACCGCCGTCCGGTCGAGGCGGTCGGGATCGGCGGCCAGGACGTGCGCGGCGACGGACGTCTGGACGCCGATGAGGGTGATGCTGTGGGCGAGCAGATCGTGCAGGTCGCGGGCGATGCGCAGGCGTTCCTCGGCGACCCGGCGGCGAGCCTCCTCCTCACGGGTCCGTTCGGCGCGTTCGGCGCGTTCGACGACCGAGGTGACGTACTGGCGGTGCACGCGCACGTACACGCCGAGGACGAGGAACGCCACGATCCAGCCGGTCACGCGCAGCGCCTGGGCGCCCTCGGCGGTGCCCTGCCCGAACTTGACGGCGAGCATGATGCCGATGACTCCGCCGCCGACCAGGGCGGAGCGCAGCGGGCGCCCCGTCACGGCGACGGTGAACAGGCCGAGCATCGAGACGAGCAGCGGCGCCGTGTGATCGAAGTCGAGCGCGTGGTACGGGCCGACGCAGGCGACGAGCGCGAGGAACGAGAGGAACGGGGCGCGGCGCCGCCACACCATCGGGACATGCCCGGCGATCAGTAGGGTCCAGCCGAGCCCGTCCGGCCGACGGCCATCGGTGTCGAGCACGAGCGCCACGGACACGTCGACGACCAGCAGCGCGGCGGCCAACAGCGCGTCCTGGCGCAGGATCCGTGCGGGGCCGGCGCTTCCCCGGGGGGCGAAGCCCGTGAGCAGTATGCGTTTGGCGTCCACCGGTTCATCCTCCGTGAGGAGGCGCCCCTGCGGGAGACAGGGGCGCCCACAAGCCGCTCAGGCGACCGCGACGGGTTCCCAGCGCCGCCGCTCAGGCGACCGCGACGGGTTCCCAGCGCCGCCGCTCAGGCGACCGCGACGGGTTCCTTGTGCCGCGGCTCCGGTGGCTGCGACGGCTCCCGTGACAGCCGCCCCGGCCACCACACCTTCCTCCGCAGCGCCACACTCGCGCTGGTCACCAGGTACGTACGGACGAGGAAGGTGTCGAGCAGCACCCCGACCGCGATCACGAAGCCGAGCTCGACGAGCTGCACGAGTCCCATGTTCGTCAGCACCGCGAAGGTCGCCGCCAGGACCAGTCCGGCCGAGGCGATCACACCTCCCGTCGTGCGCAGCGCGGTCAGCGCGGCGGTGGCCGGCTCGGCACCCGAGAGAGACTCCTCGCGCATCCGGTGCATGAGGAAGATCCCGTAGTCGACGCCGAGCGCGACGAGGAAGACGAAGGACAGCAGCCCGAGCCCCGGGTCGGTCCCCTCGAACCCGAACAGCGGCCCGAAGACCAGCCCGCCGATGCCGAGCGCCGCACCCCACACCGCGATCACGGCGGCGACCAGCAGCAACGGCGCGACCAGGCTGCGCAGCAGCGCGATCAGGATCAGCAGCACGGAGGCGAGCACGATCGGTACGACGACGAGCCGGTCGCGGGCGTTGGTGTCCTGCAGGTCGATCTGCTGGGCGCTCGGACCACCGACGTACGAGCCCGAGCCCTTGAGATCTCCCCGCAAGGACTTGATCGTGGCGGTCTCGGCCGCCGACTGGGGCGCGCCCTTCGCCGTCACGGAGATCTCCGTCCAGCCGCCCCCACTGCGCCCTCGTTCGGCGCTCGCGACACCTCGCTGGTCCCGCACCGCGGCCAGCGTGGCGTCCGTCCGCCCGGTGGGAGTGATCACGGTGATCGGCTGGGTGCCCTGCCCCGGGTAGGCCTGTGCGAGTGTCTCGATCGCGGCGACCGAGTCGGGCGTGTGGAC
The DNA here is from genome assembly GCF_045162675.1 of Streptomyces sp. NBC_00996. Taxonomy (NCBI): domain Bacteria; kingdom Bacillati; phylum Actinomycetota; class Actinomycetes; order Kitasatosporales; family Streptomycetaceae; genus Streptomyces; species Streptomyces sp. NBC_00996. The sequence goes on from NZ_CP108723.1 coordinate 3,577,281, forward strand.
GAAGGAGTCCTGCTGCTTGAGCGAGCCGGGCAGGTTCAGGGTCCCGAGGGCGAGCGCCCCGAGCAGGACGGCCCCGCCCGTGAGGACGGCGTACGGCCGGCGTCCGGCGGAGGACCCCATCGCGGCGAACAGACTCCGCCGCTGCTTGGGCTCGCTGCCGTAGGCGGGCACGAGCGGCCAGAACACCCGGCGTCCGAGCACGACGAGAACGGCGGGCAGCAGGGTCAGCATGGCGACGAGCGCGCACAGCACGCCGACCGTGCCCATCGGTCCCATGCCCCGGCTGCTGTTGAGGTCGGCGGCGAGCAGGCACAGCAGTCCGGCGGCCACGGTGCCCGAGGAGGCGAGCACGGCGGGCCCGCAGCCGCGCAGGGCCTTGCGCATCGCGTCGTACGGCCGCTCCACGCGTCGCAGCTCCTCGCGGTAGCGGGAGATGAGCAGCAGCGCGTAGTCGGTCCCGGCGCCGAAGACGAGGATCGTCATCACGCCCGAGCTCTGGCCGGAGATGGTGGTCCCGAAGGCCTGGTGGAGGCCGTACGCGACGCCCATCGACAGGTAGTCGCCAACGCCCGCGACGGCGAGCGGTACGAGCCACAGCAGCGGGCTGCGGTAGATGAGGATCAGCAGGACGGCGACCACGGCGACGGTGGTGTAGAGCAGCGGGCCGCCGAGGGAGTTGTAGACCTCAGCCGCGTCGGTGGCGAGCGCGCCGGGCCCGCCCACGTCGACACTCATGCCGTTCTCGGTGCGGGCGACATCGCGTACGTCGTTCACGAACGCGTCCCGCTTCTTCTCGTCCGTCCCGGGTGCGGAGCTGGCGACCGGGTACATCAGCGTGGTGCCGTCCCGGGACGGCACGCCCTTCGGGGGTGCCGTGAGCGGGTTCTCCTTGGTGATCTCGGCGATCTGGCGCTCGGCCGTCGCACGGTCGGCGGCGCTCAGCCCGCCGTCGCGGTGGTAGACCAGCACCAGCTCGGTGGTCTCACCGCCGGGCAACCGGTCCTCGATTTTGGCCACTTGCGTGGAGTCGGCGCTCGCCGGCAGGTAGTCCACGGCTCGGTCGTGCTGCACATCCGTCAACTTGGACGCGAACGGCCCGATGATGGCAAGGACGGCCACCCAGAGCCCGAGCAGCGCCCAGGGCACGGCCCTGCGCCGCCTGTACGTGGTTGTCTTTCCGGGCCCCATGACGGGGTCCTCCCCTCCTGGCCGGGTGTCTGGACAAGAACCAGACTCCCGGCGCGTGGGACCGGAATCGTCGCGCGGGAGGGCGAGTTCGGGGCTACTCCGAGGGGTGGCGAGACGGAGGCATTACTCCCTGGGGAGTACTACGACGGCGTACGCGCCGCCACCAGCAACCGCGTCACATCGTCCGAGCAGATCGTCAGCGCCGCGCCCACGGTGGCCAGCACGTCCCGCTCGGCGGGGGTGTAGGGGCCGTCCGCCAGCGCGATGCGGGCGCCCTGGAGGAGGATCGCCTCCCGGCCGGTCGGCGCGAGGTGCGGGGCCAGCGGGTCCAGCGCCTCGTGAAGCTCTATGGCCAGGCTCGCCCCGCACGGCTCCCCGAAGACCCGGCCGGTGTCCGCGGCGAGCGCCTCGACGAGCGCGCCGAGCTGGTCCGCCGTGCAGTCGTCGAAGCCGGCCGAGCGCACCGCGCCCGCGGCGGTCTCCAGCGACGTACGGGAGCAGGTGCCGCCCGCGGCGAGCACGGCGAGGGCGACGGTGTGGACGGCGTCGCGGAGCATCGCCGAGAAGCGGGTGGTGGTGGGGTGGTCGAGGACGTCGGCGCCGTAGTGGTGGCGGCAGGCGGCGCATTCGACGACGGGCCCGGTCTCGCCGCGCGGGAGAACGGGAACACCGAGGAGGGTGAAGCGGCGACGGCCGGTGAGGCGCTGGTAGTTGCGGTCGCCTCCGCAGCCGGGGCAGAAGAACTCGCCGTCGCCGACGGTGGTCCACGCGGTACGGGTGCCCAGGACGCGGGGAACCTGAACTGCACGACCGTTTCGTCCCCGTTCCGGCAGCACCGTCGCACACCTCCGTAATGCCGCGGCAACATCGCCGCGCTGGCGTGATGTTAGCCACATTGTTGATGCGGAGTCAGTACCCCGGACGAGACCTGCTCGTGACCTCCACGCGGATTGGCCGGGAAACGACGCGGCTCCGCCCGCCTCGAAAGGCGGACGGAGCCGGAAAGAACCAGGTGAACGGGGTCAGCGGGCCGCGCGGTTGACGGCGGAGACGACAGCCTTCAGCGAGGCACGTGTCGTATTCGCGTCGATGCCGATTCCCCACAGAACCTTGTCGTCGATCGCGCATTCGATGTACGAGGCGGCCTGCGCGGAGGCACCCTCGCTCATCGTGTGCTCCTGGTAGTCCAGGAGGCGTACGTCGATGCCGATGGACTGCAGGGCGGCGAAGAACGCGGAGATCGGACCGTTGCCGGAGCCGGTCAGGACGGTGTCCTGGCCGTCGACCGTGGCCTCGACCTTCAGCGTGTCCACGCCGTCGGTGTCGGTGGTCGACTGGCCGTTCTTGACCTGGATACGGCCCCACGCGTTGTCGGGGTTCGGCAGGTACTCGTCCTGGAAGGTCGCCCAGATGTCCCTCGGCGTGACCTCGCCGCCCTCGGCGTCCGTCTTCGCCTGGATGATCTTCGAGAACTCGATCTGCATCCGGCGCGGCAGGTCCAGCTTGTGGTCGTTCTTCAGGACGTACGCGATACCGCCCTTGCCGGACTGCGAGTTGACGCGGATGACGGCCTCGTAGGAGCGGCCGACGTCCTTCGGGTCGATCGGCAGGTACGGGACGGCCCACTCGATGTCGTCGACCGTGACGCCCTTGGCGGCCGCGTCGGCCTCCATCGCGTCGAAGCCCTTCTTGATGGCGTCCTGGTGGGAGCCGGAGAAGGAGGTGTAGACGAGGTCGCCGACGTACGGGTGGCGTGCGTGGACCTCCATCTGGTTGCAGTACTCCCACGTACGACGGATCTCGTCGATGTCGGAGAAGTCGATCTGCGGGTCGACACCCTGCGAGAACAGGTTCATGCCCAGGGTGACCAGGTCGACGTTGCCGGTGCGCTCGCCCTGCCCGAACAGACAGCCCTCGACGCGGTCGGCGCCGGCCATCAGCGCCAGCTCGGCGGCGGCGACGGCGGTACCGCGGTCGTTGTGCGGGTGGATGGACAGGCAGACGTGCTCGCGACGGGACAGGTTGCGGCCCATCCACTCGAAGCGGTCCGCGTGGGTGGAGGGGGTGGAGCGCTCGACCGTGGCGGGCAGGTTCAGGATGATCTCGCGGCCCGGGCCGGGCTGCCAGACGTCCATGACCGCCTCGCAGACCTCCAGGGCGAAGTCCAGCTCGGTGTCGGTGAAGATCTCGGGGCTGTACTGGTAGCCGAATTCCGTCTCCGGGCCCAGCAGCTTCTCGGCGTACTCCATGACCAGTCGCGTGCCGTCGACGGCGATCTGCTTGATGTCGTCCTTGGAGCCACGGAAGACGACCCGGCGGAAGACCGGCGCGGTCGCGTTGTACAGGTGCACGGTGGCGCGCTTGGCGCCCTTCAGCGACTCGACGGTCCGCTCGATCAGGTCCTCACGGGCCTGGGTCAGCACGGAGATCGTCACGTCGTCCGGGATCGCGTTCTCGTCCTCGATGATCGACCGTACGAAGTCGAAGTCCGTCTGTCCCGACGCCGGGAAGCCGACCTCGATCTCCTTGTAGCCCATCTTCACCAGCAGATCGAACATCGCGCGCTTGCGCGCGGGCGACATGGGGTCGATCAGGGCCTGGTTGCCGTCGCGCAGGTCCGTGGAGAGCCAGCGGGGGGCGACGGTGATCCGATTCTCCGGCCAGGTGCGGTCCGGGATGTCCACCTGGTCGTACTGACCGTACTTGTGGATCGGCATGGACGTGGGCTGCTGGCGGTTCTGGCTGTTCGCCATGGTGCGTGGGCTCCTCGTGGTGTCCGGAAAGGACGGCCGACGGCGCAACGCCAGACTCCGCGGGGAGGGGGTCGGCCTCGACTACAGGCCCTCGCCGCGGCAGCTAAGGAGAAGCAGCCCGAAACGCATGATGCTCTGCAGCCTAGCCGAGCCATGCTCCGTGCGGGGGGCTGTATCAGTATGCGGGATCACGGCCACGAAAGGAACGAAAGGTGCAAAAAGGTGCGCCATACCACTTCGAACCGGACTCCGAGGCTCCTTATCGACCCATTTCACCAATCATGGTTGCAGGTGGTGACAGAGCCATAACTCAGTGCAAGGGTGCCGGGCATGACGACCAACGGGGGCTTCGAGCCCGTCTTCTGCACCATCGTGCCGCCCCACGTCCTCGACAAGCTCGCCCAGCACGAGGACCCCGCGCTCGCGGGTCCCGCGCGCCAGACCCTGGAGCGCGACGCCTATGAGCGCACCCACCGCCGGCTGACCACGGTCATCGGCGCCCCGACCGTCGTGCCACCCGGGGAAGCGGCCGAGCAGAAGCCGCACCGCACGATCTACGACGCCCGCCACCACCAGGACCTGCCCGGCAAGAAGGTCCGCGGCGAGGGCGACAAGCCGGGCAAGGACGCCACCGTCAACCGCGCGTACGCCGGTCTGGGCGCGACCTTCGAGCTCTACCTGAACGCGTACCGGCGCAACTCGATCAACGGCGAGGGCCTGCCTCTCGACGCCACCGTGCACTTCGACCGGAACTACAACAACGCCTTCTGGAACGGCGAGCAGATGGTGTTCGGCGACGGTGACGGCGAGATCTTCCTCGACTTCACCATCCCGGTCGACGTCATCGGCCACGAGCTGACCCACGGCGTCACCCAGTACACGGCCAACCTCACCTACTTCGGCCAGCCCGGCGCCCTGAACGAGTCCATGTCGGACGTCTTCGGCTCGCTGATCAAGCAGTACACGCTCGGCCAGAGCGCCGCCGAGGCCGACTGGCTGATCGGCGCGGGCCTGCTGGCCCCGCGTGTCACCGGCACGGCGCTGCGCTCCATGAAGGAGCCGGGCAGCGCGTACGACGACGACGTGCTCGGCAAGGACCCGCAGCCCGCGACGATGGACCACTACGTCCGCACCGGCCGCGACAACGGCGGCGTCCACATCAACTCCGGGATCCCCAACCACGCCTTCTACCTCGTCGCCGAGGCGCTCGGCGGCCACGCGTGGGAGCGGGCCGGACAGATCTGGTACGACGTGCTGACCGGCGGCGAGCTTCCCTCACAGGCGCTGTTCTCGGACTTCGCCCGGCTCACGCTCGCCGCGGCCCGCTCCCGGTACAACGAGGGAGAGGAACTCCAGGCCGTGGTGAAGGCCTGGGAACAGGTCGGAGTGCCGACCACATAGCCCCGACCCCCGACTCGTACTAGACAGGACCCATGCGTATTCAGGTGAGGCGCACGGGCGGATTCGCGGGCATCGAGCGCCATGCCGAGGTGAACACCTCGGGACGGCCCGACGCCCATGAGTGGCACGCCCTGGCCGAGCAGGCGATCGCCGCCGGCCGGGGCGCGCCCCCCACGGGTGTCCCGGACGGCTTCAGCTACGAGATCACGGTGGACGGGAAGACGGTGTACGCGGCCGATCCCCGGCTCACGGAGGAGCAACGAAAGTTGATTTCGCGGGTACTGAAGGAAGGCGCCTAGGACGCAGGTCCCGGGTCAGGGGCGCGGGGCTGTCACAGCGTGCGGCTCCGCCGCCTGGGCGCGACCGGCCCCCGACGGCCCGCAGCCGGACAAAGACCGCACTCCCCCTGGGCGCCCCAACAAGTAACGGCCAGTTCACACCGCCCCGTTGACTTCCGTTACCGCCGGTACGGATGATCGCGCGCATGGCGACGAACCCCCTACCGCAGTTCCCGCCCGGCTTCCTCTGGGGCGTGTCCACCTCGGCCCACCAGATCGAGGGGGCCTCGACCGAGCGCGCCCCCTCGGTATGGGACGCCTTCACGGCCGAGCCCGGCCGGATCAAGGACGGCACCACCGCGGAGGTGGCCTGCGACCACTACCACCGCTACCGCGAGGACGTGGCACTTCTCGCCGACCTCGGCGTGGACGCCTACCGCTTCTCCCTCTCCTGGCCCCGGGTGAACTCCCCCGGCGGTCTCGACTTCTACGACCGCCTGGTCGACGAGCTGTGCACCGCCGGCGTACGGCCCGTGCCGACCCTCTTCCACTGGGACCTGCCACTCGAGCTGGACTGGCTGAACCGGGACACGGCGGAGCGCTTCGCCGAGTACGCCGGTGTCGTCGCCGCACGCCTCGGCGACCGCGTGAAGAAGTGGATCACTCTCAACGAGCCCGCCGAACACACCCTGCTGGGCCACGCGCTCGGCGCGCACGCCCCCGGCAAACAGCTCCTGTTCGACGCCTTGCCGGTGGCTCACCACCAGCTCCTCGCCCACGGCCTCGGCATACGGGCCCTGCGCGCGGCCGGCGCCACGGACATCGGGATCGCCAACTCCCACGGGCCCACCTGGGCGGCATCCCGCCGGACCGAGGACATGGAAGCCGCCGACTTCTACGACATCCTCCTCAACCGCCTGTTCGCCGACCCGCTGCTGCTCGGCCAATATCCCGAGGGCATCGGGGAGTTGATGCCGGGCGACGTCGAATCGGACCTGAAGGTCATCGCGGAGCCGCTGGACTGGTACGGGATCAACTACTACCAGCCGACCAAGGTGGGCGCCCCCGAGGGCGAGGAGATCGAGTTCAGCGGACTGACCCTGCCCGCGGAACTCCCCTTCTCCGTACGTGAACTGGAGGGCTACCCGGTCACGGACTTCGGCTGGCCGGTCGTCCCCGAGGCACTCACCGAGCTGCTGGTCGGCTTCCACGAGCGCTATGGAGACCGGCTCCCGCCCGTCGTCATCACCGAGAACGGCTGCTCGTACGACGGCATCGACGACCAGGAGCGGATCACCTTCCTGGACGGTCATGTCCGGGCGCTGCACCGGGCGCTGGAGCAGGGCGTGGACGTACGCGGCTACTTCGTCTGGTCGCTGATGGACAACTTCGAGTGGGCGGAGGGATACGCACGCCGCTTCGGTCTCGTCCATGTCGACTACGAGACGCTGGAGCGGACACCCAAGGCGTCGTACGCGTGGCTGCGGGACGCCCTGCGGGCGCGGAGATGACCACCGAGGACACCGTACGGGTGACCGCTCTCGCCGAGCCGGTCGAGCGGGTCGGCCGGGGCTGGACTTCGGCGCTCTCGCTGGCCAACGGGGCGATCTGGGTGGGCTGGTACGGTCCCCTGCAGATCCTCCTCGCCTCCCAGGCGGAGGACTTCGCGCCCGGTACCGGCATGTCGAAGGAGACGATGCTGGCGTGGGTCACGGGCGCGGGCGCGGTCGTCTCGCTGGTCGCCAACCCGCTCTTCGGCGCGCTGTCCGACCGCACGACCGCGCGCTGGGGCCGCCGTACCCCGTGGATCGTGGCGGGAGCGACGGGCGGCGCACTGTCCCTGCTGCTCCTGGCGGGCGCGGGTGGCGTGTGGACGATGGCAGCCGGCTGGTGTCTGGTCCAGCTGACGCTGAACGCCGCCTTCGCTGCGGTCACGGCGGCCGTGCCCGACCGGGTGCCACGACTGCAGCGGGGTTCCGTGGGCGGCCGGCTGGGCGCGGCGCAGATCCTGGGCGTGGTCGGCGGGACGGGCCTGGCGACGGCGGCGGGGGGTGTGGGCGGCGGGTACGCGGCCTGCGCGGTGTTCACGCTGGTGGGCGTCCTGCCCTACGTACTGCGCCACCAGGACCTGCGCCTGCCCGCCTCGGCCCGCCCCGCCTGGTCCTGGCGCGCCTTCCTGGCCTCCTTCTGGCTGAGTCCGCGCCGCTACCCGGACCTCGCCTGGGCCTGGCTGACCCGCTTCCTGATCAACCTGAGCAACGCCCTCGTACTCCTCTACCTGCTCTATTACCTGAGGGACCGGCTGCACTACGACGACCCCGAGAACGGCGTGCTGATCCTGACCGCGGTGAACGGTGTCACGCTGCTCGCCACGGTCGTGGTGGGCGGGGTGTGGTCGGACCGGGTGGGCCGCCGCAAACCGTTCGTGATCTGGTCGGGCGTCCTGATGGCGGTGGCCACGGCGGCCCTTTCCGGCTGGCAGACCTGGCCGGGCGCGATCGTCGCGGCGGCGGTCCTGGGCGTGGGCTTCGGTGTCTTCACATCCGTCGACTTCGCCCTGATGACGGACGTTCTGCCCAAGGCCCTGGACCGCGGCAAGGACCTCGGCGTCATCAACATCGCCAACGCCCTGCCCCAGGTCGCCGCGCCCGCGCTGGCCGCGCCGATCGTGACGTATCTGGGCGGATACCGGGTGCTGTACCTCGTCGCGGCGGTGATCGGGATGGCGGGGGCGGTGCTGGTGGGCAGGATCAGGGGCGTGGACTGAGCGGCGTCGGGGACGTGCCGGTACGTCCCCGAGGCCGCTCAGAGGGCACCCGCATCAGCCGCTGTCCATACCGACGGATACAGCGGGCGGTAGCCCAGTTCCCGGCGGATTCGGGCCGTGGACACGATCCCGAACCAGGGATCGGGGTCGGTGCGCTCGTACAGCGCGGGCGGGATGTCGACGCCGCTGAGCTGGTGGAGGTCGACGGTGGTGACGGGCGCGTCGTCGGCGATGTTGTACACGGCACCCGCCGTGCCCGGGGCGTACAGCAGGCGCCACAGGCCCTGCGCGACATCCGCGTGGTGGACCATCTGGAGCCGCTGGGTGGCGGGCCAGTGCGCGGCCCACTGCATCGACGCGGCGAGATGCGGGTCGCCTTCGCCGTAGACGAAGGGCAGACGCCCGATCCGCACGTCCATACCGCCCTCCAGGGCGAGCAGGCCCCGCTCCGCCTCCGCCTTCGCCTCCGGGTACGCGCCCCACATGTCGCCGCCGGGCACACTCGGGTCCTCCTCGGTGAGGGGGCGGCCGCGGCCCGTTCCGTAGACCAGGTTCGTGCTGACCTGCACGAAGCGGTGTACGCCGGAGGTCTCGGCCGCGCGGCCCAGCTCCAGGGCGGCATCGCGGTTGACCGCCCGCGCCTCCTCGTCGGGTACGCCACGGAAGGCGGCCGCGATGTTCACCACCGCGTCGACGCCCGCAAGGGCCCTGCCGAGCGCTTCCGCGTCCCGCAGGTCACCGACCGCGACGTGCGCGCCGAGGTCGGCGAGGGCAGCCGCCTTCGCCTCGTCGCGGACCAGGACCCGTACCCGGTCGCCCGGGGGCAGCTGCCGCAGCAGCCGCGGTACGAAGCGGCGGCCGACCTCGCCGGTGGTTCCTGTCACCAACGTCAACATGATGGGTTCCTCTCGTCGGCCTTCAGCGTCTCCCCGTGCCCCGGGCGGCGGGAGAGACCCGCTGATCCGGGGATTGGCAGTGCCTGGATAAGACGGGCGGGTTCGGTCAGGCTGGAGACGTGAACCGAGCCGAACTCGCCGACTTCCTGCGCCGCAGCCGCGCCCGGCTGGAGCCCTCCGACGTGGGGCTCACGGCCGGGGCCCGACGCCGTACGCCCGGCCTGCGCCGCGAGGAGGTGGCGGCGCTGGCCGGCATGTCCGTGGACTACTACACCCGGCTCGAACAGTCGCGGGGCCCGCGCCCGTCCCGCCAGATGCTGACCGCCCTGGCGCGGGCACTCCGCCTCACCGGCGACGAACGGGACCACCTCTTCCATCTGGTGGGCGAGGAACCGCCGCGGGCAGAGAGTGCCTCGGCACATGTCCGCCCCGGTCTGCTGCTGATCCTCGACCGGCTGCACGACGCACCCGCGCAGGTGATCACCGACTACGGCGATGTGCTCGCGCAGAACGCGATGGCGGCGGCCCTGGTGGGCGCGGCGGACACCGACCGCAATCTCGTACGGCGCTTCTTCATCGACCCGCGGGGCCGTGCCCTCTCCCCGCCCGAGGACCGTGCCGAGCACGCGCGCGCCCATGTCGCCAATCTGCGTGCCGTCACCGCGGCCCGGCCCGACGATCCGGAGCCGGCCCGCCTGGTGGCCGAACTCCGTGCCGCCAGTGAGGAGTTCTGCCAACTCTGGGAGTCGCACGAGGTGGCGGTGCGGCGCGCCTCGACGAAGAGGTTCCTGCACCCCACGGTCGGGCTGCTCGACCTGGACTGCGAAATCCTGCTCAGCTCCGGCGACAACCAACTCCTGATCGTCCACACGGCCCGCCCCGGCACCGAGTCCTACGAACGCCTCCAACTCCTGCGCGTGGTGGGCCTCCAGGACATGTCCCCGATCGCGGACCGCTCCTGATCGCGAAAGGGGCGCGAGGAACTGCGCAATCGTTCAGGGGGTCTGGGGGCGCAGCCCCCAGGGACGGGACGGGTAGGGGCGGAGGGGGCGAACACCCCAACCCGACACCCAACTTCGGCCACTTTTTCTGACCGTTGAAGGAAAGCCTCGGGACCCCTTGCAATCGCGAGCCCCCCGCGCATCAATGGAACCGCACGTTCCGACGGACCGTCAGATACGCCGCCGCATGGCGTCCCGCACCCCACTCGCGGACGGTCCGCGCACACATCTCCCCGCACCCTCGCCCGCACAGAGGTGAGAAGCCCGTGTGCCCGGACAGGGCGGTTCGGTCCCACCATCCCCACATGGCAATTCCCGTACAAGGGAAGGGAATCCGATGAGAGGCAAGCAACTCGGAATCGCCGCGGCGTTAGCCGCCGGCACCCTCGCCGCGACCGGCCTGGCCTTCGCGCCCGCCGCCGCGGCCGTCACCCCACAGACGGCCACCATCAACGCGACCTGCAGCATCGGCGGCAGCGGCGCGGCCACCCTCACGGCCACCCAGGACGGCACGGCCGCGACCATCACCCTCAGCTCCACCGAGATCACGGCCCCGATCGACGTGGCCCAGGACTCGGTCGGTTCCACACTGACCATGGTGAAGGCGAGCGGCGGCACCACGGTCTTCTCCGGCACGAAGAACCCCGCCATCCCCGCGGGCGGCGGCGTCTCCGTCGGCCCGCTCGACGGCACGGTCGCCTCCGGCGACAGCCTGGAGGCATACGGCGGCTCGCTGCAGATGGTGGTCTTCGGCATCACCATCACCTGCACGGCGGACGCACCGCAGTCCCCGGGCCCGTTCGTGTTCGACTGAGCCCGCACACGTGAAGACCGGTGCCGCCCGCGCGCAGCGGCACCGGTTCACGGATCACGGATCACGGATCACGGATCACGGATCACGGCACGGTGCCACACGCAACACAACTCCCTTGTGTGCACCAGGAGTTGATGACCTCGGCGCTGCTCGGGGTGACCGCCCTCGCGGCACCGCGGGAGGTGCACCGGCCGCCCCGGCGGGAGCCGCCACCCACGTGGACTTCGCCACGCACTGCATCCCGTCGGCGCGTGAAGACAACGCCGCAGATGTGCGTGCCAAGCCCCGCGAGCCCGGCCTGATCCAAACGACAGGCCCTGGCTGCGGGCCATCGTGCCGCAGGGCCGGCACGCATGCTCACAGCTGCGGCGGAGGATCAGAGCGCGTCCGGCCCGCGCTCCCCCGTCCGTACCCGCACCACGGTCTCCACCGGCACGGCCCACACCTTCCCGTCCCCGATCTTCCCGGTCTGCGCGGCCTTCACGACCGCCTCGATGACCGCGTCGGCGTCCGCGTCCTCGACGACGACCTCGATCCGCACTTTGGGGACGAGGTCGACCTGGTACTCGGCCCCGCGGTACACCTCGGTGTGGCCGCGCTGGCGTCCATAGCCGCTGGCCTCGGTGACCGTCAGGCCGTGCACGCCGATTTCCTGCAGGGCGGTCTTGACCTCGTCGAGGCGGTACGGCTTGACGATGGCGGTGATGAGTTTCATCCGGATCCCTTCATGGATACGCCCCGCCTTCAGACGGGAGAGACGCAGGCTCACGCCGAGCAGGAGAAGGTGATGCGCCGCCAGGGCGGATCGCCGTCCGCTATCAACTAATTGCTGATCTTACAAGATGGCATGGTAGTTTGTGAGCTATGGGAACCGGCCACGTGAAGCGGGCGTTCAAGTACCGCTTCTACCCGACCGATGCGCAGGCGAGGGAGCTGTCTCGCACGTTCGGATGCGTGCGGAAGGTCTACAACATGGCGCTCGCCGCCCGCACTGAGGCGTGGACCATGCGGCAGGAGCGGATCAACTACAACGCCACCTCGGCGATGCTGACCGCATGGAAGAAGAGCGAGCAACTCGCTTATCTCAACGAGGTGTCGTCGGTTCCACTCCAGCAATGCCTTCGCCACCTGCAAGGGGCGTTCACCAACTTCTTTGCCAAGCGGGCCAAGTACCCCCGCTTCAAGTCAAGGAAGAAGTCCCGTTCCTCCGCCGAGTACAGCTCCTCCGCGTTCCGCTTCCGCAACGGACATCTGTATCTGGCGAAGATGACCGAGCCACTCGCTATCGTCTGGTCCCGGCCTCTCCCGACAGGCGCGGTGCCGTCCACGGTGACTGTTTCCCGAGACAGCGCGGGACGCTGGTTCGTGTCCCTGCTGTGCGAGGATCCGGACGTCAAGCCGTTGCCCGTAACGGGTTCAGCAGTCGGACTCGATGCCGGGCTGAACCATCTGGTGACACTCTCCACGGGAGAGAAGATCACGAACCCGCGGCATGAGCGGAAAGACCGTGCCCGGCTCGCCAAGGCCCAGCGGGAACTGTCCCGCAAGGCCAAGGGTGATGGAGCGAACCGGGCCAAGGCCGCCCACAAGGTCGCCACAATCCACGCCCGCATCACCGATCGCAGGCGTGACGCGCTGCACAGGCTGACAACTCGACTCGTCCGTGAAAACCAAACGGTCGTGATCGAAGACCTGGCCGTGCACGCCATGGTCAAGAACCGCGCACTCGCCCGGGCCATCAGTGATGCGGCGTGGTCCGAGTTGCGTTCCATGCTGGAGTACAAATGCACTTGGTACGGGCGGCAGTTGGTGGTCGTGGACCGCTGGTTTCCCTCGTCCAAGCTGTGCTCCAGCTGCGGCACGCTGCAAGCGCGGATGCCGCTCAACGTTCGAACCTGGACGTGCGAGAACTGCGGTACGGCCCACGACCGGGACGTGAACGCGGCAAAGAACCTCAGGGCCGCCGGGCTGGCGGTTTCAGCCTGTGGAGCCGGTGTAAGACCTCAACGGAGATATCCGGGCAGGCAGTCGGTGATGAAGCAGGAAGCCCCACGGCGCGAGCCGTGGGAATCCTCTCCCCTTGGGGAGGGGAGGAAGTCAAGCCTGGGTCTTGGCCTTCGTCGTCGTCGCGGCGGTCGCGGTGGGGAGGGATGAAGAGACCGAGGCACCGTGGCCCAGGGCCCCGTGATCGTAGGCGCTCTCGGCGTGCACCGTAAGGTCCAGGCCGGTCTGCTCCTGCTCCTCGTCCGCCCGGAAGCCCATGAGCCGGTCGATCAGCTTCCCGATGCCGTACGTGGCGGTGAAGGCGTACGCCCCGACCGCCACCACGGCGACCAACTGCTTGCCGAGCTGGCCGAGCCCGCCGCCGTACAGGAGCCCCTCGGCCCCACCCGTCATCTCCTTGGCCGCGAAGACTCCGATGAGCAGCGTGCCGATGATCCCGCCGACCAGGTGCACACCGACGACGTCCAGCGAGTCGTCGTAGTTCAGCTTGAACTTCCAGCTCACGGCGTACGAGCAGACGGCACCGGCGGCGAGACCGACGACCAGCGCACCCGGCAACGACACGGACCCGCAGGACGGGGTGATGGCCACCAGACCCGCGACCGCGCCGGACGCCGCGCCCAGCGTGGTCGGATGCCCGTCGCGCTTCTGCTCGACGAAGAGCCAGCCGAGCAGGCCGGTGCACCCGGCGGCGAGCGTGTTGAGGAACGCGGCGGCGGCCAGCCCGTTGGCGCCGAGAGCCGAGCCCGCGTTGAAGCCGAACCAGCCGAACCACAGCAGTCCGGCACCCAGCATCACCATCGGCAGGTTGTGCGGCCGCATGGCGTCCTTCTTGAAGCCGAGGCGCGGACCGAGGACCAGACAGAGCGCGAGCCCGGAGGCGCCCGAGGTGATCTCGACCGGCAGACCGCCCGCGAAGTCCAGCGCGCCCAGCCTGTCCAGGATCCAGCCCCCGGGACCCCACACCCAGTGGGCCACGGGAACGTATACGAGCAGCGCCCAGACCGGCACGAAGACCAGCCAGGCCCCGAACTTCGCGCGATCCGCGATCGCGCCACTGATCAGCGCGGCGGTGATGATCGCGAAGGTGAGCTGGAAGGTGGCGAAGAGGAGGGTGGGGACCGTGCCCTGGACACTGTCCGGGCCGAGGCCCGCCATGCCCGCATGCTTGAGCCCTCCGATGAGCCCGCCGAGGGCGTCGTCCCCGAACGCGAGCGAGTAACCGGCGGCCAGCCACACCACCGTGACCAGGGCGATCGACACGAAGCTCATCATCAGCATGTTGAGGACGCTCTTCGTGCGGACCATGCCGCCGTAGAAAAGGGCCAGGCCGGGCGTCATCAGCAGGACGAGCGCGGTGGCGGCGAGCAGCCAGGCCGTGTCACCGGTGTCGATGTGCGGGGCAGCCAGGGTCACAGTCTCTCCAGCGGTCCGAGGGCGTCGTCAGAGAGTCACGGGCGCGCGTTTCCGGTTGTGCACACACGCGTTTCCGGCGTGTTTCGTGTTGCGCGGGGGTTTCCGGAACCTCACGGCGTACAGCCGGGGCGCACGGCGTGCGGCGGGGGCTTGTGGATCAGGGACAATGGGCGCCATGAGCGTTCGTACCCCGTCATCCAAGCCGTCCGAGGCCCCCCACCGCGTCGGCTTCGCCTGCTTCGTGGGCCGCCCCAACGCGGGCAAGTCCACCCTTACGAATGCTCTGGTCGGCCAGAAGGTGGCGATCACCGCGAACCAGCCGCAGACGACTCGGCACACGGTACGGGGCATCGTGCACCGGCCCGACGCCCAGCTGATCCTGGTGGACACCCCTGGTCTGCACAAGCCGCGCACGCTCCTCGGCGAGCGGCTCAACGACGTCGTCCGGACCACCTGGGCCGAGGTCGACGTCATCGGCTTCTGTCTGCCGGCCAATGAGAAGCTCGGCCCCGGTGACCGATTCATCGCGAAGGAACTGGCGTCCATCAAGAAGACGCCGAAGATCGCGATCGTCACCAAGACGGACCTGGTCGACAGCAAGACGCTCGCCGAGCAGCTCATCGCGATCGATCAGCTCGGCAAGGAGCTGGGGTTCGAGTGGGCGGAGATCGTGCCGGTGTCGGCGGTCGGCGACAAGCAGGTGAGCCTGCTGGCCGACCTGATCGTGCCGCTGCTGCCGGAGGGCCCGGCCCTCTACCCCGAGGGCGATCTCACCGACGAGCCCGAGCAGGTCATGATCGCGGAGCTGATCCGCGAGGCCGCTCTGGAGGGTGTGCGCGACGAGCTGCCGCACTCCATCGCCGTCGTCGTGGAGGAGATGCTGCCGCGCGAGGACCGGCCCGCCGACAAGCCCCTCCTGGACATCCACGCCTTCGTCTACATCGAGCGGCCCAGCCAGAAGGGCATCATCATCGGCCCCAAGGGCAAGCGTCTGAAGGAGGTCGGCATCAAGTCCCGCAAGCAGATCGAGGCGCTGCTGGGTACGCCGGTCTTCCTCGACCTGCATGTGAAGGTCGCCAAGGACTGGCAGCGGGATCCTCGGCAGCTGCGCAAGCTGGGGTTCTGAGCTGGGCGGGCTCCGAAGACCGCGCAGTTCCCCGCGCCCCTTTTCAGGAGCGCGGGGAACTGCGCGAACGGGGTCCGGGGCGGAGCCCCAGGTACGGGACGGGTAGGGGCTGAGGGGGCGAAGACCCTTGCCTCAGCCCGCGGTGACCGCGGTGCGGACCGCCCCGTCGGGCCCCGCGAGGAGCACCGGCGTCTCGGCCCCGCCGAGGTCCCGCACCGCAGCCCGGTCCTCCGCGGCCACGGCCTCCGTCTCGGACACCACAGCCGCCGCCTCCAGGGACTTCGCCCCCGAGGCGACCGCCATGGCCACGGCGGTCTGGAGGGCACTCAGCCGCAGGGAGGGCAGAGCCACCGTCCCGGCGACATACGTACGGCCCGTCTCGTCCCGCACAGCCGCCCCCTCGGGCACACCATTGCGGGCCCGCACGGAACGGGCCAGGGTCACGATCTTGCGGTCCTCGGGGTCAAGCGCGCTGCTGTCGGTCATGCCCCGAGCATACGAAGCACCACTCCCACCCCGCGCGGCGGTACGCGGCTAGCCGGCCACCGTGTACATCGACCCCCGCCGCCCCTCCGGCGAAGCCAGCCACTCCAGCTTCGCCGCCGTGTTCGCCTCCGGCAGCGGCGTGTGCAGCACGATCGTGAGGTCGGGCCGCGCCGGGACCTTCATGGCGGTGGACTCGACGGCCAGCAGACCGACCAGCGGATGGTCGAGCTCCTTGCGGATCTGCCCGGCGTCCTCGATGTCCCGCCGCTCCCACAGCTCGGTGAACTCGGCGCTGGATTCCCGCAGTTGGGTCAGCAGCTCCTGGAACCCCTCGTCCGTGGGGTCGGCGGCGCACGACGCGCGGAACTGGGCGACGACCGTGCGCGCGTTCTCCTCCCACGTCCGGGACTGACCCCGGTAGAGCGGGTCGGTGAAGAAGTCGACGATGCAGTTCTGTGTGTTCTCGGGGCGCATGCCGAGAACCATCCCGGCGGCGTCGTTGTACATCACGCAGTTGTAGTACCGGTCCATGATGTGCGCCGGATACGGCATCCACGTGTCGATCAGCCGCCGCAGCCCCTCGCACATGTCCCGGTCCTCGGGCGCGACCTCGGGCTCCGGCGGGTTCAGCCCGGCGAGCACATACAGATGGCGCCGCTCGGCGTTGCTGAGCCGCAGCACACGGGCCACCGAGTCGAGGACCTGCGGCGAGACGGAGATGTCGCGTCCCTGCTCCAGCCACTGGTACCAGGAGGCGCCGACACCCGCGAGCACGGCGACCTCCTCCCGACGCAGACCGGGGGTGCGACGGCGCGCCCCGCCGTCCGGCAGCCCGGCCTGGGCCGGTGACACCCGGGCCCGACGGCTCATCAGGAAGTCCCGCAGTTCCCGCCGTCGGTGGGTCCTGAGCGCGTCCTGAGTCACGTTCGAATCCCCCTCTTGGTGACTGGTGGTGCGACCACCAGCATAAGTTCCCGCTCCCCACGGTTGTTCCGACCGCAGGAAGCTCTTGCCATGGCGATCGAGACCACGACCGAGACGACGGCCGAAACCCCCACCGGCACCTCCCCAGGCGTCCCCACCCGCACCTCCACCGGCCCCGCGCGAGGCCCCCAACCCCCGCTCGGCACGCGGCTTTCGACCCGCGACAAGCTCGTCCTCTTCGTGCTGTGTGCGGCGCAGTTCATGGTCGCGCTCGACTTCTCCGTCCTGAACGTGGCGCTGCCCGTGCTCGGCAGGGACCTGGGCATGAGCCAGTCCGCGCTCCAGTGGGCGGTCACCGCCTTCGCGTTGCCGTCCGGCGGCTTCCTGCTCCTCTTCGGCCGGATCGGCGACCTGTACGGCCGCCGCAGGCTCTTCCTGACGGGCCTGGCCCTGTTCGGCGCGGCCTCGCTGCTCGCGACCTTCGCCTGGGACCCGGCGTCGTTCCTGGCCGGGCGGGCGTTGCAGGGCCTGGGCGCGGCGGCGATCGTGCCGACGGCCATGTCGCTGCTGACGACGACGTTCCGGGAGGGCCCGGCGCGCGACCGTGCCCTGGGCATCTCGGGCACGCTGCTGTCCCTCGGCTTCACGGTCGGCATGGTGGCGGGCGGCGTCCTGACCGACGTACTCGGCTGGCGCTCGACGATGGGCCTGCTGTCGGTCTTCGCGCTGATCGTGCTGCCGCTGGCCCCGGGCCTCCTGCCGGAGTCCCTCCCCCATAGCCTTAAGGGCATGGGAGGTGCCCCCATCCCCGACCGCCCGCGTCTGGACATCCCGGGAGCGGTCACCGTCACCGGCGGTCTGCTGGCCCTGATCTACGCCCTGTCGACGGCTGCCGAGCGCGGCTTCGGCGGCGCGGACGTCATCGCGGGCCTCGTCGCGGGTGTCCTCCTGCTGGCCGCGTTCGGATACATCGAGTCGCGTGCCCAGGCCCCGCTGGTCAGCCTCCCCATGCTGCGCCGCCGCACGGTGGCGTGGGGCAACCTGGGCGGTCTGGTCACCTTCTCGATGATGTCGACGGTGGTCTTCGTGCTGACGCTGTACCTGCAGGAGACCCTCGACCTGTCCGCCTTCGAGACCGGTCTGGTCTTCGGCGTCCAGGGCGCGCTGTCGGCCGTCGCCGGGGTGTACGCCCCGAAGGTCATCGGCCGCTTCGGCGCCCGCCGTACGCTGGTCGGCTCACTGGCAGGGCAGGGACTGTTCGTCGCGGCGCTGGTGGGACTGAACGCGCACACCTGGTCCGTCTGGCTCGCCGCCGCCGCGGTCTCGCTGGCCAGCATGTGCCACCTCGGCGCGATCATCTCCTACGGCCTGACCGTCACCTCGGGCGTCCCCGACGAGGAGCAGGGCCTGGCCACGGGCCTGGTGACCTCCACCCAGCAGGTCGGCATCACCGTCGGCATCCCGCTGCTCGGCGTCCTCGCGACGACGTCGGACGACCTGCTGAGCGGCGTCCACACGGTGCTCGCCCTGGACGCGGCGATCGTCCTGGCCGCGGCGGTGCTGGTCGCGGTGGGACTCGGCCGACGTGGCCCGAAGGCGGGTTCAGAGCCGGTCGAGGCGGAGGCGCTCGGCCTTCGGTAGACCGGCGACGACGAGATCGTACGAATCCTCGATGAGCTCCCGGACCAGCCGGTCCGGGAGTTCGCCGTCGACCGTCACCGTGTTCCAGTGCCGCTTGTTCATGTGATAGCCGGGGATGATCAGCCCCGGGTGCTCGCCGCGCAGCCGGACCGCGTCGTCCGGGTCGCACTTCAGATTGACCGTCAGCGGGCGTGCGCCCAGATGGCTCAGGGCGAAGAGCTTGCCCAGCACCTTGAAGACCGAGGTCTCCGGGTTGAAGGGGAAGTCCTCGACGGTCGCGTTGAAGGACAGGCAGAACGCGCGCAGCTGCTGCGGGGTCACTCCGGCTTCTCCTCCTCGAGGGGCTCGACCGGGCCGACCGGCTCGACGAGCACCGTGACGATCTTGTTCCGGCGTCCGGCTGCGGCCTCCGCCGTCAGCCGCAGTTCGCGCCCGTCGGGCAGCTCGACCACCGAGGAGGCCCCGGCGATCGGGACCCGCCCGAGCGCCTTGGCGAGCAGCCCGCCGACGGTCTCCACGTCCTCGTCGTCGTACGCCTCGAAGCCGTACAGCTCGCCGAGGTCGCCGATGTCGAGGCGGGCGGTGACGCGGTAGCGGTCGTCGCCGAGCTCCTGGACGGGCGGCAGCTCGCGGTCGTACTCGTCGGTGATCTCGCCGACGATCTCCTCGAGGATGTCCTCGATGGTGACGATGCCGGCCGTGCCGCCGTACTCGTCGATGACGACGGCGACGTGGTTGCGCTCCTGCTGCATCTCGCGCAGCAGATCGCCCGCGTTCTTCGTGTCGGGCACGAAGGTGGCGGGCCGCATGGCCGTCGACACCAGCTCGGACTCGGCGTCGCGGCTGATGTGCGTCTTGCGGGCCAGGTCCTTCAGATACACGATCCCCACGATGTCGTCCTCGCTCTCCCCGGTGACGGGGATGCGGGAGAAGCCCGAGCGCAACGCGAGGGTCAGGGCCTGGCGGATGGTCTTGTAGCGCTCGATGACGACGAGGTCGGTCCTCGGGACCATGACCTCGCGCACGAGGGTGTCGCCCAGCTCGAAGACGGAGTGCACCATGCGGCGCTCCTCGTCCTCGATGAGCGACTCCTTCTCGGCGAGGTCGACCAGCGCGCGCAGCTCGGCCTCGGAGGCGAACGGGCCGCGCCGGAAGCCCTTGCCGGGCGTGAGCGCGTTGCCGATGAGGATGAGCAGGGGCGGGATCGGGCCCATCACCCGGGCCAGCGGAAGCAGGACATATGCCGCTGCCGTCGCCGTGTTCAGCGGGTGCTGGCGGCCGATGGTGCGCGGGGAGACGCCGACCGCGACGTACGAGACGAGGACCATGACGCCGATGGCGACGGCCAACGCCTGCCAGGTCTTGTCGAACTCCTTCAAGCAGGCGTACGTGACGAGCGCGGCGGCCGCCATCTCGCAGGCCACTCGCACGAGCAGCGCCACGTTCAGATAGCGGGTCGGGTCGGCGGCGACCTGCGCGAGCTTGGCGCTGCCGCGCCGGCCGCTGCGTACGGCCTCCTCGGCGCGGAAGCTGGAGACGCGCGCGAGGCCCGCCTCCGCGCAGGCGGCGAGCCAGGCGACGACGACCAGCAGGACGGCGCCGACGACGAGTTGAGGACTCATGACACGGTCGGGGCCGGGGAGGGGCCCGTCATGCCCTTCTCCGCGCGCCAGCCGTCCACGATGGCGGCCTGGAGACCGAACATCTCGGCCTTCTCGTCCGCTTCCTCGTGGTCGTAGCCGAGCAGGTGCAGCACCCCATGGACGGTGAGGAGCTGGAGCTCCTCGTCCATGGAGTGCTGCGTCGCGGCTTCCTTGCCCTGTCGCTCGGCGACCTCCGGGCAGAGCACGATGTCGCCGAGCAGGCCCTGCGGCGGCTCGTCGTCGTCCTTCGACGGCGGCCGCAGCTCGTCCATGGGAAAGGACATGACATCCGTCGGTCCTGGCAGGTCCATCCACTGGATGTGGAGCTGCTCCATGGCGTCGGCGTCCACGACGATCACCGAGAGCTCGGAGAGCGGGTGGATGCGCATCCGCGCGAGCGCGTAGCGGGCGATGTCGAGGATCGCCTGCTCGTCGACCTCGGTTCCGGACTCGTTGTTGACGTCGATCGACATGGTCGTGCTGGTCTACTTCCCCTTGTGGCCGGCTTTGCCGCGGCCCTTGTGGGAGCCGTTCTCGGTGCCGTTCTCGCTGTCGTACTTCTCGTACGCGTCGACGATACGGCCGACCAGCTTGTGCCGTACGACATCGTGGGACGTGAGCCTCGAGAAGTGGACGTCGTCCACACCCTCCAGGATGTCCTGGACCTGGCGCAGACCCGACTTCGTGCCGTTCGGCAGGTCGACCTGTGTCACGTCGCCCGTGACCACGATCTTCGAGTCGAAGCCGAGGCGGGTGAGGAACATCTTCATCTGCTCGGCGCTCGTGTTCTGGGCCTCGTCCAGGATGATGAAGGCGTCGTTGAGGGTGTTGTGCGTCAGCAGGTAGTCCTGGGTGACGTACAACGAGTCCTCGGCAGCCACCTGGATGCAGACGGTCTCCTCCCTGCCCGCGGGCTCGATGCTGTCGATGAACCGCATCGGGCGTCCGCCGCCTCCGGCCGCGCGGTACTTCTCCGCCTTGCGGGCGAGGCGGAAGGGCTCAATGCCTTCGGGGAGGCGGATGTCGATGACGTGGGCGTCGTACTGGTATCCGACTTCCCGGCCCTTCGCGAGACCCGGCTTGCGTCCGTCGGCAACCCGCCGACGGGTGTAGGCGACGCCGCCCAACGACTGCACGAGCGAGATCACGTCGTCACGGAGCACGATCGACGTCGTCGTGTACTGGATACGACAGGTGCGGTCGGACTGAGTCACCGGGCCACCGTCCGAATCCAGCAGCCCCTGGAGAACGGCCAGCCGTACATCGGCCGAGTTGTACAGGTAGGCGTCCGGAACGAACTTGGTGTGCGAGCGGGTACGCAGCAGGTCCAGATCACGCAGGACTCGTGTGACCGGGTTCTCCAGAGTGACCACGTCGCCCGGGGACTTGACCCGGTTCAGGACGTAATCGGGGCCGCCACGGTGCCGCAGTGCAACGCCCGAAAGGGCGGCTTCCAGGGCCTGGGCCAGCTCCCGGTCCTCCGTCGAGAACGAAGGCGTGGTGGAGCCGGTCAGGCAACCGTCGCCGAGCAGCAGCCCCAGGGCGTACGGAGCCATCGGCACGTCCTGCTCGGGGAAGCACACCGGTGCCGTGAGCAACGGCAGCTCGTACCGGCGGGCATGCGCCGCCCGCAGGTTGCCGATCATCTCTTGGGTCTCCAGGACCCGCCACGGCTTGTTGCGGCGCTTGTCGTCGCGCGTCCTGACCGTCCACAGATGCTCGCCGCAGCACAGCGTCCAAGAGCCGTCCTGGGCCGTTACACGGTAGATGTCCCGCTCACCCTGCGGATAGACGCCGAGGACCGGCGTCGGCTCACCATTCGAGCCGATGACCAGGTCACCGACCTGGAGGTCGCCGATCGGGCGCCAACCGTCCGGTGTCAGGACGTTCGTGAACCGCGGCTGCGCTCGGCCTCTCATATATGCGAGCGGCGCGACCTCGATCGTCCCGGCCGCCATGAGGCGCGGGATCGAATCCGGGTCGAGCATGTCGTGCAGCGCGTCGTACAGAGGACGCAGGTAGGGGTCGATCTTCTCGTAGAGCGTGCCCGGGAGGAATCCCAGTCGCTCGCCCGCCTCCACCGCCGGACGGGTCAGGATGATGCGGTTGACCTGCTTGGACTGAAGCGCCTGGACCGCCTTCGCCATGGCGAGGTACGTCTTGCCGGTACCGGCGGGGCCGATGCCGAAGACGATGGTGTGCTTGTCGATGGCGTCGACGTACCGCTTCTGGTTGAGCGTCTTGGGGCGGATGGTGCGGCCTCGCGAGGACAGGATGTTCTGCGTGAGCACCTCGGCCGGAGTCTCCTGGCCGTCGCCCTCCCCGTTCTCGCTCGCCCTGAGCATGGCGATCGAGCGTTCCACTGCGTCCTCCGTCATCGGCTGCCCCGTGCGGAGCACCAGCATCATCTCGTCGAACAGGCGCTGGACGAGGGCGACTTCACCGGCGTCGCCGACCGCACTGATCTCATTGCCCCGGACGTGGATGTCGGCCGCCGGGAAGGCCTTCTCGATCACGCGCAGGAGGGAGTCGCCGGAGCCCAGCACGGTCACCATGGGGTGCGCGGCCGGAACGGTGAACTGCGCTCTCGCTTGTCCCTGCGCGGGGGTGTGAGCTGTGGGTGTCTGAGTCATGGGCCGGCTCTGAAGGCCTGCTTTTCCTCCTTGATCGGCACGCTTGCCACGAGGGCAGCCTTGCGATTCCAAGCGTACGTCGCCGCACTGACAGAGCCGTAGGGCTTTTCCTCACCCGCACGGAGCGCCGCACAGAGCACTGCACGGCGCCTCACGCGGAGCACCACACGACGCCTCACGCGGAGCGCCCGAAACCGATCGTCGGCACCGCCCGGCGCAGCGGCCACGGGCGCGTCACTTGGGGCAGCAGCCCCTCCAGGAACGCATAGCGCCTCAGGGCCGTCGGGTCCTGGTCGTCGACCGACTGGACGCGGCGCCACCAGGCGGCGATCTCGGACCAGCCGGGCGCCGACAGCGACCCCCCGAACTCCTGGACGGAGAGGGCGGCGGTCAGCCCGGCGAAGGCGAGACGGTCGGCGAGGGGCCAGTCGGCCAGGGTGCCCATGACGAAGCCCGCGACGAAGACGTCACCGGCGCCGGTGGGGTCCATGGCCTCGACGGCGATCGCAGGGACCTCGGCGGTCTCCCCGGTACGGCCGTCCACGGCGTACGCGCCCTCCGAACCGAGGGTGACGACCGCCAGCGGTACGTGCTCGGCCAGCGCGTGCGCCGCCGCGCGCGGGCAGTCCGCGCCGGTGTACCGCATGGCCTCCTCGGCGTTCGGCAGGAACGCCTCGCAGTGTTCGAGATCGGCGAGGCCCGCCAGGTCCCAGCGGCCGGTGTCGTCCCAGCCGACGTCCGCGAAGATCCGGGTGCCCTTGCTCGCGGCCTGCCCGATCCACGGCGCGCGCGTGCCCGGCGTCAGCGCGGCGACGGCGGCACGCGCGCGTGGCGGGCAGTCCGGCGCGGGTTCCTCCGGTGGCGGCTCGTGCCCGTGGCTGACCATCGTGCGCTCGCCCTCGTACGCCATCGACACGGTGACCGGGGAGTGCCAGCCGGGCACGGTGCGCGACGGGGTGAGGTCGATGCCCTCGCCCTGCTCCAGGGCGTCCCAGCAGTACTCCCCGTAGTGGTCGTCGCCGAAGGCCGCCGCCAGGGAGGTCTTCAGCCCCAGCCGCGCGAGGGCGGTCGCCATGTTGGCGACTCCGCCCGGGCTGGAACCCATCCCCCGCGCCCAGGACTCCGTCCCCCGCACGGGGGCGGAATCGAGCCCGGTGAAGATGATGTCCAGGAAGACCGTGCCCGTCAGATAGACGTCCCAGGGCGGGTCCTGGGGGGTGCGCAGCCCGGCCAGCGGGTCGACGTGGGCCTGGCAGTACGGTCGCTCTCCGTTGGACGCGATCACGGTGCGCTCCCTGACGTGGTACGGATCTGGCCAGTGTGCACCACCGGAAACCACCCCGCCCCGTCCGCTCAAGCCTGTTTTCGCCCCCCCTCCCCTACCCGTCCCGTCCCGTCCCTGGGGGCTGCGCCCCAGAGCTTGAACGAAGTGAACCCGTACCGCTCGATGAACTTCCGCGCCCGCGCGACGACTCCGGCCGGGTCGAGCGCGGCTCCCCAGTCGTCCTTTCGCCTGGAACACGCTCTACCCGGTCGTGCTCTCGTACGTGATCGGCCTCGCCGCCTCCCTGGACCCGCGCGGACGGTGGGCTGTCCTCGTCGGCTCGGCCTCCTCGCTGGGCACGGCGTGCGGCCCGCTCGCCGGGAGTCTGCCCTCCGCGCGCGCCGGGCTCCCGGCGATGGGCGTGATCCTGGCACTCGGCCTGCTCGCCGTCACCGTCCCGATGACGCCGTGGCGCTCCGCCTCAGGCGCGGCACCCCGCAGGACCACCCGGTCGTCGAGATCCCGCTGGAGGCCGTACCCGCCCGACGGGCGGTGTACGACACGGCGGGACCCCGGCAGACGGCGGCAGCGGCCGCACCGGGGTCCGGGACCGGCTGACGGCTACTCGAACTCGTACGCGTCGACCTCGGCGATGTACCGGGCCCGCCGCTCCTCGTCGTGCTCCAGGAAGGACACCTCGAACGAGTTGCGGGCCAGCTCCCGCAGCCGCTCCTGGTCCAGCCCCAGCGCCTCGTGCACGGCGTGGAAGGTGTCGCCGACATAGCCCCCGAAGTACGCGGGGTCGTCGGAGTTGACGGTGCACAGCAGCCCGGCGTCCATCATGGCCGGCAGCGGGTGCTCCTCCAGGACGTCCACGGCCCGCAGCCGTACGTTCGACAGCGGGCAGAGCGTGAGCGGGATCCGCTCCCGCACGAGCCGCTCGACCAGCGCGGGGTCCTCCATGCAGCGCAGCCCGTGGTCGATGCGCTCGACGCCGAGCACGTCCAGCGCCTCGGTGATGTACGCGGGCGGGCCCTCCTCGCCCGCGTGCGCGACGCGCCGCAGACCGAGCGCGCCGGCGGCCTCGTACACCTCGCGGAACTTGACCGGCGGGTGCCCGACCTCCGCGGAGTCGAGTCCGATGCCGACGATCCGGTCGAGGTACGGCTTCGCGGCCTCCAGCGTCTCCATGGCCGACTCGGCGGACTCGTCCCGCAGGAAGCACATGATCAGCTGCGTGGAGATGCCGTGCGTCTCCACTCCCCCACTCTCGGCTTCGCTCGAGCGGGGGGACCCCCACCTGGCCAGCGCGCGATGCAGGCCCTCCACGACCGTCCCCATGTCCACCCCGCGCGCGATGTGCGCCTGCGGGTCGAAGAAGATCTCCGCGTGCCGGACGCCCTGAGTGGCGGCCCGCGCCAGATAGGCGTCGGCCAGGTCCGCGAAGTCCTGTTCCGTCCGCAGTACGGCCATGAGCTCGTAGTACAGGTTCAGGAACGACTGGAGATCGTCGAAGAGATACGCCTTGCGCAGCTCCTCGGTGTTCGCGTACGGCAGCGTGACGCCGTTGCGCGCGGCGAGCGCGAAGGCGAGCTCGGGTTCGAGCGTGCCTTCGATGTGGAGGTGCAGTTCTGCTTTGGGGAGGGACATCAAAGCATCGTACGGTCGATTTCCGGGCACTCGGAGTCGGCGCCCCGGGCCGCGATCAAGGGTGCCGATGGCGAGCGCTCGGGAAGGGCGTCCGGGCCGCGACCACGGACGCCCCGGAGCCGGCTCGCTCACCGGCGCTTCGGAACCGGCACCCGCACCAGATCGTGCGCCACGGTCAGCTCTCCGTCGAACCCCGCGGCCCTAGCCTGCCGCTCGAACTCCTCGGGCTCGGAGTACCGCTGGCTGAAGTGGGTGAGCACGAGATGGCGTACGCCGGCCTCCACGGCCACCCGTCCCGCCTGACCTGCCGTCAAGTGGCCGTGATCCATGGCCAGTTGCTCGTCCTCGTCGAGGAACGTCGACTCGATGACGAGCAGGTCGCACCCTTCGGCGAGCGCGCCCACGCCCTCGCACGGCCGGGTGTCCATGACGAACGCGAATCGCTGCCCGCGCCGCACCTCGCTGACGTCGTCGAGGGACACCCCATGAAGCGAGCCCTCCCGCTGCAGACGCCCGACGTCGGGCCCTCTGATGCCGCGCTCGGCGAGCCGCTCCGGCAGTATCCGCCGCCCGTCCGGCTCGACCAGCCGGTACCCGAACGACTCCACGGGGTGGGAGAGCCTGCGGGTCTCCAAGGTGTACGAGGGCGCCGTCGCGAGCACGCCCTCGACCTCGACCGGGGCTTCCGTCAGCTCGACGGTCTCACGGTAGGCGGTCGCATACCGCAGCCGGTCGAAGAACCGCTGGCCTGAGCCCGGATAGTGGACGGTCACCTCGTGCGGCACGCGGTCGAGGTTGATGCGCTGGATCACGCCGGCGAGCCCGAGCGAATGGTCCCCGTGGAAGTGCGTGACACAGATGCGGTGCAGGTCGTGCGCGGCGACCCCGGCACGCAGCATCTGGCGCTGCGTGCCCTCGCCGGGGTCGAAGAGCAGTCCCTCGCCGTCCCATCGCAGCAGATAGCCGTTGTGGTTGCGATGCCGGGTCGGGACCTGGCTGGCGGTGCCGAGGACCACCAATTCACGTACGGACAAGGCCGGTTACCCCGGGGGCCACTGCATGCCGCGACCGCCCAGCACATGCGCGTGCGCGTGGAAGACGGTCTGGCCCGCTCCGCTGCCCGTATTGAACACGACCCGGTAGCTCTCCAGCTTGTCCTCGGCCGCGACCTCGGCGGTCTCGCGCAGCACGTCCGCGACGACCGAGGGTTCGGCGGCCGCCAGCGAGGCGGCGTCCGCGTAGTGCACCTTGGGGATGACCAGGACGTGGCTGGGCGCCTGAGGGTTTATGTCGCGGAAGGCGACGGTCGTCTCGGTCTCCCGGACCACGGTCGCCGGAATGTGCCCGGCGACGATCTTGCAGAACAGGCAGTCGTCCTGCGGCTCTCCCGCCATGCGTGTGCCTCCTCACGCCAGCCGATCATTACCTCCGCATGCTATCGGCCCGACCGGGCAGGCCGCGTACGGCTGTGCCGACCATCAGCGGCGTACACAGGGCGCACCGACCGGCCGCCGGATCGGACCGCTCGACCGAGCCGCGGTACTGCACAGGCGGTGGCGAGCCGATCGCCCACGACCCCGCGCCACCCGGCATCCTCCAGCCGCCCGTTGCCCCGCCGGGACCCTCACCGTCCCGGCCGCCGCGATCGCGGGCGTGCGCCGCCCACCCGGAAGGGCGGGCGGATGGGGAACATCCGCCGCGAAAGCGGTGGATCACCCCGCCACAGCGGCGCCGCAGGTCACAACGGCGGCAAAGCGGGCGCGGCCTTCGCCGGGTTCTCGGTGAGGGCCGCCAGGGCGATGCGGATCGCCTCGTCGAGCTGGGTGTCCCGTCCCGCGGCGTAGTCCTGCGGAGCCTGGACGACCTCCACGTCGGGGTCGACACCGTGGTTCTCGACGCCCCACTCGTAACCCTCCAGCCAGAAGGCGTACTTGGGCTGGGTGACGAGTGTGCCGTCGACGAGCCGGTAGCGGCTGTCGATGCCGATCACTCCGCCCCAGGTACGGGTGCCGACCACGGGCCCGATCCCGAGCGCCTTGATCGCCGCGTTGACGATGTCGCCGTCCGAACCGGAGAACTCGTTGGCGACGGCGACGACCGGGCCGCGTGGCGCGTCCTCCGGGTAGCTGTACGGGCGCAGGCCGCGCGGCAGGTCCCAGCCGACGATCCGCCGCGCCAACTTCTCGACGACGAGCTGGGAGGTGTGGCCGCCGCGGTTCTCGCGTACGTCCACCACCAGCCCCTCCCGGGCCACCTCGATGCGCAGGTCGCGGTGGAGCTGAGCCCACCCGGAGCCGACCATGTCCGGCACGTGCAGATACCCGAGGCGGCCCCCGGACTGCTCGTGGACGTACGCCCGCCGGTCCGCCACCCAGTCGTGGTAGCGCAGCGGCTCCTCGTCCGCGAGCGGGACGACGACCGCGTGACGTGGATCGCCGCCGCCCGAAGGTGAGATGGTCAGCTCCACCGGCTTGCCCGCCGTGCCGACGAGCAGCGGCCCGGGCCCGGCCACCGGGTCCACCGGCTGCCCGGCGACCGCGACGATCGCGTCTCCGGCGCGCACCGCGACCCCCGGCGCGGCGAGCGGCGCCCGCGCGTCCGGGTCGGAGGTCTCGGACGGGAGGATCCGGTCGATGCGCCAACTGCCGTCCGCATGACGGGAGATGTCCGCGCCGAGCAGCCCCTGTGCCCGGTCGCCGCCACCCCCTCCGCCACGCGGCATGACGTACGCGTGCGAGGTGCCGAGTTCGCCGTGCACCTCCCAGAGCAGGTCGACGAGGTCGTCGTGCGTGGCGACCCGCTCCAGAATCGGCCGATAGCGGTCGAGCACGGCGTCCCAGTCGACCCCGCCCAGGTCGGGCCGCCAGAAGTTGTCCCGCATCAGGCGGCCCGTCTCGTCGTACATCTGCCGCCACTCGGCGGCCGGGTCGACGGTCTGCCGGACCCGCGACAGATCGACGGTGATGTTCGTGTCGCTCTCGTCGTCGTTCGAGGCACGCCGGTCGCTGGGTACGACCTTGAGCTTGCCGTCGGTCCACAGCAGGACCCGCTTGCCGTCGCCGGTGACGGTGAAGTGGTCGGCGTCGGCGGCGAGATGCTCGATGCGCCGCTGGGCGAGGTCGTACCGCTCCAGCTCGGTCTGCGGGTCCGGGTCGTCCGGCGTGGCGCGGGAGGCGCCGAGCACACCGCGGACCGGGTGCCGCAGCCACAGCAGCCCGTCCTTGGCGGCCCGCAGCGTCGAGTAGCGGGCGGCCTCGACGGGGAACGGCACGATCCGGTCGGCGAGCCCGTCGAGGTCGATGCGGGTCGTGGGGGCGCCCTCGCTGTCGGGCGTCTCGTCCTTGTCCGGCGCCTCGAAGGGGCGGCCGTGCCGCTGCGGCCCGAAGGGGGACGGCGTGGTCGCGGCCAGGGTGATCAGGTAGGGCCGCGAGCCGCCCACGAACGCCAGGTCGAAGACGTGCTCGTCGTAGACGGGGTCGAACGCGCGCGCCGAGAGGAACCCGAGGTGCTTGCCGTCGAGCGTGAACGCGGGCTCGTAGTCACGGAACCGGAGCGGGGTCGCCTCGGTCACCGACAGGTCGGCGGTGTTGGCCAGCTTGAGTTGGCGCAGCGGGCGCGGTCCGGGGTGCGACCAGGCGAGCCAGGCCGAGTCGGGCGAGAAGACAAGGCCGCTGACCTCACCGTCCTCGCTGCGGTCGACCTCGCGCACCTCCCCGCTCTCCCGCTCGACGAGCAGCACACGGCCGTCGTGCGAGGCGACGGCGGCGCGGCTCCCGTCGGGGGCCATCGCGAGCCCGAGGACCCGTCCGAGCTGCCCGGCGGCGAGTCGGCGCGGGGTCGCCCCCGGCGCGACTCCCGTCGCCGGGGCGAACTCCAGGGCGTCGTCGCCCTCCGCGTCGGTCACCCACACCACGTGCTCCTCGCCCTCCGCCCGGAAGGTGCGGGGCAGCCGGGAGCGCACGCCCTGCTCGGCGGCGAGTGCGCGGGCCGGACCCGAGCGGTGCGTGACCCAGTGGACGGCGCCGCGCACGGAGACCGCGCTGCCGCGTCCGGTGTGGTCGGGCGCGGCGGCGGAGAACCAGCGCGAGGCGCTCACCGGGTGCGGCTGCTGGTCGACGCGCTGGCCGCCGAGGCGGATGTCCAGCCTGCGCGGCTCGGCGCCCTCCAGGTCGTCGAGGAGCCACAGTTCACCGGCGGACGCGTACACGACCCGCGTGCCGTCGGTGGCCGCGTGGCGGGCGTAGAACCCTCCCCCACCGGGCGTGTGGCGCCGCAGGTCGGAGCCGTCGGCGAGGGAGGAGTAGAGCGCCCCGACACCTTCGTGGTCGGACAGGAAGGCGATCCGCTCCCCCACCCAGAGGGGGTATTCGATGTTCCCGTCGAGCTCTTCATGCAGCCGTACGAAAGCGGAGTCCCCGTCGCCCTCCCGGTCGATCCACAGCTTGCCCGCCGTACCGCCGCGATACCGCTTCCACCAGGCGGCCTCGCGCCCCATGGGCGCGGACAGCAGCACGACACCCGGGCCGCCGTGGGCGATGTCGCCGACGGGCCCGTAGGGAAGGGTCGTCGCGGGGCCGCCGTCGAGTGGGACGGCCCGGGCCCAGCTGCGCCGCAGGCTCGCCTGTCCCTGGGTGCTGAGCGCGAGCACCTGACCGTCCGCGGTCCAGCCGCGCACCTGGGTCTTCGAACTGCCCCAGTACGTCAGTCGCTTGGACGGGCCGCCGGCCAGGGCGGCGGCGTGCACCTCGGGCGCCCCGTCACGCGTGGACGTCCAGGCGACGGTCGCGCCGTCCGGGGAGATGCGCGGATGGTTCACCGGGACGTTGTCGGCGCTGACCCGCCAGGCCCTGCCTTCGCCGTCGAGCGGGGCGGCCCAGACGTCGTCCTCGGCCGTGAAGACGACCAACTCACCGTGCAGATGCGGAAACCGGAGATACGCGGAGGCTGCGGACTCTGTCACCCGATCACCCTATGCAGCGACCGCACCCCTTGAAAGGGGTTTCGATCACTTGATCCGTGTGGGCCGGGCAGGTCACCGGGCAGGTCATTTGCCCTGGGAGGGCCAGCAGGTCGGGTCGCCCTTGCACCACATGGTCTTCGTCACGGTGACGGTGACGGTGGGGTTGGGCTGCCCGTTCGTGGGGTGGTACGAGATCGGCGGGTTGGGGGCGTTCGTGGCGTTGCAGTTCCCGAGGCCGCTCACGTGGAACCACTCCTTGCCGCCGACCGTGGCGCGCAGGTCCCCGCGTACGCACGCGCCGTCGACGGCGCGGGTGACCTTGCCCTTGACGACGATCTTCCGTCCGTCATCCGTCTGCCCCTGGCAGTCGACGGAGGCGGCGGTGCTCACGGTCGGCGCGGGCGTCTTCCCGGGGGTGTAGGCCTTGTTGGCCCCACCGTAGGACGCCGTGCAGCTGAGCCAGCGCACGTTCACATGCTGTCGTTCGAGTTCCTTGGTCGCGGTCCGGTCGGTCGTGTAGGCCACCGTGGCCGAACTCAGCCCGCCCGTCGGCTCGCACGCGGCCACCCCGAACACTCCGGCCGCTCCGAGCCCCACCGCCATCAGCACCTGTCGACGTCCTGTCCGACGCCTTATCCGCCTCAAAGCCCCCATAGACGGCAGCCTGCCACTGTCCCGCGAACGACGGTAGACCGCATGCGGCCACGATCCCCAGGACCACCCGAAGGAGGGTTTTTCAGCCCCCGCCGCCCCTGCCCGTCCCGACCTGGGGCTCCGCCCCGGACCCCGTTCGCGCAGTTCCCCGCGCCCCTGAAAAGGGGCGCGGGGAACTGCGCAATCTTTTGGCGGGGGTCTGGGGGCGCAGCCCCCAGAGGACGGGAATGGGCAGGGGCGGCGGGGGCGAAAGAAGCCTGGACCTCAGGTGCGCAGGAGGAGCCACTCCTGGAGCTCCACCAGGTTGCCCTCCGGGTCCTTGAGGTGGGCGACGCGCATGCGGTCGGTCATGGGGACAGGACCGTGCAGGACGGTCGCGCCACGCGAGGCGATCTGCTCGCAGTACGCGTCCAGGTCATCCACCCGCAGCACCACCAACGACCGATGCCCGGTAGCCAAGTCGCCCAGTTCACCCAGGACTTCGGCCATCACCGACCGGTCCTGTATGGCGATGCCCGCCGACCCGGTGGCGGGGCTGAACTTCTCGTACGGCCCCTCCGTCGCACCCGACTGGGGCTTGAGACCCAGCACCTCGGCATAGAAGCGGTAACACGCGGCGAAGTCCGAGACGAGCAGCCGTACCTGAGCGAGTTCCAAGGCGATCCCCCGTGGGTGTCAGGACCAGCGACCGGTACGGGCCAGCAGCAGCGCCGCCGCCACGGTCCCGGCGGTCGAAGTACGCAGCACGGTACGCCCCAGGTGGAACGTCCGCGCACCCGCCTCGGTGAACAGCGCCACCTCCTCGGGCGAGATCCCGCCCTCGGGGCCGACCACAAGGACGATCTCCCCGGAACCGGGCAGTTCGGCCGTCGCGAACGGCTCGGTCCCGAGCTCCGTGTCCTCGTGCAGTACCGCCGCCAGATCCGCTTTGGCGAGAAGTGCGGCAACCTGCTTGGTCGACATCGCGTCCGCGACCTCGGGGAAGCGGACGCGCCGGGACTGCTTGCCGGCTTCCCGGGCCGTGGCCCGCCATTTGGCGAGCGCCTTCGGCCCCCGCTCGCCCTTCCACTGCGTGATGCAGCGGGAGGCCGCCCAGGGCACGATCGCGTCCACGCCGGTCTCCGTCATCGTCTCGACGGCGAGCTCGCCCCGGTCACCCTTGGGCAGGGCCTGCACGACGGTGATGCGCGGCTCCTCCGCCGGCTCCTCGGTCACCGAGTCCATCCGGACGATCAGCCGGTCCTTGCCCTCGGTCTCCAGCACCACGCACTCCGCCCAGCGCCCGGCCCCGTCGGTGAGGACCACGTCCTCGCCGGGTCGCAGCCGCTTCACCGAGACGGCGTGCCGCCCCTCGGGCCCGTCGAGGACATAGCGTCCGCCGCCCCCCGCGTTGAAATCTTCGACCACGAACACCGGGGCGGTCATCTGCCCGCACCCCCGTCCTCTTCCGGGAGCGCCGACAACGCTGTCTTGGCGGCGGCGAGTTCGGCGCTCAGCACCTCCACCAGTCGGCCCGCAGGCAGTTCGCGGGCCATGCGGTGGCCCTGACCGGCCCACAGTGCCATGCCCTGCGCGTCGCCCGCCGCGGCGGCCGCCTTGCGCAGCGGGGAGGTGAGGTGGTGGATCTCGGGGTACGCGGCGGGCGCGTACGGACCGTGCTCGCGCAGGAAGCGGTTGACCAGTCCGCGCGCCGGGCGCCCGGAGAACGCGCGCGTCAACTCCGTGCGCACGAACAGGGGGTTGGTCAGCGCCTGCTTGTGCACGGCGTTCGCGCCGGACTCGGGGGTGGCGAGGAACGCCGTGCCGAGCTGGGCCGCGCTCGCGCCCGCCGCGAGCACCGCGGCGATCTGGCTGCCGCGCATGATGCCGCCCGCCGCGACGATCGGGATCTGCACGGTCTCGCGGACCTGCGCGATCAGCGAGAGCAGCCCTATGCCGGTGCCGTCCGTCTCCGGGTTGTCGCGGTGGGTGCCCTGGTGGCCGCCCGCCTCGACGCCCTGCACGATCACCACGGCGGCGCCCGCCCGCTGCACGGCCAGCGCCTCCTCGGCGGTGGTCGCGGCGACCATCGTCAGCGTGCCGGCGCGGGCGAGCGAGTCCAGGACGTCGCGGGTGGGGACGCCGAAGTGGAAGGAGACCACCGGCACCGGGTTGTCGAGGAGGACGGCGAGCTTGGCGTCGTAGCCGTCGTCCCGGCCGCTGTCGGGGTCACCGAGCTCGGTCTCGTACCAGGCGGCCTCACCAGCGAGCTGGTTGGCGTACACCTCGACGGCGGCGGAGTCCGCATACTCGGGCTGCGGCATGAAGAGGTTCACGCCGAAGGGGCGGCCCGTGAGTCCGCGCAGCTGCTTGATCTCCTGGTACATGCCGTCGGCGGTCTTGTACCCGGCGGCGAGGAACCCGAGCCCACCGGCCTCGGACACGGCGGCCGCGAGATGCGGGACGGAGACGCCGCCCGCCATGGGGGCCTGCACGATCGGGTGGGGGAAGAGATCGGTCAGTGCGGAGGACATGACGGCATGTTGTCACGTCCCCCGTACAAGTCCGAATCCGGCCTTCCGCCTGGCATAGGCCAACGGGATGGGCACCCGCGACCACACATTTTCGCCCCTGTCGAACGCCCCGTAAGGGGCGCGGGGCTGTGACATTTGCGGCTCCGCCGCGTGGGCGCGACCAGCCCCCACCCACCCGCAGCCGAAAGACAACCGGGGGTCTGGGGGGCGGAGCCCCCCAGGGACGGGACGGGCAGGGGCAAAGGGGGCGAAAAACTCCACCTCAGCGGCCATTGAACGCGTCCTTCAGCCGCGAGAACAGCCCCTGCTGCCCGGGCTGGAACTGCCCGGTCGGCCGCTCCTCACCCCGCAGCTTCGCAAGCTCCCGCAGCAACCGCTCCTGCTCGGGATCGAGCTTCGTGGGCGTCATCACCTCGACGTGCACGATCAGATCGCCCCGGCCACCGCCCCGCAGATGCGTGATGCCCCGCCCGTGCAGCGGGATCGACTGCCCGGACTGCGTGCCCGGACGGATGTCGACCTCCTCCAGGCCGTCGAGCGTCTCCAGCGGCACCTTCGTGCCCAGGCACGCCGCGGTCATCGGGATGGTGACCGTGCAGTGCAGATCGTCGCCACGCCGCTGGAACACGGCGTGCGGCAGCTCGTGGATCTCGACGTAGAGGTCACCGGCGGGCCCGCCACCGGGGCCGACCTCGCCCTCGCCCGCGAGTTGGATCCGCGTGCCGTTGTCGACACCGGCCGGAATCTTCACGGTCAGCGTCCGACGGGAGCGGACCCGTCCGTCGCCCGCGCACTCCGGGCACGGGGTCGGGACCACGGTGCCGAAGCCCTGGCACTGCGGGCAGGGGCGGGACGTCATGACCTGGCCCAGGAAGGACCGCGTCACCTGCGACACCTCACCGCGACCGCGGCACATGTCACACGTCTGCGCCGAGGTGCCCGGCGCCGCGCCTTCCCCATTGCAGGTGGCGCAGACGACGGCCGTGTCGACCTGGATGTCCTTCGTCGTGCCGAAGGCGGCCTCGTCCAGCTCGATCTCGAGCCGGATCATGGCGTCCTGGCCACGGCGGGTGCGCGACCGGGGGCCGCGCTGCGACGCCGTACCGAAGAAGGCGTCCATGATGTCCGAGAAGTTCCCGAAGCCGCCCGCGCCGAAGCCGCCCGCGCCCGCGCCGCCCGACTGGGACAGCGGGTCGCCACCGAGGTCGTAGACCTGCTTCTTCTGCGGGTCCGACAACACCTCGTACGCGGCGTTGATCTCCTTGAACCGCTCCTGCGTCTTCGGATCGGGATTGACGTCCGGGTGCAGCTCGCGCGCGAGCCTCCGGAACGCCTTCTTGATCTCGTCCTGGGACGCGTCGCGGCGCACGCCGAGTACGGCGTAGTAGTCCGTGGCCACTTAAGACTCCGCCAGGATCTGTCCGACGTACCGTGCCACCGCTCGTACCGCTCCCATCGTTCCCGGATAATCCATGCGGGTCGGGCCGACCACGCCGAGTTTGGCTACTGCCTCGCCGCCCGAACCGTAGCCGACCGAGACCACGGACGTGGAGTTGAGTCCCTCATACGCGTTCTCGTGCCCGATTCGCACGGTCATGCTCGAATCCCCGGCCTCACCAAGCAACTTGAGGAGCACCACCTGCTCCTCCAGCGCTTCGAGCACCGGCCGGATGGTGAGAGGGAAGTCATGTCCGAAACGGGTGAGATTGGCGGTGCCGCCGATCATCAGCCGCTCCTCGGTCTCCTCGACGAGCGTCTCCAGAAGAGTGGAGAGCACTGTCGAGACCGTACCGCGGTCCTCCGCCTCGAAGGCCTCCGGCAGGTCCTGCACGAGCTGCGGGACGTCCGCGAAACGGCGACCCGCGACCCGGCTGTTGAGCCGGGCCCGCAGATCCGCGAGCGACGTCTCGCCGAACGGTACAGGGCAGTCGATCATGCGCTGCTCGACCCGGCCGGTGTCGGTGATCAGCACGAGCATCACGCGCGCGGGGGCGAGCGAGAGCAGCTCCACGTGCCGCACGGTCGAGCGCGTCAGCGAGGGGTACTGCACCACGGCGACCTGCCGTGTGAGCTGCGCGAGCAGCCGTACGGTCCGGCCCACGACGTCGTCGAGGTCGACGGCGCCGTCGAGGAAGTTCTGGATGGCGCGCCGCTCGGGCGCGGTCATGGGCTTGACGCCCGCGAGCTTGTCGACGAAGAGGCGGTAGCCCTTGTCGGTGGGGATGCGCCCGGCGCTGGTGTGCGGCTGGGCGATATAACCCTCGTCCTCCAACACAGCCATGTCGTTGCGCACGGTCGCCGGCGAGACGCCGAGGCGGTGCCGCTCGGTCAGCGCCTTGGAACCGACCGGCTCCTCGGTGCCCACGTAGTCCTGGACGATGGCGCGCAGCACCTCGAGCCTGCGTTCACTGAGCATCGCGCACACCTCCAGAAGTCTTCCCCGCGCACTTCGTGGCCTTCGGCCTGGCACTCAGCGCACGTGAGTGCCAGCGTTCCCCGGCCCAGTGTACGGCGGTGAGGTACGGCCCCGGCAAGGGCGGGCCTGCGATGTCGTGCCTGGCAGGCTCTCACGGCTAGCGTCTCCATATGAGGCTGACTTGGGAAGACCTGGGGTGGGAAACGGTGGCGCCCCGGGTCGGGCGGAAGCGGCTTCCGGTCTGGGACTGCACGGCCGGGCTCGTGGTGGGCGACGGCGCGGCGCTGATGATCGACGCGGGGTCGAGCCTGCGGGAGGGCGCGCAGCTGCGGACCGAGGCGCGACGGATCCTCGGTGGCGACCGCCGTGTGACGCACCTCGCACTCACGCATCCCCACTTCGACCATGTCTTCGGGGCGGCCGCGTTCGCCGGGGTGGAGGTGTTCGGCGCGGTCGGCCTGGACGCGGTCTTCGCGCACGACCGCGAGGAGCTGCGCGCGGACGCCGTACGCAACGGTCTCGACCCCCGCGAGGCGGCGGAGGCCGCGGATCTCCTGGTCCACCCCCGCCACTCGGTGTCCGGCGAGTGGACCCTCGATCTCGGAGGCGGCATACAGGTCCTGCTCGCCAACGTGGGCCCCGGCCACACCTGCCACGATCTGGTGGTCCTGGTCCCCGGTCCACCCGGCTCACCGGAGACCGTCTTCTGCGGCGACCTGGTGGAGGAGTCGGGCGAACCCCAGGCGGGTCCCGACGCCGTTCCCTCCCACTGGCCGGCGGCGCTGGACCGGCTGCTCGACCTGGGCGGGGAGGACGCGGTGTACGTGCCGGGGCACGGCGCGGCGGTGAATGCGGCGTTTGTCCGTGCACAGCGGGACGCGTTGGCCACACGTTTCGGCGTGTCTTCGTAGCGGGCCGGGAGCTTCTCCTATCGTCATCCGAATGCGCCAGTACTCTCCGGACCTGACCCCGCCGTGGAAGAAGCCCCAGGCCGTGCCCAAGGTCCACGCCGACCCCGGCCTGGTGGTCGAGGAGCCCGGCACCGGCTTCTGCGGCGCGGTGATCCGCTGCGAGGCGGGCACGGTGACCCTGGAGGACCGCTTCGGCAAGCACCGCGTGTTCCCGCTGGAGCCGCGCGGCTTCCTTCTGGAGGGCAAGGTGGTGACGCTGGTCCGCCCGGCCTCCGGTCCGGTACGTCCCACCCGCACGGCCTCCGGTTCGGTCGCCGTCCCCGGCGCGCGGGCCCGGGTCGCGCGGGCCGGACGTGTCTACGTGGAGGGCCGCCACGACGCCGAACTGGTCGAGCGTGTCTGGGGCGACGACCTCCGTATCGAAGGCGTCGTCGTCGAGTACCTGGAGGGCATCGACGACCTCCCGTCGATCGTCGCGGACTTCGCGCCGGGGCCGGACGCCCGCCTCGGCGTCCTGGTCGACCACCTGGTCCCCGGCACGAAGGAGTCCCGCATCGCGGACGCGGTCACCAGCGACCACGCCCTGGTGCTGGGCCACCCGTACATCGACATCTGGGAGGCTGTGAAGCCGTCCTCCGTGGGCATCGGGGCCTGGCCCAGGATCCCGCACGGCCAGGACTGGAAGACGGGCGTCTGCCGCGCCCTGGGCTGGCCGGAGAACACCGGCGCGGCCTGGCAGCACATCCTGTCCCGGGTGCGGTCCTACAAGGACCTGGAGCCGGAACTCCTGGGCCGGGTGGAGGAGTTGATCGACTTCGTGACGGCACCGGTGTAGCTGGGGGCAGTCGTGCCGCCGGGGCGGCACCCGCCCCGCAGAAGGCGGCACCCTGCGAGCGCCGGTAGGCGCACCGCTCCCGACCCCGGCCGCGTCCCCGGGTGCCTCAGTCCACCAGGTCCCGCACCACCGCGTCGGCCAGCAGCCGCCCCCGCAGCGTGAGAACGGCGCGACCGGCGTCGTACGGGCCGGGCTCGAGGAGTCCGTCGGACAGGGCCCGGCGGGATGCGGCCAGCCCGTCCGGCCGGAGCAGGGACAGCGGGCAGCCCTCGCGCAGCCGCAGTTCGAGCAGGATCCGCTCGACGCGGCGGTCCTCCTCGGAGAGGAGTTCGCGGCCCGCGCCCGGGGAGCGGCCGGAGGCCAGGGCGGCGGCGTACGCCCCGGGATGCTTCACATTCCACCAGCGCACGCCGCCGACGTGGCTGTGGGCGCCGGGGCCCGCGCCCCACCAGTCGGCGCCGCGCCAGTACAGCTCGTTGTGCAGGCAGCGACCGGCCTCGGAGGTGGCCCAGTTCGACACCTCGTACCAGTCGAACCCGGCCGCCGACATCACCTCGTCCGCGATCAGGTAGCGGTCCGCGTGAACGTCGTCGTCCGTCATCGGGACCTCGCCACGGCGGATGCGGCGGGCGAGCTGGGTGCCCTCCTCGACGATCAGGGCGTACGCGGAGATGTGGTCGGGGCCGGCGCCGAGGGCCGCGTCGAGCGACGCGCGCCAGTCGTCGTCGGACTCCCCGGGCGTGCCGTAGATCAGGTCGAGGTTCACATGCTCGAAGCCCGCCGCGCGGGCCTCGGCGACGCAGGCCTCGGGGCGGCCGGGGGTGTGCGTGCGGTCGAGCACCTTCAGTACGTGCTGCCGGGCGCTCTGCATGCCGAAGGAGATCCGGTTGAAGCCCCCGGCGCGCAGGGTCGCCAGGTATGCCGGGTCCACCGACTCCGGGTTCGCCTCGGTCGTGATCTCAGCGTCGTCCGCGAGCCCGAACTCGTCGCGGATCGCCCCCAGCATCCGTACGAGATCGTCGGCGGCGAGCAGGGTCGGCGTACCGCCGCCGACGAAGACCGTGCGGACGGGGCGCGGGTCGTCGCCGAGGACCTTGCGGGCGAGGCGGACCTCGTCGGTCAGCGTGTCCGCGTAGTTGTCGCGGGAGGCGAGCACGCCTCCGGTGCCCCGCAGCTCGGTCGCCGTGTAGGTGTTGAAGTCGCAGTAGCCGCAGCGGGTCGCGCAGTACGGCACGTGAAGATAGAACCCGAGGGGTCGCTCGGCCTCCCCCAGTGCCTTAAGGGCCTGGGAGGTACCCCCACCGGCCAGGGCGTGCGCGGGCAGCGCCCCGTCGTCGGGGACGGGCTCACCGTCGGGAAGTGCGGAAGGCATGCCTTCCATTGTCCAGCACGTCCGCCCATGCCCTCGCTCGCCAGACCCAGGAGCGCCCCCGCCAGGGGCGCGGGGAACCGCGCGACCAGCCCCCACCGGCCCGCACCGAAAGCACACCCCAGGGGGTCCGGGGGCAGAGCCCCCAGGTACGGGACGGGCAGGGGCGGAGAGGGCGAAAACACGCTGTCCCCCTACTCGGCCTGCAGCACCAGCAACGCCATGTCATCCTCCGGCGGTCGCGCCCCGAACTCGTGCACCAGCCTGCGGATCCGTTCCGCGATCAGGTCGGCACTCAGCCCCGCACAGCCCTCCAGAGCCTTCGCCAGCCCGTCCTCGTCGTCGAACTGCCGGGACCCACTGCGCCGCTCCGTCACCCCGTCGGTGACACACAGCAAGGTGTCACCGGCATGCAGATCGAAGGTCTCGGAGCTGTAGCAGGCGTCCTCGAAGACGCCGAGAAGAGTCTGCGGCCCCGCCACTTCCCGTACGTCACCGTCGGGCCCGAGGAGCAGCGGCAGCGGATGCCCGGCGGAGGCCAGAGTGCAGCGCACACCACCGTCGAAGGGGACGAGCTCGCCGTACAGCATGGAAAGGAACCGCGTCTGCGGGCCGAGGTCCGCGCCCAGCCCCGGCCCGCCCGCTGCCACAAGCGCACGGGCCGCCGCGTCCGCGGCCTCCGTCGCGTCGTCGAGCAGGAGCTGGTTGAGGCGGTCGAGGACGTCCGCGACGTGGTAGCCCTCACGGGCCAGCAGCCGCAGCCAGGGCCGGGCCAGGCCGATCACCACGGCGGCTTCGGGGCCCTTGCCCTGGACGTCGCCCACCGCGAAGCACCAGCGCCCGTCGCCCGCGGGGAACAGGTCGTAGAAGTCGCCGCTGGGCCCGCCCTTGTCGAGCGGCTCATACACGAGCGCGCTGCGTACGCCCGGGATCTCGGCGACCGCGCCGGGCAGCAGGCCGCGCTGGAGGACCCGGCTGATGGTGGCCTGGCGCGCGTACTGGCGGGCCGCGCCGATGGAGAGGGCGATGCGCCGGCTGAGGTCCTCGACGAGCCCGGTGATCTCGTCGGGGAAGTCGACCAGCCCGGCCCGTCCGATGACGAGCGTGCCCAGCGGCCGCCCGCCCGCGATCAGCCGGTACGCGAGCGCCGCCCCGCTCGCCCCGCGCCCGCCCAGCGCCTCGCCGGGCCAGGGCACGGGGACGGCCCGGGAACGCACCGCGTCGGGCAGCAGTGGCGGGTCCTTCTCCAGGGCACGGCGCAGCTCCTCGATGCGGTTCTCGCTGCCGTGCCAGACCCGGGCCAGCCGGGGTCCCAGGGCGAAGCCGAGACCGCCCGCCCGGTCGGTGGCCTCGTCCTCCAGCCACACCGCGCACCAGTCGGCGAGGCGCGGCACGAGCAGCTGTCCGGCGAGCGCGGCCACCAGGTCCTCGTCGAGCTGCCCGGCGAGCAGATCGGACGCCTCGGCGAGGAAGGAGAGCGCCCCGCGGTTGAGCCAGTCCTGGTCCTGCTGGGCGTTGCGTCGCGGCTCGGGCGGAAATATCTCGGGGGCGAGTATTTCGCCCACCCGTATCCCGCGCTCAAGCGCCTGCTCACCGGCGTACGCCGCTATCTTCTCCGCGACTCCGGAAATCCTTTCGGCTCCCGAAATCCTGCCGACTCCCGAGATCCTTCCCGCATCGGAGATCCGCCCCGATTCCGAGACCTTTCCCGCGTCCGAGACCTTTCCCGCGTCCGAGACCTTTCCCGAACCCGAGATCCGTCCCACGTCCGAGACCCTTCCCGAACCCGAGCCGAAGCCCTTTCCCGAGCCCGAACCCCTTCCCGCGTCAGAGATCCGCCCCGAATCCGATCCCCCTCCCGGATCCGAGATCCGCCCCACGTCCGAGCCCTTTCCCGAGCCCGAACCCCTTCCCGCGTCCGAGATCCGCCCCGAATCCGACGCCCCTCCCGTATTCGAGATCTGCCCCGCATCCGACATCCTTCCCGTATTCGAGATCCTTCCGGATGCGGAATTCCTGTCGGCTTCCGACATCATCTCGGCACCCGGGACGCCACCCACGGCGGGGACGCCTTGCGCACCCGAAATGCCCGCCACCTCCATGACCGCACTCCCGTCGACGGGCAGCCGCGCCCACACGGTCTTGACCCCGGTGCGATAGGTGATCCCCCAGGCGTCGGAGAGCGCGGACACGAGCCGTAACCCGCGCCCGTACTCCGGTGTGCCGTACGGCCGTTCGATGCCGTCGTCGCGTACCGCGCGCGAGGGGTGGTGGTCGGAGACCTCGATGACCAACGGTCCCGGCGCCCCGTCACCCGCGGTTTCGAGGCGGCACAGCAGCTCGACGTCGGTGCCCGCGTGCACCACGGCGTTGGTGACGAGTTCGCTGATCACCAGGATGGCGTCGTCGGTGAGGCGGTCGTCGATGATCTCGGCGCCCGGAAGGGCGAGTTCGGTCCAGTCGGCGAGCGTGCCACGCACGAACCGGCGGGCGGCTCCGGGGGCGAGCGGAGTGCCGGGCAGCGAGGCGCGGGCCACGACTTCCTGGCCGGCGCGGTTGTGCGCAGGCGCATCAGGGGCACGCGCCATGGACTCCCGTTGCGTCGGAATGGCCCCCACTGTGCAGCTCCCTGAGCAGTTCGGACGAATACGCCTCAGGCGATGCGGACAGAGTGACAGACTGGCCCTGCCCATAAGCGCCGAGTTACCGAAGTGGGCCGCCATGAGTGAGAACAGTGGTATGCATGTGCTCGAAGACGGACAGATTCGAGCATCGGATCTGCGTCCGCTGCTCGCCGCGATGACCGCCGCACGGGACGGGGACTTCAGCAAGGTGCCGGAAACGGGGCACGGCCCGGTGGCCGACCTCAGCGCGATGTTCAACCAGATCATGGACCGCAGTACCCACTTCAACTCCGAGGTGCAGCGTGTCCGCCGGGAGTTGGTACGGCACGGGCGGCTCGACGAGCGCCTTTCGGCCAGCCCCGGCCAGGGCGGCTGGACAGCGCGCGTCAACGACGTGAACCAACTGCTCGACGCCCTGGTGGCCCCGGCGGCGAACGCGACCCGAGTCCTCGACGCGGTGGCCGGCGGCGACCTGACCCAGCGGGTCGACCTGCACGACGGCAACCGTCAACTCCGCGGCGACTTACGCAGACTGGGCCGCGCCGTCAACAAGATGGTCGACCAGCTCTCCCTCTTCACCGGCGAGGTCACCCGTGTCGCCCGCGAGGTCGGCACCGAGGGGCGGCTCGGTGGCCGCGCCAAGGTCACGGGCCTGTCGGGTAGTTGGCGGGATGTGACAGAGGCGGTCAACACGATGGCCTCCCGTCTGACGGCCCAGGTGCGGGACATCGCCCTGGTGACCACGGCGGTGGCGCGCGGCGACCTGACCCGTACGGTGACCGTCGAGGCGACCGGCGAGCTCCTCGAACTGAAGCTCACCGTGAACACCATGGTCGACCAGCTCTCCGCCTTCGCCGACGAGGTCACCCGGGTCGCCCGCGAAGTCGGCACCGAGGGCCAGTTGGGCGGTCGCGCGCAGGTGCGGGGCGTGAGCGGGGTCTGGAAGGACCTCACCGACAACGTCAACTTCATGGCCTCGAACCTGACGTCCCAGGTCCGGAACATCGCCCAGGTCACGACGGCCGTGGCGAACGGCGACCTCAGCCAGAAGATCACGGTCGACGCGCAGGGCGAGATCCTCGAACTGAAGTCGACCATCAACACCATGGTCGACCAGCTCTCCGCCTTCGCCGACGAGGTCACCCGCGTCGCCCGCGAAGTCGGCACCGAGGGAAACCTCGGCGGCCGGGCGCAAGTACGCGGGGTGAGCGGCGTATGGAAGGACCTCACCGACAACGTCAACTTCATGGCGGACAACCTGACGTCGCAGGTCCGCAATATCGCTCTCGTCTCCACCGCCGTGGCGCAGGGCGACCTCGGCAAGAAGATCACCGTCGAGGCGAAGGGCGAGATCCTGGAGCTCAAGTCGACCATCAACACCATGGTCGACCAGCTCTCCGCCTTCGCCGACGAGGTCACCCGCGTCGCCCGCGAAGTCGGCACCGAGGGAAACCTCGGCGGCCAGGCCCAGGTGCGCGGTGTGTCGGGCGTATGGAAGGACCTCACCGACAACGTCAACTTCATGGCCCTGAACCTGACGTCCCAGGTCCGGAACATCGCCCAGGTAACCACGGCGGTCGCGAACGGCGACCTGTCGAAGAAGATCACCGTCGACGCCCGCGGCGAGATCCTGGAGCTGAAGGACACCGTCAACACGATGGTGGAGCAGTTGCGCGCCTTCGCCGACGAGGTCACCCGCGTCGCCCGCGAGGTCGGCACCGACGGACGGCTGGGCGGCCGCGCCCAGGTGCTCGGCGTGTCGGGCGTCTGGCGGGACCTGACCGACAACGTCAACTACATGGCCGACAACCTGACCTCACAGGTACGGAACATCGCGCAGGTCGCGACAGCCGTGGCCCAGGGCGACCTGTCGAAGAAGATCGACGTGGACGCCCGCGGCGAGATCCT
The DNA here is from genome assembly GCF_045162675.1 of Streptomyces sp. NBC_00996. Taxonomy (NCBI): domain Bacteria; kingdom Bacillati; phylum Actinomycetota; class Actinomycetes; order Kitasatosporales; family Streptomycetaceae; genus Streptomyces; species Streptomyces sp. NBC_00996. Next base: position 3,621,356 of record NZ_CP108723.1, read on the forward strand.
CGAACTGAAGACGACCATCAACACCATGGTCGACACCCTCTCCTCCTTCTCCTCCGAGGTCACCCGCGTGGCCCGAGAGGTGGGCTCCGAGGGCCAACTCGGCGGCCAGGCCCGGGTCGAGGGCGTGTACGGCACCTGGAAGCGCCTGACGACGAACGTGAACGAGCTCGCCTCCAACCTCACCACCCAGGTCCGCGCGATCGCCGAAGTGGCGTCCGCCGTGGCCCAGGGCGACATGTCCCGCTCCATCACGGTGGAGACCCAGGGCGAGGTCGCCGAGCTGAAGGACAACATCAACCTGATGGTGGCCAACCTCCGCGAGACCACGCGCGCGAAGGACTGGCTGGAGTCGAACCTCGCCCGCCTCGCCGCGCTGATGCAGGGCCACCGCGACCTGATGGAGGTCGCCGACCTGATCCTGCGCGAGCTGACCCCGCTGGTGAACGCCCAGTACGGCGCCTTCTTCCTGGCCGACCCGGAAGAGGACGGCACGTCACTGCGAACGGCGGTGCCCACCAAGGGACTCGCCTTCATCGCCGGGTACGGCTCGGCACAGGGCGCGACCGTCGACACCGGCGGCATGCCGGTGCACGGGCTGGTCCGGCAGGCGGCGCGCGAGAAGAAGCGCATCCTCGTCGAAGAGGCCCCGCCGGACTACATCAAAATCAACAGCGGGCTCGGCGAGGCGGCCCCGGCGAGCGTCGTGATCATCCCGATCCTCTTCGAGGACAAACTGCTCGGCGTCATCGAACTCGCCTCCTTCTCCCGCTTCTCCGACGTCCACCTGGCCTTCTTCGACCAGTTCGTGAACACCATCGGCGTCGCCATCAACACCATCATCGCCAACTCCCGTACGGAGTCCCTGCTCGGCGAGTCCCAGCGGCTGGCCGTCCAGCTCCAGGACCGCTCGGACGAACTCCAGTCACAGCAGGCCGAGCTGCAGCGCTCGAACGCCGAACTCGAAGAGAAGGCGGCCCTGCTGGCGACCAGCTCGCAGTACAAGTCCGAGTTCCTGGCGAACATGTCGCACGAGCTGCGCACACCGCTCAACTCGCTGCTGATCCTCGCCCGGCTGCTCTCCGACAACCCGGACGGCCATCTCTCCGACCAGGAGGTGCAGTTCGCGACCACCATCCACCGCTCCGGCTCCGACCTCCTCCAGCTGATCAACGACATCCTGGACCTGTCGAAGATCGAGGCCGGCCGGATGGACGTACGCCCCAAGAGGCTCCCCCTCATCAAGCTGCTCGACTACGTCCATGCGACCTTCCGCCCGCTCACTCTGGACCGGGGGCTCGCCTTCGAGGTGACGGTCGGCGAGGACGTACCGCGGGAGATGTACTCGGACGAGCAGCGGCTCCAGCAGATCCTGCGCAACCTGCTCTCCAACGCGATCAAGTTCACCGCGACCGGTCGTGTCGAGCTGCGCGTCAACCGTCTCAAGGACCCGGAGCACAACTTCACCCGCGAGAACAGCGACGACGTGATCGCCTTCGCGGTCACCGACACCGGCATCGGCATCGCCGCGGAGAAACTCCCGGTGATCTTCGAGGCGTTCCAGCAGGCCGACGGCACCACCAACCGCAAATACGGCGGCACGGGCCTCGGCCTGTCCATCAGCCGGGAGATCGCCGGGCTGCTCGGCGGCCGGATCATCGCCGAGAGCAAGCCCGGCAAGGGCTCCACCTTCACGCTGTACGTCCCTGTCGTGAGCCCCGGGCACACGGCGACCGGCCCCGCCCCTGAGGATCGCCAGGTGCACGTGCCCGAGCAGCTGTCCAGCGAGCCGTACACCGCGCACGACACCGACGACACCTGGCCGACACCCACCAAACTGGAGGCATGGAAGTCCGGCCGGGCGGGCCAAGTCCTGCCGGGTCGACGGGTGTTGATCGTGGACGACGACATCCGCAACGTCTTCGCGCTCACCCACGTCCTGGGCCGTGTCGGCATGCCCGTCCTCTACGCGGAGAACGGCCGCGAGGGCATCGAGACGCTTGAACGCAATCCCGATGTCGAACTCGTCCTGATGGACATCATGATGCCGGAGATGGACGGCTACGAAACGATCTCCGCCATCCGCCGTACCCCGCGCTGGACCGGCCTGCCCATCGTCGCGCTGACCGCGAAGGCGATGCCCGGCGACCGCGAGAAGTCCATCGCACGGGGCGCCAATGACTACGTACCGAAGCCGGTGGACGTCGACCAGCTCCTCACCGTCGTCTGCGCCCTCCTCGACCCGGAGGGCACGGACGAGCCGGAGCAGGACGCCGCGGACGGTGCGGTTGTACCGGGACCGAGCACATCAGGGGAGTCCGCGGTTCCACCGACGACTGAGTGAGGCAACAGTCATCATGAGCGCTGAGGAAACGACCGACGAGCGCGCCGGCATCCTTCTTGTCGACGACATGGAGGACAACCTGATCGCACTGGAGGCCGTCCTGGGGTCCCTCAACGAACCACTGGTGCGCGCGCGTTCCGGCGAGGAGGCGATGAAGGCCCTGCTGCGGCGGCGGTTCGCCGTCGTCCTGCTCGACATCCGGATGCCGGGCATGGACGGCTTCGAGACCGCCGCGAACATCAAGCGGCTCGACCAGACGAAGGACGTCCCCATCATCTTCCTGACCGGCACGGACGCCGACGCGGGCTACGCCTTCCGCGGGTATTCGACCGGCGCCGCCGACTATCTGACGAAACCCTTCGACCCATGGGTCCTGCGCGCCAAGGTCACCGTCTTCCTCGACCTGCACCGCAAGAACCAGCAGCTCGAGCGGATGCTCGCACGCGAACAGGAGCAGTTCGACGAGCTCGCCAACCGGCTGAAGAAGATCGAGACGCACATGGCTGCCAGCAGCCTCCAGGACGTCTTCGAACTGCGTCATCAGGTACGTCAGATGGAGGAGCTGTTGAGAGAGATGCGGAGGGGGCGGGGCCTGTAGCCCCGCCCCCGCGCCGCTCGAGGTCCGGCCCAGCATGCGCCGCTCGAGGTCAGGCCTCGCGCGACCCCGCGTACATCTCGTCGATCAGGTGCTTGTACTCCCGCTCGACGACCGGCCGCTTCAGCTTCAGGCTGGGCGTGATCTCGCCGTGTTCGACGTCGAGGTCGCGCGGCAGGAGGCGGAACTTCTTGACGGTCTGCCAGCGCTGGAGGCCCTCGTTGAGTTCCTTGACGTAGCCCTCGACGAGGGCGACGGTGGCGGGCGCGGCGACGACATCGGCGTACGACTTGCCCTCCAGGCCGTTCCCCTTCGCCCAGTCCAGGATGGACGGCTCGTCGAGGGCGATGAGCGCGGTGCAGAAGTTCCGGTCGGCGCCGTGCACGAGGATGTTGGAGACGTACGGGCAGACGGCCTTGAACTGGCCCTCGACCTCGGCGGGCGCGATGTACTTGCCGCCGGAGGTCTTGATGAGGTCCTTCTTGCGGTCGGTGATGCGCAGGTAGCCGTCGGGAGACAGCTCACCGATGTCGCCCGTGTGGAACCAGCCGTCCGACTCCAGGACCTCGGCGGTCTTCTCGGGCAGCCCGTGGTAGCCCTCCATGATGCCGGGACCGCGCAGCAGGATCTCGCCGTCGTCCGCGATGCGCACCTCGGTGCCGGGCAGCGGCTTGCCGACGGTGCCGGTGCGGTACGCCTCGCCGGGGTTCACGAAGGAGGCCGCGGAGGACTCCGTGAGGCCGTACCCCTCCAGGATGTGGATGCCGGCGCCCGCGAAGAAGTAGCCGATCTCGGGCGCGAGCGCGGCGGAGCCGGAGACGCAGGCGCGCAGGTTGCCGCCGAAGGCCTCGCGGATCTTGGCGAAGACGAGCGCGTCCGCGACCTTGTGCTTGGCGCCCAGCCCGAAGGGGACGGAGGCGGTGCCGGTACGGCGGAAGTTGTCCTGGCTGACCTTCGCGTATTCGCGGGAGACCTCGGCCGCCCACTGGAAGATCTTGTACTTGGCGCCGCCGCCGGCTCGTGCCTTGGCCGCGACCCCGTTGTAGACCTTCTCGAAGATGCGCGGGACGGCCGCCATGTACGTCGGCTGCACGACCGGCAGGTTTTCGATGATCTTGTCGACGCGGCCGTCGACCGCGGTGACGTGCCCGACCTCGATCTGACCGGACGTGAGCACCTTGCCGAAGACGTGTGCGAGCGGCAGCCACAGGTACTGCACGTCGTCCTGGCCGACCAGCCCGGTCGCGGCAATGGCCTTCGCCATGTACGACCAGTTGTCGTGCGGGAGGCGGACGCCCTTGGGACGACCCGTGGTTCCGGAGGTGTAGATGAGGGTCGCGAGCTGCTCGGCGGTGATCGCGCCGACCTTCTCCTTGATCACATCGGGGTTCTTCTCCAGGTAGGCGGCACCGCGCGTCTCCAGCTCGGCGAGCGTGAGCACCCAGTCGCCGGTCTCGACGCCCGCCGGGTCGATGACGACCACGTGGGTCAGCTCGGGCAGCTCGGCGCGCTTCTCCCGGGCCTTGGCGAGCTGGGCCGCGTCCTCCGCGATGAGCACCTTGCTCTCGGAGTCGGAGAGGATGAACGCCGACTCCTCGGCGTTGGTCTGCGGGTACACGGTCGTCGTGGCCGCGCCCGCGCACAGGATGCCGAGGTCGGCCAGGATCCACTCGACCCGGGTGGACGAGGCGAGCGCGACGCGCTGCTCCGGCCGCACACCCAGTTCGATCAGACCGGCCGCGATGGCGAAGACCCGCTCGGCGGCCTGCGCCCAGCTCAGCGACTTCCACTCGTCCGGGCCCTCGCCCGTGGGGGCACCTCCCTGCTCGAGCGAAGCCGAGGGCTTGGGGGAGGGTGGCACCGGGTAGCGATAGGCCTCGGCGTCCGGTGTGGCCGCCACGCGCTCCAGGAAGAGGGCCGCCACGGACGGCGGACGGTTCTCGATCAGGGTCTGTGTGTCGCTCACGACATCCTCCGGGGCCCGCGACAGTGCGTGCGTCTGGCTCGACCGACTGTGTTGGCTGCTGCCAACTGCTGTCTCTTGGCTGCCGACTACTGCTGTGCGTGCTGGCTGGTTGCGGCTGTTGTTTAACTCGCGAGTAACCATCGAGCAGAGATCAGAGTAAAGCGCGTCCGGCCGGTGCGTAAGAGGCGGCGGCCTGTCACTTCCTACAGAGAGCAACCCTACGCACGCGTACGGGCTCGCCGCGCCGAGGCGCGACGAGCCCGCATTGTGCCCGAGTTTCCGGGGGTAACAGACGACTGTTCCCGAGGAACAAGTAGCTACTTCTTACCCTTGGCCGAGCCCCCGCTGTCGTCACTGGACAGCACGGCGATGAAGGCCTCTTGCGGAACCTCCACAGACCCCACCATCTTCATCCGCTTCTTGCCCTCCTTCTGCTTCTCCAGCAGCTTCCGCTTACGGGAGATGTCACCGCCGTAGCACTTGGCGAGGACGTCCTTGCGGATGGCGCGGATGGTCTCGCGGGCGATGACCCGGGAGCCGATGGCCGCCTGGATGGGCACCTCGAAGGCCTGCCGAGGGATGAGCTCGCGCAGCTTGGCGACGAGCCGCACACCGTACGCGTACGCCTGATCCTTGTGCGTGATCGCCGAGAAGGCGTCCACCTTGTCGCCATGCAGCAGGATGTCGACCTTGACCAGGCTGGAGGTCTGCTCGCCGGTGGGCTCGTAGTCGAGCGAGGCATAGCCACGGGTCTTGGACTTCAACTGATCGAAGAAGTCGAAGACGATCTCGGCGAGCGGCAGCGTGTAGCGGATCTCGACCCGGTCCTCGGACAGGTAGTCCATGCCGAGCAGGGTGCCGCGCCGGGTCTGGCACAGCTCCATGATCGAGCCGATGAACTCGGAGGGCGCGAGGATCGTGGCGCGTACGACGGGCTCGTACACCTCACCGATCTTCCCCTCCGGGAACTCGCTCGGATTGGTGACCGTGTGCTCGGTGCCGTCCTCCATGACCACGCGGTACACGACGTTCGGTGCGGTGGCGATGAGATCGAGTCCGAACTCACGCTCCAGACGCTCACGAATGACGTCCAGGTGCAGCAGCCCCAGGAAGCCGACACGGAAACCGAAGCCGAGAGCGGCGGAGGTCTCCGGCTCATAGACGAGCGCGGCGTCGTTGAGCTGCAGCTTGTCGAGGGCGTCGCGCAGCTCGGGGTAGTCGGACCCGTCCAGCGGATACAGCCCGGAGAAGACCATGGGCTTGGGGTCCTTGTACCCGCCGAGCGCCTCGGTCGCGCCCTTGTGCAGGGTGGTGATGGTGTCACCGACCTTGGACTGGCGGACATCCTTCACGCCAGTGATCAGGTATCCGACCTCGCCGACCCCGAGCCCGTCGGCCGGAAGCATCTCCGGCGAGTTGGTCCCGATCTCCAGGAGCTCGTGCGTGGCCCCCGTGGACATCATCCGGATCCGCTCACGCTTGTTGAGCTGCCCGTCGATGACTCGTACGTACGTCACGACACCCCGGTAGGAGTCGTACACAGAGTCGAAGATCATCGCGCGGGCGGGCGCGTCGGCGACGCCGACGGGTGCCGGGATCTCGGCGACGACCTTGTCCAGCAGCGCCTCGACGCCGAGCCCGGTCTTGGCGGAGACCTTGAGAACGTCCTCGGGGTCGCACCCGATGAGGTTGGCGAGCTCCTCGGAGAACTTCTCCGGCTGGGCGGCCGGCAGATCGATCTTGTTGAGTACGGGGATGATCTTGAGGTCGTTCTCCATCGCCAGGTAGAGATTGGCGAGGGTCTGGGCCTCGATCCCCTGGGCGGCGTCAACGAGCAGGACCGTGCCCTCGCAGGCCGCCAGGGACCGCGACACCTCATACGTGAAGTCCACGTGCCCAGGGGTGTCGATCATGTTGAGGATGTGGGTGTTGCCCGGGTCCTCTGTCGGCGCCCAGGGCAGACGGACCGCCTGGGACTTGATCGTGATGCCACGCTCGCGCTCGATGTCCATGCGGTCGAGGTACTGGGCACGCATCTGCCGCTGCTCGACCACCCCGGTCAGCTGGAGCATGCGGTCGGCGAGCGTGGACTTGCCGTGGTCGATGTGCGCGATGATGCAGAAATTGCGGATCAGAGCCGGGGCGGTACGGCTCGGCTCGGGCACATTGTTAGGGGTCGCGGGCACGCAGGGTCCTGTCTCTTGAGGCGCCTGTCGCCTCGGGTCGGATCGATACGTAGGCTCCATGGTCCCACGGGTGGGGAGGTGCGACCGTTATGGGCCGCATGAGCCGGCGGCTTCGGGCCGCGGGAGCGACCGGTCGACGACTGGTTTGGGCCGGTCGTACGACGGCTGGTAGCCTGGGTCGCTGTGTCTCATGCCCTCTCTGCAGGAGGCACACCCCAAGGAAATCAAAACGGCGTGTGAGACGTGCTGTCTCGCGCGCCTGAACCTGTAAAGGCTCATTTCGTGGCGAACATCAAGTCCCAGATCAAGCGGATCAAGACCAACGAGAAGGCCCGGCTGCGTAACAAGGCCGTCAAGTCTTCCCTGAAGACCGCGATCCGCAAGGCCCGCGAGGCCGCTGCCGCGGGTGACGTCGAGAAGGCCACCGAGTACACGCGCGCCGCGTCGCGCCAGCTCGACAAGGCTGTCTCGAAGGGCGTCATCCACAAGAACCAGGCCGCCAACAAGAAGTCGGCGCTTGCTTCGAAGGTCGCTTCCCTCAAGGGCTGAGTCGGCTGGGCCCTGCTGGGCTCACCCCTGACTTGACCACCGGAAAGGACCAAGCGGGCCTTCTCACCCGCTCCTGACCGGCACCCCCGGACCCGTGCGCGGCCTGCGCTCGCAAGCCTGGGGAACGTTCCATCCACCGTGAGGACACGTCGAGCCCTCTACCTCGACTCACGGACAGACATCGTGGTCGCCACGCCGCGTACAGTGCCCCCGGACCCACTTCGGGGGCATTGCTGTATCCAGCTTTGACCACCTTTGCATCCCATGGCGCCACTGCAAGGGGTCTGGGGAGGCGGAGTCCCCCGGTGACGATGCGGGTGATCCCCCTGCTCGAAGCGAAGCCGAGAGCTCAGGGATGGGCAGGGGCGGAGGGGGCGCAAACCCTCGGCCGACGCGACCGCCGGGAACCTAACCCCGACGAGACCGAGCCGCCCGAGCAATAACAACTACCGCCTTCTCCAGCGCGTACTCGGGGTCGTCCCCGCCACCCTTGACGCCGGCATCGGCCTCCGCGACGGCCCGCAACGCAACGGCCACCCCGTCAGGAGTCCACCCCCGCATCTGCTGCCGGACCCGATCAATCTTCCACGGCGGCATCCCGAGCTCACGCGCAAGGTCGGCAGGACGCCCCCCACGGGCGGAGGACAGCTTGCCGATGGCCCGCACCCCTTGCGCCAACGCACTCGTGATCATCACGGGGGCAACCCCGGTGGACAGAGACCACCGCAATGCCTCCAACGCCTCCGCGGCCCGCCCCTCCACAGCCCGATCAGCAACCGTGAAGCTCGACGCCTCGGCCCGCCCCGTGTAATACCGCCCGACGATGGCCTCGTCGATCGTCCCCTCGACATCGGCGGTCAGCTGAGACACTGCGGAAGCCAGCTCCCGCAGATCACTCCCGATGGAATCGACGAGCGCCTGACAGGCCTCCGGCGTGGCAGACCTCCCCAGCGCCCGGAACTCCCCCCTGACAAACGCCAGCCGATCCGCCGGCTTCGTCATCTTGGGGCACGCCACCTCCCGCGCCCCCACTTTGCGCGCGGCATCGAGCAGTCCCTTGCCCTTGGCGGCACCCGCGTGCAGCAGCACAAGAGTGATCTCCTCGGCCGGCGCCTCCAGATACGCCTTCACGTCCTTGATGGTGTCGGCCGACAGATCCTGCGCGTTGCGTACGACCACGACCTTGCGCTCGGAGAAGAGCGACGGACTCGTCAGCTCGGCAAGCGTGCCGGGCTGCAACTGATCCGGGGTGAGGTCCCGTACATCCGTGTCGGCGTCGGCGGCCCTGGCGGCGGCCACCACCTCCCTCACGGCACGGTCGAGCAGGAGGTCCTCCTGGCCCACGGCAAGCGTGACGGGGGCGAGAGGGTCGTCATGTGCAGTCTTCCTGGCCATCACCGAAAGCATCCCATGCGGCACTGACAACGCGGACCGGTCGGGCCGCCCTCCCCCAGGCGGAGCGCTACGGTTCCTCGCGCCAGCCGTCCCACTCCCCCGCGAACTCGTCCAGTTCCTTCGGGTCGAGCCGCTCCCCGGGGTCCGTCAGGACCACCAGCCACTGCGCGTCCTCGGCATCGTCCTCACCGGCCAGCGCGTCCCGCACGAGCTGCGGCTCCTCATCGAGCCCGAACCGGTCACCGAGCGCCTCCGCCGCCTCTTCCGCGGCATCGCGGTCGGGCAGCACCAGCACATGTCTCACATCACTCACATGAACATTTTCCGATACTCCCAGCAGCCCCGACGACGGGGTCGGCCCTCACGGCAGCCACGCCAGAACGCCAGGTCAGCCCGGGCCTCCCCCACCCGCCCTGCCTCCCGCACCCGCCGCTCCTCCCGCACCCGCCGCTCCTCCCACTCCTCCCACTCCTCCCACTCCTCTCGCAGTCGGTGCGCCTCCCGACGCCGACGCGCTTGCCGTGCCCTTGCCGCTCCCGCCCGCCTCACTCCTCACTCCCGCGCCTTCCTCACCTCCGGAACCTCGCTCAACTCGATCCCGAAGCGCTCCCGATACAGGGCCAGCACCTCCTCGTCCGTGGCCAGTTCCGATACCTCCTTCGTCCCGTCGGCCGTCGTCACCGTGAAGCTCCGCCCGCTGAGCGTGATCCGCCCTCCGTCCTTCGTGACCCGCGAACAGACCAGCGACCGCCCGAAATGCGACACCGGCGACGTGCTGTGCCACCAGACCCCCGTGACGAAGTCCCGCAGCACCCGCGGCCGCACCTCCAGGCGGTACTGCGCCTTGCCGTTCCGGATGACGTCGAGGTCCTCGCCCTCGCGCGAACCGCCGACACCGCGAACCCCCGCAGCGTCCGGCCCCGACTCGACGACCCGGAACGTGCCGCCCGGATCCTCCTGTTCCCCCCTCTCCCCGAAAGCCAGCGGGTAGTGGCTGTGTGCCCCGAACCCGACGTCGGCCAGCCAGTCGCCCCCGTCCACCGTCCGCACCCGCAGCGCGAGGTGGTCGTACGGAATCCCCAGCCGCCCCTCCTCGCCGTACACCCGCGCCGCGAGCAGCGTCACGTCGTAGCCCAGCGCCCCCAGCAACGCCCCGAACGCACCGTTCAGTTCGTAGCAGAACCCACCCCTGCGAGCGCCCACCAGCTTGTCCATCAGGCTGTTCTCCTCCAGCACGATCTCCTCACCGAGGTGGATCGACAGATTCTCGAACGGCACCGTCTGCAGATGGCGCAGTTGTAGGTCCCGGAGCACATCGGACGTGGGCCACGCGGGGTGCTGGGCTCCGATCCGGCGGAGGTAGGCGTCGGCCTGTGCGGAATTCATGAGTTCAGTCTCTCGCCACACTCAACCCTCCGCCCGCACCGACGACGGCCAGCGCCCCGTCCTCGTCCGTGCGCAGCACCACCGCACCTCCGGCCCGCAGCGCCGCGACGGTGCTCGGCGCGGGATGCCCGTAGGGGTTGTCCTTGCCGCACGAGATCAGCGCGAGCCGCGGAGACACCCTGCGTATGAGGTCCGGGTCCTGGTAGGCCGAGCCGTGGAACTGCCTTAGTCCCTGAGCATTTTGATGCACCACCAAGACAGTCTGCGGATGCGCAGTGACGCCCCCTACCACGCAGACGTCGGGCGGGGCTGCTCAGGGTGGGGCAGTGAACACCCGGCGCGCAAAAACCCGCCCCGCCAGAGGCTTGCGGACCTCCGACGGGGCGGGCGTTCAGGTGGGGGTACGCTCACCCCTGAACCATGATCAAATAATGCGTCACGGCTGTCGCTGACATATGAACATGTAGATCCCAAGTTTGTCGAGTGCCTCGCGACCTTCCTGAATGGATCACCGAACGGCGTCGCGAGCTGGGCGATCGCATCCGAGAGTTACGCCTCCACGCCAACTACACGCAAGAGGCTTTCGCAGAGATCACCGGCATCGACCGGCGCACGCTTCAGCGCATCGAGGCCGGCGAGTCGGACCCCCGGTATGGCCACCTGCTGAGGATCGCCGCAGTCCTTGACACCCGCGTCTCCGTCCTCGTGGACTGACACGGCAAGGCCCCGCCCATCCGCCACGGGGGAAGCGGACAGACGGGGCTGCATGGAGGGGAGCTCAGGTGGTGTACTCCAGCTCCGTCACGGCCGCGTCACGGACCCGACCGGCCATCTCTTCCATGTCCATGCCGCCGAAGAACTCGGCGAGCGCCCGCGCAGTCTCGCCCAGCCGGTCGGCGAGCACAGCCCCCTCCAAGTCCCTGGGCAGGATGACGCGCCGGAATTCCCGCTCCTCGATCGCACGCGCCACCAGCTTCTCGGCGAGCCACAGCGCAGTGCGTTCCCGGATCGCGAAGGTGAGATGAATGCTGTCCGAACCGCTGTCCAGCGCGTGCGGGTTGTGCACCCAGCCCCGAGGCAGCAACAGCGTCTGCCCCGCCACGAGGTCGACCGTCAGGTCCGGCCCGGCAGCCTCCCAGGCCGGAATGAACTCGGGCTGCCAGACCCGGAACGACTCCTGGAACTCACGCATGGGCGCCTCGTACACGGGCTTCCACAGCTCCCACCGCTTGGCCCCGGCGATCTGCACGATGAGCGCCATCTGCTGATCCCAGTGGTGCAGCAGCCCCTGCTGCCCCGCTGGCGTGAGGAAGGCATGGGCGTAGTTGCTGTAGCCGCCGGTCTCCCGCTGGATGGCCTCAGACATGCTCGCGAAAGCCGGGATCACACGCTGGAGGTTGCCCAGCCGGATCGTGTAGCCGCGCTCGTACAGGTTGCGCAGCTTGACCGGGTCGGTGCGCCCACCGGTCTTGAAGGCTTCCCGGTCGGACGGCCCGGCCTTCATGACCGCCACCTCGGCGGCCGGGACGCACCCGGTGTCGATCCAGTCGTGCAAGGAACGGACGGTGACGAGACTGTCCAGTGCCGTGGCGCCGCGCTCGTACACGCGCGGCTCGGACGGCCAGTCGGCCAGAAGGTCAGCCACCCCCTGCGGGGGCAGCAGTAAACGCAGCGACATCTGATCTCCTCATCGGCGAGGGAGCAGCGGACACGGAAGGTCCGGGTGGAAGAGGTTCGGGCAGCACACGACGGACATCGACAGCAGGCTCCGCGACTGGGTGTAGTGAACCCAGGAGACGTCCACCCCCCGAGGGAGGACATCGAACGCGTACCCGAGCTTCCCGTCCAGGCCGACGTACGCCTGTAACCCATCCGACCGCTCGAACGGCGGCTGGTCGGTGTAGTGCCGCTTCAGCCACTCGACAGCGTCGGTGACGTCCGTCCACGTGCGGTCGGCTGCGGCCTGCCCTTTCTTGGCCATCCAGTGACCGGTCATCAGCGGTGGCAGGCTGGACGTGGCGAACTCGCCGGCGGCCTCCTGGTAGCGGGTGGCGTGGTCCGCGTCGGCGGCAGGCCGCACAAGGTGGGGCGGTCGCCTATTACCCTCACGCGCGTAGCGGTCGGGAGAGCCTAGCCAGGGTCCAAAGCCATGCCAGTGGCCTGCCCACGTCTGGCTGGTGACGGCGGGCGCCTCGGGAGCGGTGGTGGTCATGCATCCTCCGGAACGGGCCGTCCCCGAAGGGGAGACGGCCCGTGGTGTGCGGTGAGGTGAGCGCTCAGACTAGAGCGCGAGGCCGCGGGTGCGGACCCAGTTCACGGCGAACGTGTCGAGCTCCGCGCCGCTCATGCGCAGCTCGCGCCCGTCGCCTTCAGGCTTGGAGTCGGCCACGGCGAATGCGTCGAGGCCGACGAGCGGCGTGGTGGTCACGCAGGTCTCGTTGTCGCCGCCGAGGTTGCCACCGCACCACTTCTTGGCAGGCGCGTCAGCCACTGCGTGCAGCTCGTACAGATTGGGACTTCCCATAACTGACCTCCATGGAGCTGGTGATCCGTTGACGCAGAGGCGGTCTCCGCGCCATGTGTGGGACCCGCCCCGCCGAGGATTCCGGTCCCGGCGGAACGGGGAGCCCGTCTCACCGGGTCTTGCGGAGCCCGGTGAGACGGGGGTCTTGGATGCGGCCCTGACCCTGCGGCCGCCATGGGGGTGCGTCAGGACGGTGTTCTCGCCAGCACCAGGGCGAGGACCGGGGCTGATACGGCCGCCACGTAAACGACGAGGGCGAGGATCTCCCTCACGACTTTGCCGGTCCCGGGTGGCCGTCCAGGTTCTGGTAGTGATCGCAGAGCGCGTTCACGGCGCGAGACAGTCGCTTGGCATGCGCGATTCCTGCCGGGAGCCCGTGGCCTGCTTCGAGACCGAGCCGCATACGGGCCTCACCGATGCACGCGAGCGCGCAGTACCGGGGGACGTCGTCCTTGGGCTGCCGTCCTGCCGCCTTCTCGACCTCGGGGATGAGCAGCATCATGTGCCCGCGCAGCCGCAGCGTCAGCGTCTGAAGCTCGTCGAAGGAGGGCAGTTCGGCGTCCTCCGCGAGCAGACGGCGCGCTGCGTCGCGCATCGTCTCGACATCGAGCGGCAGCGCCTCGGTCTCGGGGCGGGTGGCGTTCACCGGGCAGCACCGACTTTCAGATGCCGCGGGCACTGGCACGGCGGGAACGCATGATCCAGCGGCAGCGGCTGCTGCCCGTAGGGGACGCTCACGGTGCCGCGGTCGCCGGTGACCGCGCCGTCGCCGTTCACCGAGTACACGCGGATGGTCATCTTGACCCCGAGCTTTCTCGGGGTTGTAGCGTTCGTCATGTCGACGCTCCTCAGCAGCGTTGGCCACGCCCCGGGACCGTTCGCGCGGTCGCCGGGGTCTGCTCTGCTCACTCATCGAGGGTCGCCGGTTACGTGCAACTCCGGGATGACCAGCGGGTGTTACCGAGTCGGTAATACACTCGTTGCTGGTTCGGTACGGCGCTCCAATGCGCTTACGATCTCTCCGGAAGTTGGCCCCCATGGACGCCACCACCCCCGGCCCGCTCGCCCGCGAGGTCCTCGACAGGGACGACGTGAAGCGAGCCCTGGCAGAGCACGACTTCGCCGCCGCCTTCACCCTCATCAAGAAGTGGGGCGGACTTTCCCAGAACCGGATCGCTTCGGCCTGCCAGCTCACCCCCGGCAAGGTCTCCACCATCATCAGCGGCCAGCAGCAGGTCACCAGCTTCGACGTGATCTGCCGCATCGCCGACGGGTTGCGGATCCCCGGCCGCATGGTGGGGCTCGCCGACCGGCCATGGGAGAGACAGCCCGACGCCCCAGACCCGCCGATGCCACCGGCCACACGGTCATCCGATGACGCCCCCTGGCGCCCCACAGCGACCGTGCACCTGGCCGCAGACCTGACCAGGAGCGACCTCGTGATGGACCGCCGTACGGCAACGCGCGCCCTCGCCGGCGCCGCCTTGTCCGGCGCTGCCCTGCTCGACTCCCTTGAAGGCTGGCTCCAACCGGCGCCGGCCGCAGAGCCTGCGCAACACCGAGGCCGCATCGGACTGCGGGAAGTGCGTGAGCTCGAAGCGACAGCGCGCGCCTTCCGGGCCTGGGACCACCGCTTCGGCGGAGGCCTGCGCCGCAAGGCCGTCGTAGGGCAGCTCAACGAGGTGGCCAGCCACCTGGATGAGCACCAGGCGCCCGGAGTCGAGCAGGGCCTGTTCCGGGTAATGGCCTACCTCGGCGGCACGGCCGCAACGATGGCCTGGGACTCGGGGCTTCACAAGCAGGCCCAGAACTACTACCTGCTGGCGCTGCGTGCGGCTCACGCCGGTGGCGACGCCGCGTTCGGCGCCAACGTACTGGCGGGCATGGCCCGGCAGATGCTGTACCGGGACCGCCCGCAAGACGCCCTCGAACTCGTGCATCTTGCGCAGAAGGGTGCAAGGAAGGCTGCCGGGCCACGCGTGCACGCCATGCTCCACACCCGCGAGGCCTGGGCGTATGCGGCCATGGGCCGCGCCGCGGCCTTCCGGCGTGCCACTGGGGAGGCGGCCGAGGCCCTCACCGAGGCGGAGACCGGCGAAGAGCCTTACTGGATCGCGTACTTCGATGAGGCCGAGCTGGCGGGCGTCACCGGCGGGCGCCTGCTCGACATGGCCCGCGACGCCCGCGACGCCCGCGACGCCCGCGACGATCCACAGCAGCATGCGGAGGCCGCCGCGGCCAGCATCCGGGACGCGCTGGAGACCCGCGGTGCCGAGGCGGGCCGCAGCCACGCCCTCGACCTGATCGGGCTGGCGGAGTGCCACTTCCTGATGGGCGACGTGACAGGGGCGATTGAGCAGACGCACCGGGCGGCCGACGCCGCCGCCATCACCCAGTCCAGCCGGGTCCGCACCCAGCTCGGCCAGCTGTACCCGTACACGGTGGGACGGTCGACATCGCGTACGGTCGGCGAAGCGCGGGCAAGGATCCGCGACCTGTTGTCGAGCTGAGGAGCAACGTGACCACCTTCGCTGTGACTGGGCACATGGACCTAGCCGAGCCGAGTACTGAGCTGGTGCGCGGCGCCCTGCGGAACCTGCTCGCCGAGCACGCCGACGAGACCCTGATCGGGGTGTCCTGCATCGCGCGCGGCGCCGACTCACTGTTCGCCGAGGCGCTGCTCGACGTCGGCGGCCACCTGGTCGTGGTGCTGCCCTCGCGGGACTACCGCGAAGTGAAGGTCAAGCCGGATCATGCGCCCGTCTTCGACCGGCTCATCGAAGCAGCCACCGAAGTCGTGGTTCTGGACTTCGAGACCGCGAACCGCTCCGCGTACGAGGCCGCCAACAGTGAAGTGCTGCGCCGTGCCGACCGACTGGTCGCCGTCTGGGACAGCACTCCCCCGTCAGGCAAGGGCGGCGGCACTGCTGACACGGTCCTCGAAGCCCGCGAGGCTGGCCTGCCCGTTGACATCGTGTGGCCTAACGGGGCGGCCCGCGGCTGACGCCCTCGAATCGCACACCGCTCTGGGCACGCGAAAAGGCCCCCACCGCCCGAAGGCGGCGGGGGCTTGGTGATCTGTAGACAGTGAAGACGGATCAGTGGACGAAGAAGGCAACGACCGCGGCGACCAGGGCACCGACGCCGACGAGGGCACCGATCTGTGCGAGCGGCCATCGGCCCTGCTTCAGCGCCTCGACCTCGGCGCGCAGGGCCTTGAGCTCGTCTTCGCGGATCTTCTGGAACTCGGCTTCCACGTCGGCGCGCAGCTGGCGTACGTCGGCGTCGGTGCGGGTGGTGCGTTCGACGAGGATGCCCAGGGTGCCCTTGATGGACTCCAGACCCGTGTTGATCTCCCCTCGTAGCTGAGCAAGCTCGACTGCGACGTTCGTCGTCGGGTCCGGGGAAGCGGTCATACCGAGTCCTTGGGCTCCCGGTTCGGCACCTTCCACGTCACGCCGTACGCGCCGAGAACGGCCAGCGCGATGGTGACCGTTTCGGCAGTCGTCACCGTGCCGTCCTGCACCGCCGTCGCCGCAGCTGCACTGCCGGCGGCCGCAGCGGCGACGACGGCCTTCCACACCTTCGAGATCTTCACGGCTCAGCTCTCCGGGATGTCGAGGTGGACGGTGGCCGAGATGCCCTCGATGGCCTGCCGGATCTCGGCCTTCAGCGCTTCGAGGTCGGCGCCGGGGCCAGCGGTGATCGCATCGACGAGCTTGTCGATCGTCACCGCCTGCGCGTCGACCTTCGCAGTCAGCGCCGTCAGCAGCGCCTTGTGCTCCTTGCCGTAGAACAGCGACGCCGCGGCGCACGCGAGCGCGTAGTTCACGGAGATCTCGGACTTGCCGTCGATCAGCCGCCCGGCCCACAGCAGTTTCTTCTCGCCGTCATCGGTGTAGGTCAGATCGACCTTGTCTCGCAGGTCCACGTCGTCCTCCATGTCTCCGGCCGCCCAGGCACGCAACCCGGCGGCGGACAGATAGCAGATGTTGAGGTCCATACGCGGACCGCTGGCAGGGGATGAGGTGAACTGCCAGATCAGCGGCGAGCGTCCGGACGGCTTGGGCTGGGCAGCCGCTTCGGCCTCCGTGTAGGTGTCGACACGCGTGCCCGGGTATGCCGGGTACCAGATCGGCACCCCGGCGGGGACGTGCCCCTTGGCGATGTCATCCGCGCTGGTGTACACGCCCACCCTTTGGCCGGGGAAGGCGTCCTGGACGATGGCGATCCACTGCTTCACCCAGGCCAGGATCTGCGCGGAGCTGCGGCCCGCGTAGTTGCGGCCGTCGGAGTAGCGCTCCAGGTCGAGCCAGTGCACGTAGTCGTGGGCGTGGGCGTACTGCCGTACGGCGCCGATGTAGTTGGTGGCTTCCGCGCCGACGTCCTGGTTGGGCCACGCGAAGTGGTAGCTGCCGGGGATCAAACCGGCAGCGATGATGCCGGTGATGTGGGTGGCGAACCGGGAGTCGCGGGAGTGCTGGCCCTCGGAGGCCTTGGCGAAGGCGAAGACGACGCCCTCACGCTTGCGCGCCCCCCAGTCCTGGACGGCCTGGTAGGCGGAGACGTCGACGCCTCGGCAGGTGGCCATCACACACGCTCCGGCCAGTGCCAGGTGCCACCGGTCTGCGCGCCCTCGGAGTGGCGGCAGCCCTGGTTGAAGAACATCCCCGTGGGGTTGAGGACGGCGAGAGATACCCGCTCCTCGCCATTCATGTTGGCCAGGGTGCCCTCACCCTCCGAGGGCTCCACCGCGGTGATGATGGCGGCCCGGCACTGCGAGGTGTATTCGCCGCCGGGCGTCCCGTAGCTGACGTAGTGGACGATCCGGCCCACGCTGGGCTGGGGCATGGCGAGACTCCTTCAGTCGGCCGGGGTGAAGTCGAGGTAGTAGGACTTGCCGGGCTCGAAGACGACGGTCGGGTTGTCGACCGCGATGCTGAGCTGCCCGGACGGTGTGGCCTTGGCGTAGCGGACGTCCTCGGGGATGGAGGTGTCGTACAGCGCGTGGAAGCGGTAGGTGCGCGGCCAGCTCATCTCTTCGGTGGGCTCGGTGCCGCCGCCCGGGAGGTAGCGCAGCACCGGTGTGGGTTCGCTGCTGGACTGCTCGACGGAGTGGCACCGGAACTTCGCTCGTACGGTCGCCATGGCGGTCTCCTTCGGGATGACATCAGCTGTTGATCAGGTGGTGGGCGAGCCACGTGCAGAACGTGGCGATTGCGGCGATGCCGAGAGGCCGCCACGGGCGTGCGGGGCTGATCCCGGCAGCGCGGCGGATCAGCTCGGAGAGGGTGTCGCCGCGGCGCCGGTTGAATATGGCGAGGCCCTCGAGGACGGCGAACGATCCGGCGGGGATGGCCCACAGCCACAGGGGGAAGTCCACGGCGGCCTCTCAGGTGGTGGGCTGCATGGCGCGCGCCTCGGACGACCTGTAGGCCTTCTGCCCGAAGACGTTGGAGAAGCGGACCCGGCCCGACAGCGCGTCCACGATGTCCTGCAACGCGCTGTCGCCGTCCGCCTCGGTGGCACTGCCCTCGACGGTGATGGAGACCGCGAGCCTGACAGTGGTTGCGCTGCCGTACTGGGCGCTCACCGTCCACTCGGTGTCCGACGTCTGCACTACAGGCGGGTCATAGGGCATGGGCCCTCCTAGGCTGTGTAGGTGGTGACGATGACGACGCCGTCCGCGCCGGAAGCACCGGCAACAGCCGTCTGCGACGGCCCGTTCGACGCGCCCGATGCACCGCCCCCGTAGCTGTTTCCGTTACTGCCCGCGGTTTGGTTGATGGAGATACCGCTGGACCGCTGCATGCTGCCGAGGAAGCTGCCTCCGCCATTGTTGAACTTCACCGGGTAGCCGGAGATGGTCTGCGAACACGGCCCGTCATCGCCGGAGATACGGAAATCGCCGCCCGTGCCGCCACTACCCCCCGACGATCCGGCGAGACTGGAGCTGCTGGAAGAGGAGGCGGTGCCTGCCTGGCTGCCGTCGCCGCCTAGTGCGGTGATGACGGATCCGAAGCTGCTGGTTCCGCCGTTTCCGCCCGCGCCGGGGCTTGCCGAACCAGTCGATCCGCCCGCGCCGACGGTGACGGACTCCGTGGCGCCGAGGTCGGCGGCCTTGTACGTGCCGCGCGCGTATTCGCCGCCGCCGCCGCCGGGAGATGCCGCGCCCTGCCCGGCCCCGGTCGCCGGACAGCCGCCCGACCCGCCGCCGCCGCCCTGCACTTGGGCGATCACCAGGATGGCGCCAGTCGGTTTCGTCCACGTTCCGGAGGACGTGAACACCTGCACGTCGACATTGCCGATGATGATGCTGTCGGCGGTCGTGGCGAGGGTCTGCATCAGCTCCCAGATCCGGGTGTTCTCCGTGTTCTGGGGATAGGTGATGCCCTTGGAGGTGTTCAGGCTCATGAGGTGCGCCTCCAGTAGAGCGTGAGGGTCCAGGCCGCGGACCAGGAGCCGCGTCCGGCCAGACGGATGTACGGGGAGTCGGAGGCGACGGTGATGCCCAGGCCGCCGCGGGTGCCGTCGACCATGGCCTGCCCCCAGCTGTCGGGCAGCGTGAACGTGGTCTCCCAGGGCGACACCCGGTTGATGACACCGAGCGCCGGGCCCGTCGTCGACTCGTTGAGCGTGGGGAAGCTGCTCGGCCTGGTGGACTGTGAGACCAAGCGCAGCGTCGGGGAGCGTTTGCTGTAGTCGCCCGAGGTAAGCCGCCGCAACCGCACCGTGCACTTGGTGATGGTCGCCCCCGACAAGGTGTGCGGCTTCGAACCGTAGAACGCGAAGCCCGAGTTGCGGCCGTAGCCCGAACCGCCGTAACGGCCCTGGTAGGTGTCCGCCGAAGTCGACGATCCGATATCAGTGCGCCAGTGCCCGTCACGCCACGTCGATGTGGCCACCGGATGCACCGTCAGACTGCCTGTCGTCGTCGACGGCTTCGGCGCCGGAGAACTGTCCCCCGTGTCAGGTGGCGGCGAATCCGGTGTGGTCGGAGCGGTCGGCGGCACAGTGGGTGCGGCGCCGGCGACGGCGATCGCCCAGTACACGCTGCCGCGCCGCAGGATCAGGATCGTGTCCCCCGCGGTGACGGTCACTCCGGTCACAACGCGGGCGGTGATCTCGATTCCGGCGACGGCGGCAATGCATGCACCGCCGGATGCGTTGGTGAGGGCGACCCCGGTCAGGGTTCCCTGTCCTGCCAGGGAGACCCGGGTGTCTGCGAAATCCGCCAAAACGGCACTCCCTTACAGGACGCGCACGGTCAGGGTCATCTCGCCGGGCGAGTACGGCAGCGACAACACTTCGATCATGCATGGGGTGTTGGTGAGGCCAGCCCCGGTCACCGACACGATGTCGCCGACCTCCAGGCCGGGATGCGGGACCATCGTCACCGTGAGTTTGCGGGAGGCGGTGCGCCGCAGCCTGGTCAGCGTGGTCGCGGCGCCTGCCCGGCACTGGGCGACCGTCGTCATGAGCGGGCTGTAGAAGGTGTATGGGACGGGCAGCACGCTGTAGGGGCCGCCGATCCGGTACGGGGAGGTGCCCGATACGTCGTAGGAGACGCCCTGGATCTGGTTGCCGTCCGCGTCTTCGCCCTGGGCGACGACGACGTTGAAGCCGCCGTCGCGGGTGGTGGAGCCTTGCCAGCGCACCACTGTGCCGCCCGTGTCGTCCGTCAACGACAGGACAGGGTCGCCGGTGTCGTCGAGCGGCTCGATCAGGAGATAGCCGCTCTCGGTGACGCGGGCGTCCGCAGGCCAGGCATTCAGCACCTCGGTGAGAGCGCCGAGCCGGTCGTCGTCCCACTCGATACCGAGGGGGACAGCACGGTCGGTGAGGGTTCCGTCGATGGAGACCGTGAGGGCGGGCTCCACGAGGCCGCGCGCCGTGGATACCAGGGTGTCCCCGGAAGCGGGCTGAAACGGGGCCACGAATTTGGCCTCATCGATGAGGGTGAGGAGGCCTTGCGCGGTGACGGTTACGGTGTCGCCGCTGGCCTCCGACTCGGTGATCAAAAACCAGCCGCGGTTGACCCACTCGAAGTCGCCGCCGCCGAGGTTGATGCCGTAGTCGATGCGGATCTGCTGCCCGAACGCGGCGAGTGGATGCGCCGGGTCGGCGCCGGGGTCCCAGTCGGTGCCGCGGTCGCGGCGCGGCACCGTCAGGGTGATCCGCTCGGGCACGGACAGTGTCCGGTCGCGGTCCTCGGTGCCGTCGGTGACGGGAACCTCCGCCGCGAGGAGTTCGTCACCCAGCCAGGCTTCGGCCCGGATGTCCATGATGAAGGAGCGCTGCACGATCGCGAGGGCTTCGTCTGACAGTTCCAGCATGTCAGCTCCCGAAGTCGTACAAAGCAATGTCGAGGAGCGTGCCGGGGAACGCGTCGGCGATGTCCTGCAGGGTGGTGAAGTTGTCGGCGATGTCCTGCAAGGTGAACCCGGCCGCTTCCAGAATGTCCGGCCACGCCTCCGTCTCGGCAGTGGACAGGTCCCACTCGCGGTAGGCGGTCTGCCAGTTGCGGCGCTCGTCGTCGTCGATGAGCGCGAGATGCCCGTCGACACCCTCGGCCGACGTCTGGGCGCGGATGAGGATGACGCCCTCGGTGGCGTTGCCGAGGACGTCCTGAAGGGTGTCGCCCTCCTCGGCGGTGTCCGTGGACACGGTGACGGTGGCCTGCGCCGCGGAGCGTTTCTTCCCGACGACGACCAGCCGTCCACCGACGTTGAACACGGTCGCGTCGCGGGTGCGTTTCTTGTCCGCCCAGTCCTCAATAAACACATGCGCGCCGGTGCCGCGGATCGCATCGGAGATGACGTCCGAGGTGACCGTTGAGGTGACCGTGCTCGACGACACCTCCGCGCCGGCTCCCGTGCCGTCGGTTAGCGCCGCAATGTAGGAGACGGGCACACCGAACGGCTGCTCTCCGTCGATGCGCAGCAGTACGTCGGCGCCGGTCACGTCCACTGAATCGGCGGCCCTCAGTACCGTCCGGGCGCCCGCTGCGTTCCGGTACAGGGTCGCCGAGACGATCCCGACGGCGGCCATGCCGGTCACGGACACCAGCACCCGCGGCGGGAACACCGCCTGCAGCGTGGCGGACACTGTGATGCCCGACGTGTCCACGGTCGGTGTCAGAGACTCCTGATCGCCTTCCACGAGGACGGCGGCGGAGGTGCCGTCGATCTGCTGGATGCGGTACCAGTTCGGGACGTCGCCCGTGGCGCCCGCTGTCGTGGACAGTGAGGCAGGCCGTGCGGCGAGCGCATCGTCGACGGTCGACCAGGTGCTGCCGTCCGTCGACTGCTGCAGAAGGGTGGTGCCCAGGCTGCGCATGTCGTCGACGGTGTATGTGACGGGCAGGGTGTTGGTGTTGGATGACGACAGGATGGCCCGCACGCCGACCCGGTATCCGGTGGTGATGCTGCTGTCGGTCTGTGTGACTGTCCATGTGCCCGGCTCGGAGCCGGACGCCAGCCACACCTTGGCCTGCAGGGTGGTGCCGGAGCCGCGGAACCGGACCGCGAACCGCGTGTTCGCGGCGTGGGTGAGCCCCGTGTTCACGGTGGAACTGAGCAACGTTTCGGTGCCGCCGACCCGCTTACGGATCGTCACGTTCACGACCTGCGAAGTGTTGAATTCGACGCGCGCGAGATAGGTGTTGTCGACGTCGGTGAACCGCCCGGCGAATGCGGCGAAGTGGCTGCCACCTGTGGCGAGTGCATCGGTGGCGACGCTGGCCGTGAAATCGAAATCAGCTTGGCCAGTGGGTGCGGTGGCCCACCGGGAGGAGTTGACGCTGCCCGCCGAGAGCTGGCCGAGGCCGCTGCCGACGGAGAAGTCGGATGCGCTGCCGCCTTCCGTGGTCCAGGTGTGACCGCTGTCCGAGGTGCCCCAGCTGCTGGAGGCGGTGCGGGCGAACGTGTCGTACACGCCGACCGGACTGCCCGATACCTGGACTTGCGCGTTCGCGGCGTCGTAGGAGAGGAGCAGGAACTGCAAGTCCTTGAGGGCGTCCCCGAAAGCGTAGAAGGCGGCAGTGCGGATCCCCGTGGCCCGGTTCGCCGCCGACAGGTCACCACCCGGGAAAAACGAAGCCCGCAACGCGTTGGACAACTCCAGCTGGCAGCCCATCCTCGTCAGGCCCCTGCTACAGATGTTGTCCGGGTCCGTGCCTGCAATCTCGCTCGGCGCTGTGATCACGGAGAATCCTGCGCCCGTCAGTGCTGCGGTGACGGCGGCCACCAGCTCGCCGTCGAGGCCGCCGACCGCGACCTCCTCCACACCAGCCGTGCCGGCGAATCCGTGGAAGGACAAGTACCGGCGGGTGTCGGGCAGCAGGGCCAGCAGGTCCGGGTAGTCGATCAGTGTGGACGTGATGTGCAGGTCGCTATTACCGGACGCTTTGATGCCTTCGAACGCGTAATAGCCCATGCGTTCGCCCGCAACGTACAGGGCGATCTCGGAGGTGCCGGGCTCGATGCCGCCGCCGTGCACTGCCGACGACAGCCAGGACCAGCCTGTCGGCGTGACGTGCACGCGTTGATAGTCGACGCCCTCAACCTGCTCGGCCGCCAGATCGGCGTAACTGGTGTACGGCGGCGGCATCGGTCACCTCCTTCGTTCGTGCCGCGTAAGGGCCGTCATGGGCGGCGTCCCACGCTGGCCCGGAACGCCTGCCGCTGCTCCGACGCCTTGATCAAGGGTGTGGTCTCGACGCGGACAATGTCGCGGATCTCCTGGTCGCCGACGTACACCTTCACCTGGACGTTGCCCCCGCCTGCCGCGATGGCGTGCAGCGTGTCCCACTGCTCCTGGGTGAAGACGGCGGTGGGCTCCTTACGGCCAGTGCCGTTCATCACCAGCGAGGCCCCGGTGGGCAGGTAGCCGCCGGAGTCGTACCAGTGGGGGCTTCGGGCCTGCCATGCCGACCAGGCGTTCGCGGGACTGCCATACCGGGACTTGATGTAGCTGAGACCCCACCGGATCTGGGTGCTGGCGTTCGTCCGCCAGTCGGAGCCCGCAGACGCCATCTTCGATGCCGGGAGTGCCTGCGGGATGCCGTAGGCGCCCGATGACGGGTTTTTGGCATTCCACCGCCACCCGGACTCGCCCTGCCACAGCGCTTTCAGGGCAGGCCACTGGGAGGGCCCCCAGCCGTAGGTCTTCAGCGCGCCCTGTGCGAACTGCTGGGCGCTGGTGGTGGCGGAACTGTCGCCCAGCCCGATCGACAGGCCGAGTTTCTTCATCCACTTCTTGGACAGTTGCACGCCGTTGGAGACGAGGTTCTTCGCGGCGTCGAGCGGGTTCTTGAACAGGCCCTTCACGGCGGAGGTGAGGATGTTCTTGCCGCGGAGCATGCCGTGCCACAGGCCGGACATGATGTGCCCGCCGAGCCCCATCATGACCTTTGACGGAGAGTGGATTCCGAAGGCCGACTTGATCCCGGAAACGATCTTGTCTTTGATCTTCCCGGCCCACGACAGGAAACTGTGCCCTTTCGCCTTCAGCCAGTCCCAGGTCCCGGACACCAGGCCCGAGATCATGCTGCCGCCCTTGGACCACAGCCACGTGCCCGCGTGCTTGAAGGCGCCCGTGATGGGGCTGATGACGTTCTTGCCCAGCCAGCCGCCGATCGTCTTCGCGACGGACAGGGACCCGGACTTGAAGCCTGAGACAAGGCTCTTGCCCCTACTCCATAGCCAAGATCCGGCGCCCTTGAAAGCCCCGGTCACTGGCGAGATGACCGTGCGGTTCGTGAAGCCGACAATCGCCTTCGCGCCTGCCGTCGTGCCGGACTTGAAGCCTGACACCAACGACTTGCCCTTGTCCCACAGCCACGATCCGGAGGTCTTGAACGCGTCGACCACCGGTTTGCCAACCGTGCGCCAGGCCCAGGAGCCAATCGCCTTGGCGGTCCCGGTGATGCCGTTCTTGAAGCCGCGCACCAGGTCGCGGCCGATGGACGCGAACACCGTCGACGGCGAGCTGATCCCGAACAGGGACTTCACGCCGCTGACGACCGGATCGACGATCCACTTCTTGAGGAAGGAGCCGACGCCCTTCACCCCGCCGATGATCCCGTCTTTCAGACCCTTGAGCAGGAAGCCGCCGAATTGGAGGGCCTTCTCGGTGACGAACTTCGTGCCGCCCCGGATGCCTTCCGCGATCGCGCTCGGGGCGAGCCCGCCCAGAGTCTTCAGACGGCCGAAGTTTCTGACAAAGAACTCCGCGACGCCGCTGAAGAATCCTCCGACGGCGCGGGAGGCCGCGGGAAACGCGGCCTTGAAGCCGTCCGCGATGCCACGCCCGACCGGCGCCAGGACCCGGTCCTTGATGCCGCGCCCGAACTTCGCGAACGATTCGAAGCCCCAGGCGAGTAGCTTGCCCGCGAACGGGATCTTGCCGAGGGCCTTGCCGATGGCACCAGCCCACTTGGCGGGCAAGAACGCCACGAATAGGACGGCGAGCGCTACCTCCTGCCAGTGCTGGCCGATGCCCTTGAGCAGGCCGCCGAAGTCGAAGTTGATCAGGCCGACGACGAACCCAGCCATCAGCGAAGGGACGAACTTGCCGACGCTGATGCCGACACCAACCCAGTCGATCTTTCCGAGGAGCTTGCCGAACGCCTCGGTCAGCTTCACGGCGCCCTTCGCAGCGACTCCGACGGCCTTCGCCAGACCGGAGCCGATGCTCCCGCCGAGCTCACCCCAGTCGATGCCAGAGATGCCGCCGCTGATCGCGTCCCGGATCTGCTGCCCGATCTGCGTCGCCTGCGACGTCGGCATCACCATGGGCGCCTTGTCGAAGCGCGGGGTCGCCACGTTGACGGTGCCCTTGCCTGCCAGGCCGGAGAAGAAGTCCCCGACGGTGGTCTTGGCGTCGGCGAACTTCTGCTTCAGGTCACCGAGCGGGACCATGTCCGCGACCTTGTCGCGGAAGCCCTTGATCGCGGGCAAGGCGTGCTTGTCGACGAAGCCGGTGAGACCCCGGGTGGCGGTGGTGACGCCCTCGACCGCACCGGTGGCGAGCTTGAGGATGCCGAGATCCCCGATCTCGATCATCAGGCCTTCCCAGGCGCTCTTGAGCGAGACCAACTGGCCCTGAAGGCCCTCCATCTGGATCTTCGCGATGCGGTCGGCGGTGCCGCCCGCATGCTCCAGCTGCCCCGTCAGCTTCCGCAGCGCGGGCGCGCCCTGGTCGATCAGGGCGGCCATCGCGGGGCCCGCCCGCTGACCGAAGATCGTCATCAGGTCGGAGGTGCTGGCGCCCTTCTTGCCGAGCTGCTCGATGATGTCCGCCAGCGGCAGCATCTTGCCGTGGGCGTCCGTCACCTTCACGCCGAGCTTGTCCAGCGCGCCCTGGATCTTGTCCGTCGGCGCGAGCAGCCGGGAGATCGATCCCCGCAGCGAGGTGCCCGCCATCGACGCCTGGATACCGGCGTTGCCCATGAGGCCGATCGCCGCCGCGGATTCCTCGAACTTCAGGCCGGCGCTGTGGGCGACGGGCCCGGCGTACTTCATCGCCTCGCCGAGCTGCTCGAGGTTGGTGTTCGTCGAGGTGAAGGTCTTCGCGAGGATGTCGACGACCTTGTTGGTGTCCTTCGCCTTGAAGCCGTAGCCGGTGAGGATGTTCGAGGCGATGTCCGCGGACTGCGCGAGGTCCATGTTCCCGGCAGAGGCCAGGCTCAGGACGCCCGGCATCGCCGAGAGAATGTCCTTCGTCTTGAAGCCCGCCATCGCCAGGAAGCCCATGCCGTCGGCGGCCTGCGTCGCACTGAATTTGGTGGTCGCGCCGAGCTGCTTGGCCTGCTCGCGCAGGTCGGTGAAGTCCTTGCCTGTCGCGCCACTGACGGCGCGGACCTGGTTCATTGACTTCTCGAAGTCACCGGACGCCTTCAGGGAAGCGAAGCCGAGCCCGGCTGCAGCAATGCCGCCGACTTTGAAGCCCTTCGCCAATGCCGCGCCGACACCGGAGCCCTTTTTCTGCAATCCGGTCGCGGCGCTGCCGACCCGGCCGAATACACCGGACGCCCGGTCCTTGGCGATCAGTTCGTAGATGATGCGGGCGCTCGACACGGGGGCTCACCTCCGCATCGGCGTGTACGGGACGCGGCGGGGCCGGTCGTGACGGTTGCGGTGATCCGGAGTCGGCCTATGGCCTGCGCCCGGCCTGGTTCATGCGCCGCCCGGAGAAGTCGCGCCGGGCGCTTTCTGGTGCGTCAGGTGATGTCGCGGGAGATGCCGTCAAGGACGCGGTTCACGCTCTGCCGCGAGCGCGGCCCCAGTGACTGGACGGTCTTGAAGAAGTACGGCTTGGGCGGCTGCTGCACCCACCTGTCCTTGCCGAACACGGGGTGCCGCCATCGGGTATCGACCCGGCGCCCCCGCTGCACACCCTCGCCCTCCATGAGCTTCGGCAGCGACCCCATCTTGTTGGGCATCTTCCGGCCGTCGACCCTGAGCCGGATACCTGCCTGCTTCCCGCTCGTCTTCACTTCGAGCTTCACGGCCTTCGACAGCGCCCCACGCAGCCCGGCCGCGCTGTAGGCGCGCTTGGACGGGATGTTCCGGATGGCCTGCCGGACGGCCGGGACCATCGGCTTCGCTGCCGCCCGCAGCTCCTTGGAGAGCCGCTTCTTCAGCTCACGGTCATCCATGCGGCGAAGCTCGGCCGCGATCCGCTTCAGGTCCTTGCCCGTCCGCAGCTGGAAGTCAGCAACCATCGCTCCTCCTAGATCAGGTTGACCCGGTATGGGAGCGGTGGGAGCATCCGGCCAATTCATATCAGCCTTGGGGGGATTGCCGTGAGACGTGCCATCAGAGCTGCTATCGCGCTCACAGCCGCCATCATGATCGCCGGATGCAGCAGCGGCGGGGAACCGGCCGCGAAGACCCGAACCAGTACAGCGAGCCTCAACACGCCGAACGCCGCACCGGCCACCACCGCCGGCACCACAGTCCGGCTCGCCTGGAGCCACACGGCCAAGGACGACGGCGACACGGAGGTCTGGTACGCGGCCCGGGTCACCAATCCGGGCAAGGGTGCCGCCTCCGTCGCCCTGGACGTGCGTGCCCTCGATAAGACCGGCACGATCGTCGGCTCCAGCCAGGAGACCTTGCCGAACATCCCGCACGGCACCTTCGACTTCTTCGGCAGCCTCGGCGGCGGCTTCACCGAACTCACCGGCACTCCCGCGAAGATCGAGGTGTCGCAGGCGAAGGACGCGTTCGGCATGGCGGGTGCGGTCGAGGCGCCGATGCTCGGCACGAGCGAGCTGAAACTGACGCAGGGCAGCCGGGACGATCTGTTCTCCGACGCTCCGCTGTCCTACAACCTGTCGGTGAAGGTCACCAACAGCACCCGTGACGAGATCACGGGCGGAGTGACTCAGCAGGTCGTCCTCTACGACGCCAAGGGGAACGTCGTGGGCGGTGACTCCGGCTCCTCCGACAACGTGCCCGACACGCTTCCGGCCGGAATGAGCTATCGCGAGCAGTGGACCGGCATCCCCGCCCTGAGCAAGGCGACTCGCGCCGTCTACACGGTGTGGGCCGGCTAGTCGTCGATCTCCGCAGCGTCCTTTGCCAGTCGGTCGGCCGCGGCGGCGAGGCGGTCGAACTCGCCGAGTGTCAGAGCGCCGATGTCGGCGGGGGTGTACTTGAAGTAGTAGGCGAAGGCGGCGAGGTAGCGGTAGAACCGTCCGTCGGGATCGTCCCAGAGTCGGGCGGCGGCACCGTAGGGTCCGGACTCGGAGCGGTCTCCTGGCCCGCCGTCTCGGTCCCGTCCGGCGCGTCGGCGTCCTCGCCCATCAGCTCCAGCTCGATGTCGGCGAAGTCGAGCTGGTCGAGGTCGGACCAGCGCAGCGTTTCCCCGGCCCGCTTCTTCGCCAGGTAGATCAGCCCCTGAACGGAATCCGGGTCCTGCTCGTCGATACCCGCCGCCCACCTGGGTGGGGTCAGGCCGGTGAACGTCTTGAGCTCGCGGGCCTCGGCGAGCAGGAGGCGCTCCTGGTCGAACTCATACACGAGGCCCTCAACGGTCAGCTTGATCACAGCGCGACATCCGCAGAGATGATCCGCACCTGGATGGGCGGGTTGGTTTCGTCGTCGTACGCCTCGAAGTCCGTGGACATCTGCACGATGTCCGGTCCGCCCACGTTCGGCGCCGCCGACTTGAACTTCACCGCCGGGAGGATGACCTCCAGGGTTTCGAGGTTGCCTGCCTCGATGTCAACGCCCGTCAGCAGCAGCACCATCGCCGTGGTGTCGTTGTTGCGGTAGACGTCGTACAGCTCCGCCTTGTTGAACTCGGCGGACAGCGACCCGGTGATGGTCGGGGTGTCGTTCTCCAGCTGCTCCGACTTGAGGCCCGCGTTGCCGATGCCGAACCGGTCGGAGGCCATCGGCGCGGCCCCGGACACGGACACGCCGGTGACGACGGTCGCGATCGCCGTGGCTCCGGACACGGTGGTCTTACCAGCGGTGGTGGAAACAGTGCCGCCCAGGGTGAGGGTGGCGTCGGCGAAGGAGAAGACGTGGGAGCCGGTCAGGTACGAGGGCGCGGCCAGCGCGGTCGCCGTGTCCTCTTCCCGACCGTCGAAGGTCACCTTCAGGGTGGGGATCGCGTTGTCGGAGACCGACAGTTCCCACGACCCGATCTTGCACCCGGCGTAGGTGAACGGCCGCACCGTGCCCGTGGACGGCTCCGGACGGCCCACCTGCACCGTCAGGCCCAGGCCGCGGAAATCCCCGGGCACGTGGATCTGCTCGTACGCCGCGGTGGCCGCGAGCTGCGTCGGCACCGCGCTGGAGGCGAGGGCATGCTTCCACAGCAGGCCCATGCCCTTCGTCGCGTGCTCCAGCGTCAGGTCACCGGACACCGACTCGCGGGAGATCGACACCCGGTCGGCCCGCTTGTACTTCTGCCCCGCGCGCAGCCCCGTCGGCTCCAGGTAGGTGAGCTCGCTCTTGAGGCTTTCGTCGTTGAACTCGTACGCGTGGTCGGGGGTCACGCCGGTCCCCCAGGTCACCTCCGCGCCGACCATGACCTGGGCGTCGAGCCCGGAACCCGTGGCCATCAGCTGTCCCCCTTCTCGTCAGCGGCCTTCGCCGCGGCCTTCTTCGCTGTCGGCGGCGCCTCCACCACCCAGCGGGACTTGGGGAAGGCGCGGGCCTGGTCACCTTCGCCGCACACGTACGCGTCGGCGGTCTCTTCCATGGGCCCGGCGACGGTGATGATCTGCGCGGCGTCCACCGGCAGGCTGTTGGGGCTACCCGGGGGCGCGTACAGGTGCACGGCCTCCCCGAGGTTGCGCAGGCGTACGGCGCCCATCGGATCTCCTTGCTGCGGGGTCAGATGCGGGTGGGTGTGGCGGCGAGGGTGAACAGCAGACGGCCCTCAAGACCGTTGCTGGTCTGCGGAGTGCGGAACGACGTGTCGGTGACGGCGCACACCGACGGCGGCGGAAGGCCGAGCGCCGGGTCGGCGCGTACGACCGCTTCGACTTCGGCGAAGATCTCGAACACGCGGTCCCGCAGGCCTTTGACGGCCGGGGAGCCCTTCCGCACGAGGACGGCACACGTGATCTGAATGTCCTCGTTCTTCTTCTTCGCACCGATCCCCGCCCAAGCCTGGGTTGTCGACGCGGCCTCGTACTCGCCTTCGGAGTCGCCGTCGAAGCCCACGACCACGAACTCGGTCGCCGCCGTGTCGCTGACCTCCGGCCCGTCGACCACCTTCACGCCGGCGAGGCCGGCTGCGGCGTTCAATGCGGCGAGGAAGTTGTCGATGAGCTGCGGGACGCGGCTGCTGGCCATCTACGCCACCACCGGTGTGGGCACGCCGAGCAGTTCGATGGCCCGGTTCGGGAGCGCGTACCCGGCGGGGATGACGGCCTCGCCACCGCCCGGGACGGTGCCGTACCGGCCGCGCCGGGTCTCCCATAGGTGCTGGAGGACGATGAGCCCGGCCAGCTGATAGTTCGCGGCCACAGTGGCAGGTCCGGCGGTGTAGACGACGGTGATCAGGCCCGTCACCAGCAGCCCGGAAAGGACCCTGACGACACCTGACGGTGCCGCGCGCAGGTTCGCCACATCCCAGGTCTGCGAGCCGTCGGCGGCTTCCACCGAGGTCAGGCTGACGACGGGGGTGTTGAACAAGCGGAAGGACCCGATGGAGGTGACGCGGATGTCCTCGGTGAACTCCCGCTGCTCGATGACCTGGTGCTTGTACTCCTCCAGGGCGCCGGTGACCGCGTCCATGTACAGCTGCAACTCGGCGTCGTCGCTGGTGTCGGTCGCGTCGATGTTCAGCTGCGCCTTGGCCTGCTCCAGCGTGATGATCGCCATGTCAGCTGTGCGCCGCCTGGTACTGCTCGTACACGTCGTCGGGGATGTGGCCGCGTGCGGGGACGTCGATGAAGTTGGCCTTCGCCCAGGCGCGTATGTCCTTCGCCGACGGCTTCGCCGACGCTCCGGGCGCAGCCGGGTTCGGCTCGGCGTCTTCCTCGGCCTGGACGGGCTCGGCGGAGTCCTCGAGGTCGAAGTGCACGGTGACGGGCTCGAACATCTCCCCCGCGGCGTCGAGCAGCGGATGCCCCTCGCGGGCCAGTGTCACACCCTGCTCCAGCACGATGTGCCTGCCCTGCCAGATCATGGACGCGGTCTTCTTCGCGACGAAAATGCCGCCTGCCATGGCCGTCTCCTCTCTCACAGCGGCCCGGGGCCCCGGGTCTCGCCAGGGGCCCCGGGGACGGATCAGACCGGGCTGACCACGTTCAGGACGCGGATGGCCTCGGGAACGAGGACCTTGGAGTTGTTCGACCAGTGCGCCCAGATGCCGCGCTGGTTCTTCGGGCGCCCGTTGGCGCCGAACAGGTGCGGCACCAGCTCCACCGCCATGCCGATACGGTCGACGATGATGAAGCCCCGCCGGTAGTCCCCGAACAGCAGGATCAGGTTGGCCCCGCTGCCGGAGGCCTCGATCGTGCCGTCCATGGACGACAGCTCGCGGGCCGCGTAGCCGATCAGCTCCGGCGGCTGACCGTTGGCCAGGCGCGCCCACAGGTCGCCGGCGTAGCCGGACTTGCCGGACGCGGCACCGCGGATCTTGTTGTAGATGGACTTGTTGCCCAGCCACGAGCCGCGGGCGCGGAACCGCGGCGGCAGTGCCTCTTCGATGGCGAAGATGTCGTCCGGCACGGTCAGGGCGCCGGCCGCACCGGTCTGCCCGACCTTGGAGCCGGCGGGCAGGGTGGTGACGATGCCGCCGGCGTTGGTGCCGGTGCCGTCGCCGAGGGTGAAGCTGGTGGCCTCTTCGGTGTCCTTGGCGTCCTGGAGCAGCATGGTGATCTCGCTGCGCATGGCGTTCCAGGACCGCTCGACGTCCGTGGTGAACGGGACGAAGCCCTGCACCGGGTTCGTGTCGACCTCGGGCTGTCCGAGGGTGGGCGACGAGTCGGGGGCCTCATCCGTCTCCGCGCCGCGGGTGACGGTGACGCCGGCCGCGGTGACGCCCTGCCAGGTCTTGCCGACGATCTGCTCGACGCGGGCGACCTCGCGCAGCGGGTTGATGGTCCCGTCCGAGGTGAGGATCACCGTCGGGTCGAGCTG
Source organism: Streptomyces sp. NBC_00996 (assembly GCF_045162675.1). Taxonomy (NCBI): domain Bacteria; kingdom Bacillati; phylum Actinomycetota; class Actinomycetes; order Kitasatosporales; family Streptomycetaceae; genus Streptomyces; species Streptomyces sp. NBC_00996. Next base: position 3,653,914 of record NZ_CP108723.1, read on the forward strand.
GAAGGGGACGGCGAAGCCGCCGGAGGCGTCCACACCCAGGGACAGGGCGCGGGACTCCTCCGCGGTGAGCCCGTTCACCGACAGCCGCGTCATCATCTTGCCGAACGCCCGGTTGTAGAGCGGGCTGCCGGTCTGGAGCATGCGCCGGGCGAGGGTGCCGTCTTCGTCGTCGATGGTGTCGACGAGGTAGGCGGCCCGCTCCTGTGCGGCCTCCCGGTTGGCGACGCCGGGGAAGGCGGCCTGCTCGATGGCGCGCATGGCCCGGTCCCGGTACAGGGTCGGCAGCTCTTCGATGCTGCGGGCGTGCCGGCGGACCTCGGCCAGGTCGTAGATGTTCTCCGGCCGGCGGATCTGGTTGGGGGCCTGGCGGCCGCCGCCGAATCCGGCGCGCGTGTTGTCGACCCGCTCGGTGGCGCCCTCGGTCCCGGCAAGCGCGGCGAGCTGCTCGGCGCGGGCGGAAGCGGCCTCGATGGCACGGTCGTGCTCGGCGTACTCGGTCTGGAGGCCGTCCCACTCGGTCTGGGTCTCCTCCGGCAGTACGGCGCCGGAGAACTCGTTGTCGATCTCAGCGAGCCGCGCCCGGATCTCACTCTGGCGCGATGCCCGCTCTTCGACCGTCATCCGGTCGTCCATGGCGGTTCCCTCCTGGGAAGTCGTTCGGGTTGTCGCCGAGTGCGTGGTCTGCGGCTCGGGTGCGGCTCCGGCGGGGGCGTCCTGGCGGGTGGCGGCTCCAGTGCTGGTGGCGGCTGGAGTACCGGTCGCGGAAGCGTCGTCCCGGCCCGAAGTGCTGCTGGTGCTGCCGGCGGCGGCATTGCTGCCGCCGCTGGGGGTCGTGGGCGCTGCGGGCCAGCTGGCGGGGATCATCTCCGCCAGGCCGAGCGCCTTGGCACGCTTGACGATGTGGGCGCGGATCGCGTCGTGGGATCCGCTGCCGCGGCCGACAGCACGGACCGCGGCCTCGAGGTCGGTGCGGCCGTGCGAGTCGAGGGGGCGTATCGGGTACGAGCCGTCCTCCATGGCCCAGCCCTGTGAGGCCGCGTGCTGGCGGGCGGCCGTGTCCAGGTCGGCGGCGTTCGCGGTGTCGATGTTGCCCTGGTCGACGGTGCTGGCGGCCCGTACGCCGAGGATCTCCGCGTCTTGGTAGGCGGGGATCGGGGTTGGTCCGTACTCGATGAGTGCGATTTCCTGCCGGGTCACCAGCGACAGATCGCCAGAACGCGACGGCAGGTAGGGCCCCTTGGGGTCAGAGCGCAGGAAAATGCCGGTGAAACTCTGCCCGGTGATGTCACCGTTGCGGATCGACTCCAGGATGTCGTCAGCGAGCTGAGTGCGGTTGTACTGCGACTCGGTCAGCAGCCCCCGCCCGTCCGCCTTGATCATCACTGGCCTGCCCAGGGGCACCGATGCGCGCTCCGAAGGCGTTCCGTGAAGAGTGCGGCCGTGGTTATAGAACACCCCGACCGCGCGGCTACGCATCGCCAGGCTCTGCTCGAACGCGGTGCGCGAGATCTGCTCCTGGTAGTGGCCGTCCTGGTCGCGGATCTCGGCCGGGCTGTCGAACACCGCGGCGTAGGCGCGGACGGTGCGACCGTCGCCGCCCTTCGCGCGGGACACGATCTCGATGTTGTCCAGGGGCACCACACGGGAGTACAGGCCGTCCGTCTCCGTGTAGCGCCGAATCCCGTCCTCGCCCTCGACGATCCCGTCGAGGATGCTCCGGACGCGACGCTTGTCGTCGCTCACGGGTTGACTCCTTCCGGTGTGGTGTTCTCCGTGGGGATCGGCTCCTGACCGTCCGACGGCGGCTGCAACTGCACGCTGGTCAGGCCCGTGTGGACCAGGCGCGTCCAGTCGTTGTTGATCAAGGCGTCCACGGCGGACTTCGCGGTGAACCCGTCCCGCACCAGCGCGGCGATGGTCTGCGCCTGCTCCTGCTGGATCCGCGCCAGGTCGCCGGCGTCCTCCCGCATGAACGCCACCGACTTGGTGTCGAACCACAGGGCCGTGCCGGAGTCAGGCGGGGTGAGCAGCGCTTCCAGGCTGGAGGCGGCGTTGCTCCACAGGTGCTGCATGGTGCCGTCGGCGAACCGGCGGCGGGCGGCGGTGAAGTTCCCGGCGTTCAGCGAGCTGCCCTGGAGGCCCTCGGAGAAGCCCACCCAGGACGGGGGGACGCCGGCCGCGGCGGCGAGCCTCGATTCGCCCTTGCCCTGGGTGGCGGCGAAGTCGAGTTCCTTGAAGTCCTTGCCGATGACCTTCGGGTCCGCGCCGCCGCCCAGGTAGAGGGTCTTGTAGGCGTTCCAGGCGCCCTGATGCTCGGACTCCATCAGCTCTTTGAACTCTTTGACCTGCGCCAGCGTGACGGACGGGTCGAACTTGATGGCCAGGTTCGGGGTGGCCGCGTTGGTGTAGAAGCGGGCCTTGTGCTCGGTGGCCAGGGAGTCAGCCTGCATCTCCCGCAACACCGGAGTGATCCACGACTGGCCGAGGAAGTGGAAGTCCGGGTCCGGCAGCGGCGCGTAGTGGGCGATGCGGCCCTTGCTGCCGTCGATGGGGAAGAACTGCATCGGCCCGGACGGCGGGTCGTACACGTGCCCGACGACCTCGACATCGGCCGCCTGAGAGGGGAAGTCGGCCATCTCCTTGGAGCCGAGGACGACGATCACCCAGTCCGGGCGCAGCCGGTTCAGCCGGTCGGCGCGGGTGCGGCGAATGTAGGAGTTCCCGGCGAGGGAGGCGTCGACCTCCATGCGGGCCAGCAGGTCACCAGTGGTGCCACCGGGCCAGGGCCGCTCGAGCACACCGAGTTCGGGGTTGCCGAACAGCTGGCCGGGCTGCCCACCGTTGAAGCGGGTCCACTGGAAGCGGGCCTGGGAGAACACCTGAAGCCGGGCGACCACGAGCGAGAAGACGGGCCCGTTCGACTTGTATGCGGCGGACGCCGTGAACGCGATCTGCTCTTCGTCGATCGTGCTCATCGTGGTCTGCACGAGCGGGTAGCTCGTGCCGCCGAAGGAGAAGAGCTGCGCCCACTGGTCCAAGCCCAGTGGCGCGTCCCGCTGCTGCGGGGCCAGGGCGGCGTTAACGCGGTCGAGCAGCCCCACGGCGGCCCTCCTGCCATCCGACCTTCACCGCGGTCGCCGACCACACGACGGCCAGCCACAGCACGGCGAACGCCTTCGCAGCCAGCCAGCCCAGCCCGAACAGCAGTCCCGCCAGCACAGTCAGGCACGTGCGCCAGAACTTCACCTGCCGCGCCCGCTCACTGATCTCCTCGACCGGCACCCGGTCAGCCCACACCGCCACGCCGCCGCCCTCCCTCTCAGCTCCAGATCGCGAACGGCGCCACCGGCTCCGTCACCCCATGCGCAGCGAACCCGTGCCGCGCCAGCGTGATGGCCGTCAGCGGGGAAATGTCGTTCAGGCTGTTGCGGTGCGACCACGCCCAGGCCTCCGCCAGAGGCCTGGTGCCCGCACCTTCCACGGCCTTGTTCAACGGCGCCTGATCCGCGTGCGCCCACCGGCCGTTGTTGACGTCGTCGGTCAGCGCCCCGCACGCCTGCGCGTACTCGCGGCTGCCGACCAGATGCAGCCGCCACTCGCCGCCCACCGGCTCCGTCTTGAAGCCGCGCTCGTTCATCTCCTTCTCCAGCGACCCGGCCGGGCCCGCCGGATTCAGCACCACCGCGCACGGCCGCCACCGCGAAGCCAGCTCGACGAGCCGGTCCATGAGCCAGCCGGTCCCGGTCCGGTGCTCGACGAGCTCGCCGTGCATCAGCCCGTCCGCCCGCCGGCCCGCCACGGCGATCGCCGCCATGGATCGGTCTGGTGTCACGTCCACGGCGATCGCCACCGGGTCCTGCACCTGCGACTCTTCGTCCGCGCAGGCCGCCCATGCCTCGACGGTGATGGGGATCAGACCGCCGACCGGCTCGTCCCACCAGCCCATGTGCTCGCGAGCGAACTCCGACGGCGGCAGCGCCCGCCGCTCGGCCGCCATGAAGTCGATGCTGATGCGCCGCCCCAGCTGCGGGTTGGCGATCTGCCACAGCTCCGGCTTGTCGCAGCCGCAGCCCTCGGTACCGAGCGCGTGCGTGCACTTCGCCCCCGCCGCACACACCTGCTCCTGGGGCGGCGCGCACCACTCGAAGTACGCCAGCCGCGCATCCTTGCCCGCCCGGCCGCGGTCCCGGATCCCGCGCAGCACCGCCGACTCCGCCAAGCCGGCCGACGACCCGTACAGCACCTGCGGATCCGGCCGCGCCGACAGCGTCGGCAGCATCGCGCCCATGTGCATCGGCTGCAACGCAAACGCCTCGTCCAGGATGACCTTGTCCCCGGACAGGCTGCGCCCGCCGCCCTTGGTGCGCGTCTTGAACAGCAGCCGCCGGTCCCCGTACAGCTCGATCGCCTCATCGCCGTTGCCGCGGTGAATGTGCTTCACCTGCCGCGACAGCGATGCACAGCCGGTGATCAGGATTTCCAGATCGCGGAACGCCTCCTCCGCGGCGAGGAAGTTGTGCGCGCTCCAGATCACCAGGCGTTCCTCGGTCAGGAACAGCCAGCCGAGCGCGGCCTGCTTCATCAGGCCCGTCTTCAGGTTCTGCCGGCCGACGACGGTGGCCACCTCGAAGCAGGCCGATGTGCCCCGCTCATCGAGCGCGAACAGAGCATCGAGGATCATCTCCTGCTCCGGGTCCGGCCCGAACCCAGCCAGCCGCGCCAGATCCGCGACCTCCGGCCCCAGCGTGCTGCGCCACTGCGGCTGGCTGCGGTACGCCGGGTCAACCAGAACGCTTACGGTCACGCCGCGCCCTCAGCTCATCCACCGGATCCGACGCCGTCTCGACACCCTTGAGCGCCTCGCCCAGCGCGGCACGGAACTCCTTCGCCAGCGACGCCAGCGACGACCCGGACTCCCGGCCGCCCGCATCGATCCGCCGGGCCAGCGCCAGCACCACCCGGCCAGCCGCCGAGTCGAGTCGGCCCGCCGCCTTCAGCTCGGCGCGGACCGCATCCGTCAATGAGTCCGTGTTCTGGCGTTCGGCGGGAGCGGGTGACGTTACGGAACCCGTTCGTTCGCTATCGGCAGGGCGCCGGTGGGCGCGCATCCGGCACCGGTCCGAGCAGTACTTCGCCGTCTTCCGCTGTGCGTCGAAGGACTTCCCGCAGCCGCCGCACTGCTTCTCCACGCTCGCCCCCTCACCTGCCAAGAACGCCCCAAAGGACTTTGGAATAAGGGGAGTTGGGGCATTGACGCCAGCCTGGCCGAGCAGGATGATGGAACCAGAGGCAGAACAGAGCCCCCGGGAACGGAACACCGACCGGAGCGAGCCGGAAGCCTCACAACCTCAGATCACCTGAACGCCCCACCGGAGAAATCTGGAGGGGCGGCGTTACATGACCAGAAAAGCCAGGGAGAGAAATCCTGAATGGGGGCGGGGTCAGGGAGCGCCAAGATCACGTGGCGGACCCGCCCCCCTACCCCTCCGCTCTCTGCCTCTGACCTGCGACGATGCATGATCACCATTGGCGGGAGGTCTTCCACCTGCGGTTTTGCCGGGCGTTGCGCTTGCGCGCGCCTGCGGCGCGGTTGCAGGAGGCGTGAGCCATGCCGTTGTACCCAGAGCGGTCGTCGGTGTGGTCCAAGTCCAGGCTCTGGCCACGCAGCATGGGTAGGCCACAGCGCGGACAGGGCTTGCCGTATGCGTCGGGCAGGAGGGCGCGGCGCAGGGCCTGGTGGGCGTAGCCGTAGCCTGCGGCTGCGGTGCTCTTGGCCATGGGCTCACCTCGCTCTCACTGTGCAGTGATGCGTGTGCCGTCGGCGCGGTAGTAGTCGATGCGCTCGACCAGGGGCGTGCCATGCGGGCCCGTGGTGAGGACGGGTTCCATGCGGGTGGCGCCTGGCGGTGCGTGCGGATCAACGACACGGAGGACGATGGTGTGTTCGTCCTGATCGTGCTGGCCGATGATGCGTGCACTGATGAGGTCGGCTACCTGGTCGAGGGCGAGGCCGGCGACGAGGTCCCGGCTGATGAGGAGGCCCACGGTCATGCTGGTCGCCCGGTCCGTGCGACGTGACCGCCTCTGGTTTGGCCTGCCACCCTGAGCTGCTGCTGGTGGGCGCCCTGGCAGAGCTGGTGGGCGAGCCGGTTGTTGGCCCGGACGTTGGGGTTGCCGCTGGCCCACAGGGGGCGGGGCTGGTCGACGGTGCCGGCCCATGGGTGGGTGCCGGTGAGGGTGGGGTCCACGTGGCCGCCGCAGTGGCAGCAGGTGGTCTCTTCGGCGTGCACCTGGGCGTTGATGCGGGCGCGGTGTCGGGTGGCACGGTTGTTCCGGGCGCGGGCTGCGATGTCCCGTCCTCCACCTTTGCCGGGTGGTGTGGTGGGCGGGACGTCGGGGGGCTTGGGCATCGTCACCCCCGGATATGCCGGAGCCCGGCTCTGTGGCCGGGCTCATGAGGCAGTACGTGCACCATGACTGATGATGCGTGGCAATTGATCTGTGGTCAAGCGGCCTTGCTTGTGCGCATGGCGCTGGTGAGGTCTGCGAGGTCCCACAGTGCGCCGGCTTGGCCCGTGCTGCCGGGGGTGCGCTGGTAGTCGGCGGCGGTCACGCCGTGGCGCCGTGCCCAGCTGCGGAAGCTGGCGGGCTTCATGCCGAGCGAGTAGGCAGCCATGGTCGTGGTGACGAGGGCCCGGCCGTCACGCCCGGTGCTGGAGGTGATCACGTATCCAGTGTGCCCGTACGGTCAGCGGTGCCATGCTGGCCGCATGCGCCGTCTGATCCGCCGCCTGTTGAGCAGGCCCACCACCAGTGAGCGGTACGCAGCCCTTGGCTGCGCCATGGCGGAGAGGTTCGCCGAAGGGCTGCGTGATCCGCGTCCGCTGACTGCCGAAGAGATGGCCAACCTCACGGCGTACACGGGCGCTGTGGCCCGGCGGTCCTTCTCTGCGCTGTACGACGACGAGGACTGAACATGAGGTGGCCCGGACACCCAGCCGTGGTGCGGTGTCCGGGCCTTCATGGTGGGTGGGGCGACAGGGTCCGCTTCCGGTATGCGGCACCGGCCAGCACTGTCCGCCACGGGCGGGGGCTGGACAACCCATCCCTGTGCGTCGCCCCTAGTGGGAGTCCTCGCGGGATCAGCGTACGCGGCGGTCGACGTCGTGTCGTCAGTCGGCGTCGGTCATGAGGCGGTCGTAGTCGGCGCATTCGCAGCCGCAGTTGTGGGAGCGGCCGCATTCACAGGGCTCGCAGCAGATGTGGCCGCCGCAGAAGGTGCAGGGGAAGCGGCCGCAGTCTTCGCAGGGCATCAGGTCGTCTCCGTTCCGAAAAGGTCGAGTTGGTCGCCGCGGGCGCGCTGCCCGGCGTAGTGGGCGCGCAGGAGTTCGCGGCGTTCGTCGCGGCAGCACACGCAGTGGTCCCACATATCGACTGGTCGTCCGTCCGGGTAGAGGCGCCCCCACTCTTCCCACCACTCGCGGCCATCGGTGGTGATTCCGGTGAGCAGGGTGCCGCCGACGGTGGCGACGACCCAGCCGCGGAACCCGGTGTTGGCGAACCCTGGTGATGGCTGGTTGCCGCCGTACCCGTGGCGTTGGACGGCGTCGCCCAACTTGTATGGGCAGTGCGGCGGGACCTGGCGGCCCTTGGCCGTGGCGAAGGCCTCACGCAGGTGCTCGGGGATGTGGTCAGGCACCGGGTGGCGGGGCTGGGGCGGCGCGCTCACCGATCCGGCTCCGCTATCGGCTGGGCTTCGAGAACGGCGTCTGCCGTGGCCCGGATCGCGGCGCGGGCGGCGGCCACGTTCTGCTCCGGGGTGTCGGGCGCTCCGACGGTGGCGCGTAGGGCGGCGAGGGCCCGGCGCAGCGGCTCGTCGAGGACCAGCACGAGCCGGTCGCTGTCCGGCGCATCGTCCGGCTCGGCGGCGGCCCCGTCCGGCGCAGGCTGGGTCTGCTCGCGGCGCATTTCGTCGAGGTCGCGGCGCACGGTGTCTTTGCTGACCCCGATCTGGGCTGCGATGGCGCGGGTGCTCAATGTCGGGTCCTGGTCGGCGAGTTGGCGCACGAGCGCGCGCCGGGTGGCGACGCTCATGGCAGGAGGCTGGCTCACTGGCTCGCCTCCGGAGGCTCAGTGGCGTGCGCCACCGGCGCACCCGAGGTGGTCCGGTGCGTCAGTTTGCGGCGCATGTCGGCGTCCGGGTCGTCGAGTTTGTCGACCGTGACGTCTTGCCACCTGTTGCATTTCAGCTCTTTCTGGGCGACGGCTGTCGGCTTCCATTCGCGCTCGTTGGTCTTGCGCGTCCAGCCCATGACGTGCGGTTCTTTGGTGATCGGATGCTGAATGACGGCGTCGCTGAGGAAGAGCACGTCTCCGTTGAGGTAGCAGCGCCCAGTGCGGGTCACGGGCTGCGGCTCCTCGGCGGGCAGTGTGGGGCAGCCTTCCGCGTGTCGGTTGAAGCGCTTCGGGCAACCACACGGGCGACACGGATCCTCGACCTCATACCCGGCGACCGTCCATCGCTCGGCAGCCCGGTCCCAGATCACAGACCACATGTGGTGGTCGGTCAGGGTGCCGTCGAGGTCGATGCCGACCGCCATGCCAGCCGAGTGCGCGGCGTTGAGGGCGTCCGCAATGCTCACCCAGTGCGAGCGCTCGGTACGCGGCACGAACGTCACCGCGTCCTCGCTGGGGGCGAGCCAGCCCGCGACCTTCGCGCGCGCCTCCAGGTCGAAGAGCAGCGCCACGGGGCGCCCGTCCTCGGCGACCGCGCCGACCGTGAGCACGGGCTCTTCTTCCGGTGCAGGCTCCATGGCCACGTCGTACCGAGACACGATCAGCGGCTCGGCCTGGTGCTCGGCGAGCACCTCGTCACGGAAGGCGCCGACTACAGCGTCAGGCGTCTTGGGAGCGCAGCCAATCCGCTCAGCCCACTGCCCAACGATCCCGATCAGCGTGTCGCGGGCGCTCACCGGCCCTCACCGTCCTCAGCACCGTCGACCAGGAAAGCGATGGCCTGCTTGGCGGACATGAGCCCGTTGCGCTCGGAGGTCGCACGGCGGATCTGCTCGGCCTCCGTGGCATAGCCGTGCTTGTCGAGCAGTTCGGCCGCGTGCTTGGCGTGTCGGACCCAGGCTCCGTGGTCGGCGACGAGCTTGGCGGCCGGGACAGCGTCGATCCGCGACTGCTCCCAGGCGACCTTGCGCGCCAGGTGGACATTGTCACGGCGGACACGCTTCCCTCCGTGGCTGGTGCACGGCTGCCCGGCGGCTGAGCCGCACATGGGGCAGGCCACAGCGAGGGACGGCAGGTTCGGTGTGGTGTTCATGGCGGTCAGTCCTCGAATTCGGGAAGGCCGCGGGTGTCGAGACCCATGGGGAAGGCGGCGGAGTGCATGAGGTCCAGGGCCCTGCTCAGGGCCCGTGCGAGGGTGGCTGCGTCGCCGACGAGGGCGCGCAGCTCGGTCACGGCCGGCTCGGGGTCGCGGCCGCCGTCGATGAGCACGCGGCCCTGCTTGTGGGTGTGCTCGACGGGCCGCAGGGTCTGCTCAATGGCCTGCGGCAGCATGCGGACCGTGTAGGCGAGGGAGCCGATCGCGTCGTAGGCGTTCGGCGGGTACTGCCAGCCGTCGCCGGTGACGATCGTGTCGTGGTTGAAGGATCGGATGAGGTCGCCGGCCTTGGAGGCGGTGCGAGCAGGGCTGGTCATGCTGCCTCTCTCTGAGGGTCGTTGGGGGTCTGGCTTGGAGCGCCCGACGGGGGTCGAACCCGCACTTGGGGTGGGTATAGGCCACTGCCTCTACCGATTGGGCTACGGGCGCTTGGGCGGGCGACGCCCCGTGGCGGGGGATGAGTGGGGCGTCGCCCTGGGTGGCGGCCGGGCCGGGGGGAGTCGGCCCGGCCGCCAGTCTGTGGTCAGGCCCGGGTGAGCGTGAGCAGGCGCCGGTGGGCCTTGCTCTTCGTCTCGTCGTCGGCGCCTTCCATGACGGCGGTCGCGCGGAAGACTTCCTCCGTCATGGACTTCGGCGGGCGCCTCGGGGCGACGTGGTCGAGGTAGCCGGTGATGGCGCGCTCGGCTGCGTAGGCGGTGCGCCCGACGCGCTCGGTCTCGGTGCGGAACCTCTCGTCGAGGGTGCCGAGCCGGGCCGCGAAGTTGGTCTTCTTCGCATCGGTGGCGTCGTCGTCGAGGGGCCACAGGTCGCCGATCACGTCGTGGAAGTCGCGGACGGCGATGTCCGTGCGGGCGAGCGCGGTTTCCTCGGCGGCGAAGTGCTCGAAGTACTGCACGGACAGGCCGAGGGTGCGGCGGGCTTCCTTGATCTCCGAGGTGGCCCCGGCGGTGTGGCGCACGGCCCAGCGGGTCACGGCGTCGCGGACGGCGAAGCGTTCCGTGTTGGCGCAGACGGGCCGCCACGGGGTGACGACGCACTGGAACTGGCCTTGCCCGCTGTGGTCGTTCATGACCGCGACGTAGGGGACGACGATGTCGTTGATGCCGTCGGCGTCCACGGTCACGGTCTCGGGGAGGCGAATGCTGATGAACACGCGCTTCCCGCCGCGCAGCAGCCCTGCGGACTCCCACACCACGTCGAAGCGGCCGACGAGTTCCTGGAGGAATTCGAAGCCCTGCCGGTTCTGGATCGGGCAGTACTTCCGTCCGACCGCGCCGAGCGCGGCGCCGGTGTCGGTGCGGACGGTGTGCCGCTGGTCGGCGTGCTCGCGCATCTCGCCCTGCCACTCGTACAGGGCGGGGACGGTGGTGACCTTGAAGTCCAGGCCGGACAGGGCGAGGACCTCGTCGATGTCCGTGGTGCCGCCGGGGATGATCTGGCCGAGGCCGTGCCAGGCCGGGGACGACGCGTACAGGGCGATCGTGCCGTCCGCGCGCTCGTCGAGACCGTGCTGGGCGATGATCCCGTCGATCTGGCCCTGGGTGTTGCGGGTGACGGTGAAGACCTCGCCGCGGTCCCAACCGGTGAGGACCTTGTACCGGTCGGCGCCGATCATGCGGATCTCGCCCCGGTCGATGCGGGCCTGGAAGGCGCGCTGCTGCTGGCGGGCAGTGTCGAGCTGGCGGGTCTTCTCGGCGGCGAAAGCGGTGTTGACGTCGGTGACGGTCACGGTTCCCCCCTCAAGGGTGGTTGGTGTTCAGGCGCAGGCGGCCGAGCGAGTGATGGAGGCGCGGCGCACGTGGAACGGGCCGGGCAGTTCGCCCCACGGGTCGACGAGAGCGAAGCGGAGGTCCGGGACTCCGAACTCGTCCAGCGCCTGGCAGATCACGCACGGGCACGGGATGGCCAGCCACAGGCCGTGGCTCGACTCAATGGACCCGTGGTAGAGGACCAGGTCCCCGGGCTCGATCAGGTCGATGGAGCGGAACAGCGTGTCCATGGCCGGGTCCTCCTCACGGGGTCGTCGCCCGGGGCGTGTGCCCCGACCTCTGTAACCAGAGTACGACTATGTACGACTTTCCACAAGTGGTGGATCGTACTTTCTCTGCCAACACCCGTCCCAGTCAGAACCGTTGACCAGCCCTCGGCCGCAGCCTCACGACGCCCGGTTCTCCGTGAGCAGATACAGCCGCGTCCCCTCATAGCGGGCAGGTGCGCCGGTGCCGCCGTCCTCGCATAGGTCGTTGATGCACCAGGCGCGGGGCCGGTCGTCGTCGGCGCGGCCGTACACGGTGCGCTCCCCGCAGGCCAGGCACAGGGCGTGCCGGAAGTGCACGGACGGCCCGCGGAGCCCGAGCACGGTGAGCACGGTGCCGTGCCAGCGGCCCACGGTGCGCGTCACCTCCGACACGCGGTCGGCGTTCTCGGCGCCGGGCGGGATGGCCTTGAGCGCCCGGTACCAGGGCTGTGTGCGCGACGAGCCGCGCAGCCGCATGTCCAGGCCGATGGCTTCGACCTTGATGCGCTGGGACCAGGACACGGCTTCCAGCGATGTCGGCGGCCGGCTGCCGGGCGGGGCGTGGCCGCCGTCGCGGGGCTGGCGGGAGCGCAGGCCGAGGGTGTCGAGGCGGAGCAGGAGGCCGGGGCCGCCGTCGCCGGGGTGCTGCTCGTCGCCGGTGTAGCGGTCGACGAGATCGGTGACCAGGTCGTCAAGCGTCTGCATCAGGCTGCGGCCTCCTTCTTACGTGCCCACCGGGCTCTGCTGCGTTCGGACTCACACGCACGGCACGCCCGTTCGCCGCGCCTGCCGGGCTTCGGGTTGGGGCGGCGGTAGACGTTGTCTCTGGTCAGTTCGTGACCCTCGCCGCAGTGCGTGCGTGGCGGCTTCGTCCGGGAACCGACTCGCCGGTCCGTGCCCTTTGCCGGGGGCGCGGTCTCGGGTGCGTACCAGTGGGTGCGGAAGGTGCGTCGTGCGGTGCTGAGCCTGAACGTCAAGGCCCCGTAGCTGATGCCGAGAGCGTCGGCGGCCCGTTGGTAGTCGTCGTGTACGGCCAGCGCCACCACGGCATCCCGGTAGGTATCGGTGAGGACGGCGAGGATCTGTGGCATGGCCAGGCGCTCGACGAGCCCGTCCTCGGGGTAGGCCGGAGGCAGCGTCCAGTACTGCCGGAACCTCGGGGACGACGCGACCTCGTTGGTGCCGTCCTTGTCGCGCTGCCCGAACAGGTGTCGCATCTCGCGGACTTCGGCGTAGATGGCGTGCCAGCCGACCGTGAACAGGTCGTGCCACTGCGGCGGTTCATCGGCCATGCAGAGCGCTTCGGCGATCGCGGACCAGGCGATGTCGTAGCGGGTGGTGGCGTCGGAGGCCATGGACCGGTCGTAGGTGCAGGCGGCGGCGGCGAGCTTGTCGAGGTCCCGCATGGTGTATCCGTGAGCAACTGGCTGGTCGCGCACGAGGTCGTCAAGCGTCGCCATCGGCGGCCCCGTCCGTGCGGGCGACGGTGATCTCGACCGTGCGCCGGTATGTCGCGGCTACGGTCCGCGTGTGGGCGACGACCAGAACCGTTTCGTCGGTCTTCGAAGCGGCGCCATCGGCAAGCGCCTCGGCTTGCTCCCTGTTCCAGTGGCCTCCGCACTGCGAGGCCGTCCCGCCCGACTGGAGTTCGACCGTGAACCACTGCTCAGGCATCGGTGGTCCTCCCGCGCGGTCGCCGCCTCAGATCATCCGCTGATGCAGGTCCCTGCTCTGGCATTGCGCGCGGCGGATCCCAGTCGGGGTAGCACTGCGGACACACATCCGACGTTCGGTTCGCAGGAGTGCCCTTCTTCGTGCTCATGTGCGGGAAGCGCCAGCCCTGGTTGTAGGCACTGGCACGAGCCTCCATGGCGGACTCGAAACCCAGCTCGGGATCGTCGGCCGGTTTGTGCTCAGCGCCGCATCCATTGCAGACAAGGAAGTACCTGTACGGGGCGTACCGAGTGCTCACTTGACCTCCTCTTCGATGCCCCGCTTGGGGTTCTTCGGCCGCTCTGCCTCGAATGAAATGACCAGCTCGGTGTCGTCGCCGTGGATGTGCACGTCACCGGTCCGAACGCCCTTGGAGGCGAGCTGCCCGCGCTCGCGCTCGGCGACGGCGACGGCCTTCATGACCTCCGTGTGGTGGGCGGGGCTCTGCAGCGTCCACTCGTGCCGGTCGATGGTGACGATGCGGTGGTCAGCGTCCATCGGTGTTCTCCTCGTCTGCCCAATGGATGACGGCCCCGGCGTAGTCGGCGGTGATGACGTCAGCGGTGAGGAAGGCGGTGAGGCCAGTTTCGGTGTCGGCGATGATGCGGCCGGAAGGGAACTGGACACCGTGGATGTCGGGTTGGTCGGGAATGATGGCGACGAAGCGGCGGGCGAAGCGGATCTGATCCGGGGCGTCGGCGCGTGGCTCGACACTGTCCGGCTCGATAGTCAGGCTGCTGTGCGTCAGCCACGGTGAGCCGCCGTGGGTGACCTTGTGCCAGCCTTCGCCGGCCTCGTCGTCGAGGTAGAAGGTCTCGCCGCCGTACTCGACTTCGACGGCCTTGCGGCGCATGCCGACGAAGGGGCGCGCCCAGTACATGGGGAACGCGGTGTTGTCGGCGACGGTGGCCGTGATCTGGCGGGCGGCGCAGGGCTCGCCGTTCCACTGGGTGTCGGTCATGCGGCCTGGTCTTTCTGCTTGAGGTCGTTCTCGTTGGCGGGGGTGCCGTAGCCGGGCTCGATGACGAGGGCACGGCAGCAGGGGACGCAGCGGCGGCGGCCGAGGCGGGAGAACAGGCCGGGCATCCACCAGCGGCGCCGCAGCCCGCACACCGCGCGCGCCGGGATCAGCCGGGCCTCGTCGATGGCGTCCCGCATCTGCCCGGGACTGATGCGCTGCCCGGCGACGGCGTGCAGGCGCCGCTCCTTGCCGCACACCAGCCACCAGCAGTGCTGGTTCTCCGGGATCGGGTGGCACGTCATTTGCGGCCTCCGGTGGCGTTGATCTGCCGGGCGACAGCGAGGGCTTCGGGTGCGGCGCTGCGGTAGGTGAACTCGGCGAGGGTGTAGGTCTCCTGCTTCGCCTCGCGTTCCAGCCAGTCGGCCAGCGCCTTCCCGACGCCGGGGTGCATGGCGCAGATGTACTGGGCGATGTGCGGCGGAACGTGCGGATCGGTGGTCGTGGTGGCGACGCAATACGGCACGCCGATGTTGCTGATCGACTGCGGGTACGGACGGTCCTGCTCGTTGACGATGTACCAGGAGCCACGGCAGTCTCCGAGCGCTTCAACGAGGCCACGCAACTTGTCGGCAGCCTGACGGAGTTCTTCGGCGGCGGTGCTGCTCATAGGTGCGTCTCCCCTCGCGCGAGGGCACGGTTGGCTTCCTGCCCGGCGGCACGCTCGGCGACGTCGTGGCCCAGGTACTTGGTGAGCTGGCCGAGGACCGCGCGGGCGGCGGTGTCCATGGGGCGGCCTGCCATGAAGTGCTTGTGTCCGGCGGCGACGTGCGTGGCGATGTTCACCAGGCCGAGGAACAGGGCGGTGGGTACGAGTTGGTCGCCGGGCCACTCGACGCGTGCGCCGTGGTAGCCCTTCAGCAGTTCCTCAAGGGACAGGGCGGCCGTTCCGAGCCCGTACTGCGGGTCGTCGGCGACGATGACCTCGCCGCCGGGGAACTCGGCGCCGTGGATGATGCGGCCGTTGTGGTGCAGGCGGAAGCCACGGGTGAAGGCGGGTTGCATCGTCACGGCCTGGTCACCTCCAGGCGCCAGCGCCCGCCGCGGTCCTGCTGGGTGGCGACGACGTGGTACCCCGCGGCGCGGAGTTCGGCCGTGATGCTGTCGAGCTGGTCGGCCTCGCCGGGCCCGTCGTAGAAGACGTGCACGGCGCGGGTTCCGGCTTGGGCGACGCGGACGCCGGGGTCCCAGTCGCCGCCCTCGAACTCGGAGAACTCGTGGCCCTGGTCGATGAGCAGCCGCTCGACCGACGCGGCTCTGATACGGCGTCCCACCTCAGGCCTCCCTCATGCGGTCGAGGTCGGCGAGTGCCTGCTCCCACGTCTCGAAGCGGACCGCGCGGTCGTCGAGGTACGCGGTCGCGGGCAGCTTCCGGTTGGTGACGAGGATGCGGTCCCTGTTGTTCCAGAACTCGCAGATGGATTCGCCGGGCGGCTCCCACGTGATGTTGAAGTCGCCTCGCTCGAACAGCCAGTCGGCTACCTGCTCAGTGCTCCGGCTCGTGAAGATGAACACGGCGTCGTGCTCCATGAGGGTGCGGAGGCCGTCGAGGGCGCCGGGCATGGGCGGGTCGTAGATCGTGCCGTCCTGCCAGCCGCGCGAGTACTGGTGCACAACGCCGTCGAAGTCCACTGCGATGGTCATCGGTCAGACCTCCTTCGGGGTGTCGCGTCGGCCGCCGCGCGGGATGGTC
Organism: Streptomyces sp. NBC_00996; assembly: GCF_045162675.1. Lineage (NCBI taxonomy): Bacteria > Bacillati > Actinomycetota > Actinomycetes > Kitasatosporales > Streptomycetaceae > Streptomyces > Streptomyces sp. NBC_00996. The sequence continues at coordinate 3,669,746 of NZ_CP108723.1, forward strand.
CGTAGGTCCCGGGCGCGGGCGAGGTTGGCGTCGGTGATCCCGAAGGGTCGGAACAGACCGCAGCGGGCGCACTTCCCGTGGATGTCGTGGTCCAGGCGGGGCATGGTGCATGTGCAGGTGGAGTGGGCCCGCTTGATCGATGAGCAGTCCCGGTGATACAGGCCGCGCTCGCCCTGCCACCAGCGGGCGCGTGGTCCGTCCCACGAGTGGGAGATGTTGACCTGGTCGCCCTTGGCGGAGCGTCCGCCGCACCAGGTGCAGCGGGTGAGCAGACGGCGCCGCCACTGCTGGAGCGGGTGTACCTGCAACCGCCAGTGGTGAACGTGGAAGCGCCACGTGCGTCCCGGATAGATCGCGCAAGTGGTGGAGTCGTAGCCGGACGGGTCTCGATGCCACACGGTGATCAGGGGCGGGAAGTAGAGGCCGCGCCCGGCGAGCACCCAGAACGCGCCGCCGATCTTCCAGCGGGTTCCGGTGCGGGCCGCTTGCTCGGTCTTCCAGGCTTCGCCCTTGGGCCAGGGGCGGCGGATCTCGAACGCGACGGTGAGCGGATCATGCATGGTCAGGCCTCCATCTCGTGCGGGAGGCGGCATCGCGCTTCGGGGCCGGCCAGCCGCTCGTCGAGGCTGGCACCGCTGGCGAGCACGTCCAGGACGCGGGCGTGCTTCGCCTCGACGTGCGCGCCAAGCTCGGAGCGGGGGAACTCCGGGGCGCCAGTGCAGTACGGGCAGGCTTCGGTGGCCTCGCGGGTGTCGCCGTCGAGGGCGTACCGCACGGCCTCCCAGGTGTCGTACTCGGCCTCTGCGCGGGCGAGTTCGTTGGGCAGGCCGCGGGTGGGACACGGTTCTGTGGGCATCAGGGCGCGGACGCGCGCGACAGCGGACTCGGCCCGACATGCTCGATCCTCCGCCGCCTTCCGCTGCCGTACGGCCTCGGTGACGGCCCACTCGGCATCGTCCAGCCGGGCGTGCAGTTCCTCGCACCGCCTTCGCAGACCGTCCTCGGCGATGCCACCGTCGGGCGGTACCAGTGCCGCGGCGAGACCGTCCGGCTCCTGGTGGGGCGTCGCTCCCGTTGCCCAGTCCGCCCACACAGTCCGGCCCATCTCGCCGTGCGCGCTCGCATGGTGGCTGCCGTACTCGCCCTCGCGGTGCCCGGCGCGGAACACGCAGCGCTTCAGGCTGACGTGTTCGCTGACGAGCGTCGCGGTGCACGGGGGAAGGTTGGCGTGCGCGACGGTGACGTGCTCGTCGATGCGGTTGCGGGGGAACCGCTCGTCGCAGTGAGGGCATTCCTCAGTGACCCAGTCGTCCAGCTCCGGAACGGCGTCGGGCACCGGGATACCGGGGCCCCCCTCGCGCACCTCCGGGTGGTGTTCGCGGATGTGGTCGCTCATCAGCGTGCGCGGGATGAGCGGGCAGTCCTCGCACCACGGGCACGGATCCCGTACCTCGATACCTGCCAGCGCGCCTTGGTTCGGGGTCGCGCACTGGCCCTCGCCCGGGTGCTGTCGTACGCAGTCGCCGCAGGTCGGGCAGGCGTGGTCCGGGTTGGAGCAGCTGCTCGCGTACGCCCGGCCGTGCTGCATCGGCTGGCTGCTCGCGGCCGGGTACACGGCGACGGAGTCGGACCAGTGGAATCCGTGCTCGTCGATGTGGTCGCCGCGGTGTTGCGCCGCACGGATGCACAGGCGCGGGCTTGCTTCGTGGGCGGGGTACTGCGCGGAGCACTCGGCAGCGGCAAGCCCCGGGTCTTCCGCCAGGGCCTCGCCCAGGACGTCGCGCAGCTCGGCACCGGCGGCCCGTACGAGGAACATCGACGAGCCGTGTGCGGCCTGCCAGCGGTCGGCCAGCAGATAGGCACGTCCGGCGGCGGCCCGCGCTCGGTCGTCCGCCCACACGACGCGGGTGGCGCCGTCGTGGCCGTGGACGGAGAGCATCAGGTCGAGGCTGTCCCACACCGAAGTAGACGGCCGCTCGCGCCAGCGAAGGGCCATGGTCCCATCCGGCCACTCCACACCGTCCGCGACGGGCCCGGGCCCGCTCACTCCGGTGACGTCGCGGTCTCGCTGGAGGACGAACAAGCGGGGTATCGCGTCGCTCATGCCTCGGTCACCGCCTCGAAGCTGGTGGCGAGTTCGATGCAGCGATCGCGGGTGGTGGTGTCCTCCGCGATGAACTCACGGAGTTCGTCGTCGGTGCCCTTCGTCTCCGCGATGTCGGACCAGCGGTCGAGCTTCTCCTGAGCGCGTTGAGCGGCCTTCCGCAGCTCTCCAGCCACGGCGGCCGGGGTGGCCCAGGCGTCGTCGGTGACGATGTCCGTGCCCTGGCGCACGCACTCGGTGACGTAGCCGAACAGCGTGTTGATGCGCATGAACGCACGCCGGTCGTAGAAGGCGGCCTTGTAGAAGACAGCGACACGGCGACGGCCCAACCGGTCCACGACGTACGACCACATGTCGTGGTCGGCAGCCTCCCGCTTCCAGCCTTCGGGAAGGGTGGCCGACTGGAACAGCGGATCCCCGGGCGTGGGCTCGCCGAAGGTAATGCCGAGGGCCTCGAAGGCGGCCTGGTCGTCGCCGTTGAGGTCGGTGGGCAGCTGCTCGGAGTTGACGAGCTGCGCCTGCCCGGCGCGCTCCTGCTCAGCGATGGCCTGGTCGCTGCCGCCGGGGCCCATGCTCGCGGCGAGGATGAGCATCGCTTCGGCCGGATCTTTGGCGGCCTTCTCGGTGTTGCGGATCATCGCAGGGTTCCTTCGGGCTGGGGCGTAGCGGTGCGCTGGCGCGGGATGGGCAGGGTGAGCGTCGTCTCGGTGTCGGGGTCGAGCAGCTTCGCGACCGGGATCCGGGGGATCTGCAAGGTGTCGTCGTCCGGCAGTGAGGCGGCCGGGTTGACGAGGGCGATCTCGGCGCCGTTCTGGCGGGTGCCCCAGCCGTTGCGGCGCAGCGTGGCCAGCGAGTAGAGGCGCAGGGGCAGCAGCATCACCAAGTTGAGCAGGGCGTACAGCGGCGCGGCGGCGAACGTGCCGATGCGGTCGCGGAACGGGACACCGGGCGCGCGGCGCAGGTAGTGCACGGAGCGCAGCCACGCCATGGCACACACGTAGCCGGTGTAAGCAGCGAGGATCGTCCAGCCCGCCGGGTGCACGGCGACCACGACCAGGGCGGCGAGTAGGGCCGCGGTGAATGCGAGCCAGGTCACGAGTTCGACGAGGTTGAGCCACCAGAACGCGCGGCACACGAGCCGCAGTTGCGCGGCCAGGAGCAGGCCCTCACGGAAGAAGCTCTTGCCCCAGCGGACCTGCTGGCGGGCGTAGTGGCCGAGCCGCTCCGGCACGTCCGTACGGCCGACGGCGGCGGGCTGGATCAGCGACTGGCCCTCGGTCAGGCAGTAGTAGGTCAGGCGCCGGTCATCACCGAACGTGGCGGGCTTCCCGAGGAAGGTCTGGCCGAGGAAGTCATCGAGGTGCTTGCGCACGACCCAGCCGCGGTAGACGACCAGCGAGCCGCAGGCACACAGCACCGAGCCGAGCCGGGAGTAGGCGACGCGTTCGCCGAGGAACGCGTTGACGTACCGCATGTCGATGAGCCGGGTGAGGAGGTTCCGGGTGCGGTTGTTGGCGAGGACGAGGCCGGTGACGCACATGACGCGTCGGCGGGCCAGCGGGCGCAGCAGCTCGGCGACCGCGTCTATGTCGAGGACGGTGTCGGAGTCGACGCACAGGTACACGTCCGCGTCCGGCCGGGCCTTGAATCCGGCGGCGAGCCCGTGGCGCTTGCCCCGGTTGACGGGGAACCGGATCAGCTCCAGGGCAATCCCGGCCGCCGTGAAGCGGGCCCGCAGTTCCTCGGTCACCGCCTGGGCGTCGCGGGTCTTGGAGCAGTCGTCGATGACCGTCAGCGAGTCGGGCCGGCGGGTCTGGCCGAGCAGGGAACGCAGGCAGCGGCGCAGCATGTCCGGGGACTCGTTGTAGACGGTGATGACCGCGTGGACGGTCAGGGGCGGCCCCTCGCGGAAGGCTGCCGGGGGTCTGCGGCGTAGCGGCAGCGACAGCAGCAGTTTGGCGAGCAGCAGGCTGCCGACGGCTATGCCATAAAGGCTGAGGTGGGTGTGCACGGCTATTCCTTGAGGTCGTCGATGGTGTGGGTAGTGCGGAGTCGGCGGCGGGCCGTTTTCAGAGCGCGGCAGGCCTCGCACGCGTCGCGTTGGCTGAGGCGCCACAGGCCCCCGCCGACTGCGGCGAGGACGAAGATGCCGAGCAGGACGGTGAGTCCGCCGATGACTCCGATGACGTACGTCTGGCCGGGGGTGAGGATCGCCATCACGTGCCGCCCCTGCCAGTGCGTCGGTCGCGGTAGGTGGCCCACAGGGAGGCCCCAGCGAGCGCCACGCCACCGATGAGGAGGGCGACCGCCCAGAGGGTGAGTTCGCGGTAGGCCATGTCGGCGGCGCCGACCAGGCAGGCCAGCGACAGCAGCCTGCAGAACCAGGTGTCGGACAGGCCGAAGGCGAGGCCGACTGTGGCGGCCAGGACGATGCCGCTGGCCACGGCGATCAGGATGGGCACTGGGCTTCCTCGGATTCATGGTGGTCGGTGGGAGGGCTGCCGAAGATCGCCTCGTACGCGTTGGCGGCCCGCTGGTTGGCCTGCCGCAGGAGCCGGTCTGCGAGGTGTGCGCCTGCGACGCAGCCGGGCATGCCGCAGCCCGGCGTGGCGTTGCCTTCCGGGTCGCGGCCGTAGTGCAGGCGGAACGCGATCCGGTAGACCGTCTCCTGCTTGCTGTGGGACCGGATGAGGGGAACACCGCTCGATGTGTGTGCGCCGGTCCATCGCAGGTGTCCGCCCTCGACGGGCTCGGTGCCTGCGCGGTAGACGTCGTCCGCAGCCTGGTTCTGCGGACGCCCCCGGGACGGTGCGGGGAGTTTGAGGGCTTCGCGGGTGAGCCGGACTGTCTTGGGGCTGACGTTCAGGGCCTCGGCGATGGCTCTCTGGGTGTGGGTCCCGGCCCGGAGCATGGCGGCGATGTCGGTGCGGATCTTCATGACGCCTCTGCGTTGATCGCGGCGACATCTTCTTGCCGCTTCGTCGCCAGGTGGGCGCGGTTGAGGCGATCGCGGCGGACCTCATTACTCCAGCACCCCGGGTCGACGCGCTCGCCGAGCCACAGGTGCCGCAGCAGCGCGGTGTAGGTGCCGCAGTTGGGCGCCTCGCCGGTGAACACGAGGGCGGGCTTGTCGCTGTGGCCGGGGGCATCAGCGTCGAGGCGCCAGCGTTCTGGTCCGGTGAGTCCCGCGACGACACCGTCCCGCCGGTCACGGGCAACCCCAGCCTCCAGACGCTTGACGTTGGCGAGGCACTCGGCGCGCACGGGGCAGCGCACCGCACAGATGAGCCGTGCCTCGTGCTCGGTCGCCCTGTCGATGAACAGATCTGGGTCCATATCGCGGCACGCCATGCGCGCCATCCAGTCGTGGCGGCGGGCCGCGGTGTCGGGGATCGATCCGGTGTAGCCCATGGGTCACTCCGCGGCCGTCCTGCTGCCCTGGGGCAGCTTGCGGATGCTGGCAGTGGTGTCGCCGTAGCGGACCATGTCGCGCAGACGTCCGGTGGGCCGGAAGCGGGCGACGTTATGCGCGGCGACGGTCAGCGTTTCGCCGGTCGCGATGTTCATCGCCTTGCTCGGCTTGCGAATGCGGGTCTCGAACGTGCCGAAGTTGGAGACGCTGAACGGCTCGCCGGCGGCCAGGGTGCGGGCGATGGCGTCGAGGGTGGCCCATACGGCGTCCTCGGCCTCCGAGTCGGTCAGGCCGGTGTCGTTGGCAACGATCGCGGCGAGCTGACGAACGTTCACAGATACTCCTCGGGTGGGCGCGGGGCCGGAGCTGGCCCCGCGCCGGGATTGGTCAGGGGCAGGTGGGGTCCTGGCGGACGACGGCGATCGCGGCGCGTTCCAAGTAGTCGGCGGCGGCGCGGAGGCGTACGGGGTCGTCAGCGAAGCGACCGAGGCCGAGGTTGCACGAGGTGCAGAGCAACCCCCGTACTTCTCCGGTCTCGTGACAGTGATCGACGGGCATGCTCCGTCCGGTCACCTCAGGGCGTTTACAGATGGCGCACACTCCACCCTGGGCTTGAAAGAGGGCCGCATACTGTTCGGCGTCCATGCCATAGCCAGCGAGAACGCGCTCACGGATGCGAACCTGTTCCCGGCCAATGCGCCGGGCGCGGGAGGTCCGGCGATAGGCACTGACCTTGTCCGGGTTCTTCCGGCTCCAGTCCTTCACCTTCGCCATGACCCGCTCGCGATTCGCCTCATACCAGGCCCGCTTCTTCGCCTTCTCGCAGTCCAGGCAGTAGCGCACGCGGGACTTGCGTCCCTTAGGGAGCCGAAACTGTTCCAGTGGTTTCACAGCTCCGCAGTCGTGGCACTCCTTGGTCACTTCGTGCACCTCGGGTCATCGGGCACGACCGCGATGGAGCCGTACGCGTTGTCGCCGTGGTAGAGCACATAGACCCTGTTCGGTCCGTCGCACTTGGTGGCGGCGTTGGAGAAGCCGTCGGGCATGCGGATCAGGTCCGCGGGCTGGCCGTTGTCGTGGCCGGAGCGCGGGGCGTCCTTGAACGGCTCCGCGTACTTGCTGCTGCATCCGGTCGCGACGAGGGCCACGGCGGCGGCGACGGCCGCCAGGGCGAGGCGGGTGGACTTCTTCATGGGGTGCTCCAGCCGTTGAGGTGCGGGTGGTTCGGGGCGCCGCACCGGCAGGGGTGCGGTTGCATGCAGGTCGGGCAGTTCTCCAGGGCGGTCGTGGCCCGGGGCGTGGGGCTGGTGTTCATCGCAGGACGCCCTTCACACGGGCCTGAGACAGCCAGGCGCCGAACTCCTTGGTGATGCCGTCGTAGACCACGCTGTCCGGCAGTGCGGACGGCCGGTCTCCGGCGTGGAAGTACGAGGCGTTGTCGACGATGCGGCCGGGGAGATCGCGGAGTCGCTCCAGGAAGCGCACACGCGAGGGGCCAAAACCGCAGAAAGACCAGCGGATGGGCAGCTTGGAGGCCTGCGCGAGCTTGAAGCGCGTCGCGTCGTGGTCCTGCGGGGAACCGTCGGTCTGGAAGATGACCAGGGCCGGGTCGCTGGCGCCGGAGCTCTGGTAGTGCTCGATGACGGCCTGCATGGCGATCGTGTAGTAGGTGCCGCCCATAGTCAGCTCGCCACCGTGGAGCCGGTGCTGCTCGGCGACGACGCCCTGATACCGGTCGAGGCTGATCTCCACGAGCGGGTAGGGCTGCGAGTCGAACATGACCAGCGGCACCTTGCCGTCGTCGTCCAGGTTCACGGACAGGCCGAGCGCCTGGTCCGCGAGATGCTGCACACTGCCGTTCCGGTAGTAGTCCCTCATGGAGTACGACCGGTCCACGACCAGGTACACGGCGGTGCGCTGGCCGGTCAGGCCGCGCTTTTCCAGCGACACGGCGGCCGACTTGGCGAGCGAGACGAGTCCGGACGGGACGCCCGTGAGCGGCGGAGCCTGAGGCGGCACGGCAACGAGTTGGGGCGGATCGGGCTTCTTGAATCGGTGGAACATGGGTCTTTCTCCTTGCTGTGGTGGTGCCGCCCGCCGCCGGGGCCGGTGTCACCCGGCGGCGGGCGGGTCTGGTTAGGCGCTGGCGCGCCAGGCGGTAGCGGTCTGGTTGGCGAACTCCTGCATCTCGTCGGGAAGGGCGCTCGCGTCGTCGGCCGGGGACGGTCCGGGCACCAGCGGCCGGATGGCATGCGCGTTGTTGAGGGCAGCCTTGAGCGCGGTATTCGCTTCGCGGAGCTGGTCCCTGTCGCACACCTGCTCTTCGAGCTCGGCGATGCGCAGGTCGGCCTTCTCCAGCGCGGCCTTGAAGTCGTTCCGTTCAACCGTGGTGGCGTCGAGCTCGCTGGCGAGGCCGATCAGCTTGCACGCCAGTTCGTCGGCGGCCGCCGTGCTGCGGGCGGCCTCGGCGCGCAGCACGGCCCGGGGTACGACGTATCGGTGCGCGCCGCGGCCGGCCGGGGCCAGGTGATAGGCGACGACCGCTGTGCCGAGCGCGCCGACGGAGAGGAAGACGTAGCCGATCACGCTGTGCCGCCCTTCACGGGCAGTGCGCCGAACGGCTGCGCCGGGTCGAAGGTGGGTCCGCCGGTGGCCTCGCGCAGCTCCCTGTAGGCGCCCTCGTTCGCGGCCTGGAGTTCGGCGAGCCGCTCCTCCAGATGGCGGTTGCGGTCCTCCGCCTTGGCCAGCAGGACACGGAGCCGCTTCGCTTGGGCATCGCTGAGCTTGGTGCGCCAGCGGCGCATGAAGCTGGGGGCGGTCATCCGGTCCTCCGGGCGGTGTCGGTGGTGGCCGCCTCCAGGCGGCGGGAGTAGGCGTCGAGGTCCTCGGTGAGCCCGGACGCGATGGACTCGCGGAAGTCGCGGTTGTGCTGGTCGCTGGGGGCGACGTAGCAGACCCAGAGGTCGGCGCCGTCCTGCGTCACTTCGGTGCGCGCCCGGAAGGCTCCGGCCGGACGGTAGGTGGGCAGCCGCTCGCCGGTGCGGACCTGAAGGGCCGCAGACGTCGCGCTCGCGCCGCTCCCGTACGTCCCTGCGAGGACCCACTGGCCGGGCATCTGCCGGGCCTGCTGGGCGGCGTGCTGGTGGTCGGTGCGCGCCTTCACGGTGTGGCCGCTCACAGCCGCTCACCTCGCAGGCTGGCCGTGGCGTCGGTCGGTTCGAGGGGTGTGAGCATGCGGTGGCCCTCGAAAGGCTCGCGGGGCAGCAACTCGCCCTGGCCGTCCGGCGTGGGCACGGGCCGCGGGTTCGGGTCGGGGTCGTCCTCGCCCCGAAACTCGGTGCACGTGTAGTCGGCGAAGATCTCCTGCTCTTCGGTCTGCGTGAGCCACTCGGCCGGTCGCTTGTCCATGAGCGCCACGAGGATGAGCGGGCAGCCGTTGCCGTCATCGCCCTGTCGGGCCGGCTTGTCGTGGATGCAGCGATCGCAGTTCTTCGCCGACCAGACTTCCCACTGGGAGCTGTTGGAGAAGGTCGACTCGTCGCGGGCGGCCGCGAAGGCCTCGTCGTAGGTGCGCATCAGCGGTCTCCATCCCGCAGGCCAGCGGGCAGCCGCACGAGATGCTCGCGCAGGACGCCGGTGGCCACGTCGTAGTCCTGGGCGCGGGACCAGTTGGCCTGCGGGAAGGCGTCGCGCAGGACGATCGCCGCCTGGTGGTGAAGGCCGCCTTCGTGCAGGGGCACTTCCCGCCCGTTGCGTCCGATGACCAGGGCCACCCACCGCTTGCCCTGCGGCCAGCGGACGCGGGTGATGCGGATCTCCTTCACGCTGCGGCCGACCAGGATGTACAGCCGCTCGTCCAGTGCGGACCGTGTGGCGGCGTCCGCCTGGAACTGTCCGGTCTTGGAGCTCACGCCGCACCGCCAGGGTGGAAGCAGCCGCGGACGTCGGCCATCAGGCGGTCGTACTTGGCGATGGTGCGCGGCGACCAGCGGTGCTCGGGACCGTGGGCATCGCGGAACCAGGCGTCGCAGGCCGCGAGTAGCAGCTGCTCGCGGTCCGTGTCGCGGGCCAGGGCGCCGCCGTCGGCGGGGGTGACCGCCTCGGGGTGCGCGGCGGCCAGGCAGGCGAACGCGTCCTCGAGGGCCGGGGCTTCCAGCGCGTGCCGGTCCGGGTCGTCCAGGGGCAGCGCGTCGTGCAGTTGCGTGAAGTACGCCGTCTGCACGCGGCGGAAGTGCCGCAACTGGAAGGTGTTCCAGCGCTCGCGCAGGCCGGTGAGCGGGTGGTGCGGGATGGTGCGACGGGCGACGTGCAGCGTGGCCATCGCCATCATCTCCCTCGGTCAGTCGGTGTCGGTGTCGGTGTGGTGAAGGGCTGCGCGTACGGCGGCGGCCCCGCGGTGTGCGGTCTCGGGTGCGGGCGGGTGCCGGCGTTGGCGCCATGGCTCCGGTGTGGCGGCGAGCAGGTCGGGTGGTTCGGCGTCGGGGTCGGCGATCATCTGGGCGACGGCGACGAGGACGCGGGGCCAGCTCATGTCCGTGTTGCGGGCCTGGGCGAGGACGTCGCGGAGCTGGTCGATGGACCAGTCCGGGCGCGCGGCTGCTGCGAGCGCGAGCAGCTGCCCAGTGGCAGGCCGGGGAACGTCGTTCATCCGGGCCTCCCCAGCAGCTCGGCAGGCGGATGCGGTGGATGGGCGCCAGCGAGTTCGGCGCAGGCCTTGCACGGGGCGCCCGTGTAGCGCATGACACCGCCGTCGCAGTCGGCGAGGCCGCAGTCGGACCGGCGCAGCTTCGGCGGCCGCAGGGCCGCGCCGAGCAGCCAGCGGCCCGGGTCGCGGATGTCCTCGGTGGACGCGAACCGGAACTCCAGTCGGGCCCGCAGGACTTCGCCGTCGGTGCCTGCGTTGAGCTGGCGGCCGATCTCCCGCGCCAGCTCCCGCACCACGTACGGCGACAGCCCGGCCAGCAGCGGCTTCACGGGTTCGATGACTCGCCAGATCCGCGGAGCGAGACTCAGCTGTGGCCCCGTGTACGGGTGGCGGAACGTGGGCGGAAGCGGAGGGTTTTCCACAGCCGCTCGCGCTACTACCTGATCTCGCCTACGGCGGATGGAACCACCGGCCCGCGGATCATCAGGTGAGTCAGTCTGGTGGTGTTCCTTAGACGCGAGGGATCCCTCACCAAGATCCCCACCCGATCCCTCTCCAGAGTCCGCAGTCAGCACGGCGTGGGTCGGCTCGTCGTGGACGGTGTAGAGGTGGCGGCCGCGGTACCCAGCGCGCCGCTCAACGCTGATCCAGCCGAGCCGTTCCAGGTCGCTCAGGATGCGGCGCACGGAGCGCACGTCGAGCGGTTGGCCGGCCTTCTGTCCGGAGCGGTGGCGCAGCACGCGCGCCAGCTCGGCCAGGGTTATATGAGTGCCAGTCGCGGTGGCGTACGACAAGGCGCAGTAGGCGCGCAGTTGGCGCGGGCTGAGCGACTCGGCGGCGCGGCTGGGCACCCAGGCGCCGTGCTCGGCGCGCGTCGTGGCGCGGATCCGGCGCACGGCCGTCCAGCCGTTGCCGCCCCGGCGGGTGCGCCGCTGGCTCGTCAGTTCCACCACGTCGTCGTCCGGCGCAGGCCGCATGAGCTGCGTGAGCGCGCGTTCGACGGTGGAGCGCGCCAGGCCGAGCAGGCTGGCAAGGTAGGCGACCCCCGCCTCGCAGCCGGTGTCTCGCCGGTCGAGCGCCGCGACCTTGACGTACACGGACACGGTGGAGTCGGCATACGAGCCGACGATCACGCGCAGGGGTACACGTACAGGCTGGGGCATTGGGGTCACCTCCCTTCAGAGCTGGATGGGTTGGGGCAGGGGTGCGTCAGGCGTCGTCGTCGCCGTGATCTCGGGCGGTGTTGAGCACGGCGGTGAGGCCTTCGGACAGGGCCTGCATCTCGTGCCGGACCTCGGTGACCGTCAAGTCAGGTCCGTGGACGAGGCGCTGGGCGTACTCCCGCCAGTGAGCGAGACCGGCACGCAGCCGTGCCGTCTCCAGATAGGCGAGCATTCCGCCGGTCAACCGCAGCGTGTTGTCGGAAAGTTCGAGTTGGCCGTCGTCGTCGAACGTGCCGCGTGCGGTGCGCTGGAGGAAGAGGAAGCGCTGGGCGTCGCGGATGGCGCCTTCCTGCTCCTTGTTCGGCAGCTCCAGGCCGACGATGCGCACCTTTACCGACGGCTTGCCCTCGGTGTTGGGCGCGGGTTCCGTACGCTCGATCGCAGCGAACTCGATGATCGCCATCCGTCGGCTGCCGGGCTGGTCGTACATCGGGCGCACGTGCGGTTCGAGGGCCTCTTGGGCGCTCATCGACACCTTCGCGTCGAACTTGAGGACGGTCACGATGGGTTGCCTTTCGGGACGGGCCAGGTGGCCTTGGCAAGCCGGTCGCGCTGGGCGACGGGCAGGGAGAACTCGGGGGAGCCGAGCCAGTCGAGACCAGCCACGCGAAGCCACCAGGCGTCGCACTGGTTGTCGTCGCCGAACTCGCGGCCGGTGCGCTTGTACGCGGCCATGGCCATAGCGGTCTTGTCAGCCGACGTGCTCCCGGTGGCGTAGGTCTTCAGCACTGTCGGGTTGATCACCGCGTACGGGGTGTCGAAGTCGAGCAGTCGAAGCCGGACCGCCCCGTGGACCATGTGGATGGCCTTGATCGCTGGCCCCTTGAGGCCGGGCGGGGCTTCCTCCATGACGACGAGGTCGCTGGCGTCGCCGAACTCGTGCTCGTCCAGGGCGATGCCGACCTCAGAGACGATCTGCTGGAGGCGGCGGTCGCCGTCCTTCGGATTCGTCTTGATCGTTCGCGTGGTGCCGTCCGGGAGGCAGATACCCGTGGCAGTGATGGACAGGTCCAAGCCGAGGACACGGGGCGCGCTCACCGCGGCTCACCGCCGGTCCCCCGCTGGTCCAGCTCGTCGGCAGTGACCTGGAGGATCTCGGAGATCACCGGGCCGGGCAGATGGTGCATGACGGCGAGCGCGCCAACGGATGCTCCGGCCGCCAGCAGCACGGTCGCTATGTCCTCCGGCGGAACGTCCAGATGCGTGGCGAGTCGGTCGGCGAGGGTGGCCGCGATCTCACCAAGCTTCTGGACTCGCGGGTCCCCAGCGTGGCGGCGCCGGCCTTCGCGTACCACGTCGAGGGCGCCCTGACGTGACCAGTGCTCGGAGGTCATCGCCCTGAAGCCGCGTGCGGTCAACGCCTGCGCGATCGCCTCTTCGGTCTCTCGCTGGTTCACGCTGACTCACCGGCCTCGGTGCCGGGCTGGCGGGTCTTGTGTTCGGGGGTGTTCATCGCGTCTCCAAGACGGGGCGGGTGGCCGTCGGGCCGGAGGCCATGGGGGTTGCCTCCGGCCCGACGTGGTGCCCGTGCGGCGCAGGCAGGGTCTCGGGGGCGGCACAAGGGGAGCGCCCCTCGCCTGCCTTGGCTCCTGCTGCGGCTGTTCGGAGACCGGCAGCAGGCGGCGTTGACGCCGCACGGGTGGCAGGGGGCTCGCTCGAAGCAGGCAGGGTCTCGGGAGCCGGTCTGTCGTTCGGCGCCTCTCCGGCCTTGGCTCCCACGACGGCCGTGCTCTGTCCGGCGGCGGGCGGCTTTGACTTCGAGCGAGCGGTCTGGAACTCGCCCGGAGCAGGGAAGGTCTCCGGGGCCCAGGTACGCGCCAGCCCCTCGCCTCCCTTCGATCCCGCGGCGGCTGTTCGAGGACCGGCTGCAGGTGACGTTGACTCCGGGCGAGTGGTCTTCATGGCAGCTTCACCGTCCGGATCGTGATGCCGGGGGTGGGCGCGGTGCGGACGTGCTCGGCGATCTCGCGCATCTGCTCGGCCCAGCTCGGGGACAGCTCGCGCGGGGTCTGTCCGGCCAGCGCCTTGAGGACGTCGCCGTGCACGGTGTCGAGCGTGGTCACGGGCTGCGGCAGCGCATCGATCTCCAGCAGCCCGAGAGCGGTGTTGTCCGGGTTCCAGCCGGTGAAGACGACCGGCCCGGCGTACGGCTGCACGTTCGCGCCGAGCGCGGCGAGCACGCAGGAGCCGACGACGTTGCGCGGGTATCGCTTCGGGTTGAGCAGGCCGACATCGTTGGCCCAACCGGCGACGGCGAGACGCTCGTCGAGGCGGACCCGGGCCTTGCCTTCCGGCCCGATGACGTCGTCCCACAGCAAGTCGCCGTCGTGGTGCGTGAGTTCGCCGTCCGGGGCGATGACCGCGTACCTCATCGCCGGCCACCCGCTCGTGCGCGGTTGCCGGGCCGGTTCGCTGACACAGCGCTGGTGCGCCGTACCTGGTCGGCGGGCACCCAGACGCCCCAAGTGAACTCGTGCTCGTTTTCCCAGCTGGCGAACACCATCGGCTGGTCGTGCCACTCGCCCTGGAGGCGGACGGCGGACGGCTCGCCGTCGAACATGCCGGGCACGTGGACCGGCTGGTCGAGTGCGACGGTGCCCGCCCGGCCGCAGGCGTGGACGATGCGGGTGCCGACGGGGAACTGCACGGCGAGCTCCGCGAGGTGGGCGCGGTACGTCACCCATTTCGGCCCGTCAGGCACGATGGCGCCCCGGTAGTTGAGCGCGCGGGCGGTCATGACGTGGTCCTCTCTGTGGTGCGGACGGGGGTGCCGAGGTAGCGGGCGCGGACGAACCACTGGCCGCTGTCGGAGCGGACCGCTTGGGCGCGGAAGGAACCGGCGGGCTTGAACGCGTTCACCAGACCCCTGTTGATGCGATAGGCCGCGTTCTTCACCGCGGCGATCGAGCCGTACGGCCCGATCTCGGCGGGCTCGCCCGGTCGCCCGCGCATCTCGGCCGCCCGCTCCTGGTACATGGCCAGCCGGGTATGGGGACCGGCACGCGGCATCCGTGCGACGGGCTCCGGGATGGGCAGGTCGGGCAGCCAGCGGTGATGTGCGGCGACGGATACCGCATGGGCTGCGTTCCGCACGCCGAGGCGGTCGTAGATGCGCTCGGCATGGCGACGGACGCTGTGGTCGGTGACGTTCAGCTTCTGTCCGGCGCTCGCATACGTCGCTCCGCTGGCGAGCAGGGTCAGGATCTCGACCTCCCGCTCGGTCAGCGGGCACGGCGCCGGGAGGTCAGCTGCCGGGCGGTGTGCGGCGATGGCGTCCTCGACGGCCTGGAGGGTGGCGAGGTCGTTGTCGCCGGACGCGGCACCCCACAGGTCCTCGATGAACGCGGCGAGCTGGTCGGCGTCGTACTCAGCTGCCCAGGGGAAGACGCGGTCGTCAACGGTCATGGCGGGCACCGTCCTTGGCGCGCTCCAGCCGCCGGACTTGGTCCTTGAGCCGGGCGATCTCGCCGACGTACCGGGGCAGCGCCTCCCTGGCGAAGGCGATGAACTCGACGACGGTCAGCCGGTCGCTGTCCACCCACGTCTCCAGGAAGCAGATGGGGCCGACCTGATCGGGCAAGCCGTGCTCGCTGGGCTCGACCTCCCAGGGTCCCTTGGGGACGGCAGCGATGATCCGCTGCGTCTCCTTCAGGTACTCGGCGGACAGCGGCTCAGGCATCGCGCTCACCGAACCCGGCGTACGCGCGGGCCTCGCGGAGCACGTCGGCATACAGGTCGACGTGGCCACAGGGGTTCTCCCAGCGGGAGACCGTGTACCACTCGCCGTCCTCGGGGAGTTGCTCGCTGCGCAAGCTGTCCACGCCGCGCGGGCCACCGCAGACGGGACAGACCGCGGGGACGGTGACCGTGCGGATGGTGACTCCGACGTAGGAGGGCCCGGTGCCCCGGTCGCAGACGCGGACGGTCATCGTGGCCAGGGCGTCGTCCGGTTCGGGCGCTTCCTGGGCGTCATCGGCGTCGAGCGCGGCCAGGACCTGGCGGAGGCTCTCGCGAACCGCGCCGAACTCGCCAGCGACGGTAAGGGAGTCGGCGGTTTCCAAGTCGAGTGCCATGGCCTCGGTGAGCGTGCGGCGGGCCTGAACGCGTGCGATGTCGAGCGGCGGAACGAACGCCGACAAGGTCGGCGGTCGGTCGGTGTGTGCGATGCTGGTTTGCATCGGGTCCACCTCTGTTTCCTTCTCAAGGTGATGGGCGGGTGGGCCGAGGGCTCGTCGGGTGCGATCCGGCGGGCCCTCAGTGCTGTCAGGCGGCGGCGCGGGCAGGCTGCCGGGAGGCGGCGCGTTCGGCGGGCGCCTGCGCGTCGATCGCGAGCAGGTCGCGCAGCTGGTCGATGACGTCGGGGGGCGCTGCGGGTGCCGTGTCGGCGATCCGGTTGGTGAAGTCCTCGATGGACTCGCCCGGCTGGATCCGCAGGACCGTTTCGCCGCTCACGACGTGCCCGCTTTGAACTCGCGGTCGGCGCCGCACACGCGGCACTGGGCGCGAAGGATCCCGTTGCGGTGGCCGCAGTTGGTGCACACCCACCGGCATACGGCGTCGATGCGGGCGCGCATTAGGCCACGCTCCGGTGGGGGCGGCGAGCGTCCCGCTGCGCGAGACGAGTTCGGGCACGATGAACGCCAGGGAGTTGGCGCCCCGCCGGTGTCAGACAGGCCTTCTTGGGCTCGGCATCACAGGCCGGACACGGGTACCCGATCGCGGCTCGGACCGACTGGATCACGCCTGTTGTGTCGTCCGAGTCGGGCAGCAGCAGGTCGTGGACCTCACAGCCGAAGATCTCGGCGACCTTTTTGAGGTCCTCGGGTGCGAGCCCGGCCCGCTCCTTCTCGACGTCGCAGATCCGACTTCGGCCCTTGCCGATCCGTCTGGCGAGTTCGGTCTGGGAGAGACCGGCCTCGATCCGCCGACGGCGGAACTCTCGGGGGTCTTCGTTCATGCACTCGAAGGTACGACCTTGTATCAATTTCCACAAGTGGCATGTCCTGAAAACTTCTGGCCTTTGTGAAGGACTCGTGCACGCACTCGCGCTACCTGCCGCTCGTCAATAAAGTTCGAGAAAGTACGAGTGACCACGAGGGGGAGTCATGCCGGAGGAACAGGACCAGGGCCCACCGGGCTACGGAGCACTCATCAAACTCGCGCGCGAAGCGAAGGGCTGGAGCCCGGAGACGGCCGCCGCGAACATGCCCTTCAAGTTCAGCGGGAGCAGCTGGCGGCAGATCGAGGCCGGCTATCGAGGCAAGGACCGCAAGCCGGTGAGCACCAAGCCGTCGACACTGGCGGCCATGGCGCGCACCGTCGGCATGACCGCGGACCGGCTCCAGGAGCATCACGCGGAGGCCGCGGCGATCCTGCGGGAGATGGAGCGCCAGGGCGCCGAACAGGCGCCGCCGATGCCGGAAGTCCTGCGAACCGCACCGCCGCACGTGCGCCGCATGATCCAGGCCGCTCTTGAGGACGTCGACCCCGAGGACCGGGCCGACGTGCTGCGCGAGATGGCAGCTGACTACGAAGCCGCGATGAGGCGTCGAGCCCGGAAGGGCGATTCTCAACAGCCCCGTCGCACGGGATAGTTGCACAGGGTAAAGGTTTGTAACGCTTCAGTCACGTTCCCTGCATATATGCATGACGTCGCGTCACTCCAGGCGCACTATGCATGTCCCGTACATACGCCGACATGTATGGAGCCCGACGCGCACGCAACAGGGGATGGGATATGACCTCGGTCATCGTTGCGGGCGCGCTCGGCGTCATCATGGTCATCTGTGGGGTTCTGTTCTTGCGGCGCCTGCTCGGTGAAGTAGCCGAGCTGAGGCGGCAGATCACACGGTTCGACAGGGAGATGCGCGCCCAGCGAGCCCACGTGAAATTTGTCAGACAGCTCATCGAAGAAGAAGACGAAGACGAAGGAGACGACGACGGCGGTCCGCCCGTGCATGCCGCCGTCGTGAACGGAGAGGGCGCCGGGCTTCCGCCTGGCGCCGCAGCTGGAGTCCAGCCGCAGGCCGGGCCTGAACCTGTCCTGCGCAAAGGGAATCTGGCTCTCTACATCGGCGGCGCCGTCGCCGCCATCGCGACCATCATCACAGCGGCACGCGACGCTCTGCACGCGCACCGCAGCCAGCTCATCGCCACAGTGACCGGGGCCGCCGTCACGGCAGCAGCCACTGTCACCCTGATCACCGTGCAGCCGTGGTCCGACGACGCCAGCCACCAGCCGCCGTCCTCCGCACCGACGGCGGCATCCTCTCCCGGGTACACGCCACCGCCGGGGCCCGGCATCAGCGAAAGCCCCAGCGCCTCCCCGGGCAAGTCCGCGCCAGCGGGTCCACAGCCGACCCAATCGCCGGGCCCGGCAGGAGAGGAGCTGATAGCCGCAGACCGGGCCAGCACCGGCAAGCCCGGCCGGGGCCACAGGCCGGCCGCGTCGCCCGGCCGCGTCACACCGCCCGGCGCAACGCATTCACCGGGCCCCCGGGCCAAGTCGTCGGGCCAAGGCAGTGCGCCGCCGGGCCAGACGCGCCCGCCGAGTTCCCCCGCCACATCGCGGGGCCATCACATGTGCGTCGGCGTGTCCGCGGAACCCCTGCCGACCCTGGAGGCCTGCCTTACCTGACGGCTAACCGTCCGTGGGCCCTTCTCGGCGCCAGCCGATCCGCTCGGCTGCCGGAAGGGGTCTCCTGCTGGGCGAGGGCATGATGCGTACCTCGCCCAGCAGAGAGGGCGTCAGCAGCCGTGCAGCAATGGCCCGCTGCTTCTCGACGCCAGTTCCCCTCCACCACCGCACCACATCCGTAATGGGCCCGTTGGGAAGCAGCTCGGCGAGCGGGGCCGGGGTCGTCAGCTTCTTCAGCTTCGCCTCCAGCCCGGCCACGTCTGTCTCCAGCTCTTCGATGTCCTTGGTCCGCTGGATTCGCGCGCGTGCCGTCTTCGGCGCCGGCTCGTCCTCCAGCACCTTCAGCTCACCGTTCAGCCTCGCCAGTTCGCCGCGGATGGTCTGAGCCTCCTGCCCCTCCTTGGGGCGATGGCGCAGAGCGGCGTGCCGGTCCGGGCTGGCCAGATACTTCAGAATCGTGCCGAGCACAGGCGCAAGGCGCTGTCCGGTTTCCGGGTCGAACCGGTCCAGGTCCCCGATGATGATGCGGTCGGTCTCCTCCTTCAACACCCACACGTGGCCCTTGGGACCGCACTGGTAGCCAACGAGGTCCCGGGCGCCGGATTTCCTCCGGGTGACCACCACCATCCCGCCGCCGCAGACTCCGCACTTCAACGTCATGGTCAATGCGTGCCTGATGTGCTCGCCCGTGTAGGTGCGCCGCGAAGGCTCGGCGAGGATCTTCTGAGCGCGGTCGAAGAGTTGCCGGGACACGACCGGAGTCCAGCCCTCCCACTGAATCGGCACGATCTTCCCGTTGTGTTTGCGCAGCCCCGCGTACGCCGGACGGAGCAGCATCGAGCGAAGGTTCTGCGGGCTGAACGGGATGCCGGGCACCATCTCCCCGTCCACCATCCGGTCCCGGCTGAGAATGCCCCGCTCCTCCCAGTCCCTGGCGATGGCGTACATCGGCTCCGGCAGGGCGCATCCATCGCCCTCGGCTGGGCGCACGTACAGCAGCGGGACGTCCTCGTCGCCGAGCTGGTTGTCGTCGGCTCCCGCCACCCGGACGAACAGCTCCGCGATGAGCGGCCCTTCCTCGCGGTGCGGGTACTGGGCGACGGGCCGGGGCCGGCGGTCGATTACCTCGTAGTCGCGTGCGTACCCGAACGGCACCTGTCCCTGCGGGCGGCCCTCGCGGGCAGCGGAGTTCAGGCCGCGAAGGGTCCGCTTGGACAGGCGGCGGGCTTCTCGCTCGGCGTCGGCGATGCCGGAGATCAGCTCGTGCCGGTCGTTGTAGTTGGCGGGGTTGTACGACGGCCGCTCGTGGCTGGTGATGTGGATCAGATAGCCGCGTGTCTCGCACAGGTCGATGATCTCCACGCCGCGGCCGGTCTCACGGGCCAGGCGGGAGATCTCCCACAGCACCAGCACATCGCCCGGCTTACCGAACGCTCCGGTCTTCAGGTCGGCGAGCAGCTTCTCGAAGTCGTCGCGCTGCTTGCGGGCGAACTTGCTGGCCGACCCGGTGTCCGTGTACGGCTCAGCCCACGTCCACGGCCCGAACTCCTGCTCGGCGTCGAGGTTGTCGGTGTGCTGGTCCCGGATGCTGCGCGCGGTGCGGCCCTTGCCCTTGGATACGCGCAGGTACTCCCGCGCGGACCGTGTCATGACGTCGATCGCCGTCGCCTCAACTGCCGTCAGAACGGCCATGCTTGCCCTCCCCTTGCCGGACTACCCTCCGAGAGTACAACGAACAAGGCATAACCGTGATGAGCGACCTTGAGAACATCCACCGCTCCGAGCTCAGCGGCCGCCGGCGATCTCAACAGGGCCCGCTGGGCCGGGGGTTCGAGGTCGCCGAGCAACAGCAGCCGCAGTCCGGCGGACCGTACGATCAGGGCGACACTCGCGTCGTTCGGGCCGTCCGGCGTCGGGGCCGGGCTCGGGGGCGGCCACAACACCCGCCACTCGAGGCTTCCCGTGCGCCGCCGCTCCCCCGCCACGGCCCGCGTCACGGGGATGTGCCGTGTCGCCGCCTCCCCTCGTACGAACTCGACCTGGTCCGGCGGCTCTTCGAAGCCGGTCGTCTCGATCGCGCCCACCGAACGCCCGCGCAGCACGCCGGGCAGCCCCGCGACGTGATCGGCGTGGAAGTGCGTCAGTACGACGAGCGGAATCCTGGTGATGCCGAGCGTGCTCAGGCAGCGGTCGACCAACAACGGATCGGGCCCCGCGTCCACCACCACCGCTACGCCGTCGCCCGCCGAGAGCACCGTCGCGTCCCCCTGCCCCACGTCACACATCGCGAACCGCCAGCCGGGCGGTGGCCACCCCGTGATCACTCTGGCGAGAGGCGGTGGTTGCACCACGACCAGCAGGAACAGCAGCACACAGACGCCACTCAGCCACGGATGTCTCAGGAGCCGTCGCCCCACGAGCACGACCACCGCGGTGCCGAGAGCGAGCAGCAGCGCCCCCGTCCAGCTGCCCGGCCAGTCCACTCCCCCTCCAGGCAGAGCCGCCCCGGCACGCGCAATGTCCGCGATCCACCGGGCGGGCCAACTCGCGCACCACGCCAGGGCCTTGGCGACGGGCATCGCCACTGAGGCCGTCGCCAGTGTCGCGAAGCCCAGGACCGTGGCCGGCGCGACGGCGATCTCCGCGAGCAGATTGCACGGCACCGCCACCAGGCTCACCCGAGCCGACAGGACGGCTACCACCGGCGCGCACAGGGCCTGCGCCGCGGCGGCCGCGGCGAGCGCCTCGGCCAGACGCGGCGGCACGCGTCGCCTCTGGAGCGCCGCGCTCCACCGCGGGGCGAGGGTGAGCAGGGCGCCGGTCGCCAGGACGGAGAGCAGGAAGCCGTAACTGCGGGCCAGCCACGGGTCGTACAGCACCAGCAGCAGGACGGCCGTGGCCAGCGCGGGAATCAGCGATCTGCGGCGCCCGGTCGCGATGGCGAGCAGCGCGATCGATCCGCAGGCCGCGGCCCGCAGCACACTCGGATCCGGGCGACAAACGATCACGAACGCGAGCGTGAGCACTCCGCCGAACAGCGCCGTCGCCCGGAGCGGAACACCGAGCCGCGGTGCGAGACCCCGCCGCTCGGCGCGCTGGGCCAGGCCCGGCGGTCCGATGAACAGGGCGAGCAGGATCGTGAAATTCCCGCCGCTGACAGCCAGGAGATGCGTGAGATCGGTCGCCTTGAACGCGTCGTCCAGCTCCGGTGTTACTCGCGTGGTGTCCCCCACGACCAGCCCGGGCAGCAGCGACCGCGCGTCCGTCTCCAACCCGTCGGTCGCCTTCCGCAGGCCTTCACGTAACCGACCGGCGAACCGCTGCGACGCGGACGGCTCTCCCACCACCTCGGGCGGCGCGCCGCCCGACACTCGCAGAACGGCCGCGATGTCATCGCCGTCCGACAGGGCGGGCACGAGCCGCGCCGACACCCGCAGCCGCGTGGACGGCAGCAGCGACAACCAGGGTGAACCCTCAGGACCGCCGACGGAGAGCTGAGGCGAACCCCTTGGCGAGCGCGCGTCGACGATCACCAGCACCGGCGCGCGTGTCGCCACGGCCGTCCCGTCCGCTCGCGTCACCCGCCTGACCTCCGCGTCCAGCAGCACGGCCGTCGGAGCCATGCGATCCCCCTTGATCCGGGGCCGGGTGAGCCGCGGATCGGAGGTGATCTCCACCTCTGCCGTCACACAGGCGAACTGCCCTGCCAGGGAAGGAACGGGTCCGCGTCGCAGATCCGCCCCGTGCAACCCCGCCGAGGCCGCGGCCGCGGCGACACAGAGCAGCGCTGCCGCAACGGAGGCCCGACGCCACGAACCCGCCGCCTGTCCCCCGTGTCGCTTCGCACCGGGCGCCCCTCTCCGCCCTGTCACCAGCAGCACGCCGGCCACGACCAGCGAAACCGCGACCACACCCGTGACCCAGCTGGGCGAGGCGCCCACCGTCGCAGCAGCCGTCACCCAGGCCGCCAGAGCGGGCGGCACGAGCCGGAGATCCGTCGGTCCTTCCTCCCGGGGATGCGAGGCCCCCAACCGCTTGCCCGAGGCGGCATGCACCGGGCGTCGGCTCGCGGCGCCGGGGATGCTCGGGCGGTTCGGCACGGCGCGCTCCGGCACGTCGGGATCCTCCGGACCACTTGGCGTCTTCGTATCCCCTGACCCTCTTCCCGTCTTCGTCTCCGCCGGCCCTCTTGGCGCCTGCGTCTCCGCCGACCCTCTCGGCGCCTTGACCTCGCCCGGCCCTCTTTCCGCCTTCGTCTCCCCCGACCCTCTCGGCGCCTTGACCTCGCCCGGCCCTCTTTCCGCCTTCGTCTCCCCCGCCTGCTTTGCCTCCTCCGACTGCTTTGTCCCTTCCGGCACCTTGGCCATTTCTGGCACCTCCGGCCCGGTCATGGCCGCACCAGATTCCGAAGATCGGAGAACCGGCGATCCCCGATTCCATTCACCTCGCGAAGCTCGTCGACCGAGCGGAAGCCGCCGTGCTGGGTGCGGTAGTCGATGATGTGCTGGGCCAGGACGGGGCCGACGCCCGGGAGACTGTCGAGTTGGTCCACTGTGGCCGTGTTGAGCGCGACCGGAGCGGAGGGTGCCACGCCGGCAGCGGATCCCCCTGGGCCGACGGAGCCCGTCCCGCCTGTGCCTGATCCCGCGACAGGCGCGGGAGCACCAACCACGATCTGTTCGCCGTCCATGAGGAGGCGCGCGCGGTTGAGACCATCGGTGTTCGCGCCGGGGCGGACCCCGCCCGCCGCGCGCAGCGCGTCCGCGACGCGGGAACCGGACGGCAACCGTTGGAGCCCAGGGCTGCGCACCTTGCCGCTGACGTCCACGACGATCGCGGTCCCTGCCGCGCCAACGGGGCTCGGTGCTCCGGCCGAGGCATCCGGTCCCGCGCCCGACGGCTCCCCCTGTCCGGCCCTTCCGCCGTAGGGAGGCACCGCCCGCACCACCTCGGGGGCCCGGACCGACTGAGTCCTGCCGACCCAGAAGTGCTGCACCGCGAAGACCGCGGCGACGACCAGCAGCACAGTGAGTGCGGCCACGCTCTTGCGCTCAAGACCGCACCTCGACTGCAGCCACAGCGGCATCCGCTCCCGCACGGCAGGGCCGACCCGGTCCCGCCAGGCCGCCCCCGAACCCGCCGTACTCGAAGCGACGTCAGCGTGCGCGTCCGTGTCCGTGGGCGTGTTTGTGTCCGTGGGCGCGTTTGTGTGCGCGTCCGTGGGCGTGTACGTGTCCACGTGGGTGTGCGTGTCCGCGTTCGCGTTCGCGATAGGCGCCGCACCCCTGTCCGGTGCGTCCCGGTCCGCGGCCACGGCACCGCTGACCCGGGAGCCGCCAGAGCCCAGCAACCCGCGGGCCCAGGCCCCTTCAGAGCCCGGCGCCCCCGACGTCCACGACTCTTCAGGATTCACCACGCCACGTGCCCGGGCGCGAGCAGAGCTCAAGCGCCCGTGGCCCCGGGCGCCACCAGGCCTCAGCGTCCCGTGTACGCCGGCGCCGTCAGTCCTCGGCCTTTCGCGTGCTCCGGCGCCATCAGGATGCAGTCCCCCACCCGCCGTTGACCCGCCGCGCCCCAAGGCCTCGCCGACCCTGTTCTCCGGTCTCCACACATCGGCAACGCCCAACCCCACCGCGGTGCTCGCCCGCGGCCCGTCTCCCACATCCCTGTCCGCCCCCGGCGGTCCGTTCCCCAACTCATGCCGTTCTCCGGCTCTTTCGGCGAAGAGTGCCTCCGCGCGGAGCCGGAGGGCCTCGGCCGATGCCTCGTGGCGTCGGGCCCGGCTGCGCGGGTGGCGGCGGCGATGGCGGATGCGGCCGTCGGAGACGGGGCCGCGACCCGGACCGCTGGTGGGTGTGGCTGTGCGTGAAGATGATCGAAGTGCCATGCGACGAGGGTCGGGCATCTCGGCGCTTTCGCGATGATCTTGCTCAATTCCAGTGGGCTACCGCCCAATTGTGGATAACTCCGCCACCCACATGAGTGATGCGCGGGCTCACCGAGGCGAGACGACCGCCCCCAGCAGCCCGGGCCCCGTGTGCGCCCCAATCACCGCGCCGACCTCGCTGACATGCAGATCGGCCAGGCCAGGAACGCGCTCCCGCAACCGGTCCGCGAGAGCCGAGGCCCGATCAGGGGCGGCCAAGTGGTGGACGGCGATGTCGACCTGGGCGCCGCCGGCTCGCTCGGCCACGATCTCCTCCAGCCGGGCGATCGCCTTGGACGCCGTCCGTACCTTCTCCAGGAGTTCGATGCGGCCGTCGTCCAGCTGCAGCAGCGGCTTCACCGCGAGCGCGGAGCCCAGCAGCGCCTGCGCGGCCCCGATCCGGCCGCCGCGGCGCAGATAGTCGAGGGTGTCGACGTAGAAGTACGCGGAGGTGCCCGCGGCCCGCTTCTCCGCGGCCGTGACCGCTTCATCGATGGTGCCGCCGGACTCCGCGGACTGAGCCGCGGACAGGGCGCAGAACCCTAGGGCCATCGCGACCATCCCGGTGTCCACCACCCGCACGGGCACCGGAGCCTCACGTGCCGCGAGTACCGCGGCGTCGTATGTGCCCGAGAACTCGGACGACAGATGGAGGGAGACAATGCCGGAGGCGCCGGACTCGGCAACCTTGCGGTAGGTCGCGGCGAAGAGCTCGGGGCTGGGCCGGGACGTCGTGACGGGACGCCGCTTCTGCAGCGCCTGGGCCAGGGAGCGGGCCGAGATCTCGGTGCCCTCTTCAAGTGCCTGGTCACCGAGGACCACGGTCAGGGGCACCGCTGTGATGCCGTGACGCTCCATCGTCCGCGGCGGCAGGTAGGCCGTTGAATCGGTGACGATCGCGACATGGCGGGACATGAGCTGGAGGTTACCTGTCGGGGCGGGCGGGCGGCAGCCCGGCCCCTCCCACCTGCGGCTGGAGCGGCCGGATCAAGTCGTGCTTTCGGGACGGGGCTTCTTCTGCCAGGGGTAGGCGGGGCGTCGGCCCGGAGGCGTGATGGCGGCGCGCGTCGGCTCCTCGGCCGTCCGGGACTCCGGGCTGTCCGGCCAGGTCTGCCCGCCGGAAGTGGCCGCGTCCGGCGTCGGCGCCTCGGGCCAGGAAGCCGCCGGCTTCGGCTCGGTCGTCCAGTGCCGCAGTGCGCCGGCCTCCACGTCTATCTGGGCGCTCAGCGAGTCCAGGTCGTCGTCCGCGAAGCGGCGAGCCCGGTCGCGCGCGGCCCAGCGCAGCGAGTCCGCCGACTGCGTGATCCGCTCGGTGCGCTCGCGCAGTCCGGGCAGCCGCGAGGCGAGCGCGCCCCGGTCGGGTTCGGTCTCCAGGCGCTTGAGCTCGTCGTCCAGTTCGTGCCCGTGCACGCTGAGCCGCTCGAAGAGGCCCAGGGACTCCTTCAGCGACTCGTCCTCCGCCACGCCCGCGTGCAGCGCGTCCTGCGTGGCCCGCATCGAGGTGCGCAGCTTCAGGCGGAGCTGGGCCAGCTCGCCCAGCGGGCCCGGCTGGGCAAGAGTCTTGGCGCGCAGCGTGGTGTCCTCGACCGTGCGTCGCGCCTGCGAGATCGTGCGGTCCACACCGCGCTTGGCGGCACCCATCACCTTCACCGTGGCATACGCGCCCAGCACCACGAACAGCAGGAAGAGCAGGGCGACAACTGTGATCAAGGTTCCCACCACGCTCCTCCTCCAACCGGCCGCGACAGCTGCCGCCGCGCTCTTCAACGGTAAACGCTGCGGGCAGGTTCGGAGTTCCGGAAGAACCCCGAACCTGCCCGTAGGGGACTACCCCGAGGCGGCCGCTCCCGGACAGACCGAGTCGGCCACGCCCGGACGGACGCGGCGGCCGAGCCGAAGCCCACCCGCCACGCTCACCAGCCGAAACGGCTATGCGGTAACGATGTTCACCAGCTTCGGCGCCCGCACGATCACCTTGCGGATCCCCGCGCCACCCAGCGCCGCGACGACCTTCTCGTCGGCCAGCGCGACCTTCTCCAGTTCCTCGTCGGAGACCGACGGGGAGACCTCCAGGCGCGCCTTGACCTTGCCCTTGATCTGCACGACGCAGGTCACGGTCTCGTCCACGACGTACGCCGGGTCGGCGACCGGGAAGTCCTCGTGAACGACCGAGTCGGTGTGGCCCAGCTTGCGCCACAGTTCCTCGGCGATGTGCGGGGCCAGCGGCGCGATCAGCAGCACCAGAGCCTCGGCGACCGTCCGCGACACCGGACCGCTCGCCTTGGTCAGGTGGTTGTTCAGCTCGGTGACCTTGGCGATGGCGGTGTTGAACCGCATGCCCTCCAGGTCCTGGCGTACGCCGTCGATGGCCTTGTGCAGAGCACGCAGCGTCTCCTCGTCCGGCTCGGAATCGACGACCGTGACCTGACCGGTCGCCTCGTCGACGACGTTGCGCCACAGCCGCTGCAGCAGCCGGAACTGGCCCACCACCGCGCGCGTGTCCCACGGCCGGGACACGTCCAGGGGACCCATCGCCATCTCGTACAGGCGCAGCGTGTCCGCACCGTACTCGGCGCAGATCTCGTCCGGAGTGACCGCGTTCTTCAGGGACTTGCCCATCTTGCCCAGCAGCCGGGAGACCTTCTCGCCCTGGTAGTAGTACGCGCCGTCGCGCTCCTCGACCTCGGCGGCGGGCACCGCGATGCCACGGCTGTCGCGGTACACGTAGGCCTGGATCATGCCCTGGTTGAACAGCTTGTGGAACGGCTCGGCCGAGGAGACGTGCCCCAGGTCGAACAGGACCTTCGACCAGAAGCGCGCGTACAGGAGGTGCAGCACGGCGTGCTCGGCGCCGCCGACGTACAGGTCGACGCCACCGTGCGGCCGGCCCTCGCGCGGGCCCATCCAGTACTGTTCGATGGCCGGGTCGACCAGCTTCTGGTCGTTGTGCGGGTCCAGGTAGCGCAGCTCGTACCAGCAGGAGCCGGCCCAGTTGGGCATGGTGTTGGTCTCGCGGCGGTACTTCTGCGGACCACGGCCGTCGCCCAGGTCCAGGGTGACGTCGACCCAGTCCTCGTTGCGGGACAGCGGCGTCTCCGGGGACGTGTTCGCGTCGTCCGGGTCGAAGGTGCGGGGCGAGTAGTCCTCGACCTCCGGCAGCTCCAGGGGCAGCCCCGACTCGGGCAGCGCGTGCGCGATGCCGTCCTCGTCGTAGACGATCGGGAAGGGCTCGCCCCAGTAGCGCTGGCGGCTGAACAGCCAGTCACGCAGCCGGAAGTTGACCGTGCCCTCGCCGATGCCCTTGCGCTCCAGCCACTCCGTGATGCGCGCCTTGGCGTCGACGACGCCCAGGCCGTCCAGGGAGACCTCGTCACTGGAGGAGTTGACGATCTTCGCGTCGTACGAGGCGAAGGCGTCGTCCCAGGTCGACGCGTCCGTGCCGCGGTCGTCGGAGGGCTCCACGACGCACCGCATCGGCAGCTCGAAGGCGCGCGCGAACGCGAAGTCGCGGGTGTCGTGCGCCGGGACGGCCATGATCGCGCCGGTGCCGTAGCCCATCAGTACGTAGTCGGCGATGAAGACGGGGATCTGCTCGCCGTTGACCGGGTTGGTCGCGAACGCGCCGGTGAAGACACCGGTCTTGTCCTTGGCCTCGGCCTGGCGCTCCACGTCGGACTTCGAGGCGGCCTGCGCGCGATAGGCGGCGACGGCCTGGGCCGGGGTCGCGTGGCCGCCCGTCCAGACCTCGTGGGTGTTCTCGGGCCAGGCGGCCGGGGTGAACTTCTCGACCAGCGGATGCTCGGGCGCCAGCACCATGTAGGTCGCCCCGAACAGGGTGTCCTGGCGCGTCGTGAAGACCGTGATCGCTTCGCCGTCGATCGGGAAGTCGACGCGGGCGCCCTCGGAGCGGCCGATCCAGTTGCGCTGCTGCAGCTTGATGGCCTCGGGCCAGTCCAGCGCATCCAGGTCGTCCAGCAGCCGGTCGGCGTACGCCGTGATCCTCATGTTCCACTGGCGCAGCTTGGCCTTGAAGACGGGGAAGTTGCCGCGCTCGGAACGGCCGTCGGCGGTGACCTCCTCGTTGGCCAGTACGGTGCCCAGTCCGGGACACCAGTTGACGGGCGCGTCGGAGGCGTACGCCAGTCGGTATCCGCTCAGGACGTCGGCTCGCTCGGCGGCGCTCAGCTCGTTCCACGCGCGCGTGGTGCCGTCGATGGCCGGTACGGCACGCTCACCGCTCTCGAGCTGGGCGACCAGCTCGGAGACCGGACGGGCCTTCTTGGCCTCGTCGTCGTACCAGGAGTTGAAGATCTGCAGGAAGATCCACTGGGTCCACTTGTAGTAGTCCGGGTCGATCGTGGCGAACGACCGGCGCTTGTCGTGACCCAGGCCCAGCGCGCGCAGCTGGACCTTCATGTTCTCGATGTTGGCCTCGGTGGACACGCGCGGGTGCGTGCCCGTCTGCACGGCGTACTGCTCGGCGGGCAGGCCGAAGGCGTCGAAGCCCAGGGTGTGCAGGACATTGTGGCCGGTCATCCGCTGGAATCGGGCGAATACATCGGTGGCGATGTAGCCCAGGGGGTGACCGACGTGCAGGCCCGCACCGGAGGGGTACGGGAACATGTCCATGATGAACTTCTTGGGCTTGGCGACCAACCCGGCGTCCCCGGCCAGGTCACCGCTCGGGTTCGGCGCCTCGTACGTGCCCTCGGCGTCCCAGAAGTCCTGCCAGCGTGCCTCGATCTCAGCGGCCAGGGCGGCCGTGTAGCGGTGCGGCGCTGCCATCTCGGCGGTGGCAGCGGTAGTCGTCTCGCTCATGATCCTCAAAGCTCCATCGATCGTCTCTGCCAGCGGCTGCGACATTCAAGAAACGAAAAATCCCCTCGCACAGGAGGGGACGCCGCGCCGATTCCGACCACGATTCTTCAGCGGTCGGGACTGATCAGCGCGGCTCGCTAAGCAGAAGGCGTACGGCACGCATGGCGTCAGGGTACCGCAGCCCCCACGGGCGCCGCGACGAGCTTGCCGGGGACCGTTCGGCACGCCGTGCCACCCCTCCGAGCGCCACGCGATCACCGGAAAATCTGAACAATATTCAAAAGTTACTTCGCGTAACGGACGCTAAGGGACAACACAAAGAGCTCATTGCCCTTTGGTAACAACGCAATAACTCAAACCTCGTACTCATCGGTATGGCTCGACCTAGAGTGCGGCTTCGGGACCGCTTCCCCGAACCGTTGGGAGTACCCCCATGAACCCTCGTCGCAACAACAGCTCGCTACCCCGACCGGGCCGCTCGGCCTACGGGGCGCTGACGGCTGCCGCCTTGTTGCTCATACCCATGGTCGTACTGGTCGGAGGCGACGGCCTGCGCGACTTCCTCAACTTCGGCGCCGGCGTGCTGTCGCTCGTCGCCCTCACCTGCTCCGTGGTGTGGGGCCTCGTCGCCACCGACCGGCTGTTCCTCAACACGCGTCAGCGGCTGGTCGCCCAGGCTGTGCACAGGACGACCGCCGTCTCTTCGGTCGCCTTCCTCCTGCTGCACATCACGGTCAAGCTGGCCCTCGACCACACCACTCTGGTCGCCGCACTGATCCCCTTCGGGCTCGGCCTCACGGGCACCAACGGCCTCATCGGATTCGGCTCCCTGGCCGGCCTGCTCATGATCTTCACGGCCATCACCGGCGCGCTGCGCAGCGCTTTCGCGTCCCCCGCGCCGGTCGCGGCACGCTGGCGGGCCGTGCACATGCTGGCGTATCCGGCCTGGTGCTCCGCCCTGGTGCACGGCCTGTACGCGGGACGCCCCGCGAAGACGTACGTCACGGTGCTCTACAGCCTCTGCCTGGTCGCCGTAATGGGCGCCCTGGCAATTCGCTCGGCCTCGGGCCCGGTCAAGCGCAAGGTCGCCGACCGGATTCTGGCGATCATCGGGGAGAACAGCAGCCCCGGCGCCCGCGCCCGTGAGGATCTGGAGGCATCCCGTGCCGCCGTCGCGGACTCGCCGCTGCCGGGCTTCGCCGCGCGCTCCGCCCAGGCTCAGTCCATGGGCGACTCGTTCGTGCCCCCGCAGCGCACCCAGTCTCCTTCGTCGCTTTACGAGGCCGCGCCCGACCCGGCAACCACGGGCAGCATGCCCGGCTTCGCGGCCGCCTACCGGGCGGTGTCCGGCGGGGCGTCCGGCGCAGACAGCTTCGGTGCCACCCCGACCGAGCGCTTCCAGATGCCGATGGACATGCAGCCCACCGAGTCGTTCCCGCACGTCGACGGCAGCAGCACGTCCGGCAGCTGGCCCATCCCCTCCCCGCCCCCTGTCGGCGAGGCGCCCCAGTCGGCGTACGACCCGCTCAACGACACGGGATACAACATCCCGGTCTATGACAATTCGGCCGCCAATGCCTACGGCACGAGTGATGTGTACGACACCGGTGAGACGAACCCCGCCTACGGCACGTACAACACCAACGACACGTACGACAGCGGTCCCACGACTGACGTACTGCCGGGCGCCTTCGACGCTCCTGGCTCCGGTGAACCATGGAACGCCCCTTCCGGAGGCTTTTAAGTGAACGAGGCCCTGCCCGACGTCCCGGAGGTCCGCGTCGTCGGGCTTCCGCAGCTCACGTCGGGCTTCGACCTGGTTGAACGACTGGATCTCCCCATGCACCTCAAGGTGCACGGGCCGCTCGAACCCATGGGCGGTGAGCAGCTCGCGGGCCTCGCCGAGGCGATCTCCCTGAAGGGTCGCGGCGGGGCGGGCTTCCCCTTTGCCAAGAAGCTGCGCTCGGTAGCAGAGTCGGCCATCCAGAAGGGCATCCGCCCCGTGGTGGTCGTCAACGGAAGTGAGGACGAACCCGCCTGCCGGAAGGACACGGTGCTCATCAACCGTGCCCCGCACCTCATCCTGGACGGCGCCCTGCTGGCCGCGGAGGCCATGGGTGCTCGCACCCTGGTCATCGGAGTGACACGTGCGTCCACGCAGGCCTCGATGGAAGCCGCGCTGGCCGAGCGCGGGCTGAGCAACCGGCGCGGATCACCCCTACGCGCACGCGTGCAGCGCAATCCGGTGCGCATGGTGACCGGAGCGGCCGCCTCGCTGATCCGGTCCATCGACGGCGGCCCGGCGATCCCGCCCGGCCGCAAGATCAGCGCGTCGCAGAGCGGCGTCGGCGGCGCGCCCACGCTGCTGTCCAACGCCGAGACGTTCGCCCAGCTGGCCATCGCCGCGCGCATCGGCCCCGACCGCTACCGCAACACGGGCCTGTACGACGAGCCCGGCACCGTCATGCTCACCGTCTCCGGCGCGGTCGCCCGTCCCATGGTGATCGAGGTCCCGACCGGCGTGCCGCTGCGCTACGTGCTCCAGCTCGCCGGCGCCCCGCCCATGCCCCAGGGCGTGCTCACCGGCGGATACCACGGCAAGTGGCTGGACGCGGCGGCGCTCGACGAGGCGATCGTCTCGCGCAACTCCCTGGACGCCGTGGGCGGTGCGCTCGGCGCGGGCGCGATCCTCCCGATCAGCCAGCAGACGTGCCCGCTGGGCGAGTCACTGCGGGTGGCGCAGTGGCTGGCCGAGGAGAGCGCCGGACAGTGCGGGCCCTGCTACCTGGGTCTGCCCGCCGCGGCGCGCGGCCTGGAGGACATCCTCAATGGCGGCGGCCCGGCGGCCCTGGAGGCCGTGAAGCAGGTCGCCAAGGCCGTGAAGCGGCGCGGCGCCTGCTCGCACCCGGACGGCTCGGCGATGTTCATCGAGTCGACCATCAAGGCGTTCACGGACGACCTGGCCGCGCACGTCCTCGGCAACGGCTGCGGAAGGCCCGTGGAGGGCGTTCTGCCGCTCTTCGAGAGCGGCCAGGCCCCTACAGGCATCCCGGGCGGCCAGGGGCAGCCGGAGGCCGGCCCCAGCCGTCAGAAGGTCTACGTCGACTGGACGCTGTGCCGGGGTCACGGACTGTGCGCGGACATCCTTCCGGAGGTTTTCGAGCTGGGTGCCGACGGCTTCCCGACCGTCGCGCAGGCGCCGGTGCCCCGGTATGCGGAGGCGAAGGCCCTGCGTGCTGTGCGTCGCTGCCCGGCGCTCGCGCTGCGCATCGAGGAGGACACCCGGTCCGCCGCCCCGGCGCGCAACAACCTGCCGGTCCTCTCCCAGGGCCGCGGCCGCCGAGCCCTCGGCAGCGGCCGCTGAACACGAAGAAGCGGGCCACCCTGATCGGGTGGCCCGCTCTCAACGTCTGTGGAGCTAAGGAGAATTGAACTCCTGACCTCCTGCATGCCATGCAGGCGCTCTACCAACTGAGCTATAGCCCCTTGCGGCCACGCGGCGGAGCCGCATGTTGACCGTGTCGCCCGGTTTCCCCGGCGGCGACGCCAACATTACACGGTCCTCCGGGTGCACCACCAAATCGTTTCCGTCCCGCGCAGACAATACGGACATGCGGGATAGTGTCGGCCTTCGTGACCGTGATCGCACTCCCTCGTGTCCGCCGCCGTGCGCCCGTCGCTCTGGGTGTGTGTCTGCTGTCGTTCGCGGCCTTCTGGTGCGCTCAGCGGGCCGCACACGTGTCGATGATCGACCTGATGGTGTACCGCGCGGAGGGCGAGACCGTCCGCGCGGGTGGCGACCTCTACGCACTGCGCACGACCGAGGCCCATCTGCCCACCACGTACCCGCCGTTCGCGGCGCTCCTGTTCACACCGCTGACACTGCTGGACACGGCGGCCATGCGCCCCCTGGCGACAGCCGGAAACCTGGCTCTTCTTGTGGTGTTCGTCTCCCTCTCACTGCGACTCGGCGGCCACACGCGCGTGGAGTACGTCTGGTGGGTCGCCGCGGCCGCCGTGTGGTGCGAGCCGGTGTGGACGACGCTGCGGTACGGCCAGATCAATCTGCTGCTCGCCGTGCTGGTGCTGTGGGACCTGTCACGACGCCCCGGGCACCGATGTGCCGGAGCGGGCATCGGGATCGCAGCGGCGATCAAGCTGACGCCCGCGCTCTTCGCGGTGTTTCTGCTGGTCACCGGTGTCGTGGAGCATACAAGACGGGCGTCCGGTGGGCCGTGGTTGCGGCATGCGCGGGGGGCCGCAGCCGCGTTCGCCGGGGCGACGCTGCTGGCGGCGGCCGTCCTGCCGTACGACTCGTGGCGCTTTTGGACCCGCATGGTCTTCACGGCGGGCCGGGTCGGGCTCGTCGAGGACACCGCGAACCAGTCGCTGCGCGGCGTCCTGGCCCGGCTGCTGCACACCACCGAGCCCGGCGTCTGGTGGGGTGCGACGGCGGCCCTGGCGGGCGTCGGGGGCCTCGCGATCGCCGTGGCCGCCGAGCTGCGTGGGCGACGCGCCTGGGCGGCGACCTCCTGCGCGGTGACAGCGCTGTTGGTGAGTCCGGTGTCGTGGTCGCATCACTGGGTGTGGTGCCTGCCGATGGTGCTGGTCCTCGCGGCGACGCGGCGGACGGCCGCCGTCTGCACGGCCCTGGCCTTCTGTACGTACGCGCTGTGGTGGGTGCCGCACGGGCCGGGCAGACTCGAACTGCACCAGGACGGCTCCGAGTTGACGCTGTCCGCCCTCTACGTAGCGACCGGTTTCGCCTTCCTGGCCCTCATCGGGTTCAGGCTGTGGCGAACGAGTAGAACCGCTTGAGCGTGCAGTGCTCGTCGAGGAGCCGGCCATAGATCGGCTCGCCCTCGAGCTCGCGGTACGTCTCGATCGGGTCGCCTTTTATGATCAGCGCCCGCGCGCACTCCTCGCACCAGTACTGGTAGTCGTGGTTGACCGGTTCCATGTCGCGGACGATCGGCGTACCACTGCCGCACCAATCGCACTTCCGCCTGTGTGCACCCATCGATCAGCTCCAGCTGTGGCCGCAGGCCGTGCACACGTAGGAGATCCCACCGTTGTCACCGAGGACCTGGGCGACGTGGACCGATCCGCAGGAAGGGCAGTTGAGAAGAGTGGCTTTTCTCCGCGTCAGTGCCACTTCGAGGAGAATGTCGACCTCCTCGAGGATGCTCGCAGGCATCGCTTCTCCCTCCCGTCGGGCCGCGCCCCCTTCCGGCCGTTTGATTCTGCCACGGCCGGAGCAATACGGTCAGCGACGCCTTCGTACCAGTCCGGACACGGCACCCAACGTGGCCGTCGCGGCCAGCGCATATGTGCACGCGAGGAGCGCGTCCGCAGAGGTATACGCCCCGGGGGACCCAAGTGACTCAAGCCGGTTCAAGAAGAGTGTGCCGAAGGCCGCGACACCGATCAGCTGACCGAGTTGGGTGACCGTCGCGAGCAGTCCGCTGGCGTCCGCCGCGTCCTCGGGCCGCACCGTGGCCAGAGCCCTGGTGAGCGTGGGGCTGAAACCGAGCGCGAGCCCGGCACCGACACCCGCGAACGCCACATACAGCCACAGGCCGCCGTCGCCCTCGTCCTTCAGTACGCCGCCGACCCCGGCCACCGAGACGGCCGCGAGCGCGAACCCGGCCGGTATCAGGCCGCGCTGCCAGCGAGCGGGCCAGTTGCGCCAGGTCAGGCCGACCAGACCGAAGACCGCCGCGGTGGGTGCGAAGGTGAGTCCCGCGCGCAGCGCGCTGTAGCCGAGGCCGCCCTGGATGTGCAGGGTGAGTGCGAACAGAAAGCCCGCGTTGACCGCCATCACGGCCAGGAGCCGGAACACCGCGAGGCCGATGCCCGGGTGGCGCAGCACCCTCGGCGCGATCAGCGGCACCCCGCCGCGCCGGGCCAACCGGGACTCGTACAGACAGAACAGGGCGAAGAACACCGCGGCCGCTCCCAGTGACAGCCAGGACCACAGCGGCCAGTCCTCCTCCTGCCCGAGCACGAGTGGCACAGTGAAGAGGGAGACGGCGGCGGCCAGCAGCACGAGCCCCGGCAGGTCGAGGCCGCGCGAGCGTTCAAGGGCCGATACGTCGTCCCGCGGCAGTACGCGGCTGCCGACGGCCAGGAGTACGACGCCCACGGGCACGTTCACCAGGAACACCGGCCGCCAGCCGGTGCCGAACAGGTCGGCGCTGACCAGAACGCCGCCCAGCACCTGTCCGGCCGCGGCGCCGGTGGCGAGGACTGCCGCGTAGGCGCCGAGGGCGCGGGCCCGTGCCTCGCCGGTGAAGTTGCGCTGGATCAGGCTGAGCACCTGCGGGATCATCACAGCTGATCCGGCGCCCTGGATCAGCCGGAAGGCAATCAACTCCCCTGTTCCCTGGGCAAGTCCGCAGGCCAGCGAGGCGGCGGTGAACAGCGCGAGCCCGGCCAGATGGACCCGTCGGTGGCCCAGCCGGTCGCCCAGTCGCGCTCCGGTGATCAGCAGCACGGCGTACGAGATGGAGTATCCGGCGACCACCAGCTGCAGTCCGGCGCCGGACGCGTGGAGTTCGGAACCGATCGTGGGCACCGCGACGTTCACGATGAAGACGTCGAGCAATGCCATGAACTGGGCCGCGAGCACGACCGCGAGCAGACGTCCGGGCCGGTTGTCAGTGCCGGGGTCTTTACTGGTCTCAGGACTTGGATCGCGTGCCGGACCTGTTCCCGCGGGGGTTGTCGTCGTCATGCCGTCGAGCGTGATGGCGGCTGGATACGGGTAACGAGAGCCCGCCGATGCTGGTACTGACAGCACCTGGCAGCGGACGGGTTCGGCACGGACGATGAGTGACGGGGGAAGTGAGGCCGATGAACACGACACAGCGTCGCAGGCCGGAGCTGGCCGCTTTCCTGCGCAGCAGGCGGGCGCGGGTGACACCGGCCGACGTGGGGATGCCACCGGGCTTACGGCGCCGTACGCCGGGGCTGCGCCGCGAGGAGGTCGCACAACTCTCCGGGGTCGGCGTCACCTGGTACACATGGCTCGAGCAGGGACGCCCGATCAACGCGTCCGCGCAGGTGCTGGATGCAGTGGCGCGCACGCTGCGCCTCGACCAGCCCGAGCACGAGCATCTCTATCACTTGGCCGAGGTGCCCTACGAGCCCGAACGCGAGGGCCCCGTGCAGACCGTGGGCGAGGAGATCCAGGGCATCATCGACGCCCTCGACCCGCGTCCGGCAGCGGTCTACAACTCGCGGTACGACATCCTGGCCACCAACCCCCCTTACCGCGACCTGTTCTTCGTGCCGCAGACGCTCCACGTCGGCGTTCCCAACGCGCTGTGGACGCTGTTCACCGTGCCCGAACCGAACTGCCCGGTCGTATTCCGCGACAGCGAGCTGCCGTTGATGGTGGCGACCATGCGGTCGTCGTACGGAAGACATGTCGGCGAGCCCGCCTGGGAGGACTTCATACGCAGGCTCTCGGCCGCCAGTCCGTACTTCGCGGAGCTGTGGTCGGGAGGCGATGTCGTGCCGCCGGGACCGCGTGTGAAGACGTTCCGGCACGAGGCTGTGGGCGAGCTGCACATGACCTCGGTGTCGCTGTCGATCAACGGCATGCCGGAGTGCCGGATCGTGGCCTACACACCGGAAGATGAGGAGGCGAGGAGAAGGCTGGCCGCGTTGCGGGATCGGCGGGACGAGTTGTGGCCGCCGTCACGCTCCTTGGGCGTCGAGGCGACAGGGACGCAGACATGAGAAATCCCGCCCCCTGATGGGAACGGGATCTTCACCACTGTTCTTTGACAACTCAAAAGAGAGTCAATCTGTGGAGCTAAGGAGAATTGAACTCCTGACCTCCTGCATGCCATGCAGGCGCTCTACCAACTGAGCTATAGCCCCTTGCGTTCTTCCCGCCCGGCGGGGCGAACAAGAAGAACTTTAGCCTGCGACCAGCCGGAAAGTGAAATCCGGTCCCGACGGGCCCGCGGGACCGGACAGGGGCCGCTCAGTCGTCGTCGCCGAGCACCGGCTCCGGCAGCGTGCCGGCGTTGTGCTCGAGGAGGCGCCAGCCGCGGGCTCCCTCACCGAGGACGGACCAGCAGCAGTTGGAGAGGCCGCCGAGACTCTCCCAGTGCTGGGACTCCAGGCCGAGGAGGCGGCCGATGGTGGTGCGGATCGTGCCGCCGTGGCTGACCACGACGAGAGTGCCGTCCTCGGGGAGCTTCTCGGCGTGCCGCAGCACCACGGGGGCGGCGCGGTCGGCGACCTCCGTCTCCAGTTCGCCACCGCCTCGGCGTACCGGCTCGCCCCGCTTCCAGGCGGAGTACTGGTCGCCGTACCGGGCGATGATCTCCTCGTGCGTCAGCCCCTGCCAGACGCCCGCGTAGGTCTCCCGCAGGCCCTCGTCGTGGGTGACGTCGAGGCCGGTGAGGGCGGACAGCTCCTCGGCCGTGTTCGCGGCACGCTGGAGGTCCGAGGCGACGATCGCGTCGGGCTTCAGCGAGGCGAGCAGCCGGGCGGCACGGCGGGCCTGGCCCACCCCGGTCTCGGTGAGCTCGACGTCCGTGGAGCCCTGGAAGCGGCGCTCCACATTCCAGGAGGTCTGGCCGTGCCGCCAGAGGATGATGCGGCGGCCCCGGCCCGGCTTTCTCCCGGCTTCGGCGCTCACCGCAGCTCCCCCAGTTCGGCGGAGTCCTCCTCGGCCTGGAGCTTGGCGTGCTCGGCCGCCTTGCCGCGGGTGGCCTTGGCGTCGGCGGGCAGGTCCAGCTCCGGGCAGTCCTTCCACAGCCGCTCCAGAGCGTAGAAGACACGCTCCTCGCTGTGCTGCACGTGCACCACGATGTCGATGTAGTCGAGCAGGACCCAGCGGGCCTCGCGGTCGCCCTCGCGGCGCACCGGCTTGGCGCCGAGCTCCTTGCTCAGCCGCTCCTCGATCTCGTCGACGATCGACTTGACCTGGCGGTCATTGGGCGCGGACGCCAGCAGGAAGGCGTCGGTGATGGAGAGCACGTCGCTGACGTCGTAGGCGATGATGTCGTGCGCGAGCTTGTCTGCGGCCGCCTGTGCGGCGGTGTTGATGAGCTCGATGGAGCGGTCCGTGGCGGTCACTACGCGGCTTTCCGTCGGCGGTCAGTAATGACTCCAGGGTCTCACGGACCGCCGACGACACCCCACGCGTTTCTTCGGCCCCGCCCCGGGCGCTCCCGGGACGTGGCATCCGTCACCCCGTCGAGCCGCTGCTCGCCTTGTAGTCCTGGCCCAGGACCACGGACACGTCCGCGTTGGACGTGGCCTTGCCCTTCTTCACGCTGCTCGTGGGCAGCCCCAAGGTCTTGGCGACCTCGACGGCGTCGTTCTTCTTGGCGGCGTCGGTGTATGTGACCAGGGACACACTCCGGGCGGCGGTGGCGGTACCGGAGTCGAGGAAGGTGTAACCGCCGTTGACCAGGACGACGCGGGCCTGCGCGGCGGCGGCCTTGTTGCCGGTGGCGTTCCTGATGCCGACGCGGACGGCGGCGCCGGCGTCGGGGCTCTTCGCGGTACCGCCGAGCACGTCCTTGACCACGCTGTCGGAGGCGCTCTCGCTCAGGGTGCCGTCCTGCTGCACGGGCAGCAGCGCGGTCTTGTAGTCGCCGCCCTTGGCAAGGTCGGCGAGCTTGGCGAGGAAGGCGCCGAGGTCCTGGTCGGTCAGGGACGGATCGAGGATCTGCGCCAGGGTCTGCACCGTGGTGGTCGCCGCCTGCTTGTCGGAGGACAACTTGCGCAGCACACCCTGCATGACCTGTCCGAACCGCTCCAGCTGCGCGTTCTGGGACTCGCCGGAGGCCCGGTAGGTGGCGTAGGCGACGGCCATCTTGCCGCTGAGGGTCTGCTCCTCGCCCTTCTTCACAAGGGGCGACTCGCCCTTCTTCTTCGAACCGGGGTCCGGCACATCGGCGTTGGTGGTGATGTCGATGTTGCCGACGAGCTCGACCAGGTTGTTGAGGTAGGGGGTGTCGAGGCGCCAGGTGCCCTGGATGTTGGTCCCGAGCACCGTGTCGATCGCGTCCTGGGTCCCGGAGGAGCCGTCGTCGTCGACGGACTTGGCGAGCGTGGTCGTCGAGCCGTCGTCGCCCGTCATGGCAAGGGTGTTGGGCAGCAGAACCGTGGTGCCCTGCTTGGTGGTGGTGTTGTCGACGAGCAGCGCCGTGGAGGTGCCGCCACCGTTGGTGTTGTGCAGGTGGACGACGATCACGTCGCGCTTCTGAGCACCCACGGCGGCCGTCGTAGCGGGCTTGCCCTTCGAGGACGTGCCGGGCAGCTTGCCCGCGTACCAGAGATAGCCGACGCCGCCGACCGCGACCAGGGCAAGCACCACGAGCAGGGTGACGACCCTGCTGCGGGCGCGGCGCCGGGCCTCCTCGCGGCGCTCGGTGCGGTTCTCGGTGAACTTCAGCCAGTCGATGACGTCTTCGGAGTTGTCCTCCTGCTCCTCGACGAAGGCGAACTGCTCGGTGCGGTAGTCCCGGTCGACCCGACCGCCCCGGGGTTCGCCGTCCTTGGCTGGTCCGGCCTGCTGCGGGATGTAGGCGGTCTGCTCGGCAACTCGGGGCTGCTGACCGGTACCCGCGGTGCCGGCCGGCCCCGCGGACTGCCCGTAGCGGTCGTACGCGGGCGAGGTGGTCCCGGCGGCGCCGGGCGCGCCGGTGCCGTAAGGGTCGTACGAGGGGACGGACGGCTGCTGACCGGTGTCATAGGGCGACACAGGAGGCTGCTGACCGGTGTCATATGCCGACACATGCGGCTGCTGGCCCGTGTCGTACGGCTGCACGGGCTGCTGCTGACCGGTCGCATACGGGTCGTAGCCGTAGCCCTGCGGCTGGGCGCCATAGGGGTCGTACCCCTGGGGAGGCTGCTGCGGCACCTGTCCGTACACAGGCTGCCCGAACTCGTCATAGCCGACGAGCTCGTACTGGTCGCCGCCCGCGTATCCGTCGTATCGGTCGTTCACCGGTGCCCCTCTCGGCTCACTCGCCGCGGTACAGCTCGCGCTTGTCGATGTAGCGCACCACACCGTCCGGCACCAGATACCAGACGGGATCGCCCTTGGCCACTCTCGCACGGCAGTCCGTGGACGAGATGGCGAGCGCGGGAACCTCGACGAGCGAGACACCGCCCTCGGGAAGCCCCGGATCGGTCAGCGGGTGGCCGGGCCGGGTGACCCCGATGAAGTGCGCGAGGGAGAACAGTTCTTCCGTGTACCGCCAGGTGAGGATCTGGCCGAGCGCGTCGGCGCCCGTGATGAAGAAGAGGTCGGTGTCGGGGTTGAGTGCCTTCAGGTCGCGCAGGGTGTCCGTGGTGTAGGTCGGGCCGCCGCGGTCGATGTCGATGCGGCTCACCGAGAACTGGGGGTTCTCGGCGGTCGCGATGACCGTCATCAGATAGCGGTCCTCGGCCGGGGTGACCTTGCGGTCGGTCTTCTGCCACGGCTGCCCGGTCGGCACGAACACCACCTCGTCGAGGTGGAACTGCGCGGCGACCTCGCTGGCCGCCACGAGGTGCCCGTGGTGGATCGGGTCGAAGGTTCCGCCCATGACGCCGAGGCGGCGCTTGCCCGGATTCGAGGAGCCGTTTCCGGGGCGGGTCGTCAGTCGCTTCGCCGCGCTGTCGTCGGCCGCGCCGTTCGCGCCACCCGTGGCGGCGCCGGCGGCGCCGCTCTCCGTGTCACTCACCGGACCGGTAGGCATGTCCTGCTCTCCCATGCGTGCAGACCCTACCCGCCCGGCCGACGGGCTCCGGCCGACAGAGGCCCCGAGCGGGCCCGATAGGGCTCAGCGGTCCCGGTTGAAGCGCGTGGTGATCCACAGCAGCAGAAGCAGGATGAAGAGCGCCCCGCCGCCGGTCAGGAACGGGCTGAGGCTCTCATGGTTGCCGCCGTTCTCGCCCTCGGCGGCGACGGTGACCAACTGTGCAGCGGTGCTGTGGAAGCTCATCTCGGCAGGACCTATCCGGTGTGGGCGGGATAAAGACGTCGGCCCATCGTATGCGGGCGCCTCCGCCACGATCACCCCGACTCCGCCGTTGGGGACGCCGGTTGCCGCGCACACCCGTGTGCCGACTGTCGCGGCCTCCTCCATGACGCGGCGCTCAGTCGTCCCGCTTGTACCCCCGCAGCAGGAACCAGGCGGTCAGAGCCACTCCGACGACCATCACGATCAGCACGACACGGAGCAGATTTCCCGGGCCCTGCCTGTCTGCCGCGTTCGCGGCTTCGGTGAGCCAGGCGGCTGCGGAGATGTGCTCCATGGCGTACGACTCCTTCTCTGTACTGCCCGTCCACGGTATCTCCGCCTAGGCTGGGCTCTGCCTTGGGGGCACATAGGGCACTCAGACGCACATGGGGGAACACATGTCCGACGACGGCCACGAGCAGAACGGGCACGAGAACGTGCCGAGCAGGCAGCGCAGGCGCTTCGAGGGGATCTCCTCTCGGGCGTACGAACACCCCGCGGACCGCTCGGCCCTGGTGGCCCTGCGCAAGCTCAGCGGCTTCGACACGGTCTTCAAGGTGCTCAGCGGTCTGCTGCCCGAACGCAGCCTTCGGCTGCTGTTCCTGTCCGATTCGGTGCGCGTCTCGGACGCCCAGTTCGCGCACCTCAACGACATGCTGCGGGACGCGTGTTACATCCTGGACCTGGAGAAGGTCCCGCCGATGTATGTCACCCAGGACCCGCAGCCGAACGCGATGTGCATCGGCCTGGACGAGCCGATCATCGTCGTGACGACGGGGCTCGTCGAGCTGCTGGACGAGGAGGAGATGCGGGCGGTCGTCGGCCACGAGGTCGGCCACGCCCTCTCCGGCCACGCGGTCTACCGCACGATATTGCTCTTCCTCACCAACCTCGCGCTCCGGGTCGCCTGGATCCCGCTCGGGAACCTCGCGATCATGGCGATCGTCACCGCGCTGCGCGAGTGGTTCCGCAAGTCGGAGCTGTCCGCGGACCGCGCCGGGCTCCTGGTCGGCCAGGACCTGCAGGCCTCGATGCGCGGCCTGATGAAGCTCGCCGGAGGCAATCACCTGCACGAGATGAACGTGGACGCGTTCCTCGCCCAGGCCGAGGAGTACGAGGCCGGGGGCGACCTGCGCGACTCGGTGCTCAAGATCCTCAACACCCTCCCCCGCACCCACCCCTTCACCACCGTCCGCGCGGGCGAGCTGAAGAAGTGGGCCGAGTCCCGCGACTTCCAGCGGATCATGGACGGTCACTACTCTCGGCGCAACGAGGACAAGGACACCTCGGTCTCGGACTCCTTCCGGCAGTCGGCGGCCAGCTACGCCAGCGACGTGAAGAACTCCAAGGACCCGCTGATGAAGCTGGTCACCGACATCGCGGGCGGTGCGGGAGACCTCGGGGGCCGGGTGCGACGCGGCTTCGGCGGCTTCGCGAGCGGCGGCGGCTCCAGCAAGGACACGTCCGGCTCACCGAAGGACGCGCCGCCGCGGGACACCGACGCGCACCCGGACGACGAAAGCCCCAACGGCGACGGCTGACCCGGAACCGGCCAAGGGCGGCCCCAAAGGGGCCGCGCCGCCGGAGACGCCGCCGGTAACGGCTACAGCTTCGGCTGCGCGCTCGTCGCCAGCGACCCGCACAGCGCCGTCGCACTGCCGGTGGCGTACGGGTCGGTGCCGGCCGGGCCGCCCGCCTTCGCGGTCTGTCCCGCGAGCAGCGGGCGAAGGTGGTTGACGGAGTCCTCGGAGCAGGCGAGCGGCCCCGCCTGGACGTAGGAGACGACCAGCTCGGCCTGGTGCATGCGCAGGTCGTCGCGGTCGAAGCGGAAGTGCAGCTCGCGCCGGACGGTGAACAGCGAGGCCTTCGCCTTCGCGTCCGAGCCCGTCGGCTTCAGCGCGTAGACGAAGGTGTGGTCGGCGATGACCTCAAGGGTGTTCGAGTCGAACTCGGCGGCCTGGAGGGTGCCCTGTACACGGATCTTCTTGTCGGCGAGCTGGACCTGGGCCGCGTCGAAGCGGACCAGCCAGCCGGTGGGCGCGTGCCGCCCGTCCGCGATCGGCCGGTCGATGCTCTGGTCGAACTGGTCGAGCTGCTGCGGGTCGAGCAGTATCCGCACCGGCCGAGTGGCGCCGCCGGTGAGCACGTCCGGGTCGAGGGAGGACTCGACGAGGTAGTCCTTGGCGGTGGTCAGGGCGGTGACGACCTGGCTGTCGGAAAAGTGCGCGGTGCGCCGGGAGGCGGGCAGCGTGATGCCCTCGGCGCCGATGCGGAACTGGGCGGCCGGGCTGCGCGCGTACAGCTCGTCGGCGCTCGTGGAGCCGGGCACGGCTGTCTGCGGGGCCAGGGGTATGACCGTCATCCGCAGGGGCTCGGGGGGCTGGGCGGTGGGGGCCTGGTACGGATGGCGTACACCCATGTAGATCGCGGTGCCGAAGGCTATGGCGATCAGCAGGACGAGGATCAGCGCCTGCCGCGACAGCCCGCGCTGGAGGGTCGGGCGGCGGCGTACGGCCGGGGCGTGGTCGGCCATGCGCTCCTGGGCCGAGAATTCCTGGAGGCGGGCAGCACGGACGAACGACTCGTCGAAGACGACGGATCGGTACTCGTCCTCTCCACCAGCGGGAGCACCCTCGGGTGTCCCCTCAGGTGGGTCTCCAGGCCCGCCCATATATTCAGAGTAGGTCTCCCGGAGCTCAGGTAAACGCCCTGGTACACGACAAGTTCTGACAGGTTCTCACCAGGATCGTCACGGTGTCCGAAGGGTCGTCGGCAGCGTTGGTGTCAGGGTGTCCGGGGGACCGCCGACACCGCTGGCTGGGAGTAGTCGGCCGAGGCGGAGGGACCGGTGCCGGTGACCTTGTCCTGGCCATGTTCCAGGCCTGTCGAGGCGGGCGGCGGGACCTGTTCCTGACGGCCTGAGGATGCCCCTCGGTAGACCGCAGTGAAGGCCAGCGCGACCATGCCGATGCCCATCACGAGGGCGAGGATCCAGGCGACGGGGCGGTGCCAGCGGGTCTGTTTCCCGTAGGCCCTGCCGTACGTCCCGGGT
This sequence comes from Streptomyces sp. NBC_00996, assembly GCF_045162675.1. Lineage (NCBI taxonomy): Bacteria > Bacillati > Actinomycetota > Actinomycetes > Kitasatosporales > Streptomycetaceae > Streptomyces > Streptomyces sp. NBC_00996. The sequence goes on from NZ_CP108723.1 coordinate 3,713,544, forward strand.
ACGCCGTAGCGGCCTTCCAGGACCTCGGTGTCGTCCAGATCGTCCCATTCGGGATCGTGGCCGAAATCGCCACGGTCGTCGGGCCCGAAGCCGTCCTCGTAGCGCTCATCGTCGCCGCGGGCACCCCGGGCGTGCGCCCGGCGCCCCTCGGCCTCGGAGGCCTCCGCGCGGGCCTGGGCGGCTGCCAGGAGTCTCTCCACGGCGGTCGGCTCGTGGATCACCGCCGCCCGTACGAAGTCCTCGTCGAAGACCACGGAGGCGAACTCTTCGTCCGCACCCCCGCGGTCGCGGTCGTCGTCGGGCTCCCAGCCGTCAGGGAACGGCGTGCCCCCCACGTCCTCCGGCACGGATCCAGAGTAGACCTGGGGGGTCATTTTGGGCAGACGGTATGGAAATTCATCCACCTGACGAGACGCATCTCGCGCGGAGCGCGGACCGTCCACCGCACGCCGCGCGCCCCCGGGCTCCGGCGCCGGCCGTCCCTGCACCGGCGCCTCAGCGCCGAATGTGCCCGTCCCCCGTGACGATGTACTTCGTGCTCGTGAGCTCCGGCAGCCCCATCGGCCCCCGCGCGTGCAGCTTCTGCGTGGAGATGCCGATCTCGGCGCCGAAGCCGAACTGGCCGCCGTCGGTGAAGCGGGTCGACGCGTTGACGGCTACCGTCGTGGAATCGACCAGTCGGGTGAAGCGGCGGGCCGCCTGCTGCGATGTGGTGACGATGGCCTCGGTGTGGCCCGAGGTCCACAGCCGGATGTGCTCCACGGCCCTGTCGAGCGAGTCGACGACAGCGGCGGCGATGTCGTACGAGAGGTACTCCGCCTCCCAGTCCTCGGGGGTCGCCTCGACGACGGTGGCCTTGGAGTCCTTGGCGTAGGCGAGGACGCGCTCGTCGGCGTGCACGGTGACCCCGGCGTCCGCGAGGGCGTCCAGGGCGCGCGGCAGGAACTGCGGGGCGATGTCCTGGTGGACCAGGAGCGTCTCGGCGGCGTTGCAGACACTGGGCCGCTGGGCCTTGGAGTTGATCAGGATGTCGATCGCCATGTCGAGGTCGGCGTTCGCGTCGACATACACGTGGCAGTTGCCGGTGCCGGTCTCGATGACCGGGACGGTGGACTCCTGGACGACCGTGCGGATCAGCGAGGCACCGCCGCGCGGGATGAGCACGTCGACGAGGCCGCGGGCGCGCATCAGCTCGCGGACGGACTCGCGGCCCTCGCCGGGCACGAGCTGGACGGCGTCGGCGGGCAGCCCGGCGCCGCCCACGGCGTCGCGCAGGACCCGTACGAGCGCCGTGTTCGACTCGTACGCGGACGACGAGCCGCGCAGCAGCACCGCGTTTCCGGACTTCAGGCAGAGCGCGGCGGCGTCGACCGTCACGTTCGGGCGGGCCTCGTAGATGATGCCGACGACGCCGAGCGGCACGCGGACCTGGCGCAGGTCGATGCCGTTCGGGAGGGTGGAGCCGCGGACGATCTCGCCGACCGGGTCGGGCAGCGCCACCACGTCGCGGACGTCGGAGGCGATCGCGCGCACGCGCTCGGGTGTGAGCGTGAGCCGGTCGATGACGGTCTCGCTGGTCCCGGCCTCACGGGCGCGCGCGATGTCCTTGGCGTTGGCGGCGACGATCTCGCTGGTACGGACCTCCAGCGCGTCCGCGATCGCGAGCAGCGCGTCGTCCTTCTCGGCCCGCGGCAGGGGCGCCAGGTCGGCGGCGGCGGCCTTCGCGCGGTAGGCGGCCTGGGTGACCGGGGACATCGAGTCGTACGGCGAGAGCGTGGTCATGAGGGAAGGGTAGTGCGCCCGGCGAGCGGGTCCACCGGCTATCCCACACCGCGAGACGGGCCCAAAACGGGCGAACTCCGACGTGAGCCCGGACGCGCACTCAAGCGGAGCGATTTCCGACGTGAGCTCGCGCGCGGACGGAGGGGGGCGCACTTCGGCGTGGACCCGGACACCGACTCAGAAGGGGTGCACTCCGACGGGCGTCGCCGGCAGCGGTCCGTAGCCCTCCGCGATCCGCTGGTGGTACGTCTCGCGGTCGATGACCTCCAGGCCGACGATCTCCCAGGGCGGGAGCTTGGCGGTCTGGCGGTGCTCGCCCCACAGGCGCAGGGCGACCGCCGCCGCGTCGTGCAGATCGCGGGCCTCTTCCCAGTAGCGGATCTCCGCGTGGTCGTTGGCGTAACGGCTGGTCAGCAGAAACGGGTGGTCGTGGGCGAGCTGTTCGAGACCGCGCCTGACCTCCTTCAGCGGGGCCTCATCGCCCGAGACGCTGAGGGTGACGTGCCACAGCCGGGGCTGGTCCGCCGGTTCCTCGCCCTCGTATGTGTCACCGGCCGCGACGCTCGTCAGGGCCCGTTCCTCGCCCGCCGCACGGGAAGCGGCAGCACCCGCACGGGACGTGGCACCTCCTGCACGGGAAGCGGCGCCACCCGCACGGGAAGCGGCACCACCGCGGGACGCCGCCGCCTCGGGGCGCACTCGTCTCACGACGGCCTCCTTTACGCAATGGTCGTGCCGAATACCGGGGTCTCCCTGCCACAAAGTTGAGCAGGTGGGGAGCCGTCGCGTGGCGGTTTTACGGAACGTCCCCCACCGTAGGCGGGGGAATGGGCCGTTTACGGGTGCAGTGGACAGCCGTTTCGGGGGTGCCGCAGAACGGATGTCTTACGGATGCAGGATCACCAGGTCGTCTCTGTGTACGACCTCACGCTCGTACAAGGGTCCGAGCTCACGGGCCAGCTCACGCGTCGAGCGGCCGATCAGTTGCGGAATCTCCTTGGCGTCGAAGTTCACCAGACCGCGCGCGACCGCCCGGCCCGTGCTGTCGCGCAGCTCGACCGGGTCGCCCGCGATGAACTCGCCCTCGACGGACGCGATGCCCGCCGGCAGCAGCGACTTGCGCCGCTCGACGACCGCGCGCACGGCGCCGTCGTCCAGGGTGAGCGCGCCCTGCGGGGTGGAGGCGTGCTGCAGCCACAGCAGCCGGTCGGCGGAGCGCTTGCCGGTGGGGTGGAAGTAGGTGCCCGTGTCCCGGCCCGCGAGGGCGTCGGCGGCGTGGATCGCACTGGTCAGCACCACCGGGATGCCGGCGGCCGCCGCGATCCGGGCAGCCTCGACCTTGGTGACCATGCCGCCGGTGCCGACACCCGCCTTGCCCGCGCTGCCGATCTCGATGCCGTCGAGATCGGCGGGCCCGCCCACTTCCGCTATCCGCGAGGTGCCGGGCTTGCTGGGATCGCCGTCGTACACGCCGTCCACGTCGGAGAGCAGGACGAGCAGGTCGGCCCGTACGAGGTGGGCGACGAGAGCGGCGAGTCGGTCGTTGTCGCCGAAGCGGATCTCGTCCGTGGCGACGGTGTCGTTCTCGTTGACGACCGGCAGGGCGCCCATCGCGAGGAGTTTGTCGAGGGTGCGGGAGGCGTTGCGGTGGTGCGCGCGGCGGCTCATGTCGTCGCTGGTCAGCAGCACCTGACCGACCCGGACGCCGTAACGGGCGAGGGAGGCGGTGTAGCGGGCCACGAGCAGCCCCTGGCCGATGCTGGCGGCGGCCTGCTGACGGGCGAGGTCTCGGGGGCGGCGGCGCAGCCCTAGCGGGGTGAGCCCGGCGGCGATGGCACCGGAGGAGACGAGCACGATCTCCTTCTCACCGCCGCTGCGGTGCTTGGCGAGGACATCCACCAGGGCGTCGACACGGTCGGCGTCGAGGCCGCCGGCGGCGGTCGTCAGCGAGGAGGAGCCGACCTTGACGACGATCCGGGCCGCCTCCGCGACCCGTCGCCTTGCTGCTACGCCGTCCTGCCTTGCCGCTGACACTTGCGGTCTCGTCCCCCTTCACACGCGAATCGCCGCGCTGCGCGCCGATCGACTGCCCTGATCGGCAATCTACGCGAAGAGGCGGCCCGGATGCCCATTAGGTGCGCGAACGTTTCACGGTCCGGACGATGTCCGGCGACCGCCTCGGTCAGCGGCGCAGTGCCGCCAGGGCGACGCCGGACACGACGACGCCGACGAAGACGGCCAGGGTGACCGTTGCCACCCGGCGGCCGGTCATCGGCGGGTGGCCGACCGGCCTCGGCCGCCACAGCGGTGAGGGCTCGCACCACAGGTAGGCGAGGAAGCCACTGCCGGCCAGCAGACAGGCGGCGTACCACTGACCCGCCCCGGCCCGCCGTTTCCTGCGCAGGGCGATGGACCCGAGCACGGCCAGACCACACAGCACGACGGACCAGCGCAGCCAGGCCTCGGGGATGAAACGCCAGTAGAGCACCGGCACGAACATCGAAAGCCCACCCAGTCCGGCGAGCGGGTCGTCCCCAGCGAACGTGACCGACTTGCCGTCGGCGCGAAGCGTGTGCCGCACGGACTCTTCGAAGGCCGCGACGCCGCCCGGCGCCAAGGGCAGCTCATCGAAGTGGTGGACGATCTCCTTGTCGCCGAGGAACCCGGTCGACCAGGTGGCCCGCACCTCCAGCAGGTCGGTCTGGTGGACGTGCACGACGAGCGAGCCCCCCGGATTGGCGTCGCGGGACAGTTCCGTGACGCCTACCCGGGCGGGCAGGAGGTGCGACAGCCCGCTGGCCGTCCCGAGGACGAGGACGAGGATGGCCAGCAGCCGGAGAGGCAGGGCGGCGCCGACCGCCGGCCAGATGGAACCTGCCGACCGCGAGTCCGCGACCTCGTCCATTCGATCTCCTTGTTTCCCTGCGCTCCCCGGGCTTCCCCGGCTTCTCCCGGGCCCTACTGGCGGACAGTGATCGTCCAGTAGTACGTCTGGTGGACGGTCGCCATCTGGTTGCCCTGGCCGATGTCCGGAAGAAAGTGCGTCAGGGAGGCCGTGCCGGTGGCGTTGTAGGCGGCGAAGCCTACGGTGAACTGTCGGCTCTTCTTATCCACGTTCAGGACCTGGTACACCTCGTTGAAGGAGCCGAGGAAGGCGTCGGGTGTGCCCTTGCCCCTGCCGCCGTCGGTGAGCATCCCCAGAACGTCCTTCGGGAACTCGCCCAGCTTGCCGAGACCCGTACCGTCCACATAGGCCGCGTCCCCGCCCAGCTCCTTGGCAGAGATGTCGAAGTCCGCATCGGTGATCCTCTTGCGGATCTGCTCAAGCAGCTCCGTGTTGTGCGGGCCCGTGGCGAGCTGCTGGGTCACCTTGCTACCGATGCCGAACGCGAGCACCTTGCCACGCCCCGACAGCCACTCGTTCAGGATGTCCTGCCATGTGACGTCTGATGTGTAGCCGTACTTGTCCAGGCATCCCGCGGCATTGCCCGAACTGACGTCGGCACCGGGGATACACGGGTCGATGTTCCCGCCCAGGATCTCCACGTAGGAGCGCAGCTCGACTGCGAGCCTCTTGTCGATGTTCTGCTTCTTCCACGTGCCGACCAGCGCGTTGACCGCATCGAGACAGGCCTGGTCGCAGCCGTGCGGAGTCTTGCTGCCGACGTTGCCCCGCGCCCCCGGCGTGCCATGGCCGGCCGGGGCGGGCTGGTTGGGCTTGAGGACCGGCCGGGTCCCGCAGCGGCAAGCCCTGCCGTCTTCCAACCCCGACGGGTCGCCGTAGTTGACGGGGTCGTTGCCCGCATAGCTGTACGCGTTCATCTCCTGCGGCACATACGGCTTGTTGAGCTCATCGGGGCTGAGGAACCGCCCCAGGTCCGCGTCGTACATCCGGGCGCCAAGGATCGACAGGCCTGTGGAGTCGTCCTCCCGCTGGCCCACGAACCCGCGGTCCAGCCCCGACGGCAGGTCGCCCCCGGCGTTGCGCTGCTTCCCGAATGGTGTATAGCGCCGCCGTGTGATCACGCCGCCCATGGTGATCAGCAGTGACGTGGAGGCCTGGGTGTCTCCCAGGAGCCAGGTCAGCTTGCCGTCGGCGGTGCCGTCGGCCTCGCGTATCGCGACTGTGGTGCCCGCCGCCGCGTACAGGCGCGTCGCCTCGGCGCTGCCGCCCGCGGCCTTGTGTAGTTCATGGCCATCGAGGTAGAGCACGTCCTCGTCGGGGGAGGTGCGCATCAGGACGTTGCCGTCGGTGTCGTACACATAGGTCGATACCTCGTCGCCTGTGGACGTGTGCTGGGTGACGGTGTCGACGCGGTTCTGGGGGCTCCAGTGCAGCGCCGACGACACACCCTGGACGGTGCGCGAAGTCATCTGGCCCGCTTCGTTGTAGCCGAAGGTGTCGGAGCCGGCTTTCGTCGCCGCGTGCGGTCGCGGCTGCCCCGCCGTGTACGTGGAGCCGTCCGCGCTGTAGCCGGGGTAGGTGTAGTCCTTGGTCGTCGAACCCGTCGCCGTCGTGTCCTTCACCGACTTCAGGTTGCCGAGTTCGTCGTACGAGTACGCCGCGTCGTAGGGGTCGAGTCCGCTGCTCAGGTCCGGCGCCGCCGCGCCCGTGCAACCGTCTGTCGCCTCCGTGGTCCAGGCATGGGTAAGCCGGTTCAGCTCGTCGTACGTGTAGCACTCGCTCTGGTGCGCGACGCCGTCCGTGACACCGGTCACCTGGCCTCCGAGATCACGCGTGAACGTGTCGTCCTGCGCGACCTTGGTGGTGCTGTCCGCGGTCACCGTCGTCTCGATGCTGCTCAGCGCCCCGCTGCCGTTGGCGTCGTTGAAGGCGTAGGCGCGGCTGACCGTGGCGTCCGAACCGCCGCTCGTGCCGTAGGTACGGGCGTTGAGACGACCCTGCCGGTCGAAGCCGATGGACGACTGGTAGGTGGCCAGCGCGCTGGAGACCTTCTGCGGCAGGCCCTGCGCGGTGTAGGAGGTGGTCACGGTCTCCGCGGGAAGTCCGCCGAGTGCCGGGTAGCTCACCGATGTGGTGTGGTCGGCCAAATCGTAGCCGTAGCCGATGTCGTAGGTGCCGGCGAAGCCGGAACCGTCGTCCGGGACGGTGTACTTCTTGCCCTGCACGCGGCCGCGGTCGTCGTAGCCGGTGACGGCCGTGGTGTATGCCTTGCCGTTCGCGTAGGTCGTGGCCGAAGCCGACAGGCCGACGCCGCCGGGGGCGCTGTCGTACGACAACCTCGACAGCGTCGTCGTGCCCTCGCTGACGGTCGTGGGCCGCTGGAGCGCGTCGAACGCGTAGCTCAGCGTCGTGCCGTTGCCGTCGGTCGTGGTGGCGACGTTTCCGTTCTCGTCGAACGTGGTCGACGACGACCCGGAGTCCGGATCCAAGGTCGCCTTGCGCTCCCCCAGCCAGTCATAGGTGTACGTGGTGGTGTTGCCCTTGGCATCGGTGATCTTCTTGAGCTGGCCGCTGCGCGTGTACGCGTAGGAGGTGGAGGAGGGCCCGGTCGGACCGTGCTCCACGACCTGGGTGATCTGTCCGAAGACGTCGGTGAACGTATCGGTCCGCTCGCCGGTCGGGGGCACGACGGTGGTGTAGTCGCCGAAGTAGTACGTCCGGGTGTGGTTGTCCGGCTGCGGTGTGCCGTTCACCAGGGTCTGCACCTCCTTCGCCCGGCCCGCCCAGTCGATGATCGGGTCGGTGTAGGACGGCAGGTCGGCGACCGTGGGCAGCACCATTCCGGAGCCCGCCGCGCTTGAGTTGTAGAACGCCGCGGAGGTACCCGTGACGTTGCCGGAGGTGTCGTAGCGGGTGGAGACCACGGTGCGGCCGTTGCCGTCCGGGGCCGTCGACTGGGTCTCGCGGGTGCGGCCCAGGCCGTCGAGGTACTGGTAGGAGTTCACATACGTGGTGCCGGACTGCAGGACGCCGGTGGCCACCATGGGCGGTCCGGTGACCGTGTCCGGCACGCCGTCACTGTTGGTCGCGGTCGGGGTGGTGTAGGTGAACTTCATCGACGGGTCACCGCTCGGGTAGTTCGCGATCTCCGTCGGTTTGTAGACGGTGCTGTAGCGGCCCACCGAGTCGTGCACGAAGCGGGTGGTCTGCCCGTTGGCGTTCAGGATCCGATACGGGGTGCCCCACAGGCGCGACGACCATGTGGTCGTGGACATCGCTGCGCCGGGGCCGGTGCCGTCGGGGTCCGGCGTGGTGACCGTGACGCCGTTGGTCGGCCAGGACGTGGCCGGAGAGTAGGTCGTGGTCGTCTTGGCGTTCTTGCCGTCGTACGTGGCGATGACGCGGCCCGCGCTGTCGTAGTCCGTCCTCGTGGAGTGGTAGGCGGCGGCGTCCGTGTAGGTGCGCTGCTCGGTCGCGTTGCCGTCGACCAGGCTCGCGTCGTTGTTCGCGACCGACGTGGAGCCGTCGTACAGCGTCACCGTGTACGCGTCCTGGTTGGCGGAACCGCGTGAGGCGCAGTCGGCTGCGTAGTGGCGCTCCTCGTCCTGGAAGACCATCCAGCGCTTGACGCTCGAGTTGGGGAAGGTGGACGTGTTGTAGGCGCGGCCGTAGGTGGTGCAGCGGTTGTCGTCGAAGCTCGACAGGCCCCAGTCGTTGGTGCGCAGCGGCAGCCCGTAGGTGGTGCTGGTGGACGACGTGTCGTCGTACTCGTCCTTGACGGTGTGTTCGCGCCAGCCCTGGGAGGTCAGCTCGTCCGTCGTGGTCTTGCTGTCGCGGACGAAGCGGGCGTCGGGCAGGCCGTCGTACTGGGCGGTGTCGTGCACCCAGTACTCCTTGCGGACGCGCTGGTGGGAGGAGCCGTCACCGTCACGGCTGCTCTGCTCCAGGGTCTTGCCCGCCAGCCACGCCGAGTCCGTCCAGGAGTCGCCGAAACCGTCCGTGACCGACACACTGCGGTGCAACGACGAGTCCGTCTTGGAGGTGCGGTCGCCGTCCAGGCCGCGGTAGAGCCAGTGGTAGGTCGAGGCCGCGTTGCTCTTGGTGCCGGTGAAGACCTCCACCTGCGGGTAGCCGCGCCAGTCGGACCAGGTCTCGTCCGCGTCAGGGATCAGGGGATCGTTGGTGAACCGCCAGCCGGCGCCGCCGTGGTACTCGTACGTCGTCGTCATGGTCGGGTCGCCGTCGCTGTTCGCGCCCTGGCCCACGCCCGGATCGACCGAGACCTGGGTGACCAGGTACTTCTTGAACCAGCCGGTCTGCTCGGTGCCGCCCTCGGGCGTCCACTTCTGCCAGAAGCACAGCTGGGTGTTGGACGACTCGCTGGGCAGGTTGTTGATGTCGCAGGCGTCGGGCTGGCTGTAGGTCACGCTCGTGACCGAGCCGAGGTCGCCGTAGACCTTGGTGACCCGGCGGAAGTTGAGCAGGCCGGAGCCGACCTGGTTGTCCTTCCACTCACCGTTGAAGTTGATGACCGGCAGGGTCAGGTCGGGGCCGTCGCCGTAGCCCTTGCGCTGGACGTAGTCGAGCCAGAGGGTCTTGCCGACCGAGCCGGAGGGGTCAGGCAGGCCGTGCTTCATCTGGTACTGCATCGCCGGGGCCCAGGCATCGGCGTCGGTGTCGCGGACGTACGTCTTGATGTCCCACAGCATGTCCGTGCTGAAGAAGGTGGGGTAGTACGTCATGCCCGCGCAGTAGTTGTCCGCCGACGTGCCGTCGCACATCAGGTCGGTCGGCACGTCCGGGTAGGAGTCCGGGTTGGAGGAGATACCCGGACACGCCGCCGGCTCGTTGTCCAGCGGGTTCGCCTCGCTCATCCGCTCCACGCAGCGGCCCACGTGCTTCAGCACGACCTCGGCGGGCAGCTGCGCGCCGGAGATCTGGGAGGCCCAGCCGTACTCGATGCGGGCCAGATAGCTGGCCGCGTCGTACTCGCGGGCCTTGTCGGTGTTGATGACCGAACGGTAGTAGTTGGTCTGCTTGTCGTAGAAGTAGGCGTTCTCGACCTCGTTCGGGTCGACGACACGGTCCAGGTTCCAGCGCCAGGCCTGGGTGCACGGCTCGGGAAACGTGCTGTGGCACGGCTCGCCCGAGTCGTTGCCGGCCACCGGCATGGTGAGCACCGAGTCGGTCGCCGCGCTGGTGCGCTCGCTGCGGCCCCAGCCGAAGTAGTAGCGCATGCCGTCCTGGGTGGAGATCACCCAGTACTCGTCGTCCGAGCCGTGACCGCCCGTCAGGTGCTGCACCCGCCAGCCCGGATCGTCCTTGATGTGGTACGAGCCGGTGCCGTTGCCGTCCTGGATCAGCTCGGAGTTCACTCCGTTGAGACTGATGACGTACTCCGCGCCGTCCGGCTCCAGGCTGGAGTTGGGCGAGGCCCAGCACATGTCACCGACGGTGGAGATGCCGTCCTGCGAGCAGTTCTTGTACCGCCGCTCGATGGACCCGACCTGCAGGTCCCAGCCCATCCCGGCCCAGGAGGCCTGGTTGTTGGTCTCGGAGGTACGGCCGTCCACGGACTGCGAGTTGTACGACAGTGACAGCGACGGAGTCGCACCGGACGGGGCCTTGGGCAGGGTGACCGGCAGGTTGTAGGTGAACGCCCCGGAGCCGATCGAGACGTCCCACGAACCGCTGGGACTGAGTTTGGTGGCCCGGTAGTCACCCTCGTCCGACGACGAGCCCGTCGTCAGCGTCGTCACCGTGGAGGTCGTGGTGGCCGCGGTCGTGGCGCTTCTCAGCAGTTGGGTCTGGTAGCCGCCCGTGGTCGTCGCGTTGGCGTCGGCGTCGGCGTACACCGTGGCCGTCAGCTTGCCCGACTTCACATCGTTGTGGACCGGGACGAAGCGGCGGAGGTCCGGGGAGCAGCCCTGCTCCTTCGGCGTGGTCAGCGCACAGGCGGGCATCTGCACCAGGCGCAGGCGGGAGGCGAAGTCGCCGCCGTAGGCGTACTTGAAGCGCGAATAGTCGATCGTGACGCGGACCGGGCCCGGGGCCGCCTTCCCGTCCGTGCGGGCCAGACGCAAACCCATGCCGACACCGCCGACGGACGTGACCTTCGCGCGGTCGAGCACCTCGACGTCCACGTTCGTCGGCGCGGGAGCCGACGGGGCCAGATCGAGCTTCTTGCCGGATGTGAGGGCCGCCTTGGCGCCCTTCTTCCGCGCGTCGAACTCGGCCTGAGGCGGTGTACCCGCGGCGAGGCGCTGCGCGGCCGTGGGCGTCTGGACGGAAACAACGGCGGACTCGGCCGCCTTGCTGCCGCCCCCGGCCTCTACTACCGCCCCCGACGGAGCCACGGCCAGGGGGTGCCCGGGTTTCGCCCCGCTCAAGTCGACGCTTGCCTCGGCGCGCTTGGGCCAGGTCGTCCGGGGCGGTTTCGTCATGGTCGGCTCGGCCTGCTGCCCCGGCACGGCCTCACCCTTGCGCGCCGACACGCTGACCGTCTTGTCCACCGGCTTGGCGGCGGCGACAACAGCGGCAAGCGCCGGCGCGGAGAGAAGCCCGGAAAGCAAGACGCTGGAGACCGCCACGACGAAGCCGCGTCTGACAGATCTCGCCATGAACCCCACCCCTCAGGCCGGTCACATACCGGCCACAAACAGTCAAAAAGAGCGACGTTCGCGCTACAGCTGCAACACAGGACCAACACAAGGCGAACACGCGTGGGCCGGATCATAATCACCGTGATCACTTCACCAATGGCCGCATACCCCCCGCTTGAAGGCGAAATCAGCCCGCCTCGCAGGAGAGGCTTTACCGATACATGACCAACTGGAACGCCGATTCAGGCGTCGCTGTCGCACCCCGATACCAGGTGCTTTAATGGCGCGCCGGCACCACAGTCGGCATCCCCTTGGCACCGCATGCCCAATTTGCGCGCCAAGGGTGCGGGCAGTGGCATTTTTCCTTTTCGAGGGGGGCTTCGATCACCATGCTCGATCGCAGACAGATTCTGCGCATGGCGGCGGCCGCCGCCGGCGCGGCAGCCGTTCCGGCCGTCGCCGTCGGGGTGGCCCAGGGAGTCGCACACTCCCGTCGCACCTCGAAAGAAGACGCCACCCCGGGATCCGTGACCGCCACCCAGCGGTTCGACCTCACCGCCCCCTCCACCGCACTGCTGCGCGAAGTCTGGCTGTCCGGAACACGCGTCCTGCAGTCCTTCGCATTCGACAACACCCGCGGACACATCTTCGCGGTGCAACTGGTCGACGGCGGCCTCCAACTGCCCGGCGAAACCCAGACATACTCCGGCAACGACCGCACCGCCAATGGAGACCTCTGCCTGACCCGCCTGGACACCGCTGGGCGAATTCTCGGCACCATGTATCTCCGCGGATTCGGACACGGCGTACAGATCGGCGTCGAATCCACCAACTCCGGCAGTTACCTGTGGACCGAAACACATTCCGTCCCCGCCCTGAATCCCGACGGCACGACATACACCGGATGGGGCGACCGGCTCGCCCGGTTCAAATTCACCAACGGCACAGTACTGACCGCAGACTCCCCGGCCCTCATCCAGTACACCCTCGAAAGCGGAGTCGACCGCACCACCGCCGCCATCGACCCGGCCAACAACCGGCTCGTCGTACGCTGCCGTGTCAGCGGCGCATGGCGCTACCGGCTCTACGACCTCGCCGACTTCAAGGCAGGCGGCAGAACCACGCTCGCCGACGTGGCCCAGCCCGCCGACCTCCAGCCCGGCTACCCCGACACCTTCCAGGGCTTCACCAGCTACGGAAGCTACCTCTACCTCCTGGCCGGCACGGCATACGGCACGGACGGATCCGTCTCACCCGACGGCAACACCTACATCACCAGCATCGACTGGAACACCGGCGCCATGACCGAGCAGAAACTCACCAAGGCCGGCTACTCCCTCCCCTACCGGGAGCCCGAAGGCATGGCCATCCAGATCCCCGACCCCAACAACCCCCAGACAGTCCGCCTCTGCAGCGGATTCGCCTCCGTCGTCTCCGACACGGATTCCCGCAAAAGGGCCAGCATCTACTACAAGGACGCACTGGTCTGACGTACACCCGCCCCTGAACACGGCACATCCGGAGTACACCGAAGGTGTCCGCAGGAGAACTCGTCCGCGTGGACCCCTTCGCGCACGTCGATGCACGGGTACCGGGCGCCAGGAACTGCCCGAGGCCTGCCGTGGAGCGCGCGGAGGCCGCTGACGGCTGGGAACAACTGGCCCGCCCGGCAGCGGACAACCTGCGGCGCGCCCGCGACCGCCGCGGCGGCGCCGCATCGGCGCCGTTTCGAGAAGACCCGGTACGGGCCACCGGCGGCGGTCGCACGTGGGGACAGCGCGTACTCGTCTGGGACGGTCTGCGACCATGAAGCCCATGCGAAAAGGCAGTGCGATACGGGCGACCGCGGTGGCGGCCTGCGGTGCGTTGGCGATGTCCCTGGCGGCGTGCGGCAGCTCGGACCACGGGCCCGCCGCCGCGACCAGCGACCAGGCGGACCACGCGCAGCCACGGAACACGGCCCTGAAGCGAATACCCGACGTCAGCGACCGGCTGTGGAAACGCGTAACGGCCGATTCCCGCCAGGTGGTCGCCGTCTACGGCGCGGGCAGGAACTCCCCCAACTCGACCGTCGTGCTCTTCAGCAAGCACGACTCCACCTGGAAGCGGACACGTTCCTGGGCGGCGCACAACGGGAGGAAGGGGTGGACGACAGACCATCACGAGGGCGACCGGCGCAGCCCAGTGGGAGTGTTCACGCTGAGCGACGCGGGCGGCGTGCTCGACGCCCCAGCAGCCAAGCTGCCGTACACCAAGTCCGCATCGTTCCAAGCCCCCCACTACTGGAAGAAGGGGTACTGGCACGACTTCGACTACGTCATCGCCATCGACTACAACCGGGTCAAGGGCACTCCGCCCAATGACCCGACCCGGCCACAGGGACAGTCGAAGGGCGGCGGTATCTGGCTGCACATGGACCACGGCAGCGGCACGTCGGCGTGCGTGAGCCTGTCCAAGTCGGCGATGCAGTACCTGCTGCGCACCCTCGACCCCGAGCAACACCCGGTCGTGGTGATGGGAGACAAAGCGGAGTTGAAGGCCTGACAGCAGGACCGACAGCGCATCCGACGGCGAGAAGGCGGGCACCGGCCGCCTTTCGAGGGGCGGACGACCGCTTTTCCCGTGAGGGAACGACGTCGGTTTCCGGAGGGCGGACGGCCTTGGTTCCAGGGCGGGCACCCGCGCTTTCAGGGCTCACTCACAGACTTCCAAGCAATATGTTCGTTATTTAGTGATTGTCCCCACGGAAGATTGCTAGCCGGGGCCAGAAGTCATACGGTCGGTGGTCGGTCTTCTTCTTGCGGCGCCCCTTCCCGGGCGTACCCAGGGGCGGGCCGCACCTCCCACGCTCCCCCCATCCGCCGTATCCCTTCGCAGGAGCCCAGCCCGTGCCTTCCACAGGCCTCTCCCTCCGCCGCATCGTGCAGCTCTCCGCGATGCTCGCGATGTTCGCGCTCTTCACGGCCCAGATCGTCTCCGCGCTGCTGCCGAACGTCCCTGTGTTCATCGCCGCGAGCGCGGCGGGTCTCGCCCTGGACGTCTGCCTGCAGTACCGGGATCCCGGCCTGCTCGCGTCTCTCGGCAAGGTCCGCTTCGACGTCACCGTCCGCCAGCTGCTGCGCGACATGCTGATCCTGGTAGGACTGCTGCGCATCGACGGCATCGACCCGACGCGCGAGCAGGCGCCGCTGCTGGTCGGGCTGTGCGTCTTCTACGCGCTGCACTTCGCCTGCCAGGCCGTCTCGGTCCTGGTGCGCCGCACCCGTACGCTGCCTGTCGTCACCCGGAACATCGACGCGACCGCGCTGCGTCTGACCACCGCGCCGCCGCGCATCCTGGCCCGCCGCCAGGGCAACCGCCTACTGACGTTCTCCCTGCCGACGACAGCTGGCCTGCTGGTCACCGCGGCCACCACGGACGCGTACTGGGGCCGCATCGGCGTCGGTATCGCCCTCGCGCTGATCATCGGCGGCATCGCGTACCTCGGCACCTGGCTGCTGCCGAAGAAGCGCGCCAAGAGCGAGCAGAAGGTCATGGAGTGGCTGGATCAGTGGCTGGCGGACTACCAGCCGACGGTCGCCATGTACTTCTCGGGCGGCACGACGTCCGCGTACCAGGCGAACATGTGGCTCTCCACGCTCTCGCAGCTCGACGCCAAGCCGCTGATCGTGCTGCGTGAGCGCTTCATGGTGCAGAAGATCGACGCGACCGACGTCCCGATCATCTGCTTCCCGAAGGTCGCGACGATGTTCTCACTGGAGAACTCGACGCTGAAGATGATGCTGCACCCGGCCAACGCCGCGAAGACCTCACAGGTGCTGCGCATCCCCACGATCAAGCACGCCTTCATCAACCACGGCGAGAGCGACAAGCTGTCCTCCTGCAACCCGTACGCCAAGGCGTACGACGAGGTGTGGGTGGCCGGCCCCGCGGCCCGCGAGCGGTACGCGCTGGCCGACGTCGGCGTCGACAACAAGGACATCGTCGAGGTCGGCCGGCCCCAGCTGGCGCCGATCCGCCCCTGCTCGGGCACGCCCACAGGTGCGTACACGACCGTCCTGTACGCCCCCACCTGGGAGGGCTGGGACGGCAACCCCGGCAACACCTCGGTGGTCCTGGCCGGCGAGAACATCGTGCGGCAGCTCCTCGCCGACGACGGTGTGCGCCTGCTCTACAAGCCGCACCCGATGACCGGGTCCGTCGATCCGCGCGCGGGCGCCGCGAACGAGCGGATCAAGACGATGATCCGCGAGGCCAACACCAAGCGGTCCGGTGCCCGCCCCGGCCCGCAGGCGGCGGCCGAGCTGACCCGCCGTACGGTCGAGCTGGACAAGGCGACCTCGACCGCCTTCCGCGAGAGCGCGGACGAGATGGAGCGGATGCTGCTCCAGGGCGCGCCGCAGGGCGACCGCGAGGCGGAGATCGCCGAGGCGACGGCGGCCTGGGAGTCCGCCTACTGGGCGTCCTTCCCGGAGTGGGAGCACCAGATCATCACGGACGCACGTCCGGCGATCTTCGCCTGCTTCAACCAGGCGGACCTGCTGATCAGCGACGTCTCGTCGGTCGTCTCGGACTGGCTCTCCAGTGAGAAGCCGTACGCCGTCGCCAACACCTCGGGCATGACGGAGGCGGCCTTCCGCACCGGCTTCCCCACGGTCTCCGCGGGCGCCGTCCTCACCCCCGCCGCCGACGGCGTCCCGGCCCTCCTGGAGTCCGTCCGCCACCCGGACAAGGACACCTTCACCGCAGCCCGCGCCGAACTGAAGGAACACCTGCTCGGCCCGTCGGACCCGCCGTCCCTGGTCCGCTTCAACGCGGCCATCGACGCCCTGTGCACCAAGGCCGACGAACGGAGCGTGCGGATGGAGTCCCGACTCTCCGCGGCGATCCCCTCACCGCGTGGGGCCGCGGAGGACATGGAGCCGGAGTCTCCGGAGGCCAATGGGGCGGAGGACTCGGTCAACGCGTAGCGCGTCGACCCTGGCGGCACGGAGCGCCATCGATGACGAGAGCCGGGCCCAAGGCCCGGCTCTCGTCATCGGGGACGGCTCACACCGGACGGCGCTTCAACACGAGTCGTCGGCTTTCTTCCGGAAGTCCTTCCGGGACATGCTCTTCCCGTCGGCCCAGACAGTCCGCCTCTGCAGCGGATTCGCCTCCGTCGTCTCCGACACGGACACCCGCAAAAGGGCCAGCATCTCCTACAAGGACACACTGGTCCGGCGGATGGGCACTCCCGTAGACACCACCGGCAGGGCGCGCGGAACAGGAACAGACAGAAAAACCACAGGGGATGGAACGGACCGCGAACTGTACGCGTCTCAGAAGGTGCGCCGCACAGATCGCTGCACCGTGCGGCCCGGGGAGCGTGGTGGACCGTGCCACGCTCCGGCGGCAGCCTCGGTCGCGCCTGAGCGTGCGCCAGGATGCCGCTTTCCGTAACCCAGTTGTAACCTCTGCGTCCCGCGGTGGTCCGCAGCGGCCGGAACGCGAGGCGCAGATCGGTTTGGCCTGCGACCCCAGGAGCCCCACAGTATGCCCGTGCCGAATGATAACGCTTCGCCAAAAATTAGCGTTGTCGTGCCCGTTTATCAGGTGCAGGGCTACCTGCGGGCCTGCCTGGACTCCATCCTTGGGCAATCGTTCACCGATTTCGAGATCGTCGCCGTGGACGACCATTCCCCGGACTCCTGCGGCCGAATACTCGACGAGTACGCGGAAATCGACAGCCGCGTCATTCCGGTGCATTTCACGGAGAACCAGGGAATAGGCAAGGCGCGCGACGCAGGTGCGCTGAAGTCACGCGGTGAGTACATTCTCTTCCTGGACAGCGACGACACTCTCGCCGAGGGCGCACTCCAGGCCATGGCAGAGCAGCTCGAAGTCACCGGCAACCCGGACATTCTGCTGCTGAACCACGTCCGTACGTACTGGAACAACCGGGTTCAGGAAAGCGCCGCTGGAGAACTGCTATCCGCCGCCGGTACGGACGTCTTCACGGCGCTGGAGCGCCCCGAGTACCTGAACATGTTCGCCGTGGTGTGGAACCGAGCGTACCGCCGGGACTTCTACGTCGGTAACGGTTTCACCTTCACCGACGGCATCTACGAAGACGCACTCATGGTCTACAAGACCATGCTGACGGCCGAACGTATCGCCGCCCTCGACCACGTCTGCGTCGAATACCGGCAGCGCCGCCAGGGCAACTCCATGCGCACGCCGGGGCGCAAGCACTTCGGTATCTTCCAGCAGTACGCGCGTCTCTTCGACTTCCTCGACGAGCGCCCCCAGCTGGAGCCCGTGCGGGCGCTCCTGTTCGAGCGCATGGCCAGCCACTTCTTGTTCACCCTGGCCCGCGAGGACCGCATCGTCCCGAAGGACCGAACGCAGTTCTTCAAGCTGGCCGCCGAACAGTACAAGCGACACAAGCCGAAGGACTTCGTGGTCCCCGAGGGCAGCCTGGGTGTGAAGTTCGACATCCTTGGCCGCGGTTCTTACACCGCGTACGCCGCGGTGACGCTCGCGTCCTCCACCCGCCAGAAGGCCCTCAGACGACTCACGACGGCGAAGACAAAGGTCGGCAGGAGAGCGTACAACCGGCTCTACCGCCTGCACATGCGCCGCCCGATCGACGAGAACCTCGCGGTCTACGCGGCCTACTGGAACCGCGGAGTCGCCTGCAGCCCCGCAGCCGTCTACTACAAGGCCAAGGAACTGGCCCCGCACATCCACGGCGTGTGGGTCGTCCGCCGCGGCGACGAGGAGAACATCCCCGCCGGCGTCGACTACGTGGTGGCGAACTCCCGCCGCTACTGGGAGGTCATGGCACGCGCCAAGTACCTCATCAACAACGTCAACTTCCCCAACGAGATCGTCAAGCGCCCCGGCCAGATCCATCTCCAGACGCACCATGGCACGCCGCTGAAGCAGATGGGCATCGACCAGCAGCGCTTCCCCGCGGCCGCCAAGAACATGAGCTTCGGCAAGATGCTCGAGCGGGCAGACCGCTGGGACTTGAGCCTGACGTCCAACCAGCACTCCACGGAGATCTGGGAACGCGTCTACCCCTGCGCCTTCGAGGCCATCGAGTACGGCTACCCGCGCAACGACGTGTACTTCCACTCCACCGTCGAGGACGTCCAGCGCATCCGCACCGAACTCGGCATCCCCGACGGCAAGACCGCCATCCTGTACTGCCCCACGGTGCGCGACTACCAGAAGGGATACACCCCTCGGATCGACCTGGAGCGCTTCTGCCGCGAACTTGGCCCCGACCATGTCGTCCTGGCGCGCACGCACTACTTCTACGGCGCCAACCCGCAGCTCCAGGCGCTGGAGGAACGCGGTCTGATCAAGGACGTGTCGACCTACCCGGTGGTTGAGGATCTCTGCCTGGCGGCCGACGCACTCATCACCGACTACTCGTCGATCATGTTCGACTATGCCTGCCTGGACCGTCCGATCGTCACCTATGCGGACGACTGGGAGGTCTACAGCCGAGCCCGCGGCGTGTACTTCGACATCCTCTCCGGAAACCCGGGCGAGACGCCGGGCGCGACCGCGACGAACGAGGACGAGCTCATCGAGGTCTTCCGATCGGGTGCCTGGAATGACAAGCGGGCTGGCGAACTGCGGGCGGCGTTCCGCGAGCGCTTCGTGCAGTTCGACGACGGAAACGCGGCCGAACGTGTCGTGCGCAGGCTGTTCTTGGGCGAGGAACCCAGGCCGGCCGTCGTGCCGCTGGACGAGCGGACCCCGGCTCCGGCGCCGAATCACGATGCCGTGCAGGCTCACGTCGTAGCACAGCGATCTGGCGAGCAGCACGGTCTCGTCGGCGCATGACCCTGCCGGCCAACGCCTGACTGCGGCGGCCCGACCCTGTGTCGGGTCGCCCACCTGGGCAGATGCTGAGGCTGACTCGCGCCGTCGCCGGCGCGGGCGGCCGTTCCGGCGATGCCATTGCTTCGGCACGGGTTGTCGCATGCCCTACGCTTTCAACAATGCGCAAGGCCACCTCTTCACAGTGCAGTTGGTCGCTGGCAGCTGGCAGCTGCCCGGGGAGTCGCAGACGTACGCCAGCGCCGAACGTGAGGCCAACGGGGATCTGTGCCTCATGCCCCTCGACACATCCGGGCGAATTCTAGGCGGGTTCGCGGCTTTGGGTAACTACCGGCCATGCCTTCCGACTCCCGACAGGCGAGAGAGGACGCGGCCTTGGTCAACTGCTGGTCGACCACGCTCCCGCTGTTCCAGTCGACGCGTCCGGGTCCCCGATCCGAGTAACCCGACCGCCGTGCGCCTGTGCAGCGGCTTCGCCTCCACCACCTCCGACACGGACTCGCGGAGGAGGCCCGGCATCTACTACAAGAGCGCCCTGATCTGACACAAGAAGGCCCCCGTCAGGGACAGAACGTCCCGGTCCGCAGCCGGACCGGGACGTTCTCGACGAGCACAGGCTAGAACGGCTCGAAGCCGTCGTACTCCTTCTCCGCCTCGTCCCGCTCCACCTGCCGCTCCCGCCGCCGCTGCACCGCAGGCCGAGGCGCCTCGAAGCGGTGGTCCTCGCCGCGGCGGCCGAGCATTTCCGCGCCGGCCATGACGGTGGGCTCCCAGTCGAAGACGACCGCGTTCTCCTCGGGCCCGATGGCGACGCCGTCACCCGCCCGGGCGCCCGTCTTCATCAGCTCTTCCTCGACGCCGAGACGGGCGAGCCGGTCGGCGAGGTAGCCGACGGCCTCGTCGTTGCTGAAGTCGGTCTGGCGGACCCAGCGTTCGGGCTTCTCGCCGCGCACGCGGAAGAGGCCGTCCTCTTCCTGGACCACGGTGAAGCCGGCGTCGTCGACCGCCTTCGGGCGGATGACGATCCGGGTCGCCTCCTCCTTGGGCTTGGCGGCGCGCGCCCGCCCGACCAGGTCGGCGAGCGCGAAGGACAGCTCCTTGAGGCCCGTGTGCGCGACCGCGGACACCTCGAAGACGCGGTAGCCGCGCGCCTCCAGGTCGGGGCGGACCATCTCGGCCAGGTCCTTGCCGTCCGGTACGTCGATCTTGTTGAGGACGACGACGCGCGGGCGGTTGTCGAGACCGCCGTACTGCTTCAGCTCCTCCTCGATGATGTCGAGGTCGGAGACGGGGTCACGGTCGGACTCCAGAGTCGCGGTGTCCAGGACATGGACCAGGACACTGCAACGCTCGACGTGGCGGAGGAACTCCAGGCCGAGGCCCCGGCCCTGGCTCGCGCCGGGAATGAGTCCGGGCACGTCGGCGATCGTGTAGACGGTCTCGCCCGCGGTCACGACACCCAGGTTGGGGACGAGCGTCGTGAACGGGTAGTCCGCGATCTTCGGCTTGGCGGCCGACAGGACCGAGATGAGCGACGACTTGCCGGCGCTCGGGTAGCCCACCAGGGCCACGTCCGCCACCGTCTTCAGCTCAAGGACGATGTCCTGCAGGTCCCCGGGCACGCCGAGCAGCGCGAAGCCGGGCGCCTTGCGACGGGCCGAGGCCAGCGCCGCGTTGCCGAGGCCGCCACGGCCGCCCTGCGCGGCGACGTACGACGTGCCGTGGCCGACGAGGTCCGCGAGCACGTTGCCCGCCCCGTCGAGCACGACCGTGCCGTCCGGCACCGGCAGGATCAGGTCCTGGCCGTCCTTGCCTGAACGGTTGCCGCCCTCGCCGGGTTTGCCGTTGGTGGCGCTGCGGTGCGGCTTGTGGTGGTAGTCGAGCAGCGTGGTGACGGACTGGTCGACGACCAGCATCACGTCACCGCCACGGCCGCCGTTGCCGCCGTCGGGGCCGCCGAGCGGCTTGAACTTCTCCCGGTGAACGGAGGCACAGCCGTGGCCTCCGTTACCCGCGGCGACGTGCAGCTCGACGCGGTCCACGAAGGTGGTCATGGGGGGTGCCTCCAGCACTTCGGTTACTTAGGTTGCGTACGGAAATGTCTTGCGTACGGACGCGTACGGGATTGCCTTCCGTACGGAATGTCTCTTGCGTAACACGCGAAAGGCGGACCCGCCTTCCCGATCGGGAAGTGAGGTCCGCCTCGCGAAGAACTCTGTTCTACGGAGCCTGCGTCCTAAGGGGACTGGATCAGGCGACCGGAACGATGTTCACGACCTTGCGGCCACGGTGGGTACCGAACTCCACCGCACCGGCGTCAAGGGCGAACAGCGTGTCGTCCTTGCCACGGCCGACGCCGTTGCCCGGGTGGAAGTGGGTACCGCGCTGGCGGACCAGGATCTCACCGGCGTTGACGACCTGACCGCCGAAGCGCTTCACGCCGAGCCGCTGAGCATTGGAGTCGCGACCGTTCCGAGTGGACGATGCGCCCTTCTTGTGTGCCATCTCTCCTCAGTCCCTTACTTCGCAGCCGCGGGGATCTCAGTGACCTTGATCGCCGTGTACTGCTGGCGGTGGCCCTGACGACGGCGGTAGCCGGTCTTGTTCTTGTAGCGAAGGATGTCGATCTTCGCGCCCTTGTGGTGGTCCACGACCTCGGCCTGGACCTTGATGCCGGCCAGCACCCACGGGTCGCTGGTCACGGCGTCGCCGTCGACAACGAGCAGGGTCGAGAGCTCGACCGTGTCGCCAACCTTGGCAGTGGAAATCTTGTCAACCTCAACGATGTCGCCGACAGCAACCTTGTGCTGGCGACCACCGCTGCGCACGATGGCGTACACGCGGATCTCTCTCTCGCTCGGAACGGAATCCCGCAGTCCAGCCGCGCGCTCGCGCGAACGGCCTCTCCCGAAGCGCCGAGCGCCGGGAGGAAGAGGTTTACGGGAATGCGGCGCGTCTATGGACACGCCGACGGTCAAGGTTACGGGGCCACGACCGAAAGGGTCAAACCAGGCCGGGCCCCACAGGTGTGCCGCCGGTCACGGCGACGGCCCCTGTCCTGCGAACCCGCAGGACAGGGGCCGTCGTTCGAGCCGGTCTCCGGAGCGCTCGCGCGCTCCGGAGCCAGTGGCTCAGCCCTCGTCGGCCGAAGCCGAGACGGAGGACAGGGTCTGCTCCGCCGCCGCGGTCTTCTTCGCCGTCGCCTTGGTGGCCGCGGCCTTCTTCGCGGTCGCCTTCTTCGCGGTCGCCTTCTTGGCCGTGGCCTTCTTGACGGCCGTCTTCTTGGCAGCGGTCTTCTTGGTGGCGGCCTTCTTCGCCGTCGCCTTCTTCGCCGTCTTACGGGCGGCCGCCTTCTTGGCGGCGGCCGGAGCCTCGGACTCGGCCGCCTCGGCCGTCTCGACGACCTGCTCGGCGGCAGGCTCGACGACCTCGGCGCTCTCCACGGACGCCGTCCCCGACGGGACGACCACGACAGCCGCCTCCTCGGACGCGGTGGGCGCGGTGGCCTTGCGGACCGCGCGGCGACGCGGACGGGCCGGGGCGGGGCTCTCGGCAGGCGCCTCGGCGACCTGCTCGACGGCAGGCTCGGGCTTCGGCTCGACGACCTCCGAGGCGGGCTCCGGCACGGAAACCGGCTCCGTGACCGTCACCGCCTCTTCCGCCGCCTTCGGCGAACCGGCCGGGGCCGACACCTTGCGGGTCGCCCGTCGGCGCGTACGGCCCTTGGGAGCGGCCTCCTCCTGCACGGGGGCCTCCGCTTGGACGGGGGCCTCCGCGACCGCGGGTGCCTCGGGCGTTTCGACGACCGGGTCCTCGACCGCGACGGGCTCGGACTCGGCGGCCTCCCGCGACTTGAGGGCGCGCTCGGCGCGCTCCTCACGCTTCGTCGGGGGACGCCCCTCGGCCTTCGGCGCACCCGCCGGAGCCGACGCGCGCCGGGTCGCCCGACGCCGCGAACGGCCACGGGTGGCCGCGGCCTCCGCCTCGGCGGCGCTGCCGTACAGCTCCTCGTCCGGCGCGAACTCGGGCGCGGGCAGCGCGGTGGGCTCGGCGGCCTCGGCAGCCACCTCGGCCTCGGTCTCCACCTCGACGAGCTCAGCGGCCTCGGTCGTCTCCGTGGCCACGGCCTCGTGCTCGTGCTCGGGCTGCTCGGCACCGCCACGGCCGCGCTTCTTGCGCTTGCCGCCGCCTCCGACGGAGGTCGGCTGCTCCATGTGCACGATGACACCGCGGCCGTTGCAGTGGACGCAGGTCTCGGAGAAGGACTCCAGCAGGCCCTGCCCGACGCGCTTGCGCGTCATCTGCACCAGACCCAGCGAGGTCACCTCCGCCACCTGGTGCTTCGTACGGTCGCGCCCCAGGCACTCGAGCAAACGCCGCAGCACCAGGTCGCGGTTGGACTCCAGGACCATGTCGATGAAGTCGATGACGACGATGCCGCCCAGGTCACGCAGCCGCAGCTGGCGCACGATCTCCTCGGCCGCCTCCAGGTTGTTCCTGGTCACGGTCTCTTCGAGGTTGCCGCCCTGACCGGTGAACTTGCCGGTGTTGACGTCGACCACGACCATGGCTTCGGTCTTGTCGATCACCAGCGAACCGCCGCTGGGCAGCCAGACCTTGCGGTCCAGCGCCTTCATCAGCTGCTCGTCGATCCGGTACGTCGCGAAGACGTCGACCTCGGAGGTCCACTTCGACAGACGGTCGACCAGGTCGGGCGCGACGTGGGACACGTACCCGTGGATGGTCTCCCACCCCTCGTCGCCGCTGACGATGACCTTGGAGAAGTCCTCGTTGAAGATGTCGCGGACGACGCGGACGGTCATGTCCGGCTCGCCGTAGAGCAGCGTCGGAGCGTTGCCGTTCTTCGCCTTCTTCTGGATGTCCTCCCACTGCGCCTGCAGTCGCTCGACGTCACGGCGCAGCTCGTCCTCACTCGCGCCCTCGGCGGCGGTGCGCACGATGACGCCCGCGTCCTCGGGGACGATCTTCTTGAGGATGGTCTTCAGACGGGCACGCTCGGTGTCGGGCAGCTTGCGGCTGATGCCGGTCATCGAGCCCTCGGGCACGTAGACCAAGTAGCGGCCGGGGAGGGAGACCTGGCTGGTGAGGCGGGCGCCCTTGTGGCCGATCGGGTCCTTGGTGACCTGCACCAGGACCGACTGACCGGACTTCAGCGCGGACTCGATGCGGCGGGGCCCGTTGGCCATGCCCAGCGCCTCGAAGTTGACCTCACCGGCGTAGAGCACCGCGTTGCGGCCCTTGCCGATGTCGATGAAGGCGGCCTCCATCGACGGCAGCACGTTCTGGACCTTGCCCAGGTAGACGTTGCCGACGTACGAGGTCGACTGCTCCTTGTTGACGTAGTGCTCGACGAGCACGTTGTCCTCAAGGACGCCGATCTGGGTGCGCTCGCCGCTCTGGCGGACGACCATCACACGCTCGACGGCCTCGCGGCGGGCCAGGAACTCGGCCTCGGTGATGATCGGGACGCGGCGACGGCCCTGCTCGCGCCCTTCACGACGACGCTGCTTCTTGGCTTCGAGGCGGGTCGAACCCTTGATGGACTGCACCTCGTCCGTGCCATCGCCGGGCCGCTCGTCCTTCTTGCTGCGGGGCTCGCGAACCTTCACGACGGTGCGCTCGGGGTCGTTCTCACCGGGCTCGACGTCGGTGCCGGAGTCACCGGAGCGACGACGGCGACGACGACGGCGACGGCTGCTGCTGGAGCCGCCGGACTCCTCGCGCTCCTCGGCCTCCTCGGCGTCTTCCTCGGCCTGCTCGGCGGTGTCCTCGGCGTCCTGCGCGGCCTGCTCGGCGGCGTACTCGTCCTCGCCCGCCTCGGCGTCCGACTCGGCGGACTCGCCACGGCGACGGCGACGGCCGCCACGACGGCGACGGCGACGGGAGCCCGCGGACTCCTCCTCGCCCTCGTCGCTCTCGACGGCTTCCTCGGCGGACTCGGCGTCCTCAGCGGGCTCCTCGGCCTCGTCGGCGGCCTCCGCGGTCACGGCCGCGGGCTCCTCCTCGACGGCCCGGCGACGACGGCGACGGCGCGGCCCGGTCTCCTCCTGGACGACCTCGGCGGCCTCGGGGGTCTCGGTGACTCCCGCGGCCTCCTCCGCCGCCTCGGCGGCAGCCGCGGCGGCGGCCCGCTCGGGCGTCTGGAACATCGGCTCGGTGAACACGGGCGCCTGGAACACGGCGACGGCAGCACGCTTGGGCCGCTGCGCGGACTCGGCTTCCTTCGGCGCGGGCGCGGAGAAACCGACGGCGGCCTTGCGGGTGGCACGGCGGCGGGTACGACGCGGTGCACCGTCCTCGGCGGCCTCGGTCTCGGCGCCTTCGGTGCTCTCGGCGGGCTTGTTCTCGCTGGTCACGGGCGCCTCCACACGCTCGTCGGCGGCGTCGCCCTCGGGCGCACCGGCGGGTGCGGAGACGCGCCGGGTGGCACGACGACGGGTGGTGCGGCGGGGTGCGGCTTCCTCGACGGCGGCGGGGGCCTCGGCCTCGGCGGACACTTCGGCGCTCGCCGGCTCCTCGACGGACTCAGCCGTCGCCACGGCCTCAGGGGCCTCAGCGGCCTCCACGATCTCGGCCGCCTTGGGCGCCCCGGTCGGCGCGGAGGTACGACGCGTCGCACGACGACGCGTACGACCGGCGGGCGCCTCCTCCACGACGGCGGGCGCGGCAGGGGTCTCTTCGGCCTCGGCCTCGGCCGCAGCCGCGGGCACCACGGTCTCCGCGGCCTCGGCCGTCACCGGCGCACCGGCGGGTGCGGACACCCGGCGGGTGGCACGACGACGCGTACGACGCGGGGCGGCTTCCTCGGTCTCGACCGCGGACGGCTCCGGCGTCGCCTCGACCGCGGCGGTCTCTTCGGCCTCAGCCGCCGCTACGGCCTCGACAGCCTCTTCCGCCTCTTCTGTCTCGACAACCTCGGCCTGCACAGAGGTCTCGTCCTGCGCGAGGTCGGCGGACGCCACGGCCGGTATGGCCGGCGCGGTGGTCTCGGCCGCGGCCTCGGAGGCGGCGGCCGGCGGACCTGCGGGGCGCGACGCCGCACGGCGGCGGCGCCGCGGCGGCAGGGTGTCGCTCGGGGTGTTGTTGTTTTCGGAACCCTCAGTGGGTTCGGTGGGCTCGAGCATGCGGGTGGATCTCCCGTCAGGCTCCCGGGCGCCGCGCCTGGTCCGGCAGTGCCGGTGACGTCCGCGGCTCGCGCGATGCGCGGTGCCGCCGTCCGGGGCGCGGGCGCCGCACGGGAGCTCTCTGTGTCCTGTCTCGCCGGTTCCGTACGCCATGTGTGCGTACGGCCTGGCGAAAGTCTTCTGGTCGGTGCGCTGCCCGACCCAGGTGGCTCCCGGATACGAGGGCGGCGCTACGACATCTGTCCTTACGCGGGACCTTCCTTACGCCGGCGCCTTCGCGGCGGCAGATGCGGCGACCGCCTCTTCGTGAGAGGGCGGGACGGCCGTGACTGCCTCGCGGTCGGGCACGAGCGGGTCGGTCACCGTGCCGGTCTCTTCATCGAACAGCCCCTGCGCCAGCCTGGTCACCGCTGCGGCGACCGGCGGCGCCAGGTCGGCCACGGCGCGAAGACCGGACAGGACGTCGTCGGGTCGTACGGCAGGCGTCACGTGCCGAACAACCAGCCGCAGTATCGCACAGGGCTGGTCGGTCGGCCTATCAGCCTGTGGACTCTGCGTCTCGCTGTGCGTATCGAGGCTTGCTACGGCGCTGCGGGCGTCGAACGTCCGCATGCCGTTCTTCGTTTTGCGCTGGACCTCGACCGCATCGGCCGCCTTGAAGGCCTCGACCGCGCGCTCCGCGTCTGCCGGGTCCACGCCGTCCAGGCGCAGCTCCCACACGGAAGCGGTGAGCCGGTCGGCGAGACCCGCGGTACGGGCCTCGACCGCGTCGATGATGTCGAGCCCTGTGGGCAACGACTCGTCGAGGAGCTCGCGCAGCTTGTCCGGGTCACGCGTCTCGGTGAGCGCGATCTCCAGATACTCCGCCTCACTGCCCGTGCCGGTGGGTGCGGCATTGGCGTACGACACCTTCGGATGCGGCGTGAACCCCGCCGAGTACGCCATGGGCACCTCGGCACGGCGCAGCGCACGCTCGAAGGCGCGCTGGAAGTCACGGTGGCTGGTGAACCGGAGGCGGCCGCGCTTGGTGTAGCGCAGTCGGATGCGCTGCACCGCGGGTGCGGGCGGCGGGCCTTCGGGCTGTCGCTTGCCCAGTGTCGTTCAGTCCTTCGTGAGAGCGGTCGTACTGCTACCTAGAGTACGTGTCTCGCCGGGTTGTGGTTCCCGATGGGGCTTCGACAAAGGCACCCGCTCCGGCTCGCGCGGTGCGCCGAAGAGCATCCGCCGGAAATCGGCGCGGGCCTGCCGGGTGGACTCGCGGGCGGCAGCCAGGGCCTGCCGCGTCGCCCGCCTCACGCTGCGCGCGGCCTCGGCGGCGGGACGCAGGACCGCGTCGCGGATGACGTGCCCGAGGGGCGTCAGCACGGCCTGGTACACCCAGCGCACCGGCTCCACGAAGATCCACCGGAAGAGTCGCCCGAGGAACCGCCCGACGGCGAGCGACATGTGCCCGGCGACGCGCCAGGCGTGCCCCAGGGCCTCGCCGATCTCCCTGCCGATGACGGCGAGCACGCGTCCGACCGGCACAAGCACCCAGCGCCACACGGCGAGCGCGGGCAGCACCAGCAGGATGCGCAGCGTCCAGTGGATCGCGGCCCCGATGCCGGTGAAGATCATCCGTACGAGCCACACAAGACCGCGCGTCAGCCAGGCGATCCCCCGGCCGACGGGCGCGAGCACCCACTCGTACAGCCACATCGCCGGTGCGACGACCAGGTACCGCACCAGCCAGGCCACGACGGTGTACACCGCGACCCCCACGGCCGCGAGCGCCGGCCCCAGGCCCTTGAACAGCCAGGCGATCGCGTGTCCGACGGGCGTGAGCACCCGTGTGTACACCCGGGCGAGCCCGACCGCGATGCCCCCGAGCACCCGGGCGATCCCGGCACCGATCCCCCGCGCCGCCCAGGCGAGAGCGGCACCGATCCCCCGCGCCGCCCAGGCGAGAGCGGCCCAGACGCCCCGCGCGACCCGCGCGATCGCGTGCCCGATGGGCGTCAGCACCGTCCGGTACAGCCACACCGCGGGTACGACTACCAGCACATGCCCGAGCCACGCCAGCGCCCTGCCGACCGGCACGAGAACGTACCGCCACAAGGCCACCCACGGCCAGACGAACACCGCCCACGCCACCCGGGCCAGCACCCGCCCCACCGGCCGCAGCACGGTGTCCCGCAGGAACCGTCCGCCCACGACCAGCGCGTCCCAGGCCATCCGCACCGGCACGACCAGGACGAGCACCACGATCCGCACGGGAATGCGGATCGCGACGGCGAGGCACCCCTCGGCCCGCGGCACGGCCGGGGGCGTGCCCTCGGCCTGTGCCACGGGCCGCTCAGCAGGCGGCTTTTCCAGATCCATACCTGCGTAGACGCGTCAGCCGCCGCGATGGATGCGGTCGGTGGCCACCCAGTACCGGAGCTTCCCGTCCCGCTCGTCCTCGAACTCCCCGTCGGCCGCTTCGATCACCTTGCGGGAGCCGACGTTCGTGGAGTCGCAGGTGACCAGCACCCGGTCGAGTCCGAGGGCACGGGCGTACGGCAGCACGTCCCGGAGCATCGCCGTGGCATGCCCCCTGCGACGGGCGCTCGGCCGTACCCCGTACCCGATGTGCCCGCCGACCTCGAGCAGCCAGGGCGTCAGCCGGTGCCGTATCTGGATGCGCCCGAGGCAAGAATCCCCGTCCACGTACCAGTACCAGCTGGCGGGCACGAACCCTTCCGGGCGGTGCCCTTCCTCCAGCTCCTCCTCACGTATCGCGGCGACGTACCGCGCGAAGCCGTCCGGCTCGTGCCAGGTGTCCCCGTACACGTCCAGCTCTCTTTTGATGGTGTCGCCGAAGAACTCCCCCTCGGCGACGTTCTCCCGCACGGCCTCCAGAAAGGAGGCCCGGTAACGGACATGAGGCGACGTCAGCTGTGGCATGGGGGCAGTGTGCCGGGGCGACCGCTGTGCGCGCAGGCCTTACTTCTTCGTGGCCCCGGCCGCCTTCGCGATGTTGGAGAACTTGGCGGCCTTGCCGGCCCGGCAGGCCTTTGGCCTGCTGCGACCGTCATGGTGGCATGCACCGGACCCGCAGCCGCTCGTCCCACGGGTCCGGCCAACGCGCACAAGGGGTGCCCGGCAGGTCGACGACAGACCCGCCGGGCACCCCTGTGTGCGCTGCGGCGACGACCACCGTCGGGCCGATTCGGAGGTGTGCGTCCACCTTGGGTGCAGGGCCCGCACCTACGGCGTTCAAGCGGATCGCACTCGGAGGCTCCCGGCCGACCGCACCGGCGACGGCTGGGCGACGACATTCCCCGCATTCCAGGACCAGCTCTTCTCTTTGCAGAGGTCGTTGATCGCGGTGGGGTCCTGGCCAGGAAGACGTCACGCAGCTTCAGGTCGCGGGGCAGGTAGTACTGGACTCCGCCGTCTAGTGCCGCGTCAGCCAAGATTTGTCCGTCAAGGAGCGGCGTCCGGTGCGTGCTCTGGGGGTCCCCCCGGCCGAGGGCTGGGGGAGTGCCGGCCGGAAGTCCTCGTACTGGATGTACTTGGGCTTTCGGCCGGTGCGGCGAGTGGGGGCACCTCCCACGCCCTTGAGGCAGTGGGGGAGCGTGCCGGGCGTCGCGACGGGGCGAACCTCGGCTGACGCGGCACTAGCTCCCAGGTGTTCGTGCGGTCGTGGACGACCGCGTCTCCCGGCTGGCGGCGCTGCTTGATCACATTGGCCGCCCCCGCGTAGTCGAGAGGCACGGGGCGTCATGCTCGAACGGCCCTCGCATTTGCATAGCTGCGGGCTTCCTGGCCATGGCGACGCACCGCCGGCACGATAGCGACACACCGACGGCACGATCGCGAAGAGAATTCCGGCGAGAATTCCGGCGAGAATCCGGCACGCTACCTGAAGAACCGGTCTCCGACGAGACTCACGACGGACGCGTCTCCGGCCACGGCCAATACAGTGGGGAGCCGCAGGGAAATGACGGAATCTCCGAAGAGCCCCACCCACAGGTGCATCAAGGAAGGGGAAGCGGCGCGGTTATTACCATGAAAATCTCCCACGCCTGGCAGCAGGAACTGCCCACTTACACAGAGGCGCGGGCGGCCGGGATGGCAGACAGGTCGAGCCACCGCCTCTATGGACGTCAAACCTCCAGCCGCGGTCCTTGCATGGGATTTTATCATTCACTAAAGTCACCGACCGATCCTTTTCATCCCGGAAAAGAAAAAGTCATGAAAACGGTCTGCCTCAATATGATCGTCAAGAGTGAGGCGCATGTGATCCGACGCTGCCTCGAATCCGTGCGCCCCCTTGTCGACTCCTGGGTGATCCTCGATACGGGCTCAACCGACGGCACCCAGGACGTCATCCGCGAAACCCTCGCCGACCTGCCCGGGACGCTGCACGAGAGCCCTTGGAAGGGCTTCGACCTGAGCCGCAGCGAGGCGATCGATCTGGCACGGGACCGTGCGGACTACCTGCTGTTCATCGACGCCGACGACGTGATGGAGACCGCTCCCGGCTTCACGATGCCGGAACTGACCCACGACTGCTACGACTTCGAAGTAAGGCACGGTTCCCTCGTCCACTGGCGCGCGACGATGGTGTCGACTCGCCTCGCCTGGCGGTATGAAGGTGTGCTGCACGAGTACCTGGAGTGCGACAGTCGCTTCAGCAGGGCGACCTTCGACGGCGCGCGCATGGTCATCGTGGGCGGCGGCGGACGTCTCCGGGGCAGCCAACGGGAGAAGTACCTCCGCGATGCCGCGGTCCTCGAGGACGGGCTCCTCAAGGAGCCGGACAACGCCCGTTACCACTTCTACCTCGCCCAGAGCTGGCGGGACGCCGGCGAACCCGGGAAGGCGCTCGCCGCGTACGACCGGCGCGCGACCATGGGCGGCTTCGCCGAGGAAGCGTTCTGTGCCCACCTCTACGCGGCCCGGCTCGCGCTGGATCTCAAGCGCCGTATGCCCGAGGTCATGTCCCGTTTTCTGGAGGCGCACGAGTTCAGGCCCACGCGGGTCGAACCGCTCGGCGAGCTCGCGCACCTGTGCCGTACGAACGGGGAGCGCTGGCCGCTCGCATACATGTTCGCGCGGCGCGCGGTGGAGATCCCGCAGCCGAAGGACATCCTGTTCGTCGAGCATGGCTGGTACGACTGGAGAGCACTGGACGAGCTTGCGGTGGCGTCGTACTGGGTCGGCGAGTACCGCGAATCCCTGGAGTGCTGCGACAAGCTCCTGGACGGCGGAAAGTTGCCCGAGGCCCATCGTGAACGGGTGAACGCGAACAGGGACTTCGCGCGCGCCAAGCTCCGCCTGGGCTCCGGGGCGGGCGCGCGGACCCTCGTCGGCAACTGACCCGACGGCAGGACAGCCGTCGTTCCGCGCGGAGGCCGAACATCGGTAGGGGAATCGGCAGCCACACGGCTGCGCCCTCCTGGTCAGGGAGGGGGCAGAATCCCGCGCTCCACGCGTGCCGACTCCATCAAGCGTCCAGCTCACCAGCAAGCCACGGATGCGCTGTTCGATCTCATCGCGAATCGGACCAACCGCGGCAACCCCCTGCCCGGCCGGGTCGGCAAGACGCCCCGTGAACCAGGCGGCAAGGGTGACGACCGGGTTGAAGTGCGCGCCGGACACCGGACGGAGCAGCGTGATCAGCATGCCCAGACCGAAGACGGCGGCCGGCGAGTTGGCCGGCAGCTGCACGCCGACGTCCCACGACAGCTCCCCCGCCTGGATCACGCTGAGGCCCCCCCAACGGGTGCCGGGAGGACTCAGGTGCGACGCGGCGCCGGTCCTACAACCGACGCAGGTTCCGGTCGAGGACCGCGCGCAGCCGGTCCCCGTCGGCCGGATCCTGGGCTCCGCGCTTGGGCAGTACGAAGAAGATCCTGGTCCGCCGGGTCGTGAGGACGAAGAGTTCGCCGGTCTCGACGTACCAGGGGAAGCCTGCCAGTCGATGCTGCTGGTCAGGGTCCCGCCCGTGGTGGTCAACCCCTCGTCGTCGACCACCGTTCGGCAGGTGCCGTACTCCTCCATGTCCGCGTGCTGTTCCCGCGCGAGGCGGATGAGGGTTTTGTGGCCGACCACGACGCCGGCGATCACTCCGCAGCCGACCACGAGGGCCGTCATCGCGGGCGCGAAGCCCCTGAGCTCCGAGAAGAACAGCACCAGCAGCAGGATCAGGGCCGACGGGACGAGCAGACCCCCTTCCCGGGCCAGGTCTCGTACGTGTAACGGCGCACCGCGGCCTGGTAGTCGGCCTGTGTCGGCTCGTAGACGAACACGATGGCCGTGTCGTGCTCGGCCGACTGTATGTGATCCCCGCCGCTCCGCAGGGCAGCGGATCCCAACCCTTGCCGAACCCGGGAGAGGAGGGCAGCGCCAGGCAGTTGCGGCGTAGGTCGCGGCGTATGTGCTGTACGTCTTGGCGGGGTCCGGTGAGAACGTGGGCTGCGGCCCTCCGCCTGGTTCACGACGATGAGCGTGGCCGTCGGCCGCAGGCCCGTTCGCCGGTCAGCGGCAACCCCGTTCAGGGCTTGCTGCGGCTCCGGGCGTCGGCTTCGGCAATGGCCTCGGCGTCGGACTCGGCCACCGCGACGGCGAAGCCGAGCGCCTCGGTGATGTGAGCCGCTGCAGCCATGACGCGTGCCGTGCCCACAACCGGGGCGATCGCCACGAGAACGTCTTGCACTTGCTCCAGCGTCAGGTTGGCCTTGACAGCGGGATCCACGTGGGCGAGGTAGGAGATCGCCGGTGCGTCCATGGCCGCGAGCGCGGCGATGCGAGTGAGGATGAGCGTGCTTTCGTCCATGCCGCAGCGCTCTATCGAGTCGATGGTCATGGCTGCCAGCGTGTCGAGAACGGGAGCGTCTGACGTTATGGCCATTTCCGGACCGCCTTCCGGTGCTGTGCGGAACCGGCACGCGACACCCGCGGAGCAGGCACCCACGCGACGGCTGCTTGCTCTTCCACCATATGGGCCCCCTGAGCCTCAAGCATGCGGGGCCGCCCACGACTCGCGCTGCGTCTCTCCCGGGGACGGAGGAGGATGGTCTCGGGGAGGTGCGGCAGGCGCTCAGCCGACGCAAGGGGGATGCGTGTGTTGCCGCGTTGTCTCTTTCCGTTCCGATGAAGTGGGGCCGATATGTCCGAATCATCGCGCACGCATTCCCGGAGAACAGGAGATGTGGCGGAAACCGCGGTCAACGTGGCACGTGCGGCCGGACAGGCGGTTCGGCATCCCAGGGCCACCATCGAGCGCGCTCGCCGTCTGCCGCAGATCTTTCCCACGCTGCGCCAGGCCGTAGGTCCGATCATCACGGGACGGGTCGGCGACTGGCGCGGCGAGTACGCCTACACCCTCGGTGAGCAGGCGTTCGTCTACGGGTTCCCCTACATCTACAACGCGCAGCTGCGGTACGACTGGGTGACACAGCCGCGAAACCCGGCGACGGTGCCGTACGCCCCGGTCAACCATTTCTGGCACGCCGAGCGCCTGCTCGACGCGTCCTACCGCGACGGTGGGTGCCCCAACAACGACACCTTGTACTCGGTCGCCTGGGTGAACCTCGGTGACGAGCCCGTCATCCTCTCCCACCCGGACATGGGCGATCGCTACTTCACCTTCGAGCTGATCGGGATCACCTCGGACAATTTCGACTACGTCGGCCAGCGCACGACCGGTTCGACAGCCGGGAACTTCGCCTTGACCGGTCCGGGGTGGAGCGGGGACCTCCCGCCCGACGTGCGGCCCCTCAAGACCGCGCCCAGCCCGTGGATCCTGATCCTGGGCCGCACCTTGGTGAGCGCCACGAACGACGTGGCGAACGTACGGGCGTTGCAGGAGCAGTACCGGCTGACCCCTCTGAGCCTGTTCGGCAAGCCGGATGCGAAGGTCCCGGAAAACCGTGACGTACCCAAGCCGATCAGGGCCGAGGATGATCCGCTGGGGCCATGGAAGACGCTGAACGCCATGCTGGCCGAGAATCCTCCACCAGCTCACCACGAGATCCTGCTCAAGCAGTTCGCGCAGATCGGCGTGGGGCCCGGTCTGGATGTGGAGGCCCAGCCCGACGTGGTCAAAAGGAGCCTGATCCGGGCAGCCGCTGTCGGAGTGCCCATGCTGAAACAGCAGATTCTCAGCGGCGACTGGGCGCACCTCGTCCACGGCTGGCGCTACCCGCCCCCGGAGATGGGGCGCTTCGGCGACGACTTCCTCAGGCGCGCCGCCGACCAGTCGCTGGTGGGAATCACCGCCAACGACCCTGCCGAGGCGGTGTATCTCGTCAACTTCGACGACTCGGACGGCAACAAGCTGACCGCCGCCGGCCGCTACGAACTGCACTTCGGCAGGGACGAGTTGCCACCGGTCGACGCCTTCTGGTCGCTCACGGCCTACGGGGAGGACATGAACCTGATCCCCAACCCCGCCGACCGCTACTCCATCGGCGACCGCACCCCGGGCCTGCAGCAGGCCGCCGACGGGGCGTTGACCATCTACCTCCAGCGCAAGCCGCCGGATGAGGACAAGGAATCCAACTGGCTGCCCACGGCTCAGGAGGGCGCCTGGTTCGTGGTCCTGCGCATGTACCGGCCCCGCTCCGAGGTAGTCGACGCCACCTGGGAGTGCCCTCCGCTCCACCGCGTCGGCTGACGCCTCTCGATGATCGCGCCCTGACGTACGGGGTCCCCGGCCTGCCGCCCGGCTCCAGAGGGCGTTGCCTGCTGGCCGCCGCCTACGACCGGAGGGTCGACGCGATCGCCCCGGCGATCACGTACTGGAACCTGTCGGACGCCACGGCCGGATGCTGCTGCCGGGACTGCTGCTGATGCTGTTGCCCGTCTTCGTCGTGCCCGTGACGCGGGCGGGAGCACTCGCGGCAGTCGCGCAGAGCTCTCGCCCTGCTGCCGTTGTTCCACGAAGCCTCCTGTCCCTACGGGAGGTTGGCGTGTCAGCAGCAGACCGAGAGGCCGGCCGCTCTGCCCCGCTCCTCACCGGCGCACCAGGGTCGCCCTCGTTCCGGACTCCGCTCCTGACGGCGGCCGGGCCGCAGCCTGTTCGGATCTCGGCAGGTGTCAATGGCCGTCCGCCGGCGGCAGGTCCTGCTCGGTCCAGATGGTCTTGCCGGTGGGCGTGTAGCGCGTGCCCCAGTGGTGGGTCATCTGGGCGATGATGAACAGGCCCCGGCCTCCCTCGTCATCGCTCGCGGCGTACCGCAGATTGGGCGCCGTGTGGCCGGTGTCGGAGACTTCACAGATCAGCGTCCGGTCGCGGATCAGGCGTACCTGGGTCGAGCCGCCGACGTAGCGGATGGAGTTGGTGACCAGTTCGCTGACGATGAGCTCGCTGGTGAACGTCAGGTCGTCCAGCCCCCAGTCGCGGAGCTGCTTGCTGACGGCGGCGCGGATGGTGGCCACCGCCGCCGGGTCCGGGGGCAGTTCCCACTGGGTGAACTGGTTCCGGTCGAGCAGGCGTGTGCGGGCCACGAGCAGCGTCGCGTCCTCGTCCACCGCCCCGGGCAGCAGGGTGGTCACCGCCCGGTCGCACAGCTCCTCCAAGGACCTTCGGTCGCCGGCGAGGACATCGGACAGCTGCGCGAGCCCGGCGTCACGGCCGTCGGCTGCCTGGAGGAGGCCGCCCGTGAAGAGGGCGACGAGACTGCCCGGCGCAAGCTCCAGTTCCGTGCTCTGGTAGGGCAGGCCACCGATTCCCAGCGGCTGTCCGGGCGGCAGCTCCGGATAGTCGACGACGCCCGTGTGCGGTTCGACGACCGCCAGCACCGACTCCCCGGCCCGCGCCAGGCTGCACTTCCCCGAGACGGGGTCGTACACCGCGTACAGGCAGGTCACGCCCAGGGCCGCGTCGGTCTGCGGCCGTCGGTGACCCGGGCCATGGCCCGGGCCGCGCTCGTGCGCGGTCTGCTCGACCAGGTCGTCCAGGCGGGACAGGAGCTCGTCCGGGCTCAGGTCCAGCCGGGCCAGGACGCGCACGCCCGTGCTCAAGCGTCCCATGGTGGCCGCGGCGCGCAGGCCATGACCGAGCACGTCCCCGACGACCAGGCCGACCCGGGTGCCCGACAGGGGGATGAGGTCGTACCAGTCGCCGCCCACCCCGGACCCGCTGTCGGCGGGCAGATAGCGGCTCGCCGAGTCGACGGCGGCGTGCGGCGGCAGGTGGCGCGGAAGCAGGCTCCGCTGGAGTTTGAGGGCCACGGTGTGGCCACGGGTGACCACCGGCATCAGCAAGAAACCGATCAGCAGGGCGCCCAGGCC
This sequence comes from Streptomyces sp. NBC_00996, assembly GCF_045162675.1. NCBI lineage: Bacteria > Bacillati > Actinomycetota > Actinomycetes > Kitasatosporales > Streptomycetaceae > Streptomyces > Streptomyces sp. NBC_00996. The sequence goes on from NZ_CP108723.1 coordinate 3,750,083, forward strand.
CAGGACGGTGACCCCGCTGGTCGGCCCGATCAGTGGCAGGTCGACGCTGGTCGAGCCGTACCGCGGGTTCGCGTAGACGACGAAGGTGGCATACACGAACAGCAGGAGCATGATGAGCCCGCCGAGCGCCGGGAACACGCCCTTGAAGACCATGTCCCTGACGCTGCGGGTGAGGACCTTGCGGTAGTACCAGAGGCAGGCGAAACCGGTCACTCCGTACTGGAACGCGATCGCGAGCCCGACCGAGTCGATCGAGTCGGCCACGATGTTCTGGCTGAACGACGTCAGCAGGACCAGCAGGGCAATCGAAACCGCTCCCATGCCGATGGTCCCCCAGGTCGGGGTGAGAAACCTGCGGTGGATCCGGGCGAACCGGGCGGGGAGGGCCTTGTGGACCGCCATGGAGAAGACCGTCCTGGCCAGGGGCAGGATGGTGGTCTGGGCGGAGGCCAGCGCCGAGGTCAGCACCATCAGGATCAGCAGTCTCGACAGGACCAGCCCCGTCTCGTGGCTCCCGAACACGGCATCGCCCAGCCCGGAGAACACGTCGTCCGAGTTGTTCGGGTTGCCGAGCCCGATGCCCGAGGTGCCGACGCCCGCGAACGCCTGCGCCGACGTGGACACCAGCCCGTACATGACCAGGAGCAGCACGGTGGCGAGGACTGCGGCGCGCCCGGGGATGCGCGTGCTGTCGACGGTCTCCTCGTTGACCGCGAAGGCGGTGTCCCATCCCCAGTAGAGGAAGACGCCCGCGAGGACACCCGAGGTCAGGGCCCGTGCCGAGGACACCTCGAAGGGGTTGAACCAGGAGGCGGAGACGTGGATCGCCGTCGCGGGAGGACTGCTGTAGACCCTGACCAGCGCGGCGACGGCGAACAGGATCAGCATCAGCACTTCCAGGCACAGCAGCCAGCGCTGCACGGCCGCCGAGAGCTCGATGCCGACGTAGCAGATCGCGGTCAGCACGGCGATCCAGACGATGCCCGCCACGGTGGTCCACAGGCGGCTCTCCCCCAGTTCGTCCAGGCCCACCAGCCGGAAGCCGTAGACACCGGCGATCTCGGCGAGGTTCACCATGACGATGATGTCGGCGACGACGATGCCCCAGCCGCCCATCCAGCCGGTGCGCGGCCCGAAGGCGCGGGTGGCCCAGGTGAAGGTGGTGCCGCAGTCGGCGTTGCTCGCGTTGAGCTCCCGGAAGGCGTACGCGACCAGCAGCATCGGGATGAAGGCCAGCATGGTGACGATCGGGGCCTGCAGCCCGACCCCGGCCACGATGATGCCCAGCGTGGCGGCGACGCTGTACGCCGGGCCGGTGGAGGCCAGGCCCATGACCACCGAGGAAAACATGCCCAGGGCGTTGCTCTTGAGCCCCTTCCGGCCGGCCCCCGTCCCGGGGGCGGGGCGGCCGGCGGACTCGGTGCCGCCAAAGTGCCTCACACTTGATTCCAACGCCGGGCCGCTTCCCTCCGCAACAGCGCGGGGCAGCACGAATGCCACCGGTCACAGAAGGTGCTCAGTCGTCTCCGAGTGCGCCCACCGCACACCGACTCGCCTCGAAGCCGCCGCACACCACTGAGCCCCCTCCGCATCAGGAAGGGGCTCGGACGGGTCACATGACCAGGGCTTCCATCACCTGATCGAGCGCGTCACCCACCTCGACTGTGAGGCGACCGCTCCGGCCACGGGGCCGCGCCGAGTGCTGCGGAGGATCCGAGCGCGGCCCGTCAGCGAGACCGACGGGCGTTGAGCCGGGCGGCCTGGCGCGTCAGGTGGTCGCGCTCCGCGAGGTTGGGTGCCTTTTGTGCCGCCTCGGCGTACAGCCGTGCCGCCGTCTCCAGGTCGCCGTCGCGCTCGTGGAGGTACGCCGCCACCGCGGCGTGGCGGGGCAGTGAGTCGTCCAGCGCCGCGAGCGCCGCCAGACCGGCGCGCGGTCCATCGGCCTCGCCGACGGCCACCGCGCGGTTGAGCCGGACGACCGGGCTGCCGGTCAGGCGCGCGAGCTCGTCGTACCACTCGACGATCTGCACCCAGTCGGTCTCCTCGGCGGTGGGAGCGTCGGCGTGGAGTGCCGCGATGGCGGCCTGGGCCTGGAACTCGCCCAGCCGGTCGCGAGCGAGGGCCGCCTGCAGGATCTCGACGCCCTCGGCGATCGACTCGGTGTCCCACCGGCCGCGGTCCTGCTCGACGAGCGGCACCAGGCTGCCGTCGGACGCGGTCCGGGCGGCGCGCCGGGCGTGGTGGAGCAGCATGAGGGCGAGCAGCCCCGCCACCTCGGGGTGGTCGATCGCGGCCGCGAGCTGCCGGGTGAGCCGGATGGCCTCGGCGGCGAGGTCGACGTCGCCGGAGTAGCCCTCGTTGAAGACCAGGTAGAGGACGCGCAGCACGGTGGCGACGTCGCCGGACTGGTCGAACCGCACGCCGGAGACGGTGCGCTTGGCCCGGCTGATGCGCTGCGCCATGGTCGCCTCGGGCACCAGGTAGGCCTGGGCGATCTGGCGGGTGGTCAGCCCGCCGACGGCGCGCAGCGTGAGCGCGACCGCGGACGACGGCGTCAGCGACGGGTGGGCGCACAGGAAGTAGAGCTGGAGCGTGTCGTCCACCGCGGACGCGGGCCCGGGCACCGGCTCCTCCTCGACGAGGTCCTCACGCCGGCGGCGGGCGGCGTCCGCCCGGGTCGCGTCGAGGAACCGGTGCCAGGCCACGGTGACCAGCCAGCCCTTCGGGTCCCGCGGCGGCTCGGCCGGCCAGCCGCGGACCGCCTTGACCAGCGCGTCCTGCACGGCGTCCTCGGCCGCCGCGAAGTCGGCTCCGCGGCGGACGAGGATCGCGAGCACGCTCGGTGTGAGGCTCCGGAGCAGGGCCTCGTCCATCGATGAGGTCACTCCGTGATCGTGGGCGGCGCGGCCAGGAACGGGCGCAGCTCGAGCCACTCGTGGATCGGCTTCCCGCCCGCCCCAGGGGCGGCCGACAGTTCCCCGGCCAGCTCGACGGCGCGCTCGTAGCTGTCGACGTCGATCACCATCCAGCCGGCGATGACGTCCTTGGTCTCGGCGAACGGGCCGTCGGTGACCGGCGGGCGGCCCTCACCGTCGTACCGGACCCACGTGCCCTCGGGGGCCAGCGCCTGACCGTCGACGAACTCGCCGGTCTCCTCGAGCCGGGCCGCGAAGTCGTTCATGTACTGCACGTGGGCCGAGATCTCCTCCGGCGTCCACTGGTCCATCGGCACGTCGTTGACGGCAGCCGGAGCGCCACGGTAGTGCTTGAGCAGCAAGTACTTGGCCATCGTGCTTCTCCTCTGTACTGGTGCGACCCATCTTGGTCACCTTCACCCCGGGGACGGAGCCAGTCACGGGTTCTCGACATCGCCGACCGAACTTTTTTGGCTCTCGTCGACGAGCCCGGGTGAGCCGTCTCGTGGTGTCCGGGTCCACGGCGTGGCGCGAGGGCGAAACGGAACGAAGCCTTCCAACGGAACGAGGCCTTCCAAGGGCCACAGCCGGCACGTCCAGGCCCCTGCCCGATGCCCCATCCTCCGGCACGCCGGTGCGGGTGCAGACGCCGTGGGCACAAGGACGACCCACTCCACCGGGTCCGCCGCACCCTGCTCACCCGTGTTTCGTCCTCGCTCGCCCCTGCGAGGGCCTCAACCAACCGAACCAGTGCCTCGCTCACCCCGGTGCGGCGTGCCCGCCCGCAGCCGGCGCCGCGTTCTTGACCGTAAGAGGCAGCAGCTTCTTGCCCGTCGGGCCGATTTGGATGTGCGTGTCCGCAGGCAGCCACTCGCAACCGCCCAGACGCTCTTGGAGGAGTTGAGGAGGGTGGAGGCCCTCTGTCGCCTTCCTGAGCCTCCCTACCAGTGACGATGCCTGGTTTGGGCATCCTGCTGCCTCGTCGGCTTGCGACCGATGAGTTCCGGAGCCCGGTGGGGTCTACCTCTGCACAAGCGAAAGCTGCGCATGAGCTCTGTGAGGGGACCATGACCACCCACGTGCTACCACCCGTCGTCGACGCCGCAACTTGGGAGCGCCGGCTCGAGACACTGCGTGCCCGGGAGAAGGCCGCGACGCGGGAGCTTGACGCCATCGCCGCCGAGCGTCGTCGCCTGCCGATGGTCGAGATGCCCGACTACTCCCTCGAGGGCGAGGACGGCCTCGTTCGGCTGGCGGACGTCTTCGAAGGCAAGAGGCAACTGATCGTCTACAACCACATGTGGTTCGCCGGCCAGGAATGGCAGTGCCCGGGCTGCACGGGGTTCACCTCGCAGTACACCCGCCTGGAGTTCCTGGACAACTACGATGCGCGATTCGTCGTCGTCACCCAGGGCCCGATCAAAGAGGCACTCGCCTACAAGCGGCGGGTCGGCAACCGGATGCCGTGGTACTCGACTGCCAACAGCTCATTCGGGGCCCACGTCGGCGCACCGCCCGACGGAGGATTCGCGGTCAACGTGTTCCTGCGCGACGGCGACACCGTCTATCGCACCTGGCACACCAACGGTCGGGGTACCGAGCAGCTCAGTCACACCTTCGCGCTGATCGATGTCCTACCGTACGGGCGGCAGGAGGAATGGCAGGACTCGCCCGAAGGCTGGCCTCAGTCGCCCACCTACAGCCGGTGGGCGACGTCCAAGGACATCGCTGCGCTCTACGGCTCGGGCTCTGGCGGCGGCTGAACTGATCACGGCCCCGTGAGCGGGCGAACTCGGTGATGCTGCCGGTGCACGACGGGGAGACCATCGCCCGGCGTCGCTGACGCCCAGCATGTGGGTGCCGCTATGGATGGCTGCTGGGGTTTCAGTTGCGGTTGTTGACAACTCAGCCGCGGTTACAGGACCCACCAGCGCCAGACTCACGGACTCCATGCCAGCGGGCCCCCTCCCCATCGGGAAGGGGGCTGGGGCTCTACCGATCGCACAACCGCCCACAAGACTGGAACGACCTCAGACCCACTCCACCTCGGACACGATCTGCAAGGCGCGTCCAGGGCCCGGCAACGGCGTCCGAGAGGCGGTCGCCGACACCTGGGAGCGAGGATACGAAGCGCCAACAGCGGCCGGCGCAGCGGCCGCCGCGTCCTCACTCATCTCCGCCAGGACCTCGGTCACCCCTTCGAGCGCCTCGCCCACCTCGGTGCGCGTGACCACTCGAAGCCGGCGTCGGACCTGCGTTCTTGACCGTCAGAGACAGCAATATCCGTCTTGATCCGGCTCCGTTCTGGGCGGGGGTCCTCAGCGGCTGAAGGTGCCCAGTCCGTTGGCGTTGAGGTGCTCGATGGTGACGCTCGTGGCCTTGCCGGAGTGGGTGTGGAAAGTGACACCGGACAGGCCGACGGCCTTCTCGCCCTGTGTCTGGTAGCTGAAAGTGTCACCCGTGTACTGTCTCAAGGGGAACGACATCTTTTGCGGGCCCAGCGTCATGCTCAGGTTGCCGCTGTTGTCGCTGGCAACGGTGACCGGTCCGTAGTACTCGTTCGCATAGGTGCCCGTATAGACGTCGTCGGCCTTGGCCGGTGTGGCGTTGGCGGGCGGCTTGGCGTAGTTCGTCGGGGAGATGCCCGTGTAGGCGGCGGCCTGCACCACTTTCCTGTAGAAGGCCAGCCAGTCAACTGTCTGCTTTCCATTTTGGGCGATGTCGAAGAACGCGGCGGCTACCGCCTCGGGCACGCCGATGGGTTGTCCGTTAGTCAGCACTACGATCCCGAGCCGACCCGGATGCCGGCGTTGACTCCCCGAGTCGAGGTCGATCACGACCCTGCTCCTGCATGAGATTGATGCGGAAGCGGACGGAGCGGTCCCGAGGTCGATGGAGTGGCGTAATACGACGCCCAGCCGCGGCGACAACCGAAGAGAGCCGCGAGTGCGGCTCTCTTCGGTTGTTGCCTTGAAGGACAGGGTCACGGGTCAAGGTTGCCGAACTCGTGCGTCAGGACTTCATTCGCATCCGGCGGCGTCCCCGGGGACTGCTGGACGTGCAGCACGACGTTCACGAAGTTCAGCCCGGTCTGGCGCACCGTCCAGTTGCCATTGGGGCATGCGTCGCGCGGGTTCGGAGGGGGCGGCGGAAGGAGCTTTCACGCTGAAGGTGATCTGGCCTTTGCGAGGGTTGGGGAAAGTGCTGACCGGGCCAGTCACGTCTTCCTCGACGACGGGCTGGCCAGGCGCGACGTTGCCACCCCTGTTGACGCACTCGAAGGTGGCCGTCACCTGGTCCGCCGTCAGGAAGACAAAGGTGGTGGTGCTGCCCAGTCCGGCCACCTTGCCGCTGCAAATCAGGCCAACGTTGTTCTTGTTTTCGGTGTCGCACCCTAGATTGCCGACAAAGTGTGGGCTATCGGCGATGGCTGACGGGATGTCGACCCCGAGGGCCAGCATCGTCGCGAGCGCGGTGAAAGTACACCGCATTCGCATGTACGCCTCCTTGATAGAAGGTGTGAGGTGGAGGAACGGCGTGCGCGCGCTCCGCCACGAACGATCTCCTGCCGCGAGGCGGTCGTAGCAGCAACGCGGTCAGCATCCCTCCAATGGCCGCTACAAGTGACTGAAGCGGCCTACGGACGGTGCTGAAACGGACGAGTGGGGCCGTCGGCCGACGACGGTGGTCGCGGACCATCGCCCAGCCACCTCCCCGAACAACACAACCAGGGCCATGGCCCCGCGGCCCTCCGCAGTCGCATCGGAAGGATCGAAGGTGCTGGGCCTCAAGAGGCAGCAACTTCTTGCCGGTCGGGCCGATTTGGATGTACGTGTCCATCTGGGGGCATGTGGCCACTCCTGGCTCCGCGATGCGGCGGCAGGCAGTCGTCATCCGTCACGGCACAGGGCCTCCAGCCGTTGCATTCCCTCCCGGAAGAGGCTGTCGATGTGGCGTCGGCCTGCCCGCAGGAGCAGGTGCACGGGGGTTTTAGAGTCAACGGCGAGAGTCCAGGTGACGATGGTTGCCGTGTCGGCCGAGGGTGCCAAGGTCCACTGTTCCACCAGCGCCGAGACGCCCGGGGCGTTGGCTTCGTAGGCGCAGTAGGCGAAGCGCTCGCCGGGGTCCCAGGCGATGATCCGTTCACGGGCCCGGATGGCACGGTAGAGGCGGAAGTAGCGTGTGGAGCCGTCACCGTACGGGGGTGAGCCCTCGAAGTAGACGTCGTTGGCAGGGGCGAACCAGCGGGGCCAGTTCTCCGGCTGTTCGGCGAGCTGCTCGAAGATCGCGTCAGCAGGGGCACGGAGCTTTCGGGTGCAGGTCTGCCGGAAGGGGGCGCGTGCGAGGAAGCCGAGGTCTTCGGGACGGAGCTGGTAGGACATGCTGTCTCGGCCCCTTCCGATACCGACGCGGCGGAGGCGCGCGTGATCGTTCAGGGCGCTTCCTCCTGCTCATCGTCGCCCGGCGCCGGACAGTCTTCAGCGCGGGTGCGGCCAATGGGATGAGCTGATGTTCGACAGGCCTACCTGTCACGCCTGAGAGGGGACGTCTTCTCTGGCAGGCCGTCGCCGCACGGTGCCAGGAGACAGGAAGGAGACACCAAGGATGGCCATCCCCTTCAAGGGCGTGATCCAGGAAGACATCCGGCAGTCGGTGCCGGACTGGGAGCCGTACAAACAGCCGCAGCCACCGGACGGTGCGCCGAACGTGCTGTACCTGGTGTGGGACGACATCGGCTTCGGCACCTTCGACCTCTTCGGCGGGCTGGTGGAGGCGCCGGCGATGCGCCGGCTCGCCGACATGGGGGTGAAATTCACCAACTTCCACACCACCGCGCTGTGCTCCCCGACCCGTTCGTCCCTGCTGACGGGGCGCAACGCCACCAGCAACGGCATGGCCTGCGTCGCGGAGATGACGAGCGGATTCCCCGGATCCAACGGTCGGATCCCGTTCGAGAACGCGAGTCTGGCCGAGGTGCTGGTCGAGCGCGGCTGGAACACCTACGCCCTGGGCAAGTGGCACCTCGTTCCCTCGGACGAGGCCAACCTGGCGTCCTCGAAACGGCACTGGCCGCTCGGCCGCGGATTCGAACGCTTCTACGGCTTCCTCGGCGGTGAGGCCGACCAGTATTACCCCGACCTGGTCTACGACAACCACCCGGTCGAACCGCCGTCCACCCCGGAGCAGGGCTACCACCTGTCGAAGGACCTGGCCGACCGGGCCATCCAGTTCATCCGGGAGGCCAAGGTCATCGCCCCGGAGAAGCCCTGGTTCACATATTTCTGCCCCGGCGCGGGCCATGCGCCGCACCACATCTTCAAGGAATGGGCCGACCGGTACGCCGGGAAGTTCGACGACGGGTACGAGGTCTACCGCCGTATGACGTTGCAGCGGCAGATCGAGCTGGGGATCGTGCCCGAGGGCACCGACCTCACCCCAATCAACCCGCACGGCGAGCCGGAGGCCACCGGCCCCTCGGGGCAGCCGTGGCCGCTCACCGACTTCGTGCACCCGTGGGAGTCGCTGAGCGACGAAGAGAAGCGCCTGTTCGCCCGGATGGCCGAGGTCTTCGCCGGGTTCGTCTCCTACACCGACGCGCAGATCGGTCGCCTGCTGGACTATCTGGAAGAGTCCGGGCAGCTGGAGAACACCATCATCGTCGCGGTCTCGGACAACGGTGCCAGCGCCGAGGGCGGGCCGAACGGCTCGATGAACGAGATGAACTTCTTCAACGGCGTGCCCGACGACATGGCGGAGAACCTGCGTCATCTCGATGAGATGGGCAGTCCGAAGACCTACAACCACTACCCGAGCGGGTGGGCGTGGGCGTTCAACGCCCCGTTCAAGTACTGGAAGCGGTGGGTGTCGTACGAGGGCGGTATCGCCGACCCGATGATCGTCGCCTGGCCCAAGGGCATCAAGCACAGGGGCGAGACCCGCCACCAGTACGTGCACGCCATCGACATTGTCCCGACGATCTACGACCTGATGGGCATCCAGCCTCCGGCCGTCGTCAAGGGCTTCGAACAGAGCCCGATCGAGGGCGCCAGCTTCCGCAAGGTGATCGAGGACGCGCAGGCGCCCGACCCCCGGCAGACGCAGTTCTACACGATGCTCGGTACGCGAGGCATCTGGCACGACGGCTGGCACGCCGCGACCGCTCATCCGCCGGCACCGTCCAACTGGAGCCACTTCGAGGAGGACGTATGGGAGCTGTACAACCTGCGTGAGGACCGCTCCGAGAACCGGGATCTGGCCGCACAGCACCCCGAGAAACTCGAAGAACTCAAGCGTCTGTGGTCGGCGGAGGCCGAGAAGTACCACGGGCTGCCGCTGGACGACCGCAGCCCCATGGAGATCCTGAACACGCCCCGGCCTCAGCTCTCCAAGCCCCGTGACCGGTACGTCTACTACCCCGGCTGCGCTGGCGTCCCCGAGGTTGTGGCTGTGAACATCCGCGGCCGGTCCTACACCATCTTCGCCGACATCCGTACGGACACGCCCGAGGCCCGCGGCGTGCTCTTCTCCCACGGCGGGCGCTTCGGCGGCCACAGCCTGTACCTGAAGGACGGGCACCTGCACTACGTCTACAACTGGCTCGGCCGCATGGAACAGAAGGTCAGCTCACCGGAGCCGGTCAGCCCCGGGGACCACACGTTCTCGGCGGTGTTCCGGGCCGGCAAACGTGACCAGCAGGGCAGTACGCACGGGACCCTCGCCCTCTACATGGACGACCGCCAGGTCGCCCAATCCGACATCCAGACCCAGCCCGGCAACTTCTCCCTTGTCGGAGAGGGTCTAGCCGTCGGCCGCGACGGCGGCCAGCCGGTCTCCAGCGACTACGAGACGCCGTTCGAGTTCCTCGGCGGTACGATCCGTCAGGTGGTGGTCGACGTCAGCGGAGAAGCCTTCTCGGATGTGGAGAAGGAACTGATCGGCATGTTCCACCGCGACTGATAGGGGTTTGCGTGCCGCCCCCGCCGACGCCGGGTCCCTCAACGAACGTTGCGGGACCCGGCGTCGGTGGCACAGCGGAAGCCCTGGTGCCCGGTGCTGCTGTCCGGAGTACTGGCGCTGCGGCCGGCCACCCGATACCGGCGGCAGTAGGAGACGTGGCACAGATACGAGCCGCCACGGATCACGCGGCTCGTCCCGAAAGCGGGGCCGCCGGGGTTCTCCCGAGGGCTGCGGGCGTAGTAGTCCGGTGCGTACCAGTCGGCGCACCACTCCCATACGTTGCCGCACGCGTTGTACAGGCCGTGGCCACTGGGTGGGTAGGCGGTCACCGGGGCCGTGCCGTACCAGCCGTCGGGCCGTGTGTGGTGGTCGGGGAAGCGGCCTTGCCACACGTTCATCCGGCGTTCGCCGCCCGGCTCCAGGTCGTCTCCCCAGGGGAAGGCGGCCTGCTCCAGGCCGCCGCGAGCCGCGTACTCCCACTCCGCCTCGGTCGGCAGGCGCTTGCCGGCCCACGCGGCGTATGCCGAGGCGTCGTTCCATGAGACGTGCACCACCGGGTGGTCGGCGCGGTCTGCGAGGTCCGAGCCCGGCCCCTCGGGGTGGCGCCAGCAAGAACCGTGCACCTGCCGCCACCAGGGGGCCCCAGCAACGGCCCGGGTGTCGGGGAAGCCGGGTGGCAGGAGCCCGGCGAAGACGAACGACCAGCCGTACCGCTCCGCCTCCGTCACGTATCCCGTGGCAGCGCTGAATGCTCCGAAGTCGGCATTGGAGACAGCGCACCGGTCGATCCAGTACGGGCCCACGGACACCTCGTGGACAGGGCCCTCGCCGTCACCGGGGACCGCCCATCGGTCCTGGGACCCCATCAGAAAGGTGGCCGCCCCCAGATGCACCATGCCCGCCAGATCCGCGCTGTCTCCGTCGGCGGACACCCACGCGGATACGGCCGGCGACGCGTCGGCATCCGTCGCCAGGGCAGGACCCGGCCGCGAAGGGCCGCAGCAGACGGAGCGCACTTCACTGTCCGACGTCATTCCGGCCTCCAAAGGGACGTGACTGCTCTGCACGCGATTCTGGGCCAGCTGCTGAACTGTCCGAACGACGACACGGCGCCGGGCGGACCCACAACGGCAGCGATGGTCAGCTCGCTCGCAGCGTGGCGTAGGCCTCGCCTACGGTGGGAAAGACGCGCAGCCGCCGCGTGGCGCCGGACGCATAGGCGTTGGCACGTAGTACGGCCAGGACCGATTCCCGCGGGCGGGCGAGCACCAGCTCGCAGTGGCGTTCCCTCAGGTCGACGGTGAGCTGCGCCAGAATCTCCGCGGCGGTGGCGTCCACATGGAACACCGCTTCGGCGTCCAGGACCACATACCGCGGGAAGGGCGACCGGGCTGCCGCCAGGCTCAGGATCTTCTCTTGGACGCGGCCGGCATTGGCGAAGAACAGCGGCGCATCCACCCGGTACATCAGCACATCCGCGTCGGTGGGCTCGTCCGGAGCGACCTCGCGAGTCCTCCCGTCGGCGGTGACGGCGAGCATGGCGTCGTGAGGCCAGGTGACGCGGCGGAGCAGCTGCAGCAGCGCGAGGATGACGGCCACAAGCAGTCCGTGCAGCACACCGAGACCTAGCACGGCAACCATGGTGGCCAGGGCGAGCAGCGCTTCGCTGCGCCAGCCCTGCCACAGTTCCTTGAACCCGGCGACGTCGATGAGGTGCGAGGTCGAGACCATGACGACCGCGGCCAGCACCGTCTTGGGCAGCAGCCCGATGACCGGACCGGTGGTCAGCAGGCCGACGACCACGAAACCGGCGCCCGCCAGCTGGTACAGCTGCGAGTGTGCTCCCGCGCTCCGGGCGGAGAGGGTGCGCTGGGTGCTGGCCATCGACGCGAAGCCACCGAGGAAGCCGACAGCCGCGCTTGCTGCTCCCATGGCGACCGACTCTCTGACCAGGGAGACCCGCCCCTCCGATGCCCCTGCCCTGCGCAGCGCGGCCACGTCCTCGATCGAGGCGATCATGGCCATGCCGGCCGCGGCCGGCAGCAGCGCCCACACATCTCCCGCAGTCACGTCCGGCCAGGTCGGCGCAGGCAGGCCACCGGAGATACCACCGGTCAACGCCACGCCATGGCCCCCCAGGTCCACTGCGGCCGACACGATGACGGCGACCACACACACAACCGGTGTGGGGGGCACTGCGCGCAGCGCGGGCACAGCCTGCAAGGCCTTCTTGAGCACAATGAGCGCGACCAGCGAAGACACTCCCACGACGGCGGTCACCACGTGTGTCTGCTCCAGATGCGTGAGCACCTGCCACAGCTTCACCATCGGACGGTTGCTGTGGGTGGGAACGCCGAGCAGCGTGCCCACCTGGCCGGCCATGACCTGCACGGCCGTGCCCGCCAGATACCCGAGCACCACCGGCCCCGACATGAAGGTGGCGAGCCCCCGCAACCGCCCCGGGAGCAGCGCCAGGCACGCGCTCAGTGCAATCGTCCGATGGGCGTCCCCGCTGGCCCGGCCGCTCACCGCCGCGAACGTCATGATCGCCATGGTCGACGACGGTCCGACCGCTACCAGTCGACTGGAGGTGAACAGGGCAAACACCACCATCGCTCCCACCGCGGTGTACAGACCGGCGACCGGATGCAGACCCGCCACCTGCCCGTACCCCAGGCCCTGCGGCACCAGCGTCACCGCGATTGCGAACCCGGCCACGACGTCTCCCCGCACGCCATGCCACGAATAGCGCCGTAACTGCCCCAAGAGCGGTACCGCCAAGGACACCCGACGCCCTTTTACTGTCACCGCGCCATTGTCGGGAGCTCAAACCATCTACAAGCGGATGAATCGCATGACATCCACATGTTTCGCCGCCACGGTCCATGGATGGCGGCATACCCCTGCCGACAGCCGACTTCGACGGTCAGAACCGATTGAACGGCTTCCCGTGGGCGCATCCGGCAGGTGAGTTGTTGCCACTCACATCGAAGTCGGAGCAGGTGAGGAAGAGATAGTTGAACTTCCCCAGCAGAAAGGCCAGAACGCCGATCGCGACCGTGACGGCGACCGCGCCCAGACGCTGAAGCAGCGGGAGTGCAGCGTAGTCGGAGACCAGAATCCGCGAGAGCAGCCATGTCAGCATCGGGGCGCCCACCAGGGAGAGAGCCGCCTCGAAGTAATGAAGGTAAGGAAACCCATGGCCCCTCGGCGCAACGATGGCCAGGATGATCCAGACCGAGGGGAGGGACAACGCGATCCACCCACCCCAGGGCAGCGCACCCCTGCTGCGAAAGACCACGCCCGAGAGCAGGACCGAGGTGGCCACCGCCCAGAGGGCAAGCACATTGTCGAAGAAAACGGCGTTGTACGCACCCAGGGTGAAAGCGGGCCACCAGATGACGAGCGTTCCTCCCACGGCGGCGGTCGCCATGCCCCGCAGGCGTGGGTCGATCTCTTGCAGATTTCGTGGCCGCCTCGAGTTCACAGCGCGGGATGATTCCTCAGCCATGCTCACTCCGACCGCTCATCACAAGCCGCCAGGACGAGCCACTCACATCCTCCGCGCAGCGTGCACCCAGTATCTTCGGCAAAATATGCAAGGACTTTCCCCTTGCGACAACTCGCCACTCCGATAGAGCGCGTCGGCAGAGCACGGTGTGCGTCCCCCATGACGAGGGCGCACACCGCACTTTCAGTGGGCCGGATCAGTAGCCACCATGGTTCCCACCAGGGTCGCCACCGTGGTCGAAGCCGCCGTTGCCGTGGTCGAATCCACCATGGTCGTATCCGCCGTGGTCGCCATAGTTGTCGCAACCGTTGTCCCACCAGTCACCGCAGTCGTTGTTGAAGTGGTGGGAGTAGGAGGAGTCGTGAGCCGGGGTGGCCGCCTCGCGACCCGTACGACGTCCTCGCGGAACTCTTCCGGATAAGGCTTGGGCACAGCGACATCCTTCCCACCGGCCCCACAGGGCAAGCCAGTTCAGATGTCACCCGATCGTGCACCAGACCCGTTTGCCCTGAGAGCGTCAACGATCACCGCCAGACACCAACGAGCCCCCTCCCTGGCGGGGAAGGGGCTCCACTAGTCACCGCAACCAAGCCGGAATCGGGCCCTCAGACCCACTCCACCTCGGAGACGATCTTCGAGGCGCCTCCAGGGCCCCGCAGCGGCGTCCGGGAGGAGGCCGACGGCGCAGGCTGCCGAGGACGCGAAGCACCGACTGCAGCGAGCGCAGCGGCCACTTCGTCCTCCCTCATCCCCGCCAGGACCTCAACCACCCGAACGAGTGACTCGCTCACCTCAGTGGGCGTGACCGCTCGAAGCAGGCGCCGATGCGGAGTTCTTGACCGTCAGAGGCAGCAGCTTCTTGCCCGTCGGACCGATTTGGATGTGCGTGTCCATCTGCGGGCATATGGACACAGTTGCAAAACCAGCTCTAGCCTTCCTGGCATGGGAAAACACTCACGCAGCCGCACCGCGGCCGAGCAGAAGGCGTACGACGTCGAGGCAGAGTGGACCGCAACCGATCTGGCCCTGCTGGAAGAGCTGAAGCGGGCTGAAGCGTTGCTGCCCGAAGACGCCCCGAGGGCACTGTTATCCGTCCGGCTCTCCGTGCTCACGGAGGACACGACATCGCCCGTACGCCAGGAACTCGATCTGCGCATGCTGGCCAGGGAGAAGGGGTGCCGAGTCGTTGGCGTAGCCAGTGACCTGAACGTCAGCGCAACGAAGGTTCCGCCCTGGAAGCGCAAGCAACTCGGCGACTGGCTCAACAACCGCGTGCCAGAGTTCGACGTTCTCCTGTTCTGGAAGCTCGACAGGTTCGTACGCCGACTCTCGGACTTGGCGACCATGATCGACTGGTGTCTGAAGTACGAGAAGAACCTGATCTCCAAGAACGACAGCATCGATCTGACCACCACGGCCGGGAAGATCATGGTCACCATCATCGGTGGCATCGCCGAGATCGAGGCCGCGAACACCAGCACCCGCGTGGCCAGCCTCTGGGACTACGCGAAGACCCAACAAGACTGGCTCATCGGGAAGCCGGCCTACGGCTACACGACGGACGTGGACGAGAACGGGAAGGTCATCCTGGTCCACGACCCCACGGCGTACCGCGCTTTGCACTGGGCGCGCCGTATGGCGATCCGTGGAGTGTCCGCCAGGCGCATGGTCATGGTGCTCGTTCGGTCCGGGATGTGCGGCCCCGGTCTCACCGTCGCCACTCTGCTGCGCAGGCTCAGGAATCCCGCTCTCCTGGGCTACCGGGTGGAGGAGCTGAAGAACGGAGGGCAGCGCCGATCGAAACTGATCCTGGGCAATGACGGCAAGCCCATCAAGGTGGCGGAACCCATCTTCACCGAAGAAGAGTTCAACAGTCTCGGGGAAGCACTCGACAAACGGATGAAGAAGCAGCCGGCTCGCCAGCCGACTGGTGCCACCAGGTTCCTCGGTGTGCTCATCTGCGCCGAGTGCGAGACCAACATGTATGTACGAGTTACCAGGAACAACTTCGGGGTCTACCCCTACCTCCGTTGTCAGGAATGCAAGAGCGGTGGACGCGGCGCACCCAACCCCATGGCGATCTACGAGCAGCTTGTTGCAGACGTGTTGTCCGTCCTCGGAGACGAGCCGGTACAGACACGGGAGTACGCCAAGGGAGCCGAGGCGCGCAGGGAGGTTGAACGGCTAGAGGGCTCGATTGCCTACTACATGAAGGAGTTGGAGCCTGGAGGCCGGTTCACAAAGACACGATTCACCAAGGAACAGGCCGAGAAGACCTTGGACAAGCTGATTGCCGACCTTGAAGCGATCGACCCGGAGACGACACAAGACCGTTGGGTGAACGTCCACAACGGCAGGACCTTCCGGGAACGTTGGGAGGAGGGCGGGATGGAGGCCATGGGCGCGGACCTGCTTCGGGTGGGCGTGCGGTGCAAGATCACGCGGACCAAGGTGAAGGGCGTCCGCGCTCCGCACATCCACATGAAACTCATGATCCCGAGGGACGTGCGAGAGCGTCTGATCATCAAGGAAGACGACTTCGCGAAAGTCTTCTGACCCGGCACAGTCACCACAACGAACACGGCCGCCTTCCCGAGATGCACAGGGGAGGCGGCCTCTTGTCTCACTCGAACCATGACGCTGGATCGAACGGCTCTTCCGTCCCGTCGTCGTCGACAATCACTATCTCGCTCTCAATCAGACTGGTCGGCCTTTCGCGGCCGTGCCGGGGCAGCGGCGGGGCCGCAGGCTGCCTCAGTTCACGTACGGGCAGAGCGCCTATCGGCACCGCTCCCCCTCTATCGCCTCCACGCCCAGCCGCCGGGACTCATCAAGGTCATCAGCGATTCCGGCGGCGATGAGGGCCGCGCCGGGGGTGTGGCCGGAGCCGACGTAGCGCCAGTGCCGTTCAGTGACTGTGTCGGGGCTGTCGGCGTGTCCCATGTGGTGGGCGCGTTCTGCGCGGAGTGCTGCGTAGGTGGTCGAGTAGGCGCGGGATTTGGTGAGTACGTGGCCCCGGTAGCCGAGGGTGTGAGTCCAGTCCCGGAGGCGGAGGGATGCGTACTCGGGGAGGCCGCCGAGGCGCCAGCAGGTCCGCATGAGGCTGCGGACGTGTTCGCCCACGGGTGCCGACTCGATGTCTGCCCAGGTCGTGAGTGGGTGGTCGGCGCCGGCGCCTGTGTCGCTTGCTCCCTTGGTGACGTACTTGGCGATGTACGCGGCCACGGCGTCATCGTCCGGCCCGTCGCTGTCGGCACGCAGAGACCGAGCGTCGAGCTGGGCGCCCCAGCGCAAGGTCAACTCCCCCACAGCCAGGCTGTAAGGGGTGCGGACCATGACCCGCCGGGCAGAGGCACGCACGGCGTCGATGAGTCGTTCCGCAGTGCCCCATGGCGGGGGTCCATCGTCTGGTCCGTCCGGTCCGTCGAGGCGTACGACGGCGTGCACGTGAACAGCCGCGCGCTTCTGGTACTCAGCGACGCGGGCGAAGGACAGCCGGGCGTGCTGCGCGAAGCGGGCCTGTACGAGGCCGACCGAGGAGGCCAGGCGCCGCCGCACATCAATGACGAACCGGTCCCACAGCTTGGAGGCGTGTGCGTGCCACAGCACGTGGGCGGTGTATTCGTAGCAGTCGGCGCACAGCGGTTGGCCGACGACCGGAGCGTCCGGGGCGTGGAAGGCGCCGCAGCCGAGGGGGCGCCCGTGTTCGCAGGTTCCGCCGTCGCGGCGGGGGCGGCACGGCTCCCCGGCGCGGTGGACCGGCCCGAAGGACGGGGCGGTCAGGGTGACGAAGAGCCGGGGGCGGTGGCGGACGGCGCCGGGGACGTTCTTGCCGCCGAGCAGGCCCGCGCGGACGAGGTGGAAGGTGTCGCCCGCGTGGAGGCGGGAGCAGGCCGGGCAGACGGTTGCGCGTCGGTTGCGGCAGCGGACGAGGAGTCGTTCGCCAGGTTCGGTGCGGGTGTCGTAGTGGTGGATGATCTCGCCGGTTGTGCCGTCCAGGGTGGTGGTCGAGCCGGAAAGGTGGACGGGGTGGGAGCAGCCGCCAGTTGCGGTGATCTGCTCCAGCCAACGCGGGAACTTGGGGTCTTGGGCGATGCGGATTGCGTCGCGGTCTGCTTCCGGGATCTGACGCAGGCGCGCCGCGCGGGTAAGTACGGCGCGCCGGTCAGCCGGGGTGTACTCCGGGGTGATGGTGGTGACCTTCCGGGGTGGGCCGCCGAGGCGGCACGGTGGTTGGGTGGTGGTGCGCCGCTGGTCATGGGGATCACCTTCCCTGCGTGCGTCGGGTGGGGTGGGGTTCAGCGGATGGTTCCGGTGCCCCGGCAGACGCGGCAGCGCCGGCGCCGTCCGGTCCAGGTCCTACGTGCTCCGTCGCCTTTGCAGTGGGGGCACCTCACGCGAGGCATGGGCATGGCCGTGTGTCCTTTCTGCTCAGGTGTGGGAGAAGCCGTTGATCATCCAGGTGACGAGTTCGTGGGCGGTGAGGCCCACGGGGGTCTGGCCGAGGTAGAGGCCGAAGAGGCCGACGCAGACCGCTTCCCAGGCGCGGACGTCGCGGGAGCGGACGAGGAGGACGGTGATGATCCCGAAGATCACCGCGAACGTGAACGCCGTACCTTCGCTGATCACTTGTCGTCTCCTTCCAGAGCCGTCAGGGCGCGATCTATGGCGGGCAGTTCCGGTGCCAGGGCGGCGTACTTCCGAGCCGTCGACACCGCTTCTTCGGTGGGTGTGAGGTGGGAGCGTGCGCGGCTCCAGCCGCCGTCCGGGCCGGTGCACACGGCCACGCCGCGTTCCTCCGCCGTGATCGACTGAGCGACGGCCACGGCGTCCTTGTTCAGGTCGCCCAAGGTCATCTCTGCTGTTCCCGGATCGTTGACGCGGTGGCAGATGCGGCCGGCGAGCTGGGCCCGCAGGGCGGTGACGCCGGGGCCGAGGTCGGAGCCGACCCGCTGTCCGGCGACGACGAGGTGCAGGCCCAGTGCCGCCCCGAGCTGGGCCAGGCGCAGCAGGAGCGTGGAGCACTGTTCGGCTTCCGCCTTGCTCTCACGGGTGCCGTCCGAGAGATACAGTTCCGCGATCTCGTCGACGATCACGACGACCGGCACCGGCCGAAGCTTCTCGGGAAGCTCCCAGATCGAGCGCACTCCGGCCGACCTGCACGCGCTCATCCGGTCCCGCATGTCGACCACCAAGGCGGAGAGGACGGCGACCGCTTCCCGTCGGCAGGTCGCCAGCGCGCTCAACCGTCCGGCGAACAGGCCGAGTTCCATACCGCCCTTGCAGTCGATCCCGACCAGGGCAACGGGCTGCCCGGCGAGTTGGGTGATCAGCCGGGCCAGCAGGGTGGACTTGCCGGAGCGGGTGGCACCGGCGATCAGCCAGTGCGGCACGAGCCGCAGGTTCATGACCCAGGCGCCGCCGCTCTCCAAGGCACCGATGAGCGCGGAGAGGAGTTCGGCAGGAGCCGTGACGAGGCCGGGCCGCTGAAGCGGATCCGTGGCCGTCGCGGTCAGCAGCACGATCCCGCGTTCCGGAGAGGTGACCCGGACCGCGTGGACCTTCCACGCGTGCACTAAGGCGTCGGCCGCCTTCATATACGTCGCCGGAGTCTGCCCCGCGTGGAGCCGCACGGTTACGGTCAGGCCCATGCGGGTGGCGTGCGGGAACGAGATCCTCGGGGCCACCGGCCGCAGCGGATCGCCCTTGACGACCAGGTCCCCCAGCAGTCCGCGCGGCGGTCGACGAGACACGGCAAGGTCGTTGAGCATGGCGACCTTGCGCCAGGTTGCCAGGACCCGGCACGTGGTGACCGGGTAGCCGACGAGGTACCAGTGCCAGACCGGACGATGCCGGCGCACCAGGTCACCGGCGACGAGCACCCAGGCCAGCGCGGCCAAGCCGAGGGCGAGCAGGATCGGCCCCATCACGCATCACCGCCCTTGCCCTGCACGGCTGTTCCCGACGCCGGGGTGATGGCATCGGCGCGGAAGCTGACGCCGTTGCGGTCGCCCATCGACCAGACGAACGCCGTCAGTCCGGTGACCTTGACAACCTGACCCGGCTCGATGCCCTTCGGTTCGCCACTGACGGCGATCTCGATCACGGAGATGCGGCGACCGTCGGGCCGCACGGTCACGGCCACGGTGTAGACCGGGTTACCGTCCCGGTCCTTCTTCACCTCCTGTGTCTCGGAGTTGCTGAACTTCAGTTCAGGCGCGTTGGCGCACCGCAGTACGCCGAGCCGCGCCGTGTCCACGGGAATGGACTGCATTTCGTTGGCCTCCCTGGCCAGTTGGGACGCCAGCCCCGATGCTGACGTCACTTGTCCTTACGAGTTACGACTATGAAGTCCTGTACGGCGAGAGTGCAACTACTTATGCTGACGAGTGATGTCGCGCGTGCGACGTGACTACGACCTCAACCCGGAGATGCCGAGATGTCAGAGATCCAGCGCCCCGGAGCCCTCTACCAGCAGGTGGCCGCCGCGATCCGAGAAGCGATCCTGTCCGGCGAGTTCGAGCCCGACTCCCTGTTGCCATCCGAAGCCCAGCTCATGGCCCGCTACAGCGTCTCCCGCCCCACAGTCCGCAACGCCATCGCGGCCCTGCGCGCAGAAGGCCTGGTCGACGTCCGCCACGGCAAGGGCAGCTTCGTACGCTCCAGCGGACAGCCCGTCCTCACCATCGAGCGTCGCATCAGCCGCACCGCCGAAGGCAAGTTCGTGATGCCCAACGGCGACACCTGGCAGGAGGCCGAGGAGCCGAGCACCTACCGCACCCACACCACGAAGGACACCGGCCGGCTCCTCCGACTCGGCGAGGAGGAAGCCTTGTTCGGGTGCGACCGATTGCTCATCGATCCAGGCACCGGCACGCGTGCGATGCACCGCACGTTGATCCCCTTCGAGGTCGCGGACGCCATCCCGATGCTCGCGCAGGAGCCCTGCAAACGCCCAGCAGCGATCTACCGATGGCTCACCGAGGACGGCCACAAACTGACGTGGACCGAGACCGTACGCGCCCGCATGCCCCTGCCCGACGAGCGGACCACGCTCAAGCTCCCGGACGCGACACCGATCCTGCACGTCGCCCGCGTCACGCACGACACCGACGACCGCCCTCTGTTCCTCGAAGAGCTTCGCTTCGGCGCGGACCGTGCCGAAATCGCCTACCGGATCACCGCCGACAAACAGCCCGCACGACGCGCCCGCGCCTGAGCACCAACCGGGATCGGTCGAAACAGCCTTCACTTCCTCAAGGGCGCGCCTGCGGCGCGCCGGGGCGCCCGGCCGCCCCGGCCGGGCGTGCGGCGTGGCCGCCGATCCCGTCCGGACGGCAGGCACCCCCGACCGCAGCACACCCAAGGAGTCGAGGCGTCGACCAGTCGTCGCAGGCCGGGGTCCACGGGGCTGGGGGTCGACGGCCTCCGAGACTTTAGGCAGCCGCCATGGGGCGAGCCTCGAAGAACAGGGGGCCGATCGGGCTATTGCGGGCAGGTCCAAGGACTGCCCGATCCGCTGGCGAGCGTAAGGCCCCCTGTTCACTCGCCCCATGGCAGCTCCCGCCCAAAGTCTCTCCGGCCGGCGACGTGCCCACGTGCACCGCTCACCAGCGAAAAAGCGCCTCATGCGCCACCACCGTCACCCTCTGCCCGCGCCTCCAGGAGCTGGGCAAGCCGATCCACGGCGCCCGGCCAGCCCGCCAGCCGCACCACACCGCGCGCGTCCTCATTCGTCGAGGCGACGGCCCGTACAGCGGACAGCTCGAAGCCCGCACCCAGGAGCGCCCGGTTCAGACGATCAGCAGCCTCCCGCGCCTCACTCCAACCCGCGATGTAGTCGACGCCGGACACCCAGAGACCGGAGTCCACGCCCGGCACGTCGAGACCGTCACTCAGCCAACCCTCACCGGAGCCAGTCACCTTGCCCACCTCTGCCCTGATCTAGGTAACGGATCATCAACTTCCTTGAACCAGGGCCCAAACGCAGCGCGACGGCCCCGGTACCATCAGGCACCGGGAACCGCCGTGTTCCCAGCCGGGCCACCCTTCGCTTTCCAGGGCTGATGGGGTGGCCCGGTCTCGGTATTGGGTTATGAAGCGCGGCCCCTCACGCGGGAGGGGAGACTCCGGATGTCGGAGAGGCCGCGCCCCTTAGGCCGGAGTGGTCAGACTCCGGCCAGTGACCGGGTCGCCGCCCGCTCCCGATCGCGGGGGAGCAGACCGGGGCGGCGACCCGGCGACTGTCAGGCCGAAGACTCGGCCCAGAGTCGATCGAGGTCCAGGCGAGCCCAGACCGTTTTGCCGCTGCCCTTGAGCCCCGGCGACCACCAGACCGCATCAGCCAGGCGCTGAACGATCAGCAGCCCGCGTCCCCGGTCTGGCAACAGCGCCTCAACGAAGTCACCGGCCAGCCCTGGCGAGATGAACTCCCCCGCCGGAAGGTCGGGCGGAGTCGAGTCCTCATCCAAGACGCCGATCCCCAGCAGCCCAGGCCAGTTCATGAGCCACACGTCGATGCGCCGCCCGGCACCAGGCATCGCCAGGCAGTCATCCGGAATCGCGTGATGGACGACGTTGCCGACCAGCTCTGACACGATCAGCCGCGCGTCATCAACCGCGTACTCCAGCCCCCAGGTCTGGAGGTACGAACCGACCATGTCCCGCGCGGCCTTCACGCAGTCTCGGTCCTCCGCGTAGAGCGTCAGCGCCCGGAAGTGGCCAGCGGCCGGGTCGTGCACCGAGCGGCCTGGAGCGCCCGTCGTCGAGGCGTTCGCTGTGTGTTTGCTCTGCTGCACTTCCACCGCGTTCCCTCCCGAGCACTGGCGAGCCCTCTAGCCCGCCGATCTGTGACGACCAGTGAACGGTGCAGGAGGCTGAGGCGGGAGCGTTCACCAGGGGGTTCAGGTGAACACCGGCAAAGGCAAAGGGGGTTCGCGAATGAACCCCCAGCGCGATACTCGTGTGACAGGATGAACACACGCCGTCATTCTCGGGTTGGCAGGGGAGCATGAGCCGAGAGCCAAACGCGCAGTTGATCGCAGTCATGGACGAAGCGAAGGTCTCGAACAAGGGCCTCGCGAAACGCATGACCGACGAGGCCGACCGGCGAGGCATCGAGTTGGGGACCACGCACGTCTCAGTGAAGCGATGGCGAGACGGCTCAAGCATCCGGCCGCAGACGGCGGCGATCATGGCGGATGTACTCTCGGCCAAGCTTGGCCGCCGTGTCACGCCCGGCGATCTCGGCTTCTTCGGCGACACCAAGTCAACCGCGCCGGAGCCAATCGGCTACCCGAGCACTGTTCCCGACCTCTTGTCCATGCTTGACGGAGCTACCCAAGAGCGCGCCGACGCAGCCGCGTCGGACCAACTGATCATCGCGGACGCCGACCTCAACTCCGCTGTCCTCTCATGGATGATCGCGCGCCCCGATGGCATCCACGTCGACAGGCCGGCTCACCAACACGTCGGTATGCGTGACGTCCGCGCGATCAGGGACGCCGCCGGGATGTTCATGCAGCTCGACTTCAAGTACGGCGGAGGCCACGGTCACAAAGCCCTGCGCCACTACTTCCGCCACGAGGTGTTGCCCTTGCTGGACGCGAGCTTCAGCGAGAAGGTCGGCACCGCGTTATTCGGCGCCGCAGCCGAGATTTCTCAATTGCTCGCGTGGACCGCATACGACGTTGGCAACCACCGCCTTGCCCACCGCTACCTGACATCCACACTGCGCCTGTCCCAGGTCATCGATGACCGTATGTTCGGGGCCCGCATCCTCGGCAACCTCAGCCACCAGGCCAATTACCTCGGCAACCACGCCCAGGCCATCCAGCTAGCCCGCGCCGCCGTCGAGGGCGCCAAGGGCCGAGCCACCCCGCGCGCGTTGTCGAACTACTCAGCCATGGAGGCCCGCGCCCTTTCCAACGCAGGCGACGGCATCGCGGCGACCCACGCGATGAAGGAGGCAGAGCGCCACTTCGAACGCGCCGACACGGGCGAAGACCCCGCATGGCTGAGCTACTTCGACGAAGCGGAGCTCATGGGCGAACTCTGCCACTGCTTCCGCGACCTCAAGATGCGCCGAGAAGCCGTCGCACAGGCACAGCGCGCCGTGGACAGCACCGACCCGAAGTACGCCCGCACCCTCGGCTTCTGCCGCATGGTGCTCGCCCAGAGCCAGCTACTCAACGGCGAGTTGGAAGCCGCCGTCACCACCGCGAGCCTCGCAGTCGACGGCGGCGACTCCCTCCAGTCCACCCGCTTCCAGCGCTACGTAACCGACTTCCAGAACGAGGTCACCGCGCACGCGGCGAACCCCGTCGTGGCTGCCTTCAACGAGAAGGTGCACGACGCGCTTACCCGCCTGGACGAGGACGACGAGTAACCGCTACCAGGGGCGCCAATTCCGGGGCGCACCATCGTTGCGTAGACCGGTCATGCGCCGGCGGTACTCGGCCGCCGTTTCCTCGTCCTCCTGCACGTTCTGCATGAGCCATGTCGTCATGCCGAACTCTTGGATGCCCCGCAGCGTCTCGTATCCGTGCCAGTCGTACAGGTCACGCCCATACGCAGCCACGAAGTCGGCGTACTGTTCGTCGGTCTGCCAGCCAAGGCTGTGGTGCTCCACGGCCGTGACCATGAGGTCCCACTCAGGATGGTCGTAGCAGAAGGCTTCGAAGTCGATCAGGATGACACGTCCCTGATCGTCGACCATGAGGTTCTGCACGTGGGCGTCCCCGTGCACCGGCCCCTTGGGAGTCTCGAACTTCAACTCCGCGTATTTGTCCTGTAGTTCCCGCCACCGCTTCCGCAAGAAGACCTTGTCGTCGTCCGGGATCACGGCGCGGTCGAGGCGTAGCTGTTGCTTGTCGAAGGGGGCGAACGACGGGAGTACAAGGCTGTCCGGCACGGTCAGCGAGTGCAGATCCCGCAGGACGCCGCCTAGCTCCCCGTACGTCGCCTTGCGGTCACCCTCGACGATCAAATGCCAGAAGGTCACGGGGTGGCCATCGATCAAGAACGGTTGCTCCAGGTCCTCAACGATCCGAGCAGCCGGAAGCCCTTCCTCCCCCAGCCATCGCGACACGTCCACTTCTACACGGGCCTTGGGTAGCCACTCTTCCCCGCGCGCCACGCGCACGATCACCGGCACGGATGCCAGCCGAAACAGAGCGTTCTCCCCGAGTCGGATCAACTCTGCGCCTCTGTCATCGAGCCCCGCAGCCCGGCACGCGGCAGCCATCACCCGCGCAGCCCTCGCCGACGTGAACCCCTCTTGCGTTCGAGCAGCGTCAACCGCCATGCCCGTACCAGCTCCCCTAGTCGCGCGCGATCAACCGGCGCACGCCAACGGGTGACCAACCCGACGTGCTCCGGACACGACATAGACCGTACCCACCGACCTCCTTCGCTGACGAGGACCCGCAAGGACTGGCCAGATGCTCCCGGGTCCTTCCCTTGCTTGCAGGAGAAGTCCACCCAGTTCAGCGCAAACTGATCTCAGCGAAGAGCCAGCACTCCGCGTGCAGTTCGGGTTTGATGAGTCACGAGTGAATGAACGCTTGGCCACTGGCCCGAGGGGGGAACATGTTTTCCTTCAGTCTCCGCACACTGCAACTATCCGACGGCACAGTTGTTGAGGTGCCGCCCAACGGCATGACCGTCTTCACCGGACCCAACAACAGCGGCAAGTCTGCGCTGCTCCGAGAGTTGGTAACAGCGGTTTATGTACACCCCGGCACACAAGAGCCAATGCACTGGATAAAGAGCATTGCGATGCAGCGAGAGGGAAGCGGCGGGGAATTCGTCACCTGGCTTGCCGAACGCGGAATCGAAGGGCGATACAGCCACAACTACAATCGATCATTCCTTCCCAATCGTTACTCGCAATCGGATGAACCTGGCGTACCCGTCGACACGGCATCAGCTTCCTGGGAAAGAGGCGAGCTGGGGAAAATTGGACATTTCCTAGTTAATGATCAGTGGACTGCCGACCGTCTAGGAAATCAAACCGACTCAGAACAATGGGACTGGTCAAGGCCGGCTTCCCACCCCAGTCAAGTCCTCTGGGAGTCGGCCGAAAGTCTTGAAAAGTTCTCTGATCTGTTTCAACGCGCGTTCGGGACTCCCATTGCGATCAATCGGTACGTTCCCCAAATTAGACTGCAACTCGGCCCAGTACAATTGAAGGACACTGCTCCGCCACCACCGCCGGAACTGAGGGAAGCATATGCATCACTTCCATATGTAAATGACCAAGGTGACGGAATGCGCGCTTTCGTCAATCTTCTCCTGCATGCGCTTGTACGCCCTGCACCAATCATCGTCATCGACGAGCCAGAAGCGTTCCTCCACCCTCCACAGGTACGCCTCCTAGCGCACTACCTCACCCGGTACACCCCCACTCCCTGCCAGGTGTTCGTCGCCACTCACAGCGCCGACTTTCTCACCGGAGCCCTGGAAGGAAATGCCGCAATACCAGGCGAAACTACACGCGGGCTCGCCTTGGTTCGAATCTCCCGAACCACAGAAACCTCAACCGCCCGAACTCTACCGCCCGAATCAGTGACTGAAATCCTTGATACACCCCTCCTACGTTACTCCAACGTCATTTCCGGAATCTTCCACGACGGAGTGGTCCTCTGCGAAGCAGAAGGGGACTGTAAATTTTACGCAGCAACATTGGACGCCATCCGCGGCAGCACCCCGCACGAGAACCTCATTTTCTTGCACGTGAACGGGAAGGCCCGTCTGAGTGATGCAGCACGGAAACTGAGAGCCTGCGGTGTTCGAGTGGCAGTCATCGCGGACCTTGATTTCTTGAATGACACCAGAAAGGTCAGGGAGGCACTGAACCATTTGGACGGAGACTGGGACGACATCAGGGCCGACGTACTCATGGTTAACCAAGAGGCATCTTCTGAAGTCGTTTCCACAGCAGCAAGCGAGATCAAGAGGAAGATCGTCTCCATCATCGGGAGTCCGTGCGGCAAAACACTTCTCACTCAGCAGAAGATCGATGAAATTACAGAAACACTCAAGACAGCTAACGGCTGGAAGAAGATAAAGATGTCTGGTGTACAGGCACTATCTGGCGAGCCTTACCTTGCAGCCCAGCGCCTCGTCGCCTACTTCGCCAAGCTTGGTCTCTTCCTTGTACCCGTTGGCGAACTCGAATGCTGGATTCGGGATATTTCTCCCTCCAACAAGGCCGCATGGCTGAGCCGCGTTTTCGAGGAGGGGCGCCACCTCAGCCCTAGCAGCGAACTACGGCAGTTCTGCTCCGAAGTCAGGGACTACCTCACGGGCAAGGACGAGTCGGCACAGTAGCGCGGTGGCAAGAGCCGCCGCGTACGGCTCTCTCCCGGGCTGCCAGCCCCTCAAACCCACTCCACCTCGGAATGGACATTCGTTGAGCCTCCAGGGGGCGGCAGGGGCGTTCGCGGCGTGTCCCGCACGATCGCCTGCCGCCTGCCCTGAGCACCGAGCGCTCTGAGGACGGCAGCCGCCTCATCCTCGCTGCCGTTCTCCAGCACTTCTGCGATGCGCTCCAATGCCTCACTCACGTCAGTGAGCGTGACCGCTGGTCGGAGCGTCCTTCTTGACCGTCAGCGGCAGCAACTTCTTGCCGCTGTTACTTACTTGTGGCCAAGTATCCATCTGCGGGCATAGCCGTACGGCGGAAGCCTGTGCGGTCGTGTCAGACAGCGACACCTGGAATCAGCGCGACCAGCCCGGAAAGGAAGCTGCCCAGCGCTGCGAGGGTGACGAGGGTGGCTTTGCCGTCTGAGAACAACCCAGAGCAGAACTCTCGCACTCGCCGCCGGAGGATCAGCATCTTGAGCTTCTGCCAGCGGTGTTGATGAATGTGGCAGCCCATCAGGATGCCAGTGGCGTTGTTACGACAGCCGTCGGTCCGTCCTCGGACGGGTGCCCCGCAGGTCACCGGAGCTTGGAAGAAGGACCAAAGAAGGACCAAGGCCGACAGGGTGACGATCACCGCCGGGCCGGCTGCTTCGTTGATCCATGCCGCGATGAGAAGCGCCCCGGCCAGGACGCCCCACCATTGTCCCAAACCACCGAATCGACTGCTTCTTGCCCCCGAAGTCGCCATGCCAGTAATCGTGGCTAGGGTCTAGCGAATCATGCAGCCAGCGAGTGATATGACCGAAAGGAGACCCAGGCGGCTCACACCCACTCCCCCTCAGAGCGAACGTCGGGCGAGCCCCCGGCCCCAATCCTCGCGACGCCCTCTCAGCTACTCAACTTCGATGCCGTAGTCCTGGACAAGCTCCTCCAGGCCTCCCGTGTACCCCTTCCCGCCCAGCACGAAGTCCCAGTCGCCACTGGGCCGGTGCCGGAAGGAGCCAAGCACCAGCGCCGTTTCACCGGAGCGGCCGTCGGAGACCTCAAGACGGCCGAGTTCGGTCATTGACGGGTCGAGCAAGCGGATGCAGGCCTCAGTGAAGCCGGAGAGATCGGCGCCCGGGTTCACCTCCGGGTCCACGGCCGCCACCAGCACGAACCGGTCAGCGGCCTCCGGCAGAGCATCAAAGGCGACCTTGATCGCTGCTTTGTCCGGTGCCGAGGCCGTGACCGCACGTACCGAACCGTCCGGGGTCTGGGGGTTGTTGAAGAACACGAAGTGGTCTTCGCTGAGGACCCGGTGGCCCTGGCAGACGAGAGCGCAGACGTCCAGCGCGACACTTCCGGACCACACCATGCCCAGGACGTTGTGGTCGTCGGTTGGCGTCGACGAGCCGGACGGCGCCAACTGCGCGGGATCCGGTCGCCCACCCTCCCCCAGTCGTCCACGAAGCCCGTTCCGGCGTAGTAGATCGACGAGTTCGACGCCTGAGATCAGCTCCAGCGGCTTGCCGCGGGCGAAGGTGTGCGAGCCGGGGCCGAAGCCCGAAGTGGTCACCAGGACGCCCTTGTTGGCGCCGGCGTCCTGGACCGTGCCGTACAGGTCGCGTACCGCGGTGGGTGGCACGGTGTTGCGGTAGCGCTTCACCTGGACGACGATCTTGCCGCCCCGGATGGGAGTCGGGTCCAGCGCGTCGACATCCACGCCACCGTCGTTCGATCTCTGTGTCATCACCGCCTGCATCCCCATGGCGCGGAACAGGTCGGCGACGAGGGACTCGAAGGCGATCGGATCCATGTCGTACAGGTCCGGCTCCTCGTCACCGCCGCCATAGGTGACGACCTGATTGCCGACGTCCTGGGGCTGTCGGCTAGGGCGTACGGAGGTGAGTTGGTCGGGCCGGGTCGTGAGCTGTCCCCGTAGCGCCCCCGTCAGACAGCTGGTCGCGTCCACCTGTTCCAGATGCAGGTCGGTGAAGGCCGCTCGCTGGGCCATGACGGTCGCCAGGAAGATGTGTGCCCGCCTACCTGTCGCAGGATCGTGGGCATCCACGAAGCCGTTCAGCGCGACCGAGTCGAGGACGCCGTACTCGTCCGCCGCGAAGAGCTGGTGCAGGACCAACAGCACGCTCTGCGCCAGCACCTCTCGGTACAGCGCACGGCGCTGCGTCACGGGACGCACCGTTTCCTTGTCCTGGTCCTGGGCCGGCACGTACCTCACCGACTTCGTTTCCGGAACTACGTCGTACCCGGGCAGCTCCCAGTCCAGTACCAACTGCCGCGCCGCCGGGTCGAAGGCCGCGGCCACCTGCCGGGGAAAGCCCTCGGGCCAGGCAGCGGACGAGTACAGAGCAGCCGAAAAGTACTCGACCACGGATTCGGGGTCGCCCCGCCGGACACCTGCGGTGGCCTCGCTGATGCCAGCGTTATGTCGGCGGACCTCGGCTCGTTGCGCCTCAGCCCTGTGGTCGTAGTCGCGCTGGGCGGCGGCCAACTGCTGCTGCCGCTGCGCCTCTGCAGCCTGTGCGGCGTGCCAGTCGCGCTCAAAGCGGGATCGCGCCTCAGCCTGCGCCTGGGCACGCTTATTGGCCGTCCAGCCGCCCTGCGCCTGGTACTGGGTCGGATCCGGCATGCGCACGGGCCATGCGAGCTGGCCGGGGTCGAACGGCGGAATGTCTTCCACACGCATCAGGGATGACGCCCTGAAGGCCGACGCCTGGCACCCCGCGGTCAGAAGCCCCTGCAAAGTCGCGACCTGCGCATCCAACTCATCGGTACGCCGCCTGGCCTCCGCCTGCCGGTACTCCCGGTGCCCCTGAGCGACACGTCGTTGATAGTCCCGTGCTTGTCGGGCTTCCTCGCGGCGTCGCCTTTGCTCGGCTTCGATCTGCCGCTGGTACTGCCGCTGCGCTTCAGCCCAAGTGTTGACGAAACCAGCAGAGCGACGACTCATGCGCTCAGGCCCTCCCCAGGACGTCGGCAGCACCGACCGAACTCTGGTTGCCCCCGCAACCAGTTGTGACAAACCGACTTTATCCAGTAATCGCCGTCCTGGATATCAACTTGCCAAGGGCAACTGGAATCAGCAGTCCACGCAGGTCACCAGCATGCGCACAGAGAGATAGGACCGTCTACCGCGCGGACGGCAGATCCACAACAGACAGCACAGAGCCCCCTCTGTACCGAAGGGGGCTCCAAGAGGTCTATGGCAGGCCTCACCGTGTTGCGGAGGCTCAGACCCACTCCACCTCGGACTGGATCCCCAAAGAGCCTCCAGGCTGCGGCAGAGGCGTTCTCGGCACCTCCCGCAAGGGCGGCTGCCGCTCACCCCGAGCGCCAAGCGCCCCGAACAAAGCGGCAGCCTCCTCCGCGCTAGCGTCGGCCAAGGCATCCACGATGCGCCGCAGCGCCAGCTCACTCACCCACGCCGCCCGTTTCAGCTGGTCGGAGTCGACTTCTTGACCGTCAACGGCAGCAACTTCTTGCCGCTGTTACTTACTTGTGGCCAAGTATCCATCTGCGGGCAGACACCGCAGTCGAAGCACGGCGTCCAGCGGCAGTCCTCGACCTCGGTCTCGTCGAGGGAGTCCTGCCAGTCCTCCCAGAGCCAGTCCTTGTCGAGGCCGGAGTCGAGGTGGTCCCAGGGGAGGACTTCCTCGTAGGTGCGCTCGCGGG
Source organism: Streptomyces sp. NBC_00996 (assembly GCF_045162675.1). NCBI lineage: Bacteria > Bacillati > Actinomycetota > Actinomycetes > Kitasatosporales > Streptomycetaceae > Streptomyces > Streptomyces sp. NBC_00996. The sequence goes on from NZ_CP108723.1 coordinate 3,780,509, forward strand.
TCGTGTACCAGTCGACGTCCACACCGAAGGCGGGGAGGGTCTTGTGGGCGCAGGCCATCCAGCGGTCGTACGAGAAGTGCTCGCGCCAGCCGTCGAAGCGGCCGCCGTCCTCGTAGACGGCGCGGATGACGGAGCCGATGCGGCGGTCGCCGCGGGAGAGCAGGCCCTCGACGATGCCGGGCTTGCCGTCGTGGTAGCGGAAGCCGATGGAGCGGCCGTACTTCTTGTCGCCGCGGATCTTGTCCCTCAGCTTCTCCAGGCGGGCGTCCGTCTCCTCCGCCGAAAGCTGCGGGGCCCACTGGAAGGGGGTGTGGGGCTTCGGGACGAAGCCGCCGATGGACACCGTGCAGCGGATGTCGTTCTGGCCGGAGACCTTGCGGCCCTCGGCGATCACGTTCATCGCCATGTCGGCGATCTGGAGGACGTCCTCGTCGGTCTCCGTCGGCAGGCCGCACATGAAGTACAGCTTCACCTGGCGCCAGCCGTTGCCGTAGGCGGTGGAGACCGTGCGGATCAGGTCCTCCTCCGAGACCATCTTGTTGATGACCTTGCGCATGCGCTCGCTGCCGCCCTCCGGTGCGAACGTCAGGCCCGAGCGGCGGCCGTTGCGGGTCAGCTCGTTCGCCAGGTCCACGTTGAAGGCGTCCACGCGGGTGGAGGGGAGGGAGAGGCCGATCTTGTCTTCCTCGTACCTGTCCGCAAGGCCCTTGGCGATGTCGCCGATCTCCGAGTGGTCGGCCGAAGACAGCGAAAGGAGGCCCACCTCCTCGAAGCCCGTTGCCTTCAGGCCCTTCTCCACCATGTCGCCGATACCGGTGATCGAGCGCTCGCGCACGGGGCGCGTGATCATGCCCGCCTGGCAGAAGCGGCAGCCGCGCGTGCAGCCGCGGAAGATCTCGACCGACATGCGCTCGTGGACCGTCTCGGCCAGCGGGACCAGCGGCTGCTTGGGGTACGGCCACTCGTCGAGGTCCATGACCGTGTGCTTGGACACGCGCCACGGGACGCCCGACTTGTTCGGGACGACTCGGGCGATACGGCCGTCGGAGAGGTACTCGACGTCGTAGAAGGCCGGAACGTAGATCGAGCCCGTCTTGGCCAGGCGGAAGAGGACCTCCTCGCGGCCGCCCGGGCGGCCCTCGGCCTTCCAGGCGCGGATGATCTCGGTCATGTCGAGCACGGCCTGCTCGCCGTCGCCGATGATCGCCGCGTCGATGAAGTCGGCGATCGGCTCGGGGTTGAAGGCCGCGTGGCCGCCGGCCAGCACGATCGGGTCGTCGAGCGTACGGTCCTTGGACTCCAGGGGGATCCCGGCCAGGTCGAGCGCCGCCAGCATGTTCGTGTAGCCCAGCTCCGTGGAGAAGGACAGGCCGAAGACGTCGAAGGCCTTCACCGGGCGGTGGCTGTCCACCGTGAACTGGGGAACCCGGTGCTCGCGCATCAGCTCCTCCAGGTCCGGCCACACGCTGTACGTGCGCTCGGCGAGGACGCCCTCGCGCTCGTTGAGTACCTCGTAGAGGATCATGACGCCCTGGTTGGGCAGCCCGACCTCGTACGCGTCGGGGTACATCAGCGCCCAGCGGACATCACAGGTGTCCCAGGGCTTGACCGTGGAGTTGAGCTCTCCGCCGACGTACTGGATCGGCTTCTGCACATGCGGGAGCAGAGCTTCGAGCTGCGGGAAGACCGACACAGCGGATTCGGCAGACATCTCGCGAACCTTCGTGAGCTGACGGGGGTGACCATCTAGCCTAACGCGGCCGGAAGGGCCCGCCGCACCGTCAGACCGCCGCAGCCTTGCCCTCGACCGCCTCCCACTCCTTGGGCAGCTGTGCTTCGACCGCGGCCGCCCGCTGTTCCTCCCGCCCGTACAACACCCCGTACGTGAACGAGCTCTCCCCCGCCGCATGCGCCTGCTCAGCGACTTCGCGCAGGGTGACTCGGCCCATCACGCTGTCCTGGTGCTCGCCGAGCAGGCTCTGCAACGACTTCATCGACTTGACCAGGGACTCGGCGGGCTTGCCCAGCGCGGGGGCCGCCGCCTCCGACGCGTACCGGGTGCGCTTGGCCTTCTTGCGGGCCTCGTGCATCGCGTGGTCACGGTCGGTGCCGGGCGGCAGGTCGAGGGCCTGTTCCACCAGGGCGGAGACCTTCTTCAAGTCCTTCTCCACGGCTTTGGCGAGCACCTTGTCCGGATCGTGCGTGGCCGCCTTGCGCATCGGCGGTTCCGCGAGAAGCGTGTCGAGCCCGGAGAGCAGGTCCAGGTACCGCTTGCCGTCCAGTACGGCGATCAACCGGTCCCTGGAGCCGCCGCGGCGGGCGCGGGACCAGGTGTCCACGCGGTCACGGACCGGGCCGACGACCAAGGGGGGCGGCAGCTCGTCGAGCGCCGCCATGAGCCGCTCGGTGAGCACCTCCTGATCCCGGTCGACGCCCAACTCGCCGGCCAGCCACTTCAACTCATCGGCGATCGGATCGGTGACGGCACGGTCGATGACCTTGCCGAACGAGCGGAACGTGCTGCGCATCCGGCGGGTGGCGACGCGCATCCGGTGCACGGAGTCCTCCACCTCGAGGCGGACCGCGGGGTCGAGTTCGACGATGGCGTCGCGTTGGGTACGGACGTACGCGAGTACGTGGTCCCCGGCGGTGGTCGCAGGCTGCTCCGCGATCGTCTTGTGCCGCGCCGGGCCGCCGGTCTCCGCCAGTGCCCTGGCCAGCTTGGACGGCGACGTGGACGGGCTCAGCCCGGCCTTGCGGAGCTTCTTCTCGACCTTGTCGAGGAACGCGGGGTCGCCGTCGTCCGCGAGCTCCACCTCGATCTCGGTCCACTCGGCGGTGCCTTCGCCGCCGCTGAGCCGATCGGCGCGGACGCGGTCGAGGCTGACCTCGGCGAGCAGGGCGCCGTCCGCGTCGACGAGGTGGCGGATGTCACGGGTCGACCGCAGGCGTACGAGGGGGACGAGTTCCGCGTCGCGCACGCGGGAGCGTACGAGGCCCTTCAGCGACTGGGGCAGGTCGTCGGAGAGCGGTGCGTGGATTTCGTCCCGGACGCCCTCGGAGACCGGGAGCTTGAGGTGCCAGCCCGCGTCGTCACCGCCGGTGCGGCGGCGGAGGGTGCGGGAGGCGGCGGCGAGTCGCTGGTCGGGGGTGTCGTAGTAGGTGGCGTCGAGCTCGGCCACGCCCTTGTCGATGACACCCGAGACTCCGGACACACCGGTCAGGTCCGGCAGTCTCGCGTCTTCGCCGGCCGGGGGACCCTCGTACTTTCGCTCGATCTCGCGCTTTGTGTCCGCCATGACCTGAATCTAGTGCGCGCGGGGCCGGGATGGCAGTGCCCGAGCTCTGCGGGACTGCTGGCGAGACCGGTTTTCGCCCCCGCCGCCCCTGCCCGTCCCATCCTTTTGGGGGCTGCGCCCCAGACCCCCCTGGGTTGTTCTGTTGGTGCGGGCCGGTGGGGGCTTGTCGCGCAGTTCCGCGCGCCCCTGAAGGGGCGCGTAGGGCGGCGGGGGGCGCGAAAAAGCCCCCGGCGCCCCCCCCCGAAGGTCTACGCCGACATGGGCCGCTGCACCCTGATCGACTGCAGCAATCCCACCGCCACCCACACCGCGAACATCGACGAGCCGCCGTAGGAGACGAAGGGCAGTGGGAGGCCCGCGACCGGCATGATGCCGAGGGTCATGCCGATGTTCTCGAAGGACTGGAAGGCGAACCAGGCGATGATGCCGGCGGCGACGATCGTGCCGTAGAGCTCGGTGGTCTCGCGGGCGATGCGGCAGGCGCGCCACAGGACGACGCCCAGCAGGACCAGGATCAGGCCCGCGCCCACGAAGCCGAGCTCCTCGCCCGCGACCGTGAAGACGAAGTCCGTCTGCTGTTCGGGGACGAACTGGCCCGTCGTCTGCGAGCCGTGGCCGAGGCCCGTGCCGAAGAGGCCCCCCGAGCCGATGGCGATGCGGGCCTGGTTGGTGTTGTAGCCGACGCCGGCCGGGTCGAGGTCGGGGTTGGCGAAGGCGGCGAAGCGGTTGATCTGGTACTCGTCCAGGATGTGGAGCTGCCAGATGGCGATCGCGCCCAGAGCGCCTGTGCCGAGCAGGCCGAAGACCCAGCGGTTGGAGGCCCCCGACGCCAGGAGTACGCCCAGGATGATGATGACCATGACCATGACCGAGCCGAGGTCGGGCATGAGCAGCACGATCATGATCGGGACGGCGGCCAGGCCGAGCGACTGCAGCACCGTGCGGTGATCCGGGTACTGCTTGTCACCTGCGTCGACTCTCGCAGCCAGCAGCATGGCCATGCCGAGGATGATCGTGATCTTCACGAACTCCGACGGCTGCAGGGAAAAGCCGCCGCCCAGGACGATCCAGGCGTGCGCGCCGTTGACCGTCGCGCCCAGCGGGGTCAGCACCAGCAGGATCAGGAAGACCGAGAGGCCGTACAGGATCGGGACGGCCGTGCGCAGGGTGCGGTGGCCGAGCCAGATCGTGCCGATCATCAGGCCGAAGCCGATGCCGGTGTTCATGAGATGGCGGATGAGGAAGTAGTACGGATCGCCCTGGTTGATCTCGGTGCGGTTGCGGGTCGCCGAGTAGACGAGCGCCGAGCCGATCATCGAGAGCGCGATGGCCGAGAGGAGTATCGGCCAGTCGAGGCGGCGGGCGAGCGAGTCGCGGGCGAACAGGCGGGTCCAGCCCGCGCGCTCGGGTCCGTACCCGGAGACGGAGAAGTTGTTCGCTCCGGTCATGTCAGGATCCTCATCCCCCGCCTCTTCTTCGGGCGGGCCGTGCGCCTTCGGGTGTCGCGGTTGCTCCCGCTGGGCGAGGGCGTGGTGCCCGCGGGCAGCTGCTGGTCGGTGGTACCGGAGTCGTCGGTCTTGCTGGCCTGCAGGTCCTTGACCGGGTCCTTGGAGATCGCCGGGGCGTCGATCGAACCGTCCGTCTGGATTTTCGGTAGGCCCTTCTGCGGGGTGGGGAGGAGGGCCTTCGACTTGTCGATGGAGCCGTCTGCGCCGACGCCGTAGAGGGCGTTGTAGATGTTGCGCACGGCTTCACCCGAGGCACCGGAACCCGTACCTGCCTGGGCGATCGTCATGATGACGGTGTAGTCCTTGGAGTACGTGGCCAGCCAGGACGTGGTCTGCTTGCCGTAGACCTCGGCCGTACCGGTCTTGGCGTGCAAAGGGATCTTGTTCTGCGGCCAGCCGCCGAACTTCCAGGCGGCGGTACCGCGGGTGACGACGCCGGCGAAGGCATCGTCCATGCCCTTGATGGTCGTCTTGTTGACCGGCAGTTTGCCCTTCGCCTTCGGCTTGATCTCCTGGACGCTCTTTCCGTCGGCGCTGACGATCGCCTTGCCGATGGTCGGGGTGTACATGGTGCCGCCGTTGGCGACGGCGCCGTAGATCACGGCCTCCTGGATCGGAGTGACGAGTGTGTCGCCCTGGCCGATCGAGTAGTTGATCTCGTCACCCTCGCGCATCTTGTTGCCTTCGAGGCAGTTCTCGTACGCGATCTTCTCGACGTAGGAGCCGTTCTTCTTGCCGGTCTTGCACCAGGCGTCCTTGTTGGCCTTCCAGTAGCTCTCCTTCCACTGGCGGTCGGGGATGCGGCCGGTGACCTCGTTGGGCAGGTCGATGCCGGTCTCCTTGCCGAGGCCGAACTGGTGGGCGGCCTTGAAGAAGTAGTCCTTGGGCTGGCCCTTCTTCGGGTTGATGCCGCCGTCCTTCTTCCACTCCCGGTCGGCCAGGCCGTAGAAGACGGTGTCGCAGGAGACCTCGAGGGCGCGGCCGAGCGAGATGGGGCCGAAGCTCTCGCCCTCGAAGTTCTTGAAGACCTGGCTGCCCACCGAGTACGAGCTGGTGCACGGATAGCCGCCGTCCCACTCATAGCCTGCCTCGACAGCGGCGGCCGTGGAGACCACCTTGAAGGTCGAACCGGGTGCGGCCTGACCCTGTATGGCCCTGTTGAGCAGCGGGTAGTCGGAGTTCTTGCCGGTGAGCGCCTTGTAGTCCTTGGCTGAGATGCCGCCGACCCAGACGTTCGGGTCGTAGGTCGGGGCGGACGCCATGGCGACGATCCGGCCGGTCTTGGCCTCCATCACCACGACAGCGCCGGAGTCGGCCTTGTAGTACTCACTGGTGATCTTGTCGTACTGCTGGCGGGCCTTCTTCATCGCCTCGTTCAGCTCGTACTCGGCGACCCGCTGGACCCGGGAGTCGATGCTGGTGACCAGGTTCGAGCCGGGCTCGGCGGCGTCGCTCTCGGCCTTGCCGATGACCCGGCCGAGGTTGTCGACCTCGTAGCGGGTGACGCCGGCCTTGCCGCGCAGTTCCTTGTCGTACGCGCGCTCCAGGCCGTTGCGGCCGACCTGGTCGGAGCGGAGGTAGGGCGAGTTGCTGTCCTTGGCCTTGGTGATCTCGTCGTCGGTGACGGGCGAGAGGTAGCCGAGGACCTGCGCGGTGTTGGACTTGCCGGGAGAGGCGTAGCGGCGCACGGCCTCCGGCTCGGCGGTGATGCCGGGGAAGTCCTCGGAGCGCTCGCGGATCTGCAGGGCCTGCTGGGTGGTCGCCTCGTCGGTGATGGGGATCGGCTGGTACGGCGAGCCGTTCCAGCAGGGCTGCGGCGTCTTGGCGTCGCAGAGGCGCACCTTCTCCATGACCTCCTGGGGCTTCATGCCCAGGACCCCGGCGAGCTTGGTGAGGACGGCCTTGCCGTCGTCCTTCATCTTCAGCAGGTCGGTACGGGAGGCGGAGACCACGAGCCGGGTCTCGTTGTCGGCGATCGGCACACCGCGCGCGTCCAGGATCGAGCCGCGCACGGCGGGCTGCACGACCTGCTGGACGTGGTTGCCGGAGGCTTCCTTGGCGTACTCGTCGCCGTTGCGGATCTGGAGATACCAGAGGCGTCCGCCCAGGGTGCCGAGGAGGGAGAGTACGAGAATCTGGATGACGACGAGTCGGATCTGGACCCTTGGGGTCCGACCGGTCTCGGGGATGTTGGTCACTGCTGCTGCCTCCCCCTCTCAGTGTGTGTACGAGACATACGAGTACACGGTGAACCTGTGTGCGGCGACTCTGCGGTCGGCCAACTTCCGTGACACGAGCGGCGCTTGAGGTCCCCTCACGGCTGCCCTCGCACCTGTGCGCGCAACCGCACTCGCAGTTGTCCTCATCGTCGTCCTCACGCCTGTCCTCACAGCCGCTTGACCCCCTTGATACGTCCCGCGCGGGCGACGCGCGCCTTGGCGGCCTTCACCCGCAGCCCGCCGCGCTGTCTGCCGATGCGCAGTCCGGTGCTGGACGACAGCCAGCCCACGGAGACGTCGGCCGCCTTGGCGGACCCGCTGGTCTCGGCGAGCGGATTGTTCTCGGCGCGCCGGGCCAGGGCCATCAGTGCCGGGACGACGAACGGCGCGAGCAGCAGGTCGTACAGGGCGGCCGTGAACAGCAGGCTGCCGAGGCCGACATGGCGGGCGGCGGTGTCGCCGACAAGGGCGCCGACACCGGCGTACAGCAGCGTGGAGCCGACCGCCGCGGCGACGACCACGGCCATCGGGCCGGTCGCGGACTTGAGCTGGCCGTTCTCCGGCTTCACCAGTCCGGCGAGGTAGCCGATGACGCACAGTACGAGGGCGTAGCGCCCGGCGGCGTGGTCGGCGGGTGGGACGAGGTCGGCGAGCAGGCCCGCGCCGAAGCCGATGAGGGCGCCGCCGACATGGCCGTAGACCATGGCCAGGGCCAGCACGGTCAGCAGCACCAGGTCCGGGACGGCGCCCGGGAGGTGGAGTCGGGCGAGCACGCTCACCTGGATCACCAGGGCGACGACCACCAGGGTGGCGGAGAGCAGCATCCGGTTGAAACGCATGGGATTCGGCTCCTCCTGCTACTGCTGCTGGTCGTCGACGGACACGGGCTCCGAGGGGGTGACCGTCACGGTCACCGTCGGCGTGGGCGTCGGCTTGGGTTTCGGCGGCAGCACGGTGTCGCGCGGGTCCTTACCGGGGGCTTGGACGACGACACCGACGATGTCGAGCTTGGTGAACGACACGAACGGCTTGACGTAGATCGTGCGGGTCAGGCCGCTGCTGGAGGGGTCCACGCGGGACACCGCACCGACCGGGACGCCGGGCACGAACGGCTTGTCGGCCTGCGAGCCGAAGGTGACCAGACGGTCACCCTTGTTGATCTTCGCCTTGCCGTTGAGCAGTTCCACCCGCAGCGGGCGGTCGCCCTGTCCGGAGGCGAAGCCGAGTTCGTCGCTCGATTCCATCCGCGTACCGACAGTGAAATCGGGGTCGTTGGCGAGCAGCACGGTGGCCGTGTTCGGCCCCACGGTGGTGATCCGGCCGACCAGGCCGTCCCCGTTCAGCACGGTCATGTCGCGCTTGATGCCGTCGTTGGCGCCGACGTCGATGGTCACGGTCCAGGAGAAGCCCTGGGCCGCCCCTATGGCGATGACCTCGGCGCCCTTGATGCCGTATTGGCCCTCGGCCGCCACGTTGATCATCTTGTTGAGTTGCCTGAGGCGGCTGCGGTTGCGGTCGTCGCTGCCGAGTTTCGCCTTCAACGCCGCGTTGTCGTGCTCGAGTTGGGCGATGCGGTCGTGCCGGCCGCCCGAGTCGCGAACCGCTGAGATCGCGTTGCCGACGGGATCGACCGCGGACGACACCCCGTTCTCGATCGGACCGAAGACTGTCGCGGCGGCCTGGCGGGCACCGTCGACCGGTGAGTCCTGCCCACCGCGGATGTCCACCGTGATCAGTGCGAACGCGATGGCGATCAGCAGCACCAGGAGCAGCCGGCTCTCTCGTGTGTCCCTCACGTGCGGCGGCCGTGCCTTCCTCATTGGATTGGGTCAACAGGGGCGCACCCCGGGCAGAAGCATGCCCCTGGGTGTGATGAGGCTGTTATGGGGGCTGTTGTACGTGGCTGGCGTGGGGGGCCGTTGTGGGGCTGGTGTGGGGGCTGTTATGGGTGAGCTTATGACTCTATGTCGGAGGAGTTTATGTCTCCATACCAACGATCCGCCGTACGAGAAGGGATCATCTCGTACGGCGGAATCGAAGTATTACTTCATCTGCGCGGCTGGGCGTCCAGGACCTGCTGGAGCGCCTCGAACTCCTCGACGCACTTGCCGGAGCCGAGCGCCACGCTGTCCAGCGGGTCCTCGGCGATGTGGATCGGCATACCGGTCTCGCGCCGCAGCCGCTCGTCGAGGCCGCGCAACAGGGCGCCGCCGCCGGTCAGAACGATTCCGCGGTCCATCACATCACCCGACAGCTCCGGCGGACACTTGTCGAGGGTCGTCTTCACGGCGTCGACGATGGCGTTGACGGGTTCCTCGATCGCCTTGCGCACTTCGGCGGCCGAGATGACCACGGTCTTGGGCAGCCCGGAGACAAGATCCCGGCCGCGGATTTCGGTGTGTTCGTCATTGTCGAGGTCGTACGCCGAACCGATCGTGATCTTGATCTGCTCGGCGCTCCGCTCACCCAGAAGAAGGCTGTACTCCTTCTTGATGTGCTGGATGATCGCGTTGTCCAGCTCGTCGCCCGCGACGCGGATGGACTGGGCGGTGACGATGCCGCCGAGCGAGATGACCGCGACCTCCGTGGTGCCGCCGCCGATGTCCACCACCATGTTGCCCGTTGCCTCGTGGACCGGCAGGCCGGAACCGATGGCCGCGGCCATGGGCTCCTCGATGATGTGCACTTGGCGGGCGCCGGCCTGGGACGACGCCTCGATGACGGCGCGGCGCTCGACACCCGTGATACCCGAGGGCACACAGACGACGACACGGGGGCGGGCGAGGTAGCGCCGCTTGTGGATCTTCAGAATGAAGTAGCGGAGCATACGCTCGGTGATCTCGAAGTCGGCGATGACACCGTCCTTCAGCGGGCGCACGGCAACGATGTTGCCCGGCGTCCGCCCGATCATCTTCTTCGCCTCCGCGCCGACCGCGAGGATGCCACCGGTATTGGTGTTGATCGCGACGACGGACGGTTCGTTGAGTACGATCCCGCGACCCCTGACGTACACCAGCGTGTTGGCGGTCCCGAGGTCGACAGCCATGTCACGGCCGATGAACGACATTGAGTTCCCCATCAGGATTCGTCTGGCCTTCCCAAGTGGAGCTTTGACGGCTTTTTAGGACGGCGAGTTGGGTGCAGTGACGTGAAGGCTTCCATCGTAGACGCGCCTGCCCGAACACTGCGCGAGGGTCTTCGCCATTGTCAGCAGATGACGGGCCGCCCCGCTTGTGGAGACGGTCCATCGGGGGAACGCGTTCCCCCGATCGGCACGCATATGCCACGGGACGACCGAAAAACATTCGGCCGTCCCAGGTCAGGCATACGAGTGACGTGACGATCCCTCAGAAAAATGTTGGAAAATTGATCTCCGCGTGATGTCCGCGCGGCGCTTCGGAGGACGCTCGCGCGGTGCTTCGGACGATGTCCGGAGGGTGCTCAGACGCGGCCGGGGAAGAAGATCTTCAGCTCGCGCTCGGCGGACTCCTCGGAGTCGGAGGCGTGGATCAGGTTCTCGCGGACGATCACACCGTAGTCGCCGCGGATGGAGCCGGGGGCGGCCGCGATCGGGTCCGTGGGACCCGCCAGCGCTCTGAGGCCCTCGATCACGCGCTCGCCCTCGACGACCAGCGCCACGACGGGCCCGGACGCCATGAACTCCACCAGCGGCTCGTAGAAGGGCTTGCCCTTGTGCTCGCCGTAGTGCTGCTCCAGCGTGTCCTGATCCAGCGTCCGCAGCTCCAGGGCGGTGATCTGCCAGCCGGCCTTGCGCTCGATACGGCTGATGATCTCGCCGGTCAGGCCGCGACGAACGGCGTCGGGCTTGAGGAGGACGAGGGTGCGCTGGCTCACGGGGTGGCTCCTTCAGGTCACAAGTGTGCGGGTCACCGAGGCTACAGGGCGTAGCTGGGTGCCCTTTCAGCCCGTCCGGCGTTTGACTTCCAGCCCGTCCGGCGTTTGAGGACGAGGCCGTTCAGGCCGAAGCGGGGGTCTGGGGGGCGGCAGCCCCCCGGATACGGGACGGGTAGGGCGGAGGGGGCGATGGAAACCGACGGCCACCCCTACGCCGGGTTACCCCCGGCCTCGGCCGACATGGACGCCGACGCCTGCGTCTCGGCCTGCGTCTGCGCCGCAAACCTCGCCTTCGCCTCGTCGATCTTCCGCCCGTAGTGCACGGACGCCCACCACAGCGCTGCGAAGATCGCCCCCAGGAAGAACATCGACGGCACCACGAACCCACTCGCGATCAGCGCGATCTGCAGCGCCCAGCCGAGCTGGACACCCCCGGGCCGCGTGATCATGCCGCACAGCAGCACGCTCACCGCCATGACGACCCCGCAGACCGTCCACACCGTGGACGTCGAAAGGTCGGGATCCTTCATGGCGACGAGCCCGGCGAAGCCGATGACGAAGAACTCGCCGATCAGCGTGGAAGCACAGAGCGTACGCACAGTGGTCAGCCCCTCCCCAGGAGCAGTCGGGCCTCGCCGACGGTGATGACGGAACCGGTGACCAGCACGCCCCCGCCCGCGTACTCACCCTCCTCCTCGGCAAGCGTGATCGCGGCCTCCAGTGCGTCGTCGAGCCGCGGTTCGACCTGCACCCGGTCCTCGCCGAAGACCTCCACGGCGATCCCGGCCAGCTCGTCCGCGTCCATCGCGCGATGACTGGAGTTCTGCGTGACGACGACCTCGGCGAAGATCGGCTCGAAGGCTTCGAGCAGCCCTCGTACGTTCTTGTCGCCGCTCGCGCCCACGACCCCGATCAACCGGCTGAAGTCGAAGACCTCGCTGACGGCCTCGGCGGTGGCGCGGGCGCCCGCCGGATTGTGCGCGGCGTCCACGACGACGGTCGGCGAGCGGCGTACGACCTCCAGGCGGCCCGGCGAGGTCACCGAGGCGAAAGCCTTGCGGACGGTGTCGATGTCGAGCCGCTGGGCGTGCGCGGATCCGATGCCGAAGAACGCCTCGACGGCGGCGAGCGCCACGGCGGCGTTGTGCGCCTGGTAGGCGCCGTGCAGCGGCAGGAAGATCTCTTCGTACTCGCCGCCGAGTCCGCGCAGCGTCACCAACTGCCCGCCCACGGCGACCTGTCGCGCGACCACCCCGAACTCCAGGCCCTCCCGGGCCACGGTCGCGTCGACCTCGACGGCCTTCTTCAGCAGTACCTGGGCCGCGTCCACCGGCTGCTGCGCCAGGATCACGGTGGCGTCCTGCTTGACGATGCCGGCCTTCTCCGTGGCGATCTCGCCGTGCGTCTCGCCGAGCCGGTCGGTGTGGTCGAGATCGATGGGCGTGACGACGGCGACGTCCCCGTCGATGACGTTGGTGGCGTCCCAGCTGCCGCCCATGCCGACCTCGACGACGGCGACGTCGACGGGGGCGTCCGCGAAGGCCGCGTAGGCCATGCCCGTCAGCACCTCGAAGAACGACAGCCGGTACTCCTGCTGACCGTCGATCATCTCCACGTACGGCTTGATGTCGTTGTACGTCTCGATGAACCGCTCGGCGGAGATCGGTGCGCCGTCGAGGCTGATCCGCTCGGTGATCGACTGCACGTGGGGGCTGGTGTAGCGGCCGGTGCGCAGGTCGAAGGCGCCCAGCAGGGCCTCGATCATGCGGGCGGTGGAGGTCTTGCCGTTCGTGCCCGTGATGTGGATCGAGGGGTACGCGCGCTGCGGCTCCCCGAGAACGTCCACCAGCGCGGCGATGCGGCTGACCGACGGCTCCAGCTTGGTCTCGCCCCAGCGGGTCGCCAGCTCCGCCTCGACCTCGCGCAGCGCCTTGTCGACCTCGGGGTCGGCCGGGCGGGCGGGGACGTCGGCCTGCCGGCCGTCGGTGCCCTGCGTGCGCAGGGTGCGGCTGCCGGCCTCGATCACCGCGAGATCGGGGTCGCGGTCGCCCGCCTCGGAAGCGGCTGATGTAGGCGTGGCCGCGACGATCTCGTCGAAGAGGCCGAGCGAATCGCGCGTCTCCGGCTCGTCTGACTCGCTGCTGTCGTGCGGGGGGAGGTCACTCACGAGGCCAGTCTACGGAGCCGCCGCTGTGTCTGGGCGTGTGGGGGTTTCGCCCCCTCCGCCCCTGCCCGTCCCGTACCTGGGACTGCGCCCCAGACCCCCCTTGGGCTGCCCGTTGACCGCGGGCCGGCGGGAGCCACGTCTTGCATGCAATGGGGTGATGGGCGCCACCTGACCATCGCCCGCGTGACCGTGGAACCGCACCGCCACCGACACAGTCGTATGACCGACAAGGTCGTACGACGGACGAAGGCCCCCGGAACCTCCATGGTTCCGGGGGCCTTCGCGCACGTACGACCGGCGGCTACGCCTCCGGCAGGCGGTCCAGCTGCGCCTTGATGCGGGCGATGTCCTCGTCCGCCTTGGCGAGCCGCGTGCGGATCTTCTCCACGACCTGGTCCGGGGCCTTGGCGAGGAACGCCTCGTTGCCGAGCTTGGCGTTCGCCTGGGCCTTCTCCTTCTCGGCGGCGGCGAGGTCCTTGGCGAGGCGCTTGCGCTCCGCGGCGACGTCGATCGTCCCGGAGAGGTCGAGCGCGACCGTGGCGCCCGCGACCGGCAGCGTCGCCGTGGCCGAGAAGCTCTCGCCCTCCGGCTGGAGGCGCAGCAGCTGGCGGATGGCCGCCTCGTGCGGGGCCAGCGCGGTGCCGTCGAGGGCCAGCCGGGCCGGGACGCGCTGGCCGGGCTGGAGGCCCTGGTCGGCACGGAAGCGGCGAACCTCCGTGATGACCTGCTGAAGCGTCTCGATCTCCCGCTCGGCGCCGGCGTCGCGGAAGCCGCTGTCCTTGGGCCACTCGGCGATGACGATCGACTCGCCGCCGGTGAGCGTGGTCCAGAGGGTCTCCGTGACGAACGGGACGACCGGGTGGAGGAGACGCAGGGTCACGTCCAGGACCTCGCCGAGGACCCGGCCGGAGACCTTCGCGGGCTCGCCGCCGCCCATGAACGTCGTCTTGGACAGCTCGACGTACCAGTCGAAGACCTCGTCCCACGCGAAGTGGAACAGGGCATCGGACAGCTTTGCGAACTGGAAGTCGTCGTACAGGACGTCGACCTCGGCGACCACCGAGTTGAGGCGGGACAGGATCCAGCGGTCGGTGGCCGACATCTGCTCGGGCGAGGGCAGCGGGCCCTCGACCGTGGCGCCGTTCATCAGCGCGAAGCGCGTGGCGTTCCAGATCTTGTTGGCGAAGTTGCGCGAGCCCTGGACCCAGTCTTCGCCGATCGGGACGTCGACGCCGGGGTTGGCGCCGCGGGCGAGGGTGAAGCGCAGGGCGTCGCTGCCGTACTTGTCCATCCAGTCCAGCGGGTTGACCGCGTTGCCGAAGGACTTCGACATCTTCTTGCCGAACTGGTCGCGGACCATGCCGTGCAGGGCGATGGTGTGGAACGGCGGGGTGCCGTCCATCGCATACAGGCCGAACATCATCATCCGGGCGACCCAGAAGAAGAGGATGTCGTAGCCGGTGACCAGGACGGAGTTCGGGTAGAACTTCGCGAGGCTCTCGGTCTGTTCGGGCCAGCCGAGGGTCGAGAAGGGCCACAGGCCGGAGGAGAACCAGGTGTCGAGGACGTCGGTGTCCTGACGCCAGCCCTCGCCGGTCGGCGCCTCGTCGTCGGGACCGACGCAGACGACCTCGCCGTTCGGGCCGTACCAGACCGGAATCCGGTGCCCCCACCACAACTGCCGTGAAATGCACCAGTCGTGGAGGTTGTCGACCCAGTCGAAGTACCGCTTCTCCATCTCCTGCGGATGGATCTTGACCTTGCCCTCGCGGACCGCGTCACCGGCGGCCTTGGCCAGCGGGCCGACCTTGACCCACCACTGCATGGACAGGCGGGGCTCGATCGTCGTCTTGCAGCGCGAGCAGTGGCCGACGCTGTGGGCGTAGGGCCGCTTCTCGGCGACGATCCGGCCCTCGGCGCGCAGCGCGGCGACGATGGCCGAGCGGGCCTCGAGGCGGTCCAGGCCCTGGAAGGGGCCGTGGGCGGTGATGACGGCGTGCTCGTCCATCACTGCGATGGCGGGCAGGCCGTGGCGCTGACCGATCTCGAAGTCGTTCGGGTCGTGGGCCGGGGTGACCTTGACGGCGCCGGTGCCGAACTCGGGGTCGACGTGCTCGTCGGCGACGACCGGGATGGAGCGGTCGGTCAGCGGCAGCCTGATGAGCTTGCCGACCAGGTGCTTGTACCGCTCGTCCTCGGGGTGAACGGCGACGGCCGTGTCACCGAGCATGGTCTCGGCACGGGTGGTGGCGACGACGATGGTGTCGTCCCCGTCGCCGTACTTCATCGAGACGAGCTCGCCGTCGTCGTCCTGGTACTCGACCTCGATGTCCGAGATGGCGGTCAGGCAGCGCGGACACCAGTTGATGATGCGCTCGGCGCGGTAGATCAGCTCGTCGTCGTAGAGCCTCTTGAAGATGGTCTGGACGGCCTGGGAGAGCCCTTCGTCCATGGTGAAACGCTCACGCGACCAGGCGACGCCGTCACCGAGGCGCCGCATCTGCCCGGAGATCTGCCCACCGGACTCGGCCTTCCACTGCCACACACGCTCGACGAAGGCCTCACGGCCCAGGTCGTGGCGGGACTTGCCCTCCTTGCCGAGCTCCCGCTCGACGACGTTCTGCGTGGCGATGCCGGCGTGGTCCATGCCGGGCTGCCACAGCGTCTCGTAGCCCTGCATGCGCTTGCGGCGCGTGAGTGCGTCGATGAGGGTGTGCTCGAAGGCGTGCCCGAGGTGCAGGCTGCCCGTGACGTTCGGCGGCGGGATGACGACGGTGTACGGAGGCTTGTCACTCTTCGCGTCGGCCTCGAAGTAACCCCGCTCTACCCAGCGCTCGTACAGCGGCCCCTCTACGTCGGCCGGCGCGTACTGGGTCGGCAGTTCGGTGTTGGGCGCTGGTGGCTGCTGCTGAGCGTTCTCGGTCACAGGCTCAGTTTAGGGGTGTCACGGGGCAGTCCCGAAACGCGATTCTTTGGTAACGGTGCCGCCCCCGGGGACTTGGCCGCGTGACCTGTGCGCCAGGATGTTCGGAACACATAAGTATCTGGAGGGGAACCCAGTAATGAGCTACAACCAGCCGGGCCCGTACGGCGGGCAGCCCCAGCAGCCCGGACCGTACGGTCAGCCGGGCCCCTACGGCCAGCAGCCGCAGGCCCCCCAGCCCGGCTATGGCTACCCGCAGCAGGCTCCCCCCGCGCAGCCCGGCTACGGCTACCCCCAGCAGGCTCCCCAGGGCGTCCCCCCGCAGCCTCCCTACGGCCAGCAGCCTCCCTACGGCCAGCAGCCCTACGGCGCCGTGCCGCAGCCGCCCACCCCGAGCGGCGGCAAGAAGAAGACGGGCCTCATCATCGGCGCCGTCGCCGTCGTGGCGGCGATCGCGGTGGGGGCGTACTTCGTGATCGGTGGCGGGGGTGGCAGCTCGGTCGCGGACGACGGTCCGCACAAGCTGACAACTCCGGCCAAGGTGCTCAGCGGTGAGTACAAGAAGGGCGAGAGTGACAGCGACACGATGTCCAAGAGCGACATCGAGGACGCCAAGAAGTGGGGCGTGCAGGACCCGAAGGACGTTAGCGCCCAGTACACGTCCGGCGACAAGAGCAACCCGCTGGCGCTGAAGCTGCTGCAGTTCAGCGGCGTCTACGGCAAGATCGACGACCCGGAGAAGGTCGTCGACGCGATGTACGCGCACATGAAGTCCGAGGCTTCCAAGGACGACAGTGAAGGCACGCCCGTAGGCAGCCCGCAGAAGTTCGACTTGGACGGCACGGTCCTGAAGTGCCAGGCCGTCAAGATCAAGAATGACAGCTCGTCGTCGACCGACACCACATCCGGGCCCAAGGAATTCACTGTGCCGACCTGCATCTGGGGCGATCACAGCACTCTCGGTCTGGTGATCGCCACCGACGTGGCTAGCATGATGGCCGGCAAGAGTGGATCACTGTCGGACACCGCGGACATGACGGGCAAGTTCCGCAAGGACGTCCGCGTCAAAATCTGACGTCAGGTCAAAGAAGCACGTCGAGAAGGTAGTCAGCCGTGAAGGGGCGCCCGGCAATCCCGTGCCGGACGCCCCGCCTTCGTCAAGCGCGGGTTCCACCAGGAACTGCAGCAGTGCGGAGCCGCCGAGACTGTGGACCGCCCTGATGACCGCTAGCCGGTCGATGCGCTCCGAGATCATGCCGAACTTGACCAGCTCCCCGAGCAGGACGTCCTCGAGCAGGCCCTTCTCCTCCGGCTCCACTTCGAGCCGATCACCGCGCCGAAGCCCCGCCAAGAGGTACCCGTCGTCAACAGCGAACCACAATCTGGCGAACGTGGAGCTGTTCCGTCACCTGAGTCAAGACCACGGGCGCGGAGGGCCCGGCATGGGTATCGGCGACCAGTCGCGCATGACCTTAAGGATGTCGCGCGACGGCGGAAAGACGTGGGGCGCTACCCAGACAGTAACGGCGAGCTACGGATCGAACCTGATCCTGGACAGCCCCGTACGGCTCCCGCCGTGTACGTGCCCTCGCTGCGCCCCTCAGATTCCGACACACGACGAGGACCCCCTGAGGTCGGCTTCCGCCGATCCGCTGTCACCGCCGGCGGCTACGCTGAGTATCGACTGGCCCACATCGCGAGGGAGACGCATCATGTCATTGATGCTGGAACGACCGACGATAAGCGGCACGGACCCCCACCGCTTCGAGGGACTGCTGGACGCCCTCGACGAGCTGAACGTGCCAGACGGCTACACAGCCGAGATCATCAGGGGGAACATCGTCGTGTCGCCTTGGTCGAAGGCGTATTACGCGGACGTGATGGATCTGGTCTGCGATCAGCTTCGCCCCCACCTGCCCGAGGATCACCGCATCAGCTGGGGCCCCTTGCTTTATGTATTCCCCGGAGGCGAGCGAGCCTACGGCCCTGACATCCACGCCGCTCACCGGCGCACCCGCCGGACCACGAGCAACCGGCTGGACGGAGAAGGCCTCTCCTTCGTCGCCGAGCTGACCTCCCCCTCCACCCGGGACGACGATCTGACCGACAAGGTCGAGACCTACGGCAAGGCGGGCGTGCCGGTGTACCTGCTCCTCGACATGCAGGAGGAGCAGGCCACCGTCTTCTGGGCTGCGTCCACCAAGGGATACGAGGCACACTTCACAGTGCCGTTCGGCGAGAAGCTCCAGATCCCCGCGCCGTTCGACTGCCCCCTCGACACCGCCGGGTTCCAGGCGCCCGCCGAGGACGACGAAGACTCCGACATCTGACGGGAAGCGGCAGGCGCGGCGGACAACAAGGGGCGCCCGGCGAGAAGTTCGCCGGGCGCCCCTTCCTCGTATGGCTACGGCGCCTACGCCGTCTTCTGCTCCCCCGGACCCCGTCCGCGGGCGTCCCGCGGGATCAGTGTCGGGTTCACATTCGAATGGACGACGTCCGCCGTGATGACGACGCGGGCCACGTCCTTGCGGGACGGGACCTCGTACATCACCGACATCAGGACCTCTTCCATGATGGCGCGGAGCCCTCGGGCGCCGGTCTGCCTCAGGATGGCCTGGTCGGCGATGGCTTCGAGGGCCTCGCGCTCGAAGTCCAGTTCCACGCCGTCGAGTTCGAAGAGGCGCTGGTACTGCTTCACCAGGGCGTTGCGGGGCTCCACCAGGATCTGGAGGAGGGCCTCGCGGTCCAGGTTGTGGACCGAGGTGATGACCGGGAGGCGGCCGATGAACTCGGGGATCATGCCGAACTTGACCAGGTCCTCGGGCATGACGTCCTCGAACTGGTCCTTCGACTCCAGCTCGCGCTTCGAGCGGATCGTCGCACCGAAGCCGATCCCCTTCGCCCCGGCACGGGACTCGATGAGCTTCTCCAGGCCCGCGAAGGCGCCGCCCACGATGAACAGGACGTTCGTCGTGTCGATCTGGATGAATTCCTGGTGGGGATGCTTGCGGCCGCCCTGGGGCGGGACTGACGCCGTCGTGCCTTCGAGGATCTTGAGGAGGGCCTGCTGCACGCCCTCGCCGGACACGTCTCGCGTGATCGACGGGTTCTCGCTCTTACGAGCCACCTTGTCGATCTCGTCGATGTAGATGATGCCCGTCTCGGCCTTCTTGACGTCGTAGTCGGCCGCCTGGATGAGCTTCAGAAGGATGTTCTCGACGTCCTCGCCGACATACCCCGCCTCCGTCAGCGCCGTCGCGTCGGCGATGGCGAACGGAACGTTGAGCATGCGCGCCAGGGTCTGGGCGAGCAGTGTCTTGCCGGAGCCCGTGGGGCCCAGCAGCAGGATGTTCGACTTCGCCAACTCGATGGCGTCATCGCGGTTCTGGCCCGTGCTGTTCTCGCCGGCCTGGACCCGCTTGTAGTGGTTGTACACCGCGACCGAGAGAGCTTTCTTGGCCGACTCCTGGCCGACCACGTACCCCTCGAGGAACTCGTAGATCTCGCGAGGCTTCGGGAGCTCCTCCCAGCGCACCTCGCTCGTCTCCGCGAGCTCTTCCTCGATGATCTCGTTGCAGAGATCGATGCACTCGTCGCAGATGTACACACCGGGGCCTGCGATGAGCTTCTTGACCTGCTTCTGGCTCTTGCCACAGAACGAGCACTTGAGCAGATCGCCGCCGTCACCGATGCGTGCCACGGTGTGCTTCCCCTTCGCCTGGGAGACGCCTAGGTCCAGCGGCTCCTGGTGCTGCCTTATGTCCGACGGTACCTTGCCGAGCCCCCCGTTCGGGCCCCCCTTGGCGTGGTTCACTTTGCCGTGAACCACGCCAAGGAGCGGCAGACGATACAGCGGTACGTCAGACGACCGCGGAATTGTTCATCTTGCGGGTGGAGATGATCTGGTCGATCAGGCCGTACGCCAGCGCGTCCTCAGCGGTGAGGATCTTGTCGCGCTCGATGTCCTCGCGGATCTTCTCGATCGGCGTGGTCGAGTGCTTGGCCAGCATCTCTTCCAGCTGCGCACGCATCCGGAGGATCTCGTTCGCGGCGATTTCGAGGTCCGAGACCTGGCCGCGGCCGGTCTCGCTGTAGGGCTGGTGGATCAGCACACGCGCGTTCGGAAGCGCCATGCGCTTGCCCGGCGTACCGGCGGCCAGCAGGATCGCGGCGGCCGAGGCCGCCTGTCCCATGCAGACCGTCTGAATGTCGGGCTTCACGAACTGCATCGTGTCGTAGATGGCAGTGAGCGCCGTGAAGGAACCACCGGGGCTGTTGATGTAGACCGAGATGTCACGGTCGGGGTCCATCGACTCCAGGCACAGCAGCTGCGCCATGACGTCGTTGGCGGAGGCGTCGTCGATCTGCACGCCGAGGAAGATCACGCGCTCCTCGAAGAGCTTCGCGTACGGGTCGTACTCACGCACGCCCTGCGAGGTGCGCTCGACGAAGCGCGGGATGACGTAGCGGGACTCCGCGCGAGGACCGGTGTACTCGGCCTGCGTGCGGGCGTAGAGGCCGCTGCCGGGGAAGTCGTTCACTGTGTCTCCTGAAGAGCCTGATAAGGGCTGAGGCGGTCGGCTGGGGGCGCTGGACGGCTCGCGGCCGCCTGGGGCGGTGGAACCCGGCCTGCGCCGCCCTGGAGGGCGCTGAGGGGCTTACGCCGCCCCGGTGCCGCCGCCGCCCGGCATACCGGCAGCGGTGGGCATGATGTCGTCGATGAGGCCGTACTCCTTGGCCTCGATCGGATCGAACCAGCGGTCGCGGTCCGAGTCGATGGTGACCTGCTCCACCGTCTGGCCGGTGTGGAAGGCGGTCAGCTCCGCCATCCGCTTCTTGGTGTGCAGCAGCCGCTCGGCGTGGATCTTGATGTCCGACGCGGAGCCGGCGAGGCCGGCGGAGGGCTGGTGGATCAGGATCTCGGCGTTCGGCAGGGCGAAGCGCTTGCCGGGGGTACCGGCGCTGAGCAGGAACTGGCCCATCGAGGCCGCCATGCCCATGGCGATGGTCACCACGTCGTTCTTGATGTACTGCATGGTGTCGTAGATCGCCATGCCGGCCGTGATCGATCCGCCGGGGCTGTTGATGTAGAGGTAGATGTCCTTGTCCGGGTCGGAGGCAAGGAGCAGCAACTGCGCGGTGATCTTGTTGGCGATGTCGTCGTCCACCGGCTGGCCGAGGAAGATGATCCGCTCGTTGAGCAGCCGGTTGTAGACCTGGTCGCCGAGGCCACCACCGATGGAAGGCTCGCCGGCGGCGGAGGGCATCAGATTCGTCACGTATCCACCTGCTCGTCTTACGACGGCGCCGGGCCGTCTCACGTCGTCTGCTGGGGGCGTGGGACCCCGGTCCAACACCGCTCGGGGCGGCTTCGGGGACTCCCCTGCCCTCGTATTCATGGACCCTAACGCGCTGGTCCCTCCGGTGAATCCCGCAGAAGGAACTGTTCGCTGTGAGCGCAGGTCGCGCGCCCCGCCCGGGGCACCCGAAGGGGCGCGGGGAACTGCGCGATCAGCCCACTACAAGCCGCACCCGCCACCACGAGCCGCACCCGCCGACGACCGGGCGCGGCAGGCGCGTCCGGGGCTTTGTGGGGGTTGCTCGCGCAGTTCCTCGCGCCCCCTTCAAAGCCTGACGGGGCCCCTCAAAGCCCGACGGGGCCCCTCAAAGCCCGACGGGGCCCCCGGTGTCCCCGGGAGCCCCGTCCAGTTGTCCAGCGAGGCGATCAGGCCTCGGTGCTCTCCTCGGCGGAGGCCTCGGCGGCCTCACCCTCGGTGACCTCGGCGGCGACCTCCGTGGCCGTCTCCGTCTCGTCCTCGTCCTCGAGGTCGACGATCTCGCCGTTCGTGTCCTTGACCGTGGCGGCCTCGACGACGACCGCGAGGGCCTTGCCGCGGGCGACCTCGCCGACGAGCATCGGGACCTGGCCGCCCTCGACGACGGCCTGGGCGAACTGGTCGGGGGACATGCCGGAGGAGGCAGCGCGCCGCATGAGGTGCTCGGTGAGCTCCTCCTGGTTGACGTTCAGCTTCTCCTTGTTGACGAGCTCGTCAAGGACGAACTGGGTCTTGATGCCCTTGACCGCCGCTTCCTTGGTCTCGGCGTCGAACTCTTCCTCGGTCTTGCCCTGGATCTCCAGGTACTTCGCGAGGTCGAGACCCATCTGGCCGAGCTGGTGGTGCTCGAGGTTGTGCTTACGGGTGTTGATCTCGTCCTCGAGCAGCTTCTCGGGGACGGGCACCTCGACCAGCTCGAGCAGCTTCTCCAGGACGCGCTCCTGGGCCTGCGTGGCCTGGTCGTACTGCTTCATGTTCTCGAGGCGCTTGCGGCTGTCCGCCTTCAGCTCCTCCAGGGTGTCGAACTCGGAGGCGAGCTGCGCGAAGTCGTCGTCCAGCTCGGGGAGTTCGCGCGCGGCGACCTGGGTGACCTTGACGGTGACCTCGGCCTCCTTGCCGGCCGCGGAGCCGCCCTTGAGCTCGGAGGTGAAGGTGGCCTCGCCACCGGCCTCCACGCCCGTCACGGCCTCGTCGATGCCGTCGAGCAGCTCGCCGGAACCGATGGTGTAGGAGACACCGCTGGCGATGCCGTCCTCGAGGACCTCGCCGTCGACCTTGGCCTCCAGGTCGATGGTGACGACGTCGCCGTCCTGGGCGGCGCGCTCGACCGGGGAGGTCGACGCGAAGCGCTCGCGCAGGTCGGAGACCGCCTTCTCGACGTCTTCGTCGCTGACCGCGACGGCGTCGACCTCGACCTCGATGCCGGAGTAGTCCGGGATCTCGATGGTCGGGCGAATGTCGACCTCGGCGGTGAAGTTCAGCGTCTCGCCGTCCTTCAGCTCGGTGATGTCGACCTCGGGCTGGCCGAGGACGTTCAGCTCAGCCTCGTTGACCGCTTCGGTGTAGAACTTCGGGAGCGCGTCGTTGACGGCCTCTTCGAGTACGGCGCCGCGACCGAACCGCTGGTCGATGACGCGCGCCGGGATCTTGCCCTTCCGGAAGCCCTTCACCGTGACCTGCTGGTTGATCTTCTTGTACGCCGCGTCGAGGCTGTCCTTGAGCTCCTCGAAGGGCACCTCGACAGTGAGCCGAACCCGGGTCGGGTTCAGGGTCTCCACGGCGCTCTTCACGGTTCGGTCTCCTTGTGGCTGACTTCTTGGGGGTTCTGCTGCGTGCTTCTGCCGAGTGGGGCAGAGCCTTAGGCGGATTCGCGGCCCTTGAGAGACGTGAGAGTGCAGACACACGGGCGCGCAGCTTGCATAGTAACCGCAGGCGGTACACGCCCCAAAAGGTGATCTTGCGACGCGCGGAGCCCTGGCGGGTTCCGGCCGGTGGTCGGGGTGGCGGGATTTGAACCCACGGCCTTCCGCTCCCAAAGCGGACGCGCTACCAAGCTGCGCCACACCCCGTCGGTGCGACACGTAGGGTACATGCCCGCAGGCAGTGGGGCTGCCGCATTTCCCGAGCGCCTGTGCGGCACGGGAAACGGGGTGTGCATCGAAGGGGTACGACCCGCTACGATGCCTCCTGTGCCGCGGTCACTGACCTGCGGCGCGTCCTGCTCGCGGGCGTAGCTCAATGGTAGAGCCCTAGTCTTCCAAACTAGCTACGCGGGTTCGATTCCCGTCGCCCGCTCCATATGGCGTAGGGCCAGGCCAGAGGTTCGATCCTCTGGCCTGGCCCTTGTCGCTTCCGGGGGCTCCGATCAGCGCTCCCTGGCCGCTGAGTGCCCCTTGGGCTTTCGAGTCGCGACGGTGCAGGCCGATCAGTTCACCCCCGTGCAGGCCTCAGCCCGAGCAGGGCGTGCCGTGTCCGCTGCCCACCAGGATCGTCGGGCCCGCCCCATGTAGTGGCGGGTCCGTTTCCGATGTAGTGGCAGGTCCGTTTCCGATCCGGGCGATCAGCGACCCGGCCGGCGCACCCGGCAGCGGGTAGTCCGAGCCCACGAGCGTGCTGCTCTCGCCCCACCGACTGAAGGTCGTGGTGACGTCGCGCTGGATCGCGATCGTTCCCGTCGCCGTGATCTTCACGGCACCGCTCACGCGCACATCCGTGTCGATCACCCCCGCGGCGCTGGGATCGCAGTGGGGCCGGCCGTGGCCGGACCTGGACGGTGGCGCCGGGGGCGGGGGCCGGGTGATGGGGCACGCGGGTACGCCGGGACGGTGCTCGGCCGCCACGGCGGAAGGGCGATCTTCCGAACCGGCTACGCGGGTTCGATTCCCGTCGCCCGCTCTGTGGCCCCCGGCCCGGTTCCTCGGAATCGGGCCGAAGGTTTCTTCGTGCGCCGCGGGCCCTGCGGGCGCAGTGAAGGAGCGGAGGAGACCGCCGTCGCGCCCGGTCCGGGTGAGCGTGTCGGCGGTGGCCAGGTCGGCGGCACGCGGCCCGCCGGAGCCGAGGGCGCGAGAAGCCTCGTCGACGGGCAGCACGTCGGCCGGTTTCAGGTCGCGGCGGATCCCCGCTCCGCATTCCCCGACGCCTGTCGAAAGCGCTACGAGCGGATGCGTCCCGTCCGGTCCCGCCCTGTCCTGCCCTGCCCTGTCCTGTTCAGAAGCTGATCGAGTTGATCGTCTCCGCTATCGAGTTCAGGAACCGATTGATGGACGGAGCCATGCCGGTCGACGCGAGGAAGAAACCGAAGAGCACCGCGACAATGGCAGGTCCCGCCTTGATCGATCCCCCTCGGATCAACACCACAAGGATGATCGCCAACAGCAGCACCACTGACAGCGAAATGGCCACAACTGATCACACCCTACGGTCGGTCCGCTCTCCCGGCCCGGAGGTGCAACCCCTCACACCCCCGCCAGAACCATCGTGCCACCAACCAGGCTTTCGTATGCGGCGGGTGACGCATCGTCGGCCGCGGGCACGCCGGGCCCGCACACCCGCACCGCCTCGGCGCGGACCAACGGCGGGACTCCGCACGGCAATTCGAGAGTGCACCCGCACGGGCCCCTCAACGGAAATTCAGAGGGACCGTTGCCATGTCCACACAACCTGTTCGCAGGTAATTCGAATTGTTGCCACAGGCACATCGAAGACCCTATAGACGGGTAACTAAAGGCTAATGAACCGGACATATCACCAGAGTCGCCCGCGAGCCTTATGCACCATTTAGTCGGGATGTATGGGGACAGAACAGCCTCATACGGTAAGCAGATCGGTATGCCGAACCACTTGCGGACCGATAGGCAGACATCTCCAAATCCTGGGTACTCGCAGGCGATAAGCAGGAATGACGCCGAGCGTTTTACGAAAACGCATAGACAACGCTAGGGTGCCTCAGATGTTCCACGCCGCCACGTCCCCCGCCTGTGCAGCGAGGTCCCGGATCCTCTCCCCGAGTTCTTGGTGGGAGGGCCTGTGACGAACTCGCTCCGACCGCACGGCCACCACAGAGCGCCGCTCCCCCCGGCAGAGCAGCCGGCGGCAGGAGTGCCGAGTCCGCGCTCACCCCAAACCCCCAGAGCGGCCACCGATGCCGCCGCGGGCGCCAAGCCCGCCAAGCAGCGCGACGCCTTCTTCGACAACGCCAAGTACCTGGCCATCGTGCTAGTGGCCATGGGCCACGCGTGGGAGCCGCTGAAGGGCCAGAGTCGCACCATCGAAGCGGCTTACACGGTCGTGTACACCTTCCATATGCCGGCCTTCATCATCATCTCCGGCTACTTCTCGCGCAGTTTCGACATGCGCCCCGACCGGCTCAAGAGGCTGGTGACCGGTGTCGCCGTGCCGTACGTCCTCTTCGAGACGGCGTACTCCCTCTTCGATCGCTGGGCCGGCGGCGATACGGATCAGTCGATCACCCTCCTCGACCCCTGGTACCTCACCTGGTTCCTGGTCGCGCTCTTCGTCTGGCGGCTGACGACCCCGCTGTGGAAGCTGATGCGCTGGCCTCTTCCGCTGGCACTCGTCTTCGCGGTGCTCGCGTCCGTCTCCCCGGACATCGGCGACGACCTGGACCTCCAGCGCGTGCTGCAGTTCCTGCCGTTCTTCGTCATGGGCCTGTTCATGAAGCCCGAGCACTTCCAGCTGGTACGGCGCCGTGAGGTGCGGATCCTGTCGGTGCCGATCTTCGCGACGGCGCTGGTCGTGGGCTACTGGGCGGCGCCGCGTATGAACGCCGCCTGGTTCTACCACCGTGACAGCGCACAGGAACTGGGCGCGCCCTGGTGGGCGGGTGTCGTCATGACCCTCGCGCTCTACGGCTGCTCGCTGCTGCTCACCGCGTGCTTCTTCGCCTGGGTGCCGCGGCGCTCCTTCTGGTTCACGGCGCTCGGAGCGGGCACGCTGTACGGCTATCTGCTGCACGGCTTGGTGGTCAAGGCATCCGACTACTGGGGCTGGTTCGACCACCCGTGGCTGCACAAGCCGCTGGGCGAGATCCTCGTGACGATCGTCGCGGCCACGCTCGTCACCGCGCTGTGCACGCCGCCCGTCCAGCGGATCTTCCGTTTCGCGATGGAGCCCAGGATGGCCTGGGCCTTCAAGCGGGACGCGACGGAGCTGGCTCGGGAGCGGGCGACGGCGAAGGCCTAGCCACGCGGCTGACCGCTCGAAGTGCGGGCCCGGGTTCTCCCGGGCCCGCACTTTTCCGTGCCGGGCCACCCTGCGTGCGCTGCCCGGGCAAGCGCCTCGGGCCGCTCAGGACGGCGGCAGCCCCAGCAACGCCCGCATCGTGGCGTACTTCTTCGTCAGCCGGGCCCGGGTGTGCTCGTCCAGGACCGCGAGCCGGGCCGGATCGGCGTTGTGCGCCAGGTCCGACACCTTCACCAGAAGGGCGCCCGGGGTCGTACGGATGCGCCGCGCGTACGACTCCGGCGGCTCGCCCTCCTGTTTGGTGAGCGCCAGCACGATGTCCTTCGTACGTCGGGTCAGCGCGGCCTCGTGCAGCCAGTCCGCGGAGAGCGCGTCGTCCTCGACGGCGTCGTGCAGCCAGGCCGCGGCTATCTGTTCGTCGTCGCCGCCGCGCTCGCGGACGCCCTCCGCCACGGCCTGGAGATGCTCGGCGTACGGCCGCCCGGCCTTGTCGGTCTGGGCGGCGTGCGCCTCACGGGCAATGGCTTCGACTTCGGCCAGGGTCAGAAGAGTCTGCGTCACTCCTCCAGTGTCTCCCCGCGCAGTGCCGCGCGGGGAGGGACGGTCGCCGCCGTCACGCCGAGCACGACGATCGCCGCGGCGAACGAGCCGTCCGCGCGGCCGGCACCGTCGCGCTCCTTCGGGGGCGTCGCCAGCGTCCTCGACGGCGCCGCGGTCGTCGCCGGGCCCGGGTGATTGCGCAGTTCCCCGCGCCCTTCAGGGACGCAGGGCACTGCGCGCACGGGACGGGCAGGGGCGGAGGGGGCGAAATCCTCCCTCGGTCACCGTGTGGGGGTCGAGCCGTCTCGGCAGATCAGGAGGAGGGCGCGGTCGTCGTTGACGTCCCTGGCCACGGCTTCGATGAGGTGCCAGGCGGCTCCGTGGAAGCCACCGGCCACATAGCGATCGGCTTCGCCGGTGAGGCGGTCGATGCCCTCGACGATGTCACGGTCGGAGGTCTCCACCAGCCCGTCCGTGAACAGCATCAACACGTCTCCGGGACGCAACGCCCCCTTCACGGAGTCGAACTGGGCGCCGTCGTACACACCCAGCAGGGGCCCTTCCGCGGCCTTCTCCTCCCAGCGCCCGCTGCCCGCACTGAGCTGCAGACCCGGCGGGTGTCCGGCGGAGAAGAGTTCGTAGTCCCCGGAGTCCAGATCGAGGACCAGGTGGATCGAGGTCGCGAAGCCCTCGTCCCAGTCCTGGCGGAGGAGGTAGCCGTTCGCGGCGGGGAGGAAGGCGTGCGGTGCGAGGGAGCCCAGGAGGCCTCCGAAGGCTCCGGAGAGGAGGAGCGCGCGCGAGCCCGCGTCCATGCCCTTGCCCGAGACGTCCGTGAGGACGACCTCCAGGGTGCGGCCCCCGTTCGTACGGGCGGCCACCACGAAGTCTCCCGAGAAGGACTGCCCGCCGGCAGGTCGCAGCGCCATCTCACGGTGCCAGCCCAGCGGCAGCTTCGGCAGCTTGCTCTGCACCCGGATGCGTTCGCGGAGGTCGAAGAGCATGGTGCCGCCCCGTCGCCAGGGCACGCCCACCCGGCTGCGGAACTGCGCGATCAGGAGTCCGAAGAAGCCGCAGGCCGCGACCACCAGCACCACGCCCGGTGTCACCCGGGACGGGCCCTCGGTGTACGGGCCCAGCTCCACGGACTCCACTATCAACGCGGTGGCCGCGGCCGCGTACAGACCGAGCAGGCTGGCCGGGCGCAGCAGGAGGCCTCCGGCCACGATCGGCAGAACGAGGGCGGCGGGCGAGCACCACACCGAGTTCACCAGCGTCGTGGCGGCGACCAGGGGAATCGTGAGCAGCAGACCGGCCAGCGCGATCCAGTCCGAACCGTCCCCACGGAAGTAGTCGACGGCGGATCTGCGCAACCCTGTGCGGGCCCGGTGCCACTGCTTCTTCAACCGGGCCGTGAACGTCTCGGCTTCCGCGCGCCGCTCTCGTCCTGCTGCCATTAGTTCGGGACCCTATCCATCGGACCAGGTGCTTGGCACGGGAGGTCCCACTTGTCCCCCGTCCGAGCGCTCAACTTCACAGAGAACTTCACACCAGGCACCGCGACGGCGGGGGAGAAATTCCCTCGCTCGTACCGCATTGCCCTGGTAGGCATGGGCTATGACAACTGACGTGCGGGTGCTGCAGCAGACCGACTGGGATGTCTGGTACGACAACCTCATTCGCGCGTTCGGTGGCGTCCCGGAGGCGTCCGAGGAGCGTGAGCTGTACAACGCGCTCACAGAGTACGACCGTTCCCTGGGCGTGTGGGACGGCGATCAGTGCGTGGGTACGGCGGGCGCGTTCTCCTTCCGCGTCACCGTCCCCGGCGGCGCCTCCGTCCCGGCCGCGGGTATCACCATGGTGAGCGTCGCAGCCACGCACCGCAGGCGCGGGGTGCTGACCGCGCTGATGCGGCGCCAGCTGGACGACATCCGCGCCGGGGGCGAGCCGCTCGCCGTCCTGACCGCCTCGGAACCGGCGATCTACGGCCGGTTCGGCTACGGCATCAGCACACTGCAGCTCAACGCCGAGATCGACACCCACCGCGTACGACTGTCGGTGCCGCCCGGCACCGACGACGTACATCTGCGCTACGCCGTGCCGGCCGAGGTGCTCGACGCGTGCGAGGCGGTGTACGCGCGCGTGGTTCGGGGCCGGCCGGGAATGCTGGCGCGGCAGCCCGGCTGGGACCGCCTCCAGGTCCTCGACCCCAAGAGCGAGCGGGACGGCGCGTCGCCGCTGCAGTGCGTGGTGGCCGATCGGGACGGCGAGGTCGTCGGCTACGCGCGCTTCCGGGTCAAGCCGGAGTGGGGCCCGTCCGGGCCCGACGGCGTGGTGATCCTGAGCGACCTGGAGGGGCTCGACCCGGCGGTGCGGGCCGCGCTGTGGCGGTTCCTGTTCGACATCGACCTGACGTCCACGCTGCGCACCCGGGCCCGGCCCGTCGACGAGGACGTGCAGCACCTGGTGTCCGACATCCGGCGCTGCAATCTGCGGATGAAGGACTCGCTGCACGTACGGCTCGTCGATGTCGGAGCGGCGCTGGAGGCGCGCACGTATCAGGCGCCGGTGGACGTGGTGTTCGAGGTCGAGGACGCATTCTGCCCCTGGAACAAGGGGCGTTGGCGGCTCACCGGGGACGCGAAGGGCGCGACGTACGTGCGCACCGGCGACTCGGTCGATCTCACCCTGTCCGTACGGGAGTTGGGGGCCGCATATCTCGGTGGGGTGTCACTCGCCTCGCTCGCCGCGGCCGGGCGGGTGCGGGAGCTGCGCCAGGGGGCGCTGGGGGAGGCGTCCGTGGCCTTCTCGTCCGTGGTCGCGCCCTGGCTGCCGCACGGGTTCTGACGGCGGCGCTCGGCTACGGCCGCTGGCAGGTCGGGCACCAGAACAGGTTGCGGGCGGCGAGATCGGCGGTGCGGATCTCGCCGCCACAGATGTGGCAGGGCAGGTGGGCCCTGCGGTACACGTAGACCTCGCCGCCGTGGTCGTCCACGCGCGGCGGGCGGCCCATCGCCTCGGGGGTGTGTTCCGGGCGGACCGTGTCGATGCGGTTGTTGCGGACGCCCTCGCGCATCAGCTCCACGAGGTCCGTCCAGATCGCGTTCCACTCCGTGCGGGTGAGGTCCTTGCCCGCACGGTACGGGTCGATGCCGTGCCGGAAGAGGACCTCGGCGCGGTAGACGTTGCCCACGCCCGAAATGATCTTCTGGTCCATGAGGAGGGCGGCGATCGTCGTACGGCTGCGGGAGACGCGGTGGTACGCCGCTGAAGGGTCGGCGTCGGGGCGGAGGGGGTCCGGGCCGAGGCGGTCGTGTATCGCCTGCTTCTCGGTGTCCGTGATCAGGGCGCAGGTGGTGGGGCCGCGGAGGTCCACGTACGCGGTGTTGTTCGCCAGGCGGAGGCGGACGGTGTCCGTGGGAGGTGGGGCGGGGGCGTCGCCGAAGTCGACCTTGCCGAAGAGGCCCAGGTGGATGTGGATCCAGTCCTCTGCGCGGAAGCCGAGGAAGAGGTGTTTGCCGTGGGCTTCCGCGGTGCCGAGCTCCGCGCCGTCCAGGAGGGCGGCGGCGTCGGTGAACTTGCCCTGGGGGCTGGTGACGCGTGCCGGGCGGCCGCCGAAGCTCGCGAGGTAGTCCTCGGCGAGCCGGTGAATCGTGTGCCCTTCGGGCACGGGGTCCTCCTGCTGTTGTCTGTCGTCCGACGGCTCGGGCGTTTTTCGCCCCCTCCGCCCCTGCCCGTCCCGTGCCTGGGGGCTGCGCCCCCGCGGACCCCCCTAAAAGACTGCGCAGTTCCCCGCGCCCCTGAAAAGGGGCGCGGGGAACTGCGTGAACAACGCAGGGGCCCCCGTGGCTACGGCTGCTGCGGGTGGTGGGCCGGGATCGGGGGGAGTTCGCGGGTCGTCTCGTAGGCGGAGAGCATGTCGATGCGGCGGATGTGGCGCTCGTCACCGGAGAAGGGGGTGTTGAGGAAGGTCTCGACGAACTTCGTCGCCTCTTCCTCCGAGTGCATGCGGGCGCCGACGGCGACGACATTGGCGTTGTTGTGCTGGCGGCCCAGCGACGCCGTCTCCTCGCTCCAGGCGAGCGCGGCGCGAACCCCGGCCACCTTGTTCGCGGCGATCTGCTCACCGTTGCCCGAGCCGCCGATCACGATGCCGAGGGACTCGGGATCGGCCGCCGTGCGCTCCGCGGCGCGGAGGCAGAACGGCGGGTAGTCGTCCTGGGCGTCATAGATGTGGGGCCCGCAGTCGACGGGCTCGTGACCGGCGGCCTTGAGCCACTCGACGAGGTGGTTCTTGAGTTCGAAACCGGCATGATCGGAGCCGAGGTACACGCGCATGGTCCGAGTGTGACACGGCTGTTTCGTCGCTGCGCCGCGGGGGTTCGACCACGGAAACCGTGAGCAATACTACAGAACCTCAGGGAAACCTCAAGTAACGATCTGGATTCAAAGGTTCACGAATTCCTTTGCCTCAGATTCACTGGTCCGACCCGTACACCGCTCATGCACGGGAATCTGCCCACCGGCGCAAAGGAATCCCCCTCATGACCTCGCAGCCGACCCCCACGAAGGCCGCAAGCGGCCCCGGAGGCCCCGGAGAACCCGGTGGCGGCCTCCAGGCCGGACTCAAGAACCGCCATCTGTCCATGATCGCCATCGGTGGTGTCATCGGAGCCGGGCTGTTCGTCGGCTCCAGCACCGGTATCGCCACCGCCGGGCCCGGCATCCTCCTCTCCTACGCTCTCGTCGGCACGCTCGTGGTGCTGGTGATGCGGATGCTCGGAGAGATGTCGGCCGCGAACCCGACCTCCGGCTCCTTCTCCGCGCACGCCGACCGCGCGCTCGGCCGCTGGGCCGGCTTCTCGATCGGCTGGCTCTACTGGTTCTTCTGGGTCGTCGTGCTGGCCGTGGAGGCCACCGCCGGCGCCAAGATCCTCGAAGGATGGATCCCGGCCGTGCCCCAGTGGGGCTGGGCGCTCATCGTGATGGTCGTCCTCACCGCCACCAACCTGGTGTCCGTGGGGTCGTACGGCGAGTTCGAGTTCTGGTTCGCCGGGATCAAGGTCGTGGCGATCGGCGCGTTCATCATCGTGGGCGCGCTCGCGATCTTCGGTGTGCTGCCGGGCGCGGACAGCGACAAGGCCGGCATCGGAAACCTGACCGGCCACGGCGGCTTCCTGCCGCACGGACCCGGCGCGATCCTCACCGGCGTCCTGCTGGTCGTCTTCTCCTTCATGGGCAGCGAGATCGCGACCCTCGCCGCCGGTGAGTCCGAGGACCCGCAGCGGGCCGTCACCAAGTCCACCAACAGCATCATCTGGCGGATCGGCGTCTTCTACCTCGGCTCGATCTTCGTCGTCGTGGCCCTGCTGCCGTGGAACGACCCCTCGATCAAGGACAAGGGCTCGTACGTCGCCGCCCTGGACTCCCTCGGCATCGCGCACGCCGGTCAGATCATGAACTTCATCGTGCTGACGTCGGTGCTGTCCTGCCTCAACTCCGGCCTCTACACGGCCTCCCGCATGGCCTTCTCGCTCGGTCAGCGCGGTGACGCGCCGAAGACCTTCGCGAAGACCACCTCGCGCGGTGTGCCGATGGCCGCGATCGTCGTCTCGGTCGTCTTCGGCTTCGTCGCCGTCTTCTTCAACTACAAGTTCCCGGACTCGGTCTTCCTCTTCCTGGTCAACTCCTCCGGTGCGGTCGCCCTGTTCGTCTGGCTGGTCATCTGCTTCTCCCAGCTGCGGATGCGGAAGATCATCCAGCGTGAGGCGCCGGAGAAGCTGGTCGTGAAGATGTGGCTGTACCCGTACCTGACCTGGGCGACGGCCGCGCTGATCGTCTTCGTGCTCGGCTACATGCTGACCGACACGGAACACGACGGCCGGGAGACCGTGCTGCTGTCGCTGCTGGTCGCGGCGGTGGTACTCGTCATCGCCGTCATCCGGCAGAAGGTCGGGGCGGGCGCGTCCTCCGTGCAGCACGTCGTGGCCGCCGAGCCTCGGGACGAGGATCCGGTGAAGGTCGGCTGAGCCGATGATGACGTCGGTCCGACGTCTTTGATGTGACGTGTGGGAGGGACTCCGCGGCGATTGTCCTCGCCGCGGGGCCCCTCCTTCCGTTTGCGCCACGCGGTCCCGCTTCACAGCACCGTGAAGCTGTTCTTGACCTGCTGGTAGACCTGGAGCGCCTGGTTCTCGATGTCCGGCTGGTACCAGGTGTTGACCTGATACGACTTGCCGTCGGCGTCGAAGCCGAGCAGCAGGGCGTGCCAGTGCACGCCCTTGAGCGTGAAGGTGTACTCCCAGACGACTGCGGGCCTGCCCTGGAACGTCGTCCTGTCGAGACGGATCTTCTGGTAGTCCCGCCCCTGGCGGGCGTTCTGTTCCGAGGTCTGCCAGGTCTGCATCAGGTCGCCCTTGGCCAACGAGGACGTGGCCGCGAGTTCCTGCTTGCCGTCGGGCGAGGTGTAGTGCACCTCCGAGCCCGTCTTCAGGTCACGGCGCCAGCCCTTGGGCGTCGCCCACGCGTAGCCGCCGGCCTCCCGATGGGCTCCCGGGGGCAGGCTGGGCGGCCGCGAGGTGCCCTCGACCGTGGACGAGGGAGACGCGGAGCCGACGGCTCCCGACGAGGCGGTCGGCGCGGACGATCCGGAGGAGGCCCCGGCCCTGTCGTCGGGCGATCCGCTCATCGAGGCGATGACGACCCAGGCGACGACGCCCGCGGCGACCACACCACTGGCCGCGGCCAGACCCATACGACGCCTGCTCCGTCGCGGGCCGCCGGACGGCACGGCGGGACCGGGGAGTTCGCCGGGGGGCATCCCGACGGGACCGGGCGCCCGCGGCTGCCGTGCCGCGGTCATCGCCGTCGCGGTCCGCGCCGACGTGTCGGGAGTGCCGGCGGAGGGGATCTCCGAGCCGACCTCCGCGCGCACCGCGGAGGGGACTTCGGTGGAGGCGTTGGGGGCGGAGGCGGACGGCTGCTCCGGGGGCCCCTTCGGATGGTTCTGCGGTTGCAGCTTTGGGTGCTTCTCGAAGTCGGGTGGGCTCTTTCGTGTCGGGGTGCGGTGCAGCGGTATCGCGTCGTGTACGGGTTCGGGTTCGGGGGCGCGTTCGGGGGCGCGTTCTTCTTCCGGAGGCGGAGTGGCCTCGGGGAGGTCCGACGGGGGCTGCCGCGCGGCACGTAGCAGTTCGGCGTCGAGGAGTGCGGGCGTGGGCGGCTCCTCGTGAGCCGGCTGAAGGAGCGGTGCGGTGGCATTCGGCACGTCCGGCTCCGGCCAGGGCCCGGGCTCGGACTCGGATTCGGCCCCGCCCCAGGGCCCGACCCCAGCCCCGGGCCGGGACCCGGCCCCGGACTCGGACTCGGACTCGGACTCGGACTCGGACTCGGCCCCAGCCTCGGTCGCGTACTCGAATTCGTACGCGGAGTCGAAGTCGTACTCGGGCCCCGTATCCGGAAGTTCGGCGGAATCCGTGTCCACCCCGGCCTCCGACCCCCGGTGCACGATCTCCGCGAGCTCCGCCTCAACTTCCGCCAAGCCGGGCCGGGTCGACGGCTCCTTCTCCAGGAGCGCGGCCAGAATGGCCCGCAAGTCACCTGCGGACGCGGGAAGCTCGGGCTCCTCGTACAGAACGGCGTGCAGCGTCGCCAGCGTGGTGGAGCGGGAGAACGGGGAGCGGCCGCCGAGGGCCGCGCAAAGAGTCGCGCCCAGCGACCACACGTCGGACGGCGGGCCCTGTGCGCGGCCGGAGATGCGTTCGGGCGCCATGTAGTCGGGGGAGCCGACCAGCATGCCCACCATGGTGAGAGCCTCCGCGTCCTGCAACGCGGCGATGCCGAAGTCGGTGAGGACGACGCGGTGGCCGCGCCGCTCGACCAGGACGTTGCCCGGTTTGATGTCGCGGTGCAGCACTCCCCCGGCGTGCACCTGGCGCAGCGCCGAGACCAGTTGGAGCCCGATCCGGGCCGCCTCGCGCGCGCCGAGCGGTCCGTCCTCCACCACGATCTGTTCCAGGGAACGCCCGGCGACGAGTTCCATGACGATCCACAGCCGCTCGCCCTCGTCCACGACGTCGTAGATGCGGACGACGTTGGGATGGTCGATCCGGGCCGTGGCCCTGGCTTCGCGCAGTGTGCGTTCGCGGCGCGTCCTCGTGTCCTCGGGATCGAGTCCGTCGATGCGCATTTCCTTGACCGCGACCTGCCGGTCGAGCATTTCGTCGGCGGCTCGCCACACCCGCCCCATTCCCCCCTGACCAATACTCTCGACCAGCCGATAACGCCCCGTCACCAGTAATCCCGGAACACCGCCCTGTACGTTCGCCGACAATCCCTGCACCCCCTCAACATCAGCCACAATCGCCCGTCACAACAGAAACACAATGGTCACACTTCGGGCCGTACCAGCATAGTGCGGAGAAATCTTGTGGTACCTCTTCAAGTACTGCGAATTCAGGCGCAGCCAAGGGGGACGAACATGAGTTCTCGTCGCACGACGACCATCGCGGGATCGCTGCTCACGGCATCTTTCTCGGCCGTGATGATCCTTTCCTTCACCGCCGTCGCGGACGACCAGGGGCCGGGAAGCAGCAAGGGGGGAAAAGTAATTGACGAGGCGCCGTCGGGTGTAAAGCTGACCACGCTGCTGCCCGAGAAGATCTCGGTCGACAACAGTTCACAGAAGACGGCGATTACTGCCACGGTAAAGAACGAAGGGACCAAGGACAGCGGCGACATCAGGCTTTTGGTGGTCGGTTTCGACGGCCTTCAGGTCAAGGCCGTCAAGGGCTGCACCGCCATGGCGGACAAGGATCTGCCCAAGGGATCGAACAGTGGTTTCGTTTGCTCGGTCGGCAATCTCGCGGTCGGCAAGTCAAAGTCGTACGCGGTCGATGCGACGTTCGATCTGAGCAAGACCGGAAAGATCTGCCTCCCGGTGCAGACGAGCAACGGGAAGAAGACCTACTGGCAGCAGGGCCCCGTGCCGTTCGGTACGACGAACCCGTCGCCGAACGCCCCGGCCACCCCGCTGCTGCTCGGCACCGACAACAAGCCGGTGGCACCCGGCGGCGACCAGCTGCCGAAGACCGGCCTGGGGAGCGACGTGCTGCCGCTCGGCGCGGCAGGCGCGGCGCTCATCTCCGCGGGAGCGGCCGGACTGTGGTGGGCGCACCGGCGCCCGCGGCGGCAGCAGCCCTGACCAGCGCCTGTCGAGGTG
The DNA here is from genome assembly GCF_045162675.1 of Streptomyces sp. NBC_00996. Lineage (NCBI taxonomy): Bacteria > Bacillati > Actinomycetota > Actinomycetes > Kitasatosporales > Streptomycetaceae > Streptomyces > Streptomyces sp. NBC_00996. The sequence continues at coordinate 3,816,772 of NZ_CP108723.1, forward strand.
GGCCGGGATACCGAGCGCGGCGTCCCGGCCCATCTCTTGCGTGACCCCGGAAAACCTGACGGCCATTGCCAGGTAATGCCGCCACGATGAACCGCATGAACACCGCCGACACCACCGCAGACCAGGACCGGAACACCGCAGACCGTGGCCGGCTCGTCCTCCGCCCCGGCAACCCCGGGTACGACGAGGAACTCGCCGGTTTCCAGACCGGCTTCGCACAACGGCCCGCCGTGATCTTCGCCGCGTCGTCGGCCGACGACGTGACCGCTGCGGTGCACTACGCCGCCTCCGCGGGCCTGCCGGTCGGGGTGCAGGCCACAGGGCACGGGCTGCCGGGCTCGGCGGAGGGCGGCGTCCTGATCACGACGAAGCGCATGCACGAGGTGAGCGTCGATCCTCAGGCACGCACCGTCCAGGTCCAGGCAGGTGTCCGCTGGGGCCAGGTCGTCGCGGCGGCCGAGCCGTACGGGCTCGCCCCGCAATGGGGGTACCTCCCACGCCGTTAAGGCAGTGGAGGAGGGTCGGCGCCGGGCGTGGGCGTCGTCTCGTACACCCTGAGCGGCGGACTCGGCATCCTGGCAAGGGAGTTCGAGACGCCGCCGACCATGTGCGCTCGCTGGACGTGGTCACCGCCGACGGGCGACTCCGCCATGTGACACCCGAGTCGGACGGCGAGCTGTACTGGGCGCTCCTCGGCGGTGGCCACAACTCGGCGTCGTCACCGAGCTGGAGATCGGGCTCGTACCGGTCGCGCGGCTGTACGGCGGCTCGCTCGCCTTCGACGGGCGCTCGGTCGATCCGGTGGACGTGCTGCGGGCGTACGAGCACTGGACGCGGACCGTGCCGGACAGGCTGACCTCCTCGTTCGCGGCCGTGCCGTACCCGGACGTGCCGGGAATGCCGCCGCAGTTGCGCGGACGGTACGTGATCTCCGTACGCGTGGCGTACACAGGCGCGGACGGTGAGCGGGTCGTCGCCCCACTGCGGGAGATCGGGCCGGTGCTCGTGGACTCGTTGCGCGAGATGCCGTACGCCCAGAGCCACACCATCCACAGCGACCCGGACTTCCCGCACACGTACTACGGCGACAGCGCGGTGCTGAGTGAACGGATGTGGCCGCGGCGGGCGAACTCCTCGCCCGCACCGGTCCGGACGCGCCCGCGATGTGCGTCGTGCAGATCAACCATCTGGGCGGGGCGCTGGCGCGGGACGCGCCGAACTCCTTGCCCCATCGCGAAGGGCGTTTCCTCGTACGGCTCCTGGCGATGGCCGAGCGGGAGCGGGCTCGCGCGGTGCTGGACCCGGCGTTCGAGAGGATCGCGCCGTGGACGATCGGGCGTGCGCTCAACTTCGCGTTCGCGGCCGGTGATCGGACGGAGCGGCTGTACGACGCGGGAACGCGCAAGAGGCTCGCCGGGCTGAAGTCGCAGTACGACCCGGCGAACCTCTTCCGCAGGAACTACAACATCAAGGACCAGTAGGCCACTTGAGCCGTCACTTCTTGTCGACGAGCTTCCAGGCGGTGGGCAGCACGCCCATCGCCAGGGCCGCCTTGAGGGCGTCGCCGATCAGGAACGGGGTGAGGCCCGCCGCGATGGCCGCGCTCGCCGACATGTCGGCGGCCAGGGCCAGGTACGGAACGCCGATCGCGTAGATGATCGCCTCGCCGAGCAGCATCGTGCCCGCCATGCGCAGCACCGAGCGGTCGGCGCCGCGGCGGGCGAGGGCGCCCACGACGGTGGAGGCGAGGAGCATGCCGAGGATGTAGCCGAAGGACACGCTGACGCCGGAGGCGCCGCCGGCGAACCACGGGACGCCGGCCAGGCCGAGCAGCGCGTACAGGGCGAGGGAGAAGAGGCCCCGACCGGCGCCGAGCGCCGTGCCGACGAGGAGCGCCGCGAAGGTCTGGCCGGTCACCGGCACCGGGGAGCCCGGCACCGGCAGGGAGATCTGGGCGGCGAGGCCGGTGAGGGCGGCCCCGCCGAGCACGAGGGCGGCGTCCCTGACGCGGGAGGCGGGGAGCAGGTCGGCGAGGACCTCGCCGGGGCGGGTGCCGGTGCGGGGCGTGGCGGCTGCGGTACTCATGGGGACTCCGGCGATGCAGGCAGGTTGGGACACGGTGACGCTATCCCAGGGGTGCGTGGGCGATCACCGTCAGTGGTCGACAAAGGGGAGATCCGGAGCTTGGTGGGCTCTCCACAAAGAGGGTGGGGCACACCCGTCGGGGCGTGATGCTGATCACTGAGGTGGGGGTCGATTTGTCGGGGGTAGTGGGATGGGTGGCGACTGTAGGGTCCCGCCAATGAGTTTCTTCGCCCCCTCCGGCCCTGCCCGTCCCGTACCTGGGGGGCTGCCGCACCCCCGGACCCCCCGCTGTCGCGCTGACGCGCTCGTCCTCAAACGCCGGACGGGCTGAAAATCTCCGGCGCTTGCGGAGCAGGGGGCGAAGCCCCCGAGGTCGGGAATGGGCAGGGGCGGAGGGGGCGAAACACACCCCTGGCCGAAGTCGGTCGGCAGCGCCTACCCTTCGACGCATGATTGCCCAGGCCCGGAACTTCTCGTCGCGTCGCCATGTCGACCTGCGACGGGTGAGCGCGGCCGCCTGTCGCCGTCCTTAGCGCGGCGGGCGGAGCGGATCCCGTGCGCCTCACTTCACGAGACGGCGCAGTGTCGGACCCGTTCCCGAGGATGATCGCCATGCCCCGTACCGCGGCACCCACTCTCACCTCCCCCTCCTCTTCCCGCCTACCGCGCGCCGCCGATCGCGACCGGCACAGGACGAACGCGAGCGTCGTCCTGCGGTCCGTGCTGGAGCACGGTCCGGTGGCGCGCAGCACCATCGCCCGGCTGACCGGTCTTTCGCCGACGTCGGTGACGGACTACTGCGCCCGGTTCGCCGAACCGGGCCTGATCCTCGAGTCGGCCGCGCCCCGGATGCTGCGGGAGCCGTTCCGATCCGCGTGATCAACGAATCCGCAGAACCGGCACGCGAACCGAGCCTGACTCGCCCGGTTCGCCTTGTCTACATGCCCGCATTCGGCGCAGGTGCGGGAGGTGTACGCCGGATCGACGTACACCACCGGCACTCCCGCTCTGCGGGCCTTGTACGCGATGAACTGCCCGAGCTATTGAGGGAATCACCCGATCACGCGTTCGCGCGCCCTGTCGGGCGCTGCGCCCGGCGGCTTCGCACTGGACCCTTGAGAACCCTCGCACGGAGGACAGTTTCGGGCGAGCCCTTCCGAATGCCCAGGCTCGGTTCCCCCGGCGTCCTCAGCGCCTTGTGCGCGCCCCGGCACGCACCCCCACTCTCTTGCTGCTAGCGTGCAGTTGCAAATTAGTTGCAATAAGAGGTCGGAGGGGACCCCGCATGCCCGTCTACACGCTCCCTGAGCTGCCGTACGACTACGCCGCGCTCGCGCCCGTGATCAGCCCCGAGATCATCGAGCTGCACCACGACAAGCACCACGCCGCCTATGTGAAGGGCGCCAACGACACGCTGGAGCAGCTCGCACAGGCGCGGGACAAGGAGAGCTGGGGCGCGATCAACGGCTTGGAGAAGAACCTGGCCTTCCATCTCTCCGGCCACATCCTGCACTCGATCTACTGGCACAACATGACCGGTGACGGCGGCGGGGAGCCGCTGGCCGCGGACGGCGTCGGCGACCTCGCGGATGCGATCACGGAGTCCTTCGGCTCGTTCGGCGCCTTCAAGGCCCAGCTGACCAAGGCCTCCGCGACCACGCAGGGCTCCGGATGGGGCGTCCTCGCCTACGAGCCGCTGAGCGACCGCCTCATTGTCGAGCAGATCTACGACCACCAGGGCAACGTCGGCCAGGGCTCCGTGCCGATCCTCGTCTTCGACGCCTGGGAGCACGCCTTCTACCTGCAGTACAAGAACCAGAAGGTCGACTTCATCGAGGCGATGTGGCACGTCGTCGACTGGCAGGACGTGGCCCGGCGTCACGAAGCGGCCAAGTCTCGCGCCGACGTGTTGCTCCTGGCCCCCTGAGGCAGATAGGAAACGTCCTGCTCGTGATCGTCTTCTCACCCTTCACGCAGCAGGCGGAAAGAAGGAGAGCCCCCGCGAGGACCTGACGCGCGGGGGCTTTCCCTCATGGTGCGCACGGCACGTTGAGCGACAGCAGAGCGACGGCCCCGTCCGTCACCCGCAGTTCAGTGATCGCCGCGTTGCGCAGTCGCGGAAAGACCCGGCGGTACTCGCCCAGCGGGATGGACAGGACGGAGCAGAGCACCAGGCGGAGCAGGGTGTTGTGAGCGACGACCAGGACGCGTTCGCCGGGGTGGGCGGCGGCGATGCGGCGCAGGGCGGCCGCGCCCCGGGCGGCGGCGGTGCGGGGGTCCTCCGCCTCCGGGAAGGGGTACGACACCGGGTCGGCCCGGAAGGCCTTGGCGCGCGCCGGGTTCTCCGCCTCGAACTCGGCGAGGGTGCGGCCCTCCACGACCCCGAAGTCGCACTCGCGCAGCGCGGGTTCGCGGTGCGGGCTGAGGCCCAGGGCGCGGCAGGCGGGTTCGGCCGTGGCGATGACGCGGGAGACCGTGGACGTCCAGATCGCGTCGACCGGATGTGCGGCGGCCCAGCGGCCGAGGGCCTCGGCCTGGACGCGGCCCTCGTCGGTGAGGGGGACGTCGCTCACGCCGGCGTAGCGGTTCTCGGCATGCCAGACGGTCTGCCCGTGCCGGGCCAGCAGAAGGGTCGCACCGCGGGTGCTCGTCGTACTCATGACCCGGCAGTATCCAGGTTCACGCGGGCTCGCGCGTGCGCTGCGACGGAAGCCGGCAGCCAGCCGCGCTGTTCGAGCTCCCTGGAGGAGCGCGGCCCACAGGTCGGCGTCACAGGCGGGTTCGCCGAGGACGAAGGCGTAACGGCCTCAAGGACTTCACCGTCACCGACGGCAAGATCGAACCGGCCATGAACACCCCGGAGGCCATCGCCTTCACCCAGGACTGGGCGGGCATGGTCAAGCAGGGCGGCCCGCCGTCGTGGACGTCGTACACCTGGTACCAGTGCTCCAGCGACCTCGGTGCGAAGAAGGCCGGGATGCTCTTTGACGCGGACACGGCCGCGTACTTCCAGACCGTGAAGGGGGCGAGCCCGGCGTCCGGGAAGATCGCCTTCCATCCGGGGCCGAAGGGGCCCGACGGGTCGCTCGCCACCAACAGCGGCGGCCCCGACCGCGTACAGCACCGTCGGCCGCCCGCAACATCCTGCTGCTCGACCACACCAAGCTCGGCCGGTCGCGCTGCACCGCGTCGTCCCGCTGTCCCGCTTCGACCTCGTCCTCGTCGACGACGGGGCGTCGGCCGAGGCGCTGCGCGATCTCGACGAACACAAGGTTCCCTACGAAGTGTGCGCCACCGGCACCGGTGGCTGAGTGCCCAGCAGAAAGGGTTGCGGATGGCCGAATTGGCGCTGCGCGAGCTGCGCAAGACGTACCGGTCCCGGGGTCGCCCGGCCGTGGACGCGGTGCGCGGCATCGACCTGGAGCTGCGCTCCGGCGAACTCCTCGGACTGCTCGGCCCCTCCGGGTGCGGCAAGTCCACGACCCTGCGCATGATCGCGGGTCTGGAGACGGTGACCGGCGGCGACATCCTGGTGGGCGGCGCCTCGGTCGTGGGGCGGCCCGCCTGCACGCACGGCTCACCTCCGAGACCCGCGGCCTCATCGGCGCGCGCGAGCTGGCGCTGCTGCCGCCCGGTGCCGTCGTGGTGAACGTGGCGCGGGGTCCGCTGGTCGACGAGGGCGCGCTGCGCGACGCGTTGAAGACCGGGCAGCTGTCGGCAGCCGCGCTCGACACCTACGAGCGCGAGCCGGTGCCGCCGGACTCCCCTCTCTTCGACCTCGTCGGGACCGAACAGCTGCTCATGACACCGCACTTGGGCGGCGCCAGCCGGGCGGTGGCCGAAAAGGCCGCACGGATCGCGGCGGCGGAGGTGGGCCGCTGGACACGCGGGGAACCGCCGGCACACTGCCTCGACTGAGGCCCACCGACAGGAGACGACCGAGCTGAGGGAGGCCGAGGGTCATGTACGTCGGTATCGATGTGGGCACGTCCATGGTGAAGGCGGCCGCCTTCGACGCCACGGGCCGCGAACTGGCCGTGCAGGCACGGCCGGTGGACCACACCATCCGCGGCGGCTTGGTCGAGCAGGACATGGAGGAGGTGTACGCGGCGGTGGTCGCCGCGCTCTCCGCGCTGACCGCCGCCGTGCCGGGCCCCGTCGAGCTGGCCGGGCTCACCGGGCAGGGCGACGGGGTGTGGCTCGTCGACGGCGAGGGCCTGCCGGTGCGGGCCGCCGCGTCCTAACGGCGAGCGCTTCCACCAGGAGTTCGGGAGGATTCGCGGGGACGTGACGCCCGAAATCCGCTCCGGCGGGACGGATTCCGGGCTCACGTCCGAGAGGGCGGCGCGCCTACGCTCCCTCCGACGGGGGGAAGCCCACATGTCCGACTACATCCACTGCCCCAAATGCCCCAAGGGGAAGGCGCACTCGTTCCGCAAGATCAACAAGACGGAGGAGGCGTACATCGAGAGTCTGCGCGGGAAGAAGGAAGCGCCCGGCTACTTCCGGTGCGAGGGCCAGACCGCACTCGGGCAGTGCCTGTGGGTCCAGCCCCGCTGGAACCAGTCCAAAGGCTTCAGCCTTCCCGCGGATTTCAGTTGACCGGACCGGTTCAAACTAACGTTCACAGGTTGCTGAAGTCCGGTCCCGCCGTCCGCGTCCGCTTGATCTCGTAGAAGCCCGGCACCGAGGCGACGAGCAGTGTGCCGTCCCAGAGCTTGGCGGCGTCCTCGTCCTTGGGAGCCGGGGTGACGACGGGGCCGAAGAAAGCGAGCTGTTCGCCGTCGGCGCCGGGGACGGCGATGACCGGGGTACCGACGTCCTGGCCGACCTTGTCGATGCCCTCCTTGTGGGAGGCGCGCAGCTCGGCGTCGAACTCGAAGTTCTCCTGGTCGGCGTAGTCGATCAGGTCCGCGGGGAGGCCGACGTCGGCGAGCGCGCCGACTATCGCCTCGCGGGTCGGGCCCTCGCCCTGGTTGTGGATGCGGGTGCCGAGGGCGGTGTAGAGCGGGCCGAGGACGTCGTCGCCGTGCTTCTGCCAGGCGGCGGTCACCACGCGGACCGGGGCCCAGGCCTTGGTGGTCAGCAGCTCCCGGTAGTTCTCGGGCAGCTCGTCCAGCTTGGGCTCGTTCAGCACGGCGAGGCTCATGATGTGCCAGCGGACCTCGATGTCCCGGACCTTCTCCACTTCCAGGACCCATCGCGAGGTCATCCACGCCCAGGGGCACAGCGGGTCGAACCAGAAGTCGACGGGGGTCTTGGCGGAGGTGCTCGCGGTCTCGGACATGGCTCTCCTAAAAATACGGTCGTTTCCCCAGGCAACACCGATCGCCATCCACCCCATTCCCGGGTGCCCGGTGTCAGGGGCGCATGGCAGGATCGGGCCTGTCCGCATGCTGAACACCAGCCGAGGGAGTACCGTCCGTGCCCGGTGAGAATCTGTCCCGCGACGAGGCCCGGGAGCGGGCCGCCCTGCTGTCCGTCGACGGGTACGACGTGTCCCTCGACCTGCGCTCCGCCGTCGGCGCCTCCCCCGCGGGCGAGGGCGGCACGGAAGGGCAGCGGACCTTCCGGTCCGTGACCACGATCCGCTTCCGCTGCGCCGAGCCGGGCGCGGCCACATTCGCCGATCTGATCGCGCCGAGTGTGACCGCCGTCTCATTGAACGGCAAGGACCTCGACCCGGGCGAGGTCTTCGACGGCTCCCGGATCCGCCTGGAGGACCTCGCCGCCGACAACGAACTCGTGGTCGACGCCGAGTGCGCCTACTCCCGCACCGGCGAGGGCATGCACCGCTTCGTCGACCCCGAGGACGGCGAGGTGTACCTGTACACGCAGTACGAGCCCGCCGACTCGCGCCGCGTCTTCGCCAATTTCGAGCAGCCGGATCTCAAGGCCCCCTTCCGCTTCGAGGTGCGCGCCCCACAGGGCTGGACCGTCTGGAGCAACGGCGTCGGTGAACTCGCGGACGAAGTCTGGCGGTTCGCCGAGACCAAGCCGATCTCGACGTACATCACGGCGGTCGTGGCGGGCCCGTACCACTATGCGACCGACTCCTACTCCCGCACCTTCGACGACGGTACGACGCTGGAGATCCCCCTCGGCGCGATGTGCCGCAAGGGCCTGGCACCCCACTTCGACTCCGACGACGTGTTCCTGGTGACCAAGCAGGGGCTGGACTTCTTCCACGACCACTTCGACTACCCGTACCCGTTCGGCAAGTACGACCAGGCGTTCGTGCCCGAGTACAACCTCGGCGCGATGGAGAACCCGGGACTCGTCACCTTCCGCGAGGAGTTCATCTTCCGCGGGAAGGTCACGCAGGCGTCGTACGAGGGCCGGGCGAACGTCGTCCTGCACGAGATGGCGCACATGTGGTTCGGCGACCTCGTCACCATGGAGTGGTGGGACGACCTGTGGCTCAAGGAGTCCTTCGCCGACTTCATGGGCGCGTTCTCACTGGTCGGCGCGACCCGCTTCAAGGACGGCTGGATCACCTTCGCCAACCGCCGCAAGGCGTGGGCGTACCGCGCGGACCAGCTGCCGTCCACCCATCCGATCACGGCCGACATCCGCGATCTCCAGGACGCCAAGCTCAACTTCGACGGCATCACCTACGCCAAGGGCGCGAGCGTACTGAAGCAGCTCGTCGCATACGTCGGGCAGGACGCCTTCCTGGAAGGCGCGCGGCGCTACTTCAAGCGGAACGCCTACGGGAACACGCGCCTCGGCGACCTGCTGTCGGTGCTGGAGGAGACGAGCGGCCGGAACATGGCCGCCTGGGCGCGGTCCTGGCTGCAGACCGCCGGCGTCAACTCCCTCACCCCGCAGGTGATCCTGGGCTCCGAGGGACGCGTCACCGAGCTGGCGATCCTCCAGGAGGCCGCCGAGTCGCACCCCGAACTGCGCCCGCACCGGGTGGCGGTGGGCCTGTACCGCAGCACGCCCGAGGGCACCGTGGAGCGGTACGCGCGCGCCGATGTCGACGTCGACGGCCCGCGTACGGTCGTCCACGAGCTGGTCGGCGCCGACGCCCCCGATCTGGTCCTCGTCAACGACGACGATCTGACGTACTGCAAGATCCGGTTCGACGAGGGCTCGTTGGCAACCATGCGGGAGCGACTCGGCGAGATCACCGACCCGTTGGCGCGCGCCCTGTGCTGGTCGGCGCTGTGGAACCTCACGCGCGACGCGCTCATGCCCGCCCGCGACTTCATCGACCTGGTGCTGCGATTCGCCGGCCGCGAGTCCGACATCGGTGTGCTCCAGATGCTGCACGCCTGGGCCAACTCGGCGCTCACGTACTACGTGGCGCCCCACTGGCGCACGGAGGGCGGGCGCCTGCTCGCCGAGGGCGCGCTGCGGGAGCTGCGGCTCGCCGAGCCGGGCAGCCAGCACCAGCTGACGTGGGCGCGTTTCTTCGCGACGGTGGCGTCCGAAGAAGCCGATCTCCAGCTGCTGCAAGGCCTGTTGGCGGGCACCGCGAAGATCGACGGGCTGGAGGTCGACCAGGAGCTGCGCTGGGCGTTCCTGGAACCGCTCGCCGCGCACGGGGTCACCGACGAGGCCGCGCTCTCGGCCGAACTCGCCCGCGACGACACGGCGTCCGGCAAACGCCACCAGGTCCGCTGCCTCGCCGCCCGCCCCTCGGCAGCGGTCAAGGCGCAGGCCTGGGCAGCCGTGGTCGAGTCCGACGCGCTGTCCAACGCGCTCGTCGAGGCGACCATCGCCGGGTTCACGCAGCCGTCCCAGCGCGAGCTGCTCGCGCCGTACGCCGCGAAGTACTTCGAGGCGATCGAGCGGGTCTGGGCGGAGCGGTCCATCCAGATCGGCATGGACGTGGTGAAGGGGCTGTTCCCGTCACTCCAGGACTCGCAGGGGACGCTGGACGCGACGGACGCCTGGCTGGCGGCGCACGAAGGAGCGGCGCCGGCGCTGCGCCGGCTGGTGCTGGAGGCGCGGGACGATCTGGCGCGCACCCTGCGGGGACAGGCCTGCGATGTGGCGGCGGGCTAGCACTGCTCACTGCTCACTGCTCACTGCTCGACGAGGGCACCGGTTCCGGCCGGTGTCCTCAGTGCTGACGCGGTGCGGACGCGGACGCGGCGACGGCGCTCGTGGTTGGCGTGGGTGACCGGCGCGGACAGCTGACGCACATGTCCGGCACGGAGAGCCGGCACGGAGAGCCGGCACGGAGAGCCGGCACGGAGAGCCGGCACGGATACCCGGCACGGATACCCGGCACGGATAGCTGACACGCGTGGCCGGCACGGAGAGCCGGCACGGATAGCTGACACGCGTGGCCGGCGCGGAGAGCCGGCGCGGAGAGCTGACACGCGTGGCCGGCACGGATCGTCGGCGCTCGTGGTCGGCGTGGGTGGCCGGCGTGGGTGGCCGGCGTGCCAGTGACGTAATCCGATGCACGCGGTGGTTACGAAATACAGGTATTCAGAGCCGTAACCCCTATTACTCCCCGTCCGGACCAGGGCCTTTCGGCAGTCGAACGCCCGTACTTTAGGACGGTCTTGTCCAGATTTGTCGACGGGCGTGTAACAGCGGTTAGAGGGCGGCCCCGGGGCGGGAAACCCCGGGGCATGAACCACAACACCCCGCTCTCCCCCCGCCCCCTCCACCATCTCTCCGACGTACAGCGGCGCGTCCTGACCACCGCCCAGCTGCGCGCCCACGGTGTGACCACCGCCGACGCGAACGAGCAGTGCCGGCCCGGCGGCCCCTGGCAGCAGATCCTCCCGAGCGTCTACCTCCTGCACCCCGGCCCGCCCACTTCCGAGGAGCGCCTGCACGCGGTGCTGCTGTACGCCGCCCGCCCGCCCATGCCCGGCCCGGCGACCGCCATCCCCGCCCAGCCGGCCGCCGAGGAACCGCACGCTCCTCAGCCGTACACGGACGCCCTGATCACGGGCCTGGCGGCGCTGACCCTGCACGGCTTCTCCTCGGCCCCGCCCCTCCTCTCCCTCGACAAGATCGACGTCCTGGTCCCCCGCCTGCGCCGCCTCCGGTCCAACGGCTGCGCCCGCATCGTCCGTACGCCGTCCCTCCCGACCCCCGTGCAGGTCACGGGCGTTCCGGTCGCCCCCGTGCCGCGCGCCCTCGCCGACGCGGTCTCGGAACTGGCCGACGCGGGGGCCGTACGCCGGCTGCTGACGGAGGCGGTACGGGGCGGCCACTGCGAACCGGCCGCGGTGGTCCGTGAGTTGACGGCGGCCCGGCTCCTCGGCCGCCCCCACGTGGTGGACGCGGTGGATTCACTGCTGGCCGAGGGCCGCGCCATCGCCGAGGACCGTCTGTACCGCATGGTCCGTGAGTACGGCCTGCCCGACCCGGTGTGGAACGTGGACCTGCGCCTGCCCGGCGGCCCCCACCTGGGCGGCCTGGACGCGTACTGGCCCGAACAGGCGGTCGCGGTGGAGCTGGACACCCGGGCTCCCCGCCAGGACGAGGACGCCCTCTGGTCGGAGTACGCCCGCAAGCGCGAACACCTGGAACGCCTGGGCATCACCGTCGTCTACATCACCCCGAAGAAGCTCCGCGAAGGGATGGAGCAGCAGGCCACGGTCCTACGCACCGCGCTGATGGCCTCGAACGACCGGGATCCGGCGGCATATGTCGTGGTGCTGCCCCGGTAGGAACGGACCGGGGCGCGTATCAGGAGGGGAGGGAAGGGGCCCGCGAGCACACCTCGCGGGCCCCTTCCCATGCGCTCGCCGCTTCGGAGTGGCGTTGTCAGTGCCCCGCTCTACTGTGGGGCCGACACAGGATTTCCGAGGATCCTCGACGAGAAACCGGAGAGCTCCATGACGACCCTCCCCGACCGGCCGAACACCGCGCTGCTCGTCATCGACGTCCAGAACGGAGTGGTGGACGGCTCCCACAACCGCGACAGCGTGATCGCGAACATCAACACCCTGGTCGACAAGGCCCGTGCGGAGGACGTGCCCGTGATCTGGGTACAGCACTCCGACGACGACCTCAAGCGCGGCAGCCACAGCTGGCAGTACGTCCCGGAGCTGGTCCGCGCGGACTCGGAACCCCTCGTCCACAAGCTCTACGGGGATTCCTTCGAGGAAACCGAACTGGAGACGCTGCTCGCCGACCGCGGCGTGGGCCGCCTCGTCGTCGCCGGCGCCCAGACCGACGCGTGCATCCGCTCCACCCTCCACGGAGCCTTCACTCGCGGCTACGACGTGACACTCGTCGGCGACGCCCACACCACGGAGGACCTCACTGCCTACGGCGCACCGTCCCCGGAGCAGGTGGTCGCTCACACCAACCTCTACTGGCGGTGGCAGAGCGCCCCCGGGCGCCGCGGAGGAACGATCGACACGGGGGACGTCACCTTCGCCGCCGGCGACTAGGGCCTGCGGCCTCGGGGAGGCTACTTGCCGCAGAACTCCGCCTCGATCACCGCATCGCTGTCCCCCGACCAGTCCCCGTTGAAGTTGAAGGAGAGGGAGTGGCGGCCGTCGGCGGTGGTCACGGCCGAGGACGTCGAGCCGTGGATGCCGCCGTCATGACCCCACACGTGGACGCCGCAGGTCAGTTTGCGGTCGATGAGGCCGAGACCGTAGCCCGCGTTCGGGATACCGTCGACCTTGACCGTGGTCTTCATCTCTGTCAGCTGCTTCGGCGGCAGGAGCTTGCCGCGCAGCAGGGCCGCGTAGAAGCGGTTCAGGTCCGAGGAGTTGGAGATCATCTCGCCTGCCGAGGACGCCAGGGACGGGTTGAGTTCCGTGGCGTCGTACGTCGGGCCCGTCATCGTCTCGGCCAGTTTCGAGTACGCGCGGCTGCTCGGCCGCGGGACCGTGACCCTGGTGCCGGGGACGGACGTCGCGTGCAGGCCGAGCGGTTCGATGATGCGGTGGCGGATCTCCGACGCGTACGAGTGGCCGGTGACCTTGCCGATCACCATGCCGGCCAGGACGTAGTTCGTATTGGAATAGTTCCAGGACGTGCCCGGCGCGAAGTCCGGTTTGTGGGCCATGGCGATCGCGACGAGCTGCTCGGGCGTGTTGGTGTCGTAGCGGTGCTCGAAGAAGCCGTCCTTCAGGAAGTACGTACGGCCGAAGTCCTCGTCCGCCGTGTAGTTGAAGATTCCGCTGGTGTGGTTGAGAAGCTGGCGGAGTGTGATCGCGCTGCCGTCGTGGCCGTGGCCCCGCACCACGCCCGGGAGCCACTTGTCCACCTTGTCGTCCAGCGACAGGCGGCCCTCCGCCTCCAGTTGGAGCAGTACCGTGGAGACGAAAGTCTTGGTGATGCTGCCGACGCGGTAGTGGTCCGCCGTCGAGCGCGGCGCCTCCGTCCGGAGGTCGCCCACGCCCGACGTGGCGGACCATGTGCCGTACCGGTCCTTCGCCGTGGCCGTCACCCCCGGGACGCCGTCCTTCACGGCCGCGTCCATCGCCTGCCGGGTCGAGGCATGGTCCCCTCCGGCAGGCGCCGCCACCGCGGGTCCCGCCAGAGCCCCGGCCACCACCACCGCGGCCGCCCCCACCAGTCCCGTACGCACTGACATGTCGTTCCCCGTTCATCCGTGAATCTGGTCGGGGGGAGGGACCTGGCGGACCGGTGTGAAGGTTGCCTGTCCGTGTGCCAGTTGAGCGGATTTCAGCCCTTCTTCAGGACGAGCTCCGTATTGCGGTCCCGTGATGTCCCCGACAGGTCCGTGCGGGCGCCGGGGGTGTTGAAGGAGAGCTCGCGGTAGAGGGCCGCCAGGCCGGTCTGGGTGAGGTCGGAGAAGTCCGTCTCGTGCGGGGCCGAGGACTCGATGAGGGTGGTGAAGAGGGAGAGCGTGCCGTCCTTGTTGTCCACCAGCTCGATCACGCGGGCGAGTTGGGGGAAGTCGACGTGCGAGGCGGTGCAGATCTCCCAGAAGGAGCGGTTGTCGGGGGCGGCGTGCGGGATGATCTCGTTCTTGTGGGTGTGGCCGTTCACCCAGGCCAGCACGTTGCTGAAGCTGGCGAGGAGTGCGATGACCTCGTCGCCGCCGTGGCGCTTCTCCGCCGGGTGTGCGGGGTCGGCGTGGCGGTTGCGCATCGTCTTGCTGGTGTGGTGGCTGAAGACGATCACGTACGAGTCCTTGTTCTCGCGCAGCGTCCTCTCCAGCCAGCGGAGCTGGGCCGTACCGATGGAGCCCTCGTAGTGGCCACCGGGGTCGGTGGTGTCGAGGCTGACGCCGATGACGTCCTCGGCGATGCGGAACGTGTAGTACTGGGTGCTCGCGGCGAGGTTCGCGGAGGAGTATCCGTGGCCGATCGGACCCGGGCCGGTGTACGCGGGGTCGAGGTGCGCCCGGATGTACTCGGCGGGGGTGAACGGGGCCCGGTTCTCGTCGGGCGTGACCGAGCGCATCTGCCGGGCGTGCGCCTTGAGCAGGTCCCGAAGCTCCGTGCCCTTCGGGCTGCTGCCGTCCTTGATGCTCTTCGCCAGGGCCGTGCACTCCGCCGCCGGGAGCGACATCAGCTTCTTGCCGCCGACCGCCAAGTCGGTGAGGTACGAGTCGCCGCGCGAGCCGTAGCAGCCGAGCGGGAGCGCGTCGTGGTTGCCGACGGTGGAGTACCAGGGCAGCTTGAGACCGGGGCTCCGCAGTTCGCGGATCGCCGCCTCCAGGAAGCCCTCGATGCGCGGGAAGCCGAGCTGCTTGTCGGCGTCGCGCACGGCCGCGTCGGGCTGCCAGTACGTCTTGAGGCCGCTGGCCTGCACGCCTTCGTAGTGGTGCGGGTCCCCGCTGTTGGGGCTGATGCGGCCGCCGCTCATGACTTTCAGGAACCACTCCAGCTCGGTCTTGGAGTTGTTGTCCGTGTTGTCCCCGGTGGTCATGACGAAGTGCAGCGGGGAACCGGTGACGGGCGCTCCCCGCAGCGAGTTGACCCGCTCGACGAGCGAGACGGCGCCTGCGACGGTCAGGCTCTCCTGCGGACGCCAGAAGCTCTTGTTCTGGGCGCGCAGGTATTCCAGGCGCAGCGGGTGCTGGGCGTCGGTCAGGTGCAGGTCGGTGAGCTGCACGAACGCGGCGAGCGCGGTGCGCCGCTCGGCCCGGCCGGACTTGGCCGCGGCCAGCTCGTCGCGTACGACCCGCTTCCAGCCTGCGCCGTCGCCGAGCCGCCGGTACCCGGTGGAGCCGGAACGCGGGGTGGCGACGCTGCTCAGAGTGGTGCCGCGCGTGTACGGAGCCAGTCCGGCGGGGGCCACCCCCGGCTGGGCCTTGGAGTGCGTGAGCGAGTCGGCGACGGGTGCCTGGCCTGCGTGGCTGGTCGCGGCGTGCGCGTCCGAGCCGGAACGCAGGGCCAGGCCGATCCCCGCGGAGAGGGACACCGCCCCGGTGGCGGCGAGTAGCGTACGGCGGTTCATGGCAGCGGCAGTGGCGACAGAGCGTATGCGCGACATGGCGCGGTCTCCCCGAGTGCGAACGCGTCGGCAGTGGTCGCGGGGCGCTCGACTTGCGAACTCCCCGCTCACACTGGATCGTTGGCACCGGGAATGACCTGCACGTTAACTGGGAAGCAACGGGCAGCGCCGATCACCGTACGTGGATCTTGGAACACCCTGCGCGTCCATGACCCCTCTCCGAACGGCCGGAAGACGGTCACTCCGTGTTCATGTTCCCGGGTACTGAACCTGTTCGCCGACACTCGCCTACGGGTTGGCCGGTGAGTACTCGGGCGCCGACCAGCGCAGCGGACTGGCCGCGGATGTCTCCACGACCTCCGTGAGGGTGAAACGGACGGTCCGCTCCCCGTCCTCGGTGAATTCCGTGCGGGCCGTGCCCGTGAGCTGGAGCGCCGCCCCCGACTCCCAGCCCAGGAAGAGCAGCCCGGTCCGTGGGTCGACCGCCAGGTTGCCGAGGGTCAGGAACATGGAGTTCCCGGGGTAGTCGCGCCACCTGAGCTCGCCGGGCGAATCGACGCGTACGAATCCGGGGTTGCCGCCCCGATGGCTCACGTCGGCCCCTCGCGCGTGGACCGTGGCGAGGAAGAAGGTGTCGGCGGCCTCGATGAACTCCCGCTGTTCAGAGGAGAGTTCGCGACCGCTTCGAGCCGCACCGGGCATGCGGTCCACCGTCTCGTACGACTCCCTCTTCTGCAGGTACCTCGGACAGTTGGAGAAGACCTGGTCGGCCTCGACCGCGAACCCGCGGGGTGTCGGGCGGGCCCGTCCATTGAGGCGCATCCGGCGGCGGGTGCGCGGGTCGAGCGCGATCGTGCCGACAGGGGTACCGGCCGTGGAGAGCGCCGGCGCGAGCGGGTCGCAGGGCCCGGCCCCGCCCGCGACCGAGATCTGGTGGGACCCTGTGGCCCGTACGAAACCGGGTGCCCCGGTGAGCGGCGAAGCCCACACGGCGCCGCTCACCGGGTCCGCGGCGCCGACGACCAGCATCGGCTGCAGTTCGAGGAAGGCGGCGGCCACCGGGCGGATGCCCTGCCCGATGGCCTGCCCCACATGATCGGCGAGGTCGCGGACGCCGACCCGGTCCTGCACGGCGCGCGAGCCGGAGTGGTAGGTCATGTCAGCCCCTGGGGAGTCATACCCGTGCTCTAGAAGAAACCGCAGGTCGGCGCCGACGCGGACGGCGCGGGTGCCTCCTGTGCGCCATTCGGTGTGTAGATCTCCAGGCGGGTGCCGTCGGGGTCGTGGAAGAAGATGCCGCCCGAGGCCGCGCCCTCGCGGTGGGCGACCACACCCTCGTACGCGAAGTCGACACCGTAGGTGCGCAGGGCGCTCTCGTACTCCCTGACCTGGTCGATCGAGTCGACCTCGAGCGCGAGGTGGTGCAGGCCGGCGCACCCGCTGTCGTACGCCCCCTGCGCCTGCTGCCAGAGGGTGAGCACCGGACTGCCGCCCTCCCCCAGGAATGCGTACCGCCACTCCTCCTCCTTGGCCTCGCCGATCACGCCGAAGCCGAGGACGTCCCGGTAGAAGGCGAGTGAGCGGTCGAGGTCCGTGACGTTCAGGCCGATGTGTCCGGTGCGCGGTGTCATGCCGGTCCCCTCTGTCGATGACGCCCCCAGCGGGGCTAACCTCTGTCATCGAGGTTAGGGGTTAGACTCGATAGGTGCAACCAGTCACGTACTCTTGAGCGGTTAGCCGTGAAGGGAGCCCCGCCATGCCCACCACCACCGATCCGCGTCCACTCACCGGCGAGCCGCTCGCACTCGACCTGCTCAACACCCGCTGGATGCACGAGGGGGCCGTACAGGACCTGCTCACGGACACCGAGGGACTCTCGGTATGGCTGGCCGCGAACGAGCTGAACCATGTCGCCGACGAGGCGACCCTGCGGCACGTGCTCCAGGCCCGCGACGCCCTGCGCACCGTGGTCGACGGGTCCCTGGAGGACGGGGCGGACCGCGTCGACGCCGTCCTCGCGCACGGGCGGATGCGCCCCACGCTCAGCCCCCGGGGTCCGGGGGAGAGAGCCGAGTTCAAGGACCCAACCTGGGCTCCCGCCTGGCTCGCCGCGCGCAACTATCTGGAGCTGCTCGCCACCGCCCCCGATCGCATCCGCCACTGCGCCCACGACTCGTGCATCCTGCACTTCTTCGACACCTCACGGAACGGCACCCGCCGCTGGTGCTCGATGGCGTCGTGCGGTAACCGGGCGAAGGCGTCCCGCCACTACGCGCGCACGAAAGAGGGCTGAACCCTCGCGCATGTCGCGCGATACAGCGACATAACTGGCGTGACGCATGGCGGAATTACGCCATGACTCCATCCCGCCTCGGTCAACTCTCCCCAAACAACTGCCCCTTAGGTAAAGCTGAGCGGTCATCCGGGTCCACATACCGGACTGACGCGATCGCGTTCCGAAGGAACGTCGGAACCGGTCGCTCCGCGCTCGTTCCTTTACCTACAAGGGATGCAGATGACCTCCGAACCTCAGCGCGCTCCGATATCGGGCGCGAGACGCGTGGCCCGCACAGCCGTGGCCGCGGGCCTGGTGGCCGCGCTCTCCGCGGCCGGGCCGATACCCATGGCCTTCTCCGCGAACGCGGGCGCGGACGCCCCGGCGGCCGATCCCGGCACCAAGTCCGCCGCCGCCAAGCTCGGTTCCGCCGATGCCGATCTCCTCGCCGAGGCCAAGGCCGGCGGTGACAAGAACGTCACGATGATGATCGCCACGGCTCCCGGCCAGACCGAGCAGGTCGCCAAGGAGCTGGACGCGGTCAAGGGCGGCTCCGTGGGCCGCACCTACGACAAGCTCGGTTACGTCCGGGCCACCGTCCCCACCGGCCGGGCCGACTCGGCCATCGCCGCCGCCGCGAAGCTCTCCTCCGTGCACGGGATCGACCTGCGCCAGGAGATCGCGCTGGACGACCCGACGCCGAGCGCCGACACGGCCAAGGGCGCCGAGGAGCAGGCCACTTCGACGGCCACGTACTCCGGCCCCAACAAGAAAACCCTCGCCGAGAACCCGTACAACCCGTCCTTCGAAACGGGCGCCGTCGACTTCGTGAAGGACCACCCGAAGGCGGACGGCCGGGGCATCACCATCGGCATCCTCGACTCCGGTGTCGACCTGGGCCACCCCGCGCTGCAGAAGACGACCACCGGCGAGCGCAAGATCGTCGACTGGGTCACCTCGACCGACCCGATCCTCGACAGCGACGCGACCTGGCGCCCGATGATCACCCCGGTGACCGGGCCCACCTTCACTTACAGCAACAAGACCTGGACGGCGCCCGCGGGCTCGTACGAGATCAGCACCTTCCGCGAGTCCGCGACCACGGGCGGCGACGCCAAGGGCGACGCGAACCGCGACGGCGACACGACCGACGCGTGGGGTGTTCTGTACGACGCGGCGGCCGGCACGGTCACCGTCGACCTGAACAACAACAACGACTTCACCGACGACAAGCCGATGAAGCCGTACAAGGACGGCTACCAGATCGGCTACTTCGGCACCGACAACCCGTCGACCGACGTCGTCGAGCGGCAGCCGTTCGTCGTGGAGATCCGCAAGGACGTCCCGATGGACCCGTACGGCGGCGACTGGGTCGGCAAGAAGGCCGACTTCGTCAACATCGGCGTCATCGAGTCCGAGCACGGCACCCACGTCGCGGGCATCACCTCCGCGAACGGCCTGTTCGGCGGCAGGATGAACGGCGCGGCCCCCGGCGCGAAGATCGTCTCCTCGCGCGCCTGCACCTGGACCGGCGGCTGCACCAACGTCGCGCTCACCGAGGGCATGATCGACCTCGTCGCCAACCGTGGCGTAGACATCGTCAACATGTCCATCGGCGGTCTGCCCGCGCTGAACGACGGCAACAACGCGCGCGCCGAGCTCTACACGCGTCTCATCGACACCTACGGCGTCCAGTTGGTGATCTCCGCCGGCAACTCGGGCCCCGGCGCCAACACCATCGGTGACCCCGGTCTCGCCGACAAGGTCATCTCGGTCGGCGCGACCATCTCCAAGAAGACCTGGGCCGCCAACTACGGCTCGCAGGTGGAGAAGAAGTACGCGATGCTGCCCTTCTCCTCGCGCGGTCCGCGCGAGGACGGCGGCTTCACGCCGACGCTGAGCGCCCCCGGCGCCTCCATCAACTCCACACAGACCTGGCTGCCGGGCTCCCCGGTCGCCGAGGCGGGCTACTCGCTGCCGGCCGGCTACTCGATGCTGCAGGGCACGTCGATGGCGTCGCCGCAGGCCGCGGGCGCGTCCGCGCTGCTGCTGAGCGCCGCGAAGCGCAAGGGCATCGAGCTGAAGCCCGCCACCCTGCGCACCGCGCTGACCTCGACCGCCGATCACATCAAGGGTGTGCAGGCGTACGAGGAGGGCGCGGGCCTCATCGACATCGAGGACGCCTGGGACGCCATCAAGGACGGCGCCACCGCCCACGACTACACCGTGAAGGCCCCGGTCGACACCGCGATCGACTACGCGCTGAAGACGCCGGGCTTCGGCACGGGCCTGTACGACCGCGAGGGCGGACTGAAGGCCGGTGACAAGAAGACGTACGACATCACGATCACGCGTACGTCGGGCGCGGACCGGGCGATCCGCCACGAGCTGCACTTCGAGAACAACGCCGCCCACACCTTCCGGATCGTCGGCTCGGACGAGGTCAGGCTCCCGCTGAACCAGCCGGTGACCGTCAAGGTCCGGGCCGCCCCGAGGTCGGCCGGCCTGAAGAGCGCGATCCTGGAGGTCGACGACCCGAGGACCGAGGGCATCGACAAGCAGATCCTGTCGACGGTCGTGGTCTCGTCCCCCGTCAAGTACACCTACTCCGCGTCGAGTTCGGTGCAGCGCAACAGCACCCAGTCCTACTTCGTCACCGTCCCCGAGGGCGCCAAGTCCCTCGAGGTCGCGATGAGCGGGCTGAAGGACAAGAGCCAGACCCGGTTCATCTCGATCCACCCGTACGGCGTCCCGGTCGACAACACCAGCACCCCGTACTGCTACAACAACTACCTCGACGGCAACGGCTGCAAGCCCGACGTGCGTTCGTACGCGGACCCGCAGGCCGGCGTCTGGGAGATCGAGGTCGAGGCCCGTCGTACGTCGCCGCTGCTCGACAACCCCTACAAGCTCGACGCCGCCGTGCTCGGCGCGGCCTTCGACCCGGCCGTCGTGACCGTCCCCGAGGCCAAGGTCGGCACCCCGACCACCGCCTCCTGGAAGGTCACGAACAACTACGCCGCGCTCGACGGCGCCCTGAAGGGCGGCCCGCTCGGCTCCTCGCTGACCGCGCGGCCGACCATCGCGGACGGCGCGACGCAGACCACCACGGTCGAGGTGCCCGCGGGCGCCGCGTCCCTCGACGTCTCCATCGGCAACGTCTCCGACACGGCCGCCGACCTCGACCTGACGGTGAAGAACGCCGCCGGGACCGTCGTCGGGCAGTCCGCGGACGGCGACTCCGAGGAGGCGGTCTCCGTCGCGAACCCGGCCGCCGGGACGTACACCATCGAGGTCGCGGGCTACTCGGTCCCGTCGGGCTCGACCGCGTACGACTACCAGGACGTGTTCTTCTCGTCCGCGCTCGGCACGGTCACGGTCGACGCGTCCGCGCAGGTGTTGCTCGGCACGGGCGACTCGGCGACGGTGTCCGGCTCGGTCACCGCCGCCGCCGCGGCGCCCGCGGGACGCGAGTTCTTCGGCCAGGTCCAGCTGGTGAACGCGCGCGGCACGGTCGCGGGCATCGGCAGCGTGAAGATCGAGAAGGTCACGCCGTAGCTTCTGCGGCTGGTGCGGGGCGGGCGTCCGGAAACGGGCGCCCGCCCTTTTCTCACTCACATGCCAGGCCTCGGGACCGGGGCAACGCCTTGAGGATCCAGGCCCGGTCGTGGGCGATGTCCTTCTCCCGCGTGCTCCAGATGTCGGGCGACGCCGAGTTGCGCGGAATGCCGACCAGGACGTGGTCACCCTTGTGCGGCCGCGGGTCGACGTCCTCGTCCATCACAAAGGTGACCTGGTCCTTCCCCTTGTCCGGCTTGTAGTAGCGGTCCACGTCGAGGGTGATCCGGTCCTGTCCGGTGCCGGTCACCGGCTCGACCGCGGCGACCGTGCCCTCGGCGACGAGCCGGGAACAGGCGAGGTAGCCGGAAGCGCTGAGCGAGGACTCCGCGCCCTTCGCGTCGCCGCTGTCCGCCTTGGACGCCGAGGCGCTGTCGTTCGCCCCACCGGACCCGCCCTGCGCGATGAGCCATCCCATGCCGACGACCATCGCGCCCACCGCGGCCGTGACGAGGGTTCCCACCGCGAGGGCTAGGGGACGGCGGCCACGGTTCCTCGGGGCCCGTTCCGGGCGGCGGGTGCGCTTCCTGGGAGTCCGTCGTGGGGCCGGCTTCCTTTCCTCCCCCTGTTCCGCCCAGGCATCCCCGAGGGCCGTCAACTGCGCGCGCAGCAACGCCACGTCCGCCACCGCGGCACGGTGTTCCGCCATGAACTCGGCGTCGTCATGGGCCTCCTCGGGCACTGGCTCGTCCGTGATCGCGGCCATGAGCGCGTCCATGCCTTCGTACTCGGCCACGTCACACCACCTCGTCCTCGTGCAGGCGGGCGCGCAGGGCGCGGACCGCTGTGTGCAGCCTGCTCTTGACCGTGCCCTCCGGGATGCCGAGCTCCTCGGCTATCCCGCGCACGGAGAGATCGGCGTAGAAACGCAGGACGAGGACCTGGCGCTGGGCGTCGGGCAGTTCGTCCAGGCCCTGCGCGACGGCGAGCGAGAGCACGCTGGAGTCCTCGTCGGAGGGATGCTCCAGCTGCCGCAGCGAGGCCAGGCGTTCGCCCAGCCGCTCCTGGCGGCGCTTGGCCCGGTGCCAGTCCATCGCCAGGTTCGACGCGACGACCGCCGCCCACGCGGACACGTCGCGCGGAGCCTCGTCCCCCTTCGCCGCCCGCTCCAGCAACCGCAGGCGGACCTGCTGCACCCCGTCCGGCAGGTCCGCCTGCGGTACGCCGCCGAGCGCGAGCACCGCCCGCACCCGGCGTTCCTGGGCCGCGTCCAAGGGGTCGTCAACCCCCTGCGCGCGGCGGGCCTTTCTGCGCAGCACAGCCACCCCTCCCCTCCCGCGTTTCCTCTACGACGCCGGTGCCGGCCAAAACGTTCGGCCCACTGCGGCGGGGTTTTCCGGACCGTCGGCCTCCATTCACCTCAACGGCACCGTGCACGGGCTCGGCCCCGAAGTGCCCGCCTACACGGGTACGGAGGCCGACGTGGACGCGGAGTTCTCCGGCGGCGACGACGGCGACAGCTCGTTCGTCGTCTGGAGCGTGGACGCGCACAACCTCCGGGGGTCACAGGGCCTGGTCTTCAACGACGTCGGGCGGCTGCGACAGACCGCGCCCCTCCCCGGGGGCCCGCTCCTGCTGCTCATCGAGGCCGACGGCCCCCGGCAGCTCACCGCCCGCCCGCTGCCCCCGTCGAACCCCTGCCCACCCCCGACCCCGTCCCGGCCCAGGCGCCCGAACCGCTCGCCGTCGCCGTACCCGAGACGCCACCCGTCCAGCCGTACATGGGTGACAGCAACGGCGTGGGCAAGGGCGAGAGCCGCTCGAAGGGCCTTCTCGGCCGCTTGGGCCGTGCCAAGGACGAGCACGCGGGCCGCGGCGCGAAGACGATCACGCTGGTCAACCCGGAGCCGGGGCGGCCCGCGATCCTCGAGTACACGATCAAGGACGACAACGAGTACAGCGGCTACAAGATCGACCAGCTGGACGAGTACGACGACGCCGACAAGTTCATGGAAGTGCACACGCACGGAACGCAGGGCCGCACCCTCCTGTTCGGCACGGGCCAGAGCGAGGTCCGGCCGCGACTGGAGCGGGTGGGCTCGTGGAGCCTGCGGGTGCTGCCCATCGAGGCGGCGACACCGCTGACCGGGAAGGCGGAGGGCAAGGGCAGCACGGTGTTCCGCTACACCGGTCCGCCCGCGGTGCACTCCCTGCGCCGTCTCACCCGGGACGATCATCCGCTGGACGCCTTCACCGTCCAGGCCGACGGCAAGAAGTGGATGAGCGCGGGCACCGCGGGGCGGCGCCGGCCCGTCGCCGGTACCCTGCCGGTATCGGCGGCCGGATACTGCTACGTCCCGATCACCGCGGGCCATGCGACCGGCCGGCAGATCGAGCCGGCCGCCCTCGACACCGTGCCCGCGTTCACCGACAAGGTGTCGGGACAGGGCTATGGAGTCGTACGTCACACCGGCCCGGCGGCCGAGATGATGGTCCGGTACGAAGCGCGCGGTCTGATCGACATCATCGCGCTCCGGGAGCTCGACGAGCGCCTCGAACCGATACGCCGGATCAGCATGGCCACCGGTCTCCAGCACGTACCGCAGGGCCTCGTCCAGGTCAGAACGGGCGGCGGCAAGTGGAGCATCGAGACACGCGGCTGAGGCCCCGCGCGGACCCCGACCCCCGGCCCGGAGTCGTACGTCACACCGCTCCGGGCCGCGGGACGACGTCCCGCAGTACGGCTTGCGGTCCGGGACCGGCGGCGGTCGCGGACCCCGACCCCCGGCCCGGAGTCGTACGTCACACCGCTCCGGGCCGCGGGACGACGTCCCGCAGTACGAATTGCGGTCCGGGACCGGCGGCGGGCGCGGACCCCGACCCCCGGCCCGGAGTCGTACGTCACACCGCTCCGGGCCGCGGGACGACGTCCCGCAGTACGGCTTGCGGTCCGGGACCGGCGGCGGTCGCGGACCCCGACCCCCGGCCCGGAGTCGTACGTCACACCGCTCCGGGCCGCGGGACGACGTCCCGCAGTACGGCTTGCGGTCCGGGACCGGCGGCGGGCGCGGACCCCGACCCCCGGCCCGGAGTCGTACGTCACACCGCTCCGGGCCGCGGGACGACGTCCCGCAGTACGGCTTGCGGTCCGGGACCGGCGGCGGGCGGATTCCTTCGGACCGGGGGGAGCCGTCGCCGGAGGATCGGGGCGGGACCGGCCGGTCCCCGCGTCCCACTCCTCGGGCGCCACGGCGAAAGGATTGGACACACGGGCACGGGACAGACGCATCATGGAAGCGCTGGACCACGTAAAACGCACGCAAAGGGAGTCGCCGTGAAGGTCGGAATCGTCGGAGCCACCGGTCAGGTCGGCACGGTCATGCGCAGGATCCTGGTCGAGCGGGACTTCCCGGTCGACGAGCTGCGCCTGTTCGCCTCGGCCCGCTCGGCCGGGTCGGTCCTCGACGGTGTGACCGTGGAGGACGCCTCCACGGCCGACTACACGGGCCTGGACATCGTGCTCTTCTCCGCGGGCGGCACGACCTCCAAGGCGCTGGCCGAGAAGGTCGCCTCGCAGGGCGCGGTCGTGATCGACAACTCCTCGGCCTGGCGCAAGGACCCCGAGGTCCCCCTCGTCGTCTCCGAGGTGAACCCGCACGCGATCGCGGACCGTCCCAAGGGCATCATCGCGAACCCGAACTGCACGACGATGGCCGCGATGCCGGTCCTGAAGCCGCTGCACGAGGAGGCGGGGCTCGAGGCCGTCGTCGTCGCCACCTACCAGGCGGTCTCCGGCTCGGGCCTCGCGGGCGTGGCCGAGCTGCACGGCCAGGCACTGAAGGTCGTCGCCGACGCCGACAAGCTCACGCACGACGGCGAGGCGGTCGACTTCCCCGAGCCGCAGGTCTACAAGCGCCCCATCGCCTTCAACGTGCTCCCGCTCGCCGGCTCCATCGTCGACGACGGTCTGCACGAGACGGACGAGGAGCAGAAGCTCCGCAACGAGTCCCGCAAGATCCTGGAGATCCCGGCCCTCAAGGTCTCCGGCACCTGCGTGCGCGTCCCGGTCTTCTCGGGCCACTCCCTCCAGGTGAACGCACGCTTCGCGCGTCCGCTGAGCGTGGAGCGTGCCACGGAGCTGCTGGCCGGTGCGCCGGGTGTCGTCCTCTCCGACATCCCGACCCCCCTGGAGGCCGCCGGCAAGGACGCCTCGTACGTCGGCCGCATCCGCACCGACGAGACCGCCGACCACGGGCTCGCCCTCTTCGTCTCCAACGACAACCTCCGCAAGGGTGCCGCGCTGAACGCGGTCCAGATCGCGGAGCTGGTGGCGGCCGAACTCAACGAGCTCAAGGGCTGACAGCCGCGAACACGACAGGAGGGCGGGGCACGGACACGGTGCCCCGCCCTCCTGTCGGGCGCCCTTTCGCGCACCCTTTCCACGTCTTTCCGGCGACCTCTGGGAGCAACTTCACCGTCTGGCACCACGTCGAGTCCGCCAACCCCGACTGGCCCGGCGACGACGAGGACCTCCTCGTCAACGAGGTCGGCCGCCTCGACGTACTGGCCCTCGTCCGGGGGCCGGGCCTCCTCCGCGTGGGCGCCGACGGCCCCCGGCGCATCGCGGTGGGCGGCTGACGGACGGGGCGTACCCCCCCCTACGCCCGCCCCCTGCGCACCTCGTACAGGAAGCAGCCGTACTCCACGGCCCGTACGTGGACGACGGCCACCTCGGGGTCGGTGAAGGCCGAGGCGAACGCCTCGTCGAAGGAGTCCGGCGGCTGCACGAGCCGGCCGCCGAGGATGCGTCCGTCGGCGCAGTAGCGACGGACGACGCGATGGGTCCCCGTGAACGGGTGGCCGTCCAGGTCGGGACCCGCGCAGTCGTCCGCGTGGATGAAGACGGGCCCCCGCTCGTCGTACGCACCCGGCTCGGCCCCCGTCTCCGCGGCCCACCGCCGCAACGGCGCGTACGAGACGAGCGCGATCCGCTCCCCGGGCTCACTGCGGCGCAGGCAGCAGCGCAACGGAGCACCCCCCTCTTCGTCGGTGAGGGCCGCCGCCGGGCGACCCGCGTCATCAACGTCCCGGAGCTGTTTCAGGACGGCCGGCTCGATGGGGCGTGCGGTGTACGCGGTGTACTTCGTCATGACGTCCAGGTTCGCGCCCGCCGGGGCTCCGCACCGGCGGGAAACGGACATCGCATTCCGTGCAGGTCCCGTGGAAGGATGGCGCAACCCACACATAACGAGGAGATGACCGCGTGCCTGGCACAAACCTGACCCGCGAAGAGGCACAGCAGCGGGCGAAGCTGCTCACCGTTGACTCGTACGAGATCGATCTCGACCTCTCCGGCGCGCAGGAGGGCGGCACCTACAGGTCCGTGACCACGGTGCGCTTCGACTCCGCCGAGACCGGCGCGGAGTCCTTCATCGACCTGGTGGCCCCGACCGTCCACGAGGTCACCCTGAACGGGGACGCGCTCGACCCCGCCGAGGTCTTCAAGGACTCGCGGATCGCGCTCCCGGGTCTGCTGACGGGGCGCAATGTGCTCCGCGTCGTCGCGGACTGCGCCTACACCAACACCGGCGAGGGGCTGCACCGGTTCGTCGACCCGGTCGACGAACAGGCCTACCTCTACACCCAGTTCGAGGTCCCGGACGCCCGCCGCGTCTTCGCGTCCTTCGAGCAGCCCGACCTGAAGGCCACCTTCCAGTTCACCGTGACGGCGCCGACCGGCTGGACCGTCATCTCCAACTCGCCGACGCCCGAGCCCAAGGACGACGTCTGGGTCTTCGAGCCGACGCCGCGGATCTCGACGTACATCACCGCGCTCATCGTCGGTCCGTACCACTCCGTCCACAGCGTCTACGAGAAGGACGGGCAGTCCGTCCCGCTCGGCATCTACTGCCGGCCCTCGCTCGCCGAGTTTCTCGACTCGGACGCGATCTTCGAGGTGACGCGGCAGGGCTTCGACTGGTTCCAGGAGAAGTTCGACTACGCGTACCCGTTCAAGAAGTACGACCAGCTCTTCGTGCCGGAGTTCAACGCGGGCGCCATGGAGAACGCCGGTGCGGTGACGATCCGGGACCAGTACGTGTTCCGCTCCAAGGTCACCGACGCCGCGTACGAGGTGCGTGCCGAGACGATCCTGCACGAGCTCGCCCACATGTGGTTCGGCGACCTCGTGACCATGGAGTGGTGGAACGACCTGTGGCTGAACGAGTCGTTCGCCACCTACACGTCCATCGCCTGTCAGGCGTACGCGCCCGACTCGCGCTGGCCGCACTCCTGGACCACGTTCGCCAACTCCATGAAGACGTGGGCGTACCGGCAGGACCAGCTGCCCTCCACGCACCCGATCATGGCGGAGATCCGGGACCTCGACGACGTCCTCGTCAACTTCGACGGGATCACGTACGCCAAGGGCGCCTCCGTCCTCAAGCAGCTCGTCGCGTATGTCGGCATGGACGAGTTCTTCCAGGGCGTGCAGGCGTACTTCAAGGCGCACGCGTTCGGCAACACGCGGCTCAGCGATCTGCTGGGCGCACTGGAGCAGACCTCCGGCCGTGACCTGAAGAACTGGTCGCAGAAGTGGCTGCAGACGGCCGGCATCAACATCCTGCGCCCGGCGGTCGAGACGGACGCGGACGGCGTCATCACCTCCTTCGCGATCCGCCAGGAGGCTCCGGCCCTGCCCGCCGGCGCCAAGGGCGAGCCGACGCTGCGACCGCACCGCATCGCCATCGGCCTGTACGACCTGGACGACGCGAGCGGCAAGCTGGTGCGCGTCGAGCGCATCGAGCTGGACGTCGACGGCGAGCTGACCGCCGTACCGAAGCTGGTCGGCCAGCGCCGCCCGGCGGTCGTGCTGCTCAACGACGACGACCTGTCGTACGCCAAGGTCCGCCTCGACGAGGCCTCGCTGGCGTTCGTCACGGAGCACCTGGGCGACTTCGAGGCCTCCCTGCCCCGCGCCCTGTGCTGGGCCTCGGCCTGGGACATGACCCGGGACGCGGAGCTCGCGACCCGCGACTACCTGTCCCTCGTCCTGTCCGGCATCGGCAAGGAGTCCGACATCGGCGTCGTGCAGTCGCTGCAGCGCCAGGTGAAGCTGGCGATCGAGCTGTACGCCGACCCGACGGCGCGCGAGGCACTGCTGACCCGCTGGACGGACGCGACGCTCGCCCACCTACGCGCGGCCGAGCCCGGCAGCGACCACCAGCTGGCCTGGGCGCGCGCCTTCGCGGCGACCGCCCGTACGCCGGAGCAGCTGGACCTGCTGGAGGCGCTGCTGGAGGGCCGGGAGACCATCGAGGGCCTGGCCGTGGACACCGAGCTGCGCTGGGCGTTCGTGGAGCGGCTCGCGGCGGTCGGACGCTTCGACGAGGCGGAGATCGCCGCCGAGTACGAGCGCGACAAGACGGCGGCCGGCGAGCGGCACGCGGCCACGGCCCGGGCCGCGCGTCCCACCGAGGAGGCGAAGGCGGAGGCCTGGGCCTCGGTCATCGAGTCCGACAAGCTTCCGAACGCCGTGCAGGAAGCGGTGATCACCGGCTTCGTCCAGACCGACCAGCGCGAGCTGCTCGCCCCGTACACGGACACGTTCTTCTCCGTGGTCAAGGACATCTGGGACTCCCGTTCGCACGAGATCGCCCAGCAGATCGCGATCGGCCTCTACCCGTCGATCCAGGTCTCCGAGGAGACCCTCGCCAAGACGGACGCGTGGCTGGCCTCCGCCGAGCCCAACGCGGCCCTGCGGCGCCTGATCTCGGAGTCCCGCTCGGGCGTGGAGCGGGCGCTGAGGGCGCAGGCGGCGGACGCGGCGGCAGCGACCGCGTAACCGGTGGCGACGGCGGGGGGGTGACCGAGGTGGTCACCCGCCCGTCGCGCACACCAGGCGGGCGGTGTCGATCATCATCCGCACATGCAGTCCGGTCTGCGCGGACACGGGCACCCATCGCAGGCCGTACGACTTCTGCAGCTCCTGGCACCACTCGCGCACCAGGTTCGCGAGGGTGTCGGAGGTCTCGGGAGCGGTGCGGGCGAGGGCCCGGCGCATCATGGCCGCCGCGCGCAGCGGTATGCGGCGGGCGGCGATGCCGAGGGTCGCGAAGTGGCCCTGATGCGCGCTGTGTTCCTCCGCGGCCCAGGTGTCGACGAGTGGCGGCGCCACGTCGACGAGTTCCCGGGCGGCCTCGCGCAGGGGCACCAGATCCGCGGGGACGTCCGCGGTCGACGCCCGCTCGTCGAGTACGGCCGCGAGCTCCCGGGGCCGGAGGAGCAGCACCTCGTTCACCCGCGCGATCTCCCGCTCCGGCGCGACGGCGGGCCGTGCGTCGCTCACCGCGGGCGCGCACCAGGCGGGCGCCTCGACGAGCGCGGTCAGGGTGCCGTGCCGACGGGGATACAGCCAGGTGCTCTCGGCGACGAAGCGTCTCGGGTCGCGTTCGTCCTCGCTGCGGTCCCCGGGGAGCAGCAGGACACCGGGCGTCCAGGTGCCGGTCGGGGCCGTCGCAGGGGTGGCGGTCGAGGGGGATGCGCAGCCGGGCGGCCGTCTCCCGGAAGGCGTGGGCGACGCCGGGCACCTCCCGCGTCAACATCATGAAGGCGCCACCGACTTCGATCCCGTGCAGCGTGAACTGCGCCACCGGCCGCAACTCGTCGAGCAGCCGGACGGCGTCGCCGACTCGGGGAGCGGACCCCGTTCCGCGCCCGGCGCGGGCAGCGACTCCGGCTGACAGGCGAACGCGGGCCGGTAGAAGTTCCGGGCGCCTGGACAAGCTGGAGCGCGCCGGGCTGCTGCGGCGCTCACCCGATCCGCACGACCGGCGCGGACTCCAGGTCACACTCACCGACGAGGGACTCCGCCTGATCGACGAGGCCGTCGGGGCGGGTCTCGCCGTCCAGACGGAGGCGCTCTCAGCCCTCGACCAGGAGCAGGCCGGACAACTCGCCGACCTGCTGCGCCAGTTGCTGGCGGGCGCCACCGTCCAGGCGGCGCTCCCCCGGCGTCCCCACCGCGGCGTCCAGTGCCGCATCGACCGCCGCCGCGTCCGGGGACTCCGCGGCCCAGGCGACGTATCCGTCGGGCCGCACCAGCACCGTCGTACGCCGGTCGCTCGCCCAGCTCTCCACGGCGAGACGGCCGTTGCGGTCCCCGGCCCGGTACGACTCCGAGGCCGACTGCGGCGTGACGAGGACGAACCTGCCGCCGCGCAGGGCCTCATAGAGACGGCCGCTCTTCAGGGCGACGTCCGGGGCGCGCGTACCGACCAGGGGGTGGGCACCGCGCGGCGCCGCGTACGCGTACCCGATGCCCGTGATCTGGCCCGCCGCCTTGCGACGAACGGGGCCGACATGATTGACCAGTGCGGTGAGCCCGGCGCGCAGCGCCAGCGTCCACGGATACTTGGCCATCGCGAGCCGTACGATGCCGCCGCTGCTGCGCAGCACGGACTTGCCGACCGGGTGACGCTCGGCCTGGTAGGTGTCCAACAGGGCGGCATCCACCCGCCCGTCGAGGACGGCCGCCAGCTTCCAGCCGAGGTTGGCCGCGTCCTGGAGGCCGGTGTTCATACCCTGACCGCCGGCCGGAGTGTGCACGTGCGCGGCGTCTCCGGCAAGGAAGACGCGGCCCACTCGGTAGGAGGGCGCCTGGCGCTCGTCACTGTGGAAGCGGGACATCCAGCGGGCGTCCCGCATGCCGTAGTCGCGGCCGAGGGCGAGCCGGGCGATCTCCTCGACCTCGTCGAGTTCGAGCGGCTCGCTGTCGGGGACATTGCGCCCGCGGTGCCAGCCGATCACCCGGTAGTAGCCGTCACCGAAGGGCGCGATGAAGGCGAAGGCATCGCCGACGGCGTTGGCGGTCAGCACCGACTCCGGCTCCTCGTCGAGCAGGACGTCCGCGAGGACGACGGACCTGATGACCGACTTGCCGGGGAACGGCAGCCCGATCGCCTCCCGCACCGCACTGCGCATCCCGTCCGCCCCGACGACGTACGCGGCCGCCAGCTTCTCCGACCCACCGTCCCGGCGGCGGACGTCGAGGGTCACCCCGTCCGCTTCCTGGCTCAGCCCGGTCACCTCGGCCTCGTACACGAACCGGACCCCGGCCTCTTCCGCCCGCCGCAGCAACGCCTTCTCCACCTCGTACTGCGGGATCACGAGGACGTGATTGAAGCGGGAGGGAAGGGTGTCGAGCGCGACGCCGAGCCCGCCGAAGAGCCGGATGCGGTCGAGGGGCCGGCCCTTGAGCTCCAGATCGTCGGCGAGACCGCGTGCGTCGAGCTGCTCCAGGGCGCGAGCGTGCAGGACGAAGGCGCGGGAGAGGTTGCTGATCTTGCGCGGGCGCTTCTCGACGAGGGTGACAGGGATGCCGGCGGTGGCGAGGTCGCCGGCCAGCAGCAGCCCGGTGGGGCCGGAGCCGACGACGATGACGTCGCGGGGAGCGGTTGGGCGCGTGTTGCACGTGCGGCGCGTGTTCTCCGTGCTACGCGTGTCGTGCCTGGTGCCGATGTTGTCGTTCATGGCGACCTCCCTGATGCCAACATCTGTTGGCCAACGCCTGTCGACCAACACCCGTTGGCCGCCCCTGCCGACCCGCGCCCGCCAGTCGGCGCCCGGCCGACCCGACGTGCGCTTGCCAACGCTTGTTGGCCAACGCTTGTTTGCCAACATAAAGCGAGATCACTGGACTGTCAACATGTGTTGGCCTACGGTTGTTGGCATGCCACTCAAGAACCACCCCGCGCCCCCGTCGACATCCGCTTCGGAGGCGGCGGCATCCGTGTCGGCCTCGCCATCGGAGCCCGTCGACGCGCCCGCGCCCCGCCGCTCCGACGCCACCCGCACCGCGATCCTCGCCGCCGCCCGCGAGCGCTTCGCGGCCGACGGCTACGAGCGCGCCACCATCCGCGCCATCGCCAAGGACGCGCGGATCGATCCGTCGATGGTGATGCGCTACTACGGCTCGAAGGAGGGGCTGTTCGCGGCCGTGCTCGACGTCGATCTGCGGCTGCCCGATCCGGCGGGCCTCGACCCGCACGACGTGGGCCGCGTCCTGGTGAGCCACTTCCTGGACCTCTGGGAGGAGAACGAAGTGCTCACCGCGATACTCCGGGTCGGCGTCACCAATCAGGCCGGCGCCGCACGTATGCAGAGCATCTTCAGGGACCAGCTCTCCCCGGTCGTCCAGCGCACCTGCCCCGATCCCGAGCAGGCGCCGACACGGGCCGCGCTCTGCGCCTCACAACTGCTCGGACTCGCGCTCGCCCGCTACGTCCTGCGCATCGAGCCGGCCGTCGCGCTGCACCGCGCGGAGATCGTGGCGTGGCTGGGGCCGACGGTGCAGCGGTATCTGACGGCGCCGAATCCGTAGTACGCGCGGCAACGCCTCGGTACGCGCGCGAAAACGTCGAGACCGCGTACGCACGCAAAAAACGTCGAGGGAGTCCGCGCACCCTGTGGTGCGCGGACTCCCTCGACGGAAAGAACCGGTGAAAGCCGACGGGAGCCGTGTGAGCCGAGTCGGGCTCAGCTCTGCTTCGGCCGCTTGTCGGACTTGTCCAGGGCCATCACGAGGCCGGCGATGATCAGGAACAGCAGGATCGGCGCCACGACGTAGAGGCCCAGCGTGTCGACCACGCTCAGGCCCGTGCCGGGGTCGTCACCGTCGTCGCGGGTCAGCGCGAGCGCGGGG
Organism: Streptomyces sp. NBC_00996; assembly: GCF_045162675.1. Lineage (NCBI taxonomy): Bacteria > Bacillati > Actinomycetota > Actinomycetes > Kitasatosporales > Streptomycetaceae > Streptomyces > Streptomyces sp. NBC_00996. Next base: position 3,849,756 of record NZ_CP108723.1, read on the forward strand.
GACGACATGAGCAGCATCATCAGCGTCGTACCGGCGGCCAGGGCGCCGGCGCGCAGGGCGTTCTTCTTGTCCACGGTGCAAACGTAGCGAACACCTGAATGAGCCGCGCGCCCGGGGGTGCCGTAGGGGGTGCCGTACGGAGGTCTCAGCGCGCCGCGTGACCGCCTCCACCACCACGGGCACGCCTGCCGCCCCCGGTCTGCGCCCCGGCCCGCACCACATCGAGCAGCGCGTGCAGCCGGGGCGAGGCGGCCAGTTCCTCCAGCGTCACCGGGTGGCCCTCGGCGTCGGCGATGGGCAGGCGCCAGTTGGGGTACTGGTCCCAGGTTCCGGGCAGGTTCTGCGGGCGCCGGTCGCCGATCGCGTCCGGGAGCCAGACGCCGATCATGCGGGCCGGGGTGAGCAGCAGGAACCGGTGCACGGCCTGGATCTCGGCCTCCTCCGAAACCGTGCACCCGCCGCTCGCACCCCACAGCAGTCCGAGCCGGGTGAGCAGCGTCAGCCACTCCCCCGTGTCCGCGGCGGCCGCCGCCCGCTCCTCCTCCAGGGAGCCGGTCAACAGGCCGAGCCGGTCGCGGAGTTCGACGTGGTCGCCGGTGAGCCGGGCGGCAGTGGGCGGCAGGTCGTGGGTGGTGGCGGTGGCCAGGCAGTCGGCGCGCCAGCGTTCGGGGGGCAGGGGGAGCCCGTCGCCGTCCCAGTCGCGTTCGAACCACAGCACCGACGTGCCGAGCACCCCGCGCGTCCGCAACGTCTCGCGCACGCCCGGCTCCACGGTGCCGAGGTCCTCGCCGATGACCAGCGCCCCGGCGCGCGACGCCTCCAGCACCAGGATCGCGAGCATCGCCTCGGCGTCGTAACGGACATAGGTGCCTTCCGTGGGCGGCCGGCCCTGCGGGATCCACCAGAGCCGGAACAGGCCCATGACGTGGTCGATGCGCAGGGCGCCCGCGTGCCGGAGGAGAGCGCGCAGGAGGCGGCGGTACGGGGCGTAGCCGGACTCGGCCAGCCGGTCCGGTCGCCAGGGCGGCAGGCCCCAGTCCTGGCCGCGCGCGTTGAAGGCGTCCGGGGGCGCGCCGACGGACATGCCGGCCGCGAAGTACTCCTGCTGGGCCCAGGCGTCGGCACCGTCCGGGTGCACCCCGACGGCGAGATCGTGCACCAGCCCCAGCGCCATCCCCGCGTCGCGCGCCGAGCGCTGGGCGGTGGCGAGTTGGGCGTCGGTGAGCCAGGCGAGACGGGTGTGGAAGTCGACACGGTCCATCAACTCGCCGCGGGCTCGGGCGGTTTCCGGCGAGCGGGGGTCGCACAGGCTCTCGGGCCACCGCCGCCAGTCGGAGCCGTACACCTCGGCGAGCGCACACCAGGTGGCGTGGTCCTCCAGGGCCTCGCCCTCCTCGGCGAGGAAGTCGACGTACGCCGCACGTCTGCCGGGGCCGAGCGGCACGGTGCGGACCAGTTCCAGCGCCTCGCGCTTGAGCTCCCACACGGCGTCACGGTCGATCAACGCGCCCTTGTGCAGCACGGATGCGCGCAGCCGCTCGGCGCGCTCCAGCAGCGCGCGCACCCGGTCGGGCTCGTCGACGTACGCGAACTCGGGGATGTCCTCGACCCGCAGGTGCACCGGGTCGGGGAAGCGGCGGGAGGAGGGCCGGTAGGGGGAGGGGTCGGTGGGGACGCCGGGTACGGCCGCGTGCAGCGGGTTGACCTGCACGAATCCGGCGCCGAGCGCGCGGCCGGCCCAGGCGGTCAGCTCGGCGAGGTCGCCGAGGTCACCCATGCCCCAGGAGCGGCGGGACAGCAGGGAGTAGAGCTGGACGAGCAGGCCGTACGTGCGGCCGGGCGGGGTGGGCAGCCCGGCGGGCGCGACGACGAGGTGGGCGTCGGCGGTGCGGCCGTCGGGAGCGGTGGCGCGCAACGCGTGGACGCCGGGCGGGAGTTGTTCGGCCGAGGCGCGGGTCTCGCCCTGTTCGGTCGTGATGCGCAGCCGGGTGCCGTCCGGCAGTTCGGCCAGCTCGGCGGCGGCGCGGCCGCCCCAGCACACCACTGTCGGCGGCAGCAGCCGCTCCCTCGCCTCGGCCGTCTGCGCCGCGAGGGCGGCGCTCACGGCGTCCGGGGTGCTCGCGTCGACGCCCAGTGCCGTCAGGGCCGCGACGAGCGCGGCGTCCGAGGCCGCGACCGTACGGTCCGGGGACGGGTTGTACGAGGTGGCGACGCCGTGCAGTTCGGCGAGCCGGGACAGGGGCGTCGCAGGCGTCGTCTGCGGAGGGTCGGCGGGCCGACGTGGTGCCATCTAGACCCCCGAGGCGGCGCCGGTGGAGGTCGGCTCGCTCGTCAGGTGCGCCGCGTCGGCCAGCGGCGGCTCGCTGGTGAGCGGTTCGGCGTCGGGCAGCGGGGGTTCACTGGTCAGCGGAACCTCCGCGCAGGCGCCTTCCGCGCTGAGCAGGCACAGATGGGCGCCTTCGGGTTCGACGGACGTATCCGCCTCGCGTTTGGAGAGGGCCGAGAGCAGAAGGTGTGCCGATGCGGCCACGGGGGCCTCCTTGTCGAGTACGGCGGTCTTGGACCTGTCTGACGGGATACCGCAGCCCTACCCAGTGGGCGCGATCGCAGACGTAGGCGGACGAACAACGTGCTTCTCGTCACATTCTGCCCCCATGTCACACCTCCGAATTGGGGTAAACAGGGCACTTCGGCCACTCTCGTTGACACCCTCACCACGCGGATGGTGGGCTCGACGCCTCCCCGACGCGGGCGTCGGGGGGCCTGGCTACGAGGAGGGGGAGCGTGCAGCTCCGGCGTGGGAGAGGAGTGGCCGCGGTCGCGTTCGCCGTCGTTGCCGGCACGCTGGGTGCGGCTTCCGCCGTCGCCGCACCGCCCGCACCCACGGCCTCCGCGGACGACCGCGAGCCCATCGAGGGCGGACTGCCCACGGTCTGGCCGCGCCCGCAGTCCCTGCGCGCGGGCGGCACTCCGGTCGCGGTCACGGACGAGGTCGTCCTGGTGACCGACGCGAGGACCGATCCGTACGCCGTCGACGCGCTGCGCACGCTGCTTCGCCAAGCAGGTGCGCGCGAGATCACGACCGCGCGCGAGGGGGACGAGCTCCCCGCGCGTGCGCTGGTGGTGCACGCGGGCACGGAGACGGGGTACTCGAGTCAACAGGTCACTCAGGGGGCGTACTCCTTCGGGGGGCACGCCGGGAGCGCGACCACTGATGGAGCGCACGCCCTTGGTCCGCGCGCCGCCTCCAGCGACTTGGAGCGGGCGCTCACGGCGCTCGGCGCCACGCCCCGCACCGACCTCCCCACCGGTGGCTACCGCTTGGCCGTCGGCCGCACCGGCGGCCGTGACACCGTCGCCCTCGCGGGAGTCGGCGAGGACGGTCTGTTCCACGCGGTGCAGACGCTGCGGCAGCTCGTCGGCACCGACGGCAGGGTCGCGGGCGTCGTCGTCCGCGACTGGCCCGGCACCGCGGTGCGCGGCACCACGGAGGGCTTCTACGGCACCCCGTGGACCCGCGAACAGCGCCTCACCCAGCTGGACTTCATGGGCCGCACCAAGCAGAACCGCTATGTGTACGCCCCTGGCGACGACCTCTACCGCCAGGCACGCTGGCGTGAGCCCTACCCCGCCGACCAGCGCGCGGACTTCCGGGAGCTGGCGGACCGGGCGCGCCGCAACCACGTCACCCTGACCTGGGCGGTGGCCCCGGGTCAGGCGATGTGTTTCTCGTCGGACGCGGACGTGAGGGCGCTGACGCGCAAGCTCGACGCCATGTGGGCGCTCGGCTTCCGGGCCTTCCAGCTCCAGTTCCAGGACGTCAGCTACAGCGAGTGGCACTGCGGCGCGGACGCCGACACGTTCGGCTCCGGCTCCGAGGCGGCCGCGAAGGCGCAGGCCCGGGTGGCGAACGCGGCGGCCCGGCATCTCGCCGAACGCCACCCGGACGCCGCCGCGCTGTCCCTGATGCCTACCGAGTATTACGAGGACGGCTCGACGACCTACCGTCAGGAGCTGTCGAACGCTCTGGACAAGGGCGTCGAGGTCGCGTGGACGGGCGTCGGTGTCGTGCCGAGGACGATCACGGGCCGCGAACTGGCCCGCACCCGGGACGCGTTCGGCGGGCACCCGCTCGTCACCATGGACAACTATCCGGTCAACGACTACGCGCAGGACCGGGTGTTCCTCGGCCCGTACCAGGGACGCGAGCCGGCGGTCGCGACGGGTTCGGCGGCCCTGCTGGCGAATGCGATGCCCCAGGCCGAAGCCTCCCGCATCCCGCTGTTCACCGCCGCCGACTACGCCTGGAACCCGCGGGACTACCGCCCCCAGGAGTCCTGGAAGGCCGCGATCGACGACCTCGCGGACGGCGACGCACGCCGCGGGGACGCGCTGCGCGCTTTGGCCGGCAACGACGCCTCGTCCGTCCTCGGCGGCACGGAGTCGGCCTATCTGCGCCCGCTCATGGAGGCGTTCTGGCAGGCCCGTACGACCACCGACCGGGCCGCGAACGAGACGGCGGCCGAGCAGCTGCGCGCCGCGTTCACGGTGATGCGCGAGACCCCGAAGTGGCTGGCCGACGGCTCGCTGGCGGCCGAAGTGACGCCCTGGACCGAGCAGTTGGCGCGCTACGGCGAGGCCGGCGAAACCGCGGTCGCCATGCTGCGCGCCCAGGCGAGCGGGGACGCCACCACAGCGTGGACGGCGTACCGGACTCTCGACCGGCTGCGCACCGAGCTCGCGGCGAGCGGGGTGACGGTCGGCAAGGGTGTACTGGACCCGTTCCTGGCCAAGGCCCGGACGGCGTACGAGACCTGGGCGGGCCTCGACCACGAGCCGGCCGCGGACCGCGGCGCGACGGCGGACGGCCGCACCGTCCGCTTCCCGCGCACCCGCGCCGTCACGGCGGTCAGCGTCCTCACCGACCCCGGCACGAAGGGCTCCGTCGACGCCCATGTCCCCGGCGAGGGCTGGCGGACCCTCGGCTCCCTCTCGAGCGGGGGCGCGACGCAGGTCACGGCGGCGGGCGTGTACGCGGACGCGCTCCGCGTCACCGGTCCCGCGCCCTCCCGCGTACGCCATCTCGTGCCGTGGTTCGCCGACTCCCCCGCCGCCGCGCTGGAGTTGAACCGCTCCACGACCGACGTGGAGATCGGCGGCACGGAACGGCTGACCGCCCGGCTGACCTCGCTGCGACCCGCCGATGTCCGCGGCGAACTGACGGCGAAGGGTCCGAAGGGCATCGAGGTCAAGGTCCCCGGGAGCGCCTCGACCCTCCCCCGCGGAACCGCCGTCGACCTCCCCGTCGAGGTCACCGTCCCACCGGGGACGCCGTCGGGAACCTACGAGGTCACCGTCGCCTTCGGCCCGCAGACCCGCACGCTGACGGTCCGCGCCTTCCCGCGCACGACGGGCCCCGATCTGGCCCGCACCGGTGTCGCGTCCTCGTCCGGCGACGAGACCCCCGACTTCCCGGCGTCCGCGGCGAACGACGGTGATCCGGGGACGCGTTGGTCCTCGCCCGCCGAGGACGGGGCCTGGTGGCAGGTGCGGCTGGCCGAGCCGGCCCGGCTCGGCCGGGTCGTCCTGCACTGGCAGGACGCGTACCCCTCCTCGTACCGCGTCCAGGTCTCCGCCGACGGCCGCGTCTGGCGCACCGCGACGGCCGTCGACGACGGTCGCGGCGGCCGCGAATCCGTCCGCTTCGACGAGCGCGACGTCCGGTACGTGCGTGTCCAGGGGGTCGAGCGGGCGACGGACTACGGGTACTCGCTGTGGTCGGTGGAGGCGTACGCGGTGGCGGAGTGAACCGACGGCCACCACGGGGTCGATAGACGGGGTGTGAGACTGTTCCGCCCCATGGGGGGCCACCGGGAGGACGACACGGACGCGGCGCTGCTGCGGGCCGTGGCGGACGGGGACTCGGCGGCGATGGCCGCGCTGTACGACCGGCACGCCGGGTGGCTGCACACGCGGCTGACTCGGCGGTGTGCCGATCCCGAGGTGGTGCGCGAGGTGTTGCAGGACACCTTCGTGACCGTGTGGCGGTCGGCCGGCGCGCACCGGGGCGCCGAGGCCGGCGGCTGGCTGTGGACCATCGCCGCACGGCGTCTGGTGGACGCGCGGCGGGTGCAGGAGCGGGCGACGCGCGTGGAGTACGCGGCCCCGGTGCCCGCGCCCTCCGCCGAGGAGCGCGTGCTGGCGGGGCTCGAGTACGGCGACGTGGGCACGGCACTGGACCGCATCTCCCCCGAACTGCGCGAGGTATTGCGAGCCACGGTCGTCGACGGTCTGACCACGCGCGAGACCGCCCGGCTCCTCGGTATCCCCGAAGGCACGGTCAAGAGCCGCGCCATGCGCGCCCGCGCCGAACTCCGCGCGGCCCTCGCCCATCTGAACCCGTCCCCGGGCCCCTACCTGAATCCATCCCTGGACCCGTCCCCGCTGGGAGGCCCGGCATGACCGGCTGGCACGCCCCCGACGACCTCGTCACCCGCTATGCGGACGGCTCTCTTCCGGAGACGGACGCCTGGTCCCTGGAGAAACACCTGGAGACCTGCGGGCCGTGCGCCGCACGGGTCTCGCACGCGGCCCGTGCGGGGGCGGCGGGGGTGGTGCTGGCAGAGGTGCGGGACGCGGTCCTGCACACGGTGGGCGAACCCGCGCCGACCATCGCCCGGGCCTCGGCCCCCACGACCGCCCGGGTCCCGGCCTCCGGCTGCGCGTCGGCGGTGCCGAGGGGCGCTCGAGCCGTCCGGGGGCGGCTCGGGCGGATCGTCTGGGCCGCCGGGCCCGCCTTGCGTGGGGCCTGGGCCGGGGCCGTGGTGCTGGTGGCCGTGGGGGCGGTCGCACTCGCGTACGGGGGCGAGTGGGCGGGTGCACGGCCGTTGCTGCTGGCCGTCGCGCCGGTCGTGCCCGTGGCGGGGGTCGCCCTCTCGTACGGGCGGCATGCCGATCCGCTGCACGAGATCGTCACGGCCTCTCCCTCGGGTGGGCTGCGCCTCCTGCTGATGCGGACGTCCGCCGTGCTGGCGGTGAGTCTGCCGTTGCTGACGGTGGCGGGGCTGCTGCTCCCGCCCTCCGGCTCACGTCTGCCCGCGGCACCGGCCGCGGCCACCTGGCTGCTGCCCGGGCTGGCCCTGACGCTGGCCTCGCTCGTGCTGTCCGGGTACGTGGGCTGCCGTACCGCGACGGCGCTGGTCGGCGGCGGCTGGCTGCTCGCGCTCGCGGCACCCGTTCTCACGGCCACCGGCCCCGGCCTGACGGCCCGTCTCACGCGGCAGCTCTCCCTCTACTTCACGGGGGCCTCACCTCAGGGGGCCTGGGCGGCAGCGGCCGCGCTCTGCGCCCTCCTCCTCGCCGCGCGCCGCAGCGCATACGACCGTCTGGAGACGATGTGAACATCCCTGGTACGACCGGCATGTCCGCCATAAGCGACGTTGACGGTCCCGGGACAGCCACGGCCAAGGACGGCGGCAACGGACTGTGGACCACCGCCATACGGGTCTCCGGGCTGACCGTACGGCACCGCAGGACCACCGCCCTGGACGCCGTCAACCTGGACTTCGGCCCCGGCGTCCACGGACTGCTCGGCCCCAACGGCGCCGGCAAGACCTCGCTCATCCGCGTCCTCGCGACGGTCGCTGAGCCCACCGCGGGCCGGGTGGAGATGCTCGGCAGCGGCCTCCGGGGTCACCGGGAGCGCAGCACGGTCCGCCGCGAACTCGGCTATCTGCCGCAGGACTTCGGGTACTACCCGGGCTTCACGGTGCGGGAGTTCGTCGCCTATGTGGCGTGGCTGAAGGAGCTGCCGGCCGCGACCTCCTCTGCCGCGGTCGAGCGGGCCGTTGCCCGGGTAGGCCTCGCCGAGCGTATCGACGCGAAGGTCAAGACCCTGTCCGGCGGCATGGTCCGCCGCGTCGGCATCGCCCAGGCCATCGTGAACAACCCTCGCGTCCTGCTCCTCGACGAGCCCACCGCGGGCCTCGACCCGGAACAGCGCGTCGAGTTCCGAGCGCTGCTGCGGGAGTTGGGCAGGACCGCCACCGTGCTCGTCTCCACCCACCTGGTGGAAGACGTGGCCGCGGCCTGCACGGAGGTGACCCTGATCGAGGCCGGCCAGGTCGCCTACCGCGGCACGCCCCACTCGCTTGCCGCCCTCGGCGCGGACGGTCACGACTCCGACGGCAACGCCATCGAGCGCGGTTACACGGCGGCCTTGCGCGGCCACCGCACGGCGACAGCGGCGGGAGCCGGCCGATGAACATACGCATCCAGCCGGACGGCGACAGCCCGGCCGGCACACACACGCGGGCCGAGGGAGGCAGTCGTACGAGCCGGCGGACCGAGTCGAACGGCAGCCGCCCGACAGGCCGGCAGCCCCATGGAGGCCACCCGGCAGACGTGCGGACCCAGCCCGGCGCAAGCCATGAGCAGACCACACGCCCCTCGGCTCCGCCTGTCCCGAAGCCGCGCCCCCGCTCCGCTCCCCACCCCCTCCGCGTCGAATCCCTGCGCGGCTTCGCCCCCTGGGCAGGCACGGGGCTGTTCCTCGCTCTCGCGTGGCCCATCGCCGCCAAATCGGCTCAGTGGCAGGGCAGCTGGGGCGAGACGACCGGAACGCTGAGCACCGCGGCCGGCATGATCGGCGCTCCCTTCGCGCTCGCCGCGGGCGCCTGGCAGGGCGGCCGGGAGCGCAGGCTGCGGATGACGGAGCTGCGCGCCTCGACCGCTCGTACGCCTCTCGTCCAATTCCTGACGGCCTCCCTGCCACTCGCCTGCTGGCTGGCGACGGCCTACCTGGTGGCGGTCGCAGGAGCGCTGCTCGCCTGCGCGCCGTACGCCTCGGCGGGCGGCCCGGTGCCGATCGTCCACGCCGGGACCGCCGTCTCGCTCGCCGCCTGCACGGTCCTCGGTCATGCGGCCGGGCGGGGGGCGCCCTTCCGGCTGACCGCTCCCGTGCTCGCGATCTGCGGATACGTCGTCCTCGGCATCGTCGGCAGCGGGCGGTCCGACCTCCACTACCTCACGCTCGCCTCGGTCCGCCCCTTCGGTGACGAAAGCCTCGCCGTCTGGTGGTATCCGCTCGTGTCGGCCCTGTGGACGGCCGGGCTCGCCGCCGCCGCGGTCCTGGCCCATACCGCGTACCGTCGTGCCACCGCGCTGCTGCCGCTCGCGGCCGCGCTCGGCGCTGCCGTCCTCCTGGTCCAGACGGGTGACGGCCTGCTGCGCGACAACCCGCTCGCCCAGCGGCAGGTGTGCGACGACTCGACCACCCCGCGCGTCTGTGTCAACGCCACCTATCCGGGTCTGCTGCCGGAGGTCACCCACGCGCTGTCCGGTCTCACCGGCCGTCTGAAGGGCGTGCAGAACCTACCGGTCCGCTACGAGGACCTCGGGAGATCCCCGCACCAGGACGAGGTACAGCTGCCGATACTCAGGCCGTTCGGCTGGAGCGCCGTCCGCGGCAAGGTGACCGATCCGGAGCGGTACGCGTGGGAGGCCGCCCACACTCTGATCCGCTCCGACTGCGGGAAGCTGCCGTCCCAGCGGGTCCAGGTCACCGACGAGGCCGTACTGCGCTGGCTGGCCCCGGACTCGCTGTCCGAGGGGATGCGCGAGCAATCCGTGGCGCAGGCCCGGCAGCGGGGCGACGCGGAGGAACTCGCGAGGTTCCGCGCGCAGGACACGGCATATGCGCACCTCACCGCCATGGCCGACGGCGAACGCCGCGCCTGGCTCGGCCGCTACTTCGTGACAGCCGAGGAGTGCGACCCGAACCCGAGCGAGGTCCCGTCCCTGTGAATGTCATACGGAGAGACACTGTGAACGCGGCACCCGGACCCGGGCTCACCCCCCTCGCCCTCTACGCCCGCTCCCGCGGCATCCCGGCGACCGTGGCGGCCCTCGTCTGCGCCGCGCTCCTCACCCTGTGGGTGGCGAGCCGTCCGGACGTGTACCTCGACCCGTACCGCAGGGTGCCGTTGGTCTCGCTCGCCCCGCTGCTGGCCTCGTCGGCGATCGGCGTGAGCCTCCACACATACGCGCGTGACCTGGACGACACCGCCGTACGCCGCTGGTGGCCGCGGCGCCTGGCCCACCTGCTGGTCCTGACCGCGCTCGCGGCGGCACTGCTGGCCCTCGCCGTGCCGGGGCACTCCCAGGAGTTCGGCGGGGCGGCGATGGTCCGCAACACGCTGGGGGCCGTCGGCATCACGGCAGCCGCGGCGGCGCTGCTCGGCGCCAGGGTGAGCTGGATGCCGACGACGCTGTACCTCAGCGCCGTGTACCTGTCGGCCGCCTCGCCCCGCGTGAGTAGAGCGACACTCCTGGCCTGGCCCATGCAACCGGGTCCACAGCGTGGCGCCTGGGCAGTCGGCCTCACACTCTTCGTACTCGGCACGGCACTCTGCGCAGCGCGCGGCGCCCGCCCCGAGGGACCCCGCGCCTGACGCGGGGTCGCACGGCCGCAACCGCGGCGGGGTACGCAAAAGCCCGGATCGTCAGGCGGAAATGCCGTCGATCCGGGCCATCGCGTCATCCGCGCCGTACGGCTGCAGATATGGCAGCCAGCGCGGGTCCCTATGCCCGGTTCCGATGATGCGCCATGCGAGCCCCGTCGGCGGGGCGGGTTTGTGGCGCAGGCGCCAGCCGATCTCGACCAGGTGGCGGTCGGCCTTGGTGTGGTTGCAGCGGCGGCAGGACGCCACCACATTTTCCCAGGCGTGCTGACCTCCGCGGGAGCGCGGGATGACGTGGTCGACGCTGGTTGCGACGCCACCGCAGTACATGCACCGGCCGCCGTCGCGGGCGAACAGAGCTCGCCTGGTCAGCGGAACGGGCCCCCGGTAAGGGACCCGCACGAACCTCTTCAGCCGGACCACGCTGGGTGCGGGGACAGTAACGGTTGCACTATGCATAAAGGCGCCGGATTCCTCGAGGCAGATGGCCTTGTTCTCGAGGACGAGGACGAGCGCGCGGCGGAGCGGTACGACGCCGAGCGGCTCGTACGACGCGTTGAGGACCAGGACATGCGGCACGGATGCCTCCTTGTACGCCGGCGGCGCGTGGCTCGCGCCGGGACGATCTGTGGCCAGTGTCCCCGAATGCCTGGTGGAAGCGCCACCATGTCCCGGTAACGGGCTGGGAGTGTTTTCGACCACATCTTCTTCATCCCCAGGTGAGCACAGTCTCTCCCTCGAACATCGCAACGATCCACACACGATGCCCCGTTAGTGTGGTGGGTCTGCCCGACCGGTGCCCCTCGTGTGTCCCCTGCCGCGGGCAGACCGCTACGCCTGGAGGTTGCTGCCGTGTCCCTGCCCGTCCTATTGGCCGTCGGTTCGACGCCGTCGCCGTCCCCCTCGACGTCGACGGACCCGACGGTCGCCACGCTTCAGGACGCCCAGGAAGGCGCGACCAACGCCGCGAGCTGGGTCCAGCAGAACTGGTCCACGTGGCTGGCGATCGGCTTGCGTGTCCTGCTGATCCTGGTGATCGCGGCGGTACTGAGAGTGGCCGTCCGGCGGGCGATCACCAAGCTCATAGAACGCATGAACCGCACGGTCCAGGGGGCCGACGGCACGACCCTCGGCGGCCTCCTGGTGAACGTCGAGCGGCGCCGCCAGCGCTCCCAGGCGATCGGCTCGGTCCTCCGCTCGGTGGCGTCCTTCCTGATCATGGGCACGGCCGCGCTGATGATCCTCGGCACGTTCGAGATCAACCTGGCCCCGCTGCTGGCCTCCGCGGGCGTGGCCGGTGTCGCCATCGGTTTCGGCGCACGCAACCTGGTCACCGACTTCCTCTCCGGCGTCTTCATGATCCTGGAGGACCAGTACGGCGTCGGCGACACGATCGACGCGGGCGTCGCCTCCGGCGAGGTCATCGAGGTCGGCCTGCGCGTGACCAAGCTGCGCGGCGACAACGGCGCGATCTGGTACGTCCGCAACGGCGAGGTCAAGCGCATCGGCAACCTCTCCCAGGGCTGGGCCACGGCCGGCGTCGACGTCACCCTCCGCGCCTCGGAGGACCTGGACCGCGTCCAGTCCGTACTGAACGAGGTCGCCGAGGGCATGAGCAAGGACGAGCCCTGGAACGAGCGCCTCTGGGGCCCGGTCGAGGTCCTCGGCCTCGACAGCGTCCTGCTCGACTCCATGGTCGTCCGCGTCTCGGCCAAGACGATGCCCGGCAAGGCCCTTTCCGTGGAACGCGAGCTGCGCTGGCGCATCAAGCGCGCCTTCGACGCCGCGAACATCCGCATCGTGGGCGGCCCCGTGGCGGAAGCGGAGGAGGACCCGGCCCCGGACTCGACGGAGACCGTAGCGGCCCCGTCGGCCCACGCGAACCCGTCGTCCCCGCAGGCCGCGGCGGCCACGCCGATCACACCGGCACCGACACCGTCGGGCGTTCCCAAGTAGCGCTCACGGTTGGTACGGGGGAGGCGGCGCCCGGGGTTCCGGGCGCCGCCTCCCCCGTCTGTACGGGACTCCGACGGCCGTAACGCTTCAGCACGCCCGTTCGAGTGAACGCACGGCGTCAGCCCGTCCGCTGAACGCACGATGTCAGCCCGTCCGCCCCGGACAGCCCCGCGGCCCGGGCCATCTGGCACACCGCGGCGAAGGCGGACCCCTTCCCCAGGCCCGCCACTCCCAGGAGGTCTTCCCCGTCGCGGACGTCGAGGCGGACGTCGCCCGAGGTCGCGTCGAAGGCCATCGATCCCCGGACGGACCGTCGCCGCGTCCGGGCCGCCACCGGAAGTGGATCCCCTCACGGCCCTTCTCGGCGACGAGGAACGCCCGCTCGGACGCCGTCAGTTGGTCACGGACCCGCTCCTGCCGCCCCTCGGAGAGGGGCATCGCACGCAGCACATGCCTCTGGCGCTCGTCCAGCGCCTCGGCGGAGAGTGGCACGCCGGCCCCGCGGCCCGCCATGCGACGGCGCTTCGCACCGGAGCAAGCGCGGCGGGGTCTTCCCTCACGGGCTCTGCACCGGTCGCGACCGCATTCGCAGGTAACGAGTCTGTTGCCGCGGGGGCGGTTTCTCTTGACGCCTGCTTCGCCCCGGGCTTACGTTCCTTCCACCCAATAGGAAACTTTCCTAACAGTGATCATCGGATGGACTTTCCTCCCAGGTCACTGGGAAGGTGGGCAGTTGAAAGGCAGGTGTCGACCACATGGCAGGATCCGCCGGTACGCCGGGCACTCCGCGCGTCCTGCGCGCCATGAACGACCGCGCCGCCCTCGATCTGCTTCTCGCGCACGGGCCGCTGTCGCGGACCAGGATCGGGAAGCTCACCGGGCTGTCCAAGCCCACCGCCTCGCAGCTCCTCGCCCGTCTGGAGGCGGCGGGACTCGTCCTCGCCACCGGCACCAGCGAGGGCCGCCCGGGCCCCAGCGCCCAGTTGTACGTAGTCAATCCGGGCGCCGCCTACGCGGCCGGCCTGGACGTCACCCCCGAACGCATCCTCGCCGCCGTCGCGGACGTCACCGGCCGGACCGTCGGCGAGTACGAGCTGCTCACGCCCGGCCGGCGCCCCGCGCAGCCCGTCGTACGCCAGGTCACCGACGCCCTCGACGGCGCGGTGAAGGCGGCCGGGCTTGCCAGGGACGACGTCCGACGCCTCGTCATCGGCACCCCCGGCGCCTTCGACCCGAACACCGGTCGGCTGCGCTACGCCTCACACCTGCCCGGCTGGCACTCCCCCAGCCTGCTCGACGAGCTCGCGGCCGCGCTGCCGATGCCCGTCGAGTACGAGAACGACGTCAACCTCGTCGCCATCGCCGAGCAGCGGCTCGGTGCCGCCCAGGGCCACGAGGACTTCGTACTCCTGTGGAACGAGGGCGGCCTCGGAGCCGCGCTCGTCCTCGGCGGACGGCTGCACCGCGGCTGGACCGGCGGCGCGGGCGAGGTCGGCTTCCTGCCGGTGCCGGGCGCGCCCCTGGTGCGGCAGGTCACCAAGGCCAACAGCGGCGGCTACCAGGAGCTGGCCGGTTCGCAGGCCCTGCCCAAGCTGGCCCGCGAGCTCGGCATCGAGGACGTACCGACGGGTCCGTACGCCGAGGTCGCCGCGGCCCTTGTCGAGCGGGCCGCCACCATCGACGAGGGGCCGCACCGACGGCTCCTGGAGACCTACGCGACCGGTCTCGCCACGGGTCTCGCCTCGCTGGTCTCCGTGCTCGACCCCGAGCTCGTCGTGCTCAGCGGCGCATCGCTCACCGCGGGCGGCGAACCACTGCGCGCCCTGGTCCAGGCCGAGTTGGAGGAGCTGGCCGCGTCCCGGCCGCGTCTCGTCGTCGGCGACGTACACGAACACCCCGTGCTGCGCGGCGCGTTGGAAAGCGCCCTGGCAGCCACCCGCGACGAGGTCTTCGACACCTCCCGCTAGTCCGTTCCCCGCACGCTCACCACCTTCACCGCCCCCGCCCTGCCCTAGGGAGACCCCGTCATGCCCGGAATATCCCGGAAAGCGGTCACCGCGCTCGCCGCTTCCGCCTCGATAGCCCTCCTCGCCACCGCCTGTACCGGCCAGTCCGACTCCGGCGCGAGCGACGACGCGTCCAAGGACCAGACGATCAACTTCTGGCACGCGTGGAGCGCGCCCAACGAGGTCAAGGCCGTGAAGTCCCTGGTCGCGGGCTTCGAGAAGGCGCACCCCAACATCCACGTGAACATCGTCGGCAACATGACGGACGACAAGATCAACCAGGCGCTGCGCGCGGGGGGCGACAAGGCCCCCGACGTCGTCTCCTCCTTCACCACCAACAACGTGGGCAAGTTCTGCTCCTCCGGCGCCTTCGTCGATCTGAACCCCTTCTTCAAGAAGGCGGGCATCGACCCGGAGACAACCTTCCCGAAGGCGATGAACGAGTACACCCAGTTCGACGGCAACCGCTGCACGGTGCCGCTGCTCGGTGACGCGTACGGGCTCTACTACAACAAGACCGCGTTCAAGAAGGCCGGAATCACCAGCCCCCCGAAGACCTGGTCCGCATTCGAGAAGGACGCCAAGAAGCTCACCATCACCAAGGGCGACTCCTACTCGCAGCTCGGCTTCATGCCGAACTACCACGGCTGGGAGTCGACGACCGAGCACTACTTCGGTCAGTTCTCGCCGACGTACTTCGACAGCAGCGGCAAGTCGAACATCGCCAAGGACCCCGCTTTCACGGCCGGTTTCGCCCTCCAGAAGAAGCTCGTCGACGAACTCGGCGGTTACAAGAAGCTGGAGACGTACCGTTCCAAGCTCGGTGACGAATGGGGCCCCAAGCACCCCTTCCACACCGGTCAGGTCGCCATGCAGCTGGACGGTGAGTGGCGGCTCGGCATGGCCGAGGAGGCCAAGCCGGACTTCGAGATCGGCGTCGCCCCGCTGCCCGTACCCGACGACCAGGCCGACCAGTACGGCAAGGGCTACATCACCGGCACCATCGCGGGCATCGCCTCCACCAGCAAGAAGCAGAACGCGGCCTGGGAACTGGTCGAATACATGACCACGAACACGGACGCGGTGGTCGGCTTCGCCAACGACATCCACAATGTGCCGTCGACGCTCGCGGCGCTGAAGTCGCCGAAGCTCACGTACGACCCGCGCTTCAAGACGTTCCTGGACATCGCGTCGAACCCGAACTCGACGACGACTCCCGCGTCCATCAACGGCGGCACCTATCTGGTGACGATCCAGCAGCTCGGATACGACTACGAGAGCGGCAAGGCCAAGGATCTGAAGGCGGCTCTGGAAAGCACCGCCAAGCAGATCGACACGGACATCGCGCAGGCGAAGTAGTACGGAGATGAGCACGGTAACGCTCGCGTCGAAGCGCCGTCGTTCGGCGCTTCGAACGCTCGCCTTCATGTCGCCCTGGTTGATCGGCTTCGCGGTCTTCTTCGCGTACCCGCTGATCTCGACCGTCTATTTCTCCTTCATGCACTACGACGGCTTCAAACCGCCGACGTGGAGCGGAACGAAGAACTGGACGTACGTCTTCGAGAACTACCCGCTGTTCTGGCCCGCCTTGCGGAACACCCTGTGGCTGGTCGTCGTCATGGTCACGCTGCGGGTCCTCTTCGGGCTCGGCGTCGGACTGCTGATCACGAAGATCAAGACGGGTACGGGTGTCTTCCGCACCCTCTTCTATCTTCCCTACCTCGCCCCGCCGGTCGCGGCCACGATGGCCTTCGCCTTCCTGCTCAACCCCGGTACGGGCCCGGTCAATTCGATCCTGGAGAAGGTCGGCGTCCCGGCGCCCGGCTGGTTCAACGACCCCACCTGGTCCAAGCCGGCCCTCACCCTGCTGGCCCTGTGGGGCATCGGCGACCTGATGGTCATCTTCATGGCCGCGCTGCTCGACGTACCGACCGAGCAGTACGAGGCCGCGGAGCTGGACGGCGCCTCGGCGTGGCAGCGCTTCCGGTACGTGACCCTGCCGAACATCTCGCCGATCGTGATGTTCGCCGTGGTCACCGGCGTGATCCAGACCATGCAGTACTACACCCAGCCGCTGATCGCGGGGAAGGTCGCCTCGGGCGTCATCCAGGGCGCCGGTACGCAGTTCGAGCCCGGCTATCCCGACAAGTCGACGCTCACCCTGCCGCAGCTCGTCTACAACCTCGGCTTCCAGCGCTTCGACTACGGCTCCGCCTGTGTGGTCGCGCTCGTGCTGTTCGCCCTGTCCATGGTGTTCACCGCGTTTCTGATGCGGCGCCGGGGCGGTCTCATCCAGGCAGGTGACTGACACCCATGACTCAAGTACTCGACAAGCCGGTGGAGTTGCGGGCCCCGGTCTCGCCCGCCGAGCGCACCGCCCGCCGCAAGGCGCTCCTGGAGTGGGTCGCGATCCACGCGCTGGGCGTCGCGGCTGCCCTCTTCTTCGTCCTGCCCTTCGTGTTCGTGTTCCTGACCTCGCTGATGAGCGACACCCAGGCGCTCAGCCGCGATCTGATCCCGCACACGTGGGAGTGGGGCAACTACAAGAAGGTCTTCGACACACCGGGCTTCCTGACCTGGTGGAAGAACACCCTGCTGTACGCCGGTGCCGGCACGGTCCTGACGGTCGTCTCGTCGATCCCCGTCGCCTACGCGCTCGCCAAGTTCCGCTTCCGCGGCCGCAATCTGTCGCTGATGCTGGTCATCTCGATGATGATGCTGCCGCCACAGGTGGTCATCATCCCGATGTACCTCTTCTGGGCGAAGCAGCTGGACCTTTCGGGAACGCTCTGGCCGCTGATCATCCCGATGGCGTTCGGCGACGCCTTCTCCATCTTCCTGCTGCGCCAGTTCCTGATGACGATCCCGAACGAGTACGTGGACGCGGCGAAGGTTGACGGCTGCGGCGACCTCAGGACGCTCCTGAAGGTCGTGCTCCCGATGGCCAAACCCGGCATCGCCGCCGTCGCGCTCTTCCAGTTCTTCTACGCCTGGAACGACTACTTCGGGCCCCAGATCTACGCGTCGGAGAACCCGGGCGCCTGGACCCTCTCCTACGGGCTGGAGTCGTTCAAGGGCGCGCACCACACCGACTGGAATCTCACCATGGCCGCGACCGTGCTGGTCATGGCCCCCGTGATCCTCGTGTTCTTCTTTGCGCAGAAGGCGTTCGTCGAGGGTGTCACGCTCACCGGAGTGAAGGGTTGACCCATATGAAACTCACCGTGGTCGGCGGAGGGTCGACCTACACCCCCGAACTCATCGACGGATTCGCGCGGTTGAGGGACACCCTGCCGATCGAGGAGCTGGTGCTCGTCGATCCGGCGGCCGAGCGTCTGGAGCTGGTGGGCGGCCTCGCCCGACGGATCTTCGCTCGGCAGGGCCACCCCGGACGCATCGTGACGACCTCCGACCTGGACGCGGGCGTGGAGGGCGCCGACGCCGTACTGCTGCAACTCCGCGTCGGCGGCCAGGCGGCCCGCGAACAGGACGAGACCTGGCCGCTGGAGTGCGGCTGCATCGGGCAGGAGACGACGGGCGCGGGCGGCCTGGCGAAGGCGCTGCGCACGGTGCCGGTGGTGCTGGACATCGCGGAGCGCGTGCGCCGTACGAACCCGGACGCCTGGATCATCGACTTCACCAACCCGGTCGGGATCGTGACGCGCGCCCTGCTCCAGGCGGGCCACAAGACGGTCGGACTGTGCAATGTGGCGATCGGTTTCCAGCGGAGATTCGCGGGACTACTGGGCGTCACCCCCGCCGATGTGCACCTCGACCATGTGGGCCTCAACCACCTCACCTGGGAAACAGGTGTGCGTCTGGGCGGTCCCGAGGGCGAGAACGTCCTGCCGAAACTCCTCGCCGAGCACGGCGACACCATCGCCGACGATCTGCGCCTGCCACGCAGCATCGCCGACCGCCTCGGGGTGGTTCCCTCCTACTACCTGCGCTACTACTACGCACACGACGAGGTCGTCCGAGAGCTGCGTACGAAGCCGTCCCGGGCCGCCGAAGTGGCGCAAATGGAGCGGCAGTTGCTGTCGATGTACGCCGACCCGGCGCTGGACGAGAAGCCGGAGCTGCTCGCCAAGCGGGGCGGCGCCTACTACTCGGAGGCGGCGGTGGACCTCGCGGCGTCGCTGCTGGGCGGAGGCGGCAACCCGTACCAGGTCGTGAACACGTACAACAAGGGCACGCTCCCCTTCCTCCCGGACGACGCCGTGATCGAGGTGCAGGCTGCGATCGGCTCCAAGGGGCCCGCGCCGCTGTCGATGCCGTCCGTGGACCCGTTGTACGCGGGCCTGATGGCCAACGTGACGGCGTACGAGGACCTGGCCCTGGAGGCCGCCCTGCGCGGCGGCCGCGACCGGGTCTTCCGGGCCCTCCTCTCCCACCCCCTGGTCGGCCAGTACGCGTACGCCGACGCCCTCACCGACCAGCTGATCGCGCACAACCGGGAGCACCTCGCGTGGGCATGACGTCATCGGGCCCCGGCGCGGGGACGACCGCCGGGGCCGGCCCCGCGGGCCTGGTCCTGGCCATCGACGCGGGGAACAGCAAGACCGACGTCGCGGTGATCGCTGCCGACGGCGCGATCGTCGGCACCGCGCGGGGCGGGGGCTTCCGCCCGCCGGCCGTCGGGGTCGAGGCGGCCGTGGACGCGGTCGCCGACGCGGTCGGCCGGGCCTTCGCCGAGGCCGGTGTCGCCTCCGTCGCCCATGTCTCCGCGTGCCTGGCCAACGCGGATCTCCCGGTCGAGGAGGAGCAGCTGGCGGCCGCGCTGCACGCGCGCGCGTGGGGCGCGAGCGTGGAGGTGCGCAACGACACCTTCGCGATCCTGCGGGCCGGTGTGGCCGAGCCGCGCGGAGTCGCCGTCGTCTGCGGGGCCGGCATCAACTGCGTCGGCATGCGGCCCGACGGCCGCACCGCCCGCTTCCCGGCGATCGGACGTATCTCCGGGGACTGGGGCGGGGGTTGGGGCCTGGCGGAGGAGGCCCTGTGGCACGCGGCGCGGGCGGAGGACGGCCGAGGCGGCCCCACGACCCTGGCGCGCACGCTTCCCGCGCACTTCGGTCTGACCTCGATGTACGCCCTGATCGAGGCGCTGCACCTCGAACACATCGGCAACGCCCGCCGTCACGAGCTGACGCCCGTCCTGTTCGCCACGGCGGTGGACGGCGACCCGGTGGCCCGCGCGATCGTCGACCGGCTCGCGGACGAGGTGGTTGCCATGGCCATGGTCGCCCTGACCCGGCTCGACCTCCTCACCGAGGAGACCCCGGTCCTCCTCGGCGGCAGCATCCTCGCCGCCCGCCACCCACAACTCGACGACCGCGTCCACGAAGTCCTCGCGATCCGCGCTCCGAAGGCGGTCCCCCGGGTGGTCACGGCACGTCCCGTACTCGGCGCCGCCCTCCTGGGCCTGGACCACGTGGGGGCTCAGGAGGAGGTGCACACGCGCGTGCGGTCGTTCTACGAGCAGGCCTGACGAACGGGGGTTCGGGTGTCCGCGCCGGAAATTCCCGCACATCCGCGGGAACGAATGGCCCGGACGCCTCCTCTGGTGGGTGTCGATTGCCATCTCAGGAGGCCCCATGTCCGACCGCACGGCCGCACGAGCCGCCGCACTCCTCGCCTCGGTGCTCACCACGGACGCACTGTTCCACCTCTACTGGGCGACCGGTTCCACCTGGCCCGCCGCCGACGAGAAGAGCCTGTCGTACGGGGTCCTTGGTACCGAGGCCCCGTTCACCCCGCCCGTCGTCCTGCCGCTCGCCGCACTCCTGCTGACCGCGAGCGGCATCGTCGTCGCCCAGTCCCGGCGCCCGCACGGGCTGCTCCGCCTCGGCACCCTCGCGGTGGCGGCCGGGCTGTCCCTGCGCACACTGGCGGGCGTCTACTGGCTCTTCGCGCAGGACACCGGGACCGCCTTCTACCGGCTCAACCTCGGCCTCTACACCCCGTTGTGCGCGGTGCTGTGCGCGGCCGCGCTCAAGGTCGCCCGCCAACAGGGCACCGCTGCCCGGGAAAGCACCGCGCGTTGGGAAGATGCCGTACGTGTCCGATGAGGAAACGGTCCGCCGGGTGCGCGCCGCCCAGCGCGGCGACACCCTCGCCATGGCCGAACTGCTGGACGAACTGGCCCCCTACGTAGGCCGTATCTGCGGTCCCATCGCCCTGGACCAGGGGCCGGACGCCGCACAGGAGGCGCTGGTCGCGGTGTTCCGCTCGCTGCGCTCCCTCAAGGACCCGGCCGCGCTGCGCGGCTGGGTCCGAGCCATCGCGGTGCGCGAGGCGATCCGGTCGGCCCGGCGCGCCGCCCGCGCGGTGCCCGCCGATCTGAGCACCCTGCCCTCGCGCGGCGACCCCGAACTCGCCGCCGACATCCGGGACGTACTGGACCGGCTCTCCCCCGAGCACCGGGCCGTGCTCGTCCTGCGCGACGTGGAGGGCATGGACGAGCGGGCCGCGGCCGAGTTGCTCGGCCTTCGCGTCGGCACCGTCAAGTCCCGGCTGCACCGGGCACGGGACACCTTCCGGAAGGCGTGGACCTCATGACCGGACGCGACACGACCCGTCACTGGCCCGTCGCCGACCTCGACCCGGTGCGGCGGCTGCACGTGCTCGCCGCCGGCATCCGCGGCGCCCATGTCACCGAGGGCGTCGTGGCCGCCCCGTACGAGCGTGTATGGGCCCTGATGGGCGACCTGGAAGGCGAGTTCGGACGCGTCACGCCCGACATGCGAGGGCTGCGGATCCTGAAGCGGGACGGTGCCCGCGTCGAGGCGCTGGCCCGCAGCAAGTACGGGATGCGGGCCCTGCTGCGCGGGGAGCAGCGGCCGGGCTGGTGCTGGCTGCAGAGCCGGTTCCTGTTGGTCGGCGCCGCCGCGGCGCCGGACGGCGACGGAACACGGGTGGCGTTCACCGGAGGCGTGCGAGTGCCGGGGCGCGCCGCGCTGGTGCCGCTGGGTGTACGGCACGAAGGGGAGCGCAGTCTGCGGCGGCTGACCGGCCTGCTCTGAACGCGGCGGCGACGGGCGGGAACCGAACAGATCCGGACGGCGTATTCATGGGAAGGGGGGTGGTGCGGGAGCCTTGCGCTGCGCCGGAATTCGACAGTTGCGCTGCGATCCGAACAAGATCGAGTCAAGGCCTGTGCGGATGTCAGTCCCGGCGGCGATACTTGCGGCCGTACGCCTCTGTCCGCAGTCCGTGCTTCCCGCACACGGGACGGAGGCGAACTACGGATGACCATGGGGGAGGTCAAGTGACATACCCGCCGAAGGGCAGTGCGGCGCCACCGGCACCGGCCGGCGCGCCGACGATGCCCGCCGTGCCGCCGCAAGCCGGTCCCGCGGCACCGCGGGGCGGGCCGGCGACGCCGGACACGGCGCCCGCGCGCCGTACGGCATGGGCGGAGGGCGTCGATCGCCTGCGCGCCGCGGCGACGACGGAGCCGGGCCGGCTGCGCATCATCGGCGCCGTCCTCGCCCTCTTGGTCGTCGCGTTCGGCGCTGTCACCGCCTGGCAGATGACGGAGCGTTCGGCCGCCGCGGACGACGTGCTGTACAGCAGCCAGCCGCTGAGCGCGAGCGCCGCCGACATCTACCGCTCGCTCGCCGACGCCAACACGGCGGCCTCCAGCGGCTTCCTGGCCGGCGGCCAGGAGACCAAGGCCTCCCGCGACCGGTACGAGCTGGACATCAAGACCGCCGCCGCGAAGCTGATCACCGCCGCCAACAGCTCGGAGCCGGGCTCCCCCTCGGCGGACACCATCTCCGAGCTGAACAAGCTGCTGCCCGAGTACAAGGGCCTCATCGAGCGCGCCCGCGCCAACAACCGCCAGGGCTACCCGCTCGGCGGCGCCTATCTGCGGTACGCGAACGAGAAGATGCAGAAGCAGATGCTCCCGAAGGCCGAGGAGCTCTACCAGCGGGAGAACCAGCGGCTGAGCGCCGACTACGCCGACGCGAGGCCCTACCCGTGGGCCGCCATCGGCCTCGGCGTGCTGGCGCTCGGCGGCCTCGTCTGGGCCCAGCGCCGCAACTACCGGCGGACCAACCGGGTGCTGAACCAGGGCATGGCCGCCGCCACCGCCGCCTCCACGGTGGTGCTCCTGTGGCTCGTCGTCGGGCACAGCGTCGCGCGCGCCGGACTCGACGAGTCCTACGACCACGGCGTCCGCTCCATGAACGTGCTGCACGACGCCCGCATCGCTTCCCTGAACGCGCGGGGCAACGAGAACCTGACCCTGGTCAGCCGCGGCGCCGAGACCAAGACGCTGGCCGACGGCACGACGACGGTGGACGCCTTCGACTACGACTTCCAGCAGGACATGAAGACGCTCACCAAGGGCCTGGCCCTGGCGGCGGACCTCGCCGACGACAAGGCGGGCGAGGAGCCCGTACAGGCCGCCACCGGCAACATGAAGGTCTGGAAGTCCCGCCACAAGGAGGCGCGCGCGGCCGACGACGCGGGCGACTACCAGGGCGCTCTGAACAAGGTGATCGGATCCAAGAGCGACAAGCCGACGGGCGAGTGCTTCGACGGCGTCGACACGAATCTGGCGCTCGCCCTGACGCACGAGGAGAGCGAGTTCAAGCAGGCGGCGGGCGGCGGGCGGGACGCGATGACCGGTCTCCCGGTCGGCACGGCGGTCCTTGCGGTGCTCGCCGCGGCGGGCGCGCTGCTCGGCATCGGGCGCAGGCTTTCGGAGTACCGGTGAAAGGGGCAGCGGCGATGACGGCACGACGCCTGAGGGCGAGCCTGAAGGGCTGGGGCGGCGTGGGCGCGATGGCCGTCGCCTGCGCCCTCGCCGTGGTCTTCGCACTGCTGCTGCCGCTGGGCAACGCGCGCGGGGACGGCAGCACGGGCATCGGCGGCCAGGGAGTGGCCGAGGGCACCCAGGTGAAGGACGACACCTGCACCGATCCGCAGGACCAGAGTCTCTCCCCGTCCAGCGACGAGAGCGGCACGACGATCACGGCCATCAAGAAGCGCGGCTATCTGTCGGTCGGCGTCGACCAGAACAGCTACCGCTGGGGCTACCGCGATCCGAACAGCACGAAGAGGAGCAGCGACCTGGAGGGCTTCGACATCGATCTCGCGCACGAGATCGCCAAGGAGATCCTCGGCGACCCGAACGCCGTCCGGTTCCACGCCATCCCCACCATCCAGCGCATCCCGGCGATCAAGAGCGGCCAGGTCGACATGGTGGTCCGCACCATGACGATCAACTGCGAGCGCCTCAAGGACGTAGCCTTCTCCGCCCCCTACTTCCTGACCGGCCAGCAGGTCCTGGCCCCGAAGACCTCGGACATCAAGGGGTACGACAAGTCGCTGGCGAAGAAGAAGATCTGTTCGGCGGCGGGCTCCACCGCCTACGACAAGCTCAAGGCGGACAAGGACGCCGGCAAGCTCGTCTCCTCCGCCGACATATCCACCACCGTCCCCAACCAGCTCGACTGCCTGGTGCGGCTGCAGCTCGGTGAGGCCGATGCCGTCGTGACCGACGGCGCGCTCGCCGCGAGCCAGGCCGCGCAGGACCCGACGGTGGAGCTCAAGGGCGACCGCTTCACGACCGAGTACTACGGCGTGGCGATGAAGAAGGACGCGGACGATCTGGTACGCCGGGTCAACCAGGTCCTCGTGGACTACCGCAAGAGCGGCTGGCGCGCGTCGTACGACAAGTGGCTGTCCCCGACCCTGGGCGCGGACTCCGAGTCGGCGAACCCGCCCGCGGCGAAGTACAAGTAACCGACCTGGTACGACTGGAGAGTTACCCGGGCGCACCGGACAGGCGCACAGGGAACGACGGAGAGCGAGAGGTGATCGATGGGCGTCACGGGACCCCCCGGGCCGGTGATGGACCGGGACGAGGTGGACCGTGCGCTGGCGCGGCTCGGCGCGGAGCACGAGGCCATCGAGACCTCGCTCCTCGCCCTGCAGGACCACGCGGGCCGCAGACTCCTGGAAGGCGCCGAGCTCACGGGCACGACCAAGGAACGCTGGACGTCCGCGGAGGCGTCGATCACCTTGCTGTGGGCCTACTTCGACGCGTACACGGACGCGCTGCGCTCCGCCCGCGAGATCCGCTCCCGCAGACGCTGGTCCAGCCGTGACGACCTGGTCGAACTGACCGAGCTGCTGCGCGGCGAGAGCGTCACGGTCGCGGGCAGCGCCACCGCCACGGCGAACGCGCCGACCCTGGCCGGCAGCAGCAAGCTCAGCGAGCAGTTCTCGCTGGCCGCGCTGGTGGAGCGGATGAACGAGCTGTACGCGTCGTCGCTGGACATGGTCGTCGCCTCGGACGCCGTGTGGTCCGCGCTGCCCGCCCGGATCGATTTACTGGCCGCGGAGCTCCAGCGCACCCGCCAGCTCGCGCACTCCGTGGGCGTACGCCCCGGCGAGCACCCGGCGGGCGACGACCTGGAGCGGATCACCCGCACGCTCACCACGCTGCGCGAGCGTGTCGTCTCCGATCCGCTGGCCTTCTGGGTGCCCGCGCCGGGGAGTTCGGCGCCCGGCGGCGGACGCCCGGACACGACGACCTACGACCGCGAGGCGCGCGCCCTGGAGGAGGTGCGCCGGGAGATCGACGCGGTGCTCACCGTCCGGCAGGACGCCGAGGCGCGGCTCGTGAAGCTGCGGGACGTCCTCAGCCGCGCGGACCGCACGCTCGCCGAGGCGCGCAGCGCCCGCGGTGAGGTGCTGGCGAAGATCGCCGCGTCCGAGGTCCCGGCCGTGAGCGGTCCGCCGACCGCGCTGCAGGAGCAGCTGGCGACGGCCGCCGAGTACCGCAGACACGCTCAGTGGCACCGCCTGTCCCCGCTTCTGGAGTCGCTGGAGGAGAAGGCGGAGGACGAACTCCTGCGCGCTCGCGAGTCGTTGACGGCGGTCACCGCGCCGCTGGCGGTCCGCGCCGAGCTGCGCGGCCGCCTCGACGCGTACAAGGCGAAGGTCGCCCGGCACGGCTTCGCCGAGGACCCGTTCCTCGTCGAGCGCTACGACGCGGCGCGGCGCATGCTGTGGAGCGCGCCCTGCGATCTGCGCGTCGCGGAGGAGGCCGTGCTGCGCTACCAGCGGGCGGTCGCCGACCTGTTGAGCCCGCGGGTGCCCGAGCAGGGCGGGCCCCATGACCGGGTGGACCGGAGGGGGGAATCGTGAGTCAGCAGGCTGTGGGTGGGCAGCAGAAGTGTCAGCGGCCCGGCTGCTCGGGGTCGTACGAGGACGTGGGCGGCGGCGAGCTGTACTGCGACACGTGCGGCCTGGCCCCGGTGGTCTCGTCGAACGGCATGGTGGGCTCGCCCCCGACCGGGATCACGGCGGGCGGCAAGGGCTCGCGTGGATCGAACAGGGGATCCAACAGCAGCAGTGCGCGCAGCAGCTCGCGCGCCAGCTCCCGTACGTCCTCGCGCTCCTCGCAGTCACGGCGCTCGGTCTCGGGGCGGCTGTCGCGCTCGCTGTCGGGCCGCTCGACGGGCCGCTCCGTGTCGGTCCGCAGTTCCGGTTCGACCGCGGGATCCTCCGGGCGCGGCCGGCTCGGTGTCGGTCTGGTCGAGGTCCCGGACGTGCCGCGGCCCGACCCGCGCGAGATGGTCCAGGAGAACCCTGAGGTCCCCGAGCGGAAGCGATTCTGCTCGCGCTCGGACTGCGGGGCTCCGGTGGGTCGTTCGCGCGGCGAGCGGGCCGGGCGCACCGAAGGGTTCTGCACCAAGTGCGGCCACCCGTACTCGTTCGTGCCGAAGCTGCACGCGGGCGACGTCGTGCACGGCCAGTACGAGGTCGTGGGCTGTCTCGCGCACGGCGGGCTCGGCTGGGTCTACCTCGCCGTCGACCGCGCGGTCTCCGACCGCTGGGTGGTCCTCAAGGGTCTCCTCGACACCGGCGACCAGGACGCGATGGCGGCGGCGATCTCCGAGCGGCGCTTCCTCGCCGAGATCGAGCACGCCAACATCGTGCGGATCTACAACTTCGTCGAGCACCTCGACCAGCGGACGGGTTCGCTGGACGGGTACATCGTCATGGAGTACGTCGGCGGAAAGTCGCTGAAGGAGATCGCCAACGGCCGCCGCACGGCGGACGGCAAGCGGGACCCGCTGCCCGTGGAGCAGGCCTGCGCGTACGGCATCGAGGCCCTGGAGGCCCTCGGTCATCTGCACAGCCGCAACCTGCTGTACTGCGACTTCAAGGTCGACAACGCGATCCAGGCCGAGGACCAGCTCAAGCTGATCGACATGGGCGCGGTGCGCCGGATGGACGACGACGAGTCGGCCATCTACGGCACGGTGGGCTACCAGGCCCCGGAGGTGGCGGAGGTCGGCCCGTCGGTCGCCTCCGACCTGTACACGGTCGCCCGCACACTCGCCGTCCTCACCTTCGACTTCCAGGGCTACACGAACGTCTTCGTGGACTCCCTGCCCGACCCGGACAACATCGAGGTCTTCCGCCAGTACGAGTCCTTCTACCGGCTCCTGGTCCGCGCCACCGACCCCGACCCGGCCCGCCGCTTCGCCTCCGCGCAGGAGATGTCCGAGCAGCTGACCGGTGTGCTGAGGGAGGTCGTGTCCCTCCAGACGGGGCGGGCACGCCCGGCGCTGTCCACCCTGTTCGGGCCCGAGCTCAAGGTCACGGACACGGAGTTGTTCGGGAAGCTGGACGGCGATGTGTCGCGGCTGGGGTCTCGGGTGATCCCCCTCCGTGGGAAGAAAGGCGCGCCCCAGCTGCCGGCCGGCTCGAACGGCACTCCGCTCCTCCCCCCGGCGACCACCGCGAGCGCGCTGGTCAAGTCCGTGCCGGCCGCCGCCACCGCGCTCGCGCTGCCCATCCCCCGAGTGGACCCGGGCGACCCCAACGCGGGCTTCCTCGCGGGCCTCATGGCATCCGCGCCCGGCGAGCTGATCACGGCGCTGCACGCGGCACCCACCGGCTCGCTGGAGCTGCGCCTGCGTGAGTTGCGGGCCCGTCTGGAGATGGGCGAACTGAACAGCGCGGCCAGGGCGATCGAGGCCCTGGAGGCGGACCACCCCGACGACTGGCGGGTGGTCTGGTACCGGGGCGTCGCGGCCCTGGCCACCGGTGAGTACGAGATCGCTGCGCTGTCCTTCGACGCGATCTACGACGCCTTCCCCGGCGAGCCCGCGCCCAAGCTGGCCCTCGGCCTGTGCGCGGAGGTGCTCGGTCAGCTGGACAACGCCGCCGAGTACTACCGCCTGGTGTGGACGACCGACCCCAGCTATGTGAGCTCGGCGTTCGGCCTGGCCCGTGTGCAGCTCGCCTCGGGCGACCGCAGCGGCGCCGTACGCACGCTGGAATCCGTACCGGAGTCGTCGATCCACTACACGGCGGCGCGGGTCGCCGCCGTACGGGCGCGGCTGCGGCAGCGGATGGCCGAGGAGGCGGCGGCCGCGCCGTTCCTGGACGATCTGACAGCGGCGGCGGGACAGGTCGAGGCCCTTGACGGATACGGTCTCGACTCCGTGCGACGCGAGCAGTTGTCCACAGAAGTCCTTGGCTGCGCGCTGGACTGGGTACTCTCCGGTAGCCAGGGTTCCGCTCCGGCTTCCGGAGGCGGACGTGTGCTGCTCGGCAGCGAGCTGGACGAGCGTGGCCTCCGCTTCGGACTCGAGCGTTCGTACCGGACGCTGGCCCGGCTCGCGCAGGGCGGCGAGGAGAGGATCGACCTGGTGGAACGTGCAAACCGTTACCGCCCCCGGACGTGGGTGTGATTGATGTCCCAGATGCCCCAGCCGACGGCCCTTTCGCGGTGCCCCAATTGCGAGGAGCCACTGGAGGCGGGTGACCGTTTCTGCGGCGCGTGCGGGTACGACCTGTCGGCGGTGCATGCACCGCTGGCGGACAACCCCACGATCACCATGAACGGCACCTCACCGCGCCCCCCTTCAGCCGCCGCGTCCGTGGACTGGCCCCTCGCGCCCGAGGTGGACAGCTCCGACACGCCGGCCCCGGTGCACCGGGCCACGGACATCCGGGGCACGGACTCGGGCGGTTCCGAGCTCCAGCACGCCACGGGTGAACTCGCGCCCCCTGCGAGTGAGCTCCCACATGCCACGGGAGAACTCCCGCATGCTGCGAGTGAGCTGCCACCCGCCACGGGTGAACTCCCGCCCGCCACGAGTGGAGTCCCGCACGCCATGAGTGAGCCCCCGCACCCGGCGGGTGGACTCCCGCATTCCGCCGGTGAATTCCCGCCTGTCGTCGCCGCGCACGCCGCCGGTCCGCCCGAGCCTCCCCCGGGCGTACGGTTCGACCGGCCCTCGGAGCCCGACGATTACCCGTTGGCTCCCCCGGCCGCCGGAGCCCCGGCCCCCGAGGCTCCCGCCGACCCGCGCACCGCCGACCTCGGGACACCGGCCGCCGGCACCAAGATGTGTATCGCCTGCCGCGCGGGCAGCGTCGACAGCGACGGCTACTGCGAGAACTGCGGGCACGCGCAGCCGCGCGAACGCGACCACATGGAGCAGGAGTTGGGCGCGGTGGCCGCGGTCAGCGATCGTGGCCTGCGCCACCACCGCAACGAGGACGCCTTCGCGATCTCGTCGACCGCGCTGCCCGACGGGCAGCCCGCGGTCGTCGCGATCGTCTGCGACGGCGTCTCCTCGGCGACCCGCCCGGACGAGGCCTCGCTCGCCGCCTCCCGCGCCGCGAACGAGGCACTGCTGGAGGCCCTGCCGGTCGGCACGCATCCGCAGCAGGCGATGCACGACGCGATCATCGCGGCCGCCGAGGCCGTCAACTCGCTCGCCGACGCGTCCACCTCACAGGGCGAGCACGCCCCCCATGTGAACGCGCCCGCCTGCACCCTCGTCGGCGCCATCGTCACCCCCACCCTGCTGATCGTCGGTTGGGTCGGCGACAGCCGCGCCTACTGGGTGCCTGTCGACCGGAGTTCGCTGCCCGCCCGGCTCACCGAGGACGACTCGTGGGCCGCGCAGATGGTCGCCGCGGGCCTGATGAACGAGGCGGAGGCGTACGCGGACGAGCGTGCTCACGCCATCACGGGCTGGCTCGGCGCGGACGCGTACGAACTGGAGCCGCACACCGCTTCCTTCAAGCCGGACCGGCCAGGTGTAGTGGTGGTGTGCACCGATGGGCTGTGGAACTACGCGGAGGCGGCCGAGGACATGGCCGAGGTCGTACCCCTCGGCGCCGCCGAAAGGCCTCTCCACAGCGCCCAGGTCCTTGTCGGTCACGCTCTGGACGGCGGGGGCCACGACAACGTAACAGTGGCCGTCCTGCCGTTCCCGGCCCCGTCGCAGGGGGCAGGATCGGCCTGAGGCCGCGAACGAACGGGGACGGCCCAGGACCGGAGGGGACCGGTCCGCACACAGTCATCACCTCCGTCAACTACCGGAGGCCTTGAGGGGGACAGAGTAGGCATGGCCAATTTCTCGAAGTCGAACGTGCCGCAGTTCTCGGTCGACGTGTACCAGAACGAGTACCTGCCCGAGGGTGGCCGCGAGGTCAACGCGATCATCACGGTGAGCGCGACCGGCGGCGGCACCATCGGAAGCGCCGTCGGTGCGCCGCACCTGTACACGGCGGGCCAGGGCCCCGACGCGGCCGTGGCGATCATGGTCGACTGTTCGGGCTCCATGGACTATCCGCCGACCAAGATGCGCAACGCGCGCGACGCGACGGCCGCCGCCATCGACACCCTGCGCGACGGTGTGCACTTCGCGGTGATCGGCGGCACGCACATCGCCAAGGAGGTCTACCCGGGCGGTGGACGGCTCGCGGTCGCCGACGCCGCCACCCGCGACCAGGCCAAGCAGGCCCTGCGCAAACTGAGCGCCGGCGGCGGTACGGCGATCGGCACCTGGCTGCGCCTGGCCGACCGGCTGCTCTCCTCGGCGGACGTCTCCATCCGGCACGGCATCGTGCTCACCGACGGCCGCAATGAACACGAGTCACCGCAGGACCTCAAGGCCGCACTCGACTCCTGTGCCGGGCGGTTCACGTGTGACGCGCGTGGAGTGGGCACCGACTGGGAGGTCAAGGAGGTCACCGGGATCGCCTCGGCGCTGCTCGGCACCGCCGACATCGTCGCCGACCCGGCCGCCCTGTCCGCCGACTTCACGCAGATGATGGAGACGGCCATGGGCAAGGAGGTCGCGGACGTCTCCCTGCGGCTGTGGACGCCGGTCGGCACCGCGATCAAGTTCGTCAAGCAAGTGGCCCCCACGGTCGAGGGGTTGACGGATCGCCGCACCGAGGCGGGCCCGCGCGCCGGCGACTACCCCACCGGTTCCTGGGGCGACGAGTCCCGCGACTACCACGTGTGCGTCGAGGTCCCCTCGGCCGAAGTCGGCCGGGAGATGCTGGCCGCCCGGGTCTCGCTGGTGATCCCGCAGAGTGACGGGAGCGTGCAGAAGCTCGGCGCGCAGGGTCTCGTACGGGCAGTGTGGACCGACGACATGGTGGCCTCGACCTCGATCAATCCGCAGGTCGCGCACTACACGGGGCAGGCGGAACTGGCACAAGTCATCCAACAGGGCTTGGATCTGCGCAAAGCGGGCGATGCCGACGGCGCAACGGCCAAGCTGGGACGTGCCGTTCAGCTCGCCAGCGCCTCCGGCAACGCCGATACTGCGAAACTGCTTGCGAAGGTGGTGGACGTGGTCGACGCCGCGGCAGGTACTGTGCGATTGAAGGCAAAGGTCGAAGAGGCCGACGAGATGACCCTCGAAACGCGGTCCACAAAGACTGTTCGTGTAAAGAAGTAGCGAGCCCGGTTCCCGCGGGGAGCCGGAGAAACCCGGTCATAACGACCGGAAAAGGAGAGGGGGAAGCGCCGACATGCCGACCTGCCCGAACGGACACCAGTCGGGTTCCGACGACTGGTGCGAGGTCTGCGGTCACCGCATGGCCGGAGCCGTGCCCCCGCCACCTCCACCGCCGCCGCCCGGCCCCGGTTACGGCTATCCGCCGCCCGGCTCTCCACCGCCGCCGCCCGGCGCCGGTGGCGGCCCTGGTGGGCGCCCGCACCTTTCCGCCGTGCCCGACCCCGAGCCGGAGCTCTGCCCGCAGTGCCGTACGCCCCGTGAGGGCGCCGCGCCGTTCTGCGAGGAGTGCCGGTGGAACTTCCTCACCAACACCGCGACCTCGTACACCCCGGCCGCACCGCGTCCGCCGGCGCCCGCACCCGGGACGCCCGGCGGCCCTGGCGGCCCGAATCCGGCGCTGCGGTTCCAGCAGCAGGGGCCGGGACAGCCCGCCGGTCCCGGAGCCGGGCCCGGTCATGACCCGTTCGAGTACCAGAGCTCGCGGCCCTCGCAGATGAACCGGCCCGCCGAGCCGATTCCGCCGGGTCCGCCCGCCCCGCCTTTCGGCACCGGCGGCCCTTCGGGCTTCGGCGGCGATCCCTCGGGCTTCGGCGGCGATCCTTCTGGCTTCGGCGGCGATCCGTCGCGCCCGGTACCGCCGCCGCCCGGGCCGACGCCCGGAGGCCCCGGCGCCCCGCAGGCCTTCACCCAGCAGCCCGCCTCGCCGGGGTTCCCGCCGCAGGCGCCGGCGCCCGGCGGGCCGTCCTACGGTGGCGGTGACGACGACTGGGTGATCTCCCCGCCGTCGGCCGGTACGCCCGGCGGCGGCCCCGGCGGCCCGAACGGTCCCGGCGCGGGCCAGGGCGGCGGTTACGGCTACCCGCAGTCCGGCTCGACGCAGGCCCCGCCCGGCCCGCGCCCCGCGTACCAGCAGCAGCCGCTGTCCTGGAGCGCGACGATCGGTCCCGACCGCGAGTACTTCATGGCGATGATGCAGCGCTCCGGTCCCGAGGCCGCGGGCCTGAACCTGCCCGCGTACTCGCCGGAGCAGCAGCGCCCGCTCATCGGCAACCAGATCACGATCGGCCGCCGCCGGCACTCCACCGGCGACACCCCGGACATCGATCTGTCGGTACCCCCGGAGGACCCGGGCGTCTCGCACCAGCACGCGGTCCTGGTCCAGCAGCCGGACGGCAGCTGGGCGGTCGTCGACCAGAACTCCACGAACGGGACCACGGTCAACGGCGGCGAGGAGCCCATCCAGCCCTTCGTACCGGTTCCGCTCCAGGACGGCGACCGGGTGCACGTCGGCGCCTGGACGACGATCACCATCCGGCGCGGCTGATCTCAGCGGTCACGGCAGCGGCTCGCAGGCGTCACGGCAGCGGCCAGGCGTACGGCCCTTCGGGGTCGTCCAGCCACGCCCAGGAGTGCTCGCCGCTGACCGTGATCCCGTACCGCTCGCGCACCGGCTGGTTCTCGCGCTCCCACAGCGTGTACGCCTCATAGGGGTCGAGACGGCCCGCCGTGAGGGTCAGCAGGAACCGGAACAGCTCGTGGCCCCTGGCCCGGCGCGGCAGCGCGCCCAGGTGCTGCGGCTCCGGCCGCTCGGGCCGGATCCCGCCGCGCAGGGGCACGAAGTAGGCGGGCGTGTGCAGAAAGCGCCCCTCGGCATACCCGGCGTCCCGGACGCTCAGTGCGATCAGGCCGGTCGCGAACGGCGCGAGAATACGGGCGCCCGGGTTGCACTGGGGAAGCCAGGCGTGCGGGATCGAGGTCAGCGTGCAGGTGGCGATGATCCGGTCGAAGGGGGCACGCTCGGGGACGCCGCGGGCACCGTCGCCGGTGACGACGGTCGGGTGGTACCCGGCGGTGTCCAGGTGCCGCCGAGCCGATTCGGTGATCTCTGCGTCGAGGTCGATCGTGGTCACCAGGTCGTCGCCCAGGCGGTGGGCGAGCAGGGCCGCGTTGTAGCCGGTGCCGGCGCCGATCTCCAGGACGGCATCCCCGTCCCGTACCTCCAGCTCGGTGAGCATGTTCGCCATCAGCGACGGCTGGCTGCTGGAGGACACCAGTTCTCCGTCGCGCACCCGGGTGGCCAGCGGGGCGTCCGCGTAGGCGCCGCGAATCCAGCGCTCCCGGGCCCGCAGGTCGGGGTCCTCGCCCCACACGCGCTCGAAGCCGCCGACGACGCCGACGTAGTAGTACGGCACGAAGAGGTGGCGCGGGACCGCCTCGAACGCCTCCCGCCAGACCGGGTCGGCGTCCCAGGCCCCGCTCCTGTCGATCTCGCGCACGAGGGCCGCCCTCGCCAGGGTGGCGAGGTCGTCCAGGTCGTGGTCGAGAGCGTGCGCGCTCATACCTCCACTGTGCTGCCGGACGGGCCACGAGGCGAGCGCCGGACTCGGCCGATCCGGACTGGGCCGTTCGGGCCGGCCCGCGTCGGAATCGGCCCTGTCAGGCAGTGGTCCTAAGCCTTGAGTCCTCCGCCGCCCCGTCTGAGACCATGGTTGATGTGAAAGAGATTCGGCGCGGCACGCTTCAGGAGCAGACCTTCTACGAGCAGGTCGGCGGCGAGGAAACCTTCCGGCGCCTTGTGCACCGTTTCTATGAGGGAGTCGCCGAGGACCCGCTGCTGAAGCCCATGTATCCCGAGGAGGACCTGGGCCCGGCCGAGGAGCGCCTCACGCTGTTCCTGATCCAGTACTGGGGCGGCCCGACGACGTACAGCGAGAACCGCGGGCACCCCCGGCTGCGGATGCGCCACGCCCCCTTCACGGTCGACCAGGCCGCGCACGACGCCTGGCTCAAGCACATGCGCATCGCCGTCGAGGAGCTCGGTCTCTCCGAAGAGCACGAGCACACGCTGTGGAACTACCTGACGTACGCGGCGGCTTCGATGGTGAACACGGCGGGCTGAACCCTCACCGCGGCCGCGCACGGCCGCCGACGCCCGTGGGCTACCGCGGCTTCCGCGGCTTCCATCGGCTTCCATCGGCTTCCGCGGCTTTCATCCGCTTTCGACTGTCCGCCTCTGATGACTGACGCGCGCATTCCGGTCGCCCGACGCCGAATTCCGGTCACAATCCGGTCAAGCCCGTGCTACAAGCGCTTACCCGCGACCCGCCCCCTCTGACAGCATCGCGCGAAGGTCCGGAGATCCGGGACGACGGCGGGGGGCCGGGTGACGGGGTTCGTTCTCATGCGTGCGCGGGCGCACCGCCTGCTGCTGGCCGCCGCGCTGCTCACCGTCCTGCTGGCGACGGCGGTGCTCTCGACCCTCACGGCGTACTCCGGCGCGATCGGCACTGCATCCCTGCGGCACGCGCTCCAGGACCCCGGCACCGCCGTCGACACCGCGCTGATCGTCCGGGCCGGCGTGCCCACGGAACAGCGGGAGGCCGCCGACAGCGCCGTACGCAAGGGCGCCCGGCAGACCTTCGACGGGTTACCGGTCACGCTCCGCACCCTGGTCCGCTCGGGCCCGTACGCCCTGCCCCGCTCCCTGCAGGCACCCGCCGACCGCGCGGGCGACCCGGATCTCACCCACTTCGCCGCCCTCGACCGCACGCAGGTGCGCGTGACGGCGGGGCGGCTGCCGGGCGCGTCCGGCGGCGGCCCGGTCATCGACGCAGCCCTGCCCGAGAGTGCCGCCGACCGCCTCGGGCTGAAGCCCGGTGCGCGCCTCACCCTCGTCGACCGACTCGGCGGCCCGAAGGTCCGCGTCCGGCTCACCGGTCTGTACCGGCCCGCCCGGCCCACCGCGCCCTACTGGCGGTTGGACGAGCTGGGCGGCCGCGGGATCAACAAGGTCGACTTCACGACGTACGGTCCGCTGCTCGCCGATCCCGCCGTCCTCGCCGGTGACCGGGTGAGCGCCGGGGAGTCCGCGTGGCTGGCGTCCGCCGACTTCTCGACGCTGACGCCCGACCGGATCGGCGCTCTGCGGGACGCGGCCCGCGCCGGGCAGCGGGGGCTGCGCAAGGACGCGGCGCTGAGCGGGACGACGGCGCTGGCGACCTCGCTGCCCGAGGTGCTGGACGGTGTCCAGCGCTCGCTGCTCGTGTCACGCTCGACGCTGCTGATCGTCGCGTTGCAGCTCGCACTGCTCGCCGGGTACGCGCTGCTCCTGGTCGCCCGGCTGCTGAGCGCCGAACGGGTGGGCGAGACACGGGTGCTCCGGGCGCGCGGAGCCTCAGGCGCCCGGGTCGCGGGGCTCGCCGCACTGGAGGCGCTGCTGCTCGCCGTGCCCGCGGCGGTCTGCGCGCCGCTCCTCGCGGGGCCGTTGACCCGACTGCTCGCCGGACAGGGCGCGTTGGCCAGGATCGGGCTGCGCCTCGACACCGCGGACGGGCGCGGCGGGGTGTGGCTCGTCGCGGCGGGAGTGGCCCTCGGGTGCGCGCTGGCGGTGACGGTTCCGGCGCTCACCTCCCGGGACGGAGCCGAGGGTCGGGCCCGCTCGCTGCCCGCTCCGGTGCGCGCGGGCGCCGACGTCGGCCTGCTGGTGATCGCGGGTGTCGCGTACTGGCAGCTGGACCGACAGACCTCCGGTGCCGTCAGCCACGCCGGCTCGGGCGCGCTCGGCATCGATCCGCTCCTGGTCTCGGCGCCCGCCCTCGCCCTGCTCGCCGGGACCGTGCTCACCCTGCGGCTGCTGCCGCCGGTGGCCCGGCTCGCCGAGCGCCGTGCCGCGAGCGGACGCGGGCTGCCCGCCGCCCTCGCGGGCTGGCAGCTCAGCCGCCGCCCGATGCGCGGCGCGGGCCCGGTCCTGCTTCTCGTCCTCGCCGTCGCCATGGGGATGCTCGCGATCGGCCAGGGCGCCTCCTGGAACCGCTCGCAGGACGACCGGGCCGACTTCCAGGCCGGTACCTCCGTGCGCGTACTCGCCGGCGACGAAGGCGAGTTGGGCCAGGCCGGGACGTACGCGGCACTGCCGCACGTCCGCGCGGCCGCCCCCGCCGTCCGCACGACCCTGCCCCTGTCCGGCAGCCGTACGGCGACGGTGCTGGCGCTGGACACCGCACACGCGGCGGACGGAGTGCTGCTGCGCGGCGACCTGGCCGACCGGCCGGTGCGGCCGCTGCTGGCAAGGCTCGGCCCGAAGGAAGCGACCGCGGGCACACCGCTCCCGAAGGGCGCGACACGGCTCGGTATGACGGTGCGGCTGGACAACAGCGGTGGCGGGGAGGGGACGAGCGCGGACGTGTCGGTCATCCTGGAGGACCACTACGGGACGCCGTACGCGATACGGCTCGGCGAGCTTCCCGCCGACGGGCGGGCGCACGCGCCGGCGCTGGACCTGCCCCCTACCGCCGGCCCCTTGGTGCTCATCGGACTGCAACTGGACATGACCCAGCCCACCGACACGGCACAGCAGCATCTCTTCTCCGTCGAGGAGTTGAACGCGGTCGGCGCCGACGGCACGGAGCGTCGGCTGTCGCTGCCCACGGCATGGAAGGCGGCGTCGCGAACCAACAGCACGACGGGGTCGCCCGACGCATCCACCCGCCCGACACCCCCACGGGTGGAGGAGTCCTCGGACAGCACCCTGTCCGTCCGCTACGGCACCGGCTACGTCCCGGCCGGTTTCGCCTGGCAGATCACGTCGTTGACGATGCGTCTGCAAGTGGTCCAGCCCGAAGTGCCGGAGGTCACCGCGGTCGCGACCGACCGGTTCCTGAAGTCGGCGGGCGCCCGGACCGGGCAGCAAGTGGACGTGCCCCTCGGCGGCGAGACGGTGCCGGTGCGGATCGTGGAGAGCGTACGGGCACTACCGACGACCGGGGACGAGTCGGGCACTGCAGGGGAGCCGAACGGTGGGGCGCTGCTCGTCGATCTCCGTTCCGTGAACCGGACGTTGGAGCACCGCTACGGGCAGAGCGTCGCGCCCACCGAGTGGTGGCTGCGGGCCGCGCCCGGCGACGCGACCCGCGTCGCGGCGGCCGTGCGGGAGCGGCCCGACGTCGAGCCCTCGCAGGTGGTCGTGCGCGACGAGATCGCCGACCGGCTGCGCGACGACCCCTTCGGTGCGGGCCCCGAGGCCGCGTTCGCCGCGGCGGCCGTGGTGGCGGCGGCGCTGGCGGCAGTCGGTTTCGGGGTCAGCACGGCCGGGTCGCTGCGGGAGCGCGGCGCCGAGTTCGCGGTGCTGCGGGCGCTCGGCGCGCCGCGCCGTCAGCCGGCCCGGCTGATCGCCGCCGAACAGGGGGTCCTGGTGACCCTGGCGCTGGTGGTGGGCGTCGCCCTGGGCGCGGTGCTGACCCGGGCGGTCGTCCCACTGATCGTGTTGACCTCCGACGCCACCCGGCCGATGCCCAGGGTACTGGTCGAACTCCCCCTCGTACACGTCGCCGTGCTGCTGGCCGCCGTGGCCGTCACACCGCTGGCCATCACGGCATTCCTGGCGCTGCACCGCCCGGATCCGGCGAGTTCGCTGCGCCGGCAGGGGGGTGAGTGACATGGCCGGGACCATGACGACCGTGGTGGCCCCCTGGGTGCGTACGCGGCTGCGCGCCGCGCCCGGGGCGGCGCTCGCCCTGACCCTGCTCGTCGCGCTGACCGCCTGTCTGGCCGCCGCGTTCCCGCGGGCCGTCGACCGGTACGAGGACGCCGGCCTGCGTCGGGTCCTCGGCGACGCCACGGCCCGGAAGACCACCGTGCAGGTGTACGCCCCCCAGCCCGGCGTCGAGCTCCCGCAGGAGCAAAGGGAACAGGCCCTGCGCGGGGCCGCCCTCCGCGCGGCGTACGCGAAGGTGCTGGACACCGTCGAACGCCCCCTCGTCGCCGACCCCGCCCAGTCCTCGTACGGGGTCCGCACCGCCAACCCCACCGCCGCACTGGACGATTGGCTGCCCCAGCCGACCGGCATCCCCGCCCGCATGTCGCTCACCGCGCAGAACGGCCTCGCCGACCACTCCCGGCTGGGCTCGGGACGCCTGCCGCGCGTGACGGGCAAGGTGACCGCGGCGACGGCCGAGGTGGAGGCCGCCGTCACCGCCGAGACCGCCAAGACCCTGCGGATCAAGGTGGGTTCGGTGATCCACCTCCCCGGCGTGG
Source organism: Streptomyces sp. NBC_00996 (assembly GCF_045162675.1). NCBI lineage: Bacteria > Bacillati > Actinomycetota > Actinomycetes > Kitasatosporales > Streptomycetaceae > Streptomyces > Streptomyces sp. NBC_00996. The sequence continues at coordinate 3,888,015 of NZ_CP108723.1, forward strand.
AGCGCGGCCCGTTGTCCGTCAAGGTCACCGGCATCGTCGTCCCGCACGCACCCGACGGCGCGTACTGGACGACCATGCCCGTGCTGCGCAAGCCCTCCCTCATCCAACTGCCCACCCAGGGAGGCGCGTCGGACAAGTACTGGCTCGGCGCGCTGCTGCTGCCGCCGGACGCGGCGCCCGCCATGCTCGGCACACCCGGAAAACCGGAACGCTACTGGCAGTTGGCGCCCGACACCTCCGTCCTCGCCGCACACGAAATGTCCCGCCTGACCTCCGCGATCGCCGCGCTGGAGACCGGCCCGGGCCTGGGACGGATACGCCGGCGCATCGATCCGCTCGCGGACGCGACCACGGACCTGGACGACGTGGTGAAGTCCTTCAGCCAACTGCGCTCGGGCATCGTCCCGTTGGTCGCGGTGGCCGCCTTCGGCACGGGCACGGTCGCCGCCGTGGTCCTGCTGATGGCGGGCGGCCTCGCCGTGGACCGCCGCCGCGCCGAACTGGCCCTGCTGCGCGCCCGCGGCGGTTCACTGCGCGGCGTGTCTGGGCGGCTGCTGGCCGAGACGGCGATGGTCGCGGTGCCCGCGGGCGCGCTGGGCCTCGGCGCCGCGCTGCTCGCCGTCCCGGAAGGCCGCCGCTCCTCCGCGGTGTCGGCCGCCGTCGCGGTGACGCTCCTGGCCTGCGCCACCCTGCCGGTGCGGGCCGCACTCGCCCACCGTGCCGTACCCGTCCCCGGGGCCCGCGAGGACCTGACGTCGGTACGTCCCTCACGGCGCCGTACCGTCGCGGAACTGACTCTGCTGGTCCTGGCGTCGGCGGCGGTGGCGGCGCTGCGGCGCCGGGGCGCCTCCGGCGACCAACTGGTCGCCCTGGCACCGGTGTTGGTGGGCGTCATCGCGGCGCTGGTCCTGGTGCGGCTCTACCCCCTGCCGCTGCGCCGTCTGGCCCGGCCGGCCGGACGGCTGCGCGGCGCGGTCACCCACCTCTCACTGGCCCGCGCCGGCCGCACCTCCACCTCCACGGTCCTGCCTCTCCTGGCCCTCCTCACCGCCCTCACCACCGCCGCCTTCGGCGGCTCGGTCCTCGCCGGCGTGCACGCCGCCCGCGACCACGCCGCTCTCCTCACCACCGGCGCGGACGCCCGCGTAGAAGCGACCCACGCCCTGCCTTCCACCCTGCCCGAACAGCTCCGCCGCACCCCGGGCGTACGCGAGGTCACACCGGTGAGCATCGCCTACCGGGCCCAGGCGGGAGAGGGCTCGGGAACGGAGCAGGAGACGGTGGCGGTGGTGGGGGTGGAGCCGGGGGCGTACGCGAACTTGGCCCGGCAGGTGGGTCTTGGGGGGTTCTCGGGGACGGAGCTGGGGTCTCCTGGCTCGTCCGGCAGCCCCGGGGAGGCGCCGCTGCCGGCCGTGGCCTCCCCCGCCGTGGCCGACCGCTACGGCACGCGGCCGTTCCAGGTGCGGCTGGAGGACGGTAGTCATGTCACTGTGCGGATCACCGTCGTACGGGAGCGGACCCCGGCCGTCTTCGACTTGGACTTCCTGATCGTGGACCGCGCGGGTCTCGGCGTCCGGCCCGCGCGCCCGACGGCGGTGCTCGTGACCGGCGACCACATCGACGGGGGCGCACTGCGCAAGGCCGCGGGCGCCGGAGTCGACGTACGGCTGCGGGCGGAGGAGGAGGCGCGATACGTCGACTCGCCGTTGCAGTCCGGTGCCGAGCGGATCTACACGGCGGCGGTCGCTGCGGGCGCCGGGTACGCCGTGCTGGCCCTGCTGCTGTCCCTCGTACGCGCCGCTCCCGAGCGCGCCGCGCTCCTCGCCCGCCTGCGCACCATGGGGCTCACCCGCGCCCAGGGCCGCCGCCTCCTCGTCCTGGAAGCCCTGCCGCAGGCTCTCCTCGCGGCGGCGGGCGGCGCGCTCACCGGCTGGGCGACCATCCGCCTGCTCTCCCCCGGCATCGACCTGACGACCATCTCGCTCGCCACCCACAGCTCCCCGTCAGGAGACGCCCAGCTCCGAACGGACCCGGCCTCCTTGCTCCTCCCGTCCCTGAGCGTCCTCGCCCTCGCGACGGGCATCGCCGCGGCACAGGCGTGGTGGACGGGGAGACGGGGTTCCGTACGAGAGCTGAGAGCGGGGGACAGCCGATGAAGCCCTGCACCACGGCCGTCGCGGGCGCGCGTACGGGCACCGCACGGGTCGACGGCTCACGCTCAGTGGACGTGGACGTGGACGTGGACGCAGACGTGACTGCGGCCGGGGCTGTAGCCGTGGCTGCGGCTGCGGCTGCGGCCGTGGCTTCGGCCGTGGCTTCGGCCGTGGCTTCGGCCGTGGCTGTAGCTGTAGCTGTAGCTGTAGCTGTAGCTGTAGCTGTGACCGTAGCCGTGCTGCGCGACCGGCTGGGCGCGGCGACCGATCTCGACCTGCCCGCGGCACAGCGCGGCCGCGGCTCTCGCCCGCTGCTCGGCGAGCCCGTGGCTGTGATCGTGGCCGTAGCTGTGGCCGCAGTTGCTGCAGCGGAGGGCAGGCGTACCGCCAGGGGCGGCGCCCGTCCCCATGAGAGCGGCACCCTGCCGTCGACCGGCCGGACATTCGCCCTCACCCCGGCCTCCGACTCCGGGCAACCCTCGACAAGCACCCCCAGGAGCCGCCCATGACCACCACCGACCCCACCTTCGCCGACCTCGCCGAGCGCGCCGCCGCCCACCGGGACCGCCCCGCCTACGGCCACGACGCCCTGATCACCTGTGACCGCCTGGTCCGGATCTTCTCCACGGACGGAGTGGAGGTCCAAGCGCTCCAGGGCCTCGATCTCCTGGTCCGCGAGGGCGAGTTGATGGCCCTGGTGGGCGCGTCGGGCAGCGGCAAGTCGACGCTGATGAACATCCTGGCCGGACTGGACACGCCCACCGCGGGGGCGGCGAAGGTCGCCGGCCGCGACCTGCTCACGATGGGCGCGAAGGACCGCCTGCGCTACCGCCGGGAGGTCGTCGGCTTCGTCTGGCAGCAGACGTCCCGCAACCTCCTCCCCTACCTGACGGCGGCCCAGAACGTCGCCCTACCGATGCAGCTCTCCGGCGGCTCCGGCTCCGGCTCCGGCTCCGGCTCCGGCTCCGGCTCCGGCTCCGGCTCCGGCTCCGGCTCCGGCTCCGGCTCCGGCTCCGGCTCCGGCTCCGGCAAGGGTCGCCGCACTCGCCGCCGCGCGCAGTCCGAACGCGCTCTGGAACTCCTGGAGTTGCTCGACGTCGCCGACTGCCGCAACCGTCGCCCGCACCAGATGTCCGGCGGCCAGCAACAGCGCGTCGCCATCGCTGTGGCCCTCGCCAACGCCCCCGCGATCCTCCTGGCCGACGAACCCACCGGCGAACTCGACTCGCACACCGCCGAGCAGATCTTCGGCGCGTTCCGCACGGCGAACGAACACCTCGGCACCACCATCGTGATCGTCACCCACGACCAGGCGGTGGCCGGTGAGGTCCGCCGCACGGTGGCCATCCGCGACGGCCGTACCTCCACGGAGGTACTGCGCCGCACCGAGGTCGACGCGGCCACCGGTCAGGAAGCGGTGGTGGCCCGCGAGTACGCGATGCTCGACCGCGCGGGCCGCCTCCAGCTCCCCGCCGAGTACACCGAGGCCCTGGGCATGCGGGACCGCGTGGCGCTGGAACTGGAGACGGACCACATCGGCGTCTGGCCGGACGACAGCGAGCACGAGTGATCCACTGCCGTAACCGAACAGCAATCCCTCAGGGGTTCGGAACTGCGGTGAACCCGCCGGACCGCTGGACCGCACTGGAGCCCGTGGTCCGTGCCGCGTCCCGCTCCTCGCACACCTCGCTCTCCGAGCGGCTCATCGAGGCTCGTCGCCTCATCGAGAACGGCGCGACCGAACTCGCCGCGACGGTGTACGCGGAGGTGTACGGCGTCGAGGAGCCGCCGACCGACGGCGGGGCTCCCGCCGCGTCGGCCCCCGACGGCCACGGCACCGCCGTACTCACCAAGCCCGCCCCCGCGCTCGTGGCGGAAGAGGTCGCCCCGCCCTCCTTCGCCATGGTGCTGACCCTGATCGTCAGCCCCATCCTCCTCATCCTGGCCGGCACCCTCGGCCAGATCTTCCTCGCCGAGGGTTCCACCCTGCGCGCCGCCCTCACGGTCCTCGGCGCCCCCATGGTGGCCCTGCTCCTCGACGTCGCCCTGTGCGCCTACTTCCTGGGCGGCCGCCGCGGCTGGGACCGCACCCGCATCGCGAACGTCATGACCTCGGCTCTCCCGCCGGTGGCCATGGTGATCCTGGTGGCGGGCGCGGGCGGCGTCTTCGGCAAGGTGCCGGTGGCGAGCGGCATCGGCGACGCGATCGCCGACGTACTGGACCGGACGGGTCTGCCCGCGCTCTTCCTGGCCTTCCTGATGGCGCTCGCCCTGCGCGCGGCCCAGGGTTCGACGACGGTGGCCCTGATCACCACGGCGGGCATCCTCACGCCGCTCCTGCAGCGCGCCGACCTGTCCACCGGCCAACTCTCCCTGGTCGCCCCGGCGATGGGCGCGGGCGGCCTCTCCGTCTCGCACATCAACGACGCGGGCTATTGGATGTTCACCAAGCCGGCCGGCCTGGACGTGGCGACGGGCCCGCGCACCTGGACGGTCCTGACGACCACGATGGGAGTGACGCGCTTCGGCCTCACCGCGGCCCTGTGGCCGCTCGTCTGAGGTGATCAGCGAACGCTGACGTCCAACGTCCCAAGTCCGGCCTTGCGTACGGCGATCGACCCGTACGGCGTACGCAGCCGGAGCCACGCGCCCGACGAGTACAGCCCCACCTGGGCCTCGTCGGGCGCGGCTTGGCGCCCGGGGTCCCAGGACCGCAGGAATCCCAGCGACTGCGCCGCATGCGCGGCCCGTACCGGAAGTCCGGTGTCGCCGACCGGCCGGGACCAGATCTCCCGCCCGATGCGGTCGAGTTCGGCGCGGGTACGCAGCTCGGGCGCCAACTCCTGTGTACGGGACCGGAATTCGGCGACCGCAGCGGCGACCATCGCGCGCAGGGCGTCCGGGTCGGGCAGCCCCGGCTCCTGCCGCCAGCCGCCACGGGGCGGCAGCACCCCGGCCCACGGCGGCCCGGTGACGGCCTGCGGCACCGCGGCAGTGGCAGCCGACTCGTCGAGGGACTCAAGGAGTTCACCGGCCGAGACGGTCACGTCGAGGGTGACGTCCAGCCCGTTCTCGTACGGCTTGGCGAGGCGTGCCGTACGGATGGCGAGGACCTCGAAGGACGGCGGGCGCCCGAAGACCGCGAGGGCCGTCCCGGCGGCCTGCAGCCGTACCGCCGCCGCCCGGTCGTAGTGGATGAGCCGGGAGAGGAAGGCGGCGAGGTCCGCCGCCTCCCCCGCGTCGGCGAGATGCAGGACGGTCATGCCGCGACGGCCTCGTCGGCCTTCTCGTCCCGGTACTCCTCCAGGAACTCCCGTTCCTCGGCGGTGATGCGGCGCGGTCGCTGGGTCTCGAAGTCGAACGGCACGACCACCGTCGCGGCGCGGACGTAGAGCTGCTCGGCGTCCTTGACCTCGTAGGTGATCGTGAAGGCCGCCGCGCGGATCTCCGTGATCCACAGCTCGATGTCCACCGGCTCGCGTCGGTGGACGAGCTGTCGCTTGTAGTCGATCTCGTGGCGCGCCACCACGGACCCCTGCTTGAACTGCTTGTCCGGGCGGGTCAGGAAGTCGATACGTGCTTCCTCCAGGTAGCGGAGGAAGACCGCGTTGTTGACGTGGCCGTACGCGTCCATGTCCGCCCAGCGCAGTGGGCAGTGGTAGAGGTGCCGCAAGATCGATCAGCCCCGGGTCAGCTTCTTGTAGGTGGCACGGTGCGGGCGCGCGGCGTCCGCACCGAGGCGCTCGATCTTGTTCTTCTCGTACGACTCGAAGTTGCCCTCGAACCAGAACCACTTCGAGTCACCCTCGTAGGCGAGGATGTGCGTGGCGACCCGGTCCAGGAACCAGCGGTCGTGGGAGACGACCACGGCCGCACCCGGGAACTCCAGCAGCGCGTTCTCGAGCGACGACAGCGTCTCGACGTCGAGGTCGTTGGTCGGCTCGTCGAGGAGCAGCAGGTTGCCGCCCTGCTTGAGGGTCAGCGCGAGGTTGAGGCGGTTGCGCTCACCACCGGAGAGGACACCGGCCGGCTTCTGCTGGTCCGGGCCCTTGAAGCCGAAGGCGGAGACGTACGCGCGGGAAGGCATCTCGACCTGCCCGACATTGATGTAGTCGAGCTCGTCCGACACGACGGCCCACAATGTCTTCTTCGGGTCGATGTTCTCGCGGCTCTGGTCGACGTACGAGATCTTGACGGTGTCGCCGACCTTGATCGTGCCGGCGTCCGGCGTCTCAAGTCCCTGGATCATCTTGAAGAGCGTGGTCTTACCGGCGCCGTTCGGGCCGATGACACCGACGATCCCGTTACGCGGCAGCGTGAAGGAGAGGTCGTCGATGAGGACCTTCTCGCCGAAGGCCTTGGAGAGGTTGTTGACCTCGACGACGATGGAGCCCAGGCGCGGGCCCGGCGGGATCTGGATCTCCTCGAAGTCCAGCTTCCGCATCTTGTCGGCCTCGGCGGCCATCTCCTCGTACCGGGCGAGACGCGCCTTGGACTTGGCCTGACGCCCCTTGGCGTTCGACCGCACCCACTCGAGCTCTTCCTTCAGACGCTTCGCACGCTTGGCGTCCTTCTGGCCCTCGATCTTGAGGCGGGAGGCCTTGTTGTCGAGGTACGTGGAGTAGTTGCCCTCGTAAGGAATGGCCCGACCGCGGTCGAGCTCGAGGATCCACTGGGCGACGTTGTCGAGGAAGTACCGGTCGTGGGTGACGGCGACGACGGTGCCCGCGTACTTCGCGAGGTGCTGCTCGAGCCACTGCACGGACTCGGCGTCCAGGTGGTTGGTGGGCTCGTCGAGCAGCAGCAGGTCGGGCGCCTCGATCAGCAGCTTGCACAGCGCGACGCGGCGGCGCTCACCACCGGAGAGGTTGGTGACCGGCCAGTCGCCGGGCGGGCAGCCCAGGGCATCCATGGCCTGCTCCAGCTGGGCGTCCAGGTCCCACGCATTGGCGTGGTCCAGGTCCTCCTGGAGCTTGCCCATCTCGTCCAGCAGCGCGTCCGAGTAGTCGGTCGCCATCAGCTCGGCGACCTCGTTGAAGCGCTTGAGCTTGCCCATGATCTCGGCGGCGCCGTCCTGGACGTTCTCAAGGACGGTCTTGGACTCGTCGAGCGGCGGCTCCTGCAGCAGCATGCCGACGCTGTAGCCCGGCGACAGGAACGCGTCACCGTTCGAGGGCTGCTCGAGACCAGCCATGATCTTCAGAACAGTGGACTTACCGGCACCGTTCGGACCGACCACACCGATCTTCGCACCCGGCAGGAAGCTCAAGGTGACGTCGTCGAGAATCACCTTGTCGCCGTGCGCCTTGCGCGTCTTGCGCATGGTGTAAATGAACTCAGCCAAGAGAAACCGTCCGGACGCTTGAAATCGGCAGTGGGCAGATACACCCCATCTTGCCTGACGGCCAGCCCTGGAAGGAAACGCGTATGGCCGGGGGCCTGTGACCTGCGGCTTCACCGCTGCCCGCCGTTGCTCGACGGTCACTGCCGGTCGCCGTTGAGTGCCCTCGGGCGCCCTCGGCCAGCCCAGGGACGGCCCAGCACGGCACGGGGTCTGAGGCTCGTAGCGATGTCAGTGCCGGTGGTCATGGTGCGACGACCACCGAGCGCGGCTCTTCGGGGAGGGGCCGTGGGAGCCAAGACGGGACTGCTCATCTGTACCGAAAGCGAGGCGCCGGGCCTGCTGCGAGAGGTGGAGACGGCAGACCTGCCACAGACGTCCGACATGATGCGGCGTCTTTACCCGGGCTGGGAGATCGAGCAGTGTGCAGGCTCGACACTCGGGGACGGCGTGTATCCCCCGAAAGGCACGGCCTACGCCGCAAGCTGGACGGGCGTGGAAATCGTCTGCGACCAGAGAGTGATGGTCGACTTCCCGTCACAGCTTCCCGAGCACCTCACGTCCGGGAAGCCTCATCCGTCACGCCCTCGCCCGCCTCGCTTCCGACGCCCAGTTGGCGGGCGAGGCGTTTCAGACCTCGGTAGGCGGCCGTGCGCACCGCCCCCGGGCGCTTGCCGAGGACGCGTGCGGCAGCGGGACCGTCCAGGCCGACGACGACCCGCAGGAGCACGGCCTCCGCCTGGTCCCGCGGCAGCCCGCGGACCAGTTCCAGGGCCCGCTCGGTAGAGAGGGACTCCAGAGCCTGTTCAGGGGTGCTGTCCGGGCCGGGCAGGTCCAGCACGTCCTGCTCGATCGCCCCCGGCCGGGGCCGCACCCGCCGGCGGCGCAACCCTGTGCCGGGCGATCGTCGCCGTCCAGCCAGGCGTCGGACGCCACGGGTCCTCTGGGTGAGCGTCGGTTCCATCGCGGCGCGCACGCGCGACGAGGATCCGAGGTCGGCCCCCGTGCACGTGTTCGAGCCGATCTCGTGGCCCTCGTCGAGGATCCGCCGCACAGGCTCCGGATGGTGTGCCGCCTGCGCACCGAACAGGAAAAAGGTCGCGTGCGCGTGATGCTTGCGCAGCAGGTCGAGGATGCGCGGGGTCCAGTAGGGGTCGGGGCCGCCGTCGAAGGTGAGCGCCACGGTGCGTGCGGGCACGGTGGAGGACTCGGCGTGGTCCCCGCTGATCCGGCGCAGGACCGGACCGCTCTCGTCCACGGCCCTGGGTACGGGCCTGGTGCAGGGGAGGCGCGACTTTGCGGCGTCGACCTCATAAATGGTCCAGCCCTCGAAGAGCAGGGCGGCGAAAACGACGGACAGGGTCAGGGCCAGCAGCCGCCAGTGACCGCGGGGCTCGCGGGAACGGGCGTGCCGACGTCGTGCCGAGCGACTCACACCACGCCCCCTGGAGTGACATCAATCACAGCTGAATCGAGGGCTGCCCTGCGGGAGTTGAGGGCGGCCGTGAGTGCTCCGAGTGCGATGCGGACAGGCGAGCCGGACTCGCACCCAAGACCGCGTGAACCGGCGAGGAGGCGTCGATCTGACGGCGCGTACAGCGGCGAGTGCGGTGGCACTCCACGTGCTCTTCACGGGGTCGTCGAAAGGGTCGGCACCCGATGAAGGGGCGTGCGTTATCTGCTGATTTGCCTTACGGCCGAGCTGTTGCATGGGCGGCGAGTGCAGCCATGGGCGAGGCCGCGGGTGTGTCCGAAACGGGCGGGCGGCCATCGTGCCACGGAAGGTGTGACGCTCGGCCCCGCCGGTGCGCTGCACCAGGTGGATATGGGGAAGTGGGCCCTCGTGCACCCTCCCCGGAAGGGGATCTCCTGGAGGTCGGGCCCCGTCTTCACCAACTGTTTTCGGCCATCCGGCCGGTGTACGGTGCCGGGGCACCCAAGTCGACAAAGGGAAGAACAGCCTTGTGACGTCGATCCAGCACAGCCGGGCGGGAAGACGGCAGGCCAGGCGTCGGATCCGGCCCCGGCGTTCACCCGCGGCCCCCCTGCTGGTGCTGGCCTGGACGGGTGCGGCCGCCGTCCTGTGGCTGTGGTGGCACAACACCCCCGCCGTCGCCGCGACCACCGCGGACCGGCTGGTGAACGCGGGCCGGATCACCGGGCTGCTCGCCGGTTACGCGATCGCTCTCGTGATCGCGCAGATGGCGCGCGTCCCGGCCCTCGAACGCCGGGTCGGATCCGACCGCGTGGTGCGCTGGCACGCGAGAAGCGGCCGCTACGCGCTGACCCTGACCCTCGCCCACGTCGTGCTGATCCTCTACGGCTACGCGCTGCAGGCGGACACCGGCATCGTGGCGCAGACGGTCTCCGTCGTCACCGATTACTCGGACATGATCGAAGCGGCCGTCGGCACGCTCCTGCTGCTCCTCGTCGGCTTCGTGTCCGCCGGTGCCGTACGGCGCCGTATGCGCTACGAGCTCTGGTACTACCTGCACCTGCTCACGTACGCGGCGGTCTACCTCGCCTTCTGGCACCAACTCGCCACGGGTAGTGAGTTCGTCGGCGACGCCACCGCCCGCGCGGGCTGGTACGCCCTGTATGTCACGGTCGGCGCCCTCCTGCTCTGATACCGCGTGCTCACCCCGGTGCGGCTCAACCTCCGGCACCGCATGCGGGTCGAGTCGGTCGTGCAGGAGGCGCCGGGGTGGTCTCCGTGCTGATCCAGGGCCGGCGGCTGCACCGGCTGGGCGCCGAGGCGGGTCAGTTCCTCCGCTGGCGGTTCCTCACCAAGGGGCTGCGGTGGAGCGCCAACCCGTACTCACTGTCGGCGCCGCCCCGCCCTGACCTGCTACGGATCACCGTCAAGGCCGTCGGCGGGCACAGCGCGGCGCTGGCCGGGCTGCGGCCTGGCACTCGAGTGTGGGCGGAAGGGCCGTACGGGGCGATGACGGCGGCCCGCCGCAGCCGTGGCAAGGTGCTGCTGCTCGCGGGCGGGGCGGGCATCACGCCACTCAGGGCGCTGTTCGAGACGCTCCCCGGCGCACCCGGAGACCTGACACTGCTCTACCGGGCCCGCACGGCCGAGGAGCTGGCGCTGCGGGACGAACTGGAGGAGATCGCGGACGAACGCGGGGCGCAGCTGCTGTACGCGGTCAACAGCCCGGACGGGCGACGACCCGCGATCACCGCGAAGATGCTGCGCAGGATCCTGCCGGACATCGCACGTCACGACGTGTACCTGTGCGGGCCGCCGGGACTGGCCGAGGAGTCGTACGCCGCCCTCCGTGAGGCGGGCGTTCCGCACCGCCGCATCCACCACGAGTCCTTCGAGTTCTGAGGAGATCACGTGAAGCGGTCTGTGACGCCCCGGACTTCTGATGCGCTGGAGCTCCTGTGAGGAAGAAGCATCCGTTCCGCCACGCGCTGCTGGCCGCCGCAGGCGCCGTCTCCGGCATCGTGCTGCTGCTGGCGCTCAAGCCGACCACGGACCCGGCACTGGCGAGGACCGACACCCCCACGCCCACCCTCACGGCGCAGACCTCCGCCGCCCTCTCCCCATCCCCGTCGGCGCCCTCGCGCACGCCGTCCGCGTCAACGTCGCCGTCGAAGACACCCAAGAAGAAGCGCACCTCCCCGAGCGCGTCGCCGTCGCACGCGGCGTCGGCCGCCCCCGCGAAGAGGAGCAGCGCCCCCTCCGCCCCGAAGACCACTTCGGCCGCACCCACCACCCGTACCGTCACCGGGCCCAGACGAAGTACGGTCCGGTCCAGGTGCGGATCACCCTCACGGGCAGCAAGATCACCAATGCAACCGCTGTCCAGTACCCCGACGAGACGGCGCGGAGCAAGGACATCAACTCCACGGCCGTACCCAAGCTCAACCAGGAGACCCTGGCGGCGCAGAGCGCGGCCATCGACACGGTGTCCGGCGCCACGTACACCAGCGCCGGCTACAAGCAGTCCCTGCAGAGCGCCCTGGACCAGGCCGGCGTCTGAATACATCGACCTGACGTAGGTGCTGTTCAGAAAGCTGACCTGGGTGAACGACTAGGCTGCGGCCTCTTCGGACTTGGCTGCTTTACCGTGATTCCCCGCTGTTCCCCGCTCGTTCTGTGCGCTTGTGGTGCACTCTGCCCCCGCATCAAGCCGCTCAACCGGTCGCCCATGGCTGCCTCGGCGGCTCACAGGTCCAACCGCGATGCGCTGTCGCCACGCCCGAGAAGGACGTGCTCCGCGCTCTCGTAATTGCCCGGTCACCGACTGTCGCCGCCACTGAGCCGTGGCCGCCCTCGCAGGGGCCGCCCCCCTTCCTCGGACATCGGCATTGATCGCTCGACAGCAGCAGATCAGGGACCTCCAGGAGCAGCCGCGGCGGCGCGGCAGCAAGGCCCGACCGGACCTCCCGCCCCAGCTGCGCACCATAAGTAGCCGCATGGCCACCCTTTGTCGACATCCGTCGCCACCTCGTGCGGAGTCGGCCGAAGGAGCACACTCTGGTACTAGGGGCTGGGGCCCGCCCCGGAGGTGATCGCAATGACAGAGACACAGCCACGGACCGCTGTCGGATGGCACATCGAGCTGGAATTCGAGGAGGACGACCACCGCACCCGTGCGGCCGCCCTCGTACGACTGCCGGATGGGAACGAAGTACGCGCCCACGGCTATGCCAGCCGCCATCCCTCCGATTCGAATCAGCCGAGGGTCGGCGAAGAGGTCGCGGGTGCGAGGGCGCTGAACGAGTTGGCGATGAAGCTGCTCACCAAGGCGCACGACGAGATCGACGCGGCGTCGGGCAGAACGTCGCACCCGCTGACCTGACCTGATCCGACCCCGTTCGACACGACCTGAAAAAGACCCGATCCGACCCTATCCGATCCGGCCCAACAGGGGCCGACCGAAGGCGTCGGCCGCCACCGGGGCGCTGCCCCGACGGTGGGCGGCGCCTCCGCCTGCGCACTCGACTTCACACAAGGGCCCTGGCGTGCGTACCGCCGAATCACGCGACCGGCCACGCCAGTTGCTCGACGACCACGGCCATCACGCCCGCCGTCCGGGAGCGGTCCACGCCGGCGCGCGACACGCCGGGGGAACCAACACGCGACACGCCGGGGGAACCAAGAAAAAACCCTCCCGTGGGGAGGGTGGGGAGAGGCGCCCCCGGCAGGAGCCACAAAACATGGCTGGTCGCGCAAATGGCGCTGACCTGCGCATTTACGCCACCCTGGCGGTCGAGGGGCGGTCCCGGCTGGTGCCGCTCCCGCCGCGGGCGTCTGGGCAGCTGCTGAACCCCCGCGCATGGTGACGAAGTCGACCGTCCCGGGCTGACGCCTTCGGTGAGTTCAGCTGACATGCCGGAAGGCCGAGACGCCGACGATGAGGTGTGTTGAGGGTTCGAAAGAGCGCTCGGTGGAGCCCAAGGGCTCCACCGAGGCGATTACTTGCGTTCGGGCTTCTTCTCTGCCGTCTTCGTCATCCAGGACTGACAGGCCCATCGGGCAAGCCCGGCCACGGCGAGGGACACGAGAATGGCGCCCCAGTCGACGACGTGCGGGAGTCCGGGAAAGAAGGCGAAGAAGGCGAGCGTGGCGACGAGGCCGACGAGGAACGCGGTGATCCCGGCCCGGCGTCGCCGTGTTTCCCACGCCTGGTCCGATTTCTGCCCCTCTTGCTGCTCGGTCATGAAACGACTCACTTCGTGATGTGGTGGCACTGACTCACGCGGCGCACTCCGTTGACGTGGAGGTGGGCGCACGCCTTGCCATAACGAGGCAGTGTCTGGGGAGAGTTGTTTCGCATCGGGTCGATCTTGCACTCGCTGTGCGTCCGGCCACGCGAGGTACGGTAGGTGCGGTTGTTGGTGTCGGCGTACGTGAAGTCGATGCGCCAGTTGCAGAAACCGCTGCTGAGTGCCCCGACGAAGGCGCAGTCGACGCCGGCGTTCTGGTACGTGATCTTCCTGCCGCTGCCTCGGATGATGTGCGTGAACATGCAGCCGGTCGGAACCTTCATCGTCACGCCGCCCACGCTGTACTCGAAGGTGCGCACGGGAGTCGACCCGATCGCGGTGGCGTGCGCACCCGTCGGCGCGGTGAGGACGAGGGCTCCTGCGGCGGTCAGAGCCGTGGCGAGGCGCGTGACGTAGTGGATGACCAAGGTGGTCCCCTTCTGTGATCTTCCGATGAGCACCTGGGACAACCGCATCCGCTGTCGGCCGGTTGCAGGATTCAGGCCGATTCACCGCCTTGAGTGATCAAGGAATAAGTGGGTTGACCAGAAGAAACGTTCACAGCGTGGTTCCGAGTTCCTAGCGGAGGGGACGGCCTCGACGGCTACCGAACCAACAAGCGTGGCGGGGGAGGATACCGGTCGGGGCTGACGCTTTTCCCTGGGTCTGGCGGGTACGACGGACAACTGGTGCGTCGACGAGATGGTGGGAGGTATGACGAATGCAGATCGTGCGCAGTCGGTCCCTTCTCCAGAGGGCGGCAGATGGGGACCCCCGCCCTCCGTTCATGTCCGGTACGTCGTCGTCGACGGGGCAGAGGGCGAGGAGCTGCGACGGCGCCAACTGAACGTGATCCGCGGCGTACTGGAATTCCTTGCGGATCAAGAACAAGGCGCCTATCGCCCCGGAGACAGCGAGGAGTGACGGCGGGGCGACCATGGGTGTTCAGCCTCTGGCAGGAGCCGCACAACCAGCGATCGTCAGCGGAGGCAGTAACGGTTCCGATGCGGCCCGGCGTCCCTGGGGGCTGGGTATGGGATCGCTCCGGAGCTCAGCCGCGCGGTGGTCCCGTGACGGGAGCCCGCAGGTAGGGGGTTCCGGCCGTGACGTCACGGTCACCGTGGCGGGCGTGGCGACGCTATCGTGGATGTACGGCGCGGTGGAGAGGAAGCGGCCATGACCTCGGCCTACGACTACAGTGATCTGCACGAGCTCATTGATCGCCTGGAGCCAGAGCAGGCGGAGGAACTGCGCCGCCACGCTCTGCGTCTGGTGAAGCCTGCGCCGAGCAGGTTCCGGATACTGCGGGCCTTCGATGGTCCGGCGACCGATCTCGGCGCCCGGGCGAGGGACATCGTGAGGGCGGAGATCGGCGAGGGCGATGCTGATCGTTGACTCCGGTCCGCTTGTCGCCTTCCTCAACCGCAACGATCCCGATCACGAACGCTGTGCAGAGCTCCTGGAGTCGTTCGACGGCGACCTGCTGGTCACACCGTACGTGCTGACCGAATGCTGCTATCTGGTGGGGAAATATCTCGGCGCCCAGGCTGAGATCAACCTGGTGGAGTCCGTCGTCGGTGGTGACCTGGTGCAGGCGTTCCCCGAAGAGCGGGACATGGCCCGGATTGCCGACCTCATGCACCGCTACCAGGGCTTTCCACTGGGCGTCGCGGATGCCTCGGTGATCGCTGTGGCGGAGCGGCTGAAGCTGACCAGCGTCGCGACGCTCGACCACCGGCATTTCCGGGCGATCGCGCCTGAACACGTTCCCGCGTTCACGCTCCTTCCCTGAGGGCGCCTGCCAGGGCTCTCCCGGCGTGCTGGCGGTGGGGTGTTATCGGAGGCCGTGGTGGTCGAGGCGGTGGATGAGGCCGGGGCGACGCCGGTAGTCCTCGCGCAGGCGGATGAGGCGCGACCGGAAGTCCGCGTCACGTCCAGTGTGGGCGTAGGCGTCGCGCAGTTCCGCGAGGAGGGTGACGGCCTGGTCGTAGGCGCTGGTCTTCTTGGTGCTGATGTGCGCCTCGATCCGTTGCCAGGCGGATTCGGCCTCGCTCGCGAGGGCGGTCAGGCACTGGGCGCGGGCGGTGGCCCGTTCGTGTTCGGCGCGCTGCCGACGTTCGGTGCTCAGGGTGTGTGCGGCATCCAGGATGTGGGCGGCGGATCGGCGCCCGGGGGCTGTGGCGGGGGCGGTGGTGCCGCGCAGGCGGTGAAGGAGGTCGGTGCGCAACCGGAGTTCGGGGCCGAGGACGAGCCGTAGCAGCAGGCCGTCCTTCTCCTGTTGTGGGAGGGCGGCGATCAGCGGGGCAAGTTCCTTCTTCGTGGGCCTGGCCGACTCGTTGGGTGCGGCGGGGCTGGCCTGAGCCGCGGCCGCGAGCAGATCAGCGTCGACGCGCAGGAAGTCCGCGAGCGCGCGCTGCGGGGCCGTGAGGTCGGCGAGCCCGGCGGGGACGGGTGGTTCGGGGCAGGTCTGGTACTCCTCTTCGTCGTCGTCCTCAAGTTCCCGGGCGGCGAGGGCGGAGAGCCAGGCGAGGTAGAGGGGGCGCAGGTCACCGGTGGCGAGTTCGTCGCGTACGCCGATGAGGGCGGCCAGGGAGTCGTCGGCTCCCTCGACCCAGTCGCCACTCTCGTCCTCGCTGGTCATTTCGAGCAGGAGGTGGGTGCGGGTGGTCCAGGCCTCGATGTGGTGGTCGAGGCAGTACGGCTTCACCGTGGGCAGGGCCAGGGTCTGCTTGGGCAGGCGGAACATCAGGCGGTGGGTGCCCCAGTTGGTGACGTACAGGTGGGCGTCGAAACAGCGCTCGACCATGCGGCGCGGATTCCCGCTCAGGTCACCCCAGTTGTAGGTGTTGGTGAAGCTGGTGGCGGTGATCCGGGCCCGGGAGGAGATGGCCCGCAGTTGCTCCTGCTCCTCGTCGCTGAGCGGCCGGTCGAGGGCCTGGAACTCGTAGTACTGGTACTCGCTCACATGGCGGACTCTATCGCCGCCGCTGATGGGCGCGGACGGGGAGCGGGCAAGGCGGCCGGAGCCACCCGGCGTTGTATTCAGGCGCCGTAGAGTTAGCCGATGCGAGCGGTACCGGGGAGGAGCGGGCTGTGGCAGCGGTGTGGACGGAGCGGCCGATGGAGCACGATGCGAGAGCGGAACTCGCGGCCGTGCTGCAGCTGGCCACGGCGGGCAGGATGCGGTGCAGCGACAAGACGAAGCGCCCTTCCGCGGCCACGATCCGAGCGCTGAGCGAGGTCCTCACCGGCGGTGACTTCTACGAGGGCGAGGCGGTCAGGGCCTTCGCCTGGCCGCTGCTGCTCCAGGCCGGAGGTCTCGCCGAACTGTCCGGCGGCCGCATGGAGTTGACGGCGCGTGGCCGCAAGGCGCTGGCCGAGCCCGCCCACGAGACGATCCGGCACCTGTGGCGGCGCTGGCTGAGCCACGGGGTACTGGACGAGTTCAGCCGCATCGAGGCGGTCAAAGGGCAGCGTGCGGCGAACGTCCCCAGCGCGACCGGTCCGCGCCGCAAGGCGGTGGGTGCGGCGCTCGCCGAATGCTGTCCGCCCGGGGAATGGCTGACGGTGGACGAGCTGTTCAAGGCGATGCGTGCAACGGGCCATGACCCGTACCTGGTCCGCTCCGAGCGGGCGCTGTGGAAGCTGTACCTGGAGGATGCGCAGTACGGCAGCCTCGGCTACGACGGACACCACGACTGGCCGGTGCTGCAGGGCCGCTACGCCCTGAGCGTGCTGTTCGAGTACGCGGCCACCCTCGGTCTCGTCAACATCCAGTACATAGACCCGGAGGGGGCCCGGGACGACTTCCGCCGCATGTGGGGTGCCGACTGGTTGGAGCGGCTCAGCCGGTACGACGGGTTGCTCGCCGTCCGGTTGAACCCGCTCGGGGCGTACGTGACGGGGCGCGCAGACGAATACCGGCCAATCCCGGGGCCCGCCGTCAAAGGGCGGAGCCCGGTCAGGGTCCTGCCGAACTTCGACGTCGTAGCACTCGACGGCCTGGCCCCCGCCGAGGCGCTGCTGCTCGACGCGTTCGCCACCCGGTCCGCCGACCGTGTCTGGACGCTGTCCACCGCCTCCCTGCTGAAAGCCCTCCACGCAGGCCGCGGCCTGGAGGAGCTGCGCCGCTTCCTGGTTGAGAACAGCGAAGGAGAGGAACTGCCGCAGACCGTTACGGCTTTGCTGGCCGACGCCGCCTCCCGCACTGAGAGGGTACGGAATCTGGGTACGTGCCACCTGCTGGAGTGCGTGGACGAGGCGCAAGCCGTGATGATCGCGAAGGACCGTAGGGCGGGCGCGCTGTGTTCCTGGGTCGGTCGGAAACACCTCATGGTGGCCCCCGGCGACCTGCCGGCCTTCCGAGACGCGTTGCTGAAACTCGGTTACCTACTGCCCGCTCGGCTCTGAGCGGGATGTTCATGCCCAGGGTGCGGCCCGGGGAGCGTGGGCATGTGCTCGGAGTGCGGTGAGGGCGGCGGCGCGGCCGGTGGGGGTGAGGGAGATGGTGGAGCGGCGGCGATCGCGGTACGCCAGGAAACCGAGGGCCTCGCCGGGACGCAGCCACTGCCACAGGAAGTGGCGGGTGTCGTCGGGGCGTGGCGCGGTGCCGTCGGGGTGGGTGAACGCCTCGGCGGCCAGGGTGTGCACGGCACCGGTGAGGTCGTCAAGCGTGAGCTCCCCGGCGAGCAGGGCCGCCGCGGCGGCTTCGGCGAGCTCGGCTCGGACACCGTCGCCGAACCACGCGCGGGCCGCGGTGACCTGCAGCAGCGCCGGGTCGGCGAGGTGTTGCCGAC
Organism: Streptomyces sp. NBC_00996; assembly: GCF_045162675.1. Classification (NCBI taxonomy): domain Bacteria; kingdom Bacillati; phylum Actinomycetota; class Actinomycetes; order Kitasatosporales; family Streptomycetaceae; genus Streptomyces; species Streptomyces sp. NBC_00996. Next base: position 3,906,029 of record NZ_CP108723.1, read on the forward strand.
CGCGGGCGGTCAGGGCGAGCTTGCGGTGCCGCTTGGCGAGCAGCCGCGCCGCGCGGGCCAGTTCGTGCAGTTCGACGAGGCGGGTGACGTCGTACTCGGTTCGTGGCACCGTGCCGGGCAGATACCAGTCGTAGCGTTCGGCGGCCTCGACGACCAGGGCGCGCGGCAGGTAGCCGGCCTGGGTCAGTGTCACCCCGTCGCCGACCGACTCCAGCAGCCAGCGCAGGGGTTCGGCCGTGTCGGCGGGCACCTCGGGCGCCACGCTCAGCAGGTCCGTTACGGTGCCGCGCAGACGGCGCCGGGCGGCGGGCGGGGCCTCGGCCCAGGTGCGGCGGCGCTCGCTGTGGACGGCGTCCAGCGGGGTACGGCCGTCGTGCATGGAGTGCGGGGTGGTGAGCCAGCGCTCTACGTGCTTGATGCGCACGGTGGTGTAGCCGCGGGCGCCGGGCACCAGTGTGCCGTCGTCGAGTGCTTGCTGTAGCAGCCGGGAGGCGTTGCTGCGGGCGACGGCCTCGTCGAAGCCCATCACCGGCCCCCAGGTGAGCAGGTCGGTGTCCGGCGGGGTCACCGGGGAGGCGTCCACGGCCCGCTGATAGGTGGCCCGCCCCTGATCAGGCGAGTGTTGCCATGCGTCGAGGATCTCGCGGGTGGCCTCCGAGGTGCAGACGGCCGCGGCCCGGGGCTGGTCGGCGTCCTGGAGGAACTCGGCCAAGGCGGTGAGGATGTGCGGGTATTCGGCGGGCTCCGCCATCCACTTGACCGGCAGTTCGTACCAGCATAACCGCTCCACGTCCTCCTGGGTGAGCGAGCCGGCCGGGCCGCCGTCCGGCAGCAGCCAGCCGAGCAGCCGGTCCCGAACATCCCCTCCGTCGCCTGCACGCGTCATGCGTGTCCTTCCCCGTCGAGTTCCTGGCCAAGTTCGATGGCCCGGCGCCGTACCCAGTCCTGTTGGAACCCCGGCCGGTGCGCCGCCCGGAGCACGGCGCGGGCGGTCGCGACATCATCCTGCCGCAGGGCGCAGGAGACCATGGCGTCCAGTGGTTGCCAGTCCTCCGAGCCCAGCACGGTCGCGGTGGCGGTGAACCGGTCCACCGCCCCGGCCGCGACCTGGGCGTAGGCGCGAAGGCCCACGATCTCACGGGCGCGGAAGTCCCAGCGGGCCGAGGCGTACTCGCTGTGCAGTGCGGAGGCCAGGGCCTCCACCAGGTCCAGATCGCCCTGGACCCCGGCGTACGCGAACAACTCGGCCTCTTGCCGGTACGTCCCGCCGAAATCGCCGACCTCACCGAGGAGTTCAAGGAAGTCCTGCCAGAACACGTCGGCGGGCAGCGCCGTCTGCCGCCAGGGGGCGGAAGCGTACTCGGTCACCGTCCGGCGCAGCCACTCGCCCAGTGTGCCGCACGAGTCGTCGCGCACCCGCAGCGCCCGCACCCCGCACGTCAACGCGGCCCGCCGGACGGCCAGTAGCCTCGCTGCGTCCCCGCCTGCTTCCCCCACCTGGGCGACTGTGGCTTCGGCCAGGGCCTCTGCCACCGCCATCGTCGCCCACTGGCCGTGATGCCGATCCAGATCCACAATCCCGGCGAATGCTTCGTACGGACGCTGCGGCGACACTGGGAAGCGCGGCCACGCCCCGGTCAGAGCCCGCGCGGACAGCCGCCGACTCGGAGTCCACCGCATGGGCGCCGTCTTCGCGCGCCCCTCCAGCGCCTGCTTCCACACCTTGGAACGGGCCCGGGCGACGACCTTCGGATCACGCGCCGCGCCTCCGGCCAGCTCGGCCGCACCGAGCCCGTCCGCCGTAAGACGCTCCCGTAGATCCAGCAGATGGCTCCACAACGGTTCCAGATACGCCCCGCGCATGACCTCGCCCGACCGCTCCCGCGTCAGGCGAACATCGAAGGCGTCCCAGTCGCCGCCGCAGTCCACCACGCACGCCACGGCGAACCACACGTCCCAGTACGACCATTCACCAGACGGTGCCGGAAGAGGCCACGGCTCCGGGCCGAACGTCGGCGGCCGGCGCCTGCTTGCGGCCTTGTCCGCTGTGCTCACCAGCGCATTGTCGCACCGGAGACGATGGCGCTCGCAGCGCGCCTCGGCGTAGCCTCGCGGGCATGACCGAGGCATGGACCGGCCACGTGCTGAAGGCGCTCCGCGCCGCCTGCCACACCGCGGACGGCCCGTCCCTGCTCGCCCTGCTGCGTACGCATGACCCCGTCGGCGTGCTGCAGCAGTGCGGAGACGCACTCTCCGCAGCCGTCTTTCGGGGTGTGCCCGGCGCCCGGGAGACGGCGATCGCGTGCACGTCCACCCTGCGCGAACGGGGCTGGCCCGGCGACGCGGTCCTCGCCGAACAGCTCGGCACGGCGGGTGGCGGTGCCGTCTGCGTACTGCGGCCGCTGCCGGTCGATCTGGAGGAACTCTCCGGTCTGCTCGAAGGCGACCCGGCCTGGGGCGGTGGCCGCATCGACCTGGACACCGGCGAGTGCCGACCCGCCCTCGCGGACACCGAGGAGTCATGGGACGAGGACAAACCGGAAGGCACCGAGCGGTGGCTCCATGTCCCGTGCGCCGGATCACGCGACGCCTACCGCGACATGGAGGACTTCATCACCACCCTCGACGACCAGGACCTCGCCCGGTTCCTCGGCATCGCGATCCAGGGCCCGGGAGCGTTCCGCCGCTTCAAGGACATGCTGGCCACCTCACCGGCACAGCTGCAGCGATACTGGCTGTTCTCCGCGGAACGGCAGTATGGCCGGGCCCGGGCCTGGCTCGCCGATCAGGGCTACCGGCCGATGCCACCAGGCGGACACTGACCCGCGCGCCGTCATGGTCCCCAATGCCGGTACGCCTCGATCCACTCAGCCCCCTCGGGCGCCGGATCCGGCAACGGAAGGTCGAGAACGCCGATCGCCTGCCGGTGCCTGCCTCGCGTACAGACCGCCACGATCTGGCTGCCGGGCAGCAGGTCCACCTTCTTCACGGTGACCTCGATCCCGAGAACGACCGTCTTGAACGGGACAGCCAGATGCTCTGCGAGCATCGTGTAGAGGCCGGTGAGCTGCTCCTCGGCGTCGTAGGCGTCCACGGTGGCCTGCTCGACCAGCTCATCGAGTTCCGCGTCACTCAACTCCCCGTCCACAGGGAACACGGTACCGGCGGAGCCCGCAGCTCTCTTCCCTCGGTCGACTGTCGGCCGCTCCGCCCTGAGCCACGACGGTCGTTCCTCCCGCGCTGAGGGCCGACGTGCCGCCTGGTGGCTCGTACCGACTCCCGAGCACCAACCGCGGATTGACGCCGAGAGGGTCGCCGACTGCGCGGAGTAGTGCTGATCAGGGGCAGGCTGTCCGTTCTCGTCGCCTGTCGATGGCCGCTGAGCCGCATGGTCCTCGACGGAGGACCAGCCATGTTTTGGGCGCCCTCGTAGGGCTCGAACCTGTGGCTGGCCGCTCACATTTCGAGCCATGGATGAGGGGCCGTGACCTGCGCTTTTCTTCGGCCTGGACGGGATTCCGCCGACTCGGCTCCTCCTCGGTTCCCCAGGGGCGCACAACCACGAACGTCGCTGACGGACAAAAAACGGCGCTGCCCTGCAACGATGCCCAGGCAGGACTGACCGCAGGTTGGCGCCCCCGGCGGGAGCCGCAAAACATGGCTGGTCACGCGCAGGGCGCTGACCTGCACATTTGTGCCACGGTGCGGGTTGAAGGGCGTGCCCGCGTGGTTCCGGTCGGCGATGCGCAATGAGTGATCTTCCGGGAGAGGTCGGAGAGCGTGTGGCTCGCCGTGCCCCTGTGGTCCCGTCGGACGGGGAGTTGCCCGGGTCAACTGGTTGCCTTCAGGGTGCTCCGTGCCTTGGGGTCACAGATGGGCGATGTAGTGGAAGTTGTCCGTGCCACAGGTTCGTTCGAGCTGTTGGACGATGGCCCGGGGGTTGTCCCGGGGGCCGGAGACGTAGAACGGCTTGCCGTCCTTGCCGTACCTGATCTCCGGCAGTCCGTCGGGGGGTGTGCCCAGGTGTGCGGCGGCCTCTTCGAATCCGGAAGCGGGGGCGAATCCCAGGTCGTGCGCGTAGGCGATCGCGCCGTGGACGATGGCCTGGGCCTGCTCCACACCGATGCTCAGCGGCGGATGGTCGAAGGCGGAGTAGTAGGTGCGGGCGTACGCCGGAAATGATCCGGCGCCCATGATCTCCGGTCCGGTGAGGTTCTTGACGCCCAGGCAGTACACGTCCACCAGGAAGCCGCACACCGTGACCTTGCTGCCCCGTTCCTGCCGGGCCAGCAGGATCTGCGCGAACCCGCCTGTGCCGAGTTCCGTCCGGTCGCGGACGGGGTCGGCCGCGGCTCAGTCAGGGGCGCCGGTCATGTCGAGCCCGGCGCTCCAGCCAGCGTTGACGTATGCGGCCACCACCGCGCGTTCGGCGGGGGCGACTCCGGCCTGCTGGGCCTCGGCGACCTTCCGCACCAGGATGGTGGCTTGCGCCGGGCGGATTCCCAGAGTTTTGGCGATCTGCTTCGGTCCGCTGCCCCGCTCACGCATCTCCCGTACCCGGGTGAGCAGTTCCTCTTCGCTCATGGTCCTATTGTGCCCCGCTGCCTCATCCGGTCGGGCCGGCCGCAGAGCCCGACCGTGCTCCCCAGGGTGTCAGTATGTGCCGTGCGTTTTCCTCAGCCAGGCCAGATCGGCGGCGGCCTTGGCGCGTGTGTTCGCGGCGTCGGTGAAGAGCCTGTCGGTCTTGGTCAGCACCAGGGTGTACGGGCGTCCCTGGCGGCGGGTGTGGTGCCGTACCGGGAGTTCCGCCGTGTCGATCCCGGTGTGGATGTGGCGGCGGCCGTCCTTGGCCAGCGGCCACTCGTGGACCTGTCGCGTCCGCGAGGCGAGGAACGCACCCAACTGTTCGCAGAGGTCGCATCCGCACCCGGTCCATGCGATCGACCAGTCGCCGTCGGCGCGTGGCGGTGCTGCGGCGATCGGGCGGAGACGCCACGCGCAGTCGCGGGCGAGCTGGCCGAGTCCCGGCGTCGACCGCGTGTGGGCCAGACGCAGCGTCGGCATCAGACACTCCAGGACGGTGTCCTCGTACGCGCGCACGTCCATCGTGATCGTTGTACGGAGGGTGGGGTCGGCCAGGTCGAGGAGTCGCGCCAGGGGCACGCTCAGGGTCTTCAGCCCCGGGCGGCGGACGTCGCCGCGGGTGAGGGAGGCCCATGTGCGGAGCTCGCCGGCCAGCCGTCGCCAGGTCTCGGCCGTCAGGAGGCGTGCCAGGTAGGGGCTGCCGCTGGTGTACAGCGCGCCGTGCAGCTCGGGCAGGGTGGTGTCGGCCCATTCGGCCAGGCTGTCGTGGATGTGGTGGTGCCGGGGCTCGAACCATCCGGTGACGATGCCTTGTGCCCAGTCCTCGCCGTACCGCCCGGCCGCCGCGGCCAGGCCGCCGGTGTGCTCACGTGTGAGCAGCCCGGTGTGGAACGGCCGCAGCAGCATCGCGGCCGTCTCGGCCGAGTTCACGGCCTGTGCCGCGTCCAGGGCCGCGGTGAGCAGGCCCGCATCGGGTTTCAGCCGCTCCCAGAACGGTGCGAGGGACTGTGCCGCGCCGCGGGCGCCGGGCAGGTCTCCCGCCTCGGCGCGGGAGCGGATCTCGCGCAGGGCCCATCCGGACCCGGCCTCGGCCCGTGCCGCGAACGCGCGCTCGCGTGGCCACACGACGATGGCGGCCCGCCGGTACCAACGGTCCAGCGTGTTGCCGTAGTTGCCCATGTAGCCCTCGTACTCGGACTGGTAGGGCGTCAAGCTCGCGTTCGGGGTGGCGGCGCACACCTCGTAGTCGCGTACGTACAGCGAGACGGCCTCGCCGCCGGTGCCGTCCGGGCCGGTCCACCAGTCGAGGGTGACCTAGTCGTCGATCAGGTCCTGGAGCTGGTAGTCCTCAGCGGCCTCCGCCGCGGCGTCGAGACGGCCGTCCTCGTCGTCTTCCTCGTCCTCATAGCCGTAGTAGTCGTTCCACGGATCGTCGCCGTCGGGCAGGGCCTCCCAGGTCTCCTTCACCTCGGCGAGCGCGAGGACGCTCTCGCATCCGGCCCGCTCCGCCGCGGCGCGCAGCAGCGCGGCACGCTCCGCGTCCGCGCCCTTGAGGCGGCCCCAGCCCAGACCCCGCTGGGTGTACTCGTGGTCGAGGAGGAAGACCAGCCGGTTCGGCGGTGCGAGATCGCGACTTCCGTAGCGCGGGGCGGCGGGCCTGCTGAAGTGCTCGGTGAGGCAGCGCGCCGGCTCGGCGGCGGGGCCGGTGTCCACGGTCGGGGGCGCGGCGTTGGCGAGCAGGTTGAAGGTGAGCGTGTGACGGTATCCGGACCTGACCGGGGTCACCTGGTGGCGGCAGTCGGCGTAGAACGCCACAAGGGTCAGCTCGTCCTTCGAGGCCCGGTAGGTGACGCTCTTCCCGGCGTGCTCGACGATCAGCTCCCCGCCGGTGTGTGCCGAGGGCAGGGACACCACCAGGGTGCCCACCATCGCGTCGTCCTTCTCCGAGTCCTGGTGAGGAAGGAAGAACTGTCCCTTGCCGTAGATCAGCATCGAGTGCGGTTCGGCCCGCAGTCTGGCCCCGTACGGAAGCCCGAGCTCGGCGCGGAAGTGCTCCAGCGCTCCGTCGAGCAGAGCCGCCCAGCCCGGACCGTTCAGCACGAACTGGTCCGGCGTCAGCTCCCAGGTGTCCCTCACGCTCGTGTCGGACAGCGTCCTCTCGCCCCGTCCGAACTTCGCCGGCCGTGCCACCGCGACCAGCTTCCTGGCCAGGGACGCACGCAAGGGGAGCCGCACCGGTCCGACACCGGACACCTCGAGCCCGATCACGTCGGCCGGTGCCGACAGCCGGGCGCTGAACGATCCGACGGGCCCGGCGCCGCCGAGGAGTCGCGCCAGCTGTTCCCGTGCGGTCTTCGCCATGCTCGCTCGCCCTGTTCTTCTCGAGATCTGGGAGAGTCCCGACCCTATCCGGGGCGGCGGGGCAGGTCTGAGGAATCGGTAGGTTCTGTACACGGAGGGAAGGCCGGTCGCCGGAGCCCGCTGACCGCACGCCGGCCCCCTGAACGCCCTCACTTGCCGTCAGTCGGCCAGGAAGTGCTCTGCGCGCAGGACGAGTACGACGTCGTCGCGATAGTCCTCCTGGTACCAGACCATCACGTTTCCGTCTCCGTGACTCAGGACACCGGATACGGATTCCTGGATGTCGAAGGGATGGCCGATGCGGCGGACGCCGACCGCGTCGGTGATGCGCTGTGCGAGGGTCTCGACGTCTTCACGCTGGTCCTTGGTGAGACCCCCGACGACGTACTCGGCGCCTGAGAGGTATTCCCACGTCCAGTCGCTCACGCGGCGGTCGCCCCTGCCTCGGCGAGGATGCGGCCGAGCTCCGCGGCGGCGGCGCGGCGCTCGGAGCGATCGGCGGACTCGGCCGCGATCTTCTCCAGTTCGCGGAAGCGTGCGGCGCGGGCGGGCCAGCGGGTGACGGCGACCCAGGTCCACCAGTGCTCGGTGAAATGGCGTGCGGGCAGGATGCTGTACTCGTCGCGGGCCTGCCCCATCACGGTTTCCCAATGGGCGTCGAACTTCGTGACGGCGGTGGCATCGAGCCGCCCGACGGCGACGCGGAGTGCGGCAGGGGTCTTCTCCGGCATCGGGATGAGCGGCCCCGACGGGGCAAGGGGTGAAGCGGTCATGGCGGGGCTCCTGAGGGGGAGAGAGGGGGTCAGGCTGCGGCCGGCGTCACGGACACGGAGATGGTGATCCACCCTTCGGCCACCGCCACCATCAGACGGTCGGCGACCGGGGAGAGGCTGGTGTGTCCCTCGGCCCGGGCGCGCGCTTCGGCCTGCTTCCACAGGGCGGGGTCGATGCTGACGCTGACCTGCTGCCGATCGGCCCCCGGGGAGGTGGCTTGCATGAGATCCGGAGGGATCCGGCCCGTGACGTAAGCGTCGAGGAGGCTTTCGAACGCGCGGGCCGCGGACAGGCCGGACGCGTGCGCCCGGGCTCCGAACGACTTCCACGTCGCAGCGCCCACGTAGGGCCGCCGGTAGGACCGGGGCGAGGTGCCGACCATGAGATCCACTCCTGATGCGTGCGGTGGCGTCACCGCGAGCGTAGGGCACGATCCGCCCGCCAGACAACATTGACATGCAGACACGACCTGTCTTCCTTTGAGCCTCCCCGGTATCGGCTCGACGGTCGTCCACCCCCGTCGCGACCCGCCCGGGCCGCCGGCGATCCCCCTGAACCGGCTCACCGCGCCGGGCGTCACCCCCGGCGGCCCGGCCTGATCAGGAGTGACTCACAGGGGCCCCGGCCCGGTACGCGGTGCCGGGCCGTCGGTCACCGCACGCCGCAAACGGCAGCTGTAACAGGCGGCCCGGGCGCGCCCGGCCAACCAGGAGCAGACCTGATCCATCCGCCGTCGTGGCCGGGCCAGGTGAACACGGCGCACAGTGACCGTGCGAGGAAGGCAGGGTACGAGCTCTGCGGCGTCCGCTCGCGGCTTTCGGCGGACCGGCCTCTCCGCGCTGCTCGGTCGCGACCATCGACACCATGACCGACACGGACAACGCCTCGCCCCCGCCGCCACCGGGCGGCGGACGATGGGGCCCTGACCCCGTCGTGTACGTCAGCTACCGCACCGTTGACGGGCCAGACGGCGACGCGCTGCAAGAGCGCCAGGCTCAAGCCGTCCTCAACGCCTTGCGATGGCTCGCGGCACACCCGGAGACAGCCTCTGACAGTTCCGGCGACGATGACCGAACGTAGCTGACGGACGGTCGATCGCAGTAACCGGCCTCGCGAGACGGCCGACCGGCCAGCCAAGTTCTGTGCGCCCCCGTAGGACTCGAACCTGCGGCTTCCCGTCGGAGCTACGGATACCGTGAAGTAGTGCTTCTACCTGCGGTTTTCTCGATCAGTCGCATGAAATTCCCGGACATTACCCGGGAGCGGTTTCCCAGGGGCGCACACCTGGACACCTCGAAAACACGTCGCGCAAGCTGCTGACCTGCGGTAACACCCAGTCAAGGATGACCGCAGGTTCGCGCCCCCGGCAGGACTCGAACCTGCGGCCAAGCGCTTAGAAGGCGCCTGCTCTATCCACTGAGCTACGGGGGCCGGGTGTGGCGGCCGGTGTCCTGGTGCCCGGGTGCGGGCTGATCCGTGACCTTGCCGGGGACAAGGATAGGGCTCCCGCATCCCTGTCCCTCGCGCTTCGCCTCCGTGGCTCGATGTGGAGGTTCGGTGAAGCGGTCCTGATAATCGCAGGCGGGTACGAATCGTGCACCGCTTTTGGCGTCTCACGCATCGGGTGTTGTGCACTCGTTATGCCTGCGTCCCAGTCATCCCTTCCGCCCCGTGTGTCCTGTCGGCGCGCAGACATACTCATATGCTTCAGAAAGCCTCCAAAATTGGGCATTCTTCGCATGTGGTGACCTTGGACGTACGGCCTCAGCTGCTCGACACACTCTCCGCCCTGCGCGACCGTGTCGCCGCCGCACGCTTCCCGCTGCCCCTGGCTGGGGCTCCACGCGCGCGTGCCAACCGCGACGAACTGCTCGCACAGCTCGACGACTATTTGGTGCCCCGGTTGAGAGAACCCGAAGCACCCCTCCTCGCCGTCATCGGAGGGTCCACCGGCGCGGGCAAGTCGACCCTCGTCAACTCTCTTGTGGGCCGCCGGGTCAGCGAGGCGGGCGTGCTGCGGCCGACGACCCGCACGCCGGTGCTGGTGTGCCATCCGGAAGACCATCATTGGTTCAGCGGGATGCGGGTGCTGCCCGACCTCACGCGCGTGTGGGTGCCCCATCGGGAGCCCGGCGACGACCTGCCCCCCCTCACCGAAAGCGGCGAGCGGGTGCTGCGTATCGAGACCGCCGACACGCTCCCCCGCGGCCTCGCCCTCCTTGACGCGCCCGACATCGACTCCCTGGTCGCCGACAATCGTGTCCTCGCCGCCGAACTGATCTGCGCGGCCGACATCTGGGTCATGGTCACCACGGCCGCCCGGTACGCCGACGCCGTGCCGTGGCATCTGCTGCGTACGGCCAAGGAGCACAAGGCGGCCCTGGTCACCGTGCTCGACCGGGTGCCCCACCAGGTGGTGTCCGAGGTCTCGCGACAGTACGGCGCCCTGCTCACCAAGGCCGGACTCGGCCATGTGCCCCGCTTCACCGTGCCCGAGCTGCCCGAGTCCGCGTGGGGCGGCGGCCTGTTGCCCGCCAGCGCCGTCGCACCGCTGCGTACGTGGCTCGTGCACCAGGCGCAGGACCCGGGAGCCCGGCAGGAGGCGATGGCCCGTACGGCCTACGGGGTCCTCGACTCGCTGAAGGCGCGGATGCCCGAGCTGGCCAGCGCGGCCGCCGCACAGTACGCAGCCGCCCTGCGGCTCACGGCGGCCGTCGACGGGGCGTACGACAGCGAGCACACACGCGTGAAGGGGCGTTTGCAGGCCGGGGCCGTGCTCTCCGGTGACGCGCTCAAGCGCTGGCGCGCCTACCCCCTCGACTGCAGCGCCGGCGAGCTGCTCGACGCGCTCGTGGGGAGCCTGAGCGCCCTGCTGCTGTGCGCGGTCACGGCGGCCGACGAGCGTGTGGACGAGGCATGGCGGCGCGAACCGGCCGCGGGCGCTCCTGGGCTGACGGACCGTGATCCGACGCTGGAGAGCGCCGAGCACCGCATCGGGATGACCGTACGACGCTGGCGGCGTGTCCTGGAGGAGTACGCCGAGGAGGAGGTGCGCGGCCTTGACAAGAGCATCGCGCCGGATCCCGAGGTGGTGGCCGCGCTGGTCGCCACCGCGCTCCTGGGCGGCCGCCGGGCACGGACGGCGGGCGAGGGGCTGGCCGAGCGGATCGGGGCGCACGGTGCGCTGCGACTGCGCGACCGGGGCGGCCGACTGCTCACGGGCTACCTCGACAAGGCCCTGCACACCGAGCGCGAACGCCGTCTCGCACCCCTCGACGCGCTCGACGTCCATCCCGAACCCCAGGCCGAACTCATCGCCGCGCTGTCCGTACTGCAGAAGGAGAGGTGACCGCGGTGACTGCCGTCACTGACCGCACGGATCACGCCGACCGTCCCGGAGACGACCGCCCTGAGGACGACCTCTCCGTGGACGCCTCCGGCGCCTCCCCCGAAGAGGGCACTTTCGAGGAGAAGACCTCCGAAGAGGGCACTTTCGAAAACGGCGTCTCCGGGAAGGCGACTGCCCAGAAGCAGCCTCAGGAGGGCACCGCGGACAGCGAACCATCCGAAGAGGTGCCCCCTGAGAGCGCCGCCTCGGGCGACAGCCACGCGCGCGTGGAGGACGACGACACGGCCGCGCGCGCGGAGGGCGGACCCGTCTGGGACGACGGCCTCATCGCGCGGCGCGTCTCCGAGACCGCCACCGGGCAGGAGGCGCCGATGAGGGAGACCAGGCCCCTCGTACAGGACCCGCCGACCCCTCTCGCCTACGACGGACCGCTGCGCTCACGCCTGGACGCGCTCCGCGAGCTGGTGGGCCTGTCGCGCACCCGCCTCGACAGCAGGACGCTCGCCGAGGCGGGCCGGGTCCTCGACGAGGCGGCGGCGCGCCGCAAGCACTCGGGGCAGCACACCGTCGTCGCCATCGCGGGGGCCTCGGGAAGCGGCAAGTCGCAGCTCTTCAACGCGCTCGCCGGCGTGGCCATTTCGGAGACCGGTGTCCGCAGGCCGACCACCGCCGCGCCCATCGCGTGCAGTTGGAGCGACGGCGCGGCGACGCTCATCGACCGGCTCGGCATCCCCGGTCGGTTGCGCAGGCGTCCGTTGCAGAGCCCGGAGGCGGAGGCGCAATTGCGCGGCCTCGTCCTGATCGACCTGCCCGACCACGACTCCGCGGCCGTCCAGCACCGCGAACAGGTGGACCGCGTCCTGGCGCTCGTCGACGCGGTCATCTGGGTCGTGGATCCGGAGAAGTACGCCGACGCCGTCCTCCACGAGCGCTATCTGCGGCCCCTGGCCGGGCACGCGGAGGTCATGTTCGTCGTGCTCAATCAGGTGGACCGGCTGCCCGGGGAGGCCGCCCACCAGGTCCTCGACGATCTGCGGCGGCTGCTCGACGAGGACGGGATCGCGCTCGGCGAGTACGGCGAACCGGGCGCGACCGTGCTCGCTCTGTCGGCGCTCACCGGGGACGGCGTCGGCGAACTACGTGAGTCTCTCAGCCAGTTCGTGGCCGAGAGAGGTGCTGCCGCACGTCGAATTTCGGCCGATCTCGACGCGGCCGCGGCGCGGCTGCGTCCCGTCTACGCGACCGGGCGCCGCGTCGGGCTCAGCGAGGAGGCGCGCGACGAGTTCTCGGACCGGCTCGCGGACGCGGTGGGCGCCGTCGCGGCCGGTGAGGCGGCCGAGCGCGCGTGGCGCCGCAACGCCAACCGTGCCTGCGGGACGCCCTGGCTGCGGCTGTGGCGCTGGTGCCAGGACCGGGCCGACCCCCCGACCGGCCGCCTGCCCGTACGGGCCCCCGCGGACGAGGAGTCCACGGCACGCCAGCGCGTCGAGCAGGCGGTCCGCACGGTCGCGGACCGAGCGGTGTACGGGCTCCCCGCACCCTGGGCGCAGGCGGTGCGCGAGGCGGCCGTACGCGGGGCGCAGGGGCTGCCCGAGGCGCTGGACGAGATGGCGGCACGCGCCGTGACCCCGGCACGTCGCCCACCGCGGCCCGGCTGGTGGCCTGTCGCCGTCCTGGCACAGGCCTCCATGACGATCCTCCAAGTGATCGGCGGGCTCTGGCTGCTGGGGCAGATCATCGGGATCACGTCGCCGAATCTCGGGGTTCCGGTGCTACTGATGGTGGCGGGCATCATCGGCGGTCCGGCCGTCGAGTGGAGCAGCAGGATGGCAGCGCGCGGGCCCGCACGGCGCTACGGGCTCGAAGCGGAACGGCGGCTGCGCGAGGCCGCCGCGGGGTGCGGGAGGGCGCGCGTACTGGATCCCGTGGCCGCGGAACTGCTTCGGTACCGGGAGGTGCGAGAGCAGTACGGGCGGGTCACGGGGGTGACGTCCGCGCCCGTCGGGTGACCGCGTCGCAGTTGTATGCCCACACCCCCATCAGGTGACGCGGTTTTCCACAACCGGCCGGTAGCCCACAGCGCTCAGCGGGCTCGGCCCGGCGAAGGCAGTCTGAACTCGCGGCGATCGCAGCGCATGCGGTCGCCGCGAGAGACGCGAGAGACGCAACAAACGCGACAGACGCATTCGTACGGGAGAGGGGTTCGGGATGAACGAAACGATGGTGTGCGTGGTGGGGAACGTCGCGACGCAGCCGGTGTACCGGGAACTGTCGACGGGAGCCTCGACGAGGTTTCGGCTGGCCGTGACGTCGCGCTACTGGGATCGCGAGAAGAACGAGTGGACCGACGGACACACCAACTTCTTCACGGTGTGGGCCAGGAGGGCTCTCGCGACGAATGCCGGGGCCTCGTTGTCGGTGGGCGATCCGGTTGTCGTGCACGGCCGGCTGAAGGTACGCACGGAAACGCGCGACGGCCAGAGCTGGACCTCGGCGGACGTCGACGCGGCCGCGATCGGACACGACCTCTCGCGAGGCACGTCCGCCTTCCGACGAGCGTCCAAGGGGGACATGGGAGCGGCTCCGACACCTCAGCCGGAGCCCAGTTGGGAAACGGAGCCACAGGCCGACCTCGAGGCCCCGTCTCAACAGCGGCCCGAGCCCGTCGGGGTGACGTGATGTCAGAATTGCACACACCCTGACCGAACTGCGACTTATCGACAAATGTATCGCGAACGGCCCTCATGGATTTGTCGATAAGCGCAGCTCACAGCTGTGTGAGCGATAACGATTCCGAGTCGGATCGGTTATCGGATGACATGTCTGGGGAGCGTGGTGCGCCGCGTCCTTAGGATGCCGGACGTAGCTCTCGGGGCTTCTGATTCTGCTGGCGGGACCGTCCCCCCATGTCAACGGGTCCTGCACGAAGGGGAATTCTGTGCTTTCTTCGCTGTCTGCGTTGTCCACGCGCAGGCGAGGGGCCGCCCGCCTCGCCGCCGCGACGTTGGTGTCGGGGCTCGTCGCCGCGGGGGCGATCGCCTCCGCCGGTACGGCCGTTGCCGACGAGACCCCGCAGAGCCTGGGCGGTGCGACCGCCACCATTGGTGACCTGAAGACCTACGGGTCCGCGGTCATCCATGACAACGGCGAGGACGAGTGGGTGTCCGCGGGGTTGTTCGAGATGTCCGTCGACAACGGCGGCATGCTGCAGACCTACTGCATCGACATCCACAACCCGACGCAGCGGGACGCCAAGTACCAGGAGACCCCCTGGAGCAGCACGTCGCTGAACGGCAACAAGGACGCAGGCAAGATCCGCTGGATCCTGCAGAACTCCTACCCGCAGGTGAACGACCTCGCGGCGCTCGCCGAGAAGGCCGGCGTCGCCGGCCTCACCGAGAAGGACGCGGCGGCCGGCACCCAGGTGGCCATCTGGCGGTACTCGGACGGCGCCGACGTGGACGCGGTGGACCCGCAGGCGGAGAAGCTGGCGGACTATCTGCACAAGAACGCGCGGAACCTGCCGGAGCCCAAGGCATCCTTGGCTCTCGACCCCGCCGCGGTCTCCGGTCACGCCGGTGAGAAGCTCGGCCCGGTCACGGTGCACACCAACGCGGACAGTGTGACGGTGACGCCGCCCTCGGACGCCACCGCCGGCGGGGTGAAGATCGTCGACAAGAACGACAAGGCGATCACCTCCGCGGCCGACGGCAGCCGGATCTACTTCGACGTGCCGAAGGACGCCGCGGACGGTGCGGCCTCGCTGACCGTGCAGGCGTCCACCACCGTACCGGTCGGTCGCGCCTTCACCTCGGAGACCCGCAGCCAGACACAGATCCTCGCGGGCTCCAGCGAGTCGACGGTCTCCGCGTCGGCGACCGCGAACTGGGCCGAGAAGGGCGCGATACCGGCCCTGTCCGCCAAGAAGAACTGCGCCAAGGGCGGCGTGGACATCACGGCGGCCAACGCGGGCGACGAGGCGTTCACCTTCGAGCTGATGGGGATCGAGCACACCATCGAGGCGGGCACGTCCCAGACGGTGACCATCCCGCTGCAGGAGGACCAGGCCTACGACTTCACGATCACCGGTCCGAACGGCTTCTCGAAGCGATTCAAGGGCGTTCTCGACTGCAAGACCCAGGGCAGTACGAGCGACATCTCGACCCAGACGGTCAGTGAGCCGAGCCCGGCGACGGTGGGCGGCACCTCCACCGGAGGCACTGACCTCGCCGAGACCGGCGGTTCCAGCACGACCCCGATCATCGCGGGCATAGCGATCGCCCTCGTGGTGATCGGCGGCGGGGCGGTTGTCTTCGTCCGCAAGAAGCAGACACGGGTCCAGGACTGAACAACACAGCACCTTGGCAACTCAACAGTGAGTGACCGCAACACGGTGACTCCGTGAGTCCGCGGCCCCGGCAAGCCCCCCAGGCATCCGGGGCCGCACCCATTCTGGGCTCCGCCGTCCGGGGCGGCTCACCCCTTGTCGGACGCGCAGTGTTCGAGGAGTTCGGCGGTCGGGCCGTCGGTCACCCGGTAGCGCACGACCCGCCCGTCCTTGTCGCCCTCGACCACCCCGGCGGTGCGGAGCAGACGCAGGGCCTGGGAGACGGCGGGGTCGTTCATGCCGGTCGCGATGGCGAGGTCGGAGACGGCGAGGGGGCCGGCCCGGTGCAGGGCCAGCAGAAGGGCGAGGCGACGCGGGTCGGCAAGGAGCGAGAAGCGGTCGGCCCAGGTGCGCACGTGCCCGGGCTCACCGATGGCGGCGATGGCGTCGCAGACCCGGTGGCCGTCGATGGTCCGGCGGTCGGCGCGCTCGGCGGGGACGAGGTGCATGAGGTCATCTTGGCAGGCGACCCCATGTGATCTTCAATACCTGCGTAGGTGTGCAGCTGTGCAGGGGAGCCCGTCCGACCCTAGGGTTGGTGGGCCGTGGTGTTCGGGAAGACCGGTGACGGCCCCTCAGGGGCCCAGGCCGGAGCGGCCCTCGCCACTGTGATCGGGGAGTTCCCGTCCCGTGCCGCCCTCTGGCGGCGCCACTGGCCGCAAGGCCGGGAAGGTAGGGGCGGGCACGTGCACCCGTAAGCCAGGAGACCGGCCACGGCATCTCACGAACTGATCCACGAGGTGCTGGAGCGTGACCGTATGAGCCTGCCCGCGCAGTCGTCCCCCGCCACCGGGTTCCGGTGGCGCCGCGAGGACACCGTCCGAACCGCTGTGCTCCTGGCCGTGATCGCGGCGTTGCACGTCGTCGCGTTCGGCATCCTGTTCCTGCTCGTCGTGCCGGAGCACTACGAGGTCGGATCCAAGGCGTTCGGCATCGGCCTCGGCGTGACCGCCTACACCCTGGGCATGCGGCATGCCTTCGACGCGGACCACATCGCCGCTATCGACAACACCACTCGCAAACTGATGGCCGACGGGAAGCGACCGGTGTCGGTGGGCTTCTGGTTCGCGCTCGGGCACTCCAGCGTGGTGGTCCTGCTCGCCGCGCTCATCGCCGGAGGCACCCAACTGGCCGGGCGCATCATGAACGAGGACTCCAGCACGCACCAGATGCTCGGCGTCATGGGTACCACGGTCTCCGGGTCCTTCCTCTACCTGATCGCCGCCCTCAACCTCGTCGCGCTGATCGGCATCCTGCGGGTCTTCCGGGCGATGCGGGCGGGGACGTACAACGAGGAGGAACTCGAACAGCACCTGGATTCCCGTGGGTTCATGAACCGCATTCTCGGCCGCTTCACGAAGTCCATCACGCGGCCGGGGCAGATGTTCCCGCTGGGCTTTCTCTTCGGGCTCGGCTTCGACACCGCCACCGAGGTCACGCTGATGGTGATGGCGGGCAGCGGCGCGGCGGCCGGACTGCCCTGGTACGCCATCCTGTGCCTACCGCTGCTGTTCGCGGCGGGGATGAGCCTGTTCGACACGCTGGACGGCACGTTCATGAACTTCGCCTACCAGTGGGCCTTCTCCAACCCGGTGCGCAAGGTCTTCTACAACCTCACCATCACCGGCCTGTCCATCGCGGTGGCCTTCTTCATCGGCACGATCGAGCTGGTGGGCGTGCTGCACGACAAACTCGACCTGCGCGACGACGTGACCGGCTGGATAGCGGGGCTCGACCTGGACAACGTCGGGTACATCATCGTCGGCCTGTTCGTGGTCGTCTGGGCCGCGGCGGTGGCGTACTGGCGACTGGCCAAGGTCGAGCAGCGGTGGGCGGTCCGCCCCGCCGAAGGGAGTTGAGAGCGGCGGGGCGGCAGCCGCCCGTCGACTGGGTGGCAGCCGCCCCCGTTTCCCCTGCTAGGAGCGGGCGCTGCGGCCTCGCGCGAGGGCGAATCCGGCCGCGGCCAGGCCGAGCACGCCCACGATCAAGCCGGCGATGCCGAGGCCGCGAGCGGTCGAGTCACTGCTCTTGCTGCTCGCGGTCGAGCTCTTGGCATCCGATCCCGAACTCGACGACGAGGGAGCGCCGGAAGTTGCCCCGGAGGAATCCTCCCCCGTCGCCTTGGCGGTCAGCGTGAGCACCGGCGCCGGGTTCTCCGGCTCCTCGCCGCCCTTCGGTGTCTCCTCGATCCACCGGACGACATTGCCGTCCGAATAGGTCTGCAGCGTCTTGAACTCCAGCTGACCCGTGTCGTCGGGAAGTTGGCCGAAGGCGACGTTGAAGTCCTGGAACTCGCCGTGTCGGATCCGACCGCCGGTCCAGGTGATCTCGGAGACGGCGTCGGTGATCGTGCCGTCGTCGGTCTTGATGGGCGTCTTGAGCTTGGTGGTCGTCACCTTCGCGGTCCAGCCGGACTGCGGAGTGACCAGGACACCCAGGACCGGGTGATCGGTGGGCAGGAAGACCTGCACCTTCGTGGTGCTGGCGGTGTCCTCCTCGTTGGGGACGCGGAAGGTCAGCACGCCGTCCGTGGCGCCCTTGGCGTAGCTCTCGGGGTGGACCGTCACATGCGCGAAGGCCGCGCCCGCGGCGGTCAGGACTCCGGCCGTGGTGAGGGCGGCGACGAGGCCGGCTCGGCGCAGGGTGGTGCTTGTCGGGGACATCAGGGAACTCCGTACTGGTGTGGATGCGGTCAGGGCGTGTACGCGAGCCCGGCCGGCGGTCCCCGACGGGAGACGGCGTGCCGCAGCAGCACCTGCCGCGGCGGCCATGTCTCCAAGGCATTCCGGCGTACGACGTCCTGATGGGCCCGTACGGGAGACGGTCCCGTCCTCACCCGCCACCATGCCGCGAGCGCCGGGACGAGCGCCACGGCCCACCGCAGCAGGGACCACAACGCGGCCTCGCCGCGCCGCAGCCACCAGGTCGCCAGCAGCGCGGCAGTCGCATGCGCGGCCGTGGCGTGGGGCGTCAGGGCGTGTGCGTGGGCGTGCATCATGTGCGCCCCGTGCATGTTCATCGGCATACGCGGGCGGGCAGCCTCGAACCCGAGGTGGAGTCCGGCCTGCGCGGCCAGCATTCCGCCACCGATGCCGAGCAGCGACCGTTCCCGGCCGCCCAGCAGAATGCCGCCCGCGAAGACGGCGAGGACCCCAGCACCGTCCGCCCGCAGCGGCGGCCCCTCCCCTGTCGCCAGCCCGTGGCCGCCGGCAGCCAGCAGCACGCACAGCACGGCGAACACCGCCGCGCGCAAGCTCCGTACTGCCAGGGACGCACTCATGGAGCCCAGATACTGCCACGGGGAGCGAGGGGCCGCCGCCGCTTCCCCCGGAGCCGACTCGTCCCCGGCGGCCCAAGTGCGCTTTCCTGGCTCGGGTAGGGTCCGACTGAGCGTGGGAGGGACCTGACATGCAACTTCGCTGTGCCGTGCTGGACGACTTTCAGGGCGTGGCGACCGAGATGGCGGACTGGTCGCCGATCGCGGACGAGGTGGAGGTCCTCAGCTTCGGCGACCACTTCACGGACGAAGACACTCTGGCCGACGCGCTCGCGGACTTCGACATCGTCGTCACCCTGCGCGAGCGGGTGCCCTTCTCTGCCTCGCTGCTGGCCCGACTGCCGCGGCTGAGGCTGCTGATCGCCTCCGGAATGCGCAACACCGTGATCGACTACGCGGCTGCCGAGGCGCACGGCGTGACCGTGTGTGGCACCCCGAGTTCCTCGACGCCTCCGGTCGAGCTGACCTGGGCGCTGCTGCTCGGCCTCGCGCGGGGCATCGTCAGGGAGAGCAACGCGCTGCGGACGGGTGGCCCCTGGCAGAGCACCGTCGGCGCCGATCTGCACGGCCGCCGGCTCGGTCTGCTCGGCCTCGGGAAGATCGGCGGCAGGGTGGCACAGGTCGGCCTCGCCTTCGGCATGCGGGTCTGCGCGTGGAGTCAGAACCTCACCAAGGAGCGCGCCGAGGAGGTGGGGGTGGAACTGGCTGCCTCCAAGGAGGAGTTGCTCGCCGGCAGCGACTTCGTCTCCGTCCACCTCGGGCTCGGCGACCGCACCAAGGGCCTGATCGGCGCCACCGAGCTGGCCCTCCTCAAGCCGACCGCCTACCTCGTCAACACCTCGCGGGCGGCGATCGTCGACCAGGACGCGCTGCTCGCCGCGCTGCGCGGCGGCCGGATCGCCGGAGCGGGCGTCGACGTGTTCGACATCGAGCCGCTCCCCGCCGACCACCCGACTCGCTCGGCCCCGCGCCTGCTGGCCACCCCACACCTCGGCTATGTGTCGCGGGCCAACTACGAGACGTACTACAGCGCGGCGGTCGAGGACATCCAGGCCTTCCTGGCGGGCACACCCATACGCCGCCTCGGCTGAACGCCTGGGCATCCCGTTCGCCACCTCGACCGAGCGCCTCGGCGTCCGCCCCGCCACTTCGACCGAGCGCCTCGGCGTCCGCCCCGCCACTTCGACCGAGCGCCTCGGCGTCCGCCCCGCTACCTCGACCGAGCGGGCGGGTGCCCCATCCGCCACCTCAACTGAGGGGCCTGGCACCCCGTCCGCACCACACGCTCCCGTTCACGCCTCCGCGGGCCGCCAGTAGACGCCGTACTGCCGGCGCAGATGATGCAGGTCCACCAGGTATCGCCGTAGCGTCACATGGTCGGTCGGCGCGTCCTCGCACCAGGCGCGCAGCTTCTCGTTGACGGTGCGCTCCGGGTACTCGACGCCCGGTTCGAAGGTCCGCTCGGCGATGTACCGGAGCACGACCAACTTGCGCTCCCACTGGGCGGGCAGCCGCACCAGGCGCCCGTCGCGCACGAAGGTCCCCAGCACCGCCTCGGTCTGCTCGTCCCCGGAGCCGTAGCTCTCGACAGGCTGCGGTGCCTGTACGGAACGCGCGAGGTCCCGGAAGCGACCGTAGGCGACGCCCAGTCCCCCCTCGCCCTCCGTGATCATTCCCTGGTCCTGCAACCGCCGCAGCGCCACGGTCGCGTCCTTCGGAGACAGCCCCGCCTTCTCTATGACCTTCGCAGGGGTGTCCGCGCCCAGAGCCACCGCGGCGAAGGCGCGGACCCGGGTCTCCTCGGCGAACAGCCCGATCACACCGGTCAGTTGGTCGGTTGGCATGCCTGGCAGGCTGGTTGAGGCCATGCCGTCGGCCTGAGTGAATTTCCGCCCGGGATACGGCAGGCGGAGGGCATGGCCTGTTCGGAAAGGGTGATCCCCAGATGAACGCCGTGACCAGGTGTGGGTGGGTGCGTTGAAGGGGGAGTGCGGTCGCGCCCGTGCAGCCGCACTTATCGAGTCAAAGGAGAACGTGATGTCTCGCATCGCGAAGGCTGCCGCTGTCGCTGTTGGCACGGGTGCCGTAGTGCTCAGCGGGGCCGGCCTGGCCATGGCGGACGCCGGCGCTCAGGGCCAGGCCGTCAACTCGCCCGGCGTCGCTTCGGGCAACGTCGTTCAGGTCCCGATCAACGTGCCGGTCAACGTGTGCGGGAACACCGTCAACGTCATCGGCCTGCTGAACCCGGCCTTCGGCAACACCTGCGTGAACTAGGGCCACGAGGACAACGGCGGCTTCGGCTACGGCAACTGACGCCAGACACGCGCATCGGCGAGGCCCCCGGCAGCATTCACTGCCGGGGGCCTCGCCGTAGCCGCGTCCAACGATCACGCCGCCGTGCGCGGACACGGACGCACGCTCGCACCGCCCTACGCGTACCGGTAAATCCCGCTGTGGTCCTCCAGCGCGTCCGGCGTCACGCCCCACGACGGCATTTCCTCGTGCCGTGCGACGATCCGGCCGTGCTGCGAGCCGCCCGATCCCGGCGTCCGGGCCGACAGATAGCGGGCGCCGATGGTTCTCTCCTCGGCGGATTCGGTCGGGGTCAGTGTCGGTGGCCCACGGTGGCGTCGGCGGCGGTATCGGAAGCAGGCCCGGGCCCGACACTGCGGCCCCGCCCCTGCGTGCCGCTACGCCCTGCTCCCCATCTCCAGGTTCGCCCCGGGCGTCGTCTTCAACAGCGGGGGGAGGACGGCGGCCTGAGGGAGCCTCGGGAGGCCGAGGTTGTCGGCGCTCGGCACGGTGAGCGGGGTGTCCGTGGACAGCCCGGGGGTCAGCGTGCGCAGGTCGGCCGCGGGCGCGCCGACACCGAGGTGGTCGAAGCCGTGCCCGAGGATGTGCGGAAGGGGCGTGCGGACGTCCGCCCCGGGCAGTCCGCCGGTGACGGGCAGCTGGGGCAGCGCGTGCTCGGGGATCAGCCGACCCTCGACGTACCGAGGCCCTTCCGGCGCGCCCGGCATGGGCACCGGCAGCTCCCCGGCGATCTTGGGCACCTGCACGTTGAGGGCGTTCTCCACGCCGTTGAGCGGTACGGGGACGGGGACCGTCTCGGCCGCGACGGCGGGGGCCTCGGCGGCGGCACCCAACGCTGCCGCGACGCCGGTCAGGACGGCGGCAAGTGTTCCTCGTGTGGTCGGCTTCATCTCAGGTACGGTCCCTTTCAGAATTCGGGTGGCTCAGCGTCCGTACCGCGTAACGATGCTGAGAACGCCATCAGTTCAAGATTCCCCCGACGGGCCCAATAGGCAGCTCGTCCATATATTCGGCCGGGTCGACAATCAGCTGGTCCAGAAGTCCCACCAACGGGTCAGGATCAGCATCCCGATGATGCCGATGTGCAACAACGGAAGCACCCACGTGAATTCCCCGAAGAATCCCTTCAACCAGCCCGGAGCGGGCAGGAGTCCATGCCCTACGTTGAACGACGTCACGTACCAGAACATGATGATCGTGGCGACCCACGCGAGACAGCACCACAGGCACAGCGCGTTGATGCGGTAGAGCGACTGGAATTGCAGCCAGGTGCAGAATCCGACGCCGAAGAGCGTGCCCACGTTGAAGGTCAGCCAGTACCAGCGCGGGAAGGCGGCGCGGGCGAGCAGGCTCATGCCGACGCAGATGACGATGCCGTACGCCACCAGGCCCAGCATGGGGTTGGGGAACCCGAAGGCCGAGGCCTGCTCGCTCTTCATGATGTTGCCGCAGGAGACAACGGGGTTCAGGCTGCACCCGGGTACGAAGTTCGGGTTCTCCAGCAACTTGAACTTGTCGATCGTGATGACCCACGCGGCAAGGAGACCGGCCGCACCGGTGATCACCAGCAGCAGGGCGAACGCGCGGCTGCTGCCCGCGGTCCGCACGGGTGCACCGCCGCCCGTCACCCGTCCCGCGGTGGCTGTCATCAGCTGCGCAGGCTGCGCGCGGGCAGCAGCACGTGCGCCGCGCTGAGCAGAGTCTCCTCGTCACCCGCGAAGGCGGCCAGGCTCTCCGGCGCGACAGGCTTGCCGGGCGCGGCGTCGGGCCAGGCGCGGGTGGCGAACAGGAAGTAGGCGTAGCCGCGTTCGCCGACCGCGGCGAGCCACTCCGGCGGTGCGACGCACTGGGCGTGGAGGTACGACGGCATGGTGACGACGGCCTGGCCCGCCTCCACGAGGAGGGTGAGCGGCAGGCTCGGATGCCGGGAACCGTCGACGAGCCTGTCGCCGATGGGCAGACCGTTGTCGCTCAGCAGCTGCTTGACGGCGGCCGAAGTGCCCTCCGGGCCGCCCTCGCTGTCGCCCAGGGAGTAGGCCAGGAGATAGGGCATGTCGCCGTCGGGCACTTCTCCGCTGAAGGCCATGACGGCGAGCGTGCCGAGATCGGCGGCCCGGAAAGGGCGCGTTTCGCTTGAGGTTGAGGTCACCGCGGAACCTTATCGACGCGCCCGAACGGGCCCGGCCGTTCCTTCACCCACCCGGGCGATGACCCGGCAACCGACCACACGAACGAGGGAGGCCTTTCGAAAAACAGGGAAGGGCCGACTCCGTGGGGGTGTGGAGTCGGCCCTTTTCGCGGTAGTGCGTCAGCCGTTGGCGCAGGCGTTACCGGAGGTTGGGTTCAGCAAGCCGATGACGTTGAGCGTGTTGCCACAGACGTTGACCGGTACGTGCACGGGGACCTGAATGACGTTGCCGGAGGCGACGCCCGGGGAATTGAGCGCGGCGCCCTCGGCACCGGAGTCGGCGAAGGCGCTGCCCGAGGCGGCACCCGCGGCCATTCCGGCGGCGGCGAAAATCAGAGCGGCCTTCTTTGCGGTGTTCATCGTCAGCCCTTTCCTTGGAGATTTGCTCCAAAGCCTAGAGAGATGCCCGCAGGCCTTGCGGAAAGACACGCGATGAAATGAGCCGACTAGCTCTGAAGGGGAAGCCCGCCGAGGAGCTGCGCGGGGCCGGCTGCCGTGTTCAGCGCCTTCGCCGCGCCGTTCACGGTATGGAGCAGGGAGCTCTTGTTCTCGGTGTCCAGCCCGTTCGACTGGTGCTGCAGGGGCATCACGTCCTGCACGTTGAGCTCGCGCTGGCTGGTGACGGTCTCCAGGGCGCCGTTGAGGCTGGAGGGCGTGAGGTCGGAGGCGTCGGCGGCAAAGGCGGGCGCGGCGGCACCAGCGATGACCATGGACCCGGCGACGACAGCGGCGGCCTTCAGGGACTTCATCGTGTTCCTTTCTTCGGCAACTCATGTCACCAGAGGGAATTCCTCTTTACGCTGACTAACGAGCCCCGAACGCGGCGGAAACCCTGCGTGCAGAAAATTCCTGCACCCCGCCCCGATTGAACGGCGTGTCGCATTCTCATACAAAACAGCCGTCGTGCCGACCAGCATGGTCGGCACGACGGCAGGGTGGCGACTGCTTCGCCTCAGACCGCTCCCCTGGCTCAGGAGGTGGGCAGCAGACCGGACACCGGGACCGCGCTGGTGGCCGAGCCCGTCGGCAGCGTGCGCGTCAGCGACGACAGGCCGGGCAGGTTCGCCGCCGGCAGACCGCCGCCGAGCACCGTGGCGACGACGAAGTCGGCGAGGCCGGTCACCACGGCGGTGGCTGCGGGCACGTCTTGGGTGGCGTCATCGGACGGACCGCCTTCACCAGCGCATCGACCGCGGTCTACAGGACAGCCAGCGCGTCACCCCTACCGGAGCCGCCGCGGTGACCTTGGCGGTCGCGTCCTTCACGGCCTGACTGAGCTTCGCCGCGTCGTCGGCGAAGAGCCGGCCGTTGTCCGCCTTGAGCGCGGCGTTGAGCAGATCGATGACCGGCGTCAGCACGCCGGCGATGTCGCCCAATGACTGCACCTGCGCCAGAAGCACGTCCGCGCTGGGGTCGCGGACCGCAGCATGGGTGGTGCGGCCACGCACGAGACGCTGTCCGCCGCCATGGCGGCCGGTCCGGCGATCCCGAGCAGAAGGGTGGCGCAGAGTGCGGGGGACGCTATGCGCCGTGCGGGCGGAGCACGCATGGATATTCCCCTCGATGGTTGCGTGGGGCCTTGTGCTCACCGTGAAAGCGGGCATCGCCGCCTGCAACCGATCGGCTGCTCCGCGTAGCAGTCCGACCTCCTTGTCACCGGCGTCATCCCTGGTGAGGAGCCATGCCGGGAGACGGCACCCTCTTCCCCCATTCGGGGCAACGCGAGCCGGCCGCCCTCCCGTCGGGGAGGGCGGCCGGCCAAAGGACTCGCGCTGCCGTCAGCCGTTGCTGCAGGTGTTGCCGAACGCGGGGTTCAGCAGGGCGATGACGTTGACGGTGTTCCCGCAGACGTTCACCGGAACGTGGACCGGGACCTGCAGGACGTTGCCCGACAGGACGCCCGGGGAGTTGGCAGCCGAGCCGCTCGCGCCGCTGTCGGCGGCGGCGACGCCGGCGGTGCCCGCCACAGCTGCGGCGGCAACGGAGGTCAGGGCCAGGCCCTTCGCGATACGCGACATGGAGAAGTGCTCCTTGGAGTCGACACAACATCCGGGCGGGGTGCCCGGCTCTGGATTCAACGCGCGGCGCACACGCGGGATGCGCCTCCAAAGGAGTGATCTCATGAAACGCCAATGCTTCACGGTTCCGACTCACTTGCCAGGTTTGACCGATAAGTACGGATAATCGCCGGGTTCGGGCACCTTCGAGGCCGCTTGGAAGCGGACGGAGAGTCATACCGCGCATGCGTGATCTCCAGATCTCCGTCCGTCCGCTGGTCCAGAACCTCTTCCCCAAAAAGGGCACCGCCGGTCATGTTGTTGTCCCCCGAGTCTCCTGCTGCGCCGTGCGATGGCGGGCTGCTTCGCCCTCGCCGTCCTCTGGGCGCCGGGCGGCCCCGCGACGGCCGCGCCGCCCACCGCTGAGGCGGAGAGCCTCGCGTTCACACAACTGCGCTCCACCACGGCGGAATCGCACAGTCGGCCAACTCGTCCAACAGCTGCCGTACTACGCCCGCGCCCACCCGTCTGGCGGCTCCTCCGTACTCCGCCACGCGAGGGCAGGTCCGCCGGGAACGGCGACTTCGACATGCTCTACACGTCGGCAAGCACCCGAACACCTGCAACTCCAGGCGCGCGGAACTCCGTCTGCCGGAGGGCGGGAAGGTCACGTACGCGCGGCTGTACTGCGGCGGCAACCTCCGTATCGGCAAGCAGAAACCGCCGAAGGACAACCGGCGGGGCTGATCACCGAGCCCAGCGGCGCGTACAAGGCGGTCCTCGCGGACAGCGTCATCGGGCACCGGGGGGCGCGCGAGGCCGACGCGTTCCAGGCCTCGGCGGACGTCACGGAGCTTGGTGCGGACGGGCGGTTCGGGGCTGTACACGGTGACCCACGTCAATGGGGCGATGGGCCGCTCGGCCGCCGGGGCCTGGGGCGGCTGGACACTGATGGCAGCGTGCGAGAAGAAGTCGGAGCCGCTGCCGCATCCGGCGATGTGGCATGGTTTCGACACGCTCGGCCCGCGCGAGGACCCGGTGATCCGGCTGCACCGGCTGCCGTTCCGGGAAAACGCCGGCGGCCGGTGGGACTGGTCGCTTACGACGGCGACCGCGTGAGCGGCGGCGACTTGCCGACCGTGTCGACCGGGCGCGACACGCCGACGGCGCTGGGGGATCCGGTCAACCCCCTTGACGACGTGCCGAATTCGACGATCAGCGGGCCGGAGCCCGCGAGGCGAGTGCCCGCGTATCCGAACACGCTCGGCTACGACTCCGGCGTCCTCGAACGCGGTAAGGGGATCCGGCGCGCGGGTGACCAGTTGGCCTTGTTGGACGTCCGGGTCGTACGTCCGCTCGGCGGGCAGGTCTCACCGACCGGCTCCGCCTCCGATCCCCTGGCCGACCCCCTCATCGACTCCGTGGCCGACGACGAGATCATGGCCCGCGCCGGCCAGCTGATCTGAAACGGCCTGCCCCGGCCCGGGAGCGCCCCTGGTGGCGGTCGGCCCGCTCCCCGCACAGTGGCCTGGGCTGTGGCCGGCGCAACTGGTTCTACGCCCAGCGCCCCGGCCTGTTCCGCCGGCTCCCGGAGACCGCCCGCGCCCGGATCGCGGCCACAGCACTGGAGCCGACGGGCGCGTGGTGGGTGCGCGACGGCATCGAGCCGGTAGCAGACGCGGCTTGGGTGCCGGGCGCGGTGAGGCGTCCGGCACCCAGAGCGGAGTACTACCGGCGGGGCGCGGCTCGGCCCCTGCGGTACAGGACGGTTCCGCCCGCCAGCAGGGCGACGCTGGCGGCCGAGGCCGCGAGCACGCCCTCACTGCCGGTGCGCGGCAGCGTGGGGGAAGCGCCGGGCGGCTGTTCCGTGAGAGACGGGGTGCTCGGAGGGGTCCTCTTCACCGAATGAGGGACCGTCCGAGGGGTCGTCTGCGGCGTAACCGGCGGAGGAACCGTCGGCGGGGTCACCGGCGGCGTAACCACAGGAGGAACCCCCGGCGGGAGCGCCGGCGGCGTAACCGGCGGAGGAACCGTCGGCGGGAGCGCCGGCGGCGTAACCACAGGAGGAACCGTCGGCGGCGTAACCGGCGGAGGAACCGTCGGCGGGGTCACCGGCGGCGTAACCACATGAGGAACCCCCGGCGGGAACGTCGGCGGCGTAACCGGCGGAGGAACCGTCGGCGGGAGCGCCGGCGGCGTAACCGGCGGAGGTGCTGTGGGCGGGGTCACCGGCGGCGTAACCGGCGGAGGCGGCGTGGGCGAGTCCCCGTTGGCGCACCCGTTGCCGAAGGCGGGGTTGAGCGCACCGATCACGTCCACCGCGTTGCCGCAGGCGTTGACCGGAACGTCCACCGGCGTCTGGGCGGTGTTGCCCGACAGGACGCCGGGCGAATCGTGGGCCTCGCCGTGCGCCGAGGAGCCGGAGACGGACGAAGCATCATCGCCGGGTGATTGGCGCGGCGGCGCACCCTGCAACGGCTGCGAACTCGAGCCGTTGGAACAAGAGTTCCCGAACGCCGGGTTGAGCGCGGCGATGACGTTGACCGTATTGCCGCAGGCGTTCACCGGTACGTGCACCGGAACCTGGACGTTGTTGCCCGACGCGACGCCGGGTGAGTCCGTGGCGGCTCCGTTCGCGTTCGAGTCCGCGAAGCCGGGCGTGGCGTACAGGGACAGGATGCCCGTCGCGGCCGCGGCCACGACCACTCCCCTACTCAGGGTCTGTCGCAATCTCGTTGTCTTCCTGCTGGTAGAAGTGAGGAAAGTCGGCCCTGGAACCGATGAGGCAATCCAAGGCCGACCCTGACACAGTCGGGGCAGTTGATGCGCCGTGGTGCGTCAGCTGTTGCTGCAGCCGTTGCCGGACGTCGGGTTCAACAGGGCGATGACGTCGACCGTGTTGCCGCACACGTTGACAGGAATGTGCACGGGAACCTGGATCACGTTGCCCGAGAGGACACCCGGGCTGTTGCTGGCGGCACCCTCGGCGCCGGCGTCGGCGAAGGCGGGGGCGGCCATTCCCAGAGCCATGATCGTGCCGGTGACGAGAGCAGCGCTCTTCTTGTACTTCACATGCTTTCCCTTCTCTGCGGCCATGCCCCATTGACGGCCGAAACCGAGCGAGCACAGCATGAACGGCTCGCACCATGACCTGCACGCTGTAAACGAGGGACAGGCCTACGAAGAAACTCAGGAACGCGCGCTGCCCGGTAATTCACTCGAACGCATCGCACCGAAATGACACCGTGCCCCTATAGCATGCAGAAACGATAGAAGCAGAAACGCTTCTCACTTCGGGCGCGCGCGGATCAGCTGCCGCCGGCTCCGTTGCCGGAGCCCACCGGGATGTTGTCCAGGATGCGCGACAGTGGCTCGTCGCCCTTGGTCGGCAGACGGACACAGAGCTTATTTCCACCCCCGCCAACCGGAGGCGGCGCGAATAGTTTCGCGGCTTCACCCGGATGGACTGTTCATGGCCCCGGAATTCGTGGAACGACAGGCACGCGGACGGTGTGTACATGCCTTTCGAATAGGCCAATGGAGTGAATGGGAGCAACCATGCAGGCCGGGGCCAGTTGTCCAGGGCGCTCCGGTGGACGGGGTTACCTCAGAAGGGACATGCAAGTGATCAAGAAGGTTATGGCTGCTGCGGCAGTCGCCGTTTCCGTCGTCGGAGCCTCGGCCGCCGCCGCGCCGCAGGCGCTGGCCATCGGCAACGACGGGGGCGTCACCACCAGCAACGGCAACAACTCCCAGCAGATCTACGGCAACCAGGCGACATACGGCACCATGAGCCCGCAGATGGCGCTCGTCCAGGGCTCACTGAACAAGCCCTGCATCGGTCTGCCGGTCAAGGGCAACATCGGCTCGGTCGCGGGCGTCGTGCCGGTCACCGCCCTCCAGGACGTCCCGGTCCTGTCGTCCCCGCAGAACCAGCAGTGCACCGAGAACTCCACCCAGGCCAAGGGCGACGAGCCGCTCTCGCACATCCTCGACAACATCCCGGTGCTCTCCGGCAACGGCGCCACCGGCAGCTGATCCGCCGCGTACAGCGGGCCGTCGGTCTCTCCCGGCGGCCCGCTGTCGCTGTCAACGATGCCAGCAGCAGCGACGCGTCAACTCCGGTCCCGAGGAACCCTCCGGATCATTCGGGGCATACCCCCGCAACCCCATCGTTCACCGCACTGTTGATCATCCCGCGGCTCCGTAACGGAGCCCGCTCTCCGAAAGGGAACGAACATGAAGAAGCTGTGGGCGACTGCGGCCATTGCCGCCTCCGTCGCCGGTGTCTCGGTCGTCGCCGCCCCCCAGGCGCTGGCCATCGGCAACGACGACGGCGTCACCACCAGCAACGGCAACAACTCCGTCCAGTCGTACGGCAACCAGGAAACGCGCGGCAACCTGAGCCCGCAGCTCGCGCTCGTGCAGGGCACGCTGAACAAGCCGTGCGTCGGCCTGCCGGCCAAGGCGAACGTAGGCTCGGTCGTAGGCGTCGTGCCGGTCACCGCCCTCCAGGACGTCCCGGTGCTCTCGGCCCCGCAGAACCAGCAGTGCACCGAGAACTCCACCCAGGCCAAGGGCGACGAGCCGCTCTCGCACATCCTGGACAACATCCCGGTCCTGTCGGGCAACGGCGCCGCCAACAGCTGATCGATTCGGCAGCGCACACAGCGGGTCGCTCCTCGGAGCGGTCCGCTGTTCCCATGTCCGCCGGTCCCATGGCGGTCATGGGGGGTCTCTCTCAGGTCCGGTAAAGGGCCTCGATCTCGGCCGCGTACGCCGCCGTCACCGCATGCCGCTTCACCTTCAGGGAGGGGGTGAGCAGGCCGTTGTCCTCGGTGAACTCGCCCGCCACCACGGCGAACCTGCGGATGGACTCGGCCCGGGAGACCGCTTCGTTGGCGTAGTCCACGGCCTTCTGGACGTCGGTGCGCATCCGGGGGTCGCGGACGACCTCGGACAGCGGGGTATCCGCGGGCAGTTTGCGGACGGCGAGCCAGTGGGCGACGGAGTCGGGGTCGAGGGTGATCACGGCCGCGACGAACGGGCGGTTGTCGCCGACGACGAGGCACTGGCCGACCGGCGGGCGGCTGCGCAGCCGGTCCTCCAGGACGGCCGGGGAGACGTTCTTGCCCCCGGAGGTGACGAGGATGTCCTTCTTGCGCCCGGTGATGGTGAGGTAGCCGTCTTCGTCCAGCGCGCCGAGGTCGCCGGTGGCGAACCAGTCGTCCCGCAGGACCGCGTCCGTCGCCGCCGGGTTGTTCCAGTACGCGCCGAAGACGACGCCGCCCTTGATGAGAACCTCGCCGTCGTCGGCGATCCGGACGGCCGTGCCCGGGACCGGGAGGCCGACCGTGCCGGGCCGGGGCTTCAGAGGCGGGACGATGGTGGCGGCGGCGGTGGTCTCGGTGAGTCCGTAGCCCTCGTAGACGATGATTCCGGCCGCGTAGAAGAAGAGGTTGAGGTTGCGGTCGAGCGGGGAACCCCCGCTGATGGCGTAGCGGGTGCGGCCGCCGAGTTCCTTGCGGATACGGCGGTAGACCAGCAGGTCGTACAGCGCCCAGGCGGCGTACAGGCCGGGCCCTGGCCCCTTTCCCACGCCGAGGAACTTGTTCAGGTACGCCTCTGCGAAACGGACGCCGACGCGATCGGCGCGGTCGAAGGAGGCGCCGCGGCCGATCTTCTCGGCGGTGGCACGGCCGGTGTCGTGGATCTTCTCGAAGAGGTACGGGACGCCCACCAGGAAGGTGGGGCGGAACTCCTTTAGCGCCGGGCGGAGTTCGTCGGGCTTGATGCTCGGGCAGTGGCCGATCTCGATGCGGGCCATCAGGCAGGCGATCTGCAGGCAGCGGCCCAGGATGTGGGCGAGCGGGAGGAAGAGGAGGGTCGAGGCGATCTGGCCGGTGACCTCCTTGAAGAGGGGGTGGAGCAGCTCGACCGTGTTGGCGGCCTCGGCGTACAGGTTGGCGTGGGTGAGGACGCAGCCCTTGGGTTTGCCCGTGGTTCCGGAGGTGTAGCAGACCGTCGCCACCGTGTCGGGGGTGAGGGCGGCGCGGCGCTTGGCGACCTCCTCGTCCGCGATGTCCCGTCCCAGAGCGGCGAGTTCAGCGATCGCGGCCCCCGCCGCGGCAGCGGCTGATGTCGGCGTCAGCTGCCAGACACGCGGGGGTTCGGGGTGCCGTGCCGTGCCGGTCGCCACGGTGTCCGCGTTCTCGGCGGTCTCGACGATCACGAAGCGCGTGCCCGAGTCCCGTACGATCCAATCCACTTGCTCGGCGGACGAAGTCGCGTAGATGGGGACGGTCTGGCCGCCGGCAGCCCAGATCGCGAAGTCGAGGACCGTCCATTCGTAGCGCGTACGGGACATCACCGCGACCCGGCCGCCCGGTTCGAGCCCCGCCGCGATCAACCCCTTCGCGGTGGCGGTGACTTCGCGGGCGAAGGCGGCCGCGGTCACCGGGTGCCAGACGCCGTGTTCCCTGCGGCGCAGGACGACCGTGTCGGGTGCCTCGGCCGCGTTGGTGAAGGGCAGGTCGGCGGTGCTGCCGGTGGTGGGGCTCGGTGCCAGCCGGGCGGTGCGCGCCTCACGCACCACTCCGGCAGCGTCTCTGACCAGCTCCACCTTGCTGCGACCGGCCAGGTCGGTGCGCTGCCGGGCCCGTTTCAGATCCTTGCGTACGCCCATGGCGGCTCCCGGTCGCAGGGTTCTTACTCGTGGGTCAACTTACTCGGACGTAAGGGAAATTCAATGGGTTGCAAGGAGCGGATACGACCGCACGGCATCCACCCGTTCGGCCCACCACCGGCGTCAAGCCGGGGTCGCGGTGAGCCGATGAATTGATCATGACGTCCACGTACTCTCCTGCCCGGCGGCGCCGCGAGGTCCCGCCGCCTTCCTCATTCCCCGAGCTGCTGGCCGGCAGGAACATCTCCCCGCAGGCATGGCTGCGCACCGCGGTGTGGATGATCCCCGCCCTTGTGGTGGCGTTCGCCGGGTTCCAGCGGCGCTGGATGGCCGACGACGCCTACATCTACGTACGGACCGTGCGGCAGATCCTGGCGGGGAACGGGCCCGTGTTCAATGCGGGCGAGCGGGTCGAGTCGTCCACCGGGACGCTCTGGCAGTGGCTGCTCGTGGCCGCCGGGCTGCCGGGGGCGGACCTCGCGACGGCCGCGGTGTACGGGGGGCTGCTGCTGACCGCCGTCGGATTCGCGCTCGCCGGAATCGGGGCGCTGCGTCTGTACGGCGATCGGGCAGGCCTTCCGCTCGGCTCCCTTGTGCTGCTCGGGCTGCCGCCCGTGTGGGACTTCGCCACCTCGGGGCTCGAGACGGGGCTCGCCACGTGCTGGATCGCGGGGGCATGGCTCGCCCTCAGCACCCGCTCCGCGTCACTCGTGACCTCGCTGCTGCTCGGGCTCGGGCCCCTCGTGAGGCCCGACCTGGGGCTGGTGTCCGCCGTCTTCCTGGCCGCGCAGTGGCTCCTGGTACGGCCCACCCGGCGGGGCACGCTCGCGGGTGTCGCAAGTGCGGTGGCGCTCCCGGGCGCGTACGAGATCTTCCGCGCGGGCTACTACGGGCATCTCGTGCCGCTGCCCGCTGTCACCAAGGAGGCGGCGCAGAGTCTGTGGGGACGCGGCTTCGGATATCTCGGGGACTTCTCGATGCCCTATCTGCTGTGGGTGCCCGCGCTGCTCGTGACCGCCGTGCTGCTGCTCTCGCCCGGGCGGTGGGCCTGGCGGGTCACAGCACCGCACGGCCGGGTCCCGCTCGTCCCCGCGCTCGCGCCCCTCGTCGCCGGCTTGTTGTGCTGGCTGTACGTCATCAAGATCGGGGGGGACTTCATGCACGGCCGGATGCTGCTGCCGGGACTGCTGCTGATGCTGTTGCCCGTCTTCGTCGTGCCCGTGACGCGGGCGGGAGCACTCGCGGCAGTCGGGGTCGGCGTGTGGGCCGTGGTGTGCGCCGGGTGGCTGCGGATTCCGTACGGCGGACAGGTGGGCCCGGCGGGGATCGCGGACGAACGGGGCGTGTACATCCGTCATAACGCCGACGCCCACCCCATTCACCACACCTTCGCGGGCGCGCCCTGGCATGTCGCCCACGCGCATGAGGTGCGGGAGGCCGAGCGCTCCGGCGCGCCCACCCTGCTGTGGGGCGACCACCTCCGTATGGCTGCCGACTCGCCGTCGGTGACAGCCAGTTACGCGGTCCTCGGCTGGAACGGGGCCGTCGTGCCCCTGAACGGTGCCGCGCTCGATTCGATCGGGCTCGCCTATCCACTCGCCGCCCACTCCGAGCGGGTCGGCGGCGGCCGCGTCGGCCACGACAAGCAGCTGCCCGCCACCTGGCTCGCCGCCGACCGGGGCGACCCGGCCGATCTGCCCCCGGGTCTCGACCCGGCGCGTGTCACCGCGGCCCGCCGCGCCCTGCGCTGCGGTGCCCTCGCCGAACTCCGGTCCGCGACGCGGGACCCGCTCACGCCCGGTCGCTTCCTGCGCAATGTCGCCGGGTCCTGGGAGCGCACCACGTTCCGCTTCCCGGACGATCCGATGGCGGCGGAACGGGAGTTGTGTGGCGGGAGGTGACACGCGGAGCCCTGTGTGAGGGGTGAGGTGATTCGCCCCTGACGTGTGCGGGGCGCCTAGGTCCTGTCGTCGAACTCCCGTCGTCCGCCCGGAGAGCGGGCTCCGCGGCAGCCGCGCCGCCGCCCTCGTACTGGATCTCGGCTCTGTGCCCGGTGCGACGAGTGGGGGCACCTCCCACGCCCTCAAGGCAGTGGGGGAGCGTGCCAGGCGTGGCGGGGCAGGCGGGAGTTCGACGACAGGGCCTAGTCCCTGAGCCGGCTCGCCTGTCGGATCGCGTCGGCGAGTCGACGGAGCTCCGTGTCCTCCGTGGCGGTCGCCAACTTCTCTGCGTGGACAGCGAGTTCGGACAGGGGCGGGCGGGCCGGGAGGTCGGTCCAGCGGTGGTCGCCCTGTCGGAGGGCGTCGGCGAAGTACGCGGCGGTCGCGGCGACTTGGAGACCGTGGGACGAGGTCCACAGGTCGTCCTCGAGTGAGCCGGTCTCCAGCTGGCCGGACTCCTCGTGCGGGGCGCGGGTGTCGGGGTCGAGCCAGCGGACGCTCGCGGTGGCGAGGTGGCCCGAGGTGCCGGGCCTGGTGCGCACCGCGTACAGGGCGGTCACCGTGTGGCCGGGTCCCACCTCGCCGCCGTCCACCCGGTCGTTGCGGAAGTCCTCGTCGGCGACCTTGCGGTCGTCGTAGCCGATCAGCCGGAACTTCTCGACCGTCTGCGGGTCGAAGGCGACCTGCGCCTTGGCGTCGCGGGCCGTGAGGTCGATGTTCTGCGGGAGCTGGTCGCAGAAGACCTTGCGGGCGTCGTCCTTGTTCGAAACGTAGGTCGTGTGGCCGTCGCCCTTGTCGGCGAGGCGCTCCATCAGGGCGTCGCCGTAGTCGCTGCCCACGCCGACGCCGAAGAGGGTGATGCCGTGCTCGCGGCGGGCGTCGGAGATCCGCTCCAGGATGCTGTCCGCGTCCGTGTCGCCGGTGTTGGCGAGTGCGTCGGAGATCAGCACGACCCGGTTGGTGGCGCCCTCGCGCAGGCCCTCGACCGAGGTGTCGTACCCGGTGTCCACGCCCGCGCCGAGGTTGGTCGACTCCTGCGGCTCCAGACTGTCGATCGCGTCGTGCACACGGCCGCGGTGGTCGCCGAGGCGGGTCATCGGCAGGACGGTCTCGGCGTCGTCGCTGAAGGTGACCAGAGCGAGCGAGTCGTCGTCGCGCAGCCGGTCGGTCATCACGTCGAGGGAGTTCTTGGCCAGGTCGAGACGGCCCGGTTCCTCCATCGAGCCGGAGACGTCGATGACGAACGTGAGGGCGGCGGGCGGGCGTTCACGGTCGTCCTCGGCCGCGCGGGTGGCGAGGCCCACCCTGACCAGCGACCAGCGGTCGTCGTCCGTGCGGGCGCCGTCGACGGTGGCCGAGAAGCCATTGCCGTCGGGGCGCTCGTAGTCCTGGCGGAAGCTGTTGACGAACTCCTCGGGGCGAATGGTGGAGGGGTCGGGAATCCGGCCGTTCGCGAGGGTGCGGCGGGCGTAGCCGTACGAGGCGGTGTCGACGTCGAGAGCGAAGGTGGAGAGGTAGTCGGGGGACGGCGCGATCTCGCGATCGGGTGCGCCGGTCTGCTCGCCCTCCTGTTGTCCCTGCGCCGTGGCCGATGACGGCTGGGCGGGGGCGGGCAGGGGGAGGTTGCGCCCGCCGGATTTTTCGGCGCCGTCCGACGAGTTGCCACTGCCGCTCGCACTGCACCCCGTCAGCAGCACGGCTCCCGCCGCTGTCAGGGCGAGCAGGGTGCCGCGCAGTCGGCGGCTTCCTGTGGCCCGCGCCCGTATGTGGTCCCTACCCATCTGTGCCCCCTCGGTGAGCGGCCCGTCTGTGGGCCGACGTCTGTGACTGTGACGTCCAAGGGGGCCTGAATGTGCGCTCCGGGGCATTGCGGATGAATCTCGAAGCGGCCACGACGGGCAGCCGTCGAGACCGGTAGGTGATCCTCCGGAGACCTACGACACGATGTCTTTGCGCCGGAAACCGCGGAAGGCCAGGGCGAACAGCACGATCGCGTACGTTATGGAAATCGCCGTGCCCTGGATCATGCCGCTCCACTCCGGGTTCGGCTGAACGGCGTCGGCCCAGGCGAACTGCCAGTGCGCGGGCAGGAAGTCGCGCCAGTCGCCGAGGGCGGTGACCGCGTCCAGGACGTTCCCCACGATCGTCAGGCCGACCGCGCCGCCGACCGCGCCCAGCGGGGCGTCCGTCTTGGTCGACAGCCAGAACGCGAGCCCCGCGGTGACCAGTTGGGACACGAAGATGTACGCGATCACCACGAGGAGCCGCTGGGTCGCGGTGCCCGCGGAGAGCGCGCCGCCGGTGGGGATCTCCAGCGGGCCCCAGCCATAGGCCGCGGTGCCCACCGCGATCGCGACGACCGGCAGCAGCACCATCGCGGCGAGGCTGAGGCCGAGGGCGACGGTGAGCTTCGACCACAGCAGTCGGGCCCTGGGCACCGGTGCCGCCAGCAGATAGCGCAGGGACGACCAACTCGCCTCGGAGGCGATGGTGTCCCCGCAGAACAGCGCGACGGGGATCACCAGCAGGAAGCCCGCCGACACGAACAGATTCACCGCGGCGAAGTTCGCGCCCGACGCGGTGGCCGTGTCCATCAGCGTGACCTGGCCGTTGCGCGAGCCGGGGTCGCCGCCGATGGCGAAGGCGACGACCAGGACGAAGGGCAGCGCCGCCAGGATCGCGCCCATGACGAGGGTGCGGCGCCGCTTCAACTGCCGGATCAGCTCCACGCGCAACGGAAGCGTGCGCCGCGCCCGGTACCCGTCGGCCGTCTCGGTGCGCTCCACGAGCGTGCTCATGCTGAGCCTCCGATCAGGGTGAGGAACGCGTCTTCCAGCCGGCGGTGGGGGCCCACCGACGCGACGGGCACTTCGAGCCGTACGAGCTCCACGACCAGGCGCTCCGCGCTGCCGCCGGGATCGAGACGGACCAGCAGCCCGCCCTCGGCGACGGCGGCCGAGGCCACGCCCGGCAGCGCGCCGACCTTCTCGACGACCGGTTCGTCCACGGGGGAACCGGTGCCGACCAGGAGGGTGTCTCCGGAACCGACGATCTCGCTCACCGGGCCCGCCTGGACCAGCCGGCCACGGTCCATGACCACCAGATGGGTGCAGGACTGCTCGACCTCGGCCAGGAGATGGCTGGAGACGATG
This sequence comes from Streptomyces sp. NBC_00996, assembly GCF_045162675.1. Classification (NCBI taxonomy): domain Bacteria; kingdom Bacillati; phylum Actinomycetota; class Actinomycetes; order Kitasatosporales; family Streptomycetaceae; genus Streptomyces; species Streptomyces sp. NBC_00996. The sequence goes on from NZ_CP108723.1 coordinate 3,943,036, forward strand.
ACCGTGCGGCCCGCGGCGGCGTACCGGATCATTACCTCGCGCATCTCGCGGATCTGGGGCGGGTCGAGGCCGTTGGTCGGTTCGTCGAGGATGAGGAGATCCGGGAGGCCGAGCATCGCCTGGGCGATGGCGAGGCGTTGGCGCATGCCCTGGGAGTAGGTGCGGACCGCGCGGGCCAGCGCGTCGCCGAGGCCCGCGATCTCCAGCGCCTCCTCCAGGTGTGCGTCCTCGCGCGGACGGCCCGTCGCCTGCCAGTACAGCTCCAGGTTCTCGCGGCCCGAGAGATGCGGCAGGAAGCCCGCGCCCTCGACGAACGCCCCGACCCGGGAGAGCACCGGCGCGCCCGGCCGGATCGCGTGCCCGAAGACGCGGATCTCGCCGCCGTCGGGCTTGATCAGGCCCATGAGCATGCGCAGGGTGGTCGTCTTGCCCGCGCCGTTCGGCCCGAGCAGGCCGAGGACCTGGCCCTTCTCCACACGGAACGAGAGGTCCCGTACCGCGTACCGGTCCGCCGACTTCGCGTACCGCTTGCTCAAGTCGCCGATCTGGAGCGGGACTTCGGCCAACTCCGGATCGGGCGCCCCCGGCGTCGTGCGGCGGCGGCCCGTCAGCAGCAGTGCCAGCGCGACCAGTGCCGCGGCCGGCGGCAGCCACCACACCCAGGCGGGCAGCGGCGCGGCGGCGGTCGTCACGCCGGGCGCCGTCGGGACCCGGAGGTCGCTCTTCAGGGACACGGTGTACGTCGCCGGGGCGGCCGGTGAGGCATAGCCGAGGTCGGTCGAGGCGAGGACCAGCTTCAGCCGGTGGCCCTTCTGTACCTCGTGGTCGATGGCGGGCAGGGTGACCGTGACGTCCTTGCCGGACTTCGCGCCCGCCACCCGCAGCGGCGTGACCAACTGCGAGGGCAGCACCTGCTGGGCACCGCCCGGTCCGACGTCGTACACCTTCGCGAACAGGACCGCGTCGTCGCTGCTCGAGGTGACGTGCACCGTCACCATCGGCGACCCGGTGATCCGCAGGTCGCTGCCGAACGCCGCGGAGTCGAACTGCGCGTACTGGCCCGGGAAGTCGAGGGAGATCCCGACGCCCAGGGACGAGAGCTGCGCGAGGCCGCCCGAGCCGCCGAGGCCGGGGAGCGCCGAGATGGCGGGCGGATTCGCTCCCGCCGGGTTCTCGAAGCGCTGCTCGCGGCCGCTCAGCGCGATGGCGTGCTGCCCGCTCTCCAGTCCGGGATAGGTGTCCCCACTCGCGCCCCTCAGCAGGGCCGCACCGTCGGTGGAGTCGATGCCTCCGGTGCGGGTGACGCGGAAGGCGGGGCCCGTGTCGGCGTTCTTGTCGTCCTTCAGATAGCGGTCGAACCAGGAGCCGACGCGGGACTCGACGCGGCCCGTCTCCATGTCGCCGCCGTCGTGGCCGCCGGAGATCCAGTCGACGTCGACGGGCGCGCCGCCCGCCCTGATCGTCTTGGCCATCGCGTCGGCGTGGCCGAGCGGGAAGAGGGAGTCGGACTGGCCCTGCACGATGAGCGTGGGCACCTTGATGCGGTCGCCGACGGCGGAAGGACTGCGCTCCTCGAGGAGCCGAGTGGCCGCCGCGTCCGGCTTTCCGGCCTCCGCCACGCGGTTGTACATCGCGCACAACTGGGGCTGGAACTGGTCGCAGCCGCCGCCGGAGTTGATGAAGATGCCGGCCCAGAGCTTCTTGAAGACCCCGTTCGGAAAGAGGGCGTCCGACAGGTTCCAGTACGTGATCGCCGGGGCGATCGCGTCGACCCTGTGGTCGTAGGCGGCGGCCAGCAGGGAGATCGCCCCGCCGTACGAGGCGCCGGTGACGCCCACGCGCGGGTCGCCGCTCTTGTCGAGCCGGACCTCCGGGCGCTTCGCCAGCCAGTCGATGAGCTTCGAGACGTCGGTGACCTCGGCCTTGGGGTCGTTCAGCCCGATCTTGCCGGTGGACTTCCCGAAGCCGCGCGCCGACCAGGTGAGCACCGCGTACCCGTCACGGGCGAGCTTGTCCGCCTCGTCCCGTACGTCCTCCTTGCTGCCGCCGAAGCCGTGCGCCAGGAGGACGGCGGGGCGGCGCTGCGAGGACGCGCCGGCAGTGAAGTACGAGGTGTCGATGCGCACCCCGCCGCCCATGGCCATGACGCGGTCGGCGCGGTGCACGGGCGCGGTGTCGTCCGAGGCGACAGCCGTCCATGTGCCCGCGCCGGCGAGCACGACGACGGCGGCGGCCGCGGCCGCGATCCACCGCCGGGGCCCGCGCAGTCGGGGCAGTCGAAGATCCATGCCCTCAACGGTACGGGTGAGCGCCGACAACCGATGCAGCCGCCGGGCTGAACCCCCGCCCCTCCCAGGGGAGTACGGACCCGGTCCCGCATACCGCGTCCGTGGTACGAACGGCCCATGGAGATGCGCCGCGCCGGCACCGTCGACGAACTGACCGCTGCCGAGTACCTCTTCGACGACCCCGTGCGCCCCGAGTGGGCCCAGCGCTTCCTCGACGCCCAGGGCCACCACCTCTTCCTCGCGTACGAGGACGGCAGTCCCGTCGGCTTCATCAGCGGGGTCGAGACGGTCCACCCCGACAAGGGCACCGAGATGTTCCTGTACGAGCTGGCGGTCGCCGAGCCGTTCCGGCGGCGCGGCACCGGGCGTGCGCTGATCCGGGAACTCGCCGCTCTGGCCCGCGAACGCGGCTGCTACGGGATGTGGGTCGGCGTCGACACCGGAAACGACGTCGCCCTTGCCACCTACCGCAGCGCGGGTGGCAAGGACGACGGGTCGTGCACGGTGGTGACGTGGGACTTCGAGTAGACCGTCAGGCCTGCGCGTCCTCGGGGATCGACACCAGCCAGCGGGTCTCGCGGCGCGGCCGCAGGTAGAAGGCCCAGTACAGGGTGGCGACGGCCGTGATACCGCCGGTCCAGAGCAGGTAGCTCATCTCCTGCTGGCTCAGGATGTACGCGAGGACCGCGATCAGCAGCACCGGCATCGCGGGCCACAGCGGCATGCGCCAGGCGGGCGTGTCGGCGTGCTTGCCGCGGCGGGCGAGCAGGGCGGCGACCGCGACCAGCAGGTACATGCCCGTCACCGACACGCCGGTCACGCCGTACAGGGTGTCCAGGTTGACGAAGCACAGGGCCGCGCCGGGGACGCCCACGAGCAGGGTGGCGACCCAGGGGGAGCCGAAGCGGCCGAGCCGCGAGAGTCCCTTGTTGACCGGCTCGGGCCACGCCTTGTCGCGGGCCGAGGCGAACAGCACCCGGGAGTTCTGGATGACCATGACGATGCCGGCGTTGATGATCGCGAGGGCCACGCAGAGGCTGACGAAGGTGCCGACGGCGGAGTTCGACCAGGCCGTGACCATGCTGCTGATGTCACCGCCGGTCAGGGTCGACAGGTCGGAGGCGCCCATGGTGATCGCGACGACCGGGACCAGGATGATGACCGTGGAGATGGCCAGCGTGGCGAGGACGGTGCGGGCGACGTTGCGGCGCGGGTTCTCCAGTTCCTCGGAGAGGTAGACCGCGGTGGAGAAGCCCTGGGTGACGAAGAGGGCGATCGCGAGCCCGGAGACGACCAGCATGGCCGTCACGGTGTCCGTGTGCCCTCCGGAGCCCGCCACCTGCATCGAGACCAGGCTGTCGGCGCCGCGCTGGCTGTGCGCGAAGCCCAGGACCGCCACGACAGCCGCCGCGATGACTTCGAGAACCAGGAAGACGCCGGTGATCCAGGCGTTGGCCCGCAGGTCGAGCAGGCCCGCGAGGGTGGCCAGGATCATCACTCCGGCGCCCGCCATCGACGGGTTCAGGTGCACGATCGGCGCCAGGTAGTCCGCCGTGCCCATCGCGATCACCGGTGGCACGATCATGACGACCAGGAGGGAGAGCACGAAGACCAGCCAGCCCGCGAGGCGTCCGGCCATCGTGGAGACCATGGCGTACTCGCCGCCCGCGCTGGGGATGAGGGTGCCCAGCTCCGAGTAGCAGAACGCCACGGCGATACAGAGCAGCGAACCGATCGCGATGGTGAGCGCGGTCGCCGTGCCGAGGGACGAGAACAGGTCCGGCACGACCACGAACAGGGTGGAGGCGGGCGTCACGCAGGAGAGCGTCAGCAGGGTGCCGCCGACGATGCCGATGGAGCGCTTGAGCTTTTGGGGGTTCCCGGAGGCCGTGGGGGCGGCGTCCGGGACGGCGGTCTCGACAGGGCGAAGCGTGTCGGTCATGAAGCGGTTCCGATCGACTCGTGCGTCAGGTGATTCGGGCGGGAGCGATATCGCCTCCGGCGGCTCGCGTCGTACGTCTCTTCGTCCGCTCCCGGCGTTGATGGAACCTTGACGGAAACCGTTGCGTCAATGGCCGTTTACCTACGGAATCCGCAGTAACGGAGCGACGCAAGTCACATCACTTTCCCAGGCTCCGACACCCCTGTATGGCAATCACCAAGACTCAGCAGATTGTGACCTTGCTTTTAAAGGCAATATCGACCAACCACCTGCATCACCCGTTTCATCACCTCATGACGAGAACCGCAGTTGAGGCGTCAAAATTCGCCAGGATTGGTCCGCACTCCGGACGCCCACCGGACAGTAGAGCCCCGCCGCACAGAAGAAGCACAGCCGGGGAGGGGGAACCTGAGCAGCTCGGCTCGCCGGGCACACCGGTGCCCCGCCCCTCGGGGCGGGGCACCGGTGGAAGACGTCAGTGGTTGCGCGGGAAGCCCAGGTCGACGCCGGTCGGGGCCTCGGACGGGTCCGGCCAGCGGGTGGTGACGACCTTGCCGCGGGTGTAGAAGTGCGTGCCGTCGTTGCCGTAGATGTGGTGGTCGCCGAAGAGGGAGTCCTTCCAGCCGCCGAAGGAGTGGTAGCCCACGGGGACCGGAATCGGGACGTTCACGCCGACCATGCCGGCCTCGATCTCCAGCTGGAAGCGGCGGGCCGCGCCGCCGTCCCGGGTGAAGATCGCGGTGCCGTTGCCGAAGGGGGACGCGTTGATCAGCGCCACGCCCTCCTCGTACGTGTCGACGCGCAGCACGCACAGCACCGGGCCGAAGATCTCGTCCTTGTACGCGTCCGCCGTCACCGGCACACGGTCAAGGAGCGACAGGCCGATCCAGTGGCCGTCCTCGAAGCCCTCGACCGTGTAGCCGGTGCCGTCGAGGACGACCTCGGAGCCCTGGTCCGCGGCGCCCTTCACGTACGACGCCACCTTGTCGCGGTGCGCGGCCGTGATCAGTGGGCCCATCTCGGAGGTCGGGTCGTTGCCGGGGCCGATCTTGATCTTCTCGGCGCGCTCGCGGATCTTCTCCACCAGCTCGTCGCCGATCGAGCCGACGGCCACGACGGCCGAGATGGCCATGCAGCGCTCGCCCGCCGAGCCGTACGCCGCCGACACCGCGGCGTCCGCCGCCGCGTCCAGGTCCGCGTCCGGGAGGACCAGCATGTGGTTCTTCGCGCCGCCGAGGGCCTGTACGCGCTTGCCGTTCGCGGCGGCCGTGGTGTGGATGTACCGGGCGATCGGCGTCGAGCCCACGAAGGACACCGCCTTCACGTCCGGGTGCTCCAGGAGGCGGTCGACGGCCACCTTGTCACCGTGCACGACGTTGAAGACGCCGTCCGGCAGACCGGCCTCGGCCAGCAGCTCGGCGATCTTCAGGGACGCCGACGGGTCCTTCTCCGACGGCTTCAGGACGAAGGTGTTGCCGCAGGCGATGGCGAGCGGGAACATCCACATCGGCACCATGGCCGGAAAGTTGAACGGCGTGATGCCGGCGACGACCCCGAGCGGCTGCCGGATCGAGGACACGTCCACTCGGGAGGCCACCTCGGTCGACAGCTCGCCCTTGAGCTGCACGGTGATCCCGCACGCCAGGTCGACGATCTCCAGACCGCGCGCGACCTCACCGAGCGCGTCCGAGTGCACCTTGCCGTGCTCGGCGGTGATCAGTTCGGCGATCTCGTCGCGGTGGGCGTCGAGCAGTGCCCGGAACTTGAAGAGGATCGTGGTCCGCTTGGCCAGCGAGGACAGGCCCCAGGTCGCGTACGCGTCCTTCGCGGCGGCGACCGCGGCGTCGACCTCGTCGACGGTCGCGAAGGCGACCTGCGTGGTCACGGCGCCGGTCGCCGGGTCGGTGACCGGCCCGTACGTACCCGCCGCACCCGCAGCATTTCCGACGGGCTTGCCACCGATCCAGTGGTTGACGGTCTTCGTCATGGCCAAAAACTCCTTCACAGATGGCGGCGTCGGGCGGCGACGTGCCGGTCGTACTCCTCGCGCGCCTTGACCGCCGACGATCGGGTCGCGGTCTCGGCCACAGGTACATCCCACCAGGCTTGGGCCGGAGGCGCGCCCGACACTGTGTCTGCCGTTTCGGTCTCCACGTAGACACATGTGGGAGTGTCGGCGGACCGTGCCTCGGTCAGCGCAGTCCGCAGGTCACGCACCGTCTTCGCGCGTAGGACCCGCATGCCCAGGCTGGCCGCGTTGGCGGCGAGATCGACGGGCAGCGGCGCCCCCGTGTGCGTACCGTCCGCGGACCGGTAGCGGTACGCGGTGCCGAACCGCTCGCCGCCCACGGACTCCGAGAGGCCGCCGATCGAGGCGTAGCCGTGGTTCTGCAGGATGAGCACCTTGATCGCGACACCCTCCTGCACGGCGGTGACGATCTCCGTCGGCATCATCAGATAGGTGCCGTCGCCGACCAGCGCCCAGACGGGACGGCCGGGGGCCGCCATCCGTACGCCGATCGCGGCCGGGATCTCGTAGCCCATGCACGAGTAGCCGTACTCGACGTGGTACTGGTCCCGCGACCGCGCCCGCCACAGTTTGTGCAGGTCGCCGGGGAGCGAACCGGCCGCGTTGATCAGGATGTCGTCCTCGGTGACCAGCTCGTCGAGTATGCCGAGGACCTGCGGCTGGGTCGGCCGGATGTCGATGTCCTCGGCCTCGTACGCCGCGTCGACCCGGTACTCCCAGCGCTCCTTGTCGTCCGTGTACTCGGTGACGTACGCGGGCTCGGCGCGGTGCTTGTGCAGCAGCAGCGCCTCGGTGAGCTCTTCGAGTCCCACGCGCGCGTCCGCGATCAGCGTCTGCCCGGAGAGCTTGTGGCCGTCGTGGGGCGCGATGTTGAGGTTCAGGAAGCGGACGCCCGAGGCGGTGAAGAGGGTGCCGGAGGCCGTGGTGAAGTCGGTGTAACGGGTGCCGACGCCGATCACCAGGTCGGCGGTGCGGGCGAGCTCGTCGGCGGTCGCCGTGCCGGTGTGCCCGATGCCGCCGACGTCCTGCGGGTGGTCCCAGCGCAGGGAACCCTTGCCGGCCTGGGTGGAGGCGACGGGGATGCGGGTGGCGGCGGCGAGTTCGGCGAGTGCCTCCTCGGCGCGGCTGTGGTGGACACCGCCGCCCGCCACGATCAGGGGGCGGCGGGCGTCGCGGATCGCCCGTACGGCGGCGGCCAGCTCACTCTGGTCCGGCGCCGGACGGCGTACGGTCCAGGTCCGCTCGGCGAAGAACTCCTCCGGCCAGTCGTACGCCTCCGCCTGTACGTCCTGGGGCAGCGCGAGCGTGACCGCGCCTGTCTCGACGGGGTCGGCGAGCACGCGCATGGCCTGCAACGCGGCCGGGATCAGGGCTTCCGGCCGGGTGATCCGGTCGAAGTACTTCGACACCGGCCGCAGACAGTCGTTGACCGACACATCGCCCGCGTACGGGACTTCGAGCTGCTGGAGCACCGGGTCGGCGGGGCGGGTCGCGAAGACGTCGCCGGGCAGCAGCAGCACCGGGAGGTGGTTGATCGTCGCGAGGGCGGCACCGGTGACGAGGTTGGTCGCGCCCGGGCCGATGGAGGTGGTCACGGCGTGCGTCGACAGCCGGTTGCTCTGTCGTGCGTACCCGACCGCCGCATGAACCATGGACTGCTCGTTACGGCCCTGGTGGTACGGCATCTCGTCCGCGTACTCGACGAGCGCCTGCCCCAGTCCGGCGACGTTGCCGTGGCCGAAGATGCCCCAGGTGGCGCCGATCAGCCGCTGCCGCTCGTCGTCCCGTTCCGTGTACTGGGCGGCCAGGAACCGCACCAGCGCCTGTGCGACCGTCAGCCTCGTCGTTGAGGTCATCGGTATCCCTCTGTGCTTGCCGTGTTGTTTACATGTTCCGGGTGGAAACAGATCCGCCACTCCCGGTCCTCTCCCGGTCCGGCCATCACGTTCAGGTAGTACATCGTGTGGCCGGGCTGGGCGATGGACGGGCCGTGCCATCCGTCGGGGACGAGGACGGCATCGCCGGTGCGGACCTCGGCGAGGACGTCGGATCCGCCCTCGTACGAAGGGAATACGCGCTGATAGCCGAATCCGTTCGGGCCGTCGATCTCGAAGTAGTAGATCTCTTCGAGCTGCGATTCGATACCCGGCCGGTGCTCGTCGTGCTTGTGCGGCGGGTACGAGGACCAGTTGCCGCCGGGCGTGATGACCTCGACGGCGATGAGCTTGTCGCAGTCGAAGGCGTCGGCGGAGGCGAAATTGCGCACCTTGCGGGCGCAGTTGCCGCTGCCGCGGTCTTCGACGGGAACCTCCGGCGCGGAGCCGTAGCGGGCGGGGAGTCGGCGCTCGCACTTCGCTCCTGCCAGGGCGAAGCGGCCTCCCGCGCCGGAGGCGATCTGGGCCCGGGCGTCACGGGGCACGTACGCGAAGTCGGAGACTCCGGCGAACACGCTCTGTCTGCCCAGGAGTTGGAACTCTTCGTTGTCCTCCACCTGCACGGTGCAACCGCCGTTGAGGGGAAGGACGATCCACTCGCTGTCACCGGTGGTGAAGGTGTGCGTACCCCCGGATCCCAGCTCCACGATCCGCAGGCTGCTGTGGGTCCAGCCGGCCCGCTTGGGGTCGATGTCGAGCGCGTAGTTCGCGTCGGCGGTGGTGCCCTTGGGGACGTACAGCTCGTTGCTCATGCGGCCCTCACAGGAGTCCTACGGCGGTGTCCACGGCCGCGGCCACATCGCCGTCCGCCGGGTAGAGCAGCGAACGGCCGACCACCAGGCCCTGGACGGTGGGCAATTGCAGCGCGCCGCGCCACTTCTCGTACGCGCCCTCCTGGTCCTCCGCGACGTCGCCGCCGAGGAGGACGGCGGGCAGGGTGGAGGTCTCCATGACCCGGGCCATGTCGTCGGGGTTCTCGGTGACGGGGACCTTCAGCCAGGTGTACGCCGAACTGCCGCCCAGGCCGCTGGCGATGGCGAGGGACTTGGTGACGGCCTCGGCGCTCAGGTCGTTGCGCAGCGTCCCGTCGTCACGGCGGCGGCACAGGAACGGCTCGACGAAGACCGGGAGTCGGCGCTCCGCCATCGCGTCGATGACCCGGGCGGTGGCTTCCAGGGTGCGCAGCGAGCCCGGGTCGTCGTAGTCGATGCGCAGCAGCAGCTTGCCCGCGTCGAAGCCGAGCCGCTCGATGTCCCGCGGGCGGTACCCGGTGAAACGGTCGTCCAGCTCGAAGGAGGCGCCCGCGAGTCCGCCCCGGTTCATCGACCCGATGACCACCTTGCCGTCGAGGGCGCCGAGCAGCAACAGGTCGTCGAGGATGTCGGCGGTGGCGAGCACGCCGTCGACCCCGGGACGGGACAGGGCGAGGCAGAGCCGTTCGAGGAGGTCGGCGCGGCCGGCCATGGCGAACATGCGGTCGCCGACGGCCAGGGCGCCGCGGGCCGGGTGGTCCGCGGCGATGATCATCAGCCGGCCCGAGTCGTTGACGAGGGGGCGGCGGGGACGGCTGGCGGCGGCCTCGGCGATCGCCTCGGGGTGATGGGTGCGGGTGCGGACGAGGTCGGCGACATCGACACGCCGGTGCGAGGAGCGGAGCCGTTCGTACGCGACGGGGGCACCCGCGGGCGCGTCTCCCCCTTGTTCGTGCCGCGCTCCCCCGACATGCCCCGCCCTCACCGCACCGCTCCCGCCATGAGCGCGTCCTCGACCTCTTCGGGTGTCGGCATCGCGGAGGAGCACTCCAGACGGGACGCGACGATGGCGCCGGCGGCGTTCGCGTGCCGCATGACGCGCTCCAGGTCCCAGTCCGCGAGCAGGCCGTGGCACAGGGAGCCGCCGAAGGCGTCACCGGCGCCGAGGCCGTTGAGGACCGTCACCGGGAGGGGCGGGACCTCGGCGGAGGTGCCGTCGCGGTGGACGGCGAGGACGCCCTTGGGGCCCTGCTTGACGACCGCGAGTTCCACGCCGGCCGCCAGCAGGGCGCGGGCGGCCGCGTGCGGTTCCCGCTCGCCCGTGGCGATCTCCACCTCGTCCACGTTGCCGACGGCCACGGTGGTGTGCCGCAGGGCCTCGGCATAGAAGGGCCGGGCGGAGGCCGTGTCCTTCCAGAACATGGGCCGCCAGTCGAGGTCGAAGACCGTCGTACCGGACTTGGCACGGTGGGCCAGCGCCGCGAGGGTCGCCGTGCGGCTGGGCTCCTCGCTCAGACCCGTGCCCGTCATCCACAAGACGCGGGCGTCGCGGACGGCGTCCAGGTCGAGGTCGTGCGCGTCGATCTCCAGGTCGGGGGCCTTGGGCCGACGGTAGAAGTACAGCGGGAAGTCGTCCGGCGGGAAGATCTCGCAGAAGGTGACGGGGGTCGGCAGGCCGGGGACCGGAGTGACCCAGCGGTCGTCCACGCCGAAGTCGCGCAGCGCCTCGTGGAGGTAGGTGCCGAAGGGGTCCTCACCCGTCCGAGTGATCACCGCGGTGCGCCGTCCGAGCCGGGCAGCGGCCACCGCGACGTTCGTAGCCGAGCCGCCGAGGAACTTCCCGAAGGACGTCACCTGGGCCAGCGGAACCCCCGTCTGCAACGGATAGAGGTCCACGCCGATCCGCCCCATGGTGATCAGGTCGTACGCCATCGAGTTCCCTTCACGTCGGCTGCCCCCAGGTGTATTCCCGCGCGGGGAGCCCTGTCAATGTTTTGTCCGGACATCCGGACCAGGCCTTGACACCTCTCCGGGGTCGCCGGAAGCTGACGCCCATGACGTCGTTGCCACCGCAGTCATCGCCTCAGTCGTCACCGTCGCCGAAGCCGTCGTCTCCGTCCTCACTGTCCCGCATCCGGATCGGTTCGGCTCCCGACTCCTGGGGCGTCTGGTTCCCCGACGACCCCCAGCAGGTTCCCTGGCAGCGCTTCCTCGACGAGGTCTCCGCGTCCGGGTACGAGTGGATCGAGCTGGGTCCGTACGGCTATCTGCCCACCGATCCGGCCGTCCTCAAGGAGGAGACCGCGCGGCGCGGGCTCACGGTCTCGGCCGGCACGGTGTTCACCGGGCTGCACCGGGGTCCGGCGGTGTGGGAGTCCACCTGGGCGCACGTCTCGGACATCGCGGCGCTCACCCAGGCGATGGGTGCCGAGCACCTCGTCGTCATCCCGGCCTTCTGGCGGGACGACAAGACCGGTGAGGTGTTGGAGAACAGCACACTGACGCCGACGCAGTGGCGCAATCTGACCGCCCAGACCGAGCGGCTCGCCCACGAGGTGCACGAGCGTTACGGGCTGCGGATCGTCGTCCACCCGCACGCGGACACACATATCGACAGCGAGGAGAACGTCACGCGTTTCCTCGACGCGACCGATTCCTCGCTCGTGTCGCTGTGCCTCGACACGGGTCACTACGCGTACTGCGGCGGCGACAGCGTCAAGCTCATCGAGACGTACGGCGAGCGCATCGGCTACCTCCACCTCAAGCAGGTGGACCCGCTGATCCTGGCCGAGGTCCGTGCGGGCGAGGTGCCGTTCGGGCCCGCCGTGGCCCGTGGCGTGATGTGCGAACCGCCGTCCGGCGTACCGGCACTGGAGCCCGTCCTCGCCGCCGCGCAGCGGCTCGGCGTCGACCTCTTCGCGATCGTCGAGCAGGACATGTACCCCTGCCCGCCGGACAAGCCGCTGCCGATCGCGCGCCGGACCCGGTCGTTCCTGAGGTCCTGCGGGGCCTGAACGGCTTCGAGGTCCTGCGGGACGCAAGCCGTTTCGGAGTCCCGCGGGCGGGTGCGCCGCGGTGGTGGGGCCCGGCGGGAGCCCGGGGCCCGGCGGGCCTTCCGGTCCTCCTGTGCCCGTTGCACCATGGGCTTTCCCACCACAGGGTCCAGTGCGGGCGGCGGCCGGAGGGACGTACCGGATGGCGACAGGGCAACGGGCGCGGGACGGGATCGTCTCGCGTGCGGGGAACGGGCCGGGCGGCGCCTGGGAGAATGTGGTCGCGCTGCCCCATCCGCGGCTGCGGCCCGGGGTGATCGGCTACCGCGGGATCCGGCTCGCCCTCGACGGGCCGCGGCGCAGGCTGGAGGCACCGATCGGCGCGGCGACGCTTCTGCTGGGCTTCGAACAGCCGCTGCGCATCTCCCGCGCGGGGCGGCCGCCCGCCACCCTCGTGTCGGTGTTCTCCGGGCCGACGACCACGGCGGCCGTCGGCGAGCACGGCGGACGGCTCGCCGGCATCGAGGTGCTGCTCGCGCCGTGGGCCGCGTTCACCCTCTTCGGCACGCCGCAGTACGAACTCGCCGACCGGACGGTCGATCCCGACGAACTGCCCCATCCACTGGGCGCGCGTTCGAGCCGGCGCCGCCGGGGCAGCATCGGTGAACTCTCAGCGGCACTGGCCGCGTTGCCCGGCTGGGCCGAGCGGTTCGGGCTGCTCGACGACGTGTTCGCACGCTGGACCGAAGCGGGGACTCCGAGTTCGGCGCGGGTGGTGCGGGCCTGGGGGCACCTCCAGCGCACCTGGGGCGCGATACCGGTGCCCCGGCTCGCCGACGAGGTCGGCTGGAGCGTACGGCAGTTGGAGAACCGTTTCCGGGAGCAGATCGGGCTCGGGCCGAAGGCGGCGGCGCGGGTGCTGCGGTTGCAGCGGGCACGGCGGCTGCTCGCGGCGGGGCGGTCACAGGCCGAGACGGCGGCGACGTGCGGGTTCTACGACCAGGCGCACCTCAGTGGGGAGTTCAAGGCGATGACCGAGTGCACGCCGCGCGAGTTCACGGCGGCGCGGGGGGCTCCGCCGGTTCGCCCCGGTCCGCCGGGGGACGATCGGATGGCGGGGGAGGCGACGAGCCTTGTGCTCGCTCCTGACCGGAACGCGATCGATCGGAATGCGATTTTTTCCAAGACCGGTGAGACGCGTTGACTGCACGCTGGGGTCTTCCGGCCACGGACCCGGGGAATGCGGGGAGCCGGTGGGCCGGGCCCGGCGATAGGGGTATCCCCTGCTCGAACGTAGTTGAGAGCTTGGGGAAGGGTCCGGCCCACCTCGGCCTGCCCGCACGGCGGTGCGGTCGGCGTGCCCGTACGGCGGGGCACGCCACAGCGACGGCGGCAGCGGCAGCGGCAGCGGCAGCACTTGACCCGCAATGCATCACTCGTGTCACAAAGAACCCTCTTCTGTCACACATGTCGCGTGTACGCGGGTCTTGGGTCACACCCCATCTACAGGGGCTGCCCTGTGCTCAGGCTGTGTCGTTCACGGGGCACAGGCTTTGTGATCGCCAGCGCAGCGCCCGGCTCCCCCGACGGCCGCCCCCGGCCGCCGCCGCGGTGCGCGCAGGGAGGTGCCGCCATGACCGACCGTAGGCTCTGGTCGTACAAGGAGATCGCCGCGCACATCAAGGTGCAGCCGGACACGGTGCGGTCCTATCGCAAGCACGGGCTGCTCCCCTCGCCCGACCATGTGGAGGGCGGAAAGCCCTACTGGTACGCGGATACCGTCCGGGCCTGGGTCGCCTCCCGCCCGGGAACCCGTGGCCGCAGAGACGACTGACCTGCGCCCGCCGGGCTCTGTGCCCCGCCCGAGCCGTGCGGGGCACAGCCCTAATTCATTTGCCCCTACGCTCGCCGGTTGCGGAAGATCCGAAGATGAGCCTCGCCGACTTCTCCCTCAAGCCCTTTCTCACGGGAGACAGGACCGTCCTGCGGCCCTTCACCGAGGACGACGCCCGCGGTATCGCGGAGATCATCGAGGACCCCGAGGTCATCCGCTTCACCGGCGAGCCGTCGAACGAACTCACTCTGGAACGGCTGCGTTCCTGGTACGGGTCCCGCAGCGCGCAGACCGACCGGCTGGACCTCGCCGTGACCGACCGCGCGACCGGTGAACTCGTCGGTGAGGTCGTCCTCTACGAGTGGAACCCGGCCGGCCGCAGCTGCACCTTCCGTACGCTGATCGGCTCCCGTGGGCGCGGGAGGGGGCTCGGCACGGAGGCCGCCCGACTCATCGTCGGTCACGGATTCGAGCAACTGGGCCTGCACCGGGTCGAGTTGTGCCTGTACAGCTACAACCACCGGGCCCGCCACGTCTACGACAAGGTCGGCTTCGTCGAGGAGGGCGTGCGGCGCCAGACCGAGATGCGGGACGGCGTCTGGGTAGACGAGACGATCATGTCGATCCTCGCCCACGAGTGGGCCGCACACGGAGGGCACCCGGAGACGGGAGTCAGCTCCACGGTTCGATGACCGTCACCCCCGACCCCGCCGCCGTCCCCAGCGCCGCCAGCGCGGCGGGCACCGCGTCCAGCGGGATGGTGGACGTCACGAGGAGGTCGGGCCGCAGCACTCCCGCCCGGACCAGCTCCAGCATCCCCGGGTAGGAGTGCGCCGCCATTCCGTGGCTGCCCAGCAGTTCGAGTTCGAGACCGATCACGCGGGCCATCGGGACCGGGGTGGAACCCGTGGGCGAGGGCAGCAGGCCCACCTGGACATGGCGGCCCCGGCGGCGCAGGCCGTTCACCGAGGCCGCGCAGGTGACCGGGGAGCCGAGGGCGTCCAGCGACATGTGGGCGCCGCCGCCCGTCAGTTCGCGCACCGCCGCCGCCGTGTCCCCGACACGGGAGGCGTCCACGCACTCCGCCGCCCCGAACTTCCGGGCCAGGTCGAGCGCCACAGGCGACACATCGACGGCCACGACCCTCGCCCCCGACGCCGCCGCGATCATCACCGCCGACAGGCCCACGCCTCCGCAGCCGTGCACCGCGACCCACTCCCCCGCGGCCACCCGCCCCTGCGCGACCACCGCGCGGAACGCCGTGGCGAACCGGCAGCCCAGTGAGGCCGCGGTCGCGAAGGACAGCTCGTCCGGCACCGCGACCACGTTCACATCGGCGTGGTCGAGTGCCACGTACTGCGCGAAGGAGCCCCAGTGCGTGAACCCCGGCTGGGTCTGCCGTTCGCACACCTGCTGGTCGCCCGCCGCACACGAGGGACAGCTTCCGCAGGCGCAGACGAAGGGGACGGTGACCCGGTCCACGGGGTGCCAGCCGGTCACCCGGGCGCCCACCGCCTCGACGACCCCGGCGAGTTCGTGCCCCGGCACATGCGGCAGCGTGATGTCCGGATCATGCCCCATCCAGCCGTGCCAGTCGCTGCGGCACAGCCCGGTGGCCTCGACCCGCACCACGACCCCGTGCTCCGCGGGAGTCGGGTCCGCCACCTCACGCACTTCGGCCGGCTCCCCGTACCGCTCGAACACCACTGCCCGCATCCGTTTCGCCCTCCGCCCGGAGATCACCTTCGGGATGAACGCTAGTGCCGCGTCAGCCAGGGTTTGCCCGTCAAGGAGCGGCGTCCGGTGCGTGCTCTGGGGGTCCCCCCGGCCGAAGGCTGGGGGAGTGCCGGCCGGAAGTCCTCGTACTGGACGTACTTGGGCTTTCGGCCGGTGCGGCGAGTGGGGGCACCTCCCACGCCCTTGAGGCAGTGGGGGAGCGTGCCGGACGTCGCGACGGGGCGAACCTTGGCTGACGCGGTACTAGCCGCGAGCCTCGGCCTTGTCCCGGTCCCGGCCCTTGTCCTGATCCTGATCCTGATCCCGGTCCTGATCCCGGCCCTGGTCACCTTCCTCCGACGCTTCCCGGGCGTCGGCCGCCGGGGCCTCCTCCCCCTCGCTGAGTCCGAACCGGTCGTGGAATCGCCGCAGCGGCCCCGGCGCCCACCAGGTCGCGCGGCCCGTGAGGCGCATGACCGCCGGAACCAGCAGGCTACGCACGACCATCGCGTCCATCAGCACGGCGAGCGCGATGCCCAGGCCGAGCATCTTGGTGTTGGTCACTCGCGAGGTGCCGATCGCGACCATCACCACCGCGAGGATGACCGCCGCCGCGGTGATCAGCCCGCCGGTGCGCTGCAGACCGAAGCGGACCGCCTCCCGGTGGTCGCCGGTGTGGTCGTACTCCTCCTTTATTCGGGAGAGGAGGAAGACGCCGTAGTCCATGGAGAGGCCGAACGCGACGCAGAACATGAGGACCGGGAGGGTCGTCTCGATCGAACCCGGGCTGGTGAAGCCCAGCAGGCCGGACAGATGGCCGTCCTGGAAGACCCAGACCACGGCCCCGAACATCGCCGTCAGGCTGAGCGCGTTGAGCAGCACCGCCTGGATCGGGATCAGCACGCTGCCGGTCAGGAGGAACACCAGGAGGAGGGTGACGATCGCGATGAACGCCGCCGCCCAGGGAAGCCGGTCTGCTATCGCGTGCTTGGAGTCGACCAGGACGGCGGCCGTGCCGGTCACCGAGGTGCCGAACGGGGCGTGTGTCGCGCGGAGTGCGCCCACCAGGCGCTGAGCCCCGTCGCCGACGGCCTCGCCCTTCGGCAGCACCGTGAAGTACGCCGAGTCGCCCTTCACCAGAGGTCCGTCCACCCGCAGTACCTCGGGCAGCGCGGCGATCCGGTCCTTGTACCGCGCGTACTGCGTCTCGGTGGCCTGCCCCTCGGCGAGTACTTCCAGGCTGCCGCCCGGGTTGCCCGGGAAGCCGTCCCGGATGTGCTGCTGGACCACATGCGACTCGGCGCCGGAGGGCAGCTGGCGGTCGTCCGCGGTGCCGAACTTCACGCCCAGGAAGGGCAGTCCCAGGATGACCAGGCCGACCGTGGTGGCCACCGCGAAGATCGGCGCTCGGCGCATGACGAGGGAGGCCATGCGTCCCCAGGCGGCTCCTCCGCCGGTCGCAGCCGGCTTGCCGCGCCGGAACATGCGCCGCAGGTCGAGTGAGTTCACCCGGTCCCCGAGCAGCACCAGCGCCGCCGGGAGCAGGATCAGCGCGGCGGCCGCGGCCAGCAGCACCACGGCGATGCCCGCATACGCGAAGGAGCGGAGGAAGTACTGCGGGAAGAGCAGCATGGCGGCGAGCGACACGGCGACCGTGAGGGACGAGAAGAGGACCGTACGCCCGGCGGTGCGCAGTGTGGTGCCCACGGCGGTCAACGGCTCGGCGCCCGCGGCGAGTTCCTCACGGAACCTGCGGACGATGAACAGCGCGTAGTCGATGGCGAGGCCGAGTCCCAGGGCCGTGGTGAGGTTCATCGCGAAGACGGAGACGTCGGTGAACTCGGTGAGGCCGCGCAGCACCGCGTTCGTGCCCAGGATCGCGATGATGCCCACCACGAGGGGCAGCAGAGCCGCGATCGCGCTGCCGAAGACCATCACCAGCAGCACCAGGGTCACCGGCAGGGCGATCAGCTCGGCCCGGGTCAGGTCCTCGCGGATGGTGGTCTGCATCTCGTGCTGCACGGCGACCGGTCCGCCAAGCTTGACTTCGACCGGGCCGTGCGCCCCCCGGTAGGAGGACGCGAGGCGGTCGAGGGTCTCGCCGGCGGTCTTCTCGTCACCCGTCAGCCGCGCGGTGACGAGCGCCTCGTACCCGTCCTTCGCCTTCAGTGCCGGTGAGCCGGACTGCCAGTACGAACCGACGCCCGTGACGCCCCGCTCGCCGGCGAGCCGCGCCGCGAGCCGATTCGCCTCGGCGGCGATCGAGGGATCGTCGACCGAGGCGCTTCCCGAGTCGACGAGGAGCAGCAGATTGGGCTGCGAGGCGGGGAACTCCCGCTCCAGCGCCTTGGTCGCATAGGTGGACTCGGCAGTCGGGTCCTGCCAGCCGCCGCTGCCCAGCCGGTCGGCGACGCCACTGCCGGCGACCACGGCGAGCGCGGTGAGCAGCAGCGCGACGAGCAGGGAAAGCCGGGGCCGCGCCGTCACGAGACGGGTCCAGCCGCCCACCCGCGCGTCCCCCGTCCGCGATCCGCCGCCCGCACCGCTCCCGCGGCCATCGTCGGAACTGCTCCGGGAGCCATCGCCCGTCCCGCTCCCGTGACCGCCGACCGAGCCCTTCCCGCGGTCGTCGCCCCCGCCCCGCTCAGGGCCGTGGCCTGCACTGCTGACGTCGGTCATCGTGCGGTGTCCCCTTCACCGTGACCCTGCGCCCCGCCCATCCGTTCAGGCAGCATGGGTCGCCTCTTGCCATAGACTGGCAAACGCGAGAGATCGCTCGCGTTTCACCAGAATGCGAGCGCCCGCTCGCGTTTGTCAAACTCGTTCGGAGAGCTGGGGATAACTCATGCCCGAGATGCCCGAGAAGGAGCAGGCCGCCGACGAACGGCCCCGCCGTCGGCAAGCCCGCGGCGAGCGCCGTATCGCCCAGTTGCTGGAGGCCGCCGCCTCGGTCTTCTGCACGACCGGCTACACCGCCGCCGGCACGAACGCCATCGCCCGTGAGGCAGGCGTCTCCCCGGGCACGCTGTACCAGTTCTTCCCGAACAAAGAGGCCATCGCGATCGAGCTGGGCGACCGGCTCATCCACGAGATGCGCGCGACGTACGGCGAGGCACTCGCCCCGGTCGACCCCACCACCCCGCTGGAGGAGGCCGTCGGCGCCGCCGTCGACCGCTTCATCGCCTTCAACTGCGACCACCCCGTGTTCTTCGCGCTGATGCACGGTCCGGACATCCCCGGCCGGATCGCCGAGGAACACGACGCCCTGCACGTGACCCTGGTCTCCCGGATCGAGGCACTGCTCTCCTCACTCCTGCCCACCACCCCCGCCGCCGAGGTCACCCGCACCGCGCATGTCTGCCTGGGCATGTACAAGGCCGGCCTGGAGCTGGTCCTCGCCCACGAAGGAGCCGAGCGCGAGGCGTACGTCCGGGAGTTGAAGAACATCCTGTTCCGCTACCTCGCGCCGATGATCGGCGACCAGCCGGCCACCCGGACGAACCTCACCGCACCGGCGGCCGCAGCGGACCGGTGAGGGCGCACCGGTCGCGCCAGGAGATCACGCGCGTCGAGGGCGTGCAGCGGAAGGCCGTGCACCAGGAGGACGACGAGTCGCACCGCGAACCGACCCGTCGCCGCACAGGGTCGTGCGAGCGATGACGCGCGACATCCAGGGCCGCCGCGGCCTCCCGCTCACCACACCGAGTCTCGCGGGGCCGAGGCCGGAAGCCCGTCGATGAGCGGCCCTCTCACCGGCCCGGCCCAATACGTCGTGGCCGGCCAGGATCCCGGACAGGATCCCGAAGACGACCAGTGGCACGTGCAGTCGGCGGCTGGTCCCGTACGCCGACAGTGGGGCGAGCACCACGACGGACATGACGAGGATGAGCGCCCCAGCCTGCGACATAAGGTGCATTTCCCATAAGGTTCGGACAAATCGATGCGCGTGTATCGATTCGCCGTTGCCGATTCACCTTCAGCTGCGTCGAATCAACCCGTCCGAGCCCGAGGGATGAGCCGTGACCCAGAATCAGCAGCCCGGTGCACCCCGGGCCCGTATTCCCGGACCCCAGCAGCCCCCGATGTCGCACCCCCGGATCCGCGCCGGACTCTGGAGGCGCTGCCTGGGGATCGGGCTGGCGCTCTGGGCGCTGACCGCGGTGGTCACGTACGCGACGAAGAGCACCACGCTGCTGCCGACCCTCATCCTGCTCGGCAGCTTTCTGGTCCCCGTCACCTTCGCGCTCTGGGCGTACGAGCGGCACGGCCGCGACCTGGGCGCGCACCTCATCCTCGGCTGCTTCCTGACCGGCGGCACCCTCGGCGCGCTCGGCGCGTCGGTGATGGAGTCCCACCTCCTCCACCCCTCCCTGGGGATGTACGTCGGCGTCGGGCTGATCGAGGAGGCGGTGAAGCTCGCCGCGCTGATGTTCGTGCTGCGCCGGCAGATCCGCATCCGCGGATCGCGCGCCGGACTGGTGCTCGGCGCGACCGTCGGGTTCGGCTTCGCGGCCATGGAGAGCGCGGGCTACGCGTTCAATGCCGCCGTCTCGCTGCGGGGCGTGGATCTGCGGGAACTCCTGGAGACCGAGATCCTGCGCGGAGTGCTCGCCCCGTTCGGGCACGGCCTGTGGACCGCGATCGCGGGTGCGGCGCTGCTGGCGTACCGCCGCCCGAACGGGCGCTTCGAGTTCACCTCTGCGGTGCTCGGCACCTACCTCGGCGCCTCCCTGTTGCACGCCCTGTGGGACTCGACGCACGGCATCGCGCTGTGGCTGGTGGCCCGGCTGACCGGCACGGGGCTCGACAGGGCACTCTTCGGGCAGGGCTATCTGCCGCAGCCCACCGACGAGCAGAAACATCTCTTCTCGCTGTTCTCGGTCGGCGGCCTGGTCCTCGTCTCACTCGCGGGGATCGTCTGGCTGCACTCGCTGGCACGCCGCGAGTCCTCTTGGAGAAATACCCCCTAGGGGTATAGTGTGGTGAGCATCGGGGGGAAACCTGGGACCCCAGAGGCCCCTTCCCCACACCTTCGGCACACGCCACACGCCTCATTGAGGAGCAATGACATGACCGCCCAGACCGAAACCCCGGGTTCCGTCACCGCCGTCTACAAGGTGAGCGGGATGAGCTGCGGGCACTGTGAAGGCTCGGTCAGCAGCGAGATCGGCGAGATCGCCGGCGTCAGCTCGGTGAAGGCCGTGGCCTCGACGGGCGAGGTCACCGTCGTCTCCGACGCCCTGCTCGACGAGGCCACGGTCCGCGCCGCGGTGGACGAGGCGGGCTTCGAGCTCGTCGGCCAGGTCTGAACAGCCCTCACGAACCCTCTCCGCCACACCGGGCCGTACCGACCAGCTGATACTGGCTCCGTACGGCCCGGTTCCTTCAATGGAGCCGGACCATGACCACCGCAGCACCCGCGACCCCGATAACCGAGACATCCGCGACGCCCGCGACCTCCACGACCTCGGAAGTGGAGCTCTCCATCGGCGGAATGACCTGCGCCTCCTGCGCGGCCCGCGTCGAGAAGAAGCTCAACCGCATGGACGGCGTCACCGCCACGGTCAACTTCGCGACAGAGAAGGCGAAGGTCTCCTACCCGGAGGGCGTACAGGTCGCCGATCTGATCGCCACCGTGGTGAAGACGGGATACACGGCCGAGGAACCCCCACCGCCCGCAGCGCCCGGGGAAGCGGCCGCGGCCGCGGGGGATCCCGAGCTCGCCTCCCTCCGCGCGCGCCTCGTCGTCTCCGCCCTGCTCGCCCTCCCCGTGGTCCTGCTGTCCATGATCCCGGCCCTCCAGTTCGACAGCTGGCAGTGGCTCTCGCTGACACTCGCCGCGCCCGTCGTCGTCTGGGGCGGGCTGCCCTTCCACAAGGCCGCGTTGACGAACGCGCGGCACGGCGCGGCCACCATGGACACGCTGGTCTCGGTCGGCACACTCGCCGCGTTCGGCTGGTCGCTGTGGGCGCTGTTCTTCGGGGAAGCGGGCATGCCGGGCATGCACGACGAGTTCAGGCTCACCGTCTCCCGTATGGACGGCGCCTCGACGATCTACCTCGAAGTCGCCGCCGGGGTGGTCGCGTTCATCCTGCTCGGCCGCTATCTGGAGGCCCGCTCCAAGCGGCGCGCGGGTGCGGCGCTGCGCGCCCTGATGGAGCTGGGCGCGAAGGACGTCGCCGTGCTGCGGGATGGACGTGAGGTCCGCGTCCCCGTCGCACAGCTCACGGTCGGCGACCGGTTCGTCGTACGGCCCGGCGAGAAGATCGCCACCGACGGGACGGTGGTGGAGGGCTCCTCCGCCGTCGACGGCGCCATGCTGACGGGCGAGTCCGTGCCGGTGGACGTGACCGTCGGCGACGCCGTGACCGGCGCGACCGTGAACGCCGGGGGCCGGCTCGTCGTCGAGGCCACCCGGGTCGGCGCGGACACCCAGCTCGCGCGGATGGCGAGGCTCGTCGAGGACGCGCAGAACGGCAAGGCCGAGGTGCAGCGCCTCGCCGACCGGATCTCCGGGATCTTCGTACCGGTGGTGCTGCTGATCGCGCTGGCCACGTTCGGGGTCTGGCTCGCGGCCGCGGGGGACATCGTCGCGGCCTTCACCGCGGCGGTCGCGGTGCTGATCATCGCGTGCCCGTGCGCGCTGGGCCTGGCCACACCCACCGCCCTGATGGTCGGCACGGGCCGCGGCGCCCAGCTCGGCATCCTCATCAAGGGCCCCGAGGTCCTGGAGTCCACGCGCCGCGTCGACACCGTCGTCCTGGACAAGACCGGGACGGTGACGACGGGACGGATGAGACTTCAAGAGGTGTACGTCGTCGACGGCACCGCCGAGAAGGATGTTCTGCGGCTCGCCGGCGCCCTGGAGCACGCCTCCGAGCATCCGATTGCCCAGGCGATCGCGGCGGGCGCTCAGGAGCGTGCCGGCGCCTTTCCCGCGGTGGAGCACTTCGCGAACGTGCCCGGGCGTGGGGTACGCGGGCGCGTGGACGGTCACGAGGTCACGGTGGGCCGGTTCCTGGAGGTGCTCCCGGACGAGCTGGCGGGCGCGAAGAGCGCCGCCGAGGCGGAGGGGCGTACGGCCGTCGTGGTCGCCCGGGACGGTGTGGCACTCGGTGTCGTGACCGTCGCCGACGCGATCAAGGAGACCAGCGCCGAGGCCGTCCGCGCGCTGCGCGCCCTGGGGCTCACGCCGGTTCTGCTCACCGGCGACAACCGGGCGGTCGCCCAGGCCGTGGCGCGTGCCGTCGGCATCGACTCCGCGGACGTGATCGCGGAGGTGCTGCCCGAGGACAAGGTCGACGTCGTCAAGCGACTGCAGAGCGAGGGTCGGAGCGTCGCGATGGTCGGCGACGGGGTCAACGACGCGGCGGCGCTGGCCACCGCCGACCTGGGCCTGGCGATGGGCACGGGCACGGACGCGGCGATCGAGGCGAGCGATCTGACGCTGGTGCGCGGGGACCTGCGGGTGGCCGCGGATGCGATCCGGCTGTCGCGGCGGACGCTCGCGACGATCAAGGGAAATCTCGTCTGGGCCTTCGGGTACAACGTGGCGGCGCTGCCGCTGGCCGCCGCCGGACTGCTGAACCCCATGATCGCGGGGGGCGCGATGGCCTTCTCGTCGGTGTTCGTGGTGACGAACAGTCTTCGGCTCAGGACATTCTCATGACGATGGGGTAAGAGTCCCTCTAGAGTCCAACGGCAGGCTCACATAAGCTCTTCACAAGGCTCGCGCATCTTCCTTACGCTTGAGCCCCGATTACCGTATCGGGGCTCTTGCGTATCTTCAGGACATATGCAAGAGACGCAGATCACAGTGATGTGAACGTAACCATCGAAGGGGTTCGTGAGTCTAAGTTGGCGATGTCAGAAGCGTCTTGGGGGGCGTGACTGACATCTGGGGACGTCTTGGGGGACGTTCCTGGAAATTGCGTTGCCGGGGCACGTACACCGGAGAGCTTTGAGCGGCCCTCCCGACTCGTGCGCGTCCCGGCAGATCGCATCGCAGTGCCGCAGTACCGCGAGTTCTGCTCGTTCGGCTCGCAGCCAGTTCGCAGCGATTCAGGCGCTGTCCACAGACGCCCGGCCGGATCCCGTGGGGGGAATCCGTACCGGGACAAGGAAAGCGCCCCGACTGCCGGCCCGTGGGGGGACCGGTAGCGGGGCGCTTTCCGTTTTTCTCAGCTGTGCAGCTTGTGTGCCGCTCGCGGCGACGTCTCCGTACGACTGCACGCGTACGGAGACGTCGGTGAAACTCAGGGGCTCAGCGCGCCTCGACCGGGACGAAGTCGCGCTCGACGACGCCCGTGTAGATCTGGCGCGGGCGGCCGATGCGGGAGCCGGGCTCCTTGATCATCTCGTGCCACTGGGCGATCCAGCCCGGCAGGCGGCCGAGGGCGAACAGGACCGTGAACATCTCGGTCGGGAAGCCCATGGCCCGGTAGATCAGACCGGTGTAGAAGTCCACGTTCGGGTAGAGGTTGCGCGAGACGAAGTAGTCGTCGGAGAGCGCGTGCTCCTCCAGCTTGAGCGCGATGTCGAGCAGCTCGTCGGACTTGCCGAGCGCCGAGAGGACATCGTGCGCCGCCGCCTTGATGATCTTCGCCCGGGGGTCGAAGCTCTTGTAGACGCGGTGGCCGAAGCCCATCAGGCGGACGCCGTCCTCCTTGTTCTTCACCTTGCGGATGAAGGAGTCGACGTCGCCGCCGTTGGCCTGGATGCCCTCGAGCATCTCCAGCACCGACTGGTTGGCGCCACCGTGCAGCGGGCCCCAGAGGGCGGAGATACCGGCGGAGATCGAGGCGAACATGTTCGCCTGCGAGGAACCCACCAGGCGCACGGTGGAGGTCGAACAGTTCTGCTCGTGGTCCGCGTGCAGGATCAGCAGCTTGTCGAGCGCCGAGACCACGACCGGGTCGAGGTCGTACTCCTGGGCCGGGACCGAGAAGGTCATGCGCAGGAAGTTCTCGACGTACCCGAGGTCGTTGCGCGGGTAGACGAAGGGGTGACCGATCGACTTCTTGTAGGCGTACGCCGCGATCGTCGGAAGCTTGGCGAGAAGGCGGATCGTCGAGAGGTGACGCTGCTTCTCGTCGAAGGGGTTGTGGCTGTCCTGGTAGAACGTCGACAGGGCGCTGACCACCGACGACAGCATCGCCATCGGGTGGGCGTCACGCGGGAAGCCCTGGAAGAAGCGCTTGACGTCCTCGTGCAGCAGGGTGTGCTGCGTGATCTCGTTCTTGAAGGTGGAGAGCTCGTCCACGTTCGGCAGCTCGCCGTTGATCAGCAGAGAGGCCACCTCAAGGAAGGTGGAGCGCTCGGCCAGCTGCTCGATCGGGTAGCCGCGGTACCGGAGGATGCCCTGCTCACCGTCGAGGTAGGTGATCGCGGATTTATAAGCGGCGGTGTTGCCGTACCCGCTGTCCAGCGTCACCAGCCCGGTCTGGGCGCGGAGCTTCCCGATGTCGAAGCCCTTGTCGCCGACGGTGCTGTCGATCACCGGGTAGGTGTACTCGCCATCGCCGTACCGCAGTACTACAGAGTTGTCGCTCACGTCATCCCTCACCGACGTTGTGCCTCTTCTTCGAGGTGCCCTGACTGTCTCTACCATCCCCCATTTGGCCCTGGAGAGTGCACTCGGGGTCGACCATTGGGCCTATTGGCGGCACTCAGTGCCGCCAACCTGCTCATCCTGCCCCCCTTCGCCCTGGTTCCGGAAGTGCTGTGTGACCTTTGCGACTCATTTGATCGATCATTTTTTGCGATGCCTGCCCGCGCAGGCCTCCGAGCCGCCGAATCAAGGCCGTTGCCGACGCTCCGGGCGACCGCGTCAGCCCTCCGCAGAGCGGGGTCTGAGCCGGAAGTCCAGGGCTGTGCAGCGCCGTCCGGCCGACACCGTGCGCACCGCCTGGCCTATCGCCTTGCGGGAGCCCACGAGGACGACCAGCTTCTTGGCGCGGGTGACGGCTGTATAGAGCAGATTGCGCTGGAGCATCATCCACGCGCTCGTGGTGACGGGGATCACCACCGCCGGGTACTCGCTGCCCTGGGAGCGGTGGATGGTCACCGCGTACGCGTGGGCCAGCTCGTCGAGTTCGTCGAAGTCGTACGGCACCTCCTCGTCCTCGTCCGTCAGCACCGTCAGACGCTGTTCGACCGGATCGAGCGAGGTGACGACGCCCACGGTGCCGTTGAAGACGCCGTTCTCGCCCTTCTCGTAATTGTTGCGAATCTGGGTGACCTTGTCGCCGACCCGGAAGACGCGGCCGCCGAAGCGCTTCTCGGCGAGGTCCGGGCGGCCGGGCGTGATGGCCTGCTGAAGCAGGCCGTTGAGGTTGCCCGCGCCGGCCGGCCCCCGGTGCATGGGGGCCAGGACCTGTACGTCCCGGCGCGGGTCGAGGCCGAACTTGGCCGGAATCCGTCGCGCCGCCACGTCCACCGTGAGCCGGCCCACCTCCTCGGTGTCGTCCTCGACGAAAAGGAAGAAGTCCTTCATGCCGTCGGTGACCGGGTGCTGCCCGGAGTTGATCCGGTGCGCGTTCGTCACCACCCCGGACTGCTGGGCCTGGCGGAAGACCTGGGTGAGGCGGACGGAGGGGATGGGGCTCCCGTCGGCGAGCAGGTCCCTCAGGACCTCGCCCGCGCCGACGCTGGGGAGCTGGTCGACGTCTCCCACGAACAGCAGATGGGCGCCCGGAGCCACCGCCTTGACCAGCTTGTTGGCGAGCAGAAGGTCGAGCATGGAGGCCTCGTCCACAACCACCAGGTCGGCGTCCAGCGGGCGGTCCTTGTCATAGGCCGCGTCACCGCCCGGCTTGAGCTCCAGGAGCCGGTGCACGGTGGAGGCGTCGGCGCCGGTCAGCTCGGCGAGGCGCTTGGCGGCCCGGCCCGTGGGAGCGGCCAGGACCACCTTCGCCCGCTTGGCGCGCGCCAGTTCCACGATCGAGCGGACCGTGAACGACTTGCCGCAGCCGGGGCCTCCGGTGAGCACGGCGACCTTCTTGGTGAGCGCGAGGCGGACGGCCTCCTCCTGCCCGGGGGCCAACTCCGCGCCCGTACGCCCCTTCAGCCACGCCAGCGCCTTGTCCCAGGCCACGTCGTGGAAGCCGGGCATGCGGTCCTGGTCGCTGCGCAGGAGGCGCAACAGCTGGGCGGAGAGGGAGAGTTCGGCCCGGTGGAAGGGGACCAGGTAGATGGCCGTCACCGGGGCGCCGCCGTCGGGGCCCGGGACCTTCTCCCGGACGACACCGGGGTCCTCGCCGTCCTCGACCGGCGCCGCCAGCTCGGCCAGGCACTCGATGACCAGGCCCGTGTCCACCTGGAGCAGCTTCACCGCGTCGGCGATCAGCTGCTCCTCGGGGAGATAGCAGTGGCCCTGGTCGGTGGACTGCGATAGCGCGTACTGGAGCCCGGCTTTGACACGCTCGGGGCTGTCGTGCGGGATGCCGACGGACTGGGCGATCTTGTCGGCGGTGAGGAAACCGATGCCCCAGACGTCGGCCGCGAGGCGGTAGGGCTGGTTCTTGACGACCGAGATCGACGCGTCGCCGTATTTCTTGTAGATGCGGACCGCGATGGACGTGGACACCTCGACGGTCTGGAGGAAGAGCATGACCTCCTTGATCGCCTTCTGCTCCTCCCAGGCGTCGGCGATCTTCTTGGTGCGCTTGGGGCCGAGGCCCGGCACCTCGATCAGCCGCTTCGGCTCCTCCTCGATGATCTGGAGGGTGTCCAGGCCGAAGTGCTGGGTGATGCGGTCGGCGAAGACCGGGCCGATGCCCTTGACCAGTCCGGAGCCGAGATAGCGGCGGATGCCCTGGACGGTGGCCGGGAGGACCGTCGTGTAGTTCTCCACGGTGAACTGCTTGCCGTACTGCGGGTGGGAGCCCCAGCGGCCCTCCATGCGGAGCGACTCCCCCACCTGGGCGCCGAGGAGGGAGCCCACGACCGTGAGCAGGTCGGCGGCGCCTCGGCCGGTGTCGACCCGGGCGACCGTGTACCCGTTCTCCTCGTTGGCGTAGGTGATGCGCTCCAGTACGCCTTCCACGACCGCCAGGTGCACCTGCCGGTTTCCCGCCTGATTGGACATGATCCGACGCTACCGCCCGCCTCCGACATCGCGCGGACGCCGGGGACGGCTCCGCCTCGAGTGCGTCGACGCTGTGGACGACTTCATCACGATCCGATCTCGGGGCCTTGTGAACTTTCATGTAATCGATTCCAATCCTTCGTGTAATCGATTCCACGAGGAGGTGGAGCGGTGATGGCGAGCATCAAGGACGTTGCCGCCGAGGCCGGCGTATCCGTCGCCACGGTCTCGCGGGTCCTGAACGACCATCCGTCGGTCAGCGCGGACGCACGCACCCGGGTGCTGGCCGCCGTACAGGCGCTGGGCTACCGCCCGAACGCCGTCGCCCGCTCCCTGCGCACCGACCAGACCCGCACCCTGGGCCTCGTCATCAGCGACGTGCTCAACCCGTACTTCACCGAGCTGGCCCGCTCCGTCGAGGAGGAGGCCCGCGCGCTCGGCTACAGCGTCATCATCGGTAACGCCGACGAGCGGCCCGATCTGCAGGACCACCATGTCCGTACGCTCTTGGACCGCCGCATCGACGGCCTCCTTGTCTCCCCCACCGACGGCGGCTCGCCCGGGATGCTGGACGTCGCGCGCGCGGGGACGCCGATGGTCTTCGTGGACCGCTGGATCGCGGGCGTGGACGTGCCCGTCGTCCGGGCGGACGGGCGCGCCGCCGTGCGTGACCTGGTCGCCCATCTGCACGCTCTCGGGCACCGGCGGCTCGCCATCATCGCGGGGCCGGCGGCCACCACGACCGGCAGCGAGCGTGTCGAGGCCTTCCGCGAGGCCATGGCCGAGTACGGGATTCCCCTCCCGGAGGCCTACATAGGCCAGGGCGACTTCCAGGCCGAGAGCGGCCGTCGGGTCACCGAGGGGTTCCTCGACCTGGCCGAACCGCCCGAGGTCGTCTTCGCCGCGGACAACCTGATGGCGCTCGGCGCGCTGGACGCCATCCGCGCGCGCGGGTTGCGGGTTCCCGACGACATCGCGCTCGCCGCCTTCGACGACATCCCGTGGTTCGTGCACACCGATCCGCCGATCACCGCGATCGCCCAGCCGACGGGCGAGCTGGGCCGGGCCGCCGTACGCGCCCTGGTCGACCGCATCGAAGGGCGGCCCCCGCAGTCCGTCGACCTCCCCGCCCGTCTCGTCGTACGCCGCTCGTGCGGCGAGTCCCCCGTAACGAACAGGAGCCAGCCGTGAGCAACCTGGACGAGTTGCTGCGCATCGAGGGCATACGCAAAACCTTCCCCGGCGTGGTCGCGCTCGACAGCGTCGACTTCGATCTGCGCCGCGGCGAGGTGCACGTACTGCTCGGCGAGAACGGCGCGGGCAAGAGCACGCTGATCAAGATGCTCTCCGGCGCCTACCACCCCGACGCCGGGCGCGTCCTCGTCGACGGCGCGGAGGTCCGCATCCAGCGTGCGCAGGACTCCGAGCGCCTCGGGATCGCGACCATTTACCAGGAGTTCAACCTCGTCCCCGATCTCACGGTCGCCGAGAACATCTTCCTGGGCCGGCAGCCGCGCCGTTTCGGGCTGATCGACCGCAAGACGATGGAGGCCGAGGCCGCCGAGCTGCTGAAGCGCGTCGGGGTCAACGTGTCCCCCCGCGCGCGGGTGCGTGAACTCGGCATCGCGCGCCTGCAGATGGTCGAAATCGCGAAGGCGCTGAGCCTGAACGCGCGCGTCCTGATCATGGACGAGCCGACCGCGGTGCTCACCTCCGAAGAGGTCGAAAAACTCTTCACCATCGTGCGCCAGCTGCGCGAGGACGGTGTCGGCATCGTCTTCATCACGCACCATCTGGAAGAAATCGCCGCCCTGGGGGACCGGGTCACGGTCATCCGGGACGGCAGGAGCGTCGGCAAGGTGCCCGCGTCCACACCCGAGGACGAACTCGTACGCCTCATGGTGGGCCGGTCCATCGAGCAGCAGTATCCGCGCGAACGGGCGGACGCCGGGGCCGCGTTGCTCACCGTCGAGGGGCTCACCAAGGACGGTGTCTTCCACGATGTGAGCTTCGAGCTGCGGGCCGGTGAGGTGGTCGGCATCGCGGGGCTCGTGGGAGCCGGACGCACCGAGGTCGTACGCGCGCTCTTCGGCGCCGATCCCTACGACAAGGGCGCCGTGAAGGTCGCCGGTTCCGCGCTGCGCCGCCACGACGTGAACGCCGCCATGGAGGCCGGCATCGGGCTTGTCCCCGAGGACCGCAAGGGCCAGGGCCTCGTGCTGGACGCCTCCGTCGAGGAGAACCTCGGCCTGGTCACGATGCGTGCCGCCACCCGCGGCGGACTCGTCGACCTCAAGGGGCAGCGGGAGGCCGCCGCGCGGATCGCCGAGCAGCTCGGCGTGCGGATGGCGGGCCTCGGCCAGCACGTACGCACCCTGTCCGGCGGCAACCAGCAGAAGGTCGTCATCGGCAAGTGGCTGCTCGCCGACACCAAGGTGCTGATCCTCGACGAGCCGACCCGCGGCATCGACGTCGGCGCCAAGGTCGAGATCTACCAGCTGATCAACGAACTGACGGCAGCCGGTGCCGCCGTCCTGATGATCTCCAGCGATCTGCCCGAGGTGCTGGGCATGAGCGACCGGGTCCTGGTGATGGCCCAGGGCCGGATCGCGGGCGAACTCTGCGCCGACGAAGCGACGCAGGACTCCGTGATGGCCCTCGCCGTCAGCACGAACACTGAAAGGGAGGCCCCTCGTGGCCACTGACACGCATCTGAGCGCATCGGGCGCGGGTGGCGCCTCGGCGGTCCGCCGCCTCCTGCTCGACAACGGAGCGCTCACCGCGCTCATCGCCCTCGTCATCGCGATGTCGGCACTGTCCGGCGACTTCCTGACGACCGACAACCTGCTCAACATCGGCGTCCAGGCGGCCGTCACCGCCATCCTCGCCTTCGGCGTCACCTTCGTGATCGTCTCGGCGGGCATCGACCTGTCGGTCGGCTCGGTCGCCGCGCTGTCGGCCACCGTCCTTGCCTGGATGGCGACCTCGGAGGGCGTCCCGGTCTGGATCGCGGTGATCCTCGCGGTCGCCACCGGCATAGCGTGCGGCCTGGTCAACGGCGTACTGATCGCGTACGGGAAGCTACCGCCGTTCATCGCGACGCTCGCCATGCTCTCGGTGGGTCGCGGCCTCTCCCTGGTGATCTCGCAGGGCAGCCCGATCGCCTTCCCCGACTCGGTCTCGCACCTCGGTGACACCCTCGGCGGCTGGCTGCCGGTGCCGGTCCTCGTGATGGTCGTCATGGGCCTGATCACGGCCGTGATCCTGGGCCGTACGTACATCGGCCGCTCCATGTACGCGATCGGCGGCAACGAGGAGGCCGCGCGTCTGTCCGGCCTCCGGGTGAAGAAGCAGAAGCTCGCGATCTACGCGCTCTCCGGCCTCTTCGCGGCCGCCGCGGGCATCGTGCTCGCCTCCCGGCTCTCCTCCGCGCAGCCGCAGGCCGCGCAGGGCTACGAGCTCGACGCGATCGCCGCGGTCGTCATCGGCGGCGCCTCGCTCGCGGGCGGCACGGGCAAGGCGTCCGGCACGCTGATCGGCGCGCTGATCCTGGCGGTGCTGCGCAACGGGCTCAACCTCCTGTCCGTGTCCGCCTTCTGGCAGCAGGTCGTCATCGGTGTCGTGATCGCGCTGGCGGTGCTGCTCGACACGGTGCGTCGCAAGGCCGGGGCGACTCCGGCGGCCGCCGGTGCCGGCACGCCGGGCGGCAAGGGCAAGCAGGCGGCGACCTACATCGTCGCGGCCGTGGTCGCGGCGGCGGTCGTCGGCGCGATGTCGTTCCTGCACACCGGCTCGTCCTCGACGACCCAGAAGGTGGGCCTGTCCCTGTCGACCCTGAACAACCCCTTCTTCGTCCAGATCAAGGCGGGCGCCCAGCAGGAGGCGAAGAAGCTCGGCGTGGACCTGACCGTCACGGACGCGCAGAACGACGCCTCGCAGCAGGCCAACCAGCTGCAGAACTTCACCAGTTCGAGCCTCGGTTCGATCATCGTCAACCCGGTGGACTCGGACGCGGCGGGTCCGGCGGTCCGCGCGGCGAACAAGGCCGACATCCCCGTCGTCGGCGTCGACCGAGGCGTGAACAAGGCGAACACGGCCGCGCTCGTCGCCTCCGACAACATCGCGGGCGGCAAGCTGGGCGCCAAGGCGCTCGCCGAGAAGCTGGGCGGCAAGGGCAAGATCGTGATCCTGCAGGGCCTGGCCGGTACATCC
This sequence comes from Streptomyces sp. NBC_00996, assembly GCF_045162675.1. Classification (NCBI taxonomy): domain Bacteria; kingdom Bacillati; phylum Actinomycetota; class Actinomycetes; order Kitasatosporales; family Streptomycetaceae; genus Streptomyces; species Streptomyces sp. NBC_00996. The sequence goes on from NZ_CP108723.1 coordinate 3,974,824, forward strand.
GCCAGCCGCGAGCGCGGCGCGGGCTTCGCCGAGGGCCTGAAGGCCTACCCCGGCATCCAGGTCGTCGCCCAGCAGCCCGCGGACTTCGACCGCACCAAGGGTCTCGACGTGATGACGAACCTGCTCCAGGCGCACCCCGACATCCAGGGCGTCTTCGCCGAGAACGACGAGATGGCGCTCGGCGCGATCAAGGCGCTCGGCTCCAAGGCGGGCAAGTCGGTCTCCGTCATCGGCTTCGACGGCACCCCCGACGGCCTCAAGGCGGTCCAGGCGGGCACGCTGTACGCGTCCGTCGCCCAGCAGCCGAAGGAACTCGGCCGGATCGCGGTGGACAACGCACTGAAGGCCGCCGAGGGCAAGAAGGTCCAGGAGACGGTGAAGGTGCCGGTGAAGGTGGTCACCAAGGAGAACGTGGCCGGGTTCGGCGGCTGACCGTCGCCGGCCGGCAGGCGGCAGACGGTGCGGGCGGATCCGAGGGGATCCGCCCGCACCCGCGCACCAACTCACCTATGCAGGGAGACAGTTCATGTACGACTACGACCTTCTGGTCGTGGGATCGGCCAACGCCGACCTGGTGATCGGGGTCGAGCGCAGGCCCGCGGCCGGAGAGACGGTGCTCGGCTCCGACCTCGCCGTCCACCCCGGCGGCAAGGGCGCCAACCAGGCGGTCGCCGCCGCCCGCCTCGGGGCCCGTACGGCCCTGCTGGCCCGGGTCGGCGACGACGCGCACGGCCGGCTGCTGCTCGACTCGCAGCGAGAGGCCGGCGTCGACACCGTGGGCGTGCTGGTCGGCGGGGCGCCCACCGGGGTCGCGCTGATCACGGTGGACCCGTCCGGGGACAACAGCATCGTGGTCTCGCCGGGGGCCAACGGCCGGCTCACGCCCGGGGACGTGCGGGCCGCCGGGAGCCTCTTCCAGGCTTCCCGGGTGGTCTCGGCACAGCTGGAGATCCCGCTGGAGACGGTCGTGGAGGTCGTACGGCGTCTCGCTCCCGGCAGCCGTTTCGTACTGAACCCCTCACCACCGTGCCCGCTGCCCACCGAGGTCCTCGCGGCCTGCGACCCGCTGATCGTGAACGAGCACGAGGCACGAGTGATCGCCGGTGCGGCTCTCGGGGACTCCCCCGAGGACTGGGCGAGGGCCCTGCTGGCCCTCGGCCCGCGCTCGGTGGTCGTCACGCTGGGCGAGGAGGGCGCGCTCGTCGCCTCCGCGGAGGGCGTCGCCCGAGTGCCGTCGGTGAAGGTCGACGCCGTGGACACGACGGGGGCGGGCGACGCGTTCACGGCGGCGCTGGCCTGGCGGCTCGGACAGTCGGAGTCCCTGTCCGACGCCGCCGCGTACGCCGCGCGGGTCGGGGCGGCCGCCGTCACCCGCCCCGGCGCCCAGGAATCCTTCCCCACCGCCGGGGAGGTCGCGTCCCCGTGAAGAAGGCCGGAATCCTCAACCGTCATCTCGCGGGCGCGCTCGCCGAGCTGGGGCACCGGCACGAGGTGCTGGTGTGCGACGCGGGAATGCCGATACCGGCGGGCCCGCGGGTGGTGGACCTGGCCTTCCGGGCCGGGGTGCCGTCCTTCGCTCAGGTGCTCGACGGGCTGCTGGACGAACTGGTGGTGGAGGGCGCGACGGCCGCCACCGAGGTCCGCGAGGCGAACCCGCGGGCGACCGCGCTGCTGGAGGGACATTTCCCCGCCCTGGAGCTGGTCCCGCACGAGAAACTGAAGTCACTGTCGGCCCACGCCCACCTGATCGTCCGCACCGGCGAGGCACGGCCGTACGCGAACGTACTGCTGCGCTGCGGAGTGTTCTTCTGAGCCACCGCCGATACGGCGCCCAGAAAACTTCGAGGGGCCCGGTCCGTCGACCGGGCCCCTCGGCTTTCCCCTCCACATTCAGAACCCCCGCGATCCCCCCAGATCCCCCTCCAGAAGTCCTGATGCCAAGTACGACCCGCGAGGTGGCGGAAGGGTTGCACGGTCTTACGAGTTTTTTTCCGGCCCTCGGACTCCGACCCTCAGACAGCGTGTCCGAGGAACCTCTCCACCGTCTGCGCCAACACCTCCCGGCCGTCCCGAGCCCACAGCGCGTCGTTGAAGAGCTCGACCTCGATCGGGCCGTCGTAGCCGGCCGCCTCGACGTACGAGCGCCACTCCCGCATGTCGATCGAGCCGTCGCCGATCTGACCGCGGCCGTTGAGGACTCCCTCCGGCAGGGGGGTGGCCCAGTCGGCGAGCTGGAAGGTGTGGATACGGCCGGAGGCGCCCGCGCGGGCGATCTGGGCGGGGGCCGTGTCGTCCCACCAGATGTGGTACGTGTCGACGGTGACGCCCACCTGGTCCGCGGGGAAGCGTTCCGCGAGGTCCAGGGCCTGGGACAGCGTCGATACGACGCAGCGGTCGGCGGCGTACATGGGGTGCAGGGGTTCGATGGCCAGACGTACGCCGTGCTCGGCCGCGTAGGGGCCCAGCTCGGCCAGCGCGTCGGCGATGCGCTCGCGGGCGCCGTGCAGGTCCTTGGAGCCGGCCGGCAGTCCGCCCGAGACCAGGACCAGGGTGTCCGTGCCCAGGGTCGCCGCCTCGTCGATCGCCGACCGGTTGTCGTCCAGGGCACGGGCGCGCTCGTCCGGGTCGATCGCCGTGAAGAAGCCTCCCCGGCACAGCGTGGTCACCACGAGGCCCGCGTCGCGGACCAGCTCGGCGGTCGCCTCGACGCCGTACGACTGGACGGGCTCGCGCCACAGGCCGACGCCTGGTACGCCCAACTCCAGGCAGACATCGACCAGTTCCGGCATCGACAGCTGCTTGACCGTCATCTGGTTGATGGAGAAACGGGCGAGGCTCATGGGGTCACTCCGTACAGGGCGAGCAGGGACTTCATGCGCGCTTGGGCCAGCTCCGGGTTCGGGAACAGACCCAGGCCGTCGGCCAGTTCGTAGGCGCGCGCGAAGTGCGGGAGCGAGCGCGCCGACTGCAGACCGCCGACCATGGTGAAGTGCTCCTGGTGTCCGGCCAGCCAGGCCAGGAGGACGACGCCCGTCTTGTAGAAGCGGGTCGGGGCCTGGAAGAGGTGGCGGGACAACTCGACCGTGGGGTCGAGGAGTTCGCGGAAGCCCTTGGCGTCACCCGTGTCCAGGACCCGTACCGCCTGCGCGGCCGGCGGGCCCAGCGGGTCGAAGATGCCGAGCAGGGCATGGCTGAAGCCCTTCTCGTCGCCCGCGATCAGCTCGGGGTAGTGGAAGTCGTCGCCCGTGTAGCAGCGCACGCCCTGCGGGAGCCTGCGGCGCAGGTCGATCTCCCGCTGGGCGTCCAGGAGCGAGACCTTGATGCCGTCGACCTTGTCCGGGTGGGCGGCGATGACCTGCAAGAACACATCCGTGGCCGCGTCCAGGTCGCTCGACCCCCAGTAGCCCGCGAGCGCCGGGTCGAACATCGGGCCGAGCCAGTGCAGGATCACCGGGTCAACGGCCTGGCGGAGCAGGTGGCCGTAGACGTCGAGGTAGTCCTCGGGGCCGGAAGCGGCCGCCGTCAGGGCCCGCGAGGCCATGAGGATCGCCTGCGCGCCCGACTCCTCGACGAGAGCGAGCTGCTCCTCGTACGCGGCCCGGACCTGCGCCGGGGACGCCGGGCCCACCAGCTGGTCCGTGCCGACTCCGCACGCGATGCGGCCGCCGACCGCCCGGGCCTCGGCGGCGGACCGGCGGATCAGCTCCGCCGCGCCCGCCCAGTCCAGGCCCATCCCGCGCTGCGCGGTGTCCATGGCCTCGGCCACGCCCAGCCCGTGGGACCACAGGTGGCGGCGGAAGGCGAGCGTCGCCTCCCAGTCGACGGCGGCGGGCGAGTCGGGCGAGACGTCCGCGTACGGGTCGGCGACGACGTGCGCGGCCGAGAAGACCGTACGGGAGGTGAAGGGCGCGCCGGTGGCGAGGGCGAGGGGCTCGGTGCGCGGCTCGTACGGCCGCAGCCGGCCCGTCGCGTCCGGGAGTTGGATGGTCACAGGGCGATCTCCGGTACGTCGAGACGGCGGCCCTCCGCCGAGGACTTCAGGCCCAGTTCGGCGAGCTGGACGCCGCGGGCGCCGGCGAGGAGGTCCCAGTGATAGGGGGCGTCGGCGTAGACGTGGCGCAGGAACAGCTCCCACTGGGCCTTGAAGCCGTTGTCGAACTCGCCGTTGTCGGGAACCTCCTGCCACTGGTCGCGGAAGGAGTAGGTGGCCGGGATGTCCGGGTTCCAGACCGGCTTGGGGGTCGCACTGCGGTGCTGGACACGGCAGTTGCGCAGCCCGGCGACCGCCGAGCCCTCCGTGCCGTCGACCTGGAACTCGACCAGCTCGTCGCGGTTGACGCGCACGGCCCATGAGGAGTTGATCTGGGCGACGGCGCCGCCCGCCAGCTCGAAGATGCCGTACGCGGCGTCGTCGGCCGTGGCGTCGTACGGCTTGTCCTGCTCGTCCCAGCGCTGCGGGATGTGGGTGGCGGTGAGCGCCTGGACGGAGGTGACGCGGCCGAACAGTTCGTGGAGCACGTACTCCCAGTGCGGGAACATGTCGACGACGATGCCGCCGCCGTCCTCGGCGCGGTAGTTCCAGGAGGGGCGCTGGGCCTGCTGCCAGTCGCCCTCGAAGACCCAGTAGCCGAACTCCCCGCGGATGGAGAGGATCCGGCCGAAGAAGCCGCCGTCGATGAGGCGCTTGAGCTTGAGCAGTCCGGGGAGGAAGAGCTTGTCCTGGACCACGCCGTGCTTGATGCCGGCGGCGTGCGCGAGCCGGTCCAGCTCCAGGGCGCCGTCGAGGCCGGTCGCGGTGGGCTTCTCGGTGTAGATGTGCTTGCCGGCCGCGATCGCCTTCTTGATGGCCTCCTCGCGGGCAGAGGTGACCTGCGCGTCGAAGTAGATGTCGATGGTCGGGTCGGCGAGGACCGCGTCCACGTCCGTCGACCAGTGCTCCAGGCCGTGCTGCTCGGCGAGCGCCTTGAGGGCGTGCGCGCGGCGGCCCACGAGGACGGGTTCGGGCCACAGCACGGTGCCGTCACCCAGGTCGAGGCCGCCCTGGTCGCGCAGGGCGAGGATCGAGCGGACGAGGTGCTGGCGGTAGCCCATGCGTCCCGTCACGCCGTTCATGGCGATACGCACCGTCTTGCGTGTCACGTCATTCCCTTCGTACGCGGGTTCCGCGCCGCGTACGCCCATGGTGAGCGTGAGTCCCACGGTGAGTGTGAGGCTCCACTGGTGAGCGTGGCAGCAAGCGCTTTCTATCCAGGAAGAAGCTAGCCTCTGTCCAGCCGGATGGACAAGACCATGCGGGTGACGAGATGTTCGGTCCTCCGGACGGCTGGACGCGGGGGGCGTGCGCACGGTCGGATGTACCCGCATATGACGGCCGTCGTCGGGGACGTACGGCGGCCGTGTTCGAAGACGTAGGACGGACGTCCCTGAGGACGGACGCAGGACGGCCGTCCTCAAGGACGACAACGAGATGCGTGACCGGAGGACGACGAGATGACCGTGACCCTGGCGGACGTGGCGGCGCGTGCGCAGGTCTCGCCCGCGACCGTGTCCCGGGTGCTGAACGGGAACTATCCCGTCGCGGCGTCCACACGTGAGCGGGTACTGCGCGCGGTGGACGAGCTGGACTATGTACTGAACGGGCCCGCGAGTTCGCTGGCCGCGGCGACGTCCGACCTCGTCGGGATCCTCGTCAACGACATCGCCGACCCCTTCTTCGGGATCATGGCGGCCGCGATCCAGTCGGAGATCGGCGGGCCCGGGGGGCGCGCGGGCGGCGAACGGCTCGGGGTCGTGTGCAACACCGGCGGCTCCCCGGAGCGCGAACTCACCTACCTCACGCTCCTTCAGCGCCAGCGCGCCGCCGCGGTCGTCCTCACCGGCGGCGCCGTCGAGGACACGTCGCACGCCTCCGCCGTCGCCGCGAAGCTGCGCAAGCTGGCCGAGGCGGGCACCCGGGTCGTCCTGTGCGGACGGCCGCCCGCGCCCGAGGCCGCCGAGGCGATCGCGCTCACCTTCGACAACCGCGGGGGCGGTCAGCAGCTCACCGAGCACCTGATCGGGCTCGGACACCGGCGGCTCGGCTACATCGCCGGACCCGAGGAGCGGACGACGACCCGGCACCGGCTGGAGGGGCACCGGGCCGCGCTGGCCGCGTACGGCATCGAGGACGATCCGCGGCACACCGTGTACGGCCGCTACGACCGCCGGTCCGGCTTCGAGGCGACCCTCGAACTCTTCCGCCGCGACCCGTCGTTGACGGCCGTCGTCGCCGCGAACGACACGGTGGCGCTCGGCGCCTGCGCCGCGCTGCGCGACTCCGGCCTGCGCATCCCGGACGACGTCTCCGTCGCGGGCTTCGACGACCTGCCCTTCAGCATCGACGCGGTGCCCGCTCTCACCACCGTGCGGCTCCCGCTCTCCGAGGCGGGCGCGCGCGCCGGGCGGATCGCCATGGGGCGCGAGGAGCCGCCGCCGGGCGGGATCGCCACGGTACGGGGGGAGTTGATGGTGCGGGGCTCGACGGGGGTGCCGCGAGAGTGAACGACGGGGGTGCCGCGAGGATGACGGGGGTGCCGCGAGGATGAAGTGCACCTCCACCGTGCGATGAGTTTTGAGCGGAGCGCCGGTCTTCATGCCGTAATCAACCGAGCGACGAACAGGAGCACCTCCCATGCGCATCGTGATCAGCGAGTTCATCAGCCTTGACGGCGTCGTGCAGGCGCCCGGCGGTCCCGACGAGGACACCGACGGCGGCTTCGCGCACGGCGGCTGGTCGCACCCGTACTTCGACCCGGAGGTCGTGGGCGGTGCCTTCGCCGAAGGTCTGGGCAAGGCGGAGGCGCTGCTGTTCGGGCGGCGCACCTGGCAGTCGATGGCCGCGGCCTGGCCCGAGCGGGCGGGCGATCCGTTCGCGGACCGGATGAACTCCCTGCCGAAGTACGTCGTCTCCACGACGCTCGGCGAGGACGACGTGACGAGCTGGACCAACACCACGCTGATCCCCGGCGCCGACGCGGTCGCCCGCGTCCGGGAGCTGCGCGAGAGCGACGGCGGCGACCTGGCGATGATGGGCAGCCCCACACTCGTACGCACCCTCCTGCGCGAGGATCTGGTCGACGAGCTGCAGCTCATCCGGATGCCGGTCATCCTCGGCGGCGGCAAGACGATCTTCCCCGAGGACGGCGTGAAGCGCCCGCTCGAACGGGTCTCCACGGTCGCCGGCAAGACAGGGGTGGAGGTGTGTGTCTACCGGCCGGCCGACGTGGCGTAGAAGGGGTTCGGAACTGTTGGCCGCTCGACCGTGCGCGGGTGCGCTATCGCGAGTACAGGACCCACACCCACTCAGTCCCTGGGAACGGTAGGCGGCGCGCGGGTGTCCGTTCTATGCTCGGAGCAACGGTATCTCTGACTGAGTCAGCCATCCGGGCCGATCAGCCGGTACCGACCACCCGAGCCGACCATCCGGGACCGACCATGACCGTCCAGGACATCCGCTCCTTCAACCGCTTCTACACGAACGTCATCGGCGCGCTCGACTACGGCCGTCACCTCTACGCCCCGTACACGCTCACGGAGTCGCGCGTCCTCTACGAGCTCGCGCACTCCCCGCGTACGGACGCGGTCGACCTGCGTACCGAACTCTCACTGGATTCGGGGTACTTGAGCCGCATCCTCAACAAGTTCGAGCAGGACGGGCTGGTCGAGCGGGCCCCGTCCGAGAAGGACCCGCGCCGTCGTCGCATCACCCTCACCGCGCGCGGCCGGGACGCCGCCGACCTGCTCGACGAGCGCGCCCGGGAAACCGTCGGTTCGCTGCTCGCCTCCGTCACCCCCGCCGACCGGGTGCGGCTGGCCGAGGCGATGCGCACGGTGCGGACGATCCTGGGCGACGGCGGGGGTCCTCGCCCGCAGGACGTCGTGCTGCGCGAGCCCGGCCCCGGCGACCTCGGCTGGATCGTGCAGCGCAACGCCGCGCTGTACGCGGCCGAGTACGGGTGGAACCCCGACTACGAGGGCCTGGTCGCGAGGATCGTCGCCGACTTCGCCGAGGATCACGATCCGCACCTGGAGCGGGTGTGGATCGCCGAGAGTGGGGGAGGGCGGCCCGTGGGGTGCGTGATGTGCGTACGGGACGACGCGCCCGGCACCGCCCGGCTCCGCCTGCTCCTCGTCGAGCCGGACGCGCGCGGGCTCGGCATCGGCGACCGGCTCGTCGAGGCCGTCGTCGGCTTCGCGCGCGGAGTCGGCTATCGCGACCTCGTCCTGTGGACCAACGACGTCCTCTCCGCCGCCCGCCGCATCTACCAGCGCCACGGCTTCGTCCTCGTCTCCGAGACACCGCACCGTTCCTTCGGCGCGGATCTCGTGGGCCAGGACTGGCGGCTCGATCTGCACGGTACGCAGGAGTGACGAGTAGGGTCCCAGATCATGAAGCTGGCATTCTCCACCCTCGGTGTGCCCGGACTGCCCATCCCCGACGTCGTACGGCTCGCCGCCGCGCACGGCTATCACGGCGTGGAACTGCGGGCACATCCGGAGGAACCGGTGCACCCGGGCATCGGTGCGGCCGAACGGGCCGCCGCGGCGGCGGCGTTCAAGGCGGCCGGGATCGAGGTGCTGGGGCTCGCGGGGTATGCGCGGGTCGCGGCACCGGGGGACGACGAGCCGGTGATCGACGAGATCCGTCGGCTCCTGGACCTCGCACACGACGTGGGCGCCCCGTTCGTACGGGTCTTCCCCGGTGCCGACACCGACCAGAGCCCGGAAGAGGCCGACGCGACCGCCGCTCGCCGCCTCGGCACGGCCGCCGAGTACGCCGCCGACCTGGGCGTACGAATCCTGCTGGAGACCCACGACTCGCACCGCACCGGCGCGGACGCGATCAGGATCCTGGGCCTGGTCGGCCACCATCAGGTGGGCTCGCTCTGGGATGTGATGCACACCTGGCTGGGCGGCGAACAGCCGTCGTCGACGTTTGCCGCGCTCTCGCCGTACCTCGGATACGTCCAGGTCAAGGATGTCGCGTCCGCCGAGGACACGACACCGCTGCCGCTGGGCGCCGGCGTCCTGCCGCTCGCCGAGTGCGTCGAGGTCCTCTCCCGCCACGGCTGGGACGGCTGGCTGTGCTGGGAGTACGAGAAGCGGTGGTACGAGTCGGCCGCGCCGCTTCCGGAGCTGCTGGGCGCAGGGCGCGAGCACCTCGCCCGGCTGCTCAACGAATCGGCGTAGGGCCCCGCACACCGCACGTCACGCGCCCGGCCCGGGGGTAAATCATTCGCCCGGACCGGCGGCGGCCGGTTACCCTCCGCGACGTGAACCACCCCGCGCACCCCGTCACCCCCTCGTGAGCCTCACCCGGACGCTGATCGACGTCCGGCCGTTGCGGACCTCCCCCGCCTTCCGGCGGCTGCTCATCGGGCGGACGGTGTCCGTGGATCGTCGGCCAGGCAGGACCCGACCTCGGCAGCCTGCGCGGCGGCCTGGTCGCCGGGTGGAGCTCCGGCGCGACCGCCCTGGTCAGCGGCGGCCTGTTGTGCCTGCTCGCCGTCACGGCCGTGGGCGCGACGACACCCGAACTGCGCGACGGGGCTACGCCACCGGACGACCGATGATCCTCGCCGAGTCGTACAGGCACCAGTCCAGTACGGCGGGCCAGGAGCCGTAGCCGGCGTCCAGGTCCAGGTGTGCGGCCGCGGGGATGATCTCCGTCGGTACGCCCAGGGGGTCGCCGTAGACGGTGCGGGCGCCCTCGGGGCAGTACGGGTCGTCGTCACCGGCGACGAGACGGGTGGGCCCGGGCAGCGTCAGGGCGTCGAGCGGCGGCGGGGCGAACTCCGCGATCTCCGGGTGCCGTACGAGGACGGATGCGGACGGCGGAGCCACCAGCAGCACCCGGTCGACGTCGAGGCCCGGCAGACCCCGCGTGGCTGCGTGCAGCCACAGCACGGCGGACGCGCTGTGGGCGAGTACGACGCGCTCGGAACCGGACAGCCGGCCGAGGTGGCGGGCCAGTTCACCCAGCCACGCTTCCAGGTCGGGGTCATCGGGATCGGGCAACTGCGGGTACGTGACGTCGCGGCAGCCGGGTTCACGCCGGACATCCGGCACGCCGTCAACGACTGGGGTGCGCTCGCCGCGCTCGTCGAAGCGGGCCAAGGAGTCGCGCTGATCCCCCGCCTGGTCCAGCCGCTGTACGCCCACCGCCGCCTCGCCCTGCCGGCCACCGAGGGTGCGGCGCCGTCCCGCAACGTCTTCGTCGCCGTACGCGCGGGTTCGGAGCGTGACCCGGTGCCGGCCGCCGTACGGGATCAACTGCGTGCCGCGGCTGCCGCCTGGACCGCCTTGCTCACCCTCGCGGACAGCCGGTCCCGGCACTCCGGCCACTCCGCCGCCGTGATCGAATAGATCGCGGAGTCGCGGAGGCGGCCGTCCTCACCCGGGGCCCAGGAGCGGGACCAGTTGCGCAGCACGCCCTCATAGCGGGCGCCCGCGCGCTCGATCGCGGCGCGGGAGCGGCTGTTGCGGGCGTCGGTCTTGAGGTCCACACGGGAGACGCCCCACTCCTCGAAGGCATGCCGGAAGAGCAGCAGCTTGGCCTCGGCGTTGATGCCCGTGCCCTGGGCGGAGGACGCGAGCCAGGTGAAGCCGACCTCGATGGCGTCGAGTTGATCGTCCGTCAGCCAGGAACGCGGCTCCCAGTACGACGTGGCGCCGACCGCTCGCCCCGAGGCGACGGTCACCTGCGCGTACGGCGCGAGCTTGCCGGTCGCGGCGCGGGCGAGCTGCGCGTCGATGTACTGCCCGACCTCGGCGGCCCGGGGCACCCAGGTGAACTCGTACGAGCCCCGGTTCACCTCCGCCGCGACGGCCAGGTCGGCGGCATGACGATGGTCCAGCGGCTCCAGACGTACGAGCGCGCCTTCCAGGACCGGTCCCTCCAGCTTGAAAGTCACCGGCCGAAGTGTTCCGTACGGGACCGGGGCCGTCGAACGATATTCCGGCACCGGCCCCGGGCGGCGCCGCTCGGGAGGGTGGCCCTACTGGTCGAGCTCGGCAGCGAACAAGGTACGCACACGATTCCAGGAGTCCTGCGCGGCGGCCTCGTCGTAGACGTCACGCCCGGGGAAGAAGAAGGCGTGCTGGGCCCCTGGATACACGACCGTCTCGTGGCGTACTCCCGCCTTCGTCAGCGCCTGGTCGATCAGGCTGCGCTGGTCCGCATCGATGACGTGGTCGAGTTCCGCGAAGAACAGCAGCATGCGCACATCACGGTCGGCGATGCTGTCGGTTGCCTCCAGCAGCGGTTCCGGACGGCTCAGCGCGGTTCCGGCGACGGGCAGCCAGCCGGGGTAGAAGATCGCCGCTGCCGCGAGGTCCAGCCGGCTCGCGGCGAAGTAGGCGATGTGGCCACCGAGACTGAAGCCGAGCACACCGGCCTTGCCCGTGGCGGCAGCGTGGTCCCGGACGTAGGCGGTGCAGGCGCGCAGATCCGTCTCGACGCCCTCACGGGTCAGCTGACCGAGCAGTTCGAAGCCGCGCTCTCGGTTCGCGTCGCTCTCCTCCAGACCGGCAGCGGTCTCCGGGCCGGAGCGGTGATAGAGGTTCGGGGCGATCGCGACATAGCCGAGTGCCGCGACCCGCCTCACGATGTCCCGGACCTCCTCGGTCACACCCCACAGTTCGGAGCAGACGAGCACGGCCGGGCGGCTGCCGGCCTCGCTCGGACGGGCCAGGTAAGCAGTCATCGGCCTCGAGCCGCCCACTGCGACGTCCACATCCTGCGCGACGATTTCATACGTCATGAGAGCCCCCTCGAACATCGAACGTGACAATTCCCCGACTCTGTCAGATCTCCGAGCGCATGTGCTCCCCATTTCGGTGAGGCCGGGCTCCGCCTCTCGGGAGGGCCTGCGCCACCCACGCCCCGAACGCCTCGTGGAAGTCCGGGAACGTCTTCCGTACGCACCCCGGGTCGTCGAACCCGATCCCTGGCGCGCGCAGCGACGTCACCGCGAAGGCCATGACGATGCGGTGGTCGCCGTACGTCTTGATCTCGGCCGGGGACGGTGTGCCCGGGTGGATCTCGATCCAGTCGGGGCCGGTCTCCACGCGTACGCCCAGCCCCCGGAGGTTCTCCGCGCAGGCCTCCAGGCGGTCGCACTCCTTCACCCGGGTGTTGCCGACGTCCTCGATGCGGACCGGGCCGGTGGCGAAGGGGGCCAGCGCGGCGAGGGTCGGCATGGTGTCGGAGATGTCGCGCATATTGACCGTGAGGCCGCGCAGTTCGCCGGTCCCCCGGACCGTCGTACGGTCGGACGCGATCTCCACGTGGGCGCCCATGCACCGCAGTACGTCCACGAAGCGCAGGTCGCCCTGGAGCGCGCCCTCGCCGAGGCCCGGGACAATGACCTCGCGGCCGGTGAGCGCGGCCGCGGCGAAGAAGTAGCTCGCGGTGGAGGCGTCGGGCTCGACGGCGTACGTGGTGGCGCGGTAGCCGCCGGGCGCCACCGCGAAGACGTCGCCCTCCACCCGTACGTCCGCCCCGAACGCCCGCATCATCGCCAGCGTGATCTCGACGTACGGCGCCGAGACCAGGTCCGTGACCGTGATGCGCAGGCCCTTGCGGGTCAGCGGGCCGAGCAGGAGCAGAGCTGTCAGGTACTGCGAGGACCGGCCCGCGTCCAGGGTCACCTCGCCGCCCTCCACCCCGGCCGCCGCGATCCGCAGTGGATGGTGGCCCTCCGCCTCCTCGTGACGGAGGTCCACGCCCAGGTCGCGCAGGGCGCGGGTCAGCGGAAGCAGCGGGCGGCGACGCATCTGCGCGGAGGCGTCGAAGCGGTACGTGCCGTGGCCGGCGGCCACCAGGGTGGGCAGGAAGCGGGCCGTCGTGGCGCCGTCCCGGCAGTACACGTCCGCCTCCGTGACCGCGGGGCCCTGCGGGCGGCCGTCGACGTGCCAGGTGTCCGGGGTCCGTCCGACGCGGTAGCCGAGCCGGGTCAGGCCCTCCGCGAAGCCCTCGGTGTCGTCCGAGCGGAGCGGGCGCAGCAGGGTGGTGACCCCGTCGGCCGCCGCCGCCAGGAACAGGGCGCGGGCGGTGATGGACTTGGAACCGGGGATGTCGACTACGGCCATGCCCTCATGCTGGCTCCCTGACCTGCTCCCTCGCTGGAACGTCCGCCAGATGGACCCTCTTGGGTGCCGCCGGACGAGCGCCGCGCCGACGGCACGACGGCCGGCAGTCGGAGCGGGTGGGCCGCCACCCTTCCCGGCACCATTGCCCGCGGCTGGGGCGCCTCACCACCCCCGCCCGACACCCCCGTCCCAACTTCCGGAGTTACCCGGAAACCGGGGAACCCCGAGACAGCGCCCTTCGTCCAATCCGCACGCTGTCGGATGAGTCTCCGCTGTGCGGTGTCGGCCTCGCTGCTGGCTGCGATCGCTGACCACCCTCTCCGCCGCCTGCGGCCGGCAGCACGCCGTCACCGGCGCGCCCCCCTCCAACTGCGCCGGTGGCGGCCCCAACGCGGGTTACTGTGCACACCGTTCCTACAGACTGGGCGGAAGCGAGTCCTGTTGCCAGAACCCGTGCTCAGCCGAACGCCCCGAACGGTGTTGGGCGTTCTGGTTCCCCGCGTTCGCTCCGCTGCCGGGCGGCACGGATCTCGTCCGTGGTCCGGGGATGCGGGGGCGGGGTTCCTCGCGCCGTCGGGTCTCCGCTGCGGCCTGGGCGGTCCGATGCCCCGCACGATCGCTCTGGTCGTGTGGGGGCGGTGCCGTCCGTCGCCGGATCGGATGTCCGAGGGCGCGTCGCCCGATCGCGATGCTCGCCGCATCGTGCCGGGAAACTGTGCGGTTGGTGCTCGTGAGGGGCTGCTGCCAGTGCTGGACGCCCCAGCGTGAGGTGTAGGCGGGGTCGACCGCGACGACCGCGATGCCCTGCTCGGCGGCCATCGCCACCAGCCGGGCCTTGAGTTTCGCGGTGGGGAAGCGGGAGATGAGGCGGCGGAAGCGTTTGTTGCGGCCGTGCTTCTCCCGGCATCGTCCGTCGGTGAAGTCCAGGTTCTCGATCGCCACCGTCACCGCCCCGGTGGCGCGGGTGTGGTGCAGCAGCCTCGTCAGGGCGTGCCGCATCTGCGCGTCCCGGTGCGCGGCGGACCCGGTCAGGTCGTAGAAGATGCGGCGGGGCTCTCCCACCGGGTTGCCGTGCACGTCCAGCCGCCAGGCGGCGAGGTGATCGTCGTTCATGTCGACGGCGACCACACCCCCGGCGAGCGCCGCCTCCAGCGGCAGGACCGGGGCGGGGGTGCGCTGCCAGGAAGCGGTCACATACCAGCGGCCGCGCACCGCGTCGTGGTGGATGCGGTAGGCCACGGCCCGGTTCACGGTGATCCGGTCCAGCCACTCCGCCCCCCGGTGCGCGAACACCACCGCGGCATCGAGCACATACCGGCCGTGCGGGGCATTCGCCAGATGCGCCAGCGCGGCCGGGAGTCTGATCGAGAACTGTCCGGTGTCGGTGATGCGGATGGTCTCATTGCCGAAGCGTTTGCCCGACTCCCCGTCAGCGGCCAGGAACATCCGCGCCGCCCGCCACCGCTCCCGCCAGCCCTGCTCGTCCAGTCCGGCCTCATCCAGGTGGTGGCGCAGCCCCGCGACTTTCTTCCCGCCACGCACCACGCGCACCCGACCCGCCGCCCAGTCCGCCTCCACCCCCGCCAACCGATCCCGCAAGGCGTGCAGGCGGCGGGACTTGGCATGCCACTCGGACCGCGACCCGTACCCCCGTGCCAGCCCCTCCCGCTTCTCCGCCTTCGCACCCAGCGGACGCGCCAGCCGCGCCTCGATCGACGCGATCTGCCCCCGCAGCCACGCCATCTCCGCCGCCTGCCCACGCCGGGCCAACGCCCACTGATCATGCGTCGCCTTGGTGATACTGCCCGCCCACCTGGCCGAGGAGACCCCGGTCAGCTCCCGCTTGCGTAGCGCCCACGCGGCCGCGTCATGCGCCGGCCCCTGCCGGGACCGCACCGTGAGATCACCCGTGGCCGGCGAGCCGAGGAACACACCCACTTCGGTCAGCACCACCGCATCCGTCTCCGACACGCGCAGCCGGGTCCGGATCGCCACCCCCGAAGGGCCGGGCACCACGAACGACGCTGCCACCTCCCGCAGACCACCCACCCCCTCACCCCCGCCCCGCACCGCTACATCCCGTCACCCTCACCCAACGAGCCCCCACGCCAAAGGTCACGCATTCGACGGACAAACTTCCGTTCCCGTCGACCGGAAACCCCTCAGCATGCCTCCACCGCGGCACCAGCGCTCACTCATGCTCGCGAAAACGCACTCCTGCTCGGGCAAGTGACAGCAGTCCCGAACCCTTGACTGGAAGAAACTTCCCGGATATTCGTGACTCCTCGGAAGTTTCCTTCATGAGGGAAGGAGCGCTCGTGCGCGACTCCAGCACGGGAAGCACCGCAAGACCGTCGAGACCGGCCACACTGACCGGACCATCCCGGCGTACCGTCCTCGCCGCCACCGCCGGCGTCACCGCCGCCACGGCCGCCCTCGCCTCCGGCGCAAGCGCGTACGCCGTCGAAAGCAGCCGGCACGACAACAAGGTACTGCGCGCCCTGATCTCCCGTATGACGCTGGAGGAGAAGGTCGGCCAGCTCTTCGTCATGCGGGTGTACGGCCATTCGGCCACCGCGCCCGACCAGGCCGACATCGACGCCAACCTCAAGGAGATCGGCGTCAGGACGGCCGCCGAGCTGATCGCCAAGTACCGCGTCGGCGGCATCATCTACTTCGCCTGGGCGCACAACACCCGTGATCCCCATCAGATCGCCGATCTGTCGAACGGGATTCAGAAGGCCAGCCTGGACCAGCCCCGCGGGCTGCCCGTCCTCATCTCCACCGACCAGGAGCACGGGATAGTGGCACGCGTGGGCAAGCCCGCGACGCTGTTCCCGGGCGCGATGGCGCTGGGTGCGGGAGGTTCGCGGACGGACGCCCGCACGGTGGGCCGCATCGGCGGCGCCGAACTGCACGCCCTCGGCATCCGCCAGGACTACTCCCCGGTCGCCGACGTGAACGTCAACCCGGCCAACCCGGTCATCGGCGTACGCTCCTTCGGCGCCGCCCCGGACGCGGTGGCCGGCCTGGTGGCGGCCGAGGTGAAGGGGTATCAGGCCTCGGGCGTCGCGGCGACCGCCAAGCACTTCCCGGGGCACGGCGACACGGCCGTCGACAGCCACTTCGGCTTCCCGGTCATCACGCACAGCCGGGAGCTGTGGTCGACGCTCGACGCGGTGCCTTTCCGGGCGGCCATCCGGGCGGGCATCGACTCGATCATGACCGCGCACATCATGGTCCCGGCACTCGACCCGTCCGGCGACCCGGCCACGCTCTCCCACCCGATCCTCACCGGCATCCTGCGCGAGGAGCTCGGCTACGACGGGGTCGTGGTGACGGACTCGCTCGGCATGGAGGGCGTACGGCAGAAGTACGGCGACGACCGCGTCCCCGTGCTCGCCCTCAAGGCCGGTGTGGACCAGCTCCTCAACCCGCCCTCCCTGGACGTCGCGTGGAACGCGGTGCTGAACGCCGTGCGCGGCGGTGAGCTGACCGAGGCCCGCCTCGAGGAGTCGATCCTGCGCGTGCTCCGACTCAAGGCGAAGCTGGGGCTGCTGACCAGCCCTTACATCTCCGACGGCGGCGTCGACCGCACGGTCGGCACACCGGCGCACCTCGTGGCGGCCGACCGGATCGCCGAGCGCACGACGACCGTGCTGGTCAACAAGGAGGGCCTGCTGCCGCTGTCCCGTCGGCGCACCCCGAAGGTGCTCGTCGTGGGCGCGGACCCCGCCTCCCCGTCGCTCTCCGACGGACCGCCCACCACCGTCCTCGCCGGCGCCCTCACCGAGCTGGGCTTCACGGCGACGGCCCTGTCCACCGGCACCACACCCTCGACGACGACGATCGCCCGGGCGGTCGCGGCGGCGAAGGACGCGGACGCGGTGGTCGTCGGGACGTACAACGTGACGGCGACCGGTTCCCAGAAGACCCTCGTGGAGCAGCTCGTCGCCACGGGTGTCCCGGTCGTCGCGATCGCCATCCGCAACCCGTACGACGTGGCTCAACTCCCCTCCGTGGGCGCCTGCGTGGCGACGTACTCCTGGACGGACGTGGAACTGCGCGCGGCCGTCCGGGTGATCGCGGGCCGGATCGACCCGCGAGGCACGCTGCCGGTACCGGTGCAGCGGGCGGACGACCCGGCAAAGGTGCTGTACCCGATCGGATACGGGCTGAGCTACTAGTCGGATCGGGACACGAGGTGTCGTACGGCCGGGTCATCCGTCGTACGACACGTACGTCGCGCACCCGACGCACCGCCCCCAACTGGCGCAAAGCACCCCGCATGTCTGGCGTGTGCCCGCAGTGGCGGGTCACGCTGGACCGGGGTATCGGGGGGAAGCCATGCGAGCCAGTGCGTCGGGTCGGCGTTGCATCGGGGCGGTGTACTTGCTGCTGCTTGCGCTGGCCGTGCTCTGCGGATGTCAGCGCTGGCAGTCCGCCTCCGATTCCGGGGACAGCGCGTCCAGCGCGGGAGCGACACCGACACGGCCCTCCGGGTACGGGGCGGTGTTCCTCGGCGTCGACGAGTGCAGCTCCTTCGGAACGACCAGCTTCACGGAGGTGCCCTGCACAACTGAACGGGCCGCCGCGCGGGTGATCGCGCGCTACGACGGCAAGGTCGCGGACGGCCCGTCCTGCCCCGCGACGACGGACTTCGTCCTGCACATCAGCCAGACCGCGCCCGCGTCGGACGAGGACGGCGACGGTGCGGTCCCGCAGGGCTACGCCTGCATGCGCAAGTTCGAACCCCCGCACCCCGGCGATCCGGGCGGCGGCGGAGGCCCCCGCACCATCGTCGGCGACTGCGTCTACAGCGCGGGCAGCGGCCAGGTCCGTGAGACGGCGTGCGACGGCACGGGCAGGAAACCCCCGGAGTACAAGGTGACATCGGCGGTCACCGCCCGGTCCAAGTGCCCGGCGTCGACAGCCCTCTACGTCCAACTGGGCGGCAGCAAGCCGGTGGGCTGCGCCCGCCCGGTGTGATCGACGGGCGGGCACAGCGGGTGCGTTACGGACGCAGCGCCGGCTCGCGTTCCACGTCGCGCACGTCCAGCTTGGCGTCGAACTTCGCCAGCGGCTCGGCCGCGGACGGGTTCGACCGGACGGTCGTCGACGCGACGCCCGCCCATTGCAGGATGCGGGCTGTGGCGAGGGCCTTCTCGTCGGCGACGAGACCGGCGACGTTGGCGCCGTGGTTCAGACCCGGCGCCGTGAAGACGTACGAGTCATGCGCGCCCGAGCCGAGGCGGAAGCGCTCCGCGCCCCACGGGTCGTTCTGGCCGTAGACGAAGAGCATGTGGTGCGCGTGGTGGCGGACCCAGGTGTCCACGTCGCGCATCGCCCACGGCTGGAACTTCATCGGGATGGAACGCGGCACGAAGTTCCGCGGCGGCTGGTAGCCGTACTTGATGTACTTCTTCTCGATGGAGGGGAAGTGGATCGTGGGGGCGCCGAGCTGGGTGCCCGCCTGGTAGTAGTACGGCGTGTACGTCTCCAGGCCCTGGTCGGTGTAGGCCGAGAAGCCGGAGATGGTGTCCACCGAGTCCCAGATCGCGTCGTCCGTCGCGTGGGCGGCGTCCGCCGGGATCGAGTCGCAGTCCGCCAGCAGGCTGTACTGCCAAAAGCCCCACACGTAGTCGAGCACGACCGCCTCGTAGGCCCGGTCGAGGCTGCCGATGGTCGTGAACGTGTAGCCGTTGTCGGCCGCGTACTGCTCGTATTTCTTCTCCAGCGGCTCCCGGCGCACCAGCGCCTCACGCTGCACGGTGTTCAGCTTGTCGCGGCACTCCTTGGTGCCGACGTGTCCGAAGAAGCGGTCGTACGCCGAGTCCTCGTCGTTCACCACGTCGTTGGGGGCGACGTACGCGACGACGCCGTCCATGTCCCGCGGGTAGAAGCGCTCGTAGTACGTGGCGGTCATGCCGCCCTTGGAGCCGCCCGTGGAGAGCCACTTCTGGGAGTAGATCGGCTTGAGGGCCTCGAAGATACGGTGCTGGTCGCCGGCGGCCTGCCGGATGTCGAGCTTGGACCAGTCGGCCGGGGCGGGCCGGGACGGAGTGAAGAAGCGGTACTCCATGGAGACCTGGTTGCCGTCCACGATCTGGGTCGGCTCGCGGCGGCTGGGGGTCGTGGAGACGTTGTAGCCGCCGGTGTAGAAGACCGTCGGGCGCGCGGTGTCCTTGTGCAGCACGGTGATCCGCTGCTGGAACGTGCCCTTGGACGGGTGCCTGTGGTCGATCGGCTGGGTGTAGTCGAGGACGAAGAACCGGTAGCCGGCGTACGGCTTCTCCTGGATCAGGCTCATGCCCGGTATGGCGAGAAGCCGGTCCTTGATGTCGACGTCACTGCTTGCGGTGCCGGTGGTGGCCTCCGGCTGGGCGGCGGTGGCCGCCCCGGCCGTGCTCAGCGTGCCTATGAGCACTGTGAGCGCCAGCAGCCATCTGAGCGCCTTGCGCATGCACCCTCCCCTGGGAATACGCAGCTGTCCGCCGGAACCTAGCGGAGCAACTGCCGTGACACCAGGGGATGTTGGGCATTCCTGTGAATGTGCCCAGATCCGCGCGCCGGGGGCTCAGCAGAGAATCCAGCCCGTGCTCACCGAGCCCGAGCCGACCGACCCCTTGATCCGGACGCAGCGGTGACCGGCGTGCACGGTCACCGGGCCCGCGTGGTGCGCGAAGCGCCCCGAGTCGACCACCGGCCGGTTGCCGCGCGCCTGCACGCTGACCGACATCGGCTTGCGGGACCCCCGACTCTTGGGGAAGGTCACGGCGCAGACGTAACCGCTGCGCTTGTAGACCTGCACGTACCCGGTGGAGAAGGGCAGCGTGCGGACCTTGTGTCCCGAGCAATAGGAGGTGGCCGCCTGCGCGCTGCCGGGGCTCGCGAGCGCGAACAGCCCGGACGCGGCCAACACGGCCACACCGAGCGCCAACCGTCGGCGTATCGCACCACTGTCCACTGTCGTCCCTCCCGCAGCAATCAGCGTACTGGTGTACGGACGCACGACGTACGTCGGATGGTTGCGTTCGCCCGAGGCTCACTCTGGAGAGTTTTTTCCGTGTTTGGGGCAACCGTGCACGTTTACCCGGGGTCCAACTGGTCACAAGCGAAAGGCGGTAGTCCATGTCCGGCACCAAGCCCGCACGCACGAAGCACTCCCGCAAGCCCTCGCGTACGACCGTCCGCGTCCTCGTCGCGGCAGCCCTCCTCACCGCGGCCGGCGCCTCCGTACCGGCGGTCGCCAGTTCCGCCGGCCCGCCCCCGGCCCGTAGCGGCGCCAACGGTCCCGTCTACGACCGGGTGGCCGACTTCTACGGCGCCTACATCGACGCGGTGACCGACTCGGGATCCGGCCGCCTCGACTCCCACTTGCGCACGTTCTATCTGACTTCGGACCTCCGGTCGCGCCTTGCCAAGTGGGAGAACCGCGAGCACGCCGACGGCGTGCTGCGCGCCCAGGACGTGCCGCGCGCCTGGAAGGTGACGGCCGGCGACAGCGGGATGGGTCACACCTGGTCGACGGTCCGTCTGACCTGGGGCTCCGCCCAGCATCCGACGTACACGTATCTGACCGTGCAGTCCGATCTGGCGACGAAGAAGATCTCCGGCATCAAGGCGAAGTCCTGACGGCGGTCGGGCGACAGAACGACGGACCTCAGGCGGTGGAACCCACCGGCTCCTCCGGCTCCGGCGCCCCGACGAACGTCCGCCACAACTCGGCGTAGTGACCGTCGAGTCGGAGCAGCTCGTCGTGGGTGCCGTCCTCCGCGACGCGGCCGTGGTCCATGACCACGACCCGGTCCGCGCGGGCCGCCGTCGTCAGGCGGTGGGCGACCACCAGGGTCGTCCGGCGGCCCGCAAGGCGGTCGGTGGCCTGGTTGACCAGGGCCTCCGTCGCCAGGTCCAGCGCGGCGGTGGCCTCGTCGAGGAGCAGGACGTCCGGGTCGACGAGCTCGGCACGGGCCAGGGCGATCAGCTGACGCTGGCCGGCGGAGAGGTTGCGGCCGCGCTCGGCGACCTCGTGGAGGTAGCCGCCGTCGAGCGTGGCGATCATGTCGTGCGCACCGACCGCGCGAGCCGCGGCCTCCACCTCGGCGTCGGTGGCGTCGGGGCGGCCGTAGGCGATGGCGTCGCGGACCGTGCCCTGGAACAGGTACGCCTCCTGGGGCACGACGCCGAGTCGGTGACGGTACGAGGTGATGTCCAGGGCACGCAGATCCGTACCGTCGGCCGTCACCCGCCCGCCCGTCGGGTCGTAGAACCGGGCGACCAGCTTCACGAGCGTCGACTTGCCCGCGCCGGTCTCCCCGACGAAGGCGACGGTCTGCCCGGCGGGGATGTGCAAGGACACGCCACTGAGGGCCTCTTCGTCGTCGCCATACGCGAAGTCGACGTCCTCGAAGGCGATTTCGCCCCTCAGGGACAGGACTTCGAGCGGCTCGTCGGCGGCCTTCGTCGAGGTCGGCTCCTGAAGCAGCTCCTGGATGCGGCCGAGCGAGACGGTGGCTTGCTGGTAGCCGTCGAAGACCTGCGAGAGCTGCTGCACGGGCGCGAAGAACAGGTCGATGTAGAGGAGGTACGCCACGAGCGCGCCGGTCGTCAGCGTGCCGGCGTCCACCCGGTGGGCGCCGACCATCAGCACGGCCGCCGCGGCCACGGACGAGAGCAGCTGGACGAACGGGAAGTAGACGGATATCAGCCACTGCCCACGGATCCGGGCCTGGCGGTAGCTGTCGCTGCCCTCCGCGAACCGCCGCCCGCCCGAGCGCTCGCGCCGGAACGCCTGCAGGATCAGCAGCCCGGACACCGACTCCTGGAGGTCGGCGTTGACCACCGACACCCGCTCACGGGCGAGTTCGTACGCCTTCACGCTCGCCCGGCGGAAGAAGAACGTGCCGATGATCAGCGGCGGCAGCGTCACGAAGACGACGAGCGCCAGCTGTACGTCGATCACCAGCAGCGCGAACATGATGCCGAAGAAGGTGACGACGGAGACGAAGGCGGTGACCAGGCCCGTCTGCAGGAAAGTCGACAGCGCGTCGACGTCGGTCGTCATCCGGGTCATGATCCGACCCGTCAACTCCCGCTCGTAGTAGTCGAGTCCGAGGCGTTGCAGCTGCGCGAAGATCTTCAGGCGGAGCGAGTACAGGACCCGCTCCCCCGTCCGTCCCGTCATCCGCGTCTCACCGATCTGCGCCGCCCACTGGACAAGCACGGTGACCAGCCCGAGCGCGGCCGCGGCCCACACCGCGCCGAGCGCCATCTTGGTGACGCCCTGGTCGATGCCGTGCCGGATCAGCACGGGCAGCAGCAGGCTCATGCCGGCGTCGACGGCGACGAGGCAAAGGCTCACCAAGAGGGGAGGCCCGAAGCCGCGCAGCAGCCGCCGCAGTCCGTACGACTCCTCCGGCGTGACCGCGCGCGCCTCGTCGATGCCGGGGGTGGCGGTGGCCGGTGGCAACGCCTCGACCTGGGCGAGGAGTTCGGGGGTGGCGGGCATCCCGGCGAGCGCGTTGTCCTTGGGCTCGCGGTCGCCGGTCCACAGGTGCGGCGTACTGCCCCCTCCGGGGGGATTCCCCCCAGACCCCCCTTCCCGCTCCGCGTCGAACTCGGCGTCCAGTTCGTCCCGTACGGAGGTGTCCTCCTGCGGTGCCACCGGCTGAGCGTGTCCCGGGGAGACCCCGCCCAGCTCGTCCGGGTCGGTGAGCAGCCGCCGGTACAGCGGGGACCGCTGCTGGAGCTCTTCGTGGGTGCCGAGGGCGGCGAGGCGCCCGCCGTCGAGCACGGCGATGCGGTCGGCGAGGTTGAGCGTGGAGCGCCGGTGCGCGATCAGGAGGGTGGTGCGGCCCTCCATGACCCCCTTGAGGGCCTCGTGGATCTCGTGCTCGACACGGGCGTCGACGGCAGAGGTGGCGTCGTCGAGGACGAGCAGCCGCGGGTCGGTGAGGATCGCGCGGGCGAGCGCGACGCGCTGCCGCTGGCCGCCGGAGAGGGTGAGGCCGTGCTCGCCGACCTTGGTGTCGTAGCCGTTCGGCAGCTCGGCGATGAACCGGTCGGCCTGGGCGGCGCGGGCGGCGGCCTCGATCTCCTCCTGGGTCGCCTCCGGGCGGCCGTACGCGATGTTGGCGCGCACGGTGTCGGAGAAGAGGAAGGAGTCCTCGGGGACGAGCCCGATCGCGGCGCGCAGCGACTCCTGCGTCAGCTCGCGCACATCGTGGCCGCCGACGAGGACGGCACCGTGTGTGACGTCGTAGAAGCGCGGGAGGAGGAGGGAGACCGTGGACTTCCCGGAGCCGGAGGAGCCGACGACGGCGAGGGTCTCGCCCGGCCGGATCTCGAACGACAGCCCGTCCAGTACCGGCCGCCCCTCCTCGTATCCGAACGACACGTCGTCGAACTCGACCGTCGCGGGCGCGTCGGCGGGCAGGGTCTTCGTCCCGTCCTGGATCGACGGCTCGGTGTCGATGAGTTCGAGCACGCGCTCGGCACCGGCGCGGGCCTGCTGCCCGACGGTGAGGACGACGGCGAGCATGCGCACGGGCCCGACGAGCTGGGCGAGGTAGGAGGAGAACGCGACGAACGTACCGAGCGTGATCTGCCCGCGCACGGCGAGCCAGCCGCCCAGTGCGAGCATCGCGACCTGGCCGAGGGCGGGGACGGCCTGGAGCGCCGGGGTGTACTTGGCGTTGAGTCGGATGGTCCGCAGCCGCCCCGCGAAGAGCCGCCGCCCGGCCTCCCTGAGCTTGCCGGTCTCCTGCTCTTCCTGCCCGAAGCCCTTCACCACGCGGACGCCGCTGACGGCGCCGTCGACGACTCCCGCGACGGCGGCGGCCTGGGCCTGCGCGTACCAGGTGGCGGGGTGCAGTTTGGAGCGGCTGCGCTTGGCGACGAACCAGAGGGCGGGGGCGACGGCGAGCGCGACCAGGGTGAGCGGCAGGGACAGCCAGGCCATGATCGCGAGGGAGATCAGGAAGAGCAGGATGTTGCCGATGGTCATCGGCAACATGAAGAGCAGGCCCTGGATCAGCTGGAGGTCACTCGTCGCCCGTCCGACGACCTGCCCGGTGGACAGCTCGTCCTGGCGCCTGCCGTCGAGCCGGGTGATCGTCTCGTACATCTCCGTACGGAGATCGTGCTGGACGTCGAGGGCGAGGCGGCCGCCGTAGTAGCGGCGGATGTAGGTGAGGACGTAGACGAGGACGGCGGCGCCTATCAGCGCGCCGGCCCAGGGGGCCATGCCCCTGGTGTGGTTCCCCACCACGTCGTCGATGATCACTTTGGTGATCAGCGGGACCAGCGCCATGACGGCCATGCCGGCCAGCGAGGAGCCGAGCGCGAGGACGACGTCCTTCGGGTACCGCCACGCGTACCCGACCAGGCGCCGTGCCCAGCCGGCTCCCTGTTCCCGCCCCGCCCGGCCCCGCATTTCCCCCTGCTGCGCTGCCACGCCGTGCCTTCCGTAGTTCTCACTCCGCCGGAAAGCACCAACACCGAATGAAGCGGATTTCATCCCTCCGCGATATTCGTCACCTCGATATTCGTCTCCTACGGCAGCCGGACCCGCAGGGAGTGGAAGCGGGTGATCTGAACCGGGTTCTGGTTGTCGTCGCTGACCAGGAGCAGGGTCGGACGGCCGTGGGCGCGGCCGGTGACCGCGGGGCCCTCGATGTTGTCGAGGAACGGGTCGGGCTGCGGCTGCTTGGCCCGGGCGCCCAGTGAAGGACAGTTCACGAGGTCCGCGAGGAGGGTCTTCCGAGCCAGGCGCACGCCGTCCTGACCGGTGAGGGTGTCGACGCCACTGGTGTCCGTGGCGTGCCGCAGGTCCGCCGGGTAGAGCCGGACCGTGTTGCCGACGCCCGAGGTGAAGCCGCGCTCCAGGACGAGGAGGCGCCCGTCGGGGGTGGCGGCGTCAGCCGCCCGACGGCACCGCCGGGAACGCCTCCTGCGGGGTGGCCGTCGGCGTGTACCGCTGGACGGTGGCGCTGCTCGTGGTGGTCGTCGGCACCAAGTCCTTGTGGATGGCCTTGGCCACGTTCTGGATGGTGGTGACGCCGTAGCTCATGGTGCTGTTGCCGTGCGTGAGCACCGTGATCATGTAGTCGTGACCGGCCCCGTTGAAGGTGCCGACGCTGTGCACGCGCCAGCCGTGCGTGGAGCGCTGCAGCCAGCCGTTCTTGACGTGCACGGACACGGACGAGGGCGCCCCGGCCGGCGTACCCCAGCGCTGCGAGGAGATGACCTGGCCCATGAGCTTGAGGATGTACGCGCGGGAGTTGTCGCTCAGCACCGTGTTCTTGGCGGTGATGAGCTTGAGCAGCTTCTGCTCGTCGGTCACGGTGATCTGGGTCAGACCCCAGTAGCCGTTCGCGCCCGGCACGGTCCGGGTCATGCCGGCCGCGGCGATGAAGCCCTTGATCTTCGTCATGCCCAACTGCTTCCACAGGGCGGTGGTCGCGTTGTTGTCCGACTGGGTGATCATGGCCTTGGTGAGGGAGACCTCACGGTCGGTCAGGTAGCGGTTGTGCTTCTTCGCGTCCCACAGCAGCGTGGCGAGAACGGTCACCTTCACGACACTGGCGGAGTCGAAGGCGGTGCTGCTCCGCAGGGTGCACGTCGTCCTGGTGGTGCGGTCGTAGAGGCCGACCGCGACCGTGCCGCGGCGGTTCGCGAGCGCCGCGGTGATGTCGTGCTGCAGCTTGGCGGCCAGGCCCGCCTGGGCCGACGTACAACTGACTGTCGGTGTCGTCGCAGCGGCGGCGGGTGCCGCGGCCGCCACGAACGGCACGATCACTCCGGCCCCGAGGCTCGCTGCGAGCACACGGGTACCCCGGGACATCCGGTGAGTCATGGAGGCTTCCCATCCCCTTGAACCGATACGAATGCGCCACGGGCGCACTCGCCTCCCTTGACTCGCAGGGGTGGCCGAAAGTTGTACGTGCGTTCCCCAGGGCGGGGTTCGGGGTAGTGAGGAGCGGGAGCAACGGCGAACGCGATCACGTCCACCTGCTCGTGCACTACCCGCCCAAGGTCGCCATCTCCCGACTCGTCGGCTCCCTCAAAGGTGTCTCCGCCCGGCGCCTGCGGCAGGAGTTCCCCGGCCACATCCGCAAGTCCCTGTGGGGTGAGCACTTCTGGTCGCCGTCCTACTTCGCCGCCTCGTGCGGGGGCGCCCCGCTCGCCGTCATCAAGGAATACATCGAAAATCAGAAACCTCCCGGCTGAGGTCAACAGCGCAGACCCGTGCACCCGCGCGGGTCAGAGCAGCGCTAAGAAGCGCTTCCTCCCGGGCGTGAACGCCCGGGGTTCCGCGCTAGATCATGCTGAACTGACGCCCACGCACGCCGAAGGGCCTCTGCCCCTTTCACCTCCGGGGTGGGGCCTTTTGGCATGCCACATCGCGTACACAACAAGCGACTTGCCGGTTTCCGACACGCAACCGACACGTCCCGTTCATTCCCTGAAACGCATGTCCATGTCACGCTCCGGTTGCCGCTCATTCAACCCGCGTAGAATGGACACCCCCCACCATGCCCGCCACGCACATACGCCGATGGAAGACGCTGGCGCTGACCACCTCCGCCGTGCTCGTCGGCCTCACCCTGCCGACGATGACCGCGACACCGGCGAGCGCCACGACGACCGCGTACGACAGCAC
This sequence comes from Streptomyces sp. NBC_00996, assembly GCF_045162675.1. Lineage (NCBI taxonomy): Bacteria > Bacillati > Actinomycetota > Actinomycetes > Kitasatosporales > Streptomycetaceae > Streptomyces > Streptomyces sp. NBC_00996. The sequence continues at coordinate 4,001,618 of NZ_CP108723.1, forward strand.
GTACTACAAGAACGCTGTCGGCAAGACCGGCACGAGCCTCAAGTCCTCGCTGCACACCATCATCAGCAGCCAGTCGAAGCTCTCGTACTCGGCGCTCTGGGACGCCCTGAAGGTCACCGACCAGGACCCGAACAACAGCAGCAACGTGATCCTGCTGTACTCCGGCCTCTCCCGCAGCAAGACCCTCAACGGCGGCGACACCGGCGACTGGAACCGCGAGCACGTGTGGGCCAAGTCCCACGGCGACTTCGGCACGGCGACCGGCCCCGGCACCGACCTGCACCATCTGCGCCCGGCGGACGTACAGGTCAACAGCGTCCGTGGCAACAAGGACTTCGACGAGGGCGGCAGCGCGGTCAGCGGAGCGGCCGGAAGCTACACCGACTCCGACTCGTTCGAGCCGCGCGATGCCGACAAGGGCGACGTGGCCCGCATGATCCTCTACATGGCGGTCCGTTACGAGGGCGACGACGGCTTCGCCGACCTCGAGCCCAACGAGAAGGTGAACAACGGAAGCAACCCGTACATCGGCAAGCTCTCCGTACTCAAGCAGTGGAACGACGAGGACCCGCCGAGCGCGTTCGAGGAGAAGCGCAACCAGGTCATCTACGACACCTACCAGCACAACCGCAACCCGTTCATCGACCACCCGGAGTGGGTCGACGCGATCTGGTAGCCCTTGCTGTGGCTGAACTCCCCTATTTATTTATACGGGGAGTTCAGCCCGACTTACCGAATATCGCCCATCCAGAGTCGCCGCCCCAGCTCGTCGAGGTCCGCCCGCCGCTCCTCGTACTCGGGCAGCGCCATCCGCAGCAGCCGCCAGAAGTCCTCTCGGTGCCCGGACACTTTCACGTGGGCCAGTTCATGTGCGATGACGTAGTCGATCAGATGCATGGGCAGCTGGAAGAGCGGCCAGCCGAGACTCATCAGCCCTTTGGCGCCCGCCCTGTCCTGCGGCGGCCTATAAGAACCCCACCGGTCCCCCAGGTCCCGCACCTCGACTTCCGGCTCGGTCACACCCATGCGAGCTGCCCAGGGCTGGAGCCGATGTCCCGTCCAGTTCCGACCAGCCCGGCAGTACCAGTCGACGAGCGCTGCCCGCCCCGCCCGCGGCTCCGCCGCCAGGTCCGGGCCCATGACAAGGCGCCCCGCAATCAACCGGACCCCTGCAGCCGCCCCCTCCTCACCGGAAACGGCCAGCCGATACGTCCGCCCCAAATAGCGGAAGACCTCTCCGTCGGCGAGCTGTTTGACGGGGCTGAGCGGGCGAGTGCGCTCCCGCTCCCGCCGCTTGGTCAGCAACCAGTCCCGGTGAGCTCGTACGAACTGCTCCGCCTCGGCCGTCGAACGCCCGGCAGGGGTGTGCAGAGTGAGGGTCGCGTCAGTCTCGACAGTCAGTGCAAACCGTTTCCTGCGGGCGCTGGCGCGCACGCGCAGAGCCAACCCGTCCACTGTGATCAGGGCTTCAGAGGGAAGCGTCCAGCCGTGGAGCAGCATGTCGGTGGCGGCGAGGTTCGCGTGCACGACGCCCTTGCCGAGGGTGAGGGAGGCAAGCTCGCTGACCGCCCGCCGGATATCGTCCTCGCCCATCCAGGGCTGACCGTCACTGCCCCGGAGGTTGATCCGCCTCAGCGCGGGCCCGAGCTGGTCGACGAGTAACGGCACAGTCGCGTCAAGCGTGTCCAACTCCACGCCCGGGACGTGCGTCCACCCCATGGCCTCCAACTGCGCGACTAACGGCCGCTCCACCTCGTCCCGCTCGACGTGCACCACCACGGCCCCGCGCCTCTCCGTACGTCCCTCTGTTCCCCGGAGATCCATTCTGCGCCCAGGGGGCGGGGTAAGGGGAAGGGATCCGGGCGTAGGACATGACTGAGCGCGCGGACGTACGAGGCTTTGTGGCGGTACGTCCGCGCGCTCGGCGGGGGCGGGCGGGTCAGGTGCCGGGGTCTTCTTCAGGGGCGGCGCCGTAGCCCTCTTCATCGTGGGGCACGGGGAGGCGGGCTCCCCTGCTCCGCGCGATGCGGTGCACGTCGTGGAGCGATTCGGTCAATCGGGCGGCGAGGAAACGGAGTTGGGGTGCGGTGGCCTTGCCGTCCCCGAGGAGATCGGCGGCGTGGTCGAGAAGGTCGTCGGCCATGTCGAGCTGGACGGTTTCGACGTTGTCGGCAATGCGGGAGAGATGACCGGTACCGGTGTCGTCGGTGAGGAGGTAGCAGGGGTTGCCCTCGAGGTTGGACCAGGGGAGGAGACGTGGCCGACTGACTGTGGTGGCGGCGACGTCGCGGCTCTCGTAGATCATGCGGCGGCCACCTCGTTGCCCTGGATTCGGCGCGGGCCGACGTCGACACCGTGAATGCGCCGTGGCCCTACGTCGACGCCGTGCACGGCAAGCCAGAGGACCCGGCGCCGGGCGCGTTGCTGCTTGACGTGCTCGCGTTGTTCGTGGGCGAGGAGGTAGGGGCGGACGAGTCGGGAGTCCTCGCCGCGGAGGGGGGTCTCATGCGGGGAGGGGCGACGGCTGGGTGCGACGGGGGCAGCAGGTACGAGAGTGAGCGGCGCCCCTCCGCCGGCGAGGTGCCGGTGACGCCCGGAGGCGGGCCACAGCAGCCACAGCAGCGGCTCGATGAGGCGGGCGATATGGTGCAACACGTCTTCAACTCCAGTGTGGTTGAGGGCCATGCCCCCGGGCCGTCGCTAGCGGTCGCGGGGGTCCTTCCTTTCGGCCGAGATCACTCGGCGCCTGTGCAAGAGGTAACCGCTCGGACACTCTCCGCAGGTACCGTTGGAAGACGGTGGGACCGTGAACGCCGTGAACGCCGTCGTTGAACACCATGCAGGCCGTAGGGAGTTGAGGACATGGCACGGAAGCGCACCCCCAACCGCGCCCTGGACAACCTGCTTGACCAGGCGCGATGGACCAGGACCCAGCTCGCACAGCAGGTGAACCGCCTCGGCCCTCAGGCAGGACTCGACCTCACGTACGACCGCACCGCAGTCGCGCACTGGATTGCAGGGGTCCAGCCAAAGCCACAGGTCAGGGTCCTGATCGTCGAGGCCCTCTCGGCTCGGCTGGGACGACCCGTCACCCACGCAGAAGCCGGCCTGGAACCCGCCCCGTCACTCATGAGGTCCCAAACCGCCGACACTGTCGAGGAGCTGATCGACCTCGGAAGGGCAACAATGGATCCGTCCCGCCGCAGTCTGCTGACTGCCACGGTTTTCTCTGCCGCTCTGTCAGTACCCGCATTCACCCTCCCCGCGCGAGCGGCGGCCGAATCTGTGACTCCTGGCAGAAAGACGGTTCGTATCGGCTCTTCACAGGTGCAGTCGATCCGCACCATGACCGACCGGATCGCGGACATCCTCGACGAACTCGGCGCCGGGCACGCGATGCCCATGGCGTCCGCATTCCTCGTGAACACCGTCGGTCCCTGGCTCCAGGCACAGGCCACGGAATCCGTCCGCAAGGACATGTTGGCCGCCGCGTCCGACCTCACGTACCTGACCGGCTGGATGGCCATGTACGAGAAGGCCCACGGCCTCGGACAGCGCTACTACGTCCAAGCCCTCGGCCTGGCTCGCGAGGCGGAAGACCACGTCACCTACTGCAGGACCCTGCGCGGCATGTCCCTCCAGGCCTCCAACCTGGGCTACGGTCCCAAGGCCCTGGAACTCGCGGACTCAGCAGCAGAAGCAGCCCCCTCTGCGGGCCCGCGTCTCGTGGCCTTCCTACGCGGCCAGCAGGCCCACTCCGCGTCCATGGTGGGCCTGAAGCAACAGGCCCACACCCGCCTGAAAGAGGCAGAAGACGCACTATCGAAGGCGGACAACCGCAGGGATGCGATCGGTGGCTACGACCAGACCGCGTACCTCTTCCACGTCTCCCACGTTCTGTACGAGGAGAAGGATTTTGCAGGCTCGATCAAAGCCCTGAAACAGTCGATCCGCCTTCAGCCGAAACAGGAACGCCAGGGCCGCGTGCACTCCTACGCTCTCCTCGCGCAACGGCAGCTATACCTCGGCCACTTGGACGCAGCCTGCGAGAGCTGGTCACGATTCCTGGACGAGTACGAACACATCTCGTCCATCCGCGGTGACGACCACTTCCGCACGATGAGCACGGAACTGCGCCGACACTCGACTTCCCGCCCCATGCGAGAACTTGCACTCCGCGCACGCGATGTGGCTGCGGCCAAGGCTGCCTGAGGTTGGCAGATTTCAGGAACGTCGACGCGTGCGCCGAGCGACAGTGATGGACTACGAACGCGACGCGTGACCGAATCATCCTGAACGAGACAAAGCTAAACAACTGGCGGAAGTCCTACTACGGCGGCAGCGAGGGCAGTAGCTGCCTAGACCCGTACTTCGCGGGTCGTTGATTCGTATGGTTTGGGCTCTGGAGCGGTGTCCCGGGCGGTCCTGTGGCGTTGGATCGGGTGTGTCGATGACTTCCCGGTCCCCCCGGCCACGGTCTGAGCGTCAGCGCCTGGAGTGCGTGGTGACGTCCGTGGTGGAGAAGCGTCTGGGCGCTCTGCCTGTCGCTGCCGAGTTTCTGCGCCGGCTGGACGTGGTCGGGATCGTCGATGAGCTGTGCCCCGGTGGCGCGAGCGCGCACCTGACACACGGCCAGGTCGTCGAGGCACTGGTCGCGAACAGGCTCACCTCGCCTATGCCGCTGTTTCGGGTCGGCGACTGGGCCCGGGTCTGGGCCGTGGAAGAGGTGTTCGGCATCGAGCCGGCCCTGCTCAACGACGACCGCCTGGCCCGTGCCCTGGACGCGATCGCCCCGCACCTTCAACAGCTCGCGGGCACGGTGGGCGCGCGGGCGATCGCCGAGTTCGGCATCGACGTGAGTCGGCTGCACTGGGACATGACCAGCATGTCCGTCCACGGTGCCTACCTTGAGGACGACCAGGACGACCAGTTCCCGGTCATCAAGTACGGGCACCCCAAGGACCGCCGCACCGACCTGAAGCAGGTGCAGGCCGGTCTCGCGGTCACCGGCGACGGCGGGATTCCGGTGCACACGCGCGTCTTCGACGGCGGGGCCGCCGAAGTCGCGCAGGTCGTCGGCGCGATGAAGGACCTGCGCAAGCTCGCCGGGGAGCAGGAGTTCCTGATGGTCGCGGACGCCAAGCTGGTGTCCTACCCGAACATCACCGCCCTGCTTCAAGCGAAGGTCCCGTTCATCGCGCCCGTCCCGGCCGCCCAGATCAAGGACGGTGTCTACGCTGCCCTCGGCCTGGAACAGGCGGCGGTCGTGGACTGGGTCCCCGAGAGGGACGCGGGCAAGGACCCGGCCGAGCGGGAGGTCTACCGGGTGCTGGAGGACGTCCACACCCTCGCGGGCCCGCGCAAGCGCGACCCGGTGCTCACCCTGCGGCGGATCCTGGTCCACTCCACAGCGAACGCGGCAGGCCAGCGGGCCGCCCGCGCCAAACGGCTGGCCAAGGCGGCCGAGGACCTGGACAAGCTCGCCCGCGCGGCGGGCGGACGGCACTACAAGACGGCCGAGAAGGTCGCCGCCCGCGCCGGGATGATCGCCGCCAAGCGCCGCGTCACCGGCTGTCTGCACTGGCACGTGCACGAGGACGACGCCGGCACGCCGTCGCTGGAGTGGTCCTTCGACCAGGACGTGCTCAGCGCCGAAGCGAAAGCCGACGGCTGGTACGCGCTGATCACCCCACTCACCGCCGAGCAGGCCACCCCGGCCCAGGTCCTGATCCACTACAAGGGCCAGGGCGCGGTCGAGCGCCGCTACGCGGACTTCAAGGGCCCGCTCGCCGTCACCCCCATCTTCGTCCAGCACAACCGCCGCGCCGCCGCCCTGATCCAGGTCATCTGCCTGGCCCTGCTGGTCTTCTGCCTGATCGAACGTCAGGTCAGACGGGCCCTGGGACCCGAGCAGACCATGGCCGGGCTCTACCCGGACAATCGCAGAGTGCGGCCCACCGGCCGGATGATCCTCTACCACCTCGGCGAGCTCAACCTGCGGATCGGCAACGTGACCGACCCGCCGACCGTGCAGATCACCCGCGGCGTCCAACTCCACCTCCTCGAACTCCTCAGCGTCCAAGTCACACAAACCCGCTGGCCACAGACCTGAACCGGTGACCCGCGAAGTACGGGCCTAGAGGTCCTGGACAACCACCCGGCAGATGTCCCTATCCGCAGCTCCAAGACTCCTCAGGGGCCTGAGCCGACCTTCCTTTCGACCGTTTGGATATCGTTCATTGCAGCGGTTCAGAACGGAACCATCCCCACCTGATCACTCCTTACCACGATTTGTCTGGTCTTCGCCCCACTGAACAGGTCGACCGTCGTTCACTCACGCTGCCACAGCGGCAACCGCAACCTGCCCCGACAACAGATCGTCCACAAGGCCCAGCATGAGTTCGCGAAGCTTGTTCAACTCGCTGTTTTCACGCCCGATCTGCTCGTCGCACGCCTCCAACGTCGCTACGATGCGCCGTTGTTCTGCCAGGTCGGCCGGGAGATGGATCTCCAGCTCTCGCAGCCGGGACGGATTCACATTCACCTGATCCCGGCGCTCCCCCTCCGCGTCCAACTCCTCCCGCGCCCGGAACAACCCCGGCGGTTCCTCCCCCAGCGTCGGCGGATCGCTCGGGTACGGATACCGGTGGAAGTCCGCCTCAAGGCGCTTGATGCCCGCAGCGGCCTTCGTGCGCGCCTTCTTCACCTTCGCCAGCTCAGCCGTAAGCTGGGCCAACTCCTCGACGGTCAGGACAACTTCCTCCGACTCATCCTCGCCATCGGACGAGTCACCGTCGGCTTCCGGCTCCTCCCCGCTCCCGGAAAGCCGCGCACTCAGCTCCTTGAACCGCGCATCCCCCTCCGCCTTCCGCGCATCCGCCTCCGCCAGCTCCTCCAGGAACCGGGGAGCAATGGCGCCAACCGCCTTGTGGTCGTACGCCTGACGCCGCTCCGCCGCTGTCCTCGTACGCAGCTTCTTCGTCCGTGCGTCCTGTTGAGGCGAAAGCATCGTGTCGACGTTCTCGACCCACCCGTCGACGACGCCCCCGAATCCGTTCTCCGACAACGCGAGCAGGTCGTACTTCGCGTCCCACCACCAACCCGCGACCGGCCCCCGCCAACGCATACCGGTCCAGCAGCCCAACCCGGCCCAGCCGTTCCCCGAACGACGCCATCAACTGCCCCCGCACCGCCATCAAAGCGGCCTTGCGCTCGGAGGACGTAGACGTAGCGAGAGTCTCAGGTGTGGCCGCCACCACCTCCAACCGGCGGGCAGCCGATTCCTCCCACCACTTGCCGAACTCCGCCCGCAACGCCTCCTCCCGAGGCCGGGCCAGCTCGCCCAGCTCAGGACGGCCGCCCGCCGCCTCATCCCGGAAGTCCACATACGCCGGGTCCGCCGGCTCCCGCTCCACGAACAGATCGGTCACCCCGATCCCGTACGAGTCGAGCAGCGGCTTCTTCGCCTCGATCTCCGCGCGCGGCACCCCGCCTACCAGATGCGCCCGCACATCCTGCGGCTCGGGCGGCGGCGTGTTGTCCACGTACCGGCGGATGTTGAGGTTGTGGTCGTTGGCCGCGAGTTCCTCGCGGGTGACGATCCGCGAGAAGCCGGGTACCTCCGCGTACGCGTGGTGAACAGCACCTTCCCCTCCCGCGCCGGGTCCTTCCGACCCGGCGGGCGGAGCACCAGGATGCAGGCCGGGATCCCGGTCCCGTAGAAGAGGTTCGGAGCGAGGCCGATGACCGCCTCGATGGCGTCCTTCTCCAGCAGCTCCGTACGGATGGCCTGCTCACCGCCGCCCCGAAACAGCACTCCATGGGGCATGACCGTGATCACCATGCCGCCGCGAGAGCCCTCACGCTTGGCCTCCCACAGCATGTGCTGGAGGAACATCAGATCGGCCTTGCCGCGCTCGCTCGTTTTCCCGTACTTGGCACGCTCAGCGGGATGTGCCAGGTCCGCGAGGGCGTAGTCCAGAGAGAACGGCGGATTGCTGAGCACCCCGTCGAAGCGGTCCTCGTCCGAGCGCGGAACATGCGCCGGCTGCGAGAGCGTGTCCCCCGTGGTCAGGTCGAAGCGGCGCACCCCGTGCAGCACCATGTTCATCGTCGACATGATCCAGGAGCTGGAGTTGGCGTCCTGTCCGGCGAAGAACATCGACGACGTGTCGCCGCCGTGCTCCTCCACGTACTCCGCCGCGTGGATGAGCATGCCGCCCGAGCCGACGCACGGGTCGTAGATCCTCATGTTCTCGGTGGGGGCAAGGAGTTCGACCATCATGCTGACCACGGCGCGCGGGGTGTAGAACTCGCCGCCCTTGCGTCCGGCCGTGTCCGCGAACTCCTTGATCAGGTACTCATAGGCGGCACCGATCAGGTCGGGGAACTCGAAGTCCTCCGTACGCAGCCGGATCCGCCCGAAGTGTGCGATGAGGAGTTTGAGACGCTGGTCGGCAAGCTTGGCCGCGCCGGAGGCGGCGCCCGATCCACCGATGCGGTTGAAGTCGAGGTGATCGAAGAGGCCCTTGAGCTTGGTGTTCTGCTTCTCAAGCTCTTGGAGCGCGGGACGCAGGGTCATCTCGTTGATGTTGTGGGTGGCCGCGGAGACCTCGTGCCAACGGGCCTTCTCCGGCACGTACAGGACATCACGTTTGCGGTAGGGGCCTGCCTGCTCCAGGTAGCCAGGAAGGTCTTCGTCGCTGAGCTTCAGCTCCTCGACCGCGTACTCCCTGAGCCTGTCCCTGGCCGCCTCGAACTCGTCATTGGCCCGCTTCAGGAAGAGCAGCCCGAAGATGTAGTCCTTGTATTCGGAGGCGTCCATCGTGCCGCGCAGAATGTCTGCGGCGGCCCACAGATGCCGTTCCAGCTGGGCGAGCGTGAGCTTGGCCACGTGCGACTCCCTACGACCCGACCTGAGATAACGGAGAGACTTTATTGCCCGGCCGGGGCCATATCGAAATCAGCGCGTACTTGTGGCCGCCGGGGTCAGTACGTGTCGATGTGCAGCGCCTTCTCCACGAACTCATGCACGTCTGTGTACGGGTCCCTGTCCCACTTGTCCACATGTGCTGCGTGCTGGTTGTTCATCCGCTCGGCGTTCTTCCGCGCCGCCTTGTAGCGACCCAGGACCTGGTGCGGCAGGACGACCTTGGGAGTCCTCGCGTCCTGGGAGCCTCGCTGGAACGGGAGCCGGTCGGCCGCCCCGTCGCACACCCCGGCGAACGAGCCGCTGACCGGCTTGTAGTGGGCAAGGCGCCACACCTCGAAGCACGGATGCGAGAAGGCGACTCCGATGCCCGCCGCCTCCGCCTGCTCCAGGGCGTCGCGGATGTACTTGTATCTGTCGTGATCGAAGAGGCACCAGACTTGAGGCAGGTACTTCGCGTCCACTTTGGCTCGCTTCGCCTTGCGGTCCTCTTCGCGCTTCAGCTTGATCGCCTGCTCGACGAGGTCGAGCGGCTTGCGCCCGCTGTCCGCCTTGCGGTTGGCGATGTGCATCTCCACCTGGACCTCGTCGGCGAGTGGGACGCCCTGGTCCTTGAGGATGTCGAGATACGAGGGCTCGGTCACCTTGCCCTCGGTGAAGATGAAGACCTGGCGCCTGCGCTGTCCGCCCCGCCGGGCCGGACGCTCCCACGAGTCCTTGCCCTTCTGCGCCCGCCCCATCAGTCCCGCCCCGCCCGGTCCGCTCCATCGTCTGTCTCGTCGTACGTGCCGGCCTCGCGCGCCACGAGCAGCCGCCGTGCGATCTGCCCCTCCAAAAGAGCCGGAACCCCGCCAAAGACGCCCGCGAGATAGGACTGCGTGAGGTCCTCGTCCTCGCCCAGCTCCACATCGGTGAGCGGATACAGCTCGGTCGCCCCGTCCTTGTCCTTCTGCGTCAGCCACACCTGCTCCGGGTCAAGGAGCCGCTCACCGCTTGGCGTGGTGAGGACCGTCGCGTCGTGCGTCGTGAAGACAAGCTGAGCACCCGTGGGGTTCGCATGCGGGTCGTGGAAGAGCCGAACGACCTCTGCGGCGAAGCGGGAATGCAGGCTCGAGTCGAGTTCGTCGACGAGCAGGACCGCGCCTTCGTCGAGGGCGAGGAGCAGGGGGCCGAGGAGGGCGAACCAGGAGCGGGTGCCGAGGGATTCCTCCTGCCAGTCGAAGGACACGTCCCCGGCCACCGAACGGTGCGTCAGCTTCACCGCGTCCTGGCCAGGGCCGTCCTGGACGACCGTCGCTCCGGTGATGCCGAGGTCAGCGACCCGCAGCAGCTCCTGGATCCGAGTAGCCCTCGGCCCTGACAGTTCCTTCGTGGTGTACCGCGCGCGCTCGTCCCGCTCGGCCTCAGGGTTGATCATCCAGAAGTTGCGGCGGAACCAGTGGAAGAGCGTAGAGAGCTGCGGGTGGTTGTCTGTGCCGGCCGTGGAGAGCAGCAGTGCGTTCGGCCGCGTACGTCGTTCGAGCTGGGCCCGGTCCCTGACACGGCTGCCGGGCCATCTGAAGACGTTCGACCGGGAGGCGTCACGGTCGAGCCATTCCTGACGGCGGCCAAGTGGATAGCTGTGCAGCCATTCGGACTCGATACGGGTGGCGCCGAGCTCGAAGCCGTACGTCCAGCGGACCGAGTCGATGACGACATCGACCTCGAAGAAGGAGGGTTCGCTCTCGCTCTTCGGGTTCAGGGCGAAGACGTGGCGCGGGATGCCTTCGTAAGAGGCCCAGCGTGCATAGGAGTTGAGGACCGCGTTGCGCATGTCGGTCATCGCTAGCAGCAGGTTCGACTTACCGGAGGCGTTGGCCCCGAAGACGCCGATCAGCGGAAGGACTGAGAGGGATCCGCCACCTGCAAGATCCACCGGATTCGCCGACCCACCTTGTGCGTCGCCAGGCGCGACGAAGGACAGCTCCTGCTCGTCTCGCAGGGACCGTACGTTCGCGACGCGGAACCTCAGCAGCACGCTGTCCTCCTCTCAGGGCTCAGAGTAATGGCCGCATCTGACATCGGCCCGGCCGGGGACGCCTGCGACCTCACGGAACATATCCCGTGAAGGTCACCGCGAACAGCCGATCAGGTGATCAGTCCGAGCCCAGATGGGTCGGGGCGAACATCCGCAGTACGGCCGGGAGCAGTACCACCGAAGGGCCGGGGCTTGCCAGGGCCTTGGCCAGGTCCTCCTCCAGAGTCTCGGGGGTCGTGCGGACCCCCGGGACGCCGAACGACTCCGCGAGGGCGACGTAGTCCGGGCGGGCCAGCTCCGTCGCCGTCGCCTGGCCGAAGGTGTCGGTCATGTACTCGCGCAGGATGCCGTAGCCGCCGTCGTCGACGATCAGCCAGGTGACGTTCAGGTCGTACTGCCTGGCCGTCGCCAGCTCGGCGATCGAGTACAGCGCGCCGCCGTCGCCGGAGACCGCGAGGACCGGGCGGGTGGGGTCGGCGGCGGCCGCCCCGAGCGCGGCCGGGAAGCCGTAACCGAGGCCGCCCGCGCCCTGGGCGGAATGCATGGTGTTCGCGTCGCGCGCGTCGAAGGCGGACCATGCCCAGTAGGCCAGGATCGTCATGTCCCAGAAGGACGGCGAGTCGTCCGGGAGGGCCCGGCGCACCGACGCCAACACGTCCTGTTCCAGGGTGAGTTCCTGGGAGGCGATGCGCTCGGCGACGTTCTCCAGCACCGTGCGTACGCGGTCTGCCGCCGTCGGATCGGTGCGCTCCTCGACCGTCTCCAGCAGTGCCGACAGCGCGAGGCGGGCGTCCGCGTGGATGCCCAGCGCCGGGTGGTTGGACTCCAGTTTGCCGAGGTCGGCCTCGATCTGGACGACCCGGCCGCGGGGCTTGAACGTGTGGTAGTTCGAGGAGAGTTCGCCGAGGCCCGAGCCCACCACCAGGAGGACGTCCGCGTCCTCCAGGAAGTCCGTGGTGTGGCGGTCCTCCAGCCAGGACTGGAGGGAGAGCGGATGGTTCCAGGGGAAAGCGCCCTTGCCGCCGAAGGTGGTGACGACGGGGGCGTTCAGCTTTTCGGCGAGCTGAAGGAGCTTTCCGGACGCGTCCGCGCGGACGACACCGCCGCCCGCGATGATCGCGGGACGGGCGGCGCGGGACAGCAAGTCGGCAGCGACCGCGGTCAGTTCGGGGCGCGGGAGCACGTCCTCCGGGGTGGCGTCCATCGCCGACACCACCGGCAGGTGGGTCTCGGCGAGAAGGACGTCCTGCGGGATCTCCACCCACACCGGGCCGTGCGGGGCGGTCAGCGCCGACTCCCAGGCGGCCGCGATCGCCGACGGGATCTGCGACTGCGTACGCACCGTGTGAACCGACTTCACCACGCCCCGGAACGACGCCTGCTGGTCGGGAAGTTCGTGCAGATAGCCGTGGCGGCCGCCGCCGAGCCCCGCGGTGGGGATCTGGCTGCTGATCGCGAGGACGGGCGCGGACGCCGCCGCCGCTTCCTGCAGCGCGGCCAGCGAGGTCAGTGCCCCGGGGCCGGTGGAGAGCAGCAGCGGGGCCGCCTCACCGGTGACCCGGCCGTACGCGTCCGCCGCGAACCCGGCGTTGTTCTCGACGCGCAGGCCGATGTACTGCAGTGAGGACCGGCGCAGCGCGTCGAACATGCCCAGCGCGTGCTGGCCGGGCAGGCCGAAGACGGTCGTCGCGCCGAGACCGGTGAGGGTCTCCACGACCAGGTCTCCGCCGCTGCGGCCGGTGGGAGGGTTCAGCGCGGCCTCCGTCTGCGCCGCCGTGGGACGGAGTACCAGGTCGTGGTCGTGGGTCACTTCGAGCGAGCCTCAGCAATCTGACGGGACATGATCGTGGTCAGTTCGTACGCCGTGTGGGACGCGGCGACGGCGGTGATCTCGGCGTGGTCGTACGCGGGGGCGACCTCGACGACGTCGGCCGAGACCAGGTTGCAGGACGCCAGCCCGCGCAGGATCTCCAGGAGTTCGCGGGAGGTCATGCCGCCCGCCTCGGGCGTGCCGGTGCCGGGCGCGTGCGCCGGGTCGAGGCAGTCGATGTCGATGGAGATGTAGAGCGGACGGTCGCCGATGCGCTGGCGCAGCTGGTCGGCCACCTCGTCGGCGCCGCGGCGGTAGATGTCCGCGGAGGTGACGATGCCGAAGCCCATCTTCTCGTCGTCGGTGAGGTCCTGCTTGCCGTAGAGCGGGCCGCGGGTGCCGACGTGCGAGAGGGCCGAGGTGTCGAGGATGCCCTCCTCGACGGCGCGGCGGAACGGGGTGCCGTGCGTGTACTCGGCGCCGAAGTACGTGTCCCAGGTGTCGAGGTGCGCGTCGAAGTGCAGCAGCGCGACCGGGCCGTGCTTCTTGGCGACGGAGCGGAGCAGCGGCAGGGCGATGGTGTGGTCGCCGCCGAGGGTCATCAGACGGGCCCCGGTGCCGAGCAGCTCGTCGGCCGCCGCCTCCACCGTCTCCACGGCCTCGTTGATGTTGAACGGGTTCGCCGCGATGTCACCGGCGTCCGCGACCTGCGCGAGGGCGAAGGGGGAGGCGTCCTGCGCCGGGTTGTAGGGGCGCAGCAGCCGGGACGCCTCGCGGATCGCGTTGCCGCCGAAGCGGGCGCCCGGCCGGTACGAGACGCCGGAGTCGAACGGCACTCCGACCACGGCGACGTCGGCGGTGCCGACCTCGTCGAGGCGCGGCAGCCGGGCGAAGGTCGCGGGGCCCGCGTACCGCGGGATGCGGGACGAGTCGACGGGCCCGCGGGGCGTCTCGTTGCTGCTCATGATGAATTGCCTTCCTTCTTACACGCCATCGCGTATGTACAGCTATGCACACCAATGTGCTACTAGGACGACTCTACTGGTGGGCCGGGACCGGTTCGGGCAAGGGTTCGGGGGTGCGACCCGCGAGGCGCTCGCGCCAGGCGGCCAGTACGGCTGCCTCGGTCGGCTTGGTGGACAGCGACACCACCACATAGGCGGCGAGCGAGGACAACAGCCCGTAGTAGACCGGCTCGTTCGCCAGGATGCCGTACGTCGCCATCAGGCCGATGACCGCGAGGCCGCCGGCGACGACGGAGGCGAGCGCGCCGGCCGCCGTGCCGCGCTTCCACAGCAGTCCGCCGAGGATCGGCACGAGCAGACCGCCGACGAGCAGGTTGTACGCGACGGTCAGCGCCTCTACGACATTGTTGAGCGCGATCGCCGTACAGATCACCGCGACACCCATGATCAGGATGAAGGCGCGGTTGCCCTTGACCTCGTCGTGCTCCTCACCGTCGCGCTTCACCACCCCGCGCAGCTTCGCCCAGATGTCGTTGTTGGCGACGGTGGCGCAGGCGATGAGGGCACCGGAGGAGGTGGACATGACGGCCGCGAGCGCCGCGGCGAGCACCAACCCTCGTACGCCGACCGGAAGTTCGTCCTTGACGATGGTGGCGAAGGCGGTGTCGGTGTTGGGCAGCGTCGGGTACATCACCTTGGCCGCCGTACCGATGACGGCGCCGGCGAGGGCGTACACCAGGCAGTAGGTACCCGCGACGGTGCCGCCCCACTTGGCAGTCTTGTCGCTGCGGGCGGTGAAGACGCGCTGCCAGATGTCCTGGCCGATCAGCATGCCGAACGTGTAGATCAGCACGTACGTGAAGATCGTCTCGCCGCCGATGCCCAGCGGGTCGAAGTACTCGGTGGGCAGCTTGGCCTTCATCTCGCTGAACCCGCCGGCCTTGATGACGGCGATGGGGAGCAGGAGCAGCAGCACACCCACGGTCTTGACGACGAACTGCACCATGTCGGTGAGGGTGATCGACCACATGCCGCCGAGCGTCGAGTACGCGACGACGATCGAGCCGCCGAGGATGATCGCGAGCGTCCGGTTCATGTCGAAGAGGACGTCGAAGATCGTGGCGTACGCGATGGTCGAGGTGACCGCGAGCATGAGGGTGTACGCCCACATGACGACGCCGGAGATGACCCCGGCCCGGCCGCCGTAGCGCAGGTCCAGCATCTCGGAGACGGTGTAGACCTTCAGGCGGGCGATACGGGCGGAGAAGAACACGGAGAGGGCGAGAAGCCCGAGGCCGATGGTGAACACCATCCAGGCGCCCGAGAGCCCGTACTGGTACCCCAGCCCGACGCCGCCGATGGTGGACGCGCCACCGAGGACGATGGCGGCCATGGTCCCGGAGTACATGGCGGGGCCGAGCCGTCGGCCCGCCACGAGGAACTCACTCTTGGACTTGGCGCGGCGCATGCCCCACCAGCCCATGGCCAGCATGCCGGCCAGATAGACGACGATCACTGTGTAGTCGACGGCCATGTGGGGCCCTCCTTCGCGCACTCTCGGTGGCGTGTCGTGCAGATGTAAACCGGGGGGACGCGGCCGGGAGCGATGTCCGGCCGGGAGACCGGCAGCGGATCGCGGGGACATACGCCCGTACCCGCGGCTGCCGACGTCACTGACCCTAGGTGGCCGGAAAGCGACTCTGAAGTGTACGTTTCATCCACTGCCGCTGAACCGGATGGAGGGAACGTCCACCATGCCGGACACATCCAACCCGTCCGCCCCACCTGTCCCACCGACCCCACCGGTCCCGCTTTCCGCTCTCCTGGCGCGGGAGGACCTGGGCCTGCGCCAGATCGCGGGCCCGTCGGACCCGCGCACCGTGATCCACTGGGCGCACACGTCGGAGATGGCCGACCCGTACCCGTATCTGCTGGGCGGCGAGCTGCTCCTGAGCGCCGGGGTCCACATCCCCGACGCGGCGGGTTCGGGCACGTATTTCGACGACTACGTGTCCCGCATCGTCGCGGCGGGCGGCGCGGCACTCGGCTTCGGCCTGGCCCCGGTCCACGACACGGTTCCGAGGGCACTGGTCGCGGCCTGCGACGCGCACGGCCTCCCTCTCCTGGAGGTCCCACCCCAGACCACCTTCTCCGGCGTGGCCCGCGCCGTCTGGCAACTCATGGCCCAGGCCCGCCTGGCGGAACTGCGCCGCGTCACGGAGGCCCAGCAGAGCCTGGCGGCGGCCGCGGCCCGCCCGGACCCGGTACCGGCGGTGCTGCGACAGCTGGCGCAGCGGGTGGGGGGCTGGACGGTGCTGTACGGGCCGGACGGGGTCGAACTGGCCCGGGCCGGGAGGGTGGCCGAGGCGGCCCCGTCCGGGAGTACCCCCGTGGCACGGGCCCTCGCCGAGCTGGCCGCCGTCGTGCGACCCGGGGAGGGGAGAACCGCTCCCTCCTCGGCCACCGACACCGTCGGCGGTGTCCATCTCTCCGCCTACGCCCTCGGGGCCGGGCAGGGCTTCGTGCTCGGGGTCGGGGCTCCGCACCGGGAACCCGGCGACCACACCATCGCCTCCGTGGCATCGGTCCTGCTCTCGCTGCTCACCGGAGAGCACCGGAGCGGGAGCGGGGCGGCGCGGCTCGCGGCGCTCGTGCGCGTACTGCTGGGCGCCTCCCCCGAGGACGTGGCGCCGCTCCTCGGCGGCGAACGATGGGTCGTCGTGCACGCGCGCCCCGCCGGGGACGGCCCCGCACCGGACGCCGTCGCCGCGTCCGCGCTGGGGGCGGCGCTGGGTTCCACGCTGGTCGACGCGGGCGGCGACGTCGTACGCGTCCTCATGCCCGGCGACCGCGAGCCCACCGTGCAGGCGGGCTGGACGTGCGGGGTCAGCGCACCGGTCGGCCCGCACGAGTGGGCGGCCGCCGACACCCAGGCGGCCCGCGCCCTGGCCCGGGCCCGCGCGACCCGGGCACCGCTGGTCCGCCACGGCGAGCGCCCCGCCCTCGCGGACCTCGTCCCCCCGGCCGACGCCGAGACCCACGCCCGCGCCCTCCTCGCTCCCATCGCCGCTACCCCCGCCCTCACCGAAACCCTCCGCACCTGGCTCTCCCTGCACGGCAGTTGGGACCGCACAGCCGTGGCCCTCTCCGTCCACCGCAACACCGTCCGCCAACGCATCGCACGGTGCGGGGCGTTGCTGGGGGCGGACCTCGACGACCCTGATGTACGGATGGAGTTGTGGTTTGCGTTGCGGGAGGGGTGACGGGGCGCGGGGGCCAGGGGGCGCGAGGCGCCGGGGGCGCGGGGGGCCAGCGGGCGAGAGCTCCAGCTCGGGGCCAAGAGGCCAAGAGGCCGCGAGGTTGCAAGCCCGCAAGGCCATGAGGCCGCAAGGCCGCAAGCCCATGAGGCCGCGAGGCCGCGAGGCCGCGAGGCCGCGAGGCCGCGAGGCCGCGAGGCCGCGAGGCCGCGAGGCCGCGAGGCCGCGAGGCCGCGAGGCCGCGAGGCCGCGAGGCCGGCTTTCCAAGTGACCGAGTCGGGCGGGTGGGTGGGAAACACCGCCGCGGAGCGGCGGGGAGCGCCCGCGGCAGGAGGCGGTAACAAGGCACCCGAGCCCAGAGGGAAGCACCGCCGCGGAGCGGCGGGGAGCGCCCGCGGCAGGAGGCGGTGACAAGGCACCCGAGCCAGAGAGAGGCACCGCTGCGGAGCGGCGGGGAGCATCCGCAGCGGGCGGCGGCGACAAGACACCCCGCATCCGCCCCGCGCCGTACCGCCGAGTGACCCGTGTCCCACGGTTCAGGACACTCGCCCGAGGAACGGAGCGCACCGGCACAATGGGGGGCATGCCGATACCCGGGACCCCCAGCCGCGCCGAGCTCGTCGAACACCTCGTAACGACCCGTATCGCGGGCGACGTAGCCACGCCCCGCGAGAACAACCTCTCCCACTACCGCAAGCTCGCGAACGGCGACCGCAATTTCTGGCTCGGCCTGGAGCTCGGGGACCGCTGGACCGACGAGCAGGACGTCCTCGCGGTGATGGCGGAGCGGTGCGGCGTGAGCGACGACCCGGAGTACCGGTACGGGCAGGACACCATCGACCCGGAGCTGACGGTTGACGCCCTGGAGCGTGCCGCGGCCCGGCTGCGCAAGGCGGCGGACGGCGAGCAGCGGGTGCTGTTCGCCACCGGCCACCCCGGCGGCCTCCTCGACGTGCACCGCGCCACCGCCGCCGCCCTGCGCACCGCCGGCTGCGAGATCGTCGTCATCCCGGACGGGCTGCAGACGGACGAGGGGTACGTCTTCCAGTTCGCGGACGTCGCGGTCCTGGAACACGGCGCCACGCTGTGGCACACCCACTCGGGTGAGCCGATGCGCGCGATCCTCACCGGCCTGGAGCGGGAGGGCCGCCCCCTGCCCGACCTGGTCGTCGCCGACCACGGCTGGGCGGGCTGCGCCGGCCAACTCGGCCTCGACTCCATCGGCTACGCCGACTGCAACGACCCCGCCCTGTTCCTCGCCGAGGCGGAAGGCACCGTCCAGGTGACGATCCCCCTGGACGACCACGTCAAGAGCCCCCGGTTCTACGACCCGATGACGGCGTACCTGCTCGCGGCAGCGGGACTCGCGTAAGTCCCGCAAGCTCCGCCCAAGTCCCGGCAGGCCACGTCCAGTTCCCGTCCAAGTCCTTACTGGAGCCCGGCGATCGACGCGGGGGCACGCTCCACGCGGGCGAGCCCCCGGATCACGTCCACCGCCCCGTGCCGGCGCACCGCCAGCCGGGCGAGCAGCTCGACCACGGGCGCGGTCACGCGCTCGGGGAACTCCGGGGTCGGCAGACCCACGCTGCACGCCAAGTCATCGGCGTGGACGACCAGTTCCATCAGCCGGGTGAGCAGGAAGTCGTCGAGGTCGAGGGACCAGTCGCCCCACGACGTCATCCGGATCGCCCGCCCGGCGGGCACCTGGGGAAGTTCGGCGTCCAGCCACCCGACCGCCTCCCGCACCCGCGCGAGGAGCGCCCCGTGCCCGTCGACGGCCGTCGCCTCGCCCCCTTTGCGGATCCGCACATTGACCGCGCCGTCGACACCGGCGTCCAGCCAGGTCACCCGCTCCAGGTAGTACTCCCGCAGGGACACCACGGGTTCCCTGGGCTCCGGCTCCGCGAGCAGCTCCGGAAGGGCCAGTTCCTGCCATGCGGTGTGCCCGGCCAGGCCCCCGACGCTGAAGTCCCGCAGCGCGCTGGGCTTTCCCCAGGCTGCCGCGACGGCCGGCTCGGCGACCAGCTCGGCCACGGTCCCGGCCGCCTCCAGGAAGGCCTCCCGGATCCGTCCCGCGCGCCAGTTCCACGACTCTTCCGTACGGCTCATACCGCCCCCTCGGGTCCGCGACGTGAGGCCGTCGATCCTCGCACCCGCTCCCGGCCCGGCCCAGATCCAATCCCGTACAACTGGACCACGGGACCCGCGAGACCACAGGACCCGCGGGACCACGGAACCCGCGGGACCCCGCACAACTGGACCGCGGGCTTACCTCAACCGGCCCATCACGGCCAGGGATTCAGCCCTTCCGTCCGCCGCTGCGCATACCCCGGCGTCGGATCCAGATACACCCGGATCACCGCCGGGAACACCTCCCGCAGCCGCTGTTCCGCCTGCTCACAGGCCCATTCGATCTGGGCCGCGGTCGACACGTCCCTGAAGTCGACCTTGGCCGCGATCAGCGCCTCCCGTGGCCCCTGCACCAGCGTCGTCAGCTCCAGTACGGCCTCCACGTGCTCCACGGCCAGCAGTTCGGCCCGGATCCGCTCCCGCATCGGCTTGGGCAACGGCCGCCCGATCAGCAGCTCGGCGTTGGAACGGCCCAGCACCCAGGCGACGTACAGCAGGAGTGCGCCGATGCACAGCGACGCGATGCCGTCCCAGACGCCGGAGCCGGTGAGCTGGCCGCCGAGCAGGCCGCCCGCGGCGAACACGAGACCGATCAGCGCGGCCGAGTCCTCCATGAGCACGGCCTTCACGGCGGTGTCCGGCGTGTGGCGCAGGTATCTCTTGAAGGGCGCCCCGAGGCGCGCCGCCTCGCCCCGCGCCTGCCGTACCCCGGTCCGCAGCGAAAAGGCCTCCAGCACGAACGCGACCGCGAGCACGATGTAGGAGACCAGAGGACCGCCCGGCTTCTCGCCCGCCACGAGGGTGTGGATGCCGTCGTAGATCGAGAACACCGCGCCGCCGACGAAGGTCGCGACCGCCGCGAGCATCGCCCAGATGTACCGCTCCGGGCCGTAGCCGAGCGGATGGTCCTCGTCCGCCGGTTTCTCGCTGCGCTTCAGCGCGGTGAGCAGCAGCACCTCGGTGACGGTGTCGGCGACGGAGTGCGCGGCCTCGGACAGCATCGCGCTGGATCCGCTGATCACTCCGGCGACGGCCTTCGCCAGCGCGATCCCCAGATTGGCGACGGCGGCGACGATCACCGTGAAGGTGCTCTCGCCGCCGCCGTTCTGCTCTGCCGCTTCAGCCATAGGCTCAGTCTTACCTGGGGATCCGGACCACGCCCTCCTGGATCACCGAAATGGCCAGCCGGCCGTCCTGCGTGTAGATGCGGGCCTGGCCGAGTCCGCGTCCGCCCGACGCGGACGGCGACTCCTGGTCGTACAGCAGCCATTCGTCGGCGCGGAACGGGCGGTGGAACCACATGGCGTGGTCCAGCGAGGCCCCGACGACATCGCCGGTCACCCAGCCGCCGCGCCCGTGCGCGAGCAGGATGGAGTCCAGCAGCGTCATGTCGGAGACGTAGGTGGCGAGGACGACGTGCAGGAGCGGGTCGTCGGCCAGCTTGCCGTTCGTGCGGAACCACACCTGGGAGCGCGGCTCGCGCACCTCGCCGACGGTGCCGTACGGTGGCGCGTCGACGTAGCGCAGATCGACGGACTCGCGGGCCTCCAGCAGACGCTCCGCGACGACCGGGTCCGAGAAGACGTCGGCGTACCGCGGCAGCAGTTCGGCGGCCGTGGGCAGCGTCTCCGGGTCGGGTGCGGGCGGCATCTCGGCCTGGTGCTCCATGCCCTCCTCGTACGTCTGGAACGACGCGGAGAGATGGAAGATCGGCTGTCCGTGCTGGACCGCGACCACCCGGCGTGTGGTGAAGGAACGGCCGTCGCGGATGCGGTCCACCGAGTACACGATGGGCGCGCCGGGGTCCCCCGCACGCAGGAAGTACGCGTGCAGGGAGTGCGCCAACCGGTCCTCGGGGACTGTGCGCCCCGCGGCGACCAGTGCCTGCGCCGCCACCTGTCCCCCGAAGACGCGGGGGACGACGGCGGAGCGGGACCGGCCGCGGAAAATGTCCTGCTCGATCCGCTCCAGGTCGAGCAGGTCGAGCAGTGACTGAAGTGCCTGACTCATGACGTCAGTTGTATCGTGAACTTTTTTCGCGGACCTTACAGGCCCATGTCCTTGGCGATGATCGTCTTCATGATCTCGCTGGTGCCGCCGTAGATGCGGTTGACGCGGTTGTCCGCGTACAGGCGGGCGATCGGGTACTCGTTCATGAAGCCGTAGCCGCCGTGCAGCTGGAGGCAGCGGTCGATGACGCGGTGCGCGACCTCGGTGCAGAACAGCTTGGCGCTGGCGGCCTCGGCCGGGGTGAGCTCGCCCGCGTCGAGGGCCTCCAGGGCGCGGTCGGCGACCGCCTCGGCGGCGTCCACCTCGGCCTGGCAGGCGGCCAGCTCGAACTTGGTGTTCTGGAAGGAGGCGACGGTCTTGCCGAAGACGGTGCGCTCCTGGACGTACTCCTTGGCGAACCGGACGGCGGCCTTGGCCTGCGCGTAGGCGCCGAAGGCGATACCCCAGCGCTCGGAGGCCAGGTTGTGGCCGAGGTAGTAGAAGCCCTTGTTCTCCTCGCCGAGGAGGTCCTCGACCGGAACCTTGACGTCGACGAACGCCAGCTCGGCGGTGTCGGAGGTCTTCAGGCCGAGCTTGTCGAGCTTGCGGCCGATGGAGTAGCCCTCGGCCTTGGTGTCCACGGCGAACAGGGAGATGCCGAAGCGGCGGTCCTCGGCCGTGGGCGCGGAGGTGCGGGCGCAGACGATGACGCGGTCGGCGTGGACGCCGCCGGTGATGAAGGTCTTGGCGCCGTTGAGGACGTAGTGCGTGCCGTCCTCGGAGAGCTTGGCGGTGGTCTTCATGCCCGCGAGGTCGGAGCCGGTGCCCGGCTCGGTCATCGCGAGGGCCCACATCTCCTCGCCGGAGACGAACTTCGGCAGGAAGCGCTTCTTCTGCTCGTCGCTGGCGAGCATCTTTATGTAGGGCAGGCCGAGCAGCACGTGCACGCCGGAGCCACCGAACTGGACACCGGCGCGGGCGGTCTCCTCGTACATCACGGCTTCGAACTTGTACGAGTCGATGCCGGCGCCGCCGAACTCCTCGTCGACGCGGATGCCGAAGACGCCGAGCTCGGCGAGCTTGTAGTAGAAGTCGCGCGGCGCCTGGCCGGCCGCGAACCACTCGTCGTAGACCGGGACGACCTCGGCCTCGATGAAGGCGCGCAGGGTCTCCCGGAACGCCTCGTGGTCCTCGTTGAACACAGTACGGCGCACCGCCGCCACCTCCACCTGGGGTTTCTGTCTAAGCGCTTGCTCAGACAGCACGTTACCCGCCAGTCACGACGGTCGTCCAGAGCAACCAGTACGAGACGCTCGTCACCTCCGCCACCCCCTCAAGCACCGCCGCAGCGGCGAGCACCCGCGACGGCGCAGACCGGCGGCGCCCAGGCGGCCGGCGGTGCCGAGGTGGTCGACGATGCCGGGGCGGTCGGCGGCCGTCGGCCTCAGTCGGTTCCGACAGCCGCGAACGCCCCCCGGGCCATCCGGTGCAGCAGCGCCGCGGTCGCCCCACGGCCCGGCAGGGACCCGGGGCGGCCCAGGTGCGGCGTCGAGTTCAGCAGCCCGAAGACCGAGTGCACCGCCGAGCGGGCGGCAGGCTCGGTCAGCCCGGGGTAGACCTCGCGCACGACCTCCACCCACAGCTCGACGTACTGCCGCTGGAGCTGGCGTACGAGCTTGCGGTCGCTGTCCCGGAGGCGGTCCAGCTCGCGGTCGTGCAGGGTGATCAGGGGGCGGTCGTCGAGCGCGAAGTCGATGTGCCCCTCGATGAGCGAGTCGAGGAGCCCCTCGGGGCTCCCGTCGGCCTCCGCCACCCGTCGCTTGCCCCCCGTCAGCAGCTGCCCGCTGATCCCCACCAGCAGCTCGGCGAGCATCGCGTCCTTGCCGGCGAAGTGCCGGTAAAGACCGGGGCCGCTGATGCCGACGGCCGCTCCTATCTCGTCCACGCCGACACCGTGGAAGCCACGCTCGGCGAAGAGCCGCGCGGCCTCCTTGAGGATCTGCTCGCGGCGGGTGGGGGCGTCGGTTCTGGTGGCCATGAAAGCAATTCTAGACAGGGAGGTTAGCGGTCGTTAACCTGAAGGAAATGCGTTAACGCTCATTAACTGGTGGACCACTGGTGAGGGGACCGCAGGATGCACGAGGCACCGGAGCTGACGAGCGCGGCAGACCCCGCGTCGGAGGCCTGGCGGGCCAATGAGGCGGCGCACCGCGCGCTGGGCGAGGAGCTGCGGCAGAAGCTGGCCGCGGCCCGGCTCGGCGGCGGTGAGCGGGCCCGGGAGAGGCACACCGCGCGCGGGAAGCTGCTCCCGCGCGACCGCGTGGACACCCTCCTCGACCCAGGATCACCCTTCCTGGAGCTGGCGCCCCTCGCCGCTGACGGAATGTACGACGGGCAGGCCCCGGCCGCCGGCGTGATCGCCGGGATCGGCCGGGTCAGCGGGCGCGAGTGCGTGATCGTCGCCAACGACGCCACCGTCAAGGGCGGCACGTACTACCCGATGACGGTGAAGAAGCACCTGCGCGCCCAGGAGGTGGCCCTCGAAAACCGCCTCCCCTGTGTGTACCTCGTCGACTCCGGGGGCGCCTTCCTGCCGATGCAGGACGAGGTCTTCCCCGACCGCGAGCACTTCGGGCGGATCTTCTACAACCAGGCGCGGATGTCGGGCGCCGGCATCCCGCAGATCGCGGCCGTCCTCGGGTCCTGCACGGCGGGCGGCGCCTACGTCCCGGCCATGAGCGACGAGGCCGTGATCGTGCGCAACCAGGGCACGATCTTCCTCGGCGGCCCACCCCTGGTGAAGGCCGCCACCGGCGAGGTCGTCACGGCCGAGGAGCTGGGCGGCGGCGAGGTCCACGCGCGCGTGTCGGGTGTCACCGACCACCTGGCGGAGGACGACGCCCACGCGCTGCGGATCGTACGGAACATCGCGGCCACCCTTCCCGCCCGCGGACCGCTGCCCTGGTCGGTCGAGCCGACCGTCGAGCCGAAGGTGGACCCGTACGGGCTGTACGGGGCGGTGCCGGTCGACTCCCGCACCCCCTATGACGTGCGCGAGGTCATCGCGCGCGTGGTCGACGGTTCGCGTTTCGCCGAGTTCAAGGCGGAGTTCGGGCAGACCCTGATCACCGGCTTCGCCCGGATCCACGGGCACCCGGTCGGCATCGTCGCCAACAACGGCATCCTGTTCTCCGAGTCCGCCCAGAAGGGCGCCCACTTCATCGAGCTGTGCGACCAGCGCGGCATCCCGCTGGTGTTCCTGCAGAACATCTCCGGGTTCATGGTCGGGCGCCAGTACGAGGCCGGTGGCATCGCCAAGCACGGCGCCAAGATGGTGACGGCCGTGGCGTGTACGAGGGTCCCCAAACTCACGGTCGTGATCGGCGGCTCGTACGGCGCGGGCAACTACTCGATGTGCGGCCGGGCGTACTCGCCGCGCTTCCTGTGGATGTGGCCCAACGCCAAGATCTCCGTGATGGGCGGCGAGCAGGCCGCGTCGGTCCTCGCGACCGTCAAGCGCGACCAGTTGGAGGCGCGCGGCGAGTCCTGGCCCGTCGAGGAGGAAGAGGCCTTCAAGGACCCGATCCGCGCACAGTACGAGCACCAGGGGAACGCCTACTACGCGACGGCCCGGCTCTGGGACGACGGCGTGATCGACCCGATGGAGACCCGGCAGGTGCTGGGTCTCGCCCTGACCGCCTGCGCCAACGCGCCCCTGGGTGACCCCCAGTTCGGCGTCTTCCGGATGTGAGGGACCTCTGACCATGTTCGACACCGTTCTTGTGGCCAACCGGGGCGAGATCGCGGTCCGGGTCATCCGTACGCTGCGGTCGCTGGGCGTGCGCTCCGTGGCCGTCTTCTCCGACGCCGACGCGGACGCCCGGCATGTCCGCGAGGCGGACACGGCGGTACGGATCGGCCCCGCGCCGGCGGCCGAGAGCTATCTGTCCGTGCAGCGGCTCCTGGAGGCGGCGGCTCGGACGGGAGCGCAGGCCGTGCACCCGGGCTACGGCTTCCTCGCGGAGAACGCGTCCTTCGCGCGCGCCTGCGCCGACGCCGGGCTCGTCTTCATCGGACCACCTGCCGAAGCGATCTCCCTGATGGGCGACAAGATCCGCGCCAAGGAGACGGTGCAGGCGGCCGGGGTCCCCGTGGTGCCGGGTTCGAGCGGCAGCGGGCTCACCGACGCGGAGTTGGCCGACGCGGCTCGGGAGATCGGTGTGCCGGTGCTGCTGAAGCCCTCGGCGGGCGGCGGCGGCAAGGGCATGCGGCTCGTGCGGGTCGAGGCGCTGCTCGCCGACGAGATCGCGGCCGCCCGCCGCGAGGCCCGCGCCTCCTTCGGCGACGACACCCTGCTCGTCGAGCGCTGGATCGACCGCCCCCGGCACATCGAGATCCAGGTCCTGGCGGACGGCCACGGCAATGTCGTGCACCTGGGCGAGCGCGAGTGCTCCCTCCAGCGCCGCCACCAGAAGATCATCGAGGAGGCGCCGAGCGTGCTCCTCGACGAGGCCACGCGCGCCGCGATGGGCGAGGCGGCGGTCCAGGCGGCCCGCTCCTGCGGCTACCGGGGCGCTGGCACGGTGGAGTTCATCGTGCCGGGCGGCGACCCGTCGTCGTACTACTTCATGGAGATGAACACCCGCCTCCAGGTGGAGCACCCGGTCACCGAGCTGATCACGGGTGTCGACCTGGTGGAGTGGCAGCTCCGGGTGGCGGCGGGCGAGCGACTGCCGTACGGACAGCAGGACATCACGCTGACGGGGCATGCCGTGGAGGCCCGCGTCTGCGCCGAGGACCCCGCGCGCGGGTTCCTCCCCTCCGGCGGCACGGTGCTCGCGCTGCGCGAGCCGCAGGGCGACGGCCTGCGCACCGACTCGGGGCTGAGCGAGGGCACGGAAGTCGGTTCGCTCTACGACCCGATGCTCTCCAAGGTCATCGCCTACGGCCCCGATCGCGCGACCGCGCTGCGCAAGCTCCGGGCGGCCCTCGCGGAGACGGTCACGCTGGGGGTGCAGACCAACGCGGGTTTCCTGCGGCGTCTGCTGGCCCATCCGGCGGTGGTCGCGGGCGAGTTGGACACGGGACTGGTGGAGCGCGAGGCGGACTCCCTGGTCTCCGGCGACGTACCGGACGAGGTGTACGAGGCCGCGGCCGCCGTACGGCTCGAAGCGCTGCGGCCCCGGGGCGAGGGCTGGACCGACCCCTTCTCCGCGCCGAGCGGGTGGCGGCTCGGAGGCGCGCCCAAGCCGGTGGGCTTCCACCTGCGGGTGCTCGACCCCGTGGAGTACACCCCTCGCGGCACCCACACCGTCACCACCGACCAGGTCTCCGTGACCCTGGACGGCGTACGCCACACCTTCCACCGCGCCGCCGACTGGCTCGGCCGCGACGGCGACGCCTGGCATGTGCGCGACCACGACCCCGTGGCCGCCTCCCTCACCGGCGCCGCGCACGCCGGAGCCGACTCGCTCACCGCCCCCATGCCCGGCACGGTGACCGTCGTGAAGGTCGCCGTGGGCGATGAAGTGGCCGCCGGGCAGAGCCTGCTGGTGGTCGAGGCGATGAAGATGGAGCACGTCATCTCCGCGCCGCACGCCGGGACCGTCAGCGAGCTGGACGTCACTCCGGGCACGACCGTCGCCATGGACCAGGTGCTGGCCGTGATCGCACCGCACGAGGAGGCGGAATGACCGTGCAGGGACTGCCCATGGCCGTACCGGCCCAGGACCTGCCCGCCCGGGTGCGGATCCACGAGGTCGGTGCGCGCGACGGACTGCAGAACGAGAAGGCGACCGTACCGACCGAGGTCAAGGCGGAGTTCGTCCGGCGCCTCGCCGACGCGGGCCTGACCACGATTGAGGCCACCAGCTTCGTGCACCCCAAGTGGGTGCCCCAACTGGCGGACGCGGAACAGCTGTTCCCGCTGATCAGCGACCTGCCAGGGGTACGTCTGCCCGTCCTCGTGCCGAACGAGCGAGGACTCGACC
Source organism: Streptomyces sp. NBC_00996 (assembly GCF_045162675.1). NCBI lineage: Bacteria > Bacillati > Actinomycetota > Actinomycetes > Kitasatosporales > Streptomycetaceae > Streptomyces > Streptomyces sp. NBC_00996. The sequence continues at coordinate 4,028,705 of NZ_CP108723.1, forward strand.
GCGCCCTCGCCCTCGGCGCCCGCCACGTCGCCGTCTTCGCCAGCGCCACGGAGTCCTTCGCGAAGGCCAACCTCAACCGGACCGTCGACGAGGCGCTGGCCATGTTCGAGCCGGTGGTGGCCCGGGCCAAGGCGGACAAGGTGCACGTCCGCGGCTACCTCTCCATGTGCTTCGGCGACCCCTGGGAGGGTGCCGTCCCCATCCATCAGGTCGTCCGCGTCTGCAAGTCCCTGATGGACATGGGCTGCGACGAGCTGAGCCTCGGCGACACGATCGGCGTGGCGACGCCGGGCCACGTCCAGAGCCTGCTCGCCGAGCTCAATGAGGAGGGCGTGCCGACCAGTGCGCTCGGCGTGCACTTCCACGACACGTACGGCCAGGCGCTCGCCAACACCCTGGCCGCGCTGCAGCACGGCGTCACGACCGCCGACGCCTCCGCGGGCGGCCTCGGCGGCTGCCCGTACGCGAAGTCCGCGACCGGCAACCTCGCCACCGAAGACCTCGTATGGATGCTCCAGGGCCTCGGTATCGACACCGGGGTCGACCTCGGCCGTCTCACCGCCACCAGCGTGTGGATGGCCGGACAACTGGGCCGACCCAGCCCGTCCCGCACCGTCAAAGCACTCGGTAAATCGACACAGTCCCACCAGGAGTGATCCCCATGTCCCTCGACCACCGCCTCTCCCCAGAACTCGAAGTACTCCGCCGTACGGTCGAGGAGTTCGCCCACGACGTCGTGGCGCCGAAGATCGGCGACTTCTACGAGCGGCACGAGTTCCCGTACGAGATCGTGCGGGAGATGGGCCGCATGGGCCTGTTCGGGCTGCCGTTCCCGGAGGAGTACGGCGGCATGGGCGGCGACTATCTCGCCCTCGGCATCGCCCTGGAGGAGCTCGCCCGGGTGGACTCCTCCGTGGCCATCACCCTGGAGGCGGGCGTCTCGCTCGGCGCCATGCCGATCCACCTCTTCGGCACCGAGGAGCAGAAGCGCGAGTGGCTCCCCCGGCTCTGCTCCGGCGAGATCCTCGGCGCCTTCGGGCTGACCGAGCCGGACGGCGGCTCGGACGCGGGCGCGACGCGTACGACGGCCCGGCTCGACGCCGAGACGAACGAGTGGGTGATCAACGGGAGCAAGTGCTTCATCACCAACTCGGGCACGGACATCACGGGACTGGTGACGGTCACCGCGGTCACCGGCCGCAAGGCCGACGGCAAGCCGCAGATCTCCTCGATCATCGTGCCGTCCGGCACCCCGGGCTTCACGGTCGCGGCGCCGTACTCGAAGGTGGGCTGGAACGCGTCCGACACCCGCGAGCTGTCCTTCTCCGACGTGCGCGTCCCGGCCGCCAACCTGCTCGGCGAGGAGGGCCGCGGCTACGCCCAGTTCCTGCGGATTCTCGACGAGGGCCGGATCGCCATCGCGGCCCTGGCGACGGGGCTGGCGCAGGGCTGCGTCGACGAGTCGGTGAAGTACGCCAAGGAGCGGCACGCGTTCGGACGGCCGATCGGCGCGAACCAGGCGATCCAGTTCAAGATCGCCGACATGGAGATGAAGGCCCACACGGCCCGCCTGGCGTGGCGCGACGCCGCGTCCCGTCTGGTGAGCGGGGAGCCCTTCAAGAAGGAGGCCGCCCTCGCCAAGCTGTACTCGTCCACGATCGCCGTCGACAACGCCCGCGACGCCACCCAGGTCCACGGCGGCTACGGCTTCATGAACGAGTACCCGGTGGCCCGTATGTGGCGCGACTCCAAAATCCTGGAGATCGGCGAAGGCACCAGCGAGGTGCAGCGGATGCTGATCGCACGGGAGTTGGGGCTGGTCGGCTGACCTCCGCCGCCCACCACTGGCGGCACCACCCACCACCCCCGCCCCCCACTTACCCCCACCCCCCACCACGACCGGCCTGTGCCCACCTGGGCGCAGGCCGGTCGTGTTTCGTCGCGCACCCCGACGCATCCCCACGCCCTGGACAGAAAGTTAGGTTAGGCTAACCTACCTTCGAACATGTCCGGCGGGCGTTCCTGCCCCGTGCCGAAAGCAGTCACACTCATGTCCAACGCCCGTGCCACCCACCTCACCCGTCGCGGCATCCTCGCCGCGGGCGGCGCCCTCGGCCTCGGTGCCGTCCTCGCCGCCTGTGGCGACGACAAGGACTCGAAAAACGGTGGCGCGGACTCCACGAAGGCCGCAGAGAAGTCCGGTCCCTGGACCTTCGAGGACGACCGTGGCACCACCGTGAAGACGGACAAGGTCCCGGCGAACATTGTCGCGTTCACCGGTGTCGCCGCCGCGCTCTACGACTACGGCATCGAGGTCAAGGGCGTCTTCGGCCCGACGGAGACCAAGGCCGGCAAGGCCGATGTCCAGGCCGGCGACATGGACATCAGCAAAGTGACGATCCTCGGCAATGAGTGGGGCCAGTTCAACATCGAGAAGTACGCGGGCCTCGCCCCCGACGTCCTCGTCTCGACGATGTTCGACGACGCGGGCACCCTCTGGTACGTCCCCGGGGAGTCCAAGGCCAAGATCCTCAAGCTGGCCCCGAGCGTCGGCATCTCCGTCTACGACGTGCAGATGCCCAAGCCGCTGGAGCGCATGCTCGCGCTCGCCGAGTCGCTCGGCGCCGATGTGAAGTCCGCGAAGATCACCGAGGCGAAGAAGAAGTTCGAGACGGCCGCCGAGCGGCTGCGCAAGGCCGCCAAGGCCCGCCCGGAGATCAAGGTGCTGGCCGGCTCCGCGAGCCAGGACATCTTCTACGTCTCCGGCTCCAACCTCTCCATCGACCTGGAGCACTTCAAGGCGCTCGGCGTGAACATCGTCGAGCCACCGGCCAACGCCCTGAAGGCCAGCGGCGGCTGGTTCGAGAACCTGAGCTGGGAGAACGTCGACAAGTACCCGGCCGACATCATCATCATGGACGACCGCTCCTCGACCATCCAGCCGGCCGACATCACCGAGGCCACCTGGAAGAAGCTGCCCGCCGTCAAGGCCGGCCAGGTCATCGCGCGCACGCCCGAGCCGATCCTGTCCTACGACAAGTGCACCCCGATCCTCGACAACCTCGCCGAGGCCATCGAGAAGGCCAAGAAGGTCGCCTGACTTCCCCTGCCGTGATCCTCTGACGTTGACTCAGGAGCACTGATGACGACGGCCGTAGCCGCCCCGTTCCGTTTCTTCACCCTCCAGGTCGTACGGACGAGGCGGCTCGGTCCGTCTCTGGTCCGGGTGACCTTCGCGGGCCCCGATCTGCACGCGTTCCACTCCAACGGACTCGACCAGAGCCTGTCGCTCTTCCTGCCGCACCCGGGCCGGCCCGAGCCCGTCGTCCCCATCGAACTGGGCGACAGCTGGTGGCAGGGCTGGCACGAACTCCCGGACGACGTAAGGGCGGTGATGCGCTCGTACACCCTGCGCGCCCTGCGGCGCAGCCCCGACGAGATCGACATCGACTTCGCGCTGCACGGCGTGCAGCCGGGTGCGGCGACACCCGCGGGGCCCGCGTCGCTCTGGGCGTCCCGAGCGTCCGCCGGCGACCGCGTCGTCCTGCTCGGCCCGGCGGTCGAGGACAACAGGGCGATCCGCTTCCGCCCGCCCGAGGACACCGACCTGGTAGTCATCTGGGGCGACGAGACCGCCGTGCCCGCCGCCTCGGCCATCCTCGAATCGCTGCCTGCGGACACCCGCGTCCGCGCCTGGCTGGAGGTCCATCACGCCGGCGACATCCAGGACTTGGTGACCGCGGCCGACGCTGAGATCACCTGGCTCGTACGCGGCGACGACCCCCACTGCCTCAGCGGCGTGGGAGGTGCCCCCACCCCCATGGCCGTCGAAGCCGTACGAGCCGCCCGACTTCCGCCCGCCGAAGCGCCGTACGCCTGGATCGCGGGCGAGTCCGGTCAGGTGAAGGAGTTGCGCCGCCATCTCGTGCGCGAGCGCGGGATCGACCGCAGGCGCGTCACCTTCGTCGGCTACTGGCGGCAGGGGCTCAGCGAGGAGCAACTGCGCAAAACAGAGTGAGCCGCAGGGGTGCGCCGGGGTCGAGAGTGCATGGGGGTCCCTCCCGCTCGAGCGAAGCCGAGAGTGGGGGAGCGCGGAGGCCCGAAGGGGTGAGCACGGTCGGGCTCTCGACCCCGGCTGGAGCGCCCCGGAGGCGAACGACCAAAAAAAGGGGGGAGTGACGCCGGTCACGGGAGGGGCGAGTTTCGCCGAACTCGACTTAGGTTAGGCTAACCTAAGTTGAAGTCCTCGACTTCCGCCCCTCTCCTGTCCCGCACGGACTGTCCCCACCGGAGGACCCCCACATGCGCTCGCACCTGCTCAATGACACGACCGCGGATCGGTACCGCCGATCCGTGACCGAAGGAATCGAGCGGGTGGCGGCCAAACTCGCCACCACCAACCGTCCGTTCACCGGCGTCACGGTCGACGCCCTCGCTCCCCGCATCGAGCAGATCGACCTGGACCGCCCACTGCACGACACCACCGCGGTCCTCGACGAGCTGGAGGAGGTCTACCTCCGGGACGCGATCTACTTCCACCACCCGCGCTACCTCGCGCACCTCAACTGCCCGGTCGTCATCCCTGCCGTCCTCGGCGAAGCCGTCCTCTCCGCCGTCAACTCCTCACTGGACACCTGGGACCAGTCGGCCGGCGGCACTCTCATCGAGCGCAAGCTCATCGACTGGACCAACAAGCGGCTCGGCCTCGGCCCGGTGGCCGACGGCGTGTTCACCTCCGGCGGCTCGCAGTCCAACCTCCAGGCGCTGCTGCTGGCCCGCGAGGAGGCCAAGCCCGGGCGGGCAGGGGGCGAACCCGGGGACAAGCTCGCCACACTGCGTGTCTTCGCCTCCGAGGTCAGTCACTTCAGCGTCAGGAAATCGGCCGAACTACTCGGCCTGAGCGCGGACTCCGTCGTCTCGATCCCCGTCGACCACGACAAGCGCCTGCAGACGGTCGCCCTCGCCCACGAGCTGGAGCGCTGCGAGCCTGACGGCTTCGTCCCCATGGCCGTCGTCGCCACCGCGGGCACCACCGACTTCGGCTCCATCGACCCACTGCCCGAAATCGCGGAACTGTGCGCCCGGTTCGGCGCCTGGATGCACGTCGACGCCGCCTACGGCTGCGGACTGCTCACTTCCCTGAAGAACCGGGACCGCCTCGCCGGCATCGAGCGCGCCGACTCCGTCACCGTCGACTACCACAAGTCCTTCTTCCAGCCGGTGAGTTCGTCCGCCGTGCTCGTCCGGGACGCCTCCACCCTGCGCCACGCGACCTACCACGCGGAGTACTTGAACCCCCGCCGCATGGTCCAGGAGCGGATCCCCAACCAGGTGGACAAGTCCCTGCAGACCACCCGCCGCTTCGACGCCCTCAAGCTGTGGATGACGCTGCGCGTGATGGGCGCCGACGGCATCGGCGAACTCTTCGACGAGGTCTGTGACCTGGCGGTGGAGGGCTGGAAGCTGCTGGCCGCCGACCCGCGCTACGACGTCGTGGTCGTGCCGTCCCTCTCCACCCTGGTCTTCCGCTACATCCCGGCCGCCGTCACCGACCCGGCCGAGATCGACCGCGCCAACCTGTACGCCCGCAAGGCCCTGTTCGCCTCCGGTGACGCCGTCGTGGCGGGCACCGAGGTCGGCGGGCGCCACTACCTGAAGTTCACGTTGCTCAACCCCGAGACCACGGCCGAAGACATCGCCGCCGTACTCGATCTGATCGCCGGCCATGCCGAGCAGTACCTGGGAGAGTCCCTTGACCGCGCTTCCTGAAGCCACGAACAAGACCTACGACTTCCTGGGGATCGGGCTCGGGCCCTTCAACCTCGGCCTCGCCTGCCTCACCGAGCCCATCGCCGAACTCGACGGCGTCTTCCTGGACTCGAAGCCCGACTTCGAGTGGCACGCGGGCATGTTTCTCGACGGGGCCCACCTCCAGACCCCGTTCCTGTCGGACCTGGTCACCCTGGCCGACCCGACGTCGCCGTACTCCTTCCTCAACTACCTGAAGGAGAAAAGCCGGCTGTACTCGTTCTACATCCGCGAGAACTTCTACCCGCTGCGGGTCGAGTACGACGACTACTGCCGCTGGGCGGCCTCGAAACTGAGCAGCGTCCGCTTCAGCACGACCGTCGCCGAAGTGACGTACGAGGACGATCTCTACCTCGTACGGACGCGGGCCGGTGACGTGTACCGCGCCCGCCACCTGGTTCTCGGCACCGGCACCCCGCCGTACCTCCCCGAGGCCTGCGCGGGCCTGGGCGGCGACTTCATCCACAACTCCCGCTACATGCAGCACAAGGCGGAGTTGCAGCGCAAGGACTCGATCACACTGGTCGGCAGCGGTCAGTCCGCCGCCGAGATCTACTACGACCTGCTCAGCGAGATCGACGTCCACGGCTATCAGCTGAACTGGGTCACCCGCTCGCCGCGCTTCTTCCCGCTGGAGTACACGAAACTCACGCTGGAGATGACCTCTCCGGAGTACATCGACTACTACCACGCGCTGCCGGAGCGGACCCGCTACCGCCTCACGGCCCAGCAGAAGGGCCTGTTCAAGGGCATCGACGGCGACCTGATCAACGAGATCTTCGACCTGCTCTACCAGAAGAACCTCGGCGGCCCGGTCCCCACTCGACTGCTCACCAACTCCTCGCTCGACACCGTCACTTACCGGGACGGCGGCTACGAGCTGGGCCTGCGCCAGGAGGAGCAGGAGAAGGACTACGAGCTGCGCTCCGAGGGCCTGATCCTCGCCACCGGCTACTCCTACGCCGAGCCGGAGTTCCTCAAGCCCGTCCAGGACCGGCTGCGCCACGACTCACAGGGCAACTTCGACATCGCCCGCAACTACTCGATCGACACCACGGGCCGGGGCGTCTTCCTCCAGAACGCCGGCGTCCACACGCACAGCATCACGTCCCCGGACCTGGGCATGGGCGCGTACCGCAACGCGTACATCATCCGAGAGCTGCTCGGCACCGAGTACTACCCGGTCGAGAAGACGATCGCGTTCCAGGAGTTCGCCGCATGAGCACCACGAGCCGCATGAACAGCACCGGCATCGGCACCTTCACCATCCGCCCGCTCGATCCCACCGAGGACGCCGAGCTCTTGCACGGCTGGGTCACCCACCCCAAGGCCGCCTTCTGGATGATGCAGGAGGCGAAACTGCCCGATGTGGAGCGCGAGTACATGGCCATCGCGGCCGGCGAGTACCACGACGCGTTCCTCGGGCTGCTGGACGGCGAGCCCGTCTTCCTCATGGAGCGCTACGACCCGGCGCGCGTCGAGCTCGTCGGCCTGTACGAGCCGCAGCCCGGCGACGTCGGCATGCACTTCCTCGTCGCGCCGAGCGACACGCCCGTGCACGGCTTCACCCGGGCCGTGATCACCGCCGTGCTGGAGCACCTGTTCGCCGACCCGGCGACCGCGCGCGTCGTGGTCGAGCCCGACGTACGCAACACGGCGGTGCACGTCCTCAACGAAGCCGTCGGCTTCGTACCCGAGCGCGAGATCCAGAAGCCGGAAAAGAAGGCGCTGCTGAGCTTCTGCACCCGGGAGCAGTTCGAGCAGGCGGTGGCCGCGTGAGCCTCGCCGACGCCGTCGCCCATCTGTCGCCCGAGCGCTGGGCCCGCGCCAACCGCCTGCTCGTCCGCAAGGCGCTCGCCGAGTTCGCCCATGAGCGGCTCATCACGCCGGAGAGCCTCCCTGACGGCCGCTACGAGGTCCGCAGCGACGACGGTCTCACCCGCTACCGCTTCACCGCCCGCCGCCGCTCGCTCGACCACTGGCAGGTCGACGCCGAGTCGATCACCCGGCACCGCGACGGCGGCGAGCTGCCGCCGGCCGGACTCGACTTCTTCATCGAGCTGAAGGAGTCCCTCGGCCTGAGCGACGAGGTCCTGCCGGTCTACCTGGAGGAGATCTCCTCCACTCTCTCGGGCACCTGCTTCAAGCTGGCCAAGCCTCAGATCCCGGTCGGTGAGCTGGTTCGCTCGGGTTTCCAGGCCATCGAGACCGGTATGGCCGAGGGCCACCCCTGCTTCGTCGCCAACAACGGACGGCTCGGCTTCGGGGTGCAGGAGTACCTCTCGTACGCCCCCGAGACCGCGAACCCGGTCCGCCTGGTGTGGCTGGCCGCACACCGCTCGCGGGCCGCCTTCACGGCGGGGGTGGGCCTCGACTACGAGTCCCTCGTGCGCGAGGAGCTGGGCACGGAGACGGTGGAGCGGTTCGCCGCGATCCTCACCGGTCAGGGGCTCGACCCCGCGGACTACCTGCTCATCCCCGTCCACCCCTGGCAGTGGTGGAACAAGCTCTCCGTGACCTTCGCGGCCGAGGTCGCCCAGCGGCACCTCGTCTGCCTCGGCGAGGGCGACGACGAATATCTGGCCCAGCAGTCGATCCGGACGTTCTTCAACCAGTCCCACCCCGAGAAGCACTACGTCAAAACGGCGCTCTCCGTCCTCAACATGGGCTTCATGCGCGGTCTGTCCGCCGCCTACATGGAGGCGACCCCGGCGATCAACGACTGGCTGGCCCAACTCGTCGAGAACGACACGGTGTTGAAGTCGACCGGCCTGTCGGTCATCCGCGAGCGTGCCGCGGTCGGCTACCGCCACCTGGAGTACGAAGCCGCCACGGACCGCTGCTCCCCGTACCGCAAAATGCTCGCCGCCCTGTGGCGCGAGAGCCCGGTGCCCTCGCTCCAGGAGGGCGAGACCCTGGCGACCATGGCGTCCCTCGCGCACGTCGACCACGAGGGCGCGTCCTTCGCGGGCGCCCTGATCGAACAGTCGGGGCTGACGCCGGTGGAGTGGCTGCGCCGCTATCTGCGCGCCTACTTCACGCCGTTGCTGCACAGCTTCTACGCGTACGACCTCGTCTACATGCCGCACGGCGAGAACGTCATCCTGGTCCTGAAGGACGGCGCCGTACAGCGCGCGATCTACAAGGACATCGCCGAGGAGATCGCGGTCATGGACCCGCAGGCGGTACTGCCGCCGGCGGTCGAGCGGATCCGCGTCGAAGTCCCCGAGGACAAGAAACTCCTGTCCCTCTTCACGGACGTCTTCGACTGCTTCTTCCGCTTCCTCGCCGCGAACCTCGCCGACGAGGGCATCCTCGACGAGGACGACTTCTGGCGGACGGTCGCCGAGTCCGTACGCGACTACCAGGACGCGACGCCCGAACTCGCCGACAAATTCCGGCAGTACGACATGTTCGCGCCCGAGTTCGCGCTGTCCTGCCTCAACCGCCTCCAGCTGCGCAACAACAAGCAGATGGTGGACCTGGCGGATCCGTCGGGTGCGCTGCAGCTGGTGGGCAGCCTGAAGAACCCGATCGCGGGTCTCCGAAGCCGGGCGGGGCTCAGGAGACGGTCCTCCTGAGCCCCGCCTCCGTCACCGGGCCGCGGGCCAGGGAACCTGGGGCGACCGGTAGTACCCGATCCCCAGCGCCTCCCACCGCGCCGCCTGCGCCGCGAGCCGCACCTTGTACGTGTCCCAGTCGTGCGTCGTCGCGGGCGACCAGCCGAGCTCGGCGGCACCGGGCAGCCGCGGGAAGGTCATGTAGTCGATGTCGTCGGAGTTCACGATCGTCTCCGTCCACAACGGCGCTTCCACTCCCCGGATCGCCGAACCCGGGGCTCCGGGCAGGTAAGTGCCCGGGTCCCAGTCGTAGGACCGTTTCACCTCGACCAGACCCGCCCAGTCCTGCCCCAGCGGGGTGTCGGCGGTGTACTTCATGTCGAGGTAGAGCCGGTCGGCCGGCGACAGGACCAGGCCCGTCCCGTTCTGCGCAGCCTTCGCGACCTGCGCCTTCTCCTCGGCACTGGTGTCGTCGAGCCCCCAGTACTGCGCGATGGCGCCCTTCGCCACAGTGGCCCCGGTCAGCTGGTGCCAGCCGATCACCGACTTGCCGTACTTGGCGACAATGGGCTGCACCTTGTCCATGAAGGTGACGTAGTCGGCGTGGCTGGTGGAGTGGGCCTCGTCCCCGCCGATGTGCAGGTACTTGCCGGGCGTGATCGCGGCCAGCTCCCGGATCACGTCGTCCACGAAGTCGTACGTCACCGGTTTAGCCACGCACAGTGAGCTGAAGCCGACGTCCGTGCCGGTGTAGAGCGGTGGCGCGGCCCCGTCGCAGTTCAGCTGCGCGTACGAGGCGAGCGCGGCGTTGGTGTGCCCCGGCATGTCGATCTCCGGGACGACCTCCAGATAGCGCGAGGCGGCGTACTGGACGATTTCCTTGTACTGGGCCTTGGCGTAGTAACCGCCCTCGCCGCCGCCGACCTGTGTGGAGCCGCCGTGGGTGGCAAGGCGCGGCCAGGAGTCGATCGCGATGCGCCAGCCCTGGTCGTCGCTCAGGTGCAGATGCAGCTTGTTGACCTTGTAGAGGGCCAACTCGTCGATGTAGCGCTTGACTTGGCCGACGGTGAAGAAGTGCCGGGAGACGTCGAGCATCGCGCCGCGGTAGCCGTAGCGCGGGGTGTCCTTGATGGTGCCGCCGGCAACCAGCCAGGGTCCGGGCTGTACGGAGTTCTTCTCGACGGAGGCCGGGAGGAGCTGACGCAGGGTCTGGACGCCGTGGAAGAGCCCGGCGGGCTTGTCGGCCGTGATGGTGACACCGTCCCGGCCACTGTCGAGGCGGTAGCCCTCGTCACCCAGTCCCGTGCCGCCGAGCCGGAGTCGAATGGATCCCCCGCCGTGCGAGGTGACCGGCAGCCGGTAGCCGGTGGAGGGGCGCAGGATGTCCGCGAGGTAGTCGCCGACCCGGCGGACCTCCCGCGAGTCGTCGATGCGGATGCGGGTGTCACTGGTGATGCGGTACGCGGATCCGCCCGCGTGGACCGAGGCGGGGGCCGGGACCACCTGCCCCAGAGGGGTCGCGGTTCGGTCGACCGCGGAGGGTGCCGCGCCGACGACGGAGATACCGGCAGCTGCCACGAGCAGCAGCGTACCGAGAAGGCGGGGCGTTCTGTGGTGCTGTCTCACATGCGCTCCCTTCGAATGGCCCTTCGCGCGGGCCGTGCGCACGATCCTGCGCACGGCCCTGCACATTGGTAAAGACCACTCTCCCGCAGACCCGGTGAAACAATCCCCCTCATGGCGGAAATCATCCAGCGCGACGGCACGTGGACCTTCGACGGCGACGCACTGCGGTTGACACCGGGACGCGACAAGAACGTCAGCCTGCTCCGCAAGACCCTGGGTGAACTGACCGTCCATCTCGGCGCGTTGGCGGGCGTCTCCTTCGAGCAGGGCAAGAAGACCGGGCGGCTGAGGCTCAGGCTGCGCGACGGCGCCGACCCGCTGCTCCAGGCGACCGGTGGCAAGCTCGCCGAGCCCAACGACCCCTACCAGCTCACCGTCGAGTCCGACCGCTACGGCGTCGCCGAGTACTTCGTGGACGAGGTGCGCAACGCACTGCTCCTCGACCAGGTGCCGTCCGACCCCGTCGACGGCTACCTCCTGCCCGGCCCCTCCGTGCCGTTGTCCGCCTCCGCCGGTGACGGCACCGCGAGCTTCGACGGCGAGCAGGTACGCCTGGAGTGGAACTGGAAGACGGAGGACGCCAAGGCCGCCGCGGGCGCCCGCTCGCTCGCCCTGAGCGACATCACGGCCGTCGAGTGGCATCCCGCGGTCGGCCTGGAGAACGGCTGCCTGCGCTTCGTCGTGCGCGGCGCGCAGACCAAGGCCCCGCCGAAGTACGACCCCAACTCCGTCGAGCTGTGGGGCTTCAAGAAGGACCCGCTGATGGCGCTGGTCGCGGCGGCCGTGCAGGCGCGGCTGCCGCATCCGACGGCTCCCGTCGATCGGGAACGGGTGAAAGAACTGCGGCCCGCCCCGGCGCCGGCCTCCGCCGAGGCCGATCACGACGCCCTCCTGCGCCGCCTGCGCGAGCTCGGCGACCTGCGCAAGGAGGGCGTCCTGACGGACGAGGAGTTCGCGCTGGCCAAGCAGGCGGTCCTCAAGCGCATGTAGCCCGGGTGAGGACCGCCCGTACGCCCCGCCTTCCGAGCGGGGCGTACCAGTGGCCCTACTTGGCCCTGCGCGCCACCGTGAAGTGGTCGATCCGGTCACCGGTCTCGGCGATGCCCTGGACCTTCAGGGTGGTGCAGTGGCCCTTCGGCGCGGGGGTGACGTCCACGCGCAGGAAGGAGTAGTTCAGGTAGCGAACGCGCGACCAGGCGACGGTCTCGTTCTGCTTGCCGTCCTTGAGGTTGACGAAGGAGGCCACGGAGTCGACCTCGTTCTCGTGTCCCTCGTACGAGTCCGGGGCGCTGAAGGCGTACAGACTGCGCCCCGCCGCACCCGCCGTGACGTACACCACGCCCTCGGTGTCGGAGTACGCCGTCTCGCCGATCGGAAGCTTCTTGACGACCTGGTTGCCCTTGATGACGTCCGTGCGCTCGTACTGGTGGTTGTGGCCGTTGATGACCAGGTCGACCGAGTACTTGTCGAACAGCGGCACCCACTCCTGTCGCACGCCCCCCTCCGAGGCGTGCGCCGTGGAGGTGCAGTACGCGCAGTGATGGAAGAACACGATGACGAAGTCGATGTCCTTCGCGGCACGGAACTTCTTCAGCTGGCCCTCGAACCACTTCGTCTGGGTGCCGCCGGAGATGCCGAGGTTGGCCGGGATCTCGAAGGAGACGTCGTTGGGGTCCAGGGAGATGATCGCCGTGTTGCCGTAGACGAAGGAGTAGACGCCCGGGAGGTGCTTCTTGTCCGGACCGTTGTCGGGGAGGGTCCAGCGAGCCTCCTCGCCGCCGTAGCCGTTGGGCGAGTACCAGGCCTCCATGTCGTGGTTGCCGTACGACACCATCCACGGCACGGACTTGGAGACGGACTCGGTCTGGGCGAGGAACTGGTCCCAGGTGCGCGAGTCGAACACCGTGTCGGAGGTCTTGCCCTGGCCGGCCGGGTCACCGTAGGCGATGTCGCCGGCGTGCAGATGGAAGGCCGGGTTCTGGCCGAGGATCAGGCTGTCGTTGGCCAGGGCGTGGTAGCTGACACCCTGGTCGCCGAAGGCCGTGAAGGTGAACGGCTTGGCGTGCGAGGGAGCGGTGGTGAAGGTGCCGAGGGTGCCCAGCAGGTGGGGCTCGGCCGGGTCGAAGCCCGCGTGGCCGACACCGTAGTAGTACGTCTTGCCGGGGCGCAGGTGGGTGAGCTGGGCGTGCACGTAGTACTGCGTGTGGTCGCCGCTCGCGCCGACGCCGGCCGGGGTGTAGAGGGTGCGGACCTCGGCCTCGATCTTGCGGGAGAGGTCCCAGGGGTGGGCGCCGATGCGGATGAACGGCTTGTTGACGGCGGTCGGAACCTGCCAGGAGACGGTCATCTCGGTGCGCGGGTCGGCGCCGTAGGCGAGATGCCGGCCGAAGGGGGCGACGAGCGCGCCGTCGACCTTCTCCGTCGACGTCGAGGCCGCGGTCCGCTGCGTCGGCACCGCGGCCTGTGCGACGGCGCCCGGTACGAAGGCGCCGCCTGCGACGGCGCCCAGGGTGACAGCGCCGCCTCTGATCATGTTGCGCCGCGAGAACTTGGCGCGAAGATACTCGTGCTGCTCAGCCATGCTCATGCGCTCGGCGAGCTTCTCCGGTACGCCCATGCGTGGAGTGTCCATGGCCACAGAAGTTGCTCCCGGCAATCGACGCGGCGCAAGACACAGGATGGACAGCTTCCAAACAGCCCCCCATAAGAGTTTCAACAGTCCATTGCCCGATATCGGGCAGGATTCTTGCGAAACGGCCGCCGGTACCCCAGGATCTACCGGGTGCACGACGAACTTGTTGATCATCTGACGCGATCCTCGCCCCTGAACCGGGGCGAGGCGCTGCGGGTGATCCAGGACGTGCTCGCCTACTTCGACGAGACGACCGAGGAGTACGTCCGTCGCCGCCACCGCGAGCTCCAGGCCCAGGGCCTGGTGAACACGGCGATCTTCGAACGGATCGAGGCGGACCTGAAGTACCGGGCGGTCGCACCGCCGGAGCTCACGCTCAGGCAGTTGCGGCGCATCGTCTACGGCTGACGGCCCGGCTACGACCGACGCCGGGCGAGCACTCATCGATAGAGGGGACAGAAGGACCGTATATGTGCGGAATCGTGGGATATATCGGAAAGCGTGATGTGGCGCCGCTCCTGCTGGAGGGCCTGCAGCGCCTGGAGTACCGCGGCTACGACTCGGCGGGCATCGTCGTCACGACCCCGAAGTCGGCCGGCCTGAAGATGGTCAAGGCCAAGGGCCGGGTCCGTGACCTGGAGGCCAAGGTCCCCGCGCGCTTCAAGGGCACCACCGGCATCGCCCACACCCGCTGGGCCACCCATGGCGCCCCCTCCGACGTGAACGCCCACCCGCACATGTCGACCGACAACAAGGTCGCGGTCGTCCACAACGGCATCATCGACAACGCCTCCGACCTGCGGAAGAAGCTCGAGGCCGACGGCATCGAGTTCCTCTCCGAGACCGACACCGAGGTCCTCACCCACCTCATCGCCCGCTCGCAGCGGGAGAAGCTCGAGGACAAGGTCCGCGACGCGCTCCGCGTCATCGAGGGCACGTACGGCATCGCGGTCCTGCACGCCGACTTCCCCGACCGCATCGTGGTGGCGCGCAACGGCTCCCCGGTCGTCCTCGGGATCGGCGAGAAAGAGATGTTCGTCGCATCCGACGTCGCCGCCCTGGTCACCCACACCCGGCAGATAGTGACCCTCGACGACGGCGAGATGGCCACCCTCAAGGCCGACGACTTCCGTACGTACACCACCGAGGGCACCCGTACGACGGCCGAGCCGACCACCGTGGAGTGGGAGGCCGAGTCGTACGACATGGGCGGCCACGACACGTACATGCACAAGGAGATCCACGAGCAGGCCGACGCCGTGGACCGCGTGCTGCGCGGCCGTATCGACGACCGGTTCTCGACCGTGCACCTGGGCGGCCTGAACCTGGACGCCCGTGAGGCGCGCCAGATCCGCCGCGTGAAGATCCTCGGCTGCGGCACCTCGTACCACGCGGGCATGATCGGCGCCCAGATGATCGAGGAGCTCGCCCGCATCCCCGCGGACGCCGAGCCTGCCTCCGAGTTCCGCTACCGCAACGCCGTCGTCGACCCCGACACCCTGTACGTCGCCGTCTCCCAGTCCGGTGAGACCTACGACGTCCTGGCGGCCGTCCAGGAGCTCAAGCGCAAGGGCGCGCGGGTCCTGGGCGTGGTGAACGTGGTGGGCAGCGCCATCGCCCGCGAGGCCGACGGCGGCATGTACGTCCACGCGGGCCCCGAGGTCTGCGTCGTCTCCACCAAGTGCTTCACGAACACGACCGTCGCCTTCGCGCTGCTCGCCCTGCACCTCGGCCGCACCCGTGACCTGTCGGTCCGCGACGGCAAGCGGATCATCGAGGGCCTGCGCAAGCTGCCCGGCCAGATCTCCGAGGTCCTTCAGCAGGAGGACGAGATCAAGAAGCTGGCCGAGCAGTACGCCGATGCCCGCTCGATGCTCTTCATCGGCCGCGTCCGGGGCTACCCGGTGGCCCGTGAGGCCTCCCTGAAGCTCAAGGAGGTCTCGTACATCCACGCCGAGGCCTACCCCGCCTCCGAGCTCAAGCACGGCCCGCTGGCGCTCATCGAGCCCGCACTCCCTACGGTCGCGATCGTCCCCGACGACGACCTCCTGGAGAAGAACCGCGCCGCCCTGGAGGAGATCAAGGCCCGCAGCGGCAAGATCCTCGCGGTCGCCCACCAGGAGCAGGAGAAGGCCGACCAGACGATCGTCGTCCCGAAGAACGAGGACGAGCTGGACCCGATCCTCATGGGCATCCCGTTGCAACTCCTTGCCTATCACACGGCGTTGGCGCTGGGCCGGGACATCGACAAGCCGCGCAACCTGGCGAAGTCGGTCACGGTCGAGTAAGTCCGGTCGTACGGCGAGCAGTTGCCTCCTACGGACATGAACGATCCCCTGTGTGTGCCACCTTCACACAGGGGATCGTTCTTCCAGGGGCCAGGGCCGCCCATTACCCCGGCCCGCGCCAGGCTCAGCCGGTGGCCGTCACCCCCCGGCCGGCGGCGCGTCCGGGCAGTGCGGTGGGCCAGTTGGCGAGCGCCGCCGTGGCCCCGTACCAGGCCAGCAGCCCACCGGCCGCGGCGAACCAGCCCGCGACCTTGGCGAGCCCGCTGGAGTCGCCGAACTGCCCGATGGCCAGCAGGAGAAGAGCCACGAAGAGCAGCCCGTACGTGCCTCGTACGAGTGTCGAGGCGCCGGAGGCCGCGACCGTCAGGCTGAGCGCGACGAGCGCGAACAGGAGCAGGAAGAGGCCTGCCGCGTTGGCGGAGACCTGCGCGTCGGACGTGACGCCCCAGGTGAACCAGAGCGCACCGAGTGCGGAGAAGGCCGTACCGGTGAAGGCGTCATGGTCGCGGAAGGCGAACAGACCGGCGACGAAGAGCGCGATGCCACCGACATAGGTGGCGAGGGAGACGGAGTCCGCCGCTGTGACGCCGTCGATCACTTCGGTGTGACCGAGGCCGAAGGCCAGCAGGGTGAGTCCGAGCGCGAGTTGGCCGAGGGTCGATGTTGTGGTGCTTCCCGCAGAGACGTCGTTGTCCACGGCGGGCTCCCTTCATGCATGTGCAGTTGTGCTGCGTGGTACCGGCCGTGCGATTGGTCCGGCGACCGGTATGTACCCTTCACAAGGGCACAAACCACCTCTACGCGCGAGTAGATTTGTGCTGCGGCGAAAGGGAGTTGACCCTGCCCAGGGCTCATCTCACCTGGGACAACGTCGAGTTACGGAATGACAACGCCTCGAGAACGTGCGGCACCGCGGATCACGGGAGGCCCGGGCGCACAACGGGACGACCCCGGGGATCACGGGATGACCGCGTGGATCACGGATGCCCCTGGGGATCACGGGACAACCCGGTGGATCACGGCATGACCGCGTGGATCACGGAATGACGATCACCGGGCGCTGCGCGCGCTTGGCGAGGCGTCCGGCCACCGAGCCGAAGATGCGCCCGACGATGCCGTGCGTGGAGCCGACGACGATCGCGTCCGCCTCGTACTCCCGTCCCACCTCTTCGAGTTCGTGGCAGATGTCTCCGCCGCGCTCGACGAGGATCCACGGCACCTCGGCCAGATACTCGGCGCAGGCGAGTTCGAGTCCGAGCACCTCGGTGCGGTGGTCCGGCACATCGACGAAGACCGGTGGCTCACAGCCGGCCCATACCGTGGTGGGCAGCCGGTTCGCGACATGCACGATGATCAGGCCCGAGCCGGAGCGGTGGGCCATGCCGATCGCGTAGGCGAGGGCGCGTTCGCTGGACGTCGAGCCGTCGAAACCGACGACGACGCCGTGCTTGAAGGCGGGATCGCAGGACTGGCGGGGTTCTTCCGCCGCCAGGGGCTCGGCCGCCGTGGGATCGGCGAGCGGGCGCTTGCGGTTCGCGGGATCGAAGAATTCGTGACCGGCCATGGGTATCTCGGCGTTTGGATCCTCGTGGTGGGGACGACAACGATCGGCAGAGCTGTGTCCGGGAATCATCTTCCCAACCCCATACCCCCAAGGGTACGGCGGCACGCCTCCTCTGCCCAGATCCCGCGCGCGCTGTGCGGCGTTCCCCGGAGCATGCATGAGAGGCGCCCGCAACGCAATGGCTGCTGCCCCGTACAGGCGGTTTGCACAGGGTTCACCCAGGGACGTGGCCTTTCCTCGCGGGACGGGCCCTTCCTCGTCGCACACCGGTACCCAGGACGGGGCCCTTCCTCGTCGCACACCGGTACCCAGGACGGGGCCCTTCCTCGTCGCACACCGGTACCCAGACAGTGACCGGCCGGTCGAGCACGCGTTGAACCCGTGAGCCACCGCCATGGAGAGCATGGAGAGCACTGGAGTACTGAGGGAGCACACCGTGCCCGGACCCGAGACCGCACCCCGCCACTCCCTCGGAGCCCACTCCGCGACACCCCCCGTGCCGGACACGGCGAGCGCCGTGGTGGGCTGGGCGGCCTTCAGCTGTGTCCTCGTCCCGGTGGTGCTCCTCTGGTACGGCACCTCGCTGGCCGGCGCGGCCGGTACGGCCCTGGGCCTGGCGGCCGTCACCGCGGCCTGCCGGGTGCTGCTGAGGCATTCCGAGCGCGGCGCGGCGCTGCTCCGCGCCGAGGAGCGGGCCCCGCAGCACGGCCGACACGGCAGGGGTGGCGCGGGGGTCATGAGCGGCGCGCACGGCCGCAGTGGCGCGGGGGCTCACAGAGGTGGTCGGCGCGGTGCGGGAAACAAGCCGGTTGACTGACCGGTTTGTGCGCACGCCCCCGCTTCTTTTCAGCCAACTTCTGCATATCGCGCATCCCTTGGTCGCACGACCCTCCAACCCCCGTTCGACCTGCGCTGAAAGGGCCACAGAGGGCGCGCGCACCCTACGTGGATTGGCCACTGCGACGAGGCGCACTTCCCTGCACGGCCCGCGAGTGCAACGCTTCGTGATCGAATGCTTCACGCCAAGTTGCCATGTCGACATTCTGCCGAGTGGAGAACTGGTCACCTTGGCACCACGGGACACAGTAGATTCGATCTTGTCTTACGGCGGGGGACTCGTGCAGGACCGAGGGGAAACGTGCAGGAGCGACACAACCGAGGAGCCGCGACCACCGAGGGGGGCTTAGCAGTATGAGCCACGACTCCACTGCCGCGCCGGAAGCCGCGGCCCGGAAGCTTTCCGGGCGACGCCGCAAGGAGATCGTCGCGGTGCTGCTGTTCAGCGGCGGCCCCATTTTCGAGAGTTCCATACCGCTGTCGGTGTTCGGGATTGACCGCCAGGACGCCGGCGTGCCGCGCTATCGCCTGTTGGTGTGCGCCGGCGAGGAAGGCCCGCTGCGGACCACAGGGGGCCTGGAACTCACCGCACCACATGGCCTGGAAGCGATCTCCAGAGCAGGCACGGTGGTCGTGCCCGCCTGGCGGTCGATCACCTCGCCGCCACCGGAGGACGCGCTCGACGCACTGCGCCGGGCGCACGAGGAGGGCGCCCGCATAGTCGGGCTGTGCACCGGCGCCTTCGTGCTGGCGGCGGCAGGCCTGCTGGACGGCCGCCCGGCGACGACCCACTGGATGTACGCACCGACGCTGGCCAAGCGCTACCCGTCGGTGCACGTCGACCCACGAGAGCTCTTCGTGGACGACGGAGACGTCCTGACATCGGCGGGTACGGCGGCCGGAATCGACCTCTGCCTCCACATCGTGCGGACGGACCACGGCAACGAGGCGGCGGGCGCGCTGGCCCGGCGTCTGGTGGTCCCGCCCCGCCGCAGCGGCGGTCAGGAGCGCTATCTCGATCGGTCTTTACCCGAGGAGATCGGCGCCGACCCCCTCGCGGAGGTCGTCGCCTGGGCGCTGGAGCACCTCCACGAGCAGTTCGACGTCGAGACGCTGGCGGCACGCGCGTACATGAGCCGCCGCACCTTCGACCGCCGGTTCCGCTCGCTCACGGGGAGCGCTCCCCTGCAGTGGCTGATCACCCAGCGCGTACTGCAGGCGCAACGCCTGCTGGAGACCTCCGACTACTCGGTCGACGAGGTCGCGGGACGCTGCGGCTTCCGCTCGCCGGTCGCGCTGCGGGGTCACTTCCGGCGCCAGCTCGGATCGTCCCCGGCCGCGTACCGGGCGGCGTACCGCGCCCGCAGGCCCCAGTCCGACCGTTCGTCGGAGACGGACGGCTCCCCGGGGCCGGCCGGTCCACCACCGGCGCCGCCGCAGGAGAGTCCGGTCCCGATGCAGACCCGCCGCACGGCGGCGGCCGGCGCCCTGGGCCCGGCCGCATCGTCGGCGTCTCTCTCCACGGACACGGGCAAGCCCGGCCCGGAGCTGTACGCGGCGGGCAGGCCCAACCTGCCGGGGCAGCGGAGCGCGCCGTAGGACGGCCGTAGTGCGAGGCGAAGGGGTCCGCGCCATGGGTGCGGGCCCCTTCGCCAGCGGTGCGCGCCCTCGCCCGGGCAGCACGGGCGGGTCCAGTCGGCCGGAGCGAGCCGTAGGGTGAGACGTATGAACGATCGCATGGTGTGGATCGACTGCGAGATGACCGGGCTCTCGCTGTCGGATGACGCGCTCATCGAGGTGGCCGCGCTGGTCACCGACTCGGAGCTGAACGTGCTGGGCGAAGGCGTGGACATCGTGATCCGCCCGCCGGACGCCGCACTGGAGACGATGCCGGACGTGGTACGCCAGATGCACACCGCCTCCGGCCTCCTCGAGGAGCTGGCCGCGGGCACGACCCTGGCGGACGCCGAGGAGCGGGTCCTCTCCTACGTACGTGAGCACGTCAAGGAGCCGGGCAAGGCCCCGCTGTGCGGAAACTCGGTGGGCACGGACCGCGGCTTCCTGCTGCGCGACATGCCGACCCTCGAGGACTACCTCCACTACCGCATCGTGGACGTCTCCTCCATCAAGGAGCTGGCCCGCCGCTGGTACCCCCGGGCGTACTTCAACAGCCCGGAGAAGAACGGCAACCACCGCGCCCTGGCCGACATCCGCGAATCCATCGCCGAGCTCCGCTACTACCGCGAGGCGATCTTCGTCCCCCAGCCCGGCCCCGACTCCGACACCGCCCGCACCATCGCGGCGAAGCACGTCCTGCCTGTCGAATAGGCCTTTGCCGGGGCCCTCCCGGGCCCCCACAAAAGCCGTGCGCGAGCACCCCTTCGGACCCTGTACACTTTTTCTCGGCCGGTCAGGGAAACCAAGACCGGTCGTGGTGGGTGTAGCTCAGCTGGTAGAGCACCTGGTTGTGGTCCAGGATGTCGCGGGTTCAAGTCCCGTCACTCACCCTTGATGAACAGGGCCCGGCCTGCGAAAGCAGGCCGGGCCCTGTTGCGTGTCACGGCCGACGGCCCTCGGCGGCTCGCCAGGCCGTCGCGAAGTCGTGGATGTTCTCGAAGCGGTCGGCGGGGTCGGCCCGGGTGGCGCGGACGATCACCGTTTGCTGGGCCGGGGTGCCACGCCAGGCGCGTTCCTGGTCGCCCGCGTCCAGGAGAAGGCGAGCGGTGCGGCCCAGGGTGAAGACGGTCGTGCGGGTGTCGATGACCGCGCCGCGCACGAACTCCTCGGGGGCCATGAAGCGCCGTGAGCCCGGCAGGCGTTCCTCGTCGAGGACGAACGGGCCCGGACGGTACTCGTCGAGGTCGATCAAGTGAGTGACGTCGCGGGCGAAGTCGTACAGGAGCGCGCCGTCGTAGAAGTCGACCGCGACATGGCCGGCCGCCTCCACCGCCAGGTGGGCGTCCAGAATCCGGTCGAAGGCGCGCAGCACGCGGTCCGTCGACAGGGCTCGGAAGCGGACCATCGGGCTGTCCGGGCTCGTACGGTCTCGGGGGCCGCTCCGGGTCGGGTGGTAGAGCACCTCGCCCTCCCGCCAGGGCATCACCACCCCCCAGCCGCCGCCCTGCACGGCGATCCGGTGGACCTGCGGGACGATCGCCGTGTGCCGTACGGCCCGGTGGAACGCCCAGCCGCGCGCGAGCGAGTGGTGCGCGCGGTCCGTGACCGCCTCCTTGACGAACCAACGCGCCCCGTCGAGCAGCCGCACCCCGTACGACACGCATCCCGAGTCCTGATCCCGGAACGCCCTGAACACCTCGCCCACCCGGGCCAGGTACGGCTCCACGGCAGGCACTTCGTCGACTCCCAGCAGGGGATGCAGGACCATGTCGCCAGAGTGCCTCACGAGAGTGCTGCCGTGTGGACAGACGCGGCGGGTGAGGTGCCGACCGGCCGAGTTCAGGCATCCCGTCGGGCGGACGCGCCGGTCGACCCGGGGCAGCGTGCGGGGTGTCGGCTGCCCGTCGAGTCGACCGGGCTGCTCCGGGAGCCCTACGGCATCGTGGGCCCGCGCGGGGTCTGCGGGGCAACCTCGGGCGGGCGCTCACCGGCGACGGAGCCGCCCGCTACCGGTGGGCGGTCTCACGACGACGCCCGCACCACCAGTTCCGCCGGCAGCACCAACTGCCTCTTCTCCAGTCCCCGCGACATGGCCGGGCGGCGGTCCGCGATCTCGCCGAGGAGGAGGTCGATCATCGCGCGGCCCATCTCCTCGATCGGCTGGCGGACGCTGGTCAGCGGCGGGTCCATGTGGCGGGCGATGGCGGAGTCGTCGTAGCCGATCAGCGCCACGTCGTCCGGTATGCGGCGGCCTTCCTCGCGCAGCACCTGGCGGGCGCCGGCCGCCATGACGTCGGAGCCGGCGAAGACCGCGTCGAGGTCGGGGCAGCGCTCCAGGAGCAGGGCCATCGCGCGGCGGCCGCCGTCCTCCGTGAAGTCGCCGGGGACGATCAGCCGGTCGTCGACTTCGCGCCCCGCGTCCCGCAGCGCCGCGCGGTAGCCGTCGACGCGACGCTGGGCGCCGAAGACGTCGAGGCGCCCCGCGAGGTGGACGATCCTCCGGCGGCCCCGGGCGATCAGGTGCTCGACGGCCGCGCGGCCTCCGCCGTAGTTGTCGGAGTCCACGGAAGGCAGCGTCTCGTCCGTGGAGCGGCGGCCGCTGATCACCGCCGGGATCTCCAGCTGGGAGAGGAGGTCGGGGAGAGGGTCGTCCGCGTGGACGGAGACGAGCAGGACGCCGTCCACCCGGTGCGCCGCCAGGTACTGGGCCAGCCGCTGTCTCTCCCGGTCGCTGCCCGCGAAGATCAGCAGGAGCTGCATCTCGGTCTCCGAGAGCTCGGCCCCCACACCCCGGAGCATGTCCGAGAAGTACGGCTCGGCGAAGAAGCGGGTCTCCGGCTCGGGGACGACCAGGGCGATGGCGTCCGTGCGGTTGGCGGCGAGGGCGCGGGCCGCCGTGTTCGGGACGTAGCCGAGTTCCGCGACGGCCGCCTCGACGGCGGCGCGGGTCGCGTCGCTGACCCGCGGGGAGCCGTTGATCACCCGGGACACAGTCCCGCGGCCCACCCCGGCCCGTGCGGCGACCTCCTCAAGCGTCGGCCGCCCCCCGCTCCGGCCCCGCGCTCCGTGGCCTGCCATTGGCTCCGCCTCCCGACGACCTCTACGTTGGCCTGGAATCTAACAGCCCCGTCCGAGGGGGTGACCGTACCCGGGAGCTGCCGCTCTCAGACCCCCGCTCCGGTCCGAACGGCTCGCCCTCGAACGCCGGGCAGGCTGAAACTCTCCGGCCCCGGCCGCAGTTCGAACCTTCCCCGCCGTTAGCTAACAGGCCGATAACTGAAGCCAGATGTCCGCGCTTCCACCCTTGACACCCCCGCCCGGACCGACGACTCTTCAACACATCACCTGTGGGAGCGCTCCCACAGTACCTGACACATACACATCCCGCACGTTCCCCGCCCGAGCCGCAGCGAGAACCAACGGGCCCAACAGAGCAGTTGGCCGGGGGGTCGGCACGTCAGGCAACAGGAGGACGCAATGCGCACGAGTACCCGTCGGTCCCGCAGGCTGGGGGCCCTCGCGGCCGTCGCCGCGCTGACCACAGGGCTGCTGGCCGGCTGCGCCAACGACTCGGATGACGGCTCGTCGAACTCGGACGGCGGTGGCAAGGGCGGCGGTAAGACCACGCTGACCATCGGCACCTTCGGTGTCTTCGGCTACAAGCAGGCCGGCCTCTACGACGAGTACATGAAGCTTCACCCGGACATCACCATCAAGGAGAACGTCACCACCCGTACCGACGTGTACTGGCCCAAGACGCTCACGCGGCTGCAGGCCGGTTCCGGCACCGACGACATCCAGGCGATCGAGGTCGGCAACATCACCGAGGCCGTGCAGACGCAGGCCGACAAGTTCGTCGACCTCGGCAAGGAGGTCGACAAGTCGCAGTGGCTGGACTGGAAGAACGCCCAGGCCACCACCAAGGACGGCAAACTGATCGGGCTCGGTACGGACGTCGGCCCGATGGCGATCTGTTACCGCAAGGACCTGTTCCAGAAGGCCGGCCTGGAGACGGACCGCACCAAGCTCGCCGAGCAGTGGAAGGGCGACTGGTCCAAGTACGTGGACCTCGGCAAGGAGTACATGAAGAAGGCGCCGAAGGGCACCAAGTACGTGGACTCCGCCTCCTCGGTCTACAACGCGGCGCTCGGCGGTGAGAGCCAGCGGTACTACGACAAGGACGGCAACGTCATCTGGGACAAGTCGACGGGCGTGAAGAACGCCTGGAACACCGCCATGGAGGTGGCGACCAGCGACATGTCGGCGAAGCTGAAGCAGTTCGACCCGACGTGGGACCAGGGCTACGCCAAGGGCACCTTCGCGACGGTGGCCTGCCCGGCGTGGATGATCGGCTACATCGAGCAGAAGTCCGGCGACTCCGGCAAGGGCAAGTGGGACGTGGCGGCGGCGCCGACCGCGGCCAACTGGGGCGGTTCGTTCATCGGCGTGCCGACGGCGGGCAAGCACCAGAAGGAGGCCGTCGCGCTGGCGAAGTGGCTGACCGCCCCCGAGCAGCAGGCCAAGGTCTTCGCCAAGCAGGCGAGCTTCCCGTCGACGCCGTCGGCGTACGCGAGCCTGAAGCCGCAGGCCGACACCACGGCGTACTTCTCGGACGCGCCGATCACCCAGATCTTCTCCGACTCGGCGAAGACCATCCCCACCCAGTACTTCGGCGTCAAGGACCAGCCGATCGGCACGGCCATCACCGACGTCGGCATCCTCCAGGTCGAGCAGAAGGGCAAGACGCCTGACCAGGGCTGGAACGCGGCCAAGTCGGAGATCAAGGACGTGCTCGGCCAGTGACCAGCTCCAAGCAGGCTCTCGCGCAGACCGCGCCGAGCGCCGACGCCGCGCCCGGTGACCAGCCGGGCGCGGCCCGCCGCGCTCACGGTCGCGGTACGCCGCCCCCGGGCACGAGCTCCTGGCGCAGCCGGTTGTACCGCTGGGACATGAAGGCGTCGCCGTACGCGTTCATCGCCCCCTTCTTCATCGTCTTCGGGGCCTTCGGGCTCGTGCCGCTGCTGTACACGGCCTGGTACTCGCTGCACAACGTGCAGTTGTCCGGCCTGGACCACCAGACCTGGGTGGGCCTGGACAACTACAAGAACCTGCTGTCCTCGGAGTTCTTCTGGAACGCCCTGGAGAACACCTTCACCATCGGTGTGATCTCGACAGTGCCGCAGCTGCTGATGGCGATCGGGATCGCGCATCTGCTCAACTACCGGCTGCGCGGCTCGACCGTGTGGCGGGTCGTGATGCTCACTCCGTACGCCACCTCGGTGGCGGCGGCGACGCTGGTCTTCACGCTGCTGTACTCGTGGGACGGCGGCATGATCAACTGGCTGCTGCACTTCGTCGGGGTCGACCCGATCAACTGGCGCGAGTCCGACTGGGGCGGGCAGTTCGCCGTCTCCTCGATCGTGATCTGGCGGTGGACCGGCTACAACGCGCTGATCTATCTGGCGGCGATGCAGGCCATCCCCACCGATCTGTACGAATCGGCCGCGCTGGACGGGGCGGGCCGCTGGCAGCAGTTCCGCCATGTGACGGTCCCGATGCTCCGGCCGACGATCCTGTTCACCGTGGTGGTCTCCACGATCGGCGCGACCCAGCTCTTCGGTGAACCCCTGCTGTTCGGCGGGGTGAGCGGTTCGAAGGGCGGCTCCGCGCACCAGTACCAGACGCTCGGCCTGTACATGTACGACCAGGGCTGGGGCATCGGCAACCTCGGTAAGGCGTCCGCAATCGCCTGGACGATGTTCCTGATCCTGCTGATCGTCGCCGCGATCAATCTGCTGATCACCCGACGGCTGAGGAAATCTCAATGACCACAAGTGAACTGACGCTACCTCAGGCGAAGGAGAAGGGCGCGGGCGGCGGGCGCCCCGGCCGCCGCCGCGTGCTCGGCGCGGGCAAGCAACTGCACGCCGGCCCGGTCACCTATGTCGTCCTGACGGTTCTCGCGCTGGTCTCGCTGACGCCGCTGCTGTGGACCGCGATCGCGGCCTCACGCAACAACGAGCGGCTCGCACAGACACCGCCGCCGCTGTGGTTCGGCGGGAACCTGTTCAAGAACCTCCAGACCGCGTGGGACCAGGCCGGGCTCGGCACCGCGATGGTCAACTCCGTGATCGTCGCCGGGACCATCACCTTCGGTACGGTCCTGTTCTCCACGCTCGCCGGGTTCGCCTTCGCCAAGCTGCGGTTCAAGTTCTCCAGCACCCTGCTGCTGCTCACCATCGGCACGATGATGATCCCGCCGCAGCTGGCCGTCGTCCCCCTCTACCTGTGGATGAGCGACCTGGGCTGGTCCAACCAGCTGCAGACGGTCATCCTGCCCACCCTCGTGAGCGCCTTCGGCACGTTCTTCATGCGGCAGTACCTGGTGCAGGCGCTGCCCACCGAGCTGATCGAGGCGGCGCGGGTCGACGGAGCGAGCAGTCTGCGCGTCGTATGGCACGTGGTCTTCCCGGCGGCGCGGCCGGCGATGGCGGTGCTCGGACTGCTGACCTTCGTGATGGCCTGGAACGACTTCCTCTGGCCGATCATCGCGCTCAACCAGCAGAACCCCACCGTCCAGGTCGCCCTGAACGGCCTCGGCACCGGCTACATCCCCGACCAGTCGGTGATCATGGCCGGCGCGCTGCTCGGCACACTGCCGCTGCTCATCGCCTTCATCCTGTTCGGCAAGCAGATCGTGGGCGGCATCATGCAGGGCGCGATCAAGGGCTGATCCTTCCCTCCTCAGGGGGCCGGGTCACCGCCGCCCCGGCTCCCCTTTCCTCCCTCTCCCCTCCTCCGACTCGTCGGTCTCCACGACCTCCTATGGGAGCGCTTCCATGCCTGAGCCCATTACCCCCGTGACCTTTCCTTCCGCCTTCCTCTGGGGCGCGGCGACCTCCGCCTACCAGATCGAGGGGGCGGTGCGGGAGGACGGGCGCACGCCCTCGATCTGGGACACCTTCAGCCATACGCCGGGCAAGACCGCGGGCGGTGAGACCGGTGACGTGGCCGTCGACCACTACCACCGCTACCGCGACGACGTGGCCCTGATGGCGGAGCTGGGCCTGACGGCGTACCGCTTCTCGGTCTCCTGGCCGCGGGTGCAGCCGACCGGTCGCGGGCCCGCCGTGCAGCGCGGCCTGGACTTCTACCGACGGCTCGTCGACGAACTCCTCACCCACGGCATCAAGCCCGCCGTCACCCTCTACCACTGGGACCTCCCGCAGGAGCTGGAGGACGCGGGCGGCTGGCCGGAGCGCGACACGGCGCTGCGTTTCGCCGAGTACGCGCAGATCGTCGGCGAGGCACTGGGCGACCGTGTCGAGCAGTGGATCACCCTCAACGAGCCCTGGTGCAGCGCGTTCCTGGGGTACGGCTCCGGGGTGCACGCTCCGGGCCGTACGGACGCGGCGGCGTCGCTGAGGGCGGCGCACCACCTGAACCTGGCCCACGGGCTCGGCACTTCGGCCCTGCGCGGCGCGATGCCCGCCCGCAACGCGGTCGCGGTGAGCCTCAACTCCTCGGTCGTCAGGCCGCTTTCCCAGGACCCGGCGGACCTGGCGGCCGCGCGGCGCATCGACGATCTCGCCAACGGCGTCTTCCACGGCCCGATGCTGCACGGGGCGTACCCGGAGACACTGCTGGCGGCGACGTCATCGGTCACGGACTGGTCGTACGTCCTGGACGGCGACCTCGCGGCGATCCACCAGCCGCTCGACGCGCTCGGCCTCAACTACTACACGCCGACCCTGGTTTCGGCGGCGGACACCACCGCGGCGGGCCCGCGCGCGGACGGTCACGGCGCGAGCTCGTACTCCCCGTGGCCCGGCGCGGACGACGTCGCCTTCCATCAAACCCCGGGCGAGCGTACGGAGATGGGCTGGACGATCGATCCGACGGGCCTGCACGACCTGATCATGCGCTACACGCGGGAGGCGCCGGGTCTGCCGCTTTACGTGACGGAGAACGGCGCCGCCTACGACGACAAGCCGGACCCGGAAGGCCGCGTCCACGACCCCGAGCGGATCGCGTACCTGCACGGCCATCTGTCCGCGGTGCAGCGTGCCATCACCGACGGCGCGGATGTGCGCGGCTACTACCTCTGGTCCCTGATGGACAACTTCGAGTGGGCGTACGGCTACGACAAGCGCTTCGGTGCGGTGTACGTGGACTACGCGACCCAGACCCGCACGCCTAAGTCGAGCGCCCTCTGGTACGAGCAGGCGGCGCGGACGGGCACGCTGCCGCAGCCGGCGGCCGCCGAGTAGACCATGTGACCGGGGGGATGGCGGGGGGACGGGGCGCGGCGCCTGAGGGGGGTGCCGCGCCCCGGTGTCGTCCGGGGCCAGGGAGTACGTCGTCGGCGCACTGGCCGGCCGGCGGGGTGCGCCGGCGTCCGGCTTCGGGTCGCGGGCCATCGGCTGCTGGGAGGCGCCGTCGACTGTTACGTCCTCCGGGGAAGTTCCCGCACTCCCCTGGACCCGCTCAGCGGGTGAGGCCGGCCACGATGGTGGTGAGGGTGCGTTCGACCACCGCGTCGCGCTGCTCGGCGGAGAGCAGGGCGAGCGGCCCGTCGAGGATGAGCAGGGAGAGGCCGTGGACGACCGACCAGGCGGCCACCTCGGCCGCGGGGCGGCTCTCCGGCCGCATCCGGCCCGTGGCCACCAGCGTGTCGAGTGTGTCCGACAGTTCCCTGAACGCCGCGAACTCCGCGCTGCCGTCAGGGGCTTCGAGGCCGGTGAAGTCGCTCTCCTCCGCCGCGGACGTATGGCAGAAGGCGGTGCGGTAGAGCCCGGGGTGCTCGATCGCGAACCGGACGTACCCGCGCCCGATCGCCTCGGTCCTGCGCACGGCCTCCTCGCCCGGGTCGTCGAGCCCAGGCAGTACGCGCACAGCCTCGGACATCGAGGCTGCGAGCGCCTGCTGGCCGTGGATCTTCACGGCTTCCAGGAGTTCCCCCTGGCCGTTGAAGTGGCGGTACGCGGCGGTGGGTGACACGCCGACGCTGCGGGCCGCCTCGCGCAGGACGACACGCTCCGGGCCGCCTTCGGCCGCGAGTTCGACGGCGGCCTCGATCAGCGCGTTGCGGAGGTCGCCGTGGTGGTAGCGGGGCTTGCCGCCCGTGATCGACTCCATGATCTCCATCCTGCCCGAATCCTGACCCTGTCCCTCCGGGATCCGTGAACCGGACCTGTCGGGTCCCACGGCCTCGCCCCATCGGGTTCCACGACCCCGACCTGCCGGATTCCACAACCCCGACCCATCGGGTTCCACGACCCCGGCCCATCTGGGCTCACGACGCTGTCCTGCCGGGTTCCATGACCTCATCCTGCCCGAAGTCGACGCCATTAACATTTTCATGTTGACGCCGTTAACATCCTGTGCCACTGTCGATGTTAACGCCGTAAACATGACGGCGTACACATCCGGAGGCGATCACCGTGTTCGACCGCATCGCCGAGCTGGCCCTCCACCGGAGCCGGCTCGTACTGACACTCACCGTGGTGGCCGTGGTCGCCATGGGAGCCATTGGCTTCGGGGCGTTCGGCAAACTCCTCGGCGGCGGCTTCGAGGATCCGAGCGCGCCCTCGGCCCGCGCGCAGCAGCTCATCGACGACAAGTTCGGCGGTGAGAGCAACCTTGTCCTGCTGGTCCGGGCCGACAAGAACGGCGGCGGCATCGACTCCCCCGCCGTCGAGCGCGCGGGGCGCACCCTCACCTCGCAGTTCAAGGGCGAGTCCACACTGGCGAACGTGATCTCGTACTGGGACACCGGCAGCTCCGCGCTGACCTCCCGGGACGGGAAGGAGGCGCTGGTTCTGGCCCACGTGAAGGGTGACGACACCGAGCAGGGCGACAACGCTTCGGTGATCATCAAGCAGTACACCGGCGACCGGAACGGGCTGACCGTAGAGGCCGGCGGCGAGGCCGCGGTCGGCGACGAGGTGCCCACGCAGGTCGCCAAGGACCTGGCGCTGGCCGAGTCGATCGCCGTACCGCTGATCCTGATCCTGCTGGTGATCGCCTTCGGCAGCGTGGTGGCGGCACTGCTGCCCCTGGTCATCGGGCTGATCGCGATCGTCGGCACCTTCGCCGAGCTCTACGTACTGGGCAGCCTCACCAACGTGTCGGTGTTCTCGATCAACCTCACCACCGCGCTCGGCCTGGGCCTCGGCATCGACTACGCGCTCCTCATGATCAGCCGGTTCCGCGAGCACCTCGCCGAGGGCGTCGACGTCCCCGACGCACTGCGGCACACGGTACGGACGGCCGGGCGGACCATCACCTTCTCGGCCGCGACCGTCGCTGCGGCACTCGCCGCACTGCTGGTCTTCCCGCAGTTCTTCCTGCGCTCCTTCGCCTACGCGGGCATCGGCGTGGTGGCCATCGCCGCCGTCAGTGCCCTGCTCGTCATCCCGGCACTGCTCGCCGTGCTGGGCCACCGGATCAACAGCGGCCGACTGCCCTGGGCGCAGACCGTACGGAGCGCCGAGGCGCCGCTGTGGGCCCGGCTGTCCCGCACGGTCATGCGCAGGCCCGCACTCACCGCACTGCCGGTACTGGCCGTCCTGCTGCTCGCCGCGAGTCCGCTGCTCGGCGTCACCTTCGGCACGCCGGACGAGCGGGTGCTGCCCGAGAGCGCGCAGAGCCGTCAGGTCGCCACCGCGGTGCAGCACGACTTCACCGGCAGCGACGAGTCGGCGGTGCAGATCATCACGACCGGGCCGGTCGCCCCGGCCGACCTGCGTACGTACGCGACCGCTCTTTCGCGGCTCGACGGCGCGGCCCGGGTCGAGACCTCCGCCGGCACCTACACCGACGGCCGGTCCGACCGGCCCGGCCCCGCCGCGGCCGCACTCGGCCGCCCCGACGCCCAGCGGATCAGCGTCGTCACCGGCCTGACCCCCAAGTCGGACCAGGCGCAGGACCTGGTCAAGGCCGTACGGGCAGTGGACGCGCCCGGCGGCACCGAGGCGCTGGTCGGCGGCACCGACGCACGCCTCGTCGACTCCAAGGCGTCGATCGCGGACCGGCTCCCGTACGCCATCGGCCTCGTCGCCGGCACCACCTTCCTGATCCTCTTCCTCTTCACCGGCAGCGTGGTGCAGCCGCTGCGGGCGCTGGTCCTCAACGCCATCAGCCTCACCGCGGCCATCGGCGTCATGGTGTGGATCTTCCAGGACGGCCACCTGGCCTCGCTGCTCGGCTTCACCCCGCAGCCCATGGACACCTCCATGACAGTGCTCATGTTCTGCATCGCCTTCGGCCTGTCCATGGACTACGAGGTCTTCGTCACCAGCCGCATCAAGGAACTCCACGACGCGGGCGCCGACACGGAGACCGCCGTCACCAGCGGCCTCTCCCACACCGGCCGGATCGTCACGATGGCAGCCGGTCTCCTGGCGGTGAGCTTCTTCGCCTTCGGCACGGCCCACGTCAGCTTCATCCAGATGTTCGGCCTGGGCAGCGGTCTGGCGATCCTGATCGACGCGGTGGCCGTACGTGGTGTGCTCGTCCCGGCGGCCATGCGACTCCTGGGCCGCACGGCCTGGTACGCCCCGAAGCCACTGCGCGCGGTGCACGGCAGGCTGGGCCTGACGGAGGGGAGCTCGCCGGCCGAGGTCTGACGGCCCTCACTCACCTGGAGGTCGCGCCCCGGCTGGGACCAGGTCGCCTCACCGCGACCTGGTCCCTTCAGCTCGGGGTGATCGTGCCGACCGCGCCGACCCGCCGAGGGAACAGGGAACAAGGAAATAGCCGGGCGCTCAGCCCTGAAGCGCATCCAGGATCGCGTCCACCGAGCGCTCAGCCCTTGAGCGCACCCAGGATCGCGTCCACCACGCGCTCCAGCTGGGCCCGCCCGTCCGCCGTCTTGGCCAGTACACGCATGCCGACCACCGTGTTCAGCAACAGTGACGCGAGAGCCCGTACATCACGCGCGGCGTCGATCTCCCCGGCCCGCTGACCCTCTTCGAGCGCCGCGAGGAACGCCCCCTCGGTGCGGGCGAACATCCGCCGCACCTCGTCCCTCGCCTCGGCGTCCGAACTCGCCAGCTCGGTAGCGGTGTTGACCGCGAAGCAGCCCTGGCGGCCGGGATCGGCGAGGTCCGTTTCGAGGAGCAACTCCAGCGCTGCGCGCACGCGGTCCTTGACGGGGCCGGGCCCTTCGAGAATGTCGGGCAGCCGCGCGGCCTGCGTCTCCCCGTAACGGCGGAGCGAGCGCTCGAACAGCGCCCGCTTACTGCCGAAGGCGTTGTACAGACTGCCCTTGCCGATGCCGAGTTCGTCGACCAGGTCCTGCGGCGTGGTCGCCCCGTACCCCTTCCGCCAGAAGACGCGCATCGCGCTCTCCACGGCGGCTTCCTCGTCGAACTGCCTGGGCCTGCCCATGATCGAAACGGTAATCGATATTGGACCTGCGGGTCAATATTCGGAGGTGAAGTGCGCCCCGGCCGGGTGGGGGGATTCCGGCCGGGGCGCGCAACCCCCGTTCGACGATGGCTTTATGTGGCCGATCGAGCCCGGCCGGTGGCTACTGGCGGCCGCTCAGGGCCGCCGGTGGCCGATGGCGGCTACTTGTAGGCGCCGAAGGTCTTCGAGAAGGCGCCCGCGTCCTGGACGATGGAACTGCAGGTCGCGTCGGCGGAGTTCTTGGCGCCGCCCGCGCACTGCTTGTCACGGGTGGCCGACCACATCGACAGCCAGCCGAGGCCCTTGGACTTGGCGAAGGTCACCAGCTGCGAGGCGTCGTCGACCTTGAAGATCTCGGAGGACACGTCGTTCACGCCGATCATCGGGGTGACGGCGACGGCCTTCCACGCCGCGCTGTCCGACAGCCCGAGGACGCTCTTCACCTGCGCCTGCGTGGCCGTGGCGGCCTGCTCGGCATAGGTGCCCATGTCACCGCTGTACGCGGGGCCGTAGTCCATCGCCATGATGTTCACGGTGTTGATCTTCACGCCGTTCGACTTGGCGTTGGAGAGCAGGTTCACGCCGTCCTGGGTGAGACCCTCCGGCATGACCGGCAGGGTGAAGGAGACATCCAGGCCCGGGTGCTGCTGCTGGAGCTTGGCGATGGCCTTCGCGCGGTTCGTGTTCGCGGCCGTGTTCGGCAGTGCGCCGCCCTCGATGTCGAAGTCGACCTTCGTGAGCTTGTAGGCGTCCACGGCCTTCCCGTACGCCGCCGCCAGCGCGTCCGCCGAGGAGCAGGTCGTCGCCAGCTCCGAACCGGAGGCCCCGCCGAAGGAGACCCGGACGTCGCCGCCCTTGGCGCGCAGCGCGCCGATCTGCGACGCCACCCCGTCACTGGCGAGGTCGGTCACACCACCCCACTTGGGGGTGCAGCCGCCACCGTCCGTGATGAAGGCCAGGTTGTAGTCCTTCACGCCGGTGGCCGTGGCGCTCGCGAGCAGGTCGAAGGCCGGATAGAGGGAGGTGTCGACGTAGGGCGCGAAGCCGGCGGACGTCGTGCTGCCGTTGCCGGAGCTCTGCGAGGGAGAGGGGGTCGCCGTCGCGGTCGGGGTGTGCGTCGCGCTCTGGGAAGCGGTGGCGGTCGGGGTGGGCTTCGGGGTCGGGGTCGCGGAGTCCGTGGGGCGGCCGCTCGGCTCGGGCGTCGCGCCGTCGTCCACCGAGCACTTGGCGCTGTCGATGAGACAACCCGTCGGGTCCGCGGTGCCGTTCACGACGAAGCCGACGGTGACGGTCTCGCCGGCCTTCAGGCCGTCCTTGTCCCAGGACGGCGGCTTCACGGTGACGTGCTGCCCGCTCACGCTCGACTCGCCGTTCCACAGCGAGCTGAGCTTGGCGCCGGACGGCAGGTCGAACTCCAGCGTCCAGTCCCCCTTCACCTGGCCGCTGTCGTTCGTGATGACGTACTGCGCGGTGTAACCCGTCGACCAGTCACTGGTCTTGGTGTACGCGGCGCCGACGCCGGCCGCCTGCGCGGTCCCGGTGAACAGGATGGCGCCACCGCCGACCACGGCCGCGGCGACGATGCCGCCTATCGCCTTGTTCCTGCCACTGACCTTACGCCGGTGCGTGCTGCTCATCGCGTGCCTGCCTTCGCGGTTTCACGGGGGTTCACAGGGGATTCCCAGGAGTGGGTGCGGCAGCACGCTAGCGATCCGGAATCGGACAAACCGCTTCATCCGGGCGGAGGTTGAGGATCTTAGGGTGCGCTTAAGGAAGGCATCGGGGACGGTTAAAGGTAGAGACCAATTGAGGCACCCCGAAGCCGCCGCAGAGCGAGGGGAGTCCGGGCCTGCGGAGCAGGCGAAAAAGGGGCGGGCGGGAAGCCTGCCGCGAAGCCGCGAAGCCGCGAAGCCGCGAAGCCGCGAAGAAGAAACGCCGCGGGGCGGCAAAGAGAGACACTCCGGAGCGGCGAAGAGACACTGCGGGGCGGCGAAGAGGAAAGCCCGCGCAGCGGAAGGCAGACGCCGGTCAAAGCCCCCGCGCACCGAAACGCAGACGCCGACCAAGCCCCCACGCACCAAAACGCAGACACCGACCAAGGCCCCGCGCACCGAAACGCAGACGCCGACCGAGGCCGGCGCGGCGAGACGTCAGCTCACGCCCGCCCCGCGGCGACGGCGGCGTACGGTCCCCCGGTGCCCTCGACGGAGGGGGGTCGCCCGCCCGTCGAGTTGGATCCAGATCCGCACCTCGGTCCCGCCCAGCACGGACGAACCGATGCGCACGTCCCCGCCCGTCGCCTCCGCGAGCCGCCGCACGATGTCGAGGCCGAGCCCCGTCGACCCGTCGCTCCCGGAGCCGCGGCCGCGCGCCATGGCCGCCTCGGGATCCACGATCCCCGGGCCCGCGTCCGACACCAGCACGATCACGGCGTCCTCGCCGTTGTGCACATCGACCGCGAAGGCCGTGCCTTCCGGGGTGTGCCGGAAGACATTGCCGAGGAGCGCGTCGAGTGCGGCCACCAGGTCGGCGCGGGCGACGGGTATGCGGACCGGCCGGTCGATCCCGGCCACCCGGACCTTGCGGCCCTCGTCCTCCGCGAGCGCCGACCAGAAGTCCATCCGCTCGCGCACGACTTCGGACGCGTCGCACCCGGCACCGACACCTATCGCCGCGGTCTGCGGTTTGGCCTCCCGGGCGGTCCTGATGATCGTGTCGACCTCGCGCTCCAGCTGCGCGACGGCGGCCCGGGTCTGCTCGGCGGCGGGTCCGTCACCGAGGGAGGCCGTGTTGAGCCGCAGCACCGTCAGCGGCGTACGCAGGCGATGGGAGAGGTCCGCCGCCAACTCCCGCTCATTCGCCAGCAGTTGTACGACCTGATCGGCCATCGAGTTGAACGCGACCGCCGCCAGCCGCAGTTCCGTGGGCCCCTCCTCGGGCACCCGCTTTCCCAGCTTCCCCTCCCCCAGCTCGTGCGCACCCTCGACCAGCCGCTGCGCGGGTTGCACCATCCGTACGCCCAGCCGGTCGGCGAC
Source organism: Streptomyces sp. NBC_00996 (assembly GCF_045162675.1). Classification (NCBI taxonomy): domain Bacteria; kingdom Bacillati; phylum Actinomycetota; class Actinomycetes; order Kitasatosporales; family Streptomycetaceae; genus Streptomyces; species Streptomyces sp. NBC_00996. Next base: position 4,064,086 of record NZ_CP108723.1, read on the forward strand.
CGCGACCGAGCCGATGATGAGCGCGACGCCGACCGCGGCGAGCACCGCCCAGGCCGTGCCGACGCCGTTACTGACCTCGGACTCGGGGACGTACACCTCGACGACCGCGATCTCGCCGGAGCTCAGCGCGACGGGCTGGAGCAGCGTGGAACCGCCGGCGACCTCCGTGGTGGAGGCGCGGCCGAGCTTCCGGGTCGTGGTGATGTCCTTGCCGACGGCGCGCTGCTTGCCGATCTCGACCGCGGCCGCGCCGTCGGCGCCGGGTATGTGCACGGCCATCCCCGAGTCGGAACCCGCGGAGGCGACGACCCGCTCCAACTGATCCCGGTCGGTGGTGATGGAGAGCGCGGGCGCGATGGCCGCGGCTTCCCGCTCGGCGTTCGAGAACGCCCGGTCCCGCGCCATCTCCTTGATCACCAGACCCAGCGGGACCGCGAAGGCGACCACGACCATCGTGGTCACCGCCACGCACACCTTGACCAGCGCCCACCTCATGACGCCCACCCCTCGCCCGGTGCCCACCTCATAGCGGCGGCTCCAGCTTCACGCCGACCCCGCGCAGGGTGTGCAGATAGCGCGGTCGCGCCGCCGTCTCGCCCAATTTCCGCCGTAGCCACGACAGATGGACGTCGATGGTCTGATCGTCTCCGTATGCCTGCTGCCACACCTCGGCGAGCAGCTCCTTGCGCGGTACGACGACGCCGGGCCGCCCGGCCAGGAAGGCGAGCAGGTCGAACTCGCGCCGCGTGAGGTCCAGCCGCGCGCCGTCCAACTCGGCCTGACGCCGCAGCGGGTCGATGGCGAGACCGCCGACCCGGATGACCGTCGACGGCGGCGCGTCCCCCGCACTCGTTCGCGAGCGGCGCAGCACCGCCGCCATCCGCGCCGACAGGTGCTCGACCGAGAACGGCTTGGTCAGGTAGTCGTCCGCTCCGTCGTTCAGCAGGCGGACGATCTCCGTCTCGTCGTCCCGGGCGGTGGCGATGATCACCGGGACGTCGGTGATTCCACGCAGCATCTTCAGCGCCTCGGACCCGTCCAGATCGGGCAGACCGAGGTCGAGGATGACGACGTCGAAACGGAAATGAGCGACCTCGCGCAGCGCCTCGAGGGCGGTGCCGACGCTGCGCACGGTGTGCGCGGCATCGGTCAGATGCCGGATGAGGGCCGAGCGTACGAACTGGTCGTCCTCGACCACGAGCACACTTGCCATGGGCGGCACCGTACGCCATCGGGGCATGGGGGTACCTCCCGCTCGAGCGAAGCAGAGAGTGGGGGACGCTCGAGGCCCTGTGGACAACTCGGATCACCAGGATGTGGACAACCCGGACTGTGACGCAGCCCTGAGACATTCGTGGGGCTCGTGGTGCAGTATGGCCGCGATGCGCAGAGGACTCGTACACGTACTCGCTTGGTCGCTCGCCACGGGCGCGGCGGTCACGCTGTCGTGGTGGGGTGTCCACACGGTGATGACGGGAACGGCGTACGACCCGCCGCGCGCCCTGCCCATCACGGCGGGCGACGCGACGACGCAGGAGCCCAAGCCGCTCGCCTCCTCGACGCGGCGGCCCGAGCCGTCGAAGAGCCCGTCGAGCAAGCCGCCCGCGAGCCGGAAGCCGAGCCCGACGCCCTCCGGGTCGACGCCCCCGGCCGTCTCCCCCTCCCCTACGTCGTCCGGGCAGATCAAGAGCTACGACACCGACGGCGGCCGGGCGGTCTTCGACCTCCAGAAGGCCTCCGCGACGCTGGTGTCCGCGACGCCGGGCGCCGGATGGTCGATGCAGGTGTGGAAGACGGAGACCTGGATCCGTGTGGAGTTCGCCTCGGGCGCGGACCGGGTGTCGGTGTTCTGCACCTGGCACGACGGGCCGCCGCACGTGGAGATCGGGACGTACTGAGCCGGCCGGCCGGCGGAAGACCGTCTGTCCTCCGTCCCGGCCTGCCGGCCGGCGGAAGACCGTCTGCCCTCCGTCCCGGCCTGCCGGCCGGCGGAAGAGCGTCTGTCCTTTGTCCCGGCCCGCCGGCCGGCCGAAGAGCGTCTGTCCCGGCCTGCCGGTCATCGGAAAACCGACCCGCCCGGGTCCACCGGTCAGCGGAAGACCGACGGGGGCGGCGCCGGTGACGCCACCGCGGCCGCGTCCGTGACAGGGGTCGCGCCTCCGGTGAAGTCGCTGAGCTGCTTGCCGTGTTCGACCCGTCCGGGGTGCGGGTCGGAGGCCGCGCGGCGGGTGAGTTCGGCGATCGGCAGCGGCTGGTCGCAGGCCACCAGCACCGCGTTTCCGAAGCGCTTGCCGCGCAGCACCGTCGGGTCGGCGACCAGGGCGAGTTCGGGGAAGGCGGCCGCCACCGTGGCGATCTGGCCGCGAAGATGGGCGAGCGGGGGCCCGTCGGCGAGGTTCGCGGCGTAGACACCGCCGGCCTTCACCACCCTGCGGACCTCCGTGACGAACTCGACGGACGTCAGATGCGCCGGCGTCCGTGCCCCGCTGAACACATCCGCGATCACCAGGTCCGCCCAGCCGTCGGGCACCTTGGCGAGCCCTTCGCGGGCGTCCATGGAGCGCACCCGGATGCGAGCGTTCGGGTCCAAGGGCAGCTCACGGCGGACCAGTTGGACGAGAGCCGCGTCACGTTCGACGACCTGCTGGGTGGAGCGGGGGCGGGTCGCTGCGGTGTAGCGGGCGAGGGTGAAGGCGCCGCCGCCGAGGTGCACCGCGTGCACGGGCTTGCCGGGCGGGGCGACGAGGTCGATGACATGCCCGAGGCGGCGCTGGTACTCGAAGCTCAGGTACGCGGGGTCGTCGAGGTCGACGTGCGACTGCGGGGCGCCGTCGATCAGCAGGGTCCAGGCGCGCGCCCGGTCCCGGTCGGGAATCAGCTGGGCGAGTCCGCCGTCGACCGGCTCGACGACGGCTTCGGCGGACGCCTGCCCGCGCCGCGCGCTCCGCCCCGCCTCGCGCCCGTCGTCCGACCGCTTGTTCCTCGCCCTTGCCATCCCGCCATTATCGGGGCGTACGGGCGGGTCGGCTCAGCGGCGGTCCAGCAGGGGTCACCGGCAGTTGTCCGCCGCCTCGATGAGCCGGGCCGCTTCCCCCAGCGCGGCCCGCAGCACGACCGGGTCGGTCGCGAGGTCCGCCTCACCGGGCGGCAGCAGCCAGTCCGAGCCCTCGACCGGAGGTTCCGGGGCCAGGCTGAGGCCGCGGCCGTTGGTCTGCGTACAGGTACTGCCCGGCACGTCCCAGGCGTCGGCGGTGCCGGGCGGCACCAGGAAGCCGAGGGTGTCGCAGCCGTCGTCGTGGAGCACGGGCCCGACGGCATCGCAGGAGCCGCGCCGCAGGATGTCGACCGCCTCCAGGCCCTGTCGCGCGGGAACGGTCACCAGGTCGCATTCGGCGACCGGCTGCGGTGGGGCGCTGCACTCCGGGGACGGCCTGTGCTGCGCGGTCGACAGCGGTGTACGGAACTCGGTGCTCTGCCTGGTCTCCATCCCGGCCTCCAACGGAACCCCTCCTCATGACGAGTGGGTCGGGAGTTCGGGCGGCTCCCGGTCCGCAGAGTTCAACGCGCCAGGACGTCAACGGCTACGGCGGAACACCGCTGCAAAGGATGGCAGTTCATGGCGGATCGTGGATGAGATATCCGGTTTGTAGCCAAACCCAACGTGGTGACGTCGTCACAGCAGGTACGTTCTTGCCCCGCCGGAAGCAGGGCACCCATAGGGCACACCCCGGGTAACTCGCCTTGAATCCGGCATGGTTCGACGGTTCGCAAGAGAGGGCCCGGCCATGGCGTCGTCAACGGTGACCCCGTCCCAGTCCCCCCGGCCACCGCGGCCGAATCTCGCCTTCCGGCGGCTGCGCGGACAGCGCTCGCCGGGCGAGTTCGCCGCGGCGGTGCGGCGGGCCGCGCGCGAGATCGGCGAGCGGGTCAGCTGCGACGCGCGCTACATCGGGCGCGTCGAGGCGGGCGAGATCCGCTGTCCCAACTATGCGTACGAGCGGGTGTTCCTGCACATGTTCCCCGGCCGCACGCTGACCGACCTGGGGTTCGCGCCCCGCTCATCGGTACGCGGGCGCGGGGCGCGCGACATGGACGAGGCGCCCCCTCCGCACTCCACGAGCCTCTCGCGAGCCTCGCATGAGACGGAGGAGGCGTACGCGACGTATGAGACGCCGGACCAGCACCTCCACATCCCGCGCGACCTGCCCCACATCCAGACCCCGCACGACCCGCAGCACCTCCCCATCCCGCACGACCCGCACCACCTCCCCATCCCGCACGACCCGCACCACACCCAGATCCCGTACGACCCGCATGACCCGTACGACACGTACGAGGACCACGATCAGAACCACGAGGAGAGCGACGTGCAACGTCGCGCATTCATGACCGGAGGCACCGCCACCGTGGCGGCGGCCTCACTGGGGCCCTTCGCGGTCGCGTTGAGCTCCACCGCCGCGGCCGCGGAACGGCGCGTCCACCGGGCGGGTACGTCCGAGGCGGGCGCCCTCGAAGAGGCCGTACGCAAGATCCGGCTGCTCGACGACCGGCACGGGGCCGACGGCCTCTACCGGCGCGCGGCGGCACCGCTGCGGACGGCGTACGCGCTTCTCGACGCGGGCACCACCCGGCAGTCGACCGCCGACCGGCTGTACGCCGGGGCAGGCGAACTGGCTATCTCGGTAGGTTGGTTGGCGCACGACTCCGGGCGCTTCGACGACGCGCGCTCGCACTACGCGGAGGCCCTCGCGACCGCCCGGATGTCGGGCGACCCGGGCCTGGAGGCGCATGCCTTCTGCAACACGGCGTTCCTGGCGCGTGACGCGGGACGCCCGCGCGAAGCCGTGCGCGCGGCGCAGGCGGCGCAGCGCGCCGCGCGCCCCCTCGGCTCACCGCGCCTGCTCTCCCTGCTCGCGCTGCGCGAGGCGGGCGGCTGGGCGGGGCTCGCCGACCGCGCGGGGTGCGAACAGGCGCTGGCACGCGCGCAGGCACTCTACGAGCGGGGCCCTTCGCAGACGGATCCCGAGTGGATGACCTTCTACGGAGAGGCCGAACTGGAGGGTCTGGAGGCGCAGTGCTGGTCGATGCTGGGCGACTGGCCCCGCGCGGCCCGCCACGCGCGCCGCGCCGCCGAGCTCCAGGACCCGCACTTCACCCGCAACATCGCCCTCTACACCGCCGAACTCGCCGACGACCTCGCCCGCGGCGGCCGCCCCGACGAGGCGGCCCTCGCCGGCCTGCGCGTCCTGGACCTCCTGGGCGAGGTCCAGTCCTCCCGCATCCAGACCATGCTGGCGGGAACGGCCCGCGTACTGCTCCCGCACCGCAGGGCATCGGGCGTCTCCACATTTCTGGAACGCCACGCGAGCCTGCCGCGCACGGCGTGAGAGCCAACCGTCTCAGCGGTGGGCATGCGTGCCCCCAGGGGCGGCACTGGTGGGCACAGCAACCCTCCGTGAGCGCCGGGTTGGGCAGCCCGCCCCGAGCCCGGCACCAGCGCTGGGCGCCGCGAAAGAAACGTCCCACCCCGGAGCGGCTACCCCGCCAGATGCCCGCAGTCGTTCCACGTCTCGATCGCGGGCTCCCCGTACGCCCACCCGAGCACCGACAGCGACGTCGGATTGAGCCGGATGCGGGCCGCGAAGTCGAGAGGAAGGCCGAGCCAGCGGGCGCCTATGGAGCGCAGGATGTGCCCGTGGGCGAAGACCAGGACGTCACGGTCGGCGGCGCGGGCCCAGGCGACGACCTCGTCCGCGCGCGCGGAGACCTGCTCCAGGGTCTCGCCCTCGGGGACGCCGTCGCGCCAGATGAACCAGCCCGGCCGTACTCCCTGGATCTCGGCCGGGGTCATGCCCTCGTACGCGCCGTAGTCCCACTCCATGAGCGTGTCCCAGGCGGTCGCACGCTCCCCGAACCCGGCAAGTTCGCACGTCTCACGCGCGCGTGCCAGCGGACTGGTGCGCACCTCGACCCCGGAGAGGCCCTCGAAGGGTGCCCGGTGCAACCGCTCCCCCAGCAACTTGGCGCCGCGCCGGCCCTCCTCCAGGAGCGGGACGTCGGTCCTGCCGGTGTGCTTGCCGGACAGCGACCATTCCGTCTGTCCGTGCCGGGCCAACAGGATGCGCGGTGCCATGAAGAGATGCCTTTCCGAAGCGGGAGACGGAACCACGGGCGCGAGTGCGAAGTGGGTCACTCCATCATCGCTCACCGGGACATCGGGCAACCCTCCGGGCGATCTCCGCGTCTTTGAGGACCGGGGGCGCCCCTTCGGGGCGTTCACATACACCGTAAAATCGGATGTGGCCACGGATCGTCCTCAGCAGACTGAGCAGACCGGCGGGTCACCGCAAGCAGATGGGGGAGGGCGATCGGATGCCGCAGACCGATGCACCGCGCACCGAGGCGGCACCTCGCGCCCGGCCTGGCCGGTGGACGGACCTGCGCAACTCCGCGGCTCCGCACGCCCGGCTCCGCTGGTGGACCGAGCTGCCGCTGATCCTGCTGGTGTACGCGTCGTACTCGGCAGGCCGGCTGCTCGCCCGCGGCGACACCTCCAGCGCCGTCCACCACGGCCTGGAAATCCTGCGCATCGAGAAGTTCTTCCACCTCAACGCCGAGCACCCGTTGAACCGGCTGTTCACTCGCGAGGCCTGGCTGGGCGTGCCGGCCGACTTCTGGTACGCGTCCCTGCACTACCTGGTGACGCCCGCGATCCTGATCTGGCTCTTCCGCTCCCGGACCGTGCGCTACCGCGCGGCCCGCACCTGGCTGATGACGTCCACGTTCATCGGCCTGATCGGCTTCACGCTGCTGCCGACCTGCCCGCCCCGGCTGCTCTCTCCCGGCCACGGTTTCGTCGACACGATGGCGCAGTACAGCTCGTACGGCTGGTGGGGCGGCGAGGCGAGCGCGCCACGGGGACTGGGCGGCATGACGAACCAGTACGCGGCGATGCCGAGCCTGCACGTGGGCTGGGCGCTGTGGTGCGGAGTGATGCTGTGGCGGTACGGCCGCACACCTGCCGCGAAGGTCGCGGGTGTCGCGTATCCGCTGCTCACCACGATCGTCGTGATGGGCACGGCGAACCACTACTTCCTCGACGCCGCCGCGGGCGCCTGTGTGATGGGCGTCGGGCTGCTGCTCACCCCGTTGGTGATGCGGCTCGCGGACCGGCTGAGGACAGCGCTGGGTGCCCGTTTCCCGAGGGTCTCGGGTGTATCGCGGGGCGCAGGTTCCTCAATTGTCAGTGCGGGGTGCCAGACTTCGACGGGTGAGCGAATTCCCCGACAGCGCGAGTCCCGAACCGGGCCAGGAGCAGCGGAGCCGGGTGCCTCTCCCACGGACGCGGGGGACGGCGCTCCGGCAGCAGCTCGCTGAGCTGCGCGGCCCGGCCGTACCGCCCAAGGCGCTCGACGCCCGCGCCCTCGCGGCACTCGCCGCGAACCCCGGGTGTGACCGGCGCGCTCTGCTGGACGGCGCGGGCGTGGACAAGGCGAGGCTGGCGGGCGCCCTGGGCTCGCCGTCCGCCTTCGGGCAGTCGCAGTTCGCCTTCATGCGGGGCAACGCGTTCGAGGCACGGGTCAAGGCCGACGGCGGCGCGGAGCTGCTGCGACTCGTGCACGAGAAGCTGGACCCCGGCGCCGAGCCGCCCACGGCCGGTGTCGTCCCCGACCTGAGCGCCGTCGGCCCCGAGGGACGCGCGGCCCGTACGGCGTTGGCGCTGCGCGAAGCGACCACGGCCGGTGTCTGGACGCTGCTCGACCACCCCATGCTCGCGCTCGACGTCGCCGGCTCCCCCGCCTTCCTGGAGCCGGACGCCGTGGTCGTGCACCCCGACGGCGTCTGGACGGTCGTCGAGATCAAGTCCTTCCCGATGCTGGACGGTTCGGCGGACCCGGCGAAGGTCGGCGCGGCCGCGCGCCAGTCCGCGGTGTACGTCCTCGCCCTGGAGGAGGTCGCCGCGCACCTCGGCGCGGAGCAGGAGGGGCGCGCCGGTGTCGAGGGAACATGGGGGTCCCCCCGCTCGAGCGAAGCCGAGAGCGCGGGAGCGCGAAGGACCGACGGGCCGAGCACGGTCGTCCCCTCGACACCTGCCGAGGCGCCCAAGAGGCAGAGCACCTCGGACAGCGCCCCCGTCCCCGAGGTCCGCCACCGGATCCTCCTGGTCTGTCCCAAGGACTTCTCCAACCTCTCGACCGCGTCCGCCGTCGACATCCGCAAGCAGCGCGCGGTCACCCGCCGCCAGCTCGCCCGCCTCACCCGCGTCGAGGACATTGCCGCCGCCCTCCCCGAGGGCACCTGCTTCTCCCCCGACCTGCCCGCCGCCGACCTGACGACCGCCGTCGAATCCGTCCCGGCGACCTACGCCCCCGAGTGCCTCTCCGCCTGCGAACTGGCCTTCCACTGCCGCGACCGCTCCCGCGCCGAGGGCGCGGTGACGTCCTTGGGTCGCTCACTGCGCGCGGAGCTGGGCGGGCTGACGACGGTGGGGGAGGTGCTGGCGGCGGCGCACGGTGAAACCGGGGATCCGGACGACCCGGCGGTCGCGGCGCTGAGGAGAGCGGCTCGCCTGCGGGCCGAGGCGCTGGGAGCCCGGGCATCGGCAGCGCAGGAGGGAGTCGTATGTCGCTGATCGCCACCCTCGCCCGGCTGGAGGCCGTCGAGAGCGGGCGGGCCCAGACCGCCGCGACCGTGCGGCACCGGCATCTCACCGAGCGGCCGCTCGTGTTCGTGCCGCTGATCACCGCCGGTGAGGCGGGGGCTCCGCTCGGAGCGCTGGTCGGGACCGAGCGGGACGCGCCCCGGCTACTCGTCGTGCCGCAGCCCCGCGACCGGGATCTGCGGTTCGCGTTTCTCGCGGAACTCGCTGACGTCGTGCTGCCGTACATCGACGCGTACGCGGACGTGGTCGAGGCGGCCGAGCGCAACGAGACCGATCCGGAGACCGGGAAGCGGGTCAAGGTCGAGGTCGAACTGTGCGCGGATGCCGCCCAGTTGATCGTGCCGAGCCGGGCGGGCATCGATTTCGTACGGCTGCTCGGGCGCTCCATGCGCTTCAGGCGGACCGCCGAGCAGGATCCCGAGACGCCCCATCCGGCGCCGCCCCGGGTGCCGTTGCTCGGGCGGTGGCTGACGCACTACGGGGAGCGGTCCCGGGTGCCGGGTTCCTCGCTCCTCCTCGCCCTCACCGACGTGCTGTCCCGGCACTGGGCCACCGGACAGAGCAGCCTGGAGGACCAGCACCTGGGCGCGCTGCTCGCCTGGATCGACCCGCCGGAGGGCGAGTCGGGCCCGGAGGCCGCCCTGCGGGCCGAGCTTCGGCGGGACCCCCGGGGTCAGCTCGTCTGCCCGCCGGCGGGTCCGGCCACCGACCCCGCCTTCGACAACACACTGCTGGCCCCCGCCATCGAGCGCTACGACCGCGCGCGTACGGCACTCGCCGCCGCCGAGGACGGCATGGAGGCGGACGACCGGCTCGGCGCGCTCACCGCCGCCGAGCGGGAGATCCGGGCCCTCGTCGAGAGCGTCACCCGGCCCACCTGGGACGCGGTGTGGCATGGACTCGACCTGCTGCGCGCGCTCCCCGAGGGCGCGTACGCCGCCGACCGCTGGACCCGCGACCGCTGGTCGTTCACCGGCCACCGGGACCGGATCACCGCGGGCGAACCCCCGCAGCCCCGCCGCGACGACGCGGTCACCGCGGCGAACAAGCTCGCCACGCGCGAGCGCGAACAGGCCCGCCTGGAAGCCCAGGAGGCCCTGGACGACCCGCTGGTCATGGCCGGGCGACGGCTCGCCGGAGAGGCGTTCGCGGGCGAGGTCACAGATGTCGTGATGGCGTACAGCGAGGGCAAGCGGCCCAGCCCGCGCCCCCTGGTGACGGTCCGCACGGAGGACCGGCCGCATCTGGGGGACCGCGCCAAGGTGTACCGGTCGCTGGGAGGAAAGCCGCAGGCCGCGGAGTTCGTGGGATACGAGGGTTTCGAGGCTTCCGGGGGTGCCGCTGTGGTGCTGCGGATCGTCGACAAGATGGGCCGCGGCAAGGAGCCCGAGGCCGGGTCCGTGCCGGAGAAGGGGGACCTCGTCTGCTTCACGCTCTTCGAGCACGAGCAGCGGGGCGGCGCGAAACTGCCCGACCCGGAGGAGACACCGTGGACGCACGGGGGACCGCCGGGTGAGGCGACCGTTCCGGGCCCCGACCCGGTGACCGAGGAGGATGTCCTGTGAGGCCCGCGACCGAGGTGGACATCCCGCGGAGCCCCGGGACCGACGTCCTGTGCGGCCCTGCGACCGAGGAGAACGTCCGGTGCGGCCGCGCCGCCGAGGAGGACGTCCGGTGAGCCACGTGACCGAAGAGGACGTCGCCGTGAAGCCCGTCGCCCCGTTCGACCCCGGCGCCGAAGCCACGCGCGCCACCGAGGCGATCCTGCGCGACACGCTGCACGGCTCGCACCGCGGGGTCGTGGTCGACTCCCCGCCGGGCGCCGGAAAGTCGACCCTCGTCGTACGCGCGGCGCTGGAACTGGCCGCCGAGGGACGCCCGTTGATGGTCATCGCGCAGACCAACGCCCAGGTCGACGACCTGGTACTGCGGCTCGCCGAGAAGGCCCCCGAGCTGCCGGTCGGACGACTGCACAGCAGCGACTCCGACCCGTACGACAAGGCGCTCGACAGCCTGGAGAACGTGCGCAAGTCCACCAAGGCGGCCGACCTGGCGGGCCTCGACGTCGTCATCTCGACCGCCGCCAAGTGGGCCCACGTCAAGGGCGTCGAGCCGTGGCGGCACGCGATCGTCGACGAGGCGTACCAGATGCGGTCGGACGCGCTGCTCGCCGTGGCCGGGCTCTTCGAACGGGCACTGTTCGTGGGCGATCCCGGCCAACTGGACCCGTTCGCGATCGTCGGCTCCGAGCAGTGGGCCGGGCTGTCGTACGACCCGTCGGCGTCCGCGGTGACGACGCTGCTCGCGCACAATCCGGAACTGCCGCAGCATCGGCTGCCGGTCTCGTGGCGGCTGCCCGCGTCGGCGGCGCCGCTTGTCTCGGACGCGTTCTATCCGTACACGCCGTTCCGCAGCGGGACGGGGCACGGCGACCGGCGGCTGAACTTCACCGTCCCGTCGGACGGTTCGGGGCCCGACCGTGTCATCGACGAGGCGGCGGAGGCGGGCTGGGGGCTGCTGGAGCTGCCGGCCCGGCACACGCCTCGTACGGATCCCGAGGCGGTGCGGGCCGTGGCGCTGGTCGTACGCCGACTGCTGGACCGGGGTGGCGCGGCCACGTCGGAGCGGGCGGACGATCCGGTGCCGCTGACGGCCGACCGGATCGCCGTCGGTACGGCACACCGGGACCAGGCCGCGGCCGTGCGGGCCGCGCTGACGGACCTCGGAGTCGCGGACGTCACCGTCGACACGGCGAACCGGCTTCAGGGGCGGGAGTTCGATGTGACGATCGTGCTGCATCCGCTGTCGGGACGGCCGGACGCGACCGCGTTCCATCTGGAGACCGGGCGGTTGTGCGTGCTCACCTCCCGGCACCGGCACGCGTGCATCGTGGTGTGCCGGGCGGGGGTGACGGAGCTGCTGGACGACCATCCGTCGACGGAACCGGTGCAACTCGGGGTCACGGTGAAGTTTCCTGATGGATGGGAGGCGAATCACGCGGTGCTGTCCCATCTGGGGGAGCATCGGGTGGCTTGGCGGCCATAGATCCTGGGGATCCATCCCCGGTGGACCCTGCGGATCCCTGCCCGGTCCCCGTCCCCCGGTCCCACTTGCGCGGGCGGGGGACAATAGAGGGTGGCCCGCCCACGAGGGGGCGGGTCCCTGAAGCGTACGAGGAGGAGAAGACATGGCGGAGCCCACGCCGCGTCGGAACGAACCGCGGCTACGCCCCGCGCCCCTGCTCTTCGAGCCCGCGGAGGCCGCCGGGGATCCGGAGCATTTCTTCGGTCTGGAGTCGATCGATGATCCCCGTGCGCTGTTGGACCGGGCCACGGAGCTGACGCAGGCGTTTCGCGCCGCGGCCGATCGGACTGTCGAGTTCCAGGCGATCGCCGCGGCGCAGCTTGCCGATCCGCGGCGGTTCGACCGGCTTACGCCGGCTGCCATCGGTGAGCGGGCCGAGTGGACCGAGGATTACGCGAAGAAGATGGTGGAGTTCGGGCGTGATCTGTTGCGGGGGGTGGAGGGCAACGGCCATGGCCACGGGGTGAGCGACCACGCCTGACCTCGGGTGCACGCCTAGTTTTTTCGCCCCCTCCGCCCCTGCCCATTCCCGTACCTGGGGGCTGCGCCCCCAGACCCCCGCCAAAAGAATGCGCAGTTCCCCGCGGCTCTTCGAGCCCGCCCACCTCGGCCCCCTGCCCAACCGCCTCGTGCCGATCCGGACCAGCCCCTCTTCCGGACCCTCCGGGAGGCCTGGCCGGGCGCGCTCATCGCCGATCCCGTCCTGCCCGGAGTCACGACGGACGACGTCACGCGCCAGGGCGGGCGACTGCTGGCCGCCGGGCATCACAAGATTTTCTGGCATATGCCAGCGGGGCAAGATACTCCACCCCACCCCCTCCTGTCCCGATTTCCGGCAACCCTTCGAGACGGACCGCTTACCGCCGGTAGATGTAATCGGCATGAGCAGCACACGGAACCCGGCAAGCACCTCCCCCCACGGCCCCGGCGCACCGTTGCCCGACCGGTTCGACATCGCGGGCGTCACCTCCGAGGGCGCCGCCTGGCTCGCCTCTGCAGGAACGTACCCGCGCAGCACGCTCGCCCTGTGGGCGGAACGGCCTGGCGCCCCGGTCGTCCTGCCCTGCGGCAGCACCTTCGACGTCGTCAACGCTCCGGCGATCTTCGGGCGGCGGATGCTCGACCGGTTGCGGGACGACGGGCCCGGCTCCGGCCCCGTGGCGGCGTACCGCGGGCGGATGCTGCTGTTCGCCGCGCCCGGTACGGCTCAGCGGCTGCCCACACTCATGGAGTGGGAGGAGTGGGGTTCTCGCGGCGCCGGGGGCCAGGAGGGCGCCGGGCACGCGGGGCGGTGCGGCGCGGTGCCGCCGCTGCTCTGCCACGGCACGGGGGACGCCGTCACCGTCCCCGCGCTGAGCATCGACCGCTGCGGAGCGAGCCCCGCCGCCCGTCTGGAATCCCGCTGGCTCGTCGCCCCCGACACCCGGCATCCCTGGCTTCCCGGCCCCGAGATCCTGCTCTGGGCGGCCGTCCGGGCGGCCCGCATGGCCGCCTCCGCCGCGGTGCGGATATCGATTTTTCCTCCCGCCGATCAGGATGCTAAGGTCTACGACGTCAGCAGGCGCCGCTAGCTCAGTTGGTTAGAGCAGCTGACTCTTAATCAGCGGGTCCGGGGTTCGAGTCCCTGGCGGCGCACGCTAGCGATGGCGAGGCATGTTCGCGGAAACGCGAACATGCCTCGCCATCGTTGTTTTCGCGGGACTTCGCCGCGCGTTGTGGGGGGGGCTCCGCCACCCGCGAGGTCGGCCCAATGACCGGATTCGCGAGGGCCGGCTCACCCAGGCGTGATCTTCACCGTCCACGCGCCCGAAAGGGTCCGGCCCTCGACCTCGATCCGGACCTTTTCGCCGGGCACGGTGTAGCTCTCCCCCAGCGCCACCGGCGCGTCCGCGAGCGGTGGGTAGACCGAGTCCTCCCAGCAGGACTCGGTGTGGGGGTGCGCGTCCAGGACCTCGATCGGGCCACCTCCCGACTCGGTCTCGCTGCGGACGCGGTAGACGAGCACGCCCTGCGTGCACGTCGTGCCGTCGTTGCCCTCCGAGCCGCGCGCCTCGAGGGCGAGCGCGCTGTCGGCGCCGGTCGGAATCACCGCCAGCTTGGTGCCCCGGCCGGAACCGAAGACGTGCGGCCCCGGCACACCGGACGAACCCGACACCCCCGGCGGCGCCGAGGACCCCGACGAAGCCCACTGCCCGACCGGATCCAAGGGGCCGGGCGGCCCGAAGGACCTCGACGAAGCCAAGGACCCGGACGAAGCCGAGGACCCCGACGAAGCCCACTGCCCGACCGGATCCAAGGGGCCGGGCGGCCCGAAGAACCTCGACGAAGCCAAGGACCCGGACGAAGCCGAGGACCCCGACGAAGCCACAGACCCCGACGAAGCCAAGGGCACCGGCGGACCCAGTGCCGGCGACGAACCCAGGACCCGGGACGACCCCAGGACCCGGGACGACCTCAGGATCGTCGACGAACCCGACGCCCCGGCCCCGGCCGCCCCCACCGCCTCAGGCTCCGCCCCCAGCGGCTCCAGCGTCAGCACCGTACTGCCGATGCCCCGCACGCACGCCACCTGGTGTGGTTCCAGCCAGCCCAGCTTCCACTTGTGCCAGCCGAACAGGTCGGGCGCGAGGCCGAACTGGCTGCCCATGAGGTCCCAGTCGCCGACATAGGTGTCCCAGTCGCCCTTGCCGTCGGAGGGGCGGTGGTAGAGATCGGGCAGGTCGAAGACGTGGCCGGTCTCGTGGGCGAGGACGAGGCGGTCCGGTGGGTGCTTCTCGAAGACCGTGACGACGCGGCGGATCTCCTTGCCGTCGGCCTGCAGAGGCGTTTCGAGGTTGACGACCTTCGTGGCATCCGAGTCGACGCCCGGCGCGTCCGGGTCGGCCACGAAGTAGACGATGTCGTAGCGCGAGAAGTCGACCTGCTGGTCAGCCGCGGCGAGCGCGTCACGCAGATAGGCGGCACGGTGCGCGGAGTTCCAGTCACGCTGTATGGCGTACGACTTGGAGGTGTGCGGCATCCGGACCCAGTCGCGCAGGGAATGCGGCCGCACCGTGAACTTGCCGTACGAGGCGCGCTCGAAGAAGTCGCTGGTGGCCGGGAAGTAGTCGGCGGTCAGTTCGGCGGGTGTGGTCCGTGGCGTGGAGTCGGGGAAGGACAGGAAGACCATCACCGCGTCGAGCGGGTGGGTGGGGCGCACATACGCGGAGTTCCAGGTGTCGACGCCCTCCGAGTGGTGTGCCTCGGTCCGTTCCAGGGCGCACGGGGCCGAGCGGGGTTCGGCGAGCGCGGGGCCCGGCATCAGGGAGGTCGCGGCGAGCGCGGTCATCGAAGTGAACACGGCCGCGGTGCTGCGCCAGCGTGGCACCCCGTCACGGGTGAGGCCCCGCAGGGCCTCACGGGTGAAACCCTTCCGGGCCTCACGGGTGAGACCTCTCAGGGGGAGCTGACGCGGCACGTCGACCTCCGGATGCGGACTTTCGGGACACCGCACCCAGCCTCGGCGAATTTGTATTACTTCGCCCTTTTTGTCTGCACCAGAAGGGTGAGGGGCCACGCGAGGCCGACACCCCGAACACTCACGGAACGTCACAGGCGATCGGCCGGGGAAGGAACCCGCCCAGATGGAGGCAGAAACGATCTGTCAGAACCGGCAGTTGTTCCGGGACACTGGACAGTGGCTGCAACTCCCCGAGGCCACCCTCTATGATCGGCACACTTTCCTGCACGGACACGGCTTGTTCGGCCGTCCAGCACCGGCCGACCACCCCGAGAGACCCATACGAAGAACGAGTGCACTGCGGGAGCGAGCGGTGAGCGGAACCTCCGAAGGGCCGGCGCCCGCGGCAGACCTCGTCCGGCCGGCCGTCACAGAGCGTCACATCGGCACATCTCCTCGTATGTGCGCCGGGTCGTCTCCCGGCGCATCTGTCTCCCCCGGGTCACCTCCTGACCCGTACGCCTCTGCCGGGGCGCCTCCCGACACGCCCGTACCCGACGGAACGTCACCCCGTACTTTCCGGGCGGCCTTCGCCACCGCGCCCCTCGCCATGGCCGTCGTCGACCGCGAGGGCCTGGTCGTCACCGCCAACAAGTCGCTGGGCACGTTGCTCGGTGGCGGCACGGACGCGCTCATCGGACGGATCGCCGCCGATCTCGTGGACCTGGCGTCCGACGCCCGCACCTGGCACTCGTACCGGGAGGTGCTGCGCGGCCGGCAGGCCCGGCTGCGCTGCACCCGGCGCCTCAAGCACCCCGACGGGCACTCCCTCTGGGTCCAGGTGACGATCGCGCCGCTGCCCCCGCAGGAGCAGGCCGTGCTGCTGTCCGTCGCCGACATCAGCGCCCGGCGTGAACTCCAGGCGCGGCTGCGCCACTTGCAGATGCACGACCCGGTGACCCGGCTGCCGAACCGCACCCTGTTCTTCGAGCGCCTCTCGGCGGCCCTGGAGGCGGAGGCGTACGAGGAGGGCGGCACCGGCCGGATCGGACTCTGTTACCTGGACCTCGACGGGTTCAAGGCGGTCAACGACACGCTCGGCCACCGCGTCGGGGACCGGCTGCTCGCGGCCGTCGCCGAACGCCTGACGCGCTGCGCCGACGAGGCGGGTTACACGAGAGCGGCCGCGCCCCTGGTGGCGAGACTGGGCGGCGACGAGTTCGCGCTCCTGGTCGAAGACTCCACCGGAACGGACCAGTTGGCCGACCTCGCCGAATCCGTCCTGAAGGCGCTCCAGGCGCCGTTCGACCTCTCGGGTCAGCGGCTGTCCCTCTCCGCGTCGATCGGTGTCGTCGAGCGGCGCGCCGCCGGAACCAGCGCGACCGGTCTGATGCAGGCCGCGGACACGACGCTGTACTGGGCGAAGGCCGACGGCAAGGGCCGCTGGACCCTCTTCGACCCGGAGCGCAACGCCCACCGGATGACCCGCCAGGCCCTGTCCTCCACCCTCCGCGCGGCCGTCGAGCGGGGTGAATTCGCACTGGAGTACCAGCCGTTGGTGGGCATGGAGGACGGCGGCGTACGCGGTGTCGAAGCCCTGGTCCGCTGGAACCACCCGCAGTTCGGAACGTTGACGCCGAATCGGTTCATCGGATTGGCCGAGGAAGACGGTTCGATCGTGCAACTCGGCCGCTGGGTGCTCGCCACCGCCTGCCGCCAGGCCCGCCGCTGGCAGCTGGACCACCCGGACGCGCCGCCGATCTTCGTCAGCGTGAACGTGGCGGTGCGCCAGGTCTGGGACTCCGACCTGGTCGCCGACGTGGCCGCCATCCTCGCGGAGACCGGCCTCGCCCCGCATCTCCTCCAGCTGGAGCTGACGGAGTCGGCGGTGATGGGCTCGGCCGGCCGGCCCCTCCAGGCCCTGCAGGCCCTCAGCGACATGGGCGTCCGCATCGCCATCGACGACTTCGGCACCGGTTACTCGAACCTGGCCTACCTCAGCCGTCTCCCGGTCTCCGTCCTGAAACTGGACGGCTCCTTCGTACGCGGCTTCCAGTACGAGGACACTGGGGCTCACCCCAATCCCGCCGACGAGGTCATCGTCGAGGCCCTCATCCAACTCGCCCACCGGCTGGGCCTGACGGTCACCGCCGAGTGCGTGGAGACCGCCTCGCAGGCCTCCCGGCTGCGCGGCATCGGCTGCGACACCGGCCAGGGCTGGCTGTACTCACGGCCGGTGGCGCCGGATCGTATCTCCGCACTATTGACGGCGACCGACTGCCCTCAGGCCTGAGCCCCGCTCGGGCATCGAACCCCCCTCAGGCCTGAGACACGCTCAGGCCTGAGACACGCTCGAGCCTCGGGCTACTGAGGCTTCGGCAACCCGTACGCGTCCGCGATGAGTTCGTACGAGCGCAGGCGTAGGTCGCCGCTGTGGGCGTTGCCCGTGATCATCAACTCGTCGGCGCCTGTGCGCTTTTGCAGGTCGTCGAGGCCGGAGCGGACCTCGTCGGCGGTGCCGTGAATGACGTTGGCGTTCCAGCTGGTGATGAACTCCCGCTCCATGGGGCTGAATTCGTACGCCTCCGCCTCCTCGGGCGTCGGGACCAGACCCGGACGGCCGGTGCGCAGGCGGACCATGTTCAGGGCGGCGGCCAGGACCTGACGGCGGGCCTCCTTCTCGTCGTCCGTGGCGAGGGCGGCGACGCCGATGAGGGCGTAGGGGGAGGACAGGACCGCTGACGGCTGGAAGGACTCGCGGTAGAGGTCCAGCGCCGGGATCGTGTTCTGGGCCGAGAAGTGGTGGGCGAAGGCGAAGGGCAGACCCAGGACTCCGGCGAGGCGGGCACTGAAGCCGGAGGAGCCAAGGAGCCAGATCGGAGGACGATGCGGAGACTGCACGCCGCCGGGGGACGTCGACTGGACGGGGCCGGGGACCGCGTGGATGCGGGCGTAGGGGTGGCCGGCGGGGAAGTCGTCGTCCAGGAAGCGGGTGAGCTCGGCGAGTTGCTGGGGGAAGTCGTCGGCGCCTTCGTTGAGGAGGTCCGTGCGGCGGAGGGCCGCCGCGGTCGCGCCGTCCGTGCCGGGGGCCCGGCCGAGGCCCAGGTCGACACGGCCCGGGGCCATCGCCTCCAGTGTGCCGAACTGCTCCGCGATGACCAGGGGGGCGTGGTTCGGGAGCATGACGCCGCCCGAGCCGAGACGGATGCGCGTCGTGTGGGCGGCCAGGTGGGCCAGGATCACCGCGGGCGAGGACGATGCCACGCCCGGCATCGAGTGGTGTTCGGCGACCCAGTAGCGGTGGAAGCCGCGGGACTCCGCGAGGCGGGAGAGCTTGACGCTGGTACCCAGGGCGTCGGTCGCGGTACGGCCCGCTCCTACGGTGACCAGGTCCAGGACCGACAGGGGTACGGGGGCGGTGCCCGTCGCCGTGCCTCGGATCTCGTCCGTCTCGTCCACCGGGGTGCCTCCTGATACGTGCGCGATGCTGTCCGCCGGGTACAAACAGGAGGCGGTCTCCGGTTATTCCCGCGCGGGCGCGGGACTGGGGGTTTGTTCGGTCTCCGGTTCCCCGCGCCCCTTTTGGGGCCGCGGGGAACTGCGCGACCAGCCCCCACCCACCCGCGGCCGAGGGACAACCGAGGGGGGCTGGGGGCGGAGCCCCCAGGTACGGGAACGGGTAGGGGCGGCGGGGGCGAAAATCCCCTCACACCTGCACGATCGGCTCCCTCGTGAACAGCGTGCCCAGCTCGGGGGCGTTCACGCGGCGGTCCGCCAGGCGCAGGCCCTCCCAGACGGTGACCTGGTTCGCGGTGAGGACCGGCTTGCCGAGAGCGGCCTCCAGGGCCGTGATGTGGGATGCCGTATGGAGGGCCGTGTCGGGGAGGAGGATCGCGTCCGCGTCGGGATGGTCGGCCTCGCGGGCGAGGGCGAGGACCTGCTCGACCCCCCAGGTGGCGACCTCCGCGGCGGTGATGACACCGGCTCCGCGCACGGCGACCACCTCCACCCCCGCGTCCTTCAGGAACGCGGCGAAGAGCGCGGCCACATCCTCCGGATAGGTCGCCGCGACCGCGACCCGCCGGGCACCGATCTCCGCCACCGCGTGCGCGAAGGCGAAGGACGTGGAGGAGGCAGGCAGCCCTGCGGTCCGGGCAAGGGCGCGGATCTGCTCATGGGCTCCCTGCCAGCCGTACACGAAGCTGCCGCTGGTGCAGGCCCACACGATCGCTTCGGCACCGGACAGGCGCAGTTCCTCCACGCCCGCCGCGAGCCGTGCCGCCGAGCCCATCTCGAGGAGCGCGTCCACCCGGTGCGCGTCCTCGCCGATGTCCGTGTGGACGAGGGGAAGCCGGATATCGCTGCCGAGCAACTGCTCCATGCGCGGGTAGTCGTCCTCGCCCGAGTGACCTGGGTAGAGGAATCCGAGTGCGGTCATGCCCAACCTTCCTGTTCTTCCGGCAGTACCGGCCCTTCCGGCAGTGCGGGCCCCCGACGAGCGGACTCGTCGAGCAGAGCCTGATAGGGACCCACGGCCCGGGTACCCAGCTGACGCAGCGCCGCCCACATCGTCACCTGGTTGGCCGAGAGAACCGGGATGCGCAGTTCAGCCTCCAACTGGGGGATGACGTCGTACGTCGGAAGGTTGGTGCAGCTGATGAACAGGGCGTCCACCCCACCCCGTACCGCCCGGTGGGCCATTTCCACCACATCGCGGTACGGGACCTTCCAGATGTGCCTGGTCAGGCCCATGTAGGCACGGCCCGTCACCGCGATGCCCGCCTCGGCCACGTACTCCTCCAGGGACTGGGTCACCGAGACCGTGTACGGGGTCACCAGCGCGATCCGGCGGGCGCCCAGCTCCTCCAGCGCGCACAGGAGAGCGCCGGACGTGGTGACCGAGGAAACCCCGCCCGCCCGCGCCATCGCCTCGCACATCGCGCGCTCCCCGGCCACGCCTCCCACGAAGCTGCCGGAGGTGCAGGCGTACGCGACGACCTCGGGCGCGACCGCGTTCAGGGCACGCACCGCGTCGCCGAGTGTCTCGTGTTCGGAGACCAGGCGGGCCAGGTCCAGGCTGACCTCGACCGGCACGAACGGGGTGCGGGTGAGGTGCAGGGAGACGTCGTCCGGCACCCAGCGCCACAGCTCCCGGTCGAGGGCGAAGTCGAAGGGGGCGACGACGCCGATGCCGCGCTGCGGGCGGGGGCCACCCAGAAAGGAGACATCCATGGCAGGCACCGGCCTCACGAACAGAAACGGGTGGGCAACGGACCGTACGCGGGCCCGTGTTGACGAAGGTAGGTTCGGGTGCGAGCGTGGTCAATCCGCGCATCTCAGACGGTTCGCGCACACCTTTCCTCTCACATCTACCCAGATACCCTTCATTCTCTGGAAAACCCTTGAAAGCGGACCTGAACCCTCTCCGCCCGCGCGGTCCGCGCCGCCCCGGAAAAGCGGACCCGCCCTGCGAAACGGTTGCCCCCCGATGACCACGCTCCTCGTCCTCGACGCCGACCCCCTCCCCCGCCTCGGCAGGCTCACCGGTCGGGTGCGGATCGAGCACGCCGACGAGTCCACGCTGGCCGAACGGCTGCCGTACGCGGACGTCCTGCTGGTCTGGGACTTCACCTCGCACGCCGTACGCCGTGCCTGGCCCGGGGAGGGCCCGCGGCCGCGCTGGGTGCACACGGCGAGCGCAGGCGTGGACCATCTGATGTGCCCCGAGCTCGCCGCGTCCGACACGGTGGTGACCAACGCGCGCGGAGTCTTCGACCAGCCGATCGCGGAGTACGTCGCCGCGCTGGTGCTGGCCATGGCGAAGGATCTGCCGCGGACCTGGGACCTGCAGCGGCAGCGGGAGTGGCGGCACCGCGAGTCGCAGCGGGTGGCGGGGACCCGTGCGTGCGTGATCGGCTCCGGGCCGATCGGGCGGGCGATCGTCGGGACGCTCAAAGCACTTGACGTCACGACGGCGCTGGTGGGGCGCGCCGCGCACCGCGGTGTGCACGGCCCGGAGGAGCTGGACCGGCTGATGGCACGCGCCGACTGGGTGGTGTGCGCGGCACCGCTCACCGAGGCCACGCGCGGCATGTTCGACGCGCGGCGCTTCGGGGTGATGCAACCGTCGGCGCGCTTCATCAACGTCGGACGCGGGCAGCTCGTCGTCGAGGAGGCGCTGGCCGAGGCACTGTCGAAGCGGTGGATCGCGGGTGCGGCCCTCGATGTCTTCGCGCACGAACCGCTCGGCCCCGACAGCCCGTTGTGGCAGGTGCCCGGACTGATCGTGTCACCGCACATGAGCGGGGACACAGCCGGCTGGCGGGACGAACTGGGTACGCAGTTCGTGGAGTTGTACGAGCGCTGGGCGGCGGGAAAGCCGCTGCCGAACGTCGTCGACAAGAAACGTGGTTACGTGCCGGGACAGTGATCTCCCTTTGGAGGGGCCGATGTCGGAACTCACCGAGCTGACCGCCGTACAACTCGTCGATGGCTACCGCAAGGGCGAATTCAGCCCCGTGGACGCGACACGCGCGACCCTGGAACGTGCCGATCGCGTCCAGCCCGCCGTGAATGCCTTCGTACGCCTCGACGCGGACGAGGCCCTCACCCGAGCCGGGGAGTCGGCGGAGCGCTGGCGGCGCGGGGAGCCCGTGGGCCTGCTGGACGGCGTCCCGGTCACCGTCAAGGACATCCTGCTCATGCGCGGCGCACCGACCCTGCGCGGCTCCCGGACCGTTGATCCGCACGGGCGCTGGGACGAGGACGCGCCGTCCGTGGCCCGGCTGCGCGAGCACGGCGCGGTCTTCCTCGGCAAGACGACGACGCCCGAGTTCGGCTGGAAGGGGGTCACGGACTCGCCGCTGTCGGGGGTGACGCGCAATCCGTACGACGTCTCGCGCACGGCGGGCGGCTCCAGCGGCGGCAGCGCGGCGGCCGTGGCACTGGGCGCGGGCCCGCTGTCGCTCGGCACGGACGGCGGCGGCAGTGTCCGTATCCCGGCCGCCTTCTGCGGGATCTTCGGGCTGAAGCCGACGTACGGGCGAGTGCCGCTGTATCCCGCGAGCGCCTTCGGGACGCTCTCGCATGTGGGGCCGATGGCCCGGGACGCCGCCGACGCCGCGCTGCTGCTGGACGTGATCAGCGGGCCCGATGCGCGGGACTGGTCGGCATTGGGGCCGGCCGGCGGATCCTTCGTGGACGCGCTGGAGGGCGGGGTGCGGGGGCTGCGGGTCGCCTATTCGCCCTCGCTGGGCGGGCAGGTCGCGGTCCGTCCCGCCGTCGCGGCGACGGTTCGGCGGGCGGTGGAGCGGCTCGCGGGCCTCGGCGCGTACGTCACCGAGGCCGACCCCGACTTCACCGACCCGGTGGACGCCTTCCACACGCTCTGGTTCAGCGGAGCGGCCCGTGTGACCCAGCGCTTCGGTCCCCACCAGCGGGAGTTGCTCGACCCCGGCCTCCGCGAGATCTGCGGCCTCGGCGCCCGCTTCGGCGCGCTGGACTATCTCGCCGCGGTGGACGTGCGCATGGAGCTCGGGCGGCGGATGGGGCGCTTCCACGCGTCGCACGACGTCCTGGTGACGCCCACCCTGCCGCTGACGGCCTTCGAGGCGGGCGCCGAGGTCCCCACGGGCTCCGGGCAGCGTCGATGGACGGGTTGGACCCCGTTCACGTACCCCTTCAACATGACGCAGCAGCCCGCCGCGACGGTCCCCGTCGGGGTGGACGCGGACGGCCTCCCGGTGGGCCTGCAGATCGTGGCCGCCCGGCATCGGGACGACCTCGTCCTGCGGACGGCGCACACCCTGTACGAGGCGGGGGCCGCCGGGGTGGCTCCCCCTCAGCCCGCCTGATCCGCCCGGACAGGCCTAGGCCCTTCGGAAGTTGAGCGTCTCGCCCTGCGCGCCGGCGCGCCACAGGTCGTTGCACGCTTCGGCCATCTCCTCAAGACCCTCCACCACCTGCCCCCAGACGATGCCCGGCACCCAGCCCACGTCGCCGTTGAGGAGCAGGTTGTTGCGTTCGTAGAAAAGGGCCAGGTCCACGACCGTCGTGCCCGCGCGGACCCCGGAGCCCGGCTCGTAGCCGTATGCGTGGGTCCCCAGTTCCATACCGGAGAAGGAGAAGTAGCAGAGGTCTCCGGGGATGGGCGTGACGGTCGGGTTCTCCAGGGGTGGCTCCGAGTCCGCGAATGCCGGGAAGAGAGCGTAGATCTCGTTTCGCGCGTACTTGGCGTGGTACACGTCGCCGCCGAGGGGGAGCGCCTCCCACACCGCCGCGCAGGTGAGCGGGGCCCGGTCGTCGAGCAGTTTCGCGGTGCACCGGACCCCTCGCTTGACAAGGGAGACTTCGAGATAGCGATCGGCCATGCCCCCACCCTCCCCGGTGAAATGGCCTCTCATGCCTCGCCTCCCAGGAAACAGAAAGGTCTCCTTCCGGACACCGTTGCATCACATCCGTCGATCTTCTGGCATAGCTCTCAGCGCTCGGGCAGGGGCTCTGACTGGCTACACATACCGAGGTCTCCTGGAGGTTGTACGTCCATGACCGAGTTCCCGAACCTGTCCCGCAGGGGTTTCCTCACCAGAACTGCGGCTGTCGGAGGGCTGCTCACCGTCCCCGGTCTCCTCGCCGCCTGCAGCAAGACGGAGAACGGCAGCGACAGCGAGGGCGGAAAGCTGGAGCAGCTCAAGAAGCAGGGCTACGTGAAGGTCGCGTACGCGAACGAGGCCCCTTACGGCTACGAGGAGGACGGAAAGCTCAAGGGCGAGGCCCCGACCCTGCACCGGGAGATCTTCAAGGCCCTGGGGGTCGACGAGCTGCGTCCGACCTTCTCCGAGTGGGACGGCCTGATCCCCGGTCTGCAGGCCGGCAAGTACGACGTGATCAGCGCCGGCATGGCCATCATCCCGGACCGCTGCGAGAAGGCGCTGTTCTCGGAGCCCGAGTTCATCTCGCCCACGGCGATGATGGTGAAGAAGGGCAACCCGAAGAACCTGACCGACCTGGCGTCGGCGAAGAAGGCCGGGGTCACGATCGGCGTGATGTCGGGTGCGGTCGAGAAGAGCTACGCCACGGGTGCCGGAATCTCCGACGGCAAGATCAAGACTCTGCAGAAGCCGCAGGACGGCGCGGACGCGGTACAGGGTGGCCGGATCGACGCCTTCCTGCTGACCGGCATCTCGCTGAACTGGCTCGCCAAGAACAACAGCGGTGTCGAGGTCACCGATTCGTTCGTGCCGGAGCTGAACGGCGTGAAGCAGTACAGCCCGGGCGGTGCCGTCTTCCGCAAGGGCAGCGAGGAGTTGCGGGACGCCTTCAACGTGCAGCTGAAGAAGATCACCTCGGACCCGGACCGCTACGTGCAGCTCATCCAGCAGTACGGCTTCGGCAAGGACACGATTCCGCCGGCGAGTCTGAAGACCGCCGACCTGTGCAAGGGCTGACGGGGACACCTGCCCATGGGTGACTTCTACTCCTATTTCTTCGACCATCTGCCGGACGTGTGGTCGGGACTGTGGGTGACGATCGAGGCGACGGTCTTCGGCTCGGTCGTCGCCCTCGCCCTGTCCTTCGTCTTCGGCTTCATGGCGAACAGCAGGCCCGTGCTCGTGCGGGGGGTGTCACGGGTGATCGTGGAGTTCTTCCGCGGCACCTCGCTGTACGTCCAGTTGTTCTGGCTCTACTACGCCTTCCCGCTGGTGTTCGGGTACGAGCTGTCGCCGCTGTTCTGCGGCGTGGTCGCGTTCGGCATCAACTACGGCGCGTACGGCTCCGAGGTGGTGCGCGGCGCACTGAACGCCGTACCGAAGGCGCAGTGGGAAGCGGCCGTCGCGCTCAACATGACACCGCTTCAGCGCATGCGCCGGGTGATCCTGCCGCAGGCCTGGGTGCAGATGATCCCGCCGTTCACCAACCTGCTGATCCAGCTGCTGAAGGCGACCCCGCTGCTGTGGCTGATCTCCGCCGCCGACCTGACGACGGTGGTCGAGCAGATGCGGACCCGCACCGGCGAGACGACGGCGGCCTACCTGACCCTGCTGGTCATGTACTTCGTCCTGGCCTACGCCCTGACCCTGCTGATGAACGCGCTGGAGCGGCACGCCAAGACGCGCCTCGGCCAGCGCCCCGGTGCCCGCAGCCTGCTGCGTTCCCGTAGCGCCGAGGCCGTGAAGAAGTCCGAGATCGCGGGAGGTGCGCTGTGAACTACCAGTGGGACTGGGACGCCGTCAGCGAATCGCTGCCGCTGCTGTGGGACGGCTTCAAGACGACGCTGCTGGCGACCGTGCTGGGGTCACTGGTGGCCGCCGTCCTCGGGCTGGTCGTCGCCATGGCCGGACGGGCGCCGACCCGGCTGGTGACCATCCCGGTGCGGGCGGTCACCGAGTTCATCCGGTCCACGCCCCTGCTGGTACAGCTGGTGGGCGCCTACGCGATCTTCAACACGGTCGAGCCGCTGACCATCGGCATCGCGGTGCTCGGCATCCACTACGCCTCGTACCTCTCCGAGGTGTACCGGGCAGGCATCGACGCCGTACCGAAGGGCCAGTGGGAGGCCTGCCGGGCGCTGTCCATGTCACCGCGGCGGACGTGGCAGGCCGTGATCCTGCCGCAGGCGGTGCGCAACGTGCTGCCCGCACTGGGCAATTACGCGATCGCCATGTTCAAGGAGACCCCGTTCCTGGCCGTCATCACGGTCAGCGAGATGGTCGCCGAGGCCCGGGAGTACGGGGCGTTCCACTTCGCGTACGCCGAGACGTTCACCCTCGCGGGCCTGATCTTCCTGCTGGCGAGCTACCCGACCTCGCTTCTGATGAGAAAGCTGGAGAAGCGCCTTGGCCACTGACCCTCTGCAGAAGACCGACCCCGAGGGCGTCGCGCCGAAGAGCGACGCCGCTCCCGGCCACCTGGTGCAGTTCGACGAGGTGGTCAAGCGCTATGGCGACCATGTCGTCCTCGACCACCTGAACTTCACGGTCCAGCGCGGGCAGCACGTGACCCTGATCGGCCCCAGCGGCTCCGGCAAGACCACCATCCTGCGCCTGCTGATGACGCTGGAGCGGATCAGCGAGGGACTGATCATGGTGGGCGGCCAGCCGCTCTCCCACATGGCCGGGCCGGACGGCAGCCTCAAGCCCGCGAGCGAGAAGCACCAGCGTCGGATCCGCAAGAAGATCGGGATGGTCTTCCAGCAGTTCAATCTGTTCCCGAACATGAACGTGCTGCAGAACATCACCGAGGCACCGGTCAACGTGCTCGGCATCGATCGCGCCGAGGCGGAGGAGCGCGCCAAGGAGCTGCTCGACCTGGTGGGTCTCCGGGAGAAGATCACCGCACATCCGACCCAGCTGTCCGGAGGGCAGCAGCAGCGGGTCGCGATCGCCCGTGCGCTGGCGATGCGGCCGGAGATCCTGCTGCTGGACGAGGTGACGTCCGCGCTCGACCCGGAACTGGTGGCGGGCGTCCTCGACGTCCTCCGCGACATCGCGCACAGCACCGACATCACGATGCTCTGCGTGACCCACGAGATGAACTTCGCCCGGGACATCTCGGACCGGGTCATGATGTTCGACTCCGGCCGGGTCATCGAGTCCGGCGCGCCGGAGAAGATCTTCGGTGATCCGAAGCACGAGCGGACCCGGGAGTTTCTCAGCGCGGTTCTCTGACAGTGACTCTCGGATCGGTGATTCTCCGATCGGCGATTGCCCGATCAGTGCTTCTCCGGTTACGGGGAGTGGATACGGAGCGAAGAGGGAGCACACGCGGCAAGGTGCGAGGTCCGGCAATTGGGGCATGCCCAATGTGCCATGACCTTGACATATGCCAGCGTGCGGCCTCCCTGTTGAAGGGGGTGAACCGCGCCATCAATCTCGTCAACAGGAGCCCGCAGCAGACGCTTTGGCGGCTATCGTGGAGAAAGCCCAGCTGTTCGGGCTGCATCGTTTTCCAGCCGGGCCCGCCATAAAAGCGCAGGGGGAAACCGTGGCGCTGATGCACGAGCCGACCGCGCCGTACCACTCGGCCCAGGACGCACTCCGCGTCCTGGAGAGGGTGTCGCGGCACTCGACCGGTGTCACCGACGCCGAACTCGCCCGCCAGACCCGTCTCGGCACCGAGCGGCTGACCGCACTGCTGCGGATGCTGCGCCGGGAGGGGTATGTCGAGCAGATCGCCGACGGCGCGTACGTCGCCGGTGCCGCCCTGAGCCGGCTCGGTTCCGCCCACGGCCGCGACCAGGCGCTGCGCGAGAAGCTCCAGCAGACCATCGACCGGCTGCGCGACTCGGTCGGCGCCGCGATCTACATCAGCCGCTACATCGACGGCGAGGTGCACGTCACCCAGTGCGCCACGAGCCCCTCGACCCCCGCGGTCAACGAGTGGGTCGACTTCCGCTCCTCCGCCCACGCCAGCGCGGTCGGCAAGAGCCTGCTCGGCCAGCTCGACCACAACGGCCGGCGCGACCACCTGGCCCGCCACAAGATGGCCCGCCTCACCTCGCGCACCATCACCAGCGAGCGGCTCCTGCTGTCCCGTCTGGAGGCCCAGCCGCCCACAGTGCCGGTGCTCGACCTCCAGGAGTACGCGGTCGGCACGGTCTGCGCCGCCGTCCCCATCACGGCGGGCTCCTCCGTCGGCTGCCTCGCCCTGTCCCTGCCGGTCGAGCACGCCCACCGGCTCCGGCAGGCCGCGGAGGCGCTGAACCGGGGGGCGACGCCGGTCCTGCTGTCGCTGGCGATCTAGGCCGCCCGACCCGATGATCCAGCGCGCGGCCGGGTGGTCAGAAGCACCCCTGCGGACCAGGTAGTATTTCTTTTGTCGCCGACCGCGAGAGCGGGAGGCGGGAGTCATGCGCCGCTAGCTCAGTTGGTTAGAGCAGCTGACTCTTAATCAGCGGGTCCGGGGTTCGAGTCCCTGGCGGCGCACCTTGGTGAAGGCCCTCCACAGCAGTGGGGGGCCTTCACGCATGTCCCAGTACGTCCGACAGGGCGCGCACCGTCGGGGTCGTGTACAGCAGGCGCAGCGGAAGCGGGGGCGGACCGCGTGTCCGCAGGGCGGTGCCGAGCCGGATGGCGTAGTCCGGTCTCCGGCCCGCTCGTCTGCGGTCGCCCAGTCGATAACGGGTTCGCGCCACAGCACGGGCCACCGGTCGGGGAGGGCGAGTCAGCTCCCGGAAACCTGGGCGCCGTCCCGACGATCGCCGTACGCACCACTCGCCCCCTCCGCGCCGGCTCCTCGGACGGCGTACAACCTGAGCAGGTAGACCCCCGCGACCACGATGGCGACCCCGTGGGACCAGGGCACGACGGTGAGCGCCGAGAACGATTCGAGGGTCGCCGACACCGCGATCATGCCGAGCCCGAAGCCGAGGTTCTCTAGGAGGCGAGGAGGTCGGCGTACGCGTCGGTGTCGGTCACCAGCACGCGTACGCCGGGGAGTTCGAGGCCGTCCAGCAGGGGCAGACGGGCCCGCTCGGTGATCAGGACGCGGCACTCGGTGTGCAGGACGTCGCGGGCCAGTTCGGGGCCGCGCCGGGTCGGATTGATCCCGGCGACAGCGGCTCCGGCGAGGGCGGCCGCGCTCAACCACAGCGGATACTCGGGGGTGTTGTCGAGCAGCACCCCGAGATGCGGTTCGGCGCCGGGCGGTAGCAGATCGGCGAGCAGCGCCGCCCGAGCCGCCGCGCCCGCCGCCACCCGGTGGTGACTCAGGACCCGCCCCTCGAACCACAGCCCCGGGCGGTGGTCGCCCCATCGTTCCCGCACGAGCTCCGCGACGGTACGCCTCATGGGCCCCATGGGGGCGCACCATAATTGACGCACCATCAGATGAGGAGGGGCACAACAGCATCCATGCCCTCCGTAGGGTCTACATCCCGCCGAAGAACCCGTCGCTCTCCGCCGACATGTGGTGGTACGTGACCATGAAGCCGACGCAGAAGGCGACGATCACGCCCAAGAACACCAGCATGCCGATCGTGCCGGCGGCCGCCTTGACCGGGCTGGGCGCCTGGGCCGTGGCCTTCTCGGGGCGCTCGGCCGCGTAGTGCACGGTGACGATGTCGCCCTCGACGACGGTCGAGGGGCCGTTAGCCTCCTCGAAGCGGACCGTACGGCCCTCGCGCGTCATGAACTCGTAGACGTGGTGCAGGGTCGTGGTCACGGAGGTGTCGCCACCGCCGCCGCTGGTCGTCGTGTACGAGCGCAGGCAGCGCGCCTCGGCGGTCAGTCCGCTGCTCCAGGCACTCCTGAGCTCCAGCCAGCGGCGGACCACTTTGGCCGCCGCGAGGAGCACCACGGCCATGATCAGTCCGGGTATGGCGTAGAAGAAGACGTCCATGACATTCCCCCGTGTTCGCGCACGCGCGCGTTCGCTGCAGCTCCCTGCACGCCGTCATGGTCATGTCGGCGTGCAGGAAACATACCCGCGGGTAGCGCGGCCGCGCCTCAAGAGATCCTCAGAAATCGGGCGCCGTCAGAACGTGACGTCCGCGCACGAGTAGAAGGCGTTCGCGGTGTCCGCGATCGTCCACACGCCGAGGATGATGTGGTGCCCGCTCTTGCCGGTCGGCAGCGAGCCGGTGTGCGAGAACGTGGACGGGGGGCGCTGTCCGTTGTAGGGGACCGTCAGGAACGGGGTGGTCTCCAGGTCCGCGCGGGTCAGCGCGTGGTTCTGGTTCCAGCCGGTCTTGGTGATGAAGTACTTGAAGTCGGTCGTGGCGTGCACGGCCGTGAACTGCCAGCGGAAGCTGTAGCTCTGACCGCTGGTGACCTTGGTCGTCGGCCAGGCCGTGCCCGCGGGGGTCTTGGGCTGGTCGAGCCGGCTGAAGTTGGTGTGGTTGGCGGAACAGATCCGGCCGTCGGCGGGACCGGCCGCGGGGAAGCCCTTCGGGCCCTCGACGCTCTGGGGCTCCCACTGGATGTCACCGCAGTTGGCGACGGTGCCGCCGTTGGCGGCGCACATCTTCTGCCGGCTGAGGGGCTGGTCGGTGTAGCCGTGGGCGCTGGCACCGCCGGTCGAGAGCACGAAGGTGCCCGCGGTGACGAGGCCGAGCGCGGCCGCGTAGAACTTGGCTCTGCGCATGCTGCCGCTCCTGGAGGACGTGGGGGAAGTTCTCGTGAGCTGTGCGCGCGACGTTCAGGTCTAGACCAAGTTCCAGAATATTGCCGGTAGTTGAACATGTCCATACCAATCACGGTGAGCTTTCCCTGCGCCCCGTGTAGAACGCCACCGTCAGGTCCTTCACCAACGCCTTGCGCTCGTAGTCGTCGAGTTCGACCAGCCCCCGCATGGTCAGCCGGGTCACCGTGTCCTCGACCGAGTCGACGACGGAGGTGAGCACGGTGTCGCGGTGCTGGGCGTCCAGCGCCGCGATCCGGCGGCGCTGCATCACGGCGGCCACCTCGGGCGCGTACTCGATCCGGGTCGGCTGGGCCGAGAACACCTGGAGCCCGACGGGTGCCGTGTCGGCGGCGATCAGCCGGGTCAGCGCCTCGCCTACCGCGTCCGTGTTGCGCAGGGTCACGTCCTTGACGACGGCCGGCGGCACCTCGGCCGGAAGTTGGGAGAGCACCCGGGAGAGCGCCGCCTCCACGCACTCGCGCAGATACCTCTGGTGGTCCTCGACGCCGAGCGTGGCGCGCGCGGTGTCCTTGACGCGCCAGACGACGAGCACGACCACCCGCAGCGCGACCCCGTTCACGTCGACCACGGACATCGGCTCACTGCGCCAGTGCCGCAGCCGGACGTCGACACGGCGGCGCAGCACCAGCGGGTTGACCCACATCAATCCGGTGCGCCGGACCGTGCCACGGTAGCGCCCGAAGAGACCGAGCACCCAGGCCCGTCCGGTCCGGCCCCGGGCGAGCCCGCCGAAGCCGAACAGGCCGAGCGCCCCGGCCCCGGCATACGCGGCCCACTGCGCGGGCCCGAGCCCGGCGCCCGCATGCCCCGGAACCTCCAGCGCCTCCAGGACGGGCGGCGGCAGCGCGCCCGCCCACCACGAGGTAAGCGCACATCCGGCCACACCACAGGCCCCGGCCAGCACTCCCGCCACTCCGGGCAGCACCCGGGCCGGTCGCTCGACCAGTTCGGGGTCGACCTCCGGGACCGGGCGTGGGGCCCTGCCTGGTGCGGGCCGCCGGATCCGCGGCTGCTCACCGGTGCCGCGCCGCCGGCCCACGACGGCGGGCGCGAGGGGCACCGAAACCGGCTCGGGGTCGTCACGGAAGAGCAGGTGGACGGGGATCTCGGTGGTCGCCTCGTTCTGGATGAGCCGCGCGGACCGCGTACCACCTGCCTCCGATGCCGATACCGGCGCCGATACCGGTGCCACTGCCGAAACAGGAGCCGATGCCGATGCGCCCGAGCCCGCCTCTGCCCCTTCGGGCTCCGGGTTGTGTGAAGTCGTCGTACTCATACGTGCCTCCATGCCTCCGCGCCTGGAAGTTTCGTAAGAACTCGGATGTCGCCCGAATGTGCGATGTCACCCGGCTTCGGAATCTCACCGAGTTCGGGATATCGCCCGGAACCCGGGATTTCGTACGCACTCGAACGGGTCTTCAGGAGAAGAGCCGCCGCCATGTCTCCGGTCCCGGACAACCGTCCGCCGCGCCGCCGCGCCAGCCCTGAGAGCGCTGGAACGCCTCGACGTTGCGCCGGTCCGCCTCGCCCCAGCGCGGTCCGGGAGCCGTTGTGTAGTACTTGCCGAACCCCTTCTTGACCAGCTGCTTCCCGAGCCGGGTGACGTACTCGTTGTGCGCGCCCGGCCGGAACATCGCGCGCCCCGGATAGCCGGGCACCCCGTGCGAGGAGGCGCCCGAAGTATCCGTGGAACCCTTCGCCCCGGGAGGCCCCTCGACCCCGGAGTCACCCGTCACCGCACCCGGAATGTCCTTGCCCTTCCTGCCCACCAGGTACGACCACGTCTCGGCCCCCGGCATCCCGTCCGCGTCCGCTCCGGCCCAGCCCTGCGCCCGCTGGAAGGCCCGGGTGGCCTGCCGGTCCGCGTCCGACCAGCGCGGTCCCGGGCCCGTGGCGTAGAAGCGGCCCGCGCCCCGCTCCGCCAGGAGGCGGCCCAGCCGGGTGACGTATGCGTTGTTCGCGCCGGGACCGAAGTACGCGTCCCCCGGATAGACGGTGCTCTTCGCGTCCGACGAGGACTCGCTCGCGCCGCTCGCACCCTCGG
The DNA here is from genome assembly GCF_045162675.1 of Streptomyces sp. NBC_00996. Taxonomy (NCBI): domain Bacteria; kingdom Bacillati; phylum Actinomycetota; class Actinomycetes; order Kitasatosporales; family Streptomycetaceae; genus Streptomyces; species Streptomyces sp. NBC_00996. The sequence goes on from NZ_CP108723.1 coordinate 4,096,456, forward strand.
TCAGCCCCTTGTAGCGATAGGCCACATAGCGGTCGGAGTTGCTCCAGTACGCGTACGGGGTGGCCTGTTTCCGGGTGTGCGGGCGGGTCTGCTCGTAGGCGAGGTAATAGCTGTGCGTGTAGTCCGTCCAGCCGCCGAAGAGGACGACGTGCGAACCCTTCTCGGGATCGTCGGGATTGTGGAAGAGAAGAATGTCGCCGGGCTGCAGCTGGTCGCGGGAAATCCGCTCGCCGAGGGTGCCCAGGGTGCCCGTCCATTCGTTTCCCGGCAGGCCCCAGACCATCGAGACAAAGCCGGAGCAGTCCTGTCGGTACCCGTCCGGCCAGTACACGTACATGTCGTACGGCACCTGCGCGGCGACCCACTTCTTGGCCCGGTTGATGATCTCGGCCCGGCTGGTCGTGTGCACCTTGGCCACGTTCGAGGGTTTTCCAGGACTCGCCGGTTTGCCGACGGGCCCGTGCAGCGGGGCCTTGCCGCCCTGCGGGGTGTCGGGCTCGTCACCTGTGGGAATGCCCGGCCGGGCGGGTCCGTGCGCGACCGCGACGGCCGGCACCGGCTGGCCCACGCCGAGGACGGTGCCCGCCGCGGCGGCGAGGACGAGCGCCTTGCGTGTCGCCGGATGGCCCAAGGGCCCCGAAGGCGAGGAACGCGGCATGACGCGCCGCCAGTGAACGCATCCGGGGCAGTCGCAGTCGCTCGCTGGATCGAATTCCTCGAATACCGGAGCCGCCATGCGAATCCCCTCACACTCCAGGTGGAAATGTCCGCAGTTCTGCACATTCGTCAGTTTCTCAACTGTCCTCCGGTGTCGCATGTTGACGGTCCGAATGATGTACAGGACCCCTCCGACCTGGCCCGGAGCCCTCCCCCCGCGGTCCGGGGCACCCCACCCGGTCGGGTAGAGTTCTCGGGTCAGCAGGCGCCGCTAGCTCAGTTGGTTAGAGCAGCTGACTCTTAATCAGCGGGTCCGGGGTTCGAGTCCCTGGCGGCGCACCGACCGGTGGGGCCCTCGCAGCTGCGAGGGCCCCACCGTCGTACGCGCACGCCGACCTCAGCCTCGTACACGCATCCCAATGAGCGCGTATGACCGGTTAACACCGCGTTTCGCATCTTGCGATCATGATGGACGGCGTAGAACCCTGGGCTTCAAGGGACTGTCGATACATGACGGTTGGGGGCTTGGCCGGTTGCGGGCGTGGGGGGGTTGGGGGCCTCGTTCATGAACAGATGCCGAGGGGGGGCATCATGCAACCGGAAGGTCGTCGTTCCATGTCTATAGGGTGTGGATGATGTGGTGACGCTGGCCTGCCAGTGATGCGTCTGTGACGGTCGAGGGGGACCCGAGCGGACGACAGGAACCGACGAACACGCACCTGACGGTGCGTGCGGGGGGATGACTCATGACGTCGACGCCGACGGGCGCCCGGCAAAACTTCGACCCGTCAGAGACGACCCAGCTCAGGGTGCCATCGCACCGGACGGGCGGCTTCCGCAGGATCAAGAAGTCGCTTCCGAGATACGACTACGAGCACTACAGCCGGCTGGCGGGACCCCTCACACAGCCCGACCCGAACAAGCCGTACAAAGTGCAGTACCGCTCGCTGCTGTCGCAGGAGCCGCACCGCATCAGGGCCGCGCTCATGCTGGGCGCCGCGCCGCTGCTCTCGCTGATCCTGCTCGGCTGGCTGCTCCAGCCCGAGCACTGGACCGAACGCGACTACCCGGCCTACGACTTCCTGCCGGCCCTCGACATAGTGATGCTGGTCTCGATCGGCCTGATCGAGTTCTTCCGCTGCATGAACGTGCTGTCGAACGCGCACGCCACCCTGGTCGCCCGCGACCCCATCCCGGTGGTGCCCGAGACCGGCACCAGAGTCGCCTTCCTCACCTCCTTCGTGCCCGGCAAGGAGCCACTCGCCATGGTGACGAAGACCCTGGAGGCGGCCGTCAAGCTGCGCCACCGGGGCCTTCTGCACGTCTGGCTCCTCGACGAGGGCGACGACCCCGAGGTGAAGGAGGTGTGCACGCGCCTGGGCGTGCACCACTTCTCCCGCAAGGGCGTCGCGAAGTGGAACCAGGCCAAGGGCCCGCACCGCGCCAAGACCAAGCACGGCAACTACAACGCCTGGCTGGAAGCCCACGGCGACGACTACGACTACTTCGCCTCGGTCGACACCGACCATGTGCCGCTGCCCAACTATCTGGAGCGGATGCTCGGCTTCTTCCGCGACCCGGACATCGGCTTCGTCATCGGCCCGCAGGTGTACGGCAACTACGACAACCCCATCACCAAGGCCGCCGAGTCGCAGCAGTTCCTCTTCCACGCGCTGATCCAGCGGGCCGGCAACGCCTACGGCGCGCCGATGTTCGTGGGCACCTCCAACGCCGTACGCATCAAGGCGCTGAAGCAGATCGGTGGTCTGTACGACTCGATCACCGAGGACATGGCGACCGGCTTCGAGATCCACCGCCACAAGAACCCCGCCACGGGCAAGAAGTGGCGCTCGGTCTACACCCCGGACGTACTCGCGGTCGGCGAGGGCCCGAACGCCTGGACGGACTTCTTCACCCAGCAACTGCGCTGGTCCAGAGGCACCTACGAGACGATCCTCAAGCAGTACTGGAAGGGCTTCTACTCGCTGCCGCCGAGCAAGCTCTTCAACTACACGATGATGATCATCTTCTACCCGATGTCGGCCCTCAACTGGATTCTCGCGGCGCTGAGTTGCGCGCTGTTCCTGGGCCTGGGCGCCTCGGGCGTGAACATCGACCCGACGGTCTGGCTGATGCTGTACGGCAACGCGTCCGCGCTGCAGATCGGCCTGTACGTCTGGAACCGCCGCCACAATGTCTCCCCGCACGAGCCCGAGGGCTCGGGCGGGGTGGCCGGCATGGTGATGTCGGCGCTCTCCGCGCCCATCTACGCCAGGTCCCTGATGGACGCCGTGCTTCGCCGCAAGAGCAAGTTCGTGGTGACGCCCAAGGGCGATTCGGCAAGCCCCGACACACTGTTCGGGACCTTCCGGATCCACCTGTTCTTCATTCTGGTCTTCGCCGGCTCCATCGTCGCCGGTGTCATGCTCGGGCACTCCCACCCCGCGATGATCACCTGGGCCACCTTCGCCCTGCTGATCACCGCTTCGCCGATCTTCGCCTGGCGCTGGGCGATGCGCCAGGAGCGGAAGAAGCCCCCGGCGCCGCCCGAAGCCGCAACCGTTCCTCCCCAGGCCTCCGTGCCGCAGCAGGAGCAACACGCCCCGCATTCGCCGCAGCACAAGCCCACCTGGGCCGCGAACGGCGGGAATGACCAGACGATGCAGATCACCCTTGGGGGAAGTAAGAAATGAAAGACGGTGCCCGCCGCCGCCGCGCCCGCCGCCTCGGGATAACCGGGGTGGTGGTGCTCGCGCTGGCCGGGATGAACGGGCCGTGGCTGTATCGCTTCGGGACGGACAAGTACCACCAGTACACGATCAACAAGCCGGAGTACAAAGCCGCGAACGGTCACTGGGACATCATCGAATTCCCCAAGGAGCTCCGGCAGAACACGATTCACGCGTCGTTGTTGCACACCGGCAAGATCCTGATGGTGGCCGGCTCGGGCAACAACCAGGACAACTCGAACGCGAAGAAGTTCGACTCCCGCCTGTGGGATCCGGTCAAGGGCACCATCAAGAAGATCCCGACGCCCAGCGACCTGTTCTGCACCGGCCACACCCAGCTGGCCAACGGCAATCTGCTGATCGCGGGCGGCACCAGGCGATACGAGAAGCTGAAGGGCGACGTCACCAAGGCCGGCGGCCTGATGGTGGTGCACAACGAGAATCCCGACAAGCCGATCACGTTGCCCGCCGGCACCAAGTTCACCGGCAAGGAGAACGGCAAGACGTTCGCCTCCAAGGACCCGGTGCTCGTGCCGCGCGCCAAGAAGATCTTCGACAAGGCGACCGGCAAATTCCTGCGCAACGACCCGGGCCTGGGCCGTATCTACGTGGAGGCGCTGCGGCGCGGCGCGAAGTACGAGACCGGAACGCAGGACAACTACCGGGTCCAGGGCCTGACCGGCGCCGACGCCCGCAACACCTACGGCATCGCGCAGAAGCTCGCCCTCGACAAGAAGGACTTCCAGGGCATCAGGGACAGTTACGAGTTCGATCCGGTCGCCGAGAGGTACATCAAGGTCGACCCGATGAACGAGGCCCGCTGGTATCCGACACTGACCCCGCTGCCGGACGGCAAGGTCCTCAGCGTCTCCGGCCTCGACGAGATCGGCCAGCTGGTCCCGGGCAAGAACGAGATCTTCGACCCGAAGACCAAGAAATGGACGTACACCAAGGGCATCCGCCAGTTCCCGACCTATCCCGCCCTCTTCCAGATGCAGAACGGCAAGATCTTCTACTCGGGTTCGAACGCGGGATACGGTCCTGACGACGTGGGCCGCGACCCAGGCATCTGGGATGTGGAGACCAACAAGTTCACCAAGATCCCCGGGATGAGCGACCCCGACATCATGGAGACATCCGGCACGGTGCTGCTGCCGCCCGCGCAGGACGAGAAGTACATGGTGATCGGTGGTGGCGGCGTCGGCGAGTCGAAGAAGTCCACCAACAAGACCCGCATCGTCGACCTCAAGGCGAAGAACCCGCGCTTCGTGGACGGGCCCACGCTGGAGAAGGGCACCCGCTACCCGCAGTCCTCGGTCCTCCCCGACGACACGGTGCTGGTCTCCGGCGGCTCCGAGGACTACCGCGGACGCAGTGACTCCAACATCCACCAGGCGCGGATCTACCACCCGGACACCAACACCTTCGAGCAGGTCGCCGACCCGCTGGTGGGTCGCAACTACCACTCGGGCTCGATCCTGCTGCCCGACGGCCGCGTGATGTTCTTCGGCTCGGACTCGCTCTACGGCGACAAGGCCAACACCAAGCCCGGGATCTTCGAGCAGCGCGTCGAGATCTACACCCCGCCGTACCTGTACCGGGACTCGCGGCCCTCGCTCAGCGGCGGCCCGAAGACCATCGCCCGCGGTGCCTCGGCGACCTTCGCCTCGCAGCACGCCTCGTCCATCAGGACAGCGCGCCTGATCCGGCCCAGCGCCACGACCCATGTCACCGACGTCGACCAGCGGTCCATCGCCCTGGACCTGAAGAAGACGAAGAACGGCGTCACGGTCACCATCCCGAAGAACCGCGCACTCGTCGAATCCGGCTGGTACATGCTGTTCGTGACGGACGACCAGGGCACACCGAGCAAGGCCCAGTGGGTCAAGGTGCCTTGATCCTTTTGAGCGTTACGTGACTGGGGGCGCCCTCCGCCTGTGCGGCGGAGGGCGCCCCCAGTCACGTACAGGCCGCTACTTGGTCGCCTCGGCGAGCTTCAGCGCGTAGTCCGCCCACCACTGGCCCGCCTTCGGGCCGCCCTTGCAGGTGCCGTCCGACTCACCCGGCCGCTTGATCCACAGATACGCGTCGACGAGCGTATCGGCGGTCTTGGTCGTCGGGGTCTCGCCCAGCGCGCGGCCCGGCGGGTTGCACCAGTTCTCGTCCGTCTTGCCACCCGTGTACGGGCCGTTGCCGTTGCGGCTGGTGTCGATGACGAAGTGCTTGCCCCCCACCTTCGCGGACAGCTGCTTGCCGTACGCGATGGAGGCCTGGGTCGGGTAGAAGTTGGAGACGTTGACGGAGAAGCCGTCGGCCTGGTCGATGCCCGCCCACTGGAGCGGCTGGAAGATCTGGTCGGGGTGTCCCCAGCCCGCGTTGCCCGCGTCCAGGTACACCTTGGTGTTCTTCAGGGCCTTGAGCTTGGCGATGGCGCCCTTGAGGAGGTCGTAGCGCTCCTCGTGGTACTCGTCCGGGGTGCACTGGTTGACCAGGTGCAGGATCGCGTCCGGCTCCAGGATCACCGTGGCCGGCCGGTCCTCGATGCCCTTGGCGACCCCGTCGATCCAGGCCCGGTAGGCATTGCCGTCCGCGGCGCCTCCTTGCGAGAACTGACCGCAGTCGCGATGCGGGATGTTGTAGAGGACAAGGATCGCGGCGCGGTCGGCCTTCTCGGCGGCCTCGGTGAAGCCGCGCGCCTCCTGCTCCGGATTCTCCGGCCCGATCCACTCGCCGGTCGGCTGCTCGGCGATCTTGCGGATCTGCTCGGCGTCGTCCTTCTTGCCCGCCTTCACATACGTGGCGACCTGCTCGGCCGCGTTCCCATCCGGATTGACCCAGAACGGGTCCGAATTCTTGGGCTGCTGTGTGACCTTGGAACCGGAACCGTCGCCCTTGTCGCTGTCGCCCCCGGAGGAGAAACACCCCGCGAGCAGCAGTGCCGCCCCCGCCACCGCAACGGACGCCCGTGCCCCGGCCCTCCTCGTGCCGTACATCCAACTCCCCCTTGGGTGCACCGTCCTAAGTCTCAATCCTGACATACGTCTCGCGCCGCCCACGAGGTCGCCCGACCCTTGTCGGAGAGCTGTTACAGCCCTGACCCTCCGGGTAGGCGCAGCTGAGCGAGGGGGACGAGGACAAGAGAATCGGGGTACGGGACATGCACCACGGCAGCAGGGAAATGCTGCCGGCGTCGGCCCTGCTGGAGGCCTGCGGCGTTCGTGCAAGCCTGCCGTGGCGTTCGTGAAAGCTTGGATGGAGCATCTTCCACCTGCGCCGATGACACACAGCCACCGATGGTCGACTTGGCGTCGAACAACCTCTAGGCCGGAACGCTCATCCGTTCTACAGTTGCCTCAAACGGCCCCAGCCCCTGGCCGGTTGCGCCGTCCGCCGCCCCTCGCAGACGGCTCCCAGCACCTCCCGCGCCGGTCGCCGGGTTACTCCCGCAGCCCGTGCGCGCGCGGTCGAGGACCAGCCCGGTCGGCGGCTTCGGGGGGAGCGGGCCGTCGACCGGGCCAGGTACGGCTCCCACAGGACTCTCATCGCCATGGCATCCGGCTCGCATCCGGCTGCCGTCGGCTGCCGGTGGGAGTCAGAGGCCCGTTCCCGTGAGATACGCCGACACGATCACGTTCGCCGTATAGGTTCGGCTCGCCCGGTCGAACGTGCCGCCGCAGGTGATGAGCCGCAGCTCGGCCCGCCCCGACGTGCGTACTCCGTAGGCCTGTTGGGCGTCGAAGTCGTCACGCGGGAGGACCTGGACGTCGTCCACGGTGAACTCGGCGACCGTACCGTCGTCGCGGGTCACCCGGACGCTCTCGCCCGGCCGTACCGTGCTGAGCTTGTAGAAGACCGCCGGCCGGGTCTCGGTGTCCACGTGTCCCACGAACAGCGCGGTCCCGGCGGCCCCCGGTGTCGCCCCGGCCGCGTACCAGCCGACCACGCCCGGCTGGTCGAACGGCGGCGGATCGATCGCGCCGCGTGTGTCGAGCCCGCGGGCCACGACGGGTGCCTGCACCCCCATCGACGGGATGTCGATGCGCTGCGGTCGCGCGCTCCCCAGCGGCTTCGCCGCGGGCGGCAGTTGCACCTCCGGCGGCCGTCCGACGGCCGCGATGTCCCCCGTGGTCGGCGCCGATATCCCTTGGCGCACATCCGTCACCTCGTGGCCCCACAGCCACAGCCCGAGCAGCAGCACGACCCAGGCGACACCGGTGATCAGCCGCCCGGTGCCGGCGGAACGCTCCCGTTCGGACATGTCAGTCGCGGCTGTCGTGGCCCCGGCGTGCGCTGCGCACCGCCACGGCCACCGCGGCGACGCTCGCGAGGACGAGGCCGATCACCGCCTGCTTGGTTCCGGGTCCGGTCGCCTTGGCGTCCGCGGAGGCGAAGTGCGCGGTGCCGCCGCCGCCCGCGTGCACGGGCGCGACCGGGGAGGCGGGCGCGGCCGGGTTCGAACCGCCTTGCGGTACGACGACGACCGTGCCGCTGACCTTGCCGTCGTCACCGTCGCAGCTGACCTTGATCGCGTACGTGCCGGGCGGGATCGAGGTGGGCACGCGTGTCTCGCCGAGGAGCGCACCACCGCCCTGGCCGGTGAGCTGCGCGTCCGCCACGAAGGCAGCCGACTTCGCGGTGCCCGCCCGGCCCGTGCAGCCCGTCGCGCGCAGCTGGATGTCGCTGCCGGGGGCCGGGGACGACGGCGCCACGGAGACGCCCGCGCCGGCCGCGTACGCGAGGGGTGTGCACGCGGCCGCGACCACCGCCCCGGCACAGAGAGTGAGTCGCATTGAGCGCATCGTGAACCTCCAGATACCTGGAGACTCCCCCTCGGGGCGGCGGGGCGCATCTTCAGAGGGGCGCGACTGCTCCGTACGAGTTGTGATTGGTTTAGCCGCGGCCGAGCCGGAGCGGTTCGGCCGCGCGCCCCGGATCCCGCCCGGTGTGCGCTCTAGACCCGGTCGACCAGGTCCGCGATCGAGTCCACGATCTTCGACGGCCGGTACGGGTACTGTTCGATCTCCGCGGGCGTGGTCAGCCCCGTGAGCACCAGGAACGTCTCCATCCCGGCCTCCAGACCGGCCAGGACGTCCGTGTCCATGCGGTCGCCGATCATCGCGCTGGTCTCGGAGTGCGCCCCGATGGCGTTCAGGCCGGTCCGCATCATCAGCGGGTTCGGCTTGCCCGCGAAGTACGGCTGCTTGCCGGTCGCCTTGGTGATCAGCGCGGCGACCGCGCCGGTGGCGGGCAGCGGGCCCTCCGTGGACGGGCCGGTCTCGTCGGGGTTGGTGGCGATGAACCGGGCGCCGCCCTTGATCAGCCGGACCGCCTTGGTCATGGCCTCGAAGGAGTAGGTACGGGTCTCGCCGAGCACCACATAGTCCGGCTCGTGGTCGGTCAGGACGTACCCGATGTCGTGCAGCGCCGTGGTCAGGCCCGCCTCGCCGATGACGTACGCCGTGCCGCCGGGGCGCTGGTCCTCGAGGAACTTGGCGGTGGCCAGCGCGGACGTCCAGATGTTCTCGACCGGGACGTCCAGGCCCATCCTCTGGAGCCGGGCGTGCAGGTCCCGGGCGGTGTAGATCGAGTTGTTGGTGAGCACCAGGAAGGGCCTGCCGGACTCCCGCAGCCTCTTGATGAAGGCGTCGGCGCCGGGGATCGGCACACCCTCGTGGATGAGCACACCGTCCATGTCGGTGAGCCACGATTCGATGGGCTTGCGCTCTGACATGTGCTGGGTCTCCTGCCGTCCTGGCGTACGTACGCACACGATCCGGGGCGCCGGAACGACGCTGTGCCGACGCCCTCAGCCTAGTCAGGACCCTACGGGCCCAGCCCGGCCAGGCCTGTTCGATCGCGACTCCGTCCATCACCCCACCGTGGCGGGCATGGCAACACCCCCGGTGGTTCCAGGGGCGTTGCCGGGTGGAGCGCTTGTGCGCGAGAGATCAACTGCCGGTGGCCGGCTTCCAGTCCTCGTACCGCGGCAGATCGGTCACGTCGCGGTCGCCGAGGAACACCCGCCCGGAGGCGGGCCGCACGAATCCGGCGAGGGCCCGCAGCGCGGTGGTCTTCCCGGACCCGGACGGCCCGAGCAGCGCCATCACCTCGCCGGGCTCGACAGTGAGGTCGAGCGAGTCGAGAACCATGGTGCCCCCGTACACGGCGGACACCCGGTCGAAACGGATACCGCTGCTCATCGCCCGCCTCCGTCGCGCAGCGCGGGCCCGTCGAGCAGCGCGGGCCCGTCGAGCAGCGCGGGCAGCTCGGCCACGGAACCGAGCACGTGCCCGGCCCCGGCGGCACGCAGCGCCCGGTCGTCATGGGCCCCGGTCAGCACTCCGACGACGGCTCCCGCCCCGGCGCGGACGCCGCTGAGCATGTCGTACGAGGTGTCGCCCACGACGGCGACCTGCTGGACTCCCTCGGCGGCCTTGGTCCGCAAAAAGGCCTCCAGCACCATGTCGGGGTAGGGCCGTCCGCGGCCCCCCGCGTCCGCCGGGCACAGGGTGAGCGGCACCAGGTCCCGCCAGCCCAGGGCATCGAGGATGGCGTCCTGGGTGACGCGGGCGAACCCGGTGGTGAGCACGACCGTCCGCCCGGCTTCGGCGAGCGCCTCGATCGCCTCGCGGGCTCCGGAGATCAGCTCGATACGGCCACCGTCGACCAGCTCCCCGTACGCCTTCTCGAAGGCGGAGTTGGCCCGCTGGGCGAGCGCCTCCTCGCCGAACAGATGCCGGAAGACGGAGATCTTGGACTCGCCCATGGTGGCCCGGACGTGGTCGAGCTTCTCGGCGTGGCCGGCGGAGCCTGGTTCGACGCCCAGCTCGCCGGCGGCCACGGCGAAGGCCTGTTCCACCAGCCCGCCGTCGGCGACGGTGGTGCCGGCCATGTCGAGGACGACAAGACGTATGGGGTTCAACTCGGTCACCATCCCAGCTCGTTGGCGGTTGTCTCGGCAATGGCGGGCGAACAGGTCATACCGCGCCCGCCGGGCCCGGTGACCAGCCACACCCCGTCCCGTACGCGCTGTCGGTGCACGACCCGGCTCGGGTCGGTGCACTGCGCGTACACCCCCGCCCAGCGGCGCCTGATCTTCGGCAGCGGCCGTCCGAGGAAGGACTCGACGACCTCGATGAGGTGGTCGTAGGGGTCTTCGAGGGTGTCGAAGGCGAAGGGGTGCTCGTACTCGTGGGTGTCGCCGATGGTCAGCCCGCCGTCCGCGCGCTGCACCATGAGCAGCTGCATCCGGTGCGCGGCGGCGGTCGCGGCCTGCGGCTGGTGCGCGTCGAGTTCGTCGAGGGCGGGGCCGCGGTACGCGGGGTAGTAGCGGAAACTGTCCGCGTCGGCGACGGAGGTGGTGAGCGGCTCGCCGAGCGGATCGGTCTGCATCATCTGCAGCCGTACGCGCCGCACGGGCAGCTCGGGCCCCGCCAACTCCCGTACGAGACCGCTCAGCCAGGCCCCCGTGCACAGCACGACGGTGTCACCGGTGTGCACGTCCCCCTGGTCGTCGCGCACGGCGTTCTCACCGACGACGTCACGGACCTCGCGCCCCGGCAGGAAGGTGTAGTTCGGGGACCGCGACAGCTCTTCTCGAAGGGCGAGTTGAGCGGTTCGCGGCTCGACGGCGGCGTCGCGCTCGCAGTACAGGGCGGCGTCGAACGCGCCCCGCAGCGCCGGGTTCATCGCGCGCGCCTCGCCCGCCGTGAGCAGCTTGTAGCCGCGTGCGGCAGCGTCCGGGCGGGCCGAAGCGGCCTCGGCGACGGCCAGTTCGAGGTCTCCCCGTACGGGGGTCAGTGACCCGCACGCCCGAAACCCGAGCCCCGGGACGCGTGCCCCGATCGTCTCCCACATCTCCCGTGCCCGCAGGGCGGTTTCGAGCTCCTCCCCTCCGGCTCGACCACTCACCCAGATCTGCCCGAAGTTGCGCAGCGAGGCCCCGCGGGCCTCCGTCTCACGCTCGATCTGTACGACCTCGTGGCCGCGCTCCACTGCATGCCGGGCATGCAGGGTGCCCACCACTCCGGCTCCGACGACTATCACTCTCACGGCGGCAACGCTCCTCGGGACGGGGGAATCGGAAGGGTCCGACCGGCAACCAGATGGTGAACCGCCTATCACGTTTGGGCTAGACCCGTTATCTTGTCGTTATAAAAAGAGGACGGTCCGAAGCCCGCCCGATCACGGCTGGAGCCCACGAAAGCCGCCCTGAACCGGCGGAAACCAGCTGATATCAACCGTCGAGGTGACCGCCCAGGTGGGCCGTGAAGGAGAAGCGATCCCCCCGGTACAGCGTCCGCACCCGCTCCAGCGGCTGCCCCTCTGTGTCCCGCGAGACCCGGTGGATCAGCAGCATCGGCAGCGCGGGCGGCGTCCCGATGAGCAGGGCCTCGCGCGGGGTGGCCAGCACGGTCTCGATCCGCTCGTCGGCGTCGCCGAACGCGATGCCGAGCCGTTCATGGAGGTACGCGTAGAAGGAGGAGTCCGGGTCGAAGTCACGGTCGAGCCCCGGCACGCGCGCCACGGCGACGTAGGTGCTCTCCAGGCCGACCCGCTCGTCGTCCGCGAGCAGAACCCGCTCCATGTGCCACACGGGTTCGCCCCGCGTGAGCCCGGCCTCGGCGGCCAGGGCCTCGGGGCAGGGGAAGCGGTCGAGCGAGATGAGCGCACGTCCGGGGGTGCGCCCCTGCCGCCGTACGCCCTCGGTGTAGCTGGCGAGGGAGAGCGGCTGCTCCAGTTTCGGTCCCGCGACGACCGTCCCGCGCCCCTGCCGCCGCAGCCTCCCTTCGAGCAGCAACTCGCGCAGGGCCTGGCGCACGGTCTCGCGGGCGACCTCGTACTTCTCCGCGAGATCACGCTCGGTGGGGAGGAGGCCCCCCTCGCCCAACTCCTCGATCAGCAGGGCGATGTGCGCCTTCACCGCGTAGTACTTCGGGATACGGCCGTGCTCCGGGATGCCGGAGCGGACGGGGGCGCCGGGGGCCTGGTCGTTCGGGTAGTCCACGGGGGGATCGTCGCAGACGGGGTTCGCGCCACGAGTTCCAGGTGACACGGGCGGCACAAGCGGCTCAGGCAGCTCAGGCGTCACAGGCAGCACAAGCGGCACAGGTGGCACCGGCGCACAGGTGACACCGGCGGCACAGGCGACACCGAACGCGGCGGCCAGCTCGGGGGCGGTCGCCGGCCGGTCCGTCATCTCCATGACAGGCAACACGGGCGACACAGAAGGCCGCACAGGCGGCACCGACGGCACCGACGGCACCAGTGACTCCGAAGGGGGCACAGCTGCCCCGTACGGCACAGGTGACACCGGCGGCACAGGCGACACCGAACGCGGCGGCCAGCTCGGGGGCGGTCGCCGGCCGGTCCGTCATCTCCATGACAGGCAACACGGGCGACACAGAAGGCCGCACAGGCGGCACCGACGGCACCGACGGCACCAGTGACTCCGAAGGGGGCACAGCTGCCCCGTACGGCACAGGTGACACCGGCGGCACAGGCGACACCGAACGCGGCGGCCAGCTCGGGGGCGGTCGCCGGCCGGTCCGTCATCTCCATGACAGGCAACACGGGCGACACAGAAGGCCGCACAGGCGGCACCGACGGCACGAGCGACGCAGAAGGGGGCACAGGAATCAGCGACGGCGGAGGCGTACCCGGCGGGTCACGGCGAGCAAGGCGGCTCCCGCGGCGAGCAGCACGAGGCCGGTTGTCACGCCGAGCCGGTGCGTTGCGCCCGGGCCGGTGCGGGCCAGCTCGTCCCGGGACAGGTCCTGGTTCTGCATGGCGTTGCCGCCACTCCCATCACCGCCGTCCGAGCCGGCGCTGGGCACGCCCCCGGCGCCGGCGTCCTGGGCCGTGCTCTCCCTCGCGCTCGGGCTGTGGCTCGGGCTCCCGCTCGGACTCTGGCTCGGGCTCTCGCTCTCACCCTGGTTCTCGTCCTGCCCCTCGTCCTGAATGCGGAACCGGTAGTCGTTCGACTGCCCCACCCAGTCCCCGTCGTCGTTGTGCCGCTGCACGACGGCCGCGTTCGCGACGACATCGTTCGGGACGGCCGCGTCGGAGGTCACGGAGAGGCGCACCTTCACGGTGAGCGTCCGCCCGGGTCCCACGGTGAACCCCGGGAACCCGTCGTCGAACGCCCCCACGTTCTCGGCGTCGTCACTCGTCTCGAACGTCACCGGATGCGGCTGCGCCCCCTCGTAGAACTCCAACCGCGCCTGCCCCGGCCGCAACACCCGCTTCGCGTCCACCAGCACGACGATCGGGTGAATGTCCCCACAGGAGTGCGCCGTGGTGTTGGTGAGGTCGATGTACCAGGTCCGGAAGTCACCGCCGACGTCATAGGTGGCGGGACCACCGTGGATACGGGTCTTGATGGGGAAGTCCCGCGTGTCGGGGGCGGCGCAGGTGGGACGGGGACTCGCGGCGACGAGTGGCTCGGTGAGCGCGTGAGCGGGGACGGGCACGAGGGCCAGGGCGGGGGTCAAAGCGAGCGGGAGGGTCTTGCGCAGTCGCATGAGGGGGCCTTCGGCCGATCGGGGACAGGAGGAATCGGGACCGGAAACATCAGGCGATACAGGGCAACGGCACCCATGACACTGCCACGCCCTCCCGCCCCCACCGCCCCGCCACGCCCACCACACCCACCGTTCGGCCCACAAGGAGTGCGGGGAACCGCGCGACAAGCCCCCACCCACCCGCAGCAGAAAAGCAACCCGGGGATCCGGGGGCGCAGCCCCCAGGTACGGGACGGGCAGCGGCGGAGGGGGCGAAAACCCACCCACCGGCACCCCCGCCGACCGTCACCCCTCCCCCCGCCCGAACAACGGCGCCAACAACAACTGCGCCGCCCCCTCCGCAACCCCCCGCGCCCCACCGGGAGCGACCCGCACCGGTACCGCCACGTCCACCCCCTCCCGCCGAGCCCGCTCCTCCAGCACCGCCCCGACCCCCCGCACGAAGGCCTCCTGATGGGCCGCGACCGTGCGCCCGCCCAGCAGCACGAGATCGATGTCCAGCAGCCCCACGAGATTCGCCGCGCCCGCGCCCAGCACCCGCGCCGCCTCCTCCACGGCCCCCCGCCTCACCGCCTCCAGACACAACACCTCGATGCACCCGCGGTTGCCGCACCCGCACACCGGCCCGTCCAGCTGAATGACCTGATGCCCGAACTCCCCCGCCCCGGTACGGGCCCCGCGATGCACGCCCCCACCGATGACAAGCCCGGCCCCCAGCCCCGTACCCAGATGCAGATACGCGAAGGAACCCCCGACGCCCCCGGCAACCCCTGCAGCCCCGGAGCCCCCTGGGGCGCCGCCCCCCACCGCAACCCCCAACGCGGCCGCGTTCGTGTCCTTGTCGACCACCACCGGCAGCCCCAACCGCCCCGCCAGCGCGTCCCGCAACGGAAACCCGTCCCACTCGGGAAACCCGGTGACCCGGTGCAAAACCCCCCGCACATGATCGAGAGGCCCCGGCAGCGCGACCCCCACCCCCAGCACGGACGCCCCCACGATCAGGGCCTCCACCTCGCTCGCCGCCCCCTCGACGACCGCCTCCGCTCCGGAGCCCAGGTCCAGCGGAGCCCTCCGCTCGTCCACCACGGCCCCCGTGAGATCGCAGAGCACCGCCGTCAGCTCGTCCCGGTCGAGGTGCAGCCCGACCGCGTGCCCGGCTTCGGGAACGAGCCGCAGCACCGTACGGGGCTTGCCGCCGGTGGACGCGCGGCGCCCCGCCTCCGCCGCGAGGCCGTCCGCCCGCAGCCGGGCGGTGATCTTGCTGACGGCCTGCGGGGTCAGCCCGGTCCGCTCGGCGAGTTCGAGCCGGCTGATCCCGGACGACCCGGCCGTGCGCAGCAGATCCAGCACGAGCGCGGCGTTGTGACTGCGCAGGGCGAGCAGATTCACTCCGGGCCCGGCCTCCGCGTACCGGCCCCGCAAACCGGACGCGGCCGCTCCGGCCGCCACGTCTGTCCCGGCCGCCACGCTCCGCCCCTGCCCCTGTTGCCGACGCAGCCCCGGTGCCCCCGCACCCGACGCCACAGCGTCCTCATCGCCCGCATCGCTCCTGTTCACGTCCCCCATTGTCTCCCGCGCTTGCACTTTGGCAACAGCGTTGCGAAAGTGGACACCATGACAGGCATGACTGATACCCCCCTCCGTGTGGGCCTCGTCGGCTACGGCCTCGCGGGCTCCGTCTTCCACGCCCCGCTGATCGCCGCGACCGAGGGGCTGACCCTCGACACGGTCGTCACGTCCAACCCGGAGCGGCAGGAGCAGGCCCGCGCCGAGTTCGGCGACGGCCTCCGGTTCGCCGCCACGCCCGACGAGCTGTGGGCGCGCGCCGACGAACTGGACCTGATCGTCATCGCGTCCCCGAACAAGACCCACGTCCCGATCGCGACGGCCGCCCTCAAGGCGGGCCTCCCGGTCGTGGTCGACAAGCCCATCGCCGGTACGGCGGCGGAGGCCCGCGAGCTGGCCGCCCTGGCCGACGAACGCGGCCTCCTCCTCTCGGTCTTCCAGAACCGCCGCTGGGACAACGACTTCCTGACCCTCCGCAAGCTGCTCACCGAGGGCGAGTTGGGCGACGTCTGGCGCTTCGAGTCCCGCTTCGAGCGGTGGCGCCCGCAGCCCAAGGGCGGCTGGCGCGAGTCCGGCGACCCGGCAGAGATCGGAGGTCTCCTCTACGACCTCGGCAGCCACGTCGTCGACCAGGCGCTGGTCCTCTTCGGCCCCGCGACCTCGGTGTACGCCGAGTCGGACATCCGCCGCTCCGGCGCTCGGACCGACGACGACACCTTCATCGCGATCACGCACGCGAACGGCGTGCGCTCCCATCTCTACGTCTCCGCGACGACCGCCCAACTCGGCCCGCGTTTCCGCGTGCTGGGCTCGCAGGCCGGTTACGTGAAGTACGGCCTCGACCCCCAGGAGGCGGACCTGCGCGAGGGCAAGCGGCCCGGCACGTCGGCCGAGTGGGGCGTCGAGCCCGAGTCCCTGTGGGGCCGCGTCGGCGCCGGGGAATCCCCGCTCACGGGTGGCGGCAGCCCCGAGCCCACGCTCCCCGGCGCGTACCCCGCGTACTACGCGGCGATCGCCGCGGCACTGCGGGGCAAGGGCGAGAACCCGGTGACCGCGCTGGAGGCGGCAGCCGCCCTCGACGTCCTGGGGGCCGCCCGCCGCTCCGCCCGCGAGGCAGTGGTGGTGTCCCTGTGAACGCGCCGCAGATCTCCGAACTCGAGGAGCAGGAGCGCCGCTTGACGCTCCCCCACTTCACGTACGACGACGCGTGGACCCTCGGTACGCTCCTCGTCGAGCTGGCCCGGGACCGTCACGCCCCCGTCGCCGTCGACATCCGCCGCGGCGGCCGGCAGCTCTTCCATGCGGCACTGCCGGGCTCGACCGCGGACAACGACGCCTGGATCGACCGCAAGCGCCGCGTCGTCGAGCGCTACGGGTGCTCGTCACTCCTGGTCGGCTCCCGCTTCCGCGCCAAGGGCACGACGTTCGAGGAGTCCTCGCGCCTCGACCCCGACGTGTACGCGGCACACGGCGGCGCGTTCCCGATCACGGTCGAGGCCGCGGGAGTGATCGGCACGGTGGTGGTGTCGGGGCTGCCGCAGCTCGAGGACCACAGCCTGGTGGTGGAGGCCCTGGAACTCTTCACCGCGGGCTAATGCCCCAGCAGGCAACGTTCGCCCCGTCGCGACCGCCAGGGGCGCGGGGAACTGCGTGATCAGCCACAACGGGCCCGCAGCGCACGAAGCACCCGCGGTTCCCCGCCCCACCCACGCGGCGGAGCGCCTACGCGTCCTTCAATTCCTGCCGCTGCCGCCCGAGCCCCTCGATCTCCAGCTCGACCACGTCCCCCGCCCGCAGGAACGGCTTCGGCTCGGGCTGCCCGAGCGCGACCCCCGCCGGCGTACCGGTGTTGATCACGTCACCCGGGTAGAGGGTCATGAACTGGCTGACATACCGCACCACTTCGGCGACCGGGAAGATCTGCTCGGCCGTGGTCCCGTCCTGCTTGAGCTCTCCGTTGACCCAGAGCTTCAGGGAGAGGCTCTGCGGGTCGGCGACCTCGTCCGCCGTCACCAGCCACGGCCCCAGCGGATTGAACGTCTCGCAGTTCTTGCCCTTGTCCCAGGTGCCGCCCCGCTCGATCTGGAACTCGCGCTCGGAGACGTCGTGCGCCACCGCGTACCCGGCGACGTGCGCGAGCGCCTCCTCACCGGATTCCAGATAACGGGCGGTACGGCCGATGACGACCGCCAGCTCGACCTCCCAGTCGGTCTTCACCGAGCTGCGCGGCACGAGCACCGTGTCGTTCGGGCCGACCACCGTGTCCGCCGCCTTGAAGAAGATCACCGGCTCGGTGGGCGGCTCGGCGCCGGTCTCGCGGGCGTGGTCGTGGTAGTTCAGCCCGATGCACACGACCTTGCCGATGCGGGCGAGCGGCGGCCCGACGCGCAGTCCGGTCGCGTCCAGCGCGGGCAGCTCACCGTCCCCCATAGCCTTAAGGGCATGGGAGGTGCCCCCACCGGCGGCGGAACGGATCCGGCCGAGCGCCGCGTCGTCGGCGAGCAGTGCCCCGTCGATGTCCGGGACGATGCCCGACAGATCCCGGAGGGTCCCCTCGGCGTCGAGCAGCGCGGGCCGCTCGGACCCCGCCGTACCGACTCGCAGCAGCTTCATGATCACAATCTCCCTCGATCGCGGCAGTCGACCGATGGGTGCAGCCATCGGAGGACTGGTCGATCCTCCAAGCTTGCCGTCCAGTCCGCAATACCCCGTTCACGGACTGGACCGTAACCATCCGCTCAGGTCGTTCGGCCTTTCGACCAGGGCCGGACCCCTCAGACCGCTTGAACGGGCCCGGACCGCTCGGGCCCTTGAACGGGCCCGGAGTACAGCACCGCCCGCTCCACCGCGCTCCACGTCGTACTGGTCACCACATACAACGCGGCGGCCAGCGGCACCACCGCCACGGTGAAGAGCGTGAAGAAGGACATGAACGGCATGATCTTGTTGACCGAGGCAAGCCCGGGCACCTGCTGATCGCCTCCGGCCACCGGAGCTGAGGCGGCCATCATCCGCTTCGTACGCAGGAAATTGAAGGTCGCGACCGCGGCGACGAGGGCGAAAAGCCCGAGGTAGACGAGCCCGGACGCCCCGAACACTCCCCCGGCCCCCAGCGCGTCCGCCCATCGTTCGCCGAGCGGCGCGGCGAACAGCTTGTGGCCGAGCAGAGCGTTGGCCTCGCCGCCGATCGTCGAGTTCGAGAACAGGTGGTAGAGGAGGAAGAAGGCCGGCAGCTGGAGCAGGGTGGGCAGACAGCCGGACAGCGGCGACACCTTCTCCTCCGCGTGCAGCGCCAGCACCGCCTTCTGCAGTTTCTCGGGATCCTTCGCGTGCTTCTTGCGCAGCTCCGCGACCTTCGGCTGAAGCTTGGCGCGCGCCCGCTGACCGCGCGCCGCCGCCCGCGACAGGGGATGCACGAGAAGTCGTACGAGCGCGGTGAACAGGACGATCGCGGCGGCCGCCGCCGAGGCGTGGAACAGGGGCTGGAGCAGGTCGGCGAGCTGCTCGACCAGGCTCGCGAAAACGGACATGAACGTGGACATGGGTGAGCCCTCCGGGGGTCTCGTCGTGCCGTGGTTACGGAATGCGGCATGACGACCCGCGCGGGGTCCGGCTACGGGATATCCCTACGCGGCGGCCGTCAGGAGGGCACGCCCCGGCGCTCGGGGGCGCCTGCGCCCCGCCGCGTCGGGATCACGTTGGGGCAGGAAGGCCGTCCGGTGCTCACGGTCGCGGATGGCCGTACGGACCCGCGTACGGGGGACGGCTGGCGCGCAGCGCGAGCCGATGAGGGCGCAGACGGCGAGCGCGGAACCGGCCGCGGCGGTCGCGGTGAACGCGACGGCTACGGCGGCGGAGAGGCTGCCGGTGTCGAGCAGCGCGACTTCGAGCAGCAGAAGCAGCAGCACGGCGGCGGGACGCATGTTCGCCCAGCTCCGGATCATGGACTGCCCCTCCCCTCGCGCACGTACTCGTACATGTCCTGCATGTCCTGCCGTTATACAGGACCCGACTCGGCGATCTGCCGTGCAGGACCCGGCTCGGCGGCCCGCTACGCGGGACCCGACTCGACGGCCCGCACCGAATCCGTCTCGATCGGCTCGAGCAGCCGCTTGGGCTTGAGCAGCGCCCGGCTGACCGGATTCGTCGGCTCCGCATCGAGTCCCGGTCCCGGCACCATTTCGACGTCCGGGACGGGTACGACGGTTCCGCAGGCGGGACATTCGCCGTACGGGCCGAGCTCCGTGCCGCAGGCCGCGTGCCGGAAGGAGCGCAGCTGAGTCTCGCTGAAGTGCTCGCGGCCCCACAGGCCGAGCGAACGCAGGGTCGGCCAGAGCGCGATGCCGCGGTCGGTGACGACGTACTCGTCGCGTGGCGGCGACTCCTGGTAGCGGCGCTTTTCGACGCTCGGCCTGTCCACGCTGGAAACGGCGTGGCTGGTCCTGCTCTGGTCGGGGCTGTCCTTCGCGGTCGCCCTGCAGGCGCGGCGCCTCGCGGGCCGGATCTCACCACGCCACCAGCTCGCACTGGGCTTCGCGCTGCACGCGGTCGGCGTCCTGACGATGCTCGGCGCGCTCGATGCCGGTTCCTGGACACGGCTGCTCCCCGGCTTCATCGTCTCCGGCGTGGGCAGCGGCCTGTTGAACGCCTCCCTTCCGCACCTCGCCGTCGAGTCCGTCCCCGCGGCCCGCGCCGCGATGGGCTCGGGCGCGCAGCAGACGTTCCGCTACATCGGTTCCTGCGCCGGCGTCGCCCTCACGATCGCGCTGGTGACCTCCTCCGGCGGGATCGCCCACGGCTGGGACATCGCGATCGCCGTGTCGGCGGGACTCGCGGGGGTGGCGGCGGTGAGCGTGCTGGCGCTTCGGGAGCGGAGCTGACACCCACACCTCTAGAGTTCTGATCATGGACATCTCAGCCTCGTACGAACGCGGCAGCGACCTGCTGCGACAAGGGCGCCGCGAGGAAGCGAAGCGTTGGCTGGTTCCCCTGGCGGAGGCCGGTCACGCGGAAGCGGTGCGCGAGCCGGCCTGGAGCGCGAGCAGACTCGCGCACAAGGACGCCCGCTACGAGGCCGAGGCCGAGCACTGGCTGCGCCGCGAGGCCGAGGTACGACAGGACCCCGACCGGCTGGTCACGATGGCGCAGGAAATGCGCCGCTGGGCGTCGGGACGGGTGGCCGAGGCCGAGGACCTGGTGGCCGGGATGGCACGGGCGGGCAGCGCACGTGCCGCCGGTCAACTGGGCTACTGGAAGCGGCGGGACGGCGACCCGGCGGGCGCCGTGGAGTGGTACCGCCTCGCGGTCGAGCTCGGGCACCGCTTCTGCTGGCGGGATCTCGGCTGGTGCCTGACGACCCTGGGCCGTTACGCCGAGGCGGAGGCGCTGTACCGACCGCACGCCGAAGCGGGCGATGTGGTGGCCCAGTACGAGCTCGGGGCGCTGCTGCACGCACAGGGGAAGGGCCCGGCGGTGACACCGCCGGGCCCGCCGAGTCTCTGAGCGGCCTCGGGGAAGTGAGGCACGCCCCACGCCGCCCGGCACGGCACCTCGCCGCCCGGCACACCCCCACACCGCCCGACACGGCACCACGCCGCCCGGCACACCCCCACACCGCCCGACACGGCACCACGCCGCCCGGCACACCCCCACACCGCCCGACACGGCACCACGCCGCCCGGCACACCCCCACACCGCCCGACACGGCACCACGCCGCCCGGCACACCCCCACACCGCCCGGCACGGCACCTCGCCGCACTGCCACATCAACCAGGTACGTCCCGTCCGACGGCGACGCGGCAGCACGCCTGCACCGCACGGACAACGCGGAAACGCACCCCACTTCCCCGAGGCCGCTCAGCCCCGCGTGCTCCACCCGCGGGTCTACCGGGGCCGCATCGACCGCAGCTTCCCCCACACCGCCATCCGGTACTTGGACGTGTACTCGGGAGTGCACGTGGTGAGGGTGATGTAGTACCCGGGCTCGCTGTATCCGTACGACGGCCGCACGGTACTGCGCGGCACGCCGCGGACGACCCCGCTGTCCCGCGCCGAGGTCTGCGGAAGGGTCTTGTCGACGACGTACGTGTAGAGCGCGGCCTTCGTCTCGACCGTGATCGTGTCGCCGCGCTTCAGCCGGTTGATGTACCGGAAGGGCTCGCCGTGGGTGTTCCGATGCCCGGCGAGCGCGAAGTTCCCTGCCTGGCCCGGCTGTTGGGTGCCCTTGTAGTGACCGACGTACCCCTTGTTGAGGACGTTCTGCTTGCTGACGCCCTCGGCGACCGGGACGCGCAGGGAGAGGCGGGGGATGGCGAGGATGGCGTAGGCCTGGGACCAACGGGGCTGCGCCTGGGCGCTGTTGACGGTGGCCTGCCGTTCGCGCGAGGAGGGTTTCCGCGCGCCGCCGGAGTCGTCACCGCCGTCCCCCTCGCCCTCACCGCCGCCCGGATCCGCGCTCGGCGCCACGGCGGCCCCCGGCGCCTCCCACTCCCTTTCCAGCGCCTGCACCTTGCGCGCGGCGTCGTGTCGGGCCTCCCGGTTGGTCCACCAGAGCTGGTGCACGACGAGAAGCAGGAGCACCACCCCCACGGTGACGAACACCTCCGCCCCGCTCCACACCGCCCGCCGGTACGCGGCGCGCCGCCGCCGAGTGCCGTGGTGCACGATCCCGGGAGCCCGCATCCGTACGCCTCCTTCGCCGGGCCCGCACGATAGGTGCCGCCTCCTCAAGTCACCAGCCCCGTACACCCCGACGCCCCACCAGGGGCTTCATACACCGGTTTTAGAAAGGGGTGAGAAAGGGGCGTCACAACCCTCGACAACCCCACCCGTCACACCCGATGCTTCCTGATGGCATCAGCGGGGCGAGCCGGTACCGGTGGCGTGACGGGCAAATGGGGCCGACTGGCCAGTGCCCGTCGCGTGGCCGGCAGCTGAGCCGATGGGCCGACTCCGTTGGGGTGAAAGGCGATCGAGTCGACAGGCCGGCGCCGGCGGGACGACCGGCGATCGAGCGGGACGGAGAAGCCATGATCCGACGTAGAACACTGCTGACGGCCGCGGGCGGTACGGTCCTCGGCAGCACCCTGGCGACGGGCACCGCCCGCGCGGACGCGACCATCGCCGTCAACCCCGCTACGACGTACGGGAAGTGGGAGGGCTGGGGCACCTCGCTGGCGTGGTGGGCCAACGTGTTCGGCGCTCGCGACGACTTCGCCGACATCTTCTTCACCACCAAGTCGACGACGTACAACGGGACTTCGCTTCCCGGCCTGGGCCTGAACATCGCCCGCTACAACCTGGGCGGGTGCAGCTGGAACAGCGTGAACGGGGAGTCGATGGTCGCCTCCGCCAACATCCCCTCCTTCAAGCAGATCGAGGGCTACTGGCAGGACTGGAACAACGAGGACCCCACCTCCTCGGCCTGGAAGTGGACGGCCGACGCCACCCAGCGGGCCATGCTGCTGAAGGCGACGTCACGGGGTGCGACGAGCGAGCTGTTCGCCAACTCCCCGATGTGGTGGATGTGCCTGAACCACAACCCGTCGGGCGCGTCCGGCGGCGGCAACAACCTCCAGTCCTGGAACTACCGCCAGCACGCCTCCCACCTGGCGGCAGTAGCCCTCTACGCGAAGAACAACTGGGGCGTGAACTTCTCCACGGTCGAGGCCTTCAACGAACCGTCCTCCAGCTGGTGGACCGCCACCGGCACCCAGGAGGGCTGCCACATGGACGCGTCGGTGCAGTCGGCCGTGCTCCCGTACCTGCGCAGCGAACTCGACAAGCGCGGCCTGACGGGAACGAAGATCTCGGCGTCCGACGAGACGAGCTACGACCTTGCGCGTACGACATGGAATTCCTTCTCGTCGACGACGAAGGGATACGTGAACCAGGTCAACGTGCACGGCTACCAGGGCTCGGGCGGCCGCCGGGACCTCCTCTACACCGACGCGGCGACGACCGCCGGCAAGGGCCTGTGGAACTCCGAGTACGGCGACAGCGACGGCACCGGCCTCACCCTGGCGAGCAACCTCCTCCTGGACTTCCGCTGGCTGCACCCGACCGCCTGGGTCTACTGGCAGGTTATGGACCCGTCGTCGGGCTGGGCGACGATCGCGTACGACGCGAGCACCCTGACGCCCGGGGCGATCCAGACGAAGTATTACGTAATGGCCCAGTTCACCCGCCACATCCGCCCCGGAATGACGATCGTCGACACGGGAGTGGACTACGCGGTGGCGGCCTACGACGCAACGGCGAAACGTCTGGTCATCGCGGCGGTCAACAAGTCCTCCTCCGCCCAGACCCTGACCTTCGACCTCTCCCGCTTCACCACGGTGTCGGGCGGCACAGGCGGCCTGGTCCCCCGCTGGAACACCCTGACATCGGGGTCCGGCGACCGGTACACCTCGCACTCGGACACGCAGCTGAGCGGCAAGTCGGTCGCCGTGCCGTTCGCGGCGGGGGCGGTGCAGACGTTGCAGGTGGACGGGGTGGTGGTGTGAGGGGCCCGCATACAGCAAAAAGACCCGGTCCGGAGGCGCCGACCCGGGCACGCCGAGGCCCCAACTCCCCACCCGCATAAACTCCCTGGCCATGAGCGCGTACTGGCTACTGACCCTGATCCCCTTCCTCGCGGGCCTGGCGGTGACCGGCCAACAGGGCATGGTCGCCCTCACCGAACACGTCCTGCGCCGCACCGCCCGCCGCGTGGAGGGCACGGTCACCGGGCACATAGCGTCCCGCGAGGCGACGTACGCCATCCTGCATCCCGTCGTCCGCTGGACCGGCGACGACGGGCAGGAGCACGAACGCGCCGTCCCCGACACGATCGGCGCCCACGCCCTGCCCGAGGGCAGCCGCGTCCGCCTCCTGTGCACGCCGGGCGCCCCCGACTCGGTGACCCTGGACGCACCGGACCGCTACCGGTCGGCGGTGATCGGCGCGTGGCTCGGCGTCCTGCTGTCGGCGGGCACGCTGACGGCGGTACTGATCCGGATCGCGACGCTGCTGCCGGCCCCGTACCGGTACTGATCCGGTACGGGGGCCGGCGCGGGCCGGGTACGGGGTCGGCGCGGGCCCGGCGCCGGTCCGGTACGGGGTCGGCACCGGTCCGGCGGCGGTCCGGCACGGGGTCGGTACGGGTCCGGGCAATGCCCCGGGCAATGCCCGGGGCGGTGACTCCGTACTGGCCAGGCGGTGTGGGCCTGCTCGCCCTGGCTTGACACCCATCTCTCTTTTCGCATGGCGGCGGCAGTACGGTGTCCCCCATGCGCCCCGACACGCCTGCCGAGAACGTCGACCACAACGCGGAAGCAGCACGCCTGGAGCGGACTGCTTCCCTGTATCCGGAGGACACGGAGAACCTGCTGCTGCAGGCCGCGGCCCATCTGGAACTGGCCGGCGACCGCCCCGCCGCGACAGCGCTCTACGACCGCCTGCTGTCGTCCTTGGATTCTCCGGGTTCCCTCGAGAACCCCCATCTGGTACGAGCCCTCAAGGCGTCGAACCTCTGGGAGTACGGCCACGAGGCGGAAGCCCGCGCGATCATCGACGGAGTACGGACGGCGTCCCCCCGCGACGCAGCCCCCTGGGTGATCGTGGCGGAGGCCTTGGAGTCCCACGACGAGCTGGAGTCGGCGCAGGAGACCTTCACACAGGGCGCCCAGCTCCTCCTGACGGACGTGTCGGAGCCCCCCTACTCCACCCTCCCCCTCGTCTTCGGCCGCCACCGCGTCCGCCGCATGCTGGGCATGCCCCACGACGACTGGGACACCCTGGCCGACACCCTCCACTCGTCCCCCATCTCCCTGGACGAACTCCACGACCCGAAGCGCGTCTGGTCCCTGGGCTCGGACAACCCGGCAGAACTCCAGGCGGAGATCAGCCGCCTCCGGGCCGAGCTGGGCACGTACAGGGAGGCCCTCTCCCGCCCGTTCCCGGTGGCGGTCCTGCACTGGCCGGGACCCGAGCTATCCGAGCTCTTGGCCGCCTACCCGCCCCTGTCCTCGGAGTACCCGTCCCACGAGGAACACCTGGCGACCATAGAGGCGTCACTCCGAGAGCTGGCGGCCTCCGGCACCCCGAACCTGGGCATCGTGACGGGAACGGTGCCGTCCTACGAAGCCTTCGCGGCGTCGGAGGCGTCTTCCCCAGCGGACGTGACACTGCTGCCGCAGTACGCGACGACGCTGGCTGCGCGGGGGCGGGCTGTTGCTTGGCCGCCGCAGAGGGGGGTGGGGTGTTGGTGTGGGTCGGGGCGGTTTTATGGGGAATGTCATGGCACGGAGGCCTGAATACCGCGAGCGGGCGACCGTCTAAAAACGATCACCTTTCGTCACAACACCCTTCGACTGTCAGTGCCTGCTGTTAGAACAGATCCATATCGGCACGAGAGATCGTGCCGGAAGAACCCACTCGGGATCTACCACTAGGGATCTAAGGGGAGCAGCGGTGGCGGAATCGGGGGACCTGACAGAGCCGGTCGCGGGCGTCTACGAGCAGCTGATCACCCACAGCCTGCACGATCGGATAGAGGGGTTCGAATCCGCAGGTTGGAAGGCCATCGACGCGGAGGTCGGCAAGGAGTCCACGCCGCATGTGCTGGCCCGGTACATCGGCGAGGCCGTGGGGCGCCGATTGAGTCGGCTGCCGCACGACAAGCAGGTGGACGCCGCCAACCAGATCATGCGGTCCCTGGCTGCCAGCACGCCCGACCCGGATGCGGACGACATCGTCGGCACCATCGCCGACGGGCCCCGCCAACTCCTCGCCCTCGCCGAGCAGGAGGCGCCCGGCGTCTACGCGATTCGGCCCCTCACGCCCCTCTCCGAAACCGCGTTGATCACGAACGCCCCAGATGACCCCAGCCTGGGCGCCGAGCTACGGGCTGAGCTGGCCACGGCCGACCGCATCGACCTGCTGTGCGCGTTCGTGAAGTGGTACGGAATGCGGGTACTTGAGGACTCCCTGCGCGCAGCGAAGGAGCGGGGCGTTCCGATCCGGGTCATCACGACCACCTACATCGGCGCCACGGATCGATATGCCTTGGACCGCCTGGTCCGCGAGTTCGGCGCCCAGGTCAAGGTCAACTACGAGATCCGGTCGACGCGTCTGCACGCGAAGGCATGGCTGTTCCGGCGCGATACCGGCTTTGACACAGCTTATGTGGGCAGTTCGAACCTCTCGAAGGCCGCGCTGCTCGACGGTCTGGAGTGGAACGTACGGCTGTCGTCGGTAGCAACCCCCAGGGTGCTCGACAAGTTCGAGGCGACGTTCGACTCGTACTGGGACGATGCCGCTTTCGAGTCGTACGACCCTGACCGCGACGGAAAGCGGCTCGCCGAGGCGCTCTCCCAGGCGGGAGGGAGCGGGTCGGGCGGCGACCTCAAGATCAACCTCTCCGGGCTCGAAGTGCGTCCGTTCCCGCACCAGCGGGACATGTTGGAGCGACTCCGCGTCGAGAGGGAGGTACGCGGCCACCACGAGAACCTCCTCGTCGCAGCGACCGGCACTGGCAAGACCGTCATGGCGGCCCTCGACTACCGCAACCTGCGTGACCAGCGCGGCGGTGAGCTCCCCCGCCTGCTCTTCGTGGCACACCGCAAGGAGATCCTGAAGCAGTCCCTGCGGACCTATCGCGAGGTGCTCGACGACGCCTCCTTCGGCGAACTGCTCTACAACGGCGAGGAGCCTCGCGACTGGACGCATGTCTTCGCGAGCGTCCAATCCCTCAAGCTCCAACGACTGGAACAGCTCGATCCCGGCCACTTCGACGTCATCGTCATCGACGAGTTCCACCACGCCAAAGCGGACACCTATCAGCGCGTCATCAGGCACTTCAAACCCACCGAGCTGCTCGGCCTCACCGCGACCCCGGAGAGGATGGACGGGTACAACGTCCAGGACGAGTTCTTCGGGGGCCGCATCGCCGCCGAAATGCGGCTGTGGGAAGCCCTTGAGAACGACCTGCTGTGCCCTTTCCACTACTTCGGCATCCCGGACGGCACGGATCTGTCCCAGCTCAACTGGCGTGCGGGCTCATACGACCGGGACCAACTCGACAACCTCTACACGGGCAGCCACGCGCGGGCTCGTATCGTCATCAAGCAGGTAAAGGACAAGATCTCCAACCCGGGTGCCATGCGTGCCCTGGGCTTCTGTGTGACTAAGAAACACGCGCACTTCATGGCCGACCGCTTCCGCGAGGCGGGGTTCCAGGCTGCGGCACTCGACAGTGAATCGAGCCCAGCAGAGCGCGAACGGACGCTCGACGACCTCAAGGCCGGCAGGATCCAGGTGATCTTCTCCGTCGACTTGTTCAACGAAGGCCTCGACGTCCCCGATGTCGACACGCTGATCCTCCTGCGGCCCACGAACAGCGCGACCGTCTTCCTCCAGCAGTTGGGGCGCGGACTGCGTCGTACGCCGAACAAGCCAGTGCTGACCGTACTCGACTTCATCGGGACGCACCGAGCGGAGTTCCGCTTCGAGGAACAGTTCCGCGTCCTGACCAACCTCTCCCGCAATCGCCTGGTCGACGGCATCGAGCGGGACTTCCCGCAACTGCCCTCCGGCTGCCAGATCATCCTGGAGGGCAAGTCCAAGGACCTCGTCCTCGACAACATCCGTACCCAGCTCAACGCCACCATCAACACGCTGGCGAAAGAGGTCAGGGACTACAGCACGCCCAAGCTCGCGGCCTACCTGCGGGAGAGCAGGCGGGAAATCAAGGAACTCTACAAGACCAAGAACTCCTGGACCAAGATCCTTCGCAAAGCTGGCCTCATCAAGGAGGCCGCTCTGCCGGGAGAAGAGGAACTCCTCAAGCGCGTCCACGCCTTCCTGCACGTGGACGATCCTGAGCGGGCCCGTACCTATCTGCGCCTCCTCGCGGATGACGCCCCCGACTACGATTCGCTCTCCCCGACCGAGCAGGCATACGCCCGCATGCTCTTCTTCAACCTGTGGGACAAGGCTGGCGGCTTCTCCAGCTACCAGCAGGGGCTTGAGTCGCTGCGAGCCCTGCATGTATTCCGCGATGAACTGCGGCAGGTCCTGTCATACGTCCACGACCAGACCGACCACTTCCCCATCCCTCTGGACGGCCCGCTCGGCCACCTCCCGCTGAAGATCCACAGCGCCTACAACCGCTCCGAGATCCTCTCGGCCCTCGGAATCGCCCGACTGGGCGGCCAGATGCCCGGAGACTTCGGCCAAGGAGTGCGCTGGATCGAGGAGCTCAAGACCGACGCCCTACTCATCACCTTGGACAAGGACGAGCGGGACTTCTCCCCCAATGTCCGCTACAAGGACTACGCGCTCAGCCCCACCCTGTTCCACTGGGAGTCACAGAACGCCACATCGGAAAACTCCCCGACCGGCATGCGGTACCGGCACCATGTCGAGCGCGGCAGCCATGTCCTGCTCTTCCTGCGCCGCTACAAGGACAACAGCATCAGCAAGGCCGAGCCATGGATGCTGCTGGGCCCGGCCAGGTTCAAGAAGCACACCGGCAGCAAGCCGATGGCGATCACATGGGAGCTCCAGCACGAGCTTCCGGCCGATGTGTGGTCGTACTCGGCCACCGTCTCGGCAGGGTGAGTGCGACCACGCATCAGCCGTGCAAGGCCTCGATCTCCGCTTCGAAGTGCGTCTGGGCTCTGTCCAGCACTTCGTCTGCGTCACGGCCATGCGCCTGGAGCCAATGGAGGAGGTCGGCGATGATGTCGATGGCCGCCTCCTCGGCCACGGCCGCGCACAACGGATGTGATCCGACGCTCATCACAGGCGGCGCCGACTCCGCCCTGTAGAGGTCGAGCAGCCCTGCGGCTCTACTCAGTCGCGGGGTCGGAGTCTTCGGGATCGTCGAGGTCGGCCCCGTCGCCAGCTCACACCACGTCACCTTCCGGTCGGCGCGGAGCTCGACACCCCAGCGGTCCGCGGTGGCCTCGACGAGGGCCATCCCACGGCCGCCTTCGCTGTCGACTCCCGCCTGGATCAGTGTCGGTAGGGCACGAGTGTCGGGGTCGTGGACCTCGATGCGCAGGTAGGCGCCGTTCATGGAGACGGCAAGCGTGGTCGGCGTCCCAACGCCAACGTGGGTGATGACATTGGACACGAGCTCGGAGACGCAGAGTTGAGCTGCATCGGTGACGTGCTGCATTCCCCAGAGCCCGAGGTGGATGCGCATGATGCGGCGAAGCGCGGCCACTTCCTCGGGCTCTGCCACGACGGGGACGTTCCACGGCTCCCTTGGCATGGGGGCGTTGGTCTCCATCGCCCGGCTCCTTCCCTGCAAGCCCTGTCGCGTTGTGCGATCAATGACACACGAAGAGTTGCATTGGAACTCTCAAAATGGAACTCTCACGACGGGAGAGAAGGAGCACGGAGCTCTTGGACGCGCCCCCGGCGCACACCGTCTTGCCGTGGAGCTCGCAAAACCGCACGATCTGACTGATCGACACGAAGGGCCTAAACATGGCAGTTGGACCCACGACCCGCAGGCGCCAGCTGGGCGCCGACCTGCGCCGCCTCCGCGAAGCGAAAGGCTTGACCTTGGAAGAGGCAGGAGCGCGCGTCGGCATCTCCAAGGCAACACTGAGCCGCTATGAGACCAAGGAGGGGACAGTCAAGTGGCCGGCTGTGGACGCCCTATGCCGCGAATACGGCGCCTCTGACGAAGAGCGCCTCGCCCTCGTCGAACTCGCCAAAGGCGCCAGGATCCAGGGATGGTGGCGGTCACTCGCCGACCCCATCCCCGAGTCCATGAACCTCATGCTCACGCTAGAGGACGAGGTGGTTCGCGAAGACCACTACGCCTGCATGTACATTCCCGGGCTTCTCCAGACCCGTGCCTACGCAGAGGCTGTTCATCGAGCCTCGGAGGTGGAGTGCGCGGAGCGGGAGGTGCAGCACATGGTCGACATCCGCATGAAACGGCAGGAGCTCCTCCAGCGAGACGAGCCGCCGCACATCTGGTGTGTGATCGATGAGGCGGCGCTCCGACGCAGAGTCGGCGGGAGCGAGGTCATGCAGAAGCAACTCCAGCACCTGCTCGCCATGTCTCAGCGACCTCACGTCACGATCCAAGTGCTGCCGTTCTCAACAGGCGCACATGCAGCCGCAGTTGGCAGCTTCGCTGTTCTGCGCGGTCCCGCTCCCGAGCTGGACGTGGTGTACGTGGATCTCCTCGGCGGGGGCCTCTTCATCGAGAAGCCGCAGGAACTGGAGCGCTATAGGTTGGCGTTCCAGTACCTGAGCGCGCAAGCACTCGACCTTGAGTCTTCAGCAGCACTCATCGCCCGTATAAGCAAGGAGACGTGATGACCCCACCCCCCGCTCCCTCCTGGTTCAAGTCCTCTTACAGCGGAGGAAGCGGGACGGAGTGCCTTGAGTGTGTGCATACGCGAGACGAAACCCTCGTACGCGACTCAAAGTGTGACGGAGGCCCTGTACTCATTGTTCGAGGTCAAGCGTGGCGTGCATTCACAGAGGCAGTGAGGAACGGGGGACTGGAAGGCTGAGGTTGACAACACCTCCAAATTGTCACCGTTCGACGAACCTGTTACTTACTCTCCATTATGACATCAAGGTCACGAAACCCATCCAGCACAACATTTACCGTCTTAAGCTCCTTTTGTGGATCAGGCCTTACCTGCATCTTGGCCCCCTTGTGAGCAGTATCGCCTCGGGCCGTCGCCCAGGTTTCCGTGGTGTTTAGCCACGCGGAATCAATTTCTACTTCCTGCAGACCGATCGGAAGGAGCAGTCGCAGTAGATTCTTCTCCTTTATGCCATGATTTTGGTTACGAGCATAACGGTGAAGGTCAGTTCGCGCGGCATCTATCCGCGCTTCTAAGGCAGGATACTTAGCTGGCCTTGCGGCCGCCTCGCTTAAAGATTCAGGGATGGGTGGCGCAGATTCCCTGTACGCAACGACCGCAAGCAAGCTCGTAGAGATCGAGCCGCTGGCCTTCCAGTCGGAAACTGCCTGATCGATTACTTCAATAACGCGATCCTCGATAAAGGATTCAAATTCTGCGTGGGCAAGAATCCTGAAGGCTCGCGTATGTTCGTAGACTGTCTCTTCATAGAGCACCGTAGGGTCAAAAGATTGCGGCAGGAAGCCCTGCCGCAACTCTCCGATTCTTTTTTCAAGCTCTATGAAACGCGAAGATGCCACACCGACCCCTATGGAATGAGGCGATTATCGCGCAGCTCGGGGATGCGCAGCTTCATCTCAATTGCCTCACCGAGAGCCTCGCCCCATAGAGAGAGGCGGCGATGGGTGGCAACGGGAGTCTTAGTGGTTGTCTGGATCGACTCAACGAACCGTTGGTTTCCATCGCACAGGTTACGAAAGGCAGTTTCGACCTGCACAGAGTGAGATGTCGCTTTGGAGCGAACGGCCTCATCGGAGAAGTAGTAGGTCATGGCATCGAAAACGGCCCTATTAAACCGTCCTTCGTACTTGCCGCCAGCCCAGCGATAGAATGCGTTATCGCCGAAAACCTTGAACGTCGCCTCGATGGCATTATTGCAGTTCTCGCCGACCTGCTTGATACGGTCCTCTTCTTTCAACCACTGATCGTTGAGGACATTAACGGTGTCGTCGAGGAATTTTTTGAGATTTCCGGTGTACTCGTCCAGGGTGAACTGGAAGCCGAAGTACCGAAGCAGTATCTCAACATCCCGCATGCGGAAGTCAGGCTTGTCGATACGCAGAGCCGCCCGTAGCCACTCACTATCGGATGCGGAGTCATCCAGATAGTCAGTAAAGGGGCCAGGATGCAGGGCCTGCCGAAGCTCCTGAGGAGATAGCCTCACGCTACCTGTATTCAATCGCAGAAACACGAGATTCAGAAAATCCTCGTTAGGCCAACGCCGCACGACAACAGTGCGGATCGTCTCATTAAGCAGCGAATTCAGATCATCCACATAGCTATCGTCACCCTCCATCTTTCGGAGCGTCGCAAGCCGGAGATCTTCGCGAACCTCAAGCCCCGTGAGCGAGAAGCCCTTGAAGGCCTCCTCCTCTGCGGATGCCGCGAAAGACGAACCTGCAGCAAATTGCCTGAGCGCAAGTAGGCGCTGCTTACCGTCTAGTACTATGAACTTGCCGCGCCGGTTCTTGTCTTCCGCCAAGACAATCTGCGGGATCGGCAGGCCGAGAATCAGAGATTCAATAAAACGGCTCTTTCGGGGCTTATTCCAAGCGTCCCTACGCTGGAACCTTGGATTAAGTTGAATATTCCCTCGACGCAATTGGCTCAAAATAGTTTCGGCAGTCCAGTCTGTATCCGTGACCACCGCTCGCGTTACTTCCTCAGAGGTTACCGATGCAGCGGTGTCCTCTTCTTCGCCATCTACGTCGTCCCAGTCGGGTTCGTTGTCGTTCGTCACGTCGCTCCGCACCTCGTAGATCCCAGCCCGAGACACCCCGAGTCTCCCAACCGACCCAGCTTGCCAGACTAGATCGCATGCTGGGGCAGGTGTGGAAATCCTAGCTCGCCGAGGTGTTCGATATCACTGCAACGCTTCAATCGCCTTGAAGATCAAGGCACTTGCATCGATGGTGGCAGCTCTCCGACACAGCCGAGCAGGACAGCCCGTAGGACGCATGGCTTCGGCGGGACGTTGAGCACGTTAGCTACCCTGCACTCATGATTCGCGCTGTGGTCTTCGACGTCGGTGAGTGCCTTCTGGACGAGACCCGTGAGTACGGGACCTGGGCCGATTGGCTTGGCGTGCCTCGGCACACCTTTCACGCGATGTTCGGGGCAGTGATCGCCCAGGGCCGTGACTATCGCGAGACATTCCAGGAGTTCCGGCCCGGCTTCGATCTCTATGAGGAGCGGGAGAAGCGAGTCGCCGCCGGGCAACCGGAGACGTTCGGGGAGGGCGACCTGTATGAGGACGTTCGGCCTGCGCTCACCGAGCTCCGCGCCGGTGGTCTGTGGCTCGGCATCGCCGGCAACCAAACCGTGCGCGCAGGGCGGATTCTGCGCTCGCTGTTCTCCGATGGCGTCGATCTGATCGGCACGTCGGATGACTGGGGTGCCAGTAAGCCCGACCCGGAATTCTTCAAGCGCGTCGCGGCCGTAGTGCCCTTCGAGAGTGACGAGATCCTCTACGTCGGGGATCGGTGCGACAACGACATCCGACCCGCCGTAGAGGCGGGGATGCACACCGCGCTCGTGCGTCGCGGACCGTGGGCCACGATCCAGTGGAACAGCCCCGAGGCCCGGCAACTGCCGACGTTTCGCGTCGGCAGCCTCCTAGAACTCTCCAGGTTGATCCAGGACTTCAACGGCTCAGCGCGCTGAGTGTCGTCGACCATCCGTAGAGCCGGTCGTCGAGGTCGCGGACGCAGGGCTCGTGTTGGTGGGGGGTCAGCGCTCGCCTAACCTCTCGCACTCGGTCCATTCCGGTCGCGTACCACGTGAGGGCGAGCTGGTCGAGGGCGCGACCGACGTACTCGCACGCCTGCCCCGGGTTTCCCGAAGCGGCTTCGACTGCGGCCAAGTCACCGAAGACCACGGTGCGTTGCTTGTCCTCGCTCACGGGCATCTCGTCGAGAACACGGAGCAGGGTCTCGCGCGCTTGAGGGAGGTGCCCGGCGATCAGCTGGGTGTTGCCCTTGAAGGCTGCCAGACGGGCGGGAGAGAACCAGTCCATCCACTCGGGCGACGCGTACTCGTTCCCAGTGGTGATCACGTCTTCGGCGTGCCCGATCAGGTGGAGTGCGGTACGCGTGTTCCCACAACGGGTCTCGCATTCGGCTTCGACGGCGTCGAGCCAGGCGAGGAGCTCCGCGGAGGCGGGGGCGCGGCGGGCGTACGTGCGTGCCGCGACCATCCGCTCCAGTGCCGCGTCGCTGTCGCCCACCCAGCCGGGGATGAACGCCATATGTGCGATGACCGCCGAGCCGAGAAGAGGGTCATCGGCCTCGCCCGCGGCCTGGAGAGCCAAGAGGAGGGTGTCGTTCGCGGTGCTCGGTTCGCGGCGATCGAAGAACTCGATCCGGCCCGCCAGGAGGTAGGACTCGGCCAGTGCCGCAGCCACGGTACGGCGTGTGGAACCACTCGTCTCCGACAGCAGCGCGCATCCCAACGCGGCGTGCGCGATCACAGCGGGATGCAGCTTGTCCGGGGACACCGACCAGTACAGCCGCCGGTGCGATCGAGTCACAGCCTCGAAATCCACGCCGGCGCTGGCCGGTTGTGTTGTCGCAGCCGCTCGCCCCGGTACGAAGGCAAGCCCGACAGCGGCTGCGCCGCCGGTCACAAGAGTGCGACGCATGCGATCGGGGTGTGTCCCGTCAGAACCCCACGGAGGCGTGAAGCCAAGGGATTCCACGCTCTGCCCAAGCAAATGGACGAGTACCCGCTGACAGTCCGGTTGCGGCCACGGAGGGCTCTCGGACTCCCAGCGCCGGACCTGACGTACACCGATCGACAAGCCGCGGAGGCCAAGCTGCTGAGCGGCCTCGGTCAGGGCATCGGCCAAATTCTGCTGCGAGTTGAAACCTGCGGCCACGCGAGCGGCCTTCAGGCGGACATTGCCAGTGGGACGGGGCATGAGTACCTCCTCAGGGAGACTGTGCTCATCGCCCCACAGTAAGTCCGATGTGGCGCGTCTCGTCACTCAAAAGCGCCAAGTAAGCCCTATAGATGTCCTCTTGATGGCCTCCAAAGGTCCTCGAAACGAATGCAGTGGACGTCCAGTCTGAGTCTCACCAGCGAAACCGCCGATGAGGACAGGGGTACGCCGTGGGCGACACACAGCAGACGACGGACAGGGAAATTGCCGAGTGGCTCACCATGGAGCACCCAGTGCCTCGGCAGGTCTGGACGGAATGGTCGACGCACGGTGTCGCCCTGCTGCCACTCGGCAAACGGTTCGCCGCGGTGCGGATGACCACGGATGCCGTTCACGCCGCCGTCGATTCCGACGTCTCGGCCGAAGTAGCTTCAGAGCTACGAGAGTTGTTGAGCGGCCCGGTCGTCTACGACCGTCGAGCCGTAGGTGTCACGTACTACGCCCTGATCCAGCGGGATACCGAACTCGTCTGGCCGCACGCCGATGTCGCACCTTGCCTTGGGCAGGGCACCTATCTGGGCGTACCTCGCATCGACCGCCGTGAACCACCGGGCACCTATTGGGTGGTGACACCGCGGTACCCCGGCGACCTTTGTCCGTCGCAGGCTGTGGCCGCCCTGGTCGAGGCCGGGCAGCGGCGACTCGTCGAGACAGCAGGGCTGTGCTCATCCAACCAGCGAAGCTGTGACGGCCCTCCAGCGATCACTTGAGCGACCCAGGCGATAGGGCCGCTCTCAGATGTGGCGACGCACTACATCGACCCCAGAGACTTCGACGACAGCAGGTCGTCCGCCATCGGATAGCCGATTTCCGCAGCGGCTTCGATGACGTCCTGTACGGATGCCGAGGGGTTGAGTTTGGTGATCTGTGCCCGGTCCAGCGGGCGCAGATCGTACAGGTGGCGTACGGGCTCGATGTCGATGGTCGTCTCGTAGTAGTCCTCGGCGAACTCCTGGAAGGCCTCCGGGGTCGGGGCGAGGAGCAGTTCGAACAGCCAGTCCGAGCCGTCGGGGTCCGGGTGTCCTTCGGGGAAGGTGATCTGTCCGGTTTTCCAGGACCGATCTGTCGACTCGCGCCACACGCACACCGTCACCACGGGCGTTCCGTCCTCGTCCGTGAAGGCGGGCTCGTCGACGTAGCACTGGAAGGGCTCGGGTACGGAGTCCAGGACACCCGGCCAGGGGGCGGGCACGTCGTCGTGGTGGTACGGGCTCAGGGGAGACTCGTGGTCGAAGCCGCGGATGTATGCGCCGGTGGGGGCGAAGACTATGTCGTACTCGTCGCCGGATCCGTTGCTCATCGAGGCCAGTTCCTCGGTGTCCGACCATTTGGCGTCGTACGAGTAGTAGCGCTCGCCTTCGGGGTTGACTATCGCCTCGGCCATGGCCATCGAGCGGCAGAGGTCTTTCAGGGATTCGATGTCGGGGAGCGCCCGGGCGACGTCGTGAGCAGTCATGGGGCACATCCAAGCGGGTGCCACTGACAGTCCCGCCGGAGGGGGGTCTAACCGTGGGCGTCACCACCGACGGCAAGGTCGCCGACGACCTGTACGCGATCCACTCCACCGACGTCTCCACCGACGCGGTGGTCAAGGCCGCGCATGCCTTCCTGGACGGGCTGTCCCCCAAGGAGCGGCGGGCCTCGGTGTTCGACGTCGACGACGACGAATGGCCGGCCTGGAGCAACGTCGATGGATACCAGCGAGCCCTGAGGTCGCCGCGGCCGGCTTCGCCATGCCGAACAACAAGGCATGACCGGGCGGGCGTCCGTCGACGAGCACGGGCGAGTTAGCCTCGGTTCGTTCGACAGACGCAGCAGCGGGAGGCAGCAATGGCGAAGGTACCGGCCGCGGCGGTGGCCGCGGGTGGGCTCATCGGTGGGTACGGCGTGGCCCGTTGGACCAAGAAGCGGCAGCTGGGCGGGGTCGTGCTGGCCGCCGCCGGGGCCACGGCCGCGCAGCAGTGGAAGCAGCAGGCCGGCGGGAAGGCCGCCGGGGCGCTGACCGCCGCCTACATCGCCGCCTTCGCCGGGTCTCATCCGCTGGCCAAGAAGGTGGGCGCCTGGCCCGCCGTGTTCGGCGTCGCCGGGGCCGTGGCCCTCGCCTCGTGGGCCGTGGCCGACCGGCGGGCCTGAGCCGGCCCACGCCACAGCCGGGGGCGGCGGCGTCGTCACGTCGGACGCCACGCCGACCACAGCCGGGCGGCGGCGCCGTCACCTGGACGACGTCACGACACCTTGCGCGCCTACGAGGCCGCCGCGGCGGACACGGATGCCGCGCCGGATGCGGACGCTGACACGGCCCCGGACGAAGGCGCTGACGCGGGCCCCGCGACCGAGCCCGCCCCCTGAAACGCCCGCCGATACGCGTTGGGGCTCGTTCCCACCACCCGCTTGAACCGCTCCCGGAACGCCGTCGGCGAGCCGAACCCCGCCTGGACCGCGATGCGTTCGACCGGGTACGTGGTCGTCTCCAGGAGGTACTGGGCGCGCCGTACCCGCGCCCGGTGCAGCCACTGGAGGGGCGTCGTGCCGGTCTGTTCACGGAAGCGGCGGTTGAGGGTACGGGTGCTCATGCCGGCGCGGGCGGCGATGTCCTCCAGGGTCAGGTCGTGGCCCGCGTTCTCCTCCAGCCAGGCGAGGAGGGGCTCCATCGTGGTGCCGGCCGGTACCGGCGGCTGGTCGTGGACGATGAACTGGGCCTGGCCGCCCTCCCGTTCGAGCGGCATGACGGACATCCGGGCGGCATGCGCGGCGACGGCGGAGCCGTGGTCCATGCGGATCATGTGCAGGCACATGTCGAGGGCCGCGGCCGCGCCCGCCGAGGTGAGGAACTGGCCGTTGTCGACGTAGAGGACGTTCGGATCGACGGTCACCGCCGGGTACATGGCCGCCAGGTCCTGGGCGGCGACCCAGTGGGTGGTCGCGCGCAGCCCGTCCAGCAGGCCGGTGGCGGCGAAAACGAAGGCGCCGACGCAGATCGAGGCGATCCGGGTGCCGTTCGCGGCCGCCGCGCGCAGCGCCTCCGCCACGCCCGGCGGGAGCGGGACGGTGGGGTCGGCGATGCCGGGCAGGACGATCGTGTCCGCTTCCGCCAGCGCCTCCAGACCGTAGGGGGCGCGCACCGCGAACGGGCCCGCGCTCACCTCCTCGTCCGCCGTGACCGAACAGACCCGGATCCGGTACGCCGCCCGGCCGTCCGGCAGCCGGGCCCAGCCGAAGGTGTCGATCGGGGCAGAGAGGTCGAACGGGATGACCTGGTCGAGCGCCAGTACGGCCACGGTGTGCATGGCTAGAGGATAAGGTTCCAACGGAATCGAGCCACCGCCGTCCAGTCGGCACCCGTCAGCCCGGAAAGCCCCGGGTGAGAACCCTCTCAGGCGCTACGCCGCTTCTCAGCCGCATCGCGGGCAGCTCCGGCGGCCGCTGGCGAGAATCCGTTGAGTACTGGCAGAACCGCCACTTCTCCAAGATCCGTGCCGCCCATAGCGTCACTCTGTGACCAAGTTCCTCCTCGCCGTTCACGTCCTCGCAGCGATCATCGCCATCGGGCCCGTCACCGTCGCCGCGAGCATGTTCCCGCCCAGTGCGCGCAAGGCTCTCGCCGAGCCGAAGAACACCCAGGCCGTGTCGACCGTGCGGCTGCTGCACCGCATCTGCCGGATGTACGCCACCGTCGGCGTCGTCGTTCCCGTCTTCGGGTTCGCCACGGCGAGCAACATGGGCGTACTCGGCGACACCTGGCTGATCGTCTCGATCGCGCTGACGGCCGTCGCCGCGGTCGTGCTCATCGCCCTCGTCCTGCCCGGGCAGGCCGCGATCGCGGAGGGGGTCTGGGATGCCGGGGGCGGGGAGGTCACGGTTGCCCGGAACGCGACCGTTCGGCTCGCCATGTTCACCGGGATCTTCAACCTTCTCTGGGCCACCGTCACGATCCTGATGATCATTCGCCCGGGGTCCACCACGGGGGCGTAGCCCCCTGCACGGCTCACGCTTGTCGGACCTCTCTGCGGATACGGCATTCCTAGTCCATGTCGTGCGGCAGGACCACCGCCGACCGGCTGCCCGGCACAGGGGCTTAGGATCCCGCCCATGTACGGACAGCAGGAGCAAGCGGCGCCGCAGGCCTACCTCGCCTCGGTGGAAGGTCGGCTCACGGCCGACGGGTGTGCCACACGGTGGGAGGACTGGGCCGGGGTACCCGTCCTCGTGGGGCGGCGGGCCGACTTCAAGATGCGCTGGATGGCGACGAAGCTGCACCTGTTCACCGTGGCCGCGGCGGTCCCGGAGATAACCGTCCCCGCCATCTCCGCCTTCACCGACCAGGTGATGAAGTACGCCAAGGACACCAAGGGCGGCCTCCCCGTCGGCATGCAGAACGGGGTCGGCGCCTTCCCGCTGCTCGTCAGCGACCGGGTCGATCCGGCCGCCGTGCGATGGGCGGAGGAGCAGCAACGCATCAAGTTCGCCTGTATGACGCGGCCCGTCGTGGTCGACAGCGCGCGCCAGTACGTGGGCATGTACCGCGGCAAGCCGGCCCTCGGGCGCGTCTACGCCTCGTACTTCATCGAGAAGGGGTCGCGGTACTTCGACGGCCAGTGAGACGTGGGTGGGCCGCCAGTGGGTCGTGGGTCGGCGGCGGGTGAGACGTCGGGGGGCGGCCGGCCAGAGGCCCGCGGGCGCCCCCCGCGCCTCCACCCGTGTCACATGTGGTGGGCCAGGCTCAGCTCATCGTCCACCAGGTCCGCCCTGAACTGCCGTGCCACCGCGGCCACGACGAGTACCCCGGCGGCCCCCAGCAGCGTGAAGAACGCCCACGCCAGCGGCCACGCGTTCGCGAAGCCGTCGGGCGGCCCGGGGTGCGTGCGCAGGGACACGTACAGCAGGGCCGCCGGCGGCACCGCCACCAGCAGCAACGGCCAGGCCAGCGCGTCCCGGTGGCCGAAGTAGGCGGCGAGGAGCAGCAGGATCAGGGCGAGGAACACGGCGCCCAGGCCGGTCACCGGCGTCGTCTCGAGGCTCGAATCCGCCGTCTCGGGGCGGTTGCGCAGATCCCAGGGCAGGCAGAGGAGATACGCCGCCGCGGAGAGGGCGGCGCCGAGCACGCGCGTCAGCCAGCGTTCCGGCCAAGGGCGCGTTCGCAAGGGGCGGAGCAGCTTCTCGGTCATGCGTACGAGGGTTCCTGCCCGGGCGGCGGGCCGACAGAGTACGCATACTCAGAACCACATACTCAGCCGCTACTCAGCCATGCCCGGGGGCGAGCGACATCATGTCGCCGACCTGGCGGACTCGGCGGCCCCGGCCGGTGTCACCGACAGCGGTGTGGCGATGTCCTCCAGGGAGCGCCGCTCGGCGTTCACCGCGAGGAACGCGGCGACCAGGCCCGCCGCGCACATCAGGCCCGCGCCGATCCGGAAGGCGAGCACCGTGTCGCCGACGACTCCGGACTCGGTGAGGTCGGCGAAGACGAGCGGCCCGCTGATGCCGCCGGCGGCCGTTCCGATGGCGTAGAAGAAGGCGATGGCCATCGCTCGGGTCTCCAGCGGGAAGATCTCCGAGACGGTCAGATACGCGCTGGAGGCGCCCGCCGAGGCGAAGAACAGCACCACGCACCAGCACGCCGTCATCGTCACCGCGCTCAGCGAGCCCCGGCCGAAGAGCCACGCCGTGCCGAAGAGCAGCAGACCCGAAATCAAGTACGTCGAGGAGATCATCACCCGGCGGCCGATCGTGTCGAAGAGCTTGCCGAGCAGCAGCGGGCCGAGGAAGTTGCCGGCCGCGATGACGGCGAAGTAGTAGCCGGTTCCCCCGGAGGGCACGTCGAAGAACTTGGTGAGGATGGCGCCGAAGCCGAAGGTGATCGCGTTGTAGAGAAAGGCCTGACCGATGAAGAGGGCGAGGCCGAGCACGGCCCGTTTCGGATAGTGCCTGAAGACGGTCCTCGCGATGATGCCGAAGCCGATGCTCTTGCGCTGGTGGATGGTGATCTCGCCCTGCGGGCGCGGCAGTGGCGTGCCCTTCTCCTCCTCGATCTCCCGTTCCACCTCGCTGACCAGCGCCTCCGCGTCTGTACCGCGACCGTGCACGAACTGCCACCGCGGGCTTTCCGGCACATGCCGCCTGACCAGCAGGATCACCAGCCCGAGGACCACTCCGAGACCGAAGGTCAGCCGCCAGCCGAGGTCCTTGGGGAAGATGTCGGTGTTCAGCATCAGGATGGACAACAGCGCGCCGCCGATCGCGCCGAGCCAGTAGCTGCCGTTGATGATCAGGTCGACCCGGCCGCGGAACTTGGCGGGGATGAGCTCGTCGATCGCCGAGTTGATGGCCGCGTACTCACCGCCGATACCGAAGCCGGTCAGGAAGCGGAAGGTGAAGAACCACCAGGCGTCGAAGGACAGCGCGGTCAGCGCGGTCGCGGAGAGGTAGACGGCGAGGGTCACCATGAAGAGCTTCTTGCGGCCGTGGCGGTCGGTCAGCCGGCCGAAGAAGAGCGCGCCCACGCAGGCACCCGCCACATAGAGAGCCGCCGCGACACCTGTGACCTGGGCCGAGGAGATGGACAGCCCGCTGCCGTCCTCGGAGAGCCGGCCCGCGATGTTGCCGACGGTGGTGACCTCCAGGCCGTCCAGGATCCAGACCGTTCCCAGGCCGATCACGATCATCCAGTGCCACTTGGACCACGGCAGCCGGTCCAGGCGGGCGGGTACGTTCGTCGTGACGGTTCCGGCGGAGGCCGGTACGGATGCCGGTGAGGCCGGTGGGGTCATGGCTCCCTCTCCCTTGAGTGAACCCCGCCCGGGTTCCCCTCCCAGGGTCCGTTACGCCCCCAGTCCCCGCGACACGACGTAGATCAGCAGCCCCGCCAGCGAACCCACCACCGTGCCGTTGATCCGGATGAACTGCAGGTCGCGGCCGATGTGGGCCTCGATCTTCCGGGTCGTGTGCTCGGCGTCCCAGCCCGCGACGGTGTCGGTGATGAGCGAGGTGATCTCCTTGCGGTACGTCGTCACCACGTACACCGCCGCGCCCTCGACCCAGCTGTCGACCTTGGCCTGGAGCTTGGGCTCCACCGACATCCGGGCACCCAGGGACAGCAGGGAAGCCCGGACCCGCAGCCGCAACTCGCTGCGCTCGTCCTCCGCGGCGGACACCATCATGGACCGCACGGCCGTCCAGGCGGAGGCGATCAGGTCCTGGACCTCGCCGCGGCCGAGGACCTCGCCCTTCAGGCGCTCCACGCGGGCCCGCGTGTCCGTGTCGGACTGGAGGTCGCGGGCGAAGTCGGTGAGGAACCGGTCGAGGGCACCGCGGGCCGGGTGGGAGGGGGCGTCGCGCATCTCGGTGACGAAGCGGAGCAGCTCCTTGTAGACCCGCTCGCCGACCTTCCTGTCGACGAAACGGGGGGTCCAGCCGGGCGCGCCGCCCTCGATCGCGTCCATGACCTGCTCGTCGTGCAGCACCAGCCACTCCTGGGCGCGGACGCAGATCAGGTCCACGACCCGCTCGTGGCCGCGGTCCAGGACGATCTTCTCCAGCATCTTCCCTATGCCGGGCGCGATCTCCTGAGCGTCGGCACGCCGGGTGATCGCCTCACCGACGACCGCCTGCACATCGGAGTCGCGGAGCACGGTGAGCGCGCCGCGCAGGGCGGCGGAGAGCTCCGCCGTCACACGGTCGGCGTGCTCCGGTTCGGCGAGCCAGGCGCCGAGCCGGCTGCCGATGCCGACGGCGCGCAGCCGCTGTCGTACGACCTCCTCGGAGAGGAAGTTCTCCCCGACGAACTCGCCGAGCGAGACGCCCAGCTGGTCTTTCTTGTTGGGGATGATCGCGGTGTGCGGGATGGGCAGGCCGAGCGGGTGACGGAAGAGGGCCGTGACCGCGAACCAGTCGGCGAGCGCGCCGACCATGCCGGCCTCGGCGGCCGCCGCGACATAGCCGGTCCAGGCACCGGCACCCGAGTTCTGCGCCCACTTGGCGAGGACGTACACCAGCGCGACGAAGAGCAGCAGGCCGGTCGCCGTGATCTTCATCCGGCGGACGCCCCGGCGCTTCTCCTCGTCGGCGGGGCTGAAGGAGGTCATCGCCCGGCCCGGCGGCCCTGGGGCGGTCCCCTCGGGGTTCACGGCGGCGCCCGGCCGGGCATGCTGCCCTTCGGCACCCGCTTCTTCCCGTTTCGTGCGTTCCATCCGCTCCACCCGTCCAGTGACCTCGTACACATTGTCCCTTCCTGACCGACTCCTGGAACGAAACAGGAGTTCCCGGCGTCTGTTCGGACGGGGAACAGTCCGGGGGGACCCTAAGGGGCGCTGTCGGTGTTCTTCCGCCCCATGACGCATCATGGGGCGATCACATCGGAGCCTCGGGCTCCCATCGCCCGAGGAGACACACACCGCATGACCAAGCGTCACGCCGGGGGTGCGGGGCCCGCTGCGGAGCAGCCGATGTCAGCAGCCCCCGCAAGGCACGGCGCCATGCTCGCCGCGATCATTGCCGTGATCGTGTTTCTTTCCGCCGCCATATACGTCGGCGTCTCGGCGGACGAGGGCGGCGACCAGAACAACCTCGCCGGCGGCCGCACCCCGCACAACTCCGCCGCCCCCGCCTCCACCGGCACCTGGGTCGGTGCCTGGTCGGCCTCTCCCGTCGGAGCCGAGCCCGGCACCGAGACGACCGGCATGGCGGGCCGCTCCGTGCGCAACGTCGTGCACGCGAGCGCCGGTGGTACGAGTGCCCGCGTCACGCTGTCCAACCTCTACGGGCAGCAGCCGCTGAGCATCACCCACGCCACGATCGCCGTCGCCGCGACCGTG
Source organism: Streptomyces sp. NBC_00996 (assembly GCF_045162675.1). Lineage (NCBI taxonomy): Bacteria > Bacillati > Actinomycetota > Actinomycetes > Kitasatosporales > Streptomycetaceae > Streptomyces > Streptomyces sp. NBC_00996. The sequence continues at coordinate 4,140,344 of NZ_CP108723.1, forward strand.
AACAACGCCGCCGCCGTGACCGACACCATGCGCCGCCTCACCTTCGGCGGCGGCACATCGGTCATCATCCCGGCCGGCGAGCAGGTGATGAGCGACGCCGTGCACGTGCGGATCCCGCACGGCTCGGACGTCCTTGTGACGACGTACACGCCCACCCCGTCCGGCCCGGTCACCTACCACCCGCACGCGCGACAGATGTCGTACGTCGCCGACGGCGACCGCACGGAGGACGTGACCGGCACCGCGTACACCGAACAGAGCGAGTACTGGCGCTATCTGACCGCCCTCGACGTGCTGAGCGACGAGTCGGCGGGCACCGTCGTCGTGCTGGGCGACTCGCTCACCGACGGCATCACCTCCACGGTCGGGGCCAACCATCGTTGGACCGACGCCCTTTCGGACCGGCTGCGCGACGCGGCGGGGTCGGACGACGTGCCGCGCTACAGCGTCGTCAACCAGGGCATCAGCGGGAACCAGATCCTCGCCGCGGGGCTCGGCCGCCCCGCCGACAACCCAAGTGGCCTCTCCCGCTTCGGGCGTGACGTGCTCGACCGTACGAACGTCAAGGCCGTCGTCATCGATCTCGGGGTCAACGACATTCTGCGCAATCCGCATCACGTGGATCCCCGGACCGTCACCGACGGACTGCGGAAGCTGGTGCGGCAGGCGCACGCCCGCGGACTGCGGGTCGTCGGGGCCACTCTGATGCCGTTCCAGGGGCACCGGGGGTACACGGACGCCCGGGACGCAGTGCGGCAGGCCGTCAACGCGGAGATCCGGGCGGGGAAGGTGTACGACGCCGTCGTCGACTTCGACGCGGCGCTTCGTGATCCTTACAACCCCCGGCGGCTGCGGGGCGATGACGACTCGGGGGATCACTTGCACCCCAGCGACAAGGGGTACAAGCGGATGGCTGAGGTGTTCGACCTGGAGGATTTGAAGGGGTCGGCTCCGGCGCAGCTGTAGTGGCCCTCGGCTGCGGGTTCGTTGGCGCCCACGCGGCGGAGCCGCACCATGTCTCAGCCCCGCGCCCCTGAAGGGGCGCTCCGGCCGACCGCGGGTCAATAGTCGCCGTGGCGGCGCCTGTCCCGGGCCTCTCGGCGCTCCCGGTGGCGCTCCCTGCGTTCCTCGTGCCGTTCGCGACGCTCCTCGTGGCGTTCGCGGATCAGGTCGCGGGCCTCGTCGAGCGCGTCGTACATGTCGCCGAGACCGTCGCTCCGCGCCCCCTGGGAACCCTGCAACTCCTTGCGGGCCGCCCTGCGTTCGAGCTTCTCCTGGCGGCGCTCCTCCTTGATGCGAAGCCGCTCGGCGCGGGTCAGCTTGCGTTCGACCCCGACGCCGCCCCAGAAGGCGAACCCCGTGACGATCACGCGCGGGGCACCCGGCTCCCCGGGCCGGCCCTCCTCGCGGTGGTCGAAGCCGCCCATGATGCCGATGCCGCGCACGACGACCTCGACGCCGGGCGGTACGACCACGTTCACCCCGCCCATGACGGCGACGCAGTTGATGACGACCTCGCGGTCCGCGAAGTTCGCCTCGCGCAGGTCGATCTCACCGCCGCCCATGAAGGCGAAGGAGTTGAAGCGCCGCGGCACGGTCCAGCGCCCCTTGCGCTCGAACCCGGACAGGATCGCCACACCCCACGAGGACGAACCCTCGCCGCCGACGATCCGGCCCGCCCAACTCCCGCTCGCCACAGGTTGCTTGACCATGGAGACGGGGGCCACGGCCGCCGCGCCCGGCAGATCACGGGTGATCGGCGTCAGCTCCCCGTACGTGCGTGCCTTGTACGTCGCCTCCAGCCGCTCCTCGAACTCCTCCATGTCGAGACGGCCCTCCGCGAGGGCGTCCCTCAGCTGTTCGGCGACTCGTTCACGATCGGCGTCGGAGGCACGCAGCTCCGGGAGTTCGTCGTCGGTCATGTACAGCAGCCTACGAGTTCCCCGGCCCGCGGGCCATGCGGCCCGCCAATCCGCGAAGACTCGCTACGAGACCGCTTTCTCCGCGCCACTCTGTGCGTACATCTTGGCAATGACCGCCTCGATGTCCGGCTCCCGCACCGAAAGATCCACCAGCGGATACTCCGCCGCGATGCGCGCCACGAGCGGAGCCGCCGACCGAGCCGCGGGGAAGGCGAGCCACTGCCGCGGCCCCTCCACCTTCACCACCCGCGCCGACTCCACCTCGATCGGCGGCAGCTCCCGCTCCAGGTCCACGACCAGCGTCCGCTCGCTCTCCCCCACCTCGTGCAGCCCGGTCAGCGGGCCGTCGTACATCAGCCGACCGTGGTCGATGACCATCACCCGCCGGCACAGCTGCTCGATGTCGGTGAGGTCGTGCGTGGTGAGCAGGACGGTCGTGCCGCGCTCGGCGTTCAGCTCGCGCAGGAACTCCCGGACCCGCGCCTTGCTGATCACGTCGAGACCGATGGTCGGCTCGTCGAGATAGAGGACCTCCGGGTCGTGCAGCAGCGCGGCCGCGATGTCGCCGCGCATTCGCTGCCCCAGGGAGAGCTGGCGCACGGGCACATCCAACAGGTCGGCCAGTTCCAGGAGTTCGACACAGCGGTCGAGGTTCTCGCGGTAACGCCCGTCCGGGATCCGGTACATGCGGTGCATCAGGCGGTACGAGTCGATCAGCGGGAGGTCCCACCACAGAGTCGTACGCTGCCCGAACACGACCCCGATGCGCTGCGCGAGCCGCGTCCGCTCGCGCGACGGGTCGATGCCGGCGACCCGCAGCCGGCCGCCGCTCGGGGTGAGGATGCCGGTCAGCATCTTGATGGTGGTGGACTTGCCCGCACCGTTCGGGCCGATGTAGCCGACCATCTCACCGCGCGGCACGGTGAAGGAGAGGGAGTCGACGGCGCGCACCTGCCGCCGCTCACTGCGCAGGAAGCCGGTCTTCTTGCGCACGTCGAAGACCTTCTCGACACCGTCGAGCTCGATGAAGTCACCCTCCGCGCCGCTGAATTGACCGTCCACGCCGGCTGCCACGTCCAACTCCCCTAACTCCCCGTACTCCGATACGACCGAAGGCCCGCGCGCCAGGCGACCCCGGCCAGCGCACAGCAGCCCGCCGCCACCAGCGGCGGTGTGAAGGCGACCCACGTCGGCAGGTCGAGCGGATAGGGCCGACCCAGCACGTACAGCGCGGGCAGCCAGTTGACGAAGGCGAGCGGGAGCACGAAGGTCACCCCGCGCAGCAGGTCCTTGGCGAAGACGGTCGGCGGGTACTGCAGGAGCGTACCGCCGCCGTACGTGAAGGAGTTCTGCACCTCGGAGGCGTCCTGCGCGACGAACTGGAAGGCCGCGCCCGCCACGAACACGGCCGAGAAGATGACGCCGCCGCTGAGCAGCATCAGCGGGATCATCAGCAGCCGGAGCGGCGTCCAGGAGATGTCGAGTACGGCGATGGCGTACCCGAGGACCAGCAGTCCCTGCGTGATCCTGCCGAGGCGGCGCAGCGCGAAGCGGTCCGCGGCGACCTGGGCGAGGACGGGCACGGGCCGCATCAGGAGCGTGTCGAGCGTGCCGTCGCGCACCCGGCGTCCGAGCCGGTCCATCGAGCCGAGCGCCAGGTCGGCGATCCCGAAGGCGGTGCCCGCGACGCCGTACAGGAAGGCGACCTCGGGCAGCGAGTAGCCGCCGAGCCGGTCGACCTGGGAGAACATCAGCAGGATCGCCACGAAGTCGAGGGCGGTCGCCGCGAAGTTGCCCAGGGTGGTCATCGCGAAGGAGGCGCGGTAGGCCATCGTGGAGCGGATCCACATGGCGGCGATCATGCGGTAGGCGCGCACTCCCTCCCGCAGGCGGGCGTACGCCCCCTGCCCGGCCCATGACGCGTACCGCTCGTCCACCCGGCCGAGCGGCTCGAAGGAACGCCTAGCCACCCTGCACCACCACCCTGCGCGTAGCCACCGACTGGACCAGCCGCCCGGCAGCCAGCAACCCGACCGCCCAGGCGGCCTGGAAGGCGTACGTGCCCAGCGGGTCGGCGGTGCCGAGCAGGACGTCCACCGGCGCCTGGATCAACGACGACCAGGGCAGGGCCCGTACGAACTCGCCGAGCGCGCCCGGGAAGACATTGAGCGGCAGCAGCATCCCCGAGCAGAAGATCCCCGCGATCCACGCGAGTTGGGCCGCACCCGCCCCGTCCAGGAGCCAGAACGCGGACAGCGCCACCAAGAAGCGGAGGGCGAAACTGACGACCACCCCGAGGGCCACCGCGACGAGGAAGGCGACCCAGGTCAACGGGGAGGCGGGCAGGGCGAGATCGAAGAAGACCGCGCCGAAGGCGAGCGGGACCACCCCGCGACCCAGCAGGTGGAACAACGCCCGCCCCGCGTCCTGGGCCAGCCACCACAGCTGGAGGTCGGCCGGCCGGTACAGGTCGATCGCGATGTCCCCCGTACGGATTCTCTCGATCAGCTCGTCCTCGAAGCCGCCGCCCATCACCGCCACCACCATGAGCAGCGCCTGGCCCAGCCACACATAGGTGAGCGCCTGCGCCTGGTCGTAGCCGCCGAGGTGCGGTTCGGTGTCCCACAGCGCGATGAAGACGTACGCCAGGATCAGCCCGAAGACCGTGTTGGTGAACACCCCCGCCGCCGTGGCCGTCCGATAGGTGGCGAAGCGCCGGAACCCGCCCACCGCGACGGCCGCGTACAACCGCCCTGTGCCCACAACCCCGCCCCTCTTCGCAGCGTTGAGCCAAAGCGCAGGAGCCTAGCCCCGAATTGACGTGGCCCGCCAGGCATTTTCCGGGCCCGAAGCGCGCCGGGCCGAGGGAACGGAACCCTTGGTGCGACAGTCTTCAAGAGGGGGCGCACAAGGCGTACGAGGGCGTACGGGAACGTACGCACGCGAAACAGGAGTCCGGCGACAAATGAGCAACAAGCCGCAGCCGCAGCAGAACAGCCAGGGCTGGGCACCCAGGGATCCGGCACCGGGTCCGGGATCGGCCACGGCGACGGGAGCGGGACCGGCCACGGCAACGGGACCGGGTCCGGGACCGGTGCCGCAGGGTGCACCGGGCAAGCCCGGCAACAAGCAGAAGCGGCAGCGCACCGGGTGGCGCCGGCTCATCCCGACCTGGCGGATCCTGCTCGGCACGCTCCTCGGCGTGATACTGCTCCTGATCGGCTTCTTCGCGCTCGGCTACTACCTGGTGAAGATCCCGCCCGCGAACGCCGCCGCGACCAAGCAGAGCAACGTCTACCTGTACGCGGACGGCAGCCAACTCGCCCGCGACGGCGAGGTCAACCGGGAGAGCGTGTCGCTCGCGCAGATCTCCAGGGACGCCCAGCACGCGACTCTGGCCGCCGAGGACCGCGACTTCTACTCCGAGTCGGCCGTCGACCCGCAGGCGATGATCCGCGCCGCCTGGAACACGGTCACCGGCAAGGGCAGGCAGTCCGGCTCGACGATCACGCAGCAGTACGTGAAGAACTACTACCTGGGCCAGGAACAGACCGCCACGCGGAAGTTCAAGGAGTTCTTCATCTCCATCAAGCTCGACCGCGAGAAGAGCAAGGACGACATCCTCGAGGGCTACCTCAACACCAGCTACTTCGGCCGCAACGCGTACGGCATCCAGGCCGCCGCCCAGGCCTACTACGGCGTCGACGCCAAAGACCTGACGGTCGGCCAGGGCGCCTACCTCGCCGCGCTCCTCAACGCGCCCAGCGAGTACGACGTGATCGCGCACCCCGAGAACAAGGCCGCGGCGGTCGCCCGCTGGAACTACGTACTCGACGGCATGGTCAAGAAGAAGTGGCTGACCCCGTCGGACCGGAACAACGTCAAGTTCCCGATGCCGAAGCAGGCCAAGGGCTCGGCGGGCATGTCGGGGCAGCGCGGCTATCTCGTGCAAGCCGTCAAGGACTACCTGACGAGCAACGAGATCCTCGACGAGGACACCCTCGCCACCGGCGGCTACCGCATCACGACCACCCTGCAGAAGCCCAGGCAGGACGCCTTCGTGAAGGCCGTCAACGACCAGGTGATGGACAAGCTCGACAAGAAGGACCGCAAGGTCGACAACTACGTCCGCGCCGGCGGCGTCGCCATCGACCCGTCCAGCGGCAAGGTCGTCGCGATGTACGGCGGCATCGACTACACCAAGCAGTACGTCAACAACGCGACCCGCCGCGACTACCAAGTCGGCTCCACCTTCAAGCCGTTCGTGTTCACCTCTGCCGTGCAGAACGGCTCGACGACGCAGGACGGCCGCACCATCACGCCGAACACCATCTACGACGGCACCGACAAACGCCCCGTGCAGGGCTGGAACGGCGGCTCCTACGCGCCCGAGAACGAGGACGGCCGCTCGTACGGCGACATCACCGTGCGCACCGCCACCGACAAGTCGGTGAACGCCGTGTACGCGCAGATGGCCGTGGACGTCGGCTCGGACAAGGTCAAGCAGACGGCCGTCAGCCTCGGCATCCCGCCCAACACCCCGGACCTGACCGCCTCCCCGTCCATCGCGCTCGGCTCGGCCACCGCCAGCGTCCTGGACATGACGGAGGCGTACGCCACGCTCGCCAACCACGGCAAGCACGGCACGTACACGCTCATCGAGAAGATCACCAACGACGGGGCGGCGGATGTGCAGCTGCCGGCCAAGGACACGAAGCAGGCGGTGAGCCGGGAGGCCGCGGACACGACCACGTCCATGCTGCAGAGCGTCGTCGAGGGCGGCACCGGCACGGCCGCGCTGGCCGCCGGCCGCCCCGCCGCGGGCAAGACCGGCACAGCCGAGGAGGACCAGGCCGCCTGGTTCGCGGGCTACACCCCCGACCTCGCCACCGTCGTCTCCGTCATGGGCCAGGACCCCGAGACGGGCGCCCACAAGCCCCTGTACGGCGCGCTGGGCCAGAACCGCATCAACGGCGGCGGCTACCCCGCGCAGATCTGGGCCCAGTTCACGAAGGCCGCCCTCAAGGGCACCCCCGCGACGGGCTTCGACCTCCAGCTCCAGCCGGGCGCCGAGCAGCAGCAGCTCCCGACGCTCGAACCCAGCACGACGCCCACCGAAGGCCAGGACGACGGCGGCACGGGGACCGGCGGCCAGGACACCGAGGGACAGACCCAGGGCCAGACCGAGGGGCAGACGGCAGGGCAGACCGAGGGTCAGACCCAGGGCCAGACCGAAGGGCAGACCGAGGGACAGACCGAAGGGCAGTCCCAAGGCCAGACCGAGGGCCAGACGAACGGCGGCACCACCACCGGGGACACCACGGACGGTGGCACCACCACGGGCGGGACGACGGACGGCGGCACCTCGGACGGCGGAACCACGGACGGCGGCACCACGGGGACCACCGCGGGGGCGGGGCCGCTCAGCGGGCTCACCTCACGAAAGCACTGAGGTAGGCCGGGAGCACCAACTCTGAGGCAGGCCGGGAGCACTGAGCAAGGCCCGGCCCGGCCGATCAGTGGCCGGAGGTGACCTTCAGCCCCACCACGGCCACCAGCAGCAGACAGACGAAGAAGATCCGGGCGGCGGTCGCCGGCTCACCGAGTACGACCATGCCGAGCACCGCCGCCCCCGCCGCGCCGATGCCGACCCAGACGCCGTAGGCGGTGCCGATGGGCAGGGACTTGGCGGCGTAGGACAGCAGGACCATGCTCGCGATAATGCCCGCGCCCGTAAGGACGCTCGGGACGAGGCGGGTGAATCCGTCGGTGTACTTCATACCGATCGACCAGCCGACTTCCAGCAGACCGGCGACGAGCAGCAGGACCCAGGCCATGAGAGGCACCTCCGTGATCGATCAACAGGGGTGCGTCGTCTTTGCCCGGAGGCTCCTTCGCTCTCCGCCCGGTACGGCGCGTCTCGTCGGGGTCCTTCAAAGGTAGCAAAGAAACAGCAAAGGGGGCCGATGACGAGGGTCACCGGCCCCTTTCACCTGCGATCCACAGGCAAAGTCAGTCGTTACAGGTACAGGCCGGTCGAGTCCTCGGACCCCTCGAACCGGTCCGCGGCCACCGCGTGCAGATCCCGCTCACGCATCAGCACATACGCGATCCCGCGCACCTCGACCTCGGCGCGGTCCTCCGGGTCGTACAGGACGCGGTCGCCCGGCTCCACCGTCCGGACGTTCTGCCCGACCGCGACGACCTCGGCCCAGGCGAGACGCCGGCCGACGGCCGCCGTCGCGGGGATCAGGATGCCACCGCCGGAACGCCGCTCGCCCTCGGCGGCGTCCTGCCGCACCAGCACGCGGTCGTGCAGCATCCGGATGGGCAACTTGTCGTGTTGGGTGCTGTGCTTTTCCCGATTGGCGCTCACGCCCCGAACCTACCTGCCCTCGGCCGCTTTCGTGCGTCGGTGGGTCAGCCCTTGCGCCGCCGCGAGCCCAAGGTGAACAGCCCGACGACCCCCACCACGACCAGCGCCACCGGCACGATGCGCTCCAGCCGCGGCGCGCCGTCCTCCGTCACGAGCTGGCCCTTCACATCGCTGACGACACGGTTGACGCCGACGTAGGCGCGGCCCAACGTGTGATCGACATGGGAGGCGACCCTGGCCTTGGCGTCCCCGACGATCGTCTTCGGGTGCACGCGCACGCCGATCTCGTCGAGCGTCTCCGCGAGCGTTTCGCGGCGGCGCTTGATGTCCGCCTCGATCTGCGCCGGAGTCCTGGTATCCGACGTTCTCGACGTATCCGACACCGCGCTGCCTCCGTGGTCGTGTCTGAAGTCCCTGCAGTCGACAGTCTGTCAGCTCGGACCGAGCCGCACCCCTCGGCACCCCCCATTACGCTCGTTCCGTATCCGTATCCATTCCCCGGCCACGTGAGGTACCGATGAGCGAGCGACTTCAGCCCGGCGACACCGCCCCAGCCTTCACCCTGCCCGACGCCGACGGCAACGAGGTCTCCCTCGCCGACCACAAGGGCCGCAAGGTCATCGTCTACTTCTACCCGGCCGCCCTGACCCCCGGCTGCACCAAGCAGGCCTGCGACTTCACGGACAACCTCGACGTCCTCGCGAGCGCCGGCTACGACGTCATCGGTGTCTCCCCCGACAAGCCCGAGAAGCTCGCCAAGTTCCGCGAGAAGGAAAACCTGAAGGTGACGCTTGTCGGCGACCCCGACACGGCCGTCATCGAGGCCTACGGCGCCTACGGCGAGAAGAAGAACTACGGCAAGACGTACGTCGGCGTCATCCGTTCCACGATCGTCGTGGACGAGGAGGGCAAGGTCGAGCGGGCCCTGTACAACGTGAAGGCGACGGGTCACGTGGCGAAGGTCATCAAGGACCTGGGCGTCTAGGCCCGGCCCTTTCGGATCAGCACGAGATCCACACATCGGGAGGCAGGTCCGGTCGCCCCGACACCGGCCTGCGCTCCTCCAGCCATGCGTCAAGTTTTCGGGCATGAAAAAAGCCTCCCGGCGGACATGTGTCCGAGCCCGGAAGGCATGACTGCTGATCAGCAGAATACCAAGGGGCGGACGTGACCATCCGATAAACGGTTCGTTACTCCGTGCGAGGCCACGACCGCGTGACCGGAACGGAGGGACAGCATGCCGGTCAGCCCATACACCGAGGAACGCCTGGAGGAGGCAGCCCGTTCGTCGCGGACGTTGTCGGAGGCCCTGACGAAGCTCGGGGTGGATCCGAGGAGTTCGACTCGGCAGTACATCCGGGGACGCATGAAGAGGCTGGGGGTGAACACGTCCCACTTCGAGCGCGAGGGAACGCGCTGGAGCAGAGCGGTACTCGCACCCGCCGTGGCGGCATCGGGGTCAGTGAACGACGTACTCCGTCACCTCGGCCTCGAAGTTGTGGGCGGCCACCACACCAACATCAGCCGCAGGATCAGGGAGTACGGTCTCGACACCTCGCACTTCACCTCTCGCCCCCGCCGGCCGAAGGAGGGTCGACGCCAGCGGACGGTCGACCAGGTCCTCGTCCAACACGAGTCCAAGGACAGGCGCCGGGAACACCCGGATCGCCTCAAGCGTGCCCTACTGGATCTCGGTAGGTCCGCGCAATGCGCACTATGCGGAACGGAACCACTCTGGCGAGGATGTCCACTGCCACTCGAAGTGGACCACGTCGACGGAAACTGGCGGAACAATCGGCCGGAGAACCTGCGTCTGCTGTGCCCCAACTGCCATGCGACAACGGACTCGTACCGAGGCAGGAACAAGCGCCACCGTACCGGATCGGCCTCGTGAGCGGCCGCCCTCGTGTCCCAAAGCCGGAAGCCCATCTTCTGCGCCGGGCCGTGGACGACTCGACATCCCTGGCGGAGGCACTGCGGAGGCTCGGGTTTCCCGACAACGGCAGCCGAAGGGCCGCCTTGGGCGAATGGATCGAGCAAGACGGACTCTCGATCACTCACTTTCTAGGCCAAGCCCATCGGCGAGGAAAACCCGGGACCACACCGGCGAGACATGCAGAGGACATCCTCGCCAAGCGCGACGGACCGCATCGCACACGCACGGTTTTGCTGCGCCGAGCCCTGTCGGAGATCGGTGTTCCTGAGCGGTGCGACGAGTGCGGGACTCCACCCGAGTGGAACGGCAAGCCCATGACACTGGAGATCGACCACATCAACGGCGACTGGAGCGATGATCGACGCGAGAACCTGCGGCTGTTGTGTCCCAACTGTCATGCGATCACCAGCACCTGGTGCAGGGGAGGCAGCCGAAGCGGGGGAACGGCGTGACAGAAACCCCTGCTCACCGGCAGCCCCGTGACCGGTACGATGTCAGACGGCTAGCGGCGGTGGCGCAACGGCTGACGCAGCAGACTTAGGATCTGTGGCCCGTGAAACGGCTTGAGGGTTCGAATCCCTTCCGCCGCACAGCAAACGGCCTGCGAATCGAAGGATACGCAGGCCGTTCTCGTGCGTGGCCTCAGCCCAACAGTTCCCGCACCACCGGCACCAGCCCCCGAAACGCCCTCCCCCGGTGGCTGATCGCATTCTTCTCCTCCGCGCTCAGCTCCGCGCAGGTGCGCGTCTCCCCCTCCGGCTGGAGGATCGGGTCGTAGCCGAAGCCGTTGGTGCCCCTGGGGGCGTGGCGGAGGGTGCCTCGCAGTTGGCCCTCGACCACTCGCTCCGTGCCGTCCGGCAGGACGAGGGCCGCGGCGCAGGCGAAGTGGGCGCCCCTGTGGGACTCGTCGATGTCGGCGAGCTGGGCGAGGAGGAGGTCGAGATTGGCCCTGTCGTCGCCGTGGTGGCCGGACCAGCGGGCGGAGAAGATGCCGGGTGCGCCGTTCAGGACGTCGACGCAGAGGCCCGAGTCGTCCGCGACGGCGGGCAGGCCCGTGGCCTGGGCCAGGGCGTGAGCCTTCAGCAGGGCGTTCTCGGCGAAGGTGACGCCGGTTTCCTTGACGTCGGGGATGTCGGGGTAGGCGTCCGCGCCGACGAGGTCGTGGGTGAGACCTGCGTCGGCGAGGATCGCCTTCAGCTCGGTGATCTTTCCGGCGTTACGGGTGGCAAGGATCAGGCGGGTCATGGTCGCCAGTATCTCCGAGTTCACCCGTCGGCTTTCAGAGCCCGTGTCACATCCCCGGCCGGATCGGCGCACGTCGTCCGGTGCGTGCGAGCGCAAGGCGCCGGAGCGTCCTCGATGGGGGTCCCCCCGCGGTCCCCCCGCGCGAGCGCAGCCGAGCGTGGGGGGAGGAGCTACCAGGGCGTTTCGGCAACGCGGCTGGGGGTGCCCCCTCTGGGGGAGTGCGTGCCAGGCGGCGGGCGCCCGGCCGGGGATGTGCCACAGGCTCTTACGGCGTGCAGACCTTCGTCAGTTCGCCTGCGGCGTCCGTGACCGGGCTGATGTCGGGGGTGTTGTCGCCGTTCTTGACGGCCGTACGGACATTGCCGACGGCCTTGTCGAGGTCGTCGACGGCCTTGTTGACGTCGGCGTTGTCCGTCTTGTCGCCGATCTTGTCGAGGTTCTTCTCTATCGAGTTGAGGGACTCGTCGGTCTGCGTCGGGTCGTTCGCCGCGTTCTCGACGGCCTGTTGGAGGTCGGTGACGCTGTCGGCGATGGAGTCGGCGGTCTGGACGCAGTCCAGGGCCTTGTCGACCGCGTCGCAGCCGACGGCCGCCGGCAGGGCGACGAGTGCGGCGATGACGGCGAATGCGGCGGTGCGGCGGCGGTGACGCGCGGCCATGGAACGGTCCCTCCCCGTGGGCATGATGTGGTCCGACCCCGTGGTGCGGTCGGCTCGACCGGTGATGCGGTCGGCTCGACCGGTGATGCGGTCGGCTCGTCCCCGTGACGTGATCGGCGGGGCGCACGGCTGGACCGTACGCCCGTACCTCTAAGAACGCTAAGGGTTAACGCGCGGTTGCCTCGATCGTCGTTTCCAGGGCCGCGCGCTGGATGGCCGCGAGTTCGTCGCAGCCCGCGAGAGCCAGGTCCAGCAGCGCGTTGAGCTCCTTGCGGTCGAAGGGCTCCGCCTCCGCGGTGCCCTGGACCTCGACGAAGCGGCCGTCGCCGGTGCAGACGACGTTCATGTCGGTGTCGGCCTTCACGTCCTCCTCGTAGCAGAGGTCGAGGAGCGGGACTCCGCCGACGATGCCGACGGAAACGGCGCTCACCGTGCCGGTGAGCGGTTTGCGGCCCGCCTTCACCAGCTTCTTGCCCTGCGCCCAGGTGACCGCGTCGGCGAGCGCCACGTACGCGCCGGTGATGGCCGCGGTACGCGTGCCGCCGTCGGCCTGCAGGACGTCGCAGTCGAGGACGATGGTGTTCTCGCCGAGCGCCTTGTAGTCGATGACGGCGCGCAGCGAGCGGCCGATGAGGCGGCTGATCTCGTGGGTACGGCCGCCGATCTTGCCGCGTACGGATTCGCGGTCGCCGCGGGTGTTGGTGGCGCGGGGAAGCATGGAGTACTCGGCGGTGACCCAGCCCTCGCCGCTGCCCTTGCGCCAGCGCGGGACGCCCTCGGTGACGGAGGCGGTGCAGAACACTTTGGTGTCGCCGAAGGAGACGAGGACGGAGCCCTCGGCGTGCTTGCTCCAGCCGCGCTGGATGGTGATGGGGCGCAGCTGTTCGGGGGTGCGGCCGTCGATTCGAGACATGCCGATGAGCCTAGCCGTATACGGGTGAGGGGCTGCCGCCGGTAACGGAAGCAGCCCCTCAGGGGTGAGCCGGAGGTCCGAAGGACCCCGGTGTCACATCATGTCTTCGATCTCCCCGGCGATCGGGTCCGCGTCCGTGCCGATGACGACCTGGATGGCGGTGCCCATCTTGACGACTCCGTGGGCACCGGCGGCCTTCAGGGCGGCCTCGTCGACCAGCGAGGGGTCGTTCACCTCGGTGCGCAGGCGGGTGATGCAGCCCTCGACCTCTTCGATGTTGTCGATGCCGCCGAGCCCGGCGACGATCTTCTCAGCCTTGGTGGCCATGTCCTACTCCCTGATCCGAACCGCTTTGTCGCAGTAACCCACAGTTGGCCCATCTTCGCGAGCGGTCATGTCGTACGTACCGAATGATGGCGATCACGACAGAGCGACCGGTCGCCAACTGGTCTACACCAGTGTGCGGGCAGTCGCCAAACCGGCCCCGCCGGGAGGACACCGATGAGTGCCGACAGCGCCGCCTCGCCCGCGCGCGCCCGTTGGAACACTCTGTTCCAGGGCCTGCAGAAGATGGGTCGCAGCCTTCAGCTCCCCATCGCGGTGTTGCCGGCCGCCGGCATCCTCAACCGGCTTGGCCAGCCGGACGTGTTCGGCCCCGACGGGCTCGGCTGGGACAGCGTCTCCAAGGTCATGAAGGGCGCGGGCGGCGCGCTGCTGGACGGCGAGCTCGGGCTGCCCCTGCTGTTCTGCGTCGGTGTCTCCATCGGCATGGCGAAGAAGGCGGACGGGTCCACCGCGCTGGCGGCGGTCGCGGGGTTCCTCGTCTACTTCGGCGTGCTGCACGAGTTCCCGGAGAGCTGCGCACAGCAGGCGAAGGTCATCCAGGACATCGGCTGCCAGGCGCCCGACTTCTCCGTGACGGGGTTCACCTACCAGAATCCGGGGGTCTTCGGCGGGATCATCATGGGGCTGCTGACCGCGTACTTCTGGCAGCGATACCACCGCACCAGACTGGTGGACTGGCTCGGCTTCTTCAACGGGCGCCGGCTGGTGCCGATCATCATGTCGTTCGTGGCCATCGCGTTCGCCGCGCTGTGCCTGTGGATCTGGCCGCCGATCGGTGACGGTCTGGAGAGCTTCAGCGACTGGCTGGTGGGGCTGGGCGCCTGGGGTGCCGGCGTCTTCGGTGTGGCCAACCGCGCGCTGCTGGTGATCGGGCTGCACCAGTTCCTGAACGTGCCCATCTGGTTCCAGTTCGGCAGCTATACGACGCCGGAAGGCCAGGTGAAGCACGGTGACATCAACATGTTCCTGGCGGGCGACCCGAGCGCGGGCCAGTTCACCTCGGGCTTCTTCCCGATCATGATGTTCGCGCTGCCCGCGGCGGCCCTGGCGATCACGCACTGCGCGCGACCGAACCGCCGCAAGGAGGTCGGCGGGCTGATGCTCTCGGTCGCGCTGACGTCGTTCGTCACGGGCATCACCGAGCCGATCGAGTACTCCTTCCTGTTCGTCGCGCCGCTGCTGTACGTGGTGCACGCGCTGCTCACGGGCGCGTCGATGGCGGTGACCTGGGGGCTGGGGGTGCACGACGGGTTCAGCTTCTCCGCCGGCCTCATCGACTACGTCATCAACTGGAACCTGGCGACCAAACCGTGGGCGATCATCCCGATCGGGCTGTGCTTCGCCGCCGTGTACTACGTGATCTTCCGGTTCGCGATCACGAAGTTCGATCTGACGACGCCGGGGCGGGAGCCGGAGGAGGAGCGGGAGGACATCACCAAGGCGTAACCCGCACGACGTCACGGCCTCGCGCCCCTTTCCGGGGCGCTTTTCGGCATGCGCGGAACCACTTCCGGAACCGCTTCCTCCCCTTATGGTCCAGGCCACAAAATTCGCGGGTTCCTTATCCAGCCTTCACCGTGCTACAACAGGTCTACACCACTGAGTGGTGTAGACCACGCCGTCCCAAACCCCCTTGTTCCCTGGGCGGCGCCTTGCCCTGCCCCAGCCTCCGGCCGGGGGGACCCCCAGGAGGAAGTTGTGTCCACGGCCAGCGCCGCTCCCGCGGCCGACAAGAAGAAGGGCGCCGGCGCGATGGCTGTTCTGCAGCGCATCGGCCGAAGCCTGATGCTGCCGGTCGCCGTTCTGCCCGCCGCCGCGCTTCTGGTGCGCCTCGGCAATGCTGACATGCTCGGTCGCCCGTCCTTCCCCACGTTCCTCACCAAGATCGCCGGCTTCATGTCGGCCGGCGGCAACGCGATCCTCGACAACATGGCGCTGCTGTTCGCCGTGGGCATCGCGATCGGCTTCGCGAAGAAGTCGGACGGCTCGACGGCGCTGGCGGCCGTGGTGGGCTACCTGGTCTTCAAGAACGTGCTCGCCACGTTCACCGACAAGAACCTGCCGAAGGTCGCCACGGCCGTCGACGGCAAGGTGGTCATGGTCGACGCCCCGGTGGACGCCAAGGTCCTCGGCGGTGTGGTGATGGGCATAGTCGTCGCCCTGCTGTACCAGAAGTTCTACCGGACCAAGCTGCCCGACTGGGCGGGCTTCTTCGGCGGCCGCCGGCTCGTCCCGATCCTCTCCGCCTTCGCGGGCCTGCTGATCGGCATCGTCTTCGGCTACATCTGGCCGGTCCTCGGCACCGGTCTGCACAACTTCGGTGAGAAGCTGGTCAATTCGGGTGCGATCGGCGCCGGCGTCTTCGGCGTCGCCAACCGCGCGCTGATCCCGATCGGCATGCACCACCTGCTGAACTCCTACCCCTGGTTCCAGGCCGGCGAGTACCACGGCAAGAGCGGTGACATCTCGCGCTTCCTGGCCGGTGACCCGAGCGCCGGACAGTTCATGACCGGCTTCTTCCCGATCATGATGTTCGCGCTGCCCGCCGCCTGCCTCGCGATCGTGCACTGCGCCCGTCCCGAGCGCCGCAAGGTCGTCGGCGGCATGATGTTCTCGCTCGCGCTGACCTCCTTCGTCACGGGTGTCACCGAGCCGATCGAGTTCACCTTCATGTTCATCGCGCCGGTCCTGTACGCGATCCACGCGGTGCTCACCGGTGTCTCCATGGCGCTGACCTGGGCCCTCGGGATGAAGGACGGCTTCGGCTTCTCGGCCGGCGCGGTCGACTTCGGCCTGAACCTCGGCATCGCGACCAACCCGTGGGGCCTGGTCCTGGTGGGCCTGTGTTTCGCGGCGGTCTACTACGTCGTCTTCCGCTTCGCGATCACGAAGTGGAACCTGCCGACGCCGGGCCGCGAGTCCGACGAGGAGCTGGCGGAACTGCAGAAGGCCGAGGCCAAGTAGCCTCCCCGACACGCGACAAGGCCCCCGGAGCGATCTCCGGGGGCCTTGTCGTGGGCAGGGGGCCGGCCGTCAGATCTCGTACGACAGTCCAGGCATCGCCAGTTCCGCCGGACCCGTGTACGCCGCGCGCGCGTCCTCCAGATTGATCTGGGGGTCCGTCCACGGCGGGACGTGGGTGAGCAGCAGGCGGCGGGCGCCGGCGCGGGCGGCGGTCTCGCCCGCCTCGCGGCCGTTGAGGTGCAGGTCGGGGATGTTCTCCTTGCCGTGGGTGAACGCGGCCTCGCACAGGAACAGGTCGGTGTCGCGGGCGAGTTCGTCCAGGGCCTCGGTCACCCCCGTGTCCCCGGAGTACGTGAGCGACTTCCCCTCGTGCTCCACCCGGATGCCGTACGCCTCCACGGGGTGGCGCACCCGCTCCGTGTGCACGGTGAGCGGGCCGATCTCGAAGGTGCCCGGCTTGACCGTGTGGAAGTCGAAGACCTCGCTCATCGAGGAGGCGGTGGGGGTGTCCCCGTACGCGGTGGTCAGGCGCTGCTCGGTGCCCTCGGGTCCGTACACGGGGAGCGGATCGCAGCGGCCGCCGTCATGGCGGTAGTAGCGCGCGACGAAGTACGCGCACATGTCGATGCAGTGGTCGGCGTGCAGATGGCTGAGGAAGATCGCGTCGAGGTCGTAGAGACCGCAGTGGCGCTGCAGCTCGCCGAGGGCACCATTGCCCATGTCGAGAAGCAGCCGGAAGCCGTCGGCCTCTACGAGGTAGCTCGAGCAGGCCGATTCCGCGGACGGGAACGACCCGGAGCAGCCGACGACGGTGAGCTTCATAAGAGCTGGAACCTCCGCGCTGGCAGGAAGTGCAGAGAGTAGATGCGGGGTGCAGATACTCGGAGCAGTTACGGAAAACGGGGGTCGTGCGGTCCGTCGAGCGTAAGGCGCAAAAGGGCCGGTCGCTCCTCCGCCAGGGGCCGTTGTGGGCGAACTCACCTGTGCTGTCACCGGTTCGGATGGACGTGGAGTGGGCCGAGCCCTGGCGGGTCGCTCCGGGCAGGACGGCGGGCGGGGATACGCGCCGGTACCTTCTTCGGTATGGACACGTCCTGGTGGCTCGCGCTGGCGGCGGTGGTGCTGCTCGCGTTGGTCGCGACGCTGGTGGACGGCTGGGGGCGCCGTGGGCGCCGGCCTGCCCGGCGTACCCGTCCGCCCGGACGGGCGGGTCTGCGGCGGCGGGGCGCGCCTCGGCCGCGGCCGGCGGAGATCTGGTGGGCGAACGTGCCGTACGAGGACGGGCCGGGGGTCAAGGACCGGCCCTGTCTGGTGCTGGCCGTGCGGGGGGATCGCGCTACCGTCGCGAAGATCACCAGCAAGTACCACGATGAGCGGGCCGGGGTGATTCCGTTGCCGCCGGGGGCCGTGGGGGATGCGCACGGGCGGGCGAGCTTCCTGGAGACGGATGAGCTGCGGGACGTCCCGGTGTGGGACTTCCGTCGCCGGGTGGGGATCGTGGACCCGGTGCTGTGGGATCAGGTGCGCTACCTGGCGGGCTGAGTCGAGGTGCTGGATTGCGCAGTTCCCCGCGCCCCTTTCCAGGGGCGCGGGGAACTGCGCAATCTTTTCAGCGGGGGTCTGGGGGCGCAGCCCCCAGGAACGGGACGGGTAGGGGCGGAGGGGGCGAAAAACCCGCCACCGCAACCCACTACGCCCAGAGCTGCCCCTGCAGCGTCTCGATCGCTTCCTCCGTGGTCGCCGCCGTGTAGACGCCCGTCGAGAGGTACTTCCAGCCGCCGTCGGCCACGACGAAGACGATGTCGGCGGACTCGCCCGCCGCGACGGCCTTCTTGCCGACACCGATCGCGGCGTGCAGCGCGGCCCCCGTGGAGACGCCCGCGAAGATGCCCTCCTGCTGGAGGAGTTCCCGGGTACGGGTCACCGCGTCCGCGGAGCCGACCGAGAAGCGCGAGGTGAGGACCGACGCGTCGTACAGCTCGGGCACGAAGCCCTCGTCGAGGTTGCGCAGGCCGTACACCAGGTCGTCGTAGCGCGGCTCCGCGGCGACGATCTTGACGTCGGGCTTCTGCTCGCGCAGGAAGCGGCCGACGCCCATCAGCGTGCCGGTCGTGCCCAGCCCCGCCACGAAGTGGGTGATCGAGGGGAGGTCGGCGAGGATCTCCGGGCCCGTCGTCGCGTAGTGCGCGCCGGCGTTGTCCGGGTTGCCGTACTGGTAGAGCATCACCCAGTCCGGGTGCTCGGCGGAGAGCTCCTTGGCGACGCGCACGGCGGTGTTCGAGCCGCCCGCCGCAGGGCTGGAAATGATCTCCGCGCCCCACATGCCGAGCAGGTCACGGCGTTCCTGCGAGGTGTTCTCGGGCATCACGCACACCATGCGGTAGCCCTTGAGCTTCGCCGCCATCGCCAGCGAGATGCCGGTGTTGCCGGAGGTCGGCTCCAGGATCGTGCAGCCGGGCGTCAACCGGCCGTCCTTCTCCGCCTGTTCGATCATGTGCAGGGCCGGACGGTCCTTGACCGAACCTGTCGGGTTGCGGTCCTCCAGCTTCGCCCAGATGCGGACGTCCGCGGACGGCGAGAGCCGCGGCAGGCGCACCAGAGGGGTGTTGCCCACCGCTGCGAGCGGGGAGTCGTAGCGCATGGGAGACCAGCGGCCGATCAGGCCATGCCACCGGCGACGGCCGGCAGGATCGTGACGTTGTCGCCGTCGGTCAGCTTGGTGTTGATGCCGTCGAGGAAGCGGACGTCCTCGTCGTTCAGGTAGACGTTGACGAAGCGGCGCAGCTCGCCGCCGTCCACGATGCGGGCCTGGATGCCCGTGTGCCGGGTCTCGAGGTCGGCGAGGAGCTCGGCGAGGGTCGCGCCGCCGCCCTCGACGGCCTTCTCGCCGCCGGTGTAGGTGCGGAGGATGGTGGGGATGCGGACCTCGATGGCCATGGCTTGGGGCTCCTGTCGGGAGGAAGTCAGTCGGTGGGCGCGCGGCAGCGCGGGAAAGCAGGGGGTACGCCGGTTGCGGAGCCGCGGCTCACGGCCGTACGGCGGCGGCAGCGATCAGCGCGTACAGATGGCGCTCTGCAGCCTGCACAGGTCGACGTGCAGCCGCGCCACGAGCAGCATGCCCGGCGTCTTGTCGCTCACGTCGTGGGAAACCATGGGCTCATCGTATCGATTCCCGGTCCGGGTCCCGGAGTGTGATCTCAGATAGTGGAGGAATTCTGACCGAATTGCGGGATCGCCTCGGGATCGCGCCGGGATCGGTCCGGATCAGTACGCCTCCACCACCTTGATCTCCTCCTCCGTCACCTCGCCCTCCACGATCCGGTACGAGCGGAACTGGAATGGGCCGGCGTCGTCCGCGTCGGCGGTGGAGACCAGGACATAGTGCGCACCGGGCTCGTTGGCGTACGAGATGTCCGTGCGGGACGGGTACGCCTCGGTCGCGGTGTGGGAGTGGTAGACGATCACGGGCTCCTCGTCGCGGTCGTCCATCTCGCGGTACAGCTTCAGCAGGTCGCCGGAGTCGAACTCGTAGAACGTGGGCGAGCGGGCGGCGTTGAGCATCGGGATGAACCGCTCGGGGCGGCCGGTGCCCTCCGGGCCCGCGACGACGCCGCACGCCTCGTCGGGGTGGTCCTGGCGCGCGTGCGCGACGATCTGGTCGAAGAGGGCCTGGGTGATGGTCAGCATGCTGGCCAGGATAAGCAGAAGGGCCGTCCCGTACCGAGGGGTGGTACGGGACGGCCCACATGGTGAGCAGGGTGAGCCGCGAGGCTCGGCCCGACGGCTGCCGTGCGGCTCGGCCGACGGCTGCCGGTGCGGATCGGCCGGCGACTGCCGTGCGGCTCGGCCGACGGCTGCCGGTGCGGCTCAGCCGACCTTCTCGAACTCCGGCTCGCGGCGCTGGGTGACCTCCGGGTTCCGCGCCTTGAGGATCGCCCAGCCGACGGCCAGAAGGGCGGCCCAGCCGGCCATCACGTACAGGCAGATGCGGGAGTCGGCGTCGTACGCGATCAGGCCGGTGACGAAGAGCAGGAACACGACCGCGACCCAGCTGCACTTCGCGCCGCCCGGAGCCGGGAAGGAGGACGCGGGCAGGCGCCCGGCGTCGACCGCGCGGCGGTACAGGATGTGGCTGATCAGGATCATCAGCCAGGTCCAGATGCCGGCCGCGGTGGCCACCGAGGTGACGTAGCCGAAGGCCTTCTCCGGGACGATGTAGTTCAGGACCACGCCGATGCCCATGAAGAGCACCGAGACCGTGATGCCGATCGCGGGGGTCTTGGTCGAGGAGAGCTTGTTGAAGACCTTCGGCGCCTCGCCGTTGTCGGCCAGGGTGCGCAGCATCCGGCCCGTGGAGTACATGCCGGAGTTGCAGGAGGACAGGGCCGCGGTCAGCACGACGAAGTTGACGATGCCGGCGCCCGCCGGGATGCCGATCTTCGCGAAGGCCTCGACGAAGGGGCTGACGCCCGGTGAGAACTCCGTCCACTTCACGACGCAGAGGATGACCGTGAGGGCACCGACGTAGAAGAGGGCGATGCGCCAGGGCAGGGTGTTGATCGCCTTGGGGAGCGTCTTCTCGGGGTCCTCGGACTCGCCCGCCGTGACACCGACGAGCTCGACGGCGAGGTAGGCGAACATGACGCCCTGCAGGGTCATCAGGGACGAGCCGATGCCCTTGGGGAAGAAGCCGTCGAACTGCCAGAGGTTCGCGACGGACGCCGTGTCACCGGCCGAGCTGAAGCCGAAGGTGAGGACGCCGAGGCCGATCACGATCATGCCGATCAGGGCGGTGACCTTGACCATCGAGAACCAGAACTCGATCTCGCCGAAGAGCTTCACCGAGATCAGGTTGGCCACGAACAGGACGACGAGGAAGACCAGCGCCGTCACCCATTGCGGGACCTGCGGGAACCAGTAGTGGACGTAGATCGCTGCGGCCGTGAGCTCGGCCATGCCGGTGACGACCCACATCAGCCAGTACGTCCAGCCGGTGAAGTAGCCGAAGAACGGGCCGAGGAACTCGCGGGAGTACTCCGCGAAGGAGCCCGAGACCGGGCGGTAGAGCAGGAGCTCGCCGAGCGCCCGCATGATGAAGAAGATGATCACGCCCGCGAGGGCGTACATGAAGATGAGACTGGGTCCGGCCTTGGCGATGTTCGCCCCGGCTCCCAGGAACAGGCCGACGCCGATGGCGCCGCCGATCGCGATCATCTGGACCTGACGGCTGCCGAGCCCGCGCTCGTACCCCTCTTCGGGGGCGTCGCCGCCCACGGCCTCACTGCCGTCGTACTGCTTGTCGACCTGCGATGAGGTCATGTGTGATGCGCCTTTCTCCATGCCGATCCGAGCCAGTGCCTTGGCTTCGGATCGGGTTCCGATCCCCCCGGATGGTGGAGCTTTATGCCTGGCCGACGATCCGCCGGCTGGTGGCGCACCCGACCGGACATGGGTGGTGTCCCGTCGGGCGGTCGTGAAGATTTATCACGGCCGCAACATTGATCGGTGGTGGCTGATGTAAGGCACGCCACAGGAAAAAGCGGACGAACAGATGTCCAGAAGCACATAAGCGGCCACGGCGGTGACGCGATCGTTATCCGGAATTGAGTGTCCGTTGAGCGAACACCAGAGGGCACTTATACCGACAGATCAGGGCATAAGAGTTTCGACGGATGAGCGCATGGGGGTTTCGAGAGATCAGGGCATGAGGGTTTCGACGAGGCTCTCCTGGAGGCCGCCCAGCCACAGATACGCCATCACCATCGGCTTGCGCGGGTCCTCGTCCGGGAGCCGGTACAGGAGGTCGGTGTCCTCCTCGTCGACGACGTCGAGCCGGGAGCCGATCGCCAGGCGCAGGTCGTTCAGGGCGCGCAGCCACTGCTCCGACTCCTCGGCGGACAGTTTGAGGACGCCGCCGCCGTCGCCCGCCGTGGTGAGCGAGTCGAGGGAGCGGATCACCACGAGGGCGTTCTCGCGCTTGGCCGCACGCAGGTCGTTCTCGGTGAAGCGGCGGAACTCCGCCGAGTACGCGCGCTGCTCCTCGGCCTGCTCCGGCGAGTCGGCCTCGACGTCGGGGCCGCTGTAGGCGTCGGGGAAGAGGCGCTGCAGCACGGCGTCGGTGGGCGGCTCGCTGGGGCCCTCCGCGAACAGCTCGGCCAGCGGGTCGTCGGGGGCGTTCTCCGCGGGGCCGGGACCGATGAGCTCCAGGAGCTGGACGGCGAGGGAGCGGATGATGGAGATCTCGACCTCGTCGAGCGCGACGGCCGCGCCGCCGCCGGGGAGCGGTTCGAAGTGTCCTGGCATGGAGTGAGTTCGCTACTTCCGGTCCTGCGCCATGGGTGCGGGCTGTGCGGGCTGCTTCCGGTCCTGCTCGCCGTTTCCGGCTTCCGGGGCTCGGGCTGCGTTCGGGCTACTTCCGGTCCTGCTGAAGGGTGGCCCACAGACCGTAGCCGTGCATGGCCTGTACGTCGCGCTCCATCTCCTCGCGCGTGCCGCTGGAGACGACCGCCCGGCCCTTGTGATGGACATCGAGCATGAGTTTGGTGGCCTTGTCCTTGGTGTACCCGAAGTACGCCTGGAAGACATACGTCACGTAGCTCATGAGGTTGACCGGGTCGTTGTGCACGATCGTGACCCAGGGGACGTCCGGCTCGGGTACGGCGAAGACCTCCTCCGCCGACTCGGTCTTTTCGATCTCTAGGGGTGCGGGAGCCGTCACACCGCCCATGCTGCCACCTGACCCGGGTGCCCGCACAAACGGGCCCCACCGAACGGACCCACAAAATCGTCAAAGTGACGAGATGGGGGTACGATCCCGTCATGAACACAGCGGACCTTGGGCTGCCGGTGGACGTTCCCTCGACGGCGCTCTTCACGGACCAGTACGAGCTGACGATGTTGCAGGCCGCGCTGGCCGCGGGGACCGCCGAGCGGCGCTCGGTCTTCGAGGTCTTCACGCGGCGGCTGCCCGACGGGCGGCGCTACGGGGTCGTGGCCGGGACCGGCCGCGTTCTCGACGCGGTGGAGAACTTCCGCTTCGACGCGGACGTCCTCGGCTTCCTGCGCGAGCAGCGGATCGTGGACGAACCGACCCTTCAGTGGCTCGCCTCGTACCGCTTCAGCGGCGACGTGTGGGGCTACCCCGAGGGCGAGGTGTACTTCCCGGGCTCACCGATCCTGCGGGTCGAGGGGTCCTTCGCGGAGTGCGTGCTGCTGGAGACGGTGATCCTCTCCATCCTCAACCACGACTCGGCGATCGCGGCCGCCGCCTCCCGGATGTCCTCCGCCGCCGGGGAGCGGCCGCTGATCGAGATGGGCGCCCGGCGCACGCACGAGCTGGCCGCGGTCGCCGCCGCGCGGGCCGCGTACATCGGCGGCTTCACCACCACCTCCGACCTGGCCGCCGGGTTCCGCTACGGCATTCCGACCGTCGGGACCTCCGCGCACGCCTTCACCCTGCTGCACGACCGCGAGCGGGACGCCTTCCAGGCACAGGTGAAATCACTCGGCCGGGGCACCACGCTGCTCGTGGACACGTACGACGTCACCGAGGCGGTCCGGATGGCCGTCGAGGTCGCCGGCACCGAGCTGGGCGCGGTGCGTATCGACTCCGGCGACCTGCTGCTGGTCGCGCACCGGGTACGCCAGCAGCTGGACGAACTGGGTTCGACCCACACGAAGATCATCGTGACCTCCGACCTGGACGAGTACGCGATCGCCTCGCTGGCGGCGGCGCCCGTGGACGCGTACGGCGTCGGCACCCAGCTGGTGACGGGATCCGGCCATCCCACCTGCTCCATGGTCTACAAGCTGGTCGCCCGCGCCGAGTCGGCGGACCCGAAGGCCCCGCTCGAGGCCGTGGCCAAGAGGTCCACCGGCGGCAAGACGTCCATCGGCGGGCGCAAGTGGGCGGCTAGGCGACCCGACGAGTACGGAGTCGCCGAGGCCGAGGTGATCGGCACCGGGCCGGTACCCGGTGAGCTGGTCGACCACCAGCTCCTGGTCGAGCTGATCAAGGGCGGCCAGGTGGTCGCCCGCGAGCCCCTCGACGTCGTACGCGACCGGCACGCGGCGGCCCGCGCCGACCTGCCGCTGTCGGCGACGCAGCTCTCGCGCGGAGAGCCGGTGATTCCCACGGAATACGTCTGATGCGCACGGACTGCGTCTGAGACCCACGGAGTACGCCTGAAACCCACGGAGTACTTCCGAGACGTGGGCGCCGGCCTCGCGGGGACGGCGCCCCAGTGGCCCCACTGGTGCCCACTCGTGCGGCCACGCATGAACAACCGGTGAGCGGGAATGCAACGGCAGCGTGCCTGCGCGGTCGGCGGAAGCCAAAAGCCCCCTCCCGCAGCGCACTTGAAGTCTCTAGGCTCGGTACAAGCAGCAACGGCCGGGCCCGCACCCCCTCCACCGACCTCCTGCCAAGCCGAAGGACACCGACCATGCGCCGCGCCTTGATCGTCGTAGACGTGCAGAACGACTTCTGCGAGGGTGGCAGCCTCGCGGTGGCCGGGGGTGCCGACGTGGCCGCCGCCATCACGGAGCTGATCGGGCAGGCGCCCGCCGGCTACCGCCATGTCGTGGCCACTCGCGACCTCCACATCGCCCCCGGCGGTCACTTCGCCGACAACCCCGACTACGTGCACTCCTGGCCCGCGCACTGTGTGGCCGGCACGGAGGGGGTGGGCTTCCACCCGAACTTCGCCCCGGCCGTCGCCTCCGGCGCGATCGACGCCGTCTTCGACAAGGGTGCCTACGCGGCGGCGTACAGCGGCTTCGAGGGCGTCGACGAGAACGGGATCTCGCTGGGCGACTGGCTGCGGGCCCGGGAGATCAACGAGGTGGACGTGGTCGGCATCGCCACGGACCACTGCGTGCGCGCCACTGCCCTCGACTCGGTCCGCGAGGGCTTCCGCACCCAGGTGCTGCTCGACCTCACGGCCGGGGTGGCCGAGGAGACGACGGAGCGGGCCCTGGAGGAGCTGCGGGCAGCGGGCGTGGAGCTGACGGGCAAGCCTGTCGTCTAGCCCCTGCGGGAGTGCCCCACGGCGGGTCCGGTAACCCCTGCGCGAGCGCCCCCAGGAGGGTCCGGACGGGGTTCGCCACCGCCGACACGTACGGTCCCGGCGCCGGTCGCCAGGGCTACTCCCTGCCGCCGATACTGCTACCGCTGACGCCAGCATGGCCGCCGGCCGTCACGGCCGCCCGCCGACCGGCTACTCCCTGCCGCCGCTACCACTGACGCCGCCGCCGCTGCCGCCACCATGACCGCCGGCCGTCACGGCCGCCCACCGACACGGCTACTCCCTGCCGCCGCTACCACTGACGCCGCCGCCGCTACCGCTGACGCCACCATGACCGCCGGCCGTCACGGCCGCCCGCCGACACCGCTACTCCCTGCCGCCGCTACCACTGACGCCGCCGCCGCTACCGCTGACGCCACCATGACCGCCGGCCGTCACGGCCGCCCACCGACACGGCTACTCCCTGCCGCCGCTACCACTGACGCCGCCGCTGCGCATCCGTCTCACGCCTGCGCCGCAGGGCGTCTCAGCAGGGCTCTGATCGGGTGCCAGAGCTCCTGGGCCAGTTCCGGGCCCGCGACACCGATGTCAGGGGCCGTCCGCCATATGAGGCCGTCGGGGTGGTGCAGGACCGCGGTGACCTCGTCCGGGGTGGGAGGCGCCGCGTTGCCGCGGAGGTAGACCGCACGCAGGCCCAGGTTGCGCAGCCGCGTCAGGGCTCGGGCACGGTTCTGCGCGAGGACCAGAAAGCGCACACAGCCGCCGCCCGGGCCCGACGGGCTGGGCAGGTTCAACGCCACCACCACGCTGCCGTTCGGCAGCTTGCAGAAACCTCCTGCGGCCATGCGGTCACACCCCCGTGCGAGTCAGTGTCAATAAGCGAGCCACAGGACGCACCTAAACACGGATCGGCGGCAACCCGCCAGGGGGTTGCCGCCGATCGCCTTCTGACCTGCGAAAATGCCGACTACTTCACCGCGGGGCCGACCCGGAGCGAGATCGTGGAGCCGTCCTTGGCCTCCTTGACGATCTGGATCTTGGTGTTGGTGTCAGTGATCTTGACACCGGCCGTCGGGGTGCTGTCGTCGTAGTAGGTGCTGGTGTGGTCGTTGAAGACCGGCACACCCTTCGACGACCGGATCTTGGTCTTGACGTCCGCGTTGTGCAGCGTGATGCCGTCGGTGCGGTACCGGCTGAACGGCGAGTCGTACGCCTGGATGCGGTTGCGCATCAGCGTGCCGTCGGACCACTTCAGCGCGGCCGGGTGCGAGTCGACCGGCAGGACCAGGCCGACGCCCGGGTGGACGCTGGTGTTGTTGTCCGCCTGGGAGGTGTCCCACTTCCAGATCAACAGGCCGTTCTGGTACGTGTAGTGCTCCACCCAGTCCGGACGGGTCGTCGAGAAGCCGAAGTTGTACGGGCCGACCTTGAGGGTCTTGTCGTACGACACGTACTGACGGTTCTCGGCGATGTAGTACTGCGCGTAGTCCTTGGTGAAGGACGCCCCGATGCGGGAGAAGCCGGTGGCGGTCCAAGCGGCGTCAGCGGTCTCGGCGTTGTCGGAGAACACCGTGGCACCGTCGGCGGTCAGCGCGATCTCGTCGGCCGCGAAGCCCTTCTGGGCCACGCCGCCGTCGGTCTGGTAGCGGAAGCGGACGTCGATCTTCTTGCCCGCGTAGGCGTCCAGGGAGTACGACAGCTTCTTGTAGCCGTCGACCGTGCCGGTCAGCGCCGGCTTGTCGCTGGCGTCGTGCGGGATGGGCTGGCCGTCCACCGTGCCGTCGATCGCGGTCCAGTTGGCGCCGCCGTCGGTCGAGACCTCGGTGTAGAGGAAGTCGTAGTTGGCCTCGATGTCGTAGTAGCCGTCCAGGGTCAGCGTGGCCGAGGACTTACCGGTGAGGTCGACCGAACGGGTCAGCGTGTTCTTGAGGTTGTCACCGCTGCCGCTCCACCACTGGGTCGAGCCCTGCGCCGGGGTCACGACGGTCGTGGTGACCGCCTTGTCCGGCAGGTTGACCACGAGGGCCTGCTTGTTCCAGGTGTTGTACTCGGCGACACCCAGCTTGTGCGTGGACTGCTTGCCGGCCTTGGCCGTGTCGTAGTTCAGCCAGCCCAGCTGCAGCTTGTCCCAGGCGTTGAAGTTGCCCGGCAGGTCGCCTATGGACTCCTTGCCGGTGCCGAGCCAGGAACCGGAGGACATCAGGGTCCAGAAGCCGGTGGAGTTGTCACCGTTGCCGGTGGTGTCGTAGTGGTCCGGCAGGCCGAGGTCGTGGCCGTACTCGTGGGCGAAGACGCCGAGTCCGCCGTTCTCCGGCTGGATGGTGTAGTCGCCGACCCAGATGCCGGTGCCGCCGATCTGGGCGCCGCCCAGCTTGTTGTCGGCCGGGCCCGTGGCGCCCGCGTCGGTGCCGAACGCGTACCAGCGGTGGGCCCAGATCGCGTCGGTGCCCTGGACGCCGCCGCCCGCGGACTCGTCCTCACCGGCGTGCACGATCTGGAAGTGGTCGATGTAGCCGTCGGGCTCGTTGAAGTTGCCGTCGCCGTCGAAGTCGTAGCGGTCCCACTGGTCGAACTTCGCCACGTCCGCCTTGATCTGGGCGTCGGTGCGGCCGGCCGCCTTCTGCTGGGCGACCCAGGAGTTCAGGCCGTCGCTGACGACGTTCCACACGCTCGGGCAGTTGGTGGAGCCGCAGGCGTTGTTGCCGTAACGGGCCTCGTTGTACGGGACCTTGACCCAGTCGGCGACCTCGCCGTCGACCGAGTAGCGGCCCGAGGACTGCTTCTCGTAGAACTTCTTCATCGACTCGACATGCTTGCCGGTGCCGAAGTAGAGGTCCTGGAAGTGCTTCTGGTTGTAGTCCGCCTGCCAGGCGGTGCTGTTGTCCTTGGTGCGGTCCGGCTTGGCTATCTTGTTGTGCCCCGGGCCGGCCGTGCCGCCGTACGTCGGGTCGACCTTGTCGCCGAACTCGACCAGGATCGTGAAGATCTTGTCGGTCTTCTCGCGGCCCAGCTCGACGTACTTGCTGTGGCCCTTCTTGCTCTTGAGCTGTACGACCTGCGAGCCGTCGCGGTCCTTGACCTGGGCGTCGCCGGATATGACCTGGTTCAGGGCCTCTTGGCGCTGGGCGGTCTGGGTCTTGCTGAGCGGGCCGTCGAGGTCGTGGTCGACCGCGGTCTTGGCCGGCTGCGGGTCGTGGCGGTGGATGGTGGCCGACGACGATACGTCATCGGCCTGCGCCACGGCGAACGTGGAGAACGTGGCGGTAGCCGCCGCGAGGGCGACGCCCACCGCTGCTGCTCTGAACGTCCATGGTCTGCTGGTCACTTGATGTCCTCCCCCGCGTCCGCTCGCGCGGATGGGGGTTCCCGGTCATGGAAGTCCGCGCGCGTCTACGCGATTCAAGTGACGACATTTGACCGGAGTTACCAAAGAAAAGACAGGTCTTGACTTGAACCTGGCAAGTGCATTATGCGGAGCGGAGGTTCGCTATCCGAACGCTTCGCGCAACCCCCAACGGGCGCGCCCGTATGTCCACTTGGTGGACGTGATGACTCCGTGCGCCCCCTGTGCATCGGCACCGTGGGTAAGGTCACGCTTACCAGTCGTTCCACTCGGGCATGCAGGCGAATAGAGTCGATTGGCGGAGCGTCGGAAGTCGGCGGAAAGCCAAGCCGACACCGTTGTCTCACCCCAGATTCTTATCCGCACCCTCCCCCATCGCGAGAGGCACCGGGGGGAGAACCCCCACCCGAGGACACGATTGCCATGCCTCGTCCGACCGCCGCACAGCTCGCCTACGGTTCCTGCACCGTGATCTTCTCGACCCTCGCCATGCTGCTGCTGTCTCAGACGAGTTCGGGCCTGGGGATCGCGCTGATCACCCTCTCGGCG
Organism: Streptomyces sp. NBC_00996; assembly: GCF_045162675.1. Classification (NCBI taxonomy): domain Bacteria; kingdom Bacillati; phylum Actinomycetota; class Actinomycetes; order Kitasatosporales; family Streptomycetaceae; genus Streptomyces; species Streptomyces sp. NBC_00996. Next base: position 4,169,621 of record NZ_CP108723.1, read on the forward strand.
CTCGCCCTCGGGCTGCTCGTCGCCGTGACGGTCCCGCTGCCGAAGCCCACGCCGTCCGCGGCGGCTCCGGCTCCCGCCCCGGTCGAGCGGGTGCCAGTACAGCGCGAGACCGCGTCCGTGTCCGCCGCCGCGGCGCCCCAGCCCGTACGCGAACCGGCCGGCCCCTGACGCCCGGCCCACCTCGTGCGTGAACCGGCCCGTGAAGCACGGACCCGCCGGTTATCGGAGCGCTGCCGCCGCCCTGGGGTCAGCGCCTACGAGGCGGACCGTGTACGTCAACCGGTGCTGACCACCACCGTCTTGGCCGCCTTGTCGTGCAGGCCCTGCTTGTAGGGCTTGTCGAAGAAGCTCCAGCCGCCCGCGATCGCGGTCCAGATGCACGCGCAGCAGAACGCGAACGGGAGCCACAGGACCAGCGAGCGCGTCAGCATGGTCTGCAGGGAGGGCGTGGAACCGTTGTCGAGGTTGGCCACCCGCAGGTTGAACAGCTTCTTGCCGAAGGTCTGTCCCGACCTGCTCATCATGACGGTGTCGTACGCGACATAGAGCACGGCGGCGATCACTTCCTTGCCGAAGGATTCGCCGAACTTGATCTTGTCCGTGTCCATTGTGTACTGGTGGAGCCCGAAGGCCCAGGACAGCAGCCACACCACGATGCCCACCAGGATCATGTCGAGGATCCTCGCCAGCACCCGTTTGCCGCTGTCGGCGAGCGGGGGCATGCCGGCGAGCGGATCGCCGCCGTAAGGGCCTCCACTGCCGTAGGGATCGCCGCCTCCGTACGGCGGAGGCTGATCGCCGTAGGGAGAGCCGCCGCCGGGGGGCGGCGGGGGGCTGTCGTACGGGGAACCGCCGCCCTCGGCGGGCGGGGGCTGCTTCTTGAACGGGTCTTCGTCCGGTGGCCGGCCGGAGCCGGGGGGCGGCGGTTCGCTGCTCATGGCCCGAGTCGACCGCGAACCCTCCGCCTCCGCATCCGGCGAGGGCCGTCCGGGGGACCGGGACGGCTCCCCCGGAGGGTCTTCAGGAAGGCCGCGGCTTCACGAGGACGCGGCCACGAAGGTGTGGGCCGCCTTGTCGTGCCAGCACTGCCGCCACGGCTTGTCGAACAGACACCACAGCACGCCGACGACACCGATCACGAGCAGGCCGGGGACGCTGTAGACGAGCCAGCGGCGCAGGGCCGCGCCGAAGGTCGGCGGTTCGTGGCCCTCGATGTCGCGCACCTCGATGCCGCACAGCTTCTTGCCGAGGGTGCGGCCCCACTTGGCGGTGGGCAACGCGTCGTACAGGACGCCGAAGAGGAGCAGGACGCCGAGGACGATGCCGAGGCAGCTGGTCGTCGTGCCGTCGAGCAGCCAGACCGTGACCTGCTCGCCGGACAGCTTGGCCGCGTCGATCTTCTCGTTGATGTGGTCGATCGCCTTGGTGCCCAGCGGCACGGCGGCCACGGCGGTGACACCGGCGAGCACGACGGTGTCCACGAGGCGCGCGGCCAGGCGCTTGCCCAGACCCGCGGGCCGCGCCGCCGACTGCCGCCGCGCGGCCGCCTGGAACACGTCGTCGACCGGCGGCTTCCACGGCGCGACCGGCTGCCCCTCGTCGGCCGTGGCGCCCGCGAGCCGGTGCACCTGCTGGGCCCAGGAGGGCTGTCCGCCGCCGGAGCCCGAGGTCATGGGGGCAGGGCCACCGGACTGCTGCGGGACGGAGGGAGTGGCGGGCGTGGCGGGGGCGTTGCGCGCGGCGGCCGCCGCCTGGGCGGCCTGCCCGGCGCCGAAGCCGCCGCCCGCGTGGCCGCTCGCGCCTGAAGCGCCCGAAGCTCCGGAAGCGGGGGAAGCTCCGGGAACGCCTGAAGCACCGGGCGTACCGGCCGCACCGGCCGTGCCGGGTGCGCCCGCCGCCGGGCCCGTGCCCCCGGTCTGCGCCCCGTGCTGCCGCTCCGTGCGCGGAGAGCGCGCGCGGAAGGCCATGGTGCCCTCGGAAGGGAGGGGGTCCTTGCCGCCGGGCGTGGCGGAACCCTGGTCCCCCGTACGGCCCGCGCCGGGCGCGCCCTGCGACCCCGCGGGCCGCACCGGCCCCGTGGGACGGCGGAACACCACGGTGCCGCCGGACGCCGGGGGCTGCTGGTCGCTGCCCGAGTCCGCGGGCGGGATCGTCGCCGTTCCGTCCGTGCGGGAGGACTTGCCGTCGGGCGGGACGATGTCGTCGCCCGGCTGTGCCGCGCGGGGCACGCGGGGGTCGGCGCCCTGGGGCCCGCCCCAGGACACCCGGCGGTCCTGCTCGCCGCCGAAGCCGGACTGCTGGGAGCGGTCGGCACCCCATGTGGCGGCGGGCTCGGGCCGGCTGCCGTGCTGCGCATCGGCGGGGGACACCGGGGGCTGGGGGTCCTCGTCGAAGAAGTGCGGACCCGTCTCCTCCGCCGGAGTCGGCGCCGGTGCGGGCACATGGGCCGGTCGCGCGCCCGGCGGCGGTGCGAGCGGTTCGCCGTCGGACGGCGCCGGACGGCTCGTACCCGGTACCCAGGCGGCACCGTTCCAGTACCGGACATATCCAGGAATGGAGGGATCCGGGTAATACCCTTCGCGGGGCCTGTCGTCACCGGGGGCCGGGGTTGGGGCGCTCATGTCCGTCGTCCCGTATCTGCTCGGGGGTCTTTTGGGGGCTCCACATCTATCAGACGGGCGCACTCGTCACGGCCGCTCCCGCCTTACCCACCCCTTTCGGGCATGGTTCCGCCATCTCTTGCGAGCCGGGTTCCGGGGTTGTCCGGGAAGGGGCCGGCCCTCGTCGCAAACGGCACCCGAAGCCGGCTCGGCGCCGGGCCGAAGCCGGTCCGGAGAAATTTCCCGGAACCCGCGTAATGGTTCCGGACCAACGCGCTCTCCACCCGTACCGGCCCGCCCACAGGGCCCCGTACACGAGAGGAAACGCGCCACATGCATATCGTGGTGGAACGCGAACTCCAGCTCGGACTCGTCCTGTCGCCCGAGCGCAGCATCCCCGTCCCGGCGCGGCTCGGCTACCGCACCGACGATCCCTACGCCGTCCACATCACCTTCCACATCGGAACCGACCATCCCGTCGACTGGACCTTCGCCCGCGAGCTGCTCCTCGAGGGGGTGTTCCAGCCGTGCGGGCACGGCGATGTGCGGGTGTGGCCGACGAAGGTCGCGGGCCGCAGCGTCGTGCTGATGGCGCTGAGCTCGCCCGACGGGGACGCCTTGCTCGAAGTGCCGGCCGCGCGGCTGTCGGCCTGGCTGGAGCGCACCCTGCGGGCGGTCCCCCCGGGCTCCGAGGACGGGCAGCTCGGCATCGACGACGGACTGGCCGAGCTGCTCGCTCCGACGCCTGCCGACGACCGGTGGCTGCGCGGCCCGTCGCCGTCGGACGAGTCCAAGGACGGTGAGTAGCGCTGGGTGTCAGAACAGCTTGCCCGGGTTCAGGATGCCCAGCGGGTCGAACGTCGTCTTGATGGCCCGCTGCATCTCCACTCCCACCGGGCCGATCTCGCGCGCCAGCCATTCCTTCTTCAGGACGCCCACGCCGTGCTCACCGGTGATCGTGCCGCCGAGTTCCAGCCCCAGCGCCATGATCTCGTCGAAGGACTCGCGGGCGCGCCGGGACTCGTCGGGGTCGGACGCGTCGAAGCAGACGGTGGGGTGCGTGTTTCCGTCGCCCGCGTGCGCGCAGACCCCGATGGTCAGGGCGTACTTGTCGGCGACGCGCTCGATCCCTTCGAGCATGTCGCCGAGCCGGGAGCGCGGCACGCACACGTCGTCGATCATCGTCGTGCCCTTGACCGCTTCGAGCGCGGTCAGCGACAACCGCCGTGCCTGAAGCAGGAGTTCGGACTCGGCCGCGTCCTCCGCCGGTACGACCTGGGTGGCGCCCGCGGCCTCGCACAGCGCGCCGACCGCCGCGAGGTCGGCGGCAGGGTCGTGGGTGTCGAAGGCGGCCAGGAGCAGAGCCTCGGTGGTCTCCGGCAGGCCCATGTGTGCCATGTCGTTGACGGCCTTGACCGTCGTACGGTCCATGAGTTCGAGCAGGGAGGGCACGTGGCCGCCCTCCATGATCCGGCAGACGGCGTCGCAGGCGGCCCGCGCCGACCCGAACTCGGCGGCCAGCACCAGCTGTCGGGGCGGCTGCGGCTTCAGGGCCAGAATCGCCCGTACGACGATGCCGAGCGAGCCCTCCGAACCCACGAAGAGGCGGGTGAGGTCGTACCCGGCGACGCCCTTCGCCGTACGGCGGCCGGTGTTCATGAGCCGTCCGTCGGCGAGGACCACCTCCAGTCCGAGGACGTACTCGGCCGTCACCCCGTACTTCACACAGCACAGGCCGCCGGAGGCCGTGCCGATGTTGCCGCCGATCGTGCACATCTCCCAGCTGGAGGGGTCCGGCGGGTAGTACAGGCCGTGTTCGTTGACCGCGCGGGAGAGCGCGGCGTTGATGACGCCGGGTTCGACCACGGCGATGCGGTCGACGGGGTTGATCTCGAGGATCCGGTCCATCTTCACCAGGGACAGCACGATGCAGCCGTCCGAGGCGTTGGCGGCGCCCGACAGGCCGGTGCGGGCGCCCTGGGGGACGACCGGGACGCGCAGCTCGGTCGCGGTGCGCATGACGTGCTGGACGTGTTCGACGGTGCGCGGCATGACGACCACGGCGGGCGTGCCCGCCTCGCAGAGGCTCGCCATGTCGTTGGCGTACGAGGCCGTGACGTCCGGGTCGGTGAGGACGGCTTCGGCCGGCAGGCCGCTCAGCAGACGGTCGACGAGGTTGCCGGTCGCTGCCGTGTCTTCATCCTGCGGGGCTTCGATACGGCTCATGATCACAGCGTCGCACTCGGGGCCATCGGTGTGAACCCCGTCCGCCCGAGGCTTTTGCTGCCGGGATGTGGTCTTCGTACTGGCGCACAGTGAGCGGCATGGAGATCGAAAAGCGAGAGCCGGTTCTCTCCGGGCTACAGCCCCAGGAACCCCATGGGCCGCGCTTCTCCCCCGTCGCCAAGCGCGTGCTGTTCGGCGTGGTCGTGGGCGGTGTCGTGCTGGGCGGTGTGCTGGTGCTGCTGCCCCCGGTGCGGCAGACCTTGGTGCCGCCCTCGGCGGGGCCGGGCTCGGTGACCCGGGCGCGGCAGGCGGTCGTGGCCGGGGCGCCCGCCTCACTGCCCGACCTGGCGGCGCTCATCGGGGATCGCGAGGCCCACCTGCGGGCCCATCCGCGCGACGAGCAGTCGTGGGCGGTGCTCGGCAGCGCGTACGTGGAGGAGGCGCGGCGCACTGCGACGCCCGCGTACTACTCCAAGGCCGAGAAGGCTCTGCGTACGTCGCTGCAGGTCAGACCGGAGGGGAACCCGGAAGCGCTGGAAGGCCTGACCGCGCTCGCCAACGCGCGAGGCGACTTCCAGGAGGCCAAGGAGTGGGGCGAGGCGGCTGTGGAGCAGTCGCCGAAGCGGTGGACGGCGTATCCGCTGCTGATCGAGGCGTACACCGGCCTCGGGGACTACAAGGCCACTCGTGGGACCCTCGAAAAGCTGCAGAAACTGCACTCCGGGCCGGCGGTGCTGGCGCAGGCCTCGCGGGTCTACCGGGACCGCGGCTGGCGCGAGGACGCGGCGGCCACGATCGCCGACGCGGCGGCGGGCGCGCGGACGCCCGCCGAGCAGGCGGTCTTTCTCCAGCAGGCCGGTGAGCTGGCATGGGAGCGCGGTGACCCGGAGCAGTCGCTGCGCTACTGCGAGGCCGCGCTGGGCGCCGACCCCGACGCGCACGGGGCCCTCGCCGGTCAGGGGCGCGCGCTGGCGGCGCTCGGGCGCACGTCGGACGCGCTGCACGCGTACCGGACGGCGCTCGCCAAGCGGCCCGCGCCGCGGTACGCGCTGGAGCTGGGCGAGCTGTACGAGAAGCTGGGGCTCGGCCGGGACGCGCGCGAGCAGTACGACCTGCTGCAGGAGCGGGTACAGCAGGAAACCGCCGGGGGTGTGGACGACGAGCTGGTCCTCGGGCTCTTCGAGGCGGACCACGGTGACCCGGTGGAGGCGGTGCGGCGGCTGCGCGAGGAGTGGGAGCGGCACCCCGCGATTCCCGTCGCGGACGCGCTCGGCTGGGCGCTGCACCAGTCCGGGGCGAACGAGGAGGCGGTCAAGTTCGCCACGAAGGTCCTGGACAAGGAGCACGGGGGTGGTGTGCGCAGCGCGCTGTTCATGTATCACCTGGGCCAGATCGAACGCGCCCTGGACCTCTTCGGCCCGGCCCGCCGTCATCTCGCCGAGGCTCTGCGCATCAACCCCTACTTCTCGCCGCTCTTCGTGCCGCTGGCCCAGGAGACCTTGGAGGGGCTGGGCGAGCCGCCTCCGGGCGGGCCGCCCGAGCCGCCGGAGGAGGAGCCCGAGGAGGACACGGAGCCGCCGGCACCGGAGCCGGCGCCTCAGCCGGCGCGGACGCCCGCACACAAGCCCGCGCGGACGCAGGCACCGACGCCCCCGCGGACGCCCGCACCGACGCCCGCACCGAAGCGCTCGGCGGCGCGCTGAGCGGCGGGCGCCATCAGAGCTCGTCCACAGGTCTCCCCAGGTCCTGTGGGCGCCCCCGGCGTCCACAGGACCTGAGAATGTCAACCGGCGTTCAGCGGTTGCGGGTTCTACGGATTCACAGGTTGCCGCGCTTCTCCTGCTCCCGCTCGATCGCCTCGAACAGGGCCTTGAAGTTGCCCTTGCCGAAGCCCATCGAGCCGTGCCGCTCGATGATCTCGAAGAAGACGGTCGGACGGTCCTGGACCGGCTTGGTGAAGATCTGCAGCAGATAGCCGTCCTCGTCACGGTCGGCGAGGATCTTCAGTTCGCGGAGCGTGTCGATGGGGACGCGGGTGTCACCCACCCACTCGCCGAGGGTGTCGTAGTACGAGTCCGGCGTGTCCAGGAACTGAACTCCCCCGGCGCGCATGGCGCGCACGGTCTCGACGATGTCGTTCGTGTTGAGCGCGATGTGCTGGACGCCCGCACCGCCGTAGAACTCCAGGTACTCGTCGATCTGGGACTTCTTCTTGGCGATCGCGGGCTCGTTGATCGGGAACTTGACCTTCAGGGTCCCGTCCGCGACGACCTTCGACATCAGCGCGCTGTACTCGGTCGCGATGTCGTCACCCACGAACTCCTTCATGTTCGTGAAGCCCATGACCTTGTTGTAGAAGCCGACCCACTCGTTCATGCGGCCGAGCTCGACATTGCCGACGCAGTGGTCGATGGCCTGGAAGGTGCGGCGGGCCGGCGGCTCGACGATCGGCTTCGCTGCCACGAAGCCGGGGAGATAGGGGCCCTCGTAGCCCGAGCGGTCGACCAGGGTGTGCCGGGTCTCGCCGTACGTCGCGATCGCGGCGAGGACGACCGTGCCGTGCTCGTCCTTGATCTCGTACGGCTCGGCGACCGAGCGGGCGCCGTGCTCGACGGCGTAGGCGTAGGCGGCGCGGGCGTCCGGGACCTCGATGGCGAGGTCGACGACGCCGTCGCCGTGCGCGGCCACGTGCTCGGCGAGGAAGTGGCCCCAGGTGGTGGCGGCCTTGATCACGGAGGTGAAGACGAAGCGCGCCGAGCCGTTCTCGAGGACGTACGACGCCGTCTCGCGGCTGCCGTTCTCCGGTCCGGAGTAGGCCACGAGTTGCATGCCGAAAGCGGTGGAGTAGTAGTGCGCGGCCTGCTTGGCATTGCCGACGGCGAAGACGACCGCGTCCATTCCCTTGACCGGGAAGGGGTCTGCCTGCCGGGCGGTGTCGGGAGTGTGGTGGGTGGTCTGAGTCATGGCCGCAGGCTCCCTCCGTTCCGCAAGGTGCGCAATAGTTTCCGTGTCGGCTGGACAATATGCTCAGACGTTCGCCCGTTTCTTCGGGCGTTCTGTACAGGATGACCATCTCGGAGGTCCCCATGGCGATCGATCATCTGGACGGCCGGCTCCTCGTGCTGCTCGCCGAGGAACCGCGCATCGGCGTCCTGGAGATGTCCCGGCGGCTCGGGGTCGCGCGCGGCACGGTGCAGGCCCGGCTCGACCGGCTTCAATCGAATGGAGTCATCCGGGGTTTCGGGCCACAGGTGGACCCGGCCGCGCTCGGCTACCCGGTCACGGCATTCGCGACCCTGCAGATCCGGCAGGGACAAGGTGCAGACGTGCGAGCCCACTTGGCGACCGTGCCCGAGGTCCTCGAACTGCACACCACGACCGGCAGCGGCGACATGCTGTGCCGGCTCGTGGCCCGCTCGAACGCCGATCTCCAACGTGTGATCGACCGGGTTGTCGGTTTTGATGGCATCGTCCGGGCCTCCACGGCGATCGTCATGGAGAACCCCGTTCCGCTGCGGATCATCCCGCTGGTGGAGCAGGCGGCGACCGAGCACTGACCGATGAGCGGGGTGAGGCGGCGTGAACTTCTGGGAGTACCTCAGCAGCCGCCACCAGCAGCTGCTCACGGACGCCTACCAGCACGCCAGCGCGGTCTTCCAGTGCATGGTCGTGGCGACGGTCATCGGGGTGCTGATCGGCGTCGTCACCTACCGCAGCGAGTGGGCCGGCAGCCTCGCCACCCTCACCACCTCCGCCCTCCTGACCATCCCGTCGCTCGCCATGATCGGTCTGCTGATCCCGATCGTCGGCCTGGGCGTGCCGCCGACGGTGGTCGCCCTGACGCTGTACGGGCTGCTGCCGATCGTGCGGAACTCGATCGTCGGCCTGCGCGGGGTCGATCCCGCGCTCGTGGACGCGGCGACGGGCATCGGGATGTCGCGGCCGGCCCGGCTGGTACGGGTGGAGCTGCCGCTGGCCTGGCCGCCGATCCTCACCGGCATTCGGATCTCGACACAGATGCTGATGGGCATCGCGGCGATCGCGGCGTACGCCTCCGGGCCCGGCCTCGGCAACGAGATCTTCCGCGGCATCGGCTCCCTCGGCAGCAAGAACGCGCTCAACCAGGTGCTCGCGGGCACGCTCGGGATCATCATCCTGGCGCTGCTGTTCGACGCCGCGTACGTCCTCATCGGGCGGCTGACCATTCCGAGGGGGATCCGTGCCTGAGACGGCCGAGACCGCCGAGAGACCCGCGACCGGGCACACGTCCACGACGGGCGCCACCATCGAACTGGAGCACCTCACCAAGCGCTATCCCGGCAGCCGGGAACCCGCCGTGGACAGCGTCAACATGGAGATCAAGGCGGGCGAACTCGTCGTCTTCGTGGGCCCGTCCGGATGCGGCAAGTCCACGACCCTGAAGATGATCAACCGGTTGATCGAGCCGACGGGCGGACGCATCCGCATCGGCGGCGAGGACGTCACCGACATGGATCCGGTGAAGCTGCGCCGCAAGATCGGGTACGCGATCCAGGCCTCCGGGCTCTTCCCGCACATGACGGTCGCCCAGAACATCGCGCTGGTGCCGCAGATGGTCGGCTGGTCCAGGCCGAGGATCAGATCCCGGGTCGAGGAGATGCTGGACCTGGTCGGGCTCGACCCGGCCGAGTTCCACGGCCGCTATCCACGTCAGCTCTCCGGCGGACAACAGCAACGCGTGGGCGTGGCACGAGCGTTGGCGGCCGACCCGCCCGTCCTGCTGATGGACGAGCCGTTCGGCGCGGTGGACCCGATCACCCGCGACCACCTCCAGGACGAGCTGATCCGGCTCCAGCAGGAGCTGCACAAGACGATCGTCTTCGTCACCCACGACTTCGACGAGGCGATCAAGCTGGGCGATCGGATCGCGGTGCTGCGCGAACACTCGCACATCGCACAGTTCGACACCCCGGAGGCGATCCTCACCAACCCGGCCGACGACTTCGTGTCGGGGTTCGTGGGCGCGGGGGCGGCTCTCAAGAGACTCAATCTGACGCGCGTACGGGATGTGGAGATCACCGGCTGTCCGACGGTGACCGTCGACGACCCCCTCCAGTCGATCTTCAACCTGCTCCGGGCGAGCGGTACGAACGAGATCCTGCTGCTCGACAAGCGCCGCCGCCCGTACAAGTGGCTGCGGCGCGGCGACCTGACGCGGGCCAAGGGCTCGCCTGCGCGGGCCGGCACTCTCGTGCACGACACGGTGACCAGGGACGCCACGCTGCGGGACGCCCTGGAGGCAGTGCTCACGGACAACACGGGCCGGGTCGCGGTCACCGGGCGGCGCGGCGAGTACATCGGCGTCGTCGACATGGAGACGCTGATGAACTCCGTGCACGAGCTGCTGGAGGCCGACCGGCTGGAGGCGATGGAGCACCGGCACGAGCTGGAGGAGGCGCGCGCCCAGCAGACCCACTTCGAGCAGGAGGGCGTGGACGCCGGAGAGGCGAAGGCGTGAACACACCGCCCACCGATCAGCGGCCCGAGGGCGAGCACGACGTCAAGGGGCTCGCCTTCCGGGACGAGGGCGAGGCCGAGCAGGAGGCCCCGCCGCCGCCCGTCACGTTCCAGCGCCGGATCACCTGGCGGAAGCTGACCCTTCTGCCCGCCGTTCTCGTGGCCCTCCTGCTCGCCACCTGGCTCTGGTTCCAGCAGGCGAGCCTCGACCCGATCTCCGAGAACGCCCTGTCGAACGGTCAGGTGTCGAAGGCCTTGTGGCAGCAGATCCAACTGGTCGTGATCTCCACATTCTTCGTGCTGATCATCGCCATCCCGCTGGGCATCCTGCTCACCCGCAAGACGTTCCGGAAGGCCACCCCGATCACGATGACCATCGCCAACATGGGGCAGGCCACTCCGGCGATCGGTCTGCTGGCACTTCTGGTCATCCTGCTCGGCTCCGGCCAGAAGGCCGCGCTGATCGGCATCATCATCTACGCCGTCCTGCCGGTGCTGTCGAACACGATCGCGGGCCTGAAGGCCAACGACCCGACGCTGCTCGAAGCCGCCCGCGGCATCGGGATGTCCCCGCTGGGCGTCCTGTCCCGGATCGAACTCCCGCTGGCCGTACCGCTGATCCTCGCGGGCGTGCGGACGGCCCTCGTACTGAACGTGGGCACGGCGACCCTCGCCACCTTCGGCGGAGGCGGCGGTCTGGGCGTCCTCATCACCACCGGAATCACCACCCAGCGCATGCCGGTCCTGGTCCTCGGCTCGATCCTCACGGTGGCGCTCGCGCTGCTCGTCGACTGGCTCGCCTCACTGGCCGAACTGCTGCTCAGACCGCGCGGGTTGGAGGCGGGGTCATGAGGGGTTTCATGGCCTGCGCGGTCACCGGCGGGCTGCTGCTGGCCTCCGGCTGCGGGCTGACCAGCGGCTCCCCCATGGTCGATGACGTCAAGCCCGGCTCGATCGGGCAGGGCGAGCCGCTCAAGGGCGCCGCCCTGACCGTCACCTCCAAGGAGTTCACCGAACAGCTGATCCTCGGCGCGATCATGGGCATCGCCTTCCAGGCGGCCGGCGCGGATGTGCTGGACCGCACCGGCATCCAGGGGTCGATCGGCGCCCGCGAAGCCGTCAAGAGCGGGGACGCGGACGCCATGTACGAGTACACGGGCACGGCCTGGATCACCTATCTCGGCAACAGCACGCCCATCCCCGACCCGCAGAAGCAGTGGGAGGCGGTACGCGACGCCGACCTCGAGAACGGCCTGACCTGGCTGCCGCCGTCCGCCCTCAACAACACGTACGCGCTCGCCATGAACCAGGCCAACTTCAAGAAATTCGGCACCAAGACGCTCTCCGAAGTGGCCGCGCTGGCCGAAAAGGACCCCGGCGCGGTGACGCTGTGCGTGGAGAGCGAGTTCGCCAACCGGGCCGACGGGCTGCCCGGCATGGAGAAGACGTACGGGATGAGCCTGCCGGCGAAGAACATCACGCAGATGGACACCGGGATCATCTACACCCAGGTGGCAAAGGGCAGTTGCACCTACGGGGAGGTGTTCACCACCGACGGGCGCATCAAGTCGATGAACCTGGAGGTGATGCAGGACAACAAGAAGTTCTTCCCCAACTACAACGCAGCGCCCGTGATCAACTCCAAGGCCCTGAAGAAGTATCCGGCGATCGCCGGGGTCATCGATCCGGTGACGAAGAAGCTGAACAACGCGGTGGCCCAGGAGTTGAACGCGAAGGTGGACGTGGACGGCCAGGATCCGCATCAGGTGGCGTTGGACTGGATGAAGGCGGAGGGGTTCGTCAAGGGCGGGTGAGGTGCCCCGGAGGCGTACGGAGACTCGACTCCGAGGACTTACAAAGAAATAGTTGCAAAGAATCTCTTGCAACTACTTCTTTGCAACGCTACTTTTGCATGCATGCAGGAGCGCGAAGAACCGACGACACCGGCCTCGAGCGAACTGGCCCCCCGCACCCTCGACGCCCGCTCACTGCGCGGCCTCGCGCACCCGCTGCGCATGCAGCTGCTGAGCGCGCTGCGGCGCGGTGGACCGGCCACCGCGTCCCAACTGGCGGCGAAACTGGGCGAGTCCAGCGGAGCGACCAGCTACCACCTGCGCCAGCTCGCCGCGCACGGCTTCGTCGAGGACGCCCCGGAACACGGCAAGGGGCGGGAGCGCTGGTGGAAGGCCGTCCACCAGGGGCTCATCTACGACAGCACCCGGTTCACGGGCTCCGATCCGGAGCTGCGCGGAGCGGAGGACACCTTCCTGCACGAGATCGCGAACACCCACACCCGCGAGCTGTCCACCTGGATCGCCACCCGGGACGAATGGCCCACGGCCTGGTCCGGGGCCACGGACATGAGCGACATGACGCTACGGCTGACGCCCGAACTCGCCACCGAACTCGTCGCCAGGATGCACGAACTCGTGGAGAACTACCGCGCGTCGGCTCCCGCCGAGGACACCCCCGACACCGAGCAGGTCCGCATCCACACGCACGTCTTCCCCATCAACCAGAGCTGAACGGAGAAGCACCGATGCTGCACCCCGACACGCACCTCGCCCTGCACCACACCCGCGCCGCCGAGCTCCGCGCCCAGGCCGACGCCCACCGGCTGGCGGCCGAAGCCAGGCAGCCGGGCGAACTGCGCACCCGCCTCGGCTGGACCCTCGTAGAGGTCGGCCTCCGCCTCGCCGCCGCCCCGAAACCGGCGGTCGCCGCCTAACAGTTCGGCACCGAGCCCTTCCCCTTCTCCAGGGAGACCAGGGAGTCCACCGCGCCCTTCAGGGTGGTCACCGGAATCAGCCGCAGCCCCTTGGGAAGCTCCGCCTTCGCGTCCGAGCACTCCGCCTTCGGGACCAGGAAGACCGTCGCGCCGTCGCGGCGGGCGGCCTGCGTCTTGAGGGCGACGCCCCCGACCGCGCCGACCTTGCCGTCGGCGTCGATCGTCCCCGTACCCGCGATGGTGCGGCCCCCCGTGAGGTCGCCGCCGCTGCCGTCGCCGTCCAGTTTGTCGACGATGCCGAGCGAGAAGAGCAGTCCGGCGCTGGGGCCGCCGACGTCGGCGAGCTTGAGGGTGACCTTGACGTCCTTCTCGCGGAGGTACGAGAGCGCCGCCTCGGTCGCCGTGTCCTGGGACTCCTTCATCTGCTCGGCGTTGTGCTGCTCGATCTCCTTGACGCTGTTCCCGCTCGGGTAGACCGAGTCGCGCGGCATCACGGCCCGGTCTGTGGCGAACCAGGCGTCGAGCACATCACTGAGCGAGACGCTCGCGTCCGGGCCCGTCGCCTCGATCGTCGTCATCCGCAGCTGCCCGCTGGTGTCTCGCGCGGGCGCCCCGCTGATCGTGATCACCGGGTCGCCCTTGTTCTCGCCGAGGACGTTCGCCGTCATGCCGGGCTGCGCCAGGGAGAACGGCAGCGGCGCGAACACCGCCGTGGCGAGCAGAGCCACGACGGGGAGGGCGCAGAGGGCGACGGCCTTGGGACGTGTGAGGCGAGAGAGCACAGGATCAATCTAACGTCACCGCTCGGCGCGGCTCCCCCGGCGGGATCAATCCCACATCACCGCTGGGCTCGCCCCCCGTGCAGGTCCCGCCGTGCGGTGGTGAAGCGGCGCAGCGCCTCCGGGAGCGGTTCGATGCCGATGCCGGGCGTACGCGGGACCGGCAGATGGCCGTCCTCGAGGACGAACGGCTCGGTGATGTCCTCGGCGAAGTAGCGGCTGGAGGCGGAGGTGTCACCGGGGAGGGTGAAGCCGGGCAGGGCCGCCAGCGCCAGGTTCGGTGCTCGGCCGATACCCGTCTCCAGCATGCCGCCGCACCACACCGGCAGCCCGTGCGCGTGCGCGACGTCGTGGATGCGGCGGGCCTCCAGATAGCCGCCGACCCGGGCGGGCTTCACGTTCACGACCCGGCAGGCGTCCATCGCGATCGCGGACGCGGTGTCGCGGGCACTGTGCAGCGACTCGTCGAGGCAGACAGGGGTGGCGATGCGCTTCTGGAGCTGCGCGTGCGCGTGCAGGTTGTTCTCCTCCAGCGGTTCCTCGATGAGCAGCAGACCGAACGCGTCGAGCCGGCGCAGCTGCTCGGCGTCCGCGAGCGAGTACGCCGTGTTCGCGTCCACCTGGAGCGGCAGCCCGTCCCCGAAGCGCTCGCGCACCGCCCGTACGGGCTCCAGGTCCCAGCCGGGTTCGATCTTCAGCTTGATGCGGACGTACCCCTCGGCGAGATAGCGCTCGACGTCGTGCGCACGCTCGCCCCGCACCGTGATGTCGGCCATGAGCACGCCCTGGCAGCCGGCCTCGACCCCGGCGTCGGAGGGCTCCATGAGGATCGCGAAGTCGGCCTCGAGGAGATCCGGCCGCTCGGCGGCGATCCTGCCGAGCCCGTTGCGGTCGCCCTCGACCTCCTCGCACTCGTAGAAGACGTACGTGATGTCGCGCGCGGCCGGCGCGGGGACGGTGGCCGCCAGCCGCAGGGCGACCGCGACGCCGCACTTCATGTCGCAGGCGCCGAGGCCGTACAGCAGGTCGCCGTCCAGGCGGGAGGGCAGGTTCCCGGCGGCGGGGACGGTGTCCAAGTGGCCCGCGATCACGACCCGTTCGGGGTGGCCGAGGTCCGTGCGGGCGACCACCGAGTTGCCGACGCGTTCGACGGTGAGGTGCGCGAGCCCGGTGAGGGCCGCCTCTACGGCGTCCGCGAGCCGGGCCTCCTCGCCGCTCTCGGAGGGGATGTCGACGAGGACCCGGGTGAGGGTGACGACGTCGGTGGTGAGGTCGAGGGAGGCGATCCCGGTCCCGAGCGTGGCCCCCACACTGAGCAACGTGAGCTGCCCGACCCCCATGGTCCGTTTCAGCGGACTCCCGGCAGCCTCGGCAACCAGCGCCCCGACCCCTTGCCGCCGCGTCAGCCGAGCCGCCCACCCGCTCTCTTGCCCGACATCCGCCCGCGTACGCACTGTCTCCACCGGGCCACTCCCTCCACCGTTCCGCCATCAGTGCCCCGATGATGCGGACGGCGGGGCGGCGGACGGTGGGCCTATCGGCCAGAGATACAGGAGGCGCTTTGGCGGGTCGGCCAAAGTCAGGGGACAACCGGAAACACGGCCCTGCACACCTGTGGGCAAACGTGCCGCTGGGGAGGGACCCGTCCCAAAGCACGGCGGCACCCGTCCCGAAGCACGGCGGCACCCGTCCCGAAGAAAGCCGCGCCCGTCCCAAAGCACGGCGGGACCCGTCCCAAAGCACGGCGGCACCCGTCCCAAAGCACGGCGGCACCCGTCCCGAAGCACGGCGGCACCCGTCCCGAAGAAAGCCGCGCCCGTCCCGTCCCAAGGAAAGCGGCACCCTGTAAGCGCCGGGCTGCGCGACCCACCCCCGCCCCCACCCTCCGAGCCCAGCCCCGACGCCGGGTACCCAGTGAGCCGACGTCAGCGCAAGGCGTCCGCGACCTCCCGGGCCGCGTCCACCACGCGAGGCCCGACCCGCTCGGGCACAGAGTCGGCGAGCATCACGACGCCGACGCTGCCCTCGACGCCCGTCACCCCGATCAGAGGCGCCGCAGCCCCGCTGGCTCCCGCCTCCAACTCCCCATGCGTCAGCGTGTACCCCGGCTCCCCCACCGGCGCCTGCCGAGCCGCGAGAATCGCCCGCCCCGCAGCCCCCCGGTCCAGCGGATGCCGGAACCCGGCGCGATAGGCGACGTGGTAATCCGTCCACGTCGGCTCCACGACCGCGACGGCCAGCGCCTCGGTCCCATCGACCAGCGTGAGATGAGCGGTGGCGCCGATGTCCTCGGCCAGCGACCGCAACGCGGGCAGCGCGGCCTCCCGTACCAACGGATGCACCTGGCGGCCCAGCCGTAGCACCCCGAGCCCGACCCGGGCACGGCCGCCCAGATCACGGCGTACAAGAGCGTGCTGCTCCAACGTGGCGAGCAACCGGTACACAACGGTCCGGTTGACACCCAGTTTGTTCGACAGCTCGGTGACGGTCAGCCCGTGATCCGTGTCGGCGAGCAGCTTGAGGACGCGCAGTCCCCGGTCGAGCGTCTGAGAGGTCTCCGCGGTCACGACGCCCACTCCTTAGTGGTGAGGTCGACGGCCCCCTCGCGGCGGTTGCGACACCGAGTCCCGTCGGCGACGCGCTTCAGAGGCCGCCGGTCGGCTGACGACCCGGGTTCTTCCCGGGCGTGAGTCGCTTCACGGCTGCGCTCCGCGGCGGCGCTGCCACGGGGCGTGTGCGTAGCGGGACAGTAGCGAGCCGGTCCGCTCAGCGGAAGTCTCCGTCCAGAATCCGGGCAGTGGCTGGTACGGGCTCTTACTCTTTGTCCCGTTACGCACGGCACACACCACTCGGCGTGCACCACCCTTGCACACAGCGCACACGGCACAACACGCGCCTGTGAGGAGGGAACATGCGCTGTACGGCGGGACCTCCGTACAGCCGGAACACCCGCCCGTACGTGACATACGCACCCGCACCGAACGCGGGAAAGCCACACGCCTCGCGCCCCGAGGCCACCCACCCGCTCAGGCATGGCGCCCGGCATCACCGCATCCGGGTGGCCCACTCCTGCACCTTGGCGATCCGCTGCCGCAGCTGCCCCGCCGTCGCCTCCGCGCTCGGCGGCCCCCCGCACACGCGCCGCAGCTCGGTGTGGATCACGCCGTGCGGTTTGCCGCTCTGATGGACGTACGCGCCGACCATGGTGTTGAGCTGCTTGCGGAGCTCCAGCATCTCCTTGTGGGAGACCACGGGCCGCCGCTCGGCGGGGAGTTCGAGGAGATCGGCCTCCTCGTCCGGCTTCTTGCGGCTGTGCGCGATCTGCCGGGCCTGCCGCTTCTGCAACAGCAGCTGAACCTGGTCGGGTTCGAGGAGCCCCGGAATCCCGAGGTAGTCCTGCTCCTCTTCACTGCCCGGGTGGGCCTGCATCCCGAACTCGGCGCCGTCGTAGAGGACCCGGTCGAAGACCGCTTCCGACTCCAGCGCCTCGAAGGAGAACTGCTCCTGCTCCCCGGTGTCCTCGTCCTGCTCCCGGTTCGCCTCCTCCATCTCCTTCTCGGATTCGGCGTACGGGTCCTCCTCGCCCTCCTTCTTGGGCTTGTCGAGGACGTGGTCGCGCTCGACCTCCATCTCGTTGGCGAAGCCGAGGAGGTCGGGGACGGTCGGGAGGAAGACGGACGCGGTTTCCCCGCGCCGCCGGGAACGCACGAAGCGGCCGACGGCCTGCGCGAAGAAGAGAGGGGTCGAGATCGTGGTCGCATACACGCCGACGGCGAGCCGCGGCACGTCCACGCCCTCGGACACCATCCGCACCGCGACCATCCACCGGTCGTCGTTGTGACTGAACTCGTCGATGCGGTTCGAGGCACCCGTGTCGTCGGAGAGGACGAGGGTCGCCTTCGTACCGGTGATCTCGCGGATGAGCTTGGCGTACGCGCGCGCCGAGTCCTGGTCGGAGGCGATGACGAGGGCACCGGCGTCCGGAATGCCCTTGCGCACCTCGGTCAGCCGCTGGTCGGCAGCGCGCAGCACACTCGGCATCCACTCGCCGCGCGGATCGAGCGCGGTACGCCAGGCCTGGCTGATGGCGTCCTTGGTCATCGGCTCGCCGAGCCGCGCCGCGATCTCGTCCCCCGCCTTCGTACGCCACCGCATGTTGCCGCTGTAGGAGAGGAAGATGACGGGCCGCACGACACCGTCGCCGAGGGCGGACCCGTATCCGTACGTGTAATCGGCGGCGGACCGCCGAATCCCGTCGTTCCCCTCCTCGTACGCCACGAAGGGGATGGGGTTGGTGTCGGACCGGAAGGGCGTACCGGTGAGCGCGAGCCGGCGGGTGGCGGGCTCGAAGGCCTCGAGGCAGGCCTCGCCCCAGGACTTGGAGTCACCGGCGTGGTGGATCTCGTCGAGGATGACGAGGGTCTTGCGCTGCTCCACCCGATTGCGATGCAGCATGGGCCGCACGCCCACACCCGCGTACGTCACGGCGACGCCCTGGTACTCCTTGCTGAGCGGCCCCGCGCTGTACTCGGGATCCAGCTTGATCCCTATCCGTGCGGCCGCCTCCGCCCACTGCTTCTTCAGATGCTCGGTCGGGGCGACCACGGTCACCTGCTGCACGACATGGTGGTGCAACAGCCAGGACGCGAGCGTCAGCGCGAACGTCGTCTTACCGGCGCCGGGCGTGGCGACGGCCAGGAAGTCACGCGGCTGCTCCTGGATGTACTTCTCCATCGCCCCCTGCTGCCAGGCACGCAGCTTGTTGGCGGTGCCCCAGGGGGCACGGCCGGGGAAGGCGGGTGAGAGGTGATGCGAGGAGGACGCTGTGGCGAAGGTAGGGGCGGGCCCGGAGGGCCCTCCGTTGAGGGTGGTGGCGGGCGACGGGCGGGCGGTAGTCACGGTCTCCGTGGGGTGGTTGGGCGGCTCGGCTACGTATGACAACCGGGCCACCCTACCGGCGACCCGGATGTGTCAACGCGCGGACGACGCCGGGTCAGCCGTGGATGGGATCCACCTCACAGACCGCGCAGCCGGTCCGCGATCGCCCCGATGTCGCTCTCCTCACCGGAGGCCACATCGATGACCAGGTCGTACGCCGCGTCCTGGTCGCAGGACACGAGGTCGACGCCGTTGACGGCGAGGAAGGTGGCCGCGGAGAGCCAGGCCGTCCGCTTGTTGCCGTCGACGAGGGGGTGATTCGTGGCGATGGCGTGCAACAGCGCGGCCGCCTGCTCGGAACACCCACATGGACGCCGCCGTCCCGGACAGCAGCAGCCCCGCCGCGAACGCACCGATCCCCGCGGTCAGCGAGGCCAGCGGCCCGTCCCGGTCCGACCATTGCCCGGCGAGCACCATCCCGAACAGGCTCGTCGTGAAGTAGCCCGAGAACGCGAACGCGTACAGCGACACCCCGTCGAGCTCCCGCGCCGCCACGGGCATCGCCGTCCCCACGGCGGTCGCCTCGAAGGCGATCACCAGCACGACGGAGACGATCCCGACACTGAGCGCCCGGTACCGGCGGCTCAGCACACCGCCTTCCACCTCCGACGGTGCCGTCGCGACATCACTCGTTTCCAGGGCAGCCATGACGGTCAGCGTAAGGGGCACAACTGGCATTCGCCCCTGTCCGGAGACGGTGATCGACTGGGCCTTTGGTCGTACGACCAGCCACGACCCACCGGGCCCCGGGCCCCCTGCGGTTCATGAACGGCGTATGGCAGTCCCGTTGCAGCGCCAGCCCCTCCCTTGAGCCCCGCCCGTGCCGCCGCCTACGGTCTTCTCATCAGGTTCGGAACGAGTGAGCCGTGCCGCACCTGACCTTGGCCGTCCGCCTGAGTGACGGCCAATGTGTTCGGCCGTGTGCCCGAGTGGTTCAGGAACTCGCCTGCGCAGAATCCATCAGCGGGCTCCGCCCGCGGGGAGTTACGCGGGTTCGATTCCCGCCACGGCCTCCAGCGCCTTGATCAGGAAAAGCAAGAGGGCGGCACCCCGGAAGGGGTGCCGCCCCCTCGTCCTCGACCACGTCGAAGAATCGCGGTATGCGGCGGCCGTGGACCGCTCGTGGGAGAGGTTGTTCGCGGGGCGACTGCGAGGGGGGTGGGCGAGGGCCGGTGAGTGTCGGGCCGGGTCACCGTCGGGCGGGTGTGCTGCGACGTCGGTTGCTCCGCGGTGCCGGGCAAGGTGACGCCGCCGCGCCGCCCGCCCCTACGGCGCGGGCGGTACGCCCTTGAGATCGCCGGGCGGGTCGACTAGCTGACGCCGACGCCGCGCGTGAACGGCTCGAAGGTGTGGCTGAATTGCCAGGCGTCCTGGGTGATCCCGGAGCAGGAGTTGGCGCCGGCGGTGCCTACGCAGCCGCCGTTGTCCCGCTGGAGTGCCCAGAAGGAGAGCGTGTTGATGCCCTTGGCGACGGCCCATTTCTCCACCGTGAGGGCGTCCTGCGTGGTGAAGGTCTCCTCGGGTCCGTAGTCGTCGATGCCGGGCATCTCGGTGACGCCGATCATGTGCCACAGCTTCGCCGGGTTCTTCTTCGGGTAGAGGGCCGCCAGTTGGTCGTGCAGACCGGAGGCGGCCGTCTCGGTGTCGGCCGCCATGTCGTGGGTGGCGCCGTCCCAGTAGTCGAACGTCATGATGTTGACGACGTCCACGCGCGCGCCGTTGTCGACGGCGTTCTGCAGCAGCGCGACGCCACTGGGCGCGAGGCCGGTGGTGGTCGTGGGGAGGGTGTAGGAGAACTGCACGCGGTGGCCGGTGCGTTCGGCCCAGCGCCGGACCTTCGCGATGGCTTTGTTGCGGCGGTCGATCCCAGCGGTGTTGTTGATGGAGTCGGCCTCGATGTCGAGGTCGATCCGGGTGACGCCGTAGGTCGTGACGAGGCTCTCGTACACCTTGGCGATGGAGTCGACGCTGGTGCAGCTGTCGGCCAGTTCGGTGCCGGTGGTGTCGGCGCTGTAGCCGCCGAAGGACGGGATGACGTTGCCGCCGCGGGCCTGGATCTTGGCGATGTCACCGCCGAAGGTCGCCTTGGAGATCGGCTGGGTGGACTCACCGTTCCAGTAGGCGGTGCACGAGCCCGCCTCGGCGGTCTGGAGGAAGGCCATCGTGAGGTACTTGTTGCCCGACTCGGCGGCGAGCGTGGCCGGGCTTTCGCCGGTCCATGCCTCGAAGTACGGCGCCGCAACGTGTGCGGGCATGGGCTTCCCGGTGTACGAGGGTGCCGATTGCGCGGCGAGCGCGCCACCTCCCCCAAGGGCAACCAGCCCGGCCGACAGGGTGGTGACGGTCATACAGGACAGCAACGCACGAAGAGGACCAGGTCGTCTCATTGACGCTCCCATAGCGAAGAAGAGCAGGCGGGGACAGCGGAAAGACAGAACCGAGAGACGTACGCCGGATCGGTGAGCGCCGGCGAACTCCCCCTGACCGGGGGCGAACGACGACTATCGTTGGACTAGACCAATCATCTGTCAAGGTTCTTTACAGTTAACTGACCCGAGTTGGTGCGAGAGGTGGGGTGTCACGCTCGACCCTGATGCGCGGGCCCGACCGCACAGGCGGGGATCTCCAGCCCGGCCTGGTCGACTGACGACCTCGTGCACGGTCGGCCGTGGCACGAGGTCGCTGGTGTGCGGCGTCCGCCTACGCGTACAGCGTTCCGCCCGCCTGGTCCTCGAAAATCTCGGGCCAGTAGCGCCGGCCGTCGTCGCCGGGGAGGGACGGGGTCGGATCGCAGGCGACGGGGTCGACCGTGGCGAGGGCCTGGGCCATCGTGGCGGCGAGTTGTTCGTAGGAGTCGGTCAGGTCGTGGGCCGCGTCGATCGTCTTCTCACGGTGGAGCAGCCAGAGGGTGAAGGCGAGGGTGGAGATGTCGGCGTTGAGGGGGCGGAGGGTGAGGTCCGGTTCGCTCCATGCGAGGACCGCGCCCGTGGTGCCGTCCACGACGAGGCTCGTGTCCTCGAGCAGATGGCCGAGGCGTATCAGACGGTCCGCGGCGGCGGGGAGTTCGTCGGCGGTGAAGTCGCCGGGGCGCTCGTCCGCGTAGTACTCGCTGAGCGCCGGCAGCGGCACCTCCGTGTCCAGCTGGAAGAGGAGCCCGTCCTCGGGCAGGCCCGTCTCCCGCAGGAACCGGCGTGTGGGTTCGTGCGCGAGCGCGGACGGGAAGTCGACCTCTTCGAAGCGCATGATCTCGCCCGCGCCGAACTCCTCGTCCAGCAGCCGCTTCGGCAGGTCCAGGACGAGTCCGTCGCCTGGCCCGGCGATCCGGGCCAGCGGGCGGATCAGGGCGGCCATCCGCCAGTACGGCGGCACCTCGCCACCCGCGCCCGACTCGAAGACGGCGGTCAGACGGTCCGACGTCTCCGTGACCGCCTTCGGGCCGAACCGACCTCGGGGCGCGGTCAGTTCCTCCGTCGCGGCGGCGAAGCGCAGCAGCGCCTCCAGGGAGGGGGCGAGGGGTGACAGGTCCATCAGGGCCGGGTTCCGGTGGACGTACGTCGTGGAGACCTCCCCCGTCGTCCCGTCCAGCACGATCAACTCCAGGTCCCTGTCGAGGCTGCGCAGCGCCCCTATGACGAGCTGGTCCCTCAGCTCCTCGGCGAGCTTCTCCGCGTCGCCGGCCAGGTCCGCGAGCCTTCGCAGCCCGTGCTCCCGCAGTGTGCCGAACCCCAGCAGCGTGCCGTCGGAGGGCAGTCCTGCACCCGTCAGCCACCGGCGCGTCGCCGCGTGCGTGACATACGGATCCAGCTCGTCGTCGGTCAGCGTGACCGCGCCGCCGACATCGGTGTCAGTCGTACTCATGGCTCCCCGCGCATGTGAACGCATCGTGCTTCCCCCAGGTGGGAACACCCGGCCGCCCAACGGCAGTTCCCCACTGACCAGAACCATACGCCGCACCACTGACAACGCCAGAAACACGCAGGAACGGTCCGCCCACACCGGGGAAACATACGCCCCGGAACCTCCGGGCCCTGGCCCGGACCGCCCTCGGCCGGCCGATGTTTTTCGCCCCCGCCGCCCCTACCCATTCCCGTCCTGGGGGCTGCGCCCCCAGGCCCCCTGGGTTGACTTTTGACCGCGGGACGGTGGGGGCTGGTCGCGCAGTTCCCCGCGCCCCTTCAGGGGCGCAGAAACGGCCCACCCGCCGAACCTTCAGCTGAGGTACACGCCACCCACGACGACCACCACGGCCGCCGACACGAACAGCAGCACCCAGAGCATCAGCTTCCCGACGCCGGGCGGCGGTTCATAGCGCGGCGGCTCGGGTTCGGGAACGCTCATGACGGCGTCACCACCGCAGCCTGGGGGCGGATGGGGAGGCGGTTGACCGGGCGTCCCGTCGCCGCTCGGACGGCGGACGCGACCGCCGCCGGGGACGTCACGACCGGCACCGCACTGACCGCCTTCGCGCCGAAGGGGGCGACCACGTCGCGTTCCTCGACCAGCTTGACGATGCGGATGTCGGGGGCGTCCAGCGCGGTGGGAAGGGCGTACCCGGTGAGGTCGGGGTGGCGGACCAGGCCGCGCGCCGTACGGAGGTTCTCCGTCAGCGCGGCGCCCACGCCCTGGGTGACGCCCGCCTCGATCCGGGCGGTGAGCTGCGCGGGGTTGAGGATCCGGCCCACGTCCTGGGCGAGGGCGAGTTCCACGACACGGACCGAGCCCAGCTCGATGTCGACGTCCACCACCGCGCGGATCGCGCAGAAGGCCAGGCCCACGAAGGCGTCGCCCTGCCCGGCGGCATCCAGGGGTTCCGTCGGATGCGGGCGGCACTGCGCGGTGGCCCACAACTCCTTGCCGTCCATCGCCTCGGTGACGGTCGTCGACAGCACACCGTCGTACGACGTGATCTTGCCGTCCGTGATCTGCAGCAGTTCCGTGGACATGCCGAACTTGTGCGCCAGGGGCTGGAGCAATTGTGTGCGGACCATCTTCGCGGCCCGTTCCACCGCGCCGCCCGACACCCACGTGTGGCGGCCGCGGCAACTCCCGCCCGCCGGCGGCTGGTCGGTGTCGACCGGCGCCACGTGCACCTCGTCGATGCCGAGCGTCTCCTGGACGATCTGCCGGGCCAGCGTGGTGAAGCCCTGGCCGGTCTCGACGGCCGCGCAGAGCACCGTGGCGACGCCGTCGTGGACCTTCACCGTGGCTGTCGAGACCTCGTCCGCGCCCTCGGCGCCGAGCATGTGGACCATGCCGACGCCGTAGCCCACACCACGGCGTACGGCACCGGGTTCGCCCGCACCCTCGGGGCCCCCGGGGAGCAGCCACTCGTCCTCGGGCGTGTCCTTGGGCAGGGCGGGAAGCGGGAAGTCCCTTACGGCTTGCAGGAGTTCGGCGACCGGAGCCGGGCACGTCACCGTCTGACCCGTCGGCAGCACATCCCCCGTGGCCATCGCGTTGCGCAGGCGCAGTTCCGCCGGGTCGATGCCGAGCCTCTTCGCCAGCTTGTCCATCTGCGCCTCGTAGGCGGCGCACACCTGCATGGCGCCCTCGCCGCGTACGTGGCCGGAGGGCGGGTTGTTGGTGCGGACGGCCCAGCCCTCGATGAAGGCGTTCGGGACGACGTACGGGCCGCAGGCGAAGGACACGGCGGCGGCCAGCGACTCGGCGGAGGTGTCCGCGTAGGCGCCCGCGTCGAGCAGGATCTGTGCCTCGACCTTCACCAACTTGCCCTCGGCGTCCGCGTGGTGGCGGTAGCGCAGCAAGGTGGGGTGCCGGTGGGCGTGACCCAGGAAGGACTCCTCGCGGGTGGCGGTGAGCTTCACCGGGCAGCCGGTCTTCAGGGCCAGCAGGCCCAGCGGGAGCTGGAAGCCCTGGTCCTCGCGGTCGGCGGTGGCGCCGGGGACGCCGGTGACGACGACCTTCACCCGCTCGGGTTCCAGGCCGTAGCAGGCGGCGGCCGTGTCACGGTCGGCGTGCGGGTCGGTGGAGGCGACGTAGAGCTCGACCCCACCGTCGGGGCGGGGCACGGCGAGGCCGGCCTCGGCGCCGATGGGGGCAGGGTCCTGTCGGCCGATGCGGTACTGGCCCTCGACGACGATCTCGCCGGCCGCGGCCGGGTCGCCGTGGCGCAGCGGGATGTGCCGGATCAGGTTGCCGTCGGGGTGCAGGGGTTCGGCTTCGAAGGCCTGCTCCGGGTCGGTCACCGCGTCGAGTACCTCGTACTCGACGATGACGGCGGCCGCGGCCATGCGCGCGGTGTCCGGGTGGTCGGCGGCGACGGCCGCGATGGGCTCCCCGTGGTGGCGTACGACCTCGGAGGCGAACACCGGGCGGTCGGCCCTGCCGCGCCCGTGCAGCGCGCTGCCGGGCACGTCCTCGTGGGTGATGACCTCCCGTACACCGGGCATCTCGCGCGCGTGGCGGGTGTCGATGGACACGATGCGCGCGTGCGGATGGGGCGACCTGAGCACCGCGGCCCACAGCAGGCCCTCGGCCCACAGGTCGGCCGCGTACGGGAAGGTGCCCTCCGTCTTGGAGCGGGCGTCGGCGGCGGGCAGCGAGACGCCGAGTCCGTGCGGCACGGGCTCGGGGCCGGTCTCGGGTGCCGCCGGTGTCGCCGTCGCGGCTTCGTTGCTCACGCCTGGCCTCCGTCCTGGCCGTACGGCTGCTCATGCGGCGCTCGGGGATCGTACGGAGCAGTGTCCTCGTACGCCGACGGGTGGACGCCGCCCGCGCCCGGGCCTGCCTGGTGCGGGATGCGTGCCTCGTCGGCGTCCGGCGCGGCGTCGGCCGCGGACTGCGCCTCGCGTTCGGCGACGACCTCGCGCACGGCGTCCAGCACCCCGCGGTAGCCGGAGCAGCGGCACAGATTGCCGCACAGCGCCTGGCGGGTCTCCAGTTCGGTCGGCGCGGGGTTGCCCTCGAGCAGGTCGTGCACGGTCATCGCCATGCCCGGTACGCAGAAACCGCACTGCACGGCGCCGCACTTGGCGAGCGCCCGCTGCACGTCGGAGGGCTGCCCGTCGGCGGCCAGGCCCTCGACGGTGCGCACCTCGCTGCCTGCGGCGGTGACGGCGGGCACCAGGCAGGACGCCACGAGCCGCCCGTCGACCTGCACGTTGCACGCTCCGCACTCGCCCTGCGAGCAGCCGTCCTTGGCGCCCGCGAGGCCGAGCCGCTCGCGGAGCACATAGAGCAGCGACTCGCCGATCCAGGCATCGGTCACGGGACGGTCGGCGCCGTTGACGCGCAGGACGTACGAGGCGAGGGGGTGCTCGTCGTGCGGGGGCGCGGCGAGGGTGTCCGCGTCCCGCGCCTCCTCGGCGACGGCGCTCTCGGCAGTCTCCGAGGCTTCCCGGTCCTCCGGTGCCGGGTCCGGTTCGGCTGTCTGCGCCGGATCGCCGGCCACCGGATCGGGCCCGGCGGCCGGCTCGGGAGCCCCGTGAACGGGCTCGGCGGCCTGTTGGGCGGCCTGTGTGGGCGATTTCGTATGCGACTGCGCCGGAGGCTCCGCGGGAGCCTCAGCGGTCGTTTTCTCCGGCTCGGCGGACCACGCCTGTCCGATGGCCTCCGTGGCCCAGGGAGCGGCCGCGCCGCCGGGAAGCGTGGCGGGTGGCGTCCCGCCCCACTGCTCGACGAGCGCCGACGTGGTGAACTCGCCCGATTCGTCCGGAAGATCACCACCGGCGACCGGAATCGACCACTGCCCGGTCACATCATGCCCGGAGTGTGCCGAGTGTCCGGAAGGTGCCGAGTGCTCGGAATGCCCATCGGTGGCGGCTTCTTGTGCGGCCGCCTGGCCGAAGTCCCACTGCCCGGTGGCTCCCGGGTGGTACGAGAACCGGTCGTTCACGCCCTGCTGAGGCTCGCCCACTCGGGGCCCGGCGTTCGGATCCGGCCACTGGACGGCCTCGGCGGGCACCGCCCAGGTGCCGGTGGCTGCCGGGTCCGTCGCACCGGGCGTCGTGGGCGCGATCGTGATCTGCGGGGGCACGTAACCGTGCCCGGGCGCCGCGAGCGGGCTGTCCCGGTCCGCGAGGAGGGCGTCGATACCGCCTTCGGGGAGCTGGACGAAGGCGGTCGCGCTGTCGTCGTAGTCGCCCTGGGGCAGCGGATCCCACCGGCCGCCGCTCTGCGGAGTGCCCTCTCCGTGCTGGTCGTCGGTCACGACAGCGCCCTCCCCAGTGCTCGTCGGGCCAGCGCGGCGACGGTGCGCCGCAGGTGCAGTACGGCGGGCGGAAGCGGTTGCACGGAGCCGTCCTCGGCCGGGACGGGGTCAGGGATGCAGGCCGCGGCGACGTACTCCCCGAAGGCGCTCAGCGCCTCGGGCACGAGCGCCCGCTCCCCGTCCCAGTCGATCAGCTGGGCGACCCACGCCTCGGCGTCCAGTGGCCGCAGCGGCATCGGCGCTATGGCTCCGACGGCGCACCGCACTCCGCGCCGAGCGGGGTCGAGGACGAGCGCCACGGACGCGATCGCGCGCCCGGGCCCGGTGCGTCCGGTCGCCTTCAGGAAGACCTGCGGCGCATGCAGCAGCGGCACGCGCACGTAGCCGATGAGTTCGCCGCCGCGGAGCATCTCCACGCCCGCGAGCAGGTGCGAGACAGGGATCTCGCGGCGGGCTCCGCCCTGGCCCGCGATGATCAACGTGGCTTCCAGGGCGGCCAGCACGGGCAGCGCGTCCCCCGTAGGGGCGGCCGAGGCGATGTTGCCGCCCAGGGTGCCCGCGTTGCGGATCTGCGGCGGTCCGGCGGCGCGCGCGGCGGCGGCCAGCGCCGGGATGAGGGCCGCGAAGTCGGGGCGCCCCATGCGGGCGTGGGTGAGGCCGGCGCCGAGCAGCGCGTGGCCGTCCTGGTACTGCCAGCCGCGGATCTCGCTGATCCGGCCGAGGCCGACGAGCGCGGCGGGCCGCAGCTGTCCGGAGTTGACGGCGGCCATGAGGTCGGTGCCGCCGGCCACCGGAACGGCGGCGGGCATGGCGGCCAGCGCCGCCACTGCCTCGTCCAGCGAGGCGGGCAGCGTCACGGCCTGCGCCGCCTGCGGTGCGTGCGTGGTCAAACCGGCTGCCCCTTCCCGCTGCCCCACCTGGTCCCACCTGTGCTGCCGTACGGTACGTGCTGACAGGGCGGACGTGGCAACTCTGGCACATCTTCCCCGACCCTCGACGCGGGGGTCCGCTAGGAGGCATTCGCCCCTCTCACCAGGGAGATGGTCCGTTTTCGCACAACATCACCGGTGAGCGTCAATTGATACTCTTCGGTGACCCTTGGGCGCCTTTTGCCTTGTGAGGCCACCGTGGCAGGGTGAACACGACGGGACACACCGGTTGGGAGTCACCTCACACGTTTGGGGGCGCCCCCTCGAGCGGGCGTCCGAGCACACCGGGTCGCTTCTGCCACGGCAGCGGTCCCGCGGACGGCCGATAGGCCACTCCCAGGGCGTCAAGTCGCGCGTAGTGGGCGGTCATCCGGCGCTCGAAGTCCGCGAAGTCCCGTTCGGCGGGGGCGGGCAGGGCGCTCCAGGCGACCTCCGCGAAGGCCGCGAGCCGGGGGTATGTCTGGTAGTCCACGCGCGCGTGGTCCTCCATCACCTCGGTCCACACGTTGGCCTGAGTACCCAGCACATGCCGTGCCTCCGCCGCGGTGAGCTGCGGCGGCACCGGCTCGAAGCGGTAGACGTCCTCCAGGGTGCGGACGTAGCCGATGGGGACCGGTTCGTCCTCGCCGGCGTGTTGACGATGGTCCAAATACACCTGCTGCTCGGGGCACATGACGACGTCGTGGCCCGCGCGGGCGGCCGTGATGCCGCCCTGGTAGCCACGCCACGAGGACACGGCCGCGCCGTCCGCGAGCCCGCCCTCCAGGATCTCGTCCCAGCCGATCAGCCGACGCCCGTGCGCGGAGAGCCAGTTGTCGAAGTGCCGGATGAACCAGGACTGCAACTCGTCCTCGTCCGCGAGCCCGAGTTCCTCGATGCGCGCCTGAGCCGTCGGCGACTGCTTCCACTGGTCCTTCGCGCACTCGTCGCCGCCGATGTGGACGAACCCCGAGAACGGCGCGGCATCCGCCGGGAAGAGCTCCAGGAGTTCCTCGAACACCCCCTCATAGAAGCGCAGGGTGTTGTCAGTGGGGGCGAGTACGTTTTTGGAGACGCCCCAGTTGTCCCAGACGGTCAAGGAGGTCGTGTCGATGACGTCGGTGTTGCCCAGTTCCGGATACGCGGCGATGGCGGCCTGCGAGTGGCCCGGGATGTCGATTTCGGGGACGACGCTGATATGCCGCTCGGCGGCGTACGCGACGATCTCGCGGATGTCGTCCTGCGTGTAGAAGCCCCCGTGCGGCTTCTCCTCCCACAGGGGCGAGGCGCGATGGCCGAATTTCGTGCGCGCCCGCCAGGATCCGACCTCTGTCAGCTTCGGGTAGCGCTTGATCTGGACACGCCATCCCTGGTCGTCGGTGAGGTGGAAGTGGAAGACGTTGAGTTTGTGCGCGGCCAGGAGGTCGAGATGGCGGAGGACTCCGTCCTTGGGCACGAAGTGACGGGAGACGTCGAGCATCAGGCCGCGCCAGCGGAATCGGGGCGCGTCCTCGATGGTCACCATCGGAAGTTCCCAGTTGCGTCCCGGCCGCACCGGAGCCCGCCTGTACGCGTCGGGGCCGAGCAGCTGCCGGAAGGTCTGGGCGCCCCAGAAGACCCCGGCGGCGCTGCCTCCCTCGATGGTGCGCGCGGCCCCGTCGACGACCAGGCGATAGCCCTCGGGGGCGAGCTCCGGATCGATGGCGAGGACGATGCGGTTGTCGGTGTCCCGGCCGTCGGCGAGCGGAAACCCGGTGGCCGCGCCCAGCGTGGAGCGCAGCCAGCGCGCCACGCTCCCGGTACCGGGCCGCGCCTCGATCGTCGTCTCCGCGTCCAGGCTCTGGTACCCCGGGGCGGGCGGTGACCAGTCGAGCTCCCGGGGCGCCGGAATCAGCTGCACGTCCGTCATGCCATCAGTCCTTTACCGCTAGTCCTTTACCGCTCCGCCGAGGCCGGAGACCAGTCGTCGCTGTACGAGTACGAAGAAGATCAGCACCGGAATCGTCATCACGGTGGAGGCCGCCATCACCCCGCCCCAGTCGGGCTCGTCCGGCTTGTAGAAGACGAGAAGAGCCATCGGCAGGGTGGACTGCGAGGTGTCGCTGATGATGAAGGACTTGGCGAACAGGAAGTCGTTCCAGGCCGAGATGAAGGAAAACACGCTCGTGGCCACAAGGCCCGGGAAGACCAGGGGGAACAGAATCTGCCAGACGAATCGCGCCCGGCTCGCCCCGTCGATGTACGCGGCCTCCTCCAGCGCGTCCGGTACGGCCTTTACGAAACCCCGCAGCATCCAGATCGCGAAGGGCAGCGAGAAGGCGATGTGCGGCAGGATCAGCGAGCCCAGCGTGTTCAGCTGACCGAAGTCCCGCATGAGGAAGAACAGGGGGATCGTCAGGGCCTCGACGGGCACCATCTGCGCGACCAGGAACATGATCAGCAGGGTGGTCCGGAAACGGAAGCGGAATCGCGTCACGGCCGTCGCCGCGAGAAACGCGACGAGCGCCGAGACGACGACCACGGAGCCTGCCACGACAAGGCTGTTGAGGAAGTACCGGCTGAATTCCTGCTGTCCGAAGACGCGCCGGAAGGAATCCAGGGAGGGCGAAAGCGTCCACGGGCGGGGCTCGGTCGACCCGACCTCTCCGGCCGGTTTGAAGGCGCTGAGCACCATCCAGTAGAGGGGGAAGGCGACGACGGCCGCGATCAGCAGCGCGGACGCCTCGGCAGCCAGCCGCCATGGACTTCGTACGACACCCCGCAGGAAGTTCACCGTCGGGAAGCTCACAGTTCCTCCCCCTGCCTGCGCAGCAATTCTCGGCGAACCGCGCCTGCCAGCCGAGACCGGCTCTTCGGGTGCCTCTCAGGCAGAGCGTCATCGCCATGAGCGACGCGGCGCGCACTGTCTGGAAGCCGGTATCCAGTCCCTCCGGCCAGTCCCCCACCAGGGTCAGACCGCTGGACACCAGGAACACCGCCAGCAC
The DNA here is from genome assembly GCF_045162675.1 of Streptomyces sp. NBC_00996. Classification (NCBI taxonomy): domain Bacteria; kingdom Bacillati; phylum Actinomycetota; class Actinomycetes; order Kitasatosporales; family Streptomycetaceae; genus Streptomyces; species Streptomyces sp. NBC_00996. The sequence continues at coordinate 4,200,450 of NZ_CP108723.1, forward strand.
CGCCCACACCCACGGGCTCGGCCGCCACGGTTGCTGCAGCGCCTTCCGGCCGCCCCCGAGCTCCTTCGCCCGTTTCAGCTCCTGTCGGGCCTCGGCGCCGTAGCCGCCCACCTTGTTCAGGGCGGCCCCCAGAGCCCGGTGCGGCGCCGCCTCGTCCGGCGCCAGCCGGACCGCGGCACGCGCCGCGGCCACGGCCGCGTCCCACCGCCCCAGCAGCCAGTCCGCGTCGGCGACCGCGACCCACCCCCGCCAGTCGTCCGGCGCCAGCCGCACCGCCCGCTCCGCCAACGGCAATGCCGCCTCCGGATCCCGGAGTTGGAGGAGCACCGACGCCGCGAGGCTCAATTCCTCCGCGCTCTCCGGCTCCGCCCGCTCCACGAGCGCCCGGCTCGCTCGGAACTTCCGCTCCCGAGCAAGCTCCCGCGCCCGCAGCAACAACTCCACGCCCACCCCCACGCACGGCAAGACCGCGGCGCCCCTCACCAGGGACGTCGCGGCCTTACTGGTCTACGCGGCGTACTGCGCCGAAGGATCCGGCGGCGTTACTTCTTGTCGCCGCCCTTGCCGTCCTTGCCCTTGTCGCCGCCGGCGCCCATGGACTCGTAGATCTCCTTGCACATGGGGCACACGGGGTACTTCTTCGGGTCACGGCCCGGGACCCACACCTTGCCGCAGAGGGCCACGACGGGCGTGCCGTCGAGGGCGCTCGCCATGATCTTGTCCTTCTGGACGTAGTGGGCGAAGCGCTCGTGGTCCCCGTCACCGTGCGACACCTGCGGCGTCGGCTCTACGAGGGTCCCCGTCCCCGTGCCTCGCTGGGGCTGGGTCTCAGGCTCAAGAGTGCTCATGGGTGCAAGGGTACTGAAGCCCGCGCGCATCAGTTGAGCGACGGGTCGTCCGGATACGTCGCCACCATCGCCAGCTCGCTGCGCTGGCGGCGCAGCACCTCGCGCCAGAGCCGTTCGGGTGACGGGGAGGAGACGTCGCCGGGTTCGGACTCGACGACGTACCAGGCGCCCTCGACCAGTTCGTCCTCCAGCTGGCCCGGGCCCCAGCCGGCGTACCCGGCGAAGATTCTCAGTGAGCCGAGGGCCGAGGCGAGGAGCTCGGGCGGGGCCTCCAGGTCGACGAGGCCGATCGCACCGTGCACGCGCCGCCAGCCGAGGGGCGCGCGTTCGCTGGACGCGCCGCCCGGGATGACCGCGACGCCCAGCGCCGAGTCCAGCGACACCGGGCCGCCCTGGAAGACGACGCCGGGATCGCCGGCCAGGTCCGCCCAGGCCTCCAGGATGTCGCCGACGTCCACCGGTGTGGGCCGGTTGAGGACGACGCCCAAGGAGCCCTCCTCGTCGTGGTCGAGGAGCAGCACCACCGCGCGATCGAAGTTCGGGTCCGCCAGGGCGGGCGTGGCCACGAGCAGCCGCCCTGTGAGCGAGGACACCTCGGTCATGCCAGACATGATCCCGCATCTTCCCTTCGTGTGGGGAGCCAATGCCGGTACGGGAGTGAATGCAGCTCAGGGCGCAGAGAAGCGACCCCCGCGCACACCCGAACCGGTGACCCCGTGTGCCCGATTCGAAACGGTTCGTGTTGTGGCGAAGCTATGACGCAGCTGGGTGGTACTTGGGCTTACTCAACCGGGGTAGGCGGCTATTACCCTTGCTCATCGGCTCCCGCAAACCGGCTTGCCGACGACTTACACCTGCCCAACTCACCGGAACGCGAGATACATGACCGTCAATGACGATGTCCTGCTTGTCCACGGCGGAACCCCGCTCGAGGGCGAGATCCGTGTCCGCGGTGCGAAGAATCTCGTACCCAAGGCCATGGTCGCCGCCCTGCTGGGCAGCGAGCCGAGCCGACTGCGCAATGTCCCCGACATCCGCGACGTGCGTGTCGTACGCGGTCTGCTGCAGCTGCACGGTGTGACGGTCCGTCCGGGTGAGGAGCCGGGTGAGCTGGTGCTCGACCCGTCGCACGTCGAGAGCGCGAACGTCGCCGACATCGATGCCCACGCCGGTTCGTCGCGCATCCCGATTCTGTTCTGTGGCCCGCTGTTGCACCGTTTGGGGCACGCGTTCATCCCGGGGCTCGGTGGCTGCGACATCGGCGGGCGGCCGATCGACTTCCACTTCGAGGTGCTGCGGCAGTTCGGCGCGAAGATCGAGAAGCGGGCGGACGGCCAGTACCTGGAGGCCCCGCAGCGGCTGCGCGGCACGAAGATCCGGCTGCCCTACCCGTCCGTCGGCGCCACCGAGCAGGTGCTGCTGACGGCTGTTCTGGCCGAGGGCGTCACCGAGCTCGCCAACGCCGCCGTGGAGCCCGAGATCGAGGACCTCATCTGCGTCCTGCAGAAGATGGGCGCGATCATCGCCATGGACACCGACCGGACGATCCGCATCACGGGTGTGGACAGCCTCGGCGGTTACACCCACGCGGCCCTCCCGGACCGCCTGGAGGCCGCGTCCTGGGCTTCCGCGGCGCTGGCGACCGAAGGCAACATCTACATCCGGGGCGCCCAGCAGCGCTCGATGATGACGTTCCTGAACACCTACCGCAAGGTGGGCGGCGCCTTCGAGATCGACGACGAGGGCATCCGCTTCTGGCACCCGGGCGGCCAGCTGAAGTCGATCGCCCTGGAGACGGACGTCCATCCCGGCTTCCAGACCGACTGGCAGCAGCCGCTCGTCGTCGCCCTCACGCAGGCGACCGGCCTCTCGATCGTCCACGAGACGGTGTACGAGTCGCGCCTCGGCTTCACCTCCGCGCTCAACCAGATGGGCGCGCACATCCAGCTCTACCGCGAGTGCCTCGGCGGCTCGGACTGCCGCTTCGGCCAGCGCAACTTCCTGCACTCGGCCGTCGTTTCGGGCCCGACGAAGCTCCAGGGCGCCGACCTGGTCATCCCCGACCTCCGCGGCGGCTTCTCGTACCTCATCGCCGCCCTCGCGGCCCAGGGCACCTCCCGGGTCCACGGCATCGACCTCATCAACCGCGGCTACGAGAACTTCATGGAGAAGTTGGTGGAGCTGGGCGCGAAGGTGGAGCTGCCGGGCAAGGCACTCGGGTAACAGCGGCAGTCGTACGTACGACGATGGGGCGGCCCCGGTGAAGGGGGCCGCCCCATTGGCGTTACTGGCGCCTCGTACGCGTCCCTTTGGCTTACAGGAACGTACGGGCGGGCTTACTTGCCCTTGGCGGCTTCCTTGAGCTTGGAGCCCGCGGAGACCTTCACGCTGTAGCCGGCCGGGATCTGGATCGGGTCGCCGGTCTGTGGGTTGCGCGCGGTGCGAGCGGCACGGTGGGTGCGCTCGAAGGTCAGGAAGCCGGGGATGGTGACCTTCTCGTCGCCCTTGGAGACGATCTCGCCGACGGTCTCGGCGAACGCGGCCAGAACGGCGTCGGCGTCCTTGCGGGTCACCTCGGCGCGGTCGGCCAGCGCGGCCACCAGCTCACTGCGGTTCATGTTGTTACTCCCGTGTTCTTCTTGCCGTTGAGGCGTGCCACGCGGCGGAGCCGCATATTGGGCACAGCGGAGTCGATGCTGCCAGGGTCCTCGGTCGGTCCCCGGACCCGGGTCCGTAGCCAGACCCTCGCGCCCGAAGACGCATCCTGCCCCCACCTGCGGCGGGAAAGCCAATCCGGCACCCCTGGGAGTCACACGAACACCCTTGGGAGTCACACGAAAAGGCCCTGGAGAGGCCTGGGCAGGGCTGAGCCTGGCCGCCACCCTAAAGGCGGCCACAGGCCCCGCGTTCCGCGACGCGCCGGGTCCGGGGCGGTCGTGGCACCCGTCACAGCCGCAGCACGGCCGCGCTCACGCGGTCCCGTTGTCCGCTTCCGTCACCCCCGCCGCCCGCGCGGCGTTGCGCACCGCTCCGGCGACCGCGCCCGCGACCTTGTCGTTGAAGACGCTCGGGATGATGTAGTTCGGGTTGAGCTCGTCCTCGGTCACCACGTCCGCGAGGGCGGTCGCGGCGGCCAGCATCATCTCCGTGTTGACGGTACGCGACTGGGCGTCCAGGAGGCCACGGAATACGCCGGGGAAGACCAGGACGTTGTTGATCTGGTTGGGGAAGTCGGAGCGGCCGGTGGCGACAACTGCCGCCGTCTGGCGGGCGATTGCCGGGTCGACCTCGGGGTCGGGGTTCGCGAGCGCGAACACGATGGCGTCGTCGGCCATGGCGGCCACGTCGTCGCCGTCGAGCACGTTCGGAGCCGAGACGCCGATGAAGACGTCGGCGCCGCGCACGGCCTCCTTCAACGTGCCGGTGAGGCCCTCGGGGTTGGTGTTGTCGGCGATCCAGCGCAGTGCCGAGTCCGGGGTGGCGTCCACCAGGTCGCCGCGGTCGGCGTGCACGACGCCGTGGATGTCGGCGACGACAGCGTTCTTGACGCCCGCGGCGAGGAGCAGCTTGAGGATGGCCGTACCGGCCGCGCCCGCGCCGGACATGACGACACGAATGTCGCCGATCGCCTTCCCGGCCACGCGAAGTGCGTTGGTCAGGGCGGCCAGTACGACGATCGCGGTGCCGTGCTGGTCGTCGTGGAAGACCGGGATGTCGAGGGCTTCACGCAGGCGCGCCTCGATCTCGAAGCAGCGCGGCGCGGAGATGTCCTCCAGGTTGATGCCCGCGAAGCCGGGGGCGATCGCCTTCACGATCTCGACGATCGCGTCGGTGTCCTGGGTGTCCAGGCACAGCGGCCAGGCGTCGATGCCGGCGAAGCGCTTGAAGAGGGCCGCCTTGCCCTCCATGACGGGGAGTGCGGCCTTGGGACCGATGTTTCCGAGACCCAGCACGGCCGAGCCGTCCGTCACGACCGCAACGGAGTTGCGCTTGATGGTCAGACGGCGGGCGTCCTCGGGGTTCTCGGCGATCGCCATGCACACCCGGGCCACACCCGGGGTGTAGATCATGGAGAGGTCGTCACGGTTGCGGATCGGGTGCTTGGACTGCATCTCGATCTTGCCGCCGAGGTGCATGAGGAACGTACGGTCGGAGACCTTGCCGAGCGTGACACCCTCGATGCCGCGCAGCTGCTGGACGATCTCGTCGGCGTGCGCCGTGGAGGTCGCGGCGATGGTGACGTCGATCCGGAGCTTCTCGTGGCCGGAAGCGGTCACGTCGAGGCCGGTCACCGAGCCTCCGTGGGACTCTACGGCCGTGGTGATCTGGGAGACCGCGGTTCCGCTTGCGGGCACCTCCAGCCGGACCGTAATCGAGTAGGAGACGCTGGGCGCCGTTGCCATGGCCGACTTCCTCTGCTTTCACCGTGTTGCTGGTATGCCGTCCGATCGTCGCACCTACCGTCGAGTACGCGGTAGCCGCCCCGGATTGCGAACGTTTTGTTCGTGAGCGGCGGAAACTTTCGGAAAACATCTTCCACCATACGAGAAGTGGGAGCGCGACAAAAGAGGCCCACGTCACGGGGTGACGTGGGCCTCTTCGACGTTCAATGACACCGACCCGCCATGCTCGCCTCGCGGCAAGTGGTCGCTCGTAGCGACGAAGGTTGGGCCCGGGGGCTTGGATCGGGCCGGTGTCACGTCAACGGTAACAAACGATCCCCGTAAGGCAATTCCCGTCCCGAGAGTTCTTTCCCCTGGGGCCGGACGGGTGGGTGGCCGGGACAAAGACCCTCATATCAGTCCCGGAGCAGATCAGGCACCCCGTTCGCATCGGCTTGGTCCCGCTCATCGGAGACAACGGTCAGCTGCTGCGTAGCCCGTGTGAGAGCCACGTACAGCACGCGCAGCCCCGCCGGCGACTCGTCGGCGATCTCCGCGGGCGAGACGACCACCGTCGCGTCGTACTCCAGCCCCTTGGCCTCCAGGCTGCCGAGCGCCACCACGCGGTCGCCGAGCCCGGCGAGCCAGCGTGCGGCCTCCTCGCGCCGGTTCATGGCGACGACGACACCCACGGTGCCGTCCACCCGGTCGAGGAGGCGAGCCGCCTCGGCGCGCACCGCCTGCGCGAGTGAGTGTCCATGGCTCGTTGTCACAAAACGAGGCTCGACCCCGGTCGACCGTACGGCTGACGGGGACTCGGAGCCGGGCATGGCGAGGGCGAGGACCTTGGCGGCCAGCTCGGCGATCTCGGCGGGGTTGCGATAGTTGACCGTCAGGGTGAAGCGGCGCCGGGGACGGGTCCCGAGGGCCTCGTCGCGGGCCTCGGCGGCCTCGTCGGGGTCGGACCAGGAGGACTGCGCCGGGTCGCCGACCACCGTCCAGGTGGCGTGCCGGCCCCGCCGCCCGACCATCCTCCACTGCATGGGCGTGAGGTCCTGCGCCTCGTCGACGATGACGTGCGCGTACTCGGTCCGCTCCTGCGACAGCCGCTCGGCGCGCTCGCGCTGCGACTCCTCCCGCCCGGGCATGAGCTCCTCGAGTCCGGTGAGCTGGTCCAGGGGATCGAGATCGCGCCTCTTCCTGGGCCGGGCCGGCATGCCGAGGATCGACTGGAGCTCGTCAAGGATGGCCACGTCATGAACGGACAAGCCGTCCCGCTTGAGCGAGCGCGCCACCCGGCGGATCTCGCCGGGGTTGAGGATCCGCCGCGCCCAGCGTCCCAGCCGCCGCTCGTCTGCCATGGCGGCCAGCACGCCGCGCGGGGTCAGCTCCGGCCACCACGCGTCCAGGAACTCGATGAAGCCGTCCTCGGACGTGATGTCCTCGTCGAACGACGACCTCAGCTCGGCGGCCAGCTCCGGGTCCGTGTGCCGCGTCCCGGCGCCCGACCGCGCCCACAGCGCGTCGAGCAGCAGCCTGCGGGCGCGCGGGCGCAGCAGGTTGACGGGCGCGGTCCCGCCGAGCGCGTTGCGCTTGATCCGGTCCAGCTCGGCCGCTTCCAGCTCCAGCCGCCGCCCGAAGGCGACGACACGAAGGCGGGTGGGCGAGCCGACGGGGGCCCCACCCTCCGGGCCGCCCTGCCCGGCGGCCCCGGCCTCCTCCCCGAAGGCGAGCTGCTCGGCGTGGGGGCCGCGGTCGCCGGCCCGCACACCGCTGCCCGGCGCGTCCACGCCGCCGTTCCCCGGGGCTCCGGCCGCGTCGGTCCTGCCGTGGACGGTGTCCGTGCCCCTGGCGGAACGCCCGGTGGCGCCCGCGGGCCCCTCCAGCACCCCGCGCGCCGCCTTCCGAAGGACCTTCAACATCCGGTACGAGCCCTTGGCGCGGGCCACGGCCGGGGAGTCGTACAAAGTGGCCTCCGTGCCGTCGACGAGCGAGCCGATCGCACGGATGGCGACCTGGCCCTCCTCGCCGAGGGAGGGGAGGACGCCCTCGGTGTAGGCGACCAGCAGCGGGGTCGGGGAGACGATCAGGATGCCGCCCGCGTAGCGGCGACGGTCCTGGTAGAGCAGGTACGCCGCCCGGTGCAGGGCCACCGCCGTCTTGCCCGTGCCCGGGCCGCCCTCCACGTACGTCACGGACGCTGCGGGCGCCCGGATCACCAGGTCCTGCTCGGCCTGGATCGACGCCACGATGTCGCGCATGGTGTGACTGCGGGCCTGCCCGAGCGCGGCCATCAGCGCGCCGTCGCCGATTACCGGGAGTTCACGGCCGTTCAGGGAGGCCTTCAGCTCCGGGCGCATCAGGTCGTCCTCGACACCGAGGACCCTGCGCCCCTTGGAGCGGATGACCCGACGGCGTACGACACGGCCCGGGTCGACCGGCGTCGAGCGGTAGAAGGGGGCCGCGGCGGGCGCCCGCCAGTCGATGACCAGCGGCGCGTAGTCCGCGTCGAGGACGCCGATCCGGCCGATGCGGAGCGTCTCGGCGATGTCGGCGCTGTTGTCCTCGCGGACGGCGCCCTCGGCCGGTTCCACCGCCGTGTACGCGCCGTCCGGGCCCTTCTTGCCGTCCTTCCCCAGGAGCAGGTCGATGCGGCCGAAGAGGAAGTCCTCGAACTCGTTGTTGAGGCGGTTGAGGTGAATTCCCGCGCGGAACACCTGGGCGTCACGCTCCGCGAGCGCCCCCGGCGTACCGACCTGACCGCGCTTGGCGGCGTCGTTCATCAGGAACTCCGCCTCGTGGATCTTCTCCTCGAGGCGCCGGTACACCCGGTCCAGATGTTCCTGTTCGACGCTGAGCTCCCGGTCCCGTACGGAGTCGTCCTTGACGGAATCGACCTCGACGGATTCACGGACCGAGCCGAGCGCGGTTTCCTGCTGAGCCTGAGCGGCCACCGGGCCCCCTTCTGACGTGCTGGGCAGCCGTCAACCGTACGCGAAGGGGGGCCCGTAATCTACGCGTGCGCTCCGGGTTCGCTCACGCGTCCACTTCCACGAGCCGCTTCCCGTCGAAGGTCATGACCTCGAAGTGGTCGATCTCATTGGGCGAGAAGGCCGCGCCGCCGTGCACGTAGAGCGGGGATTTCGCCTCTTCGGTCTTGGCGTTGGGGATGCCGTAACCCCACTTCGGGACCGCCCAGGAGGTCACCGTCTCGCGCTCGCCGTTCTTGCCGACTGCGATCAGGGAGCACTTGAGCGGGCCCTTGACGTTCTTGAGCTGGAGGACGGCGTGGGTGCCCCAGTCCTTCTTCTCGACGGCGACGACGGCGTTGACCTTGGTGCTCGGGTCCGTGGCCGTGACCCTGTCCTTCATGACGTCGAAGGCGGCCCTGGCCGGACTGGTGGGGTGCGCCATCCCGGCCTCGTTGCTGGTGCCGCCGCCGTTGACCGCCATCACCGTCAGCGGACCGCCGATGATCAGCGCGGCCGCGGCCGCCACCAGGTACATCCCGCGCCGGCGCTTCAGGGCGCGCCGCTCGGAGACCTCGTCGACCAGCCGTTCCGCGAGCCGTGGGCTCGGGCGGGCGGCCAGGGACTCACCGATGGCCGGGGTGCCCTGGGAGGCGGGCAGATCCGCGAGTGCGGCGAGCATCGGTTCCATGCCGGCGAGCTCGTCGAGCTGCTGGGCGCACCACTCGCAGGTGGCGAGGTGTCCCTCGAAAGCGCTTGCTTCGGCGTCGTCGAGGATCCCGAGCGCGTAGGCGCCGACAGTCTCGTGGATGTTGTCACCCGGGTTCTGCTGTCCCCGTGGTCCCTGCATGGCTCCTGGACCGCCCGTTCCGTAACCCCCGTATGCGTTCATGCCGTCACCCCCCGCTCCTCCAGCGCCAGCTTCATCGAGCGCAGGGCGTAGAACACCCGGGAGCGCACGGTGCCGCTGGGTATGCCGAGCGTCTCGGCCGCCTCATTGACCGTACGCCCTTTGAAGTACGTTTCGACCAGAACTTCCCTGTGAGCAGGGGTCAGGTCGTCCAGCGCGTCCGACAGTGTCATCAGCCACAACGCCTTGTCGATCTCGTCCTCCGCGGGAATGACCTCCAGCGGTGACGGGTCCACCTCCTGCGGCCGGGCCTGCCGGCTGCGGTGGCCGTCGATGACGATGCGCCGGGCAACCGTCACCAGCCAGGGTCGTACCGAACCGGTCGCACGATTGAGCTGACCGGCGTTCTTCCAGGCACGGATGAGCGTCTCCTGCACGACGTCCTCGGCACGCTGCCGGTCTCCGGCGACCAGCCGCAGCACGTAGGCCAGCAGGGGTCCCGCGTGTTCCCGGTACAGCGCACGCATCAGCTCCTCGTCGGGTTCGGTCGACGAGGACTGCTGGGACATGCGATGTCGGGCCCTTGGCCTTCGTTCATCAGCCACGGCGGAATCCTTGCGCACGCCTACCTCCGGTGTCCGGGGGTTCCCCCAGTCGGTCGCTCATCCCCGGGTACGTGCGCAGGCGTGCGTGTGTTCAAAGAGCGTGCACTTATTTCTTGTTCAGCGTGTGAAGAGAGGAGGCAAGGGTTTTCTTGATCACTTGACGTGGTCGCGACATCACGTACGGACGCCGATTGCGCGCCCCGTGACCGCGTGATCACGCGAGGGCGAGGGCCGTACGTCATCGCCCTCACACACGACAGGAGCCGTATGTGACGGCAATCACGCGCGGGCGAGGGCCGCCCGGCGCCGGTGCCGGGCCACTCTCTCCCGGTTGCCGCACACCTCACTGGAACACCATCGTCGGCGCCGGCCCCGGGAGGTGTCGAGGTAGACGATCGGGCAGCTGTCCCCCTCGCACTGCCTCAGGCTCGCCCGCGCCACCGGATCGGTGAGCAGTTCCAGGGCGTCCCGGGCGACGACGGAGAGCAGTTCTGCACAGCCGGGCGGGGTGCGCAGTCTGCGGTGCAGCGAACCGTCGTCCGCGCGTACCGCCCAGGGGGCGGGCGGAGTGTCCAGCGCGACCGCGTTGACGCGGGCGAGTGCCGCGTCGGCGGGCCGCGCGTCGAGCTCGCCGCGCACCAACTGTGCGATGTGTCCGCGCAGTTCACGGAAGCCGAGCAGCCATGCCGCGTCGACCGACGCCAGCGGCGTCCCCGCGGGCACGAGTCCGGACGCGGCGATCCAGGCGCGCAGCCGGGTGGCCGAGTCCAGCCGTTCCTCGGGGTGGGTGGTCGCCGTCAGGTCCAGGCAGATCCGCCCGGAGTCGAACCGCAGCTCGTACGAGGCCGTGGCCATTCCCGATGCCATGTGCCTGTCACCACCTTGGGATTACCCGCTGTCGTACCCCCTACAGTGCATGCCCGCACGCGCGGCCGGAAGACTCCATACCGCTCATCTGCTGGACGCGTGCTTATGGGGCCGCGCGTCTGAGCCATGTCACCCGCGCTGCGGCGCCGGTTGACTCAAGGACATGACAGACAACAGCACGGGGCGGCGTACGACCGCCGGAGGTGTACTGGGTGCGGCCACGGTCGCAATGGGCCTGATCGCCGGGGTCTTCTACATATTCGCCTGCGATGTCATGCCGTCGCTGGCCCGCAGCGACGACCGCGTCTTCATCGAGGTCATGCAGAACATCAACGACGTGCTCCAGAACCCGGTGTTCTTCCTGAGCTTCATGGGCGCACTGGCGCTGACGGCGATCTCCGCCTGGCAGTCGCGGAACTCCCCGTACCGGTGGTGGGTGTTCGGGGCCCTCGCCGCGTACGCGCTCGCCTTCCTCTTCACCGTCGTGGTGAACATCCCGCTCAACAACGACCTCGCGAACGCCGGCGATCCGGCGAAGATCGCCGACCCGGCCGCCGTACGCGAGAAGTTCGAGGACACATGGGTGGCGTGGAACGTCGTGCGGGCTCTGCTGTCGACGCTCGCGCTGGCATGCCTGGCACGTGCGCTTCCGCTGTGCGGAAGGTCCGGAAGGCCTTACGCGTCGGCGTACTTGGCGTCCGCGGCCGGATCGAGCGCGAGCCGGTAGCCGCGCTTGACCACCGTCTGGATGAGCTTGGGCGCGCCCAGTGCCGTACGCAGCCGGGCCATCGCCGTCTCGACCGCGTGCTCGTCCCGCCCGGCACCCGGCAGCGCGCGCAGCAGCTCGGCCCGGGCCACCACCCAGCCGGGCCGCCGCGACAGGGCCCGCAGCAGCGACATCCCGGCCGGCGGCACGGGTCGCAGCGCACCGTCCACCATCACGGCGTGCCCGCGGATCTCCACCCGGTGCCCGGCGACGGGCAACGCCCTGGCCCGCCCCGGCAGTTCCTGGCACAGCAGCTGTACGAGGGGGCCGAGCCGGAAGCGTTCGGGCTGGACCGTGTCGATACCCCGGGCCTGCAGCGGCAGCGCGGTGACCGGGCCGACACAGGCGGGCAGCACATCGTGGTTCAGGGCGGCGAGGAGTTCCGGGAGCAGTCCCCGCTCCTCCGCCCGGGACAGCAGGGATGCGGCGGCGGGCGCGCTGGTGAAGGTGAGCGCGTCCAGACCCCGGGTGACGGCCGCGTCGAGCAGCCGGTCGACGGGACCGATGTCCTCCGGCGGCATCCACCGGTAGACGGGGACCCCGACGACCTCGGCGCCCGCGGCGCGCAGCGACTCCACGAATCCGGGCAGCGGCTCGCCGTGCAGCTGGATGGCGATACGGCGCCCGTCGACCCCCTCGTCCAGGAGCCGGTCCAGGACCTCGGCCATGGACTCGGAGGACGGGGACCATTCCTCGGTCAGGCCCTGGGCCCGTATCGCCCCCTTGACCTTGGGCCCGCGGGCGAGCAGCTCGACCCCGCGCAGCCGGCCGAGCAGGTCCTCGCCGAGCCCCCACCCGTCGGCGGCCTCGACCCAGCCCCGGAACCCGATGGCGGTCGTGGCCACCACGACGTCCGGTGCCTGGTCGATCAGTTCCTTGGTGGCGGCGAGCAGCTCGCTGTCGTCGGCGAGCGGCACGATGCGCAGGGCCGGCGCGTGCAGGACGCAGGCACCGCGCCGCTGGAGCAGCGCCCCGAGCTCGTCGGCCCGGCGCGCGGCTGTCACACCCACGGTGAATCCGGCGAGGGGGCCGGTGGCTGGTTGCTGCTGTTCGTCGTACATGGCTCTCGTCTCGCCTGGAGTCGTTGCACGTAGATGCCGATCGAGCCTGTCAACGATGCGTGACAGGCTCGGTTCGGCTTCATGTCGCTGGTGTTACGTCACACCTCGGCGTAGCTGAGCTGCGGCTTCGCCTCGGAGGGGGCGGCCTTCGCCGCCAGGGCGGCCGGGCGGCGAAGGTATACGACCCAGGTGACCGCGAAGCAGACGGCGTAGTAGACGAGGAAGCCGGCGAACGCGCCCGTTCCCGTCCCGACGGAGAGGAAGGACTGTCGCAGCGCCATGTTGATCCCGACCCCGCCAAGGGCGCCGACCGCGCCGATGAGAGCCATGGAGGCTCCGGACAGCCGCCGTGCGTAGACGGCCGCCTCCTCGCCGGTCATGCCCTTCGCTGCGGCCTTGGCCCGGAAGATGCCGGGGATCATCTTGTACGTGGAGCCGTTGCCCACGCCGGTGAGCACGAACAGGGCGATGAACCCGGCGATGAACAGCGGCAGCGACTTCTGCACCGAGGCGGTGACGACGACGCCGGTGGCAAGGGCCATCAGCCCGAAGTTCCACAGCGTGACGCGCGCCCCGCCGAGCCGGTCGGCCAGCCGGCCCCCGATGGGCCGGATCAGCGAGCCCAGCAGGGGCCCGATGAAGGTGAGCGAGGCGGCCTGCAGCGGCGTACGCCCGAACTGGTTCTGAAGGACGAGCCCGAAGGCGAAGCTGTAGCCGATGAAGGAGCCGAAAGTGCCGATGTAGAGGAAGGACATGATCCACGTGTGCGCTTCCTTCACGGCCTCCTTGGCCGCGCCGGCGTCGTTGCGCACCGGCCCGAGGTTGTCCATGTACCGCGCGCTCAGCACGGTCGCGAGGACGATCAGCGGGACGTAGATCGACAACAGCACACGCGGATGACCGGCTCCGGCGACCCCGATGACCAGGAGCGCCATCAGCTGGACCACCGCGACGCCGATGTTCCCGCCGCCCGCGTTCATGCCGAGGGCCCAGCCCTTCAGGCGCAGCGGGTAGAAGCTGTTGATGTTGGTCATGGAGGAGGCGAAGTTCGCCCCGCCCACGCCGGTGAGGACCGCGACTGCCATGAAGGTGGCGTACGAGGTACCGGGCTTCATCACGAGCAGCAGGGCCACGGTCGGGACCAGCAGCAGGCCCGCGCTGAAGATGGTCCAGTTCCGGCCGCCGAACCGGGCCACGGCGAAGCCGTAGGGCACCCGCAGGATCGCGCCGACCAGCGAGGCTGTGGCGACCAGGAAGAATTTCCCGGCAGGGTCGATCCCGTACGCCGGTCCCATGAAGAGGGCCAGTACGGAGTACATGCTCCAGACGGAGAACCCGATGTGCTCGGAGATCACCGAGAAGGTCAGGTTCCGCCGGGCGATGTGCCGGCCCTCCGACTCCCAGAAGGACTCGTCCTCGGGATCCCACTGCTCGATCCAGTGCGACCCCTTGTGGGGTGCGGGGGCTGTGCTAGGGGCTGTCATGACGCCTCCACGGTTCTTCGGTGCGGTGCGCGTGTCGTCCTGGGGACTTGGGGATGACACCCGAAGGTAGGGAGGGCGCGTTTCCGGCCTGTGGCTGTGGGTGACCGGAAGGGAACGTTGCTCTCACTCGGGCACGGAGGTGGCGGTGAGGGCGATCGTACGGGCGAAGGCATCGAAGTCGGGGAGAGCGGCGTAGAGCCGGCCCAGCTCGTGGGTGAAGGCGAGCAGCTGGACGTCTACGACGGGGCTCTTCGTGCGCCAGTGGTAGGCCAGGACTCCTAGGACCGGGTCGGGGTCCTGGGGGGCCAGGGGGGTCCTGAGGGTGGTCGGGGGCCTGGGGGTCGTCGGCGCTCAGCGGTACGAAGCGGATGACGCGTATGCCGTCGCTGAGGTGGTCGGTGCTGAACTCCTCCCTGATCGGTGTCTTGCCGACTGCCTTGTTTTCCTCGAACGCCCCCGAGTAGTACAGGGCAGCCGAGCCGTAGTCATGCTGCGGCTCCCAGAATCCGACGAACACGGGGATGGGCGGCTTGCGCAGATCCGGCACCGCATCCCCGGCGTCGCCAGCCGCCCGAGCCCGAAGGTGGCCAGGGCGAAGACGTCGAGCCCGACGTCGATCCAACTTCCCCGCCCCGGCCGGCGCGGTAGCCGTGTGCAGCAGCAGCGATCCGAGGGGCGCCCCGAGGGCGATCATCGCGAGGATGTTGAGCCCGGGAATGAACAGCGCCACGATCGCGCAGGCGGTGGCCACCCGAACGAGCACGTTCGCAAGGTCGTTGAGCAGCCGCGCGTGATCGCTGACCCAGTTCTTGAACTTGTCCCAGCCCTTGTCGTGCAGCCCGTCCTTGCCGATGGCGCGCTTGATCTTCCCGGCCCAGTGCCCGGCTCGCACGTCACGGTGGCTGACGGCGTGCTGTCGCGGCCTGCGGGACGTGTGGCCCCGATGAGGGTCCCGGGGGACTACCCCTGGGGAGGCTGGCCGAAATAGCCCGGGGCAGGGGGCTACTGCCGGCCGTAGGGAGCGGGGGCGTACGGCTGCTGGCCGTAGGGACCCGCGGCGGGCCCCTGCTGCCCGTAAGGACCGGGAACCTGCCCCGGTACCTGCCGCCCGTAAGGACCGGCAGCTTGCGGTTGCTCGTAGGGACCCGCGGCCTGCGGCTGCCCTTGCCCATAGGGACCCGCGGCCTGCGGCTGCCCTTGCCCATAGGGACCCGCGGCCTGCGGCTGCGCCTGCCCATAGGGACCGGCAGCGGGCTGCTGCCCATACGCACCCGGAATGTACAGCTGCTGAGGGGGAAACTGCCGCTGAGGCTGATACGGCTGGGGGTAGCCGCCCGGCGGCAGATATCGCACCCGCCCGCCCTCCTCCGTCACGGGCACGAACCCGGCGGCCACGGTGGCCCTGGTGGGGACGCTGCTGCTGGCCTCCTGCGGCGGCTCGGACAGCGGCGGATCCGACGGCAAGACGTTGAAGCTGTGGCACTACGAGGGACCCGACAGCGCGATGGGGGTGGCCTGGAAGGAGGCCATCAAGGAGTTCGAGGCGAAGCATCCGGGCGTGCAGGTGAAGTTCGAGGAGAAGGGCTTCGAACAGATCCAGAAGACCGCCCCGATGGTCCTCAACTCCAACGACGCGCCCGACATCATGGAGTACAACAAGGGCAACGCGACCGCGGGCGCACTCTCCAAGCAGGGCCTGCTCACCGATCTGACCGCCGAGGCCACCAAGCGCGGCTGGGACAAGGAGATCAGCGGCGGCGTACGGACGATCAGCCAGTACGACGCCAACCGCAGCACGAGGCGAGGCACCCCCGCCGCCCCCGCAACTCCTACGCCCTCTTCCTGCTCCCCGGCTTCCTGGCCTTCCTCACGGTCGTCGTCGTCCCGTTCCTGATGAACACGGGCGTCAGCTTCACCGACTGGCAGGGCGTCGGCTCCCCGAAGTGGTCGGGGCTCGCCAACTACCGCGAGCTGATGGACGATTCCGAGTTCTGGGCGTCCTTCCGGCACAGCCTGTTCATGGTCGTCGCCATGGCCGCGGTACCGACCGTCATCGGACTCGTTCTCGCCGCCGCCCTCTTCGACTTCGTCGGCAAGCACTTCGGGACGAAGACAGCCGCGGTCCTCCGCGCCTGCTTCTACCTTCCCCAAGTCCTGCCCATCGCCGTCGCCGGCATCGTGTGGAGCTGGATCCTCGCGCCCGACAACGGCTCCCTGAACGAGCTGCTGAAGGCGGTCGGCCTGGGCTCCTGGCAGCAGGACTGGCTCGGGGACCCCGACATCGCCCTCTACAGCGTCATGGGGGTGATGGTGTGGGTGCAGATCGGCTTCCCGCTGGTCGTCTTCATGGCGGGACTGCAGCGCGTCGACCCGCAGCTGTACGAGGCCGCCGAGTTGGACGGCGCGGGCTGGTGGCGCCGCTTCTGGCACATCACGCTGCCGCAGATCAGGCCCGAGGTCTACGTCGTGCTGCTGTGGTGCACGATCGCCGCGCTCAAGGTGTTCGGAGCGGTGTACGTGCTCACGAAGGGCGGCCCGGGCGGCGCCACGGACGTGCCCTCGTACTTCTCCTTCACCACCTTCTTCGAGAAGACCCAGGTCGGCTACGGCGCCGCGATCTCCACCGTGCTGACGGTGATCATCCTCGCCCTGGCCCTGATCGGCCTCAAGCTCCAGACCCGCGCCGAGGACGCCGAGGAAGGGATCCGCGCATGACCGCCCTACGCCGTTATCCGGTGCTCGTCGCGCTCGTCATCGCGGCCCTGTTCATGGTGCTGCCGTTCCTCATCGTCGCGATCAACGCGATCAAGTCCCCTGCCGAGTACTCGGAGCACGGTCCGCTCAGCCTGCCCGAGGGCTTCTACGTCGACGGCATCAAGGACTTCTGGGAACGCGTCGACTTCGGGCAGAAGCTCGTCAACTCGGTACTGATATCGGGCTCCGTGGCGATCGGGGCCGCCGTCCTGTCCGTCCTCAACGCGTACGCGATCGGCGTCGGCCGGATCAAGGGCCGCACCTGGGTCCTCGCCTTCTTCGTGCTGGCGAACATGCTGCCCCAAGAGGCGCTGGTGTATCCGATCTACTACCTGAGCAAGCAGGCGGGCCTCTACGACACCAGGCTCAGCGTGATCATCGTGTTCGCGGTCGTCCAGGCGGCCTTCGGCACGTATCTGCTCTCCGCCGTCCTCGGGCAGTTCCCGCGCGAGATCATCGAGGCCGCCCGGATCGACGGGGCGAACAAGTGGCAGGTGCTGTGGCGGATCGTGGTCCCGGTCAGCCGCCCCACCATCGGCGTGCTGCTCGTCTTCTTCTTCATCTGGACCTGGAACGAATTCCTGCTGCCCCTGGTCATGCTGATCTCCAACGACAACCAGACGGTGTCGGTGGCGCTCGGCGTCCTCCAGGGCCAGCGCCTGATGGACGCCACGATGACGAACGCGGCCGCCCTGCTGGGCGTCCTCCCCGCCATCGTCTTCTTCCTCGTCTTCCAGCGGACCCTCACCCGCGGCATCGCCGTGGGCGCGGTCAAGTAAGGGGTGTGGGCGTGAAGTTCACCGACGGCTACTGGCTGCTGCGCGAGGGCGTCACCGCGGCCCACCCGGTCGAGGTCCTCGATGTGACCTCCGGGCCCGGCGGCCTGGAGATCCACGCGCCGACGCAGCCCATCCGCCACCGCGGCGACCTGCTGAAGGGACCCGTCGTGACGATCAGCGCGCACGCGCCCCTACCCGATGTCATCGGTGTCACCTTCACCCACTTCCAGGGCGAGGAGCCGAGGAAGCCCCAGTTCGAGCTGCATGGAACGGAGTTCACGGCCCACGCCGAGTACGACGACGCGCACGCGACCCTCACCGCGGGCGCGCTGTCCGTCCGGGTCGCCCGCACCACGCCCTGGCACATCGACTTCCTCGCCCACGGCCGCATCCTCACCACCAGCGGCCCCAAGGGCATGGGCATCATGCGGGACGCGACCGGCGCGCACTATCTGCGCGAACAGCTGAACCTCGGCGTCGGTACGCAGGTGTTCGGCCTCGGTGAGCGCTTCGGGCCGCTCGTCAAGAACGGGCAGGTCGTGGACATGTGGAACGCCGACGGCGGCACGGCGACGGAACAGGCGTACAAGAACGTCCCCTTCTATCTGACGGACGCGGGCTACGGCGTCTTCGTCGATCACCCGGGCCGGATCTCCTTCGAGGTCGGCTCGGAGGCGGTCTCCCGGGTCCAGTTCAGCGCCGAGACACAGCAGTTGACGTACTACGTCATCTACGGCCCGACCCCGAAGGACATCCTGCGCAAGTACACGGCGCTCACCGGGCGTCCGGCCCTGCCGCCCGCCTGGTCGTTCGGGCTGTGGCTGTCGACGTCCTTCACCACCTCCTACGACGAGGCCACCGTCACGTCCTTCATCGACGGAATGCGGGAGCGCGAACTGCCGCTCTCGGTCTTCCACTTCGACTGTTTCTGGATGCGCGAGTTCAACTGGTGCGACTTCCAGTGGGATCCACGGGTCTTTCCCGATCCCGAGGGGATGCTGGCGCGGCTCAAGGACAAGGGGCTGCGGATCTGCGTATGGATCAATCCGTACATCGCGCAGCGGTCGCCGCTGTTCGCGGAGGGGCGGGCCCTCGGGCATCTGCTCAAGCGGCCGGACGGCAGCGTCTGGCAGTGGGATCTGTGGCAGCCGGGCATGGCGCTCGTCGACTTCACGAGCGAAAAGGCCCGGCAGTGGTACGCGGCCAAACTGGAAGCACTGCTCTCCCAGGGCGTCGACTGCTTCAAGACCGACTTCGGCGAACGGGTCCCCGTCGATGTCGCCTACGCGGACGGCGCCGACCCCGAGCGGATGCACAACTACTACACCTACCTCTACAACCAGACCGTCTTCGATGTGCTCCGCAAACACCGGGGCGAGCACGAGGCCGTCGTCTTCGCCCGCTCGGCGACCACCGGGAGCCAGCAGTTCCCGGTGCACTGGGGCGGCGACTGCGAGGCGACGTACGAGTCGATGGCCGAGTCGCTGCGCGGCGGGCTGAGCCTCGGGATGTCGGGGTTCGGGTTCTGGAGCCATGACATCGGCGGGTTCGAGGGGACGCCGACGCCCGCGCTGTTCAAGCGGTGGATCGCCTTCGGACTGCTGTCCTCGCACAGCAGGCTGCACGGTTCGTCCTCGTACCGCGTGCCGTGGCTGTTCGACGAGGAGGCCGTGGACGTCCTGCGGCTGTTCACCCGGCTGAAGCTCGGCCTCATGCCCTATCTGTACGAGGCCGCCCGCGCCGCCCACGCGGAGGGCGTGCCCATGATGCGGGCGATGGTTCTCGAATTCCCGGACGATCCTGGGTGCGCGCATCTGGAGCGGCAGTACATGCTCGGTCCTGACCTGCTGGTCGCGCCCGTCTTCAGCGACGACGGGGATGTCTCGTACTGCGTCCCCGAGGGGACCTGGACGCACTTCCTGAGCGGGCAGACGGTGGCCGGTCCGCGCTGGGTGCGCGAGCGGCACGGCTTCCTGAGCGTGCCGCTGCTGGTGCGGCCGGGGGCGGTGATCCCGGTGGGCGCGGTGGACGACCGGCCCGACTACGACCGCGCGGACGGGGTCACCCTGCGCGCGTACGGCCTGGAGCGGGGCGCGCGGGTGACGGTGCCGATCGGCGGCGTGACCTTCACCGTCGTACGCGAAGGGGACACACTGCGGGCCTCGTCCAGTGATCCCTCGGCGCCCTGGGGGCTGGCCGCGGGTGAGCGCGAGACACGGGCGAAGGCCGGGACGGGCTTCCTGTCGTTGGAGCTGAACTGAGCATGGTCAAGATCACCGATGTGGCGCGGCACGCCGGGGTGTCCCCGAGCACCGTCTCGTACGCACTCAGCGGCAAGCGCCCGATCTCCGAGGAGACCCGCCGGCGCATCGCGGCGAGCATCCGCGAGCTGGGTTACCGGCCGCACGCGGGTGCGCGGGCGCTGGCCAGCAGCCGGTCGAACGTGCTGGCGCTGGTGGTGCCGCTGCGGGCGGGCATCCATGTGCCGGTCGTGATGCAGTTCGCGGTGTCGGTGGTGACGGCGGCGCGCCGGCACGACCACGACGTCCTGCTGCTCACCCAGGAGGAGGGCGAGGACGGGCTGCGCCGGGTCGCGGACACCGCCCTGGTGGACGCGCTGATCGTGATGGACGTCCAGCTCCACGACCCCCGGCTGCCGCTGCTGCGGGCCCTGGACCGGCCGTCCGTGCTCATCGGGTTCCCCGCGGCGCCGGACGGGCTCACCTGTATCGACCTGGACTTCAAGGCGGCGGGCGAGCTGTGCGTCGAGCGCCTTGCCGGGCTGGGTCATCGGGTCGTGGCCCTTGTCGGGTCGCCCCCCGAGGTGTATGTGCGGGGGACGGCGTTCGCCCAGCGTGTGGTGGAGGGGTTCACGGCGGCCGCCGACCGGCGCGGCCTCGCGTCCTCGGTCCATCCCTGCGAGGCCTCGCCCGCGGCCGCGCGCCGGGTCGCCGAGCAACTGCTTCGCGAACAACCGGCGTTGACCGGAGTCGTCGTGCACAACGAGCCGATCATCGAGCCGCTGATCGACGCCTTCGAGCAGCTCGGGCTGCGGGTCCCCGGCGATCTGTCCGTCACCGCCATCTGTCCGGACGAACTCGCCGAGGGCGTCCGCGTTCCCGTCACGTCCATCGCCATCCCGTCCGCCGAGGTGGGGGCGCGGGCGGTGGAGCTGCTGATGAAGAAGCTGGGCGGCGCGGAGGTGCCCGAGGCGACGCTGCTCGCTCCCCGGCTGACGGAACGGGCGAGCACGGCCCGCCGTGCGGCCCCCTGAAGTGCCGTTGAACGCCCCGGTGCAAGGCCCTGGTCGAAGGAGCCGTGTCATGAAAGGCAAGAGGAACAAGGGAAGACTGAGAAGACGGAGAACCACGGTTGTCGTCGCGATGGCCCTGATCGCAGGGCTCGGCGCGACCGTGCCGGCCGCGGCCGACGACCCCGCGTACCCGTTTCGCGATCCGCGGCTCTCCGTCGACCAGCGTGTCGACGACCTGCTGGGCCGCCTCACCCTCGACGAGAAGATCTCCCTCCTCCACCAGTACGAGCCCGCCATCCCCCGCCTCGGCATCCAGGCCTTCCGCACCGGCACCGAGGCCCTGCACGGCGTCGCCTGGCTCGGCAAGGCCACCGTGTTCCCGCAGGCGATCGGGCTCGCGTCGACCTGGGACCCGGCGCTGATCGAGCAGGTCGGTTCGGCGGTCGGCGACGAGGCGCGCGGCTTTCAGCAGGAGCGCCCGGAGGGCTGGGGCCTCAACCTCTGGGCGCCGGTGGTGAACCTGCTGCGCGACCCGCGCTGGGGACGCAACGAGGAGGGCTACTCCGAGGACCCGTACCTCACCGGTTCGATCTCCACGGCGTACGGCGACGGACTGACCGGCGGCGATCCCGACCACCTCAAAACGGCCCCCACCCTCAAGCACTACCTCGCCAACAACAACGAGGTGCACCGCGCGACCACCTCCTCCGACCTGCGCCCGCGTGTGCGGCACGAGTACGACGAGGCGGCCTTCGAGCCGGCGATCGAGGCGGACGCGGCGACGGGCGTCATGTCCTCCTACAACCTGGTCAACGGCCGCCCCAACACGGTCGACCCGGACCTGAACGACGTCGTACGGTCCTGGACTTCGCGCGATCTGCTGAACGTCACCGATGCCTTCGCCCCCGGCAACCTGCTCCCCGCCACCCAGAACTACTACCCCACGCTCGCCGAGGGCGACGCGGCCGCGCTGAAGGGCGCGTCCGGTGACGGCGCCTGGCTGAAGTTCGCGGACGCCCGGCTCGGCTCGGGGGCCGCGCGCTTCACCGCGCGGGTGGCGGGGACCGCCTCCGGCACGGTCGAGGTCCGTCTCGGGTCGCCGACGGGCACACTGGTCGGTACGGCACACACGGACGGCACGGCATCGGCGTACGACTACGAGAGTGTGACCAGCGCCCTGACCTCGGCGGCGCAGGGCCGCCAGGACGTGTACCTGGTGCTGAGCGCGGGGCTGCGCCTGTCGACCTTCTCGCTCCGCCGAGGCCGCACCGCATTCGCCGAAGCCTCGGCGGGCTGAATCCTCGCACAAAGGAAAAGCCCCGCTGCGCCGGCAGCGGGGCTTGACCCACATGGGATGAGTGGAGATGGCGGGAATCGAACCCGCGTCCAACGGTGCAAAATCAGGGCTTCTCCGTGTGCAGTTCGCTGCGATTTTCTCGGCCCCGGTGATCACGCGAACAAGTCGCCGACGGGCCCAGCCACTGTTTGATTTCCTCCTACACCCCGTGACCGGGTCTAGGAGTTTAGTTCCCTAGCTGATGCCAGGATCCGGGTCGGGAACAGCCCCGGGCTGACACTTCGCAAGTCGCTACTTAGGCAGCGAGGGCGAAGGAATCGCGCTTGGTGTTGGCGATTATTTTTTGCGACATATGGTTTACGAGATCATTGCCGCTTCCTCGACACGCTTCCCCTGCTTCAACATCCGCTGTCGAAACCGATCATCCCCATGTTGATTTTTCAAAGGTGGATTCGCTGAGAACTCGGCGAATCCGGCGTCCCGTCACCAGCGGGACTTGGTCCATCGTACGTGACCAACACGGCCGGGTGCCAGCGTATTCCCGACGGCCGCGCGGCTACTGGCCCCGCTGCTTGCGCTTCGCCGCCGCGATCGCGCGGTCCGACTCGCGCCGGTCCTGCTTCTCACGCAGGGTCTGGCGCTTGTCGTACTCCTTCTTACCGCGGGCGAGCGCGATCTCGGCCTTCGCGCGACCGTCCTTGAAGTACAGGGCGAGGGGCACGATCGTGTGACCCGTCTCCTGGGACTTCGACTCCAGCTTGTCGATCTCCTCGCGGTGCAGCAGCAGCTTGCGCTTGCGGCGCACCGTGTGGTTGGTCCAAGTGCCCTGGCTGTACTCGGGGATGTGGGCGTTGTGCAGCCACGCCTCGTTCCCGTCGATCTGGACGAAGCCGTCGGTCAGCGAGGCGCGTCCCTGGCGCAGCGACTTCACCTCGGTGCCGGTGAGCACGAGCCCGGCCTCGTAGGTGTCGATGATCGCGTAGTCGTGCCGTGCCTTCTTGTTCTGCGCGACGATCTTGCGCTTGCCGTCCTTGGCCTTGGCGGAGGCCGCCCCGCCCTGCTTGGGCTGGGACTCTTTCGGTACGTACATTCCCTTGCTCATAGTGCTGGCCATTTTCGCACTACAGGGGGGTCAGGGGGAAAGCCGATTACGAAGCCGGTGAACGATGGGTCACCAGAACCGTGAGGGTCGGCCCCTACTCGTCCCCGAGCCCGCTCAGTACCGTCTCGGCCCGCTGCAGGGATCCGTCGTCCGCCTCCAGGTCGGGTGTGATGCCCCGGCCGTCGACGCTGCGCCCGGAGGGGGTGCGGTAGTGCCCGACGGTCAGCTCGGCGACGGAGCCGCCGGGCAGCCGGCTCGGCATCTGGACCGAGCCCTTGCCGAAGGTCCTGGAACCCACGACGACCGCGCGGCCGCGGTCCTGGAGGGCTCCGGTGAGCAGCTCGGCCGCGCTCATCGTGCCGCCGTCGACGAGCGCGACCAGGGGTCCTGCCGTGTCGCCGCCGGGGTCGGCGTGCAGGGCGCGCTGCTCGCCATTGACGTCATAGGTGGCGACGAGGCCGCCGTCGAGGAAGGCGGAGGCGACGGTGACGGCCTCGGTGACCAGGCCTCCGGAGTTGCCGCGCAGATCGAGGACGATTCCGGCCCGCCGGGGGGCCTGGGCGACAGCGGTCCGTACGAGATCGCCCGAGCCCTTGGTGAAGGCGGCGACCTTGATCACTGTGACGCCGCCGGCGAGCTTGTGGACGGTCACGGAGTCCGTGGACAGCTTGGCCCGGCGCAGTGTCCGGCTCCATGCGCGCGTGCCGCGCTCCAGGCCGAGGGCGACCTCCGTACCGGCGGCCGCGTCGTCCGCGTCGCCGCGCAGTAAGGAGACGACCTCGGTGACCGGTCGGCCGTCGACCTTCTCGCCGTCGACGCTGCGCAGCCGGTCGCCCTTGCGGATCCCGGCGGCGGCGGCGGGCGAGCCGGTCTGCACGCGGGTCACTTCGATACGTCCGTCACGCTCGCGCCGGGCCCAGAGTCCGACACCGGTGTACTGGCCGTCGAGGGCTTCCTGGAATTCCTCGTACTCGCCCTGGGAGTAGACCGCGCCCCAGCGGTCGCCGCTGCGACTGACGGCGCGCTCGGCGGCCTCCATCGGCGACTTGCCGTCGGCCATCGCCTCGGCGGCGGCCTCGGTGACGTCCTCGTGGTGGCCCATGGGGGTCGGACGGCCCGCGGAGGAAGGGGATTTCCGGCCGGGGTCGGAGAATGATCCAGTCGCCGCACCGGTGACGAGAACGCTCGCGAACAGCAATGTCAGGGCGGCCCCGCGGCGGATGCGGCGGGGCTCACAGAACAGGTCACGACCTGACATGCCGGTGAGTCTAGGACAACGCAAAGGGCCGTACCGCCGGTTGGCAGTACGGCCCCCTTGGCATGCGTCACACCTTCAGGTACTTGCGCAACGCGAAGAACGCGGCCAGCGCAGGCATCAGCAGACTCGTCGCGAGGATGAGCGGCAGCTTCGTCAACACGGCGTCCCAGCCGATGAAGTTGATCAGATTCAGCTTCTCGGAC
This sequence comes from Streptomyces sp. NBC_00996, assembly GCF_045162675.1. NCBI lineage: Bacteria > Bacillati > Actinomycetota > Actinomycetes > Kitasatosporales > Streptomycetaceae > Streptomyces > Streptomyces sp. NBC_00996. Next base: position 4,224,928 of record NZ_CP108723.1, read on the forward strand.
AGGGCCAGCCCATGATCGATGATGAAATACCGCGCGACCAGCAGGAATCCGCAGGCGACGCCACCGCCGATGAGTCCGGCGACCGCGGCTTCCATGATGAACGGCGCCTGGATGTAGAAGCCGGAGGCTCCGACAAGGCGCATGATCCCGGTTTCTCTCCGTCGGCTGAACGCGGAGACGCGCACCGTGTTGACGATCAGCATCAGCGCGACGACGAGCATCATCGCCATCACCGCGCGCGCGGCCCAGTTCATGCCGTTGAGCAGCCCGAAGAGGTTGTCCAGGATGCCCTTCTGGTCCTGCACGGACTGCACGCCGTCACGCCCGTCGAAGGCGGTCGCGATGACCTGGTACTTCTCCGGGTCCTTCAGCTTGATCCGGTACGACTCCTGCATCTGGTCCGGCGTGAGGGAGCTGGCCAGCGGGGAGTCGCCGAACTGCTCCTTGTAGTGCTTGTACGCCTGGTCCGCGGACTCGTAGCTGACCTTCTGGACGACCGAGGACATCTTGTCCAGGTCGGCGAGGATCTGCTTCTTCTGGTCGGCGGTCACCGCGCCCTTGGCGCAGTGGGGGTCGGACTCGGCATCGCTCTTGTTGCAGAGGAAGATCGAGACGTTGACCTTGTCGTACCAGTAGCCCTTCATCGTGTTGACCTGGTCGCTCATCAGGAGCGAACCACCGAACAGGGCGAGCGAGAGGGCGACCGAGACGACGACCGCGAAGGTCATGGTCAGATTGCGGCGGAGACCGACACCGATCTCCGACAGAACGAACTGCGCGCGCATGGCGTCTTCTTCAGACCTTTCCGTGGACGATGATCAGTGCTGGTAGCCGTAGACGCCGCGCGCCTGGTCGCGGACGAGGCGGCCCTGCTCCAGCTCGATGACGCGCTTGCGCATCTGGTCCACGATGTTCTGGTCGTGGGTGGCCATCACCACGGTCGTGCCCGTCCGGTTGATGCGGTCGAGCAGCTTCATGATGCCGACGGAGGTCTGCGGGTCGAGGTTTCCGGTCGGCTCGTCGGCGATGAGGAGCTTGGGCCGGTTCACGAAGGCTCTCGCGATGGCCACACGCTGCTGCTCACCACCGGACAGCTCGCCGGGCATCCGGTCCTCCTTGCCGCCCAGGCCGACGAGGTCGAGCACCTGGGGCACGGACTTGCGGATCTCGCCACGGGACTTGCCGATGACCTCCTGGGCGAAGGCCACGTTCTCGGCGACCGTCTTGTTCGGCAGCAGGCGGAAGTCCTGGAACACGGTCCCCAGCTGGCGACGCATCTGCGGCACCTTCCAGTTGGAGATGCGCGCGAGGTCCTTGCCCAGAACGTGCACCTGACCGTGGCTGCACCGCTCCTCGCGGAGGATCAGCCGCAGGAAGGTGGACTTTCCGGAGCCGGAGGACCCCACGAGGAACACGAACTCTCCGCGCTCGACCTCCAGGGAGACATCCCTGAGAGCGGGGCGGGTCTGCTTGGGGTAGACCTTGGACACGTTGTCGAATCGGATCACGGATGCACCACGGGTCGCCGGGGGTAGGTGTGCGTGACCATACGCGACCCAGGCGTGCAAGCGCAGGCGCCGGTAGAGGTTGCGAGGGGCTTGTGCGGTTTTGTGCAGGGCTTGGTAACGGGCCTCGGGGGAGCGCCCCCACAGGGGCGCGGGGCTCTGACGCCATGCGGCTCGACCGCGAGGGCGCGAGCGACCCACTACGGTCCGCAGTCGCGATAACACCCACAGCCCCCTCCGGGATCGCCGTTTTCGCGGACTGACCCCCAGGGCGCGGGGCAGGATAAAGCGAACCGAGCCGAAATCGGCGGAACCTGGCACAGTGGAGGGGGAACGGTTGCGTCCCCCGCAGCGTTATGTAGAGCGTTGTGTACGGGGATACGGCGCAAGGAGGGCGAGCGCATGACGTACGACCGATTGGTGTGCGCGAACTGCGCAGCGCCCGTGAGCGAGGGCCGCTGCCCCGTCTGCCGCGCGAACCGCGAGCGGCTCCAGCAGGAGAGCCCCTTCGCGGGCCTGAACCCCATGGCACTGATCGCCCTGCTTGCCGTGCTGATCGCGGCACTGGCGCTGGTGGCCCACCAGACGGTGTGAGACGCGTGCGGGCGGTGCGCCCGCCCGTGCGGCGCCCCTGACGCGAGAAGGGCCCGGAGCGAGCTGCTCCGGGCCCTTCGTCACGCAGGTGTCCGTCAGGCGGCGGCACCACCGCGGCCGCCCGCGAGGCGCGGCAGCATACGGAAGCCGATACCGCCGGCGATCATCGTGGCGGCGCCGACCAGTAGGAACATGGTCTGACCGGCACCCGTCTCGGCCAGCTCGCCGTCGTTCTTGCCCTGGGCCGAGGTGTCCGAGTCCGAACCCGTGTCGGTGAGGGCCGAGGAGCCCTCTTCCTGAGTGGAGGAGCCGCCGTCGGGGTCGGTGTTGCTGTTCCCGTTGCCGTTCCCGTTCCCGTTGCCGTTCCCGTTGCCGTTCCCGTTGCCCGGGTCGGTCGGCTCGGTGGTCGGGTCGGTGGGTTCATCCGTGGGCTCGGTCGGCTCCTCGGTGGGCTCCGTCGGCTCCTCGGTGGGCTCGGTCGGCTCCTCGGTGGGCTCCGTCGGCTCCTCCGTGGGCTGAGTCGGCTCCCCGGTGGGCTCCGTCGGCTCCCCGGTCGGGATGCCCGTATCGGTCGGGGTCGGCGCCGGGTCGTCGAGCCCCGCATGGACACCGACACCGGTCTCGTCGGCGCTGGCGCCCACGCTCAGGCCACCCACCTGCACGCCGAGGTCGAGCGCCGAAGCGGCACCCGCGGCGGTCAGCGAAGCACCGGCGGCAATCACCGTACCGGCGGCTATCCGCGCCACGCGGATCCGCGTCTTCTTGGTCATCTGCCTGCTACCCCCAGTAGCTGATCGTCAATGGAGCAGCGCCCGGGGCCACGGCGTCACAGGCGGCTTCTCTCAAGCCCCCCGGTTCACATGCGCCCCGGAGATACGCATGCCACGCGTTACCCTTCCCAGTTTTCAAAGCATCGTCAAGGTCGTTGCGTACGCGATGTCCGGATCAACATCATTTGCCTGCCGTGAGGACATGTGACTGTGACGTAAAACCCAGACAACCCCCACACAAAAGGCAACTGCCGTCCGATGGACGGCAGTTGCCTTGTCGACAAAGAGGCTTCAATGGGGCACGAATGCGCCCGCCCGTTGCCCGCTTACTTCTCCTGCTGCTTGCGCCAGCGAATTCCGGCCTCGAGGAAGCCGTCGATCTCGCCGCCGAACACGGCCTCGGGGTTGCCGACTTCGAACTCGGTGCGCAGGTCCTTGACCATCTGGTACGGGTGCAGGACGTACGAACGCATCTGGTTGCCCCAGGAGTTGCCGCCGTCGCCCTTGAGTGCGTCCATCTTGGCCTGCTCCTCCTGGCGGCGCCGCTCGAGGAGCTTGGCCTGCAGAACGTTCATGGCCGAGGCCTTGTTCTGGATCTGCGACCGCTCGTTCTGGCAGGAGACGACGATGCCGGTGGGGAGGTGGGTGAGGCGGACGGCGGAGTCGGTCGTGTTGACGCCCTGACCGCCGGGTCCGGACGACCGGTACACGTCTACGCGCAGCTCCGACTCGTCGATCTCGATGTGGTCGGTCTGCTCGACCACGGGCAGGATCTCGACACCGGCGAAGGAGGTCTGGCGACGCCCCTGGTTGTCGAAGGGCGAGATGCGGACGAGCCGGTGGGTGCCCTGCTCCACGGACAGCGTTCCGTACGCGTACGGGGAGTGGACGGCGAAGGTGGTCGACTTGATGCCGGCCTCTTCCGCGTACGAGGTCTCGTAGAGCTCCGTCTTGTAGCCGTGCCGCTCCGCCCAGCGCAGGTACATCCGCTGCAGCTTCTCGGCGAAGTCGGAGGCGTCGACGCCGCCGGCCTCGGCACGGATGGTGACGACGGCTTCACGGGAGTCGTACTCGCCGCTCAGCAGCGTCCGGACCTCCATCTCGTCCAGCGCCTTCTTGACGGAAGCGAGCTCGGACTCGGCCTCGGCACGGGTGTCCGGGTCGTCCTCCTCCTCCGCCATCTCGAAGAGCACGCCCAGATCGTCGATACGCCCGCGCAGCGCCTCGGCCTTCCTGACCTCCGCCTGGAGGTGGCTCAGCTTGCTGGTGATCTTCTGCGCCTCGTCCGGGTCGTCCCACAGGGACGGCGCGGCCGCCTGCTCCTCGAGCACGGCGATATCTGCCCTCAGCTTGTCGAGGTCCAGGACGGCCTCGATCGACTCCATGGTCGAGGAGAGGGACTTGAGCTCTTCGGATACATCGACGACTGCCACGCCTCCAGCGTAACGGCTACGACAAGCGAGCCCGGCCGGTCGCCCCCACGGGGCCGGTGGACCCGGGCCCCGCCGCGGCTGCGGTGGGGTTCGAGCCTTGCGTCTGCGGGTTCGTGGGGGCTTCCCCGCACCCTTTCAGGGGCTCGGGGAAAACTGCGCGATCTTTCAGGGGGGTCTGGGGGCGCAGCCCCCAGGGACGGGACGGGCAGGGCCGGGACGGGCAGGGCGGAGGGGGCGAAACAAATCCCACACCCGGCCCCGCCGAGCGGTCACGGGGACGCCGGAGCCGAGTTCTTCGTGTCCGGCGGAGTCGCCCCCGCGTCGTCCCCGGACGTGGCGAGCCAGGTGCCGACGCCCACGGCGGCGACAAGGGCGACGGCAGCCGCCCCGAGCGTGATGCGCCGCCGCCGCGCGGAGGCCCGATGCCGGGCCGACCCCGGCCGGGGCGCGCCCGCTGCCCGCGGCGCACGGGCCGTACCGCGTGCTCCCCCCGCCAGTTCATCCGGCCCCGGTACCCGCATCGACGTATGCGTGTCCCGGTTCGAGTCCGGCGCGGCCCCCGGCACCAGCGGCACAGCCCCCCGCCGTTCCCGCGTCGCGGGAGCGGACGGCTCCGCCGTCTCCTCGTACGCCTCGTCCCCGTCCGCCGACTCCGCGTCCGGCGAGTCCACGTCCAACGGCGGCATCCCCGCCAGCAGCGGCAACTGCTCCCGCAGCCGAGCCCCGAGCTCCGAAGCCCGCAGCCGCGACGCCGGCGCCTTCGCCAGGCACTGCACGATCAGCTGCCAGAGCTCGTCCGGGATACCGGGCAGGGGTACGACGGTCTCCGTGACGTGCCGGCGCAGGACCGCCCCCGGGTGCCCGCCCCCGAACGGCGTGAACCCGGCGAGCAGCTCGTACAGGACGGTCGCCAAGGCGTAGATGTCGACGGCGGCCCGCGGCGGCAGCCCCTCGATGATCTCGGGCGCGAGATAGTCCGGCGTACCGATGATCTTCGTGGCCCGGGTCCGGCGGGGTGAGTCGATGAGTTTGGCCACACCGAAGTCGGTCAGGAGGGCGGGGTGGGATCCGCCGGGACCCAGCGGGCCCTGCATGTCGAGCAGGACGTTCTCGGGCTTCACATCGCGGTGGACGACCCCCGCGGCGTGCGCGGCCGCGAGCCCGTCCGCGACATCCGCGACGATCGCGACCGCGGCCTCGGGGGCGAGCCGTCGCTCCCGGTCGAGCCGGGTCCGCAGATCGGTCCCCCGGACGAGGTCCATGACGAGCGCGAGGTCGTTGCCGTCCACCACCAGGTCACGCACCGCGACCACGTGCGGATGGTCGAGACCGAGCAGCGCCGTGCGCTCCTGCACGAAGCGCCCCACGAGCTCCTGGTCGGACGCGAGGTCCTCGCGCAGCAGCTTGATGGCGACGGGCCCCTCCGGCCCCTCGCCCAGCCACACCGTGCCGGCACTGCCCCGCCCCAGAATCTGGTTCGCGGTGTACCGGCTCCCGATCTTGCGTGCCAAGACTGCTCCTACCGAGACGCGTGTTGTCGCTGCTGCGCCATCCCGGGGGCCAAGCCCCGGACCCCCAGCCGACAAAACTACGCGCCCGACGAGTCAATCTTCACCGCGGAGACGGAAATCACCCGTCAGATGTCGACAAATCCCCAGAGTCGCCTGCCCCGACGGGCAGTTGTTCCCGGGTCAGTTGCCGGAAGAGCCGCCTCCGCCGAGATCCCCGATCCACCCGCTGACGGTGTTGTACCAATCCTTCAGCTGGGCGAAGTACCCCTTGCCCGAGCCGATCCAGTCCTGAAGGGGACTGAACTCCCAGATCAGCCAACTCGCGACGAACAGGATGAGGATGGTGAACAGACACCCCTTGAGGCAGCCGAGCCCCGGGATCTTCATGGGGTTGGCGCTGCGCTGCCGCGGCTCGCGCGGCGCGGGCTGCTGAGGCTGCTGCGGAGCAGGCGCGTACCGCTGGGGCTGCTGCTGGGGCGCGGGGGCGTACCGCTGCTGCTGGTGCTGCGGCGCGTACTGCTGCGGCTGTTGCTGCTGCGGGTATCCGTATCCGGGCGGCGGCTGCTGCCCACGCTGCTGCTGCGGTCGCTGCTGGGGCCGTGCGACCTGCCGCTGCGGGCGACGGCGCAGCGGATCCTCGTTCGGGTCGAGGTACTGGACCTGCGTCTGCTCATTGCGGTCGCGGGCCGCGCGCAGCTGGTTCTGCCAGGGATGCGGGTCCTCGGGGCGGCCCGGCTGACCCTGCTGTCCGCCCGGCTGGTGCTGCGGCACGGGCGGCATGACGGCGGTCGGGTCGGCCGCGCCACGGTTCGGGAGGACGGACGTGGGGTCGGCGTCCCCGGAGGTGTGCGGCAGGACACTGGTCGCGGCATACGGGTCGAAGGCGCCCGCGCCCTGCGGCAGCACCTGGGTGGGGTCGGCCGCACCGGGCACGTCCGGGACGGTCGCCGGGGCCGGGTCGGGGGCGAGCAGCGCGCCCACGCCCTCGGCGGCGGCGATCTGCGCGGCGTTCGCGTGCACACCGACGCCCGCGGCGACGGCGCGCAGCCCGCGCGCGAGGTTCTCGGCGCTGGGCCGCTCGTCCGGGTTCTTGCTCAGGCAGCGCTCTATGACGGTCCACAGCGGGTCCGGCACGGTCGACGGGCGGCGCGGCTCGGCGCTCAGGTGCTGGTGCAGCACCTCCAGCGCGGATCCACCGGCGAACGGCGGACGCCCGGTGACCAGCTCGTACAGCAGGATGCCCGCCCCGTAGACGTCGACGGCGGACGTCTGCGGACGCCCCTCCGCCGACTCGGGCGCGACGTACGCGGGCGTGCCGACGAATTCGTGGGTGCGCGTGAGGCCCGGGGAATCGGCGAGCCGGGCGATGCCGAAGTCCGTCAGCATCGGGTGCATCTGGCCGCCGTCCTGCTTGAGCAGGACGTTCGCCGGCTTCAGATCGCGGTGTACTACGCCGTCGGCGTGGCTGGCGGCGAGCGCGTCGGCGACCTGGGCGGTGAGGAGGGCGGCGGCGACGGGAGTGAAAGGCCCGTTCTCGCGCAGGTAGCGGTGCAGGTCGGGCCCGTCGACCAGGTCCATGACGAGCGCGAGCAGATCGCCTTCGACGACGAGGTCGCGTACCCGCACGATGTTCGGGTGGGTCAGGCGGAGCAGCACCGACCGCTCCCGCAGGAACCGCATCACGATGTCCGCGTCGCTCGCGAGCTCTTCCTTCAGGACCTTGATCGCCACGGTTTCGCCGGGCTGGCCGGCCACGGCCGCCTCGGCGCCCGCGGTCTCCCTCTGGCGGGCTCGCCAGACGGTGCCTGTGGCGCCGCGCCCAAGCGGCTCCTCAAGGAGGTACTTGCTCCCTACCGGCCGCACGTCATGCGCTCCCTGTTGCTTGCTTGCCTGGTCCGTCCACCGTGATCACCGTGGTACAGGTGTTCCGACCCAACTGTAGTGCCGTCCCACATGGCACTGGGCTGTTGTCTTTCTGTGCTTCCCGTGAGCGCCTGTGCTTCGCATAAGCGCTTACGTACGCCTTCCCGCGCGTGTTCGATGGAAAGACGCTCGGTCCGGTCACTTGGTTGCCGAATGGCGGGCGTGACCGATCTCAAGCGGGCACCGGTCGGGCACTGGTCAGGCACTTTTACGGGCAGAGCCGACCAATCAAGATCACTTACGGGTGGGGGGCGGGCGTGTTGTCAGTGGCAGGTGCGAGGATGCCTCCAGTACTGGCCGACGTGCCCGTGTGCGGTGGGGGAATCTGCGGTGGGGGACCGCAGCGCAGCCTCGTCCTCGTCGCGGACACCTGCGCGGAAGGGACCGCTGACGGCGATGCAGATCCGGCTGACCGTCGTAGACCCGCTGGGGCCGCCCTCGGAGCCGCGGGGGCGTGCCGCGGCCTGCGATGTGCTGGTCACCGCGCCCGCCGGCACGGCGCTGGCCGCGGTCGCGTCGGGCCTGGCCTCGGCGGTCGGCGGGGGTGACAGCCAAATCGTGCTGTACGCGGGCGCTGAGCGGCTCGACGGGCAGCGCTGCACGCTGGGCGAGCCGCCCCTGACGGACGGCGCCGTGCTGTCCCTGGGCGCGCCCGCGGAGCCAGGCCCGGACGCGGACGACGGCGCCGCCCAGCTCCATGTGGTCGCGGGCCCCGACGCGGGCGGCGTCCACCTCCTGCACGGCGGCCAGATCCACATCGGCCGCTCCGCCGACGCGGACGTGCCGCTGGACGACCCCGACGTCTCCCGCCTGCACTGCGCGGTCACGGTCACCCCGGAGGGCCGCGTCTCGGTCGCCGACCTCGGTTCCACGAACGGCACGGCACTCGACGGCACCCGCGTCGGCACCCGCCCCGTCCGCCTCGCCCCCGGGGCCCTCCTCCGTGTCGGCGAGTCCGCGCTGCGGCTGGCTCCGCCCGGGGCTGCGGGGGCGTTGGAGAAGGCGCCGGACGGGGAGGGGCATGTGCGGGTGACCGTCGGCGCCGGTCCGGGGACCGGTGCCCCCGATGTCGGCGGCCCCGCTCGCCCGGGGCCGGCATCGCCCACCGCGACCGTGCCCCACGCGCGCGTGGGAGACACCCGGATCCCCGCCGCCGGGCTGACCGACGACACCCCGGTCCCGTCGCCCACCGGAGACACACATCACACCTATGGACCGGCGGAGTGGGGAGCCGCGGAGGGAGTCCCGAGCGCGCAGGAGCACGGTCGAGCCGTACCGCAGGCCCCACCCTCCGGCGGACCGTCTCCCGCGCCCTCCGTTGTGCCGGGACAGGGCGGGGCACCTCACATCGAGAGCCGGCCGCGCGGCGGCGCCGAACGGGACGGCACCCCCGAGCCCGCCGGGCACGGCTCGCCCCCGGCAGAGACCGCGGACTCCGCACGCGCGGGCACCGCGAGCACCCGCAAAGGCACTCCCCCTCGCGGCACGGACGTCCCGTCGGGCGTGCGCAGGCGGGGCGGAATCGGCGCCTGGGCGCGGCGACTGGCCACAGGACGCGGTGGACCGGCGGGATCCGGGCAGGACCCGTACGACCACGCGGAAGCCGCAGGAGAAGATCACCTCCCCACGGTGCCGCAGTCGCCGGAGAGCTGGCCCGACCCCGCGACGCTGCTGCTCACCGCACTGGGGCCGGGACCGCGGCTGTGGGAGCGCGGCCCCGGGCACCCGGAGGCACTGACGGTACGGCTGGGCACGGCCGACCGGGCGGCACCCGACGGCTCGGGCCTGCTGCCCGCGGTGCCGGTGACCGCCGGCCTGCGGGAGGCCGGCGCGCTGGGTCTGGCCGGGCCTCGTCCGCGCCTCGCGGGGCTGGCCCGCGCGCTCGTGGCGCAGCTCGCCGCGCTGCACTCCCCCGACGCCCTCGAAATCGTCCTGATCAGCACGGACCGTTCCCGCACGGTCGAGGAGCGCACCGCCGAGTGGTCCTGGCTCGGCTGGCTCCCCCACCTGCGCCCCACGCACGGCCAGGACTGCCGCCTCCTCCTCGCCTACGACCGCGAGCAGGCGACGGCCCGCACGGACGAACTCCTCCGCCGTCTGGAGGACCACCTGACCGAAGCGGGCCGCGCGCCGGGGGCTCCGGCCCCCCGTCGAGACCCACGTCCCGGCGACGATGTACGGGGCGCGGCCCGGCGGCCCTCCTGGGCGCGGGACGAGGACGGGACGGACGGAGCCTTCGACGGGCCGTACACCGTGGTGGTCGTGGACGGGGACCCCGGGGGCGCCGATGTGCGGGAGGCCGTGGTGCGGCTGACCCACGAGGGGGCGCGGGCCGGGATCCATGTGGTGTGCCTCGCCGAGACCCCTGCGGCATCGCCCGCGTCGCCGGTGACGGAGACGTACGAGGCGGCGTGCGAGGCATCGCCGGCGTTCCGCGAGTGCGGCGCGGTCGCGCTGCTCAGCGGGGACGTGGCCACGGCACTGCGGCTGATGCGGGTCGCGCCGGGCGGGCCTGTCGGTTCCGCCCCGGGCGCGGCCGCGCGGCGCACGGCGGGCGACGCCGCGGGGGCCCGGCGGGGCGGGCTCGGGGGGTCCGGGCAGGACGGCCACGCAGGGGCCGGGCAGGACGGACACGAGGGGTTCTCGCGGGGCGGCTCCGCGGAACGCGCGCGCGGCGGCCGGGTCGAACCGACGCACGGCGCGACGTACCGCAGCCCTACTCGGGGCGGTCCCCCGCACGCCGACGCCACCCACGGAGGCTCCCCCCGTGCCGGGGCCGTCGGGGCGGATGCCGGTTCGATGCGCGGTGGCCACACCCACATCGGCACCACCGGGCACCTGGCGCGCGGCCCCGTGGGGCATGGCACCGTCGCCGCGATCGACGCCGTGTCGATCGCGTGGGCCGAGCGGTTCGCACGGGCGCTCGCGCCGCTGCGGACCGACGGCACGCACGGCGACCGGCACACGCGCGTATCCGCGCCACTGCCTCAAGTGGCGCGTCTGCTCGACGAGTTGGGGCTCGCCCGGGCCACCCCGGCCTCACTGATGGCGCGTTGGGCGGACGCGGCCGACGACACCGAGGCGCTCGGTGGGCGCGGCCGGGTCGTGCTCGGAGCCGGGCCGCGCGGGCCCGTCGCCGTGGATCTCCCCGCAGAGGGCCCGCATCTGCTGATCGAGGGGCCTACGGGCAGCGGTCGTACGGAGCTGCTGCGCTCCCTCGCCGCGTCACTCGCCGCCGCGGAGCGACCCGACCGGCTCGGGATCGTACTGATAGACGGGCGGGACGGTGCCGGGGGCAATGGCGCGGGGCGGGGCGAGGGACTCCAGGCCTGTACGGACCTCCCGCATGTCACGACCCACCTCACCGCCAACGACCCCGTACGGATGCGGGAGTTCGCCCAGGCCCTCAGCGCCGAGCTGAAGCGGCGGGCCGAGCTGCTCGGGCGGCTCGACTTCACGGAGTGGCACACCCGGCGCGAGGTGCCGGGTCGGATCGTGGCCCAGCGTTCCGCCAAGTCGTCGTCGCCCGGGATGGTGTCCGGGGCGTCGTCCGGCGCCGGAGATCTGGACGCGCCGCCCAGTTCGACGCTGCGGTTGCGGCCGGCGGCCGCGCGGGATCGTGCGGAGCCGGGGCCGCCGCTCGCCCGACTTGTCGTGGTGGTCGACGATCTGGACGCGCTGCTGTCGCCCCCGTTGGGTTCGCCGGGGCGGCCCGCGGCCGGGTCCGTCATACGCGCCCTCGAGGCTGTTGCCCGTGAGGGAGATCGGCTCGGGGTGCACCTTGTGGCGGCGGCCGGGGTCGACGGGCGTACGGCGGGGTCCGAGCTGGGGCGGTCCGCCGCGGTGCGGGTCGTCCTCGACGCGGTGTCCACGGGTCCGGACGAGCCGGCTCCCGGGCGGGGGCGGCTGCTTCGCCCGGACGGGCGGGACACGCCCTTCCAGGGCGGTCGGGTCACCGGGCGCATTCCTCGTACGGCCACCCTCCGCCCCACCGTCGTACCCCTGGAGTGGCATCGCATGGGCGATCCGCCGGCGCGGCGACCCGTTCGCGAGCTCGGCAACGGGCCGACGGACTTGGCGTTGCTCGCCAGTGCGCTGGAGCGGGCAGCTCGGTCTGTGGCCGCGGTCGAGGTGCCCTCGCTGCTTTAGCGTCCGGCGCGGGTGGGTGGGTGCCGGGGGGTTTCGCCCCCTCCGCCCCTGCCCGTCCCGTGCCTGGGGGCTCCGCCCCCAGACCCCCGGGGGTGTTTTTCGACTGCCGGCCGGTGGGGGCTTGTCGCGCAGTTCCCCGCGCCCCTGGGAGGCGACAACACGTCACGACCCAATCACGATCGCTCACTTGACACCGTTGGCGCTCTTGCCGCCCTCAAGCCCCGGGCGTAGACCAGAGCGCACGGGACAGCGCTCGGACGTTCGACGAGGAACGAAGAACGGGGCAGTGATGCGCAGCAATCTTCGTGTACGCAGGTCGCCCAATCACTCCACCAATCACTCCACGTACAGGTCACGCAGGGCCGCACAAGCCGCCGCAGCCGCCGTCATCGCCGGCGCGCTCACCCTCACCGCATGCAGCGGCGACAACGGCGACAACAAGGACAAGGGGAACGACGGCACCGGCAAGGAGAGCAGCAGCGGCGACACCGTCACCCTTCCCAAGCTCGACGGCTCCAGCCTGGAGGTCGCCGCCGTGTGGACCGGCGGCGAGCAGGCCAACTTCAAGAAGGTGCTGGCGGAGTTCGAGAAGCGCACCGGCGCGAAGGTCACCTTCGTACCCGCGCAGGACCCGATCATCAACTTCCTCGGTTCGAAGATCGCCGGTGGCAAGCCGCCGGACGTCGCGATGCTGCCGCAACCCGGGGCCATCAAGCAGGCCGTGGACAAGAAATGGGCGAAGCCGATCGGCGCCGAGGCGCAGGCGGAGCTCAGCAAGAACTACTCGCAGGGCTGGCAGGACATCGGCAAGGTCAACGGCAAGCAGTACGGCGTCTATTACAAGGCCGCCAACAAGTCGCTGATCTGGTACAACGCCAAGGCCTTCGAGAACGCGGGCGCGAAGGAGCCCACGACCTGGAAGGACCTCCTGAGCACCGCGCAGACGATCTACGACTCCGGTGTCACCCCGTTCTCCGTCGCCGGCGCCGACGGCTGGCCCCTCACCGACTGGTTCGAGAACGTCTATCTCTCCCAGGCGGGCCCGGAGAAGTACGACCAGCTCGCCCAGCACAAGATCAAGTGGACGGACCCGTCCGTCAAACAGGCTCTCACGACGCTCGCCCAGATCTGGGGCAAGAAGGACTTCGTCGCGGGCGGTGCGGCCGGCGCGCTGCAGACCGAGTTCCCGGCCTCCGTGACGCAGACCTTCACCGGCGGCGACCAGCCGAAGTCCGCCATGGTCTACGAGGGCGACTTCGTGCAGGTCAACATCGGGGAGACGAAGGCGAAGGTGGGCACGGACGCGAAGGTGTTCCCGTTCCCGACGGTGGGCAGCACCGCGCCGGTGGTCTCCGGCGGCGACGCCGCGGTGATCCTCAAGGACTCCAAGGCGGCCCAGGCACTCGCCACCTTCCTGGCCTCGCCGGACGCGGCGACGATCCAGGCGAAGCTCGGCGGCTATCTCTCCCCCAACAAGAACGTGCCGAACTCGGCGTACCCGAACGCCGTGCAACAGAAGATCGCCAAGGCGCTCATCGCGGCCGGCGACGACTTCCGCTTCGACATGTCCGACCAGACCCCGCAGGCCTTCGGCGGCACGCCCGGCAAGGGCGAGTGGAAGGATCTCCAGGACTTCCTGAAGAACCCGACCGACGTAGCGGGCGCCCAGGCGAAGCTGGAGAAGGACGCGGCGGCGGCGTACGGCAGCGGGAGCTGATCCGGCGATGACGTCGGCAGCGGCGGCGGAGGTCCCCCCGACCCCCGCCGCGCCCCGCCCGCGCAAGAGCGTGACCGGCACCCGCAAGACCATGGCAGCCCTCTTCCTGCTGCCTGCCCTCGTGCTGCTCGGCGCGCTCGTGGTCTACCCGATCGGGTACTCGGTCGTCCGCAGCTTCTACAACCAGTCCGGCGACGGCTTCGCCGGCATCGACAACTACAAGTCCCTGTTCACCGACGACGGCATTCGCACCGCGCTCAAGAACAACATCATTTGGGTGGTGTTCGCGCCGACGATCGCGACCGCCCTCGGGCTGATCTTCGCGGTGCTCACCGAACGGGTGCGCTGGGGAACGGCGTTCAAGCTGGTCGTCTTCATGCCGATGGCGATCTCGATGCTCGCCTCCGGCATCATCTTCCGGCTGGTGTACGACCAGGACCCGGACAAGGGGGTCGCGAACGCGGTCTGGGTCGGCATCCACGACACGTTCGCCGAGTCGTCCGCGTTCCCGAAGGCCCATCCGGGACGGCAGTCACCCCTCGAACCCCGAGGGGGCGGGTTCATCACCAAGAACCCCGTCCAGGCCGGGCAGTCCGTCACCCTCCCTCTGGTCGGGGTCGCCCCCGATCAGATGCCCGACAGTGCCAAGAAGGCCGTACAGGCCAAGGCCGAGCCAGGCAAGATCACCGGCACGGCCTGGCAGGACTTCACCCGCGGCAAGGGGGTCGGGAAGCTCGGCCAGGTGGACACGGGTGAGCTCGGCTACGCGGGCATGAAGGTCGAGGCCGTCAAGGACGGCAAGGTCGTGGACTCCACCAAGGTCCGCGGCGACGGCACCTTCACGCTCTCGGGCAAGGCCGACGGGGCCCAACTCCGGCTCCCGGCGGGCAATTTCAAGGAGCCGTACAACGGCCTCGACTGGCTCGGCCCGTCCCTGGTCACGCCCGCCATCATCGGCTCGTACATCTGGATGTGGGCGGGCTTCGCGATGGTGCTGATCGCGGCAGGTTTGGCAGGTGTACCGCGCGAGCTCCTTGAGGCCGCCCGGGTCGACGGGGCGAACGAGTGGCATGTCTTCAGGAGGGTCACGGTGCCGCTGCTCGCGCCCGTGCTCGCGGTCGTCACCGTCACCCTGATGATCAACGTGCTGAAGGTCTTCGACCTGGTCTTCATCATCGCGCCGGGCTCGTCCCAGGACGACGCCAACGTGCTGGCCCTGGAGCTGTACCGCAAGGGCTTCTCGGAGGACCAGCCGGGCATCGCGAGCGCCATCGCGGTGTTCCTGCTGCTGCTCGTGATCCCGGTGATGCTGTTCAACATCCGCAGGCTCAGGCGGGAGGTGCGGCGATGACCACCCACGCCGGCAGGCTCACGAAAGCCGCGCCTGTCGCGGCCGTGAAGACGAAGCAGTCCCTCGGCTCACGGCTCGCGAGCGGGGTCAGCGGCGGTGTGCTCCGGGTCTTTCTGCTCCTCGTCGGGCTGTTCTGGCTGGTGCCGACCATCGGGCTGCTGCTGTCCTCGCTGCGCAAGCCGGAGGACATGAGCGCGAGCGGCTGGTGGAAGGTCTTCAGCGAGCCCTCGCAGCTCACCGTGGACAGCTACCAGAAACTCCTGGAGAACAGCGACATCACCGACTCGCTGGTGAACACGGTGCTGATCACGGTCCCGGCGACCCTCCTCGTCGTCGTGATCGGTTCGCTCGCGGGGTACGCCTTCGCCTGGATGGAGTTCCCCGGCCGCGACTGGTGGTTCCTGGGCGTGGTCGGGCTGCTGGTCGTTCCCGTGCAGGTGGCACTGATCCCGATCGCCGAACTCTTCGGCAAGATCGGCATCTTCGGGTCGATCACCGGCGTGGTCTTCTTCCACGTGGGCTTCGGTCTGCCCTTCGCGGTGTTCCTGCTGCGGAACTTCTTCGCGGAGATCCCGCGCGAGCTCCTGGAGGCGGCCCGACTGGACGGCGCCGGTGAACTGCGCTTGTTCGTACGGGTCGTGATGCCGCTCGGCGGTCCCGCGATCGCCTCGCTCGGGATCTTCCAGTTCCTGTGGGTGTGGAACGACATGCTGGTCGCGCTGGTGTTCTCCGACTCGGGCAGCCAGCCGATCACGGTCGCACTGCAGACACAGGTACGCCAGTTCGGCAACAACATCGATGTGCTGGCACCGGGCGCCTTCATCTCGATGGTGATCCCACTGGCCGTGTTCTTCGCGTTCCAACGGCAGTTCGTGTCCGGGGTCATGGCGGGCGCGGTGAAGTAGGTTCGGCAAAGGAGCACTTGAGGGGCGGGCCGGACACCGGCCCGCCCCTGCTCGTTCACCGGACATCCCCCGTATGCCACATCTGGCGTAACCAAGTCACCCCTTCGGCCGTTCCCGGGCAGGTATGCCCGCGCCGACCCATGGATGTCCCTTGCCCAGGTTCAGTGTCATCGTCCCCGCGTACAAGGTTCAGGCGTACCTGCACGAGTGCCTGGATTCCGTCCTGGAACAGTCCTACCCGGACCTCGAACTGATCGCGGTCGACGACTGCTCGCCCGACGCCTGCGGGGCGATCATCGACGAGTTCGCGGCCCGCGACCCCCGCGTACGCCCTGTCCATCTCACCGAGAACGTGGGCCTGGGCCGCGCCCGCAACGCGGGCCTCGAACACGCCACCGGCGACTACCTGATCTTCCTGGACAGCGACGACAGCCTCACCCCGAACGCGCTGCGCGCCATCGCCGACCGGCTGAAGGAGACCTCCGAACCGGACGTCCTGGTCTACGACTACGCGCGCACGTACTGGTCGGGCGAGGCCGTCCGCAACCAGTTCGCGGCGCAGTTGACGGAGGCGGGCCCGGCGCCGTTCCGGCTCGTCGACCGGCCGGGGCTGCTGCGGATCCTGATGGTGGTGTGGAACAAGGCGTACCGCCGGGAGTTCGTCGAGCGCGAGGGCTTCGCCTTCCCGCCCGGCTACTACGAGGACACGCCCTGGACCTATCCGGCGCTGATGTCCGCCGAGACGATCGCCACCCTCGACCGGGTCTGCGTCCACTACCGCCAGCGGCGCCACGGCAGCATCCTCGGCACCAGCAGCCGCAAGCACTTCGACATCTTCGGACAGTACGACCGTGTCTTCGCGCACATCGACCGGCGCCCGGGGCTGGCGCACTGGCGTCCGGTCCTGTTCCGCCGCATGGTCGACCACTTCTCGACGGTGTTCCTCAAGCGCGGCCGACTGCCACGCGGCTCGCGGGCCGAGTTCCTGCGCAGGTCACGTGCCCACTACCGCCGTTACCGCACACCGGGCGCCCCCGTCCCGC
Source organism: Streptomyces sp. NBC_00996 (assembly GCF_045162675.1). Taxonomy (NCBI): domain Bacteria; kingdom Bacillati; phylum Actinomycetota; class Actinomycetes; order Kitasatosporales; family Streptomycetaceae; genus Streptomyces; species Streptomyces sp. NBC_00996. Next base: position 4,241,829 of record NZ_CP108723.1, read on the forward strand.
TGCGCACCCGCGCGCGGCACGTGCTGGTCAGGCTGGGCACCCACCGCGTATACCGCCTGCTGTCACTGGCGTCCCGCATCCACAGACAGACCGTGCGCCGGACCAAGACGCTGCTCCGCAGGGCCCGCGGCGCCGCGCTGCAACTCCACTACCGCGTCCAGCTCCGCCTCCCGCTGCGCGCCGACCGCGCCGTGTTCTCCAGCTACTGGGGTCGCGGCCACGGCTGCAACCCGGGCGCCCTGGAGTCCGCTTTCCGCACCTGGGCCCCGCACATCACCACCACGTGGATCGCGCATGCCGAGCACCACCACACGATCCCGGCCTCGACGCGCAGGCTGCGCCCCGGGACGGCCGCGTACTGGACGGCGCTCGCCCGCTCCAAGTACCTGGTGAACAACGTCAACTTCGACCGGCGGCTGGTCAAGCGCCCCGGCCAGATCATGATCCAGACGCAGCACGGGACCCCGCTCAAGCGCATGGGCCTCGACCTCCAGGACCGCCCGGCCGCCGCCCGTGGCACGGACTTCGCCGAGCTGCTGCGCAGCGTCGACAAGTGGGACTACTGCCTGTCCGCCAACCGCCACTCCACTCTGGTCTGGGAGCGCGTCTTCCCGTCCTCGTACACGATGCTGGAGTACGGCCTGCCCCGCAACGACGTGTTCCAGCGGGCGACTTCGGCGGACGTGTCCCGGCTGCGCGAGTTGCTCGGCATCCCCGAGGGCGCGGTCGCCGTGCTGTACGCGCCGACGTACCGCGACTACCGCCGCACCCAGCGCCAAGCCCTCGACCTGGAACGCGTGCTGCGCCGACTCGGCCCGCGCTTCGTCGTGCTGACCCGCTCCCATCACGCGTACGAGGCCCCGCCGGCGAGCGCCTCCGGTGACCGTCTCATCGACGTGTCCGGCCATCCGAGCATCGAGTCGCTGTGCCTCGCCTCGGACGCGCTGGTCACCGACTACTCGTCCCTGATGTTCGACTACGCGGGTCTCGACCGGCCGATCGTGATCCACGCGGACGACTGGGAGGCGTACGAGGCGGCCCGCGGCACCTACTTCGACCTGCGCGCGTTCCCGCCCGGCGCGGTCGCGCGCAGCGAGGACGAGCTGATCGACATCTTCGCGTCGGGGCACTGGCGCGGCTCGCGCTCCGCGCAACTGCGGGCCGCTTTCCGCGAGCGTTTCTGCCCGTACGACGACGGGCGCGCCGCGGAGCGGGTGGTACGCCGTGTGGTCCTCGGTGAGAGCGCCGGTCTGCCGCCGTTCATCCCGCTCGGCGAACGCCACCCGGTCCCGTCGGCGACCGCGGCCCGCCCTGCCACGCCCCTCGCGACCGTGCCGCCGCCCGGCGCTGCCGTCCCCGTCACCGAGAACCTCTGAACCGGAGTCCGCGTGCCCTCCAGCCCGTCGCGGCCCACCCCCACCCGGCCGGCCACCTGGCGGCCCGCCGGGCGACCGGGGCGATGAAACCCCGGCTCAGTGCCCCTTGAGAGAAAGAGCAGAATGCCCCGCTTCAGCGTCATCGTGCCCACCCATGGAGTTGCCGGGCGACTGGCCCAAGCGCTGGACTCGGTCCTCACCCAGTCCTTCGGCGACTTCGAGCTGATCCCGGTCTGCGACGCGCCCGACTCCCCGGCCGGAACGGTCGCCGCCTCGTACGCCGCGCGGCACTCCCGGGTCACTCCGGTCCACTCGCCGCCGTCGGGCGGGCTGAGCGCGGCACGCAACGCCGGGATGGCGGCGGCGAACGGCACGTATCTGCTCTTCCTCGACGGCGACGACGAACTGGTGCCGGGCGCGCTGGGAGCCCTGGACGCCACGCTGCGGGCCGACACCGATGTCCTCTACTTCGGACACGAGCGGGTGCACTGGTGGGAGGGCGAGTCGAGCAGGCCCCCGCTCGACAGGGACCCGGAGGTCCTCGGCGCACACGCCCCGGCGTGGAGCGCGGCCTACCGTCGCGCCTTCCTCGCCGAGCACCGACTCGCCTTTCCCGGCGGGTACTTCACGGACGCGGGCTGGAGCGGCCTGGTGACCCTCGCGACCGAACGCGCGGCGGTGCTGCACACCGTCTGCGTACGTCATCACCTGCGCCGCCAGGGCAGGCGTCTCAACACCCCGGGTGAGCACCAGTTCGAACTCCTCGACCAAGTCGAATCGGTGCTCACCCGCGTGGCCGAACAGACCGTGTCCGCGGCCAAGTCGCATGCGCTGTTCGGTCAGCTCTTCGCCCTCGTGCTGAAGACGGCGGCCCATCCGACGCGGGTGCCCGCGCGCCGCCGCCGGGCCTTCTTCCGCCGCGCGGGCAGGCTCTACCGACGCCACCGCCCGGCCGGGTTCCGGCCGCCGTCGGGCAGTCTCGGGGTGCAGCACCGGTTGCTCGCGACCGGCGCCTACAGCGCGTTCCGGGCGCTGCGCGGAGCCAACCAGGCGGCCGCGAAGTCGGCTCAGCGGGTGCCGCACCCGAGGATGCTGCGCACCCGCGCGCTCTACGCGGCCCACCTCCGTCGCGCCCTCGACGAGAACCTCGCCGTGTACTGCGCGTACTGGGGCCGCGGCTACGCCTGCAACCCGGCCGCCATCCACGCCAAGGCCCGCGAACTCGCCCCGCACATCCGCTCGGTGTTCCTGGTCGAGCCCGAAGCGGTGGACGCGCTGCCGAAGGGCATCGACCACGCGGTGATCGGCAGCCGCCGCTACTGGGAGGTGCTGGCCCGCGCCAAGTACCTGATCAACAACGCCAATTTCGCGGACGGCGTCGTCAAACGCCCCGGCAGCGTCCATGTCCAGACCCAGCACGGGACCCCCCTGAAGAAGATGGGCGTCGACCAGTCCACGTACCCGGTGGTGGCTGCCGCGACCGGCAGTTTCGCCAAGCTGCTGACCCGGGTGGACCGCTGGGACTACAACCTCTCCTCCAACCGGCACTCCACCCAGATGTGGGAGCGGGCCTTCCCCGGCACGTACGAGGCGCTGGAGTACGGCTATCCGCGCAACGACGTCTACTACACGGCGACCGCCGACGACGTGACCCGCGTGCGTGAACGCCTGGGCGTCCCCGAGGGCAGAACCGCCCTCCTCTACGCGCCCACGCACCGCGACTACAGCACCGGCTTCGAGGCCCGGCTCGATCTGGAGGCCTTCTGCGAGGAGATCGGGGAGGACTTCGTCGTCCTGCTGCGCGCCCACTACTTCTACGACGAGGGCGCCGCGCACAGGAGCGGCGGCCGGATCATCGACGTCACCGCGCACCGCTCCTCGGAAGACGTCTGCCTGGCCGCCGACGCGCTGATCACGGACTACTCGTCGATCATGTTCGACTACGCCAACCTCGACCGGCCGATCGTCGTGTACGCGGACGACTGGGAGATCTACCGGGAGACGCGGGGCGTGTACTTCGACGTGATGGAGGCGCCACCGGGGCCGGTGGCCCGCAGCCCGCAGGACCTCGCCCGGGTCTTCGCCGAAGGCTCCTACGCGGACCCGAAGTCCACGGCCCTGCGTGCCCGATTCCGCGAGCGCTTCTGCCAGTTCGACGACGGAAGGGCCGCCGAACGGGTCGTACGAAGAGTGCTCCTGGGTGAACCGCCCGAGGCCATCCCGCCCGTGGTGCCGATCGCCGAGCGTCTTCCGGCTCCCGCCGCGTCCACCCTCGTAAGGAGCTGACGTGCCCCGCTTCAGCATCATCGTCCCCGTCTTCAAGGTGCAGGGCTTTCTGGCCGAGTGCCTCGACTCGGTCCTGGAGCAGTCGTACACGGACCTCGAAGTGATCGCCGTCGACGACTGCTCACCGGACGGCTGCGGCGCGGTCCTCGACGAGTACGCGGCCCGCGATCCTCGCGTACGCGTGCTGCACCTGCCCGAGAACGTGGGACTCGGCCGGGCCCGGAACGCCGGAATGCCGCACGCCACCGGGGACTTCCTCTTCTTCCTCGACAGCGACGACACGCTCACCCCGGGGGCCCTGCGCGCCATCGCCGACCGGCTGGAGGAGACCGCCGACCCGGACGACCCCGACGTCCTCGTCTTCGACTACGCGCGCACGTACTGGTGGGGCGGGACGCGCAGGAACGTCCTCGCGCGAGTGCTCACGGAGGCGGGTGACGGCACCTTCACGGCCGCCGAACACCCGGAAATCCTCGAGCTGTTGATGGTGGTGTGGAACAAGGTCTACCGCCGCGAGTTCGTCGAGCGCGAGGGCTTCGCCTTCCCGCCCGGGTACTACGAGGACACGCCCTGGACGTTCCCGGTGATGCTCAGCGCGGAGCGGATCGCCACGCTGGACCGGATCTGTCTGGCCTACCGCCAGCGCCGCCAGGGCAACATCCTGTCCACCACCAGCCGCAAGCACTTCGACATCCACGACCAGTACGAGCGGGTCTTCGCGTTCCTCGACTCCCGCCCCCGGCTGGCGAGTTGGCGCCCGTATCTGCACCGCAAGATGGGCGAGCACTGTCTGGACATCCTCTCCAAGCCGGACCGGCTGCCCGAGTCCGACAAGGGCGAGTTCTTCCGGCTGACGGCCGCACTCTTCCGCAAGCACCGGACCGCCGAACCGGTGCCTCGCGAGCTGCGGATCCTGGAGGGCAGCTTCGCGCGCTACCGGGCCCATCGACAGGCGGGCCGTCTCGGCAGGGAGCTCGGCCTGCGCGGGCAGCAGGTGCGCAAGGCGGCCGCCACGCGGGTCAAGCGGGGTTGGTCCGTGGTGCACGAACACCGGTCGCTGGACCCGAACCTGGCGGTGTACTCGGCGTTCTCGCACCGCGGGGTGCTCGGCGACCCGGCGGCCGTGTACTACAAGGCGCGGGAGATCGCCCCGCACATCCGCGGGGTGTGGGTGGTGCGGGGCGAAGAAGAGGCGGCACTGCTTCCGAAGGATGTCGAGCACGTGCTCCTCGACTCCCTGGGCTGTCGCCAGGTCACCGCGCGGGCCACGTACTTCGTCAACAACGTCAACTGGCCCGGCACGCTCGCCAAACGCCCCGACAGCGTCCATGTCCACACCCACCAGGGCACCCCGCTGAAGTACATGGCGGCCGACCTGCTCGACAAGCCGGGCGCCCGGCACGGCTTCGACGTACCGCAGATGCTGCGCCGCGCCGACCGCTGGGACTACAGCCTCGTCGCCAACCGCCACTCCGAGCTGGTCTGGGACCGCGCCTACCCCTGCCACTTCACCTCGCTGCGCAGCGGCAGCCCGCGCAACGACGTCCTCGTCCGGGCCCGGCCGGAGGACGGCTCGGCCGTCCGCGCGCGCCTGGGCATCCCCGCCGACCACCGGGTGGTGCTGTACGCGCCGACGCGCCGCGACTACGTCCGGGGCGGCCACATCGACCGTATCGACCTCGCACGCTTCGCCGACGATCTCGGCGAGGGCCACACCCTCGTCGTACGGCTGCATCCCACGCTGGCGGACGGCCCGGCGCGCGGGATGGGCCTGTCCGAGCTGCATCGCCGCAGGGTCGTGGTCGACGCGACCGACGAACCGCACGTCGAGGACCTGATGCTCGCCTCGGACGTCCTGGTCACGGACTACTCGGCCCTCATGTTCGACTACGCCAACCTCGACCGGCCGATCGTGCTGCACACCGACGACTGGGGCGCGTATGCGGCGAGCCGGGGCGCCTATTTCGACATCACGGCGGACGCCCCCGGCCATGTCGTCGGCTCCTACCGGGAGTTGGCGTGGCTGTTCGCGTCCGGAGCGTGGCAGGACGCGGACGCGGAGCGGCTGCGGGCCGGTTTCCGGGCGCGGTTCTGCGAGTTCGACGACGGGCGCGCGGCCGAGCGGGTGGTGCGGACGCTGATGCTCGGAGAGAAGGCCGAGGAGCCGGCCCCCCTCGTCCCGGTGCCCGCGCAGGCGGGGCACGACGTCCTCGCGTCGTCGTGAGCGTGCTCGTGCGCTCCGTCGTCGGGCCCAGGTCGCCGCGCTCCCCGCGGTTCTGGGTGATGGTCCTGGCCGCCGTCTTCGCCGTCCTCCAACTGGCGAACATCACCGGCCGGGACACTCCCGACACCAAGAACTACCTCTCGTACGCGCTGAGTCTGCGCGGCGAGAACAAGCACGACGCCGCCGCGCTCACGATCGACTACGTCTGCGCCGGCAAGGCGTCCATCGCGCGCCGCAACCAGAGCGTCAACGTGGTGCACTTCCACCGGCCGAGCCCCACGAAGCGGGTCATGGAGGAGTGCCGACGCGACCAGTGGTGGGGGGTGTCGAAGCGGCTCGCGGCCGGGGAGACGGCGGGGCACACCGTGCCGTTCATGCCGCTCCGCTTCATGCGGATCTTCGAGGTGCGGCCGGGGTATCCGGCGCTGCTGGTCCCCTTCATCACGGTGCTCGGCGTGAAGTGGGGCCTGTGGGCGTCGAGCGTCCTCATCACGGTCGCCGGAGGCGTCCTCGCCTTCCTCGTGCTGCGCACCCTGCGCGCCCCCACGGTCGCGGCCCTGTCGGGGCAGGCCCTCTTCTACGTGCTGCCGTGCGGCACGACGGCGATGCGTCCGATGACCGAGGGTCTGCTGCTGACTCTGACCCTGGCGGCACTCTGGGGCTGTGCGCTGGTGCTGGAGGGCCGCGCGCGGGCCGGAACCTGGCTGGTCGGCGGGTCCCTGGCGCTGCTCTTCACGGTGAAGCACTCGCACGCGCTGTTCCTCGGGCTGTGCCTGGCGGGCGCGTGCGCGGTGATCGGCGTACGGCGCGGGGGTCCGCGGCGGCCGCTGCGGGGGCTCACAGGTCCGCTGCGGACCCTGGCGACGGTGGCGGGCTGCGCCGCGGTGGCCGCGGTCGCCGTAGCGAAAGTGCTGCACTACCCGTCCGAGTCCGAGAGCCTGCAGGACCTGCTCACGGCCCACTTCTCCCGCCCCGACCGCACCCACCTGTGGTCGGAGTTCCTCCATCTGGAGCTCAGCTTCTGGGTGGAGTGGCTGCGCCGACAGTTCTGGGAGCCGCTGTTCCTGACGACTCTGGTGGCCGCCGCGTGGGGCGCGCTCCGCCGCCGCCCGGCCTTCGCGGCGTTCCTGCTCGCGGTCGCGTTCACCGGCGCCCTCAACCAGGCGGGGCACCCCGACATCAACATCTGGGGCGACCGGCTGATCGTGCTGGCATGGCTGCTGCCGGTGGTGGGGCTTCCGCTGCTGCTGGAGGGGGTCGTACGGCCACGGGTGGAGGCCTCGGGTACGGTGCCGGGCCCCCTCAAGCGGCACACCGAGGTCGCTCGATGAGGTGAAATCCGGCTAGGCCATTGACCCTGGTGGGCATATACGGCAAATGCTGCGAACCGTCACCCAGTCCCCCCTCTCCGCCCGATGAGCGCCGACGTCCTCGTCCGACGGGCCGTGCGCGGCGCCACCGCACTGCGCGGCGGTGCCGCCCGGCGTCCGACCCCGTACCAGCTCTTCGGCGCCCTGTTCTGGCTGGTGATGTCGCTCGCGTACTGGCGCGTCCCGCTGTGCTGCGACGCCGGCCAGCACGCGGCGGTCGTCGAGCGCCTCAAGGCGCATCTCCTCCACCCTCTCCACCCGATGGCGGATCTGCCCGGCGCGGGCAGCCCGTACTACTCCCCGTACGCGCTCGCCCAGGGAGCCTTCGCCCGGCTGACAGGCCTGGGCGGCTGGGAGGTGGTGCGGCTTTCCGGCCCGTTCAACCTGCTGGTCCTGCTGACCGGAATCGGCCGCTTCGTCCGTGTCCTGACCCCTCGCCCATGGGCCCCGGTCCTCGGGTTGTTCGCGATGGTGCTGCTGTGGGGCACCGAGCGGGCCTGGTGGAGCGGGTATCTGGGACTGATGTCGATGACGGGGAACCTCGGCTATCCGTCGACGTTCGCCATCGGACTGACCTTCTGGGCCTGGGCGTTGACGGGCAGGCACGCGCGAGGTACCGGCGGACCCGTCCGGTACGTCGGTCCGAGCGGCCTGCGGAGCCTGTGGGGGTACAAGGGGCTCGGCGCGCTGTACGGCCTGATCCTGCTCGTGCACCCGATCACGTCCATCGCGGCGGTGCTCGGGGCGGTGGCGTTCGTGGCGGGATGGCAGCGCGGATGGCGGCCGGCCGTCGTGGGCCGGTGGGCCATGGCGGGCGCGACGGCCTTGCTCGTCGCGTCCTTCTGGCCGTACTTCGATGTCTTCGCGCTGACCGGGGACCGCAGCGTGGACGCGATGCACGAGCGGCTCTACGAGGGGATGCCCGGGCACTTCTGGCTGGCGCTGATCGGGGTGCCCGCCCTGTGGCTGCGGGCGCGGCGGGCCGGGCGCAGCGAAGGGCACTGGTGGCGGGATCCGCTGGCGCTGATGTTCGCGCTGGAGTGCCTGGCGGTGGCGTACGGCTGGGTCAGCGGGCACTACACGTACGGCAGGATCCTGGGGCTCACGCTGGTGCCGCTGCAGTTCGCGCTCGGGGTGGAGCTGGCGGCGGCGCGGCCGTGGGGGTTCGGGCGTCGGCTGCTGGGTTGGGCGGCGGTCGCCGGGGCGTGCGTCGGTTTCCTCACCGTGCAGGCGGGGGCGGTGGTGCCGCGCGCGCTCGACCCGGTCGGCTTCGACCAGCCGCCGCACTGGCCGACGTACGCGTGGGCGGCACGGCACATCAAGCCCGGCCAGGCGGTCATCACGGACGGGTACTACTCCGTCCACCTGATCGCGGGCTACGGGTCGGACCTCGCGGCGCCCGCCTGGCCCGACCTCGCGCTCGACGAGAGGGAGCGGCAGCGGCGGCTGGCCGCGGTGCGCGCCTATCTCGACCCGGCGTCGACCCGTGCCGAGCGCTCCGCCGTCGCCCGGCGGTATCACGTCCACTGGCTGCTGCTCACGCGCTGGCGTCGGGTTCCGGAGGAGGCGACGGTGGTCGCCCGGAGCCGGGAGACGGGGGAGGTGCTGGCACGGGTCCACCCGTGAAAAGGCCGTTCGGCCACTGCGGGCCGGTGGGGACGGGGGTCGAGCTGAGTACCCCGTTCGAGACGGACTGGGGGACGTCCTGCCCCATCGGCGTCGCCACGGCGGACGGCTGAGACACACAGCTTCAGCACTGCGGGCGGTGACCACAGCGATCGGGGCAGGTCAGCCCTCCGCGCGGGCGGGCAGCCGCCATCCCGGGCGGGGGAAGTGGCAGGTGTAGCCGTCCGGGTAACGCCGCAGGTAGTCCTGATGCTCGGGCTCGGCCTCCCAGAAAGGGCCGACCGGCTCCAGCTCGGTGACGACCTTGCCCGGCCACAGACCGGAGACGTCCACATCCGCGATCGTGTCCTCAGCGATCCGCTTCTGCTCGTCGTCCACGTAGTAGATCGCCGAGCGGTAGCTGAGGCCGATGTCATTGCCCTGGCGGTTCTTGGTGCTCGGGTCGTGGATCTGGAAGAAGAACTCCAGGATCGCGCGGAAGTCGGTCCTCGCAGGGTCGAAGAGGATCTCAATGGCCTCCGCGTGCGTGCCGTGGTTACGGTACGTCGCGTTCGGCACATCACCCCCGGTGTATCCAACCCGCGTCGCCGTCACGCCCGGGAGCCGGCGGATCAGGTCCTGCATCCCCCAGAAACATCCGCCCGCCAGCACGGCCCTCTGCGTCTGCTCAGCCATTGCGCCCCTCCAGTACTTGTCAGCATCCGATGTCCGCCTTCCTCAACGCGTGAGGGTTCCAGGCGATTCCGTACCCGTCCGAACGGTCCTGCGGTCGCTGATCCGGCCTCTTCTCAGAATGCCGCTCAACGCCTCCCGTCCCGGGTGCGCACAACCTCGACCGGCGGCTCCTCGCTCGTTGGGCCGTTCAGCCCCTGGACCGGGCGGGCCCGGATGCCCAGAGCTCCACGAGGCGCTTCGCTTGTCATCGACGGCTCGGCGAGGAATGGGCGGACGGATCGTGACAATCACAGGACTCTCGCTGTCGGGCGGGCGTGCGCTCGGCGCGCCCATCGACCTGAACGGGACCGGGCGATATGTGCACTGGGGCGTCATCCAGTTGTCCGTCGCGAATCTCGTGGTCATCGGCTTGATGGTGGTCGTCTTCGTGGCCGCCCTGCTGCTGCCCTTCCCCCGAGGCCGCAGATGAGCAGCCCTGGTGAGGGCGGCGCGGCCGCCGGGCCGTACGCCAAAGCGTCCGCGGGGGGAGGCTGGACTGGAAAGGTGCGTCGGAGGGCGGTCGCGGCGCTGCCCCCGGACAAGTTGCTGCCGGACACCCAACCGGCCTACATGGCCTCGTGGATCTACGTGTTCGGGGTGCTCACCGTGGCCTCGCTGATCGTGGTGCTCGCCACCGGCGGTGTGCTCGCGCTGAAGGGACCCGCGTGGTGGCACGTCTCGGGCACCGGGAAGTACGTGAACAGCCTGCACCTGTGGAGCGTCGAGCTGCTCATGTTCTTCATGGTCATCCACCTGTGGGGCAAGTTCTTCATGGCGGCCTGGCGCGGTCGGCGGGCGCTGACATGGGTCACCGGCGCGGTGTGCTTCTTCACCTCGATCGGCACCGCCTTCACCGGCTACCTGGTCCAGCAGAACTTCGACTCGCAGTGGATCGCCGGGCAGGCCAAGGACGGGCTCAACTCGGTCGGTATCGGCGCGTTCTTCAACGTGCTGGACTTCGGGCAGATGCTGACGTGGCACATCGTGCTGCTCCCGTTCACCCTCGGGCTGCTGACCGCCTGGCACGTCCTGCTGGTCCGATGGCGTGGAATCGTCCCGCCCATCGGCGCGACCGATCCCGCGGACCACGGCACGGCCTCGCCGGCACCCTCACCGGAGGAGACGCCGTGATGAGCCGAGGCCATCGGAAGTCCGGGGTACCGGACCCGGCCGCTTTCCCCACCCGGCCGTACGACCTGGTCAAGGAGTTCACGATCGCCCTGGTGGCGGTCGCGCTCCTCACCGTCGCTCTGGCCTCCGCCTTCTCCTCACCCGATGTCAAGCCGGTGACCCTGGCCTCCTGGTCGCGGGCGGACGGCGCGGACTTCACGGCGACCGCGGTGGCCGAACTCGGCGGCACCAGCGGAACGGCCGAGTACGGGCCGCCGTACAACCACACTCCGGATGCCGCCCAGAAGATCGGCCCGGTCGGCCTGCAGGATGCCGCCGGGGTCCGCATCCCGGTGGACACCGCCAAGGACTTCGTACTCCGTCCTCTGACCGATGCCCCCGAACCGCCGGCCGTCAAGGCGGCCCTCGCCGCCTGGGCCGCCGCTCCGGCCTCCCGGCGGCAGGCATGGACCAAGGCCTACTCCGATGCACTGGCCAAGTCTCCCGGCGGCGATCCCGCCAAGGTCGTCGGCGGCGACTACGGCCCGGTCCCCGTTCTCACCACGCACCTACTCGGTCTGGCCAGGTCCGGTGCCCTCGACGGGGAACTGCAGGCCGAGGGCAAGTTCTACCAGACCGACTACACCCGTCCTCTGCTCTTCCTCTCCGACGGTTCCTACCTGGAGTCCCTGGCCCGCGCCGAACACCTGGGTGGTGACCAGTGGGGAATGATGAACGAGACCGGGAACTTCCCGGGCCAGGCATGGCTGTGGCTCTACACGTTCTGGTACCAGATCGACCCGTTCAAGTCGTCCGGCAACGCCGACGCCCTGATCTGGGGCCTGATGGCTCTGCTCAGCCTGTGTCTGATGCTGGTCCCCTTCATCCCCGGCGTGCGGTCCATCCCCCGCTGGACGCGAGTGCACCGGTTGATCTGGCGCTCGTACCACCGCGAGCGGAGGGCCCGGGAGTCGGGAGACTGAGGGACGACCGCGGTGCGCGTCGTCGTGCCGGCACACAACCGCCGAGGCCGAACGCTCAGTGCCCCGCGTCCCTCACGGGCGCGGGGCACTGAGCATGTTTCACGAAAGCCGGAACTACTCGACGACGAGCTCGACCGGGATGTTGCCGCGGGTCGCGTTGGAGTAGGGGCAGACCTGGTGAGCCTGCTCGACGAGCTTGCGACCGGTCGCCTCGTCGACGGAGTCGGGCAGCTCGATGCGCAGCGTCACCTTGAGGCCGAAGCCCTCACCCTGCTTGCCGATGCCGACCTCACCGGTCACCGCGGACTCGCTGACGTCGACCTTGGCCGCGCGGCCGACGAGGCCGAGGGCGCTGGCGAAACAGGCGGCGTAACCGGCGGCGAAGAGCTGCTCGGGGTTGGTGCCCTGCCCGTTCCCGCCCAGCTCCACCGGAGGGGCCAGCTGCAGGTCGAGCTTGCCGTCGGAGCTGACGGCGCGGCCCTCGCGGCCGTGGGTGGCGGTGGCGACAGCGGTGTAGATCGCGTCCATGGAGACCGTCCCTCTCAAGTCAAAGTCCTTGCCGGGGCGGCCGGTCCGACCGCCTCACGGACTTAATTAGAGCACGCAATTCAATTGCACACAACTCAATGGCTCGCAAGAGCTATCCTGGAGCCATGACCGCCACGCCCACCCCGAGCCCCGAGGCCCCGTCCGCGCCGTCCGCGCCGTCCGCGCCGTCCGCGCCGTCCGACGGTGACTACCTCCGTCTCGACCAGCAGATCTGCTTCTCCCTGAACGCCGCCTCGCGCGCTTTCGGCGGCGTCTACCGCGTGATCCTCAAGGACCTCGGGCTCACCTACCCCCAGTACCTGGTGATGCTGGTGCTGTGGGAACACGGCGAGCTGCCCGTCAAGAAGGTCGGCGAGCACCTGCGGCTCGACTCCGGCACGCTGTCGCCGCTGCTCAAGCGTCTGGAGGCGGCCGGCCTCGTCCGACGTGAGCGCAACGCCCGTGACGAGCGCTCCGTGCACGTCCACCTCACCGACGAGGGCGTCGCCCTGCGCGAGCGTGCCCTGCACGTGCCGCGCCGGATCGCCGCGGCGACGGGCGCCGACCTCGAGGAGATCCGCGACCTCCGGGCCCGCCTGGACCGCCTGACGGCGGCACTGGACGAGGCGGCACTGGACGAGACGCCGGGCTGCGCCTAGGCCTTGGGGTCTGCCTTTCGGATCACGCCTGGGCCGCGAGGCTTGGCACGTACATCTGCGGCGGTGTCGTCAGCCGCCGACTCCCCCACGCTCGGCTTCGCTCGCGCGGGGGACCCCCATCGCGTCGGCTCCCTCCTCCGCCTTGCAACTGCACGCACCGAGCCCCGCTCACCGGCAGTGGTGGGCACCGCGACCCGAAGTCGGCGCGATCCGAAAGACAGGCCCTGGTCGACCACCCGGCCGGCCCTGCGTGGGCGCCCTGCGCACATACAGGCGCAGGGTCACGCCCTTCCGCACGACCTCGTGCCGAGCCACGAACTCCTCGTCGACCACGCTGAGTTTGACCTGTTCGGTCGGGCTGGCCGGATACCAGGTCGGGCGCAGCGCGAAGGAGCAGCACCTTTCGCGACGCCGGACAACAACCTGGAGTACGGGTTCGACGGCGGGAGCGTTCACCGGCGCCGCGTTGTCGGTGCCGCCGAGTCGGAGGTCAAGCCGCCCAGGACTGCGAGTGGACCAGCTCCCGGTACGCCCCGCATCGTTCCATGAGCGCGTCGTGCCCTCCCGCGTCGACGACCTGCCCTCGGTCCAGGAGGACCACATGGTCCGCGTGGCGGACGGTGGAGAGTCGGTGCGCCACGACGAGAACCGCACGCCTCCGAGACTCGGTGGTCATCGCCGTACGCAGTCGCTGCTCGTTGATGCCGTCGAGCTGGGAGGTCGGTTCGTCGAGCAGGAGGAGGGGTGCGGGGGCCAGCAGCCCCCGGGCCAGTGCGAGGCGTTGGCGCTGGCCGCCGGAGAGATCGGTGGCTCGGCCGATCACCGTGTCGAGCCCCTGAGGCAGCGCTTCGATGTCCGCGCGTAGCCCCACCGCGTCAAGTACGGCCATGATGTGTTTCTGCGGCACGGCGTCCGGATCCTGCTGCCCGAGGAGGAGATTGTCCCGGACGCGGCCTTCCAGGAGCGTGAAGTACTGGTCGACGTAGGCCAGTTGTTCCCGCAGCGCGCTGAGCGGCCATTTCTGTACGTCGCGCCCGAATATCTCCACCTGGCCCGAGTCCGCGTCGAGGAACCGCTCCACGAGGCCGAGCACCGTGGACTTGCCGGCTCCCGAGTGCCCGACGAGCGCCGTGAGCCCGACCTCGGGGACAGCGAAGGTAACGCCGCGCAGGGCCGGGGACCCGTCATAACCAGCATGTACGTCGCGCAGGGCGAGGGCGGGCCCGGCGGTGACCGTGGGCAGGGGGAGCATCTCCGGGCCTGCTTCCCGTGCCTGATCGGGCTCCTGCTCCAGTGCCAGGAGCGTGGTGAACCGTTCGCGGGCGGCGAACCCCGACTGGATCCGGTTGACGCCGGTCACCAACAACATGACGGGGCCTGCGAGTTGCATGAGGTAGAGGAGGAACGCGGCGAAGTCCGGGATGCTCAGGTCGCCCGAGGCCATCCGCGCCCCGCCGATCACGATCACGCCCACCAGGGCGATCTGCTGCCCGAGGCCCATCACCGGGCTGAGCAGCGATTGGAGACGGGCACCCGCCAGGGCGCGCTGTCCGAGTTCGGCCGCGTCGTCGCGCAGTGCGCGCGCTGTGCGGTCTTCTGCCCGGTATGCCTTGATGGTGGCCAGCGAGGTCAGCACGGCGGTGAAGCGCTGCGAGAGGGCACCCAATGAGGTCTGCTGGGCGACGATGTTGCGCCGCACCCGCACGACGACCCAGCCCACCGTGATCCCGACCGCGGTGAAGACGCCGATCGTGAGAGCGGCCAGGACCCAGTCCAGGTACCCCATCACGCCGAGCGTGAGGACGACGGTCGTGCCCGCCACCGGGAGTTGGACCACTCCTGTGTCGACCAGGGACCGCAGGAGTACGGCGTCGGACGTCACGCGTGCGACAAGCGTTCCCGTGCCTTGTTCGCGGACGGTGCGCAGTGGCAGGCGCAGTCCGTGTGTCATCGCCTTCGACCGGAGGTTGAGGATCATGGCCTCGCCGGCTCGCTGGAGCAGGTAGGAGCTCGCCGTCGACGCGGCGGCGCCACCGAGGGCACAGCCGGCCATCAACAGCGCCACGGCAACCAGGCTCTCATGGCGACCGAGCTTGGTGATGAGGTCCTTCACGAACCACGGCACCGCGAGCGAGGCGATCGTGGACAGCAGGGCGAGTACGAGAGCCAGGGACAGTACGGCGCCCCTGCCGTGTGTCAGTTCGCGTACGAGCCTTGGAGGGGCCTGTTGGGCCGGGTCCTGGCGAGGTGGCAACCGCAGCAGTCTGCGTACAGGACGGGCCTTGTGGTGAATGCCGCGCATGGTCCCCCTCTCACGGGTGTCGGCGAACGTGTGGCACTGTGGATGGCGGCCCCGGGGGAATGCGTCGCTCGGGGCCCTCTTCGCAGCCGAGGGCGGTGTTACTGGAGTCCCGCGTCGTGGGCTTGGGCCGCGATGAGTTGCGGTTCGGTGAGATGCGCGGCATCGATCTTGGTCACCATGCCCCAGTGCCGTTCGACCGGGCACCGTGCGTAGCGCCGACTGGGCGTGATGCGCAGCGACTTGATGCCGATCAGGGGGAGCCAGGTCGCGGTGAACAGGTGTCCCGCTGAGCATTGGACGATTGCTTTGCCGGCCATCGGCTGAGTCTCCTTGCAGACAGAATTGTTTGGAGTGGGGGCGAGGGCAGGGGTGAGCTGTGCCCCCGGTCAGGAGTCGAGGACGTTCTCGGGGCGGAAACAGGCCGCGACAACAGTCACGGACACCACCGCGATGAGGAACGTGCCGCCTCCGGCGGCCAGCAACAGCCGGGCGGCTCCCAGGCGGGGCAGCCCGTAGGTCAGCACGAACAGGGAGCCGACCGCGGGCAGCATGGCGACGAGGTTGCCCAGGTTTCCGCCGGACAGGCCCGCGGCGCCGCCGATCTGGGTGAGCCGGGGGAACAGGAGGCTGACCAGCAGGGCGAGACTGCCGCTGGTCAGGGCGATGAGCAGCGGGAAGAGCAGGGAAAGCGTTGTGTAGGCGGCGCTCAGGTGCAACTGTGCCGAGGTCGTGGCCACGACGAGGAAGGTCGCCACGGCCACGATGGCCATGTAGGCGGCCCAGAATCCGGTCGCCGCGGCTGCCATGTAGCCGAGGACAGCGGTGGTGATGCGCCGTGGCGTGTACGGGGCGCTCAGGAGTTCTTCCAGGCCGCCTCGGGTGACTTCCGCGCCCACCAGGCCCTGTACCGCGCGGGTGACGGATACGGAGTTGAAGAGCGCCGCCAGTGCCGGGCCCATGGTCAGCAGGATGCCGACGGTCAGGGCGTGCCCGCCGCTGGTGTAGCGCGCGGCCACGTCGAGGAAGGATCCGGCGCCGTTGATCGCGCCGCTGCCGCGCAGCGAGGTGAGCAGCATGAGGGCGAGGACCGCGACGAAGGGCAGGAGGGGGCCGAGCAGGTGGCGTCGTCCCTCGTGGAGCAGGCGCCACAGCAGGGCGTGGGTGAGCGCGAAGGGGCGGGGGGCTGCGGCCGGTGCCGTCACTGCTGGTCCCAGGTCTGGTAGGCGGGCTGGTGCTGCGTTCGGTCGTCGAGGCGCAGGAAGATGTCTTCGAGGGTGTTGCCGGCGTGGGCGGCTTCCCTGAGTCCGACGCCGCTGCGGACAAGCTCCGCGATGAGCGTCTCGGCCTCGTCCTCGTCGCCGACGTCGACCAGCAGAGCGCCGTCGCGTCCGGGGGCCGGGTCGTGGCCGAGGCCGCGGAGTGTTTCGGTCGGGTCGAGGCGGGTGCGGATGCGCAGGCGCAGGCCGCGGCCGAGGAACTCCTCACGCAGTTGTGCGGGGGTGCCGCGGCCGATGATGCCGCCGCCGCTGAGCACGAGGACGTCGTCGGCGAGTGTCTGGGCCTCGTCCATGTTGTGGGTGGAGGCGAGGATCGTGCGACCGTCCGCGGCCAGGTGCCACAGCCGTTCCTGAGGTCTGCGGTCGCGGTGGGGTCCATGCCCGTGGTGGGTTCGTCCAGGAGCAGGACGGGCGGATCGCAGAGCAGGGCCTTGGCCAGGGCGACGCGTTGGGTCTGTCCGCGGCTGAGGGTTCCGGCGTTGCGGTTGATGAGGTCGTGCAGTTGGAGTGCGGCGGTAACCTCGGTGATGCGCTGCGCGCGCAGTGGGGCGGGCAGGTCGAGGACGCGGGCCCAGTAGCCGAGGTTGTCGGCCACGGTCAACTGTGGTGAGAGCGCGGCCCGGTGCGCGGTCACGGAGATCAGTCGCTTGGCGCCCGGGTCGTGGTGCGGGTCGCGTCCGGCGATCGTCACGTGTCCGGCGGTGGGACTGAGCACCCCGGCCAGAACGCGGAAGAGCGTGGTCTTGCCGGCTCCGTTGGGTCCCAGGAGGACGTGCACGCCCGGGCCGAGGTCCATGGTCACGTCGTGCAGTACCGGCCGTCCGCGGTACCCGGCGCGGATCCCGTCGGCGGACAGTACGGTCATCGATTCTCCCGCGTGGTGAAGTGGTCGATGGTCAGCATCGTATGTCCGGTGTGCGCGGCGCCAAGGTCGTGATGTTGAACGCGGTGGAATCCAGCCGCTTCGGCGGCCCAGGCGAACACCTGGGGTTCGACGGGGTATTGGTGGGAGTAGCCGTGTGTCGCGTCGAGGTCGGTGGCCAGAGTGCGGCCGTTGAGCGACGCGGCCTGGGCCGTGCTCGTGGCGTGCGCCTCGATGACGACGAGCCCGTGGCGGTGCGCGAACGGCCGCCAGCTGTGGAAGTGTGCGGCCAGATCATGGGCCATGGCGTGTGGGGTGATGGCCTGCCCGTCGGCGGTCGAGAAGAAGCGGAGCATGCGGGGCGGCGCAGTTTCCCCTGAGATGTGTTGGTCTTCCTGGGAGCGGTAGTTGCGGTCGTGGATGACGGATTTGCTGACGTGCAGGGCGTCGGTCGCATCCAGTCCGTGAGCCGCCAGTGCGCGGGCCGTCTCCTCGGGCGCGGTGATGTCGCCGTCGATGACCAGATGGGGGATGCCTGCCTGCGCGAGCCGCTCGGCGGTGATGCGCCGGGCCACCGGGCTGGGCTCGACGCCGACCATGACCAGCGGGTGCTCGCCGAGCTGTTTGCCCCGCTGCGTACGGTCGCGTATCGCGGTGTAAAGGGCGTGGAGCAGTGTGCCGTCCCCGCATCCGGAGTCGATGACGAGCGCAGGCTGCTGTGCCGGATCGGGCCCGTCGAAGAGGGGCAGGCACACGTCCAGGAAGGGGTCTTGGCAGGTGGCGGTGAACACGTCCCCGCTGAAGACGATGTCCAGTTCGCGATCGAGGTGATCGTCCTCGTCGGTGGTGGCGTCCGTCGCGTCCGGATTGCCGAACAGCAGGCGGTCCACGTTTTGGAAGGTGGGCAGGTAACTGACGGGATGCCAGTACTGGCGGGCACAGGCTGCGGCGGCGGTACCGAGCGGGGTGAGGTGGGCTCTGTCGGCGTCGTCGTCCAGGACGGCCCACCCCTGGTGCGCGAGGATCTCGCACATCGTTTTCAGTACGCGGGGGTTGATCCGGCCGTCAGTGGTGAGGGGGATGCCCTTGTCGGCGTCCAGCAGGTCGTGCTTGGCCAGATGGACCATCACCGGGGCGGTGAGGTGGCCGTCCAGGTGAGCCAGTACCTGGAGTCTGGCGGTGACGGGGCGCAGCGCGCCGGGCACGTGCCATTCGGCGCGCATCAGGTCGCGGGCCGCGACGAGTTCGCGTTCGCTCTCCGGGGCGCGTGCGCCGAACAGGACCCGGCCCAGCCGTTGTGCGAGAGGAAGGAAGGCGGTTGCCGGCGCGTAGTGGGCCGCGAGTTCTTTCACGACGGTCCCGCCGAGCGGGGTGGCCTGGTAGGTCAGTGTGTCGAGGGGGCCTTCGGCGGCGTGCGGCGTGAGCCAGCCCTGGTTGGCGAGCAGGCCGAGGGCAACGTGCAGGTAGCCGGGATTGGCGCCCGTGTGGTGGGCGAGGTCGTCCACGGTCACGGGTGCGTCGCCGAGAAGTTCGGTCAGGACGCCATGCCGGTGCAGGGCGACCATGGTGGTGCCCAGCGACAGCCCGTCGATGTGGCGGCACACCTGCTCCCATGCCAGCGCGTGCCACTGCGGTGCGGGGGTCATCGGTCGTTCCCTTCGGCCTCGGCCAGGAAGGGGGTGACCTCCTGGGCGAGGGTGCCCACCTCGTAGAGGAACCCGCCGTGTCCCAGCGCACTGTCCAAGATCGCGTGCCGCGACGGTGTGCCCTGCCGCAGCAGGGTCTGGTGCATGCTCTCGGCCTCTTCGGGCGGGTAGCGCCAGTCGGAGCCGTAGCTGACGAACAGAGTGCGGGCCTGCACGGGCAGGAGCGCCGTCTGTAGGCTTCCGTACTGGCCGGGCAGGTCGAAGTACTCTTCGGCGCGCATCAGGTGCAGCAGCGAGTTGGGATCGATCGCAGGGCGCTGCTGGTTCGCGATCCGGTCGAGGAACGCCTCGACCTCGAATTCCGGGCGCAGGGTGTACTGACGGCGTTGCCCTGTGATGGTGCGGCGGGCGAACCGCTGTCCCATCGCGTCGCGGCTCATCCACACGGGGACGGCGGCCACGAGGGCGCCGCCCAGGCCGAGGCGCGGGCCGGGGCCGGCGTAGTAGTCGCCGTCGTTGAAGTGCGGGTCGCTTCGGATGAGGTGGCGCATCACGGAGAAGATCGCGATCGTGTGTGCCGAGGTGTCGGGCCCGGTCCCGATGATGACGGTGTTGCGGACGGCGTCGGGGTGGGAGATGGCCCACTGCAGTGCCTGCTGGCCGCCGAAGCAGCCGCCGATGACCGTGTGCAGGCGCGTGATGCCGAGGCGTTCGACCAGCCGGTGCTGGGCGTTGACCATGTCCTCGATGGTGACGACGGGGAAGGTGGCTGCGTAGGGACGGCCGGTGGCCGGGTCAGCACTGGCCGGTCCGGTCGAGTCGCCGCCGGCGAGGACGTCCGAGCTGATGACGAAGTAGCGGTCGGTGTCGAGCATGCGGCCGGGGCCGATCGCCGCGTCCCACCAGCCCGGGTGGGGGTCCTGGGGTGTTCGGCGGCCCGCGGCGTGGGCGCCCTTGGTGAGCGAGTGGCAGACCAGGATCGCGTTGCCGCCGTCCGGGGCCAACTGCCCGTACGTCTCGAAGGAGATGTCGAATGCGGGCAGGGTACGGCCACAGCTCAGCTCCAGGGGGGTGTCGAAGTGGAGCCGCTGGGCCTCGACCACCGGCGAGGTTGGTGAGCCCACCGCCCCCGATGGACGCTGTGCCGCCGGGGAGACGGCCGTCATGAGGCGGCCTTGGTCGGCATCCCCAGCGTCACCGGGGCGGGCTTGTTGGCGGGAGGCTCGGGCTCCTCGTCGAGCAGCCCCTCGTCAAAGAGCGAGTTGAGCCAGGAAAGGGTCTGCACCAGGGGAACCCCGACCCGCCTCTCGCGGCGTACGGCGAGGTCCTCGGCACTGTCCATGCCCTGGGTCAGGCACTCGGCGAGGTCGTCCAGGTCCGCCTGGGCGAGGGTCAGGCGCTGTCCGCGGGAGAGCGCGCGCAGTTCCCCGTCCGCCACGCTCACCTTCACGTCCGGGCGCAGCCGCACCGAGTCCTGTAGGCGCAGCCGGGTCCGCATGTTCTGGGCGATCATGTTCTCGACCAGTTCGCTCAGCTCCGCGCCGGTGTCGAACGTGCCCTGGTCCAGGACCCAGTAGCCCAGGGGCCAGCGGTCGGACGCGTCGCACGGCGTGATCAGCTGGACGCTGCGGTCGACCATGTTGAACAGGAATCCCGACACGCACGCGATCGTCGAGCTGGACTCCTCGGGCACCATCTCGTCACTGCGCTTGTGCGCGAACTTCCGAGCCCGGCCGGAGTTGGACTTCCGAAACGACTTGGCCGCCCCCTTGTTCTGCGGGATGCACTCGACGTGCAGCAACTCCTCCGCGGTGAACGCTTCATGGACCCGGTTCAGGGCGCTGACGGCGATGATCGAGAAGCGGTCGACCTTGGACCCGCGGGCACGTGCCAGCTCCAGCAGCCGCCGGGTGCGCTCCACATCCTTGTGCCCGATCGCCGTGGTGGTCTGCGGGCACTGACCGAGGATGTCGTGGAACACGGTGAGGAAGTGCTCGTAGTCCGGGTTGTCCAACGGATCGGTGGCCCAGTACAGGAACGCGTCCCGCATCGGCTCCCCGACGGTCGCCGCCATCACCTGGAGGGTCTCGCGCCACAGCGCCGCGTTCTCTTCGCTGTGCGGCCAGGTGTGGTCGAACTTGGGGGCTGCGACGCCGCAGAACCAGCAGCCTACGGTGCAGCCCTTGGACAGTTCGAACGCGGCGGGCGCGTGCACGATGGCCTGCGAACGGGAGGCACCGAGTTCGCCCACGCACCGTTTCATCTGCCGGGCTCGCCACGCGGCCATGCGCCGGTCCGTCGTCGTCTGACCGTGGGCCCGCAGCTGGGCACGGTGGTTCAGCTTCTCCTGGAGAAAGGCCCGGTAGCGGCGCGCAGAGAGGGGGAGTTCGCGGGTTTCGCCGTCCGTAGGCTCCTCCTCACCGAGGAACGGCAGAACCTGGCCCGGAGTCAGCGGTGAGCCGATTTCCTTCAGGGCCGCGGCCGGATCCTCCGAAAAGCGGTCACGGAAGGTCTTGTCGACGAGCCATCGCTCCAGGGTCCGCTTCGTCCACGCGACCTCCCGCACGTAGTCGGATGGAACTCCGGAAGAATTACCGAGCAGCGCGTGAAATTCATTGTCCAGAACAGTCCCGGCCATGACCCCTCACTTCCGTAATGGGATGTCGAAAAAACGGCACGCCGAAGGCGCGGCGCGCATCTGTGAACGGGCCGCCTGGGACGGCCGCCCTACGCCTTGGTGAATGCCGGGGGCCGACTTGCGCCGCCCCCGGCCCGCCGCTACGGCTCAGAACGCTCCATCACGGCTCTCACCTGTACACCGTGCGCCGCTCAGGTCACCACGACGACGGCGACCGCCGCGGCTGCGGCCTCCGCCGCGACGACCACGTCCGCCACGGTCCACACCCAGCCGTTCTCGACGGCCGCGGCGCGGTTGATCACCAGCTCCGGCGTGCCCTCCAGCTGAAGGCCGGCCGGAGCCTGCGGCAGCACGATGTACCAGTTGGTGTCACTGCTCTGCACCAGCCGCAGTTCACGGCCGGCCTCCAGCGGAAGGGCCTGCTCGACCAGGGAGACGGCCGTGATGCTGTCGGCCGCGTCGGGCGGCAGGCTGACGTACTTGGCGGCCGGAGTGTCCTGGACTGTCTCCAGGTCGACACCGTCCGGGCACACGAAGCCCTCTTCGGCGAGAACGGCCTTCGGCCTCGCCACGAGGTCCTGTCGGTACTCCTCGTCCTTCCACGCGCGGGCGACCGCCATCGCCACGATGGCACCGGCGCGTTCACGCAGTGAGGAATAGTCCGCTGTGAGCGTCACGCTTGGTTCACACCCTTTCAATTTAAAGGTGGCCGACATTTCGAACGAAGACAGGGGGGCCCGCCTCGCCATCCGGCCAGGAAGTGGACCCCTGAACAGTAAGCAGGGAATTTTGGCGACTCAATTGATTTCGCGAACAAGAATTCGGAACAGTGCATTCCTGTGCGAGGCCAGTGAAGTCGAAAACAAAAAATCCCGGCTGTTGGCGACGATGAACTCGTCGTCGACAGCCGGGAAAATTCGACTCAGCTCAGAGATCCCGCTCCAGGATCCGGGCGATCTGGAGCCAGGCTTCTGCGTAGCCGCGTGCCACGCGCGCCACCGGAGCGGCCCGATGGGAAGGGATGCCGCGCACCAGCCGCTGCCACTCGGCCGGTCCGGACGGGTGGGCGCCCAGCAGCCGCAGGAGAAGACGGCCTGATACGGAGTGGCGCACAGAGGGGTCCCGCTGCAGCCCCTCCAGCACGGCAGGGGCGGCCTCGGGGAAGGACGGCTCCGGCGAGCCGGAGCAGGGCCGTTGACCGCTTTCAGGGGGCCCGGCGCCACTCCGGCGACCGTCGGTCTCCGCTCCGTTGCGCCTGAGCCTTGGCGGGAGCACGTCCTGACCTTGCAGGACGCGTCGGCGTACGTCACTCGCCGTGGCCAGGGAGACGCCGGCCTGCTGCGCGATCCGCCGCAAGGGGGCGTTGGGGCTCCTGGCCAGTAACTCGCCTGCGCGTAGGCGCCGTTCGGCCGGGTTCACTGGGCGCTCGCGCCCGTCCGCCCCGATTCTCGTGCCGGATTCCGTGTTCAACCGGGCCCCGTCCTCGGTCGAACGCTCGCGGATGGCCGCCACGGTCTTCGGCGCCATGCAGGCCACAGCCGCGATGCGGCGGTCGGACCAGTCGGGGTGTGCCGCGATGATCCGCTGTGCGGCGGCGGTACGCTCGGCGAAGGAGAGCGGTTTGCCGTGAGCCGAGTTGAGCTGCACGGCGAGAATGAACGCCTCGTCCTCGCTGCCGTCGAAGTAGCGGACCTCGACGTCACTTTGGCCGCGCAGCACTGCGGCCTGGATCCGGTGCACACCGTCGAGGACACGCATGGTGTCCCGGTGCACAACGACCGGCGGCAAGGGTGTGTCCAGCTCGGCCAGCGCCCGAGCGTGGCCGATGTCCGCTCCGGAAGTGCGCGGCGAGCTCACATTCGTCAAGTGCGAGACGGGTACCCGTTGGACGGTGCGCGCCGGGAAGCGATCCCGCTCGGCCTCGCGATTCTGGGCATCTCACTGGCCACGGTGGCGGCTTCCGGTCACGACACCGGGGAAAGCTATGACCGTGCCGACATGACCGTCGGTGCGCTCGCCGCCTTCTACCTCATAGCGAATCTGTACCTCGTCTACGCCTTGGCCATGGCGTTGCGCTGGACCTGGCAGTACGCCCGAGCCTCGACCCGGCGCTCCCTGACCCTGGGCCTGTGGCTGATGGCCGCCGCCCTCGCTGTCATCGGCCTCGCGAGTGCGATCCGGGCGGCGCTGACCGTGGTTCGCTGGCGCGGGGGCTCCGTCACACCGGCCATCACGACGGTCTCCGGTCATCTGATCGCCGTGGCGATCCCCCTGTTCCTCATCGGCGCCGGGTACCCGGCCGCTCATGCCCGGCTGTCGGTCATGCGCATACGCCGACAGCGACGCAGCATGTACCACCGGCTGTACCCGCTGTGGAGCCTGCTGCACGAGACATACCCCCAAGACGCCCTGCACCACGACCGTGTCAGCCCCTGGACTCTGCCACGCCGCCCTCGAAGCGTGGACCGCCGCTATTACCGCCGCGCCATCGAGTGCCGAGACGGGCTGGTACGCATCAGCCCCTACCTCGGACAGGTGGAGACGACCGCCATGGACCTCTCCGACACATCGGCCGAGGTCCTGGCAGACCAACTCCACCACGCCCTCCGCGCCCAGGCGGAAGGCCGGAAGGCCCCGTACGGCGCCATCGCGGTGGCAGTCCCGCACGCGCAGGGTCTGGACGCGGACGTGCGGCAACTCGTCAAACTCTCCGACGCACTGAACCGCCGCGCCTCCCGCCACGCAGGGCACGGGCAGCACAAGGACCTTCCACAGGAATCGACGTGACCGAACAACTCCTCATCACCGCAGGGCACATGCTCCTCACCCCCGACGCGCCGCAGGTGGACGACGCCGCGGTCCTCATAGACGGCCCCGTCATCGTCGCGGCCGGCAGCCGCGCGACCGTCCAGGCACAGGCCCGGCCGGGTTACCGCACGCTGTCCTTCCCTGATGCCACCGTGCTGCCCGGACTCATCAACAGCCACGTCCACCTGGCCTTCGACGCCGGCCCCGATCCCGTCACCTCGCTACACGAGAGCGACGACACCGCACTCCTCACGGCCATGGAAAGCCGTGCCCGTCAGCTCCTGAACTCCGGCGTCACCACCGCCCGCGACCTCGGCGACCGCAACGGCCTGGCCATACGCCTGCGCGATGACATAGCGGCGGGCCGGACCATCGGCCCGCGCATCCTCGCAGCCGGGACACCCCTCACCTCGCATCGCGGTCACTGCTGGTTCCTCGGCGGCGAGGCACAGGGCCCCAACCAGATCCGAGAAGCCGTACGCCACCAGGCACGTCAGGGAGCGGACGTCATCAAGGTGATGGCGACCGGCGGTGGCCTCACCGCCGACGGACCGCCCATCTGGGCACTGCAGTTCACCGCGGAGGAACTCACCGCAGCGGTCGAGGAAGCCCACCACGCCGGCCTCCCGGTGGCCGCGCACGCGCACGGCACCGGCGGAATCGCCGCCGCGATCGCCGCAGGCGTCGACACCATCGAACACTGCACCTGGATGACGGAGAGCGGCGGCGTCGATCTACGCGAGGACCTCGTCGCGCGTCTCCTCGCCGAGGACATCCACGTATGCCCTGCCACACACCCCAACTGGCATGCGTTCGCCGAGCGCATCGGCCCGGAGCGGGCCCACGAGGTGTTCTCACCGGCACGCCGAATGGCCGAACGAGGCGTGCGCCTGATCGCCGGAACCGACGCGGGCGTACCCCGCTCCGGGTTCGACGGCCTCGCCTCCAGCCTGGAGTTCTTCGAGTACATCGGACTGTCCAGGCGAGACGTCATCGCCGCAGCCACCACCGAAGCCGCCCGAGCCCTCCGTATCGACGGCGACACGGGCCGCCTGTACCCCGGCTACCGTGCCGATCTCGTGGTGCTGGGCGCCAACCCCCTCGACGACCTCAAGGCCCTCCACGACGTCCGACTCGTAGTGATGGGCGGCCATGCTCACTCCCGAGGGGAAAACAACACCCGCCGAGGCCGCGCCCGCCCACTGAGCTGAGAGAAGACCGAGAGGGCACGGCCAACGGGAGATGCCTCGGAACCTTCTCATTGTCGGCGGCGGGTGAACCGTTCGGCCGTCGTCGACACTCGTCACCCGAGCAACAACGGAGCCGGGGCGGGTCCACAGTAAGCAACAGAACCGTTGCCCCCCGACCGCTACCCCTCCGGGGTACGCACCCATGTCGCGGAGCGCTGCTGAGCGCCCTTGCGGTCGCCCGTGTCCTCGACACGGGCCGCGACGTATGCGGCCCAGTCCTTGCGGATGTAGTTGACCCAGTGGGTGGTGGTGCTGATGTGCATGCCGAGGTAGTCGGCGACGATCACGGCGGGCAGGTCGGCGGCGAGTGCGGCCAGGGCGGCGTTGCGGGTGGGGCGGGCAGTGATGCCGAGGTGGGTGAGGTGGCTGCGGAGGGTTTGCGGGGAGGCGGGGCGGCCGGGGGAGACGCCGGGAAAGAGGTTGAATCGGTTACGTAGGCCTGTGAAAGTCCAGGTCAGGCCGCTACCGCGAGCCGACCGACCTCGTTGATCCTGCCGAGCTGACCTGCGCTTTCACGCATCTCTCGCACCCTGCGGAATGCCGAAACAGATGCAACTCCGCCCGTTTCCCGCGAGACGAGGACGAGCGGCATCAGCCCGAGTACCGCGGCTCCGGCCGCGCACCCCCACCGCCACCACACCCGCGCCGGTACCCGCACGAGCGCCAGCGTCCCCGCGTGCGCGAGCAGCAGGAGCACCGCCAGCTCGTGCAGCAGACACGTGACGGCGACCACCGCCGCGTACGCCCACCAGCCCCCCGCCCTCCCCCAAGTTCTCGACTCCGCCCGCCCAGCGGGGACCCCGATGGCCCGGACCAACAGCACGGTCGCCCCCGCCGCCCCGGCCGCGACGAGCGCGTAGGACCGGCCCTCCTGCGCGAATTGCCCGGCCATGGGCGTGACGGCGTACAGCAGCCCCGCCCACAGGCCGACCCGCGGGCGGCACAGTCGGACGCCGAGGGCCGCGACGAGGCCCACGGTGGTGGCGGCGGCGCAGACCGAGGGGAGCCGGAGGGCGACCTCGCCGGGGTGCGGTGCCAGCGCGGCGTGCATCAGGAGGTAGTACAGGCCGTGCACCGCGTCGACGGAGTGCAGCAGCTGCCAGATCTGCGGCACCGAGCGACGCGCGACCTGGAACGTCACCGCCTCGTCCCGCCACATGCCGCCGCGGTCGAGCCCCCAGAGCCCGATCGCAAGCATTGCGGACACGGGCAGCAGGACGGCCGCCGCCCCCGAACGCCCGGCACCGGACCACCTCAGCCACGCGCTCACCATGGCACCGATTTTTTGCTATTAACCAACGTTTGCGGTTGATTGACGGCGTATCAACTGCTGTGAGGCATCCATGCGGCTTACGATCCGGGCTTGATGAGCGCCTCGAAGAGACCCCGCCGCCCGCTCGCCCTTGCCGCCGCCTGGCTCGCCACCCGCTCCCTGATGCTGTGGCTGCTCGCCCACGACGGCCTCGCCGCGCTCGGCCGGGGCGGGGTCTCGCGCGAGGTGGGGCACCTGTACTTCCGCTGGTACGGCGTTCTGTCGCAGGGCACGTTTCCGGTCGGCGACCGCCTGTGGCAGTACCCGCCCGGCGCGGGCCCGGTGCTGCTCGCGCCCGCCCTGCTGCCGACGCTGACGTACTTCACGGCCTTCGTGACCCTCACGCTCCTCGCGGACGCCGGGATCACCTACGCCCTCACGCGCGCGGGGCGGCGGCCCGGGCGCAGCCTGCACGGCGCCACCCTGTGGACATGTGGGCTCCCCCTGCTCCTGCACGTCCCGCTCGCCCGGTACGACGTCCAGGTCACCGCCTTCGCCGTCATCTCGCTGTTGACGTTGTCGCGCTCCACGCGTGCGTGCGGCGCGTTCGCCGCACTGGGGGCGTTGGTGAAGGTCTGGCCCGCACTGGCGCTGATCGGGATCCCCCGGGG
The DNA here is from genome assembly GCF_045162675.1 of Streptomyces sp. NBC_00996. Taxonomy (NCBI): domain Bacteria; kingdom Bacillati; phylum Actinomycetota; class Actinomycetes; order Kitasatosporales; family Streptomycetaceae; genus Streptomyces; species Streptomyces sp. NBC_00996. Next base: position 4,269,411 of record NZ_CP108723.1, read on the forward strand.
CCGCAGGACCCGGGAGGTCTGGACGTCGGCGGTGATCACGGCGGTCGCACTGCTCGCCCTGCTGACGGCCGTCTTCAGCGACCCGTTCGACTTCCTGCGCCAGCAGGGCGGCCGGGGCGTGCAGATCGAGTCGCTCGGGGGCACGGTCCTGGGCTTCGCGCGCCGCGCCGGGTGGCCGGGCACGGTGCACTACCAGTACGGAGCGATGGAGTTCGTGGGCCCGTACGTCTCCGCGGTGGCCGCCGTCTCACTGGCCCTCGCGGTCGCCGCGTTCGGACTCCTGCTGCTGTGGCGGGTCCGGGCGCGGCGCTGGACGGCGGCGACCGTGTACGACGCGGCGCTCACGGCCGTGCTGCTGTTCACGGTGACGAGCCGGGTGATCAGCCCCCAGTACATGGTGTGGCTGCTCGGCCTGTCCGCCGTGTGCCTGACCTCGCGGCACACCACACAGCGCCCGGTGGCCGCGCTGATCGTGGCGGCGACGGCGGTCGGCTCGGTGGCGTACCCCGGCCTCTACAGGGAAGTCGTCCACAGCACCTGGACGGGCTGCCTGCTGATGCTCGTACGCAACGGTCTGCTGGCGACGGCCGCGGGGCTCTCGTACGCGCGGCTGTGGCGGTCGGGCCTTCCTCTGGCCATGACAGATACGACAGACCGGGTCACATCCGACGGGTCTCCACGGAACCCGCACCCGATTCATGCCGTCTTCCGCACAAGACACTAAGTGTCTCTTAACGGAAAATTACCCGTAACACCTACCGTTTCGGCCCGTGGATCCCATGAACTCTCAGCACGCGCAGGTCAGTGTGGTCGTCATCGGGTACAACGACGCCGCTCATGTGACGGACGCGGTGCGCTCGGCGCTCGCGCAGGGCCCGGCCGTCCATGAGGTGATCGCCGTGGACGACTGCTCGACGGACGGCAGCGGCGCCCTCCTCGACGGCCTCGCCGCCGCCGAACCGCGCCTGAGAGTGATCCGCCGCGCCGTCAACAGCGGCGGCTGCGGCAGCCCCCGCAACGACGGAATCGACGCGGCGACGGCCTCGTACGTGATGTTCCTGGACAGCGACGACGTGCTGCCGGCCGGCGCGGTGGACGCGCTGCTCGCGGCGGCGGCCGGGCAGCACACACAGGTCGCGGCCGGTCTGTGCGTGCGCCGTGAGCTGCCCTCGGGCCGCGAGGTCCCCTGGGAGCGCGCCCTCTACGCGAAGCCCGCCCTCGTCTCCCACCCCGCTCGGCGCACCCGCCTGGTGCGCGACACGCTCTGCGTCAACAAGCTGTACCGCACCGACTTCCTGCGCGAGCACGGGATCCGCTTCCCCGAGGGCCGCTTCCGCTACGAGGACTTCGTGTTCACCGCGCGCGTGCTGGCCGCTGGGCCGTGTGTCGCGCTCATCCCGGACACGGTGTACGTCTGGCACGTACGGCGCGAGGCCGCTCAGCTCTCGATCTCGCTCGACCGCGCGGACATCGCCAACTGGCGAGCCAGGACCGAGGCGAACCGGGCCGCGTACGAGATCCTGCTCGGCGCGGGCGAGAAGGAGCTCGCGCGGGCGGTGCACGCCAAGTTCCTCGACCACGAGGTGCGGATGTACACGCGCGAACTCGAACTGCGCGACCCGGAGTACCGGCGCGCCTGGTGGGAGCTCACGCGCGCGTATCTCTCGTCCTTCGACGCGACCGACCTCGCCGTCAACCCGACCGCCCCCGGCCGCCTCGTCGCCCGCGTCGTCCTGGCCTCCCCCGCGCCCCGCGACCTGCCCCGCCTCAAGGAGCTCGCGGCCCGCCCGGCCCGACTGCTCCCGCCGTACGCCCGCGCCTCCGACGCCACGCCCATCTGGTCGGACGACCTCCCCCAGGTCACCCTGGACCACTTCCTGACGCGCTCCGCCCACCTGCTGCCGGCCGCGGTCGACGCCGAGCTGCGGCCACGCGCGCGTGGCACCCGGCTGCGGCTGCGCCTGCACGAGCTGTACGGGCGGATGGCGGAAGCCGGTCCGGCGTCGGTGGACGTGGAGTTCGTGCACCGGGAGAAGGGCCACGTGGGACTGCGCCGCGAGGTGAACTTCCTGCCGGACCGGTACGGCGACGTCTGGACGGCCCGGACGCCGGTGGACCTGGGGGCGCTGGGCGCGGGAACGTGGGATCTCCGGCTGGAGCTCCACTTCCGCGACGGCACCAGCCGGGAGGCCACCGCGCACGCGCTCGCGGGCCCCGGCCTGCTGCGCCGCCGCGCCGTCCCCGACGCCCGCCGCGGTGTCCTGCTGGTGCAGCCGTACCGCACGCACGCGGGGGCGCTGGCGCTGCGCACGGCGTCCGGTTGGAGAGGAATGACCGATGTGGTGCACCGGCGCCTCAAACGCCTGGTTCACTGATACGCGACCGCACGACACACGCACCACCAGGGCTCACTGACGAGGGGACGGTCGCACATGACCTGGCTGATCACCGGCGGCGCCGGCTACATCGGGGCGCACGTCGTCCGCGCGATGCTCGACGCGGGCGAACAGGCCGTGGTCTACGACGACTTGTCCACGGGGATCGCGGAGCGGGTACCCGCCGATGTCCCGCTGGTCGTCGGCTCGACGCTGGACGGCGAGCTGGTGTCCCGGACCCTCACCGAACACTCCGTCACCGGTGTCGTGCATCTGGCGGCGAAGAAGCAGGTCGGCGAGTCGGTGGACCTCCCGCTGCACTACTACCGGGAGAACGTCGAGGGCCTGCGCGTGCTGCTGGAGGCGGTGACGGCCACGCGGGTCGGCTCGTTCGTCTTCTCCTCGTCCGCGGCGGTGTACGGCATGCCGTACACCGCGCGGGGGGACGCGCTGGTGACGGAGGAGACGCCGTGCGTGCCGATGAGCCCGTACGGCGAGACAAAGCTGGCCGGCGAGTGGCTGGTCCGCGCAACGGGCCGTGCCACGGGCCTGTCCACCGCCTCCCTCCGCTACTTCAACGTGGCGGGCGCGGCATGCCCGGAACTGGCCGACGTGGGCGTCTTCAACCTCATCCCCATGGTCTTCGAAAAGCTCACGGAGAACGCGCCCCCACGCATCTTCGGCGACGACTACCCCACCCCCGACGGAACGTGCGTCCGCGACTACATCCATGTGGTCGACCTGGCCGAGGCCCATGTGGCCGTGGCCCGCGCCCTCGATACGTCCCCCGGCAGCGACCTCACCCTCAACATCGGCCGCGGCGAAGGCGTCTCGGTCCGCGAGATGATCGACCGCGTCAACGCCCTCACCGGCTACGACCGCCCCCCGGTCACCACCTCCCGCCGCCCCGGCGACCCGGCCCGCGTCGTCGCCTCCGCCGACCGCATCGCCACCGAACTGGGCTGGAAGGCCAAGTACGACGTCCAGGACATGATCACGTCGGCCTGGGCGGGCTGGGTGCGGCTGCATCCGGAGGCGGCTCGGCGCTGACCACCGCACCTCCGGCGTGATCCGCCGGACAGGCCCTAACTCCGTACGGATACGGTCAGTTCGGGGAACATGACGCCGGTCAGTTCCTCGGAGGCCGTCCACAGGCGGCGCGCCGAGGCGGGGTCGCTGGCCGCGGCCGAGCGGCCGACCAGCGTCGGGCCGCCGCGCATCTCGCCGAGGCCGTCGGGGCCGACATAGCTCGCGCCGGGAAGGTCCTCGACCGCGGCGTACAGCGTGGGCAGCGCGCCCGCCTTGTTGTCCTGGGCGAAGACGCGGTTGCCCACGCGCATGAACGCGCGGCGCAGGGCGCTGCCGTCGTGGCTCTGGAGGTTGGTGGCGGCCCAGCCGGGGTGGGCGGCGAGAGCGCGCACGGGGGAACCGGCCTCGGCGAGGCGGCGCTGCAGCTCCAGGGTGAACAGCAGGTTGGCCAGCTTGGACTGGCTGTAAGCGGTGATGGGGGCGTACTCGCCGGTCAGGTTCAAGTTGTCGAAGTGGATGTACGGGCTGCCCGGCATCTTGTGCGCGCCCGACGACACGGTCACGACGCGGTCGGTGACGTGCGGCAGCAGCAGGTTGGTCAGGGCGAAGTGCCCCAGATGGTTGGTGCCGAGCTGCATCTCGAAGCCGTCCTCGGTGCTGGCCTCGGGGATGTTCATGACGCCGGCGTTGTTGATCAGCAGGTCCAGGTCGCCCTGCCAGCCGGCGGCGAACTCGCGCACGGAGGCGAGGTCGGCCAGGTCCAGGCGGCGCACCTCGACGCTCCCCCGTCCCTGCACCGTGGCAGCGGCGGCCTCGCCGCGCTTGGGGTCCCGTACGGCAAGCACCACATGCGCGCCCGCGCGGGCCAGCGCATCGACGGTGGCGATGCCGAGCCCGCTGTTGGCGCCGGTGACGACAGCCGTGCGGCCGGCCTGATCGGGAATGTCGCTGATGTTCCACTTCTTCTGTTCAGTAGCCATGACTCAGAATGTAGGCGCTGCCAACAATGCTGTCAATGACAACAATGGTGACAGCGCCAACAATGTAGTCGGTGATTACATGACCGATACACTGACGGCCATGACGCCCATGCAGACCCGCCGCTACCACCACGGAGACCTGCGCGCCGCGCTGCTCACCCGCGCCGAGGAGACGCTCCGGGAGAAGGGGCCCGCCGCCCTGTCCCTCCGCGAACTGGCCCGCGACCTCGACGTCAGCCATGCCGCACCGAGCCGCCACTTCAAGGACAAGCAGGCCCTGCTGGACGCGCTGGCGCTGACGGGCTTCGACCGGCTCGCCGAAACTCTGGCCGCATCGCAGGAGGACGTCGGCGAGACGTTCGCCGAGCAGCTCGGCGCCATGGCCCGCGCGTACGTGGACTTCGCGACCGCCAACGCCGAGCTGCTCGACCTCATGTACGCGAAAAAGCACGACCCGACGGCGTCCGAAGCGCTGGTCGCCGCGTCGCAGCGGTGGGGCGAGCAGCTGGTGGAGCTGATCGCGCAGGGACAACACCGGGGCGAGGTGCGGCAGGGCCCGATGGAACGCGTCGGCCTGCCGCTCTTCGCGACCCTGCACGGCTTCGCGAGTCTGGCGGTGAGCGACATGCTGCCGGCCGAGGCCCTCGAACACGGCCTCGATGACGTGATCGCCCACATGCTGCGGGGGTGCGCGCCGGAGTAGGGCCCGTAACTCCCGTACTGCGGCGTCATGCACAGGGGGCGGGTCTTCAGGCGCGACCTGTCCCGACGGGTCTCCAGGCATGGCCTGCCCCGACCCACGCCACCTCCCAGGACATCACGGCCGCGTCTTCCAGGTCGCGGCCGCGTCCAGCTCGAACCACACCCCCTTGCCGCCCTCGCCAGTGAGCCCGAGACGCGTGCCGGGCTCGGTCCCCCAGCGCCCCTCGGTCAGCGCCTCCACGATCCACAGCCCGCGACCGCTCTCGGCGTCGTACCCCTCGCTCGGCGCCGGCGGCGTCCGGTCCTCGTCATAGACGGTGACGCGTACGACCGCAGGGCCCGTGGCGAGCCGTAAGACGGCATCGGTTCCCTTCGCGTGCACGCAGGAGTTGGTGACCAATTCGGATACGCAGACGGTCGCGTCGTCGACGAGAGCCCCGAGCCGTTGCGCACGCAGCACGGAGGCCACGAAGTCGCGGGCGATGCGGGGTGAGGTTTCCAGGGTGGGGCAGCGGAGGGTGTATTCGGGCATGGCGGATCAGCTCCGGGCTTCCAACTGGCGGTGGGCATGGGGGAGTTGAGCAAGCGAAGGGCCGATGCAACCGGTAGTGTCGATTGCGTCACTGACGGTAGGGCGTTCGCCGGCGAGGACTTCGCAGCTCCGGGTACTCGATGCTCTACCTGTGCGGGCCGGTTCCACCGCTCGACACCGTACAGATCGACACAGGCCACGGCGGCACCTTCTTCGACGCCGAGTCACGGCTGAAGCAGTACCGGCAGCGCTACGGACGAGTGTCAGCGACAGCCCTGTCTCCGAGGGCGTCCCAGGACCTCATCGCCCGTATCATCCAGGAACTATGAGAAGCGCACACGCGTTCCCCCCACTTACATGGCAGAAGTCGTCCTTCTCCGGCGGTGGTACGACCGATGACTGCGTCGAACTAGCCACCCCCGAAACCACCCCCATCGCGATACACCTCCGCGAGAGCGACAGCCCGGCGACGATCCTCACCACCAACCACGCAACCCTGAAAGCCCTGTTGACCACCCTCAAGCGAGGCAACGGCGTCGGCGAACGCTGAACCCGATGAACGACCCCCGTACACAGCACTCCATAGCCGCCATCCTCGGCTCGGCCGTGGGCGACGCCCTCGGCGCCCCCTTCGAGTTCGGCCCCGAGGGGGTTTTCTCTGCCCGCTTCCCCACCCCCGGCCACGGCGGTGAGATGTGCGGAGGCGGCGGCTGGGACCCTGGCGAGGCCACCGACGACACACAGATGGCCGTACTGGTCGGCGAGTCGCTGCTGGAGTGCGGCGGGCTCGAACTGCCGGACGTCTTCCGGAGGTTCCAGCGGTGGGCGGCCGCCGAGCCGAAGGACATCGGGCTGCAGACCGAGGACGTCCTCGCCAACGGCGAGGAGTGGGACCTCGCCGCGGCCCTGCACTTCCAGACCAACCAACGGGCCGCAGGCAACGGCGCGTTGATGCGGGCGGCCACCTCCGCGGTGTACTTCGCGCCGCACGGCCGGGACGCCACCATGGACGCGGGTCGCCGTATCGCCGCGCTCACCCACGGGGACCGCGCGGCCTGGGAAGGCACCGCGATCTTCCACGAGCTGGTCCGGATCGCCCTCACGGGAGGCGACCCGCTCACCGCGCTCCCCGAGACCCTCGCCGCCGTCCATCCGGACCACCACCGTGCCCGCTATGCGACAGTCCTCGCCCCGGACTGGCATCCGGACCAGGCAACGGAGTTCAACGGCGCCGTCTGGCCCTGTCTGGGTTCCGCCGTCTGGGCGCTGCGCACCACGTCCTCGTACGAGGACGCCGTGCGCGCCGCTATCGACCTCGGTGGCGACACGGACACCGTCGCGGCCGTGACGGGAGGCCTGGCAGGCGCCGTATACGGAGCGGACGCCATCCCGGACCGGTGGACCGACCCGCTCCACGTCCCCCTGCCGGGCTCCGGCGGACGAGTCCTGCGCGCTGCGGAACTCACCCGCCTCGCCCGTCGGTTGGCCTGGCAGCCGGGCGACGCCATGCCCTGAGCGAACAGCACCGTACGGCCCTGGCGCTCTCCCTGGCATCGACGGCATGGGACCCGGGGCGAGCGCGGCGGTGTATGACGAACATGCCGACTGGTACAACGACTTCATGTCGACCGGCACGGCGGGGGCGTACATCGAGCGGGTGCATGCCGCCATCGAGGAGTTGTCGAAGGTCGCCCGGGTACTGCGGCCCGGAGGCCGGTCATGACCGCCGTCGGCATGGGCGTCGTCTCGCTGGGAGCCGGCGTCAGTCTCGTCAAGGGCCGCCGGGCAACGGCGCGGCCGTCCTCGAAGGCCGCCGCGTGATCACAACGCTTTGAGCGCCGCCGCCGTGGCGCGGGCCAGACTCGCCAGGTACCCCTTGGGCAGCTTGGGCCCGCGGACCACGACCGCCCGCCAGTACAGCGGGCCGGACATCAGGTCGAGCGCGAGTTCGAGATCGATGTCCTCGCGCACCTCACCCCGCGCGGCCGCCGCCGTGACGATCCCGCTCGCGACGCCCTGCTGTCCCTCGCGCAGCGCCTTCTGCATGGCGTCCGCGATGTCGGGGTTGCGGGCCGCCTCGGCCTGCAGGTCGGGGATGATCTGCCCGGCGACGGGGTGGCGCAGGGCGCGCGAGGTGACCTCGTACAGCAGACGCAGATCGCCCTCCAGGGAGCCCGTGTCGGGGGCGGGCAGTCCCTGGACCGCGACGGCCGAGACCAGGTCGAGCACCAGGTGCAGCTTGGACCGCCAGCGCCGGTAGACGGCGGTCTTGCCGACGCCCGCGCGGCGCGCGATGCCCTCGATGGACATCCGGGCGTAGCCGACGGCCGCGAGTTCCTCGAAGACGGCGGCACGGATGGCCTCGGTCACATCCTCCCGGAGGACGGCCGCCCCGGCGGGGGCCCGTCGGCGCGGCTGCGTCTTGGGGGCATCGGCGTTCGTCATGCCGACCAGCATAGGCCGTTACGACGAAACGGTTGCGTTCCGACGTCCAAAAGCCCTACGCTCGCGTTGCGACGATACGGTCCCGTCCCGACGTAAGAAGCTGGCAAAGGCGCAGTAAGAAACGTCAAGGACGGACCCCGCGCACTCCACCCCCGAGCGAAAGCAGCGGATGTGAGCCAGGTCCTCCACACACCGCCCCCGACAGCGACACCGGGCCCCCCCGCCGACGACGCCGCGGCGCTCGCCGCCCAGTGCGGCCTGACCGTCAGCGGCGCCCGCCCGTCCCTGCCCGCGTACGTCCGGCAGCTGTGGGCGCGTCGCCACTTCATCACCGCCTTCGCCACCGCCAAGCTCACCGCCCAGTACAGCCAGGCGAAGCTCGGCCAGGTCTGGCAGGTGATGACCCCGCTGCTGAACGCGGCGGTCTACTACTTCATCTTCGGTGTGCTGCTCGGCACCAGCCACGGTGTGCCGGACTTCATCCCGTTCCTGGTCACCGGCGTCTTCATCTGGACCTTCACCCAGAGCTCGATCATGGCGGGTACCCGGGCGATCTCCGGCAGCCTGGGCCTGGTCCGCGCCCTGCACTTCCCGCGGGCCGCGCTGCCGGTGTCGTACGCCCTCCAGCAGCTCCAGCAGCTGCTGTTCTCGATGGCCGCGCTATTCGTCATCCTGCTCTGCTTCGGCGTCCCGATGAGCGCGTCGTGGCTGCTCGCCGTCCCCGTCCTGGCGCTGCAGTTCACCTTCAACGCGGGCGTGGCGATGGTCATGGCTCGGATGGGCGCCAGGACGCCGGACATCGCGCAGCTCATGCCGTTCCTCCTGCGCACCTGGATGTACGTCTCCGGTGTCATGTGGAGCATCGACAAGATGCTCAAGAACAGCAGCGTGCCGCACTGGGTGGAGATCGCGCTCGCGAGCAACCCCGCCGCCGTCTACATCGACCTGATGCGCTTCGCGCTGATCGACAGCTTCCACGCGCATCAGCTGCCGCACCACGTGTGGGCACTGGCGGTCGGCTGGGCGCTGGTCGCCGGGGTCGGCGGCTTCATCTACTTCTGGAAGGCCGAGGAGACGTACGGACGTGGCTGACACCATCACGCAGGACATCCGGCCCGCGACCGTGGCCGGTATCGGGGACGCGCGCATCCCCACCGTCGTCGCCGACCGCGTCGACATCGTCTACCGCGTCAACGGCACCGGCGCCGGGAAGGGCAGCGCCACCGCCGCCCTCAACCGCATCCTGCGCCGCAAGAAGGCCGAGCAGGCCGCGGGCGTCCGCAGGGTGCACGCCGTCAAGAGCGTCTCCTTCACGGCGTACCGGGGCGAAGCCATCGGCCTGATCGGCACCAACGGCTCGGGCAAGTCCACCCTGCTCAAGGCGGTCGCCGGCCTCCTCCCCGTGGAGAACGGCAAGATCTACACCGACGGCCAGCCCTCGCTGCTCGGCGTCAACGCGGCCCTGATGAACGACCTCACCGGCGAGCGCAACGTCTACCTCGGCGGCCTCGCGATGGGCATGTCCAGGGAGCAGGTCCGCGAGCGCTACCAGGAGATCGTCGACTTCTCCGGCATCAACGAGAAGGGCGACTTCATCACCCTTCCCATGCGGACGTACTCCTCCGGCATGGCGGCGCGGCTGCGCTTCTCCATCGCCGCCGCGAAGGACCACGACGTGCTGATGATCGACGAGGCCCTGGCGACCGGGGACCGCTCCTTCCAGAAGCGCTCCGAGGCGCGGATCCGGGAGCTGCGCAAGTCCGCGGGCACCGTCTTCCTCGTCAGCCACAACAACAAGTCGATCCGGGACACGTGTGACCGGGTGCTGTGGCTCGAGCGGGGGGAGCTGCGGATGGACGGGCTCACGGAGGACGTGCTCAAGGAGTACGAGAAGTTCACGAGCAAGTAGGGGGCCGTGCCCTCGCCGAGGGACAGCCCCCTCGGCGAGGGCGCTCCTACCTCTCCAGGAAGGCGAACAGCTCCTCCCAGCGCCGTACGATCTTCTCGGCCGTATAGCGCTGGATGTTCACCCGGGCCGCCTCCCCCATCGCGTCCCGCAGCCCCTTGTCCGACATCAACGTGTCGAGTCTGCGGGCCAGTTCACCGGTGTTGCCGAGGACGGCGAGGAGGCCGTCCTCGCCGTCGTGGATGATCTCGTGGACACCGGGGGCGCAGTCGAAGGCGGCGGCCGGGAGGCCGGTCGCCATGGCCTCCATGAGGACGAGCGGGAAACCCTCCCCGCGTGAGGACAGCACGAAGACGGAGCCGCCGCGCATGGCGCCGGGTACGTCGCTCGTACTCCCCATCCACTCCACGGAGTCGTCGAGTCCGAGCGCCGTGCACTGCTTCTTCAGGATCTCCTCGTCGTCGCCGGAGCCGTAGATCCGCAGGCGCCAGTCGGGGTGGCACGGCGCGACCTTCGCCCACGTGTCCAGGAGTATGTCGATGCCCTTCTGGTCGTGCAGCCGGCCGACGCTGAGGACGACGTTCTCCGTGCGCGGCGAGGGCACCTCGGGCAGGAACGGGATGGGGTTCGGCATGAACGAGGCGTTGTTCATGCCCTGCCCGATCCACCGGTCGGCGTCCTCTCGGGTGAGCGCCAGCATCCGGTCGACGTCCTTGTAGTGCTTCAGCACCCGCCGGAAGCGCGTGGTCTTCTTGCAGTACGCGAAGGACTCGTGGCTCATGCCGATGACGGTCAGCCCGGTCGTGTCGGCGAGCTCCACCCACTCCATGGCCCACACCTGCGTGACGATCACGACGGCGCCGGGGCGCGCGGCCCGGAACAGCGCGGTCAGCTTGGCGGCCTGTTCCCGCATCCCCGCCGCACGTGCGGCACGCACCTTCCGCTCGGCCACATTGAGCCGCCCCTTGATGCCGCGCGCGGAGCCGACGCGCGGCGGGTGGACGTCGTACAACGTCGTGGTGGGGTAAGGGAGTTCGCCGAGTTCCTGGACGACTGCGGGCTCGGTGATGCCCACCACGTGGACGCGGTGGCCGCGGTCGGTGAACAGGCGGGCCATCTGGTGCGACCAGCTGGTCACCCCGCCCAGTTCGTCGACGCTGTTGGAGACGAAGAAGATGTCCCGCTGCGGATACTCGGTCATCCACGCCTCCACTGCGCGAAGAACTGCTCGACGATGCTCCGGGCCGCGGTGCCCTTGTCGTACTCGCCGAATTCCGCGGTGAACTGCTCCCGCTTGGCGGCGTACTTGGTCATCTGTTCCTCCAACGAGCCGAGCACCACGTGCAGTTCGTCCTCACTGCGTACGACGGGACCGGGCGCCCTCTCCAACAGGTCGAAGTAGGTCCCGCGGCCCTCGTGCACGTACTCCTCGTAGTCGTAGGCGAAGAAGAACATCGGCCGGTCGAGGAGGGCGTAATCGAACATCACCGACGAGTAGTCCGTGATCAGGCCGTCGGCCAGCGCCAACAGCGGGGTCATGTCGTGGTGGGCGGTGACGTCGATGACGCGGCCGCGCACGGACGGCGGGAGCACGACGTGGTTGAGGTAGTGGGAGCGGACCAGCAGGACGTAGCGGTCGCCGAAGGTCTCGGCGAAGCGCTCCACGTCGAAGGGCAGCTCGAACCGTTGCCCACCGCCGCGCCGACGGAAGGTCGGGGCGTACAACAGGACCTGCTTGCCCTCGGGGATGCGCAACCGGGCGGCGAGCGGTCCGCGTTCACGGCGACCGGTGGCCTCCTCCCGCTCCCTGGCCTGCACCAGTTCGTCGTTGCGCGGGTATCCCACCCGCAGCAGCGTCCGCTCCTGGAGCCGGAAAGCCCGCGCGAGGGTGCGCACATCGTGCTCGGAGCGGATCAGGAACCGGTCGAAGCGGTCGAGGGTGCGCTGCTGCTCGGCCTGCCGCTCGCGGGACTTGAGCTTCCACTCGGGCTCGTCGAAGCCCATCCGCTTGAGCGCGGAGCCGTGCCAGGTCTGGATGTACGTCGTCTCCCGCCGCTTGGTGAGCTTCAGCGGGTAGCTCTGGTTGTCGACCCAGAACTCGGCCTGCGCGAGGGCCTTGAGATACGGCAGCGACCAGCGTCGTACGAGGGTCGCGTCGGCCGGAAATCCCTCCGGACTGTCCGCGTACGCCCACACCGCCTCGAACTCCAGGCCCTGGCGGCGCATCTCCTCGTAGATCGCCTTGGGGCTGTCGCTGTACTGCCGGCCCAGGTGGCTCTCGAAGACGACCAGGCCCTTCTTGACCGGCAGCCGGCTGAACACCTCGTGGTACAGCCGGATTTTGGTGTCGCCGGAGGTGAGCTGCTTGCGCAGCGCCCTGGCCTTGCGGTAGCCGGACTTGGCGAGCTTGCCGGCCCGGCCGTGCACACCCCGCTGGACGAGTTCGTTCGCCTTCTTGTCGGGAACGAGCCGGAAGGCCAGGTGGCCGCGCGAGGAGACCATCGGTTCGATGCGGTCGGCGACCAGCCGGGTGAGGCGGGGCCGTACGGGCAACTGGCCGCCGGCCAGGTCGGGTTCGGCGACCGTGAGCCGGCTCGTGGTGCGTGCGCCGTCGACGTCGAGGCGGAGTCGGACGTCCCACACGGCGTCCACGATGCCCAGCGGCCTGACTGCCGTGAGGTCCGCGGTGGCCTCCCAGACAAGGGCCACGCCCTCGTGCCGCACCTGCGCCACGGGGAAGCGGAAGGTCTGGAAGCGCACACCCGGACGGCGAGCGTAGAACTCCAGCTCCCCGGCGAGCAGGGCGCCGGACGGGACGACGCCGAGCGGGTTGGTGATCCGCCCGGCCAGCCGCACCTGGCCGTGGACCTCCTCATAGGAGGTGAGCACGTTGCGCAGGAACATCTTCTCGACCGGTTTGGTGTGGTAACCGAGCTCGGTGACGTCCAGGACGTGGCGGCCGAAGGCGTCGCCCTCGTCGAGGTGCTGGGCGCACCAGTACACACGCCCGTCGCGCTCGATGAGCGGAGAGGAGACCTTGTCGCGGTTGGTGAGCGTGTCCACGGCGGGCAGGAGGTTGTCCCAATCGCCCTTCTGCAGCAGATAGGCACAGATGGCGTGGATGGGCTCGGTCTCGTCGAAGGCGGCCCGGTCGATCGACTCCAGGTACTCCCGGGCGATCGCGGCGAACTCCTGGCGATAGCACGCGTCCCGGAACGGCAGCTCCCGAAGATGCAGCACGAGGTCGTGCTTGAGCCACTTGACGTCCTTGGCGAACTTCAGCTCCAGCAGGCCGTTGTCCGCGAGGAGCTGGTCGACCCGGCGGTGGATCTCCATCCGGTGCGTGAAGTTGGCGATCTCGTCACGGCGGTTGCTGATCGACTTCGCCGCCGACTTCTCCACGACCCGCCAGTCGTACACCCGGTTGGGGATGAGGGTGATGCGGCGGGCGGCCACATACGCCTGGGCGGAGAAGAGCAGGTCCTCGTAGTGGATGCCGACGGGGAACTCCAGTCCCTCGTCGAGCAGGAATTGCCGGCGGTAGCACTTGTTCGTGGACAGCGTGTCGAAGACCAGCAGGTCCGGCAGCTCGGAGATCGACTCCAGGGTGCGGGTGCGCTCGTACAGCCAGGGGTACCACTTGACCTCCTTGCCCGTGCGCGAGTCGACGTGCACCCGGACGCACAGGCCGGCGACGAGGTCGGCGCCGGTGTTCTCGGCGGCCTCCAGCATGTTGCGGCAGGCGTTGCGCTCCAGTACGTCGTCGCTGTCGAGGAAGAGGACGTAGTCGCCTTGGGCCCGGCCGACTCCGTGGTTGCGGGGAGCTCCGCAGCCGCCGCTGTTCTCCGGCAGCTGGAAGGCGCGGACGCGGTCGGGGTGCTCGGCGGCCAGCTGCCGCGCCAGCTCGTACGAACCGTCCGTGCTCCGGTCATCGACGATGACGACCTCGACGCCGCGCAGCGTCTGGTCGAGGACGGAGCGCACGGCCGTGGGCAGCCGGGCGGCGTCGTTGTAGACGATGACGACCACGGACACGGCGGGCGCGCAGCGCTGATCCACATTCATCCTATTAATCCTAGACATACCTCCCGGCTGCGCCGTGTTATCGACCGTGCTTGGTGTGTTGGAACACCCACGTCCGGTACACCAGGAACCGGAAGGCCGAGGCCAGCACGATCGACAGCGCCTTGTCCATGTTCGAGCCGAGCGGGCTGCTCATGCCCAGGCCGTGATAGCCGACATAGAAGAGTCCGCTCTCCATGAGGACGCCGAGCCCGCTGAACGCGAAGAAGAGGACGATCTGCCGCTTGGTGCGCGAGGCTCGGTCGCGGTACGCGAAGAAACGGAATCCCAGGTAGTTGGTGCCCATGGCGATGCAGCTGGCGATCACCGTGGCGGCCATCGGGGCCCACTTCAGGCCGTGCAGCAGGATGTTGAACACGAGGAGGTTGACCGCGACTCCGCTGCCGCCGACGACCCCGAACTTGGCCACCTCGAGAGTGATCCGCCGCGCTCGCGCGACCACTCCGGGACTGGGACTGGCGAGGGGCGGGACGAGGGTCGGCGCGGGGGCCTGACGGCCCGCACGGGCCCGCCCCTCGGAGAGGTTCACAGTCACAATTGTTCCTTTTATCAGCAATAGGTAAATTTCAGTTTCGGTTTCCCCCAGAGATCGACAAGAAAAACGGGGCGCCCCCGGTCGTCAAGACCGGGGGCGCCCCCACATGCGGTACGGACCGCATCCCCGTACGGGCTACGAATGCGTCCGCAGCAGCGTCCGCATCGTTCGCATCGCCACCGACAGGTTCGCGAGGTCGAACGAGTCCGAGCCCCGGATCTCCTCCAGCGTCGTGCGAGCCCGGCCGAGGATCGCCGCGTTCTTCTCCTCCCAGGCCTTGAAGCGCTGCTCGGGAGTCGAGGTGCCGTTGCCCACCGCCAGGACGTCGGCGGTGAGTGCCGCGTGAGCCGCGTACAGGTCCTCGCGGATCGACGCGCGGGCCATGGACTGCCAGCGGTCGGCTCGTGGGAGCTCGATGATGCGGTCCATCAGCTGGGTGATGCCGAGGCGGTCGGCGAGGTCGTAGTAGACCTCGGCGACGGCCATCGGGTCCTTGCCCGTGCGGTCGGCCACCGCGACGATGTCCAGTGTCGGGAAGGCGGAGGAGAACCCGGCCACGCGGGTGGCGAGTTCGTCCGGGACGCCGGCGCCCGACAGCTCGTCGTAGATCTGCTGGTACCACTCCAGGTCCGCGCCGCGCAGCAGCTTGGGCAGCTCGGACCAGACCTGCTCGACACCGTCGCTGAAGAAGCCGATCGTCTCGGCGAGCTGAAGCGGCTGCGGCCGGTTGTTGAGCAGCCAGCGCGTGCCGCGCTCGACGAGCCGGCGCGAGTGCAGCCGGATGCGGGTCTGCACGTCGGCGGCGACGACATTGTCGAGCGCCTCCACCGCGTCCCACACCTTGCTGGACTCGAAGATGGCGCGGGCCGCGGTCTGCGCCCGGACGATCTCGTCCAGCGAGGCACCGGTCTCCTCGCGCAGGCGGTGCAGGAAGCTCGTACCGCCCGTGTTGACCGTGTCGTTGACCAGAACGGTCGTGACGATCTCGCGGCGCAGCGCGTGCGCTTCGATCTGCTCGCGGAACTTCTCGCGCAGTGCCGTCGGGAAGTACGCGAAGAGCAGGCTCTGCAGATACGGGTCGTCCGGCAGCGAGGTGGAGAGCAGCTCGTCGGAGACCGTGATCTTCGTGTACGCGAGGAGGACGGCCGTCTCCGGACCGGTCAGGCCCTGCCCGCTGTTGAGCCGCTCGCGGATCTGCCGCTCGGTGGGCATGAACTCAAGGGCACGGTCGAGGTGGCCCTCGCGCACCAGGTGGCGGATGAACCGCTGCTGGGCGTGGAGCATGCTCCCGGACTGCGCCAGCGCGTTGGCGATCGCCATGTTCTGCGCGTAGTTGTTGCGCAGGACGAGGGCGCCGACCTCGTCGGTCATCTCGGCGAGCAGCTTGTTGCGCTGCTTGACCGTCAGATCGCCGTTGGCCACCACCGCGTTGAGCAGGATCTTGATGTTCACCTCGTGGTCGGAGGTGTCCACGCCCGCGCTGTTGTCGATGGCGTCGGTGTTGATCTTTCCGCCGTGCTGGGCGAACTCGATCCGGCCGAGCTGGGTCAGGCCCAGGTTGCCGCCCTCGCCGACGACCTTCACGCGCAGGTCGGAGCCGTCGACGCGGATCGCGTCGTTGGCCTTGTCGCCGACGTCCGCGTGCGACTCGGCGGACGACTTCACGTACGTACCGATGCCGCCGTTCCACAGCAGGTCGACCGGCGCCTTGAGGATCGCCTTCATCAGGTCGGCCGGGGTCATCTTGGCGACGCCGGCCTCGATGCCGAGGGCGTCACGGATGTGCGCGTTGATCGGGATGGCCTTGGCGGTACGCGGGAACACACCGCCGCCGCCCGAGATCAGCTCGCTGTTGTAGTCCGCCCACGAGGAGCGCGGCAGCTCGAAGAGACGGCGGCGCTCGGCGTACGACGTCTCCGCGTCCGGGTTCGGGTCGATGAAGATGTGCCGGTGGTCGAAGGCGGCGACCACGCGGATGTGCTCGGACAGCAGCATTCCGTTGCCGAACACGTCACCGGACATGTCGCCGACGCCCACCACGGTGAAGTCCTGCGTCTGGGTGTTCACGCCCAGCTCCCGGAAGTGCCGCTTCACGGACTCCCAGGCACCGCGCGCGGTGATGCCCATCTTCTTGTGGTCGTAACCGGCGCTGCCGCCGGAGGCGAAGGCGTCGCCGAGCCAGAAGTTGTAGCTCTCCGCGACCTCGTTGGCGATGTCCGAGAACGTCGCGGTGCCCTTGTCGGCGGCGACCACGAGGTACGTGTCGTCCTCGTCGTGCCGGACGACGTCCAGGGGCGGCACGATCTCACCGGCCACCATGTTGTCGGTGATGTCGAGCAGCGCCGAGATGAAGGTCTTGTAGCTGCGGATGCCCTCGGCCAGCCAGGCGTCGCGGTCCACGGACGGGTCGGGCAGCTGCTTGGCGACGAAGCCGCCCTTGGCGCCGACCGGCACGATGACGGTGTTCTTCACCATCTGCGCCTTGACCAGGCCGAGGATCTCCGTACGGAAGTCCTCCTTCCGGTCGGACCAGCGCAGGCCTCCTCGCGCGACCTTGCCGAAGCGCAGGTGCACGCCCTCGACGCGGGGCGAGTACACCCAGATCTCGTACGCCGGTCGCGGCGCCGGAAGGTCCGGGATGGCCGTCGGGTCGAACTTCATGGAGACGTATTCGTGCCACTTGGCACCCAGCGCCTCCTGGAAGAAGTTCGTGCGCAGGGTCGCCTTGATGAGGTTGAGGAAGGACCGCAGGATCCGGTCCTCGTCCAGCGAGGCGACCTGGTCGAGCGCGGCGTCCAGCTCCTCCATCAGCGCGTCGGTCAGCTCGACACCGGCGCGCTGGCGGTCCGGAGACATCCGCGCCTCGAAGAGCGACACCAGGAGCCGGGTGGTGTGGACGTTGTTGCGGAGCGTGTCCTCCATGTAGTCCTGGCTGAAGGTGGAACCGGCCTGGCGCAGGTACTTCGCGTACGCACGCAGCACCATCGCCTGCCGCCAGGTCAGCCCGGCGCTCAGCACGAGGGCGTTGAAGCCGTCGTTCTCGGCCTGCCCGGTCCAGGTGGCGGAGAAGGCGTCCTGGAACCGCTCGCGGCCGTCGTCTCCCAGGGAGTCGCCGTTGCCGATCAGGGACTTGGGCAGGCGCAGCCCGAAGTCGTAGATCCAGGCGGTCGTACGGTCCGAGCAGCGCAGCTCGTACGGGCGCTCGTCGGTGACCTCGACGCCCATGCGGTTGAGGGCGGGCAGCACCGCGGAGAGCGAGACCTGCTCACCGGTGCGGTAGATCTTGAAACGGCGCTCACCGGGCGCCGCGCCCACCGGCTCGTACAGGCTGAGCGCGAAGTCCTTGCTCTTGTCACGCGTGAGCGCTTCGAGGTGGACCAGGTCGGCGACCGCGGCGCGCGGGTTGTGGTCGGCCTTGTAGCCCTCGGGGAAGGCGTTGCCGTAGCGGCGCAGCAGCTCGGCGGCGCGCTCCTCGCCGCACTCGGCGGTCAGCGCCTCCGCGAAGCCGTCGGCCCAGGAGCGGGCGGCCTCGACGAGCCGCGCCTCGATGCGCTCCTTGTCGGCGTCGGACAGCTGCGGCAGCTCGGTGCCCGGCGGGACGCGGACCACGAAGTGCAGCCGGGACAGGATCGACTCGGTGTTCCAGGCCGTGAAGTCGACGCTGGTGCCGTTCAGCTCTTCTTTGAGGATGTCGATGATCCGCAGGCGTACGCCGGTGGTGTAGCGGTCGCGCGGGAGGTAGACGAGGGCGGAGTAGTAGCGCCCGTACTCGTCCTGGCGCAGGTAGAGCCGCAGCCGCCGCCGCTCCTGCAGGTACAGGACGGATGTGACGATCGAGCGGAGCTCGTCGACCGGGGTCTGGAAGAGCTCGTCGCGCGGGTAGGTCTCCAGGATCTGGAGCAGGTCGCGGCCGTCGTGGCTGTTGGGCGAGAACCCGGCGCCCTTGAGGACTTCCTGCACCTTGCGGCGGATGACGGGCACGCGGCGCACGGACTCGGTGTACGCGGCGGACGAGAAGAGTCCGAGGAAGCGGCGCTCCCCGACGACGTTCCCGTGCTCGTCGAACTTCTTGACGCCGACATAGTCGAGGTACGACGGCCGGTGCACGGTCGCCCGGCTGTTCGCCTTGGTCAGCACCAGCAGCTTGTGCTCGCGGGCCTTGGCGCGGGCGTCGGCGGGCAGCCGCTCGAAGGACGGGCTGACAGGGTGGCTGTCCTCCCCGGCGTGGTGCGGGTCGGAGCGCAGGATGCCGAGTCCGGTGCCGGGCACGGCCGCGAGCGAGTCGTCGTCGCGCAGCTCGTACTCCCGGTACCCCAAGAACGTGAAGTGGTCGTCCGAGAGCCAGCGAAGCAGGTTGCGGGCCTCCTCGACCTCCTGGTCGCGCAGGTCGTCGGCGGTCGGCTCCTTGGGCAGCTCCTCCGCGATGCGCAACGCCGAGTCGTGCATCTTCTCCCAGTCCTCGACGGCCTCGCGGACGTCGGACAGGACGCGCAGCAGGTCGGCGGTGATCTGCTTCAGATCGGCGCGGTCGGTCTCGCGGTCGATCTCGACGTGGATCCAGGACTCGACGTGGGCGTCGTGGGGAAGCTGCTCGGCGGTGGGCCGGCCGGGCAGCACCTCGATGAGCTTGCCGGTCAGATCACGCCGTACGACGAACTGCGGGTGAATGACGACATGAATGCCGCGGCCCTGGCGGGAGAGCTCGTTGGTGACCGAGTCGACGAGAAATGGCATGTCGTCGGTGACCACCTCGACGACGGAGTGGCTGCAGGTCCAGCCGTTCTCCTCGACGGTCGGGGTGTGGACCCGCACGTTGGCCGTGCCCTGCGGGCGGTTCTCGGCCAGCCGGTAGTGCGAGAAGGCGGCTCCGAAGATGTCGACCGGGTCGCGGTCGCTGAGGTCCTCCGGGGCGGTGTGCAGGTAGTAGCGCTGGAGGAACGCGAGCACGGTGTCCTTGTCAGGGGTGCCCTCGCCCGTCGTCCCAGTCGGTAGGTGCCCCCCGACCGGGCTGTTCTCAGCTACCCGGGCGGCCCGTTCGAGCAGCTCGGCCTTGGCTTCGTCCAGCTTGGTCTGCATTGTCCTCTGGCTCCTGTCGCGCGCCGTTGCGTGACGTTGAAGGAAGTACGGTCTCTTCTCTTCCGACATAACGCCGCGACGCGGGGTGTCCGGTCGGCTCCGACGCTATGCCGCAAGGTGAG
Organism: Streptomyces sp. NBC_00996; assembly: GCF_045162675.1. Classification (NCBI taxonomy): domain Bacteria; kingdom Bacillati; phylum Actinomycetota; class Actinomycetes; order Kitasatosporales; family Streptomycetaceae; genus Streptomyces; species Streptomyces sp. NBC_00996. The sequence continues at coordinate 4,289,196 of NZ_CP108723.1, forward strand.
ATGAGCGGGGGGTTACCGGCCATTTTCGGCGCCCCTGGAGACTGTGACGCTGCTCTCGGCAACGTCCGTTCCCGGGGTGTCATCGACGTCCGGAGTGCGCTTTCCGCCGCCCCGACCCGCCCGCGAAGACCAGCGACCGCCGCCCGGTCACGGATGTCGTCCGTGTTCTCCGGGCGCAGGGCAGGGGCGACGATGCCCCCGCGAGATATCGCGCTGATCACGCCACAAGGCTATCGCCACCTACCCGGGGGCCGTCATGAGCCGTATGTGTACAAAACCAGGGGTGGAAGTTTGACAGTATGCACAGGGACGAAAGGGGCGGGGATCCCGTACGTGGCCGGGGCGATGGCGGGCGTGTGTGTCGTTGGGGGCGGTGTTCCGCCCTTCGTCACAGGCGTCCCGCCCTTCGTCACAGGCGTCCCGCCATTCCGTCGCAGCTGCGCCCATCCAGACGGCAGCGCCGACGCCGAGTGCCCGAAAGACGGCACGCCCCCTTGGCAGAGCTGCTCGCCCGAGGCAAGTTGACCAGGACGCCCATCGGAGACCGCAGCACAATTGAGGCATGGCTGACGCACGGCTCAGGCAAGGCTGAGGGGAGCGGGACAGACATGACAGCGAAGATCCTGATAGTGACCGGCGACGCGGCAGAGTCACTGGAGGTCCTGTACCCCTACCAGCGCCTGCGCGAGGAAGGCTACGAAGTCCACATCGCAGCCCCCACCCGCAAGCAGCTCCAGTTCGTCGTCCACGATTTCGAACCCGGCTTCGACACCTACACGGAGAAGCCCGGCTACACCTGGCCCGCGGATCTCTCGTTCGCGGAGGTGGACCCCGGCCAGTACGTCGCGCTGGTCATCCCCGGCGGCCGAGCCCCGGAGTACCTCCGCAACGACCCCGAACTCCGCAAGATCCTCAAGGCCTTCTTCGACACCGACAAGCCGGTGGCCCAGATCTGCCATGGCCCCCTCCTGACGGCGGCCGTCGACGCCCTGCGTGGCCGTCGCGTCACGGCGTACCCCGCGCTGGAACTCGACATGCAGGCGGCCGGTGCGACCTTCCATGACGCGGAAGCCGTGGTCGACGGCATGCTGGTCTCCTCCCGCGCCTGGCCGGACCACTCCAGCTGGATGCGCGAGTTCTTGACAGTGCTGCGCGCGAAGGCGCCGGTGACCTGAACCACCCGAGGCCCCACTGAGCCGGACCGCGACCGCCCTGGGTTCACTGAGCCGGACCACCTGACGGCCGCTGCAGCACCGACAAGGGCGGCCGTCGCGCCTCCGCACGGGCGGACAACGAGGACGAGACGCCCACGGCGCTGCCGGCGCCACCCCCAGTCAGGCCGCCAGCCGCCCGGCCTCCTCGACCGCATCCGCCAGGCTGTCCACCACCGGCACGCCCACCTCCTCCAGGCTGGCGCGACCATGGGAGCCCCCGGTGTAGAGGATCGCCTGCGCCCCCACGTGCCGCGCGGCGACCGCGTCGTCGGCCGCGTCGCCGATCACCACCACGCGGGACGGCTCCACGCCGACGAGCGCGCCCACGTGCCGCACCATGTGCTCGGCCTTGCTGCCGCCGGAAGGCCCCATCCGCCCGTCGACGCGTATGAAGTGCGGCTCGATCCCGAACCCCCGTACCAGCGGGACCAGTTCGTCATGCCCGTACATGCTCAGGAGCGACTGGCTGCGTCCCGCCGCCCCCCACTCGGCGAGCAGCGCCGGCACGCCCTCGGTGAGCTCGCACGCGGTCCGGTGCTCCGCGTAGTACCGGTGGAAGGTCTCGTCCATGACCTGCCATTCGGTATCCGTCGGCAGCCGCCCTATGAGTCGCTCGTAGAACTTCGGCACCGGCACGCAGTACAGCGCCCTGTACCGCTCCAGCGTGATCGGCTCCAGCCCGAGCTCGGCGAACGCCGCGTTCGTCGCCCCGATGATCGCGTCATTGTCGTGGAACAGCGTGCCGTTCCAATCCCACACAATGTGCGCAGCTCCGTTCATCCCCATGACAAGAACGTACCCGCAGCCACCGACAACGGCCCCCGTCGCCCGGAGGCACGCGCAAGCGCACAGGGGCGCCAGGGGTCATGGACGCCGGGTGACCGGAAACGGCAGGGCGGCGTCAGTCCCCCAGCCCCACCAGGTTGGGAATCTCCTGCGTGGCGAACCACAGGAGCTCGTGGTCCTCGGCCCCGTCGACGATGAACTGGGCGTCGTCGTCCCCGACGTCCGCCGCGCCCAGCGCATCCGCTGCGGCGGCGACATCCGTCCCGGCATCGGCCGAGTCGACGTGCACGGCGGCCACCTTGGCCAGCGGCACGGTCTGGGAGACCCGCACCTCACCGAGCGCCGCGGGATCAAGGCCCCGGTCGGGATCGGCTACCGCGTCCCGGTCCGGGACGTCGACCGCGACGACGACCCGCCGCCGAACGGCTCCGCGGTCGACCGCGAGCAGCCGCAGCGAAGCCAGCGCGGCGCGGTTCAGCGCCGCGTACTCGAGCTCCTCGATGTTGTCGGAGAGGTACCACTCACGCAACGCGGGCGTGACGGCGTACGCGACGAAAGGTCCCGCCTCCAGCTCTCCCGTCTTGTACGCCTCGGCGAGACCGGAGAGGGTCAGGGGGACGTAGACGCGCATGGCTGGCCACTTTCGTAGTCGGAGGGCTCCGATTTTCGTAGTCGGAGGGCTCCGAGGAGGGCGGTCCCGCGCCTCCCGGGAGGGCCTTCAGGATACGTGCGGGCGTCCCCTTTCGAGCCCCCGACCGCACCCTCCGAGGCGTCCACCCCCGGCCACGGATTCACCCGGTACGCCGCGCTCCCACCAAGGCCCGCACACCGTCCGGCCACCCTGATAGGTGAACCTTCCGACCGCTCCGGCGCGCGTCCGGCGTCCTTGCACAGGCCCGCTCCCGCCTCGTACAAGATCCCCAACACGAAAGTTACCGCCCGGTATCAAACGGGCTCCAGTGAGCGGGGACGACACATGAACAAGGTGATGACCAGGACGAAGCGCCACCCGGGCACCCGCCCACCCGGCCGCCAGGACACCCGCCGCCCGGGCAGCGCGCCACCCCGCACGCCGGGAGCGGGAGCACCCCGCAGGACCCCGGGCGACAACCCACCGTCGGCGCCGCCCGGCGCAGGCGCACCTCGGCCGACCCCACCGGGCGTGGGTGCCTCACAACCGACCCCACCGGGCACGGGCGCGTCACGACCCACCTCACCAGGCGCAGGCACGTCACGACCCACCTCACGACCCACCTCACCAGGCGCAGGCACGTCACGACCCACCTCACGACCCACCTCACCAGGCGCAGGCACGTCACGACCCACGTCACGACCCACCTCACCAGGCGCAGGCACGTCACGACCCACCTCACCAGGCGCAGGCACGTCCCTGGAGGCACCGACGGCCACCCTGCTGACCACGCCCGCCCGCGGCCCCCTGCGCCGCCCGGCACAGGGCGACAGCCCGGCACAGGGCGACAGCCCGGCTCCGGGCGACACCGCGCCCGCACTGTTCCCAGGCGGCGGAGTCTCGCCTCTCACCGCCCCCGTCGACGCCCCGCGCAGGCCCACTCCGCAACCCCGCCCCACCGACCTCTTCGCCGACCGTCTGCTCGCCGTCCTCAGCGGTCAGCGTCCCGTCCACTGCATGTTGCGTCACACCGCGGGCCGCGCCTACGACGAACTGGCCTGGCTCGCCGAGCGCGGCCCCCTGCGCGCCCGCGGCACCCGACCGGTCGTCCGCGACATCGGCTACTACGTACCGCGCCCGGGAGCGATCGAGGCCTTCGCCCGCATCGGCGCCGGAGAACAGCTGCGCGCCATGGCGTTCCGCCTGGAACAGGGCCCTGACCTCCGCTGGCGCTGCACGGCGGTGGAGCTCGGCGGCCCGCGCATGCCCCGCGCGGACGAGGACTGAACCGACCCTCCGCCTCAGCTCTCCGCCAGGCAACGCAAAGGGCCGGGCACCCAAGGTGCCCGGCCCTCACAAGCGGCCGTGACCGGCGCTACGCGGCGGCGCTACCACCGGCGCCGCCGACCGTCACTTCTTGCGCCGACGCGCGCCCTTCTGCTGCTTGCGGCGCTCCGCACGCGTGAGGCCGTCCGCCTCGGAGCGCACGGGCTCGTCGCCGTTGTCGTCGATGAAGTCGCCCTCGACGATGCCACCCTCGCCGTCCACCTTCGGCGCGGAGAAGTGCAGCCGGTCGGGGCGCCGCGGGGCGTCGAGGCCCTTGGCGCGGATCTCCGGACGCGCACCCGCGGGGACGACGTCCTCCTTTTGGAGGGAAGGCACCGTGTCCTCGACCGGAACTTCCTCGACCTGCTGCTCGACCTGGACCTCCAGGTTGAACAGGTAGCCGACGGACTCCTCCTTGATGCCGTCCATCATGGCGGAGAACATGTCGAAGCCCTCGCGCTGGTACTCGACCAGCGGGTCCTTCTGCGCCATGGCGCGCAGGCCGATGCCCTCCTGGAGGTAGTCCATCTCGTAGAGGTGCTCGCGCCACTTGCGGTCCAGGACCGACAGCACGACCCGGCGCTCCAGCTCACGCATGATCTCGGAGCCGAGCTGCCTCTCACGGGCCTCGTACTGCTCGCGGATGTCGTCCTTGATGGACTCGGAGATGAACTCGGCGGTCAGACCGGCACGGTCACCGGCCGCCTCCTCCAGCTCGTCGACGGTGACCTTCACCGGGTAGAGCTGCTTGAAGGCGCCCCACAGCCGGTCCAGATCCCACTCCTCGGCGAAGCCTTCGGCGGTCTCGGCCGCGATGTACGCGTCGATCGTGTCGTCCGTGAAGTGCTGGATCTGCTCCTGCAGGTCCTCGCCCTCCAGGACGCGGCGGCGCTCGCCATAGATGACCTCGCGCTGCCGGTTGAGGACCTCGTCGTACTTGAGGACGTTCTTACGCGTCTCGAAGTTCTGCTGCTCGACCTGCGACTGGGCGGACGCGATGGCGCGCGTGACCATCTTGTTCTCGATCGGCACGTCGTCGGGCACGTTCGCCATCGACATGACGCGCTCGACCATCTGCGCCTTGAACAGGCGCATCAGGTCGTCACCCAGCGACAAGTAGAAGCGGGACTCGCCCGGGTCGCCCTGACGGCCGGAACGACCGCGCAGCTGGTTGTCGATACGGCGCGACTCGTGCCGCTCGGTGCCGAGGACGTAGAGCCCACCGAGCTCCTTGACCTCCTCGAACTCCGCCTTCACGGCCTTTTCGGCCCTCTCCAGAGCGGCGGGCAGCGCGGCGGCCCACTCCTCGATGTGCTCCTCGGGGTCGAGGCCGCGCTGACGCAGCTCCGCCTCGGCGAGGTCATCGGGGTTGCCGCCGAGCTTGATGTCCGTACCACGACCGGCCATGTTCGTGGCCACGGTCACGGCGCCCTTGCGGCCGGCCTGGGCGACGATCGTCGCCTCACGGTCGTGCTGCTTGGCGTTCAGCACTTCGTGCTGGATGCCGCGCTTGGAGAGCTGCTGCGAGAGGTATTCGGACTTCTCCACCGACGTCGTACCGACGAGGATCGGCTGGCCCTTGTCGTGCTTCTCGGCGATGTCGTCGACCACCGCGTCGAACTTGGCGACCTCGGTGCGGTAGATCAGGTCCGACTGATCCTTGCGGACCATCGGCTTGTTGGTCGGGATCGGGACGACACCGAGCTTGTAGATCTGGTGGAACTCGGCGGCCTCGGTCATCGCCGTACCGGTCATGCCGGAGAGCTTGCTGTAGAGGCGGAAGAAGTTCTGCAGGGTGATCGTGGCGAGCGTCTGGTTCTCGTCCTTGATGTCCACCCCTTCCTTCGCCTCGATCGCCTGGTGCATGCCCTCGTTGTAGCGGCGGCCGGCGAGAATACGGCCGGTGTGCTCGTCGACGATCATGACCTCGCCGTCGATGACGACGTAGTCCTTGTCCTTCTTGAAGAGTTCCTTGGCCTTGATGGCGTTGTTCAGGTACCCGACAAGCGGCGTGTTCACCGACTCGTAGAGGTTGTCGATGCCCAGCCAGTCCTCGACCTTGGAGACGCCGGGCTCGTGGATGGCTACGGTGCGCTTCTTCTCGTCGACCTCGTAGTCCCCGGTCTCCTCGAGGCCCTTGAGGGGGTTGCCGGCCTCGCCCTTCTTCAGGCGGGTGACCAGCTTGGCGAAGTCGCCGTACCACTTGGTGGCCTGGTCGGCCGGGCCGGAGATGATCAGCGGCGTACGGGCCTCGTCGACGAGGATGGAGTCGACCTCGTCGACGATCGCGAAGTTGTGGCCGCGCTGCACCAGTTCGTCCTGCGACCACGCCATGTTGTCGCGCAGGTAGTCGAAGCCGAACTCGTTGTTCGTGCCGTACGTGATGTCGCACGCGTACTGCTCGCGGCGCTGGGCCGGCGTCATGTTGGCGAGGATGCAGCCGACGCTCAGCCCGAGGAACTTGTGGACGCGACCCATCATTTCGGAGTCGCGCTCGGCCAGGTAGTCGTTGACCGTGATGAGGTGAACGCCGTCTCCGGAGAGGGCGTTCAGATACGCGGGCAGGGTGCCGACGAGCGTCTTGCCCTCACCGGTCTTCATCTCGGCGACATAGCCGAGGTGAAGGGCGGCGCCGCCCATCATCTGCACGTCGTAGTGACGCTGGCCCAGCGCGCGCTTGGCCGCCTCACGGACGGTCGCGAACGCCTCGGGCAGCAGGTCGTCGAGGCTTTCGCCGTCGGCGTACCGCTGCTTGTACTCATCGGTGAGGGCCCGCAGCTCGGCGTCGGAGAGGTCGACGAAGTCCTCTTCGATGGAGTTGACCTGGTCCGCGATGCGGTGCAGCTTGCGCAGGATCTTGCCTTCGCCTGCACGCATGATCTTCGAGAGGACGGACACGGGGGTTTGTCTCCTTGCCGGTCGGGCCTGGGACGGTCGGTTTCAATGACAGTTACAAATCACAGCTTGAGCAACGGCCATCGTAAGCGAGGACCGCACCGCGCCGGGAGGTCTGCCAGTGACAGCCACTAGGACAACGGACAGGGGATGCTGAAGGTGCCGCGTTCTCGTTGCGAAAAGTAACGCCCCACTCACTCACAGCAAAGGAATGGCGTCCTTCCGGTTGTCCGAGCAGAATCGGCCGATGGACCCCGTCACCCTGACCACCGACCGTCTCGTCCTGCGCACCGTGGGCCCGCATGACACGGACGCCGTGTACGACGCCGTCCAGGACCCCGACATCCAGCGCTGGACCACGATCCCGTCGCCCTATCTGCGCGAGCACGCGGTGAGCTTCACGGACCAGATGGTGCCCGACGGCTGGTCGGACGGCTCCATGTTCACCTTCGGCGTCTTCGTCCCCTCCGGGGAGCTGGTGGGCATGCTCGCCATCACCATGCGCTCGCTGGGCGTCGGCGAGATCGGCTTCTGGACGGCGAAGGAACACCGCGGCAACGGCTACATCACCGAAGCCGCCACCGCCGCCTCCCGCTGGGCCTTCACGGACCTGTCCATCGACCGCGTCGAATGGCGCGCCGAGGTCGGCAACACCGGCTCCCGCGCGGTGGCCGAACGGGCCGGATTCACAGTGGAAGGCACTCTCCGCTCCGCCATCAACAACAAGGGAGTACGCCGAGACTGCTGGGTGGGTTCCTTGCTCCCCTCGGACTTGGGCATCCCGTCGACGGCCCCGTACCTCCCGACACCACCCGGCCCGTCCGGCGTTCGAGGACGAGGCAGTCAAGGCCGATAGCGGCGGCTGGAGACGGCGGCCCCCGGTACGGGACAGGTAGGGGCGGAGGGAGCGAAAACTCCTGGGGTGACACCTACGTCGGCCGCACGCGAACCGGACGGTCTCCGGTCCGGACCCCAAACCCCGGGCCGGCCCCCGTTGTCAGTGGCACCGCCTACCGTGTGGGCATGTCGAGTCTCCCGCGTCCCACCGCCGAACTCTCCACCGACGAAGCCCGCCGCATCGCCCTCCGGGCCCAGGGCTTCCTGGGCGCCCCGGACCGCAGGGCCGGCGTCCGCGGAGTCCTGCGACACCTGGGCGCGGTCCAACTCGACACCATCTCCGTCCTCGCCCGCTCCCACGAGCTCATCCCGTACGCCCGCCTGGGAGCGGTGGGCCGCAAGACGGTCGACGACGCCTACTGGACGCCCGGCTCGCACGGCGCACCGCACGCCTTCGAGTACTGGTCCCACGCGGCCTGCATCCTCCCCGTCGAGGAGTGGCCCCACTTCGCCTTCCGCCGCCGCGCCTACAGAGCCCGCCCGCACTGGAACCACGCCCTGCCGGACGGCACCTACGACCAGGTCATCAAGCAGCTCCGCGCCGAAGGCCCTCTCACCGCCACGGAGTTGGGCGGCGCGAAGAAGACCAGCGAGTGGTGGGACTGGTCGGGCACCAAGGTCGCCGTCGAGCGCGCCCTGATGTACGGCGAGGTGGTGTGCACGGAACGCCGCGGCTGGAAGCGGGTGTACGACCTCGCCGAGCGCGCCATCCCCGAGGCGCTGCTCCATGACGAGCTGGACGACACGGAGTGCCTGCGCCGCCTCGTCCGCCTCGCGGGCCGGTCCCTCGGCGTCGGCACGCGCACGGACATCGCCGACTACCACCGCCTCAAGGGCGAGCAGGTGGACGCGGTGATCGCGGACTCGGGCCTGGTCCCGGTGACGGTGGAGGGCTGGGGCAGGCCGGCGTGGGCCGACCCGGCGGCGCTGGAGACGGCCCCGCGCGGCCGCCACCGTACGACCCTGCTGTCACCGTTCGACTCACTCATCTGGGAGCGGGCCCGCACCGAGCGGATCTTCGGCTTCACCCACCGCCTGGAGGCGTACACACCCAAGCCGAAGAGGATCTACGGCTACTTCGCCATGCCGGTCCTGGCCGGCGGTCACCTCGTCGGCCGCGTGGACCCCGCCCGCGAGGGCCGCACCCTGGTCGCCAAGCAGGTCACGCTGGACGGCGCCAAGGCCGTCCCGGCCGTGGCCCAGGCCCTGGTCGAGGCAGCAAGCTGGGTGGACTGCACGGACGTGCGGGTGGAACGGGTGGACGCGCCGGAACTGCGCGAGCCGCTCACCAAAGAGCTGTCCCGCGCCCTCGCGTAGCCACACGCCGGGCCGGCCGAGCACCCCGGGCGAGGCCGGCCGCGTGGCTAGCGGATTTCGAGGATCTTCTCCCGCATCGCGTACACCACGGCCTCCATCCTGGAGTGCAGCTGCAGCTTCTCCAGGATGTTGCGCACATGGTTCTTCACCGTGTTCTCGGAGATGAACAACTCCTTGGCGATGTCCCGGTTGTTCATCCCCGTGGCGACGAGCTTGAGGACCTCGAGTTCGCGATCGGTGAGCCGCGGCGCGGGCACCAGCCGGCGCTCGTCCGTCCGTTGGATCATCGACTTGAACTCGGTGAGCAGTTTCGACGCCATCGAGGGACTGATCTGCGACTGGCCATCGGCCACCGCGCGAATGGCCGTGGCCACCTCGTCCGTGGAGATCTCCTTGAGGAGATAACCCGTCGCGCCCGCCTTGATCGCGTCGTAGAGGTCGGCCTCCTCGTCACTGATCGTCAGCATGATGATCTTCGCGCTGGGGGCCACCTCCTTGATGGAGGTGCACGCCTCGATGCCGCCCCGCTTCGGCATACGTACGTCCATCAGCACGATGTCGGGCAGCAGATCGGCGGCCTTGTCGACCGCCTCCGCCCCGTCGCCCGCCTCGCCGACGACCTGGATGTCCTCCTCGGCCGCGAGCACGATCTCCAGACCGCGGCGGAAGAGGGCGTGGTCGTCCACGACAAGGACCCTGATGGGCTCCTTGCGTGGAGTGCCCGCGTCCGGGCCCATGCCGACGACGCCGTCGTCGGCATCCTCGTCACGCATCGGTCCGAAGCTGTCCGCCATCGTTCCTCCCCCTGAAGGCCGTGGCCTGTGTTTCTGTGCCATCGCCAATCCAAGGCAACAGCCCACCGGTTGGGCCGGTGCGGCCATGATTTCATGCCCGGACGCCAGTGCGGTCACAGAGCGGGCCGCGAAGTGGTCGCACACCGGTGCCCCTGGGGGCGCACGCGCACTCCAGGGGCACCGGCTCAGCTGTCACCGGGGAGGGTCAGCCGCCGAGCGCACCGCCCGGCGCATCCGCTCCGGCCTGGGCGACCATCGGGTCCGTGCTGAGGTGGATGACGCCGTAGTCGTACGCGTGCCGCCGGTAGACGACACTCGGTTCCTTCGTCTCGGAGTCGACGAACAGATAGAAGTCGTGCCCGACCAGCTCCATTTCGTAGAGCGCCTGGTCGAGCGTCATCGGGGCGGCCACGTGGGTCTTCTCGCGGACGACGCAGGGGCCTTCCCCCATGATCTCGAGGGAGCCGATCTTCTTGGTCGGCACGCCCTCCGGCTCCTCGTCGTGGACGACGCTGCCGTTGCCGTTCAGCGTCGCGGCACCCGGGACGTGGTCGGCGACCTCGGCGGCCGAGATCCTGCCGTTGCCACGGCGGGTATAGCGCTTGTCGTGCTGCTTGCGCAGCCGGGCTTCGAGTTTGTCCGCGGCCAGGTCGAGTGCTGCATAGGGGTCGCTTGCCGCTGCCTCCGCCCGGATCACCGGACCACGGGAGCGGAGCGTGATCTCCACTCGGTCGCTACGGTCGGCCTGTCGGGGGTTGGGCTCCTTGGACACCTCGACGTCGAGGCTGATCACCTTGCCATCGAGCTTCTGGATCTTCTCCAGCTTCAGCTTCTCGGCCACGTGCTTGCGGAACCGCTCAGGCACCTCGGTCTTGCGGCCCTTGACGACGATGTCCACGCAGAACTCCGTTCCCGGATAGCCCCGCTCCACTGGCGGGGCATCTCCCTTTTGCACCAGGCTCCGGTGTGTCCCGGAACCTCGGACTCGGTGACTTTCACCTCCTCCTCCCCCAAGGACAAGATCTACACCCCACCGAGGCGGGTGATTGGGAAAACCCGCAGGACAGCATTCGGATTCGCGAGGTACGGCCAGCGCCATTGCCTCACAACCGAACATATCTCGCCCGGACGGATGTCGTCACCCTCTACCGCGACGTACCTCCATTCAGGTGAATTGACCCTCTCATTACCTGCAACGATGCAAGTTCTCAGTCAGTTCCGGTTTATTTCGAAAGCGTCCGGTGCAGCAGCGACCACAGCCGCGCAGATCGCGTCGCGGCCGGTGTCTGCAACTTCACCCGTACCCGCCATTCGCCGCACCACTTCTGTCACATCCGCCCCCTCCGCCCTTGCCTCCGTGGCCTGTACGGCCCGCGCCGCCTCTGTCAACGAGGCGCCCGTCGTCATCAGGTCGTCCACGAGCACGACCCAGCCACCGTCCGCCAGCAGTCGGGCGCCCCCGGCGGCCACCTCCAGGGCGCCCGCGAGATTGTCCAGCCGCTGCCGGGAGTTGAGCCCGGACTGGTCGGCCACGGCCCGCCGCTGCACCAGCACGCTCAGCACCCGGGCCGGCGATCCCGTACGCCGCAGCTCACCCGCGGCCGCGAGCGCGATCCGCCGCGCCGGATCATGCCCCCGCGCCCGCACCGCCCGCCGCGACGACGGCACCGGAACCAGCAGCACGGGCCCTGGGACGACTCCGGCAGCGGTCCCCAGACGGCCCCGTCCGCTCTCCGCCGACATCGGTTGTCCATCGCCCGACCCCGGCTGACCGTCCTTGCCCCGCAGTTGCCCCCTCCTGGGCCCCAGCCGCCCCTCGGGAGCCACTGGCCGTCCGTCCGGACCAGGACGTCGTAGGTGCCCCAGCCCCGCCCGCACAGCCCCCGCCAGCGCCACACCGAGCGGCGCCGCGAGTGCCAGCGCGCCCCGTTCCTTGTGGGCGAGCAGCGCCGCGCGCACCTCGTCCTCGTACGGAGCCGCCGCATGCACCACAGGAAGCCCAGCCGGCTCCGGCACCGGTCGCACCCGGCTCGGTGCGGCCCCACTCAGGACGGCACGGCACTCAGGGCAGAGCACCGTGCGAGGCCTCCCGCAGCCTCCGCACTCGGCCGGCAGCACCAGATCGGTGAGGTCCTGCCACCACCCCCGCATGTGGACCACTGTGCCAAGGCACGGGTCGACCGGCCACACCTGTGGATAACTGCCTGTGGATAACTCCAGCCGCCGTCGCACGCGACCAGGCCCACCCGGAAAACGAGCGGACTTACCGGGGAAACAAGCAGACTTGCCCGGGACAGGCCCGCAGGCGGGCTTCCCCAGGGAGCAGTGCGCAGGCTCACCCGGAGCAAGCGAACAGTTCCGCCCGGAGAGGACGCGCACGTACACCCGAGAAAGACGCCCAGGCCCACCCGGGACAGACGCACGGACCTATCCGGGATAGACCGGCGCAGTCCCGTCCTTGACCACCTTCTGCCACTGCTCCCCGGACGACAGCCGCACGATCCCGTCCTCCTCCGAGTGCGCCACCAGTGGCAGCCGCTCGTCCTCGGACGCCGCGATCTCCTTGACACCCGTCAGCGCTGAGGGCGCGGTGCCCACCGGAGTGGAGCCGTCGACCTGGACGTACCGCATCTGCTGCACGCCGCCCTTCTCGCTCCCGACCACCACGAGCCGGCTGTCCCCGGCCCACGACATGGCCGCGACCTCCTCCAGCTGGGGTGCCACGGAGCGCGGATCGAGGATGGAGACGGCAGGCGGCTCACCGGACTTGGTGTCCCGCTCGATACGCCCGATCTGCAGCGACCTCTTGCCGTCCTTCTCGACGATCAGCGCGATCCGCACACCGTCGGCAGCCACCCGTACGGCCTCGATGCGCCCGTTGAGATTCGGCGTCTGGACCACCAGCGGATCGCCCGCGCCCTTCTGCAGCAGAAGCAGCCGGGGGTTCTTCGGATCGCGATCGGCCACCCACAGGTCGCCCTGCCCGTCCCAGCTGGGCGTCGTCAGCCGGTCGTCCGTCGTCTTGCCTTGGCTGTGCAGCACCGCTTCGCCGAGCGAACCGCCCGACACCAGCGACCCCACGTACAGCGAACTGCCATCGGTCGACACCCCGGCCGCACTGCTCTCGTCCCGCGACACCGCGGCAGCCCGCAGCTTCTTGTCGCCCTCGCCCAGCGCACCGAGCACCGGTTCGGGCTCCTTGTCGCTGCCGCTGCTGGGCATCCGCACGAGCCGCTGTTTGTCGTCGATGAAGTACTGGTAATCGGCATGGCGCTTCGTACCGTTCGAGGCAATGCCCTCCGCCTGGACCTCGGTGAGCACGCACAGCTGCGAACCGTCCGACTTCTGCAACTCCACCTCGTCCACCCCGGTGGGCGTCAGATCTTTGAACGTGAAGAGGAGTTGGGCCGCCATCTTGGAGCACTGCCCCTGCCCGACGTGGTCGGCCTTCTCGTTCAGCGGCACAGTGACCCTGTTGCGGTCGTCGGGCGACAGCGACTTGACGCCCTTCTTCAGCTCCGTGCCCGAGGGGAAGCTCGAACCGACCCCCCGGTCCAGCCAGCGCGTGGGGCCCTTGAGGAGGGCGCGGACCATCTGTGTCATCGGGTCCACCTGCTTGCGCACATAGACCGGATCGGCGACGGTCTCCAGCTGTCCGCCCGTCCTGGCGGACACGTTCGAAGCGAAGTAGTACTTGTTGACCGACTTGTAGTTGCGCTGGAAGTCGGTCCTGCCCATCACGACACCCTGGGGCAGCCCGTCGATGCGCCACACCTTGGTCTTCTTCACCTGCGTGAGATGCACCGTCCTGCTGTACGAGCCCGAGTCCGGCGCGTACGCGTGTTGCGCGTCCACCGAGGCGACCTTCGTGCCGCTCAACCGGTACAGGAAGTCGTCGGAGCCTTCCCTGACCCCCGAGGGCACCGAATCGGCGTTCGGCCCCTCCGCGAGCACGGTCGTGGACCGGTTCGGATTCCACGCTTTCTTGGCACTCGCCGTCAGATATTCGCGCGCCGTCTGATAGTCAGGATCATCGCTGGTCAGCGCCTCCAGGAAGCCCTGGACGATCTCTGCGGGCGAGGCTCCCTGACGCGGAGGCTTCGCGAACACCCGGACCTGGGCGTCCTGCCTCGGCGTCGACTCGACCCCGCTCAGACCCCCGCTGTCGGGCATCGAGGCACATCCGGTCAGCAGCAGCGCACCACAGCAGATGTACGCTCCCACCCGCACCGGACGCCCACGGCCGCCGCACCTCTCGCGGTCAGCGCCCACGAAATGCCTCCCCTTGTCCGAGCTCCTCCGGCTCCCCGCCGTCGGGCCCGCGTTCCTCCACCGTCAGCTCCCCGCCTGCGGCAGGTGTGTCGTCCGGCCGCCTCACGGACCCGGCGGGCCGCGGCACCACGCGCGCGCCGTTGCCCGGCAGCGCCGTCGGGTCGGCCGTGGGCGGCACCCCGGCCAGTCGCGGCACGATGGGCGCGCGCCGCGGTATCGGCGGCACATTGCCGCCCACGGGCTGCTGCACCGGCACGGTGGCGAGCTTGCCGCTGCCGCCGAGCGGCAGACCGGCGTCATTGAGTCCACGATTTCGCCGGGAGTCCTTGGGCTCCAGCGGTATCGGCGACCCCCGCAGCGGTTCGTCCGCCGTCCGCGGCAGCGTCAGCCGGAACTGCGAACCGCCGCCCGGCTCACCCCACGCCTGCAGCCAGCCGCCGTGCAGCCGTGCGTCCTCCAGCGCGATGGACAGCCCGAGCCCCGTTCCGCCGGTGGTACGCGCGCGTGCCGGATCGGCCCGCCAGAAGCGGCTGAACACCCGGGTCGCCTCGCCAGGCTTGAGCCCGACGCCGTAGTCGCGCACCGCGACCGCGACCGCCCCGCCCGCCGCGGCGAGCTTGACGACCACGTCCTTGCCCTCGCCGTGCTCCACGGCGTTGACGACGAGATTGCGCAGCACCCGCTCCACGCGCCGGGCGTCCGCCTCGGCGACCACCGGCTGCTGGTCGCCGACGACACGTATGTGCGTGCTCTTGCGCTCGGCGAGCGGCTCGGCCCCGCTGACGACCTGCCGTACGACCTCGCGGAGGTCTATCGGCTCGGCCTCCAGGGCCGCCGCGCCCGCGTCGAACCGGCTGATCTCCAGCAGGTCCGCGAGCAGCGTCTCGAAACGGTCCAGCTGATCGGCGAGCAGCTCGGCCGACCGAGCGGTCATCGGATCGAAGTCCACGCGCGCGTCGTGGATGACGTCGGCCGCCATCCGGACGGTCGTGAGCGGCGTACGCAGCTCGTGCGACACGTCGGAGACGAACCGTCGCTGCATCCGCGACAGGTCCTCCAGCTGCTGGATCTTCAGCTGCAGGTTCTGCGCCATCTTGTTGAAGGCCTCGCCCAGCCGCGCGATGTCGTCCTCGCCGGTGACCTTCATACGTTCCTGGAGGCGCCCGGCGGACAGTCGCTCGGCGATCCCCGCCGCCATCCGCACCGGCGTGACGACCTGGCGCACCACGAGCCACGCGATGGCCCCGAGCAGCACCACGACGAACAGTCCCGCCGTGGCCAGCGTCCCCTTGACCAGGCTCAGCGACTTCTCCTCCTGCGTCAGCGGGAAGAGGTAGTACAGCTGGTACGGGTCACCGTTCGGGTCGTGGACCTGCTTGCCGATGATCAGCGCGGGCTGGGTCGCCCGATGGTCGGTGTACGTGATGCGCGTGTAGCTCTGGGCCGCGCCGGTGCCGGCGTCGACGCGCTTGCGCAGGTCCTCCGGCACGCTGAGGGTCGGTTCGACCAACCCCGACGCGCGGGCCCCCAGGCCCCTGTTCTCGTTGTCCGCGGCGGTGGTGCTGAGCGTCACGACGTCAAAAGCGCCCTGCCCACCGCTGGAGAGCGAGTCCACGAGGTCGCTCATCCATCCGCTGATGTTCTGCACGAGGTTGCCGTCGGAGCCCGAGTTGTCGTCGCCGCCGCTCGCGCTCGCCGCGCTGTCGGCCTTCTGGCCGGCGACTGCGAACCCGCCCACGGCCTGGCTCTGCGACGCCTTCACCTTGGCGTCCAGCAGCCCGTTGCGCACCTGCCCGATCACCACGAAGCCGAGCAGCAGCACGACGCCGAGCGACATCAGCAGCGTCGTGACGACGATCTTGAGCTGGATGTTGCGCCGCCACAGCCGCATCACGGGCAGCAGCGGCCGGCGCACCCAGCGCATGAACAACCGAAGGACCGGGCTGCCCTGGACTCCGCCCTGCAGCAGCCCGCCCTCCATGAACCGTCCCCAGCGGGAGCCCGTCATCTTCCGGCCGACAGGCCGCCCCGAACGGACCCCCGACTCACCGGGCGCCGAAGCGGCACTGTCCCGTGACATGTCAGCTCGGTCCGGCCTTGTAACCGACACCACGGACGGTCACCACGATCTCCGGCCGCTCAGGGTCCTTCTCGACCTTGGAGCGCAGCCGCTGGACATGGACGTTGACCAGGCGGGTGTCCGCCGCGTGGCGGTAGCCCCACACCTGCTCCAGCAGGACCTCACGCGTGAAGACCTGCCACGGCTTACGGGCCAGCGCCACCAGGAGGTCGAACTCCAGCGGCGTCAGCGCGATCGACTGCCCGTCCCGCTTCACAGAGTGACCGGCCACGTCGATGACGAGATCGCCGATGGCCAGCTGCTCGGGCGCCGGCTCCTCCGAACGGCGCAGCCGCGCCCTGATCCGCGCCACCAACTCCTTTGGCTTGAACGGCTTCACGATGTAGTCGTCGGCGCCCGACTCGAGGCCCACCACGACATCGACGGTGTCGCTCTTCGCCGTGAGCATCACGATCGGCACCCCGGACTCCGCCCTGATCAGGCGGCACACCTCGATGCCGTCCCGGCCGGGGAGCATCAGGTCCAGGAGCACCAGATCGGGCTTGGTCTCACGGAAAGCGGCCAGCGCCTTGTCGCCGTCGGCTACGAAAGACGGCTCAAAACCTTCACCACGCAACACAATGCCGAGCATCTCGGCCAGTGCGGTGTCGTCATCGACGACAAGGACTCGTCCCTTCATAAACGACATCATCCCATTCTCATAACGGTGAAGGTGGCGCAGGTGAGCAGGGTCACCGGCCAGTGACGATAGTCGGACTGAGCCGTCACTGTCTGCCCTCGTCCGCCGACGTTGATGTCGGTAACGGATGTCAGCATGCCCACTCGGTGAACCTGCCCACCGACGAAGCGTTGATCAAGCTCCCGGACGCCCGCGTGCGCTCCGGCGTCGGTCCAGCGGTTCGTGAGCAGCCATCCCGATCGCCTGACTTGGTCTCCCACTGAACATCATGTTGATCCTGTGTCCGCGCAGACTACCTTCATCGTGATCAGCATCGGGTTTCAGGGGAAGCGGCCAAGCCGAACGAGGAAGCGCTCCAGCAGGTCCCTCGAGAGGCACGCCAGCAGTCGTGTGTTAACGGATACCGGTCGCCTGGGTAGCACACTCCCGTGGACTGGATATCCCCGGTGAGCACCCTGGCTGGAGCCGTGGTCGGTGTGGGGTCTGCATTGATCGCTGAGCACATCCGTTGGCGTCGTGACCAGGAGAAAGACGGGGCTCAGACGCGTAGAGTCGTGTACTCCGACTTCCTCATGGCGCTGAGTCGAGGGCACTCCGATATGCGGACGGTCGTCCTCCAACCCGATCGATCGACCGATGACCGGCTCTACGGTGACCTTCATCAGGCCCTCGACGGCTCGGGCATTTGGCGGTTACGGCAGAGCCTGTCACTCACCGCCTCGGCTGAGATCATTCAGCTGGCTGTGAAGGCGTGTGACGCGCTGGTCCGGATGAGAGACGGGCTTATCGAGGACCCTGACATCCGAGGCGACGCGTACTTTCGGGTTCGGGCTGACCTCTGGCGGGAGAACGCTCATCTCCGGGAGGCCATGCGCAAGGACTTAGGTATGGATGGCCCGCCGGATCCCGAGGTGGGGCAGTACCGGTATCCCGGCCCATCGTGACGAACCGGCGGAGTATCGCCTGGAGTGTCTTGCCTGTAGTACGCAAGTCGGGTGAGCCGATTACGCCTCGAAGGAAGCGCTCTGACCTGGCGTTGCCTGCACCGTGCTGAGACCCCATCGCATCACCACTTCAGGAGCGGGGTTGGGCGATCACAGGCGTGACCTGCGGACTCCCTGTCTGGGCCAGAGTCGGGCGATTTCACCCCTGCGGACCCCGATTCCCCGTGAGTCCCCGTCCGTTCTGGCGCGAGGGTGGCACGGCCCAGGTGCCAGCCTGCAAGCAGAGGGGCACCAGCTCGGCGGAACTGCCGTCGGTGACGCCTGCTGCGTCGCGGTGTCCCCTGGTCAGAACGGTGGGTCGTCGGAGTAGCCGTCCGCCCAGGGGCGATCCATCGGTTCGGGACCCGAGATCCGTGGGTCGGGTAGGGGGCCGGGCTCTACACCTCAGGTCACGAGGCACCTCTTAGCGAGGTATCGGTAACCCCGGTACTCGCTGGCGCTTAGCGTGCAGTTGGAGGCCGGCCGATCGGACTCGGACACCGACTGATGTAGCACTTGGATGTCACGGCCCCTCTCTCAGCGAATCGCCGCAGGTGGAGGGGCCGTTGTCGTCGATCAGCGCGACATCATCCCGTTAACTAAATCGTTACCTGGCGTGACCTGTCACACAGCTCGGCGAGCGCCTCAGCCGTCACGGGCGACACGGCGCCCACTTCGGTGACGATCGCCGTCACCAACTCGGGCGGCGTCACGTCGAACGCCGGGTTGTACGCCTGGGTGCCCAGCGGTGCCACCGGTATCCCGCCTCCCGCTTCCGCTCCCGCCACCGGCACCTGAGGTGCTGTGATCTCGGTCACTTCATGACCCGCGCGCTGCTCGACCTCGATGGAGGCTCCGTCCGGGGTGTCCGGATCCACCGTCGTCACCGGCGCCACCACGATGAACGGCACGTGGTGGTACCTGGCCAGCACCGCGAGCGGATAGCTCCCCACCTTGTTCGCCACCGAACCGTCGGCCGCGATCCGATCGGCCCCGATCAGCACCGCGTCCACCTCCCCCGCCGCGAACAACGAGCCCGCCGCGTTGTCCGTGAGCAAGGTGTACGCCATCCCGTGGCGCGCCGCTTCGTACGCCGTCAGGCGAGCACCTTGCAACAACGGCCGTGTTTCGTCCACCCACAGCCTTCGCAGCTGCCCCGCTCGGTGCGCCGCGAGGGCCACCGCGAACGCCGTGCCCTCGCCACCGGACACCAGTGACCCGGTGTTGCAGTGGGTCAGGATCCGGTGCCCGCCGCCCGGCAGCAGCTCGTCGAGCAGCGCCAGGCCGTGCCCGGCCATCCGGGCGCTGGCCTCGGCGTCCTCCCGGTGCAACGCCCGAGCCGCGGCGAGCGCCGCCCCGGCAGCCTGCTGCTCGTCACCGCCGCCGTTGAGCACGGCACGGTACGCCGCCTGAGCCCTGCGCACGCCGACGGCAAGGTTCACCGCCGTGGGCCGGGCGCCTGCCAGCGCCTGGGCGGCGGCGTCCACGTCGAAGCCACGCACGGCGGCGAGCGCGACGCCGTACGCCCCCGCGATGCCGAGCAACGGCGCCCCGCGCACGGCGAGCGTGCGGATCGCTTCCACCAGCGCGGGAGCGTCGGTGCACACCAGCTCGACTTCCTCGGCCGGCAGTCTCGTCTGGTCGAGAAGGACCAGTACGGGGCCTTCGGGTGGCTCGTCCCAGCGGAGCACCGGTATCTCCGTCGACCCGCTGTCATCGTGGGATTGCGCGTACTGATCAGCCATCCGCCCAGTCTGCCCCGTACCCGGCGGACAATTGAAGGTGCGCAGCCCATACGGCGCCCGGTCCCTTGCCGGGCACACCGTGGCACGATGGCTGCCAACCTGCCGCCGCGAACGCGGACGGGCACCGTGAAGGAGCGACGATGAAAGACACTCCGGGCTGGGCCTCGCCCGGATCTGCCCCCTCCAACGGGCAGGAGCCGGACTCCTCCGGCGCCGCGCAGCCCACGGAGCAGCCCTCGGACCAGGGCGGCACGGACCAGCCGGAACCGCCCTCGAAGTGGTCCAAGGAGCAGCCCCCGCCCGGCCAGTGGTCCGCTCCCAGCCCGCAGAGCCCCGGCCAGACCCCGCCACCACCTCCGCCCGGCCCGGGCTGGGGCGGCGGGCACCCCGGCGGCCCCGCTGGTGGCGGAGGACACGGAGGCCCCGGTCGCGGATCCGGCGGACCCGGCGGTCCCGCCGGCTGGGGAGGCAACTGGGGCGGACCGCCGCCCGCGGCCAAGCCCGGCGTGATCCCGCTCCGCCCCCTGGGCGTCGGCGAGATCCTCGACGGCGCCGTCTCCACGATGCGCACCTACTGGCGCACCGTCCTCGGCATCTCGCTGACCGTCGCCGTCGTCACGGAGATCGCGGTCGTCCTGCTCCAGGGCCTCGTCCTGAAGGATCGCGCCAACACGGACGCCCTCAACGACCCGAGCGCCACCGTCGGCGAACTGAGCCGCGCCCTGGGCGACACGATGCTGAGCTCCGGCGTCGTCCTGCTCATCACCCTGCTCGGCACCATCGTCGCGACGGCCCTGCTCACGAGCGTGACCAGCCGCGCCGTGCTCGGCAAATCGGTGACCACGGCCGAGGCCTGGCGGGACGCACGTCCTCAGCTGCCGAAGCTGTTCGGCCTGACCTTCCTGCTGCCGCTCATCGCCATCGCGGTCGTCGCCCTCGGAACTCTGCCGGGCGTACTCGCCGCGGTGGCGGGCGCCGGCGACGCGGGCGCCGCACTCGCTGTCCTCGGCGGACTCGGCGCCGGCATCGTCGCCCTCTGGCTGATGGTCCGCTTCTCGCTCGCCTCGCCGGCGCTGATGCTGGAGAAGCAGAGCATCTGGAAGTCGATGAGCCGCTCCGCCAAGCTCGTACGCGGCTCGTGGTGGCGGGTCTTCGGCATCCAGTTGCTCGCCACGATCATCGCCAACATCGTGGCGTCGATCGTCGTGATCCCGTTCGCCGTCCTCGCCGCGGCCCTGAGCGGCGACGGCGTCACCGGCTTCCTCAACAGCGGCAGCGGCAATCTCGGCTGGACGTTCCTGATCGTCAGCGGCGTCGGCTCGGTGATCGGATCCATGCTCACCTTCCCGATCACCGCGGGCGTCACCGTGCTCCTCTACATCGACCAGCGCATCCGCCGCGAGGCGCTCGACCTCGACCTGGCCCGCGCCGCCGGCGTCCAGGACTACAGCCCCGACTCCCCCGGCACCACTCCGGGGAGCTGATGCGGTGAGTCCGGCGGGGGGAGTTCTCACGGCGGTACTGGCACTGCCGCACACCGGCGCCTCAGCCGTCCTCGCGCTGCCGCGCGGCGACGAACCACCGGTGACAATCCCGCGCGACCCCGCGCGGGAGGCGGCCAAGCGCGAGCTGTCCAAGCGGATGTACCACGAGAACGACCCCGGCCTGGTCCAGCGCGCGCTGAACGCCTTCTGGAACTGGGTCGACAAGCTCTTGAGCGCCGCATCCGCCGCCACGCCCGGCGGAACGCTGGGACTTGTCGTCATCGTGCTGGCCGTGGTGGCGGTCGTCGCCGCCCTGTGGTGGCGCCTGGGCGCCCCCCACCGCACTCCCACGTCGTCCGCCGCACTCTTCGACGACCGCCCCAAGAGCGCCGCCGAACACCGCGCGGCCGCCGAGGCCCATGCCGCCCAGGGCAAATGGAACCAGGCCGTCCAGGAACGCATGCGCGCCGTCGTCCGATCCTTGGAGGAGCGCGCCCTTCTCGATCCGCGCCCCGGCCGCACAGCGGACGAGGCAGCCGCCGAAGCGAGCCGCACCCTGCCCTCCCACACGGACCGACTGCGCGCAGCGGCCCGGGACTTCGACGACGTCACGTACGGCGGACGGTCCGCCGACTCACGCACATACCAACGCCTCACCGAACTCGACCGCGACCTGGACCGCACCAAACCCGTACTCGCCAACAGCGCCCAGAGCGCGGCCCACAACGCCCGCCAGGGGGCCGCCTCATGACCGAGGCCACCCTCACGTCCACCTCTGTCTCGCCCACCGCCCGCCAGGTGTGGACCCGCGCCCGCGGCGTCGTCATCGCGCTCGTGATCCTGCTGGCGGCCGCCGTCGCGATCGCCGCAGTCCGCTCGGATGCCCAGCACGGCCGCCTCGACCCGCGCTCCACCGACCCCTACGGCAGCCGCGCCGTCGCCGAACTCCTCGCCGAACGGGGCGTGTCCACACGCCTGGTCACCACTCTGGACGAGGCCCGCGCCGCGACGGGCTCCGACACCACTCTCCTGATCGCCGCCCCCGACCTGCTGACCAAACGTCAGCAGACGCTCCTCCACACGGCGACCGAGAACCCCGACGGACGTACGATCCTGATCTCCCCCGGGTCGCCCTCCCTCGGCACCCTCGCTCCAAAGGTCACCGCCGATCCCGCGGTCAGCTTCGACTCGACGCTCTCCCCCGACTGCACCCTGCCCGCCGCCCAGCGAGCGGGCAGCGCCGACACGGGCGGCGTGCGCTACACCACCACCGAACCAGGCGCCGACGCGTGCTACCCCAGCGACGGCCTGCCCACCCTCCTGCGTCTCCCCGCAGCCTCCGGGAGCGGCGACACCGTCGTGCTCGGCGCCCCCGACATCCTCTACAACGACCGCCTCGACGAGCAGGGCAACGCCTCGCTCGCCCTTCAACTGCTCGGTTCCCGCTCCCACTTGGTCTGGTACCTCCCCTCGCTCTCCGACACCTCGGCCACCGACGCGGGCGACCAGAGCTTCGTCGACCTGCTCCCCTCGGGCTGGCTCTGGGGCACGCTGCAGCTCTTCATCGCGGCAGCCCTGGCCGCCCTCTGGCGGGCACGCCGACTCGGCCCCCTCGTACCCGAACGCCTCCCCGTCGCGATCCGCGCCTCCGAAACCGTCGAAGGCCGCGCCCGCCTCTACCGCAAAGCCAACGCCCGCGACCGCGCGGCGAGCGGTCTGCGCTCCACCACCCGCACCCGCCTCGCCCCCCTCATCGGCGTGTCCCCCGCCCAGGCGCACGCGCCCGAGACCCTGCTCCCCGCCCTGTCCGCCCACCTCCAAGGGGACGGCCAGGCCCTGCATTCCCTCCTTTTCGGGGCGCCGCCCCGCGACGACGCGGCCCTCATCGCCCTCGCCGACCAACTCGACGCCCTCGAAAGAGAGGTACGCCGTTCATGATGGACCCGACCACCGACAACGCCGGGTACGCCGGGGATCCGGGCACCGCCCGCTCCTCCCTGGAGGCCCTGCGCGCCGAGATCGCCAAAGCCGTGGTCGGCCAGGACCCCGCCGTGACCGGTCTCGTCGTCGCCCTTCTCTGCCGCGGACACGTTCTGCTTGAAGGAGTCCCCGGAGTCGCCAAAACGTTGCTCGTCCGCGCCCTCGCATCCGCGCTGGAACTCGACACCAAGCGCGTCCAGTTCACTCCCGACCTGATGCCGAGCGACGTCACGGGCTCCCTCGTCTACGACGCCCGCACCGCCGAGTTCTCCTTCCAGCCGGGCCCGGTCTTCACCAATCTCCTCCTCGCCGACGAGATCAACCGCACGCCGCCCAAGACCCAGTCGTCCCTCCTCGAAGCGATGGAGGAGCGCCAGGTCACTGTCGACGGCACTCCACGCCTGCTCCCCGAGCCGTTCCTGGTCGCCGCGACCCAGAACCCGGTCGAGTACGAGGGCACATACCCCCTCCCCGAGGCCCAACTGGACCGCTTCCTCCTCAAACTGACGATCCCTCTGCCGTCCCGCCGGGACGAGATCAACGTCCTCACCCGCCACGCCGAGGGCTTCAATCCGCGCGACCTGCGCGCGGCCGGCGTACGCCCCGTTGCCGGCCCCGCCGACCTGGAAGCCGCACGCGCCGCCGTCGCCAAGACAGCCGTCTCCCCCGAAATCACCGGCTACGTAGTCGACATCTGCCGTGCCACCCGCGAATCGCCGTCCCTCACCCTCGGTGTGTCCCCCCGTGGCGCGACAGCGCTCCTTGCCACGGCCCGCGCCTGGGCCTGGCTGACCGGCCGCGACTACGTGATCCCCGACGACGTAAAGGCCCTGGCCCTCCCCGCCCTCCGCCACCGCATCCAACTCCGCCCCGAGGCAGAGATGGAGGGCGTCACGGCGGACTCCGTCATCAACGCGATCCTCGCCCACGTCCCCGTCCCCCGCTGATGGCACTCACCGGACGCGCCGCCCTCCTGGCGGCCCTCGGCACGCTTCCCGTAGGCATCTGGGAGCCGAGCTGGACGGGCATCCTCGCGGTGAACGTGCCGCTGGCCCTGGCCTGCGCCTGCGACGCCGCCCTCGCGGCTCCCGTACGGCGCCTCGGCCTGACCCGGTCCGGCGACACCTCGGTACGCCTCGGCGAAACCGCCGATGTGGCCTTGACCGTCACCAACTCCTCCGGACGCCCCCTGCGCGCCCACCTCCGCGACGCCTGGCCACCGAGCAGCTGGGAACCCGGCACCGAGGTAGCCGCCTCCCGACACCACCTGACGGTCCCAGCCGACGAACGCCGACGCCTTACGACCCGTCTGCGCCCCACCCGCCGCGGCGACCGCCAGGCGGACCGCGTGACCATCCGCTCGTACGGCCCACTCGGCCTCTTCGCCCGGCAGGGCAGCCACAAAGTCCCCTGGACGGTACGAGTCCTGCCACCCTTCACCAGCCGCAAGCACCTGCCCTCCAAACTGGCGCGGCTCCGCGAACTCGACGGGCGCACCAGCGTCCTCACGCGGGGCGAGGGCACGGAATTCGACAGTCTTCGCGAATACGTTCCCGGCGACGACACTCGCTCCATCGACTGGCGCGCAACCGCCCGCCAGACCACGGTCGCCGTACGCACCTGGCGCCCGGAACGCGACCGCCACATCCTTCTGGTCCTCGACACGGGCCGCACCTCGGCAGGCCGCGTGGGTGACGCCCCACGCCTCGACGCCTCCATGGACGCGGCTCTGCTCCTCGGGGCCCTGGCCTCCCGGGCCGGCGACCGAGTGAACCTCCTCGCGTACGACCGCCGAGTACGCGCCCTCGTCCAGGGCCGCGCGGCGGGCGACGTCCTCCCATCCCTGGTCGACGCAATGGCGCCCCTTGAGCCGGAACTCGTCGAGACGGACGCCCGCGGCCTCACCGCCACGGCACTCCGTACGGCCCCACGCCGCTCCCTGATCGTGCTGCTGACCAGCCTCGACGCGGCCCCCATCGAGGCGGGCCTGCTTCCCGTGCTCCCCCTCCTCACTAAGCGCCATACGGTCCTGGTGGCATCGGTGGCCGATCCGCACATTGCCCACATGGCGAAGGGCCGGGGAAACACCGAAGCGGTGTACGAAGCAGCCGCCGCGGCCCAGGCCCAGACGGAACGCCATCGCACCGCCGAACAGCTTCGGCGCCACGGTGTCACGGTCGTCGACGCGACTCCTGACGACCTGGCCCCTACTCTCGCGGACGCGTATCTGGCGCTCAAGGCCGCGGGACAGCTGTGAGCGGACGCAAAAAAGGGGCCTCTTGTTTCAAGAGGCCCCTGGAAGTGATCCCGTGGAAGTGATCACGAGAATGATCCCGAACGCAGAAAACCCCCTTGCCGCATGGCAAGGGGGTTTTCTCTACAATTAGTTCGGCGGCGTCCTACTCTCCCACAGGGTCCCCCCTGCAGTACCATCGGCGCTGTAAGGCTTAGCTTCCGGGTTCGGAATGTAACCGGGCGTTTCCCTCACGCTATGACCACCGAAACACTATGAAACTGTCAACCGCACCATGCCCGGTGGCCCCGGGGCATGGGGTTGTTCGTGGTTTCAGAACCAACACAGTGGACGCGAGCAACTGAGGACAAGCCCTCGGCCTATTAGTACCAGTCACCTCCAGCGGTTACCCGCCTTCCAGATCTGGCCTATCAACCCAGTCGTCTACTGGGAGCCTTAACCCCTCAAGGGGGTGGGAGTCCTCATCTCGAAGCAGGCTTCCCGCTTAGATGCTTTCAGCGGTTATCCCTCCCGAACGTAGCCAACCAGCCATGCCCTTGGCAGGACAACTGGCACACCAGAGGTTCGTCCGTCCCGGTCCTCTCGTACTAGGGACAGCCCTTCTCAAGACTCCTACGCGCACAGCGGATAGGGACCGAACTGTCTCACGACGTTCTAAACCCAGCTCGCGTACCGCTTTAATGGGCGAACAGCCCAACCCTTGGGACCGACTCCAGCCCCAGGATGCGACGAGCCGACATCGAGGTGCCAAACCATCCCGTCGATATGGACTCTTGGGGAAGATCAGCCTGTTATCCCCGGGGTACCTTTTATCCGTTGAGCGACGGCGCTTCCACAAGCCACCGCCGGATCACTAGTCCCGACTTTCGTCCCTGCTCGACCCGTCGGTCTCACAGTCAAGCTCCCTTGTGCACTTACACTCAACACCTGATTGCCAACCAGGCTGAGGGAACCTTTGGGCGCCTCCGTTACTCTTTGGGAGGCAACCGCCCCAGTTAAACTACCCATCAGACACTGTCCCTGATCCGGATCACGGACCCAGGTTAGACATCCAGCACGACCAGACTGGTATTTCAACGACGACTCCACACTGGCTGGCGCCAATGCTTCACAGTCTCCCAGCTATCCTACACAAGCCGAACCGAACACCAATATCAAACTGTAGTAAAGGTCCCGGGGTCTTTCCGTCCTGCTGCGCGAAACGAGCATCTTTACTCGTAGTGCAATTTCACCGGGCCTATGGTTGAGACAGTCGAGAAGTCGTTACGCCATTCGTGCAGGTCGGAACTTACCCGACAAGGAATTTCGCTACCTTAGGATGGTTATAGTTACCACCGCCGTTTACTGGCGCTTAAGTTCTCAGCTTCGCCACAACGAATTGTGACTAACCGGTCCCCTTAACGTTCCAGCACCGGGCAGGCGTCAGTCCGTATACATCGCCTTACGGCTTCGCACGGACCTGTGTTTTTAGTAAACAGTCGCTTCTCGCTGGTCTCTGCGGCCACCCCCAGCTCAGGAAGCAAGTTCCCTCACCGGTGATGGCCCCCCTTCTCCCGAAGTTACGGGGGCATTTTGCCGAGTTCCTTAACCATAGTTCACCCGAACGCCTCGGTATTCTCTACCTGACCACCTGAGTCGGTTTAGGGTACGGGCCGCCATGAAACTCGCTAGAGGCTTTTCTCGACAGCATAGGATCATCCACTTCACCACAATCGGCTCGGCATCAGGTCTCAGCCACAAGTGCGACGGATTTACCTATCGCACGGCCTACACCCTTACCCCGGGACAACCACCGCCCGGGATGGACTACCTTCCTGCGTCACCCCATCACTCACCTACTACAGGTCTGGTCCGTCGGCTCCACCACTCCCCTTTGCCCGAAGGCTCCGGGGCGGCTTCACGGACTTAGCATCGCCTGGTTCGATGTTTGACGCTTCACAGCGGGTACCGGAATATCAACCGGTTATCCATCGACTACGCCTGTCGGCCTCGCCTTAGGTCCCGACTTACCCTGGGCAGATCAGCTTGACCCAGGAACCCTTAGTCAATCGGCGCACACGTTTCTCACGTGTGTATCGCTACTCATGCCTGCATTCTCACTCGTGAACCGTCCACCACTGCCTTCCGGCGCGGCTTCACCCGGCACACGACGCTCCCCTACCCATCACAGCGGGCGTTGGCCCTCATGCTGCAATGACACGACTTCGGCGGTACGCTTGAGCCCCGCTACATTGTCGGCGCGGAATCACTAGACCAGTGAGCTATTACGCACTCTTTCAAGGGTGGCTGCTTCTAAGCCAACCTCCTGGTTGTCTGTGCGACTCCACATCCTTTCCCACTTAGCGTACGCTTAGGGGCCTTAGTCGATGCTCTGGGCTGTTTCCCTCTCGACCATGGAGCTTATCCCCCACAGTCTCACTGCCGCGCTCTCACTTACCGGCATTCGGAGTTTGGCTAAGGTCAGTAACCCGGTAGGGCCCATCGCCTATCCAGTGCTCTACCTCCGGCAAGAAACACACGACGCTGCACCTAAATGCATTTCGGGGAGAACCAGCTATCACGGAGTTTGATTGGCCTTTCACCCCTAACCACAGGTCATCCCCCAGGTTTTCAACCCTGGTGGGTTCGGTCCTCCACGACCTCTTACAGCCGCTTCAACCTGCCCATGGCTAGATCACTCCGCTTCGGGTCTTGAGCGCGCTACTAAACCGCCCTGT
Source organism: Streptomyces sp. NBC_00996 (assembly GCF_045162675.1). NCBI lineage: Bacteria > Bacillati > Actinomycetota > Actinomycetes > Kitasatosporales > Streptomycetaceae > Streptomyces > Streptomyces sp. NBC_00996. The sequence continues at coordinate 4,317,250 of NZ_CP108723.1, forward strand.
TCGGACTCGCTTTCGCTACGGCTTCCCCACACGGGTTAACCTCGCAACACACCGCAAACTCGCAGGCTCATTCTTCAAAAGGCACGCAGTCACGAGACAAGCACAAGTGCTTGTCCGACGCTCCCACGGCTTGTAGGCACACGGTTTCAGGTACTATTTCACTCCGCTCCCGCGGTACTTTTCACCATTCCCTCACGGTACTATCCGCTATCGGTCACCAGGGAATATTTAGGCTTAGCGGGTGGTCCCGCCAGATTCACACGGGATTTCTCGGGCCCCGTGCTACTTGGGTGTCTCTCAAACGAGCCGCTGATGTTTCGACTACGGGGGTCTTACCCTCTACGCCGGACCTTTCGCATGTCCTTCGCCTACATCAACGGTTTCTGACTCGTCCTGTCGCCGGCAGACGACAGAAGAGAGATCCCACAACCCCCCAAGCGCAACCCCTGCCGGGTCTCACACGCTTGAGGTTTGGCCTCATCCGGTTTCGCTCGCCACTACTCCCGGAATCACGGTTGTTTTCTCTTCCTGCGGGTACTGAGATGTTTCACTTCCCCGCGTTCCCTCCACACTGCCTATGTGTTCAGCAGCGGGTGACAGCCCATGACGACTGCCGGGTTTCCCCATTCGGAAACCCCCGGATCAAAGCCTGGTTGACGACTCCCCGGGGACTATCGTGGCCTCCCACGTCCTTCATCGGTTCCTGGTGCCAAGGCATCCACCGTGCGCCCTTAAAAACTTGGCCACAGATGCTCGCGTCCACTGTGCAGTTCTCAAACAACGACCAACCACCCATCACCCCCGGTACAACCCGGAGTTCACTGGGGCCGGCACTGAAGGCAGCCACATTCGGCCGTACCTTCAGACACCCAACAACGTGCCCGACACCCCCGCCACCCGTGGCCTGCGTTCCACACTCCGAAGAGCAGTACTGGCAGCCCGAGTTGGCTGAAGGTGCCGAATAATCAACGTTCCACCCATGAGCAACCACCGCAGGACATTCGCCTGCGTTGTGGCCCTGGACCACCAAGCAAGCTTGGCGGCCTAGATGCTCCTTAGAAAGGAGGTGATCCAGCCGCACCTTCCGGTACGGCTACCTTGTTACGACTTCGTCCCAATCGCCAGTCCCACCTTCGACAGCTCCCTCCCACAAGGGGTTGGGCCACCGGCTTCGGGTGTTACCGACTTTCGTGACGTGACGGGCGGTGTGTACAAGGCCCGGGAACGTATTCACCGCAGCAATGCTGATCTGCGATTACTAGCAACTCCGACTTCATGGGGTCGAGTTGCAGACCCCAATCCGAACTGAGACAGGCTTTTTGAGATTCGCTCCGCCTCGCGGCTTCGCAGCTCTTTGTACCTGCCATTGTAGCACGTGTGCAGCCCAAGACATAAGGGGCATGATGACTTGACGTCGTCCCCACCTTCCTCCGAGTTGACCCCGGCAGTCTCCTGTGAGTCCCCATCACCCCGAAGGGCATGCTGGCAACACAGAACAAGGGTTGCGCTCGTTGCGGGACTTAACCCAACATCTCACGACACGAGCTGACGACAGCCATGCACCACCTGTACACCGACCACAAGGGGGCGACCATCTCTGGCCGTTTCCGGTGTATGTCAAGCCTTGGTAAGGTTCTTCGCGTTGCGTCGAATTAAGCCACATGCTCCGCTGCTTGTGCGGGCCCCCGTCAATTCCTTTGAGTTTTAGCCTTGCGGCCGTACTCCCCAGGCGGGGCACTTAATGCGTTAGCTGCGGCACCGACGACGTGGAATGTCGCCAACACCTAGTGCCCACCGTTTACGGCGTGGACTACCAGGGTATCTAATCCTGTTCGCTCCCCACGCTTTCGCTCCTCAGCGTCAGTAATGGCCCAGAGATCCGCCTTCGCCACCGGTGTTCCTCCTGATATCTGCGCATTTCACCGCTACACCAGGAATTCCGATCTCCCCTACCACACTCTAGCCTGCCCGTATCGACTGCAGACCCGGGGTTAAGCCCCGGGCTTTCACAACCGACGTGACAAGCCGCCTACGAGCTCTTTACGCCCAATAATTCCGGACAACGCTTGCGCCCTACGTATTACCGCGGCTGCTGGCACGTAGTTAGCCGGCGCTTCTTCTGCAGGTACCGTCACTTTCGCTTCTTCCCTGCTGAAAGAGGTTTACAACCCGAAGGCCGTCATCCCTCACGCGGCGTCGCTGCATCAGGCTTTCGCCCATTGTGCAATATTCCCCACTGCTGCCTCCCGTAGGAGTCTGGGCCGTGTCTCAGTCCCAGTGTGGCCGGTCGCCCTCTCAGGCCGGCTACCCGTCGTCGCCTTGGTGAGCCACTACCTCACCAACAAGCTGATAGGCCGCGGGCTCATCCTTCACCGCCGGAGCTTTCAACCGCAGACCATGCGGTCCGCAGTATTATCCGGTATTAGACCCCGTTTCCAGGGCTTGTCCCAGAGTGAAGGGCAGATTGCCCACGTGTTACTCACCCGTTCGCCACTAATCCACCCCGAAGGGCTTCATCGTTCGACTTGCATGTGTTAAGCACGCCGCCAGCGTTCGTCCTGAGCCAGGATCAAACTCTCCGTGAATGTTTTCCCGTAATCGGGACGACACCACGAGAGCGGAACCGTCCGAGGAATAATCGGACGGTTCACAGCGTCCTCGCTGTGCGCCTACCGAACACTGTCCGGCAGGACTTTTTCAAAGGAACCTCGTCCCAGCCGATCGGCCGGAGACGGGGTATCAACATATCTGGCGTTGATTTTTGGCACGCTGTTGAGTTCTCAAGGAACGGACGCTTCCTTTGTACTCACCCGAGAGACTCTCTCAGGCTTTCCTCCGGGCGCTTCCCTTCGGTCTTACGTTTCCGACTCTATCAGATCATTTTCCGATCCGATTTCCTCGGTGCTTTCCAGGTTTCCGCTTTCGCGTTTCCCTTTCCGGCGGTTCCGACTTTATCAGAAGTTTGGGCCGGACTGACCGGCATCCATTTCTGAATCATCGGGAATGGCTTCCCGGAAATCGATTGTTTCCGGAAGCAGACAGAGACTAACTGCTGCCACCGGACATGTCCAGTTCTAGGCAACTGTTCGAATCTACCTCCCCACTCGCTCCGTGTCAACGGCTCTTGTGGGGCGAAGAGGAGACTAGCAGGTCAGCGGGTGTGCCCGCACATCAGGCGGCCATCGGGAGGACGGCGCTGCGCTCGGACTCGTCGACGTCACCCGTGTCGCCGGCACGTGCCGCACGACCGCCCAGGACGTAGACGTACGCGAGAAAGGCCAGTTCAGCCGCGATTCCGATGCCTATGCGGGCCCAGGTGGGGAGACCGGACGGCGTGACAAAGCCTTCGATGGCGCCCGAGACGAAGAGGATCAGTGCCAGGCCGACCGCCATCCCAAGGGCGGCCCGACCCTCTTCTGCGAGCGCGGTACGGCGGGAGCGCGGGCCAGGGTCAATCACGGTCCAGCCCAGTCGCAGACCTGTGCCCGCGGCGACGAAGACGGCGGTCAGTTCCAGCAGGCCGTGTGGGAGGACCAGCCCCAGGAAGGTATCGAGGCGGCCGGCCGAGGACATCAGGCCGATGCCGACACCCAGGTTGAGCATGTTCTGGAAGAGGATCCAGAGGACCGGGATACCGAGGAAGACGCCGAGAACCAGGCACATCGCGGCGGCCTGGGCGTTGTTCGTCCACACCTGGGCCGCGAAGGAGGCGGCGGGGTGGCTGGAGTAGTAGGTCTCGTACTCGCCACCGGGTCGGGTGAGGTCACGCAGTTCGCTGGGGGCGGCGATCGAGGACTGGACCGCGGGGTGCGTACCGATCCACCACCCCAGAAGGGCCGCGATGACAGTGGAGACGAGCGCCGTGGGCACCCACCAGTGGCGCGAGCGGTAGACCGCCGCCGGGAAGCCGCGCGTCAGGAAGCCGGTTACATCGCGCCACGAGGCACGGCGGGTGCCTGTCACCACGTTGCGCGCGCGTGCCACGAGTTGGCTGAGGCGGCCTGTGAGCTGGGGATCCGGGGCGCTGGACTGGATCAGAGACAGGTGGGTGGCGGTGCGTTGGTACAGGGCGACGAGTTCGTCGGCCTCGGCTCCGGTGAGGCGGCGCTGGCGGCGCAGCAGGGCGTCGAGCCTGTCCCACTCGACGCGGTGGGCGGACACGAAGACGTCGAGGTCCATCGGGTTGGCTGCTCCTCGGCTGCTCGTCGTGGGTGTCAGCTTGTCGTACTGCGGCGCGATGTGCCCTCAGCTTGGCAGACTGGCCGTTCTCGGGGCAGGTCAGGGGAAGGACGGCGAGCGTGAGTGAGCTAGTGACGGGCGAGGCGGTGGCGCTGGAGCTGCGCCCCGCGAAGCTGCCGAGCCGGGCGCTGGCCGTGCTGCTCGACCTGGTAGTGGCCGTGGCCGTCTACGTCATTGTGACCATCGGTCTGGTGGCTTCGACGGCCGCCCTGGACGATGCGGCGCAACTCGCGATCTCGATCGCGAGCTTCGTTCTCGTGCTCGTGGGCGGGCCGATCGCGGTGGAGACGCTCAGCCACGGTCGCTCGCTCGGGAAGCTGGCCTTCGGGCTGCGGGTGGTGCGGGACGACGGAGGGCCGATCCGGTTCCGGCATGCGCTCGTGCGCGGTGCCGTCGGGGTGGTCGAGATTCTGATGACGTTCGGAATCGTCGCGTGCATCGCCTCGCTGGTGTCGGCGCGGGGGCGGCGACTCGGTGACGTGTTCGCGGGGACTCTCGTCGTACGGGAAAGGATTCCGGTCGGCCGCATGCCCTTCGTACCTCCGCCGCCGCCCTGGCTGGCGGGTCGGTTCTCCGGGCTTGATCTATCCGCGGTGCCGGACGGACTGTGGTTGGCCATTCGCCAGTACCTGACCCGGATGCACCAGCTGGATCCGCAGGTCGGCGGGGCGATGGCGGAACGGCTGGCCATGGATCTCGCTGCTCGTACGGGGGCTCCGGCCCCGCAGGGAATTCCGGCGGCCGCGTACCTGGCGGCGGTGATGCAGGAGCGGCAGGCGCGGGAGGCTCGGCGGGCATTCGGGAACAGGGAGGCCGGGATCACTCACCCGGCCCAGGGTGGCCACCACCCGCAGCCGGGCTCGGGTGGGCACCCGAGCGGGGCCGGACCAGCGGCACAGACCCCGGGCGCACACCCCTACTCCTACCCGTCGGCTCCGCATGGACCGTCAGCGACTCCCGGGGCGGCGTCGCAACAGGCGCCGCAAGCGCCCCAGCCCGCCGTGCAGCAGGCCGACCATGTCGATCGCCCCGCGACGGGCTTCGTGCCACCCGCGTGACCAGACGCCTCTCGCGGCTCGGACGGGCAGCGAGAGACGTCGCCGAGCGCCGGCACGTGGTCCGCCAGGGCATAGCCGGCGGATGTACGTCGGGACGTCGTGGTCAGGTGAACACCGACGGCGGTGATTCGAGGTGTTCCAGTTCGATGCCGGGTGCCGCGAGCACCACGTCTCCCGATATGTGCACGGCATGCTGCTCACCCGTGTCCAGCGCTGTGACCTGGTATTCGTCCACGGTCAGAGGGCCGTTGTCAGTGGCGTGTGTTTCTCTCGAGATCAAGGCCCAGGACTGGTCGAGGGTGCGCGGGGCGAGGACCGGGTCCCTGAAGGCGACGAGGCGTACGCGGGTCGCGGAGGCGGAGGGGGTGAGGCGAAGAAGACGGGCGGTGGCAATGAGGAACGCGGGGGACGTGCCGGTGAAGGCGTGAGCGGGGACATTGCCTTCGGTGGCCTGTGCGCCCGAGGGGTCGGTGCGGACCCAGGTCACGCCGTCGAGCGCAGCGCCGCGGACCTGCCAGCCCGCCGCGTGCAGTTCGAGACGGATGGGGCGGCCCAGGTCGTCGAGGGCGAGGTCGACGGAACCGGCTTGGTCACCGGAGGGGGTGGTGAGTTGGGAGACGTAGCGCCAGCCGGAGGGGCCGGGCGCGCAGTGGAAGTGCTCTTCAGCGAGGGGGGTGTGATCGTGCGGATCATGGAGCGAATAACGGCCGCGGGGCATGGGCGTTCAGGTCCTCATCGGGGACAGGCCCCCGCCACGGGGGCGAGGGCCTGCTGACATCCGTACGCCGAGCGGTGGTACCGCTGCTCGGCCGGGTGCTCAGTAGCGGTAGTGGTCCGACTTGTACGGGCCCTCGACCTCGACACCGATGTACGCGGCCTGCTCGGGGCGGAGTGTCGTCAGCTTCACGCCGAGCGCGTCGAGGTGGAGGCGGGCGACCTTCTCGTCCAGGTGCTTGGGCAGCACGTAGACATCGGTCGGGTACTCCTCGGGCTTGGTGAACAGCTCGATCTGGGCCAGCGTCTGGTCCGCGAACGAGTTGGACATCACGAAGGAGGGGTGACCGGTGGCGTTGCCCAGGTTCAGCAGGCGGCCCTCGGACAGCACGATGATGACCTTGCCGTCCGCGAACTTCCAGGTGTGGACCTGCGGCTTGACCTCGTCCTTGACGATGCCGGGGATCTTCGCGAGGCCGGCCATGTCGATTTCGTTGTCGAAGTGACCGATGTTGCCGACGATCGCCTGGTGCTTCATCTTGGCCATGTCGGAGGCCATGATGATGTCCTTGTTGCCCGTCGTGGTGACGAAGATGTCGGCCTTGTCGATGACCTCGTCGAGGGTCGTGACCTGGTAGCCGTCCATCGCCGCCTGCAGGGCGCAGATCGGGTCGATCTCGGTGATGATCACGCGGGCGCCCTGTCCGCGCAGGGACTCCGCGCAGCCCTTGCCCACGTCGCCGTAGCCGCAGACGACGGCGGTCTTGCCGCCGATGAGCGTGTCGGTGGCGCGGTTGATGCCGTCGATCAGGGAGTGGCGGCAGCCGTACTTGTTGTCGAACTTCGACTTGGTGACGGCGTCATTCACGTTGATCGCCGGGAACAGCAGGGTGCCGTCGCGGTGCATCTCGTACAGGCGGTGTACGCCGGTGGTGGTCTCCTCGGTCACGCCGCGGATCTCCGAGGCGAGCTGGGTCCACTTCTGCGAGCCGTCGCTGATGGTGCGGTGCAGGAGTTCGAGGATGACACGGTGCTCGTCGGACTCGGCGGTGTCGACCGAGGGGACCTTGCCGTCCTTCTCGTACTCGACGCCCTTGTGGACGAGGAGGGTGGCGTCACCGCCGTCGTCCAGGATCATGTTCGGGCCGCCGGTGGGGCTGTTCGGCCAGCTCAGCGCCTGCTCCGTGCACCACCAGTACTCCTCCAGGGTCTCGCCCTTCCAGGCGAAGACCGGAACGCCCTGAGGGTTCTCGGGCGTGCCGTTCGGGCCGACCGCGATGGCGGCGGCGGCGTGGTCCTGGGTGGAGAAGATGTTGCAGGAGGCCCAGCGGACCTCGGCGCCCAGGGCGACCAGGGTCTCGATGAGGACGGCGGTCTGCACCGTCATGTGCAGGGAGCCGGTGACGCGGGCGCCCGCGAGGGGCTGCGCCTCGGCGTACTCCTTGCGGATCGACATCAGGCCGGGCATCTCGTGCTCGGCGAGGGTGATCTCCTTGCGGCCGAAGGCGGCCAGGGAGAGGTCGGCGACCTTGAAGTCCTGTCGGTTGTCGACAGTCGTCATTGCGAGCTGCTCCTCGGGATTGGGGCGAGGTGGATACGGCTGGTCTGCGCGGCGGTTGGCATACGCATGCCCGAGCGAGGCACAGACGTGCCCAGCACGGCACACGGAGTGCCTGGTGCGCGCAGCGCAGTCCGTCGGAGGCCCTCTCTCCCTCGGCCGGTCCGCGATGGGACCGCCCGACCGCCATCAGCAGCGACGTCTGGCTCGGTCACCAAGCTACACCGGCGGACCCGGCCCTCCCCAGTCCGCCTCCGGACACCACGGCGTCCCGTGCACAGGCATCAGGCCGATAACGGAACATCCTCGGGATCGATAACAGCCGGTCCTCGGCAGGGCCAACAGGGGCCATCGGACCAGGCATTCGGGGACGTGTCGCCACGACCGGGATCACGATGATGGGCATGATCGGCTGCACGAACCGCTGGCTGAGCGGGGTGACGGGGACGAGCGCACGGTCCTCGGCGTGCTGGGCGAGATCCAGTAGCCGTACTGGCCATGGCGGGTCCCGTAGCCGGAAGGCTCGGGGCCCGCCGTCGCCCGTTCACAGCGAACCGCTAGCCTCGGCGCGCGCGGGAGTGCCGTGCGGGGAGGGGATGGGGATGCGCAGGGGGCGAGGACTGGCGGTCACGGCGTGGGCGCTGGGGCTTTTGGGGCTGGTGATGCTGATCGGGTCGCTCATGTACGCGCGAAGTGCGTATACGACGGCCACGGTGCGGGGCGGGAGCATGACGCCCACGTACACCGTCGGTGAGCGGCTCGTCTTCGAGCGCGTCGGCGGGGACGAGGTGCGGCGCGGTGACGTGGTGCTGTACTCCGCGCCGGAGCGGTACGGACCGGGGGTCAGTGTCATTCAGCGCGTCATCGGGGTCGGCGGCGACCGCGTGGCCTGCTGTGGCGGCAAGGGGGCGGACGAGCGGATCACCCTCAACGGGAAGCCGCTCGACGAGCCGTATGTGCAGGACGGCATCGTCGACGAAATGCAAAGGCCGTACGACCCGTACGAGGTCAAGGTGCCTGAAGGACGGCTGTTCCTGCTCGGCGATCACCGCCTGAACGCAAGGGACTCCCGTTACTTCCGCGACGACCACGGCGGGACCGTGCCCGTCAGCGCGGTGCAGGGGCGGGTGACCGAGGAACGCGCGGTGCCCATCGCCCTCGCGGTGACCGGGATGCTCGGAGTGCCTGTCGTACTTGCCGGAATCGGCTTCGGGATCGCCGCCCTCGTCGTACGACGGCGGAGTCGGGCGGTGCCTCCGATGCCGCCGTGGGCCGTGCAGGCCTGACAGACGTATCGGGCCGGGCAGGCCTCGCGGACGTATCGGGCCGGGCAGGCCTGGCGGACGTATGGGCCGGGCAGATCTCACAGACGTATGACGGGGGGCCCGGCTGGACGACTCCAGGCGGGCCCCCCGTCACGTGTGCGACTGTGCCGGTCCCCCGGGCGTTGCCTCGGGGTCCGGGCCCTTGGCCGCCTTCGCCTCGCTGTAGATGTCCGGCTCCAGGTAGATCACGCGGGCGATCGGGACGGCGGCGCGGATACGGAACTCGGCGGCGTCGATCGCGGAGGCGACCTCGGCGGCCGTGTCGTCGTGCTGGACGGCGATCTTCGCGGCGATCAGGAGCTCCTCCGGGCCGAGGTGGAGGGTGCGCATGTGGATGATGCCGGTGACGGTGTCGCCGTCGACGATGGCGTCCTCGATCTTCTTGACCTCGTCGGTGCCCGCGGCCTCTCCGAGGAGGAGGGACTTGGTCTCCGCCGCCAGGACCAGGGCGATCAGGATGAGCAGCACACCGATGCAGACCGTGCCGATGCCGTCCCAGATGCCGTCGCCGGTGAGCAGGGCCAGGCCGACGCCGCCGAGCGCGAGGACCAGACCGATGAGCGCGCCGAAGTCCTCCAGGAGGACGACCGGCAGTTCGGGGGCCTTGGCGCGGCGGATGAACTGCGACCAGGAGTGCGTGCCGCGCAGCGCGTTGGACTCCTTGATGGCCGTGCGGAAGGAGAAGCCCTCGGCGATGATCGCGAACACCAGGACGCCCACCGGCCAGTACCAGTGCTCGATGTCGTGCGGGTGCTTGATCTTCTCGTAGCCCTCGTAGACGGCGAACATGCCGCCGACCGAGAAGAGGACGATCGAGACGAGGAAGGCGTAGATGTAGCGTTCGCGGCCGTAACCGAAGGGGTGCTGCGGGGTCGCCTCGCGCTGGGCCTTCTTGCCGCCGATCAGGAGCAGGGCCTGGTTGCCGGAGTCGGCGAGCGAGTGGACGCCCTCGGCGAGCATCGAGGACGAGCCGCTGAAGGCGAACGCGACGAACTTCGATACCGCGATCGCGAGGTTGGCGCCGAGTGCCGCCACGATCGCCTTGGTGCCGCCTGACGCGCTCATGTGTCCGGGGTGTCCCTTCGCCTTCGCCTCTGTCCGTCGCCGGGCCTTTGCCGGCCCTTTGCGACGGGCCATTCTTGCAGCCCTGTGCGACAGCGGCGCCTCAGGCCACCACAGTTACCCCGTCAGGCCACCATGGTCGCGCGAAAGATCGCGCCATTTCCGGACGCTTCGGCCTTTTCGCCGGCCGGTACGAAGACCGACTGGCCGGGGGCCAGCGTGATGCCGTCCGCGCGCACCGAACCCGCCGTGCAGAGCAGGATCTGCGGGGTCGCACGGGTGAGGTCCTGCGGGGCGGCGCCCTCAGCCAGGACGAAGCGGGAGAGGCGGAACTCGTCGATGGGAGTCGCGTAGACCTCCTCGCCGTCCGGGGATGCCTCCGGGCGCAGTACGCCGGGGTCGCCCGCCTCGAAGCGGACGACGCGCAGGAGTTCGGGGACGTCGACGTGCTTGGGGGTCAGACCGCAGCGCAGGACGTTGTCGCTGTTGGCCATGATCTCGACGCCCAGGCCGTTCAAGTACGCGTGCGGAACGCCCGCGCCGAGGAACAGGGCCTCGCCGGGCTGCAGTTGGACGTAGTTGAGCAGCATGGCGGCGATGACGCCGGGGTCGCCCGGGAAGTGGTGGGCGAGGTCGGCGTAAGGGGCGTACGCGCCGCCGAGCCGGGCGCAGGCGGCCGTGGCCTCGGTGACCGTGCGGGCCATGTCCTCGGGGTCCGCGCTCAGCACCGCAGTCAGCACCTCGCGCAGCGCCGCGTCCTCCGGGTGCGCGTGCAGCAGGTCGACATACGGCTTGAGGGAGTCGACGTCGAGACCCGCGAGGAGCTCGGCGGCCTCGTCGGGGGTACGGAAGCCGCACAGGCCGTCGAACTCCGTGAGGGCGCAGATGAGTTCGGGCTTGTGGTTGGCGTCCTTGTAGTTGCGGTGCGGGGCGTCGATCGGGACGCCGCGGCGCTCCTCGTCCTCGTAACCCTCCTTGGCCTGCTCCAGGTTCGGGTGCACCTGAAGGGAGAGGGGGGCGCCGGCGGCGAGGATCTTCAGGAGGAACGGCAGGCGGGGGCCGAATTTGGCGACGGCCCCGCGGCCGAGTTCCTGCTCGGGGTCCTCGCCGATGACCTCGTTGAGCGGACCGCGCGCGGTGCGCGAGGGTGCGCCCGGGTGAGCGCCCATCCACATCTCCGCCTGCGGCTCACCGGTCGGCTCCACGCCGAGCAGCTGCGGGATGGCGGTCGTCGAACCCCAGGCATAGGGGCGGATGGTGTTGTCGAGGCGGTCCATACGGTCTCTGCGGTTCCTTCTGGGTACGACGCGGGCGAGGCGGGTCCCGCCTCCGTGCCCGAAGGTCACAGTGGCGCTTCTCCGCGTGCTCTCCGCGTACGAAGGTCAGGGTGTCGGAGTCAAGATCAGGCCCCCGAAGCGAGCGCCAGGTAAACGGCGGCGAAATCCGTGATGGCGATCAGCTCGGCCAGAGTCTCCAGCTCGTCGCCCTCCTCCGGTTCGAGCTCGCTGATCGAGGTGTCGTGGCTGAGGGCGAGTTCGCGGGCGGCGGGCGCCGCGCTGATTCCGCCGATCGGGCGGTCACGGAGCAGCACCACGCGCGCGTGCAGGGCCTGTGCCTCCTCGACGCGGTCGCGGAAGAAGTCGTCGGGGTCGGCGCCGGCCGCGAGTGCGCCGGCGAGCAGCACGCTGTGCGAGGCGAGCGCCTCCGGGAGTTCGGCGGTGAGCGCGGGCCGGCCTGCGAGCTCGGCAAGCGCCGCGGTGAAACGGCGGCCCGCGGGGCCCGCGGAGGTGCCCTCCGTCCAGATCACCGGGAGGGTCTCGGCCAGCTCGGCGGCGAGCGTCTTGGCCGGGTTGCTGTAGGTCGCGATGGCCGGACCACAACGCTCGGCGATCTGGTCGAGGCGGTCGGCGACCTTCTGCAGGACCTCGGGCGGGGCCGAGACGAGGCCGGTGCGGTCGAGGAGGGAGAGCAGCGGGGTGAGCAGCGCCCACAGGACGCCGGGCGCGGACGCGGCCAGGGGTTCGTCCTGCTCGTACGGGGCCGTCGCCATCGGTACGAACAGGCCGTGCGCGCCGTCCACCGACTCGGTCAGTGGCGAGCGGGCCGGGGCCACGGCGGCGACGGTGCAGCCGCGCCGGTAGGCCTGCTCGACCAGGAGTTCGAGGCCTGGTTCGGTGCCGTCCGGTGTCGCGATTAGGAGGAGGTCGACGGGACCCGCCCAGCCGGGCAGCTCCCAGCGCAGGGCGCCCGCGGCGGGGGCGACGCCAGTGGGTGTGAGCCGGGTGAGGGGGCAGCTCGCTCCGGCGAGCGCGCCAAGCAGTTCGGCGACGCCGGTGGCGGCCGTGCCGGGGCCCGCGATCAGGACGGCGCGTGGGCGGCCGTCCGGCTTCAGGTCCGCGATCCCGGCCTCCGCGGCGTGCCGGACCGCGGTACGCACGCGGGCGCCGGCTTCGGCGGCGCCGCGGAGCAGCGCCCGCCGGTCGGCTCTGGCCAGCGCTTCGGGGTCGTCGAGCAGCGATTCGTCGAGCATGGGGTCGGCAGCCTCCGATCGCCGGTGTGTCGCCATGGTGCGGCGCGTTGTGCGCCACGTCGATGCGTCGCGTTGGCGCGCCGCCTTGTGTCGCTTACGCGGGGCGGCGGGCCTCGTCGACAAGCAGTACGGGGATGCCGTCCCGGACGGGGTAGGCGAGGCCGCAGTCCGCTCCCGTGCAGATCAGCTCGCTCTCCTGCTCCTTGAGCGGGGCGTGGCAGGCCGGGCAGGCGAGGATCTCCAGGAGGCCGGCTTCGAGCGGCATGTGGTGTCCTTTCGAACGGGTGGATGCGGCCTGGTCAGACTACCGCCGGGGCGCGGCGCTGGCTTGTGCGGAGTGCGGTTGCCGTCCCCGGTTGCCGACACTCACGGGTACGCGGGTCGGCGCCTGCGTAGGGGCGGGGCGGCGATCCCGGCGTACGGGGTGCCGCTGTGCCCCTGCGTGCCGCCCTTGGGGGCACGCAGGCCCACGCGGCTTGGACGGCTGCGATCCCTCAGCCCCTGATGATCTCCAGCACCTCGTCCCGGATCTTCGCCATCGTCGCCTCGTCGCGTGCCTCCGCGTTCAGCCGGAGGAGGGGCTCGGTGTTGGACGGGCGGACATTGAACCACCAGTCCCCGGCCGTGACGGTGAGGCCGTCGAGTTCGTCGAATCCGACGCCCTCGCGGTCCCCGTACGCGCTCTTGACGGCGGCGAGGCGGGCGGCCTGGTCGCCGACCGTGGAGTTGATCTCGCCGGAGCCCACGTAGCGGTCGTACTCGGCTACGAGCCGGGAGAGCGGACCGTCCTGGCCGCCGAGGGCGGCGAGGACGTGGAGGGCGGCCAGCATGCCCGTGTCGGCGTTCCAGAAGTCGCGGAAGTAGTAGTGCGCGGAGTGCTCGCCGCCGAAGATCGCGCCGGTACGAGCCATCTCGGCCTTGATGAAGGAGTGGCCCACACGGGTGCGCACCGGGGTGCCGCCCTGCTCACGGACGACCTCCGGGACCGACCAGGACGTGATCAGGTTGTGGATGACCGTGCCGCCGCCGTGCTTGGCGAGCTCGCGGGAGGCCACCAGTGCGGTGATCGCCGACGGCGAGACCGGGTCGCCGTGCTCGTCCACGACGAAGCAGCGGTCCGCGTCGCCGTCGAAGGCGATGCCGATGTCGGCGCCCTCCTCGCGCACCCGCTTCTGGAGGTCCACGAGGTTAGCCGCGTCGAGCGGGTTGGCCTCGTGGTTGGGGAACGTGCCGTCCAGTTCGAAGTACATGGGGACGAGGTCCAGGGGCAGGCCGGCGAAGACCGTGGGGACCGTGTGCCCGCCCATGCCGTTGCCCGCGTCGACGACGACCTTGAGGGGGCGGATCGAGGTCAGGTCGACGAGGCCGCGGAGGTACGCCGCGTAATCCTCCAACGTGTCACGCTGCGTGATGGTGCCCGGCGTCACGTCCGAGGCCACCGGGGCGCCCGAGTCGAGCCAGGACTCTACGAGTTCGCGGATCTCCGAGAGGCCGGTGTCCTGGCCGACCGGGGCCGCGCCCGCCCGGCACATCTTGATGCCGTTGTACTGGGCGGGGTTGTGCGAGGCCGTGAACATGGCGCCCGGCAGGTCGAACTCGCCCGACGCGTAGTAGAGCTGGTCCGTGGAGCACAGGCCGATTTCGGTCACGTGCACACCGCGCGCCGCCGCGCCGCGTGCGAAGGCGCGTGACAGCCCGGGCGACGAGGGCCGCATGTCGTGCCCGGTCACGATGGCTTCCGCTCCGGTCACCTGGACGAAGGCCGCCCCGAACAGCTCGGCCAACGACTCGTCCCACTGGTCCGGGACCACACCGCGTACGTCGTACGCCTTCACGAGCTGCGACAGATCAGCAGTCACGGCCAACCCTCCAGATGTCCACTTCGGTCGCCCCAAACTACCCGTCCCGACCGACAGCCCGCTGTCGGGCCGCTGAGCGGACGCACATCCGTCACCTGGGGGAAACGCCGCCCGTCAGGACCGCGGTCCGTCAGGGCACCATCCACTCCAGGACCGGCGAACTCTGCCCCACCACGATCAGACACATGATCAGCAGCAGTCCGGCGCTCCAGGGCAGCACCTTGCGCAGCAGGTCGCCCTCGCGGCCCGCGAGCCCGACGGCCGCGCACGCGATGGTCAGGTTCTGCGGCGAGATCATCTTGCCGAGCGCACCGCCCGAACTGTTGGCGGCGGCGAGCAGTTCGGGAGACGGTCCCGACTGCCTGGCCGCTCACCTGGAGGGCACCGAAAAGGGCGTTCGCCGAGGTGTCGGAGCCGGAGACGGCCACGCCGAACCAGCCCAGAACGGGTGACAGGAAGGCGAGCCCCGCGCCGGCCGCCGCCACGAAGTGGCCGATGGTGGCGGCCTGCCCGGAGAGGTTCATGACGTAGGCGAGGGCCAGCACCGACGTCACGGTGAGGATTGCGAACCTCAACTCGTGTACGGCCGCCGCCCATTCCTCGGCCGCAACGCGCGCGTGCACCCCGAGGAGGGCGGCCGTGCACAGCCCGGCGAGGAGCACGAGGGTGCCGCCGGTCGACACCAGGGGCAGCGTGAAGACATTGCCGCCGACCGGCTCGCCGTCCGGGTTCGCGACGTTCAGGAACGGCCGGTCGAAAACGCGCGTCGCCTTCGCCGGCCAGTCCTTCACCGCCGGTATCTGCGCGATCGCGAAGATGGCGACGATCAGGACGTACGGGGCGTAGGCGCGCACGACTTCGGGCCGCGGGTCCTCCTCGTCCAGGTCCTCGCAGCGTACGCCGGTCAGCACCGCGGCACGTACGGGCTCGGCGGCGGGCCTGCGCGCTTGCGGTACGGCGATCAGGGCGGCCGCGCCCGCCAAGGAGGCACCGATGTCGGCGAGTTGCGCGGAAACGTAGTTCGAGGCGGCGAACTGGGCGGCGGCGAAGGCGACTCCGCACACCAGGGCGGGCACCCAGGTCTCGCGCAGCCCGCGCCTGCCGTCGGCCAGGCCGACGAGCACAAGGGGCACGACGAGGGCCAGCAGCGGGGTCTGACGGCCCACTACGAAGGCGACGGAATCCAGTGGCAGGCCCGTGACTTGGGCGAGCGTGACGACCGGTGTGCCCATGGCGCCGAAGGCGACCGGTGCGGTGTTGACGACGAGCGCGACGACCGCCGCGCGCACCGGGTCGAAGCCGAGCGCGACCAGCATCACGGAGCAGATCGCGACGGGCGCCCCGAAGCCCGCCAGGGCTTCGAGGAGCGCGCCAGGGCTTCGAGGAGCGCGCCAGGGCTTCGAGGAGCGCGCCAGGGCTTCGAGGAGCGCGCCGAAGCAGAACGCGACCACGAGCGCCTGGATGCGCGGATCGTCGGACAGTCGCCCGAACGAGCGGCGCAGGATGTCGAAGTGCCGGGTGCGGACCGTCATCCGGTACACCCAGAGCGCGTTGACGACGATCCACAGGATGGGGAAGAGGCCGAAGACGGCGCCCTGGGCGGCGCTGGAGAGCGTCTGACCGACCGGCATGCCGTACGCGAGCAGGCGACCAGGGCGGCTGCCAGCAGGCCGATGAGCCCGGCCCGGTGCGCCTTCATGCGGACGCCGCCGAGCAGGACCAGCACGATGACGAGGGGCAGGGCAGCGACGAGGGCGGACAGACCGAGCGAGTCGGCGACGGGCTTCAGTTCCTGGACGTACACGGACGCCTCCCCGGTTTCCGTGATGCGGAAAGCGATTTCTCACGGCAAACGGAATGGTCGTGTCCGCGACAACTTCACGTCAATGGGCATGCGCCGCTGAAGGGAATCGGCGTGCGGGAAACCCGCGCTCCGCAAGGCGAGCGGGGGTCGGGGAAACGGCGTGCGGACGAGTGCGGGGCGGTCAGTTGTCCGGCGAGCGCAGCACGCGCAGATGGCCGCGGCGCGCGACCTCCATCGGGTCCGCCGAGCGAGCACTGCCGCCGCCACCGGCCTCCGCGGCGCGCTGCTGCGGTCGTGCCGCCTCGCGCACCGCGTTGGCAAGCGCTTCCAGATCGTCGCCGCTGGGACGGGAGGGAGCCGAGGCGTCGGCCAGCCGGACGACCTCCCAGCCGCGCGGCGCGGTGAGGCGCTCGGAGTGCTCCGCACACAGGTCGTAGCAGTGGGGTTCGGCGTAGGTGGCGAGCGGGCCGAGGACCGCGGTCGAGTCGGCGTAGACGTACGTCAGCGTCGCGACGGCGGGACGGCCGCAAGCGGTGCGCGAACAGCGACGTACAGGGCTCACGACGTTGGACGGTACCGCACTCTTGAGCGGGCCGCGACGACTCTCCCCCAGGTCACCCCACCGTGTCGTGCTGTGAGACCGCCCACACAGAGCTCCGAACATCCCGCCCTGACCTGGGGCGACATCACATTCCGAGATCCCGAACGGACCTGAATCCGGTCACCACTTGGTGCAAACCACGTCAATTGCCATGTGAGCGGCGGTCTTGGAGGGATACGGAAACGAGCCCAACCTTGGCTGGAATGGTCATCGAGCGACATCCCGCGTGATCAACGGACTTCGTACCGCCGACGTGATCACCGGGTCTTCGCGCTGCCGACGTGATCACCGCACCGGGTGCCGTCTGCGTGATCACCGCGCCGGGTGCCGTCCGTGCGGGCGGCCGCGTGGGGGCCGGGCACCCGGCCCCCACGGGGACTACTCTTCGTCAGTGATGGACAACCCCGTACAGCCCCGCGCCGCCGCACCCGGGCCCCGCCGTCGTGACCGCCATGGCAGGGGCATGCGCGGCCCCGTCGCGCCGCCCCAGGTGCCGCTCTCCGCGAGCCGCGCCGAGGTGTTCGCGGACCTGGTCCAGGACTCTGTGGAGCGGCTGGAGCGGCGCTGGCCGCAGCTCGCCGACATCGACTTCCTGGTACTCGAAGTGCCCCGCCTGGAGCGCTCGAGTGAGAGTTGGAGCGACGAGCCGGTACCCCTGGGCGGCACGATCCCCCCGCGAGAGGGTCGCCCCGCGCGCGTGGTCGTCTACCGCCGCCCGGTCGAGATCCGCACCAAGGGGCGCGACGAGCGCGCCGCCCTGGTGCACGAGGTCGTCGTGGAGCAGGTCGCGGAGCTGCTGGGGCTGACACCGGAAACGGTGGATCCGCGGTACGGCGAGGACTGAACCGCCGGGTCCTCGTGGAGGGCCCGGCGGATCATTACCAGGGGGCCTCGCGGAGGACTCGGTGGATCACTACCAGGGGTCCACGTGGAGGACCTGGCGGATCACCACCAGAAGGTCCACATCGAGGACCCGGCGGATCACCACCAGAGGGTCCACATCGAGGACCCGGCGGATCACCACCGGTGGCTCACTACTTCAACAGCACCGAGAGATCCTGCTCCGCCTTCGGCACCGCGACCGTTCCGCGGTCGTCCGGGAGCGTCTGGATCGTGAAGCCGGGCACGCCCTCTTCGGTGGCCGCGAGCATCCGGGAGGCGTAGACGGGGCCTCCGGAGACCGGCTCGACGGTGAGCGCGTACGTCCCCTTGAGGCCGCTCGGGACCGGTGCCTCCACGTTCTGCGTCGTCCCGCCCTTGATCGTGAACGTCTTCGTCACGGCCGTACCGCCCTCGCTGCCCGCCGACGCGGTGACCTTGACCTGGGCGGTGCGTCCGGGGGCGGTCAGGGCGAGCGTGGAGCCCTTGGAGCTGTTGTCGGCGACCGTCGCGCGCGCGCCGACCGGGCTGGTGGCGGGGATGAACGCGGTCTCCTGCTTGTCGCCCTTGCCGCGTACGACGCGCAGGGCGGCGACGACCGGCACCGATGTGCCGGTGGGCGTGAGCACCAGGGAGCCCGCTTCGCCCCGGGTGACGTCACCGAGGTCGATCGCCGACGTCATGCCCGACTTCACGTGCAGCGTCTCGTTCCCCGCGGGAGTGATCAGCCCGGAGGGCGAGGCGAGGCGTACCTTCAGGTCGGCGTCGGCGTCGCCGGGCACGAAGGCGACCAGACGCACGGACGTGGCGTCCTTCGGGATGCCCGGCAGGACGAGGCTGCCCGAGGGGTCGGTGGACGCGGCCAGCCAGTCGCCGCCGAGCTTGTCGTCCAGTGCCTGCACGGCGGCTCCGACGCGGCCGCTGCGGACCGTCACGTGCACGGTGAGGTTGGTCTGCGGGACGTCCGTGAGCGTGTTCAGCAGGATCGGCTCGCTGGAGTGCGGCTGGACCGTGATCCCGTCGCCCACCGTCGACTTCAGGGTGCCGTCCTTGCCGTACAGCTCGATGTCGACCACGGCGGCGGAGTCGTCGGGGTTGGTCAGGTGCACGTAGTCGGTGCGCTCGGCGGCGGTGCTGGCGCCCGGGAACCAGAACTCGGTGTCCGGGGCGGTGCAGTTGGTGCCGAGCAGACCGCGCCCGGTGCCCGCGGCGACCTCGGTGGTCTCCTGGACGGTCCAGCCGGGCGCGAACTTGCCCTCGGCGGTGCCGACGAGGGCGGGCTCCTCGGCGCCCGAGCTGTCACCGGTGGCCGGCTTGCCGGGCTCCTTGGGTTCCACGACGGGCTTGGCGGCCTTCTTGCCGCTCTTTTGACCGCCGGCCCCGTCGCCCGACTCCTCGGTCGCCGCCTGGAGTTCGGCCTTGCCGTCGGCGCTCGTGCCCTTCGAGACGGGCGTGAACGACGTGTACGCGGTGTCCGCGATGTCGGAGGTGCTCGGCTGCGGGCAGAGCAGGCTGGTGCGCTCCACGGGCAGCTGTGCGGCCGCCTTGGCGGTGCGCCCGCCTGAGGCGGACGGCGCGGAGAGCGTGGCGAATCCGGTGACGGCGGCGAGCGCGGTCGCGCCGGCGATCAGGGACAGGGTGGTGCGGTTCACTGCTGGCTCCCGTCGGGGCGCTCACTGTCGGTGCCGTGCGGCGGCTGCGCGGGCATCTGGGGCTGCGCCGGGTCGTAGCCCTGGCCGGTCGCGTCGTAGCCCTGGCCGTACGTCTGGTCGTACGAGGTCGTGCCCCCGTACGCGTACGGGTCGTACTGGCCACCCTGGTAGGGGTCCGCCTGGTACGGCTGCTCGTAGGTGCCCGCCGGGTACTGTTGCCCGCCCTGGTACTGCTCGCCGCCATAGGTGCCGTATTCGGCTCCCGCGTAGCTCGATGTGTCCCACTCGCCGTACGCCTGCTGCTGCGGGACGGCGGCGGGGACGGCCGGGACCTCCTCCGGAGGGGGAGGGGTGTCCGCGTCGTCGGCGGTCTGCTCGGCCTGCTCGGCCTCGGCCTGGGCACGCAGACGGCGGGCGCGGCGGCCCTCGCCCGTGACGTCCTGGGCGGGCACGACCTGCTCCTCGGGGAGGTCGTCGTCGACGTCCCGGCGCCGCCCGGGCAGGGCGAGCACCACGAGGACGACGGCCAGCGCGCCCTGCGCCCACAGCCAGGCCGTGTGGCTCATCGGAGCCTCGAAGGTGACGTCCAACTTGCCGCCGCTGCTGGGCAGTTCGAAGCCCTGCGCCCAGCCGTCGACCGTGGTGCCGGTGAGCGGCTTTCCGTCCAGGGTCGCCGTCCATCCCTCGTTGGCGGTGTCGGCGAGGCGCAGGACGCGGCCTTCGGCTCCGGCGGGGACGGTGGTGTGCACCTCGACGGGTCCGGCGGCGATGGACAGCGAGTCGCCGGACTTCGGGACGATCGCGGCGCGCGAGACCTGCTGGTCCACGCGCCACAGGGCGCTGCCGTCCTGCTGGCTGAGCCGGGTGAGGCCCGGCGTGGCGTCCAGGACGCGGCTCACCTCGCGCGGTGCGCCCTTGCGGACGAGGACATAGCGCACGGCGAAGCCGCCCAGTTCGTCGGCCTGGTCGGCGCCCGAGCCGGCCACGAGGTTGGCCACGACCTTGTCGAGCTTCTGATTCGCCCCGTCCGCCGACGCGAGCTCGGCGTCGCCGAGGCGGGCGCCGGAGCCGCGCACGAGGGTGTAGCCGACCGTGGCGGCCGAGCGGCTGTCGAGGACGAGGGTGCGAGCCTGGTCGCGGGTACCGCTCTCCTCGGCGACGAACGCGGGCACCTGCACCGGGTCCCGGCGCTCCACCGGCCCGTCGGCGCCCCGGATCATCCATCCGGCGGCCACGAGCAGCGGCCCGGCCGCGCAGGCGAAGGCGATGAGCGCGGCCACCGGCTGGCGCCAGCCGAAGCTCTGCTCGGTCACGCGCGCGCGTGCCCCGTCGGCACCCATCGCTGCGGCGGCGAGCAGTCCGAGGCCGTAGACGAGGGTGGCGGGGCCGGCCCACGTCGAGCTGTTCGACAGGACGGCGAAGACGAGTGCCACCAGGGCGACCGCCCAGGCCGTCCAGATCCCCGCCTGGCGCTGCGTGCGCATCAGGGCGGCCAGCGCGGCCAGCACGATGCCGAACAGCATCAGCCCGCTGACAGTCCCGGGGCCGCCCGGGCCGGCGCCGAGCAGATCGAGCGCGGAGGCCGCGCTGTCGCCGTACTCCAGACCGGCTTCCTTGAAGAAGCCGAACGGGAGCAGCGTCAGCGACCAGGGCGCGAGGATCAGCAGCGGGGTGCCCAACTGGGCCAGGAAACGCAGCCCATAGGCGGTGATCTCGCTCCGGCGCACCGCGAGGAGTGCGATCCCGAGGACCAGCGCGATGGGCCACACGATCGGGGTGAACGCCGTGATGAACGTGAGCAGCAGGGCGTACGCCCAGGTGGCGCGCCAGCTGCCACGCGCTCCGGAGGAGTGGGTCAGGCCGCTCGCAGCGATACCCGCGCGCGCGAGGAGCGGCAGCAGGATCGCGAGGACGGCGGTGCCGATGCGGCCGCCCGCGAGCGCGCCGGTGGCGGCGGGCAGGAAGGCGTACGCGACCGACGCCCAGGCGCGCAGCAGGCGCGAATCGACGAGGGGCCGCGAGGCGAAGTACGCGGCGAAGCCGGCCAGCGGCACGGAGGCCACCAGGAGCACGGTGACCGCAAGTCCGGTGGAGCCGAGGAGCAACGAGGCCAGCAGCGCGACGAGCGCGAGATATGGCGGCGCGGACCGGGTGCCGCCCGCGCCCACCGGATGCCAGCCGTCGAGGTAGTGCGACCACAGCTCGGAGGAGTCCGCGGGCGCGGGGAGCAGCGCGCCGCCCGCGAGCGCCCCGCCGCCGAGCAGCTCACGGCAGGCGAGCAGCGAGACGAACAGCAGCACCAGGAAGAGCATCGGACCGGGGTTGCGGGCGACCCGCTTGAGCCGGGCGAACTGCTCGATCTCCAGGAAGTCGGCGTCGTCGCCGCCCGGTCCGGACTCGACCGCGCTGCCGTGCCGTCCGGCACCGGCGGCGACCTCGGGGTCGGAGCGGCCCACCAGGTTGCTCGCGACCTGTTCGACGGTGGCCCGCACCGTCGCGCCGGGCGGCGGGAACAGTGCGCGCAGCTCGCCCTTGTCGACCTGTGGCCGGCCGCGCCTGCGCCGCCCCGCGATGATCCGCTCGGGGCGCAACAGGGTGCCCAGGAGACCGCGGATCTCGTCGACGGCCTGTCCGGGGACCTTGCCGACGAGATAGGCGACCGTGCGCAGCAGGGTGCCGAGGACCAGTCGGATCAGGATCCAAGGCAGCTGTGCCGTACGGGCGTTGACGAGGAGGGTGTAGACGGCACCCGCCTTGTCGACCTTGTGCGGGGACGCGGAGGTGCGGCCCACGCAGTCGACGGTGCGGCGCTCGCGGGAGGCCGCCTCGGCGTGCCGTACGACCGCTTCGGGGGCGACGAGGACGCGGTGGCCTGCGGTCTGGGCGCGCCAGCACAGGTCGACGTCGTCACGCATCAGGGGCAGTCTGCGGTCGAATCCGCCGAGCTGCTCGAAGACATCGCGCCGGATCAGCATGCCGGCGGTGGACACGGACAGCACGGGGTGGACGTGGTCGTGCTGGCCCTGGTCCTGCTCTCGACGGTCCAGACCCGTCCAGCGGCGGCCGGAGTTGGCGATGGTGACGCCGACTTCGAGGAGCTGACGGCGGTCGTACCAGCCGCGGAGTTTGGGGCCCACGACGGCGACTTCCCTGCCGAGCTCCAGCTCGTTCTCCACGACCCGCAGCAGCTGGGCCAGGGCGTCCGGCTCGGGGGCGCTGTCGTCGTGCAGCAGCCACAGCCACTGCTCGGGCTCGCCGTGCGGGAGGTCCGGCATGTCGTACGCGTCGTCGCGCCAGGTGCGGGTGACGGGATCCCAGCCGCTGGGGCGCTTCAGGTAGGGCAGGTCGTCCGGGGTGAGCACGGCGGCGCTGCGGGTGGCCTCCTCGACAGCCTGGCCGAAGCCGGTGCGCCGCGCGAGGTGCAGCACGCGGTCGGCGCCGAGCGCGTCGGTCAGCAGCTGGGCGGAGTCGTCCGCGCTGCCGGTGTCGGCCGCCACCGCGTTCTGTACGGGGCGCTCCTGGCCGAGCAGCCCGGCGAGCGCCTCGGGCAGCCAGCGGGCGCCGTCGTGGGAGACGAGCACCGCGGTCACCACGTGGCGCGGAAACTCGGGCGGGTGGGCCGGGTCGAACGGCGCGGTGGCAGCGGCGTCGTGATGGGCTGCCGAATGGCTGTGCACGGACATCGAGGTACGGGCCCCGGTTCGATGGACTGCGGTGGACGTCTGTGCCCGGCGGGGACAGCGGGACGTCTCGGACGAGGGCCCACACTAACGGCTGGGCAACACAGTGGCCCGCCGCCTGTGGATAACCCACCTGCGACGGGCCGTTCGTTACGTATCGGTACGGAGGGGTGTGCGCCGTTCGGTCGGCGGGCGACCGTCTTCGGACAGCGGCGGTCACGCTCAGACGGCGGCCTTCTTCAGCCTTCGCCGCTCACGCTCGGACAGACCGCCCCAGATGCCGAACCGCTCGTCGTTGGCGAGTGCGTATTCGAGGCACTCGGAGCGGACCTCACAGGCGAGGCAGACCTTCTTGGCCTCGCGCGTGGAGCCGCCCTTCTCGGGGAAGAAGGACTCGGGGTCGGTCTGGGCGCACAGCGCGCGCTCCTGCCAGCCGAGTTCCTCGTCCGCGTCGTCGACCAGCAGTTGCTGCACCAGCTCGGTCATGTGCGCCCCTCGTCTGTCTTTCGCGTCCCCGTGATGCTGTCGTTACCGATTTCGGCTGAACGACACGAGTGAAATTACAAGTGTGCCGATCCGGGCCAGTCAAGCCGAGATCTGCTATTGAGCCCCTTATTCACTCTGCGGAACCAAGGCTATGCGGAAAGTGTTCAAATCGGCATAAACCCTGACAGCCCAAGGAGCCCAGGTCAGGCGCCCAACCCCTCACAGGGAAGGACGCCCGGAAGTTCGATCTCGTTCCGAACGTTTCGAACACGAGCATCGAAGCGATCCGGATCACAGTTGGATCACGGGATCGCAGCGAGGTTTGTGCGCCCGGTTGTGCGCCATGTGTCCGGGGCGACTCCTGAACAAACCTTTCGCCTGCCAGGTGAACCGGATGAGGTGAAACATTGCCCACATACCGGTCATGAAGTTGACAGTCGAGGTATGAACCGATGTCCTTGTGGGCATGCTCGCGAACTTGGCACTCACCTCGACCCGCACCGCCGGGTCCCACGGTGCTGCCCGCGCTCGCTGTAGCTGTTGTTGCTGTTCCAGCTGTTGAGCCGTACCGCGCTCCGGCTGCCCTCCGCCCACTGAGGCACCCACCGCCCCTATCCGGGCGACTCCTCCCGCTCGCGACCCGGGCGGAACGACCCGCGACACCCCAGCACTCTCCCGCCGAGGAACCACCGCACCCCATGAACAGCGACAGCGACCTCCAGATCGCCGGCGACATCCTCGAAGTGACGCACCTCCTCCAGCCGCCGCGCGAGCACCCCGCCACGGTGGCCGAATTCGTCGGCCTCGCCCGCTCCATCGCCGCCGACCGCTCCCAGTGGGAGCACCTCGTGCAGTACGACGCGACCTCGCGCTGGTACCACCGGCTGCGCACCGGGCCCGGCTATGAGGTGTGGCTCCTTTCCTGGGTGCCCGGACAGGGCAGCGGGCTGCACGACCACGGCCCCTCGTCCGGCGTATTGACGGTCCTCGACGGCGAGCTGACCGAGCGGACCGAACGCGGCACGCGCGCGTTGGGCGTGGGTTCTCAGCGGGTCTTCGCGCCGGGGTACGTCCACGAGGTCGTCAACGACTCGCTCGAACCGGCCGTGAGCCTGCACGTCTATTACCCGGGTCTCACCGAGATGCCGATGCACGCGGCCCAGTGCGCCGCGGCCGCCGTCACCGCCTGAGAAGCGCCCGAGGTCTCGTAACCACCTGACGCTTTGTCGTACCCGCCTGCAAGACTGAACCCCATGCGCATTGTGGTTCTGGCAGGCGGTATCGGTGGTGCCCGGTTCCTGCGTGGTCTCCAGCGGGTCGTGCCGGACGCGGACATCACGGTCATCGGCAACACCGGCGACGACATCCATCTCTTCGGTCTGAAGGTCTGCCCGGACCTCGACACGGTGATGTACACGCTCGGCGGCGGCATCAACGAGGAACAGGGCTGGGGTCGGGCCGACGAGACCTTCCACCTCAAGGAGGAGCTCGCGGCGTACGGGGTCGGACCCGAGTGGTTCGGGCTCGGCGACCGCGACTTCGCGACGCACATCGTGCGGACGCAGATGCTCGGCGCGGGCTATCCGCTCAGCGCCGTCACCGAGGCCCTGTGCGACCGGTGGAAGCCGGGCGTGCGCCTCATCCCCATGTCCGACGACCGCGTGGAGACCCATGTCGCCGTCGAGGTGGACGGCGAGCGCAAGGCCATCCACTTCCAGGAGTACTGGGTGCGGCTGCGGGCCTCCGTGCCGGCCGAGGCCATCGTGCCGGTCGGCGCCGAGCAGGCCAAGCCCGCGCCCGGGGTGCTCGAAGCCATCGCCGAGGCGGACGTCATCCTCTTCCCGCCGTCCAACCCCGTCGTGTCCGTCGGCACGATCCTCGCCGTGCCCGGCATCCGGGAGGCCATCGCCGACGCGGGGGTTCCCGTGGTCGGCCTCTCGCCCATCGTCGGGGACGCGCCCGTGCGCGGCATGGCCGACAAGGTGCTGGCCGCGGTGGGCGTCGAGTCCACGGCCGCGGCGGTCGCCGAGCACTACGGCTCCGGGCTCCTCGACGGCTGGCTCGTCGACACGGTGGACGCGGCCGCCGTGGAGCGCGTCAACGCGGCCGGCATCCGGTGCCGGGCCGTGCCGCTGATGATGTCCGACCTCGACGCGACGGCGCAGATGGCGCGTGAGGCGCTGACGCTGGCGGAGGAGGTACGGACGCCTTGAGCAGAGCGCACCCTCCGAAGGAGGGCGTTGGGAACGGCGGACCGTCGGCCGGTTATCGGGTCTGGGCTCTGGACGGGCTTCCCGAGGTTCGTCAGGGGGACGACCTCGCGAAGCTGATCGCCGCGGTCGAGCCCGGGCTCGTCGACGGGGACGTACTCCTCGTCACCTCCAAGATCGTGTCCAAGGCGGAGGGGCGGGTCGTCGAGGCCCTCGACCGTGAGGCCGCCATCGACGCCGAGACCGTACGGGTCGTGGCGCGGCGCGGGGCCCTGCGGATCGTCGAGAACCGACAGGGGCTCGTGATGGCCGCCGCCGGGGTCGACGCCTCCAACACCCCCGCCGGGACCGTTCTCCTGCTCCCCGAGGACCCTGACGCGTCGGCGCGGGCCATCCGGGACGGGCTGCGCGACACCCTCGGCGTGAGTGTCGGTGTCGTCGTCACCGATACCTTCGGGCGACCGTGGCGCACCGGGCTCACCGACGTTGCCATCGGCGCCGCGGGCGTACGCGTGCTCGACGATCTGCGCGGCGGCACGGACGCGTTCGGCAATCCGCTGAGCGCGACCGTCGTCGCCACCGCCGACGAGCTCGCCTCCGCCGGTGACCTGGTCAAGGGCAAGGCCTCCGGGCTGCCCGTCGCCGTCGTGCGCGGACTGCCGCATGTCCTGGCCGAGGACGACGGCGCGGGGGCGCGGGCGATGGTGCGCGGCGCGCACGACGACATGTTCCGCCTCGGCACGTCGGAGGCCGTACGGGAGGCGGTGGCCCAGCGGCGTACCGTACGGGCCTTCACCGACGAGCTCGTCGACCCCGGTGCGGTACGGCGCGCGGTCGCCGCGGCGGTGACCGCTCCGGCGCCGCATCACACCACCCCCTGGCGGTTCGTCCTCCTGGAGTCCGAGGAGTCCCGGACACGGCTGCTCGACGCCATGCGGGACGCGTGGATCGCCGATCTGCGGGGCGACGGGAAGAGCGAGGAGTCCATCGCCAAGCGGGTACGGCGGGGTGACGTGCTGCGCAAGGCGCCGTATCTCGTGGTGCCGTGCCTCGTGATGGACGGGTCCCATACCTACGGCGACGTACGGCGGGACGGGGCCGAGCGCGAGATGTTCGTGGTCGCCGCCGGGGCGGGTGTGCAGAACTTCCTGGTCGCGCTGGCCGGGGAGCGGCTCGGATCCGCGTGGGTGTCGTCGACGATGTTCTGCCGGGATGTCGTACGGGAGGTGCTGGGGCTGCCGGAGGAGTGGGATCCGATGGGGGCCGTGGCCGTGGGACACGCGGCCGAGGAGCCGAGAGCTCGGCCGGAGCGGGATGCGGGGGCGTTCATCGAGGTGCGTTGAGGCGGCGCCGTGCGGGAGGGCGGCTGAGGTGGGGGCGTTGTGCAGCGCCCTGTGCAGTGCTCCGGGCGGGACAAGCGTTGTACAGCGCCATGCGGAGCTTCGACCTGGGGCAGCGCTTCGGGCTGGACGAGCGTTGTGCAGCGCCCTGTGCAGTGCTCCGGGCGGGACAAGCGTTGTACAGCGCCATGCGGAGCTTCGACCTGGGGCAGCGCTTCGGGCTGGACGAGCGTTGTGCAGCGCCCTGTGCAGTGCTCCGGGCGGGACGAGCGTTGTACAGCGCCATGCGGAGCTTCGACCTGGGGCAGCGCTTCGGGCTGGACGAGCGTTGTGCAGCGGCTTGTACTTGCGGGCTGGGTGGGGCTAGTGCGGGATCTCGTGGTGCGCTGTCTTGTGTGGGGCGACTCGTGCGTGTCGGGTGAGTGGAGCGCCTACTCTCGTAAGGCATCCCTGGCGCCCCTAGGACCTCATTCATGGCTGGACGTTTCTCTCCTCGGCCGACGCGTACGACCGTGCGCGGCGGGCATGTCGTCGTGCCCGGTGGCGGGGTGCCGCGGCAGGCGGCCGTGGCCGGGCGCACTCGTACGTGGACGCCCTCGGGGCCGCTCGACCTCGGGCTCGTACTCGGGCCGCTGCGGCGCGGGCCCGGCGATCCGACGTTCCGGGCGACGCCGGACGGGGCCGTGTGGCGGACCAGCCGTACGCCCGCCGGACCCGGGACCCTCCGGGTCGTGCTGCGGGGCGGGGTGGCCCGGGGCGAGGCGTGGGGACCGGGGGCCGAGTGGCTGCTCCATCAGCTTCCCGAACTGCTCGGGGCGTCCGACGATCCCGACGTCTTCGAACCGCGGCACCGGCTTGTCGCTGTCGCTCGGCATCGGCGGCCGGGATTGCGGCTGACGCGGACCGGGCTCGTGATGGAGTCGCTGATTCCGTCGGTGCTGGAGCAGAAGGTCACCACGGACGAGGCGTATCGGGCGTGGCGGTTGCTCGTACGGAAGTTCGGGGAGCCCGCGCCCGGGCCCGCGCCGGAGCGGATGTACGTCATGCCCGCGCCGCGGACGTGGGCGTTGATTCCCTCCTGGGAGTGGCATCGTGCCGGGGTCGACAACAAGCGGGCTTCCACGATTCTCCGGGCCGTGCGGGTTGCCGCGCGGCTCGAGGAGGCGGTGGGGTTCGATCCCGTGCGGGCTCAGGCTCGGCTTGAGGTGGTGTCCGGGATTGGGCCCTGGACCTCTGCGGAGGTTGTGCAGCGGAGTCATGGGGCGGCGGATTCGGTGACCGTGGGGGATCTTCATCTGCCCGGCATCGTGGGGTATGCCCTGGCGGGGGACCGGGATGCGGATGACTCGGTGATGCTTTCGCTGCTGGAGCCGTATGCGGGGCAGCGGCATCGGGCGGCTCGGTTGATTCTGCTGTCCGGGCGGACGCCGCCGCGGCGGGTGCCGAAGATGCCTCGGGGGGATATCGGGCGGCTGTGAACGGGCGCCTGTGCGGGGGGGGTGAGGTCCGAGCGGTTTTCGCCCCCTCCGCCCCTGCCCGTCCCGTACCTGGGGGCTCCGCCCCCAGACGCCCGTATCGCGCTTCGCGCTCGTCCTCAAGCGCCGGACGGGCTGAAACTTCCCCGGCCGGGGCTGAGTTCCCAGCCCCGGCCGGAACCGTCGTGCAGCCCTGCCTACTGATCCGATGAAAAGCGGATCGCGCCCCCGGGAATGCGGGCGTCGCACCAGACTCGTACCTCGGCGCGGAGTTCGTTGTCCGGGCCGATCGTCGCGCCGTCTCCGATGACCGCGCCGGTGAGGATGGAGCGCTCGCCGATGCGGGCGCGGGCGCCGATGAGGGAGTCGGTGATGACGGCGCCGGGTTCGACGACGGCGCCCTCGAGGATCGTGCTGCCCGAGATGCGGGCGCCCTCGCCGATGCGGGCGCCCTCGCCGACCACCGTGCCGCCGGTGAGTTTGGCGTCGGGGGCGACCGTGGCGGTGGGCAGGATCAGGCGGTCGCCGCAGCGGCCGGGGACGGCCGGCGAGGGGGCACGGCCGAGGACGAGATCCGCGGAGCCGCGCACGAAGGCCTGGGGGGTGCCGAGGTCCAGCCAGTAGGTGGAGTCCACCATGCCCTGGAGATGGGCGCCGGTGGCGAGCAGTTCGGGGAAGGTCTCGCGTTCCACCGAGACCGGGCGGCCCTCGGGGATCGTGTCGATGACCGCGCGGCGGAAGACGTACGCCCCCGCGTTGATCTGGTCGGTGACGATCTCCTCGGGGATCTGGGGCTTCTCCAGGAAGGCCGTTACGCGGCCGGTCGCGTCCGTGGGGACCAGGCCGTATGCGCGCGGGTCCTCGACACGGGTGAGGTGGAGGGAGACGTCCGCGCCCATCGTCTCGTGGGTCGTCACCAGCGCCCGGATGTCCAGGCCGGTGAGAATGTCACCGTTGAAGATCAGTACCGGGTCGTCGGGGCCCGAATGGAGTCGCGACGCCACATTGCGGATGGCGCCGCCCGTGCCGAGGGGTTCCTCCTCGGTGACGTACTCGATGTGGAGGCCCAGCGAGGAGCCGTCGCCGAAGTACGGCTCGAAGACCTCGGCCAGGTAGGAGGTCGCCAGGACGATGTGCTCGACGCCCGCCGCCCTCGCTCGCGCCAGCTGGTGGGTGAGGAACGGGACCCCGGCCGCCGGGACCATGGGCTTGGGAGTGTGCACCGTGAGGGGGCGCAGCCGGGTGCCTCTGCCGCCGACCAGGAGGATCGCTTCTGTCACCTGTCGTCTCTGCTTCCTGCCGGGACCGGGCCGAACTGTGTATCGGCCGGCCAGTGTATGCAGACCGTTCGATGGCGCCTTCGATGGCCGTGCGGTGTCCCTCGATGGCCCTCCGTCGACCTCAGGTGATCTCTGCAGCCTCCGGTCGGATCCACCCGCTCCTACCTGCCCTGGTAGCGGGCCGCCGCCTGGCGGGCCGAGCCGAGCTTGCCGTACAGGAGCTTTCCTGGGCACTCGGTGGCGAATCCGTCCCGATGGCCGGAGATCACATTCAGTCGTACGTTCTTTCCTTTTGCGTAGAGATTGCCACCGCCCGACTTCAGGTATGTCTTGCCACGCGGATTCGCTCCGAAGAGGCCGAGCTTCCATGCGGTGAGCCGTGCGATGGCGGTGACTGCGGCGCTGGACGGCTTCGTCTTGGCGTAGCTGCCGAGGACGGCGATCCCCATGGTGTCGCTGTTGAAACCGAGAGTGTGGGCGCCCACGACGGGCTTGGTCACGCCCCCGGCGCGACCTTCGTAGATGTTTCCGCACTTGTCGACGAGGAAGTTGTAGCCGATGTCGCGCCAGCCGCTGCTCACCACGTGGTAGCGGTAGATACTGCGGATGACCGAAGGGGCTTGGGAGCAGCTGTAGTTGTTGCCCGACACCGTGTGGTGCACGAAGGCCGCCTTGACCTTCTTCGTGTAGACGAAGCCGCCTTCACGCAGACTCTCGTCCGCGCCCCAGCCGCTGCGCGTGATGATGCGCGGACGTGGGCCGATGTACGGCTTCTCGCGCTCGTCGCCCCCGCTCGCGGCGATGAATTCGCGCTCCGTCTCCTGCTGGGAGAGCGCGGGGATCTCCCTGGCGCCGAGGGGTGCGACATCGGCGTTGGCGGAGGACGCGGCGGCGGCCTTCGCGGACATGGCGCCGGCGAGCGTGCCGTCGGCGGCGGGTATGCCCGTGCCGTCCGTGTCGTCCACGGGTGCGTTCGCGAGCGGCTCGTCCACGGAAGCGTCTTTGGCCGTCTCGCCCGCGGAAGCGTCCGCGATCAGGCCGCTCACGGCAGCGACCGCAGACGACACGGCCAGGGAAGCGATCGCAGTCAGTTTGCCCACGGGCGTGACCGGGGTGGGATCCAGCGGGGGCGCGCCCTCGTGTGCGCTGCCCGTCGGTGCGCTCCCGCGTGCGTCGCTCATCTGCACGCCCTCACGCGGGGCATCCGCGCCGGGGTCGACGAGTTCGAGGTGGAGACCCCTGGGGAGCGGCGAGTCGCCGGGGGCCGTCCCCCGTTCGTCCTCCTTCGCCCGCTCCGCCTGGACGCGCGCCTCGACGCCGTCCGAGTTCCCCACCCACAACGGCGCTGTGGAGCCGCGCACCCGGCCCGATGCCCCCTCGGCGGTGTCCGGGTCGGGAGCGTGCTCGTGGTTGTGCGTCTCGACGTCCTGCCAGTCGGACCAGTGGCCGGTCCCGACCGCGCGGGTACGGACCTGGACGCGGCCGTGCAGCTCACTGTGCGGGTTGTCCCAGATGACGCCGACCAGCGAGAACGGCCGTACGTCACGTCGGGCGAGATCCTGTTCGGGCGCGGCGGGCCCGAGGGCCCGCTGGTCGTCGGGCGGGGCGAGCGGCAGGGACTGGGTGCTGCCGGGGACGCCCGGCTCGGACGTCACCGCCGATGTTCCGGCCTGCGCCGGGGCGGGCAGGGTCAGCGGAAGAGCAAGTGCGGCCGCGCAGGTGACGCCGACCGAGGAAGCAAGGAATTCATGCATGCCCCTGATCGTGGACATAGCCGTATATATCTGTCCATCGGGGATTTGACGGGCCGTCGGGCACGCTCGTCCGAACCGGTGGCGCGGGCAGACCGCCCCGCGCGCCGCCCCCGCGTACGCTTGCGCGCGTGAATGCCACCGACCGTACCCCCGCCGACCTGCTGCGATCCGCGCTCGCTGCGGACCCCGCGCGCCCCCTGGTGACCTTCTACGACGACGCCACGGGCGAACGTGTCGAATTGTCCGTGGCCACCTTCGCCAATTGGGTGGCCAAGACCGCCAATCTGCTCCAGGGCGAACTGTCCGCCGAGCCCGGCGAACGGGTCGCGCTGCTGCTGCCCGCGCACTGGCAGACGGCGGTGTGGCTGCTCGCGTGTTCCTCGGTCGGCGTCGTCGCGGATGTCGGGGGCGACCCGGGCGCGGCGGACCACGTCGTCGCCGGGCCCGGGCAGTTCGAGGCCGGGCTCGCCTGCTCCGGGGAGCGCGTCGCCCTCTCGCTCGCACCGCTCGGGCGTCGCTTCCCGACTCCGCCCGCCGGGTACGCCGACTACGCCGTCGAGGTGCCGTCCCAGGGCGACCGCTTCGTACCGTACGGGCCGGTGGACCCGGAGGAGCCCGCGCTGATCGTCGCCGGGGCCGAGTACACGAGCGCGGAGGTCGTCGAAATGGCCCGTTCGGAGGCGCCGGCGCTCGACCTGACCGGGCCGGGCTCGCGGATTCTGTCGGCGCTTTCCTACGACACGTGGGAGGGGCTCAGCGCCGGCTTGTACGCGCCGCTCGCCACCGGGGGGTCCGTGGTGCTGTGCCGCCATCTGGAGCAGCTCGGTGAGGACACGGTTGCCAAGCGGATCGAGAGTGAGCGGGTGACGGCTACCGCTCGCTGACGATTCTCCGGGGAGGCCGCCCCGTTGAGCACAGGCCGTTCCCCAGGAAGGCCGCCCCGTTGAGCACAGGCCGTTCCCCAGGAAGGCCGCCCCGTTGAGCACAGGCCGTTCCCCGAGAAGGCCGCCCCGTTGAGCACAGGCCGTCTGCGGCTGGTCGCGCAGTTCCGCGCGCCCGGAAACGGCCGCCCGACGCCCGCGGGCCACTCGTAGCCGATCGCCCCACCCCCACACCCCCGATACGGCCGCCCCACGCCCGCGGGCCACTCGTGGTCGAACGTCCCGCTCCCCACGCCCCGACAAGGCCGCCCCACGCCTGGGGGCCATTCGTGGCTGATCGCGCCGTTCCCCGCGCCCCCGGCGGGGCGCTCATCCCCCATTCGGCCCATCACCGCCCGCCCCCCTCCCCCGCCTCGAGCCATGGTCGTAAGAGCACCGCAGCGCGACATGTTCGTACGCCATGAGGGGTGGATCCGCTCGTGACCGACACCGCAGGCACGCCCTCCGGAGGCCCGGTAGGGCCGGGGCTGGGAGCGTCGCCCACCGGGGCCGGTCTCATACGTCGGCGGCGGCGCTGGCTGCGCTGCACGGCGATAGGCGTGGCGGGTGTGGTGCTCGGCGTCGTGGGGGCGGGCTGGGCGGCCTACGAGAAGCTGAACGGGAACATCACGTCCGACGACCGCGCCGCCGCCGAGCTGGCCCGGTACGAGAAGGAGCGGCCCACCTCGCTGGTGCGTGACGCGCAGAACATCCTGCTGATCGGATCGGACTCACGCTCGGGGGACGAGAACCGGAAGTACGGGCGGGACTCCGGGACCGAGCGGTCCGACACCACGATCCTGCTGCACCTCGCGGCGGACCGGCACAGCGCGACCGCCGTCTCGCTGCCCCGCGACCTGATGGTGAACGTGCCGAGCTGCCGGCGCCCGGACGGCACACGCTCCCTGCCGACGTTCACGATGTTCAACTCCGCCTTCGAGACGGGAGGTTCGGCCTGCACGATCCGGACCGTCGAGAAGCTCACGAACATACGCGTCGACCACCACATGGTCGTCGACTTCCATGGCTTCAAGGACATGGTCGATGCCGTGGACGGCGTCGAGGTGTGCCTGAAGGAACCCATCGACGACAAGGCCGCCAAGCTGAAGCTGCCCGCGGGCAAGGTCACGCTCAACGGTGAGCAGGCCCTCGGCTACGTCCGCGCCCGCAAGAGCATCGGCGACGGCAGCGACACCGACCGGATGGACCGTCAGCAACGGTTCCTCGGCGCGCTCGTCAACAAGGTGCAGAGCAACGACGTCCTGCTCAACCCGACGAAGCTCTATCCCGTGCTCGACGCGGCCACCTCGTCGCTCACCACGGACCCGGATCTGGCGAGCCTGCGCGGGCTGTACGACCTGGTGCGCGGCATGCGCGACATCCCCACGGAACATGTGCAGTTCCTGACGGTGCCCCGGACGTCGTACGTCCACAACTCCAATCGCGACCAGCTCGTGCAGCCCGCGGCGGCACACCTTTTCACGCGGCTGCGTTCGGACGAACCGGTGGCGGTCTCGAAGGACCTTCCGGAGGATTCCACCCCACAGCCCAAGGAATCACCGTCCCAGAGCACCTTTGAGTCCCTCTCGCACGACTACGGAGAGGCGTCGACCAAGGACGGAAAGTCGAGCGGAAAGCGGCCCGGCGCACCCGCCGACACCCCTGATCCGGCGCCGACTTTCCGCGGGAACACCGCGGCCGAGGACGCCTGCGAGTAAAGCGCACACCAAGGTGGGGAACTGCTGAGCTAAGAAGTCTTTGAGAAATAGGGCGGATTGCCCAGTTGTAGGGACGTGGAATTTGTCACCGCCGTCGCTCGACGCTGAACTGGGCGGATAGTGTGAGCGATCCGGTGCACCCGGCCACGAGGTCAGTCCTGGGGGTCGCGCACTGCTTGACCGAGACCCGAGCGCCTTCAAAGGGGGGAAAGGCGCCGCGTGGCCCCGACGGAGGATTCAGACAACCGTGGACGCGCAAGGCCGTGGGCGGGCGGACAACATCGACCCCGCAGACCAGTGGGTACTCAACCCGAACACCGGTGAATACGAACTGCGACTGACCCCTTCCGCTCCGCAGTCGGGGGTGCCCAGGCCGCGAACGGGTTCCGGTGCTCCCGCGGGAGCGCGCGCCCGCACGGCGCCGGGCAGGGACCGTCCGGCTCCCGGCACCACCGGCGTGCCGGGGCCGCGTCGCCGCCGTACGGAACCGCCGGAGCCCGTTCCCGGGCGGCGGCGGGGGCGTACGAAGCCGAAGAAGTCGAAGGCGAAGAAGATCCTGCTGTGGACCGGCGGCAGCATGGCCTTCGTGCTGATCGCCGTCTCGGCCGCCGGGTACGCCTACCTCAAGCATCTCGAGGGCAACGTCAGTACGACGGACATCGGCAGCGCGGGCAAGAACGGCTTCAGCAAGGACGAGGCCTTCAACATCCTGATCATCGGGACCGACAAGCGCACCGGCAAGGGCAACGAGGGCTACGGCGACAAGAACAGCGTTGGGCACGCCGACACCAACATCCTGCTGCACGTCTCCAAGGACCGTACGAACGCGACCGCGATGAGCATCCCGCGCGACCTGATCGTCAACGTCCCGGACTGCCCGACCAAGCAGTCGGACGGCTCCGAAAAGGTCATCGGGGGCACACAGAACGTGCGCTTCAACACGAGTCTCGGTCAGGCCGGCCGGGACCCGGGCTGCACCATGCGCACGGTCAAGGCCGTCACCGGCATCCCGGTCGACCACTTCATGATGGCCGACTTCAACGCGGTCAAGACGCTGACCAGCGCGGTGGGCGGCGTCGACGTCTGTCTTGCCAAGGACGTCGACGACCCCGACTCGCACCTCAAGCTCTCGAAGGGCAAGCACACGATCGAGGGCGAGCAGGCCCTGGCCTTCGTGCGCACCCGGCACAGTTTCGGCAACCAGGGCGACCTCGACCGCATCAAAGTACAGCAACAGTTCCTTGGCTCCCTGATGCGCAAGATGAGCTCCAGCGACACCCTCACCAGCCCCACCAAGCTGATCAAGCTGGCCGAGGCAGCCACCAAGGCGCTGACCGTGGACAAGGGGATAGGAAAGGTCAGCACCCTCAAGGACATGGCCCTGGAGCTGAAGAAGGTGCCGACGAAGAACATCACCTTCACCACGGTGCCGGTCCTCGACAACCCGGCGGACGGCGTCGTCCACAAGACGGTCATCGTCAACAAGGCACTGGGCTCCCAGGTCTTCGACGCGATCAAGAACGACGTCTCCTTCACCGCGGTGAAGCAGAAGGAGAAGAAGGAGAAGGCGGCGGTGGCCGCCCGGCTCAAGGGCTCCCGTTCCGCCGCCTCCGAGATCCGCGTCGACATCTACAACGGCGGCGCCGAGTCCGGCTCCGCACAGGAAACTCTTAACTGGCTGCAGAACAGTGAGGGTGTGACCAAGTCCAGCCAGCTCGGAAACGCTGACGCAACACTCAGCAAGACAACCCTGGAGTACTCTCCCGACCAGGCAGA
Source organism: Streptomyces sp. NBC_00996 (assembly GCF_045162675.1). Lineage (NCBI taxonomy): Bacteria > Bacillati > Actinomycetota > Actinomycetes > Kitasatosporales > Streptomycetaceae > Streptomyces > Streptomyces sp. NBC_00996. The sequence continues at coordinate 4,353,170 of NZ_CP108723.1, forward strand.
TCAGGCACGCAAACTGGCGGACCTCATGGGGCTGTCCGCTTCTGCGATGAAGCCTGGCAAGAGCGAGAAGAACGCCCAGGGTCTGCCCGCGATCGTGCTGACCCTGGGCAAGGACTTCAAGGGCGCCGGGGTGTCGATGAGCACTGCGACGAAGGCGCCGGACGTCGACAAGTCCACGGCGGACAAGACGGTGTGCGCCAGCTGATGACCTAACGGGTCCGTCAGACGTCTAACAGGGCGTGAGGTGCGTCCGGTTCGGACGCGCGACGGACCCGTTTGTCAGGCGCAGGGTGGGGAGGGGCAGGGAGATGGCGCAAAGCAGTGTGCGTGGGGAGGGAGCACGACCACGCGTCCGGCGAGCCGGTGGGGCCGGTGAACCGGGCTGGGACGACAGTCCGTACGACGAGAACGGCGATCCGGTTCACCGGACCGACGATGCTTCCGTTCGGACGGCCGACGGCGATGGCCGTCGTACGGCCGACGACACCATGCCGCTCAAGCCGCAGGGGCACGGCCGGCACGGCGGCGGCGGTGGGCGCCGGCACGGGGGCGGGGGGCGCCCGCGTCGCAGACGCCGCATCCTGCGCTGGTCGGCGACGGTCCTGGCGGTCCTGATACTCGGCACCGCCGGTGCCGGTTATCTCTACTACCAGCACCTGAACGCCAACATCAAAAAGAGGGACCTGAACATCGGCGACGAGAAGGACCGCGCCGCCGAATCCAAGCCGAACGCGGCGGGTCAGACCCCGCTGAACATCCTGCTGATCGGTTCGGATGCCCGCGACTCCGCGGAGAACCAGAAGCTCGGCGGAGCCAAGGACACCTTCAACACCGCGCCGCGCGCGGACGTCCAGATGCTGCTGCACGTCTCGGCGGACCGCAGCAACATGTCGGTGGTGAGCATGCCGCGCGACACGCTGCTGCAGATACCCAAGTGCACCGACCCGGACACCGGGAAGACCTACGCGGCGAGCACCTTCCCCACGATCACCAACGATTCGCTGGGCCGCGGCGGCCCCGGCTGCACGGTCGCCACCTGGGAGAAGCTCACCGACATCCACATCGACCACTTCGTCATGGTCGACTTCGCGGGCGTGGTGTCCATGGCCGATGCCATCGGCGGCGTCCCGGTCTGCGTGGACGCCAACATCTACTCGCACACCTCCTCCGGCCACGGCTCCGGGCTGAAGCTCGAGGAGGGCACGACGTCCATCAAGGGCAAGCAGGCCCTGCAGTGGCTGCGGACGCGGTACGGCTTCGAGGACGACACCGACATCGCCCGGACCAAGGCCCAGCACCAGTACATGAACTCGATGGTCCGCCAGCTGCGCGACAACGCCACACTCAGCAGCCCCAACAAGCTGCGCAAGCTCGCCGAGACGGCCACCAGCGCGCTCACCGTCGACGAGGGCCTCGGGTCCGTGACGAAGCTGTACGACCTGAGCAAGGAGCTGAAGAAGGTCCCGAGCAAGCGGATCACCATGACGACGATGCCGTGGCAGTACTCGTCGACCAGCAGCGGCCGGGTGGTGCCCAAGCCGGGTGACGCGGCGAAGCTGTTCCGGCTGGTCCGCGAGGACATCGCGCTGGACGGCAAGGACAAGAAGAAGGCCGCCAAGGAGAGGACGTCGTCCGACCCGGCCGCCGCGGACGACAAGATCGGCGTGATCGTGCAGAACGGCACGCGCACGTCCACCCTGGCCCCGGTCGGCGGACGCGCGAGCACCGTGACCCAGTTGGTCGTCGGCAAGGGCTTCACGCAGGCGAGGGCCGACACGACGACGGCTACCGCCGAGGACACGACGGTCATCCGCTATCCCAGCGCGGACCTGGAGGGCGACGCCCTGCGGGTCGCCAAGGCCCTCGGGATTCCGACGAGCGCGGTGAAGAAGTCGACGGCTGTCTCCGGGGTCACGCTGGTCGTCGGCGCCGACTGGCGGGACGGCACCACGTACAAGGCGCCCGAGGACGACGACAAGACGCCGAAGTCGGCGGACGTCCTCAACGGCTCGGACAAGTCGGCGTGCATGCACGTGGACCCGGACTACACCTGGTAGCCCGTATACCGGACTACACCTGGTAGCCCGTACAGACGAGTCCCTGGCATACGAGTGGGGCCCCTCTCGGCTCCGAGAGGGGCCCCACTCGTATGCGTGGACGTTCAGTTGGCGCTGAGTACCGCCGGACGCCGGGACGCGATGACCTTCCTGGCCAGCGCCTTCGGGCTGGTGAGGAAGCCGAGGCCCCACGACATGTGCATCGTGGCGAGGGCGACGGGGATCTGGAGGCGTGCCTTCAGCGGCAGCCCCTTGCCGCCGGGCAGTGAGCCGAGCGCGATGGCCGCGAGGTAGCCGCCGGGGATCAGGAATCCCCAGGGCGTCAGCGCCGCGCCCACGACCACACCCGCCGCAATCGCGCAGACCGCGGTCGGGGGTGCGAGGTAGCGCAGGTTGATGGAGCCCTCGTGGTAGCGGGCGACGACATGCCGCCAGCGCCCGTAGTCCTTGTACTGCTTGGCGAGAGCCTTGACGGAGGGCCGTGGCCGGTACGACACCCGCAGCTCGGGCGAGAACCAGATGAGTCCGCCCGCCTCCCGGATCCGGAAGTTCAGCTCCCAGTCCTGGGCGCGGATGAACTCCTCGTTGTAGCCGCCCTGCTGCTCCAGGGCTTCGCGCCGGAAGACCCCGAGGTAGACGGTCTCGGCAGGCCCGGCCTCGCCGCCCGTGTGGAACGCGGCGTTCCCGACCCCGATCTTCGAGGTCATGGCGGCCGCGACCGCGTGCTCCCAGTCGTTCTCGCCCTCGGCGTGCATGATGCCGCCGACGTTCTGCGCGCCGGTCTCCTCCAGGAGGCGTACGGCGGTCGCTATGTAGTTGGGCGACAGCATGCCGTGCCCGTCGACGCGTACGACGACGGGGTGCCGGGACGCCTTGATCGCGGCGTTCAGCGCGGCGGGGGTGCGCCCGGTCGGGTTCGGCACGGTGTGCACGCGCGGATCTTCGCGTACGAGTTCGGCGGCGATCTCCTCCGTACGGTCCGTGGAGGGACCGATGGCGATCACCACCTCCATCTCGCCGTCGTACCGCTGCGCCAGGATCGCTTGGACGGCCCCGCGCAGATGCCGCTCCTCGTTGAGGACGGGCATGATCACAGAGACGGCGGGGGGCCGCACGTCAGACTTCTCGCTCATCGGACGTCACGTTACCGCGAACGGGGGACACCGGCGCGCGCCGCCCGGCCTACGGCCCGGGCCGCAGATCGTATCGGCCTACGGTGCTCACGGATCCCCACGCCCGGCCTACGCGGAGGTGTCCCCTTGCCCAGCCCGCCCCGCTCCCCGGCGCGCCCTCAGCGCCACCAGCAGCCGTCCCGCCCGCGGCGGCCCCCCGTACGGCCGCCCGTACGGCGCAAGAAGCCGCGCTGGGCCATGCGGGTGGTGACGACCATCTCCGTGGTGGTCCTCGCCTCGGCGGGCATCGGGCACGCGGTGGTCACCAGCCTGGACGCGGACATCGCCCGGGTCGACCCGTTCAAGGACATGAAGAACCGCCCCGAGGCCGGCCACGGCATGAACGTGCTGCTGGTCGGCACCGACGGCCGGGACAAGATCACGGAGGCGGAGCGACGGAAGTTCCGGCTGGGCGGAGCTCCCTGCCACTGCACCGACACGATCATGATCGTGCACATCTCGGAGGACCGGGAGCGGGCCAGCATCGTCAGCCTGCCACGGGACTCGTACGCGCAGACGCCTGCGCACACCGACGAGACCACCGGCACGCGGCACGGCTCCCACCCGATCAAGCTCAACGCGGCGTACGCGGAGGGCGGCCCGAACCTGACCGTGCGCACCGTCGAGAACATGACCCACGTCAAGATCGACCACTATCTGGAGGTCGACTTCACCAGCTTCATGAAGACGGTGGACGTGCTCGGCGGCGTGGAGATCTGCACCGCAAAGCCCCTCAAGGACTCGTACACCGGTCTCGATCTGGCGGCGGGCTCGCATCTGCTGGGCGGCGGGCAGGCGCTCCAGTACGTACGTGCCCGGCATGTCGACGGGGCCTCCGACCTCGGCCGGATGCAGCGCCAGCAGCGCTTCCTGGCGGCGCTGGTCGGGCGGGCCACCTCATCCGGGGTGCTGATGAACCCGATGAGGTTCCGCGACGTGACCCGGGCCGTACTGGGGTCGGTCCGCGCGGACAAGGGGTTCGGCACGGACGAGCTGCTGGACCTGGGGCGGGCCATGCGGAAGTTCTCGCCCTCCTCGTCGGAGTTCGCGACCGTGCCGATCGGGCAGATGGCATACGTCGTCAAGGGCATCGGTTCGACGCTGAAGTGGGACCCCGCCAAGTCGGCGAAGCTGTTCCAGTCGCTGCGCGACGACAAGCCGATCGCGGTGCACAAGGCGCGGCCCAAGTCCGTGCGCGTCGACGTGGCCCCGCAGCAGATCAAGGTCCAGGTCGAGAACGGGACGGCCACGACGGGCCTCGGCAAGCGGGTCGACGGCGCACTGTCCGCCCTCGGATTCCGTACGACGGGCCGGCCCAGCAGCGCGTCGGCCACGACCGTCCCGCGCACCGTCATCTCCTACGACCCCCGGTGGGACCGCTCGGCGAAGTCCCTCGCGGCTGCGCTGCCCGGCGCGGAGCTGCGCGCGGTCAAGGGGCAGGGCCAGCTGCTGAAGGTGACCGCCGGGGCGGACTTCAAGCAGGTCAGGCGGGTGCGGGCGGAGGATCCGTATCAGGGGGAGTTCGGGGCGGCGACGGGGGATCAGGTGATGTGTCCGTAAGGCACCGAGCCTTGGCCCCGAGCGCTCCGAACGGTCAGTCGTCGAGACCTTCCGCCGCACGCTTCTCGCGCAGGTCCATGATCGCGCGGCGGCGGGCCAGCCGGTGGGTGCGGCGGATCTGCGCCTCCTGGTAGCGGCGCTTGTCGCGCTCGGTCTCCGGGAGGACCGGCGGGACGCGACGGGGTTTGCCGTCGGCGTCGACGGCGGCGAAGACGAGATAGGCCGAGCCGACCTGCTGGGGTGGCGTGGACTCGTTCCAACGCTCGGCGAGGACGCGGACGCCGACTTCCATGGAGGTACGTCCGGTCCAGTTGACCTGAGACTTCACATGGACGAGGTCGCCTACGCGGACGGGTTCCAGGAAGACCATCTCGTCCATGGAGGCGGTGACGGCGGGCCCGCCGGAGTGGCGCCCGGCCACCGCACCCGCCGCGTCGTCGACGAGCTTCATGATCACTCCACCGTGCACCGTTCCCAGAAGGTTGGTGTCGTTGTGGGTCATGATGTGGCTGAGGGTGGTCCGGGACGCGGAGGTCGGCTTGCCCGGAATATCGGATTCCGGGTTGGGGGCCTGGTCTGTCATGGCGTCCACCATATGCCGGGCCGTGCAAGGCCTGCTTTGCATCAGCTCTGCAACAGGCGTGACCCAGATCTCCTGACTCTCTTGTAAGACACACAGTGGGGCCCTGCACACTGGTCCGCATGAACGATTGGCCCGACGCGTGGTCCGACGACAACCGCAACAACGGCGGCAACCGCTACGGACGCGGCAGCGCAGGCGCACAGCCTGAGAGCGCCCGCGTGATGCGGCAGGTGCGGCGCGGGCCGTCCACGCCCGGTCCGGGCCAGGGCGCGCCGCCGTACCGCGGGGTGCCCCAACAGCCGACGTACGACGACGGGCAGGGGTACGACGACGGATACGGCCAGGGCCAGGGCCAGGGCTACGACAGCGGATACAACACCGGCCAGGTCTACGGCGGCGGCCGGGGCGGCTTCGTACCGAACGACAACGACCCGGACCCGGACTACCAGAACTACCGCCCGCGCCCGAACTGGCGCCGCCGGATCAAGTGGACCGCGATAACCCTGGTCACACTGCTGGTCGTGGTCTCCGTCGGCACCTACTTCTGGGCCGACTCCAAGCTCCACCGTGACGTGGATCTCTCCAAGGTCATCGACCGCCCCGAGACGGGCGAAGGCACGAACTACCTGATCGTCGGTTCCGACAGCCGCGCCGGCATGTCCGCCGAGGAGAAGAAGAAGCTGCACACCGGGTCCGCCGAGGGCAAGCGCACGGACTCGATGATGATCCTGCACGTCGGCGGCAACGGCGACACCCTGATATCACTGCCGCGTGACTCGAACGTCACCATTCCCACGTTCCGCGGGTCCGAGTCCGGCAAGATCAAGGGCCCACTGGGCGCGAACAAGCTGAACGCGGCCTACGCGTTCGACGGCCCGACGCTGCTCGTGCGCACCATCGAGTACAACACCGGTCTGCACATCGACCACTACGTGGAGATCGGCTTCGCCGGCTTCGCGAAGATCGTCGACTCGGTCGGCGGCGTCGAGATGAACCTCGACCAGGGCTTCAAGGACAAGTACTCCGGCGCGGACTTCAAGAAGGGCAAGCAGACCCTCAACGGCGAGCAAGCCCTCGCGTTCGTCCGCACCCGGCACGCCTTCGCGGCCTCGGACCTCCAGCGCACGAAGAACCAGCAGAAGTTCCTGTCCGCCCTGGCGCACCAGGTCGCGACGCCCTCGACCGTCCTGAACCCCTTCAAGCTCTACCCGACCATGGGCGCGGGCCTCGACAGCCTCACCGTCGACAAGGACATGAGCCTGTGGGACCTGGCCGAGATGTTCTGGGCGATGAAGGGCGTCACCAGCGGCGACGGCAAGTCCATGAACATGCCGATCTCCGGCTCCACCGGCGGCAACCTCGTCTGGGACAAGGCCAAGGTGAAGACGCTGGTGAGCGAGTTGAAGAACGACGAGAAGGTGACGGTGAGCGGCAACTGACGCCCCTGCCGCAATCCTGGAACACGACACAGCCCCCGGAACTCTTCCGGGGGCTGCGTCGTGCCCACCGCTCGACGGGGCGAGCCGGGTCGGGCAGCATCACATCCGTGCGCCCGCCATCGTGCGACAGGTCTCCGCGCAGCGGCGACAGGCCTCGGCGCAGCGCATCATCTGGGGGTCGTCCGGCATGGACATACACGCCTCGGCGCACATCTCGCACGCCTTGGCGCACAGCGCGCACATCTCGGGCGACATGGGTGACCTGCGCATCATCATGTCCGCGCACATGCGGGTCATCTCGGAGCAGTCCATGAGCGCGCGCATGATCTGCATCTGGGCCTGGCCGCCCATCTGCATGCAGGAGCTCATGGTCTCCTCGCACATGCTGTGGCACGACATGCACGCCTCGACGCAGTCCTGCATCTCCTTGGTCATCGCGGTCATGGTTCCGGGCTGGGTCATGGCTCCTCCTGGGGGTGGTGGGGCCCGGGCCGGGCCCCGCGTACGTGTCCTTCCGTGGTACGCCCCTCGGCCGCGCCGCGCCATCGAGCGGATGCCAACAATCCGCTTCGTATGCCACACCCCCAAGGCGACAAAAGGACCCGAAATCCCTCCGGGGGGTCCGTCGCCGATACTCCGATCGGTGAGCCCCGATCGGTGAGCCCCGGCCGGTGACCGGGCGCGGGCGGGTGTCAGGGTGTTCCCCATGACGCCCTCCCCGCACCCGGCATCCGGCAGACCGACCTTCGCCGCGGTGCTCTGCGACATCGACAACGTGATCCGGATCTACGACCCGGCCCCCGTGACCGCGCTGGAACGCACCGCCGGACTGGCCGAGGGCACCGTCATGAAGGTGGCCTTCGCGCCGGACACGGTGCTGCCGCTGCTGGTCGGCCGGATCACGCCGACCCAATGGGCGTGGTCGGTCGCGCGCGGACTGACCGGGCTCGTCCCCGAGGTCACGGCCTTCGAGCTGGCCAACGCCCTTGTCGACTCCCCCTTTCACGCCGACGAAACGGTCGTGGCCCTGCTGCGCGGGGCCCGCGCGCAGCACGTCCGCCTGATCCTCGTCTCCAACGCGTCCGTCCAACTGGAGGCGGACCTGGAGGTGTTGGGGCTGACGGACCTCGCCGACGACGTCGTCAGCAGCGCGCGGGTCAACATCGCCAAGCCCGACCCGCGCATCTTCGAGATCGCCGTCGAACGGGCCGGTGTCCCCGCCGAACGGTGCCTGTTCGTGGACGACACCCTGGAGAACGTGGAGGCGGCGGCCGCACTCGGCATGCAAGCGGTCCACTTCCGCGAACCGGAGGACCTGCGGCGCGCGCTGGGCGGCCGGTGACCACGTCCGGCAAGGCACCGGCGGGCCACGGCGGCGACGTCACGGGTGCCGGTCCCGACGTCGAGGGGCGTCGGTTCCGTCAGGTGAAGTCCGCGTAGGCGAGGTGTCGTTCACAATGGCGGCAGCGGAAGAGATAGGCCGTCGGCTGGCCCTCGGCGTTCAGGGCGGCGAGGAAGGCCTCCGTGCCACCGAGTGACCCGAGGTCCTCTCGCAGGGTCTCCATCGCGTCCGGGTAGGGCTCCAGTTCGGGGACGCCCGCGCGGCCGAGGAACAGCGCGGCGTCACCGCAGTGGGTCAGCCAGCGTTCCTGTTGCCAGGCGGAGAAGCCGGGCGTGCGCTGTGCCACGGCGCGCACGACGTCCATCGGCACCTGGCCGTCCACCTCAGTGAAGAAGGCTTCGTACCGCTCGGCGGCGCTGCCGTCCGCGATGCACCACGGGCAGAGTTCGTGGCCGATGTCCGCCACCGCGTACACGGGACCGGCGTAGACGTATCCGCGTCGGCGTCCGCAGCTCAGGCACTCGGTGTCCGAGGGGACCACCGAGCCGGTGGCCAGGGGGTCCGGGTGGTACGGGAAGGACGGCAGGTCCGCTGTCGTGGGATCGGTCATGGGGTCAGCCTGCCTCGGGCGCGCCGCTGCGGTCCGTGGATCAGTCACGGAGGCTGATCCGTCCCCGGCTGCGCGGGCCGTCGAACTTGGTGCGGTCCACAGCCGGTTTCGGCGCCGGTTCGGCGGCGATGAGTTTGATCGTGTCCCGGCCGGCCAACGCCGTACGCCACTGTGCCAGGTGCGGCCTGCTGCCCCGCGGACCGGCCGCCTGTTCCCACAGCGCCGTGACCGCGTTCTCCCGTCTGTCGTCGAGGACGCCGGACAGCGGCCGCAGGGGCTTGCCGGGGGCCACGTAGGCGTCCTGGCTCAGGACGCGCCCCACGACCAGGGCCACTTTGTAGCGATCGCTGTCCACGGTGACCGCGCCCGGCGCTGCCAGCGGATCGTGCCAGTCCGGGGTGTCCGCCTGCTCCAGGACCGGCGGTCGCCCCACCAGACGCACCCCGTCGCAGTCCAGGAGGTAGGGAGCGGGCCCAGGTCGCGCGGCCCACAGCACGTTCGCCTGCGACACGTCCCCGACGACCAGTCCCAGCGCGTGCAGCCACTGGAAGAGTTCGACGGCGGCGACCGCCAGCGCGTACCGCTCGGCCGGAGACGGCTGCGGAACGGCATGCCAGGCCGCTTTGGGGGCCCGGAGCAGATACGACAGCTCGGTCAGCCGTGCTTCGCCGCGCGACGTCCGCCAGGTCATGGAGTCCGGGGCGCGATACATGAGGAAGCCGGTCACCCGCCCGCCGTTCACGACCCGGCACAGCGGCCACGCTGCCTCCCGGTCCAGACGGTCCCGGTCGGCGGGGGCGAGACCCTGACGGAGCGTCACAAGGGCCGCGAGTTCCGCGCCGTCGACCTTCTGCGGCTCGCGGTAGCTCTTGTACAGCAGTCGACCCGGGCCGTCGACGTCGTACACCTCGCCCTGACCGCCGTCGCCGACGCGGGTCCCGAGGGTGAGCGAGCCGAGCGGTACGTCGGCGCCGTCGCTCGGGCTCATGGCATGGCCTCCCAGAGGACGACCGCGGTGCGGTCGTCGTCGTACGACTTCACCCGGTACTGCAGCTGCCAGAGGAAGTCGGCCGGAGCGGGAACGGCACCGGTGCCCCATGCGGAACGCAGGAAGTCCCGCATCCCGGCGTCCCCCGCCAGCGGCGTGGACAGACCGTCCGTGCACAGGACCAGTACGTCGCCGGGGAGAGCCGGGCCGAGGAGCGAGACACGGGCCCGGTGGCTGTGCGGCAGCGCCGCCGTGCGGGTGTCGATCATCCCGTCGCCGCCATGCTCGGGATCCGTCAGGGACACGTCCCACTCGGCGTCGCGCAGCCGGGCGGTGCCACCGTCGCCGACGGCCAGGAATCCGCGGGTGCGGACCTCCGGGTCGAGGGGCACGAGCAGGGCGCGCAGCGTGGTGGCGTATGCGGCGGGGTCGTCGCCCCGCTCCTGCGCGTGGTGGGCCAGGAGCGTCGCGACGCGCCCCACCTCGGCGTCCACCGACGCGGCGAACCGGCTGGGGTCGCCCTCGCGCAGCGCCTCGGCGAGCTCCGCGGAGGCGCTGTCCAGCTGCATCGCGGCGAGCCGGCAGGCCTGCTGCGAGCCGACGTGCGAACGGGCCGCCGAACCCACGCCGTCCGCCACCATGAGCAGCAGCAGCTCGTCCGGGCCGGGCGCGCCGAGGCGGACCACGGCCAGGGAGTCCTGGCGCGGCTCGCTCTGATAGCGGTGCGAGTCGCCGCGTACGGAGGCCGCCCGCACCGTCAGGGCGCCGTAGCCGGCACCGTCCACCACCATGTCGGGAATCAGCGCCGCCGTCGGGTCGCGCCGGACTGCCGGGACGCCGCGGGGTTCGGGCGGATACAGCGGCGGCTTCGGGCCGGAGTACGGCGGGACGCCCAGGGCCGGGACCAGGTCCGGGGCCACGACCGGGACCGGGGCCTCGACCGGGGCTTCCTGGAGCACGGGGGGCTCCTCGGGGGCGCCGGGCGGCGGAGTCTGTGGCCCGGCCGGCGTCGGGAGGACCTCGGGGTGCGGTGGTACGGGGACGACGTACGGGATCGCCGACAGATCCGGCTCGTACGAGATCGCGGGCGGGGTCGGCTCGTACGAGATCACCGGCGGGGTCGGCTCGTACGGCACCGCTGGCTGTATCGGCTCGTACGAGGTCGCGGGCTGTGTCGGCTCGTACGAGATCACCGGCGGGGTCGGCTCGTACGAGATCACCGGCGGGGTCGGCTCGTACGGCACCGCTGGCTGTATCGGCTCGTACGAGATCACCGGCGGGGTCGGCTCGTACGGCGTCGCCAGCGGTGCCGGTGGCGGTGTCGGCGGTGCCGGTGGCGGTGTCGGCGGTGCCGGTGGCGGTGCCGGTGGCGGTGTCGGCTCCGGCCCGGAGGCGGGCGCGGTCGGCTCCGGCCCGGAGGCGGGCGCGGTCGGCTCCGGCCCGGAAGCGGGCGCGGTCGGCTCCGGGGGCTCGGCGAAGAACTGCCCGACGCTCTGCCACGTCGCGTCCAGCGGATCGGGCTGCCGCGGGTCGGCAGGGGACGGTCCGGCGTTCATGTGCTCGGCGCTCCTGCCCTGTTCCTGGCCCATCGGCACGACCTCACAGCTTGTCGAGGGAGACGGTGGAGAACCCGGGCACGGTGTCGTCCATGGCCAGGGTGAATCCGTTGCCGCCGTCCGCCGCGATGCTCCCCGCGGAGCGGACGATCGACCGGGTGAGGCTGGACGCGAATTCGCGGAGCGCCTGGGCCGGTGACACCGAGGAGTCCTTCTGCATGAACGCCCGGAAGTTGGCGACCTGCGCGATCGTGCTCTCCTGCGCCTCGCCTATGCCGAAGGCGATGATCTTCGGGCAGAACCGGGACTGGGTGAGTTCCTTGTACGCCTGCTCCCAGTCCGGTTCGTCGGTGGGAATGCCGTCGGACAGGAAGAAGACCACCGGGCGGTACACCTCGTGGCCCTCCGCCTTGAGCGCGGCCACATCCGCTTCGACGCAGCGCAGCAGCGTGCGGAACGCGTCGCCGTACGAGGTGAGCCCGCCGGCGGCCAGCGCGGGTACCGAGTCGATGTCGCTGAGGTCGACGAGCGGTTGCAGCACGGTGGCGCTGTCGGAGAAGCCGATGAGACAAAAACGCGTCTTGTCGGCGACGGTCGGGTTGGTACTGATCTCGTGGTGCAGGTCCGGTAGCGCGCCGTTGATGGCGTCGATCGGCTCACCGATCATCGACCCGGACTCGTCGCAGAGCAGGTAGAAGGGCAGGATCTGCACGGTGTCGTACCTCCGTGTGACTCAGTACGTGTAGAAGTAGATCTCGATGTCGGCGTGGCCCGAGGAGGCGCCGCCCTTCCAGAAGTCGCGTGTGGTGGCGCCGTGGAACATGTCCGGACGCGCCTTCTCCAGCAGGGAGTTGACCTCGTGGGCATAGCGGCCTCCGGCACCCGGGTCGGTGTGGCGTCCGAAGGTCAGCACGAAGGCGGCCTGCCGCCCCTTGTAGCGTGCCGTCGCCTTGCGCAGGCCGCGCACGATCGCCTCCCTGTCCCCGGCCCGCGCGTCGAGGGCCACCTTGACCGGTGTGCGGACAACGGCCCGCGGGCCTGTGTGCTGGGGCTTCTTGTGCTGCGCCGAGGCCGAGGGGGAGGGCGAGGAGCCGGGCCTCTCCGCGGCCTGCGGGTCTCCCTGGTCGCCCATGGCCACCAGCGCGAGGACGAGCAGCATGTCCGCGAACAGCCACCCCGCCAGGTGCAGTGGCTGGAGCCTGCGGCCCTTCATCGAACCTCGGTCAGGGACGCCTCGGGCAGCTGCGGTGTCTCCCGTTCGTCGGCCGCCCGATCCGGCCGGTCGGCCGCGTCGGCCACCGGTCGCACCCGCTCCACCGGGTCCACCCGCAGTGCGTCGGCGAGCCGCGAGAACTCCTCGGCCGCCGCGCGCAACGCCCCTGTCTGGGCGCTCAGTTCACGGACCGCCTGCTGGGACCCCTCGACCGCGCGGGCCGTGTCCTCCACCACGTCGCCGAGCTTGCCGAGCAGCTGGACGGACACATCCGAGGCCACCTCGATGCCCGTGGTGTAGGCGCGCTGGGACGCGGCCAGCACGGTGACCGAGTCCTCGACGCGGTCACCGGCGCCCTCCACGGCGAGCCGTACCTCACCGCTGGCGTCACGGACGTCGTCGAGCGCCTTGCGGACCTGCGCTCCGCCGTCGCTGACCGCGGCCTCGATGCGGCCCGCCGCCACCTCCAGCGGCTTGATGGACGTGTCCACCCCGGCCAGCCGGCGCTCGGCGGCCTCCACCGCCCCGCCGACGACCGAGGCGGCCGTGGTCAGGTCCTTCTGGACCCGGACGGCCTTGTTGCCCAGCCGGTTGAGGGTCGTGGCGGCCCCGGTGAGCTCGGCGGCGAAGCGCTGGGGAGAGCTGAGCCGCTGCTGGTTCAGCACCAGTTGAGCGCGGGTCAGCGCCGGTACGAGCACCGCCATCAGTTCCTCGGCGGTGCGCTCGGCCTCCTCTTCCCTGCGCGTGACGGCGGACCGTCGCAGCCCGTGCACGAGGACCAGGGTGAACAGCACCGCGATGGCGACGGTGGCGCTCATCGCCACGTGACCGAAGGTGAACGCGCCGGTGAGATGCCCCTCGAAGCCGGACTGCCACAGTTGCAGGAAGGGCCGGCCGGCAGCCTTCGGATCCGCGCCGGTCAGCGCTCCGTACGCGCTCGACGCCCGGGTCAGGCCGTACCAGGTGAGCATCAGCGGTACGAAGACCAGTGCGCCGAGCACCGCTTCGGCATAGGACCAGGCCTTGTGCTCCGCGCCCTGGTCCCTGGTCGCCCGGAGACTCTCCGGACGAGCGTAGGCGGCGAGCAGATCGAGTTCGGACCACGGTTCGAGCGCGCCGGCGTCCTGGTCCCGGAGCGCGTCCGCGAGGGCGGTCAGCTCTTCCTTCCGGGTCCCGAGCGCCGGCCGATCCGCCAGATCGTTGATGCTCTGAGCGACCATATGACGGTCCAACAGGGCGCCTGTCGGCATGCCCACCCCCACAACACGACGGACGCGGGGGTGTGTTGACGACACCCTTGGATCCCCACCCGTAGCAAGTGCCCCCGTGCCCCCGCCGGTTCACACGCACCAGACGTGAGACCGAAGGCACAGAGAGTACTCCAGAATCGCCGCACCGCGCATAAACTCCCGGCACCCGCCGCTCTCCCGAACGGCAGTGCAAGGGGGCGCAGTTGAGCAACGACAATCGTCCGCGCGGCACCATCCGCCTGAAGCCCACGGCCGGCCCGGAGCGCGCTGCCGCCCGCGAGATGCGGCCGCCGTCCGCGCACTCGGACACCGTGCTGACCAGGACGGTGCCGCAGGCCAGCATCGCGGGGCGCGGCGTTCTTCAGGTGAACCTCAACTGGTCGGCGGCGACCGAGGCCGACCTCGACCTCGGCTGCCTGGTCGCCTGCGCGGACGGCTCGGGCGTGGCCGTGCAGCCCTTGGGCAATGCCTTCGGTTCACTGTCGCAGTGGCCGTATGTGGAGCTCGACCAGGACGACCGCACCGGGGCCTTGTCCGACGGGGAGACGCTCCGGGTCAACCTGGACCGGCGCGAGCACTTCCGGCAGCTGCTCTTCTACGTCTATGTGTACGAGGGTGCGGTGGATTTCCGGCGTCTGGGCGCCACGGCCACGGTCACCGCTCCGGCCGGCGGCTTCCGCATCGCCCTGGACGACTCCCCCGACGGTGCCACGGGCTGCGCCATCGCGCTGGCGTCGCCCGGGCCGGGCGGGCTCACGGTCCGCCGCGAGGTCCGCTGGTACACCGGCACGCGACGCAGTTCGGTCCAGGAGCTGATGGACCGCGCGTACGGTTTCGGCTTCCCGTGGGTGTGGGGGACGAAGGACTGATCCGCCCCGTCGTCTCGTTGCCACGGGACGGACAAGGGAAAGGAGCACTCCGGAGAGTGCCCCTCAAGTGCCTTGCCTGCGTGGTGCGTTACGGGAGGTTGCGGGCCATCACTATGCGCTGAACTTGGTTCGTGCCCTCATAAATCTGGGTGATCTTGGCGTCGCGCATCATGCGCTCGACCGGGTAGTCGCGGGTGTAGCCGTAGCCGCCGAGGAGCTGGACCGCGTCCGTCGTGACCTCCATGGCCACGTCCGAGGCGAAGCACTTGGCCGCCGCGCCCTGGAAGGTGAGGTCGGCGTCGCCGCGCTCGGACTTGGCAGCCGCCGCGTACGTCAGCTGGCGGGCGGCCTCGATCTTCATCGCCATGTCGGCGAGCATGAACTGGATGCCCTGGAAGTCGGCGATCGGCTTGCCGAACTGCTTGCGCTCCTGGACGTAGCCCTTGGCGTAGTCGAGGGCGCCCTGCGCGATGCCCAGCGCCTGGGCGGCGATCGTGATGCGGGTGTGGTCCAGGGTCTTCATCGCGGTGGCGAAGCCCGTGCCCTCCTCGCCGATCATGCGGTCCGCGGGGATGCGGACGTTGTCCAGGTAGACCTCGCGCGTGGGGCTGCCCTTGATGCCGAGCTTCTTCTCCGGGGCACCGAAGGAGACACCCTCGTCCGACTTCTCCACGACGAAGGCCGAGATGCCCTTCGAGCGCTTCGTCGGGTCCGTCACGGCCATGACCGTGTAGTACTCGGACACGCCCGCGTTGGTGATCCAGCGCTTCACGCCGTTCAGGACGTAGGAGTCGCCGTCGCGGACCGCCTTCGTCTTCATGCCCGCCGCGTCGGAGCCCGCGTCCGGCTCGGAGAGGCAGTACGAGAACATCCCCTCACCCTTGGCCAGGGGCGTCATGTACTTCTTCTTCAGGTCCTCGGAGCCCGAGAGGATCACGGGGAGCGAGCCCAGCTTGTTCACCGCGGGAATCAGGGAGGAGGACGCGCAGACCCGCGCCACCTCCTCGATCACGATCACCGTGGCCAGTGCGTCGGCGCCCGCGCCGCCGTAGGTCTCCGGTACGTGCACCGCGTGCAGGTCGGAGGAGACCAGGGCGTCCAGGGCCTCCTGGGGGAAACGGGCTTCCTCGTCCACCGCTGCGGCGTACGGCGCGATTTTCGCCTCGGCCAGCGAACGGATCGCGTCCCGGAGCATGTCGTGCTCCTCGGACGGGCGGTACAGGTCGAAATCAGCCGATCCGGCCAAGGTCTCTCACGCTCCAAGGATGCTGTGATGGTGGCGCTAACTACCGTTAAGTAACCCAAATTTTAGGGGCCCGCCCACCCGAGTGATACGTGAGCTTGGCGACAAAGGGAAAAGCACCGGAAAGACACGGCGAGATCTGTCCGGTGAGGTCGCCCCGCAGGCCCCGACTATGCTCGGGCACCGCACCCACGGCCCGTAAGCCCACCCGTCACCCGACCACCACCCCTCAACGACGGCGCTGACGCGCCGACACCTGATTATCTGGAGCACCCATGGCCCTCAAGATCACCGTGATCGGAACCGGCTATCTCGGCGCCACGCACGCCGCCGCCATGGCCAAGCTCGGTTTCGAGGTGCTGGGGCTCGACGTCGTCCCCGAAAAGATCGAGATGCTCCAGCGGGGCGAAGTCCCGATGTACGAGCCCGGGCTCGAGGAGCTGCTGCGCAAACATGTGGCGGGGATCGAGGGGTCCACCGGGCGGCTTCGGTTCACCATGGACTGGGCCGAGGTCGGGGAATTCGGCGACGTCCACTTCGTCTGCGTGAATACGCCGCAGAAGCACGGCGAGTACGCCTGTGACATGTCGTACGTCGATTCGGCCTTCGAGTCGCTCGCGCCGCATCTGACCGGGCCCGCCCTCGTCGTCGGCAAGTCCACCGTGCCCGTCGGCTCGGCGGACCGGCTGGCCAGGACGCTCGTCGAGCTCTCGCCCGCCGGAGAGGACGCCGAGCTCGCCTGGAACCCGGAGTTCCTGCGCGAGGGCTTCGCCGTGAACGACACGCTGCACCCCGACCGGATCGTCGTGGGCGTGCGCAGCGAACGCGCCGAGAAGCTGCTGCGCGAGGTGTACACGACACCGGTCGCCGAGGGCTCGCCGTTCGTGGTGACCGACTTCCCGACCGCCGAGCTGGTGAAGACCTCCGCGAACTCCTTCCTCGCCACCAAGATCTCCTTCATCAACGCCATGGCCGAGGTGTGCGAGGCCGCCGGCGGCGATGTCGCCAAGCTCGCCGAGGCCATCGGGCACGACGAGCGGATCGGGAAGAAGTTCCTGCGTGCCGGGATCGGGTTCGGTGGCGGGTGTCTGCCCAAGGACATCCGTGCCTTCATGGCCCGCGCCGGTGAGCTCGGTGCCGACCAGGCGCTCACCTTCCTGCGCGAGATCGACTCCATCAACATGCGGCGCCGCGGCCAGATGGTGGAGATGGCCCGCGAGGCGCTCGGCGGCGGCTCCTTCCTCGGCAAGCGGGTCGCCGTGCTCGGCGCGACCTTCAAGCCGGACTCGGACGACGTACGGGACTCGCCTGCGCTGAACGTCGCCGGACAGATCCACCTCCAGGGCGGCCAGGTCACCGTCTACGACCCGAAGGGCATGGCGAACGCGCGGCGCCTGTTCCCGACGCTCGGGTACGCCGACTCCGCCGTCGAGGCCGTGCGTGGCGCCGACGTCGTCCTGCACCTGACCGAGTGGCGCGAGTTCCGTGAGCTGGACCCGGAGTTGCTCGGCGAGGCGGCCTCGGTCCGGGTGCTCCTGGACGGACGCAACGCCCTCGACCCGGAGGTGTGGCGCCGGGCCGGGTGGACCTACCGGGCGATGGGGCGACCCACCGCGTAGCCGGCCACACCCCGCGGCCCCGCCGCCGATCGGCGTCCCGTCACCGATCGGCCGACTCCAGGGGGCCGGATGGCGTACGGCCGGCATCCCCGGCTCGCCCGACTCCTCCTGCCGCCCCACGCTGTCCCTGACGCCCCTTGTGTTCGAAGGTGCCCCTTCGGGAACGCGTAGCAACGCGTAGCAGCGCGATCCCGCCGACGGGAGGCGGTGACACACAGGTGAGCGACGGATCGCGTCGTTCGCGCCCACGGCCGGACTCGCCCGGCGCGGGTCCCGGCACGGACGCCGGCGCGAACCCCGGCTCCGGTCGCGGCGGACGACGGATGCGGTTCACCGTGCTGGGGAGCCGGCCCGCCCGCGGGGTAGGGGCGGTGGCACAGGCCCGTACGGCCGGGGCGGCGATGCGGCGCGCCCGGGACCGCGACAGCGCGGCCACGACCGTGGGCCACGGGCTGCGGGTGGCCGCGGCCCACGCATGGCGGCTGCTCGTGCTCGGCGCGGCCGTGTACGCGGGCTTCACCATCCTCGGGCGGCTGCAACTGGTCGCAGTGGCGCTGTTCCTCGCACTGGTGGTGACCTCGGTGCTGCGTCCGCTGGCCAATCTGCTGGCACGGTGGCTGCCGAGGCCCGCGGCGGTCGCGGTGAGCGTCGTGGGGAGCCTGGTGGTGGTGCTGGGGCTGCTGGCGCTGGTCGGAAGTCTGGTGGCGGGAGAATCGGGCAAGCTGGGAGAGGAGTTCTCCGGGGGCATCGGGCGGATCGAACGATGGCTGGAGGGCTCCCCCTTCCACCTGAGCCATGCGGTGGTGTCGGATCTCCAGGGCAAGCTGGCCAAGTACATCTCGGAGCACCGTTCCCTCCTGATCAGCTCCGCGCTCAGCGGCGCCGGGCGGCTGGTGGAAGTGCTCACCACCGGGGTGCTCGCGCTGTTCTGCTCCCTGTTCTTCATTCATTCCGGGGACCAGTTCTGGCACTGGTTCCAGGAGTTGCTGCCGGAGGGCGCGCGGGACCCGTGGGCGCGCACGGGACGGGCGGCGTGGCGCACCTTCGCCGGGTACACGCGGGGCATCATCATCGTGGCGGCCACCAATGCCGTACTGGTCGGGACCGCCCTGTTCGCGCTGCGCGTGCCGCTGGCCCTGCCGCTGACGCTGCTGGAGTTCTTCCTCGCCTTCATCCCGCTGGTGGGGTCGCCCATCGCGCTGGCCGTGGCCACGGTCGTCGCCCTGGCCTCACGGGGGCCGGTCATCGCCCTCGCGGTGCTCGCCCTGATCGTCGTCATCGGTCAGCTCGAAGGACACGTGCTGCACCCGCTGGTGCTGAGCTGGGCGGTCCGGCTGCACCCCGTGGTGGTGGCCGTCTCCGTCATCGCCGGCGGCATCCTGGCCGGCGTGATCGGCGCGGTCGTGGCCGTCCCGATGGTGTCGGTCGCCTGGTCCGTGATCGGCGAGCTGCGCGCCGCACCCGAGCCTGACGAGCCCGGGCGGTCGCCGGGGCGAGGGCGTACTCCCCTTTGATTATTTCGTTTTAGTCGAAAAGTCGGGGGAATTCGGCATAAATAGGGGCGCATTCTGCCCCCGTGAGGAGGTTCCGCCCGATGTCAACAGGGACACTTCTGGCAATCATCATTCCCATCGTGGTGGTGATCGCCCTGGCCGCCGTGGCGGCTGCGCTGTTCGTGCGCCGCCGGAAGCTGCGGGAGCGCTTCGGCCCGGAGTACGAGCGGACGGTGGAGGACGCCGACAGCCGCATGGCCGGCGAACGCGAACTCAGGGCCCGCGAGAAGCGGCACGACTCGCTGGACATCAAGCCGCTGGACAGCAGCGTCAGGGATCGGTACGCCCGGGACTGGACCAGCGTGCAGGAGGACTTCGTGGACCACCCGGAGGGCGCCGTGCACGACGCGGACCGTCTGGTGACCTCTCTGATGGACGAACGCGGCTATCCGACCCAGCACTTCGAGCAGCAGCTCAAGGACCTCTCGGTCGAGCACGGCCGCACCCTGGAGCACTACCGGGCCGCTCATGAGGTGGACGAACTGAGCGTGCGACACCAGGCGACCACAGAGCAACTGCGGGGCGCCATGGTGCACTACCGCGCCCTCTTCGAAGAACTGCTCTCCAATGGAGGCCGAGCCCGCCACGCCCGGGCCTGATCGGCTCGGCGACCGCAGGAACGGAGAAGAGATGCAACGTCACGACATACCGGACGCCGCCACCGGGAGCGGCCTGTCCACGGACGACATTGCCCAGCCCCGTGACCGGAGGACGGCCGACACGGACGACACGGCGAGCACGCGGTCCGAAGTGCCGACCTTCCCGGGCGAAGGCACGACCTTGGCGGGCGAATCCGCCGAACGCGAGGACGTGAAAGCCGAGTCCGGCCCCCCGGCCGAGGACGTGGAAGCGGACTCCCGCCCGGCGGCCGAGGACACGAAGGCCGACTCCGGCCCCTCGCCCGAGGCCACGGCCGACAGCTCCGACGCCCGGGACGAGGCCACGGCCGACAGCTCCGGCGCCCGGGACGAGGCCCGCGGCTCGGACGCGGGGGCCGAGGACGAGATTCCCCAACTCCTCAGCGCGGAGGACGAGGAAGGGTTCCGCGCCCGCTGGCAGGAGGTGCAGAGCAAGTTCGTCGACGATCCGCGCGACGCCGTGAACACCGCCGACGCCCTGGTCGCGGACGTGATGCAGAGGCTCGCCGCCACTTTCGCCGATCACAAACAGGAACTGGAGGGACAGTGGAATCGGGGCGAGCAGGCGGACACCGAGGACCTGCGCCTGGCACTGCGCCACTACCGCTCGTTCTTCAATCGCCTGCTGGTCACGTGACGCGAACCGTCTGCTGGTCACGTGACGTGGCGCCGCGACGCGCACGCACGACTCCGGTCAGGCCGCGGCTCGGTCGGCCGGACACCCACACGCACGACGCCGGTCCGGCCGAGGCTCAGTCGGCCGGACACCCACACGCACGACGCCGGTCCGGCCGAGGCTCAGTCGGCCGGACCGGCGCCCCTTGCATTCTGCCCCACTTCGCTGTGCGTCGAGCGGTTGGCGCCCGACTCCCGCTGTCCTACGACTCCTTGGCGCGGTACCGCCGCATCTTCGCGCGCGCGCCGCACACCGCCATCGAGCACCAGCGGCCCCGGCCGGCCGGGCTGCGGTCGTAGTACGCCCAATGGCACTCGGGCAATTCGCAGGCCTTGAGGCGGAGCCAGGTGCCCGCCGTGAGCGCCTCCGCCACGGCCGCCGCGACGCGGGAGAGCAGCGGGCCCGCGTCGGCCGGGGCGAGGGCCGCCGAGCCGTCCCGCTCGTCGACCGCCACATACAGCGGCGCGCGTGCAAGCAACTCGCCCAGGGGCGTCACCTCGCGGTGCGGGGCGTGACCGGCGTGCGCCAGACACACGGCCCGCAGGGACTCGCGCAGCTCTCGTACCTCGGCCACGTCCCGCTCCGCGACGCCCAACGCGGCACGCCCCTCGACCGTGTCCAGCGTGTCGGCGCCCGACTCCAGGTCCACGGTGTTCACCAGGGCCTCCACCAGGGCCAGCCCCCCGGGTGCGGGCGATCTCTCACTCATGCTTGCGACGTTACCTCCAATGCGGGAACATGCAGTAACACTTGTTACCGCTTGAGGCGGTCTACAGGTAACAGACGGTAAACGGGTATCCGAGTCCCCCTAGGAGGAAGTCATGGCTCTCGCCGAACTGGGCGTCGTCGTCCTGGACTGTCCCGACCCGCGCGCGCTCGCCGGGTTCTACGCCGAGGTGCTGGGCGGCACCGTCGAGGGCGAGGGAGACTGGGTGGACCTGAAGGTGCCCGGCGGGCAGTCGCTGGCCTTCCAGGCGGCACCGGGTCACGTACCGCCGAAGTGGCCCGCGCCCGCCGCATCACAGCAGTTCCATCTGGACCTGACCGTCGACGACCTGGACTCGGCGGAGCAGGGCGTGCTCACGCTCGGCGCGAAGCCGCTGGACGCCGACGACCGGTCGCGTTCCTGGCGTGTGTACGCCGATCCGGCGGGGCACCCGTTCTGTCTCTGCGCCTGCTGACCCTGGAGGACTCACGCCGGCTGTGGCCCGTTTTCGTTCCGTCGTGATCGACTGCCCCGACCCGCGCGCGCTCGCCGACTTCTACGCCCGGGTGGGCGGCGGCACACCCCAGGCCGAGGACGACGACTGGGTCGTACCCCGGATTCCGGACGGGCCGCGGCCGGCCTTCCAACGGGCGGACGGCCACACCCCGCCGGAGTGGCCGCGGGCCGACCGGAACTCGCAGCAGGTCCACATCGACTTCGACGCCGGGGCCACCTGGGCGGAGGTCGACGCGGCCCACGAGAAGGTGCTGGCGCTGGGCGCGCGGCCGCTGGACCTGGAGAACCGGGAGAAGAAGGATTTCCACGTGTACGCCGATCCGGCGGGGCATCCGTTCTGCCTGTGCAGGATCGAGCACCCGTGATCGACCGCCCTTGACCGACCACCCGTCATGGGCCACCCGTGATCGACCACCTGCCACGGGCCACCGCTCCTACCGGGCCACTCGTCATGGGCCACTCGTAACGGTCGGCTATCCGTCCAGCTCGGCGATCTTCGACGTCGACGGCTCGCGGCGCTGCTGGGCGGCGCGGGCCGTGAAGTCCGCGCTGCGCAGCACCCGTTGGACATTGCCCCGGGTGAGCAGCGCGAGATCGGTCTCGGACCAGCCGCGGGAGAACAGCTCGGCGATCAGGTACGGATAGCAGGACGCGTCGGCCAGGTCCTGCGGATGGGCCACTCCGGAGTCGTACGTACCCGAGAGGCCGACGCACTCCGCACCGGCGAGGGCGCGGACGTGGTCGAGGTGGTCGGCGACGTCCCGCACGGACGGACCGGTCTGCTCGGCCGTGAGCGGGACGAGGCACAGCCCCTTGGCGGCGCCCAGTGCGACGAGAACGTCGTCGGGAAGGTTGGCCGGATGGGGGCGCAGCGCCCAGGCCGCGGAGCGGGTGAACAGAACCGGGGCCTTGGAGACCGCGAGGGCACGGCTGATCGTGGCCTCCGAGGTGTCGGAGAGGTCGGCGAGCACGCCCAGACGGTTCATCTCGCGAAGCACCTCCTCGCCGAACCGGGTCAGGCCCGCCTCGCTCGCCCAGGACGCACCCGACAGCGTGAGGATGCGCAGGCCGAGCGTGTGCAGGGCGCGCAGGATGCCGAGCGAGTCGCCGAGCGCGTCGGCACGGGCCGGCCCGAGTACGACGGCGACGCGGCCGCAGTACTGGGCGTCGGTGATCTCGGCGGCGCTGTGCGCCATGCGCAGTCCCTCGGGGTGTGCCCGGACCACCGTCTTCACCAGGTCCAGCTGCTCCAGGGTGGCGCCCACGGCCCGTTCCCCGGCCAGCCCCTCGGGCAGGTGCAGCGACCAGAAGAGCGCACCCACGTGCCCTTCCCGCAACCTCGGCACATCCGTGTCCACGGCGCTCTCGCCCAGCTCCAGGTCGAACCACGGCAGGTGGCGCAGCGCCCAGGGCAAACCACTGTAGCCGTCGGCGACGGGGTGGCCGGCGAGGAAGACGTGGGCCCGCTCCAGCGGGTCCGTCCCCCGGTCGGTCTCCGTGGTCTGCGTGGTCTCCAGGGACTCCAGGGACTCCAGGGACTCCGCCTCCGGCCAGGCAACGGGCCGGTCGAGCTCTTCCACCTCGGCGGTGGCGTGCAGTTCGTCCTGCAGTTCTGCCATGACGGGCTCCGTGGGGTGGACGGTGATCGCAGTATCGCCACCGTTGCACGGAGCCCGCGGGGCTTCCTGGTGGGCAGGGCGTTTGGGGGTACGCCCAGCCCACCGGGCATGCCGCCCTGCCCACTCAGCCGTCCAGTTGCTCCAGCGTCGCGTTCGACGGGCCCCGCTTCGCCCGGAGATCGCGGGCCACGTCCTCGGCCGCGCCCAGCACCCGTACGGCGTTCTGCCAAGTCAGCTTGGCCACATCGGTGGACGACCAGCCGCGGTCCAGCAGTTCGGCGATCAGGTTCGGATAGCCGGAGACGTCGTCCAGGCCGTCCGGGGTGAAGGCCGTGCCGTCGTAGTCGCCGCCGATGCCGACGTGGTCGATCCCGGCGACCTCACGCATGTGGTCGAGGTGGTCGGCGACCGTCGCCACCGTGGCGATGGGGCGCGGGTTCGACTCCTCGAAGACGCGGTGGACCTTCATGGCCTCGGGGGTGGTGTCGAGGTGGTGGAAGCCGTTCGCGCGCATGTTCTCGTCGGCCGCGGCCGTCCAGTCGACCGCCGCCTGGAGGACGAACTTCGGTACGAACGTCACCATCGCCACTCCCCCGTTGGCGGGCAGCCGCTCCAGCACGTCGTCCGGGATGTTGCGCGGGTGGTCGCACACCGCGCGCGAGGAGGAGTGGGAGAAGATGACCGGCGCGACTGAGGTGTCCAGCGCGTCCCGCATCGTCGTCGCGGCCACGTGCGAGAGGTCCACGAGCATGCCCTCGCGGTTCATCTCCCGGACGACCTCACGGCCGAAGGCCGACAGACCGCCCACGGCGGGGACGTCGGTGGCCGAGTCCGCCCACGCGATGTTGTCGTTGTGGGTGAGCGTCATATAGCGGACGCCCAGTGCGTACAGCCTCCGCAGTGCGCCGAGGGAGTTGTCTATCGAGTGCCCGCCCTCCGCACCCATCAGGGAGGCGATACGACCCTCCGCCCGCGCCGACTCCATGTCGGCGGCCGTCAGAGCGGCGCGCAGCTCCGAGGGGTGGCGGTCGATCAACTGCCGTACGCAGTCGATCTGTTCGAGCGTGGCCGTGACCGCGCCGGGCAGGTCCGAGCGGACGTACACCGACCAGTACTGGGCGCCCACGCCGCCCGCGCGCAGGCGCGCCAGGTCCGTGTGCAGGTGCGCGCTCTGGTCGGCGGCGATGTCTCGGGCGTCGAGGTCGTAGCGGACCTGCTCGCGCAGCGCCCAGGGCAGGTCGTTGTGGCCGTCGACGACGGGAAAGTCGGCCAGAAGTGCGCGGGCCTCATCGAGGGACGACATCCGCGTCACTTCCCGAAGCCGAAGCCGTTGCCCGCGCCCTCGACCTTGGTGCGCAGCCTCTTGCCCTTCTCGGTGGCCTGGTCGTTCAGTTCCTGCTGGAACTCCCGCATCCTGCCGAGGAGCTCCTCGTCGTGCGCGGCGAGCATCCGGGCGGCCAGCAGGCCCGCGTTGCGCGCGCCGCCGACCGAGACGGTCGCGACCGGGACACCGGCCGGCATCTGCACGATCGACAGCAGGCTGTCCATGCCGTCGAGGTACTTCAGCGGGACGGGCACGCCGATGACGGGCAGCGGGGTGACCGACGCGAGCATGCCGGGCAGGTGGGCGGCACCGCCCGCGCCGGCGATGATCGCCTTGAGCCCGCGCTCGGCGGCCTGCTCGCCGTACGCGATCATCTCGTGCGGCATGCGGTGCGCGGAGACCACGTCGACCTCGTACGGGATCTCGAACTCGTCGAGGGCCTGCGCGGCGGCTTCCATGACGGGCCAGTCGGAGTCCGACCCCATGACGATGCCTACAACGGGGCTCATTCTGTGATCGTGCCTCTCAGGTAACCGGCTGCGTGGCGGGCACGCTCAAGGACGTCGTCCAGGTCGTCGCCGTGAGTGTTGACGTGGCCGACCTTGCGGCCGGGCTTCACGTCCTTGCCATACATGTGGATCTTCAGCTGGGGGTCGCGGGCCATGCAGTGCAGGTACGCGGAGTACATGTCCGGATAGTCGCCGCCGAGGACGTTCGCCATGACCGTCCACTTGGCGCGCGGGCGCGGGTCGCCGAGGGGGAGGTCGAGGACCGCGCGGACATGGTTGGCGAACTGGGAGGTGATCGCGCCGTCCTGGGTCCAGTGGCCCGAGTTGTGCGGGCGCATGGCCAGTTCGTTGACCAGGATGCGGCCGTCCGCCGTCTCGAAGAGCTCGACGGCCAGGTGGCCGACCACGCCGAGCTCCTTGGCGATGCGCAGGGCGAGTTCCTCGGCTTGGAGAGCGAGCGCCTCCGCTATGCCGGGGGCGGGAGCGATCACCGTGTCGCAGACGCCGTCGACCTGCTGCGACTCGACGACGGGGTACGCGACCGCCTGGCCGTGCGGGGAGCGGACGACGTTCGCCGCGAGTTCCCGTACGAAGTCGACCTTCTCCTCGGCGAGGACGGGGACGCCGGCACGGAAGGGGTCGGTCGCGTCCTCGATCGACCGGACGAACCAGACGCCCTTGCCGTCGTAGCCGCCGCGGACCGTCTTGAGGATGATCGGGAAACCGTCGCCCTCGGCCCCTTCTGCGAGGCCTTCCGCCGCGAACGCGGCGACGTCGGCGACGTCACTCACGATGCGGTGCCGTGGGCACGGCACACCGATCTCGTCGAGCTTCGCGCGCATCACGCCCTTGTCCTGGGCGTGCACGAGCGCATCGGGTCCCGGGCGGACGGGGATGCCGTCCGCCTCCAGGGCCCGCAGGTGCTCGGTGGGTACGTGTTCGTGATCGAAGGTGATCACGTCGCAGCCCCGCGCGAAGTCACGCAGCGTGTCGAGGTCGCGATAGTCGCCGATGACGACATCGCTGACGACCTGCGCCGCGGAATCCTGAGGGGTGTCACTGAGGAGCTTGAACTTGATGCCGAGCGGGATGCCCGCCTCGTGTGTCATACGAGCGAGCTGACCCCCGCCGACCATGCCGACTACCGGGAACGTCACGCTCCAAGAGTATCGGCCGCGCCACGGTGGCCGATTTCCGCGCCCTTCCGCCGTAATTTCCGAGCCTGTGACCGCCTGTTTTCTTACCTGTGAGCCCGTGCACAGGCGGCGGAGAGGGCCGCTGGTTAGCATGGCGGGGTTGACGTACTTCGACCGACGTACCCACCGACGGGGGCTGGCGACACCATGGGCAGTGCTTCTTCGGGGTCTCCTGCGAGGCCTCGCAGCGCGGTTCGCCGCCGGTTCGACCTGCTCTTCAGGGAGATCGCCAAGTTCGGTGCGGTCGGTGGGGCGGGGCTGCTCGTCAACCTGCTCGTGTTCAACCTCGTACGCCATGTCACCGGGCTGCAGGTCGTGCGGGCCAGTGTCATCGCCACCGTCGTCGCGATCGTCTTCAACTACATCGGGTTCCGCTACTTCACCTACCGGGACCGCGACAAGGGTGGCCGCACCAAGGAGCTGACGCTCTTCCTGCTGTTCAGCGTGGTGGGGCTGGTCATCGAGAACGGCGTGCTGTACGCGGCGACGTACGGGTTCGGCTGGGACACCCCGCTGCAGAGCAACGTCTTCAAGTTCCTCGGCATCGGGGTCGCGACGCTGTTCCGGTTCTGGTCGTACCGCACATGGGTGTTCCGGGCGCTGCCGGCGCGGGAGGCTGTGGCCAGTGCGGAATCGTTCCTCGACGCGGGGGCGAAGCCTCGCCCGCGGGCCAAGGTGAACTGAAGCGATTCGGCTCCTTCGCGGCCGCCGGCTTTTCGCCGCTCCGCGACCACCCGCTTTCTCCGCCGCTCCGCGGCCGCCTGCTGTGTCTCCGCCGCCCGCTCCGCGACACCCGCTTCCCGGCGCTCCGCGCCGCTTCTTCGCCGCGCCGTTTTTTCGCCGCTCCGCTTCTTCGCCGCGCCGCGGCGGGTTTCCCACCGACCCACCCGTGCGAGTGGGTCACGGGGTGGGCCTCGATGGGCGGCGGCGGGAGCCGCGCTCGAACGTCGCGAGGTCGACTCGGGCGGGCAGGCCGGCCGGGTGCGAAGCCTGAGCCTCGTGAGGGGCTCTGCGCGACGGCCGTGGTGGTACCGAGGTCCGTACCACGGCTCTGCCGAGCAGGCCGGAGCCGAGGCCTCAGCCACAGCCACCGGGACGCCGCCGGGCAGCCTGGACGTGGCTTGCGCGTCCCTGGAAACGGGTCGGGGGTGAGCCCGGGGCATTGTCAGGGCGCCTGGCTTGGTCGAGGCCGGGTTCACCGCCGTGGGCCGGGCGCCGGCCAGCGCCTGGGCAGCGTCATCCACGTCTGAGCCACGCACGGCGGCGAGCGCAACGCCGTACGCCCCCGCGATGCCGAGCAACGGCGCCCCGCGCACGGCGAGCGTCGGGGCCGGGGCCCGGTCGGGGATGGGTTGGTCGAGGCCGCTCGGTCGAGGCCGCTCGGTCGGGGGGCGCGGGTGGGGGTGGGCGCGGGTGGGGTTATCGGACCGTGCGCTCGTCTTCCTCTGTTGCCGGGGGCCTCTTCAGGGGCGTGCGGGAGAGGAACAGGCCGAAGACCGGCGGCTGGGCCTGGAGCATCTCCAGGCGGCCCCCGTCTGCCTCCGCCAGGTCGCGGGCGACGGCGAGCCCGATCCCCGTGGAGTTACGGCCGCTGATCGTGCGCTCGAAGATCCGTGCGCCCAGGTCGGTGGGGACGCCGGGGCCCTCGTCCGTGACCTCGACGACGGCCTGGTTGCCGGTCACTCGGGTGCGCAGGGCGACGGTGCCGCCGCCGTGCATGAGGGAGTTCTCGATCAGCGCCGCCAGGACCTGCGCGACCGCGCCCGGTGTGCCGACCGCCCGCAGGTGCCGCTTGCCCGAGCTGACGATGGCGCGGCCCGCGCTGCGGTAGGCGGGGCGCCACTCCTCCAGCTGCTGCTTGATGACCTCGTCGAGGTCGAAGGAGACGGCGGAGCCGGTGCGCGGGTCGCGGGCATTGGTGAGCAGACGTTCGACGACGTCCGTGAGGCGCTCGACCTGCGTCAACGCGATCGTCGCCTCCTCCTTCACCGTGTCCGGGTCGTCGGTGAGCGTGATCTCCTCCAGCCGCATGGAGAGCGCCGTGAGGGGCGTACGGAGCTGGTGGGAGGCGTCGGCCGCGAGGCGGCGCTCGGCGGTGAGCATCCGCGCGATGCGCTCCGCGCTGCCGTCCAGGACATCGGCGACGCGGTCCAGCTCCGGGACGCCGTACCGCTTGTGGCGCGGGCGGGGGTCGCCGGAGCCGAGCCGTTCCGCGGTCTCGGCGAGGTCGGTGAGCGGGGAGGCCAGGCGGTTGGCCTGGCGCACCGCGAGCAGCACGGCGGCGACGATCGCGAGCAGGGCGACGGCGCCGATGATCAGGAGCGTACGGCCGACTTCGCGGGTCACCGACGAGCGCGGCTCCTCGACGGTGACGGTCTCGCCCTCCTCGCCCTTGGCGGTGGAGTGGATGACGTCGCCGGTGGGCTCCGTGCCGACCTCGATGGGCGGGCGGCCGGGGATCCTGATCATGGCGTAGCGCTGGTCCGCGACCTGGTTCTTGAAGACCGCCGCGGTGATGTTCTCGTCGCCGAGGATGCGGCTGTCCACGATGCTCGCCAGTCGCAGGGCCTCGGAGTCCACCCGCTCCTGGGCGCTGTTGCTGATCGTGCGGGTCTCGACGATGACGAGGGATACGCCGAAGACGGCGATCACCACGAGCACGACGGCGAGCGTGGACTGGATGAGACGGCGACGCACGGGGCCCTCCGGGCAGGTGGCTGTACGTGGTCCAGTGTGCCCTGACGCTGTGCCGGGCCTGGACGGGGTGGGTGCGGGCGTCGTGCCGCGGGCCCGGTTTTCGCCCCCGCCGCCCCTACCCGTCCCATCTCTGGGGGGCTGCGCCCCCAGACCCCCCTTCGGCCTGAGCGGCCCCGTCCTCGATCGCCGGACGGGCCAGTGCTGCCGGGCCTCGCCCCATCAGGGGCGCGGGGAACCGCGCGACCAGCCCCCACTCACCCGCAGCCGAGGAACGACCCAGCAGGGTCTGGGGCGCAGCCCCAGACCTGACGGAGAAGTGGGATGTCAGCTCTTCTCGAAGCGGAAGCCCACGCCTCGTACCGTCGCGATGTAGCGAGGGTTCGCCGCGTCGTCGCCCAGCTTCTTGCGGAGCCAGGAGATGTGCATGTCGAGGGTCTTGGTCGACGACCACCACGTGGTGTCCCAGACCTCGCGCATGAGCTGGTCACGGGTGACGACGCGTCCGGCGTCACGGACGAGGACCCGCAGCAGGTCGAACTCCTTGGCCGTGAGCTGGAGTTCCTCGTCGCCCATCCACGCGCGGTGCGACTCGACGTCGATGCGCACCCCGTGCGTGGCGGGCGGCTGCTGCGGCTCGGCGGCGCCGCGTCGCAGCAGCGCCCGTACCCGGGCGAGGAGTTCGGCGAGCCGGAACGGCTTGGTGACGTAGTCGTCGGCGCCCGCGTCGAGGCCGACGACGGTGTCCACCTCGTCGGCGCGCGCGGTCAGGATGAGGATCGGGACGGTGTGGCCCTCGGCGCGCAGCCGGCGGGCAACCTCCAGGCCGTCCATGCCGGGCAGCCCCAGGTCCAGAACGACCAGGTCGACGCCGCCCTGCATTCCGGCGTCGAGCGCGGTGGGTCCGTCCTCGCGCACCTCGACCTCGTAGCCTTCCCGGCGCAGTGCGCGGGCCAGCGGCTCCGAGATGGACGCGTCGTCCTCGGCGAGCAGTACTCGGGTCATGGGGTGATGGTAGTCCGCCACGGACGAGTGCTGTGGGGCGATCGGCCTCCGTGATTCACACCCGCCACCAGTGTGATTCTTACCTGCGGCTGTGGGATGCGATCCTGGGAAGCACCTTCGAATGGGCGCCCCCGGTTCCATGATCGCCTGTGATCCATGTCTCAAGTCCTTCCATATGCGGCATTGACATGTCGTATGGTGACCAGACGCCTGTAGCACCACACCGGGACCTTTGGCGAGTGTTTGACGCTGAAGGTCTCTTTTGTGTGCGGGCTGGTGTTCGCCAGCCTTGAAAGGAATGACCTGTGGCCGGGCCCGAGCGCGCTGACGCGTGAAGGGCGTGGATCCCGGTGGTCGCCGTCCACCGCTTCGCAATCCGGAGCGGAATCCCCGTGGGCGTGGGGGTGGATGGTCGTACCCCGCCGGTGCCGGCCGCCCCCCACCGGGCGCGCGACGCTCAAGCAGCGCGTCCCGACCAGCAAGGAACGACCATGGCGTCCAGCCTGACGAAGGACTCGGTCACCCCGGGCACCCCCGGTTCCGAGAAGACCTTCTTCGGCCACCCCCGCGGACTGGCCACTCTCTTCATGACCGAGATGTGGGAGCGTTTCTCCTACTACGGCATGAAGGCACTGCTCCCGCTGTACCTGGTGGCACCGGGCGGCCTGCACCTGAGCGCGGCCACCGCGACCGCGATCTACTCGGTGTACCTCTCGCTCGTGTACCTGCTCGCGCTGCCGGGCGGCTGGTTCGCCGACCGTGTCCTCGGCCCGCGCAACACGGTCGCCGTCGCGGGTGTGATCATCATGCTGGGCCACCTCACGCTGGCTCTGCCCTCGTCCGGCACCTTCTACGGCGGCCTCGGCCTCGTCGCGATCGGTTCCGGTCTGCTGAAGGCCAACATCTCCACGATGGTCGGCCACCTCTACGACAGCCCGGACGACGCGCGCCGTGACGGTGGCTTCACCCTCTTCTACATCGGCATCAACCTCGGTGCCTTCGCCGCGCCGCTGATCATCGGCACCGTCGGTGAGAACGTGAACTGGCACCTGGGCTTCGCGCTCGCCGCGCTCGGCATGGCCCTCGGCCTCGTCCAGTACCTGCTCGGCGGCCGTCACCTCAGCGCCCGCTCGCACGAGGTCCCCACGCCGCTGTCCGCCGAGGAGAAGGCCGCGACGCTGCGAAAGTCCGCACTGTGGGCCGCCGTCGCCGTCGTCTTCTACGCGATCGTCGGCTTCTCCGGTCACTACACGCTGAACTGGCTGCTGATCCCGATCACGCTCGCCGGTCTGATCATCCCGATCATGGTCATCGGCCGCATCAAGCGGGACAAGGACCTGGACCGCGCCGAGCAGTCGAAGATGTCCGCGTACATCTGGTTCTTCGTCGCCGCGGCCGTCTTCTGGATGATCTACGACCAGGGCGGCTCGACGATGTCGATCTTCGCCGACTCCTCCGCCGAGAACACCGTCTTCGGCTGGGAGTTCCCGGTCTCCTGGTACCAGTCCGTCAACCCGGTCATGATCATGGCGCTCGCCCCGGTCTTCGCCTGGGCGTGGCTGGCACTGAACAAGCGCGGCAAGGAGCCGAGCACGGCCACGAAGTTCGCGTCGGGTCTGATCCTGATCGGCGCCTCCTTCTTCCTCTTCCTGGCTCCGCTGACGATCGCCGAGGGCGGTCACAAGGCCGCCGCGATGTGGCTGGTCGCGATCTACTTCGTGCAGACCGTCGGTGAACTGACGCTCTCTCCGGTCGGACTCTCCGTCACCACGAAGATGGCCCCCGCGAAGTACGCCTCCCAGATGATGGGTGTCTGGTTCCTGGCCGTCACCGCCGGTGACGCCACGACCGGTCTCCTCTCCATCGCCGAGGTCGACCTCAACAAGACGGGCATCGTCGCCCTGGAGGCCACGCTCGCCGTGATCGCCGGTGTCGCGGTGTGGATGTACCGCAAGAAGGTCAAGCAGCTGATGGGCGACGTCCACTGACGTACGCCTGAGCCCCCTTACGAAGGGCCACCGCACCGCTGGGTGCTGTGGCCCTTCGGGCTTTCCTCCAGGGTTCTTTCAGGATTCTCCGGGCTTTCCGTGCACGGAGCCCGGCCCGCGGTGCAGGTCTCCCACCCGCGCGCTCAGCTCGGGTGGGAAGCCGGTCCAGCGCAGCTCGGCGGGTAGGTGGGCCATGTCGCTGAAGAGGAGTACGGAGGCCGGGCGGCCGGGGCGTAGCGGATGACGGTCAGGGCGGCGTTGCCGTGGTTGAGGTCCAGCCAGCGCCAGGGCGGGGCGTCGAGGGCGGCGCGGACCAGCCAGCCGATGAGGAAGGCGTGCGCGACGACCAGCTCTTGGCGTACCTCACCGCCTTCCACGGACCGGTGAACCGCTGCTCGGCCTAGCTGCGCCAGCGCCGCTCCCTACTCGCACTCGCGCTTCTCCTCAGCCACAAGCGCCAGGAACGCCAGCAGCCGCTCGGCCGCGTCCGTCGGCAGTTCGCTCCTGCCGGGCACGTACGGCACATAGTCCCCGGCCGCCTCGACCGCCCGCGTAGGGACCGCGGGCAGCCGCAGCCGGTCCACCAACTCTCTTGGGTGCACCACCGCTTGCTACGACAGGCCGTATACGCGGGCGGCACCGACCGCACACAACTCCTCGTAGTGATCGCGAAAGCTGCGGCCGCAGCTGTGCACTGCGCGCGCCCGAAACGGTGTCTCAACCCCGGGAGGTCGCCGCCGTGGGCCCGTTCGGGGCGCGCCCCAGGCAGGGAGCGCTCGTCGGCGCCCGCCTCCAAGGGTTCACCAACGTGTCCCGGCGTTCCGTCAATTCCGGATACGGGTCAAGCGGCCCTCGGGGCCATCTCATTCAGCACATCAGAGGTCAGCTGCGCTTCACGGCCTGATCACAATGCCTTGACTTCGCCTTGTGCCGGCGACTGCCATCTCCCGCCCCAAGCAGACTTACTCAAACCACTGGAAAGCGCGCGGCCTATAGGAGAAAAATGGCGTACTCCCGAGATGCCACACCCCATTGACAGAGAGGGAAAGACAGGCGTCCAAAAGACCTTTGCCTACACCTCACCACACGCCTCAGCACCCACATGCCCGTCTAATGAGACGTCCCTCTCCTTGCTGACGCCACCGCATCCGCAAGGCTGATGACATCTGCAGTTCCGCCCCACCCTCGCACATTGCAGGCATCAAGAAGTTCCAGAGCTGCAGAAATTATGTCCGCAATGGCTCTGTCTACCGAAATTCCCTGCAGAAATTTCCCTGCACCAAGGCCGCCAAGTGTCACGTCAAGATCCCCAGAAAGAGAGCGCCTGACATCTACCCAGAATGGTCCGTCAAAAAAGCGTACGCGCCTCGATGTAAAATCACCCACCCTGGAAGCAGCAACCGCGCTCACCAGCTCGCAGGCGAGAGCGATTGGCATATCGTTCCAACCAACCTCAGGGAAACCCTCGCCGTTGAACTCGATCCAGACCCCTCCCCAGATAGCCCCCGACGGGGAAATCTCCAGTGAATCCACGGCACACCGCAGGACAAAATCCACCACTACCGCCAGACCGGATATGCAGTCTCAATCACCTTTGTTGTCTTATTGACCCACATCTCGATCTCCAGACCTTCAGCCATACCCCTAAGGAACACTCTCGACCCCTGCGAAGGTCCAGCCGTCGAGGCGAATCGATAGGCATTGATGATTGTCGATTCGATCTTTTTAGCCGACATATAGTCAGGGAATTTTGTCTTTATTTTGCTCTGCTTGTAAATTCTGCCGTCCGCCGTGTGCCTCTCAAGAACGTGGATCATATCAACAGTGACGACCTTCCAGGACGGCAAGTTTATTGCCTTCGGAACGAGGTAGAGCCCTCCTTCCACTGCAGCACGCTTGCCCCCTCCCGAAATCGGGAAGGGCACCATGGTCGCGTACAAGCCGACGTTGTAGGCCGGTGCGCAGGTGACCTGGGCACCACTGACCAGGCTGAAGGTTCCGAAGGTCACGCCGTCGATGAATCCGAGGCTGGTCTGCCCAGTTATCTCGATGGCCGCCTTCGTGAAGTTGTCGGAGGCGTTCTTGACCGCTTGGACGGGTGCGGGCTTCTGCGTGGTCTCGCGGTCTTCCTTCTTGCAGTTGTTGTTCCAGCCGAAGTTGCCAGTGAAGAGGTCCTTCATCTGGGTCGCGACGCTGCACATGCCGCTGGGGTCAGTGCGGCTGGTCGGCATGTTTTCCACGTACGCGTACGACTGCGCGTACGGCGTGTCCTGGTCGGCGACGTACGGGTCCTCAGTGGTGAAGCGTCCGGTGCCCGGGTCGTAGTT
The DNA here is from genome assembly GCF_045162675.1 of Streptomyces sp. NBC_00996. Lineage (NCBI taxonomy): Bacteria > Bacillati > Actinomycetota > Actinomycetes > Kitasatosporales > Streptomycetaceae > Streptomyces > Streptomyces sp. NBC_00996. Next base: position 4,387,422 of record NZ_CP108723.1, read on the forward strand.
GCGGGCCCGCAAGTAGTAGCCCGCGGTGCTCGTTGCGGGCTCCTTGTACTCGCCAGTGAAGGTAAACCTGTTGCTGGGCGGGCTGGCCGCGATGTTCGTGGTGGTCAGCTCACCGAAGGCGTCGTAGTCGTACGCGATCTGTGCGGCGCCAGCCGAGTCGGTGACGTCCGTGACGGAGCCGAGCAGGTCGTGATGGTGGTAGAAGACCCCGGCGCTGGTCGTCTCTCCTTGGATCTGGTCGACCGGGTTGTACTGGTAGTCGGCCAGAAGGCTTCCTGATCCACTACTCTCGGTCGCGACACGCGCTAGGTCGTCGCCGTAGTTGATGTCCCACGTGGTAGTGCGCAACGCCGCACCGTTCTTGGTCGCTTGTGTGCGCAGGCCGTCGGCGTCGTACGTGAACCCGTACGTGGCAGAACTGGTTGTCACAGCGGTCAGGCGGTTTTCGGCGTCGTAGCCGAAAGTGGTGCTGCCCGCCTTGGTCTGGTTGCCGTCCGCGTCGTAGTCGTATCCGGTGGCGGTCGTGCCGGTGGTCACCTGGCTGAGGCGGTCGGCGTCGTCGTAGCTGTAGTTGGTGACGGCACCGCTGACCGCAGTACGAGTCTTGCGATTGCCGACCTTGTCGTAGGTGTAAGTGTCGCTGGGCTCACCGGCGGGGCACGCTGCGGCCTTGGTGGCGGAGGTGCATTCGGTGAGCAGACGACCGGTCTTGTCGTAGCTGTAGTACGTCGACTTGGTGCTGCCGCCATGCGTCTTGTCGACGCGCCAGGGCTGCCCCGTGGCGTCGAGTTCCGCATGCCAGGCCGACAGAGTGTCGGTGCCCTTGGTACTGGCGACGTCGGTCATTCGGCCCGCGCGGTCGTAGGAGCGCGTCTCCTGGTAACCGTTGGCGGTCGGCAGCGTGACGCGCGCGAGCTGACGTGCAGCTGTGTAGCCGTAGGTGGTCTTCAGCCCGTCAGTGGTGCTGGAGTCCCTGTTGCCGTCAGAGGTGTATGTGAAGGTCGTGGTGCGCCCGTCGGGGTAGGTGCGACCAGTGACCTGCCCCGCATCGTCGTAGGTGTAGCTGAAGCCCGCGCTCTGGCCCTGCTTCACGACCTTCTTGAGTCGGCCGCCCTTGTCGTAGTCGAGGGTGCGGGTTCCGGTGGCATCGGTGATGGTGCGGCGAGAGCCGTCCGCGTTGTATGTGAATGACACGGTGGGTGTGCCGTCGGAGTACGTGATCGAGTCGGGCCAGTTGTTCGCGTTGTACGTCGTGGTCGCCGCAGCACCCCGGGCATTGGTGACCTTGTTGCGGTTGCCGTCCTGGTCGTAGCCGTAGCTGACCGCGTGGTTGAGCGGGTCCGTCGTCGATGTCAGGCGATGAGCCGCGTCGTAACCGTAGGTGGTGGTGTGCTGGTTGTCGTCGGTCCGGGTCTTGACGTTGCCCGCTTTGTCGTACGTGTACGTCGTGACACCGCCGTCGGCGGCTCTGACGGTCTTGAGCCGGCCGATGGCGTCGTAGCCGTAGTCCGTCTTGTGCTGGTTGGCATCGACGTATCCGCTCACCAGGCCACGGCCGTCGTACTCCGTGGTCTCCGTGTTGCCCAGCGGGTCCGTGACCGTGTCCTTTCCACCGGCCTGCGGGTAGCCGAAGTGGGTGGTGTACGCCTCCGGATCCGCGCCCGTCAGATAGCCACGCGGGTCAGTCTCGCTGGTCAAACGTCCGTCGTGGTCGTAGGTCCACGTCCTCTTGCGGCCGAGGTGCGTCAGCATCGAGGTCTGGTTGCCGTCGGCGTCGTAGCCATAGGTCGTGGTCTTGCCCAGCGGGTTGGTGACCTTATCCACGAGGTCATTGGCCGTGTAGCTGTACGACGTGGTCTTGCCGAGCGGATCGGTCACCTCAAGGGGGTTTCCGTTGCCGTCGTACTTCGTCGTGGTGGTGTTCCCCATGGGATCAGTCACTTGGTACGGCCGGTCCAGGGCGTCGTATCCGGTAGTCGTCAGAGCTCCCGTCGGATCAACGGTCTTGGTGAGATTGCCGTTGTCGTCGTAGCCATACGTGGTCGTGTACTTCGCCGCATCGGCACCGGCGACGTTGCCGCGCGGGGTCGTCGTAGACGCTAGACGACCGGCACCGTCGTAGGCATACGTCGTCCGGCGACCAGTTTCGTCCACGGTGGCGGTCTGGTTGCCTCGGTCGTCGTACTCCACAGTGGCGTACTTGACGTCAGGGTCCGTGACCTTGGTCAGCTCGTTCGCCTTGTTGTACTCGTACGCGGTGACCTGGCCCAGCGCATCCGTGACGGTCTTGACGTTGCCGTTGCTGTCGTAGGCGTACGTAGTTGTCTGGTTTTCCGGATCGGTGACCTTCCATAGACGCCCCTGGGCGTCGTAGTCGTAGCTGGTGGTGTACTTCGCCGGGTCAGCTCCCTCGACGTTGCCACGCGGATCCGTCGTCGTCTTCAGTCGGCCGGCGGCGTCGTACCCGTAGGTCGTCTTGCGGCCTTCCGGGGTCGTCACCGATACCGGAAGCCCTTCGCTGGTGTAGCTGTATCGAGTGGTGCCTCCACCTGGCGCCGTCTCTGTCTCGACCTGCCCGTCGGCTGTGTAGGTGTACGCCGTGGTGCCTACGGGGCCCGTGACGGTCTTCACCCGGTCGCTGCTGCCGTCGTACGCATAGGACGTGCTGTAACCGCGGCCGTTCGTCATGGACTTGAGACGGTCGGAAGTGTCGAAGTCAAACTTCTCACTCACCCCGCCCGTCACCTGGGAGGCAAGATTGCCTCGGGCGTCGAACGTCCGCGCCGTCTGGTTGGAGTTGCCGTCGTACTCGGCCGTGACATTGAGGTTCTGGTCGTAACCGCGATCGGTGCCTCCGCCTTCCGGGCGGTAGCTTCGCATGAGGACACCGGCCTCGTAGACGTCGGTCCAGACGCCTCCGGCCGGGTCTGTCATATTCGATTGACCGGAACCACCCGGAGCATCGGCGGTAGCCGCCCAGGTAAAACTGTATGTACCGCCCGAGGCATCAATCTGCTTGGTGATCCGCCCGGTTGTCGCGTCATAGGTGTTCTGCGTGACGGTGTTTCCCTTGGGGTCGACGACGGTGGCCAACCGCCCGCCCGCGTAGGTGTACCTGGTGATGCCTCCGTCAGTGCCAGTCACCTTCGCCAACTGACCTGTCTCGTAAACGTAGGTCACTCTCCGACCGTCGGTCAGTGTCACGGAGTTCAGTCGTCCAGTGGTCGCGTCGACGTCCAGCGTGGTTTCCCGACCGGCCGCGTCCGTGATTTTCGCGAGCTTGGCGCCCGAATAGCCGAACGCCAGCCCCTGCCCGGCACCGTCGAGCCAGCCGGTCAATTGGCCCGACGAATTGAAGACGCGGCTGGTGTGATCGGTGTTGGTCACCTTGAAGCCGCTGCTCGTCTGCGTCAGTACATAGCGCACCGGCTTGGGTACCGTATAGGTGCCGTCGCTCTGCTTGGCGAACTCGACCTTGGCACCGTCCGGTTCGGCCAGGGTGACGGTACTGGTGGCCACGGTGAGCTTGGCCTCGAACGGCAACTTCCAACCCTTGCCCAGCAGACCGGCCGTGTCCGTCGCGGCCGAGGAGTAGGACCGGGACAAGGTCAAAGGGAGGCCCTTGCCAGGCACGACCGTATCGGTGACGGTCTCCGTGACCGCGCCCGTGGCCGTGTTCACCGGATCGGCGATCAGAGTCTGATACCAGCAGGTGCACTGGCCGGACAGGCCGTCACTGATGCCCGGTGTGTAGACGGCCGGGGCAGCAGGACTTGTGACGGAGGCGGTCCACTTGGTCGGCAGCCAGTACTCACGGTAGGTCGGCCTGTCCTGATCCGGGACCTTGTAGAAGTGGTTGGTCATCTCCGTCGCGTAGGAGAGCTTCGCGTAGTAGGCCGTGCCCGCCTTGCCGACGAGCACCCCGTCTCGAAGTGACCAGAGGCACGTCTTCGGCGCGCTGCTGCCCAGGCTCCATCGCAAGCACAGGCTGCCGGTCTCCGCGCTGGAGGTCGTGTCCTTACTGGTCAGCCGAGTTGCCACGAGTTGGTTGTCCGATGCCCGGTACAGCTGAATGCGGAGCATGACCGGAGGGATGTTGGAGCTCTCCGTCCACTCGGACTCCACGTACCAAGTCGTCCGCCCGGGCCGGTAGTTCGGGTACACCTGGGGATTGACCGGCGGATTCGCCTTTAGTGCCGTCGCCACCCCGGCGGGATCGAGCTGGGACTCGTCATTGACTATGTACGTGGCACCCCAGAGCGCCCCCTCAAAGTCCGAGTCAGCCGCGGCCGCCGCCGGGGCCGCCTGATTGGAAAGTTTGAGCTCGCCGGTAGCGGTCAGAATCGAGTCCTGACTCTTGCTTCCCGTGTTCGTGAACGCGTTCTGCAGGCGTTTGCTGTGCCGCAGATCCGGGCGCACTATCGCGAGTTGCTCGTCGCGCTTCGCCTGCGTCTTGCGCTGCTTGACGGTCATCGCCTTCGCCGGCCTGAGCGGCTCCGAGGTGCGCTTGGCGACCGGAGCAGACGCCTCAACCTCTGGGCTCTTGGGGCGAAGCGGCACCGCGCGCAATGCATCAGTGCATATCAGTGCGATCAGCACCGTCAGAGCAGCAACAACACGTGTTACCCGCGTGCGCAGCACAACGAGCCCTCCCCCAGCCTGCGGGTCGGCAGGCAACAGCGATCAAGCGGTCCAGCAGATCTTGCCAGGGACACAACACATGGAGTCAAGGCTTCGCTACACAATGCGCATGCGTGGGGACACTCACAGAAAGGTCTATACAACCTTGCAGCCGCCTTAAACGTCCGCGCGCTTAGGCCAGTGCGACCACGATGCCTCACGCTGCCGAGCGTGATTCGAGCGGTGGTTCTCGATGCCGGCGAGTGCCTGGTGGAGGCCCGCGAGTACGCGATGCGGGCGGACCGGCTGGGGCTCCGAGGCGCGCCTCGGTGGCGATGTCCGGCGCGGAGATCATGCACGGGTGGGATTAGCGCGAGACGTTCCAAGTGTTCCGTCCTGACTTCGACCCGACCGAGGAGGAGAGGCAGGCCATGACTGGCAACCAGCACGGTTCCCAGGGCGGCTCGACAACGACTTCCGTCCAACCATGTAGGTCGGCCTGCGGAAATGTGACAGTTCAGCAGTGAGTGCCACATTCCCTGTGCAGCACCAGTCAGGGACACACGCCCCCATACACCCTCTGGCTTCTCCCAGTTCAGGCTTGCGGCGCGGTCTCCTCGATGCCGCCGGGACCGTCGCAGGCGGGTGCGGGAAAGCCGACATCCCGGCTCTCCGCGATCCGGAGTACGTCGGTCAGCGCCTCGGCCATCCGGGCGAGCAGGAACCGGAGTTGCCCGGATGTCGCCCGACGATCGGCGAGCATGTCGGCTGCGTGGCCGAGCAGTTCACCCGCCATGCCGAGTTGCACGCTCTCGATGGTGTCGGCCACCCGCGACACAGAGCCACTCCCGTCGGTGATGAGGTAGCAGCGCTCGCCCTCCGGACCCGCCCAGGGCAACAGTCGTGCCCTGCCGATGCCATCCATCACGCCGTCACCTCGACCCCGTGGATCAGGCGTGGACCGATGTCGACCCCGTGGACGGCCAGCCACAGCGCACGGCGCCGGGCCCGCTGCCGCTGCGCCTCGCGGCGCCGCTCGTGAGCGACGAGGTAGGGGCGAACCAAGGCGTGGTCCTCGCCACGCAAGGGGCGGGAGCCAGCTCGGTGGGCGGTCGGCCCGCCGAAGTGCGAGGTGACAGGTTGACGGCCCATCTGCGTAGTGACCGCGAGACGATGGCGCCCCGAGCCGGGGAGCAGGAGCCGCAGAAGCGGCTCGAAGACGCGGACGAGACGGTGACTCATGTCGTCAACTTCCTTGGGTTCGTTGATGGCCACGCCCCCGGACCGGTCGCTCGGTCGCGGGAGTATCGCTCTGTGTAGCGATCCACTCGCAGAGTGGGATGGGGCGGGCTAGGCTCGCCAGGGGGTGGCTGGTGACAAGGCGTTAGTCTCAAGGGAGTTGACGTGGTGAGCAGCATCTACGGCGACTGGCTCAAGGAGCAGCGCGAGGCGGCGGGGCTGACGCAGCAGCATCTGGCCGACTCGGCGATCATGACGCGCTCGCACATCGCGCACATCGAGGCCGGACGCCGGATCCCTTCCAAGGAGGACGCGCGACGTCTGGACAGGGCCCTGAACACGGGGAATGTGCTGAGTAGCTTCCTGCCGCAAGAAGAGGTGGCCGTCGCCGGCTACTTCGAGGCGGCGCGGCTGCTCGAACAACAGGCGGTGATGATCCGGGAGTCCGCAGTGACGTTCGTACCCGGGATCCTTCAGACCAAGAAGTACGCGCAAGCCGTCCTGGGCACGACGTTCCCTCCCCTGAGTGACGAGGAGCGTGACAAGCGCCTTGTCACACGCCTTGAGCGTGCGAAGATCCTCGCCGATCCGGTGACGCCTGCCTTCTGGGCACTACTGGACGAGGGCGTGCTGTACCGCCTGGTGGGCGGCCGACACGTCATGGCGGAGCAGCTCATCCACCTCGTACACCTCGTCGAGAGCGGCCGTATCCGGGTGCACGTCATGCCGCGCGGTACGGGTGCTTACCCGGTCATGCAAGGCATGTTGAGCCTGATGTGGTTCGAGGACCAGCCTCCAGTGGCCTATTCCGAGGGCATTCGGGTTGCCAAGATTCACGACGCCCCGGCCATCGTCGACCAGCTGCAAGGCGCCTACCATCTCGCACTGAGCGACGCACTGCCGCTGGGCGAGTCGCTTGCCCTACTCAAGGCCACAGCGAAGGACCACGGACACGATGATGCCTAAGCACGCCATCTCGAACGCTGCCAGGCTCAGCGGCTGGCGCAAGTCGTCATACAGCGGAAACGAAGCCGGTAGCTGCGTCGAAGTCCTCGACGGATACGTCTCCGGCGTCCCCGTCCGCGACTCCAAGATCCCGCACGGCCCCGCGCTGGTCTTCTCAGCGCCCGGCTGGTCGTCGTTCGTCATTGCTGTCAGGGATGGCGATCTCCCCGCTTGAGCCCCCTCGTGGGTGCGGGACACCTCCCGAGTGCCCCACACCCAGTGGGAGCTCAGCGCAGGCGCCGTCCCGGCAGGAACGTGAAGACCGCCCCGCCGAGCAGGATCACCGTCCCCGCGACCAGTCCGAGCGCCTTGAGCGCGCCGTGGCTGTCGGAGCCCGTCTCCGCCAGACCCCCGCTGGACGACGTGTCGCCGGAGCCGGACGAGCCGCCCCCCGACGCGCCGCTCGCCTGTTCCGTGGTGTCCAGGGTCAGGGAGACCTCCGTCTTGGACGGCGTGCAGGTCGTGGTCGTGCCCAGGGCCTGCACGGTCAGGACGCCCGGGGAGAGGGTCGAACTGCCGCTGGCGCCGGGCTTGTAGGTGCCCGTGAGGTCGGGGATCTCGATCGGGTCGCCCGACTTGATCTCCTTGGCGTTGGTGGGGCCCTCGACATGGACCGTGCCCTTGTCGGAGCCGCCCAGTACGACCTCCATCGACGGCTTGACCGAGTCCGCGGGGATGTCGGCCGGGCTGTCCATCACGGACTTCTTGAACTGGACGGTGAGGTCGAAACTCCCGCCGTTCTTCTTGGCGTTGATCTGCACGGGGGACGTGGCGCTCTTGTCGCCGATGGGCGTCTTGCACTGGTAGGGGATGGAGACTTCCTTGCCGGTGAAGTCCGTCTGGCCGCCGCTGTCGCCCCCGGTGGTGTCGCCGCCCGCGTCGCTTCCGCCGGTGCCCCCGGTGTCGCTCGCGCTCGGCGCCGGCGTCGTGGAGCCCGTGGGCAGCTCCGTCGGCAGCGTGGGCAGCCCCGTCGGCAGGGTCGGTGTCCCCGTCGGAAGCCCGCCCGTCGTGCCGCCCGAACTCCCGCCGCTCCCGGTCACCTTGATCGTCGCCGCAGGCTGCACCGTCTCCTTGGGGGTGCACTTCGTGTCGGTGGACACGGGCTTGCTGACGTTGATGTTGTACGCGTCCGGGGTCAGCGTGACGTCACCCGCCGCCGTCAGTTTCAGCTTGCCCGTCATGTCGGACAGCTTCATGTCGCTGTTCTTGGGGATCGCCGGGTTCGACCGGGGCCCTTCCATGGCGATGTCGGCCGTCTGCGCACCGCCCGCCTTCAGCGTGCCGGTCGGCTTGACCGTGTCCTTCCCCAGGTCGATGACGTCGGGATTCTTCGACGCCGCCTGGACGAACTTCCATGTGATGGTGACCTCGTCGCCCACCTTCGCCTCGGCGGGCGCGGTGATCTCCACCTTTGTGGTGCCCTCGACCGGGGGGAGCCCGGAGATCGAGGGCGGAACGCATTCCGTCTTGTACGACACCTCGGCGGCCTGCGCGGGGGCCGCGGCCACACCCAGCAGGATGCCCGCGCCGCCGAGCATCAGCGCGACCCCGGCCGCGCTCACTCTCCGTCCGGCCGCCGGTACCACTCTCCGTTGCGTGCTCACGTATTTCCCTTCGTCGTCGGGCTGTTCTCTTGCGGTGCGGAGAGCTGACCGTTCTCCGTGGTGCCCGGATCGCTGTCCGGCGTGAACCACGGCAGGGTCGGGGTCGTGGAGGTCTTCGACGACACCGGCGCGGAGGCCGGTGGCGGGATCAACTTCGGTACATGGAAGGTGAGTTCGGGCAGGCGCAGACCCCGGTGACGACCCCCGCGCCCGTTCGACCTGCGCGGCCGCACCCGCTCCACCACGGTCATCCCGATGCGGAACACCGCGCCCGGCACGACCACGCAGAGCAGGATCCAGAAGAGGGTCACGCCCCAGGGGCGGCCCACGCCCCACGGCTGCTCGGCGAGCACCTTGCCGCCGTACTTCAGGGAGACCGTGTAGTCGCCGTGCGCACCTGCCGACAGCTCGACGGGGAGTTTGATCTGCGCCTTGCGGCCCGGCGCGATCGTGCCGCGCCACTGCTGTGCCTCCCACTGCGGGGCGAACACCCCGTGGGAGGTGCCGACCTGGAAGACCGGGTTCCTCACGGGAGCCGTGCCGACATTGCCGACGGTGAAGACGAGCTTGCGGGAGGGCGGCGAGCCGAACCAGGTGAGCAGGCCGCTCGACCCGTCGAGCCGGGTGTCCGTCAGCACCGAGAGCCGCCCGCCGCTCTCCTCCTTCGGCAGCGGCTCGACCGAGTGCCCGGCCACCATGAAGATGGCGTCCGCCTCCGCCTTCTCCCCCGTGACCGTGGCGACGTGCACCACGCACGGACACGGCTTGGGCGGCTCGGTGACCGGCAGCTGCTTGCTGAAACTGCCCTTCGCGTCGGTGGTGACGGCCCGGCCGTCCGCGTTGGCACAGGAGTTGGTGCCGCCGATCACGCCCCGGGACGGCACGGACTGCCCGCAGATCAGCATCATCAGCAAGGTCTTGGACCGCCATCCGCTGCCGGTCACCGTGATCGAACCACCCGTTCCCGCCTGGGACTTGGACAACTTCACACTCGGCTTCCCGTCGGCGGACACAGCGGCCGTCCCCGTCAGCGGGACCAGGACGAGCGCGAGCGCCGCCCCCAGCGCCGCCATCCGCACCTTGACGCTCACGACACCGCTCCCGTCAACTCGACTTCCGTACGCGGCTCTTCCTCACGCGCCTCGCCCCCCGGCCCACGAAGCCTGTGCCGTCGTAGGACCAGCCAGGCGCCCACCGCCGCCGCGAGTCCACCCCCGGTCCCCACGACCGCGCCCCACGGCACGAACCGCACCGACGCGGACGCCGTGTCGTGCGCCCCGCCCGCCGCCGTCACCGTCAGCCGCACGTCGACCGCGTCCAGCGCCGGGGGGTCGTGCCACGGTTCGCCGAGCGTGACGCGGCGGCCCGGCAGGAGTTCGAGAGGCAGCGTGCGCGGGGCGCGGTCGAGGAGCTCGCCGAAGACCCCGTCGGCGTGCACCGCGAGTCTCGGGGTGAGGACGGTGGTGCCGCGGTTGACCAGCTCGTACGAGATCCGGCCGGCGCGCACGGCGACATGCTCGACAGTGAGCGCCGACAACGTCGGTCCGCTCACCCGCAGTTGGATCCGGACCGCCGAGGTTCGGCCGCCGCCGCTCGCGACGACCGCGCCGGGGTGGTCGCCGGGCGCCGCGCCCGCCGGGACGCTCAGGGTGAACGGCACGTCGGCGCGGGTGTGCGCGGGAACCCGTACGGACACCTCACGCACCGCCGTCCGGTGGCCGTCCCTCTCCCGCGCGAAGCCGATCCACGCGCCGGTGTCCGTCGACTTCTTCCGTACGGTGAAGCCGCCGCCCGTGGTGTTGTCGGCATCCGCGCCGCGCAGCCGGACGGTGAGCGGCCGCGCACCCGGGTTGAGCACGGACACGGCGTCCTGCAGGACCGTGCCGGGCGCGCCCTCCGCGTAGACGTACGGCCGACCGTCCGCCGTACCCGCTGTACTCACGGACGGCACCACGGACCAGCCGTCGTCGGCCAGGGCCGGGCGTACCGGTGCCGTGATCGACAACACCAAGGTCAGGCCCAGCACGCGGGCAGCGGAGAGTGCGTACGGCACAAGCGGCTCCCAAATACGGAGGCGGCGCGCAGCGCCTCGTTGAGGGGCGGTGGTCGGGCGACGGGTGGGCGTACGACGTACGAGGTGTCTCAGCGGCGTACCGCCTGATGCCTGCGCGTCAGCCACAGCACGCCCGCCGCGCCGGCGAGCAGCACCGTGCCGCCGAGGGTGCCGAGGGCGATCGCCGAGTCCTCGGGGCCGGTCTGCGGGAGCCGGCCGCCGGAGTCGGAGCCGCTCTGCGTCTGGCCGGAACTCGACGATCCCGAACCGCCGCTCGCGGCCGTGACGTCGAGGGTCAGCGAGGGCTTCGGGTTGTTCGACGGCGTGCAGGTGGTCGTCGTGCCGAGCGCCTTGATGGTGAGCACACCCGCGGTGAAGGTGACCTTGCCGGTCTTCTTCGGCGTGTACGTGCCGCTCAAGTCACTGATCTTGATCGGGGTGTTGGCGGGGATCGCGGCGGCGTTGGCCGGGCCGCTCACGGGCACCGTGCCGCTGTCCGCGCCGCCCACCTTGATCACGGCGCTCGGCTTCATCGCACCCTTGCCCAGCTCCACCGGGCTGGAGGAGACGCCCTTCTGCCAGGACATGGTGAGCTTGTAGCCGCTGCCGCTCTTGACGCTCTTGATGTCGATGGGTGAGATGGCGCTCTTGTCGCCGATCGGCGTCTTGCACTGGTAGTCGACGTTCACCACGTCGGCCTGGGCGGCGGGGGCGGCCATCAGCACCGCCGAGCCGGCCAGGGCCGCGGCGAACGCGAGCGCGGCGGTTCGTTTCTGGTACGTCCGGTACGACACCTCGAAGTCCCCTCGTCGCCGAAATTTACTGACGGCACATCAGATCGGGCGCTCAAAGTACGCCCGGGGTCTTGTGGAGGGAAGACAAAGTGCGCGCCGGATCTGAGGAGATCCGGCGCGCATACGGCGACGTACGAAGAGGGGTTCGAACCCTGGGTAACCCCAGATGACGGTTACGCGGGCGCTCCGAGCTCCGCCCACACGGTCTTGCCCGCGACCCCCGGAGTCCGCACGACCCCCCAGTCGAGGCACAGCCGCTGCACGATGAACATCCCGTGGCCGCCGGGGCGTCCGGCGCGGTGCGGGGTGCGCGGGGCGGGCTGGCCGGTGCCCCGGTCGGAGACCTCGAGGCGCAGCACCTTGTTGTCGCAGGCGATCCAGAGTTCGTCCGGGCCCTCGGCGTGCAGACAGGCGTTGGTGACGAGCTCGGAGACGACCAGCAGGACGTCCTCGGCGGCGGCCCGCCGGTCGGCGCTCGCGGCGGGCAGCCAGCCCCAGGCGTACAGCGCCTGACGGGTGAAGTCGCGAGCGAGCGGCACGACTCCGCTCGCGCCGTCGAGGTTCAGCCTGCGGGCCTGACGGCCTGCGGAGGGGACGGCCACGCCGCCCCGGGACGCGCCGCCTCCGGGCGTCACGCCGTCCGCGGACGCCCCGGAAGCGCCGCCGTCACCCGACTCCGGGCCGCGGTCGCCCGGCGAGTAAGGCCGGGTGGTGCTCATCAGCGCTTCACCTCACCGATTCACCGGTTCACGATTCAAGACTCAGTACTCAGTACGTAGGGATCAACGGCGCGTTCGCCGCTTTGGCTGCCGACATATGCGCTGCCGACGTGTTCAGGATGTCTCCTGCCCGACCGAACCGTCCGAACACCCACTTATTCGGCACGGAAGATGTGACGCAAGTAACGCGGCGATCACATGGGGGCAACTGAGTCACAACTTCGACGTCGTCGGGGCCGGGCGGGTCAGTCGGCCAGGGCCGCGTCGAGCGTCTCGTGGACGGTGAAGACGGCCTCCGCCCCGGTGATCTCGAAGACCCGGGCCACCACCGGCTGCATCCCGGCCAGATGAACGCCGCCGCCCGCGGCCTCGGCCTTCAGCCGGGCGCCGAGCAGCACATTGAGCCCGGTGGAATCACAGAATTCGAGGCGTGAGCAGTCGACCACCAGACGGGAATACCCCTTGTCGAGGCAGTCCTCGAGTGGCTCACGCAACAAATCGGCCGTGTGGTGATCCAACTCACCCGCGGGGGTCACGACGGCGCTTGAGCCCTCTTCCCGCACCTCGACAAGAAGCCGGCCCGACTGTGCGCTGCCGACCGTCCCGCGGTCCATGCCGTCTCTCTCCCGAGCGTCGCGACTGCTGATGTACGCACTCGAACACTACGCCTTCCTCACTACCCCTGACACCCGAACAACCCCACGAAAACGGACATTTAGTAATGAAACGCACTTGCGACAAGCTCACGAAAGCGGGTAGGGCTAGTAGAGACAGCTATTCGACACGGCCGGCTTTGGAGGCGCGGCACACCGCAGTGCACGAATTGGCATCGGCGGCCATATGCCGAGAACGATGGAGGACACCATGTCACCCCGGCTCGACGCATCGCAGACCCAGACGGCGACGTCGGCACCCTCTCTGGGACGCCCGGAGCACCTCGACGAAGCCGATGGAACCAGCGGATTCGACGGACTCGACGGACTCCCGGAGATCCCCCCTTACGACGAGGTGGGGCCGGTGGACGCACGGGCCCTGTCCAAGACACTCTTCGAGCGGCTGGAGTCCCTCGAAGAGGGCACGCACGACTACTCGTACGTTCGCAACACCCTCGTCGAACTCAACCTCGCGCTGGTGAAGTTCGCCGCCTCCCGCTTCCGCTCACGCAGCGAGCCGATGGAGGACATCATCCAGGTCGGCACGATCGGCCTGATCAAGGCGATCGACCGCTTCGAACTGAGCCGAGGCGTCGAGTTCCCCACCTTCGCGATGCCGACCATCATCGGCGAGATCAAGCGCTTCTTCCGCGACACCTCATGGTCCGTGCGCGTACCGCGCAGGCTGCAGGAACTCCGCCTGGACCTGGCCAAGGCGGGCGATGAACTCGCCCAGAAACTCGATCGCGCTCCGACGGTGGGAGAGCTGGCGGAGCGCCTCGGTCTCAGCAACGACGAGGTCGTCGAGGGCATGGCGGCCTCAAACGCCTACACGGCCAGTTCGCTCGACGCCCAGCCCGAGGAGGACGACTCCGAGGGCGCGCTCGCGGACCGCATCGGCTACGAGGACCACGGACTGGACGGCATCGAGTACGTGGAGTCCCTGAAGCCGCTGATAGCCGAACTCCCGGCGCGTGACCGCCAGATCCTCTCGCTGCGCTTCGTCGCCAATATGACCCAGTCCGAGATCGGCGACGAACTCGGCATCTCCCAGATGCATGTCTCCCGGCTGCTGTCGCGCACGCTGGTGCGGCTGCGGAAGGGGCTGACGGTCGAGGACTGACGTCCCGCTGTCGCCTTGTGTGCCCGGTACCCCAAGTGAGGGGGTGCCGGGCGCAGTTACAGCTTGGCATCGGACGGGGTTACCCACGGGAACCCCTTTCCCCAAAGGTTCACCTCCATCACTATGGGCACCCCCATACCCGCCAGTAGGTCAGGGCTACGGCGGGCAGAGCACCGGGGATGCGAGGAGGCACGGGAATGGCTGGGGCCGGCCGGACCGACGCTGCGGACGACGGGCACGGTTACGAGGGCGAGCACGAAGCTGACGCCGAGGGCGGCGGCATGTTCGCCACCGTCTCGGACGCACGACTCACCGAACTGCTGCGCGCCGAGACCGCGACCGCGTATCCGGCGCTGCGTGAACTGCGCCTGCGCCACCGGCCGGCGGTCCTCTCGTACGCCCGGCTGTGCACGGTGGGCGAGTCCGCCGCCCGGCAGCTCACGGCCCAGGCGTTCGCCCTCGCGGCCCGCGACACCACGCGCGGCATCGATCCCCCGGGGCCCTGGCGCCACCAACTGCTGCTCCTGACAGGGCGGGTGGCCGCGTCCTGGGCCATGGACGAGCGCGGGAGCCGCCTCGACCCCGGCCTGCTCGTCCACTTGCGCGAGGCGGGGCCCGTCGGACCCGTGCCGTCTACGGCCGGGCCTGTGCCGTCTCAGGCCGGCCCCGTGCTGTCTCCAGTCGGACCCGTGCCGCCGATGCTCGACGCGTTCCAGGCACTGCCGACCCGCGTCCAGGGACTCCTCTGGTACGGCGTCGTCGACGGGGAGGCCGACACCAGGACCGCGATGCTCCTCGAGGTCACGCCCCCGGACGTGACGTACGGCAAGGAGTCCGCGTTCCAGACGCTGCGCCAGGCCTGCCTCAAGACCCGCCTCGCCCGCTCCGGCAACCCCCGCTGCCAGGACTTCCGCCGGCTGATCGAGGAGGCCGCGCACCCCGAGAACCCGCGCTACAGCGTCGACCTGCAGGCCCACATGGCGCACTGCGCGCACTGCGCCGCCGGGTACGAGGAGCTGGGCGCCCTGCGGGACGCCCCACGCGAGGCGCTGGCGGAGGGGCTGCTGCCGTGGGGCGGGGCGGCGTACGTCATGGGCTCCGCGGGCGATACGCGAACCGCTCCCGACAGAGGGGCCGACTGGGCCTGGCTGCCCTCCCGGCGCGTCGTCCTCGCCTCGGCCGCGCTCGGCGTCGCGGTGGCGCCGCTGCTGCTGTTCGTGTTGATGTCGGGCGGATCGGAGCCCGCGAAGACGGCCGGTTCGGTACGGACCCCTCAGGCACCGCCTCCGGTGACGGTCACGGCGACGGTCTCACTGACCCCGTCACCGCCCGCCACGCACAGGACCAAGTCCCCTACCCCCACCGCGACTTCGCGGCCCTCGAAGGCCCCCTCGCCGACCCGTTCGTCCCCGAAGCCCTCTCCCGCGCACACCGCGTCCCACCCCCCGAACGGCACCTTCGCCCAGGTGGTGAACGCCGGCTCGGGACTCTGCCTGGACATCCGCGACGGCGACATCGACTTGGGCACCGACGTCATCACGGCCCGTTGCACCTCGTCGCGCACCCAGATGTGGCGCGTCGACACCGACCGCGGCGTCCTCCAGTCGTACGCCGACCCCGACTTCTGCCTCGACAGCCGCGGCTCCACGGACCGGGGTGTCGGCATCTGGGAGTGCCGGTCGGTCTACGGCCGCAACGGCATGAACCTCCGCTTCACGGTCGACGATGACGGCGTGATCCGCCCGGACATCGCCCCGGACCACGCGGTCACGCCGTACGGCGACGGGCTCTTCCTCGCTCCTGAGCAGGGGCGGGAGGAACAGCGGTGGCGGGCGGGGACGGGGACGAGCTGACAGGGCCTGGCGGGACAGTAGGCGCATGGGGTGTCTTGTCGGCCCAGCGGATACCGGATCACCATCTCCCCGGTCGAGTGTTGCCGTCGCTACCGCCGTCAGGGGCCGGGCGGCGGCTACTGGCGCCGTTTTCCGCCCCGCCGGTCACCGCCGGGTGTACCGGGCACGGCTCCCGACCACAATGATTGGCTGCCCGGCCTTATCGGCGACATTCTGAATTCGCTTGGCATCATTCGGGCTGATACCAGCTTCTAACGCCGTTCTAAAGCAGGGCCGCACCACCCATTGGAGTTATAAACAAGGACCGGAGTCTCGCCCGCCAGCACATGGTACGTGTGCTGGGCGCCCCCTTCTCACCTGCGTTTTCGCAGGTGAGCGCGGGTCAGCTGGTCCGCTCAAGTCCGCTGGTGTCCGCCGTTGACGGGTCCGGTTGCCGTCAGCGTTGCCGTCAGACGACATCTACTGCCGGGAGAGTCCAGCCGGGTCGATCTCAACGGGGAACGGGGTCGCCAGGCGGGTGGTCGCGCCCGCGAGAGCGGTCGTCCGCTCCACGTAGCGGCCGCCCTGCAGGTCGTAGACGACGAGCATGGGGGCCGGGTCGAACTCGAGTCGCCAGAAGTGCGGGATGGCGGCCTCGGCGTACAACATCGGCTTGAACTTGCGGTCCAGGGTGCGGTTGCCGGGAGAGACCAGTTCGACCACGAGCTGCACGCCCTCGGCGTCGACGCTGACGCCGTCCTCGGCGGTCGCGCCGGCGTCGGTCACCACGAGATCGGGGACCACCAGGCCCGAGGGCAGGATGACGTTGATGGCCTCCAGTACCTCGACCGGCGCCTTGGCGGCCTGAGCCGCCGCGTGCAGAATCATGGCGAGCCGCAGCGAGGCCCGCTGATGGCGGATGCCGGGTGCGGGGGACATTACGAGGGACTCCCCCAGCAGCTCGTAACGGGTGGTGCGGTCTTCGGGCAGGGCCAGGACATCGGCGACGGTCCACGGCCCCGTGTGGTCGATGGCAACGCTCATTCCCTTTCACCCTTTCGTCCGACCGGCAGTCTCGGTGTGACCTCGACGGGCGGTACGTGCCCAGCATACGGGCGCTCCCACCAGCTGACACGAGGTTCCGCTGTCATGAGCGAGCCCTCGAACAGGCGTGCCGCGTAGTCATCCGCCCAGAGGGCGTCGGCATGTGTCAGCGCGTGGCAGGGCCTGCTCTGCCGAGTGCCGGCGCGTCGTGGGATTCCTGCGGTCTGCTGGCTGTCAATCCCCTCGCAGCGTGGAGACGATCTATGCGGCCAGTCCCTCGGCGAGGGCGGCCCGGAACTCGCGTTCGTAGTCGATCGGGCTCTTGAACCTGCATACGCTGTGTAGCCGCCTGGTGTTGTAGAAGTCGGTGATCCAGGTGGCGATCTTGATGCGGGCCTCGGTGCGGGTACGGAAGGTGTGCCAGTGGACGTGCTCGACCTTCAGCACGCTGTTGAACGCCTCGCTCACGGCGTTGTCGAAGCAGGATCCGATTCTGCCCATGGACTGCACGATGCCCAGTTTGCGGCAGGCCCGCTCGAACGTCCGGGAGCAGTATTCGCTGCCCCTGTCGGTGTGCATGATCACGCCGCGGACGTCGCCGCCCCGGGTGGCCGCGGCCATGTTGAGTGAGGCCACCACCAGCTCGGCGTCGTGCCGGGCGCCCATCGCGTAGCCCAGCAGCCGACGGGAGAACAGATCGATCACCGTTGCCAGGCAGAGCTTGCCCTCGCCGGTGTCGATCTCGGTCATGTCGCCCACCCAGACGAGGTCCGGTTCCTCGGCGGTGAAGTCCCTCCGCACGAAGTCCGGGGCGGCCGGTCGCCTGCCCGGCCTGGTCAGCGACCGGCGGCGCGTGACCTTCCGGCCCGCCGGCCCGAGCTCGGCCATCAGCTTCGCAACGGTGTTCACCGACACCCGCCAGCCCCGGCGCACCAGCTCGATGAACACCTTCGGCGAGCCGTAGGTGCCCCCGGAGCAGCGGAAGATCTCCTCGATCTCCTCCGCCAGGTGCTGCCGGCGCATCTCCCGCTCGGTGGGCGGGCGGTCGCGCCACTTGTAGTACCACGACTCCGACACCCTCAAAGCCCGGCGGGCAACGCGGTACGGAATCTTCTGCTCGGCCTTGCATCTGCTGGTCACCCCGACCGCCACGGCCGGGTCCGCTTCAGCTACTTCACCCACAAGGCCACGAATCGCTTGCACACATCGCGCTCCATCTCCAGCTCGCGGATGTGCTTGTCCTTCTCCCTGGCCTCGGCCCGCAGCCGCTCCAGCTCCACCCGCTCACTCTCCCGCAGCCGGCCACCACAGGGCCCGGCCGCCGGCCGGTCCGACGACGGCGAACCGTTGCGCCGGGCCCGCGAGACCCAGCTGTGCAGCGTCCCGGGATGGATACCCAGATCCTCGGCCACCTCCGGAATCGGCTTCCCGGTCTCCGTCACGATCCGCACCGCCCCCTCACGGAACTCGGCGTCGTAGATGCGCTTCCTGGATGCCATGACCCCCAACTATCCCTCCGGTCACGAGTGGGAGGGGAGGTGCAGCCTCCCCGTCCCCTCCGCGCAGGGCAGCCTGGCCGCGTACCTGACGTACTGGCTGGAGAACGTCGCCGTCCACCACCTCCGCGAGAACACCCACACCCGCTACACCGCCGTCGCCCGGCTCTACCTCATCCCCGGACTCGGACGGAAGAAGCTCTCCAAGCTCACCGCCAAGGACGTCCGCACCTGGCTCAACCACCTCCGCACCACCTGCCAGTGCTGCACCCGCGGCCTCGATACTGCCCGCGGTCGGCCCCTCTGCTGCGCCGCCGACAAGTGCTGCGCCAAGTGGCTCTCACCCCTGACCCTCGCCTACGTCCACTCCGTGCTCAACTCCGCCCTGGAGCACGCGGTACGCGAGGAGGAAATCCCGCGCAACGTCGCCCGCAACGTCCGCACCGGCACACCCCGACCCCGCCGCTTCGAACCCCTCACCACCGAGGAAGCACGCGAATTCCTGGCCGCCGCCAACGGTCACCGATTGCAGCCTCTCTTCGAACTCGCTCTGCACACCGGGCTCCGCAAGGGCGAACTCCTCGGCCTACGCTGGGAAGACCTCGACCTCACCGGCGGCACCGCCAGCATCCGCCGCACCCTCCAGCGCACCAACTCCGGCGGCCTGACCGCCCTCCCGGCCAAGACCCAGAGTTCCGAACGGCGCATCGCCCTGCCAACGCCGTGCCTGCGGTCCCTCGAACACCACTGCAGCCGACAGCTCCAGGAACACGAAGCGGCAGGCAAGAGCCGGCAGAACAGTGGCTACGTCTTCACCCGACCGGACAGTGCCCCGGGCCACCCTCACCCGGCAGTTCAACACCCTGCTCCGCCAGGCCAGGCTCCGCCGCATCCGGTTTCACGATCTCCGTCACTCGGCGGCGACGCTCCTCCTGGAGCAGGGGGTGGAACTCGTCGAAATCAAGGAACTCCTCGGCCACGCCCACATCGGCGTCACCGCCACCGTCTACGCCCACGTCCGGCTCCGCCTCCAGCGCGACGCCATCGATCTTCTTGGCAAGGCCCTCCGCAACCCCGCCAAGATCACCGGCAAGCCCGACGGCGACGAACCATCCCTTTGCCCCGCGCCCGTACGCTGACGTTGCCGTCAACTACTGCCGTCAAGCACATCAGAAGCCCCACCGAAGGTCCTCTTCGGTGGGGCTTCTTCTTGCCGTGTTCGAGGTCCTGCGGGTGAAAAGAAACTCACGAACAGGATGTTCTGTACCGCAGTTACTCGACCCGCTTGAGGGACATTTCATGGTCGCCATTAGCAACCATCTCACGCACCGCCGCGAACATTTCATGGACCCCCGGACGGCGAATCAACACCAGATCGGGGCAGGCGAAATATGATCCGTTGAGGCATTCTCCAGTCGCCTGCCATCTATCCAGAATTCGCCCCAGCTCCAGGTACGTCAAGAAGGTCACAGACCACCTCTCTCCGTCAGGGAGCAGGATCCATCCATCCGCGTTCTCGACCTCGCCTGGCGCGTCTCCGCCAAGCTCGGCCTGGAGGGTCAAGCCTTCTTCGCTGATCTCGTACATACCTAGTTTCCGTACATATCCATGAGGCGACTGATGACCTTGGACTCATTTGATTTGTCAGCCTTACCAACGATCTGCATGCCATCGTCGGTATTCCGGAAGAAGACGCGCCCGCCATTGCGGCCTCACAGATAGGAAATGTCCGTGCCAGCAAGGGAATTATTCCCGAGGCCGGGGTTCGTGTTACCGCCCCGGAACTGCATGACCAGATCATCCATTTCCTTCTGGATTCGCTGATTCTTTCCGGCCGCTTCTGCTGCCTTCACGAGATACGGGTCATCGTGGATAGCGGAGGTTACTCCACAAAGACCGTTCGAGTTGTGAACGAGAACCGGCGTGGCCCCGGCGAGTACAGAGTACGTGTGCTACGCGGCCCCTCTCTATCTGCGTATTCGCAGATCAGCGGTGGTTTCTGGTTCCGCTGGTGTCCGTGGTTGTGCGGGGGAATCCGTGGGTGTTGCCGTCGCTACTGCCGTCAGGGATGCGGGAGTTGCGACGCGCTGTTGCTGGCACCTCTGCGACGCATGAGGACCTTACTGCCATGCGCCGGGTTCGGCTCGGAGGAGGGTGCGGGTGGTCTGTTCGTACAGTTCGTGGCCGGTGGCGGCGCAGTGTCCGGCGATCCAGCGGGTCAGTTCGTCCGGGGTGTGCAGGGGGCCGGAGGTGGCACCGCAGTTGCGGTCTTCGCCGGTGACGCACTCCGCCGCGACGGTCGGCAGGGCCAAGGTGTCGGGGACGGTGGTCACGTGGTACTCGCGGAATCGAAAGCGGCCACGGGCAGTACTGCGGGCCGGTGCGTCGGTGTTCGTGGAGTCAGACATCTTCGCCCGCTTCCTCTTCCTCCTCCAGGCCCGGGAGGCGTTGTCCGCGTGAGTCGGCGACCCGGAGTGCGTCGGAGAGGGCTTCGGTCAACCGGCAGGCCAGCCAGCGGTATTCGGTGGCCGACAGGATCTTCGCTCCGGGGGCCATGGTGTCTCGGGCGTACTCCAGCAGCTCCGCACCCATACCGAGTTGTACCGACTCGATGTTGTCGGCGAGGGTGGCGAGGTAGCCGCGGCCGTCGGTGCTGAGGTAGCAGGGCTTCCCCTCGGCGGTGGCCCACGGCAGCAGGCGCGGCCCCTGCACAGCAGGACCCTCTGGCCATGGTGTCGCATGCTCAGCCATCTTGTTGCCCTCTCCTCGACTCGACGCGGGGTTGCTGATCAGCGTCCCGCCGGCCTGGACCTTGCGGAGTAGCCAGCGTGTCTGCCTTGCTGTCTGCCAAGCTGGTGGGGTGCGGGAGACGGTCGGAGAACTGGTCAGACGGCTGCGCGTGACGCGTGGTTGGAGTCAGCGGCGGCTCGCCGAGGCTCTGGCTGAGGCTGCTCCTGGGCGCGTTCCGCCGACGCGAAATGACGTGTCCCGTTGGGAGATCGGGACGCGGTCTCCGCGGGAGTGGCTGCCCTTCCTCGCGCAGGTGCTTCAGGTGCCGCGCGAGATGCTGGAGATGGCGAAAGCCGTTCAGCCGGTCGAGTCCGCGCCGCCGGTGCGGTCGGTGACCGACTTCCTGCCCGAGGGCGATCCGCTGGCCCCGCTGCGTGCTCGTACGGGCCGCCGGATCGGGGCCGGACAGGTGGCCGACCTGGCCCAGCGGGTCCACGGCCTGCGGCTCGCTGACGATGTGGTCTATGGCAAGGACCTGATCGGGCCCGCGCTGCGCGAGCTGCAAGCGGCGGTAAAGCTCTACCGCGAGGGCACACACACCGAAGGAGTGGGGCACGAACTTCTGCGGGCCATCGGAGAGTTGGCGCAGATCGCCGGGTGGGTCGCCTCCGATGCAGGGGAGCATGCCGAGGCAGAGCGAATCTACCGGCTCGGCATGAGCGCCGCACAGGCCGCCGGGGACGGCGTACTGTCCGGGAACGTGGCGGGCTCGCTGGCCTACCAGTGGAGCAACACCGGCCGGACAGCGGACGCAGTGGGACTGGCCCGCGCCGCACTGGAGGACGCGGGTCCGCACGCCCCGGCGAAGGCTCGCGCGCTGTACCTGGACCGTGTCGCCTGGGCGCATACCCGTGCCGGGCAGGACCGCCCGGCGATGACCGCCCTCGGGGAAGCGGCCGAGGCTCTGTCCGAGGACTCGGCCGGCACCGAATCTCCGTCGTACCTGTACTGGATGGACGCCGGGGAGTTGCAGGTCATGGAGGCCCGCGTCTACACCGAACTGCGGCGCCCGCTGCGGGCCGTGCCGCTGCTTAGAGACGTGCTCGGACGATACGACGCCAGCCACGCCCGGGAGTTGGCGCTGTACCTTTCCTGGCTGGCGGTGGCCTACTCCGACGCCAACGAGCCCGAGGCCGCAGCGGGAACAGCGGGCCGGATGCTCGCCCTCGGGCAAAGCGGCAGCGAACGCACGGCGGAACGCACGAGGATCGTGCTCGATCGACTGCGGTCCTATCGCGATGTGCCCGAGGTCGCCGAACTACTGGCGTCCTGAGCGCCCTCGGAGTCGGCCGTCCGCCGGCCGGAGTCAGCCTCGGCAGATTCCGGGCCTGAGCGGGAGGGGGTCCCTCGTCGGTCGGGCAGCTTTGCCGTGCCAGGGTTCTCCGGGGGCCGCCAAGGCTCACTTCGTGACGCGTGCGCTCGGCCTTGGCGGCCCCCGGGGGTTCCTGGTACGCCTCCGGTGACCGGGCGGCGAGGGACCCCCTCCCGCGACCGCGAACCCCGGGCCACGACGAAGCCGCACCCGACACACGGCCCCCTGCCCCCTCGGAGGGAGGGCCGGGGTCTGGGGCGGAGCCCCTGAAATGGGCTCGCTGGGTGGGTTGTTGCGCGCCCGGTCCGGCGGGGTCGGCGGCGAGCGGGGCGGAGACAGGAGCGGGCGGCGGCCCCGTGGGGCCGGGCGCGCGCGGGCCGCGCCAGCGGGCCGCCTTGATCAAGTAAAGAAAATCTGAACAGCTCACCCCGTCGAACCCACCGGCCGGGCTGCCGGGTCGAGGGTCAGGGCCGCTGTTGCCGGCGCTTCTTCGAACCCCGCCCCCGTGGTCACACGATCTTCATAATGTGACCAGGATTCAAACCCTCCTCTCGCTTTCCGTCAAGGGCGCAACTTGAGCCACAAGCAGCCCCTCCCGCCCCTGACGTGAGTCAACTCCCTTCAATCTCCGACGACTTGGCCTGGGTCTGATCGACGGACCGAAGACCGAGTCACACCTCGCGCACTCCCCGCCGCCACACTTCCGACACCAGCGGCACCCCCGGCCGGTACGCCAGGTGCACATGGCTCGGGGCGTCGAGGAAGGCCATGTCGGCATAGGCGCCCGGCGTCAGACGGCCGATGTCGTCACGGCGCAGCGCCGCGGCACCGCCCGCCGTGGCGGACCACAGGGCCTCGTCGGGCGTCATCCTCATGTCCCGCACCGCCAGCGCGATGCAGAACGGGACCGACGAGGTGAAGGACGAACCCGGGTTGCAGTCCGTGGAGAGGGCGACGGTGACACCCGCGTCCAGCAAGCGGCGCGCGTCCGGCCACTCGGCGCGGGTGGAGAACTCGGCGCCGGGAAGCAGCGTCGCGACGGTGTTGCCGCTCGCCAGCGCGTCCACGTCCGCGTCCGTCAGATGGGTGCAGTGGTCGGCGCTCGCCGCGTCCAGTTCGACGGCGAGCTGGACGCCGGGGCCGTACGAGAGCTGGTTGGCGTGGACCCGCGGGTGCAGGCCCTTCGCCTTGCCCGCCATGAGGATCGCGCGGGCCTGGTCGCCGTCGAAGGCGCCCTTCTCGCAGAAGACGTCGACCCACCGGGCGTACGGGGCACAGGCGTCGAGCATCTCGCCGGTCACCAGGGCGACGTACGCCGCCGGGTCGTCGGCGTAGTCCGGCGGGACGATGTGCGCGCCGAGGTAGGTGACCTCGTCGGTGTGCGCGGCCGCGATGCGCAGGGCCCGTGCCTCGTCCTCGACGGTGAGGCCGTAGCCCGACTTCGTCTCGAAGGTGGTGGTGCCCTGGCGCAGGGCCTCGCGGAGATAGTGCGTGAGGTTCCGCTCCAGGTCCTCGTCGCTCGCGGCGCGGGTCGCGGCCACCGTGGTGCGGATGCCGCCCGCGCTGTAGCTGCGGCCCGACATGCGGGCGTTGAACTCCTGGGTGCGGTCGCCCGCGAAGACCAGGTGCGAGTGGGAGTCGACGAAGCCCGGGATCACCGCGCGGCCACCGGCGTCGACTCGGTTGTCAGTGGCGGGTGCTTTGCTTGATTCACCGGTCCACGCGACGCGGTCGCCGTCGATGACGACGGCCGCGTCCTGGATCAGACCGAGGGGGGATTCGTCACCGAGGGAGGGGTCGTTGGTGACCAGGCCGGCGATGTTGGTGATGACCGTCGTGCTGCTCATGGTGTCCTCATGGGTGGCGGGACCGGGGGTGACCGGACCGCGGGTGGCGGAACCGGCGGTGGGCGTCAGGCGCGCAGGGCGTCGATGGCGTCGGCGAGGGCTGTCGGCACATGGGGGACGAGGGTGTGCGCACCGTCTCGTACGACGTGCCGGCCGCCCACGACCGTGTGACGTACGTCGGCCGCCGTCGCGGCGAATACGGCCGTCTCGGCACCGAGGCGCGGCAGCGGTCCCGCGGTTCTGACCGAGTCGAGGGCGATCGTCGTGAAGTCGGCGAGCGCACCCGTCTCCAGGATGCCCGCGCCGTCCCAGCCCAGGGCCGCGTGGCCGTCCGCGGAGGCGGCACGCAGGAGGGCAGCCGCCGTCCAGTGACCGCGGGTGCGGGTGCGCAGCCGCTCGTTCAGCTCCATCGCGCGGGCCTCTTCGAGGAGGTCGATGACGGCGTGGCTGTCGGAGCCCAGGGAGAGGGGCGAGCCCGCTCGCTGGAGGGCGACGGCGGGTCCGATGCCATCGGCGAGGTCGCGCTCGGTGGTGGGGCACATGCAGGTGCCGGTCCCCGAGCCGCCGATCAGGGCGATGTCCTCGTCCGTGAGGTGCGTGTTGTGGACACCGGTGGTACGCGGGCCGAGGACACCGTGGTCGGCGAGCAGCCGCGTGGGCGTGCAGCCGTGCGTCTCCTGGCAGGCGTCGTTCTCCGCCGTCTGCTCGGACAGGTGTACATGCAGCGGGGCCCGCCGCTCCTCGGCCCATCGCGCGACCGTCGCCAGCTGCCCGGCGGGCACGGCCCGCACCGAGTGAATCGCCGCACCGATCCGTGCGTGATCCCGGTCCTTGAGAACTGAACAGCGTTCCGCCCAGGCGTCGGCCGTGCCGTCGGAGAAGCGGAGTTGGTGCGGGTTCGGGGGCTGCCCGAACCCGGAGGACAGATAGGCGGTGTCGAGGAGGGTGATCCGGATCCCGGCATCGGCGGCGGCGGCGATGAGCGCCTCGCCCATCGCGTTCGGGTCGGCGTACGCGGTGCCGCCCGGAGCGTGGTGCACGTAGTGGAACTCGCCGACGGCCGTGACGCCCGCGAGCGCCATCTCCGCGTACACCGCGCGGGCGAGCGCGTGGTAGGTGTCCGGGGTCAGCCGGTCCGCGACGGAGTACATGATCTCGCGCCACGTCCAGAAGGTGCCGGAGCCGACCTGGACGGTGCCGCGCAGGGCGCGGTGGAAGGCGTGCGAGTGGGCATTGGCGAGCCCGGGGAGGGTGAGTCCGCGGAGGATCTCGGCGCCGGGGGGCGGGCTGTCGAGCCCGGTACGGACGGCGGTGATGCGGCCGTCTTCCCCCGCGGCGGAGCCGCCTGTGGACACGGTCAGGGCGACGCCCTGCTCGACGTGGGTGTCGAGCCGGGCGTGCTCCAGCCAGTACGTCTGCGTCGTCACCTGCAGGCCAGCCCTTCGACTACGTCGGCGAGTGCGGTCACCCCGGCCTCGCAGTCGTCCTCGGCGGCGTACTCGGCCGGGGAGTGCGAGACACCCGTGGGGTTGCGTACGAACAGCATGGCGGTCGGGACGGTGCCGGAGAGGATTCCGGCGTCGTGTCCCGCACCGGTACCCAGGACGGGGACCGTGAGTCCCGCGGCCCCTTCCACGTCCTTGCCCAGGATGCGGGCGAGCTCGTCGCGCAGGGCGTGCTCGAACTCCACGACAGGGGTGAACGACTCACGTACGACGTCGAGTTCGACGCCGTGTGCCTTCGCGTACTCGCGGGCCGCCTCCTCGACGCCGTTGACGACCGTGTCGAGGGTCGCCTGGTCGGCGGCGCGGGAGTCGAGCCAGCCGCGGACGAGGGAGGGGATGGCGTTCACGCCGTTCGGCTCGACGGAGATCTTGCCGAAGGTGGCGACGGCGCCCGCGAGTCGGGCTTCGCGGCGGGCGGCGAGCACGGTCTCGGCGTACGACAGCATCGGGTCCCGGCGGTCCACCAGTCGGGTGGTGCCCGCGTGGTTGGCCTCGCCCCGGAAGTCGAACCGCCAGCGGCCGTGCGGCCAGATGGCACTGGCGATGCCGACCTGGTCGCCGCTGAGGTCGAGGGCGCGCCCCTGCTCGACGTGCAGCTCGACGAAGGCACCGATGCGGGCGAGCCGCTCGGGGTCCGGCCCGATGATGTCGGGGTCGTACCCGGCCCGCTCCATGGCCTGCGGCAGCGTGATCCCGTCCGCGTCCGTCAGCCGGTGCGCCTGCTCGACGGTGAGCTGCCCCGCGGCGAGCCGCGACCCGACGCACGCCAGCCCGAACCGGGCGCCCTCCTCGTCACCGAAGTTCACGAGGGCGAGGGGCCGGGTGAACTTCACATGGCGGGCGCGCAGTTCGTCCAGCGCGGCGAAGGACGACACGACCCCGAGGGGTCCGTCGAACGCCCCGCCGTCCGGCACGGAGTCCAGGTGCGACCCGGTGACAACGGCGTCCCCCTCCGCGGGGTCCCCCAGCCAGGCCCACTGATTCCCGTTCCGGTCCACCTCGTAGGTGAGCCCCCGGGCCTCGGCCTGCGCACGGAACCAGGCCCGGCAGTCGGCGTCGGCCCCGGTCCAGGCGAACCGGCGGTATCCCCCGGAGGCGGAGCTGCGGCCGACCGGCAGCAGCTCCGCCCACATGCTGTGGAAGGTCACGCCTCGCCACCCTCGCGCATCGGCACCCGCACGCCACGCTCGTCGGCGACGGACTCGGCGATGTCGTACCCGGCGTCCACGTGGCGGATGACACCCATGCCGGGGTCATTCGTGAGCACGCGACGGATCTTCTCGCCGGCGAGCTTGGTTCCGTCGGCGACGGACACCTGACCCGCGTGGATGGACCGGCCCATACCGACGCCACCACCGTGGTGGATGGAGACCCAGGACGCGCCCGAGGCCACGTTCACCATGGCGTTCAGCAGCGGCCAGTCGGCGATCGCGTCGGAACCGTCGAGCATGGCCTCCGTCTCACGGTACGGCGAGGCGACGGACCCGCAGTCGAGGTGGTCGCGACCGATGGCGAGGGGAGCCGCCAGCTCGCCGGAGGCCACCATGTCGTTGAAGCGCTCGCCGGCCTTGTCGCGCTCGCCGTAGCCGAGCCAGCAGATACGGGCGGGCAGGCCCTGGAAGTGGACGCGCTCACCCGCCATCTTGATCCAGCGGTGCAGGGACTCGTTCTCCGGGAAGAGCTCGAGGATCGCCTTGTCGGTCTTGGCGATGTCCTGCGCGTCACCGGAGAGCGCCGCCCAGCGGAAGGGGCCCTTGCCCTCGCAGAAGAGGGGGCGGATGTAGGCGGGGACGAAGCCGGGGAAGGCGAAGGCACGGTCGTAGCCGGCGAGCTGGGCCTCACCGCGGATCGAGTTGCCGTAGTCGAAGACCTCGGCACCGGCGTCCATGAAGCCGACCATGGCCTCGACGTGCTGGGCCATGGACTCGCGGGCGCGGGTGGTGAAGCCCGCCGGGTCCTTGGCGGCCGCGTCGGCCATGTCGTCGAAATCGACGCCGACGGGGAGGTAGGCGAGCGGGTCGTGGGCCGAGGTCTGGTCGGTCACGATGTCGATGGGCGCGCCCTCGGCGAGCATCCGCGGCAGCAGGTCGGCGGCGTTGCCGAGCAGACCGATGGAGAGCGGCTTGCGCTGGTCGCGGGCCTCGGTGGCCAGCTGGAGCGCGTGCTCCAGGGAGTCGGCCTTCACGTCGAGGTAGCGGTGCTCGATGCGGCGCTCGATGGCGCGCGGGTCGCAGTCGATGCAGATCGCGACGCCGTCGTTCATCGTCACGGCGAGCGGCTGGGCGCCACCCATGCCACCGAGACCGGCGGTCAGCGTGATCGTGCCCGCGAGCGTGCCGTTGAACTTCTTCGCGGCGACGGCGGCGAAGGTCTCGTACGTGCCCTGGAGGATGCCCTGGGTGCCGATGTAGATCCAGGAACCGGCCGTCATCTGGCCGTACATGGTCAGGCCCAGCTGCTCGAGGCGCCGGAACTCCTCCCAGTTCGCCCAGTCGCCGACGAGGTTGGAGTTGGCGATGAGGACGCGCGGGGCCCACTCGTGGGTCTGCATGACGCCGACGGGGCGGCCGGACTGGACGAGCATCGTCTCGTCCTGCTTCAGGGTCTGCAGCGTGCGGACCATCGCGTCGAAGGAGCGCCAGTCGCGGGCGGCCTTGCCGGTGCCGCCGTAGACGACGAGCTTGTCGGGGTGCTCGGCGACCTCGGGGTCGAGGTTGTTCTGCAGCATCCGCAGGGCGGCTTCCTGCTGCCATCCCAGGGCACTCAGTTCCGTACCGCGCGGCGCTCGTACGGGGCGGGGTCCTGACATGGTCTGCCTCCTATGCGGACTGTTCCGGCTCTGCGGACTGCTCCAGCGGACTGCTCCAGCGGACTGCTCCAGCGGACTGTTGCAGTGGATATTCACATCCTGACTTCTTGAATAGAGCTAGTCAATAGGCGCATGGCCCAGCGCGGGCACGTCGTGGGTGTTTGGCTGGGATGTATGGGCGCAGACAGGGACAGGACAGGGGATCCGGTGGGCGACGGCGTGGATGCGACGACGGCGTTTCCCGGCGGCGGAGTCGGCTATGGGTCCGGCAGCGCATCCGACGCCGGCGGTGAGCCGGACCCCCACCGCGCCATCCGGCGCGACGAAGCCGTCCGGGCCGCCGTGGAGCAGGGACTTCTCGGACCTGGAACCCCCATCGTCGCGCTCCTCGACGTCCCCGGCATCCGGGCCTCGGCGGCGGCGCTGCGAGCCGCCTTCGGCTCGGTGGCCGCTCCCGGCACCCCGGTGCTGCACGCCTTCGCGGTGAAGGCGACCCCCCTCGTACCCGTACTGCGGCTGCTGCACGAGCAGGGCATCGGCGCGGAGGTGGCGAGCCCCGGAGAACTGGCGCTCGCGCGGACGGCCCAAGTGCCGCCGACGCACATCGTGCTCGACTCCCCCGCCAAGACTTCCGCCGACCTGCGCGAGGCGCTGGCACTGGGCATCGCGGTCAACGCGGACAATCCGCAGGAGCTGGACCGCATCGACGGCCTGATGCGGTCCACGAGCACCCGCTCTCCCCTCGGAATCCGGGTGAACCCGCAGGTCGGCGGGGGTTCCATCGAGGCACTGTCCACCGCCACGGCGACCTCGAAGTTCGGGGTCGCGCTGCGGGACGAGGGCGCCCGCGAGTGGATCGTCGGGGCGTACGCCGACCGGCCGTGGCTAACCCGCCTGCACGCGCACACCGGGTCTCAGGGCATCCCACTGTCGCTGATGGCGCAGGGCGTGGCGGAGACGTACGCGCTGGCGGAGGAGATCAACCGGCGCATCGGGCGGCGGCAGATCGACACGATCGACCTGGGCGGCGGGCTGCCGGTGAACTTCGGCTCCGAGGCGACGGCCCCGACATACGCGCAGTACGCACGGCTGCTCGCCGAGGTGGTGCCCGGGCTCTTCGACGGGCGGTACGGACTGGTCACCGAGTTCGGGCGGTCGCTGCTCGCCAAGCACGGGACGGTGCTCGCGCGGGTCGAGTACACGAAGTCCGCCGGGGGCCGGGCGGTCGCGGTCACGCATGCCGGGGTGCAGGTGGCGGCCCGCACGGTGTACGCGCCCGCGTCGTGGCCGTTGCGGATCGCCGCGTACGACGCGAAGGGCCGCCCCAAGGCGGGGCCGGACGTCGTCCAGGACATCGCGGGCCCCGCCTGCTTCGCGGGCGACCTCCTCGCCGAGGGGCGCGTGCTGCCGTTGCTCGAACAGGGCGACTACGCTGCCGCGCTGGACACGGGCGCGTACTACTTCGCCCACCACTACGCATACAACTCCCTTGCCCGGCCGGGCATTTACGGCTTCGCGCCGGACGGAGAGGGTGGGGTGCGCTTCGCGGTCGTACGGGAGCCGCAGACTCTCGACGAGATCGTCGCGGAGTCGGGAGGGGCGCAGCCGTCGGCGCTCACGGAGCTTTAGGCCCGCGACCGGGTGCAGACTCACGCCGCCACCCGGCGCACGCGCACGCCGCCACCGGGTGCACGCTCTCACCGTCACCGGGTGCACGCTCACGCCGTCACCGGGTGCACGCTCACGCCGTCACCGGGTGCACGCTCACGCCGCCACCCGGCGCACGCTCTCACCGTCACCGGGTGCACGCTCTCACCGTCACCGGGTGCACGCTCACGCCGCCACCCGGTGCGCGCTCGCACCGTCACCAGCGCCGCACCACGCCACCGTGCGCGCCGGCGCACCCGCGCGCGCCCCCGGAAAGGTCTCCGGGGTGGATTCAGCCGGCTGGAAAATATGGTCAGTTGACCCACCTTAGTCAGCCCGGGCATGTTCCACATGAAAATGCCAGATCCCTCACCCCCCGTGCACACGTTGCGTAACTTCGGCGTCACTCGGCCGAACCCTTGGCGGGAGGGGAAACACGGTGCCCGGAATCGACGAGTGCCTACTGGAAGCCATGACACTGCCAGGTGCCCGGGGTGCCGCGGTGGTCGACTGGACCAGCGGCCTGGCCCTGGGCACTGTCGGGGACGCGCCGGGCGGTGACCACGAGACGACCGCGGCGGAGGCCGCGGAGCTGGCCCGGCTGGCCGCGGAGCACCAGGCGTTCGCCCCGGCCGACGGCTCCGACTGGTCCGAGCAGGAGACACCCGTCGAGGACCTGATCATCAGCAATCGCGACAGCTACCACCTGCTGCGGTTCGTGCGGACCACCTTCGACAGCAGTGTGTTCCTGCACCTGTGGATGGCCCGCGCGGACGGCAATCTCGCGCTGGCCCGCATCCGGCTCGGCGAGATGGCCGGACGGCTGGTGCTGGGATGACGACGGTCAGGACGCCTCCCCCGCCCAAGCTGCCCGTACGGGACAGAGCGGCGGACACCCCCGGTACGGGCGTCTCGCCGATGCTCAGCCGGCTCGCCGCCGAACGGGCCACCGGCGTCCTCATCCGCGAGCGCGGCACGCTCTACCTCGCCGACGGCGACGTGGTGCACGCCGAGAGCCCCGCCACACCAGGGCTCGACGAGCTGTTCGCCGCCCGCGGGGTGCTGGACGCCGAGGTGTGGCGGGAGGCCGTCGCCGCGGCCGGGGCACGCCGCCGGGTCGGCCGCTTCCTGGTCGACAGCGGCCGGATCGCCAAGGGCGCGCTGGAGCTGTGCCACCTCGGCTCGCTGTACGACGCGGCGTACTTCGCGCTCGGGCCGAGCAGCACCCCGACCCGCTTCCGGTACGGGGCCGCGCACTGGCTCGGCCCCGTCCGCCCCGTGCCGGTGGCCGCGCTGGAGCGCGAGACCGTGCGCCGCCGCGAGCTGCTGCACCGCATCTGGCCCGACCCGGCGACGGACACCGCGCCGTTGGTGCGCTCCCGACTGGCCGCCGGGCCGTCGGTCCCGCTGCGGCAGGAAGCCGTGCTCGGCCGGCTGGACGGCGTGCGCACCGCGGCGGATGTCTCGCTCGCGCTGGGACGGCCCGCGTTCCACACCCTGGTCGACCTGCGCCGACTGGCCGCCGCCGGGCTCGTGACGGCGGCGCCCCCGGCGCAGCCGCCTCCCGTGCCCAGTGTGCTCACGCAGCCCTCCGACGATCCCGACGTGGCTCTGCTGCGGCGGCTGCGAGACGCGCTGGAGGCCCTGTGAGCCACGACCCGCGGGAGGCCTTGTGATCCGCGCGCTGCGACAGCGTGCCGAGAGGAGACTGCTGATGGCGGCGGAGCCCGAAGTCCTCGACGAACTGCACCGGTTGAGGGCCCGAGTGCCCCAGCTGACCGGAGCCCTCGCGGCCAGCGTCGACGGTCTCGTCCTCGCCCAGGACACCCCAGGCGTGGAGCCGGAGGGCCTGGCCGCACTCACCGCGGCCGCCCTGGGCGTCGCCGTGCGGATGGCGGACGCCACCGGACAGGGCGACTTCCGCGAGCTGCTGGTGCGCGGCGTCCACGGCTATGTGGCGACGTATGCGGCGGGTACCTCCGCCGTGCTGACGCTGCTCGCCCAGGACCGGGTCAACGTCGGCCGGCTCCATCTGGAGGGGCGCCGCTCCGGCACCCGGATCGGGGAGCTCGTGGACACCGCGACGGCCCGTGGTGAACCGACCGCACCAACCAGGGCATCCACGAAGACCGCCTCCAGCACTTCGCGGACCCGTACGGCCCGCGGCTCGGCAGCCGCGCGCACCACCCCTACCCCCAACACCCCGACCACATCGGAAAGCTGAAAGGAATCACAGCACCATGGCCAATACCGAAACCGCGCTGAAAGAGGCGCTCGCATCCATCGAGGGCGCGACCGGAGCCGCCCTCGTCGACTACACCAGCGGAATGGCGCTGGGCACGATCGGCGGCAGCAAGGGCTTCGACCTCACCGTCGCGGCGGCCGGCAACACCGACGTCGTACGGGCCAAGCTGCGCACCATGGAGCACCTCGGTCTGAAGGGCGAGATCGAGGACATCCTGATCACGCTGTCCGACCAGTACCACCTGATCCGGTTGCTCAAGGGCCGCGGCGGCAACGGCCTCTTCCTGTACCTGGTGCTCGACCAGAAGCGGTCCAACCTGGCGATGGCCCGGCACCAGCTGAAGAAGATCGAGGCGGACCTGGAGGTGTAGCGAGTCCGCTTCGACACGGTCAGCGGCGCCGCGCTCCGCCGGGCGCGGCGTCGCCCGCCGCGACGCCGGTGGCCCGGCAGGCCTTGACCGGCTTGCCCGCGGGGGCGCCCGCGCCCCTGCCGAGCCAGTCGACGCGCACCCAGATCAGGGCCTGCTCGGTGCGTTCGCGGCGCCCGAGCCAGCCGGCCTTCAGCCACAGGCCGATGCCCGCGCCGGCGAGCAGCATGCCGCCCGCGGCGGGCACCACGAACGAGCTGCCCAGCGCGGCCACAAAGGCGGCCAGGAGCCACCAGCGGTGGCCCCGGCGCCAGTTGCGTACCGTCACGGCGCGGTCCTGGAGGACGTCGTGCTTGCCGGCCCGGGCGGCGGAGCGGACCAGGACGGCGTACCGCTTGCGGCGCCAGTACGCCACCGCGGCGGCCGCGACGATGAACAGCGCCGCCCCTGCCATGACCCCGATCCGGCGCCCGGTCACCCCCGGGATCAGCACCCCGATCCCGGTCGCGAACACCCCGCACCACCACAGCGGTGCGGCTCCCGCCCGCACGACGACGGCCACCCGGGCCAGCCCCTGCCCTCCGCGCGCCACGATCCGCCTCCTCGGCTCACCGTTCAGCCCCTTTGGCCGCGCAGGCTAGTCAGGGAAGGTGAGACGAATCTGAGAAGGCACGGGTACTCCACCAAACCGTGACTACTCCACGAACAGGCCCCGCGCCGCGGCCCGCGTGTCGAACTGCTCCAACCGGGCCTGCGCGTCCGGCAGGTCGTCGCACATCGCCTCCAGGAGGACACGGCCCAGCAGCATCGGGGCGCAGGCCGTGTCGAAGGCGAGGCCGGTGCCGACGGCGGCAGGGAGCAGCAGGTCCGACACCTTGGCGACCGGCGCGAAGGCGGAGTCGGCGACCGTGACGACGGTCAGCCCGGCCTCCTTCGCGTAGGCGAGGGAGTCCACGACCTCGCGCGGATGCCGCGGCAGCGCGAAGCACAGCAGCGCCGTCGCTCCGGCCTTGACCGCCGCGTCGATGCGGTCCTGGAGCATCGTTCCGCCCTCGTGCAGCAGCCGCACGTCGGGGTGGACCTTGGCGGCGAAGTACGCGAAGCCGTACGCCTGGGAGGCGGCAGCCCGCAGGCCGAGCACCGGGAGCGGGCGGGAGGCGGCGAGCAGGCGGCCCGCCCTCGCGACCGGGCGCGGGTCGGCGAGCACCTCCGCGAGACGCTTCAGGTTCTCGATCTCGGCCTCGACGGCCTGCTGGTACTCGTTGTACGACCCCGAATCCACCGTCTGCTCCGCAGGCGCGACCTCGCGCAGGTGCTTGCGCAGCGCCGGGTAGCCGTCGAAGCCGAGGGCGACCGCGAAGCGGGTGACCGACGGCTGGCTCACCCCGGCGAGCTCGGCCAGCTCGACGCTGGACAGGAACGGCACATCGGCGGCGCTGCGCACCATGCTGTGCGCGATGCGCCGCTGGGTCGGCGTGAGCCGGTGCCCCTCGAAGAGCGCCTGCAGCCGTGCGGCAGGACTGTCCGTCACGTTCATATCCCTGTCCACGCTCATGACGTGCTCCCCCTCCAGATCTCCGTGAAACGGTCCAGCAGTGCGGCCGCCGCCGTCACATCGTCCGTGAGCGGCCGGTCGGCCTGGTCCGGTTCGAGCACCGACTCGGCCAGCTCCAGCGCGCGGCCCACCGGCAGCTCCGGCTCGGGCCGCAGGTCGCGCTGGCGCAGCGCCCGTACGGCGGCGACCAGCTCACAGCCGACGACGAGACGGTACGCACCGCACGCCCGCAGTGTCTGACGCGCCGCGAGCGAGGCGAAGCTCGCCTGCTCCTCGACGCCCCGGGAGAGTACAGCGTGGCCGAGCGAGGCGGGCGCGGAGAAGGCCCGCAGATCGCCGAGGGCGGCCCCGGCGGCGTACTCCAGGATCATCACGCCGGAGGACGCGGGCTCGTGGTCGGCGAGGAAGGGGCGCAGCCGGGTGTAGGCGGGCTCGTTCAGGGTGGAGAGACGGGAGGTCGACAGACGGGCGACCTGGGTGACGGCGAGCCTGAAGTGGTCCAGGGCCAGGGCGAGTTGGGCCTGGTAGAAGCCGCCGTGGTGGTACGCGGCCATGTCCTCGGGCGAGATGAGGGGGTTCTCGGCGGCGGCGTTGATCTCCACCGTGAGGACCGCCTCCAGCGCGTCCGCCGCGTCGTGCGCGGGTCCGTGGATCTGTGGGACGCACCGGAAGCCGTACGGGTCCTGGATCCGTCCGAGCGGCGGCGTCGGCCGGTCGGCCGCGCCGATCAACTCCCGCATCCGCCGCGCCACTTCGACCGACCCTTGGTGCGGGCGAGCGGCGTGCACGGGCGCCGCGTACGCCTCGTGCGACCCGTCGACGGCCAGCAGCGACAGCGCGGCCACGACCTGGGTGGCCCCGATCAGCCCGCGCAGTTCGTGCAGCGCGAGCGCGGCCTGTCCGAGCGTGAGCGCGTTGCTGCTGATGAGCGCCAGGGCGTCGTTGTTGTCCAGGGGCTGGGGGGCCGGGGAGAGGTCCTGCGGGGAGCGCCCACCCTCCAGGACGAGGTCCTCGATGGAGTGTCCGCCCTCCGGGCGCCGCCAGGGATGCTCGCCCACCAGCGCGAGCCCCACTTGCGCGAGCGCCGCGATGTCGCCCGTGCCCACGGACCCGAACTCGTTCACGACGGGATACGCGCCCGTCTCCAGCGCTTCGCACAGCGCCGTGACGACGGTGGGCCGCAGCCCCGCTCCGCCGGCGAGGAGCTGGTTGGCGCGGACGGCGAGCATGGCGCGGACCTGGCGGGCCGGGAGTTCCTCACCGATGGCGCCCGCGTGGCTGCGCAGCAGGCGCAGGCCGTGTTCGGCGGCGGCCTCGGTCGGCACGTCCTCGTTCCGGTTGGCGCCGACGCCGGTGGACCGGCCGTAGACGCGGCCCGTCGCGGCGATCTGCCGGGCCGCGTCCCAGGATTCCTCGACGCGCTTCATCGCGTCGGTGCCGGGGACCGGCCGCGCGGTCCCGTCGGCGAGGCGCACGACATCGGTGACGCCGGTGCCGACCCCGTCCAGAACCACGAGGCCCGCCGACACCGCACTCGGCGTATCCACATCCTGAGACGACATAAAGCCCAAACTCCCCTCAACACGGATATTGGATCTTGCCTGGTGGTCATAAGTAACGAGCGATTAACGCGGGACCGTTGACAACCTATTCAGGTACAGAGAACTCTGCATGACGATATGCAGACCGGGCAAGGGACACCTCATGATCCAGTTCGACACGGTCCACAAGCGCTTCCCCAACGGCACCACCGCAGTCCACGACCTCTCCCTGGAGATGCCGGAAGGCGGCGTGACCGTCCTCGTCGGATCTTCCGGTTGCGGTAAGACCACCACCCTCCGGATGATCAACCGGATGGTCGACCCGACCTCCGGAACCATCCGCGTCGGTGGCAAGGACGTCCTGGAGCAGGACGCGGCCGAGCTGCGCCGCTCCATCGGTTACGTCATCCAGCAGTCGGGGCTCTTCCCGCACCGCACGGTGCTCGACAACATCGCCACCGTGCCGCTGCTCCTCGGCTGGGGCCGCAAGAAGGCGCGGGCCAGGGCGGCCGAGCTCCTGGAGACCGTCGGCCTCGCCGCCGACGCGGGCAAGCGGTACCCGCACCAGCTCTCCGGCGGCCAGCAGCAGCGCGTCGGCGTCGCCCGCGCGCTCGCCGCCGACCCGCCCGTCCTCCTCATGGACGAGCCCTTCGGCGCCGTCGACCCGGTCGTGCGCACCCAGCTCCAGGACGAGCTGCTGCGACTCCAGAAGGATCTGAGCAAGACCATCGTCTTCGTCACGCACGACATCGACGAGGCGGTCCGGCTCGGCGACCAGATCGCGATCTTCCGCACCGGCGGCCACCTGGTGCAGTGCGCGACGCCCGCGAAGCTGCTGGCCCACCCGGCGGACGACTTCGTGGCGGACTTCCTCGGCACCGAGCGCGGCCTCAAGCTGCTCTCGCTGGAGTCCCTCGCGGACCTGCCGCAGGGCCCGGCCCCCGAGGGCGGCGCCTGGACCCTCGTACTGGACGAGGCCCGCAAGCCGCTGCACTGGGCGTCGAAGGAAGCCGAGCTCCCCCTGCGGGCCCTGAAGGACACCGACTCCCTGCTGGCGGCCCTCAACGAGTCGATCGCCTCACCCACCGGCCTGGTGGCCCGGGTCGACGCGGCCGGCGTGCTCACCGGTGTCTCGTCCCGGGACGACATCCACGAGCACGCGGGCCGCGCCCACACGGAAGCGAGCGTGCCCGCATGACCATCGACTGGTCGTGGATAGGCGACCACACGGACGACCTCACCACGCTCACCCTCTCCCACCTCCAGGCCGCGCTCTCGGCGGTCTTCTTCGGCCTGCTGATCTCCCTCCCCCTGGCCGTCGTCGCCCACCGGGTCCGCCCCCTGCGCGGCTTCCTCCTCGGCCTCTCGAACGTCCTGTTCACGATCCCGTCGATCGCGATCTTCGTCCTCCTGCTGCCGGTGTCCGGCCTGACCCGCACCACCACGGTCATCGGCCTGACGATCTACTCCCTGGTCGTCCTCCTGCGCAACACGGTCGAGGGCCTCGACTCGGTCCCGGCCAAGACGACGGAAGCCGCGAAGGCGATGGGCACGCGCCCCCTGCGCACCCTCCTGACCGTCGAACTCCCCCTCGCCCTCCCGGTGATCATGGCTGGCGTCCGGATCGCCACGGTCATGTCGATCTCCCTGGTCTCCGTGGCGACCTACATCGGCGACGGCGGCCTCGGCCAGCTCTTCACCGACGGCTTCCAGCGCAACTTCCCGACCCCGGTCATCGCCGGTGTCGCACTGACCCTGCTGCTGGCCCTGGTCGCGGACGCGCTGCTGGTCGCGATCCAGTACGTACTCACCCCGTGGACGAGGCGGCGAGCCTGATGTACGAACTCTTCAAGAACCTCGGCAAGTGGCTGGTCAGCGGCGACCAGTGGGCCGGCACGGACGGCATAGCGCACCGCATTGCCGAGCACCTGGAGTACTCCCTCTTCGCCACCCTCATAGCCGCCGCCATCGCGCTCCCGCTGGGCCTGCTGATCGGCCACACCGGCAAGGGCGCGTTCCTGGCCATCAACCTCTCGTCGTTCGGCCGCGCGCTCCCCACCGTCGGTCTGGTGGTCCTGGTCTTCCTGATCAGCGGCCTGTCCCTGTGGTCGGTGTATGTGGCCCTCGTCGTCCTCGCCGTACCGGCCATCGTCACCAACACCTATGCGGGCATGAGCGCCGTGGACCCCGAGGTGAAGGACGCGGCGCGCGGCCAGGGCATGCGAGGCCACCAGGTCCTGTTCCAGGTGGAGATCCCGCTGGCCCTCCCCTTGATCATGACGGGCCTGCGGCTCTCCCTGATCCAGGTGGTGTCCACCGCCACGATCGCCGCGTACGTCAGCTTCGGCGGCCTGGGCCGGTACGTCTTCGACGGCCTGGCCCAGCGCGACCTGGTCCAGGTCCTCGGCGGCGCGGCCCTGGTCGCGATCGTCGCCGTCGTGCTCGACCTGGCGCTGGCCGGACTCCAGCGCTACCTGTTCCTCCCCCACTCTCGACTGCGCTCGAGCGGGCGGGACCCCCATCGCCGTACCGCAGCCCACTGAGGAGCCGAAGAACCATGAACCGTAGGACTCTGCTCGGCGGCCTCTTCGCCGCCGCCTCCGTCCCCGCCCTCGCCGCCTGCGGCAGCGGCATCACCTCGCTCGACGGCTCCGGCAGCGGTAACGGCGGCGGCTCCGGATCGAGCGCCGGCGGCGTGACCATCGGCACCGCCAACTTCACCGAGAACCAGATACTCGGCTACCTGTACGCGGGCGTGCTGGAGGCCGCGGGCGTCAAGACGAAGGTCCGCCCCAACCTCGGCTCGCGCGAGATCGTCGTCCCCGCGCTCAAGGGCGGCGACATCGACCTGCTTCCCGAGTACCAGGGCAGCCTCCTCCTCTACCTGGACGAGAAGGCCACGGACACGGAGGCGGGCGCGATGCAGAACACACTGACCACCGTCCTCCCCGGCGGCCTGGAAGTCCTCCCGTACGCCGCCGCCGAGGACCGCGACAGCTTCGCCGTCACCAAGGAGACCGCCGACAAGTACGGCCTCACCTCCCTTGCCGACCTGCGCAAGGCCAACGGCAAGCTGATCCTCGGCGCCGCGGCCGAGATGAAGAAGCGCGTCGTCGGCGTCGTGGGCCTCAAGGACCGCTACGGCGTGGAGTTCAAGGAGTTCAAGTCCCTCGACTCCTCCGGCCCGCTCGTCAAGGGCGCCCTGAAGAAGGGCGACATCGACGTGGCGAACGTCTTCACCACGGACGTGGACGTGGCCGACAACGGCTGGGTCGTCCTCACCGACCCGCTCAACCTGATCCCCTCCCAGCACATCGTCCCCCTCATCGCCTCCCGCAAGGCCGACGCCAAGGTCCGCAAGGCCCTCGCGACCCTCGGCAACGTCCTCACCTCCGAGGAACTCACCAAGCTCAACCGTCTGGTGGACAAGGAGAAGAAGGACCCGGACGAGGTCGCGAACGCTTGGCTGAAGGGGAAGGAGCCGGCGTGAGCGTCGAACTGCCGGGCGGTTCAAGGTGTTTCAGCCCGTCCGGCATTTCTTCGAGGACACGACCGTGGGGCTTCGGGGACGCCGGGACGAGTCAGCGACCCGGCGCCATCGCGGCCCTGAGCTCCGCCGCTGTCTTCCTCGCGTCATAGTCGGCCGCAACGCCGTCCACGAACAACAAGTTGCCCTCGATGTGGTCTTTGCGCAGCGACAGTATCTCCTGATACGCGGGAGACGCGTACCACGCCTTGAGGCTGTCCATGCCGGGGAACTCGACGACGATGATGTCCCCCGGCCATTCCCCCTCCACCACTTCGGCGCGGGCGCCGTGGACGAGGAACCGGCCACCGAACGCGGCGAAGGTGTCCTGGACCTGTTCGATGTAGGTCAGGATGTCCTCGTTCAGGCCGGTCGGGAACAGGTTGGCTATGGCGTACGCGGACATGGGCCCTCCTTCGGCGGGTGACACCCCGGTGGCCGGCGGCGCCGGAGCGGTTGCCATGAAGCCTGCCGTGCCGCGGGAGCGCGGTCGATTACCTCCGGGGTAAGCCCTGGCCGAGGCCGGCGGGCCCCTACACCCGCACCGCCGAGCCCCGCTCACTCATCCGAGGCGCGCAGAGAATCCGCTTCTTGCGCACCCGCTTCCCCTCGATCGCCGCGACGGTCAGTCGAGCCGCCTCCGCGGCGATCTCGGCCAGCCCCCAGTCGACGGTGGTCAACGGCGGGGTGAGCACCCGGGAGACGGGGTGGTCGTCGAAGCCGACCACGGAGACGTCGCGGCCGACTTCGAGGGAGGCCTCGGCCGCGGCCGCGTACACCCCGTATGCGAGGGAATCGGAGAAGCAGAAGACGGCGGTCGCGGGGCGCGCGCCGTCCAGGACGCGCCGTGCCACCAAGGTCGCCTCGCCCAACTCCTGTGGACAGGGGACCAGTTCGGCCCGGAGGCCGAGGCGGTCGGCGGCCTCGCGGACATATACGTCGGCGGGGCGGTCCGGCGTGCTCGGCCGGGTCGGTGTCAGCACGGTCACCCTGCGGTGGCCGAGGCCGTGCAGGTACTCCAGTACGGCGTCGATACCGGCCCTGTTGTCGAAGATCACCTGCCCGGCGGTGCGGGCGGCGCTCAGCGAGTCCCCGACGGCCACTACCGGGAGCGCGTCGGCGATCGCGGCCCAGCCCTCCGCCGAGGGATTGACGGGAGACACCAGCAGCGCGTCGACCCGCTGGTCGCGCAGCTGCTTGGCGAGGGCCAGCTCGCGGTCGGGGTCGCCGCCCGCGTCCAGGATCAGCGCAAAGCGGTCGCCGGCCAGGAGCTCCCGGCCGATGGCGGCCATCAGCTGCTGCTGCCAGAGGTCCTGGAGGTCGCCCGCGAGAACGCCGACCATGCTGGTGCGGCCGCTGGCGAGGGCGCGGGCGATGGGGTCGGCCTCGTAGCCGAGCTCGGCCGCGGCCCTGCGTACCCGCTCCTCGGTCTCCTTCGAGACGTGCTTGCCGCGCAGGGCATAGGAGACGGCGGCGGTGGAGAGGCCCGTGGCCTCGGCCACCTCCCGGAGGGTGGTGCGCTTGTTGGGCCTGGCCATGCCGGGAAGCCTACCGGGCCCCGTCCGCATTGTGGGCACGCGGCGCCCTCCGCTCCCTGGCCGAACAGTTGACAGAAGGGCTTGTTAACCGCTTAAGTTAACCGTATAAGTGAATCGGTTAACCACGCTCAGACCAGTCAGACCATCCCGCCCCGAGGACCGCCGCGTGCCCACCGACGTCCACCAGCACATCTGGCCGCCCGCCTTCATCGAGCTGCTGCGCGCCCGCACCACGCCGCCGTACCTCGACGGCTGGACCCTTCACCTGGAGGGCGAGCCGCCCTACGAGGTCGACCCGGCCGACCACGACATCGCGGCCCGCACCGAGCTGGCCCGCACCGACGGCCTCGACCTGGCCCTGGTCTCCCTGTCCAGCCCGCTCGGCATCGAACACCTGCCGCCCACCGAGGCCGGGGAACTCCTGACCGCCTTCCACGACGGCGCCCTCGCCCTGCCCGCACCCTTCGGCGTCTGGGCCTCGCCCTGTCTGACGGCACCGGACCCGGGGGCGGTCGCCCGCGAGCTGAGCCGCGGCTGCGCGGGTCTCCAACTCCCCGCCACGGCGCTCCTCGACGCGGCCGGCTGGGACCGCCGCGCCCCCCTCCTCGA
Organism: Streptomyces sp. NBC_00996; assembly: GCF_045162675.1. Taxonomy (NCBI): domain Bacteria; kingdom Bacillati; phylum Actinomycetota; class Actinomycetes; order Kitasatosporales; family Streptomycetaceae; genus Streptomyces; species Streptomyces sp. NBC_00996. The sequence continues at coordinate 4,428,895 of NZ_CP108723.1, forward strand.
CGTCCTCACCCACCACGACAAACCCCTCTTCGTCCACCCGGGCGCCGCCCCACCCACCCCCGACGCCCCGCCGTGGTGGCCCGCCCTGGTCCCCTACCTCCACCAGATGCACGCGTCCTGGTTCGCCTTCCGCGCCTTCGGCCGCGCCCGGCACCCGCACCTGCGGGTCTGTTTCGCCGCCCTCGCGGGCCTGGCCCCGCTGCACGGCGAGCGGCTCGTCGCCCGTGGCGGCGGGCGCGGCAAGGTCGACTTCGACGCCTTCTACGAGACCTCGTCCTACGGAACGCGCGCCGTGGACGCACTCGTGAGGGCCGTCGGCATCGACGTGGTCGTCAGCGGCAGCGACCGCCCTTACGCACCCCCCGTCATCCCCGACCTCGGCGCGGACGCCGCCGTCCACGCCCTGCGCACCGTCAACCCCGCCCGTCTGCTGCGCGGCCCGGCCTGAGCCACGCCACGCGACCGACACGACACGAGAGGAGCCATCCATGACGTACGAGGCCCTGCCGGACCGCACGCTCGACAAGCGCGAACTCCGGGCACTCGTCGACGATCTCGCCGTCCGCCCCGACCTCTGGCGCGAACAGGTCGCCTTCTCCGACGAGGAGCGGCACTACGCGTCCCTGTACCGCGACGAGTACGTCGATGTCTGGCTGCTGTGCTGGACCCGGCAGAACGACACCGGCTGGCACGACCACGACATCTCCTCCGGTGCGGTCGCCGTCGTCCAGGGCGCACTGGACGAATCCAACCCGCGCATAGGCGGCAGCCACCTGTCCGTCACCGTCGGCGCGGGCGATTCGTTCTGCTTCGGCCCCGAGCACATCCACCGTCTCACCGGCGCCACCGACGACGCGGTCTCGATCCACGCGTACTCGCCGCCGCTGTGGCGCCTCGGCCAGTACGACATCACCGAGGACGGCCTGATGCGCCGGATCTCCGTCTCGTACGCCGACGAGCTGCGACCACTGGACACTCCGGCCGCCTGAAATGCCCAGACTCCCGTTCCTCGCGACGAGCTTCTGCTCGGGCCCGTCGGTGGCGCCGCTGGGCGGTGCGGACGTGTCGTGGATCGTGGGGCTCGCCGTACCGGCGCTGCTGTACCGGCTGGTCGCACGGCGCAACACGGCGCACATTCCGGAGCGGACGGCGTATCCGCCGGTACCCGATCAAGAGCCGGTATCGCCGCGGCGATGATCTGACGACGAATCAACCAAGGGCCATTAAACGGACACTCAGGGTGCGTGCTCATGTGCTTACTGTGAATGAGCGCTACACGAACAACTCCTGAGGGAGCGTCATGCCCTCGAATCGCAGGGCCTTTCTGGCGGCGACCACCGCCGCGCTCACCGCGACCCCGGCCGCTTCGGCCGCCGCCGCGCCGGATCCATCTCCGCATCGACACCCAGATCCGCATCCGCACCCGACGACCGCCCGCGGGGCCCTCGCCGAACTGCTCGCGGGCAACCGGCGGTACGCCGCCGGGCGCCCGCTGCATCCGCACGAAGGGAGCGCGCGGCGGCATGTCCTCGCCGCCGAGCAGCATCCGTTCGCGGTCGTCGTCGGGTGCGTCGACTCCCGTGTGCCGCCCGAGCTGGTCTTCGACCAGGGGCTCGGGGACCTGCTCTGCATAAGGACCGCCGGCCAGGTGCTGGACGAGGCGGTGCTCGGGTCCGTCCAGTACGGGGTCGAGGCGCTGCACATTCCGTTGGTGCTCGTGCTGGGGCACGAGCGGTGCGGGGCCGTCGCGGCGACGCTCGCGCATCTTCGCGACGGAGCGCCCGTGCCGGGACATCTCCGGCTGCTGGTGGACGAGATCATGCCGGCGGCTCGGCGGACCTGTGGTCTGCCCGGTGACTGGGCCGATCTCACCGTGCGGGCCCATGCGGCGTGGGTGCGGGACGCCATCCGGGCGGACCCGGCGTTCGCCCCGGCCGAGGTGGCGGCCGCGCGGTTCGATCTCGACAGCGGGCGGGTCGCCGTGCTGCCCTGAGCCCTTGCCACGGGGCGCCCTTGCTGCCCTGAGCCCTTGTTCCGACGGCACCGGGCGCTGCCCGTTGTGCCCACCCTCCCCCAAGCTCTCGGTCCGCTCGGCAGAGGGCCCATCGCCCCGCAGAACGACTGCCCACAGCGGCAGCGGGGTGGCTGCCACGCCCGCACCCACCGTCGTGGCGATCCGTCACGGCTGCGCGTCCACGCCTGCAGCGGTAGCCACAGCGGTGGCTGACGGATGCCGCATCCGCCCCACAGCGGCAGCCGTCGCCCATGCCACCGTCCGCCGCCGGAACCGTTCCTAATCAGTGAGCAGGAGTGAGTGTTGCACCCATACCTGGTCACTGCGGACATCCCGACGGTTTTGGATGTCCTGGTCGCCCGCGCACTCTCCACGTCCGGCTGCACACATCCTGTGCGTGGCCCGGGGTCGCGGGGGCGGGGTCCCTCACGCCCGACGGCATCCGGTCTGGCCTGGACGGCCCGATGCCCCTGCCCATCGCTCTGGTGGGCAGGGGGCGGTGTCGTCCGTCGCCGGATCGGATGCCCTTGGGCGCGTCGTCCGATCGCGATGCTCGCCGCATCGTGACGGGTGGTGGTGCGGTTTTTCGCGGTGAGGGGCTTCTGCCAGTGCTGGGCGCCCCACTTGGAGGTGTAGGCCGGGTCCACGGCGATGATGGCGATGCCGGTGGCGTCGGCCATGGAGGTGAGCCGGGCGCGGAGCTTGCCGGTGGGCATGCCGGAGATCAGCTGTCTGAACCGGCGTCGGCGTCCGTGCTTCTCGCGGCGGCGCGGCGTGTCCCTCGACTCACCCACTCCCCACGCGAAGAAGCCACACCCGCCATGAAGCGATCCCCCGCCCTCACCCGGGCCCTCTCCGTCCTCCCCGCTCCCGCCGACTTCCTCTCCATGACCCGCGCGCCGCGGCGCGACCTCCTCTGCGGGCTCACGGTCGCCGTGGTCGCCCTTCCGCTCGCGCTCGGGTTCGGGGTGACCTCAGGGCTCGGGGCCGCGTCCGGGCTGGCCACCGCGATCGTCGCGGGGGCGCTGGCCGCGCTGTTCGGCGGATCGGCGAGACAAGTCAGTGGGCCCACGGGGGCGATGACCGTCGTGCTCGTGCCGATCGTGCACGAGTACGGCGCCGACGGGGTGCTGACCGTCGGGCTGATCGCCGGAGTGATGCTGCTGGCGCTCGCGTTCGCGCGGACGGGGGCCGCGATGGCGTACGTGCCCGCTCCCGTGATCGCGGGATTCACCGTCGGCATCGCGTGTGTGATCGCGTTGCAGCAGGTGCCGTCGGCGCTGGGTGTGCCCGTGCCGGGCGGCGACCGTCCGTACCGGCGCGGCCTCCCGTCTCGCCGCGCTCACGCACGCGGTGATCCTCGCCGGGATCGTCGCGGCGGCGGCCCCGCTGGTGGCACGGATCCCGCCGGCCGCGCTGGCGGGGGTGCTGCTGGCCACCGCCGTACGGATGGTGGAGACGGACGCCGTACGGGCGATGGCGCGCGCCACCCGCGGGGACGCCCTCGTGCTGGCACTCACCGCGTTCGCGACGCTCGCCCTCGACCTGGTGCGGGCGGTACTGCTGGGCCTCGCGGTGTCCGTGCTGCTCGCCCTGCGCGCGGCGGTACGGGGCAGCCGGCTCACCCCCGCCGCCGCCGACGAGGGGCCGGGGTGCGCGGAGGTCACGTACCGCTTCGACGGGCCGCTGCTGTTCGCCGCGGCGCACCGTTTCCGGCGCAGCCTCGCGGAGGTGCACGGGGTGTCGGCGGTCGACCTGCGGATGTCGGGGCTGACGGCGGTCGACGCGACCGGCGCGCTGGCGCTGAAGGACGCGGTGGGGGATCTGCGGGGCCGGGGCGTCGAGGTCCGCATCACCGGAGTCGAACGGGGTCATCGCAAGGTCCTGGAGTCTCTCGGGGTGCTGCCGTCGGGGGCGCAGCCCAGTTCCAACAAGGGGGCTATCCCCAGTGCCTCGGGGACCTCGGCTCCCTAACGTAAGCACCATGACCGGTATGGAAGCCCGCGGCGACGCCGAACTGAAGAAGGAACTCGACGCCACCCTGCATGCGCGCAAGGAGCTGGGCGACGAGTACGAGTCCGCGCTGGTCGACTCGTTCCTGGAGAAGGTCGAGCAGCGCCTCGACGGCGCGGTCGACCGCCGGGTACGGCGCCAGCTCGCCGAACAGCAGATGGTGGTGGCCCGGGGCTCGCGGTCACCCCAGTCGTCCGACTCCTTCGGCGAGCGTTTCGGCTTCGGGATCGTCTCGCTCGTCCTCGCGATCCCGCTGTCCGCGATCGGCGGCGGTGTCGCGCACCTGCCCGGCCTGCTGGTCGCCTGGGGCGGCATCGTCGGGGTCAACGTGGTGCAGGCCGCGCGGCAGTCCCCGAACTTCTTCGGCCGCCGCAAGGACAATTCACAGGGCTCGGACTGGGACGAGTAACCCCGCTTTTGAAGCGACGAACGCCGTAACCACTCATTGAGGAACCACGACGGCGATCAACCAGGTCCGCGAGAGCGGCGCCGGTTCAGGCGCAAAAGAGGGGCCCGGCACCTTCACAGGTGCCGGGCCCTTTCCACGTGGTGCGCGGGGACCGCCGCACCCCCGTTACCGGGGGGCGGGACGACGGCGGTCCCCGCGAGGGACGCGGGCCGGGTCAGGGCCGGGCTTGCGCGTCCGTGGCGTCATGGAGGTCCGGGAGCCGCTCCGGAGGTCCTTGGCGCCGTTTTCGGTGCCGGCCGGGGCGGGGAGCCTCCCCCAGTGCTTAACGCCTGGGAAGTATCCCCACCGCCCTGCCGACACCCACCAATGTGCCGGACGCGTGTTAAGCGTGTGCTGCGCGGACGTGACGCGCTCGTACCACTTCCGCGAAGTTCCCCGCCGAAACGGCCGGAAGATCCCTGTCCATGGCGGTACTTCAGGAGATTTCTTCCTGTCTCCCGGCGCATCCCTACTGCTTGGCGCCACCCTTGGCGAGGAAGGACAGCAGGTCCTGGCGGCTGACGACGCCGGTGGGCTTGCCCTCGACGAGGACGATCGCGGCGTCGGCGCTGCCGAGCACGGACATCAGGTCGCCGACCGGCTCGCCGGAGCCGACCTGCGGCAGCGGCGCCGACATGTGCTTCTCCAGCGGGTCCTCCAGGGAGGCCCTCTTGGTGAACAGCGCGTCGAGCAGCTCGCGTTCGACGACGGACCCGACGACCTCGGCGGCCATCACGTCCGGGTGCCCGGCTCCCGGCTTGACGATCGGCATCTGCGAGACGCCGTACTCGCGCAGCACCTCGATGGCCTGGCCGACGGTCTCGTCCGGGTGCATGTGGACGAGGGAGGGGATGGCGCCGGGCGCCTTGTCGTTGAGTACGTCGGCGACGCGCGCGCTCGGGCCGGAGTCCTCCAGGAACCCGTAGTCGGCCATCCACTCGTCGTTGAAGATCTTGCTCAGATAGCCGCGCCCGCTGTCGGGGAGCAGGACGACCACGACGTCGTCCGGGCCCAGCCGCTCCGCGACCCGCAGCGCCGCGACGACGGCCATGCCGCAGGAGCCGCCGACCAGCAGCCCCTCTTCCTTCGCGAGCCGCCGCGTCATCTGGAAGGAGTCCTTGTCGGACACGGCGACGATCTCGTCGGCGACGGTCCGGTCGTACGCGGTCGGCCAGAAGTCTTCGCCGACGCCCTCGACGAGATACGGCCGCCCGGAGCCGCCGGAGTACACCGACCCCTCGGGGTCGGCGCCGATGACCTGGACCTTGCCGTCACTGGCGTCCTTCAGGTACCGCCCGGTGCCGGAGATGGTCCCGCCGGTCCCCACACCCGCCACGAAGTGGGTGATCTTCCCCTCCGTCTGCTCCCACAGCTCGGGTCCGGTGGAGTGATAGTGCGAAAGGGGGTTGTTGGGGTTGGAGTACTGGTCGGGCTTCCAGGCGCCGGGCGTCTCGCGCACCAGCCGGTCGGAGACGTTGTAGTACGAGTCCGGGTGCTCGGGGTCGACGGCGGTCGGGCAGACGACGACCTCGGCGCCGTACGCGCGCAGCACATTGATCTTGTCGGTGCTCACCTTGTCGGGGCACACGAAGATGCACTTGTACCCCTTCTGCTGCGCCACGATGGCCAGCCCGACGCCGGTGTTTCCGCTGGTCGGCTCGACGATCGTGCCCCCCGGCTTGAGGGCGCCGCTCTCCTCCGCGGCCTCGATCATGCGCAGGGCGATGCGGTCCTTCACGGAGCCGCCGGGGTTGAAGTACTCAACCTTCGCCAGGACGGTCGCCTGGATGCCCGCGGTCACGTTGTTGAGCCTCACCAGCGGGGTGTTGCCGACGAGACTGATCATCGAGTCGTGGAATTGCACCGTTGTCTCCGGAGCTGCGTTTCAAAAGGAATGGTCCCGTCAGCCTAAGGCCCTGAAGGACCGTTCACGCGCCGTTGAGATTGGCCGACCTGGTCCACGGGGCAAGCAGTGGTTGTACGGCTACGAGGAGGTGGCGGCGACGGATGTCGAGCTTGTCGAGAGCGAGGGTGGCCCGGCGCATCGCGGCGGGGGCGGCGTACGGTGGCGGCGGTATCGGCCTGGTCGGGGCGGCCGCCGTCGGTCTGGTGCTGGCCGAGGTGCAGCTGGCGAAACGCCATGTGGGCAACGGACACACTCACGCGCCCCGCGCGGACGGCCTGTACGGCTACGCGTACACGGGTCCTGACGGGCCACCGCTCCGCCTGACCATGCTCGGCGACTCCACGGCCGCGGGCCAGGGTGTGCACCGGGCCCGCCAGACGCCGGGCGCGCTGCTGGCCTCCGGGCTCGCCGCGGTGGCCGAACGGCCGGTGGAGCTGTGCAACGTGGCACTGCCCGGGGCCCAGTCGGACGACCTGGACCGCCAGGTGGCACTCGCCCTCGCGGACACCTCGCGGGTGCCCGACATCTGCGTGATCATGGTCGGCGCGAACGATGTGACGCACCGGATGCCGCCGACGCGCTCGGTGCGTCATCTGTCCTCGGCGGTACGGCGGTTGCGCACCGCCGGGGCGGAGGTGGTGGTCGGCACCTGTCCCGACCTGGGTACGGTCGAGCAGGTCCAGCAGCCGTTGCGGTGGCTGGCGCGGCGGGCGTCCCGCCAGCTGGCCGCCGCGCAGACGATCGGCACGGTCGAGCAGGGGGGCCGCACGGTGTCGCTGGGCGACCTGCTGGGCCCCGAGTTCGAGGCGAACCCTCGCGAACTCTTCGGGCCCGACAACTACCACCCCTCGGCGGAGGGGTATGCCACGGCGGCGATGGCGGTGCTCCCGACGGTCTGCGCGGCGCTGGGCCTCTGGCCGGCGGAAGAGGAGCGCCCGGACGTCTCGCGTCACGAGGGCTTCCTGCCGGTCGCCCGGGCGGCCGCCGAGGCCGCGTCGGAGCCCGGCACCGAGGTCACCGCCGCCATGCCCACGGGCCCGCGCGGCCCCTGGGCCCTCCTCAAGCGCCGCCGGCGGCGCCGCCTCCCGGCCACGGACCCGGCTCCGGCTCCTTCCCCGTGACCGCGCAGTTCCCCGCGTCCTTCAGGGGCGCGGGGAACTGCGCGACAAGCCCCCACCCACCCGCGGCCGAAGAAACAACCCCAGGGGGTTTGGGGGCGGAGCCCTCAAGGAACGGGACAGGTAGGTGCAGAGGGGGCGAAAACCACACCCCCACCACCCCCACCCCCCGATGGCGCCCCCGCCAGAGAAAAGCAAGCGCTTAGAAAAGTGCGGCCGGAGTCACACGCCGATAGCGGTGACCTCGCGGGTACGTACGGGTAACTTCCCACTCAGCCCAGCGATTCCCCCCGTACGCCAATGGAGCCGTGATGCCCGAAGCCGTGATCGTCTCAGCCGCCCGCTCCCCGATCGGCCGCGCCTTCAAGGGCTCCCTGAAGGACGTACGCCCCGACGACCTGACCGCCACGATCATCCAGGCAGCCCTTGCCAAGGTCCCCGAGCTGGACCCGAAGGACATCGGCGACCTGATGCTCGGCTGCGGCCTCCCCGGCGGCGAGCAGGGCCACAACCTCGGCCGCATCGTGGCCGTACAGATGGGCATGGACCACCTCCCGGGGTGCACCATCACCCGTTACTGTTCCTCCTCCCTCCAGACCTCCCGCATGGCCCTGCACGCCATCAAGGCGGGCGAGGGCGACGTCTTCATCTCGGCGGGCGTGGAGATGGTGTCGCGGTCCGTCAAGGGCACCTCCGACGGGCTCCCGGACACCCACAACCCCCTCTTCGCCGAGGCCGAGGCCCGCACCGAAGCCGTCGCGCAGACCGAGGGCTCGACCTGGCACGACCCGCGCGAGGACGGCCTGATCCCGGACGCGTACATCGCGATGGGCCAGACCGCCGAGAACCTGGCCCGCCTGAAGGGCGTCACCCGCCAGGACATGGACGAGTTCGGCGTCCGCTCGCAGAACCTCGCCGAGGAAGCCATCAAGAACGGCTTCTGGGAGCGCGAGATCACCCCGATCACCACCCCCGACGGCACGGTCGTCAGCAAGGACGACGGCCCGCGCGCCGGCGTCACCCTGGAGGGCGTCCAGGGCCTGAAGCCGGTCTTCCGCCCCGACGGCATGGTCACGGCCGCCAACTGCTGCCCGCTCAACGACGGCGCCGCCGCGCTCGTCATCATGAGCGACACCAAGGCCCGCGAGCTGGGCCTCACCCCGCTCGCCCGCATCGTCTCGACCGGCGTCACCGGCCTCTCCCCCGAGATCATGGGCCTCGGCCCGGTGGAGGCCAGCAAGCAGGCCCTCCAGCGCGCCGGCCTGACCGTCGACGACATCGACCTGTTCGAGATCAACGAGGCGTTCGCCGCCCAGGTGATCCCGAGCTACCGCGACCTGAACATCCCGCTGGACAAGCTGAACGTGAACGGCGGCGCCATCGCCGTCGGCCACCCCTTCGGCATGACCGGCGCCCGCATCACCGGCACGCTCATCAACAGCCTCCAGTTCCACGACAAGCAGTTCGGCCTGGAGACGATGTGCGTCGGCGGCGGCCAGGGCATGGCGATGGTCATCGAGCGCCTCAGCTAGTGCCGTACGAGTAGCCACAGTTGAACCCAGCGTGACCGAATCGGCCCAGAACCCGGCAACACCGGGGCTCTGGGCCGATTCGTGATCCAATCCCCCCCCAAAATGTGACCTATGTCCCTCAAGAACGGCATTTACGCAGGTCAGAGGCGCTGCGCGACTAAACATCAGGGCCAAAGTCCTGTCCCTTTCGTGACGTTACGCACTGACAGCTCGGTGGTCCGCCCTTCAAGCTGATGTAGGAAGTCGGGGGGTCGACTTTGGAACCGGGAGTACGTCAGTGAGCGCCACGCCGATTGCTTTGCTGCTCACCACCGCCGCCGCCGCGGCCGTGGGCGTCGCCGTTCTGCGCACCCTGCAGGGACTGCGGCGGCAGGTCGCGGCCCTGCGTGCCGAACTCGCCGAAAGCCGCGTCGGCGCCGCGCGCGGCCTCGTGCCCGCGGCCCGCACGGCCGCGGACGCGGACGAGATACGCGCTGCCGTCGCCGAGGCACTCGCCGAGGAGCGGGAGCGGGAGCTCGCCGAGGCCCGGGCGTTCTGGGCCGCCCAGGAGGCACGTGACGCCACGGACATGCCCTCGCTGCTCGGGCTGCCCGACAGCGAGCTGTTCCTGTCGCGGCCGTCGGACTTCGTGGGCCTGGAGCCCCTGGAGCCGGTGACGGAGGCCGGCCTGGAGGCCGAGGAGTTCGCCGGGGACTCCCCCGAACTCGCCGCGGCCCGCCGCCGCCACCCCTCGCATCCCGACTTCGTACCGGTCCAGTCGCCCGTCGTGAACGACCATGAGCGCACGGTGGCCTGCCTGGAGGAACTCGCCGGGTCCCGCACGGAGCTGGCGGACGTCCGCCCCGGCCCCCTCGGCACCCTCGACGTCTACGTCTTCGCGGACGGTACGACCCTGTGCATGACGCCGGGTCACCGCGAGACCGCGGAGCAGCTGGCCGCGGCCCTGCGCGCCGGCGAGGCCCCGGTCCTGCTCGGCGGCTCCGGCGTCTCGGGTGCCTACGCCCTGACCTTCGCCTACGGCGAGGAGAACGTCTACATCCTGGCGGACCGCGTCATCGCGTCGCTGTAGGAGGAGCGCCCCGTCAGGGGCGCAGGGCTGTGACACCATACGGCTCCGCCGCGTGGGCGCGACCAGCCAAAACGGACCCGCGGCCCAACCAGCCACAACAGACCCGCAGCCGAAAGAACCGCCCGCAGTTTTCCGCACCACCCGGCAAAGCGCCCGCGTCGGAGTCGATTCAGACTCCGGCGCGTTTTTGTGCCTCCGCCACGAGCGCCACCGCCTCCGCCAGCTCCTCCTCGCCCTTCAGTGCGACCGCCAAGTCGTGCGCGGCGACGGTGATCTGATCCGCCGCCGCGAACATCCCCGCGTCGGGCATCTCACGGGGCTCGCCCGAGGGATCCTCCAGACGCTGGGCGCGGCGTGCCAACTCCCTGGCCAGCCCCAGTGCCTCGGCGGCGGCCCCCCGCTGCAGCCTGCTCTGCGGCGCGGCCCTCAACCGGTCGGCGAAGTGATCCACGGCACGGGTCAACGGCGTCGTATCAAGCACGCGGCGAGCGTACGCGTCGCAGCAGGACTGTTGCCAACAACCCAACCCTCAGGCACGGTGGCGTGAAGGACCGGCTTACATCCCCTTTGCGTCCGGAGGCGCCGATGTCCCAAGTCTTCTCCGAGGAGACCCATCGCAACATGCTCGCCCGCATCCCCCACTGCACCGGTCGTGAAGTCTCCGACTGGCTTCGCACCGTCGACGAAGGCCCCGCTCTCTTCCGCTTCGAGGAGAAGGTCAGCTGGCTCCGCGCCGAACACGATCTCGCGTACGGCCACGCCAAGGCGATTATTCACGAGTACGACCTGAGGAGGGCCGCGCGCAAACTGCTCTGAGCGCGCACCACCGAGACGACAGGCATCCGACGACAGAACCACGAAGGGCCCGCGAACCACTGGTTCACGGGCCCTTCGGTCACCTGCTGACGGCGCGTACCGGGTACGCACTACCGGTCATGACCGGCCTGTTCCGTCGTTCTAGTCGTCGCCGCTGAAGATGGCGACCAGGCGCAGCATCTCGACGTAGATCCACACGAGGGTCAGGGTCAGGCCGAACGCGGCCAGCCAGGCCTCCTCCTTCGGCGCGCCGTAGGCGATGCCGTCCTCGATCTGCTTGAAGTCGAGGGTCAGGAAGAACGCGCCGATCAGGATCGCCAGGATGCCGACGATCGCGCCGAGCGGGCCCATGCTCCGCAGTCCGCCGTCCCCGGCGACACCGAAGGCGACCAGCAGCAGGTTCACCGCCATGACGACGATGAACGCGATGGCGATGGCCATGCCGATGCGCGCATACCGCGCGGTCACCCGGATCCAGCCCGCCTTGTAGACGAGGAGGGTGGCGCCGGCGACCGCCATGGTGCCCAGGACCGCCTGGAAGGGCGCGCCCGACCACCGGCTGTTGTACATCTCGCTGATGACCCCCAGGAAGACGCCCTCGAAGGCGGCGTAACCGAGGATCAGCGCGGGCGAGGCCGTGCGCTTGAAGGACTGCACCATGGCCAGCACGAAGGCGACCAGGGCGGAGCCGATGGCCAGGCCGTAGCTGGTGGACGACACCGGCAGCAGCGCCCAGGCCAGGATGGCGCCGACGGTGACGGTGCCGAGCGTCATGGCCGAGCGCATGACGACGTCGTCCATCGTCATACGGCCGGTGGTGGTGACCGGGGCCTGCGGCGGAGCGCCGTGCTGCAGGTCCTGCTGGGCGTACGGGTTCTGCGCGTAGGGGTTGCCGCCCTGCTGGGCGTACGGGTTGCCCTGGGTGCCGACAGCGGGTCCCCCGGCCTGCGGCGCCGCGTTGAAGCCCGCGTAGCCGCTGTCGCGGCTGAACCCCCGTCGCGAGAAGACCGGGTTACTGCTCCTCATTTCGCTCCTCCATAGCCACCCTGCGCGGCCTTGGGCTCAAGAGTAATAGGTAGGCAAAGGATTGACCCTACTGCTTGGGGAGGATCTTTCCCTTGTGGTGCCACGGTACGCGTGTGTCCCATGCCCTGCCCGCACTGGTACGAAGCCGTGACACCACCACGTGTGCCCTCTCGATCCACCTCGACCCCCTCTTATTCCGGTTACTCCAAGGGAAAGCCCGTGTAGCCCTCCGCGAGGTCGGTCTCGGCCGCCCGTGTGCTCGCGACCCGCTCCAGGCGGGCCAGCTGGATGCGGTCCTCGAAGGGGGTCGCCTCGGGGTCGCGGTGCAGCAGGGTCGTCATGTCGTACGAGAACCGCTCGGCCTGCCAGACACGGCGCAGACAGGTCTCGGAGTAGGCGTCGAGCAGCTCGCTCGAACCGGTCTGCTTCTTGTACGCCAGTGCCCGCGCGAAGGTGACGACGTCGCCGACGGCGAGGTTGAGCCCCTTCGCGCCGGTCGGCGGCACGATGTGCGCCGCGTCCCCGGCGAGGAAGACCCGCCCGTGCCGCATGGGCTCGTGGACGTAACTCCGCATCGGGGTGACGGACTTGGAGGTGATGGGCCCACGCTCGAGCCGCCAGTCGTCGTCCGTCGCGAAGCGCCGCTCCAGTTCGTCCCAGATCTCCTCGTCGCTCCACGCCTGGGCGTCCGTGCCCTGCGGCACCTGGAGATAGAGCCGGGACACGGCGGGCGAACGCATGCTGAGCAGGGCGAAGCCGCGGTCGTGGCGGGCGTAGACCAGCTCGTCGTGCGAGGGCGGGACATCGGCGAGGATGCCGAGCCAACCGAAGGGGTACGTCCGTTCGAAGACACGGGAGAGCTCGGCCGGTACGGCCTTGCGGGCGACGCCCCAGAATCCGTCGCACCCGACGACGTAGTCGCACTCGAGCACGTCCTCGCGCCCCTCACAGGTGAACCGGACCCGCGGCCGCGCGCTCCCGGCGTCCTCCACGGCGAGCGCCTCGGCCCCGAAGAGCAGCGGATCGCCCTCCTTGAGCTGCAGGGCTATGAGGTCCTTGCACACCTCGGTCTGCGCGTACACCATCACGGAACGCCCGCCGGTGAGCGCGGGAAAGTCGACGCGGTGCCGCCTGCCCGCGAACCGCAGCTCGATCCCGTCGTGCCGCAGCCCCTCGCGGTCCATCCGCTCCGCGGCCCCGGCGGCCCGCAGCACATCCACGGTCCCCTGCTCCAGGATCCCGGCCCGCTGCCGCTGCTCCACATACGCCCGGTGCCGGCTCTCCAGCACCACGGACCCGATCCCCGCGTTGTGCAGCAACCGCGCCAGCAGCAACCCGGCCGGCCCGGCCCCGATGATCCCGACGGTGGTACGCATCGGCACGCCCCTTCGCGTCCGTTGTTCGTTCAGTGAAATTTATTTCACCATTTCCTGAAAGGAAGTGTCCGACCGCACGCGCCTGCTGTCAACGCTCGACGGCGAAGTCCTGCGTCACCGAGGGATCTGCGTCAACCGGCCTGCCCAGCAGGCCGGCCGGCGGCGCGCCGAGGCGGTCACCGATCGGCGTACAGCGCCTCCAGTTCCCCCGAGAGCGCCGCGCGTACCTGGCGGGTGGTCTCGTCGACCAGTACTTCGGGTTCGTCATCGAGCAGCGCCGCCATCGTCTTCTCGGCCACATCGGACGCGAGGATCTTCGGAGAGTCGATCTCCGCCGCCAAGTCGGTGTCGACATAGCCGGCATGCACGCCGACCACCAGCGTGCCCTGCTCCCGCAGCGCCAGTCGGAAGGCGTTCGTCAGCGACCACTGGGCGGACTTGGAGGCCGCGTAGCTCGGAAGCCGCCTGTTGGCCACCCACGACGCCACGGACAGCATGTTGACCAGCGCTCCGCCGCCATGGGCCGCCAATACGGGCGCGAACGCACGCGAGACGGCCCAGGTGCCGAAGTAGTTGACCTCCATCTCGCGCCTGGCACCGTCGAACGACCCCTCGAGGAGGGACGGGCCACCGGCGACCCCGGCGTTGTTGACGACGATGCCGACATCGTCGGCGGCATGTGCGGCTGCGGCGACCTGCTCCTCGTCGGTGACATCCAGTCGCAGCGGAACAAGTCCGGGGCCCCGGACGGTCTCCGGCTCCCGGACGCCGGCGTAGACCTTGGCGGCGCCGTGAGCGAGCAGTGCCTGGGCGAAGGCCAGCCCGATGCCGCGGTTGGCTCCCGTGACCAGGGCTACCGAACCCTTGATGTCCATGATCATCCTCCCTGCGAGTGGATGTGGAGGACTCCTTCCTTCCGACGCTAGGCCCAGGACAGCGGCTGCTCCACCCGACACCTGACGGCACCTGACGGCACCTGACGGCACCTGACGGCACCTGCGTCGATACCTCTTCGCGCACTCGATGGCCGAGCCGCGCGTGCCGGACGTGCCCGTGGCCGACCGGCGAGAACGTGGCAGGGCTGTCCGTCACCAAGCCGTACGCGCATGCCGCGCAAGTCGACGAGGGACGCCGCGAACCAGGGGAGGGGACGCCCTCCGGGGAGGGCGACAGCAACCAGAAATGCAACCAGCGGGCCGCTTTCGGAGTACTCCGACTGTGGCCCGTGCCTGCGTTGCAGGTGCGGGAAGTGCCCGGAACCGGACTTGAACCGGTACGCCCGCGAGGGGCAGCGAGGTTTAAGCTCGCCGTGTCTGCATTCCACCATCCGGGCAGGCCATGGGCTCCGCATCGAGGTTCCGAGCCTATCGGGGCGCATCCCTCGAACAGCGGACGGGCGGCCCGATGTTGTCTTATTTTATTGACGCCTGAGGGTGCATCAGCCCTCGGTACGGGCCATCCGCACTTGCCAACAGCCTTTCGGACGCTCCGGGGCGGCGTCTGCGGAATGACGGAATTTCACCCTCCGAACGCACCGTTGGAAGGCGCGGCTTCCACGAGGTCGCCCCCGCGGGTGCCGTGGCCCTACCCGGAGACCGCTCAGGGGAGTCCTGTCATCCCCAGGTATGACACGACCGCTCCCGGTCCGACCGCAGGCTGCCCCCGGAACCAGAACAGCGGCTGACTACATGTCGCGGATCGCACCCGACGATGGGACACGTCCCCCAGAAACGTCGTCGTCCGACAGGAGCACCCTCCCGTGACCACCACTCCCCTCGCCGGCCGAACCACCGCTGTGGCAGCCCGTGCCACGGAACTGTCGAAGGTCTACGGACAGGGCGAGACCCAGGTGGTCGCCCTCGACCGGGTCACCGTCGACTTCCGTCAGGCCGAGTTCACCGCGATCATGGGTCCCTCCGGGTCCGGCAAGTCCACGCTGATGCACTGCGTGGCGGGCCTGGACACCTTCAGCAGCGGCTCCGTACGCATCGGGGAGACCGAGCTGGGCTCCCTCAAGGACAAGCAGCTCACCAAGCTCCGCCGGGACAAGATCGGCTTCATCTTCCAGGCATTCAACCTGCTGCCGACCCTGACGGCCCTGGAGAACATCACGCTTCCCATGGACATCGCGGGCCGCAAGGCGGACAAGGCGTGGCTGGACACGGTCATCAAGATGATCGGTCTCGCCGACCGTCTGGGCCACCGCCCCTCCCAGCTCTCCGGCGGCCAGCAGCAGCGCGTCGCCGTGGCCCGCGCCCTCGCCTCCCGCCCGGACATCATCTTCGGCGACGAGCCGACCGGAAACCTCGACTCCCGCTCCGGCGCGGAGGTGCTGGGCTTCCTGCGCAACTCCGTACGGGAGTTGGGGCAGACCGTGGTGATGGTGACCCACGACCCGGTGGCGGCGGCCTACGCGGACCGTGTCGTCTTCCTCGCGGACGGGCGGATCGTCGACGAGGTGTACGAGCCGACCGCGGACTCCGTCCTGGACCGCATGAAGCAGTTCGACGGCAAGGGCCGCACGAGCTGACCCACCGGCCCCGGTCCCAGCCCCCGTCCCGCAACGGCCGACCGGGGCCCGATCGCCCGCGCCCACCCGTCGACGCAACCCTCCTGGACTGAGAAACCCATGTTCCGTACCGCCTTGCGCAATGTATTCGCGCACAAGGCCAGGCTCCTGATGACCGTGCTCGCCGTGATGCTCGGCGTGGCGTTCGTGTCGGGGACCCTGGTCTTCACCAACACCATCTCGGACGCCTACCAGAAGAGCTCCGCCAAGGGCTTCGACCAGGTCGACGTCGCCATCCAGCCGGAGAGCCGGGCGGACGAGGGCGACACCGTCGGCAAGACGGCGAAGCTCAGGCAGCCGCTGCTCGACAAGGCCGCCGAGGTCCCGGGCGCGGCCTCCGCCATCGGCGTCGTGAACGGCTTCACCGCCATCGCCGACAAGGACGGCAAGCTGATCGGCGGCGGCTTCCAGTCGCAGGGCGGGAACTACTGGGGAGCCAAGGACCCCCGGTATCCGCTGACGAGCGGTCACGCGCCCAAGGGGACGGGCGAGGTGGCGATCGACTCGGAGACAGCGAAGCGCGCGGGCTACAAGGTCGGCGACACCGTACGGCTGTCCGTAGACGGGCCCGTCCTCACGCCCACTGTCACCGGCATCTTCACCACCGACGACGGAAACGTGGCCGCGGGCGGCAGCCTCGCCCTGTTCGACACGGCGACCTCGCAGAAGCTCTTCCACTCGGTCGGCTCCTACGACGAGATCGACGTGAAGGCGGCGCCCGGCACGAGCCAGACCGCGCTGCGCAACGCCCTTGACGACGTCGTACCGAAGGACGTCGCCTCCACCACCACCGGGCAGCGGCTCGCCGACGACCAGGCCGAGCAGATCTCCTCCGCGATGAGCGGCATGAAGACGGGCCTGCTGGTCTTCGCCGGCATCGCGCTCTTCGTCGGCACGTTCATCATCGCCAACACCTTCACCATGCTGGTCGCCCAGCGCACCAGGGAACTGGCCCTGCTGCGCGCCGTAGGCGCCTCCCGCAGGCAGGTCACCCGGTCCTTCCTCGTCGAGGCGTTCGTGGTCGGCGCGGTCGCGGCGGTCGCGGGTCTGGCCGCGGGCATCGGCATCGGGGCCGGGATGCGCTCCCTGATGGGCACGCTCGGCGCCACCGTGCCGGACGGACCGCTGGTCGTCTCGCCGGGTACGGTCGCGACGGCCCTGCTCGTCGGCATCCTCATCACGATGCTGGCCGCGTGGCTGCCGGGCCGCCGCGCCGCGAAGATCCCGCCGGTCGCCGCGATGAGCAGCGTGCACGCGAAGGCGACGACGAAGTCCCTGGTCCTGCGGAACACGATCGGGGCCCTGTTCGCCGCCGCGGGCGTCGCCGTGGTCCTCTACGCGACGACCATGGACGGCTCGGACGGCCAGGCCCCGATGGGCTTCGGCGCGGTCCTGCTGATCATCGGCATCTTCGTCCTCACCCCGCTGCTGTCCCGCCCGCTGATCGCTGCGGCGGCCCCGGTGCTCCGCGTCTTCGGGGTCTCCGGCAAGCTGGCCCGCCAGAACTCGGTCCGCAACCCGCGCCGTACGGCCGCCACCGCCTCCGCCCTGATGATCGGCCTCACCCTGATCACCGGCATGACGGTGATGGCGGGCAGCCTGCAGAAGTCGATCGACAAGATGGCCGGCTCCGCGCTCAAGGCGGACTACGTCGTCTCCATGGCGAACGGCAACTCCCTCTCGCCGGACGTCGAGAAGAAGCTCGCCGGGGTCGACGGGATCACGGACATCAGCTCCCTGCGCGACGCGCCCTCACGCGTCGACCGGCAGACCGAGTTCCTGACCGGCGTCAACGGCGCGGCCATCACCAAGCTCACCGACCTGACGATCAGCGACGGCTCCTTCAAGGTCGGCGGTGAGCGGATCGTCGTCGACCAGGACACCGCCAAGTCGCACGGCTGGAAGGCGGGTTCGGACTTCACGGTCTCGTACGAGGACGGGAAGAAGGGGAGGCTGTCCGTCGCCGGTGTCTACGAGGGCAACGAGATGATCCACGGCATCATCGTGGACAACGCGACGCTGTCGCCCCACCAGACCGACACCGCCTCGGACATGCAGGTCATGCTGAAGACGTCGAACGGCACGTCGGACGCGGCCAAGAACAAGCTGGAGAAGGCCCTCGGCGACAACCCGGCCATCAAGGTCCAGGACAAGCAGGACATCTCCGACGGCATCGCGCGGATGTTCACGCTGATGCTGAACATGCTCTACGGCCTGCTCGCGATGGCGGTCATCGTCGCCGTCCTCGGCGTCATCAACACCCTCGCCATGTCGGTCTTCGAGCGCTCGCAGGAGATCGGGATGCTGCGCGCGGTCGGCCTCGACCGCAAGGGCATCAAGCGCATGGTCCGCCTGGAGTCCCTGGTCATCTCGCTCTTCGGCGCTGTCCTCGGCATCGGCCTGGGCGTCTTCTTCGGCTGGGCGGCCGGTGAGCTGCTGGGCAGCAAGATGGCGACGTACGAACTGGTCCTGCCCTGGGCCCGGATGGGGATCTTCCTCCTCCTGGCGGCGACGGTCGGCGTCCTGGCGGCGCTGTGGCCGGCCCGGCGGGCGGCTCGTCTGAACATGCTGACGGCGATCAAGTCGGAGTAGCGCGTCCGGGCGGTACGAGAAAGGGGCCCCGTTCCGGACGGAACGGGGCCCCTTTCTCGTACGGAGGACTCTCCCGCGTACGGTCACGCCCCCCAGATACGCGCGCGCAGCGGCATCCCGGAGGCACCGGAGGCCTCCGGTGTCCTGACCGCCAGTACCTGGTTGACGCCGATGCGGTTGCGCTCGAAGGCGACCGCGCTGGCCGCCATGTACAGCCGCCAGACGCGGGCCCGCGGGGGGCTGGTGAGCTTGACGGCCCGCGCCCACTGAGCCTCCAGGTTGGCGACCCAGCGGCGCAGGGTGAGCGCGTAGTGCTCGCGGATGGACTCGACGTCGCGCACCTCGAACCCGGCACGCTCCAGCTGTGTCACGGTCGTCCCGATGGGCGCGAGTTCGCCGTCCGGGAAGACGTACGCGTCGATGAACTCGTCCACGGAGTACGCCGATTCATCGCGCCGCGGCGGCCGGGCGATCTGATGGTTGAGCAACCGTCCGCCCGGCTTGAGGAGTTGGTACAACACCTCGGCGTACTCCAAGTAGCGCTCGGCGCCCACGTGTTCGGCCATCCCGATGGAGGAGATGGCGTCGTAGGGTCCGTCGGCGACGTCCCGGTAGTCCTGGACGCGGATCTCGACCTTGTCGGTCAGCCCCTCGTCGGCGACCCGCTTGCGGGCGTAAGCGGCCTGTTCCTGCGACAGGGTCACCCCGACGACACTCACGCCGTGCTCGCGGGCGGCATGGATGGCCATCGAACCCCAGCCGCAGCCGACGTCGAGCAGCCGCTGGCCGGGCTTCAGATCGAGCTTGCGGGCAATGAGTTCGAGCTTGTCGCGCTGGGCCTCCTCAAGCGTGCCGCCGTTCTCCCAGTAGGCACACGAGTAGACCATGGAGGACCCGAGGACGATCTCGTAGAAGTCGTTCCCCACGTCGTAGTGGTGGCTGATGGCCCGCTTGTCGCTGCGCTTGGTGTGCAGGTGGCTGCGTCTGCGGACCTCCTCGCGGGGCGGGGCGGGCGGCAGCGGGGGCCCGGCCATCTTCACCAGCCCGCGTACGGCGGCGCGCACCTCGGGGTCGCGCAGCGCCTCCCCGACTCCCCTGGCGTCCTCGCCCCGATCCCACACCAGCCCGGACATCAGGTCCAGGGCGGTGTACAGGTCGCCCTCCACCCCGAGGTCTCCGGCGACCCAGGCCCGGGCGAGCCCCAACTCGCCGGGTTTCCACAGCAGCCGGCGCAGGGCCCTTCGGTTGCGCACCACGAGGGCGGGGGCGCTGGGGGGGCCTGCTTCCGAGCCGTCCCAGGCGCGGATGCGCAACGGGAGCGGGACCCCCAGCAACTGTTCGACAAGGCTCTTCAGCCGCAGCGCGGCGTCCTGCATGGCGTACACCTCCGAGACAACACTCCCGAACGCTCCAACACCACGTAAACACCAACGGGCCTGCTGCGCAGTCCCCCTTCCGCGTTACAGCTGAGCAAAATAGCTGTAGCGGCCACGCGTTTTCCGCCCCCGCCACCCCTGCCTATTCCCACATGTGGGGGCTCCGCCCCCCAGACCCCCCTGAAAGACTGGGCAGTTCCCCGCGCCCCTCAGAGGAGCACGGGGAACTGTGCGACCAACCCCCACCGGGCCGCAGCAAAGGAACCACCCCTCCGGGGGGGACGCCGAAGGGGCCGCCCGCACCACGGATGGCGGACGGCCCCTTCGGGGCGTTCAGTGACCGGAGGTCAGGAGGCCTTGGCCTTCTCCTCGGTCTTGGCCGCGGGCGCAGCCGCGGTGGCCGCGGGCGCCGGCTTGGCGGCCTCGTAGAACTCCTCGCGAGGAGACTCCATGGCACCGAGCGAGACGACCTCACGCTTGAGGAACATCGCGAGCGTCCAGTCCGCGAAGACGCGGATCTTCCGGTTCCAGGTCGGCATGGCCATCCCGTGGTAACTGCGGTGCATGTACCACGCCAGGCGGCCCTTGAGCTTGATCTTCATCTTGCCCATGACGATCATCGCGACGCCCTTGTGGAGGCCGAGACCGGCCACCGCACCCTTGTTGGAGTGCGAGTACTCCTTCTGCGGGAAGCCCCGCATGCCGGAGACCACGTTGTCGCCGAGGACCTTCGCCTGCCGCAGCGCGTGCTGCGCGTTCGGCGGGCACCAGGCGTTCTCGACACCGGCCTTGCGGGCGGCGACGTCCGGCACCTGGGCGTTGTCGCCGGCGGCCCAGATGTAGTCCGTGCCCTGCACCTGGAGGGTGGTCCGGGTGTCCACGTGACCGCGCGGGCCGAGCGGCAGGCCGAAGCGGGCGAGAACGGGGTTCGGCTTGACGCCGGCCGTCCACACGATGGTGTTGGAGTCGACCTCGAGGCCGTTCTTGAGGACCACGTGGCCGTCGACGCAGGAGTCCATGGACGTCGAGAGGTAGATCTCGACCCCGCGGCTCTCCAGGTGCTCCTTGCCGTACTGGCCGAGCTTCGGGCCGACCTCGGGAAGGATCTTGTCCGCGGCGTCGACGAGGATGAAGCGCATGTCCTCGCGGGACACGTTGGTGTAGTACTTCGACGCGTCGCGGGCCATGTCCTCGACCTCGCCGATGGTCTCGGCACCGGCGAAGCCACCACCGACGAAGACGAAGGTGAGCGCCTTGCGGCGGACGTCCTCGTCGGTCGTGGAGTCGGCCTTGTCGAGCTGCTCAAGTACGTGGTTGCGCAGGCCGATGGACTCCTCGATGCCCTTCATACCGATGCCCTGCTCGGCAAGGCCGGGGATCGGGAAGGTGCGGGAGACCGCGCCCATCGCGATGACGAGGTAGTCGAAAGGCAGCTCGTACGCCTCACCCACGAGGGGGGCGATCGTGGCGACCTTGCGGTCCTGGTCGATGGTGGTGACCCGGCCGGTGAGGACCTCCGCCTTGGGGAGCACGCGTCGCAGCGGGACGACGACATGCCGCGGGGAGATGCTGCCGGCGGCGGCTTCGGGGAGGAAGGGCTGGTAGGTCATGTACGACCGGGGGTCGACGACCGTGACGGTCGCCTCTCCGTAGCGCATCTTCTTGAGAATGCGCCGAGCTGCGTACAGGCCTACGTACCCACCGCCTACTACGAGGATCCTGGGACGCTCCGTGGTGCTCATGCCATCGAGTATCCACCCGGTCATGGGGGGTCGCTCGTGCGCCCCTTCACAAGCTTGGGCAGGCCCTCTGCTACACTGCGCGACCCACGTGACCCAGGTCATGGTGACAACGAGGAACCACTGTGCAGTGCGGACCGTTGTCAACACCGCGTGAGCTGCCGCTCCGGCCTTTCGAACCGACCGGACCAGGCCCCTGTTTCACCCGTCGACCACGCCCTCGAAACGCTCCTGTGAGCACGTTCCCAGGCCGCCTGAGCCCCCCACGGTGGCCCCAGAGGTCCAATCCTCGCCGAGCAGGGCCTTTTTCCTTGTGAAGAACTTCACGAAGTTTCCGGACGGCTCGTCGCCCAGGGGTATTTCGGTGCCCCTCAGGCGCGCTCATACGCTATCCGACCCGCTCAGCCGAGGCTACCGAGCGGTAGCCGAAGGAGACCCAGGCCACGGCCGAGCAGTGGCTCGGGTCACGGTCCAGGAGCCCCAGGCTCTAGTGCGCGTCAGCCAAGGTTTGCCCGTTGAGGAGCGGCGTCCGGTGCGTGCTCCGGGGGCCCCCGGCCGAAGGCTGGGGGAGTGCCGGCCGGAAGTCCTCGTACTGTGTTACTTGGACTTTCGGCCGGTGCGGCGAGTGGGGGCACCTCCCACGCCCTTGAGGCAGTGGGGGAGCGTGCCGGGCGTCGCGACGGGGCGAACCTCGGCTGACCCGGCACTAGGCGATGGACCAGGCGATCCCGTCGAGGATGTCGTGCTCGCTGACGACTACCTCCTGGGCGTCGATCCGCTCCATGATCGCGAGGAGGACGAGGGCGCCCGCGCCGATCACATCGACGCGCCCCGGGTGCATCACCGGATGCGCGGCGCGCTGTTCATGAGTGGCCTTCAGAAGGGCGTCGGTGATGCCCTTGACCCGCTCGTACGCGATCCGGGAATGGTGGATCTTCGTGGAGTCGTAGGCGTCGAGCCCCAGCGCGATCGCCGCGACCGTGGTGACGGAGCCGGCGAGGCCCACCAGCGTGTGTGCCTCGCGCAGCGGGACCGTCTCCTCGGCGAGGTCGAGCGCGTGCTCGATGTCGGCGCGCATCGCCGCGATCTGCTCCTCGGTGGGCGGATCGGTGACGACCCCGTCCCGTACGAGGTGCCGCTCGGTCATCCGTACACAGCCGACGTCGACGGAGCGCGCCGCGCGCACATGGTCGTCGCCGACGACGAACTCGGTCGACCCGCCGCCGATGTCCACGACAAGGAAGGGCTTGGCCAGGTCGCCCGCCCGTCGCCCACCATCACCCTCATTCGAAGGGCGCCCCGCGCCCCCCTGGTTTTGGCCGGTCAGCTCCTTGGTCGCGCCGGTGAAGGAGAACTCCGCCTCCTGGTCCCCGGTGATGACCTCCGGCTCGACCCCGAGGATGTCCAGCACCCCACGGACGAACTCGTCCCGGTTCTCGGCGTCCCGGGAGGCCGAGGTCGCCACGAAGCGCAGCCGCTCCGCGCCGTGTTCCTTGATGATCGCCGCGTACTCCCGGCACGCGGCGAACGTCCGCTCCAGTGCCTCCGGCGCGAGCCGTCCGGTCCGGTCGACGCCCTGGCCGAGCCGCACGATCGTCATCCTGCGGTCCAGCTCGACGAGTTCACCCGTCCGCGGGTCCGCGTCTGCGACGAGCAGCCTGATGGAGTTGGTGCCGCAGTCGATGGCAGCGACCCTGGTCATGGTGTCCGGTCTCCTGTCGTGATGGTTCTCGCCCCTCCGCCCCTACCCGTTCCCGTGCCTGGGGGCTGCGCCCCCGGACCCCCTTGCGTTGTTCATTTTGTGCGGGACGGTGGGGGCTTGTCGCGCAGTTCCCCGCGCCCCTTTCCGGGACGCGAAGGAACTGCGCGATCCTTTGAGTGAGGCGGAGGGTCAGGTCCCGTCCGCGGGGACCACGCATGCGCCCTTGCGCCACCACTCCGGCAGCATCGCGATGGCCTCGTCCCCGAGGGGGTTCACGCCGGGCCCCGCAGCCAGGGAGTGGGCCACCAGCACATGGAGGCACTTCACCCGGTCCGGCATGCCGCCCGCGCTCGGGAAGCCCTCCAGGACCTCGATGGAGTCGCGGCGCGCGATGTAGTCGTCGTGGGCGGCGCGGTACGCGGCGGCCAGCTCGGGGTCGGTCGCCAGCCGGTCCGTCATCTCCTTCATGACACCGTTGGCCTCGAGCGTGCCGATCGCGGACGCGGCCCGCGGACACGTCAGGTAGTACGTCGTCGGGAACGGCGTCCCGTCGGGAAGACGCGGCGCCGTCTCGACGACGTCCGGCTGCCCGCACGGGCACCGGTGCGCGATCGCGCGCAACCCGCGGGGCGGCCGGCCCAGCTGCTGCTTGAAGGCCTCGACGTCCGCGTCGGTCGGCTCGGTGCGCGGGGTGGGCGGCGGTGGCGTTTCCATGCCGTGAGTCACTTGTCTTTCTGGTCAGTTCACTGGTCGGCGGCGTCGGACTTGTCCACGCCGTCCCAGACATTGGCGTACCAGGGACGGGCGGCCGCCCCCTTGTCGACGCGAGTCTGCTTCGACGTGTCCGGGTCGATCACGACGTAGCCGATCTCGCCCGGCATCACATAGTGCAGCCGCTGCCGGATCTGCTGCTCGGCGTACGCGTCGTCCCGCCAGCGCGCCTTGAGGTCGCGCAGCTGCTCGACCCGTTCACGGGCCTGCTCCCGCTGCCGCTCCACATCGGCGATCTCGGCCCGCTGGGACACGTACTGCCTTATCGGGTACGCGAGGGCCACGATCAGGGAGCACAGGACGAGAGCCAGGAGCGCGGCCCGGCCCGTCAGCCGCGAGCGGCGGGCCTGCCGCTTGGTCTGGGAACGGTAGACACGGGCCGCGGTCTGCTCGCCGAGCAGCCGCAGTCTGGTCGCGGTGGAGAACCGGTCCCGGTCCTTCACGGCCATGAGTCCCGCCTCCCCGGTGCAAGCCCATCACGTGCGTACGTCCCCGCACACGGTACGGGACCGAGTACGGGGACGTACGTACGACTGGCTAAGGCCTGGCCCTGTACGGGTCAGCCCTTGCTGTGCCGACTGTCCGCGGAGCGGACCTGCGGCAACACTCAGCCCTTGAAGCGCGGGAAGGCCGAGCGACCGGCGTACACCGCGGCGTCGTCGAGGATCTCCTCGATGCGCAGCAGCTGGTTGTACTTGGCGACGCGGTCCGAGCGGGCCGGGGCACCGGTCTTGATCTGGCCGCAGTTCACCGCGACGGCGAGGTCGGCGATGGTGACGTCCTCGGTCTCGCCGGAGCGGTGCGACATCATGCACTTGAAGCCGTTGCGCTGGGCCATCTCGACGGCGTCCAGGGTCTCGGTCAGCGAGCCGATCTGGTTGACCTTGACGAGCAGGGCGTTGGCGGAGCCCTCCTCGATACCGCGGGCCAGGCGCTCCGGGTTGGTGACGAAGAGGTCGTCGCCGACGATCTGGACCTTGTCGCCCAGCTTCTCGGTGATGACGTTCCAGCCGGCCCAGTCGTCCTCGTACAGCGGGTCCTCGATGGAGACCAGCGGGTACGCGGAGACGAGCTCCTCGTAGTACTCGGTCATCTCGGCGGCCGAGCGGGACTTGCCCTCGAACTCGTACTTGCCGTCCTTGTAGAACTCGGACGCGGCGACGTCGAGCGCGAGCGCGATCTGCTCACCGGGTACGTAACCGGCCTGCTTGATGGCCTCGAGGATGAGGTCGAGCGCGGCGCGGTTGGACTCCAGGTTCGGGGCGAAGCCGCCCTCGTCGCCGAGGCCGGTGGACAGGCCCTTGGTCTTCAGCACCTTCTTGAGGGTGTGGTAGACCTCGGCGCCCCAGCGCAGGGCCTCGGAGAAGGACTCCGCGCCGATCGGGGCGATCATGAACTCCTGGATGTCCACGTTGGAGTCGGCGTGCGAGCCGCCGTTCAGGATGTTCATCATCGGAACGGGCAGCAGGTGCGCGTTCGGGCCGCCCAGGTAGCGGAAGAGGGGGAGGTCGCTGGCCTCTGAGGCGGCGTGCGCGACGGCGAGCGAGACGCCGAGGATGGCGTTGGCGCCGAGCGAGCCCTTGTTGTCGGTGGCGTCCAGGTCGAACATCGCCTGGTCGATCAGGCGCTGCTCGGTGGCGTCGTAACCGACGAGCTCCGGGCCGATCTGCTCGATGACGGCGAGGACGGCCTTCTCGACACCCTTGCCCTGGTAGCGGTTGGGGTCACCGTCGCGGAGCTCGATGGCCTCGAAGGCGCCGGTGGAGGCGCCGGACGGGACGGCGGCACGACCCGTGCTGCCGTCGTCGAGGCCGACCTCGACCTCGACCGTGGGGTTGCCTCGGGAGTCCAGGATTTCCCGGGCTACGACGACGTCGATGGACGGCACGAGCATCTCCTTCTGGGATGTGACGCGGGTACGCGGGGCCGCGGGGCCCGTAGTGCACGGAGCCGCGGTCGGCTCCGCGAGATGAGCCTAACCGCCTCGGGGGGATCGGCCAGCCGGTCGACCACCCCTTGGGCAGAACCGAGAGTAAATTGTTTCCGAACGGAACAAAAACCTGCCCCGTACACGAAACCTCGCGCACGAGAGCCAGGCATGAAAGCGCACGAGAGCCAGGCACAAAAAGCCCCGCTCCGGCGCGTACGGGGGAACACGCACCGGAGCGGGGAGCCCGTGGTGACGGGGGGACCCTCACGAGGTCTCCGGTATGGAGGCCTCCTCCATGAGGGAGCTGTTACTCCGCCGGACAATCCGCCGCACGCCCGGCTGAGCGATCAGCCGCGCACTCAAGCGATCAGCCGCGCACTCAGCCGAGGTGGAGCTGCTGACCCGGGTAGATGAAGTCCGCGTCGTCGATGATGTCCTTGTTCAGCTTGAACAGCTGCTGCCAGCCACCCTTGACGTGCTTCTTCTCGGCGATCGAGCTGAGGGTGTCACCCTTGACGACCTTGTACTCGCCTTCACCCTTCTTGACCTTCTTGCCGGTCGGGGTGGTGACGGTCTTGGCGGCGGGGCGCTCGGCCGAACGCGAGGCGGGCTGCTCCGTCGTCCGGGTGGTGGTGCTCTGGGTCGCGCTCTGCGACCTGTTGGACGAGGAGCTGGAGGTGCCGCCGGTGTACGCGGCGCTCGACAGGCCCGTGCCGCAGGTCGGCCAGGCACCCTTGCCCTGCGCGGCGAGGACCTTCTCACCGATGGTGATCTGCTCCGACTTGGAGGCCTGGTTGGCGCCGGCGGCGTAGGCGGTACCGCCGTACGCGGCCCAGGTGGAGGCCGAGAACTGCAGGCCGCCGTAGTAGCCGTTGCCGGTGTTGATGGACCAGTTGCCGCCGGACTCGCACTGGGCGACGGCGTCCCACTCGGAGGCGGTGGCGGCGGAAGCGCTGCCGGCCGCCATCAGCGGGGCGGCGATGGCGACACCGGTGACACCGGCGAGCGTTGCGAGACGGGTGGTCCGATTGAGGACGGCCGGGCGGCGGTGCTTGCCCTTGCTGGAAAACAGCATGGAGAGATCCCCTCACCGACGCCTGCGAGGTGAGCTGTCGGGTTCGGGCGGGTGAGTGCCCGGTCGTACGCCACTGGCGCACGGCTTCACCCCAAGCCGCTCCCGGTCAACTACCGGGCGCGGCGCTTACCTTGGGTCCCCCGCTCCTGCCTACGGCGCTGACGCGTCGACTGTTCCCGTACGGCCGTTGGCAGGATTCGGCGTTGCGACCGTCGGGGCCCGCAGTGGCGAGCGGTCATGACCGTAGACATGCGATCGCCGGAATTTCAAAGACGATCAGGGCTTCTGAGACTCATGTCTCACTCACGCCAAACCGGACATTCCACGGCGAATCATGACGTGAACTCCCGCTACTTTTCGCCCGATTCAGCACCAACTGCAAGCCTCTGACCGGGAAGGATGAGGTCGGGATCGGCGCCGACCGCCTCCTTGTTCCCGGCGTACAACTCGGCCCATCCACCCTTGAGGTCAAGGGAGTCGGCGATGGTCCAGAGACTGTCTCCGGCGCGCACGACGTAGGAGCCGTCGGCGGCGTCACGGGAGGCGTCGGAGCCGCGCGAGGCGTGCCGTCCGGAAGCGCCGTCCTTACGGCCGTCGGTCGCACCCTCGGCCGCGCCCTCGTCGGCGGTGTCGCCACGGTGGCGCCCGGCGCCGGACGTCGCACTGTCGGACCCGGCCGAAGAGTCGTCGTTCTGGCCGGGCTTGTCCGACTCGTCACTCTTGGCCGCTCCCGTATCCGAGCTGTCGGAACCCTGTGAGGTGTCGGACTTCGTGGAGTTCCCGTCCGCACTCGAGGAGGCGTCGGACGAGGAGTCGGAGCCCGAGTCGGACGAGTTGGATGAATCGGACTCAGCAGATGAATTGGACGAGTCGGACGAATCAGAAGAACTCGACGAACTCGACGAGTCGTCCGCCACACCCGTGTCGACCTCGACCGAGCCCGAGTTCTTGCTGAGCCCGGAGAGCGGTCCACAGGTGGGCCAGGCGGTGAGCCCCTGGCCGTCGAGGACCTTCTCGGCGATGGCTATCTGCTGCGAGCGGCTGGCCTGGTCGGCACTGGGGGCGTACTCGAGGCCGCCGTACGACTCCCAGTTCTCCTGGGTCAACTGCAGCCCGCCGTAGTACCCGTTGCCGTCGTTCGCGCTCCAGGCGCCGCCACTCTCGCACTCCGCGACCCGGTCCCAGGTGGTGCCGTCGGCCGCGCTCGCACTGGTGGCGCCGAGCAACGGGATGGCGATGGCCGATCCGGTCACTCCTGCGGCGACGATGAGAGCCGGGGCCTGACGGGGGCGACGATGACGGCCGTTCCCGGAGAGCATGCGGAAGCCTTTCGCGTGACAGCAGGTGACGACAGCCGCTACTGCGACTGCAGCGACGGATGGGCCGCGTTGATGGGTGAACGTATCCGCACTCGAACGCTTGTCACAAGTCGATGCAGCGCAGATCACGTGAAGATCACAGAGTTGACGGAACGTCACCTTTTCCCTGCTGAGCGGCCGTTCCCTGCACGCCCACCCCTTAGGCGCGGGGCAAGTCAAGCGGAGGCGTGAACTCCACGGGAAGTGTGCGCAATCCACGCATAATGAGTCCGCCGCGCCAGCGCAAATCGGCCGAATCTCCCGCGAGTTGGAGATCCGGAAGACGGGTGAGCAGGGTGGCGAGCGCGGTCTGGCCCTCCAGGCGAGCGAGCGGCGCGCCGAGGCAGTAGTGGATGCCGTGGCCGTACCCGAGGTGTTGGTTGTCACGCCGCGAGAGGTCGAGGGTGTCCGGATGCTGGAACCGTTCGGGGTCACGGTCCGCTGCCGCCAGTACGACGAGGACGGGGTCGCCGGGCGCGATGTCCTGCCCCCCGATCCGGACCGCCTCGGTCGCGAACCGCCACGTGGCCAGTTCGACGGGGCCGTCGTAGCGCAGGAGCTCCTCGACGCCGGACTCGAGAAGTCCGGTCTCCTTGGCGGCGAGGGAGGCCTGCAGTCGTCGGCGTTGCTCGGGGTGGGTGAGGAGGGCGTAGGTGCCGTTGCCGATGAGATTGACGGTGGTCTCGAAGCCGGCGAACAGCAGGATGAAGGCCATGGCGGCGGCCTCGTTCTCGGTGAGGTGCTCGCCGTGGTCGGAGGCGCGGATGAGCCCGGAGATGAGGTCCTCGCCGGGGGCGGGCCGGTCGGGCAGGAGTTGGCGCTTGCGGTGGATCAGCTCGGCGAGATACCCCCGCATCTTCTTGACGGACCGCGCCACACCGCCCCTCGGCCCTCCGCCGTGCCGGATCATCATCCCCGCCCAGTCCCGAAAGTCGTCCTGGTCCTCACGGGGCACGCCGAGCAGGTCGCAGATGGCGTAGATGGGGAGCGGGAAGGCGAACTCGTGGATGAGGTCGGCGGAACCCTTTTCGGCGAACTGGTCGATCAGGTGGTCCGTGAGCTCCTGCACGCGCGGCGCGAACTCGACCACGCGCCGGGGTGTGAACGCCTTGCTGACCAGCCGCCGCAGCCGGGTGTGGTCCGGCGGGTCGATGTTCAGCAGATGCGTCATCAACTCGGCCTTGCGCTCACCGGGGATACCGGTCTTCCCCTTCGCATGCGCGGGCTCGTCGTGATGGGCGGGGTTCTTGGACAGCCGCCCGTCCGCGAGCGCCTGCTTGGCATCCACGTACCGGGTGACCAGCCAGGCCTCCACCCCACTGGGCAGCCGGGTCCTGTGCACGGGGGCATGCTCCCTGAGCCAGGCGTACGCCGGGTAGGGGTTGGTGGCGAACTCCCAGGTGAAGAGTTCGGGGGCGGTGCTGGGGAGCTGGGGCTGGTCGGTCACTCCATGACGGTATCCGGAGGGGGCTCGGATGCCTTGTTCGACCAGTGGTGGGCCCAGTAGAGGAGGAGTTCGGCGAGGGCGGCCGCCGCCTGTCGGTTGCCCTTGTCCGCGACGGCTTCCAGGTAGGGGACCGCGGCGAGGTCCTGTGCGCGTGCGAGGGCCAGCCCGACCATCAGGGTCGCTCTGTGGTGCCCGAGGTCCGCCGCCCGGCGAAACCAGTGCATATCGTCCGGATCGACGCCCAGTCCCGCGAAGCGCCCGCGCAGGAACAGGACCTCCGCGTCCTGGTCCTCGCACGCCGACGACCTGACCGTGGAAGGTGCTCTCGCGGAAGTCGAGGTGGTCGTGGGCGCGGGGCGCGTCGACGGAGGGTGGGGCCTGCACGGCGAGGGACCTGACCGCGCCCTCTTGGCCTTCCGTTCCGGAGGTGCTGCCGGAGGCGGCCCTCGAAGCCGCGGAGGGGCGGAAATCTGCCACGATCGCCCGGATTTCAGGAACGGCACCCGGCTTCCGCCGGAGCACACCCGCCAGCCGTTCGGTCCATTCGCGTTCGATCGTGCCGCCAGGGGACACCCTGTGGTACGTCACTTCCCTCTGCAGCTGGTCAAGTGCGGGTCCCAGAAACACGCGTGGTCCGAACGCCGCGTCGAGACGCGCCCTGAGCCGCTCCCAGTCCCGCCTCGGCTTCCGTCGGACAAGGACCTGTGCCAACTCCGCCGCCAACTCCGCTTCCACCGCGCCCCCTTGCTCCCGCACACCCTGGAACAACGGTACTCAGCCACGCTCTCTCCGGCCCCGCATACTTCACCCCGGACTGTCCGTAAATCACCTGCTGTTTGACTCCGCGGCTCGACAACTCCCTACATTCGCGCCGTGGACCCCGAAATACTCAGATCCAGCTTCGCGGTCGTCGAGAGACGGGCCGAGTTCGCGGTCAAGTACTTCTACTCGCACCTGTTCCGGCACCACCCGGAGATCCGCGGGCTGTTTCCGCTGGGCTTCCCGGAGGACATGGAGCGGCAGCGGGACAGACTCTTCGCGGCACTCACCCATGTGATGGAGCGGCTGGAGGATCCGGGGCTGCCGAGGTACTTACGGGAGCTCGGGAGGGACCACCGGAAGTATCTGGCGGAGCCGGAGCACTACGCCGCCGTGGGGGCGAGTCTGATCGCAGCGTTCGCCCTCGTCGCGGGGTCGGCGTGGAACGCGGAGGTCGAGAAGGCCTGGGGCGAGGCGTACGGGGCGATCACGAATGTGATGCTGCAGGGCGCGTGGGAGGCACAGCAGCGCGGCGAACCGCGTTGGTGGGACGCCGAGGTGACCGCCCGGACACGGTACGGCGACGACCTCGTCGTCCTGACCCTGCGACCGCACCGCCGGCTGCGCTACTCCCCCGGCCAGTACGTCAGCGTCAACGTCCCCCATCTGCCCGGCATCTGGCGGCCGTACTCGCTGGCCAACGCACCCCGCGCCGACCGCACCGTCGACCTGCACATCAGCCGGGTCGAGGACGGCCTCCTCTCCACCGCCCTCGTCCGGCAGACCCGGGAGGGCGACGTCCTGCGGCTGGGCGCGCCCGGCGGCGGGCTGACCCTGCGCACGCCCGTGGATCGGCCCCTCACCCTCATCGCGGCCGGCACGGGATGGGCGCCCGTGAAGGCGCTGCTGGAACAGCTCGACGACACACACGAGGCCCGGCTGTTCCTTGTCGCCCGCGACACCTCGTACCTCTACGACCGGGGCGCCCTCGAGCGTCTGCGGGCCCGGCTTCCCCGGCTCGCCGTCACCTTCATCACCCCCGCCCCCGGCCGGCCCAAGGCCCAGGCGACCGAACGGCTGCTGACCGCGCTGGGCAACCGCGCCGGCTGGACCCGGCACGACGTCTATCTCGCCGGTCCGCCCATGCTCGTCGAAGAGATCGGCGAGACCCTGCCCTCTTTCGGCACGCCGCCGGAGCGGATCTTCCACGACGTCCTGGCGCCGACCGGCCAGGGACAACCTCGACCGGTGGGCGCGGCGGAGTGGCTCCTCGGCCGCCCACGGCCGAGCTGGCACAACCCGTCGAGCCGCGCCCCGCAGGCGTAACTCCGGCCCGGCCGCCCCGGCTCGCTCGATCGTCAGGCCTCCGGCCCTCAGCCCCGCCCCTCTCATCCAGCCACTCGGGCGCCCGGCCCTCAGTCCTCCGCGCCCTCCCCCGAAGCCCCCTCCGCCGCGCGGATCGCGTCCCGGTACGCCCGTGCCGCCGCCCGCAGCGCCGCCTCCGGGTCCACGCCCTCGGCCTCGGCGCGCGCGGCTGTCCGCAGCAGCTCGTACCCGACGCCCTCGCCCCGTGGCGGCTGGACGTCAAGTCCCGCCGTACGCACCCGCGATGCCAGCTTCGCCGCCAGCGCCAGGCCCGGCTGGCCCAGCGGGACGCCCTCCGTCACGGACGTGCGCTGCTTCTCCACCGCCTTCGTGCGCAGCCAGTGCTCCTTGACCTCCTCGGGGGTGGTGGCCGTCTCGTCGCCGAAGACATGCGGGTGGCGGTGGATGAGCTTGGCCACGATGCCGCCCGCCACGTCGTCGATGGAGAAGGGCGCGTCCTCGTCCTCCTCGGCGATACGGGCGTGGAAGACGACCTGGAGCAGGACGTCGCCGAGCTCCTCGCGCAGCTCGTCCCGGTCGCCCTCCTCGATCGCCTCGACCAGTTCGTACGCCTCCTCGATGCCGTACTTCGCCAGGCCCTTGTGGGTCTGCTGGGACGACCAGGGGCACTCCGCGCGGATGCGGTCCATGACCTGGACGAGGTCGAGGAGGCGGGCGCCCGGCAGGTCGTACGAGGCGGGGAGCAGCTCCAGGTCCGGCATCTGTATGCGGCCGGAGCCGGCCAGGCGGGCCAGGCCGTCGGTGAGCCGCGGCTCACCCTCGCCGGTGGCGACGACGACCAGGGTGCGGCCGCCCGCGCACGCGTCGACCAGCTCCTGTGCGGTCGGGGACGCCTCGTCGACGGTGATGCCCGCTTCGCGCAGATAAGGCAACTGCGGGTGAGCGCCGTCCGCGCACAGGACCTGGTCGGCACCGCGGAGCGCCTGCCAGGCGGGCCAGGACAGCAGCCCGGGCGCCACCCGGTGGCTGGTGGTGAGCAGCACGATACGGCCGGGGTCGGTGGAGGTGGCGGGGGCGTCGGGGCCGGTCGCGTCCGGGGCGCCGTCGAAGCTGGTTGCGTTCACCCCTCGAACGTAACCCACACCGCCGACAGCCCCATCAGTTATCCACAGGCCGGGCGGCCCACCGTCCGTCCACGCGCCGAACGGACGCGGACCGCCGTACGACCGCAGGACGCGGACCACCGTGCGGGCGCCGGACGCGGACCACGGTACAACTGCCGGACGAGGACCGCCGTGCGGCTGCCGGACGTGAACCGCCATGCGGGCGCCGGACGCAGACCACCGTACGGGCGCCGGACGCAGACCACCGTACGGCTGCCGGACGGGGGCGGGGGTGCCACTGCCTGGACGGGGAGCGCCGGGCGGCTCTCTCCGCGAGCCGCCCGGCCGAACCGTTATCCACAGCCCCCACGCCCGCAGGGCGTTACGTCGTCTGCTGGGTCCCCGCCGCGGTGACCTCCCGCAGCCACGGCGTCTTCGCGTCGACGCGGCTGCTCTTCCGGACGTCCCAGGCGCCGTAGCGCGGGTTCAGGTCGACGCGGAGCTCCTTGGAGGCGACGGACATCGCCTTCCAGAAGGTGGTCTTGCCCTCGGTGGTGTTCATGTCGACGCCGAGCGTGGCGGCCAGCTTCTGCGCCTCGATCTCGGTGCGCAGACTCTCGTCGAGGTGCGTCGGCGCCACTCCGTAGTTCTGCAGCCAGGCCGTCTCCAGCGCCCGCGCGCCGCCCGCCTGCTGTTCGAGGGAGGCCCGCAGCTGCTGGGTGTCCTTGCGGGTCACGCCGACGCCCGCGTTCTTCGCGGCCCGGTCCAGGACCCGGTCGAGGACCATGCCGTGCAGGGTGTCGCGGGCGAGCGTGCCGGTCCTGGCGATGGTCTGCTCGTACTGGGCCTCGTCCTTGGTGGCGGCCTTCTGCGCCGCGCGCACCTCGTTCACCCGGCTCTCCAACTGCGCGACCGTGATCCGCTGACCGCCGACGACGGCGGCGGCGCCGGGATGCGCGTCGCTGCCGCACGCGGTCAGGACAGGGGCCGCGGCGACGAGCGCGGCGGAGAGGACGAGCGCGGTGCGACGACGGCGGTGCAAGGAAGCCTCCCGAGGAGATTGTGCGGCGGTGCACAAGGTCTTGCGGTGATCGATGGTAGGCAGTGGCTCGCCTCTCGGCCAGCCATTCGCCCAACGATTCGTCGAGAGTTGGGGTACTGCCGCGCACCCCGGGGACGGTCACCGTCCGGACGTACGTCCGCCGCGGCCTGTCCTGGCCGCGCGCCTTCAGCCGCGCGCGTTCACTTCCCGCTCCACCGCCCCGGCGATCTCCGCGCGCAGTCCGTCGCCGGTGTGCGCGACGGTGACGTTCTTGGCGCTCTCGGCGTCCTTGGCGTCCTTGGCGTCCTTGGCGTCGGTCTTCGAGCCGGCGCCGTCGTCGCCGACGAGTACGAAGTCGACCTTCTGGTACTGCGGAGCGGTCTGCGCGGCGGCCGTCACCTCGGGCTTTCCGACTGCCAGCACCACATCACAGGAGCGCTGCAGCAGGCCGTTGAGATAGGGCCGCGCGTTGGCCGCGGACGGCTCGCCGGTCACCGGTGCATAGCTCACGCGCGCGTGTGTCGTGAGGGACGCGTCCTGCATGCCCTGCCAGACCTCGGCGGCGGTGGTCCCGGCCGTGATCCCGTTCTTCCCGGTCAGCAGGCAGGCGTCGATGTCCTTGTAGTGCCGGGCCCGAGTGTCGGGCAGCTGCCGCTTCCCGTCGTCGCGGGAGAGGAGGTATCCGGTGACGGCGACGGCAGCCACCACGACCACGGCACCTGTCGCCACCGTGATCCGCCGGCCGCCCAACCCCCTCAACCGCTGGAACACGGATCTGGCGGCCACGGTGAGCCGCGACTCCTTCTCAGCGTCGCGCGCCGCCTTCGCACGCTGCGCCTGGGGCACCTGTCTGACCCGCTTGACCATGTCGTTCTCTTACTCTCTTCGTGCTACTGGCGACCGGCGCGTCCCACGCGCCGGGGCCAGAACGTCCAGGCGTGCACCGAGGCGCCGACCATCGACACCAGGATCAGCAGCAGGTCGTCCGCGAACTCCAGCCCGTGGGTGGTCTCGGGCGTGAACGACAGCTCCAGGACCCAGGCGACCAGCACGGCGCAGAACGCCCCGAAGGCAGCCCAGTCCGCGCGCGTCCCGCGCCGCAGGGCTATCACGAGAGAAGGCACGGGACACAACAGCCCCAGGCTGACGACGGGAAGCGCCGCCAGCCCCGCACGAACGGCGGAGGGCCCGAGCACGGGCACGCCTTCAACCCTCGTATCCCGAACCCTCATATCCCACTCCTTCACTCAGACACAGTCGGTCACGCAGACAGTCTGTGCTCGGACAGCCGGCACTCGGACAGCCCGCACTCGGACAGCCGCCGTCTCAGCCGGTGATGGCGACCGGCGCGTCCCACGCATCCCGGTCCACGGTGATCGTGTAACCGTGACGTGTCTCCTTGCTGTTGACCATGTACTGGTGGCCACGGCTGTGGTTGGTGAACTGCGTGGAGCCCCACGGCCAGTCCGTGGTCGTGGTGTTCGTCTTGTCCCACAGGGCGTACCAGAGATTGCCCGGCAGGTCGGTCTTGTCGGTCGCGGTGGCGATGGCCTTGGCGCTGGAGCTGGTGAAGCCGTAGAAGCTCGCGCGGTACGTCTTGGCGCGCAGGCCCTTGTCGAAGGCGCGGACGTACGTCAGCACGGCGTCGTTGCACGACTTGTTGGTGATGTCGTACGACTCCATGTCGAGGTAGATCGGGCTGCCGGCCTTGATGCCGAGCGCCGACGCCTTGGACACGGCGTCCGCCGCGTCACTCGCGCCGAGGGAGGAGGCGGTGGAGGCGGTGAGCTTCTCGGGGTTGGAGCCGCTCTGGCATGGCGGCTGGGCACCGACATAGATCGGGATGAGCTTCCAGCCGATGGAGCTGACCGACTTCACCCAGGACGCGGTGAGGTTGGGCTGGCTGCAGCCGCGGTTCTTGCCGCCGACGTAGACGGCGGCGGCGCCGTAGAAGCCGGTGTGCCAGGCCTTCATCGCAGACAGCGAGGGAGCGGCGCAGGTGTCGAAGGCCCGGCCGGTGTACGTCTTCTGCGCGGGCCACGTCGTGGCGGCCATCGAGGTCTGCGCGGCGATCCCGGCACCGGCGACCACGGCGGCGCCGGCCGTGGCCCAGGCCATGTAACGACCCTTCTTGGACAGCCGATGGCTGGACATTCCCACCCCATTCATGACACACGTCACGGCATGCGTGACCTGCGGACCGAAGACGATTGGACCCCTGAGACGGCGCCTATCCGCCACCCCGATGACGGTGCGCGGCCCCCGGCGCCCGGGGCGGATCGCAGCGTAACCGACGCGGCCCTGCTGATCGGGAAACCCCGCACCTTGATCGCCACAAGATTCCCTCAAGGCATGGCAAAACCCGGCGAGTCCGCGAGGGACACCAGGCGAACCGCCCCTCTTTGACCGAACTTTGGCATGTGCATACCTGTGCATCGCCCGAGCACCTTTAGAGTCCGCTCGGGCCGATCGGCCCACGCTCCCCGTCAAAGGACTCAGAGATTCAGATGCGTCACCCGTCACGCGCGGTCAAGGCACTGCTCGCCGCAGCAGCCCTCCCGCTGGCCCTGGCAGCCTGCTCCTCCGGAACAGCCGGCCACTCCGCGTCCCCCGCCAAGACGAAGGCGGCCAAGGACCCCAACGCCGGTCTCATGACGGGCACACAGCTCAAGAAGGCCCTGGCACCCACGTCCTTCTTCGCCTCCGGCTTCGCGGTCGACCCCAGCGGCGCGCGGGATTCCGGCGCCACGTACTCCGCGCCAAGCTCCTCCCCCGCGCCGAAGCCGGACTGCTCCCTGCTGGGCGGCACCAGCTGGATAGCGATCACGGGCGATTCGGGGGTGTCCTTCGCCCAGAACGACTACGTCAGCAAGGCCACCTCCGAGGACATCGCCCAGGAGGTCGACACCTACCGCGGCACGACTTCGGCGACGGTACTGAAGGACCTGGAGAAGAACGCGACCGCCTGCGCGACCTTCACCGACTCCCAGACACACACCAAGGTGAAGGCCACCGGCGCCACCACCCCCGGTCTGGGCGACGCCGCGTACACCATCACCCTGACCGACAGCGCCTGGCAGAACGGCACGACCCTGATCGCCGTGCGCACGGGAACCGACGTCGTCAGCGTCATGTCCACGGACGGGCACGACAACGGTGCGGCCACGGCGAAGAAGTTGGCGGCGCAGATCGTGACGTCTCTGAAGGGCGAACACCAGCGCGCCTGACCCGCCGGGTGGGAGCATGACGCCCCGGAGAGGTTTCTCGGGGCCCCGGGAAACCTCTCCGGGGGCTCGGGGGTACTCGGGGGGTGTGATGGGCAAGCGCGTGGAGGCCGGCTGGGCCCAGCGGATCGCGTGGTCGGTTCTGGTGGTCGCGTCGCTGGGTCTGCTGGTGTGGGTGCCGTTCCTGTACGTGGCGGTCCGCCGCGGCCGGGGCTCGGACTGGGGCGCCTTCGCCGCGTTCCTGCTGTACGAGCTGGTGACGCTGCCGTGGGCGTCCGTCCGGGCGGAGGGTCCTGGTGATTCCATCCTCGGCACGGTCGCCGTCGTCAGCATCGCGATGGCGGTGGGGCTGCTGCTGTTCGCGCTGTTCGACAAACGCGCACCGAAGGACGCCACGCAGAAGTACGCCACGGCGCACGCGGGTCCGGTGCCGGGGCCCTTGCCGGGTCCGGCGCCGGGCAACCCTTATCTGCGCTGAAGGCACGCGGCGGTTCACCCCCACCTGATGCCGGCGATTCACCCCCACCTGATGCCGGCGGTTCACCCCCGCCGGGTGCTTCGCAGAACCCTTACGGCCGGCCAGGCCAGCAGCGCGCCGACACCCCAGAGGAAGACGGTGAGGCCGGCCCATTCGCTGGTGCTGGTCTCCGGGTCCGAGGCGCCGAAGACGGTGAACGCGATGGCCAGGAGGGACCAGAGCCCCGCGAGGACCCCGAAGACGACGAGCATCGCCGTCTGACTGCCGGTACGCCGTACCGGAGCCGAAGACTCCCGTGGGGCGGCAAGGGTGGAGCCCCCGGCCTCTCCCGCCGGAGCGGCACGCTCCTGCCGCCGCGGCCGGGGCGGTAGGTGAACCATCGCACTCGGACGGACCGCCGCGTCGATGGTCGCCATCGTGTGCGCGTCGATCCCGTACTCCCCCGGCTCCACCTCCACGGACAGCCCGTCGGTGCCGATGAGCCGACGCCCGCCGTCGGGCCAGCTCAGCAGGGCGGCGCACGCGCGGAAGGCTACGGTGGCCTGCTCGTTCCCCGCCGTCAGACTGACCCCCTCGCCCCCGACGACCAGGGCCGAGCCGTCCTTGCGTACGGAGTCGAACCGCGTGCCCTGGACGGCACACGACGAGGTGGTCGGGGCCGCGGTGTACCCGGCCCAGTCGGCTCTGTGCCCCGAGGGCGCCTGGAGCAGTGCCGTCCCGGCGGCCTCCAGCGCCACCGCGTGCACGTGCTGCGGTGTCATCGCCCAGAGCTCGGAACGCAGTTCGTCGAGCCCGCGCGGCGGACGGTGCGCGAGCAGGTCCTCCGCCGCTCCGGGCAGCCGCCGTACGGCCGCGTCGGGCGCTGTCAGCGTGGCGTCGCTGCGGCTGCGTACGGCCTCCAGGTCGCCCTGCGCGATCCGGCCGACCTGGAGCCCCGCGAGGACGTCGACGAATCCGCCGAGGACCGCGTCCTGCTTGGCGGGCAGGGCGTCCGCGAAGGCGGTGACGGTGGCGAAACCGTCCCGGCGGGAGGCGTAATCACTGGCCGCCGTGTAGGAGTAACCGCCCTCCTGGCGCAGGGAGCGGGAGAGTTCGCGTTCCAGGACACCGGCGTAGAGCCTGGCGGCGGTGGTGTCGGTGACGACGGCGTCGAGCAGTACGCCGCCCTTGCCGTCGGAGAAGTAGGCGGGAGCGGTGGGGAGGGCGGAGGTGACGACGGGCATCGGACAGCGCTGACCGCCGGGCAGCTTGAGCGAGAGCCCGGCCGGCAGCCGCTCCCCCGCGATCCACAGCACGGCGTTGTCCCGGGTGAACCAGGCCCCCGCCCATGCCCGTACCTCGTCCGGCCGCAACCCCCGTACGCCCCACTCCGGGTAGCTGACCAGCCCGTACCCCTGTGCCCCGTACCGCCACAGAGGCAGTTGCCCGGGCTCCCGGCGCGCCTCCTCGGTGCGCAGGATCTCCTTCTCGGTCTCCAGCCGCTCCATGGGCAGGTCGAGGAGGGAGGTGCACACGCCGTCGAGGTAGGCGACGATCTCGTGCTCGGCGCCCTCGACGTGGAAGTGGGTGAACGCGGCCTTGGTCGCGCCGTTGAAGTGGTAGTCGGCCAGGCCCTGACGGTGCAGGGCGAGGTGCTCGACCAGGTGAGTGATCCCGGCCCCGGCGAGCGTCTCGTCGGCTACGCCGACACGGAAGACCAGCCCGGCGCGCATCGGCCCGGTGGCGTACGCGAAGAGGGTGGGTATGCCGTCGACCTCGGTGTGGTGGATGCCCTGGCTCATCGTCTGCCTCTACCTATGCCTGTGCGTCTGCATCTGCGTCTGCCTGTGTGGTTCCGCATCCGCTCAGCCCCTTCCGAGGGCGGCGGCACGGTGTCGTGTGTACGCGTCCGCGGGCTTTCCGAGGTAGCTCCAGGGGTACTCGGAGGCCAGGTTGCCCAGCGCGCGGAAGTGCGCGGCGGCGCGGGCGGTGTCCCCGATCACCGAGAAGAGCGCTGCGAAGACGCCCTGGATGGTGACCCACCCATACGCGGGTCGGTAGTACGGATGCAGGACGGACCGTTCGGCGGCCTCGACGAGTTCGGCGTGGACGTGGGCCTGGCGCAGGTAGTCGGTCCGCTCACTCCCCGCGGAGGGCAGCGCGAGCCAGTGCTCCAGGTGCGCTTCCGCCACGAGCCCCCCGTTGAGCGCCCCTTCGGGCGAGTTGAGCAGGCATTCACGGGCGAACCCGTGCGCCGCCTCCCAACTCCCGCTCCACTTCGGGCACAGCTGCTGGAGCAGCCGGGCCTGCCCGGTGAAGTGGTATGGGTGGTACGCGGCCAGTCGGTCGTACCTTCGCCGGGCCTCGTTCTGCCCGAGTTGCAGTCCCATGGCCGTGGTCAGGCGCGAGGCCCAGGCGGCATCGAAGGACGGGTCGAGGGCGGTAGCTCGGATGAGCAGCCGCTCGGCCTGCCGCAGATGCGCGTGCAGCCCCTGGAACTGCTCCCGGCTGACGTTCTGGGCCCGCGCGTCGGTCCTGATCTCCCAGCCGAGTTCCACTTCGCGGGTCCCGAGCAGCGTCAGGGCGAGTACGTCGTCGGGGGCGGCGGCCACGAGTTCCCGCAGAGGGTGTTCGACGCCGGGCACATCGGCGACCACGCCGACGAGAAACGCCCGGTCGGTGCCCTGCGGCAGTCCGTCGACGTACTGCCGGATCCCCGCCCAGTCCCGCGCGGCGGTGGCCTGCCGCAGCCAGCCGGCCTCGGGAAAGGCGGAGGCGAGTTCGAAGTCGGGGGGTGGGAGGGATGCGTCGGTCGACATGGAGCGGATGGTAAGTGGAGGGTTGGAAGCGGTTTCCAGCCAGGTGAGGGAAACCTGCGGGAACACAATGCCCAAACAGTGCATACCGGCGTCGACTTGACCCTTCGATGGCTGATCTTGACCGGGTCATGACTCGAACTTGAGTTCGCCTTGTGCGAGGTGACCTCCCATCTTTCCCCTGGCTTGGAACAATCCATGCCGTCACTGTCACCTCACCTCAACTCACCTCACCGTCACCAGGAGCCCCACCCGTGGCACTCAACGCCCGTCGCGCCAGACAACTGCTGGAGATCTCGGCCCCCTTGCTGCTCCAGGGCGAGCAGGTCGAACTCACGAGCGTGGCCGGCATCGGAACGGTCTCGGTGCGCAAGCAGGCCCTCACCGCGGCGGTGGTCGGCGTACTCAGCGCGGGAACGGTGATGGCGACGGTCACCCCGCGCCCGATGTACCTCGCCCTGACGAACCAGCGGATCCTGTTCTTCGACGGCAACCGCGGCGGCAAGCCGGGCAAGCTCCTGATGAACCTCCCGCGCCCCTACGTCACCGCGAGCGCACCCAAGAAGACCTTCCTGGGCCTCAAGGTGGTCACCCACCTGACCGTCGAGGGCCAGGAGGGCGCCCTCAAGGTCGACTTCCCGGTCCAGACCCGCGCCGACGGCCATCGGTTCGCCGCGGCTCTGCCGGTGACACGCTGACCCGCATCCTTCCCCGGACGAGTTGCGCGACCGGGTGCGCGAGTTCACGGTCGCCGCGCTGTCCGCCCCTGACGCGGTCCTGATCGCCGACATCAAGAAGGGCACCAAGAACGTCGGTGTGGCCCGGCAGTACACCAGCACGGCGGGGGCCTGTACGTCAATAAGTGCTCGGTAGGCGGGTGTTGGTGGGAGCCTGGGATATGACTACGTGTCTGCCAGGCTGTCTCTCCACCCGTGCGCTGCGGGCCAAGTTCGATCAGATCCTGCCGCACTTCGACGAGCGCCGCCGTCGGCTGTACCTGGCCAGCGAGGCCACCGCCGTCGGCCACGGCGGGATCACTCGAGTCGCCGCCGCCTCCGGTACCAGTACCGCCACTATCGCGCGTGGTATCGCCGAGTTGGCCGGTTGCTCCGTGCCGACCCTACGGATCCGGGCTCCGGGTGCCGGCCGCAAGCGGCTGACAGACACCGACTCCGGTCTGCTGCCCGCGCTCGAGTCGCTGATCGAGCCACACACCCGAGGCGACCCCGTCTCCCCGCTGCGGTGGACCACGTTGTCGTTACGGGCCCTGGCCTCGACCCTCACCGCACAGGGCCACCCGATCAGCGCTTCAACCGTCGGACACCTGCTGCACACCCTGGGCTACAGCCTGCAAGGAACCGCGAAGACGACAGAGGGCATCAGCCATCCGGACCGCGATGCCCAGTTCACCCACCTCAATGCCACCGCTACCGAGTTCCTCAACGACGCCCAGCCGGTGATCAGCGTCGACACCAAGGCCAAGGAATGGCTCGGCAACCGTGACCGTCCCGGTCGCACCTGGCGGCCGGGCAAGAACGCGATCAAGGTGGACTGCCACACGTTCACCACCAACGACCAGCCCATGGCGATCCCCTACGGGATCTACGACATCGCCAACAACACCGGATGGGTCAACGTCGGAACCGACCACGACACCGCCCAGTTCGCGGTGGAGTCCATCCGCCGCTGGTGGCAGCACCGCGGACGGACGGACCACCCGAATGCAGGCAGGCTCCTGATCACCGCCGACTCCGGCGGCTCCAACGACCCCCGCCGCTGGACCTGGAAAAACAACCTGGCTGCCTTCGCACGAGAGAGCGGCCTGGAGATAACGGTCTGTCACCTACCGCCCGGAACGTCGAAAGTCGGGTAGCCGGAGGGAGTCACACCCTCCGGCTCCCACAGATCCGTACGTGACGATCTCTCGTCATACGGCTCCTGTCGTCCTGATCACCAGGCCAAGGAGGGGGAACTGATCCATCTCCACTGCGCGAACATCCCCGGGCGGCGCTTGGCTGCCCTCTGGAAGGCCGCGATGGCCTTCCTCATCGCGCGAAACCGTCTGTACTTGTTGCGGAGCCAGCGCACCAGGTAGGCGTTGATGCGCATCAGAATTGGATACAAGGCCGATCGGTAGAACCGGCCGTAGTACTGCATCCAGCCCGCGACGATCGGATTGATCCGCTGCGCGAGTTCTTCCACGGTGAGGTTGACCCGCCGGTGAAGCCGCCAGGAGCGGACCTCCTCGCCGAGTCGTTTGAGGGCGTCCCTGCCGACCGCGGGACGGAACGACCATCTGATACGGCCGTTCTTGTCCCGCATTTGGCGCTGCTGGAACGTGAACCCCAGGAACGTGAAAGAGGTGTGCTCGTACGAGCCACGCCGCAACCCGTCCTGGCAGTACACGATCCGGGTCTTTGCCGGGTGCAGACGCAGCCCGACCTCGGCCATCCTGTCCGAGAGCGCGGCCAGCACCTGACGGGCCTGGCGCTCGGTGACGCAGTGCACGACCGCATCGTCCGCATAGCGTTCGAACGAGACAGCAGGGAACTCCCGCGCCATCCAGACGTCGAACGCGTAGTGCAGGAACAGGTTCGCCAAAACGGGAGAAACCGGAGCGCCTTGTGGCGTCCCGCACCCCCGTTCCAGCAGGGTGCCGTCGGGCAACTTGAGCGGGGCAGCAAGCCACCGCCGCACATACAACTTCACCCAAACGGCGTCGGTATGCGCTTCCACCGCCTTGACCAGGAGGTCCCACGGCACACTGTCGAAGAACTGGGAGATGTCGAACTCAACCACCCAGTCCCGCTTCCAACAGCGTTCCCGGCACCTCTCCACGGCGTCCAAGGCGGACCGTCCGGGCCGGTATCCGAAGCTGTCCGGATGAAATACAGGATCCACCCGCCGCACCAAATGCCGGGCCACCACAGTCTGAGCCACGCGATCAGCGACGGCAGGAATCCCAAGGATTCTCTCGCCGCCGCCATGCGGCTTGGGAATGGCCACCGCACGCACCGGTGGAGGAAAGTAGGAGCCCGACGACATCCGGTTCCAGACCTTGTAAAGGTTGT
Source organism: Streptomyces sp. NBC_00996 (assembly GCF_045162675.1). Lineage (NCBI taxonomy): Bacteria > Bacillati > Actinomycetota > Actinomycetes > Kitasatosporales > Streptomycetaceae > Streptomyces > Streptomyces sp. NBC_00996. The sequence goes on from NZ_CP108723.1 coordinate 4,472,570, forward strand.
TCTTCAGGTCCTTCTCGAATTCGGCGATGCTCTGTCCGTCCACACCCGGTGCACCCTTGTTAGCCCTCACTTCCTCCCACGCTTCCTTGACTTCCCACTTTGAGATATCAAACGGCTTGGCCTGCGACTTCAACTGGTCCACCGAACTCCTCCCGGACACCGTCCGGTTGATGCGATCAACTCAGTCACGAACGACCCGGCCCCTTCGCTCCGCCCCCATTACAGGGCTTCTCCACTACTACGAGCCGGTCCGCCGGCGCGTCCCGCATCGGTACTCGGCCCCTTCACGGCACAACCGCTCGGGGTGCTTCCTCTCGCCCGCCCCTACCAGAACGGGCTGTATCGGTACGCGCCTTCTCCTGTTCCACATGACCGCGGCAGATCAGGTTCACGTCGTCTCCATGCCGGACACCGCCTGGCCAGTCGACGGGCTCCCGCCAGGCTTATCCCGGGACGGTTCCAAGCTCCCCGGTTTTGATGTCGTCGGAATCTTTTCGACACGTCAGCAACGATTCACTTGCGTTCGTCTCCCTGATCCCCACCTGACGCCTGCTCGGCGCCTTTTCCTCATCGCTCACCACGACAGTCTTCGGCTAACGCAGCATGAGGTCGAGTAGCCGGGGGGAATTTCGCCCCCCGGCCCTCACAGATCCCGGCGTGACAGTCTCCCGTCACCGGGCTCTTGTCATCCTGATCACCAGAACGTGGGAATCCATGCCCAATGGGCGAAGAGCCTGGGGTACTGACGGGTGATACGCCGCCAGCACGCATGGGCCTTCTTGAAGGTCCTCAGCCGCTTGAATTTCTTGCGGATCCAGCGCATCAAGTAGGCGTTGATGCGCTCCAGGAGGGGAAGCAGTGCTGTCCGGTAGAACGCGCCGAAGTACTGCATCCAGCCCCGAATGATTGGATTGATCGCCCGTGCGAGCTCTGCGAAGGTCCGGCCGATCTGCCGATGAAGCCGCCATTGCCGCACTTCACCGCTGATCTTCTTCGAGGCTTCCTTGCTGATCGCCGGCAGGAACGAGGTGAACCTCTCCCCGTTCCTGTCGATGGCCTTGCGGGCCCGGAAAGTGAACCCCAGGAAGGTGAACTCCGTCTGCCCGAAGGGCCGTCGGCGTTTACCGTCCCGGCAGTACACAATCTTGGTTTTGTCAGGGTGCAGACGCAGCCCGACCTCCCGCATCCTGTTCGCGATCGCCTCCCGTAGTCTCCGGGCCTGGCTCTCGCTGACGCAGTGCACAACACCATCGTCTGCGTACCGTTCGAACGGTACGTCCGGGTGCTCCCGGGCCATCCACATGTCGAACGCGTAGTGCATGAACAGGTTAGCCAGTACAGGCGAAATCGCAGAACCCTGCGGGGTTCCCCGATCACGCTGCTGCAAGGTCCCGTCGGGCAGTTGCAACGGCGCCTCAAGCCACCGCCGCACATACAGCACTACCCAGGGGAGATCGGTGTGGGCCTGAACCGCTTTGATGACAAGGTCCCATGGCACGCTGTCAAAGAACTTCTGGATGTCCAAATCAATCACCCAGCCGTACTTCCAACAGCGTTTTCGGCATGCCGCGACCGCGTCCAACGCGGACCGCCCAGGACGGTAACCGTAGGAGTCCTGATGGAAGATCGGTTCGACCTTTTCTTCAAGACGCCGGGCCACAACCGTTTGAGCGATTCGGTCCGCCACGGTAGGAACACCGAGCAAACGAACCCCGCCACCATGCGACTTCGGGATCTCCACACCCTTCACCGGAGGGGGAAAGTAACTCCCCGAGGACAGACGATTCCAAATCCGATAGAGATTATTCTTCAGATCCTTCTCGAAGTCCTCGATGGAACGCCCGTCCACCCCTGGCGCACCTTTGTTTGCCTTGACCTTCTCGTACGCCTCCTGAACCTCCCACTTCGAAATCTCAAACGGCTTGCCTGATGATTTCAACTGGTCCACCCAGCTCCTCCCGGAGACCTTCCGGTTGACCGAACGAACAATCAGTCACGGATGACCCGACCCCTTCGCTCCCCCCTCATTACAAAGGGTTCCTCACTACTACGAGCCGGTCCGCCAGCACGCCCCGCATCGGTACTCAAGCCCTCACGGTTCTTCCGCTTGAGCCACTCCCTCTCGCCACCCGTATTACTCAAGCGGCATTATCGGGGCATGCCTTCTCACGTTCCATGCGAAAGCCGCAGATCAGGCTCACGTCGCCTCCGTGCCGGACACCGCCTGGCCAGTAGACGGGACTCCCGCCAGACTTATCCCGGAGCAACCACAAATCTCCGGTTCTGATGTCATCTATCTTCTAACGACACTTCCGCAGCGATTCACTTGCGTTCGTCTTCCTGATCCCTACCTGACGGCTCTACCGCCGCCTTTTCCACATGGGTGCGGCTCGTTTCGAGGGAGGGGCTGACCTGGGGAGACGTTGATTGGTGCGTGGATGGGCAGGTCTCTTCCTGACGGGAAGGGGGCGGTGCCGGTGGGGTCGTTGCTCGATGCGATCGAGGCCGAGGAGGCCGTGGTCCGGGGGCGGGTGGAGGAACTCGAGACTCAGGTCGCGGAGTTGATGGTGCGGCTGGAGGCCGAGCGCGAACGGCTGTCCCGGCTGGTGATCACGCGGGAGACGGCCGGCGAGCTCCTGGCGAGGATGGCCGGCAGTGATCCGGCAGAGCCGGCGCGTGAGCCGCCGCGGGCGGAGGAGGTGTCGCCGTTCGCGGGGGCGGAGCGGCGGGTCGTGGGAGTCCTTGCGGTGCCGAAATGGCAGCCGGGCTTGGAGCCGGGGGTGCTGCCACGGGTCTACCAGGACATCCTGGAGGTCGTGGGGGACGCTCCGGGACCGGTGCGGGCCAAGCAGATCGTGCCGAGGATCGGCCTTGCGGCCGAGACCACGAAGATCGAGGGTACGCGCGCGAAGCTGAAGCGTCTGGTCGAACGCGGCTGGCTGGATGAGGACTCGCCCGGCTTGTTCACCCCGTCCCGCACCCGAACGACCGGTTCGCCCAACTCACCCTGAAAGAAGGGCTCTTCCTTCTAGATTCGAAGGTGCCAACCGAAACGAATCGCACGAAAGAAGAGCCCGGATGGAACAGTACGACACCCGCGGCACGCCTGACCCGTTTACCCGCTCGGTCAGTGCCTTCGAATCGCTGACGGCCACCCTGTCGGGCACTTCGGCCGGCGAGTGGACCCACGCCGAGCTGGAAGAACACCTCGATGACACCGGGCGCGCCCTGATCCGGCAACTCCTGCAGGACCACCTCGACCTGCGGGCGATACGCGAGGAACAACAAGCCCGGGATGCGACTGTTGCACGCCTGGTGGGGCCGGAAGGAAAGGAACGTCCGTGGCGCGAGACGGGTCATGAACGGTGGCTGGCCTGTCTGTTCGGACACGTGAGGGTGCGCCGCGTCGCCCACCGGGGGCCGGGAGTCTGCAACGTGCACCCCGCAGACGTGTGTCTGTCGCTGCCGGCCGGGCGTCACTCGCTGGGCCTGCGGCGCCTGGCGGTCACCGAGGCCGTCCGCGGCTCCTACGACCAGGCCCTCGAGGCGATCCACCGCCGCTGCGGCCATGTGCTGGGCAAACGGCAGCTCGCCCGGCTCCTGATCGCCGCGGCCGGTGACATCGACGCGTTCTACCAGGCCAGGGTCCCCGTCCCCTGCACCCGCGACATGCCGCTGGTGATCCAGGCCGACGGCAAGGGCATCGTCATGCGGCCCGAGGCCCTGCGCGAAGCGACCCGCCTCAAGGCCGCCAAGGCCGCAGCTCAGGGCCGGCGCGGACGCCTCGCACCCGGCGAGAAACCCAACCGGAAACGCATGGCTGCCGTCGCCTGTGTCTTCGACACCCGCCCCGCCTCCCGCCGTCCCCACGACGTGATCCACCCGCCCGGCGGCCGCACCGAGGGCCGAACACCCCGGCCCGGCCCGAAGGCCGTGAACAAATGGTGCACCGCGTCGGTGATCCGCCCGCCCGAACAGGTCATCGCCGACCGCCTTCCGTCAGGCCCACGACCGCGACCCGCACCACCACCGCCCCTGGATCGTCCTCGTCGACGGAGCCCACCACCAGCTCGGCCTCATCCGCGCCGAAGCCGAGCGCCGCAACATCACCGTCCACGTCCTGCTCGACTTCGTCCACGTCGCGGAGTATGTCTGGGCCGCCGCGCACGCCTTCCACACCCCCGGCAGCCGCGAGGCAGAAGCATGGGCCGCCGACCACCTCACCACGATCCTCGCAGGCCAAGCCCCCCGCGCAGCCGACGAGATGCTGACCCAGGCCGACCGTGAACGCCTGCCCGGCTCACGCCGGGAAGCCGTCACCGGCTGCCACCGCTACCTCACCGGCCACCTCGACCAGCTCCACTACGACACCGCACTCGAAGCCGGCTGGCCCATCGCCACCGGCGCCGTCGAAGGAGCCTGCCGGCACCTCATCGGCGACCGCCTCGACATCACCGGCGCCCGCTGGGGCCTCGAAGGAGCCGAAGCCGTCCTCCGTCTGCGCGCTCTCACCGCCAACCACGACCTCGACGCCTACTGGACCTTCCACACCAAGCGTGAACACAACCGGCTCTATCCCAGCCCCGACCAGGACGGTTACACACTGACCGCCTGATCCACGACCTTCACTTCAAAAGAGCTGCACCCTTTCCACATCGCTCACCACGACGGTCGTCAACCAACGCAGCATGTGGCGGTTTGGCACCATCCCCCGCAGGACGGCACCGAAGGGCCAACCATCCTTCATCTCTCGCACAGCACCGCATCAAGAAGCTCCTCCTACCTGAACTCCCCTCTACGTTCGTGACACACGCGGTTTGAAGCCTCCCCCCGCAGGGCGACTTCGAAGGGCCAATCCTTCATCGGTCATGCAGCACTGCTTCAAGAAACTCGTCCTACATCGAATTCCCCTCTGCCTTCAGGACACACTGGAACAAAATAGAGCATCGTATGTTCTGCCACATCACCGCGAACTGGCGGGGGCGACCGCTGACCAGCTACCAGGTCGTCCTCGAGACCATCGCCGCCACAACAACCAAGACCGGCCTAACCATTGGGGCCGAACTGGACACCGGCAGCTACGACCTCGGCATCAGCGTCACACCCGCCGAGTTCCACACCCTTCCGATCACACCCAACGCCTTCCACGGCGACTGGAACTACACCCTGTCTCCCGAGCCACCGCGAACGCCCGACGCGCCGGCAACCACTCACCGGACCGCCCCGGCCCTGACCATGATGCTCACCGATCCAGCCCTGACCGGCATGTCACGAACCGCCTTCGAGTATTTGGTGGCGGTCTCGGAACCCTTCTGGGACGCCATGGCCGAGGCGGCATTCCAGCGACGCTTCCACCGCCCACGCAGCTACCGACACCCGCAAACCAGCAGCGTGGACCACACCCACCGGCTCCTGGCAGCCATCCTGCGCCGCCGCAGAGCGGTGACCATGACCTTCCTGGCCCAACTACTGGGCGTCAACCGCACCAACCTGTCCATCCAGTACCAGGATGCAAAACGGCTCCTGGACCTGCACCGGATCCTCGTCACGCCGATACCCGGATCGCCCGCCCGCACAATGGAACAGCTACACGCCCGAACAACCCCCGCGGAAACCCGTCGCTGACAGTTATTGAAATACGGGCCCCGGGAAGGATCGAGAATGCCCAGGTCAGCGTGTACCTGTCGTTCGGTTCCAGCCGGGGACGCACCCTGATCGACCGCGAGGTCCGCCTCGGCAAGGGTTGGGCCGGCCCCATCGCCAAGCACCAGGCGCGCTGCACCGAGCAAGGCATCCCGCCCGACCGCGCGCGGGCCGTGGCCACCAAGCCGGAACTGGCCCGGCGCATGCTGGAGCGAACCCTGGCCGCCGGTGTGCCCTTCACCCACTTCCTGGCCGATGAGGCACACGGCTCCTGCCGCGCGCTGCCGCGCCTGGCTGGAGGGCAACCGGGTGCGCAACGTGCCGGCGATCCCCAAGGACGAGGCCCTGCCCCTGCCGGACGGCCGCACCCGGCAGGCCCGCGAACTGTATGCGGTCGTGCCCGTCGGCGCCTTCGAGCGCCGCTCCTGCGCCGACGGCGCCAAAGGCCTGCGCAAGTACAACTGGGCCGCCGTCCACGGCCCACAAGGTAGGGACCACTGACCGTGTTCGGAGAGACTCGTCTAGACCGCAGGGCCGGGATCCGCTGTCCGGCGCGAAGCTGCCCTGGGCTCAGCGAACCGCGGATTTGCTGGGGGTCCGGCTCGCAGCGCGATCAACCGCTGACTTCAGCGTGTCGTAGCTCGCCCGGTCGACCACTTCCAGATCGGCAGCATCGTCGCAGTTGTGGACGAGGACAGGAGTGGTGCCAGCTGTTGAACGTCTCGCTCCACCGCCGCAGGAGGCTGGGCGCGCACTGTGGGGCACCTCCCGGCCATCGGGCCACACAGATCACCGCACGGCGCTCCACATCAGAGTGCATACCAGCAGACTTAATTGTTGGGGGCAGCGATTGTGTGTCATGCTCGGCCGCATGGGCACTGAGGACGCGCGATACCAAGAAGACCTGAAGACGTCAGCACTCATCGCCATCGCCTGCCAGCAGGAGCTCATCCGTCGGGCGGAAGAGAAGATGCAGAAGGAGCGGGAAAAGCTCGCCGATCTCGTCTACGCCGCTACCACCAAGGCCCCGGACAACCCCATCCCGTACGGCCGCGTCGAGCATGTCGCGCGACTGCTGGGCGTCAAACGCGACCGCGTCGCCAAAATCCGCGCCGCCGTACGAAAGAACCGCGCCAAGCAAGCGGGGCCTCACCTCGAGACAGACTGTTCCGCACCCGTCTCGCTCCCTGCCGCAGCCTGATTGCCCCGCTCCGCCGAAGGGAACCCGCCACCCATGACCACCGCACCCCTCGCGGCCGGGACCTCCGTACCCCCCATGCCCGAGAGGACCCCGAAGGCGCTCCGCGCCGCCATCGCCCAGCACGCGCCAAAGCTCCTCGTCGACTTCGACCGGCACTGGCGCCGGGACATCGCCGACGCCTATGACCTCGCCCCCGTTCCCGCCTTCATGGCCCGCTGGTGGAGCGAGTACGCCCTCGCCCGTGACCCCCAGCTCGAAGCCAACGTTCACCGCCTGGAGGACGAGGCCGCCCAGGCACCCGACTACGCCCACGCCAAAGCGCTCATCGAAGAGGCCGGACGCATCCGCCGCACGGCCGCAAAGGCGGAACCCGGCCAGTGACCAGCGCATTCATGGGGCCACCCTGGCAAGCCGACTGGACGAAGGAAGCCGAGGTCAACAGGAACGCCCTCCCCGCTCAGGCCCGCGCCCTGGTCGACGCCGCCCGCGCCGAACTCGTCACCGCCAAGGACCCGTACTTCCGGGGCATCGACAGCGACCGCGGCCTACCAGCCGGCATGAGCGTCGAACCCGTCCAGTCCACCCGTCCCGGCGGTGAGCACGTCCTCTACTTCGATCACGGGCGTGGATGGCTGCGGTACCACTTCGCCCCCCGCACCACCGACCCTCAAATCGTGATCGACGAGTGCTTCTGGCAGTAGGCCAGGCCGCCCGTCCCGTCGTACGTCCAGCAGCGTCCAACCAGCCGTTGCTGAGCACCGACGCCATGAACGGGCCCGGCATAAGGACGCCAGGTGTTCGAAGTCGAGCCGATCTGCCGAGCTGTCCGAGAAGCGCAGGGCCCCTCAGAGACGGGCGCTTCCCAGGGCGCGGAGACGGACGGTCGGGGCCCAGTGGAGTGCCGATAGGCGTTCGTGACAAGTTCTGAGGTCAACAGCTCGGCCGTGTCGGTGAATTGCGTCATGCCGTGCCCGGCGAGTACGGCTCTGAGGGTGACCCGGGCGGGCCGAACTGCATAACGCGATCACCCAGACCGCCGATCGTTGCTGTCAACAGCTCAGCCAGACGGCCCTGTGAGTCAACTACGAATCATAATGATCCAGAGCCGCATAGACTAGCCACTTCACGGAAGGAGCCTCATCCAAGTAGCTAAGGCTTTCGGGGGAAGTTCCCGAAACCCTCACAGAAGAGAAGCCCTCCCTATTGCGCAGCGGGGCCCTGAAATCCATCGCGGGACCGACGTCCACAATCAGCGCTTCACTCATGAACATTCGATGGCCCGGACCACCTTGCCCAACGGGTCGTACGGCGCCGAACCCACCAGCGACGTCGCACCCGACCTGAACGTGCCCACCACGTCGCTGTGCTGGTCCGTCAGGGCCAGCGCCCCACTGCCGCCCGACGGCCTGACGGCCGCCCGCGAGCAGGGCATTGTCGACGCCCTGGCCGAGGCCGGGCCTACCAGGGTGCCAGCTGGCACGTCCGCGTGCCGTTCCGCGGCTGACGGCTCAGGCGATGGCAGCGCCGGCACGACAGCAGTCACGCCAAGATCCGCTGCGTCGGCGAGCGGGCCATGGCCCCCCTCAAAGGCTGGTGCCTGCTGCGGAAACTCCGCTGCAGCACCAACCGCATCACCGCGGTCGTCCAGGCCGCCATGTACGGTCATGCTGTGTGGCCATGCACTGGCACCGCTGGCGCACCCGCCACCAGACCCAGACCCGCGCCAGCCACTACCGCACCCGGACGGCTCGCGCTCACTCACCGTGAAGCCACCGGCTGTAGTAGTAGGGCGCCGGGCGAGGTCCGTCGAAGATTTGATGTCCCGAACTCATGCGTCCTCCGGACGCAGGTACAGCCCGCCCGAGCGCAGCGTCAACTTGCCTTCCAGCGCCCACTCCACGGCCTTTTCTCCGACTCTGAACCTTCGTTCAGGTGCGGCACCGGGAGAGCTCGCGCCGGGTCCGGCTGCACGCAGTATCCGATTGGTGGTCAGGCGGTTGAGGATCCGCCACAAGCCACTGACGAATTTTGCCATCTCCGGGTCCTTCTCCTTGTCGAATGAGGCAGCCCAGCGACCAGAGTCGAGAACCCCTGGCTCCTTTTCCAAGCTCCTCATCCATTGCACGACCGGCCCAATTCCAGGACCAAAGATCGCGCCATTGGAGCGAACGTCCACCTGGAGTCGCGGATGCACGGCAGGGTTCCAGATACTCGCACTGGCTCCGCAGTCCTGCACGGACTCGCGCGCAGGAGGTCTGTCCGCAGAGCCCCAGGGGACATCGGCGAGAAGTTTCACCTCCGGATAGGCGGCCCGGACTGCTCGGAAAACATGCGCCTCGTCTTCCGGAAGTAGCAGCAGCTGCACCTGTTTCGTGACGGCAGACATGATCTCTCCATTCCCGATTCGACCGGCCCGCCCCCGATTATGGTTTGGGTTTCGGAATCATCAGAACAGGACCCTTGCCCCACATCTGAATGTCAATAGCATTTGCAAGTTCCCTTGAATCTGCCGTGATTCCGTCACTCAGGGTATCAACGGTGTTCACGAAGAGGGGTGACCCATCTTCCAGTTCAAATGACAGGTCAGGCCTTCGTGGCTCTCCTCCAGGGCCCAAGATTGTCTGCTCCGGTTTGACCGCCCCGGTGGCACGATCCGTGCCTCCCGCAACATGCTTCCAGCCGGGGTTGGCGTCCAAGAGTTCGTCCCGGACCTCGTCAATGTGCCTGACAGTCGACGGCTTGCCCCGCATACCGTAGGGATTCCGCGGAATTCGAGGCTTGGCGCCGCTGGCACACTGGCACTTCGTCGAGTGTCCCGCAACGGCACCGTTGCAGTTGTGAACCAAGACAGGCGTGCTGCCGGCTTCCACGTAGTAGGTGTGGAAGGCGGACCGTTCCCGCCTGCGTTTTCGCAGGTGAGGGAGGAATCAACGGTCCGTCGGCGTCCGTCGATGTGCGCTGGCGTGCGTCCCGGTTGCCGTCGCCGTTGCCGTCAACGGCCGTGCCTGTTGTGCGGGTTGCCGATCCGGTCTACCGGCACACGACCGGCCGGAGCGGGTGGGTCCCTCCTCGGTCGGGCAGCTTCGCCGGACCAGGGTTCTCCAGGGGCCGCCAAGGCTCACGTCGTGACGCTTGCGCCCGGCCTTGGCGGCCCCTGGGGGTTCCTGGTACGCCTCCGGGGCCCGGCCGGGGAGGGACCCACCCGCGGCAGCCACTCATTCCCGTGCCACGACGCACCCGCGCACGATCGCCGGCCTCTTCCCCCTCCGAGAGAGGGTCGGGGTGTGGGGCAGAGCCCCACTGCTGTTCTCGGGTTGGCGTGCATTGCTGGCTGCGGCGCCCGCGCGGACTGCGGGCCGGAGGCAGGAGCGGCGGCGCGCAGTCCGGGCGGGCGCCGCGTCGCGCGGATGCGCGGCGCCTTGAACCCGTGAAGAAGGTTGTTACTCAGTCGGATGCCTGGGGCGCCTGGGGTTTGAAATCGTATGCACAGGCTGGGAGTTCAGCGCTCTGACGGTGTACGAGCGGCAGGAAGATCACTGGCCGGATCGTCCATGTGACGCGGGTGTCCTCGTGGGTGACTGACACCGTGCTGGGCTCAGAGCGCAAGAGAGCTCGTCTGGTCTCGGTGCGGCCGTCGTACAGCCACTCCCACGCTGCGTCCGATGCGTCCGCGTCGAGGGCCGGGGAGATCGTGCGGAGTGCGACTGCGACCCATCGGTCTGCCTGGGGTGCCGTGTAGGCGTCGAAGGATGCCAACAGCGTCGGCCGCTGTTGCTCCGTGAGGTCTTCTGTCCAGCACTCGCACCAGTAGCCGCGGTGAGGACCCTTCATCAGCACGGGTGGCCTCCCTGGTGGCCGTCTGTACGGAGCTCCGCGGTGACCGTGCGGCCGGAGTCGTCACCCTGGATGGTGATGCTGTCTGCGAGGGCGGCCACCATGCCGAGGCCGCGGCCGTGCGTGGCGTTGAGGGGCGGGTGCTGGATCTCTGGGGTGGTCTTGGCGTGCCCGGAGTCGGTCACCGTGATCGTGGTGGCGAGCTCGGAGACGGTGAGCGTGACGTGGAAAGCGCCGGCGCCGTCTCCGCTGGCCGTGTAGGTGAGGGCGTTGGTGCCGAGTTCCGTGACGATCAGCGCGGCGTCGTCGGAGTGAGGGTGGCCATTCAGGGCGACGTGGATCCAGTTGCGCGCGGTGCGGAGCGCTCGGGGGTCCCCCGGGAACGTGCGTTGGTGGGTGCGCATGGCGTCCTCCATGGCGGTGACCTGCTGTTCTCTGTGCCTTCCAGGCGGACTGGCTGACACGAACCATGCAGAGCCGTACAATTAGTACTAGCACCGTACCGAATGTGCGCGTAGCGGGAGTGCGGGTTCGTACTTTTCGTGCGGGCAGGTGGGCGCATAGCGTTCGCCGCATGGGCTGGTGCTGACCTGATGCCGATAGAGGAAGGACTCCGCATGTTCGGTCTGTTTGTGCGCTTCACGTGCAAGGACGACGTGGCGGCGGCTGCGTTCGACGACCTGGTGGCGCGGACCGGTGAGCTGATCCGGGCGAACGAGCCCGGAACGGTGGTCTACGCGGTGCACCGCGTTGACGGCCGTCCGCTGGAGCGCGTGTTCTACGAGCTCTACCGGGACAAGAGTGCCTTCGAGGAGCACGAGTCGAAGGACTACGTGCGCGCCTTCCTCTCCGAGCGGGAGCAGTACCTGTCCGGCATCGAGGTGGACCGCTTGGACTTCGTGTCCGGCAAGGGCGTGGACGTTGAGCACTGAGTATCAGAAGGCGCTCGGTCGCAAGATCGCCTTCAACCGCAAACGCCGGGGGTTGTCGCAGAAGGAGTTCGCCGGCCTTCTGGGGCGCTCGGAAGCGTGGGTGTCCCAAGTTGAGCGGGGCGTAAGGCGCATCGACCGGATGACCGTCCTGGAGAAGGTCGCCGACGTCTTGGAAGTGCCGATCGCCGAGCTGGCGGCAGAGGCGCCCCTCGTCGCGTCGGTGGCCGAAGGGGAGCCGCCTGGTGCGAGTCGCCTGCGGTTGGTGCTGAGCGCAGCTCACTCGCTCAAAGCGGTCCTCAGTCGGCAGGACGCCTCCCCTGACGTGCCGGCGCTGCGCGCCGAAGTCGACCGTGCATGGTCGCTCACCCACCAGGGCAAGTACGCCGACCTGGCCGAACTGCTCGAAGGGCTGGTGCCCCGGCTGGAGTCGGCCACCCGGTCGGTCTCCGAGTCGGAACGCCCTGAGCTCTTCCGGATGCTGGCGGTCATGTACCACACGTGCAGCGGCGCCCTGGCGAACATGGGTGAGCCGGAAGCGGCCTGGATCGCCGTGGACCGGGCTGTGGTCGCTGCCGAGCGGGCGAATGATCCGCTGCTGATGGCGGCCGGTGAGTTCCGTCTGTCGCTGGTCTTCCTCGGTGCGCGTCACTTTGATCAGGCGGCCCAGGTGTCCGGGAGTGCGGCTGAGGCGTTGCGGCCCCTGGCCGAGTCCGGGCAGGTTGAGGCGGTCGCCCTGCGCGGTGCTTTGACCTTGCAACGAGCGGTGGCCGCCGCTCGGTTGAACCTCGCGGATGACGCTTACGGGTACCTCCGTGAGGCCCGCGAGATGGGCGAACAGGTCGGTGACGGCCGCAACGACTACAACACCGAGTTCGGGCCCACCAACGTCGCCTTGCATGAGGTGGCCGTCGCGGTGGACCTGGGAGACGCCGGCGTCGCCCTGCGGGCTGCGCAGACCGTTGATGCATCCGGTCTGTCGGCGGAACGGCAGACACGCTTCCAGATCGACCTTGCCAGGGCCTATGCCCAGCGTCGACAAGTCGCTGACGCCGTTTCAGCGTTGCTGGCGGCCTGCGAGCTGTCACCGGAGCTGGTGCGGGCCCTGCCGATGGTGAAGCAACTCATCGCCGACCTGCTGACCATGAGCCAGCCGCCCTCCGAGGAGCTGCGAGCCCTGGCAGGAGAGTTGGGCATACACGAAGTACGGACTGGTACTTGAAGTACTAGACAGCACTTGGAGTACGGGTTACTGTGGTTGTCGTCGGCACGCCCCTTCGCGTCCAGCGGAGTTGGTGATGCGGGCATGCGAACGGGCCGGAGCAGGAAGGCAGACCTGCGTCGGCACATGAGCGGAAAGGGCCACAGAAAGCAGATGTGGCCTGAGCGGGAGGCAGCCCACTCAGGCCGGGTGCGTCGTTGGCATCAACGCTCTTGGAGCGTATCGCGCCCAGTCGGTATGCGGTCAACCTCCCGTTGCGTAGCCATTCGTCACTAATTGCACCGTCGTGCATGTGTACGGTGCAGCGCAAGGGAGATCAGTTCTGTGCGTGTAATCCGTGTAGAGACCTCGTCGGCCACCATCCTGCTGACCGAGGCACCGGAACCGAAGGTACGGGACCGGCAGACCGGGGAGATCGCCAAGGACGCCAACAGCGGCGAAGCGCTGATGACGATCGGCGTCGTCTACATCGAGGACGGAGAGTCCTCGCTGATCAAGGTCACCGTTCCGGAGAGCGGCGTCACCGAAGGGCTGGCGCTGGGTGCACCGGTCTCGCTGGTCGGCCTGGTGGCGCGGCCTTGGGAGAGCGTGTTCAACGGCCAGCAGCGCCACGGCATCGCCTTCCGCGCGGCTGCGGTCGCGCCGGCCGCCTTCCCGGCCGCCGTCGGGGCCTCGGCCTGATGTCGGACTGGATGACACTGCTGGAGGTGGGTGGCCCCCTCGCCGCGTTCGGCGGTGGGGCCGCCTTCACCCGGGCTCGTCACCCGGGCGTCTACTGGTCCACGGTCGGGCTGCCGTTATCGACGGCCCGGCTCCTGGGCTCGTACGGCTCCGTCATGGAGGCGTGCGGGCTGACGGTGCAGCCTTCCCGGCTGCGCGTTCTCGCCACCAAGGCGACGACTCGACGTGAGGTCCGGCCGGTTCCCCCGCGCCGGGGCATCATCCGGCCCACCTCGACCGGCCTGCGGCTTCGGCTGCGGCTCGCTCCCGGACAGGAACCGGCGGACGTCGCTGCCTCGGCCGAACGGCTGCGGCATGCCTGGGGCGTCCACGCCGTGTATGTGAAGGACGTGAAGCCGGGCGTGGTGGAGCTGCGGCTCGTCGGCTTCGACGTGCTGCGCGACGTGCGGATGCCGAGGAAAGCGGGCGGTGGACTCCTCAAGGTGCCGGTGGCGCTGAGGGAGGACGCGACGGCCTTCGTCCGGGACTATCGCGCCGTCCCGCATCAGCTCACGCTCGGCGCAACGCTCTCGGGCAAGTCGATGTACTTGCGGCACCTGGTTACCAGACTGGCGCGGCAACCGGTCGCGCTGGTGGGGGTCGACTGCAAGCGGGGAGTGGAGCTGGCGCCGTTCGCCCCGCGCCTGTCGGCACTGGCGACGGATCCGCAGCAGGCGGCCGAACTGCTGCCAGTCCTCATACGAGAGATGGAAGACCGGTACGACCTGATCAAGGTCCGGCAGGGCGTCGCCCCCGGCACCCCGGATGAGGAGATCACCTCCGGCATCTGGGGGCTGCCGGAACACCAACGGCCTGTTCCCGTCGTGCTGTTCGTCGACGAGGTCGCCGAGCTGTTCCTCGTCGCCACGAAGAAGGACGAGGAGCGGCGGGACGAGATGGTCACCCAGCTCATCCGGCTCGCCCAGCTCGGCCGTGCGGCCGGCATCTACCTGGAGGTCTGCGGACAGCGCTTCGGCGCCGAGCTGGGCAAGGGCGCCACATGCTCCGTGCTCAGCTGACCGGCCGCCTCTGCCACAGGGTGAACGACGAAGCATCCGCCAAGATGGCACTCGGCGACATCGCACCCGAAGCGGTCTACGCCGCCTGCGCCATCGCCCCCGAACTACCCGGCCTCGCCGTAGCCGGAGACACCTCCGGCGGCTGGTCCCGCATTCGCACCCCGTTCCTATCCCTCACCGACGCGGCCACGGTCTGCCGAGAGTCGGCGCACCTGGTCCCCGACCTGCCCGCACTCGCACCGTTCCGGCCCGCAGTCCCGGTACAGCCGGTCGAGGGGCCCGCATCACCGCTCAAACCGGTACCGGTCACCGAGTAGGTCACTCACCGCCCCAACGGCCGGCATGTCCGCATCGTGCCGAGTCCCTACCCCGGCACGCCCAGAAACCGAGGGAGCCCTCTGTGTCTCGCCCATCCATTTCCGAAATCAGCACGCTCCTGGCCGACTTGGCCGACCACCGCAAGTTCGGAGCTGGCGACTACACCGACCTGATGTGCCGTAAGGCCGATCTGCTGGAACGCATCGCGGCCGACCGGCCTGACGACAAGGAAACGGCCGATGTCGCCGCCCTCGCCCGCGCACGGGCCGACCAACTCAAGTCCACCGACTGACCGCACCGGAAGAAACCCGACCGTGCGCGCCCACCTGGTCCGCGTCGATGCAGTGCTCGTTCAGGCAGTTATCGCCGCCGCGCTGTCCTTCGCCCACCTGCACGACCTTGCCGTGGCCGCCGGTCAGGACGAGTGGAAGGCGTGGGCCTACCCGGTCTCCGTCGACCTGCTGTTGGTGGCGGCCTGGCGGCGGCTGCGCTCCGGCGGCCCCAAGGCGGCCGGGTGGTGCTGGTTCCTCGCCGCGCTGACCGCGTCGCTCGGCGCCAACATCGCCACCACCGGCCTCCTCGACCTCGGAGCCGTACCCGCCTGGCTGCGCATCCTCGTCGCCGGATGGCCCGCCGTCGCCTTCCTCGGCGGCACCCTCCTCGCCCACACCACACACGAGACGGCCGAAGAGTCCGCACCGGCAGCTCCGGAGCCGACCGTGACGGCCCCGGAGCCCGATCAGCGACCGGCCGTCGCCCCTCGCCCGGTACCGGTCCCGGCCGCGCTCGTCACCCACGCCCGCAAGGTCGCCGACGAACACCACGCCCGGACCGGATCGGCCATCGACACCTCAACCCTTCGCGCTCGGCTCGGCGTCCCGGCACCACTGGCCGAAGCCATCGCCGCACAGCTCTGAGAGGAGCACTCATGCCTGCCAACCCCCGATTCCGCCGAGTCATCCGCATCGGTCCCGTCCAGGTCGGCACGTACTACGACGGTCGGGGCCGCGAGAAGCACGCCGCCGTCTGCACCGCCCCGCGCTGCGGCTTCTCCGCCGACTACGACAGCCGCGCCGCCGCCGAGCTGGCTGCCCGCACCCATGGCTGCCACGTCCGCTGATCCGCTGAGGGAGCTCCCATGACCGTCTCGCTGCCCCTCGTCTTCATCCTGGGCGTCATCGCCTGGGCCGCGATCAAGTTCCTCGGCGTCCGTCTCTGGGTCGCCGTCGTGATCGCGCTGTTCGGCTTCTGGCTCTCCCACACCTTCCTGGCCCCTGCCATCGAGTCCGGCACCCGTTCCGGGGTCGGCGTCGTCAACAGCACCCACAAGTGACAAGGAGGTTTGCCATGCTCCGCCCCAAGCTGCCCGACGCCCCGACTCTGCCGACGACAACCCTTACGCCTCAGCAGACACAGGTTCCGCCCTCCTCGGCCGGCCGCCAGGTCGCTCCGTACGTGGGTGTCGGTGTCGGCGCGGTCGCCGCCGTGGTCGTCGTCGGAATCGTGCTCACCGCGCTCCTGGCGGCGGTCGCCGTCTCCGCCGTATCCGTGGCCGTCGCCGCCGTGGTCCTGCGCTCCCTCCTCAGCAGCGCGAACAAGCGCTGATCAGCCGCCGGGGCGGCAACAAGCCGCCAAGCATCCCGCCGCCCCGGGGCCGTCCCTCCCAAACGTCGCAACAGCCGAAAGGAACTGCCATCATCACCCGGCAGACTCCGCCCCCGCTGGCGGAACTCTCCATGCTGGCCTCCCTCGGCACCATGCCCGAGCTGGCCCACCAACTGTCCGGACTGGGCGGCTGCACCCACCCCGTCCGCCTCGACGGCCACCGCACCGAATACGCCGTGGACCAGAGGACCGGCGAGATCGGCCGCGTCCTGCACCACCTGGACTCGTCGGCCCTGCCCGCCGGTCAGCTCCTCGTCCGCTGCAACAACCGCCGCGCCACCCGGTGCGCGGCCTGCGCCGAGACCTACCGCCGCCTACCACCTGATCACCGCCGGACTCCGCGGCGGCAAAGGCACGCCCGAACGGGTCGCCACGCACCCACGCGTCTTCGCCACCTTCACCGCCCCCAGCTTCGGCCCGGTCCACAACCGCCCCTCCGGCGGCCGGAACTGCCGTTGCGGCCTCCCACACGAGGAAGGTGACACCGTCCTGGGGACACCCCTCGACCCGGACTCCTACGACTACGAAGCGGCCGTGCTGTGGAACGCGCACGCAGGGGCGCTGTGGCGGCGCTTCTCGATCTACCTCCGCCGTGAAGTCGCCAAGCGCGCCGGCCTTACCCAACGAGCCTCGTTCGGCAAGGTAGCCGAGTACCAGAAGCGGGGTGCCGTCCACTTCCACGCCGTGATCCGCCTCGACGGCCCCGAGGGTGGCGACTCCGCTCCTCCCGCCTGGGCCACCGCCGAGCTGCTGACCGATGCCATTCGGGCAGCAGCCACTGCGGCGCGTGTTGGCGGGCCGGTGATCGACAGGCGGCCCCACACCATCGTCTTCGGCCGGCAGCTCGACGTCCGCACGATCCGATCCGCTGACTTCGACGACGGCCAGGAACTGACCGAGCGGGCCGTAGCGGCGTACATCGCCAAGTACGCCACCAAGGGAGCAGAGACCGCAACCGGCACTCTGGACTGCCCGATCCGCTTCCTCGCCGAGCTGGCCGGGGCCCGGATCACCGAACACGCCCACCGCATGATCCGCACAGCCTGGTCCCTCGGCGCCCGCAAGGACTTGGAACACCTCCGCCTGCGGGCTTGGTCCCACATGTTGGGCTTCCGCGGCCACTTCTCCACAAAGTCCCGCCGTTACTCCACCACCCTCGGCGCACTCCGCGACGCCCGCGCCGACTGGCGCCGCGCCCAAGCTGCCACGCCTGTCCCGCAGGACAGCGAAACCACGCTCGTCCTCGCCCACTGGATCTTCGCCGGAACCGGCCTCACCAGCGGCGAAGCCTGGCTGGCCGCATCCCTCGAACCGGCTCCCGGAACGGAAGGAGAACCCACCCATGCATGACGACGAGCTGCTGACGGTGCCCGACGTGATGGCGCGGTTGAAGCTCGGCCGGTCCACGGTCTACGACCTGATCCGCTCTCGTCGCCTGCCCTCGATCACCATCGGCCGCGCCCGCCGCATCCCGGCCTCCGCCCTCGACAGATACATTCGCCATCACCTGGAAGAAGCCGCGTGATGCCCGCACCGCGCAAGAAAACTCGTGCCAACGGAGAAGGCACCATCTACCAGCGCAAGGACGGCCGCTGGGAAGCCGCCGGATACCTACTGGCCACCGACGGTACGCGGAAGCGCGTCCGAGTGTACGGTTCGACTCGACGAGAGGCTGCCGACAAGCTCACCGAGAAGATGGCCGCCAGCAACAGCGGCCACCCCGTCCCCTCCGCACAGGGCAGCGTCGGCGCGTACCTGACGTACTGGCTCGATGCCGTTGCCGTCCACCACCTCCGCGAGAACACCCACACCCGCTACACCACCTGCGTCAACCGCTACGTCATCCCCGGCCTCGGCAAGAAGAAGCTCACCAAGCTCACCGCCAAGGACATCCGCACCTGGCTCAACCAGCTCCGCACCACCTGCCAGTGCTGCACCCGCGGCATCGACGCCCGGCGCGACCAGCCCCGCTGCTGCGCCGCCGGCCAGTGCTGCCACAAGCTGCTCTCCCCGCTCACGCTCACCTACATCCACTCCGTACTCAAGTCCGCCCTGGAACACGCCGTCCGCGAGGAAGAGATCCCGCGCAACGTCGCCCGCAACGTCCGCACCGGCACCCCACGGCCCCGCCGCTTCGAACCCCTCACCACCGACGAAGCCCGCCAGCTCCTCACCGCCGCCCAGGGCCACCGGCTACACGCGCTGTTCGAACTCGCCCTCCACACCGGACTCCGCAAGGGCGAACTCCTCGGCCTGCGCTGGGAAGACCTCGACCTCGACGCCGGCACCGCCGCCATCCGCCGCACCCTTCAGCGCACCGGCACGGGCGGCCTCACCACGCTGCCCACCAAGACCCGGGCCTCCGAACGCCGCATCGCCCTCCCCACCCGCTGCGTCCAGTCGCTGAAGCTCCACCACGAGCAGCAGGAGCGCGAGCGTGAGTCCGCGGGCAGCACATGGCAGCACGACGGGCACGTGTTCACCACCGCGCAGGGCCGACCGATCGACCCGACCAACCTCACCCGCGCCTTCATCACGCTCCTCCGCAAGGCCGGCCTCCGCCGCATCCGCTTCCATGACGACCGCCACTCGACCGCCACCCTCCTCCTGGAACAGGGCGTCGAACTCGTCGTGATCAAGGAACTCCTCGGCCACGCCCACATCGGCGTCACCGCCACCGTCTACGCCCACGTCCGACTCCGCCTCCAGCGCGACGCCATCGACACACTCAGCACCGCGCTCGGCAGCCCGGAGAGCAGCCATACGGCCCGGGACGAAGGCGATGAACCGCCACCCTCCGCCGTCCCCGTCCGCTGACGTTGCCGTCAACTACTGCCGTCACCCCACGCAGAAGCCCCGCCAGGACGCACCTGGCGGGGCTGCTTTTTGCAATCGCTAGCAACTACTAGACCGATGCAGCGATTCAAGGACTCTGGACGCCAAACGACTTATATTGTCATCCGATTCGAGGTCGGGTAGGTCGCGCAGCCTTACCGAGATGTCACGGCCCACCTCTGATGCAGTCGCCTCGGAAATGTCATCACGCAGCCACCGCAGCCATTCGACAATCATGCGAATTCCGAAATCGCGGAGGTATTCCCTGCTGTCTGCCTCCCCTTCATTGTGTGCGATCAAGACAATCTTCAAGGCTGCGGATAGGCGGCCGAGCGGAAGGTCATGCGAAGACAGCACCAGCCCCAACTCGTCGAATCTGCCGATCGCCGCTTCGCCAGCTGTCCACTCATATGGAATCGCGTGGCCATCAACACTCGTCAGGGAAATAAGACTCCCGCCGGGATTTAGGATCACATCAACACGCGAAGCATTTCCCGGATCGTCGACCGAGACCCGCATGCGATGCAACCCGGCAGACCCGAAATTCTGGACGAAGCTGGACACATTGAGGATGTCTCCAACCGCGATGCAACCATCAGCAAGCGAGATCTCTCCGTCAAAGACGACTGCGCCCCTCACGGGCCCGACCTTGTTCCATATTTTGACGCGCACCAGCCCGGCCTGCGCCCTCGCCGCCACGTGGATATGACTGTCAGATGCCGCCACGGGTGCGCCGCCAAGCGGGGAAGCCGCTGCCGGAGCCTCATTGGATCCGATGCGAACTACGCGGTGGTTTAGATAGATATCCGCGCTACCAATCAGCACCTGCCACCTCCATGACATGAAGCGCGCCTGGCCGACATACAGCCGGCCAGGCGCAGATTCTAACTTAAGCTGTATGGCCAGGAAGAAGCTCCGCTAGCTTTTCTACGGCACTGGGTATGCCGGGCAGCCCCGGGAAGGTCGGATCATGATATCCGTGATTTCGGAGTATCTGCTGAGCCTTCTGTACCGCGACAGACTGCGTGTCGCTGCAAACCTGACAATGCGGGAACAGATTTCTCGGCAGACTGGTGGGTCCGATCCCGGACTGCGGCTGGTGATCTCCGATCATCGTCGGAGTCCTTCCGCCACATGTGTGGCAAACCTTCCCCTGCATCGCCGCACTCTGTTCAGGTGTTACCACAGGTCCCGTCGCAGGAACGGACTCATTAGCGTGGGGTCCTATTTGCAGGGTATCGGCTTCCTCCTGGGTCAGTCTGACATTGCAGTTGTGAACCAGGACCGGAGTGGCCCCCGCCAGCACATAGTACGTGTGGAGGGTGCCGATGGTGAGGTCGTACGTCGTGGTGTTCGCGTGGAACAGGCGAACACCGATGACCTCGGCGGTGCCTGTGGAGGTCTGGAGGACGTCTCCGGTGTGGAGGTCCTTCGCGTCGACGAACGCTGACTGGGTCTCGTCGTAGAACGGGTGGTGGAAAGTGGTCGTCAGGTGCGCGCCCTGGGCGTCTTCCGCACTGGCGATGGTCTTCGTGTGCTGCGCGGAAGCCGTGCTGACAGCCGCCACGGGAGCCGTCGCCGGCTCCTGTCCGTGGTGTCCGTGGCTCGCTCCCAGCGCGCCCAGTACCGCTGCCGAGGCCGCCAGGCCGAACGCGGCCTTGCGGGCCACCTTCCGGGCCAGGGACTTCGCCCCGCCCTTCGTGCTCTGCTTCGCCGCCGACTCGGCCGTCTTCTTGATGGTGACGTCGACGAAGTCGTGGTCGGTGTGCGTCACGATCACCGCGGTGACCTTGTGCGCCTCCACACCGGCCGCTCCCGGTACCGAGTTGGCGATCGTGTCGCCCACGCGCACGTGGTCGATCGCCTTCGTCGTGCCGTCGGCCATCAACACCCGAGTCGCCCCGGTGAAACTGTGGAACTCACAGCGGTCACGAGACTGCGACTGGCTCTTGGTCCCGGCCCCTTCCGACTCCGCCGCCGAAGCCGCCTCGTCCGTGGCATCCGCCGCCGCGGAATCACCGGCCTCGGTAGCCCCCTTGCCGAACAGCCCGCCCACGGCCTTCATCGCCTTGGGCGCCACCTTCGCCAGCAGCTTCCCGCCGAGCTCGCCCAGCTTGCCGCCCGCCGCACCCAGGACCGCGCCCTCCACAGCCGAGCCCGCGAACGCCCCCACACTGCAGTCGCCGCCACCGTTCTCCGCGCACTTGAAGCCCTGCTCCACCAGCGAGCCCGCCGCGCCGGCCATCGCCGCGCAGCCGACCGTGCCCACACCCCAGGTCGCCGCCTCACACCCCGCGAACACCGCCGTCGACACCACGAACGACGTGATCGCAGCCGCATGGTGCTTCACGAACGTCGCCGTCGCCTTCGCCGCCTTGACCGTCGCGTGATACGCGGTCCGCGCCGCATGAGCGACCGCCTTGGCGGCCTTCTTCACATGGCTCGCGACCTTGTGCGCCGCCTTCTTCACCGCATGCACCACACGATGTACCACACGCGAGGCCTTGTGATACGCCGTATGCACCGCATGCACCGCCGCGTGATACACGCGTCTGACATGCCGCGCCGCGTAGTGATACACCCGCCGCACCACCCGCACCGTCGCGTGATACACATCCCGCACGTGATGCACGACCTTGCGCGCCGCGTGCTTCACCGCGTGGACCACCTTGCGGGCCGCGTGCTTGACCGCGTGGTACACCTTGTGCGCCACATGCGAGACCGCGTGCTTGACATGGTGCGCGACCTTCTTCGCACCGCACACCACGTCGTACCAGGAGCAGTTGCCCGAGGTGTCCGTACCCGCCATCGGGTTGTCGTCGACGTAGGCGAACGGGTTCGCCGCCACCGAGTTCGGCACCGCGTTCAGCGAGATGCTGTCCTTGTTCAGGAACTGACCCGTGCCCGGGTCGTACCAGCGCGAGGCCGTACCCACATCACCCGTGCCAGGCTCCGTCCAGCCCGACTGGAAGCCCAAGTGGCCCGTCACCGTGTCCGTCGGCGAGACCACCTTGCCCAGCGGGTCGTACGACGCCGAGCCCGTCAGCGAGGTC
The DNA here is from genome assembly GCF_045162675.1 of Streptomyces sp. NBC_00996. NCBI lineage: Bacteria > Bacillati > Actinomycetota > Actinomycetes > Kitasatosporales > Streptomycetaceae > Streptomyces > Streptomyces sp. NBC_00996. The sequence goes on from NZ_CP108723.1 coordinate 4,495,009, forward strand.
GCGCCCGAGGTGAAGGTGCCCACCACGTCGCTGTGCTGGTCCGTCAGGGCCAGCGCGCCCGTGCCGCCGGACGGCTTGACGCCGACCACACCGCCGGCCGGGTCGTAGGTGTACGTGTTGTCGCCGTCGGAGGCGATCGTGTTGTCCGCGCCCGAGAAGGCGAACGTCCGCGTGGTCTGGTCCGTCGTGTCCGTGTCCGAGATGTTCCGGCCCAGCGCGTCCAGCGTGTACGACTGCGTGCCCGCCGTGATCTGATCGCCGAACGCGTCCGTCTTGTACGCCACCGAACCCGACGCCTGCGACTCCTGCGTCATCGTGCCACGCGCCGAATACGAGTAGCTGTGCGTACCGTCCGACGTCAACTCATCCCGGGCGTCGTACGTATAGACGTCCGCACCGTTGCGGATCCGGTTGCCCGACGCGTCGTAGGCGTAACTCTTCGTCGTCGACCCGTCGTTCCACGACGTCAGACGGTCCGACCAGTCGTAGGTGTACGTGTTCGACGACGCGCCCGACACGCCTGTCGTCGTCTTCGACGTCAGGTTGCCGTTGTCGTCGTAGCCGTAGCTGAAGCTCGCCAGCGTCGACGCGTCCTGCACCAGCACATCGCTCGTCAGCTCGTGCGAGCTGTTGTAGCCGAAGGTGCGGATCTGGCCCGTCGAGCCGTACTTGACGGTCTTCAGGTCGTTCAACTGGTCGTACGTGTACGTGAGTTGCGTGCCCGTCGCCGCGTCGTTCAGGGACGACAGGCGGCCCGCCGTGTCGTAGCCGTACGACGTCGTGCCCGCCGCGTCCGTCCGCGACAGCATCGACGCGTCGTCGTTGTAGGAGAAGCTCGACGAACCCGCCGAGCCCGAAGCACTGAGTACGTCACCGCGGTCGTCGTAGGTGAACGCGTCGTGCGTGGACGACTGGTGGTCGTCCGCGCCCGTGACGCCGGCCTCCGCCGTGTCCGCCGACAAGACCCTGCCGTCGGCGTCGTAGTCGAAACTGCGCTGAGCCGTCGCCGCGTCCGCGCCGGAGCCGTTCATCGTCTTCAGCTGGCCGTTGACGTCGTACGTCATCGACGTCGTCACCCCGCCCGGCAACGTGGCCGTCGTCACCTGGCCGTCGGCGTCGTAGGCGAAGGTCGTCGTCGAGTCCGCGGCCGACGTGTACTGGTCGGTCGTCGGCTCGATCACCTTCTCCTGCTGGCCCCACGGCGTGTACGTGTAGCGCCAGGAGTTGCCCCGGCCGTCGGTGAAGCGGGTGCGGTTACCCGCCGCGTCGTACCCGAACGTCGTGGTGATCGAGGTCGAGGCGTCCACCGGCTCGACCTGCTGGGTGATCGTGCCCGCCGCGTCGTACGTCCAGCGCGTGGTGTGCTGGCTGGCGTCCGTGGACGCGACCAGGTTGCCCACGCCGTCGTACTGCTGCGAGGTCTCCGACAGCTTCGTACCGCTCGCGTCGTACTCACGCGTCGCCGTCGGGTCGTCCGAGGCGTTGTAGTCCGTCTCGGTCCAGGTACCGTCCGCCAGCGTCGTCTTCGTCGCGTTGCCCTCGAAGTCGTAGCCGACGCGAGTCGTGTTGCCCGCGCCGTCCGTCACCGAGGTGATCTCACCGGCCCGGTCGTAGCCGTACGTGCTCGACACACCGCCCGGCGACGTCGTCGACGCCAGGTGCGCGCCGTACGGATTGCCCGTCGTGACCGCGTACGAGTTCGTACTCGTCAGCGTCCGCGTCGACGGATAACGCTCCATCGTCGTCGAGGTGAGCCGGCGGCCCAGGAAGTCGTAGGTGGCCTGCGCCTGCGCGCCCGTGCCATCCGTCGCCGACAGCTGGTCACCCGCCGTGTCGTACGTGGCATGCGTCGTCGAACCGTCCGGCGCCGTGATCTGCGCCAAGTCGCCCATCTGGTCGTAGAGGTACGACGTCGTCTTGTTACCGGGGCTGACCACCGAGGTCTGGTTGCCCTCGCTGTCATACGTCCACACCGTGGTGCCCGCGTTGGGCGTCGAGCCGCCCGCCGGGGTGTACGACGGCAACGTCTCGGACACCTTGTTGCCATCGGCGTCGTACGCCGTGCTGGTCACCAGACCGTTCGGGTCCTGCTCCTCGACACCCTCGCCGAAGGTGTTGAAACCACTCGTGGTGACCGGGTGCACGGTGACCGGGTTGGTGCCGTCCGCCTCGGCCTGGACAGCCGGCGCGGTGGTGACCGCCAGGTTGCCCGCCTCGTCGTAGGCGTACGTCGTGGTGTTCTGCTCGGCATCCGTCGTGGACAGCGGCAGACCACGCTTGTCGTACGTGTACTTGGTGGTCTGCTCGGCGGAGGAACCGACCGTGCCGCCGGTACGGCCCTAGCCATACAGCGACGAGATCTCGAAGGCGGCCGCGTTCCAGAAGACGCGCGGCAGCGGCCAGGCCGAGCGCCGGATGGTGAGCCCCTGCCCGCCATGGGGAAACATATGACAGGCAGGGGCCGCTGGACCTCACACCAGTCGGCCCATGCCGTCACGGCCGTAAGTGGGAGGCCTACTCGTCGCGGGTCACGCGGGCGTGGTCAGTCACCACTCGGCGGAAGCGGCAGTGGTCCGTGCGCCCGGCGTGGGCAAGTGCCCAGTCTTGTGCCGCCTCTTGGACATCCTGGGGACCGGATGCGGCATTGCAGTCGGGGGCACTGCAGAACGCCTCGTAGATCACGCCACTTTCCGGAACCTGTCGAACCGTGTGGGACACGTATCGGTACACAGTGCGCGGGCTCACGCACGATCTCCCGGCTTGGTGTTGTCGGTCTCTGCGTCCCTGGCATCCTCGTTGTCCGGTACTCGAAGGCGCATGCCTCGTGATTCGGCGACCCGCAGCGCGTCGCGCAGGCACTCGGCGAGCCGGACCCCGGCGTACCGCACCTCGGCGTGCGGGGACATTCGGTCGTCCAGCACCTTCTGGGCGTGGCCGAGAACGTCGGCCGCCATGGCCAGCTGTGTGGCCTCCATGTCATCCGCCAGACGCGACAGGTACCCGCCCTCGCTGCCCGGTACGAGGTAGCACGGCTTCCCCTCGGGGGACGGCCACGGCAGCAGACGGAGTGTGGTCACCGACTCCATCAGACGGCCACCTCCGGCATGCCGACCAGGTACCGGTCCCCGACCAGGTGCCGGTCGAGGTCGATCCCGAAGTCGGCGGCGAGCACGAGGGCGAGACGGCGGCGCTGCTGTTGGGCGCGTTCGTGTTCGTGGGCGGTGAGGTATGGACGGACGAGACGGGTGGCGGTGCCGTCGAGGGGGAGGTGAAGGCCGTAGGGGGAGCGGTGCAGCGGGAGGCGGATGGGGTGGGATACAGCGGTGGTGAGGGCTTTGTCCGAACGTCTGGCGGGTGTCGTAGGTGTGGGGCGGGCGCCCACCCGGCGCCTGCCCGTGCCGGGGGCGAGCAGGAGACTCAGCCCTTGAAGGATCCGGCGGATAAGGTCGTGCATGTCGGTCTGCTCCCATCAGATCGGCCATGCCCCCGGACGTTCGCCGCGTCGCGGGGGTCCGAACGTCCACTACGTCGTTCGGTGGAGCTTCACGGAACCGCCTCCTGCTGCCGTGAACCAGAGCAGAATTGGCGCATGGATGAGGCATCCATGACGCAACACCGGGCATGAGCAGGGGGATTCCCCCTTGGGAAGCACGAAGAACCACGCGGGGAGGTCGGTCCATGGCTCTGAAACGGCACGGCTTGGTGCGCCGCCGCCGGGTGGTGGGCCTCACTCAGGAGGGCCTCGCCGAGACGCTGAGGGTCGAACGGTCCACCGTCGCACGCTGGGAGTCCGGAAAAGTGGCACCCCAACCGTGGATCCGGCCGCGGCTGGCAGAGGCTCTCCGGGTCAGCGTGGACGAGCTGAACGATCTCCTTGTCGTCTCCTTCCCTGACGAGCAGCCCTTCGCCGAACGGACGGAGTACGCCATGCGCTACCCGTCCCGTGTGGATCTCTCGACGGTTGCCGAACTCCGGAACAGCATGAACTCCTTGGGCGAGCGCTACGACCGCATCCCCTCCGCAACGCTGCTCGCCCGCACCAGCGAACACGCGAGCAAGGTTGCCTTCCTCGCCGAAGAGGCCCCGCCCGGGCGCGTTCAACGCGAGATGCGCATCCTCCAAGCAGACTCGGCAACCTTCATGGGGCAGCTCGTCTGGGACGCCTCCCAGCGGAGGGACCACACGACAGCCCGCTCCTACTACGCGCAAAGTGTCGATGTGGCTCGCTACCTGGGCGACCCGAACGCGGAAGGACACGCCCTCTTACGGACCTGTTACGTGGCCCTCTACGGAGCCGGTGACCACCGAGATGGTCTGGACCTGGCGCTCCGCGCAGCCCACACAGTCCGGCACACCAGCCACGTCCTCGCAGGGCTCGCCATGCTGCACTCCGCGGAGGCGTACGCCTACCTGGGCGAAGCAAACGAGTGTGAACTCGCCCTGGCGGGTGCAGAGAGACACCTGAGCCGAGCCCACGGTGCGGATGCTGCCCACGACTTGTACTCGCCCACGCATTTCGGACGCATGGCCGGCTCCTGCTACCTCTCTCTCGGCGACTACGGCAAGGCCGAGCAGCTCCTGGCCGACACCGCGGCCGAGCTGCACGACAGACGCAAGTCCCGGGCCATCGTCCTCGGCAACCTCACACTGGCTCGGCTCCGGCACGGGAACCTGGACGCCGCACTCGCCGCGTTCAACGACGCTGTGAGCGAACTGCACGGCACGCGCGGAGGTGGTGGGATGAACATCGTCTTCCGAGCCGCCCGAGAGATGCGACCGTGGAGAAGCGAACCTGCGGTGCAGGACGCGCAGGACCGGTTGATGACGTTAATGGAAGCGGCGTGACCACGGCATGAAGGAGCCCGACGTGCGCACACGTGTGGACGAGGACAAGCAGCAGGTACGCGAGCGCGTCTGGGATCTGCTCGACGCCGAGGGAGCCACCCTCGACGCGACAGCACACGGCCGCATCCCGAACTTCAAGGGCTCCGGCGCCGCCGCAAACCGTCTCGCCGAACTGCCGGTCTGGCACGATGCGCACGTCATCAAGGCCGTGCCGGACAAGGCCCAGCTGCCAGTACGCGCTCGCGCTCTCACCGAGGGCAAAACGGTGTTCATGGCCGTGCCGAAACTCGCCGACCCACGCCCCTTCTACCTCCTCGATCCCGCAGTGATCCCCGTTCCCCCGCAGGAAGCAGCCTCCAGCAAGATCGCGGCAACCGTGGCTCCGCGAGTTGATGTGGCCGACCTCCAACCCGTCGACATGGTGGTAGTGGGCAGTGTCGCCGTGAACCGGCACGGCGTACGCATCGGCAAGGGAGCCGGATATTCGGATCTTGAGTTCGCGCTCCTCATGGAGGCCGGACTGATCAGCGACCAGACAGTGGTCGTGTCCACGGTCCACTCGCTACAGGTACTGGACGAAGAACTCCCGGCAACTGATCACGACTTCGGAGTGGACTTGATCATCACGCCCCACGAGGTCATCTCGTGCCGGTCGCCGCACCGCCCAACCGGACTAGTGTGGGAACACCTGGATGCAGCGAAGATCGCTTCCATTCCAGCACTCGCGGCCCGGGCCCCGGCCAACTGACGCGCAAACACAGTATGGGCGACACACGCGCCCCTTTGCCGCGCCAGTCGGGGCTGGAGGATGCCTCCCGCCTTCACGTCCTTGGCCTCGAAGAAGACCAACCAGACCTCGTCATACCAGGAGCTTCTTCGTTCCGTCAGGCCATCCAAGTCGTTGGCAGCCACGCCAGGTTGGAAACTTCTCACTACAAGAGGCTGCCCCAGTCAATCACCGGGTCTTCCACCTGCTCCACCATGGGAGCCCTGTCAAGACGCTGTCCATTCGCGTCCCCTGGCGCCCAACTAATGCACTCAGGGCGCTCTCCCGTGCCTATACGGCAGAACTCTTCGAGTGCCGCACGCACCTGCTCAAGCGGAAGCGCACTAGACGGGTCATGAAAAAGGGGGTACCCCGGGTCGGAGACAACGCGAGGGTCGAAGCGGGGAGGCTGGGGATTGTCGGAGATCCAGACGGATTCGCAGACCTCGCCCACCCTGGAACTATCGCCGTCGACAAACCAGATGAGACTCCCATATCCCGTCTGCCTATTGACTGCCACACGCAGATGGTTGTCCGCAACTCGCTGCTCATAGCTGTGTCGCTGACTTGCCAGGGAGAACCAGGCATCGTCTCCCGGGGTGTACCCCCTTCCCTCTCCCCCTTCTCCGCAAAGGTTCTCCATGACGCCCGAAATTATGCGAGACATCTCATCCCAAGTCTCGCCATAAAGCCAGTCCCCGTTGAAGAAAGCGCTCAGTACCACTGCTACCACTCACCCCAGGGCTGTGCGAGGCCCTCCAAAGGAACCCTGCGCATGACTCTTGCCGCACCCCTGAACCACACCGTCAACGTCGACCCCCGAGGCAGGAAGGCCTTGACCGCCCTTAGTCAAGTGGCGTCATGACGGACCGAGGGAAAAACCTCCAGCGCGGCGAGGCGAAGGAGCCGCTGAGTCTTCGAGGGAACTGATCAGCGTCTGGTCTACCAGCGACCGACGACAGAGGTTCTGCGCGGATCCACGAGGTTGACCCCACGCTTCTCCAGCCTCTCTTCCAACGCCTCAATACCTCGACGCTTGGCATATTCGGACTCTTCGGAATAGATGGGAACCAGCCACGTGAATTCCACATCCTCACCGGAGTCCCCCGTCCGCCAGAATTCATGCTCCAGGGAATAGGGAGGCGACGCCAAGAAACGATCGGCCTCGGAGCCTTCGAGCCATGGGTGACCAAGGTTCACGATGGAGCCAATTTCCACTCTGTGACCGGGCAGTGAGTGGAAATACGCGACCATGGCCAGACTCTCCACGTGCCGCACGGACTCCACTGGGGAGAGGATCACGAATTCACGTCGAGGCGCACCCGCCTGATAGCCGCCGATTGATACATAGACCCAGCTCTCTCGGGGCCGAAGCGGGGCGATACGGCGAACGTGAAACCCCGGAAGTCTTTCTTGGACAGGCCCTGCCGTCCATTGAAAATCCTCATGCTGCCGGTCGGGCCACATTCCGCGAAGGTGCGCATCGATTTCACGTTCTTGCATTCTGCCACCTCGAGTCGTCACCCTCGCCCCGGCCTTCTCATGCCGAACGCTCTGGCCAAGTAACGCGTATACCTTGAGAGCACCGCACCTTGCTTGCGCTGACATGTAAGACATTGCGTCCCATTGATGCCTTGCTGAGCATAAGCACGACGTTCTTCATCCGTCATTTCCCATCCGCCCTTGAAATAGTAGTGGATGGCAAGTTCCGGATCGTGCTCAGGTACCGGCTGCGTACGCGTCCCAGTGACCTGCACCTCACCACACGAGATGCAGCGCTGGCCTTCTCCCGCTGCGCGAGCCGCCTGGCCGGCGGGCCCGTTGGTCTGCGAACCACCGTAATGCTGCTGACGGTTGTACCGCTCTTCGGGCATCTCGGGCCCCTGCCGGTCAGTGGCCACACCGTCGGAATCGACTTCGAAGCGCGCGTTGTCCGCTACATCGCCCTCGCCACAGTTGTGGACGAGGACGGGGGTGTCTCCGGCCTCCACATAGTAGGTATGAAGGCTGCCAACAGTGAGGTCGTAGGTGGTGGTGTTCGCGTGGTAGAGGCGGACGCCGGTGACCTTCGCGGTGCCGGTCGGGGTCTGGAGGACGTCTCCGGTGTGGAGGTCCTTGGCCTCCACGAACGCCGACTGGGTCTCGTCGTAGAACGGGTGGTGGAACGTCGTCGTCAGGTGCGCGCCCTGCGCGTCCGACGTGTCTCCGGCCGCTGCGCCGGACGCGGCAGCCTTGCTGTCCTGCGCGGACGCTGCGCTGCTGACCGCCGCCACCGGAGCCGTCGCCGGCTCCTGGCCGTGGCCGTGGCTCGCCGCCAGCGCGCCCAGTACCGCCGCCGAAGCCGCCAGGCCGAACGCCGCCTTGCGGGCCACCTTCCGGGCCAGGGACTTCGCCCCGCCCTTTGTAGTCGGCTTCGCCACGGACTCAGCTGTCTTCTTGATGGTGACGTCGACGAAGTCGTGGTCCGTGTGCGTCACGATCACCGCGGTGACCTTGTGCGCCTCCGTACCCGCAACTCCTGGCACCGAGTTGGCGATCGTGTCACCGACCCGCACGTGGTCGATCGCCTTCGCCGTGCCGTCGGCCATCAGGACCGGAGTCGAGCCGGTGAAGCTGTGCGGCCTCGGCGCCTTCGGGATCTTGCAACCGCCGCCCGACTCCCCCTCGCCTGAACGCGACTGACTCCGCGTCCCGGCCCCTTCCGACTCCGCCGCCGAAGCCGCCTCCTCCGTGGCATCCGCAGCCGCCGAGTCTCCGGCCTCGGTCGCTCCCTTCCCGAACAGCCCGCCCACGGCCTTCATCGCCTTGGGCGCCACCTTCGCCAGCAGCTTCCCGCCGAGCTCGCCCAGCTTGCCGCCCGCCGCACCCAGGACCGCGCCCTCCACAGCCGAGCCCGCGAACGCCCCCACACTGCAGTCGCCGCCACCGTTCTCCGCGCACTTGAAGCCCTGCTCCACCAGCGAGCCCGCCGCGCCGGCCATCGCCGCGCAGCCGACCGTGCCCACACCCCAGGTCGCCGCCTCACACCCCGCGAACACCGCCGTCGACACCACGAACGACGTGATCGCAGCCGCATGGTGCTTCACGAACGTCGCCGTCGCCTTCGCCGCCTTGACCGTCGCGTGATACGCGGTCCGCGCCGCATGAGCGACCGCCTTGGCGGCCTTCTTCACATGGCTCGCGACCTTGTGCGCCGCCTTCTTCACCGCATGCACCACACGATGTACCACACGCGAGGCCTTGTGATACGCCGTATGCACCGCATGCACCGCCGCGTGATACACGCGTCTGACATGCCGCGCCGCGTAGTGATACACCCGCCGCACCACCCGCACCGTCGCGTGATACACATCCCGCACGTGATGCACGACCTTGCGCGCCGCGTGCTTCACCGCGTGGACCACCTTGCGGGCCGCGTGCTTGACCGCGTGGTACACCTTGTGCGCCACATGCGAGACCGCGTGCTTGACATGGTGCGCGACCTTCTTCGCACCGCACACCACGTCGTACCAGGAGCAGTTGCCCGAGGTGTCCGTACCCGCCATCGGGTTGTCGTCGACGTAGGCGAACGGGTTCGCCGCCACCGAGTTCGGCACCGCGTTCAGCGAGATGCTGTCCTTGTTCAGGAACTGACCCGTGCCCGGGTCGTACCAGCGCGAGGCCGTACCCACATCACCCGTGCCCGGCTCCGTCCAGCCCGACTGGAAGCCGAGATGACCGGTGACCGTGTCGGTCGGGGAGACCACCTTGCCCAGCGGGTCATACGACGCCGAACCCGCCAGCGACGTCGCACCCGACGTGAACGTGCCCACCACGTCGCTGTGCTGGTCCGTCAGGGCCAGCGCCCCACTGCCGCCCGACGGCTTGACGCCGACCACACCACCCGCCGGATCGTAGGTGTACGTATTGTCGCCGTCCGACGCGATCGTGTTGCCCGCACCCGAGAAGGCGAACGTCCGCGTGGACTGGTCCGTCGTGTCCGTGTCCGAGATGTTCCGGCCCAGCGCGTCCAGCGTGTACGACTGCGTACCCGCCGTGATCTGATCGCCGAACGCGTCCGTCTTGTACGCCACCGAACCCGACGCCTGCGACTCCTGCGTCATCGTCCCGCGCGCCGAATACGAGTAGCTGTGCGTACCGTCCGACGTCAACTCATCCCGGGCGTCGTACGTATAGACGTCCGCACCGTTGCGGATCCGGTTGCCCGACGCGTCGTAGGCGTAACTCTTCGTCGTCGACCCGTCGTTCCACGACGTCAGACGATCCGACCAGTCATAGGTGTACGTGTTCGACGACGCCCCCGACACACCCGTCGTCGTCTTCGACGTCAGGTTGCCGTTGTCGTCGTAGCCGTAGCTGAAGCTCGCCAACGTCGACGCGTCCTGCACCAGCACATCGCTCGTCAGCTCGTGCGCGCTGTTGTAACCGAACGTGCGCGTCTGGCCCGTCGAGCCGTACTTGACCGACTTGACCTCGTTCAACTGGCCATATGTGTACGTCAGTTGCGTGCCCGTTGCCGCGTCGTTCAGCGACGACAGGCGGCCCGCCGTGTCGTAGCCGTACGACGTCGTGCCCGCCGCGTCCGTCCGCGACAGCATCGACGCGTCGTCGTTGTAGGAGAAGCTCGACGAACCCGCCGAACCGGAGGCGCTCAGTACGTCACCGCGGTCGTCGTACGTGAACGCGTCGTGCGTGGACGACTGGTGATCGTCCGCGCCCGTGATGCCGGCCTCCGCCGTGTCCGCCGACAAGACCCTGCCGTCGGCGTCGTAGTCGAAACTGCGCTGAGCCGTCGCCGCGTCCGCGCCGGAGCCGTTCATCGTCTTCAGCTGGCCGTTGACGTCGTACGTCATCGACGTCGTCACCCCGCCCGGCAACGTGGCCGTCGTCACCTGACCGTCCGCGTCATAGGCGAAGGTCGTCGTCGAGTCCGCCGCCGACGTGTACTGGTCGGTCGTCGGCTCGATCACCTTCTCCTGCTGGCCCCACGGCGTGTACGTATACCGCCAGGAGTTGCCGCGGCCGTCGGTGAAGCGCGTGCGGTTACCCGCCGCGTCATAGCCGAACGTCGTGGTGATGGACGTCGCCGCGTCGACCGGCTCCACCTGCTGGGTGATCGTGCCCGCCGCGTCGTACGTCCAGCGCGTCGTGTGCTGGTTGGCGTCCGTCGCCGCGACCAGGTTGCCCACACCGTCGTAACTCTGCGAGGTCTCCGACAGCTTCGTACCGCTCGCGTCGTACTCACGCGTCGCCGTCGGGTCGTCCGAGGCGTTGTAGTCCGTCTCGGTCCAGGTACCGTCCGCCAGCGTCGTCTTCGTCGCGTTGCCCTCGAAGTCGTAGCCGACGCGAGTCGTGTTGCCCGCGCCGTCCGTCACCGAGGTGATCTCACCGGCCCGGTCGTAGCCGTACGTGCTCGACACACCGCCCGGCGACGTCGTCGACGCCAGGTGCGCGCCGTACGGATTGCCCGTCGTGACCGCGTACGAGTTCGTACTCGTCAGCGTCCGCGTCGACGGATAACGCTCCATCGTCGTCGAGGTGAGCCGGCGGCCCAGGTAGTCGTAGGTCGCCTGCGCCTGCGCGCCCGTGCCATCCGTCGCCGACAGCTGGTCACCCGCCGTGTCGTACGTGGCATGCGTCGTCGAACCGTCCGGCGCCGTGATCTGCGCCAAGTCGCCCATCTGGTCGTAGAGGTACGACGTCGTCTTGTTACCGGGGCTGACCACCGAGGTCTGGTTGCCCTCGCTGTCATACGTCCACACCGTGGTGCCCGCATTGGGCTGGGAGGCACCCGCCGGGGTGTACGACGGCAACGTCTCGGACACCTTGTTGCCATCGGCGTCGTACGCCGTGCTGGTCACCAGACCGTTCGGGTCCTGCTCCTCGACACCCTCGCCGAAGGTGTTGAAACCACTCGTGGTGACCGGGTGCACGGTGACCGGGTTGGTGCCGTCCGCCTCGGCCTGGACAGCCGGCGCGGTGGAGACCGCCAGGTTGCCCGCCTCGTCGTAGGCGTACGTCGTGGTGTTCTGCTCGGCATCCGTCGTGGACGTCGGCAGACCGCGCTTGTCGTACGTGTACTTGGTGGTCTGCTCGGCGGAGGAACCGACCGTGCCGCCGGTACGGCCCTTGCCGTACAGCGAGGAGACGTCGGACGAGTCCAGGGCGCGCTGGTAGACCTGCACGTTGGAGACCGAGCCGTCCACCACGTTGCTGACGGTGCCGCCCGCCCGCTTGGCGCCGCCGATCGCCAGCGGACCCGTTCCGGTCCATGGCGAGGCGTCGGTTCCGGAACCGGCCAACTGCCCGTCGACGTACAGCTTCATCGAGCCGTTCGTGGAGTCGAAGACACCGACCAAGTGGGTCCAGGTGTTCAGCGTCGGCGGGCTCGGGGCGACCGCGTCGTAGAACGCGGACGGGGAGCTCACGTCCTCGTTCGACGTGTGGAAGCGGTACGCGTTGTTCGTCGGGGAGTACTGCAGGTAGAAGGACGACCGGTTGGTGCCGCCCTGCCCGACGAACGTGCGGTAGGTCGAGGTGTCGGCCAGGTTGACCCACGCGGACACCGTGTAGGACGCCGTGGTGTCCAGGACCGGGCTGTTGGTGGCGACGATGTCGCCGGTGCCGGTGCTGGAGCCGCTGAACTTGGCCGCGTCGTCCGCCCAGGTCACGCCCGCCCCGGCAGCGGCGGTGTTGCCGGTGCCGGAGGAGTCCGTGACGTTCGTGCCCGAGGTCTGGTTGAGCTTCCACCAGCCGGCCGGGTGCCCGGAGGCGTCCCCGTACAGCGTTTCGCTGAGCACATTGCCCATGTCGTCGTACGTGCTGGTGGTGGTGCGGTCGTAGCCCGTGGCGTCGTGGTCGTTCTCGGAGGCGATCTCGTCGTCCGGGGTGTACGAGACGGTGCTCACGCGGTCCACGCCGGTCGGGTCGACCTCGGTGGAGGTGGTGCGGGAGGCCGCGTCGACCTTGTGGTTGGTGACGGTCTCGCCGTTGTCGGTGGTCGACGTGAGCAGGTTCCCGGCGGCGTCGTAGGTGTCCGACTCCAGGACGTAGGAGCTGTTGCCGTCGGCGCTGGTCCGCTTCACCGAGGCGGTCAGGCCGTCGTCCAGGTAGGTGTACGACGTGGTGTTGCCCATCGCGTCGGTCACGGACGCGAGGCGTCCGGCCGGGTCGTAGGCGCGCGACGACTCGGTGAGAAGGGTCGCGGTCTGCGGGTTGACCGGGTCACCGGTGTACATCAGGGCCTGCGTGAGCAGGTTGCCGTTGTCGTCGTAGGTGTAGCGGGTCTCGTTGCCCGCCGAGGTCACCTCCTTGGTCTTGTTGCCGGAGGTGTCGTACGTGTACGTCGTGGTGTTGCCGTTGGTCGCGCCCGCGGCCGCGTTGGCGTCCGACTGGGTGAGCACGTGGTCGTAGGCGTCGTATGTCTGCGTCTCGGTGCGCGCGGAGTCGCCGCCGCTCGCGTCGGAGACGGTCTGCGAGGTGACGTTGCCGTCCTCGTCGTAGACGGTCGTGGAGACGGCGGCGTGCGTGGCGCCGGTGACGCGGTCGGTGAGCTGCGGGTCGTGCTCCTCGGTGACCTGGCCGTTCAGGTCGTACGTGTACGTGGTGGTCAGGCCGTTGGGATAGGTGTCGGAGACGACCTTCTGGCTGAGCACCTGGCCGAGGCCGTCGTAGGTGTAGGTGGTGGCCAGACCGATGGCGTCGGTGGTCGAGGCGACGTCGCCGTTGGTGAAGTACGCCACCGAGTTGACCGCGCCGCCGGGGCTGGTGGTCTTCACCGGCAGGCCCCCCGGCACCACTCCGCCGTCGGCGGACGGGTAGGTGCTGGTGCCGTCGCTGTAGGTGGTCGTGGTGGTGCGGCCGTTCGGGAAGCCGGGGACCGCCGGGCCGGTGATGCCGGTCTGGTTGCCCTGCGCGTCGTACGTGAACGACGTCAGGTACGTGTTGTCCGTCGCGGACGCCGAGCGGCCGTCGCGCTCGGTCAGCAGCTGGTCGTTGCGCGGGTCGGCGGTGGTCAGCTGCGCCGTGGTGTCGTCCGGGTAGTACGTGTAGTACTCGGTCGAGCAGTGGTTCGCCGACTGATCCTGGCAGGCCGTCGAGGAGACCACGTTGCCGCGCACGTCATGACCGGTGATGGTCATCGAGCCGTTGGGGTCGGTGACGGTGTGCTCGAACCCGGCGGTGTCGTAGCCGAAGCTCGTCTTGTTGCCGAGGCCGTCGGTCTCGGTCAGCGCCCGGTTGCCGTGGTCGACGTCGTACGTGTAGGTGAGCGTGGCGTTCGTCGGCGAGGTCACGTTGACCGTCTCGACCGGCAGCAGGCCGGTGGAGTTCTTCGCCGCCTGCCACTGCTCGGACACGTCGGCCGCGGACAAGTGGGAGCGGTAGACGGCGGCCTCGGCGATCGAGCCCTTGAAGTAACTCGCGTGGCCGGTGTAGTCACCGCTGGTGTTGCGGTAGGGCTCGTCCGGCCAGTAGCCGCCCAGGAATCCGGCGCCCACGTAGGTGTACGGCTGGTCGTTCATCGCCGCGGTGCCGGTCTGCGTGCCCACCAGCTGGTCGTCGAGGTACATCGACTGGCTGGTGGCCGACGTCGACAGCACGACGTGGTGCCACTGGCCGTCGGTCACGGCCGAGGCAGAAGCCAGCGGATTGTCGGAGCCCGTGGAGAACCAGAACTCGCCGTAGAGCTTGCCACTGCTGCCGACGTAAAGGACCGGTGTGTACGGGGTGGAGCCGGTGCCGTCGGTGACCGGATGCTTCGAGGTGCCGAACAGCACGCCGCCCGCCGTGGACGTCTTGAACCACATGCTGACCGATTCGTCGCCCGAGCCGGGCACCATGCCGTCAGGCAGGTTCACGAACGAGGTGCTGCCGTCGAAGGAGGCCGTGGTGTGGTCGCTGAACGGCCCGGTCGCACCGAGCGTCACCGAGCTGTAGGTGCCGTTGCCGCCGCGCACCTCGTCGACGGCCGTACTCGCACCTGCTGCCTCACCGAGGCGGAAGTAGCCGGAGGGGGCGCTGCCGAGGACCGCGCCGCGGTAGGTCTGGCTGGAACCGGCGACCGTGGGCGTGCCGAGATTCCAGACGCCGCCGTTCTCGTCGGTGAGCTGGGTGAGCGCGGTGGTGGCCGGGTCGTACGTCATCGCCGCGTACGTCTTGCCGGACGGCCGGGTGATGGAGGTGAGCAGGCTCGCCGCATGGGTGCCGTACTGGTAGAGGGAGTTGACGTCGGCAGCGACCAGCGGGCGGCCGTACCAGGCGGCGTCCGCGATGGTGCCGTTGAAGTAGGTGGCGTAGCCGCTCTTGGAGGTGGAGCTCTGGTGCGGCTCGTCGGGCCAGTTGCCGCCGAGGAAGCCGGTGCCCAGGTAGTTGTACGACTGGTTCTTGCCGAAGGCGACCGCGCTCTGGATGGAGACGGTGCCGGTCCGCGAGCCGATCTTGGCGTTGTCGACGTACAGCGTCTGCGAGTTGCCCGCGGCGGACAGCACCACGTGGTGCCAGTGGCCGTCGGCGACCGACGTCGACGTGACGATCGGGTTGATGCCGCCGCTGTACCAGAACTCGGCGTTCAGCTTGCCGTCCGTGCCGACGTAGATCGACGGGGTGTAGAAGCCGGCGGCCTGTCCGGAGCCGATGGGCTGGGAGGCGTACGAGTAGAGGACGCCGGGCCCGGCCGAGGTCTTGAACCACAGGGACAGCGCACCGGAGTCGGTATCGTTGCCGGTGTTCTTGGGCAGCGCGACGTCGGACGAGGTGCCGTTGAACGAGGCGGCCGTCGCGGAGGAACCGGTCAGCGGACCAGCCGCGCCGAGCGTCACGTTCTCGTACGTGGCGTTCTTCGTGCCCTCATTGGCGAGGACGGCGTCCTTCGCTGTGGTGCCCGAGGCCTCGGTCAGCGGCCACATGGCGCCCGGGTCGAGGTCGAGGGAGGCGTTCTGGTACTGCGAGCCGGTCTGGTAGCCGTACGTCGTGCACTTGGTGGCCGACAGCGGCGAGCACACCTTGGTCAGCTGGTCGCCCGTGTAGCCGTACGTCCAGGTCTGCGCGGTGGACGAGTCGCCGGCGGTGACCGGGTCGGTGACGACGGTCGCGACATGCGCGGCCAACGCGCCCGTCGGTGTGGACCAGGTCAGGTTGAGGGAGCGCGAGGAGACCGCGGACGTCATCTTCGTGATGTGACCGCTGGTCCAGGTGAACGTGATGGAGCGGCCGTTGGCGTCCGTCACCGAGGTCAGGCCGTACCCGCCCGAGCCCAGGGACTGGGTGAACGTGTAGACCGTGTCGTCCTTGTCGGTCAGCGAGTAGCCACCCGTGATCGTCTTGAACGTGGCGAACCGGCCGTTGCCCGGCGTGAAGGTGCCGTCGCTGTTCTTGCCGTAGCCGACCTGGGAGCCGTCCGGGTAGGTGACGTTGACGCCGGCGACCGCTCCGGACGCCGTGTACTGCTCGGTGGCACGGGAGTCGAAGATGCTCGACCAGCCGGAGCCGAACGCGCCGGTCCAACGCGGGTCACGGGAGTTGTAGTCCCGCTCCACGTCCAGCGAGGGGCCGACGGTGGAGATCGAGGCGTCGGTGTCGGAGGTGGTGTAGTTGCCGATCGACGCGTCAAAGCCATGGTCGCTGCTGTTCTGTGACAGCCCCGAGGTGATCACGGGTTGCGGCACCTGGACGGAGAGTGCGTACGGTTCCGCGGGGGAGTACAGGGCCGTGGTCGAGTCGTACGCCTGCACGGTCCATGTGTAGGCCTTGCCCCAGGCCAGCTTGCCCGCCGGGACGGTCCAGTCGCCGGTGGCGATCAGCCCGGAGTCGGCGACCTTGGTGTTGGTCGCGTCGTAGACCTTGAAGATGTACTGGTTGTTGCTGCCGCTGGTGGAGTTGGCGCCGCCCGCCCAGGCGGTCAGCTCGGGCGTGCTGGTGCCCACGACCGCGTTGTCGGCGGGGAACTGCTCGTACATCTGCGGGGCGGTGTTGCCCGTGTAGGTGACGACGATGTACGGGCCTTTGGAGGGGTCGTTGAAGGAGCCGAACTGCTTCCAGTGCAGGTTGTCGGTGGTCGACGCGTACACGGCCAGGCCGTGGTCGGCGGTGGTGCCGCTCATCCAGCCCTGGATGGCCGAGGTGGACAGCGAGACGCTCACCCAGTCGCCGACGCTGCGGTCGGCGGCCGTGTTGGCGCAGGCGTTGGGCACGCTCGGGGTGGCGTTGCCGATGGAGGAGCCCTTCGAGGGGCCCGGGTAGCTGGTGACGGACTCCGGGGTCCAGGAGCTGGTCACCAGGGCAACGTCGAACCGCTCGGCGGTGCAGGTGGAGGCCCAGGTGTCGAAGAGGTGCAGCGTCGCGGAGGAGACGGTGACTCCGCTGCCGTCCCAGGCGGTGTCCCAGTGGTTGACGAAACTGTTCGCGGAGTGGGTGCCGGAGTCGTACGAGCCGACCTTGATGGTCTGCTCGTAGGAGTGGTCGATGTTGTTACCGGACCCGGACTCGGCGTAGGTGGTGGTCCAACCGTCCGTGACGGTCGGGTCGACGGTGACCGGGAAGACGCGGCGCGAGTCGTGCAGCCAGCTGTCGTCGAGAGTCACCTTCAGTGCGTAGCCGTCCTTGTCGTGGACGAGCTTCGTGGTGACGTCGTAGGTGGTGGCCGGGTCTCCGGAGCGCTTGTTCACCTTCGCGTCGTAGGCGTACGACGCGGGGATGCGCTCGACGGTCTTGCCGGCGGCGTTGCGCAGGTCGATCGACCCGCTCTTGGTCTGGACGGGCGTGAGGCCCTTGAGGTCCAGCGGGAAGGTCCAGCTGTTCGCGGCGTCCGCGGAACGCAGGACGATCGCTTCCTTGACCCCGGTGGCGGTGGGGGCGACCTGGAGGTCGGTGTCCGTCAGGACGTTCTCGTACGTGACGCGGGAGCCGTCGGCCGTGCCCTTGACGGACTTGGCGCCCTTCAGGGCGTACGAGAGGGAGTGCGTACCGTCGACGGCGAAGGAGACAAGCTCGTGGTCGTTCGCCTTGGGGCCGAAGTCGACGGCGAGGGAGTTGGCCTTCTCGTACCAGCGGTCATCGGGACCGGCCCGCACGTCCACGTCGATCGGCGCCCATCTTCCCTTTCTCACCTGGTAGTTGACGGTCTTCGGGGAGATACGGCGGGTGGTGCTGCCGTCGGCGTTGTCGAAGACGGTGTCGGTGCGCGAGGACTTGGCCGCGTTGCGCTTGCTGGTCTTCGCGTTGTAGCCGGGGCCGCCCTGGCTCTTGCCGTGCTGGACGGCGGGCTTGTGCGCGTGGTAGGCGGCGAGCTCGCCCTTCCCCTTGCCCCGTGCCTTGCCCACGCCGCGCTTCGCGTCCGTCGCCTTCGCGGACACGTGGTGCTTGTGCCCGGCCGCGGTGCCCGACTGCTGGTGGGGGGTCTTACCCCAGTGCGGGTCCTCGAACCAGGACGCCAGCGAGGAGAGACTCGGCAGGGAGACCGAAACGGTGTCGAGCTCCAGGCCCTCAGCCATGGCCTGCTGGGTCGTCAGCATCAGTGCGAGGGCCGTCAGGACGAGCACGGCCACGCTTCGCCGCGCGCGGTGCGCGCGGGGAGCGGGGCGGGAGCGGCGGGCAGGCCGAATGCGCACGGCTTCGACTCCAACAGTCAGAAGAGGCAGAGAAACGCGCTGATCTTGACTGTTGTGAACATCCCATGGACAGATCCGAGAGGAGATCTTGGCTTGGCCTTGACCACCTCTTACTGAACCAGCCCGACTTGTTTCGACTCACCCCTTTGTCTCTTGTGAACTTCTTTGCAGGTTGGTGACCTCAGTGATCAGAATTCTTCATCTTGCAGGAATGGACAGGAACGACGCCTTGTGAACTGACAAGGTGCCAGTTCACAGGGTGTGCCGCACCCAGACATTGGGCTCGACGTATACGGCGTATCCGCGCCTCGCTTCGCAGTGCACCGGCACCAGCGCGCCGGGCACCTCGACGAGGCCATCCATGTCGAAGGGCAGCCCCGTCCATGCGCGCCACTCCTCCAGCGAGGCCGCGACCGTCATGGACGCCGGCGCCACCGCCTCGATGACACCGCCCGCCCGGACGTGGACGCGCAACCACGGGTCGTGCGGCAGCCCGTCGGTGCGCTCCCGGAACGCGTACTCCTCCATCGGGGTGCGCGGTTCCAGGTGCTTGGCGCTGGGGCGGACGGGGGCGACGACCTCGGTGAAACCGCGCGCCCGGGTGTTGTCCCGCATTGCGGAGAGCATCCGCGCGGACAGGCCGCCGCCCTGGGCGTGCGGGGCGACGACGATCGAGATGGCGCTCACCGTGTCGGCCGGTCTGCCGCGGCGTCGGTCGGCGAACGCCCAGGTCAGCACCTGATCCCAGCCCCGCGCGGGCAGTTCGCCCCGGTCCTCGTCCGCGAGGGCGAACGGCACGCTGTAGGCGTGGGCGACCACGCGGTCGTGCTCGTCCTCGGCGAACAGCACGTACTCCGGAAGTTCGGTGGCGATCCGGCCGTAGTGTGTGTCACCCACCGGGTCCTGGAGCAGGAACTCCGGCCAGCTGTTGGCCATCCGGACCACGTGCCCGAGCATCTCGGGCCGTTCCGCGAGACTTGACACCTTCAACTGCATGTCGCACACGGTAGGCGTCAACTCGGTCCCGATGAAACGGTTTCGCCGTGTCAGCCTCAACGGGGCAGCGGCATGGGTTCGCGCTCAGCCGCCGGCATGTCGATGTCGGCGTGATCCGAAAGACGGGACCAGTGCCCCGGCAGGCAACGTCTGCCCGTCAAGGAGCGGCGTCCGGTGCGTGCTCTGGGGGTCCCCCCGGCCGAAAGCTGGGGGAGTGCCGGCCGGAAGCCCTCGTACGGGACGCAATTGGGCCTTCGGCCGGTGCGGCGAGTGGGGGCACCTCCCACGCCCTTGAGGCAGTGGGGGAGCGTGCCGGGCGTCGCGACGGGGCGAACCTCGGCTGACGCGACCCTAGTTCGCGTGGAACCGCTTCGGCGCCTGTGTCGGGTTGCCGCCCGAGGGGAGTTTCTGGCCGGGGCAGCCGGAGAGCACCTTCTTCATGGCCGCCTTCTCGGCGGCGCTGACCCACAGCCCGTACTTCTTCTTCACGGCCACCTGCGCGGCGACATACGTGCAGCGATACGCCTTGTTGGGCGGGAGCCAGGTCGCCGTATCGCCGTCGCCCTTGCTGCGGTTGGCGCCGGCGTCAACCGCACGGAGGTTGAGCGGGTCGTTGGCCAGGGCTATTCGCTTGCTCGCGTCCCAGTACTTGGCGCCCTTCTGCCAGGCGTCCGAGAGCGCGACGAGGTGGTCTATGTCCACCAGGCTGCGACCGCGCGCGAAGGTCACGTCCTGACCCCCGTACGGATCCGGGGCAAGGATCCCGGAGCTCACCTTGCACTTTCCGTCGCTGAACTTCACGTCCTTCAGGTCCCGTTTGAGGATGTCGTCGCGGGTATCGCACCGGTTCGAGTCCGTGTCGGCCCAGGACGTGCCGAAGCGCTCCCGGCTGTACCCCGTCTTGGGCGCGCGCCCCTTGACGGTCAGCGAGTCCACGGCGGCGAGGGCCGCGCCGCCGGCCGCCGTCTCCTGCGGGCCCGCGGAACCCGTGGCCTCCTTCTTGCAGCCGCTGACGCCGGCACCGACGACGAACACCACCAGCGCGGCCGCGGCCGCGCCACCCCTCAGACGCAGCACGGCGTCCCTCCCCTTGCCTCCCCGGGTCCGCCCTGTACGGGCGCGTTTCCCCGGGTCCCAAGGTAGCGGTCAGGGCCCCTCGGCCATACCCGCACCCAACGGGCAATCGGCGCACGCCGGGCGTATCGTCGGTGGTGAGTCACCTCCGGAAGGAGCTCTGGATGGGCATCTTCGACAGGTTCAAGAGTCGTCACGGCCAGGACAAGGCCAAGCAGATGTCCGACGCCGCAGAGCAAGACGTCAACAAGAAGACGGGCAACAAGTACACGGACCGGGTCGACGACGCGCAGCAGAAGATCGAAGGCGCGATGGGCATGGACCGCGACCGGCCCGAACAGCGATAGCCCGGAGACATACGGAGGCTTGCGCCGACTGAATCATCCTGAACCCCAGGCAACAGAGACCGTCCGCGGAGACCCGGTGTCCCGCGGGCGGTTCTGCGTTGCCCGAGGCGGAGTCGGCCTACCGCGCGCGTTGTCACCTGGCCTCTCACACCTCGCCGATCCCCAGCGTCGTCTGCGAAGGCGGCAGCCCCGAGCTCAGCACCGCGGCCCGGAACTCGCCGAGCAGGTCGGCGAGGCGGGCGGCGGCGTCCAGGCCGAGGGCACGCCAAAGAGGCGGCGGCCAGTTCGTCCGTGCGCTGTTCGACCTGAGTGGGAGCCGGATCCTACGACCCCAGAACCGACGCCAGGAACTCCCCGGTCCACCCCAGCAACTCCCGCCCCACCAACGGCTTCCCGCCCACCTTCGCCGTCTTCGGGCGGGGCACCAAAATCTGGTGGACGGCCGGCTTGATGACGGTGCCCGGGTACAGGCGCTTCAGGCGGAGTTCCTGGGACTCCCTCAGCTCCACCGGGGCGAAGCGGATGTTGTTGCCCTGGAGGACGATCTCGCCGACGCCGCACGCGCGCGCGAGCATCCGAAGACCGGCCACCAGCAGCAGGTTCTCCACCGGCTCGGGCAACTTGCCGTAGCGGTCGACGAGTTCCTCGCGTACGGACTTGACATCCTGCTCCGTGTTGGCGGAGGCGATGGAACGGTAGGCCTGGAGACGGAGCCGCTCGCCGGGGGCGTAGTCGTGCGGGACGTGCGCATCGACCGGGAGCTCGATCTTGACCTCCAGGGGCGGCTCCTCCTCGACGCCGCCTTCCAGCGAGGCGCGGTAGTCCGCGACCGCCTCGCCGACCATGCGTACGTAGAGGTCGAAACCGACGCCCGCGATGTGACCGGACTGCTCGCCGCCGAGCAGATTGCCCGCGCCGCGAATCTCCAGGTCCTTCATCGCGACGTACATGCCCGCACCCATCTCGGTGTGCTGGGCGATGGTCGCGAGACGCTCGTGCGCGGTCTCCGTCAGCGGCTTCTCCGGGGGATAGAGGAAGTACGCGTATCCGCGTTCCCGGCCGCGTCCGACTCGGCCTCGCAGCTGGTGGAGTTGGCTGAGGCCGAAGTTGTCGCCGCGCTCCACGATCAGCGTGTTCGCGTTGGAGATGTCGATGCCTGATTCGACGATCGTGGTGGACACGAGCACGTCGAACCTCTTCTCCCAGAAGTCGACGACCACCTGCTCCAGAGCCTGCTCCCCCATCTGGCCGTGCGCCGTCGCGATGCGTGCCTCCGGGACGATCTCCCTGAGCCGCGCGGCCGCGCGGTCGATGGACTCGACACGGTTGTGGATGTAGAAGACCTGGCCCTCGCGCAGCAGTTCGCGGCGCAGGGCCGCACCGATCTGCTTCTCCTCGTACGGGCCGACGAAGGTCAGGACCGGGTGGCGCTCCTCCGGGGGCGTGGTGATCGTCGACATCTCACGGATGCCCGTGACCGCCATCTCCAGGGTGCGCGGGATCGGAGTGGCGGACATCGTCAGCACGTCGACGTTCGCGCGCAGCTTCTTCAGCTGCTCCTTGTGCTCGACGCCGAAGCGCTGCTCCTCGTCGACGATGACCAGGCCGAGGTCCTTGAACTTCGTCTCCGCCGAGAACAGCCGGTGGGTGCCGATGACGACGTCCACCGAAGCGTCGCGCAGGCCCTCCAGGACCGCCTTCGCTTCCGTGTCCGTCTGGAAGCGGCTCAACGCCCTTACATTCACCGGGAATTGTGAGTAACGCTCGGAGAAGGTGGCGAAGTGCTGCTGCACCAGGAGGGTCGTGGGGACGAGCACGGCCACCTGCTTGCCGTCCTGCACCGCCTTGAAGGCGGCGCGGACCGCGATCTCCGTCTTGCCGTAACCCACGTCGCCGCAGATCAGACGGTCCATCGGGACCGTCTTCTCCATGTCCTCCTTGACCTCCGCGATCGTCGTCAGCTGGTCGGGGGTCTCCGCGTACGGGAAGGCGTCCTCCAGCTCGCGCTGCCACGGGGTGTCGGAGCCGAACGCGTGCCCCGGGGCCGCCATCCGCGCCGAGTACAGCTTGATCAGATCCGCCGCGATCTCCTTGACCGCCTTCTTGGCGCGCGCCTTGGTCTTCGTCCAGTCGGCGCCGCCCAGGCGATGCAGCGTGGGGGCCTCGCCGCCGACGTACTTGGTGATCTGCTCCAGCTGGTCGGTGGGGATGTAGAGGCGGTCGCCGGGCTGGCCACGCTTGGCGGGGGCGTACTCCACGACCAGGTACTCGCGGGTCGCGCCCTGGACCGTGCGCTGCACCATCTCGATGTAGCGGCCGACGCCGTGCTGCTCGTGCACGATGTAGTCGCCCGTTTCGAGGGTCAGCGGGTCGATGGTCTTGCGGCGGCGGGCCGGCATCCGGGCGCCGTCCTTGCCGGCCGCCTTCTGGCCGGAGAGGTCGGTCTCGGTGAGGACCGCGAGCTTCAGCGCGGGGTCGACGAAGCCGTAGTCGATCGAACCGCACGAGACATGGACGACGGAAGGGCCGATGTCCGCGAGCTCCGTGTCGAGGCGGGCCGCGATGCCCTCGCCGCCGAGGACCTCGACGGTACGGGCGGCGGGGCCGTGCGCCTCGGTGACGTACACCGTGCGCCAGCCGTCGGCGAGCCAGCCCTTGGTGTCGGCGAGGGCCCGGGCGGTGTCACCGCGGTAGGTCTCGGGGGCGTGCATGCCCAGCTTGAGGGTGTCCGTGTCGAGCTCTTCGTCCGCCGCGAACGGCGACACCGACCACCACATCATGTCCAGCTCGCGCGCCCGGTCCCGTACGTCCGCGATGGACCACAAGGAGGCCGCGTCCACGTCGATGGGGGCTTCGCCGCCGCCGGCGGTCGCCGCCCAGGACGCCTGCAGGAACTCCTGCGACGTCGCCACCAGGTCCGCGGCCCGCGTCCGCACCCGCTCCGGATCGCACACGACGGCCATCGAGCCCTTGGGCAGGACGTCGAGCAGCAGCTCCATGTCGTCGACCAGGACCGGTGCCAGGGATTCCATGCCCTCTACGGCGATGCCCTCGGCGATCCTGCCGAGCAGCTCGCCCAGCTCCGGGTGCTCCTCGGCCAGCTGGGCCGCCCGCCGGCGTACGTCGTCCGTGAGCAGCAGCTCGCGGCAGGGCGGCGCCCACAGGCCGTGCTCGGCGACTTCGAGGGACCGCTGGTCGGCGACCTTGAAGTAACGGATCTCCTCGACGTCGTCACCCCAGAACTCCACCCGCAGCGGGTGCTCCTCGGTGGGCGGGAAAACGTCCAGGATGCCGCCGCGGACCGCGAACTCGCCGCGCTTCTCGACGAGCTCGACCCGGGAGTACGCGGCTGCCGCGAGCGCCTCGACCACCTCGCCCAGGTCGGCGCTCTGCCCCGTGCGCAACGCCACCGGCTCCAGGTCGCCCAGGCCCTTGACCTGCGGCTGCAGCACGGAGCGGACCGGGGCGACGACGACCGAGACCGGGCCGGTCTCCGGGTCGTCGGGGCGCGGGTGGGCCAGCCGCCGCAGGACGGCGAGGCGACGGCCCACGGTGTCGCTGCGCGGGGACAGCCGCTCGTGCGGGAGCGTCTCCCACGACGGGTACTCGACGACGCCCTCCGACGGAAGGAGGGACCTCAGCGCGGCGGCCAGGTCCTCGGCCTCGCGGCCCGTCGCCGTCACCGCAAGCACGGGGCGGCCGGCCTCGCGGGCCAGGGCCGCCACCGCGAAGGGGCGGGCCGCGGGTGGGCCGACCAGGTCGACGTGCATACGGTTGCCGTCGGTGGCGGCCCCCACCGCTTCCGCGAGGGCGGCGTCCTTGACGACGGCGTCGAGCAGACCGTGCAGGCTCATGAAGGGCTTCCATCCCGGGGAGTGGGCAACGCGAACCGCCCGACACGTGTGACGGGCCGGGGGTCTCAAGCGTACGACGCCGAGGTGCGCGGCGCCGGGCCTTGTCCACCGGCCCGGCGCCCCGCACCCCGGCGTGGGGTGAGCCTCCCCGGGGCTCCGCCCCCAGCCCCCGCATCGCGCTGACGCGCTCGTCCTCGATCGCCGTACAGGCTGGAGATTGCCGGCCCGGGCCGGGAAGGGCATGGTGCGCCCCGCTCAGAAGCACGAGGAATGCGCGACGGCGGGTTCCAGCCAGCAGCCGAAACAACCCGGCGGTCGGGGAGGGAAGCCCCGGGCGTGGTCCAGGGGCGGCGCCCCTGGAAGATGGGTCGGGTAGGGGCGTCCGGGGCGAAAACTCACCGACGCCAACCCGCACCCCGCAGCCGCGACCCCGCCCAAGGACCACCCCGTGCACACAGCCCAGGCCGCCCCACCGGACCGCGCCCCGGCGACCCCCCACAT
Organism: Streptomyces sp. NBC_00996; assembly: GCF_045162675.1. Taxonomy (NCBI): domain Bacteria; kingdom Bacillati; phylum Actinomycetota; class Actinomycetes; order Kitasatosporales; family Streptomycetaceae; genus Streptomyces; species Streptomyces sp. NBC_00996. The sequence goes on from NZ_CP108723.1 coordinate 4,519,997, forward strand.
ACCCCTGCCGGTCACGCCCGCCCCCACCCGTGACCGGCGCCCCCGCGACCCCCACCTCCTCGCCGCCGTCCTCTTCGTGGCGTACACAGCGCTCTCCCTCGGCCGCTACCGGCACCTCGCCATCAAGTCCTGGGACCTCGGCATCTTCGAACAGGCGGTCCGCGCCTACGCTCATCTCCAGGCCCCGGTGGCCGACCTCAAGGGCCCCGGCACGAACATCCTCGGCGACCACTTCAGCCCGATCACCGCGCTGCTCGCCCCGGCCTACCGGCTGTTCCCCACGCCCGTCACCCTCCTCGTCGCGCAGGCCGCGCTGCTCGCGCTGTCCGCCGTTCCGGTCACCCGGGCCGCGGCGGGGCTGCTCGGGCGTCACCGCGGGCTCGCGCTCGGGGTCGCGTACGGGCTGTCCTGGGGTATTCAGCGCGCCGTCGACTTCGACTTCCACGAGATCTGCTTCGCCGTCCCGCTGATCGCCTTCGCCCTCGAAGCACTGCTCGCCCACCGCCGGCGCGCGGCCCTCCTGTGGGCCCTGCCCCTGGTGCTCGTGAAGGAGGACCTGGGGCTCACGGTGGCCGCGATCGCCCTGGTCGTCGCGGTGCGGGCCCGGCGCTCGTCCCCCACCGCGGTGCGGTACGCGCTCGGCGTGGCCGCTCTGGGCGTGCTGGCCACGGTGGTCACCCTCACCCTGGTGATACCGGCCGTCAACTCCGGGGACGCCTACGCCTACTGGGACAAGGTCGGCGACGCGGGCAGCCCCCTGGACGGCATCGGCACCAAACTCCGTACCCTCGCCTGGCTGCTGATCCCCACCACCGGACTGCTCGCCCTGCGCTCCCCGCTCCTCCTGGTCGCCCTGCCGACCCTGGGCTGGCGCTTCGGCTCCTCCGACGCGCACTACTGGGGAACGGACTGGCACTACAGCGCGGTCCTGATGCCGGTCCTCTCGCTCGCCCTCGCCGACGCGCTCTCCCGCGCCCGCTACAGCCCGCGCCCGTGGCTGCGCTCGTACGCGCTGCACCTCCCGGCCGCCATCGCCGCGGCCTCCCTCGCGCTGACGACCACGCTCCCGCTGTCCCTGCTGACCGAGCCCGAGGCGTATCGCAAACCCGCGCGCGTGAGTGCCGTCGAGCGGATGCTGGCGCTCGTCCCGGACGGGGCGAGCGTCGAGGCGAACACCGGACCGAGCAGCCGTCTCACCTCGCGCTGCCGGGTCTTCTGGGTCGGCACCACCCACGGGATCACCCCGGACTTCATCGCCCTGGACGACACCGACCACTCCCACCACGACGTCCAGGCGTACGCCCGTCAACTGCACCCGCACGCCGAGTACTCGGTGATCGGCGCCGCCTACGGGTATGTACTCCTCAAGAGGCGGTAGGAGCCACGCCGCGGGCCCGGCCCGAGGAGATCGACTCTCCTCGGGCCGGGCCCGTCCCCCGCAACCCCCGTTCGCGGTGGCTGTGCGGCGACCTCTCGGCCGCTAGTCGGTGGCGATCGCGTTCAGCACATTCATCCGGCCCGCCCGGAACGCCGGGACCAGGGCGGCGAACAGGCCCACGAACGCCGAGCCGATGAACACATAGGTGATCGTCGGCCACGGGATGTCCAGGACCTTCAGACCCTCCAGGGCGAGAAGCTTCTGGGCGGTGGCGCCCCAGCTCATGCCCAGGCCGAGACCGAGGAGGGCGCCGAAGAGGGCGATGACGACCGACTCCAGGCGGATCATGCGGCGCAGCTGGCGGCGGGAGAGGCCGATGGCGCGCATCAGGCCGATCTCGCGGGTGCGCTCGACGACCGACAGGGCCAGGGTGTTCACCACACCCAGGATCGCCACGACGATCGCCAGGGCCAGCAGACCGTAGACCATGTTCAGGAGCTGGCCGATCTGGTCCTTGAGCTCCTGCTTGTAGTCCGTCTGGTCGCGGACCTGATACTGCGGGTACGGCTCCATGGACTTCTTCAGGGCCGCGTACGCCTGCTTCTCCTGGCCGTCCTTGGCCTTGGCGAACATGATCTCGTTCGGCGGGATCTTGTTCGCGGGCAGGTACTTCTTCATCGTCTCGAGGCTGGTGTACCGGGCGCCCTTGTCGATGGCCACGTCGTCGTCCGTGATGGCCGCGACCTTGAGCTTCGCCGTCTTGCCGTCCTTGAAGGCGACGGTCAGGGTGTCGCCGAGCTTCACCCCGTGCTTCTTGGCGTAGTCCGAGCCGACCGACATGGCGTCCCTGCCGTACGCCGCCGACAGCTCACCGGCGGTCGTCTTGCGGCGCAGGTCCTGGGCGTAGGAAGGGTCGGCCGCGGTGATCCCGGAGTCGTCGACCTGGCCGTCCGGCGAGGTCGTCCTGGCCCCGAGGTCCTTGTAGCGCGTGACGTGCTCCAGGCCCGGCGTCGTCTCCATGGCCTTCTCGGCCTGCGGCACGATCCGCTGGTTGCCCTGGACGATGAAGTCCGCGCCGACCGATTTGTCGAGCTCGTCCGTCGCCGAGGCCACCATGGACGAGCCCACCACGGAGAGGCAGGCGACCAGGGCAAGGCCGATCATCAGGGCCGCACCGGTGGCGCCCGTACGGCGCGGGTTGCGCAGTGCGTTGCGCTCGGCGAGCCGTCCGACCGGGCCGAACATGCGCAGCAGTACGGCGCTGATGACCCGGACCACCCCGCCCGCGAGCAGCGGGCCGATGATCACGAAGCCGATCAGGGTGAGGACGACACCCGCGCCCAGCACCAGCGAACCGTCGCTCGCCTTGTCGGCGTTGGCCGCGGTGTAGAGCGCGAAGGCTCCGGCGCCGGTCAGCACCAGGCCGATCAGACCGCGTACGAGACCCGCCTTGCCGTCCGCCGGGGTGCCGGCGTCGCGCAGCGCGGCCATCGGGGAGACCTTGCCCGCGCGGCGGGCCGGGAGGTAGGCGGCGAGGACGGTGACCACGACGCCCAGCAGCAGACCCACCACCGGGGTGGTCGCCTTCACCGTGAGGTCGCGGGTCGACAGGTCCATGCCCATCGACGACATGATCTTCATCAGGCCGACCGCGAGGCCTACGCCCGCGCCGACACCGAGGATCGAGCCGAAGAAGCCGAGCAGCAGTGCCTCGACCAGAACCGAGCGGTTGACCTGCTTGCGGGAGGAGCCGATGGCGCGCATCAGGCCGATCTCGCGGGTCCGCTGGGCGACCAGCATCGAGAAGGTGTTGATGATCAGGAAGATGCCCACCAGGAACGCGATGCCGGCGAAGCCGAGCATGGCGTACTTGATGACGTTCATGAACTCGCCGACGCCCTTGCGGTTCTCATCGGCGTTCTCCTTCTGGGTCTGGATCTTGAAGGAACCCGACCCGCCGAGCGCCGTGGAGACGTTCTGCTTGAGCTGCGCGTCGGAGACACCGGACGCGGCGGAGAGATTGATCTGCGTGAACCGGCCGGTGGCGCCGAGCAGTTCGCGCTGCGCGGTGGCCGTGTCGAAGTAGACGACGGCGGCACCCGGGTTGGTCACCTTGAAGGTGGCGATACCGACGATCTTCGCCTTGAGGTCACCGGTGACCGCGATGGTGCGCAGTTCGTCGCCCATCTTCAGGTGGTGTTTGTCGGCGGTGTCGGCGTCGACCATCACCTCGGTCGGTCCGCGCGGGGCGTGGCCCGAGGTGATCTCCATCGAACGCAGGTCGTTCCTGGTCCAGTTGCCCGCGATGGTCGGGGCGCCGTTGCTGGACCCCATGTTCTTGTTGTCGCTGTTGACGACGGTCACGTTCATCGAACTGACCGCGCCCTCGGCGGACTTGACGCCCTGCGCCTTCTTCGCCCGCTGCAGTGCGGAGGCCGACACCGACTCGGGCTTGCCGTTCTGCGGGGTGCCGTCGCTCTTGGCCGCCTTGGGCAGCACCGTCACATCGGAGGAGGTGACCGCGAACAGCTTGTCGAACGTCGTGTTCATCGTGTCGGTGAACACCAGCGTGCCGCAGACGAAGGCCACCGACAGCAGGACCGCGACGGCCGAGAGGGCCATGCGTCCCTTGTGCGCGAAGAAGTTGCGCATCGAGGTCTTCAGGACGGTCATGACGTACGCCCCCGGGCGTCGAAGTCCTTCATGCGGTCCAGGACCTGGTCGGCCGTCGGCTGGTACATCTCGTCGACGATCCCGCCGTCCGCGAGATACAGCACCCGGTCCGCGTACGAGGCCGCCACCGGGTCGTGCGTGACCATCACGATGGTCTGGCCGAGCTCGTCCACGGAGCGGCGCAGGAAGCCGAGCACCTCGGCGCCCGCACGGGAGTCCAGGTTTCCGGTCGGCTCGTCACCGAAGATGATCTCGGGGCGCGCGGCCAGCGCACGGGCGACGGCGACGCGCTGCTGCTGACCACCGGAGAGCTGGTTCGGCCGGTGCTTGAGGCGGTCGGCGAGCCCGACGGTCTCCACGACCTGGTCCAGCCAGCCCTTGTCCGGCTTGCGGCCCGCGATGTCCATCGGCAGCGTGATGTTCTCCAGCGCGTTCAGCGTCGGCAGCAGGTTGAACGCCTGGAAGATGAAGCCGATCCGGTCCCGGCGCAGCTGCGTGAGCTTCTTGTCCTTGAGCCCGGTGATCTCGGTCTCGTCCAGGTAGATCTGTCCGCTCGTCACGGTGTCGAGCCCGGCGAGGCAGTGCATCAGCGTGGACTTGCCGGATCCCGAGGGGCCCATGATCGCGGTGAACTGGCCCCGCGCGACGTCCACGTCGATGTGGTCCAGGGCGACGACGCGGGTCTCCCCCGACCCGTACGCCTTCACGACCTGCCGCGCCCGCGCGGCAACGGCCGTACGCCCTCCAGTGCCCCCGTGCCTGGGAATGGTCACAGCCGATGTCACGGTAAGTCTCCTATGTCGGGCAGCAGATGATTCCGCTGCGCAGCGGTTGAACGTGCGCTTCGGCACGTCGGTAAGTCTGGTGCCGGGCGGCGGTCCGGCGCGCTGGTGCTCAGCGCAGTCTTTTGCTGGGGAAAACCCCACCCCCAAAGGTGCGGTCCGTACGACCGGACGTGCTCCCCAGCGGCGTAAAGCCAGGTTAAGGACGGGCCCTGCCCCGTCTCGTCCTCCAGCGGGACGAACCCTCCCCGAGCCCTAGTACGGAGATCCCCCTAGGGGCCCTCCACCCTTCGGTGGAGTCCCTCTCGGGGTCGCCTCCACCCTTGAGCCCACTCAGCGTCCACCCTCCCGCGACAATCAGCAGGTGCCGCGCGAAGCGCGTCGTTGAGGCGGCTGGGCGACGGGAGGGCCAAGTGGGAGAGTGTTCCTCGGCAGATAGGTGCAAGGGGAAGGAATCTCGTGGACCAGGGGGAAACCGAGATACGAGCCGCGGCGACGGGCTCGGCGAGCCGGCCTCGGGACACCCGCGGACGCCGCGCCGTGGTCTCCGCCCTCATGCTCGCGATGGCGCTGGCCGCGCTCGACTCCACCATCGTCTCCACAGCCGTACCGCAGATCGTCGGCGACCTCGGCGGCTTCTCCGTCTTCTCCTGGCTGTTCTCGGGCTATCTGCTGGCGGTGACGGTCACGCTGCCGGTGTACGGCAAACTGTCGGACACCTTCGGCCGCAAGCCTGTGCTGGTCGCCGGCGCCGTCCTCTTCCTCCTCGGCTCCCTGCTCTGCGCCACGGCCTGGAACATGGCCGCGCTGATCGCCTTCCGTATCGTGCAGGGCCTGGGCGGCGGCGCCCTCCAGGGCACCGTGCAGACGCTCGCCGCCGACCTGTACCCGCTCAAGGAGCGCCCCAAGATCCAGGCCAAACTGTCCACTGTGTGGGCGACCTCGGCGATCGCGGGTCCCGCGCTCGGCGGAGTCCTCGCGGCGTACGCCGACTGGCGGTGGATCTTCCTCATCAATCTGCCGATCGGCGCGCTCGCCCTGTGGCTGATCGCCCGTCACCTGCACGAGCCGGCACGGGAGACGACCCGGCGTCCGCGCATCGACTGGGCGGGCGCGCTCGCCGTCTTCGCCAGCGGTGGCGTCCTGCTCACCGCGCTGGTGCAGGGCGGCGTCGCCTGGGACTGGCTGTCGGCGCCCTCGATCGCCCTGTTCGGCACCGGACTCGGCCTGGTCGCGGTGGTCGTGCTGGTCGAACGGCGGGCGGCCGAGCCGATCATCCCCGGCTGGGTGTGGCGGCGGCGCACCATCGCGGCGGTGAACCTGGCACTCGGCGCGCTGGGGCTGCTCATGGTCGCCCCCACGGTCTTCCTGCCCACCTACGCGCAGGCGGTGCTGGGCCTGGCCCCCATCGCCGCCGGATTCGTTCTCTCCGTATGGACGTTGAGCTGGCCGGTATCGGCAGCGCTCAGCCAGCACGTCTATCGCCGGATCGGCTTCCGCAACACCGCGATGATCGGCATCGGCGCGGCGACCCTGCTCCTGCTGGCCTTCCCGTTCCTCCCCTACCCGGGCCGGCCGTGGCAGCCGGCCCTGCTGATGCTGTTGCTGGGCGGCGCGCTGGGCCTCTTCCAACTCCCCCTGATCATCGGCGTCCAGTCGACCGTCGGCTGGGCCGAACGCGGCACCACCACCGCCTCCGTCCTCTTCTGCCGCCAGACCGGACAGACCCTGGGGGCGGCCCTGTTCGGCGCGGTCGCCAACGGGGTGCTGGCCGCGCGGCTCGGCGGCGCGGGGGATCTCGACTCGGTGACCCGCGCGCTGGACTCGGGCGCCCGTGCCGAGCACCTGCGCCACGCGGTCGCCGACGCGGTGCACGCCGTGTACCTGGGGGCGGCCTGCGCGGCCGCGCTCTCCTTCCTGATCCTGCTGTTCGTCGCACCGCGCCGCTTTCCGGTGCTGAAGAACCCCGCGGACTGAGACAACGCCCGGCCCCGGCCTGTCGGTGTCCCGCCGTCGGGAGCGATCAGGTCGTAGTGGCCGGGCTTGCGTGGGCAGTTCCGCGGAGCGGCGCGCCGCATCCCTGAAGTGCAGGCTTCACACGAGTTCCGCACGACAACAGGGGTAAACGTGGGTAACACCCCAGGTCACCGAAGTAAGCGCATACCGACCGCTCGGTTTGGTGAAACCCTCGCGCGCCGCGACTACCTGCGGGTAGCGTGCGCTGCTCACCCCCCAGCTCCCTGCGGTCCGCACCGGACCCGAGCCACGCAAGGAGAAACGGGATGCCAGACGCGTTCTCGTCCCCCGAGTACCAACCGCCGCGCCTACCGAGGCACCAAGCGCCGCACCAGCCGTCGTCCCCACCGCGGTACCAACCGTCCCACCAGTACCCGCAGTTCCCGAACAGCTCCTCACCCTCCTACGCCACCTACCCCTGGCAGCCCCCGCCACCCGAGCCCGAGAGAAGGCGTCTGCCGCGGCACCAGGCGCTGGGACACCACAGCGACATCAGACTCCTGCGCGGTGCGTACCGCCGGCAGCGTCGGGTGGCGACGCTCACCGCGCTCGGATACTTCACCCTCTTCCTCCTCCTCTCCGCGTTCGCGCCGGAGCTGATGACGAGCACGGTGTCCGGCGGACTGTCGACCGGGCTGCTGCTCGGACTGCTCCAAGTACCCGTCACCTGCCTGGCGATCGGGCTGTACGAGTACTCGGCGCGCCGGCGCGTCGACCCCATCGCGGACCGGATCCGCAAGCAGGCGGAGCTGGACGCGAAGCGGGAGGCGGCACGATGACAGGGGTGACCGGGTTGACCGGGTTCAGCAGTTCCGCGCAGGCCATGTCGCTGGTGGCGTTCACGACGGTGGCCACGATCACGCTGCTGCTGTGCGTGATGACCGGCCCCGACCGTGACGACCTGGACGAGTTCTACACGGGGTACGGATCGCTGTCGCCGATGCGCAACGGGCTGGCCATCGCCGGGGACTACATCTCCGCGGCGACCGTACTCGGCACGGGCGGGGTCATCGCGCTGGCCGGCTACGACGGCGTCGTACTGGCCCTCAGCACGGCCCTCTCCCTCATGCTGCTGATGTTCCTGCTGGCCGAACCGCTGCGCAACGCGGGCCGGTTCACCATGGGCGACGCGCTCGCGCGCCGGACGCCGGGGCGCGCGGTCCGCATCACCGCGTGCACGGTGACCCTGGTCGCGCTGCTGCCACTGATGCTCGTCCAACTCGCCGGAGCCGGCGACCTGCTGGCGTTCATCCTCGGCTTCTCCAGCGACTCACTCAAGACCGGCTGCATCATCGGGCTCGGCGCGCTCATGATCAGCTACGCGGCGATCGGCGGCATGAAGGGCACCGCCCTCATCCAGATCCTGAAGATCGTGATGCTGCTCGGGTCCGGGGCCGTCGTCGCCGTACTCATCCTGCACCGGTTCGACTGGAGCCCGGGGGCGCTGCTCGACGCGGCCGGCAGCAACAGCGGCGTGGGCTCCGCGTTCCTCCACTCGGGCCTGGAGTTCGCGGGCGGCCCCAGCCCTCGCCTGGACATGATCACTTCGGAGCTGACCGTCGTCCTCGGCGGCGCCTGCCTCCCGCACATCACCATGCGGATGTACACGGCGAACAGCGCCCGCCAGGTGCGCCGCTCGATGTCCTGGGCGGTGCCGTGCGTGGCCCTGTTCGTCCTCGTCATCAGTGTCATCGGCTTCGGCGCCACGGCGCTGATCGGCCGCGGGGTGATCGCGGGCGCGGACCCGCAGGGCAACACCGCCTACCTCCTGGGCTCCAGGGCGGCCTTCGGCGCGGACGTCTCGACGGCGGAATCCCTCCTCTTCACCACGGTGACGTCGGCGATCTTCCTGACCCTGCTCGCCTCGGTCGCCGGGATGATCCTCGCCTGCGCCAACTCCCTCGCCCACGACGTGTTCGCGCACGGCCGGCTCTTCCGCGGCCGCCGCCGCGACGACGAGCTGTCACCGCGCCGCGAGATGATCCTGGCCCGCGTCTCCGCCCTCGCGGTCGGCGCACCGGCCATCCTCCTGGCCACCCTCGTCCAACACCACAGCCTGCAGCCCCTGGTCACCCTCTCCTTCTGCCTCGGCGCCTCCGCGATAGCACCCGCCCTGGTCTACAGCCTCTTCTGGCGCCGCTACACCCGCACCGGCCTCCTCGCCACCCTCATCGGCGGCACCCTCACCGTCCTTCTGCTCATGCCCGGCACCAACCTCGTCTCCGGCTCCCCCACCTCCGCCTTCCCCGACACCGACTTCAACTGGTTCCCGTTCACGACCACGGGCCTCGTCTCCATCCCCCTCGGGTTCGCCTACGGCTGGCTGGGCACGGTGGCCTCCGGCCGAAGGAAGGCGGAGGAGCAGCGGAGGCAGTACGAGGCGGTGGAAGGGTGGATCCTGGCGGGGGCGGTACGGAGGGGGAGCTAGTGCGAGCTAGGTGCGCTGCGCCAGAAGTTCGTCGGTGGATTCGCGCCTTGCCCGGCCGGGTTGGTTGTCCGCCCATCCAGCCCCGGCCTGCGAGTATTCGGCCAAGTCGGCGGCAGTGGGGCACCAAGAACTAACGACGAATTGATGGCGCAGGACACTAGTGCCGCGTCGGCACTACTCCGCGGGCGCCCGCCCCGTCAGGGTCGTGAGGCTCGTGCGTACGTGGTCCATCTGGGCCCGTACGTCGTCCCACCGCTCCCCGTGCTCGCGCAGCACCCGCTCGGTGTCCCGGGCGATCCCATCCTCCCGGACCCGCGCCTCGGCAAGCAGCTCGCCGGCACGGGCCACCGCGGCCTCCTGCCGGCACCGAGCCGACTCCTCGGCCTCGACGAAGGCCCGCTCGGCCTCGGCGAGCGCGGCCTCGGCGAGCGCGACGCGTTCGACGTGGTGCGCGTCGAGTGCGGCCTCCCGCTCGGCCGCGGAACGCCCGGCCTCCGCCCAGCGCTCCGCGCGCTCCTTCTCCTGGTCGGCGAGCAGTCCCTCCATACGCTGCCGTGTCTCCCGCAGCGCGGCCAGCGCCTCACCACGGTTCTCCTTGATGTCACGACGGGCCGAGATCCGCGTCTCGTCGGCCTCCGCCCGCGCGGCGAGCAGCCGCTGCCGGACGCTTTCCTCGACCTCGCCCCGCACCTCGTCCGCGTACGCCTGCCCGGCCTCCCGCACCTGCCGCCCCGCCGCCTCGGCCTCGTCGACGACCAGCTGGGCCTCACTGCGTGCGGTGTCACGGACGGACGCGGCCTCCTCCTCGCCGAGTTCGAAGATCCGCCGGGCACGCTCACCGAGCGTCTCGTACGTCTGCGGGGCGAGCCGCGCCACGGTCTCCCGCAGCCGCTCCACTTCCGCTCCCATCTCCTTGGCCAGCACGGTCAGCCGGGCGGCCCGCTCCCAGGCGGCATCCCGGTCCCGGGAGAGCGCCGCGGCGTACGCGTCGACCTGCTCGGGACGGTAACCGCGCCCCCTTACGGCCATGAAGCCGTGCGGCGACACCGATGCGCTGCTCATCCTCGAACCCCTCTACGCCCGACCTACACGAAATGAAGATTTCGCGCATATCTTGATGGATCAGACAGAAGTGTTCATAACGCGACACTCCGCCCAGCCGTCCGGCCAGAGACGCGTCATCTGAGGTCAGAAGCCGGAATCGCGGTGCGGCGACGCAGCGCCGAGAAGGGCTGTCGGGCCTGCGCACGGTCCCACCCGACGGCATCACCGACTCCGGGAGGGAAGCGCACGAATGCCCGAACGACCGAGGCGCCCGACCCGTCACACGGGTCGGGCGCCTCGGTCGTACATGTGCACGCGGAGCTACAGCAGTCCGTCCCACATCTGCTCGAGCAGGACCGACCACCAGCTCTCCGGGGAGCCGAGGGCAGCCGGGTCGAGGGAGGCGAGCTGGGCCTGGAAGTCGACGGTCCAGCGGCCCGCCTGCTCCTGGTTGAGGCCGAAGCGCAGCCGCCACATACGGCCGAGCAGCGCCAGGCAGCGCGTGAACTCGGGGAGCCCCGTGTTCACGAACTGCGGCGGCACCGGTGCACCGCCCGGACCCGCCTCCACCGGCACGGCCACGATGTTCGCCGTGCCGTACTGGACACAGATCGCCCTGCCGAAGTCGCTGCCCATGACGAGGTACGAGCCCGCGTCCGCGGCAGGCTGCACCCCGCGCTCCTGCGCCAGCTCGGCGAGCGTCGGCACCGGGCGGCCCGGCTGGGCCTGGGCCCAGAAGAACGGGCCCATGTCGACCGGAAGTCCGGCCACCACCAGCGTGTGCGCCACAATGTTCGGCACGCCCTGACGCGAGACCGCCACCTGGTCGAACCGGAACACCCCCGGCCCGAATGCCGCCGCCAGCTCCTGCCCGATCGCCTCCGGCGGGATCGGCGGCGCGGGCTGCACCGGCGGAATCGGGGCCCGTATCGGCGCCGGACGCGCCGGACCGTCCGCCACCTGGTGCAACTCACCCTGGTGAGCCAGGAGTTGGTGCATACCCTGCTGACGGCTCGCGTGATCCGTGCCGTACGGCGCGATGCTCGTGATCCGCGCCTGCGGCCACGTCTCCCGGATCATCCGCGCGCAGTACGCGCCCGGCAGCTCACACGACTCCAACTCCGTGTGCAGCTCAAGCACTTGCTGTGGCGGCACGTTCATCGCGCGCAGCTCGTGCAGGATCTGCCACTCCGGGTGCGGCGTACCCGGCGCGGAGCGCCGGATCAACTGCTGCTCGGAGCCGTCCTGCGCGCGATAGCGCAGGACGGCCTGGTAGCCGGGCCCGACGGTCGGCTGCCCCGCCTGCGGATAGCCGTACGCCGGCGGCTGCTGACCGGGAGCCATCGGCTGCCCCGGCATGGCCTGCCCGGGCAGCGGCTGGGGAGCGCCCGGAGGCATACCGGGAGCCTGCGGAGGCGGGGGCGCGCCGGGACCACCGACGGCGGGACCCGCGAGCATGGTCGCCGCGTGGTGAACCCCACCCGGCGGCGTACCGCCCGGAGGCTGCGGCACACCAGGAGCACCGGGCGCGGCAGGCGCACCGGGAACACCAGGAGCGCCCGGAGCACCCGGCGGCTGCGGCGCACCGGGACCACCGACGGCCGGACCGGCCAGCATCGTCGCGGCGTGGTGAACCCCACCCGGCGGCGTACCGCCCGGAGGCTGCGGCACACCAGGAGCACCGGGCGCGGCAGGCGCACCGGGAACACCAGGAGCGCCCGGAGCACCCGGCGGCTGCGGCGCACCGGGACCACCGACGGCCGGACCGGCCAGCATCGTCGCCGCATGGTGAACCCCACCCGGCGGCTGCGGCGCACCAGGAGCACCGGGCTGCCCCGGAGCAGCGGGCGCGGCAGGCGCACCAGGGAGCCCCTCGGGCCCGTCAGGACCGAGCTGCGAGACGAGCTGCGTCGGCACGTAACCGCCCGCGGGGGTCCCCGGCGCACCGGGCCCGGACGGCGGCGGCGTACTCCCCGGCCGCGCACCCGGCACACCCGGGGCGCTCGGCGGATGCGGTGTGCTCGCTCCACCACCGCGCGCGCCCCGCGGCGGCGCCTGCGCCTTGCTGGTCGCGGCGTCGGCGATGTCACCGGCGTTGGGCGGCAGAGGCCGCGAGGGCGCGGCGGGCGGAGGCGTGCCGGGGGCACCCGGAGCCTGCGGCACGCCGGGCGGCGGCGTACCCGGAACCCCACCCGGACCCTGCGGGAACCCATACGCAGGCGCACCCGGAGGAGGCGTGCCCTGCGGACCACCGGGCCCCTGCGGATACCCGTACGACGGCGCGACCGGCGGCGTTGCGCCCTGAGGCGCACCAAGACCCTGCGAAGGGCCGGACGGCGGCGGCGCGTTCGGGTCGTCGACCGCGGGCGCCAGTGCCGTGCGCGGAAGTTGGCTGCCCCCGGACATCAGGGCGGTCTTGGCGTCCGGCGTCGCGGCCGGCGGCGGGGTGTCGTCGACATCGGTGAGCGGCGGCGCGAACACGGTCGCCGGCAGCGGCACGGAGCGATCGTCACCGGCGTCGGCGTTCGTGTCGGTCCCCGCCCACGGGGTGGCCGCGGAGGGCACACCCGGCGTCACGGCGTCCTGCGGACCCGAACCCGGCTCGTCAACGGCCGCCGCAGGCCACGGCGTACCCCCACCGGGAGCCGACGGCACCCCCGGCGCGGAAGGCGCCGCGTACGCGCCCGACTGCCCTGGCGCACCCGGCACCGAACTCCCGCTCCCGGCAGCCCCATTGACGGACCCGCCGCCCAAGGGCGCGTCCCCGCCCGCAGAGGCGGCAGCGGCAGCGGGACGAGACCCCGCCCCGTCGGACGCCCCGGCGCCTGCCCGCCGATCCGGGATCCCCAACTTGTCCGCGGCCTCCTGCAACCACTCCGGAGGACTCAACAAGAAGGAAGTCTGGTTCAGATCGACCCGGGCCGGAGGCGCCGGTGAAGGCTCGGGCGCCGCGGCCGGCACCCCGTACTCCTCCTCGTACCGGCGGATCACCTCGCCCACCGGCAGGGCGGGCCACAGCGTGGCCTCCCCGCTGTCGCGCGCGATGACGAGCCGCTGCGCGCCCCCGTCGGAGCGCGGCCCCTCGGCTCGGTCCTCGGCCCACACCACGAACCCGAGTTCGAACTCCCGCACCCGCACCTCACGATGCTGATACGAGGCCACGTCGCCGTTGATCCACTCTTCCGCGCGCTCCTGCGCCTGCGCGAAGGTCACCATCGGAAGTTCACTCCCCCACCGAAGACACTGAAGAGACGGGCACGGCGCGAGCGAAGCCGCCGTCCACCATCAGGTTCGCCACCGTCTCCAGCTCGGGCGGATTACCCGCGAGCCGGGACAGGAACTGGTCGAAGTCGTCGCCGCAGGGCAGCAGCAGCCGCTGCACCCGCTCGGCCGGCACCCAGGCGTCCTGGTCGCGGGCATCGTCGTACGCGCAGAACCAGACCGAACCGATCCCCTCACCCCTGACCTTCACGGCCAACAGCCCGCCCTGCACGAACCCAACGCCCAAGTAATCCTTGGTGAGATGGTCGCGCAGACACTTGTTGACGTAGACGAGGTCATTGACGGCGGCCTCGTCACGCACGGTGAAGAAGGGCTGGTCCACCAAGAGACCCAGCTCGGCGTCGAGCGCGGCGCCGACCGGCGCGCACCCCCCGGCCGCCTTCAGGAACGACCGATACGCACCCGGCAACCGGTACCCGAGGTCTTCCTCGACCCCCAGCACCTGCTGCTCCGTCACCGCCACAGCCGACTTCGGCAGCCCGAAGTGCGCGGGCCGCGTCTCCTGCAACGGCCGCGTGCCCCGCTTGTCGTGGTCGACGGCCGACGTCGCGATACCACCGTGATGCCGCAGCAACGCCTTGACCTCGACGGGCACCAACTCGAGCCGCCGACCGCCCGGCACGTGGTGCCAGGTCCAGCCGTGCGGGGTGGCCACCGACGGGATCGTGTCCCACAGGTCGTGACCGGTGGCGGCCAGCGCGGCGTTCGCGGAGACGTAGTCCGTGAGCCGCAGTTCGTCGACGCCGAAGCCCTCGGGGGGCTCGGCGATCTCCGCGGCGGCACGCGCGTACAGCGAGAAGTCGGGGTAGCCGTGCTCGTCGACCCGTACACCTCTGGGGTGACGGGCAGCCCGGACCGGATCCGGGAAATGCACGACCTGCCCGGCGTAGGCCGCGTTCGGCGGCGCGGCTTGCTGCCCGAGCCGACCTGTCGTCATGGCGGTTGCCCCCTGCGGCGTTCTCAATAGCGGTATGGATCGTGGATGTCGACAGCCTATGCGGTTGAACGACACCGGTCACCGGGCCTCCGGTTCCGTGACCTGCCGTCACCCCGCCGTGACCGTACGACGAAGACCGGGCGTGTCGCGGCGCCCCAGCTTCCGCACCCGCCACGGCATTTGGCAGTCTGTCTCCGCACCGGGGGATGCACGGGAGGGAAAAACGATCATGAGCGCGACGCATACGGGCACGTCCGGGGACCCTCGGGTCGGCTGGAGCAGCGCCGAAGCACCCCATACCCCCGCCCTCCTGCACCGCCGTGACGGCATACTCCCCACGGTCGCCGCCGCCCTCTCCGTACGCGGTGCGACGCTCACGGGCACGGCGGCGCGCGTCGACCAGCCCCCCGCCCTGCACCCCCTTGTCCAGGACTTCCTCGACACCCTCACCAGCGCGCAACGCGACCGCTTCACCGGCCGCTGCGCCGAGGCGATCCTCATCTCCCGCCACATCGCCTCGATCGACGCCGCCCGCAGCAAGCGCGCCGCGCGCAAACCGATGACGAACGGCGAGGCCCGCAAAGCCCTCAAACAGGCCAAACTCACCGCCCGCCGCATCCGCGAGGACGGCGACCCGCTGCACGGCAGCTTCGCCGCGCCCTGCCGCTCCTGCACGGCGCTCAGCGACCACTTCGGCGTACGCATCGTCGACCCTGCCGCGCCGGAAGCCTGACCCCCCTCCCGCTCCTGTACGACGGCGTCCGCCACGCCGATGTCCCAACCCTCGACGAACGAAGGGCAGATGCACGCCGACCGCTCCTCCACCACACGCTTCTCGGTCCCTGTGGACGCCGCGCTGCGCTCCGCGGGGTGGCAGCCCGGGCGCTGGGACATAAAGCAGGCCGAATACTGGGCCGACGCGCTGCGCGGGCACGCGTCGCCGGCCGGTCACCGGCACGCCGTGTTCCCGGCGGCGGTGGAAGCGTGGGCGGAATTCGGAGGCCTCCGCATCACCTCACCGGGCCCCGGACGCCAGCTGGCCCCCGCCACGCTCGATCTCGACCCCCTGCACGGCCTCCACATGGCCCGCACCCTCGGCGACCTCGGCCGCGCGCTGGGCACCGAGGTCTGCCCCCTGGGTGAGGAGTCCGACACCCGCGCACTCCTCGCCGTCGACGCCGAGGGGCGCGTCTACAGCCTCGACCACACCGGAGACTGGTACCTCGGCCCCACCATCGACACAGCCCTCACCACCCTCCTCTCAGGCATAGAGCCCACCCGCCTCACCGCCGGCTGACAGCGACTTTTCTCGCCCCCGCCGCCCCTACCCGTCCCGTACCTGGGGGCTGCCGCCCCCAGCCCCCCCGCTTCGGCCTTGACGGCCGCGGGCGGGCGGATGGGTGCGGGCGGGCGGGTGCGGGTGCGTGGGGATGGGTGCGGGCGGGTGGGGGCATGCGTCGTCACCGCGGGCGGGTGCTGGCGGATGGGTGCGGGTGCGTGGGGGCGTGTGGCCTCTCTTGGCTGGGGGTGTGCGCGGTGGCTGTGGGTGGGTGTGGCGGGCGTGGTGGCGTGCGACGCACGCCCCCACGCACCCGCAGTCGCCGACACACGGAAGGGGCCGTGCCGGTACATCAGATGCCCCGTCGCTTACGTGGTTGCCAACAGGCAGACCCGTGAAGCCCAAGCGATCTGCCACCGGCGACGGGGCGGATGCACCGGCACGGCCCCGACCCACCCACCGGCCGCAGGCGGAACCACCCACCGGCCACAGGGCGGACCCGCCCACCGGCCACAGGCGAAACCCACCCACCGGCCACAGGGCGGAACCACCCCCCGGCGGAACGCCCAGCACCACGGCCCCCCTACGCCTCCGCAGGAATCACCGCAGACACCCGAAACCCACCCACGTCCGTAGGCCCGGACACAAACACGCCCCCCAGCGCGGCAACCCGCTCCTTCATCCCGAGCAACCCATTACCCCCGCTGGGCAACAGCACGGATGCCCCCGCCCCGGGCTCCGGCTCCGACGGGCACTCGTTCTCCACCTGCATCGCGATCTCGGACACCCGATGCGCCAGCCGCACATGCGTCTTCGCACCCGCCGCATGCTTGTGGACGTTGGTGAGCGCCTCCTGCACCACCCGGTACGTCGTCTGCTCGACCTCCGGCGCGTACGCCCGCACATCCCCTTCCACCGACAGGTCGACGACCATCCCCGCAGCCGCCGACTGCCCGATGAGCTCGTCCAGCTCGGCAAGACAGGGCCCGTCCACGGACAGGGCCCCGGAGCCGAACCCGAACCCGGCCCCGGCTCCGACCCCGGACTCCGAGTCGTCCGCCGCCCGCGAAGCCGCCGCCGCGGCCGCCGCCCCCACTGCCGCAAGCGGCACGGACTGCACCCGCACCCCCAGTCCGTCGCCCGTACGCAGCACGCCCAGCATCTCTCGCAACTCGGTCAGCGCCTGGCGCCCCATGTCGCCGACCAGCGCCGCGTTCTTCACGGCCTTCTCGGGATCCTTCCGAGCCACGGCCTGAAGCGCGGCGGCATGGACGACCATCAGGGACACCCGATGCGCGACCACGTCATGCATCTCCCGAGCGATCCGCGTCCGCTCCTCGTTCCGCGCCCACTCGGCCCGCTCCTCCGCCCGCTCGGCGAGCAGCTGCAGCTCCCGCTCCAGCGAGTCCGCCCGCTCCCTCAGGCTCTCCATCAGCCGACGCCGCGCCCCCACGTACAGCCCGAGCAGCACGGGCGGCGCGGTCATCCCGATTGCCGTCGTAATGGAGATGAAGGGGACGAACCAGTCCCCCATGGTCACGTCCCCGCGCACCACTCCCTGATGCGCCCGCACAAAAGTGACGATCAGCATCCCGGCGAAGGACATCCCCGCCAGCGCCCCGATGATCCGCCGCGGCAGCTCGGACGCGGCGAGCGTGTACAGCCCGACGAGTCCCATCAGGAACCCCATCTGGGCAGGCGTGATGGCGATGGAGACCAGGACAACGGCGATCGGCCACTTCCGCCGCAGCAGCAGCACGGACCCGGCGATCAGTCCGAACCCCACCCCCACCGGAACAGGCAGCCCCGCGTCATGCGCGAACCGGATCCCCTCCCCCGCGCACTCCACCGCGGACGCCGTCGCGAGTCCCGCATCCAGCACCGCACTGCGCCACCTGACCCACCACCACGGCCCGGTCCCGGCCGTGGTGTGCTCTTCCCCCGTCGTGGTCATGCCTCCAGCCTACGGTCGCCCCCCGCCCCTTTTCCGGCGAGTTTCACGTACTGGCCTACACCACCCTCCGTAATCGAACAGAAGCGAAACCCGCCAATATCCCTCGAACTGCTGAATCACTCACGACTCACCTCCGGAAGTCCACATTCCGTGCGGCCGCACGGCACGCACCGGAGACACCTGCCGGGGTTGCCTCGCGATCCACTTTTCGACAGAGCGCCGATCCGCACGATCGCCGTCGCATGGAAGGCGCCCGGTACGGCATAGTGTTGGTTGCCCACTCGGCGACCTGACCAAATGTCCATTTTGGTCGCGTTCAATCCCCCGTGGTGTAATTGGCAGCACTGTGGCTTTTGGTGCCATCTGTCCGGGTTCGAGTCCTGGCGGGGGAGCCATGCTCGGTTCGGGCCCTGACAGTTCCGTCAGGGCCCGCTCTCATGTCCCTCCTGATACGCCCCGGTATCCTGCGGGTGTCAAAACCCCCCATCCGAAGCCGAAGGGCATACCCGTGAGCGCCAATCGCCCGGCAGCCGTCGTCGTTCTTGCAGCGGGTGAGGGCACCCGTATGAAGTCGGCCACACCGAAGGTTCTGCACGAACTGTGTGGCCGTTCCCTGGTGGGTCATGTGCTCGCGGCCGCGCGCGAGTTGGAGCCCGAGAACCTGGTCGTGGTCGTGGGGCACGCCCGCGAGAAGGTCGTCGCGCATCTCGCCGAGATCGACCCCGCCGTACGCACGGCCGTGCAGGCCGAGCAGAACGGCACCGGGCACGCCGTGCGGATGGGCCTCGAAGAGCTCGGCGGCCATGTCGACGGCACCGTCGTCGTGGTCTGCGGCGACACCCCGCTGCTCAGCGGCGAGACCCTCCGGCGCCTCGCCGCCACGCACACGCAGGACGGCAACGCCGTCACCGTGCTCACCGCCGAGGTCCCCGACGCCACCGGCTACGGCCGCATCGTGCGGGACGGCGTCAGCGGCGCGGTCACCGCGATCGTCGAGCACAAGGACGCGAGCGAGTCGCAGCGGGCCATCCGCGAGATCAACTCGGGTGTCTTCGCCTTCGACGGCCAGCTGCTCGCGGACGCGCTCGGCAAGGTGCGGACGGACAACAGCCAGGGCGAGGAGTACCTGACCGACGTCCTCGGAATCCTGCGCGAGGCCGGGCACCGCGTCGGTGCGGCCGTCGCCGCCGACCACCGCGAGATCGCCGGTATCAACAACCGCGTCCAGCTCGCCGAGGCCCGCCGCATCCTCAACGACCGGCTGCTGGAGCAGGCCATGCTCGCCGGAGTGACCGTCGTGGACCCGGCCACCACGTGGGTCGACGTCACCGTCACCTTCGAGCAGGACGCGCTCGTGCACCCGGGCACCCAGCTCCAGGGCGCCACGCACCTGGGCGAGGGCGCCGAGGTCGGCCCCAACTGCCGCCTCAAGGACACCAAGGTGGGGGCCGGCGCCCGTGTCAACAACACCGTCGCCGACAGCGCCGAGGTCGGGCCGCAGGCGAGCGTGGGCCCGTACGCGTATCTCCGTCCGGGCACCCGCCTCGGACTGAAGGCCAAGGTCGGCACGTACGTCGAGACGAAGAACGCGACGATCGGCGAGGGCACCAAGATCCCGCACCTGTCCTACGTGGGCGACGCGACGATCGGCGACTACTCGAACATCGGTGCCGCCAGTGTCTTCGTGAACTATGACGGAAAGGACAAACACCACACGACGGTCGGCTCGCACTGCCGCACGGGTTCGGACAACATGTTTGTGGCTCCCGTCACGGTCGGGGACGGCGCGTACACCGCGGCGGGCTCGGTCATCACCAAGGACGTGCCGCCCGGTTCGCTGGCCGTGGCCCGTGGCCAGCAGCGGAATATCGAGGGTTGGGTGGCTCGCAAGCGTCCGGGGAGCGCGGCCGCGAAGGCGGCGGAGGCGGCTTCCCGGGAGCCGGAAGGCGAAGCCTGACCGGAAACGGGCATGTCTGACACGGCGTACCGTGATAAGTGCACACCGCACCGTGCACCCGCACCCCCAGCTGAGACGACCCCTCACGCCCAGTGGAGATGTCCTCTCAACACCCAGCTGAGAAACCTCTGAGGAGACAGTGCTGTGACCGGGATCAAGACGACCGGCGAGAAGAAGATGATGTTCTTCTCCGGCCGCGCCCACCCCGAGCTTGCCGAGGAGGTCGCCCACAAGCTGGGTGTCGGGGTCGTCCCGACGAAGGCCTTCGACTTCGCGAACGGCGAGATCTACATCCGCTACCAGGAGTCCGCCCGCGGCGCCGACTGCTTCCTGATGCAGAGCCACACGGCTCCGATCAACAAGTGGATCATGGAGCAGCTGATCATGATCGACGCTCTGAAGCGGGCCTCCGCCCGGAGCATCACGGTCATCGTGCCTTTCTACGGTTACGCCCGGCAGGACAAGAAGCACCGGGGACGTGAACCCATCTCGGCGCGTCTGATCGCGGACCTGATGAAGACGGCCGGCGCGGACCGCATCCTCACGGTCGACCTGCACACCGACCAGATCCAGGGCTTCTTCGACGGCCCGGTCGACCACCTCTTCGCGCTGCCGATCCTGGCGGACTACGTGGGTGCCAAGGTCGACAGGTCGAAGCTCACCGTCGTCTCCCCGGACGCCGGCCGGGTGCGCGTCGCCGACCGCTGGTGCGACCGTCTCGACGCCCCGCTGGCCATCGTGCACAAGCGCCGCGACAAGGACGTCGCCAACCAGGTCACGGTCCACGAGGTGGTCGGTGACGTGAAGGGCCGCGTCTGCGTGCTCGTCGACGACATGATCGACACCGGCGGCACCATCTGCGCCGCCGCCGACGCGCTGTTCGCGCACGGCGCGGAGGACGTCATCGTGACGGCCACGCACGGCGTGCTCTCTGGTCCCGCGGCCGACCGTCTGAAGAACTCCAAGGTCAGCGAGTTCATCTTCACGGACACCCTGCCGACCCCGGGCGAGCTGGAGCTCGACAAGATCACGGTGCTGTCGATCGCCCCGACCATCGCGAACGCGGTGCGTGAGGTCTTCGAGGACGGCTCGGTGACGAGCCTGTTCGAGGAGCAGTAAGCCCTCGAACCGCTCGATCTCCTAGATCGATTTCTTGTACGGCCTCCCTGCCGCGTAAGCTGTCACAGTTGCTCGGCGAGGGAGGCCGTACCGCTTCAAGGCGGATACGGCGATCCGTTATCGACGCGCTCTTCGTAGCAGGCCGATTCATATGGCCGGGTGACCTCCCCCAAGCTCTCGACTTCGTTCGAGCGGGGGATCGCAATCGCCAAGATCTACGAGGAGTGAACATGTCCGAGGTCAAGCTCGCCGCCCAGACCCGCACCGAGTTCGGCAAGGGCGCCGCCCGCCGCATCCGCCGCGAGAACCAGGTTCCCGGCGTTGTCTACGGCCACGGTGCCGAGCCGGTCCACGTGACGCTCCCGGGCCACGACCTGCTCCTCGCGCTGCGCACCCCGAACGTCCTGCTCTCCCTGGACATCGAGGGCAAGACCGAGCTGGCGATCCCGAAGGCCGTCCAGCGTGACGCGATCAAGGGCTACCTCGTGCACGTCGACCTGATCCTCGTGAAGCGCGGCGAGAAGGTCACCGTCGAGATCCCGGTCCAGACCGAGGGCGAGCTGGCCGCCGGTGGCAACCTGCTGGAGCACGTGCTCAACACCCTGACCGTCGAGGCCGAGGCCACGCACATCCCCGAGTCGGTCACCGTCTCCGTCGAGGGCCTCGAGGCCGGTGCCTCCGTCCACGCCAAGGACATCCCGCTCCCCGCGGGCACCACGCTGGCCATCGACGAGGACGCCGTCGTGCTGCAGGTCCTGTCCGCCCAGGCCGAGGAGCCGGCCGCCGAGGGTGCCGAGGGCGAGACCGAGGCCGCCGAGGCCTGATCCTCCCGGATTCCCGTCCGTCAGCCGCCGCTCCGCGAGGGAGCGGCGGCTGACGCGTATAAAGCGTCGTACGAGCAAAGCGCCGTACGGGCAGTGCGTCGTACGAGCAGAGCGTCGTACGAGCCTCGTATGAAGGTCTGGCATGAAGGAGAAGCGGACGTGACGACCGACGCCAACGCCCCCTGGCTGATCGTGGGCCTCGGCAACCCCGGCCCCGAGTACGCCATGAACCGGCACAACGTGGGCTTCATGGTCGCCGACCTGCTGGCGGAACGGATCGGCGGGAAGTTCAAGCGGGCCGGGAAGGCGCAGGCGCAGGTGATCGAGGGGCGCATCGGCCCGCCCGGTCCGGCGAACCGCCGGGTGATCCTGGCCAAGCCGATGTCGTACATGAACCTGTCCGGCGGCCCGGTGAACGCGCTGCGGGACTTCTACAAGGTGCCGGTGGCGAACATCGTCGCCGTCCACGACGAACTGGACATCGACTACGGCGTGCTGCGGCTCAAGCTCGGCGGCGGCGACAACGGCCACAACGGGCTGAAGTCGATGACGAAGGCGATGGGTCCGGACTACCACCGGGTGCGGTTCGGCATCGGGCGCCCTCCGGGCCGGATGCAGGTCGCCGACTTCGTACTGAAGGACTTCGCGTCGGCGGAGCGCAAGGAGCTGGACTACTTCGTGGACCGCGCGGCGGACGCCGCGGAGTGCCTCGTGATCGAGGGCCTGGAGCGAGCGCAGAGCACGTACAACTCGTAGGCGGCGCGCACAACTCGCAGCCGGTCGAAGTACGCGCACAACTGCCGACTTGTCCGCCCACCGGGCCCCACGGGAGTTGACCGAGCGCACGGCCATGGCCAATGATCCCGGCCATGCCTGCCGTCACCGCAAGTCGAGGCTCCCGTCAGAGCACCCACGCGGCCCTGCGGTTCGGACGGCTCGCGGCAATGGGTGCGGTCGCGGGACTGATCCTGATCGCGGGCGTCTGGGCCTCCTGGGGCACCGCCCAGCACGTGATGCTGGGCAAGGGCCGGGAGCAGGGCACGATGACCGTGAAGGCGTGCTCGGGCGAGCGCTGCACGGGGCCGTACACGCCGACATCGGCGGGTTCGAAGGCACGGGCCCGCGTCACCATCGAGCAGTCGGTGGCGGTGAAGAAGGGCCAGACGTACACGGTCACGGTGAAACCCGGCAGCAGCGACGTCGTCCGCAGCGGCCCGGCCGGGCTCCTCTACGCCTGGGTGCCCCTCGGAGGCGCCCTGCTGCTCGCCTCGGTGGTGGTCGCGGGCGGCCTGCGCCTCACACGCGTGGCGTGGGTGATGGCGGGGCTGGGGATCGCTCAGCTGACGGTCACGTTCCTGGCGCTCTGATCTGCGGATCCCGGTCGGAGATCGCCTTCATATCCATGGAAGATCTGTGCGTTCCCTGATTGTTATCCGTGACTATTGGGGCGATACATGACACATGGCTCAGGAGGGATTTTCTTCCGCTTGACCGATGGTCAGCGGAACAGGAAGCTGAGCCGCCCCCTCCACGTCTTCCGTTTCTCCTCTCGAAGATGGACTGCCCATGCGTAGCCTCACTCGCGCCGGCGCTCTCGTCGCCGGCGCATCCGCCGTACTGCTCATCGCCCCCTCGGCCCACGCCACCCAGAATGCCGATGGCCCTGGCGACAACGGCACCGTAAAGATCCACGACGCCACCACCGGCGAGGAGCTCCGCAAGAACGAGCCGCATGTCTGCACCTTCTACCTCGACGCCTTCGGCTTCGACGGCGTCCAGCAGGTCGACTGGCACATCGAGGCCTGGGCCCCGACCGCCGCGACCAAGGGCGAGACCGTGAAGTCCGGCGCGCTCACGCTGGACGCCGAGGGCCACGGCCGCACGAACGACCTGTCGCTGCCCGACGGCCATTACAAGCTGTTCTGGAACTTCGACGGCGAGAAGGGCGCGGCCAAGCACAAGGTCTTCTGGACCGACTGCACGGACGAGCAGGAGGGCGGCTCCACGCCGTCTTCGTCCGCCTCCCCGTCGAGCACGGCCGGAGCGAGCGCGTCCCCCACCTCGCCCGCCTCGTCGCCCGCCTCCGGTGAAAGCGCCGAGGCGGCCCCGTCGGCGTCCTCCTCCCCGTCCGCGCAGGGCGGCGGCGACCTCGCCGAGACCGGCAGCAGCGCACCCGTCGGCGCCCTCTCGGCCGCGGCGGCCGCGCTCGTCGCGGCGGGCGGCTACCTGGTGATCCGCCGCCGCAAGGCGAACAACGCCTGACATGCGAAAAGCGGTGCCCCCGTGCTCGTACGACCACGGGGGCACCGCCAATTCCCTCAAGATCAACCGGTGTTGCGCAGCCCCGCCGCCACACCGTTCACCGTCAGGAGCAGCGCCCGCGACAGCAGCGGGTCCGCCTCCGCGCCGGCGGCCGCCTCGTCGCGCTGGCGCTTGAGGAGGGCCACCTGGAGGTAGGAGATCGGGTCCAGGTAGGCGTCGCGGATGGCGAAGGTCTGCTGCAGGACCGGGTTGGTGTCCAGCAGCTTCTCGCCGCCGGTGATGCGGAGCACCTCGCGGACCGTCAGCTCGTGCTCGGCCTCGATGGTGGCGAACACGTGCTTCAGCTCGTCCGGCACCAGCGTGTCGACGTAGTGGCGGGCGATCCGCAGGTCGGTCTTGGCCAGCGTCATCTCGACGTTGGACAGGAAGTTGCGGAAGAAGTGCCACTGGCCGTGCATCTCGTCGAGCACGGTGTCCCCTTCCTGCCGCAGGCCCGCCTCGCGCAGCGCCTTGAGCCCGGAGCCGACGCCGAACCAGCCGGGCACGATCTGCCGGGACTGGGTCCAGCCGAACACCCACGGGATCGCCCGCAGCCCGTCCAGCCCGGCCCCGCTGTCGGGGCGACGGGAGGGCCGCGACCCGAGGTGCAGGTCGGCGAGCTGGTCGACGGGGGTGGCGGCGAAGAAGTACGCGGGCAGGTCGGGGTCCTCGACCAGCCTGCGGTACGCGGCGTGCGCGGCGTCCGAGACGACGTCCATCGCGGCGTCCCAGCGGGCCAGCGCCTCGTCCGACTGGCGGGGCGCGGTGTGCAGGGCGGAGGCCTGCAGGGTGGCGGCGACCGTCAGTTCCAGGTTCTCCCTCGCGAGCGAGGGCACCAGATACTTGTCGGAGATGACCTCGCCCTGCTCGGTCACCTTGATCTCGCCCTCCAGGGTGCCCCAGGGCTGGGCGAGGATCGCGTCGTGCGAGGGGCCGCCGCCGCGGCCGACGGTGCCGCCGCGGCCGTGGAACAGGCGAAGGCGTACGCCGTAGCGGTGGGCGACGTCGCGCAGTCGGCGCTGGGCGCGGTGGATCTCCCACTGCGAGGTGGTGATGCCGCCGAACTTGGAGGAGTCGGAGTAGCCCAGCATGACCTCCTGGACGTCGCCGCGCAGCGCGACCAGACGCCGGTAGGAGGGGTCGGAGAGCATGTCCTCCAGGATGGTGTCGGCGGCCTTCAGCTCGTCGGTGGTCTCCAGCAGCGGCACGATGCCGATCTTCGCCCAGCCCGCGTGCAGGTCCAAAAGCCCCGCCTCACGGGCGAGGACCGCCGCCGCGAACACATCGTCGGCGCCCTGGCACATCGAGATGATGTACGACTCGATCACCTCCGGCCCGAAGATCTCCAACGCCTTCTTGACCGTCCCGAACACGCCAAGGGTCTTGTGACCTGCGGCGTCGAGCGGCGCGGGAGTGGGGGCGAGGGGTCGCCGGGACCGCAGCTCCTTGGCGAGGAGCTTGGCACGGTAGTCGCGGGGCATGTCGACGTAACGCCAGGACTCCTCACCGAGGCGGTCGAAGAGCTGGCCGAGCGCGTGATGGTGGGCGTCCGCGTGCTCGCGTACGTCCATGGTCGCCAGCTGCAGACCGAACGCGGCCAGCGTGCGGATCGTCCGGTTCATCCGGCCGTCCGCGAACAGTGCGCCACGATGCTCGCGCAGCGAGGTCTGGATCAGCGTCAGATCCCGCAGCAGCTCGGCCGTGCCCAGGTAGTCCCGCCCGTCCTCGTGCGCGGTGCCCTGGGCCAGGCGCTGCTTGGTGTTCTCCAGCTTCTGCCGGATGCAGGTCGCCTTCAGCCGGTAGGGCTCCTCCGCGTTCAGCCGCTTGTAACGCGGGCTGATCTCCGGCAGCCGCTCCAGATCCGTCCGCAACGAGTCCAGCAGTTCCTCCGTCGCACCCGTGTAGCGGATCGAGTTCGACAGGAAGCCCCGCAGCTCGTCGATCAGCTCCAGCGCGTCGTTGATGCCGTGCTCGTGCTGCAGGATCAGCACATCCCAGGTGACATCGGGGGTGACGTTCGGGTTGCCGTCCCGGTCACCGCCGATCCAGGTGCCGAAGGTCAGCGGTCGCGTCTCGTCCGGAACCTGGACGCCGACGCGCTCCAGCTCCGCCGTCAGATCCTCCAACACGTCGCCGACCGCGCCGGCGTGCAGCTCGTCCAGGTAGTAGATGGCGTTGCGGGCCTCGTCCGCAGGCTCCGGACGCACCACACGCAGCTCGTCGGTCTGCCACACCAGGTCGATGTTCTCCGCCAGCCGGGTGTCGTACCGGCGGCGGTCGGCCTCGATGACCGGGGTCTCCAGCAGCGCGGCGATACGGCGCAGCTTGTTCAGGACCGAACGGCGCGCGGCCTCCGTCGGGTGAGCCGTGAACACCGGACGGACATTGAGGTTCTTGACCGTCTCGCGCAGGTGTTCGGGGTCGGCGTCCTTGAGCCGGTCGGCCGTGCGGGAGAGCAGGCCGCCCTCCGCGGCGCGCTTGGCGCGCAGCTCGCGGCCGCGGTGCACCTGCTCGGTCACGTTCGCCAGATGGAAGTACGTCGAGAAGGCGCGGACCAGCTTGGCCGCGGTCTCCAGCTCCGTGCCACGCAGCAGCTCGGCGGCGGCCTCGCCGTCCTCACGGGTCAGTCGGCGGACCTTCTCGACCAGTTCCAGCAGTTCCGGGCCTTCCTGCCGGACGAGGGTCTCGCCGAGCAGATCGCCGAGGCGGCGGATGTCGGCGCGCAGCTCGCTGCTGGTCATGGTGTTCTGGTCGTCGGCACTGCTCACAGGTGCGGCTCCTTGCAGTGTTGAAGCTCGTCCGAAGAGTGTGGAAGCTCGTCTGAAGCTCGTCTGGGAGGGAACCCGGGTGGCGACCGCACGGCGGGTGCCGCTTAGGGACGTGGCATCCGGGAAGAAATCAGAACGGACCGCGCTGTCCGACCGACTCCAAGGATAGGTGTCCATGTGGACGCGCAGGCTCACGGGCTCTTGCCGACGGGCTACGCGCTGCCATACTTACGACGCCGTAGGTTACGGAAGCGTAGGTACTCTCGTCAGATAACGGGAGGACCCTGAGATCCGTACCCCGGACTTCTGGCTCAACCCTCTCCCCGGACATCTGTCTTCACCCTCGAACCCCACAGGGGACGCCCATGACCACGAGCTCCGATGTGATCGACGACGCCCCGCAGGCGAACAACGACACCCCGCTCCCCTCCGCCACGCTGGGCGGCGAGCAGAAGCGGTCACTCGAACAGATCACGCTTCTGCTCTTCATCACCGTCCCGTTCCTCGCGCTGGTCGCGGCGGTGCCTCTGGCCTGGGGCTGGGGGGTGAGCTGGCTGGATCTCGGCCTGCTGGTCTTCTTCTACTACCTGGGCTGCCACGGCATCACGATCGGCTTCCACCGCTACTTCACGCACGGTTCCTTCAAGGCGAAACGCCCGCTGCGGATCGCGCTGGCGATCGCCGGTTCGATGGCGGTGGAGGGGCCCCTCGTGCGCTGGGTCGCCGACCACCGCAAGCACCACAAGTTCTCCGACGCCGAGGGTGACCCGCATTCGCCCTGGCGCTTCGGCGAGACGGTTCCGGCGCTGGTGAAGGGCCTGTGGTGGGCGCACATCGCCTGGATGTTCGACGAGGAGCAGACCCCGCAGGACAAGTACGCGCCGGATCTGATCAAGGACCCGGCGATCCGCGCGATCTCGCGTCAGTTCATCTACTGGACCATGCTCTCCCTGGCCCTTCCGCCGCTGATCGGCGGCCTGGCGACGATGTCGTGGTGGGGCGCCTTCACCGGTTTCTTCTGGGGCTCACTCGTCCGGGTGGGCCTGCTGCACCATGTGACCTGGTCGATCAACTCGATCTGCCACGCGGTGGGCAAGCGCCCCTTCAAGTCGCGTGACCGTTCGGGCAACGTGTGGTGGCTGGCCGTGCTCTCCTGCGGCGAGTCCTGGCACAACCTGCACCACGCCGACCCGACCTCCGCGCGGCACGGCGTGGAGCGCGGCCAGCTGGACTCCTCGGCCCGGATCATCCGCTGGTGCGAGCAGCTCGGCTGGGCGTACGACGTGCGCTGGCCGTCACGCTCGCGTATCGATTCCCGCCGCAATACCGACGGGACCGGCTCCCGACGCAAGACGGAAACCCCCGAAGCGGCATGATTGACAGCGTGGCGACCGACTCCAGCAGCACCTCGAGCAGCAATGAGAAGCCGCGGCGCGCGCGCCGCACCCGCATGACCGGTGCCGAGCGCCGTCAGCAGCTGCTGGAGATCGGCCGCACCCTGTTCGCGGCCAAGGGCTTCGAGGGCACGTCGGTGGAGGAGATCGCGGCGAAGGCCGGGGTCTCCAAGCCGGTGGTGTACGAGCACTTCGGCGGCAAGGAGGGCCTGTACGCGGTGGTGGTGGACCGCGAGATGCGCCGCCTGCTGGACATGGTGACGGGTTCGCTGACCGCAGGGCACCCCCGTGAGCTCTGCGAGCAGGCCGCGTTCGCCCTCCTGGACTACATCGAGGAGTACACGGACGGCTTCCGCATCCTGGTCCGCGACTCCCCCATCCCCCAGTCGACGGGCTCCTTCGCCTCGCTCATCTCCGACATCGCCACCCAGGTGGAGGACATCCTGGGCCGCGAATTCAAGAGCCGCGGCTTCGACCCGAAGCTCGCCCCGCTGTACGCGCAGGCCCTGGTCGGCATGGTCGCCCTGACGGGCCAGTGGTGGCTCGACGTCCGCAAGCCCCGCAAGGCCGAGGTCGCCGCCCATCTGGTGAACCTCGCCTGGCACGGCCTGGACGGCCTGGAGCCGAAGCCGCGGCTGATAGGCCATCGCAAGTCCTAGGACTGCATGGGCTCCAGGAACTCCAGGCGGTTGCCGACGGGGTCCTCCGAGTAGAAGCGCCGATGGCCGGGGAGGCCGTCGTCCCAGGTGACGGGCGCGTGATGGGCCGCGAGGCGTTCGGCGTACGCCTCGATGTCCCGAACCCGCAGCCCTGGGTGCGCCTTCTTGGCGGCCCGGAAGTGATCCTCGATCCCCAGGTGCAGCTGCACGGCCCCCGCCCGGAACCAGCAGCCTCCGCGGGCGGCGAGAACGGGCGGTTTGGCCATCTCGGTCATCCCGAGGACATCGACGTAATACGCGCGCAGCCGGTCCTCGGACCCCGGCGGCGCGGCGAGCTGCACATGGTCGACGGCGACGAGCATCAGGCGGCGGCCTTCCCGGCCACGGCGAACAGCCGGCGGAAGGGGAGCACCGTGCCGTACGGCTCCGTCGGATAGGCGTCGCGCAGCAGGTCCCGGTATTCACCCACGAAGGCGTCCCGGGCCTCCGGGTCGTCCGCGAGGGCCGTGAGGGCGGGTCGCAGCCCCGTACCCTTCGCCCAGTCCAGCACCGGGTCCTCGCCCGGCAGCAGCTGCATGTACGTCGTCTCCCAGACGTCCGCCTCGCAGCCGAGCCGGGCCAGCCGGTCCAGGTAGACCAGCGGATCGTGGACCGAGTCCTCATGACGCAGGACGCCGTCGAGCAGGTCCTTCCAGCGGGCGGTGGCCGCGAGTTCGCGCATCAGGGCGTGCAGCGGCGCGTCGATGTTGTTGGGGATCTGGAAGGCGAAGGTACCGCCGGGGGCGAGCGCGTCGAGCCAGGCCGGGAAGGACTCCAGATGCCCCGGCACCCACTGGAGCGCCGCGTTCGAGACGATCAGGTCGTACGTCTCCGGGGGCGCCCAGCGCGTGAGGTCGGCGTGAGCGAAGTCGAGCCGGCCGCCGCCGGCCGTGGGACCGGCGTACTCCTTGGTCCTGGCGAGCATCTCCGGGGAGTTGTCGTAGCCGGTGATGTGCGCGGTGGGCCAGCGCTCGGCGAGCTGGGTGGTGACGTTGCCGGGGCCGCAGCCGAGGTCGGCGATGCGGGCAGGGTCGCGGGGCGGCGCCGGGACGCGGGCGAGGAGGTCGGCGAAGGGGCGGGCGCGGTGCTCCGCGTGACGCAGGTACTGGCTCGGGTCCCAGGCGGGGGTGGTGGCGGCTGACATGGGTGGGGCCTCCTGAAAAGCAGGGAAACCATCTTGAGGACTGTCTCGAGAGCTGATCGAGCTGCCGCGAGAATTATCTTGATCTCAAGATACTCTATATCAAGAGACTTCATGTCGACACAACCATTACACTGATCGTCATGGAGGACGAGGTCGATCGGCTGGTCGCTGCGTGGCGCCGGGAGCGCCCGGACCTCGACGTGGAACCACTGGAAGTGCTCAGCCGGGTGAGCAGACTGGCCCGGCATCTGGACCGTGCCCGCCGCCTGGCGTTCTCCGAGCACAGCCTGGAGCCCTGGGAGTTCGACGTCCTGACCGCGCTCAGGCGCGCGGGATCCCCGTATCAGCTCTCGCCCGGCCAACTGCTCACCCAGACACTCGTCACCTCGGGCACGATGACGAACCGCATCGACCGGCTGACGAAGAAGGGCCTGGTGGAGCGCCTCCCCGACCCGAGCGACCGCAGGGGCGTGCTCGTACGCCTGACGGACGAGGGCCGTGACCGCGCCGACCAGGCACTGGCGGGCCTCCTCGAACAGGAGCGCGCGATCCTGGCGGAGCTCAGCAGGGCACAACGCGCCGAACTGGCGGGCCTGCTACGCCAGTTGACCGCCCCGTTCGACAATATCCCCGGCTAGGTCGACGGGTCCGACCCCGGCACGGCGGGCAAGCGCCACGGCGGCGAGAGTCGAGTGCACGCCCAACTTCCCGAGCACGTTCTGCATATGCGTACGGACGGTGTGCGGCGACAGGAACAACCGCTCGGCGACGGCCTTCCTGCCCAGCCCGGCGACCATGCACCGCAGCACTTCCCGCTCCCGGGGCGTGAGCGACTCGACGAGCCGCTCGCTCTCGGTGCGGTGCTTGCGCGCGGCGGTCAACTCGCGCAGCACGCCGGTGAGAAGGGCGGGCGGAAGGTGGGTCTCGTCCCGCAACACGCCACGTATGACGGTGAGCAGCCGCGACAGCGAACAGTCCTTGGCAACCCACCCGGAGGCCCCGGCCTGCAAGGCGAGCGCGGCCCTGCGCGGGTCGTCCTTCTCGGCCAGCACGACGGTCCGTACGCTCGGCTGGCCTGAACGGACACCGGCGACGAGCGAGATCCCGTCCACCAGCCCGTCCTCATTGCTCTCCTGGACGGGCACGGCCGCCGGACGCATGCCGGGCAGACTGCCGCCCAGGTCCGCGTCGACGAGCAGCACATCGAACCGGCGGCCTTCCGCCGCCGCGCGCTCCAGGCAGCGCAGCGCGGCGGGACCGCTGCCCGCTGCGGACACGTCGACGTCGGGCTCGGCCGCGAGGGCGGCAGCGAGCGACTCGGCGAAGATGCGATGGTCGTCGACGACCAGTACTCGGATGCGAACCACTCTGAAACCCCCACTGTCGGGGGACGGCCGGTGCGGGCACGGCGCCCGAAGTGATCCCGAGCCCGCTGACGACTCGGAAAGCAAGGTGCCACAGCCGCACGGCCGCCGCCGTGCTGGAACTGCTACCCCCACTTCGGGCGTCGTACCCGACTGTCTCGCCCCCTGATCAGCACCGGCCCCCACCGGCGCTGTTCATCAGGGTAAGGCCGGGGGCCGGGAGCGGAAGGTAATTTGCAGAACTGGTTGGCCAGCGCGTTTATGGTGAGCCGTATGTTTCGTATTGAGACAGGAGACGACAGAGAACGGCGCGATCTGCTCCGCCGGCGCCTGCGCGACACCAACACCGCGGCGTCTCCGGTCCTCCGCGCCCTGCGCGGAACCCCGGATGAACGCGAACTTCCGCTCCATGTCTGGGCCTTGGACTCCACCGGCGCCCTCGCCGGCGGCCTCGTCGGCCACACCTGGACGACGTGGCTCCACGTGACCTACCTGTGGGTCGACGGCATCCACCGAGGCTCGGGCCTCGGCTCCCGTCTCCTGGCCGAGGCCGAGCACATGGCCACCGCCGAACGCGGCTGCCGCAACGCGCGCCTGGAGACCTGGGACTTCCAGGCCCCCGATTTCTACAAGAAGCGGGGGTACGAGGTGGTGTGCGTGATTCCCGATTACCCGCCGGGGATCACGGAGTACACGCTGACGAAGCGCTTGGGCTGAGCAAAGGGGTTCTCGCCCCCTCCGCCCCTACCCGTCCCGTATCCGGGGGCTGCGCCCCCGGACCCCCGCCAAAAGAATGCGCAGTTCCCCGCGCCCCTGAAAGGGCGCGGGGAACTGCGTGTACGGCGAAAGACCTTCAGGCCAGACGGCGGGCCCCCGCTGACGGTACCGCCGGGAACACCCGGGGAGCCGTGAAGCCCGCCGCGGCGAATGCCTCCTCCACCGCCTTGGTGACCGTGTCGGCGTCCGCGGACTCGACCAGGACGATCGCCGAGCCACCGAAGCCGCCGCCGGTCATCCGGGCGCCGAGGGCACCGGAGGAAGTGGCGGTGTCGACGACCAGGTCCAACTCCGGGCAGGAGATCCGCAGGTCGTCCCGCAGGGATGCGTGGCCGTCGGTGAGGACGGGGCCGATGGCCCGGACATCGCCGGCGTCCAGCAGCGTGACGACCCGCTCCACGCGCTGGTCGTCGGAGACGACATGGCGGACGTAGCGGCGTACGCGCTCGTCGGAGAGGCGGGCCAGCGCCGCGTCCAACTCCTCGTACGCGACGTCACGGAGATGGGAGACGCCCAGCTGTCGCGCCCCCTCCTCGCACCCCTCCCGCCGCTCCGCGTACGCCCCGTCGCCCAGCGCGTGCTTCACACGGGTGTCCACGACCAGGAGCTCCAGGCCGTGGGCGGGCAGGTCGAACGGGATCTGACGGATCGACAGGTCGCGGCAGTCGAGGTGCAGGGCGTGCCCCTCGTCGCAGCACGCGGACGCCGTCTGGTCCATCACGCCGCAGGGGACGCCGACGAAGTCGTTCTCGGCGCGCTGGGCGAGCTTCGCCAGCTCCGGGCGTGCCAGCCCCAGTTCGAAGAGGTCGTTGAGCGCCAGGACGGTGACGACCTCCAGTGCCGCCGACGACGACAGGCCCGCGCCGGTCGGCACCGTCGAGGCCAGGTGGATGTCCGCGCCGGTGATCGCGTGCCCCGCCTCGCGCAGGACCCAGACGACGCCCGCCGGGTACGCGGCCCAGCTGGTGTTCGTCCGTGGCTCCAGCGCGTCCACGTGCAGCTCGACGATCGGCCCCTCGATGTCCGCCGAGTGGATGCGCAGGACGCCGTCCGAGCGGCGCGACACCGCCGCCACCGCGGTGTGCGGCAGGGCGAGCGGCATCACGAACCCCTCGTTGAAGTCCGTGTACTCGCCGATCAGGTTGACCCGGCCCGGCGCGGCCCAGACGCCCTCGGGAGCCGTCCCGTACAGCTCCTCGAAGCCCTCACGTACCCCCACTTGCTATCCCTTCGCTACGTTCTGTGCGAACTCCCACGCGTCCGCGACGATCCCCGCGAGATCCGCACGGGACGGGTTCCAGCCGAGCCGCTCCCGGGCCGTGGCCGCGGAAGCCACCAACACAGCCGGGTCGCCGCCGCGGCGCGGGGCCACGGCCTCGGGGATCGGGTGCCCGGTCACCTGTCGCACCGTCTCGATGACCTCGCGGACGGAGAACCCGTTGCCGTTGCCGAGGTTGCAGATCAGGTGTTCGGCCGGAGTGGCCGCCTTCAACGCCAGCAGGTGGGCTTCCGCCAGGTCCGCGACGTGGATGTAGTCACGGATGCAGGTGCCGTCCGGCGTCGGGTAGTCGTCGCCGTAGACCGAGATCGCGTCGCGGCGGCCCTGCGCGACCTGGAGGACCAGGGGGATCAGATGCGACTCGGGGTCGTGGCGCTCTCCGCACGCCCCGTACGCGCCCGCCACGTTGAAGTAGCGCAGCGACACCGCGCCCAGTCCGTGCGCCGCCGCCTCGCCGGTGATCATGTGGTCGACGGCGAGCTTCGAGGCGCCGTAGGGGTTGGTGGGCCTGGTGGGCGCCGACTCGACGATCGGGGTCTTCTCCGGTTCGCCGTACGTCGCCGCCGTGGAGGAGAAGACCAGCTTGCGGACGCCCGCCTCGCGCATCGCGGCGAGCAGCGCCATCGTGCCGCCGACGTTGTTGTCCCAGTACTTCTCGGGCTTCATGACCGACTCGCCGACCTGCGAGAACGCGGCGAAGTGGAGCACGGCGTCGAACGAGGAGTCCAGCCACTTGGCCGCGTCCCGGATGTCGCCTTCCACGAACGAAGCACCCGCCGGTACGCCCTCTCGGAAGCCCGTCGAGAGGTTGTCCAGTACGACGACCTCGTGGCCTGCCTCGATCAGGTGCTGCGCGACCACGCTGCCCACATAGCCCGCGCCACCGGTGACCAGGTACTTCCCACTCATGAACTCGCTACCTCTCGCAGTCGCTCGGCCGCGGTCTCCGGCGGCACGTCGTTGATGAACACGCTCATGCCGGACTCGGAACCCGCGAGGAACTTCAGCTTGCCGGAAGTACGTCGAATGGTGAAAAGCTCAAGGTGAAGCGCGAAATCGTCACGGTGGACGCCCTCGAACTCCTCCAGTGCGCCGAAGGGTGCCTGGTGCCAGGCGGCGATGTACGGCGTCGGAGGCTCGCCCGCCCCTTCCTTCCCTCCACCCGGCGCCCCTTCTTTCCCTCCACCCCGCCCATCGAAGAT
The DNA here is from genome assembly GCF_045162675.1 of Streptomyces sp. NBC_00996. NCBI lineage: Bacteria > Bacillati > Actinomycetota > Actinomycetes > Kitasatosporales > Streptomycetaceae > Streptomyces > Streptomyces sp. NBC_00996. The sequence goes on from NZ_CP108723.1 coordinate 4,554,597, forward strand.
CCGGTCGAAGCGCCTCAAGAGTTCCAGATAGACCTGGGGGAACTCTGTGCGCGCGCCCTCGTCGAGGCCGAGCAGGTCGGGCACGCGGCGCCGCGGGTAGAGGTGGACCTCGTACGGCCAGTGCGCCGCGTACGGCACGAAGGCCACCCAGTGGTCACTCGACAGGACGACCCGGGAGCCGTCCGCGATCTCGCGGGCGACGACCTCGTCGAAGAGGTTCTCCCCGCCGGTCGCCTCCTTGTGAGCTGCCAGTGAACGCAGCATCAGCGCGGTGCGCGGGGTGGTGAAGGGATAGCCGTAGATCTGTCCGTGCGGGTGGCCGAGGGTCACACCGATCTCGGGGCCGCGGTTCTCGAAGCAGAAGACCTGTTCGACGGAGGGGAGGTGGGACAGCTCGGCGGTCCGGTCCGTCCACGCCTCCAGCACCAGCCGCGCCTGATCCTCCGTGAGGTCGGCGAAGGACGCGTCGTGGTCGGAGGTGAAGCAGACGACCTCGCAGCGGCCGGAGTCGCCGGCCAGGGAGGGGAATCGGTTCTCGAAGACCACGACGTCGTACGAGGAGTCGGGGATCTCGCTCAGCCGGTCGCCGGAGGAGGGGCACAGGGGGCATTCGTTCGCCGGCGGGTGGTACGTACGGCCCTGGCGGTGCGAGGCGATCGCGACCGAATCGCCGAGCAGCGGGTCGCGGCGTACCTCCGAAGTGGTGACGGTCGGATCGAGCGGGCGCCGGTCCACCGCGTCGCGCACCACGTCGTCGCGCGAGTCGTAGTAGATGAGCTCACGACCGTCGGCGAGCCGGGTCGAGGTCTTCTTCACAGTCGGACTCCCCATCCGCACCCATTCAAACCATCAAACAGAACCGAACACAACAAACCACGAATCACCACCTGCGTCAACATCACAATCAAACAAAGGACACCACCAGAAGTGTCCATTTCTTGAACATGGAGGCGTAGGTTCCGCTCTTGATCAGTTCGCGCAACGAAGCGAGACGAAGCGAGTTCTTATGCAGCCCCCCACACAATCCCCCACATTCCTCACCGAACCAGGCATCCACCTCGCCGCCGGACTCCGGCTCCCCACCAATGGCCTCGACTACACGATCCTGGCGATCTACTTCGTCGCCGTGCTCGGCATCGGTTTCGCCGCCCGCCGCTCGGTGAAGACGAGCCTCGACTTCTTCCTCTCCGGGCGCTCACTGCCCGCGTGGGTCACCGGGCTCGCGTTCATCTCCGCCAACCTGGGCGCCACCGAGATCCTGGGCATGGCCGCCAACAGCGCGCAGTACGGCGTCTACACCGTGCACTGGTACTGGATCGGCGCCATCCCCGCCATGGTCTTCCTCGGCCTGGTGATGATGCCCTTCTACTACGGTTCCAAGGTCCGCTCGGTCCCCGAGTTCCTGCTGCTGCGCTTCGACAAATGGGCGCACCTGCTGAGTTCGATCCTGTTCGCCTGCGCCGCCATCCTGATCGCCGGCGTCAATCTCTACTCGCTCGCGATCGTCGTCGAGGCGCTGCTCGGCTGGCCGCAGTGGGTGGCGATCGTGGTGGCCGGACTCTTCGTCCTGGCGTACATCACGCTCGGCGGCCTGTCCTCCGCCATCTACAACGAAGTCCTGCAGTTCTTCGTCATCCTCGCCGCGCTGATCCCGATCGCCGCGCTCGGCCTGAAGCGGGTGGGCGGCTGGGACGGCCTGACGAACTCCCTCGACAAGACCCACGGCGCCGACTTCACGACCGCCTGGGGCGGCACGGGCATCGGCCACGACAACCCACTGGGCGCCAACTGGCTGACCATCGTGCTCGGCCTGGGCTTCGTCCTGTCCTTCGGCTACTGGACGACGAACTTCGCCGAGGTCCAGCGCGCGCTGTCGGCCAAGAACCTCTCCGCGGCCCAGCGCACCCCGCTGATCGCCGCGTACCCGAAGATCTTCATCGTCTTCCTGGTGATGATCCCGGGCCTGGTGGCGGCCGTCCTGGTCCCGAAGATCGGCACGAGCGGCTCGGACCTGCAGTACAACGACGCGATCCCCTATCTGATGCAGGAGCTGTTGCCGAACGGCGTTCTCGGCATCGCGGTGACGGGGCTCCTCGCGGCCTTCATGGCGGGCATGGCGGCCAACGTCTCGTCCTTCAACACGGTCTTCACGACGGACATCTGGGCGAAGTACGTGGTCAGGGGACGGGAGGACACCTACTACGTCCGCTTCGGCCGTCTGATCACGGTGATCGGAGTGCTGGCCTCGATGGGCACGGCGTTCCTGGCGTCGTCCTTCTCGAACATCATGAGCTACCTGCAGACACTGTTCTCCTTCTTCAACGTGCCGATGTTCGTGGTCTTCATCGTCGGCATGTTCTGGAAGCGCGCGTCGGTGAAGTCGGGCTTCTGGGGCCTGCTGGCCGGGACGACCGCGGCGATGATCAATTACTTCGTCATCTACAAGCAGGGCATCATCGGCATCCCCTCCGACCAGGGCGCCAACTTCGTCTCGGCGATCGCGGGCTTCGTGGCCGGTGCGGTGGTCATGGTGACGGTCTCGTTCTTCACCGCCCCCAAGCCGGAGGAGGACCTCCAGGGCCTCGTCTACGGGACCCGCTCCCCCGGCATGGCCGAGCCGCCCGCCGTCGGCGACGACGCCTGGTACCGCAAGCCGGCCCTGCTGGGCTGGGGCGCGTTGATCCTGGCGGCCGCCTGCTACATCCCGTTCTCGTTCTGATCTCGTTGCGACGAGGGAGGCTTAAGAAACCATGTCCGACCATTACTCGGATCGCGACGTCCAGCGCGAGGTCACCGATCTGGAGCAGAAGTCCGCGACCGCGACCCGCCTCTTCGACATCCGCCTCATGATCGGCGGCCTGTTCGTGATCTACGGCATCATCGTCACGATCGCCGGCATCACCGTCTCCGACGCCAACCTCGCCAAGGCCGGTGGCGTCAACATCAACCTCTGGACGGGGCTCGGCATGCTGGCCCTGGGCGTGCTCTTCCTGCTGTGGCTGTGGCTGCGGCCACTTGCGCCGCCACTGCCGCCGGTGTCCGAGGACGAGGGGGCGCCGCAGTAACGTCCGCGTACGGGGCCGGCGTCTCGCAGGGGATTCCGGCCCCGTACGGCTGTGCGGGCTGCTCGGAGCCTCGACCGGGCCGCCCGGTCGCCCCCCGTCTGATCTGCGCGGAGAATGACAAGAGCGGGAGCGTGGGCGCCGCTCGCCAGGCAGCCCGCGGCCACGGCGTCGGCAAGGGTGGTGGTGACCTGCCGACGAGGTGGCGATGATGCCGACGTGGCGACTGCGGGACTTCCGCGACGACGATCTCGACCGCGCCATCCAGATCTGGGACCAGGACCGGCAGACCCACGATTCGCCTCCCGTGTTCCCCGTCTCCGAGGTCATGGCCACGGCCCGGACCGGCGGGCCCGCGGTGGTCGCGGTGGTCGGTGACGATCTGGTGGGCATGGCGGTGGCGCAGGCCCAGGGCGACCGGGCCTGGATCACGCTGGTGGCGCTCGCGGGGAACTGGCGCAGCCGTGGGATCGGCAGCGCCCTGATCGCCGAGCTCGAGCGGCGCCTGCGCACCCAGGGGATACGCCGGATCGGCGCGCTACTGGCTCCGGGGGCCACCGGAACCGCGGCCCTGGAGAACTCCGGCTACCGGACCCGCGACAGGCTGATCTTCTACGAGAAGGTCGAGCATCTCGGTGCGAGCGACGCCGGTCTCCTCGCCGAGCTCGGCGGGCGAGTCCAGCCCAAGGGACTCTGGGGCTCCCTCGCGGGGATGGAGCGGGAGAAGGAAGCCATCGAGCGACGGATCGTGCTGCCGCTGGCCGAGCCCGCGCTGGCCGACCGATACGGGGTCAGGCCGCCGAAGGCGGTCGTCCTCTTCGGCCCGCCGGGCACCGGCAAGACCAGCTTCGCGAAGGCCGTCGCCTCCCGGTTGGAGTGGCCGTTCGTGGAGCTCTTCCCCTCCCGGCTCGCCGCGGGAGCCGGGGGCCTGGCCACCTCGCTGCGGGAGACGTTCACCGATCTGGCCGGCCTGGAGACCGTTGTCCTGTTCATCGACGAAGTCGAGGAAATCGCCGGCGTCAGGTCCGGCGTGGCCGTCGACCCCGGCCACGGCGTCACCAACGAACTGCTCAAGCTGATCCCCGGATTCCGTGACCACGACGACCGTCTGCTGATCTGCGCCACCAACTCCGTCCGCTCCCTGGATCCGGCGTTCCTGCGCCCGGGCCGGTTCGACTACGTCATCCCGGTCGGTCCCCCCGATCCGGTCGCCCGGGAAGCGATCTGGCGGCGCTACTTGGGTCCCGCCGGCGGGGTCGAGCTGCACCGGCTGGTGGAGGCCAGCGAGATGTTCACCCCCGCCGACATCGAGTTCGCCGCCCGCAAGGGTTCCCAAGCCGCCTTCGAACGCGAAGTCACCGGCCGCGAGGGCGCACCGGCCGACACCGAGGACTACCTCGCCGCCATCGCCGACACCCGTCCCTCCCTCACCGCCCAGGCGCTCACCGAGTTCGGAGAAGACATCGAGCACCACGTGCGCATGTGATGCCGGATTCTCCCCAGCGCTCGACCGCCTCGGTCGAGCACGGATTCTCCCGGGCGGCTCGACCGCCTCGGTCGAGCCGCCCGGGAGCACGCCGACGAAAACCTGCCCGCCGTCTGCTTCGCCGGTTTCGACCGACCTCAATAAGGATCAGAGCCCGCTGCATCCTCCGTACCCCCGGACGACGCCGGCACCGGCCCCGCCCGTTCCAGCAACCCCGTCCGCGCCGCCAGTGCCGCCGCCTCCAACCGCGACCCCACCCCCAGCTTCATCAGCACCCGCTGGACATGGGTCCGGGCCGTCGACGGAGCGATCCCCATCCCGGCGGCGATGAGGCGCGTGTCCTCGCCGTCCGCCACCCGGACCAGAACCTCGACCTCTCTCGGGGTGAGCATCTGGAGCAGGCGTTGGCCCTCGTCGTCCGGCTGGGCGGCGGGGTTGAGGAGTTCGCTGAAGGCGCCCTGCAACAGCTGCGGGGCGACCGCCGCCTCGCCCGCCCTCGCCTTCATGATCGCGCGCTCGACGCCCTCTATGCGTTCGTCATGGCGTACGTAGCCCGAGGCGCCGGCGGCGAAGGCTGCCGCGATGCCACGCGGGTTCGGTACCGGGCCGAGGACAAGGACCGCCACCTGCGGGCGCTCCCGTTTGATCTTCACCACCGGGTCGAAGATCCCCGGCTCGGCCGGTGTCGCCGTGCCGATCAGGCACACCTCGGGTGCCCGTGTGATCACCAGCTCCGCCGCTCCCGCGGCGGGCGCCGCCGCGGCGAGCACCCGGTGCCCCCGCAGCTTCAAGGCCGAGGCCAACGCCTCGGCGAGCAGTCGGTGGTCGTCGACCACCATGAGCCGCACTCCCATCAGGCAACCCCCCAGTCCCCCCAAGCATCCCCACTGGTTCCCCGTGGATTAGGAGCCCCCCGGCTCTCCATCCCCCGGAAGCTACACGCTTGTTCGACGTTGCGCTTCCCCTACTGGAGAGAAGTGCCCCGGAATATCAAAATCCCTCCCTTTCGGGAGTGATGAGGGGTACGCGAACGACCCCGCCCCTGAGCAGGGATCCTGCACCAGGGGCGGGGTCGTTCACAACGGCGCGTTCACCTGCTGAGCGCCGTGCGCGATCAGCGCGTGCCGAAGGCGATCGCCAGGTACTCCTTGTCGTCCGAGGCAGAGAGCTTGTGGGCGTAGACCGCGGACATGTACAAGTGACCGTCCTTGTAGAGGATCTCGGCGTACTCCGGGAGCATGCTGGTCTCCGCGTCGCGGACCGCCTCGGTCGCCGGGTTCTCCAGGAGCTTGGTCTCCTTGAACGAGGTGCCGTCGATGGTGACGATCTGCCCGCCCTTGTCGTACGGCGGACGCTTGTACGCCAGGATGTTGCCGCCATCCATACGCAGCGGGGTGATGGTGTAGCCGTCACCCGCGTCCGCGCGCTGGCCGGTCTGCTTTCCGGTGGCCAGGTCGAAGGCGACGATCTCGTTGGTCTGGCTGTACTCGCCGGTGCCGTCGTGCTCCTCGGTCGGGATGTAGAGCTTGTCGTTGCCGACGGCGAGCGAGGAGCAGTACTCGATCCTGGTGATCCCGTCGCACCGGGCGGCGTACGTCTTGCCGGGCGCCGAGATCTTCGCACGCAGCTTGCCGGTCTTGTTGTCGATGGAGAAGAAGTCCGAGATGCCGCTGCCGTCGCCGGCGGAGTCGCCGACGTCTGCGGCGACGACCAGCGGGTTGGTCGACACGACGCTCGCGTACTCGATGCCGGGCGACATCTTGTACTCCGAGAGCACCTTCCCGGACTTCGGGTCGATGGTCTGGATGTGCAGCTGACGGGTGCTGCCGTACTCACCGCACTTGCGGACCGCGACCAGCTTGTCGCCGCCGCCGTATCCGGAGTCGTAGCACCTGTCCGTCGGCTTCGGCGCCCACAGTTGCTTGCCGCTGGAGATGTCGAACGCGGCGCCGCCGCTGGTGCTGCCCGCGGCGACCGTGTTCGCGCTCACCGTGACGTTGTCGAGGCTGACCAGCTGGTCACCGGACTTGACCGTCTTGGTCCACAGCTTCTTGCCGATGTCGAGGTCGAGGGCCGCGAGCTGGCTGCAGCCGTGCGACGGCTCCGCCTTGGTCGGCATGGCGGGCTCGTAGATGATCGCCGTCCGGTTGAACTCGGTGCTGTGGCGGCTGGCCTGGCACACCGGGCCGGGGAGCTTGATCGTCCAGAGCTTGGCGCCCGAGTCGGGGTCGTAGCCGTTGATCTCGGCATTGCCGCTCTTGGCGTACACCTTGTCGGTGAGCCAGGAGCCGACGGTGGTCACGCTGCTGTCGTCCTTCACGGCGGGCGCGGGCACCTGGAACAGCAACTTGGAGGTGGTGTTGGACGGCACCTTCTCCTTGCCGTTGGAACCGCTGGTCTTGCCGCCGTCCTTGCCGCCGGTGCCGCCGCTCGTACCGGACGAGTTGTTCTTGCCGTCGTCCTTGCCGGAGGAGTTGGCGTACCAGACCCCGCCGCCGATGATCAGCGCTACGGCGACCACAGCCGCCACGATGATGACCAGCTGACTGTTGAACTTCCGCCCGCCGCCCTGGGCAGACTGCGGCTGCATCGGCATGGTCTGCTGCGGGGGGTAGCCGTACGGCGTCTGCTGCGCGCCGTACTGCGGCTGCTGGCCCGGGTAGCCGTAGCCGGGCTGGGCCGGGGGCGGCGTCTGCGGGTAGCCGTACGGCTGCTGCGGCGTGGCGGGCGGGGGCGACTGCGGAGCCGGGGGCGTCTGCGGGTAGCCGTAGCCGGGGCCCTGCGCGGGCGGCGGGGGCGTCGGGGCGCCGAAACCGCCCGGGGGCGTGTCCTGCGGGGCGCCGAAACCGCCGGGCGGCGGGTCCTGGGGCGCGCCGAAGCCGCCCTGCGGGGGCTGGTTCGGCGGTGGCGGGGGCGGCTGACTCATGACGTGTGTACCTCGGAATACGAAGGGATGGCGGGTCTGGACGAAAGGAGGACGAGGGTCACTTGCCGTAGGCCAGCATCAACTTCTCCTTCGACTCGTCATTGCCCGTCAGCCGGGTGGTGGAGATGTAGAAGCGCCCGTCGACGTAGTCGACCGCCTTCGAGAAGAAGCTGTTCTCGACGTCCGCGGTGCCCTGCGGCATCTGCAGCAGCTTCGTGGTCCTGTGGCTGCCGCCGTTCGTCGGGATCGACACGATCTGGCCACCGCCGTCGTACGACGGCTCGACGTACGCGACGAGGTTCGTGCCGTCCATCCGCATCGGCAGCATCGTCTCGTCCGCCGGGGACTTGACGCGCCACTTCTCCTTGCCGGTCTCCAGGCTGAACGCGACGATCTCGTTGGCGCCGCTCTTCGCCTCGGTCGGCAGATAAAGGGTGTTGGCGTCCGCGGCGGTGCCGAAGCAGCCGGCCAGGTCGCGGTTGAGGACGGCGTAGCCGCACTCGGGCGCGAAGGCGTCCTTGCTCTCCAGCTGCGAGCGGAGGTCACCGTTGTTCTTCAGCGTGGTGACGTTCACCCGCTTCTTGTCGTCATTGGTCATGTAGAGAACGACCGGATCGACGGAGTACGCGCGCTCGACCCGCCAGCCCTTGGGGATCTTCGTGGTCCACTTGGCCTTGCCGGTGGCCGGGTCCAGCTCCTGCACCTCGTCGTGCTCGGTGTCGGAGCCGACACCGCAGGAGGAGACGGCCAGCAGCTTGGGGCCGCCCGCGAACGCGGCCGGGTAGCAGCCCGAGCCGTACTTCCCCTTGTCCCACAGCTTCTTGCCGCTGGCGACATCGAACGCCGTACCGGACATCGAGCGGCCGACCGTCAGTGTGTCGCCGGTGATGGACAGCTCGACGGAGAGCGTGCTGTCGAAGAGGTCGCCGTCGGGGACCTTCCCGCTCCAGCCCTTGGCACCGGTGTCGAGGTCGATCTCCTGGAGCTGGTTGCACTTGGCGCTGTCGCTGGAGCCGCTCATGTACGCCACGAAGACCTTGTCGTCGGACGTCTTCTGCGGGGTGACCGCGCAGATCTTCTGGGGGAAGGTCAGCGCGTCCCAAGTGGGCTTGCCGTCCCCGACGTTGTAGGCGAAGACCTGCTTGTACGCCGCCTTCACCGCGGACTTGTCGGTGATCCACAGACCGGGGGCGTCGGCGCCGGAACCGGGAGCGTCGGGTGCCTGCTTGTACCAGAGCACCTTCGCCTCACCGGCCTGGCGGCCCGCGTTGAGGTCCTCGGGATCCTCCCCGCCGTTGCCGCTGCCGTCACCGGGGTTGACCGGGTCGTCGGAGGCGGAGGCCTTGGAGGTCGGGCTCTTGTCGGCGACCGGCTTCTTGCCGTCGTCACCGCCGCTGCTGACGGCCCAGACGGTGCCGCCGACGACGAGCAGCGCGGCCACCGCGGCGCCTATGATCACCGCGGGCCTGCCCTTGAAGGGGTTCTTGGAGCCGCCGCCGGGGAGCGGGGTGCCGGGCGCGCCCGGGTACTGCGCCTGGGGCGGGTATCCGTAACCGGGCTGCTGCGGCTGGCCGTAGGGGCCGGGCGGGCCGTACGGACCCGACTGCTGGGGCTGTGCGTACGGGCCCGGCTGGGCGTAGGGGCCGGCCTGCTGGGGGTATCCGTAACCGGGCTGCGGGGGGCCGGCGGGCGGAGCCTGCGGGGGCGCGGGGGCCTGGGGCGGCTGCGCCGGCGGAGGGGGCGTGCCCTGGGGCGTGTTGGCGGGGGGCGCGCCGAAGCCGCCCTGCGACCGCGGGTCCTGGGGCGCACCGAGGCCACCCGCCGGCGGCTGGTCCTGTGGTGCTCCGAAGCCGCCCTGCGGCGGCTGACTGGGCGGCTGACTCATCAGCGCTTCCCCCTCTTCACTGATGTGGCGCCCCACCCGGTGGCGCTGGACTCGCGCCGCTCCTGGTGGTTCTCAGACTGTTCTCAGACGGCTCTTTCTATCACTGTGGCGCCCATGAACAGGGGGCCGGTCCTTCCCCTGTTCCCAAGGGAGGACCGGCCCGTGATGCCGTCGTTACGCGCCTTCACGCGCCCTTCACGCGGGGCCCACGTCGGCGCTCGCGCGGGCCCATGTCAGGCTTCGCACGGCGCACTTGATGCATACGCGCCCTCTTGCGCGACCTGTCAGGCGTCCTCCGCCAGCTCCAGCCAGCGCAGCTCCAGGTTCTCGCGCTCCCCGGCCAACTCGCGCAACTCCGCGTCGAGTTTGGCGACCCGCTCGAAGTCGGTCGCGTTGTCGGCGATTTGGGCGTGCAGCTTGGTCTCCTTCTCGGAGATCTTGTCCAGCTGCCGCTCGATCTTCTGCAGCTCCTTCTTGGCCGCGCGGCTGTCGGCGGCGGAGGCGGACTTGCCGGCGGCCGGCGCGGAGGCGAGCACGGCGGCGGCCGCGACCTCCTCCATCTTCCTGCGCCGCTCCAGGTACTCGTCGATCCCGCGCGGCAGCATCCGCAGCGTGCCGTCGCCGAGCAGCGCGAAGACGTTGTCCGTCGTCCGCTCGATGAAGAACCGGTCGTGGGAGATCACGACCATCGACCCGGGCCACCCGTCGAGCAGGTCCTCCAGCTGCGTCAGCGTCTCGATGTCGAGGTCGTTGGTGGGCTCGTCGAGGAAGAGGACGTTGGGCTCGTCCATGAGGAGCCGCAGGAGCTGCAGCCGTCGACGCTCTCCACCGGAGAGGTCCCCGACCGGCGTCCACTGCTTCTCCTTGTTGAAGCCGAAGGTCTCGCAGAGCTGCCCCGCGGTCAGCTCGCGGCCCTTGCCGAGGTCGACCCGGTCGCGGACGGCCTGGACGGCCTGCAACACGCGCCAGTTCGGGTCGAGTTCGGCGACTTCCTGCGAGAGGTAGGCGAGCTTGACGGTCTTGCCGGTGACGATCCGCCCGGCGGCGGGTTGCTTCTCCCCCTCGCTGCGGGCGGCCTCGGCCAGGGCCCGCAGGAGCGAGGTCTTGCCGGCGCCGTTCACGCCGACCAGGCCGACGCGGTCGCCGGGGCCGAGGTGCCAGGTCAGGTGCTTGAGCAGCACCTTCGGGCCCGCCTGGACGGTCACGTCCTCCAGGTCGAAGACGGTCCTGCCGAGCCGCGAGCTGGCGAACTTCATCAGCTCGCTCTTGTCCCGGGGCGGCGGCACGTCCGCGATCAGCTCGTTGGCGGCCTCTACGCGAAAGCGCGGCTTGGAGGTGCGTGCGGGCGCCCCTCGCCGCAGCCAGGCCAGCTCCTTGCGCACGAGGTTCTGCCGCTTGACCTCCTCGGTGGCGGCGATGCGCTCGCGCTCGGCGCGCGCGAAGACGTAGTCGGAGTAGCCGCCCTCGTACTCGTACACCGCGCCCTTCTGCACGTCCCACATGCGGGTGCAGACCTGGTCCAGGAACCACCGGTCGTGGGTGACGCAGACGAGGGCCGAACGCCGCTCGCGCAGATGCTGCGCGAGCCAGGCGATGCCTTCCACGTCCAGGTGGTTGGTGGGCTCGTCGAGGATGATCAGGTCCTGCTCCTCGATGAGCAGCTTGGCGAGGGCGATGCGGCGGCGCTCGCCGCCGGAGAGGGGGCCGATGACGGTGTCCAGTCCCTGCGGGAAGCCGGGCAGGTCCAGCCCCCCGAACAGCCCGGTCAGTACGTCCCTGATCTTGGCGTTGCCCGCCCACTCGTGGTCGGCCAGGTCGCGGATGACCTCGTGGCGGACGGTGGCCGTGGGGTCGAGGGAGTCGTGCTGTGTCAGCACTCCCGTGTGCAGGCCGCCGGAGTGCGTGACACGGCCGGTGTCTGCCTCCTCCAGCTTGGCGAGCATCCGGATGAGGGTGGTCTTGCCGTCGCCGTTCCGGCCGACCACGCCGATGCGGTCGCCCTCGCTGACGCCGAGGGAGACCCCGTCGAGCAGTGCACGGGTGCCGTACACCTTGCTGACGGACTCGACATTGACCAGGTTGACGGCCATTTCTCTCCTGACAAGGGGGACGATCGACCCTCAAGGGTAGTCCGCGCGGTACGGGGGCCGAGCCGTGAGGCTCTTCGCCCCCTCCACCCCTGCCCGTCCCGTACCTGGGGGCCGCCGCCCCCGGACCCCCGCCAAAGGATCGCGCAGTTCCCGGAGCCCTTCAGCGGGGTCTGGGCACCGTCCGGCGTCAGGACAGGCGCTGGCGTGGGCTCAGGGCCGACGCCGGGGCCAGGGGGCGGCCCTGGCCGGTGCCCTGGCCGCGCGGTCGTCGACCGGCATGTCGGCACGCAGGAGGCTCTCGGGGATGAGGACGGCCGCGGTGACGCCGCCGTTATACCCGGGCCGACCGCTCGGTCACACCGCTGCGTGCGTCAGAGCACGGTCGCGCCCGGCGCCGGGCTCTCGGTGACCCGTACGGAGCGGCAGGTGCCCGAGGCGAGCAGGGCCTCGGCGACCGTCTTCGCGGACTCGGCACCCGGCACGAGGAAGGCCGTGGTCGGGCCCGAGCCGGAGACCAGCGCGGCGAGGGCGCCGGCCGCGCGGCCCGCGTCGAGGGTGTCGGCGAGGGCCGGGAAGAGGGAGAGCGCGGCGGGCTGGAGGTCGTTGGAGACCGCGGCCGCGAGAGCGTCTGCGTCCCCCTTCCTCAACGCGTCGAACAGCTCCTGCGAGGCGACGGGTTCAGGGATCCGCACACCCTCGTTCATCCGGTCGAACTCCCGGAAGACGGCCGGCGTCGACAGCCCCCGCTCGGCCATCGCGAAGACCCAGTGGAAGGTTCCGCCGACCTCCAGCGCCCGCAGCTGCTCGCCCCGGCCGACGCCGAGCGCCGCCCCGCCCACCAGGCTGAACGGCACATCGCTGCCCAACTCGGCACAGATGTCGAGGAGTTCGACGCGTGAGGCGTTCGTGCCCCACAGCGCGTCACAGGCGAGGAGCGCACCGGCCCCGTCCGCACTTCCGCCCGCCATACCGCCGGCGACGGGGATGTCCTTGGCGATGTGGATGTGCACGGCGGGGTCGAGGCCGTAGCGCCGGGCGAGTTCGAGGGCCGCGCGGGCCGCCAGGTTCGTACGGTCCAGGGGCACTTGCGCGGCGTCCGGACCCGCGCAGGTGATGCGCAGTTCCTCGGCGGGGGTCACGGCCACCTCGTCGTAGAGGCCGACCGCGAGGAAGACATTGGCCAGGTCGTGGAAGCCGTCGGGGCGGGCGCCGCCGACCGCCAGCTGGACATTGACCTTGGCGGGGACGCGTACCGTCACGCTCACTTACTGCGACTCCTTGTGCTCGGCGATACGCGCGAACTCCTCGACCGTCAGGGACTCCCCGCGCGCCTGCGGCGAGACACCCGCGGCGACGAGCGCGGCCTCCGCGGCGGGTGCGGATCCGGCCCACCCGGCGAGGGCGGCGCGCAGCGTCTTGCGCCGCTGGGCGAATGCGGCGTCGACCACGGCGAAGACCTCGCGCTTCGTGGCCGTGGTCTTGATCGGCTCGGTCCGGCGGACGAGCGACACGAGCCCGCTGTCCACGTTGGGCGCCGGCCAGAAGACATTCCGCCCGATGGCGCCGGCCCGCTTGACCTCGGCGTACCAGTTCGCCTTCACGGACGGGACGCCGTACACCTTCGAACCGGGCGCGGCCGCGAGCCGGTCGGCGACCTCGGCCTGCACCATCACGAGCGTGCGCTCGATGGTCGGGAAGGTGTCGAGCATGTGCAGCAGGACGGGTACGGCGACGTTGTACGGGAGGTTGGCGACCAGCGCGGTCGGCGCGGGCCCGGGGAGTTCCTGTACGTGCATCGCGTCGGAGTGCACGAGCGCGAAACGCTCCGCGCGCTCCGGCATGCGAGCCGCCACGGTCGACGGCAGCGCCCCCGCGAGCACGTCGTCGATCTCCACCGCGACGACCCTGTCGGCCACCTCCAGCAGGGCGAGTGTCAGCGAGCCGAGCCCGGGGCCCACCTCCACGACCACGTCGTCGGGCCGCACGTCCGCGGTGCGCACGATGCGGCGCACCGTGTTCGCGTCGATCACAAAGTTCTGGCCGCGCTGCTTGGTGGGCCGCACGCCGAGGGCACCCGCGAGTTCGCGGATGTCGGCGGGGCCCAGGAGGGCGTCGGGGGTGGGGCTGGTCACGGAGCAAGGGTACGGGTGTGACGGGCCGGGGGGTGTTTTCGCCCCCTCCACCCCCGCCCGTCCCGTCCCTGGGGGCTGCGCCCCAGACCCCCTGAAAGATTGCGCAGTTCCCCGCGCCCCGAAAAGGGGCGGAGGGGGCGAATGAACCTCGCGGCCTCACCCCCGCAGCCGGCCCCCGCAATGCGGCCAAGGGCTCGCTCCCCGCCGCACATACAGCTTCTTCGCACGGAAGGTCTGCTCGGCGACGGAGGCGTCCTGGGGGCGCCCGGAGCCGCCGAGGGAATGCCAGGTGCGGGTGTCGAACTGGTACAGGCCGCCATATGTGCCGGACGGATCCACGGCCTCCGGCCGCCCACCGGACTCGCACGCCGCGAGACCGGACCAGTTCAGATCGTCGACCCCGCCGAAGGACGTCGGATGCGGCTTCGTACCGACCTTCACCAGCTGCGTCCGCGGCTCGCGCACCACCTCGGAGTCGAGCGGCCGCGGCTTCTCCGCGACGCCGTTGACGGTCCGGAGCGCGTACGTGACGCGCCGCGCCCCCGGCTGACCGGCACGCTCGACGACCTCCGTGCCCCTGAACAGCAAAGGATCCTGAGTCCGCCGCACCTCGAACGGAATCGGCTCGTCGCGGACCTCCCTGCCCCCGGTGACCCGCATCACGGTGACCGTCTGCCCGTCGCGCGGGAAGCTCCAGGGCGCCACGGAGGTGGTGTCCTGCCCGTGCAGGGTGATCCCGGCCTCCTCGACGGCCTCACGGACGCTCGCCGCGTTCGTACGGATCGTCCGCGCCCGCCCGTCCGCCATGATCGTCACCGTGCGCTCGGTACGGACGTCCAGCGCGAGGCCCTGGCGGCCGATCCGCTGGGAGCGTGACGTCGACAGGTACGCGCCTTCCGCACGCACTCCGAGCTGTCTGAGCGCCCCGTCCACCGTGTGCGCCGTCGTCCAGACCTTGTGCCGCTGTCCGTCGAGGGTGAGGTGTACCGGCCGCCCGTGACGCACCGCGACCTCGTCGCCGCTGGTGATCGCCGTGCCGGGCGCGGGCGCGACGACGTCGTGCGTCCCGACATCGACCCCCTCGTCGGCGAGCAGTTCGCCGACGTCGTCCGCGAAGGTGTGCAGGGTGCGCGGCTTCCCGTCGACGCTGAGCTCGATCGCCTTGTCGTTGGCGACGAACGCGGAGGTGCCTCCGGCCAGGAAAGCCACGACCAGCGCCTGCGGGAGCAGTCGCCGCAGAGGGTCGGGGCGCTCGGCGGCGCGCTTGCGCCGCGCCGCGCGCCGGGCCTCGGCTCGGCCGCCGGGCGCGGGCGGCGCCCCGTCCGGCTGCCCCTGCCGGGGCAGCCGGGGTTCCGTCGGCGCCTGCGCCTCGGCCACCCGGGCCACCTCGTACGCGGGCCGGTAGGTGTCCGGGTGGCCGAGGCCGTCCGACGGCTCGAAATCCCCGCACGACGTCCCCGTCGCACCAGGGAATCCAGCGACACCGGCGCTCCCGGCGACAGTGGTGTCACCAGCGGCACCCGTGGGTCCATACGTCTCGTACTGCGAGCTGCTCACGACGACACGCTCCAGAAGTCCGGATCAGGCGACCAGAACCTAGCGGAGCGATCGCCGCTCTCCCAAGCAACGTGACTACGCTGTGTCGCGACACTCCCCTGAGGTGCGCCCCGGAAGAACCCCTGGAACCGTTATCCGTCAGTAATCGAAAGCGCGCGCCGTGTTCGCGGAGATCGAGGTCGCCAGCGCATCCTCGTCGATGCCCCGTACAGCCGCCATCGCGCGCACCGTGACCGGAATGAGATACGGCGCGTTAGGCCGTCCGCGGTACGGAGCGGGTGTCAGGAAGGGCGCGTCGGTCTCGACGAGGACGAGTTCCAGGGGCGCCACGGCCAGCGCGTCACGCAACGGCTGGGCGTTCTTGAAGGTCATGTTGCCGGCGAAGGACATGAAATACCCGGCGCGGGCGCAGATCCCGGCCATCGCGGCGTCGCCGGAGTAGCAGTGGAAGACGGTCCGCTCGGGCGCGCCCTCCTCCTTGAGGATGCGCAGCACGTCGGTGTGGGCGTCGCGGTCATGGATGACCAGGGCCTTGCCGTGCCGTTTGGCGATCTCTATGTGAGCGCGGAAGGACCGCTCCTGCGCGGCCTTGCCCTCGGGTCCCGTACGGAAGTGATCGAGCCCGGTCTCGCCCACGCCCTTGACCTGGGGAAGGGCGGCGAGCCGGTCGATCTCCGCGAGCGCCTCGTCCAGCGCGGCGTCTCCGCCCGGCTGTCGCGCGCCCTGCCGGGACCAGCCGTCGGGGTCGCCGTGCACGATCCGGGGCGCTTCGTTGGGGTGCAGCGCGACGGTCGCGTGCACGGCGTCGTACTCGGCCGCCGTCTGCGCTGCCCAGCGCGAGCCGTTCACGTCGCAGCCGACCTGCACGACGGTCGTCACGCCGACCGACGCGGCCTTGGCGAGGCCCTCCTCGACCGTGCCGGACTGCATGTCGAGGTGGGTGTGCGAGTCGGCGACAGGCACCCGGAGGGGGTCCGGCAGCGGTGGGGCTTCAGCGTGGGAAGGCATGCCCCGATCCTACGAAGGGGGCATGCCCGACCTCACCTCGCGGGGAGCCGGGAGGCCATTCCACCGGGCCGCCGGGACGGCCGACGCGCGAATCGACCCGCCGTCCGGCGGATCAGCCCGCCTTGCGGTGGTGGAAGGGGTGCAGGAGATCGGAGAGATGCCAGTGGTGGGACTCATGGGGCTCGCGGGGCTCTTCGACCGCCGTCTCGGGCGCCTCCGCCCGGGGCTCGGGCTGCCGTGCCGACACCGTCCGCTGCTGAGAGTTCCGCGCCGAGGACACCTGTCCCGGACGCATGATGCGCACCACATGGCTGTCGCAGTTCTGGCAGGTGGGCCGGCTCAGCGGCGACGGCACGACCCGGCCGTCGGCCACATACATGACGAACTCGTTGCCCTCGGCGTCGAGGTGGTGCTCTATCTCGTACGACTGCTCCCAGCCGTCCCCGCAGCGCATGCAGGCGAAGGAATACGACTCGTTGACAACGGCGGTCGCCGCACCGCGGTGGCCGGTCTGCCCTGCGATCTCACTCATGCCAGCTCCTGCTGTCCGCTGGACAAGCGCCCCCGCGTACGGGGGCGAGGGACGGGTACGTCCCTTCAACCAGTGGACGCTTCTCCCGGCGCGAACGCATCAGGTCTGTCGACTATTGGAGTCGTTTTGGGCGTTCCTTGTCGGAAGGCGCTCGCCGCCCGGTCTGAGCTTTGCCTTTCCCCACCGTCCTTTGCCCTTCTATGGGGCGCCTCGCGCTGCATTCTTTGCCGCGACGACCGCATCGAAGACGTCGCGCTTGGGAATTCCCGCCTCCGCGGCGACGGCCGCGATCGCCTCCTTGCGCCGCTCCCCCGCCTCCTCGCGCACCTGCACCCTGCGCACCAGCTCGGCGGCGTCCAGTTCCTCGGCGCCCTTCTCGGCGGCGCCCTCGACGACGACGGTGATCTCACCGCGTACGCCCTCGGCGGCCCAGGCGGCCAGCTCGCCCAGCGGGCCGCGCTTGACCTCCTCGTACGTCTTCGTCAGCTCGCGGCAGACGGCGGCGCGCCGTTCCGTCCCGAAGACCTCGGCCATCGCGGCAAGGGTGTCGTCGAGCCGGTGGGGCGCCTCGAAGTAGACGAGGGTGCGCCGCTCGTCGGCGACCTCGCGCAGCCGCGACAGGCGCTCGCCCGCCTTCCTGGGCAGAAATCCCTCGAAGCAGAAGCGGTCGACGGGCAGCCCGGACAGCGCGAGCGCGGTGAGCACGGCGGAAGGGCCGGGTACGGCGGTGACCTTGATGTCCTTCTCGACGGCGGCCGCGACCAGCCGGTACCCGGGGTCGGAGACGGACGGCATCCCCGCGTCGGTCACCAGCAGCACCCGCGCCCCGCCGGCCAGCGCCTCGACGAGCTCCGGCGTACGGGCCGCCT
The DNA here is from genome assembly GCF_045162675.1 of Streptomyces sp. NBC_00996. Lineage (NCBI taxonomy): Bacteria > Bacillati > Actinomycetota > Actinomycetes > Kitasatosporales > Streptomycetaceae > Streptomyces > Streptomyces sp. NBC_00996. The sequence continues at coordinate 4,572,144 of NZ_CP108723.1, forward strand.
CGTTGCCCTCGAAGTACGACACGACGCGCCCGGCGGGCTGCACGCCGAGGGCCTGGGTGAGCCGCCGCAGCCGCCGGGTGTCCTCGGCGGCGACGACGTCGGCCCCGGCCAGTTCGGCGGCCAGCCGTGGCGGCGCGTCCGAGATGTCGCCGATGGGAGTGCCTGCCAACACAAGGGTTCCTGTCACGGTTCCATCCTCGCAGGGCCCAGGCACGGGACTCCCACAGACGTGTTCCCTACGATGGCGCGGTGACCAGTACCGCGTCCTCCACGGACACCCGGCAGGGCCAGGCCGCCCAAGAGCAGCGGCCGTCGTGGCAGCAGCGGCTGCGCCGCTTCGGATACACGGCGCCGCCCAGAAGTGATGTCCGCGACCGGCTCGTGCCCCCATATGCCGAGCCCAGCCCTCGCATCTGGGCCACGATCGGGCTGCGCCACGAGGTCGCCGAGCGCATCACGCGCTGGTCGGGCTGGGGCGGCCCGCTCCTGGTGACGCTGCTCGCCGGGCTGCTGCGGTTCTGGAACCTGGGCAGCCCGAAGGCGGTGATATTCGACGAGACGTACTACGCCAAGGACGCCTGGGCGCTCATCCACCGCGGATACGAGGTCAACTGGGCGAAGGACGCCAACGACCTGATCCTGCAGGGCAACGGCCATGTGCGGATCCCGACCGACGCCGCCTATGTGGTGCACCCGCCGGTCGGCAAGTACGTCATCGGGCTCGGCGAGTGGATGTTCGGGTTCAACCCGTTCGGCTGGCGGTTCATGACGGCGCTGCTCGGCACGCTCTCGGTGCTGCTGCTGTGCCGGATCGGGCGCCGGCTGTTCCGCTCGACGTTCCTCGGCTGCCTCGCGGGCGCACTGATGGCGGTCGACGGCCTGCACTTCGTGATGAGCCGTACCTCGCTGCTCGACGGCGTGCTGATGTTCTTCGTGCTGGCGGCCTTCGGCTGCCTGGTGGTCGACCGCGACAAAGCGCGGGCGAGGCTGGCGGCGGCGCTGCCCGCCGACGCCGACGGAGTCGTCCGTCCCGACGCGCACATCGCCGAGACGACCCGCCTCGGCTGGCGTCCCTGGCGCTGGGGGGCCGGTCTGCTGCTGGGCCTGGCCATCGGCACCAAGTGGAACGGCCTCTACATCCTCGCCGCGTTCTGTGTGATGGCGGTCCTGTGGGACGCGGCCTCGCGCCGGGTCGCGGGCGCCCGCCGCCCGTACCTGGCGGCTCTCAAGCACGACACAGGCATCACGTTCCTGGCGACGGTCCCGGTCGCCCTGGCCGTGTATCTCTTCTCCTGGATCGGCTGGATCCTCTCCCCCGACAACGGCAAGGGCGGCTACTTCCGCAACTGGGCGGTGACGGACGGCAAGGGCGGCAGCTTCACCTTCCTCCCCGACTGGCTGCGCAGCCTGTGGCACTACGAGCACGAGGTGTACGAGTTCCACGTCGGCCTCTCGTCCCCGCACACCTACCAGTCGAACCCGTGGAGCTGGATCGTCCTGGGCCGCCCGGTCTCGTACTTCTACGAGTCCCCGCTGCCCGGCAAGGACGGCTGCCCCACCGACGCGGGCGGCAAGTGCGCCCGCGAGGTGCTGGCGCTCGGCACCCCCCTCCTGTGGTGGGCGGCCTGCTTCGCGATCGCCTATGTGCTCTGGCGCTGGGCGTTCCGCCGCGACTGGCGCGCGGGCGCCATCGCCTGCGGCATCGCGGCCGGATACCTCCCCTGGTTCATGTACCAGGAGCGCACGATCTTCTTCTTCTACGCCGTCGTCTTCGTCCCGTTCCTGTGCCTGGCCGTCGCGATGATGATCGGCGCGATCCTCGGCCCACCCGGCGCGGGCGAACGCCGCCGCGTCATCGGCGCGGCGGGCGCGGGCGTCCTGGTCCTGCTGATCGCGTGGAACTTCATCTACTTCTGGCCGCTGTACACGGGCACCGCGATCCCGATCGACCAGTGGCGGTCACGGATGTGGCTGGACACCTGGGTCTAGCTGGGCAGACGTAGCAAGGGGGCGCGGCAATCTGCCGCGCCCCCTCGGTCGTTATCGGCCGTTGGCGGTGGACGTTGGTCGCCCTCGCACGGCCCGAGGACGGCCCAGCTCCGGCCACCGGGAGATCTGCAGGCCCCTCAGTCAGTGCTTGTCGTCGCGTACGAGCAGGGTGACGGTCATCCCCGCCATCGATCGGCTCCAGGACGGCTTGTACCGGTTGCGCAGAACGTAGGCCTGGCCCTGGTTGATGGCATTGAACGGGTCCGGCTCGGCACCGTGGGCCAGGAGCCAGATGCGCTGCTCGCCCTTCAGGCACCGGTCCGGCACGGAGCAGTCGATCGCGTAGAGCTGGTTGATCTCCCTCGAAGCACTCTGCAGGAACACGTCGCGCATCTTGAGGCCGCGGGGCAGGTAGTACTGGACTCCGGTGTCGAGCTTCCACGAGTGCTCACGGTCGTACACGACGGCGTCCCCGGGCCGGTAGTGCTTCGCGATCAGGTCCGCCGCGGACCTGTAGTCGAGGGGGAGCTGGAGGATCGGGCCGTCGTGGTCGAACGGCTGTCGCACTTGTCTCTGGTCGAACAGGCTGAGGACGGCCAGCACCGCGAGGAGGGCCGTTGCAGCCTTCCAGGAGTGACAGGCTGCGCTGAGGCCGACGCCGGCGAGAAGGGCCCAGGCAGGGATGGTGAACAGCAGGTACACGGAGCGGAAGTAGGAGACGTCGCCCTGGGAGGCGAGCCACACGAGCACGGGGGGCAGGAGGGCCCAGACTGCGCACAGGAGCAGCGCAGCCCTGCGTGGCGAACGAGCCAGGAGAGCCAGGGCGATCAGCGCCCCGGTGCATGCTCCGGAGGCGAAGATGTCCCACCAGACGGAGAGGAGCGCCCACCCGTCGGGCACCGGAACCCAGCCCAGTTGGACGTTGACCTGGGACCGGCTGAGCAGGACGACCGGGGCGAGCAGGACGGCGACGGCCAGGAGGGCGAGGGCGGACTTCCACCACAGGGAGCGGTCACGCCGCGCGTGAGCCGCGAGCATGCAGGCGTGGGCTGCTACGACGGACAGCGCAATCACATGGAGCAGTCCTAGGCCGACAAGCGTGAGGGCGTATGCGGCCCAGCGCCACACGCTGCGAGGACGGTCGAGCACCTGGAGCAGCAGGAGGGTCGCGAGTGCTGCCAGGAGGGCCACCAAGGCGTAGCTGCGTGCCTCCTGAGCGTAGCGGCTCACGGCCGGAACGAGAGCGAAGAGAATTCCCGCGAGAATTCCCGCCCGCGGCCCGAAAAGCCGGTTACCGATGAGACTTAGGACGGACGCGGCTCCGGATGCGGCGAGAACCGAGGGAAGCCGCATGGAAATGACGGAATCGCCGAACAGATTCACCCACAGGTGCATCAGCAGGTAATACGTTCCGTGCACGGCATCGACATTGTGCAGAGTGGCAAGAATGTGCCCTGCATCGCGGGTCACCACGTCCCAGGTGATCAGTTCGTCGCGCCCCAGTACAGGAGCAGTCAGACCGTAACCGGTCACACCGAAGGTGAGGACGAATGGCCACAGCAGCAGCTGCGTCCGGTGCCTGCTCGGTACGGCCGCCTCTGCACTCTGGGTTGCTTCGCGTGGTGGGGGCAGCGGCGCGGTGGCTACCATCAAGATCTCCTGTGCACTGCAGTGGGAACCGCTCCCTTATACACGCGGGCCGGAGAATCAGGACGGCAGACAGGTCGAGCGTTCGCCTTGATGGGTGCAGAAACGAAAGATCCGTGAAAATAGTCTTGCTTCATATGATTGGTCGAATCGGCGATTCGGGGCTGAGCCTCTGAGTCAGGAATCCGTCAGACAGGGTTCCGGGCCGACACATACTGGGCGACCGAGACGCTTTCGCTTGTCACCTCCAGCCGATCCCTGCCCAGCAGGATCATCGAGTTGCCGGTCCAGACAAGCTCGTCCGCGATCCACCGCCGTGCGCGTTCGAGATCGCCCGGCTGGACGCGCACGAGGAGCGCGGCAGGTCGAGGCGGGACGGCGGCCGAGGGTTGGCCACCGTCAGAGGGTGAGCAGCCGGATCAGCAACACCGTCACCGTGCCCAAGGTGAACACCGACCCCAGCACGGTGAACAGCAGGTCGACCCCCCTCATGTCCCAGCCTTCGATCGCAAACCGGTGTGGGGCTTGCGGATCGTATTGGACCGTGACGCACGCCCCCACGCCGAAGGCGTCTCTGACGGCTCCACGGCCGAACCTGGATGAGTACTCGCACGTGCGCCCGTCCCGGGCCGTCCAGGCCGCGACCAGGTGGTAAAACGTGGCGCCTTCGTCGTCCCGCCTGACCTCGTGGCGGACGATCCGAGCCTCTGCCGTGACACCTGCGCGGCGGAGCGCGCCGGCACGGCGGAGGCCGTACACGCCGAAACCGAGGAAGACCGCGCCGATCGTCAGGGGGATGAAGGAGAAGAGCCATTCGCGTTCCATGTGGTACGCGACGCGTGCGCTGGGGTCTCGGTTGCGGTCGCGCGACGGGCTCCCCCGCGAGCGGGCTTCTGGCCCCTGTGCCTACCGGCACGCAATCCCCATCAATGAATGGCGTTCACGGATGTGACTCGACACTTGGGCCTAACGATTCGGAGAATGTCCGCCCCACGAGCCACACGCCCCACATAGGGTGCGGTGTAGACCAACTTTTCTGAACGCGTTCAGAAGTTCGGGAGAGGGCCACGGGGAGGGTTCGCGCAATGCGCAAGGGGGCAAAGGCAGCCGTCATCGGCAGTGTGTTCGCCGTGATGGTGGGGGGCGCCGGGTACGGCGCTTACAACGTGGTGACCGCGATCAGCGGGGACGGCGGCTCGGGCGCGTCCGGGGCCGCCGCCGTGAAGACCGGGCCGCCGAGCGGTGCGGAGGTCAAGGAGACCAGCCGGGCGTTCTTCGCGGCCTGGGAGAAGGGCGACGCGGCCAAGGCGGCGTCGTACACCAACTACGCGACAAACGCGGAAACCATGCTGGCCGGTTACCGCACCGACGCGCACCTCACCGATGTGCGGATCACGCCGGGCACGCCGTCCGGCGCGACCGTTCCGTTCTCGGTGAAGGCGAAGGTGTCGTACGACGGGAAGAGCAGGCCCTTCTCGTACGACTCCGAACTGACCGTCGTACGCGGGGACACCACCGGGAAGGCGCTGGTCGGCTGGAAGCCGTCCGTGCTCCACCCGGAGCTGAAGGACGGGGACACGCTCGTCACGGGCGAGTCGGCGAGTCCGGCGATCGAGGCCGTGGACCGCAACGACGTTGTCCTGACGAAGGAGAAGTACCCGTCCCTGGGGCCGATCCTGGACGCGCTGCGCGACAAGTACGGCGAGACGGCGGGCGGCACGCCCGGTATCGAGCTGGCGATCCGGCACGGGAGCGAGGACACCGGCGACACGACCCTGGTCACCCTCGCCAAGGGGCAGCCGGGCAAGGTGCGTACGACGCTCAGCGCGAGCGCGCAGGCCGCCGCGGAGAAGGCGGTCGTGCAGTACTCCGAGTCGTCCGTGGTGGCAGTGAAGCCGAGCACCGGTGAGGTACTGGCGGTCGCCAACCACCGCGAGGACGGGTTCAACGCGGCGTTCCTCGGCAAGCTGGCGCCCGGATCCACGATGAAGATCATCACCGCGGCGATGTTCATCGACAACGGCGTGACCACGATGAACGGCCCCGCGCCCTGCCCGGACACCGCGACCTGGCAGAGCCAGACGTTCCACAACCTCACGGGCATGCAGGCCAACGAGAACGCCAGCCTCGCCAACAGCTTCATGCGGTCCTGCAACACGGCCTTCGTGAAGCTCATCGACGGCACCGACAAGGCGCCGCTCACCGACGAGTCGCTCACCACCGAGGCGCAGACGCGGTTCGGCCTCGGCCAGGACAACTGGAAGACCGGCATTCCGTCCTTCGACGGCAGCGTCCCCGCCTCCGCCGGCTCGGACCGCGCGGCGAACGCGATCGGTCAGGGCCAGGTCCAGATGAGCCCGCTGAACATGGCGTCCGTGACGGCGACCGCCATCACCGGCACGTTCCGTCAGCCGGTCATCGTGCCGCTCAAGCTCGACGACCGCGTGCCCGCGCAGGCGAAGGGGCTGCCGATGAACACCGTCGCGCAGCTCAAGCAGATGATGCGGCTCACCGCGACGAGCGGCACCGCCACGCGTGTCATGGCCGGGCTGGGCGGTGACATCGGCGCCAAGACCGGCTCCGCCGAGGTCGACGGCCAGACCAAGTCCAACAGCTGGTTCACCGGTTACCGCAATGACGTCGCGGCCGCCGCGATGACCCAGGAGGGCGGCCACGGAGGGGACGCGGCCGGTCCGATCGTCGCAGCTGTGCTACGAACCGGTGGCTGAAGTCACCCCTCACGGGGCGGGACCCTAGGGTGGTGCTCTCGTTGAGCAGTTTGAGCAGCGTGAGGCACGGGGGCATCAGGGGACGGCGGAGGACTGGAAGCTGTGGGTAAGAGAAGGCGCGTCGCCGAGCGGCGGAAGACGAAGCAACCCGCCGTACTCGGCGGGGTGATCGCCGTGGTCGTCGCCGGCGGGGCGTTCGGCGCCTACAGCCTGTACGGCGGCGGCGCGGCGGCCGAGGACCGGGCGTCGACGACGGCCAACCACAAGGCCGTGAAGACGGGCCCGTTGTCGGCGACCGAAGTGCGCACGACGGCCGCCGCCTTCCTCACCGCCTGGCAGAGCGGCGACGTGGCCAAGGCGGCCGCCGCCACGGACGACTCGGCCGCCGCGACGACCGCGCTGACCGGGTACACCAAGGACGCCCACATCACCGGAGTGACGCTGACCAGCGGCACGCGCTCGGGCACCGCCGTCCCGTTCTCCGTCAAGGCCACCGTCACCTACAAGGGCAAGAGCAAACCGCTGACGTACGACTCGAAGCTGACGGTCGTCCGACGCGCCAAGGACGGCATCCCGCTGGTCGGTTGGAAGTCGTCCGTCGTCCACCCGGACCTCCAGGACGGCGACCGACTGGTCACCGGCGAGTCGGGCACGCCCCCGGTCACGGCCCTGGACCGCGATGGCGCGGAGTTGACCACCGCCAAGTACCCCTCCCTGGGCACGGTCCTCGACGGGCTGCGCGAGAAGTACGGCAAGACGGCCGGCGGCAAGGCGGGCATCGAGCTGCGCGTGGTCCGCAAGGCCGCGAAGAAGGCCGCCCAGAAGACCCCCGACAAGACCCTGGTGACGCTCAGCGAGGGCACCCCGGGGACCGTGAAGACGACGCTCAGCCCGACCCTGCAGGCCCTCGCCGAGGAGAAAGTGGCCGCCAAGGCGAAGGCGTCGGTGGTCGTGATGCGCCCCTCGACGGGCGAGATCCTCGCCGTCGCGAACACCGGCCACGGCTTCAACACCGCCTTCCAGGGCTCCCTCGCGCCCGGCTCCACGATGAAGGTCATCACGGCCTCGCTGCTCTTCGACAAGGGGCTGGCGTCGGCCGACAAGCCGCACCCGTGCCCCAAGACCGAGACGTACGGCGGCTGGAAGTTCCACAACGACGACGACTTCGAGATCAAGAACGGCACGTTCAAGGCGAGCTTCGCGCGGTCCTGCAACACCGCCTTCATCACCCAGGCGAAGAAGCTCGAGAACGACGACCTGACCAAGCAGGCCCGGCAGGTCTTCGGGCTGAGCATGAACAACTGGGCCATCGGCGTGCCGTCCTTCGACGGCTCGGTGCCGGTGCAGAGCGCCGCGCAGATGGCGGCGTCGCTGATGGGCCAGGGCGGGGTCCGGATGAACCCGCTGAACATGGCGTCGGTCGCCTCGACGGTCCAGGCGGGCAGCTTCCACCAGCCGTACCTGGTGTCTCCTACGGTGGACCACCGCACGTTGGCCACGGCGTCCCGCACCATGTCCGCGTCCACGCTCTCCCAGCTCCGCGAGGTCATGCAGTACACGGCCGCAGCCGGCACCGCCGCCGAGGCCATGTCCGGTCTCGGACCCGACTACGGCGCCAAGACCGGCTCCGCCGAGGTCGACGGCCAGGACAAGCCGAACGGCTGGTTCACGGCGTGGAAGGGCGACTTGGCGGCGGCGGGCGTCGTACAGCAGGGCGGGCACGGGGGTGACACGGCGGGGCCGATCGTGGCGGCGCTGCTGAAAGCCGGCAGCTAGGGCCTGTCGTTTGGATCAGGCCCCCGGCCGTCCAGTTGCGGGCGCCCAGTCTTGGGCCCAGGGGCGATGTCAGTGGGGCGCCCTACGCTCCGCTCATGACCGTCTCGCTTCCCGAGGAGCTGCCCGCCGGGCGCCTCGTCCCCGACGGCTCCCCCGTCATGTGGCAGTCCGACGAGCCACCGGCGGACCCGTTGGCCGAGTGGACGAGGTATCAGCGGCAGCAGGGCGACACCGGCCTGCTGCCGGTCCTCTGCTATCCGAACCGCCGGTCCGATTCCCCGGGTACGCGGCGTCCCTCGTCGACGCCCCGCTGTGGCGCTTGTCGTGGGACTGGAACCCGGTCGCATGCCTCGTACACCGACCGCTAGCGTGCCGTTCATGACCGGCACCGATGAGAACGCCGCCGAAGAGCGCACCCGCGCCGGGACCGCCGCCCATCCCCGTTTCGCCGAGGCCCTGCGGGAGTTGGGCCTCGATGAGGTGAACGGGCGCGTCCGTCGCTTCCCGGCCGCGACCCGCCGCCCGGTGGGTGGGCCGACCGGCGTGTGCAGGGTGCCGCGACAGCGTTTGTAGCTGTGGGCATGTGCGCCACCAGGGGCGCCACGGGTGGGCACAGTGCCACCCCGTGAGCGCCGAGCTGTGCGCCCCGCCCTGGCCTCAGCCCCCCGGGGCAGAGTTCAGCCCCCGAGGGACAGACGTACCGCCCGTACCAGCGCCTGGGCCCGCGGGTCCGCCGTCACGCTCTTGCGGAAGCCGTTCGTGACGTAGCCGAAGGCGATGCCCGCGTCGGGGTCGGCGAAGCCGAGGGCGCCGCCGCGGCCGGGGTGACCGAAGGAGCCCGGGGAGAGCAGGGGCGAGGCCGCGCCGTGGAGCATGTAGCCGAGGCCGAAGCGGGTGTTGACGACGAGGACGCGGTCGGGGCCGGCGGACTCTTCGGCGCGGGCCCGCTCCACGGTGGCCGGCGTGAACAGCCGTACGCCGTCCACCTCCCCGATCAGCGCGGCGTAGAACCGGGCCAGCCCCTCCGCCGTGGCGATGCCGTTGGACGCGGGCAGCATCGCCGCCCGGTACGCCGGATCGTTCTCGTCCGGAAGTGGAGTGATCGCGGCGAAGGCGCGTCGGGTGAGGGACGACGGATCCGCGTACGCCTCGGAGACCGCCCGCTTGGGGCGGGTCTTCAGGCCCCCTGCCGCCGACGGGGTCTCGACCTGCGCGACCCTGCCCACGCGCCCTGCTTCCGCCTCGGGCAGCCCGACCCACAGATCCAGCCCGAGCGGCCCGGCCACCTCGTCCGCGATCCACGCGCCGATCGAGCGCCCGGTCACCCGCCGGACCAGCTCACCGGTCAGCCAGCTGTAGGTCTGCGCGTGATACCCGTGCTCCGCCCCCGGCTCCCACGCCGGTGCCTGCGCGGCCACCACCGCGGCCGCGAGATCGGGATCCGCCGCCTCGGCCGGAGTGAGCGGACGGTCGAGAACGGGCACCCCGGCCCGGTGCGCGAGCACCTGCCGGACGAGGGTGGGCTCCTTGCCCGCCGCCTTGTACTCCGGCCAGTACCGGCCGACCGGAGCGTCCAGGTCGAGTACCCCGCGCTGGGCGAGCAGCAGCAGTACGGCGGCGGCGACGCCCTTGGTCGCGGAGCGCACGATCTGCGCGGTGCCGCGCTGCCAGGGCTCGCTGCCGTCGACGTCCCGTGTGCCGGCCCACAGGTCGACGACCTTGTGCCCGTCGCGGTACACGGTGACGGCGGCGCCCCGGTCCCCGAGCGTCTCGAAGTTGCGTACGAACGCTTCCCTGACCGGCTCGAAGCCCTCGGCCACTGCGCCGTTCACGTCCACGCCCGCGCTCCCTGTCGCCTCACCTGTGCCAACAGTGAGTGCAACACACACCTACAGCCTTCGATTCCTAGCCCAGCAGGATCGTGACCTCGATGTTGCCGCGGGTGGCGTTCGAGTACGGGCAGACATCGTGGGCCGCGTCCACGAGCTTCGTCGCCAAGGCCTGGTCGACGACGGGGAGCGAGACGCTCAGGGCGACCGCGAGGCCGTAGCCGCGCTGTTTGTTCGGGCCGATGCCGACCTTCGCGGCGACGGTGGAGCCGGAGAGGTCGTACCCGGCGCGGCGGCCCACCAGCACCAGCGCGTTGTGGAAGCAGGCGCTGTAGCCGGCCGCGAACAGCTGCTCCGGGTTGGTGCCGTTGCCGTCGCCGCCGAGCGCGGGCGGCATCGCGACCTTCAGTTCGAGCCGGCCGTCCTGGCTGGTGACGTATCCGTCCCGGCCGCCGTGCGCGGTGGCCTCGGCGACGTACATGATCTTCGTCGGACGGGTGTCGACAACGGTGCCGTCGATCACAGCGGGACCTCCCCCAGGGCATACAACTCGGTGAGCGGAACGGCAGGCAGCACACGGGTGTGCAAGTACATCGTGCACAAGGTACCCGCCGGTACGGAGATCCGTACTACCAGGGGGTAGAAACCGTGGGTAACCCTCGAGGAGCGCTCCAGGGGCGCCCGTCAGCGCCCTCGCGCCGCCGCCCCTTCCGCGCGCTCCGCCAGGCGCCACAGCTCCTCCCGGAGCCGCGCGACCTCGGCCTCGCTCACGCCCGTCGCCGTCAGCAGCGCCTGCGGTACCTCCTCCGCGCGCTCCCTGAGCATCTCGCCGCGGCCGGTGAGCGCGACCAGCACGGAGCGTTCGTCGTGCGCCGACCGCTCACGGCGCACCAGCCCCGCCGACTCCAGCCGCTTGAGCAGCGGCGACACCGTGCCGTAGTCCAGGTGCAGCGCGGTCGCGAGCTCCTTGACCGTGGTCTCGCCGCGTTCCCAGAGGACCAGCAGGACCAGGTACTGCGGGTAGGTGAGACCGAGTTCCTCCAGCAGCGGGCGGTACGCGGCGGTCACGGCGCGCTGGGCGGCGTACAGCGCGAAGCACAGCTGCTCGTCGAGGAGCAGCGATCCGGCCGAGCCGACCGCTCCGGCGGAACCGACGGACCCGACGTCCTCTTGTTTCGTCACGCGCCCATTGTTCACGTGCCCATTGTTCACGTGCCCGGGGCTCACGCGCCCGTGGTCACGGAGCGCGGGTCGAACCCGAAGGGGAGCTCCAGACGGTGTGTGCGCATGAGCGCGTCGTCGGAGAGCAGTTCGCCGGTCTTCCCGTCGGCCGCGATCACGCCCTCGCTCAGGACGAGTGCCCGGGGGCACAGTTCGAGGGCGTACGGCAGGTCGTGCGTGACCATGAGGACGGTGACGTCCAACGACCGCAGGATGTCGGCGAGTTCGCGCCGTGAGGCGGGGTCGAGGTTGGAGGACGGCTCGTCGAGGACGAGGATCTCCGGCTCCATCGCCAGCACCGTCGCGACGGCCACCCGGCGCCGCTGGCCGAAGGAGAGGTGGTGCGGAGGACGGTCGGCGAAGGCCTCCATTCCGACCCGCTCCAGCGCCGCACGGACACGCTCCTCCAGCTCGGCGCCCTTCATCCCCGCCGCGGCCGGGCCGAAGGCGACGTCCTCCCGGACGGTCGGCATGAACAACTGGTCGTCCGGGTCCTGGAAGACGATGCCGACCTTGCGCCGGATCTCCGCCATGTGCCGCTTGCCGACCGGCAGTCCGGCCACCGTCACGCTGCCGGTACCGCCGCTCAGGATGCCGTTGAGGTGCAGCACGAGCGTCGTCTTGCCGGCGCCGTTCGGGCCGAGCAGCGCGACGCGCTCGCCACGCCCGATGGTGAAGTCCACGCCGAAGAGGGCCTGGTGCCCGTCGGGGTAGGCGAAGGCCAGTCCGGCCACTTCCAGAGAGGGGGTCACAGCGTCCATCCCAGCAGACATACGACAAGGGCGGCGAACGGGAGGGCGAGGGCGTACGACCACTGCGCCCGGGACGCGGTCACCTCGTCGATGACCGGCATCGAACCGGCGTACCCCCGGCTCACCATGGCGAGATGCACGCGCTCCCCGCGTTCGTAGGAGCGGATGAACAGCGCACCCGCCGACTTGGCGAGCACCCCCCAGTGCCGCACACCACGGGCCTCGAAGCCGCGCGACTCCCGTGCGATCCGCATCCGCCGCATCTCGTCCGTGATGACATCGCCGTACCGGATCATGAAGGAGGCGATCTGCACGAGCAGCGGCGGAAGCTTCAACCGCTGCAGACCGAGGAGCAGTTCGCGCAGTTCGGTGGTGGACGCGAGGAGCACGGAGGCGGCGACGCCCAGCGTTCCCTTGGCGAGCACGTTCCAGGCGCCCCACAGGCCATTGACGCTCAACGACATGCCCAGCACGTCCACCCGCTCGCCCTCCCCCACGAACGGCATCAGCACGGCGAAGGCGACGAACGGGATCTCGATCAGCAGCCGTCGGAGCAGGAATCCGGCCGGTACGCGGGCTTTGTACGCGACCGTCGCCAGCAGCGCGGCGTACAGCGCGAACGCCCACATCGCCTCGCGCGGGGTGGAGACGACCACGACCACGAAGGCGAAGGCCGCGGCGAGTTTGGTGTGCGGCGGCAGGGCGTGCACGGGCGAGTGCCCGTGCCGGTAGAGCCGGTGGGCGTGACCCGCGCCCACGTCAGACGCTCTCGGGGAGGGAGACGGCAGACGCGTCGGCGCTGCGGCGCCTGCGGATCGCCCAGAAGACGCCACTGCCCGCGACGACGGTGACGCCGACGCCTATCACGCCCGCGAGGCCGCCGGAGATCCGGGCGTCGGAGATGTCCTTGACGCCGTAACCGGCGAGCGGGGAGTCCTCCGTGGCGTGCTTCTCGGCCCTCTGGTCGATGCCCTTGTCCTTGGCGACCTTCTCCAGGCCGTCGGGGCTGGCGGAGGCGTAGAAGCTGACGAATCCGGCGAGGACGAGGGAGGTGACGAGGCCGGTGATCCACACCTTGCGGTGCGAGGAGCGGGCGGCGACGGGGGCGACGGTCGTGGGGGCGTCGACCAGTTCGCCGTTCACGCGGAGCTTGAGCTGCTGCTGGAGGCCGCGGGCGCCGTACACGAGGTCGGGTCGTACGGCGATGACGGCGCCGACGGTGAGTGCGGTGATGGCGGCCTCGCCGATGCCGATGAGGACATGCACGCCGATCATGGCGGTGGCGACCTTGGAGATCGCGACGTCGGTGGTGCCGCCGATCGCGTAGATGAGGGTGAAGGCGACGGCGGCGGCCGGGACGGAAAGGAGCGCGGAGACAAAAGCCGCCACAGTGACGGAGCGCCGCTTGCGCGGAAGCACCTTCACCAGGCCCCGGAAGACGGCGTACGAGACGACCGTGGTCACGATCGCCATGTCCGTGATGTTCACGCCGAGCGCGGTGAGGCCGCCGTCCGCGAAGAGGATGCCCTGCATCAGCAGGACCACCGAGACGCAGAGGACGCCGGTGCAGGGGCCGACGAGTATCGCGGCCAGCGCGCCGCCGAGCAGATGTCCGCTGGTCCCGGCGGCGACCGGGAAGTTCAGCATCTGTACGGCGAAGATGAAGGCGGCGACCAGGCCGGCGAGCGGGGCGGTTCGCTCGTCGAGTTCGCGGCGGGCGCCGCGCAGGCTCACGGCGATGGCACCGGCGGCGACTACTCCGGTGACCGCGGAGACCGGGGCGTTGATGAATCCGTCAGGCACATGCACCGTTCGATGATAGTGCCTTGTTGCGAATGGCTTGCAAGAGCGAGTCACCCACGAATAGTCCTGCGGGCGCGTCCTGGAGGATCGCACCGATTGATCCGGAAGCGTTTTCCGTGAGATGTGCGACATTGGAACAGTGGCGGATTCACAGATTCCACACAGCTAACGCAGCGTAAGGAGTCGGTTCATGTACGCCGTCGAACAATACGCCCGCGCCCATATCGTCACCGACACCGCCGACTCCCCCGAGGACGAGCATCGAGCCGTCCCGGTGGCCCTCCGTTACGACCCCGAGGGCGATTCCCGCCAGGTGCACATCACCTTGCCCGGCCCCCATGAGTGGGTGTTCGCCCGCGAGTTGCTGGAGAAGGGACTGCGCGTCCCGGCGAGCAGCGGAGACGTCCGCGTCTGGCCGTGCGGCCGGGTGCAGACCGTCCTGGAGTTCCACTCACCGCAAGGGGTGGCGGTCGTACAGCTCGACTCGAAAGCCCTGATGCGTTTCCTGCGCCGGACGTACACGGCGACGACGCGCACGACAGCGTCCGCGGGCCTGTCAGCCACTCCGGTCGGACACGGCGCGACGTCGCGCGGGCGCGGCTAGCGAGACGGCCGCATACCGCTCGACGCGGGGCCGAGCGGGTCGGTCGGCAACGTGCGCAGACCGCGGAAGCCCGATGAATGCCGGTGAGGGCGCCCCACGCGTGCGTGGGGCGCCCTCACCGCGGTTGAGGCGTACTCAGACCCGGGCCAGTGCCCGGTCGTCGTCCTCGTTCATCGACTTCCTGTCGAGTGCCCGCAGGCCCTCGCCCTCGACGTCGACGTTCGGCAGCGCGCGGTCCAGCCACTTCGGCAGCCACCAGGCCCTCTTGCCCAGCAGGGCCAGGACGGCCGGAACGATCGCCATGCGCACGATGAACGCGTCGAAGAAGACGGCGATCGCGAGGCCGAAGCCGATCATCTTGATCATCGACTCGCTGGAGCCGATGAAGCCGGAGAACACCGCGATCATGATGACGGCCGCCGCCGTCACCACCCGCGCGCCGTGCTTGAAGCCGGTCACGATGGCCTGACCGGGCTTCTCCCCGTGGACGTACGCCTCGCGCATCCGGGTCACGAGGAAGACCTCGTAGTCCATGGCGAGACCGAAGACGACGCCCACCATGAAGATCGGCATCATCGACATGATCGGGCCTGTCTCCTCGACGCCCATGAGGCCGGACAGCCAGCCCCACTGGAAGACCGCGACGACTGCGCCGAGCGCGGCCATCACCGAGAGCAGGAAGCCGAGGGCCGCCTTCAGCGGAACCAGGATCGAGCGGAAGACCACGATCAGGAGCAGGAAGGCGAGGCCGACCACCAGCGCCAGATACGGGATCAGCGCGTCGTTGAGCTTCTGCGAGAAGTCGATGTTCATCGCCGTAGTGCCGGTGACGAGCACCGTGGCGTCGGTGTCCGCCTTGACGTCGGCGCCGTCGTCGCGGATCGCGTGCACCAGGTCCTCGGTCTTGACCGAGGAGGGCTTGGAGTCCGGGATCACCGTGATCGTCGCGGTGTCGCCGGCCTTGTTGGGCGCCGGCCGGGTCACCGTCACGACGCCCTTGAGGTCCTTTATCTCGTTGCGCACCTTGGTGAACGCCGCCTTCGGGGCGTCGCTCGCCTTCGCGTCGACGACGACCATCAGCGGGCCGTTGAAACCGGGCCCGAAGCCCTCGGACAGCAGGTCGTAGGCGCGGCGCTGCGTGGTGGACGTCGGCTGCGAACCGTCGTCGGGCAGACCCAGTTCGAGCGAGGTCGCCGGAATCGCCGCCGCACCCAGACCCACGACGCCGAGCAGCAGGACGGCGAGCGGACGGCGCACGACGAAGCTCGCCCAGCGCGTGCCCATGTTGGGCTTGCTCTCCTTCTTGGCGGCGCGACCGCCGCCGAGCAGCTTGCTCTTCTTGCCGGCGGGCTGCACCTTGCGGCCCGCGTACCCGAGCAGCGCGGGAATCATGGTCAGCGCGATGAGTACGGCGATGGCGACCGTGCCCGCCGCCGCGACGCCCATCTTCGTCAGCATCGGGATGTTGACGACCGACAGGCCCACCAGCGCGATCACGACCGTCAGACCCGCGAAGACCACCGCGGAGCCCGCCGTGCCGACGGCCCGCCCGGCCGCCTCCTCGCGTTCGCGGCCCTCGGCCAGCTCGGCCCGGTAGCGGGAGACGATGAACAGCGCGTAGTCGATGCCGACCGCGAGGCCGATCATCATCGCAAGCGTCGACGTGGTGGTGCCGAGGTCGAGCGCGTTGGCGAGGGCGGTGATGGTGGAGACGCCGATGCCGACACCGATCAGCGCGGTCAGCAGCGGCAGCCCGGCCGCGATCAGCGAACCGAAGGTGATGACGAGCACGACCGCGGCGACCGCGATACCGATGACCTCGGTGGATCCGGTCTCGGGCGTCGCCTGGAGGGCGTCACCGCCGACCTCGACGGTCAGCCCGGCATGCCGCGCCTCCTGCGCGGTCTCCTTCAGCGCGTCCTTCGAGGAGTCCTTCAACTCCATCCCGGAGACCTTGTACTTCACCTGCGCGTAGGCGATCGAGCCGTCCTTGCTCACGGCCTTCGCCTTGAACGGGTCGGTGACGGAGGTGACTTCGGAGCCGTCGCCGAGCGCCTTGACGGTCTTCTTGACGGTGGCCTTGTTGTCCTTGTCCGACATCTTCTCGCCGCTGGGCGCCTTGAAGACCACCCGCGCGGTCGCTCCGTCGGCGCTCATACCGGGGAAGCGGCTCTCCAGCAGGTCGAAGGCCTTCTGCGCCTCGGTGCCGGGGATCGAGAAGGAGGACGCTCCCGCGGTGGGCGCGGAGGCGGCGCCGACACCCGCGAGCGTCAGCAGTGCCACCCAGATCAGGGCGACGAAGTGCCGTCGCCTGAAGGCGAGTCGGCCGAGTTTGTAGAGGAACGTGGCCACGAGGGCGTTCTCCCGATCAGGTCGTGGGATGGCAGGGGCTGGTGTGATCACCCGAGTGGGGGCAGGGGGGGATCAGCCCGACGACGTGAGCGGTCGCGCGTCAGGTGCAACAGGTGGGTCTTACAGGTGAGTTGGCGGAGGTTCAGACACCGAGGGCGGGGAAGACCACGGCTTCGAAGTACTTGCGGAGGAACTCCTGCGTCGGTGGCAGATCGTCGATGAACGTGCGGGCGGCGAAGCCGCCGATCACCATGTGCAGCACGTAGTCCATCGCGGGGTTGTCCGGACGGATCTCACCCCGGTCGACGGCGCGCTGGAGCACCTTGCGCATCTCCACGATCTCCGGCTCGATGAGCAGTTCACGGAAGGCCTTGAGGAGATCGGGGTTGGAGTGCACCGCCATGGCCAGGGCCCGCATCAGCGCGGAGTTCTGCTCCATGACACAGTCGTCCTCGCGCGCCAGCAGCGCGAGGAAGTCGCCCCGCAGGGACCCCGTGTCGATATCGGCGATGTTGCCCGGCTTGCTGTGCCGCATCGCCCTGACGACCAGCTCGGCCTTGCTGCCCCACTGGCGGTAGAGGGTGGCTTTGCTGGACTTGGTGCGCGCGGCGACGGCATCCATGGTCAGCGCGTCGTAGCCGACCTCCCGGAGCAGGTCGAGCACGGCCGCGTACAGCTCGGCCTCGCGCTCCGGCGTGATCCGACTGCGTCGCGCCGTCGCGGTCTCAGCCATCGCACTCACCTTCCCCTGCTCCGCGCCCGGAGCGGCAGGGCTCCGAACGACACGGTTTCGTACGTCTCTTGCGTACGTCTCTGAAGATACCCCGAGAGTCAACGAAACGAAACCGTTTCGTACGTGTTCTGGGTCACGGGCACGTTTTCAGTGGTTGCCGAGGCCCTCCGATCGGAAAAGCTACGAGTTGCCGAGGCCCGCCGGCAAAGCTACGAGTTGCCGGGGCGCGCCGAGCGGAAAAGCATGGGTAGGTGAGCGACGAGCACGAGCAGGCGACGATCGACGAGCACGTGATCACCGACGAGCAGGCGATCACCGACGAGAACGCGACCGGCGCGGACCACGCACCCGGATACCTGCGCTTCCCGCACCTCAGCGGCGACCTGCTGTGCTTCGCGGCCGAGGACGACCTGTGGCTGGCCCCCCTCGACGGGCCGGGCCGCGCCTGGCGGGTCACCGTGGACCGCACCAAGATCGGCCACCCCCGCTTCTCCCCCGACGGCCGCCACATCGCGTACACGAGCTGGCGCAGCTTCGTCCCGGAGATCCATCTGGCGCCGGTGGCCGGCGGTCCCGCCAGGCGGCTCACCTATTGGGGCAGCGCGGACACCCAGGTCTGCGGCTGGACCCCCGACGGCGACATCCTCGCCGTCGCCTCGCACGGCGAGCCCTTCTCGTACTTCACCTGGGCCTACAAGGTCCCCACCAACGGCGACCCGGGCGGCAAGATGCCCTGGGGCCCGGTCTCGCACATCGCCACCGCAGACATCGACGACGAGCGCAAGACCCTGCTGCTCACCGGCACCCCGCCGCACGAGCCGGCCTCCTGGAAGCGGTACCGGGGCGGCGCGATGGGCCGGCTGTGGATGCACGGTCAGCAGCTGCTCCCCGACCTCGAGGGCCACCTCGCCTGCCCCATGTTCGTCCGCGACCGCATCGCCTTCCTCTCCGACCACGAGGGCATCGGGAACCTCTACTCGTGCGCGTACGACGGCTCCGACCTGCGCCGGCACACCGACCACGACGCCTTCTACGCCCGGCACGCCTCCAGCGACGGCACCCGGGTCGTCTACCAGTGCGCGGGCGACCTGTGGATCGTCGACGACCTGTCCCCCGAGTCGATCCCGCGCCGCCTCGACGTGCGTCTGGGCGGGCCACGCGCGGGACGCCGCACGTACCAGGTGCCGGCCACCCAGAACATCGACAGCATCTCCGTGGACGAGACGGGCCGCGCCGGCGCCGTCGTCGTACGCGGCAGCCTGTACTGGCTCACCCACCGCGACGGCCCCGCCCGCACGATCACGGACACCCCCGGGGTGCGGGTCCGGCTCCCCGAGATGCTCGGCTCGGGCGGTCAGGTCGCCTACGTCACCGACGCGGAGGGCGAGGACGCCGTCGAGATCGCCTTCCTCCCGCGCGCCACCGGCGACCGCGAGCCGCGCCGGCTCGCCTCCGGGGAGCTGGGCCGCGTACAGGAGCTGGTGTCGGACCCGCAGGGCGAGCGCCTCGCGATCGCCTCGAACGACGGGGGGCTGCTGCTGCTCGACGCGAGCGAGGAGTCCGGGGGAGGCGAGGTCACGGAACTCATTCGGTCCATCAACGGGCCGGTGAGGGATCTGGCCTTCTCGCCGGACGGGGCGTGGCTGGCGTGGTCGCACCCGGGCATCGGCCGCTCCCTGCGCCAGATCAAGATGGCGCGGATGAAGGACCGCCTGATCGTCGACGTCACCAACGGTCGCTTCGAGGACGAGAACCCGGTGTTCACCCGGGACGGCCGCTATCTGGCCTTCCTGTCCTGGCGCGGCTTCGACCCGGTGTACGACGTGCACACCGGGGACCTTTCCTTCCCGCTCGGCTGCAGGCCCTATCTGGTGCCGCTGTCCTCCGCGACCCCCTCCCCCTTCGCGCTGAACCCCGAGGGGCGTCCGGTCGCCGGGGGCCTGGACCCGATCGAGGACGAGGCGGGCGACAGCGGCATGGCGACCGTCGAAATCGAAGGCCTGGAGAGCCGGGTGACCCCCTTCCCGGTCACCGCCTCCAAGTACTCGGCGCTGCAACCGGTCGCGGGCTGCGGCCTGGTCTGGCTGCGCTGGCCGATCTCGGGCGCGCTGGGCGAGACCTTCGTGAACCCGGCCGACCTGTCGGGCCGCCCGACCCTCGAGTACTTCAATCTCGGCAAGGCGAAGAAGTCCGAACTCGTCGAGCATCTGGACTGGTTCGCGGTGAGCGGCGACGGCACCCGGCTGGTCGTCGCGGACGAGGGCGACCTGCGCGCCGTCCCCTCCACCGAGGCCGGCGACAGCGACACGACGGTCTGGATCGACCTGCGCCGCATCCTGCACACCGTGGACCCGCCCGCCGAATGGCGCCAGGCGTACGCGGAGGCGGGCCGCATCATCCGGGACTACTTCTGGGAACCCCACATGTGCGGCATCGACTGGGACGCGGTGCTCGCGCAGTACCGTCCCCTGGTCGAACGGGTCGCGTCACCGGACGAGTTCGCGGACCTGCTGCGCGAGGTGCTGGGCGAACTGGGCACCTCCCACGCGTACGTCTCCGCCGCCCGCCGCAACGAGGGCCCGCCCCACTACCAGCGCCGGCAGGGCCTGTTGGGCGCCAACTTCGTCCGTCGCGACGGCAGCTGGATGCTCAAGCGGATTCTCCCCGGCGACTCGTCCGACTCCAAGGCCCGCTCCCCTCTTGCCGGTACGGGTATTCGCGAGGGTGCGGTGCTCACCCACGTCGACGGCCGTCCCGTGAACCCGGTGACGGGCCCGTATCCCCTCCTGGCCGGCTCGGGCGGTACGACGGTGGAGCTGACGTTCACCCCGGCGGAAGGCGAGGGCCGGTCGCGCCGGGTCGCCGTGGTGCCCCTGATCGACGAGCGGCCCCTTCGCTACCAGGACTGGGTGGCCAAACGCCGCGAAGTGGTACGGGAGTTGAGCCACGGCATGTGCGGGTATCTGCACATCCCCGACATGGGCGGCTCCGGCTGGGCCCAGTTCAACCGCGACCTGCGCATGGAGGTGTCCCGGCCCGCCCTGATCGTCGATGTACGCGGCAACGCGGGCGGCCACATCAGCGAGCTCGTCGTCGAGACGCTGACGCGCAAGATCCTGGGCTGGGACCTGACACGCAACGCCCAGCCGGTGTCGTACGCGTCGAACGCGCCGCGGGGGCCGGTGGTCGCCCTGGCGGACGAGGCGACCTCGTCGGACGGCGACATGATCACGGCGGCGTTCAAGCTGCTGAAGCTGGGCCCGGTGATCGGCCAGCGTACCTGGGGCGGCGTCGTCGGCATGACCGGGCGCCACCGCCTCGGCGACGGCACCGTGATCACGGTTCCGATGAACGCGGCCTGGTTCGACGCCTACGGCTGGTCCATCGAAAACCGTGGCGTCATCCCGGACTTGGAGATCCTCCGCACCCCCCTCGACTGGGCCGAGGGCCGCCACGCGCAACTCGACGACGCCATCCGACTGGCCCTCGACCTGCTGAAGTCCAACCCCGCGGCATCCCCACCGGACTACTCACAGGTCCCGGACAGGACAAGACCGAAACTCCCGCCGAGGCCCACGAACTAGTGCCGCGTCAGCCAAGGTTTGCCCGTCAAGGAGCGGCGTCCGGTGCGTGCTCTCGGCATGCCGGTGGCCGGAAGTCCTCGTACTGGATGTACTTGGGCTTTCGGCCGGTGCGGCGAGAGTGCATGCGCTGTGCCGCTGTGCCGCTGTGCCGCTGTGCGCAATCGTCGCGCGCGCTGTGCTCGATCGTCCCGCAGGGCGATGGGGATCCGCCCAGCAGCAGCCAACGCAAGTACGGGGTGCCCTCCGTCAAGAGGGCACCCCGTCCCGGGTAAAGCCGGCGCAGCCAGGCGCAACGATCAGACGTCGTAGTCCTGGTCGAAGCGGTCCTGGGCCTCCTGCTGCATGCGCTCGTCCTCACGCAGGTTCTGCGAACGCTGGTTCTGCGAGCCCTGCTTCTGCGAGCCCTGCTTCTGCGAGGAACGCTCCCGCGTCTCTTCCTTGGGGTCGCCCATCTTCTTCTTGGCCTGCTGCTTCATCTGCTCGGCCTTGTCCTGGAACTGGTCCTTCATGCCCATGAGGTTTCACTCCCGTAGTGGGTGAGGGGATTGGGCCTCGACCAGACTTACACGGGGGAACAAAGCACGCATTTCGATCAGTTACTCACGGTGAGCCACACCGTATGACTCAAGGTGAAGTGCCCTGCCGCTGCTGCTCGTCGGCGGCCCCACCGGCCCCGACCAGCCCCGTACGCACGCTCGCGAGCCGTGGCTCGAACCGCCGCATCTCGCGCTGCCCGACCGCCCCGATGATCCCGGGCAGATACCCGCGCACGCCCTGCATCCCGCGCAGCCACCACTGCGCGTACACATGACTCGACCGCCGCTCGATCCCGGCGACGATCCGGTCCACCGCGGGACCCAGCGGATACGTCTTGTTGGACGGCCACGGCAGCCGCTGCCGCAGTTCGCGCATCACCTCGTCCTGGTCGGCGCCCCGCACCATGTCCGTGTCGGTCCACGAGAGATACCCGACCCCGACGCGCACGCCCTTGTGACCGACCTCGGCACGCAGGCTGTGCGCGTACGCCTCCACGCCCGACTTGGACGCGCAGTACGCGGTCATCATCGGCGCCGGAGTGATGGCGGCGAGCGAGGCGATCTGCAGCAGATACCCCCGGCTCTCCATCAGCACGGGCAGGAACGCCCGCGCCGTGACCGCCGACCCGATCAGATTGACCTCGATGACGCGCCGCCAGGCGACCGGATCGGAGTCCACGAAGGGCCCGCCGCTGGCCACCCCCGCATTGGCGACGACGATGTCGACCTTCCCGAACCGCTGCTTGACCTCTTCGGCGACCCGCGCCATCGCCTCGTGGTCGGTGACGTCGGCGTACCAGTGGTCGCTGTCGCTGTGCAGCCGTTCCGAGACCTGCTTGAGCGCGTCCGCCTCCAGGCCCACGAGCGCGACCTTGGCGCCGCGCGCGGAGAGTTTGCGGGCGAGGAGTTCACCGACGCCCCGCGCCGCGCCCGTGACGACCGCGACCTGTCCTTCCAGGCTCACCCTGCTCATGCGCCCTCCTTCATCTCTACGGCTTCCGGTGCCCCTGAGGCGTATGTGGTGACGAGTTCGCGGATGCGTGCGGTCACCAGCTCGGGCGCCTCCACCGGTGTCATGTGTCCGAGCCCCGGCAACTCGGTGATCCCGACGCAGTTCGGCAGTGCGGCGACCAGAGCGCGCGCGTGCACGACCGGCGTCATCCGGTCCGCCGTCCCGACGACGACCGCCGTCGGCACCCGCAACTCCCGTACGCCGTGGTCGAGATCGAGCAGTTCGAGGACGAGCGACCACGCGTACCGCACCTTGCGCGGACAGGCGTGCACGATCCGCGCGCACGCCTCGACCATGCCGGGTGACGAACCGGGGCCCATCGTCGCGTACTTGAGGATCCGCCTGGCGAGCGGCGTGACCGGCCCGAGCGGAGCGCGCGATCCGAGGACGGACTGGGTGATACGCGTCCGTAGCCGGCCGGCGCGCATCGGCACCACCTGCGCCTCCGCGACCAACCGCGAGCTCCCCGTACTGCACAGCAGCGCGGCCGCCGCGTGCTCCCGGAAGCGCGCCCGGGCCGAGGCGGCCATGAGCGTCATCCCGCCCATGGAGTGCCCCACGAGCACGGCCTTCTCGCCGGGCGCGAGCGTGGCCGCGAGCACGGCCTCCAGGTCGTCGGCGAGCGCATCCGTGCCGCACGTGGCGCTCGCGGGGCTGCGCCCGTGACCGCGCTGGTCGTACGCGATGACCCGGTGGTCGGCGGCGAGGTCCCGTATCTGCGCCGCCCAGAAGGCGGTCGAGCAGGTCCAGCCGTGCGCGAGAACGACCGCGGGCGCGTTCTCGGGCCCGTGCACCTCTACGTGCAGTCGCGCACCGTCGGCGGAGACGGCGGTCAGCTCACGCGCGGGCGCAGGCGGCGCGTACGCCCCGTGCGCCACATGCATCAGTCGGCTCACGCTTCGGCCTCCACCTTCTTCTCGGAACGGAACTTGGCCGGGGACTTGGCAGCGGAGGCGCCGGCGGCCGGTGCCTTCGGCGCCCGCACGACCTCGTACTCCCCCAGGTCCACGCGCCGGGTGGCCGTGCGGAACTCGCTCGTCGTGCCGGGCCAGATGGTGGTGTTCACGCCGTTGGCGTCGAGGTACCAGCTGGTGCAGCCACCGGTGTTCCACACCGTGCGCTTCATGCGCTCCTGCACCTTGTGGTTCCAGGCGTCCACGGCGCCGGGACGCGCGTCGAGGGCCGCACGCCCGCCGAGCACGTCCAACTGCCGTACGAAGTCGGCCATGTAGTTCAGCTGGGACTCGATCATCAGGATCATCGACGAGTTCCCGAGGCCGGTGTTGGGCCCGATGATCGTCATCCAGTTGGGGAAGCCGGCCGCGGTGGCCCCGCGCAGCGACTTCATACCGGTCCGCCACACCTCGGCGAGCGTCTTGCCCTCCGCCCCGACGACCCGCTCCGCGATCGGCATGTCGGTGACGTGGAAGCCCGTGCCGAAGACGATCGCGTCGACCTCGGCGGTACTGCCGTCGGCGGCGATGAGCGTGGAGCCGTCGATCTCGGCGAGCCCGGAGGCCACCACGTCCACATTCGGCTGCGTGAGCGCCGGGTAGTACGTGTTGGACAGCAGGATCCGCTTGCAGCCGATCCGGTAGTCGGGAGTCAGCTTCCTGCGAAGCTCCGGGTCCTTGACGGCGCGGGCGATGTTCCGCTTGGCCAGCTGCTCCACCATGCCGAGCTCGTTCGGCCGCTTGGTGAACGCCTGGACCTGCAACTCCCGGATGCCCCACAGGAGTCCGCGCCGGGCCTGCGTGGTGAAGGGCAGTTGGCGATGGATCCAGCGCTCGGCGCCACTGATGGCCCGGTCGACGCGCGGCATCACCCAGGGCGGAGTGCGCTGGAAGAGGGTGAGCCCGGCCACCTCCGGCTGGATGGACGGCACGATCTGGATGGCCGACGCCCCCGTGCCGATCATGGCGACGCGCTTGCCGCGCAGGTCGTAGTCGTGGTCCCAGCGGGCCGAGTGGAAGACCTTGCCGGGGAAGGTGTCGATCCCCGGGACGTCCGGGATCTTGGGGTCGGAGAGCGGCCCGGTGGCGGAGACGACGACATCCGCCGTGAGGAACCCGCTGCTGGTCTCGATCCCCCAGCGCAGCTTCTCCGTGTCCCAGGTCATCATCTTCACTTCGGTGTCGAAGCGCAGATGTGACCGCAGCCGGAAGACGTCCGCCACATGCTCCAGGTACGCGCGGATGTGCTCCTGCCCGGAGAAGGTGCGCGGCCAGTCGGGGTTGGGCGCGAAGGAGAACGAGTACAGGTGGGACGGTACGTCGCAGGCACACCCGGGGTAGCTGTTGTCCCGCCAGGTGCCGCCCACGCTGTCGGCGCGCTCCAGGACGACAAAGTCGGTGACCCCTTCGCGGCGCAGCCGTACGGCCGCTCCCAGACCGCCGAACCCGGACCCGATCACCGCCACTCGGACATGCTCGTGCTCGGTCATCCCGACGCCTCCCTAGCCGCACGACCCTGCCAGTGAACACTGGCGCAATGGGGAGAGTAGAGCAGCCGCGTACTGATGGGTAGGGGGCGCGGCCGGGAAAGTTACCGGGGGTACGACGTAGGGTGCGCACGTGGCGGAGAAGCGTGAGTACCGGATGGAGGAGCTGGCCAAGGAGGCCGGCATCACCGTGCGCACCCTGCGCTTCTACCGGGAGCGCAAGCTCATACCGCCGCCCCGCCGCGAAGGCCGTATCGCCTGGTACGACGACACACACCTGGCCCGCCTGCGCACGATCTCGGCGCTGCTCGAACGCGGCCACACCCTGAGCGGCATCGCCGAGCTGGCCGAGGCCTTCGACCACGGCCGCGACGTGGGCGAGCTGCTGGGCCTCGGCGAGCCCACCGAGGAGACCCCCGTCCGCCTCTCTCCCGAGGAACTGGCCGACGCCTTCGCGGGCCAGGCGACCCCGGAGAACCTCGCCGCGGCGCTCGACCTCGGCTACCTCGGCACCGACGGCGGCGAGATCGTCCACATCAGCCGCCGTCTGCTCGACGTCTCGGCGGCCCTGGTCCGCGAGGGCATCCCGCTCGCGGACGTCCTGACGGCCGCCCGGCGTGTACGCGATCACGCCGACGCGCTCGCCCAGCTCTTCACCACCCTCGTCCTCACCGAGGACCGCACGACCGAGGACCTCCAACGCCTGCGCCCGCTGGCGAAGAGCGTGGTGGAGGCGGAGCTGTCGATGGCGCTGGACCGGCGACTCAGCCGACGCCAAGGGTCTTGAACACCCGCTCGCCGAAGCCGACGGCAAGGGTCTTGAACACCCACTCGCCGAGGACGAGTTCCAGGCCCCGCAAGACGTCCTCCTGGCGCGTTCCAACGGCACGCGCCGCAAGCGGGGGACGACAACGGCCCTGCTCACCGGGGTGGTGCACTGTGCAGGCTGCGGCGGACGCATGCACTTCGCCGCGCGAAAGGGCTATCCGTACGGCGACCACATGGGTCGCGCTACTGCCCGAGGTGAAGTGCGCTCCGCGCCGGCAGGCATGCGCTCCGACCGGCCGGACCGGACATCTCACGCCTGACCTTCGCCATTGAGGAATCCCCTGCCGCACAGGGGGTGGGCCGAGACCCGAGTGCTGGGTGGGCCGATCCAGACGGCACACCCAGCACTCGTCAGGACTCGAAGACCACTGTCACGGGGGCATGGTCCGACCACCGCTGCTCATGACTGACGGCCCGCTCCACGAGCCCCTTGACCGCGCGCCCCGCGAGCCCTGCCGTGGCAACGGCCAGGTCGATCCTCCAACCTGCGTCGTTGTCGAACGCCCGCCCTCGATACGACCACCACGTATACGGCCCTTCGACATCGGGATGCAGCGCCCGCACGACGTCGACGTACCCGCCGTCCTCATCGGCGAAGACCCGCCCCAGCCACTCCCGCTCCTCGGGCAGGAATCCGGAGTTCTTCCTGTTCGCCTTCCAGTTCTTGAGGTCGGCCTCGCGGTGGGCGATGTTCCAGTCACCGCACACGAGCACCTCGCGCCCATCAGCGGCGGCCCGCACCCGCAGCGCCTTCAGATACTCGAGGAACTCCCCCATGAACCGGACCTTCTCGTCCTGCCGCTCGGTCCCGACCTCACCGGAGGGCAGATAGAGGCTGGCGACTGTGACACCGGGCAGGTCGGCCTCGACGTAGCGCCCACTGGAGTCGAACTCCTCGGACCCGAACCCGACCCGCACACGATCCGGCTCACGCCGTGTGTAAAGGGACACACCAGCGCGCCCCTTGGCGGCGGCGGGAGCGTGCACGACATGCCATCCGGCCGGCTCGAGAACCTCCCGCGGCAGCTGCTGGGGCTCGGCCCGCACCTCCTGAAGGCACAGCACGTCCGCGGAGGTCCCCGCGAGCCACTCCACGAAGCCCTTCTTCGCAGCGGCCCGAAGTCCGTTCACATTCACAGAGGTCACCGTCAGCAAAACACTCTCCTCGGCCTCATTGCCGGCGCGATCAACGGGACACCCTGTCCGAGGCCACCGCCGGCACCCGGGCACGATACTTAATCGGTACCGCCGATCCGAACCCGATCGGCACTCCTCACCGATTGCATAGATGTACGGTAGACTGCATGAATATCCGCTCGGTCGCCTTCGACCACCCCGACGCCGTCAAGCTCAACGACCAGGTGCAGGCCGAATACGCCGAGCGCTACGGAGACGAGGGTGACGCCACCCCCCTCGACCCGTCGATGTTCGCCCCACCGCTCGGGCTCTACCTGATCGCGTACGACGAGCGGGACCGCCCGGTCGCCACGGGCGGCTGGCGCGCCCAGGGCGAGAACGACGAGGGCTACTCGGACGGCGACGCCGAGCTCAAGCGCATGTACGTGATCCCCGAGGCCCGCGGTTTCGGCCTCGCCCGCCGCATCCTGGCCGCCCTCGAGTCCGACGCCCGTGCGGCCGGCCGCACCCGCATGGTCCTGGAAACCGGCTCCAAGCAGCCCGAGGCGGTCGCCCTCTACGCATCGAGCGACTACGAGCCCTGCGCCAAGTTCGGCCACTACCGCTTCCACGAACTGAGCCTGTGCTACGCCAAGGCGCTGTAGAGCTCCGCTCGTGGTCGCGACCGCATGGGGGAACCCCTCGGCCAAGCCCGAACCGAGGGTCTCCGGCCCCCAAGCGCTACCCCGCGACCTGGCCCTCGCCGCCCTCCCGGACCTCATCATGACCGGCGTCGGCCAAGGGGATTGACCCCTTCCGCGCCCCCTGGTCCGCTCCCGGAAGGCGACCCGGTGACGGAGATCAGGTTGGCCAGCACAAATCGCCGGAAGGCCGGGATCCTCAGGGGCGCCACACGGGTCGTCGATAAGTCCGCTGCGGTGTGCATGCTCTCCCTCGTGCTCGGCGCAGCGAGCACCCTACGGCAACGCCCGCAGGTCGGGCGCGAGTTGTGGACAGCCCGGGAAAGCAAAGATCCCGCCCGATCAATCAGATCGGACGGGATCTCTTCAACTGTCCCCGAGTTACCTCAAGAACAGCTGCTGCGTGGACCTGAGGGGATTTGAACCCCTGGCCCCCTCGATGCGAACGAGGTGCGCTACCGGACTGCGCCACAGGCCCTTGCAACGAGTGAAACTCTAGCATCCCCATCGAGGTGCCCGGAAATCCGTTCCTGGCTGGTCAGCCAGGGGCTCCCGAACCCCCGTCGTCACACCCGTCACTCGTTGGCCGCACGCGGCCGTCCCCCGTCCTCGTACTGGTCGAAGAGCGGTGTACGACCGCGCTCGCGGGCGCGCCGGGCGGACGCGGCGCGACGCGCGTCACTGCGGCCGTCGTCGACGGCCTCCGCCTCGTCGGACGGCTCCTCGGCGGCCGGCTCGGCCTCCGGCGCGGACGCTTCCACGGCGCTGGAGCGCGCGGAGCTCCACGCGTCCGGCGCCCCCAGGTCGACGCTGGGCGTGGCCCGGGGCGCGACCGGCGCGGTCACGTACGTCGGCAGCGGAACCGGCACGGGGTCCCAGCTGTCGCCCTGGCCGGGACGGCGCTGGCGCTCGCGCTGCTGGTCGACCCACTCCGCGTGGTCGGTCTGCTCGACGAGCGCGCGGCGATCGGCCGCGAGCGCGGAGAGGCCGGGGTCGGTCTCCGGCTCCGGTCCCTCGCCCGGCTCGTCGGCTCCGGGGTCGACGGTCGGCCGTCGGCGCGGCTGCCGCTCCCGCAGCCGCTGCGCCGCGGCCTCGGCCCGGCGCCGGTCCATCGTGTAGGTGAAGCGGCGCTTCTCCTGGGCCCGCAGATACACGATGTACCCGCTCAGCATCACCGCGGGCACGCCGGGCGCCCACAGGAAGGCGAGCCCGCCCACGGCCGCCACGATCGCGCCGAGTGTGAAGGCGAGGAAGAGCATCACCGTCGTACGCCGTCGGCGTGCGAGCACCTTCGAGCGCCGGGCACGCGCTGCGGCCTCCGCCGAAGAACCACGCCGCGCGCCCGGCGCACGCCTGGACGCGGACTTGGCCGACGGTTTCGGCGCGGATGTGGGCGACTGCTGCGGTACGGACTTGGCCGCCTGCTGGGGCACGGGTCTGGCGGCGCCCGGGGCCTCGTGCGCGGCCCCCTGCCGGGCGGCGGCCGGAGGCGCCGTCTCCGAGTGCGCCGGGGACGACGGCTGAACCCGCTCCTGCACCTGCGGCCGGTGCTGGACCTGCGCCTGCGGCCGGGTCGGAGGCATGGCGAAGGCCCGGACGTCCACCGAATCGGTGACGCCGTCCGGGTCGGCGCTGAACTCCCCCTCCTCGGCGGAGCGCGCCCGCAGGTCCTTGGCGTACCGACGCTCCATACCCGCCCGTCCGGACAGCAGCCGGATGGCGGTGCTGAAGCGTTCCGTCGGACGGGCTTCGTTCAGCTCGTCCTGCCTACGGAGCCACATCGGCACCAAGTAGGCGGCCCAGGCCCCGACGATGACTGCGTAGATGAGGCCGCTGCTGCTCACGTCTCACACGGTAGAGGGGTTTGCGTGAGGCCATCTGCCAATTGCGCCGGTGTGTCGCACGATCTGGCTGATATTTCGAGCTTTTTTTGCGACCGATGCGATCAGCAGGCCGCCGGGACCGTGAATTCAATGACCGGAGACGGACTCAAGGCGATCGCCGATCGGTCAATTTCGAACATCTATTCAATTAGCCGGCGTTCCCCGGCTCGCTCTGGTTCTGCGAGCCCGCCTGCTCCGATCCCACCTGCTCCGATCGGGTCTGCGCCGAGCGCGTCCGGCGCCAACGTCCGAGCAGCCCTTCGGGCACCTCTTCGGCGGTGAGCGCGTACACGAGATGGTCGCGCCAGGCCCCGTCGATGTGGAGATAACGTGGACGAAGCCCTTCCTCACGGAATCCGAGTTTCTCCACGACCCGGCGGCTCGGCCTGTTCTCGGGGCGAATACAGACTTCGATGCGGTGCAGTCCGACGGCGCGGAAGCAGTGGTCGGTCACCAGCGCCACGGCCGTCGGCATCACCCCGCGGCCCGCGACCCCCTGGTCCACCCAGTAGCCGACGTGCCCGGAGCACATCGATCCCCAGGTGATTCCGGCGACCGTCAGCTGCCCGACGAGCCGGCCCTGGTACTCGATCACGAAGGGCAGCATCCGGCCCGCGTTGGCCTCGGCGCGCAGATGCCGGACCATCTGGCGGTAGGTCGGCCGGTGCGCGATCGGGCCGCTGGGGGTGGGCGGCGGGATGGTCGCCTCCCACGGCCGCAGCCAGTCCCGGTTGCGCCGGTTCACCTCGCGCCAGGCCCGCTGGTCGCGCAGCTTTATGGGCCGGAGGACGACATCGCCGTCCACCAGCTCGACCGGCCAGGATGGGCTGTTCAGCTCGCACCCCCACTGCCATGAGGTCTGGGGTGGTCGCCGCCGCGGATCTGGTCGACGGCGTGGATCAAAAGGGGCTCCAGGACAGCGAGGCCGTCCCGCACCCCGCCGGTGGAGCCCGGCAGGTTGACGATCAGCGTCCGTCCGGCGACTCCGGCGAGCCCCCGGGACAGTGCCGCCGTCGGGACCTTCTCTCTTCCGAACGCCCTGATGGCCTCGGGAATGCCCGGCACCTCCAGGTCGAGCACCCGCCGCGTCGCCTCGGGCGTCCGGTCGGTCGGCGAGATCCCTGTACCACCGGTGGTCACGATGACGTCGTACCCGGCGTCGGTGCCTGCGCGCAGGGCGGCCTCGACCGGGTCACCGTCGGGGACGACCTGCGGGCCGTCCACCGCGAAGCCGAACTTCGCGAGCCCCTCGGCGATCAGGGGACCGCCCTTGTCCTCGTAGACCCCGGCTGCGGCACGGTTGGAGGCCGTGACCACCAGGGCTCGATACGACGATGCCGTCATGCCCGGCTCCAGTCGCCCGACTTCCCGCCCGTCTTCTCTTCTACCCTCACGTCCGTGATGACCGCCCCCTTGTCGACCGCCTTGACCATGTCGATCACGGTGAGAGCCGCCACGCTGACCGCGGTGAGGGCTTCCATCTCGACGCCCGTACGGTCGGTGGTCTTCACGGTGGCGAGGATCTCGACGGCGTCGTCCGCGACCGACAGATCAATCTTGACACCCGACACCGACAACGGGTGGCACAGCGGGATCAGGTCCGGCGTGCGCTTGGCGCCCATGATGCCCGCGATGCGCGCGGTGGCAAGGGCGTCACCCTTGGGGACCCCCTCGCCACGCAGCAGCTCGACGACACGGGGTGAGACCAGGACGCGTCCGCTGGCGCGGGCGGTGCGCGCGGTCACGTCCTTCCCGGATACGTCGACCATACGGGCGGCGCCCGCCTCGTCGATGTGCGTCAGTCGGTCCTGCACAGGGGGTCCGGGGGTCTCCCCCCGGGATGGAACAGTCATGTGCGTGGGCGCTCCCGGTCCGGGCCTGTCGCGGTGCGGCGCGTGGGCCTGTTGTGCGCGACACGGTACCGCCAACGCGGGGTGCTCAGCCGAGCAGGACCCTCTCGGGCCCCGGCCGCTCAGCCGAGAAGGACCACCTCGACCTCCGCGCCGGGCTCGACCGACGTGTCGTCCTCGGGGACGACGATCAGCGCGTCGGCCTGCGCGAGCGCCGCGACCAGGTGTGATCCGACGCCGCCGACGGGCGTCACCTCGCCCTCCGCGTACGTCCCCCGCAGGAACTGCCGGCGGCCCGCGGGCGAGGTCAGCGCCTTGTCCGCCTTCAGCGTCGCCCTGGTCGTGGGCCGGTGGACGTCCTTCAGCCCCATCAGGGTGCGGATCGCGGGGCGCACGAACAGCTCGAAGGAGACATACGACGACACGGGGTTGCCCGGGAGTGCGAGCAGCGGGGTGTGGTCGGGGCCGATGGTGCCGAAGCCCTGGGGCTTGCCGGGCTGCATCGCGAGCTTGCGGAAGTCGATGCCGCTGCCCGCCTCGTCCTCGTCGGCCACGGAGGACAGCGCCTCCTTGACGACGTCGTACGCGCCGACGCTCACGCCGCCCGTCGTGACCAGCATGTCCGCGCGGATGAGCTGGTCCTCGATGGTGGCGCGAAGCGTCTCGGCGTCGTCGGCGACCGCGCCCACCCGGTAGGCGATGGCTCCGGCGTCGCGGGCGGCGGCGCAGAGGGCGAAGCTGTTCGAGTCGTAGATCTGGCCGGCACCCAACTCCTCGTCGGGCTGGACCAGTTCGCTGCCCGTGGACAGGACGACCACGCGCGGGCGCGGGCGCACGCGTACGGTGCCGCGGCCGATCGCGGCGAGCAGGCCGATCTGCGGCGGGCCGAGGATGGTGCCGGCTTCGAGGGCGCGGTCACCGGCCTTCACATCGCTGCCCTTCGCGCGCACATGCGCGCGCGCCTCGGCCGGGCGGTGGACCTGCACCTGACCGGAAGCGGCCTCGGGGGCCGCGCTGCGGGCGCGCATCCCGGAGACCGGGCCCTCACCCAGGCCGCCGTCGGTCCGCTCCACGGGGACGACGGCCTCGGCGCCGGGCGGAAGCGGGGCGCCGGTCATGATGCGGGCGGCCTGGCCGGGGCCCACATAGGGGGGCTTGGCCTGGCCGGCCGCGACGTCACCGACGACCGCCAGGACGGCCGGGTACTCCTCGCTCGCCCCCGCGACATCGGCGACCCGGACCGCGTACCCGTCCATCGAGCTGTTGTCGAACGGCGGCAGGGAGACCGGCACCATCACGTCCTCGACCAGGACGCAGCCCTGGGCGTCGAGGAGTTGCAGCTCGATGGGTTCGAGGGGGCGAACGGTCGCGAGGATGTCCTCCAGGTGGTCGTCCACGGACCAGAGGTGATCCTGGCCGGTGGTGCGGGTCGCGGCGCTGCTCAAAGTCCCTGCATCTCCTCGGCTACGTAACTGCGAAGCCAGGTCCGGAAGTCCGGGCCCAGGTCTTCACGTTCGCACGCGAGTCTGACAATGGCACGCAGGTAGTCGCCACGGTCCCCGGTGTCATAGCGGCGGCCCTTGAAGACGACGCCGTGCACGGGGCCGCCGATCTTCTCCTCGTCGGCGAGCTGCTGGAGAGCGTCGGTGAGCTGGATCTCACCGCCGCGGCCCGGCTCGGTCTTGCGCAGTATGTCGAAGATGTGCGGATCGAGGACGTATCGCCCGATGATCGCGTAGTTGCTGGGCGCGTCCGCCGCGTCCGGCTTCTCGACCAGTCCCGTCACCTTGACCAGGTCGCCCTCGTCGGTGGCCTCGACGGCGGCACATCCGTAGAGGTGGATCTGTTCGGGCGCGACCTCCATGAGCGCGATGACGCTGCCGCCGCGCTGCTCCTGGACCTCGACCATGCGGGCGAGCAGGGGGTCGCGCGGGTCGATCAGGTCGTCACCGAGGAGCACGGCGAAGGGCTCGTGGCCGACGTGCGGGGCGGCACACAGAACGGCGTGACCGAGACCCTTGGGGTCGCCTTGGCGCACGTAGTGCATGGTGGCGAGGTCGCTGGACTCCTGGACCTTGGCGAGCCGGTCGGCGTCGCCCTTCTTCTGGAGCGCCGATTCGAGCTCGTAGTTGCGGTCGAAGTGGTCCTCGAGGGGGCGCTTGTTGCGGCCCGTGATCATCAGGACGTCGTCAAGACCCGCCGCCACGGCCTCTTCGACCACGTACTGGATCGCCGGCTTGTCGACGACCGGCAGCATCTCCTTGGGAGTGGCTTTGGTGGCCGGCAGGAACCGGGTGCCGAGGCCTGCTGCGGGAATGACAGCCTTGCTGATCCTGGGGTGTGACTCAGTCATGCCCGCAACCATAACCGGTGGCTATGTGCGGAATCTGAGGCTCCGGTTAATTCGCTCTCATATGAGCGCATTAGGAAGGGTACGGGAGCAACCTGTGAGTCACCTCGGACGTGAACCTGAGTCTGGCAAGCGAATGTTGCGGCGAGGATTCCTCTTGGTGAGAAAAGGGTTGACGGCCGATGACGTGCAGAAAACGGCCGAGGCCCTGGCCGCCCGCGCCCTGGAGCTGCCCGAACTGGCGCATGCGCGCACGGTGGCGGCGTACGTCTCCGTGGGGAGCGAGCCCGGCACCCTCGCGCTCCTGGACGCGCTGCGCGCCGGGGGCGTGCGCGTGCTGCTACCGGTCCTGATGACGGACAACGACCTGGACTGGGGGGCGTACGCCGGGGAGAAGTCCCTCGTACGGGTCCAACACGCCGGAAAGATGGCGCTCTTGGAGCCCACCGGCGAGCGGCTGGGTCCGGAGGCCGTCCAGGGCGCCGACGTCGTCCTGCTGCCCGGTCTCGCCGTCGACGCGCGCGGCATGCGTCTGGGACGCGGCGGGGGCTCCTACGACCGTGTCCTGGCCCGTCTGGAGCGTGCGGGGGCCGATCCCGCGCTGGTGGTGCTCCTGTACGACGCCGAGGTCGTCGAGCGGGTGCCCGAGGAGCCGCACGACCGTCCCGTCCACGCGGTGGTGACCCCCTCCGGCGTGCGCCGCTTCCGCTGACGCCCCCGCATACGTGAAGTGGCCCTCCACGCGCACGCGTGAGGGCCACTTCGATTCCGTACCGACCCTCAGGGCTTCAGGACCAGAGTGTCGCTCGTCTTCTTGTCGACGGCCTTCTCCGAGAAGGCCCAGGGCAGCAGTTCACCCTTGGCCCACTTGTCCGTCTGGTCGGTGTAGTGGGCGCTGTAGGCGTGCCCGGAGGCGCCGGAGAGGTTGATCCACTTGGATTTGTCGAGATCCCCGAGGTTGACGACCATCCGCATCGACGGCACCCAGACAACTCCGTAGCCGCCCGCCGCGTTCCATCCGGTCGCGTTGACCGCCGCCTCGCCGCCGCTGAGCTTCCAGGGGCCGCGGTTGAGCATGTACTTCAGGAACGCGGGACCGTCGGTGCCCAGCGTCTGGTTCTTCAGGAACAGGCGGTGCAGCCGGCCCCAGCTCCAGGTGTCGATGTCCTTGCCGAGCTTCGCGGTCAACTCCCAGCGAGCGTCCTTCATCGCCCGCGCGAACAGCTCGTCACGGGTGTCGGTCGCCTTGTCCAGGCGCGTCTTGGGCGACTTCCACCAGTCGTTGTTCTCGTCGTCTATGGTCTTGCGGACCACCTCGAACCAGCGGTCGCCGCCGTCCGGCTGCGCCTGGTCGGCGTCGCGCTGACCGCACTCGCGGACCGACTGGTCCTCGTCCGCGGGACCGGTGCTGTCGACGGGGTCGACCCACAGGCACTGGCCCTTGACCCGCAGCTCCTTGGGCAGCTTGTTGCCGAAGGCGAGCTTGAGGATGTTGCGCCAGGTCGCGTTGAAGTACGCGGCCGCCGCGGAGTCGGCGTCCTGGGTGTAGTCCCAGCCCTCCAGAAGCTTCTGCGCCTCGCGGACGTTCTTGTCGGCGACGTCGATCTTGAGCAGCTTGGGCACGATCAGCTTGGCGATCTCGCTGCTGTTGTCGAGCTGCATCTGCCGCATGTCGTCGGTCGAGATCTTGCCGCCGCCGTCGATCTTCGTCTTGATCAGATCGGTGATCCGCTGGCTGCGCGTGCCGTAGCCCCAGTCCGTGGTGAGCGTGTAGGGGTACTTGTCCGGGTCGACGACGGCCTGGTTGGCGGTCACGATGTAGCCGCGCTTCGGGTCGTACTCGTAGGGCAGCTCGGCCTGCTTGATGTAGCCGGTCCAGTTGTACTTGGGGTCCCAGCCCGGAGACGGGAGCGAGCCGTTGCCCTCGCCGCGGATCGGGATCCTGCCCGGCAGCTGGTAGCCGATGTGGCCCTTGGTGTCGGCGTAGACCAGGTTCTGCGAGGGCACGTCGAAGGACGCGGACGCCTTGCGGAACTCGGGCCAGTCCGACGCCTTGTCCATCTCGAAGACGGCGTCCATGGAGTTGCCCGGGTCCAGTGCGGTCCACCGCAGCGAGATGCCGTAGCCGTCGCCGCGGTCGGGCGCAGCGGGGTCGACGGTGGCCTTCTTGCCGACCTTGACGAGTTCGTCGTCGCGGTCGGACAGCAGGGGCCCGTTGTTGGTCTCCCGGACGACGATCTTCTTGGACGCGGCACCCGCGACCTTGATCGTCTCCTTGCGGGTCGTGAAGGGCAGCACCTTGCCGCCGTGCTGGTAGCCGTCGCCGGTGAGCTTCTCCAGGTAGAGGTCGGTGACGTCGACCCCGGAGTTGGTCATGCCCCAGGAGATGTCCTGGTTGTGGCCGATGACCACACCGGGCATGCCCGCGAAGGTGTATCCGGAGACGTCGTACTGGCACTTGCTGGAGACGCTCGTGCAGTGCAGGCCCATCTGGTACCAGACCGACGGCAGCGAGGCCGACAGGTGCGGGTCGTTGGCCAGCAGGGGCTTGCCGGTGATGGTGTGCTTGCCGCCGACGACCCAGGAGTTCGAACCGATGCCGTTGCCGTTCACGCCGACGGCCGTGGGCAGGTCGTCGAGGACGTTGTAGAGCCCCGACAGCTGGCTCTGCAGGCCGGAGCCGGAGGGTGCCGTGGCGTTGTTCGTGAGTCCGGTGCCCGCCGTGGAGGCCGAGGAGGCCGTGCCGGAGCCGGCCTGCACGTACGACTTGGTGATGCTGTCGTACGCGCCGTCCTGGACGATGGTCTTGTTCCGGCTGTACGGGTAGTCCGGGTACAGGTCGGCGATCTGCTTCGGACCGAGGCGGCTCGTCATCAGGGAGCGGTCGATCTCTTCCTGCATGTTGCCGCGCAGGTCCCAGGCCATCGCCTTGAGCCAGGCCACCGAGTCGACCGGGGTCCACTCCTGGGGCTTGTAGTCGTTGGTGAAACCAAGGGCCGCGTACTCCAGGGAGATGTCCTTGCCGTCCTTGCCCTTCAGGTAGGCGTTGACTCCCTTGGCGTACGCCTGGAGATACTTCTTCGTGGAGGCCGACAGCTTGGTGTCGTACTCCTTCTTCGCCACCCGGTCCCAGCCCAGGGTGCGCAGGAACTCGTCGTTCTTGACCTGTCCCTTGCCGAACATCTCGGAGAGCCGGCCCGAGGTCATGTGGCGGCGCACGTCCATCTCGTAGAACCGGTCCTGCGCCTGGACGAAGCCCTGCGCCATGAACAGGTCCTCGTCGGAGGAGGCGTAGATCTGCGGGATGCCGTAGTCGTCGCGCTTCACGTCGACGGGTCCCGACAGGCCGTCCAGCGTGATGGAGCCCTTGGTCTGCGGGAAGGAGGCGCGCACGGTGCTGACGCTCCAGTACGCGCCGAAGGCGACGCCTCCGATGATGGCCAGGACCAGGACAATCAAGAACAGTCGGGCTTTGCGCCCCTTCTTCCTGCCGGACTTGCCGGGCTTTTGGCCGGAAGAGGCGGTGGTGTTGGGGGGCATCGCTGTCCTTGCTGTCCTAACGCGAGCGGCAGGCGGTCCTGGAGTGCTGGAGCAACCATAGGCGCAGGGCCCACAGCGCCTTGACGCGGAGTCGGGTACCCGAGCGCACGGGAGTTCGATCTTGCCCACTGGAGTGTCAAGAAAGCGTCAAGAATTAGGTAAGGTAATGAAGTACTTGGACTGACGTACCAACGTCCGGCGTTCGGATCGGCCTGTTCTGATCCCGTGCCCGGATCGGCGAGAAGGGAACAGCCGCTGACTGTCCACCACCTCAACCAGCTCCTGCTCGTGTGCTCGCTCGTCCTGCTCGTCGCGGTGGCAGCGGTTCGGATCTCTTCGCGCAGCGGGCTCCCCAGCCTGCTCGTATACCTGGGCATCGGCATCGCGATGGGCCAGGACGGAATCGGCGGCATCCACTTCAACAATGCCGAGCTGACCCAGGTCATCGGGTACGCGGCCCTGGTCGTGATTCTGGCCGAGGGCGGCCTGGGCACGAAGTGGAAGGAGATCGAGCCGGTGCTTCCGGCCGCCTCCTGCCTGGCGCTGGTCGGCGTCGCCGTGAGCGTCGGCATCACAGCCACGGGCGCGCACTACCTCATCGGGCTCGAGTGGCGGCAGGCGCTCATCATCGGTGCGGTGGTGTCCTCGACGGACGCGGCGGCGGTCTTCTCGGTCCTGCGGAAAATCCCCCTCCCCGCGCGCGTGACAGGCGTTCTGGAGGCCGAGTCGGGCTTCAACGACGCTCCGGTGGTCATCCTCGTCGTCGCGTTCTCCACGGCCGGCCCCGTGGAGCACTGGTACACGCTGCTGGGCGAGATAGCCCTGGAGCTCGCCATCGGCGCGGCCATCGGCATCGCGGTGGGCTGGCTCGGCTCCTACGGGCTGCGCCATGTGGCACTGCCCGCCTCCGGTCTCTACCCGATCGCCGTGATGGCGATCGCGGTCGTCGCCTACGCCGCCGGCGCGCTCGCCCACGGCAGCGGCTTCCTCGCCGTGTATCTGGCCTCGATGCTGCTCGGCAACGCGAAGCTGCCGCACTGGCCCGCCACTCGCGGCTTCGCCGAAGGACTCGGCTGGATCGCCCAGATCGGCATGTTCGTCCTGCTCGGTCTGCTGGTCACGCCGCACGAGATGGGCGACGACATCTGGCCCGCCCTCGTCATCGGCCTGGTGCTGACCATGGTGGCGCGGCCGCTGAGCGTCATCGTGAGCCTGCTGCCGTTCCGCGTTCCGTGGCAGGAACAGACGCTGATGTCCTGGGCGGGGCTGCGCGGCGCCGTCCCCATCATCCTGGCGACGATCCCGATGGTGAACGGCGTCGCGGAGAGCCGCCGGATCTTCAACATCGTCTTCGTCCTGGTCGTCGTCTACACCCTCGTCCAGGGGCCCACACTGCCCTGGCTGGCCCGGAAGCTGCGCCTGGGCGAGGCCGCCGGGGCCGCCGACCTCGGCATCGAATCGGCGCCCCTGGAACGGCTGCGCGGTCATCTGCTGTCCATCGCGATCCCCGGGGGTTCGCGGATGCACGGCGTCGAGGTCAACGAGCTGCGGCTGCCCGCGGGAGCCGCCGTCACGCTCGTCGTGCGGGACGGCAAGTCCTTCGTGCCGCTGCCCACGACCGTGCTGCGGCACGGCGACGAGCTACTCGTGGTGGCCACCGATCCGGTCCGGGACGCGGCCGAGAAGCGGCTGCGCGCCGTGGCGCAGGGCGGCAAGCTGGCCGGCTGGCTGGGAACACCGGGCAACGGAGCGGAACGGCAAAAGGGACATTAAGGAGCGATGGCATTCACAGGCGAATGCTGCCGTGGTGCTCGTTTTCACAGGTACCGACACCTCCGTCCCTGTACGATGAAGGCACACCTTGATCGAACCAACTCTGCCTGACGCAGAGCTGGCGCGACCGTATGGCGGCCGCGGTGCCCTCGCAGTGGGCGACCCGGTATCTACCGCAGTTCCGCGCAAGAGGACAGCTCTCGGCGCCCCCGCACGGGCGCGCTACCAGGCGGCAGAAAGGCACGGGCCGTGGCATCCACGGTCACCTCCCGCCCTGGGTACGGACAGCTGCTGCGCACACGCGGCGCCTGGACGTTCCTGCTTCCCGGCTTCGCCGCACGCCAGCCGTTCGCGATGCTGACCATCTCCATCGTGCTGCTCGTGCAGCACACCACAGGCTCGTACGGAGCTGCCGGCGCCGTCGCCGCCGTCACCGGTGTCTCCATGGCGCTGTTCGCGCCCTTCACGGGACGCCTCGCCGACCGCCACGGGCAGCGGTCGGTCCTGCTGCCCGGCGTCCTGGTGCACGCCCTGGCGGGCCTCTCCCTGACGGCGCTCGCGCTGACCGACGCCCCCTTGTGGGCGCTTTTCGTCGCCGCCGTGCCGACCGGCGCCTCGGTGCCGCAGATCGGCCCCATGGTGCGTGCCCGCTGGGGCATGAAGCTGCAGGGCTCGCCCCTGATGACCACCGCGGCGGCCTTCGAGTCCGTCACGGACGAGCTGACCTTCGTGTTCGGCCCGCTGCTCGCCACGGCGCTGTGCACGGCCGTGGACCCGTCCGCGGGTCTGCTCACCGAGGCCGCGCTGACCCTGATCGGCGGTCTCCTCTTCGCCGCGCAGAAGGGCACCCAGCCCACTGTCGCTCCCGCCGGGCACACGCGCGTGCGGCACGATTCCGCGCTGCGGGTCCCCGGGGTGCGCGTTCTGATCGTCACCTTCCTGGGCATCGGCTCCGTCTTCGGCGGCATGCAGGTCTCCCTCGCCGCGTTCAGCGAGTCGATCGGCGAGCCGGGTCTGAACGGCGTCCTGTACGGCGTCTTCGCCGCGGGCAACATGCTCTCCGGCATCGTCTGCGGCGCCATCGCCTGGAAGGTGGCCCCGCAGCGACGCCTCGTCCTCGGGTACGCGGCCCTGGCGCTCACCGCCTCCGGACTGTGGGCCGCCCACTCCGTGATCGTGCTCGCCGGGATCGGCCTCCTGGTCGGCATGTGCATCGCTCCGGCCCTGATCACCGGCTACACCCTGGTCGAGAGCCTGGTCCCGCAGGCCGCCCGCACCGAGGCCTTCACCTGGCTGACCGGCGCGGTCGCGCTCGGGCAGGCGGCGGCCGTCACGGTCGCCGGACAGCTGGAGGACCGCCTCTGGGACGGTGCCGGTTTCCTGGTGCCGATGGCCGGTACGGGACTGGCTCTGGTGACGCTGCTGGCCCTGCGGTCACGGCTGACGACGCGGGCCCGGAGTCGCACCGTCGCACGTGGCGTCGGTCACCGAGTGCCGGTGACAGTGGACTGATCTCGCGGAATACGTCACTATGGACCGTCGTTAGCACTCATTGAGTGAGAGTGCCAGGAGGAAGACAAGTGCCGACCTACCAGTACCAGTGCACCGAGTGCGGCGAGGGCCTTGAGGCGGTGCAGAAGTTCACCGACGATGCCCTGACCGAGTGCCCCCACTGCGGTGGCCGCCTGAAGAAGGTGTTCTCGGCCGTCGGCATTGTCTTCAAGGGCTCCGGCTTCTACCGCAACGACAGCCGCGGCTCCTCGTCGAGCAGCTCGCCCGCGTCGGCGAAGCCGTCGACCTCTTCTTCGTCCTCGTCGTCGACGACCTCGTCGTCCTCGTCGTCCTCGGACTCGAAGTCGTCGGGAACCGGCTCGTCCAGCAGCTCCGCCGCATAACACTTCGTAAGGCCTGCCCCCGGCTTTCGCGGGGCCAGTTCTTACAGGACCCTGTCGTCGTCCGGCGGCAGGGTCTTCGGCGTTCCCCGGCCCGGTTAGGGTGCGGACCATGGCGAACACGGAGAACGCACAGAGCCCGGGCGGGGAGCAGGCGACGGCCCGGGCCGAGATCGGTGTCATCGGCGGCTCGGGCTTCTACTCCTTCCTGGACGACGTCACCGAGATACAGGTCGACACCCCCTACGGACCACCCAGCGATTCGCTGTTCCTCGGCGAGATCGCCGGGCGACGGGTCGCCTTCCTCCCCCGCCACGGCCGCGGCCACCATCTGCCGCCGCACCGCATCAACTACCGGGCCAACCTGTGGGCGCTGCGCTCCGTCGGCGCACGCCAGATCCTCGGGCCCTGCGCGGTGGGCGGACTGCGACCGGAGTACGGGCCCGGGACGCTGCTCGTGCCGGACCAGGTGGTGGACCGTACGAAGTCGCGGACGCAGACATACTTCGACGGGATGCCGCTGCCGGACGGCACCGTGCCGAACGTGGTGCATGTGTCGCTGGCCGACCCGTACTGCCCCGTCGGACGCAAGGTCGCCCTCGAAGCGGCGCGCGGGCAGAACTGGGAGCCGGTGGACAGCGGCACGCTCGTGGTGATCGAGGGGCCGCGGTTCTCCACCCGCGCCGAATCGCTCTGGCACCAGGCGCAGGGCTGGTCGGTGGTGGGCATGACGGGCCACCCCGAGGCCGCGCTCGCCCGCGAACTGGAGCTCTGCTACACGTCGTTGACCCTCGTCACCGACCTCGACGCGGGCGCCGAGACCGGTGAGGGCGTCTCGCACGACGAGGTGCTGAAGGTGTTCGCGGCCAATGTGGACCGGCTGCGGGGGGTGCTCTTCGACGCGGTCGCGGGGCTGCCGACGAACGAGACGCGGGACTGTCTGTGCACGACGGCGCTGGGAGGGATGGATCCGGGGTTCACGCTGCCGTAGCACCGCTCACAGGGATGCGAAACTTCCCGTTCGGGTGAGGGAGTTGTCCACAACCCGTCGGTAGTGCACGGGCGCCGACGGGCTTCGCCGCGAGGCCTCATCGTGGGATCGCAAGCCGATCTCTCATCGCAGGTGGTGGTCACCATGACACAGCTCTCCCCTCTCGTACGCCCGCCCGGCACGGACGCGCTCGTACGCCCGCCCGGCACGGACGCGCTCGTACGCCCGCCCGGCACGGACGCGCCTCCGACCTGCGAGGTGCCGCACTTCGCTCCCCTACGCGTACGCGGCGGGCGGTATCAGCTGCGGCGCCTCGCACGGCACAGGCGGCGCGCCGTGGCCGCGGGGCTCGCTGTCACCGCGGCGGCCCTGGTCGCGGCGGGCCCTCGTGACGCCGAGCGGACGCGAGGGCATCCGGCCGCCGCCTCCGCCACCGCGTCCCCTCCCGTACGCGAGCGGCACGCGGTCGAGACCGTGACGGCGCCGGTGCGGATCTCCGACGGTGCCACAGTGCGGCTGTTGCGGCCGGGCGACCGGGTCGATGTCGTCGCGGCGGACAGCGGCGGCCGGGCCCGGGTGGTCGCGGCCGGGGCGCGGGTGACCGAGGTGCCGGACGTCGGCGCCACCGAGACCGGGGCACTGGTCGTCCTCTCCGTCCCACGGTCGACGGCGGCGCGGCTGGCCGGCGCGAGCGCCACCGCACGGCTGGCGGTGACGCTGTGCTGAGTGACGAATCGGTGTCAAGTCGCTCCTTCGAGCTGCCGAATTGGACAGGTCCGGCGGGCCCTGACGTAGGTTGCGGAGCTGTTTGTTCCACAACTTGTGCGGAGGGGGCTCTTTGTGAGCGAGAAGAAGCAACCCGGTGTCTGGGACGGCTTCAAGGCCTTTCTGATGCGCGGCAACGTCGTCGATCTGGCCGTAGCGGTGGTCATCGGCGCGGCCTTCACCAACATCGTCAACTCGGTCGTGAAGGGCGTCATCAACCCACTGGTCGGTGCGATCGGCACGAAGAACCTCGACAGCTACAGCTCCTGCCTCAAGAACCCGTGCACCGGCAGCGGGGACAACGCGACGGGCATCCGGATCCTGTGGGGCTCGGTGCTGGGCGCAACACTCAGCTTCGTGATCACCGCGGCCGTCGTCTATTTCCTGATGGTCCTGCCGATGGCCAAGTACCTGGCACGGGTGGAGGCCCGCCGGAAGGCGAAGGAGGGCACGCACGAGGCCATCGAGGTGACCGAGCTGGAGGTACTGAAGGAGATCCGCGACGCCCTGGTGGCACAGCGCGGCTCGGGACGCACCCAGGACTGACGGCGAGGATCCGGGCCTGGGCCGAGAATCTCGCGGGCCGGGCGCAGAACCCCGCGGGACGGGCGCAGAACTCCACGGGATGGGCGCAGAACTCCACGGGATGGGCTCGGACGCGGATTCCCAAGAGATGGGCTCAGATGTGGTGGGGCGGCTTCTCGTCAAGGAAGCGCTTCAGGTCCGCCGCACTGTCGCTGCCGCTGTCGGCCCGCTCGCCCCACCCACGGTCCGTGTCGTCCGAGGACTGCTGGCTCAGCGGGTCGTCGAAGACCAGCGCCGGCTTCGGATCGCGCGGTTCGGGGGCAGGGGCGCTACTCATGCGTCAAGAGTACGCCGAGGGGGTCCCGGCCCAGTCCGGCCCGGCCGGGGGCCCCGACACCCGGGCGGGCTCGACGCCGCCGGCGGACGGCAGGGCAGGCTGCCCGGACGGCGGGACGGGCACCGAAGGTCGCAGGGCAGACGGGGCGGACGGGGCGGACGGTACGACAGGCGGTGCAGGGGCCGGTGAACTGCCACAGCAGGAGTTCCCGGGAGTTTTCTGCTGTGCTTGGCCGTATGACGTCCAGTACCGCACCCGATTCCGCTCCCCCGCCCCGGCCGGCCCCGCGAGGGCCGCTGCGCAGAATGACCGCCCGGGAGCGGGACGAGGCCCATCGGGTGGCGTCGCCGCTGGAGCTCTTCTTCGACCTGTGCTTCGTCGTGGCCGTTGCCCAGGCGGGCGCCCAGCTGGTGCACGCCGTGGCCGCGGGCCACGCCGGCGAGGGCATCCTCAACTACGCGATGATCTTCTTCGCGATCTGGTGGGCCTGGATGAACTTCACCTGGTTCGCCTCGGCATACGACAACGACGACGCGCTCTACCGGGTCGTCACGCTGGTGCAGATCGCCGGCGTCCTGGTACTCGCGGCCGGAGTGTCACAAGCATTCGAGAACCACCAGTTCCTGCTCGTCTGGCTCGGATACGCGATCATGCGGTTCGCGATGATCGCGCAGTGGCTGCGCGTGGCGCGGTCCACCGAAGGGGCCGAGAGAACCATGGCGCTGCGGTACGCGGGCGGCGTGCTGTTGTGCCTGATCGGCTGGCTGGGGCTGCTGATCCTGCCCGAGTCCGGCCGCCCCTGGGTTTTCCTGGTCATGGCGATCGCCGAACTGTGCGTCCCGGTGTACGCGGAGAAGGACTTCACCACGTCCTGGCATGCGCATCACATCTCCGAGCGGTACGGCCTGTTCACCATCATCGTGCTCGGCGAGACGATCGCCGCGGCCACGGTCGCCGTGAAGGCGGGCGTGGACCAGCACGACGCGCTGGGGGAGCTGCTGCCGATCGCCGCGGGTGGGCTGCTGATTGTCTTCTCCGCTTGGTGGATCTACTTCGTGGTGCCGATCCATGGGCATCTGCGATCCAACGCACAGGCGTTCCTGT
Source organism: Streptomyces sp. NBC_00996 (assembly GCF_045162675.1). Classification (NCBI taxonomy): domain Bacteria; kingdom Bacillati; phylum Actinomycetota; class Actinomycetes; order Kitasatosporales; family Streptomycetaceae; genus Streptomyces; species Streptomyces sp. NBC_00996. The sequence goes on from NZ_CP108723.1 coordinate 4,616,806, forward strand.
GGGGGTACGGGCACTACCTGATCTTCGCGTCGGCCGCCGCGATCGGTGCGGGGCTGGAGGTCGCGGTCGAGCAGGCGGTCGGCACGGCACACATCTCGACGCTCGCGGCGTCCGCAGCGGTGACGCTGCCGACGGCGCTGTACCTGCTCACGGTCTGGGTGCTGCACTCCCGTCACTTCAAGGTGGGCATCGCGCAGCAGCTCGTGCTGCCGACCACCGCGTTGCTGGTCATCCTCTGCACGTTCCTGGGCGACTGGGCGGTGCTCGCGGCGGGCATCGTATCGGCGCTGGCGGTGGCGGTCGGGGTGACGCTGACGGCGCGGATGGTCGTGCGGGAAGGGACGAGGACCGCTTAGGAAGGGCGAGCCGCGCTCCCCCGCGGCCGTGCCGCCGCGGAGCCGTGCGGCCCGTGTGCCCGCCGGAGCCGTGCAGTACATGCCGCCACTGAGCCGTGCGGCCGAGGAACACTGGCGGCATGACAGTTGACGCTCTGACGGATGTGGCGGGCCTGCGGGTGGGACACGCGACGCGCATCGGTGACGGTTGGCTCACCGGCACCACGGTGGTGCTCGCCCCTGGGGGCGGTGCGATCGCGGCCGTGGACGTACGCGGCGGCGGCCCCGGCACCAAGGAGACGGACGCGCTGGACCCGCGCAACCTCGTGCAGAAGGTCGAGGCGGTCGTGCTGACCGGCGGCAGCGCGTACGGGCTGGACTCGGCGTCGGGCGTGATGGCCTGGCTGGAGGAGCGAGGGCGTGGAGTGCGGGTGGGCCCCGACCCGGCGCACGTCGTGCCGGTCGTGCCCGCCGCCTGTGTCTTCGATCTGGGCCGCGGCGGCGAATTCCGGGCCAGGCCGGACGCGTCCACGGGGCGGCGCGCGGTCGAGGCGGCGGACGCGAGTGAGCCGGGCGCGCCGGTGCGCGAAGGGTGCGTGGGCGCCGGCACGGGAGCGGCGGTAGGGCGGATCAAGGGCGGGATCGGGACGACGAGCGCCGTGCTCGAGTCCGGGATCACGGTGGCGGCGCTGGTGGTGGCCAACGCGGCGGGTTCGGCGATGGAACCGGAAACGGGGGCGCTGTACGGGGAGTTGCTGCGGGGGCGCACATCGCTCCCGTCGGTCGAAATGCACGAGGCGGCCCGGCGGCGGCTTGCAGAGGCGGCCGCGAGGAACGCTCCTCCCCCGCTGAACACCACGCTCGCCGTCGTCGCCACCGACGCCGATCTGACCCGCGCGCAGGCGCAAAAGCTTGCGGGCACGGCGCACGACGGGATCGCGCGCGCCGTGCGGCCGGTGCATCTCCTGAACGACGGGGACACGGTGTTCGCACTGGCCACGGGCGCCCGGCCGCTCGCCGCCGAGAACCCCCTCGCGCTCAACGAGGTCCTCGCGGCGGGCGCGGACCTGGTGACGCGCGCGATCGTCCGGGCGGTGCGGGCGGCGGAGTCGGTGGAGGGGCCGGGCGGGTTGTGGCCGTCGTACGGGGAGCTCTACGGGGGCGTCTAGTGCCGCGTCAGCCAAGGTTTGCCCGTCAAGGAGCGGCGTCCGGTGCGTGCTCTGGGGGTCCCCCCGGCCGAAGGCTGGGGGAGTGCCGGCCGGAAGTCCTCGTACTGGATGTACTTCGGCTTTCGGCCGGTGCGGCGAGTGGGGGCACCTCCCACGCCCTTGAGGCAGTGGGGGAGCGTGCCGGGCGTCGCGACGGGGCGAACCTCGGCTGATGCGGCACTAGTTGGGGGCGAGGGGAGGGGGGAGGGGGGAGGTCCCCCAGGAGCGATTGTCCCGGTTCTGTCACGTGATGGCCTGCCGAGCGGGCCGAGGGGAACCCCTCCCGCTTCGGCTCGCTCTTTCTCCACGCACTGGAGCGGATCACGCACATCACGAGAACTGGGAGCAACCCGTGACAACGCCGGACATAACAGCGCGGCGCGCACTGGGGGCCTGTGCCGCCCTGATGGTCGGCGCCCTCACCCTCACCGCCTGCGGCGGCAACGCCAGCGCCGACAGCAAGAGCGGCAAGGACGGCCAGAGCACGGCCAAGACGTCCACGGCGAAGATCGCCATCTCGGCCAAGGACGGTTCGACAGGCGCGTCGATCAACGCGACCGGGGTGAAGGTCAGCGACGGCAGGCTGGCCGACGTGAAGATGACGGTGGCCGGGACCGGGACGACCGTACCGGGGGCGATTTCCGCGAACGGCAGCTCCTGGAAGCCGAAGGAGCAGCTGGAGCGGGGGACGAAGTATCAGATCTCGGTGACCGCGAAGGACGCCAACGGGCGGACCTCCGCCGCCAACTCCATCTTCACGACGGTCTCTTCGAGCAACAGCTTCATCGGTACGTACACACCCGACAACGGCGCCACGGTCGGTGTCGGTATGCCGGTCTCCTTCAACTTCGACAAGGCGATCAGCGACAAGAAGGCCGTGCAGTCGCACATCACGGTCAGCTCCAGCAGCGGACAGCAGGTGGTGGGGCACTGGTTCGGGACGGATCGGCTCGACTTCCGGCCCGAGGAGTACTGGAAGGCCGGGTCCAAGGTCACGATGAAGATCGACCTGGACGGGGTCGAGGGCGCGAACGGCGTCTACGGGGTGCAGAAGAAGACGGTCACCTTCACCATCGGGCGCTCCCAGGTCTCCACGGTCGACGTGAACACGCAGACCATGACGGTGGTACGTGACGGCAAGACCCTCAAGTCGGTTCCGATCTCGGCGGGCAGCCCGCAGCACACCACATACAACGGGCAGATGGTGATCTCGGAGAAGTTCGTCCAGACGCGGATGAACGGCTCGACGGTCGGCTACGGCGGCGAGTACGACATCCCGGACGTGCCGCACGCGATGCGACTGACGTCGTCGGGGACGTTCATCCACGGCAACTACTGGTACAACCGGGGTAATCCGCCCTTCGGTCGGCAGGGCACCAGCCACGGCTGCGTGGGCCTCGCCGATGTGCACGGCGCTCAGGGGGACACGACCGCGAAGTGGTTCTACGACAGCTCCCTCATCGGGGACGTCGTGACGGTCAAGAATTCGCCCGACAAGACGGTCGCGCCGGAGAACGGGCTCAACGGCTGGAACATGTCATGGAGCGCGTGGACCGCCGGAAGTGCCGTCTGACGAGGGCCTTTTGACGCTCGGGCAGGTCGCGTGGGAACTTGCCGCGCGGCCCGCTCGTTTTCCGTCCGTACGTTTTCTCGGTTCGCGGACATGATGTCCGACCGAGGGGCTACGGTATGCACCCACAAGGTGACATGCAGCAACGCCGGGAGAAACCTTGAGCGTTCCGTACGAGACAGCAGCGTACGAACCACCCGAGTCGCCCGAGTCTCCGGAGGAGCATCTCGCGCGACTCCTCGGTCGCGCCCTGAACTCCTTCGAGCTGCCCGACGAGACGATAAGGCGGCTCGACTGCGCGCTGGCGCACGACAGTTCGCTGCACTCCGCGCACCACAGCGCGGGGCTGCACCGCGAGACGTACCGGCACACATGGCTGCTCGCCGACGGCTCGGCGGTCACGCTGTGGGAGCTCGTGCACAACACGGCGCCGGGCAGCGAGCCGCAGCATGAGCTGTACGTCGACGAGGAGGAGCTGCGCGCCGCCACGGCCCGGCTCCCGCTGCCGCCGGACGCCCCGGACTTCGAACTGCCCGTGCTGGTGCAGCTGTCGACGATCCCCGAGCCGCGTCACGCGTACGTGCCCGACGACTCGGCCGACCATGCGCGCCGGCTGCTGCGACGGGCGGAGAACCCGGACCGGCCGGGAGCCGACATCACGTCGCTCCTGCTGCGCGAGGCGTCCGCCCATCAGATCACCCAGGCCTTCGGGCGCCCGTGCCGCGCGGGCCAGGCGGGGCTGTGCTTCTCGCTCTACGAGCACGCGTTCCTGCTGCGCGACGGGCGGGAGATCTCCCTGTGGGAGGTCGAGCACACGGCGACGCCGGATCGACGTCATATGTGCGAGGTGTACGCGACGGAGGAAGCGGCGCGGGACGCGATGGAACGACGCGCGGCACGGCTCGGCTGACACCGCCGCGCACGCCCGCACCCCCACGCGCCCCCGCACTGCCGTGCGCCCCAGACATCGCGGCGCGGTGAGCCTGCGCCCCGCATGCCGCCCACGGAGCGTCCGGCGCCCCCGCATCGTCCGCTACGGGCGGCGGCTGTCGCTGAACCGGCGTACCAGGCCCGCGAAGGCGGCGTGCTCCTCCGGGGTGAGTTCCACGGACTCCGTGGCGGGGCCGGACCGGCGCTGTTCGGGCATGGCCCGGAGTGTTTCATGGCGGCGCCGGGCCGCGGCCTCGAAGCGGTGCCGACGCCGGAGGCGTCCCAGGCCGACGACGCAGATGGCGGTCACCAGGGCGAGGACGGGCAGGCCCACCAACTGGAACATCGACACATGCTCAGGCATACGCCCCAGTAGACACCACGGTCCGGGACTTTGATCCCGGACCGTGATGCATCTCGCAGATGCGGTGAACACCCCACAGGCGCCCTAAAGGGGCAGGCGGTTCGGCGGTTCAGGCCGCGACCGGCTCCTTCGAGGTGGCCTTGGCCGATATCGCGGTGTCCGCGACCTCCGTGGCGGCACCCGTCGGGGCCTGCTTCCGCATGCCCTTCAGGACGACCACCAGGACGGTGGTGACACAGACACCGGCCGCGATGGCGATCAGATAGAGGAACGGGTTGCCGATCAGCGGGACCACGAAGATGCCGCCGTGCGGGGCGCGCAGCGTGGCGCCGAAGGCCATCGACAGGGCGCCGGTGACCGCGCCGCCCACCATGGAGGCGGGAATGACGCGCAGCGGGTCGGCGGCCGCGAACGGGATCGCGCCCTCCGAGATGAAGGAGGCGCCGAGGACCCAGGCGGCCTTGCCGTTCTCGCGTTCGGTCTGGGTGAAGAGCTTGCCGCGCACGGTCGTCGCCAGCGCCATGGCGAGCGGCGGGACCATACCGGCCGCCATCACCGCGGCCATGATCTTCATGGCCGAGTCGCTGGGGCTGGCGACCGCGATACCGGCGGTGGCGAAGGTGTACGCGACCTTGTTGACCGGGCCGCCGAGGTCGAAGCACATCATCAGGCCGAGCAGCATGCCGAGCAGGATGGCGTTGGTGCCGGTGAGGCCGTTCAGCCAGTCGGTCATGCCCTTCTGGGCGGAGGCGATGGGCTTGCCGATCACCACGAACATCAGGAATCCGACGATCGCCGCGGAGATCAGTGGGATCACCACCACCGGCATGATGCCTCGCAACGCCGCCGGGATCTTGACCTTCTGGATCCCGATCACCACACCACCGGCGATGAGACCGGCGGCCAGGCCGCCGAGGAAGCCCGCGTTGATGGTGAGGGAGATCGCGCCACCGACGAAGCCGGGCACGAGGCCTGGCCGGTCCGCCATGCCGTAGGCGATGTAGCCGGCCAGGACCGGGACGAGGAAGCCGAAGGAGACGACACCGATCTGGAAGAACAGCGCGCCCCAGCTGTCCGCCTGGGTCCACAGGAAGTGGTCCATGACCGACGGCGCCTTGTTGATCTTGTAGCCGCCGATCGCGAAGCCGAGGGCGATCAGCAGACCGCCCGCCGCGACGAACGGGACCATGTAACTCACACCGGACATCAGCCACTTGCGGAGCTTGGTGCCGTAACCCTCGCCGGACTCACCGGCGCGCTCCACGGGCGTGCCGGGGGCGGAGCCCGCGGTCACCTCACCGCGTGCGGCCTTGTCCCGCACCTCGGAGATCAGTTCGGCGGGCTTGTTGATGCCCGCCTTCACACCGACGTCGACCGTCGGCTTGCCGGCGAAGCGGTCCTTGTCCCGAACCGGTACGTCGTGCGCGAAGATCACGCCGTCGGCGGCGGCGATGACCGCCGGGTCGAGCCGGGTGAAACCGGCAGAGCCCTGCGTCTCGACGGCCACCTCGACGCCCGCCTCGCGGCCCGCGTTCTCCAGCGACTCGGCCGCCATGTAGGTGTGCGCGATGCCGGTGGGGCAGGAGGTGACGGCGACGATACGGAACGGCTGCGCGCCCTCCGTGTCGGGGGCGCCCGGCGCCGGGGCGGTTCCGTCGTCGACGGTCGCACCCGGCACCGGGGCCTTGCCGTCCGTGACGGTGCCGGCGGAGGCCGCCGCATTCGACACCGTCGCGGAGTCCTCGGAGGCGGCCGCGGTCGCGGCCGCCGGGGGCTCGTCCCCGCGGATGAGCGCTGCCGCGGCTGCCGCGTCGTCCACGGCCCGCAGCTCGGAAGTGAACTCGGCGTTCATCAGCTGGCGGGCGAGGGACGACAGGATCGTGAGGTGGGCGTCGTCCGCGCCGGCCGGGGCGGCGATCAGGAAGATCAGGTCGGCGGGCCCGTCGGGCGCGCCGAAGTCGATCCCGGCCGCGCTGCGTCCGAAGGCGAGCGTCGGCTCGGTGACGTGTTCGCTCCGGCAGTGCGGGATGCCGATGCCGCCGTCCAGGCCGGTCGGCATCTGGGCCTCACGGGCGGCCACGTCGGCGAGGAAGCCGTCGAGGTCGGTGACCCGACCCTTGGCGACCATGCGCTCGGCGAGGGCGCGCGCCGCCGCTTCCTTCGTATCGGCGGACAGGTCGAGGTCGACCAGGTCCGCGGTGATCATCTCGCTCATCGCGGGCTCCTTCGCACGCGTATCGCCCGGGGGGAGGTGTGGGCGGGGGTGGGGACGGGGGTGTTGCGCTCAGCGGGGACAGAGGTGACAGGGGAAGGCCGGGTGAGACCGGCGAGGGGGGTGAGAGGAGTGGTGCGGTGAGGGGAAGAGGCGGGGCCGGGGAAATCCCGCCTCTCGCCGGTCGCGGGGCCGGGGGGACCCCACTTCCGGATGGCTGCGGCGGGGAAGGGGAGCCCCCGCCGCTTCAGGGCCGGTTCAGGGGGCGTACGGGAGGGGTGTGCCGCCGGGCTCACCAGCCCCGTACGCGATCCGGGGTGCGGGACGCGCACGCCGGGCGGAATCGATCCGCGCGCACGGTGGAAAAGTGATCCACGCACGCCGTGGGGAAGCGACCTGCGCACATCGCGAGGAAGCGATCCGCGCGCACCGTAGCGAGGTGAGGCGTGCTCGCCACCGCGAGATGAGCCGTACTCGCCGGAGCGAGGTGAACCGTACTCGCCGCAGCCCGGCCGGCCGTACTCGGCGTGGGGAAGCGATCCGCGCGCGCCGCAGCAAAGCGATCCGGTGTTCATGACACGGGCTCCGTGAGTGCGAGGTCCACCGGGACCTCCGACGTGACGGTCACCGCGGAGGGGTCGAGGTCGGCCGGGCCCGGCATCACGCTGCCGGGGAGTCGGACGGCCGCGGCGCCGTGGGCGACAGCGGAGGCGAGGGCCTCGGGGCCGTTGCCGCCGGCGATCAGGAAGCCGGCGAGCGAGGAGTCGCCGGCGCCCACGTTGCTGCGCACGACGTCGACACGCGCGCTGCCGAACCAGGCACCCGTCGCGTCCACGAGCAACTGCCCGTCCGCGCCGAGGCTCGCGAGCACGGCGTGCGCGCCCAGCTCACGCAATTCCTCGGCCGCCTTCACCGCGTCGCCCACCGTCGCGAGGGGGCGCCCGACGGCTTCCGCGAGCTCCTCCGCGTTGGGCTTCACCACGTCGGGCCGCTCGCGCAGCGCCGCGAGCAGCGCCGGGCCCGAGGTGTCCAGCGCGATCCGGGCGCCCGCCGCGTGCGCGCGGGCGACGAGGTCGGCGTACCAGGACGGGGCGAGCCCGCGGGGCAGGCTGCCGCAGCAGGTGATCCAGTCGGTGTCGCCGGGGCGGTACTGCTGCCGGACGGTCTCCAGGAGGAGTTCGGCCTCGGTGGCGGAGAGTTCGGGGCCGGGGGCGTTGATCTTCGTCAGGGTGCCGTCGGGTTCGGCGACCGAGATGTTCGAGCGGGTGGCCCCGGCGACCGGGACCGGGGCGACCTCGATGCCCTGCGCGTCGAGGAGGTCGGCGACGAGTGTGCCGGGCGCTCCGCCCAGGGGCAGTACGGCGACCGTGCGCTGTCCGGCGGCCGCGACCGCGCGCGAGACGTTCACGCCCTTGCCGCCCGGGTCCATGCGTTCGCCGGTGGCCCGGATGACCTCGCCGCGGTCGAGCGACGGGACCTCGTACGTACGGTCGAGGGACGGGTTGGGGGTGACGGTGAGGATCATGCGCACTCGTTTCTCAACACACGGCACATACGTGCCGCTTGGACAACGCGGCGCTTTCGCGCCGCTTGCCGCTCTAGACACACAGCACTTCGGTGCCACCGCGTTCGATGGTGGCGGCGTCTTCGGGGCTCAGCCCCCGGTCGGTGATCAGCAGGTCCACATCGCTCAGGTCGCCGAAGCGGGCGAAGTGCTCCTGACCGCTCTTGGAGGAGTCGGCGAGCAGCACCACGCGGCGCGCGGCGCGCATGGTCGCGCGCTTGACGGCGGCCTCGGCAAGGTCGGGGGTGGTCAGTCCGTAGTCGGCGGAGAAGCCGTTGGCGGCGATGAACAGCACATCGGCGCGGATCTCGCCGTACGCGCGCAGCGCCCAGGCGTCCACGGCGGCACGCGTACGGTGCCGTACGCGCCCCCCGACGAGATGGAGCTGGATGCCGGGGTGGTCCGCGAGGCGGGCCGCGATCGGCAGGCTGTGGGTGACGACGGTGAGCGTCGCCTCCAGAGGCAGCGCACCGGCGAGGCGGGCGATCGTCGAGCCCGCGTCCAGGATCACCGTGCCGTCGGCCGGCAGCTCGGCGACCGCGGCCTCGGCGATGCGGTCCTTCTGGTCGGCCGCGGTGGACTCGCGCTCGGCGAGGTCGGGTTCGAAGTCCAGGCGCCCGGCCGGTATCGCTCCACCGTGCACACGGCGTACGAGACCCGCGCGGTCCAGGGTCTTCAGGTCCCGGCGGATGGTCTCCGCGGTGACCTGGAACTCCTCCGCCAGGGACAGCACGTCCACCCTGCCGCCGTCACGAGCGAGCCGGAGGATCTCCTGCTGCCGCTCCGGTGCGTACATGTCCGTTCGCCTCCGCCTGATGCCCGAACCTGTGGTTTCACTCGGAGGCTACGCCCGGATTTCCGAAAAGTAAACAGGTTCGGGCGTGATTCGGGCATGAACGGACTTGGGTTTGTGCCTGGCCGCAAAACGGGCTGGGCGGCGCAACGCAAGAGAAGGGCCCGGCACCTGAGGTGCCGGGCCCTTCAGCGATGGCGCACAGTACGTCGCCCGTGGCTCACGGGACGAGCACCGGCTCCTTCTTGCCCTCGACCGCCTCGGGCTCGGCCGCCGCGCCCTCCACGTGCTGCGCCGGCTTCTTCGGCAGGGCGAACATCAGCAGGAAGATGACCGCCATCACCGCCGCGACCCAGCCCAGCGCGTACTGGAAGGCGTGCACGAAGGCGGGGCCCACCTGCACCCGGGTCAGCCGGTCGCTGATCTCGCCGAAGAAGAGGACCGACACCAGCCCGAGCCCCAGCGCGTTGCCCATCTGCTGCACGGTGTTGATGAGCCCGGATGCGGATCCGGAGTGCTCCCACGGGACCTCCGACAGCACCGCGTCCGTCAGCGGGGCCACGATGAAGCCCATGCCCGCGCCCATGACCACCAGCGGAAGCGCCATCTGCCAGGAGGCGATGGACATCCCGTAGCGGTCGGACTCCCAGATGTAGAGCAGCACGCCGACCGCCATGATCAGGGCGCCCGCCTGCAGTACCTTGCGCCCGAAGCGCGGCACCAGCAGCTGCACCGACATGCCCGCCGCCGCCGACACGGCGATCGAGAACGGCACCCCGGTCAGACCGGCCCGCAGCGGGCTCCATCCCAGCCCCCTCTGCATGTACAGCGTCCAGACCAGGAAGAAGATGCCGAGCGCGACTCCGAAGACGGTCTGTACGGCGATGCCCGCCGCGAAGCTCTTCACCTTGAACAGCGAGAGCTCGACGAGAGGGGAACCGTCGATCCGCGTCTTGCGCTTCTCGTAGCCCACCAGCGCCGCGAAGACGACGAGGGCACCGGCCATCGACACGTACCCCCACAGCGGCCAGCCCAACTCACGGCCGCGGGTCAGCGGGTAGATCAGCATCAGCATTCCGAGGGTGACCAGGGCGACGCCGACGAGGTCGAGCTTCAGCGCCTGCGGGGCCTTGGACTCGCTGATGAACCGGCGGCCCAGGATCAGCGCGGCCACCCCCACCGGCAGGTTGATGAGGAAGATCGGCCGCCACTCCAGACCGAACAGATTCCACTCGGTGAGCAGCGCGCCGAGCAGCGGACCGGACACGGCCCCCAGTCCCACGATCGCGCCGAAGAGGCCGAAGACCTTGCCCCGCTCGTGCGCCGGGAAGGTGGCGTGCACGATCGACAGGACCTGCGGCACCATCATCGCGGCCATTGCGCCCTGCAGGATGCGGGAGGCGACGAGCATCTCCGGGTTCGCGGCGAAGCCGCACAGGGCCGAGGCGATCGTGAAGCCGCCTATGCCGAGGAGGAAGAGCCGCTTGCGGCCGTGGATGTCGCCGAGCCGCCCTCCGGTGATGAGCCCGGCGGCGAAGGCGAGCGCGTAGCCCGCCGTGATCCACTGGATCTGGCTGAACGAGGCGCCCGCGTCCTTCTGGATCGAGGGGATCGCGATGTTGACGATCGTGACGTCGACCAGGTCCATGAAGGCCGCGGTCATCACGATGGCGAGGGCGAGCCAGCGCCGTCGGTCGGCCGCATCGGCCGGGCTGCTGAGAGTGGTCTCGGTGGAGGTCATGTCTCGAAGCTATGGCCCCAATAGGTCAGATCGTGTCCTAGTTGTGCGGCATCCTCGACCTCATGACAACGGACACACCGGCCCGGCTGCTCCAGCTCCTCTCCCTCCTCCAGACGCCTCGCGAGTGGCCCGGCGGCGAGCTCTCCGAGCGGCTCGGGGTGTCCCGTCGTACCGTCCGGCGCGACATCGACCGGCTCCGGGAACTGGGGTATCCGGTGCAGGCGACCAAGGGGGCCGACGGCGGGTACCGGTTGGTGGCGGGGAAGGCGATGCCGCCGCTCGTGCTCGACGACGAGGAGGCGGTGGCCATCGCGGTGGGGCTGCGGGCCGGCGCCGGGCACGCCCTCGAGGGCGTGGACGAGGCGTCGGTACGGGCGCTGGCCAAACTCGAACAAGTCCTGCCGTCCCGGCTGCGCCACCGCGTCGCCACACTCCAGGCCGCGACCACACCGCTGACCAGCGGAGACGGGGCGAGCATCGCGCCCGAGACACTGACCGTGATGGCGTCGTGCGTCGCCGGGCGGGAGCGCCTGCGGTTCGCGTATCGCTCCGGGGACGGGACGCCGTCGCGACGGCTGACCGAGCCCTATCGGCTCGTCTCCACCGGCCGTCGCTGGTACCTCGTCGCGTACGACCTCGATCGCGAGGACTGGCGTACGTTCCGCGTCGACCGGGTCACCGAGCCCTTCGCGACGGGGGCGCGGTTCACGCCGCGCGAGCTGCCTACGGGGAGCGCGGCGGAGTATCTGCGGCAGTCGATGTTCCGCCGACAGCAGACGTACGCATTCGACGTCACCTTCGCCGCACCCGCCGAGTTCGTCGCGGCGCGCCTGCCCGCCTGGCTCGGCGCGCCCGAGCCGATCGACGACCACAGCTGTCGGCTGCGCTCCTCCGCGGGCGACTCCGTCGAGTGGCTGGCGGTGCGGATGGCGATGGTCGACTGCGAGTTCGAGGTGCGGGAGCCGCCGGAACTGGTGGGCTGTATACGGGAGTTGGGTGGGCGTCTGACGCGAGCGGCGGGCGGCCCGGACCAGGAACGGGGCCTCGCCGCGCCGTGACGCCCACGTATTCCGGCGCCGGGTGACGCCCGCACGACCGGAGCCGGGGAGCGGGTTTCTCGCCCCCTCCGCCCCTACCCGTCCCGTACCTGGGGGCTGCGCCCCAGCCCCCCGGGTTGTCTTTCTGCTGCCGGTGGCCGGACACCGACGCCCGGGGTCAAGGTGGAGACGACGGCATGGTGGAGGGCCTCGGGAACCGGCAGCTGGGCCGGGGCGTCACGGACCGCCTCGGCCCATTTCTGGGCGCCGGCGTCGAAGAAGGGGCCGAGGGACTCCTCCTTGCTCGCGAAGTACCGGTAGAAGGTGCGCGGCGCGACCCCGGCCGCTCGGGCGATGTCCTCGGCGCGGGTGGCCCGCAGACCGTTGCGCATGAAGAGCCCCGCCGCGGCCCGGGCGATCTCCATCCGGGTGGCCGCCTTGCGCCGCTCGGTCAGCGAAAGACCGGCGCCGACCGCAGGGCCGGCAGGGGCAGGACCAGGAGCAGGGGCAGAGCCGGAAACGGCGGCAGCGGCTGAAGCCGGGGCGGAGGCTGAAGCCGGGACCGGTCGGCCGGAGGAGGCAGAGGCGGACGCAGAGGCGGAGACGGAGGTCGCTCGGCCGGTGGAGGTGCGCACCGCGCGTTCGCAACCGGTCACGGACGGCAGGTTATGCCTCTGTGACAGAATCTGCCATCCGGGTCACCCCGGGGTTCAGGTTCGGGGTGACCCGGGCCACGACCTGCCCTGAAACAGGGCCGCGACTTGCCCGCGAACAGAACCCTGCCCCGCCCCCGAACGCAAAGTGGAGCCGAGCCCCGGCGCCAGGGGGGGGAAGGCGCCGAGGCTCGGCTCGGGAGGAGTCCCGGCGCGGGGGGGGGAGTGCGTCGGGACTCGGTTTTGGGCGGGGCGGGTGGATACGCCCCGGATGGAACCCTGAACCCTGGGCCCTGAAGTCTTGTGCCCAGAGCCCAGCAGGTTGAAGCGGCTTTACATGGCCATGTCTGGTCGACTTGTGGCCAACGCGTCCCGCGGGTCCGTACGGTCCGCGCGGGGCGGACCGGTACGAGCCTTACGCGGCAGCGTCGAACCCCGTGTCGCGGGCCAGCTTCTTCAGCTCCAGAAGCGCGTGCTTCTCGATCTGACGGATCCGCTCGCGGGTGAGACCGTGCTCCTTGCCGACCTCTGTGAGCGTGCGCTCCCGGCCGTCCTCGATGCCGTACCGCATCTTGATGATGGAGGCCGTGCGCTGGTCGAGGCGGCCGATCAGGTCGTCCAGCTCCTCGCTGCGCAGCAGGGTCATGACGGACTGCTCGGGCGATACCGCGGAGGTGTCCTCCAGCAGGTCGCCGAACTGGGTCTCGCCCTCGTCGTCCACCGCCATGTTCAGCGAGACCGGGTCGCGGGCCCAGTCCAGGACATCGCCCACGCGCTCCGGCGTCGAACCGAGCTCGGCGGCGATCTCCGCGTGCTCAGGCTCGCGCCCGTGCTCACGGTTGAACTCGCGCTGCACGCGCCGGATCCGGCCCAGTTCCTCGACCAGGTGGACGGGGAGGCGGATCGTGCGCGACTGGTCGGCGATGGAGCGGGTGATGGCCTGACGGATCCACCACGTCGCGTACGTCGAGAACTTGAAGCCCTTGCGGTAGTCGAACTTCTCGACCGCGCGGACCAGGCCCGCGTTGCCCTCCTGGATGAGGTCGAGCAGCGGCAGGCCGCTACGCGGATAGCGGCGGGCGACAGCGACGACCAGCCGGAGGTTCGAGCGGATGAAGATGTCCTTCGCACGCTCGCTCTCGGCGACCAGCGCCTCGAGCTCCTCGCGGGACGCGTCCGCCCGGGCCTCCTCCTCACCGTCGAGGATCTGCCGCGCGAAAACACCCGCCTCGATCATCTGGGACAACTCGACTTCCTTGGCTGCGTCGAGCAGTGGCGTACGCGCGATCTCGTCGAGGTACATGCCGACCAGGTCGCGGTCGGCGATCTCGCCGCCTACGGCGCGAACACTGCGTGCCGCGTCGGTGGTCTCGCCGGTGGCGGACTTACGACGGGCGACGGCACGGGTTGCCATGCGTGCTCCCTTGCGATGGTGGCTTGCGGGTGGTCCTGGACTTCGAGCTCACCCTCCCGGGTGCCCGGCATCCGAAGGAAACAACGACTGGAATCCGGACAGAATTCCCAAGCCGCCCCTCGATTTTTCTGATCATGCAGTACCCTGTCCGGCCACAGAGGAGGACGGATGCCGTCGGAACGTACAGAGGTGCAGGTCAGGCCGGGAGTCGAGAGCGATCTCGACGCCCTCACGGACATCTACAACCACTACGTACGCGAGACGCCCATCACGTTCGATACCGGGGTCTTCAGGCCGGAAGAGCGTCGCTCGTGGCTGCTCTCCCACCCTGAAGACGGACCGCACCGTCTGATGGTTGCCACGGACGCGGACTCACAGGGGATTCTGGGGTACGCCACATCCAGCGCGTTCCGGGTGAAGCCCGCGTACGACACCTCCGTGGAGGTCACCATCTATCTCGCCCCGGATGCCGGCGGCCGCGGCGTCGGCACCCGCCTCTACAAGGCCCTCTTCGAAGCCCTCGCCGACGAGGACCTGCACCGCGCCTACGCCGGCATCGCCCAGCCCGAGAGGAACGAAGCGTCCGTGCGGCTGCACGAACGCTTCGGGTTCCGGCACGTGGGCACGTACCGCGAGGTGGGTCGCAAGTTCGGCCGCTACTGGGATGTGGCCTGGTACGAGAAGGAACTCTCGTAGCCTCCGTCGGGCGCGGGTCAGCCGAACTGCACCGACCGCTTCGCCATTCCCATCCAGAATCCGTCGATCACGGACTTCTGCCCGGCCGGCCCATCGGCCGCGTCCGCCGCGCCCATGGTCACGAAGAGGGGGGCGAAGTGCTCGGTGCGCGGGTGGGCGAGACGGCCCGCCGGGGACTTGCGCTCGAAGTCGAGCAGCGCGTCCACGTCACCGGCGTCCAGGGCGCGGTGGCCCCAGTCGTCGAACTCGCTCGACCAGGACGGCACTCCCCCGCCGCTGTGCCGCAGGGCCGCGAGATTGTGGGTGAAGAAACCGGAGCCGACGATCAGCACGCCCTCGTCGCGCAGCGGCGCCAGCTTGCGGCCGATCTCGAAGAGGCGGACCGGGTCGAGGGTCGGCATGGAGATCTGCAGGACCGGGATGTCGGCCTCGGGGAACATCTCCACCAGCGGGACGTAGGCGCCGTGGTCGAGCCCGCGATCCGGGATGTCCTGCACCGGCGTACCGGGCGCCCGCAGCAACTTCCGTACGGACTGCGCGAGTTCGGGGGCGCCGGGGGCCGCGTACCGCACCCGGTAGTAGTGCTCGGGGAAGCCCCAGAAGTCGTACACGAGCGGCACGGTCTCCACCGCGCCGAGGGCGAGCGGGGCCTCTTCCCAGTGCGCGGAAACCATGAGGATCACCTTGGGGCGCGGCAGGTCCGCGGACCAGGCGGCGAGCTGGCCGGGCCAGATCGGGTCGTCGGCGAGCGGCGGGGCACCATGGCTCAGGTAGAGGGCGGGCATGCGCTCTCGCGAGGCACGCTCCTCGACGGCGGCGGACATGGCGGCTCCCTCCGGCGGGTTCAATCACCTGACGCTTATATTTGAACTTTAAAGCTCTACCCTGAGCTTAGCGCGCTTTTGTTTAACATTCAAGAAGGGGCTCGTACAGTGGAGTACATGAACACGGCACCCGCTGAAGAGCCGCGCTGGCTCACCGACGAGGAACAGCGCATCTGGCGTGCGTACATGCACGCCACCACCCTGCTTGAGGACCACCTCGACCGCCAGCTCCAGCGTGACGCGGGCATGCCGCACATCTACTACGGCCTGCTCGTCCAGCTCGCCGAAGCACCGCGCAGACGGCTGCGGATGACCGAGCTGGCCATGAACGCGAAGATCACCCGGTCCCGGCTCTCCCACGCGATCGCGCGTCTGGAGAAGAACGGCTGGGTGCGGCGCGAGGATTGTCCCTCCGACAAGCGGGGACAGTTCGCGGTCCTCACCGACGACGGCTACGAGGTGCTGAGCCGTGCCGCGCCGGGCCATGTGGCCGCCGTACGCCAGGTCCTGTTCGACCGGCTCAGCGCGGACCAGCAGAAGGCCTTCGGCGAGGCCATGCGCGTCATCGCCGAGGGACTCCAGCCGAAGGACGCGGGCGCCGACCTGCCCTGGCTGCGCTAGGTGTACTCGAACTCCGGCCTGCCCCGCGACGCCTGGCACGGAGCCCGCCCTCCGGGCGGACGAAGGAGTTCGACGACAGGCCCTGGGCCCCTCCCGTCGAGAGCTCATTCGTGGGGAGTTCCGGCACGCCTGGCACTCGGGAGTCCGGACACGGGTCCGCCCCGGCTCCGTGGAGTTCGGAGCCGGGGCGGACCCTGGGATTCGTACGGACGAGGCGTCCCCACCCCGCGTCCGTACGCGAAGTGCCCGAAGTGTCGGCGGTACGGGTGATCAGTGAGCGATCACCGGCACCTTCACCTCGTCCTCGATACCGTCGCCCGCACCCGCGCCGGAGGCCGAGGTGACGTCCGGACGGCCGGTGTTGATGAAGGTCGCAGCAACCGTCGCGGCGACCACGAGGATGCCGACGGCGAACCAGATCGCGTTGGTGTAGCCGTGCACCTGGCCTTCCAGCTGGACCAGCTGCTGCTGGGGCTTGGAGGCGGCACCGGCGATGTGGTCCTTGATGTACGAGGTGGTCGCCGAGGCGGCGATCGTGTTCAGCAGGGCCGTGCCGATCGCACCGCCCACCTGCTGCGAGGTGTTCACCATCGCGGAGGCGACACCGGCGTCACGCGGCTCGACGCCCAGCGTGGCCAGCGACATGGCGGGCATGAACGCCGTACCCATACCGAGGCCGAGCAGCACCATCGACGGCAGGATCACACCGGCGTACGAGGAGCCGATCTCCAGCTGGGTGAGAAGCAGCATGCCGACCGCGGCGACCACGAAGCCCGGAGCCATCAGCAGGCGCGGAGCGACCCGGGTCATCAGGCGAGTGCCGATCTGCGTGGAGCCCACCATCATGCCGCCGATCATCGGCAGGAAGGCGAAGCCCGTCTTGACCGGCGAGTAGCCCTTCACGATCTGCAGGTAGTAGGTCAGGAAGAGGAACAGGCCGAACATCGCGATGATCGCGAGGCCGAGGGAGAGGTAGACGCCTCCGCGGTTGCGCTCGGTGATGACGCGCAGCGGCAGCAGCGGGGCCTTGACCCTGGACTCGGTGAGGATGAACGCCGCGAGCAGCACGGCCGAGGCGACGAACAGGCCGACCGTCACGGAGTCGCCCCAGCCGTCGGACTCGGCGCGGGTGAAGCCGTAGACGAGGGAGACCAGACCGAGGGTGGACAGGACGACGCCCGGGATGTCGAGCGGCGAGCGGTTGCGGCCGCCGGCCGGCTCACGGATGACGAAGTACGCGCCCGCGGCCGCGATGATCGCGAACGGGATGTTCACGAAGAACGTCCAGCGCCAGTCGAGGTACTCGGTGAGGACACCGCCGAGGATGAAGCCCACGGCGCCGCCGCCACCGGCGATCGCGCCATAGATGCCGAACGCCTTGGCGCGCTCCTTGGGCTCCGTGAACATCACGGCGAGCAGCGAGAGCGCGGCGGGCGCGAGCAGCGCGCCGAACGCACCCTGCAGGGCGCGGGCGCCGAACATCATCGCCTCGTTCGTGGCCGCGCCGCCGATCGCGGACGCACCGGCGAAGCCGATCAGACCGGCGACGAAGGTGCGCTTGCGGCCCCACAGGTCGGCGATCCGGCCGCCGAAGAGCAGCAGACCGCCGAAGGCCAGGGCGTAGGCCGTGACGACCCACTGGCGGTTGCCGTCCGAGATCCCCAGGTCCTGCTGGGCGGAGGGCAGCGCGATGTTCACGATGGTCGCGTCGAGGACGACCATCAGCTGGGCGAGCGCGATGAAGGTGAGCGCCTTCCAGCGGTTGGAATGGGCGTCGGCCTCTGCCGCTTTCGCGGTGGCCTTGGACGTTTCAGACATGGGGGTACCCACTTCGGTACTTCGTAGCGAAAAAGGATCAGGAAAAGGGACGGCTCGTCGCCGGTGACGGTCGGAAGCGTTGTGCCGGTTCTGACTGGTGCTGTGCGCTGAACTAATCGGTCAGGTGGACGACGTGTCGGTCACGCTCGTCGCATGTCCTCCACGGTGGCGGCCACTCCGGGCAGTTCGGAACGGGCCGGAGCCCGCAAACCGTCCAGGAACAGCTGCAGATGACGGTGTACGAAGCGGTCGATGCCCTGGCACGCGGTGCCGGGCAGCGGCCGGGTGAGCTGGCTGACGGCGATCATCAGGTCGCCGAACTCGACGTCGGGGCGCAGCTGTCCGGCCTCGCGGGCGCGGGCCATCAGCTGCTCGATCAGGTCGGTGATCCGGTCGCGCGCGGCCACCAGATCGGGGTGGTTCTGGTCGAAGGCCTCGGAGAGCATCGGGCACAGGGCGCCGATCCGCTCGTCGGCGGCGAAGTGCACGAAGCCGCTCAGTGTCTCGAAGGCGTCGCCACCCCCGGCGATCGCCTCCTCGACCCACTCCGACGTGCGGTCCATGACCGAGCAGACGACCTCCCGCGCCAACGCGTCGCGGTCGGGGAAGTTGCGGTACACCGTGGCATTGCCGACCCCGGCCCGGCGGGCGATCTCGTCGAACGGCACCTCGGGGCCGAACTCGACGAACGTCTCGCGGGCCGCGGCGACGATCCGCTCCCGGTTGCGCAGGGCATCGGCGCGCGGCCGGACCACTCGACGCTGCACGGGAGTGGCGGTTTCCACGGCGTACTCCTCCTCTTCCTTGCGGTGCGTGACGGCGGTGAGGCCGGTGCTTGAAGGCTGTGGTGCGATCCGGGGATTCGCTCCCCGTTTCGCGTGGACGTATGGCTAAACGGGGAAACGATCCCCGGTTATTTCCCGCCCGCGGGATTCTTTTCTGTGACCCGCGTCACATGCCTGTCGTGAGCTGCGGAGGCCTCCGGCGGGCCTCCCGCGGGCCTTTCGGGGGAGAAACCCACGATCGGGCTCCTCCAGCGCGCGCCCGCCCCGTCGTCGACACAGGGTGATCGCAAGGGTGCAGCCGGAGATCGGTGGCTGCCGTGGAGCGAAGGGCCCCCGCATGCAGCCGACCAGCCGCCGTCGGATACGCCCGCGCCGCGTGGCAGCGCTGGCCACGGTGACCCTCCTGACGCTGACGGTCAGCACCTCCGCCGGCACCGGGCACCTCACGGCCGGCTCCACGGCGGCGGGCTCCATCGCGCTGGCCCATTCCACGGCGCTCGGTCCCTGCATGATCAATGGCTCCATGGGCGTACAGATGGGGGAAGGCATCCCCACCGCGCCCGCCTACGCCCGTTCCACCGGCATCGTCCGTGCCCTCACGCTGATGGTCGACTTCTCCGACGCGCCCGGAAAGGGCAGCGCGCTCGACCGCTACGGTGAGTTCTTCCCGCAGACCCAGCGATGGTTTCGCGCCGCGTCGTACGGCCGCCTCGACTACCGCCCCTCGACCCCCATCAAGCACTGGCTGCGGATGCCCAAGCCCTTCAACGCGTACGGCATAGAGCGCGGCGCACCCTTCGACCCCGGGTACCGCGAGCTGGTCCAGGACATCGTGGCCGCGGCCGACCCCACCGTGGACTTCGACTCGTACGACATCCTGAACATCCTGGTGACGCCGAACGCCGGGCCCTCCGCACTGGACACCGTGCTGTCGGTGACCTTCGCCGGCAATACGGAGGCGCCGGTCGCCGACGGCGTCCCGGTCTCCAACGCGTCCTTCGTCTACAGCCGCCAGGACGACGGCTCCGGCTCCTACGCCGACACCGGCTACCGGGTGCTCCCGCACGAGAACAGCCACACCTTCGGCCTGCCCGACCTCTACACCCAGGACGGCGGGGGCGCGGTCGGCCACTGGGACATCATGAGCGAGGACTGGGGAGCCGACAACGATCTGCTCGGCTGGCACAAGTGGAAGCTCGGCTGGCTCGACAACTCCCAGGTCCGCTGCGCCGCCGCCCCCGGCACCACCGAGTACACGATCACCCCGCTGGCCCGGCCCGGCGGCAACAAGCTCGTCTTCGTGCCCACCAGCACCAAGACCGGGTACGCCCTCGAACTGCGCACCCGTGAGGGCAACGACGCGGCGGTCTGCCGCCCCGGCATCCTCATCTACCGGGTCGACGCGGACGTCGACACCGGGAACGGGCCCATCACCGTGTACGACTCCCAGAAGGACAGCGGCGGCTGCACCCGCTCCCCCAACGTGCACGCGGAACTCTCCGACGCGCCCTTCGAGCCCGACGAGACCTTCAAGGACCCCAAGACGGGCGTCACGGTCCATGTCACCGGGGTGGACGCCGCGGGGAACTACCGGGTGACCGTGACGCGGCGCTGAGGGCCCGCGAGTGCGTCCGCCGACCGCCACCTACCGCTGCCGACCGCCGCTGACCTGCTGGAGTGGCCGGGCACGTGTGCCGGGCAAGCATTACGGTGTCTCTTCTGAGAGCCGCACCACGGTGTCTCTTCCGAGAGCCGCACCACGGTGTCTCTCCTGAGAGCCGCAACGGAGAGCCCATGCCATCGAATGTCGTGCCGGCCCCCGGGGCTGGGACCGGACCCGGGACCGCGGTGCCCGCCGAGGCCGTCACTCCCCTCATCCGCGGTATCGCCGTGCTACGGCGGCTGACCGAGGCCGACGGGGCGTCCAGCCTGAGCGGGCTCGAACGGGCCACCGGGCTCGCGCGTTCCACCGTCGACCGGATCACCGCGACCCTCGCGCGCATGGGGTACGTACGCCTCGACGGCCGGGACGCCGTACTGGCCCCGCGTCTGATGGAACTGGGCAACGCCTACCTGGCGGCCCTGCGGCTCCCCCACCTTCTGGACGCGCACGCCGACGCGCTCGCCGACGAACTGGACGAGTCGGTGTCCCTGGCCGTCGGCGACCGGGACGGGATCCGCTTCATCCACCAGGCGACCCGGCGCCGCGCCATGTCCCTTAGCTTCCGCATAGGCGACCTGCTGCCCGCCGAACGCACCGCGCCGGGACCGCTGTTCGCCGCCGAGTGGGGCCAGGAGGAGTGGACGCGCTGGCGCGAACGCCGGGCGGCCGATCCGGAGGACCGCGGTTTCCCCGCCGTACCGGCTCGCAGCCGACCCTACGAAGCCGAGGACGCGGCGGACTCCGCGGCGGCCGCACTCACCCGCCTCCCCATCGTCGGGGACGGCTTCGAGCAACGTGCGGCCGAGGCACGGGAGGCCGGGTGGGCGCTGGACGACCAGTTGATCGAGCCGGGGCTCGTCGCCGTGGCCATGCCCGTCCGGGAGGCGGGGCGGGTCGCGTGTGTGGTGAGCGTGGTGAGTCACACCAGCCGGCACACCGCGGCCGACCTGCGGGACACCCTGCTGCCACGGCTGCGGACGGCCGTGGCGGCGATGGAGCGGGAGCTGCGACAGGCGCCGCCCGCCGAACCGGGGGCCGCTTCCGGGCTCGCCACCTGGACCGGTGCCTTCAAGCAGGAGCTGGGGCGGGAGTTCGTCGAGTCGCTGGCCCGCGGACTCACCGTCGTCACCGCCTTCGGCGAGGGCCGCGCCGAACTGACCCTGACGGAGGTCGCCCAGGCCACGGGGCTCGCCCGCGCGACAGCCCGCCGCGCCCTGATCACCCTGGAGCACCTCGGATACGTCACCGCGCACGACCGCGTCTTCCGGCTCACGCCGCGCGTCCTGGGCCTCGGCTTCCCTCCGCTGTCACGGACCTCGCTCTCCGACATCGCGGCCCCGCACCTCACCGAACTCTCGCAGCGGCTGCACGACTCGGTGTCGCTCGCGATCCTGACCGGCGACGAGATCCAGTACACGGCCCGCGTCTCCACCAGCCGCATCATGAGCGTCAACATCGCCGTCGGCACCCGGCTGCCCGCGTACGCGACCTCACTGGGCCGTGTGCTGCTGGCCGGCCTGCCGGAGGCCCGGCTGCCCGAACTGCTCCCGCAGACCACCCGCACCCTCACCGACCCGGAGCGGCTCAGGGCCGAACTGGACCGCGTACGGGATGCCGGATACGCCCTGGTCGACGAGGAGTTGGAAGAGGGACTGCGGTCCGTCGCCGTACCGGTGCGCGAGCGCCACGGGCGCGTCGTCGCCGCGGTGAACGTCGCCATGCACAGCAGCCGCCGCACCCCCGAGGAGTGCGTCCGCGACGTGCTGCCCGAACTCCGTGCCACGGCCGGCCGCATCGAGGCGGACCTGCGGGTCGCGGGCCGCTTCAGGCGCGTACCCGTCAGCTGACGGCGTGCCCAAGCGGGCCGGCGTCCCAGGCCAAGGCAGGGGCGCCCAGCCTCGCCGCCGACCTGGACCTCAGGGGCCAAGTCCGGGGCGGGTCCGGGCTGCTGCTCTCAGGCTGTGGCTCCTGGCTGTTGCTTCCGGGCCGTTGCTCCCGGGCTGTTGCCGGGGACTTGCTCGCGTCTGGGGCGGTCGTCGCTTCAGGCGGTAGCCAAGAGGCGTCGATGCGCCAAGAGGCGTTGATGCAACAGCCACATGGGACGCGGGGAGTCTCACGGAACGTGGACAGCCATACGGAGCGCGGACAGCCACATGGGAGGGGGTGGGCGAAGCGGAGACGGCCGTCGCGGCACCGCTCGCACCGCTGCCGTGAACGCCGGCAGCACGCTCATGGGCGAGTGTGACCAGGACGAACTCCCGTCGGCCGTAAGGCTGTCCGACGCGGGAGCACGCCGGCGCGCGGAGTTCGCGGCGGGCCGCCTGGCCGCATGGCGGGCACTGGAGGCGGCGACGGACCAAGGCCAGTGGCTGAGACATACGGCGACGGGTTCCCCGGCCTGGTCCCCAGGGGTGCGAGGCTCGCTGAGCCACAGCGACGCGATGGCGGATCGAGGCCCTTCGTGCCCGAGCCGGGAACGCCGAACCAGTCGTACAAGGTCCACCCGAGCCCCCACCTGGGTCCGAACGCCATGCACTTCTCGGAGTCGCTGCCGACCCTGTTCACCCGAGCGGGCCTCCCGGCCGCCGAGGTCGACCAGGCAGCCTCAACCCTGGTCGCCTACGTCATCGGCACAGCCACCAGCGAGGCCGCCCGCCTGACCACCCTCGCCCGCAGGCCAGACCGAACAGGACTGGGGCACCGCCCTCTGGCCCACCGCCGAACAGGACTGGGCCACCGCCCTCTGGCCCACCGCCGAACAGGCGGCCCAGCCCACCCCGCCTTCGCGAGACCTACGCCGACCAACGCAACAAGGACCCCCGCACCACCCGCGAAGCCACCTTCGCCCACGGCCTGGCCCGAGTCCTCGACGGCCTCCGAACCCGCGTTCCCCACCCCCCCTTCCTGACCCTCGCCTCCCCTCCCCCACCTGCGCAAACCGGAACTCTCCCAGCCGCCGCCCGCCATCCGCTAGGCTAGCCACCGGATCCCACCGGGATCCGCACGCCTTCGTAGCTCAGGGGATAGAGCACCGCTCTCCTAAAGCGGGTGTCGCAGGTTCGAATCCTGCCGGGGGCACAGAGAAACACCTGGTCAGAGGCCCTTTCGTCCAACGGACGGGAGGGCCTTCGTACTCGCAGCACGCATATGGCACACATGGGGCTGTGGGCAGAGGTGGGGAGCTGTGCGAGATGCCCGCGAAGGACGAGCTGGCCCGGCGACGGTACGAAAGGCTGGTCGACCGGCTTGAGTCGATGATGCGGGCCGCGCTGAAGCCGGAGTACGAGGGGTACTACGGGCAGCTGATCCTTGGCGCTGACGATCTTGCGGAGATGGGCGAGCTCAAGGACGTCCGGCATGCCGCCAGGGAGGCGGGACGGCGTCTCGGCTGGAAGACGACCACCCGTCTCGTCGGTGAACGGCTCTTCGTCCTCGACGAGCGGAAGGCTCCCGAGAAGATCGAGCGGCTGGCCGGAGATGCAGCCGCTGCCGCGATCGACCGAGCCCGGCAGGAAAGCCACCGACCGCGCGGCTGACCTGATCCGGGGGAGACGCAAGGCGCCGCCCCACCGAATCAGCGCGGTGGGGCGGCTCCCTCGGTTACAGCTCCCCGGCACGGATCAGGCACACATCACGCGGCATCATCCTCCAGAGTGGCCACCGCCTCGGCGGCCTCACGGGCCTTTCGCTCCGCCTTCTCCAGCTTGGCCTTCGCCTTGGCCAGTTGCTTGGCCCGGCGCTTGTGCATCTTCTTCGAGACCTCGTCCAGACGGTCAGGGAGGAGGTGCCCGTACGTGTCCAGGGTCAGCGTCGCGGACTTGTGGCCCAGCATCGTCTGGACGACGTTGACGTCCGCGCCGCTGGCGATGGCGAGCGAGGCTGCCGTGTGCCTCAGCTTGTGCGGGGTGACCTTGAGGTGCCCCAGCCCGGCCTTCGCGACCGCTGGCGCGAAGAATCGCTGACGGAAGTTGCGGGCCCGCAGCGGCCCGCCCTGCGGGGCGGTGAAGAGCAAGTCGTCATCTCCCCGCCCCTGGACGTGGGGCTTCAGCTCATCGGCCAGGAATCGCGGGATCGGTACCGACCGGCGCTCGTGGTTCTTGGGGGTGTCGAGGTAGAGCTTGCCGTTGTCCTCGGCGTACGCCTCGACGATGTGCGCTCGACAGGCGTCCAGATCGACGCGGCCCACCTTCAGTGCGGACGCCTCGCCCCAGCGCAGGCCGGTGTAGGCCAGCAGCAGGATGAACACCCGATAGGCGCCTGACGCGTTGGCCAGCGCGTCGACCTGCATGTCGTCGAGGTATACGTGGTCAGCTGGCATCGCCTTCGGCAGGGGCACGCCGACAGCCGGGTTGACCGCCAGACGACGGGCCTTGACCGCGTAGCCGAGAACGCGGCTGAGGACGACGTACGCCTTGCGGACCGACCGCGGGCTGAGCTTCCTGCCGCCGGCCGCCTCGCCGGACAGCAGATCCGCGAGCCACTCCGCGATGTCCTCGAAATGGATGCGGTCCAACGCGGTTGTGCCCCACTTGGGGATCACGTGGACGTCGAGAACGCCGCGATAGCGGGCCCGGGTTGAACGCTTGAGATGGATCTGCGCGGCCAGCCAGGACTCCGCCACCTCTGCGAACTTCACGCGTGCGGCGGCCGGATCGCGGTAGGAGCCGTCGTTGAGACGGGACTCCATCCTCGTCCGCTCGGCCTCGGCGTCGACCTTGCGGGTGAAGGTCTTCATCTTCGGCTTGCCGTCGGGGTTGTACCAGCGCACGCGGTAGCGCCCCGGTGGCGTACGTCCTGCCCGCTTGGCGTCCGCCACGGCCCGTACGTACGCCGCGTGCCCTATGCGGTCCTCAATCCAGACCCGCGCCAACTAGCACCCCCTCCGGTCATCACCGGGCACCGACGGGAGCGGCAGGAGCAGGGTCGTGGGTGAAACGCCGAGCGCGGTGGCGATGGCGACGAGGTCGTCTACGTCGCAGCGGCGGCGGGCGCGTTCGGTGCGGCTGCGGGCGGTGTTGGCCATCGGACGGCCCAATGCGGAGCAGCGGGCGGCGAGCTGGTGCTGGGTCAGACCGCGCACGAGGCGTAGGTGCTCGATGGCGCGGGCGGTGTGGAGGCCGGCGGGGCCTATTCCGACGGTTCGGTTGGACATAACAAATAGCTGTAACTTGCAGCCGGCCGTCAGGGCAAGACTTAGTTCTTAAACTCTCCAAAAGTCGCCCGGGGGCGAAGTGGTGTTCGTCTCGTCGAATTCCGGTACATCACGAGTCGTTTCGGCGGGGAGGTTGTGCTACCTTCCCTCCGCGTCAAGGAATTGGGCGATTTGAGCGGCTATCGGATGGGATATCCGTGGACTGACCACGTCACTTCTCAGCGCTGGACGTCGCCTCTGAGCTGCTGAGGTACCGGATTCCGGCACTTCAGCCGGTTGCTTCTCCGCAGAAAATTTCGGCTCCCGCGGGAGCGATTTCGACAACCGGGGATCTGCCCTTACTGTTTTGGTCTTCCCCGGCGACGCCGAGGGAAGTAGCCGGGAGTTTCAGAATTCACTCTGGACGCTTCCCAAGTGGTGTGGCTGTGTTGCCCACGCCTGCCATCCAAAACCCTGATTCCTATACGGAGACCTCATTGCCGAACCACTCCCCGCGCCTTGCCGGCGCCGAGCGTGACCAGCTCGCCACTCCCGCCGACGTGGCCGCGTACCTCGGGGTACCAGTGAAAACCCTCTACCAGTGGAAGTACCGGGACATCGGCCCCAGCGTCCACAAGGTCGGCCGTCACCTGCGCTACCGCTGGCGGGAGGTGGACGCGTGGCTGGATGCCCAGACGTCGTACGACCTCACGGCCTGACCCCGCGTCTGGCGCGGACAACGAAGCGGCCCCCGGCGCGCCAACGCCGAGGGCCGAAGACTCCCCTGTCGATTGCCCATCCCTGAACGAATGAGCTGGTGAGGGGTGGGACCTTGCCCGTCCTGCCTCTCACCGGAGAGGAACGCCTATGGAGGACTCTACGTCCCCCAGCACCACAAACACCTCCCCGACCGACTGGCCCACTCCCGCGGTCCCCGGCGAAGGCATCCCCTGGCGCCGCAGGGATCAGGCGGACACACGGTCCCCCACGTCGGGGACCGTCGAGCACTCGGCGGATGCGCAAGCACACGGGGACCGTCCCCAGCCGTCTGCTGATGCCGCTGTTGGGGACCGTCCCCGCGAAGTGCCCGCTGCTCGGTCCCCGCACGTCCCGGTCCCCGTATCGACATCCGACGCAAACCCGCAGGTCAGCGGCGCCAAAATGGGGACCGGTCCCCAAGAGGCTGCAGTTGCACCAGGGGACCGCAATGGGGACCGTGAGCACGGTCCCCGCCAGTCGCTGGGGACCGAGAACCCCGTGGCGGGAGCCGCCCAGCAGGAGGGGACCGGTCCCGTCGACGCACGGGGACCGGATCACGTGACCGGCTCCCGGCCTCCTCGGGGACCGGCAGCCCCTGGGGAACGGGGTTCCGGTGAGGGTGCGGAACTGCTGGATGAGTTGCGGGCGGCGATCGGCAAGTACGTCGTGCTGCCCAGTGACGAGGCGCTGACAGCGGTCACCCTGTGGGTGGCGGCCACGCACATCCAGACCGTTCTGCAGCACGCGCCGCGTCTGGCGGTCGTAGGCCCGACGAAGGGCTGCGGCAAGTCCCGTGTTCTGGACGTGCTTCACGAGACCGTCCACCAGCCGATCATGACGGTGAACATGTCCACGGCGGTGCTCTTCCGCGTCATCGGCAAGAATCCGCGCACGATCCTCGTGGACGAGGCCGACGCCATCTTCAGCAAGGCCGGCGACAACGAGGAACTGCGCGGCCTGTTGAACGCCGGACATCAGCGCAACCGGCCGGCCTGGCGCATCTCCGGTCCGGAGCACAAGCCGACCCCGTATCCGACCTTCGCCATGGCCGCGCTGGCCTCGATCGGCGACCTGCCCGACACGATCACGGACCGGGCGGTCGTGCTCCGCATGCAAAAGCGCAAGCCGGGCGAGAAGGTGACCCCGTTCCGCTCGCGCTACGCCACACCGGAGCTGAACGCGGTGCGGGACAAGCTGGCCGCCTGGCTAGGACCGCTGCGCGGCACGGCCGGCGGCATGGCGCCGACCATGCCGGTGGAGGACCGGGCGGCGGACACCTGGGAGCCGCTGGTCATCGTCGCCGACCTGGCCGGCGGCCACTGGCCCGCCAGTGCCCGTGCGGCCTGCGTGGCGATGAGCCGGTACGAGGCCGTCCAGGACGAGCAGACCAACCTGAAGACGCGGCTGCTGCGCGACATCCACCGCGTCTTCGAGGCACACGGCAACCCCGAGGCCCTGTCCAGCCTGGATCTGGTCACCACCCTGCTCCAGGACCCCGACGCCCCCTGGGCAGAGCACGGCACCAACGGGCTCAACGCCTACCACCTGGGGAAACTGCTGCGGGACTTCGACATCCGCCCGGCCAACTACCGCTTCGACAAGGGCAGGCAGGCCAAGGGGTACGCCCGCAACCGGTTCCTGGACAGCTGGGCCCGGCACTGCCCCGACCTCACCGAGACGGCGCCCGCCCCCGCGCACGACGCCACGCCCGCGCGTCCGGCCCAGGGCAAGCCGCCCGCCGTCCCGGCAGGTCAGCTGCCCATCGGCCCGCCCGGCGGCCCCTCCGGCCCCAAACACGCCCGCTGACCCGCCTCCCCCTGGGTCCGTATCACTGCGTCGCATCCGTCCCCGCGCAGGTCAGCGCGGGGACGGATGTCCTCACCGGGACGGACATCTCCGTACCTGCCCGAGTGTCCGTACCTGTCCTGACCAGGCATGGGACGGATGCGACGCACGTGACACAGCCCCCGCCCCCTCACCGCCGGAGCATCACCATGCACGAACAGCACCACGAACTCCCCACAGTTCAGCAGCAGACGCACACCGCCTCAGCCCCAGACAACCGCGCAGCAAGGTATGCCGCTGGACCGTCCAAGGACGGCCCCATCGGCGATGCCTCCGCCCCGGGAGTGGCGGAGGCACTCGGGCACCAGGGGGCGCCCGAGCAGGAACAGCCCGCCGACACCGCTGCACCGCTCCCACGTGCTGCCGAAGCCGCCGCGCTGCACCGTGTCGCCCGACGCCGCAAGCCCGACCCGAACGGCCAGCGCAAGCAGCGCGTCGACGCCCGCTACAGCATCGATGCAGCCCACCTCCCAGCCGGGCCGACGCTGGCCCGCCCTCTGGCACCAGGCCACCGCCGTACTCGAACGCATCCCGCACCGTCTCGACCAGCCTGACAACCAAGCCTCCCAGGCTCACATAGCGGCCTTCGGTGAAGCCCTCGACGCTCTCCCTATCCTCACGCCACAGGACATCCGACCCCAACTCCGAGACGCGGCAACCGTGTTCGAACGCGCCACCCGTTCTCGTTTCCAGGCCGAACACCGCCATGCCCTCGCGTTGCGCGGCGCCGTGCGTGCCATGCTCCGCGAGCCCGCCCCCACGGACGGTGCCGTTCTGGCGATGTTCCTCGACGCCGCGATCCTCGTCGTCATCGCCGCCGCCCGCTGGCACGAGCTGCGCCATCACGACCAGCAGGTCGCCGCCGCCCACCAAACCCTCCTCCACCTTCGGGCGGCCTACGACCAAGCAGCAGCCGCACCCCTGGCCGCCCTCGCCCAGCGCCGGCCGCCCCAGCAGACCGTGAACCGACACGTCCGCCACCTACGCCACGCCGTGCCCGACCACGCCGAGCAGATCATCGACGACCCCGCCTTCGACGCCCTCACCACCACCCTCGCCCAAGGCGAAGCAGCTGGCCGCGACCCGGTATGGCTCCTCCAGCAGGTCGCCGACCAGCGCGCCCTGGATGACGCCGACTCCGCCGCACGAGTCCTGACCTGGCGCCTCCAGCGCCTCAGCGCACGGCTGGACCCCAGTGCAGGAGCCCGCGCAGCACAGGACCGCAGCGCTGCCGCACAACGCATCGACGCTCAAGTCCACAAGGGCGCAGCTGTTACAGCCCCACAGCCGCCGCAGGTACGTCAGCGCTGATCACGGTGTGCCGACAGCCCCTTTGCTTGATGCCGGACAGCGGGCTATGAGACCGCGTCCTGCATGGTGAAGCGGACGAGTCGCCTGTGGCGCATAAGGCTGCCGTGAGTCCGAAGAAGGGGCGCGTGCAGGTACCGCAGGAGCGGTCCACGCGCCCTGGGTGCGTCCGAGGCAGGCGATCTGCCATGGGCATCAGGTTCGTCCCGAAGCGCCAGCGCCGCCGTCGGGTTATCGCGTTCGAGGCATCGCTGGCAGTGGGATACATGAGACTGCCGATGTGTTGATCGGTTATCTAATTGTGGGTAGCGAGCTGGCGCTCGGGGTCGCGATCGCGCTGTTCTTCATTCCTGGACCAGTGCAGCGGTGGTGTTTGGGGTATTTGGAGGACTTCGAGCGACTCCGCGTCGCCTCGGGGTTGCGTCGAGCTGTCCCGCTTCTGATGCAGATACTGTTGCTGCCGCCTCAAATACTGGACCGAGTCGACGGCCACGGATTGGCCCCTCAGTATGTCGTGCGATGGTGGCGAGCTCTGCCCCTGGCCATGCCGATCAAGGCGCTCCGGTTTGGCTTGCTGCTAGTCGTCGTGGCGAACGTCGGCAACATGGCCGACTGGGACCATCTGCGGTTGAGCGCGGATCCGGGACCGCAGCCAGGCGTGGTGCAGGCACTGCTCAGCAACATCGTGGCTGTGCCGATGGCGGTGCGTGCATGGGACTTTTCGCTGGTAGATAGAGCAGCGCCGTTCCTGTTCTGGGCCCTGATCTTGATCGCTGAAGTACGGCTTCTCAAGCGCACAAACTTGACCAGCTCTGGTAGCGGCGCGACGCATGCCGCGTATGACCTCGAGACCCTTGTTGGGCCCCGGGACAAAGAGAGTGCGCGAATGGAATATCGCCGTTGTTGGCCTGTCGTGGCACTACTGACGGTCGCAGCCCAGTGCGCCACAGTTCTTCGTCGCTGGGAGGAGACCCAGCCGGAATGCCAGATACCCCGGGTTTCCGTGCAACCAGTTGAGCAAGTGATCTGGATGGCCCACCGCACCCGCCGCGCCAGAGCCAGACGGCACAACGAGCGGCAGTTCAAGGCGCACGCCGCACTGGTAGTGGGCGCGCTGCGAAGGGCTGAAGCGCGGCAGGACTCCGAGCCGGGTCGGGCCCTTGAGGACCTGATCGTGATGCTGCTGACAATCGCCGAACGCTACGCCGAGGGCCGCATAGACGACCTTCTCGACGCAGATCAACTCGACGGCGTGGATCCGGCCGCGCCACGGGAGCGATTGCGGATGGGAGTCGTGGGGCTCGTGGTCGTGGTAGTTATGGCTTGTGCGGCTGTCCTCGGGTTGCCCGAGGCTGCACTCGTCCCTCTGCTTCCGGTAGTGGTTCTGTTTGTCGCGGTCGTCTTCAATCGTGGTCGGATGCCAACTGCAGGGCAGCTCACCGATTTGATCATCCCACGGTGAGGCTGAACAGCCCATGTTGAAGCGCCCTCTCACCAAATGGGACGCCTTCTAAAAAAGGTGTGCAGCTGGTCCCGCGGTTGCTCGATGTCTCGAGGCTTTCCCGGATCACGCTGCCGCAGGCACGCAGAGCCTCCGTCAGCTCTCCTTGCAGCTTGTGCGGGATGGTTCCGGCCCTGAGGGAACAGGCACGAACCAGCGCACGGCAGTCCTCTGATTGCCGGTCTGTGGCGATCGCGGTGAACAGGGGGTGCGCCAGGTTCTCGCGGGCCGCATAGCCGTCTTCGGCGTTCGTGGTCCTGCGGTGGAGGTCCTCGACAACGTGTGCGGCGGGCGCCTCGGCGGAGCCGATCGCGTCGAGGACCGTAAGGCCGAGCCGGATGTCGAAGACGGTCATCCCGGGTTCGGCCTGCCACCCGTGATAAGCGGCTGCCAGGTCCTTCAGGTGTCTGTCGACGGGCTGCCTGGCGCTGAGCCGGAAGAGGGCGGTCAGGCAGTCCGTGACAGCTTGCTCCCATGGATCGCCGGGCACCGTGTCGGCGAGGAGATCAGCAGCCCCTGCCGTGTCGTTCGTGACGAGGGCGGCAAGTACCGCGACCTGCCGTCCGTCAAGCATCCGCTTTCCGATGCCATGGTGGGCTTCGATGTGCGCCAGGGCCTCGGCCCATCGCCCCTCGGTGGTGAGGGTGCGCGTGCCGTCGGCGAGGAGAACGCGCCACAGCCACGCGCGAACCTCCTGGCGGTCTTCGTCAGTCGCAGTGAGGTCCGCGGGTACGTTGACGCCCTCGAAGCGGGCGGCCGTGCCCGACTCGACGGCCTTGTACAGGTTAAGGAGTCGCTGACGGCCCTCATCGGCGTGGCCAGCGCGGATCTGGAGGCGGGCCAGGTTGACGACTGGTTCCAGTCCGCGGATCGCGCTCATGCCGGACAGGGGACAGGCGTGGAGGTAGGCTGCGGCGTGCTTGTGGCACATCGCGCGTGCGAGGTCGGGGAGGTCGAGGTCGGAGGCGATAAGCGCGGCCTGGTTGTAGACGGCCGATGCGAGCCCCTGGTCGGTCGCTTTCACCGCGGTGTCGGCCAAGTCGACGAGTGCGCGTACGCGTTGAGGCAGGGGTAGGCAGGCGGGTCGGAATCGCGCGACGAGCGGGAAGCGCTGGGCTACGGGGCCGTGCGGGTCCATGGATCCCCCAGGTCGAGAGTGAGGACTGCCGAGGCGACGGTGGCCGCCGACCGTGGGCCGGCGGGCACCGTCACGTCCATGTACGGCGTCAGCGCCAGTCGACGACGATGCGGCTCAGCGGGGTGTCGAGGGCGAAGAGGCCCGGGCGCTGCTCGATGGCGGGGGCGTCGAGGGGCTGGATCTCGAACGTGGCCTCGCGGTCGCGGTAGTCGCGGTCCCAGGCCCGGATGGCGTCAGCGACCTTCGCGGCCAGCTCGTCGCTGCCGGGGCCGTGGCCGATGACGCCGAACTCCCAGAGCTTGCCGCCCTCGGGGGTCTTTTCCTCCGACAGGCGCCGTGCCAGGTAGGTGACGGCGCCCTTGTCGACGGCCGCGGTCGATGAGGGATAGGGGTCCTCGGTGAGCAGAGTGCCCTTGGCGCTCTGGGGGAACAGCATCCGGATTAGACCGGAGGGGAGGGTGCAGGTGAGGAACAGTTCCATCCACTCCGGCGACTCCATGGCACGGACCGTCATGCCGGTCCACTCCTCGGTGCGCGGTTGATCCAGGACGGCAGTGAGGGCGTCGGCGTCGATGTGCTGGCCGGCGGGGGCCTGAAGCCGGACGGTGCTGTCCGTGCTGAGCGGGATGGCTCGGCGGTCATCGTCGGCGATGCCCTGTCGGAGCGGCATGAAGGTGTTCATCTTGCTGCCGAGGGAGACCCAACGGCTGTCACGCTGCTCGTAGGCGATGGATCGGGACACCGTGCCCTTGAGGCGCTGAGGGACGAGGAGCCGACCGCCGGGGGCGAGCTGCTGCAACCAGGCGTGCGGCACGCCGTGCGCGCCGACCGTGGCGATGATCCGGTCGTACGGCGCGCCTTCGGCGTAGCCGAGGGCTCCGTCGCGGGTCACGGCCTGGACGTTGGTGATCCCGGCTGCGGCAAGGTGCGCGCGGGCACCCTCCACGAGGTCCTCGTCCACGTCGAGGGTGGTCACGTGTCCGCTCTCGCCGACTAGGTGGGCGAGCAGACCGGCGTTGTAGCCGGTGCCGGCGCCGAGTTCGAGGATGCGCTCGCCGGGCTGGGCTTCGAGCTGGTCCAGCATGAGGGCGACGACGCCCGGCTGGGAGGCGCAGGAGATGGAGGTGCCGTCGGTGTCGTACTTGATGTGCACCGGTGCGTTGGCGTAGGCGTCTTCGAGCGATGCCTCGGGCACGAACACGTGGCGGGGCACGGTCCGCAACGCGGTCTCGACGGCGGGCGTGCGGGCGTGTCCGTCCGCGCGGAGCTGGTCGACAAGGGCGTTGCGGAGGCGCTCGGCGCCCGCCGTGGGGGTGGTGATCGTGTCGGTGTTCACCGCGCTGACGCTATCGATGTCGGCCGTTGCCTCGGTGGGCGACTCGGTGTGGTCACTCGTTCCCATGACTACCTCTCGTGCGATGTGGGACAGAGCGCTCTGGTCGTCCCGGAGGAGACCGGCGCGGTTGGCGTGGAAGATCACGTGGTGGGCGATGACGGCTCGCAGGCCGCGAGTGAGGGCGCCGCGGCCTGCGAGGTCGGCGAGCGTGGCACCGGCCCGTTCGAAGGCGGTCACCCATTCCTCGTGAGCGTGGAGTGGGCCACCCGGGTGGCAGAGGCTGTGGGCGTCGGCGGTCATGAGCTTGCGCATGGCCGGAGCCAGTTCGGCGGCTCGTTCGGGCGGTTGTTGAGCGGTGGCCGGTCGAAGGGCCGCGACCTTCGCCCATACGTCGCCCTGTTCGAACCAGTCGAGTCCAGCACCGAGCATCATGACGCTCGTCAGCAGGACGGCGGTCTCCCGGCGTCCCAGGTGCATCGGGCTCGTCTGGTAGGTGAGCAGGTGGCGGGAGTCGCTGTCGAAGAGTTCGTGGGCTGCGTCCATGGCCTCGGGTCCGCCGAACGTATCGGTCTCGGGCTCGTAGATGCCGGGCAGGCACGACACGGCCACGCCGTCGCCGATGAGATCGCTCAGGAGCGACTCAATGGCTGGTGAGGGCTTGTCGGCGAGGTAACGCAGCCGCCAGGGCTGCTTGTTCATGAACCACCAGCCGGTGAGCTGCCCGTCGGCCTCGGCCTCGATCAGGGCTGGGCCGAGGCGCTCGGCGATGGTGCGCCGGGCACTCTCGCGGTCGACGAAGGTGATGTTGTGCTGCTGCCAGCGGTCGGGAGGCATGGAGGTCCTTCGGTCGGTGGATCAAGCGATGAGGAGGCATGCGTCCCAGGCGGACCGGGGTGGTGCAGCGGTGCTGGGCGCGAGGAGGGCCAGGGCTATGCCGACGGCGCCGTCGAGTAGGCCGGGGCCGCTTTCCTCGTCCTGAATGAGCGCCGTGGCCATGAGTTGGGGGTCGGTGCCCGGCGGGGTGACCGCAGCCAGGAGGGCCGGGATCGCGGCGCGGAGTTGGCCCGCGGTCGAGGGGTGAGCGTCGTCGGCCGTACGCGCGGCAGCGTGGGCGAGGCCGGCGAACCCGTGGCAGAGGCCGTTGTCCGTCGTGGCCTTCAGCTGCTCGGGATCGGTGAGGGCGGCCACGAGCGCGTTCTCCGCGTCAATCTGGCGGCTGGCATCGCCGAGGGCAAGCGCGGCAAGTTGCTGGGCGCGGGCGAGCCCGGCGGTGCCGTAGCACCAGGACGGCCGCCTGGGGGCTGACGAGCCGAGACGCCCCCTGCGCAGCTCACCCTGAGTGACCCAGTACGGCCAGACCGGCCCGCCGTCGGCCTTCTCCTTCCAGCGGTCCAGCCAGGCCAGGATCGTGCGCAGCGCTGCGTGGTGCCCATCGGCGACGGAGCCGTTCCGAGCGGCGAGGGCCAGGAGCGTGAGCACACCGCCGATGCCGTGCGCCATACCGGTGTTGGCGTGCCCACCGGGGAATCGGTCGTCCGGGCTGCCCGAGGGCCCGGTCTTGGCCCACCAGCCCGGCAGGGTCTCACCATGGTGGGTGATCGGTTCGGTGAGGCGCACGCAGTAGTCGAGAACGGCGCGCATCGTGGAGCTGCCGGGGTTTCGGCGCAGTAGGTAGGCGCCGTATCCGGTGAGGCCCCGGATGGCGTCGAACTCGGCTAGCTGCGGCAGGCGTCCGGCGTCGATGCGGCGGTGTGCGGTGTCGAGACGGCGTCCGACGTCGACTGCGAGCTGTCTGTCCATCGCGTCGAGGACGCGCTGGTAGGAGTCGGGAAGGTGGTCGGCGGCGCAGCTCAGGGCGTGGGCGAAGGCGGGTACTCCGTAGAACGGGTGGCTGTCCGGGCCGCTGGTGAGCGGCTGCCGGGAGGCGGCGGCGATCCAGTCGTGGGCGCGCTGCCACGGGCCGAGGCCGTTCGCGGCCAGCTCGATGTGCAGGAGCGCGATTCCGGGCGGGCCGTAAGCAAGGTGCTGCCGGTTCGAGGACAGCGTCCCGGAGCCGAGGGGCGCGGTGTCGGGGTCGGCGAGCCGGGCGGCGATGGCGTCGACCAGGCCGAGCGCGGGATGGGCGGTCACGAAGCCCTCCCCCTGGTGCGGGCGGTCCAGGCCAGGGCGGCGGCGCGCGCCAAGTAGAGGCACACCTCTTCCTCCGGGAAGTTCACGGCGACGTGGCGCACGAAGTGGACGTGCAGCAGCGAGGTCAGGACATCGTCGACGGCGATGCCCTGGGTGTCCGGGCCGAGCAGATGCGGCCGGTACGCGGCGAGCGCCGTATCCCGGTCGGCCCATCCCGACACGATGGCGTCCCCGCCCGGGACACAGCGCAGCGCCGCCCAGTCGTCGCTCGGGTCGGCGAGCCGTACGGCGTCGGTGAACTGCGGGCGTGGAACGGGAGCGGGGGCTGTCGGCGGGATGTGGTCGATCAGCCACCGCATCCCGGCTGCGGTGATGCCGAGGAACGCGGAGGCGATGGCGACGGTGTGTGCCACCACCAGTGTGCGCGGTCCGGGGCGCTGTGGCTGCGCGAGCTGGGTCAGGATGGCCCGCGAGTCCGCCCGGAAGACCTCCTCGGCCGCCTTCCATGCGGTGCCGGAGCCCCAGCGGCCCATCTCCCGGTAGGAGGTGGGATAGCGCAGGTCGGCCAGCAGGCCGATGCTTCGTAGCTCGTCGGCCCAGGCACTCACCGTTCGGGCCGTGCCGGCAAAGGCTTCCGGGTCGGAGAGGGCGATGCGAACGCGGAGGTGTTGGTCCGGGTCGCGGAAGCGGATGAACCACCACGGCGGGTTGCCGAGCTGTTCGAGGAGACCGGGCAAGTGCCGGGAGAGCAGGACGTCTTGGCGGCGGGGGTCGCCGTACAGGGCGGCCAGAAGAACCGAAGAAGAGGCAGGCGTCTGCATCTGGGCCGCAGACAGGGCACGGGCCCGGCTGGGGGCTGGCAGTGGCGGCCATGCCGACGGCCCGGTTGCTTTGAGGGGCACTACGACGTCGTGGGCTCGCCTGCCGCACCAGCCGTACGCCTCCGGCTCCGGGGCCTCGACGAGCACGGCCAGGCGCGAGTGGTCGAGGTGTCTGCGCAGGAGCGCACGGTGGCCGGCCTCGTCGAGGTCGAGGAAGAGGCGCCGGTCGTCCTCTACGAGGTAGACGCGGCGCGGCAGCCTCCGCCGGGCACGCCAGTCGCTGAGCGCGGCGTCCCACTCAGCCCGAGGACGGGCATGGCCGGGCAGTTCGGACGCGTCCAGCCGCCAGCGCGCCGGGGCTAGCACGGTCCGGCCGTACCGCAGACGTGGAAGGAACGGCATCGCCGTTGCGGCGCCCCAGTCGAAGACGGTGACCTGCGCGCGCTGGGCGCGGGACAGTTCAATAAGGAACCGCACAAGCGGCGGGGTGTGGGTGCGGAGGTTCAGCGCGTGCATCCCGACGGCCTCCACGCGGTGTCCGCGCTCGGGGATGGCGAGGTACATGCGGCGACCGTCGCATCCCACAGCCAAGTCCTCCGGGGTGAGGACGGTGTCCTGCGGGGCGCGGTGCTCCTGAAGGCTGATCACAGTGGGCAGGACCTGTGGAGAGCGGCTGACGTGGGCGCTCTCGGGGAGCAGGGGCGGGAAAGAGAGCTGCGCGGGCATGGTGTTGCCGTCTGCGGCCGGGAGGTCGGCAAGCTCTGTGACCAGGACCTCCCGGTCGGCGGGGGCCAGCACGCTGAGGAATCGGCCCGTGGAGACCCCGGCGCCACGGGACACGCTCACGACCTCCAGCCGGAAGCGCCCCCGCTGCAACTCCTCCAGGCTGGCCGCGTGCACCCGCACCCCGATCTCCAGGTGCGGCGGCAATCGAGGCTCGTCAGGACCCACGTCCAGGGCCTCAATCTGTTCGTCCGTGAGGATCACTTCGTCACGGCCATCGAGCGCGGCGGCCTGAGCCAGTCGTACGAGGGCGTCATCCCGAGCGGAGACGCGGGGCCTGCGTACGCCGGCCGGAGCGCCTGGGTAGCCGTCGGGATAGCCGGTGCCGCTGTCCGCCACGGCCTCCGCGAGCGGCACCATCGTGCCGATGCCGTACCGTTCGTAGAACCGCTGGTGGTACTCGTTCCAGGCGGCGGTCCCGTATGGGCGGATGCTCAAGCGGGTCAGGATGAGAGCGGCGCGCTCGATCTCGCGGGCGACCGCTTCCGGCAGAACGATCTGCGCGTCCAGGCGGAGGTCCAGCGCGACGGGGTGGCGACGCAGGCCGGGGACGAGGTCTCGCATCCGCGCCGCGACACTGTCCCGGCCACCGTGCATGGCGCACTTCTCCAGGCCCGCCCGGACCGCGCGGAGTTCGCGTACGGTCTCCGCGACCGCGGCGAGGCTGCCAGCGTCGATCGCGTCGAGTTGGCCCACCAGATACCCGAGGGCGTCGGTCTCGGTGCTCGGAGAGTGCAGGCCCGTGATCAGTACCCGCCGCCGGATCAGCTCCGCCAGCAGTTGACGCGCCTTCTCGGAACCGGCCTCGGGGAACTCCGCCTGGAGCTTGTCCACGAGGGTGCCGAACCG
Source organism: Streptomyces sp. NBC_00996 (assembly GCF_045162675.1). Classification (NCBI taxonomy): domain Bacteria; kingdom Bacillati; phylum Actinomycetota; class Actinomycetes; order Kitasatosporales; family Streptomycetaceae; genus Streptomyces; species Streptomyces sp. NBC_00996. The sequence continues at coordinate 4,654,635 of NZ_CP108723.1, forward strand.
GATCGGCAGTCGGGTCGCGGCAAGGACCGCGCGCACCGGTCCGGTCAGAGCCAGAGACGCCTCGACCGCGCGAGTCCGGTCGTCCTGGACGTCGGGCTGGAACGGCACGATGAGCCGGTCTCCCCGGTACGTCACGGTGTTGTTGATGACGACGGGCAGCCGTTCGAGGAGGTCCGGGCATGACTCCAACCGTGCGACCAGGGCCGCCAGCCACTCTGCCCCCGCGCGGCCGACGGCCACGTGCTCCTCGCCCCAGTCGGCCCGCGCCTGCGGGCCGAACTCCGCGGTGGCCACGCCGGCGAACAGGCCGAAGGGCGTCGCCCGGTGCAGGGCACGCAACAGGTAGCGGGCCACGGACAGCGTCGCGCCCTGCACATCTCGGAGGTCGGGGTGCTCAGCCGTACACAGGGCCCGTACCTGCGCGGCCAGGATCGGGCTGGAGTGCTGGAGTGCCTCGGCAACGTCCTTGTTCGCCCAGACCGCGCGTAGCCACGCCACGCGGGCAGACGCACCACTGGGCGAGCGGTCATCAAGGTCAGGGCATGGAGGAAACGGCAGCGAGGGCCGGGCCACGGCGCGCACGAGAGCAGTGGAACCGGTGCGGAACGCTGCAGGCGGAGCAACCACCAAGTACCTCCGTAGGTGATGGGGCGGGCGACTGGTGCCGCCGCGCGGAGGCGCGGCGGCACCAGACCGGGGTGACCTGGGGGGTCAGGCGACGTTGGTGGTGCAGGCGCCGCAGGTGGACCCGCAGTTGTCGTCGGTCAGGTTGACCAGGCCCGCCGGGTCGGCGATCTCGACGAGGGAGACGTCCAGGTCGAAGCCGTCCGATGCCCCAGGGATCTGCGGGCGCACTTCGGTGCGGCTGGGAACTACGGTGCTGCGCGTCATGCTTCAACTCCTCGTAATTGTTGTGGTGTTACTGGGCTGGAGCGCCCACCAGGTGCTGTCACGGGAGCGTTGCCGGATGGCTGCTCCCCGGACGGCTCCTGGCCGCCCGGCACGAGGGGACGTGCTCCGCGTAGGAAGGTCCTCGCGGGGTGCCTGCCTCACGCCGGGAAGTCGTGTGCCGGGAGTCTGATCAAGCGGACGTCGGCCGCCGCTCCATGAAGTAGGCGAGAGCCTGGGCCTTGAGGCGTTCGAGACACGGCTCGCACGCGTAGAAAGGGGCGTGCTGCCCGTCCCACTGCACCGGGCCGAGCCAGATCACCAGGACTCCCGTACGCCCACAGCCGAGCCAGCAATCACCGGTGATCCACGGCCACTCCATGGAAGAACGTCCCCTTTCTCAGCTCGTCGGGATGGTCGATCTGGCGGCTTGGCAGTTGAAAGCACAAGCCCAGAGCCGGAACGGAAGACCCCGGTGGCGTATCTCGCCCAGCCGTCGACCGCTCGCTCCCAGTGGGCGGGCGCAGAGGGCACAGTCCATGGCCATCTGCTGGCGGGGCCGGAGTCGGGCGAGGTCCGGAAGGGGCGAGGATGCCGTGGCCGGGATGCTCACTCGCCGCCCTCGGTGCGGAGTTCCGCCCAGACCTCTTTGCCCCAAGGGCGTCTGCCCGAGCCGTGCAGGTCGTAGCCCCAGCGGTCGGCGACAGCATCGACGAGGAGCAGCCCGCGCCCCGACTCGTCGTCGTCAGCCACCTGGCTGAGTATGGGCAGACGCGATGGTTCCTGATCCACGACCCCGACACGCAGTCGTGTCGCGCTCGGCCGCCCAACCGTGAGGCGGATCTCGGGACACGGAGTGTGCCTGGAGGCGTTCGCGATCAGCTCGGTGACGATCAGCGCCGCACGGTCGGCGAAGCCGTCGAGGTGCCACACACCGAGGACGTCTCGGACGAGTTCGCGGCCGATCTCGGCCGTGGGCGGCTCGCACGGGAAGGTCTGGCTGTACGTGGGGTGGCCGGCGGAGAGGGCCTCAACTGTTGTTCTCAGACTCGTCATTGGGGTGGAGCCTTCGTGTCGTCTCGGCGCCCGGCCCGCCCCCGCGGGGGAACCGCAGGGGCGGGCCGGGCCGTCAACAGCCGCCCGCACGGTGGGGCGCGGCGAGCGACCAGCACCTAGACAACTCCCTTTCCCAACAGGTTGGTTAGGACGTTCAGGCACTCAGCCGACGGACCCGCCTAGGACGTTTTGACCTCTCCTTTACCTGGCGGGTGAGGATCGCGCGGGCTACCGTGCCCGCATGGACACCACCCGCAACACCGTTCTTGAGGCGTGGATGACCGAACACGGCTACAGCTCCAACAGCCTCGCCGAGGCCGTGAACAGGGCCATTGAACGGTTGACCGGGCGCCCTGGAGGACTCGACGGCTCATCGGTCCGGGCATGGAAAGCGGGCCGGGTCACGTGGCCAAAGTCAGCTGCCCGCAAGGCACTTGAGGACGTCACCGGACTACCCGCCGTCGCTTTAGGGTTCGTGCCACGGGGCCGACCTTCGTCCACCCCAGCCCCACCGCAGCAGGAGGACCCCGACATGAAGCGCCGCACTCTCGTCGGCAGCATCGCGGCGGCTGCCGCCGCAGCAGCCGCACCCGGCACCGCATCGCCGCGCCGTATCGGCATGAGCGATGTCAACCGCCTGAACAAGCGCTTCGCCGAGATCATCGCCAGCGACCACCGCCACGGCGGACAACTCGGCATCGAGCAGCGGGCCGCCGCCCTCGCCGACGAGGCGCTCAATCTCCAGAACGCCGGCAGCGCCACCCAGCGCGTACGAAGCAACCTCTACGCCTCCGCAGCCGCCTTCCGCTCCTCCGCGATGTGGGCCGCCATCGACGGCCGACGCTACGACGTCGCCAAGGCGCACATGCGCGAGGCCCAGGCCCTCGCCGAGATGTCCGGCGACCAGGCGATCAAGTTCCGCATCTGGAGTCACGCGGGCACCATGTACCGCCACATGGGCCGACCGGCGGACGCGTTCGCCGCCAACGACGTCGCCCGCAACCTGCACCTCACACGCCGAGACCCGCTGTTCGCGTCCCTCGGCATGGCGCGCCAAGGCGCCATCCACGGCGCGGCACAGGACCGCACTGGCACCCGCCGCGCGTTCGATCAAGCCCAGGACGCCATGCTGCGCTCCGATCCCACCGACTACCGCCCGGTATGGATGCTCGCCTTCTACGACCAGGCCGAACTGGACTCCCTGGCCCTGTCAGCGCACTTGGCGCTCGGCGACTACTCGACCGCCGAGTACCACGCCCACCGCTGCCTGGCCGCCCTCCGGCCCCACATGATCCGGTCCCGGGCCATCACCACCACCCGGCTCGCACACGCCCAGCTGGCCCAGGGCGCCCCCGACGCCGCCACGGCCACCGCGATGAAAGTCCCCGCCGAAGCCGCCACCCAGCACGCCCGGGTCACACGCATGCTGCAGGAGTTCGGGGCCGCACTGCGCGCCACCGCGCCGGGCAGCTCCACCGTGCAGACCTGGACCGAGCACACCGCCAACTGGAGGATGGCCGCATGACCACGGCGCCCGCCATCGAACTGCGCACCTTCACCACCCTCGACACAGCCCGCGGCGACCTCCTCGACGTGTACGCCGACGTACGCGCCCCGCTCCTCCACCTGCCGAACTACGCGGTCACCGCGTTCGGCGAGCGTCTGGACCGGCACAGCACCGAGCCGGGGTTCACGGCCGTCCTCGCGTACGCGGAAGGACATCCGGTCGGCTACGCCTACGGCAACACCATCGAGCACGGCGACCGCTACTGGCAGCGCACCAGCCCGGCGCCGGCAGAGAAGTACACCGAATCTCCGGCCGTGGCCCTGAAGGAGATCGGCGTCCGACCGGCCTGGCGAAAGACCGGCACCGCCCGGCGTATCCATGACGCCCTCCTCGGCACACGCGACGAGCCATACGTCACGCTTATGGTCAACCCGGCCGCTGGAGACGGAAAGGTCTACGCGCTCTACAGGTCGTGGGGATACGAGGACATCGGACAGAGTCAACCGTCACCGACCTCCCCTGTCCTGACCGTGATGATCCGCTCCGTGAAGGACAGCAAGTGACCATCTAAGCCGGCTCCCAGAAGGCACTATCGGGCCGACGGGCGCCGTATGACGGCGGGATTCAGATCGGCAGCTTCGTCATACCCGAGTTCGATCAGCCTGGTCCGCAGTGCCGGGAAGTGTTCATCGGGACGGCCGGTACTCAGGGTGCGCAAGGCGCTGAGGGCCACCCGGCCGATGTGGTGCTGTTCCCACGGTTCGCCGCGACCCTGGAGCAGCAGGAGGATTCTGGTGCTGTCCCCTGGCATCGAGACGGTTTTACAGCGGTCGGCGACCTCGATGGCATAGTCGATCAACCCCTCAGTGATGATGAGAGTCCGGACGGTGAGCGGTGACCAGATGCTGTCCGGGAGGCCGGTGACGAAAGCCCATCGCCCAGTGCGGCGGAGGACTTCGACGGGCACGACATCGCGACTAGCGTCAGTCAGGGCCTGCCAGAACTGGACCGCCAGGGCAAGCTGAGGTGCGTCGGCGGGGCTGTCCTGCACCAGGAGCGCCATGTCCTCGGCGGCCCTGCTCAGGACGGCGGGTTCTTCGCGGAGTGCTGTGATGATCGCGTCAATGTCATAGCCTGGTGCGCCTTCCAGGGTCCCGATAAGCAGGCTCGCGACCGCGTTGTCGGTGCCCCGCAGTGCCGCAGCGATGATGTCGTCGCGCAAAGTCCGATGCAACCACGGTGTGGTGTACCGAGCGTATTTGAGCGTGAGATCCACGGTGGCCAGCCCAATGTCGTCGGCGCGGAACAATGTGTCGACCCGTCGGTCGAGCCAGTCCTGGGCAATGAGTTCCAGACGTGGGCGCTGCGACGCCAGGATCGCCCGGTACTCCATGCCGACCGGGCCATCTACGTGGACGAGGTTGTCGAGGGTGTCGAGGAACTGTGGCCGAATCGCTCTCATGTTGCGGTGTTCCCAGTGGGCGAGAGAGAGCACAGCCTGCAGCCCTCGTCCGCGTGGAGCGTTGATCGCCCGATGGAGAGGGTCGCCCATTGTGGAAATGTCGGTGCCTGGCGGCGACTCGAGGGCGGCCAGTGCCCAGGACCATGCGGTGTCAAGGTGCTCGGCGAAGGGCGCTTCGTGATCGGCCAGCGCGGTGATCAGTTCGACATTGGCGGTTTCGACACGATGCCAATCGGGCTCAAAGTCGAAATTATCATTGCCGAGAACTGTCGGTGTCCACCTCTCAGTCATGGCGAGGCGGGCCGCGGTGATGATCTCCCCGGTTCGGGGAAGGATGTCGGCTGCTCTTCCAGCGAGAGCATCGAGGTAGTGCAGCACATAGACGGGTTCGCGCAGCGTCTCAACCATCATGACCGCATCTGCCGTCCACTTCTGGGGCTCTGCAGCAACGACGCTCTGGAGGACGCGGGCGAGTTCGCGAGCGCCAATCATCCGTCGGTCGCTGTCGGCGTCAGGGCGCCATCCGGCAACCAAACGGGCAGCATCGAGTGCGGGCAGAGCCGCCAACTCCTCCATGCTGTAAGCCGATTGTCCCCACGTCGCGTAAGAGGTGGGAATCCTGCGGCCGAATGCCTCGGGGCCTATCTGACCGTGTCGGGCAGAAACCGATGCAATCGGATCCTGCCACCGTGTGAGCAAGTACCCAGGAAGGATCGCCGACCATCGCCAAGCTCTGGCCCAGTCCTGTGGCAGCAAGGCAGGGTCGGCAGGTGGGTCCGAGGGTGATCCGAGCGCGTCGGTCCACACGGCGAGCTGGGCTGGGTCCGGGTTGGCGGCAAGCACCGCGTCGACGAGGTCTTGGTCGTCACCTGTGGCCCTCTGTGACGCCAGGCGGCGCGTCACATGTTCGATCTTGTCCTGGACCGGGATGTCATCGGCCAGTGCCAGAACGCGGCATGTGAGGCGTTCGCCGACTTCGCCAGGGATCTCGGTGAACCAGTCGAGCAGCCGCCGGCTCGGCACACCGAGCGCGTGTGCACGAACCAAGATCCGCGCGAGGTAGTGAGAGACCACGACTAGGAAGTAGCGGTCGTCCTCGCCGAGGTCCGAGGTGAGCCTAGCGATGTCCGGAACGAACCAGTCGGCGGCGGGCTCCTGTGCGTCATGCCGCAGCTTGGCCGCAACCATCCGGGTTCGCTTCTCAGCGTTGTTCGGGGTCATTCCGGATACCAACTGGTCCAGCAGCAACCGGTAGTAGTAGCTGTCGTGGTCCTGAGGGCCGCCGTTGAGCACGACGTTGCCGACGCGCTCGACGATCGGGGCTGTAGGGTCGGCCCGCTTGACCACGCTGGCCGCGAGCGAACGCACGGAGCCGTTGTCCGGGTGGGCAGTGGTGACATCGCCGACGATCGTGTGGCCGTTGGGGCCAAGTTGCGTCGCCAGGATAAGCAGCTTGAACCGGGCCTCCAACCGTTGCTTGACCGGCAGGCGCTTGCAGTCCGCCAGCAGTTGCTGCGCCAACCCGGCGACCTCTGCAGGCTTCGTGCGGCCGAGCCCGTCCAGCAGGCCGACCACCGGCCACGGCCCCTCGCCGTCTGGTACTGGCACCACACCAGCCTGGTACAAGGGAGCCAGCCAGGCTGAATCAACCAGCGAGGCGAAGAACATCCGGAGGTGGTGCGGGTTCGACGCCAACTCCCGCAAACGGTCGATCTGGCCAAGCCCTCGCCACGTTTCTGCGGCCAACTCCCGAAGCGCTAGCACGACGGTGTCCGGCGGCGTGAACATACGGACGAACCACGCCAGCGTCCTCTGATAGAGCTCAGTAACAGAGTCCAGCGCCGTCTCTCGGTGCAGTCCCTGACTCGCTGTCCTGCGGAGACGCTTGTACTCCACGACCGGATCGAGGCCACCAAAGAGAGGGTCTACGCCGGACTTGTCACGAAAGTAGCCGAGCAGCTTGGCCTCGTGGTAGGAGTTGCGGTCCTGCCTCTCTGCCGCGCTCCGCACCACCGTGCCGAACATCTCCAGTGAAGCAGTGTCGTCGTTACCGGGCTGAGCCCGCTCGCGCTCAAACTGCTTCCACGCTTCGATGACCGCAGGCAATCCTCCCGGGACAGGAGTACGTCCGGTCACCACCGCTTCCAGCGCCTCGCGCAGGTTGTACGCAGCGCTCTCCGCGAACCGCAGTCCAGTCTCGTCGTGCACCGCCTGCGCGATCAGAACAGCCGCGGTCCGCAGCGCCGCCACGGCCTTCCTGCCCCGGTCAGACAGCTCAGCCACAACTCGTTCGGCCACTTCCGCCGGCAAGTCGAGCAACGAACCATCGGCATCCTCAGTCATAGCCACAACTCAGTCTCCCAAGCAACACGCCAGTGGCCCTCTGCATCGGCGGGATCCTGTGCGATCCGCGCACCGCGTCTACGAGGCATGCCCCGATTCATGATGATCATTGCAGCCCCAGAGTGTGCAGCCTCCGACAGCCCAGGGGCGGTGTTGACGGTCCTACATTGGCTGCCCTCAGCCCCCAGCAGCATCACACACTGCTGCACCCCCGGGACGGAGGCTTCAACGACGACCGCCATTCCGACCGCAGCATCGAACATCCCAGCAGATCCTCTACCCATTGCCGCGGGCCAAGGTCAGCGGCTCGGCGCCAAGCCGAGGTGCTGCCGCAGATGGCTCTGAGCGGCTGGGCGGCCCTGCTCGGCAGCTCTGAAATCCTGCACGCAGGGTTCCAACTCGGCCAGAATAGGCCAATGGTGCTGGCGAGGCAGGATCAAGCGATCCTGGATTTGATCTATGGCTTGGTTTACCCCGAGGGGGCCTGGCCCACGTATCGCACGGTGGACCTGCACATGGACCGATCTCTGGGCATCAGTGACACGCAGGCGGCCTTGCTATCTATTCCTGATCGGTTGCTAATGCAGCCGTGGCGGATGGCCAGGTTCTACGACGACGACGAGGTGCGCCTGACCCTCCGCGGCATCGACGCCTGCCAGGGCGGCCACCAAGACCTCGACTCTTTGGCTGCATTCCTCGCCTGGGTGTGCGAACAGGAGCTTGGTACGCCCGTCGACAAATCGGATCTGACGGTCACCAGTCGCGAGTATGCCGAGGTTCTCGGTCTGGACCTGGGCCCCTTGCCCGATCCGCAGGACCCGCAGTCTGCGGATGCGGGGCCGGTTTCCCCGGACGCAGCGGCGGCCCGAGTGAAGATGACACGCATCCGAGTCCTGGGGATGCTCGTGCCCAGCTTCTGGCAGTCAGCGGGATACTCCCATGCAGGTTCCTGGGACTGGACGTTCTCCATCGACCGGCGTCGGCTGCGGCGTTACCGTGGCCTGCGCACTGGCACCGACCTTCTTTCGCTTGAGGATGAAATCCAGCGCGACACAGAATCCCCACCGACGCAGCCGCCACCTGCGGAGACCGTGGATACCGCGGACGTTACGGTCGCCGCGCAGGACACCGCCTCGGCCAGTGAGGACGCGGCTGTTGCGATTCGTCAAGGGTCCCACGAGACGCTGCTATCGGTGCTGAGAGACGATGTCGTTGAACTGTGCACCGAAGCTGCCAGCCAAGGGCGTTACGACGACGCGATCTTCGATGCCTTCCGTCATGTCGAAGAACAGTGAGGGGCCACGAAGTTTCCGGACAGGGACCCAATAGGGTTGTCCTGAACAGGAAATGAGGAAGCAGTGGCGCCACCCAGCAAGTACTCACCGGAGTTCCGCGAGGAAGCCGTCCAGATCGCGTTGAGGTCGAGCAAGACGATCTCCGAAGTCGCCCGGGAGCTTGAGCTGAACCCGGAGACGCTACGCGGCTGGGTCAAGAAGCACCAGAAGCAGCAGGAACCGGCCCCCGACTCGGAACTGACAGTGAACGAGCGGGCGCGCCTGAAGGAACTCGAACGACGCAACCGCGAGCTGGAGATGGAAGTTACCTTCCTGAAAAAAGCCGCAGCGTACTTCGCGAAGGATCCCCGGTAGCAAGCAAGTACGAGTTCATCGACGAGATGCGGCTCGACACCGAGGAGTACGCATACAGCGTCGAGTTCATGTGCGGCCGACTCGGCGTATCCAGATCCGGCTACTACGACTGGCGAGCCCGCCCGGAAACCGCGACCGGCCAACGGCGCGACGAACTGAAGCTGCTCATCGAGAAAGCCTTCGATATGTCCGACAGCACCTACGGACATCGGCGCATCCAGGCCCAGCTGCACCGCTGGGGCGTCACCGCCGGCCTGGAACTGGTCCGCCGGCTCATGCGCGAGCTGGGCCTTGAGCCCTGCCAGCCGCGGCCGAAGAGGTTCAGCCTCACCCGGGCCGCGGCCGGTCAGGTGCCGGACCTCGTCGGCCGCAACTTCACCGCTGACGCGCCCGGCGAAAAGCTCGTCGGCGACATTACCTACATCGCGACTGGGGAAGGCTGGCTGTACCTCGCAACGGTCATCGACTGCTGCACGAAGGAAGTCATCGGTTACGCGATGGACGACCACTACCAAACCCCACTGATATCCAGGGCGATCCGCAACGCGGCACGGAACAGGAACCTCTCGGCCGGCGCAATATTTCACTCCGACCGCGGAAGTAACTACATGTCAGCCGAGTTCGGGAAGACGCTCGACCGGTTCGGGCTCCGCAGATCTTCCGGCCGCACCGGGATCTGTTTCGACAACGCCATGGCCGAATCATTCTTCGGCGCACTGAAGAACGAGCGTGTATCAAGGGTGACTTACCTGACCCGCGAGGCCGCCCGGCAGGACATCACTCGCTACATCGAATTCTGGTACAATCGCAAGCGCCTCCACTCGTCGGTGGGTTACCGCCCTCCACGCGAAGTCCACGCCGAGTACGAGAAGTTGCGAATCGCCGCGTGAAATAGACGGTCAGATACCTGTCCGGAAAACGCGAGGCCCCTCACAGGTCCAGCGCCGCACCGGCCTGACAGACACGATCGGTGGCCTCCTCCTCCAGCAGGCATTCCTGGACGAGCCATACAAAATCCGGGTCTCCGAGAGGAAGCAGGACCAAAATCGGCTTCACGAGATGTTCAGCGCCGCGATCGGCCTGCACCGTGGAGACCGCGCCCACAAAAATAAGCCCAACCTCGTTTGCCGCACCCTGCCCGAATGCGTTCGAATCCTCGCTCATGCCTGCGTCCTGCTCGACCTCCTCGACCGAGACATCGCCGTCGCCCCCGCCATCACCGGATACGCACAACGCGACGACGACACCCTGACCCTGCGCGTGGTACGAGCCACCCCCACTACCCGCGTTCTCATCGATGAGCGCCCCTGTCGCATCCTGCGCCGCACGGTAGGCACGATCACCGTCTCCACAGCCGGCATCCCGACCGATGAACACAACATCGTCCTGATCGACGGTTCGCTTCAGAGCCCGAGCAAGCCGATCTGGCTGGTCCGAGGAGCAGGGCAAGGGAACTGGTATCGCGTCGTAGAGGTCGATATCCCCCTCTACTCCGACCAAAATTGCACCGTTCCTCTGGACACGACGGGCATCCGCCTGGTGACAAGGGAAGCCGGTGTCCAAGGCCAGCGCATCGTAGCGACCAGGACCGTATACACGCCCGGCGACTACGTCACCTGGAGCTGGGACAGCACGACCACACTGCCCACAGCCTGGGCCCGAGAGCGCGCCAACGAACCGCCCTTCATGGTCTTCAACGCATCGACCCTCTTCGCCGGCGACCCAAAGGCCGCAGCCCACCCCGCCCGCACGATGCGCGTCTCCCTGGAGCCACACCTCATCAAAGCCCGTGTCGGTGAGGCTCCCCCTATCCGCGCGCTGGTGTGGAAGACGGACGGAACAGCCACCTGGACGGAACCCATCGAGAACCCCCGTCTCCAGACTGACGACAAGAAGACCGTCTCCTTCGAGAAGCAGTCCCTACGCGTCCTCGCAGCTGGACGGTGCACGCTGCGTCTGGAGCACGATGGGCAGTACGCCGAAGCAGTCGTGGAAGCCGTCGCGCATCCCCGCGGCACAGTCGCGGACTGGGTCACCGCCCTTCCACCGGTCAGCGGCCTCGCGTTCACCAGCCACACGGGGGTGCTCATCGCGACCAGGGAAGCCACCATCTGGCGCGTCGACCCGAAGACTGGCGGCTTCCAACCGGCAGCAGGTGCCCAGCTCCAGCCACCGAACTACGGCGGCGTCGACATCCTGGCTCCGGCGCCCGACGGGGATGTGGCTCTTCAACTCCATGGCGAACCAGATCTGCTCGTCCTCACGGCCAGCTCCAACCTGAGCTCCAGCTACGCGGTCACCAAACCTGAACCCGAGAACACCATCACGGCGTTCGCCTGGCAGGGAGCAGACCTGATCATTGCCATGCACACCCGGACCCTGTGGCGCTGCACCTCCGATGACCAGCGCATTCTGCTCGGCCAGACCCCAACCGCGATCAAGCAACTTACTTCAGAGCCGAACACTGGCAAGTTGCTCGCCCTCACAGGCCATGGAACGGAACAACAGATCTGCCGCCTGGATCCCGACCATCCCGAGACGCCCGAGGACCTGCTCACCGAGCCTCTGACGAACAACACACTCGGCGCCCTAGCGGCGGGGCCCAGCGGGGAGATTTACGTGACGGACTTCTACGGAGGCCAGTTGCTCCGCCTCAGCGACGGCTTGCTCGTCACAGTAGCCGCAAACCTGCAGAATCCTGGTGCTGTCTGCTTTGACGCCAAAGGCACCGTATACGTGGCGGACTTCGCCAACCACGCTTCGATCAGGCGGATCCTTCCGTAGGCATCCAGGGTGGGATGCCTGGCCTGCGTCGGACTGGGCTCGCTACGCTCGCCCAGAGTCATTCGCGGCCCATGAGTTGGGCGAGTAGTGCCACCACCGCAGTAGCTGCCACCAAGGCCGCCCCGACTTGGGGCGCATGCAAGGTCAGGGCGATGACGAGGACTCCGACCAGCAGGAGGACTACGAGGCGCACGCTGATCTGTTCCATGAGGATCTGCCTTCCGTGGGGCACCGAGTGGGTTGTCCATCCAGCGTGGGCGTTTCCCGGACGGCCCTGACGACTCAAGACGATCGCTGACAGCATCGGCCAAGAACAACCGCTCAATGACAGGCGTGACAGATCCTGACGCCCGTGAGTGCAGGCACCAATGCCTGATCCACAGGACCTGACGCAGAAGTACCAGGAGGGGGCAGAGATAGTGGTCGCTCAGCCGTGGAAGAAGCCCGACCTGGCTGACCAGCCTGACCTGAAGAAGCTGAACGACGAGCTCCACGATCTGAGGCTGGACGCGGGACTCCCGTCAGCACGGGCTATTCGCGAGCGCGTCGGAAAGGATGCGCAGGACTACTGGATCGTGAATCACCAAGCAGTGTTAGACACGTTCCAGAAGCCAGACCTACCGCCGTGGGGCCGCCTTGAGGTCATCGTCCGCGCCCTGGCCGAATTCGCTCGACACGGCGACGTAGACGGCGAAATTGATCGTTTCAAGGGCCTGTGGAAGCAGGTCGTCAGGGAAACCGTCGCCCAAGCATCAGTAAACCCTCCGGCAGATACCACAGCATCCGCCGGAGATAATGACGTAAACGACGCGACTGCCCCTTCCGAGGACTTGCCGAAGCAGGGCACCGAGGCCCCAAGCGGGCGGGCAGAAGAAGAGCCACCAGCCGGCACGGAGACACCGGCCAACGCCAGCCAAGACACAGCGCAGTTCAACTACGCGCATGAGTCCTTGAAGGGACTGATCCTCAACGCGGCACAGGCCCTGTGGCACGACAAGGACGCGTTGAGAGTGTTCCTAGGTGTAGTGCGCCGTAGTGAAGGCTTCGTCAGGATGGCTGATGCCGCAGAGGAGCAGCGGCCAGCCAACGCGACGTTCTACGGCGTGAAGAGCAGAGAGTTCGAGGTGGACCACTCTCCGGCGCGGCTGGAGTTGGTCACGCTGCATCGCCGCCTCGACGAACACAGGCTGAAGCGCAAGTGGTCCTTCACTGACATGGAGGAGAAAACGGGGATCTCGGCGGATGCGTGGATCCGCTGGTACACCCACGATGAGCTGCCCAAGCGGGAGGCACTTGTCGCCTTCTCCCACATGGCGAGCCTGATGCACGAAGATCACGTCCTGTTGCTCGGCCTGTGGGACGCAGCCCATGATGCCTTGGAGGTACAGAAGCGCTCTGCCTCTTTACCGTCCAGCATCAGCTTCGATGAAGCGTGGACCCTGCGCGACTCGGCGGCACCAAGGTTGTGGGCACTTGCGGGTGTCGGGGGCGACAACCTGGCCGCATATGGCCCTGACCTGGCCTCCGGTACGGCTCCCGCATTCGTTGTGGCCGGGCCCGCAAAGTCAGGTGGGTGCAGCTCTTTTGAAGTGAAGGTCGTGGATCAGGCGGTCAGTGTGTAACCGTCCTGGTCGGGGCTGGGATAGAGCCGGTTGTGTTCACGCTTGGTGTGGAAGGTCCAGTAGGCGTCGAGGTCGTGGTTGGCGGTGAGAGCGCGCAGACGGAGGACGGCTTCGGCTCCTTCGAGGCCCCAGCGGGCGCCGGTGATGTCGAGGCGGTCGCCGATGAGGTGCCGGCAGGCTCCTTCGACGGCGCCGGTGGCGATGGGCCAGCCGGCTTCGAGTGCGGTGTCGTAGTGGAGCTGGTCGAGGTGGCCGGTGAGGTAGCGGTGGCAGCCGGTGACGGCTTCCCGGCGTGAGCCGGGCAGGCGTTCACGGTCGGCCTGGGTCAGCATCTCGTCGGCTGCGCGGGGGGCTTGGCCTGCGAGGATCGTGGTGAGGTGGTCGGCGGCCCATGCTTCTGCCTCGCGGCTGCCGGGGGTGTGGAAGGCGTGCGCGGCGGCCCAGACATACTCCGCGACGTGGACGAAGTCGAGCAGGACGTGGACGGTGATGTTGCGGCGCTCGGCTTCGGCGCGGATGAGGCCGAGCTGGTGGTGGGCTCCGTCGACGAGGACGATCCAGGGGCGGTGGTGGTGCGGGTCGCGGTCGTGGGCCTGACGGAAGGCGTCGGCGATGACCTGTTCGGGCGGGCGGATCACCGACGCGGTGCACCATTTGTTCACGGCCTTCGGGCCGGGCCGGGGTGTTCGGCCCTCGGTGCGGCCGCCGGGCGGGTGGATCACGTCGTGGGGACGGCGGGAGGCGGGGCGGGTGTCGAAGACACAGGCGACGGCAGCCATGCGTTTCCGGTTGGGTTTCTCGCCGGGTGCGAGGCGTCCGCGCCGGCCCTGAGCTGCGGCCTTGGCGGCCTTGAGGCGGGTCGCTTCGCGCAGGGCCTCGGGCCGCATGACGATGCCCTTGCCGTCGGCCTGGATCACCAGCGGCATGTCGCGGGTGCAGGGGACGGGGACCCTGGCCTGGTAGAACGCGTCGATGTCACCGGCCGCGGCGATCAGGAGCCGGGCGAGCTGCCGTTTGCCCAGCACATGGCCGCAGCGGCGGTGGATCGCCTCGAGGGCCTGGTCGTAGGAGCCGCGGACGGCCTCGGTGACCGCCAGGCGCCGCAGGCCCAGCGAGTGACGCCCGGCCGGCAGCGACAGACACACGTCTGCGGGGTGCACGTTGCAGACTCCCGGCCCCCGGTGGGCGACGCGGCGCACCCTCACGTGTCCGAACAGACAGGCCAGCCACCGTTCATGACCCGTCTCGCGCCACGGACGTTCCTTTCCTTCCGGCCCCACCAGGCGTGCAACAGTCGCATCCCGGGCTTGTTGTTCCTCGCGTATCGCCCGCAGGTCGAGGTGGTCCTGCAGGAGTTGCCGGATCAGGGCGCGCCCGGTGTCATCGAGGTGTTCTTCCAGCTCGGCGTGGGTCCACTCGCCGGCCGAAGTGCCCGACAGGGTGGCCGTCAGCGATTCGAAGGCACTGACCGAGCGGGTAAACGGGTCAGGCGTGCCGCGGGTGTCGTACTGTTCCATCCGGGCTCTTCTTTCGTGCGATTCGTTTCGGTTGGCACCTTCGAATCTAGAAGGAAGAGCCCTTCTTTCAGGGTGAGTTGGGCGAACCGGTCGTTCGGGTGCGGGACGGGGTGAACAAGCCGGGCGAGTCCTCATCCAGCCAGCCGCGTTCGACCAGACGCTTCAGCTTCGCGCGCGTACCCTCGATCTTCGTGGTCTCGGCCGCAAGGCCGATCCTCGGCACGATCTGCTTGGCCCGCACCGGTCCCGGAGCGTCCCCCACGACCTCCAGGATGTCCTGGTAGACCCGTGGCAGCACCCCCGGCTCCAAGCCCGGCTGCCATTTCGGCACCGCAAGGACTCCCACGACCCGCCGCTCCGCCCCCGCGAACGGCGACACCTCCTCCGCCCGCGGCGGCTCACGCGCCGGCTCTGCCGGATCACTGCCGGCCATCCTCGCCAGGAGCTCGCCGGCCGTCTCCCGCGTGATCACCAGCCGGGACAGCCGTTCGCGCTCGGCCTCCAGCCGCACCATCAACTCCGCGACCTGAGTCTCGAGTTCCTCCACCCGCCCCCGGACCACGGCCTCCTCGGCCTCGATCGCATCGAGCAACGACCCCACCGGCACCGCCCCCTTCCCGTCAGGAAGAGACCTGCCCATCCACGCACCAATCAACGTCTCCCCAGGTCAGCCCCTCCCTCGAAACGAGCCGCACCCAAGTCAGGTCGCTCCACGGCACTGGTGAACATCGCACGCTCCTTGCTCGCATCTGGCACCCAGCTCGCCTTAGCCACGCCCAGGCCGTCGCCTCTACGGGAGTTGGCTGATCAGGACGGCGTGGTTGCTTGCTTCGATCGAGACAACATCGGGCACGACGAACTCGAGGAGGCCCTGGCAGTGGCGTCCGCTGAGGAGCCGGTAGTTGTCGTGATGGACGACGCAGAGGTCTTGGGCGAGTGCGATGCCCGGCGTGTGCTGCGAAACCTGTTGGAACACGGCTTCGCGGAGGGTACGGCGCTGGTCCTGGCAGGCGATGAAGACAAGCTCGGGCCGAGCTACACCTGGCTGGGCAAAGCGAAGAGAGCCCACCGCGGCCTCCTGCTGTCTCCTCAGGAGCGGCACGCCGGTGATTGGATCGGCATCAAGACGGGCGACTCCATTATCGGCAGCCCTCTCACTCCTGGCCGTGGCTGGCTCCACCTTGGGGACGGCAAACTTATGGCAGTGACCGTGCCGCGGTAAGGGCTGCCACCTGATCCTCTCCTCGCAGCCCACGTCGGCTCGTCCTTCGGCGTCGTAGGCGGTACCGATGAGATGGATGACGAGGAGGCAGGGCGAGGCGGAGAATCCTGACGTCCATGAGTGTAAGCACCCAGGCGCGGATCCTTCGTCCTTGAGGTGCTGTCCGGTTCTTCGTGGCCGGCGTAGAGGCCGCCGGGACCAGGGCTGAGTTCGGCGATGGGTGTGCCACGTGCGATGCCGAGGCCGGTTGAGCAGGCGCCGTCGTCGAAGAACCCCTGCGAGTTCAGGCACGAGTCCCGTCCTGCCGCCATGGGTCCCGTAGGTGCCCGAGTACCTCTGTGGAGACCACATCCGGTGAATGGAATCCAGCCGTATGGTTTCAACTCACCTTCAAACACCCCTGCGCACTGTCAGACTGCTCGGCAGGACGAGCAGCTCGTCCATGCTGACCTCGGGGGAGGATTCGCGGTGGCGCAGTACCGCAAGGGGCATTACCGGGCAGCCACGTACGTCAGGCCGACAGTGGTCTCGCGGCGGGCGAGGAAGCCGTCCACGTGGGCCATCGTGGCTGCAGTGATCGTGGCCATCGCCCTCTGGAACACGGTCTTCGGAAGCGATTCGGACAAGCCTGGCACAACACCCCAACAGATAAGTCCAACTTCCCAGGTTTCCCAGACCCCGTAGGCACCGAGGCTTAACCCGGCTTTGATCTCCCGATACGGCTGGTTAGCCTCCGCCAGACGCCTCCCGTCCCTACAACAGGCTTCGTAATCTGGCCTTTCGGCGGCTGCACAGCGCCACTGAGGCTCGATTGCTCTGCCCGAAGTCTCGTCCAGGCTGCGTGCCATTGCTCCACCTGTTCGTCCGGCACACCGCAAGCGGACAAGAAGGTTGGCACAGCCGTCCATGTCCTGGGCAGGGTCTCGCGAGTGAGTAGATTGCTGACGCTGCCTTCCGAAATCCGCCCACCCGACCGTTGGCTAACCGCCTTCTGGGTCAAGCCTGACGTCTGACGAACATTCTGAAGCCTGGCGATGAACCCATGGACAGTGTGGATGCCCTCCGGCGCAGGCCAAGCACGGCTGGCCAAGTCCGGGCTGGCCGAGGTGCCTACTGGAGGTCCAGGCAGGAAGGCTCGATTCCGTCCGAGTGCCAGTCGAGCGCTGGTGTTCCTGTTGCGAGCTTGCGGCATGGGGCGTTGCTTGGCTCCGAGCGAGAGGCGCAGGTGCCGGTACACGGCATCGAGCTCCAGCAGCTCCGGCCCACCAGGCATGCCCGCGCGAAGGACTTCCAGGAGCTCGCCGGTGAAGGCCGTGTAGGTCTCGCCAGGCGGTGCCAGGGCGTAACTCGTCTCCGACGCTGCAGCCAAGAGGTAACTTCCCTCCACAGATGCTTGATCCACCAGTTCCGGTGTGCCGGCCATCGCCCCGAGAGCCAGGCCGCCAAAGCAACAGTCCAACACGATCACCTGCCGCTCTGCCGGACCGTCCAAAACCGCTTGGCGCAAATAGTCGTAGGGAAGCCCCGACTCCACTCGCTGCTGATGGGACTTGGGCAACGCAAGTTGCAAGGCGTTCTGCAGGTTGATCAACCCGTGTCCTGCGTAGTACACGAGCAGCGTGTCGCGGGCCTGCTTGGCAGCAGATCTGAGCTCTGCCATCACTTCATCGTTGGATGCCGGGTTCGACACGACCACACAGTTCTCCGGCGGCAGGCCCCAGGAAGTGGGGAGGCACAGGACCTCAGCAAGCGCGGTGAGGTTGTTAGCGACAGCCGGAAGCTGCTCCAGGTGATCAAATCGACTGGAGCCGATCAGGACGGCCCGTGATGCTCCTGGGTCGGGCAGCACAGTCACTCGCCCTGCCCCTCCCCGTCCTGCCTCTCGCTCAGGATGCGGATCACACGCTCCACTTCCTCGTCGCTGCAGTTCGTGAGCGAGACGGTGGTGTCGTCGCGGCTGATCGTGATCTGGGGACTCTGCGGCCGCGTCCGCTTCCACGCCACCACGGCCATCACGAACGAGGCCGCACTCCACCCGTTCTCGGTCACCAGCTTGATCACCTCGATAGCGGATCCCATTTGTCCTGGCTGGAGTGATGCCTCCTGCAGCTCCAGGGTGGCCGATCGGCGCACACCCGCGTCACTCCGCAGCCAGGTGTGGAGTGAGCGCAGGTCACTCGCACCGTGTTCCATACGCAGATCAACGCGCACAACGCCCCCTGTCCCCGTACCAATTATTCGCGCTCGGCACCTGCGATCCCAGGAGAGCCCCAGCGGCGGCTCCCCCACCGTCTACCTCGACGACGAGAAGGACACCTACCTCGTGCAGGGGTGGAGGGTGGAGGACGACGAGCGGCTCGGGCAGATGGACATCCCCGGACACGAGACCGTGGTGGAGATCCCCCGGCGCATGGTGCAGTTCTTCCAGGAGGTGAAGAGGCGTGACGAGGACCCCGACGTTTGAGGAGTTGTTCCGCGACTGCCAGAGGACCGCTGTCCACCTGGAGATGCGTGACGCCTACATGAAGTCGGACCCGGCCTTCATCGACTGGCAGGCCGGTGTGGTCCTAGATCCGGCCGAGCGCTGGGCCGACTGGCACGCCATCGTGACGGAGGCGTCCTCGCGAGGTGTCGAGGTTCGACGGGCCCGCGTCGTATCGACACCGGTCAGCGAGTACATCCGCTTCGAGTACGACGTGACGGACGGACTGAACATCGCTGCCGGCGAAAGCGTGCGGTGGCTCTCGCGGCGCAATGCGACTGACATCGCGCTTCCTGGCAATGACTTCTGGCTGTTCGACTCCCACCTCGTCCTCGTCAACCACTTCGACGGCGAAGGCGAGAACATGGAGGTCGAACTCACAGAAGACCCGGAGGTGGCGAAGCTCTGCGAGTCGGCCTTCGAGACCGTGTGGAAGCGGGCAACGCCGCACGCACAATTCGAGTTGGCCTGACAGTCCGAACAGCACCGCACTGACATGACATCGCCATCCTCGAGCGTCCAGGAAGCCCGCAAGGCGCTCGGACAACGTCTCGCCGAAATCCGGAAAACAGCCGGACTCACCAAGCGAGCACTGGCCCAGAGCCTGGATTGGCATGAGTCGAAGGCTTCGCGCTTCGAGAGCGGCACACGAGCCCCCTCGGAGCGCGACCTTCGCGATTGGTGTTCCGCATGCGGCGCGGACGATGAGGCAGAGGATCTCATCTCCACGGCCCGCGGAATTGAGGGCATGTATGTCGAGTGGCGCAAGATGGAGCGCCACGGGCTCAAGTGGGCGCAGGAGTCCGTGGTTCCCCTCTGGGAGCGCACCGAGCGGTTCCGCATTTACTCGCCCTGGCTCATCCCCGGCCCCGTACAGACGGCGTCGTACATCACCGCACTCCTGACCTCCATTCGTGACCGCCGAGGACTCGTTGACGATGTGCCGGCGGCCGTCCGAGTGCGCGTGGAGAAGCAACAGGTCGTCTACGGGAAGCACACGTTCGCCATCATCCTCGAAGAGAGCGTCCTGCGATATCGCATCGGCGGAACGGACGTGATGGCGGGCCAACTCGGCTACCTCCTCAGCGTCATGGCCCTCCCCTCGGTAAGCATCGGCATCATCCCCCAGAGCGCCGACCGTTCGGGCCTCTGGCCCGTCGAAGGATTCTTCCTGTACGACGACGACTTGGTGAACGTCGAATTGATCTCGGCTCATCTCACCGTCGTCCAGAAGCACGAACTTGCCATGTATGCCAAAACGTTCGGCGAGCTGGCCGAGCTTGCCGTCTACGGCCCCGCCGCGCGTGAAATAATCACCGCCGCCATCGAATCTCTAGGGTGAACGCCTGGCAAGTTCGGGCACACTCGTGGAGCCCTACCCCTCCTCCTTCCTAGCTTTATTGCCACGGCTGAAAGCGTGCTCCGGAGGGGCCAGTGATGACTGTGGCAAGCACGGGCAAGGCGACGGAATTGGCCGAGGACTCTGAGGCCGAGGACTCTTCCCTCGACATGCCAGTGATCTCCTCGCGAACGGAAACCGTCCTCAATCTGCGGATGGACACTACGACCCGCGCGGCGATGGACGGCCACTTGCCAGGGCTTACCAAGGGATTGAATCGCCTGCTCGGCGAGGACTTGGGCGCCGAAGACGACAGCGAGGTGCGGGAGCTGGTCCGCAGGGGGACCAGGCTGATCGACCTCACGAACCGGCCGACCGCCGAAACTCCTGTGTTCGGGACGTTCCTGTACCTCCGCGATGTGGCACTGGTGACGCGGCGGCTGCTGTGGATCTACTCGGAGCGGAACGGGCTGGATGCGCCGTGACCGTCAGAGAAGACCAGATCATTCGCGAACTCTCCCACTACATCCACGAACATCCCGCCGAGCAAATGGCGTTGATGCCCGTGTACGACGCGGCCCTCGACCACTCGCGACGCCGAGCCTGCACCCACGACCAGCGCTGCCCTCTAGTGATGACAGGAGCCGTCGTCATCGATGAGCGCAACCACGTCCTTTGCCTGCGGCACGAGGGAGACTACGCGCTCGCGGAGGCTGAGCCGGAGGCCGAGGACCAATCACTCAGCGAGGCAGCGCTTCGACTGCTGGCCGAGGAGGTCGGCATCCGGGACATCTGGACTCAGCCCGGCGCCGAAGGCCCCTTCCTGGTCGACGTGACCAGGCCAGGGCAGCACAGGTACAGGAGCCGCCTCCGGGTCGGCATCCGCTATCTCTTCCGGGCCCACTCGGGCGCGGTCTTCCCCTCAATGATCGAAACGGGCGCAGCGGCCTGGGTGCCTCTCACCGAGATAGGCATCCCGTCAGTCCGCAGCCGCGTTGAATGCCACCTGATCGGAACCCGATGAGCCCCCGAAACCAACAACTCGCCCTCGCTGTAAGCCTCGTCGCCATCGGCGGCTCCTTGCTGCTCGGCATCTGGAGGGGCTGATGTACGAGCGCAGGACCAAGGAGGAGCCCTCGATACCCCCTCCACCTGTCGGGACAGTTGGGGCCACGAGGCCGCCGACCGACGTCCGCATTGGCGACTTCATACTGCTCGACGGCACGTATCAGCGGGTCCAGGACATGAGGTCCGCCGGCGGCGCCTCGGCCCGCATCCTGCACTTCGCCGGACGTGCCCCATTGATCATGCGGGAGGCCCGGACCACCTACCGGCCCCTCGAATTCCGCTGATCGCAGCCCGCTCGGGCGTCGCATCTTTCTCACCTCACCATGCGAGGAGCTTTGCCATGCGCTTCCGCAAGATCCACGGCGCAGGAAACGACTTCGTCCTCCTCTCCGACCTCGGACCGGACGACGGCAAGGACTGGCCCAAGGAAGCTGAACGCCTGTGTGCCAGGCGTACCGGAGTGGGCGCGGATGGGCTGGTCATCAGCCACCTCGTCAGCGACAGCCCCGCCGTCCTCGAAATCACGTGCTTCAACGCGGACGGTTCCATCGCAACGATGTGCGGCAATGCCCTGCGGTGCTCCGCCTGGGCCGCCCACCACGATCGCGGCTTTCAGCGGATGAGGCTCCACATGGCCGGGGTGGTGCACGAGGCGGTCGTGGCCGACGACTCCGTGTGGGTCACGGCCGAGGTGGGCGCGATTCTGCCCCGGCGCTTACAGACCGTCATCAACGGCAGGCCGACCTGGTTCGACAGCGCCCACACCGGTACGGAACACGTCGTCGCCATCGTGGACGACGTGGACGCCATCGACGCGGTCATGGTCGGGCGCCTCGTCCGTCACCATCCCGACCTTGCCCCGCTGGGGACGAACGTCAACTTCGTCCAGTCCGCCGGCAGCCAGGCGTTGAAGATCCGCACCTACGAACGCGGCGTCGAAGCGGAAACCCTGTCGTGCGGAAGCGGGGCAGTCGCAGCCGTCATCGTCGCCACCATGCGTGGACTCGTAGCTCGACGTGCCGTCACCGTCCACAACCGCGCCGGTGAGCCGCTCACGGTCCGGCCTCATGACGACCGACCGAACCGAACTCAGTGGGTCGGCGGGCCGGTCACCAACACCTTCGAAGGGGTACTCGTATGACGCTCTTCCTCAGCCTCAGCTCGGACCTCGCGGTGCAGAAGGCCGCCGAGGAACTTCGACAGTGGGGGCAGAGCCGCCAGGGCCTCGGCGTCGCCCTCATCTACGGGCCGGTGTCCGCCGAGGACAGGCTCTACCACGCGAAGTGCCCCGTCGAGCAGCGGTCCGTCACCGCCCTGGCCGAGGCCCTGGAGGAGATCGGCGCCCGCTGGAAGGTGCTGGACCCGTGCGAACCGGACTTCATCATGGATCTGGTCGGGTACGACGTGGCGCTCTCCAACCTGCACGGCCCGTACGGCGAGGACGGCCGGTTGCAGGGGCTGCTCGACTACCTGCGCGTGCCCTACTGCGGCAGCGGAGTCGGGGCATCCGCGGTGGCCGCGGACAAGATCCTCTGCAAGCGTGTGATGCTGACCCTCGGCGTCCCCACCCCCGGCTGGGAGGTCTGGACCGGCGGACCAGCCAACTGGAACGGGCGCCCGGTGATGGTCAAGCCGCCTTTCGGCGGGTCCAGCGTGGGCATGAGCCTCGTACGCGATCCGGCGGACTTCCCTGGCGCCCTTGCGGATGCTGCCGGCGGCGAGGGCGCGGCTGTGCTCGTCGAGGAGTACGTGAGCGGCACGCCGCTGACCGTGGGGCTGCTGGAACTGCCGGGCGGCTCGGTCGTCGTCTTCCCGCCGCTTGCCACCGAGGCCGCCGAGGCCGAGTTCTACGACGCCGACACGAAGCTCGACGTGGACTCCAGGGGCACCGTAACCGTGCGCGCAGCCGAGCTGGCGCCGGATGTGCTGGACAAGATCACCAGGGACGCCCGGACACTGTGGGACGGAATCGGGCTGCGCGGTTCAGCCCGCATCGACTTCATCCTCACCGAAGGCGACGAGCCGTACGTGCTGGAGGTCAACAGCACGCCGGGCATGTCCCGTGACAGCAACTTCGCGGTGGGGGCGGCGATGGCCGGGCTCACGCACACGGACGTCGTCTTGGCGATGCTGCACGAGGCCCTGGCCCGCCCGCCGTACGATGTCCCCCTGCCCACTCCCGTGTTCACCGACACCACACTGACACGGGAAGCTGTCGTCTCCCCGTAGGAGCCTGCCGCTGTGCCGCGCGTCCACGATGTCCCCATGTGCCGACAGCTCATCGACCCCGCCGAGTGGGATCGGCACGGCGGATGGGCCCTTGGGGACCGGATCGAATGGTCCAACCGGGCGTGCGGCCTGGCGTCACTGCGGATGATCCTTCTCGCCTACGGGCGCGAGGCCCCCACAGTGACGGAACTCCTGAAACTCGCGGTCAAGCATGAGGTTCTGACCCCGCGTGGGGCACTTCACGCGGGGATCGCGAGCCTGGCGACCGACCTGGGAGTGCCAGCTGTCGCAGAGCCCGTGCCCGTGGAAGAACTGTTCGGCCGCCTCGATGACGCCCCGCTCATCGTGTCCGTGACCGAGCAGTTCCCCGACGACGGCCGATCAGGTGGCCACCTCGTCATCCTTCGCGGCTACGAAGACGGTCCCGACCCGGCGATCCTCTTCCGAGACCCGTCGGCGTGGGGCCAGACGCACGATCGAGTCACCCTCAGCCGCCTGTCCCATTCCTACACCGGCCGCGCAATCACCTTCGCGCCCCTGACCCCACACGGAGAATCTTGATGACCGAGGCCGACGGCGAAACGACCGAAGCCGCAGGCGGCCGGCGGATCGCCGTACTCGGAGAGATGCTGGAGCTGGGCGACCAAGCCGTCGAAGCCCACCGCGAGATCGGGCGCTACGCAGCCGAGAGCGGCGTTGACCTGGTCGTGGCAGTTGGCGGGGACCTCGCCAAGCAGCTCGCCCTTGCGGCGGGCGCCGCTGGGGTTCCGGAGATTGCCCTGGTGGGTGACAACGCCACCGCTGCCGCCTACCTCGACTCCATCTTCCGCCCCGATGACGTTGTACTCGTCAAAGCGTCCCGCGGCGGTCAGCTCTGGCAGATCGCCCAAGCCCTCACCGGACAGGCCGTCACCGGCCTGTGAGCCGCTACCGACCCGCCAGGTGCCGCTCCGGCGAACGCCGAGATAAGATCATCGGCCCCGCCGGCCGCTGCCGCGCCCGGATCACCGGCCCCGACAGCGGGACCGATCCCGAGCTGATGGAACACGGTCAGGGGCCTGATCCGCATCGCGGGTCGGGTCCCTGAGTGGTTCCGGGGGCCATTTTGGGAGCCATCTGGGAGCCGAGTTCGGAATCCGGCTCCCGGGCAACGGCCTCCGCCCGCACCACTCGCCCTCGATCCCGTCACGAATCGACCTGGGACGACACTTTCGACCACCCTCGTGGATACCTGGAGAATGGGCGATCGGTCGATCCCTCCGCGGCGGTACTCTCGTCATACGGCCGCCCGTGACCCCGGCCCTCTCCGTGAAGTCCCCTTCCGCGCAACAGAGGCCCTGCGCGAGGCGAAAGCCACCCCGGTGACAGAGGAGATGGGGCGCATGGGCCCGCATCCCGACCTGTTCGATGAGTTGCGTGTGGTCACGGCGGGCGGCGAGTTGGACCTGACGACCGTGCCGGCCTTCGCGCGTGATCTGGAAGACGCCCGCCACGGCAGCACGCGGCTGTTCCTCATCGTCGACCTGCGCGGTGTCACGTTCATGGACGGCAGCGTCCTGGCCCCGCTGTGCGCGGCGTGGGAGGAGTGTCATGAGCGGCTCGGATGGGTGCGCATCGTGCACAACCGGCCGGGCGCAGGTCTCGTGTTGCGGGCCGTCGATCTGCAGGAGCGTTTCCCGCGGTACGCGAGCGCCCAGGACGCCTGGAACGGCATACCCGCCGACGACGCGGTGGTGGGCGGAGCCACGTAATGGACGCCGCAAGCCGGACGGCGTCTCGCCCCGAGGTGTCCCGGCCGCCAGGGAGCGCAGCGCGGTGATCAGCGACGGCATGGCCGAGGTACTGCGGTCGCTGCACCGGGGCGAGGCCGACGACACGGCGCAGGCTTGTGCGCGGGCGTTGGGCGCCGAGGGTGTCGCGCTGTCCGCGCTGGTCGGTGCCAAGCGGTCGGCCGAGCTGCTGTGGTGCCATCCCGAGCTGAGCGCGCGGTTCGAGGAACTCCAGTTCACGCTGGGCGAGGGCCCGGGGCCGGACGCGGCCCGCGTCGGCTCACCCGTCGTCGAGCCGGACCTGGAACGGGTGCGCCCCGAGCGCTGGCCCGCGCTGCTGCCGGCCGCGCGCGAGCTGGGCGTGCACGGTGTGTGCTGCTTCCCGTTGGGCATCGGGGTCATCCGGATCGGCGTACTGACCGTGCTGTGCGACGGGAACCGGCGTATGAGCGAGCAGGAGTACACGGACGCCACCGCCCTGACCGCCGCACTGACCGGTGCTCTCCTGAACGGCGACCGCCGCGACGGGGACGGGGGCGTTCCCGGCCTCGGCGTGGCCCTGGAACCTCCCTCGGTGCTGCGCCGCGCGGTCGTGCACCAGGCCACGGGAATGATCAGCGTCCAGCTGGACGTGTCCATGGAGGAGGCACTGCTGCGCCTGCGCGCCCACGCGTACGGCAGCGAGCGCCCCCTCGGTGATATTGCGGCAGACGTGGTCGCCCGCAGACTGCGCTTCAGCCACGAATTCGACGGCGATGGAAGCGGGCCGTATGCGCCCGACGGTGGAAAGGGATGATCGGCATGGCCCGCGAACGACGTCTGGCCGAGATCTTCGTGGAGGTCGCGGACTCCCTCGTCGAGGACTTCGACGTCATCGACCTGCTGCAGCGGCTGTCCACGCGCTGCGTGGAGCTGCTCGATGTGTCGGCGGCCGGGATCCTGCTCGCCGACGCACACGGTGAACTGCAGATCATCGCCGCCTCCGACGAGCACACCCGCCTGCTGGAACTCTTCGCGCTCCAGCACGACCAAGGCCCGTGCGTCGAGTGCTACCGCACAGGCACTGCCCGGACCAACATCGACCTGACGCGGGCGGAGGCCACCGCCGGCTGGCCGCGCTTCGCCGCACGCGCCCGCGAAACGGGGTACGCGGCCACACACGCCATCCCCCTGCGCCTGCGCAACCGGATCGTCGGCGCCCTCAACCTCTTCCAAACCACCCCGCAGCGCCTTGGCTACGACGACATCGCGCTCGCCCAGGCCCTCGCCGACGTGGCCACCATCGCGATCCTCCAGCAGCGCACCCTGGAGCAGTCGCACGTCGAGAACGGCCAACTGGAGACCGCGCTCACCAGCCGCATCCTGATCGAGCAGGTCAAAGGCGTCCTGGCGGAACGCTGGAACACCTCCGTCGACGACGCCTTCGAGGTGTTCCGGTCGTACGCCCGCGCCCGTCGCCTGCGCCTGGCGGAGCTGGCCACGCAGATCATCTCGGGCGACTTCGACACCTCCGCCATCCCGCCCCCGGCACCGGACCGGACCGGCGACCACCGCGGCTGACCGCCGTCACGCCCCCGGCGCCGCCCGGCCAGTACCGGTGTCGATGAGGATCTGTTCGGCCTGCGTGACGTTGTCGGCGCGGACGGCCTCGGCCATCGCAGCGCTCCTGGCTGGAGACAAACCGCTCCTGGGGCAAGGACGGCCGCCGGAAGTGAGGCGATAGCCGGGAGCGGTCCGTTCGGCCTCTTCGGGGAGTAGCGTGAAGTCATCGGGAGCACTTCGCGCACCGGCCCCGACGCCGGTGTCGTTCCTGGTGAGCAACGACACCGGACAACTGCCCACGCGCAGAGGTCCGGGGACGGGTTCGCATGATGTCCGCGATCACCGACCATTCGGCGATGCGCGCCGTGCCCTTCAGGGCGCCGACCGCACGCCTCGCCCTCAAGCCCGTGAGCCCCTCCCCGGGACAGGTCGAACTGGACGGCGCCTGGTGGCCCCGTTCGCGTGACCTGAGCGACGAACTCCCCGCCCTGGCCGACGTACTGGACCCGCTGTGGGGACGGATCACTCGTGTCGCTGTCAACCCCCGCTACTGGCCGATCCTCCCGCACAGGATCTTCGTCAACGGCCATGTGGTGAAGGTCGGTTGGTTCACCTCGGAGCTGGACCCGCACAAGATCCTCTTGCTGTCCGGAACGTCGGGCCGCTGGGACCTCCTGGTGATTCCCCCGGAGACCACCGCCGCCTCGGCCGTCCGGCTGATGGCCGCCGGGAGCGCGAGTACCGCACCGCAGTCGACCGCGACCACTCTCATGACGGCAGAACGGGCCGACGACGCTTCCGCGTCGTACGAAGCCCCGGACAGCTCCGCCGACTGGTGGCGGGGATG
This sequence comes from Streptomyces sp. NBC_00996, assembly GCF_045162675.1. Lineage (NCBI taxonomy): Bacteria > Bacillati > Actinomycetota > Actinomycetes > Kitasatosporales > Streptomycetaceae > Streptomyces > Streptomyces sp. NBC_00996. The sequence goes on from NZ_CP108723.1 coordinate 4,681,961, forward strand.
TGACGGTGACGTCACCACCCCGGCCGTCGGTGCTCTGGTGATTCGCCGGGCAGTGCGCGACAGGCCGGATCAGACGTGACCGCCCGCGGCAGCCGCCATGAGCGGTTCCGCGGCCTCCTCGGTCGTGTCCGGAGGCACGACCAGCAGGTCCCAGCGCCCCCTGCCTGGGGCGAGCAGGACGATGGTGTGCGGAGCTGATGCCGTGAGGCTCCTGCGCAGTCGTATGACCTGGTTGAACACGAGCATCCGGCCGGGTACAGCGGACCACGTCGCCCCGTTGACCGTGACGCTGGTGATGTGGCCCCACGCGCGCGGCAACCCGGCGAGCAGCCGGGGGAGTTCGGCGAGCAGATCGTACGAACGCGGCCACCACGCTCCGTCGATGGGCCGGGGCATGCCGCCGCGAGGTGCCAGACGCAGACGGAGAACGGGATGGGAGGGAAGCGCGGGTTGCAGTGCGGTGGTCATGAGGGCTCCTGCCAACTGCCGTACATGGGCGAGTGGTTAATGTCAGGCGCGGCGGGCGGCGACCCGGTCCGGTGTCGGCCAGCGCACGTCGTGCACCCAGCCGAGGCGTTCGAGGAGACGGATGAAGGCGGCCGAGGGGTCGAGCTGGCCGCGGTCGACGCCGTGCCGGGCGCTGGTGGGGTCGGCGTGGTGGAGGTTGTGCCAGCTCTCGCCGAACGAGAGCAGGGCCAGCGGCCACAGGTTGGTCGCCCGGTCGTGGCGCCGGGTACGGAACGGGCGCTCACCGATCATGTGGCACAGCGAGTTCACGCTCCAGGTGACGTGGTGGAGCAGCGCGATACGTACAAGTCCCGCCCACAGCAAGGCTGTCACCCCGTACACCCAGGTGCCGCCGATCGCCCAGCCCAGCCCGAACGGCAGGGCGAGCGTGAGGACGCACAGCGCCGGGAAGGCGCGGTCGACCGCCCGGATGTCGCGGTCGGCCAGCAGGTCGGGGGCGTACCGCTCCGCCGGCGTACTGTCATTGCGGAACAGCCAGCCCACGTGGGCGTGCAGCAACCCGCGCAACTGGCCGCGCAGATGGGTGCCGTAGCGGTACGGGGAGTGCGGATCCCCGGGCCGGTCCGTGAACGCGTGGTGCCGGCGGTGGGTGGCGACCCAGCCGATGACATCGCCCTGGAAACTCATCGAGCCGGCCACCGCCAGCGCAATGCGCACGGGACGGACAGCCCGGTAGCCGCCGTGGGTGAGACCGCGGTGGAAGCCGACCGTGACGCCGAGGCCGGTGACCGTGTAGAAGACGGCGGCGAGCACGATGTCGGCCGGGTGGATGAGCCGCCCCCACAGCAGCCATCCGACCAGCCCGAGGGCCACGAACGGCAGAACGACGATCACCGCCGTCACGGCGACATACAGCCGTTCCCCGCCCTCGCGCGCGGGCGCCGGGCCGTCCGGCGGGAAGGGCGAAGTGCCGTCGTAGCTCTGGGGCGGCGGGATGGTGTCCGGCGCAATCGCCGTCGTGGACATGGTGGAGTCGAGCGACATTCGGGGCTCCTCGGCCTCGGTGCGGGTGGCGCGGCCGGGGTCAGGGGCTGCCCCTGTGACGGGAGACGCGAGGACAGAACCGGTTCGGACGCCGGCAACGAAGGGCCCTCGCTTCCTTCACCGTACTCCCGCATGCTCCGGAAGGAGGCGGGCCGGACAGCGTGGCCACCGCGTTGACACGGACCGTCGTCGGACGTTGAGTGGCAGCGCGGTGCAGGGCCATGCCTCTGAAGGAACGCACGGCGAAGCATTCCGCCTACCCGCCTCGCCCAGACCCCGCGGGACCCCACCTACCGGACAACAGCGAGGCCGGCCATGACCGTTTCACGGAGCATCAGGAACCGGGCGCAGACGATGAAGGGCAGGATCACGGAAGAGCTCGGCCGGGTCACCCGCAACAGGCGACTGCAACGCCGGGGCAGGGTCGACCGGGTTTCCGGAAGCCTGAAACAGGCTGTCGAGAAGACCAAGGGCGCCTTCAGGCGGAACGGAATCGGGCCCCGATGATGTACGACCAGACACGCGCCCGGCAGTCCGCGGGCCAGACCCCGGGCCCGGCCGGGCGCCGCAGCCCGGGCCCGGAGCCGCTGCTCCGGTCGGACGAACAGGACAAGATCGTCCAGCGCCTCCGGCACGCCCTCAACACCTTCACCGACACCCCGCTCGAGGCGCTGGCGGAGGCCGAGAGCGCATTCAACGAAGCCATCGAGCAGCTCGTGAACGCCCTCGCGGAACGGCGGCGTCTCCTTCGCGCCGGCTGGCAGGAGCAGGACCCCGAGACACAGTCCGACGAACTCCGGCACGCACTGAGGCAGTACCGGGAGATCACCCAGCGACTGCTCCACATCTAGGCAGCCACTACTCCGCGCTACGGGGGAGCGCGGAGTAGTGTGGACAGTACCGAGAGTATTTCGCACACCGGCTTCCACGCCGGGTCGTTCTCGGTGAGAGATGAAGCCCGGGCCGCCGCAGCGGCGGCTCGGAGACGGGTCCGTATCATGTCGGCGACCTTGCACCCAACCCTGCCGCACCCCGAGCCCGTCGCAGCCCCGGCCGCACGTCTCGCCCTGAAGACCGACGGCACCTCCCGTGGACTCCTGGACGGTGCCTGGTGGCCCCGCTCCCGGGATCTGCTGAGCGAACTGCCCGCGCTGACCGACGTGTTGGACCCCTTGTGGGGCCGCATCACCCGCATCGCCGTCAACCCGAAGTACTGGCCGGTCATCCCCCGCCAGGTTCCCGTGGGCGGCCACATCGTCAAGGTCGGCTGGTTCACGCCGGAAATCGACCCGCACAAGCTGCTGCTGCTCTCCTACGGCACCGGCCGCTGGGACCTGTTGGTCATCCCGCCGGAGACCGGGGCGGAGTCGGCGGCCCGGCTGATGGCTGCCGCGTCCGACTACGACGGTCCGCCCCTGATCGCGAGCGCGCTCATCGCCGCGGACGAGGCCCGGCACGGCGTCGCCGCGGCCGACGAGCAACTGGACTCGGACGAGGCATGGGAGTTCGAGGGCGATGCCTCGGCGGTGTCGGCAGCCGTCCCGCACCAGCCCGGTCCTCCCAGCCGTGTCAATGAGACCAGCCGGACCAGTCGCCTGATCGTCGGTATGTGAGGCGGCCGCCATGAATGCCTTCCTGACGGCCGCCGCCTTCATCGTCCTCATCGCAGCGGCGGCATACGTGATCCACCGGCTCAACATCGAGCACGCCGACAGAATCGCCGTGCACCGGTACAGCGCCGCCCTGCCCGGCCGCCGCGGACGCGGCACGCCGCAGCCCCCCGTGGAACCCGGTCGGTCCGAGTCGCCGACCTCCGGCGAGCGACGGGACCACCGCGACGGGGGCCGCGGCCGCTTCGCACCGCGCCGCCGACGCAGCCGTACCACTCACCACGGGTGACCAGCCGGTTTCCGTCACCGGGCCATCGACTGCGCGAGGAGCGGCCGGGCCCATGAACCGAGGCATCATGACTCTTCCGCAGCTGAACATCTACCGGCACGACCGGGGCACGCGAGCACTGATCACCCTGGCCGGCGAGATCGACCCGGTCACCGCGCCCCTGGTGCGCACGGCTCTGGAGCGGTGCCTGCTTGACGGCATCACCACCATCGACGTCGACCTGACCACCGTCGGCCTCTGCGACATCACCGGCCTGGGCGTCTTCCTCGACGCGTCGCAGCACGCCACCGAGACCCACACGTCCCTGCAACTGCACTACCCGTGCCCACAGACCGCACGACTCCTCGCGGACACCGGCTCCGATCGAGTGCTCCTCTGATGAACCGGGCCGGAACAGCGGTGCGGAGGAGGGGAGTCGATGAGCCGGTCCTCCCGAACGCGATCCGGCTGCGCCGATTGAGCCGAGGGCAGGCCGAGGACCTGCGGGAGAAACTTGCCGACCTGTACGTGCAGTCCGCCATCGGGGCGGGCGGCAGGGAGTACCGCGACCGGGAAGGGTTCCTCCGCCGTCTGGCGGGTGACATCCGGCGCCCGGGCTTCGGCCTGCTGGTCGCGGAGACGACGACCCTGGCCGGCTACACCTTCGGCTTCCCGGTCGGCCGCGACGGCTCCTGGTGGCGGGGCTTCGCCGGCACACTGCCGTGGAGCATCGGGCAGTTCACCGCCGCCGGGCAGGTCTTCACCCTCACCCAGGTCGTGGCCCACCCGCACAAGCAGAACCGCGACATCGCCGACCGACTGCAGGAACGGCTGCTGACCGACCTCCACGCCTCACTCGGGGTCACCCTGGTCCCTCCGTACGACCGGGCCGCCCGCACAGCGTTCCAGTCCTGGGGGTGGCTGGAGATCGGCGAGATCGTGCGGCTGCCCGGGCCGGTGGCACTGCGGGTGCTGGTCCTGCCCGTGGCACGGTCGCCGCGGCCGGATTCCCCGGCGATCCGCACACCGGACCGAACGGGTGCCGGGAACTCCCCGCACCCGGTGACCCTCGTCCCGAGGAGCCTCCCATGCAAGCCCTGATCGTTCTCGCCGTCGTGATCGGCCTTCTGGCCCTCCTCGGCCTCGCCCTCTCCGTGAAGGTCGTCAAGCAGTACGAGAAGGGCGTGCTGTTCCGCTTCGGTCGGCTCATCGGAACCCGCGACGCGGGACTGCGGTTCATCATCCCCGTCGTCGACGTCCTGCACCGGGTGTCGCTCCGGGTCGTCACCATGCCCATCCAGTCCCAGGGCATCATCACCCGGGACAACGTGAGCGTCGACGTGTCCGCGGTCGCCTACTTCCGCGTTGTCGACGCCGTGAAGTCGGTCGTCGCCGTCGAGAACGTCCACGCCGCGATCAACCAGATCGCACAGACCACCCTGCGGAAAGTCGTCGGACAGCACACCCTGGACGAGACACTGTCGGAGACCGACCGCATCAACCTGGGCATCCGCGAGATCCTGGACGTCACCACCTTCGAATGGGGCGTGCAGGTCACGCTCGTCGAACTGAAGGACATCCAGCTGCCCGACACCATGAAGCGCGCCATGGCCCGCCAGGCCGAGGCCGAGCGGGAGAAGCGAGCAAAGATCATCAACGCCGAGGGCGAATCTCTGGCCGCCGCCGCGCTCGGCGACGCCTCGGACACCATGATGGCCCACCCGCTCGCCCTCCAACTGCGCAACCTGCAGAGCCTGGTGGAGATCGGCGTTGACAAGAACACCACCGTCGTCTTCCCCGCCCCCCTCATGAGCACCATCGGCGAACTCGGCTCCTTCCTCGCCCGGGAAACCGCGGCCGCCGCCCCCGCCACGGCGCTGCCGGCGTCCGTCCCCGACAGCACCGACAAGACACTCAGGCCGGCCACCGACGCGCCCGGCACGGCAGCATGACCGGTGCCGCACCGAGCATCCCCGTAGGCAGTGGGTAGCGCGAGCTCGCCGGAGGAATCGCCCCCGCACTCGTCCCTCGCTGGTCTCTGGTGTGTCCCCGTCCGACAAGTGGACGTCGTTGAGGATGTGACACCGCTCCGGAAGGGGATGGTGCACAACGGGAGGGAGAGGCATCTGTCCTGACCGTGTGTGACATGCCGCGTCCGGCGTAATGGGCTGTCCGGGGTGATTGGCCGCGTCACTCTGTGCAGGTTGTTCGCGGTCGTGTCAGGAGCTCGTGCGTACAGATCACGTGAGCGGGTCGGATTATGGCGGAAGGTGGACGGCGGCCTGACAAGGGCATGCTGGACCGGTCGGAAGGGTTCGGTGAGCGGCTGCTGGGGGTGCTGTTGGACCGGGCACACGAGATGCCGCCGCAGCTGATCGCACCGCTGATCGCGGAAGAGGTGGCCAGGGTCGGTGGCCGCGACGTCTCGATCCTGCTGCAGGACTACGGCCAGCAGGTGCTGGTGCCGCTGCCGGGTCGGCAGCTGACAGTCGGCGAGCCTGAGCCGATCGATGACTCTCCGGCCGGCACGGCCTTCCTGCAGGCGACCACTGTCGAGGTGCCGCAGTCCGGCGGCGTCCGGATGTACCTGCCGTTGCTGGACGGCAGCGACCAGGTGGGAGTGATGGCCCTCACCCTGGACACCCTCGATGACGACGACCGGCGGCTGCTGCGCAGGCTCGCCGGCCTGGTCGCCGACATGCTGGTCACCAAGCACAGCTACACCGATCAGTTCTTCCTCGCCCGGCGCCGCGAACCGATGAGCGTGGCCGCGGAGATCCAGTGGTCCCTGCTGCCGCCGCTGGCGATGTCCGTCCCGCAGGTCGCGGTGGCCGGAATCCTGGAGCCCGCCTACAGCGTCGCAGGCGACAGCTTCGACTACGCCCTCAACGAGGACATCCTGCACGTGGCCATGGTCGATGCGATGGGCCACGGCCTGGACGCCGCCACGATGGCGACCGTCGCCGTCGGGGCCTACCGGCACGCCAGACGTGCCGACATCGGCCTGTCCGAGATCTACACGTTCATGGACCGGGCCATCGCCGAGCAGTTCGGGCCCGACCACTTCGTCACCGCCCAGATGATGCGGCTGAACATCGCAACGGGCCACCTTCAGTGGGTCAACGCGGGCCACCCCGCACCGCTGCTGATCCGCAACCACCAAGTCGTCCGGCAACTGACAGGCCCGACCACCTTGCCGGTCGGCTTCGGCGGTGAAGAGCCCCGGATCAGTCAGCAGATGCTCCAACGCGGCGACCGGGTGCTGTGCTTCACCGACGGCCTGATCGAGGAGCACGAAGCCGGTGAAGAGCAGTTCGGCGAAGAGCAACTCATCCACTGGGTCAACCGCATCGAACACACGACAAAGGGAGTACGAGCGATGGTGCGCGCACTCTCCCACGCCCTGAAGCAGGAACGGGGCGGCCGGACCAGCGACGACGCGACCCTCTTCCTGATCGAATGGCGCGGGGGCGGCGCCGACCACCTCGCCCTCCTGGAGTGAGCCGACGATCACGTTCTTACGGACTCTACGGCGACCTCGGTGAACCCACCCGCGCGCTTGCACCATCCATTCTGAGACCGGGCGGCTTCGGACCGTCCTTCACACGACGCGAGGACTACGCTGCTGTGCAGACGTCCCAGACCCCGGCGGCATGCTGTTGCTGAACACAGATGGCTGGGGCGAGCGGACCTTGCGTCCGCCACCCGGCGCATCCCAGGAGGGAACTGGGTGGGCTCGCTGTCCTGCTGTGCAGGCTGTCGAACCAACCGTTGCCCTGCCTCCGCCGAACGTACACCCCTGCCGACAGCGCGCCCTGGGAGGCCGGGAATCCGGCGTCACCGCGTCCGCTGCCGGATGGTCTTCCGAACCGAGGCGTCATGCCCCTCCCACAGCTCACCGTGTACCGCCATGACCGAAGGAAACGGGCACTGATCACCCTGGCCGGTGAGATCGATCTCGAATCCGCGCCGTTGGTGCGCGCATCCCTGGAGCGGTGCTTGCGGGACGGCATCCGCACCATCGACGTCGACCTCACCGCCGTCGGCTTCTGCGACTGCAGCGGCCTCAACGCCTTCCTCCACGCCTCGCAGCAGACCACCGTGGCCGGCGGGACCCTGCGACTGCACTACCCGCCGGCGATGCTGGCTCTGATTCTCGACGTCACCGGCTGCGGGTTCCTCCTCCTCGGTGTACCGTCCGGCCGGCTGACAGCTCCTCTCGGGGATGCCCCGGCCGCACCCGCTGCAGCCCCACCGCACGGGTCTGTCCCGCTGGTGATGGTCCTCTCGGGCGATGTGCGATGACGGCCGACCCCCGGCAGGGACGGTCATGGAAGCCTGAGGGCGGCGAGCCGTCCGCCGTGGCTCCGATGCGACTGCGTCGGCTGAACCGTTGGCTGGTGGAGGGCCTGCGTGAGGATCTGGCCGATCTGTATGTGGAGTCCCGTGCGACGGCGCCGGGTGATGCGTACCGCCGTCCCAGCCGCCAGAACTTCCTGAACCGCCTCACCACGGACATGCGCCGACCTGGATTCGCCATGGTGATCGGCGAGACGGACAGACTGATGGGATGCGCCTTCGGGTTCCCGGTACGCGGCGACGGCTCCTGGTGGCTCGGCTTCGACGGACCGCTACCGCGCGCCATCGAGCAACTCACAGTGTCCGGCAGGGTCTTCTCGTTCTCCGGCATCCTGATCCGGCCGCACCCGCAGGACCGTGGCCTCGCCCGTCGTGTGCAGGAGGGGCTGCTGACCGACCACCAGGCATCGCTCGGTGCCACCTTGGTGGACCGGGCCGACCGCCCAACCCTCGCTGCGCTCCGCTCCTGGGGATGGCTGGACGTCGGAGGGCTCCGCGGGCCGGCCGATCCCACCATGTTCCGCGTACTGGTGTTTCCCCTCGGGGAACGAACCACGGCGAGGCTGGAGGGCCTTGTCACGATGCCTGGAGGCGGTGGCCCGGGTGGGGCCTGACAGCCGGTCGGCCCGCATCCAGATACTGGTGGCCGAGCAGGCGGCCCGACGCGGTGTTCGGGTCGGCGTGGTGGATGTGCACCGCGGCCGTGGCAGCGCTGCCGGTCGGCGGGGCCGGGGTGTCGGCGATGTCCAAGGCCGCGGCGAGCCATCCGCTGTGCAGCACCGACGACATCAGCGAGCAACTGGAAGAGCTCCAGCTCACGCTGGGCGAGGGGCCTTGCGTGGACGCGTTTGCACGAGGCTCGGCCGTCCTGACACCCGATCTGCTCACCGTCGAACTGCAGGATCACTGGGCCGTGTTCGCCGATGCGGCCCTGGAAGCCGGGGCCCGCGCGGTCTTCTCGCTCCCCCTGCAGATGGGGGCGATCAGCCCGAGAGTCCTGGACCTGTACGCCGACATTCCGACCGTGCTCGACACGGAGGAACTGGCCGACGCACTGGCGTTCGCCGATCTCGCGACTCTCCTCCTGCTCGATACAAGGATCGGCGAGACGGGCGCACCGACCGACGGACCGGTGGCGGACCGCAGCTTCGAGGACCTGGGCGCATACCGAGCGGAGATCGACCAGGCCAGCGGGATGCTCACGGTCCAGCTCGGAGTCGGCATCGAGGAAGCCTTCGTCCGGCTCCGCGCCTACGCCTATGCACAGGGACGCCGGCTCGCCGACGTGGCCGCGGACGCGGTGGCCCGGCAGCTTCGTTTCCCACCGGACGCGGAGCCGGATCAGGCCGGGGAGAAAACCTGACGCAGCGGTGCCGACCGAGGAACGTGCCGTACTTCCCGACCCTTCCCGGAGGGACTAGTCTCAATCGAGGGTGCCCACGATGGATCAACAGCTCCTGGCCAAGACCTTCGTCGAGCTGGCCGACAACCTGGTCGCCGACTTCGACCTCATCGACTTCCTGCGCCTGCTGACCGACCGCTGCGTCGGCATGCTCGACGCGAGCGCCGCCGGGGTGCTGCTTGCCGACCGGGACGGCAAACTCCGCGTCATGGCCGCCTCCGACGAACAGGTGCGTCTGTTGGAGCTGTTCCAGCTCCAGAATGACGAAGGCCCCTGCCTCGACTGCTTCCGCACCGGCGCACCGGTGATCGTCCACGACCTGACCCGGGAGGTCGACCGCTGGCCGCGCTTCGTCACGGTGGCCCATCGCAGCGGATTCGGGGCCGTCCAGGCCCTGCCCATACGCCTGCGGGACGAGACCGTGGGCGCTCTGAACCTTTTCCGCGCCGCGCCCGGCCCCTTCGACCCGCTCGCCACACTTATTGCCCAGGCGCTTGCCGACGTCGCCACCATCAGCCTCCTGCAACAACGCACCGCCCGCCGCAGCACGGTGCTCAACGAGCAGCTGCAGACGGCGTTGAACAGCCGGGTGCTGATCGAACAGGCCAAGGGGAAACTCGCCGAACGCCAGGGCATCGACATGGAACGGGCCTTCACCGCTCTGCGCGGCTACGCCCCCTCCCACAACCGGCGCCTGGCCGATGTGGCCCGCACCTTCATCGACGACTCCGAACCCCTCCCCGGTCTGGGGTCCTGACCCACTCCCGGGCGGGGCCCGCTACTGCTCTGCACCGTCCTCGACCAGACGGCGATGCAGTTCCGTGGTCATGACGTGGATCGCTCGCGTCAGCTCGGTGTTGGTCCTGAGCTCCAACTCCTGCTCGACGAAATCGTGGTCGGCCTTGATCTGCTGGAAGGCCGCTTGCCGGTTCTGACCGATCATGACGAATGTGGAGAGGAAGATCGCCTCCAGCGACACGACGAGCGTCAACGTGGGCCAGGGGCTGCCCTCGGCGAACAGCATCCAGAGCACGAACGCGATCGCATGGATGTAGACGAACGGCATCGAACCGGCGAACTTGGTGATGGCGTCGGCGATCCGCAGTTGGGTATCCCCGGCACGGCTGTTGCGGTGCGCAACCACTGCCGGATGATGCATGGCCTGGCTGTCCTGCTCGCTCATCGCGGCGCGCCTCTCGCGTTACGGGGCTTCGCGGGGCTCCGCCGACCACAGACAACGGCCCCCGCGCGTCCCTGGAGCCTAATCGTGGGCCTCGGCCATCACCTGGTCGCGCAGGCGTGCACAGATGCGGATGATCAGACGGGAGACGTGCATCTGCGAGAGACCGAGCTGCAGGGCGATCCGGTTCTGTGTCATCTCGCCGAAGAACCTCATGTAGAGGATCTGCCGCTCGCGTTCGGGCAGGGCCCGTAGCAGTGGACGGAGCGCCTCACGGTTGACGATCAGGTCGAAGCCGGGCTCCAGGCCCCCGAGGGTGTCGGTCAGTGGGTGGCTGTGCCCGGAGCGGCCGGGAACGGCGTCCAGGGACACCGCGGTGAAGCTCTCCAGCGCCTCCTGGCCGAGCCGTACCTCCGCCTCGGTGAGGCCGGCGTGCGCAGCGATCTCACCGACGGAGGGTTCGCGTCCGTAGAGCGAAGCGAACTCATTCCCGGCGGACCGGACCCGGCCGCGCAACTCCTGCACGCGTCGCGGCACATGCACGCCCCAGAGGTGATCACGGAAGTGCCGTTTCACCTCGCCGAGGATCGTCGGTATGGCAAAGCTCGGGAAGGCGGTGCCAAGGCTCGGGTCGAAGCGGGCCACCGCCTTGACCAGGCCGAGTCGGGCAACCTGCTGGAGGTCTTCGAGGGACTCGCCGTGATGACGGAAGCGCCGTGCGAGCCGTACGGCCATCGGTGCCCAGGCGCACACCACCTGCTGGCGCAGCGCGGTCTTCTCCGGGCCGTCCGGCAGGGCGGCGATACTGCGGAACGCGGCGTCGGTGTCCGGGGCGTCGTCGTGGGCGTAGGGATGTGCGCCTCTTGGGCTCTGTGTGCGTACGTCCGGCATGGGCACGTGTCTCCCCGATCGGTGGCATCACTCACCGTGGGAGCCGACAGGCCGCAGCACGTTGGGGAGCAGCGACAGCTGCTCGCACGGGCGTGCCTCCGGTCTGAAGCACAGCGCACGGATTCCCGGACAGCCCGCGTTCAAACACGGTTTCCGTCCCACGACACCGGCTGTCCACGGATGGTGTGCGGGCAAATCCGGTTCGTCGCCGCGTTCCTCTTCGTCCTCGACAAGTCGGTCTGCTCACTCACCGTTCAGTTGCCTGGGCCACAGCGGCCTCGTACCCCCAACTGGCCCCGGCGCGGCGCCGATCCGGGGCTATGCTGACGAACAGACGTCCCAGACCCCGGCGCCGCACCGCACATCGGCCACGATGGCACTCCCGCACATCTGCCGGTCTCCTGAACCGAGGCGCCCCATGCGCACTCCGCGGCAATCACACGAACCCGAAGGCTCGGAGCCGTCCGCCATGGACACGGTGCGGCTGCGCCGGCTGAACCGCTGGCAGGCCGAGGGACTGCGGGAGGACCTGGCGGATCTGTACGTGGAGTCCACCACCACCCCGCCGGGCGAGGAGTTCCGCGGCCGGCAGGAGTTCCTGCGCCGTCTGGCGGACGGCGTGAAACTGCCGGGATTCGACATGCTGGTCGCCGAAGCCCGGTCCCTGAGCGGCTGTGTCTTCGGATTCCCCGTGCCGCGTGACGGCTCCTGGTGGCAGGGGTTCGACGGGCCGCTGCCGCAGAACCTGGAGCAACTGACCGCGTCCGGACACGTCTTCGCGATCCTCGAAACCGTCGTCCATCCGCACCAGTACGCCCGCGGGCTCGCCCGCCGGCTCCAGGAGCGGCTGCTCGCCGACCACCAGGCTTCGCTCGGCGTCGCCTTGGTGGACCAGTCCGACCGTTCGGCCCGTGCCGCCTTGGAGGCGTGGGGCTGGCAGGAGGCGGGCCAGGTCCTCCGCGCCCCGATCGTCCTGTGCGTACTGCTTCTGCCCCTCGGAGAGCGCACCACGGAGCATCCGGACGGCCTCGCGCACAACGACCGGACCCAACGGTCCGAATAGTCGCCTGCGCCGTCCGCGCCGGCCGGGTGCGTCGCGCGCGAAGACGTGGAAGCGTTGAGAAGCGGTGGAGGAACGCGTGGATCTGTCTCCGGAGCAGGAGGCGCGGCGGATCGCCGCGGTGCGTCGTTACGACATCCTGGACACTCCGCCCGATGGCGCCTTCGACCGGATCGCCGCGCTGGCCGCCCGCCTGTTCGACGCTCCGGCCGCCACGGTGACGATCGTGGACACCGACCGGGTCTGGTTCAAGGCCGCGTACGGCCTGGCGGGGGTCACACAGATCGGCCGGGACCCGGGGCTGTGCACCTCGGCGATCCTCACCGGCGGCCCCCTGGTCGTCCCCGACACCCTCGACGACCCGGTCGCCCGCGCCCACTGTCCGGTGACCGGTCCGGCCCGGGTGCGCTTCTACGCCGCCGCCCCGGTCACCACCGGCGACGGTCACCGCCTGGGCACCGTGGACGTCCTGGACACCAAGCCGCGCCGCATCACAGCGGCTCAGGCCAACGCCCTGACCGACCTGGCCGCGCTCGTGATGGACGAACTCGAACTGCGGCTGTCCGCCCTGCGCATGCTCCGTGTGGAACGAGAACTGGTGGAGGTCGAGCACGCGGCACGGGAGCGCGCCCAGCGGGACCGGTCGGAGATCGCCGCGTACGCCTCCACCCTGCAGCGCACCCTACTGCCCCCGGCGCTCCCGGAGGTGCCGGGCCTGGAGGCCGCCTGCCACTACACCACCGCCTCGGTCCACGACGTCGGCGGCGACTTCTACGACGTCTTCCCGCTCGGCACCGGGCGGTGGGCGTTCTTCCTCGGTGACGTCAGCGGCCGGGGTGCACCCGCCGCCGCGCTCACCTCGCTGATCCGCTACACCCTGCGCACCACCGCCCTGTTGGAACCGGACCCGTGTGTCGTACTGCGGGCGCTCAACACCGCCCTGCTGTCCGCATCGTCCGACGGCAGCGGCTTCTGCACGCTCGTCTTCGGCACCCTCGCACCCGACCCCGCGGGCGGCTTCGCCCTCACCCTCGCCGGAGGCGGCCATCTCCCGGCCCACCACCTGCGGCCCGCCCGCCGCGACGGGCCCGCCCGGGCAGCAGCCGGGACCGAGCAGGTGAACCTGGCGGGAGGATGCTTGTCGGCGCCCTGCCGCAGGCGGACTTCGTCGCCCGGGCCGTTCAACTCCTGCCCGGCGAGGCGCTCTTCCTCTACAGCAACGGACTCACCGAGGCCCGTACTCCCCGCGGCGCCCGGTTCGGCGAGAGCGGCCTGACCTCCCACCTCACCCACGACGCCGCCACCAACCGAGCCCTCGGCGCCACCGCGATCATCAGCGACCTCACCGCGCTGCTGAACACCTTCCCCGCAGGACCCGCGGACGACGTCGCGCTCCTCGCCCTCAGCGCCACCTCCACGACGCCCACCACCACACCCTCCGGCGCCTCGGGCACCGCACACACCAGCGTGCCCCTCCCACTCCCCGACAGCACATGACCGGGCCGAACGGGCGATGAGCCGACAGGACGACCGCCGGGCGCACACGCCGTCGTCCACCAGCAGATCCCAGGCCCTCTCACTGGAACAGGGCGCCAGGGCCATCACCATGCCGCGCGCCTGGTCGATCACCGCACGGCTCACCAGCGCCCGCCCCAATTGCTCGTTGCTGGCGCGCAGTTCGACGACCTCGGCCAGCAGAGCCGCAGCCGTCGACAGCGGCTGCTCCTCACGGGGCGTGGTCACCTGTTGCATGGTGCGTACCTCGCAACGCAGTCATCCTGTCCATGGGTGGTCGGCGATACGCCAGTTGCCGTTCGCCGGCCGCGCCGGACTGGTAGGGCGGGCCGTGGTGTCGGTCACCTGCGGTGCTCGCTGTCCCGAAGGACCTCGCGTCTCCACCGCGCCCGATGCCGACGGCGGTCCCGGTGGTCCCAGTACTCCCCGGGACCGGAACTGCCGCCACGGTCCCAGCCCCCGCCTTCACCACGGCGGCCGTATTGGGCGGCGCCGAACACCAGCACGACCGACGCCGCGGCCACCCACCAGATGGGGTGGAGGAAGCCGAAGCCGAACAGGACCGCGATGAGGACAAGGAGCAGGACGAACACGACGGACCCCCCGGAGCGGAACAGAGCATCACTGCCGGGGGCCGGGGCCTGTTCGGACAGCCTAGCCCTGCCACGTGACTGCTGGTAGCGCCCGATGTAACGGTCTCGCACCCGGAGCGGACGGCCACTTGCCGGCTGTTCAGGGAGCGCGGCAAGGGCTGGTGTGCGCGGTACGGCCCGAGCGCGGTACGCATGTACACGCTGATCGTTCCGGCTTCGATCCCCTTCGTCCTACTCGCCGTTGTGATGGCCCTGTCGTGGTGGGAGGACCGCATCCTGCCGCCGCCGGTCGAAGCTCCCGCCGAGGCTCCGGTCACCCCGGCGGCCCCTGCGCAGCTCCCAGAACTCCCGGGTGTCGACACCGCGTTGACAGGGGAGGTTGCCGGGCGTTGACCGGCAGCACGGCGTAGGGCCATGCCACTTCGGATCATGCGGTCACCGCATTCCGCCTTCCCGATTCGCCGGACTCCGCGGAACTCAGGAAATCGCCTCGATCCGGAGGCCCGGCGATGATCTGGATGCAGGCTCCGGTACAGGCGCAGGTGGTCACCAGGGGAGGATCCGCTGCCGCCGCGGATGCTAACGGTGACGGCGGGCAGCGGCATCACCCCGGTGGCGGGAATGCTGCGCACCCTCGCGCGCCGCCGCGCCTCCGGGCCCGCCCCCGGCGTCGTACTCCTGCAAACCGAACCTGGCCCGGACGGGTTTCCTCTTCCGGCCTCGCGGAGCGGCGGCGCGTCCGCCACGAGGGCCGGCACGACCGGACCGGGAGATCACGCAATAGTGCTGCGCGGGCATGGATCCATCGCACCGGCGTATCCATCAAGGGTGCGAGGCGCACCAGCCGCAGTACCATGGATCGTGGGTTGGCTCACTCTCACGTGCAGCCGCCCGGAAGGGCGACTCCGGCGTGGTTGCGCCGGAGTCGTTGGCACAGCCGCAGTGCCGGTTCCGGCCGGGCGGCGACCTTCCAAGAGACGCGGCCCGCGTCGACCGGTGTCCCGCTCAGGAGGGACAGCGCATGATCCACGCAGCCGACATCCGCGAGTGGCACACCCATGACGTCGTCGACCCGAAGAGGCACAGGATCGGCGTGCTCGAAGCGGTCTGCGTGGACACCACCACCGACCAACCGGCCGTGGTCACCATACGGACCGGGCTGCCGACTCGCCGTCACCTGGTCTTCGTGCCCGTCGACGACGCACTCCGGGGTACGGGCTAAGTGAAGATCGCCTGCACCAGGAGCCTGGTCAGGAAGGCTCCTTCGATGGGCATGGACGACATCCTGCCCGCCGAGCAGGAAGAAGCGATCTTCCAGCACTACGGGACGACGTACCAGCCGGGCGCGAACGGCGAACGCAAGCTCGCACGCCGCTGAGCGACGGCACGGTCCAAGGGAGGTGTCCGAGTCGTGGCGTACTTCCTCTTGTTCGCCCTTGTTGCCGTCGTCCTGGGGATCATCGGCGTGACAGCCGGAGGTCTGGGCTATCTGCTGATCATCGGCATCGTGGTTCTCGTGGCCGATGTGACCGTGGCCGCCGTGCGGCTGTCCCGGCGGCGTCCTCTCCGCTGACGACGACGGGGGGCAGCGGACGACCACGACCTTGCAGCGCGCCGACCTGCGGTCGAAGACCGGATGCCGTCTTCTGCTTCGCCGCCGCGGGTTCTGGACCCGCTGTGGGGGCAGATCACGCACGTCACCGTGAACCCCAGACCCGCTCCCGGGCCGAGTCCCAGTCGGCCTCGGCCGCGTCCCAAGGCGGGCAGGACGCCCTGCCTCTCGCGCCCCGCATCGGCCGGCTCCGACCGTACCCCCCGGAACGCATGGTCAGGCGCGCTTCTCGGCCGACTTCGGGGATCTCCTTGCGGGCTTACCAGCAGCATCTCTCTGAGGCTGACGCCCCGACGAGAGTCGAGGCGGGCACGTGCTCTGATCATCGTTTGTGTCCCGCCCGGAAGGGCGCCGCCTCGCGAGCCGACATGAGGGGAACGCGTGCGCCCTGGGGGCACGCGAAGGGCGGCCCGGTTGAGGTGGCCCACCACGGTTCGGGTGCGAGTTCTTGTCCTACGGGACGAGTGGCGGAAGTGCTTCCTCCTGACCGCGCGGGAGAGCCGGACGCCAAGCCGCCACAAGTGCACACCGTCGTGTCGCACCAGGCCAGCGACAAGGGCGCCGACAAGGACGCACCTCCTGCACGAGAGGCATTCCGGTCGTGCTCGCCCCTGCCAGAATGGGTGATGAGGATTTCCGGCATTCTTCATCGCACATCGCGCGAGGCGGAGGGCGGCTGAGGCTCATGGATCACCAGGGCCGCCGGTGGACGTTCCTGACCAACCACGCCAGGGTGCTGCGGGCCGTCGCACGGGACCCGGACGCGCGGCTCCGAACCATCGCCGCCATCTACCTTATCACCGAACGAGCGGTCCAGGCCATCCTCGCCGACCTCGAACAGGCCGGCTATCTGCACCGGCAACGGGTCGGCCGGCGCAACCAGTACACCCTCAGCCTCGACCAGCCGCTGCGGCATCCGGGCGAAGCCCACCTCACCCTGCGCGCTCTCGTTGACCTCGCTGTCGATCGCGAGACCGGGACAGCGGCTCAGCCGCCGAAGACCGCTTCTGCGTCGGCGACGGTGTCAAACACACGCAGGACGTGATCCGCTCCAGTCATTTCGAGGATCCCCCGCAACGACTCAGGCACACACGCCAGCACCAACACAGCCCCACTCGCATCCGCCTGCCGCCACGTTCCGAGCAGCACATTCAGCCCGGCAGAGTCGCAGAACGACACCCCCGACAGATCCAGCACGATGAAGCGGCCACCACCCGCGATCAGCTCTTTGAACCGCGGACGGAACCAGGGATCGGTCAGGTAGTCCATCTCGCCGCCTACCCTCGCCACCAAACAGCGACCGGAAGCGATCGTCTCGAACGAAAGATCAGCCACAACGCTCTCCCAACCGTCTCGTCTGGTGACCACGGCGGAATCTCGACCCGAACCTTACGACCCACTGCCCCTCCCTGGACTTCCTACTCAGCCCTTCACCCCATGGGGGACATACGCGCGTCAGCGCGCGGCGGCAGCCCTGACAGGATTGACGCCGCGCGGGGCAGGTGAGCACCCGGGCAAACTTGCTCCCGCAATGCGGCTCGCAGGCGTGGCGTGGATACGAGCCCCAAGCGCAGCGCCAGCCCCTGGGAGAATTCTGGGAGATGATCTTCCTCCGGAGACCAAGCGAATCCCCGTCACACCAGCCCACACCAACCCTCTGACCTACACTTTTACGAGATCCACAGGTACCGATCTTGACCGATCCTCATTCGAGACAAAGAGGTAGCCGGTTCGAGCGCGAGCCCACCACAACCGGCTACTGACCCACCCGTACTCGCCCCGCCGGAAGTAAGAACGCCCCCGCACGCGTGAGCGATGCGTGAGCGGATGACGGAGCAGTACCCGTCATGAGCTGGATCAAGAATCATGCCGGACGGCGCTGACCTGCGAGAACAGCGCCACCCGGCATGAACCAACACCCCCGATCATGGATTCGATCCCACTCCTAAAGCGGGTGTCGCAGGTTCGAATCCTGCCGGGGGCACCACAAAAGCACAGGTCAGCGCACTAAAGGCCTTCCAGGGAACCTCCCTGGAAGGCCTTTGGGTGCGCAATGGGATCATCCTGGGAACATTGAAAATGCGCGTTTGTCGCACGTCGGACATCCTTTGATGATCCGACGCAAAGCTCCCATCTCTGCGGCGAGACGAGCCTCGGTGTCGGCGACGGCTGGGAGAAACCGCCGACACCCGGTCGATGCGGGAGCATCGACCGTTGGCCTGATGGTGCCGCCCGTCAGGGCTGCCGGGTCGACGGCTTACTTGGGGATTCCGTGTCCTGCTCCTGTCCGGTCGTGGCGGACCAGCTGGCGAGCAGCTTCAGGCCGTCCTCGGCGGCGGTTTTGGGTGGCGCGCTGTAGACGACCACGCTCAAGCCGCTTTCGTCCGGCAGGCTCATGGTCTCCTGATCGAGTTCCAGGTCGCCGACGAGGGGATGGTTGAGGCGTTTGGTGCTCTCGCGGAAGACATGCACGTCGTGGGATCCCCACATCACGCGGAAGGCGTCGCTGCGGGTGGACAGTTCACCTATCAGGTTCGACAGCTCCCGGTCGTAGGGGTCTTTCCCCGCCTCGATGCGCAGCGCGCCCACGGCGAAGCGGGCCATGCGCTCCCAGTCGGCGTAGAACCGTCTGGCTGCGCGGTTGAAGAACGCGAACCGGGCGACGTTCGCACCGCAGGTCGGGTCGGCATACATCTCCGAGTACAGGGCCCGGCCCAGCGGGTTCGCGGCCAGCGCATCGAGGCGGTTGTTCATCACGTACGCAGGCAGCTCCGGCATGCCTTCGACGATCCGCGCCACACTCAGCCGCACCGTCGGTCGGCTCTTCCGCTGCCGGGCCCGCGTCTGGGGCGCCGGTCCCGCAGCGCGGGCGAGGTCGTACAGGTACATGCGCTCGGTGTCGTCGAGCCGCAGGGCCCGGGCGAGGGCGTCCAGCACGCTGTCGGAGACACCTTGGAGGTTGCCGCGCTCCAGGCGGGTGTAGTACTCGACGCTCACCCCGGCGAGCGTGGCGACCTCACCCCTGCGCAGTCCGGGCACCCGCCGCTGACCGTACGCCGGCAGACCGGCCTGCTCTGGGGTGATCTTGTCGCGTCGGGAGCGGAGGAATGCGCTGACTGCGTCCCGGTTGTCCATGAGGACAGGGTAGGCAGGCTGCGCGATGGGGTGGGGGCCCTGCCAATACCCCTCACAGCAAGGACTCCCCCGTCACGGCCGTCTCCCGTTGCATGGTGCGTGCCCCGATCCCCCGGGGCCCGACCGGTGCGAGGACGTACGCGCCGCGGTCGGCAGCACCTGAAAACGGACAGGACACACAAGATGAGCAGCCAGATCGAGGCGGTGACGGAGAGCCCCGCGGATGTCGTGCGAGGGCTGTATGACGCGTTGAGCAAGGGCGATGTGCCGGGTGTCCTGGCCAAGCTCGCCCCCGAGGTGATCGTCGATGAGCCGAACCAACTCCCCTACGGCGGCGTGCACCAGGGCCGCGAGGTGTTCGTGCAGTCGATCCTGGGCGCGATGATGGGCTACGCCAACGTCGCCATCACCGATGCCGAGGTGTTCGAGGGCCCGGCCGGCGTCATCGGAACGCTCACCGGAACGCTCACAGCCCACACCACCGGTGAGGAGTTCCCGCTGACCATGGTCGAGATCCACCAGGTCGAGGACGGCACGGTACGCAAGATCGACGTCTATACCAAGAACCCCCACGAGCTCGCCGCGTTCTACGCGCGCGCCGAGGCGGGCACCCGCTGACCGCGACACTCGTCGGGTCTTCCCGTGGTGCACGCGGTGACCCGCTTCGCTGAGGTCATCGGGTGGTCGGCAGCCATCCGCACAGTCGTACGGTGGAGGCACGGGCAGGAACGGAGTGCCCCGGCTGCGGCTGGTCGCGACCACGGACGACGACTCCGGGCCGCGGTTGTGCCGCGGGTGCGGTGGTCCGCTGATGCCTGCGGCGAAGGCGACGGCCGTGTTCTGTTCGTCCGCCTGCCGGTCGCAGCACTGGCGGCGGATGCGGCGGGTACGGGCGAGGACCGGACCGGCATGCCGCGGCGCCAAGCCCGCACCCTTCGACCTGACGGCCATCGGTCGACCTGCGGGCGCCACGCGCCGCGGGACGCTGTCCTGGCCACGCGGCAGGGGCCGGCGGCCGTTGTGGCGGCGCTCCCGGTGCGGTGGTCCGCATCGGGAGCGCCGTCAGATTGCGGGTGGTGGGCGGTCAGCGCGCGGTCACGGTGGCGGCGGTGCGGGGTTTGCCCTCACCGGCCGCGTTCCAGGTGGACACGAACACCCGGTAGCGGTGGCCCGGAGTCAGCCCGTCGACATGGGCGATACGTTCCGAGGCCGGGTAGCCGATGATGCGGGAGTGCACCATCGGGGTGTCCTCGTCCCAGACCCACAGCGCGTACCGGGTGATGGAGTCGGTGTGCGGCCCCCTGGGCGCCGCCGTCCAGCGCACGTCGAACGAGCCCTCGCCGGCACCGAAAACGACGATGTCCGCGGGTGGCGGGGCGGTGGTGGGGTTGGCCACTCCGCTGACCGGATCCGACCACGGTGACTTCACGTCGCCGGCGGCCGAGCGCACTCTGACCTCGTAGGTGTGGCCGGCCCACGGTTGGTTGGTGAACTGCCAGCCCAGGTCCCAGCGGTTGGCCCGGGCGCCGGGGAGGCTGTCCTGCCATTCGGCCGCGCTGTTGTCGGTGATGTCGCGCCACTGTACGTCGTAGCCGTGGGCGCCGAAGACCTTGGGCCAGGTCACGGTCACCCCCTGCTGGGTGCCGTCGAACTCCAGGCCGGTCGGAGTGGCCACCGACCGCTGGGAGTCGCTGCCGGACAACGGGGGCGCGAGCGCCTCCGAGCCGATCCCGAACTCCTCGTGCAGTGCGACGGTGAACCTCTGGGCGATGCGGTACTCGCCCACCTGGTTGGGGTGCAGCCCGTCATAGGCGGTCGGGCATATGGTCGCGGTCGGGTCGCAACTCATCGCGGCGTCGAGGTCGACGAATGCGACCGGGGAGGTGTCGGTGTCCCAGGTGGGAATCGCCTTGGCCAGGGCCCAGTTGTACTCGGTGATGCGCTTGGGCAGGTCCCGGTTGGCGTCGCCGAGCGTGGTGCGCTGGGGGACGTTGGCCAGAACGATGTCCACATCCGGGTTGACGGCGCGGGCGTTGTCGATGAAGTCCTTCATGGTGTCGACCAGACCGGCGTCGGCACCCAGCCAGCCGATGTCGTTGAAGCCCATCTCGACCAGCAGCAGGTCGGGCGTCTGCTGCTTGGCCTTCAGATCGTTCATGACCTTCTCGATGGTGTGCACGCTCTGACCCAGCTGCCGGCCCCACATCGCATAGTGCGCCGAGCCGCCTTCGGCGAACGTTTCGTCGACATCCTTGGCGTACTCCCCGGTGAACTGGGCTGGATCGGCGTTCTCCTCCTGCGTCTGTTCGCCCAGCTTGGGCGGCTGTGGCGGGAGGGGGGCGTTCGGCTTCACGGTCCCGGTCAGCGGTCCCACGAAGTTGAACCCCAACTGCTGCTCCCGTGCCCATTCCCAGAACCGGTACCGCCAGGTGTGGTCGCCCTCGTACCCGTTGCTGATCGAATCACCGACGATCAGCACATCGCACACCCCGTCCGAGGCATTGTTGCCCGAGGCGGAGGCATCGTCCTGGACGGTCTGGCCGGAGTCATCGCCCGAGTCACCAGAGTCGGTGGCGCTGCCCACGCCGGGCTTGACGCTGTTGGTGCATGCGTCGGCGATGTCACTGGCACCGGGGGGATCCTTGATCCAGCCGTTCACCAGCGCCCAGTGGATCCCGGCCATAAAGGCGTCGGCGATCTTTTCATAGCCCTGGTCGCCGGGGTGCACCCCGTCGACCAGGTCGTCGGTGGTCACCGCGCTCAGATCGACCAGGACCAGGTGGTCGCCTTCGCCGATGCGGTCGTTGACCATGCTGCGCACACCGTCGTTGTAGGCGTCGATGCGGGCCTGGATGGCCGTGTCGTCGGACGGCGGCAGCGTGCCCACCACGATGGCCACGTCCGGCGCGGCGGTGTAGATGTGGTCGATCAGACTGCTCAGCCGGTCCGGCGCGGTGGGTACGTCTTCGTCGTGCACGATGTCGGTCAACCCGGCCAGCAACATGACCACATTGGGGTGCGGGATGGCAGCTTCCCCATCTGCGGCAAGCACCTTCTGGGCGGAATCGTGGACCTGAGAGATGGTGTGGCCATGCCATCCCTCATGGTGGCGGTCCGGGATCCCCTCCCCGTGACTGCGGCTGCCGACCAGATCGCGGTCGGTAAGCGACGGCCACATCGGCTCCGTCGCCGACGTGTCTCCGGGGAGACGGCCGTACAGCGAGTCGAAGGTCATCTTCCCCAGATCCTCTTGGATCTCGTCGCGGGCGCCGGATTCGTTGCTGCTGCCCACCCCTTCAGGTCATCGCCGAGAGGCAGCAGCGTGATCTCCGAGGGCGGCTCGCCTGCCGCGCGCATCCGGCCCAGGCCGACCACACGGTGGTCTGAGGGAGGCTGGTACATGCCGACGAGGTAGGCGCTCTCCCGGCTGGCGGGAATGTCGTCGGTGACGAAGTAGTCGTACCTGTTGCCGCTGTCGTGGGTGGGCACGTTGGAAGGAGTGCTGACCGGCATGGCGACCGGGAAGGCGCTCCGCTCTTCGAGGATGTCGGGATCGACGTTGAAGTCACCACCGGCCGTCCAGGAGTATTCCTCGCCCGGGGGCTGCCAGTCCTCCACCGCGGTGTCGATGGCGTCCAGCAGCGCGGCGGAGTCCCCGCCGCCCCCGGACAGCCCGTGCACGGTGAAGTACCAGTAGTGGCCGTAGCGCACGCCCAGCGCGATCCGGCCGGCGTCCACCGGGTTCTGCACCACGTTGACCTCATCCGGTTCCCCGTCGCACACGATCGCCAGGTTGACCCGACCGCCCTGCCCGTTCTGGGTGTGCGCGAAGTACACCGTGCGGAAGTCCCCGTCACGCACGCTCCACAGGAACTGCCGGATGGTGTGGGTGTGGACGGTGCCGTGACGGTCCACCGTGGTCCGGGTCAGGTCGTCCTGCTGCATGGCCGACTCGGCCGGCCACGGCCCGGCCTCCTGGAGCATCACGATCTGTGCCTGCCCGGGCGTAGTTCCGCACATTGTTCTGCCACTTGTTGTTGTTCCCCCCTGAGTCGGCGCCCTGCATGTTCCAGGTGATCACTGGGGTGCTCCGCAGCGGCCGATCAGCGGCCACGGCAGTCCCCGTCGGGTATGTCACCACCGCCACGACCGCCGCGAGCAGGGCGAGGACCACCGTGGTCGCCCAACTGCGCCGCCCACGCGGCCGCCCGGCCCGGTCCGGCGTCGTGCCGATGCCCCGGCGGTGCCCCCGAAGCGCCCGCACCCGGGCCGACAGCGCGGCACTTAACGATCTCGTCAAGAGAATCTCCCTAAGAAGACGTCATTTTCCGGCTCTTCACAATCCAGGGTGTAGTCGTGGCCTGAAGCCGCCCGTTTCCAGGCGGGATCTGGCGCCGTAGTGGGTGAGGTTGCGGAGTCCGAGGGCGGAGCCGCGGAGGTGTCCGAGCCGTCTGTTGATGGCCTCGTTTGATGGCCTCGTTCGGTCTGTTGGAGGTGCCCGGGCGTCCGGAATGGGCCAGCACGTCAGTGGCTCGCATCTTCAGCAGTCCGGGCCAGACAAGTTCCTGGCGGTTGACGATGTGAAGTCATCCAGGTGAGGGTGAATCGTCCTGCTTCGGCCCCGGTCGCGCGAAGGTGACCGGGGCCGGAACCTGAGTCGTGGCTTCGGTCGTGGCTTGTGGACCTGGCAGCTCTGGGGCATTCAGCGGCTGATGTCGTCCAGTTCGGTCAAGTCCTCATGCGAGAGGGAGAGTCCCGCACCGGCGATGTTCTCGCGCAGGTGCGCCGTCGATGACGTGCCGGGGATGAGCAGGATGTTCGGTGATCGCTGCAGCAGCCAGGCCAGCGCGACAGACATCGGTGTCGCCACCAATCGAGCAGCGACCGCCGAGAGCGCCGAGGACTGAAGCGGGGTGAAGCCCCCGAGAGGGAAGAAGGGCACGTAGGCGACGCCGTCGGTGGCGAGCCGGTCGATGAGCTTGTCATCGGGGCGGTGGGCGAGGTTGTACATGTTCTGCACGCACACGATCGGCGCGATGCTCTGTGCCTCGGTGACCTGCTCCTCGGTGGCGTTGCTGACCCCGAGGTGGCGGATCAGGCCCTGTTGCTGGAGTTCGACGAGCGTCTCGAACGCCTCGGCGAGCGAGCCGGGCTGGGGACCTTCGGCGTTGCCGAGTCGGAGGTTGACCAGGTCGAGTACGTCGAGCCGGAGGGACTTGAGGTTGTCGTGGACCTGGCGGCGCAGATCTTCGGGTCGCCGGGCCGGAGGCCAGCCACCCTGTTCGTCGCGGGTCGCGCCCACCTTGGTCACGATGTGCAGCGACTCGGGATAGGGGTGCAATGCCTCGCGGATCAACTCGTTGGTGACACGCGGCCCGTAGGCGTCGCTCGTGTCGATGTGGGTGACACCGAGGTCGACCGCTTCACGCAGAACGGCCAGGGCAGCCTCGCGATCGGCGGGCGGCCCCATGACCCACGGGCCGGCCAGTTGCATGGCGCCGTAGCCGAACCGGGCGACGGTCAGGTCACCCAAAGTCCAGGTGCCGCCGGGAAGAGAGAGGGAAGGTGTGCTCATCTTGTTGCCTTTCGTCGTGCACTTGGGGGGTGGCGCCTGCTGCCTCCCTGCATCAGCATTGGAGAGAAACTTCCCATCGGGAAGTAGGCACTTGGGAGTGCGCAACCCACCCAGCGGTGAGAGGTGCGATCAGTGACGACGATGAACGCGGCCCAGAAGAGGGCTCAGGCCAAGGTGGAGTACAACGCGTTCCTGGCAGGGTGCCCCAGCCGGCAGCTGCTCGACCGAATCTCGGACAAGTGGGTCGTCCTGGTGCTGTGTGCGCTGGGCGGCGACAACAGCTCCGGCCAGGCCGGTGCAGCACACGCAATCGCTCCGAAGGCGATGCGTTACTCCGAGATCTATCGCCTTCTGGCCGGGGTCAGCCAGAAGATGCTGACCCAGACGCTACGGTCGCTGGAGCGCGATGGTCTGCTCACCCGTACCGTGACGCCAACCGTCCCTGTCACCGTCTCCTACGAGCTGACCGACCTCGGTCTCTCGCTCCACCGCATGACGCGCGGGCTCAGGGACTGGGCGCAGATACACATGACCGAGGTCCTCGCAAACCGCGAGAACTACGACTCTCACACCTCCTGACGACTCACATCCAACCGTCCAACAGCTCCATGTTCTCGGCGCTACACCCTCAACGGCGAAGAGCCGCACCGCACCCGAACCCCTACCGGCAGCACCACACGTGCCGGGGTGCGGGGCGGGCGGCGACGGTGACCATCGGGTCGGTCAGCTTTCGTTGAAGTAGTGGCCCTTGTCCAGGTCCTCGACGAGAGCGTGGTGCGTCGGCTGCCACCCGAGCAGCCGCTGGGTGCGGGTGCTGGATGCCTGCACGTCCAGGCCGAAGAGGAGCGCGAGCCACCCGAAGTAGGCCTCGGCCGCGTCCGGGGCGACGGACACGGCCGGCAGGCCAAGTCCCCGGCCGATCGCCTCGGCGATGGCCCGGGTCGGCACGCCCTCCTCCGCGACGCCGTGGAGAACCGACCCCGCCGGGGCGCCCTCCAACGCGAGCCGGAACAGGCGCGCGGCGTCGAGCCGGTGCACCGCGGGCCAATGGTTGGCGCCGTCGCCGATGTAGCCGGAGGCGCCGTGTTTGCGGGCCATGCCGATCAGGCGCGCGACGAAGCCGGGGTCGCCGTCGCCGTGCACCGTCGGCGGAAGGCGCACGCAGGACGAGCGCACGCCCCGGTCCGCAAGGGCGAGCGCCGCCTGCGCGGAGAGGGTGCGCCCGCCGCCGGGCGAGGTGGCGTCCGGCACGTCGTCCTCCGTCGCGGGCTTGCCGGGCGGGAGCCCGGCCAGGCCGGAGGCGATGACCAGCGGCCGGTCGGAGCCCGCCAGGACCTCCCCGAACACCTCGATCGCGCGACGGTCCGCGTCCATCGCGGTCGCGAAGTCGCCGGAGAACGCCTCCTGGTGCTTGTAGGCGAGGTGAATGACGCCGTCGGACGCGGCGGCGGCGCTGCGCAGGGCGTCGACATCGTCGAGCGAGCCGTGGTGGACTTCGGCGCCGGCGGCCTTCAGGGCACCGGCGGAGGCGTCGGAGCGGGCGAGGGCGACCACCTCGTGGCCCGCCTGGAGCAGCTCGGGGACGAGTGCGGAGCCGATCCAGCCGGACGGGCCGGTCACGAAGATGCGCATGGGGAACCCCCTGTGGTCGATGGTGCGCCGATGTCCTTCACTGACATTCGGGTCACCACGGCACCTCCCCTGCGTCGTCGAAGAAGCTGCCGGTCGGGCCGTCGTCGGGCAGGGTCGCGAGCCGGATTGCGATCGCCGCGCCCTGTTCCGGGGTGCGGACGCCGCGGAAACCGTTGAGGTCGGTCGCGCAGAAGCCGGGGCAGGCGGCGTTGATCAGGATGTTCGTGTCGCCCAGCTCCTTGGCGTACTGAACGGTGACGGCGTTGAGGAACGTCTTCGACGGTGAGTAAGCGACGGCGATCGGGCCCGTTTCGGCGCCGGGAGTGGTCTGCAGGGTCAGCGAGCCGACGCTGCTGGACATGTTCACGATCCGCGGCGACACCGAGCGGCGCAGCAACGGCAGCATCGCGTTGGTGACGCGGATGACGCCGATCACGTTGGTCTCCACGGCCGCCCGCACCGTCGCGACATCGACCGAGGTAGGCATCTGCGGCGCGCTGCCGGTGATCCCGGCGTTGTTGACGAGCACGTCGAGGCGTCCGGCGCGGTCCACGATCAGCCCGGCGGCGGCGGACACGCTCGCGTCGTCGGTCACGTCGAGCGGTACGCCGAACGCGTCGACGCCCGCCGCCCGCAGCTTCGCCACGGCCGCCTCGCGCCGCTCCCCGTCCCGGGCGCCGACCCCGATCGCCCAGCCCCGGGCGCCCAGACCGGCCGCGATCTCATACCCGATGCCCTTGTTCGCGCCGGTCACCAGCGCAATCGTCTGTTCACTCATACGGCCAATCCTGTCCGGGCCCATCCGGAGCCGGCCAACACCGATTGGGTGGGCAGCGATACCGCGCGGGTATCGATCCCGGTCGGGGCCGGTAGCATTGCGGCGTGGAGACACGAGAGCTGCGGTACTTCGTCGCCGTCGCCGAGGAGCTGCACTTCGGGAGGGCCGCACAGCGGCTCGGGATCGCGCAGCCCCCGCTGTCGCGAGCGATCCGCCAGCTCGAACGACGCCTCGGGGCGGCGCTGCTAAACCGCACCAGCCGCACGGTCACCCTGACCGAGGCCGGGTCGGTGCTTCTACGGGAAGCCCGGGCGGCGCTGGACGCGGTCGAGGCCGCCGAGCGTCGCACCCGCCGCACTGCCCTCGCCGCCACCGGCCACGCCGGCGTGGTCCTCGCCACGAAGGCCGGCGCGTCCAGCGAACTGCTGGCCAAACTGCTCGACGCCTACGCCGCCGAATCCGATGCGGTCACCGTGGATCTGCTCCTGTGCGGAATCGGCGAGCAGGAACGAATGCTGCGCGACGGCCGGGCCGACGTGGCCCTGCTGCACCGGCCGTTCGACACCACGGCCGGCTTCGACACCGAGGAACTCTGCACCGAGAGACAGGTCGTGGTGCTGCCGGCCGGGCATCCCCTCACCGCCCGGACCCATGTGCGGACGGCCGAGGTCACCGACCTGCCCGACCTGCCGCTGCCGCGCTGGCCCGGCCCCGACGGTACGTACCCGGACGGCCCCGGCCCGCAGGCTCGGGACCATGCGCAGCTGCTCCAACTGATCGCGCTCGGCCGCGCTTGCTGGATCGCGCCGGAGTCGTGCCGAGCCCAACTACGCGACGATCTCGCCACCATCCCGGTACTGGACGCGCCCACGGTCACGACGGTCATCGCATGGCCACCCCACAGCCGGTCCCGAGCCGTCGCCAGCCTCGTCCAGACCGCGACACGTCTCTGAAAGCCCGTAAAACGATCACGGACGGGCCTTCTTGAAGTACCTCCAGCAGATGAGGCCGCAGACGAGGGAGACGTGAGCGTCGTGCAGGTCGAGGCGTCTTCCCCAGCGGACGGCCAGGCTTGTGAAGTGGTGCAGGAGCAAAAAGGCCTGCTCGACGACGTAGCGGAGCTTGCCCAGGTCCTTGATGTTCGGGGCGCCTTGCGGAAGATCACTGGCAAATCGATGAGGCTGAGCCGGTGCAGGGCCCGCAGCGCGAGCACGGCGTCGTCGGCCGAGACCGGGGCCAGCTGGTGGGTGCCGCCGGTGCCGGTTGAGGTGCAGTGCCCGGTGATGTGCGCAAGGGCGGGCTTCACACCCACTCACCCCCCGGCAGCCGACGAACGGCCGCCTCCAGCAACATCGGATGAACTTCACTGGTAACGCAGGACGCCTCTGCGCGACCACCGGTTCCGACCACGCGCCGCTGGCACTCGCCGTACGGCAGATGGAGGAGCCGGGAGGCGACCCAGGCGGAGCAGTTCCGGTTCCGAACGGAGCAAGGACGAGCTAGCCTGCGGTCAGGCGGCTGACCTGCGGAAACGGCCGCTGGCTCAACTCCCGGGCCAAGGGAGCGAGCCTGTCGCCCCTCCCAAAGCATCTGCGGTGCTCAATGGAACCCGGTTGGGCGACGAACCTGCGTAGATGCCTCTGCTAGCTCTCGAAAGACCGCCTCCATGCCCTCGGCTGGGAACCTGATGGGAACAGCAAAACAAAGAAGGCCCGCGAAGGATCACGAAAGATCGCTCCCCCGCCTTCCCCCATCAGTCCACTGACCTGCTGAAACGGCGAAGAATCAAGCCAGATCAGGCAAGACGAGTGAGCTTATGATCATGCTCCTAAAGCGGGTGTCGCAGGTTCGAATCCTGCCGGGGGCACAACGCGTTACCGCTCTGACCTGGGGTTTCTTCCCCAGGGAGGCGCTTTAGTCGGCCTCGGACTCCTCGTCCGGGGCCGTTTGCGTGAGCGGATGAGTCGCCAGGCCCCGATATTTCTCCCGACGGATCAGCACCCTCCGGCACGGAGTCCGCCTGCGCCTCATCGGCCTCGTCGGGCTCGGCTTCCGCTTCGGGCGTGGTGTTCTCGGAGGTGACGCGGGCGCGCGGTACGAGCCGGGCTGCAGCCTCGGCTGCGCAGCAAGGACCGGGCTGGAGTGCTGGAGTGCCTCGGCGTTGTCCGTGTTCGCCCAGACCGCGCGTAGCCACGCCACGCGGGTAGACGAACCACTGGGCGAGCGGTCATCGAGGTCAGGGAATGGAGGAAACGGCAGCGAGGGCCGGGCCACGGCGCGCACGAGAGCGGTGGAACCGGTGCGGAACGCTGCGGGCGGAGCAACCACCAAGTATCTCCGTTGGTGAGGGGGCGGGCGGCTGGTGCCGCCGTGCGGAGACGCGGCGGCACCAGACCGGAGTGATCTCGGGTCCGGGTCAGGCGACGTTGGTGGTGCAGGCGCCGCAGGTGGACCCGCAGTTGTCGTCGGTCAGGTTGACCAGGCCCGCCGGGTCGGCGATTTCGACGAGGGAGACGTCCAGGTCGAAGCCGTCCGGTGCCCCAGGGATCTGCGGGCGTACTTCGGTGCGGCTGGGAACTACGGTGCTGCGCGTCAGATGCCGACGGAGTTCGGCGCCTGGTCGACCGTCCACAACCGCTTCCGGCAGTGGCGTGACGCCGGCGTCTTCGAGGCTCTGCTGGAGGGCCTGATCACGGAAGCCGCGAAGCGGGGTGAGGTGGACCTGTCCCTGGTCAGCATCGACTCCACCACCGCCCGAGCCCACCACGACGCGGCCGGGATGTACCTCGACGAGGACGTCGTCACCGCCCTGGAGAAAGCCGCGGCCGAGGAGGAGGAGGCCAGGTCAAAGGGGGCGACCTCGAGGAGCAAAACGGGCAAGAGACCGAAAGTGATCCCGCGCTGGAAGAACGACGACGCATGCGGCGTCGGCGGAAACTCCGGCTGAAGGCCGCCCTCCTCGGACGTTCCAGAGGCGGGCAGACCAGCAAGGTCCACCTCGCCGCCGACCGCAAGTGCCGCCCGCTGGCGTTCATCCTGACCACAGGCCAGGCGGCGGACAGCCCGCAGTTCATCCCCGTCCTGAAGAAGGTACGGGTACGCGGGCCCGTCGGCCGACCCCGCATCCGGCCGGACGCGGTCGCCGGGGACAAGGCGTACTCGTCCCGCGGAAACCGCGCCCACCTGCGTAAACGCCGTATCAAGGCGGTCATCCCGGAGAAGAAGGACCAGGCCGCCAACCGGAAGAAGAAGGGCTCCAGAGGTGGCCGACCCGTCAGCCACGACGCCGATCTCTACAAGGAGCGGAACACCGTCGAACGCCTGATCAACAAGCTCAAAGCATGGCGAGGCATCGCCACCCGATACGACAAGACTCCCGAAAGCTACCTCGCCGGTCTCCACCTGCGCGCCTCGATGATCTGGATCAAGGACCTCACCAGGACCACCCGATGATCACGACTCGATATGCCCCTAGGTGACGCGCTGAGGTGCCGGACGCCAAGGGCGGGCAGGAGTTGAGTCAACGGTCAACCAGCCGTGGACGCGGGGCCTCACCCGTGGATTCCGCGTCGGTGCCGACCGGGCCGCGGGGAAGCGTCCGGTCTAGCCACGTCGGCAGCCACCAGTTGGCCCGGCCCAGGAGTGTCATGGTCGCCGGTACCAGCACCATACGTACGACCGTGGCGTCGATGAAGATCGCGGTGGCCAGGCCGAGCCCGAACATCTTGGTGGAGGGGTCCTCGGCGACGGCGAAGGACAGGAAGACCGCCACCATGATGAGGGCGGCCGAGGTGATGATCCGGGCGGTGCGCGAGACGCCCTCAACGATCGCCGTGCCGTTGTCGCCGGTGCGCAGGTACTCCTCGCGTACGCGGGAGAGGAGGAACACCTCGTAGTCCATCGACAGGCCGAACAGGATGGCGAAGAGGAACATCGGGATGAACGACACGATCGGAACCGTCGCCTCCAGCCCGATGAGTGCGCCTCCCCAGCCCCACTGGAAGACCGCGACCATGATGCCGTAGGCCGCGCCGATGCTCAGCAGATTCAGCAGTACCGCCTTGAGCGGTACGACGACCGAGCGGAAGACCAGCATCAGCAGCAGGAACGACATCGCCAGCACGGCGGCGACGAACACCGGCAGACGTTCGCTGGTGCGTCGGCCCACATCGGACAGGCTCGCGGCGGCCCCGCCGACGTGCGCCGTGGCCGGGCCGTGCCCGATCGCCGCGGGCAGCACCTCGGCGCGCAGCCGGGCGATGGTGTCGGCCGTGGCCTTGTCCTGAGGGCTGGTGGTCGGGAACACCACGAGGGTCGCGATGCCGGTGGCCCGATCGATGTGTGTCGGCACGACGGATGCGATGCCCGGATCCGCCGCGACCGTTGCGACGAGTCGGTCCAGCACTCCCGGATCGCCGGTGGGGTCCGCGGCGATGACGAGGGGACCGTTGGTGCCCGGGCCGAATCCCTCGGCGACGAGGTCGTAGGCCCGGCGTTCAGTACGGCTCTGCGGCAGTGAGCCGTCGTCGGGCAGGCCGACGCGCAGGCCGAGCACGGGCAGCGTCGCGGTCAGCAGCAGCCCCGCCGCGCCGACCGCGTACGGCACCGGGTGCTGGCTGACGTGCCCGATCCAGCGACGCCACCCGGCGGCGTGGGCGGCGCCTGCCGCCGGGTCCCGCCGCCGTGCGAGTCGGCCCAGCTTCCTGGTCTGCAGAGCCCGGCCGATCCGGCCGGCCCGGGCCAGGCGCGGGCCCGCCGCGCCGAGGAAGGCCGGCAGCAGCGTCACCGACGCGAGCACCATCGTCAGGACGACGATCGAGACGGCAACCCCGCCCACCGTCATGAACGGCACGTTCGCGACCGCCAGGCCGAGGATCGACACGACGACGGTGCCGCCGGCGAAGACCACCGGCCGCCCCGCCGTTGCCACCGCTCGTCCGGCCGCCGCCTGCGGATCGAGCCCGCACGCGAGGTACTCCCGGTGCCTGGCGAGCACGAACAGCGCGTAGTCGATGCCCACTCCGAGCCCGACCATGCTGCCCAGGACCGGTGCGAAGGTGGGGACCTCTGTCACCCCCGCCAGTACCGTCATCGTGGCGACCCCGACGGTCAGCCCGAAGACCGCCATGCCGATCGGCAGCGCGGCGGCGACGAGCGAACCGAACGCCAGGAACAGGATCGCGGCCGCGGCGAGGAGGCCGATCAGCTCGCTCGCGCCGCCGTCGGGGTCGGAGAAGGCGTAGAAGAGGCTCCCGCCCATCTCGATGCGCAGCGGCAGCTCGGCGCGCAGCCGGTCGCCGAGATCGACGAGGGCGTCGAGGTCTTCGGCCGACAGCCGGCTCTGGTCGGGGTACTGCACCCGGACGACCGCGATCCGCCCGTCGGCCGAAACGAGGCCGCCGCGCACGGCGGTGTCCCCGCCCGTGTCGAGCGCCCCCGCCGGGTCGCTCGTGCCGAGCACGTGCGGCAGCCGCTTCACCTCGGCCCGCAGCCGCGTGAGAGCGGTGCGCGCGCCGTCGTCGTCGAAGAACGTCGCACCGTCGTCGAGGGGGGTGACGACCACTTGGGCGGTCATCCCCTCCTGGCCGGTGCCTGCCCGCTCGATCAGTTCCGCGGCCCGTCGGGAGTCCAGTCCCGGAGCGGTCATCGAGTCCGCGGTACGCCCGCCGAAGGCGACGGCGGGGAGGACGGCGAGCGTGGCGGCGATCAGCCATGCCGCGATCACCCGCCAGGGATGGCGGGCGGCGCTTGCGCCCAGGCGCAACAGGGCTTTCGAGAGCATCGGGTCCTCCAACCACCTCGTCGGCCGTCCTTGTACGGCCGCCGATGCCGAGGCTCGTCGCCACGGCGCTCCGCGGCATCGGCCCGCGGGCCGCGGATCCGTCGGCCCCGGGGCGGAGTGACGACCCGTCCTTTCGGCCGATGCGCGGCACGCCGCGGTCCCTAGGCTGAGAACCGTGCTCCGAGACGACCTGCGAACCCTGTGGACCGAACCCCGGCCCCCCGACGCGCCCGCCCGGGTGCGGCGGGACTGGGCGCTGCTCGCCGCGGGCCTTGCCGGTGTGGCGCTGGAGGCCACCCTGCGCGAGAACGTCGTGTGGCGGCCGGTGGCGGTGGTGTTCGCCGTATGGCTGTGCCTGCTGCCCCTGTGGCGCCGGACCCGCCCGCTGGCGATGGTGACGCTGGCGTTCGGCTCGGTGATCCTGCTTCCGGTGGCCTCGCTCATCGCCGCACCGCGCGAGCCCGTCGGCCTGTACACCGGCGCGGTCGTGCTCGTGCTGGTGTACGCGCTGCCCCGGTGGGGATCGGGACGGGAGATCGTGCTGGGCGGCGCGGTGATCCTCGCGGCCGGCGCGCTGTGTGTCGTCACGGACGAGACCCCGGTCGTCGAAAAGGTCGTGGGCTTCGTCTTCCTGCTGGTGCCCGGCGTGGTCGGGGCTGCCGTGCGGTTCCGGGTGACCGCTCGCGAGCGGCAGTTGGAGCAGGTGCGCTCCCGCGAGCGCGAGCAGCTCGCCCGGGAACTGCACGACACGGTGGCCCACCACGTGTCGGCCATGGTGATCATCGCCCAGGCGGGCCGGGTGCTCGCGGGCACCGACCCGTCCGCCGCCGTCGAGGCGCTGGAGGGGGTCGAGGAGGAAGGGGCGCGCACGCTGGAGGAAATGCGAGCCATGGTCGCCGCGCTGCGCGACCGCGGGGTCGGCGCCGAGCTGGCGCCACCTGCCGGTGTCGCGGATCTGGAGCGCCTGGTGCGCACCCCGGGTGGTCGCCTCAGGGTCGACCTGGGGCTCGACGGCGAACTGGACGCGCTGCCCCCGGCCGTGGACGCGGCCGTCTACCGGATCGTGCAGGAGTCGGTGACCAACGCGATGCGCCATGCGGTCGACGCGACCGAGCTCGTCGTCCGGGTCGCCGCGGAACGGCACACGGTACGGGTGAGCGTGCGCGACAACGGCCGGCGCACCGGCCGGGGTCGCGACGGATACGGACTTACCGGACTGCGCGAGCGCGCGACCCTGCTCGGCGGCACACTACGAGCCGGCCCGGGCACTGACCGGGGCTGGCATGTCGAAGCCGAACTGCCGAGAGCGAGGAGCGAGAGCGGTGTCCATTCGCGTCCTCGTCGCTGACGACCAGACGATCATCCGCACCGGGTTGCGGATCATGCTGAACGCCCAGCCCGGCATCGAGGTGGTCGGCGAGGCCGCCGACGGGCGGGAAGCGGTACGTCTGGCTCGCGAACTACGCCCCGACGTCTGCCTGTTCGACATCCGCATGCCCGTACTCGACGGGCTCGGTGCCACCCGGCTGGTCGCCGGCCCGGGCGTCGCCGACCCGCTGGCCGTGGTCGTCATCACCACGTTCGACCTCGACGAGTACGTCTACGGCTCACTGCGTGCCGGCGCCCGCGGATTCCTCCTCAAGGACACGGGACCAGACCTTCTGGCCCAGGCCGTACGGTCGGCGTCCGACGGTGAGGCGCTCATCGCGCCCAGCGTCACCGTCCGTCTGCTCCAGGCCTTCGCGGACCTGCCCGCCGGCCGGCCCGTGGCCCAGCCGGTCTCCCCCGTCACCGCCCGCGAGGAGCAGGTGCTCCTCGCCGTCGCTCGCGGGCTGACCAACACCGAGATCGCCGATGCACTGCACATCAGCCTCAGCACGGTGAAGACGCATCTGGCCAGCCTGATGGCCAAACTCGGCGCCCGCAACCGGGTCGAGATCGCGATGTGGGCCTACGAAACGCGCCGTATCCTCCCCGGAACCTGAGCCGGGTGCCGGGCCATGTCCCATGAGTCCCCGCCCGGACATCAGTGCACCGGTCGGCTCACGTCGGCTCCACGTGCCGCACCCGCCCCAGAGCGTGACGTACCAGGAGGCCGGAACTGGGACGATGAGACACCCGATACGACAAGACTCCCGACAGCTACCTCGCCAGTCTCCACCTGCACGCCTCGATGATCTGGATCAAAGACCTCACCAGGACCACCCGATGATCACGACTCGATACGCGCCCTAGGTGTACTGACCCGTGAGGTTGGGGACGCGGCTGGCGGGTGGTTGGCCCTTGAGCGCGGTGTGTCCGCGGTGGTGATTGTAGGTGTGCAGCCAGGCCGGGTAGGCGGCACGTCTGTCGTCCTCGGTCCGGTAGGGCCGCGCGTAGGCCCATTCGTCCAGGAGGGTGCGGTTGAAGCGCTCGACCTTGCCGTTGGTCTGAGGCCGGTACGGCCGCGTGCGCTTGTGTGAAATGCCCTGCTGTGCAAGGGAGTTGCGCCACAGGTGACTCTTGTAGCAGGAGCCGTTGTCGGTCAGAACGCGTTCGACGGTGATCCCGGCCTCGGTGAAGAAGGCGTGGGCCCGCTGCCAGAAGGCGACGGCGGTCTCCTTCTTCTCGTCGGCGAGGATCTCGCTGTAGGCGAGGCGGGAGTGGTCGTCGACGGCGTTGTGGAGGTAGCTGTAGCCGGCGCCGGAGCGGGTCTTGTGGCCCGCCTGGCGTCCGAGGGTCTTGTGTCCGCCGCCGTCGGGGATGTTGCCGAGCTTCTTGATGTCGACGTGCCACAGCTCGCCCGGGCGGTCGCGCTCGTAGCGGCGGATCACCCGGCCGGTGGCCCGGTCCAGGTGCGTGAGCCGGGCCAGGCGGTAGCGGGTCAGGACCCGGTGGACGGTGGCCGGGTTCAGGCCCAGGAGGTAGGCGATGCGGGCCGGTCCCCACCGGCGCAGGACGCGGACCTTGATGATCCTGCGTTCGGTGCGGGTCGGGGTCCGGCGCGGGCTGTGGTGCGGGCGGCTGGAGCGGTCGCTCATGCCTGCCTCGCCCAGCTCGCGGTAGCGGTCGGCCCACCGCTTGGCCGTGGTCACGGAGACCTGGAAGCGTTCGGCGGCCCTGCGCAGGGGCCAGTCGTCCTCGACCACACAACGGGCCAGACGCAGCCGTCCGGTCTCGGTCAGGGGTGCATTACGGTGAGGCACGAGGGCCTTTCTGGTCGCCGGTGCAGATGTCGCAATCCACACCAGGCCAGAAGGCCCTCACCCATTTCAAGATCAATCAGCCGTGAACCCTGTCACCAACCTCCGTGGGCAGAACAGCTAGCGAGCTGCGGGCGTGAAGTGGGAGACACCCTCTGCGGCCCCTCTCTGACAGCCTCGGCTGAGGCACCCGTCTTGTCGGGTTAGCCTGGATGGGCGAGACAGGAGTACACCCCGGCATGGCCAGCACCACCACCCCCAGCAGCTCCGGACCGGATCCGGCGCCGCGTCCGAAACGGCGCACATTCTCCGCCGAGTACAAACTGCGCATGGTCGCCGAGTACGACGCCGCCCCGGCCGGGGAGAAGGGCGCGACCCTGCGCCATGAGCGGCTGTACCACTCGCACATCATCGAGTGGCGCCAGGCCCGCGAGGCCGGCGCCCTGGATGCCCTTGTCGACCGGCGGACCTCGGCGGTGCGGCCGAAGAAGGCGGCCGAGCAGGCCGAGCTGGAGCGGCTGCGCAAGAAGGTCGCCCGGCTGGAGAAGGACCTGGCCCGCCGGGACGCGGCCCTGGAAGTCATGGGAAAAGCCAACGCGCTCTTGGAACTGCTCTCCGAGAGCGCGGACTGAAGCACGCCGCCGCGCCCGTGATCGACGAAGCGTTCGCGGGCGTGCAGGGCCAGTTGGGGACCAC
This sequence comes from Streptomyces sp. NBC_00996, assembly GCF_045162675.1. Classification (NCBI taxonomy): domain Bacteria; kingdom Bacillati; phylum Actinomycetota; class Actinomycetes; order Kitasatosporales; family Streptomycetaceae; genus Streptomyces; species Streptomyces sp. NBC_00996. Next base: position 4,718,743 of record NZ_CP108723.1, read on the forward strand.
AGCGGCCTGCCGGCTGACCGGGCGCTCACGCGCCACCCACTACCGTCACATCAGCCCCAGGCCGAAGCCCGCACCGTCCCCAAGACCCGCGCCCGCTTCGGCCCTCTCGCCGGCCGAACGGGCCCAGGTCCTGGCGCTGTTGAACCGGCCGGAGTACGCCGACCTGCCGCCCGCGCAGGTCTGGGCGCGTGAGCTGGACGCGGGGAACTACTGGTGCTCGGAGCGGACGATGTACCGGATTCTGTCCGCCGCCGGGCAGAACGGCGAACGCCGCCGCCAGGCCACCCATCCGCCCAGGACGATCCCCGAGCTGACGGCGACCGGCCCCTCGCAGGTCTTCACCTGCCGAGTAGCCGGGAGGAATCTCACCTCCCGGCCCTCACAGAACCGTGCGTAACAGTCGCCCGTTACACGGCTCTTGTCGCCCTGATCATCAGACCATCCAGAGCGCCATCGTCACGCGCCAGTGCGCGAACATGCCGGGGTATCGCTTCGCGATCTCCTGGAACTTCGCGATGGCCTTGCGCTTCGGCGCCAGCCGCTTGTACTTCTGTCGGATCCAGCGCACCAGATAGGCGTTGATGCGCCTCAAGACCGGGTTCATCTCCCACGGCCGGAAGCGGCCGTAGTAGTTGACCCAGCCCGCCACCACAGGATTGATCCTGCGGGCGAGCTGCACGAAGGACAGGTCGGAGCGGGTGTGCAGTCGCCAGGACCGCACCTCCTGCCCCATCCTTTTCAGGGCTTCCTTGCTGACGACCGGCGTGAACGACAGGAACTGAACACCCTGTCGGTCACGGCTCAATCTGGCGCGGAAGGTGTAGCCCAGGAACGTGAACGCCTCGTGCTCGTGCGAGCCGCGGCGCTTGTCGTCCTTGCAGTACACGATCCGGGTCTTGTCCGGGTGCAGTTCCAGCCCGACCTCGACCATCCTGTTCCGGAGCGCGTCCAGGACCTCGTGGGCCTGACGCTCTGTGACGCAGTGCATGACCGGGTGAGTCGGCGGCGGGAATCTCACCCGCCGCCGCTCGCAGAACCGTGCGGGAGCCTCTCGGCTCACACGGCTCCCATTGCCCAGCCATCAGGTTTGAGGCCGAACCGCCAGTGGGCGAACATGTTGGGATACCGGCGGGCCGTGCCAGCCAGTAGTTCTCCCGCGCGTTTCTCCCGGCGGCGTAGTCGTTTGTACTTCTGACAAGCCCAGCCCACCAACATGCGGTTGATGCGCCGGAGAAGGGGATACAACATGGACTTGTAGAAGCGTCCGTAATAGTTGATCCATCCCTGCACGACGCTGTTGAACATCCGTGCAAGGTCCATCAGGGACTTGTCACTGCGTTGAGCGATGCGCCAGGAACGCATCTCCTTGCCCATCGCCTTGATCGCCTCCTTGCTGACCGCGGGCAGGAAGTTCACAAAGTGCTTCCCATACCGGTTCTTGGCCAGCCTCGGCCGGAACGTGTACCCGAGGAACGTAAACGACGTGTGCTCGAACGAGCCGCGTCGGTCAGCGTCCTTGCAATACACGATGCGCGTCTTGCCGGGATGCAACTCCAGGCCGACCTGCGCCAATCTCGCTGCGAGCGCGTCCCGCACGCGGCGGGCCTGGTGCTCGCTGCGGCAGTGAATCACCGCATCGTCGCAATACCGCTCGAACGTGATGTGCGGAAACTCCCGCCCCAGCCACTCATCGAACGCGTAGTGGAGATACAGATTCGCCAACACGGGCGAGATCGCCGACCCCTGGGGAGTCCCGCGATCCCTTTCCTGCACCGAACCGTCCGCCTTCGCCAGCGGCGCCACAAGCCACCGCCGGACATAAAGCAGGACCCACTTCCCGTCTGCGTCAACATGCCGCTCGACGGCCTTGAGCATCAGCTCATGGTCCACGCTGTCGAAGAACGCCCGAATGTCGAGATCGACCACCCAGTCGTTCCGCCAACAACGCCGCCGGCACGTCTCCACCGCGTCCAGCGCAGACCGCCTCGGCCGGTACCCGTAGGAGTCCGGATGGAACACAGGCTCCACCCGCCTCTCCAGATACATCGCGGCCACCGTCTGGGCGATCCGGTCAGCCACAGTGGGCACCCCAAGCACACGGACACCTTTCCCGCCCGCCTTGGGGATCTCCACGGCCTTCACCGCCGGAGGGAAATACGAGCCAGACGACATACGATTCCACAGCTTGTACAGATTTCCCTTGAGGTTCTGCTCGAACTGCTCGATCGAAACGCCGTCCACCCCGGGTGCACCCCGATTGGCTTTGACCCTCAGATACGCCTCCCACACCATCGACTTGGAAATATAGAACGACTTGACCTCGGCCTGCGGCCTTGATCCGTTCACCTGGCTCCTCCCGGACATACCGGTTGACCACCAAACAAGATCAGGACAACCCGCCCCCTTCGCTCCATCCCCATTACAGGGACTTCATCACTACTACGAGGCGGTCCGTCCCCCTGCCACGCATCGGTACTCAGCCCCTCACAGTTTTAGCTGCTTGGGGTTCTCCCTTATCGCCAACCGGCCTTCAACTTGACCGTCGGCAGCATCGCGGCGAGGGGTTCCCACGTTCCGCACTGGTGCCTGTCACCGAGCTCGCGCCACCTTCATGCCGGGCCGCCACCTGGCCAGGAATACAGGAACCCGCCAGACTTGTCCCGGGGCAACAACTGGACCCCGGTTTCGGCAACCACTCATACGCTTACGACACTTCAGCAGTGGTTCACTCGCGTTCGCCTTCTCGGCACGCACCTGACGCATCTCGTGCGCCTTTTCCGCAGTGCTCATCACCCCGGCTCATTCACCGGAGCAACCTGCGGCGATTTGAGATCTCCCCCTGTGTGGGCGATCCCGGAGGGCCTACCTCCATCACCAGTGCAGCACCACGTCAAGAGCTTCCGTCTACATCAGAACCTCCTGTTGTGTTCGTGGCGCACCGTCGTCGGCATACCGCTCGAACTGGATGATGGGGAACTCCCGGTCCACCCAGGTGTCGAACGCGTAGTGCAGGAACAAGTTCGCCAAAACGGGAGATACCGGAGCCCCTTGCGGGGTTCCGCGCTCCCGTTGCCGCAGGGCTCCGTCGGGCATGACGAGCGGGGCGGCAAGCCACCTGCGCACGTACAACTTCACCCAGACGGCGTCGGTGTGTGCTTCCACGGCCTTGACCAGGAGGTCCCAGGGCACGCTGTCGAAAAAGCGGACGATGTCGAACTCGACGACCCAGTCTCGTTTCCAGCTGCGTTCCCGGCATTTCTCCACGGCATCCAAGGCCGACCGTCCGGGACGATATCCGTAGCTGTCCGGATGGAATACTGGTTCCACTCGCCGCATGAGATGCCGCGCCACAACGGTCTGCGCCACACGGTCCGCGACAGCGGGAATGCCGAGCATTCTCATGCCACTTCCGTGCACCTTAGGAATCTCCACCGCACGCACCGGAGGAGGAAAGTAGGAGCCCGACGACATCCGGTTCCAGACCTTATAGAGATTCCCTCTCAGGTCCTTCTCGAAGTCCTCGATGCTCTGCCCGTCCACTCCGGACGCCCCTTTGTTCTCCCTGACTTCCTCCCATGCTTCCTTGATTTCCCACTTGGAGATTTCAAACGACTTGGCCTTCGACTTCAACTGGCTCACCGAACTCCTCCCGGGATACTCCCGGTTGATGCGATCAACTCAGTCACGAGCGACCCGCCCCCTTCGCTCCACCCCGATTACAGGGGCTTCAGCACTACTACGAGACGGTCCGCCAGCAGGGCCACGGGTCGGTACTCAGCTCCTGGCAGTTTCTGCTGCTCGGAGTCCTCCCTCTCGCCCACCATCCGGCGGGCAGTACCGGGCCCTGCCTTCTCCTGTTCCGTACGGATGCCGCAGACCGGGCTCACGTCGCCTATATGCCGGACGCCACCTGACCAATAGACGGGCTCCCGTCAGGCTCATCCCGAGATCTATCCCATACCCCGGTTTCGACGTCGTCTGATTGTGTTACGACACGTCAGCAGCGATTCACTTGCGTTCGTCTTCCCGTTCCCCACCTGACACCTCTTCCGATGCCTTTTCCTCATCGCTCACCACGACGGTCGTTAACCAACGCAGCATGAGGTCGAGTAGCCGGGGGGAATTTCGCCCCCCGGCCCTCACAGATCCCGGCGTGACAGTCTCCCGTCACCGGGCTCTTGTCATCCTGATCACCAGAACGTGGGAATCCATGCCCAATGGGCGAAGAGCCTGGGGTACTGACGGGTGATACGCCGCCAGCACGCATGGGCCTTCTTGAAGGTCCTCAGCCGCTTGAATTTCTTGCGGATCCAGCGCATCAAGTAGGCGTTGATGCGCTCCAGGAGGGGAAGCAGTGCTGTCCGGTAGAACGCGCCGAAGTACTGCATCCAGCCCCGAATGATTGGATTGATCGCCCGTGCGAGCTCTGCGAAGGTCCGGCCGATCTGCCGATGAAGCCGCCATTGCCGCACTTCACCGCTGATCTTCTTCGAGGCTTCCTTGCTGATCGCCGGCAGGAACGAGGTGAACCTCTCCCCGTTCCTGTCGATGGCCTTGCGGGCCCGGAAAGTGAACCCCAGGAAGGTGAACTCCGTCTGCCCGAAGGGCCGTCGGCGTTTACCGTCCCGGCAGTACACAATCTTGGTTTTGTCAGGGTGCAGACGCAGCCCGACCTCCCGCATCCTGTTCGCGATCGCCTCCCGTAGTCTCCGGGCCTGGCTCTCGCTGACGCAGTGCACAACACCATCGTCTGCGTACCGTTCGAACGGTACGTCCGGGTGCTCCCGGGCCATCCACATGTCGAACGCGTAGTGCATGAACAGGTTAGCCAGTACAGGCGAAATCGCAGAACCCTGCGGGGTTCCCCGATCACGCTGCTGCAAGGTCCCGTCGGGCAGTTGCAACGGCGCCTCAAGCCACCGCCGCACATACAGCACTACCCAGGGGAGATCGGTGTGGGCCTGAACCGCTTTGATGACAAGGTCCCATGGCACGCTGTCAAAGAACTTCTGGATGTCCAAATCAATCACCCAGCCGTACTTCCAACAGCGTTTTCGGCATACCGCGACCGCGTCCAACGCGGACCGCCCAGGACGGTAACCGTAGGAGTCCTGATGGAAGATCGGTTCGACCTTTTCTTCAAGACGCCGGGCCACAACCGTTTGAGCGATTCGGTCCGCCACGGTAGGAACACCGAGCAAACGAACCCCGCCACCATGCGACTTCGGGATCTCCACACCCTTCACCGGAGGGGGAAAGTAACTCCCCGAGGACAGACGATTCCAAATCCGATAGAGATTATTCTTCAGATCCTTCTCGAAGTCCTCGATGGAACGCCCGTCCACCCCTGGCGCACCTTTGTTTGCCTTGACCTTCTCGTACGCCTCCTGAACCTCCCACTTCGAAATCTCAAACGGCTTGCCTGATGATTTCAACTGGTCCACCCAGCTCCTCCCGGAGACCTTCCGGTTGACCGAACGAACAATCAGTCACGGATGACCCGACCCCTTCGCTCCCCCCTCATTACAAAGGGTTCCTCACTACTACGAGCCGGTCCGCCAGCACGCCCCGCATCGGTACTCAAGCCCTCACGGTTCTTCCGCTTGAGCCACTCCCTCTCGCCACCCGTATTACTCAAGCGGCATTATCGGGGCATGCCTTCTCACGTTCCATGCGAAAGCCGCAGATCAGGCTCACGTCGCCTCCGTGCCGGACACCGCCTGGCCAGTAGACGGGACTCCCGCCAGACTTATCCCGGAGCAACCACAAATCTCCGGTTCTGATGTCATCTATCTTCTAACGACACTTCCGCAGCGATTCACTTGCGTTCGTCTTCCTGATCCCTACCTGACGGCTCTACCGCCGCCTTTTCCACATCGCTCACCACGACGGTCGTCAACCAACGCAGCATGTGGCGGTTTGGCACCATCCCCCGCAGGACGGCACCGAAGGGCCAACCATCCTTCATCTCTCGCACAGCACCGCATCAAGAAGCTCCTCCTACCTGAACTCCCCTCTACGTTCGTGACACACATGGTTTGAAGCCTCCCCCCGCACGCTCGGCGATGCCGGTGCCGGCCTGGCTGCTCAAGCGGGGCGGGCGTCCGGAGGCGTATTGCCACCGCGAGATGCTCGACGCTGTGCGCTACCTGGTCGACAACGGCGTGAGGTGGATGGCCCTGCCGGTCGATTTCCCGTACTGGCGGGCGGTCTATGACTTCTTCCGCCGCTGGCGGACCTATGACTACGTGCGTGAACTGTACGAACGCCTGCGATGTTCGGCGAGGGCACGCGCAGGCCGCAACGCCGAGCCCAGTGCGGGAATCATCGACAGTCAGTCGGTGGACGCCTCCGAGACCGTCGGCGAGGACAGCCGCGGATACGACGGCGGCAAGTCACGTGACGGGCGCAAGCGCCACATCCTGACCGATTCCGAGGGCCTGCTCCTGGAGGTGACCGTGACCACGGCCGATATGCACGACTCCAAGGCCGCCCCCACGCTGCTGGAGACGTTCATGGACCAGCCGGGCCGGCTGTTGAAGCTGGTGTGGGTCGACAGTGCCTACCAGGGTCCGGCGCTGGCGAAGGCGTTCGCCCGTCACGGAGTCCGGATCGAGGTCGTGCGCCGATCCGACGGGCAACGCGGATTTGTCGTACTGGCCCGCAGGTGGGTGGTGGAGCGCACGCTGAGCTGGCTGGCCCGCTCACGCCGCCTCAACCGCGACCACGAACGCCGCCCCGACCACCACGCCCAGATGGTGTGGTGGGCCGCCGTGATCAGGCTGTCCCGGCGCCTGGCCGCAGACGCTCCGCGCTGGCCGGAGAAACGCCCCGGCCGACTGCTCCGGGCGCGGGCATGAACCGTCCGTCCTCCGCCCGCACCAGCCAGCCCCGCTTCTCCAGCACGTAGGCACGGTGACGGATCTTCTCCACCTCGTTCTTGATCTCCGCTTCCCGGCCCACCGCCCGCGTCAACTCCACCCCGTTCACCGGCCCCGAAGCAGCCACCACCGCGGCGAACACCTCCCGGTACAGGCCGCTGAGCACCTCCTCGCCCAGGCCCGACCGCCACACCGGCGGCCTCTCGCCATGCCCCGCGCCGGGGCCGCTCGATCTCACGGCAGCAGCCATCTCACCACCAGACGGCACGGAAACCGGCGTATTCACCGGGCTCTCCCCGGCCAGCACCGACACGAGCTCCTCACGCCCCACCCGGGCCCGCTCGACCCGCTCCCGCGCGGCATCCACCTCCGCCTGAGCCTGCTCCAGAACCTCCGTCCAGGACTCCAGATCCTGCCTCGCCCGCGCCTCACGCCGTTCCATCAGCCCCAGCACCGACGGCATCGCACCCTCCTCGATCAACAGCAAGCCGTCCGCTGCCTGCCCCTACCCCGTCGCGATCATGCCCCGCACACGAAGAAGCCCCTGCTCATCGAACAGGGACTCCCTTTGCCACAACGCACTCAGACGACCGTCTTGAGCATGCGGCTGCAGCCGTCCTCGACAGCGAGCCGCTTCCCACTGGAACGCAGTCAATTCCAGGGCGTGCGGTGGTGCGGATGCCACGGACCATGGCCCGGCCCCACGGGCCATACCGGCCATGCCGCACTCGGGCCGCCAGCGGGCTGGTCCCCCGTGCCAGGGGCCACGGTCGGTGCCGACGGTGCAGCGCTCGGGTCGCCAGCGGGCTGGTTCCCCGTGCCCGGGGCCTGCGCGAGCCCATTGGCCCACAGTTCGTCGACACGCGCACGCTCGGTGGCGTTCGGGTAGCGGTTGGTGCAGGACGGGCCGGGGCCGCCGCCCGACATCAGCTCACTGCACGGCCCGCTGTAGTTGTCCGGCAGGCCCAGCACGTGCCCGGTCTCGTGGGTGACGACGCGGATCGGGTCGTTCTGCTGGATCTGCGTGTAGTCGAGGAGGATCTGGCCGCTCCCGTGCCCGTTGGTGGAGGCGTGGGACCCGCGGGGGTCGTTGCCCTCGTAGTAGGAGAAGTCGGCCCCGCTCGAAGCCTCCTCGAGCTTGACGTTGGACTCGGAGCTGTTCCAGATCGCGGCCGCGCTCGATATCTGCGAACGGAAGCTCGGCGCCTTGGAGGCGTCGTAGTGGAGGGTCACCGCCTGCCCGCTGGGCTGGGCGGCGCGCTTCTCGGCGACCGACTTGAGCACGGCCTCGAAGAACGCCTTGTTGTTCGCGGCCTCCTCGGCCGACCCGTCGTACCCCGCCACGGAGGTATCGGCGGAAGCGGACGGGGTGGGGGCCGTCAAGGCGCTCGCCGGCACCGCTGCGCCCAGCGCGCTGGAGGCCAGTCCCAGGCCGAGAGCGAGGGCGAGGAGTCTCGGGGACATTCGGGACGAATTCATGTGGGGGGCTCCTACTCACTCAGTGACGCCGAGCGCCGCAGCGCGCGGCCGACTCGGCGTGAACACCGGTTCCGAACTGCAGCGACGTCCTGTGGGTCGACATTCTTAGAACGGCCCGACAAGGCGCGCAATGGGCCCCGCCACTACGTCGCCTCGTAGGTCCCAGGACCTCTCCGGGGCAGTGCGCGGGCCTCCGGTCCGCACACGGTGGCAGGAGGGAAAGCTGTCGCGGCGTCAGAAGCCTTACAGCGCGGGGCAGTGGGCGCGCGGGCCGGCCGGCCGGAATTCCGGGACGCGCGGCGGAATCCGCATCCGGGCCAAGACGGGCAAATCCTCAGATGTCCACCAAGCTGCATCTACTAAGTACACCGGTTGATTCGCGGAGCTCTGTGACCGACGTCACGGAATATGGGCTTCCGCTTCTTTCGCGCCCCATCGGCTCCGGGTCGCCCCCAGGGAGTCGCCCTCGGCGCTGGGCGACATCCCTGGCCACTGAGCCGCCGTCGCTCAGTCCTGATCAGGAAGGAAGCCGCGCAAGTACGAATAGCCCCACGCAACGCTGTCTAGTCCCCCCGGGCCCAGCGGTCCCAGGTCCGGGCGAAAGACCGTGCCGCCCACGCCCTGCGGAGCGCGGTACGCGACATCGTCCACACCGCCACCGGCCCCGACGGCAGCGCCTTGGCCGCCCTGGTCGCAGCCCTCGTCTGGGCGACCATCCTCGCCGGGCGCTGGCACAAAGCGAAGAACCACGCCCACCAGGCCGACGCCGCCCGCCAAGCCATCCAGCACCTCCAGACAGCCGCCGACCGCGCCCTCGCCCCGACGCTCGCCGAACTCACAGCCCGACCCGCCCAAGGAGGAAGCCCACCGCGTCCTGGCCAGCCACGTACGAGCAGCCGTCCCCGACCACGCCGAGCGCATCCTCGCCGACCCGGCCTGGCCCGCGCTCGCCACCGTCCTCGCCGACGCCGAAGCCCGCGGCCACCAACCCCACCAACTCCTCAAGGAAGCCGCTGCCCAACGCGAGCTGACCACCGCCCGCCAACCCGCCCGCGTCCTGATCACCCGCATCCAGCACGCCGGCCGAAACCCAGCACCCAACCGCCGTGCCGAAGCCGCCCGCCGACGCTCGACCATCGCAGGCTCGATCCCCGCTCAGCAGAGCCGTAGCCTCCAGCCGGCAGCGGCGGTACCCACTGAACAGCGGCACCGACGGCATCGGTGACGCGGGCGTTGAACGTCGGAACGAAAAGCAACGGTGGACCAGCTGCACGCGGGTGCCTTCGACATCCATGGCGAGGACGTCGCCCGCCTTTCCCCGGTTCGTGTGGCTGACGCAATGTGCGTCCGTGTCAGCCAGGGGGCACCTCGGGGAACGGGATCTGGGAGTCCGGCTCCAGCCACCCATACCCGACCGGCAGTTCGTCGGGCTATACGCCGCCAACGACACCTGGCGGTGAGCTCGCCCTGACGGGAAGAGGCCGCCGCAGTCAGCGCGCGGCCTCCTCGGCTGTCGGCGCTGGTGGGTCGTCGGCGGTGATGCGGGCCAGCAGTGCGCGGGCTTCCCGGAAATGGGGGTGGTCCGAATGCAGAAACCGCTCGCAGTCGTTCAGCGCCTCACGGACCGTCGCTTCCGCCTCACTTCGGCGCCCCAGGCCATGCAGGGCGACGGCCGTGGCTATGCCCAGACTCCCGCTCTGGCCCCGATCCCAACGTGGGGTGAACCGATGCGCCTCGGTGAGCGCTTCGTCGTACCGCTTCTGCCCGTTCAGGCTGCGCACCAGGCCGCAGTGCAGAGCAGCGACTGCCGTCCCTTCGGCGCGGGGCAGATTCCCCCGGGCGATGGCCTCGGCCTCCTCATAGCGGGCTTGCCCGCACAGCGCGTCGACCAGGTTGTCCAGTACGCACAGCTCGATCGACCACACCGGTGCCAGATGCTTGAGCCGAGTCAGGTCGCGCAGTATGTCCAGTCCCTCCGCCTCCGCCTCGCTGTGGCGCCCCGCACTGTTGAGAACCAGCATGCGGTTGCTCCGGATCATCAGCAGCAGTACCCGGCCGGGGCCGACCATCTCATTCAACTCTGCTGTGAGAGATTCCAGTTCGTCCAGCACCTGCGCCCCGCGCCCGTGAGCACAGGCCGCCGCCGTGGCCAGAGCCTTGGCGTGCCACCCCACCGCGAGACCCCGACTTCGCCTGAGCCGGCGCCCCGACTTTTCCTCCATCGCTCTGGCTCCGGCCTCGGCCTCCTCGTACTTGCCTTCCTGGTACAGCTGGTGGAGGCCCTCCAAGGTGGCCGCTTCCCGTACGCGGCTCCGTATCACCCGTGCGATCTTCACGGGCCATGAGGCTACGTGAAGATGCCTGGCAAGGACAGATTTGGCCAACATCTCAAGCAGGGGCCGGGGGTCCGCCGCCCGAGCCGAACGGCGAGCTCCGAAGTCACCGTTATGGGGTATGCGGGTTGCCCTGTCGGAGGTCTTCGTCCCCGAGCCCTGTGCGTCAGCGCGACAGCGCGATGCCGGACGCGTCGCCGTCGCTGCCGGCGGACCAGCCCAAGTCGGCCTCGGCGAGGGCCGTCACGGACTCCAGGGTGCTCGGCTTCACCTTGAGGACGGTCACTGTGCCAGCCGCGTTGCCGGGTGCTCCGACCAGGGGTTCGACACGGCCGTTGCCGTCGGTGTCCGGCGCGCCGACGGTACAGCCGAAGTGGTCGTCCGTGGCAACGATGCCCGGCACTCCCTCGGTGTCCTGGTCCACCCAGAGCGCACCCTTGATAGCGAGACCGCCGCGCCGAAGCCGCCCGCCGCCGCTCGACCATCACAGCCTCGATCCCCGTCCAGCAGGCCCATAACAGTCGCCTTCCATCAGCGACTACGACGCCTACCGAACAGCAGCACCGACAGCTCCGGTAGCACCGTCAGAACCGCAGGGGGTGCATTCCTCCGGGATCGGAGGGGTCTGCGAGGCTTTCCCTGATCACACCGTCGCTGGCGCGATGAACCGCCGTCAGTTCTCCCTGCAACTCGTCCGGGATGGCCCCCGCCCCGAAGACGCAGGCACGCACCAGCTCGCGGCAGTCCTGCGCTTGCCAGCCCGTGGCAATCTCGGTGAACAGAGGGTGCGCCAGGCACTCGCGAGCCGCGTAGCCGTCTTGCGCGTCCGTCGTCTTGCGGTGGAGGTTCTCGACGATGCGGTGCGCGGCGGGCGCCTCGGCGGAACCGATCGCGTCGAGGACGGCAAGTCCGAGCCGTATCTCGAAGATGGTCATCCCTGGTTCCGTCTTCCGCTCAAGAAAGGTGGCTGTCAGATCCGTCAGGTGGCGGTCGATCGGCTGCCCAGCGTCACGGCGGCACAGCACGGTCTCGCTCTTCTTCACCGCCGTGTCGGCAAGTTCGATGAGGCCGCCCACGCGCTCGGGTGCCGTACGCGCGGCAGCGTGGGCGAGGCCGGCGAACCCGTGGCAGAGGCCGTTGCCCGTCGTGGCCTTCAGCTGCTCAGGATCGGTGAGGGTAGCCACGAGCGCGTGCTCCGCGTCAATCTGGCGGCTGGCATCGCCGAGGGCAAGCGCGCAAGTTGCTGGGCGCGTGCGAGGCCGGGGGTGCCGTAGCACCAGGACGGCCGCGTGGGGGCTGACGAGCCGAGACGCCCCCTGCGCAGCTCGCCCTGAGTGACCCAGTACGGCCGGACCGGCGCCGCACGCGACAACCACACCACCCAAGTGGCCCCCGCCGCACCCGTTGGGCGAGAGCCACTGCCACGGAAAACGAGGGCTCTGTCGTTTCGGCGGGCAGGGCTCGAACGCCGCCGCCGGGTTCCGTCTTCTACGCGTCGGGATGGCCATGTCGAACATGCCGGGTCGCGCCACGTCCGGGTCCGGTCCGTGCCGGACGCCGGTGTTGAGGGAATCGAGAGTGGCGAGTTCATCGTCGGTGAGCGAGAAGTCGAAGACGTCGAAGTTCTCTGCGATCCGCCGGGGTTTGGTCGACTTCGGGATGGCCGAGCGGCCCTGCTGCAAGTGCCACCGGAGCATGACCTGCGCCGGACTCTTGCCATATGCCTGTGCGATGGCGCGGATAGAGATCTTCTGGCACTGGATCCAGCCGATGGCCGCCAGCCGCGGGGGCGACCAGCAGACCGGTTTCTGGGTCGGCCTCAGCGGGAGCGGCACCATCACGCAGACCGGGACCGCCGCCAACTGCAACGGCACCACGCCGGATTACTACTCCTGGTGGGAGATGTACCCGGCGGAGGGCATCCCGATGTGCGTGCCGACGAAGCCAGGTGACCACATGCACGCTTCGGTCACCTACCGCGGCAACAACGCCTTCACCCTCACCATCAAGGACGTCACCCGTGGCTGGACGAGGACCGAGAACAAGACCCAGGTCTCCACGGGTGGCACGCCGACCTCCGCGAATGTCATCGTCGAGGCCAACTCCGACACCGGTGGCCCCACCGGCAACGTCACCGACTTCGGCTCCGTCACGTTCTCCGGCGCCACCGTCAATGGCAAGCCCCTGGGCTCGTGGCCGCTGTGGACGGGAAACCTCGCCGCCATGAGCGGGGTCCGGGAAGACACCGTCTCCGCTCTCTTGCTCATCGCCGGCTGCTCTGCCGTCCCGGCTCCCCCGCCACCCGGCGCAGCGTTCAGTACTGCTCGGTCTCCACGAAACCCGCGTCCGCGTCGTCGTCGGCGCCGAAGGCGTCGGCAGCGGCGGTCGGGTCGAATCCGGGCGGGCTGTCCTTCAGGCCCAGGCCCAGGCCGGCCAGCTTCGCCTTGACCTCGTCGATCGACTTCGCACCGAAGTTACGGATGTCGAGCAGGTCCGCCTCGGAGCGCGCCAGGAGCTCACCCACCGAGTGGACGCCCTCACGCTTGAGGCAGTTGTACGACCGAACGGTGAGCTCGAGTTCCTCGATCGGCAGCGCGAGGTCGGCGGCAAGGGCGGCGTCCGTGGGGGACGGGCCCATGTCGATGCCCTCGGCGTCGATGTTGAGCTCGCGGGCCAGACCGAACAGCTCGACCAGGGTCTTACCGGCCGACGCCATGGCGTCACGCGGACGCATGGCCTGCTTGGTCTCGACGTCGACGATCAGTTTGTCGAAGTCGGTGCGCTGCTCGACACGGGTCGCCTCGACCTTGTACGTGACCTTCAGCACCGGCGAGTAGATCGAGTCGACCGGGATGCGCCCGATCTCCTGACCGACCTGCTTGTTCTGAACGGCGGAGACGTAGCCGCGACCGCGCTCGACGGTCAGCTCCATCTCCAGCTTGCCCTTGCCGTTGAGCGTGGCGAGGACGAGGTCGGGGTTGTGCACCTCGACACCGGCCGGGGGCGCGATGTCGGCGGCGGTCACGAGACCCGGGCCCTGCTTGCGCAGGTACATCACGACAGGCTCGTCCTGCTCACTGCTCACGACCAGCTGCTTGATGTTGAGGATCAGGTCGGTGACGTCCTCCTTGACGCCCGGCACGGTGGTGAACTCGTGCAGGATGCCGTCGATGCGGATGGACGTGACCGCCGCACCCGGGATCGAGGAGAGGAGCGTACGACGCAGGGAGTTGCCGAGGGTGTAACCGAAGCCCGGCTCCAGCGGCTCGATCACGAACCGGGAGCGGAACTCGTCGACGACCTCTTCGGTCAGGGACGGACGCTGAGCAATCAGCACGAGGTATTGCCTCCAATGGTTTGGCGCCCGCTATATGACGCCGTGGACACCACAAAGGGTACGGGCAGGCACCGCCTCCAGCCTGACGCATGAGCAGTTGACGCCTCGCCAGGCAGGCATCCCTGCGGAACACATTCGGCACACACGAGGACGGGAAACCCCCTGAACAGCCGAGAACTACCGAGGGGCGTTTTCCCAGGCGGGACACACCGCGCTTGGCGTTTTCGCAGGTCACAGCCCTATCCAGGGAAAATTCCTAAAGCGGGAGTCGCAGGTTCGAATCCTGTCGGGGCACAAGGGAAAAGGCCCCGGACCGATCATGGTGCGGGGCCTTTGACATCCACGTCTGACATCACGAGCACGGTCAGTGACGACCGGGGCGCCGGTGCGTCGGGGCCGTCCGGTCCGTCGAGGCGGATCACAGCGTGGAAGTGCAGGGCTCCGCGCTTCTGGAATTCGGCGACCTTGCCGTACGACAGGCGTACGTGGCAGTTCGCGGCGGGTGAGTCCGGCACGGGCGGCGATCTCGCGGCGGAGGTGGGTTGTCAATCTCATCCACAGGTCGCCCGCGTGGTTGTTGAAGAGGGCGGCAGCGGCGTAGTCGCAGGTCCAAAGCCTGCCCGAGTTGCCAACCAGCGTTACGGCCCCCTGATCGTGCTCGACCCCAGACCGGGCAGGCCACCCCAAACCCCTTCCACCGACCTCAATTCGAACTCGCCGGCCATTCCTGAGAGACGCGCTGTTAGATTAGGCATTACATTGCTGGATGAAATTCCGATATAAGCCCACAGTGTCCGTTCCCAGTTCGGCCAACGCGGTGAAAGATACAGTCGTCGAGGTCGCTGGTCGTCTTTTTTGAGGGCGTGTGCTGAAGTTAAGGCGACCTGCCTATCGGGGTGCATAGCCAATGGTCTGGGCTGCGCCGTTTCCGCCCATGTCCGCTGTTGCTTGTACGCCGTGGTGATTGGAAAAGAGATGGTGGAAATTTCCGCAGTCAAGCTTTCCTCGCACACGCGCACTGCATCAGTGTCCCTGGTAGCACTTGCGATCGCGAGTGCTCCGCTGGCCTCTCAAGCCCAGGCCCTGGTCATGTCACCGGGCTTGAACGCCCGGCATGCACCTGGCACTCCGGGGGCCCCGCAGGCCCCGGTTACGGTGTTCGTCGAAGACTTCGAAAACGCAGGCGAGACTCCGATCTTCCTGGAGGACTACGTCGGCGCTCCACCGCTCGACGAGACATACACAGCCGACCCCCAGTGGCTTGACCACGGACAGTGCAACGGCATCATCCTCGATCAGACCGGTGCTGATCAGCCTAACTGCCCGGCAGTGTTGAAGAACATGTCCAATGCGCTGGGACAGGTAGGCGGAACGAATCCGCCGACGAACCACGTGGTCGCGGCCTACACCAACTGGGTGCCACCTGGCGCCGACCGGGTGGAGTTCCGGACCGAGCAGCCGATTCCGCTCGCGAAGCCGAACCGCTACATCACCTTCGCAGTGGACGCAGCCGCCGTGAATTGCGACCAAGCGGCTCCTCCGCTGCTGAAGTTCTATCTGACCGGCAACGGGTCAGACATCCCTACCTTCACCACCCCCATCAATCCCTGCACCGATCCCAACTCCAAGCCCTACCCCGGCGGAAGCGGGTTGAGGGCCGGGACGTTCGCCGGCAACAAAGCCGTCCTGTTCAGCGATAGCCGGTTGGGCATCAAGATGGTCAACGGGCAAGGCGACTGGTACGGCAATGACCACGCATTCGACAACATTCGGATCCTGGATGCGACTCCGCAGCTGGACAAGGCGTTCAGTCCTGCCACCGTGGACAAGGGCGACACGTCGACGCTCACCATGACAGTGACCAACACCAGTGAACTGGCGGCGAAGAACGACTTCAGCTTCGCCGACAGCCTGCCAGCCGGAGTGAAGGTGGCCTCGAACGCGAAGGCGTCGACGACCTGCGGCAACGGCACGGTGTCCGCGACGGCGGGGGGCGCGTCCGTTGCCCTGAACGGCGGCGACCTGACCGCCGGCGAGAAGTCCTGCACGGTCACGGTGAACGTCACGGCCGACAAGGCGGGAACCTACGTCAACCGCCCCGAAGCGATCACCACGGTTGGCCTGAATCCCCCGGACCCCGCGACCCTGACCGTCAAGGGAAAGGGAGCAGCGGCGGTGGGCACCGCGACGGGCTCGGGCGGTCTGCTGTCCGGCAATGTGGTGCAGGTACCGGTGGACATCCCGGTCAATGCTTGCGGCAACTCCGTGAACGTCATCGGACTGCTCAACCCGGCGACGGGCAACGTCTGCGTCAACGGTTAGTGCCGCGTCAGCCAGGGTTTGCCCGTCAAGGAGCGGCCTCCGGTGCGTGCTCTGGGGGTCCCCCCGGCCGAAGGCTGGGGGAGTGCCGGCCGGAAGTCCTCGTACTGGACGTACTTGGGCTTTCGGCCGGTGCGGCGAGTGGGGGCACCTCCCACGCCCTTGAGGCAGTGGGGGAGCGTGCCGGGCGTCGCGACGGGGCGAACCTCGGCTGACGCGGCACTGGCCGACCAGGTCACTCGCCGCGCCGGGACCGGGCGGGTCCCGGCGGGCACACATCGTCCGGCTGACATCACCAGTTGACACCAACGCCGCTGAACGAAGGCAGACATCAGCAGCTCTGCCCTCAGTGGCAGGCAGCAAAAGGGTCCGTCCCGTGAGATCGCCCCGCGCAGCGACGGAACTCCTGAAGCGGGTGTCGCAGGTTCGAATCCTGCCGGGGCACAGCGAGAAGGGCCGGCTCAGGAGAGGCTTCCTCCCTGGCCGGCCCTTCGTCTTGTTCGAGGCCGTGCCACACGCGTCCCACTCATGCCATGTGGATGCCACACGGCATGAGCCGGAGGGCCCCCACCGTCGCGGATCATGGCGCCGAGACGATCGGCGATGGTCTGGTCACGGTCGCTGGTCATGCGCTGATGGATCAGCGCGGCACGCGAGCTGCTGTGGCCGATGCGGGGCATCAGCTCGCGGGTGCCCGCTCCGGCGGTCGGGGCCAGGGTGTCGCCGGTGTGGCGGAGATTGCGGAAGTGCGGTTCGGACGTGCTACCTGCTGCCTTCCGGGCCGTGACCTGGTCGTTCCGGAAGTTGCTCCGCCGCAGTTGCCCACCCTGCGTTCCGACGCATACGTGTCCGTGGCAGAGGCATGCCGCCCAGGCGGCGGGACTTGACCGCGTAATCGAGGACACCGCTGAGGACTGTGCACGCCTTGCGGACCGACTGCGGGCCGGCCCGCACGACGGGCCGGCCCCTATGACGGGTCGGCCCCTATGACGGGGTGACCGCGCTGTGCGTCCTGTTCCGGCCCAGCCGTTCGCGGACCAGCGCGATAGCCACCACGCCCACGGCCACCAGGGTGGACAGGACCACCTGGTCGCGGCCGCCGCCCTCGGCCGTGTCGGTCAGCATGTAGCCCAGCACGAACGTGATCAGGGCGATGGTGGCCCAGGTCAGGTAGGGGTAGAGCCACATCTTGACGATCAGCTTCTCCGGCGCCTCCCGCTGGACGATCTTGCGCATCCGCAGCTGGGAGAAGCAGATCACCAGCCAGACGAACAGGGCGATCGCGCCGGAGGAGTTGAGCAGGAACTGGAAGACCGTGTCCGGCCACAGGTAGTTGAAGCCGACCGCGACGAAGCCGAAGACCACTGAGGCCAGGATGGCCGACTGCGGCACGCCACGACCCGTGGTGCGGCCGAGCGCGACCGGAGCGTCACTGCGCCGGCCGAGGGAGAACGCCATCCGCGACGCGGTGTAGAGGCCGGAGTTGAGGCAGGACAGCACGGAGGTCAGCACGATGGCGTTCATGATCTGGGCGGCGTGCGGGATGCCGATGGAGCTCAGTGCGGCGACGTACGAGCCGTCCTTGAGGATCGCCGGGTCGTCCCAGCGCAGCAGCGACACCACGATCAGGATCGAGCCCAGGTAGAACACCGCGATGCGCCAGATCACGCTGTTGGTGGCCTTGGTGATCGCACCTTGTGGATCCTTGGACTCACCGGCCGCGAGCGTGACGATCTCACTGCCCATGAAGGAGAAGACCACCATCAGGACGCCGGTGAGGATCGCCCCCGGCCCGTGCGGCAGGAACCCGCCGTGTGCGGTCAGGTTGGAGAAGCCGGACGCCGGGTGGTCCGAGCCGGGCAGCAGCCCGAAGATCGCGAGGGCGCCGATCACGATGAACGCGGCGATGGCGACGACCTTGATGCCGGCGAACCAGAACTCGAACTCGCCGTAGGAGCCGACCGAGGCCAGGTTGCTGGCGGTGAGGACGACCATGACGATCAGGGCCCAGCCCCATTGCGGGACCGCCGGGATCCAGCCCGCCAGGATCTTGGCTCCGGCGGTCGCCTCGACCGCGAGCACCACGACCCAGAAGAACCAGTACAGCCAGCCGATCGTGAATCCGGCCCAGCGGCCCAGCGCGCGGTCCGCGTAGGCGGAGAACGAGCCGGACGTGGGGTTGGCCGCGGCCATTTCGCCGAGCATGCGCATGACGAGGACGACGAGGACCCCGACGAGCGCGTAGGAGACGAGAATGCCGGGGCCCGCGGCGGCGATGCCGGAGCCGGAGCCGACGAACAGGCCGGCGCCGATGACACCGCCGATCGCGATCATCGACAGGTGTCGGTTCTTCAGTCCGGCTTGCAGGCCGGATGATCCTGCCGGGGTGCTTTTGGTGGTGGCCGACGGGTCTGCGGTGGAGAGCGGGGGACGTGTAGTCATCTCGACATCCATGGAGGGAGTGCGGAAGAGGACATGCGTCGGTGAGCTGGGGCGGGGGTTGACCGCACAGCTTTCACCGAAGGGGGACGGGCGCCGTGAGGGGAAAATAGTTCACTACGATCCAAAAGAACAAGGCTTGTTTAAGTGTTCACCATGCTCTATTTTCCGTGCAGCGCGGAGCTGCTCCTTCCGATACGGCTGCCGCGCCGTCTCCTGTGTTCCGGCACCCGTGGGAGCCCCTATGCGCAACACCGCGGCACGGTCGCGAGAACCACCGGTGCGGAGGGCATCGCCGCGGGCCGTGCCTCCGCTCAGCAGGCCGTTAGGGTGGCGTCGTGGTGAATCCAGCGGGCAAGTTCGGGCCCTACAACCAGCCAGGTCCAGTGCGGCCCGGGTTGGTCGCCGGGGTACGAGACGCCCGTGTCCTGCCCGGCAGGGGCCAGACGGGATCGGAGCTCGTCCGGTCACGGATAGCACTACGGGTGCGCCTGAAGTCCGTGTCTCCGGGAGACCGGCTGCCGGACGCCGGCGTCCTCGCCGAGGAGCTGGGGATCAGTGAGATCACCGTGCGCCGCGCGCTGGAGGGGATGTGCCAGGACGGCTTGCTCGACCGCCGACGGGGCCGTGCGGGCGGGACCTTCGTCGCGCCGGAATGGGACGCGGTCGTCGCTCTGATGCACGACGCCGACGAGGCGGCTTCACTGGACGCCTTCCACCTCCTGCTCGAGTGCGGCCTTGTGGCGCACGGCGCGGGCGAGGTGCCGCCCGATCGACTCGAAGCGCTGCAGACCCTGGTCGACGAGATGGACCTGGCCGACGACCGGGCACGACTGCTCGAACTGGAGACGCGCTTCCATCTCGACCTCGCGGAGGCGCTCGGCGGCGCCGGAATCCGCGAGTTCGCCGCCGACCTGCTCGGTCGGCTGTGCCTGCTGCTGCCCGATCCGACGCCCGAGGTGGTACGCGCGCAGAACCGCTGCCACGCCGACCTGCTCGCCGAGCTCGGCCGCGGTGCGATGGACCCGGCTGTGCGGGCGGTGAAGGCGCACCAGCACGCCCGCCCGAGCTGACGCCCGGTCGTGCCGACCCCAGTGCCGACACCTCACACGCCCCTTGCGCCGCCACACCGCAGAAGGAGTTGCCGCCATGCCTGACCCCGGAGCCGTCGGCTCGTCGTCGACATCGGGCCCCGTCCGCGGCACGCCCCAGCGCCTGCGCGGCGGTGTCCTCGGCATGGCGGACATCGCCGCGGCCACGATGGCCAACGTCGGCCCGGCCATGAGCTTCTTCTTCGGCTTCGCCTTCCTGGCCACCACCGCGGGCATCGCGTCCCCGCTGACCATCGCCGCCGCGGGCGTCGCGGTCGCACTGCTTGGCAACACGCTCGCCGAGTTCTCCCGGGCACACCCCTCGGCGGGCAGCTTCATCACCTTCGTCGGCAAGACCTTCGGACCGGTCAGCGCGGTGACCACGGCCCTGCTGGCCGGACTCGGCTACATCATCGCGATGGCCTCCGTCATCGCGATCTCGGGCGGGTTCGTACAGATCACGCTGCACCACTACACCGGCGTCGACCTGCCGTGGATCATCTGGACGCTGCTGCTGACCGGACTGTCGGTGGTGCTGATGCTGCGCGGGGTGGTGGTCTCCACCAAGTGGGCCGGCTTTTTCTTCGGCGTGGAGATGCTGGTGCTGGTCGTCGTCTCGATCGCGGCGATCGTCGAACACCGCGGCCGTCTCTCCGCCGACCCGTTCCTGCCCGGCCACATCAGCCACGGCCTCAGGGGCCTGGCAGCGGGCTTCCCGCTGGCGGTGTACCTGTTCATCGGCTGGGAGAACTCGGCGGCTCTGGCAGAGGAGACGGAGAACCCGCGGCGCAACGTCGGCCGCGCCGTGTTCTTCTCCGTCGCGATCATGACAGTGAGCTACATCCTCTTCTCCTACGCCACGGTGACCGGCTTCGACTACGACGTGGCCCGTCTCGGCGACTCCCGCATTCCCTTCATCGACATCGCCCACGACACGCTCGGAGCGCTGGCGTTCGTCGCCTACATCGGCGGCCTGACCTCAACCCTCGGCGTACTGATCGCCGGCATCAACTCCCAGGCCCGCATGGTGTTCAACGCCGGACGCGAGGGACTGCTCCCGTCCTTCTTCGGCTACGTGCACCCCACCCGCCGCACGCCGACCAATGCGATCGTCACCTTCACCGCCACCGCACTGCTGATCATCGGAGGCTGGGGCCTGGGCCATCTGCTCGGGTCCGACGGCGGCTCGATGAACCCCGTGGTCTTCTTCACCGAGTCCTCGAGTCTGGGCGCCATCCTGATCCTGCTGGTCTACCTCGCGTCCAACGTCGCCCTGCCGCTGTACTACCGCAGGTACCGTCCACAGGAGTTCCGGACGGTCCGGCACCTGCTGCTGCCCGCGATCGGCACCCTGGCCATCCTGGTTCCGCTCTATTACCTCGCCAAGCCCGGACAGCCCGCGCCGTACAGCTGGTTCCCCTTCGCGTCACTGGCCACCCTGCTCGCTGCCATCGGCTACGCGACGCTCCTGGTCCGCCGCGACCCGAGCCTGGCCGAACATGTCGGTTCCGTCGTCGCCGACGCGGAGTGAGCATGTTGCTCTTGGGCGACCGAAGATCGCCACAACGAGCCCGGGCAAACGGCCGCGCGCCTGCCGAGCAGCCTGCGGCCAGAGCAGATTCAGCACACATCAGGACGGGGAAGGGCCCGGATGCGCATCGCATCCTCTCGGGTCCCCGCGACGAGCACGAGAAGGTGAGTCGGCGGCGGGAATCTCACCCGCCGCCGCTCGCAGAACCGTGCGGGAGCCTCTCGGCTCACACGGCTCCCATTGCCCAGCCATCAGGTTTGAGGCCGAACCGCCAGTGGGCGAACATGTTGGGATACCGGCGGGCCGTGCCAGCCAGTAGTTCTCCCGCGCGTTTCTCCCGGCGGCGTAGTCGTTTGTACTTCTGACAAGCCCAGCCCACCAACATGCGGTTGATGCGCCGGAGAAGGGGATACAACATGGACTTGTAGAAGCGTCCGTAATAGTTGATCCATCCCTGCACGACGCTGTTGAACATCCGTGCAAGGTCCATCAGGGACTTGTCACTGCGTTGAGCGATGCGCCAGGAACGCATCTCCTTGCCCATCGCCTTGATCGCCTCCTTGCTGACCGCGGGCAGGAAGTTCACAAAGTGCTTCCCATACCGGTTCTTGGCCAGCCTCGGCCGGAACGTGTACCCGAGGAACGTAAACGACGTGTGCTCGAACGAGCCGCGTCGGTCAGCGTCCTTGCAATACACGATGCGCGTCTTGCCGGGATGCAACTCCAGGCCGACCTGCGCCAATCTCGCTGCGAGCGCGTCCCGCACGCGGCGGGCCTGGTGCTCGCTGCGGCAGTGAATCACCGCATCGTCGCAATACCGCTCGAACGTGATGTGCGGAAACTCCCGCCCCAGCCACTCATCGAACGCGTAGTGGAGATACAGATTCGCCAACACGGGCGAGATCGCCGACCCCTGGGGAGTCCCGCGATCCCTTTCCTGCACCGAACCGTCCGCCTTCGCCAGCGGCGCCACAAGCCACCGCCGGACATAAAGCAGGACCCACTTCCCGTCTGCGTCAACATGCCGCTCGACGGCCTTGAGCATCAGCTCATGGTCCACGCTGTCGAAGAACGCCCGAATGTCGAGATCGACCACCCAGTCGTTCCGCCAACAACGCCGCCGGCACGTCTCCACCGCGTCCAGCGCAGACCGCCTCGGCCGGTACCCGTAGGAGTCCGGATGGAACACAGGCTCCACCCGCCTCTCCAGATACATCGCGGCCACCGTCTGGGCGATCCGGTCAGCCACAGTGGGCACCCCAAGCACACGGACACCTTTCCCGCCCGCCTTGGGGATCTCCACGGCCTTCACCGCCGGAGGGAAATACGAGCCAGACGACATACGATTCCACAGCTTGTACAGATTTCCCTTGAGGTTCTGCTCGAACTGCTCGATCGAAACGCCGTCCACCCCGGGTGCACCCCGATTGGCTTTGACCCTCAGATACGCCTCCCACACCATCGACTTGGAAATATAGAACGACTTGACCTCGGCCTGCGGCCTTGATCCGTTCACCTGGCTCCTCCCGGACATACCGGTTGACCACCAAACAAGATCAGGACAACCCGCCCCCTTCGCTCCATCCCCATTACAGGGACTTCATCACTACTACGAGGCGGTCCGTCCCCCTGCCACGCATCGGTACTCAGCCCCTCACAGTTTTAGCTGCTTGGGGTTCTCCCTTATCGCCAACCGGCCTTCAACTTGACCGTCGGCAGCATCGCGGCGAGAGGTTCCCACGTTCCGCACTGGTGCCTGTCACCGAGCTCGCGCCACCTTCATGCCGGGCCGCCACCTGGCCAGGAATACAGGAACCCGCCAGACTTGTCCCGGGGCAACAACTGGACCCCGGTTTCGGCAACCACTCATACGCTTACGACACTTCAGCAGTGGTTCACTCGCGTTCGCCTTCTCGGCACGCACCTGACGCATCTCGTGCGCCTTTTCCGCAGTGCTCATCACCCCGGCTCATTCACCGGAGCAACCTGCGGCGATTTGAGATCTCCCCCTGTGTGGGCGATCCCGGAGGGCCTACCTCCATCACCAGTGCAGCACCACGTCAAGAGCTTCCGTCTACATCAGAACCTCCTGTTGTGTTCGTGGCGCACAGTCGTCCGCGTACCGGCGAATCCGGTAGTGGGGCCTTCTCCCGTCCCCCGCCGGTGAGCCCTGCGGCTCGAGGTGGTGTTCGGTCTCTCGGTCCTGCCGCGGTCGAACTATTCCATGGACCCTCGATTCAGACGCTCGCCCCGCCGGTGAGCCCTGCGGCTCGAGGTGGTGTTCGGTCCACTCGGTCCTGCCGCGGTCGAACTATTCCATGGACCCTCGATTCAGACGCTCGCCCCGCCGCCCAGCAACCGGGCGAGCGTGCTCACCGCCCCGTCGATCTCGCGGGCGCACCCGTACAGCACCGAGTGGGGTCTCCCCCACGGGTCCGTGACGTCGTCCTCGGCCGGCGGGACCGGGGCGGCGGCACCGCGACGGCCGGCCGCGGCCGCGACTACGACGTCGAAACCGTCCACGATCCGCGGGCCTTCCCCGTCCGGTACGCCGCCCTGCGCGGTCGCCGCACCTTCCCCGCCCACTTCCCCGCCCCGCCCTTCGTCGACTCCCCTCACGGCGAGACGCAGGAACTCCTTCAGGGTGAAGCAGCGCCGCATAGCCGACGGCGCGAGCCGCACGGCCGCCTCCCGGTGCTCGCGCGCGAGCCCGAGGACCAGCGCCGCTCCCACGACGAGCTGCGCGGTGAGCGGGCGGGCCGCGAAGCCGGAGCCGTCACCGCCCAGCTTCTCCAGCACCGCCATGGTGGAGCTCTCCATGCCGGGCCGGGGCCACGCCTCCGTGCCGGCGCTCTCCGGCCGCACGGCCGAGCCGGGCGGAAGCCTCGCGGCCAGCAGCCGCTCGGCGAGCACCGAGCGGTGCACGTTGCCCGTGCAGATGAACAGGACCCGGGTCATTTCTCGCCCGCGAGATGCGTCGCCGCGGGTACGACGGCCTCCTCGCGGGGGGCCGACGCACGGGGAGCGGGCAGCTCGCCGTACCCGTAGTTGCCGTAGCGGCCGTAGCGGCCACCCCTTGGAACCGGAGCCATACTGAAGACCGTACCGAGGACGCGGACGCCCACGCGCTCCAGCGATTCCGCGGCGGTGCGCACCTGGTCCCGGCCGGTCTTCGCAGCGCGGACGACGAGCAACGTGCCCTGGGCGAGCGAGGCGAGTCCAATGGTGTCGGCGACCGGCAGCAGTGGCGCGGTGTCGATGATCACGGCCTCGTAGGCGTCCGCCAGCTCGCGCAGCACCTCTTCCATACGCGCAGAGGCGAGCAGCTCCGTGGGGTTCGGTGGTACGGCGCCGCTGGCAAGTACCGAGAGCCGCCCGTCGGCCTGTTGCATCACGTCCTCGATGCGAGCCTGTCCGATGAGCACCGTGGTCAGACCGGCGTCCTGGACGAGACCGAAGGTCGGGGCCACACTCGGGCGGCGCAGGTCGCAGTCCACGAGGCAGGTGGAGACACCTGCCTCGGCGAGCGAGAGGGCGAGATTCACCGCGGTGTTGGTCTTGCCCTCACCGGGCACCGAACTCGTCACCACGATGACCCGCGGTGGGTCGTCGACCTGGGAGAACTGCAAGCTGGTGCGCAGCTTGCGGAAGGCCTCGGCGCGCTTGGAGTGCCCGTCGGCGCTGACGAGCGGCTGCCTGGGGGCGTTCCTGTCGTACGGGATGGTGCCGAGACCCGGCAGCGCGGTGAACTCGCCCAGCGCCTCGCTCGTCTTGAGCGTGGTGTCGAGGGTCTCGCGCAGGGCGACGAGTCCGGCACCGAGCAGCAGGCCGCCGAGCACTCCTGCGGCCAGGTTCAGCAGCGGGCGGGGCGAGACCGGACCGGTGGGGGCGACGGCCTCCTGGGTGACGCCCAGGGAGACGGGCGAGACTGGCGGGGCATCGTCCGCGTGGTTCTTTCCGGACCGCTGGACGGTGCGCTTGGGCGTCTCCAGCCGCTCCACGACCGCGCTGAACCGCTCCGCCACGGCGTTGGCGATGCGCGCCGCCCGCTTGGGCGCCGTGTCCCGGACGGTGATGTCGATGAGCACGGTGTTGAGCGGGGCGACGGCGGTGATCCGGGACGCCAGTTCCTCCGGTGTGGTGCGCAGCCCCAGTTCCTTCACCACGGGCCCGGTCACCTGACGGGTCGTCACGATCGCCGCGTAGGACTGCACGCGCGCCTGCGAGAAGCTCTGCCCCTGGTTCAGCTGGGCGGTGTCCTCACCGGTGCGGGTGGCGACGAAGAGCTGGGTCCTCGCCTCGTAGACGGGGGCGCTCAAGCCCGTCGCGGCGAGCGCCGCCCCGATCGCGAGAACCAGGCAGACCACGACGGTCGGCCAGTGTCTGGCAAGAGCCTTCAGCAATCCGTGGAGATCCAAGCTGCACTCCTCATAACCCTCGCGAACCGAGGCAATCACCCGAAATGAAATGTTCTGTTCCCTGCGCACGGCCGAAGATAGGGACTCGCGCGCTCGAACTGGGGGAGCCACCCCTACGTCGGACCGTCGAACGACCCCGGTGGCGGACCGTCCGGCCACTCGACACGGCGGCATGGGCCAACAGTGGGCAGGCGCTCCACCATCCGGTGGCTTCTGGGCGCTGTCGCACCAACAGATGTCGATATGTCTCACTTATTCCATGTATCCAGATCTTGGTACCTAGACATGGATTACGGCCGACGCTGCAGCCTGGCCCGCACCGAAGTCGAGGAGAGTGAAGAGGATGACGACATCGCCCAGATGGAGGGTTGCCCTGGCATCGGCAGCATCAGCTGCCATGCTCATCGCGGCACCCCTGATTGGGGCTCAGGCCGCCTACGCACAGCCATACCCGGGGTCGCCCCCGCCCCTGAACGTCAGCACCACCACGGTCACGGCCGGAGAAGTGTTGAGTTTCGACACGCCCGCGGGAGTCTTCGCTCCCGGGCAGGGCATCACGGTACTGCTGGAATCGACCCCGATCGTCCTCGGTAATTTCCAGGCCGAGGACGACGGATCGGTGGCGGGTACCGTGGACATCCCGGAGACGGCGCCTTCCGGTTGGCACGTCTTCCGGCTCACCGGGGACAACCCCGACCAAAGCATCGGCGTCACCATCTACGTGCAGGGCGGTGTCGGTAGCACCCCGCCTCCGACACCGACACCGACACCGACACCGACACCGACTCCGACTCCGACCAAGCACCCGAGACCGACCCACACCCCGACCAGTAAGCCCACCCACTCGGACAAGCCCGAGCACCCCGGTGGGCACGGCGGACATGACGACGGACACAACGGATCCCTCGGAGGCGGCGTAGTCGCCGACCCGGTGAACTACCAGCACGAGACTCAGAGCCACAACGGCGAAGGCCTCGCGGAGACGGGCGGTGGGAAGGCCCTGACCGTGGGCGGCACCGCGGCGGCGCTGCTCGTGGCGGGCGGCGGCACGACGCTGGCCGTGCGCCGTCGCCGCAGCTCATGACGGGTAGTTCATGACGGAGCGCGACATCCGTAAGGCGGTACGGCGTCCCGGCCCCGGCCGGGACGCCGTACGCATGCCCGGGGCAGATCGCTCCGGCGAACAGGTACCGGGTCGCCGCCGCGTACGCAGGAAAGCACTGCTGGCCATCGCGCTGCTCCCGCTGGCCGGCGCCGTCTGGATCGGTGTCACCGGGCTGCTCGCCCGCTCGGAGCTGCTCGCGGCCCAGCAGGACCTCGACGCGCTGCGGCACTCGGCGACGGCCGCGGCGGCGCCCGGCTCCGCCTCCGGAAAGGCGACCGCGCCCGCGCAGGTAGCGGAACAGGCAGTGCGCTCGGCCGCCGTCCACGCGGCTCGGGCGCATCGTCTCACCACCGGGCCGGCCTGGTACTCCGCCGCGGAGCTGCCCTTCCTCGGGGGTCCCGTCAGAACCGTGCGCGGCGCCGCTTACGCGGCGGACCGGCTGGCCGGCGACGTGCTGTCCCCGCTGACCGACGTCCTGCCGCAAGCCACGCCGCACGGAAGCGGCGGCGGGATGTCCGAGGCCCTCGCGGAGTTGCAGCGCCACCGGCCGGAAATCGCCCGGGCCGCAGACGCCGTTGCAGAGGTGCGGACCGACGTGCACGGTCTGCCCCGGTCCACCTGGCTGCCGGCGGCCGACCGGGCCCGTGCCGGGCTGCAACAGCAGCTGGACCGCCTCGCCCCGGTGATGACCGACGCCTCCCTGGCGGCGCGCGTCCTGCCGCCCATGCTCGGCGCACAAGGACAACGGCGTTACTTCCTCGCGTTCCAGAACCTCGCCGAGGCACGCGGCACCGGGGGCCTTCCGGGGGCCTTCGCCGTGCTGCGGGCCGACCGGGGCCGGCTGTCCTTCGAGCGGTTCGGCAACAACACCGAGATGGAAACGGCGAAGCCGGACATCGACCTCGGGGCCGAGTTCAACGCCCGCTACGCGGGCAGCGACCCCATCCACGTGTGGCCCAACTCCAACAAGAGCCCGCACTTCCCCTACGCGGCCCGCATCTGGGCAGCGGCATGGCGCAAGCACACCGGCGAACGCGTGGACGGGGCGATCGCCGTCGACCCGGTCACGCTGAGCCGTCTCTTGCGGGTCACCGGCCCGGCCCGCATGGCCGACGGCACCGAGCTCACCGCCGACAACGTCGTGGACCTCACCGAACGGGCCAGCTACGCGAAGTACGACGACGTCGCCCGGCGCAAGGCGTTCTTCGTTGACGCCGCCCGTGCCGCCGCCGCAAAGCTGATGGGGGCGCTCGACGACACGCGCCGACTGCCCGCACTGCTCGTCGCCGTGAACGACGTCCAGCGGGACGGACGGCTCAAGGTCTGGAGCGCCCACACGGCGGAGCAGCGCCTCCTGGAGTCCCGCCCCTACTCGGGCACGCTCCCCAACGCCCCCGGCCCCTTCGCGGGACTGGTGGTGAACAACGCGGCCGGCGGCAAACTGGACTACTACCTCGACCGGAGCCTGA
This sequence comes from Streptomyces sp. NBC_00996, assembly GCF_045162675.1. NCBI lineage: Bacteria > Bacillati > Actinomycetota > Actinomycetes > Kitasatosporales > Streptomycetaceae > Streptomyces > Streptomyces sp. NBC_00996. The sequence continues at coordinate 4,747,145 of NZ_CP108723.1, forward strand.
CCTGGGAAGCGGGCGCCTGCTCCGGCGGCGACCGGGCGGTCACCGCGACCATGACCCTGACCAACCGGGCACCGGCCTCCGGCCTGCCCGACTACGTGACCATGAGGGTGGACTCCCCTCCCTACCGCACCCGGCCGGGTGACAACCGCCTCCTGGTGTCCTACTACGCCGGGGTCGGAGCCACCCTCGCCGACGCGACCCTGGATGGCCGCCGCGCGCTGCTCGCGCCTGGCATCGAACGCGGCCACTCCGTGTTCACGCTGGACCTGGAGCTGCCCGCGGGCTCCAGCCGCACGCTCGTGCTGCACCTGCGGGAGCCGCACGCGGACGGCTCCCCCACCCTGCTGCAGCAGTCCCTGGTGAGGCCGCTGCGGACCACGCTGAAGCCGGGAGGCGCCTGCCGTGTCTGAGCGTGTGCGTCGCGCCACGGCTGATCGCGTGTACCCCACTGCGGCTCAGCGCGGCCTCCGCGCGGCGGGGGCTGTGCTCGCGGCCACACTGCTGCTCGCGTCGCGCCCCCCGGCAGACCGCGCCCCCGACGACCCGGTAGGCCGAGCCATGGATGGGCGGCAGGCCGCGGCGCACCGAGTCGAGCAACTGCGGGTCAAAGTGCTCGAGTCCCTGGCCCACGATCCGCAGGCGTTCACCGAGGGCCTCGAGATGGCCGGCGACACGCTCTACGAAAGTACCGGCCTGTCCGGCGCGTCCTCGGTACGGGCAGGGCCGCCGGGCAGACCGCCCACGGGCCGCGTGGCGCTGCCCGCGCCCTTGTTCGGTGAGGGCATCACCGTGCTCGGCCGCACCCTGTGGCAGCTCACCTGGCGGAACCGGACGGCCGTCGAGCGCGACGTCACGACGCTCGCGGAGCTGCGCCGCGTGCCGTACCCGGATGACGGCTGGGGCATGTGCTTCCGGCAGTCGGCGCACCGGCTCGTCACCAGCGACGGCTCGGCACGGCTGACGTTCCGAGACCCCCGGACGCTCGCGAAGACGGGCGAGGTCACCGTGACCGCAGGGGGCCGACCGGTGACGGGACTGAATGAACTGGAGTGTGTCGGCGCCGCCGTATACGCGAACGTGCTCCCCACCGACCGGATCATGCGCATCGATCCCGCCACCGGCGCGGTGACGGCGGACATCGACGCGTCGGGCCTGCTGCGCGACGACGAACTCGTCCCGGGGTCCACGCTGAACGGCATCGCGGCGGTCCCCGGAACGGACCAGTTCCTGATCACCGGGAAATTCTGGCCCAGGATGCTCCGGGTCACGTTCGTACCCGCCGGGCGGACCAACCGCACCGGTGGCTGATCCGGAGGGAAGGAATCCACGGCGACGCAGATCACCGCTTGCGCGGACACAGTGCGGCGGCAGAAGTGGGCAGTCTCAGACGGACTGTATAAGTTGCCGCTTAGTAGTCTCCTTCGGAGTACACCGGAAGTACGACGGAGGAACGGAATCCCCCTCGCAGGCCCGAGCGGCCCCGAGGCAACTCGCCGCGATCACCGTGTCGCTGGGCAAGGCCAGGGAGTCGATCCAGGTCGCGGACCTCGCCCAGGCTGCTCGTCGACTCCGTCAAGACGCCGGTCGAGCCGACTAGAGATCTTTAAGGGTGCGGGTTACGTGGGGTCGTGACGGCTGTCGTGGGCCGCGCTGTGCCGGAGGGATGAGGTATCCCGATGGCGGAGGGCTGACTGCTGAGGAGCGAGTTCGGCGTGAGCGGGTCCGGTTGGCGGCCGCCGATCTGATCAGGCCGGGGCCAGTGACCGGGAGGTGGCGCGGCAATTCAGGGTGATGCGTAAGGGCACCCCGCATTACCGGCGGAAGGCGCCAGCGGCGCTTCCGCTGTGCCGGGGAGGACGGCACGATCGACGTAGTCGTGCGGCCGGGGGCCGAGGTCTGTTCGAGGATCTCCTCCGGCTGGGGGCCATCGGTCTGGCGAACCCGATACCGGTCAGTGCCGCAGGGCGTCGGTCCCGAGGTTCTCCACGTACCAGGCATACGTCTGGGCGAGTCCCTCTCGCAGTGCGATACGAGGTGCCCAGCCCAGCGCAGTGAGCCGCGAGACGTCGAGGAGCTTGCGCGGGGTGCCATCCGGCTGACTCGGATCCCACTCGACACTCCCCTGATATCCGACGACCTGCCTGACCAGCTCCGCCAGTTCACGGATGGTCAGATCCGTGCCGGTGCCGACGTTGACCGGCCCGCCCTCATCGTAGTGTTCCAGCAGGTGCAGGCACGCTCGGGCCAGGTCGTCGACGTGCAGGAACTCACGGCGAGGCGATCCGCTGCCCCAGTTCACCACACTCCGCGCCCCCGACTCCTTCGCCTCGTGGAAGCGCCGGATCAGGGACGGCAGCACATGGCAGTGCTTGGGGTGGAAGTTGTCGCCGGACCCGTACAGATTGGTCGGCATGGCGGAGATCCACGGCAGACCGTACTGGCGCCGTACCGCCTGCACCTGCAGAATCCCGGTGATCTTGGCGATGGCGTAGGCGTCGTTGGTCGGCTCCAGCGGACCTGTCAGCAGCGCCTCCTCCCGAATAGGCTGCTCGGCCAACTTCGGGTAGATGCAACTCGAACCGAGGAACAGCAGCCTCTCCACCCCGTGCTCCAGGGCGGCGTCCAGCACGTTCACCTGGATGCGGAGGTTGTCGGAGAGGAACTCGGTGGGCCGGGTAGCGTTCGCCTTGATCCCACCCACGCGCGCGGCCGCGAGCACGACGACGTCGGGCCGCGCGTCCGCGAACCAGGCGAACACGGCCCGCCGCTCCCGCAGGTCCAACTCCGCCGAGGTGGGCCCGCCCAGGTCAGTGAATCCCTCCCGCCTCAGGTGTCGGCATACCGCTGACCCGACGAGGCCACGTCTTCCGGCCACGAACACGCGTGCCGAGCGGTCGAGGGGGCGGTGAACGTTTCCGTCTGCTGCCACTGCCAAGGCGTTTGGCGCCGAAGCGGCGGGGTGAGCGACATCGCTGTCGGCGTTCATGCAGGTTGACATGGGAGTCGCTCCTTCAACGGGGACCACGGGACGAGAGTGGGCCTGGAACGCACGAAATCAGCAAGTGCTTCCGGACCGTCCTGCGGCCATTGCGTCCCGGGTGAAGAGGAAGTTCACATAGCGCGCCGGTGGAACGAGGTCCGCCGTCACGGGTGCAGGCCCCCTGCTGCCGAGATGCTGAATGTGACGGTAGCCCAGGTCGAATGCGGTCTCCCGGAGCCTGCTCAGGGCTGCCTTGTCGAGGCACTCCGCGATGATGGCGGGGTGGTGGACGCGGATGCTCTTCTCCAGTCCGCGCAGCACCTGCGGTTCGAGCCCCTCCACGTCGATCTTGATGAGGTCGACCGCACGTCCATCGAGCACCTCGTCCCCCGTTGTGACCTCCACGTCGACGATGCTTTGGGCGGGCCACCTGTCCAGCAACGAGGCTTTCGTCGCGTTGGCGGGGATCCTCAGCCGGGTGCGCCCAGGTGTGTCCGAGAGCGCCCTGTCGATGACGGTGACGCGGCTCTCGAACCGGTTGGCCCGGACGTTGCGGTTCAGCATGCTGGCTGCGACCGGGTTGGGTTCAACAGCCACCGCCTCAAGGTGTGGGTTGGCCCTGCAGGCGAGGAGGGTGTAGATGCCGGAGAAGGCGCCGATGTCGACGAACCGACGGGCGTTTTGGGCGAGTTCGTAGACGAGCGGATGCGTGGTCTCCTCCCAGTGCCGCATATTGGTCCAGATCAGGCCCCGGGCCAGGATGTCCGCGTCGCTGCTGACGTAGCGGAAGGTGCGTCCGTCGGGGGCTCGCAGGCTCCACTCTCCCGTCGGATGCAGGCGTCTCCATACTGCGCTGGGCAGCAGGCCGCGCAGAGCCGCGGCGCGAAGAGCCCGTTGGCAGCCCGGAACGCGGAGGACGAGGTCACGTGTGCTGGTCAAGATGTCTTTGGAGGGCACGGACGGCAGAATAATCAGGGCATATAGCGCATAGCCCGCCTAAGAGGTGTGTTGTTGCGCGGGTGCGGCCGAGTTCACTCCGGCGCCGCACTCCGGCACTCCACCGTTGTGCACAGCTCAGCACCCAGCGCCCGCACCCTCGTTCAGAAGCGCGTCGAGCCGATCCAGTGGTGCGACGCCCCCTCCTTCTTCCGTGGGCGACGCAACGACGTAGTCGTAGTCGATGCCGAGGTTGCGGCTCAAGCGGGCATAGCAGTCGTTGAACCACGGGGCAGGGAAAACCTCGATCACACGCTCCGCCCGCCGAGCCCACACCAGGTTGGCCAGACCGGCTCCGTGCGGAGCAATGATCGTACGGGCGCCGGCGAACAGCGCGCGCTGCTGCTCGAAGGACAGGTCTTGGGCGTGCATTACGGTGACGCCCGCCTCCCGCATCGCGCGCTCGACCTCTGCTTCGTTCGACAATGCTCGCCTGGAGTCCTTCAAGCGGCTTACGTAGATGGTGTCGACGTCGGCGGGGTCCGCGGGGAAGGCTGCGCGCAGTCGGTCGATCTCGGCACGCTGAACGAAGCCGGACATGGGCTCGATGGCGGCGAGTACGCATGAGTCGACGTGTGCGATGTCGTCCAGGCGGACGATCCTGGAGGGTCCGACCAGGTGCTCCGCGGCCGCCAGTACATAGGCGGGCACGCCCCTCGGCATCAGGAGCAGCGCCTCGGGCTCGACACTGAGGGCGAAGACCGCGGCGGGGAGTACCTCGAGCAGCCAGTGGTAATAGCCCGTCGGCGCGAAGGCGACGACGGGACGACCAGCGAGTCGCCTCACCGGAAGCAACGGTTCGTGGCGGATGTCGCCCCAGCCGAGCGACCGGATGAGGGATCCGTAGCTTTCTTCCAGGACGGGGCCGCCGGGCAACCAGATGAGGCCGCTGTGCGGGCTGACCAGCACATTGTGGAGCCGGTACGCATGGCGCTCGTCGAACGCCTTGGACCGGCGGAACCGCGGTGGGAAGCCGGCGGGGAAGTCGTACCGCTCGACCACGGCTTCGGTCCTGGTCAAGGACTCGCTCACATGCCTGGCGAACCTGGGCTGGTGCATGCGCTCGGTGAGGGAGCGCACATACTCCCGCGGCATTGCTCCCGAGACTGGTCCGAGCAGTGCCTGGTTGGCGGTTCTCGCCAGCAGAACTCGGCCGCGGGCCGTCAATTCGCGCAGCTTCGGCGTCATACCCCGGAACGCTAGGACCGGGCGGCTGCCGTCGTCCGGTTACGCGCCCACCATCGGGCGCGTATTCACCCATTGCGACGGTGCCGTTCGGCGCCAGTTACTGAATCAGAGTGATCCTCGGCGGACACATGCGGAGAGGGGAAAATCGAGGCGGCCGGGCATGCGACGTTGGGACAGTGATACTCCATTCTGAAGATTCGGGGTGGTAAGTGTGGGGCATCCCCCAATCCGGGACCAGCGCAAGCTGATCGTCGTCGGTCAGGGATATGTGGGTCTCCCGCTGGCCATGCGCGCGGTCGAAGCGGGATTCTCCGTTGTTGGCGTGGACACGGACGAGTTGAGAGTCAAGCGTCTGGCCTCCGGCGACTCATACATCGAGGGAGTCGGCAATACGCGTTTGATCAGCGCTCTGGACAGTGGCCGTTACAAGGTGACTACCGAATACGACGGGATCTCCGACTTCGACATCTGCACGATCACCGTGCCGACACCGCTGCGCGAGGGCGTGCCGGACCTGAGTTTCGTGGAATGCGCTGCCCGGAGCATCGCCTCTCGTATCACCCGCGGCGCCACTGTGATTCTAGAGTCGACCACATATCCCGGCACCACGGAGAGTCTGCTGCAGCCATTGCTGGAGGACGGCAGTGGGCTGAAGGCCGGTGTGGATTTCCATCTCGGCTACAGCCCCGAGCGTATCGACCCGGGCAATCCCGAGTGGCAGTTGGAGAACACACCCAAAGTGATCTCCGGGATCGACCCGGCGTCGCTGCACAACATCGAGCGTTTCTACGCACGCATCGTCGAGCGCACCGTGCCCGTGTCCTCCTGCCATACGGCAGAGCTGACCAAGTTGCTGGAGAACACGTTCCGCCACGTCAACATCGCCCTGGTCAATGAGATGGCGACCTTCTCCAGGGGGCTCGGGGCCGACATCTGGGAAGCCATCGAGGCCGCCGACACCAAGCCGTTCGGCTTCATGGCGTTCAGTCCGGGCCCCGGTGTCGGCGGGCACTGCTTGCCAGTGGACCCGTCCTACTTGTCATGGCAGGTCAAACGACTACTGAGGCAGAACGTCCGGTTCATCGCGCTGGCGAACGAAATCAACGATCACATGCCGGACCACATCGTCTGGCGGATCAGCCGGGGTCTGAACGAACGCGGCAAGTCGGTCAATGGCTCTCGGGTCCTGCAACTGGGCCTGGCCTACAAGAAGAACACCGGCGACATCCGCGAGTCACCGGCCATCGCGCTCGCCCGGTCACTGCAGGGCCTTGGCGCCTGGGTCGCCGCGGTGGAACCGCACACCGACTCCTATCTCCTCCCCCCGGACATCATCTGCGTGGAACTGACCGAAGCCGAAATCCGGGCGGCCGACGTGGTCGTTGTGGCAACCGACCACGACGATTTCGACTATGCGCTCGTCGAGCGGGCCGGGGCGTACGTTTTCGATACCCGCAACCGTTGCCAGGGGGACCGTGTCGAGGTCCTGTGAATTCCGTCTTCCCTCGCACAGCGTGGAGCCCGGTATGGGAAATGCGGTAGGCCGCGTCACGGGTTTGCCCCGGCGATGCGAGCAGCGATCTCCGGAAACCAAAACCGCTGGCCATTCGGATCAGTACCCGGCATGGCGGAGCGCTCATGGGAAATTTGTCCGGTATTGATGAGGTGTTCAAGTTGAGGAGTCCCACGTGTCACCAGTCCGCATCGCCGTGCTGATGACCAGTCACAATCGCCGCGCCAAAACCCTGTCCGCGCTCGCCGCGCTCGCCGGACAGCGCGAACTGCCGGAGGACACCACCGTACGCACCTACTTGGTCGACGCCGGCAGCACCGACGGCACACCCGAGGCCGTCCGCGCGGCACACCCCGAGGTGGAGGTCACCTCAGTCGGCACCGACATCTACTGGAGCCACGGCATGCGGATCGCGAGCCACGCCAGTCGGCGATCCGGCGAACCGACCTGGGACTACGAGCTCTGGCTCAACGACGATGTGACGCTGGGCGGAGACGCCCTCGCCGTACTGCTCGACACCGCGCACACGGTCGGACCCGGCAAGGTCGTAGTCGGCGCCGTACGTGCCTCGGCCGACGACCGCACCACGTACTCGGGGCGCCGCGGTCGTGCGCTCGCACTGGTCGAGCCCACCGGTCGACCCGAGCACTGCGACACGTACAACGGCAACGTGGTGCTGTTGCCCAGGACGGTGTGCGAACGGGTCGGCGACATCGACGAGGTCTTCAAGCACGGCATGGGCGACTACGATCACGGATTCCGCGTCCGCCGGGCCGGCATTCCCGCCTATGTGACGCCGTGCCACGTCGGCATCTGCGACCGCAACCCACCGCACACGGGGTCCCGAGAACCGGGCATCGGCGTGCGCGAGGCGCTGCGCCGGCTCACCTCGCAGCGTGAACTGCCGCCCCGTCAATGGTGGGTCTACTGTCTGCGGCACTGTTGGCCGTGGGCCCCGCTGCTGATGTTCTCTCCCTATGTGAAGACCGCGGCGCGAGCGTCCGTTCGTCGCTCCCCCGCGGCGCGGTGATCCCTTGCTACTCGATCCGACGACACTGCTGCTCGGCTGCGCCGCGCTCATCGCCTGCGCGGCACTCACCGCCAGCTTCGTCCGCTGGCCCGTCTGGGGAATCGGCCTGTATACCGCCGTCCAGCTCTGGCAGGCGCAGCAGAACATGCGTCAGTCACTACCGGACGCGGGTCTGGATCTGGTGCCCACCGATGTGCTGACCGTATGTCTGCTGGTCGCTGCCCTCATCATATTCAGGGGGAATCGGGGGCGCCGCGCCCCGGCTCTGCTTGTCGCCCTGTTGGTCCTGACCGCCTGTGCGCTGGTCCGCGGGTTCGGACTCTTCGGTGTCCAGACGGCGGGCAATGAAGCCCGAACCAATTTCATCCAGCTCTTCTGCGTCGCGCTCTTCATCGCCGTTCTTTCCCCCGGTCGGAACCTGGTCCGCGCGGTCACCCTCATCTGGGTGCTGGCCGCCTGTGCTCTGTCCTGCATTGCTCTGCTGTGGTGGTTGCACTTCGGTATCGGCTCCAACTCCGACCGGATCGTGGTCGACGGAGTGCTCACCGGCGCCCGCCCGGTAAATGCTGCTGAAACACTGATCATCGGCCAGGCGGCCACGATACTGCTGTGTGGTCGCGGCTCTGGGCGGGGGAGAACGCTGGCTTGGCTGCTCCTGGTGGTCGTCGTCCTGGCCCAGCACCGCACCGTCTGGCTGGCCGTGGGCACCATGATCATGGGCTGGTTGCTGTCCCGCCGCCGGCAGACTGGATCCCGTGCTGGGGCACTGGGCGTTCTGGGCTCCCTCAGCATGGTCTCCTTGCTGGCCGTCTCCTGGGGAACCACCGATGGGGTCATCTCAAGTCTCGCCGCTTCCAGTGAAGATGATCGGACGCTGGTGTGGCGGATGGAGGGCTGGCACGCTCTGCTGCCGCGGCTCGAAGAGATGCCGGACTGGGTACTGGGTCTGCCCTTCGGATCCGGGTACGACCGCGTGATCAACGGATCATTCATCGCCTTTGCACCCCACAATTATTACGTGGAGGTCTTGCTGCGCCTCGGCCTCCTCGGCGTCGCGGTACTCCTCCTGGTGTACGCCACGGCATGGCGCGCAGCAGGAGCGGACAGCGAGCACAGACTGATGCTCCGGCTGCTCATCTGCAGCCAGTTGGTCTACATGATCGCCTACTCCCTCACCGCCGAACAGGCCGTGATCCTCGGCCTGCTGGCGGTCTGCGCACGGCCGCGCAGCGCACCTCGTCCCCCCACCCTTCAGGAGTCGCCGTGTCCGACAAAACCGCGCTCGTCACCGGCATCACCGGCCAGGACGGCTCGTATCTAGCTGAACTCCTGCTCTCCAAGGGCTATCTGGTGCACGGCCTCATCCGCCGCTCCTCCACCTTCACCACCCAGCGGATCGACCACCTCTACCAGGACCCGCACGAGCCCGACGCCCAACTCCGGCTGCACTACGGAGATCTGGCCGACGGCTCCCGCATCGCTGCCCTGCTGGAAAGCATCCAGCCCGACGAGGTCTATCACCTGGCCGCCCAGTCCCACGTCCGGGTCTCCTTCGACGAACCCGAGTTCACCGGGACCACCACGGGCCTGGGCACCACCCGTCTACTCGAAGCCATCCGGATGACCGGGCTGCCGTGCCGCTTCTACCAGGCCTCCAGTTCCGAGATGTTCGGGACGACCGCGCCCCCGCAGTCGGAGTCGTCGCCTTTCCACCCGTGCTCGCCGTATGCGGCCGCCAAGGTGTATGCGTACTGGGTCACCCGCAACTACCGTGAGGCGTACGGCGTTCACGCTGTCAACGGAATCCTTTTCAACCATGAGTCCCCGCGCCGCGGCGAGACTTTCGTGACCCGCAAGATCGCCCGCGCCGCCGCCCGCATCACCCGCGGCGAGCAGGACGTCCTCCACCTCGGCAACCTGGAGGCCCGCCGGGACTGGGGCTACGCGCCCGAGTACGTCGACGCGATGTGGCGCATGCTCCAGCAGGACGAGCCCGGCGACTACGTGGTCGCCACCGGCACCAGCTACAGCGTCCGCGACTTCCTGCGCTTCTGCTTCGAGCATGCGGGCCTCGACTGGGAGAGGCACATCCGCTTCGACGAGCGTTATCTGCGCCCCTCCGAGGTCCCGGACCTGGTCGGTGACGCCTCGAAGGCCGAACGCGAACTGGGCTGGCGGGCCACCGTGCACGCTCCGGAACTGGCCCGGATCATGGTCGACGCCGAGCTGGCCGCTGTCCCGGCTCCTGCCCGCCAGCGTTCGCTGACAGGAGCCTGAACGATGACCGCTGCCGCCGTCCCGCAGCTGAGCCTTGTCAAGCCCGTGCTGCGTCGTGCCCGTGACCTGCTGATGCGATCGCGCACCGTTCAGCAGGCGGTACGGGCCGGAACGGTACGCGGCCATGTACCGCTCACCGTCTGGCGGCATCTGCGCCCCACCGGCGTCTGGGAGCTGCACGCACCCGACAGCAGTACATTCCGCTACCAGTGCAGCCCGGACGACGTACTCGCCGGGCCGGTGGTCTGGACGGATCTGCGGCTGTGGGAGGAGGCCACCCATCCGCTCTTCTACCGGCTCGCCCGTACCGCGCGCGGTTTCCTGGACGCCGGGGCCTACGCCGGCCTCTACACCCTGCTGGCCTGTCAAGCCAACCCGCAACTGCACGCCGTTGCGGTCGAGCCCAACCCGGTCGCGGCCCGGATGCTGCGCCGCAATCTCGACGTCAACGGCTTCGGACCCAGAGTGCAGGTCGTTTCCAAGGCACTCTCGGAGGCACCGGGCCGGGCACATCTGACCGTGCCCGAGCGCATCACGACGGCTACCCTGCGTGGTGGGGCCGACACCCCCGGGCGGAGCACCGTCGACGTGGAAGTGACCACGGCGGACCTCGCGGTCGGTGATCGGCCCGTCGACCTGGTGAAGATCGATGTGGAAGGTCTGGAACCGGAGGTGCTGCGCGGTATGTCGCGGATTCTCGCCGCCCACCGTCCGATCGTGATCGCCGAGTGCCTCGACCGGCCCGCCCTGGAACGGCTGCGCTCCACGGCCGCCGAGTTCGGATACCACCACGTCCACCACCTCGCTTCACACGGTCCCGTCGTCGTACCGCCCGGCTTCGTCCCTCCCCCACGCCACCAGAACTTCCTGCTGACCACCGCCCCCTTCACTCCCTCATGACCGATGCCCCGAAATCCGCAGGCCGCGTCCTCTCTGTGCTGAGCTGGAGTTTCGGCGGCGCCGCCGTGTCCGTCGCCCTCCAACTCGGCTACACCGCCTGGACCGCGCGGGTGGCGCCGCACAGCGCCTTCGGCGCCTATGCGATCGCCCTCACGGTGACGCAGTTGCCGGGGCTGATCGCCACGGCAGGCCTGGCGACCTGCGTTCTGCGTGCCGAGCAACTCAGCCGCGCCCTCTTCCGCGCTGCACTCCGGCTCTCGCTGCTGACCGGCGTGGCCTGCTGGGCGGTCGTCGAGGTCGCTGCCCCGTGGTGCGCGGCCCTGTGGGGGATGCCCGAACTGACGCTTTTCCTCCGGCTGTTGGGCTGCCAGTATTTGGTGGCGCCGACAGGTTGCGTGTTGTTGTCCGCGCTGCGCCGGGTCGGCCTGCCCGGCCACGCAACGGTCGCCGAGCTCACCGGGCAGGTGGCCGGCTGCGTGGTCGCAGCCGTCGTCCTCGCCCGTACCGGCTCCCCGGCCGCCCTCGCCCTGGCGCTTCCGGTCGCAGCGTTCGCCACCTTCGGCCTCTCCGTGAGCGGATCGAGGGCGAAGCTCGTTCTGGCGCGAGACTCGGGCGCTCCGTCCGGTTCCCTGCTGGGGCTGTCCGGGTTCCTCACCGGCTTCGCGCTGCTGCGCACCCTCGGGGCCAGCGCTCCGCTGTGGGTGGCGGGCCGACTGCTCGGTCCCGGCACGGCCGGGCTCTGGTCCCGCGCCCAGATGCTGTCCGACGTACCGGTGAACGTCCTGCTCAGGGGTCTCAATCAGGCAGCCGTACCGTTGCTCGCCGACCGCCGCAGCCAGGGACTGCCATTGATCCGGCCCGCGCAGCATCTGCTGTACGCCGCCTCTGCGAGCTTCGTCGCCTTCGGCGCCTTGACCGGCGCCGGACCCGCTGCGCTCGCCCTGCTGCTTGGCCCCGGCTGGGAAGGGGCCGTGGCGCTGGTGCCCGCATTCGCCGTGAGCGCTGCACTGCAGGTCGTATTTGCAGCCGGGTGTGCGCTGGACCTTGCCCGTGGGGACCGACGCGACCTCGTCCGCACCCAGCTGGTCCTCCTCGTCGTCACCGGAGTGGGGCTCGTCGGCGCCGTCAGCTGGCGCGAGCCACTGCCGTTCATCGTGGCCGGGATGGCCGGGCTGGCCGTCGGCCACGTCGTTCAGCTGGTCCGCTGGCATAGAACGGACACGCTCGACGCCAGCGCCGTGGGCCGCGCCCATCTGACGCACCTTGCGGCCGGGGCCTTGCTGGCCACAGCCGGCAACTGGGGCGAGGGCGCGTTGGGCGGTTTGCCTGGTGCGGTGCTCGCCATGTCTCCGGTGCTGCTGTGCGGTTTGCTGCTGCGCGGTCGGTTGCCGGCCTATCGGGCAGCAGCCGAGATCGGACTACTACGCCGGCCAGGCCGACGAGTGAAGCAACCCGAAACCGTGCCGGTGCCCCGGCCGTGAAAGAGTCTTGCAAGACGTTCGTCCCTTCCACGGTCCGGCAAAGGCCCATGGCACGGGAGTGAGCAGGAACAGTGTGCTGAATACCGGTGGCACAGTCGGCATGTCTGGAATGGCGACATGACTGACTATTTGGTCGGCCCGGGAGAGCCGGGGCTCGGCACAGGAGCGTTAAACGGTCCGGCCGGGCGGCACACGCAGGGCTGAAGCACTCTGGGCAACCTGTTCGTACTGGGCTTCGTAGGCTGGTACGACGTTGGGCCAAGCGAACAGCCGAGCCCGCGCAAGTGCCTGCTGGCTCAGTTGGGCACGAAGGTCGGCGTTCCGCGCCAGCCGCAAAACGCCCTGGGAGATGGGCTTCGGTCGACGGACGTCGACCAACTCTCCGGCGCGGCCGAGGTCGAGGAGCCACGGCACCGCTCCCGAGGAGCGGCCCGCCACTACCGGAAGTCCTCGTGCCATGGCTTCAAGCACGGTCATCCCAAAGGATTCTTCGAGGGTCGGTGCCACAAAGACATCTGCGGTGTCCATGACGGCCAGCACTTGCTCTGCCGACATAAAGCCGGCGAAGACTACTCCATCAGCCAGTCCGTGGCTGCGTGCCCAGCGCTCCGCCCGCCCTCCGGGGCCGTGTCCGCTCCCGATCAGGGTCAGTTCGACATCCCCCAGCTGATCACGGATAGCAGGAAAGGCGCGCAGGAGGGTGGCGGTGTTCTTGCCCTTCGAAAATGCGGAGTTCACCGACAGCAGGCGCCGGACAGGCTGTTGAACCCTCGGCGGCTCGTGTCTGAAGGCGGCGGTGGGCAGGCCGTTTGGCACCACGGTGGTCGTTCCTCGGCACCATCGCCGCAATCGGTCAGCAATGTAGGGGGAGACCGCCGTGAGGTGTCTCGCTTTCGCCAGACACCGGTATTGCATGGAGAGCCGCACCATCCGGTAGGCGTCCGGCTGGTGTCTCAGGATGGCAGGCGCCCAGTCGCGGACGGTGACCAACGTCGGATGCCGACCCGCCAGAGCTCCCAACGCAAACTCATACGTCCAGTGGGCGTGCACCACGTCGATATCCACCGAGTCGAGCAACGTGCGAACGACATCACGTTCCTGCCGGAAGACATCTCTGGCGCGGTGCCGAGGACGATAAGGGCCGATCAGGACATCGACGGTGCCGATGCGTCTGTGCACAGGTCTGCCGATTTCGCGACTCAGGGTCACCAAGGTCACGTCATGACCTCTCGAGACAAGCTCCGCGACCAGAGTTGCGGTGCCGGGCCCTCCCAGGCCTGCGGGTGTGGTCTGCTCCGCGGACCGGTCGAGCAGACGTGCAAGCCGCGGCAGATCAACCGGCGCAGCGATCGCTACTCGCATGGCCCTCCTTCCTGGTTATTGGGCGAAAATCGCGCCGGCGATCGTGCAGCGCGCCGGCTCGCACACCGGTTATGACATGCCATCAACACATGAACCGTGGCCATGGGCACTCGAAGAACGCGCCAGCTGGTGGTAGATCTCGGCGTAGTTGGCTACGCCGCGCTGCAGGCTGAATCGATCCCCAAATGATCGAGCTGCATCCATACGAGGCCTGCTCTTGCAGAAATCTGCGGCCCTCTCGATGGCGGCAGCGAGCTGCGCGGGACCGGTGTCGGTCAACCATGCAGCCGGACTGGCTTCTGCCACATCCCTGAGCCCGGGAACATCTGCGAGCACCAACGGCAGACCGGTCATGAGCGCTTCGACAGCAGCCAGTCCGAGTCCCTCGTATGCGGACGTCATGACGAAGACATCTGCGGCGTGCAATGCCTGCAACGGACGCCTGTGTCCCAGGAAGTGGACTTGGCGTGAGATGCCCAACTGTTCGGCGAGACGTCGCTCCTTGCCGGTTCCGTCCTCGTCTCCCACGTGGAGGTACACCAAGTCCGACAACCCGGAGATGTGGGCGACCGCCTCCAGGATCGCCTCATGGCGCTTGACCGGCGCGCAATTTCCGACGCTGACCACCACGAAGTCGTGGTCGTGGAGTTTCAGGGCTTGCCGTGCCTGGTCCTGCTGACGCTTTGTTGGCGGTGTGAACTCCTTGCCGCACCAGTTCTCAATGACCTGGGACGGGTTCCCGAAACGGCGCTTCTCATTGTCGGCCACCCCATGGCTCACACCTACGTGAACGACGCCCATGCGGCGAAGGACCTGCCGCTGTAGCTTTCGCTGTATACGCAGCATGCCGCCGAATCCGAAGACACTGTGCACCGTGCGGAGGACCCCCGCTCCAGCACTGAGAGCCGCGAGGCCGAAGTAGAAGCCCGCCCGCTCGGTGTGCACGTGAACCACGTCGTAGCCCCCATCGCGCACCCGGCGGGCGAGCCGAGGTGGTACACGGAACAGCAGTCCGTCCGGCTCGTGGACCACCGTGTAGCCGACACTTCGCAGATCGGCCGCGAAGGGGCCCGGCTCGGGGCCCACAGCCAGTACGTCCACCTCGATGCCGTGATGCTTCCACTGCCCGGCGGCAGCATGGAGCATCACCTCGGCTCCCGAGGCCCGCAGGCGGTTCAGAACGTGCAGAACACGAACATCCCTGCGCCCATATCGGCCGTGTTCCATTCGGGGCCTCCGTTGGGTTCAACCCGAAGAGCCATGTCTCGGCCGTCGGGTCAGCCAGGTGCCGCTGTTCGTGATTCGGGCGCGTATCAACGAGTGAGGTCCGGGACCGTCTGCTGCACCGACCGTTTCAAGGAAGGATTCTTGACGGCTTCGGCTTCCACAATGAGGGCGAAATCCTCACGGATCTCCATGTCTCTCAAATCCGGATCGTCGCTCCGCCCCGGTTCGAACCTGCGGACATCGGCGAAACCGGCCAGGGTCAGTTCGTCACGCAGCGCCTGGAAGTCCCACAGGTATCCAATGTGATGGCCGCACTCTTGGAAAGCGACGCGGAGCAGATCAACTGGATGATGGGCTTCATAATTCTTCATGTTCGACAATGCGACGAGGCGTCGCGTTTCGTCATCTCTCTTTGTGTAGCGTGCCACCAGGTACTCGACGTCCGGGGTTGCCAGTCGAATTCGCCCGCCGGGGACGAGTACTCGGTGCGCTTCACGGAACAGCCTTCTGTTGGGCTGCATACGCAGGTGCTCGATCACATTATCAGCATAAATGTGACTGGCAGACGAAGTCTGCACCGGCCAGCCCTTTGTCGCATCCATGTGATGACGTGCACGCCAACAAACGTCCGTGTCGATCCAGCCTGGGCGTCTGGTCCGGTAAGCGCCGATCTCGATCTTGTAAGGTGGCGCTTCCGACGCCAGTGCCCGGGAGAAGCGTAGGCGAGCAATCGGCCGCTTAGCGGCACCAACCGCGAGTTTGACGAATTCCCTTGGCAGCGACATAGCGGCAGCGTGACATGAATATTCTGTTGTGGATTGCGTGGACACTCGGGTTCGAAATTAATTCCCCCGTCTGCGCGTGCAGCAGAGGCCCCCGTACTGTTTTGCTATGATCAAAGGCTGTTTTTTGCAAACCGGAGGGCCAGGCCATCGATGTCGAGCAGCAGTGGGTGGCACGCGTCTCCGACGCCGTGCTGCCGCAGCCCAGGAAGTAGTGCGTTTATGTTTGCTCGACGCACACCACCCTGGTGGGTCCTGCGCGCGCGGGGCGACACGCCGCGGGTGTCCCGCGGGAAGTCGCCCTTCATTCGGCAGGTACTCTCGGTGCGCCGACGCGGGACTGGTGCTGGCGGAGCAGTTCGTGGTAGAGCCGTTCCGCGGCCTCCGCCTTGGCTGCCCAGGTGTGCCTGCGTGCCCAGCGCAGTGCTGCTTTCGACATCCGCACCCGCGCCTCGTCGTCGGTGAGCACGCCGTGGAGGGCTTGCGCCAGACGGTCCGGGAGGCCCGCCGGCTGTCCGAGCGGCACGGCGACGGCACCGCCGGGCGCGGAGAAGTCGCCAATGCCCTGGTGGTCCAAGTGCACCACTGGCAGGCCCCTTGACCAGGCTTCGAGAGTCTGCACACCGGAGGAGTCGCGGAGGCTGGTGAACAGCAGCACGTCAGCCTCGTCGTAGGCCCGCAGAGCCTGGTCCCACGGGACCCGGCCGCGGAATCGGACCGACTCGGCCACGCCAAGGCGTGACGCGAGATCCTCTATTGTCGCGCGCAGTGGGCCATCACCGAGGAAGACCAGACGCGCGTCCGGAAGACGCTCCTTCAGGTGAGAGAACGCGTGGAGGGCCAGCCGTGGCGCCTTGAACGGCGCGAGCCGCCCCACCCACAGCACGGTGGGCGCGCCAGACCTCCGGTACGCCGGGCCCGGGCCTGCGGTCTGCACTAGATCGTCCGGCACGCCATCGGCCAGAACCATGACAGGATTCCGGCAGCCGAGGCGCCGGGCGCGCCGGGCGGTGTCCGTGTTGGTGGTCAGGACGGCGGCGGCCTCCCGCACGGTCGCCCGGCAGGCGCGACGGCGGCTGAGGGTGCGGACCCACAGCAGTTCCCGCACCAGTTCGCGTCCGTACCCCGCCCCCAGGAACCGTCGGTGGCTGTACGGGGCCGTCTGGCCACCGCCTACAGGGCCGAACACCAGTGGCGGCCCCAACTGCCGCAGGACGCTGCCACCCACGAGGGAACCGTACGAGACGTGGTGCACGAGATCGGCCTCGGAGAACCCGTGCCGGCGTGCGTATCGCAGGGCATTGGTCTGCCAGCCGCCGTAGCTCGCGAACTCACGGGCCTGGTCCCGCAGCGGACCAGGCGCCGCAGCGATCCACCACGGGCGGGCGGGGACAGGTACGAAGTGCGACCTGACCCGTTCTCCGACCGGGCCCAGGTCATCGATACGGCGGGCGATGTTCCGGACGTTGTCTCCATCGTGGCGAGTCAGGATGTCCACCGTATGACCGCGCAGCGCGAGCGCTTCAGCCCAGGCCCAGCCCAGGCCCGGTTCCGTACCCCGGTCCGGATCGCACCGGTAGGAGACAAGGACGATCCGCAGCGGCCGCACTCCGTCCTCGTCCGCTTCGTGCTTCTCCCTCCGGTACTCAACGCCTTCCATACCCGCTCCTTCCATCCGCGGCCATGCGTGCGGTCATGCATCCGGCTGGATGACGCCTGCGGTGAGAAGCCGCTCGTGCTGGGCGATCTCGTCGGACCCGAACCGTCGGCCAATGGGTGCCGCGGGACTGCCCGCGACGATGTCGTACGGTGCCACGTCCGAGGTGACGACCGCGCCCGCGGCCACGACCGCGCCGCGCCCGATGCTGAGCCCGCTCAGCACCACCGCTCCGTACCCGATCCACACGTCTGTGCCGATACGCACGGGCCGGCTCAACCGGTCTGGGCGATCACCGACCCAATCTGCATGACGGACCGCGGTGCCGACCTGCCGCATGGCGTGGTCGGTCCGGCCGACGATCCCCACGCGGTTCGCGATGAGCACACAGTCTCCGATCGTGCCATCGACCTCGATGGTGCATCCCTTGCCGATGTAGACGTCCCGGCCCACTGTCAGTTTTCTCGGTGCCCACAGCACCGACCCCATACCGATCCGCACACCGCGGCTGAGGTGCACGTTCTGCCGCACCGCATACAGCCGGTGCACGAGCTCCCACGCGGTTCGAAGGCGCTGCCTCACCGGTCGGCACCTACACTGCCCGTCGAGAGCAGTCCCATGACTCCGTCGCAGAACCGCTCGGCCATCCCTTCGACCGTGTACTCGGCCGCGCTCTGCGTACATGCCGCACGTAGCGCCGCCAGTCGGTCGCCGTCGCGCAGCAGGGCGGCGACGGCCGCGCTGTAGGCACTCGGGCAATCCGGGACGACCAAGGCATTGTGCCCATGTGCCAGGTACTCGAACTCCGGGGCGTGCCAAGGCCAGTCGGTGGTTACGATCGGCGTGTGCAGCGCGAACGAGTCCACGGCGCACAGGCCGACTCGCCCCGGCATCAGCATGATGTCGCTGACCGCTCCCAGCACCGCGGTGCGCGCTCCCGTCACGCGGCCCAGGGGGACTACCGGACTTCCGGGGCGGTTTGCCGCAGCGTCCACCAGATCCCGATCCATGCCCTCCCCGGCGACGAGCAGCCGGAATCCGGGCAGTTCGCGGGCAATGCGCACGGCGCAGTCCAGCAGGAAGGAGATGCGTTTGGGCGCGTCCAGACCTCCGAGGAACAGCGCTGTACGGTGTGGTGTCAGGCCGTGACGCTGCCTGAGGGCCTCGGCTTGCGCGTGCTCCTCGGTTCCCGGTCGGCAAGCACGGTCGCCTGCCTGGGTGAGAGCACGGGTATCGACGGAGTTGCGTACCACAGTGATCCTGCTGCGGGGAAAGCCCCGCAGCGCCAAGTGGTCCGCACCTCCCTCGGTGTAGGCGAAGAACCAATTGCCCTGCCTCGTCAGGCCATCCTTGATGCGGGCCTCCAGGCGGTTCACCGGCCGGGTGTAGGTCCGACCGTGGCCCCAGAAGGCCACCACCGGAGCGCGTCTGCCCCCTCGCGCCGTACGCCGGCGCAGCGCAAGCGGAAACGCCTCCAGACTGTGCAACGCCTGTTCGAGCACGACCGCGTCGGCGGACTCCACGCGACGGCCGACGCGGTGCCAAGCCACGGAGGTTTCGCCCACCGTGAGCAGCCGTGCCGTGTGTACTTCGGTTGCACAGGAGCAAGCGGCCGCATCCTGCCTGGCGTCCTGGCCCGGGGGAGGCGGGCCGTGAACGACCTCGAGCGTGATCCCCCGGTCGTCCAGACACTCGTGCGCGCGCTCGAAGAAGCGGGTGCGGTAGCTCGGCAAATACGGCTGTACGACGACGACCCGCCTGCGCGTTCTGTGCGTCACGCCGCCTGCTCCGAGGTAGTAGCCGGGTGGATGGCCACGATGTTGTCCGTGGCACCGCAACGATGCTCGGGGTCCGACACCAGGCGGACTTCGCCGCCGTCCGTGACCCGGTGCATCTGGTAGCCGTAGGCGACCAGGGCGTCCCAGGCTCCCCGAACAGGCAG
Organism: Streptomyces sp. NBC_00996; assembly: GCF_045162675.1. NCBI lineage: Bacteria > Bacillati > Actinomycetota > Actinomycetes > Kitasatosporales > Streptomycetaceae > Streptomyces > Streptomyces sp. NBC_00996. Next base: position 4,766,480 of record NZ_CP108723.1, read on the forward strand.
CCCGGCGGCGGTCGCAGCTGGCGGCGTGTACTCGAAGATGACCACGGGCCTGTCCTCGGTGAGGATGGACCTGGCCCCCTCCAGCGCCCACTGCTCGTATCCCTCGATGTCCATCTTGATGAGCGCGATCCGGCGGTCCCTCGGCACTACGTCATCGAGCCGCGCCACCTCGACGGGCTCCTTGGCGGCCGCCCCATCGGACAGCCCGGCCAAGGAGGAACGGGATCGGTCCCTGTGGATGTGCAGGGTGCCCCGGGACGTGTCCCTTCCAGCTGCGACCGGCAGGACCCGTACATTGCGCGCGTTGTTGAGCTGGATGTTCTTGGACAGCACGGCGCGGGCATGCAGCGAGGGCTCCAGTGCGGTGACGAATCCCTCGGCGGTGACGATCCGGGACATCGGGAGCGCGTACGCGCCGTAGTGGGCCCCTACGTCCACGACGTGGTCACCGGGGCTCACCCAGCGGTGGAGCTGGGCCAGTTCGGATTCGTAGGCGTTGCGCCATAGGTACGTCAGCTTCGCGTTGCCCCGCCACTCTGGCGGACACCACATCCGCATTCCGGAGTTCCCAAGCGAGACCGTGGCTCCGATGCGTACCGCGGTCCGTACCCGCCAGGCGGCCAGCCGAAGCAGCGAGATGACCGGCTGAGCCGTGAAGGCTGGATGTCCCAAGATCCACCGCGCCTTGCCGATCAGTGACATGCTTGTCCTCTCCCTGATTCTCCTGCCCGTCCGCTCTGCCCCAAACGGGTTCGCCCTTCCAGTGCAGGGGACAGGGCGGCTGGGGCTGTTTTTCCGGGCCGTGCCCGGGCCATCACTGTCTGCCGGGTCACCCTCCACACGAACCGCGCATTGCCGAACAGATACCGCCGCCACAGACGACGCGGCTCGCAGCCGAGCCGGAACAGCCATTCCAGCCCGTTGTTCTGCATCCAGGGCGGTGCCTGACGTTTGGTGCCTGCGATGAAATCGAAGGCCGCGCCCACGGCCACGGCCACCACGGGCAGTTGGGCGCACAGGTCGGCGGCCCAGCGGTCCTGTTTCGGGGTGCCGAGGCCCACCCAGACGGCGTCCGCATCGGCGGCGCGGATGTCTTCGGCCTGGCGGCGCAGTTCCTCCGTGTTCAGCGGGCCGAACAGAGGAGAGCATGCGCCGACGATCCGCGCCTCGGGGAAGCGGCGGCGCAGTTCCCGGTGCAGCCCGTCCAGCACCTGAGGTGTGGAGCCGAGGAGGTAGTGGCGCACGTCGGTGTTCTGGCTCAGGGCAAAGACGTCCAGAAGCAGGTCGGGCCCGTACACGCGTGTGCTGGGCAGTGGTGTGCCGCGGTGGAGCAGTTGGTTGGCCCAGACGACTGACTGTCCGTCGGGAAGGTTCAGGGAGGCCGATCGAAGAAGGCGGCGAAGCTCGGTGTCCCGGTCCGCCAGGGCAAGCGTGTAGGCGTTCGAGAGGTGGACGTCGCTGCCCTGCCTGGCGGTGACGGCCTGCGAAGCATCGGGCTGGGCATGGCGTGTCTCGCGGGTCCGCCGGGCCAGGTGCAGCACATGACGGGCCGCGCTCTCCCGCGTGTGCGCCGTGATGGGCACGCCCAGGCACTCGACCACGGGCGCGGTGGGCGCCGCAGAGGTCTGCTGGACACGGGTCGAGGCCGTCATGAGCGGGTTTGAGGGATCGGGGACGAGGACAGAGGGCGGTGCCGGCCTTCGGCGAAGTCCCCGGAAACCAGTTGGCGCCGGAAGTAGGTGATCGTGTCGCACAGCCCCTGTTCCACCGGAGTCACGGGCTCCCAGCCCAATAGCTCGCGGGCTACGGTGATGTCCGGGCGGCGCCGTTCCGGGTCGTCGTCGGGGCGCGGGATCAGCGTGATCTCGGAGGTGGCCCTGGTCAGCTTGCTGATCCACTGCGCCAGCTCGAGCATGGAGACCTCATGGGGGTTGCCCAGATTGACGGGACCGCCGTGGTCGCTCGCCTGCATGCGTAGCAACCCCTCGATCAAGTCGTCCACATAACACAGCGATCTGGTCTGGCTGCCGTCACCCGTGACTGTGATCGGCTCTCCGCGCAGCGCCTGGCCGATGAAGTTGGGGATGGCGCGCCCGTCGTCTGCGCGCATCCGCGGGCCGAAGGTGTTGAAAATGCGCACGATCTTGGCGTCCACACCACGGTTTCTGCGGTAGGCCATGGTCAGTGCCTCACCGAAGCGTTTTGCCTCGTCGTACACCGAGCGGGGACCGACGGGGTTGACATGCCCCCAATAGCTCTCCGGCTGGGGGTGAATCAGCGGGTCGCCGTACGACTCCGAAGTGGAGCTCAGCAGAAAGCGTGCACCCTTCGCGGCGGCCAGGTCCAGGGCGTGCCAGGTGCCGGCCGAGCCCACACGAAGTGTCTCCAGGGGCAGCCTCAGATAGTCCGCGGGCGAGGCAGGTGATGCCAGGTGGAACACGGCGTCCACCGGGCCGGGCACGTCCAGGCCCTGGCTGATGTCCCGGTGCATCAACCGGAAGTGGGGGTCGTCCGCGAGATGTGCCACGTTGTCAGGGTCGGAGGTCAGGAAGTTGTCCACGCAGACCACGTCGTAGTTCTCGTGGATCAGCCGCTCACACAAGTGGGAACCGATGAAGCCGGCCCCACCCGTCACTACCGCACGCATGCAGGTCCTCCCGGTCGCCCCACGCCAGGCTTGGCAAGGGCAAGTTGCAGTGTCACTGCCGAAGATCAGGACGGTGTCGTGTTTCTATCTATTACTCAGTTATGGGTCAACTGGGACATCATGCTGGTTGACATGCCCTCAAGTGAGGGCGTTTCACCTGTTCTGTCCAAGAGAGGGAGTTTATGTCGGTATTCGTTGGAGAGGTGGCTCGCCATCGGCCATCCCCGTTTCGGCAAGCGCATTGGACAGGCCGAGCGGTCAAACGCACCATCGATCTGGTGGGGGCCGCCGTCCTGCTCCTGCTGTTGGTGCCGATCCTCCTGGCGGCCGCCGTTGCCGTGAAGGTCGACACTCCAGGCCCGCTGCTATTCCGTCAGCGGCGAACGGGCTGGCGGGGCGAGGAGTTCCAGGTCCTCAAGTTGCGCACCATGCGAGTCGGGGCCGAGAAGATGCGGGAGACCATGGCGGCTCGCAACGAGTCGGATGGACACCTGTTCAAGATCCGTGACGACCCGCGCGTGACCGCGGTCGGACACTGGTTGCGCCGCTATTCCCTGGATGAGCTGCCGCAGTTGGTCAATGTACTGAAGGGGCAGATGTCCCTGGTCGGTCCCCGGCCGCTGCCGGTCGAGGACTCGGCGTTCACCGGGGAGGCACGCCATCGCCTGCAGGTGCGGCCGGGACTCACCGGACTCTGGCAGATCAGTGGCCGGTCCAACCTGGCCTGGGAGGACGCCCTGCGCCTGGACCTGCACTATGTCGACACCTGGTCGCTCAGACTGGACCTGGCGATCCTCTTCCGGACCCTGCCTGCCGTGCTGCGCGGTGACGGTGCCTACTGAGTGCGCGGGCCCGCCGCCTGTCGCCCCTCGCCAGCATCGCGCACGGGGTGCACGCGGCCGAGCCGACCCGCCCGGGAGTGCAGTCACCGGCGTCACCCCTGGAGTCTCGGTAAGACGGACTGTTTCTCGTCGAAGTGACGTCGCTCCACCACCCGCGTGCGCCCGTGCCGGCGCGTCGGCCTCGGATCACGGCTCGTTGGTCTCGGGCCCACGACGTACACGCATCGAGGAGTCCTGCTTTCGGCCGCGGTCGGCCAGGCCAAGATCCCCCAGCGCGGCCACCGGACCCTGCTGCGCTCCCAAAGCCCCGACGGGGTCGTGCAGGAGATCTACGGGCTGCTCATCACCCACCAATACCTGCAGTCCCAGCGCGCCCACGCCGCCCTGCACCGCCGGCACCGGGCAGCGGAAGTCAAGAAGTTCCTGATCAGGATCGACAACGAGGTGCCCGCGCAGCTCCAGATCCACCTGCTCTGCGACGAATACGGCACCCACAACACCCCCGCGATCAAGACCTGGCCGGCCAAACACCCGCGGTTCCAGATGCACTTCACCCCGACCGGCTCCTCCTGGATCAACCAGGCCGAGCGGTGGTTCGGCTTCCTGGCCGACCGGAAGATCCGCCGCGGCGCAGGCAAGAACGTCCCGGCCCTCGAGGCCGACATCCGCACGTGGGCCAAGGACTGGAGCGAGGACCACAAGCCGTTCATCTGGACCAAAACAGCCGAGGAAATCCTCGACTCCCTCGCCCGCTTCTGCCAACGGATCTCCGGCGCGGGACACCAGGGCAACTGCCTGCCCGCCCGCCGCAGACGCCGTCGTTTCCCCGGCTGGGGGCGCGAGTTGGTTGCTCGGCACTCGTCCCACGCGCAATCCGGCGCCGCCGCGCGAGCGGGTGGCCCGATCGGGGCCCGTGGGTGTCCGTCCGGGTGAGGCGGCCGATCGGCTGGCGCCGCCTGCGGTGCTCGGCGCTGTCGTGGTCAACGGCACTTGTGGTGGCGGCACTTGGGGCTTGTCGTCGGGGCGCCCGGCGTGGGGGCGGCAGTGGTGGTCGTCCTCTTGCCCGTCTTGCCGCCCCGCTTGACGGGGGCCGCGGACGGGGACGGCGTGGGAGCGCCGGGCTCGTCGGTGCCGTGGCCGAGGGAGGCCGGCGCAGGGAAGGGGACGTCGGGCAGGCCGGCGAGGGCGTCGCGCATGTACTGGGTCCAGATCGCGGTGGGGATGTCGCCGCCGAACACCTTCTGCAAGCCACCGACGCCCACCAGGGATTGCAGCTGTGGGTGCTTCGGGTCCTCTCTGAAGAGGACGACGGAGGTGGCGAGTTGCGGCGTGTAGCCGATGAACCAGGCCGACCGGAAGTCGTCGGTGGTTCCGGTCTTGCCCGCCGCGGTCCTGCCGAGAGCCTGGGCCTTGGTGCCGGTGCCCCGGGCGACGACGCCCCGGAGCACGTCGGTCACGTTGCCGGCGACCGCCGCCTGCAGGGCCCGCACGGGGGCGGGTGCGGGGAAGCCGGACAGTGCGGAGCCGTTGTGGGTCACCTTGGTCACCGAGTACGGGGGTGTCTGCATCCCCTTGGCGGCGAAGGTCGCGTAGACACCCGCCATCCGAATGGCGCTCGGTGTCGAGGTGCCGATGTAGAAGCCGGCGCTGGGGGCGGCGAGGCTGCCCGGGCGCAGGCCGAGGGCTTGTGCTGTCCTCGCCACGTTCCCGTGGCCGACGTCCTCTCCCAGTTGCACGTACGGCGTGTTGACCGACTGCTCCATCGCCTTGCGCAGGGAGATGTAGCCCCAGCGCTGGTCGGTGTCGTTGTGCTGGTGGAGGAGGCCGGTGGGGTCCTTGGGGTCGGCGACGTAATGGCCCTGCTGGTCCTTGATCTTGATGCCGTCGTCACCGTTGAACCTGCTGGCCGGGGTGATCGGCTCCGGGGACTTGCCGGGTTGCAGGACGGCTCCGTGCTGGAGCGCGGCCGCGAGGACGATGGGTTTGAAGGTCGATCCCACCGGGACGCCGGAGGTGTCGGCGTTGTCCGAGTAGTGGGCGTGGTCGAAGCCGGGGCCACCGTAGACGGCGAGGATCCTGCCGGTCCCGGGTTCCACCGAGGCGGCTCCGACCTGGACGTCCCGGTCGACCGACCGGTGGGCGGGGTCGAGGCGTTGCTTGCGCACCCTTGCGACGGCCCTGGCCAGTTCCGCCGTCTTCTTCCTGTCGAAGGTGGTGTGGATCTGGTAGCCACCCCGGCTCAGGGTGCTGTCGGTGATGGTCCGGTCGTGTGCCTCGATGTACGACCTGGCGAGTTGGACCAGGTAGCCGGTCTCGCCCGTGAACCCCGAACCGGGGGTCCATTTCCTGGGTGCGGGGAATCCGGCGGCCGCGTACCGTGCCCGCTGTTGTGGCGTCAGCTTGCCGATCTTCACCATCCGGTCGAGCACCCAGGACCAGCGTGCTTCCGCCTGCGCCTTGGCCGCGGGGTCGGAGCCCGCGTGCTGGAAGAGACTCGGCTCGTTGACCGCCGCGGCGAGGAAGGCTCCCTGGCTCACGTCGAGCCTGTCCACAGGGAGGTTGTAGTACATGCGGGCCGCGGCCTGGATGCCGTTGGCCTGACGGCCGAAGAAGCAGGTGTTCAGATACCCCTGGAGGATCTGCTCCTTGGTCATGCCGGCGCCGATCTTGGTGGAGATCAGCAGTTCCTTGAACTTGCGTGAGACCGTCTGCGACTGATCCAGGTAGGTGTTCTTGACGAACTGCTGGGTGATCGTCGATCCGGACTGGACGGAACCGCCCTCGGCCATGTCGACGACGGCGCGCAGGATGCCTTTCGGGTCGATGCCCGGGTCGGTGTAGAAGGAGGCGTTCTCCGCGGCGATGAAGTCCCACCGCACGTCGGCGGGTACCTGCGAGAGCGACACGTTCTGCCGGTTGACGCTGCCGTCGGTCGCCAGGACCGTGCCGTCCGACCAGGAGTAGACGTTGTTCTGCAGCAGCGTCGTGGGATTGGGGTCGGGAATGGTGACCGTGGCGTAGGCATAGCCGACGGCTGCTGCCGTGCCGCCGAAGAAGAGCAGGAAGAGCGCCAGCAGTTGGCGCACCGACGGCAGCCAGCGGCGCGGGCCCGTCCTGCTTCGGCGCGGGTAGTCGATCCAACGTTTCTTCTGTGGCGCCCTTCTCCGGGTACGGCGTGGCATGTCCTGTCGGAGGCCCTGGTCACGGAGTGAGGCCCGGCCGCTCGTGGCGCGATCACCCCCGGCACGCCTGCCACCGTTGACGCGCTGCGGCGGTCGGCGCCGGTGTCCGCTCATGAGCTCTGCTCACTGTCCTCTCAGTACAACTGCGGTGTCTCGTACGGTCCGGGCTGCCGGAAGCCCTGGTGGGATGGTGGGGGCTGCGGAAGGCCGTCGTACGGTGCCGGCTGCTGGAGGGCGTCGTACGCTGCCGGCTCCGGAAGGCCGTCGTACGGTGCCGGCTGCTGGAGGGCGTCGTACGCTGCCGGCTCCGGAAAGCCGTCGTACGCTGCCGGCTCCGGACGACCGTCGTATGGCGCCGGCCGCAAAAAGCCGGGGTTCTGCGGAGGGAGGTCATTGCCGGGCGCCTTCGCGACCACCGGGGCCTGCAGGCTGCCGTACCGCTCCATGCGCTGCCACCGCAGCCGTGAGCCCGACAGGGCGGTGAAGACGGACTGGATCACCACCAGGTACATCAGCTGCCGGTAGACGAACTGCTGCAGCGGCAGGCTCCACAGCGGGCCCGGGCGTTCTCCGTCCAGGCGGAACGCGTACAGACCCATCAGGAGTTGCAGGAGCAGGAAAGCGAGCCACAGCCCGATGATCCGGACCGGGTCGAGGAAGACCAGCCCGTACACGGCGAAGACGTCCACGACGGGTGCAAGCAGCGGCAGCAGCACCTGGAAGAGCAGCAGATAGCCCAGGTCCCGGCGGCCCAGTTTGCCGGCGGCACCGCGCTGCACCAGCGCGCCGCGGTGCTTCCACATCGCCTGCAGAGTTCCGTAGCACCAGCGGTACCGCTGCCGCCACAGGGCGTTGAGTGACGCGGGTGCCTCGGTCCAGGCCTTCGCGCCCTCCTCGTACACAACGCGCCAGCCGTCGCGGCACAGCGCCATGGTGAGGTCGGTGTCCTCGGCGAGGGTGACGTCACTGACGCCGCCGAGGTCGAGCAGCGCCCGGCGGCGGAACGCGCCGACCGCTCCGGGAACGGTTGGCATGCATTCGGCGAGATCGAACAGACGGCGGTCGAGGTTGAACCCGACCACGTACTCGATGTGCTGCCAGCGGCCCAGCAGGCCACCGCGGTTGATGACCTTGGCGTTGCCCGAGACGGCACCCACCCGGGGGTCGGCGAACGGCTGCACGATCGTGCGGACGGTCTCGGGTTCGAAGACCGTGTCGCCGTCGACCATGACCACCAGGGGGTACGGGGCCGCGGCGAGTCCGGTGTTGAGCGCGGCGGGCTTGCCCGCGTTCGGCTGCCGGATCACCCGCACCGGCAGGCGGAGCGACTCCACAAGGTCGGCGGTCCCGTCGGTCGAACCGTCGTCCACCACGATGATCTCCACCGGATGGTCCGAGGCGAGCAGTGAGCGCACGGCCGCCTCGATCCCGGCGCTCTCGTTGTACGCGGGGACGATGACGCTGACCGGCTCGGTCACCGACGGCCCCCAGGACCGGCCGCGGCGCCTGGCCCGCAGGCGCCGATGCCTCCGGGCGGCGGTCAGCACGACCACCGCGCGCAGCACGCTGATCACTCCGGCCGCGTACATCAGCACGCCCAGCAGCCACACCACCCAGTCGCCGCCCTGCAGCACCTTGATGAGGGCCATTCCCTGCAGATGGTCGCCGAGCCCGGCGGGCTGGACGGGTCCGGCCATGCCGACTGCGGCGCCGACCGTCGCGAACCGGAAGCCCTGCGCCTTGAGCCGTGGGACCAGGGCGCTCAGCGCGGCGACGGTCTGTGACCGGTCACCGCCGCCGTCGTGCATCAGCACGATCTGCCCGGCGTGGCCGTGCGGTGTCGCGTGGGAGAGGATGCGGTCCGCACCGGGACGCTGCCAGTCCTCGGCGTCCTTGGTGGAGAGCACCGTGACATAACCTGCCGCGTCGGCCTGTTCGAGGACGGACCAGTCGGCGTCGTCCAGCGCGTCGTTCCTCGAGGAGAACGGCGGCCTCAGCAGGGCGGTGGTGACCCCCGCGGCGCCGGCCACCGCCAACTGCGTCTCGCGCAGCTCCAGGGAACGCTGCCACGGGGCGAGACGGGCCAGATCGGGATGGGTGAAGGTGTGGATGCCGATCTGGTGACCGTCGGCGACGATCCGGCGGATCAGCTCCGGGTGGGCCACGACCTCGGTTCCGACGACGAAGAAGGTCGCGTGCACATGGTTGCGGCGCAGCACGTCCAGGATCCGTGGCGTCCAGACGGGGTCGGGGCCGTCGTCGAAGGTGAGTGCGATGGTGCGGGCCTTCACCCGGGCGGTGTGCGGAGAGGTGGCGGCATCCGCGATCACCGGGCCGCCATGGGTCACCTCGTTGGGCACTGCCTCGCTCCGGCCACGGGCACCGCTCACATCGTCCGATGCGATCCCGAACATGTGGTGGGTGTAACCATGCAGCAGGAGGGCCGTCGACAGGGTCACCGCGAGCACGCTCAGCAGCAGCCAGTGGGTGCGGGGCGTGATCTGGCGGGTGCGGCTGTGGCGGCGGGCAGAAGCGTTGCGGCGGCGTCGGCGGTCGGTCACGTCAGGGCCTTGGATTACTTCACGGGATTGTGGGACGAGCCGACGGCGCGCCCCTTGGAGGTGGGGGTGACGGTCGAGGTCGGGGCGGTGATCCGGGTGGGTGCCGCAGTGGACCCGGACGTGGCCGCAGGGGCAGCGGAGGCTGCCGCCTGCTCGGTGGCGCTGGGGGTCTTCTGCGCCACGGGGCTGGAGTTCTTCTGCGCCACGGTGGGGCTCACGCTCTCTCCGGAGTGTCCGGTGCCGGACGAGGAGTCGGGTGCGGTCGTCCGGGGCGTGGCCGGGTGCGTGGCGGCCGACTGCGGGACGAACGGAGAGCTGATGCTGGGGCCGCCCAGCATCGTGCTGATCAGCAGGGCGACATAGCCGCCGGCGGGGATCACCAGCAGCCGGGCGGCGCGGAGCACGCGGCGCTGGCGTCGCCCCGAGGAATCGACGAAGACCGGCCGCACCGACTCGCTCACCGGCGCGTCCGGTCCTGGTACGGGATGGCCGGGTGTGTCGGATGGCGGGGGCGGCACGGTGAGGACGTCCCCATGGGGAACGCCCCACGCCGTCGTGGCGGGGCCCGGCCCGGCCGCATAGAGAGGCATCTCGGTGACGTAGGGGTCCGTCCCCGTCGCATGGGCGTTGCTCTGCGGGTACGTCCACTGCGCGAGCTGTCCTGGATCCCAGGACAGCGTGGCCGTGTCGGCGGTGGCACTGCCGCCGTAGCCGTACCCGTACTCGTGGGCATACGCGTACCCGACGCCGCTGTACGGATCCTCGCCGTACGCTCCGCCGCTCTGGTCCGTCCACTGCACGAGTCGTGCCCCCTGTCCTGGCCGACCGACGTGGTCGTCCGCATGGAAAGAGCGCACTCGGCCGGAAGTGTTACACCTCGGCCGCGCAGTACGGATAATTCGACCGAAAGGGATTCACCGGGCAAGAAGTGGCCAATTGGCCAGAGTGCTTGCCGAGGGCCCGCCTGCGGGAGGACGGCCGGCCTGCGCAAGGCCGGCGGGGAGCAAGCCCGCCATTGGTCCTCCGTGAGGCGGACACGCGATGCTTCTGTCGGCCTCAGGTCTCTGGCCCGCGCCCTGCGAGCGCCTCAGGCCGGTAGCCATTTCACCACCGCCTCCCCGTACTCGGCAGTCTGTGCGTAGAACGCCCGCAACTCCTGGTGCGCCGCCGCGAACGCATGCAACGTCTCGGGCTCCGCGGTCACGCCGCCGTAGCGCGGCAGCAGTTCGTCGCGGGCGAAATCCCACAGCGCGTCGAAGTCGGCCATCGCCAGGAACCCGGCCACCTGGCGGGCCTGGGCCGCCGTCAGCACCAGGAACGGCGGCTTGTGCCGGTCGGCGCGGAACACCGGCCGGCCACCGAGCACCACCTGGGTCCGGGGCCGGGCCTCGGCAGGATTCGGGGAAGCGCCGGCGTAGAGGCGCTCCTGGTCCAGGTAACGCTTGTCCAGCACCTCCTCACGGTGCCGGACGGCCCGTTGCCGGACGGTCCCCGACTCGGCCTCGAAAAGTCGTTCCAACCAGGTCGCGCTGTTGCGCAGTGCCGGGGGCGGCACCGCTCGCAGACGGAGGTACGTACTCATGCCAGAAGGAGCGCACGAGGGCACCGAAGCATCACGCGGCTCGGCGGCTCCGTTCCCGGAAGGCGCGTCGACCGTCGTGCGCGCGAGGTGGGGGCGGTCCGCGGTCCCACGCCGGTGCCGGGAATCTCCCGGCACCGGTCGACGATCACCGGATCCGCACGGCCGGCGGACGGCCGTGGGATCCCCTCGGCGAGGCCCGCCGCTGCTTCGTCCAGGACGGTTCGCTGCGGCTGCTGTGCCGCGACGCGACGGCCGGCGCGGCCGAACCCCGGGATCAGCGGCCGCGGTGAGCTCCATGATCCGCGCCTGCCCCGCCCGCCGTTGGCCCGGCACATGCCTAGGGGCGGCCGGAACCCCGTGCAGTGGGCGGGGCCCGGCCGCCCCCATCCCTCTCCGTGCCGCTCTCGGGGGGAGTCAAGAGCGGCACGGAGAGAGGTCCGGGGAGCGGTGGGTCGCGGTTCCGGCGCCCCGTCGGGCGGTCGGCCTGCGTCCGTACGGCACGAACCCGGTACTCACCCAGCGCACGGTCGGCGCGAAACGTCACCCGGTCCGGGCGGTGCGGTTCTCGTACCGCCGTCCCAGCGCCGTGTCCAGGGGCCGCCGACGAGCTGTCATGTCGACCCGGCCCCGACACGGGTACGTGTGTGTCCCCGACCCGGCGCACCTCTCGGAGTGCGGCGACGACCCGCGCGCCGTCGGCGACCGCGCGACGGGGCCCCGGCCACGACGGGAAGGACGCCTGGTGCGTTGTGACAATTCTGTGAGGACGGACGCTGAGAAACATGGGGGCCGTCGATGCGACCGGAACGCCTCGGGCGGTACGGACTCGCTATGAACCCCGTACGAACGAGGACAGACTTGGGCCAGGTACGGCAACCCCGGCGCGTACAGGCGTACGACGGGGAATTGGGCGCGGCAGTCGCGCGGGCCCAGGGAGGCGACGAGGCCGCATTCGCTCTCGCCTACCGGATCGTGCAGCCAGGCCTGCTCGGCTATCTGCGCGGATTCGTCGGCGACGACGCAGAGGACGTGGCGTCCGACGCCTGGCTGGAGATTGCCCGCGATCTGGGACGGTTCAAGGGGGACGGGGCCGGTTTCCGCGGCTGGACGGTGACCATCGCCCGGCACCGGGCACTGGACCATCTGCGCCGCCAGCGGGTGCGCCCCCGGCCGGGGGCGATCGAACAGGACGTACTGAACCTGCCCGGCCCGCACAGCACCCATGAACAGGCCCTGGAGTCCCTCTCCACCGAGCGGGCCCTGGAACTGGTCCGCGGACTCCCGCGGGACCAGGCCGAGGCCGTGCTCCTGCGGGTCCTCGTCGGCCTTGACGGTCCCGCCACCGCACGCGTCCTCGGTAAACGCCCCGGAGCGGTGCGCACCGCCGCCCACCGAGGCCTGAAACGCCTCGCCCGTCAGCTGGGCATCGACGGCGAGGCGGACGAGGGTGTGACGGATGAGGCTTCCCGAACGCTGGGGGAGTCGAAATGAACCAGGACGACGACAGCCGCCGACAGACAGGCATCAGATCCGGTGCCCCGAACGAATCGAACCGGTCGAACAGGAACGGAAGCGGACATGGGTGAACGGCTGAGCGGTGACGGAGCTCTGGGCCGTCGGCGTGTGCACCCTGGCGGCACCGTGTCCGGTCCGCGGGATGTACGGGACGACGCCGCGCTGGAAAGCGTGCTGGCCGCCGTCCTGCGCGGAGGCGATCTCGACCCCGAGGCGGAGCAGCGGGCCGTGGCCGTCTTCCGCACCGCCCACACCGCGGGCGCGCACCGGGCGCGTACCCGGCGCCGGGACGACTGGCGGCCGGCCGCGGAGCGGCGTGCCAGGCGCCCGGTGAAGATGACGTTCGGCGTGGTGTTCGCCAGCCTCACCCTGGGTGGAGTCGCGGTCGCGGCCATCGGTTCCGCCGGCTCGTCCACGGACGGTGCCGGTGCCGGGCGGGGGACCGCACACCCGTCGGCGGTCGCCCCGGACCGGCCGGGCGATGCGGCCTCGTCGGCGTCCGGCGGCCCCGGAGCGACGGACCGCCCGGCCACCGCCCAGGACACCGAAGCCCACTGCCGCGCCTACGAGCAGGTCAAGGACCGCGGCAAGGCGCTCGACGCGACGAGCTGGCAGCGGCTCGTCGCGGCCGCCGGCGGCAAGGACAAGGTCGCCGCGTACTGCTCCGAGCAGCTGGCGCGAGCGACAGCGGCGCCGAGCAGGCCGGACAGCACGGGCAAGCCCAGCGGGGGCGCCGCAGACGCAGGCAACGGCACGGCGGGAAACACCGGCACCTCCGGCAACAACCCCGGCGGCACGGACAACGCGGCCGGGAACGGCCAGGCAAGCGACGACAAGGGCAGCGGGAAGCACAAATAGCCGCCGCCACGCCCCATCCGTGCCCATAGGGGGCGGACAACCACGGTCAACAGCGGTGCGACCAGCCGGATGACGCGAGGGCCGGCGGCGTCGGCGACGCGGCGCGATGCACATCGCGGGAAGCGGCATGCACGGCGGTGGGGGTTCTTCGTCTCGTCGTCGTAGAGCACGCCGCGCCTTCGTTGATCCCCTGGGGCGAGAACACCCTTTTCACCGCGTGTGCTGCGGAACGTAGATCACGCAATTGTCCACGTCGATGCCGGTCCGGCGGAGGCCGATGATCTCGCCCCGGCGAAGGCCTCGGGTGATGGCGAGGACCTGGGTCGCGGACAGCTCGGGTGTTATGCGGGGCCTCAGGCGCTTCCGTCATGCTCGCGCACCGCGATCCGAGCCAGCGCATCATGCCGTTGCGGACCGCGACGACGTAGTCCACGGGGAGTCCGTGCATTCGGGTGCCGGGCCCGCGGAGGGGGTGCCAGTCGAGGGTGAAAGGGGTGTTCTCGCCCCAGGGGATCAAGGTCATGGCGATACGGGCTGCGCCGAAGGGATCTGCCTTCGCTTCCAGTTCCAGGCGGTGTTGCGGTTCGCAGATGCGGACGACGCAGGTGTCGTCGAGGGTGAGGGGGCCGGCGCCGACGCGGACTTTCAGGCGGGCGCCTGCTTCTGGCCGGTGCGGGTCCGCATCAAGGACCTGCTGGGTTCCTGTCACCCACTCCCCGTAGCGGTGGCCATCGGACAGCAGGCGCCAGACCTCGGGGGGCGAGCTCAGGATCAGACGGCGGTTCCGGGCCACGCTCATCACGCTCCTGGAGGATGGGGACACGGGGGCGGTGTCCACGCTCCGCCCGGTGGAGTCCGGAACGGCGGCCACGCTCCGCCGGGCGAACTCAGGGACGGCAGGCAGCCACTCCGCCCGCCGAACTCCGGGACCGCAGCAGCCACGCTCCGCCCGCTGAAATCAGGGACGGCGGCCACGCTCCCACAGGTGAACGCGGGGCAGGCGACCACGCTCCGCCCGGTGGACTCCAGGACGGCGGCAGCTCCGCCCGGTGGACTCCCCTACAGCGGCATGTCGATGCCGCCGTCCCACGGACACGGAGGCCGGCACCAGCGCCGTAGCGCAAGTGAGAGCCGGCCGTGCCGAGGGCATGCGGAGGCAGTCCGGCGGATGCCTTCCGGCGTGCGCATTCCGTCCGAGCGGCGAAGCCCGGTCAGCTTGCGCGCGGCCCCGCTCCGCCGGAGCCCGTCCGGCCCGACGTGCGGAGCGTGCCGACCGTCTTCAGCAGCCGGTCGGCCGGATCGCGCAGCCTGGGGTGGGCAAGCACCGTGTTCCGCAGGCCGCGTACCGGCCTGCGCCAGAGCCGGTGCGCCGCCGCCACCGGGTGGGGGCGGATCGCGAACCCTTCGCCCACGCGCAGTTCGCGGGTCTTGAGCCAGTCCTTCCACTCCTTGTCGCCGCGCCCCAGATCCATGAGCCGTACGCCGTCCCGGCCCGCGGCCTCGGCCATCCGCAGATGCATGATCAGCCCGGGCGAGTAGTAGCGCAGCTCGGGGTCGTACGCGGTGAACCAGGCCGCGAACGCCGTACGCGATGTCGGTCCGAAGTGCGCGGCCACCGGCCGGTCGCCGGCGTACACCACGGAGAGCACACCGGTGAAGTGCTCCTCGCGGACGTCGAACAGATGGTCCACCAGGTCCACGATCCACGGCCGCGCGAACCGGTCCATGCGACCGGTTCTTCGATACTGGGCGGACTTCCACCGCATGAGCGTGCGCAGCACACGCGGGTCGCGCTCGTCGTAGACGAACCGCATCTCGCCCAGGTCGCGGCCCAGCCGGCGTTCCTTCTTCAGCGTCGTCTTGGCCAGCCCCGGGTACGCGCCGCGCAGCCACTCCGCATAGCTGCCGTGGCCGCCGTCCTTCAGGTCGATGACCGGTGAGGCGAAGGTTCCCGTGGCGTATCTGCCGAAGGGCTTCTGCTCCTCGACGAGATGGTCGAACTCGAAGACGGACAGCCCGCAGGCCCGCAGCAGTTCCTGCGTGTCCCAGGTGACCCCGGGGCGGTGCACGAGGGCCTGGCAGTCGGACAGACCGAGCCCGATGGCCCGGCCGACGCCGAAGGAGTTGCGCTCGTACGGGAAGAAGCCCACGGGCTCTCCGCCCTCGTGCAGGACCGCCACCCGCGCCCCACCGCGGTGTCTGCCGACCCCGGCCGCGAACTCCGGCGCCAGGAAGGGGTTGGCGTAATCGGGCGATTCGTCCATCGCCCGGTGCCACGCCACGCGAAGCCGAGCACTCAGCTCCCCGGGTCTGTGGATCGTGATGTCCACCTCAGATCAACCGCCCTTCCACAGGCTCCGCGAGGGACGTACTGGTCACGGCGCAGGCCCCTAAGGCGCGTGGATCATTGCTCATGGATCGCATGGGCGACCGCTCCCCCCAGTTCCCCCATGACGCGCCGGCCGCGTCCTGTCACTTCTTTGGCTATCCCCTGAACCACGCCGTGTACGCGCTCGTTCCACGGTCGCCGACCGAGTCTCGAACTGTCCAGCGAGGCTCAAACGTCGCGAAACAGTACGCACGCTGTCAAGGGTGTCTGTCGTAACGGAAGCGTGCGGATCGGGTCTCACGACCGTCATGACTCTGGCCGTCGACGCCACCCCCGGCGGCCGCCGGCCGCCCATGCCGCATCCTGCCGGACGAATAGGCCTACCAGCAGTTCTACACTTCACCCGCCCATCAGCAAGACCATAAACGACTCATAGGACGGAAAGACCTGGCCAATAATGCAATCTTCGACAAGACTGCGAAATGCATCTTCAGACATTCGCCACCCTTGTAGTGCAATCCAATATCCACAGCGATCGACCGCCACTACCAAAAGAATTACTCTGAATGCCCGTTACCTCACTGCCGGTTACGCCCGTTAGATGGTCGTGACGTGGAAGGAAATGTCTCTAGGTGAGGTGCGTTCGGCCCTCCGCCTCTACGAAGACCCTGAAGAGCAGGCACACTTCAACCACTGTTCGGACCTGCTTGAGGACTTCCTCAAGACAATCAGCCGGATGGAGAGTGAATACCTGCAGGCCTCCATGGAAGGAACTGGCATCACCAGTGCGGTCGCCGATGGCCTCAGGACTCAATCCCTGGAAGGAACGTTCCGAACCAGGCTACGGGGGAGCCGGAGATGAACAGGAGCCAGAACGAACCAGGTCTGCAGGACATGCAGTTCAACGTGAGATCCGACCAGACATGGTCGGGCCAACACCCCTATGACCATGACCTGTTCGATGCGGATCGCGTTCTGCACATCCCCCAACCGGCGGTCTCGCCGAACGAATGGGATCCGGCCGAGGAGCTGGCCGAGATGCTCGGCACGGCGTCCACCATGGATCCTTCCTCTTCCCTGGTGGACGGCTACGCGCCCCCGCGCCACCACCGGGTCGATCGACGGCGGCCACGGCCGGGCCAAGGGCTCCTCGTCAGGCAGCGCAAACCCATCCCTGTCGCGATCCTGGTGGCAACAATCATCGCCTGCTCGGTGACGATGTTGGGCTGGTCCCTCTCGTATTCATATAATCAACTACGCGCTATCGCTTTGCTGGTGGAGCCGCGCAACCTGGCGCAATGGTGGCCACTGACAGTATATGGGCCGTGGCTTGTGGCAGGTTTGTCCATCCTGCGGGCATCCATTCAGCGCCGACCCGCTCGCCGGTCCTGGACCGTCATGGTGATCTCTTCCGGAACGGCTGTGGTCATGTGCGTAGGCCATTCTCCGCACTCCGCACTCGCCATGGTGATCGTCGGAATTCCACCTGTTACCGCCCTGGTCTGCTTCCGGGAGCTCGTCGGGCAGATGTCGTCCCCGAGCGGCCCTCGTCATGCCACTCACAGCGCGAAACACTCCAACGACGGATGACGACAGCGCCCGGCCCGGGATGCGCGCTGGGCCGGGTGCTGTTCCGGAACCGCCGAAGCATGGATTACACCGCCACCACGCGTCGCGGAGTTACCCCTTGGGTATGTGAACGACCTTATGCGCAGACACTGAACGACGCCGTACCAACACGCGATCATCTCCCGGTTGCGCGGCTGTACGTGTGTGCCAGGTCCGTCTGTCCATCGCGCGCAGCTCCTCTGCGAATTGACCAACCGCGGGGTGCCGTTGGCGGGTTCCCCGGGCCGCCGCCCGGCCGTGCTCCAGGACGGCTGACTCCGCACGTACCACCTCCTCCCTGTCCGGGTGGTTGTCGGCGACCGCCGGGGCGTCGAGGGGGAAGCGGGCCGGGGCCGCGCAGGGGGTCCCGCTGCGCCGGCCGGGAGCCCCGGCACAGCGGGCTCCCGGCCGTTCCCACAGCCTCACCTCAGGACAGGCGTACCCACGGCTCTCCCCGCGCCGCTCACCACATCACCGGCAGCCGCTCGGGAATGCGCTTCATGAAACCCGTCCGCCACACCAATTGCTCGATGGGAACCGCCAGTTGGATCTCCGGCATGCGGTCGAGCAGCGTCTCCAGGGCGATCTCGGCGTGCTTCTTGCCGAGGGCCGTGGCGGGGCAGTAGTGGTGGCCGCCGCCGAAGGAGAGGTGGGCGGTGTTGTTCTCCCGGGTGAGGTCGACCCGGTGCGGGTCGGGGAACTCCTCGGGGTCGAAGTTGGCACCCTCGACGAGGACCAGGACGAGCTCGCCCGCCTTGACCTCCACGCCCCCCAACCGGACGTCGTCCAGGGCGAGGCGCGGCAGTCCGTCGCCGATGGACAGATTGATGCGCAGGAGCTCGTCCACGGCGGCCGGAATCCGGTCCCGGTTCGTGAGCAACTCAACGTGCAGCTCGGGGTGTTGGAGCAGCGATACGATCGCCATCGTCAGGAAGCCGGACGTGGAGATCACGCCCGCCCCGAACATCGTCACCCCCACCGTGGCGAGCATCTCGTCGGTCAGGTGGGCGTACTCCGGGTCGTCGCGCAGGGCCGCCAGCTCGGACATGAGACCGGTCGTCGCCGGGTCGTCCAGCCGGGCGGTCATGTACGCGATGTCACGGTCCCAGTTCAGCTTCGCGCCGGTGATCGGGCAGGCCGAGTTCATGAACGCGATGTCCAGGCTGCGCATCAGCCGGGGTGCGTCCGCATGCGGAATGCCGAGGATGTGACAGTGCATCGCCGCCGAGTACGGGTCGGCGAAGCCGCCGCGCAGGTCCGCGGGAGCGCCCTCGGCCAGCAGCGCGTCGACGAGCTCGGAGGCGTACCGGCGCATCCAGTCCGCCAAGCCCTCGCTCTTCGGGTTGAGCGCCTTGAGGACGGCCTTGCGCAGCCCGGCCCCGGTGATGTTGCCCATGTTGTTGACGACCTCGGGCGGGATCGTCAGGGCGTACTGGCGTGGCACGCCGGGTGCCGAGGTGTCCTTCAGGCTGAAGCGGCTGTCCTCCAGGACCTGCTTGCACAGGTCGTACGAGGAGACCAGCCAGGCCTCGTCGCCCGCGATGGTCCGCACCCGCCGAACGGGGGTCGAGGAGCGCAGTTCCTCGACTTCGGTGGGCAGTTGGTCCCCGCGCCAGGAGAACGGGAAGTCGAGCAGGTTCTCAGCGCGCATCGCCGTCCCCTTCCTCCGGCGCGACGACGGGCGTGACGATCGCGTGGCCCTGGTTGCGGGACGCGCGCAGGCCCGAGCCGCGCGCGTACAGCAGCTCGGCCATCGGCAGCAGCTGGTGGTAGCAGTTGAGGGAGGACGGGACACCCAGGATGGCGGGGGTGTCCAGGAACAGCGGCGCCTCCGCGCAGACGTATTTCAGGCACACCTCGCGCTGCCGCTCGGTGCCCTCCCTCCCGTCGAGGACCTTCGAGGAGAGGTACGCGTCCACGAGGGCGTCGCAGGTCTCACGGAACTCCCCGTCCGTGTCGAGGAGTTCGCGGATGTGGTCGTGGATCCGCCGGTACGCCGGGTGGTCCGCGAGGTCCGACATGGCGTGGGCGGCGAGCCTCCCACCCCCCGCCCCGCCCCCGGTACCGAAGGCCTCCACCGCCGCGTTCACCTTGGCGCGTACGCCCCGCAGGTTCTTCACCGCCTTGCGCCGGGCGTCGTCGGCGGCATAGCCCAACGCCTCGTACATCTCGGCGACATGGAGGTCGGTATAGACGAAGTCGACCCGGTCGAAGTGGTCGATGCCCCAACGGGCGAGGTCATTGATCCGACCGGCCGAGAAGTAGCTGTTGCCCGGCGAGACACCGATCACGGCATGGTCGCCCGCGGCGTGAATGACCTGACAGTGGGGTGTGTAGGGCTGAACTCTGAAGAGGCCGGAAAGAACGGGCCTGGGAGTGACGTGCTGGATTTCGGGAACTGTCGCAGTCGTCAACTGGAGAGTGTCCTTCGCGTCGCTAGTCCCAATGGAGCCTCGTGCTCCTGGTGTGGCGACGACGCCGCGAAGTTAGCGTTCGGACACGGAGAGTGTCAACGGGGGCCGTGGCGGTGCCGCAGGTAACCCACGGCACCCGGCCGGCGCTCCTCGCGCCCGCCCACGCCCGCGGTGTTTCAGTTCTGGTGGATCTTGTCGCTGCCCGGGCCACCGGAGAGATAGTCGTTGCCGGCGCCCCCGTGCAGGAGGTCGTCGCCGCTGTTGCCGTACAGCTTGTCGTCGCCGGTGCCGCCGTACAGGGTGTCGTTGCCCCGGCCGCCCTGGAGGAGGTCGCTGCCGGCGTTGCCGTACAGCTTGTCCTTGCCGTCGTCGCCGTACAGGGCGTTGCCGTAGTCGCGGCCCTCGGCGTTGTCCTCGCTGATCCCGCCGTACAGGGTGTCGTTGCCCGCGCCGCCGTGGCACGTGTAGCCGCAGGAGGTGAGGGTGTCGTTGCCCGCGCCGCCGAACGCGCCCTCGCTGTAGACTCCGCCGCCTCCGGAGAGGTGGTCGTTGCCGTCCTGGCCGTAGAGGACGTCCACGCCGTGGCCGGTCAGGGTGTCGTTGCCCGATCCGCCGTAGATGCGCGAGTACCCGCTGTTGTCGGGGTCGACCGTCGCGGTGTCGTCGCCGTCGCCGAGATCGACGATCAGGGTGTCGAGGTCGGATGCCGAGGTGTTGGGTTCGGTGACCGTGCAGACCGCCTTGGTGTCGTCGCTCGCGTCCGGACGGACACAGCCGGCACCGAGGGAGATCCTCACGGTGTCGTCGAAGGTGTAGATGTAGTCAGCCAGTTGGGAGTCCGGGTCGGTCGCGCCGAGTGCCCAGGAGATCTTCAGGTGGTTCGTCTGACCGGCGGCCGCCGTGTAGTAGAGCTTCTGGCCGGTGGAGACCGCGGTCGCGCTCTTGGGGGTCGCGGCGTGTGCCGTCGGGACGGCGACCGCGGCGCACACGGCGGCCAGCGCCAGGGCCTTCGGCAGGGCGGCGGCGGTACGGCGACTGAACATGATTACCCCTTGGTGTGCTTCTGTGCGCTCATGTGCGCTTTCGGTCGCCTTCTTAGACCTTGGTGACCGTGGGGTGGTTGTGGCCCCGGTCGTACAACTTCGCTCAATTCAGGGAGAGTTCACTCCGGATTGTCTTTCCCTTGGTGCGGACACCTCCGGGCGTTGGCGATCCCGGGGCGCGATACGGCCGCGGAGGAGCGACGGTGCCAGCGTCAGCGTCACGGCGATCGAGGCCACGGCCAGGACCGTCATCGCCGTGCCGGACGAGGTGAGTTGGGCGACGCCGCCCGCCAGCGCCGCGCTCACGCCCTGCATGGTCAGCATGCCCGCCGTGTGCAACCCCAGGGCGTGGCCGCTCAGTTCGTCCGGGATCAGGGACACCAGCCGTTCCTGCTGGATCAGGCTCGCGCCGAAGCCGATGGAGGCCACGGCCGCGGCGGCCGCCGCCACGCCGATCCCGGGCCGGAGCGCGAACAGCAGATACGGCGTCGCGAGGAGCAGCAGGAACGGGATGCCCAGACGGGCGCGCACCCGGGGCGGGAGGAAGCGGCCCGTCGTCACGTCCCCGACGAACATCCCGAACGCCGCGCAGGCGAACAGCGCGCCCGCCCGGCTCGGCGCGTACGACACGTACAGCGACTCGCATCCGACGATCAGGCCGTTGGGGATCCAGAGAAGGAGGTAGAGGGTGCGGAGCTCGGGCGAGGACCACAGGCGCGCGTTCGTGCGCCAGGTCTCCGCGACGGACGGGCGGCCGGCGGCGCGCGGGGCGCGGCGGGTCAGGCCCAGGCGGGCGGTCAGGGCCGACGCCAGATACAGGGCCGCCGCCAGGAGCAGTGTGACCCGCGGGGACAGCAGCGCCACCAGGACGCCACCGGTCGCGTATCCCGTGATCTGCGCGACGCCGCTCATCATGTTGAACACCGAACGGCCCAGCAGATAGCCCTCCTTGGCGAGGATCTCGTTCAGCAGGCCCCACAGGACTCCGCCGCCGAACGACTGGACCAGGCCGAGGAGCAGAAGCAGGACGAAGATCGTCCAGATCGGAAAGCCGGGGGTCGCCATCGCCGCCGTACCGAGCACGAACGCGAGCGCGATGCCCGTCACCGTCGCCCGCGGCGGCAGCCGGTCCGCCGCGGAGAGCAGCGTCGTCGCGCCCACGACCTGCGCCAACGACGGTCCGAACATGCTCAGCGCGGAGAGCAGGGGCGAGTCCGTCGCCCGGTACACCAGGGTGGCGAGGGCCAGACCGCTCACCGTCGAGGCCGCGGTCTTGAAGCAGGAGGACAGGAACAGCGGGGTGAACTCCCGCGTGCGGAAGAGGTCGGAGTAGCTGCGCATGGGCGGAGTCTCGAGGGCCGTGCGAGGCGGTCGTTATTGTTTCGCGCGGAGGCGAAACCAAGACGACGGGAAGGGTGCGGCGCATGGGCTGGTGGCAGGTCAACGCCGACACCCTTGCCGGAAGCCGTTTCGTGCTGTCGCCGCTCGCGGAGACCTTTGCGAGCCTGAAGGTGCTGCACGCGGGCGTGGGCGCGCATCCCGGGGAGCACGCCTGGCTGCGGGCCCATCTGCCCGCGTACCGGAAGCGCCTCGCCTGCGACCCGGTCACCGCGCTGCTCATCCGCTCCGGGCTCGGGCGGGAGTGGATCGCCGACTTCCTCACCCCGACGCCGCACGGGGACGAGACCTTCGAGGACGAGGTCGCCCGGGTGCGGGAGGCATCACCGGACGACGCGCGCGCCCACCTCGCCGTCTCCCTTCGCGGCCCGCTGCCCGACCGGCTGGTGGACCGCGACGATCTGCCCGGGCGCGCCGCCGAGCTCCTCACCTACGTATGGGACGAGGCCGTACGGCCGTACTGGGACCGGCGACGGCGCATCCTGGAGGCGGATGTGGTCGCCCGTACGGCGCAGTTGAGCCAGGGCGGCTGGGCGGCGGCGCTGGACGCGCTGCGGCCGGGGACGCGCTGGCTCGGCGGAAACCGCCTCCAGGTCAACCTCCACGAGTATCCGCCGCGCGAAATCTCCGGAGCGCAGCTCCTCTTCGTGCCCGTCACTCCCAAGGCCGGCTGGGTGTCCTGGGAGGAGTCCCACAGGTACGCCGTCGTCTACCCGTGCGCGGGTGTGCTGGCCGACATACGCGCCGAAGCCGTGCCCGAGAGTCTCGGCGCGCTCCTCGGACCGGCCCGCGCCGGCGTCCTCGTCCTCCTCGACTCCCCCATGTCGACCAGCCAGCTGGTCGCCGTGACCGGGCAGGGGCTGGGCTCGGTCGGACGGCATCTGAAGGTGCTGCTGGACGCGCGGCTCGTACAGCGGCGGCGGGCGGGGCGGTCGGTGCTGTACTCGCGGACCGCGGCCGGTGAGGTACTCGTCACAGCCCAGCGGGGCTGACGGTCACGTCATCCACCGGAGTTAGCATCCGCTCATGACTACTGACAACTCTGTGCTTGACGTCGAAATCGGGGCCCTTCAGGGTGGTTCCGCCGATCTGGGGCAGTACAAGGGCAAGGCCGTCCTCATCGTGAACGTGGCCTCCAAGTGCGGGCTGACCCCGCAGTACGCGGGCCTGGAGCGCCTCCAGGAGCGCTACGCCGACCAGGGCTTCACCGTGCTCGGCGTGCCCTGCAACCAGTTCATGGGGCAGGAGCCCGGGACCTCCGAGGAGATCGCCGAGTTCTGCTCGGCGACGTACGGCGTGACGTTCCCGATGACCGAGAAGGCCGAGGTGAACGGGGACGGGCGGCACGGGCTGTACCAGCGTCTGGTCGGCACCGAGGACGCCGAGGGGCACAGCGGGGACATCCGCTGGAACTTCGAGAAGTTCCTGATCGGGCGGGACGGCGCGGTCGTGGGCCGCTTCTCGCCGCAGACCGAGCCGGAGTCCGCGGAGGTCGTCGCGGCGGTGGAGAAGCAGCTCGCCGGCTGACTCCGGCGTGTTTGACCTTGCCCCTGGGGCAAGGGGGAACGTCCTGTGTCACCGGGCGGAAGGCGCCCGGTGACGGAGGATGGGCTCGTGCATCAGGAACACGCGCATCGGGGACCGCGACCGGAGCCCGGCCCGGCGGATCAGGAACTGCTCACGATCGGCGCGTTCGCCGCTCGCGCGCGGCTCTCGCCGAAGGCGCTTCGGCTGTACGACCGGCTCGGACTACTGGCTCCGGCGCACGTCGACGAGGTCAGCGGCTACCGCTACTACCGCGCCGGCCAGGTCGAACGCGCCCGCCTTGTCGCGCTGCTGCGCCAGCTCGACATGCCGCTCGCCCGGATCGCGGAGGTGGTCGAGGCGGAGAGCCGGGCCGGCGCCGATCTCCTCGCCGCGTACTGGGCTGACGCCGAGGCACGGTTCGCCGCGCGGCGGACGCTCGCCGAGTACCTCCGTGGACGGCTGTCGGGAAGGAGTTCCGAGATGTACGCGAAGTTCGTGGTCGAGACGGTGGACGTACCGGAGCGGGTGGTGCTGACGGAGACGCGGCACACCCTGGCGGACGAGCTGCCGGTCTGGATTCCGGCCTCGCTGGGGCGGCTGGAGGAGGGCGCGGAACAGTGCGGGGGGATCACCGGTGCGCCCTTCGTCGTCTACTACGCCGAGGTCAGCACCGAAAGCGACGGGCCGGCGGAGACATGCGTTCCCGTCGCCGACGCGGACGCCGCGCGTGCCTGGGCCGAGAAGCAGGGCCTGCCCTGGCAGGCCAAGGTCCGCGTCGAGCCCGCCCAGCGGCTCGCCTACACCCGCATCGCCAAGGCGCAGGTCGCCCACCCCCAGATCCTCGCCGCCTTCGAGGCCGTCGAGGCGTGGATCGCCGAGCGGGGGCTCTCGTACGACGGTCCCTGTCGCGAGGTGTACTTCGCGGACTGGGACGCGGCGGGACCGGAGGACGCGGTGTGTGACGTGGCGTTTCCGGTGAGATGACTTGAGCGGGGTGTTGTTCGCCCCCTCCGCCCCTACCCGTCCCGTCCCTGGGGGCTGCGCCCCCAGACCCCCGCTGAAAAGGCGCGCGGGGAACTGCGCGATCAACCCCCACGCACCCGCAGCCGAAAGGCTGGTCGGGACGGGGAGGGGCGGAGGGGGCGAAAAAACGTTCTGAACCCGGCTCGGGCCGGTCAGCGCAGTTCCTCCGGGCAGGGGGTTCCCCGGGGGAGCTGGTACGGCGCCGCGAGGTGATAGGTGCCCGGCTTCGGGGCCAGTAGCTCCGTCCACTTGTCGCCCGCCGCGGTCTCCTCCGTCGGCATCAGACAACCATGGAGGTTGTCGTACGTCTTCGGTACTCCCTCGGCACGGTTCTTGGACTGCTCCGTCTCCTGCGGCGGCTTCACGCTCTTGCCCTCGGCATCGACGATGCTGAGCCACGGGGAGTACGGGATCCGGATGAGAATGCGGCCCGCCTTCTTCACCTCGAGCGTCAGCTCACCCTGTTCGGCGCGGTCGACGACGGCGTTGGGCTCGGCCAGCTGGACCGGGTCCGTCACCGCGAAGAGCTGCCAGTTCGCGTCGCCCCAGATCTGGCGCAGATACGGCATCCCCCGCTGGACCAGTTCGCGCTCCCGCTCACCGCCGTCCCCGTCCGGTTCGCCCTTAGGCAGCACCACGTAGTGGACGGCCCAGCGCTGCAGCCATTCGTGGTAGTTCGCGGAGTTGAGGGTGTCGTCGTAGAAGAGCGGGTTGCGCTCCATGTCGGCCTGGCGGTTCCAGCCACGGGCGAGGTTGACGTACGGGGAGAGGGCGGAAGCCTCGCGGTGGGAGCGGGCCGGGACGACCTCGACACGGCCCTTCTCGGCGCCCACCACCTGGAGCTGATGGACGAGCGGGGCCAGCTCACGCGCCCAGGACGCCGCCGGGGTCGTATGCACGATGTCGTCGACCGCCTTGAAGCCGATCCACCCATTGAGTCCGATGAAGGCGACGACGATCGCGTACCACTTGCGCGACTTCGGCACGCTGAAGGGCAGGGCCGCCAGCAGCACGACTCCGCCGAACAGCATCGCCATGCGCGAGATGTTGGTGCCGATCTGCGAACTGATCAGCCAGACGCCGAGCACGGAGGCGCCGTACACCGCCGCCGTGATCCGTACCGTCTTCCACTCCTCGGGGACGAGGACGAAGACCAGGACGGAGTACAGGAAAGGCAGGATGACCGAGTAGAAGGCCATCGGCTGGGTGCCGGAGAAGGGGAACAGCCAGGCCGATACGGCGACCACGACGGCGGGCGCGACGCCGAGGGCGTACGCGCCGGGGCGGCGCTTCTGCAGGAACAGGGCCACCGCGACCAGACCGACGAACAGTCCGGCGACCGGCGACGCGGCGGTCGCCAGCGCGGCGAGCGGTGCCGCGCACAGGGCCTTCGCCCAGCGTTTGTAGCGCCAGCGGTAGGGCCAGCAGAAGACGGTGGCGGCCGCGGCGAGCGCGAACACCAGGCCGAGGCCGTAGGTCACCCGGCCCGAGATGGCGTTGCACAAAAGCGCGAAGACGCCCGCGAAGGCGGGCCACAGCGGGTTCTTCACCGCCCGGCTGCGTATCAGGATCATCGTCAGCAGGGCCGCCGAGATCGTCCCCGCGATCATCATCGTCGTACGGACACCGAGCACCGACATCAGATACGGCGACACCACGCTGTACGAGACCGGGTGCATCCCGCCGTACCAGGCGAGGTTGTACGCCGAGTCCGGGTGCCGCCCCACGAACTCCGCCCACGCGTCCTGCGCGGCGAGATCCCCACCGCTGTTCGCGAACGTGAAGAACCAGACGACATGGAGGACACCGGCAAGGACGGTGGCCAGGACGACGGGGTGGTGCAGGAAACGGCTCAGGCGGGTGCTGTGCTCCGGCTTGGACGCTGCGTCCTGCGCTCCGTCAGGGGTAGGGGCGCGCAGCGGTATTCGCGGGCCTGCCCCTGGGCCCGGATCGGCGTCGTCGGCGTGTGTCGGCTCCGCTGTCGCCACTGCAAGGCTCTCCCGTGTCCCGTTGTCCGTTCTGCGCCGGGAGCCACGGCCCACGACCAGCCCCGAGGCCACTCAGCGACGCTAGCACGCACCCCGCCGGGGAGCGCCCCGGGTGGGGCTCCGCCCGCGGGGTGCGGTGCGCCGCTTCGTACCCGGCGTACGTCACCGGTGCGTACCGCAGTACGTCACCGGTGCGTACGTCCGTTCAGCTGACGCGGGTCAGCTTGGCGCCGAGGCCGGGCTCGGCGAGGTCCGACCGGAGCGCGACGGGGATCGTCACGGCGTGAGTGGAGCCGTCGCCGACGGTCAGCCGGCCGACGACCGTGCCGGCCTTGCCGGAGTGCGGGACCGTTTCGCCGTCCTCGTCACCGATCGACAGCTTCGTCTTCAGGCCGGGCCAGCCGACCGCCGTCATGTTCTTGGTGGCGACGACGGGCGTCTTGACGCCGAGCTGGTCGTCCACGTAGCCGACGACGTCGCCCTTCTTCACCACCGTGGCGGAGGTCAGGCTCTGCTGGACCTTGTCGATGAGCTTCTGGCTGTTGGTCAGTGCCAGCTGGAGGCTGTCCCAGACCTTGCCGGTGCCGGCGTTCTGGCCGAGCACCGCGCCGTAGACCGTCTGCGTCTTGCCGTTCACGGTCTTGGTCGCCGCCCACACCAGGTTGCCGCCCGCGGGCGTCGACGAACCGGTCTTCAGGCCGATCACGCCGACCTGCTTCACCAGCAGGTCGTTGTTGTTGTAGATGGGCTTGTCGAGCCCGGGGATCTTCGCGCTGGCCATCGAGACGATGCTGCGGAACACCTCGTTCTGCATCACCGCCTTCGCCAGCTCGAGCTGGTCGGTGGCGGTGCTCACCGTCGTCTTCTGCAGACCGCTCGGGTCCGTGTACGTCGACTTCGTCATGCCGAGCTTCTTCGCCGCGGCGTTCATCTTGCCGACGAAGGTCTTGTTGTCGGAATCCCAACGGGCCAGCAGCCGCGCCGCGTTGTTGCCGGACGGGATCATCAGCATCTGGAGCATCTGGCGCTCCGTGAACTGCTGCCCCTTCGACATCGCCGCCGTCGACTCGTCCGGCAGCTTCGACTCGTCCTCGGCCTGCTGGTCGACGGTGATCTTCTCGCCGCCCTCGTTCCCCTTCAGCGGGTGTTCCTGAAGGATGACGTACGCCGTCATGATCTTGGCGACGCTCGCAATGGGGGCGGGCGTCTGCTTGCCCTCCGTGCCGAGGCTGCCGACGCCCTCGACCTCGATCGCCGACTGTCCCTGCCCCGGCCAGGGCAGGTCGAGTTTGCCGCCCTCGAAGGTGTACGTCTCGTCGGCGGTGAGCGCGAGTGCGGGGGGCGGGAGCGGGCGCACGGCCTGTACTACTGCAAAGATCACCGCGAGCAGCAGGACCATCGGGGTCCAGATCTTGACCCGCCGCACGATCGTCCGGACCGGGGTCTGCGGGGGCGGCGGCGTGTTCGTCAGCTCGGCCAGCAGATCCAACGGGGGCTTCGGCGGCAGCGGCTGCTGGGTGGTGCGCTCGGGCCCGACCTGCGGGAGCGCGGCGGTGGCTGCCGCCGGCTTGTCAGCGATTCCCGGGGCGAGGGCTGCCGCCGGCTTGGTCGCGGTGCCGGGAGGCGGAGTGGCCTTCGGCCTCGCCGGGGCAGCCGGCTCGTCGAGGGGCTTGAGGGCGACGAACTTGCTGGTGCGCTCGGCGTCGGACGCGGGCTTGGTCGCGGGCTTGGTCGCGGGCTTGGTCGCGGGCTTGGTCGCGGGCTTGGTCGCGGGCTTGGTCGCGGGCTTGGTCGCGGGCTTGGTCGCGGGCTTTTCAGTGGTCGGCTTGGAGCCACCGCCCAACTTGAGCATGGTGGTGGGCTGGTCCACGGCCGGGGGCCGGGGTGCCTTGAAGATCGCGGTGGGCTGGTCGACCGGGGGCTCGGGGGTGGTGGAGTCCTTGGCGCCCGTCGAGGTGGCCTTCGGGGACGCCGAGGGCGCCTTCGGGGAGCCTTCGACGGTGCCCTTCGGGCTGGGGGTTGCGTCCTCGCCCGAGGTGTCGTCGTCGGACTTGGACTCGGGCGCACCGCTGGAGGCAGACGCGGAGACGGAGTCCGCGGCGGACGCAGACGCGGCCCGGGCGCCGGAGGCGGACGCGGACGAAGACCCGGCGTCGGCCTCGGAGGCGGAGGTGGATGCCGAGCCGGCGGCGGCCTCGGAGGCGGAGGTGGATGCCGAGCCGGCGGCGGCCTCGGACCCGGCCTCGGACCCGGCCTCGGGGCCGGGCGCGGAGCCGGACGCGGCCTCGGGGCCGGACGCGGAGCCGGAGGCGGCCGCGGTCTCGGCCTCACCCCTGGACTCACCGGCGGCGGCCTCGGACCCGGAGGCGGAGCCGGACGCGGCCTCGGGGCCGGGCGCGGAGCCGGAGGCGGCCGCGGTCTCGGCCTCACCCCTGGACTCACCGGCGGCGGCCTCGGACCCGGAGGCGGAGCCGGAGGCGGAGCCGGACGCGGCCTCGGGGCCGGACGCGGAGCCGGAGGCGGCCGCGGTCTCGGCCTCACCCCTGGACTCACCGGCGGCGGCCTCGGACCCGGAGGCGGAGCCCGACGCGGAGCCGGACGCGGAGCCGGAGGCGGCCACGGTCTCGGCCTCACCCCTGGACTCACCGGCGGCAGAAGCCTCGCCGCCGGCGGACGCGGAGCCCGAGGCGGACGCCGAGGCAGCGCCGGAGGCGGACCCGGCAACGGGCGCGGAGCCGGAGTTGGGCGCAGAGCCCGTCGTGCTCTCGGCCTGGCTTCCGGTCTCGTCGGCGGCCTGCGCGGAGCCGGCGCGGGACGCGGAACCGGCCGCGGTCTCGGCCTTGCCGTCGGACTCGTCGGCGACGGAGTCCTCGTCGGAGGCGGAGTCCCGGCCTTCAACCGCTTCGGCGTCCGAAGCTGCCGCCTCGTCGGACGTCGGCTCGGCCCCCGACCCGGCCGTCGCCGCGGCGCCGTCGGCAGCCGCGTCGGTGTCATCCCCGCGGGAGCCCCCCGCATCGCGCGGCGAGTCCACGCCGGACGTCGCCGCGTCGCCGTCAACGGCATCGGTCGATTCGTCGTCGTCCGCGGCTACGTCGGAGCCCTCGGAGTCCGTGGAGCGCCCCGCGTCGGAGCCCTCGCCGTCCGTGGAGCGCCCCATGGCAGCGTCAGGCGTGTCGCGACCGGACTCCCCGGTGGCCGGGGAGTCGTCCCCGTCGGCCCCGGCCACCCACGCGGCCACGGCCGCCCGCAGTCGGGAGTCGCCCTCGGAGCCCTTCTCGCCGGGCTCGGCGGAGCCCCCCCGCTCGGCCCCCGCCAAGGCCTTCGTGGAGAACACCGCCGTGGCCTGATCCACCCGCACCGTGGCGGCCCGCTCGCGGGCCACCGCCATGCGGGGGTCGACCGAAGCCGGGGCCGGGGTCGAGGCCGACGCGGCACCTCGCGCCGGACCCGGAACCGCGGCCGGGGTCCCCGGCGTCGGTTCTGCCGACGACGCCGACGACTCGTGCTGCTTCGACCTGTCGGGGGACTCGCCCGCCACCGATGCCTCCTCCATGCGGCACACGCGCTCCGTGCGCCAAACCGAACCGTCAAACCCTGCAACCGCCGCCGGACACCGCTGTCCGAACCATGTACCAGTGTCCTGTGTGAGGGCTTAACCCCCGCGGTAGACGAGAACGACATACCTACCGGTTCCACTACATTCCGGTCACGCGCCCTCGACAGACCAATGTGAGAGGGGTCACCCTGTCATTCATCCACGCGGGGAGGCATGGATGGGCAGGAGCCGCAGAACACTTCCGGAGGAGCTTCTGCTGCTGGCGTTGGACCCGACCACGGGTACCACCGCACAGCCGCAGTCGCTCGACCTAGGTCTGGCCGGAGCACAGCTAGTGGAGCTGGCGCTGGCCGGACGGATAGCCCCAGACGGGGATCGTATCGCCGTGGTGGCCCCACGGCCGACTGGAGATCCAACACTGGACTGTGCGTTGGAACTGCTTCGCCGGCGCGGAGCACCCGTACGCGCGGTCAACTGGATTGGCGGACCCCGACTGGGACTTCGCCAGACCTATCTCTCGCATCTGGAGAGGTGCGGCATGGTCCATGCCGTGGCCGGCCAGATGTGCGGGGTATTGCCGACGACTCGCTACCAAGCGACGGACACGGCGATCAGCCGGGAGATCAGGTCCCGGCTGGACAGCGCGATCCGCACCGGCGTCCCGCCGGACCCGCGGACCGCGGCGCTCGCCGCGCTGGCCCATGCGGTCGGTCTCGGCAAGCACCTGTATCCGGGTAATGAGGGACGCTCGTCCCGCTCCCGGCTGCGGGACCTGATCAGGCACGACCCCATGGGCGGTCTCGTGGCTCACGCGGTCATGGACGTCCAGAACGGTGTGGCCGCACAACCGCGCCGCAGCCCGGCACCGGCAGGCCGCCCGGCCACTGCCGGAGTCAGGACCGCACCGGAACCCGCCCGCGGTGTTCCGATGCAACCGCGCCGCGGTTCCATGGCGCGAGCCGTGGCCCACTGAGCCGCAGTCCCATGGCACCCGGCACCACACGCAGTATCAGCACCGCCAGCACGACCAGCACCGCCAGCACGTCAGCGCCGCACCGCAGTCCCCAAGACCGGTTCGGGAGCCGCTGGCTCGCGCGGGGCGATGAGGCCGTACGTCCGGACGACGACACGGCCTCATCGCCCCGCGCGGCCGCATCCGCGCGAGCCTCGACGGAGGCCGGGGCAGCCGCATATACACGCCGGATCCTCGAACTGGCGCCTACCCAGCGCATATCCGCTGTTTCCCAGCGGTAGAAAGCACCTTGGTGGCAGTCTGCTCAACAGCAGATACGCAAAGTACAGGTCCGCAGCCGGAGGTGCACGTCCCGTGGCGTCCAATGTCAATCCCACCGTCCGGCGGCGCCGGCTGGGCCAGGAACTGCGTCGGCTCCGCGAGCTCAAGGGCATGACGGCCGAAGAGGTCGCCGAGCGGCTGCTGGTCTCCCAGTCGAAGATCAGCCGACTGGAGAACGGACGGCGCAGTATCAGCCAGCGCGACGTCCGCGATCTGTGCGGGGTCTACGAGGTCGACGACCACCGGATCGTCGACTCACTGATGCAGATGGCCAAGGACTCGCGCCAGCAGGGCTGGTGGCACTCCTTCGGCGACATTCCGTACAGCGTCTACATCGGGCTCGAAACCGACGCCGCGTCACTTCGCGTCTACGACCCCCAGGTCGTCCCCGGCCTCCTGCAGACCCGGCCGTACGCCGAGGCCCTGATCGCGGGCGCCCTGCCCGAGACCGCGCCCGGTGACATCGACAAGCGGGTCCAGGTACGGCTGAAGCGGCAGGAACGAATCTCCGCCCCCGACAACCCGCTGCGCCTGTGGACCGTCCTCGACGAGGCCGCCCTGCGCCGGGCCGTCGGCAACCGCTCCCTCATGCGCGACCAGCTGGAACACCTCGTCGAGCAGTCCCAACTGCCGCACGTCACCGTGCAGGTGATCCCCTTCGACATGGGGGCGCACCCGGGGCTGAACGGCCAGTACGCGATCCTCGAGTTCCCCGACGCGGCCGACTCCAGCGTCGTCTACATCGAGGGCGTGACCAGCGACCTGTACCTGGAGAAGGCGAACGACGTCCAGAAGTACAGCGTGATGTACGAGCATCTCCGGGCGCAGGCCCTGAACGTGGAGCAGTCGCGTCAGTTCATCGCCGACATCGCGAAGGAGTACGCGCGCTGAGGCCGGGACGGCGGTCCCGCCGAGGCGCATGACGGCAGTCCCGCCGGGAAGGTGCCGGACAATACACCTTCGCCACACCAATGCGGAAGACCCCCATGGAATATGCCATCCAGTCGAGTGAATAGTCGCTTCGTCGGCCGATGTTGGCGAGTAGCGTCGATCACGCCACCGAACAACAACGTTGGCGCAAACCGAGCAGCGGGTTCCGGAGCGAACCAGCAGTGCGGTGACAGCAACTCAGCAACTCAACAACTCGCTACTGGAGCGAACATGGCAATTCAGCAGGGCGCCACCGACACGTGGACCAAGTCTTCCTACTCCACCGGCAACGGCGCCTGCGTCGAGGTCAAGTCCCCGGTTCTCGCGGCGATGGCCGTACGCGACTCCAAGGTCCCCCAGGGCCCCACGCTGGCCTTTCCCGCGGACGCGTGGAATGCCTTCGTGGCCGAGGTGAGCCGGGGCGTTTAAGACCTCGCCCGACACATGACCACAGACAACTTCATACGCGTCACGTACAGAGCCCTCTCGACTGGCCCGCCGTCCCGGCCGAGGGGGCTCGGCCTTACCGAACCCGGCGGGGCTACCTGAGCCGGTCCACGTACCGGTCCGTCCCCGGCACCGTAGGAATGAACGGCGCCACCAGCTCCACCCTCCCCAGCCCCGATTCGCCGACCGCCGTGTCCAACCCTGCGAAGTACTCCTCCCAGCACTCCCGCGGATCCGCTTCCAGGAACCACAGCAGGGTCAGCCGGGTGTCCACGCCCTCGACCTGCTTGACGTACGTCATGCGGTCGCCGGGGAGGGGGGTCGGGCGGAAGACGGTGACCATGGCCGCGGGTGAGCCCGCGAGGCGTTTCGGCAGGTGGCGGGAGCGCAGCCACTCCAGCAACTGGGCGCGCTGCGCGGCGGATTCCGCGTCGACGACTTCCACCACCAGGCCCGCGTACGGGTGGTCGAGGGCGTGGAAGTCGCGGGGACCGGCGGCCCCGTCCCGGTAGACCGTGGCCTCGTGGTCCTGGAAGGCCGTGAAGACGTGCGTACGGTCCTGGTAGACGCGGCCGTCCCGGTTGAGCCGCTTGTTGATGCCGACGGTCCACTTCATGTGGTCGTCGTAGCGGCCTTCGGTGACCCAGTACGTGGAGATGTAGCAGCCCGCGGTGACCGGCTGGGCGATTGCCGACTTCTCCGGGTAGCGCAGGATCTGGAGATCACGGGTAGCCACCCAGCGACGCCCCGCGTACATCCAGGGCATGGCCATCGCGCCGGCGTAGTAGTGGTCGTCCTCGTACCAGCGGTTGTACGCGTACTCGTGGCCCGGGTGCGGTTCGACCATGGTGATCAGGGCGTGGCCCGGGTGGACGCCGTACGGGCCGAGGGCGGCCAGTTCGGCGTACGTCTCGCTGCGGGTCTCCTCCGACATGACGATCCCCTTCCTTCTTCCGCCGGACGCCCATACTCTGACGCTCCGTCAGACAATGCGCCAGAGCTGGGGAGGCTTCCGATGTCACTGCTCGCGGGCAAGACCGTCGTCGTGTCGGGGGTCGGGGCCGGTCTCGGCCATCAGGTCGCGGCCGCCGTGGTGCGCGACGGGGGCAACGCGGTGCTCGGGGCGCGTACGGAGGCGCATCTCGCCAAGTCGGCGGCCGAACTCGATCCGGACGGCGCGCACACGGCCTACCGGGCGACGGACATCACGGACGAGGGACAGTGCGAGGCGCTGGCCGCGCTGGCGGCACAGCGGTTCGGCGGGATCGACGCGGTCGTCCATGTGGCCGCCTGGGACAGCTACTTCGGCGGCCTGGAGGACGCCGACTTCGCCACCTGGCAGTCGGTCATCGACGTGAATCTGCTCGGCACCCTGCGGATGACCCGCGCCTGCCTGCCCGCGCTCAAGTCGCGCGGCGGCGCGGTCGTCATCATCGGCACCCAGTCGTCGGTGGCCGCGCCGAGCCAGGTGCGGCAAGCGGCGTACGCGGCGTCGAAGGGCGCCCTGACGAGTGCGATGTACTCCCTGGCGAGGGAGCTCGGCCCGCATCGGATACGGGTCAACACCGTACTGCCGGGCTGGATGTGGGGCCCGCCCGTCGAGGCGTATGTCCAGTTCACCGCTCACACCGAGGGCGTGCCGGAGGCGGACGTACTGGCCCGGCTCGCCGAGCGGATGGCCCTGCCCGAGCTGGCCACGGACGGGGATGTGGCGGACGCCGCGGTGTTCCTGGCGTCCGACCGGGCGCGCGCGATCACGGGACAGTCGCTGCTCGTGAACGCCGGCGAACTCATGCGGTAGGTACGGCCGTCGCGGCTCCCTTCCCAGTCGCACGGGACCCGCATCCCGTACGCCCGTCGTCTCTGTCGTCCTGCCGATCGCCGCCGATCGTCGTGGCGATCGGCGTGTTGATGTCGCTGACGAAGTGCCCGCTCATCGTGTGTTCCACGTCACGAACACGACAACAGCCCTACGGGTAAAGTAGAGGCAAAATCGTTCTGCTTTCTGATCTGCGTTCATATCTATGACCGCGAGAGGTCTTGACCGGCTGGTCGAACCAGCGGTTCAATCCCCGAAGTCCCCGCTCCCGCACGGGGGCGCCGCCCATGCGCGTACTGGCGAAGTGCCGTCCGGTATCTGCAGGTTCACAAGGCGGACCCCTGGAGGGGGCACATGAACGGTCTCGACTGGGCCGTCCTGGTCGCGTACTTCGGCGTCATGACCGCGATCGGTATCTGGTCCCACAAGCGTGTGGACGATGTCAGCGACTTCTTCACCGCGGGCGGCAAGATGCCGTGGTGGCTGTCCGGCATCTCGCACCACATGTCGGGCTACAGCGCGGTGATGTTCACCGGGTACGCCGGCATCGCGTACACCTACGGCATCACCTCGTACGTCACCTGGGCGCTGCCCATCGCCATCGGCGTCGCCATC
Organism: Streptomyces sp. NBC_00996; assembly: GCF_045162675.1. Lineage (NCBI taxonomy): Bacteria > Bacillati > Actinomycetota > Actinomycetes > Kitasatosporales > Streptomycetaceae > Streptomyces > Streptomyces sp. NBC_00996. The sequence continues at coordinate 4,801,658 of NZ_CP108723.1, forward strand.
GGCGCCAAGGCCTTCGCGCCCCGGCTCAACCGGCTGCGCTCTCGACTGCACGTCGCCTCGCCCCTCGAATATCTCAAGGACCGCTACAACGTACCGACGCAGCAGGCGCTCGCCTGGTCCGGCATCCTGCTGAAGATCGTGGACGTCGGCGCGAAGTGGGCCGCGATCTCGACCCTGCTCACCGTGTTCACCGGGGTCACCCTCACCCAGGGCATCGTCATCACCGGTGGCATCACGGCCGTGTACTGCACGATCGGCGGGCTGTGGGCCGACGCGCTCACCGAACTCGGCCAGTTCGTCATCCAGTTGCTGGCCGGTGTCTCGATGCTGATCATCGCGCTGAACAAGATCTCCGACCAGGGCGGGCTGTCCAAGGCCCTCGACTCGCCGAAGCTGGACGGTCACGGGGACGGCTTCGCGGGCCCCTATCTCACCGTCTTCTTCATCGCGTATCTCTTCATCAAACTCTTCGAGTACAACGGCGGCATGTGGAACCAGGCCCAGCGCTACATGGCCACCGGCAGCGCCAAGCAGGCGACGCGCTCGGCGTTCCTGTCCGCCGGGCTGTGGTTCGTGTGGCCGGTGATCCTCTTCATCCCCATGTGGCTGTCGCCGCTCCTCGTCACGGCGAAGAAGCCCGACGGGTCGGACGCGTACGGCCTGATGACCGAACAGCTGCTCCCGCACGGCCTGTTGGGCCTGGTCGTCGTCGGGTTCTTCTCGCACACGATGGCCATGTGCTCGTCCGACGCGAACGCGATCGCCGCCGTGTTCACGCGGGACGTGATGCCGGTGCTGTCGAAGGCCGCGCGGGCCTGGGACACTCGGACGGGCCTGGTCGCGGGCCGCGTCACCACCGTCGCCTTCCTCGGCTTCTCCATGGCGGTGGCGACGCAGGTCAACTCCCCCACGTTCAAGGACATCATCACGGTCGTCATCAAGTGGGTGGCCGGTCTGATGGGCCCGATCGCGATCCCGTTCATCCTGGGCCTGCTCCGACCGTTCCGTAAGTCCGGCCCGACGGCGGCCCTCACCAGCTGGGCCTGCGGTCTGCTCGCCTTCTTCTTCGTCAACTACAACCTGGACTTCTCCCAGCGCACGGATGTCAAGCTGGAGTACCAGGTCTCCGTCCCGATGGTCATCTCCCTCGTCCTGTACATCCTCATCGGTTTCCTGAAGCCCGAGGACACGCCTGAGCGGGACGCGATCATCGAGAAGATCAACACGGATGACGACGGTGCGGCCTCCGCGGCCGTTCCCGCGCCGGCGGGGGCGCCGGGCGGGGTGGCGACCCCGGTGAAGGACTAGGCGGGTTCCGCACCCGCCGCCCCTGCCCGTCCCTTGGGCTCCGCCCCACATCCCGTTCGCGCAGTTCCCCGCGGCCCCGAAAGGGGCCCGGGGAACTGCGCGAACACCGTAGGCCTCAGCCCCGTGGATACCGGCTCAGCCAGCCGGGCGACGACCCGCCCGGCCCGTGCAACGCCGGGCCCTGCGTCATCTCCATCGCGAAGTCGTCCGCGAGGACCAGCATCGTGGGACGGCCCTCCAGCTCCGCCAGCCAGGCCGGCGGAAGGGCCGTCTCACCGTGCAGTGCCCCCAGCAGTCCCCCGGTGAGGGCGCCCGCCACACCCGAGGGCCCACCCTGGTTCACCGCGAGGCACAAGCCGTGCCGGATGTCCTCGCCGACCAGCGCGCAGTACACCGCGACCGCGAGCAACCCCGCCGCCGTACCCTCCCCGGCGAGCTCCTCGACCCGTCCGGGCGACGGCATTCCTTGCCGTACCGCGCCCAGAGCGTGCTGGAGCGCGTCGGTGACGGGCTCGTGTCCCGGCCGCGCCGCGAGGATCGCGAGGGCTCTCTGCACGGCCGCGTCGAGGCTCTCGCCGCGGGCCAGCGCGTGCACGATCACGGCGTACCCGCCCGCCGAGAGATACGCCGTGGGGTGCCCGTGCGTCTGCGCGGCGCACTCGACGGCGAGCTGCACCACGAGCTGCGGCTCCCAGCCGACGAGCAGCCCGAAGGGCCCGGAGCGGGCGGCTGCCTCGGGCCCGAGCTCGCCGGGGTTCTTGGGCGCGTCCAGCGTGCCCATCGTCTCGTCGCCGAAGCCGAGCAGACAGGGGCGGGCCGGGTCGCGGCGGGCGTAGAGCCACTCCTCGCGGGCCAGCCAGCCGTCCTCCTTGCGGCGCTCGTCGGGCCCCCAGTCGCTCTGGGTGGCCGCCCAGCGGCGGTAGGCCCGGTGCAGATCGGTCGGCGGATGCCAGGCGCCGGTGTCGCGGCGCACCTGGGCACGGATCAGCCCGTCGACGCTGAACAGCGTGAGCTGCGTGAGATCCGTGACGGCGCCGCGCCTGCCGTACCCGAAGGCCAGATCGGTGAGCCCCTCCGCGCCGTACGCCTCCCGGATCTCCGCCAGGCCGAGCCCGTCGACCGGCGCACCCAGGGCATCGCCGAGGGCCGCGCCGAGCACCGTCCCACGCACCCTGCTCCGGAAGTCCTGCTGTTCGGCACGGCCCCAGACGGCACCGGCTGTCGCACCCACCGAGACCTCCCCAGGAACCGCCCGTACGTCCGACAGCTCAGCACTGTAATCGAACGGGAACGGTCGGTTGAGGGGGCGGATCGGTATGCGGAATGTGGCCCAGCAGATCACTTATGACCGGATCTGGGCTTAGCCGTACCCCAGGCCCAGTCCGTCACCACCCCGCCTCCGCCTCGGCCGCCTCCCGGATCGCGCGGATCTCGGTCATGGCCTCTGCCGGGTCCTGCTCCCCCGCGTCCACGATCCGCTCCAGCTCACGCAGCCGGGCGGCTCGCTCCGGATACCGTTCGATCGCGACGAACACGGCCCAGGAGTACACGAAGGCCCGCAGCGGCGCGAGGCTCTGAGTCTGCTGCACGTTCGTCGTGGCTTCGAAGAGGTGCTGCGCGAGCCCCGGTATCCGGCTCGGGGCGATGCGTGTGACCGCTGCCCGCAGCGCGTCCGGGGTCAGCTCGGGCAGGGGAATCAGTGGTCCACTCACTTCCGTGCCCACTACGCCGCCGCGCCGGACAGACGGCAGTCACGGCACCGGCCGGGCCGCTCTGCCCGGAAGGCCCGGTCGCAGCCGTCGCAGGTCTGGAACGGGGCTGGGCGACGGGGACCTGTTGGATCTCGATCCACTGGACCCGGTGGACGTGGTGCGACGGGAAGGGGTGGGGGCAGGAGGGCTGTGAGGCGATGTTCGAGGAATGCCACCGGACGCCGTAGCGGCTCCAGGGGTAGGTCAGCTGTCAGGGTGCGTTGTACGGCAGCGGGAAGCACGCCCCGCTCCAGCCAGGCGGAGACGGCCGGGGCCAGGCGGAGACGGCCGGGGCCAGGCGGAGACGGCCGGGGCCAGGCGGAGACGGCCGGGGCCAGGCGGAGACGGCCGGGGCCAGGCGGAGACGGCCGGGGCCAGGCGGCGTACGTCCTGTTCGGTGAGCAGCAGGCGCGCGTCGTAGGCGCGCAGTCCGACCAGCAGATCGACTGCGGTACGGCGGCTTCGGAGGTCCGTGGTCTCCGGCTCCGCTGCCGACTCCAGCGTCGGTGTCGGTTCGCGGTGGGGTGCGGGCGGCGGTGCGGCCGGACTGGGCTGTGTGGTCTGGGGCTTGTTGTACGAGACCGTGCGGGTCACGATCCTGCCGGAGGGCAGACGCTCCTTGATCCGCGCCAGATAGCCGTGCGTCTCCAACTCACGTAGTGCGGCGGCGATGCGGAGCTCACCCTCGGGAAACCTCGCGGCCAGGGCCTTGATCCCGACCCGAGCACCCTTGGGAAGCGACTGAATGTGGGTGGCCAGGCCGATCGCCGTCAGGGATAAATCAGGGTGCTGGGCGAGGTGGTTTCCGACCACGGTGAAGCGCTCGTTGTGGCGTTCGGTGACGTGATCGACTCCGGCGCCGGAATGGCCGGACCGGGCGCGCGGGGGCGCGCTAGGCTGCTGCTCAGTCATCGGGAAGGCCCTACTCTTCCTCGGTGATCAGGCCCTCGCATTGGGATTGCAGTCCCGGCGGGGGCCGTTTCATGTGTGCGGTTGTTGCGGCCGACGCTGCACCACAACGGCCCCGGCACGCCAGCCGAGTTGGTGATGTTCACCCCTGAGGGTGATCGCCGGGGGTGGCCGGGATGGGGTTGGTTCTTTCCCCGGTTCTTTACTTCTTTGGCGTCGCGCCCGACCGAGTCACGGATCCACGCGACCCGGCAACAGCTCCGCCCATACCGTCTTGCAGTGGGCGGGCGCCTCGTCGACGCCCCAACGGCCCGCGTACGCCGCCACCATGAGCAGGCCGCGTCCCGATTCCCCGCACTCCGCACCCGGGTCCTGGATACGCGGGACCCGGTCGCCTCGGGCGTCGGTCACCTCGATACGGAGTGTGCCGCCCGCGTCCAGCACGAGCGTCAGCCGGAAGTCCCGGCCCGGTACGCGGCCGTGCAGCACGGCGGAGTTTTCGACCGGGTGCCCCGGCCGCTCCTCACCTTCGTCCAGGAAGAGGTGACGCTGCGGCGGCCTATCGGGGGCAGAATGGTGCTGCGACAACAGCTCGAACGCCTGTTGGAGATCAGCGGGTTGAGGCACGTCGAGATCCAGGTGATGCCCACGGACCGCGAGGACCACGCGGGCATGGGCGGCTCACTCCAGCTACTGAGGCTCAGGGGCGGCAAGACACTGGGGCACGCCGAGGCCCAGCTGCACAGTCGCGTGATCAGTGATCCCAGGGAGGTCCAGATCCTGGAGATGCGCTGTGGAATGATCCGGGCGCAGGCCCTCCCGCCCCGGGAGTCGCTGGCCTTCATCGAGAAAGTCCTGGGAGAAGAAGCATGACCCTGGAGTGGTTCAAGAGCAGCTACAGCAGCAACGACGGTCCAGATTGCGTCGAGGTCGCCATAGCCACCACCGACGCCACCGTGCACGTACGCGACTCCAAGGACCGGCTGAGCGCACAGCTCGCCTTCACGGACGGGGTCTGGGTCGAGTTCGTGGAGTTCGCGGGTCATTCCGCGTAGCGCGCCCGCACGGTGTCGCGGGCCGATGTGACCGTCGCCAGGCGGGGCGAGAGTTCGGAGCGGTCGGCGCCGGGGCTGTGCAGCAGGTCGGTGAGGATGTCGGCGAGGCCCGCCAGGTCGTCCCAGGCGGGCTCCATGGCCAGGACTTCGGCCAAGGCCCGGTCGGCCTCGTCCCAGTCGGCGAGGGCCCAGTCGACGATGCACCGCCCTGTCACGCGCGTCAGCTCGTCCAGTTCGCCTGCGTCCAGGACCTGCGCCAGTTCACGCCACAGGGCTTCCGCGGCCGCCAGTCCCCGGGATCTGCTGTCGATCACCGCCAGCAGGAACGTGCCCGGCACCACGTCCTCCGCGCGGATCCGCTCGGCGAGGCGTCGGGCCTGTGCCCACTGCCCGGTGTGTTGGAAGGCCACGACGCGCAGGTAGTCGAGGCCGTCGGCCGGGTCGGCCGACCGGTCCGCGTCGGCCACACGGGCCAGCGCCTCGTCCCATCGGCCGCTGTGGATCAGCGCCTCGATGGCGTTGCTGCGGGCCGTGGCCAGGGCCCCGTCCAGGGTGAGGCACCGGTCCCAGTCGGCCACGGCCTGGTCGGTCCGCCCGGTCGCCAGGAAGACACGCGCCCGCTGGTCGTACGCCCACGCGTAGTCCGGACTCGCCGCCAGGGCGCGGTCCAGAAATGCCAGCGCCTCGGTGTGGTTCCCCAGGGCACGGTGCGATGCGCCAAGACTGGCCAACGCCGAGGCGTTGCCGGGATCGCGTTCCACCACGCGGTGGAAGACGGCGATCGCCTCCTGGTGTCTGCCCGCGATCCGGTAGGCGTCGCCCAGCTCGGTCTCGATCCAGTTGACTCCGGGGCTCGCCGCGACCGCACGCCGTAGATCCTCGAACATGCCGTCCTGGTGCTGCAGTCGGCGCTTGACCCGTGCCCGCCTCAGCAGGGCCCAGGAGTAGTCCGGCTCCAACTCGACAGCGCGGTTCAGGTCGGCCAGAGCCTCCTCGTCGCGGCCCAGTTCGTGGTGGGCGACCCCACGGCCCGCGAGGGCCGAAGGGTAGTCGGGCATGAGGGAGACGGCTCGGTCGAGTTCGGTGACGGTCTCCTCGAAGCGGCCTGCCAGCCGATAGGCCTCTCCCCGTTCCGACGCGACCCAGGCCGAGTCGGGCGAAAGCAGGGCCGCACGGTCCAGGTCGGTGAACGCCTTGTCCCACTCCTCCATGTCGGCGTGCAGGCGAGCCCGGCGCACCAATGGAAAAATGTAGTCCTCGTCGATGCGCAGAGCGCGGTCGAAGTCGGCGAGCGCCTCGTCCGGCAGCCCGAGCGCGTGCCGGCAGACGCCCCTGGAGGCCAGGGCACCGGGATCCGTCGGATCGAGTGTGACGGCCCGGTCGAAGTCGGCGACGGCCTCCTCGAACCGACCCGCCAGCCGATACGTCTCGCCGCGGGCCGCAATGACCCGCCCGTCATGAGGAGCCAGCTCTTCGGCACGGTCGAAGGCGGCCAGAGCCGCCGGGAAGTCGCCCAGAGACCGTTGGGCGACACCACCGTTGACGTGGGCCAGATCCAGATCCGGATCGAGTTCGACCGCCCGATCGCACTCGCGCAGAGCCTGCCGGTCCTCCCCGGCGTAGTGCAGCTCGCTCCCCCGCAGCGTGTGCGCCAGCGCCCGGTCCCGCACGGTCGTCCCGGAGCGGGCCAGAAACAGGTCCATCGCCTTGGTCACCCCGGCCTCGTCGTCCGCGAGGGCCTCGCCCAGGCGACGACCGAAGTCCTTCAGGTCCGGCGCGTCGGCGTCGGCGCCCGCCTCCTCCAGCATGCGCGCCCAGTGCCGGCCGGTCCCGTGGTCCGTCCCGCAGACCCCGATCAGGTCCCGCAGCACCCCGGGGAGCGCCGAGAGAGGGCGGGCACACAACAAGTGATACATCTCCTCCAGCCGCAGCTCACACCATTGCTCGTGCGCCCATTCCGCGTAAGGCCGCAGGCCGCGCGCCGCCTCCTCACGCCAACGGCCGAACACTTCCGCGAGCCTCTCGTGCCGCTCGGTCCACCCCCGCGGAGAACGGCGCCGCAGCAACCGGAGCATCGGCTCGCGTACCAGGTCGTGATACCGCAGCCGGTCGCCGCGATCGTCCACGAACGCCAGCCGACGCAGCCAGCCGAAGAACGCGTCGGCCTCTTCGTCCGGGCAGTCCACGGCCGCCCGGAACACGTCCATGTCCAGGCGCCGGGGCAGCGCACACGCGAGTGCCACCGCCTGGCGTACCGGATCCTGCTCCCACTTCACAGATAGCGCTCGACGGCCGTGGCACTGGGGTCGCCCACGTCGCCCGGGTCGGTGGGTCGCTGCTCGGCCAGGGTCGAGACCAGCAGGGGCAGTCCACCGGTGAGGCGCAGCACTTCCTCCACCACGGGCTCCGCCACGACCCCTTTGTCCGCCAGCAGCCCACGGGCCTCCGCCTCGGTGAACGGCCCCAGCGGCACGTCCGTCATGAAGTCGGCGAAGGCGCCCCAGCGGGCGGTGTCGAAGGGGCGTTGGCCGGCGGTCACCATGACGACGGTGGCGGGCAGGGTGCCGTGCCGATCGCTCGTCATCAGCTCGTGCAGCCAGCCGTCGAGGAACGGTCCCGTCCGCTCATACGTGTCGAAGAACAGGACGATCCAGGGCGCGCCGGACGCCGCGTCGGTGAGTTCGTTCAGCAGCACCGGGGTGAGCACGCGCTCCGGGGACAGGACCAGCTGCACGTCCTCCTGATTGCGGAAGCGTGCGCTGAGGCCCGCCCTCAACCGGTCGGCTCCCTGGGCGAGTTGGGCCGCGTCGAGCACTCCGGCGAAGGCGCCGATCCCCGGCACCATGCCCAGCGTGACCAGTCCGGCCCGCGCCGCCACCACGCTGCTCGCCGACGGCCCCGCCGGCTCCGGTTCGAGCATGGCGACGGCAGCCGCCTCCGCCTCGTACCGACGCTCGCGATGCGCGGCGAGCAGCCGGTCCAGGTCCTTGAACCTGTGCCCCTGCCCGGCGAACTGACGACTCAGCATCGCCATCGCCTCCGGCACGCTCCCGGCACTCTCGTCGACAAATGCGGTTGACGCGCCCTTCTCCCGCGCGACCTGCTCCAACTCCCGTACCAGGAACGTCTTCCCGACGCCCGCGTTGCCGTGCACGTGAAAGAGGAACCGGTGCCGCTCGTCCTCGGGCGGAATCTCGAAGTTCGCCCGGAACGCGGCCCGTTCCGCATCCCGGCCCACGAACCCGGCACGCCTGCGCTGCCGGATCAGCTCCTGCATCGACGGCCGCGCCTGCGCCACCCGTACGTCCCCTCGTCCGCCCGCCTCAGACCTCGCGTGTCTTCATTCTGGCCGAATGTGCGCGGGCTGTACCGGACAGCGCGGGGAAAGAGACCGGCATGGCCACCCCCACCTCACGCGCCCTCCCCCTCACCGCCACCCTCCTCACCGGCACCGTCGCCCTCTACATCGCTCTCGTAGCCTTCGGGAACATCACGGACTTCGGCACCAACCAGCAGTTCGTGCGGCATGTCCTCGCGATGGACACGACCTTCGAGGACGACGACCTGATGTGGCGAGCCGTCACCAGCAAGAGCCTTCAGGACGCGGCGTACATCGCCATCATCGTCTGGGAGACCATCGCCGCCCTCGTCCTCATCTACGGGACCTGGCTCTGGGCCCGTAGCGACCACCCCCGCGCCCGCCGGATCTCCACCTACGGCCTGCTGATGCTCATGCTGCTGTTCGGTGCCGGGTTCATAGCGATCGGCGGCGAGTGGTTCGCGATGTGGCAGTCGAAGGACTGGAACGGGCTGGAGGCGGCGACCCGGGTGTTCCTGCTGAGCGGGGTCGTGCTGCTGGTCGTCCACCTGCCGTTCGGACAGACCGGCTCGGCCGCTTGACCACGGCCGCCGTCGCGCCGCCGTCCGTTACTCGAGCACCGGCAACAACTCCGGCAGATGACCGTCGGAGGCGGCGGCCGCCCGCTGCCGCTCCTCGGGCACCTCGCCGTACAGCGTCGTCCGCGGCTTCGCCGGGCGCCCCGCCGTCTCGGCCACCGCGATCAGGTCCTTGACCGACTTGTAGGAGCCGTACGACGAGCCCGCCATCCGGGAGATGGTCTCCTCCATGAGGGTGCCGCCCAGGTCGTTCGCGCCCGAGCGGAGCATCTCTGCCGCGCCCTCGGTGCCCAGCTTCACCCAGCTGGTCTGGATGTTGGGGATGTGCGGGTGCAGGAGGAGGCGGGCCATCGCCACCACCGCGCGGTTGTCGCGGGTCGTCGGGCCGGGGCGGGCGATGCCGGCCAGGTAGACCGGTGCGTTGGTGTGGATGAAGGGGAGGGTCACGAACTCGGTGAAGCCGCCGGTCCGCTGCTGGATGCGGGAGAGCGTGCGGAAGTGGCCGAGCCAGTGGCGGGGCTGGTCCACATGGCCGTACATCATGGTGGAGGAGGAACGGATGCCCAGTTCGTGGGCGGTCGTGACGACCTCGATCCACGTGGCCGCGGGCAGTTTGCCCTTCGTCAGGACCCAGCGCACCTCGTCGTCGAGGATCTCCGCCGCCGTGCCGGGGATCGTGTCCAGGCCGGCCTCCTTCGCGGCGGTCAGCCACTCGCGGATCGACAGGCCGGTGCGGGTCGCGCCGTTCACCACCTCCATCGGGGAGAAGGCGTGCACGTGCATGCCGGGGACGCGCTCCTTCACCGCCTTGGCGATGTCGAAGTAGGCCGTGCCGGGCAGGTCGGGGTGGATGCCGCCCTGCATGCAGACCTCGACCGCGCCGACGTCCCAGGCCTGGGCGGCACGGTCCGCCACCTGCTCCAGCGAGAGCGTGTAGGCGTCCGCGTCCGTGCGGCGCTGGGCGAAGGCGCAGAAACGGCAGCCGGTGTAGCAGACGTTCGTGAAGTTGATGTTCCGCGTGACGATGTACGTGACGTCGTCGCCGACCGCCGACTTGCGGACGTCGTCCGCGATCCGGCAGAGCGCGTCGAGCGCCGGGCCGTCGGCGTGCAGCAGCGCGAGCGCCTCGTCGTCGGTGAGCCGCGTCGGGTCGTCGGCGGCCGTCGCGAGCGCCGCGCGCACGTCGGTGTCGATACGGGAGGGCGCCATCCCGGGCGCCGCGGCCTCGCGGAGCGCCTCCCAGTCGCCGTAGACGACGTCGAAGTCGTCCCGGCGGTCGCCGGTGCGGCCCTCGGTGTCGATCGACACATGCAGGTCGATGCGTCCGGAGGAGGTGAAGGCCTCTTCCGGCTCCTGCCACGGCTGTCCCTCGACCACCGCGTCCTCGCGGGCGAGGCCCGTCTGCGGATCGGCCAGCGCGCGCACGTGCGGCAGCAGCCGCGGGTCCAGCCAGGGCTCGCCGCGCTGCACGAACTCGGGGTAGACGCAGAGCCGTTCGCGCAGTGCGAAGCCCGCGGCGGCCGACTCCGAGGTGAGCAGTTCGATCTGCGGCCAGGGCCGCTCCGGGTTCACATGGTCGATGGTCAGCGGCGAGACCCCGCCCCAGTCGTCGATCCCCGCGCCGATCAGCCGCCCGTACTCACTGTCGACGAGATTCGGCGGCGCCTGCAGGCACGCCGCCGGGCCCATGATGTGCCGCGCCACCGCGACCGTGGCCACCAGCTCGTCCAGCTCCGCGTCCGGCATGCCGCGCATCGCGGTGTCCGGCTTGGCGCGGAAGTTCTGGATGATGAGTTCCTGGATGCCGTGGTACGACCGCGACACGCGGCGGAGCGCGAAGAGGGACTCGGCGCGCTCCTCGTACGTCTCGCCGATCCCGATCAGCAGGCCGCTGGTGAACGGGACGGAGGACCGGCCCGCGTCCTCCAGCACGCGCAGCCGCACCGCCGGTTCCTTGTCGGGCGAGCCGTAGTGCGGCCCGCCAGGCTCGGACCACAGCCGGGTGGCCGTGTTCTCCAGCATCATGCCCATGCTCGGCGCGACGGGCTTGAGCCGCTGGAAGTCGGTCCACGACATCACCCCGGGGTTGAGGTGCGGAAGCAGCCCGGTCTCCTCCAGAATGCGGATCGAAATGGCCCGTACGTACGCGATCGTGTCGTCGTACCCGTGCGCATCCAGCCACTCGCGGGCCTCGGGCCAGCGGTCCTCCGGCTTGTCGCCCAGCGTGATCAGGGCTTCCTTGCAGCCCAGTTCGGCGCCTCGGCGTGCCACGTCGAGGACCTCGTCGGGGGACATGAACATTCCGTGGCCCGCCCGGCGCAGTTTGCCGGGCACGGTGACGAAGGTGCAGTAGTGGCATTTGTCCCGGCACAGCCGGGTCAGCGGGATGAAGACGCTCTTCGAGTACGTGATGACGCCGGGGCGGCCCGCCGCCTCGAGCCCCGCGTCCCGCACCCGGGCGGCGGACGCGGTCAGGTCGTCGAGGTCCGCTCCGCGCGCCTGCAACAGCACCGCCGCCTCGGTGACGTCGAGCGCGACGCCGTCCCGCGCACGCTTGAGCGCGCGTCGCATGGAGTTCGCCGTCGGCCCGGTCCCGGGAGTCGCGGAAGTCGTCATCCTTCGAGCATACGATCGCGTTGATCAGGCGTTGCAGGCCTGGGCGTATTCCTCGCGCGCGGCGGATCGTTACAGGGTGGCACTGGTACCGGCCGAGCGGGTCCGGCAGGGCGTCGCGGGGGGACAGCAGTCGGGCCTCCGCACAAGCGGCAGCCACCGGTTCAGCGCAAGCCGCAGCCGCCTGTCCCGTGCAAGCCGCCAGTTCCGCGCAAGCCGCCGATACCCTTCCCGTGCACCGGCGTTCACGGCCGAATACCAGGGTTGTACGTGTCACACCCTCCCCCGACTATGTCATGTCACTGTCACGCTCAACACCTAGGAGCAGCAGCATGTGCGAGGACGACCACGGAAACGGGATGGCCAGACGCGCCCTGTTCGTGACGGGTGCCGCCGCCGCGCTTACGTTGGGAAGCGTGAGCTTCTCCAACGGCCCCGCAGCCGAAGCGGCAAGCAACCAAGAGACGAAGACGGTACGCGGCACCCTTCCCATCGGATCGCCGGACTTCGTGTACCTCCCGGTCGAAGTCCCGCACGGCGTCCGGGAGATCAAGGTCTCCTACACCTACGAGAAGCCGTCCGTGCCCGCCGGCACCATGGGCAATGCCCTCGACATCGGCATCTTCGACGAGCGCGGCACCGAGTTGGGCGGCCGGGGCTTCCGCGGCTGGTCGGGCGGGGCGCGCACCGAATTCTTCCTCCGCGGCGACGACGCGACCCCCGGCTACATCCCCGGCCCCCTTCGCCCCGGCACCTGGCACATCGCGCTGGGCCCGTACACGGTGGCACCGCAGGGACTGCCGTACGAGGTCACGATCACCCTCACGTACGGGGAGCCCGGCGTCGTCGCGCAGCCGACGTACCCGCCCTCGCGGGCGAAGGGCCGCGGCCGCGACTGGTACCGCGGCGACTGCCATCTGCACTCCTGGTACTCGGACGGCCGCCGCACCCCCGCCGAGATCGCGGCGCTGGCCCGCGCGGCAGGGCTGGACTTCATCAACACGTCCGAGCACAACACCCACTCCTCGCACCCGCATTGGGCGGACCAGGCGGGTGACGACCTCCTGATCATGCTCGGCGAGGAGGTGACGACGAGGAACGGCCACGTACTGGCCCTCGGCACGGACCCGGGCACCTTCGTCGACTGGCGTTACCGGGCCCGCGACAACCGCTTCGGCAAGTACGCGCGCCAGATCCACCGCGCCGGAGGCCTGGTCGTCCCCGCCCATCCGCACGCCACCTGCATCGGCTGCGGCTGGAAGTTCGGCTTCGGGGAGGCGGACGCGGTCGAGGTGTGGAACGGCCCGTTCACCCCCGACGACGAGGTGTCCCTGGCCGAGTGGGACAACACGCTGGTCGCCGCCGTACGCTCCGGCCACGACTGGATCCCGGCGATGGGCAACAGCGACGCCCACCGCTACCCCGACCCGATCGGCACCCCCCAGACGGTCGTCCTGGCCGACGACCTGACCCGCGAGGCCATCCAGGCCGGCATCCGCACCGGCCGCTCCTACGTGGCCGAGTCGAAGCTGGTCTCCCTCACCTTCACGGCATCCGGCCCCAAGGGCGAACACGCGGGCATCGGTGAACGCCTCCGCGTGGACAAGGACACCCCGGTCACCATCCGCCTGGAGGCCGCCGGCGCCCCCCGCTGCACCATCCGTCTCGTCACCGACCAGGGCGTCCTCTTCACCAGCGCGCCCCTGCCGGTCTCCGGATCCGGCACGGCCGAGTGGCAGACGACGGCGGCGTACGCGGCGTACGTACGGGCGGAACTGCGTCACGAGGTGGCGGTGGGGCCGCTGCCGGGGGCGTTGGCGGCGTTCACGAATCCGATTTTCCTGGGGGCACCCGGCGAGCAGGAGTAGCACTCAGGGGCAGCCGCAGCCGAGCCGGTCCGGAAGGGGCCACGGGGTCAACCGGTGCGGTACCCGGGCCGGCCAAGCGGCTGCGGAAGGTGGACGGTTGCTCAGGGCTCCGGTATCCGCCGGCGCGGGCGGGGGGTGACGTCGCCCGGCGTCCGGTGCGCAGCCATGGGCGGCACAGGCGGAGTCAGCGGTCGGCGATGTCCTCGCGGAGACCGTCGGAGAATTCCCACCACGACAACGGGAGCCAGTCGCCGTTGACGAAGGCGTCGACAGTCGCGCCTCGACCGCGGACGGTCACGGTCGTTCCCGGCGGGTAGGTGGTTCCGGAGAGCCCGGGCACGGCGACGAGCAGTGTTCCCAGTCGTTGCGCTGACATTTTCGCCCTGCCTCTCCATTTCCCGATACGGCACCGGGGTAGATATTCATTCCGAGATTACCGGGTTGTCCTATCAGGCAGGCCGGAGAATCATGAGAGATAGGTCACGCGGAGAAAGCGGGCGGGGGGCGGCAACCGGATCACACGCATCGCCGAGCCGAGGTGGCAGCAATGAAAGCCGTCGTTTACAAGGAACCGTTCACCGTGGCGGTCGAAGAGGTTGAAAAGCCCAGCATCCAGCACCCGAACGATGTGATCGTACGGGTCACCTCCACCGCGATATGCGGTTCTGATCTGCACATGTACGAGGGCCGCACGGCTGCCGAGTCCGGCATCGTATTCGGTCACGAGAACATGGGAATCATCGAGGACCTGGGCGAGGGCGTCACCACGCTCAAGGAGGGTGACCGCGTGGTCATGCCCTTCAATGTCGCCTGCGGGTTCTGTATCAACTGTGTCGAGCGATTCACCGGATTCTGCCTGACCGTCAATCCCGGTTTCGCAGGCGGAGCTTACGGCTATGTCGCCATGGGGCCCTGGATGGGCGGCCAGGCGGAGTATCTGCGCGTTCCCTACGCCGACTTCAACTGTCTGAAGCTGCCGGAGGGAACCGAGCACGAGAGCGATTTCATACTGCTCGCCGACATCTTCCCCACCGGCTACCACGGCTGCGAACTCGCCGACGTCCGTCCCGGCGAGAGCGTCGCGGTGTACGGCGGAGGGCCGGTCGGGCTCATGGCCGCCTACTCGGCTCTGCTGCGCGGCGCCAAGAAGGTGTTCGTCGTGGACCGGGTCCCCGAGCGGCTGCAGAAGGCCGAGGAGATAGGCGCGGTTCCGATCAACTTCGCCGAGGGTGACCCGGTCGAGCAGATCAAGGAGCAGACCGAGGGCATCGGCACGGACAAGGGCGTGGACGCCGTGGGCTACCAGGCGACGGCGCACGGCACGGACCGCGAGGAACCGGCGACCGTTCTGAACTCGCTCGTCGGTACGGTCCGGGCCACCGGAGCGCTCGGCATACCCGGCCTCTATGTTCCGTCCGACCCCGGAGGCCCGGACGAGCAGGCCAAGCACGGCATGCTCCTCGTCTCGATCGGCAAGCTCTTCGAGAAGGGTCTGCGGTTGGGTACGGGACAGTGCAACGTGAAGCGCTACAACCGGTTCCTGCGCGACATGATCATCGAGGGCAGGGCCAAGCCCAGCTTCGTCGTGTCCCACGAACTGCCCCTGGATCAGGCGCCGTCGGCGTACGACAAGTTCGACAAGCGGATCGAGGGCTACACGAAGGTGGTGCTGCACCCGTAGCCCCGTAGACGGGAACCGCCGGCTGCGTCGGGGAATCGCGTCCCCGCCGCAGCCGGCTGCGGCTGACGGTCCAGTGGGCCGCCGATGCGGTGCTCCGCCGCGACGGCCACCGCTGGACCCCGGCCCTACTCGGGCGGCGTGTTCGAGAGGCGGTCCAGCCACTCGGAGAGCAGGGAGCCCTCGGCCGCGGTGAAGGCCGGGCTCGGGGTCTGGCGGAGGAGGGCGCCCAGGCGGGTCGCGGTGGCCGGGACGCCGGTTTCGGCCGGGGTGGTCGTGGACGGCGTACGGGATTGCGTCACGTCCGGGGTGAAGACCACCGCATGGACCGCGTCCCGTACCCGGCGGGAGACCGTCGGGTCGGTGAAGGTCGCGGGGCGGGAGACCAGCATCAGGGCGACGCCGACGTTGGCGGACATGATGATCTGGGCGGCCAGTTCCGGGGCGAGGCACAACATGCCCTGTTCGGCGGCTCGTCGAAGGTCCGCGGTGAGGATCTCGTGGGACTCCAGGGCCGCGGCCGGCGGCGTACGCATCGCCGGGGAGTTCATGAGGCGGTAGAGGTTCGGGTTCTGGAGTGCGAACTCGGTGTGGGAGTCCCAGCCGTCGCGCAGGTCCTGCACCGGGTCCGTACCGGGTCGGCGTTCGCGCTTGGTCGCCAGGTACTTGTCCCAGCCGTGGTCGACGACCGCCGACAGCAGACCCTCCTTGTCCCCGAAGTGGCGGTAGAGCGCCGGGGCACCGACCCCGGCGGCCTCGCAGACCGCCCGGGTCGAGACGTCCCCGTTCGGGGACTCCGCGACCAGGGCGGCCGCCACTTCGAGAATGCGCGCTTTCGTACTCACGGGAGCGACGCTATCCGAGGTCGTACGGCTGGTCATGTGCCTGGTCACACGGCTGGCCACACGGCCGTCCCGTGCGGGGCGAGGAGGTCCTCCAGGCCGATCCTCGTCAGGAACTGTGCCCGGATGCGGTCCGCGACCCGGCTGACCTCCTCGGAACCGTCGTTCGAGGGGTCGACGTGGACCCGGAAGGGCCGCTTTCCGTGCGGAGTGCCGACGACCTCGACGATCGCGTCGGCCACCTGGGCCGCGTCCGCGCCGGCGGGCGCGAGGGCGGCCAGGCGCTGGGCGACCTGGTCCATCAAGCCCGCGTAGCGCTCCTGGTACGCCGGGATCACGGTCTGCTCCATGGGGTGACCGCCCGTGGCGAAGTGGTTCGTGCCGGAGTTGAATCCTCCCCTGCCCGAAGGGAGGGGATTCCTGGCTCAGGCTGCTTTCCGGAGCGGCGCTCCGGAAAGTCTTACGCCCTCGACACCAGCCGGGTGGAGACCAGCCC
Source organism: Streptomyces sp. NBC_00996 (assembly GCF_045162675.1). Lineage (NCBI taxonomy): Bacteria > Bacillati > Actinomycetota > Actinomycetes > Kitasatosporales > Streptomycetaceae > Streptomyces > Streptomyces sp. NBC_00996. The sequence continues at coordinate 4,818,075 of NZ_CP108723.1, forward strand.
GGACGAGCATCACGCGGGCGGAGTTCTTGTCCCGGGGGGACACTGCCGCGCACACGGTGCAGGTGTAGGTACGTTCGGACAGCGGGAGTGCGTGCTTGGTTCTCGCTCCGCAGCGGGCACAGTCCATGGTGGTGTACGCGGGATGCACGAGGTGTACGTCCCGCCCGTGCATGCGGCCCATCTCGATCAGGGCCTGCTTGGTAGCGCCGATGGCGGCATCGGCCGCCTTGCGCGCCATGGTCGTTTTGGCCAGGAACTTCGGCCGGAAGTCCTCCACCGCCAGCGCGTCATGATCCGTCACAACCTTCCTGGCCCACTTTCGACCGGTGTCCTGCCGCTGGCGGGCCACCTTCTGGTGCGCCTTGGCCCGCAAACGCTGTGCTTCCCGGTAGCCCTTAGAGGCGCACTGACCCTTGGCGGGTCTACGGCGGGCCATCATCCGGTCGTAGCGCGACAGCCGCGCCTGCGCCTTCTTGCCGTGCTGGGCGTGGGGCAGGTCATGGGCGTCGCTGGTGGTGGTCGCGGTCACCCTCACGCCCCAGTCGATCCCGATCACGCGGCCGGTCCCGGGCAGCGGCCGGACTTCTACGGCAACGACGAACGAGGCGTACCAGTGGCCAAGGCTGTCGCGGTAGACCCGCACACTGGACGGTGCGATGGGCAGGGCCCGCGACCACACCACCGTGACCGTGACGCCGCCCGCCAGATGCAGACGCCCGTCCTTGAGCCGGAAGCCGCGCCGAGTGTAGTTCAGCGTCACACCGGCCGCGCGCTTCTTCTTGTACCTGGGCATACCGGCGCGCTGCCGCTGCGGCAGGCGCTCCTTGATGTCCTTCAGTGCCTTGGTGCGGGACTTGGCGAAGTCTCGGATGATCTGCTGCTGGGGCACTGAACTACCCTCCCGCAACCACGCGTTGGCCTGCCGGGCTTCGGTGAGCATGCGGTCCAGGCGGGCCGGTCCGCACATCTCGCCATCCCGGTGGGCTTTTCGGGAGCGGGCGACGCACTCGTTCCAGACCCACCGGCAGCGGGCCCACTCCGCCTGCAGCGCGGCAGCGTCGGTGGCCGACACCCGCAGCCGGTAGGTGAAACGGGCCCGCCCCGCCTCCACGGCCTCGGCAACCGCCAGCGACTCCGCCATGCCCGCCCCCCTCCCACGGCTCCCTGACCCGTGCCACCGTGGCACTCCGAGCCTTGCGACACGACCATAGGTACGAGAACCGCACACACATGCCCCGATCACGAAAGCACCACCCCGATCAGTGATCACGGGTACTGGTGTTCGCATGTGCCACCGGCTCCGCCGGTGGCCGTGCGCTCGCTCCGCGCCCAAAGACCCGTGACGGCGACGCTCCGCATCGCACCCTCCCCTCGGCGGCAACGTCGCTACGCCCGCCCCGGCGGCCCGTGTAATTTCAGTGACGACGAGACAGGAGAGGCGGCCCCCACATGACGCGCTACGCCGAGCTCAAGTACCGGATCGTCACGCCGTTCCAGCGGCGCGTCGGCAACCCGGTGCTGCGCCGTCTGCCGATGCAGACCGTGCTGGAGACCACGGGCCGGACGTCCGGTCTGCCCCGCCGTACCCCGGTGGGCGGCCGTCGTGTCGGCGACTCGTTCTGGCTGGTCTCCGAATACGGGGAGAGGTCCCAGTACGTGCGCAACATCCGCGCCGACGCGCGGGTGCGCGTGCGCATCAGGGGGCGCTGGCACAGCGGCACGGCCCACCTTCTGCCGGACGACGACCCCCTGGCCCGGCTGAAGACGCTGCCCCGGCTGAACAGCGCGGCCGTCCGGGCGGTGGGGGGTCGGCTGATGACGGTGCGGGTCGACTTGGCGGACTGAGGTTCTTCGTCCCCTCCGCCCGTCCCGTCCCTGGGGGCTGCGCCGCAGGCCCCCCCAAAAAAAGACTGCGCAGTTCCCCGCGCCCCTGAAAAGGGGCGCGGGGAACTGCGCAAACGGTGTACTCAACCGGGCCAGACGATCGCCTGCGTCTCGCTGTACGCGTGCAGCGCGTACGACCCCACGTCCCTCCCCACCCCGCTCTTCTTGAAGCCGCCGAAGGGGGCCTCCATGTTGCGGCCGACGGTGTTCACGCCCACCCCGCCGGCCCGGAGGCGACGGGCGACGCGGAAGGCGCGGGCGACGTCGCCGGACCAGACGTAGTCGATGAGGCCGTAGTCGCTGTCGTTCGCGAGGGCGACGGCTTCCTCCTCGTCCTCGAAGGGGACGACCACGACGACCGGGCCGAAGATCTCCTCGCGGACCACCCGCATGTCGGGGGTGCAGTCGGCGAGGAGGGTGGGGGCGACGTAGAAGCCGCGTTCGGGAGCGGGACGTCGGCCGCCCGTGACGACCCGCGCCCCTTCCTTCCGGCCCAGCTCGACATACGACTCGACGCGGTCCCGGTGGGCGCAGGAGATGACGGGGCCCACCACCGTCCCCTGCTCCCGCGGGTCGCCCACCTTCAAGTACCCCGCGTACGCCGCGAGTTGCTCCACCAGGCGGTCGTGCACGCCCTGCTGCACCAGCACCCGCGTCGGCGCCGTACAGATCTGCCCGCTGTAGAACGAGAACGTCGTGCCGATCCCCGACACCGCCGACTCCAGGTCGGCGTCGTCGAAGACGACCGCCGCGCCCTTGCCGCCCAGCTCCATCAGCTGCCGTTTCATCCCCCGGCCGCACACCTCGGCGATCCGCTGCCCGACGGCGGTGGACCCGGTGAAGCTCACCATGTCCACGTCGCCACAGTCCACCGCGGCCTCCCCCACCTCCGGGCGCGAGCCGCTCACCACGTTGACCACCCCCGGCGGCGCGCCCGCCGCCTCCAGCGCCTGCGCCATGCGGTACACGGACAGCGGGTCCTGCGGGGCCGGCTTCACCACCACGGTGTTGCCCATCGCCAGCGCAGGGGCGATCTTGCCGGCCGGGTTCGCCCAGGGATTGTTGTACGAGGTGATGCAGGTGACGACCCCGACGGGCTGACGTACGGCCAGCGCGCCCATCACGGCCGCCCTGCCGAAGGGCCCGGCCTCGTTGATCTGCGGCGGCAGCGGCTGCTCGACGGGCTCCACCTTCGCGTAGCGCCGGAAGCGGGCCATCCCGACTCCCACCTGCATTCCGCGCGCCGTCCCCGTCGTCGCGCCGCTCTCCGCCCGGGCGAGTTCGGCGTAGGGGACGACGTTGCGCTGGATGATGTCCGCCGTCCGGCCGAGGACGGCTGCGCGCTCCTCGGCGGAGGTGCGCGACCACGCCTCGAAGGCCTCGCGGGCCGCGGCAGCGGCCGCGTGCACCTGCTCCCGTGAGGCCTCCGGCGCCCGCCCGACGACACCCTCGGTCGCCGGGTCGATCACCTCGTAGTACCCGTGGTCGGGCGCGACCCACGACCCGCCGATGAACAACCGCTGCTCGTCGTCGCTCACTCGGTGCTCACCGTCCGCGTGTCCCGCCCTGAGCGCAGCACCTTCCCGGGTACCGCCCCCGTCACCACATCCCGCCGTATCGCCTCGACCCCGTTGACCCACACGGCGCTCACCCCGATCGCCTTCGAGTCGAGGCGCGGACTGCCTCCCGGCAGGTCGTGCACCAGGGTGGCCTTCCCGGCGTCGATGCGTTCCGGGTCGAAGAGCACGAGGTCCGCATGCCACCCCACCTCGATACGTCCGCGCTCGCGCAGCCCGAACAGCCGCGCCGGATCGCCCGTCAGCATCTGCACGGCCCGCTCCAGCGTCACCAGCTTGCGCCCGCGCAGGCAGTCCCCGATGAAACGGGTGGTGTACGGGGCTCCGCACATACGGTCCAGATGGGCACCCGCGTCGGAGCCGCCGAGCATGACGTCCTGGTGCTGCCAGGTCTCGGCGCGCAGCGCCCATGAGTCGGAGTCGTTGTCGGTGGGCATCGGCCACAGCACCGTACGCAGCTCGTCGCGGGCGCAGATCTCGACCAGGCACTCGAACGGCTCCTGGCCTCGCTCGGCCGCGATGTCGTTCACGACCCGCCCGGTCAGGCCTTCGTTCGCCGCGCTGTACGTGTCCCCGATGACGTACCGCCCGAAGTCGGCGAGCCGCCGGAAGACGCCCGCCTCCTTGGAGTCCGCGCGCCGCAGCATCTCGGCCCGTACGTCCGGATCACGCAGCCGGGCGATCCGCTCGGGCACGGGCAGCCCCAGGACCGGCCCCCAGCCGGGGATCAGGTTCAGCGCGCAGAAGGTGCCGAGCGACATGTTCATCGGCGTGAGGATCGGCATGGTGAGCGCGACGATGCGGCCGCCGGCCTTGCGGGCGCGCTCGCTCGCCTCCAGCTGCCTCGGGACGCGCTCGGGGACGGCGGCGTCGATCGTCAGGACGTTCCAGTTGAGCGGGCGGCCCGCCGCCGTGCTCATCTCCACGAACAGATCGATCTCGGCGTCGCTGAACCGGTCGAGACAGCCGGCCACGATCGCCTCGATCTGGGTGCCCTCGTGCTCCCCCACGGCCTTCGACAGAGCCAGCAGCTCGGCGGGTTTCGCGTGCCGGGAGGCGACCGGTTTCCCGTCGCCGTCGGAGTGCGTGGAGGACTGCGTGGTCGACAGACCCCACGCTCCGGCGTCCATCGCCTGGTGGAAGAGGGCGAGCATCTGCGACAACTGCTCCTCGGTGGGCTGCCCGCCCACCGCGTCCGGCCCCATCACATACCGCCGCAGCGCGCAGTGCCCCACCATGAAGCCCGCGTTGACGGCGATCCGTCCCTCCAGCGCGTCCAGGTACTCGCCGAAGGTGCGCCAGTTCCAGGGCGCGCCCTCCTCCAGAGCGACCAGGGACATGCCCTCGACCTTGGACATCATGCGGCGCGTGTAGTCGGCGTCCTCGGGCCTCGCGGGGTTGAGCGGGGCGAGGGTGAAGCCGCAGTTGCCGCCCGCGACCGTGGTGACCCCGTGATTCAGGGACGGGGTCGCGTACGGGTCCCAGAAGAGCTGGGCGTCGTAGTGCGTGTGCGGGTCGACGAAACCGGGGGCGAGGACGAGCCCGGCGGCATCCTCGCTGCTCCGGGACGGCTCGGTCACCGTACCGATCACGGCGATACGGCCGTCGCGTATCCCCACGTCAGCGGTGTACGCGGGCGCGCCCGTCCCGTCCACGACGGTCGCGCCCTTGATCAGGTGGTCGAGCATCGCGGTGGAACCCCCTAAGCAGCCTGGCGGAACCGGGTGGTCCGATGCACCGGATCCGTGTCGATCTTCGGAATCACGTGCTCGCCGATCAGCCTGATCGTCTGCAGCGTCTCCTCGCGCGCCACCCCGACCGGCAGTCCGAAGGAGAGCTGGTCGGCGCCCGCCTGCTCCCAGCGCTTGCACTGGGTGAGCACCTCGTCCGGGTCGCCGCAGATCAACAGCTCCTCCTCGATGAGGAGTTCGACGAACTCCTCGTTGTACTCGGGGAGCGTCTCGGGCCACACGGGGAAGCCCTCGGGGCGCGGGAAGGTGTCGTGGTAGCGGAAGACGAGGGAGGGCAGGTAGTGCAGCCCGCCGCCGACCGCGATCCGGATGGCCTCCTCGTGCGTCGGCGCGCAGATCGCGGTCGTCGTCACCATCACGTTGTCGTTGACGAAGTCCCCGATCGGCTCGGCGTTCACGACCGCCGTCTTGTACTGCTCGAGGACCCACTCCATGTCGGAGACCTTCTGCACGCTGAAGCCGAGCACCCCGAGGCCCTTGCGGGCGGCCATGGCGTACGAGGGCGGCGACCCGGCGGCATACCACATGGCGGGGTGCGACTTACCGTACGGCTTGGGCAGCACCTTGCGCGGCGGGAGCTGCCAGTGCTTGCCCTTGAACCCGACGTACTCCTCCTGGAGCCACATCTTCGGGAACTCGGCGATGGTCTCTTCCCAGATCTCCTTGGTGTGGTTCATGTCGGTGATGCCGGGGAGGAAGCCGAGGATCTCGTGCGAGCCGGCGCCGCGGCCGCTGCCGAACTCGAAGCGGTTCTCGGAGAGATGGTCGAGCATGGCGACCTTCTCGGCGACCTTCACCGGGTGGTTGACCTGGGCGAGCGGGTTGAAGATCCCGGAGCCGAGGTGGATACGGTCCGTCGCGTGCGCCAGATAGCCGAGGTAGACGTCGTTCGCCGAGAGGTGCGAGTACTCCTCCAGGAAGTGGTGCTCCGACGCCCAGGCGTACTTGAAGCCGGACTTGTCCGCCTGGATGACGTACTCGGTCTCCTCCATCAGCGCCTTGTGCTCCGCGAGCGGATCGGTCTCGGCCCGCTTGCCCACGTATCCCTGTACAAAGAGCCCGAATTCCAAGGAGGTTCACCGTCCCCAAATTAGGATCAGCCCGATCTGACGTACCGTCAGATTCATCTGCCGCCGACTGTGGCACCGCGCCCAAGCACCGTCAATAGCTGACGCCATGTCAGCTGATGACCCGATGCGCGATCAGAGAACGCTCACCCCCGCAAGCCACCCCCCGTCGATCACGAACGGCTGTCCGGTGATGTACGAGGAGTCCTCGCCGCTCAGGAAGAGGGCCAGGCGGGCCACCTCCTGCGGCCGGCCGATCCGACCGAGCGGCACGAGCTTGCGGTACAGCTCGTCGAGCGCCTGAGCGGCCGCCGCACTGTCGGCGGGGTCGGCGTCCGGGTCGAGCTGGGAGGGGTTGCTCATGGCGGTGTCGATGGCGCCCGGGCAGACGGCGTTGACCCGGATCTTCTTGGCGGCGAGCTCCAGGGCGGCCACGCGCGTCAGCCCGACAATGGCGTGCTTGGTCGCCGAGTACGCCCCCACCCACGCCATCCCGGTGAGTCCCGCGTACGAGGCGGTGTTCACGATGGTCCCACCGCCCGCCGCCGCGATCTCGGGGGCGACGGTCTTGATCCCGAGGAACACCCCGACCTGGTTGACCTGCACGATCTGCTGGAACTCGTCGAGAGGCGTGTCGATCAGCTCGTTGAAGCGGAGGATGCCGGCGTTGTTGACGAGGCCGTCGATGCGCCCGTACGCCGACTTCGCGGCCGCCGTCGCCGCGCGCCAGTCGGCCTCCTGGCTCACATCGAGGTGCACGTACCGCGCGCCGATCTCCTTGGCCAGGGTCTCCCCCTGGTCGTCGAGCACGTCGGCCAGGACGACCTGAGCACCCTCCTCGGCGAACAGCCGCGCCTCCTGCTCGCCCTGCCCGCGCGCCGCACCCGTGATGAGGACGACACGTCCGTCCAGCTTGCCCATGGCTCTCCTTAGGGGTGAGGCTCAGAGGTGAGGCGCGACGTCCGCGCCGAACGCCGTGATCTGGTCGGTGAGTTCGCTGCGGCTCCTGCTGCGGAACCGCACCTGTATCTGGTGCACGCCCATCGCGCGGTACGCCCGCAGCGACTCGGCGAGCGTCTCGGGCGCCCCGTGCAGCGTGCGCCGCCCGACGTCCCAGCCGGGCTCACCGACATAGAGGGGCTCGGTGATCGCGCCGACCACGACGGGCTCGGTGTTCCCCGCCTCGTCCCTGATCCGGCGCAGCTTGGCGATCTGCTCCGGCAGCCGGTCGCGCGGATCCCCCTGCGGCAGCCAGCCGTCCCCCCGGAGCGCGGCCCGGCGTACGGCGGCGGGCGAGGACCCGCCGACCCACACGGGCACCCGCTCCTGCGCGGGCCGCGGCCGCTGCCCGAGACCCTCGAAGTCGTACAACTTCCCATGATGTACGGGGAATTCATCCGCCCCGAGCGCGGCGCGCAGCGCGTCGATCGACTCGTCGAGGACCGCGCCGCGCCGCTCGAAGTCGGCCCCGACCGCCTCGAACTCCTCCTGTACGTGTCCGGCGCCGACCCCGAGGATCAGGCGCCCCCCGCTCAGGTGGTCGAGGGTCGCGTACTGCTTCGCGGTCACGAGCGGATGCCGCAGCCCGACGATCGCGACATGACTGAGCAGCCGTACCCGCTCGGTCACGCCCGCCAGGTGGGCGAGGGTGGCGACGGGGTCGTACCAGATGGTGCTCATCGCGGGGGCCAGCCGCCGCGGGATGGCGACGTGGTCGCAGCTCGCGATGTACGCGAAGCCGGAGCGGTCGGCGGCGCGGCCGATCTCGACGAGGTCCTCGGGCCCGGCACCCGCCTCCCACGCCTCCGCGTAGATGGTGCTCTGCGACTGGATCGGGAGCTGCATTCCGTACGCCAGTCGTCCTTCGGGCAGCACATGCATGGGCGCCCACCTCTTATCTGACAGTTCGTCATCTCATCAGCGCTGCCCGCCATGGTCGTAGCTGACGGACCGTCAGACAAGGGGTTGGACGGTGGGACCGGTATTCAGGGCGCCCAGAGGCCGTCCTTCGTGAGCCCCAGCAGATCGATCGCGTTGCGCCGTACGATCCGGTCGACCACGTCCGCGTCGAGGTGACCCATCTGGGCCTCGCCGACCTCCCTGGACTTGGGCCAGGTCGAGTCGGAGTGCGGGTAGTCGGTTTCGTAGAGGACGTTGGCGACCCCGATGGCGTCGAGGTTCTTCAGTCCGAAGGCGTCGTCGAAGAAGCAGCCGTAGACGTGCTCGGCGAAGAGTTCGGACGGCGGCCGGTGGACCTTGTCCGCCACACCGCCCCAGCCGCGGTTCTCCTCCCACACCACGTCGGCGCGTTCGAGGATGTACGGGATCCACCCGATCTGGCCCTCCGCGTACATCACCTTCAGGTTGGGGAAGCGCTCGAACTTGCCGCTCATCAGCCAGTCGACCATCGAGAAGCAGCAGTTGGCGAAGGTGATGGTGGAGCCGACGGCGGGCGGGGCGTCCGCGGAGGTCGACGGCATGCGGCTGGACGAGCCGATGTGCATGGCGATGACCGTGCCGGTCTCGTCGCAGGCGGCGAGGAAGGGGTCCCATGCGTCGGTGTGGATGGACGGAAGCCCCAGATGCGGCGGAATCTCGGAGAAGGCCACCGCGCGTACGCCACGGGCGGCATTGCGCCGTACTTCTTCCGCCGCAAGTTCGGCGTCCCAGAGCGGAATGAGGGTGAGCGGGATGAGACGCCCACGAGCGGCCGGCCCGCACCACTCCTCCACCATCCAGTCGTTGTAGGCCTTCACCCCGAGAAGGCCCAGCTCGCGGTCCTTGGCCTCGGTGAAGGTCTGGCCGCAGAAGCGCGGGAAGGTGGGGAAGCAGAGGGCGGACTGGACGTGGTTGACGTCCATGTCGGCCAGACGCTGGGGGACGTCGTACGACCCCGGCCGCATCTGCTCGTACGTGATGACTTCGAGGCGTATCTCGTCCCTGTCGTATCCGACGGCGGTGTCGAGGCGGGTGAGCGGCCGGTGGAGGTCTTCGTACACCCACCAGTCGCCGATGGGGCCGTCGTCGCCCGGGCTGCCCATGACGGGAGCGAACTTGCCGCCCAGGAAGGTCATTTCCTTCAGGGGTGCGCGGACGATACGGGGCCCGGTGTCCTGGTACTTCGCGGGCAGCCTCTCGCGCCAGACGTCGGGGGGCTCCACCGTGTGGTCGTCGACCGAGATGATCTTCGGGAAGATCCGGGATGTCTCCATGGTCTCCATGCGGTTCACGGTAGCGCTGATCTGACGGCCCGTCAGCTAGCTCTTCCGTACCTCTGGGCCGGGTGAATCCATGCGGACGTGTGGGGAGACCGCGTGAGGGCCTTGTGGTGTACCGTGCGGCGCCCTGTGATCGCTGCCTCCCACGGCTGACGTATCCGCCATGAACAAGGCAAACTGGCCTCGTTGCACTGACGGTTCGGCAGGGGGACAGCGATGGACGGTGTGCCGCGAGTACCGGAGCAGCGGCGTCCCGAGGAATCGGTGGCGTTGCGCTTCAGCGTGCTCGGTCCGGTGCGCGCCTGGCGCGACGACGAACCCCTGCCTGCGGGGTCACCGCAACAACGCGCCCTGCTCGCCGCGCTGCTGCTCCGCGAGGGCCGCACGGCGACGGCGTCCGAGCTCATCGACGCCCTGTGGGGTGACGAGCCCCCGTCCCAGGCACTGGCCGCCGTACGGACCTACGCGTCCCGGCTCAGGAAGGCGCTGGGCTCCGAGGTCCTGGTCAGCGAGTCGGGCGGTTACGCGATCCGGTCGCTCGGGGAGGGCGCGCTGGACCTCGCCCGGGCCCAGGAGCTGGCGGCGGACGCCGAGAAGGCGCGCGGTGCCGGAGACCTCTGCCGAGCCCGCGAGCTGCTTCGCGACGCGCTCGGCCAGTGGGACGGGGAGCCGCTGGCGAGCGTGCCCGGGCCCTACGCGGAGACACAGCGGGCACGGCTGGAGGAGTGGCGGCTGCAACTGCTGGAGTCCCGTCTCGACATGGACCTGGAGCAGGGCTGCCACGCGGCGGCGGTGTCCGAGCTGACCGCCCTGACCGCGGCGCATCCCCTGCGGGAACGGCTCCGCGAGCTGCTGATGCTGGCGCTGTACCGCTCAGGCCGCCAGGCGGAGGCGCTGGCCGTCTACGCGGACACACGGCGCCTGCTGGCCGACGAGCTGGGAGTGGACCCGCGGGCGGGCCTCAAGGAACTCCAGCAGCGCATCCTCCAGGCGGACCCCGGCCTCGCGGAACCATCGGCTGCGCCGGCGGAGCCCGCGGCGGCATCGGTGCGTCCCGCCCAACTCCCCGCCACCGTCACCGACTTCACGGGCCGCGCCTCCTTCGTCCAGGAGCTGAGCGACGTCCTGGCCTCCGCCTCCTCCGCCGAGGGCCAGGTGATGGCCGTATCGGCGCTGGCGGGGATCGGCGGCGTGGGCAAGACGACCCTCGCGGTCCATGTGGCACACCAGGCGCGCGGCGCCTTCCCGGACGGGCAGCTGTACGTGGACCTGCAGGGAGCGGGGGCGCGGGCGGCGGAGCCGGAGACGGTGCTGGGAGCCTTCCTCCGGGCCCTGGGTACGGCGGACTCGGCGATCCCGGACTCCCTGGCGGAGCGCTCGGCCCTGTACCGCTCAGTGCTGGACGGCCGCCGGGTGCTGGTGCTGCTGGACAACGCGCGGGACGCCGCACAGGTGCGTCCGCTGCTTCCCGGCACCGAGGGCTGCGCGGCGCTGGTGACGTCGCGGGTGCGCATGGTGGACCTGGCCGGGGCCCACCTGGTGGACCTGGACGTGATGAGCCCGGAGGAGGCGTTGCAGCTCTTCACGAAGATCGTGGGAGAGGAACGCGTCGCCTCGGAGCGCGAGGCCGCGCTCGACGTGGTCGCGGCCTGCGGCTTCCTCCCCCTGGCCATCCGCATCGCCGCGTCCCGCCTGGCCGCCCGCCGCACCTGGACGGTCTCGGTCCTGGCGGCGAAGCTCGCCGACGAACGCCGCCGGCTGGACGAACTCCAGGCGGGCGACCTGGCCGTGAAGGCCACCTTCGAGCTGGGCTACGGCCAGCTGGAGCCGGCGCAGGCGCGCGCGTTCCGGCTCCTCGGCCTGGCGGACGGCCCGGACATATCGCTGGCGGCCGCGGCCGCGGTCCTGGACCTCCCGGTCGAGGACACCGAGGACCTCCTGGAGTCCCTCGTCGACACCTCCCTGCTGGAGTCGGCGGCGCCGGGTCGCTACCGGTACCACGACCTGGTACGGCTCTACGCGCGTGCGTGCGCGGAGCGGGACGAGCGGCCGCCGAGTGAGCGGGATGCGGCTATGTCTCGGTTGCTGGACTTCTACTTGGCCACGGCTGCGGGGGTTTATGCGATTGAGCGGCCGGGTGATCGGTTGGTGGATCATCTGGAACCGACGGGGACACCGGGCCTGGCCTTCGCGAACCGACAGGCCTCCTGGGACTGGCTCTACTCCGAAGCCGTACCTCTCCTTGCCTGCGTACGGCAATCGGCAGGAGCCGGAACACTGCGGCGCGCGATCGATCTTCTTTGGGCCGCGGTCGACCTGGCGGAGTCGGGAGCCAATTCGAGGGAATACGAGGTGGCCGCAACTGCCCTGCGTGACGCCGCCCGCGCGGAATCGGACGTCCACGCGGAGGGCCGGGCCTGCGTCGTCCTGAGCAACGCGCGCCTGTTTTCCGGAGTGTTCGACCAGGCCTACCGAGAGGCGCAGCAGGCCCTCCAGCTCGCCGAGGCGTCCGACGATCCGCTTCCTTGCTGCTGGGCGGCGAACATCCTCGGGAGCATCGCCTTCTACCAGAAGCGCTACGTGGACGCCGAGGGGTACTTCAGCCGCGCCATCGAGGAGTTCCGCGCCTGTGGCGACCTGGCCGGTTCGGCAAGCCCGCTCTGCAACCTGTCCCGTCTGCACCTCGCGACGGGGCGTGCCGACAGCGCTGTCGCTCTTGCCGGCCAAGGTACGGAGATCTACGAGACCCTGGGCCACTCCCTTCGTGTGGCGAACGGCCGTTACGCGCTCGGTATGGCCCTCGGCAAGAGCGGCCAGCACGCTGATGCCACAGCCCAACTCGAAGAAGCGCTGAGGGTCTTCCGCGACAGCCGTCAGCGTCTGTGGGAGGGCATGGCCCTCTGCCGTCTCGCGGAGGTCGACCTTGATGCGCGCAAGTCGGCTCGCGCCGCGAGCAACGCCGAGATGGCGCTCACGGTGCTGCGAGGCATCGGCGGCGAATGGCGCCGGGGCAATGTACTGACCGTACTGGGCAAGGCGCTGCACGGGATCGGGCAGTCCGGGAGGGCGCAGGTCTGCTGGCGCGAAGCCCTGGAGATCTACGAGAAGTTGGACTCACCGGAGGCCGCAGAGGTAAGGACGCTTCTCACTCCGGTCGCCGCCGCGTAGGTCCGGCGGGCGTTCATCGTTCGTTTATCGCCATCCGGCACTCTCTTGGTTGTCGATCCGTCGCGTCGGGGGGCAGACGGACCGCCGGTGAGGTCGCCGTACTCGCAGTCTAGGGTTGGCGACCCGAGTGGCCCGTCCGGCCGTCCTCGGGGGAATGGCCGGACGGGCCCCCAGTTCAGCAAGAGCCACCAAGGGGAGGCAGCACCATGAGCGATGCAGCGAAGAACGAGCCGATCGTCGAGCCCGACAACACCCACGTCACCGGTGGTGAGGACGGCGAGGAAATCACGCCGCTCAACACCCATGTGACCAGCAGCCCGATCAAGCCGCTGAACACCGTCACCGGCGACGACGGCACAGCCACCCCGGACAACACCCACGTGACGTCCGAGCCCAGCTAGACCTTCATCCCACACGGGGATCGGCCGCGGCGGCGCGGAGGGGGAGCCGTCGCGGCCGATGTGTGTCCTGCACTCGGCCGCACCCCCCACTCCGCGCTTCTGAACCCGCGCGAAGGCGGCAACTGGAGGATTGCGGCACCCCAGGCCCCGTATCCACCCGGCACACACGCTTCCCCACCGCCGAAAACTGCCAGTCCCTCAATCCCACCTGTCTGGTCGGCCGGGTTATCCACAGGCAGGACGACCTGAATCGGGACTGCGGGAGGGTGAGGGGATGGAGAGGCGGGAGTCACCTTCTTTACGAAGCCTGGTCCAAGGGGGCGTGCTGCTCACCTCCCTTGCTTTGACGGCCGGTTGGGAACCACGTGCCCTCCTTCGCACCCTGACCGCCGAACGCTGGACCCGGCTCTCCCCCGGCACCTGGGCTGAGCCCGGGCGGCAGGTCACGCTCCTCACCCGCCTGCGTGCCGCCCAGCTCCGGAAACCCCAGCTGGTCTCAGCCACCGGACAGCTGCCACGCTCTGGCGGATCGAGACCCTCGGACCGAAAGCGGGCGCCGCGCCCTTGCTCTTCACCGATCCCGAGCTCCGTACCCGCCGGAACGGGGAGGGAGGTGTGCGCGTGCACAGGGCCTCCCTCGCGCCCGGCGACGTCGTCACCCGCTGGGGGCTGCGCCTCACAACCCCCACCCGCACCGTCGTCGACCTCCTACGCACGGGCGACCGCGACGAAGCCCTCGTAGCCGTCGACTCCGCCCTCACTCGGCGAACCGTCGGCGGCGTACGCCGGGTCCCGCTCGTCACCCTCGCCGCCCTGACGGCCGCGCTCGAAGGCCCGCTGCGCGGTGGGTCCGGCGCCCGCAGCCGCCTCCGGCTGGCCGACCCGAAGGCCGGCTCGCCCGCCGAGACCATCGCCCGTCTGCGCATGCACGACGCGGGCCTCCACCCCGAGAGCCAGGCCGAGCTGAGGACGCCCGACGGGCGCCGCCGCTGCCTGGACTTCCTCTTCCGGGCCGAGGGGCTCGCCGTGGAGGCGGAGGGCTACGCCTACCACGGCACCCGCGCCGCCCACCGCCAGGACATCGCCCGCTTCAACCAGGTCCTCCAGTGCCCGGAAGTCCGCCTCCTCCTCCGGTACACAGCGACCGACGTCTTCTACCGCCCCGCACGGATGATCGAGGAGATCCGCGCCGCCCTCGCTCAGGCCGAAACCGGGATGCCATGACCGACCGCGGGGCGCCGGGCACGCCTCTCACGCCCCGGCGGGAGCGAACCCCCAGCGACCGGTGGAGATCGCGATCAGCGGGGGTCGGGAGCACACCCGGTCGAAACCGCGCTGAACACCCTCACCGCCCCCTCAGCTCCCCCTTCACCACCTTCCCGCTCGCATTCCGCGGCAGCTCGCCCACGAACTCGACCACCCGCGGCACCTTGTAGTTCGCCATCTCGCGCCGCGACCACGCGATGAGGTCGTCGCCGGTGAGGACGGAATCCGGGCGCCGGACGACGTACGCCTTGCCCACCTCCCCGAGCCGCCCGTCCGGAACCCCGATCACCGCGACGTCGGCCACGTCCGGGTGCAGCCCGAGGAGTTGCTCTATCTCGGCCGGGTACGCGTTGAAGCCGCCGACGATGAACATGTCCTTGATGCGGTCCGTGATGCGGAGGTTGCCGGCGTCGTCCAGGACGCCGACGTCGCCCGTGCGCAGCCAGCCGTCGGCGTCCAGGACGGCCGCCGTGGCGTCGGGGTCCTCGAAGTAGCCCTGCATGACGTTGAAGCCGCGGACCAGGACCTCCCCCGGGGAGCCGGCTCCAAGGGGCGCCCCCGCCGCGTCCACCACCCGTACCTCCGTACCCGGGATCGCCCGCCCGGAGGTCGAGGCGATCACCGGCGGCGCGTCGCCGCGGCGGCACATCGTGACGATGCCGCTCGCCTCGGAGAGGCCGTACGCCGTCAGCACCGTGTCCACGCCGAGTTCCGAGCGCAGGCGTTCCACCAGGCGCAACGGCACCACCGCCGCGCCCGTCACCACCAGGCGCAGAGCCGAGAGGTCGTACGCGTCCCGGGACGGGTGGTCCAGCAGCGACTGGTGGAGAGTGGGCGGGCCCGGGAGGACCGAGATGCGTTCCGAGGCGATGTTCGCCAGCACGGTGTCCACGTTGAACGCCGGCTGCGGGACCATCGCAGCGCCGCGCATCAGGCAGGCCATGATGCCCGCCTTGTAACCGAATGTATGGAAGAAGGGGTTCACGATCAGGTAGCGGTCGCCCTCGCGCAGGCCCGCGAGGTCGCTCCAGATCTCGTAGCCGCGGAGCGTCTGCGCGTGGGTGATCAGCGCGCCCTTCGGGCGGCCCGTGGTTCCCGACGTGAAGATGACGTCCGAGGGGGCGGAGCCGGGGAGGGTGTCGGCGCGCTGACGTACGTCCGCCGCTCCCACCCCCTCCCCGTCCGCCAGGAAGTCCTTCCAGGTACGGAAGTCGGCGGGGGTGTCGTCCGCGAGCACCACCACCTGCTCCAGGTGTGGAAGGCCGGGCAGCGGGCCGGATCCGGGGCCCTCGCCGGACGCCCGCCGCAGCGACGCCACGTACGACGTCCCCAGGAAGGTTCCGGTCACGAACAGCAGTTTCGCGCGGCTGCGGGACAGGACGTACGCCGCTTCCGTGCCCTTGAAGCGGGTATTGAGGGGGACGAGGACCGCTCCCGCGGAGACCGCACCCAGCGCGGAGACGATCCAGTCGAGGGTGTTCGGGGCCCAGAGGGCGACCCGGTCGCCCCGCCGTACGCCGCTCGCCATGCACGCCGCCGCCGCGCGTTCCACTCGGGCACCCAACTCGGCGTACGAGATACGGGTGCGGCCCTCGACGACCGCCTCGCGGTCCGCGAAGCGCGTCGCCGCCGAGCGCACCAGCCCCGGGATGCTGCCCCACTCCAGGTTCCCGCGCATCGCACGCCTCCCTATGAACGACGAACCACTAGCTGACTGACCGTCAGATTAACGATAGCCTGACGGCCTGTCAGCAGTCGGGACCCCATCAGGAGGTGCGCGCATGGCCGGAATCAAGGACGCCACCGCCGTCGTCGGTATCGGGCAGACCCCCTTCGCCAAGCAACTCCCCGAATCCGAGAAGACCCTGGCCTGCCGCGCCGTCCTCGCCGCCCTCGACGACGCCGGGATCGCGCCCGCCGAAGTCGACGCGCTCGCCTCCTACACCATGGAGGAGACGGACGAGGTGGAGGTGGCCAAGGCCGTCGGGCTCGGTGACCTCAGCTTCTTCAGCAAGGTGGGGTACGGAGGGGGTGGTTCCTGTGCCACCGTCGCGCATCTCGCCGCCGCCATCGCCGGCGGACAGGCGACGGTGGGGGTCGCCTGGCGGTCACGGAAGCGAGGGTCCGGCCCCCGGCCGTGGAAGAACGCCAGCGTCCAACTCCCCACCCCCGCCCAGTGGACCCGCCCCTTCGGACTGCTGCGCCCGGCCGACGAGATCGGCATGCTGGCCCGCCGGTACATGCACGAGTACGGCGCCACCCGCGACCACCTCTTCAATGTCGCGCTCGCCTGCCGCAACCGGGCCAACCAGAATCCCGCCGCGATCATGTACGAGCGGCCCCTCACCCGCGAGATGTACATGACCTCCCGCTGGATCAGTGAACCCCTCTGCCTCTTCGACAACTGCCTCGAGACCGATGGGGCGCTGGCATGCGTCATCGTGTCCGCCGAGCGAGCGCGGGACTGCCGGCAGCGGCCCGTGTACGTCCACTCCGCGGCCCAGGGCCTGCCCGCCCAGCACCACGGCATGGTCAACTACTGGAACGACGACCCCCTCACCGGTCCGGCCTGGACCGCCGCCCGACACCTGTGGAAACACGCCGACTTCACGCCGGAGGAGGTGGACGTCGCGCAGATCTACGACGCCTTCACACCGCTGATACCCCTGTCCCTGGAGGGATACGGCTTCTGCGGGAGGGGCGAGGGCGCGGCCTTCACGGAGGGCGGGGCGCTGGAGATCGGCGGGCGACTGCCCGTCAATACGGGGGGCGGCGGTCTCAGCGAGGCGTACGTACACGGCTTCAACCTCATCAACGAGGGCGTGAAGCAACTGCGGGGCACGAGTACGGCGCAGGTGCCGGGGGCGGCCACCTGCCTGGTCACGGCGGGGGAGGGGGTCCCGACCTCCGCCCTCCTTCTGAGGGCCTGAGGAGCTGAAGGAGCTGACATGAAGACCGGCATGAACGAGTCCCTGCTCTCCCCCGTCCTCGACGACGACGGCGCGCCCTTCTGGCGGTACGCCGCCCAGGGCGAACTCCGGATCCAGGCCTGCGCCGACTGCGGCGAACTCCGCTTTCCACCCCGGCCCTGCTGCCCGCACTGCCACTCCTTCGCGAGCGAGTGGCGGAAGGTGAGCGGGAGGGGACGCGTGTGGTCGTACGTCATCCCGCATCCGCCACTCCTGCCCGCCTACGCGGAGCAGGCCCCGTACAACGCGATCGTGGTGGAGCTGGCGGACGCCCCGCGGATACGGCTCGTGGGGAATCTGGTGAGCGGGCCCGAGGCGCCGCTCAACTCGGTTGCCCCGGAGCGGATACGGATCGGGGCGCGGGTGCAGGTGGCCTTCACGGAGGTGAACGGCATGTCCGTGCCACGCTGGGTTCTGGAGCGGCCGTGAGCGGCGGTGGCGGTCATCTGAGGGTCAGCACCGACAAGGACACCGGGGTCGCCGTCCTCACCCTCGACCGGCCCGAGAAGCTCAACGCCATCGACCTCGACACAGCCGCCGAACTCACCTCCGCCTGGCGGGAGTTCCGGTTCGACGACTCCGTACGGGCCGTCGTCGTCACGGGAGCGGGTGCGCGGGCCTTCTGCACGGGGATCGACCGGGACGTGGTCGTCCCGCAGCCCAATTCCCCCTACATGGTGGACGATCCGCTCGTCGCGATCGGGCCGAAGGCGAACGACCTGTGGAAGCCGGTGATCGCGGCCGTGAACGGGATCGCGTGCGGGGGTGCCTTCTATCTGCTCGGGGAGGCCGAGTTCATCGTGGCGGACGAGGCGGCGACGTTCTTCGACCCGCACACGACGTACGGGATGGTCAGCGCGTACGAGTCCATCTACATGGCGCAGCGGATGCCGTTCGGCGAGGTGGCGCGGATGGCGCTGATGGGGACCGCTGAGCGGATCTCCGCGCGGCGGGCGTACGAGGTGGGATTGGTGTCCGAAGTCACCGCTCCCGGCGGGGTGTTGGCGGCGGCCGTCGACTGCGCGGCCGTCATCGCCTCGTATCCGGTCGAGGCCGTTCAGGGGACCGTGCGGGCCTTGTGGCTGGCCAAGGAGGCGGCCCGCGCGCAGGCCCTCGCGCACGCGCCGCAGCTCGTCTCGATGGGCAACCTTCCCGGGGAGCGCCAGGCGGGACTCTTCATGGCCCGGCGGCCCGGCTTTCGGCTGCGCTAGGCAGGGCCTGTCTTTCGGATCACGCCGACCTCGGGTTGCGGCGCCTCACCACCGCGGCCCAGGCGTGATCCGACACACAGGCCGTAGGTCCACTCTGCGGTGCCCGCGGCACGGGCAGCGCCGCGTGGCGGGGTCGTCGCACTCGGCGTAGCGTCTGCATCGAGAGCGGGGGCCGCGCCCGCTCCCCTGAGCGACGGCCGCCGTACGGAGCCCCTTCCGTGGCCTTTACGACGGCCGTCACGGGTGAGTTTTTCGCCCCCGCCGCCCTCCCCATTCCCGTCCCTGAGGGCTGCCGCCCCCAGCCCCCGCCAAAAGATTGCGCAGTTCCCCGCGCCCCTGAAAAGGGGCATGGGGAACTGCGCGACAAGCACCCACCGGGTAGCGGCGGCGAGAAACTCACCCATCCCCGCCCCCGTCACGTCGTCCGAGCCGTCCCCGTCCCCTTCTCCGCGTCCAGCGCGTACACGCAGCGGTCCTTGCTGCAGGCGTACACCACCCCCTCCTTGACGACGGGAGCCCCGGTGATCTCCCCGCCCGTCGCGAGCTTCCAGCGGAGTCGGCCGTCGTCCGCCTTCAGGGTGTAGAGAAGGTGGTCCGTGGAACCGAAGTGGATGCGCCCCTCGGCCACGGCTGGCGCGCCCACCAGGTCGCCCCCCGCCTGGAAGCGCCACTTCGGCGTACCGGTGACCGCGTCGAGCGTGTAGAGGCCCTTGCCGCTGCCCACGTGGACGTGCCCCGCGGCGACGAGGACCGGCTCGATCGAGGCACGCGACTCGGTGGCGATGCGCCAGCGGTCGCGCCCGTCGGTGGCGTCGAGGGCGTACACCGTGCCGAGGTAGTCGGCCAGATAGACGCCGCCGCCCGTCACCGCCGGGCCCGGCACGAAGGTCGGCGGGCAGAGGAAGACGGCGGGCGCCTCGAAGTGCCAGCGGACATGACCGCTCGCCACGTCGACGGCCAGCACGCGGGTGCCGGCGGAGATGTACACGTAGCCGTCGGGCGCCTGGGTCAGGCGGACCGGGACTCCGCCGCACGACGCCGCGTCGCCGATCGGGTACGACCAGCGTTCCTCGCCGGTACGGGCTTCCAGGGCACGCAGCCGGGCGTCCTTCCAGACGTACACCGTGCCGTCGTGGACGGCGGGCCCGGCCTCCGGGGACTCGAAGTCCGTCTGGGCGCCGGTGATCTCCCACAGTTTCTGCCCGTTGGAGGCTTCCCAGGCCTGTACGCCGCCCCCGCGCGTGCCGGTGACGACCGTCCCCCGGTCGGCCTTGAGCGAGTACACCCAGGCCTCGGTGGACAGTCGCCACAGATCACCGCCCTCCCGGGCTTCCAGGGCGAAGAGCGTCGGCCCGTCGGACGCATGGATCCGGCCGTCCGCCACCGCCATCGACCACGCCACGTCACGCGTCTTGAAGCGGCGCCGACCGGTCGCGACGTCCAGTGCGTGGACCTCGAAGGAGGTGACGTAGACCAGGTCGTCCGCCACCGACGGCGTACCCCATACGTCGTTCGACATGCGGAAACGCCAGGGGCGCCAGCCGGAGGCCGACTCGGCGGGCGGGGGCGGTGCCACGGTGGGCGCGGGATCGGCGCCGTTCACGCCGGCGCGCGGCCGGGACCAGGACGCGGCGAGGCCCGCCTCGGGAGGAGGCGCCTTGACGGCGGCGGCGCGGGCGTCGGCGACGCGCGGCCCGGGGCCGATGGGCACCTGGGCGCCGGCGAGCCGCACCGGACCGCTGTCGGGCGCCCCGACGGGCACGGGGGCGTGCGAGGGAGGCGGCGGCACGACCGGGCGCCCACCACTGCGCCCCCCGCCACCCGACGACGGCTTCACCGCGGGACGGCCCCCACGGCGCGCCTCGATCAGGCCCACCGCCCGCTCGGGCAGCCACGCGGACGCCGTACCGCTGTCGTCGGATCCTGAGCCGAAGAGATGAGGAGCCAGTTGTGCCTGGAGGTCGGCCGGGTTGGGGCGTCCCGTCGCCTCCATCTGCATGCAGGACTCGATGAGCGGACGGAGTTCCTCCGGGAGTCCCTCCAGGTCCGGGCCCTCCCGCAGCAGCATGAAGACCGTCTCGACGGGGTTGGCGCCATGGAAGGGCGCGTGCCCCGTGGCGGCGAACACCAGCATCGAGCCGAGCGAGAAGACGTCACTCGCGCCGGTCACGCTGCGCGAGTCCTTCGCCTGCTCGGGCGACATGTACGCGGGCGTACCGACGGCGACGTTCGTCATCGTCAGGCGGGTGTTCGAGACGCCGGACGCGATGCCGAAGTCGATGACACGCGGCCCGTCCTCCACCACCAGGACGTTCGAGGGCTTCAGGTCACGGTGCACGAGTCCCGCGCCGTGGATGGACTGGAGCGCCTCCGCGACGCCCGCCGCCAGCCATCGCACCGCCTGGGCCGGGAGCGGCCCGCACTCATTCACTATTTCCTCGAGCGAGGGCGCGGGCACATACGCGGTGGCCAGCCACGGCACGGCCGCGCGCGGGTCGGCGTCGACCACGGCCGCCGTGTAGAAGCCGGAGACCGCCCGCGCGGCCTCCACCTCCCGTGTGAAGCGGACCCGGAACAGCTGGTCCTCGGCGAGTTCCGTCCTGACCGTCTTGATCGCCACGCGCCGGCCGGAAGCCGAGCGCGCGAGATAGACCAGCCCCATGCCGCCGGCACCCAGCCGTCCCAGCACCTCGAACGGCCCGATCCGCCGCGGATCGTGCTGCGTCAGCTGATCCACCACTTGCCTGCCACCTCCCCGTACGGGCCACGTCATCCACGTATGAACGCGGCCCCGTGCAGCGTCTCACCACCGCACCGCCATGGCGGCACGCACCCCGATTCTTCCTGGCTCGGCCACAGGTTGCGAACCCGGGGTCGAATTGGGGTGTCTCGGGGCAAAAGCCCCACGCATCACCGTTGAAGTGCGGCGAACGACGCCCCCTGATTGTCCGTGACCACGGCCACCCTTCCGTACGACGTGTCGAAGGGTGTCGCCTGGACCCGCCCACCGAGCCGGTTCACCGTCTGGAGAACCGCGTCACAGTCCTCGACGCCGAAGTGGACGAGGAAGTGCGGCGGCATTTCCGCCGGGAAGACATCGGAGACGGGCGCGCGGCCGAAATCGGGTGACGCGTCCGGGCCGAAGAGGGCGTCGCGGAAGAGGGCGCCGTAGAACCGGTCGACGGCCGTGGTGTCCCGCGCGTACAGCTCGGCCCAGCAGAAGGAGCCCCGCTCGTGCCGCCTGCCGAAGCCGGCGTGGGTGCCGGCCTGCCAGAGGCCGAAGACGGCGCCCTCCGGGTCGGTCGCGAGGGCCATGGTGCCCAGGGAGTCGACCGGCGACGGTGCCGTGATGAGCTGCCCGCCCCCGTCGGTGATGCGCCGGGAGAGTGCGCCGGCGTCGGGCGTCGCGAAGTACACCGTCCACACGGTGGGCATCCGGCCGTCGCGCTTGCGCGTGAGACCGGCGACGGGCTCACCGTCGAGGTGCGCCAGGCCGTCGGGGCCGTATCCCTCCGCGAAGGTCCAGCCGAAGAGCTCGCCGTAGAAGCGCTTGCCCGCCTCCACATCCGGGAGCTGCGCGTCGACCCAGCAGGGCACGCCTTCTGGGAAATCAGAGGAAACGTCTGATTCGGCCATGCGGTCAAGCTAACGGCCTTTGATCCAGCGCGCGCGGCGGCTCACACTCCACCCGCGCCCCGGCCGCATCCCTCGGCACCCCACTCTCCTCCACCTCCGCACCCCACCGCCACTCCAGTGATCTCGCCCGCGCACCCCACCACCTCTGCGCTGACATCGGCCCCACACCCCACCACCTCTCCGCCGATAACGGCCCCACAGTCACCCCCCGCACCCCATTTGCAGTCGGCCGAATCGCGCTCCGATCACCCCTCGGTAAGCTGACGGCATGACAGGACAAGTGCGTACCGTCGACGGCCGCGTGGCCGGACGGCGAGGGCAGGCGACCCGGCAGAAGCTGCTCGACTGCCTCAGCGAGATGCTCAGCTCCTCGCCCTACCGGGACGTCAAAGTCATTGATGTCGCCCGGAAGGCGGGCACTTCACCGGCGACCTTCTACCAGTACTTCCCGGACGTCGAAGGCGCCGTCCTTGAGATCGCCGAGCAAATGGCCGCGGAGGGCGCGGGGTTGACCCAGCTGCTCGAAGGGCGTTCCTGGGTCGGCAAGGCCGGCTGGCAGACCGCGCAGGAACTCGTCGACGGCTTCCTGGAGTTCTGGCGCAAGAACGACGCCATCCTCAGGGTCGTCGATCTGGGCGCCGCCGAGGGCGACAAACGGTTCTACAAGATCCGCATGAAGATCCTGAACTCCGTGAACAACTCCCTTACGGACACGGTCGCCGACCTCCAGGCCAAGGGCAAGGTCGACAAGGAGGTGAACCCGGCGGCGATGGCCGGTTCCCTTGTCGCCATGCTGGCCGCGGTGGCCTCGCACCAGAAGGGTTTCCAGACGTGGGGCGTCAAGCAGGCTGAACTCAAGCCGAATCTGGCGCTGTTGGTGCATCTCGGCGTGACCGGGAAGAAGCCGACGAAGTAGTACGCCTCTTCCCTGTTGCTCCAACTC
This sequence comes from Streptomyces sp. NBC_00996, assembly GCF_045162675.1. Classification (NCBI taxonomy): domain Bacteria; kingdom Bacillati; phylum Actinomycetota; class Actinomycetes; order Kitasatosporales; family Streptomycetaceae; genus Streptomyces; species Streptomyces sp. NBC_00996. Next base: position 4,841,166 of record NZ_CP108723.1, read on the forward strand.
CTGTCATGCAGGCGGCAGTCCACCGGTGTGGACTGCCGCCTGCTGCGCTGTGGAACCGGCGCGGCCCTGCGCGGGCAGCGGGCGATCCGTCACCACGCACTTCATCGCCGGCGTCGACGTCGGCCGCTGCACGCCCGGCAGCGTCGCCGGCCGGTCACCGTAGAGCCACCGGAAGCCCGCGAGGCGGCGACGACGACCCGCAGCAGACAGTCCGGCAGGCGGACCGCTCCGGCTCCCGCAGTCGCCGATGACACGGCGAGCCGCTGAGCCGCACCCGCGCGGCCGGCTCGGTCCCGGTCCGCCGCCCCCCGCCGGAGCTCGGCAAGAATCTTCTGGCCCACGGCATTCACGAGGCAGAACTTCCCCCGAAGTCCTCGATCACGGGCAAACTTCGGAAACACCTTTGGGCCAATCGCGCCTAATGTCCCCCGTATGGATTGGGGACTGGACTGGGGAATGGTCACGGCGTTTCTCGCCGTGGATCTGCTGCTGGTGTGCGTACCGGGCGCGGACTGGGCATACGTGATATCCGCGGGACTGCGCGGCCGGTCGGTGCTCCCCGCCGTCTCGGGACTCGTCGCCGGGTACGCCGTGCACACGGTGCTCGCGGTGGCCGGGCTGGCGGTCCTGGTCGCGAGCTCACCGGGCCTGCTGACCGCGCTCACGGTGGCGGGGGCGGGGTATCTGGTGTGGTTGGGGTGGGGGGTCCTGCGAAGGCCGGCGACGCCGGGGGGTCCCGGAGGCGGCGACATTACGGCTCCGGTGACGGCCGGAGCCGACACCGCCATGCTGGTAGCGGCCGGAGCCCACACACCGCCAGTTGCCGCCGGAGCCCACACCGCAGCACTGGTAGCCACCGGAGCCGACGCCGACGCACCGGTAGCGACCGGGGCCCACACCGCAGCACCGGTGATGGCAGCCGGAGCCCACACCGCAGCACTGGTAGCCACCGGAGCCCACACACCGCCAGTTGCCGCCGGAGCCCACACCGCAGCACTGGTAGCCACCGGAGCCGACGCCGACGCACCGGTAGCGACCGGGGCCCACACCGCAGCACCGGTGATGGCAGCCGGAGCCCACACCGCAGCACTGGTAGCCACCGGAGCCCACACACCGCCAGTTGCCGCCGGAGCCCACACCGCAGCACCCATGGCGGCCCGAGCCCACACCACCGCACCGCCGGAGAGCGCCGAGCCTCCCGTCCCCTCCGCCGCCCGCGCATTCCTCCGCGGCTCCGCGATCAGTGGCCTCAATCCCAAGGGTCTGCTGCTCTACCTCTCCGTACTGCCGCAGTTCCTCAGGCCGACGGCCGGAGCGCCGGTGGCCGCGCAGACCGCAGTGCTCGGTGCGGTCCACATGGCCTGCTGTGCCGCCGTCTACCTCGGCGTCGGTGTGCTGGCCCGCGCCGTCCTGGGGGCGAGGCCGGCCGCGGCCCGCGCGGTGGTCCGCACCTCCGGGGCAGCGATGCTCGGCATCGGCGGGTTTCTGCTGGTGGAGCGCCTGGCCACGCTGTGAGGCCGAACCGACGGACGGCACCACCCTCAGACGGGGCGGACCAGCTCCCAGGTGTCCACGGCGTAATCGAGGGTCATGCCGTGCCGCTCGTAGAGCGCGAGCGCGCCGCTGCTGTTGTCGGTGTCCACACCGAGGCCGATCCGGTCACGGCCCAGCGCCGCGCAGTGCCCGAAGGCCTGGCTCAGGAGGTGGCTGCCGAGGCCCTGCCCCCGGGCCCGGGCGCCCGGGCGGGGTGACGAACGCCCGGGCAGGGTGACGGCGAGCGCGCCGGGCGGAGGTACGCCCTTCAGCGCCGCACGATCCGGAACAACCTGATCTCACGGTCGACCCGCGCCTGATAGGTGGCGTAGGGCGGCCAGAACGCCAGCACCGCCTTCCACGCCGCGCCTCGCTCCTCGCCCTCGAGGAGATGAGCGGTTACGGCGATGTCCTCGCCCTTCCAGCTGATCTCGGCGTCGGGATGGGCGAGGAGATTGCCGGTCCACGCGGGGTGGTCCGTACGCCCGAAGTTGGAGCCGATGAGGAGCCAGCTTCCCGGGCCGCCCTCCGGTGAGGCACTCTCCGGCATACAGGCCAGCGGCGTCCGCCGTTCCAGCCCGCTCTTCGCGCCGCGCGCGGTGAGGATGACGCCCGGCAGCATCTGCGCGCTGAGCAGCACCTTGCCGCGGGTCAGTCGGTGCACGGCACGGTCGAGGGCGGGGACCAGGTGCGGGGCGACCCGGGCGAAGGCCCGCGTCGAGGACACCTTCTGCACCAGCCGGACCCCAGGAATCCGCCTCGGCCCCGCACCTGACCCGTTGCCCGATCCCATACCTGCTTCCTCACCTGCCTGCTTACCTGCTTCCTTGTCCGGTCCCTCACCTGATCCCGCGCCCGAACCCGCACCTGATCCCATTGCCCCAACCCGCACCCCGTCCCGCACCTGATCCCCTACCCGGCCCCTCGCCCGATCCCGCAGCCGCCTCCCCGCCCGGCCCCTCGCCCGCGGCCATCAGACCGCCATCTCCCCGCCGTCGAAGAGGCGCGCGGCGTCGGCGGCGTACCCTCGCAGTCGGTGCACCGGCCCGAAGAGCAGTTCGTCGCCGGAGGCGCGCTTGAAGTAGAGATGGGCCTCGTGCTCCCAGGTGAAGCCGATGCCGCCGTGCAGCTGGATTCCCTCGGAGGCGGCGGTGCGCAGCGCCTCCAGGGCCTGGGCGAGCGCGAGCGCACCCACCCGTTGCCCGCTCGCACCGGCCGCCCACGCCGCGTAGTACGCCGCCGACCGCGCCGCCTGCACCCCCACATACACATCCGCGAGCCGGTGTTTCACCGCCTGGAAGGACCCGATCGCCCGCCCGAACTGCTCACGTTGCCGCACGTACTCGACGGTCCGCTCCAGCGCGCGGTCGGCGGCGCCCACGGCCTCCGTGGCCAGCACGGCGGCGGCGGTGTCTCCGACAGCCGCGAGCGCGGCAGGCACGTCGGATCCGTCGTCGCCGAGCAACTCGGAGTCCACGTACCGCAGTTCGACCCGGGCCTGCGGCCGTGTCTCGTCCAAGGACGTCTGCCGCACTCGCACGAGCCCCCGGGTGCCCTCTCGTACGAGGAACAGCAGCGTCCGCGACCGAGCGAAGCCCCCTGTGTGTGCGGCCACCACAAGCAGCCCCGCGCTGTGTCCGTCGAGCACCTGTGTCGCCTGCCCATAGAGGCGCCAGGCACCCTCGACCCGCCGCGCCTGTACGCCCCCGGCGCGCCCGTCGCCCGCCCAGTCCCCACGGTTGTCGCCGACCAGCCCGAGCGCCGTCGCGAGCCCCGCGCCCGGTACGGCGAGGGCGGCGGTCAGCTCGCCCGAGGCGAGGCGTGGCAGCAGTTCGGTCTGCTGGGCCCCGGTGCCGAGGGCGAGGATCAGTGGGGCGGCGAGGACGGCGGTCGCGAGCAGCGGCGAGGGGGTGAGGGCGCGCCCCGACTCCTCGCAGGCGAGGGCGAGTTCGGTCACCGAGCAGCCGACACCGCCGTATGCCTCGGGGAGGGCGAGCCCGGGCAGCCCGAGCTGTTGCGCGAGCGCCTCCCACAGTGCCGGGTCGTGTCCGGCGGGGGTCCGCACGGCGGCCCGCAGCTCCTCCGGGCCGCAGCGTTTGACCAGCAGCTCCCGCAGAGTGCGGCGGATCTCGTCCTGCTCGGCGGTGAAACGGGCGTCCATGGGTGGGCTCCTCCCGGATCTGACGGGCCGTCATGTTAGGGCGAGGGGTGGCAGATGCACAGGGGTGCGGCCGCCTCTCGGCGGAGGACTTATCTGATGTACCGTCAGATTCATGACTCCAGGACAGCGGACAGGACAGCGGAAGGTCGGCGTCGTCGGCATAGCCCTCTCCGACTGCGGCCGGGTGGACGAGGCGACCCCGTACGCCCTGCACGCCCAGGCGGCCCGCCGCGCTCTGGCCGACTCGGGCCTGGACCGGTCGGTGATCGACGGCTTCGCGTCGGCGGGCCTGGGCACCCTGGCCCCCATAGAAGTGGCCGAATATATGGGCCTGAAGCCCACGTGGGTCGACTCCACCTCCGTCGGCGGCTCCACCTGGGAGGTCATGGCGGCGCACGCGGCGGACGCGATCGCGGCGGGCCGTGCGAACGCGGTGCTGCTCGTCTACGGCTCGACGGCTCGCGCGGACGTCAAGACGGGTCGGCGCACCGGAAACCTCTCCTTCGGAGCGCGCGGCCCGCTGCAGTTCGAGGTCCCGTACGGCCACACACTCATCGCCAAGTACGCGATGGCCGCGCGCCGCCACATGCACCAGTACGGCACCACGCCGGAACAGCTCGCCTCGGTCGCCGTCCAGGCCCGCGCGAACGCGACGGCGAACCCGGAGGCGATGTTCCGCGACCCGATCACCGTCGACGACGTCCTGTCCGGCCCGATGATCGCGGACCCCTTCACCAAGCTGCACTGCTGCATCCGCTCCGACGGCGGCGCGGCGGTGCTGCTCGCGGCGGAGGAGTACGTACGCGACTGCCGTACGGACCCGGTGTGGATCCTCGGCACCGGTGAGCACGTCTCGCACACCACCATGTCCGAGTGGGAGGACTTCACGGTGTCCCCGGCGGCCGTGAGCGGCCGGCTGGCCTTCCAGCGGGCAGGGGTGCGCGCGCAGGAGATCGACCTCGCCGAGATCTACGACGCCTTCACCTACATGACGCTGGTGACCCTGGAGGATCTCGGCTTCTGCGCGAAGGGCGAGGGGGGTGCGTTCGTGGACGCCGGGAAGGGGCGGCTGCTGGTGGGCGGGGAACTGCCGGTGAACACCGACGGGGGCGGGCTGTCGGCCCAGCACCCTGGGATGCGGGGGCTGTTCCTGATCGTCGAGGCCGTGCGTCAACTGCGTGGGGAGGCGGGCGAGGGGCGGCAGGTGCGCAAGCCGGACGGAGGGCTGCCGCAGCTGGCTGTGGCCTCCGGCACCGGGGGCTGGTTCTGCTCGTCGGGGACGGTGGTGCTGGGCCGGGGGTGAGGGGATCTACGGCCCTACCGTGATGGTCGCCTCGTCATTGGACGGGTTCGGGTCGTGGCGGCCGAAGTCGAACTCGCTGGGCGGGTCCTTGTCCACGAGGCTGACCGTCCCCTCCCCCGGGTCGCCGAGGCGCACGGTGAACTCGAAGGTGCGGGACTTCCCCGGCCCGAGTTCGCCGACGTCACAGGTGTACGCGAAGTCATGGCTCTCGCAGTAGGGCTGGAAGACGCCGTCGTCGTACTCCTCCATGGGCTGCTTCAGCAGGGTCAGGCCAAAGGGAGGGCTGAACACCAGCTGGGTGGAGGAACCGGAGTCGGCGGGGCCGTTGTTGCGGACGGTGAGGCGGAGCGTGCGCTTGGTGCCGTGGGCGCCGTGCAGGTCGACGTCGGAGACCTCGTAGTCGGCGTGGGTGTCGAGGGCCAGATACGTGTGACCGCCACCCTTCGCGAAGGTGCCCTTCGTGTCCTTGGTGACCTCGGCCTCGAGGGTCGGGCCGTCGCCGTGGTCGCCGCCCTTCGGATAGCTGCCGTGCTGGCCCGGGCCCATGTCCAGGGCCCAGACGTCACGGCCGAAGGAGGTGTACATCTGCGTCTTCGGGGCACGCAGCCGCAGCGCCGGCCTGAGGACGACGGTCTCCCCCGGCGCGATCCGCAGGTCCGGGAAACGGCACACCGCGATGTGGTGGTGGCTGATCTCCGGGTAGCGGCAGTTGGCGTACCGTTTCTCGAACTCCAGCCCGCCGGAGCTGAGTTCCAGCCCCAGTCCCACGACCGGCACCTCGCCGGTGTTCCGGACGACAACGGGGCTGGTCACCTCGACGCCCGGACTGACGTGCTCCAGGGACTTGAGGACGAGCGCCTCGACCACGGGCTCACCGACCACGAACCGGGTACGTGCGGTGAGCCTCTTCCCGTCCTTCGTGGTGTACGTGAAGCGCACGACGCCCGTGTCACCGGGCTTGCTGCCCTTGGCGGCGACCGGGGAGACGCGCGCCAAGTCCGCCCAGTTGTTGTACTCGGCGCCGACCTCACAAGTGACGTGCGTGTCACCACCCTTGCAGCCGCCGCTCCCGCGCAGCCGGACGGCGTCTTCCGAGCCGCCCACTACGTCCGCGGTGAGCCGACGACCGCCCGTGCCCCTGCCGTCCTCGGCCCTGAGATGGAAGGGTTCCTTGTCCGAGGGCCCGGACTTGTCACCGAGGGGACGCAGGTAGAAGACCTCGGGCGCGGTGATCCAGGGCGACGGCTTCCCGACGCCGCATGCGGTGAGGCCGAGCAGGAGGGCGCCGGTGAGTGCGGCGCCCGTTACGGGCCGGGGCCTCAACGGGCGGTACGGAGGAAGCAGGCGCCGCCCTCATTGGTGCTGCAACTCGACTTGAACCAGGCGAGTTCCGTCTCGTTCACAGTCGCCCCGCTTTCCTCTCGATGACTTCTGCGACTTCTGCGGACTCTCAAGGCGTGAGTGCCTGGGCACGCAGCATGCCGAACAGATCGAAGAAGTCCGTTGGCCCGCTCCGGCTGGGAGATCAACGTACTACCTCCCCGGTTCTCGGCGAAGACCCGATTGCGGCCTTCCTACGTGCTCATCGACTGCAGTGGCCCCTGCAGACCTGGACGTGGAGCTGCTGGGGAGCTGATGGCGCAGCCGTGTCAGACCCGAGAGCGATACTCGGGGGCATGGAACCGGATCTTCATGAGCTGCTGAGATCGCTGCGGGTGTGGGACACGGAGCTGCCCGGCTTCGAACCGGAGAAGGCGCCGGAGGAGCCGTTGGCCCTGTTCACGCGGTGGTTCGCGGAGGCGGTGGCGGCCGGGCAGCCTGAGCCCCACACGATGTCGCTGGCGACGGCGGGCGAGGACGGCCTGCCCGACGTCCGCATCGTGATGCTGCACGGCGCGGACGCGGCCGGCTGGTCGTTCGCGACGCACGCGACGAGCCGCAAGGGTCGGCAGCTGGCCGCCCGCCCGTATGCCGCCCTCGGCTTCTACTGGCCTGATCAAGGGCGACAGGTCCGGCTTCGTGGCCCCGTCGCCGTCGCCTCGCCGGAGGAGGGCCAGGCGGACCTGCACGCCCGTTCCACGGGTGCGCTCGCCGCCGCGCTGGTCGGCCACCAGAGCGACGTCCTGCCGTCGCGGGAGGAGCTGGCGCGGGCGTCGGACGCGGCGTGGGACCGGGCCCGGCGGGAGCCGGACGCGCCCGCCCCCACCTGGACCCTGTACCGACTCCGGCCGGACGAGGTGGAGTTCTTCCAGGGCGACGCCCGGCGGCGGCACGTACGCCTCACCTACCGCCGCGACACGGACGACCGTGGCTGGCTCAAGGAGCTGCTGTGGCCGTGAAGTCCTACGTCATGGAGCCGTACGGCCCGCGGTCCTGAGTCGTGAAGTCGCACATCCCGCAGCCCTACGTCGTGAAGTCGCACATCCCGCACTCCTACGTCGTGAAGTCGTACCTCGCGAAGTCCGAGACCGGGCGGTAGCCGATGCGCCGGTAGAGGCCGTTGCTGGTGGGGTTGGCGAGGTCGGCGAAGAGCAGTACCTCCTCGGCGCCGGAGGCGAGCGCGGCGCGGCTGACTTCGGCGGTGGCGGCGCCCGCGTAACCCCGGCCGCGCAGATCGGCCGGGGTGTAGACGGGGGCGACGCGGATCTGCCCGGCGACCGGCGCGGTCGCGCCCGCCATGGAGACGGGGGTCCCGTCGGGTGTCTCCCAGAGGGTGACGCCGCCGTAGGAGATCCGGTCGTCGGCCCAGGCGCCGTCGTCACGAGCGCCGCCTTCGCCGATGAATTCCGCGAACTCCCCGTGCCAGCGGATGAGTTGGCTTCGGTCGGCCTTGGTCGCGACCCTGGCCCGGCCGGGCGACGCGGGCTGGGGTGGTGTCAGAGTTTCGAGGCGGTACAGCCGCTCGCGCCGCCGGAGTATGGCCGTGGCTCCCGCCCGCCGCTGCCAGGCCTCGGCGAAGGCCGTGGCGCCGGCGTGATCGGCAAAGACACCGGGCGGGCTGTGCCCGGCGTCCGCGAGCCGGGCGGCGAGGGCGTCCGCGTCCTCCTCGGACAGCGGTGTCACGCTCAGCGGGTACGGCGGCGTACGGAAGAAGGCCGCCCGTACGGAACCCTCCCGTTCCAGGAAGCCGAAGACCGGCGCCTCCTCCCCGAACCCGTGCGGGCCGCGCCTGCGCAACGTGTCGGTGACCGTCAGCGGCACGGTGTGCTCCGCGGGCCGCGAGCGAAGGAACTCCCCGGCCCGCCCGAGAAAGACGTCCAGGTCATGGGTGAGATGCCAGTCGTACGCAACAGGGGTCATGCCCCATACTCGCGCGGGGCCGCGGCGCCGTACCTCCGATTTATTGGGCCTCCGGCTGTCCCGGAGACGGCTTCATGGCGCCTCCGGGACAGCCCGTTGCGGCTTCATGATGCCTCCGGCAGCCCCAGGTGCGGCTCGGGATCCGTCGCCAGCCGCGCGTGCAGATGCTCGTCCCGGAACGCGTCATGCCGCCCCGCCTCGAACATCGCGCCCCGCAGCGTCCCCTCGTACCGGAATCCGCAGCGCTCGGCGACGCGGCAGGACACCTCGTGGCCGAGGGCGTGGCCCAGTTCCAGGCGGTGCAGGCCGAGGTCGGTGAGGGCGTAGCGGGCGGCGAGGGCCAGGGCACGGGTGGCGACCTGGCGGCCGCGGGCTTCAGGGAGGACCCAGTAGCCGACGACGGCACGGCTCATGACGTGGTTGATCTCGTTGACGCCGATGTGACCGAGGATCGCACCGGTGTCCGCGTCCACGACGCAGAAGGAGAACCCGGTACCGTCCGCCGTGCTCTCGGTGCGCGAGCGGAGCGACTCACGGGCGCCGTCGAGGTCCCGGATCATCCTGAGCGGCGTGTTCCAGCGCTGGAACTCGGGGTCCGACAGCCCGCGCAGATACGCCGCGACGTCGGTGTCGGACTCAGCGTTCCACAGGCGCAGCCGCAGACCGTGACCGTGCAGCTCGGGGGAGGAATGGGTCGCGTGGTGCTCGTGGACGTCAGCCATCCGGCCATTGAAACGCGTCGGCCGTACGGGGCACACCCCGGGGACCCCTCACCCTCGGCTCACGCCGGGCGCGCGCCCGGGAAGCCCGGGGGAAGCGGCGTCCGGGGCCGGAAAACCGGCACCCCCGCGCGGAAGGCGACCTCCAGCTCCATCCCGATGCGCAGCGCGCCCTCCGCGCACTCCACCACCTCGGTCATCATCCGGGGGCCCTCCGCGAGGTCGACGACGGCGGCGACGTACGGCACACGCTCGCCGAACGGCGGCAGGTCGTTGCGGTGGACGACGGACCAGGTGTAGAGCGTGGCCCGGCCGCTCGCCGTCTCCCACGCCACGTCCTCGCTCCAGCAGTACGGGCAGAACTCCCTCGGGTAGTGATGGGCCCGCCCGCACCCACCACAGCGCCGCACCAGCAGCCGCCCCTCCGCCGCCCCGTCCCAGTACGGGCGGGTGAAGGCGTCCACCTCGGGGACGTCGAACCCCGCGCTCACCGGAACAGTCCGATCGCGTTGTCGAGCGACCACGTCTGCCACGACATTCCGAACAGCCCGACCATCGAGATCAGCGCCATCATCGAGTTCTGCCCCTGCTCGGCCCAGTCGTGGATCATGAGGACGAGGTAGAGGACATTCAGGAGCAGCGCGCCGACCAGGGCGATCGGCGTCAGGAGTCCGGCCACCAGGCCGAGCCCGAGGGCCAACTCGGCGTACACGACGATGTACGCCATCGTGCGGGGGCGTGGCGCGACCACCACGTCGAAGCCCGAGCGCACCGCGTTCCACCGGTGCTTGGCCGCGACGTCCGCCGCCCACGCGATCCCGGTCCCCCGCTCGAACCAGCCCTTCTTGTCCTTGTGCCGCCAGCTCTCCAGCCACCACAGCCCGAGCCCGATCCGCAGCACGGCCAGCCACTGCGCCCCGCTGAGCCAGATCGTGTCCATGGCCGAACCTCCTGCCGCACGCGGAATCTGACGGTACGTCAGTTCAGCGTACGGAGCATGTCTGCGCAAGAGGCGGGGGCCACTCGCCCCTGCACACCCCACACACACAACCAAGCCACCTACGCCACCAGCCCCACCCACTCCTCCTACACCCGTGATCAGTTCGCAACCGATTCCGGTCTTGACCGAGACCTATCAAGCGGGGGCGTGATTACGCTCGCGCTCATGGCCGACTCGACTGCTTCCTCGACGCCCCGCACGGTGCCGTCCCACGAAGACCGCCCCGTGTACGTGATCGGCGGCGGCCCCGGTGGACTCGCGGTGGCGTACGCGCTGCGGGCCCAGGGCGTACGGGCCGTCGTGCTGGAGAAGTCCGACAAGGTCGGGGCGTCCTGGCGGCGCCACTACGACCGGCTGCACCTGCACACCACGCGGCGGCTGTCCGCGCTGCCGGGGCTTGCGATGCCACGCTCGTTCGGGCGGTGGGTGTCACGTGACAACGTGGTGCGTTACCTGGAGAAGTACGCCGAACACCACCAGCTGGAGATCGTCACGGGCGTCGAGGTCTCACGCGTCGAGCCCGCGCCGGGCGGCGCCGGCTGGCTGCTGCACGCCACCGGCGGCCGCGAACTGACCGGCAACGCGGTGGTCGTCGCCACCGGCTACAACCACACGCCCCACCTGCCCGACTGGTCCGGCCGCGACACCTACACCGGCGAACTCCTGCACGCCGGCGAGTACCGCAACCCCGCCCCCTACGCCGGCCGCGACGTCCTCGTCATCGGCGTCGGCAACACGGGCGCCGAGATCGCCGTGGACCTGATCGAGGGCGGCGCCTCACGCGTACGCCTCTCGGTCCGCACGGCCCCGCACATCGTGCGCCGCTCGACGGCCGGCTGGGCCGCCCAGTTCACCGGGATTCTCGTACGGCGGCTGCCGGTGCGCCTCGTCGACCGCCTCGCCGGGCCGATGGCCAAGCTGAGCGTGCCGGACCTGTCGGCCCAGGGGCTGCCCCGCCCCGACACCGGGCTCTACTCCCGCGTCAACGAGGGCTCCATCCCCGTCCAGGACGTCGGCCTCATCGACGCCGTCCGCAAGGGCCGCGTGGAGATCGTGGCCGCGGTGGACGGATTCGAGGACGGCAAGGTCGTCCTCGCCGACGGCAGCCGCATCGGCCCGGAGGTCGTCATCGCCGCGACGGGGTACGTCCGCGCGCTGGAGCGTGTCGTCGGGCACCTCGGCGTACTCGACGACCGCGGGCGCCCCGTCGTGCACGGCGCCCGCACCCCCAGGAACGCCCCCGGCCTGTACTTCACCGGCTTCACCAACCCCATCAGCGGCATGTTCCGCGAACTCGCCCTCGACGCCGAGAAGATCGCGAAAGCGGTGGCCCGCTCCGTGACACGGAAGCAGCCGTCCGACACGCGCTGATTTCAGCGACGCCCGGCGCACGAACTCTCAACTCCCTGACGTACCACGTGTGTTACGCGTGCGCCAGACGTGGCGAGTCGGCGGCCGGGTCGTCACGAACCGCTGCTGCCCGCCGACCGTGACCAGCTCAGCCAGCGGCTGCCGATGGGCTCGATCGGCAAGGCGATCGCGGTGTACGTCACCCCGTTCTGGCGCGCCGACGGTCTCGACGGCCAGGTCGTCAGCGATACCGGCATCGCCCGCTCCACCTTCGACAACTCACCGCCCGACGCCTCCTACGGCGCCCTGATGGGCTTCATCGAGGCCGACGAGATGCGCGCGTTCGACGCCTCGTCCGTCGACGAGGTCAAGGCGGCCGTCCTCAAGGACTACGCCACCTACTTCGGCGACAAGGCCAAGTCCCCCACCTCCTTCGTGCTCCAACGCTGGGACAACGAGGGCTTCTCTCGCGGCGGCCGGTCGCCTACGCCCCACCCGGCGTCCTCACCGAGTACGGCCCGGCCCTGCGCAGACCCGCCGGCGGCATCCACTGGGCCGGCACCGAGACCTCCACTTACTGGAACGGCTACACGGACGGCGCCGTCCGCTCCGGCGAGCGGGTGGCGAAGGAGATCCTGGCGGCGCTGTGACGGGCCGCTTGCTTCCGTACGGCGTTCCCGACGTCCGTGTGGCGGGTACCACCAAGGTGCCCGCCACAGGTCTTTGCCTGCACAACGGTTCCTGACGTGGCATCAGTTCAGTAATCTGACACTGCGTCAGTTATAAGTTGGCTGTCACACAGGAGCGGGCGGACCGATGCTTGGATCAACCCACGGCACCCTCACCACCGACTCCCGCCGGGCCCGGGTCATCGCCTGCGGCGAGCAACCCTCACCGGTCGTGCACGGCCGGCCGGCCGAGGCCGACGACCTCGACGTCAGCGGCCGTCCGCTGTACGCCGACGTACCCGACCTGGACCGCTTCTTCCGTCCGGAGTCCGTGGCCGTCATCGGCGCCTCGGACGCCGAGGGGCGGCCGAACACCGGCATCACCCGGCAACTGATCGCCTGGGCCGAGCGGGTCGGCGCCCGGCTGCACCCCGTGCACCCCACCCGTCAGTCGGTCTTCGGCATACCCTGCTCCCCTTCCGTCGCGGACCTGCCCGAGCAGGTCGACCTGGCTGTGCTCCTGGTCGGCGACCCCCTTCCCGTGATCGAGCAACTGGCAGAGGCCAAGGTGAAGTTCGCCGTCGCCTTCGCCTCCGGGTTCGCCGAGACCGGAGCCGAGGGCGCCGCCGCGCAGGCCCGCCTCGCCACCGCCGTCCGCCGCTCCGGCCTCCGGCTGCTCGGGCCCAACACCAACCTCAACGCCTTCGAGAAGTTCCGCGACGACCTCGACGGTCCCGCGATCGCGCTCATCACCCAGTCCGGCCACCAGGGACGGCCGGTGTTCGCGATGCAGGAGTTGGGGGTGCGGCTCTCCCACTGGGCACCCACCGGCAACGAGGCCGACCTGGAGACCGCCGACTTCATCTCCTACTTCTCCGAACAGCCCGAGGTCGGCGCCATCGCCTGCTACGTGGAGGGGCTCAAGGACGGCCGTTCCTTTCTGCTCGCCGCCGACCGCGCCGCCCGGTGCGGGGTGCCCGTCGTCGCGGTCAAGGTCGGCCGCACCGAGACCGGCGCCCGTACCGCCGCCTCACACACCGGCAAGCTGACCGGCGCCGACACGGTGGTGGACGCGGCGATGCGGCAGTACGGCGTGATCCGGGTCGACGGACTGGACGAACTCCAGGACACCGCAGCCCTGTTGGCGCGGGCCCGCACCCCCCAGGGCGACGGGGTCGTCGTCTATTCGATCTCGGGCGGCACGGGCGCGCACTTCGCGGACCTGGCGAGTGAGGCGGGACTCTCCCTGCCCACGCTGTCGTCCGACAAGCAGGCCGAGCTGCACGAGTGGATACCCGAATACCTGAACGTCGCCAATCCCGTCGACAACGGCGGCCACCCCGTCGGCGACTGGCGCGGCCGGAAGATCATCGACGCGATCCTCGCCGATCCTGCCGTCGGGGTGCTGATCTGCCCCATCACCGGGCCCTTCCCGCCCATGAGCGACAAGCTCGCACAGGATCTGGTGGACGCGGCGGAGCAGACGGACAAGCTGGTGTGCGTGGTGTGGGGGTCGCCGGTCGGCACGGAGGCCGCGTACCGCGAGACGCTGCTCGGGTCGTCCCGGGTCGCCACCTTCCGTACGTTCGCCAACTGCATCACCGCCGTCCGCGCCTACCTGGACCACCACCGGTTCGTCTGCGCGTACCGCTCTCCCTTCGACGAGGCGCCGCGCACTCCCTCGCCCTCCTTCCGCAAGTCGCAGGCACTGATGCGTCCCGGGCAGCAGCTGAGCGAGCACGCGGCCAAGCAGCTGCTGCGCGCGTACGGGATCCGCGTGCCGCGCGAGCAGCTGGTGACCAGCGCGGCGGCATCGGTGCGGGCGGCCAGCCAGGTCGGCTACCCCCTCGTCATGAAGGCCTCCGGCGCCCAGGTCGCCCACAAGACCGAACTCGGTCTGGTGAAGATCGGGTTGACCTCCGCCAGCCAGGTCCGCGACGCCTATCGCGAGCTGACCGACATCGCGCGCTACGAAGGGATCTCGCTCGACGGGGTGCTCGTGTGCCAGATGGTCGAGCGGGGCGTCGAGATGGTCGTCGGCGTCACGCAGGACCCGCTCTTCGGGCCGACCGTGACCGTCGGGCTCGGCGGTGTCCTCGTCGAGGTACTGCGCGACGCGGCCGTCCGCGTGCCGCCGTTCGGCGAGGACCAGGCGCGGGCCATGCTGTCCGAGCTGCGGGGGCGGACGCTGCTCGACGGGGTCCGCGGGGGGCCGCCGGTCGATGTGGACGCGCTGGTGGAGGTCGTGATCCGGGTGCAGCGCATGGCCCTCGAACTCGGGGACGACATCGCGGAGTTGGACATCAATCCGCTGATGGTGCTGCCTAGGGGACAGGGAGCCGTCGCGCTGGACGCGCTGGTGGTGTGCCGCTGAGCGGTCGCCCGCACTGCCACGCCTCCCGGGCAAGCGGCCCGCCACGCCCCGTACGAAACGGAGTACCCCCATGTCCGACTCCCCCCGTGAATCCCGTGAATCCCGTGAAACTGCTGAATCCCGTGTAGCTCCCGAATCCCCTGCGTCTGCCGAAAAGTCCCTCGACTCATTGATACGTCACACCACTGACAACGCCGTCTCGTGGATCACCCTCAACCGCCCCGAGGCGATGAACGCCCTCACCTGGGACCAGCGGGAACGCGTGATCGCGCTGCTCGCGCAGGCGTCCGCCGACCCGGACGTACGGGCCGTCGTGATCACGGCGACGGGCCGCGGTTTCTGCGCCGGCGCGGACCTGCGCGGGGGACCGCCGGCCGGGGAACGGGTGCCCGGCGACGTCGCCCGCACCGTCCGCCGCGGCGCCCAGCGCCTGATCGCCGCCGTCCTCGACTGCGAGAAGCCGGTGATCGCGGCGGTCAACGGGACGGCGGCCGGGATCGGCGCGCACCTCGCCTTCGCCTGCGACCTCGTCCTCGCGGCGGAGCCGGCCAGATTCATCGAGGTATTCATGCGGCGCGGGCTCGTCCCCGACGGCGGCGGGGCCTATCTGTTGCCCCGCCTCATCGGCCCGCAGCGCGCCAAGGAGCTGATGTTCTTCGGCGACGCGCTGACGGCCGCGGACGCGGAACGGCTCGGCCTCGTCAACAGGGTCGTACCGCCGGACGAGCTGGAGAAGACCGCGCGTGAGTGGTCCGAGCGCCTCGCGGCCGGCCCGACCCGCGCCCTCGCCCTCACCAAACAGCTGGTCAACGCCTCCCTCGACACCGACCGCGCGGCCGCCTTCGCCGCCGAGGCGGCCGCGCAGGAGATCAACATGACGACGGCCGACGCCAACGAGGGGGTCGCGAGTTTCGTGGAGCGGCGGAGTCCCAGATACCGGGGCCGCTGAGCTGCACCCGGTCGGCGGTACGACGGACGACGGAACGACGGAACGGCCGAACGACGGAACGGCCGAACGACGGAACGGCCGAACGGCCGAACGACGAAGCGGCGAAGCGGCGGAGCGGCGGAGCGGACGACCGTTTCAGTCCCGCTTCAGAATGCGCAGGTCCCCCGAGTCGGCGTCGCCGAACAGCACGAACAGCTCGGGACTGTGCTCACTGCCGCCGATGGTCCAGTACGTGTCGTGGCCGCAGTCCGCGACCTGTACGACGACACCGTCCCGTGCCGCGGGGTCGCCCTCGTCGTAGGCGTCGGAGTACGGGTCGTAGCGGCCCTCGGTGTCCAGGAACCAACTCCCCGTCCCGTGGCACCGCGTGAAGTCCTTGGTCGTCACGTCCCCGAACTCGGGCTGGGCGGGCAGCGCGGTGAGCTCGGCCCGACCGCCGGCGCGCAGCCGCAGGACGGCCCCGCCGTCGCCCCGCCAGACTCCCGCGAGCTGCCCGGCGGACAGCTTCGGGGGCTCGTACTCCTTGATGAGTCCCGTGGACAGGCCCACAGCGCCCGCGCCGGCGACCAGCACGCACGCTCCGAAGGACGCGAGCGCCGAGCGGACCCAGATGCGGCGGCTGCGCGGAACGCGGCCCGTGGCGCGCTCCCGCCGCCGGACGTACGCCACGCCCAGCGCGGGCAGGACACCGGACGCCGCGATGAGCAGGGCGGTCGTGCCGGTGGGCGAGAGGTCGCCGAGTACGACGGCCACGGCCGCCCAGAGCACACCGAGTGCGGCCACGAACACCAGGTGCCAGGCCTCCTCGGAGCCGCGGACGCGCCGGGTCGCGATGCGGGCGAACGTGGCGGCCGGCATGGTGTGGGCCGCCGCGTGCACCAGACCCAGGACGGCGAGGAGCAGCGGGCCGAAGACGAGCATGCACAGCAGACCGACAGCGGCGAGACCACCGCCGGACCCCGCACCGTGGGTGTCGTCGTCGAACGTCCCGACCCACCAGATCGCGCAGACCACCGCCAGCTGCGCCGCACAGACCGCCGCGGCCGCGTTCAGTTCGGCGTTCGCCCAGCTCAGTCCTGAGCGCTTGGGCCGCCATGCGTCTCCCCACCTCATGGGGCGAAAGATACGTGGGGCTGCGTGTGAGGGGCACGGGAGGGCCAAGGCGGAGGTTGCACCCTTCCCATCTGACGCACCGTCAGCTTCAATGGTTGATGTGATGGGACACGCAGGGATGGCGGCCGCCGCCGTCCGCTACCTCAGGTCGGCCGGGGCCCCTACCGTCGCGGGGCCCGTCGAAGCGTTGCCGCGCCCGGATCTGCGCGCGGTCGGCGACGACGAACGGGCGCCGGTCGATCAGGCCGAGTTCCGCCGTGTGCTGGGGAACTTCGCGACCGGCGTCACCGTGGTGACCGCACCGGCCGGCGAAGGCGAAGACAGGGTGGGGCCGGCCGGTTTCGCCTGCCAGTCCTTCTCCTCACTCTCCCTCGACCCTCCGCTGGTCTGCTTCATGGTCGGCCGTACGTCGACGACCTGGCCGCGGATCGCCCGCGCGGGCGTCTTCTGCGTGAACGTCCTCGGCGCCCACCAGGGCGAGATGTGCCGCGGCTTCGCGGTGAGCGGCGCGGACAAGTTCGCCGGGGTCGTGTACGACGCGGCGCCCGTCTCCGGCTCGCCCCGCCTCGCGGGCGTCGCGGCCTGGATCGACTGCACGATCCACGCGGTGCACACGGGCGGGGACCACCTGATAGTGGTGGGGCGGGTGAACGCGCTCGGCATCGGGGACGGCGCCGACGACCTGGCGCCGCTGCTGTTCCACAAGGGGCGCTTCCTCTAGTCGCGCAGGTCCCCGCGCCCCTTCGACAGGACACCCTTCTCATCCGGTCGGCCAGGGACGCTTCGCCCCGCCGGCCTCGGTCAGGCCAGGGCCGTCGCCATCCGAACCGGTCGCCGCCGGATCACCAGCGCCATCAGCGCAGCCGCCGCGCACAGTGCGCCCGAGGCGTACCAGACGACGTCGTACGAGCCGAACGTGTCCCGCGCGACGCCACCTAGGAAGGCTACGAGGGCGGCGCCGACCTGGTGCGAGGCGAGGACCCAGCCGAAGACGATGGCGCTGTCCTCGCCGTACTGCTCGCGGCACAGGGCGAGGGTGGGCGGGACCGTGGCGACCCAGTCGAGGCCGTAGAAGACGATGAAGAAGATCATCGGAGGGTGCACGGTCGAGGCCAGGAGCATCGGGAGGAAGAGCAGCGAGATGCCGCGCAGCGCGTAGTACACCGCCAGCAGCCGACGGGGCTCGAAGCGGTCGGTGAACCAGCCCGAGGCGACCGTGCCGGCCACGTCGAAGACGCCGATGACCGCAAGGAGCGAGGCGGCGGCCGTGACGGGCATGCCGTGGTCGTGGGCCGCGGGCACGAAGTGCGTCTGGACCAGGCCGTTCGTCGAGGCGCCGCAGATCGCGAAGGTGCCGGCCAGCAGCCAGAAGGGGCCGGTGCGGACGGCGGAGGCCAGGACCGTGACCGTGCGGCGAGCCGCGCCCCGGACCGGCTCGGGCTTGGGCACGAACTCCTCGGCCCCGTACGGCTTCTGGCCCACGTCCGCCGGGTGGTCCCGCAGCAGCAGCCATACGAAGGGGACCACCGCGAGGGCCGCGAGGGCCACCGTCACCGCGGCGGGACGCCAGCCGTGATCCGTGACGATCCAGGAGAGCAGCGGGAGGAAGATCAGCTGGCCGGAAGCCGAGGCCGCCGTCAGGATGCCCGTCACCAGGCCCTTCCGCTCCGTGAACCAGCGGTTCGTGACCGTCGCCGCGAACGCGAGCGCCATCGAGCCGGAGCCCAGGCCCACCAGCAGGCCCCAGCAGAGCAGGAGCTGCCAGGCCGCCGTCATCCACACCGTCAGCCCGGAACCGAGCGCTATCACCGTCAGGGCGACCGCCACCACACGCCGGATGCCGAATCGGTCCATCAGCGCGGCCGCGAACGGCGCCGTCACCCCGTACAGCACGAGGTTGATCGAGACCGCCGCGCCGATCGTGCCGCGCGACCAGTGGAACTCGTGGTAAAACTTTAGGGCACAAAGCACGGCGAGCAGGAACAAGGGGGGCAAGACAGGGTGGACATCACCATCTACGTACGACTCAGCCTCGATCAGCACGGCGACCAGTTGGGCGTTCAGCGACAGGAGGACGAGTGCCGGGCGTTCGCCGCAGCCCGAGGCTGGACCGTACGAGAGGTGATCGCGGACAACGACGTCAGCGCCACCTCGGGCAAGGTACGACCGGGGTTCGAGCGGCTGTTGGCGTCCAAGCCGGACGCGATCCTCTGCTGGCACACTGACCGGCTCGTACGCAAGACGGAAGACCTGTTGCGAGTGATCGCACTCGGGGTCAACGTTCACGCCATCCACGCCGGACACCTGGACCTCTCGACTCCGGCCGGTCGAGCCACGGCCAAGACGGTTACGGCGTGGGCGGAGTACGAGGGCGAGCAGAAGGCGCTACGCCAGAAGGCGTCGAACCTTCAGGCGGCGAAGAACGGCACGCCGCACAGGACAGGCTTGCGGCCGTTCGGATACGCCGACGACTACGTGACCGTGGTCGAGGCTGAGGCAGAAGCGATCCGCAAGGGTGCCGAGATGGTTCTTCAGGGCGAGACCCTGGCGGCTGTCGCCCGCTTCTGGACCGACCTCGGTCTACTCGCCCCCCGCTCGTCGTCCGGCACGGCGAAGGGCGAGGCGAAGGGGTGGGGTGTCGGCGGAGTGAAGAAGGTACTGATCTCCCCTCGGTACATCGCACAGGTCACTTACCACGGCGAAGTGGTGGGTGAGGGGCAGTGGCCCGCGATCCTGGACGAGGTGACTCACTACGCCCTCGTGTCGGCACTGACGAACCCCAAGCGCTTCACGGGTGGTGCGCGTACCGGCTCGGCCCCTCAGACCCTGCTCGCCGGACTGGCTACATGTGGGCGCTGCGGGGAGACCGTGAGAGGCGGCATGTACCGAGGGACCCCGGTCTACCGCTGTGGACAGAAGCACGTACGCGTACCCCGGGAGTTGGCCGACAAGCGAGCCGGTAACGCCGTCCTGGCGCGGATCGTCTTCCCCGACTTCCTGCCCTGGGTTCTCGCTGCTCGGCAGGAGCAGGGGGATGACTCGGCCCACCTTCACCAGGAAGCTCAGACCCTGCGGGAACGGCTCGACGGGTTGGCCGTGTCCTACGCCTCCGGAGTCATCACCCTGTCGCAGATGACGGCCGGTACCGAGGCGATCCGAGCCAGGCTCGACGAGATCGGCGAGAAGCTGTCCGGTGTCACTGGCCTGCCCCCGATCGACCCCGTCTCGGGCATCGCTGGCCTGATTCAGGACTGGCCGAACACGCCGCTCCCCGTCCGCCGGGCGTGGGTCAAGTTCGTCACCACGATCACGATGCACCCCAACGGCTTCAAGAAGGCGGCGAAGATGACCGTGGACGACTACATGACCGTGGAGTGGAACCACACCGCCGACGACGAACCCGACGCGTAGCGAGCCCCGCTCGACTCGTGCCCCGCTCTCACCCGAGAGCAGGGCTTCGTCTTCATCACGCCCGATCAGAAGGGCGGCGGCTCTTGACCTGCTTCGTGGAACCGGTCGGTCAAGCCGTCGTAGTCGAAGTCCACCGGCAAGGGAGCTGCGTACGCGTCTCCGAACCAGCGTCGACGCTGTTCCTCTTGCTTGACCTTGCCAAGATCTACGAAGGACAAGGTGGGGGCCGAAGGCCCCCCAAGGGAGCCAGCCCCTTCGTCTTCCTTTTGGGGGCCGCTCACGCGGCCCGCCTGCGCCGACTGCTTGCGCTCTTCGTTTTCGCCCTGTCGGCCCCCTACGGGGGGCCGCTCTTCGCCTACCGGCTTGCTCTTCGCCGCTGGCTCCTCACTCCCACCGCCGTCGCTCTTGAAGGTATGTAGGTTGTATGGCTCCTGAGCCATACCCCCCTGCTTCGGCAAGGTGAGTCGGTAGATCACCGGACCGTCCGGCACCTTGCCTGTCTTCGTGAGCCAGCCCGCCCTACGCAGCTTGCCAACTATCTTGTTGACTGTCTGCTCTGGAGCCTTCCCGCCGTAGCCAAGTTCTCTGGCGATCGTCCCGTTGGACGGGCAAACGTTCTCGCCCGTCTCGTAGTCCGCATACAACGCCATGGCGACGCCGACCAACTTCTCTGCCTGCTTCATGTGGGAGCGCACAAGGGCACGGCGCCATACGTGTTCCTGTATCTCTGGTTTCCCTTCCTCGGCGACAACATCCGTCCCGCCACCATCGCAGGGGAACCCGAAACGTACAGGGCGCAGAAGGGAAAAGCGCAGGTCACTGCATGTGAGGCGCCTCTCAAAATGAGGCCGGGCAGGGGCTCACCCTCGCTGCGATGGTGCGATGGTGCGATGGTGCGATGGTCAACGATCACGCCGACGACACCGGTCTCCGCTTCGCTCTCCAGGTCACCGGCTTCGAACTGGCCACCGAACCGCCAGCCCCAGACACGCCACTCGCGCGCATCCTCGCGTACGCCACTGAGCACGGGTACGAGAACCTGACCGACGAGCACTTCGACATGGCCAAGCTTGGCCTGCTGTAGGTGAGTTGAAAGCGCACTGAGTGGTCGTGAGGTGCTGTATTTTCGCCGCATGAGCAGCATGGCGGGGGAATGGTGGGAGAACGTAAACGTCTGGGCGATTGTCGTCTCAGCCGTCGTCGCCCTACTGGTCGGTTCGCTCGGCACTTGGGCTACATTCCGGTCCGCCAACCCGAAGCGGAAACTCAACTGGTGGGTGCAGTCCAACACACCCCTCATGAGCGTGCCGCAGCACTCTGCCGACGGAGCACTTGCCGTGACCTTCCACGGAGTCTCAATCGACAATCCGCGCATCGTAGAACTCGTGATTGCGAACCAGGGCCGACGTGACCTTACTTCGGCGATGTTCCACAACAGCGAGTCGATTCGGTTCGACTTCGGCGCTGTTCTGTGCACGATCTTGGATGTCACCACTGCCCCCGCCGGCAGCATGCCCCCCTCGCTGGAGCATTTCCCGTGGCGCCTCCACGTGGCACCCCCCTCGGCTGGGTCGGCCCAGCTTCAAACCGTCGTCGGCGAGACCTGGCTCGACCTGAAGCCATCCCTGCTGAGCAAGGGCCAGGTGGTCACCGTGGCCGTACTGCTCGACGGGGAGGAGAAGCCTGTGAGGCTGACCCGCTTCCCGCTTGTCGACGTGGCTCCTGCCTCCGAGCCGCCGGGTGCGCGCTCACGCGTACTCGCTGAAGCGATCACCCAGGCGTCAATCTCGGTCGGACCCTTCCGTATCAGGTAGGCCAGAATCGACCCTGCAACCGTGGCTCAATCTTGGCCGGTAAGACACGGCGGTCGAGCAAGGTCCTTCAGGGGGGCATACCCCACCCCTTTCCCCCGTCGCCCTGTACGCGACTGTGCGAGCCGTTGCCCGCCACGGTCATGCGATGAACGTTGCAGCCCCCGACCTGCACTGTAAGTTTTTCCACGGAAAAACTTACATGATCATGGAAGAGGGGGCATGAAGCTCGTTGCCTACATCCGCGTATCCGGGGCTGGACAGGCCTCGGACGGCTTCGGCCTGGACGTACAGGAGAAGGCCGTCAAGGCGTGGGCCAAGACCCACGGTCACCGCATCGTTCACGTATCACGCGATGAGGGCGTGTCTGGTGCGACCGAAGCGCTTGACCGTCAGGGCCTGTCGGAAGCTCTGCTACTCATCAGGGAGGGCGAGGCAGAGGGGTTGCTGATACCTCGGCTCGACCGGTTGGCCCGTGCGCTCACGGTGCAGGAAGCCACGCTTGCCGTGGTCTGGCGTGACGGGGGGAAGGTCTTCACCGCCGATGGTGGGGAGGTCCACCAGGACGACCCTGACGACCCGATGCGCACGGCCATGCGACAGGTCATCGGCGTGTTCGCCGAACTCGATCGGCGCATGGTGGTCAAGCGTCTCCGGGACGGGCGCGCGGCCAAGGCAGCATCCGGACGGAAGGCTGTCGGGGCGTACGCCTACGGCTTCCACGGGGACGGAGAGGGGCGAGAGCGCGACGCGGCACCCAACCCCACGGAGCAGGCCGCACAGGCCCGCATACTCGAACTGAGGGCGGAGGGGATGAGCTACCGGGCCATCGGCGAGCAGCTCGACACTGAAGGCCTACCCCCGCGCAGAGCCGCGAAGTGGAGCGCCATGACGGTTCGCTCCGTCTGCCAGAAGGCCGGGAGCTCCTGACACAGGCGCTCAGCCACAGGGTCAGGCCACCAGGGCACGAACAAGCATCGTGCCCACGGTCCTGCCCTCTGGCGGATCGATCAGAGACACGCACACGTCGGAGAAGCCGTGCCCCGCCAGGATGCGCCACCACTCATCCGGGGTGCGGTCGTGCCGCAGTCCGGCTTTGGCAGGCTTGGGCCCCTGGCTTCCTGAGGGCAAATGCGAGAAGGCCAGGATGCCGCCCGGAGCCATACGCGAGCGGATCAGCGGGAGCAAGGTGTCCGGATCGACGAACCACACGGCACCAAAGATCGAGAGCACGACATCGAACGTCTCGTCCGTCTCGCTCAGAAACGCCGTCGCCTCCGCCGTACGGAACGCGATGCCCGGCAGATCGCCCCAGCGCTCCCGTGCGACCGTCTCGCGGGCGGGGGCGATGTCCACCCCTTGACCTGTCGCGCCAAGCCTCACGAGGTGCGCGAGGTTGCCACCGCTCCCCGAGCCGAGTTCCAGCACCCGGCGTCCGGCCACGGGGCCCAGAACGCTCTCGTTCGGGCCGTGATCGGCGTACTGAGTCCAGTTCAGCCAGGTCGTATCGCCCGTGGCGTTCATGGTCCGGCGTGGCTTGCTCGCGACCGCGTACCTGTCCCAGGACTCAGCCAATGACATGCGGTGATCCTTTCCGGCAAGAGGGGCCCGCCCCCAACGTACGGAGGCAGGCCCCAACTCACCTGCTGCTCACTACTACTTGGGCGAGTCGTGACACCCGGCGTGGCACTGGTTGCAGTCGGCCGCGTCCTCCATACCCCACAGGTCGGGGGCGATCTCGAACCCGGCCGCCTTGATGGCCTTGATCGTCTGCTCCAGGACGAGCGGGCCGCCAGTCTTGGGATCATGCCCATCCCGCGTCACCTCGTCGTCGGTGACGCACAGGACACCTGCCGCCGCCCCCGGAAGCTCCGGGACGTGGTGGATGTACCGGCCGAAGTGCCGACTGGTGAAGTGGTGGTACGGGATCGAGTCGAGCATGAACGAGTGCCATGCCTCATCCACCTGCTCAGACGGACCCATGAGAAGGTCCGGGTTCTCGCCGCACGTGACCAGGTAGGCGATGGCCTGTCCGAACTTGGCCTCTGCCAGTTCTCGCGTGTTCTCCGGGCTGCGGAGGAGGAGGGCTACCTCCCGCTCCCACACCCGAACTGGCCGCCGCCTTCGCCCACATCCGCCCCGGCACCCGCCTCGTCTCCATCTGCATCGGCGGCTACGTCCTGGCCGCGGCCGGTTATCTCGACGGCCGCCCGGCCACCACGCACTGGATGCACGCCGAGCACTTCCAGGAGCTCTTCCCCAAGGTCAAGGTCGACGCCGATGTGCTCTTCATCGACGACGGGGACGTCCTCACCTCAGCCGGTGTCGCGGCCGGGATCGACCTGTGCCTCCATCTCGTACGCCGCGACCACGGCGCCGCCGTCGCCAACGAGGTGGCCCGCCGCACCGTCGTACCGCCGCACCGCGACGGCGGCCAGGCGCAGTACATCCAGCGCCCGGAGCCGGACGCGCAGGCGGTCACCACGACCGCCGCCCGCGCCTGGGCCCTGGGCCGCCTCCACGAGCCGATCCAACTGCGCGACATGGCCGAGCAGGAGTCCATGTCGGTACGCACCTTCACGCGGCGCTTCCGCGAGGAGGTCGGCGTCAGCCCCGGGCAATGGCTCACCCAGCAGCGCGTCGAACGGGCCCGGCACCTGCTGGAGTCCAGCGACCTGTCGATCGACCAGGTGGCGCGGGACGCCGGCTTCGGAACGGCCCAGTCGATGCGGCAGCACCTACAGGCGGCGCTCGGTGTCACTCCCACTGCATATCGGCGCACGTTCCGCTCCGGGGCGGGCGTCGGCGGGGCTTTTGACAACTCCCTTGTCCCGTCCGGAGGCTGAGCGCTCACCGGCGCTCGCCACGTCGGCCGCCCGGCGGCTCTCCCCCAGTGCGCCCACGGCGGTGAGCAGCAGGGTGAGTCCGACACCCGCCAGGATCGCGGTCGAGGGCGCCGCGAAGTGGAGCAGGGCGCCCGCGAGGGAGCCGGTCGCGGCGTAACCGGCGCCCACGGCCGCGTACATCACCGAGTAGCCCGCGGCCAGCGCGCTCGGCGGGAGGATCTCGCGCAGCGC
Source organism: Streptomyces sp. NBC_00996 (assembly GCF_045162675.1). Classification (NCBI taxonomy): domain Bacteria; kingdom Bacillati; phylum Actinomycetota; class Actinomycetes; order Kitasatosporales; family Streptomycetaceae; genus Streptomyces; species Streptomyces sp. NBC_00996. The sequence continues at coordinate 4,865,935 of NZ_CP108723.1, forward strand.
CAGGTTGCGGGTGAGCATGGCTCCGGCCTGCAGCACGCCCGCGAGGACGAGCGCCGCCGCGATCCAGGCGAGGCTCGGTATCAGCGCGACCACCGCCACGCACCCGGACATCGCGCAGAGCAGCAGCACGCTCCGGGTGAGCAGTTGGCCCGGCCAGTCGCGCAGCCCGTACAGGAACGCCGCCCACGGGATTTCCCGGCCTGTGGACAACTGTCCCCGCGGGATGCGGCCGCGGTCGGCGTGGGGGCGACTACCGGCACTGCCAGGGTGCCACTCTCTGTGGGACGGGTGTCCGCCCCAGCGCAATGATGCCAACAGCCGGCACGGGTGCCGCCCCAGCGGCACGATTGCCCGCAGCCGGGACGGCTGGGCTGCCGCCCCTCGCCGCATCCACGCTCGGAGCCGGCTAGAACGTCAGCACCGCCCTCGCCACCCTCCCCTCGTGCGCGTCCTGGGCCGCCTTGTCGAAGTCCTCCACCGGGTAGGTGGCCGTCACCAGTTCGTCCAGGAGCAGGCGGCCCTCCCGGTACAGGTCCGCGTACAGGGCGATGTCGCGCTGTGGACGCGATGAGCCGTAGCGGCAGCCGAGGATCGACTTGTCCAGGTACATGGAGGAGACGAGGAAGGAGGCCTCGGCCGTCGCCGGGGGAACTCCGAGGAGAACCGCTTGGCCGTGGCGATTCAGCAAGTCGACGGCTTGGCGGATGAGTTCGGTCCGTCCGACGCACTCGAAGGCGTGGTCCGCGCCCAGAGGGAGGATGTCCTTCACGCCCTCCGTCGAGGCCAGGAAGTGCGTCGCGCCGAACTGGCGGGCCACCGACTCCTTCGCCGGGTTGGAGTCGACCGCGACGATCTGCAAGGCTCCCGCGATCCGGGCGCCCTGGATGACATTGAGGCCGATGCCGCCGGTGCCGATGACCAGGACGCTGTCGCCCCGGTCCACACGGGCACGGTTCAGGACGGCGCCGACGCCCGTCAGAACGCCGCAACCGATCAGCGCGGCGGACGTCAGTGGGATGTCCTTCGGGATCCGGACCGCCTGGACCGCCTTGACCAACGTCCGTTCGGCGAAAGCAGAGTTGGACGCGAACTGGTACAGCGGTCGGCCGTCCCGCGCGAACGGCTGCTGCGGCATTCCGATGGCCTTGCGGCACATCGTCGGTCGCCCCCGGTCGCACTCCGCGCAGGCCCCGCAGTTGGCGAGCGTGGACAGCGACACATGGTCGCCGGGCTCGACATGGGTGACGCCCGCCCCCACCGCCTCCACCACACCCGCGCCCTCATGGCCGAGCACCACAGGAACGGGGAACGGTATGGTCCCGTCCACCACAGAGAGGTCGCTGTGACACAGCCCGGCCGCGGAGATCGCGACCCGAACCTCCCCCGACCCCGGATCCCGTATCTCCAGATCGTCCACGACCTGGGTCTGTTTCCCATCGAAGATCACGCCTCGCATCGCGACTCCCTCAGCCCTTCGGCTCCCTAGGCAGGCCGAGCACGCGCTCGGCGATGATCGTGCGCTGAATCTCGTCCGAACCGCCGTAGATCGTGTCGGCCCGGCTGAAGAGGAACAGGTGCTGGAACGCGTCGAGTTCGTACGGTGCCGCCGCCGACCAGTCCGCCGGGCCCACGGCCGCCGCGGCCCCCCGCACCCGCATGGCCAGCTCACCGAGTCTCCGGTGCCAGCCACCCCACAGCAGCTTCGCCACGCTGGGCGCCCCGGCGTCTCCAGGGCCGCTGGAACTCCCCAGCGTGCGCAGGGCGTTCCAGCGCATCGTGCGCAGCTCTGCCCACTGCCGTACGAGCCGGTCGCGTACGACGGGATCGGCGGCCGCGCCGGTCGCGGCGGCCGTCTCGACCACGCGCCCCAATTCCTCGGCGAAGCCGATCTGTTGGGCCAGCGTCGACACACCTCGCTCGAAGCCGAGGAGGCTCATCGCGACGCGCCAGCCATTGCCTTCGCCGCCGATCACGTGCTCCGCACGGGCCAACGCGCCGTCGAAGAAGACCTCGTTGAACTCGCTCGTGCCGGTCAGCTGGCGGATCGGGCGGACCTCGACGCCGCCCGGCTGGTCCATCGGGACGAGGAGGAAGGACAGGCCGTGGTGGCGGGTGGAGTCGGGTTGCGTCCGGGCGAGCACGAAGCACCAGTCCGCCTCGTGGGCGAGGGATGTCCAGATCTTCTGGCCGGTGACCCGGTAGGAGTCGCGGTCGCGTACGGCAGCGGTGCGCACGCCCGCCAGGTCCGAGCCCGCTCCCGGCTCGCTGTAGCCCTGGCACCAGAGTTCCTCGCCCTGGGCGACGGGGGGCAGGAAGCGGGCTTTCTGTTCCTGCGTTCCGTGGGCGATGAGGGTCGGCGCCAGGAGGTTCTCGCCGATGTGGCCCGAGCGGGCGGGTGCCTTCGCCCGGGCGTACTCCTCGGCCCAGACGACCTGTTGGGTCAGGCTGCCCCGCCGGTTGCCGTACCCGTCCTCGTCCCAGCCGAGGCCGATCCAGCCGCCCCGGCCGAGCTCCCGTTCCCAGTCCCGACGGGCGGGGGCACCGGTGCGGTGCGCCTCCAGCCAGGCGCGCGCCTCGCACCGGAACGCCTCGTCCTCGGGGCCGAATCCGAACTCCACGGTTGCCGCCTCCATGTTGGCCGAGTGGACGTCTCTCGCTTGGGCGCCCGGGGTTCGGGCCGAGCCAGGGGTGAGCAGCGCAACCCGGCGCTTACGGGGTGCCGCGCTCTGTGGGACGGACGCCGCCCCCCAGCGGCACGCATGCCCGCGACGAGGACGACTGAGACAGCCCCCCACCGCGCACACGCCCTACGCATTCGGTCGCGCCCCCTCCGACGCCGCCCTCGCCATCGCCTCCACCCGCTCCAGCAGCGGCATCGGATCCACCCCCACGGTCCCCGGCAGGAAGTCCGCGATCTTCTCGGGGGTCCAAGTGCCCTCGGCGTATCCGGCGCGCAGTTCCCGGGGCTGGGCCCACACCGCGATCTTGGGGCCGGCGATGGTGTACACCTGCCCGGTGATCCGTTCCTCCCGCGCGCGGTCCGACAGGAGGTAGACCACCAGCGCGGCCACATCCTCCGGTTCGCCGATCTCCTTCAGCTCCATGGGGACGTTCGCCGACATGCGCGTCCGCGCGACAGGGGCGACCGCGTTCGCCGTGACCCCGTATTTGTGCAGGCCGAGCGCGGCGCTCCGGACGAGGGAGATGATTCCGCCCTTCGCGGCGCTGTAGTTGGCCTGTGAAACCGACCCCTGGTGATTGCCGCTGGTGAAACCGATCAGCGTCCCGGAGCCCTGCTTGCGCATCACCGCGGAGGCGGCGCGGAAGAGCGTGAACGTGCCCTTGAGGTGGGTGGCTACCACCGGGTCCCACTCCTGCTCGGACATGTTGAAGAGCATGCGCTCGCGCAGGATGCCGGCTACGCACACCACTCCGTCGATGCGCCCGTACGACGTCAGCGCCGCGTCGACGACCCGCTGCCCGCCCGCCATCGTCGAGATGTCGTCGGCCACAGCGACCGCGTCGCCGCCCGCCGTCTCGATCTCTTTGACGACGGCCCCGGCGACGGAACTCGTCGGCTCCGCGCCCTCGATGGAGACGCCGTAGTCGTTGACCACGACGCGTGCGCCCTCGGCCGCCGCGGTGAGGGCGACGGCACGGCCGATCCCCCGCCCCGCCCCGGTGACGGCGATGACCTTGCCTGCCAAGAAGTTCCCCACGCCCGGCCCCTTCCCGCAGTTTCTGACGGTCCGTTAGATTCAACTCGGATTCTACGACCCGTCAGACACCTGGAGACAAGCCCCCGGGGAGGACTCATGTCACTGCCGACGCTTCGTCCGGAGTTTCACGAGATCGCCAAGCGCGTGAACAACTGGGGGCGTTGGGGGTCCGACGACGAGATCGGGACCCTGAACCTCATCACCGATGACGTCGTACGGGAGGCCGCCGCCTGCGTCCGCAGCGGCCGCCGCGTCCCCCTCGCCCTCCCCCTTCAACAGGACGGCGTACAGACCGGCATGATCCCGGGTCGCGTCAATCCGCTGCACGCCATGGTGCAGATCAACCAGGAGCTCTTCGGGCCGGGCACCGTCGCCTGCAGCGACGACGCCGTCACCATGGGGCTCCAGGCGGCGACCCACTGGGACGCGCTCACCCATGTCTCCCACTCCGGGAAGCTCTACAACGGCCGTCCGGCCGACACGATCACCCCGCACGGCGGCGCCGAGTTCAGCGGGATCGACAAGCCGCGGCACATCGTCTCGCGCGGCGTGCTGCTCGACGTCGCGCGAGCGCGGGGCACGGACCGGCTGGACGGCGGCCATGCCGTGACGCCCGAAGACCTGGACGCGGCCGAGGAGTTGGCCGGGACACGCGTACGGGCGGGCGACATCGCCCTCGTACGGACCGGGCAGATCCAGGTGTATCTGGCCGGCGACAAACACGGATACGGATATCCGTCACCCGGGCTGTCCGTCCGAACCCCGGAGTGGTTCCACGCGCGCGATGTCGCGGCGGTCGCGAACGACACCCTCACCTTCGAGATCTTTCCGCCCGAGATCGAGGACCTCTGGCTGCCCGTGCACGCGCTCGACCTGGTCGAGATGGGGATGCTGCAGGGCCAGAACTGGAATCTCGAAGAGTTGTCCACAGCCTGTGGAGAAGAGGGGCGCTACACCTTCCTGCTGTCGGCGATGCCCGAACCCTTCGTGGGCGGCACGGGCACACCGGTGGCGCCGGTTGCCCTGCTGTAGAAGCCCTGCGGCACAAGCCCGCTCGAAGGGGAGGGCCGACTGATCAGGCCCACCGGGACAGGGGCCGGCCGGACATGCCCGTGCACGAGAGGGTCGGCTGGCGGCGCGTCACTGCTCGCCCCGAGCACGGCACCGCGCGCCGCCATCCGGCTCCGGCGTACCCGCCCTGCTCCTGTGGCCCTGTAGGAGCCGACGCCGAATCGCGACCCACACTCGCCGAGGGCTCCCGTCACCGAAACCCTCGCCGTCCCCTCGCGGCGAATCGCTGAACACAAGCGTGATCAAACGGACACGTCACGTCAACACCCGTTCGGGGAATTATCAGTTTACGTCCCCTTTGTGACAGCGCGCACAGAAGCACTCCCCGGCGCATTCAGCCACAATCGAGGTTCTGTACACGGGGTTCGTGCATACATGCACGAACCCCGCGTGCCCGGCCGCAGACCCTGCGGCCTAGACCGCCTCGTACGCAAAGTCCTCATACGCCGGATACGCGGCCCCCGCAGAAGCTCCCGGCGCGCAGCGGTCCACCTCGCACCAGATGCGCTTGCCGGCACCCTCGGCGTTCCAGCCCCAGCGGTCCGCGAGGCCGTCGACGAGCTCCAGGCCACGGCCGTTGGTCTCGTCACCCTCGGCGTGGCGGGGGCACGGGGGCCGGGCGCTGGAGTCGGCCACCTCCAGGCGGACGGTGGCAGCCTCGGCCCCGCCCGGCAGGGACAACCGCAGCACGGCCGGACAGCCGGTGTGCACCACGGCGTTGGTGACGAGTTCGGAGACGAGCAGGATCAGCGTCTCGGCGAGCGGTTCATCGGCCCCTATCCCGGACCCGGCGAGCCTGGATCGGGCCCACCTCCGGGCTCGCCCCACCTCCGCGGGGTCGGGCCGGATCTCCAGCTGCACTTGAAGCACCTGCACCGCTCACACCATCCGAACCGGCGGACACATCGCCTCGCGCCTCACAAGGGCCACGATCGTAGCCATTTTCTGCATGGCCAGAACAAGGATCACGGAAAGTGATTCCCTTGCGAGACAGCATGGTTGACGTACAGTCACCCCAACAAGCGCTTCGGGCATATTCCAGCGCGAAGGAGTACGCGTGCGGCATACTGTGCGACGCTCGCCACGGGGAGTCGAACAGGCAGGTGCGGGGGTCCGCCCTGCCGTGCGAGCGGCATGCATCGCCGGGTCCGGCGCGGCCTCAGGGGCAACACCGGGATGGCTCAGCCTCAGAACCACTCGCATCCCACACAAGGTACCGGAGCCCGGCGCCGACTCCAGGCCGTGACAAGTCACGCCTAGGACACAACCCGATATCAACGCTCTGTAATTCCGGTATGCCACGATCCGCGACATTCATGTGAGCCCTTCTCGCGACGTGCCTGCACAGAGCCCCTTCAGCCCGCTCCGGCCAGGAGATCGTCCGCCAACGCATCCTCACTCTCCGTGACGCCACCCGCACGGTGCGTCCGCACCCACGCCCTCTTCAGGTACAGATGGACATCGGACTCCCAGGTGAAGCCCATGCCGCCGTGCACCTGGAGGCAGTCGCGAGCGCCACGCACGGCGGCCTCGTCAGCGAGCAGTCGGGCCGCGGCGACATCCGTCGGGTCGGCGGTCACGGCGGCCGCGTAGACGGCGGCGCGCGCCACCTCCACCCGCACCAGCATCTGCGCGCACAGGTGCTGCACCGCCTGGAAGGCCCCGATCGGCTGCCCGAACTGCTCCCGCGTCCGGGCGTGTTGCACGGCCAGCTCGCAGGTGCGGGCGGCGCCGCCGAGTTGTTCGGCGGCGGTGAGGAGCGAGGTGAGGAGTACCGCGTCGGGGTCGGCCCCCCTGGATACGCCGGCCGCAGGCACCCGGTGCAGCGGTGTCAGCGGATCCACCGACCGCAGCGGCTCGGCGCCGGTCGTGTCCCCTCGTACGACATCGGCCTCGGCCAGCCACTCCACCAGCCACCCGTCGACGGCGGCCACCACGGTCTCGCCCGTGGCCGCCCCGTCCACCGCGCCCGCCGCGAGGTGCGTCGCGATCAGCGGGCCGGGCAGCAGCACCCGTCCCGCCTCCTCGAAGGCCAACACGGCTTCCGGCAGTCCGAGTCCGACCCCGCCGTCCGCCTCCGGCAGCCGCAGCGCGAAGAGCCCCGCCTCCCCGAGCTCGCGCCACAGCACCCGGTCTAGGCCCGGCGGCCCGTCGTCCGCGGCGGCCCGCAGCCGCTCCCGGCCGAAGCGCGCACTCAGCAGCTCCCGCACGCCCGCCTTCAACGCCCGCTGATCATCCGTGAGTTGGAAGTCCACTTCGGAGAGCTCACCGCCCCTTGGGAAGGCCCAGGATCCGCTCGGCCACGATGTTCTGCTGGATCTGCGAGGTACCGGCCGCGATGGTGTACGACAGCGACGAGAGCCGGTCCAGGGTCCACTCCCGCCCGAGGTCGAGCGCCTCGGGGCCGAGGACCTCGGCGGCGGCGTCGTACAGCTCCTGGCGCGTGTGCGAGAACCGCAGCTTGAAGACCGAGCCGCCGACTCCGGGCACTCCCCCGGTCCTCTGCGAGTCGCTGACGTTCCACTGAGTGAGCCGCCACAACGCGCGGAACTCTGCGTTCAGCCGGCCGAGCCGGCGGCGCAGCGCGGGATCGTCCCAGCGGCCGTTCTTGCGAGCCTCGCGGGCGAGTTCGCCCAGCACGCGCCGGCAGGCGACGACCTCGCCGACGAAGGCGGTACCGCGCTCGTACGACAGCGTCACCATGGTCACCCGCCAGCCGTCGTTCTCGGCGCCGACGCGGTTGGCGACCGGGATGCGCACCTCGTCGAGGAAGACCTCGGCGAACTCGGTGGAGCCCGCGAGCGTCCGCAGCGGCCGGACGGTGATCCCGGGCGCGTCCATGGGCATGGCGAGCCAGGAGATGCCGCGGTGCTTGGGGGCGGTGGCGTCGGTGCGGACCAGCAGCTCGCACCAGTCCGCGACCTCCGCGTGGGAAGTCCAGATCTTGGCCCCACTCACTACGTAGTCGTCGCCGTCCCGCCACGCGCGCGTGCGCAGCGCCGCGAGGTCCGAGCCGGCGTCCGGCTCGCTGAAGCCCTGGCACCAGACCTCCTCGCCGCGCAGCACGGGCGGCAGCCATCGCGCCCGCTGTTGGGCACTGCCTTCGGAGGCGATGGTCGGCCCGGCGTGCAGCAGCCCGACGAAATTCGCCCCTACGTAGGGCGCGCCCGCCTTTTCCGTCTCCTCCAGGTAGATGAGGTGCTGCGTCGGGGTGGCGCCCCGGCCGCCCGCGTCGACGGGCCAGTGCAGGCCCGCGTACCCGGCGTCGTACAGCATCCGCTGCCAGCCGAGGTCGTAGGCCCGTCTGCCCGGCCAGTCGTCGGGGGACGGCTTCGGGGGCAGTGACGGGAGCACCTCGGCGAGCCACTCGCGCAGGCGCGCGCGGAACTCCTCCTCCTCCGGGGTGTACGCCAGGTCCACTAGAGGCCCCTGTCCACTAGAGGTCCAGTTCCAGCATCCGGATCGCGTTGCCGCGCATCAGCTTGTGGACGGTCTCGTCGTCGAGGCCCTTCACATGGTCGAGGGCGACCTCCTTGGTGTTCGGGAAGGTCGAGTCCACATGCGGGTAGTCGGTCTCGAAGGTCGCGTTGTCGCGCCCCACCACGTCCAGGGACGCGACGCCGTGCTTGTCGCGGAAGAAGCAGCAGAAGATCTGCCGGTAGTAATACGTCGACGGGGGCTCGGGGATCAGGTCGCGGACTCCGCCCCAGGCGCGGTGCTCCTGCCAGACGTCGTCGGCGCGCTCCAGAGCGTACGGGATCCAGCCCATCTGCCCTTCGGAGTAGGCGAGCTTGAGACGCGGGAACTTCACGAGGACCCCGCTGAACAGGAAGTCCATCATCGAGGCCATCGCGTTGTTGAAGGACAGCGACGCCTGGACGGCGGGGGGCGCGTCCGGGGAGGCGGCGGGCATCTGGCTGCTGCTCCCGATGTGCATGTTCACGACCGTGCCCGTCTCCTGGCAGATCGCGAAGAAGGGGTCCCAGTAGCCGGAGTGGATGGAGGGCAGCCCCAGGTGGGTGGGGATCTCCGAGAAGGTCACGGCCTTCACGCCACGAGCCGCGTTGCGCCGGATCTCGGCGACCGCGAGGTCGATGTCCCACAGCGGGATCAGGCACAGCGGGATCAGCCGGCCGCCGCTGTCGCCGCACCACTCCTCGACCATCCAGTCGTTGTACGCGCGCACGCAGGCCAGGGCCACTTCCTTGTCGTGCGCCTCGGCGAACGTCTGCCCGCAGAAGCGCGGAAAGGTGGGGAAGCAGAGGCTGGCCTCGACATGGTTGAGGTCCATGTCCTTGAGGCGCTCGACGGGGTCCCAGCAGCCGCGTCGCATCTCCGCGCGCGTGATGCCCTCCAGGGTCATCTCGTCGCGGTCGAAGCCGACGGCGGCGATGTTGCGCTTGTACGGGAACTTGAGGTCCTCGTAGATCCACCAGTCGGTCGGCGGTCCCTGCGGATCCATCGTGATCTGGTACTTGCCGCCGACGTAGGCGAGTTCTCCGATGCCGGCGGTGAGGGGCTGCGGCCCGCGCTCGCGGTACTTCTGCGGCAGCCAGGTCTCGAAGAGGTGCGCGGGCTCGATCACATGGTCGTCGACGCTGATGATGCGGGGCAGTTCGGTCATGGTTCCCCTCCGCCTGGCGTACGTTTCTGATGGTCCGTCAGATTCCTCTGCCCAAGCAGGCTAGCCCCGCGCCTATGGACCGACAAGGCGGCGAGCCCTACGCTCTGCCCACGATCTGACTCACCGTCAGCTACAGGGGGTCGAAGTGAACGACACCGCACACGCCCTGAGTTCCGCCCGTACGCTCTGGGAACTGGTCGCACGCCGCGCCGACCTCACCCCCGATCGACCCGTCCTCCTCCAGGACGACCGCTCCCTGAGCTTCGGCGAACTGCGGGACCGTGCCGAACGGGTCGCGGCGGGCCTGCACGAGATGGGCGTACGCCCCGGCACCGTGGTCGCCTGGCAGCTGCCCACCCGGATCGAGACCGCGCTGCTGTCCTTCGCGCTGGCCCGTCTCGGCGCCGTGCAGTCCCCGGTGATCCCCTTCTACCGCGACCGCGAGGTCGGCTTCGCGCTGCGGGAGTCCAAGGCGGAGTACTTCGCCGTACCGGGCGAGTGGCGCGGCTTCGACCACACGGCGATGGCGCGGCGGCTCGGCGCGAAGGGTGCCTTCGAGGCATACGACACGCTGCCGGACGGCGACCCCGCCGTGCTCCCCGCTCCCCCCGCCGACGGCACCTGCGTCCGCTGGATCTACTGGACCTCGGGCACCACCTCCGACCCCAAGGGCGTGCTGCACACGGACCGTTCACTGATCGCGGGCGGCTCGTGCCTGGCGCACGCGCTGCGCCTGACGGCCGACGACGTGGGCTCGATGGCCTTCCCGTACGCGCACATCGCCGGGCCCGACTACACGGTGATGCTGCTGCTGTACGGCTTCCCGGCGGTGATGTTCGAGCACTTCGCGCTGCCCGCCGCCCTGGAGGGCTATCGCAAGCACGGCGTGACGGTGGCGGGCGGCTCGACGGCCTTCTACTCGATGTTCCTCACCGAACAGCGCAAGCAGCCGGGAGAGCCCGTCATTCCGACTCTTCGGCTCCTGGCGGGCGGTGGGGCGCCGAAGCCGCCGGAGGTCTACCACTGCGTCGTACGGGAGATGGGCGTGCAGTTCACCCACGGATACGGGATGACCGAGGTCCCGATGATCACGATGGGGTCGCCGGACGACACGGTCGAGAACCTGGCGACGACGGAGGGCAGGCCCCCCGAGGGCATGAGGATACGGATCGTGGACGGGGACGGGGCGTCACGGCCGTACGGCGTCGACGGCGATGTTCGGCTGCGCGGGGAGGCCGTCTGCCAGGGATACCTGGATCCGGCACAGACGGCGGAGGCCTTCGACGCGGACGGGTTCCTGATCACCGGGGACGTCGGGCATCTGACGGAGAGCGGGCACCTCGTCCTCACCGGCCGACTGAAGGACATCATCATCCGCAAGGGCGAGAACATCTCGGCCAAGGAGATCGAAGACCTGCTGCACCGGCACCCGGACGTCGGGGACGTGGCCGTGATCGGGCTGCCCGACGCAGAGCGCGGGGAGCGGGTCTGCGCGGTGGTCGAACAGCCCCCGGGAGCCGATGAGTTGACCCTCGTGGCGATCACGTCGTATCTGCGCGCGGAAGGGCTGTCCGTGCACAAGCTGCCGGAGCAGCTGGAGGTGGTGGGCGCCCTTCCGCGGAACGAGACCCTGCGCAAGGTGCTCAAGTACCGGCTCAGGGAGCGTTATTCGCAGTGACTCACTCCGGCATCGTGAAGTAAGTGATTCACTCCGGCACCGTGAAGTAGCGGGCGAACGCGCTCACGATCTCCGCCTCGCCGATGCGGCCGTCGGAGTCCGTGTCGAGGGCGCCGGCCGCGACGGCGGCGATGTCGTCGCGCACACCGAGGGCCCGCAGGACGCGCTCGGTCTCCTCGGCCGTGGCCGCGCCGTCCCCGTCGGTGTCCGCGACGGCCAGGGCGGCGTGCAGAAAGGGTCGGGCGATCTCGGCGAACCGCTCGGGGTTGTCGCGCAGCCGCTTCACCGCGCCGCTCACGAACTCCTCGCGGGTGATCCGCTGGTCGCCGTCCCGGTCCGCTATCCCGGCCATGCCCTGCCAGAACGCCTCGGCGCCGACATACAGGGCCTGCCCCTTGTCCGACCGTGCCGTCGTACCGAACTCGGCGAGGACCGCCTTGGTCGCGGCGTTGAAGTCCTCCCGGTCGATGTAGCCATTGCCGTCCTGGTCGAAGCCGGCGAACCGGGCGGCAATCCTGCGCTCGTACTCGGTGCTGACCATGGTGTGTTCGGACCGCCTTACATCTCCGCCGGTCTCTCCGCCGGACTTGGGGGTTCATCTGGCACGGAGCGTATGACGCCACGGCCGTCGCGGGAGCGGGAAAACGACGGTTGTACCAAGACTGCGGGAATTCTGGGACAACTGTGTGGCGATGTGTCGCGGAGCGTGCCGGAGGGGTCACGCCGACAGGGGGCTCGGCTCGTCGGCGACGGCCGTGGGAACGTCCGGGTACACGTCGAAGAGGCGCCGGACGCCGAGGGCCGCGAGGACGCGATTGACGTGGGAGCCGTCGATCGCGCCCTGGGCGGGCAGGATCAGGCGCAGCGTGCCCTGGCAGGAGCGGATGAGGCGGCGGGTGGCGATGAGCACGCCGACGCCGCTCGAATCGCAGAAAAGGACCTCGGAGAGGTCGAGCACGAGACTGCGGCGGCCGTCGGCCACCGCGTCGTGCACCCGCTGGCGCAGCACCGGGGACGTGACGAGATCCAGCTCGCCCGACACCCGCACCACGGCCCACTCGCCCTCTTCGCCGTCGGTCACCTTGAGCGTCACCGCCATGCCTCTCGCTCGCCTCGCCCACCGGAAACGGAAGCAGTCCCTACGCTTCCCTCCAGCGCGGCTGCCCCGCCGTCGTTCCATGAAACACCGGTCCGCGAACGAAGAAACGTCGGTCCACGGTCGAAATTGTGTAGCGAGCGAACTGTTTCGGACGCGTACGGTCTGATTCGATCGAATTCGATGGGGAAGACAATGAGCTTCTACCATCCACGGCCTGTCCGGGGGCGCGCATTGACGTAAAGGGGCGTGCGCTGTCAGACGTGCCGACTACATTCGAGACAGCAGTACACACAGGCTGGACAGCAGCACAGAGGCCGGACAGCACACAGGCCGAGCACAGGGACAGGCGCCGGGCACGACCAGGGGTGAGGGGGCCGCATGGCGAAGAAGGACGCACCGCCCCGCTGGGACCGCAAGATGCAGCAGCGGCTCGCACGCGGGGAGGCGGCCGCGCTCGGCGAGTTCTACGACCGGTTCGCTTCGCTCGTGCACGGCCTCGCCCACCGCGTGCTCGGAGACGAAAGGGCAGCCGACGGCATCACCCGCGAGGTGTTCGCCCACGTCTGGGAGAACCCCGACGCGTACGACCCCAAGCAGGGCCCGATGCGTTCCTGGGTCGCCACGCTGACCCAGCGCCTCGCCGTCCAGCGGCTGCGCGCGAACGAGACCGCCGCGCTCGCCAGGGGCGGCCACGGCACCACCGAGGAGCTGGAGCGGAAGGTGCGCAGTGCGTCCGTCGCCGCCCGCGCGGACTACATCGTCACGTCCATGCCCGCCCCACTGCGCGCCGCCCTGGAGCTCGCCTACTTCCAGCGCCGTGACTACCGCCAGGCCGCCGCCGACCTCGGCGTCACCGAGGACGAGGCCCGCCGACGGCTCCGCCTCGGCCTCCAGCTCCTGTCCACCGCCCAGGACACCGGCCCCACCGGCGCACCGCCCGAATACGGGGGTGTGCGGTGAACGGAGGAGCGGACCGGTTCGAGGCCTTCGACGTGCGCGACGAACGCGACGGGCATGAGGACCCGGGGCATGAGGGGTACGAGGAGGGCGGATACGAGGAGGGCGGATACGAGGAGGGCGCTGCGTACGAGGGCCAGGCGGACGCCGCGAGTAGTGGCGTAGAACCGGAGAGGGGCTCGGCCGATGGGGGCGACGGGTCACCTCAGGGACCGCAGGGACCCCGCGGACCGGAGGGGCCCGGCGGGTCCGCCCACGGCAATGGTGGGGAGCCGGAGCAGCCCCCGCGCATACCGCTGCCGCGTTCCTCCGTCGAGGACACCGGGCGACCGCTGCCCGAGCCGGCCGCCGCTCCCGAGCAGGCGCTACTCGTCCTCGAACACCGTGTGCTGAAGTCACTGCTCGGCGCCTGGGCGCTGGCCGCCTGCTCGGCGGAGGAGACCGCGGCCGTCGAGGAGCACCTCGGGGACTGCGGCTCCTGCGCGGACGAGGCGCTGCGGCTGCGCGGGGCGGTCGAGCTGCTGCACCCGCCCGAGAGCCTCGACCTCGACCCGACGCTGCGCACCCGCGTCCTGGAGGGCTGCCTCGACCGGCGCCCGCCGAAGATTCCGGTGCCCGAGTGGGCGGCTCCGTACGACGCGGAGACCGCGCGGCTCGACGCGCTGCTGCAGGACATCGGCGGTGCCGAGTGGCATGCGCCCGTGCGGCTGCGCTGGTTCGACGGCGCGAGGCCCAAGAGCCGTCGTACGACGGTCGCGGGAGTCATCGCGCATCTGCTCAGCGTCGACGGTCTCGTCGCCGTCGCGCTGGGCCTGGAGGATCCGCTCGGCCCGACCGGCCCGGCCTCCGAGGACCCGACCCCCGCGGGACGCACCGAGGCATTCTGGCGCGGCTCGCACTTCCCACCCACCCGGTCCGTGCGCGGACCCTGGCGGGAGCAGAGCCACAACCTGGTGCGCACGGTGTCGTTCGCGGGCGGCGGTTCCGGGCGCCTGACCGTGCCGTACGGCGGCTTCGAACTGCCGCTGCGGGACTCGATGCTGGACCGGGCTTTCGAATGCTGGGTGCACGCGGGAGACATCGCCGACGCGGTGGACTATCCGTACGAGCCGCCGGCGCCGCGGCATCTCCACCGGATGATCGACCTCGCGGCGCGGATGCTGCCGACGTCGCTGGCCGCCCGCCGCCGGGCGGGGCTCTCCGCCGCGCCGGGGCGGCACCTTGTGGCGGCGGGAGCGCCGGGGCGCAGCCTGCGGCTCGAGATCGAGGGATCCGGGGGCGGGGACTGGCTGATCCCGCTCGACTCACCCGGCGCGGTGGGCTCCACCGAGCGCGAGGTGGCTCACGTCGCGCTGGACGGGGTGGAGTTCTGCCGGCTGGCGGCGGGGCATGTGTCGCCCGAGGAGGCGGCCGCCGGGCAGGACGGGGACCGGGAGGCGATCAGGGAGGTTTTGTTGGCGGCGGCGTCACTGAGCCGGATGTAGGGGGCCGTCGGGTGGTTTTCGCCCCCTCCGCCCCTACCCGTCCCGTCCCTGGGGGCTGCGCCCCCAGACCCCCCTAAAAGATCGCGCAGTTCCCCGCGCACCCAAGAAGGGGCCGGGGGGCGACCATCGCTACGCGAACACCACCGTGCGGCGTCCGTTCAGCAGGATGCGGCGCTCCGCGTGCCACTTCACCGCCCGCGCCAGGGCCTGGCACTCCACATCGCGCCCGATGGCGACCAGCTGATCGGGAGTCACATCGTGGCCGACCCGCTCGACCTCCTGCTCGATGATCGGCCCCTCGTCGAGGTCGGCCGTCACATAGTGCGCGGTGGCACCGATGAGCTTCACTCCCCGGGCGTGCGCCTGGTGATAGGGCTTTGCGCCCTTGAAGCTCGGCAGGAAGGAGTGGTGGATATTGATGATCCGCCCGCTGAGCTGCTTGCACAGGTCGTCGGACAGCACCTGCATATAGCGGGCGAGGACGACGAGTTCGACGTTCTCCCCGCGAACCAGCTCCAACAGCTTCGCCTCGGCCTCCGCCTTCGTCTCCTTCGTCACCGGAATGTGGTGGAAGGGAATGTCGTACGAAGCCACGAGCTCGGCGAAATCCGTGTGGTTGGAGACCACGGCGGCGATCTCGACCGGCAGCGCGCCGATCCGCGCACGGAAGAGCAGGTCGTTCAGACAGTGGCCGAACTTGCTGACCAGGAGGACGATCCGCATCTTGTCCTCGACCCTGTTGATCTGCCAGTCCATGTGGAAGGAGTCACCGATCGCCGCGAAGCTCGCGCGCAGCTTCTCCACGGTCACCGGCGCCTCCGCCGAGAAGTGGACCCGCATGAAGAACAGTCCCGTGTCGTGGTCGCCGAACTGCTGACTGTCCTCGATGTTGCAGCCGGTCATGAACAGGTAGCTCGACACGGCGTGCACGATGCCCGGCTTGTCCGGGCACGAGATGGTCAGGACGTACTGCTCGGCGGCGGGTGCGGCCCCGCGGACGGACTGCTCGTTCATGCAGGACAGGGTCCCACACGGGCCGCCCAGGAGGGACGGGTGTCCCGCCACGCGGACGCCCTCCGGGATCGCCCGAGAACCGCTACGCCGACCGCGTCAGGATCCGCAGCACTTCGAGCGTCCGCGGCGGGGTGTCGGGCTCCTCCCCGTCGCTCGCCGCCAGACGTACATGTGCGTCGCGGGCGGCGCGGACTGCCTCCGGCCAGGCGTGGTGGTCCAGGTACGCGGAGACGGGTGCGTCGGGCCCGACCTGGTGCATGATCCGCAGGACGCGCAGCACGGCGGTGTCGACGAGGGCCGCCTCCTGGGAGTCCCGGAAGATCGTGCCGACGTATTTCTCTGCGGACCAGTTGTCCAGCCAGGTGTCCTCGACCAGGCGGTACACGGCGTCGGTGACGTCCCCGTACCCATCGACACCGGCGAGCCAGACGTCACGTTGGAAGGCGGGGTCGGAGAGCATGTGCAGCGCGGAGCGCACATTGCTGCGCCAGCGCCACCACGGCATGTCGTTCAGTGGCATGCCGCCCATGGTGGACGAGCGACGGCCGCGACGGGAAGAGTTCTCCGAACCTTGCACGGTCACCGATCGTACGTTCCCTGTGAAAAACAGTTCATCGGCCCCCGTAATTCACCTCTGCGTCACCTGCCGTTGACCGCGGGTCACTCCCGGGTTCGCGATGTGGCGGAATCGTGTGGCTCCATGACCGGCAGGCGACGCACACGCACCAGCTCACCCGTCCTCCCCCGGCCCGTCAAGGCCACGTTGCTGTCCGCGGGCGCGCTGGCAGCGTGTGCGTCGATCGCCGTCGGATGCGGGGTCGTCCCTGGTGCCACGGGGGGCTCCGGGGACGACCCCGTCACCGTCATGACCTGGGCGCCCGAGAAGACGGCCGCGACCAACAAGCCCGGCATGCCCGCGATGGCGAAGGCGTACGCCCGCTGGGTCAACTCCCACGGCGGCATCAACGGCCACAAGCTCAAGGTCCTCACCTGCAACGACCACAACGACTTCGTGGACGCCGCGAAGTGCGCCCAGCGCGCGGTCGACGAGAACGTCGTCGCGGTCGTCGGCTCCTACAGCCAGCACGGCAGGACCTTCCTCGCCCCGCTGGAAAGCGCCGGCATCCCCTACATCGGCGGCTACGGCGTCACCGACGACGAGTTCACCAGCCCGCTTTCCTACCCCATCAACGGGGGCGAGCCCGCGCTGCTGGCCGGCCTCGGCGAACAGCTCGGCAAGAACTGCGGCCCGGTCGCGCTCATCCGCCCCGACACCACGGCGGGCGACGAGCTCCCCGGGCTGCTCAACTCCGGCCTGAAGTCGGAGGGCCATACGTCCGCCGCGGACCAGCGGGCCGCCGACGACGCCACCGAATACTCGCGGGAGACCCAGCAGGCGCTCACGCGCGCGACCAGCGACCCGCTCAAGCGGGGTTGTGTGGTGCCCTCGCTCGGCGACCGCACCGGCACCTTCATGGACTCCTTCCGGCGCGACCGCGAGGACTACCCGCAGGTGCGCACGGGCACCGTGCTGGGCAGCGTCGACCAGTCGCTGATCGACGCCACCGGCGGCAAGTCGAGCCCGTACGAGGGCTCCTACGTCACCGGCTGGTACCCGAACTCGAACGACCCGCACTGGGACGCGATGCGCAAGGTGATCAAGGAGCAGGCCTTCGGCGACAACCGGATCGACCCCGCCGACGCCGGAGTGCAGACCACCTGGATCGCGTACACCGTGCTGAAGGCGGCCATCGAGTCGCTCGGCAACGCAGAGATGTCCGCGCACGCGATCCGACGCGCCCTCGACGACGGCCTCAAGGTGACCACGGGCGGACTCACTCCGACGCTCAGCTGGCGCTTCGAGGACATGATGGCGGCCGTCGACTTCCCGCGCCTCGTCAACGCCGACGTGACCTTCCAGGTCGTACGCCAGGGTCAGCTGGTGTCGGCACGGCGTGGGTTCGTCAATGTGTCGAAGACTCTGGAGAACGCGGACTGAGGACCGCCGGGCTCCTCGGGGTTTCCCGGGGAACCCGCCAACGGCTCAGAGCTGGGTCCGCGACCGCTGCGTCAGTCCGTACTTGGACGCGATGGAGTTCCACAGCCTGGCGGCCTTCTCCTTCTCCGCGGACGCCGTGCCGCTGGCCCGGTTGCCGGCCTGGGTCTGCCCGGTGGTGCGGGCGTGGCCCTTCCTGCAGCCCTTCTTGCCGGCGACCTGGTCGGCCCAGGCCGCGTAGTGGTTGTCGGCCGACGCGGAGGCCTTCCAGCCGTTGGTGAGCGCGATGGTCAGCTCGGCATGGCTGGGAAGCTTGTCGACGGAGAGGGCGGCGAGCCGGGTGACCAGTTCGCCGCGCTGCTTGGCCGCGTCGCGCAGATCACTGGCCGCCTGGGCCAGGTTGTCGCACGTCTTCACGTCCGCCACAGCCTTGATCACCGAGTCGCGGCTGCTGCTGCTGTCCGCCAGGAGCTTGTCCAGCTCGACGGCCTGTGCCTTGACCGGGTCCGCGGCCGGCGAGGCCGAGTCCCCCGTGGCGGGGGCCGTGGCCGACACGGTCTTGCTGCCGTCACCCTTGCTGTCGGAGTCACCGCCGCCGCTGAGCAGCGCACCGGCGCCGATGCCGAGCACGGCGATGCCGATGCCCACGGCCGCGATCAGCGGGACGCGCGAGCCGCTGCGGCCACCGCGTCCGCCGCCACCGTCGCCGTCGGATACACCGCCACGCCGTGCGGCGGCCCGGCCTCCCGGCGCGCCGGGGGCGTGCGCCCCGTACGGAGCCTGAGCACCGTACGCGGCTTGCGCGCCGCCGTGCGGGTCCTGCGCCGACGGGTCGAAGCGCGGCATCTGCTGCGTCGACGCGGGCCCCTCCGGCTCGCTGCGGAACAGGCTGTCGAACTCCGCCGGGGGCTGCCGGTCCTCCGGCGCGCCCGGGCGTATCCCGTACGGCGCCCCGGCCGGCTGCGCGGGCACGGGGGCGATGAACTGCGTGGCCTCGGCGTCCGGGTGTGCGGCAGCCGGCAGCGACCCGGCTCCGGGGCCGCCCTGCGGCGCCTGCCCGAGGAACTGCGTCGCGTCGGCCGACACCTCGGGCGGCAGTGCCCCCGGGCCTACCGGCGGGATGTACTGGGTGGCGCCCTCGTCCGCCGCGGCGGGGACGGGCCGTATGAACTGCGTCGCCCCCTCGCCCCCACCCGGGGCGGGCGGAATGTGCGGAATGTACTGGGTCGCGCCGTCATCGGCGGCAGGCGACAGCGGTGCCGACTGCGCGGCCGGCGGCAGGGAGGGCGAGGCCCCCGGGGTGCCGTACGCGTCCCCCGCCTGCGGAAGACCGTTCCCGGGGGTGCCGTACGCGTCCCCCGCCCGCGGAAGACCGTTCCCGGGGTGCGAGGACTGCGCAGCTTGCTGACCCTGCCGGCCCTGCGCCGCGTACCCGCCGTATCCGGCGCCCGCCTGCGCGCCCTGCGCCTCCGGCGTGAAACCGCCCTGCGCGCCGTACGACGGTGTCTGCGCACCCTCGGGCGGCAGCGGACCGGCGCCGGGCGCCGGCTGCGGCGCGAAGCTCTGCTGCTGATAGCCGTCCGTGCCCGGCTGCTGCTGCGCCGCCCAGCCCTGGGAGGCGTCGGGGGTGCCCCAGTCCGGGGCGGGGGCGGTGGGCCGAGGCGGCTCGGCGGCATCCCACGTCTGGGTTCCGTTCACCGGCGCTCCCCAGCCCTGCCCGGGCTGCGGGGCGGGGGCGGACTGCTCGGGGCCCCACGGCTGCCCCCAGGCCTGGCCGCCCGCCGGGGTCGTGCGGTCGCCCGTCGTACCCGGCAGCAGCGGCTCGCCGCCGTCGGAGGGCAGCACGATGCCTTCGCGCGCGGGCCGCGCCGAGGGCTCATCGCCCTGTCCACTCTGCGTCACCGGGACTCCTACTAATGGGGGACCTTCGGAATCGTCGGCTCACGCTACCGGGTCCCGACAACCCGGTGCCACGCAGCACAGGACGTGACCTCCGCTCCCTGTGACCGGCGTAACAAAACTGCCCCCGGTGCGCTGCACATACCTCCTCCCGCACCCGGCACCCCTGTTTCCCCGGCGTTCATGCCCGCGCGGGTCGTATGTTCACGCCCGCGCGCGCTTCCCTTCTTCCACGTCCTCTCACACCCGTACGCTCAGGCGGCCGCCTGCAGCTCCATGCGCGCCCCGAACTCCCGCACCACCGGCTCGTCCCGGTACGGCTCCAGCCGCTGCTGGAAGTCGTCGAGGTATTCAGCGCCCCGGTTGGAGCGGAGGGTGCCCAGCAGCTCCACCGCACGCAGACCCGTGTGGCAGGCCTGTTCCACCTCGCGCTGCTGGACCTGCGCCGTGGCGAGCAGCACGAAACCGATCGCCCGGCGGCGGGCCCGTGACTCGGGGTGCCCGGCGAGGGACTCCTCCGCGCACCGCGCGGCGGCCTCCGCCTGGCCCA
Organism: Streptomyces sp. NBC_00996; assembly: GCF_045162675.1. Taxonomy (NCBI): domain Bacteria; kingdom Bacillati; phylum Actinomycetota; class Actinomycetes; order Kitasatosporales; family Streptomycetaceae; genus Streptomyces; species Streptomyces sp. NBC_00996. The sequence continues at coordinate 4,886,026 of NZ_CP108723.1, forward strand.
GGTCACGGTGGCAGTGCGCCAACTCGTCGGCCAGATAGGCCTCGTCGAAGTGCGCGATCCACGTCGGGTCGTCCCCGGAGGCCGGGTCGGCCGCCTCGAGAGCGGTGACGGCGCGCCCGGACGCCACCTGGGCGGCGCGCGCGTCACCCATCAGCGCGTGCCCGCGCGCCTCCGCGGCGTGGAACATCGACTCCGCGCGTGGCGTCACCCGCCCGCGCGCTCCCTCCTGCGCCGCGCGCGCCAACTGCGCGATCTCGCGCGGGTTGCCGAGCTGGGCCGCCAGGTGGCTCATCGACGCGGCCAGCACGTATCCGCCGTACCCGCGGTCCCCGGCCGCCTGCGCGAGCCGAAGCGCCTGGATGTAGTACCGCTGGGCGAGTCCCGGCTGGCCGGTGTCGATGGCCATATAGCCGGCGAGTTCCGTCAACCGCGAGACCGCGGCGAACAGTTCACGCCCGACCGCCTCCCGGTAGGAACCCGCGAGCAGCCCGGAGACCACGCTGTTGAGGTAGTGCACGACGACCGGGCGTACATGCCCGCTGCCGTACTGGTGGTCCAGATCGACCAGCGCCTGGGTCATCGCGCAGACCGCCGCCACGTCCGAGAGCCCGACGCGCGGGCCCGCCGAGCGTGCCACCTGCGAGTCCGGCGCGGAGATCAGCCAGTCGCGGCTCGGCTCGACGAGCGCGGAGGCGGCGACGGACGAGCCGGAGAGGAAGTCCCTGCGTCCGACGTCGCTGCGCCACAGCTCGCAGACCTGCTCGATGGCCCCCAGTACGGTCGGCGAGAACTGGAGACCGACGCCGGACGCGAGGTTCTTGCCGTTGGCCATGCCGATCTCGTCGATCGTGACCGTACGGCCCAGCTTGCGGCCGAGCGCCTCGGCGATGATCGCCGGAGCCCGTCCGCGTGGCTGCTGTCCACGCAGCCAGCGCGCCACGGACGTCTTGTCGTAACGCAGATCGAGACCGTGCTCCGCGCCGCACATGTTGACCCGGCGGGCCAGCCCGGCGTTCGAGCAGCCCGCTTCCTGAATGAGCGCCTGCAACCGTTCGTTCGGCTGCCTGGCGACGAGAGGCCTTGCGGCCATGGCGTACCCCCTGTGGCTGCGGTGCCTGCCCACGCACCGAGTTGACGTGTCTTCACCGGCCGACCGCACCGAAAGAAGTCGGCCACGAAGATCAATGCCCCGCCGACATACCGAAGATGCGAGACATGTGAGGATTGCCGGGGTAAAGGCGGCTGCCCGACCCCTCCCCTGGTTACCCACACCCCGCTGCCGTTGCCCCTGCGCGCCCCCACACGTGCATCCATGCGCCCCACATGCGGAATCGATGCTCCTCCCCCGCGCGCGTGTCCCCCGTAACCCGAGGGTGACCCGAGAGTTGAGTTCAGCGTGGAAGAGACCATCGCAGGCACAAAGACCGCACAGATCCCCAAGCAGCGCGGCGAATCGCTGCAGGAAGCCGCCGTGCGCTATGCCGAGGAGCGCCACTGGGACGTGTTCCCGGGCACCTGGCTGGAAGCCGCCGACGGGGTGCAGCACTGCTCCTGCGGCGAGCCCGTGTGCGCCGCGCCCGGCGCACATCCGGCGCGCGAGGACTGGGCGACACAGACGACGGGCAGTGTGACCGTCGTACGCCGGATGTGGTCGAAGCAGCCGGCGGCGTCGATTCTGCTGCCCACCGGACGGACGTTCGATGCGATCGAGGTCCCCGAGACGGCCGGCTGTCTCGCGCTCGCCCGGATGCGGCGCATGGAGCTGACCCTCGGCCCCGTCTCCTGCACTCCGGACCGGCGCATGCACTTCTTCGTGCTCCCCGGTGCCGCCGCGAAGGTCCCCGACCTGGTCCGCAACCTGGGGTGGCCGCCCTCCTCCCTCGACCTCGTCACCCTCGGGGAGGGGGCGTACGTCGCTGCCCCGCCGACCCGGTTCGGCTCGCGCGGCGCGGTGCAGTGGGCCTGCCGGCCGACACCTGCGAATCGGTGGCTTCCGGATGCGGAGGAGTTGATCTCGCCGCTTGCTTACGCGTGCGGGCGGGACCGGTAACGCTGGATCGGCGTCGTCGTCTCCGCGGGTTCGTCGCGGCTGGTCGCGCAGTTCCCCGCGCCCCTGAAGACAGGGGCGCTTCCCCTTAGGGTGCTTGCATGACCGACGTAGCTGGGGAAGCGGTGCCCGCCGTCCGTGTGCGCGGGCTCTGGAAGCGGTTCGGGGAGCAGGTCGCCGTCGCCGGGATCGATCTGGAACTGCCCGCGGGCCGGTTCATCGGGCTCGTCGGTCCGAACGGGGCCGGGAAGACCACCACTCTCTCGATGGTGACCGGGCTGCTCCGGCCCGACCAGGGCACGGTCGAGGTCGTCGGCCGCGACGTGTGGCGCGACCCGGTGGAGGTGAAGGCCCGCATCGGCGTGCTGCCCGAGGGACTGCGTCTCTTCGAGCGGCTCTCCGGGCGCGAACTCCTCGCCTACACCGGCCGGTTGCGCGGCCTGCACGGCACCGAGGTCGACAAACGCGCCACCCAGCTCCTCGACGTCCTCGACCTCGCGGGCGCCCAGCACAAACTCGTCGTCGACTACTCCACCGGCATGCGCAAGAAGATCGGCCTGGCCTGCGCCCTCCTCCACAACCCCGAAGTCCTCTTCCTCGACGAGCCGTTCGAGGGCGTCGATCCGGTCTCCGCGCAGACCATCCGCGGCGTCCTGGAGCGGTACACCGGATCGGGCGCCACGGTCGTCTTCTCCTCGCACGTGATGGAGCTGGTCGAGTCGCTGTGCGACTGGGTCGCCGTCATGGCCGCGGGGCGCATCCGCGCACACGGCCCGCTCGCGGAGGTGCGCGGCAGCGCGCCCTCCCTCCAGCAGGCCTTCCTGGAGCTGGTCGGCGCGCACGGCCGCACCGCCGGGACCGATCTCGACTGGCTGGGCGGCGGGGCCGCCCGATGAGCAGCAACGCCGGTGTCTCCGCCGCGTCGATCACCCCCGTCGTCGTACGACTGAAGCTGTCGCTCCTGCGCAACGGGCTGCGGCAGTCCGCCGGACGGCGGGCCGCGTACGTCACCTCCGTCGTCCTCGTCCTGCTCTTCGCCGCCCTCCAGCTGCTCGGCCTGATCGCGCTGCGCGGCAACGCGCACGCCACCGCCGTCGCCATGCTGCTCATCGCGGTCCTGGCACTCGGCTGGGCCGTGATGCCGCTGTTCTTCCCCAGCGGCGACGAGACGCTCGACCCGACGCGGTTGGTGATGCTGCCGCTGCGCCCGCGTCCGCTCGTACGGGCGCTGCTCGTGGCCTCACTGGTCGGCATCGGGCCGGTCTTCACGCTGTGCCTGCTCATCGGTTCGGTCATCTCCGTGGCACACGGCGCGGCGGCGTACGTCACCGCCGTCGTCGCCGTCGTCGTGGCCCTGCTCGTCTGCGTGGCCCTCGCACGGGCCGTCGCGGCCGCCAACATCCGGCTGTTGTCCAGCCGCAAGGGCCGCGATCTGGCGGTGCTCAGCGGCCTGGTGATCGCGATCGGCGCACAACTGGTCAACTTCGGTGCACAGCGGCTCGGTTCGGCGGGCGGCCTGTCGAAGCTCGACCCCGTGGCGGACGTGCTGCGGTGGCTGCCGCCCGCCTCGGCGATCGGGGCGGTGGACTCGGTGAGCGAGGGGTCGTACGGGGTGGGCATCGCCCAACTCATCCTCGCCGTGGCCGCCCTGGCCGGGCTGCTGGCGCTGTGGTCCCGTCATCTGACCCGGCTGATGACCTCGCCGGACGGGTCCACGTTGCAGGCGGCCGAGCCCGCCGCCCGGGAGCGGGGCTCGTCGGGGCTCGGCCGGCTGCTGCCGTCGGGCCGCACCGGAACGGTCATGGAGCGCAGCCTGCGCTATGTGTGGCGCGACCCGAAGACCAAGGCGGCGTGGGTGACATCGCTGGCGATCGGCCTGATCGTGCCGGTCTTCAACGCGCTCCAGGGCACCGGCTCGATCTACTTCGCATGCTTCGCGGCGGGGATGCTCGGGATCCAGATGTACAACCAGTTCGGGCAGGACACGTCCGCGTTCTGGATCGTGGCGATGACGATCTCGTCCACCCGGGACGCATACGTCGAACTGCGCGGGCGCGCGCTGGCACTGCTGGTGATCACCCTGCCGTACGCGACCCTCGTGACCGTCCTGACGACGGCGATGCTCGGCGACTGGCCCAAGCTGCCCGAGGTGCTCGGCCTCTCCTTCGCACTGCTCGGTGCGATGCTCGCCACCGGCGCGTGGTCCTCTGCCCGCTTCCCGTACTCGATCCCCCAGGAGGGGTACAAGAACGTCGCCCCCGGCCAGACCGGCCTCGCCTGGATCTCCATCTTCGGCGGCATGGTCTCGGCGGCTCTGCTCGCCGCCCCTGTCATCACCGTCACCATCTGGCTGAACGTCACGGCGGACGGCGACGAGTGGACCTGGCTGCTGCTGCCACTGGGCGCCGGGTACGCGGCCCTGATCACGGTGGTGGGGCTGCGCCTGGCGGCGCCTCGCACGGCACGGCGGCTGCCGGAGATCTTGGCGGCGGTCAGCAAGGGGTGATCCACACGGCTCACCCTGTGGACCGTCGTGCCAGGGGCGGCGCCGAGCCCTGCCCTGCACGGGAAGCGCTCAGCTCCCGGTGAGGACCCCGTCCAGAAACGGCTCGATCGCCGCCCGCCAAGCCTCCGGCTGGTCATAATGCACAAGGTGTCCCGCCTCGGCCACCTCCGCATACTGTCCGTACGGCAGCACCCGGACCATTTCCTGCGCCTCGGCCCGCCCCAGCTCCCCGTCCAGCCCCCGCACGACGAGCGCGGGACACCGCACCTGCGCGAGCTCCTCCCAGTGCGCGTCGTACACCCACGTCTGCCGGGACTTGAGCATCTGATCGGGCTCGAAGACCGGACGCCACCCGTCCGGGGACTCGTGCATCACCTCGGCGTAGAACTCCCCCCGGGACGGATTCGGCCGCTCCACCCAGGGATCGTCCTCGCCGAACCACTTCCGTACGTCGGCGAGCGTGGCGAAGGGCACCGGCCAGGCCTTGAACCAGTCCTCCCACTCACGCTGCGACGCGGCCCCTAACGCCGACGCCCGCATGTCACAGATGATCAGCCCGTGTACGAGATCGGGCCGCTTCGCGGCGAGCTGCCAGGCGGTCAGCGCACCCATGGCGTGGCCGATGAGAACGGCGGGGGCGAGGCCGAGCTGCTCGAGCGCGGCCTCGGCGTCCTCGACGTACGCCTCGCGGGTGTACTCCGCCTGAGGCGCCTTGTCGCTCTGGCCGTGGCCGCGCTGGTCGAGGGCGACGGCACGATGCCGTTCGGAGAGCCAGCGGGCGGTGGACGCCCAGTGCGAGGCGCGGCCCATCAGGCCGTGCAGCAACAGCACTCCGGGGGCTCCCGAGGCCTCGCCGGCCCTGGAGGGATCCGCCTTCGGAGGATCGGCGAACTCCCACGCAGCGAGGCGTACGCCGCCCGCTCCCGTCACGTCGATGCGCCCCACCATCGGTAATGGCACCCCCCTAGCTCGCTCGGACCGGCTCGCTCCCGCTCGAACCGGCCGGTCCACTCGTACCGCTTCCTACCGCTGTCGTACCGCTGCTCCTACTACCAATGCTGCTCTACGTGTACCCCTACTGCACCGCCACGCTATCGAATGGGATTTCGAAAATGGCCTTCCTGGCTGCAACACCCCTCATTCGAGTGACCATGCTCGGGGATTGACCGCCGCCGTCGAGGGGAGATCTTCAGCGGGAGGCGGACCGCTCGGGGAAAACGGTCCGAGGGGAATGACCCTGAGAGCTCGGGGCTCCGGGTCAGCACAGGGGAGGACAGGCCCCGGCGCCATCTGGCGCCGGGGCCCTCTCCACATCTGCGGCACATCCTCCCCGCCCCCTCCCCGACCGCGCACCATCGCTCTCGGACACGGTCAAGAGCCCTCAGGTCATATGCCTCACGCGACAGCCTCGCACGCAAATGGTCCCGGCGCTGCGATTCGGCACACTGAATCTTGGTTTCAGTGAGGTCGCGGAAGCATCACAACTGCCTCTGGCGTCACGGGAGTTGACATGCCCAGAGCCACGTGGGCGAGCGGGCGCGGCAGGCGCCCGGGGCCGGCGTGGAGGTCGGTGGCGTGCGCCCGGGTGCCGACCGCGGGGACGGCGGATGCCGGCCCCCACGGCCGGCGCCCGGGAGCTGCCCCTCGCGGGTACCGGCGCCGGGTGCCGATCACACGGGGATCGGCACCCGGCGATGATCAGGTGCCGGCGCCCGGCGCCCCTCTCCGCCGGCGCTAGCGCTTGGCGACGAACACATGGGAGGCAACGTCCGCCTCCAGCTCCGCGGCCTCGCCGCCGCTGCCCACCAGGACCCCGCCCGCCGACTCGGTCACGCTCACCACGGAGCCGGGCTGCACGCCCGCCCGCCGCAGCGTGTACATCAGCTGGGCGTCCGTCTGGATCGGCTCACCGATACGCCGTACGACCACGGTCTTGCCGTCGTGCCCCGGGTCGAGCTCGGCCAGCGACACCATGCCCTCGTCCAGGAACGGGTCGGCGCCGTCCTTCTCGCCCAGCTCCTCCAGGCCCGGGATCGGATTCCCGTACGGCGACTCGGTCGGGTGGCGCAGCAGCTCGAGGACCCGCCGCTCGACGGCCTCGCTCATCACGTGCTCCCAGCGACACGCCTCGGCGTGCACCTGCTCCCACTCCAGGCCGATCACGTCGACGAGCAGGCACTCCGCGAGGCGGTGCTTGCGCATGACACGCGTGGCCAGCCGCCGCCCCTCCTCGGTGAGCTCCAGGTGCCGGTCGCTGGCGACCGACACCAGACCGTCGCGCTCCATCCGCGCCACCGTCTGGCTGACCGTCGGGCCGCTCTGGTCGAGCCGCTCCGCGATCCGGGCGCGCATGGGGACAACGCCTTCCTCCTCCAGCTCGAGGATGGTGCGGAGATACATCTCCGTGGTGTCGATCAGTCCGGACATTCGTGCCCCTCGATTAGCTCTGCCGGAGACTCGATGGCTCACCGGCGTGTGCGCTGGCCCTGAACCCAATTCTGACGCATACCACTGACAACCGTGCCTCGCCGTGGAAACCACGCGCTGACGAGTGCCTGTGCGGCTGTACGGGTGCGGGGCTCGGCCGGGGCGGATGTGGCGCGGCGCCCCGAGCCCAGTGTCGCCCCCGCGGGCCGTATTGACAGGGCACTGGTCCAGACCGCAACGTGATCCGCGACACGATGCCCACCCGACGCGGACGAGACTTCTAAGGGGCTTCGCCGATGAGCGACAGCAAGCTGGCCGGGCAGTTCTTCGACGCCGCGATCGGCATGCTGCAGCGGGTCCGGGACGAGGACGCCGGGGAGATCGCGGCGGCGGGGACCCTGATCGCCGACACCGTCGCCGCCGGCGGACGGCTCTTCGCCTTCGGCGCCGGACACTCCTCGCTCGCCGCGCAGGACATCGTCTACCGCGCGGGCGGCCTCGCCCTGATGAACCTGCTCGCCGTACCCGGCGTCGTCGGCGTCGACGTCATGCCCGCGACGCTCGGCTCCGCCCTGGAGCGCGTCGACGGCCTCGCGAGCGCCGTCCTGGACTCCAGCCCGGTCCGCTCCGGCGACGTACTCGTGATCATCTCGCTCTCCGGCCGCAATGCGCTCCCCGTCGAGATGGCCATGAAGGCCCGCGCGCTGGGGGTGAAGGTCATCGGTGTCACCTCGGTCGCCTACGCCTCCGAGACGAGGTCCCGGCACGTCTCGGGGACGTATCTGAAGGACCACTGCGACATCGTCCTCGACTCGAGGATCGCGGTCGGCGACGCGGAACTCACTCTCGACGCGATCGAGGCTCCCTTCGCCCCCGCCTCCACCGTCGTCACCACGGCCCTCCTCCAGGCCGTCATGGCCACGGCCGCCGGCGCCCTCGCCGACCGCGGCATCGAGCCACCCCTCCTCCGCTCGGGCAACGTGGACGGCGGCCACGAGTGGAACAGCCGCGTGATGACGGAATACGGGGACCGAATCTTCTACCGCCGCTGAGAGGCACTTCGTCCTGGCCGCGGGCAGGCGTAAGACCGGGGCGGAAGCCCCTCCTCAGCGGTCATGGCTGTGGGCCATCGCGCCGCTGGGGCGGCACGGGTGGATACAGCGCCCCTGTGGGCACCCGGTGAGCGCACCCGCCCCGAGCCCGGCCCCCGAGGCCGGGCAACCGCATCGCGCGAGCCCGGGCGCCGCCCTACCCGAGCCCCAGCACACCCTCCAGGTCCAGCGCCATGGCAATCCGTACGGCCACGTCCTCCGCGTACGTCGCGTCCGTCCGCTCGAACTGACTACGCCCCGCCCCTCGCAGAAACGTCACGACCCCCAGCGTCCGCCCGCGGCTCCGCAGCACCGCGCACAGCGCATGCACCGAGTCCGGCGGCCACTGGCGCGCCACGGCCCACTCGCGCGCCCGCTCGGCGGCGGCGGCACCCGCGCTGGCCCGTACGGACCCGGCGCGCTCCACGCACTGCAGGGCGGGATGGCCCTCCGCGTACCGGACGGGCAGCCCCGCCTTCCCGGTGAGCAGACTCGGCCCCGGCGCACCGGAGGGCGTGGCGGCGGCCCGTACGAGCCGCACGGGCCCCTCGCCGTCCCAGGACGAACCTCCCGCCACGCGGTCGATCAGCGCGTGGTCGGCGAAACCGGCGAGCGCGAAGTCGAGGTGGACGGTGGCGACCTCCGCCGGGTCCTCGCACTCGGCCGCGGCCCGCGCCGCCCGGTGCAGCTGATTGGCCCGGAACCGCAGCAGCGCCGCCTCCTGCTCGGTCTGCTTGGCCTCGGTGACGTCCTGGAAGAGCCACCCGACCCCCAGCGGTACGGGCTCCTCCGCAAGCGGCGAGGCGAGCCGCAGGAACCCACTGCGCCAGCAGCGCCGCTTCTCGCCCTCCGTCGTCCGCACACTCACCCACATCTCGGCGGGCGCGGGCGGCGCGCCCTCCGCGAGCACATGCGTGAGCGCGCTCTCCAGCTCCTCCACGCCCTGCGAGAGCAGGTCCCCCAGGGGCCGCCCGAGCACCGACGTACGCCCGGTCCCCAGAGCTCGCGCCGCATGCGCGTTGACGACGGCGGGTCGCAGATCGGCGTCGACGAGCACCACGCCCCAGCTGGCGTCCTCGAACAACGCCTCGCTCAGCGCGATGGACCGCTCGAGATCGATCTGCGCGTGCACCTCGCTGAAGGCGCAGTACACCCCGGCGGGCTTCCCGTCCGGGCCCGGCACGGCGGCGGACTGCGTCCGTACGAGCACCCGCCCCCCGTCCTTGGTCAGCAGGGCGAATTCATGCACCTGCCGCCCAGGGGACTGCATGGCGGACAGCAACCGCCCCTCGACCTCCTCGGCGTCCGCGGTCCGCACGGCCCACCCGGCGAACCCCTGCCGTCCCACGGCCTCGGCCGCGGTCCACCCCAGAATCCGCTCAGCTTCTCGATTCCAGTGGGTCACGACCCCCTCGGCATCGAAGGCACAGAGCGCCGCGTCCATCCCGTCCAGCAGCGCGGCAAGCAGATCCGAACCATCCCGCTCGGGCTCGTCCGGCCCCAGCTCATCGGTGGTCCCACTACGCCGGGAAGCACTCACCTGGACCCCCTGCAGGCTGCGTCCGCACGTACGGCGCGACAGTTCGCTCACTGGTAATCATTCAACTCGAACGTGACCCAGCCCACACCTCGTTCCCCAAAGATTGGACGAAATCGTTGTACGCCGGATTTCCACCCGGCCCGCCCCACGAACCGCCCCCGGGGACACCCCCGGCGCCCCTCGCCCGTCTCCCCCTGGACACCCAGCTCACCGCCCTGCGAACCACGCTCTCCCACAACGACGTACTCCTGAAGATCCTCGAACGCACCGCCGCCCTGACCCTGCCCCACTGGTACCTGACCGCCGGCTGCCTGTTCCAGACCGTCTGGAACGTCGTCACGAACAGGCCCCCGACCCACGGCATCAAGGACTACGACGTCTTCTACTTCGACGACACCGACCTCTCCTGGAAGGCCGAGGACATCGCGATCCGCGCAGGCCGGGAGGCCTTCAGCGACCTGTCCGCCGACGTCGAGATCCGCAACGAGGCCCGCGTCCATCTCTGGTACGAGCAGAAATTCGGCGTCCCCCGCCCACCCCACGACAGCGTCGAGTCCGCAATCGACTCCTTCGCGTCAACGACGTGCTGCCTGGGGGTACGGCTGGAGGCCGACGGCCGGTGGCGGGTCTATGCGCCGCATGGCTTGGCCGACGTGTTCAACCTCGTGGTGCGGCCCAATCCGGTTCTCGCGCCCAGGGAGGTGTACGAGGCAAAGGCGGAGCGGTGGAGGCAGGAGTGGCCCGAGCTGCGGGTGCTGGAGTGGCCTGCTCACCGGCGGGAAGGGCTCGTGCCGTCAACATCTCGGAAAAACGGTTGAGTCGCGTCCGATCGGTTCCTAGGGTGGGTCCCACGCTGAGAAAGGAGGTGATCCGGCAGATGTATGAAACCCGGACGAGCGAGGTGGCTGCGGGCTAAGCGGCCCGTCACCACATCCAGTACGGTGCCGGACCAGCGCGCTCAGCGTGCAGCCGGCCGAATTTCCACGCAGTCACCCGACCCGCGAGCTCGCCGGTACGTCCGGCCGGCTTCTTCGCCGTGAGGCGGAGGGACCCCGAGTTCGCGGGTCGCCTGCGTTTCGGGAGTGGCGTGAGGTGGGGCACATCGGCAGGTGATGCCCCGCAGTACTCTTGGGCCATGCTTCCGATGCTCGTTCGACGCCGTCACGTGGACTTCGTGCGCGTCACGAGCATGGGCTGTCGGCGCTCTGCCTGACCCAGCCCCTGGCACTCCTCGCGGTCCTGCACTTCGTGCAGTGCTGCTCTCTTCCCTCCACTTGGCACCCGTGGCCCCACCAGCAGCTTCCGATCATTGATCTGTCCGCGGCCGACCGCGGGCCCCAGGCCCGTGCGCTGCTGCACGCGCAGTTGCACAGTGCCGCGCACAATGTGGGGTTCTTCCAGCTTGTGGGGACATGAGGTCTCCCCCGATGAGGCTCGACATAGGCGAGCGGGCCGCGCAGACACCCGGTCCGGGTGAGCCTGCGTACTGGTGGCTGGAGGGGCCGAATCAGTGGCCGGACGCCTTGCCGGAGCTGCGGGTCGCCGCGCTGGCGTGGATCGAGCGGCTCAGCTCGGTCGCGGCGCGGCTGCTGCGCGAGCTGCTGACGGCCATCGGGGCGCCCGGCGACTTCTACGAGCCGATCTTCGGGGATCGGGCTCATCCGCATCTGAAGCTGGTGCGGTATCCGGGGAGGGCGGGTGACGGCGGCGATCAGGGGGTTCGGAACTGCTGCCGCTTGACCGTGTACGAGTGCGCTTTCATGAGCATGAGTGAGCCCGGCGCCGGTGGCCGGGGCGTATGGGCGGACTTCCTGTCGATGGGAACGAGAGTTTGCCCGTCGAATGCGTGACCTTTGCGTGCGGTGGTCATTGGGTGCGGTGACGGGATCGTCGAGCTGTGCGGGGGTGATGGGGTGGGTGTGCTGCGGGAGGTGGCGTCGCCGTTCGTGGTGACCGGCCCGTCGGGGGTGGCTGTCCGTGACCGGCTCAGGGGGCTGGCGGCCTGGGACGAGGAGGTGCTGCGGCTGGTCGGCGGCCACCTCGGGTCGCTGGCGTCCCGGGATCTGAGGGCGCGGTGTGCGGCCGGGCTGGAGCACGACGCAGACCGGTGGGCCGCGCGCAAGCGGGAGCTGACCGGCCAGTCGTCGTCGCGGTGGGCGGGATCGCTCACGAAGGCCACGCATGATCAGTGGGCGCTGGCCCGACGCGGCCAGGCCGCGCACATCCGGGGGCTTGAGGCCGGGATCCAGACGATCCGGCACCGGCTCTCGCTCCCCCTCGGGGAGAGGGGATCGAAGCGGGCGGCGGGCGGATACCGCAGCGAGCACGAGTGGTTCCAAAAGACGCGGCGCCTGCACGTGCTGGAGGACCGGCTGGAACATGAGCGCGCCGACCGGGCGGCCGGGCGGGTGCGGGTGGTGCGCGGCGGGAAGCGGCTGCTGACCACCCGGCACCACCTGGAGCAGGCCGGGCTCACGCAGGACGAGTGGCGCCGCCGGTGGGAGGCGTCGCGCCGGTTCCTGCAGGCCGACGGGGAGAGCGGGAAGCGCTACGGCAACGAGACGATCCGCGTCAGCCCCGGCGGCGAAGTGTCGGTCAGGCTTCCTGCGCCGCTCGCCCACCTGGCCAACGCCCCGCACGGCCGCTACGTCCTGGCCGCGCGGGTGGCCCTTGCGCACCGGGGCGACACGTGGCGCGACCGCGTCACCGCGAACCGGGCCGTCGCCTACCGCATCCACGAAGACACCGACCGCGGGCGCTGGTACCTGACCGCCTCGTGGACCATCCCCCCGGCCCGGGCCGTGCCCCTGGAGGCCGCCCGCGCGAGCGGCCTGATCGGCGTGGACACCAACGCCGACCACCTGGCGGCCTGGCGTTTGGACGCGCACGGCAACCCGGTCGGTGAGCCGCGCCGGTTCGACTACGACCTGTCCGGCACTGCCGCGCACCGCGACGCGCAGGTGCGCCATGCCCTCATCCGCCTGCTGCAGAACGCCCACCACCGTTCGGGGCGTTCGGCTGAGCATGAATCCTGGCAACAGGACTCACTTCCGCTCAGTCCTTAGGAACGGTCGGCGCGCACAAGGACTACGGGTTTCTGACGCTGCTGCTGCAGGACCAGGTGGGCGGGCTCCAGGTGCAGCGGGAGGACGGGTTGTTCCATGATGTGCCGCCGCTGCCGGGAGCCTTCGTCGTCAATCTCGGTGAGCTGCTGGAAGTGGCCACCAACGGGTATCTGATCGCCACCAATCATCGGGTGGTCAGTCCGGCTGGAGCCACCGAGCGGTTCTCCGTGCCGTTCTTCTACAACCCGCGGCTCGACGCGCGGGTCGAGCCGTTGCCGTTCCCGCATGCGGCCACCGCGCCCGGGGTGACGACGGATCCGGCGAATCCGCTCTTCGCCGAGTACGGCAGGAACGAGCTGAAGGGCAAGCTGCGGGCGCATCCGCTGGTCGCCGCCCGTCATCACGCGGAGCTGCTCACGCCCGCGTGACGACCGGCGTACGGCGAGGACCCTTCTCCTCGGTGCGACCTGATTCCCGGTGCGCCGGTACTTGGTTCCCGGTGCGCTGGTACGACCTGGTTCCCGGTGCGCCGGTACGACCCGGTTCCCGGTGCGACCGATTCTCAGTGCGCCATTTCTCAGTGCGCGATGTCCTCGTAGCCGTCGATTTCCTGGGGGCTGCGCGAGCCGGGGCCCACGTAGCGCGCGGAGGGGCGTACGAGCCGGCCCGTGCGCTTCTGTTCCAGGATGTGCGCCGACCAGCCCGCAGTGCGGGCGCAGGTGAACATCGAGGTGAACATGTGGGCCGGGACCTCGGCGAAGTCGAGGACAATGGCGGCCCAGAACTCGACGTTCGTCGCCAGGACGCGGTCCGGGCGACGGGCGTGGAGTTCGGCGAGGGCGGCCTGCTCCAGGGCTTCGGCGATCTCGAAGCGGGGCGCCCCGAGGTCGCGGGCGGTGCGGCGCAGGACCCGCGCGCGCGGGTCCTCGGCGCGGTAGACGCGGTGGCCGAAGCCCATGAGGCGTTCACCCTTGTCGAGGGCCTGCTTGACGTAGGCCTCGGCGTCTCCGGTGCGCTCGATCTCCTCGATCATGCCGAGGACGCGGGACGGCGCGCCGCCGTGCAACGGGCCCGACATGGCCCCTACGGCGCCCGAGAGCGCCGCGGCGACATCCGCGCCCGTCGACGCGATGACGCGCGCCGTGAACGTCGAGGCGTTCATGCCGTGCTCCGCCGCGGAGGTCCAGTAGGCGTCCACGGCCGCCACGTGCTTGGGGTCCGGCTCTCCGCGCCAGCGGATCATGAACCGCTCCACGACGGACTGCGCCTTGTCGATCTCGTGTTGCGGGACCATGGGCAGGCCCTGGCCGCGGGCGGACTGGGCGACGTACGAGAGGGCCATGACGGCGGCGCGGGCGAGGTCCTCGCGGGCCTGCTGCTCGTCGATGTCGAGGAGGGGCTTGAGGCCCCAGACGGGTGCCAGCATGGCGAGCGCGGACTGGACGTCGACGCGGATGTCGCCGGAGTGGACGGGGATCGGGAACGGTTCGGCGGGCGGCAGGCCGGGTTTGAAGGCGCCGTCGACGAGCAGCCCCCAGACGTTGCCGAAGGAGACGTGGCCGACCAGATCCTCGATGTCGACGCCTCGGTACCGGAGTGCGCCGCCCTCCTTATCCGGTTCGGCGATCTCCGTCTCGAACGCGATGACTCCCTCGAGCCCGGGTACGAAGTCGGACATCAGGCGGCTCCTCGTGATGTGTGCGACAGATGGTGTTGTGGGGTGTGCGTGGCGTACATGCTGCTTGTGGTGTACGTGGTGTTCGCGACCATGTGTCAGGCGTGGGTGGCGGTCGATGTCGTTCGTCCGCCGGCCCGGTTCCACGGTCGTTCCCGAAAACTCTCGAAGGCTCTTCGGAGCCTTTCGAAGGGTCCTCGCCGACTCGCGGTCCGAAGCGGTCACCCCGGTGATGCCCCGTGCGGCTGGCGGTCATCCCAACCGGAACGGCAGCAGCACGATATCCCCGAGTGCCACCTTTGGGGAGAGTGTGCGGCACTGAGTGCCACGCAGTGATGCAGCACACGCCCACCGGAGGCAGGGGCGCATACGGCAGGATGACCGCGTGAACGACCGCTTCCCGGATGAATCCGCCGCCGAGCCCATCGTCCAGCGCGCAGCCGAGGCCGCCGACGCCGACGCCGAAGAACTCGCCGCCGACCCCGCCGCAATGCGCGCGCACTACCGCGCCGAGGGTCTGGACGAGGCGGACCTCGCCCCGCACCCCATGGACCAGTTCGCCCGCTGGTTCGAGCAGGCGGCGCAGGCCGCGGTGCACGGTTTCGTGCACGAGCCGAACGCGATGGTCGTCTCCACGGCGGACGCCGAGGGCCGCCCCAGTTCGCGCACGGTGCTGCTGAAGCAGTACGACGAGCAGGGCTTCGTCTTCTACACCAACTACGACTCCCGCAAGGCCCGCGAGCTGGCCGCCAACCCGTACATCTCGCTGCTCTTCCCGTGGCATCCGCTGGCCCGCCAGGTCATCGTCACCGGCACGGCGCGGCGCACCGGCCGCGACGAGACCGCCGCGTACTTCCGCACCCGCCCGCACGGCTCCCAGCTCGGCGCCTGGGCCAGCGCCCAGTCCTCGGTCATCCGCTCCCGCACCGAACTGGACGTCTCCTACGCGGAGTTGAGCGCCCGCTACCCGGAGGGCGAGCAGGTCCCGGTCCCGCCGCACTGGGGCGGTTTCCGTATCGCCCCGCAGGCGGTCGAGTTCTGGCAGGGCCGCGAGAACCGCCTGCACGACCGGCTCCGGTACGTGGCGGAGCCGGACGGCAGCTGGCGGGTGGAGCGGCTCAGTCCCTGAGGCCGACGCCTCGGCCGAGCGCCTCCTCCATCAGCGAACCCCACTGCTCCACCACCCGCTCCCGACGCCCCGCGTCGTCCGTGAGGAGGTTGGCCAGGCCCAGGCCCCGGGCCATGTCCAGCAGGCCCTGGACGGTCTCGCGCACGCCGGGCCGGGACTCGTCGGCGCCCAGGAGGTCGACCGCGATGCGGTGGGTCTCGCGGCCGACGCGGGCCTCCAGTTCGGTGACCCTCGGGCGGAGTTGGTCCTCGTTGGAGGCGGCGACCCAGAGGTGCAGGGCAGCGCGGAAGAGGGGGCCGGTGTAGAGGTCGACGAGGGCGGCGACGACGGCGCGGCGGTCGGCGGCGCCGTCGGGGAAGAGGGCGCGCAGGGCGGTGGAGCGTTCCTCGGCGACGTACTCGACCGCCGCCGTGAAGAGGTCCTCGCGGGTGGGGAAGTGGTGCTGGGCGGCGCCCCGGGAGACGCCGGCGCGTTCGGCGACGACGGAGACCGTGGAGCCCGCCCAGCCGTGTTCGGCGAGGCAGGCCACAGCGGCTGCCAGGAGCCGCTGCCGGGTGGCCCGGCTGCGGTCCTGCTTGGGAACATGCGGAAGACGCGTGGCCTGTTCCGTCGTGCTCACACCACCCATGCGGGATCCCGTCGTTCGAGGAAGGCTGTCATCCCTTCGCGGGCCTGCGCGGAGGAGAACAGCCGGGCCGAGAGCGCGGTCAGTTCGGCCGCGTCCCGGTCGAAGGTCTCCAGCACCTTAGCCGTGAGCAGCTCTTTCGTCTCGGCGAGGCCCTGGGGGGACGCTCGGCGCAGACCGTCGAGGAGGGGGGCGAGCACCTCGTCGACGTCGTCGCCGGTCACCGTGAGGAGTCCGGTGCGGACCGCCTCGGCGGCGTCGAAGCGCTCGCCGGTGAGGTAGTAGCGGGCGAGGGCGCGGGGGTCGGTGCGGGGCAGCAGCGGGAGGGAGATCACGGCGGGTGCGACGCCGATGCGTACCTCGGTGAAGGCGAAGGTGGCGTCCGTGGAGGCGGCCGCGATGTCGCAGGCGCCCAGCAGGCCGAGGCCGCCCGCCCGTACGTGTCCGGTCACCCGGGCCAGCACGGGTTTGCGCAGCTCGACGATCTGCCGCAACAGTCCGACGAGGGCTTCCGGGTGCGGCGGGTCGCGCAGGTCGGCGCCCGCGCAGAACGTGTTCCCGGTGTGGGTCAGGACGATCGCGCGTACGTCGCCGTCCTTGCCGCACCTGGTGAGCGCGTCCGCCAGTTCGCCGACGAGGACGGCCGAGAGGGCGTTGCGGTTGGCGGGCGAGTCGAGGGTGAGGGTGGTGACGGCTCGGTCGCGCGCCATGTGTACAACGGTCATGAGCGGCCCCGCAGTTCGCGTCGCAGGATCTTCCCGGAGGCCGCCCGCGGGACGCCTTCGATGAAGGTGACGACGCGGACCCTCTTGTACGGGGCGACGCGTTCGGCGACGTACATCATGATCTCTCCTTCGGAGAGGTCGGTCGCGGACGGCTGGCGCACCACGTAGGCGTGGGGGACTTCGTTGTTGTCTTCGTTGTAGGTGCCTATGACGGCCGCGTCGGCGATGCCGGGGTGGGTGAGCAGCAGCGCCTCGAGTTCGGCGGGGGCGACCTGGAAACCCTTGTACTTGATGAGTTCCTTGACGCGGTCGACGACGAACAGCCAGCCCTCGGCGTCCACGTGCCCGACGTCTCCGGTGTGCAGCCAGCCGTCGGGGTCGATCATCGCCGCGGTGGCGTCGGGGCGGCCCAGGTAGCCCTTCATGACCTGAGGGCCGCGGATGGCGATCTCTCCGGCCTCGCCGACGCCCAGCTCCTTGTCGGGGTCGTCGGGGGAGACGATGCGCATCTCGGTGCCGGCGATGAGCCTGCCGACCGTCCCGGGGGGCGCGTCCGGGGTGTTCAGGGGCACCAGATGGGTGCAGGGCGAGAGTTCCGTCATGCCGTAGCCCTGGCCGATGGGCGGCAGCCCGAGCCGCTGCGAGCAGGCCCGCGCCAGTTTCGCGTCCAGGGGCGCGGCGGAGGAAATGACGTGTTTGAGGGACGACAGGTCGTACTGCGCGACCGCCGGGTGCTTGGCGAGGGCGAGGACGATCGGCGGGGCCACGAACAGCACGTTGATGCGGTGCTTCTCGATGGCCGCGAGGAACGTGTCCAGCTCGAAGCGGGGCAGTACGACGACGGTGGCGCCCTGCCGCAGGGGAGCGTTCATCAGGGCCGTCAGCCCGTAGATGTGGAAGAACGGCAGCACGGCGAGGATGCGGTCGCCGGGGCCCAGCGGCATGGACGGCACGAGCTGCGCCAGGTTGGTGGCGATGGACCGGTGGGTGAGCATCACACCCTTGGGGATGCCGGTCGTCCCGGAGGAGTACGGGAGGGCGGCGACGTCGGCCACGGGGTCGATGTCGATCCGCGGTTCCGGCGCGGTGGTGGCGAGCAGGTCGATCAGCGAGCGGTGCCCGGGCGCCTGGTCGCAGACGAAGATCTCCCGTATGCCGCCCGCGAGTTCGGCTGCCGTGCGGGCGGTCTCCAGGAGGGGCGACACGGTGACGATCCAGGCAGCCGCGCTGTCGCGCAACTGCTTGGCGAATTCCTCGGGCGTGGCGAGCGGGTGCACGGTCGTGACCGACGCCCCCGCACGCGTGGCGGCGTAGAACGCCGTCGGGAAGGCGATGGTGTTCGGACTGTGCAGGGCGAGCACGTCGCCCTTGCGGACGCCCGCGTCGGCGAACGAGGCGGCCAGCAGCCGGTGGAAGCGGTCCAGTTGTTCGTACGTGAGCGTGGTTCCGTCGACACCGTCGACGAGCGCGGGCGCACCGCCGCGCTCGGCGGCACGGCCGAGGACGGCGTCATGGATGGGTTCCTCGACGGACGGGACGTCTGCGTACTGGCTGCGGAACACGGTTCCTCCTAGAGCGGCTCGAGTGGCTCGCTAGTACGACTTGGGAAGGCCCAGGGTCTGGTGGGAGACGTAGTTGAGAATCATCTCCCTGCTGACCGGTGCGATACGAGACACGCGCGACGCCGTAATCAGTGAGGCGAGGCCGAATTCGCGGGTGAGGCCATTGCCGCCGAGGGTGTGCACGGCCTGGTCGACGGCCCTCACACAGGCCTCGGCGGCCGCGTACTTGGCCATGTTGGCCGCCTCTCCGGCGGCGACGTCGTCCCCGGAGTCGTACAGGAACGCCGCCTTCTGCATCATCAGGCGGGCGAGTTCGAGCTCGATGTGGGACTGCGCCAGGGGGTGCGCGATCGCCTGGTGGGCGCCGATGGGCGCCTTCCAGACGGTGCGTTCGCGCGCGTACTCGACGGCCCTGGAGAGCGCGTACCGGCCCATGCCGATCGCGAACGCCGCCGTCATCACCCGCTCCGGGTTGAGCCCGGCGAAGAGCTGGAGCAGGCCGGCGTCCTCGTCGCCGACGAG
Organism: Streptomyces sp. NBC_00996; assembly: GCF_045162675.1. NCBI lineage: Bacteria > Bacillati > Actinomycetota > Actinomycetes > Kitasatosporales > Streptomycetaceae > Streptomyces > Streptomyces sp. NBC_00996. Next base: position 4,904,940 of record NZ_CP108723.1, read on the forward strand.
CGCGTCGGCGGGCAGCCGTACGTCGTCCAGGGTCAGCTCGAACTGCTTCTCCGCGCCCTGGAGTTCCATGTCGATCCGACGCCGCCCGAAGCCCTCGGCATCACGCGGGACGATGAACAGACACGGCTTGAGGCGGCCCGTCCGCGCGTCCTCGGTGCGTCCCACGATGAGCGTGGCGTCGGCGATGTCGACGCCGGAGATGAACACCTTGCGGCCGGTGAGGACCCAGGTGTCGCCGTCGCGGCGCGCCGTGGTGGTGATCCGGTGGGAGTTGGAGCCCGCGTCGGGTTCGGTGATGCCGAAGGCCATGGTGCGGGTGCCGTCGCTCAGGGCCGGCAGCCACTCCCGCTTCTGCGCCTCGGTGCCGAAGCGGGCGATCACCGTGCCGCAGATCGCCGGGGACACGACCATCATCAACAGCGGGCAGCCCGCCGCTCCCAACTCCTCCAGCACGATGGAGAGTTCGGCCATGCCGCCACCCCCACCGCCGTACGCCTCGGGCAGGTTGACGCCGAGGTAGCCGAGCTTGGCCGCCTCGGACCAGAGTTCGTCCGGGTGGGCCCCCTCGGCGACGACCTTGGTGAGGTATGCGCGGCCGTAGCGCTTGCCGAGGGCGGCTACGGCCGAGCGGAGGGCCTTGTGCTCTTCGGTTTCGACGAGATCGGTCATGGGGGCTCCTCAGGGAGAGGGGGGTCGGCCGTCTGGAGGGTGCGGGTCTTGGGTGGCTTGGCGCGCTCACGCGGCGGAGCCGCATATTCGATGCAGCCCGGCGCCCCTCAGGTCTGCTGTACGACCGCCAGCAATGCGCCGACCTCCACTTGCTGGCCGGGTGCGGCGTACAGAGCGCTGAGCGTTCCTGTGATCGGCGCGGAGATCTTGTGCTCCATCTTCATCGCCTCCAGCCACAGCAGGGGCTCTCCGGCCCTTACAGCGGCTCCTGCGGCCAGCCCCTCCGACACCCGGACCACGGTGCCGGGCATCGGTGCGAGCAGTGAGCCGGGGGCGCGCTCCGCGGCCGGATCGGGGAAGCGGGGCAGGGCGGTGAGGGCGGTCGCGTTCACGAAGACCTGGTCGTCGTAGCGCGCGACCTCGAACTTCCGTCGTACGCCGCCCACTTCGAGTACGACGAGAGCGGCGTCGGCGTGCACCACGCGCACCCCGTCGGCGGTCAGGCCCTCGCGGGTGTGCCGGTAGTGGACTTCGTGTTCGGTGCCCGCCATCAGGTAGCGCTTGGTCTGGGGCTGCGAGGGCAGGTTCCGCCAGCCGCCGAACCCGGAGCGCCCGTGGGCGTCCGCGAGGGCGGCGGCCAGAGGGACGTACGGGTCGGGGGCGGGTGTCGTCAGATCGGCGAGGTGGCGCTCGTAGAAGCCCGTGTCCATCCGGGCCGCGGTGAACTCCTCGTGCCGCAGCGACCGTACGAGCAGGTCTCTGTTGGTGACCGGGCCGTGGATCGTCGCCCTCTCCAGGGCGCCCGACAGCCGGCGGAGGGCTTCCGCGCGCGTCGGGGCGTGGGCGACGGCCTTGGCGAGCATCGGATCGTAGTGGATGCCGATGGGGTCGCCGTCGGTGTAGCCGGTGTCGAGGCGGACTCCGTCCGGGACGGTGAGGCGGTGCAGGGTGCCGGTCTGCGGGGCCCACGCGCCGGCCGGGTCCTCCGCGTAGAGGCGGGCCTCGACCGCGTGGCCACGCGCGCGCGGCGGTGCGTTGTCCAGCGCCGCGCCCTCGGCGACCTGGATCTGCAGCGCCACGAGGTCGATGCCGAAGACGGCTTCCGTGACCGGGTGTTCGACCTGGAGGCGGGTGTTCATCTCCAGGAAGTGGGCCTTGCCGTTGGCGACCAGGAACTCGACCGTTCCGGCGCCCACGTAGTCGACCGCGCGGGCGGCGCGTACGGACAGGTCGTACAACGTCTGAGTGAGGTCGCCCAGCCCCGGTGCGGGAGCCTCCTCGATGACCTTCTGGTGACGCCTTTGGAGGGAGCAGTCGCGGGTGCCGAGTGCCCACACCGTGCCGTGCGTGTCGGCGAGGATCTGCACCTCGACGTGCCGGCCGCCCTCCACATAGGGCTCGACGAAGACCTCCCCGTCGCCGAAGGCCCCGAGCGCCTCGGCACGGGCGGCCGTCAACTCGGGGTCCAGCTCCGCCAGTTCCCTGACCACGCGCATACCGCGCCCGCCACCGCCCGCGGCCGCCTTCACCAGCACGGGGAGGTCGTCGGCCGTCACCTGCGACAGGGCTTCGATCCCCATCAGCTTCTTGGCACGCGTCTTCGAGGCCATCGCCTCGATCGCCTCGGGCGGCGGACCGATCCAGACGAGGCCCGCCTCGAGGACGGCCCGTGCGAAGTCGGCGTTCTCGGACAGGAAGCCGTACCCGGGGTGCACGGCGTCCGCGCCGGCGCTCAGGGCCGCCTTCACGATCAGGTCGCCGCGCAGATACGTCTCCGAGGGCGCCGCCCCCGGCAGCCGTACCGCCGTGTCGGCCACGCGCGCGTGGAGGGCGTTCTCGTCGGCGTCCGAATGCACGGCGACTGTTCGGATTCCCCCCTCACGGCAGGTGCGGAAGACACGGCACGCGATCTCGCCGCGGTTCGCGACGAGCACAGAAGTGATCACTGGATCCCTCACATCCGGAAGACGCCGAAGCCGCCACGCGCGCCCTCGTACGGCGCCGTGTGGATCGCGGACAGGCACAGGCCGAGGACGGTGCGGGTGTCGCGCGGGTCGATGACCCCGTCGTCGTACAGCCGCCCGGACAGGAACATCGGCAGGGACTCCGACTCGATCTGCTGCTCCACCATGGTGCGCAGGGCGGCGTCGGCGTCCTCGTCGTACGGCTGCCCCTTCGCCGCCGCCGACTGCCGGGCGACGATGGACAGGACGCCCGCGAGCTGCTGGGGGCCCATGACGGCCGACTTGGCGCTGGGCCAGGCGAACAGGAAGCGCGGGTCGTACGCCCGCCCGCACATGCCGTAGTGACCGGCGCCGTACGAGGCGCCCATGAGCACGGAGAGATGCGGGACGCGCGAGTTGCTCACCGCGTTGATCATCATCGCGCCGTGCTTGATGATGCCGCCCTGCTCGTACTCCTTGCCGACCATGTAGCCGGTGGTGTTGTGCAGGAAGAGGAGGGGGATGTCGCGCTGGTTGGCCAGCTGGATGAACTGGGCCGCCTTCTGGGACTCGGCGCTGAAGAGCACCCCTTGGGCGTTGGCGAGGATGCCGACGGGGTAGCCGTGGAGCGCCGCCCAGCCGGTCGTGAGGCTCGTCCCGTACAGCGGCTTGAACTCGTCGAAGTCCGAACCGTCGACGATGCGGGCGATGACCTCGCGCGGATCGAAGGGGTGTTTCAGGTCGCCGGGCACGATCCCCAGGAGCTCGTCCTCGTCGTACTTGGGCGGGGCCGCCGGGCCCGGATCGCCGTACGCCTTGCGGTGGTTGAGCCGTGCCACCACGCGCCGGGCCTGCCGCAGCGCGTCTCGCTCGTCGACGGCGAAGTAGTCCGCCAGACCCGACACGCGCGCGTGCATCTCGGCGCCGCCCAGCGACTCGTCGTCGCTCTCCTCGCCGGTGGCCATCTTCACCAGCGGCGGCCCGCCCAGGAAGACCTTGGCCCGCTCCTTGACCATGATCACGTGGTCGGACATACCGGGGACGTATGCGCCTCCGGCGGTGGAGTTCCCGAAGACCACGGCCACGGTGGGGATTCCGGCCGCCGACAGCCGCGTGATGTCGCGGAAGATCGCACCGCCAGGGATGAAGATCTCTTTCTGGGACGGCAGATCGGCGCCGCCCGACTCGACGAGGCTGATGCAGGGCAGCCGGTTGGCGAGGGCGATGTCATTGGCCCGCAGCGCCTTCTTCAGGCTCCAGGGGTTGCTGGCACCGCCGCGCACGGTCGGGTCGTTCGCCGTGATCAGGCACTCCACGCCCTCGACGACCCCGATCCCGGTGACGAGCGAGGCGCCGATCGCGTAGTCGCTTCCCCAGGCCGCCAGCGGCGACAGCTCCAGGAAGGGCGTGTCCGGGTCGAGCAGCAGCTCGATGCGTTCGCGCGCGAGGAGCTTGCCGCGCTTGCGATGCCGCTCGACGTACTTGGGCCCGCCGCCGGCGAGCGCCTTGGCGTGCTCGGCGTCCAGGTCGGCCAGCTTGACCAGCATGGCTTCGCGGTGGGCGGTGTAGTCGGGGCTGTTGATGTCGAGCGCGGAGGAGAGGACGGTCACAGGAGGGTCTCCGGTATGTCCAGGTGGCGGGAGCGGAGCCATTCGCCGAGGGCCTTGGCCTGGGGGTCGAATCGGGCCTGGGAGGCGACGCCTTCGCCGAGGATGCCTTCGACGACGAAGTTGAGGGCGCGAAGGTTGGGCAGTATGTGACGGACGACTTTCAGATGACGGCTCTCGGTCATCAGATTCTGAAATCTGTCAGTCGTCAGTTGATGCGCCATCCATCGCCAGGCGTCGTCCGACCTCGCCCACACACCGACGTTGGCGTTCCCGCCCTTGTCCCCGCTCCGGGCCCCGGCGATGAGCCCGAGGGGAGCGCGGCGGGTCGGTCCGGTCAAGGGCAACGGCTCGGGCAGCGGCGGCTCTTCGGGCGTCTCCAGTACGCGGGTGTCCTCCGCCGGAGCCACACGGACCCGTCGCCCGTCATAGAGGACCGCCACGTGGTCCACAGCCCCATGGGGGACGTACACGTCCTCGAAGACCCCATAAGGCGCGCCCGTCCCAGGTGGCGCCATCACATGGAATCCGGGGTAGCTCGCCAGCGCCAGCTCGATGGCGGCCCCGCTGAGCGCCCGCCCCACGACCTCCTGCTCCTTGTCCCGCACGACGAGCCGGAGCAGCGCGCTCGCGGTCTCCTCGGTGGGGGCGTCGGGGTGGTCGGTGCGGGCGAGGTCCCAGCGGACGTCCGCCGGGCGGGACTTGGCGGCGTCGAGCGCGGCCTCCATCTGGGCCCGTACCAGAGCGGCCTTGTGCTCGATGGCGAGCCCGGTCAGGACGAACACGACCTCGTTGCGGAAGCCGCCGAGCCGGTTGAGGCCGACCTTGAGGGTGGGGGGCGGGGCCTCGCCGCGCACGCCCTCGATCCGTACCCGGTCGGGGCCCTCCTGGGTGAGCCGGACCGAGTCCAGCCGGGCGGTGACGTCGGGGCCCGCGTACCGGGCGCCCTGTGTCTCGTACAGGAGTTGGGCCGTGACCGTGCCGACGTCGACGAGGCCTCCGGTGCCGTCGTGCTTGGTGATGACGCTGGTGCCGTCCTCGTGGAGTTCGGCGAGCGGGAAGCCGGGGTGGCGCAGGCTGGCCGGGTCGTGGTCGGCGAAGAAGGCGTAGTTGCCGCCGGTGGCCTGGGTGCCGCACTCCAGGACGTGCCCGGCGACGACGGCGCCCGCGAGCCGGTCGTACGCGCGCGGCCCCCAGCCGAAGTGGGCGACGGCGGGCCCGGTGACGAGCGCGGCGTCCGTGACCCGCCCCGTGACGACGATGTCCGCGCCCTGGCGCAGGCACGCGGCGATGCCCGCGCCGCCGAGGTAGGCGTGCGCGGCGAGACTCCCCGCGTACTGGTGCGTCAGGTCGTCGCCCTCGACATGGGCGACGCGTACCGGGATGCCGAGCCGGTCGGCCAACTCGCGGACGGCGTCGGCGAGTCCGGCCGGGTTGAGGCCGCCGGCGTTCGCGACGACGCGCACGCCCCGCTCGTGCGCCAGGCCGAGGCACTCCTCCAGCTGCCTCAGGAAGGTCTTGGCGTATCCACGTCTCGGGTCCTTCAGCCGGTCGCGGCCCAGGATGAGCATCGTCAGCTCGGCGAGGTAGTCGCCGGTGAGGACGTCCAGCGGGCCGCCGGTGAGCATCTCGCGCAGGGCGTCGAAGCGGTCGCCGTAGAAGCCGGAGGCATTGCCGATGCGCAGCGGTGGTACGCCGCTCACCCTGCGGCTCCCTTCGGCGCGCGCCCGACGCCCGGTGGCCCCGCGAAGGCCTGAGCGATGTCCAGCCAGCGGTCGGCGTCGGGGCCTACCGCCCGTACGGCGAGGTCGGCGCGGTTCGCCCGCTGGGTCACCAGCAGGCAGAAGTCGAGAGCGGGCCCGGTGACGCGCTGGGCGGCGTCCGCCGGGCCGTACGTCCACAACTCGCCCGAGGGGCCGACCAGTTCGACCCGGAACTCCTCACCGGGCGCGGTGAGTCCCCGTGCCCCGAAGGCGAAGCCACGGGCCCGCACCCCGATGCGCACCACATGCTTCAGCCGGTCCGTGGGTGCGCGCACCACGCCCAACGTGTCGGCCACGTCCTGTCCGTGGGCCCAGGTCTCCATAAGACGGCCGGTGGCCATAGAGGCGGCCGACATGGGCGGGCCGTACCAGGGAAACCGGGTTCCGGTGGGTGCCGCGCGCAGGGCCTTCTCCAGCGCGGCACGCCCCTCCCGCCACTCGGCGAGCAGCCGGGCGGGCGGCAGTGCGGCCCCCTCCGCCGCACCGTCGTCCACGAATCCGTCGGGCGCGGCGAGCGCCTTCTCGACCTCCTTGGCGAAGGCCTCGGCGTCGGTCACGGCGAGCAGCGCGGAGCGGTCGGTCCAGGCGAGATGCGCGATCTGATGGGCGACGGTCCACCCGGGAGCGGGTGTCGCGCGCGTCCATTGCCCCTCCCCCAACTTCCCCACCAACCGGTCGAGTTCCTCGCTCTCCCGGTGCAGATCGTCGATCACGGACGACGGGTCGGACACGATGCGCTCCCCTCGGGGCACGAGTTGTGTGTCCGGGAGCATGGCAGTGCTCACAGAAACAAGCAAGCATGCTTGCATTAATTGACGCAGATGCAGCCACCGAAACGCCCCGCCGACGAGACCCGGGCGAATTCGCCATGCACAGGTCACCCCGCTACGCTCTGCCGCCATGTTTCCCTCTCCGCCGCCCCATCCCGGCCCCGACGCCGCCGTCTACCGCTTCGGAATGCGCCGGCTCCGGACCGGGCTGCCGGGCACGCTGATCGCGCTCCTGCTCGCACCGCTCCCGCTCGTCGTCACGGCAGGCAAGGGCGGGGCGGGGGCCGGGCAGTGGATCTTCGCCGGGGTGTGGCTGCTGCTCTGGGGCGGGCTCGGGGCGCTGATGACGTACGCGCTGTGGGCGGGGCGCGGGACGCTGCTCGCCTTCGACGCATACGGAGTGTGGTGGCAGCACAGCCAGGAGCGGCAGACAGTGGTGCCGTGGCAGTCACTCGCCGGAGTCGGGCTGTACTGGGCGCACAAGGGCAACGCCAAGGCCGGCCAGAAGGTCATGAGCCTTGAACTGTGCCCGTACGGCGACGTCGACGCGTCCGATCCGCTGCTCAAGCCGCTCGTCGTGCGGGACGAGCCGCTGCGCCCCGGCCTGCCGGACCGCCGCTACCGGATCAGGATCCCGATGTACGCCAGCCGCCAGTGGGGGCGCGAACTCGCCCAGGCCGCCTACGAGCGGGCGCCGCAGTTGTGGTTCGGCGAGCATGAACGGCCGTACGGCTCCATGCGGCCGCTGCAGCGCACGAGCTGAATGCCACCGTTGCAGCGCTTGAGCTGAGCGGGCGCGATTCGGCGGGCGATCGGGAGGCTCGGCTCTATACGCGCGCCGGTCAGCCTGCTCGTCTCCGCACGCCGCGCCGGTCAGCCTGCTCGACACCGCGCGCGCCCGTCGGGCGGCTCGGTCGTGGGCTGGTCGACCCGCTCGACCGTGGGCCGGTCAGCCGCCGGTCCCCAACTCCCCTTCCAGCCCCTTGGCCTTCCCGCGCCCCACCTGGGTCCGCACCGCCCCCATGCTCGCCGCGATGACCAGGGCGATCGCGAGGGCCTCGGTGGCCGAGAGGGCCTGGTTCAGGACGAGGAAGCCGGCGGTGGCGGCGACGGCCGGTTCGAGGCTCATCATGATGGCGAAGGTGGAGGCGGGCAGGCGGCGCAGGGCGAGGAGTTCGAGGGTGTACGGGAGGACCGAGGAGAGGACGGCCACCGCGGCACCCAGCGCGACCGTGGTCGGGACGAGCAGCTTCGAACCGGACTCGACGATCCCCAAGGGCAGGAACGCCACCGCCGCGACCACCATGGCGAGAGCGAGCCCGTCGGCCTGGGGGAAGCGTCGGCCCGTACGCGCACTGAAGATGATGTACGCCGCCCACATGGCGCCGGCACCCAGGGCAAAGGCGACACCAGTGGGGTCGAGGCTGCTGAAGCCTCCGCCGCCGAGCAGGAAGACGCCGCAGAGGGCGAGGCCGGCCCAGACCAGATTCACTGCGCGGCGGGACGCGAGGACGGAGAGCGCGAGCGGTCCGAGCACTTCGAGCGTGACCGCGGGGCCCAGCGGGATACGGGCGACCGACTGGTAGAAGAGGCCGTTCATCGCGGCCATCGTCACGCCGAAGACGACGACCGTGCCCCAGTCGGCGCGCGAGTGCCCGCGCACCTTGGGGCGGCACACCGCGAGCAGCACGATCGCGGCCACCAGCAGCCGCAGGGTCACCACACCGAGGGCACCGACCCGCGGCATCAGGGTCACCGCGAGGGCGCCGCCGAACTGCACGGAGATACCTCCGGCGAGGACCAGGCCCACGGGCCCGAGGGAGCCCCGTCGGCGCGGGCCGCCCGCCGCAGGCACGCCCGCGGTGGGCATGGATGCCGTGGCGGGGGCGGCCGGGGCCGGGGAGGACGGGGCAGCGCTGGGGGTGTTCACGGGGCCTTCCAGGGAATCGGCTCAGGGTTTGTTCATCGTGATGTACCTGTCAGTCCAGGGTAATGGACTCCGTCAGGTGTGTGAACCCGTTGCGCAACTGTCCTGGGGCGCTGGGGGGACAGGGACCGGTGCGGGCCGTCAGGCGGAGCGCCCCCCTCCATGAACACTGGCGCGCCTCCACGAACAGCGGCAGCCGCAGCGCCCCCTGATCACCTGAGTACTGGATGTCTGTCGTCGGGCTCGCGGAGCTCAGCGGCGCGCCATGTAGAGGTCCAGCGCCTTGTGCAGCAGGCGGTTGAGCGGGAAGTCCCACTCGCCGAGGTACTCGACGGCCTCGCCGCCCGCGCCGGCCTTGAAACGGAGCAGGCCGAGCAGGTGGTTGGACTCCTCCAGCGTGTCGGTGATGCCTCGGAAGTCGTACACGGCGGCGCCGAGTTCGTGGGCGTCGGTCATCATGCGCCACTGGATGGCGTTGTTGGGCTGGACCTCGCGCTTGCGGCTGGTGGAGGCGCCGTAGGAGTACCAGACGTGGCTGCCGACGGTGAGCATCGTGGCCGCCGCGAGGACGTCGCCGTCGTGGTGGGCGAGGTAGAGCCGCATGCGGTCGGGGTCCTCGGCCGTCAGCGCGGTCCACATGCGCTGGAAGTAGGGCAGCGGGCGTGGGATGAAACGGTCGCGTTCGGCGGTCTCGGCGTACAGCTCGTAGAAGGCGGGCAGGTCGTCGTGGCCGCCCCGCACCACCTTCACGCCGGCCTTCTCGGCCTTCTTGATGTTGCGCCGCCACTGCTGGTTGAGCCCGCCCTGGATCTCCTCCAACGACCGCCCGGCGAACGGCACTTGGAAGACGTACCGCGGCTGTCCGGCCGCAAAGCCGTCCTCGCCGCCCGGCTCGGTCCGCCGCCAGCCCATATCGCGCAGCCGCTCCGCGACCTCGACCGCGCCCGGCTCGTACGTGGTGGCCTCCACGTCCCCCAGCCGCCGTGCCGCCGGATCGGCGATCGCCGTCTTGACCGCGTCCGCGCTCCATCGGCGTGCGACGACGGGCGGCCCCATCTTCACCGAGAACGCGCCCCGCGTTTTGAGGTACGCCAGCATGGGTTCGAGCCAGCGCTCGGCGAGGTCCGCCGCGTGCCAGTCGATGACCGGCCCCTCGGGCAGATACGCGAGATACCGCTTCACCTTCGGCAGCGGGCGCAGCAGCACCAGCCCGACGCCGAGCAGTCGCCCGCCTCCGCCTCCGCCACGGTGACGGCCGCCGTCCCCGTCCCCGTCCCCGTCCCCGTCCCCGTCCCCGTCACCGTCCCCGTCACCGTCACCGTCACCGACGTCGAACCATCCCAGGCTCTCCGCCCGCCAGTCCGGCTTCACATCGCCCCACGACGGCACCTGCATGTGGCTGGCCGAGGGCCGCGTCCTGACGAACGCCAGGTGTTCTTCACGGGTGATCGCCTGAAGGCGGAGGCTCATGCGCACTGCTCCTCGGGGTCCTGAGGGTTCTGAGGTTCGGCCGGTTCTGGGGTTGGGCCGGTTCTGGGGTTCGGCCGGTTCTGGGGTTCGAGCGGTTCTGAGGTTCGGCCGGTTCTGAGGTTCGGGCGGTCCTGGGGTTCGCGTGTCCGGGCCCCGGGGTTCCAGGGCTCCGGGGTCCCGGTTCCAGGGCCCCGGGGCTCCAGGGCCCCGAGGTCCCGGGGTTCCACGGGTCCGGGGCTCCAGGGCCCCGAGGTCCCGGGGTTCCAGGGCCCCGGGGTTCCAGGGCTCCGGGGTTCCAGGGCCCCGGGGTCCCGGGGTCCCGGGGTCCGCAGATCCTCGGCCCGGTGGACCTGCCAGCGTACTTACGGGTGTCCCTCCGGCAGCGCCTCCGCCAGCACCTCGGCGAGATGTCGCCCCCTCCGCCCCGCCAACTGCTCCAGCTGGGTGCGGCAGGAGAAGCCGTCCGCCAGGACGACCGCGTCGTCGGTGGCCGCGCGGACGGCCGGGAGCAGTTGCTCCTCCGCGCAGGTCGTGGACACCTCGTAGTGGCCCTTCTCGAAGCCGAAGTTGCCCGCCAGGCCGCAGCAGCCGCCCGTGAGGCTGCCGGTCAGCCCCGCCGCCTCGCGCAGCCGGCGGTCGGCGGCGTCGCCGAGCACCGCATGTTGGTGGCAGTGGGTCTGGCCGACGGCCGGGCGGTCCAGGCGGGGCGGGGTCCAGAGCGGGGCATGGCGTTCCAGCGCCTCGGCGAAGGTCAGCACCGCCGCGGCCAGACGCGCCGCGCGGGGGTCGTCGGGCAGCAGCTCCGGGAGGTCGGTGCGCAGGGCGGCGGCGCAGCTCGGTTCCAGTACGACGACCGAGGTGCCGTCCATCTCCAGGTACGGCTCCATCAGGTCCAGCGTGCGGCGCAGCACGGCGCGGGCGCGGTCGAGCTGGCCGGTCGAGACGTACGTCAGTCCGCAGCAGACGCGTTGGCGGCGCGACAGCAGCGTGTTGAAGGCGCTCGGCCGCAGCGGCACCCCGTCCCCGACGGGGCCGCGCGGCACCCCGTCCCCGACCGGCGCCCCATCCGGCGCGCCCTCCGCCGGGTATTCGGCCAGTCCCTCCAGCGCCGGCCCGAACCTCGTCCGGATCGTCGGCGGCAGCAGCACCGTCAGCCCCGCCGCCTCCAGGACCCGTACGGCCGCCTTGCCGACGGACGGTGACAGGTACTCGGTGAAGGTGTCCGGCCACACCACGACGGTGTCCCCTCCGAACCCCGGGAACGCGCCCCGTTGCCCGCATCGCGCGTCCCGCACGAACGCCCGTACCCGATCCCGGAACCTCCGCGACCACCACCGGCTGAACGTCTCCCGCGCCACCCGCGGAATCTCCCGCTCGGGCGCGATCCCGCCCAGCCGCTTGGCCAGGGCGGCCAACGGACGCACCGACGCGAGGGAGTTGACCAGTCGGGCCGAGTGCGTCCGGGTCACCGCCGCCAGCCAGACCGGCAGCCACCCCATCGCGTAGTGCGCGGCCGGGCGCCGGCGCCCTTCGTAGTGGTGGTGGAGAAACTCCGCCTTGTACGTGGCCATGTCGACGCCGACCGGGCAGTCCGACTTGCACCCCTTGCAGGAGAGGCACAGGTCCAGCGCGTCACGGACCTCGGTGGACCGCCATCCGTCCGTCACGACCTCGCCCGCGAGCATCTCGTGGAGCAGCCGGGCCCGCCCGCGCGTGGAGTGCTCCTCCGCTCCGGTCGCCCGGAAGGAGGGGCACATGACCCCGGCGTCCGCCGCCACGGGAGCACGGCACTTGGCGACCCCCACGCATCGGCGCACCGCCGCCGAGAAGTCCCCGCCGTCCGCCGGATACCCGAACACCACGTCCACCGGCTCCCGCGGCAGCACCGCGAACCGCAGGTTCTCGTCCAGCCTGTGGGGCCGTACGAGCATCCCGGGGTTGAGCAGGTCGTCCGGGTCCCAGAGGCCCTTGGCCCGCTCGAAGAGGCCCACCATCTCGGCGCCGTACATCGTGGGCAGCAGCTCCGCGCGTGCCTGCCCGTCCCCGTGCTCGCCGGACAGGGAGCCGCCGTGGGAGACGACCAGTGCCGCGAGTTCCTCGGAGAAGCGCCGGAAGCGGGCCACGCCTTCGGAACTCATCAGGTCGAAGTCGATACGCACATGGATGCAGCCGTCGCCGAAGTGCCCGTACGGCGTGCCGCGCAGGCCGTGGGCGGACAGCAGGCCCCTGAAGTCCCGGAGATACCCGCCCAGCCGGGTGGGCGGCACCGCGCAGTCCTCCCAGCCGGGCCAGGCCTCGCTGCCGTCCGGCATCCGGGTCGCCGTACCGCTCGCGTCCTCGCGGATGCGCCACAGGGCACGCTGCCCGGCCGGGTCGGTGACCACGAGGGCGTCCGGCACGTCGGCCGCGCGCACGATCGCGTCCGCACGCGCGCGTGCCTCCGCCTCCGAGGCGCCGCCCGTCTCCACGAACAGCCAGGCCCCGCCCCGTGGCAGCCCCGCGCCGGCCGGCACGAGATCCGCGGCCATCCCCTCCACCGTGAGCGGCCGGTGCGGCAGCAGCCCCGCGGCCGCCTCCGCCGCCGCGCTCTCGTCCGGGTACGCCAGCACGGCCAGCGCCCGCGCACGCGGCGCCTCCACCAGTCGTACGACCGCCTCGGTCAGCACCCCCCAGGTGCCCTCGGAGCCGCAGAAGGCGCGGGCGACGTCCGCGCCCTTCTCGGGCAGGAGGGCGTCCAGCGCGTACCCGGAAATACGGCGCGGCAGATCCGGGAAGCCGGTGCGCAGACGGGCCAACTCGCCCTCCACCAGAGCCCTGAGGCCATCGGGGGCACCCGCCCAGTCCTGGCCGAGGCGCACGGCGACCCCTTGACCGGTGACCACCGAGAGCTCCCGCACGCTGTCCGCCGTCGTGCCCCAGGCCACCGAGTGGGAGCCGCACGAGTTGTTGCCGATCATCCCGCCGAGGGTGCAGCGGCTGTGGGTCGAGGGGTCGGGGCCGAAGCGCAGGCCGTGCGGGGCGGCGGCGTCCTGGAGGCGGTCCAGTACGACACCGGGCTGGACCACGGCCGTACGGGCCGCCGGGTCGAGCGACACGATCCGGTTCATGTGCCGTGTGAAGTCCAGGACGATGCCCGTGCCCGTGGCCTGCCCGGCGATCGACGTGCCGCCGCCGCGCGGCACCACCGGCACGCCGTGCGCGCGGCACACGGCGAGGGCCGCCGCCACGTCGTCGGCATCGCGCGGGGAGACGACGCCGAGCGGGACGCGCCGGTAGTTGGACGCGTCCATGGTGGTCAGCGCCCGCGCGGTCGCGTCGAAGGCGACCGCGCCGCGCACCGCCCGCTCCAGCCCGGTCCGCAGCCCGGCGAGATCGGCCGCCGACGCCGGTGTGCCCTGCTCCCCGAGATCCGTCATGCCTCCAGGATGCAGCCGGGCACGGACAGTGACCGTCACCCGCGCAGCCAAAATCGCGGACGGAACGCCTGCCGATCACTGTCGATCATGCAACCGCTTCCAGAACCTTCCCAATTCGATCACGAACTCCCATATAGTGACGGCGAGTTGAGCATCAGGTGTCGCTTCTCACCCAGGACACGCCCGAGGAAACGCCCGAGAACACGACCGAGGAACGTTCTCCCCCCAGAACACGACCGAGGACCGATTGATGACCGCGCCCACCCCCTCCGGCGAACGCCCCACCCTCCGCGCCGTCGCGCCCGCTCCCCTGATCGCCGCCGTCCCGGCCGCGCTCGCGGTGGTCGGCGCGGTCGCCCTGGCACCCGACTCGGTGCGCGCTCCCCTCGCCTGGGGCGCGAGCGCGGCCGCGGTGCTGCTGTGCGCGGCCGTCGCGGTGGCCGCCCGCGCCGTACAGTCGACGAAGCTGGTACGCCGCCGACTCGACGCCGTGACCCAGGACGCCGGACGGCTGCTCCAGGAACGAGCCCGGCTGACCGAAGAGTTCCACCAGGAGCGGTCCCGGCTGGCCGACGACTCCGCGCGCGAACGGGCCCGCCTGGCCGAGGCGGCGGCCCGGGAACGCGTGCGTCTGACCGAGACGGCGGCGCGGGAACGCGCCCTCCTCACCGAGGAGTTCGCGGCCGAGCGGCAGCACCTCACCGACGAACGCACCCGTCTCTTCGAGGAGAACGCCCGGCTGACCGAGCGCGCCCGGCAGGCCACGAGCGAACGCGCCGCCGCGATCTCGGCGACCGCCAACGCCGCGGGCCGCATGCAGGCGCTGGCCACCGGCATGCTCGCCGACCTGCGCGCCATGGAGGAGCGGCACTCCGACGAGGAGGTCCTCGCCGACCTCCTCCACCTCGACCACCGCACCGCACAGGCGGGCCGCCTCGCCGACTCCGTCGCCGTTCTCGCCGGCGCCCGCTCAGGCCGCCGCTGGGCACGCCCCATCGTCATGGAGTCGATCCTGCGCGGCGCGATGGGCCGCATCGGCGGCTACCAGCGCGTGCGCGTGCACTCCGCCAGCGAGGCCGCCGTCGCCGGACACGCCGCAGAGGGCGTGATGCACGCGCTCGCCGAACTCCTCGACAACGCCGCGAACTTCTCGCCGCCGACCGCCGAAGTGCATGTGTACGTCGAAGAGGTCCCGGCCGGTGTCATCGTCTCCGTCGAGGACAGCGGGCTCGTCATGGGCGACGTCCAACTGCGCCGCGCCGAGCGCGCCGTCTCCGCAGACGCTGGGAACACTGCGGAGCTCGGCGGGCTCTCGGGCACCCGGCTCGGCCTCGCGGTGGTCGGCCGGCTCGCCCGCAAGCACGGGCTGAAGGTGTCCTTCCGGCCCTCCGCGCGTGGCGGCACGGGCGTCCTGGTGCTCATCCCCCAGGACCTCCTCACGCCCCCGACCACGCCGCTGCCGTCCGCATCGCTGCCCGCGGAGCCCGAACCGGTCGCGGTTCCGGGGCCGGCCACCGAGGTGTCGTACGCCGCCGCCCACGCCATGGGCGATCTCGACCCGGACCCGGTCCCCACCCACGACTCGCCCAGGCACGAGCCGCTCCCGCCGTCCACGGGCGCCCTCCCCAAACGCCGCCGGGGCCGCACCCTCGCGCACGCCGAGCGCAGCCGAGCGCACGCCACGCCGCCGCCCCAGGCCGATCCGCAGCCCCGTGCCGCCGACGGCTCCACAGCAAGCGTCGCGGCCCGCTTCAGCAGCTTCCGCGAGGCGGTACGCAGCGCGGCCCAGGGCGCCGAGGACGCCGTACGAGCCGAAGACGCCGTAGGGGAGACGGAAGCCGTACCGGACACCACCCCCGCCACCCCTCACTCGCATCCGGAAGGCGACACCACTCCATGACCGGCACGACCACCGCCGACGAGAAGCTCACCTGGCTCATCGAGGGCCTTCTCGAGCGCACCCCGGGCGCCCGGCACACGCTCGTGCTCTCCCGCGACGGCCTGAAGCTGTGCCGGACCCCGGAGCTCTCGGTCGACCAGGCCGACCAGCTCGCCGCGATCGCCGCCGGCATCCAGTCGCTGTCGCACGGCGCGTCCGTGGAGTTCGGCGACGGAAGTGGTGGAGTGCGCTCGGCCATGGCCGAGTTCTACGGCGGGGTCCTGTTCATCGTGGAGGCGGGCGACGGCGCGCACCTGGCCGTGGTCACCGCCGAGGACGCGGACGCCGGTCTGGTCGGGCACAACATGAGCGAACTCGTGGAGCAACTCGGCGAACACCTGAGCGCGCGGCCCCGCACCTCATGAGCCGGCCGGGCAGGGACGACGCACCCGACCGCCTGTACACCCTCACGGGAGGGCGCAGCCGGTCCGCGCCCGACACCCCCTTCGACCTGGTGACGCTGGTGGTCGCGGAGTGCGATCCGGTGGTGGGCATGCAGTCGGAGCACGCCGCGATCCTGCGGCTGTGCGAACGGCCCACGGCGGTCGTCGAGATCGCGGCGGAGCTGCGGCTGCCGGTGAGCATCACGAAGATCCTGCTCAGCGACCTTCTCGCCGCGGGCCGCGTCAGCGCCCGCCACCCGCACGCCGCCGCTCTGCCCGATCCCGACATCCTGGAGCAGGTGCTCGTTGGACTCCGCAACCTCTGACGCCCGTACGTCCACGGGTGGCCCCGGCGCCCGTACGCCCCTGGCGGCGTCGGCCGACAACGGGCTCAAGATCGTGGTCGTCGGCGGCTTCGGCGTCGGCAAGACGACCCTGGTCCGATCCGTGAGCGAGATGCGTCCCCTCAACACCGAGGAGACGATGACGCAGGCCGGCGAGGCGGTCGACGACATCAGCGAGGGACGCGGCAAGTCCGCGACCACCGTGGCCTTCGACTTCGGCCGCATCACGCTGGACGCCCGCAATGTGCTGTACCTCTTCGGCGCGCCGGGGCAGGAACGCTTCTGGTTCCTCTGGGACCGGCTCTTCTCCGGCCCCCTCGGCGCGGTCGTCCTCGTCGACACCCGCCGTATCGGCGACTCCTGGTACGCCGTCAACCGTCTGGAGCACCGCGGCACGCCGTTCATCGTGGCCTGCAACGACTTCGGCGGCCCCACGCACCCGCCCGCCCGGATCCGCGAGGCCCTCGACCTCGACCCGGGCGTCCCGCTCCTCGACTGCGACGCCCGTTCGCGGGAGTCCGCCAAGCGGGTGCTGATCACCCTCGTCGAGCACCTCAAGTCCCTGTCCATCCCACGATCTCCGGAGTTGGCGCTGTGACCCCCGCCCCCGTGCCCCTCAGCGGGCCCCGGTTCCAGACCGAACCCGCCGAGCTGTACCGGGAGATGCGGCGCGACCACGGTGCCGTGGCTCCGGTCGTGCTCGACGGCGACATACCGGCGTGGCTGGTGCTCGGCTATCGCGAACTGCACCAGGTCACCGGCGATCCGGTCCTGTTCAGCCGTGACTCCGACCTGTGGAACCAGTGGGAGCGCATCCCCGACGACTGGCCGCTGCTGCCGATGATCGGGCGCAGGCAGCCGTCCATCCTCTACACGGTCGGTGAACGCCACCGCGAGCGCGCCGCGGTGATCAGCGACGCGCTCGAAGCGGTCGATCCCTTCGAACTGCGCTCCCACACCGAGAGGTTCGCCGACGAACTGCTCGACGCGTTCTGCGCCAAGGGCGAGACGGACATCGTCGGGGAGTACGCCGCGCTGCTGCCCGTCCGCGTCCTCGCGACGCTCTACGGCTTCGCGGAGGCGCAGGGGCCGGGCCTGGTCACCGCCCTGAACGACATGATCAACGGGCGGGAAGGGGCGCTGGCGGGTCAGCGGCACCTGGCCACGTCCATGGCGCGGTTGCTGGCCGACCGGAAGGCCGAGCCCGCGAACGACGTCGTGTCCAGGATGCTCGCGAGGGCGCATCCGAAAGAGCCGGGACATGCAGAAGAGCAGGGTCGTTCGCAAGAACCGGGACATGCGCAACAACCGGGACATCCACCGGACGGCGGCGGCTTCACCGACGAAGAGCTGATGCAGGACCTGATGGTCATGATGGCCGCGGGGCACCAGCCGACCGCCGACTGGATCGGCAACTCGCTGCGCCTGATGCTGACGGACGAACGTTTCGCGGCGTCGCTCTTCGGCGGCCGGCACAGTGTCGCCGAGGCGATGAACGAGGTTCTGTGGGAGGACACCCCCACCCAGAACGTGGCAGGGCGCTGGGCCTCCCGCGACACCCGGCTCGGCGGCCGCCGCGTCCGCGCCGGCGACCTGCTGCTGCTCGGCCTCCAGGGCGCCAACTCCGACCCCCAGGTCCGCACCGACGGCTCCGCCCTCACCGGCGGGAACAGCGCCCACTTCTCCTTCGGCCACGGGGAGCACCGCTGCCCGTTCCCGGCCCAGGAGGTCGCGGAGGTGATCGCGCGGACGGGGATCGAGGTCGTACTGGACCGGCTGCCGGACATCGACCTGGCCGTACCCGCCGAGTCGCTGACGCGGCGGCCGTCCCCGTGGCTGCGCGGCCTGACCGAACTCCCTGTGAGATTCACGCCCACTCCCGCTCTTGGAGGCCCTGCCGCATGACCACTCGTATCGCCCTGGACCCCTTCGTCACCGACTTGGACGGCGAGAGCGCGGCACTGCGCGCCGCGGGCCCGCTCGCCGCCGTCGAGCTGCCGGGCGGCGTCCCGGTATGGGCGGTCACGCACCATGCCGAGGCGCGTGCCCTGCTCACGGACCCCCGGCTGGTGAAGGACATCAACGTCTGGGTGCCTGGCAGCGCGGCGAGATACCCCCTGACTGGCCGTTGATCGGGCTCGCCGACCCCGGCCGCTCCATGCTCACGGTGGACGGCGCGGACCACCGGCGTATGCGCACGCTGGTGGCGCAGGCGCTCACCCCACGCCGGGTGGAGCAGATGCGCGAGCGGATCACCAAGCTGACGGAGAGCCTGCTGGACGGCCTGCCGGACTCCGCCTGGGTGATCGACCTGAAGGCGGACTTCGCCTACCCCCTCCCCATGTACGTCATCGCCGACCTCATGGGCATCGACGAGTCCCGGCTTCCCCGGCTGAAGGAGCTCTTCGAGAAGTTCTTCTCGACGCAGACCCCGCCGGCGGAGGTCATCGCGACGCTGACGGAACTGGCGGGCATCATGGCGCAGACGGTCGCGGCGAAGCGCGCCGAGCCCGGCGACGACCTCACCTCCGCACTGATCCTGGCCTCCGAGGACGGCGACCACCTCACCGACGAGGAGATCGTCTCCACCCTGCAGCTGATGGTCGCGGCGGGGCACGAGACGACGATCTCGCTGATCGTCAACGCGGTGGTCAACCTCTCCACCCACCCCCGCCAACGCGCCCTCGTCCTCTCCGGCGAGGCCGACTGGGCGTCGGTGATCGAGGAGACCCTCCGCTACTCCACCCCCACCTCCCACGTCCTCATCCGCTTCGCGACAAAGGACGTTCCGGTGGGCGACAAGGTGCTCCCCGCGGGCGACGCCCTGATCGTGTCGTACGGCGCGATCGGCCGTGACGAGCAGGCCCACGGGCCGACCGCCGGCGAGTTCGACATCACCCGCACCGCCGAGAACCGGCACATCTCCTTCGGCCACGGCCCCCATGTCTGCCCCGGCGCCGCCCTCTCCCGCCTGGAAGCGGCGGTGGCCCTCCCGGCCCTGTACGCCCGCTTCCCGTCCCTCGATCTGGCGATCCCCGCCTCGGAACTCCGCCACAAGCCCGTAGTGACCCAGAACGACCTCTTCGAACTGCCGGTACGGCTGACGACGGGCTGAGGTGGGGAGGGTTTTCGCCCCTCCGCCCCTGCCCGTCCCGTACCTGGGGGCTGCGCCCCAGCCCCCGGCCATGTCGTTCGGCTGCGGGGCGGGTGGGGGCTGCTGGTCGCGCAGTTCCCCGCGCCCCTGACGGGGCGCGGCGGGGTGAAAGAACCCAACCATCACCCCCGCCCCCGTCTCACCCGACGGACGACGTTTCGCCCAGGTTTCCCGAAACGGCTAGGCTCCGATCGTGGCTGATATCCAGATCCCCGCTGACATCAAGCCCGCCGACGGACGATTCGGCGCGGGCCCCTCCAAGGTGCGTACGGAGGCGCTGGACGCGCTGGCCGCGACCGGTAGCTCTCTGCTCGGTACCTCCCACCGCCAGGCCCCGGTGAAGAACCTGGTCGGCAAGGTCCGTGACGGCGTGCGCGAGCTGTTCTCGCTCCCCGACGGGTACGAGGTCATCCTCGGCAACGGCGGCTCCACCGCGTTCTGGGACGTCGCGACCCACGGCCTGATCGAGAACAAGTCGCAGCACCTCAGCTTCGGCGAGTTCAGCTCCAAGTTCGCCAAGGCCGCCAAGCTCGCCCCCTGGCTGGCCGAGCCGACCGTGATCGCGAGCGACCCCGGTACCCACCCGGAGCCCCAGGCCGAGGCGGGCGTCGACGTCTACGCCTTCACGCACAACGAGACCTCCACCGGTGTCGCCGCCCCCGTCAAGCGGGTCGTGGGCGCCGACGAGGGCGCGCTGGTGCTCGTGGACGCCACCTCCGGCGCCGGCGGCCTCCCGGTCGACATCGCCGAGACCGACGTCTACTACTTCGCCCCGCAGAAGTCCTTCGCCTCCGACGGCGGCCTGTGGATCGGCGTCTTCTCCCCGGCCGCGATCGAGCACGCCGAGCGGATCCACGCGTCCGGCCGGCACGTCCCGGAGTTCTTCAGCCTTCCCACGGCGATCGACAACTCCCGCAAGAACCAGACGTACAACACCCCGGCTCTCGCCACCCTCTTCCTCCTCAACGAGCAGCTGGAGTGGATCAACGGCCAGGGCGGCCTCGGCTGGTCCACGGGCCGCACGAAGGACTCCTCGACCCGCCTCTACACCTGGGCCGAGGACTCCAAGTACGCCACGCCGTTCGTCTCCGACCCGGCCAAGCGCTCGCAGGTCATCGGCACGATCGACTTCGCCGACGAGATCGACGCGGCCGCCGTCGCCAAGGTGCTGCGCGCCAACGGCATCGTCGACACCGAGCCCTACCGCAAGCTCGGCCGCAACCAGCTCCGCATCGCGATGTTCCCGGCGATCGACCCGGCGGACGTCGAGGCCCTGACGAAGTGCATCGACTACGTGATCGAGAAGCTGTAGCCGTTCGTACGAGGAGGGGGGCGCCCGGCACTGGCCGGGCGCCCCCCTCTCATGTCGCCGTGCAGGAACCCCTCATGTCGCCGTGCAGGAAACCGCCGGCACCGCGCCACCCCCGGCGCTCCTCCGAAGCCGAAGCTCGCCGAACCGTCCACCGCGATCGCTCCGTTGTGATCGGCGTTGACGGCGGTGACGGTCGTCCCGCTCTGCGTGTACGTCGCGTTCCACATGTTCGTGACCTTCTCCGCCCCGGCCCAGGTCCACGTCACCCTCCAGGACTTGATCGCGGCCGTCCCCGTATTGGTCACCTTCACGTCGGCGTTGAAGCCACCGCCCCAGTCACTGCCGACGGTGTAGGCGGCACTGCAAGCAGCCGTGCTGCCGCCGCTCCGCCCCCACCGCCGGTACTCGGGAACCCCGGCGCCTTGACGCTCGCCAGGTACCCGTCCTTCACCGTGTCCACGGTCACCCAGTCGTCCTTGAGAATGCCGCCCGTGTCACCGGAGTTGGGATTCCACGACCAGAAGGTCCAGGAGATGCTGTCGGCGCCGTACGTGCTCGTCGGGCGCAGATACGAGACGAGGGCCGCCAGCCATTTCTGATCCACGGTCGGCTGGAGCGTCGTACCGAATTCGCCGACCCACACCGGCGCGATGTTCTGCTTGAAGAGGTAGCCCCAGTACTTGTCCCACACCCCGGGCATGTTGTCGGGGAACGAGGGATCGCTGAACCAGCTCTGCTGGGCCACGCTGGTGGCGTAGTCGTGGGCGGAGTACACGACCCGGTTCGTCACATCCAGCTGCACCGGGTACTGCCCGGCTCCCATCAGGTTGCCGCCCCACCAGCCCGACACACCGGCGTACGTCTGCACGCCCTCCACGAAGATCAGCAGATCCCGGTTGACCGACAACACGGCGTTCCCGGCCCTTTGTGCGGCCAGCCGCCAGTCCGTCGCCGTGTCGCCGCAGCCCCAACAGGCAGGATCGTGCGGCTCGTTGTGCAGGTCGATGCCGATGACGGTGTCCTGTCCGGCGTAACGCGCCGCCAGGGCCTTCAGATCACTGATCCACGTCGACTCCGGGACGGCGGAGGTGTACCAGAGCGCCGACTGGCCGCCCGAGTCCGGTCGGTGCCGGTCGAGAATGACCTTGAGGCCGTCCTGACCGGCGTACGACACGATCCTGTCCATGACCTGGAGGGAGTTGAGCCCCTGCAGGTCGGCGTTCTTGCCGCCGGAGAAGTCGATGCTGTTGGGCACGGCACCGGCACCTTTGAACAGGTCGTCGCTGTACGGGAGTCGGATGGTGTTGTAGCCCAGCGACTTCATCTGGTCGATCATGCTCTTGTAGTCGCGTGACCAGAGGCCGTGGACCACGTAGTTGCCGGTCTCGAAGCCGAACCAGTTGATCCCGGCGATGCGTACGGGCTGGTTCGCCGCGTCGAGGATCTGCCGGCCGCTGGTGTGCCAGTAACCGGCACCGGGGGATGCGGCGTGGGCGGTCTGCGCGCCCGCCAACGGCAACAGGAGCGCGGCGGCAGCAGCACACAGCGCCCTTCGTAAACCCGGTGCTCTTCGGAGGCTGCGGAACATCTGCGGGTTCCTCTCGGGGAAGCGCGGCCCCGGAACGGATGGGAGCGCTCCCATGCACCGCGCACTCTCCATGGAAGGGATTGACCATGGGCACGTCAAGCGTTCGGACGGACACGTTTCGCCGAGAGGGCTGAGGCTCTCACCGAGGAGACCCGGGGGTACCCGCCGAGAGGCCCCAGGGGGTCGCCGCGGTTCTCCCCGAGAGAGTGACAAGCGGGGCAATCAGTGCCTCTATGGAAGACATGAGCAGTACCCCGACTCCGAGCCCCGAGCTCGCCCCGCTCGCCAAGCAGTACGCCGTCCTGCTGACGAGCCACAGGAAGGACGGCACGGGCGTAGGCACCCCGGTGAACATCGCCGTCGAGGGTGACCACGCGTACTTCCGCACCCCCGGCAGCACCTGGAAGGTCAAACGCCTGCGCAACAACCCGGAGGTGGAGATCGCTCCCTCCACCTTCCGTGGCGCGCCCACCGGGCCCGAGATCCACGCCCGGACCCGGCTGCTCGACCACGGCAGCGAGGAGGACAAGCACGCGGCGAAGCTGCTGCGCCGCAAGTACCCCGTCATGCAGGGCGTCTTCGTGCCGCTCGCCCACAAGGTGATGCGGACACCGACGCTGCACTACGAAGTGCGGCCGCTGGAGTAGTAGTAGTTCTCGAAGTGATGCAGGTCAGCTGCGGCGGAGCAGCCGCTTGAAGCCGATGACGACGGCGAAGGCGGCTGCGACCGCGATGGCGCCGACCTTGAACCCGTCGCTCAGCCCGTCGCCATCGCTGCCGGATGCCGAACTGCCGTCCTTCGAGGGCGACTTGGAACCGGACCCGTGGTACCCGGGCACACTCTCCGGCTGCACGCTGCTGTCCGCGCCCTCGCTCCCGTACATGAGCTCGGACCCGTCGGGAGTGTAGGTGAGGGACTCGCCCTGCCCCTGCAGGGGGACGTTCAGCCGCCCCTGACGTTTGATCTTCCCGCCGTTCCAGTCGTACGCGATCCCGCCGAAGTACCCGCGTACGGCGAGCTGCTTGCCGTCGGGCGAGAAGGCGCTGTCGGTTGCCCAGAGGTCGATCGTGGCGACGGGCTTGAAGACGTTGGTGCCGGAGGCGGAGAGCTGGGCGGGGCCCTCGTAGAGGTGGCCGCCGTCCTCGTTCTTGTCGACGATGTAGACGCGCCCGGTCTTGGGATGGACCATCAGCGACTCGGCGTTGCGCGGCCCGTCCGAGTACTTCACGACGTACTGCGTGGCGCGGATCGTCTGGTTCTTGAGCACCTTCGGCTCGGGCAGCTTGTAGATCCACACGTGATCCCATTTGCCGCCGAGGTTGTCGCCGATGTCGCCGACGTAGAGGTTGTCGTCCGGGCCGATGGAGATGGCCTCGACATCCCGGGGGGCGCCGACCCCGCTCATGGTGATGGTGGCGACCGTCCTGCCCGTCCTGCTGTCGACGGCGTACAAGTACGCCCCGTCGTCGCTGTCGTTGTGGGTCCAGTAGATGCCGGGGTGGGCATGTGAGGCGGCGAGTCCGCTGGACTCGGTGATCCTGGAGTCCTTGATCGTGAACCCGTTGTCCGCGCTGTCGGCGACGGCCGGCGCCGCCAGGGCGACGACGAGGACGGCTCCGGCGAGAAGCGAAGGCGATCGGCGCATGGCCCCAAGCCTGCCATCCCGGCGGACGGTTCACGCGGTGGCCGCCGGCCGAACTCGCGTGAAGGCGTGTCCCGCGCGGAGACGCGTCCCTCATAGCGACGTGTCCCGCGCGGAGACGCGTCCCTCATAGCGACGTGTCCCGCGCGGAGACGCGTCCCTCATAGCGACGTGTCCCGCACGGAGGCGGGTCCCACACGGAGGCGTGTCCAGCCTCACACCCTCACGGCCCAAGACACTCCCGCTGATCGTCCATGATGAGCGGATGCTCAGGTTCATGCCCGTCGGCGACTCCATGACGATCGGTAGCGCGGGCGAACACACATGGCGTTACCGAATGTGGCAGCACCTGCGCGCGACGTACGGGGGCCCGTTCAAGATCGTCGGTCCGCGCGAGACGCTCTACGACAAGGCGACGGACTCCCCCGACTCGTACGAGTACGCGGACCCGGACTTCCCCCGCGCCCACCTGGCCGGCTGGGGCGAGGGCTGGCTGCACATGGCCCCGCTGATACACGACGCGGTCCGCGCGCAGCGCGCCGACATCCTGCTGGTCTCCCTCGGCCTGATCGACCTCGGCTTCTACACGAACGCGGCCCAGACGGCGGACAACGCCCGCGCCTTCATCGAGCAGGCCCGCGCCGCGAACCCGCGGATCCGCATGGTCCTGCTCCCGGTGACACCGAACGTCCGCGCCGAGTCCGACGCCCCCTTCGCCGCCGAGGTCGCCGCCTTCAACGAACTCCTCGCCAAGACCGTGGCCGACCTCGACGAACCCCGCTCCCCGCTTCTCCTGGCCTCCCCACCCCCGTCGTACGACATCAACTTCGACACGTACGACGGCACGCACCCGAACGCGAGCGGCGAGCACAAGATCGCGGAAGGGTTCGCGGCGGCGATGTACCAGGCGTGGGACCTGGGCGAGCCCTACACGGCCGAAACCGCCTGACCGATTCCCGGCGTCGCCCGCCACCGTGCGTATCGCGCGCCGAAAGGCAGGTGGCACGATGCCGCGGTGATCGCCAACTCCCCCATACCTCCCGCCGTTCCCGCAGGTCGGATGGCCCGGGCCCCGCAACCGGCATTCGACCTGCCGCAAGGACTGGAGCTGCGCCCCTGGCGCCCGGGCGACGCCGACGCGCTGGTGGCCGCGGGCCAGGAGCCCACGATTCGCCGATGGAACTTCCTGCATGTGAAGTCGCCGGAAGACGCCCGTAAGAGGATCGCGCGCATGCACGAGCGCTGGCAGGCCGAACAGGGCGCGATCTGGGCGATCGCGCGGTCCGGCGACGGTGGCGGCGGCGCCGAAGCCATGGGACTCATCGGATGGAACGACATCGATCTCACCGGCGGCAGCGCTGAGATCGTCTACTGGATTCTGCCCGCGGCCCGTGGCGGCGGTGTCGTGGTCGAGGCCGTGAAGCGCCTCAGCCGGTGGGCCCTTGAGGATCTCGGACTGCACCGTCTGCGGCTGTGCCACTCGGTGGCCAACCCGGCATCCTGCCGAGTGGCGGCCAAGGCCGGCTACTCCCTCGAAGGCACCATGCGCGGCGCCCTCCTCCACGCGGACGGCTGGCATCGGACGTACGGATCGATTCCCCGGGCACCTGAACGGCTTCGCCTGCGACGTGGCGGCGATGACCGATCGATCGGTGAAGGACAGCAAGGGCCGCTGGCGCTACCAGGACGTCGAGTTCGTGGCCGAGGTCATCTCCAAGGACACCGCAGCCAATGACTACGGCCCCAAGAAGCTCACGTACGCCCTCGCCGAAGTCGCCGTCTACCTCATCGTCGACCCTTACCAGGGCAGGTACCGTCTGTTCACTCAGCCCAAGGACGGCGACTACGCCACCGAGACGAAGATCGCCTTCGGTGACACCGTAGACCTCACCGACACGGTGGTCGGCCTCACCCTCAAGACCGACGAGTTCCCCCGCGACTAACCCGCCCTGCGGGCGATGACCGGCGGCTCGCCCCGGGTCCAGATCGCCTCGATGGCCATGCGGCTGAAGCGCCGGCCGAGTGGGGTGCGGCGGAGTTCGGCCCGGTAGTAACCCCCCACCGTGAAAAGGGGGTCGGCGTCCGGCCCCCGGTCGTTGAGCGTGGTGTCGAGGTGGACGTGGGTCATCAGGGCGTTCCAGGAGACGGTGAGTGTCGCCCCGTCGGCCGTCAGGCCTTCCGACGCCGTGACGACGTCTGTGACGACGTCCGTGGCGATGTGCTGCGTGCGGGCGTACCGGCCGAGCGCCTCGGCGGTGCCCTCCGCCAGGGCCTTCCTGCCTTCGGTCACCCCTAGAGGGCTCACCCCTCGTACGTCGTCCGTGAAGTAGGCGCGCGCCCAGTCGTCGTCGAACTTCCGCTCGTCGAGCGACCGGAAGAACCGGCTGACGAACAGGCTGATGACGTCATGATCCGTGTGCGTGGTCATACCGCAAGCCTCTGACCTAAAGCTTGGTTGAGGTCAAGCGGCGGCCGGATCACGGTCCTGCTTACGGGCTGTCACCAACGCGAAGGACAGGAACTCGCCGGCGTCGGCGGTCAGCATGTCGATGACCGGCTGGTACGCGGCGCGACCCTCCGGCAGGTGTTCGGCGCCCGCCCGGCTCCACAGCAGCCAGTCCCGCCAGGCGTCCTCCTGCAGGCGCGCGGACGTCACCGTGACCAGCTCGGTGATCTCCCACTGGAACCGCCACCACTCGGGTGTGCGCCAGGCGATCGCCTCCCAGCCAACGAGGGCCTTGATGTGCGCGGGGACCGCCCCCAACTCACGGACCTCGCGCGTCAACGCGGGGGTGGCGATCCCGAGTTGGCCACCGGGACGCAGGAACCTCACCAGGTACGGCAGATAGCTGTCCGCCGTGCCGAAGTACTCGAACGCGTCGATGCTCACGATCGCGTCGAAGCTGCCCTCCTCGAAGGGCAGTTGATGCGCTTCGGCCCGCACGGCCTCCACCTGCCCGTCGACACCCGCCTGCGCGAAGACGGCCGCCGCCTCGTCCGCCCCGACCCACCAGTCGGCCGCGACGGGCCCGTACGCCGTACTCACGGGCGAGGAAGACGGAGGTCGCCCCCTTCCCGGACCCCAGGTCGAGGACCCGCATGCCCGGCCGCAGGTCCAGGTCCCGTGCAAGGTCCTCCAAGGGCCACAGGGGGTGAGGGCCCATGTCGAGGCCGAGGAGCCGGCCCGGGTCGTAGGCGGAGTGGCGGGGGTAGCGGTCGGGCCGTACGAGTGCGTCGAGTGCGGTCACGACGTACGAGCCAAGCGGCTCACGGGGCGCGGGACTGGGTTTCGGGGTGCGGTGGCAGGTGATCCTCCGCCCAGTACGCCAGTACGCGACGCCAGGGCGGCGAGCGGGATGAGCAAGGGCCTCGGGTTCCACCCGGAAGGCATTGCCGTGCCTGCCCGACGGGTGGAGCGCCGCCGCCGTGAGGGCGAACGCCCTTGCCTAGAGCGCACTCCACCCCGTTGGCTAAGGAGTCATGAAGTACACGCAGCTCGGACGCACGGGACTCAAGGTCAGCCGGCTCGTCCTCGGCACCATGAACTTCGGTCCGCAGACAGATGAGGCCGACAGCCACGCCATCATGGACGCGGCGCTGGACTCGGGGATCAACTACTTCGACACCGCGAACGTGTACGGCTGGGGCGAGAACAAGGGCCGTACGGAAGAGATCATCGGCAACTGGTTCGCCGAGGGCGGCGAGCGGCGCGACAAGGTCGTCCTCGCCACCAAGGTGTACGGGAACATGGCGGCCGACGGCGACCCGTGGCCCAACCACGACAAGCTCTCCGCGCTCAACATCCGGCGGGCCGTCGACGCCAGCCTCAAGCGCCTGCAGACGGACTACATCGACATCTACCAGTTCCACCACATCGACCGCGCGACTCCCTTCGAGGAGATCTGGCAGGCGATCGACGTGCTGGTCCAGCAGGGGAAGATCCTCTACGTGGGGTCCAGCAACTTCCCCGGGTACAAGATCGCCCAGGCCAACGAGATCGCCGCGCGGCGCCACGGCACGATCGGCCTCGTCAGCGAGCAGTGCCTCTACAACCTCGCCGAGCGGCGCGCCGAGATGGAGGTCATCCCGGCCGCGCAGGAGTACGGGCTCGGGGTCATCCCCTGGTCGCCGCTGCACGGCGGTCTGCTCGGCGGTGTGATCAAGAAGGAGGTCGAGGGCGGGCGCCGGGCGAGCGGCCGGTCCGCCGACGCCCTCGCCAACACCTCCGTACGCGCGCAGATCCTGGCGTACGAGGATCTGCTCGACAAGCACGGCCTGGAGCCCGGCGAGGCCGCGCTGGCCTGGCTGCTGACCCGGCCCGGCGTCACCGGCCCCATCGTCGGCCCGCGCACCGCGCAGCAGCTGGAGTCCGCGCTGCGCGCCGTCGAGCTGGAGCTGTCGGAGGAGGTACTGGAAGGTCTCGACGAGATCTTCCCGGGGCCCGGTCCGTCGCCGGAGGCTTTCGCCTGGTAGCACTCCGTAAGGGGCGCTGGGAGCTGCGCGACCGGCCACGGCCGGCCCGCAGCCGGCGAACCACCTGCGGCATTTCGGCTCTCCGACGGAGCGCGGCGGTGGCGGTCGGTTACCTGACCGCCGCCGCCAGCGCCACCACGACGAACATCAGCACAAGCACACCGGCCATGATCCGGTTACGGGTCTTCGGGTCCACACATCGAGCCTAACCGGCCGCCCCGAGCGGCCAGCGGGCGACCGCCTCATAACGGGGCTGCTCCCCGGGCACCCCCGACTTCGGCAGCCGGCTGCGGACGAGGCACAGCTCCCCCACCGTCCACTCCTGCCCTTCGAAGGCGCCCAGGGCGGTGACGTACGCCTCGAAGCGCGCGGAAGCGCGGCTGCGGGCCACTGTCAGATGCGGATGGTAGGGGCGGTGGTGCCCCATCGGGATGCCCGCCTTGCGTGCGGCCGCGTCCGCCCGGTCGGCCAGCAGTCGCATGGTCCCCAGGTCGCCTGCCGCACCCACCCACAGGGCACGCCCGCCGAAGTGGCCACCGCCACGCAGCGACACGGGGAAGGGATCCGTGCGGTGGGCCGCTCGGGCCAGCCGTTCCGAGAGGTCCGGGACGAGCTCCTCGTCCACCTCGCCGTAGAACGCGAGCGTGAAGTGCCAGCCGGGGCGGCCCGTCCACCGCAATGCCTCGGCCCCGGGCAGCCGCACCAACTCATCGACCTCCGAGGCGAGTTCACGGACCACACTCTCCGGAGGCAGCACCGCCGCAAAAAGTCTCATGCCGTCACCCTTCCAGGGAACGGATCAACCGGCGACCCCCGCCCGGCTTGGAGATCCGCACGTCCACCGGGGGACGCCGGATGCCCGTGCCCGGGGGTGCGGGATGCCCGCTGCGGGGCAACCGCCGCGCGGGCGACGACGGCAAGCTCGTCGCGTGCCACGAGGGCAACGGCTTCACCCCGACGGCGTCCTCACCGTCGGGGACGCGCCGGGCCAGGTGCCGGCCCGGTGCGTGCAGCCGTCTGTCGTCACGCCGCCGGGGCCAGCTGCTCCTCCCGCTGCTCCTTCGGCACGAAGCGGACGTGCGGGTGGCCGTGGTGCCAGCCGAGGGAGAGGCGGAGGCCGCCGATGCGGGCCAGGATCAGCCCGATCGTGGTCGCGGCCGCCAAGGAGATCAGGCCGCCGAGGGCGAAGCCGGCGCGGGCGCCGTAGGCGTCCGTGACCCAGCCGACGAGTGGTGCCCCCAGTGGCGTACCGCCCATGAAGACCATCATGAACAGCGCCATGACGCGACCGCGCATCGCGGGGTCGGTGGCCATCTGGACCGAGGTGTTCGCGGTGACGTTGACCGTCAGGCCGAAGATGCCGATCGGGACCATCAGGAGAGCGAAGAGCCAGAGGGAAGGGGCTGCCGCCGCCACCACTTCCAGCGCGCCGAACGCCGCCGCCGCCGCGATCAGGATGTGCAGCCGGGCCGTCCCGCGGCGGGCCGCGAGCAGCGCGCCGGCCAGCGAGCCGAGCGCCATCAGCGTGTTGAAGAGGCTGTATGCGCCGGCGCCCGCGTGGAAGATGTCGTCCGCGTACGCCGACAGCCAGACCGGGAAGTTGAAGCCGAAGGTGCCGATGAAGCCGACGAGGACGATCGGCCAGATCAGCTCCGGGCGGCGCGCCACGTACTGAAGGCCTTCGCGCAACTGGCCCTTGCCGCGGGGCGTCCGCTCGACCACGTGGAGTTCGCGGGCGCGCATCAGCAGCAGGCCCGCGATGGGGGCCACGAAGGAGAGGCCGTTGAAGAGGAAGGCCCAGCCGGTGCCGACGCCCGTGATCAGCAGGCCCGCCACCGCGGGGCCGACCAGGCGGGCCGACTGGAAGTTCGCCGAGTTCAGGCTGACCGCGTTCTGCAGCTGGCCCGGGCCGACCATCTCGGAGACGAAGGACTGGCGGGCCGGGTTGTCGAGGACGGTGGCGAGGCCCACGGCGAAGGCGGCCAGGTAGACGTGCCAGACCTGGACATGGCCGGAGAGGGTGAGGAAGGCGAGCGCCAGGCCGGTGATGGCCATCGCCGTCTGCGTCACGAGCAGCGTGGGCCGCTTGGGGAGGCGGTCGACGAGGACACCGCCGTACAGCCCGAAGAGGAGCATCGGCAGGAACTGCAGCGCGGTGGTGATACCGACCGCGGCGGACGAGCCGGTCAGGCTCAGTACCAGCCAGTCCTGGGCGATGCGCTGCATCCAGGTGCCGGTGTTGGAGACGACCTGGCCGAGGAAGAACAGGCGGTAGTTCCGGATCTTCAGCGAGCTGAACATCGAGGACGAACGCGTCGCGCGGGGCGAACGGTCGGGAGCGGACGGGGAGTCGTGGGTGGCTGGTGCGGGGGCGGAGTCTGCTCCGGGTCCCGTACTCAAAAGGGCTCGCCTCCTTGGCAGTCGTTGACGTCGGCGTCATGGGAGGGCGTCGGCGATGGTCGAAACAGGGGAGCGGCCCTCCCGGGTGGGGGCCGCAGGTGGTCACAGATGCGCGAGCTTTTCCAGAACGGGGGCGGCTTCGCGGAGCTTTGCCCATTCGTCCTCGTCGAGGACCTCGACGAGTCCGGCCAGGAACGCGTTCCGCTTGCGTCGGCTCTCTTCGAGCATCGCCTCGGCCTTGTCGGTCTGTGTGACGACCTTCTGGCGCCGGTCCTCGGGGTGCGGCTCCAGCCTGACAAGACCCTTGGCTTCGAGCAGTGCGACGATGCGCGTCATCGAGGGCGGCTGCACATGCTCCTTGCGGGCGAGCTCGCCCGGCGTGGCGGTGCCGCAGCGGGCCAGGGTGCCGAGCACCGACATCTCGGTGGGGCTCAGCGACTCGTCGACCCTTTGGTGCTTGAGTCGACGCGACAACCGCATCACTGCGGAGCGCAAGGCGTTCACGGCGGCCTCGTCGTCGCCATGGGTGAGGTCAGGCATGTCCTTAGGGTAACTCATTACTCTCCCTAAAGACCACCCGGATACCCGTGAACCGCACCACTGGCCCCCGACATCACTCATATGAGTGAGCCCGCTCCGGAAAGTGACCCCTCCTCCGTCGAGGTCCGACGACCCTCGACTCCATGGGGACCACAGTGCTCAGCCTGCGGATAGACGGGGAGCTGCTCAACCGGCTCCGACACCATGCCGCCAAACGCGGAATGAGCGTCCAGGACTATGTCGTCCAGACGCTCATTCGCGATGACTTCGACGAGCGGTTCCAGACCGCGGTCGAGGAGACGGAGAAGTTCTACGGGGTCACCTGAGACCCCGTACGGCCGCTTACGTCAGACCCAGCGCCGGCATCAGGTAGTAGAAGGCGAACACCGCCGACACCACGTACATCGCGATCGGGACCTCGCGGCCGCGCCCGGCGGCCAGGCGCAGCACCACGAAGGTGATGAAGCCCATGCCGATGCCGTTCGTGATCGAGTAGGTGAACGGCATCATCATCATCGTCACGAAGGCCGGGATGGCGATCGTGTAGTCCGCCCAGTCGATCTCCTTGATCGAGTGGGACATGATCAGGAAGCCGACCGCGATCAGGGCGGGCGTGGCGGCCTGGGACGGCACCATCGTGGCGACGGGAGTCAGGAGGAGCGCCACGGCGAAGAGCGCGCCGGTGGTGACGTTCGCGAAGCCGGTGCGGGCCCCTTCGCCGACGCCCGCCGTCGACTCCACGAAGCAGGTGGTGGCCGAGGAGGAGGTGGCACCGCCCGCGGCGACCGCGATGCCGTCGACGAACAGGACCTTGTTGATGCCGGGCATGTTGCCCTGCGCATCGGTCAGCTTGGCCTCGTCGCTGATGCCCATGATCGTGCCCATCGCGTCGAAGAAGGTCGACAGCAGCACGGTGAACACGAAGAGGACGCCGGTCAGCACGCCGACCTTGCCGAAGCCGCCGAAGAGGCTGACCTTGCCGACGAGCCCGAAGTCGGGGGTGGCGACCGGGTTGCCGGGCCACTTCGGGGTGGTCAGACCCCAGGACGGGATCGTGGCGACGGCGTTGATGATCACCGCGACGACCGTCATCGTGACGATCGAGATCAGGATCGCGCCGGGCACCTTGCGCACCATCAGCGCCAGCGTGAAGAGCGTGCCGAGGATGAAGACCAGGACGGGCCAGCCGTTGAGGTGGCCGTCGGCGCCGAGCTGGAGCGGGACCGTGGTCTGCGCGACGTCCGGGATGCGCGTGACGAAGCCGGAGTCGACCAGGCCGATCAGCATGATGAACAGGCCGATACCGATCGCGATGCCCTTGCGCAGGCCCAGCGGCACCGCGCTCATGACGCGCTCACGCAGACCGGTGGCGACCAGCAGCATCACGATGAAGCCGGCGAGGACGACCATGCCCATCGCGTCCGGCCACGACATCCGCGGGGCGAGCTGGAGCGCGACGACCGTGTTCACACCCAGGCCCGCCGCCAGCGCGATCGGCACATTGCCGATGACACCCATGAGGAGCGTGGTGAACGCCGCGGTCAGGGCGGTCGCGGTGACCAGCTGGCCGTTGTCCAGGTGGTGCCCGTACATGTCCTTCGCACTGCCCAGGATGATCGGGTTCAGCACGATGATGTAGGCCATCGCGAAGAAGGTGGCGAAACCGCCGCGGATCTCGCGCGGGATGCTGGAGCCCCGCTCGGAGATCTTGAAGTAGCGGTCCAGGGCGCCCTGCGCGGGGCGGGGCTCCGGCTGCTTCGGGGTGGGGGCCTTGGTGACGGCCGAGGTGGACATGCGTGACCTCATCGTGCGGGGCCTTACGGGGCCAGTACGAGCGCCCTGACGATGGGGATCCCCCTGCTCGAGCGGAGTCGAGAGTGGGGGAGGGCGCCGGGCTGGGAACTTGATCGAGTCTGGCCGTTACGCGATCACCAGCAGGTTTCTTCGATGTTTCCGTTGGCGTTTCGTACGAAGAGAAAGAGCCAGACTCAGACCGTTTCAGTATGAACATATGAGTCCGAATTCGCTATCTCCGCGCGTAGACCGTTGGTATACAAGGGCGCACGGGCCCGGCTCCCGCCCGATCCGCGGCCTCGTAAGCTGTGCACATGGCGAAGTGGACCCCCAAGCACGAGGCGCCGGAGCCCCTGGAGGGCCCCGTCGTCGCCACCATCACCGGCGGCACGATCCTCTGGTTCGTCCTCTTCCTGGTGCAGCTGCCGTTCTACGGCTGGTTCGACGACCACGGGCACACCTGGTGGGTGTGGACGTGCCTGGCCGGCGCGGGTCTCGGACTGATCGGCATCTGGTACGTCCGCAAGCGCGACGCCGCCATCAAGCGCGCCGCGGCCGCCGGCATGGATCAGGCCGCCACTGCTGCGGAGTAACAAGCTCCCCCTACACCCAGGGCATCACTCCCCCGCGCCCGAGTCCTCCCCAGGTCGGATCTTTGGGGCACTCGGCAGGTGAAGCCGTATATCCGCACGTACCGTCGAATGCATGACGCACATCGACGCGGGCGCCGAACTCGATCCCGTTCACCCCGTGCCCCTGCCCGCCTCCCGGCGGTCGGAGGGGCTGTCCGCCGCCGAGGTGGCCGAACGGGTCGCGCGCGGCGAGGTGAACGACGTCCCCGTGCGCAGCAGCCGCTCGATGGGCGAGATCGTCCGCGCCAACGTCTTCACCCGGTTCAACGCGATCATCGGTGTGCTCTGGCTGGTCATGCTGTTCGTGGCGCCGTTCCAGGACAGCCTGTTCGGGTACGTGATCATCGCCAACACCGGGATCGGCATCATCCAGGAGTGGCGGGCCAAGAAGACCCTGGACTCGCTCGCGGTGATCGGCGAGGCGAAACCGACCGTGCGCAGGGACGGGGTCGCCGCCGAGGTCAGTACGTCGGAGATCGTGCTCGGGGACCTGATCGAGATCGGCCCCGGCGACAAGATCGTCGTGGACGGCACCTGTGCCGAGGCCGACGGCCTGGAGATCGACGAGTCGCTGCTCACCGGTGAGGCCGATCCGGTGGTCAAGCACCCCGGGGACCAGGTGATGTCGGGCAGCTTCGTGGTCGCGGGCGGCGGCGCGTTCACCGCGGCGAAGGTGGGGCGGGAGGCGTACGCGGCACAGCTCGCCGAGGAGGCGTCACGGTTCACGCTGGTCCACTCCGAGCTGCGGACCGGTATCTCCACGATCCTCAAGTACGTGACGTGGATGATGATCCCGACCGCGATCGGTCTGGTCATCAGCCAACTCGTGGTCAAGCAGCACGGCCTCAAGGACTCCATCGCGCGGACGGTCGGCGGGATCGTGCCGATGGTCCCGGAGGGGCTGGTCCTGCTCACCTCCGTCGCCTTCGCGATAGGCGTCATCCGCCTTGGCCGGAAACAGTGCCTCGTACAGGAACTTCCCGCCATCGAGGGGCTCGCCCGCGTCGACACCGTGTGCCTCGACAAGACCGGCACCCTCACCGAGGGCGGCATGGACGTCACCGAGCTGCGGCCGCTCCAGGGCACCGACGAGTCGTACATACGCAGGGTCCTCGGCGCGCTCGGCGAGTCGGACCCGCGGCCGAACGCCTCGCTCCAGGCGATCATCGCCGCCTACCCGGACAGCGAGGAGTGGCGCTGCACCGAGTCGCTGCCCTTCTCCTCGGCCCGCAAGTACAGCGGGGCGTCCTTCAGCGAGGGGAACGGGGAATCCAGTACGTGGCTCCTCGGCGCCCCCGACGTACTGCTGCCCGCCGGAGATCCGGCGCTCGCCGAGACCGAGCGGCTGAACGAGGCCGGGCTGCGGGTGCTGCTGCTCGCCCGGGCCACCAAGGATCTCGACGCCCCGGAGGTCAAGAAGGGCGCCCGGCCCACCGCCCTCGTCGTCCTCGAACAGCGGCTGCGCCCGGACGCGGCGGACACCCTGAACTACTTCGCCGAGCAGGAGGTCAAGGCGAAGGTCATCTCCGGCGACAACGCGGTGTCGGTGGGCGCGGTGGCCGGGAAGCTCGGGCTCACCGGCTCCGTCGTGGACGCGCGCCACCTCCCCGACGAGCGGGAGGAGATGGCGAAGTCGCTGGACAAGGGCACGGTGTTCGGGCGGGTCACCCCGCGGCAGAAGCGCGACATGGTGGGCGCGCTGCAGTCGCGCGGACACACGGTGGCGATGACGGGCGACGGCGTGAACGACGTGCTCGCCCTGAAGGACGCCGACATCGGTGTCTCGATGGGCTCGGGCTCGGAGGCCACCCGGGCGGTGGCCCAGATCGTCCTTCTCAACAACAGCTTCTCGACGCTGCCCTCGGTGGTCGCGGAGGGCCGCAGGGTCATCGGGAACATCACCCGGGTCGCGACGCTCTTCCTGGTGAAGACGGTCTACTCCGTGCTGCTGGCCATCCTGGTGGTGTGCTGGCAGGTCGAATACCCGTTCCTGCCACGGCACTTGACGCTGCTGTCGACGCTCACGATCGGCGTCCCGGCGTTCTTCCTGGCACTCACCCCCAACAAGGAGCGCGCGAAACCCCACTTCGTACGACGCGTGATGCGGTACTCGATCCCGGGCGGGGTCATCGCCGGGCTGGCCACCTTCGTGACGTATCTGCTCGCCCGTCACTACTACACGGGCGAGGGCTCGCTGGACGCGGAGACCAGCGCCGCGACACTGACGCTCTTCCTGATCTCGATGTGGGTGCTCGCGATCATCGCCCGCCCCTACACCTGGTGGCGGATCTGCCTCGTCGCCGCGATGGGCGGGGCGTTCCTGCTGGTGCTCATGGTGCCGGGCCTGCAGCACTTCTTCGCGCTCAAGCTGGTCGGCACGACGATGCCGTGGATCGCGGTGGGCGTCTCGGTGGTGGCGGCGGCCGCCCTGGAGTTCCTGTGGAAGTGGGTCGCCCGCCGCTTTCCCGCGTAGGGGTGGTGCCGGACTACTTCACGTCGACGTAGTCACCGGTGGCGGAGACCGCCGGGGTGGTCGTCGTGCCCGCGAAGCTGAAGCGCCAGTAGCCGTCGTAGTTGGCGGTGGTGGTGGCCTTCAGGTTGCCGGTCGAGTCCGAGTACACCGTCTTGACGGTGGTGTACGTGCTGGTGCCCGCCTTGCGGAACTGCAGCTTGACCGGCTGGTTGGTGTAGCCGTGGTACAGGTGGTCCTCCCAGTTGGCGCGGCTCAGCTTGCCGGTCGCGGTCAGGGTCTTGCCCTTGGAGACCGGCTCCGGGCCCGCGTTGACCGCCAGCTTGGAGTAGCGCTGGACACGCGCGGTCTTGTAGTAGTCGTTCCAGTAGACGCTACCGTCGGTGGCAAGCGCGGCCGCCGTGACGTGCCAGGTGCCCGCCAGGGAGTTCGCGTACAGGTCGAGCTGCGGGTCGACGGTAATCGTCAGCTTGCAGGTCGACGTGGTGGCGCTGACGGCGGTACAGGTCGCCGCGTCCTCGTTCGGCACCAGCAGGCCGTCGATGTCCGTCTCGACGTCCGTGCCGTGCCACAGGTCGATGTACGCGTCCTCGATGCCGGAGGCGTGCGTGGCGGTCAGCGAGACCGTAATCGTCTTCGTGGCCGTGGTGCCCAGGACGATGTTCTTGCCGCCGTTGACGGTGACGTTGGAGATGGTCGGCTCATCGGCCGCGGTGGCGAACGCCGACTTCGTAGACGTGTCGAAGCGGGACGCGGCGTCCGGCTTGGCGAAGGACGGGACGTCGGCGGCGTGGGCGCCCGGCACGACGAAGGCGGAGAGGGCCAGGGCGCCGGAGACGGCGGCCACGGTGGCACGTATGCGCATGCGATCCCCAAGTGGAGAAAGGGGCCCCGGTGGTGGTCGTTCCTCACGGCTCGTCGTCGCACGGGGCCCAAGTGATCGTGGAGTCTGTTGACTCGGGAGATCAGATCCGCCACGAATACGGATGGTTGTACGGGAGGTGAAGATTTTGTGCGCGGATTAACAAGATCACAGGAAGGTGAGAGGGACCCCTCCCACCTCCCCGGCGGCCGGGTCAGTCGAACCAGCGGTCCCGTGCCAGTTCCTCCGTGCGGGACGGGTCCTCCAGGAGGGCCGCGACCTCGAAGCGGCGCGGCCACTGTCCGGCCGCCCAGGCGAGTCCGGCCGCGACGCCCTCCAGGGTGGCGGCGTGCAGCACGCCGTCCCGGGTGCGCCGCCAGTCGAGTTCGGTGCCCTCGACGATGAGCTCCTCGTGTTCGACGTACGAGCTCGGGGTGGACGGCCCCAGCAGGACCCGCACGGAGTCCGGTACGTCGTGTTCGGTGCCCTCGGAGTCCACGTCCCCGGTGACGGACTCACTCAGCCGCCGCACCTGGAACAGCTCGGCGAGCTCGGCAGCACGCGACGGCCGTACGGGGAGCAGCGGCACCCCGCCGGTGAAGGGCAGCAGGTCGGGCGAGTCGACGACCACGGCGTCGGCCGCGTCCACCACGCGCACCTCACCGTCGACGACGGCCCGCACCTCGTCGGGCAGGGTGACCTGCTCGGGGTCGAGGTCGGCCAACGCGCCGTAGAGGGCGTGCAGTTGGGCGCCCGAGACCTTCCGGTCGGGGTCGGCGAGCCGGTCGAGGAGCTCGGCGGCGCCGCCGGGTTCGGCGAGGAGAGCGGCCACCGAGGTGCGGACGCCGAGCGCCCGCAGCACCTGCTCGTCGTCGAAGCCGGTGGCGTCGGCGGCGTCGTACAGGCCGTGCAGGAGCGGGTCGCCGCCCTCGGCGCGCAGTCCGGCGGGCCGGCGGCCGTCGAGGACGGGATGGCCGCGCAGCCACCAGGCGGTGTACGGCCGGACGATCTCGTGCGTGCCGTCGGGCAGCAGGATCCGCACCGGCTGGGTCAGCGCGTCCCGTAGCGGCGGCTGCGAGAGCAGCGCGAGGGCCTGCGGCCACCGCTCGTCGTCCACCAGGTCCAGGTCCCGTACTGCGACGATCTCGGTGGCGACCGGCGGCACCGGCGTGTCCGGCAACCGGTCGAGGACGTCCTCGCACCACACGTCGACGGCGTCCAGCAGGCCCGCGTCGTCGGGTTCGGCGAAGTCGGAGTCCCGGGGCTCCAGTTCGTCCGGGTCGAGGACGAGATCGGTGGAGCGTACGAGGGCGAAGTTGGCGAGGATGCCACAGGCCGCGAGCGGCTGTTCGCCCCAGCGGTCGGCCAACTCGGCGTCGATGAAGGCGAGTTCGCCCTCACGCATGACCTGCGCGAACGGGCTGCCGGGCAGCACCAGTTCACCCGCGGGCGCGAGCTCGCCCTCGTCGTCCGGGAGGGCGAGGCCGCCGAGCCAGGGCTCGTCGCCGGGTTCCAGGCCGGCGTCGCGGACCAGCGCGAGCACGGTGTCGGCCAGTTCCTCGGCGTCCGGCGCGTCCTCGTCCCACGCCCCGCCGTCGTCGTCGAGCGAGGCGGCGACGGCGGCGCGCACCTGCGGGGTGGTGAGCACCGCGCGGGGCGCGGCCGGGAGGGCGCCCAGCTTTTCCAGAAGCGGGTGGGCGGCGTCCGGGTGGGCGACCTTGAGGCCGAGGCGGGCGAGGGAGTCGGAGGTGGCGGCCCAGGTGTCGTCGGGGGTTGGCCCGTCGGGAACCGGCAGCAGAACCTGCCGGGGGCCGATGGTCGTACGCCCGTCGGCGAGCGGCACGGGCAGCCCGGAGAGCCGGTCGGGGTCGACCCCGGCGAGGCTGTCGTAGAGACTCCGCCACCAGGTCGGGTCCTTCTCGAGACCGGCGAGGCGGTCCACGGCCTCCGTGAGGGGCACCCGCGCGACCCCCAACGTCCGGAGCTCCACCCGGCGTTCGAGCCCGGCGGGCAGCAGGCTGGGCAGCACCTCGGCGAGGACGCGGACGGTCTCGGCTCCGGCGCCCTCGACGACCTCGGCGTCACGGGGGCGCAGGGCGGCCGGGTTTTCCGCGGCGCTGGTCTCGAGCCATTCGGTGGGGGTGTCCGGGGCGTGGTCCGGCTCGATGGCGGGCGGCAGGAAGGCGGTGCGCGGCAGCCGGTCCAGGATCGCCTGGCGCAGGCCGCCGTCCAGCTCGCCCTTGCCTAGCGGGCCCGGCACGAGGTCGATGATCGCGGCGTCCACCGGGCGCCACGCGGCGAGCAGTTCGGCGTACGCGTCCGCCGCGCGCTCCACCAGGAAGTCGGTGAGCGGACCGGGGGCGGCATGGCGGCGGGTGGTGTCGAGCGGGAAGGAGGCGATGAGCAGGGCGGGCACGCCGAGCGGCTCGTCGCTGGGCGTGGGTGCGTGCACGACGGGGCTGGTGCGGGGGCGGCTCGGGGTGCCGTCGCCGCTGTCCACGGGCACGGCCCAGGTCACGGACCAGTGCGGGCGCAGCCGCTCCTCGACCGGACGGTCGGCAAGGAGGGCGGGCTCGAGGGGGCCGTGGTGGGAGATGGTGCGGTAGCGGGTGGTGCCCTCGCGGGAGTCCTCGAGGGTGACCCCGTGCTCTTCGGTACGGCGCCGGAGCGTGCGTACCTCCGCGTCCCCGATCTCGACGACCACTTCCTCCAGGCCCGGCAGGGCGAGCAGCAGGGCGTCGTCGATGTTCTGCAGGAGGCGCTCGGCGAGATCCTGGGCGGCGGGGTCCCGCAGGGGCATGATCACGACGGTGTCGTACGGGTCCGGGGCGGTGCCCTCGGCCGCGAACGGCAGCCGGAGCAGGGGCACATGACCGTCCCGCCGGCGGATCTCGTCCCCGAGTCCGGGGCTGTGGCGGGCGGTGTCCCCCGCCAGCTCGCGGGCCTCGGCGAGGGACCAACGGACGCCGCCGTGCCGCCCGACGACGGCAGGCTCGTCGGTGACGGCCAGCACCGCGGCGAAACCGACGCCGAAACGGCCGACGGCGCCGATCGCCGTGTCGTGCGCGTCGCGCTTGGCGGAGGCGCGGAGCGTGGAGAGCGATTCGACGCCGGTCGCGTCGAGCGGGGCGCCGGTGTTCGCCGCGACGAGTACATCGTCGCGGAGGGTGAGGCGGAGGCGGCCGGGGACGCCGGCCCTTGCCGCCGCGTCGGCCGCGTTCTGGGCCAGCTCGACGACGAGTCGGTCCCGGTAACCGCCGAGGACGAGGTCCTCCTCGGCGTTGGCGTCCTCGCGGAACCGCGCCGGGCTGGTCGCCCAGGCGTCCAGCACGCCGCGTCGCAGGCGCGCCGTCCCGAACGGGTCCGCGCCCTCGGCTGCCGGCCGCACGAACTTGCTCACGGTTCACTCTCCCTCTCGCCTGGCGCGACCGCGAGTGCTGCGCTCGGCCGCGGCATGAAGGTACCGCGCGCCGGACCGACGTCCGGCCGGGGCTCTCCCTCGCAGGGCCCCCTGCGATGGTGCGGGCGCCAGGGTCTTTCGCCCCCTCCGTCCCTGCCCTGCCCGTCCCGTCCCTGAGGGCTGCCGCCCCCAGACCCCCGCTCAAAAGATCGCGCAGTTCCCCGCGCCCCCACCGGTCCGCAGCCGAAAGGCCGGCACGGGACGGGCAGGGGCGGAGGGGCGAGAAAACGCCCGGCTACGAGTGGCCCAGTTCCGCGGAGGACTCGTCCGTCGTGATCGAGACCGAACCGGAATCCGGGGAGGGGCGCAGGGGGAAGGGGTCCACCCGGGTTTCGTCGATCACCGGCGCGGCCGGGCGCGGAGGCTTCGGCATGACCGCGGCCTCGGAGTGACCACCGCAGCCGTACGAGAGGGAGACCACGTGCCCGTCCGCGGGCGAGAACTCATTGGCACAGACACCGAACGCCTGTCCGAGCGAGCCCCCGATGGGGTTGAGGAAGCCACAGCTGACGCACGACGCGGGCGCGGCCTGCGCCATCGCGGTCTTCGGGCCGTACCCCTCCTCCCACCGATCGGCCGCGACATGCAGCCCGTACCGGGACAGGACGCGCGCACGGCGCAACCCCAGCTCCTCCGCCACGGCGGCGATCGAGCCACGTCGAGGCGCAACCGGCAGGGTCGCCGGCCTCCCGCCCGCGACCTCCGCGTCCTCCGCCTCCACCAGCTCGGCCATCTCCTTGGAGACGGGCGAGTTCGGCGGCGGCTCGTCCTCGCCGGTGAAACCGGGCTCGAGGCGGAGATCCTCGGCGTCCGTGGGCAGCAGGTCCCCCGGCCCCATGTCACCGGGCCGCAGCCGCTCGCTCCACGGCACCCACTCGGGGGCGAGGAGGGCGTCGGGGCCGGGCAGCAGGACCGTCTCGTCGAGCGTCACGAACTTCGCGCGGGAGGCGCGGGCCACGGTCACCGCCCAGCGCCAGCCGCGGTAGCCCAGCTCCTTGCACTCGAAGAAGTGCGTGACAACGCGGTCCCCCTCGGAGACCAGCCCTACGTGCTCGCCGACGATGCCGGGTGCGGCGGCCTCCTCGGCGGCGGCGCGGGCGAGGTCGACGGCCTCGGCGCACAGGCGGTCGGGGGTGCGGCTTCGCGTTGTCGCTGCGCTCACAGGTATCGCTTCTCTCCTACGCCGTCTCACGGGTGCGCCGTTTCTCGGCGGGGGTGCGGACGGAGCGGACCAGGGGACCGCGTCGACGTCCGCGCCCGATCGCACTCGGGCGCACCTACGTCATCCATTCTGCGGGATGGCCGAGAGGCGCGCGGCCGAGAACAATCGCCGCAGGCGCGTTACGCACGCTACCTTCTCCTGGCCCCTGGGCCCACACCGGCGGGGCTCTTCTGCGCTCCGCGCCGGGCTTTCCGCCGCTCCGCGGCCGGGTCTTCGCCGCTCCGCGCACGCTCTTCACCGTTCCGCGGTCGCGTTTCACGCCGCTCCGCGGCGGTTTCTTCGGCGCTCCGCGCCGTTTTTCCCGCCCGCCCACCCGACTCGGTCCGTCTCCCGGGCTCCGCCCGGACGCTCGTCCCCGGCACCCGCCCACGACGCTCGCCGCCGACGTGCGCTCACGACGTACGCCCACGACACTCGTCCCCGACGTCACCCACGACATTCGTCCCCGACGTACGCCCACGACCCTCGTCCCAACATGCGCCCCCGACGCGCCAACGCGCGCCCACGACGTGCGCCCCCCAAAGTGCGCTCCCGCCGTGCACCCCGCAAGGCTTCCAGCAAGGGCATCCCCGGAGTACACCCCGACATCCCGCCCCGCCCGACTCGGCCCCCATACGCGCGGTAACCGCACTACGCACCCCCATCTCGGGGCACTATGACGGAGTGGCAGCCGCAAGGGCGCCCCAGGGAGCCACCGGAGTCGGTGGCGGTGCCAAGGGGAGCAGTCGAAGTGGCGGATCGGGCCGGGTGAGCGGGTCCGTCCGTGCGGTCGGGCGCGCCCTGCACCTCCCGGTGACGGGGACGGCGCGCGGGATCCGCAAGGCGACGCACGCGCACGGGGCCGGTGAGTCGGGGCTCGGCAAGCTGATCGAGCTGCACGCGGTGAACGGCGCCGGGGACGTCATGATCACCGTCGCCCTCGCCTCCACCGTCTTCTTCTCCGTCCCGACCGACGAGGCCCGCGGCCGCGTCGCCCTGTACCTCGCCATCACCATGGCGCCCTTCGCCCTCCTCGCCCCCGTGATCGGCCCCCTCCTCGACCGCCTCCCGCACGGCCGCCGCGCCGCCATGGCGAGCGCGATGCTCGCCCGGGCCTTCCTCGCGCTGCTGCTCTCCAGCGCGGTCGTCACCGGCGGCATCGAGCTGTATCCGGCGGCGCTCGGGGTGCTGGTCGCGTCCAGGGCGTACGGGGTGGTACGCAGCGCTGTCGTGCCGCGACTGCTGCCGCCCGGGTTCTCCCTGGTGAAGGCGAACTCCCGGGTCACCCTCGGCGGGCTCCTCGCCACCGGCGTCGCCGCGCCGATCGGGGCGGGGCTGCAGGTGCTCGGCCCGCGCTATCCGCTCTACGGCGCCTTCGCGATCTTCATCGCGGGTACGTTCCTGTCGTTCACACTGCCGCACAAGGTCGACTCGGCCAAGGGCGAGGACAGGGCGCTGCTCGCCGCGGACGAGGAGCATCTGCACGGGCCGCAGCTGATCAAGAAGAAGGTGCGCCGGCCCGGGCTGCGGACCGTCGGCACGGCCGTCACGCACGCGCTCGGCGCCAACGCGTCCCTGCGCTGCCTGTCCGGCTTCCTGATCTTCTTCCTCGCCTTCCTGCTGCGCGAGCACCCGCTCACCGGCGAGAGCGCGGCGGTCTCGCTGGGGATAGTGGGCGTCTCGGCGGGTGCGGGCAACGCGCTCGGCACCGCGGTCGGAGCCTGGCTGAAACAGCGCGCTCCCGAGATCATCATCGTGACGGTCGTGGCGTTCGTGCTGGGTACCGCGATCATCGCCGCCCTGTTCTTCGGGGCGGCGCTCGTGGCGTGTCTCACCGCGGTCGCCGGGTTCGCCCAGGCCCTCGCCAAGCTGTCCCTGGACGCGCTGATCCAGCGGGACGTCCCGGAGCTCGTCCGCACGTCCGCCTTCGCCCGCTCCGAGACGCTGCTGCAGATGGCCTGGGTCCTCGGCGGCGGCATCGGCATCGTGCTGCCGCTCAACGGCACGCTCGGGCTGTCCGTGGCCGCCGCGATCGTCGCCGCCGGGTGGCTGACGACCGTACGGGGGCTGCTGAGCTCGGCGCGGCACGGGGGAGCCGCGCGGCCCCGGGTGGCCTGAGCCGGGCGGCCGGGCGGGGGCACGGCACGGCACGCCGTACCCCACGTGGGGAGAGCGCTGGACCTGCCCGATAGCCTTCCGCCATGACATCCCTGCCCCGCGGCAGAGCCGCTAATGGACTCAGCGCTGCGCGCCGCCGTCGCGCCGTTGCCGTCGTCGGCACGGTATCCGCCGGACTTC
Organism: Streptomyces sp. NBC_00996; assembly: GCF_045162675.1. Classification (NCBI taxonomy): domain Bacteria; kingdom Bacillati; phylum Actinomycetota; class Actinomycetes; order Kitasatosporales; family Streptomycetaceae; genus Streptomyces; species Streptomyces sp. NBC_00996. Next base: position 4,948,998 of record NZ_CP108723.1, read on the forward strand.
TCGTCCTGTCCGCCTGTGAAAAGCCGACGCCGCTGGCCACCATCACGGTCGGCAAGAACTCGGTGAGCTCCGAGACCGACTGCTACAACGACGGCAAGGCGGTGTCGACCGCGGAGCTGGCGAGCTGCCTGAAGTCCAAGGACATCAAGTCCATCAAGGTCGACCCCGACGAGACCGTGCGGTTCGGCGTGGACCCGAAGATCGCGGACAACGGCTGGACGATCCTGATGAACGGTCAGCCGCTGACCGACTCCAGCAACAAGACGTACCGCACGATCCCGGGCAGCGTGTTCTTCAACGCGCAGTACGGCGCCAGCGGCAACTCCACGCTCGTCTCCATCAAGGAGGGCGAGAAGACGGTCACCGGTCTGTGGTCCTTCAAGCTCAAGAAGGACTCCTGACCACGTCTTCCGCACTACGTGTCCTCGTGGCCACCGCTGTCCCGGTCGAACGGGACGCGGTGGCCGGGGCGTTCGCCGGCCCGCCCCGTGAGGTCCCGCTCCCCGGCGTGACGCTCCACCGAGCGGGCAGCGCATCCCGGTTCGACCTGCTCGCCGCCGGCGTCGGTCCCGCTCTCGCCGCCGCCTCCACCGCCTCGGCGCTCACGGCGGCCGAGATCGGCGGTGAACCGTACGACCTGGTCGTCTCGGCCGGCATCGCCGGCGGCTTCCAGCCCGACGCCCCTGTCGGTTCGCTCGTCGTCGCCGACGACATCACCGTGGCCGATCTGGGCGCGGACACCGCGGACGGCTTCGTCCCCGTCACCGGACTCGGCTTCGGAACCGTCAGCCACCGTCCACCGGAATCACTCGTACGAGCGATCGCCGCGGCCACGGGTGGACGCGCCGGGACGGTGCTCACCGTCTCCACCGTGACCGGCACCGCCGCCCGCGCCGCCGAGCTGCGCGCCCGGCACCCTCGTGCCCTCGCCGAGGCGATGGAGGGGTTCGGGGTCGCCGAGGCGGCCTCGGCTCATGGCGTACCCGTCCTCGAGGTCCGCGCGGTCTCCAACCCCGTCGGCCCGCGCGACCGCGCCGCCTGGCGCATCGGCGACGCTCTCGCCGCTCTCACCGAGGGTTTCGGGAAGCTCGCACCCGTACTGGAGAGTTGAAACCCGCATGAGCCCTGAGAAGCTGCCCGAACCCCTGCAGATCGCGTACTCGCCCTGCCCGAACGACACCTTCGTCTTCGACGCCTGGGCCCACGGCCGAGTGCCGGGCGCGCCCGCGCTCGACGTCACCTTCGCGGACATCGACATCACCAACGGCATGGCCGAGCGCGGCGAGTTCGATGTGCTGAAGGTGTCGTACGCCGTCCTGCCGTACATCCTCGACGCCTACACGCTGCTGCCGTGCGGCGGCGCGCTGGGGCGGGGCTGCGGGCCCCTGGTGCTCACCCTCCCCCAAGCTCTCAACTCCGTTCGAGCAGGGGGAACCCCCATCGCCGACGCGGACCTCACGGGGCGTACGGTCGCCGTGCCCAGCGAGAAGTCGACCGCTTACCTTCTCTTCCGGCTGTGGGCCGCGGACGTCGTGGCCGGCGGGGTCGGCGAGATCGTGGTCATGCCGTTCCACGAGATCATGCCGGCCGTGCGGGACGGGAAGGTGGACGCGGGGCTCGTCATCCACGAGGCGCGCTTCACGTACCAGAACTACGGGCTGCACAAGCTCGCCGACATGGGCGAGCACTGGGAGCGGACGACCGGGCTGCCCATCCCGCTCGGCGCGATCATCGCCAAGCGCTCACTGGGCGAGGAGCGGCTGCGGGCCCTCGCCGAGGCGACCCGCGCCTCGGTCCACGCCGCCTGGGACGACCCCGAGGCCTCCCGCCCCTACGTCCTGGAACACGCGCAGGAGATGGATCCGAAGGTCGCGGACCAGCACATCGGCCTGTACGTCAACGAGTTCACCGCCGAGCTGGGCGACGACGGGTACGCCGCCATCCGCGGACTGCTCACACGTGCGGCGGCCGAGGGGCTGGTGCCGCCCCTCGGCCCGGATGCGCTCGCGTTCCCCTAGGTCCTGCCGTCGAACTCCCGTCGTCCGCCCGGAGGGCAGGCGGGAGTTCGACGGCAGGACCTAGGGGGGTCCAGGACGCGACTAGTACTACAGCCGGACTTCGCGCGGGCCGTCGCCGACAGCACTCGCGTTCCGAGTCGGCGGGCCGGGATTCTGCCTGGTGAGCGTCGCGAGAGTGACCTCGCAGCTGACGAATGGTCAGTTCTGAATGCCTTCGGTGACGCAGCTGACCTGCGGGAACGCGGAAGTCCGGCTGTAGTACTAGACGTCCAGCTGGTCGGCGACGGCTCGCAGCAGGCCCGCAATCTTCTTGCCGGAGGCCTTCTCGGGGTAACGGCCCTTCTCCAGCATCGGCGTGATGTTTTCGAGGAGGGTCGTCAGGTCCTGGACGATGGAGGCCAGTTCGTCCGGCTTGCGGCGCTGCGCGGCCGCGACAGACGGGGTCGGGTCCAGGATGGTCACCGAAAGCGCCTGGTCACCACGCTGACCGGCGACGACGCCGAACTCCACGCGCTGGCCGGGCTTGAGAGCTTCGACTCCGGCGGGCAGGACCGAGGAATGAACGAAGACGTCGCCGCCGTCGTCGCGGGAGAGAAAGCCGAAGCCCTTCTCGCTGTTGAACCACTTGACCTTGCCAGTCGGCAAAGCACACGCTCCCTCGATCGGTCCCGGCTGCTCCTGGACGCCGGTTTCACCTTGTTGAACGGCCGTTGAGACAGCCTACCGGGGGTCTCTCCAGCGGAACACGCCTTAAAACGGCAGTGAGCCCCTGCCTGTGTCGACAGAGGCTCAAAGTGGTGGGGGAAGTGTGAGGGGCTGGCCAACGTGCCGATAGAGGGTGGCGCGGGAGACTCCGAGAGCCTTGGCAATGGCAGTGACGCCGTACTCGTCGGAAACTGCTCTGAAAACTGCGCGGGCAACTGGCCCGGAAACGGCTCTGGATAGCACTACAGCGGGTCGTCCGACCCGCCGGTACCAAGGCTAATGGTCCGGCGGCTGGTGACAAGACGTCGCTGGATTGTTCCTTCGCGCAGGGAACTACCCTGGTCCGGTGCGTGACAAAACCCAAGCGAATTCCGCCGAAGCCGGGGACCGGCTGATCCGTGCCGGTGCCATCGTGTTCTTCATCGGAGCCGTGGCCACTCTGGTCACCGTGGCACCACTGCTGCTCGGTACGACTCCTTTTCCGACATACATGTTCGGCTTGAGCATGCTCATGGGTGTCGGATTCCTGATGGCCGGAGCCGGGGTGCTCCAGTCCATCGCGGAGGGCCGCCGCCGGGCGCGCGCGGCGCGGGGCTAGAACGGCAGGTCCTCGCGCGTGCCGGGGCGGTCGCCCCGGCACGGACTAACGCCGGTACTCCTCCAGCCACGCCGGAAATTCCGTGAGATCGGCGAGGACGACGTCCGCGCCCGCCGCGCGGAGCTCCGCGGCGTCGCACGGTCCGGTGGCCACGGCGACGGAATACGCGTCCGCCGTGTGGGCGCCGCGTACGTCTCCGGTGTGGTCGCCGACGTACACGCTCGCGCCGTGCTCGCGCAGCGCCTCCGCCTTCTGCTCGGCCCACAGGTTGCCGATGACCGCGTCCGCGTCGATGCGCAGATGCTCCAGATGCAGCTTGGCGTTGGGCTCCCACTTCGCCGTGACGACGACGGCGCTCCCGCCCGAGGCCCGCACGGCCGCGACCGCCTCCCGGGCGCCGGGCATCGCGAACGTGCCGGTGATGGCGTATGTGGGGTACATCTCACGGTAGACATCCGCGACGGCGGCGACATCCTCCGCCGGGAACCAGTTGACGAGCTCGTCCTCCAGTGGCGGCCCGAGCCGTGTGACCGCCAGATCGCAGTCGATGTACGTCCCGGTCCGCGCGGAAAGCGCCTGGTAGCAGGCCTGAATACCGGGGCGGGAGTCGATCAGGGTCATGTCGAGGTCGAAGCCGACGGTCAGCGCGGGGGAAGTCACATGGGCCATTGTGCCCAGCGTCCGCGAGGCGGGGCGGTCCGCCGGTCAGCGTTGGCGCTGGGAGCGCCAGACCAGGTAGAGGGCGGAGGTCACGGCTGCGCCGCGGACGACCCAGGGCCAGGTCTCGGTGAGGGCGTCGTTCATGTGGCCCTCGGCGATGGGGGCGCCCCAGCGGCCGTTCGTGCGGCCCCAGAGCCAGACGAGCCCGGCCGTGGCGGCCAGGCCGGGCAGTACGAGGACCGCCCACTTCGACTCGGCGGGGGTCAGCCGGCGCGAGCCGTAGGCGATGAGCCAGCCGAGGCCCAGGGCGAACCAGTTGCCGAGGACGGCGCCGGCGACCAGGAGTGCGGCGGCGAGCAGAAGGAGGGGGTTGCTCCAGCCGCTGAGTCGGGGCAGGAGGCGGCGCGGGGTCCGGCCCGTCTCCTCCTCGGCCTCCGGCTCCTTCTCCGCAACCGTGTCCTTCGGTGGCTGCGCCTCCTCGTCCGGCTTCCGCTCGGTCGGCCGCTTGAGGAGTTCGGGGATCTCCACGCCTCCGACGAATCCCGGCACGCTGTCGTCGAGCCCGAACGGGCTGCTGTCGACGCGCCACCAGTCCGGCTGCGTGGCGCTGTCGCCGAGTTCCTGCGCGCTCGCGAGGTGCGGCGGGGAGGGGGCGTCGAGGTTCTCGTCGGGTTCCGGCTCCGCGGGGCGCGGCCTCGGCACGACGCGGCGCAGGCCCTTGGGGCGGGGCTCCGGCTCGGTGGCGCGCTGAGTGGGAACGGCGGCCCACGTCTGCGTCCCGGGCGCCGCGTCGCCGCCCTGGCCGGCCGCCGCGACGATCTCGTCGGGGGTGCCGAGGCGGGCGAGGATGCGGCGGACGGCGGCAGGGCTGTCGACGGTCGTCTTCGCCCTGCGGCGGTCGATCTCGTTGCGCAGCTCCGACACCAGCCGCATGCGGGTCGCGGACGGCAGCTGGCGCTGCTGAGCCAGGTCGCCGACCCGGCTCAGGTAGTCGAAGACCAGCTGGTCGCTCTCGATCCCCACGAAGTCCCCTCCGGGGTGCACGCGTTGAATACCCCGCGCTGACGAAGGTACCGGGTTTCCCCGCCCCTTCCGTCCCCACCCGTCCCGTACCTGGGGGCCGCGCCCTGAAGGGGCGCCGGGAACTGCGCGACCAGCCCCCGCCCACTCGCAGCCGAAGGGCTGGTCCGGGACGGGCGGCGGCGGAGGGGGCGAACAACACCCCAGCCGCACCCCACCCGCTACCGTTGACAGGATGAGCACCGAGACCGCTCCGCGTTCCCTGGCGGAAGCCCTCCGCGCGCGGGACGACGCCTCACTGTCCGCGCTCCTCAGGTCCCGCCCGGACCTGATCACCCCCGTCCCCACGGACCTCACCCAGCTCGCCACCCGCGCAGGCACCCGCGCCTCGGTGGTCCGGGCCCTGGAGCGCCTGGACCGTTTCGCCCTGCAGACGGCGGAGGCGCTGGCCGTGGCGTCGGACCCGGCGACGTACGACGAGCTGCTCGGACTGATGGCGGGCGACGACGCCGACCCGGCGGTCACGGCGGCGTTCCCGCGCGCGCTCGGCACGCTCCGCGAGCAGGCCCTGGTGTGGGGCCCCGACGCCCGCCTCCGGCTGCTGCGGACGGCCCGGGAGCTGCTCGCCCCGTCCCCGCAGCACCCGTCCCCGACGGGGCTCGGACCGACCGTCGCGGAGGCCACGGCGGGCATGTCCCCGGGGCGCATCCAGGAGATCGTGGCGGCGGCGGGGCTGGCGACCACCCACGACTCGGTGTCCGCCGTGGCGGCGCTCGCCACCCTCTTCACGGACCGCGCCCGCATGGCGGCGCTCCTCGACGACGCCCCCGCCGACTCGGTGGATGTGCTGTCCCGGCTGGTGTGGGGACCGCCGTACGGCCAGGTGACGGCGGACCCGGCGCGCCATCTGCGCTGGCTGATCGACCGCGGGCTGCTGCTGCCGACGGCGCCCGGCACGGTGGTACTGCCCCGGGAGGTCGCCCTGCACCTGCGGGCGGGCCGCGCGCACCGGGTGACGGAGCCGGCGCCTCCGGCCGTCGAGCCCGCACGGCCGCACCGTCCACAGGTTGTGGACGCCGCGGCCGCGGGCCAGGCGTACACGGCGCTGGCGACGATCGAGGAGCTGCTCAAGGACTGGCACGAGGGCGGTCCGGCCGTGCTGCGCGCGGGCGGGCTGAGCGTGCGGGATCTGAAGCGGACGGCGGTGGCGCTCGACGCGGTGGAGCCGGTGGCCGCGTTCTGGGTGGAACTCGCCTACGCGGCAGGCCTGTTGGCGTCGGACGGTGAGGCCGACGAGCGATACGCGGCGACGCCCGCGTACGACGAGTGGCTGGAGCTGCCCGCCGCCGAGCGCTGGGCGCGGCTCGCCTCTGCGTGGCTGGCCGCGACCCGCACGGCGGGCCTGGTCGGGGGGCGGGACGCGAAGGACCGTACGCTCTCGGCGCTGGGCCCCGGCCTCGACCGTTCCGCCGCGCCGGAGGTCCGCCACCGCGTGCTCGCCTTCCTCGCCGCGCTCCCCGAGGGCGCCTCCCCCGCCGAGGACTCCGTTCTCGCCCGCCTCCACTGGGAGCGTCCCCTGCGGGGCCCTCAGGACACCACGGACGACCTGCGCACCCGGCTGGCCCGCTGGACCCTGTCCGAGGCGGAGCTGCTGGGGATCACGGGCCGCGGGGCGCTGTCCGCCCAAGGGCGGGCTCTGCTCGGGTTCCCGCCGGCGAGCGCCCTGGACGCCGATTCCGCCGGCCCCGGCGACAAGCTCCCCGTCCACAAGCGGCACCACCCGTTCCCCGAAGCTCCGCACGCCCCCGCCGAGCGGGCCGCGGCCGCCGCCCGGGCAGCCCGGCTGCTCGCCCCGCTCCTCCCCGAGCCGCTGGACCACGTCCTCCTTCAGGCGGACCTCACCGCGGTCGCGCCGGGCCCCCTGGAGCGCCCGCTGGCCGACACGCTCGGCGTCCTCGCGGACGTGGAGTCGAAGGGCGGGGCGACGGTCTACCGCTTCACGCCGGGCTCGGTACGCCGCGCTCTGGACGCGGGCCGCTCGGCGTCGGAACTGCACGCCTTCCTCGCGGCGCACTCCCGCACCCCCGTACCGCAGCCGCTCGCGTATCTGATCGACGACGTGGCGCGCAGACACGGCCATCTGCGGATCGGCGCGGCATCGGCGTACGTCCGCTGCGACGACGACGCGCTGCTGAACGAGATCCTCGCCGACAAGCGCTCGGCCGGACTGCGCCTGCGGCGCCTCGCGCCCACGGTACTGGCCGCCCAGGCCGACCCGGCCACCCTCCTGGAAGGCCTCCGATCCATGGGGTTCGCGCCCGCCGCCGAGTCCGCCGAGGGCGACGTCCTGATCACCCGCGCGCACGCCCACCGCACCCCGCCGCGCAGCGCCCCCGAGCCCGTCCCCGACGGCCCCCCGGTCCCCGACGCCACCCTCCTCGGCGCCGCGATCCGCGCCATCCGGGCCGGCGACCTGGCCTCCACCACCCCGCGCAAGCCGGCCCCGGCCGGCGACCGCCCCGGCAACGGCGAACTCCCCCGCACCGGCTCCGCCGAGACCCTCGCCACCATGCAGGCCGCCGTCCTCACCGGCGAGTCCCTCTGGATCGGCTACGTCAACGCCGAGGGCTCCGCCAGCCAGCGCGTCATCGCCCCCATCCGCGTCGAGGGCGGCTTCGTGACGGCGTACGACCACACCGCTGACGAAGTCCGCACATATCCACTGCACCGCGTGACGGGGGTGTCGGAGCTGGCGGACGACCAGCCGTGATCATCGCCCTTTGAGGCACCCGTCAGGTTGCTGGACGTCGACCAGGCACAAATTCACCCACTTGTTGGTGTAGATCTGTCGCTCTCGCATGATCGACCGCCGCGAGATCGTGAGCAGCGGCTCGCTCGTGGGTCTGCTGTACCTGCTCATGGATGAAACGATCCGCTGACCGGTGGGAGGAGTTCCCGTAGCCGCGCCTCGAAGGCCAGGGCTACGGGTTCCTGCCTGTGCGGGGCCAACTGGTCGTAGAACTCCCTGAGATGGCCTGACACGCGCTCGGAGGCCACCGCCGACGCGGGCTCCAGTGCTTGCGTGGCGGTGTGGCACGCCTGGTCAAGCTTGCCCTGGTCCAGCTGCGTACGAGCAAGCCAGCACGAGTGAAACGCCCGGCCGCGCTGGTTGCTGCGGGCCTCGCGCCGCAAAGCGTCCGCGATCAAAGGTTCGGCGGTCGCAGCCTCGCCCAGTCGGCCGTGAGCGATGCCCGTGTCCACGATCAGCTTCGTCTCGTCGAAGTACGTCACCCATGACGGGTCCGGGTCGGCCGCCGGAGCGGTGGCGGAGACAAGGAGCGGCGGTGGCCCGTGGCCGCCAGCGCGCGCGGCCCGCCGTAGGCGGGCCGCCTTGGTCCAGTAAAGAAACATGGGATTTGGCAGAATCCGTCCCAACGCTGAGGATTGCACTATCCGAGACAGACGGGGATGCCCTCTGTGAACTCGTTGCAGAGACAGTTGAGTTCATAACCCGCGATGGCGCCGCGCTGTCGTATTGCTGCCCCGCTATCAAGGTCATCGACCCCTGACACAACCCCGGCCAGCGCGCCAACTGACCTGAACACACGCAGGGGCGCCCCCACCTCGTCCGTCCGGTGAGGGCGCCCCTGCGTGTGTCCGGTGGCGTCGGCGTCAGCCCTCGCTGTCGGCCGCCTCGGTCTCCTGTCCGCTCTTCTTCACCGCTGCCGCCCGCCGCATGTGCCCCTCCTCGCCGAAGTGCACCGACAGACGCGACGTGTCCAGCTTCTTGCCGCCACGCCGCGCGGGTGCCACCTCCACGTAGCCGCCCGCGTTCAGCAAGAGGTCGCGCTTACCGGCCACGTCCGAGCGCTTCCATTGCTCGGCGTGCGTCTCGCCGGTCGGCTCCGCCTTCACACCGCCGGGCTTCGCCGTTCGCTGCTTCTCCTTCAGGGATGCGACACGGTCCTCCAGCTTGGCGTACTGCTCCGCGTACCGCGCCGCACCGTCGTCGCCCTTGAACAGGCCCCGGTCGTAGCGGTCCTTCTGCAAGTCGGCCAAGGCTTCCTCAGCCTGCCGGATCTGGGGACGGAAGTCCTCTCCAACCTCCTGGACCATCCGCATCACGGGAAGGTGCCCGTACTTCGCGAGGAACTGCTCGGTGACGTACTCCTCAGTGGTCACTCCCGCCACGGTCGGCCCGTAGCACTTCACGCCCGGCTCCTCCTCCCCCTTGGCCGCCCGCTGGCGGTATTTCAGGGGCCCGATGCACCGGTACCGAAGCTGGCCATTTCGCCCACTGAACGTGTACATGCGCTCACCGCAGACTCCGCAGTGCAGGACACCGCGCAGCAGCGATGTCCCCTCCCGACGCTTCTCCCTAAGCCGGTCGATCTTGAAGAACACGATCACGTCCAGCTCGGCGAGCCTGGTCAGGATGCGTTACAGTCCCGGCCGGACGAGTCCACGCGAGAAGCCCGAGACAACGATGTCTTCCTCGGCGGCTACGACCTCCCAGCCGCGTGCCTCGCACAACGCCTCACAGGCCGCGCGCTGGCGTTCAGGCGAAGTCGTCTCGTCGGTTTCGCGCGATAGGCGAATATAGATAGCGGCGCGCATCCCCGGCGCGCTGGCCGGGACGCCCTTCCGGCGTCGGGCACGGGGCATAGCCCGTGCTGTGACAGGCGTTGTTTCTGTCATGAGACGACCTTATCTCCGGAGGTATGTGTGTCCTGCCTAATCGTCCAGAGCGACAAGACGTTGCTCCTCGAGGTCGATCACGAGCTCGCCGACGCCTGCCGTCGGGCCATCGCGCCGTTCGCCGAGCTGGAGCGGGCGCCCGAGCACATTCACACCTACCGGGTGACGCCGCTGGGCCTGTGGAACGCGCGGGCCGCGGGGCACGACGCCGAGCAGGTCGTGGACGCGCTCGTGGAGTTCAGCCGGTATCCGGTTCCGCACGCGCTGCTCGTCGACATCGCGGAGACCATGGACCGCTACGGGCGGCTCACCCTCAGCAAGCACCCCGCCCATGGGCTGGTGCTCACCACCACCGACCGGCCCGTGCTCGAAGAGGTCCTGCGATCCAAGCGGATCGCGCCGCTCGTCGGGGCGCGGATCGACCCCGACTCCGTCGCCGTGCACCCTTCCGAGCGCGGGCAGATCAAGCAGACGCTGCTGAAGCTGGGCTGGCCGGCCGAGGACCTCGCGGGCTACGTCGACGGGGAGGCGCACCCCATCGAGCTGGCGGAGGACGGGTGGGCGCTGCGGCCGTATCAGAAGCAGGCCGTGGAGAACTTCTGGCACGGCGGCAGTGGGGTCGTCGTCCTCCCCTGCGGTGCCGGCAAGACGCTCGTGGGAGCCGGCTCGATGGCGCAGGCCAAGGCCACCACCCTGATCCTCGTCACCAACACCGTCTCCGCCCGGCAGTGGAAGCACGAGCTGGTGAAGCGAACCTCGCTGACCGAGGACGAGATCGGCGAGTACAGCGGTACGAGGAAGGAGATCCGGCCGGTCACCATCGCGACGTACCAGGTGCTGACGACCAAGCGGAAGGGTGTCTACCCGCACCTGGAGCTCTTCGACTCGCGGGATTGGGGGCTCATCGTCTACGACGAGGTGCATCTGCTGCCCGCGCCGGTGTTCAAGTTCACCGCCGATCTGCAGGCGCGCAGGCGGCTGGGGCTCACCGCGACCCTCGTGCGCGAGGACGGGCGCGAGTCGGACGTCTTCTCGCTGATCGGGCCCAAGCGGTTCGACGCGCCCTGGAAGGAGATCGAGGCGCAGGGGTACATCGCGCCCGCCGACTGTGTCGAGGTCCGGGTCAATCTGACCGACTCCGAGCGGCTCGCGTACGCCACCGCCGAGACCGAGGAGAAGTACCGCTACTGCGCGACGACGGAGACGAAGCGGAAGGTCACCGAGGCGATCGTCCGCCGCTTCGCGGGGCAGCAGATCCTCGTCATCGGGCAGTACATCGACCAACTCGACGAGCTGGGCGAGCACTTGAACGCGCCCGTCATCAAGGGCGAGACCAGCAACGCGCAGCGCGAGAAGCTCTTCGACGCCTTCCGTGAGGGCGAGATCAGCGTCCTGGTCGTGTCCAAGGTCGCGAACTTCTCCATCGACCTGCCGGAGGCGACCGTCGCCATCCAGGTCTCGGGCACCTTCGGGTCGCGGCAGGAGGAGGCACAGCGGCTGGGCCGGGTACTGCGCCCCAAGGCCGACGGCCACCAGGCCCACTTTTACTCCGTCGTCGCCCGCGACACCATCGACCAGGACTTCGCCGCCCATCGGCAGCGGTTCCTGGCGGAACAGGGGTACGCCTACCGGATCGTCGACGCGGACGAGTTGCTGGCCGGCGACGCCGGCAAGGCCGACGTCGACGACGACGTCGACAGCTGAGGCAGCAGGACCAGCGTCAGCAGCGCGTACGGTGACGCCAATGGCTGCTGCCACCACGGGAGTTGGAGATCCAGCGGGCCCTGGTGCGGGACCAGCCACAGCGTGCGGGCCGTGAAGACCGCCGCCACCAGCGCCGCCGTACGCCTGCGGCCGTCCGCCGCCAGCACGGCGATCAGCGGTACGCACCACACCCAGTGGTGCGACCAGCTGATCGGGCAGACGAGGAGGGCGGTGAAGGCGGTGATCAGGATGCCCCGACGGTCGTCACAGGTGGCCGTGCGGCGGGCCAGCCAGAGGCCCGCGCAGGCAACGGCCACCGCCGGCACCGCCCACGCCGGGCCCGGCGACGGCTCCCCCAGCGCACGCGCGATCAGCCCCTGGAGCGACTGGTTGTCCACGATCCACGCCTTGCCGACGCGGTGGGTCTCATACAGCCGTCGGGTCCAGAAATCCACGCTCGCGTACGGCAGCACGAGCGCTCCCACCAGTACGGTCCCGGCACACGCGGCCAGCGCCGTCACTCCCTCGCGAACGCGCCCGGTGAGCAGCAGATAGGCGATGAAGAGGGCCGGGGTGAGCTTCACGCCCGCCGCGACGCCGAGAGCGACTCCCCTGCCGGGCGCGCCCGGCGGCCGGGTCAGGTCCCAGAGGATCAGGCAGGCGACGGCAAGGTTGACCTGGCCGAAAAGGACGGTCTGGAAGACGGGTTCGAGCCAGAGGGCCAGGGCGGTGGCGGCGCAGACGGCGGGGAGCCGCCCCGGGAGTCCGGCGAGACGGCAGGAGAGCCGGACCAGCGTGGCCAACAGGACCACGTTTCCGGCGACGAAGGCGACCTTGAGGACGTCCGGCGGGAGCCAGGCCGTCGGCACGAAGAGGAGCGCCGCGAAGGGCGGGTAGGTGGCGGGCAGCTGCCACTCGGTGACGGTGAATCCGTAGAGATTCGTGCCGTTCAGCAAGGCCGCGCCCTCGGCCCGGTAGACCAGCGCGTCGGCCATGGGGGCGTGCGTGACGACGCACAGCGCGCAGAAGGCGACGAAGGAGAAGGCGAGCAGGGCGACTTCGGTGGGTGACGCGGCGATCACGTTCCGTCGGGGCACGGAGTGACCCTAGTGTCCGAGCCGTTCGGCCCGACGTGCGGCTCACCGGCGCGAGCCGGGCGTACCGGTCAGTGACGCGAGCCGGGCGTACCGCTCAGTGGGTGCCGGGCATACCGCTCACCAGCGTGAGCCGGGTACCGCTCACCGGCGCGAGCCGGGCGTACCGCTCACCGGCGCGAGCCGGGCGTACCGCTCAGTGGGTGCCGGGCATACCGCTCACCAGCGCGAGCCGGGTACCGCTCACCGGCGCGAGCCGGGCGTACCGATCACCGGCGCGAGCCGGGCGTACCGCTCAGTGGGTGCCGGGCATACCGCTCACCAGCGCGAGCCGGGTACCGCTCACCGGCGCGAGCCGGGCGTACCGATCACCGGCGCGAGCCGGGCGTACCGCTCAGTGAGTGCCGGGCATACCGCTCACCAGCGCGAGCCGGGCGTACCGCTCAGTGAGTGCCGGGCATACCGCTCACCAGCGCGAGCCGGGTACCGCTCACCGGCGCGAGCCGGGCGTACCGCTCGCTGGCGTGGGCCGGGCGTACTGCTCACTGACTTGGGCATCACCGGCGTCGTACGCCCGCCTCCTCGCCGTACTCGCCGAGGACCACCACTCCGAAGGCCGCCTCCGCGAACACCTTGACGGCGCGCAGGGCGTCGCCGAGGCGGTGGCGGTGGTGGGTGGAGGTGGCGGCGGTCGCGCCGGTCGGTGGGTTGGGGTGGACAGGTCCTGGGGTGAAAGTGGCTGCGCTCATGTATCCATGGTGGAACGCATTGCCCCGAATGGCGTCGGCCTGCGGACCGAGCCTCGGTGGACCCCTCGTACACCTGCGGGCCGCCCGCCGTACGCCTCACGACGGACCCCGACCCCTAGGGCCTTGGGGGGCGCGTCCCCGAGGCGGTGAAAAACCGTTGGCCCCCACATCCTCCGGTCACCTAGAATCTCCGCTCTTGCCCGCCTCCCTTCACGGAGTGCCGCCGCCCGGCCGGAAACCGGACGGCATCCAGGAATCACGCACCGTCACCGATTCCCCGCAGATCCATCGGCAGCTCCTCGACGGAATCACGCCCGCAGCAGATCCCCGGAGGCAACACCCGTGTCCACCCCGCCCGACTACCCGTCCGACGATCCCCTCTCCCGTGAGCGGACCCACCTCAGCTCGTCCCGCGCCGCCCTGCGTGCGATGCGCGAGGACGTGGAGAACCTCGACATCCGCGACGTCACCGCGAACTGGGTGAACGCCGAAGTGCTGCACCGGCAGATCAGCGAGCGCATCAAGGCCCTCGCCGACCTCAGCCACACGCCACTGTTCTTCGGCCGGCTCGACTACCTGCACGCGCCCGGCGCCGAGAAGGCGGAGGGCGCGGCGGGCGAGCGGTTCTACATCGGACGGCGCCATGTGCACGACGCCGAGGGCGACCCGATGGTCATCGACTGGCGCGCGCCGGTGTCGCAGCCGTTCTACCGGGCCTCGAAGAAGGACCCGCTGGACGTCGGGCTCAGGCGCCGCTTCGGTTACACCGGCGGTGACCTCACGGCGTACGAGGACGAGCATCTGTCGGACCCGGGCGAGGCGGCGACCACCAGCAAGCTGCTCCAGCAGGAGATCGAGCGGCCTCGTGTCGGTCCGATGCGCGACATCGTGGCGACCATCCAGCCGGAGCAGGACGAGATCGTCCGCAGCGGGCTCGCCGGGTCCGTGTGCGTGCAGGGTGGCCCCGGCACCGGGAAGACCGCCGTCGGCCTGCACCGGGTCGCGTATCTGCTGTACGCCCACCGGGAGCGGCTGGCCCGCACCGGCACCCTGGTCATCGGGCCGAACAAGTCCTTCCTGCACTACATCGAGCAAGTCCTTCCGGCCCTCGGCGAGTTGGAGGTCAAGCAGGCGACGGTCGACGATCTCGTCGCGCATGTCGAGGTGCGCGGGAGCGACGAAGCGACCGCCGCCGTCATCAAGGGCGACGCCCGGATGGCGGAGGTGCTGCGGCGGGCGGTGCGCTCCCATGTGACGCTGCCGACCGAGCCCGTCGTCGTCGTGCGCGGTTCGCGGCGCTGGCGCGTGGCGGCGCACGAACTCGAAGAGATCGTACGGGAGTTGCTGGACCGCGAGATCCGCTACGGCGCCGCCCGTGAGGCCCTTCCGCAGCGCATCGCGCACGCCGTGCTGGTCCAGATGGAGCGGTCCGGAGAGGCGCCGGACGACCGGGTGCAGGACGCCGTCGCCCGCAACACCGCCGTGAAGGCCGCGGTCAAGGCCATCTGGCCCCCCGTCGACCCGGCCAAGCTCGTCCTGCGGCTGCTCTCCGACGCGGACTTCCTCGCCGTCCACGCGCAGGGGGTCCTCGACGAGGACGAGCAGAAGCAGATCCTCTGGCAGAGGCCGGTGCGCTCGGTGAAGTCTGCCAAGTGGTCGGCTGCCGACACCGTGTTGATCGACGAGGCCACCGATCTGGTGCGGCGCACGCACTCGCTCGGGCATGTGGTGCTCGACGAGGCGCAGGATCTGTCGCCGATGCAGTACCGGGCGGTGGGGCGGCGCTGCACGACCGGTTCGGCGACCGTGCTCGGGGATCTCGCGCAGGGCACGACTCCTTGGGCCACCCGGAGCTGGGACGAGGCGCTGCGCCATCTCGGCAAGGCGGAGGCCGTCGTGGAGGAGCTGACGGCGGGTTTCCGCGTGCCCACGGATGTCATCATGTACGCGTCCCGGCTGCTGCCGCACATCGCGCCCGGGCTGACGCCGGTGGCGTCGGTGCGGGAGAACCCGGGCTTCTTCGAGGTACGGCCGAGCACGGCCGACTCCGAAGTGGTCGGCGCCTGCGCGGAGTTGCTTCGCAACGAGGGGTCGATCGGGCTCATTGCCGCCGACGCCCGGGTTCCGGTTCTCGCCGAGGTGCTGACGGCGGCCGGGCTGACGTACCTCGGCCCGGGCGAGGAGACGACGGCCGAGACCCGTCTGACCCTGGTGCCGGCCTCGCTCGCCAAGGGCCTGGAGTACGACTACGTGGTCCTGGACGAGCCGCAGGGCGTCGTCGACGGCGAGCCGGACGAGCGGACCGGCCTGCGCCGCCTGTACGTGGCCCTGACCCGAGCGGTCTCCGGCCTGATCGTCACGCACGCGGCGCCGCTACCGGCACAACTGGCCTAATGCCGTGACCACGCGGGCACGGGCGAGTGGCCCCCGGCGCCGAGCGCCGGAGGCCGCCAACGATCCTGCGGATGCCGTTACTTGAACTTGCGGCTGGTCGCCAGATAGACCTGCTTGGCGTTCTTGCCGAGGCGCGGCCCGGTGATGAACGTCTTGCGGTCACTCAGCGAGTTGTTCGAGACCAGGTAGGTCCGGCCGTTGTGCGTCAGGAACCAGGGGCCGCCGGAGGCGCCGCCGTTCATCGTGCACCCGATCATGAACTGGGCGGGGGCGTTGCTCGCCAGCACGAAACGCTTGGTGGCGCCGCGGCAGTCGTACATCTTCGAGCCGTCGTACGGCGCCTCGGCGGGGTAGCCGCGGACCTTCATGTTCTTGACCTTGTTGGCCGCCGGGGCGTTGAACCACACCGGCAGGGCGGAACCGAGCCGCTCCTGAAGGGACTTCTTGCCGCTCTCGGGCTTCACGTGCAGCACGGCGTAGTCGTACGCCGAGGCCGCGTTGCCCTGGTGGCCGCCACCCTTGATCCACTGGGACGACGTGGTGGCCCAGTCGGCCCACCAAATGCCGTACGGGGAGACGGACTTGGCACGCGGGTCGGTGATCTGCCGGTTGCTCAGCCTCGCGCCGTTGTTGTACGAGGGGACGAAGGCGATGTTGCGGTACCAGCCGCCGCCCTTGCCCGCGTGCACGCAGTGGCCCGCGGTCCACACCATGTTGGACTTGCCCGGGTGCGCCGGGTCGGTGACGACCGCGGCGGAGCAGACCATGGCGCCCTCGGGCGAGGAGAAGAACAGCTTGCCCACCGGGGCCGCGTAGTGGTGGTAGGTCGCCTTGACCTTCGTGGCCGTCTTCCGCTTCACCGTCCCGTCGGGCAGGTACGAGGTGGCACCGTTGCCCGAACCGGAGCTGGTGCTGCCCGCCTGCGCGACCGGAATGCTGGACTTGGCCGCGGCCATCTTCTCCGGCGTCCAGAAGTCCTTGATGTACGGGTTGGCGAAGTCCTCGGCCTTGGATGCCCAGTTGCTGTAGTCCTTCCACCCCCCGTTCTTCCACTTCTCCAGGGCGGCGCCGCTGAGATCGGTGGGAATGCCGACGGGCAGCTTGTAGCCGCCGAGCGAGGTGGAGCCGTCGTCGTCCTGGCCGGTGTCGACGTTCTTGCCCGCCTGCGTGGACGACGAGGGCTGGGCGGCGGCCCCGTCGTCCTTCTTGCTGTCACAGGCCGTGGTGGTGACCATGACGGCCGCGATCACGGCTGCGGCGGCCGCGAGCGAGCGGCTGCGTATGGATGGCATGGAGCCTTGTCCCCCTGTTGCTGCGTGCTTCGTGCTTCGCGCGCGTGTCACTTCCCACGGCGCGCGTGCGTAGTGGCTTGACATGCCATGACGTGACACGGCTTGTCATGCCCTGGCCGATCCAGGGCGTCTTTACTATGCACGCACCGAGCCGGGGAGAGATCGCGGGAGGGCGGTCAGCACACAACAACTACCGCTCGGATACCGATCCGTGACCTTGGGTCAGGGGTGGGCGAGACCGGGTGGGGGCGGGGTGCAGCGGTGAACGGGTTCTGGGGCGAAGGCCGCGTGGCGCCGCGTCCCTGGGGCCTGTCCGGCGGATCAGGTCGGAGGGGACCTGCGGCTCCTCATCAGCGCGGGTGAGCGGGTCCTGGTGCGTCCGGCCGCAAGGCGGAGGAGGGCGACGACGCGATAGGGGTCCCCCGCGCGAGCGAAGCCGAGCGTGGGGGAGTCGGCAACCGACGACAACGCCGGTGGGGGCACCTCCCGCTCGAGCGAAGCCGAGAGTGGGGGAGGGCGTGCCAGGACCCGCGTCTCCGACATGAACCGCCGGACAGGCCTTAGGCGTCCAGCGCCTCCCGCCACTCCCGGACGGCCTCCGGCGACACCGGTGCGGTCCACCCGCCCGGGCGGGCGGCGCCGCCGATGTGGAAGGCGTCGATGCCCGCCGTGCGCAGGGGTGGCACATGGTCGAGGCGCAGACCGCCGCCGACCATGATCCGCGGTTCGTAGCCCGGCTCACCGCCGCGGGCGGCCTCGGCGAGCAGCGTGGGGAGGCCGTCGTCGACGCCCGCCGCGGAACCGGCGGTCAGGTAGGCGTCGAGGCCCGGCAGGTCCGCGAGCTGCTTGCGCACGGCGTCGCGGTCGGCGGCGCGGTCGATCGCGCGGTGGAAGGTCCAGTGGCAGCCGTCCAGTTCGGCGACGAGCCGCTCTACAGCGGCCAGGTCCGCGCCGCCGTGCTCGTCGAGAAAGCCGAGCACGAACTCGTCCGCCCCCGCGGCGCGCATCTCCCCGGCGACGCGGACGAGCGCGTCGACGTCTCCCGCGGCGAATCCGTCCGCGAGGCGGAGCATCACGCGCAGCGAGATGTCCACGGCGGCGCGGATACCGGCGAAGGTCTCCACCGGTGGGGTGAGCCCTTCGGCGGCCATGTCGGTGACCAGCTCCAGCCGGTCCGCACCTCCGGCCTGGGCGGCGACCGCGTCCTCCACGCCGAGGGCGATCACCTCCAGGACTGCGCGCTTGCGCTTGATCATCGGACCTCTTCCCTTGGGCGGCTACAGGTCTAGTCCAATCTCAGAGTACGCGGGTGGGGCTGCCGCCGCGAGAAGATCACGCCGCGTCGGTGCGCGGGTGGGTGGATTTCGCCCCCTCCGCCCCTACCCGTCCCGCCCCTGGGAACCACCGCCCCCAGACCCCTGCCAAAAGATCGCCGCAGTTCCCCGCACCCCTGAAGGGGCGCGGGGAACTGCGCTACCAGCCCGCTCCGGGTGGGGCAGCAAAAACCCCGCCGCCCTCATCCGCCCGTCAGCCGAAGATGTTCAGCTCCCTCTTCTCCGCCCCGACCAGCTCATACCGCTCGCCGTCGACCGGCCGTCCCGCGTACAGCCGTACCAGCGTCGCGGCACTGCCGATGTACCGGGCCGGCGGCCGCTCCCCCGGCACACTCCCCAACCGCAGCGGTTCGTCCATGTCGTCGACGTCGGCGTGCAGCGGCAGATGCCCCTTGTGGCGGGTGACCCGCGCGAGAAGGGCGAGCGCGTGCGGCAGCCCGTCGCCCGCGTACGCCCCCGGCTCCCCGAAGACCTCGCGCACGTCCCCGGCATGCACCCACTCCCCCAGCGCGATCGGGTCGAGCACACCACCCGCCTCGGCGATCACCGGCCCGGCCTCGGTCATCCCGCGCTCCAGTTCGTCCACTACCCACGCGTTCGTCCAGGCGGCCCGCTCCGCGATGTCCCGGTCGTTCGACTCGGGCGAGAACACGCCCTTCTCGAACCGCCCCTCCACCACCCGGATCAACGCGGCCGAACAGTGCGCGAGCACGTCGCGCACGGTCCACCCCGGACACGCGCCGGTCGCCAGCGCGAAGTCCTCCTCCGGCCGGGCCCGCAGCAGCGGTATCAGCGCGTCACGCTCGATCGTCAGAAGCCGCCCGGGCAGCTCGGGGTCCCGTACGTCGTGCATGTCAGCAGTAGTCATGGGTGCCACGCTAGGGGGCCGAGGGCTCCGCACGGGAGAATGGGCGCATGGCCGATCTCGACGCCCTGCGCACCCGCTGGACCCGTGCCCTGGAAGGAGCCCGGGCGCCCGGCGGCGGCCCGGACCCCGTTCCGTACGCGGACCATCTCCTCGCCCGCTGGCAGGAGCCCCAGCGCCACTACCACACCGTCACGCACCTCCAGGCGGTCCTCGACCACATCGACGTACTGGAGAAACACGCGGACGACCCGGACCTCGTACGCCTGGCCGCCTGGTTCCACGACGCCGTGTACTTCCCCGACCGCTCCGAGAACGAGGAGCGCTCGGCCCGCCTCGCCGAACGCGCGCTCCCCGAGGCCGGGGTGTCCCAGGAGAGGACCGCGGAGGTCGCCCGCCTGGTCCGCCTCACGGTCACCCACGACCCTGCCGACGACGACCGCAACGGCCAGGTCCTGTGCGACGCCGACCTGGCGATCCTGGCCTCGTCCCCGAACGCGTACGCCGCGTACACCGCCGCAGTCCGCCAGGAGTACGCCTTCGTCCCGAACGACGCGTTCCACGAGGGCCGCGCCGCGATCCTGCGTCAACTCCTCGACCTGCCCCGCCTGTTCCGCACACCGCACGGTGCGGCGCTGTGGGAGAACACCGCGCGGTACAACATCGGCGCCGAGCTGGAGCTGCTCACCGACTGACATCGCCCGGTGGACCACCACCCCGACAGCCGGTGCGCGCCTTACCGGCGGGCCCTGGGTCGGCGGTGCGGTCATCGACGCGGGGTTCGGGTACGCCTCCACCGCCTGGGCGGGCGCGGCCATGACGGTGTCCGCGATCGGCGTGGCCGTCGTCTCACTGCGGCTGCACCGCCGTACGCGGTCCTCGCGCGGCGTGACCGTCGTGCCCAAGGCGGGGGCCGCGAACAAATCGGTACGTACGGAAGCGTGATCCGACCTATCCTCGCCCGCATGGGAGACATGGGCGGGGACTTGAGCGGGGACTTGAACCGGGACTTGAGCCGGGACCCGGGCGAGGCCATGGGTGCGGAAGTGGGCGGGCACCTGGCCGCGGACCAGGTGGCGGAAGCCGTCGCGGGGAGCGTCGCGCTGCTGCGTACGGCTGCCGGGCGTGACTGGGAAGGCATCAAGGCGGGGCACCTGGAGTGGAGTTGCCGGCGGACGGCCGAGCACATCTCCAGCGATCTCATCGCGTACGCGGGGCAGCTGGCCGGGCGGGCCACCGAGGCGTACGTGCCCTTCGAGATCGTGATGGAGGACGGCACCGACAACGCGGGCGTCATCGACGTGATCGAGACGACCGGCGCCCTGTTCGCGGCCACCGTCCGCACGACGCCGCGCGAGGTGCGCGCCTTCCACCCGTACCCCTTCCGCAGCGCGAACCGCGAGGGCTTCGCCGCGATGGGCATCGCCGAAGTCCTCTTGCACACGCATGACATCGCGGAGGGACTGGGGCTTGCCTACGAACCCCCGGCCGCACTCTGCGGGGGCGTCCTCACCCGGATCTTTCCCCAGGTCCGGCCAGGGCCCTCCCCCTGGCGCACCCTCCTGTGGGCCACCGGCCGCGGCGAACTGCCGGGCCGCGCCCCGGTCACCGAGTGGCGCTGGAGCAACAACCTCGTGATCGAGTCCGAGCGGCTCACGCTCCAGGGGGTCACCCCGGCGGCCGCCGCCGAGCTGCGCGCGGGGGGCACGGGCGGCTTCGAGTGGATCGCGGGCGGCCCGTTCGAGGGCACACGGGACGCCGCCGGGATGGTCGTGAAGGCGTACGAGGGCGGGGTGCACCGGCCGGAGTGGGGCATGTTCGTCCTCGTCCGCCGGGAGGACGGGCGCGCGGTCGGCGGCATGGGCTTCCACGGCGTGCCCGACGAGGAAGGCCGGGCCGAGGTCGGCTACGACCTCGCGGAGAGCGCCCGCGGCAACGGTTACGCGACCGAGGCCCTGCGCGCCCTCGCCGCCTGGGCCCTGGCCCGAGACGACGTCCAGCTCCTCTTCGCCGCCATCGACCGGACCAACACGCCCTCCCAACGCGTCATTTCGCGCGCCGGTTTCACCCGGGTGAGCGAGGACATGGAACGTTACGCGTACGAGCTCCACGGCATGGACCGCTCACTCCAGCTGTACGCCCGGGCGACCTGACAGCCCGGGTTCGCCCCGAGCCTCAGCGGCTGTCTCCCGGCCGCTTGCGGCGGCGCAGCCCCGCCCCGTACAGCAGCCGCACCACCTCGCGGCTGCTCACCTGCACCGCACCCGCCCGCACGGCATCGTCGTACCGGTGTGCGGGAATGTCGTAGTGGTCCCGCTCGAAGGCACGCCGCGGCGCACCCAACTCCGCGGCGAACGCGTGCAGTTCGTCGTACGAGACATCGCTGATCAGATGGGACCACATGCGACCGTGCCCCGGCCAGGTGGGTGGATCGATGTAGACGGTCACGAGGAGGCGGCCCCACCCGTCGCCGAGCCGAGGGAGCCCACCGAGGCGACCTTCACGCCCGCCTTGTGGCACACCCAGTGCGGGTCGGGCCCCAACTCGGGCTCCACGTCGAGGGCGTGCGGATCGCCGGAGCCGCAGACGGGGCACAGCGGCCACCGGCCGTACCGCTCCAGCAACGCGTCCTGTACGTCCTGGGCGACCAGCCCGGCGACGTAGTCCGTGCCCTCCGGCCACTGCTCGATCCACCAGCGGCGCTGCACGACCGACTCCTCCACCAGGGAGACGACGTCCGCCTCGGCCACGTCACCCGCGACGAGATCGGCGAGGACAAGGGCGCGAGCGGCGTGCAAGGCCTGCTCCAGGGGGCTGATGGGGTCCATGCACCCATTGTGCGCACCCTTGACCGTATGCCCCAACGGAAAATATCTTTCAGCTGTGACCCATGACGTGAAGGAAATTTTCGCGGGAGAGGCGCCGCCCGCCCCCGCCGCCCTCGCGGCCAAGGTGCGGACACTCGCCCCGTCGATGACCCGCTCCATGCAGCGGGTCGCCGAGGCCGTCGCCGGCGACCCGGCCGGCTGCGCGGCCCTCACGGTCACCGGCCTCGCCGAGCTCACCGGCACCAGCGAGGCGACGGTCGTCCGTACCGCCCGTCTGCTCGGCTACCCCGGCTACCGGGATCTGCGCCTGGCGCTCGCCGGACTGGCCGCCCAGCAGCAGTCGGGGCGCGCCCCCGCCGTCACCGCCGACATCGCGGTCGACGACCCCATCGCGGACGTCGTCGCGAAACTCGCGTACGACGAGCAGCAGACCCTCGCCGACACCGCCGCCGGGCTCGACACCCTCCAGCTCGGCGCGGCGGTCGCCGCGATCGCCGCGGCCCGCCGCATCGACATCTACGGCGTCGGCGCGTCCGGCCTGGTCGCCCAGGACCTCTTCCAGAAGCTCATGCGCATAGGGCTCATAGCCCACGCGCACAGCGACCCGCACCTGGCCGTCACCAACGCGGTACAGCTGCGCGCCAAGGACGTGGCGATAGCCATCACCCACTCCGGTTCGACCGGCGACGTCATCGAACCGCTCCGGGTCGCCTTCGAGCACGGGGCGACGACGGTGGCGATCACCGGCCGCCCCGGCGGTCCCGTCACGCAGTACGCGGACCACATCCTCACCACGTCGACGGCCCGCGAGAGCGAGCTGCGCCCGGCGGCGATGTCGTCGCGCACGAGCCAGCTGCTGGTGGTGGACTGTCTGTTCGTGGGGGTGGCCCAGCGGACGTACGAGACGGCGGCGCCGGCGCTGTCCGCCTCGTACGAGGCCCTGGCACACCGCCACACGCCGCGCGGCGGGGGACGCCGCTAGACCGCGCACCACCGGCCCATCTCTTCTTCTCTCCCTCTCTTCTTCTCTTCTTTCTCTTCTCCAACGGGGCCCTTCTTCTCGCAGCACCGGAAAGTCGTCGTACCGCACGGAAAAGAGCCGTCCTCCATGACTTCAACCGCCGACGCCTCCTCCAACTACCGCGGCCTGAGGGCCGAGTTGGAGACACTCACCACCGAGGCGTTCCGCCCCGAACTCGCCGAGATCGACCAGCTGGCCACCCTGGAGATCGCGAAGATCATGAACGGCGAGGACGCGACCGTGCCGACGGCCGTCGCGGCGCAGCTCCCGCTCATCGCCGCCACCATCGACGACATCGCGGACCGCATGTCCCGCGGCGGCCGCCTCATCTACACGGGCGCGGGCACCGCGGGCCGCCTCGGCGTCCTGGACGCCTCCGAGTGCCCGCCCACCTTCAACACCGACCCGTCCGAGGTCGTGGGCCTGATCGCGGGCGGCCCGACCGCCATGATCACCTCGATCGAGGGCGCCGAGGACTCCAAGGAGCTGGCCGCGCAGGACCTCTCCGGACTGGGGCTGACCCCCGACGACACGGTCGTCGGCATCTCCGCCTCCGGCCGCACCCCGTACGCCGTCGGCGCCGTCGAACACGCCCGCGCGCGCGGCGCGTTGACGATCGGCCTGTCCTGCAACGCGGACAGCCCGCTCGCCGCCGCCGCGGACCACGGCCTCGAGGTCGTCGTGGGCCCCGAGCTCCTGACCGGCTCGACACGCCTGAAGGCGGGCACGGCCCAGAAACTCGTCCTCAACATGCTCTCGACGATCACCATGATCCGCCTCGGCAAGACCTACGGGAACCTGATGGTCGACGTACGCGCCTCGAACGAGAAGCTGCGGGCCCGCTCCCGCCGCATCGTCGCCCTCGCCACCGGCGCCTCGGACGAGGAAATCGAACAGGCCCTCACCGCCACCGACGGCGAGGTGAAGAACGCGATCCTGACCATCCTGGGGGGCGTGGACGGTCCCACGGCGGCCCACCTCCTGGACGAGAGCAAGGGCCACCTGCGAGCGGCACTGGCGGCAGCGCCCCACTGAAAGCACGCCGTCACAACTGTGCGCATGCGTGCCCCTGGGGCGGCAGCCCACCCGCCGTCGCAGCCGCGGGCATGCGCGGCCCCGGGGCAGCAGCCCACCCGCCCTCATAGCCGTGAGCACGCACACCCCTGGAACAGCAGCCCACCCGCCCTCATAGCCGCGGCCATGCGCGGCCCCGGGGCAGCAGCCCACCCGCCCTCATAGCCGTGGGCCATCGTGCCGCCGGGGCAGCACGGGTGGGCACGGCGGCACCCTGCAAGCGCTGGTAACGCATCCACCCCCGAGCAACCAGGACAAACGCACAGTGAACCCTTCCCCCCACGCCACCGCCGCCGCGATCCTCCCCTTGGTCGGCGGCCCCGCGAACGTAACCTCCGTAGCCCACTGCATGACCCGCCTGCGCCTGGGCCTACGGGACCGGACCGAGGTCCAGGAGGACACCCTCAGAGCACTCCCCGCCGTACTCGGCATCGTCGCCGACGACGACACGTACCAGATCGTCCTCGGCCCTGGCACGGTCGCCCGAGTGACCCCGGAGTTCGAGGCGTTGCTGGCGACCGCCGCCGATCACCTGGCGGCCAAGGGCGCCGAGCTGAAGGCAACCAGGCGACAACGCAACGCCACCCCCCTCAAACTCCTCCTGCGCCGCATCGCGAACATTTTCGTCCCCCTGATCCCCGCCCTGATCGGCTGCGGCGTCATCGCGGGCCTGAACGGCCTGCTGATCAACCTGAGTCTGCTGGCGACGGTCACCCCCGCTCTCGCCGCCATCGCCTCCGGCTTCATGGCTCTGATCGCCGTCTTCGTCGGCTACAACACGGCGAAGGAGTTCGGCGGCACGCCGATCCTGGGCGGCGCCGTGGCGGCGGTGATCGTGTACGCGGGCGTCGCCAAGGTGACGGTGTTCGGCATGACGCTCGCTCCCGGCCAGGGCGGCGTCCTGGGCGCACTGGCGGCCGCGCTCCTGGGGACGTACGTCGAGAAATGGTGCCGCAGCTGGGTCCCGGAGACGCTGGACGTCCTGGTCACCCCCACCCTCACCGTCCTCCTCACCGGCCTGGTGACGCTCTACGCCCTGATGTACACGGCGGGCGAGCTCTCCACGGCCATCGGCACGGCGGCGAACTGGCTCCTGGAGAACACCGGCGCCTTCGCGGGCCTGATCCTGGGCGGCCTGTTCCTCCCCCTCGTCATGCTCGGCCTGCACCAGGCCCTGATCCCCATCCACACCACTCTCATCGAGCAGCAGGGCTACACCGTCCTCCTCCCCATCCTGGCGATGGCGGGCGCGGGCCAGGTCGGCGCGGCCGCCGCGGTGTACGTCCGCCTCCGCCACGACCACTCCATCCGCACGACGATCAGGTCGGCGCTCCCCGCAGGCCTCCTCGGCGTCGGCGAACCCCTGATCTACGGCGTCTCGCTCCCCCTCGGCCGCCCCTTCATCACGGCCTGCGCGGGCGGAGCGGCGGGCGGCGCCTTCGTGGGCTTCTTCTCCATGCTCGGCGACAAGGTCGGCTCGACAGCCATCGGTCCGTCGGGCTGGGCCCTGTTCCCCCTGCTCTCCGGCAACCGGGGCCTGGCCCTGACGGCCGCGATCTACGCGGGCGGCCTGTTCACGGGATACGTGGTCGGCTTCGCCGCGACGTACTTCTTCGGTCTCACCGGCCTCACCGACCGCGCCGGCCCCACCGGCCCTGCCGGGTTGTCAGTGGCGCGTGCAAAGGTGGAGCCATGAACCACGCACAGCTGACCGCCCTGGGGCGAGCCCTGCGCCTGCTCGGGGAGCACGGTGACGCGCTGACCGCCGACACGCCCGACGCGAAGCTGCACGAGGTCAAGGCGGACCTGAAGCGGGCCCTGGACCTGCTCGACGAGACGGTGACGACAGCGGCGCCCACCACCCGCTGCGCCGAGCACCCGACCGGGCCGGTCGACGAGGGCGCCGCCGACCTCTGCCTGCTCTGCGAGACCCGCCGCCGCGCCGCCCGCCGCTCCGAGGTCAACGACGCGTACGCGCACGGCCGCACCACCACCGGCTCCGAGGAAGCCCCTGAGCGCACCAAGTCCCGCTACGGCCTGCGCGGCGACCGCCCCCAGCCCCAGCAGCGCTGGCTCCCGGAGGTCTGGAACGGCCAGGCGTGGCAGCTCTGCGGCACCCCCCGCCGCGACCGCCAGGAGGCCGAACGCTACCTGGCCGCCGAACGCAGAACGCCCCGCCCGGGCATGGCCTACCGCCTGGTCCACGAGTTCACGGACTACGAGGTGCTGAGGATCTGGGGCACACCGGTACGAGTGGACATCGAACCGATGGGGAATCTGTAGCCCGACGCGACAGGGAGCAGCCCGTGACCGCGCCCGCGCACCGGCTGCTCAGGGCAGCCGCCCCTCCGCGTTGATCCGCCGCACCCGCGCCCGCAGCACCTCCCCCGGCGGCGCCTGTCCGAGCGCCTCCGCAGGACAGTCCCACTCACATCCGCCGCCCAGGGGCCGCAGTTGTACGTAGCCGCCCTCGCGCCCCATGACCTGACCGAGCCGCCCGTCCCGTACGTCGATCGCGTACTCCTCGGTCACGACTCACCGCCGCCGCCCGGCCCGCCGAGCCCGCGCAACACGGCGGTCAGCTTCTGCGCCGTGCCCACGTTGCAGCGCCCCAGCGCGACCAGGGCGAACGGCTCGTCGCTCGCACCCGTCACCGGGTCGACCCGCAGCGACGGCAGGACCACACCGACCCCGACCAGGGCGGCCCGCAGCTCCTCGACGATCTCCTCGGTGGGCCGCACCCGCCTACTCGACGTCATCTCCATCACCCCGCTCCTCCACGCTGAGTGTTCGCTTTCACCACACAGCGTGGCCATCCCGCCTCTAACCTGGCAAGAGACGGCGCCTCAACAACCTCGCCTGTGTGACAGGGAGTTGCCATGCCAGGACCGAAGGACCTCGATCCGTCCTCGTCGCCACGCGCCATGATCGGCGCGGAGCTGCGGCACGCCCGCGAGAACGC
Source organism: Streptomyces sp. NBC_00996 (assembly GCF_045162675.1). NCBI lineage: Bacteria > Bacillati > Actinomycetota > Actinomycetes > Kitasatosporales > Streptomycetaceae > Streptomyces > Streptomyces sp. NBC_00996. The sequence continues at coordinate 4,976,014 of NZ_CP108723.1, forward strand.
GGGCCTCAGCCAGGCCGAGCTCGGCGAGCCGCTGTTCGTCAGCGGTTCGTTCATCGGCCAGCTGGAGGCCGGCACGCGACGCCTGCAACTCGAATACGCCGTCCAGATAGACGAGATCCTCGGCATGAACGGCTTCTTCGAGCGCAACTGCAAGGCGCTGGCCAGGTCGAAGTACCCCGATCACTTCGCGGAGGCCGCGGAGGCGGAGGCGATCGCTACGGCGATCAGGGAGTACTCACAGTTGCTGATCCCGGGGTTATTACAGACGAAGGCCTACGCGGAGGCGGTGTGCCGCGCGTATAAGCCGACAGCCACGGACGTCGAGATCGAAGCTCTGGTGTCGGCCCGGCTGGAACGCGCCCACCTCCTGGACGATCCAACAACGCCTCTGTTGTGAGCGATCCTCGATGAGGCCGCCCTTCGGCGGACGACCGGCGGCGGCACGGTGATGGCGGAGGCTCTGCGTCACGTGGCAGACCTGGCGCACAAGCACCGGATCATCCTGCAGGTGGTGCCGTTCAGCTCCGGAGCACACGCATCGATGGAAGGTTCCCTGAAACTTATGGAGTTCGAGGACGCGCCTTCGCTCTCCTTCGTCGAAGCGCCAGACATGGGGAAGTTGCTGGACGACCCTGCCACGGTCGCCCGCCACACGCTGATGTTCAACCTCCTCCAGGCCGCAGCGCTTTCGCCACGAAACTCCCTGGCTCTGGTCGAGTCGGTGGCGCAGGATTACGGACATGGAGCACAGCACCCGTGAGTACGACCTGAGCACGGCCACTTGGTACAAGTCGAGCCACAGCGGCGGGAGCGGCGGCAACTGTCTGGAAGTCGCCCGCTGGCGCAAGTCGACGTACAGCGGCGGCCAAGGCGGCGACTGCCTGGAAGTCGCCGACGATCACCCCACCGCCGTCCCCGTCCGCGACTCCAAGAACCCCCACGGCCCGAAGCTCGTGTTCCAGGCGGAGGTCTGGTCCGCGTTCGTCATGGGCGTCAAGGGCGAGGTCCGGGGCGCCCGTTGAGCGAACCGCGCGATCACGAGCCGGTCTTCGTCAGAAGCAAGTGGGGGACGAACCGGTACGTCTACAACCCGAACAACCCCGTCGGCCTCGCCCTCGTCTTCGGCTCGCTGCTCTTCGCGGCAGGCGGCATGTACTACCTGCACGCGAGCTCGAACTGGAGTGAGGGCGAACTCCGTTCGGCGGTGCACCAAGCGGCGGACGACCTGGAGAGGAAGCCGGTCGTCTACGACGAGTACCTGGGCTTCCAGAGCTACATCGACGAGGCCATCGACCGCACCGGGGAAGGCCCGTCGACCGGCGCAGTGATCGACCAGGCCACGCATTCCTTCGAAAAGGTCCCCGCCGCCGACGACGACTACACCATCACCGGCCCCGGTACGGACGCCGCGTTCTGCATGCACATCCACGCGACGCCGACGAACGAGACGTACGCGGCCCTCTCCGTCGACGTCACCGACGGCTCCTGCCAGGGGACTTGAGCCTCGGGCGCCGAGCTCCGAGCCCTCTTTGCAAGGAACGGGAGGCGGGCCTCAACCCGCCCACCCTCCCCGCGAGTTGACTTGACGCATTCGACTTGCCACACACAGTGACGACGCTCTGGCGTGCGGAGAACAAACAGCCCCCGTCAGGTGCTAGCAACACCTGCGGGGGCTTGACCGACAAGATCGAAGGACAAGTTCGATCCCATGGCTGATGCCAAGCTTAGTGCCGCGCCTTTGTCCGCGCACGCGTCCCCGCACCCAATGGCCAACCCGGGTTACGGAAAGCGCGCCGCCCCGGACCAACTCCCCCGCACCAACCACGACTTCACGCACCTCCCGCCCCGCGAAGCAGCGATCGCCGCGTACGTCGACCGCCTCCCCGACGGCGCCGACATCTCCGTAAAAACGCTGGCCAAGACGCTCCCGTACGGGCAATGCGCCCTCCGCACAGCCCTCAACAACCTCACCAACGCAGGCCACTTACGCCGAGGCCGCGAACACCTGGCCGAGTCGGGCAGCCAACACTGGATCACCCGAACGTGGTTCTCCCGCACGGCACGTGACGACGACTGGTGGGCGGCGTTCACGCGGGGCGACGTACCGCAGGAGTCCCCGAACGCCAGGAAGGCCCCCACCCGTTCCCGCGCCTACATCCTGCTCGCGGCGCTCGGCCGTACCGCCCCGGTCCTGTCCCTGTCGCACGCGGCCTGCGCGGAACTCGCACCGCTGGTCACCGAGTGGTTCGCCCGGGGCGCCGCCGAGGAGGACGTACTGCGCGCGCTGACCGCCGGGCTCCCGGTCCCCGTCCACAGCCCGGCCGCCCTCGTCGCCACCCGGCTGAGGGACAAACTCCCGCCGGACCCCGTACGCACCCTACGACCACCCCTGCGCGTACTGGAGTGCGCGAAGTGCGGAACACCGGGCCGCCCGGAGGCCCTGCCGGGCGGCGTCTGCGGCCCGTGCCGCGGCGAGGCCGCGCCGCCCCGGCCCTTAGGCCCTGTGCCGACCTCGGCAGTCCACGCCCACGCCGCCGCGGCCCGCGCGGCGATGGTCGACCGACGAGAAAGGCCACGCGTATGACCGCTCCAACGGTCCGGAAGCACACGCCCGGGGCACCATGGTGGGAAGGAGGCGAGCTCACCATGACCTTTGGCACCAGGCGCCCACAGATGTCCCGGCAGGAATGGGCCGATCCGGAGGGCGTCCTCATGGTCGTCGAAGTCACCTCTCGCGACCGCGACACCGACCGGCGCGACCGCGTCGACAAGGTCCGCGGTTACGCGGAGGCGGGCATTCCCGTCTACCTGCTCATCGACCGGGACAACGACACCCTCGTCGTGCACAACGATCTGAGGAACGGGACCTACCGGCAGAGCCCCTCATACCCGTACGGAGCTGTAGTCGAGCTCCCCTCCCCCGTGAACATCACCCTGGACACCGAGAAACTCAAGGACTACGCGGACTGAGCCGTGAGGCCGAACCGCTCGATGCCCCCGTCGCGCATCGCCATGGTGGCACCGACTCACCCGAGGACGCAGCCGGTTGACCCCATGCGCCGGGGGCGGCTCCGCTGCTGCAGAAGAGCCGCCCCCGGGGCGTACGGCGAGCAGGCTCAGCTCAGCTGAGGGTCTTCAGGGCCGCCGCGTCGTACGGCGCCAGGTCCGCGAACCGTCCGTCGAGGACCTTTGCCGCCCACTCCGGGTCCTGAAGCAGCGCGCGGCCCACGGCGACGAGGTCGAACTCGTCGCGCTCCAGGCGGTCCAGCAGGTCGTCGATGCCCTTGACCGAGGAGCCCTCTCCCTGGAATGCCTTGAGGAAGTCACCGTCCAGGCCGACCGAGCCGACGGTGATGGCGGGCTTGCCGGTGATCTTCTTCGTCCAGCCGGCCAGGTTCAGGTCGGAGTCGTCGAACTCCGGGAGCCAGTAGCGGCGGGTGGAGGCGTGGAAGGCGTCCACTCCGGCGGCGGCGAGCGGCGTCAGGATCGCCTCCAGCTCCTCCGGGGTCTCGGCGAGCCGGGCGTCGTACGCCTGCTGCTTCCACTGCGAGTAGCGGAAGAGCACCGGGAAGGACGGGGAGACCGCCGCGCGGACCGCGGCCACGATCTCCGCCGCGAACTTCGTACGGGCCACCGGGTCGCCGCCGTACGCGTCCGTGCGACGGTTGGTGCCCGCCCACAGGAACTGGTCGATCAGGTAGCCGTGGGCGCCGTGCAGCTCGACACCGTCGAAGCCGATGCGCTCGGCGTCGGCCGCCGCCGCGGCGAAGGCGCCGACCACGTCGTCCAGGTCGGACTGCGTCATGGCCTTGCCGGCGACGTCGGCGCCCTCGGAGCCGATGCCGGAGGGGCCGACCGCCGGGGCGTCCGCGAACGGCGGCTCGCCCTGGTTGCGCACCATGCCGATGTGCCACAGTTGGGGCACGATCGTGCCGCCCGCCGCGTGCACGGCGTCGGCGACCTTCGCCCAGCCCGCCAGCTGCTCCTCACCGTGGAAGCGCGGCACCCGGTCGCTCTGCCCGGCCGAATCGTGGCCCACGTACGTGCCCTCGGTGACGATCAGGCCGACGCCCGCGGCGGCGCGGCGGGAGTAGTACCCGACGACGTCCTCCCCCGGCACGCCGCCCGGCGAGAACATCCGGGTCATCGGGGCCATCGCGATCCGGTTCGGGACGGTCAGGCCGTTCAGGGAGACGGGGCGGGACAGGATCTCGGCTGCGCGGGAGGCGGCGGCAGTCACGTGGGGGCTCCTCGGAGAGGTCGATCGGACATCGAGCAGATGGAAGACGGAGATTCCGGACGGTATGTGCACATGCATCAACCGTCCCTCAGCGTCAACCGCCTCCCCCGCGTCGGCATTCCGGCGCCCCACCGACCCATTCTGTGATCCCGGCCACTCCGGTCCCGGAAACGCCCGAGGGCGGCACCCCCTGGGAGTGGGGGTACCGCCCTCGAAACGTAAGGACAGTGATCAACCGGAGGTCGATCAGAAGTCCATGTCACCGCCCGGCATGCCGCCCGGAGCGGCCGCGGCGGCCTTCTCCGGCTTGTCGGCGATGACGGCCTCGGTGGTGAGGAACAGCGCGGCGATGGAGGCGGCGTTCTGCAGGGCAGAGCGGGTCACCTTCGCCGGGTCGATGATGCCCTCGGCGATCATGTCGACGTACTCGCCGGTCGCGGCGTTCAGACCGTGACCGACGGCCAGGTTGCGCACCTTCTCGACGACGACGCCACCCTCGAGACCACCGTTGACGGCGATCTGCTTGAGCGGGGCCTCCAGGGCGAGCTTCACGGCGTTGGCGCCGGTCGCCTCGTCACCCTCGAGCTCCAGCTTCTCGAACACGGCGGACGCCTGGATGAGAGCGACGCCACCACCGGCGACGATGCCCTCCTCGACGGCGGCCTTCGCGTTGCGAACGGCGTCCTCGATGCGGTGCTTGCGCTCCTTGAGCTCGACCTCGGTGGCGGCACCGGCCTTGATGACGGCCACGCCGCCGGCCAGCTTCGCCAGGCGCTCCTGGAGCTTCTCGCGGTCGTAGTCCGAGTCCGAGTTCTCGATCTCGGCACGGATCTGGTTGACCCGGCCGGCGACCTGGTCGGCGGAGCCGGCGCCGTCGACGATCGTGGTCTCGTCCTTGGTGATGACGACCTTGCGGGCGCGGCCCAGCAGGTCCAGACCCGCGTTCTCCAGCTTGAGGCCGACCTCCTCGGAGATGACCTCGCCGCCCGTGAGGATGGCGATGTCGCCGAGCATGGCCTTGCGGCGGTCACCGAAGCCCGGGGCCTTGACGGCGACGGACTTGAAGGTGCCACGGATCTTGTTGACGACCAGGGTCGACAGGGCCTCGCCCTCGACGTCCTCGGCGATGATCAGCAGCGGCTTGCCGCCCTGCATGACCTTCTCGAGGAGCGGGAGCAGGTCCTTGACGTTGGCGATCTTCGAGTTGGCGATCAGGATGTACGGGTCGTCGAGGACGGCCTCCATACGCTCCATGTCGGTGGCGAAGTACGCCGAGATGTAGCCCTTGTCGAAGCGCATACCCTCGGTGAGCTCGAGCTCCAGACCGAAGGTCTGGGACTCCTCGACGGTGATGACGCCTTCCTTGCCGACCTTGTCCATGGCCTCGGCGATGAGCTCGCCGATCTGGGTGTCGGCGGCGGAGATGGAGGCCGTGGAAGCGATCTGCTCCTTGGTCTCGACATCCTTGGCCTGCTCGAGCAGGGCACCGGAGACGGCCTCGACGGCCTTCTCGATACCGCGCTTGAGGGCCATCGGGTTGGCGCCGGCGGCTACGTTGCGCAGACCCTCGCGGACCAGCGCCTGGGCCAGGACGGTCGCGGTCGTCGTGCCGTCACCGGCGACGTCGTCCGTCTTCTTCGCGACCTCCTTGACCAGCTCGGCACCGATCTTCTCGTACGGGTCCTCGAGCTCGATCTCCTTGGCGATGGAGACACCGTCGTTGGTGATCGTGGGGGCGCCCCACTTCTTCTCGAGGACGACGTTGCGGCCCTTGGGGCCAAGGGTGACCTTGACGGCGTCGGCGAGCTGGTTCATCCCGCGCTCGAGACCGCGCCGTGCCTCCTCGTCGAACGCGATGATCTTGGCCATGTGAAGTGGTCCTCCCGGACGGGGTGGATTGCTCCGGACCGTGCCCGCGCCCGCGACGGACGGCCTGCAAGCCTTGTGGTTCCTTGCCCCACCGGCTTGCGGACCTCGCTGACCCGATCCAAGTTCTGTCACTCTCACTGGGAGAGTGCTAACGCCAATGATTAGCACTCGGCCCCCTCGAGTGCAAGGTGCTCCCGCGCAACGAGCCCGTTGAGGGGTGGTAGTCGGCCGACCGGCGGGCGCAAGCGCCTCTCACGAACGGGAGCGGGTCCGGGAACGCACGAGGGGCCCGCGTCCCTGATGGGATGCGGGCCCCTCGGCGTGAGTGCGTCGGTGGCCGTTCGCGCCGGGATCAGACGGCGAGCTTGACCATGTCCGCCTGCGGACCCTTCTGGCCCTGCGAGATCTCGAACTCCACTCGCTGACCCTCTTCAAGGGTGCGGTAGCCGTCCATCTGAATCGCGCTGTAGTGCACGAAGACGTCCGCACCACCGTCGACCGCGATGAAGCCGTACCCCTTCTCCGCGTTGAACCACTTGACGGTGCCCTGAGCCATGCCTAACTCCCCTATTACTGGCCCTTGCACAGATCCACACTTCGCGGATCCGGGTCAGACCTCACCCCCCAACGGTTGGGGGTGTGCGCCGGAACGCGTCGACCGCGGCTGAATGTATCTGTCCAACTGCCGTCTGCAACAGGTCAATCGGACGAGAATTCTGGGCACGGCCGATCGGGAAAATGCGGAGAATTCGCGAAGATTCAGGGCAAGTCGGGCCCCGTAAATGCCATAATCGGCTCAAAAAGGTGGGGCACTTTGGCTACTTCTTGTCGGCTGTCGCGCAGATACTCATATGCGTCCGGCATGAAAAGCGAAGCAGCTTCCCCAACTCTACCGTGCTCAACCATGCAGAATTGCCCCCTCCGTTTCTCTCACGGAGGGGGCAATTCGATGAACTCTTAGTGATGAGCGTTACCTACGGTAACAATCTCACCCTGGGTGACGGGTTCAGCCGCCCGCGACCGCCGGGATGATCGACACGCCCGCACCGTCCGGCGTCGCCGTCTCCAGACCCTGCTCGAACCGCACATCGTCGTCGTTGACGTACACGTTGACGAACCGACGCAGCTTGCCCTGATCGTCCAGAACGCGCGCGGCGATACCCGTGTGGTTCTTCTCCAGGTCGGCGAGGACCTCGGCGAGGGTCCCGCCCTCGGCCGTCACCTCGGCCTGACCGCCGGTGTAGGTGCGCAGGATGGTGGGGATGCGGACGTTGACGCTCATGATGCGAGGCCAGCCTCTCGGAAGGAGTCCAGGTTCGGGCGGATGGTCGCGGTCAGGCCGGTGCCGGCCACCGCGTCCAGGGTCTTGAGGCCGTCGCCGGTGTTGAGGACGACCGTGGTCAGGGTCGGGTCGAGGAGGCCGTTCTCGATCAGCTTCTTGGCGACGCCGAGGGTCACACCGCCCGCCGTCTCGGCGAAGATGCCCTCCGTGCGCGCAAGGAGCTTGATCGCGTCGACGACCTGCTCGTCGTTGACATCCTCCACCGCACCGCCCGTGCGGCGCGCGATGTCGAGGACGTACGGCCCGTCGGCCGGGTTGCCGATGGCGAGCGACTTGGCGATGGTGTTCGGCTTCTGCGGCCGTACGACGTCGTGTCCGGCCTTGTAGGCGACGGACACCGGCGAGCAGCCCTCGGCCTGGGCGCCGAAGATCTTGTACGGCTTGTCCTCGACGAGGCCGAGCTTGATCAGCTCCTGCAGACCCTTGTCGATCTTCGTGAGCTGGGAGCCGGAGGCGATCGGGATGACCAGCTGGTCGGGCAGCCGCCAGCCGAGCTGCTCGCAGATCTCGTACGCCAGGGTCTTGGAGCCCTCCGCGTAGTACGGCCGCAGGTTGACGTTGACGAAGCCCCAGCCCTCGCCGGCCGGGTCGCCGATCAGCTCGGAGCAGAAGCGGTTCACATCGTCGTAATTGCCCTCGATGCCGACGAGCTCGCCGCCGTAGATCGCGGCCATGACGACCTTGCCCTGCTCCAGGTCGTGCGGGATGAACACGCAGGAGCGGAAGCCGGCGCGGGCGGCGGCAGCGCCCACCGCGCCGGCGAGGTTGCCGGTGGAGGAGCAGGAGAGGGTGGTGAAGTCGAAGGCGCGGGCGGCCTCGATGGCCTGGGCGACGACGCGGTCCTTGAAGGAGTGCGTCGGGTTGCCGGAGTCGTCCTTGACGAAGAGCTTGCCGGCGTCGACACCGAGCTCGCGTGCCAGGTTGTCGGCCTTGACGAGCTTGGTCCAGCCGGGGTTGATGTTCGGCTTCTCGGCGACGTCCGCGGGGACGGGCAGCAGGGGCGCGTAGCGCCAGATGTTCGCGGGGCCCGCTTCGATGCGCTTGCGGAGTTCCTCGGTGTCGTAGGCCGAGAAGTCGTACGCGATCTCCAGCGGGCCGAAACACTCCTCGCAGGCGAAGACCGGGCCGAGTGGGACCCGGTGCCCGCACTCGCGGCAGGAAAGCGCGGCGGCGGGGCCGAGATCAACGGCGTCTACGGTGTTCGTGGTGCTTGCAACAGTCTGCGCAGCCATGGAGGCGAGGCCCTTTCTCCTCATCTTCCTCACGACGCACTTCGCCGTGAGACGGATTTGGCACCTTCCCTAGCCGGGAGCCTCGCCACGTCAACGTGACAAGACCGGCTGGAGGGTTGCCGGGGCTTCAACGGGCCGTATCCCTCTGCCCCTCTGGATGAGCGGTATTCGGTTGTTGAACTATTGATCACCATGCGCGCCGATGATCTACGCAATGCGATGGTCATCCGCGTTGTTCAAGACTGTAACCGAAGGCCAGGACAGTTGAGATAGTCGTCCGAACCGCGAGATGGATCACACCGTGCGAGACGGGGTGATCAGACAGTGAGGAGCCGCAGACTGTGCTGAAGGAAGTCGAGCGCTGGCTGAGCACACGCTCCTGGTCCGTGACCGATCGCCCGCTCCACCAACTCATGGCCGCCAAGCGCACCACCGGGTCGACGGTCAGTGTCGTCCTGCCCGCGCTCAACGAGGAGGAGACCGTCGGCGAGATCGTCGCGATCATCCGCCACGATCTGATGCAGCAGGTGCCCCTCGTCGACGAGATCGTCGTCGTCGACTCGGGTTCGACGGACCGCACCTCCGAGGTCGCCGCCGCCGCGGGCGCGCGCGTCGTGCACCGGGACGCGATCCTGCCGCGCATCCCTACCGTGCCCGGCAAGGGCGAGGTCCTGTGGCGGTCGCTGCTGGTGACGAGCGGGGACATCATCTGCTTCATCGACGCGGACTTGAAGGAATTCTCGTCCGACTTCGTCTCCGGGATCGTGGGGCCGCTGCTCACCGAACCCGGCGTGGACCTGGTCAAGGCGATGTACGACCGCCCCCTCGGCCAGGCCGCGGGCCAGGGCGGCCGCGTCACCGAGCTGATGGCCCGCCCCCTGCTGAACATGCACTGGCCGCAGCTCGCGGGCTTCGTCCAGCCGCTCGGCGGCGAGTACGCGGCCCGCCGTTCGCTGCTCGAACAGCTGCCGTTCCCCGTCGGGTACGGCGTCGAGCTGGGCATGCTCGTCGACGCCCTGCACCTGGTGGGGCTGGACGCCCTGGCCCAGGTCGACGTGGGCGTCCGCAAGCACCGCCACCAGGACGGACAGGCGCTGGGCCGCATGGCCGCGGCGATCTACCGCACCGCCCAGCTGCGCCTGGCCCGCGGCCACATGATCCGCCCGTCGCTCACGCAGTTCGAGCGGGGCGAAGAGGGCTTCGAGCCGCGCACCCACTCCGTTGACACGGAAGAACGCCCTCCGATGGTGGAAATCTCCGAGTACCAGAAACGGAAGGCCGCGTAGGCCGTGTCCGTGAGGGACGCGGGGAACTGCGCGGCCGGCCCCCGCCTGCCCGCGGATCTCACGCGGCGCCGCATTGCATACAGCCAAGGGGAACGTTTGAGCGTTTCGGTGCCGGGCTAGGTTTCGTGGCATGGCTTCAACGCACGGTGCCCACCGGATCCTGGTCGCCTCCAACCGCGGCCCGGTCACCTACGAGGTGCGCGAGGACGGCTCGCTGATCGCCAAGCGCGGTGGCGGCGGGCTGGTCTCGGGCCTGTCGGCGATCGGGCCGGACGCGGGCGCCCTGTGGGTGTGCTCGGCACTCGGCGACGGGGACCGCGAGGCGGTGCGGCGCGGGGTCGGCGAGGACGGCGTACGGATGCTGGACATCGACGCCGAGGTGCACGCCGACGCTTACAACGGCATCGCGAACTCCGTGCTGTGGTTCGTCCACCACATGCTGTACCAGACGCCACTGGAGCCGGTCTTCGACGCGGAGTTCAGGCGCCAGTGGGCGTCGTACGAGGCGTACAACCGCGCGTTCGCCGAGGCGCTGGCCGACGAGGCGGCCCGGGGTGCAGTGGTGGTCGTGCAGGACTACCACCTGACCCTGGTGCCCGGGATGCTGCGCGAGCTGCGCCCCGATCTGCGGATCGGGCACTTCTCGCACACACCGTGGGCGCCGGTGGACTACTTCCGGATGCTGCCGGACGACATCGCCGAGCAGGTGCTGCGCGGGATGCTGGGCGCGGACCGGCTCGGCTTCCTCACCAGTCGGTGGGCGGACGCGTTCACCAGCTGCGCCACCGAGCTCGTCGGCGGGCTCGGTGACACCCGGGTCGGCGTGCACGGGCTCGGCGCGGACGCGGACTTCCTGCGGCGGCGCTCGCACGAGGCGGACGTCGAGGAGCGGATGGCCACCCTGCGGGAGCAGATCGGCGACGGCCGCAAAACGATCGTGCGGGTCGACCGGACCGAGCTGTCGAAGAACATCGTGCGCGGACTGCTGGCGTACCGGCAGCTCCTTGACGACCACCCGGCGTGGCACGAGCGCGTCGTGCACGTCGCCTTCGCGTATCCGTCCCGGCAGGACCTCGCCGTGTACCGCGACTACACGGCCGCGGTGCAGCGTCTCGCCGAGAAGATCAACTCGCAGTACGGGACGGCCGGCTGGACTCCGGTGGTCCTGCACGTCAAGGACGACTTCGCACGGTCGCTGGCCGCGTACCGGCTCGCCGACGTGGCCCTCGTCAACCCCATCCGGGACGGCATGAACCTCGTCGCCAAGGAGGTGCCGGTCGTCTCCGACGAGGGGTGCGTGCTGGTGCTGTCACGCGAGGCGGGGGCGTACGAGGAGCTGGGCGAGGATGCGATCTCGGTGAATCCGTACGACGTGATCGGTACCGCCCGGGCGTTGCACGAGGCGTTGTCCATGTCCGTCGGTGAGCGGGCCGAGCGTACGAAGCGGCTGGCTGCCGCGGCTACGGCTCTGCCGCCGGCCCAGTGGTTCCTCGATCAGTTGCACGAGCTGGACGCCTGATTGCGGGTCACCCGGCGTTGACGGGCACAGCGGTGACAGCTGGAGAGCAGTCCAACAGCGCCTGCCGTACCGGCACACCTCGCAGGACCGGGACACCGCCGCGGTGAACGCCGATCCGCTGTTCGTGTCCGCGGTCCCGGCGGGGGCCGTACGACGTACGGCTGCATGCCGGTTCGCCCGCCCGCGGGGCGGGGTCGGCGGGGGCGGACCGGACCACTTCGGGAACCCGGTCTCCGCCCCTCCGACATCGGTGCCGATCAGTCCAGTTGAGCCGCGAGCGCGGACAGCAGTCGTACGACGCCGGGCGGGCCGTCCACCACCAGGTCGGCCCGGTCGGCGAGTTCGGCGACCTCGGAGCTGCCGCTGCAGACGAGGAGCCCGGGGATGCCGTCGGAGCGGAGCTTGTCGACGGCGGCGAAGGCGGGCAGGTCGCCCAGGTCGTCACCGGCGTACAGGACGGCTTCGGCACCGATCTCGCGGACGTACTCCAGAAGGGCGACGCCCTTGTCCATGCCCGGCGGGCGCAGCTCCAGGACCATGCGGCCCGGCTCGACGATCAGGCCGTGCCGGGTGGCCAGGTCGGTGAGGGGCTCACGCAGGGCCTCGAAGGCGGCCTGCGGGTCGCTGGCCCGGCGGGTGTGGACGGCGACGGCGCGGCCCTTCTCCTCGATCCACGTGCCCTGCCAGGCGCCGATCTTGTCCAGGAACCCGGGCAGCTCGGCGCGGACGGCGGCGACGCCGGGGTGCGGGGCGGGGGCGCTGACCGTGCTGCTCACCGCGTCCCAGCGTTCGGCGCCGTAGTGGCCGAGGACGACCAGGTGCTCCAGGCCCGGGACGCCCGCGAAGCCGCCGTGCCGGACCGCGACGCCGGCCGGGCGGCCGGTGATCACGGCTACGGAGGCGACCTTCGGGGCGAGGGCCGCGAGGGCGGGGACCGCGTCGGGGTGGGCGCGGGCCTGTTCGGGGTCGGGGACGATCGGCGCGAGGGTTCCGTCGAAGTCGAGCGCGATCACCGCCCGGGTGGGCCGGGCGAGGATGGCGTCGCGGCCTTCGCGGCCGGCGGGGGTCATTGGCGTCGGCGAGGAGTCCGTGGACTCCGGGGATTCCGGATGGCTGCCCATACGCCGACCCTATCCGCGCGGGGCCGGGCGTACCCATGGCTCATCGCGTCACGCGCGGCTGCCCACCGGGGTGCGCGCGAGGAGTTCTTCGCCCCCGCCGCCCCGGCCCGGCCCGTTCCTGGGGGCTGCCGCCCCCAGACCCCCGCCAAAAGACTGCGCAGTTCCCCGCACCCCTGAAAGGGGCGCGGGGAACTGCCGAAAGGCCGGTCGGGACGGGCCGGGGCGGCGGGGGCGAAAAACACCCGCCCGCACCGCCGTCACCGCTCTCCCCGGCGCGCCTCCCTGACCCGTCGGAGGCGGTTGACCGTGACGGGGTCGTGGGCGAGGGCGCGCGGGTCGTCGAGGAGGGCGTTGAGGAGTTGGTAGTAGCGCACCGGGGGCAGGCCCAGCTGCTCCCGTATCGCCCGCTCCTTGGTCCCGGGGCCCGGAAAGCCGCGGCGCTCCATCGCGAGAATGCCCTGTTCCCGCAGGGTGAGGTCCTCCATGGACAGCACGGTATCCCCCGGCACTGACAGCGCTATGCCGCGCTGTCCTGCGTCGTCGCCGTGATCTGGAGCCTGCTCAGGACCCCGGTCGGGCTTCCGCTCGAACTCACGGCCTGGGCGATCTGCTGCTTGACGTCGGCGCTGATCCCGGCCCAGGAGGTCTTCCCGACCGGGTAGAGCACGGAGGAGGGGAGCTGGTCCAGGAACGGGCCGAGGTCCTGGTCGTTCTTGTCGGCGGCCATGGCCTCGGACGCCGACGCGGTGACCGGCAGCAGGTTGTACTCGTGGGAGAAGGCGAGCACGTTCTTGTCGTCGTAGACGAAGTTGAGGAAGTCGCCGATCTGCTTGCCGTGGTTGTTCTTCTTGAACGCCATCATCCAGTCGGCGACACCCATCGTGGCCTTGGCCCGGCCGTCGATGCCGGGCATCGGCACCATGCCGAACTTCACGCCCTTCTTGGCGGCCGTCTGCATCAGCGTGGGGTGCCCGACGAGCATTCCGACCTCGCCGCGAGTGAACGCGGAGAACGCGTCGGCGCGGTTCAGCTTCGCGGGCGCGACGGGCCCGGTGAGCCCCTTGCCGACCAGCTCGTCCTTGAGCCAGGTGAACGTCTTGATGTTCTGCGGCGAGTCGATGGAGTAGGTGCCGACGTCGTCGGTGTAGCCGCCGCCCCCGCTCAGCAGCCACTGCATCGTCTCGGCCTGCGCCTCCTCCGGCCCGAGCGGCAGCGCGTACGGAAACTTGACGCCCTCGGACTTGAGCGCCCTGGCGTCGGCCGCGAGCTCGCTCCAGGTCTGCGGCGGGGTGATCCCGGCCTGCGAGAACAGCGTCTTGTTGTAGAAGAGCAGGCGCGTGGAGGACGCGAACGGCATGCCGTACTGCGTCCGGTCCATCTGCCCCGCGTCCGTGAGCTGCGGGACGAAGTCGGCCTGCACGGGTATGGAGAGCAGGTCGTCGACCTTGTAGAGCTCGCCCTTCGCCGCGTAGTCGGCGTACGCGCCGATCTGCGCCAAGTCGGGGGCGTGGCCCGCCGCGACCATCTCCTTGACCTTGCGGTCGACGTCGGTCCAGGAGTAGACGCTGACCTCGACCTTGACCCCCGGGTGGTCGTCCTCGTACTCCTTGGCCAGCTCGTCCCAGTACTTCTGGGAGCTGTTGGCCTTGGAGTCGCCGTAGTCGGCGGCCACCAGCTTGAGGGTCACCTCCGAGGATCCGCCCGAGCTGCCGCAGCCCGCGAGGGTCGCCGTCATGCCCAAGGCGGAGACCACCGCGATCAGTCCTGTCCTACGCCGCTGCACTGTGTCCTTCTCCCAACCCCTGGCCACAGGTCTCCGGCCGGCCCCTGGCCCTCTTTGCTTCTGCGTCCGTTGCATCTGTCTCGGAATGCGGATACAAGGTCTACACCACGTGAGTGGACTAGACCTCTCCCGGGGTAAGGGGCGACACTGTCCCCCGTGAGACATGTCATCGCCCTCGATGTGGGCGGCACCGGGATGAAAGCCGCCCTCGTGGGGGCAGACGGCGAGCTGCTCCATCAGGCCCGCCGGGCGACCGGCCGGGAGCGCGGTCCGGACGCCGTCGTCGAGACGATCCTCGGCTTCGCCGCCGAGCTGCGCGGGTACGGCGAGCAGCGCTTCGGCGAGCCCGCGTCCGCCGCCGGAGTCGCCGTCCCCGGCATCGTCGACGCAGCGCAGGGCATCGCCGTGTACTCGGCCAACCTCGGCTGGCGCGACGTCCCGCTGCGTCGGCTGCTCGGCGACCGGCTGGGCGGCGTACCCGTCGCACTCGGCCACGACGTCCGCACGGGCGGGCTCGCCGAGGGCCGCATCGGCGCGGGGCGCGGCGCGGACCGTTTCCTGTTCGTCCCCCTCGGTACCGGTATCGCGGGCGCCATCGGCATCGACGGCGTCGTCGAGGAGGGCGCGCACGGCTTCGCGGGCGAGATCGGCCATATCGTCGTACGCCCCGGAGGGACCCGGTGTCCGTGCGGGCAGCGCGGCTGTCTGGAGCGGTTCGCCTCCGCGGCTGCGGTCAGCCAGGCCTGGGCCGAGGCGTCCGGCGATCCGGAGGCGGACGCGGCGGACTGCGCCAAGGCCGTGGAGTCCGGGGATCCGGGAGCGACAGCCGTCTGGCAGGAGGCCGTCGACGCGCTCGCCGACGGGCTCGTCACCGCGCTCACCCTGCTGGACCCGCGCACCCTGATCATCGGTGGCGGTCTGGCCGAGGCCGGAGAAACCTTGTTCACACCGCTGCGGGCCGCCGTCGAGCGGCGCGTCACCTTCCAGAAGCTGCCGTCCATCGTTCCGGCGGCCCTGGGAGACACGGCCGGCTGCTTGGGCGCGGGCCTGCTGGCCTGGGATCTACTCGAAACCGACATCACCGACCGCTCGGAGGTAACCACCTGATGGCCCCTAGCAAGGTTCTCGCCGGCGCCCGGGTGGTCCTGCCCACCGGGATCGTGGACGGCGGCCGCGTGATCGTCGACGGCGCGCGGATCGCTGGAAGCGCCCCCACTCGGACGGAGACGGTCGATCTGTCGGGCCACTGGCTGGTGCCCGGCTTCGTCGACATGCACAACCACGGCGGCGGAGGCGCGTCCTTCACCTCCGGGACCGTCGAGGAGGTCCTCCAGGGCGTCCACACGCACCGGCTGCACGGCACCACGACGGTCGTCGCCTCGACCGTCACCGGCGACATGCACGGTCTGGCCGAGCGCGCCGGGCTGCTGTCCGAGCTGGCCGAGCAGGGCGACATCGCGGGCATCCACTTCGAGGGCCCGTTCATCTCCCCGTGCCGCAAGGGCGCGCACTCCGAGGAGCTGCTGCGCGACCCGGACCCGGCGGAGGTGCGCAAGCTGATCGACGCGGCGCGCGGCGCGGCCAAGATGGTCACCCTCGCCACCGAACTGCCGGGCGGCATCGACTCCGTACGCCTGCTGGCCGAGCACGGGGTGATCGCGGCGATCGGGCACACCGACGCGACGTACGAGCAGACGCAGGAGGCCATCGACGCGGGCGCGACCGTCGCGACGCACCTGTTCAACGCGATGCCGGCGCTCGGCCACCGCACCCCCGGCCCCATCGCCGCCCTCCTGGAGGACGAGCGGATCACGGTGGAGCTGATCAACGACGGGACGCATCTGCACCCGGCCTCGCTGGAGCTGGCGTTCCATCACGCGGGCGCGGACCGGGTCGCGTTCATCACGGACGCGATGGACGCGGCGGGCTTCGGTGACGGCCGCTACCTGCTCGGCCCCCTGGAGGTCGAGGTCGCGGACGGTGTCGCCCGCCTGGTGGAGGGCGGTTCGATCGCGGGCTCGACGCTCACGCTCGACCGCGCCTTCCAGCGCGCGGTGACGATCGACCGGCTGCCGGTCGAGGGCGTCGTGGCGGCCCTGTCCGCCAACCCCGCGCGGCTGCTCGGGGTGTACGACAAGGTGGGCTCGCTGGAGCCGGGCAAGGACGCCGACCTCGTGGTCCTCGACGCCGGCTTCGGGCTCAAGGGCGTGATGCGCAAGGGCGAATGGGTGGTCGATCCGCAACTGGGGTGATTGGTCCCCTGCCGACGCACGGCGAATGACTACCGGCGTACAACAATTGACTGTTCAAGCACGGCGGTTGGCCCGCGGGACTGGGCCGACCGCCGTTGTCTTTGGCATGATCGAGCCTCCGGAACAACCGGTAAGCGCGTACGCGGCGTCTACTTCATGATTCTCTTCGGGGGAGGTCGGCCCAGGTGATCCTCACGGTCACGCTGAACACCGCTCTCGACATCACCTACCGCATACGGTCCCTGCGGCCACACACCTCGCACCGGGTGACCGAGGTGACCGAACGCCCGGGCGGCAAGGGCCTGAACGTGGCCCGGGTACTCGCCGCCCTCGGCCACGAGGTGACGGTCACGGGCTTCACGGGCGGCGCGACCGGCCGCGCGGTGCGGGAGCAACTCATGTGCACACCGGGCGTGGTGGACGCGCTGGTCCCGGTGACGGGCTCGACGCGCCGCACGATAGCGGTGGTCGACACGACGACGGGTGACACGACTCAGCTCAACGAACCCGGCCCGGAGATCGCCCCGGCCGAGTGGGCGGCCTTCCAGGAGGCGTACGAGGTCCTCCTGCGCTCCGCCTCGGCCGTGGCCCTGTGCGGCAGCCTGCCGCCGGGGGTGCCGGTGGGCGCGTACGCGGGGCTCGTCCGCACGGCCCACGCGGCGGCCGTCCCGGTCCTCCTCGACACCAGCGGAGAACCGCTGCGCCGTGGGGTCGCGGCCCGCCCCGACATCGTCAAGCCGAACGCCGACGAACTCGCCGAACTCACCGGCTCCCACGACCCGTTGCAGGCCACCCGGGACGCCCGCAGACGCGGCGCCCACACCGTGGTGGCCTCCCTGGGCCCCGAGGGCCTCCTCGCCGCCAACGCGGACGGCCGCTGGCGCGCCACCCCACCGCGCCGCGTGCACGGCAACCCGACGGGCGCAGGCGACTCGGCCGTGGCGGGCCTGCTCTCCGGCCTGGTCGAACATCTCCCCTGGCCCGACCGCCTCACCCGAGCCGTCGCCCTGTCCGCGGCGACCGTACTGACTCCCACGGCAGGCGGGTTCGACCACGCGGCGTACGAGACCCTGCTGGACCAGATAGCGGTGACGGGGGACGCGACGGCGGCGTGACCGCCGTCGCTCCGGCTACTTCTTGACCTTGCCTTCCTTCAGCCACAGCTGGTCGAGCAGGACGTTGCACTTGTCGCCGTCCTGGCAGGAGAGGGAGATCGTGTTGGTGCCCTTGTTGAGGGTGGGCCACGCGTAGGTCTGGGTCCAGCCCTTGGCGAAGTCGCCGTCGGCGGCGCTCGTGAAGTTGCCCAGGTTCAGCTTGCTGCCGAACGGCTTGCCGTTGACGGTCAGCGTCATCGACTGGTTCTCGCCGGTCGCGCTGTATCCCGCGAAGAGGGTGTAGAGGCCGTCCTTGGGAATGCCGTTGACGGTCCAGGTGACCGAGGCGCCGACGGCGTTGAGGCCCTGCACGTACACACCGCCGTCGGCGCTCGCGCCCGTGACGTCCGACGCCGTCGTCACGCCGGTGCCCAGGTTCAGCGCCTTCGCGTCGATCTTCGGCAGCTCCGCGGCGGCACCGGCGCTCTGGGATGCCGACCGGCTCGGCTCCGCGCTCTGTGAGGTGGACGGGGTCGAGCCAGTCACCTTGTCCGACTTGTTGTCGTCCGAGTCGCCGCCGAGCATCGCCACCCCGATGCCGATCACGACCGCCGCGACCACGGCGATCGCGCCGATGAGGAGGCCCTTGGTGTTGGGGCCGCGGCCGCGGCCGCCGCCCTCGCCGGGCAGCGGCTGTCGGGTGGTGGGCTGGCCGCCCATCGTCTCGGGGGCGGCGTAGTGCGCGTTCGGCTGGCCGTAGCCGGGCTGCTGGCCGTACGCCTGCTGCTGCGGGACCTGGCCGTACTGCGCGGCCGGGGCCTGCTGGCCGTACTGCGCGGTCGGGGCCTGCTGGCTGCCGTACTGGCGCTCACCGACCGCCCGCACCCGGTTGACCGAGCCGGGGTAGCCGTAGCCGCCGCCTCCACTGGGCGGGGTGGCTCCGTTGGCCTGACCATCGGCATAGAGATAGCCGAACGGGTCGTCGTCCTCGGGCGTGCTCGCGCCGTTGTTGCCGGGCGTCATCCCTTGGTCTCCTCAACAGGTGCGGTTCAAATGCGGTACACGGATGAATGGCGAGCCTACCCGCTCCAGCGGGGCCAAACAGGTGGCCTTCACCGCATCAACCCACTGACCTGCTCTTTATCCCGCTCGCCTGTGCGCTTTGGGACGAGACCGTTTCTCGACGTACATCCGTTCGTCAGCGGATTTCAACACCTCGTCCGCCGTCATGCCGCAGTGTGCCCATCCGATGCCGAAGCTGGCGCCCACGCGGACCGCCCGTCCGTCGACCCGGATGGGCGGAATGATCGCGTTCCGCAGCCGTACGGCGAGGTCCTGGGCGTCCGCGCGGCCGAGCCCGTCGGCGAGCACCACGAACTCGTCACCGCCGAGCCTGGCGACCGTGTCGCCGTCCCGGACACCGTTGGTGAGCCGCCTGGCCACTTCGATGAGAACCGCGTCACCCGCGTTGTGCCCGAACCGGTCGTTGATCGACTTGAAGCCGTCGAGGTCGCAGAAGAGCACCGCGAGCCCCTTGGTGCCGTCGTCCGTCTCACCCTCGGGCGCGATCGTGTGCACATGGTGGTCGAAGGCGTCGTACGCCTCGGAGTCGGACCGGAAGTCGAAACCGTGGCCGTTGCCGTCGTACGCGGGATGACCGTTCCCCTCGTACGCCGCGCCCGGCAGCTCCGCGTACTGCCCGTGCGCGTACGCCGCGTCCAGCGAGGCGACCGCGCCGGGCGGCAGGGACTGCGGGCGCTGACAGAGGCGGGAGCTGAGCCGGGAGCGCAGCTCGGCCGAGTTCGGCAGGCCGGTGAGCGCGTCGTGCGAGGCGCGGTGGGCGAGCTGCAGCTCGCGGCGCTTGCGCTCCTCGATGTCCTCGACGTGGGTGAGCAGGAAGCGGGGGCCGTCGGCGGCGTCCGCGACGACGGAGTTGCGCAGGTGGACCCAGACGTACGTGCCGTCACGGCGGCCGAGCCGCAGCTCGGCCCGCCCGCCCTCGGCGGACGTTCTGAGCAGGGTGCCGATGTCCTCGGGGTGCACGAGGTCGGAGAAGGAGTAGCGGCGCATCGCGGAGGCGGGGCGGCCCAGCAGGCGGCACAGGGCGTCGTTCGTCCGCAGGATCCGGCCGTGCTGGTCGCCGCCCATCTCGGCGATCGCCATGCCGGACGGGGCGTACTCGAAGGCCTGGCGGAAGCTCTCCTCGCTGGCGCGAAGAGCCTGCTGCTCGCGCTCCAGGCGGACCAGGGCGCGCTGCATGTTCGCGCGTAGACGCGCGTTGCTGATCGCGATGGCGGCCTGGAAGGCGTACATCTGGAGCGCCTCACGGCCCCACGCGCCCGGCCGTCGGCCGTTGCGCGGCCGGTCGACGGACAGCACCCCGATCAGCTCGCCGCAGGCGGCGCCGGAGACACCCGGGGTGTACATGGGCGCGAAGAGACGGTCGGAGGGGTGCCACTCGTCCTCGAAGCGGGGCGCGGGACCGTCGGTGTACCACTGCGGCACGTCGTCCTCGTCGAGAACCCAGCCCTCGGTGTGCGGTATGAACCTGAGGTCACCCCAGGCCTCGCCCATGTTCAGCCGGCGGTCCCAGGAGGTACGGGAGCCGATGCGGCCGGTGATCAGGGCCTCGGCGGCGGAGTTGCCGGCGAACGCGGCGACCACGAGGTCACCGTCCGGGCGTACGAGGTTGACACACGCCAGCTCGTAGCCGAGGCCGGTGACCACGCCGTCGGCGACGGTCTGCAGCGTGTCGGCCAGGCTGCGAGCGGTGTTCATGTCCGCCATCACCTGATGCAGCTGCCGCAGGGTCGCAAGACGGACGTAGGGCTCCGACTCGGTCTCCATTCACCCTCCCCTCGAGACCTCGCAGCAACTCCAGGGTTCTCTCGGCGTACTAGGTGCTCTTCGGTGCGTGCTCTTCGATGCTCTTCCGCGTACTGCTTGGTAGCTTCGTGCTCGGCTTCTCCGCCACTGAATCACAGCGCGCTGCCCACTCGGTACACAGGGTCAACAATTTATGGCCCCTGTGACTCAAGTCACAAGTGAACGTGAGCAATTGAGTGGGGTTTCTGCATTTTCCTCATACGTTTACTGAACGCATATTGGGGAGCTGTGCAGGGGCTGTGACTGATTGTGTCCGTCGTTGGTCCTAGGACCGGGTTCGGGCCGAGGTCCGATGTGCCGGCCCGAGGGCGGAGACTAGCGTCTTGGCGTGCTGAAGACTTCCCCTGCCGCTGTGCCCTCCCCGTCCGTGCATGCTGAGGGGGTGAGCAACGACGAGTTCCGCGCCGCCATGTCCCGGCTGGCCGCAGGTGTGGTCCTGGTGACCGCGCACGAGCCCGCGCTGGACCCGGACGGCCCCGGCGGGGACGACGTCGGCATGACCGCGACGGCGTTCATGTCCGTCTCCCTGGACCCGCCCCTCGTCCTGGTCAGCCTGCGCGACGGCTCCCGCATGGACGACCTGCTCGCCGAACAGCCCCTGTGGGCCGTCTCCGTGCTCTCCGAGAGCCAGCGCCACATCGCCGGCCGCTTCGCCATGAAGGGCCGCATCAGCGACCGGCTGCTCTTCGAGGACATCCCGTACGTCCGCGGCGAGATCGCCGGGGCGCCACTGGTGGGCGGCGCCCTGGCGACCCTGGAGTGCCGCACGGAGCAGCGGATGGCCGCCGGCGACCACACGCTCGTCATCGGCCGCGTGCTGACGGCGCAGGTGCCGAGCGCGGACGGCGGACCGCTGACGTACTTCAAGGGCCGCTACCGGCAGTTGGGGTAGCGGTTCCTAACCGTCCAGGAGCGTCAGGTCCAGCCCGGCCAGCCGCTCCGGGTCGTTGAGGATGTCGATCACGGCGATCCTGCCGTGCACGACCGTGAAGGCGAGAACGCCGACCGTGCGGCCCTCGGCGACCACCACGACACCCGCGGCGCCGTTGACGAGGGCGGGCCGCGCGACACGGGCGAGGTGGGCGAAGCTGCTCGCCCCCGAGGCCACGGCGATCGCCCCGGCCGTCACACCGCCCTCCGAGCGCGCCACCACATCCGGATCGAGCACCGCCACGAGCGCGTCGAAGTCGCCCTCGCGCGCCGCCGCCAGGAACGCGTCGACGACCTCCCGCTGCTGGGCGAGGTCGGGATCCGGCGCGGGTGCCCCGCCCTGGACCCGGCGTCGGGCCCGGCTGGCGAGTTGACGGGACGCCGCCGGCGTACGGCCCACGATGGGCGCGATCTCCTCGAACGGCACGGCGAACAGATCGTGCAGCACAAAGGCGAGCCGCTCGGCCGGCGTCAGTGTCTCCAGTACGACGAGCAGGGCGAGGCCCACCGAGTCGGCCAGCAGCGCCTGCTGCTCGGGGTCGATGCCCTCGGCGGGACCGATGACGGGATCCGGCATCCGCACGACGGCATCACCGGGCTCCGCCAGCGGCTCCTCGCCGCGCGTCCTGCGCGAACGCAGCATGTCCAGGCAGACCCGCCCCACGACGGTCGTCAGCCAGCCGCCGAGGTTGTCGACCCGGCTCGCATCGGTCCGGCTGAGCTTGAGCCAGGCCTCCTGCACGGCGTCATCGGCCTCGGTGAGCGATCCGAGCATGCGGTAGGCGACGGCGCGCAGATGACTCCGGTGCGACTCGAACCGCTCGGCGAGGAATTCGGCCGCACTCCTGCCGGGCGCACCCGACGCATCCGGCATACCCGGCGCACCCGGGAATTCGCTGTCGCTCATGTCGGTCACATCTCCTCGTCACGGTCCGTTCCGTCAGTTCTTCGACGGATCGCGCGGAAGGAATGTGACAGGGCCCTGGAGCCGCTCAGCCCCAGTCGCGCCCGGAGCGGCCACGCTTGGTGTCGGAGCGCTGCTTCTTCTCGCGCAGTCGGCGTTCGTTGATCCCGCGCGGGATACGGGTGGGCCGGCGGGGCTTGGGCGGGGGCGCGGAAGCCTCGGCGAGCAGGGAGGCGAGTCGTACGGCCGCGGTCTCGCGGTTGCGCCACTGGGAGCGGTGCTCGGAGGCCTTGACGCTGATGACGCCGTCGACGAGGCGCCCCGCGAGCTTGGCGAGGGCGCGCTCCTTCCAGACGGGCGGCAGCGCCTCGGTCTTCGCGAGGTCGAACCGCAGCTCGACCTGCGAGTCGCTGGTGTTGACGTGCTGTCCGCCGGGCCCGCTGGACCGCGAGAAACGCCACATGAGCTCGGCCTCGGGCAGGGAGACGGAGCCGCGGATGACGTAAGGACCGGACATGGGTCCATGGTCGCGTGCGTGACGGGCCCACGTCACCTCGTTTTCAAGGCCGTACGGGTTCAAGGCCGTACGGGACTCCCGCCCTCGGTCCCGGCCTCGGCCTCGTTTCCGACCTCGGTAAAGAAAGTAAAGAGGCCCGGAACCTCGGGTGCCCCTCTCTGCGTTCATAGGGGTACCGGTAGCTTCGTCCCCAGTACGAAGCCCGTACGCAACGAGGGAAGGACTCCCCATGGCTGTAAGCCTGTCCAAGGGTGGCAACGTCTCGCTCACCAAGGAGGCTCCGGGCCTGACGGCCGTCACCGTGGGCCTCGGCTGGGACGTCCGCACCACCACGGGCACCGACTTCGACCTCGACGCCTCGGCCATCGCGGTGAACACCCAGGGCAAGGTCTACTCGGACGCCCACTTCGTCTTCTTCAACAACAAGCAGACCCCGGACCAGACCATCGTCCACACCGGCGACAACCGCACGGGCGAGGGCGCGGGCGACGACGAGGCGATCAACGTCAACCTGGCGGGCCTCCCCGCCGACGTCGACAAGATCGTCTTCCCGGTCTCCATCTACGACGCCGAGACCCGCTCGCAGAACTTCGGCCAGGTCCGCAACGCCTACATCCGCATCATCAACCAGGCCGGCGGCACCGAGATCGCCCGCTACGACCTCTCCGAGGACGCGGCGACGGAGACGGCCATGGTCTTCGGCGAGCTCTACCGCAACGGCGCGGAGTGGAAGTTCCGCGCGGTCGGCCAGGGCTACGCCTCGGGCCTGGTGGGCATCGCCCAGGACTTCGGCGTGAGCGTCTGACGTTCGCCTGCGGCTACGGTGCCCCGACCACGACGTCCACCGTCGCGGCCGGGGCACCGCCCTATGCGACGTCCCGTGCTCAGGTCAACAGTTGCTGACGCGCCTCGTCGACCGCGAGCGCCCGTTCGGCGAAGAATCGGGATCCGAGGTCATGTAGCCGTCCCGCATCTCCAGATACACGGCCGAGCGGCGGGTCCTGCTCAGCAATTCCTCGAACGACGGTTCCTTCGTCACGCATCATCTCCTCGGTGAAACAGGGCACGGCAGATCGGGAGCCGCGCGGTTCGGTGAGCAGGTGACCAGAGCCAGAGAGAGGTACAAGGGGCGTTCAAGGTAGAAGCCCAGGGATACGTCACTGCCCCAACTCAGCTGCTCCATCGTGGAGTTCATGAGTAGCGCGATGCGCATGATGTCACGCTCCGCAGCCGAGTCGAAACGAGGCGCGTATTCCGTCAACCGGTCCCCGAGCCAGGCAGCGGCTTCCTTCGGCTCGTCCCACGTTCCACGGACTGCAGAGGGCGATTTCATCAGCCAGAACGCCGTTTCCAGTGGCGGCAGATCAGAGCTGGGAAATTCCGCGACCACCTCGCGGTACCGCTGGATCAGTTCCGGCCTGCTCCCCGCCGGGGGCGGATCAGGATGCGGGGGCCGCCGGAGCGCCTCCTGGTCGAAGCGTTGTTTCGGACCCGTCCAGAGATAGCCATGGTGGTGTGGCAACAGTCGTCCCGACGGGCTCAGAGGCGAAAGGGAGACAGACCAGTCGGCCCCACCCGGTGATGGCAAGGGGAGGGACAGGGCCGACTGGCAAGGGGAGGGTCAGGCCGACAGGCCGAACCGCGCCGGATCGATACCGGCCGCGTCCAATTCCTCCGTGGTAAACCTCAGCGGTTCCGCTTCGGGCCGCTTGCTGTCACCGAGGGCCCAGGAGTCGTCTCCGATCCGGGCCAGAGTCACGCACCCCTCGGTGCACGGGCCCCCGCAGGCCTTCATGAACGAGGCCCCGTCGATGTTGAGCGCGTACAGGTCAGTTCCGTTCTGCATCGCTGCACCTTCCTGCTCACCTGTCACGGCCATGACTGACCGTCGCCGCCCGTGCCGGACGGGAGTTCATGGGAGGAGAGGCAGGTACG
Organism: Streptomyces sp. NBC_00996; assembly: GCF_045162675.1. Lineage (NCBI taxonomy): Bacteria > Bacillati > Actinomycetota > Actinomycetes > Kitasatosporales > Streptomycetaceae > Streptomyces > Streptomyces sp. NBC_00996. The sequence goes on from NZ_CP108723.1 coordinate 5,000,924, forward strand.
TGTGCCCCCGTGTGATGCTGACGCAGCTTCACATTGCAGTCGGATACGCCGCTGTAGTTCCCGGCGGAGCGCGCGTTCTCACGGGCAACCACAATGGAAAGGCAGTCAGCGCAACCGGGCTTTGCCGAGGGTTCAGGCGGCAGCTCAGTAAAACAAAGTCCTCTGGAGATCAGCTCTCCAGGTTCCGAGGTCTTCTCTTCGCTCTCCATGAATTCATCCTCGCACCCCGACCGGCCCTTGCGTAGCGCTATTTACGTTGACACATAAAGCCGCCTGCGGCTTCCTCAAGGAACGCCGAAGCCTCATCACCGGCGAGAGCATGCGACCAGAAGAGATCGAACAAATTGAGGTGCTGGGATATATCTCTGGGGTCACGCAAAACGACTTCCCCGGAGAACAATTCGACGGTCACGAGGCGGTTGTCGTAGACGACAAAGATGTTCATAGGGGTGCCAGGAACCCGCGCCCCCTGCGGGACTATCCCAATCTCGACGTTGGGTTTCCGGTTGACCTCGGCCATATGCGCGCACTGCGCCGCCATGGCCTCGGCACTGGCACGCTGCCACCTGACAGCTTGCTCGGTCAGCAGGAACCAGAACGAGCGCGACGTGTCGTCCAAAATGGCCTGACGGTCCATGCGGGCCTGTACAGCCCGCACAACATCCCTGGCCGGGTCGCCAGCGACCATGGGTGACAGCGTCTCGACGGCGTACTCACGGACGTGCAACAGGCCAGTAGGGATTGCCGGCAAGAAGTGCCGCATCACTCGCGATGACGACTCAAGCGCCTTCAGCTCGGCCTGCTTGTGGTAGAGGCCAACGCGCGCATAGGCGCGCCAAGATGCATAGTCAACATTGGCTCGGCGTGCCAGCCGAAGAAGCTCGTCGGCAACCTCATCGGGCACAGCAAGTGCCTTGAGGATGCGCTCAACATCGATAACCGTAGGCAGAGCGCGGCCGGTTTCGATGCGGCTGATCTTCGTTTGGCTCATGTTGCAGCGCAGCGCCAGGCGTTCGCCGCTGAGACCGGAAGCACGGCGGAGACCCCGAAGGACCTCCGCCAAATCCTTCCGTTCCCGTGCTTGTGTCTCAGGTTCGATAGGCACTGAACGGTACGGCACTCTCTAGTGCGAGATCCCGCCACGCGAGATACTTGCCGATGTCCGGGTCTTGGATCAGTTCCCGATTGATCTGGGTACCGTCAGGACGGTAGTTGAGATGAACCACGGTCGTCTCATCAAACAGCCAGAAGTCTTGCTCCGGAAGTCCGGGATTCGGCCCATCGGTCAAATCAACTATTTGGTAGTCCTCTCCGGCAGCGACATTCCCAGGGATGCACCACTCGAACAGGTACCGGTTGTAGGGCGTGAGCGGTCGACGCACGATCTTCGCTCGGGTCATCGTCCGCCCGGCCGCCGCGTGGTCCCGAATCGTCTGGTGCCACGGCGCGTTGAAGCCCTCCGGCATAGAGGCTCCGGCAAGGAAGTCGCGGACCGTCTCAGCCTCGGCAGGCATGGTGTAGGTCTGGTGGCCTTCCAGCCGGAACGCGGAGCGCTTGAAGTCGCGGAAGTACACCTGCCACTCGTCGCCGTCCAGCAGTACGGGGCTAGAGCCATCCACGGCCACGGGCGGCCTCCTTCAGGATGCCTTCCGGGATCAGCACGACCGACTCACCCTCCGGCGTCGGATGGGCCACGTCGTAACCCTGGATGGCCAACATTCCCGGCTCCGGCGTGGCGTACACGGTCGGGCAGTCGCCGTTCCCGCACTTGTCGTCCTCGCCGCTCCTGCACGGCCCGCCAGCAATCATCCGCAGTTCGTCCACTGAGACCCCCTCCGGTCTGTGTGGTCAGCAAGCTACGGACGGTCATACGCCCGCTACAAGAGCGGCCCGCAGTCTAGTCACGTAGTCGCATAGAACTGTGGGTTCGAGTCACGGGCAGATGGGATCTGATCAGCGCTTACGAGAGGTTGGTCACGTGGCCGACGCATGACCGACAGCGGCCTCGAACGGGCAACAACGCAACACATCGATTCTCGGCGAGCGCTGGGATCAGACCGAGTACTTCTCGTGGGAGATCGCGCGCTGCCATACGTCCTCGAAGGCGTCAACGCAGAGCTTCACTCGCACTGGATCGTCCGTGTACTCCCGACCATCCTCGTCTAACTGCCCCTCGCCGGTGAAGTGGTGGAAGAGCGCCTGCGCGCCGTCGAAAACCCAGAAATCCGTACCGGGCAACGCGAGATCGGTCGTCTCCCGCCTCGGCAGCCATCGGACCAGTTCACCCGCTGCGATGTTGGTGAACGTGCCGTCGTACTCGTACCGCACGTAGTCACTGATCGGCTCGGAAACGATGCGGACACGCCGGACCACGACGCCGCGGACAACCGCGTCGCGCACCGCGTCATGCCAGCCGCCCCACCACGAGGAGCGGTCAGCGGGGTCAAGTCGCTTGCCCTGCTGCCACGCGATGAACTCGGGGTCATCCAGCATGTAGCTGTCACGCAACTCAAGGTGGACCGCCGAGTGTTGGGCCTTCGCCAGGGCGTTACGCGCTGGTGGTTGCACGTGCCGTCTCTCCGTTGCCGTGGTCCGGGTGGGGAATGTACTGCAGCATGACCGCCGGGAGCCGACTGTCGAGTGGGGTTGCACCAGCGTGCACGAGCATCGGCCCAGCGGCTCGCCGGGGCAAGAGAGGCGCGTACGGCGCACGGGAGCACGGCGACCGGAACCGCTCACTGAGGCTCGGCTTTGAAGTGACGTATCAGAGCCAGCAAGCCCCTGGGAGCCAGCGCGAGTACATCGCCGGGGGCGTCGCTCTCGCGGAGGAGGAGGTGGGCTTCGGCGCGGGCGAGTTCGACGCAGTCCTCTCCATCCACTCCCGAGAAGGACGACTTCTGCCAGCGGATCGCATGCGTGGACAACCTGGTCATAGCTCTCTCTCGATGTCGCAAATGAGCCGAAGGGACTCCTCCGTACCGAGCGCGGCCCCGTCGGCGACCTCAAGCTGCGCGCGGTACTTCTTGAGTGCGGCGTCGGCGTACAGGCTCCGTCCGCCCAGAGCGCTGTCGACGCGAACCGTGTCCAACTCCGTTAGTGGGCCGCCTGCGTAGGACACAGGCTGAGTCGCCTCGATGAAGCCCTCGTAGGCGAAGGGGATGACGCGCACCGTCACGGCCGGCCGCTCGGAGGCTTCTCGCAAGTGTCGCAGCTGCGCCTGCGTGACCTTGCGGCCGCCGAACCGCATCCGCAACGCCGCCTCGTGAATGAACGCCTCGAATGGCGGCGGGTCGTCACGGTCGAGGATCTGGCTTCGCTTCATCCGGAACTCCACCCGCACATCGACCACAGCTGCCGGGAGCGGTGGGATGCGGCCGTCGTGGATGGCCCGTACGTAGTCCTCGGTCTGCAAGATCCCCGGGATCGTCACCGTTTGCAAGGAGCGGAGGTACGACGCCCCGTGCTCAAGTTCGGCGACGTCGAGGAAGCCTGGGGCGAGGTCACTGCGGTAGTCCTCCCACCACCCCTTGCTCCGTTCCTCGGCCATCACGCACAGCGCATCGACCAGTCGAGCGTTCGAGGCCTCGTAGTGAACGGCCAACTGCCTCACACGCGAGGCGCTGACACCCCAGCGGCCTGCCTCGATATGGCTGATCTGGGCCTGGTTGCCGCCGAGCAGGGCGCCGGCCTCCGTGGTGGTCAGCCCTGCCGCCTCACGCAACTTGCGCAGCTCCGCGCCCAACCGCACCTGGCGCGCGGTGGGATTGCTCCTGGGAGGCATCGTTTCCCTTCCTGACTCATGGTCACAGTCTGCCGCTCAGTCTTCCGACGGGTCCACCCACACGAGTGGAATTCGCGTCGCAGGTATGCGACGTCACATACCTGTGCCCTACCGTCTTCCCCATGCCGTACCGCACACCAGTAAGACCGCAGTGCAGCCGGGCCAGTTGGCACGGCCGAGCCATGGCGGTGTGCAGCACGGAGCCCCGTACCCCCAAGACAACGACGGAGCCCCCACATGGACCCCATTCCGCCCACCCCACACCCCCCACAGATCTACCGCCTCCGCACCCCCAACTCCCCCACCAGCCCCAAGGTCTGCCGAGACACGATCGCCCTCCTCCTCCAGGCCACGGGTCACCGTGAACTCGCCGACATCGCCCGCTTGTTGGTGTCGGAGGTCGTGACGAACGTCGGCGCGCACACCGCGTCCCTCGTCGTGCGCATGGAAGCAGTCGTCCGGCACGATCGCGTACGGGTCTCGGTGTACGACGAGACCGCCGATGCCACGCCTCGTCTGATCGGCCCCGACACGCAGGCGGAAAGCGGGCGGGGCTTAGTCCTGCTCTCCGGGCTCGCCCACGACTGGGGCGTGGCCCGCAGCGACGGATTTCTGGCCGCAGGAAAGCGCGTCTGGTTCGAGCTCCGAGATGATCCCGGCGGCGGCTAGCGTGCGCACCATGCTGCTCGAACCCCTCACCCCGGAAGGCGGCGCCCTGCAGGGCGAGTTGCTCGCCGAGCTCACCGCCCTCCACGCCTCCCACCGCGACTTCCATGCCCTGAGCGGAGACTTCCCCGACCCCGACGACATCCGCCCGGAGCAGGTCTCGGCCGTGCTCGCCGCGGAGTTGGCGGATCCGGACGTGGAGGTGCTCCTCGGCCGGAGTGGCAGAAAGCTCGTCGGGGTCGTGATCACGCTCGCACGGCATCCCGACCCGGACGATCCCGATCCGTGGATCGGGTTCCTCATGGTGGTGGCGGGCGAGCGACGCAAGGGATACGGGCGGGAGTTGGTGGCGAGCGTCGAGGGGCGGTTCCGAGGCGCGGGGCGGGACGCCCTGCGCCTCGCCGTACTCGACAGCAACCCCGAGGGCCTCGCCTTCTGGACCTCGCTCGGGTACGAGGTCATCGGGCGGCGCAAGGACCGCCGACTCGGGCGCCCCTGCGCCGTGTTGCGGAAGGCGCTGCGCACCCCGCGCGCGGCGGCACGCGTCGCCGTCCTCGATCCCGACGGATCCGTCTTCCTCTTCCGGTACGACAACGAAGAGGTGGGCGTCCACTGGGCCATGCCCGGCGGAGGCCTCGAACCCGGGGAGAGTCCGCGCGACGGCGCCCTGCGGGAGCTGCGCGAGGAAACCGGCTGGACCGACCTCACGCCCGGACTCCTGCTGTGCACCTGGGAGCACGACTTCACCCGGGCCGGAGTTCCGGTGCGCCAGTACGAGCACATCTATGTGGCGCGCGGACCCCGTCGTGAGCCGGCCGGCGACCATCTCGCCGCCGCGCACAACGAGGACGGAATCCTCGGCTGGCGCTGGTGGAGCCCGCAGGAACTCGCCACGTCGACCGAGGCCCACTGGCCGCCCCACCTCTCGCAATTGCTGGCAGAGTTGGGCAACGCCGGGCCGTCCGCATAGCGGATTCCGCCACACGGCTTTCGGATACGAATACGTAAAGAGTTGACCGCACCCTGTCAAACGCAGGGCGTCAAGTGTCACCCTCTCCTCGCACTTCCCCTCAGGCTCCACCCTCACACCCCATAGCTGTGAGTCCCCTGTGGCCCCATCGTGGCCTGTCTGAAGGAGTTCGAGTGAGACTGCTCTCCCGCGCCGCGCACACCCCGCGCAAGACCGCACTCCGTGCCACCGCCCTCGCCGCGTCCGCCGCGATGGTCGTACTCGCCGTGCAGAACGGGTCGGCCACCGCCGCCCCGGAGAAGAGCAGCGGGGCGACTGCCCTCCCGCTGAGCGTTTCCGAGCGCGCAGCCGCCATCAAGTCGGCACAGTCGGGCGCCGCTTCGACCGCCGGGAAGCTCGGCCTCGGCGCCCAGGAGAAACTCGTCGTCCGCGATGTCGTCAAGGACGCCAACGGCACCGTCCACACCCGCTACGAGCGGACGTACGACGGACTGCCCGTCCTCGGCGGCGACCTGGTCACGCACGTGACGAGGAGCGGCCACCTCAAAGGCGTCGACAAGGCGACCAGGGCCCGGATATCCGTCGTGTCCACCGAGGCCGCCGTATCCGCGTCCGCCGCGAAGAAGTCGGCGCTCAAGGCCGCCGGAACCGAGAAGGCCACCTCCACCACCCGCAAGGTCGTCTGGGCCGTCCCCGCCAAGCCCGTCCTCGCCTACGAGTCCGTCGTCAAGGGTCTGCGGCACGACGGCACGCCCAGCGAACTGCACGTCATCACCGACGCCGCCACCGGCAAGAAGCTGTACAGCTACGAGGCGATCGACACCGGCACAGGCGCCGCCGAGTACAGCGGCACCGTCGCCCTCGGCACCACCGCCTCCTCGTCCGGCGGCTACGACCTGATCGACGGCGGCCGCGGCGGCCACAAGACGTACGACCTGAACGGCGGTACGTCCGGCACGGGCACCCTCCTCCACGACGCGGACGACAGCTGGGGCGACGGCACACCCGCCAACCGGCAGACCGCGGCCGTCGACGCCGCCTACGGTGCCGCCGTGACGTGGGACTTCTACAAGTCCGCGTTCAATCGCAACGGCATCGCCGGTGACGGCAAGGCCGCCTACTCCCGCGTCCACTACGGCAACGCCTACGTCAACGCCTTCTGGTCCGGCAGCTGCTTCTGCATGACGTACGGCGACGGGTCCGGCAACACGCACCCGCTCACCTCGCTCGACGTGGCCGGGCACGAGATGAGCCACGGCCTGACCGCCGCCACGGCCGGGCTGAAGTACACCCGCGAGTCCGGCGGTCTGAACGAGGCGACGTCCGACATCTTCGGCACCTCGGTCGAGTTCTTCGCGAACAACTCCTCCGACGTCGGCGACTACCTCATCGGCGAGAAGATCGACATCAATGGCGACGGCACCCCGCTGCGCTACATGGACAAGCCCAGTAAGGACGGCGGCTCCGCCGACTACTGGTCCCGCACGGTCGGCCACCTCGACGTGCACTACTCCTCGGGCGTCGCCAACCACTTCTTCTACCTGCTCAGCGAGGGCAGCGGAGCGAAGACCATCAACGGGGTCAATTACAACTCCCCGACCTACAACGGCTCCACGGTCACCGGCATCGGCCGCACCAAGGCTTACCAGATCTGGTACAAGGCCCTGACCACGTACTTCACGTCCTCGACGGACTACGCCGCCGCACGCGTCGGCACCCTCAAGGCGGCAGCCGACCTGTACGGCACGAGCAGCCCCGAGTACGCGGCGGTGGCCTCGGCCTGGACCGCGGTCAACGTGAACTAGCGGCCGGAGACGGGCAGTCGGGCCACCCCGTCCCTCATGCGTGGTCCGGCTTGCCCTCCCCGTACAGCCAGTCCTTCCAGATCTCGCTGAAATCCTTGTCCGGCGCCTTCTCCTCGACGTACGCCGTGAAGTCTTCGGTGTTCGCGTTGCCGTGGCGGTGGGTGGCGGCCCAGCCCTGGATGATGTCGTAGAACGTGTCGTCGCCGACGGTCTGCCGGATCTTGTGAAGGACCATCGCGCCGCGGTCGTAGACGGGGCTGTCGGAGATGTTCGCGGGTCCGGAGGGCTTGGCGGGCGGGAAGGCCCAGACCTCGTCGCTTTCCTCCGGGTTGTCGTAGTAGTCGCCCTTGTAGAGCGCGTGGAAGATCTCGTCGGCCGTGTCGCCGCCGTGGTCCTCCTGCCACAGCCACGCCGCGTAGGTGGCGAAGCCCTCGTTGAGCCACATGTCCCGCCAGGACTTGGGGGAGACGGAATCGCCGTACCACTGGTGGGCCAGTTCGTGGACGAGCAGCTCGGTCCCGGGGGCGCCCGGGAACACGGGGCGGGTCTGGGTCTCCAGGGCGTAGTCCGCGTCTTCCGGGCGGTCGACGATCGCGCCCGTCGAGGAGAAGGGATACGGACCGAAGTTGTACTCCGCCCACTCCATGATCTCGGGGATACGCGCGAGCACCTTCTCGCTCGGCTCGACCTGCGTCGGGTCGACGGCGACGTACACGGGCAGGCCGTCCTTCGTCGTCGAGCGCGTGATCCTGAACGGGCCGATCGCGACCGTGGCGAGATAGCTCGCCATCGGCTCGGCAGTGTGCCAGGCGAAGGTCGTACGGCCGTTCTTGGTCGTCTTGCTCTTCAACTCACCGTTGGAGACGGCCTGCAGGACCTCCGGAACCGTGATCCGGATGTCGTACGACGCCTTGTCGGAGGGATGGTGGTTGCCGGGGAACCACGCCATCGAGCCGGTGGGCTCGCCGAGGGCGAGGGAGCCGTCGGCCGTGCGCAGCCAGCCCTCCTGCGAGCCGTCCGCGTCGGTGATCGTCTCGGGGTCACCCGAGTAACGGACCGTCGCACGGAACGTCTCCCCCTTGTCGAGGTCGTCGTGCGGGCGCACGGTCAGCTCCTGTCCTGCGCGATTCCAGCGGGCGACCTTTCCCTCGACGGTGACGCCGTCGACGTCCAGCCCCTTGAGGTCGAGGTTGAACGCAGTGAGGTCCTGGGTGGCCCTGGCCGTGATCTCCGCCGTGCCGACGAGATGCCGCGCCTTGGGATCGTAGGAGAGCGTCAGTCCGTAGTGGGTGACGTCATAGCCGAGGTTGCCCATCTTCGGGAAGTACGGGTCGCGGACACCGGACGCGCCGGGCTTTCCCTGCACTCCGCCTCCACTGCACCCGGCGAGGGCGACGACGAGCGCCAGGGCAAAGGGGACGGCGACGGAAGATCGGTGCACATGCGTCATCCTATGGGGGCTGCCGCCCTCCGGCGCCCTGGCACCGACGCCCCGTGGCCGACGGAGCCGCCCGGTCGGCCGTGACACCATCACTTACGTGCTCGACATCGGCTACGCCCTCTCCAACCGCTTCCCCGACCCCCCGCAGACCGACTACCGCCGCGCGGACGTCCACGCACTGCGGCACGACCTGTTCTGCGGAGACGTCTACCTCGCCGACACCAAGGCGGACCGGGAGCTGTCCACAGCCTGGGGATGGGTGCCGGTGCTCGACTTCGCGTGGGCGCTGTGCGACATCGTGGAGCAGGTCGACCAGGACCCGCGCGGCAGCCGGGCCTCCCGGCCGCAGCACGCGGAGCTGGACTTCACCGAGTCGACCGACCGCATGCTCTTCGAGCGCCGCTTCGGGTGGGTGGACATCGAAGCCGACTGGATGCCGGGCGAGGAGGAACCGCTGACCTTCTCCCACTCCGAACTCCGCCGCGAGGCCCGCGACTTCCTGCACGACCTGATCGCCGACCTCACCGACCTGCACGACGACCTCGCCGAGAACCCGGCGATCTGGACCCTCCAGGCCCGCTTCCCCCGGGTGAGCTGACCGCGCCCCCACGCCGTCGGCCCGGTCCGGTCCGCAAGAAAACACCCGGGCTGCAGGAACTTGGCCTCCGTCTGCGCGAAGAACCCGCCGACGAGCCGCCGGAAGTCGGCCTCGCGGTCTCCTCGACGGCGCACGGCCGCCGCACGGACCGCACACCACGAGGTTCACGCTACGACCAGCGCACCGGCCCCGGCTTCTTCGATCCGGACCGATCGGTCCGAGAGCTCCCGCAGTGCCGCTCACCCCGGACCGATCAGCGCGGTCGATCGCCCCGGCCCGAACAGCGCGGTCGATCACCCCCGGCCGCTCAGTCCTGGTCGACCCCCACCACCCGCACCCCCATCTCCGCCGCCAGCACCGGCGCCAGATCCATCAGCTGGACCGGGCTGATCACTGCCCCCGCCAGCCGGTCCACCCCCCGCGCGATGTCGAGCTCCGCCGCCGCGCGCAGGTCCACGTCCGTGAGGGTCGCCGACGTGAGGTCCGCGCCCTTGAGGACGCAGTCCACGAACTCCACGCGCTCCAGCCGGGCGCCCCCGAAGTCCGGCTCGACCAGCACGCAGCCCTCGAAGACGACGTCCTTGAGGTGGGCCTTGCGCAGGTTCAGGTAGTCGATCTTGCCGCCGCGGATCAGGACGCGCTCCAGTACGGACCCGTGCAGCTGCACTCCACCGAGGCGGGCGTCGATCAATTCGACGTCGCGCAGGGTCGACTCGGCGAGATCGGTGCCCACGCCCCGTATGCCCGTCAGGACCGAGTCCAGCACGCGCGCGTGATGCAGCGACGTCTCGTCCAGCGCGCAGCCCCTCAGCGCGCAGTCCATGAAGCGGGCGCCCCCGCCGTCCTGCCCGACGAAGTCCAGCTCCTGGAACTCCAGACCGTCGTAATCCCCGTCCGGCTCCAACTCCGCGCCGCCGTACGGCTCCAGCGCCGGCAGCCGCACCTCGGGCCGCCGTGCCGCCTTCACCCCGGTCCCGGACGCCTTCGCACCCGAACCGCTGCTCCCACCCGCCGCTCGCCTCGCCATGCCCCCATACTGCATGCCGCCACTGACAATCCTCCTGACCTGCGAAGTCGCCGCTCATGTCACATTCCGGGGCCCTCGACCAGTCGTATCAGCAAGACGCCCCACAGCAGGGAGAGGCCAACCATGCAGCACATCACCGTCATCGGCGGCGGTTTCGCCGGACTCACCGCAGCCATCACCGCCGCCGAGGCCGGTGCCAGGGTCACCGTGTACGAGGCGCACCACACGCTCGGCGGCCGGGCCCGCACCGCCGAGGGGCCGTACCGGACGAACGAAGGCCCGCACGCCCTCTACAGCGGCGGCCCGCACTGGACCTGGCTCAAGCAGCGGGACCTGATCGGGCCGCTCGCCCCGATCCCACCCCTGGAAGCCGCCCGGCTGCGGCTGCACCACAAGGGCGCCCTGCGCCGCACCCCGCCCTTCGCGATGCTCAAGCTGCTGCGCCGTTCCTCCCAACAGGCGCCGGTGGACGTCGACTTCATGACGTGGGCGACCGAACAGGCCGGAGAGGAAGGAGCGCGGGCCGCCGCGCACTACTCCGCCGTCGCCCTCTTCCACCACGACCCCGGTTCGCTCTCCGCCGCGTTCGTGCAGGAACGGCTGCGCCGGGCCACCAAGCTGCCCCCGGAGGCGCACTACCCGCGGGGCGGATGGGCGAGTGTCATCGACCGGATGGCCGCCCGGGCATGGAATCTCGGCGTGCGCATGGAGACCCTGGCCCGTATCGACACCGTGCCCGTGGGTCAGGGGCCGGTCGTCGTCGCCACCTCCCTCGCCTCCGCCCGCCACCTCCTCAAGGACGACTCGCTGACCTGGCACAGCGGGCGGACCGCGCTGGTCGACCTGGCCGTGCGCACCCGCCGCGGCGACGCGTTCGCCGTCTCCGACCTGGACGCACCCGGCTGGATCGAACGGTTCACCGCCCAGGACCGCACCCTCGCCCCGGCCGGGGAGCAGCTCATCCAGGGCCAGATCCCGATCGCCCCGCACGAGTCCGGGCGGGACGGCATCGCCCGCGCCGAGCACCTGCTCGATCTCGCCTTCGAGGGCTGGCGCGAGCGCGTCGTCCGGCGACGGGAGGCCGTCGCAGGCGGCCGTACCGGCGCGGTCGACCTGCCCGGCACGAGCTGGCGGGACCGGCCGTCCATCGACCGGGGCGACGGCGTCTACCTGGCGGGAGACCAGGTCGCCGCCCCAGGGGTCCTCTCGGAGGTCTCCTTCAACAGCGCCCTCGAAGCCGTCGCGCTGGCCTTCAGGATCCGGGAACGCCTTGACCTCAAGCATGCTTGAGGTCAAACGCTGGGTTTCTCCGAATGATTGGGGAATCCACCATGCACGCCATCCGCCTGCACGCCTTCGGCCCGGCCGAGAACCTCCTCCACGAGAAGGCCGAGGACCCCGAGCCGGGCCCCGGCCAGGTCCGTATCGCCGTGGCCGCGGCGGGCGTCCACCTCCTGGACACGGCCCTGCGCGAAGGCATGCGGGGCCCGGCCCCCGAGCCCACTCCACTGCCGACGATCCCCGGCCGCGAGGTCGCCGGAACCGTCGAGTCCCTCGGCGAGGGCGTCGCCGGTCTCTGGCTCGGCAAGCGCGTCGTCGCCCACCTCGGCTTCGCGCCCGGGGGCTACGCCGAGCTGGCCGTGACCGATGTCGACCGCGTCCACGAGATCCCCGCGAACCTCGACTTCGCCCAGGCCGTCGCCATGATCGGAACAGGTCGTACGGCCATGGGGATCCTGCAGTTCGCCGAGCTCGGCCCCGATTCCGTGGCGGTCGTGCCCGCCGCCGCGGGTGGCATCGGCACCCTCCTCGTGCAGTACGCGAAGCACGCGGGCGCCACCGTGATCGGCCTGGCGGGCGGCCCGGAGAAGGTGGCCCGAGTGCGCAAGAACGGCGCCGACCTGGCCGTCGACCACAAGGACCCCACCTGGCCGGAGGAGGTCCGCTCCCAGCTGGGCCCACGCACGGCGACGGTCGTCTTCGACGGTGTCGGCGGCGAGGTCGCCCGCGCCGCCGTCGGCCTCCTCGGGCCCGGCGGCAAGCACATCGTCTTCGGCTGGTCCGGCGAGGGCATCCAGGGCGGGGAGCCGCTGGTCGTCGAGGGCGTGACGGAGCAGGTGCTCGGCCCGGTGATGCTGCGGAAGGCGGGCGGCCCCAACGCCGTACGAACCCTGGAACTGCGCGCCCTCGCCGAGGCGGCCGCCGGTCGCCTCGCTCCCGCCGTGACGCGCTTCCCGCTCGCCGAGGCGGCCGCCGCCCACCGGGCGCTGGAAACCCGGGGCACGATCGGAAAGGTGGTGCTGGAGCCATGAGCGAAGGTCATGCGACAAGAGATGCGATACATACCGATTCATGGTCTTCTGGCCGAGTGAGCGTCACCCGAACAGGTGAACCCAAGGCTCCCGCAGGCGTCGACCCCCACCGCTGGTGGGGCCTGGTGATCATCGCCCTCGCACAGCTGATGGTCGTCCTGGACGCGACGATCGTGAACATCGCGCTCCCCTCCGCGCAGCACGACCTGGGCATCTCCGACGGCAACCGGCAGTGGGTCATCACGGCGTACACGCTCGCCTTCGGTGGTCTTCTCCTGCTCGGCGGCCGGATCGCCGACCTCGTCGGCCGCAAGCGCACCTTCGTCTTCGGGCTCGTCGGGTTCGCCGTCGCCTCCGCGATCGGCGGCGCGGCCACCGGACCCGGCATGCTCTTCGGCGCCCGCGCGCTCCAGGGCGCCTTCGCCGCCGTACTGGCCCCCTCCGCGCTGTCGCTGCTCACCACCGGCTTCACCGACCCGAAGGAGCGCGGAAAGGCCTTCGGCGTCTACGGCGCCCTCGCGGGCAGCGGTTCCGCGATCGGCCTCATCGCGGGCGGGCTGCTGACCGAGTACCTGAACTGGCGCTGGTGCCTGTACGTCAACATCCCCATCGCGATCACCGCCGTCTTCGGCGCGTTCACGCTGCTGCGCGACCGCCCGGGCAACAAGGGCGCCCGGCTCGACCTACCCGGCGTGGTGCTGGGCTGCGGCGGCCTGGTCGCGCTCGTCTACGGCTTCAGCGAGGCGGAGCCGCGCGGCTGGACGGACCCGCTGGTGCTGTCCCTGTTCGCGGTCGGCGTCGCCCTGCTGACCGCCTTCGTCCTGTGGCAGACGAAGGCCCCGAGCCCCCTGCTCCCCCTGCACATCGTCAAGGACCGCAACCGCGCCGGCTGCTTCCTGACCATGGCCCTCGCCGTCATCGGGCTGTTCGGCATGTTCCTGTTCCTGACCTACTACCTGCAGGTCGTCCTCGGCTACTCGCCCGTGAAGACCGGCCTGGCCTTCCTGCCTCTGACGGCCGCGATCATCGTCGGTTCCACCCAGATCTCGGCCCGGCTGCTGCAGCACGTGGCGCCGCGCATGCTGATGGTCCCCGGCATGATCCTCGCGGCCGGCAGCATGCTGATCTTCACCCGGCTGACGGTCGACTCCGACTACGCGGGCCGGCTGCTGCCCGGCCTGATCCTGATGGGCCTCGGCATGGGCCTGACCTTCATGCCGGTCTTCGCCACCGCCACCGCCGGGGTCGCCCCGCAGGACTCCGGAGTGACGTCGGCGACGGTCAACACCTCCCAGCAGGTGGGCGGTTCGATCGGTACGGCCCTGCTGAACACCATCGCCACCACCAGCGGCGCGGCGTACATCGCCGCCCATCTCCACGACCCCGCCCAGCAGGCCCTGGTCACCAGGGAGGGCATCGTGCACGGCTACACCGTCGCCATCTGGTGGGCCGTCGGAATCATGCTCCTGGCCGCCCTGGTCGCGGGCCTGATGGTCACGGCGAAGCCCCCGAAGCGCGCGCCCGCGGGGGCGCGCGTGCCCCAGTCGGTGGCCTGAACCGGCCGTGTGCACGGCAGCGGGGCGAGATCCGGTCCGGTCCCGCCCCGCTGCCGTACGCGTCAGGGGATCAGCGCAGTCGCCGTACGTCGATCGACCGGATCCCGCGCCCGTGCGTGGCCGCGTACAGCCGCCCGTCGGGTCCGGTGCGCAGCTGGAGCACGGCCGTCGTGGGCAGGTTGTCCCCGGCGACCTTCCAGCCGGAGGACCGGGAGGTCCGCACCAGCACGCCGAGGTCCGTGCCGACCGCGACGACGCCGCCCTTCAGCAGGGCCACCGAGTTGGCGGGCACGTCCGGCAGGTTCCCGGAGACGTCCTTCCAGGTCACCCCGCCGTCCTTTGTCTCGAACAGATGCCCGACGCCTGCGCCCGGACCCTCGGTCCACTTGCGCGAGAAGCCGTTGACGGCGAGCAGCACGTGGTCGGAGTCGCCCGGGTCGATGGCGAGGGCGGACAGGTAGCGGTTGGGGACCGTCCCGTCGACCGGGAGGGTCAGCTGGTGCCAGCCCGTGCCGTCGGCGTTGCCCACCGCGATGCCCCGGGTGAAGCCCGCGTTGTTGCAGGGGCCGCACCAGGCGGCGTACACCTTGCCGCCGGAGGAGGCGACGGCGGTGGCCGTGTGGCCCTCCCCGAGGTCGTAGGCGCCGAACCACTCACCGCCGCTGCGGATCGCGTACCCGTGGGTGTTGATCCAGACGTGGCGGCCGCCCGCGACCCAGGTGTTCTTGTCCTTGATGTCGGCGTTCAGCGGGGCGATGAAGCGGGCCTCACCGGTGGCGTTGTCGGGCGGGGCCACCGAGTACGAGGTCGCCTTCGACGGGTCGGTGAGCCAACTCCCGTCGTTCACCGCGCAGTTGTTGGTGACCGAAACCGCCAGGTAGACGTACTCCGCGGCGATGTTGCACCCGTTGTCCGGGTCGGCGATCGTGTCGCCGCCGTCACCGCCGAAGTCGGAGCCCATCACGCGGTCGCCGGGACGCAGGATCGACTGCCCGTTGTCCTGCAGGCCGCCGGTGACGGCGACGCCGCGGGAGTCGGCCCCCACGCCCACCGAGTAGTACTGCAGCGCGTCCATCGTGCCGTCGTTCAGGGACTTCCAGTCGGTGGCGTGCCCCGAGGCGTCGGCGCTTCCCTGCACGGGCCGCTTGTAGACGCCGCCGTCGTCGCCCACGACCACGTAGGGCGCGCCCCCGTCGCTTCCGATCGCGACCGAGTGCTGGTCGGGATGGGTGGTAGCCGGGCAGTCGCCGCTCTGCTTCGCCGGGTCGATGGACCAGCAGGCGAAGCCGAAGTTCCAGTACGGCCCGGGCACGCTCCAGCTCGCCCCGCCGTCCTTGGTCTCGAAGACCTCCTCAAGGCCCGCGTACACATGGCCGGGGTCCTTCGGGTCGACCTGGAGGAACTGGTCGTACCAGGCCTGGATCCCGGGCTGGTATCCGTCACCGGTGAGCGCGGAGCCCGAGTCACGCAGCTGCTTGTAATCGGCAATTCTCTTCCAAGGCCCGGTCGGAGAACCGGACTTGGAGACGAATATGCCCGCCAGCCCGCTGTCCGGATTCTCCGCCATCATCTTCGGCGACTGATCGATCGCGTAGTACCGCGACCCGTCCGCACTCCGCGCGAAGGTCACATTGCCGACGTCATCGCTGCTGGTGGGCAGCTCACCGAGCCCGGTCGCCCGCTCCCAGCCCCGACGTCCCTTCGTATAGAACCCGTTGTACGTGTCGCCGCTGCGCCAGCCCACAGCGAGCACGACCTTGCTCGGATCCTTCGGGTCGATCGCGATGTCACTCGCTATGTTCTTGTACGCGGCCGACGGATCGGACGCCTTCGAACCCCCCGGCAGATAGTCCGGGTTGGGCGCGAACTCCAGCTTCCAGGCGCCCTTCAGGGACTTGGTGGAGTGGCTCCACACCCCGCGCGTGGTCGCGGCCCACACCTTGCCGCCGCCGAACCGCAGCGCGTTGATGGACGTGGACTCCAGTTCGTCCCCGCCGACCCGGTCACGCGGGCTGAAGCTGCCCTTGCGCGGATCGCGAAGGACGTACACACCCGTCCCGAGAAAAGCGGTCGCGCTGGTGTTGGCCTCGCCGGTCGCGTACCAGAGACGGCCGCGCGGATCGAGCTGCAGATCGCCGGTGGACAGGGCGGGCAGCCGGTCGGAGATGTTCTTCCAGTGGCCGCCCCCACGGCTCGACCGGAAGACACCGCCGTTGGCGGCACCCGCGTACACATACCCGTGGCTGTCGGCCGCGAGCCCGGTCACGCGTCCGGTGACCCGGCCCGCGCCGCCGCTGGAGTTGGAGTTGATGTCGCGGTAGCGCGCGTCGTCGGAGTCGTACGGCAGGCGGGTCGCATCGCTCCAACTGCCGCCCGTGTGCGGCAGATCGGAGAGCTCGTCGTACGCGGCCCCGTACGCGCCCGGCGCCACGATCCCCGGCGAGGTACGCGCCTCCGCGTACTGGTCGGCCTGCTCGGCGATGTTCCCCGACTCGTCCTCGTCCTCGTCCCCCGGGTCCTCCGCGAAAGCCGACAGGCCCTTCTGCTGGTTCAGAAGGGCCTGTCGCTGTAGCGCTCGCACACCGAAGGGGTCGGCGTCACCGCCCGACGCCGCCTGGGCCTGCGTAACCGTCAGGCCCAGAGCGGCGCTCGCGGCGAGAACCGCCCACACCCGTCTCCTTCTTCGGAAGCCGTTGGCTGCCATGAAAGTGTCCTCCCCTGAGGAAGCCGTGGCGTACATGACACAAGCTGCCAAACAGCTTTGAGGGGAAGGGAGTTATGGGAGAGCTGTGGGACGGCAATCAGAGAGCAAAGTTTCCTCAGTGCCGCCCGGCCACCCGGTCCGCCACTTGAGCCAGGCGCGACGACTGGGCGCTGTGCGTGGTCAGTTCGCGGCGGTCGGCCGTGCGGTAGGTGGCGTACATGCCGTGGACGCCGATCCAACGAAAGGGCTCCGGCTCCCACTTGCGGACCTTGTGGTCGACCCACGGAAGCCCGGTCAGGTCGGTCGCGCCCGCCTGCCCCGAATCCTGCTGGACGAGGTCCCGCAGCGTGCGCGCGGCGAGGTTGGTGGTGGTGACGCCCGAGCCGACGTAACCGCCCGCCCAGCCGAGGCCCGTCGCGCGGTCCAGGGTCACCGTGGCGCACCAGTCGCGCGGGACGCCGAGGACACCCGACCAGGCGTGCGCCACCCGCACGCCCGCCAGGGACGGGAAGAAGCGGACGAGGATCTCGTGCAACGCCTCGATGGTCGCCTGCTGCGTACGGCCGTCGTTGTCGGTGCGCGAACCGAAGCGGTACGGGACGCCGCGGCCGCCGAGCGCGATCCGGTCGTCGGCGGTGCGCTGCGCGTACATGTACGCGTGCGCCATGTCGCCGAGCGTCTCGCGGCCCTCCCAGCCGATCGACTCCCACTGCTCCGCCGACAGGGGTTCCGTCGCGATCATGGACGAGTTCATGGGCAGCCAGGTGCGCTTCTGCCCCTTCAGGGCGGCCGTGAAGCCCTCCGTGCAGCGCAGCACGTACGGCGCGCGGACCGTGCCGTACGGCGTGACCGCGTGCTTCGGGCGGATCTCCGTGACCGGCGTCTGCTCGTGGATGGTGACGCCGAGCGCCTCGACGGCCGCCGCGAGCCCCTTGACCAGCTTCACCGGGTGCAGCCGCGCCCCGTGCGGCGTCCAGGTCGAGCCCACCGCGTCCGCGACCCGGATCCGCTCGGCGGTCTCCAGGGCCCCGTACAGCTCGCGGTCCTTCTCGCCGTACGACAGCTCGTGCGCGTGGAAGGCCTTGAGCCGGGCCAACTGGGCGGGCGTGTACGCCACTTCGAGGACGCCGCCCTGATGGATATCGGCCTCGATGCCCTCCTCGGCGGCGACCCGGACGACCTCGTCCACCGTCTCGTTCATCGCCTGCTGAAGGCGCACGGCCGCCTCGTGACCGTGCAGCTTCGCGTACCGGTCGCGGCCCGCGATGCCGTTGTAGAGCCAGCCGCCGTTGCGCCCCGAGGCGCCGTAGCCGCAGAACTTCTGCTCCAGGACGGTGATGCGGAGGAAGGGGGCCGCCTTCTTCAGGTAGTACGCGGTCCATAGTCCCGTGTAGCCGCCGCCGACGATGACGACGTCGGCGGACGCGTCGCCGGGCAGCGGCTCCCGCGTCTCGGGGAGGCCGTCGTCCGCGTACCAGAAGGAGATGCCGCCGTTCACGACATTGCTTGCCGAGCTGCTCATGGCCGGGACGTTAACCCCTCGGAGCAGCCACTGTCTCCTTCGGATTCCGTGCTTTTCCGCGGCCCCTGACCAGCGGACAGCAGGCCAGACCGATCAGCACCGCGATGAAATGTCCGAGATCGGTGAAGGTGCGACCGGTCACGAGCGGCACCCCGTACACGGCGAGGACGACCATCAGATACGGATACCGCCATGGCGAGGCGATCCGGTACGTGAGCACCGCGATCACCCCCGCAAGCGCGTAACTCACCCCGATGTCGAGCGTGTTGACCGCCGAGAGCGGCGCCACCCCGTGCCGGATGGCCAGCAACAGCGCCCCCTCACTGATGAGCGAGGCCGGCACGTGCGCGGCCACGCACACCAGCAGCCAGCGCGCGGTGCCCAGCCAGCGCTCCGCCGGGGCGTGGAAGACGGTGTACAGGACGGCGTACGGCAGCCAGTGTCCGCCGTCGATCCACATGGCGCTGGCGATCAGCACCCGCACCGGGGTGTTCGACAGTTCGTGGATGTTGGTCGAGCGCTGCCGCAGGAACTGCTGCTCGAACTCCGGCGACATCTGGTGCACGGCCACCGTGGTGACGAAGAGGATCCCCAGCCAGACGTAGGTACCGGGGGCGCCGCACACATACCTCCACACCCTGTGGAGGACCCGGTCAATTCGCATGAGCCGATTCACGCACGCCAGTAGGGTCCCATAGGTGATCGACGTTCCGGATGAGTTGGCCGCCTCTCAGCTCAAATACAACGGAGAGGCCGGTCGCGCGTTCATCGCCGCGCTCCCGCGGCGGGCAGCGGACTTCCTCGGCCGCTGGGAGCTGCGCCCCGACGGCCCCTCCCTGCACGGTGTGACGGCCCTGGTCCTCCCCGTGCGCCGCCCCGACAGAACTCCGGCCGTCCTCAAGCTCCAGCTCCTCGACGAGGAGAGCGAGGGTGAGCCGGTCGCCCTGCGCATCTGGGACGGCGACGGAGCGGTACGGCTCCTCGAACACGACGCGGCCACCGGCACCATGCTCCTGGAACGCCTCGACCCGGCCCGCATGCTGTCGCACGAGCCCGACAGCCGCGAGGCCGTCCTGGTCGTCGCCCGCCTGCTGGCCCACCTCACCTCCCTGCCGGCACCGCCGGGCATGCGGCGGCTCGGCGACATCGCGCGGGCGATGCTGGAGCAGCTGCCGCAGGCGCTGGAGCGGATTGCGGACCCGGACGCCCGCCGTCTCCTCGCCGACTGCGCGGCCGCCGTACGCGAGGTCGTCGCCGAACCCGGCGACCGCCTCCTGCACTGGGACCTCCACTACGAGAACGTCCTCGCCTGCGAACGCGCCCCGTGGCTCGCCATCGACCCGAAGCCGCTGGCCGGCGACCCCGGCTTCGACCTGTGCCCCGCCCTCCACAACCGCTTCGACGCGGACGAGATCCTCTGGCGCTTCGACGCCATGACGGACGTGATGGGACTGGACCGGCAACGGGCCCGGGCCTGGACCCTCGCCCGCGTCCTGCAGAACGCCCTCTGGGATATCGAGGACGGCCGCCCCCTGGAGGCCGAACAGCTGGAGATCGCCCGCCGACTCCGCAGGCCCTAGCCTCGCCGCATGATTCGTACCGCGACCCCCGCCGACATCCCCGTCATCCACGCCCTGGTCCGTGAACTGGCCGAGTACGAGAAGGCCCTGGAGGAGGCGAGGGCGACACCGGAGCAGCTGCGCGAGGCACTCTTCGGCGAGCGCCCGGCGGCGTACGCGCACATCGCGGTGGACGACACGACGGGCGAGCCGGTCGGCTTCGCCCTGTGGTTCCTGAACTTCTCGACGTGGCGCGGTGTCCACGGCATCTACCTGGAAGACCTGTACGTACGCCCCGGGGCCCGCGGAGCCGGCCACGGCAGGGCGCTGCTGACGGAGCTGGCGCGGATCTGCGTGGAGCGCGGATACCAGCGCCTGGAGTGGTCCGTCCTGAACTGGAACCGCCCGTCCATCGACTTCTACGAGTCGCTGGGCGCCCGTCCGCAGGACGAGTGGACGGTGTACCGGCTGACGGACAACGCACTGCGGGCGCTGGGTGACGCGCGCCGGCCGGGTTCGTGAGCTGCCGGAGCCCCGGGTGTTTTCGAGCTGCCGGAGCCCCGGTCCTCTTGAGCTGTTGGAGCCCCCTGTCGGATTCGAACCGACGACCTTCGCTTTACAAGAGCGGCGCTCTGACCAGCTGAGCTAAGGAGGCCTGCACGCGTGCGTGCCTGGCGTGCACGCATGCACGCCCGTGCAGTGTACCCAGGTCCCAGCCGCGTCCTGTCGAAAATTTCCGCGAAGTTCACAGGGCCGCAGGTACTGACAGACCGAGTGAACGCCAGGTACCGTCCTGACCCAGTTCACCCTTGTGGACTACACCACCACCTTTACAACGGATCGTCCGGCACGTTCCTGCCGGTGAAGGGGGCCCATCACCATGGCCACTGTCTCGTTCAACAAGGCGACCCGCATCTACCCGGGTGGCGACAAGCCCGCCGTCGACCAGCTTGAGCTCGACGTCGCGGACGGCGAGTTCCTCGTCCTCGTCGGTCCCTCCGGCTGCGGAAAGTCCACCTCCCTGCGCATGCTCGCGGGTCTCGAGGACGTCAACGCCGGCTCGATCCACATCGGTGACCGCGACGTCACGCACCTGCCGCCCAAGGACCGGGACATCGCCATGGTGTTCCAGAACTACGCGCTCTACCCGCACATGACGGTCGCCGACAACATGGGCTTCGCGCTCAAGATCGCCGGTGTCCCGAAGGCCGACATCCGCCAGAAGGTCGAGGACGCGGCGAAGATCCTCGACCTCACCGAGTACCTCGGCCGCAAGCCGAAGGCGCTCTCCGGCGGTCAGCGTCAGCGTGTCGCCATGGGCCGCGCCATCGTGCGTGAGCCTCAGGTCTTCCTCATGGACGAGCCGCTGTCGAACCTCGACGCCAAGCTCCGCGTCTCCACCCGTACGCAGATCGCCTCGCTGCAGCGCCGCCTCGGCATCACCACCGTGTACGTCACCCACGACCAGGTCGAGGCCATGACCATGGGCGACCGCGTGGCGGTGCTCAAGGACGGTCTGCTCCAGCAGGTCGACTCGCCGCGCAACATGTACGACCGCCCGGCCAACCTCTTCGTCGCCGGCTTCATCGGCTCCCCGGCCATGAACCTGGTCGAGGTCCCGATCACCGACGGCGGCGTGAAGTTCGGCAACAGCGTCGTCCCGGTCAACCGTGAGGCGCTCAAGGCCGCCGCCGACAAGGGCGACCGCACGGTCACCGTCGGTGTCCGCCCGGAGCACTTCGACATCGTCGAGCACAACGGCGAGGCCGCCAAGTCCCTCTCCAAGGACGCCGAGGACGCTCCGGCCGGCCTCGCCGTCTCGGTGAACGTCGTCGAGGAGCTCGG
This sequence comes from Streptomyces sp. NBC_00996, assembly GCF_045162675.1. Classification (NCBI taxonomy): domain Bacteria; kingdom Bacillati; phylum Actinomycetota; class Actinomycetes; order Kitasatosporales; family Streptomycetaceae; genus Streptomyces; species Streptomyces sp. NBC_00996. The sequence goes on from NZ_CP108723.1 coordinate 5,022,710, forward strand.
CGCCGACGGCTACGTCTACGGCAGCGCCAAGGTCGGCGACGACCTCAAGGACCTCGTCGTCCGCGTCAGCGGCCGCGCGGTCCCGGAGAAGGGCGCCACGCTGCACGTCGTGCCGCGTCCGGGCGAGACCCACGTGTTCTCCACCTCGACGGGCGAGCGCCTCTCCGACTGACGCGCCTGACGCGACGGGGCGGCATCAACACCCCGAGGTCGCTCCCACACCCCGTAGGGGTGGAATTCACCCAAGTTGACGAAGAGGGCCCCGCAGCCTGCTGCGGGGCCCTCTTCGTTGTCGACAAATACCCCGGCAGACCGGGCATTTCGATACGTGTGCGTCAACGCACTACCCAAAAACCGCCGCTTCCTTATCCCCCGAACCGGTGACTAAATGTCGCCAAATCATCACCCCGCGCTACCCTCACTCGCGTGAAGCACTCCACCACTAACCAACGGACCCGGCGTGGCCGTGGCCCCGCCCGCCGGATCGGCCGCACCCTCGCCCTCGTTCTGCCTGTCGTCCTGGTGCTCTCCGGGACCCTCGCGGTCACCCGAGTCAACTGGTCGGGGAATCCCTCGAACTCGGTGCTCACCGCGTCCTCCGAAGATGTCTCCACGCGAGCCGTCAACCGCGCCCCGCAGGAGGTCCTGCGGGACAAGCTGCTGCTGGAGCTCCAGGAGAAGGACCCGGGCATCGCGCTCACCCACCTTCAGGAGGCGGTGAACGAGCGCCCGTCGCTCGCGAAGCACTGCGTCGCCATCGCCCGCGCCCTGGGCCGCGCCGCGGTCCGCGCCTACGGCCCGACGCGCGCCCAGTCCTTCGCCCGCCCCGTCTGCGACACGTCCTTCGCCTCGGGGGTCGCGGCCACACACTTCTGACCCTCGCACTTCCGGGCCGCTTACCTCCGACCGCCGTGAAAGGGCGGATTCGGGACCCTCTGGTAACGGCTGATTAAGCAACGGTTGCCGCCAGAAGGCGCGAGCAGGGCGCGACGTACAGTTCGGTCATGACCGATCCGAACGCCGCGTCGCGCCCCGTTCAAGCCGTTGTCCTGGCCGGCGGCCAGGGCTCCCGGCTGCGTCCTTACACCGACGACCGGCCCAAGCCGATGGTCGAGATCCCCGGCACCGGGACCCCGATCATCGGCCACCAGCTGACCTGGCTCGCCGAAGAGGGCGTGACCGATGTCGTCGTCTCCTGCGGCCACCTCGCCGAGGTCCTCCAGAAGTGGCTGGACTCGGCCGACCTGCCCGTCAACGTCACGACGGTCGTCGAGACGGAGCCCCTCGGCCGCGGCGGCGGCCTCAAGTACGCCGCCGCGCACCTCCCCCACCCCGACCAGCCGTGGTACGCGACGAACGGCGACATCTGGACCCGTTTCTCGCTGCGCGACATGGCGGACTTCCACACCGAGCGCGACGCGGCCGCGACCCTCGCCCTCGCCCGCCCCCGCATCCCGTGGGGCGCCGTCAAGACGGACGGCTTCGGCCGCGTGACGGACTTCATCGAGTCCCCGCCCACCACGTACGAGATCAACGCGGGCGTCTACGTCTTCTCCCCCGATTTCGCGGACATGCTCCCCGAGCGCGGCGACCACGAGCGCACCACGTTCCCCCGGCTGGCCCGCGAGCGCCGCCTGGCCGGCTTCCCGATTCCCCAGGGCGCGTACTGGCGCGCCATCGACACGGCGAAGGACCTGCGGGAAGCGGCTAGGGAGCTCGCGGCGCTGGGGCGCTGAGCGGCCTCGCGGGAGTGGGTGCGTTTCCGCGTCGTCCAGTGCGGTGCATCGGCGTGCTGCCGCGTCGCCCTCGTACTGGATGTCCTTGGGTGATGTGGCAGTGCGGCGAGGTGCCGGGCCGGGCGGCGTGGGGGCGTGCCTCACTTCCCTGAAGCCGCTCAGACGACGCTTCCGGTACGTCGAAGGGGTCCCGCACAACGACCGTGCGGGACCCCTTCGTCGTCGTATCAGCCGGTGGGCTGCTTCAGGATGCCGCCCACCGGCCCGCCTACCCCAACAGGCCACCCACCAGCCCCGGCTGCCCCGAAGAGCCGCCGCTGCCGGAGCCGCCACCCGAAGAGCCGCCCGTGGAGCCGCCGCTCGACGTGCCGCCGCTGGACGTCGGGCCCGCGGTGGTGCTCGGGGCCTGCTCCACCGGTGCGGACTGCTGGGGCGGGGCCTGGCCGCTGCCCTGGGTCTGGCTGGGACCGCTGCTGGCCGCGCCACCGGTCTCGCGGACCGCGCCGGGCGTGGTGGCCGCGCCCGACGGGGACGAGGTGCCGCCCCGGGTGGGCGCCTCGGAGGCCGACGGGGTGACCGTGTGGTGGCGCCTGCCGGGCGTCTCGGGGAGCGGTGAGCCGGGCAGTTCGTTGCGCGGGGCCTCGCCGGGTCCTGGAACGACGACCCGGTCGGCGTCGCGGACGGCGCCGCCGAGGAGCGAGCCGACGAGCAGCGTGAGGCCCACGACGACGGCCGAGACGAGCGTGCCGCGGCGCAGTACTCGGTACCGCAGCTCCCAGATGTCGGCGCGCGGCCCGAGCCTGCGCCAGGCCTCGCTCGCCAGGCGCCCGTCGACGGAGTAGACGGGGGCACCCGCGATGATCAGCGGCGACCAGGCGGCGAGGTAGATGATGTCCGGCGCGTCATACGCGGGCACGGTCTTCCAGCTGACGGTGACGATGAGCGCGGCCGACAGCAACGCGCCGACGACGGCGGCTACCCGCTGCCACAGGCCGAGCACCGTGAGGACGCCCACGATGACCTGGAAGAAGGCGATGACGAGCCCGGCACCGACGGGGTGATGGAGCGCGAACTGCCGCAGCGGCTCGGCGACTTCCCAGGGGTGCAGGGTGTTCAGCCACTTCACCATGGAGCCGCGTTTGCCGCCGTCGAAGTAGAGCGGGTCGCAGAGCTTGCCCATGCCGGCGTAGATGGAGATGAACCCGAGGAAGACGCGCAGCGGAAGCAGCACGACCCCGAGGTTCATGCGGCGGCCGGGGTAGTAGGCATGCCGGACAGGGTCCGCGCCGTGGCGCCTGCCGCGCGCCTCGCCTTCCTCTTCCTCGCCCTCCTCGAAGGCCTCCTCCTCGAACTCCCCGCCCCTGTAGGCCGGTTCGTCGTACGTGCTGCCCACCGTGCGCATGTGCGGCAGCAGGGGGGCCTGGCCGGTTTCGGGGGAACGGGTGCGCTGGCTGCCGACGAGGGGTGTCTCCACCGTCTCGACGGTCAGGTCCACGTCGTAGCCGTGCTCGTCGATGCGCGGGATGACCTGGGTCGCGCCGGCGTCGCCCATCGGGTCGACCGCACCGTGGCGCAGGCTGGTACTCCGTACGGCCTGCAGCAGCCGGTGGGCGCCCGTGTCGTCCGGCGCGGACTTCCCGCTCCAGACGACGGGGGCGCGGCGGCGGGCCGAACCGGCCGCGCCCGCTCTGCCCGCCGTACCGACCGCGGGGATCCGCGCGGTGTCGTCGGTGGAGCTCAAGTGCCGTGCGAGACGCGAGGATTGGTTCCGCTGCGCGGCGCCTAGCTGCACGCGGAAGCTCGCATGATTGACGATGACCTGCGCCGGATCGCTCGGCACCTTCACCATGCTCAGCGCGGGAGCGTCGTCGAATCCCGACGAGCGGTCCCCCGTGGGTGTGCGGGGTGTTCTGGTGTCCACACTCATCTAACCGAGTGACGTGTGCTTAGGACACTGCTTTGACCGCGTCGATCTGTCCGGACCGCGTCAAGGTCATCACGGTCGTCCGGATCGCCCCACGCGGGTGGCTCAGCACCCATCCGTTCAGCCGCACCGGGCCCACCCGGCGCGGCTGTTCAGGCGCTTCAGGCGCGGCGGCGGGCTGCCTCGTACAGCACAACTCCCGCTGCCACACCGGCGTTCAGCGACTCCGCGCCACCCGGCATCGGAATCCGCACCCGGAAGTCGCAGGTCTCGCCGACGAGCCGCGACAGCCCCTTGCCCTCGCTGCCGACGACGATGACGACGGGGCCGCCCAGGGCCTCCAGCTCGCCGAGTTCGACCTCACCGTCCGCGGCGAGACCGACCACCATGAGGCCCGCCTTCTTGTACGCCTGAAGGGCCCGCGTCAGGTTGGCCGCCCGGGCGACGGGCGTACGGGCCGCGGTGCCGGCGGACGTCTTCCAGGCGCCGGCGGTCATGCCCGCCGCGCGCCGCTCGGGCACGACGACACCGTGGCCGCCGAAGGCGGAGACGGACCGGACGACGGCACCGAGGTTGCGCGGGTCGGTCACACCGTCGAGGGCGACGATCAGCGGGTCCTGGCCCTCGTCGTACGCGGCGGCGGCGAGATCCTCCGGGTGCGCGTACTCGTACGGCGGGACCTGGAGGACGAGGCCCTGGTGGTTGAGCCCGTTGGTCATACGGTCGAGCTCGGGGCGCGGCGCCTCCATGAGGTGGATGCCACCACGCTCACCGACGAGCTGAAGAGCTTCCCGTACCCGCTCGTCGTTGTCGATGAACTGCTGCACGTAGAGCGTGACGGCCGGCACGCCCTCGCGCAGCGCCTCGACGACCGGGTTGCGCCCGACGACCATCTCGGACGTGCCCTTGCCGCCGCGGCCGCGCGGCGCGGGACGGCGCGCGGTCTGCTTGGCCTTGGCGGTGGCGATGCGGTTCTTCTTGTGCCCCTTGCGCATCTCGGCGGGCGGGGTCGGGCCCTTGCCTTCGAGGCCCCGGCGTCGCTGGCCGCCACTGCCGACCTGCGCGCCCTTCTTGCCGGACATGCGGCGGTTGTTAGCGGCCATGACCTACCTGTCTGTGTGAAGCGTGCGTACGTACGTATTTCGAGTGTCGTATATGAGTGTGCCGCCCGGAGAGCCGGGCGGCACAATCGATCAAGAAAAGCTCAGCGCGGCCCGAGCGTCCAGCGCGGCCCCTGCGGGCCGTCCTCGATCACGAGACCGGACTGGTTGAGCTGGTCCCGGATGGCGTCGGCGGTCGCCCAGTCCTTACGGCTGCGCGCCGCCTCACGCTGCTGGAGCACAAGGCGTACGAGGGTGTCGACGACGCCGTGCAGATCCTCGCCCCGGTCGCCCTCACCGGCCCAGTGCGGGTCGAGCGGGTCGAGCCCGAGGACGCCGAGCATGGCCCGTACCTCGGCGAGGCGGGCGACGGCGGCTTCCTTGTCGTCGGCGGCGAGGGCGGAGTTCCCCTGCCGCACGGTCGTGTGCACCACGGCGAGCGCCTGCGGCACACCCAGGTCGTCGTCCATGGCCTCGGCGAAGGCCGGCGGCACCTCGGGCGCGGGCTCGACGACTCCCCCGGCCTTCTCCACCACCCGCTGCACGAAGCCCTCGATCCGCGCGAACGCCGACTCGGCCTCGCGCAGGGCCTCTTCGCTGTACTCGATCATCGAGCGGTAGTGCGGCGTGCCGAGGTAGTACCGCAGCACGATCGGCCGCCACGTCTTGACCATCTCGCTCACGAGGACGGAGTTGCCCAGGGACTTGGACATCTTCTCGCCGCTCATGGTGACCCAGGCGTTGTGCACCCAGTACTTGGCGAACTCGTCGCCGAAGGCCTTGGCCTGCGCGATCTCGTTCTCGTGGTGCGGGAAGATCAGATCGAGCCCGCCACCGTGAATGTCGAAGGCGGAGCCCAGGTACTTGTGCGCCATGGCGGAGCACTCCAGGTGCCAGCCGGGGCGCCCGCGTCCCCACGGCGTCTCCCAACTCGGTTCCCCCGGCTTGGCGGCCTTCCACATCGCGAAGTCGCGCGGGTCCCGCTTGCCGGTCTCGCCCTCGCCGGACGGCTGGAGCAGGTTGTCCAGCTCCTGGTTGGACAGCCGGAGGTACTCGGGGAAGGACCGCACGTCGAAGTAGACGTTCCCGTCGGCCTCGTACGCGTGACCGCGCTCGATGAGACCGCGCATCATCTCGATCATCTCGGTGATGTGCCCGGTGGCGCGCGGCTCGTACGACGGCGGGAGGCACCCGAGCACGTCGTAACCGTCGTTGAACGCCCGCTCGTTCTCGTACCCGATCGCCCACCAAGGGCGGCTCTGGTCGGCCGACTTGGTGATGATCTTGTCGTCGATGTCCGTGACGTTCCTGATGAACGTCACGTCATAGCCGCGGTACTCGAACCAGCGGCGCATGATGTCGAAGTCGAGGCCCGAGCGGATGTGCCCGATGTGCGGTGCGGCCTGCACGGTGGCGCCACACAGGTAGATCGAGACACAACCCGGCACGAGCGGGGTGAAGTCACGGATCTGCCGGGCGCTGGTGTCGTACAGGCGAATAGTCACCACTCCAGGGTAGTGGCCCCCGGGCAGTGCCCCGCGACCCTCCACCGCAAGGGGCACGTATTCGTGACATACGGGGGCCGCCGCTGACGTCAAAGGCGTGTGCGACGGCCGGTGGGGCGAACAAACCCCCGCTCAGGTCGCCCGTGCCACCAGTGCCGTGGCCACCGCCATCAGCCCCTCGTCCCGCCCGGGGAAACCAAGACCGTCCGTCGTGGCACCGGAGACCGACACCGGCGCCCCCACCGCGTCCGACAGAATCTTCTGCGCCTCGTCCCGCCGCTTCCCGATCTTCGGACGCGGCCCGACGACCTGCACGGCGACATTGCCGATGACGAACCCCGCCGCCCGCACGATCCGCGCCGCCTCCGTCAGCAGCGTGACGCCCGAGGCACCGGACCACTCGGGCCGCCCGGTCCCGAAGTGGGCACCGAGGTCACCGAGCCCGGCAGCGGAGAACAGCGCATTGCACGCGGCATGCGCGACGACATCCGCGTCGGAGTGCCCCGCGAGCCCGGGCCCCTCCCCCTCCCACAGCAACCCGGCACACCACAGCTCCCGCCCGTCCTCGAAGGCGTGGATGTCGGTACCGATGCCGACCTGCGGAAGTACGGGCACATCAGGCCGCTCAGAACCCATCGTTCAGCCTCCGCCGCGCCAGAACGGCCTCCGCGAGTACGAGATCCAGCGGGCGCGTCACCTTGAACGCCTCCTCGTGCCCGGGCACCACGACCACCGGCAGCCCCAGCTGCTCGACCATGCTCGCGTCGTCGGTCACGTTGTCGGTGACGGTCTCGTGGGCGCGTACGAGCGTCTCGCGGTCGAACCCCTGCGGCGTCTGCACGGCGCGCAGCCGCGCCCGCTCGGGCGTGGCCACGACGCGCTCCGGCGCACCGGCGACGGCTGCGGGCTCGACCTCCTTGACGGTGTCGGCGAGGGGCAGCGCCGGAACGACGGCGGGGGCCCCCTCCCGTACGGCCTCGATGACACCGTCCACGGTGTCGACGGGCACGAGCGGCCGGGCCGCGTCGTGCACGAGAACGACGTCGATGCCGGGCGGCAGCGCGTCGAGTCCGTATTTCACGGACTCCTGGCGGCTGTCCCCGCCGGGGACGACCAGGAAGTCGGTGCGCTCGGGCAGCGCGTGCGCGTCGAGCAGCGTCTTCACCTCGGCCGCGCCGTCGGGCGGGGCCACGACGACGACCAGCGAGACGGCGCGGGACGCGGCCATCGCGCGGACCGCGTGAACGAGCATCGGGGTGCCGTTCAGCGAGCGGAGCGCCTTGGGGGCGCCGGGGCCGAGGCGCACGCCCCGGCCGGCGGCCGGAATCACGGCCGCCGTACGCGATCCCGAAGGCGAGGGGCGCGAATCGTCAGACATCGGTTCCTGTCAGGTTTGTGTGCTCGGCCGGGGTGGGTATGGCCTGGGGGTACCCCCTGCTCGGGGAGCTGGGGGAGTGCCGGGCGCGACGCCTTGACCGGGGACCCTTCCGTGACATCCGGTCGAGCCGAACCCGGGCCCGGTACGCCAGGTATTTGGATACACCGGTATACGTATACCGAGTGAACATCCAATATTCCGAGTGGGCGCGAGTACGAAGTGGGTACGAACATGCCGCAGCGCCCGGCGACAGCAATTGCGTCATCGGGCACCGCGGCATTTCATTGCGCAGCTGCGCGGGCTTGTGCGTACGTCAAGACGACTGCCGTCTCGGCGACTGTGTGCGCCGGGACGACGACCGCCTCGGCGACTGCCTGCGTCAGGACGCGAGAACCTCGTCGAGCAGGGCCTCGGCCTTGTCCTCGTTCGTGTTCTCCGCGAGGGCGAGCTCGCTCACCAGGATCTGGCGGGCCTTGGCGAGCATGCGCTTCTCACCGGCGGAGAGTCCACGCTCACGCTCACGACGCCACAGGTCACGCACGACTTCTGCGACCTTGATGACATCGCCGGAGGCGAGCTTCTCCAGATTTGCCTTGTAACGACGCGACCAGTTCGTGGGCTCCTCGGCGTACGGCGCGCGCAGCACCTCGAAGACCCGGTCCAGCCCGTCCTGACCGACCACATCACGCACGCCGACGAACTCCGCATTGTCCGCTGGCACACGCACCGTCAGGTCGCCCTGGGCGACCTTCAGCACCAAGTAGGTCTTGTCCACGCCTTTGATCTGGCGAGTTTCGATGGCCTCGATCAGCGCGGCCCCGTGATGGGGATAGACCACGGTGTCGCCAACCTTGAACGTCATGTGACAGGTACCCCTTCCGTGGCTATCCAGGGTAACACGGAAACGGCGTCTTCTGAATGGCGTTTTCGCAGGTCAGGGCATATCTCGGGGCTTGACAACCGCAACAGGAACGTGCTGCGAGGGGTGAGCGGAAGAGGGTATTCGCAGGTCGGAGCGGCTGTCCAAGGGAAGTGAAACGCGCACGTTACAGACAACGGAAGCCGCTGACCAGGGTCCGAACGTACCGGTTTGTCCTACTCCAAGAGCGAGACTTCCGCTACTCCGTTCGGTGACCGGAGTCGAGTACGAGACGAATCCGGAATTGATCACGGTCACCGATCTCGGACCGAAGATCGATTTTCTGCACCGCCACGCATTCCCTGCGTGAAATCCGCAAGCGGATGCCGGGGGTACTTATGTGAATGGCGGACCAGCACGTCGCCAAAGTAGTTCATGAAGCGGCGGCGAAGCACGCGCCGGACGGGGCGCACACCCGGCGCAACGATGCCCGTCGGCGCTCAGAGCCTGTGTCACATCCCCGGCCGGATCAGCGCATGTCGTCCGGTACTCGCGATCGCAAGGCGCCGGAGCGTCCGCACAGCGGACCAACCAGGGCGTTTCGGCAACGCGGCAGCGCGCGTGCCAGGCGGCGTGCACCCGGCCGGGGACGTGACACAGGCTCTTAGAGGCGGGTCGGGTGCGGCGGCACGGGAACGGCTCGGTAACCTAAGGCCGCTGACAGACCCTTAGGGCGGCTTTACAACGAAGTCGCCCTGCTTCGCCCACGTTCAAGGAGTTGCCGCCGCCGTGAGCAGCAGCCTTCGACGCGGCGCTCTCGCCGCCGCCGCCATCGTGTTCTCGATCGCCTCGCTCGCCGCGTGCGGTGCCGGCAACGACGCACAGACGCTGGAGGTCAAGCCGGACAACGCGGCGACCACCGTCGGCGACATCAAGATCCAGAACGCCCTGGTCATCACCCAGCCCGACCTGCAGTCGACCGGTCCGGCCGTGGTCTCCGCGACCCTCTTCAACAACGGGCGCACCGACGAGACCCTGGACTCGATCACCCTCACGAGCAGCGGCACGGCCGCCCAGCTCAAGCCGGCCAAGGGCACCGGCAAGCTCGTCGTCCCGGCCGGCGGCTCGCTCCTGATCGGCGGCGAGGGCAACGCCTCCGCCGTGCTGCCCAACGGTCACGAGGCCGTCCAGGACGGCAGCGTGCGCCAGGTCGCGTTCGCGTTCAGCAAGGCCGGCGACGTGAAGCTGAGCGCCTTCGTGGTCCCGGCCGAGAGCTACTTCTCCAAGTGGGGCCCGAGCAACATCCCGGCGGCGCCGGGGGCCTCCGCGACCGGGTCCGCGGGCACCAAGCCGTCCGAGTCGGCCTCGGGCTCCCCGTCCCAGTCCGTGTCGGGCACGCCCACGGACGCGGCGTCGTCGAGCGCGACGGCCACGGCGACCGCGTCGGCTTCCGGTCAGTAAGCGACGCCGCACACGACTAGGGCGGGAACCTTGGTTATCGGTTCCCGCCCTCGGCGGTTCTCAGCCTTTACGGCTCGAACTTTTGGTGCACCCTCAACGGGATTCCTGCTTCACGGCGTCGCGCCCAGGTTTCCCCGGGTCTTACCAAGGCTCCACAGGCGTTTAGCCTCTCCGTCCACCCGACGGCGAGGGTCACCTACCGTAGCAGTCCGGCGACTTAGGGTTCAAACTTGTAGCCGAGGCCTCGCACCGTCACCAGGTAGCGCGGCGCGCCCGGGTCCGGCTCGATCTTGGCGCGCAGGCGCTTGACGTGGACGTCGAGGGTCTTGGTGTCGCCGACGTAGTCGGCGCCCCACACCCGGTCGATGAGCTGCATGCGGGTCAGCACACGGCCCGCGTTGCGCAGCAGCATCTCCAGGAGGTCGAACTCCTTCAGGGGGAGGTCGACCTTGGAGCCGGAGACGGTGACCACGTGGCGGTCGACGTCCATGCGGACGGGCCCGGCCTCCAGAGCGGCCGGGGTGACCTCCTCCGGCTCCCCGCGGCGGCGCAGGACGGCCCGGATACGGGCGACCAGCTCGCGGGAGGAGAAGGGCTTGGTGACGTAGTCGTCGGCTCCTATTTCCAGCCCGACGACCTTGTCGATCTCGCTGTCCTTGGCGGTGACCATGATCACCGGGACGTTGGAGCGGCCGCGCAGCTGGCGGCACACCTCCGTACCGGGCAGCCCCGGCAGCATCAGGTCGAGGAGGACGAGGTCGGCGCCGTTGCGCTCGAACTCGTCGAGTCCGTCGGGCCCGGTGGTCGCGATGGCGACCTCGAAGCCCTCCTTGCGGAGCATGTACGACAGGGCGTCGGAGAAGGACTCCTCGTCCTCGACGACGAGCACACGGGTCACGGAAGGACCTCCGGAGCAGGAAGCGGTTCGTACGGGGATGAGACGGTGGTCGTCCCGTCGGGCTGCTCGGTCTCGTCCTCTTCGTCGAGTCCGGGCATGTGGTGTTCGTTCGCGCGGTCGCGGGCCGCGCCCGCCTCCGGCAGCCGCAGGGTGAAAGTGGAGCCCTGACCTTCGGAGCTCCATACCGTGACCTCCCCGGCGTGCGAGGCGGCCACGTGCTTGACGATCGCGAGGCCGAGGCCCGTACCGCCGGTCTGGCGGGAACGGGCCGGGTCGACGCGGTAGAAGCGCTCGAAGATGCGCTCCTTGTCCTTGTCCGAGATGCCGATGCCCTGGTCGGTCACGGCGATCTCGATGAGGTCTCCGCCGGGGGCGGTCACCCGGCGCGCGGCTATGCCCACGCGGGTGCGAGCCGGCGAGTAGTTGACGGCGTTCTCGACGAGGTTTCCGAGGGCGGCGGCCAGCTGGCCCCTGTTCCCCCAGATGCTCAGGTCGGCGGTGCCGCCCGCGGCCATGGTGATCTGCTTGGTGCCGGCCTGGTGGCGGCAGCGGTCGATCGCCTCGGCGACGAGTTCGTCGACCCGTACGGGCTCGGCGTCCTCGAGGGGGTCGTCGTTCTGGACCCGGGAGAGGTCGATGAGTTCCTGTACGAGGTTGGTGAGGCGGGTGGCCTCTATCTGCATACGTCCGGCGAAGCGCTCGACGGCCTCCGGGTCGTCCGAGGCGTCCATGACGGCCTCGGAGAGCAGGGAGAGCGCGCCGACGGGTGTCTTGAGCTCATGGCTGACGTTCGCGACGAAGTCGCGTCGTACGGCCTCGATGCGCCGCGCTTCCGTCAGGTCCTCCACGAGGAGCAGCACGAGCCGGGAGCCGAGCGGCGCCACGCGCGCCGAGACTGCGAGGGCTTCTCCCCTCCCCGTCCCCCTCCTCGGCAGATCCAGCTCCACCTGACGTATCTCCCCGTCCCGACGGGTGTCACGCGCCATCTGGAGCATCGGCTCGACGGCCAGCTTGCCGCCGCGCACCAGCCCGAGGGCGTACGCGGCCGAGCTGGCCTTGACCACGGCGTCCGCCTCGTCGAGCACGACGGCCGAGGACCGGAGCACGGACAGCACGGTGTCGACACCCGGCGGAAGCACCGGGTCCGTATGCAGTGAAGTGCGGGTCGGGCGTTTCTGGTCGCGCTCGCTCCAGCGGAACGCCAGCATGGCGATGACACCGGTGAGCACTCCGGCGATCGCTGCCGCTGCGGCGACCGCCGCGTTCACGTCCATGCATCCAGGTTAGGCATGTCGTCACCGCTGGCCACAGCCATCCGGGTGCGACCTCGAACACTCGTCGCCCAGAGTTCACCTAGGAGCTAGGGATGGTTCATTTGGGGTGACTGAAACGGACGCGTACGGGCCGGAACGTGGGAGCGTGGGGTTAACGGGCCTGTCCGGAGCTCATGTCCGGTGGTCATGTCCAGTGGCGCATGTCCCATGGTCATGGCGGGACCCGGCCCCCGGAACCCCCGAAGCTGACGTAAGAGAGGGACAACCTGATGCGGGACGCGTACCACGAGGAACTGGACTCGATCGGCGAGGGCCTGGTCGAGATGGCCCGGCTTGTCGGGTCGGCGATCGGACGCGCCACGACGGCCATCCTCGACGGCGACCTGAAGCTGGCCGAGAGCGTCATCGCGGCCGACCAGAAGGTCGACGATCTTCAGCACGAGCTGGAGGCCCGGGCGATAGCCCTGCTGGCCCGCCAGCAGCCGGTGGCGACGGATCTCCGTATCGTCGTCACCTCGCTGCGTATGTCCGCCGACCTGGAGCGCTCCGGCGACCTGGCTCAGCATGTCGCGAAGCTGGCCCGGCTGCGCTTCCCCGAGCGTGCGGTCCCGCACGACCTGCACGCCACGATTCTGGAGATGGGCCAACTTGCCCAGCGCCTGATGGCCAAGGCGGCCGAGGTCGTCATCACCAAGGACGTCGACCTCGCCCTCCAGCTGGAGCAGGATGACGACGAGATGGACCTGCTGCACCGCACGCTCTTCCAGCACCTGCTGGACGACCGCTGGAAGCACGGCATCGAGACGGCCGTCGACGTCACCCTGCTCGGCCGCTACTACGAGCGCTTCGCCGACCACGCGGTGGCGGTCGCCAAGCGGGTCGTGTTCCTGGTGACGGGCGAGCACGCGGACGATCTGCAGCCGGACATCCAGCCGGTGACGGGGGTGGAGGGGGCCTGACCTCCGCCCCCGGGGGCGCGTGGAAGCCTCAGTGCGCCGAGTGTGCGCCGTTGATGCGCCTGCCTCAGTGGGCATCAAATGGGCGACAGGAGCTGTGCGGCGCAGTGTGCCTCGCACACCTTCGTGCCTGAAGGAGGGACCCATGACCGAATCCCCCAGCACGCCCGACCCGACGCAGGACCGTGACACCGAGCAGCCCGCCGACATCAAAAGCCTCCCCTTGTTCGGCGCCTGCGGCTGCGGCTCCGGCTGCGGGTGCGGCTGCCAGTCCGGCAATCCTTGCCAGTGCGGCTGACGGCATAGGCGCATACAGAAGGGCTCCGCCGTCATCACGGCGGGGCCCTTCTGCATGCCCTTGAATGTGCCCTTCTACCTCCCGGCGACTTGCGCCACGAAAGGGCGGGCATCACGGCCGACCAGCTGATGCGGGCGCACAAGTGGTGGCCTGGCGATCTGTGCGCGCGTCAGGGGCGGAGGTGCTCGAGGGTGAACTCGGGCAAGGCGTAGGGGCCGGCCTGGGGTGCGGCCGGGTCGGCCGGGAGGTCTGCCCCAGGGATGTCTCCGGCGTGGAGTTCGGCGTCGTCGACGGGGGCGTAGTCGAGCAGCGTCGGTTCGGGGAGCTCCCAGAAGCGGCGGGTGTTGGCGGAGACGGCATATGCCGTGGCGAAGCGGGTGGAGGGCGGAGCGGTCAGCGCGGCCCGGATGTAGCCGACGGCGTCGCGCGGGCTCAACCACGTCGCCAGATGCCGTGGTTCGGAGGGCGCACGCTCGAAGCTGCCGATCCGCAGGCAGATCACGGACAGCCCGAACTTGTCGGAGTACAACCGCCCGAGGGCGCCTGAGAGAACATCGAGGCCCTCGCCGAGTACCTGGGCCACTCGGACCCGGGTCTGACGCTCCGTGTGTACACGCACCTCATGCCGTCCAGCCAGGAGCGCACCCGCAAGGGAGTGGCTGCCGTCTTCGGAGATGCGACATCCGGAGGCTGAGATGGCCAGGGACGCCCTACGCTCCTGGTCGGAACGGGAGGGGAGCAAGGATGGAAGTCGAGTACGTCACCTTGGTCTGTGATGACGCGCCCAACGACGTGGTGCTCGTCGACCCGGGCACCCGTGTCCTTGACGTCGCCCAGGTCGTGCGTGGGTTGACTGGACTGAGCCTCTGGCGCAGCAAGGTTCTGGTGGATCAAGCACCCGTCTTGATCCTCGACGGCCTTCCCGAGGAGACCGCCGAGATCGCGGTCACGGCACTGCGCGGAGCTGGAGCTCTGGCTGAGGTACGGCAACAACCGGGACCCCACTCCTCCGGCCCTGCCGCCTGACGGCCCGGTCAAGCACCTCACGACCCAGAGACGGCCCCAGCACAGCAACAAGCCCCCTACCCGCGGAGAACCCGCAGACAGGGGGCTTGTTGGCGTCGTCTTACTTCTTCTTGCCCTGGTTCTTGACCGCCTCGATGGCGGCCGCCGCGGCCTCCGGGTCGAGGTAGGTGCCGCCCGGGTTGAGGGGCTTGAAGTCGGCGTCGAGCTCGTAGGAGAGGGGGATGCCGGTGGGGATGTTCAGGCCCGCGATGTCGGCGTCGGAGATGCCGTCGAGGTGCTTGACCAGGGCGCGCAGCGAGTTGCCGTGGGCCGCGACCAGGACCGTGCGGCCGGCGAGGAGGCCGGGGACGATGCCGTCGTACCAGTACGGAAGCATGCGGACGACGACGTCCTTCAGGCACTCCGTGCGGGGGCGCAGCTCCGGCGGGATGGAGGCGTAGCGCGGGTCGTCCGACTGGGAGAACTCGGAGCCGTCCTCGATCGGGGGCGGCGGGGTGTCGTAGGAGCGGCGCCACAGCATGAACTGCTCCTCGCCGAACTCGGCGAGCGTCTGCGCCTTGTCCTTGCCCTGCAGGGCACCGTAGTGCCGCTCGTTCAGGCGCCAGGAGCGGTGGACCGGGATCCAGTGGCGGTCGGCGGCCTCGAGGGCGAGCTGCGCGGTGCGGATCGCGCGCTTCTGGAGCGAGGTGTGGACCACGTCGGGCAACAGGCCGGCGTCCTTGAGCAGCTCACCGCCGCGGACTGCCTCCTTCTCGCCCTTCTCGTTGAGATTGACGTCCACCCAACCGGTGAACAGGTTCTTCGCGTTCCATTCGCTCTCGCCGTGGCGGAGGAGGATCAGCTTGTACGGTGCGTCGGCCATATGTCCGAGCGTAATGGAAGCCTTCGTCCCGCCGCTCGCCTGCCCGCAAGCCGGACACTCGCCCCCCTGGAAGCCCGTCGGTTGACGGCTTCTGTTAATTGAGTGGCTCCCCGGCCTCTCCGGCTCGTAAGTTGTGCTCACCGCCTGAGCCACTTACACCCGTCAGGCCGCAAGACACCCGTGGGGGACCAGCCATGCCACTCGCCGTCATGAGACGCGCCGCCCGAGAGACCGTCTCGGGGCTCCCCCGCGAGTTCTGGTGGCTGTGGACCAGCACCCTGGTCAACCGACTTGGGGTGTTTGTCGCTACTTTCATGGCTTTGTACCTGACGCTCGACCGCGGGTACTCCGCCTCGTACGCCGGCCTGGTGGCGTCCTTGCACGGGCTCGGCGGTGTCGTCTCCTCGCTCGGCGCCGGTGTGATGACCGACCGGCTCGGACGGCGGCCCACCCTGCTCATCGCGCAGTTGTCGACGGCCGCCTCGGTCGCGCTGCTCGGCTTCATGCACCACCCGGTGGCGATCGCCGCGGTCGCCTTCCTGGTGGGTATGGCTTCGAACGCCTCGCGGCCCGCCGTGCAGGCGATGATGGCCGACATCGTCCGGCCCGAGGATCGCGTCCGCGCCTTCTCCCTCAACTACTGGGCCATCAACCTCGGCTTCGCCGTCTCCTCCATGGCAGCCGGTTTCATCGCCGAGTTCAGCTACCTCGCCGGATTCCTCATCGAGGCCGGCATGACCCTCGTCTGCGCGCTCGTCGTCTTCGCGAAGCTGCCCGAGTCCAGGCCGTCCCTCACGGCCAAGGCCGCCTCCGAACCCGCCGTCGGCCTCGGCACCGTCCTGCGCGACGGCCGCTTCATGAGCGTCGTCGGGCTGTCCTTCCTGGTCGCCCTCGTCTTCCAGCAAGGCTCCGTCGGACTCCCGGTCGCGATGGGCGAGGCAGGCTTCACCCCGGCCGACTACGGCATGGCGATCGCCGTCAACGGCGTCCTGATCGTCGCGCTCCAGATCCCGGTCACCCGTTTCATCGAGCACCGGGACGCGCGACGACTGCTGGTCGTCTCGTCGCTGCTCGCCGGATACGGCTTCGGGCTCACCGCCTTCGCCGGCTCGGTCGGCGTCTTCGCCCTCACCGTCTGCGTGTGGACCCTGGCCGAGATCGTCAACGCGCCGACCCAGACGGGTCTGGTGGTCCGCCTCTCCCCCGTGCACGGCCGCGGCCGCTATCAGGGCATGTACACCCTGTCCTGGTCACTCGCCGCACTCATCGCGCCTCTGATGTCCGGCCTGGTCATCGACCGGTTCGGCGCGGAGTGGCTGTGGGGGCTGTGCGCGGTGGTCGGCACTGCGGCGGGCCTCGGCTACGGCATGCTGATGCGACGGCTTCCGGCGGAGGAGCCGACGCCGCCGGCCGCGCCGGCCACCGCCATCGTCTCCACCCCCGCCCCCGCCTCCGCGCAGACCGAGGTCGGCAGCGCCACCCCCTAGGGATGCATCCGGGCCCCCTTCAGCACCTTGTCCACCGCGTTCCGCGGCCCGTACACCGCGAGCCCGACCAGATCCAGCTCTCCCGTCGGCACGGCCTGTACGGCCGCCCGGTTGTCACGGTCGTTGCCCGTGGCGAACAGATCGGACGTGAAGACCGCGCGCGGCAGCGCCCTGGACAGCGCGCGGCCGTACGCGGCGGTCAAGGTCTCCTTCGCGCCCTCGAAGATCAGCACGGGCTGGCGGAACATCGGCAGATACGGGGTGCCGTCGGCATCCTCGTACGGCTCGCCGATCACCTCGGGAAGGACCGTCCCGAGCCCGCTGACCAGAAAAGCGGTCACATTGAGTCGCTGCCAGGGCTCCAGGTCGTCCCGCAGCAGGACGGCGATCTTGGTGTCGAAGCGGACGGGTTCAGGGGTCGAGGTGTTCATGCGTCGAGACTCTCGAACGCCGTACGACGTCGTCTTGTACGTTCTTTGCATGGCCCCTCAGGCCCATCAGGCCGCTCAGCGGGAGATCACCGCGTGGCGCCCGCGCGTTCCGGGTGTCGTGGAGGTCTTCCACGCCCACTACACCGAGTACGCGTACCCCATGCACGTGCACGAGGCGTGGACGCTGCTGATCGTCGACGACGGCGCCGTGCGGTACGACCTCGACCGGCATGAGCACGGCACTCCGCACGACACGGTGTCGCTGCTTCCGCCGTACGTCCCGCACAACGGGTCGCCGGTCACCGAGCACGGCTTTCGCAAGCGGGTCCTGTATCTCGACCTGAGCCGGCTCGACGAGAGTCTCATCGGACCCGCGGTGGACGGTCCCGACCTGGTGGATCCCGTACTGCGGCGCCGCGTCGGGCAGTTGCACACGGTGCTCGCGCATCCCGGGGACGAGCTGGAGGCCGAGAGCAGGCTGACCCTGATCGCCGAGCGGCTGCGGGGGCACCTGCGGCCGCGGCTCGTCGAGGAGACGCGGGCCGACCGCCCGCTCGCCCATCGCCTGCGCGAACTCCTCGACGAGCGCCTCGTCCAGGGCATCGCCCTCGACGAGGCGGCGGCGCTCGTGCACGCCCACCCCGCCCACCTGGTACGGGCGTTCAGCGGCGCGTACGGCATCGCACCGCACCAGTACCTGATGTCCCGCCGCGTCGACCGCGCCCGCCGGCTCCTCCTGGAGGGCGGAAAACCGGCCGAGGTGGCGACCGCGACCGGCTTCTACGACCAGTCCCATCTGACGCGCCACTTCAGGCGGTTGGTGGGGGTCTCCCCCGGTCGCTACCGCTCCAGCTCGCGCTGAGCGTCGTACAGATTGCGCGGGCGTACGACGTCCGTGCTCCCGTACAGCTCCAGGCGGGAGTGCAGGTCTCCGGTGAAGTCGGGTACGTCGATCTGGTCGAACTCCGTCACCTCGTCGATGCCGACGGTGGCGGAGTGGGGCGCGAGGCCGTCGATCTTCATCAGGCCCGCGCGGCCGTTGGTCACCCGGATGTTCCAGTGTGTGAAGCGGGCGCCGAAGAGGGGGCCCGCACTGGCGTCGCCGCCGTGACGGCCGTTGTTGTCGACGGTGATGTCCGTGCGGACGTTGGCGAAGGGCAGCCCGCGATGGGAGTCGAACGTGCCCATCCGCATGTCGCCGCGCGACCAGACGTTGTAGGAGGACAGACCCTCGACGTTGATGCCGTGGAGTTGGGTTCCGGCGGGGGCCGGCACCGTGCGCTGCTCGATCGTGAAGTCCTCGACGAGGTTGTCGTGCGAGCCCTCGCGGCAGAAGTACGGGTGGTGCGAGCCGCGGCCCGCGACCGTCGTACGGCGCAGGGTGCAGGCGGAGGCCGCGACGAGACCGAATCCGTTGTCCACATGGCGTACGACGATGTCGTCGGCCCAGCAGTCGTACGCGCACTGGAACACGACCCCGTTGTAGCCCTTGTCCAGGAGGTGCGGGGACTGCGGCGTCTCGACCGCTTCCAGGGTGAGTCCCTCGACCCCCGAGCCGGTCAACTCCCGTACGTGGGTGGTCAGGCGCGGGTCCCATTCGGGGCGTATGTCGAGCGGGAGCGGGCGTTCGAGGGTGACCTTGCGGCCGTGGACGTGCGCGATGCGGACGGGCCACTCGTAGGGGACGTACGACGTCAGTTTCGTCTTGTCGTCCCAGTAGTACGCCTCGGGGCCCGGACCGCCGCCCGCCATGTGCTCCAGGAGCGTGTGGTCGGCGTCGTCGGCGAGGCGGAGGAGGACGAGCGCGCCGGGCCGCAGCCTCTCGGCGTCCGCGACGGTCACCGTCCAGGAGCCCTGACGCGCGGGCGCGAGAGTCGTCAGCGTCTCCCACTCGTCGCGCTTGTTGCCGGTCCAGCCCTCGAAGGGCCAGGCCTTGGCCTTGATGGCGGTCGTCAGCGTCGCGAAACGGTCCGCCGGGCAGAGCCAGACGAGCCCGCCCGCCCAGGACCAGGACGACTTGTCGCCGCCGTAACGGGATCCGTAGACGCCGATCAGCTCGGTGAGGTTCTTGGTCGCGTACAGCTTCGTGCGCTCGCTGCCGGCGCCGCGCAGGACGACGTTCGAGTGCCCGATGCGGATCAGGTCGTCGATGCGGAAGGTGCCGGGTGGGATGAGAACCGTGCCACCGCCGGCCCTCCCGGCAGCAGCGATGGCACGGTTGATCGCGGGGGCACAGTCCGTTGTGCCGTCGTCCGCCACGGCTCCGTAGTCGCGTACGTCGGCCACGACGGGGCGGCGGGGGAAGCGCGCCGCCCCGCCATCGCGGCCGGACCTGCCGATGTACGGGATCTGCGGGTGGGTGAAGGGGGTGCGGGTGAACTCGTGCCAGAGGGCCGGGACTTGACCCTGTTGTGCCGCTTGCGCGGCTTCTGCGGCTTGTGCGGGTGATGCGGCGGCCGTCGCCGTTCCGCCGGTCACGGCGACGGCCGCCACGGCTGTGGCGCTGCCGAGCAGGCGCCGTCTGGTGATGCCCCTATGCGCGTTGCCCATCCCCGTACCCCTGCCCGTGCTCATACCCGTCCGCCTTCCATCGTTTCCATGGATGTGAACGACGTTCAGATCTGCGTCGGCGGTGAGCATGCCACGGGTGCCGCAGGCAGGGAAGGGGTCGCGCAGCGGCTAATTAGTGACTGAGGGCGGTCAGTTGGCGGGACGCTGAGTCAGGTGAGTGAACGCGTCCAGATTGCGGGTCGACTCACCGCGGGACACCCGCCAGGCGTACTCCTTGCGGATCGCGGAGGCGAAGCCGAGCTCGAGGAGGGTGTTGAAAGAGCCGTCGGCGGCTTCGAGGACCGAGCCGAGGAGGCGGTCGATCTCGTCCGGCGCGACCGCGGCCAGCGGCAGCTTGCCGACCAGATAGACGTCCCCGAGGGAGTCGACCGCGTAACTGACCCCGTAGAGCTTGAGATTGCGCTCCAGAAGCCAGCGGTGGACCGCTTCCTGGTTCTCGTCCGGGTGCCGGACCACGAACGCGTTCAGCGACAGCGAGTGCCTGCCGACGATCAGTGAGACGGTCGTCGACAGCTTCCGGGTGCCGGGGAGCTTCACCACGTAGTTGCCGGGCTCAGGGCTTTCCCATTCGAGTTCGGCGTCCTTGAGGACCCCTTCGATGACCTGTGCCGCCTGCTGTACGTCAGCCATGGTGGGAGCGTACGCGACGCCGGTGGGCCTGCATCGCTGCCGTGTACACGTCCGCCGTCACCGCGGCCGCGGTGTCCCACCCGAAGTGCTCCGCATGGCACGCCGCGGCGGCGCCCATCCGGACGGACAGCCGCGCGTCGTCCGCGAAATCACGCAGCACGCGCGCGTAGTCGACGGGATCGTGCCCGGGGACGAGGAAGCCGGTCTCCTGGTGGCGGACCGCCACCGGCAGCCCGCCCACCTCGGCCGCGAGCACCGGCGTACCCGCCGCCTGCGCCTCGATGGCCACCAGCCCGAAGGACTCGCTGTACGAGGGCATGACCAGCACCGACGCCGCCCGGAACCAGTCCGCGAGCTGCTCCTGCCCGACGGGCGGCCGGAAGCGCACGACGTCGGCGATGCCGAGCCGCGCGGCGAGCTTCTGCAGCCCCTCGGGCTTGGCAAGACCGCTGCCGCTGGGACCGCCCACTACGGGGACGACGATGTTGCCGCGCAGCTCGGGACGCTCGTCGAGCAGGACGGCGACGGCGCGCAGCAGCACGTCGGGCGCCTTCAGGGGCTGTATGCGGCCCGCGAAGAGGGGGATCAGGGCGTGCTGCGGGAGCCCGAGGCGGGCGCGGGCGGCGGCGCGGCCGTCGGCCGGGCGGAAGCGGTCCAGGTTCACGCCCGGGTGGACGACAGCGACCTTGCCGGGGTCGGCCTCGTAGTGTCGTACGAGTTCGTCGGCCTCCTCCGCGGTGTTCGCGATGAGGCGGTCGGCGGCGCGCACGATCTGGGTCTCGCCGATGACGCGAGCGGCGGGCTCGGGAGTGTCGCCCTCCGCGAGCGCGGCGTTCTTGACCTTGGCCATGGTGTGCATCGCGTGCACCAGAGGCGCGCCCCAGCGCTCGGCGGCGAGCCAGCCGACGTGGCCGGAGAGCCAGTAGTGCGAGTGCACGAGGTCGTAGTAACCGGGGCGGTGGCCGGCCCAGGCCTGCATGACGCCGTGCGTGAAGGCGCACAGCTGGGCGGGCAGGTCTTCCTTGGCGAGGCCCTCGTAGGGGCCCGCGTCGACGTGCCGGACGAGGACGCCGGGGGCGAGCTCGACGGTCGGCGCCAGGGCGGCCGTGGTGGCCCGGGTGAAGATCTCGACCTCGATGTTGATCGCGGCGAGGCGCTGGGCGAGCTCCACGATGTAGACGTTCATCCCGCCCGCGTCGCCCGTGCCGGGCTGGTGCAGCGGTGAGGTGTGCACGGAGAGCATCGCCACGCGACGGGGCCTGCGGTGCAGCCTGAGCCGTGCGGACGCCGCCGGGGAGCGTCGCCCGAGCCTGCTGACGTACTGGCTCACGTGGCGTTCCTCCTCGCTGCGGGCATGCCGGTCGCAGGACGCACGCGCCCTCCGAGAGCAGGAACGCCGGAGGGCGCTGCTCCATTTCCTCTTTGCCGAATCATTACCGGCTGTCGCTCAACCGTTCGAGAATGGGGGGCGCGGGGCCGTGCGGTGCGGCGTGGATGTGTTTTCGCCCCCTCCCCCCTGCCCGTCCCGACCCAGCCTTTCGGCTGCGGGTGGGTGGGAGCTGTTCGCGCAGCTCCCCGCGCCCCTATTTCAGGGGAGCGGGGAGCTGCTTCAGGGACGCGGGGAACTGCGCGAACGGGGCCTGGGGCAGAGCCCCGGGGATGGGACGGCCAAGGGGCGGAGGGGGCGGAAATCCCCCGGCCTCGGCACCGGCGCAGGGGTGCCCCCGAACGGGCGCATACCCTCGTACGTATGACAGCCCGCGCAGCTTCCCGCCCCGTGGGAACCGTGACACGCGGGACCACCAACCCCAACCGCCTCCGCCGCATGGACCGCTGGATCGCAGCGACGCACGGCGCCGAACTACGCCACGCCGCCACCCCCGTGGCGGTCGACCTCGGCTACGGCGCGGCCCCCTGGACGGCGGTGGAACTGCTGACACGGCTGCGCACCACCGCCCCCCGCACCCACGTGGTCGGCGTCGAGATCGACCCGGCCCGAGTCGCCGCCGCCCGCCCGTACGAGCGCGACGGTCTCGCCTTCCGGCACGGCGGCTTCGAGGTGCCGGTACAGGGCAGCCCCGCCCTCATCCGCGCGGCCAACGTGCTGCGCCAGTACGACGAGGACCAGGTCACCGAGGTCTGGCAGCGCCTGTGCGCACGCCTCGCGCCGGCGGGCCGGGGCTCCCGGGGCGGCCTGCTCGTCGAAGGCACCTGCGACGAGATCGGCCGCCGGCACGTATGGGTCGCCCTCGGCCCGGAGGGCCCCCGCACGGTCACCTTCGCCACCCGCCTCGGCTCCCTGGACCGCCCGTCCGACCTCGCCGAACGCCTTCCGAAGGCTCTCATCCACCGCAATGTCCCGGGTGAGCCGGTGCACGCCTTCCTGCGCGACTTCGACCGCGCCTGGGCCGCCGCCGCGCCCTACGCCTCGTACGGCGCCCGGCAACGCTGGATCCGGACGGTCCGTGAGCTGACCGCCGACTGGCCGGTCACGGACGGTGTGACGCGCTGGCGGCAGGGCGAAGTCACGGTGCGCTGGGAGGCGTTGGCGCCGTGCGCGTGATCGCGGATCGAGGAACATGTCCGACCGGGGTGGCCTGACCTGCGGGGAACGATCTCCGTGACCGGTTCGTCACACAGGCGGGGAGATCGTCCTGCCGGATCCGGGCAGCGGAAGGGGAGCGGGCCGGAGAGGGTGGGGAGTTAGGCCGACGGAGGGGCGCCGAGTTGGGCCGAGAGAGGGGAGTTCTTGCCCACCTCTGTCGCATTGCGCGTCGACATGGCACGATCCCCCAGGCGTCCGTAAGTTACTGACGGTAAATCAGTTTGGGGGCTGAGTAATGGGACCCGGCAAGCGGAGCCTGACCACGGCGGCCATGGCCCTGGCCTGCGCATGTGCCTGCGCGGTGCTCGCGACACCCACAGTGGCGTACGCGAGCCCGACACCGACACCGACCCGGACCCCCAACGCGACACCAACGCCCGCGAGCAACAAGGACCTCGAAGCGGTCCGCAAGAAGCTGGACAAGCTCTACCACGAGGCGTCGGTGGCCACGGACGCGTACAACGCCGCCGAGGAGAAGGCCCGGAAGCAGTCCGCCGAGATCGTCGATCTGGCCCGCGAGATCGTCAAGGGCCAGGCGAAGCTGGACAAGTTGAAGAACCGCGCGGGTGCCGCCGCCCGTGCGCAGTACCGCGGCGGCGGGCTGCCGCCCGAGGCGCAGTTGTGGCTGAGCGACGACCCGCAGGAGTTCCTGGACGGCGCGGGGCGCGTGCGACAGGGCGAGCACGCGACCAAGGGGCTGCTCGCCGAGATGACGCGCACCCAGCAGGACTTGCGGCAGTACGCGAAGGACGCCTCCGCCCAGTGGAAGAAGCTGGAGGCCAACCGCAAGACCAAGGCCGAGGCCAAGAAGAAGATCAAGGAGCGGATCGCCGCCGCCGAAAAGCTGGAGTCCCAGCTGGAGAAGAAGGAGAAGGAGCGGCTGGCGAAGCTGGAGGAGGAGGCCGCCTACCAGGCGCAGACGACCTGGCTGAGCTCCGGCATCCTCGCGGAGATCAACGGCAAGGCGTCCGCGCAGGGCAAGAAGGCCGTGAAGTACGCGACCGACCAGATCGGCAAGCCCTACGGGTGGGGAGCGGAGGGCCCGGGGTCGTACGACTGCTCGGGGCTGACCTCACAGGCCTGGGCGTCCGCCGGACACGGCATTCCCCGCACCTCGCAGGAGCAGTGGAAGCAGCTCACCCACGTCGGCATCAAGGACATGCGCCCCGGCGACCTGATCATCTATTTCGACGACGCCAGCCATGTCGGGATGTACATAGGGGACGGCGCGATCGTGCACGCGCCCCGGCCCGGGCGCACGGTGACGATCACGGGTGCGGGTTCGATGCGGATTCTGGGGGTCGTCCGGCCGGACGCGTGACACGCCTCACGAGTGGCCGGCGTCGGCGCACGCCGCGTGACCTGCCCCACGTGACCTATCGCACGGTTGCCCTCCCCACGCAACCCCAGGGACGTGACCTTCGTCATCCCGGAGGGAGCCGCATCCTGTCCAAGTGCGTTACAGGATGCGGCATATGACGGTGGCTGTTTGCCGGACGTCGTGCCGCACACCATTCCGTTGCGGCACCCGGTGACGCTATGGTCCCCGTCGGCGGCTCGAGGACCTTCGACCCGCCACGCCCTCGGGGGGAGGGAAGGAACCCAGACGATGCCCGTACCCGTACCGCGGCAGAGAGCGATCCCGGCCGTGGAAAGTGGTCAGGCTCAAGCCGCGTTCTCACCCGGCGGCCCATCCGGAGTCTCGACCGGCGGCCCCGCCGGGACAGTTCCGGCGCCCCGCACCACTGCCCCTGTCGACAGCACCACCAACCTGACCCTGCTGGTCATCGAGGACGACCCGGCGGGTTCGCTCAGCGTGCCCGAAATGCTCGACGCCGCCGGCAAGCCGATCCGTATCCGTACCGCCCGCAACCTCACCGAGGCCGAGCGGCTGCTGACCGACGACGTCCACTGCATCCTGCTCGACCTGGCGCTGCCCGCGCCCGGCCGGGCCGGCGGCGGCGAGGACGAGCTGGCCACGCTCAAGCACGTGCTGCGGCTCGCGCCGCGGCACGCCGTCCTCGCGCTCACCGCGTCCGGGGACGCCGAGCGCGGCGCGGAGGCGGTGCGCGTCGGCGCCCAGGACTACCTGTTCCGCGATGAGCTGGACGGGCGGCTGCTGAGCCGCGCGATCCGGTACGCAGTGGAGAGGAAACGTTCCGACAAGGCCGAGCGACGGCTCACCGAGTCAAAGCTGCGCGCCCAGGAGAACGCGCGCCTGGAGCGCGGCCTGCTGCCGACCCCGCTCCTGGAGGGCTCCCCGCTGCGCTTCGCCGCGCGCTACCGCCCGGGCCGCTCCCGTGCGCTGCTCGGCGGCGACTTCTACGACACCGTCCGCACGCCCGACGGCACCGTGCACGCGATGATCGGCGACGTCTGCGGGCACGGGCCCGACGAGGCGGCGCTCGGCGTGGAGCTGCGCATCGCCTGGCGCGCGCTGACGTTTGCGGGCCTGTGCGGCGACGAACTGCTCTCGACGCTCCAGCAGGTCCTGGAGCACGAGCGCGAGAACGACGAGATCTTCGCGACCGTCTGCACCGTGGACATAGCACCGGACGGCCGCCGCGCCGGGCTCTGCCTGGCCGGCCACCCGTCCCCGCTGATCGCCCGCCCGGGCCGGCCCGCGGAACTGCTGCCGTACGACAACAACGGACCCGCACTCGGCCTGCTGCCGCACGCCCGCTGGCCGCGTATGCAGGTGGAACTGGGCGCCGCCTGGAGCCTGATGCTCTACACCGACGGCCTGATCGAGGGCCACATCGGCGAGGGCAAGGAGCGGCTCGGCCAGGACGGCATGGTGGACATGGTCCGCCGCCAGCTCGCACAGGGGCTGGAGGGCGAGGAGCTGCTGCGCGCGGCGGTGAGCGAGGTGCGCGAGCTCAACGGCGGGGAGTTGGCGGACGACGTCGCGGTGCTGTTGCTGGACAGGACGCCGTAAGCGCCGTACGCGTCAGGGCTTGTTGGCCATGTTGGCCGTCTTGGCCGTATTGGCCTTATCCACCGTATTGGGCTGGTTGGTCTTACCGTCCGCCGTTGTAGGGACCGTACGGGCCGTCGCTGCTGCTTCCGCCGCGGCGGCCGCGGCCGCCGCCGGATACCTGGCGCAGGGCGGGGCGGACGTCGACGAAGAAGACGATCGTGGCGATCAGGCCCGCGATCTGCAGGAAGAGCATCGGCACCAGGAGGTTCACCGCCACCGTGATGCCGAGGATGATCAGCCAGAACATCTTGTTCTGCTTGTCGGCCGCGCGGTAGGCGTCCTCGCGGGCCACCGCGGCCATCACCAGCGCCACCACGGCGAGCACCAGCATGGCCGTGAAGATCAGCCACATGAGGCCGCCGAATGCCGTCATCAGCACAATGCCCACCGCCCGAGTCGAGTCGTCTCTACGGCCACCGTACCCGCAGAACGGGCCGGGAACTCTGAGAGTGCCCGGCCCGTCTCAGGAAGGCGAAGCGGCCTGGTTGTTGCTTACGACCTGCTTCCCACGACCTACTTCGCGGGCGGAGTCGTCTTCTTGACGGTGGTCTTGCGGGCCGGGGCCTTCTTGGCGACGGGCTTCTTCGCCGGGACGGACGCGGCGGACTCGGCCGGCTTGCCCTCGTCCTTGACCTCGACCGGCTCGGCGTTCGGCTCGACGGCCGCGGCCAGCTCCTCGATCTCGTCGGCGGCCTCGCCGCGCCAGGTCCTCACGGTCTGCTCGCCGTGCTCGGCGACCTTCTCGTACGTCTCCCGGGCCTTGACGGCGTACTCGGCGGCGACGCCGACACCACGCAGGGCGAAGTCCTGAGCGGACTCACCGAGCTTCTTCAGGTCGGTGTCGAGGGTGCTGCCGAGCTTCTTGAGGTCGGCGTCGAGCGTGCTGATGAACTCCGTCACCTTGACCTGGATGGTCTCCTGCGCCTCCTTGGCGCGAGCGGCGGCCCTCTCCTGGACGGCGTTCGGGTCGATGTTCTTGACGGTCTCGATGCGCGCGGGGGCTTCGGCGCGGATCTGATCCACGATGCCGGGGACCTTCCTGGCCTGCTGGACGGCCAGATCGGCGGTGCCGGCGAGGAAGTAGAGCGGGGTCGGGTCCGTGGCGGCCTTGCGGATGTCGTCGGTGATGGCCATGGCGATGGTCCTCCCGTGTCGCTTTCGGCTGAGGGTTTTGGTGATCCGCGGTGTGACCGGCCGGTCTGCGGAGCTTCTGGCGGTGCTGGCGCTGTTCTTCAACTGGCGGTCTGCTGCGGATCGGCATCGCTGCCGTCGGCCGTGCGGGGGCCGCGGACGGCGGTGTCCTTCGGGTGCTCGGCATCCGGTATGTCCTGAGCCGTGCGTCTGCCGGTGCCGTGCACCTCGGTGTCGTGCACGTCCTCGCTCGCCGGGGTGATCTCGAATCCGTTCTCCTTGCGGAAGGACTCGTAGATCTGGAGCAGCACCTGCTTCTGCCGCTCGTTCAGCGTGGGATCGGCGAGGATGACGGCGCGCGTCTCCACCTCGTCCCGGTCCCGCTCGGCGTCGAGGATGCCGGCCCGCACGTACAGCGTCTCGGCGGAGATCCGCAGCGCCTTGGCGACCTGCTGCAACACCTCCGCGCTCGGCTTGCGCAGCCCGCGCTCGATCTGGCTCAGATACGGATTGGACACCCCGGCGGCGTCGGCGAGCTGCCGCAGTGACAGCTGCGCGTTGCGCCGCTGTTCCCGCAGATACTCACCAAGATTGCCGACGTTGAGCGATGCCATGCCCCCACCTTGCCCCATCCTCGCTAACAATTGCAAGCATCCGCTTGCAAGAGTGCGCCACGCCACGCCGCAGGCGGTGAGCCTGAGCACGGTAGTTGTCCTGTTTGCAGGACAACTGTCCTGCGGGCTCTGACCTGCGCAAACGGGCTGCTCCTGGCGATGCACGCCACCGCCTGGAGGGGGTTGACGACAAGTACGGTGCGACTCTCCCGACAGATGTCGTGGAACGCCGGAGGGAACTCGCAGGTCGGGAGGCGTGGGGCACGGCAAGTAACGTGCCCCGGCACAGCGGTTGCCGCCTGAGCAGGACCTTGTCAGGTTGGCGAGACGCTTGACGGCCGGTTTCGCATTGAAGATGGCAGTTTCCTGGTCGGAAGCCGCAGTAACGGACGTGCTCAGGAAGAGGGGCGCCGCTGACGATCCTGAAGCTCACCGCGGGCGGTCGACCAAACGATCTCGAACTCATCGGCCGACAACGACTGCGGGTCGTGCCCTTCCCACTCGGAGATGGGTGGTTCCGCGGTCAGACCGTAGACGCTCTTGTATTCAGCTGACCGACCGTCTCTTTGGGCTTCTTGCCACTCGGCCAGCGAGGCAGCGGTAAGAGCCTTGTTTCCGGGCTCCTGCAACTCGACCTGCCGGATCACATAGCCATCGGCGTCCAGCTCGAAGTAGAACCAGACGTCTTCCTCGTCCCAGAAGCAGCGAACCCAGCTCGTCACGGGTTCACCGCGGCGAAGGGCTCGTCGTGCCAGCGCCAGCCGGCGGTGCCGTCGTCGTGGATGTGCAGCATGAACTCGGCGACCGGGCCGCCGTCGGGAAACGTCAGGGTGAGCGCACTGCGGATCTGGATGTAGCAGGCGTCGGCCCGCTCCCAGTCCTCCTCGTCGGCAGCTCGCTCTTGCTCACTGAAGAGGGGACGGAACTCTTCAAAACCAGGAAGTGTCTCGACTTCGGCGTGCGTCCAGGGCATATCGGCGCCGGTCACGGTCAGCCGGGCAATCTCCTGGTCGCCGTGGTGGGTTTGTGCTCGAGTAGGTAACGCAACCCCGAGCTACCAAGGGGCCCTGTTCCCATGCGCCCACCCAGCCAAGATCACCCGAGCAGGCATCCTGTTCGATCAGAACCGCCCTCGTGATCGAACAGGACAGCGGCTCCTGACCGCAGGCGGTTGACAGTCGTTGCCCGCCGTGGAGCGCGACACGAGAAGTCCGCTGTCGATGTCTGGCTCGTGGCTGGCGCCAGCCCCGCGAACACGGTGGCGAGCAAGCGGGAACGCACCTCGTCGTTTAGGCACGCGTGTGCGGCGGCGCGCGCTGCGCCGACCAGCAGGGCGTAGACCTCGGGCAGTTCCACACCGTTTCGCACAGCGCCGTGCCGCATCCGCGAGTCGCGACACCCGCACGCCCTGGCTCTGCCCGCCACGTACCCCGCCCCGACGGCCCACGGAGAACGGAGAAGGGGACGACGGTGACCATAACCGGGCCCGTCCGTGACTGCGACACCGGTCACGGTGCTCCCGCTCGGACCCGCCCGTCCCGGCCCGCCCCGCGAGGTGTGAGTTGACCAGCACGGCCCACCCGGGAAGCTCGCAGTCCTGCGGGGCCCCGCGCTGACCTGTCAGGCGGTCGGCGCGCCGGCGACGACGTGTTGACAGCTTCCTGGCCGCCTGTTCCGCGACGACCTGCTCGGCGTCTACGGCGACGGACGAACGCGCGGTGTGCGTGCATGTCCCGCTGAGGTGCCCCTCCACCACGAACCGGCCGACCTAAAAGCGCTGGTCAGCCCTGCAACCTCGGCATGCGGCCCTACCGGGTCCTCGGGCGTGTGGACAAGCGTGTGGACAAGGTTGAGCGCCGGGTAGGGCAGCGCGTTCAGCAGGTCGGCGTCATGGATGGCCATGGCTGGAACGGCCTTACGAACACTAACGAGTGACAGATCGTTCCCTACACCCCTCGTTGGTGTTTACACGGTGACGCACAGCTCAACAGATAACGGGCAGGACAGGGGAGGTGCGGGCGTGGTCGGCAATATGGCGGAAGTCGTGCTGCGGGAGCTGGAGCCGTCGGTCGAGCGGCTCCTGGAGCGGCATCTTGCGGCTGCGCGTGACTGGCTGCCGCACCAGTTCGTGCCGTGGAGTGCGGCGCGGGACTTCGACGGGCCGCTGAAGGGTTTGGCCTGGGAATCGGCGCAGTCGACGCTGTCGCAACCCGTGCAGGACGCGCTGATCATCAATCTCCTCACCGAGGACGACCTGCCCAGTTACCACTTCGAGATCGCGACCCGCTTCGGGCCTACGTCCATGCCCGCCGGGCGGTCGACCCGGTGGCCCTGGAGGAGCTGCGGATGCGGCACGTCAGCACCGGGTACCGCAGTGACCTGCCGACCGTCCTGCACGCGCTGGCGTACGTGACCGTGCAGGAACTGGCGACCCACCGGGCCCACCGCAACGTCGGCGCGTCGTGCGGTGACCGTGTGGGCGAGCAACTGATGGCCCGGATCGCGGCGGACGAGAACCTGCACATGCTGTTCTACCGGGGCCTATACGCTGACGCGCTCCAAGGCTTCCCGGCCGAGGCCCTGATGGCCCTGGCTGACGTGGTGTGTGGCTTTCGGATGCCCGGGGCCGGGATCCCCGGTTCGGGGCGCGGGCGGCGCGGGTCGCGGCAGCCGGCATCTTCAACCTCGATGTCCATCGCGAGTACGTGATGGGGCCGTTGTTGTGTGCGCTTGGCGTGATGTCGACGACCGGGCTGGGTGCGGCCGGGCGACAGGCGCAGGACCGGCTCGGTCAACACGTGGAGTGGCTTGAGACGAAGCTTCCCGCGCGCGTGGCCTTCAGACGGATAAACGCGGGCAGCGCCGCAGGGCCTCTCGCAGCGAGGAAACAGGAGACCCAGGCATGAGGCAGGCGGCGGAAGGCGCGGCGGAGTCGGCCCTTCCCGAGGAGTTGGTGGCCCTGCTGACCGGCCACCTTAATGTAAAGGCGGATGCCGGTGAGTTCTCCGGCAGGACGACGTTCGAGAGTCTCGGCCTGGACTCGCTGTCGCTGATGGAGTTGGTGGTGGCGGCGGAGGAGGAGTACGGGATCGTCCTGCCCGAGAACGCCCTGGACCTGCGCCCGTCTTCGACCCTGGGCGAGGCGGCTCGGGCGTTCGAGCATGCGCGCTGAGATCGCGGTCACTGGGCTGGGGCTGGTGACTCCGGCCGGGCATACGGTGGAGGCGAACTGGGCGGCCTTGTGCCGGGGGCGCTCGCTGGCCGCGACGGATCCCGGCCTGGCGGGCCTGCCCGTCGACTTCTCCTGCCGGGTGACGGACTTCGACGCCGAGACGGAACTCGGCCGGGCGTCGGCGCGGCGCGGGGACCGCTTCATCCAGTTCGCCCTCGTCGCCGCCCGGCGGGCCGTCGCGGACGCGCGCCTCGATCGTCGTACCTGGGAAGCGGAGCGAGTCGGTGTCGTGCTGGGCGTGGGATCGAACAGTTTGAGTACATACGTCACTGAGTTCGGCCACCTCGGCGCCGGGCGGCCGGAGCGGGTCTCGCCGCTCGCGCTCCCGCGCAGCGTTCCGAGCATGGCCGCGGGCGAGGTCGCCATCGACCTGGGCGTGCGCGGCCCCAACTTCACCACCGCCAGCGCCTGCGCGTCGGGCGCCACCGCGATCGGAGTGGCCCGGGACCTGCTGCGATCCGGTACCTGCGACATCATGCTGGCGGGCGGCAGTGAGTCGGCTCGCTCGCGCATGACGGCCACGTGCTTCACGCGGATGCGGGCACTGTCCCGGCGCAGGGCTGAACCGGCTCTGGCCAGCCGGCCGTTCGACGCGCAACGTGACGGCTTCGTCCTGGGCGAGGGCGCCGGCATCCTCGTCCTCGAACGCGCATGCGCGGCTCGGGCCCGCCGGGCTCCCGTCCTGGCGCTGCTGCGGGGTTACGGTGCCGGCGCCGACGCGCACCATCCCATCGCCCCGCACCCGCAGGGCGACGGCGCGGTCCGCGCTATCCACACCGCTCTCGCCGACGCCGCGTGCGGGCCGAGGAACGTCGGCCACGTCAACGCGCACGGCACCTCCACCCCGCTGAACGACGCGGCCGAGGCACGAGCCCTCGTCCGCGTCTTCGGTGACGATGGGCCGCCGGTCACCGCGTCCAAGGGCGTGATCGGGCACGCGCTGGGCGCGGCCGGGGCGATTCAGGCGGCGTACACGGTTCTCGCGCTGCGCCATGCGGCCGTCCCGCCGGTGGCGAACTTCGAGGGCCAGGACGGGGACCACAAGCTGGACATCGTCGCCGGACGTCCCCGCCCCACGCGCGGCGACGCGGGGATCAGTTGCTCCTTCGGCTTCGGCGGCCAGAACGCCGTTCTGCTGTTCACGGCTTCCTAGTGGGAGCCAGACGAAGCGTCCGGATCGGATGCAAGACGGAGGCACACGGATGGATGCGGTGCGGCGCCGGGCCTGGCTGGTGGTGGTGAGCGCCCTGCTGGCGGCGGTGTGCGCGGGGGTGCTGGCCCCGGTTGCCTTCTCGGCGCTGAGCACGGGCGGCGCGGTTGCGACGGACACGGAGGCGACGCGCGCCAGACGGCAGGTAGAGCGGCTCGGCGTGCCCTCGCCCGATCTGCTCCTGGCCGTTTCACAGCGCACCGGCGTTTCACAGCGCACCGACGGTGAACGCGGGGCCGCCGTCCGGGACGGCACCAAAACGATGATGGAGACGCTGGCCGGGCAGCGCGACGTCAAGACCGTGTGGTCGGCACAGACCACCGGTGACACGTGGCTGCGCTCCAAGGACGGACGGACCCTGCTGGTCGCCGTACGGCTGAAGGGGACGGACAAGGAACGTAAACAGGTGGCGCCCGGTGTGGTGGCGGCGGCCCGCTCGGCCGTCCCGGGGATGCGGGTGGAGCCCAGCGGCGAGGTGTGGGCCAACCGGGAGATCGACGAGACCATCGAGCGCGATCTGAGCCGGGCCGAACTGCTGGCCGCGCCGGTACTCTTCGTCGTCCTGGTCTTCGCCTACGGGTCCGTGGTGTCCGCGCTGCTGCCCGTGGTCGTGGCCGCGCTTGCCATCGGCTGCACCATCCCGGTCCTGGGCCTGCTGGCGCAGGTAGCCGACGTTTCACGGGTCGCGGTGAACGCCGCCTCGGCGATCGGTTTCGGCCTGGCCGTCGACTACAGCCTCTTCCTGCTGGCCCGCGTACGCGAGGAGACCTCCCGGGGCGCGGACCTTCACACAGCGCTGGCGGCCGCCCGCCGCTCCAGCGGCCGTTCGGTCGCATTCTCCGCCGCCGCCGTCACCGTATGCCTCGCCACCGCCTTGGTAGTGCCGGTGCCGATGCTGCGCGCACTCTCCCTGGCGGGCATGATCGTCACCGTGCTGGCGGCGCTGGTCGCCCTGACCGTGCTGCCCGCCTGTCTGCGGCTGCTCGGCCCCCGGGCCCAGGCATGGGACCCGCTGGCGCGGTGGCGGCGTGCCCGTGCCGGGGACAGGAGTCGCTTCTGGCATCGCACGACGTCCACGGTCACCGCACGGCCCCTCCTGGCGGGCGGCCTGGCGGTGCTGCTGCTGGCCCTGCTGGCCCTGCCCTTCACCCACGCTCAGCTCGGCATTGTGGACGAACACACGCTGCCTTCGTCGGCTCCGGCTGCCGCAGCGGCCGAGCGTGTGCGCGCCGAGTTCACCGCGCCACCGGAGCGGCTCCTCACCGTGGTCGTCACCGGACCGCGGGCGACGGACGGTGCACCGGCGTACGGCGACCGACTCGCCCGTGTCCCGGGCATCACTGGTGTCCGCGTGGTGCGTGTGGCTCCGTCCGGTGAGGCGGTCGTGCTGCTGGCGGCCACGTCCGCCGCCCCCGGCACGCCGGAGGCGGACACCGTGGTGCACAAGGTACGCCAAACCCCCGCCCCGGGAAGCGTGGCGGTGGGCGGGCGAGCCGCGGAGGTCGTCGACACGGCTGACGCCGTCCTCGGCGCCCTCCCGTGGTGCCTGTTTCTGCTGACTGTGGGGCTCCTGGCCCTCCTCAGCGCCTTCACCCGTACCCTGGTTGCCCCCCTGAAAGCTCTGATCGTGGCCGCCGCCAGCCTCGGGGCGAGCCTCGGCGCGCTCGTCGTTCTCTTCCAGGACGGCCACGGCAGCGCAGTGCTCGGCCACTTCACGGCGACGGGAACACTGGACGCCTCGACGCTGCTGTTCGTCCTGTTCATCGCGCTCGCCCTCTCGGTGGACTACGAGGTCTTCCTGCTCGGCCGTATCCGGGAGGAGTACGACCGCTGCGGAGACAACCGCACCTCGATCATCGAGGGCGTCGCCCACACCGGCCGGCTGA
Organism: Streptomyces sp. NBC_00996; assembly: GCF_045162675.1. NCBI lineage: Bacteria > Bacillati > Actinomycetota > Actinomycetes > Kitasatosporales > Streptomycetaceae > Streptomyces > Streptomyces sp. NBC_00996. The sequence goes on from NZ_CP108723.1 coordinate 5,056,764, forward strand.
TGACGTCCGCTGCGGCAGCCGTGGCGATTTCGACCGCGGCCATGGCCACCTCCCACGTCGCCCTACTCAAGTTCATCGGCATCGGCGTCGCGCTCGGCGCGCTCGTGGACGCCGTCCTGGTGCGGGGAGTTCTGGTGCCCGCCGTCATGGCGGCCCTTGGTCCGGCGAACTGGTGGGCTCCGGCCCGCACCAGGTCCACGTTGTTGATCACTACACCTGTGAAGAAAGGCGGAAGCTGATGTCGATGCCTCAGGCGACACATGACCGCACCCGGCAGTCCGCGGTCGCCGGCCCACAGGTGGTGGCGATCCAGACGGCCTTCCCGCCGTATCGATACCGGCAGGAAGAGATCCTGGCCGCCCTGGCCCGCACGACGCTGCTGGAGTCCGAGATGGGCGCTCTGGTACTCCATAAGATCCATACCAACTCGGGTGTGGAGACCCGCTCGCTGTCCCTGCCGTTGGAGAAGCTCGTCGATCTCGCCCGCCGGGAGGACTTCACCGAGCAGAACCGCGTCTGGCTCGACACCGCCATGGACCTGGGCGAACGGGCGCTGATCGGCGCGCTGCGCACCGCAGGCGTCCAGCCGGAGGAGGTCGACGCGGTGATCAGCACCACCGTCACCGGGCTGGCCGTGCCGTCGCTGGAGGCTCGGCTCGCCCACCGGGTCGGGCTACGGCCGGACGTCAAACGTATCCCGCTGTTCGGCAGCGGCTGCGCCGGAGGCGCCGCAGGTCTGGCCCGGCTCCATGACTACCTACTGGCCCACCCCGACCAAGTGGCCGTCCTGCTCGCCGTGGAACTGTGCACACTGGCGCACCAGCTCAAGGACGGCTCCGTGGCAAACATCGTCGCCGGCAGCCTCTTCGGGGACGGCGCGGCCGCCGTCGTGGCCTTCGGAGCCCAGCGGGACGGCTGCCCCGCCGGGCCTGAGCTGGTGGACACCCACAGCCTGCTGGTCCCCGGCACCGAGGACGTCCTTGGCTGGGACATCGGCTCCCACGGCTTCCGGATCCTGCTGTCGCCCGAGGTCCCGACGCTCACGGAGAAGCACTTGCCCACGGCCGTCCAAGGGCTCCTCGCGCGGCACGCACTGTCGCCGCACCAGATCGCGAGCTGGATCATCCACGGTGGCGGACCGAAGGTCTTTACCGCTGTACAGCAGGCCCTGGACCTGCAGCCTGGCGCCTTGGAGCTCACCCGGCGCTCCGTGGCCGAGCGGGGCAACCTCTCGTCCGTCTCCGTACTGGACATCCTGCACGCGGCCATGGAAACACCGCCCCCCGCGAACGCACCCGGCCTGGTCGCCGCCATGGGGCCGGGGTTCGCCATCGAACTGGTCCTCCTCCGCTGGTAGGGGGCCGCCCGCCGCCACCGAAACCTGACGACCGCATGACCAGAAAGGTGTCACGGACCGTGCCCGCCATCCCCGCAGACGTACGCATCCTGATCGACCTCGAACCTGTGGTCACCGACGCCCTCGACACGCACTTCCGGACTACCGTCGACTGGTACCCGCACCAGTACGTCCCGTGGAGCCAGGGCCGTGACTACGACGGTCTCCTCGAAGGGGAGCCATGGGACCCCTCCCAGCAGAAACTGAAGGCGGCCGCTCGGGACGGCCTCCTCTATAGTCTGCTCACCGAAGAAAACCTGCCCAGTTACCACCGGGTGATCGGGGAAATGCTGTCGCTCGACGGCCCTTGGGGTGTCTGGGTCAATCGATGGACCGTGGAGGAGGCCAGGCACGGCACCGCCATCCGTGACTACCTCGTGGTCACCCGCAGTGCCGATCCGGTGCTTTTGGAGGACGCCCGCGCCGTGCATGTGCAGCACGGCTACGAGATCGACTACCGAGGCGACCTCATCGCCTCTCTGGTCTACGTCACCATCCAGGAGCTCGGCACCCGCGTCAGCTACCAGGGAATCCGCCGACTGTGCGACGAACCGGCGTGCGGGGCTCTGATGCAGCGCATCGCCCACGACGAGAACCGGCACATGCTCTTCTACCGGACCACCCTCCAGGCGTGTATGCGTATGCACCCCGACCGAACGCTTCAGGCTGTGGCCAAAGTCCTCAAGACATTCCGTCCCCCCGGCCATGCCGCACCCGGCTTCGGCCGGCTGATCAGCTCCATGGCCAGGTCGGGCATCCTCTCACCGGAGATCTACCACAAGGACATCGCCCTTCCCTTCGTCCGCATGCTCGGCGCCCTCGACACCACCGGACTTACACCGGTCGGACAGCACGCCCAGGAGGAGATCGCCGCGCACATGGAGGAATCAGCGGACCGTGCCGGCAGATACCGCGCCCTGGCCGAACGGCTCAACCGACTCGCGACCGCGTAAGACGAGGATTTCGCCGCCGGGAGTGAGAAGGACGATCCGACATGTCCCTTGGCTGGGTGACGATCCCCGTAAGTCTGTTCGTTCTCGTGACCGCGGTGGCCGTCGTGCGCCTGGTCGAACTGACAACCGCCCGCCGCAACGCGCGATGGGCCATCGACCGCGGCGGCGTCGAGTACGGGCAACGCCACCACCCTGTCATGATCACCCTTCATGTCTGCCTGCTCGTTGGGACCGTTGCAGAGGTCGCCCTCACCGACCGCGCCTTCGTCCCTTTGATCGGCTGGCCGGCGCTGGCCCCTCATCCTCGTGCAGGCAGGCCGCGCCTGGTGCATGAGGGCGCTCGGCCCCCGATGGAACACCCGCGTCATCGTCGTGCCCGGGCTACCGCTGGTCACCACCGGGCCCTACCGTTGGATGCGGCACCCCAACTACCTCATCGTCCTGTTCGAAGGCATCGCCCTGCCCCTCGTCCACACCGCATGGATTACTGCCATGCTCTTCACCATCGCCAACACGCCTTGGCTCGTCGTCCGCGTCGCACGGAGAACGCGGTGCTATGGCCTGCGGTGGGACCAGCGGCGCAGGGCAGTTCGTGGAGCTGTTCGCCGACCTCATCGACGGACCCCTACTGTTCGCGCTGCGCGTCTCCTACCCGCACATCGTCGTGAGCGTCGACCGGCGAGGCCCCCCGCGCGTGGACCTGCGGGATGCGGTCGGCCGCTGCGCGCAGGCCGAACGGACGGGGCGCAAGTCGGGGCACGGGTCTCGGGGAGCAGGCCATCCCTCGGGCGGAAGAAGCTGGAACGTGGAATCGGGGAGGGGCCGCCGCGGATCGAGGGCAGTGGGCCCCGGTGCCTGTCGACTTCATCAGCCCGTCCGGCAGGCACCGAAGGCTGGCGTATGGCTACCACTTCAAGAGACTGGTGGACGGCCAGGCCGGACGAAGTGCACATCGCGTGCCCTGCGGGACTCCTTCGCCCCGACGGCCCTCGCGAACGGCGTTCCCATATGCGACGTCTCCCGCCAGCTCGGCCACCGGTCCATCAAGGTAACCGTCGACATCTACGGACACCCTGTGCCCTGCGCCTGGCATCGCTGCCAGCAGGTCCTGCAGAACGCCATGCGGTCCGAGCCCCTCGACATGGCGGGTCGACCCCCGTCGGAGGCAGGCGCGAGTACCTGCGCGCAAGCCGTGTAGGCGCTGACCTGTTCGACCCCTGCTGATTCTGTGCTGACCCGGATCTCAAGGTCGCCTGGCATGGCTGGCTGACCGAGCCGGAGCTCGGCTCTGTCGGAGTGGCGCTTCACCCCCGACAGCCACGAAGCCTTCAGCCGGTATCTCGCGTTCCGGAGCACGCAGTCCTGACCTTGCCTGCCTCGCGGACTGGGACGCCCGCTTGCAGCCAACGCGCCTTGTGAAAGCGGCTGATCGTGATAGGGAGTACGGATGCTTGGTCGACTCCCGCTCGTTGAGCAGCTCGATGGCTTGCGGTCCGTGCTCTCCCAGAACGACGTCCTGACCGACGTGCTGACCAGGGCGGCGACGCTGGAACTGCCCGGCTGGTATGTGACGGCGGGCTGCCTTTTCCAGACGGTGTGGAACGTGGTCACCGACAGGCCCCCGACCGGCGGCATCAAGGACTACGACATCTTTTACTTCGACGGCACCGACCTGTCCTGGGAGGCAGAGGATGCCGTGATCAAGGCAGGGCAGGAGGTGTTCGCCGGGCTTCCGGCCGAGGTGGAGATTCGCAACGAGGCCCGTGTGCATCTCTGGTACGAGCAGAAATTCGGGGTGCCCTGCCCCCCTCACGAGTCCACCGAGGCCGCCCCGTCGCCAGCAGCGATTCCAGACCAGGCCGGTGCCGCTGATCGCGCCGCCAGGTGAACCCCCGCATCGGCCGGCGGTCCGCCACCGGCGCGTGCCCCAGATGCCGTACCGGCCCCATCACGTCGTCCCCCGCGTACTTCCACGTCGCCGTCCACCGGTCAGCCCAGCCGTCCGACACATCCAGGCCAGCCCGACCGGCGTCCACTGAGACCGGTATGAGCAGGTCCTCCCACCTACACCGGTGAGACCACACCGGCCCGGCGCTGTACGACGTGCCATCCCCTGCGTACGGGGCGGTGACGCCTTGTAGATCAGTCATGCACCCAGACAAACGGCACCCCCTTCCCAGGAGTCGGTGATCTTCGGAGTTGGCGACAACTTGCTTGCAAAAAGTGCGGGACACGCCAAGAACGATGCGAATCTGACGACAGTTGTCGTGCTCAGCGGTCCAGAAACCCCCTGGCCAGGGTGGACGGTTGACGACAACTGGCTCGCTCCGTCTCAGCGGTCTGCTTGGCCGGCTGAGCATTGCGGCTGGTGAGCGAGTTGATCTCCGTTTGGCGACGGTACCTGCGGATGTCGTTGCAGAGCGGGTGCATAGGATCGCCGGCATGACGCTGCGACCCGTCCTGGTGAACATAAAGGCGCTTGATGACTCGGCGGTCGGCCGGTTCTGGGCGGAGGCGCTCGGCTGGCGTGTGACCAGCGCGGAACCCGGCGCGACCGCCGCTCAACCCCTCGGCTTCGATTGGCTGGACCCGGTCACCGTCTGCGTCGACGTCATTGCCGTCCCGGAACCCAAGACGACAGCAAAGAACCGTGTGCACCTCGATCTCGCCACCACCTCTGTGGCCCATCAGGCGGAGTTGGTCGCGCGCCTGAAGGCTCTCGGTGCGACGCCCGCCCACGTGGGCCAGGGCAAAGTGCCGTGGACGGTCCTCGCCGACCCCGAGGGAAACGAGTTCTGCGTGCTGGAGCCTCGGGAGGTCTACCGGGACACCGGGCCGATCGCCCGGGTGGTGGTCGACTGCGCGGATCCGCGGGCCATGGCCCGGTTCTGGGACGAGGCGATGGACTGGACCCTGCACGAGGTGACCGACGATCATGCGGTGTGGCGCTCCGCCAAGGGTGTCGGCCCGTATCTCGAGTTCCTCCGCACTGGCGTGAAGACCGTGCCGGACCGCGTCCATCTTGACCTGGTGCCGGACCCCGGTGACGACAAAGCAGCGGAGGTGGCCCGGCTGCGGGCCCTCGGCGCCACCGATCTCGACGTCGGCCAGGGCGACGTCCCGTGGACGTGCCTGGCCGACCCGGAGGGCCACGAGTTCTGCGTCCTCGCCCGGTCCTGACGCGGAGCCTTGACGACACCCCGACACGTGAGCCCTGTCTGCTCATGCGCCATGCCCCCGGGTGGAGACCTGGCCGCCGGCACCGATGCGGAACACCCCGCCCGCACACTCGGGCCCCTGACGCCCTGTTCCGCCCCGCATCCTGGCGACGTCACTCGTCCCCGACCGGGAGTTCAACTGCTACGTCGGCCTCAGCGTCATGCTCGCCCAGCTGGGGGTACAGCCGGACTTCGCCTCCGCCGTCACGGCGTCGACCGCCGCAGCCAACTGACCAACCTGGCCGATCACGAGGAAGGTGTGCGTCTGTCGGACAGACGCACACCTTCCTTCTCCCGCCCCCCTCGTACGGCCCGCAGTGCGGGCCTGCTCGCACCGTGCCCTGCGACCGGGCCGGTTTCCGGCGAACTCCACCTCGGCTCGGAAGGACAAACCCGCGAGCCCGAGATCCAAGACGGGCGGCGAAGCCAGGTGCTCACTGCGAGGTCGGCCTCCCTCAGCCGTACCGCGAGCTGATGCGCGAGGGCCGCCGGCCGGTCCGACGCCTCCCCAGGGCCGCCGGCCGGTCCGGCGCCTCTGCGGGGGCACCGCGTGGCAGGGGCACAAAAGGCTCAACGGCCCGAAGCGAAGCAGAACCACACGTACGCTCGAAGCGGTCAGATCGAGCCAGGCGGCGCCGACGGAGACCGCGCAGGCGGCCCGCCCGACAGATGGAGACACGATGAGCATGGCCACGAGGACGGACACGCAGTCGCCTGCGCCGGACGGCGCCGACAGCCACGGTCTGATCCGCGTGCACGGCGCGCGCGAGAACAATCTCAAGGACGTCAGCGTCGAGATCCCGAAGCGCCGGCTGACGGTGTTCACCGGTGTCTCCGGCTCGGGCAAGAGCTCACTGGTGTTCGACACGATCGCCGCGGAGTCGCAGCGGCTGATCAACGAGACCTACAGCGCCTTCGTGCAGGGCTTCATGCCGACACTGGCGCGGCCCGAGGTCGACGTCCTCGACGGCCTGACCACCGCGATCACCGTCGACCAGCAGCGGATGGGCGCCGACCCCCGCTCCACCGTCGGCACGGCCACCGACGCCAACGCGATGCTGCGCATCCTCTTCAGCCGGCTCGGCGAACCGCACATCGGGCCGCCCAGCGCGTACGCCTTCAATGTCCCCTCGGTCCGGGCGAGCGGCGCGATCACCGTCGAGCGCGGCGCCAAGAAGGCGGTGAAGGCGACCTTCACCCGCACCGGCGGCATGTGTACGCGCTGCGAGGGCCGCGGCGCGGTCTCCGACATCGATCTCACCCAGCTCTACGACGACTCCAAGTCGCTCGCCGAAGGCGCGATCACTGTCCCCGGCTACACCGGGGGCGGCTGGAACTCCCGGCTCTACAGCGAGTCGGGCTTCGTCGACCCGGACAAGCCGATCCGCAAGTACACCAAGAAGGAGCTGCACGACTTCCTCCACCGCGAGCCGACCAGGATGAAGATCGCGGGCATCAACATGACCTACGAGGGGCTGATCCCGCGGATCCAGAAGTCGATGCTCTCCAAGGACAAGGAGGCGATGCAGCCGCACATCCGCGCGTTCGTGGAGCGGGCGGTCACCTTCACCACCTGTCCCGAGTGCGACGGCACCCGGCTCAGCGAGGGGGCCCGGTCCTCGAAGATCAAGAAGATCAGCATCGCCGACGCCTGCGCGATGCAGATCAGCGACCTGGCCGAATGGGTCCGCGGCCTCGCCGAGCCGACGGTGGCGCCGCTGCTCACCGCGCTGCAGCAGAGTCTCGACTCGTTCGTGGAGATCGGCCTCGGCTACCTCGCGCTCGACCGGCCGGCGGGCACGCTCTCGGGCGGCGAGGCGCAGCGCGTCAAGATGATCCGCCACCTCGGCTCCTCGCTCACCGACGTCACCTACGTCTTCGACGAGCCCACCACGGGTCTGCACCCCCATGACATCCAGCGGATGAACGACCTGCTGCTGCGGCTGCGGGACAAGGGCAACACGGTGCTCGTCGTGGAGCACAAGCCGCAGACGATCGCGATCGCGGACCACGTCGTCGACCTCGGCCCCGGTGCCGGCACGGCGGGCGGCACCGTCTGCTTCGAGGGCACCGTCGAGGGGCTGCGGGCAGGCGACACCGTCACCGGACGCCATCTCGGCGACCGGGCCGCCCTCAAAGAGACGGTGCGCAAGCCCACCGGCACGCTGGAGATCCGCGGCGCCACCTCCCACAACCTCCAGAGCGTCGACGTCGACATCCCGCTCGGGGTGCTCTGTGTCGTCACCGGCGTGGCGGGCTCCGGCAAGAGCTCTCTCGTCCACGGTTCGATCCCGGCCGGCGCGGGCGTGGTGTCGGTCGACCAGGGAGCCATCAAGGGCTCCCGACGCAGCAACCCGGCGACGTACACCGGACTGCTCGACCCGATCCGCAAGGCGTTCGCGAAGACCAACGGCGTGAAGCCGGCGCTGTTCAGCGCCAACTCCGAGGGCGCCTGCCCCACGTGCAACGGCGCGGGCGTCATCTACACCGACCTGGCGATGATGGCCGGCGTCGCCACCACCTGCGAGGAGTGCGAGGGCAAGCGGTACCAGGCGTCGGTGCTCGAGTACCACCTCGGCGGCCGCGACATCAGCGAGGTGCTCGCGATGTCGGTGAACGAGGCCGAGGAGTTCTTCGGCACCGGCGAGGCGCACACGCCGGCCGCGCAGCGCGTCCTCGGCCGGCTCGCCGACGTCGGGCTCGGCTACCTCAGCCTCGGCCAGCCGCTCACCACGCTGTCCGGCGGCGAGCGGCAACGGCTCAAGCTGGCCACGCACATGGCCGAGAAGGGCGGCGTCTACGTCCTCGACGAGCCGACCGCCGGCCTCCATCTCGCCGACGTCGAGCAGCTGCTCGGCCTGCTCGACGGTCTCGTCGACTCCGGCAAGTCGGTCATCGTGGTCGAGCACCACCAGGCGGTCATGGCGCACGCCGACTGGATCATCGACCTCGGCCCCGGCGCCGGCCACGACGGCGGCAGGATCGTCTTCGAGGGCACACCCGCCGACCTTGTCGCCGCCCCCTCCACCCTCACCGGCGAGCACCTCGCGACCTACGTCGGCGCGTGATCGTTCAGGGGTTTCTCGGCTTCGGCGTCGGCCGAAGCCGAACCCGAGCCCGAAGCCGAACCCGAGCCCGAAGCCGAACCCGAGCCCGAGCCCGAGGCCGAGCCCGAAGCCAGGCCGAGCCCGAAGCTGAACCCGAGGCCGAAGCCGAGCCCGAACCCGAACCCGAGGCCGAAGCCGAGCCCGAGCCCGAAGCCGAAGCCGAGCCCGAGGCCGAGCCCGAGCCCGAACCCGAGGCCGAACCGGTCGCCCAGTGCACCACCTCCGGGTCGTTGCGCCAGCGCACATGGGCGTCCAGGTCGTCGGCGCGCAGCGCCCGCAGCCGTACCAACTTGCCTTCGATCATGGGGTGATCATAGGAACCACCGGGCCCACCCCGTTGAGTCGCGGCGCCAGGTGTATTGACCCGCAGGGTTGTTGACGCGGGTGAGGGGTGGCCGGCCGCTGTCAGCAACGCTCGTGATCAATGCGCCTGGCCCACCCGCTCCGCCAAGAAGTCCTCCCACGTCCGCTTGCCGATCTCCGCGCCGTCGAGCGTCAGGTTGTCGCCCGCGCGGTAGGCGCGCCCCGCCTTGCCGGGGATGCGGACCGGCATCATCGGACGGCGCTTGCCGTGGGCCTTGAGGTAGCCGCGGGCCAGGTCGCCGAGGCCGTAGACCTTGGGGCCCGCGAGGTCGGGCACCAGGCCGGCCGGGCTGCCGAGGGCGAGTTCCGCGATGCGGGCCGCGACGTCGCGCGCGTCGACCGGCTGGAGGCGCAGGCCGCCCGGGACCGGGAAGACCGGCATCTTCGCCATCGTCCGCACCGTCTTCAGCGTCAGTTCGTGGAATTGGGCGGCCCGCAGCGTCGTCCACGGCACCCCCGATTCGGCGATGGCCCGCTCGGCGTCCAGCTTGGACCTGAGCCAGGCCAGCGGGACCCGGTCCGCCCCGATGACCGAGATGTACACAAGGTGCCGTACGCCGGCGGACCGGGCGGCCCGCACCAGGTTCCGCGTCGCGATGTCGTCGCCCTTGGGGCCGCCCGCGAGGTGCAGGACGGTGTCGACCCCGGCCGACGCGGCCTCGATGCCTTCGCCCTTGAGCAGGTCGACCGCCACGTACTCGACGCCGTCGGCGGCCCCGCGGGCGTGCCGGCTCAGCACCCGTACATCGCGGCCGGCCTCCCGCAGCAGCGGGACGACGAGGCTCCCGAGCGTGCCGGTGCCGCCGGTGACCAGGATGGTTGACGGGGTGGACGTCATGACTGCTCCCATGGTGGTGGGGACCGGACCTGCGAAATCCCTGTCCCCTCAGCGGGTTCTCGGTGTTCTACTTCTCTGACACCCGGCGAAGAAGGAATGTGACACGGTGGGCGAGAGCGCATGGCTGGCGGAGCGGTTCGAGGAGCACCGGACGCATCTGCGTGCGGTGGCCTACCGGATGCTCGGCTCGGTGAACGAAGCCGATGACGCGCTGCAGGAGGCCTGGCTGCGGGCCGGCCGCGCCGACACCGACGACGTCGAGAACCTCGCCGGGTGGCTGACCACGATCGTGGCGCGGGTGTGCCTGAACATGCTGCGCACCCGCGAGCGGCAGCGCGAGGAACCCCTCGACGCACGCCTCACCGACCCGGCCGTCAGCCCGGAGGACGGCGGCGACCCCGAAGAGGAAGCGGTCCTCGCCGACTCGGTCGGTGTCGCGCTGCTGGTGGTACTGGACACGCTCTCCCCGGCCGAGCGGCTCGCCTTCGTCCTGCACGACATGTTCACCGTGCCCTTCGACGAGATCGGCCCGATGCTCGATCGCTCCCCGGCCGCGGTACGGCAGCTCGCGAGCCGCGCCCGGCGCCGCGTCAAGGGCGCCTCGCCCCTGCCCGAGGCCGACCTCACCCGCCGGCGACGGGTCGTCGAAGCCTTCCTGGCCGCCACCCGCGGCGGAAACTTCGACGCGCTGGTCGCCCTCCTCCACCCGGACGTCGTCCTGCACGCCGACAGGTCCGTCATCCCCACCCCCGAACGGGTCGTCGTCAGCGGTGCGACCACCGTCGCCAAGGGGGCGATGGCCGCCACCGGCCGCGCCCGCTTCACCGGCCTCGCCCTCCTAGACGGAACCGTCGGCCTGGCCATGGCTCCCCTCGGCCGGCTCCGCCTGGTCCTCACCTTCACCCTCGCGGACGACGGCCGCATCACCGGGATCGACGTCATCGCCGACCCGGACCGCCTCGCTGAACTGGAAGTCGCCGCCCTGGATTCCTGAAAACATGCCCGAAATCGCTCGGGCAAGGAATATCGCATTGCATTGAGGCCGCACTTGGCATTAGCGTTGCGCCCATGACTGCCGGGTCGGCCTTGTGCCGTGAGCGAGTTGGTTGCCCGGCCTCCGAGTGAGGCCGGGGCGGGGTAGAGCCCCGCCCGCACTTTCCTCGTACGACATCTTCGTACGCCTTCTTCGTACGGCCTCCGCGTATGCCTTCCGCGTACTGCGCCCCCGTACGACTTCCCTGCGCGCACCCCCTGTTCGGGGCATCGCGCGCCCTCACGCACGCATACGTTCAGCACCGCGGCGCGCCCGTCGCACCCCATTCGCCCCGCGGCAATTCCCCCTGCCCGAAAAACAAGAAAGCAGCGAATTCCCAATCCTTTCAATGAGCAGGTCATCGAAGAATTCCGCGCCAACAACGGACGTGTCGGTGGTTATTTCGAGGGAGCGCGGCTGCTCCTGCTGACGACCACCGGGGCGCGCACGGGGACCCCGCACACGACCCCCGTCGCTTTCTACCCCGACGGCGGCGAGCGGGTGCTCGTCATCGCGTCGGCCGGTGGCGCGCCCCAGCATCCCGACTGGTTCCACAACCTCGTCGCGAACCCCCGGTCGACCGTCGAGGACGGACTCTTCACCTACGAGGCCCAGGCCGTCGTCCTCGAACGCGCCGAACGCGACGCCGTGTTCGCCCGCGTCATCGAGGCCGACCCGGGCTGGGCGGAGTACCAGGCGAAGACGGATCGCGTGATCCCGGTCGTCGCCCTCCACCCGATCCCGAAGGACGGCCCGCCGAAGATCAACGCCGGCTCCATGGCCGAGCACCTGTTGGTCGCCCACAACGCCTTCCGGCATGAACTCGCCCTGATCCGCACGGAGTTCACGGCTGCCGACGCCAGCGGCACCACCGTTGCCTCCCTCGGCGCCCAGCTCCGCGTCAACTGCCTCACCCTCTGCCAGGGCCTCCACAACCATCACACCGGCGAAGAGCTCGGCATCTTCCCGCTCCTCGCCGACCGCCATCCCGCACTCGCTCCGGCCCTGGACCGACTGCGCCAGGAGCACGAGCGGATCGCCGAGCTTCTCGAAGAGCTGCGCCGCGTCCTCGCCCAGGATCCGCAGGACACGGACCCCGGCCGCGTACTCTCCCAGGTGGAACGCCTCACCAGCGAGCTCGAAGCCCATCTGACATACGAGGAAGAACAGTTGATCCCCCTCCTGACACCCCAGGGGGCCTCACCGGGAGCGCCGCGGTGATCGCTCTCGTCACCGGCGCCAACCGAGGCATCGGCCGTGAGGTCGCCCGGCAGCCGGCCGCCGCGGGCCACACCGTGCTCGTGACCGCACGGCCGGCCGAGGCCGCCGCGGAGACGGCGCGAGATGTGGGCCCGAACGCACGCCCCCTCCGCCTGGACGTCACCTCCGAGGCCGACATCACCGCGGCCGCCCGGGACATCGACGCCCTCGACGTCCTGGTCAACAACGCGGCGATCACGTACGACACCTGGCAGCGCGCGACCACCGCCGACCTGGACGTCGTACGCGAGGCGGCCGAGACGAATCTGTACGCTCCCTGGCGACTGGTCAAGGCGCTGCGCAGGGATTGAGCGGGCGGCACCCCCACATCCAGACTCCCCAGCAGCCGATTGGCCAGTTCGACGACGGCGCCCGGCACCCGGAAACCGGTCGTCAGCGGTACCACCGCGGCGTCCGGCTTCCCCAGATGCCCGAGCACCTCGCCCCACTCCCGCGCAGCCCACGGAGTCGTGCCCTGCGCGAGATCACCGAGCACGGTCAGCGACCCGAACGACGCCCGTCGCGCGATCGCGCGGCACTCCATCGGCGACAGATCCTGCGCCTCGTCGACGACCAAGTGGCCGTACCCCTCTGGGTGTTCGATGAGCCCGGCGACCTCGTCGAGGAGGACGAGATCGGCGGCCGACCACCGTGCCGACTTCCACGACCGCGGCGGCTCGACCCACAGGATCGCTTTCTGCTCGTCCGCGTCCAGGAGCCCCTCGGCCGCCGCCGCCAGCACATCGGCGTCGGTGAGGAGTTGAGCGACGAGCTCCTCCGGCCGCACCCGGGGCCACACCGCGTCGACGTACGCACCGACCGGCCGGGCCCGGGAGATCATCTGCAGCCAGGCGTTCGTACACGGCACGGCGCGCCGTTCGGCCCGCTCCTGCATACGGCGCACGACCCGCGTCCGCACGCGCTCGCGCCCGACGGCGTACGGGGGCTCCTCGGCCCGTACGCCGTCCACGATGCGGCGGAGTTCGTCGACCGGGACGCGCCAGCGGTACGAGCCGTCCGGTACGACGAGGGCGTCGGCGGGGCTGCCGATGTTCCCGTACAGGGCCCGGCGCAACACCTCCGCCATACGGACGTCGTGCTTGACGACGGCGGCGCGCTCGTCGTCCTCCCCCGTCACCGGGTGCCGGGCGATCTCGTCCCCGACGGTCGACTGCCGCAGGCCCGTCTCGCCCAGCGCGGGCAGAACCTCCGAGATGTACGAGAGGAAGGTGCGGTTGGGGCCGAGGATCAGCAGACCGCCGCGCCGGATGCGCTGCGGGTGCGTGTAAGGGAGGTACGCGGCCCGGTGCAGGCCGACGGCCGTCTTGCCGGTGCCGGGGGCACCCTGCACACAGACCGAGGCCGCGAGATCACCTCGTACGAGCTCGTCCTGTTCGGGCTGGATGGTGGCGGCGATGTCACGCATGGGGCCGACTCGGGGCGCTCGATCTCGCTCGCGACGATGCGGCTGTCCGGCTCGTGACCTGTGCCGATGTACTCGTCCTCCAGGCCCGTGAGATCGGTCGAGTCGCCGCGGCTGCCGGGCGCCCAGCCGAACCGCCGGCGCACGGCGACGCCCTGCGGGTCGCGGGCGCTCGCCTGGTGGAAGGCGCGCGAGACGGGGGCGCGCCAGTCGACGACCAGGGGCGGGGCGGAGGGATGTTCGGTGATCCGCCACCGACAGGGCCGGCGCTTGACCTCAACCAAGCTCGAGGTCGAAGACTGCGCGGTAGTGAACCCGCTTCCGAGGAGTTACCGATGCGAGCAGCACAGGTGAAGGCGTTCGGCGGCCCTGAGGTCCTGGTGCCGGTGGAGATCGCGGACCCGGTTCCGGGACCGGGCGAGGTGGTGATCGATGTCGCCTACGCGGACACGATCTTCGTGGAGACGCAGGTGAGGTCGGGCTGGGGCCGGGACTTCTTCCGGGTGACGCCTCCGTACGTGCCCGGGGGCGGTGTGTCGGGAGTGGTCAGTGCGCTCGGGGCCGACGCCCCCGCCGAGTGGCTCGGCCGCCGGGTCACCGCCTTCGTGACCGGCAGCTACGCGGAACGGGCCGTCGCCCCGGCCTCGGCCCTGACCGCCGTGCCGGACTCCCTCGACCTGCTCCCGGCCGCGGCCCTGGTCCACGACGGTGTCACCGCCACGGCTCTGCTCGAACTGACCGCCGTCAGCGCCACCGACCGCGTCCTCGTCCTCGGCGCCTCCGGAGGCATGGGCACGCTGCTGATCCAACTGGCCCACGCGCGCGAGGCGCGGGTGGTCGGCGTGGCCCGGGGCGCCGCGAAGCTGGCACTGGTACGGGAACTCGGGGCGGACGCGGCGGTCGACGTCACGAACCCCGACTGGCCGCGGGCCGCCCGCCACGCACTCGGCGGCTCCACCGAAGCCGCGGACGTCGTCCTGGACGGCGTGGGCGGCGAACTCGGCGCCACCGCCTTCCCGCTGACGGCCGACGGAGGCCGCTTCTCGGCCCACGGCGCACCCACGGGCGGCTTCTCCCCCGTCGACCCGGCCGAAGCCACCCGCCGGGGCATCAAGCTCTTCGGCATCGAGGACGTCCAGTTCGGCTCCGCCGACCTGCGACGCTTCATGTCCGACGCGCTCAGCGCGGCCGCGGCGGGGCGCCTGCGGCCGGTGATCGGTGAGGTGTTTCCGCTGGAGCGGGCGGGGGATGCTCATGCGGCTGTTGAGGAGCGGGGTCTGGTGGGGAAGGTGGTACTGAAGGTGTGAGTCGGGCTCGGGCTCAGATGCCGGCGGACCGGCGCCAGGAGGGCGCCTCCGCGAGATTCCACAGGTCGTCGAAGTGCTTGGTCCACATGGCGACGGCCGCCTCGGCGGAAGGCGAACCCTCTCTGGACCAGACATTGAGATCGGTGCTGTAGCCCTTGGGATCGTAGAACTCCTGCTCCTGCAGCCGCATCCGGGTCGCGACGTTGTACAGCCCGTGCAGTACCTGTGCCCTGTTGAAGATGCAGATCTTGTCCCGTGGGATGCCGGGGTAGAAGCGGTACTCGCACTCGACGATGACCCGGCCGTTGTCAGTGAGCTGCGCCGCCAGGCCCGACAGCACGTCGTCTTAGTCCCTGCACCTCAGCTCCTGACGCTTGCGGAAGTCGGCGTCGTCCACGGGTTCGCCGTTACCGCCGATCCTGGAGGGGACGATCATCGGCTGGCCGAAGTCGGGCACGAGCATCCGCACTGAGACCCGCTTGGTCGGGCCCGGGTCGTCGAGCAACCCCTCCAGCCGGTGGTAGAGCTCGTTGTAGAGGGTCTCTCCGGTATAGCCGAGAAAGCTGATCTCGACCTTCCGGGACCGGAACGCCTCGCTGACGAAGCTGCCCAGATGGCGCGAGTTCACCAGGACACGGGTCGGCACCGTGACCGACAGAGCGAGGTCCTTCACCGCGTCGTACAGCACATAGCCAACCAGGCTCAACAACGCGCCCCCGAGGTACGCCTTGCCCTCCAGGGCGTCTCCCACCGGCTTGACGAACTGGGCGGTCAGGCCGGTGAGGAAGATCCCAACAAGGAGCACGCGCGTCACAACAGGTTCAAAGCGCGCCTGGTACCGCTTCAAACGCGCACCGACACCACCGTCGACCGGATCGCTCCCCGCCCCGGACATGCACCGCCCCCTTCACCGGGCAGCACCACCCAGCGAAGCCTCACCTGCCCGCTGAAAACCCGGCCCGTCGTGTGCTGCCATGGTCGCCGTGCGGCAGTGCGTAGGCAAGATACGGGTTCGCCGTCGAGCGAACGGGAAGGCCGAGTGAGGCCCTGGCGGCCTCCAAGGTCATCGCGTACGAGTCCACCGCCCTGCGCACATTGGGGGCGTCGAGGCTGGCACCCGTGACCAGGCGGTCGAGGTCGATATAGGCGGAACGGACGATCTCGATCCACCGGTAGGCGAGCCAGTCCTGCTTCCAGTTCTTGGTGTGCGTAGTTGGAAGCGCCTTTGCCCAGCGGCGGAACATACGAGCGCGGATCTCGGGCCGCGTCGGCGTGAGATGCATGTGCCGGACCAGGTCGTACAGAGGGTCGCCGACCATCGCCAGTTCCCAGTCGATGATGGTCAGCGCAAAGGAGTCGTCACGGCGTACGAGATTCCACGGGTTCAAATCGCCGTGCAGCAGGGTGGGCTCACGCAGGGTCACCCGATGCCGGGAC
This sequence comes from Streptomyces sp. NBC_00996, assembly GCF_045162675.1. NCBI lineage: Bacteria > Bacillati > Actinomycetota > Actinomycetes > Kitasatosporales > Streptomycetaceae > Streptomyces > Streptomyces sp. NBC_00996. Next base: position 5,073,099 of record NZ_CP108723.1, read on the forward strand.
AGGATCTCCCGCAGCCGGGACCCGTCGGGCAACCCCAGCACTCGGGCCAGCTGCTGCGACTCCTTGGGCAACCCCTCGACGAGCAGGCCCAGTTGATCGGTGAGCCAGTCGTAGAAGTCCCCGCCGCCGGACCAGTCCGGCGCTGTCGGATCCAGCTGACCGTAGTCGACCAGGGTGAGGGCGCAGAGCTGGTCCACCAGTTTGTCCGCTTCATGGGGCAGCAGACCGTTCACCGGGTGGTTGGGAGGCTGGACACCGTCCTTCGGGCCTTCATACGTGTGGATGGCAAACAGGTCCTTGGTGTGGCTCTCACCCAGCGCGAGCACCCTGGGCACCGTCACGTCGACCTTGGAATCCTCGATGGCCTTGAGGACGGCGTGCTCGCTCAGATAGCCACGTTCGCGACGGCAGACCGATGCCACCTTGCGCCGCACCACGACCGGAAACTCGATGCCGGGCACGCGCACGACCGAGTTGAGGTGGGCGGTGCCCTTGAACACCCGGTCGGCGGGCGCCGCCCCCTCGGCGATCAAGGCGTGGCGTACGGCCGAATGAGGAAATTCCGGGTGCTCCGCAAGCCGTTCGTCCGGCCTCCAGACAAGCGTGGTGACCGCCCTGCTGGCGCCGACGCGCCGATCGTGCCGAGACGCCTGCCAGCGGATGAGGACGCGCTCGACCTCGGCCTCGTCAGGAACGTGGGCGAGCCGAAGCGGTTCGGCCGCGGCTCTTATGGCGCGGCTCACCGAGGCCGTCGCCTGGTCCAGGCTCTTCTGGTCGAGCGAGTCCTCCAGGGATTTCGCCGCGCGCATCACATCCGGATAGACGGACTGGGCACGCTCGAACGCCACGTAGTGACGCAGATCCCCTACCAAGCCGTTCGCCGCCATGGGCCTGGTGTCCTGGATGGCCCCGGCCCACGCATCGATCACCTCGCTCCACTGGAAGTCCGGATACTGCATCCGGACCAGGTGCGTGGCGAGGTCGTGCAGTGGGTCTCCGTATGTCGCGAGCTCCCAGTCCACACAGATCAGGGGCGGTTCTCCACCGTAGGTGACGATCACGTTGTCCCGGTGGAGGTCCGCGTGCAGAAGGCTGTACGGACGACGGGCCATGGCCGGGACCCGCTCGGCCAACCGGGTCAGGGCATCCTCAGGAATCCCCAGCGCGGCGAACAAGCCGCCGAAGTTGGCCCAATTGGGCTGACGAATTTGACGGTCGGCAAGAAGGGCCAACGTCTGAAGAAAGGCCTGACCGTCCTTGTCATTGGGCGGCCAGCCGTCGGGTAGCGGAGGTAATGCCTCCCTGCGCACCTGCGACATCTGCGCGAGCAGTCCGGCCAGTGCCCTGATCAGCAGGCCGTCGACGGGCTTGCCATTGGGGCAGACTGTGGAGAGGGGAACGCCTTCCACGTAGCTGTGCACGGCCGAGCCGCGACGTCGGGCCAGACATTCCGGCACATGCGGGAGGACGTCCCCGATGGCGGCGAGGATCTCCGCCTCGTGTTTCCAGGTCCTGATGACCACCGGCAGAGCCTCTGGCCTGCGAATACGCACCGTCACGTTGGTGCCCGGCTCACGCCCCACGCGACGCGCCATCACCTCGGTCAGGGGCAACACGTAGTTCCGGTTGTGATGACCGCCGCTCATCACTCCAAGCTGTTTCGCCTGTCCCACGAACCCGTCGTAGGCGTCATCGGCGGCACATCGTTCCCACAAGGCGCGCTTGGGAACCGGAGGTGCTCCCACGGGCCACTCCTGTAACTGAGGTTGCGGCAAACCCTAGCGCCGCTGAAGGCCTCTGGCGTGTTGGGACGGTCTCGATGAGGTAAACGGACGCTAAGGCGCAAGGATGCGCACGGCAGTCCATTGCTGGATTGCCATCATGTCGCGAGCAGACTCCATACGGAGTTGAACCACGCCTGACTACTGGCGACGAAAACTGACCCGGTGGAGTCCGGGTCGTCGTCCTTGACGTAGTGCGTGAGAGTGGCGCCGAGGCCCAGCACGTCGACCGCGAGGGCCTCGCTGCCGTCCTCCAGCTCAATCAGGCGTTCGACCGGCTCATAGAGGGCCTGCAGCGCGTCGGTCCCGTTGAGGAGATACAGCTTGAACGTCGGGGTCAGCTCCACGTGGCGGATCTCCAGCTCGACGCTGGGCACCAGGTCCTCGAGTTCAAGGGCCCGCAGCACGCGTCGCACGGATGCCGTGTGCCTACGCGTCAGTTTGTGCAGACGGTCGCCCAATCGTGGGTCGTGCGGGTCGTCCTTGGTGCGCGGATAGGGCACGGCCAGATCCTCGGACGGAAGCAGCATGCGCATGACGATGCGTTGAGGGGCGATCTCCCCTGTGCGGATCCGCTCCTCCTGAACCCGGATGTGCGTGTCCAGGGACTCGGATGTCAGCGTATAGACGTCGAGGGCGACTTCCGGCTGCTCGAAGGCCCGGCTGATGATCGGCCCCAGGGTCACGGCCCAGCCAGGCTTCGCACCACTCGGCGCGCGGGCCGAAACACGCTGCGGTTTCACCACGCGGGAAACCCGGGACCCGCTGCCCTGGCGGGACATGATCCACCCGCCGTTGGCCAGCTCCCTCAAAGCCCGTTGCACGGTGTCGCGGGAGACCCCGAACTCCTCCGCGAGCTCGCGCTGGGGCGGCAGAAGGGCTCCCAGCGGATAGGTACCGTCGCCGATCCTGTCGAGCAGCACTCCGGCGACACGCAAAGACTCCTTGCCGCCGCCGTCGCCGATCCGCTGTCCGCTCACACCCCGACCGTACCTCTGCCACCCGACAAGCAAACCGATTCCAGTCAAGTGACCAGTCCAACCAGTCTGCTGGTTAAGGGATCAACCGGGCAGGGCAGACAACATTCAAGTCAACCAGTCCAATTGGACGGGGAGTTGATCGCTTCACTGGAAGTTGAATGGGTGGGTGGGAAACATGGCTCAGTGGGAAGTAGCTCTGGCGGTCACCGAGTTCATCCTGGCACTGGTGACGCAAGTGAAGTTCGGCCTCGCGTGTGCGTTCCTTCTGCCGCTGATCTTCATAGGCATACGTAAGGGCCACTCGTCCCTGGCGGCAGGGGCGGCGGTGGTCTTCATCATCCTGGTGTCTCAGGCCTGACCCCGGAGCTCCCGCAGGACCGGCTCCAGTGACCTGACGATCACGTCGGCCCCGGCCTTGCGCAGCAGCTTCTCCTTGTCCTCGTTACGCGCGTAGCCGAGGAACGGAACTCCGGCCCGCTGGGCGGCCTGGAGGTCCGAGGGAGCGTCGCCGATCATGACGGCCGACGACGGGGCGGCGCCCAGGGCGTTCAGGGCCCGGTTGAGACAGTGCGGGTCCGGCTTGAGGTGGTGCAGTTCCTGGGTGCGGCCATAGATGTTGGGCACGAAGCACTCGGCGAGGTCACGACTCGCCAGGTAACTGACCACGGTACGGGCCGAGTTGTTGGTGGCGATGGCCAGCCGGGCCCCGACGGCGCTCCAGGTCCTTATCAGGGGATCGGCGAACGCGGTGGGCATGGCGGAGGGCACCGCCTTGAGTTCCTGCTGGGTGAGCCGCGCCTCCAGCTCGGTCACCAGATCACTGTGCGGGTGACGCCGGTGGACGGCGTGCAGGACCACCATCGGGTCCGGGTGGAAACGTTCCTCCTCGGTCAACAGGCCTCGTAGCCCCTGCCGTTCGAGCCACTCCACCAGATCCTTCGCCACATCCTCCGCGGCATGCCCCGCGAACAACCGGCAGATCGGCCCGTCGAAGTCGAAGAGCACGAAGCGGGCTCGGGTGATCACTTCCCGTAGGTTCTCTGTCGCTGTCGCCACCGATTCAGTCTGCACCGCATCAGAAGTCACTAGGAGAGTGTCAGGTCCGTGGTGATGGTTTCCCAGAGGGCGTCGAACCACTTCTGGGATTCCTCCACAAACGCGGCGTCCCGCTGGCCGGCCCGCTTCTCGAAGGAGAAGAGGAGGGACGCCGAGCCGAGGGCGTCATACATCTCCAGAACTCCGCTGTCCACGGTCTCCTCCCGCTTGGTGATCATGTAGTACGCGATCAGCGCCTCCGACTCGTTGAGCAGGTACAGCTTCACCGGTGGGGTGAACGGCAGGGCGCGGAAGGTCACGCGGACGTCGATGCCGTGAGAGGAGCGCAGGGCCTGGAGGTTGTGGCGCAGGACGACCACCTGGGCGTTGCGCTGGTCCAGCCAGCGCTTGTGGACCGGATCGTCCCCTCCGTGTCCCTCCACCGGGACGGGGAACGCCAGGGTGATGTCCCGGGAGGGCAGCAGAATCCGAACGTCGATCGACTCCGGACGGATCCTGCCCTCGTGGATCAGGCGGACGGGCTCCCCGACGGCCACCATCAGGGTCTCCGCGGTCAGGCAGGCGGCGTCCACGCGGACATGCGGCACGGAGAACGCCTCGGTGAGGCGCGGCGCCAGCCCCACCATCGTCGGCTGGGGCTCGTCCCGCGCGGCGGGAACATCGGCGATCCTCGGCGGGCTGCCCTTGCTGACGTTGCTGAGGAGACCGTCGTCCTGCAGTGCTCGGAGGGCTTGACGGACCGTGCCGCGCTCGACGCCGAATTCGTCTGCCAACTCGGCCTGGGTGGGCAGGCGGTCGCCCGCCTTGAGGTCGCCGACGCGGATGCGCTCCCGCAGGATGTCGGCGATCTCCTGGGGCGAGGTCCTTCTGCTGCCGTTCACTGCCACGTTCTCCTGGGTCACGACCAAACGCTACAACTGTCACCCATCTATGGGGAGTTGCCTGAGAGTTGTTTATGACTGGTAGCCAAGTGGGGACAACTTAATCAGAGTTGGTTACCAACTTGGCCAAGTTGGCGGAAGTTTTGCCTCCCCTCCCGGCCGGCCTCCCACCGGTCTCCCCTGAAGCAGGACTTGAAAACAGGAGGAACCACCATGCCCGTCATAGCCCTCCTCTCCGCCGTCTTCGTCGTCGGCTTCGAGCAGCTCGTCCAATGGCAGTACGGTCCGATAGGCATCGCCGGACTGCTGCTGCTCAGTATCGGGATCAAGGCCAAGAGTCCTACGTGCAGCTCCATCGGGGCGGTCATGCTCGCCCTGATGGTCGCCGGACCCGCCCTGTGAGCTGGGCAGCCTCCCGCCCGAGACGCCTCTGTACAGTCCAGGAGGCCATCAGTTCGTGAACAGCAACTCCGAACTGATGGTCTCCCACAGCGCGTTGAACCACAGGTGGGACTGCTCCACGAACGTCGTGTCCCGCAGCCCGGCGCCCTGGGTGAAGAGGAAGAGCATGGACTGCGTGCCCTGGACGTCGTACATCTCCAGGTACACATCGTCGATCTCCTGCTCGCGCTTGGCGAGGGTGTAGTACGCGAAGAGGGCCTCGGCGCCGTTGAGCAGATACAGCTTCACGGGTGGCGTGAAGGGGAGCGCTCGGAAGCTGACGTTCACGTCGATGCCGTGCGTGGAGCGCAGAGTCAGCAGGTTGTGGCGCAGCACCTGGGCCTGGGCGTTGCGGTTGGCCAGCCAGTTGCGCTGGAGGCGGCCGTCCTCGGCAGAGTCGACGGGGGCCGGGAAGGCAAGGTCGATGTCACTGCTCGGCAGCAGCAGGCGAACGTCCACCCTGGCCGGTTTTATGCGCCCCGCGTGAATCTGACGGAGGGGCTCACCGATGGCAAGTGTCAGCGAGATGGATGTCAGACACAGCGCGTCTATCTCCACATGAGGGGCCGCGAAGGCGGCCGCTATCCGCGCGCCGAGCGCCACCGTGGTGGGCTGCGGCGGGGCTTCGGGACCGGTCGGAGACCTTTCCGGGGTGTCGGCGACGGTCGCGGGGCTCCCCTTGGACACGTTGACGAGCAGATGCTCCGACTGCAGGATGCGCAGCGCCTGGCGCACGGCGCCGCGCTCGACGCCGAACTCGTCCGCCAGCTTGGCCTGCGTGGGCATGCGCTGACCCGCCCGCAGCTGACCGGACCTGATCCGGCTGCGCAGCTCGTCGGCCACCTCGCGGTGTGACCTCTGTGGCCGTGGTGACCTGTTCCGCCCATTGACGGCGGCGTGTTCCGGGTCCACGACCAAACACTACAACTTCCCGCCATCTTTGGGCAGTTACCTGATAGGTGGTTATGAGTCGACCCAACGCGGAGATAAGTAACAGTGAGTTGGTCACCAACTTGCACAACATGGTCATACTTCCCGAGGGTTGGCCCCCAGAGTCGCACCTGTCAGCCAGGTGGATCGGGTGGACGGTCCTCAGCGGGGGTCCGCCTCCCCGTCCCGAAGGAGGGACCGTCATGCCGCTCATCGCCCTCGCCGTCGCCGCCCTCGCCATCGGATTCGAACAGCTCATCCAGTGGAAGTACGGGCCGATGGGCATCATCGCGTTCGTCGCGCTGTCCATCGGCCTCAAGGCCAAGAACTCCGTGATCAGCGGCATCGGAGCGGTGATCCTCGTGATGCTGCTCGCCCAGTCCGGCTGACCGGGCGCCATCGTCCGTCAGTCCGGCTGGCCGGGCTCCCTTCCGGAGGGGAGCCGGGAGCTCGGTCAGTCCGCACCACCGCACAGCACAGCCACAACTGAACGCACAGCCACAACTGAATGCACAGCCACAACTGAATAGCTCGCTACGGATAACGGACCAGGAGTCATCACCCGCACGGAAGGAGTACCGCCGGCCCAGATCAGAAACTGTCCGGGCACCACGGTCGCCCGGACGTGCGGAGCAGGGCGTCGGCAACGGAGGCGGCGCCCTCTCGTTCTTCCCGCACCCGCCCCAGCGCCGCGAGTCGCACCGCCGACTCGTCACCCAGCCACAATGCCGCCAAGTCGCCCACGTCCGGGCGACCGTGGTGCCCGGACGTGCGGAGCAGGGCGTCGGCAACGGAGGCGGCGCCCTCTCGTTCTTCCCGCACCCGCCCCAGCGCCGCGAGTCGCACCGCCGACTCGTCACCCAGCCACAATGCCGCCAAGTCGCCCACGTCCGGGCGACCGTGGTGCCCGGACGTGCGGAGCAGGGCGTCGGCAACGGAGGCGGCGCCCTCTCGTTCTTCCCGCACCCGCCCCAGCGCCGCGAGTCGCACCGCCGACTCGTCACCCAGCCACAATGCCGCCAAGTCGCCCACGTCCAGAATGAGTTCGGCCCTTTGCGTGGTCGCCGCGCAGTCCGCTCCGGCGGGCCCCGCGTCCAGCCGATAGCGCCCGGCGGACAGCCCGTCCCGGTCGGTGACCTCCAGCACCAGGGTCCCGGTCCCCGCGTACGTACGCGCCTCCAGAGTCCGTACGACATCCAGGATCCGCACCCACAGCCAGTCCGCCTGCGTGGTGATGCGGGCGGCGCGCGGGTCCGGCAGGAAGTGCGGCAGCAGGTCGTCCGGGGCCCGCCGGCCGGTCTTGACCCGGGTGGGTGATCCAGTCGATCGAGCAGAGGTGGTGCCACAGGGCGCGTTCGGCCTCCGGCGTCACCGCGATCAGCCAGTTCACCTCCGCCGTGTTCAGGGGCTGCTTGGCGTCGCCCCGGTTGTCGTCCGACTCGTACGAGACCAGGCCCTCGACCTCGCCGGCCGCCGAGCGGTACACGGCGTAGAGCGGCTCCGTCCACGGCACGCGGTCCAGGCGCAGCACGCCGGTGTTGATCTGCCACCAGCGGTCGGAGCGGCTGACGGCGCCGGGCCGACTGCGCCTGAACCGGTCGTGCACTTCGGGGCCGATCTTGCGGACGTCCTCCGCGTCCACGAGGTCTGTTCGACCGCCGCCGGGCGGGCCCGACCAGCGGGGGTCCAGGCCCGCGCGCGGTCTCCCTGCGCTCAGAACGCCGCCCGGACCTCCCCCACCTCTCGCCCTCCACCCAGCAGCGGCGACCGACCGATCCGCGACACCACCGGGCCGTCCACGCCCAGCAGGCCCAGCCCCCGCGCGAGGACAGGGCCGAGCGCCCGGCCTCCGCCGTCGTCGATCTTGAAGGCGAGGGCGCGGCCGTCCGGGAGGGCGATCGCCTGGACGGCCTCCGCGCCCATCTTGGACAGGGCACCCGGGATCTCGCGCATGAGCCAGGTGTCGGGGCGACGGGTGCCGGCGACGTACTCGGGGTGGGTGCGCATGGCGTCGGCGACGCGGCGTTCGGCGGAGCCGGGGGCGGCGAGGACGAAGGAGCGGAAGGCGCGGGCGAGGCCGGTGAGGGTGATGGCCATGAGGGGCGCCCCGCAGCCATCGGTGCCGACCGCGGCGACGGGCTCCCCGGCTGCCTCCTCGACCACGGAGTGGATCAGCTGCTGGAGGGGGTGTCCGGGGTCGAGGTACGAATCCGTCGGCCAGCCCCGCAGCGCGCACACCGCGAGCATCGCCGCGTGCTTGCCGGAGCAGTTCATGGTGACCCGGTCGCGGACGGAGCCCGCGGCGAGATACGTCTCGGCCTCGGCCGGGTCCAGCGGCAGATCCGGCGGGCACTGCAACTGCCCGGCCGACAGCCCGTGCTCGTCCAGCATCTTGTGGACGAGATCGCGGTGGAAGGTCTCCCCGGAGTGGCTCGCGGCGGCGAGGGCGAGACGCTCTCCAGCCAGGTCGAGGCCCGCGCGCAGCACACCCGCCGCCTGCATGGGCTTGTTCGACGAGCGCGGGAAGACCGGCGTCGTCACCTCGCCGAGCGCCAGCTCGACCGACCCGTCCGCGGCCAGCAGCACCAGGCTGCCGCGATGGCGTCCCTCGACGAAGCCGGAACGTACGACCTCGGCGAGGACAGGCGATATGGCGGGCACGGACATCAGGGGTGGCCTTCCGGGGTGGGGGACCCACCCCGGAAGGGGCCCGGGATCGCCGGCGCCGCCTCGTCACATGAGCAGGTCGTCTACTTGTGCTTCGCCTTCACGGTACCTGCGGGCGATCTCGGCGCTGCAATCGTCGGCCGTGCGCTGCAACTGCTGGCGCCGCCGGGAGACCTGCCGCTCGTACCGGACGAGCCGGCCCATCCCGGCGCCCAACTCCTCGTCCGTGCGGGCTTCCAGGTCGGACAGCTCCACCTCCGCGAGCATGTCCGCGGCCAGCGCCCGGTACTCCTCGCCGTGCGGTGTGCCCACTGTCACATGGCGGGCCGACGAGCGGTGCCGGGCAGGCGCGTCCGTCAGGATCTCCGAGAGCCGTTCCACGACCGACGGCTGTCCGGGGCCGACGACCGACAGCTGCCCCGATGCCGGGAACGGCGCCCGTCGCTCGCCGCGGCGCGCCAGCTCCGCCCGCAGGATGTCGATACGTCCCTGCAGCAGCCGCCGCACGTAGCTGAGGTCGGCCTCGTCGCGCTGGGCGTCCCGGCGCAGTGTTCGCAGCTCGGGCAGCCGGAGCACCGCGAGGTCGCGCGGGGGCGGGTCGGCCGACAGCGGGCTGTCGGTGCGCTGCGCCGGCGGCCGGGCCGTCATCCCGCCCGTCCGATCCGCCCGTGGGCTCGTACGGGTCAATGACACGGTTCCGGGCGGCTGCCCGCTACTCGGTGTGCTCATGTGCCTCTACCGTCCCCTCGACCGGCGCGGTCCACCCCACGGTTGCACCGCAACACACCGCATCGTGCCACCCCAAGTGGCCGCTATGTGACCGAGTGCCCCCGATCAGCCCCAGATGGGGGGTTAGTGACCCCGGAAATCACGCGAAGGGCCCGCACGGCGCCCCGTCGGCGCCACACGGCATGATGGTCCGCATGCGTGCGGTGGTGCAGAGAGTGGACGGCGCGAGCGTCGTCGTGGAAGGCGAGACGGTCGGCGAGATCAGCGGTGAGGGGTTGTGCGTGCTGGTCGGGGTCACGCACGAGGACACCAAGGAGAAGGCGGGCCAACTCGCCCGCAAACTCTGGTCCCTTCGCATGCTCGCGGACGAGAAATCCTGCTCCGACATCGACGCGCCGCTGCTCGTGATCAGCCAGTTCACCCTGTACGGCGACGCCCGTAAGGGGCGTCGCCCCACCTGGAACGCCGCCGCCCCGGGCGATGTGGCCGAGCCTCTCGTCGACGAGGTCGTCGCCCAACTGCGCGCGCTGGGTGCGACGGTGGCGACAGGGCGCTTCGGGGCGCAGATGCGGGTGTCCCTGACGAACGACGGGCCCTTCACGGTGCTGCTGGAGATGTGAGCCAGGACGGCCGCAGCCGGGACGACTGCCCGCAGCCGGGACGGCCGGCTACGGCTCGACCACGACCTCCTGTGCCGCCGCCGTCGTGTCGGCCACCAGCGCCGCATCGACCGGCACGTTTCGCTTCACCAGTGCCAGGGCGATCGGACCCAGCTCGTGGTGGCGCACGGAGGTGGTGATGAAGCCGATCTTCCGGCCGTCGGGGCCTTCGTCCGCGAGGCGGAGTTCGGTGCCGTGCGGCGGCAGGTGGACCTCGCTGCCGTCGAGGTGGAGGAAGACGAGGCGGCGCGGGGGCTTACCCAGGTTCTGGACGCGGGCGACGGTCTCCTGGCCGCGGTAGCAGCCCTTCTGGAGGTGCACCGCGCTGCCGATCCAGCCCAGCTCGTGCGGGATGGTGCGGTGGTCGGTCTCGAAGCCGAGGCGCGGGCGGTGGTGCTCGACGCGCAGGGCCTCGTAGGCCAGCAGTCCGGCCGCGGGGCCGTTCTTCCGCGCGTACGACTCCAGGTCCGTACGCGGGAGGAAGAGGTCACGCCCGTACGGCGTCTCGCGTACGACGACGCCCTCCGGCACCCCGGCGATGGAACCGGCCGGGAGGTGCACGAGCGCGAAGTCGGCCGTCCGGTCGGCGACTTCGACCCGGTAGAAGAACTTCATCGACTCCAGGTAGGCGATCAGTGCCTCCTGGGTGCCGGGTTCCACGTGCATCCACACGGTCTCGCCGTCGTCCACGAGATACAGCGCATGCTCGATGTGGCCGTGCGCGGAGAGGATCAGTGCCTCGGTGGCGCGGCCGGCCGGGAGGTCCGAGACGTGCTGGGTGAGCAGCAGATGCAGCCAGCTGAGCCGGTCCTCACCGGTGACGGTGACGACACCGCGGTGGGAGAGGTCCACGAAGCCGGTGCCGTCGGCGAGGGCACGCTGTTCACGGAACAGATCGCCGTAGTGGGCGGCGACGGCTTCGTCCACGCCCTCGGCGGGAACGGCGCCGGACAGGGACAGCAGGGGGCTCTTCATATCCACACAGCCTACGACCCAGTCGCTGCCGATTTTATTTCTTGCCGAGCCCGGCTTCCTGGCCCGACACCCCATCTCGGCCGCGCCGTCCCTGCTTCGCGGCCGCGCAGCCCTTACTTCTTGGCCGCGCAGTCCTTGCAGCGGCCGAAGATCGCGAAGTGCTTCATGTCCGTCTCGAAGCCGAAGGTCTCACGGAGCTTCGCCGTGAACTCGGCGGCGACCGAGACATCGGCCTCGATGACGTTCGTGCAGTCGCGGCACACCAGGTGGATGTGGTGGTGCCGGTCGGCCAGGTGGTACGTCGGCGCGCCGTGCCCCAGGTGGGCGTGCGAGACCAGGCCGAGCTCCTCCAGGAGCTCCAGGGTCCGGTAGACCGTGGAAATGTTGACCCCCGACGCCGTCTTCCTCACCTCGATGAGGATGTCGTCGGGGGTCGCGTGCTCCAGGGTGTCCACGGCTTCGAGGACAAGCTGGCGCTGCGGCGTCAGCCGGTAGCCGCGCTGCCTCAGGTCGCTCTTCCAGTCGGTGCTCACCACACCTGGAAGTCTAGGACCATTCCGGGTGTTGCCGACCTGATGAACTGCTCGAAGCCCTGGAAGACCTACTTGAAGAACGCGATGCCGTCGTCCGGCATGTCGTCGGGGAGGGCCTTGGCCCAGCGCTCGACGTCCTCCGGGGTGACGACCTTCTTCAGCTGCGCCGACATGTAGGGGCGCAACTCGACCTCGGGGGTCTGCTTCTCGCCGACCCACATGAGGTCGCTGTTCACATACCCGTACAGCCGCTTGCCGCCGCTGTACGGACCCGAGGCCGCGGTGCGCGCGACCGCGTCCGTGACCAGGTCGATCTGCGGCTTCTTGTCGGCCAGCTCGCCGTACCAGACCTCGACGACACCGTCGTCGCGGGTCATGACGACCTCGGCCTTGCGGTTGTCGTCGATGCGCCAGAAGCCGGACTCGGTCTCCAGCGGCCTGACCTTGTTCCCGTCCGCGTCCAGCACCCAGGTGTGCGAGTGGTACTCCAGGAAGTCCCGCCCGTCGTGGGTGAAGGTGACTTCCTGCCCGAAGTTGCACTTCTCGGAGCCGGGGAAGTCGTGGACGCCCGCCCCGGCCCAGTTGCCGAGCAGGAAGGCGAGGGGAACCAGGTCCTTGTGGAGGTCGGACGGGATCTCGATCATGAGCTCGGAAATTCCTTGATGGGGGTCAGCGCTGGCCCTGGTACAGCTTCTTCACGGTCAGCCCGGCGAAGGCGAGCACGCCGACGCAGACCAGGACCAGCAGGGTTTCGAAGAAGATCTCCACGGGTGCTCCTCGGATGAGCGGGGGTTGCGGTGTACACAAGAGCCGGACCCCACTCTAGTCGGGTGGGGCCCGGCCCTCTCTTTCAGGTGCACCCTGGCGGGCTCAGCCGAGCAGCTCGCTCTGCAGGATCACCGTCTGCTGGAACGGGACCGCCTGTGCGGTGCCCTTCCGTGACTGGACGATCACGGCGATGGTGTCCCCCGCCGAGAGGTACGACTGCCGGACCTGCTCGGCGCCGTACGGCTTGCTCTCCACGTACGCGAGACGCGTGATGTCGTCCACCGCGGCGCGTTCCGGGAACTTCTCGTCCCGCTCGGTCAGCGCCGCGCCGCGCACCGCGTACTGCGGGGAGTCGTAGTTCGCCAGGTCGCTGCTGACCAGATCGTCCGCGACGGCCGCGGTGTCGAACTGCAGCAGGTAGATCCGCGTGTGCGTACCGTCCTCGGTGGTCCAGCCGCGTGCGGCGATGTGCCGCAGACCGGAGTCGGTCAGCAGCTGCCCGACAGTCTCCCGGTCGGCCTTCTCGGCGTACTCCGCCAGGAAGGTCTTGCTCGCCAGCCAGCCGTCCTCGCCGCGCAGCGCCGCGTCGGCCTTCGCCCCCCTGGGGGCGGGGAGTACCAGCTTGCGCAGGTCGGCGTAGTGGGCGCCGGCCTTGTTCGACTCGGCCATCGGACCCGGGCTGCCCGAGGGCAGCGGCGGCATGGTGATCGTCGGGTAGTCCCAGCGCCCGTCCGACTCCGTCGCCAGACCCGGTACGTCGGTGCGTTCCATCCGCGTGATGCCGTACGCGGCCGACGTGCCGACCGCGCCGAAGACCACGACGGCAGCCGTCCAGCGCAGCACGGCACGCAGGACGCGACGGTCCTTCTTGACGCGCGGAGTCGGCTCGGCGACCAGGACGGGCGGGGCCGCCTCGGGCATCGGTGGCACCGGAGGCAGCACGGCCTGCGGCTCCATCGGTGTCGTCTGCTCGGTCATACCGCCTCCCCCGGCTCGACGATGCGGTCGAGCTGCTCGCGCAGGAGCGCCGCGACCCCCTTGGTGTTCAACGGCTTGGCCGCCTCCGCGGTGACGCTGACCAGCACGTTCCCCTCGTAGGCGGAGCAGATCATCATGTCGAGCTTCTCCTCCTTGTCCTTGGGCGGAAGGAAGCACTTGGCGTTCTTGTGGCCCTCGATCTTCGGCCCGCTGCGGAAGATCGAGAGAGCGTCGAAGAACTCGTTCTGGAAGGTCGACATGTTCCGGACCGCCGTCTTGTCCTCCATCTGCATCAGCTCGACGCTCACGGTGAAGGCCCTCTCGGCGTAGAGCGTGGAGTCGCTCGCGTTCGACGTGCTCAGGTAACTGCGCATCACCATGCCCTTGGTGTGCTGCTTGTCGATCTCCCTCTCCAGCCGCCGCCGCTGGGAGCGGGGCAGATCGCTGATCGACTCCTTGCGCAGGGCGGCGGCCTCGCCCCCGCTGAGCGCGGCGTCGGAGCCGAACTCGGCGATGTCCGGGCCCCTGCTCCAGCCGTCGGCCTCGTACGGCACGAGCATGGCGGCGAGTCCCGAGGCCGCCTTCGCCTTCTTGGCGTCCTCCTTCGCGGCCTTGGGAAGCTTCCAGACGGGCGCGCCCGCGTCCCGGTCGGCGTCCTGGACGGTCACGACGGTATAGCCGGCGCCACCGATGACGGCACCGACGAGCAGGACGGAACCGGCGATGGCGGCGATACGGCCGCGCCGAACGGGCTTCTTCGGAGCGGCCTCGGACACGGGCTCCCGAACGGAATCCACGGAACCCACGGGCTCCACAGCCTGCGTGGCCTGCACGGGTTCCACGGGTTCCACAGCCTGCGCGGGCTCCGTCGGCCTTACAGGCTCCACAGCCTGCGCGGGCTCCGTCGGCCTTACAGGCTCCACAGCCTGCGCGGGCTCCGTCGGCCTTACAGGCTCCACAGCCTGCGCGGGCTCCGTCGGCCTTACAGGCTCCACAGCCTGCGCGGGCTCCGTCGGCCTTACGGGCTCCACCGGCTCCGGTGTTGTCGATTGCTCGGTGGTCACAGCCGCTCCATCTGCCGCTTGGCCAGGTCCATGATCTTCGCCTTGGAGATCGGCTTGGTGTCGTTCACCCAGATCTCCACGGCGATGTCACCGCGCCGGGCCTGCGCCTCGGCCTCGTACATCGGCAGATAGCCGGCCTTCGTGCGGGGCTTGGTGTGGACGTACGCCATGCCGTCACCCGTGCCGGGGATGTCCCAGCTGCGGGTGCCGTCCTCGTCGACCGCCCAGTAGTGGCCGTCGTCGGCCGCTTCGACCGCGCCGAGGTTCTCCTCCTGGCGGTACTGGACGAGCCGGATCTCGACGCTGTACGTGTTCCCGACGCGCCATCCGGTGACGGCCGTGCGACGGAACTCGTCGCCGACCAGATCCCTGAAGGCACCGGCCGGTTTCGTGAACGACTCCGCGTACTCGCCGATGTCCATCCAGCCGTCGTCGCTCAGCCAGTCGGCCTCCCGCGTCCCCTTCGGCCGCTTGATCAGCAGCTTGCGCAGGTCGCCATCGGTCTTCACCCGGTGGTCCTGCGCGGCCGACAGAGGCTCGGGGCCCGCGCCCTTGGCCTGCGCGACCACCGGCTGCGACAGCGACGGCAGCTCGGTGGGCTCACGGTCGGCCTGCACCAGATAACCGGCGCAGGTACCGGCGACGAGCCCGAGCACGGCGGCCGTGGCGATCAGCAGTGTCGTACGCCCACGTCGACGTACGCGCATTTCCGGCACTTCCGGTGCTTCAGCCACTTCCGGCGCTTCAGATACTTCCGGCGTTTCCGATCCTTCGGGCACTTCCAGCACTCGAGGCACTTCAGGTACCTCGGGTCTTTCAGGCCTTTCAGATGCTTCAGGTGTTTCCGAGACTTCCAAGACGTCCCCCCACGGAACGTGAAACGCGGATTCCGTATCCGCGCGCACAGGAGACCCATGACCACCGCATGGAGTTGCACGCGAGTTCATTACGATTCGGACTACCATTCGGGCATGGCGAAGAAGCTCGTGATCAAGGTGACGGCAGGGGCCGATGCTCCGGAGCGCTGCTCACAGGCGTTCACCGTCGCGGCGGTGGCCGTGGCCAGTGGCGTCGACGTCTCCCTGTGGCTGACCGGCGAGTCCTCGTGGTTCGCGCTGCCGGGCCGCGCCGCCGAGTTCGAGCTTCCGCACGCGGCGCCGCTGCCCGACCTGATCGACTCGATCCTGGCGGCCGGCCGCATCACCCTGTGCACGCAGTGCGCGGCCCGGCGCGAGATCACGGAGAAGGACGTCCTGAAGGGCGTACGCATCGCGGGCGCGCAGGTGTTCGTGCAGGAGGCGATGGGGGACGAGACGCGGGCGCTCGTCTACTGAGTCGCCGACCGCTCGTCTAACGAGCCGTCGACCGCTCGTCCAGTGAGTCGCTCTGACGCGTGTGACGCCTCAGGCGCTTCGGAGGTTTCTCGTGCGTGTGCACCCACAGGCAGAACGGGTGCCCCGCCGGGTCGAGGAAGACCCGTACGTGCTCCTGGGGCTGGAACTCGGCGAGCCTGGCCCCCTCGGAGAGGGCACGCGCGGTCTCGGCCGCCAGATCGTCGACCTCGATGTCGAGGTGCAGCATCATCCGCTGGTCGCCGGGGCCCGCGGGCCACACGGGCGGCGTGTAGAGCCGCTCGGTCTCGAAGGCGAGCGCGGTGCCGCCGTACGACGGGCCGATGAGCACCCAGTCCGGCTCCTCCGCGCGCACCACGTATCCGAGCAACCGCATGTAGAAGTCGGCCAGCACATGTGCGTCGGGCGCGTCGAACACCACGGTGGACAATCTCGTACGCGACATATGCGCCTTTCTCCCGCAGCCCCGTGCCGTCTGCCGACCCGCCGCCGGCTACTGCCGCCGCTTCTTGCCGTCCAGCTCGTCCCACCACTCGTCGGACTTGGGATCACCGGACGGGTCGTCCCACCACCGGTCCTCCGGCCCGCGCCGATTGGCCACCATCGCGGCCAGCGGCGGAATCACCATGGCCACCACACACATCCCCACGGCCACCGGAATCGACCAGAGCCGCACCACTGCCCAGGCCAGGACGAAGAGCCCGATGCACGTCCCCATCATGGCGAAGTACACGTGACGCCGTCGTGCGTACATACACCCAGCGTAGGCCCGCGAAAGCCCTCGGCGCACGGGCGGAGAGCCTCTGGGCAAGCCGAAGGGCCGCACCCCGATCCGGTAAGCGTCCAACCCCCGGGGGTGCGGCCCTTCAGCCGTTCAGGTGACTGCCGTCAGCGACGGCGGTCCGCCTCTCAGACGGCGATCGCGACCTCGGCGAGGCCGCCCGTCTGGGCGACGACCGTGCGGTCGGCGGTGCCGCCGGGCACCAGGGCCCGCACGGTCCACGTGCCCTCGGCCGCGTAGAAGCGGAACTGTCCGGTGGCCGAGGTCGGGACCTCGGCGGTGAACTCGCCGGTCGAGTCCAGGAGGCGGACGTAACCCGTGACCGGCTCGCCGTCGCGGGTCACCTGGCCCTGGATCGTGGTCTCACCGGGCTTGATCGTCGAGGCGTCGGGGCCGCCGGCCTTCGCTCCACACATATGTCGATTCCGTCCTTCAGTACGTCAGGCCTTGAGGGTTACTTGTTGGCGCCGAGCTCGATCGGGACGCCGACCAGGGAGCCGTACTCGGTCCAGGAGCCGTCGTAGTTCTTGACGTTCTCCACACCGAGCAGCTCGTGCAGCACGAACCAGGTGAGCGCGGAACGCTCACCGATACGGCAGTACGCGATGGTGTCCTTGGCGAGGTCGACCTGCTCCTCGGCGTAGAGCTCCTTGAGCTCGTCGTCCGACTTGAAGGTGCCGTCGTCGTTGGCGTTCTTCGACCACGGGATGTTGCGCGCGGACGGGATGTGGCCCGGACGCTGCGACTGCTCCTGCGGCAGGTGGGCCGGGGCGAGCAGCTTGCCGCTGAACTCGTCGGGCGACCGCACGTCGACCAGGTTCTGCGAGCCGATCGCGGCGACGACGTCGTCGCGGAAGGCGCGGATCGCCGTGTTCTGGGCCTTGGCCTGGTACTCGGTCGCGGCGCGCTCGGGCACCTGCGAGCCGTCGACCAGGTCGCGGGAGTCGAGCTCCCACTTCTTGCGGCCGCCGTCGAGGAGCTTCACGTTCTCGTGGCCGTAGAGCTTGAAGTACCAGTAGGCGTACGAGGCGAACCAGTTGTTGTTGCCGCCGTAGAGGACGACGAGCGTGTCGTTGCCGATGCCCTTCGACGAGAGGAGCTTCTCGAAGCCCTCCTGGTCGATGAAGTCACGACGGACCGGGTCCTGGAGGTCCTTGGTCCAGTCGATCCGGATGGCGTTCTTGATGTGGTTCTTCTCGTACGCGGACGTGTCCTCGTCGACCTCGACGACGGCCACGTTCGGGTCGTCCAGGTGGTCCTGGACCCAGTCGGCGTCTACCAGGACGTCGCTGCGGCTCATGCTCGTTCTCCTCCGGGGCAGTTGCGGCGGGGCGGTGCGTTGAAGAGGGGTGCGCGGTCATGCCGGTGACGGCTGCGTGGCGCAGGGGTGGCCCCGACAAGAGAGGTCCAGGGGCCCGGCTCGCGGAAGTACGAACGCTTCCGCTCAGAAGGTGCGACAGAGCATGGCGGCGACGCGGCACAGGTCTACTGCCCGCCGCTTCGTGAGATCCGCCTGTCGCTTCATGCGTCCGATCGTAGGGACGGACAGGCGGGCATGTCACCGGCGTGTCGTATATTGAGACGCGATCGTCCGCGATGTGGGATGCGATGAAGGTCGAGGCCGCGCCCGCCCGGTTTCCGGGGCTCGTTTTCCGTCGTCACACCGATAGCGCATCTGCGGTACGGACCAGGCCGTCTCGCTCTTCGGACAATCGGCCCTCCACGGCCCCCGGCCCGTGCCTACCCGACCAGCTTGACGTCCGAACCCTTCACCGAGAGGTCGACGCCGCTCTTCGCCGCCTCGACCTTGTCGAGCTGGATGCCGCCGGGCAGTTCGTCGATCTTCTGCTGGAAGTCGGTGATCGCCCGGATCCGGCCCTCGGCGAGCTCAACGCCCAGCTTGGGCAGGGAGTCGGCGTGCACCTTCACGGTGTCGCCCGAGACGCTGACGGAGCTGAGCACGGAGACCGGCTGAGGCAGCTTGGTGCCGAGGACGGTGGCCTCGATGGTGACCTTGATCTTGCCGTTGCCGCCGTCGGAGAGGCCGATCACCCGCGCGCTGACACCCGAGGCGACCTGGGTGGGCTCGGCCTTGGCGGCCTTCAACAGCTCGGCGTACGAGATGGACGCGGTGCCGGTGGCGCTGTCCGCGGTGGCGGAGCTGTAGTCGCCGTTGAAGACGACGCCGTGCATCTCGGCGCTGAGGTCGTCGATGCGGATCGTGGAGGCGGCGGCCCCCGTGCCGCCCGTCGAGGCCTCGTAGTTCTTGATGCCGATCTTCACGTCGTCGAGCTCGCCGCCGGCGACCTGGGTGAGGAAGGGGAAGCCCTCGATGGACACGTCGGGGGTGCTGGCCAGCCCCTCGGTGCTCTTGATCCGGTCGGCCGCCTTGTCCTCCGCGAACCCGACCGCCACCCGGTCCGCGATCACGAACAGGCCGCCCAGGATGACGGCGACGATCAGGATGATTCGCAGTGCGCGCATGCTCGGTGTTTCCCCCACCTCGGCAGACCCGGTCTCAACGACCGAGTGGCCGTCAATTCGCGAGCCTAACCCCGAAGGGCCCCCGTGTCGGGGGCCCTTCGGGTTGCTTGTCGATCAGCTGTGACGAACCGCGCCGCCAGGCCCTGTCGTCAGAACTCCCGCCTGCCCCACGCTCCGACGGACGACGGGAGTTCGACGACGGGACCTAGCCGAGCGCGCGGCCCAGCAGGTAGACGGCCGGGGCCGCGGTGGCCAGCGGAAGGGCCACGCCCGCGGTGAAGTGGACGAAACGGGACGGGTAGTCGTAGCTCGCGACCCGGTGGCCGATCAGCGCGCAGACGCCCGCGCCGAGGCCGAGGAAGGCACCCCGCGACCCGAAGTCGGTCATCCCGCCGACCGCGATGCCGGCGCCCGCGGCGGCCAGCAGCGCGACCACCACGGAGGCCGCCGTGGGCAGCGGCAGCGCACGGGCGAGGATCGCCACGGCGACGGCGGCCGCGCCCACCGTGACGGCGTCCGGCTCCGCGGCGAGATGCCCGGCCGCGACGATCGCCAGCGCGGCCGAGGCGACGGTCGCCATCAGGCCGTACATCCGGGTGTCCGGGTCGGCGTGGCTGCGCAGTTGCAGGACGAGGGTGAGCAGGACCCATACGCCGAGGGTGCCGAGGATCGCGGCGGGCGCGTTCTCCCGGCCGGTCGCGAGCAGTGCCACGTCCGCGGTCACCGCGCCGAGGAACGCCAGCGCGATGCCCTGCCGGGCGGGCCACATCCCGTTCAGCCGGAACCATCCCGCCGCCGTGACGGCCTGCAGCAGCACGAGGGGTACGACGAGTGCGTACTCCCCGATCGCCGCCGCACCGGACAGCAGCAGCCCCAGCCCCGCCGTGAGCGCGGCCGGCTGCATCCCGGGTTCGATGATCGGCGACCGTCCTTCGGCACGGGCACGCTGGGCGTCGGTGATGCGGGGGTTGCCGGTCATGGTGGGGGGACCGTAGCCGGGGGCAGGCTCGGCAACGGGGACGGACGGCTCCTGGGGGCTGCTGCTCCCCGTTCGGGCTGTCGTCCCTCCCCCGGCGTCCGAAGGCCCCGGGGGGACCCCCAGGCCGGACGCGTGGGCAAAGCCGCCGTCGCCGGGCGCCGGGTAACCGGGGCCGTAAGCAGAACCGGCAACCCCGGTCCACTGGGAAGCAGGCGCCTCCGGCGGCAGGGGCTGACCGACGGTGCCGTAAGGAGACGGCTCGGCATACCCCTGGGGAGGCAGATATGCCGTGTCCGCCGCGGAGACCGGCGCCTGCGCCTGCGTTTCCCAGGTCTGCCCCTCCCACTGCTGGGTGTACTGCTGCCATTCGGGCTGCTGCGCGGCTTGCGGAGACTGCTGGGGCTGCTGATACGGGTCGTACCCCTCGTACGGCGGCTCGTACGGGGACTCATACGGCTGGTTGCTCATCGTCTCGCTCACCCTCCTGCGAACGGCGGGAGCACCTCGACCGTGCCGCCCTCGGCCAGCCGTACCGTCTCATGCCCGCGGGTCCCCACGGGGTCACCGTCGATGAGGAAGGAGCATCGCCGCAGGACGCTGACGAGTTCGCCGGGGTGTCGCCCGCGGGCCGCGTCGAGCGCTTCGGCGAGCGTGCTCGCGTCGTACGGCTCCTCGGCGACGCCTGCCGCGGCCTTGGCGGCGGCCCAGTAACGCACCGTGCCCTTTGCCATCTCGTTCCTCAATCAGTGGATACGTGACCCGGTGGATCGCGTACATCAGTGGATCCGGATCGCGTACGTCGGCGGATCCTGTGAACACCGTCAGGCTAGCCCGCGTGCGCGGCCACCCAGTCCCCGATCCGGGCGAGCAGCTCGTCGTCGGCCGCGTTCTCGGCATGGCCCATGCCGTGCTCCAGCCACAGCTCGGCGTGGTCCCCGGAGGCCTCGGCCAGCATCCGCGGGTGGTCCACCGGGAAATAGCCGTCCTGGTCGCCGTGGACGATCAGCAGCGGGGTGGGCGCGATGAGGGGGACCGACTCGACGGGGGAGGCGGGCACCGGGTCCCACTCGCGGTGGTGGATCCGCGTCCGCAGCCCGTAGCGGCCCACGGTCCGCCCCACCGGCCGGGTTACCAGCCAGTGCACCCGCCGCATAGGGGCCGTACCCCGGTAGTACCAACGGGCTGGTGCGCTCACCGAAACCACCGCGTCCGCATGCGCTTCCGTGCGCCCCTCGTGCTCCGAACCGGCCACTCGGTGCAGCGCCGCGTGCCGCAGCACCACCGAGCCGCCCATCGAGAACCCGACGGTGGCGACCCGCTGGTGCCCCAGCTCCCGCGCCCACGCCACCGCGGCCGCCAGGTCGTGCACCTCCCGGTCGCCGACCGTCGAGCGGCCGCCGGAGGCCCCGTGACCACGGAAGGAGAAGGTGACCACCGCCGCGTTCCGCCCGAGGACACCCGCCGCGCGGCGCACGTGCGGGCGCTCCAGGTCGCCCGTGAAACCGTGCGCGACAACGATCGCGAGGTCGCCGGAAGGCCCCGTTGCAGGGTCGTACGCCGCATCGATCGTCACCCCGTCGACCGTGCGCAGAAACGTCCGCAACGGGGTGCGGGACGCTGTCTCACGGTGTGGACTATTGGAAGATCGCGTCACATGACCTGCCGGGCCTGAGCTCATGTGGGCTATTCTGCTGGGAAGAGGACTCGGGCAGCGTAGCCCCCGGGTCCTTTTGTGCTTTCGGAAGGGTTGTATACGAAGCGGGAAACCGCAGGTGTACGCGGCCTTGAATGCACAGCGGATCCCAGGGGCGCGGGAGCCGCACGTACAGAGCAGTGCCGCAAACGTCCTCGCAGGGACCGAGGAGGAACCAGACGTTATGGGCGAGCGAACCGTGCACGAACGTAGGACGACCCAGGCAGGTGGGGCGCGATGAGTTCTCTGCTGCTCCTGACCAATGCCCTTCAGCCGTCGACGGAGGTGCTTCCCGCCCTCGGCCTGCTCCTGCACAACGTGCGAGTGGCTCCGGCGGAAGGCCCCGCTCTCGTCGACACCCCGGGTGCCGACGTGATCCTGATCGACGGGCGCCGTGATCTCCCGCAGGTCCGCAGCCTGTGCCAGCTGCTGCGCTCCACGGGCCCCGGCTGTCCCCTCATCCTCGTCGTCACCGAAGGCGGTCTCGCTGCCGTCACCGCCGACTGGGGCATCGACGACGTACTCCTGGACACGGCCGGTCCGGCCGAGGTCGAGGCCCGCCTGCGGCTCGCCATGGGCCGCCAGCAGATCGTCAGCGACGACTCCCCCATGGAGATCCGCAACGGCGATCTCTCCGTGGACGAGGCGACGTACAGCGCCAAGCTCAAGGGCCGGGTCCTCGACCTGACCTTCAAGGAGTTCGAGCTCCTGAAGTACCTCGCGCAGCACCCGGGCCGCGTGTTCACCCGCGCCCAGCTGCTCCAGGAGGTCTGGGGCTACGACTACTTCGGTGGCACGCGGACCGTCGACGTCCACGTACGACGACTGCGCGCGAAGCTCGGACCCGAGCACGAGTCGCTCATCGGAACCGTGCGGAACGTCGGTTATCGATTCGTTACTCCCGAGAAGGTGGACCGCGCCGCCGAGGGGGCGAGGGCCAACGCCGCCCAGCCAAAGCCGGATGATGCGGACGAGACGGCGCACCTGGACGCGGTCGACACGGTGGAGGCCGCAGCGGAGGCAGAGGAAGCCGCCGTACGCCCTGCCCAGAGGTAGGTCCATCCGCGTAGACTCCGCGCGTGGCCAAGGTGACTAGGGATGATGTGGCGCGGCTGGCGGGTACTTCCACCGCCGTCGTCAGCTATGTCATCAACAACGGACCGAGGCCGGTTGCCCCGGCCACGCGCGAGCGCGTTCTCGCTGCGATCAAGGAGCTGGGGTACCGGCCCGACCGGGTCGCCCAGGCCATGGCGTCGCGGCGGACCGAGCTCATAGGCCTGATCATCCCGGATGCGCGCCAGCCGTTCTTCGGCGAGATGGCGCACGCGGTGGAACAGGCCGCCGCCGAGCGCGGGAAAATGGTGCTCGTCGGCAACACCGACTACATCGCCGAGCGCGAGGTCCATTATCTGCGGGCCTTCCTCGGCATGCGGGTCTCCGGGCTGATCCTGGTCAGCCACGCGCTGAACGACAACGCGGCCGCCGAGATCGACGCCTGGGACGCCCGCGTGGTGCTGCTGCACGAGCGGCCCGAGGCGATCGACGATGTCGCGGTCGTCACGGACGACCTCGGCGGCGCCCAGCTCGCCGTCCGCCACCTCCTGGAGCACGGCTACGAGTACGTCGCCTGTCTCGGCGGTACCGCCGAGACGCCCGCCGTCGGCGACCCGGTCTCCGACCACGTCGAGGGCTGGCGGCGCGCGATGCAGGAGGCCGGGGTCTCCACGGAAGGGCGCCTGTTCGAGGCGCCGTACAACCGCTATGACGCGTATCAGGTCGCCCTGGGGCTGCTGGCCGGGCCGGACCGGCCGCCGGCCATCTTCTGCTCCACGGACGACCAGGCGATCGGTCTGCTGCGGGCCGCGCGCGAGCTGCGCATCGACGTGCCCGGGGAGCTCGCCGTCGCCGGCTTCGACGACGTCAAGGAAGCCGCGCTGACGGACCCGCCTTTGACAACGATTGCATCGGACCGGTCGGCCATGGCGCGCTCCGCCGTCGACCTCGTGCTCGACGACGGGTTGCGGGTCGCCGGGTCCCGGCGTGAGCGGTTGAAGCTGTTTCCGTCCCGGCTGGTTGTGCGGCGGTCCTGCGGTTGCGAGTAGCCGCGGGCCCGATGTGGTCCCTCGCGCCCACGCGGCGGAGCCGCATATGTCACAGCCCCGCGCCTCTGAAGAAACGCCCCGGCCCCGCAGGGCCGGGGCGTTTCTTCGGATGCCCTGGAACAGCAGGTTGTACTGGTTGAAGCCCGTGCCCAGGCTCTTCCGTGAGCCGAAGAGGCTGCTGGACGCCTTGTTCGTGCCCGGGTAGAGGTAGACCGAGCCGTCGGAGTCCACCGCGACGAGGTCGGGGCGGGCGTCACCGGTCATGTCGCCGGGGATGGCGTACGACGTGTAGCCGCCCCACACCGAGCTGATCTGCGTCCACTCGAACTCACCGCTGGAGTGGTCCAGGTAGCTGCGGTACAGCTTGCCGTCACCCTTGTCGCGGACGATCAGGTCCTGATGGAAGTCCCGGTCCAGGTCGGCCTGCAGGCCCCAGCTGATGGCTCCGGCGCGGAGATCGTAGGCCTCACGCGCCCCTCCCCACACGGGCTGCACAGCAGACAGACAAGTGTTCGTCCGCCGCGTTCCCCGCCCTCACCCCACCGCAACCCTCCGTTTCCCGGGCCCGAGCGCCTTTATATCGGGCATACGAGGTTCTGTCGGGCTTCTCAGCGGGCACTCAGGGAGCTCTCATGATCGGGGGACAGTCTTTTTCCATGACCGAGAGCTTCCGCCGCAGCGGCGAGTACGAGCACCCCCGGCAGGACGGCCGGTCCGGGTACGTCCAGGGCGACCAGCAGCCCGCGTACCCCCGGCAGCAGCACGCCTCCTCCCCCGTGAACCCCGAGTGGCCTCCCCCGCCGGCGTACCAGCCGGCCGCACCGGTCGCCGTGGAGCCGGGTACCACCGTGTGGCCGGGCTCCGGTCAGGGCGGCAACGGTGGCGAGGGCCATGGCGGCGGAGGTTACGCGGGATACCCCGAGCCGGACGCCGGCGCCACCGCGGTGCTCGCCGCGCCCCCCGTCCAGGAGAACCCCGCCCACGCTCCGGCCAAGAAGCGCGCGAAGGGCCCGCTGGCCCTGCTCGCCGCCGTGGCGATAGTCGCCGCGGCCATCGGCGGCGGTACGGCGTTCGGCATCCAGGAGCTGACCGGCAAGGGCGCCGCGTCGAGCAGCACCAGCACCAACGTGGTGCCGGCGGCGAAGAAGGGCACCGTCGCCGGGGTCGCCCAGGCGGTCAGCCCGAGCATCGTCGAGATCGGCGCGACCTCGAACGCCGGTTCGTCCACCGGCTCGGGCGTGATCATCTCCTCGAGCGGCGAGATCATCACCAACAACCACGTCGTCTCGGGCGCCTCCGAGATCAAGGTCCAGCTGAGCAACGGCAAGTCGTACACCGCGAACGTCGTCGGCACCGACAGCAAGAAGGACCTCGCCCTGATCGAGCTGGAGAGCGCGCCCTCCGGCCTGAAGGTCGCCGCGCTCGGCAACTCCGACGGCGTACAGGTCGGTGACGACGTCGTCGCGATCGGCTCCCCCGAGGGCCTGACCGGCACCGTCACCAGCGGCATCGTCTCGGCCCTCGACCGTGACGTGACCGTCTCCACGGACGAGAGCCAGGGCCGGCAGCAACAGCAGGGCGGCGGCAACGGCCGGTGGCCGTTCTCCTTCGGCGGCCGGGAGTTCAACGGCGACACCGGTTCGTCGACGACGACCTACAAGGCCCTCCAGACCGACGCCTCGCTCAACCCGGGCAACTCCGGCGGCGCGCTGATCGACATGAACGGCAACATCATCGGCATCAACTCCGCGATGTACTCCGCCGCTTCGGACTCGTCCTCGTCCTCGTCGAGCGCCGGCAGCGTCGGCCTCGGATTCGCCATCCCGATCAACACCGTGAAGTCCGACCTGGCCTCTCTGCGGGCCGGCGGCTCCGACAGCTGACACCCGGAGGTTCACATGATCACGCGCGTCTCCCACATCATCGCCGACAGCGACCCGGCCGGATTCGTCCTGGCCCTGGAAGTGGCACACGAACTGCACGCCCCGGCCGCACGGACCCCGGAGGTCGCCGTCCCGCAGCTGATGGGACTGCGTATGTCCGCCGAGCACCCCCACCGCCGCAAGGTCCCGCTGCGCCGGCTCACCGCGCTCAGCACGCTGCCGACCTGAGCCGGTCCTCCCCGCCCGAGCCGGTCACTCCCCGGCTGAGCCGCTCCGCCCCCGCCCTCAAACGTGCGAGGCTGAATGGCGTCAGCCTCACCGTCCCACCGCACCGAGGAACTCCCGACCATGAGCCCCGCCGAAGGCGACCGTGAACCCCAGCGCATCCTGATCGTCGACGACGAGCCGGCCGTACGCGAAGCACTCCAGCGCAGCCTCGCCTTCGAGGGGTACGGCACCGAGGTCGCGGTCGACGGCGCGGACGCGCTGGAGAAGGCCACGGCCTACCAGCCCGACCTGGTCGTCCTGGACATCCAGATGCCCCGCATGGACGGCCTGACGGCGGCCCGCCGGATGCGCGGCGCGGGCACGACCACGCCGATCCTGATGCTCACCGCCCGCGACACCGTGGGCGACCGCGTCACCGGCCTGGACGCCGGCGCCGACGACTACCTCGTCAAGCCCTTCGAACTCGACGAGCTCTTCGCCCGCGTCCGGGCCCTGCTGCGGCGCAGTTCCTACGCCGCCGCGGCGGTCGGCACGCAGGAGGACGACGCGCTCATCTTCGGCGACCTGCGCATGGACCTGGCGACCCGCGAGGTCACGCGGGCCGGACGCCCCGTGGAGCTGACCCGCACGGAATTCACCCTCCTGGAGATGTTCCTGGCCCACCCGCGCCAGGTCCTCACCCGCGAGCAGATCCTCAAGGCGGTCTGGGGCTTCGACTTCGAACCCTCCTCCAACTCCCTCGACGTGTACGTCATGTACCTGCGCCGCAAGACCGAGGCGGGCGGCGAGCCGCGCCTGGTCCACACGGTGCGGGGCGTGGGGTACGTCCTGCGCTCGGGCGGCGCGGAGTGATCCGCAGGTTCAGGTCACTCCCGCTGCGATCGCGACTGGCGTTGCTCGTCGCCGCGGCGGTGGCGTTCGCGGTGGCGGCTGTTTCGATGACGTGCTGGTTCATCGTGCAAAAGAAGTTGTACTCCGAGGTCGACAACCAGTTGCAGTCACAGGCGACCCATCCGCAGGGCGGCAAACTCCTCGACACCATCAACAATTGCGGCCAGTCGTCCGACCAGTCCGACGAACCGTCGACGGATCAGGGCGGCTTCCGTGCGGGGACCGAGTACTACCTCCAGGTGGTCAAGGCGAACGGCGAGTCCTGCGTCGCCTCGATGTCACCCGGCACGGTCAAGATCACCAGCAGTGACACCGACCTGGCCAAGAAACCGGACCGCGGCATCTTCCGCAACGGCACGGACACCGAGGGCAACCCCGTACGGGTACTGACGGTCCCCCTGCTGATCAGCGAACCCGGCGGCGGCACCCCGACGGTGTTCCCCGATGCCGTGATCCAGTTCGCCTTTCCCCTCAAGGGCACCAACTCCACCCTCAACGAACTGGCCCTGCTCCTTCTCCTCGTCGGCGGCGTCGGAGTAGTGGGCGCCGGAGCCGCAGGCCTCGCCGTGGCCCGAGCGGGCCTGCGCCCCGTCGACAGGCTCACCGAGACCGTGGAACACGTGGCCCGCACCGAGGACCTCACCGTTCGTATCCCGGTCGAGGGCGACGACGAGATCGCGCGCCTGTCCGAGTCCTTCAACTCGATGACCTCCGCGCTCGCCAGCTCCCGTGACCTGCAGCAGCAGCTCATCGCCGACGCCGGTCATGAACTCCGTACCCCGCTCACCTCCCTCCGTACGAACATCGAACTCCTCAGCCGCAGCGAGGAAATGGGCCGCCCGATCCCCCCGGCCGACCGCAAGGCGCTGCTCGCCTCGGTCACCGCCCAGATGACCGAGCTGGCCGCCCTGATCGGCGATCTGCAGACGCTGTCGCGGTCGGACGCGGGCCAGCCGGCGGACCGTGCCGAGGTGGTCGCGCTGCAGGACACGGTCGAGGCCGCCCTGCGCCGTGCGCGGCTGCGCGGGCCGGAGTTGACGATCACGGCGGATGTGCAGCCCTGGTTCGTACGGGCGGAGCCGTCGGCGCTGGAGCGGGCGATCGTGAACATCCTCGACAACGCGGTGAAGTTCAGCCCCGAGAGCGGCACGATCGACGTCGTGCTCAAGGACGGCGAACTCACCGTCCGCGACCACGGCCCCGGCATCCCCAGCGAGGAACTCCCGCACGTCTTCGACCGCTTCTGGCGCTCCCCGTCGGCGCGCGCCCTGCCGGGCTCCGGCCTGGGCCTGTCCATCGTGGCCCGCACGGTGCAGCAGTCGGGCGGCGAGGTGTCCCTGACCCCCGCCGCGGGCGGCGGCACGGTGGCGACACTCCGCCTGCCGGGCGCGCCGACCCCGCCGCCCGAGGCGTCGTAGCGGGCCCTTCCCGGCCCCGGTCGGCCTCAGCCCGCCTGGGACCGTGACGGCGTCTGCTTGACGCCGAGCTCCGCCGTCGGCGTCGCGAGCCGAGCGTAGGCCCCTCCGTACGCCATCAGCTCGTCGTGCGCGCCTGCCTCCACCAGCCGTCCGCCGTCCACGACGAGGATGCGGTCCGCGTCGGGCGCCAGCGACAGATCGTGCGTGATCATGATGGTCGTACGGCCCGCCATCAGCCGGCGCAGCGGCTGCACCACGCGGCGCGCGGCGACCGAGTCGAGACCGGCCGTGGGCTCGTCGAGGACGAGGACGGGGGCGCCGCGCAACATGGCGCGGGCGATGGCGATCCGCTGGAGCTGACCGCCGGAGAGCGTGGCCGTGCCGGGCGCGATCTCGGTGTCGTACCCGTCCGGAAGGGCGCTGATGAAGTCGTGCGCGACGGCGTCCCGCGCGGCCCGCTCGATCTCGGCATCCGTCGCTCCCGGCCGTCCGCACTCGATGTTCTCGCGGATGGTGCCGTGCAGGACGAGGGTCTCCTGGGGCAGCAGCGCGACGTTCTCGCGCAGGAACTCCAGGGGTACGTCGGTCAGCGGGACGCCGTCGAGGCAGATCACGCCGGCCGTGGGGTCGTAGAAGCGGGTGAGGAGTTTGGAGAGGGTGGACTTTCCGGCGCCGCTGGGTCCGGTGACGATGACGAGTTCGCCCGGTCCGGCCGTGAAGGTCACATCGTGCAGGCAGTCGCGCCCGGCGCCCGGGTAGCGGAACGACGTGCCGTGGAAGCCGACCCAGCCGCGTACGGGCCATTCCCGCACCGGGTCCGCGGGGTCACTGACGGCGGGCTCGGCGTCCAGGATCTCCTGGAGCCGCTCGGCGCCGGCGGTGGCGGCGGTGAGGGTGAGACCGAGCTGCCCGAGATTGCGGATCGGCGGGTAGAGATAGCCGAGGAAGGCGGCGAAGGCGAGCAACTGGCCCAGTGACATCCGCCCTTGGGAGATCTCCCAGGCACCCAGCCCGATCACCGCGAGCACGCACACCGTCTCGACGACCTCGACGAACTGCTCGTACATCTCGCTCGCCCGCGCCCCGCGCACGGACGCCCGCATCCAGGCGCGCGCCTCCCGGTCGAGCCGCTTCTCCTCGGCGCGGCGACGGTTGTACGCCTGCGTCAGCACCACATTGCCGAGCGATTCCTCGACGACGGAGGTGATCGCTCCGTCGGCGGCCCGCTCCTCCTGGGAGGCGGTCCTGATCCGCCCGGAGAAACGGCGGGCGGCGACGAGGAAGAGGGGGGCGAGGACGAAGGTGGCGAGCGCGAGGTCCCAGCGCAGCCAGAGGGCCGCGGCGGCGTAGAAGACCGCGGAGAAGGCGGCGGAGACCGTCCCGACGACCCCGGACACGACCATCTGCTCGATGGCCTCGACGTCACCGGTGAGACGTTCGACCAGATCACCCTGGCGGTGCTTCTGGAAGAAGTGCGGAGGCAGATCCTGGACGTGCCGGAACACCCCCGCGCGAAGCCGCAGGACGAATCTCTCGGCGGTCCACACGGCGAGCGAGTTGCCGAGATACCCGACGAGCGCGCCGAGCACGGCGACACCGAGCCAGGCGCCGGCGGGCCCCCAGAACGCCGCGGGCGAACCGGCCTTCAGGGCATGGTCGGTGAGCTGCGCGAAAAGCAGGATCGAGGCCGTCTCGGCGAGCGCGGCCACGACCACACAGCCGATGATCACCACGAGCCACTTACGGTCCCCGCGCGTCAGCGGCCAAAAGCGAGCGAAGGCCTGACGGACTTCTCGCATGCCAACTCCCTTCTCACGGTGCGGAACACGGCCGAGGCGGGGCCACCGGAACAATTCCGGGACCCCGCCTCGTAGCGGCTGCTAGCGGCCCTGACGGCCCACCGGGCGCGGCTTCGGAGCGTCGGCCTTCTTCGGCGCGGGCTTGCCGGCGCACTTGGGGGCCGGGGCGGGCTTGCGGGTCTTCTTCACCGGGGCGATCTTGTGGAAGCTCATGAGTGTCCCTCTCTTTGCTCTCTGCTGCGGCAGGTCTGCTGGTTACTTGTTGCCGACCGGGCGGCGGGCAGCGGGCTTCTTCGGCGCCGGCTTGGCGGGCTTGTGCGCCTTCTTCGCGGCGGGAGCGGCCTTGTGCTGCTTCTTGACCGGGGCGATCTTGTGGAAGCTCATGGGGGTTCTCCTTCTTTCCAGTGGGTGAATTCCCTTTGTCGTTTGCACTGTTCGCTTTCGACATGGAAAACACTACGGGACACCGAACCCGGAAATCGCCAATTCTGCTGAGACCTCGATGAATTGCAGCTGAAAGAAATTCTTAGCGAAGCCGCGGAACCGACTTGCCACTCACACAGAATTTATGACGACCCTCACCTGGGACTTACCGAGGTAATGCAAAGGCTAATTCACCCGGTCGGTGTTCCGTCAACGGCCGATCGTCAGCGCCGATCCCGTCATCCGCACCCGGATCCCGTCCTTCTCCACACGGACGTCGCGCAGCCGCAGGTCGCCGTCCTTCGGATGCGGCAGGCGGAATCCCAGGGACAACTGGTCCACGAGAACGGGCCGGGTGAGCCGGGAGAGGCCGTCGAGGAGGGCCGGGTCCAGGCCGAAGCGCTTCAGGAGCGCCGGGTGGGCGCTCGCCACGTCGAGGAGGTTCACGCGCATCGCCCGGCGGGCGAACCTCGCCGAACCCGTCAGCGAGGCGAGCTCGGTGTCGTCGCGCAGCGCCTCCCGCACCGCCGCGTCCGGCACCCCGAGGCGGCGCACGATCGACGGGACGGAGAGCAGGGCCCTCGCCTTGCCGGTCTCCTTGCCGAGGCGCGCCACCGAGCCCGCGGTGAGGTGCAGACCCTCCGAGGCGCGGACACCCGGCCGGTATGTGGCCAAGTCACCGATGTCCAGGCGCATTCCGTCGATCCGCGTCGAGATGCCGCGCTCACCGTCGCGGCCGATGCGAGCGTCGGCCCGGAGTTTCAGATCGTGTCCGGCGACGGGCAGCGTGCCGCGCGCCCGTACCCGGTCGCCGCCGTGTCCCGTGAACGTCACCTGGGACGCGCCGAGTTCACGGTTCAGGTCGTCGAAGGAGAGCAGCACTTCGCCGTGCAGTGCGGGGATACGGGCACCGCGTACGGCGGTGGGGCCGTCGCCGCCGTCGAGCCGTACATGCGTCGCCGTCGCCGACACCTCCGCCAGCGAGACCCGGTCGGCCGCCACGTCCGGCACGGTCACCTTCACGGAGTCCAGCCGGTGGTCGGCGAGTTGAGTGAGGAAGGGGAAGCCCCCGATCTCGACCTCGGGCGCGGCGGCCAGGTGCAGCTGGTCCTTGAGTTTGCCGGCCGCCTCGTGCTCGGCGTACAGCAGCGCCCAGCGGTCGGCGAGCGTGAGGAACGCGGCGAGGGACAGGACGAGGACGGCGGCTTTCATCGCGAACGGCAGTCCGGCGAAGCGTTTCCGGCGGCGTCGGCTGCCCCGGCGGTGGTTGGGCGGGGCCCAGTCCTCCTCCGGCGTCTCCTCCGGCTCGTCCTCGTGGAGGAACTCCTCCAGCGGGCCGTCGTCCAGAGCGGCGAGCTCTTCGTAGGGGTTCGTATAGGGATGCGTTGTTATGCGGTGGGGGGTACGCATCGTCTCATCCGACCATGCGTACCGCCCCTGTCCGCAACCGCAACCGCCCGTATGCGATCTACTTCACGATCTCCACGGCACGATCTCTACTTCACGATCGTGATCCGGTCCGCCGCGGGCACCGGATACGGCTTCGCCGCCGAGGAGTTGGCCGTCAGGTAGGACCCGAAGGCCGCCAGGTCGTCGCCGCCGACGACCATGTTCGTGCCCTTGCCGAGTTCGGCGAAGCCGTCGCCGCCGCCCGCGAGGAAGGAGTTCATCGCGACGCGGTAGGTGGCGGTGGGGTCGATGGCGGAGCCGTTGAGCTTGACGGAGTCCGCGACCACGCGGGCGGCGCCCGTCTTCGTCAGGTCCAGCGTGTAGGTGAGGCCCGAGGAGATCTGGAGGATCTTCGGCGCCGCCTCGTTCGTGCCGCTGACCTGCTGCTGGAGTGCGGTGATCAGCTGGGCACCGCTGAGGTTCACCAGATTGACCGTGTTGGAGAAGGGCTGGACCGTGTACGCCTCCCCGTACGTCACCACGCCGTCACCCTCGCTGCCGCTCGCGGTGTAGGTGAGCCCGGCGCGGATGCCGCCCGGGTTCATCACCGCGAGGTCGGCCTCCGGGTCGACGGACTTGGCGTACGCGAGCTGCGCGTCGGCGATGAGGTCGCCGAGCGGGGACTCGGTGCCGGTGTTGCCGATCTCGCCCGCGATGTAGCCGATGGGGCGCGAGGCGACCGGGGCGGCGAGGGTCTTCCACTTGGTGATCAGGGCCGTCATGTCGGCGGCCTTGGCCACGTCACGGGTGACGACGTGGTTCGCGGACTTCACCGCCGTACGGGCGATGTCGCCGGTCCAGCGGTCGTACGTCAGCGTCGTGTCCGTGTAGAGCCGGCCGAAGGACGAGGCCGACGTCACCATGCGCGGGTTGCCCGCCGGGTCGGGGACGGTGCAGGCGTACGCCTGGTGGGTGTGGCCGGTGACCAGCGCGTCGACGGCCGGGGTGACGTTCTTGGCGATGTCGACGATCGGGCCGGAGATGCCGTCTCCGGCGCCGGGGCTGTCGCAGTCGTAGTTGTACGCCGCCGACGCGGGCGCGCCGCCCTCGTGGATCAGCGCGACGATCGACTTCACGCCCTGGCGCTGGAGCACCTTGGCGTACTTGTTGATCGTCTCGACCTCGTCGCCGAACTTCAGGCCCTTGACGCCCTCGGCGGAGACGATGTTCGGGGTGCCTTCGAGGATCACGCCGATGAAGCCGACCTTGACGCCGTTCTTCTTCCACACCCAGTAGGGCTTGAGGATCGGCTTGCCGGTCTTCTCGTCGGTGACGTTCGCCGCGAGGTAGGGGAAGTTGGCGCCGGTGAACTTCTCGCTGTCGTCGTAACACCCGTCCTTCGGGTGGCAGCCACCGTTCTGCAGGCGGGCCAGCTCCTTGGCGCCCTCGTCGAACTCGTGGTTGCCGACGCTCGTCACGTCCAGGTCGAGCTTGTTCAGCGCGTCGATCGTCGGC
This sequence comes from Streptomyces sp. NBC_00996, assembly GCF_045162675.1. NCBI lineage: Bacteria > Bacillati > Actinomycetota > Actinomycetes > Kitasatosporales > Streptomycetaceae > Streptomyces > Streptomyces sp. NBC_00996. The sequence continues at coordinate 5,106,478 of NZ_CP108723.1, forward strand.
TCGTCGTGGAAGAGCCCGGAGATCAGCGGGGAGGCGCCGACCATGTCACCGGCGGCGGCCGTGATCGAGTACTTGTTGTTCTTGCGGGCCTGGCGCAGATGCGTGGCGAGGTATTCGACACCGCCCGCGTCGATGGTCTTCGTCGTGCCGTCCGCCTGCAGCTCCGTGACACGGCCCGAGGATCCGGACGGCGGCTCCAGGTTGCCGTGCAGGTCGTTGAAGGACAGCAGCTGTACGTCCTGGTAGCGGCCGCTGCCGTGGTGGTGCAGCGGCGTCGCCTTGTCCTGACCCGCGCTCGCGGGCATCGCCGCGGCCAGCGCGCCGACGGTGGCAAGGCCGGCGGCGGCCGCGAGGAGGCGATGGGTACGTCTGTGCCGTGGCGTCGGCGGCATGGGTTCCCCCTGTGGGATCCGTGGGAGCTGAAAGGGCCGAAAGAACTGGAAGAACTGGAAGAGCCGGAAGAGCTGAACGAGGCGGAGAGCTGTGGAAGCCGTAGGAGCCGTGCGACGACTGCGACTTACCGCTTTGCGCGCACTTTAGATTCAACGCGCGTAGCGCAACAGGGGGTTGAGGGTTACCAACAGGTTGCGGTCGAGGGCACTTCGCCATGAAAGGGGCAGGCCTTACCCTCGTAGCCATGACCAGCGACGACAGCGCACTGCCCGCCCTCTCCCGCTCCATCGAGACCTGCTCCGCGCTCTCCCCGGGCCAGGCCGAGGACGTGCTCCAGCTGCTCGCCGAGGCCGCCCGGGCCGATGGGCAGCAGGCGGTGTCCGAGCAGGGGCGGCTGCAGCTCAAGGGCGGGGCCCGGGAGGGCGTACGTCATCTGCTGCTGACCGTCGGCGACCAGCTCATCGGTTACGCGCAGCTGGAGGACACCGACCCGGTGGAGGCCCCGGCCGCCGAGCTGGTCGTGCACCCGGCGCACCGCGGGCACGGGCACGGGCGGGCGCTGGGCTCGGCACTGCTCGCCGAGTCCGGGAAGCGGTTGCGGGTGTGGGCGCACGGCGGGCACTCGGCCGCCCGGCACCTCGCGCAGGTCCTCGGGCTCACCCTCTTCCGCGAACTGCGCCAGATGCGGCGGCCGTTGGCGGACCTCGCCCTGCCGGAGCCGAAGCTCCCGAACGGAGTGCACGTCCGCGCCTTCGTGCCGGGCCGGGACGACGCCGCCTGGCTCGCGGTGAACGCCGAGGCCTTCGCCCACCACCCCGAGCAGGGCTCCCTCACCCAGCGCGACCTGGACGACCGGATGGCCGAGCCGTGGTTCGACCCGTCCGGCTTCTTCCTCGCCTTCCGCGAGGGCCGACTCGCCGGCTTCCACTGGACCAAGGTCCACGCCGAGGAGCGGCTGGGCGAGGTGTACGTCCTCGGGGTGCGCCCCGGCGCCCAGGGCGGCGGGCTGGGCAAGGCGCTCACCACGATCGGGCTCCGCCACCTCGCCGCGCAGGGCCTGCCCACCGCGATGCTCTACGTCGACGCCGACAACAAGGCGGCGGTGACCGTGTACGAGCGGCTCGGCTTCGTCACCCACGAGACGGACCTGATGTACCGCACGGAGTCGTAACCGCTCCGCCGGCACCGGCTCGGCGCCTCACGCCGGGTCAGCGGTGAGCAAGAGCGGTGATCCGCCGCCGCCCGGGTTCCGCGACGGAGCACACACCGACCACCGCCGCCACGACCAGGAGCCCCGCCCAGCGTTCGTGGGCGCCGTCCCAGCGCGGGTCGGCCACCGCCACGAACAGCTCCCACCGTTCCGGGAGCAGCAGGGCACAGGCGAGCACGGCGACCGGCAGCCCGGCCGACACCCCGACCCCCGGCTCGGCCACGTCGGACCACCGCACGGCCAGGGCCGCGGCGGCCAGGGCGAGTACGGCGATGGCCGCCGCCTCCAGGGTGACCGCGCCCACCGGGGGCCGGGTCTCCTCCGGTACGAGGAGCAGCGCGGTCGTCCACCAGAGCACCGCGAAGGGAGCGACGAGCGCCACCCGCAGACCGATGCGCACCGGTCGCCGGGTCGGCACCGCGGCGGTGGTGTGCCGGGCCGGGTCGTCGAGCAGGAAGGCCAGGCCCAGGCCGAAGGCGAGCGCGGCGGCCCGCAGAAGGCTGAGGCAGAGCCACGCGTCGGGCGGGGACGACAGCAGCCGTGGGCTCCCGGCGAGCAGCAGCCCCAGGGCGCTGCCCGCCGCGAGAGCCCGCCGGGGCAGGGTCCGGGACACCGGGCGCAGCAGGGCTCGGATCACGGGTGCGGTCACTGCTCGCAGCTCTTCGCGTCCCCGGCGCCCGCACCCGCCGTCGGCACTCCCAGCAGCTGGGCCACCCGAGCCGTCGACGTCTTCGCGGAGGTGAGTTCCGCCCAGTGGGCCCGCACCTTGGGGATGACGCTGTAGCGGGGCTTGTGCAGCAACTCTCGTACGATCCTGGTCTGTTCGGCGCTCAGATAGACCGGGTTCGTGGGCGCGAGCGAGATCCCGGAGCCCTTGACGCTGTCGTTGAGGCGGATGTGGCGGAACACGGTCATCGGGTCGGGCTCCGAGGCCAGCGCCAGCCACATGATGGTCACCGCGCGGGCGTCGCACCCTTCGCCGCTGGACTCCTCGTCGCCGGCCACCAGGACCGAGGCGACGCCGACCGCGAACTCCTGGATCCGGTTGCCGCCCCACCGCGTGCCGACGGTCACCACGCCCGGCGTGCTGGACGGTTCGAGCGCGGCGTCGCTCTCCAGTCCGTAGCGGGCGTCGACCCGCTGCCGCACGGTCAGCCGCTCGCCCCGGGCCGAGCCGCCCGCGAGGGACTGGACGCGGGCGACGACCTCGGCCCAGTCGGCGGTGCGGCCGGTCCACTCGGGGTAGGCGCAGTAGGTCGACCTGCCGTGCCCGACGCACGACTGCACCTTCTCCGGCGTGACGGACGCCTTGGCGCGGGCCGCGATCAGCCCGGCCGAATCACCCGGGGACTGCCCGGCGACACCGGTGACCGTGGCGGCGAGGGCGACGGCGGTCAGGGCCTTGACGGCACGCGTACGACCGCCGCCGACCAGGACCGCGAGGCACAGCAGCAACACCATGAGCCCCACGAGATACAACACGTGCCAGGCGGCCGGGCGGCCCAGCAGCTCGGAGGGGATCGGGTCGGCCCCCTCCTCCGAGACGGCCGGGGACAGCCGGCGCGCCCACTGCGCGCTGCCCGCGGCATTGGTCACGAGGACGGTGACGACATAGGCGACGACCACGAAGAGCGGTGCGCCGAAGGTGGAGCGGATCAGCCGTGCGAGCAGGACGCCGAGGGTGCCGGACAGGAGGATCGCCAGCGGGCCCACGGCCAGTTCGGCGGGCGAGCCGTGGCCGACCGCGCCCGGCTTCAGCGCCGCCCAGGTGAACTGGAAGACGACGACCAGTGCCGTGCCGGCGGCGAAGGGCACCACGGACAGCGCGTGCGCCACCGTGCGCCGCCACGGCTCCATGACCAGCACGTCGAAGTGCCGGTCGGTGCCCTGCCTGCGGGAGCGCAGCACGGCACGGTCGACGCAGACGAACAGCGCGATGCCGAGGAGCAACGGGCCGGTCTGGGTGGACCGGTCGACGTCCTGGAGGACCGGGTAGTCGTCCATGCCCTCGCGGCCGTTGAACATCGTCCAGCCGGTGTAGCCGACGTACAGCGCGAAGAAGACGAACACCGGTATCTGCAGGAGCAGCTCGCGTGCCTCGAAGCGGGCGAGGGCGAGCACGGCGGCTGTCCTGGATCCCTGTCCCCGAGCGGGCGGCTCCACCCCCGTGGGAGCCGCCTGCTCGACCGTGCCGGTGGTGGTGCCGCTCATGCCGCCACCTCCGCGGACTCGCCGTCGAGCGTGAGCAAGTAGCCGTCCTCCAGAGTTGGTTCGAGGAGGTCGGCGCCCTCGGGCGGGTCGCCGACGTTGCGGAAGGAGCCCGTGCCCGTACGCCATCCGGCGCGCGCGCCCGGGTCGCGTTCCGTGCTGCTCCACACCCGGCCGGCCGCCCGCGCGGTCAGCTCGGCGGGCGTGCCCTCGAAGCGGACGCTTCCGCGGGCCATGACGATCACACGATGGCAGAGCATCGCGACGTCCTCGGTCTGGTGGGTGGAGAGCAGAACCGTCCGCCCTTCACCCGCCTCGGCGATCAGCTCCCGAAAGCGCATGCGCTGTTCGGGGTCGAGGCCGACGGTCGGCTCGTCGAGGACGAGGAAACCGGGGTCGCCGACGAGCGCCGCGGCCAGCGCGACCCGCTGGCGCATACCGCCGGACAGCCTCTTGATGCGCTTGCTCCGTACGCCCGACAGATCGACGGCGTCGAGCACCCGCCGCACCTCCCGGTGCCGGGCGCCGCGGTCCGTCAGCTCCTTCAGGATCGCCACGTAGTCGACGAAATCGAAGGCCGAGAAGTCCTGGTGGAACCCGGGCGTCTGCGGCAGATAGCCCAGCGCGCGCCGCACGTCCAGGCGGCCGGCCGTCGTGCCCGGGTCGTGCCCGAGCACCGTGAAGGCCCCCCGGTCGGCGGGCACGGCGGTGGCGAGCACCCGCAACAGGGTGGTCTTTCCGGCCCCGTTGGGCCCGAGCAGCCCGGTGACGCCCTCGGTCAGCCGCAACGAGACGTCGTCGAGGGCGACGGTCCCGCCGTAGCGCAGGGTCAGACCGGATGCGGAGACGGTGGGGGTCATACGCAGGGCACTCCTGTCGGAGAGGTCGAAGAGATCGAAGAGGTCGAAGAGGTCGCAGACGTGGGCAGAGGCGGCGGTCACTCGGCACCTCTGTGGGAGCAGCGGGCGGTCACGCGGCACCCCCATCGGAACCGGGGGCCATCACGCGGCACCCCCATCGGAACCGGGGGCCATCACGCGGCACCCCCATCGGAACCGGGGGCCATCACGCGGCACCCCCGTCGGAGAAGGAAGCGAAGGGCACACGCGACGCGTCGAAGCGGTCCCGTAGGAGATAGAGCAGCCCGGTGGCGAGCGCCGCGACCGCCCCGGCGACGCCTTGTCCGGCCGCCGTGAACGGAGCGAGCGTGCCGCCCGCCTCGGTCGTCGAGTGCGCCGCCACCAGCAGGCCGATCCACGCACCGCCCACCAGGGAGGGTGCGAGCACCGGGCCCAGCCGGGGGGTCAGCGCGAGCCCGGTGCCGGTGAGGGCGAGCGCGGGCAGCAGCCAGGCCAGTGCGCGCAGTCCGTACGACGGCAGCGCGAGGGTCGCCAGGCCGTTCAGGCCCAGGCCGACGGCCAGTACGGCGACCGTGCGGATCATCAGCAGCCGGAACCCGTGCATCGGTGACACGACGGCCATCTCGTACGTCGGGTCGAGCAGGGGCCCGTACGACAGCGCGACCCCGGCGAGCGGAAGCAGCGGCGCGAGGGCCAGGAACAGCGAGGGCGAGGCCGCGGACTGCACCGCGTTCGCCGCCACCACGGTCATGACCAGCACGGCGGCGACCGCGCCCAGCCAGGAGCGGCGCAGCACGGGCGTGGCCGCGAGCAACCGCGCGATGTGATCGGCGACGCCGGCCCGCACGAGCAGCGACTCGAACAGCCCCGGCCGCGGCGCGTCCAGCTCGGCGTCGAGCCGCTCCCACCCGGCGTCCAGCGCGACGGGATCGCTCACGGCGGCCAGCGCCTCCCGGCACCGCGCGCACGAGGCGAGGTGGGTGTCGGCGGACCAGAGCCGGGGAGGGGCCAACTCGCCCTGTGCGTAGGCCCGGAGGTCGGCTTCGTCCACGTGCCACCGGCCGTCGGTCGGTTCGGCGCTTGCGCCCGCTCCTGCGTCGGGTGTGGGCGGACCAGCGGTTTTCGCTCCCTCCGCCGCTTCCCGTCCCGTTCCTGGGTGCTGCCGTCCCCCGTCCCCCGCGTCGGCCTGAACGGCCTCGTCCTCGAACGCCGGACGGGCTGCATACTCGTCGCCGCTCATGCCAACTCCTCCCGCAGCTGCTTGCGTGCACGCAGTGCCCGCGTCTTGACCGTGCCCGGCGGAATACCGAGCAGGACGGCCGCTTCCCGGGTGCTGAGCCCGTCGATCACCGTGGCCTGGAGGACCGCGCGCAGTTCGGGCGAGAGCCGGGTCAACGCGCCTGCCAGATCGCCGTGTTCGACCCCGGCCAGCACGCGCTCCTCGGCGGAGTCCTCGTCGCGGTGCCGAAGACGGGCGAGTGCCTGCCGGAGCCGGCCGCGCGCGCCGTCGCCGCGCAGGGCGTCGATCAGTCGTCGCGAGCCGATGCGCCACAACCAGCCGGCCGCGTCACCCTCCTCGCGGTAGCGGGCGGTGCCGCGCCACACGGCGAGGAAGGTCTCCTGCACGACATCGTCGACGACTCCGGCGTCGGCGCACCGGCCGCGCAGCCGCGCGGTCAGCCACGGCGCGTAGCGCCGGTACAGCTCCTCGAAGGCGCGACGGTCCCCGTCCACCGCGATGGCCCGCAGCAGCTCCCCGTCGCTTCTCGTTTCCCTCACAACCCCTCATCGGACGAGCCCCGCCGATCGGTTCACGCATCGGCCCACGAAATCTTGGACCCGCTCGGTCTTGACCGCGGCCACCCTCTTGCACCACCCTTTCACTACTCAATTAGTGAAAGGGTGGTTGTCCGAGTGGTCGAGTACCGCATCGACCGGCGCAGCGGCGTCGCCACCTACGTCCAGATCGTCCAGCAGACCAAGCAGGCCCTGCGCCTCGGCCTCCTTGAACCGGGCGACAAGCTCCCCACGGCCCGTGAGGTCGTGGAAGCCACCGCCATCAATCCGAACACCGTCCTGAAGGCCTACCGCGAGCTGGAGCGGGAGGGCCTGGTCGAGGCCAGACGCGGCCTCGGCACCTTCGTACGGAAGTCGCTGGGCACCGCCCCGGCCGACTCGCCCCTGCGCGCCGAACTGGACGCCTGGGCGAGCAGGGCCCGCGAGGCCGGGCTCCAGCGCGACGACGTGGCGGCGCTCTTCACCGCCGTACTCGATGAACAGTTCAGCAAGGGAGACCAGGAATGACCGAGACCGCCATAGCGGCGGCCGAGCTGGGCAAGCGGTTCGGGCGGCGCGGGGGCTGGGCCCTGCGCGAGTGCACCTTCCGGCTCCCGGTGGGGCGCGTCTGCGCCGTCGTCGGACCCAACGGCGCGGGCAAGTCGACCCTGCTGGCCCAAGCGGCCGCGCTGCTCGCCCCCACCGAGGGCTCCCTGACCGTACTCGGCACGCACCCGGCCGCCGCCCGCGAGCGCATCGCGTACGTCGCGCAGGGCAAGCCGCTGTACCCGCAGCTCAGCGTCGCCGACACGCTGGTCCTGGGCCGGGAGCTCAACCCCGCGCGCTGGGACGCCTCCGTCGCCGAGCGGATCGTGGCGGCCGGCGACCTCGACCCGAAGGCCAGGGTCCGCTCCCTCTCCGGCGGCCAGCGCACCCGCGTCGCCCTCGCCCTCGCGCTCGGCAAGCGGCCCGAACTCCTGCTCCTGGACGAGCCGATGGCCGACCTCGACCCGCTCGCCCGCCACGAACTGATGGGCCTGCTGATGGCCGAGGCCGCGCAGTACGGCACCACGGTCGTGATGTCCTCGCACGTCGTCGCCGAACTGGAGGGCTCCTGCGACTACCTGCTGCTGATCGGCGGCGGCCGAGTGCGCCTGGCGGGCGACCTGGACGACCTGCTGGCCGCGCACACGCTGACCACCGGTCCGGTCCGCGACCTGGACCCGCACACCGTCGTCGAATCCCGCACCACAGGGCGTCAGTTGACCGCGCTGATACGACCCCGGGGACCGCTTCCCACCGACGGCGGCGCCACCGCGCCCTCGCTCGAGGAACTGCTCCTCGCGCACCTGCGGAACCCCGACGCCCCCGCGCTGATCCTCGACCCCGCCCGCACCCCCTCCCAGGAGCCCGCCGCATGACCGCCGTCACCGTCGCCGACACCCCGGCGGCGCCCACCCCGTTCGCCACGGCGCGCGCGATGCTGCGGCTGCACCGCCCCGCACTGTTCCTCTGGACGGGCGTGGTCCTCGCCGCCCTGGCCTTGATGGTGTGGGGCTATGGATGGCTCGCGGAACCGGCGGCCGCCGCCTACCAGCGCCTCAAGGCGTGCGACTACGCCTGCTCCTACGACCAGGACGCGTACCTCACCTACAAGGACGTCCTGCGCTACGCCTCGTACATCGTGACCTTCCTGCCCCTCCTGGTCGCCGCATGGGCCGGCGCCACGCTGACCAGTCGGGAGCTGGAGAGCGGCACGGCGCAGTTCGCCTGGACCCAGTCGGTCACGCCCGCCCGCTGGCTCGCCGCCAAGCTGCTCGCCCCGGCCGCCCTGCTCACGGCGGGCACCTCACTCCTGGTGCTGCTGCACCACCTGCTGTGGGCCCAGGGCCGCCGTGCCGACGTCCTCGGCTGGAACGACATCCTGGTCTTCCAGGCCAACGGCCCGACCACCGTCGCACTGACCCTGTTCGGGCTGGCCGCCGGCGTCCTCACGGGCCTGCTGCTGCGCCGCTCGCTGGCCGCCCTGGCCGTCACCGTCGTGGTCACGGCGGCCGTGGGCTTCGGGCTCAACAGGTTCCGCGGGTACTTCTGGCCGACCGTCACGGTGACCACCCCGCTCAAGGACGGCCCCTGGTTCGGCGGCCCCGTGGTCTCCTACGGCGCGGTCACGTCCACCGGCGCCCATGTACCCGTCCCGGACTGCGCCCAGTACTGGAGCGCCGCCAAGGACTGCCGCGCCCAGCTCGACAAGCAGCACATCGTGCGCTTCTACAGCGAGACGCACCCCTACTCCCACTACTGGTTCCTCCAGCTCACGGCGACCGCCCTCACCCTCGCCCTCACCGGCCTCGTGGTCCTTCTCGCCTTCCGTGTGCTCGATCGCCACACCGGCACCGTCGCGAAGGGGACCGCCGTATGAGCGCCCTCACCGCCAGAGGCACGGTCGCCCCCGCGAACGACAGCGGCGCGTTCGGCGGCCTCCCCTGGACCGTCCTGCGCCTGCACCGCACGGCCCTGCTGCTCTGGGGTGCCCTCCTGCTCGCCGCCGTGGGGACCCTGATCTGGATGTACGCGATCGGTGCCGACGCCCGCGCGGGACTCAGCGCCTGCGCCACACCGGCCACCGACACCCTGCCGAGCTGCTCGGACGTCGAGGCGGTCAACACCGACGAGACCTACGGAATCGGCATCGGCCTCGTCGACACCGCCCTGTCGTACCTGACGTTCCCGGTCGCCGCCTGGGCAGGCGCCGCGCTGATCGGGCGCGAACTGGAGAGCGGGACCGCGGAACTGGCCTGGACCCAGTCCGTCACCCCGGTGCGCTGGCTCACCGCCAAGCTCGCCGTCCCGGCGGCCCTGCTCGCCACCGGCACCACCCTGATCGTCCTCCTCAACGTCGGGGCCCGCCGGGACGACAACCCGGACCTCGTCGGCGACTGGTACAACCCCGACGTCTTCCTCTCCACGGGCCCGGCCGCCGTCGCCCATGTCCTCGCCGGTCTCACCCTCGGCGCGCTCGCGGGCCTTGTCACCAGGAAGGCCCTGCCCGCGGCGGGCGTGGCCTTCGCGGCGACGCTGGTCCTGTACAACGTCGTCGACTGGTTCCGGACCAGCCTGTGGCCCGCCGACACGGTCACCGGACGGGCCGCGCTGCACCTTCCGCGCAGCTCCCAGGTGCTCGAACACGGCGCCGTCACCACCACCGGCGAGCGCATCGGCAACAACCTGGCCTGTGTCGGCTACGACAGCGCCGCGGACATCAAGGACTGCATGGCCCGCTCCGGCCTGACCGACTTCTGGGCCACTCGCCACCCCGAGTCGCATTTCTGGCCCCTCCAGTTCATGGAGACCGGTGTGCTCCTCGCCGTCGCGGCCCTCGCCACCGCAGCGGCGTTCCGGCTGCTGCGCCGCCGTACCCCTTAGAGCGGCTGTACGGCCGAGCAACGTACGCACCTCACGGGGGTGGGCGCGTACGCGGCTCCCGGACATGTAGACGTCCGGGAGCCGCCCCCCGCTATCCCGCACGTCATGTCGCCGTAACCATCGATTCAGGTGACCTTGCGACGCTCGGTCAATGAAGCCCGCCGTGCCCGAGCCGTCGCCTCCACCCGAGAACGGGACCTCGCCGACGACGGGGAGTGAGCCTACGCCGGTGATGCGATGGGAGTCCCCCCGCCCGAGCGAAGCCGAGGGCGGGGGAGGGAACATCCGCCTCGCTCCGCTGCCGCTCGCCCTCTCCGACGCGCCGGTCTCGCCCCTGGCGCGGAAGAATGGGTCCATGAACCAGCCCAGCGCCCAGGCACCGGTACAGCACCCCCAGCCGTCCGTCGGCTCCATAGCCGCTCACCGCCCGCACACCGTGTCGGCGGCGGTCTCCGATCTCGAGCCCGACATCGATGCCGACCTCGACGCGTACGAGGACACGGTGCAGGACGGCATCACGCTGCCGCAGGGCCGCTTCCTGGACCGCGAGCGCAGCTGGCTGGGGTTCAACGAGCGGGTTCTGGAGCTCGCGGAGGACCCGAACACGCCCCTCCTGGAGCGCGCCAACTTCCTGGCGATCTTCGCCAGCAACCTGGACGAGTTCTTCATGGTCCGGGTGGCGGGTCTGAAGCGCCGTATCGCGACCGGCGTGGCGACGAAGTCCGCCTCCGGCCTGCAGCCCCGCGAGGTCCTGGAGATGATCTGGGCCCGTTCGCGCGAGCTCATGGCCCGGCACGCGGCCTGCTACCAGGAGGACGTCGCCCCCGCGCTCGCGGAGGAGGGCATCCACCTGGTCCGCTGGAGCGAGCTGACCGAGAAGGAGCAGGCCCGCCTCTTCACGCTCTTCCGGCACCAGATCTTCCCGGTCCTGACCCCGCTGGCGGTCGACCCCGCGCACCCCTTCCCGTACATCTCCGGCCTGTCCCTGAACCTGGCCGTCGTCGTACGGAACCCGGTCAGCGGCCACCGCCACTTCGCGCGCGTCAAGGTCCCGCCGCTGCTCTCCCGCTTCCTGGAGGCCTCGCCGAACCGTTACGTCCCCATCGAGGACGTCATAGCGGCCCACCTGGAAGAGCTTTTTCCGGGCATGGAGGTCCTTGAGCACCACACCTTCCGCCTCACCCGCAACGAGGACCTGGAGGTCGAGGAGGACGACGCCGAGAACCTGCTCCAGGCCCTGGAGAAGGAGCTCATGCGGCGCCGCTTCGGTCCGCCGGTGCGCCTGGAGGTCGAGGAGTCCATCGACCGGTATGTCCTCGATCTGCTCGTACGGGAGCTGAAGATCTCCGAGGCCGAGGTGTACCCGCTGCCGGGTCCCCTGGACCTCACCGGCCTCTTCGGCATCGCCGCCCTCGACCGGCCCGAGCTGAAGTACCCGAAGTTCATCGCGGGCACCCACCGCGACCTCGCGGAGGTCGAGTCCGCGTCCGCGCCCGACATCTTCGCCGCCCTGCGCGAACGCGATGTCCTGCTGCACCACCCGTACGACTCCTTCTCCACCTCCGTGCAGGCCTTCCTGGAGCAGGCCGCGTCCGACCCGGACGTGCTCGCCATCAAGCAGACCCTGTACCGGACGTCCGGCGACTCGCCGATAGTCGACGCACTCATCGACGCCGCCGAGTCCGGCAAGCAGGTCCTCGTCCTCGTCGAGATCAAGGCCCGCTTCGACGAGCAGGCCAACATCAAGTGGGCCCGCAAGCTGGAGGAGTCGGGCTGCCATGTCGTGTACGGCCTGGTCGGTCTGAAGACGCACTGCAAGCTGTCGCTCGTCGTACGGCAGGAGGGCGACACCCTGCGCCGCTACTCCCACGTCGGCACGGGCAACTACCACCCGAAGACCGCCCGGCTGTACGAGGACCTCGGACTGCTCACCGCCGACCCGCAGGTCGGCGCGGACCTCTCCGATCTGTTCAACCGGCTCTCCGGCTACTCGCGCCGCGAGACCTACCGCCGTCTGCTCGTCGCCCCCAAGTCCCTGCGCGACGGCCTGATCTCGCGGATCAACAAGGAAGTACAGCACCACCTCGCCGGCCGCCCCGCGTTCGTCCGCATCAAGGTCAACTCGATGGTGGACGAGGCGATCATCGACGCGCTGTACCGCGCGTCGCAGGCCGGAGTGCCGGTCGACATTTGGGTGCGCGGCATCTGCGCGGTCCGGCCGGGCGTCACCGGCCTGTCCGAAAACATTCAGGTCCGCTCCATCCTCGGCCGCTTCCTCGAACACTCCCGGGTCTTCGCCTTCGGCAACGGCGGCGAGCCCGAGGTGTGGATCGGCAGCGCCGACATGATGCACCGCAACCTCGACCGGCGGATCGAGGCCCTGGTGCGAGTGACCGACCCGGCCCACCGGGCAGCCCTCAACCGGCTGTTGGAGACCGGCATGTCCGACACCACCTCCTCCTGGCACCTGGGCCCCGACGGCGAGTGGACGCGGCACGCGACCGACGCGGATGGCCAGCCCCTGCGGAACGTCCAGGAGATGCTCATAGACGCCCGGAGGCGCCGGCGTGGCACAGCAGCACCTTGATCCCCCCACCGATCCCACGGCCGGTCCCGTGTCCGGGGACGCCTTGGCGGGCTATCTGCGAGCCCAGGCCACGGAGTTCCTCCGTTCGCTGCGCCAGCACCGGGAGACCGGTGGCGCATCGAACGGCTCGGAGGAGTCCGTCGAAGCGGCGCGGGCACTGCGCCGCTCGGCGCGCCGCATCAGCGGCAGCCTCCATACCTTCCGGTCCCTGCTCGACCCGGACTGGTCGGAGGGCATGCGCCCCGAACTGGCCTGGCTGTCCGGCACATTGGCCCGCGAACACGCGTACGCGGCACGCCTGGAACGGCTGTTGGGCGCCCTGAACCGCCTGTCGGGTTCGTCGGCACTGCCGGCACAGTCGGTCGGCAAGGCTGTGGGCCAGCCGGCCGCCGCCGCTTCCGCCCCCGGCCCACGCACCCAACCTGCGGGCAACCTGACCCTCGGCGCCGCGAAAGCGGGCGCCCTCCTGGACCGCCAGCTCACCCTGGCCCGCACCAGGGCCCACTCGGCGGCCCTGCAAGCGCTGGGCTCGAGCCGCTTCCACGCGGTCGCCGACAGCGTGGCGGTCCTGGCCAGCGAGGTCCCGCTGACCCCCGCGGCCACCTCCACCGACCTGCGCACGCCGGCCGCCGCCGCGGAGGACCGGCTCACCGACGCGATCGCCGCGCTGCCCCTGGTCACCGCGGGCCGCCCCTACAACGCGGAGGCCCTCGTCCACGGCCTCTCCGCCGACACCGCGCCCCAGCCGCAGGACGCCCCCTGGCACCAGGTCCGCCTGCTGCTGCGACTGCACCGCTACGCCCGCGAAGTCCTGTACGGCGAGGAGTGCCCCATCGACGTACGACTCCTCGCCGCGGGCCAGGCACTCAACCGGCACCGGGACGCGGCGGAGGCGGCGTCCGCCGCGGCGTCGGCGGCCCGCACCCCGCGTATCGCCCCGGCAACCGCGTACGCGCTCGGCGTGCTCCACGCCGACCAACGGCACGAGGTGGAGGCGGCACGCTTCGCGTTCCAACAGGCATGGCAGAGGGAAGCCGTACGCACCCCTTGAGGGAGGCCCCATGGCGGACGACACCATCCAGGCGGCGGGCTGCGTCCTGTGGCGCCGCTCCCCGGTCGACGGCGAGCTGCAGATCTGTCTCGTCCACCGGCCGAAATACGACGACTGGTCGCACCCGAAGGGAAAGCTGAAGCGGGGCGAGGACCCTCTCGCGGGCGCACTGCGCGAAGTCGAGGAGGAGACTGGCTACACCGCCGTGCTGGGCGCCCCCCTGCCGCTGCTCCGCTACCTCGTCGCCGGCCGCCCCAAGGAGGTCCGGTACTGGGCGGCCGAGGCGACGGACGGGCACTTCACCCCGAACCGCGAGGTGGACCGCGTCCTGTGGCTCTCCCCCGCCGAGGCCCGCGGCCGGCTGACGATGCCCAGGGACCGCGACCTGGTCGACGCCCTGCTCGCCGCGCTACACCTGACCTAGTGCCGCGGCAGCCAAGGTTCGCCCCGTCGCGACGTCCGGCACGCTCCCCCACTGCCTCAAGGGCGTGGGAGGTGCCCCCACTCGCCGCACCGGACGCCGCTCCTTGACGGGCAAACCCTGGCTGACGCGGCACTAGCCGCGATGTCACCGCCGCACGAGTGCGGCCGAAGCCTCGGCCGCCCCTGTTGCGTCATACGACGTCGGCGCACCGGCGTCGCAACCTGCGCGCTGACACCCGGTTACCTAGAGTTGTCGAGGGGACCCGAGTTGCCGGAAACCACCCTGTGTCCTCGACGTAAGCGTTCCGTGACCTCACCGCACCGACCGCAGGGGTTCACCCCCCGTTCACTTACGGCCATCGGCGCCTTCACCTGTTCTGCCTAATTTCGGCCTTACCCGGTGCGGACCGCTTCCTGGAAGCGGCCCCCGCATACACCGAACCTCGCACGCCGCCACCTCGACGGCGGCTCCTGGAAGGAACTCCCGAAAGTGAAGCTTCAGCGCAAGAACCGGCTTCGCGCCCTGTCGCTCGGTGCTGTCGCCGTCTCCGGCGCCCTGGCCCTCACGGCGTGCGGCTCGGACGACACCGGCAAGAGCAACGGTGGCGGCAGCTCGGCGACGGCCAGCAACAACAGTGCCATCAAGTGCGACGACGCCAAGGGCCAGCTGCAGGCCTCCGGCTCTTCCGCGCAGAAGAACGCGATCGACGCGTGGGTGGCGCAGTTCAAGGCCGCATGCAGCAGCGTGCAGATCAACTACAACCCGACGGGTTCGGGCGCCGGTATCACCGCGTTCACCCAGGGCCAGACCGCGTTCGCCGGTTCGGACTCGCCGCTCAAGCCCGAAGAGGCCACGGCCGCCAAGAAGGCCTGTGGCGGCAACGCCGCCGTCGACCTTCCGATGGTCGGCGGCCCGATCGCGATCGGCTACAACCTGGACGGCGTGGACAACCTCACGCTGGACGCCTCCACGCTCGCCAAGATCTTCGACGGCAAGATCACGACGTGGAACGACAAGGCCATCGCGAAGCTGAACCCCGACGCGAAGCTTCCCAGCACCAAGATCCAGGCCTTCCACCGCTCGGACGAGTCCGGCACCACGGACAACTTCACCAAGTACCTGAAGGCCGTCGCCCCGTCCGACTGGAACTACTCGGGCGGCAAGGCGTGGCAGGCCAAGGGCGGCCAGTCCGCGCAGGGCTCCTCCGGCCTCGCCCAGCAGGTGAAGCAGGTCCCGGGCGCGATCTCGTACTTCGAGCTCTCCTACGCCGCTGACGGCATCAACACCGTCGACCTGAAGACGGAGGCCAAGGCCCCGGTCAAGGCCACCGTCGAGAACGCCACCAAGGCCATCGCCACCGCCAAGGTCGCCGGCACGGGCGATGACCTGGCGCTGTCCCTGAACTACAAGCCGACCGAGGAAGGCGCCTACCCGCTTACCCTGGTCACCTACGAGATCGTCTGTGAGAAGGGCAACAAGGCCGACACCCTGGCCGCCACCAAGTCCTTCCTCACCTACATCGCGAGCGAGGACGGTCAGAAGCTGCTGACCGACGCCAAGTACGCGCCGATCCCCGACGAGATCATCACCAAGGTCCGTTCCACCATCTCGAGCCTGAGCTGACCTGAGTGTGTGGCCCGCCTCGCCGAGGCGGGCCACACCGTCCGGTGCACCGCCGCCTGGAGCCGCCACCTCTTACGGCTCCGCAGACCGGAGAATCCTGATGGACATATCAACACAGAACACTGAAGCGCCTCCCCCCACCCCACAGCCTTCCGCGGCCGCCCTGAAGAGTGCGAGCCGCGGCGCCACCCGCCCCGGAGACCGGATCTTCCTCGGTCTCTCGCGCGGGTCCGGCATTTTCCTGCTGGTGATCATGGCCGCCATCGCGGCCTTCCTCACCTACCGTGCCGCCATTGCGATCGGCAAGGACCACGGGAACTTCCTCACCACGTTCGAGTGGAACACCAGCCTCGAACCGGCGACCTTCGGTATCGCGGTCCTCGCCTTCGGCACCGTGGTCTCCGCGCTCATCGCCATGGTCCTCGCGGTCCCGGTCGCGGTCGGCATCGCCCTGTTCATCACGCACTACGCGCCGCGCAAGCTCGGCGGCACCATCGCGTACGTGATCGACCTGCTGGCCGCCGTCCCGTCCATCGTGTACGGCCTCTGGGGCGCCCTCGTCCTCGTACCGCACATGGACGGACTCTTCGGCTGGCTCGACCACTACTTCGGCTGGACCGGCATCTTCGAGTGGGAGGGCGGCGCGCCCCGCTCGATGCTCACCGTCGGCATCCTGCTCGCGATCATGATCCTGCCGATCATCACCAACGTGAGCCGTGAGGTCTTCCGCCAGGTCCCGCAGATGCACGAGGAGGCCGCGCTGGCCCTCGGCGCCACGCGCTGGGAGGTCATCCGCATGTCGGTGCTGCCGTTCGGCCGCTCCGGCGTGATCTCCGCCTCGATGCTCGGCCTCGGCCGCGCGCTCGGCGAGACGATGGCCGTCGCCACGGTCCTCTCCCCGACCTTCGATATCAACGCCAGCCTGCTCGACCCGGGCGGCGGCACGTTCGCCCAGAACATCGCGAGCAAGTTCAACGAGGCCACCCCGCTCGGCCAGGACGCGCTGATCGCCTCCGGTCTCGTCCTGTTCGTCATCACTCTGCTGGTCAACGGCGCGGCGCGCATGATCATCAACCGCCGCAAGGAGTACTCGGGGGCCAACGCATGAGCACCGCACCCGTCCGCCACAAGCGCCCCAGCACGCTGCGCGGCGCCAGCCTCCCGAAGTGGTCCCCGTGGGCCATCGCCGTGGGCTCCGTCGCGGTCGCCGTGGGCATCGGCCTGGGCGCCGGCCTCGGCAGCAAGGTCCAGTGGGGCCTGATCGCCGCGATCCTCTTCGTCCTCGGTACGTACGCCATCGCCGCGTCCGTCGAGGGCCGCCGCCAGGCCAAGGACCGCGTCGCGACCAGCCTCGTCTGGGTCTGCTTCATCGTCGCCGTCGTCCCGCTGGCCTCCCTGATCTGGGAGACCGTCAAGCGCGGCGTGAAGGTCTTCGACGTCTACTTCCTGACCCACTCCATGGGTGTGGTCACCGACCAGCAGACCGGTGGCGGCATCTACCACGCGCTCATCGGCACCCTTGAGCAGGTGGCCATCGCCGCCCTGATCGCCGTGCCGATCGGTGTGCTCACCGCCATCTACCTCGTCGAGTACGGGCGCGGCAAGCTCGCCAAGGCCGTCACCTTCTTCGTCGACGTCATGACGGGTATCCCGTCGATCGTCGCCGGCCTCTTCATTCTCAGCTTCTGGATCCTCATCCTGGACATGGGTTACTCCGGCTTCGCCGGTGCGCTCGCCCTGTCGATCCTGATGATGCCCGTGGTGGTCCGCTCCACGGAGGAGATGCTCAAGCTCGTACCGAACGAGCTGCGCGAGGCCTCCCTCGCGCTGGGCATCCCGAAGTGGCGCACCATCCTCAAGGTGGTTCTGCCGACTTCCATCGGTGGTATCACCACGGGTGTGATGCTCGCTGTCGCGCGCATCACCGGTGAGACCGCTCCTGTGCTGCTGCTGGTGTGGGGCACCAGCGTCATCAACAACAACCCGTTCTCGGACCCGCAGGCCTCGCTGCCGCTGTTCATCTACCAGCAGTACGCGACCGGTACCAGCGCGGCCTACGACCGGGCTTGGGCGGCGGCACTCGCACTCATCGCCTTCGTCATGATCCTCAACCTGGCAGCGCGTGGCATCGCGCGCTGGAAGGCGCCCAAGACGGGCCGCTGACGCGGCCAATCAGCGACCCGAACCTTTGTGAAAGAAGCAGTGATTGAAATGGCCAAGCGAATCGACGTAAGCGGTCTCACCGCCTACTACGGCGCCCACAAGGCGATCGAGGACATCTCCATGACGGTCGAGCCCCGCTCGGTGACGGCCTTCATCGGCCCCTCCGGCTGTGGCAAGTCGACCTTCCTGCGCACCCTCAACCGCATGCACGAGGTCACCCCCGGCGGCCGCGTCGAGGGCAAGGTGCTCCTGGACGACGAGGACCTGTACGGGACCGGGGTCGACCCCGTCGCCGTGCGCCGCACGATCGGCATGGTCTTCCAGCGCCCCAACCCCTTCCCCACCATGTCGATCTTCGACAACGTGGCGGCGGGCCTGCGCCTGAACGGCTCCCACAAGAAGTCCGAGCTCAGCGACATCGTCGAGAAGTCCCTCAAGGGCGCGAACCTCTGGAACGAGGTCAAGGACCGCCTGAACAAGCCGGGTTCCGGCCTGTCCGGCGGCCAGCAGCAGCGCCTGTGCATCGCCCGCGCGATAGCGGTGGAGCCCCAGGTCCTCCTCATGGACGAGCCCTGTTCGGCCCTGGACCCCATCTCCACCCTCGCCATCGAGGACCTCATCGGTGAGCTCAAGGAGCGCTTCACGATCGTCATCGTGACGCACAACATGCAGCAGGCCGCCCGCGTCTCCGACCGCACCGCGTTCTTCAACCTGGCCGCGGTCGGCCAGCCCGGCCGTCTCATCGAGCTCGACGACACGGAGCGCATCTTCTCCAACCCGTCGGTCCAGGCCACGGAGGACTACATCTCCGGCCGCTTCGGCTGAGCCGACGCCACCCATACCCCTCGCGGTGCTGCATGGCGGTGCCACCGCGAGGACGAGAAGGGCCCGCCCCTGGCTCCCGGGGGCGGGCCCGCTCGTTTTCGCACCCGTGCGATGCGGTTGAGGACCGGTTTTCGCCCCCTCCGCCGCTACCCGTCCCGTACCTGGGGGCTGCGCCCCTGAACGGGGCGCGGGGAACTGCGCGACAAGCCCCCACCCACCCGCAGCCGAAAGGCTGGTACGGGAATGGGCAGGGGCGGAGTGGGCGAGAAAACCGCCCGCCTACAGAAACGCCAGGTTCACGACCCAGAAGCCGGCCGCGGCCACCAGCGCGGCCGCCGGCATGGTGATGAACCAGCCAAGGACGATGTTCTTGGCGACCCCCCACCGAACGGCGTTCACCCGCTTCGTCGCCCCCACACCCATGATCGCCGACGTTATGACATGAGTCGTGGAAATCGGCGCCTTGAAAAGGAACGCCGTCGCGAACATGATCGACGCCCCCGTCGTCTCCGCGGCAAACCCCTGCGGCGGATCCAACTCAATGATCTTCCGCCCGAGCGTCCGCATGATGCGCCACCCGCCCGCGTACGTCCCCAGCGACAGCATCACCGCACAGGCGATCTTCACCCACACCGGAATCGCATCATCGGGACCCTGGACGCCACCGATGACCAGCGCCATCACCACGACACCCATCGTCTTCTGGGCGTCCTGAAGACCGTGCCCGAGCGCCATCCCGGCCGCCGACACGGTCTGAGCGATGCGGAATCCCCGCTTGGCCTTGTGCGGATTGGCCCTGCGGAAGATCCACATGATGGCGCACATCACCAGATAACCGACGATCAGACCGACGACCGGCGACAGGAACATCGGAATGATGACCTTGTCCACGACACCGGACCAGAGAACGGTCGTACCGCCCGCGAGCGCCGCCCCCACCAGCCCGCCGAACAACGCGTGCGACGAGGACGACGGCAGCCCGAGGTACCAGGTGATGAGGTTCCAGACGATGGCGCCGACGAGTGCGGCGAAGAGGATTCCCATCCCCTTGCTGCCCTCGGGCGTCTCGATCAGTCCGCTGCTGACGGTGTGCGCGACGCCGCTGCCGAGGAACGCACCGGCGAGGTTCATCACCGCGGCCATGGCGAGCGCCGCCCGCGGGGTCAGCGCCCGGGTGGACACCGACGTGGCGATGGCATTCGCCGAGTCGTGGAAGCCGTTCGTATACGTGAATCCGAGCGCGATGCCAATGGTCACGATCAAAGCAAAGGTGTCCATGACCGGGTCAGGACTCCTTGACGGCGATGGTCTCCACCGTGTTCGCCACGTGCTCGAACGCGTCGGCCGCTTCCTCCAGCACATCCACGATCTGCTTGAGTTTCAGCACCTCGATGGCGTCGTACTTGCCGTTGAAGAGCTGGGCCAGCAGCTTGCGGTGTATCTGGTCGGCCTGGTTCTCCAGCCGGTTGACCTCGATCCAGTACTCGGTGAGGTTGTCCATGGTCCGCAGGTTCGGCATGGCCTCGGCGGTCAACTCGGCCGCGCGGGCCAGCACCTCGATCTGCTGCTCGACACCCTTGGGCAATTCCTCGACGTTGTAGAGGACGACCAGGTCGACGGCCTCCTCCATGAAGTCCATGATGTCGTCGAGGGACGAGGCCAGGTTGTAGATGTCCTCACGGTCGAACGGCGTGATGAACGAGGAGTTCAACTGGTGGAAGATCGCGTGTGTGGCGTCGTCACCGGCGTGTTCCGCTGCCCGCATACGCTCTGCGATCTCGGCCCGGGCGGAGGCGTCCGCCCCAAGCAGTTCCATCAGGAGTTTCGAGCCCGTGACGATGTTGTCCGCGGAGGCGGAAAACATGTCGTAGAAGCTCGTCTCCCTGGGGGTCAGACGAAAGCGCACGTGGGGTCCTCGGGGTGCTTCGGTTCGGTCAGGCTGATGCTAGGCGCATCATCCGGCCACGGCTAATGGGCCGTCCCCCAGTGTCGCCCATCGGGCACAGTGGTCAGCACGGGGTCCGGTCCCGGCATCGGGCAAGGGCTCCATACCCAGCAAAGTTCGATACCATATACCTACCAGGGGTATATGTAAGTGGCGTTTCAGACAGGTTCGCCCACCGCCCCGGACCAATGCAGCAGATTCAGCAGGAGGACGCGATGACGACCACCGAGGCCGGCGCGACGGCACCCTCCGGCGAGGTCGAAGAGGTCCAGGAGCCCCAGGAGATCGTGACGGACCACGACCGCGGGATCCACGGGTACCACAAGCAGAAGGACGAGCACCTCAAGCGCCTGCGCCGCATCGAGGGCCAGATCCGCGGCCTGCAGCGGATGGTCGACGAGGACGTCTACTGCATCGACATACTCACCCAGGTCTCCGCCTCCACGAAGGCCCTGCAGTCCTTCGCCCTCCAGCTCCTGGAGGAGCACCTGCGCCACTGCGTCGCGGACGCGGCCCTCAAGGGTGGCGGCGAGATCGACGCGAAGGTCGAAGAGGCGACGAAGGCGATCGGCCGACTGCTCCGTACCTGAGGTACGGCGTGACGCGCATCATGGTGCTCGAGACACGGTGCTCGAGACGCCGTGGACGCCGGGGATGACGGGGACGACGTGGCGGGTACCGGAGTCAGGCCCGGGTACCGGAGTCAGGCCCGGGTACCGGAGTCAGGCCCGGGTACCGGAGTCAGGCCCGGGTACCGGAGTCAGGCCCGGGTACCGGAGTCAGGCCCGGATACCGGAGTCAGGCCCGGGATGCCTGCTCCTCGGCACCCCGCTCATGGACGTCGTGGGTACGCTCTTCAGCCACTTTCAGCACCTCGTCGATGCTCTCAAGACTGAGCCGGTCCTCTTGGGCGGCCGAGGCCGCGATGATCAGGTCGCCGCACAGCTCGATCTCGGCGAGGGCCACGTGGTCCTGAACTGCCGTACCGCCGACCGGAGCCACGTGCATCACCTCTTCCTGCCGTCACCGACTTCCTAGAGTAGGGAGCGGCCTACACACCGCGCATGGCACGGAAGGGCCATTTCCGGCCCCTCCCGGGAAGCTACGGCTCCGCTCCCGCGAAGCTACTGCTCCGCGATCTTCCCGGCGTAGATGTCCCCGTCCTCCGGCAGCCGTACGTCGGCGGGGACCCCGAAGTCGAACAGCAACGTCGTCGATGCGACCGCGACGATGCCCTTCTGCTGCCCGTTGACGAAGCTGAAGCGATGGCGGACCTTTCGCAGCCGCCCCTGGTCGTCGAGGTAGGCGTCGAACGGCACTTCGGCGGTGGCGAACCCTTTCGCGGCCGCCTGCAGAGCCTTCCGCTGTCCCTTCGAGGCGCTCTTGGCCGCGATGTCCAGGTCGGCGGTCCCGCGATAGTGCCGGACCGGAGTCCCGGCCACCTCGGTCTTCCCCACATACGTCGCCGCCCGCGCCCCGCGCAGCAGCTCGGCCGCCGCGTACGGGTCGGTGGCGCCGCCTGTCACCAGGTTCCCGTCGGTGAGGCCGGCCGTGTCGACGCGGACCCACTTGTCGGCGGGCACGCCGGCGCCGCGGTTCTTCATGAACAGAGCTCCCGGGGCGAGGAGTTCGGTGATCGGCCGGTGCTCGTCGGTGCCGGCCGGGTCCTGCGGCAGCAGCACCTTGAGCTGCCCCATCTGATCCTCGAAGTCGTACACACCCTCGCCCCGGATGGTGACCCGGGTCCCGCCGGTGGCCATCTCCATGGACGTACGGGCCTTCGCGCTGCCGGCGCGCTCCAGTGC
Source organism: Streptomyces sp. NBC_00996 (assembly GCF_045162675.1). Lineage (NCBI taxonomy): Bacteria > Bacillati > Actinomycetota > Actinomycetes > Kitasatosporales > Streptomycetaceae > Streptomyces > Streptomyces sp. NBC_00996. Next base: position 5,128,774 of record NZ_CP108723.1, read on the forward strand.
GGCGGCGGCCCGGTGCAGCACCTCGACGGAGTCGGCACCGGAGCGGGCGTCCTCGGCAGCGGCCCCGCCACCCGAGCATCCCGTGGCACACACCATCAACCCCGCCGCTGCGGCCGCGACAATCGCCCGGCCGACCCGCCCTTCCTCCAGCGCCACCATCTCCTGCCGACCCCCAGCCGGTCCGTCCCGGGCCCTCCCTGTCGTTCCGGTTAACGACGAGTAGGGGCGCCCGTCACGCGGCGGCGCTCCGTTCACTTGCCTTGGGTAACGTTGTCGGCGTGGCGCAGCAGGACGAGATCGACTCCTCCGCGGAACACCGCACAACGACGGTCGAACAGGGCCGCTTCTGCGTAGCCCGCTGCATCTGCGGCTGGAGGGGCCCGGCCCGCAGAGCCCGCAGTCTGGCCCGCGCGGACGCCCAAACCCACATCGGGAACCTGCTGACGTAGCCTTTCAGCCGCGAGCGGTCGTGCCGCTGGAGAGCTGCGCTGTAGCGATTCCGTGGCATTCACCCGTGGAACCCTGGGGCCCGGTGACCCGTCTCGTTCCACGGAACCCACGGGAGGCGCACATGCAACGGCGTACGTTCATCGGCGGAGCCACCGCCGCACTCGCGGCGGCGACGACGTCCGCATGCAACGGCAGCGACAGCGGCGGCCCGAAGGCCTCCGGTGCTTCGGAGACCACCGGCACCTCCATACGCACGGCCACCACCAGCACCCGCGCCGCCGCGAACTGGGCCGCCCTGTCCAGGGAGCTGGACGGCGCGCTGGTCCGTCCCGGAGACCACAGCTGGCCGGCCGCGCGCCAGCTCTACAACACGCGCTTCGACAACCTGAAGCCCGCCGCCGTCGCCTACGTCGCCCACGCGGACGACATCCGCACCACCATGGACTACGCCCGCGCCCACGGCATCAAGGTGTCGATCCGCAACGGTGGCCACTCGTACGCCGGTTGGTCCTCCGGCAACGGCCGCCTGGTCCTCGACGTCTCCAAGCTGAACAAGATCCGGGCGTCCGCGAACGAGGCGGTCGTCGGAGCGGGATCGAAACTGATCGACGTCTACCGCGCCCTCGCCGCGAAGGGCGTGACCATACCTGCCGGTTCCTGCCCGACCGTCGGCGTCTCCGGGCTGACGCTCGGAGGCGGCCACGGGGTCGTGTCACGGGCGTACGGACTGACCTGCGACAGCCTCACCCAGGCGACGCTGATCACCGCCGACGGCAAGCAGCTCGTCGCGAACGCCGGCGAGAACAAGGACCTCTTCTGGGCCCTGCGCGGCGCCGGCAACGGCAACTTCGGCGTCGTCACCGAGCTGCGCTTCAGGACCCACCCCGCCCCGCAGGGCGTCTCGGCGTACATGACCTGGCCCTGGGCCAAGGCCGCCGCCGTGGTGAAGGCCTGGCAGGAGTGGGGCCCGAACCAGCCGGACGAGATCTGGTCCTCGTGCCATCTCGCGAACGCGGCCGGAGGCACGCCCACCGTTTCCATCGCGGCCTTCTCCCTCGGCACGTACAGCGAACTCCAGAACGCCGTGGACCGCCTGGCCGACAAGATCGGCTCCCCCGCGCGCAGCGTCTCCCTCAAGAAGCGTTCGTACGAGGACTCGATGGAGGTGTACGCGGGCTGCTCCTCCTTCTCGGCCGACGCCCAGTGCCACCTCCCGGGATCGACCCCGGGCCGCAGCCCCCAGGGCGCCCTCGGCCGCGAGACCTACGCGGCCCGCTCGGACTTCTTCGACCGCTCGATCTCGACCGCCGGCATCCAGACGCTCCTCAGCCAGATCTCGTCGGTCCGAGGCGGCGCGGGCAGCATCGCCCTGACGGCACTGGGCGGCGCGGTCAACCGTGTCTCGCCCACCGCGACGGCCTTCGTCCACCGCCGCTCGCGCATGCTCGCCCAGTACATCGCCTCCTGGCAGGCGGGCACCTCCGGCACCACCGCACAGTCCTGGCTGACCACCGCGCACAACGCCATGTCCCGGTACGCCTCGGGCGCCGCCTACCAGAACTACACGGACTCCACTCTCACGGACTGGCGCAAGGCGTACTACGGCGACGCGGCCACCCGCCTCACGACCCTGAAGAGGCAGTACGACCCGAACCGCTTCTTCACGTTCCCGCAGGCGCTGTAAAGGGGGCTGGTTTTCAGCCCGTCCGGCGTTTGAGGACGAGGCGGTTCGGGCCGAAGCGGGGGGTCTGGGGGCGGCAGCACCCCAGGTACGGGACGGGCAGGGGCGGAGGGGGCGAAAACCTCCAAGGCCGGCCGACTACGCGGCGAGGTCCCGCTCCTCGGGCAGCTCCGCCCGTGTCCCCGGAATCAGCGACTCCTGCCCCGCGGGAGCCACCCCCCGCGCCCGGATCAGCCACCCGGCCCGCGGGGACCGCTCCACGGCCTTCATGACAGGGGTGAGCAACGCCATCGCAAGCGGCGACAGCAGCAGAGCGACCGCCGTGCCGAGCGCGAACCCGCCGACGACGTCCGTCGGGTAGTGCACACCCATGTACACCCGGCAGAAGCCTTCGAGCAGCGCGAGCCCGATCCCCGCCAGCCCGAACTTCCGGTTCGCCACGAACAGCCCGACCCCCATCGCCATGGTGAGCGTCGCGTGATCGCTGACGAAGGAGAAGTCGGTCTTGCCGGAGACCAGGACGTCCAGCCCCTGATGGTCGACGAACGGGCGGGGTCTCTCCACGAAGCCCCGTATCGGCACGTTCACCAGCAGCGCGATGCCGGCGGCCAGCGGCGCCCACACCAAGGCGGCCACGGACGACGCGGCATCGCCACCACCGCGCCGCCGCACGGTCCACCAGCACCACAGCACCAGCAGGACCATGGCGAGCAGCAGCCCGTACTCGCCCACGAACTCCATGCCCCGGTCGAACCAGTGCGGCGCGTCCTTGGCCAGGCCATTGATGTCGTAGAGCAGCTCGACGTCGGGGTTCGAACCGGATTCGGCGAGTCCAGCCATGGTGCTGCGGCCCCTTCGTCGTCTTTCCCGCGCGCGCACCCTTTCGTGCGCGGCTCGATCCACCCCCGTGGTCGTAGAACCGCTAGAACCGCGTCATAGATCAGCGCTACGTCAAAAGGAACGCACAGTCCCCAGTCATACGTTCCACCCTCCACCGAATGATCACGCAGACGTTATCGAAGAGAGACACATCTCCGCAGCTCAGGGCGCGCGTTCACACAGAGGTGGGCAATGCTTTCGCGCCATCTTCGGTCACCCGGGTGGCACCGAAGTAATCGGGGGTGTCGACGGGGTCGAAGCGAATCACGGCGCCCGACCTCGGAGCGTCGATCATGTACCCGCCGCCCACATAGATCCCCACGTGCCGGATGGCCCGGGAGTCGGTGAGGTCGTCCGAGAAGAAGACCAGATCCCCGGGGAGCAGCTCCTCCCTCTTCGGGTGCCGCCCGGCGTTGTACTGATCGTTGGCGACCCGCGGCAGCTCGACCCCCACACTCTCGTACGCGGCCTTCGTCAGCCCCGAGCAGTCGAAGCGTCCACCCTGGTCAGCGGTACCGTTGCCGCCCCACAGATAGGGCGTGCCGAGCTTCTTCTGCGCGTACGTGATCGCCGCCGCGGCCTGCTTCGAGGGGTCCACCCGGGTCACCGGCGCGGCGAAGCTCTTCGAGAGCGTCGTGATCGTCTTCACATAGTTCCGGGTCTCCTTGTACGGGGGCACGCCTCCGTACTTGATGACCGCGTAGGCCCCCGCGTTGTAGGCGGCGAGCATGTTCTCGGTGACGTTCCCCGGCGCGTTCTTCACATAGGAGGCGAGCTGGCAGTCGTACGAAGCGGCCGACGGAATCGCGTCATTCGGATCCCATACGTCGCGGTCGCCGTCCCCGTCGCCGTCGACTCCATGGGTGGCCCAGGTCCCCGGGATGAATTGCGCTATCCCTTCCGCTTTCGCCGGACTCCGGGCATTCGGGTTGAACCCGCTCTCCTGATACAGCTGGGCGGCCAGCAGCGCGGGATTGATGGCGCTGCAGAGATTGCCCCACTTCTGGACGAGCGTCTGGTACGCGGCGGGTACGGCCCCCTTGGCGAGCGCGACCGCGCCTGAGCCCATCCCGTTGGCGAGGTTCCCTGCGACCATGTAGACGCCGACGACGAGCAGCATCACGAGGCTGATCCCGGCCCCGACGGCAGCGGTCGCTACGATCCATGCCTTACGCACCGTCAACCGCCCCTCGCCGCCCAGGAGTCCGCCGACCGTCAGTCTAGAGGCGGGCCCCGCGCCGCGGGACGATCACACACAAGGAGAAACCGCACGTGGCGACCCCGCCCCCGCACTCGAACCCGCCCCAGGGCAACCCTTTCGCCCCGCAAGGCGGTTACACGCCAAACGGGGCGCCGACGTATGGCCAGGACCCGTACGCGCAGAACACGGCGTACGGTCAGCCGCCGTACGCACAGAGCCCGGCAGCCACGCCCCGGACTCCGGCGTACGGCCAGAACCCGCCGTACGCCCAGAACCCGGCGCCCGGCGAGAACCCGTACGCCCCCGCAGGCGGCCACGCCTACTCGGCCGCCCCGCCACCCCTCACCCCCGCCTGTCGCATATGTGCCTCGCAGCCGGCCGGAGACATGACCATCCGTCAGCACACCGGACTGCTGGTCGCGATGCGCTTCTCCAAGATGGAGGGCCCGTTCTGCCGCTCCTGCGCCACCGCGATCCACCGCGAGATGACGGCGAAAACGCTGGCGGGCGGCTGGTGGAGCCCGGTGTCGCTGGTCCTCTTCACCCCGCTGACACTGCTGTGGAACCTCTTCGTCCGCACGAAGATCAGAAAGCTCCCGCACCCGACGACGCCGTCCCCGACGGGGGTCGTCATGGACCAGGGCAAGCCGGTCTTCCAACGCCCGCTGGCGTACGTGTTCCTGATCCTGCCGCTGCTGTGGCTCGCCCTGTACCTCTCCAACGAGATGTCGAGCTAGCTCGTCGTGGCCGCCTCGCGATAGAGCGCTGCGGCTTCGTTCCCGAGGACGACGCTGTACGAGACGTCGTCGGTGTCGCCGCCCTGCTGGTGCCCGCCGATGACGCCGACGACTTCCCCGTCGCCGTTCACCCAGGGGCTGCCGCTCGTCCCCCCGGCGAAGTCGGGGCAGACGATGCGCTGTTGCGTACGGCTGTGGAGGGTCGGCTTGTTGGTACAGGTGAGGGGCGCGTCGAGGGCGCTGGGGTATCCGGTGACGGTGACGGCGGTGGCTCCGGTGGCTCGCCCCGCCGCGAAGGCATTGGCACCGACGACGTCCTCGACGCCCTTGCCGCCCTTGTCGGCCACGACGGCGAAGGCGACATCACTGTCCTCGTCCTGCCCGCCGGTCCAGGCGTCGCCGAGGTACGTCTTCCCGATGCTCCAGACCCCGTACGGCGCCTTGCCGTCCCGGTAGCCGGGCACAAATACGAGGCTTCCGCCGCCGTCCAGACAGTGCGCAGCCGTGACGATCAGGTCGTGCCCGCTACTGCGCACCACGGACGCCGTACAGAAGTGCCGGCCGCCGAGTCCACCGCTGAAGATCGCCCCGACTCTCACGCTCTGCCGGGTCACGGCGGCCTGCACGGTCACCCCGAACGGCCCGGGGCCGTCGTCGGCGGCCGCCAGGGACGAGGACGTGCCCGCCAGGAGCACGGCAGTGCCCAGCAGCGCGTACCGGCGGGGTCCGGTGAGACGTGTGGTGCGTTTCATCGACCCTCACCTTGCCGCAGGCGGGTGAGAAAAGCCCTCGGACCACTCTGAGAATCATCCGTGAGTGGACGCCGTCCGGCATCCCGAGTGGTCCGGCAGGGGCACGGGTTCGCCGTACTTCCGGGCAGCATGTCCTGGTGGGCGCCATGGCCGGGGCGAGTATGCGGCGCCCCAGGTGCCGTTGCGGGTAGGTCACCCCACGGGCCATTCGGCTCGCGCGCACTCGGCCCACAGCAGCTTCCCGCCCTTCGATGCGCCCAGCTCTCTGAGCGCGGAGGCACCCCACGAGTCGGCGCAGGCCCGTACGAGGGGCAGACCACGACCGTGTTCGGCGTCCGCCGGGGCGGCGCGCGGGGGTGCCTCGCCGAAGCCGGGCGGGACCCGTGGATCGGTGTCCCACACGGCGATCCGGAGCCGGTCCGGCTCGACGGAGAGGAGACGGAGGGCATACGGCCCCCGCGTGTGCAGGTGTGCGTTCGTGAGCAGTTCGGACGCCAACAACTCGGCGGTGGGGGCGAGCTCGGTCAGGCCATGGGCGGCCAGGACGGTCCGGAGGGTGGCCCGGGCGATACCCGGGGCGCGGGGATCGTGCGGGAGTTGGAGGGTGTAGGACCAGGGCGGGGATACGGTTGCCATGGAAGTCTCCGATCACGGAGGGGGGTTGGGTGGTGCCGTGCCGTCACGTTGCCCAGTGACCGCGGCCGCTCCGTCGAGCGGGGTGCTTCTGGGCGGGGCGCCTGAGACTGAAAGTAGCGGTTCTGGATATATTCTTCACCGCAATCCGGGGAAAATTAAAAGCATCCACCCGTGTGGGTGACAAGCAGTGCGGAAGCGAGAATGCCCGTGAGGACCAACCCGACGGGACGTCAACTCCGATTTGGTGCCGAACTGCGCAAGCTGCGCGAGCGGGCAGGCCTGACGTCAACGGAGGCCGCACAACTACTCGGCCTGAAGCAGGCGCAGGTCAGCAACATGGAGACCGGACGGCTCGGGGTGAGCGCCGAGCGCGTGCGCACACTCGCCTGCCATTACGACTCCTCGGACAAGGCACTGGTCGAGGCCATCGCGGGGATGACCGGCGACCGGAAACGCGGCTGGTGGGAGGAGTACCGCGAGATCCTGCCCGCCGGGCTGCTGGACCTCGCCGAGCTCGAACACCACGCCAGACGGCTGCGCACCGCCGTGACCGTGCACATCCCCGGCCTGTTCCAGACCACGGACTACGCCCGCGAGATCTTCCGCCAGGCCGTACCTGAACTCCCACCGCCGGACGTTGAGCACCGGGTGTCGTTCCGGGTCAAGCGACAGGCCGTCCTCTTCCGCAGCCCTCCCACCCCGCACCAGGTGATCATCCACGAGGCCGCCCTGCGCATGATGTTCGCCGGCCCTCGGGTGACTCGGGAGCAGCTCAAGTACCTGCTGGACATGAACGAGCGCGAGTACATCGCGGTCCACGTCCTGCCGTTCGACTCGACCATCTTTCCTGGCTCAGGTCAGTCGATCTACTACGCCGAAGGCCCAGTACGGCAGCTCGACACCGTGAATCTCGACCAGTCACACGGGCCGGTGTTCCTCGACGCCGAGGCCCAGTTGAACAAGTACCGCGTACTGCTCGACCGCATGGAGGCGGCGGCCCTCACCTCCGAGCAGTCGCAGTCCTTCGTCCACAACATCCTCAAGGACCTGTGAAGGAGTCCGTGATGTCCCCGTTCACGTGGCAGAAGTCGTCGTACTGCCCGGAAGGCAACTCCTGCGTCCACATAGGCGCCACCCCCCAAACGATCCATCTCACCGAAAGCGGCGACCCGACCGGATCGATACTCACCGCCACCCCGGCGGCCTTCGATGCCCTCGTCCACGTACTGAAGGAGAACGCCCACCGTGGCTGACGTCCCCCCGAACCTCACCTGGGAGCGCGCCGCCCCGCCCGACGCCACCGGCCCCGGCCCTTGGATCGAACTCGCCTTCGGCGACAACGACCTGGTCTACATCCGCGAGACGAGCGACCCCGGGAACGTCGTCACGACCACCCAGAAGAAGTGGGACGCGTTCGTACTGGGCGTACAGGCCGGCGAGTTCGACCACTTCGTGGAGGGCCTGGAGGACGAGGAGCCCTCGGTGCCTTCCGACCCTCGCCAGTGAAGTGCCTGTAGGGACACAACGCACCACCTGTGAGTCGCCCCCCGTGCGGCCGCCGCTGGTCGGCACCGTCTGTGAGTGGGAATCCACCGGCGGCGTCCGGAACCGGCCGCGGCAACCAACCGCGGCCCGTTCCGCCATCCTGGCCCCGAAGGCCGAACCTGCTGTTCAAACCCCATGAGACGGCTGTGAGTTGAGTCAAGCCACCGTCAGCTTCGCGCCATCGAGAGCCCATTGACCAGTCACGCCCACACCTCGTTCGGTATTGCGGAAGTAAGGATTCCATAAGCCTCTCGTTGTCGCGTACTCAACAAGGAATGGTCTTCCGCGGGTCGCTCGGCCCACCGCCGGGGACACCGCACCGGCGGCGCACCTGCACTGCCCCTGTCAACCACTCTCAGGAGGCTGTACGTTGCGCACCACACACCTTCAAAGACCTGCCGTACGCGGCAGTCGGCGCCGCGGCCGCACCGCCGCGGCCGCACTCGGCGCCGCGGCGCTCGTCCTCGCCGGCCTCGGCGGCGCCGCAGCGGCGGACGCCCAGGCCCGCGTCGCGAAGGTCACCCCCCACGTCAGCTGGACCAGGGCATGCGCGACGCCCACCAAGGCGGACGTCGCGGCCTGCAACGCCAAGCGCGTCACCGGCGGCGTCACCGAGTACATGGCGGAGAAGGCGTACGCCAAGGGCGTCACCCCCAAGGCCGCCGACGCGTCGACGCCCTCCGGCTTCGGACCGACGGACCTCCAGGCCGCCTACGGCCTGACCTCGGCCGCGGCCTCCAACGGCTCCGGCGAGACCATCGCCATCGTCGACGCGTACAACGACCCCAACGCCGAGGCGGACCTGGCGACCTACCGCTCGTACTACGGCCTGTCGGCGTGCACCACCGCCAACGGCTGCTTCAAGAAGGTCAGCCAGACGGGGTCCACGACCGGACTGCCCGCCAGCAACACCGGCTGGGCCGAGGAGATCTCCCTCGACCTCGACATGGCCAGCGCCATCTGCCCGAAGTGCAACATCCTGCTCGTCGAGGCCAAGTCCGCCACCATGGCCAACCTCGGCACCGCGGTGAACGAAGCGGTCACCCTCGGCGCGAAGTACGTCTCCAACAGCTACGGCGGCTCCGAGTCGTCCTCCGACACCTCCTACGACACCTCGTACTTCAAGCACACGGGTGTCGCCATCACCGTCAGCGCGGGCGACTCGGGCTACGGCGCCGAGTACCCGGCGGCCTCGCAGTACGTCACCTCCGTCGGTGGCACCGCGCTCACCAAGGCCGCCTCGACCAGCCGCGGCTGGACCGAGACGGTCTGGAAGACCAGCAGCACCGAGGGGACCGGCTCCGGCTGCTCCGCGTACGACACCAAGCCGAGCTGGCAGACCGACACGGGCTGCGCCAAGCGCACCATCTCCGACGTCTCGGCCGTCGCCGACCCGGCCACCGGCGTCGCGGTCTACGACTCGTACGGCATCACGGCGGGCTGGTACACCTTCGGCGGCACCAGCGCCTCGTCGCCCATCATCGCGGGCGTCTACGCCCTCGCGGGCACCCCGTCCACCGGCTCCTACCCCGCGAAGTTCCCGTACACGGCGGCCGGCACCTCGGCCCTCAACGACGTGACCTCGGGCAACAACGGCACCTGCACCACCAGCTACCTCTGCACCGCCACGTCCGGCTACGACGGCCCGACCGGCTGGGGCACCCCAAAGGGAGTCGCGGCCTTCACCGGCTGACCTCCGGGGAGCGGGGAGCCGCCGGGGGAGCGTGGGGATCCCCGGCGGCACCTGATGAACGGGTCGCGGCAACCAGCCGCGACCCGTTTCGCCGTGCCGAGAGGCGAGGGATAGCCTTTGGATCACCGGGCCGGCGGTCGGCGTCCACATCCCGCAGACGCGACGACCCGGAGAACATCGGCTCGACGGCCCGTCAGAAATGGGACGCGCGCCCGGCGTACGTACGAGGCGGGCTGGGCGTGCGCTTCGCAGAAGGGGTTAACGACGGAACCACACGACAGGTTCCGCTCCGACTTCATTGCCCGGCGTAACCTGCCGTGATACACAGAGTGACCATGCAACCCTTCGCATACCGCCGCACGTCCCCCTCATGGGTTCCGCGCAAGCCGGTGACAAGGGTTTCGTGCGAAACCCGCCAATCAATGACGCCAAGTCGACATACGGCAGCGTCATTGTCGGCGAGAATGGGCCCGACCTCTGCGCGCAGTGGCAGGGGGTGCAGAACTACCCACTAGGGGCGGTGACTTACATGCTTTTCGCAGCCGATAAGGGCGACATCACCACGATCATCGGCGGGATCGCTCCGGACTGGGGTCCCTTCGGCAGCCTGGGCAACGAAGCGAAGGTGATGATCGAGGTCGTGATGGCGGTCGCCATCCTGCTCTGCCTCGGCATCGCGATCTGGGGCGCGGCCAAGCAACGCATCGGCGCGACCGCCCTCCGCGACACCTTCAGTGCCGAACAGGGCAAGGGCCTCATCATCGCGGGCCTCACCGGAGTCTTCATCATCGGATCGCTCGGCACACTCTTCACCATCGTGTACGGCATGGCTGTCTAGGCCCGGCCACGCCTGGCGCTCCGTCAGTCCCCGGCCGGGCGCACCCGGATCCTCTCCCTTCCGACCCACCCGTCCGTCGTGCCCACCGGCTGAGGTTGCGTTTCCCTGATGTCGAGTCACCACACCGCGCCCGCGCGGGAACCAGCACGGCTACCGTCGTACTACTTGGTTCAGCGAGAGGTTGAGGGGGCGTACGCGACATGAGTCTCGGTGACGAACCCGGCTACGGCGACGCCTCGCGCGGCGAGGACGGGGGGTACGGCGGCTCCGGCCAGACCCGGACCCGGCTCCCCGACCGCCCCGGCGACGTCTACGGCGGTGCCCGCCGCGGGCGGTCCTCCTCCCGGAGCCTGGTCACGGTCGTCGGTGTCGTCGTCCTGCTGATCGCCGCGATCGCCTTCGCGAACCGTGGAGGGGACGATTCCTCTTCGGGCAACGGAGCCAACGACAAGGCGAAGACCTCACCCACGGCGGCGTCGGGGACACGGCCGGTGGAGTCGAAGGCGGCGGGGATTCCCTCGGGGTTCGCGCAGAGCGAGCAGGGGGCGCAGAGCGCGGCGGCGAACTATGCGGTGGTGTTGGGTTCGACAAGCATGTTCAAGACCGCCAGTCGGCACGACATCGTCAACACCGTCTACACGTCCGCTGCTGCGGGCCGGCTTCAGGGTCCGATGGATCAGGCGTACTCGGCGGAGTTCCTCAGCAAGTTGGGGCTCGACGCGGACGGCAATCCGCCGAAGGGCAGCACGTTCGTCTCACGCACGATTCCGGTGGGCACCAAGGTCCAGCAGTACAGCGCCACCGGCGCCAAGGTCTCGGTCTGGTACATGGGGCTCATCGGTATGTCCGGTCAGACCTCGACCGATCCCGTCAGCTCAACCTGGAAGACGTGGACCTTCGAGCTCCAGTGGGACAACGGCGACTGGAAGATCGTGACCGACTCCCAGAAGGACGGCCCAGCCCCCGTCCCCGGCGACGACAAGGCCGCCACCTCTGACGAGATCAGCAAGGCCATCGAGGAGTACGGAGGGTTCACGTATGCCCGGTAGCCGAAGCCGCGTCCTCACGCTCACGGCCGTCGTCACCGTCGTACAGAGCACGGCTGTCCTGCTCGCCACCCGTGCTGCCGCGGCGCCGACCCCGTCGCCGTCGCCGTCGAAGGACCCGTGCGGCCTCCTGATCGGTCCCGCCAAGCAGTACTGCAAGAGCGACAAGGGAAGCGGCGGCTCCGGCAGCACCACCGACCCCAGCCTCACTTCCACCCTCGACCCCCTCTCCTCCCTGGCAAAGGGCTGCGCCGACGCCGCCTCCTGGACCATCGACAAGCTCTCCGCCGCCGTCAACGACACGGCGAACGTCGACTTCACGAACCCCAAGTTCCTGCAGCAGTACGCCGTCGTCTTCGCGGCGTCCACGATCCTCACGCTCCTCCTCTGGCTGCTGGCGGTCGCGAAGAGGGCGGTGCGGGGTGTCCCGCTCACCACCGCGCTGTCGGAGGCGATCGGGTTCCTGTGGCTGACGGTGCTGGCGTCGGCCTTCACCCCGCTGATCCTCTACACCGTCGTCTCGGCGACGGACGGTGTCACCGAGGTCCTCGCCAAGACCACCGGCAACCAGACGGACACCTTCTTCGGGACATTCTCCGGCGCGCTGGGCAAGGGCGAGAACATCGGCGGCGGCCCGATCATGCTGATCGTCGTGTCGCTGGTGTCGATCCTCGCGGCGGGGGTGCTGTGGCTGGAGCTGGTGATCCGGGCCGCGCTGCTCTACGTCGGCGCGCTGCTCGGGACCGTCGTCTACGCGGGTCTGGTCGACAAGAACCTGTGGGGCCACGTCCGCCGCTGGGCAGGCATCATGATCGCGGTGATCCTGGTGAAGCCGGTGATCGTGATCGTGCTGGGGCTCGCCGGGGCACTGTCCACCGACAGCGGCCCGGACGCCTTCTCCGCCGTCGTCTCCGGCCTCGCCATCATCCTGCTCGCCATCTTCGCCAGCGCGATGATCTACCGCTTCGTACCGGGCTTCGGCGACGAGATCGCCAATTCCCGCAACAACCGCATCATGCAGGGCGCCGAGAGCAAGGCCGCGGCCGTGATCAGCTCGCCGGCCACCCTGGTCGCGCAGGGCATCAAGACCCACAGCTCTCGCGCCGACAACAACGGCGGCGGAGGCGGTGGCAACCAGCCCCGCCCCGCCAACCCGGCGTCCGGCGGTGTGGCCGCGCACAGCACGCGTACGTCGAACGGAGGCGGCGGATCTGTCCCCTCCGCCGCACCGCCACCGCGTACCAGCCCGGCCAACACCCCGCACGCGAGCAGCACCCGCAACAGCAGTACCAACCGCACGGGAGGTGAAGGGCGTTGACGACCGAGTCCCACGTGTCCCATCCGGTCACGCCCCGCCGTACATATCTGATCGGCCGCGCCCGGCCGAACGCGATCGTCGGCCGGAATCGTGAATCCGGCGAGATCGCGCTGATCATCGCGGGCGCGTTCCTCGGCATGATGTGCGGCCTGCTCGTCCCCGTCCTGTCCCTGCGGATCGTCTTGCTCATGGGCTTCCCGCTCCTTGCACTGGCCGCGGTGTACGTCCCGTACAAGCGCCGTACGTTCTACAAGTGGTTCGAGATCAACCGCAGTTACAAGCGGACCCTGCGCCAGGGGACGACATACCGGTCGAACGTCATGGAGGCGGGTACGCACCTCGACGGCCGTGAGATCGAGATCGGACCGCCACCGGGTATCGGCCGCATCTCGTGGCTCGCGGCGCCCTTCGGCCCGGACGAGATCGCCGTGCTCCTGCACGCCGACCGCCGTACGGTCACCGCGGCGATCGAGATCGAAGGCCCCGGCGTCGGTCTGCGCGACAGTGAGGACCAGGAAGCCCTCGTCGACCGCTTCGGGACCCTCCTCAAGCACGTCGCGAACGGCGACGGCTTCGTCACCCGGCTGCAGATGCTCGCGCGCACCCTGCCCGCCGACCCGGACGCACACGCCAAGGACGTCGCCGTACGGGGGGACGAGCGGGCCCCCGGCTGGCTGCAGCAGTCGTACGACCAACTCCAGTCCATGGTGTCCACGAGCAGCGAGCAGCACCGGGCGTATCTCGTCGCGTGCATGCACTACTCGCGCGAACTCGCGGCCGAGGCACAGGCGATGGCGCGCGCGGCGCGGCCCCAGAGCGGGAAGAAGCTCGACCGGGACGCGGGCCTCGCCGTCGTCATGGCGCGCGAGCTCACCGACATCTGCTCCCGGCTCCAGGAAGCCGACATCCGCGTACGGCAGCCGCTCGGTCAGGGGCGGCTCGCCTCCCTCGTGCACTCGATGTACGACCCGGACCACCCGATCGACCACATCCAGGCGATGACCAAGCGCAACGCCTGGCCTGCCGAACTCGACGCCATGGAGCCCACCTACCTCCAGGCGAAGACCCGCGAGTCCTCCACCCGCGCGCCCTGGTGCCACGCCACGGCCTGGGTGAAGGAGTGGCCGATGACGCCGGTGGGTGTCAACTTCCTCGCCCCGCTGCTCGTCCACACCCCGGACGTGATCCGGACCGTGGCCGTCACGATGGACCTCGAACCCACCGAGGTCGCCATCGAGCGCATGCTGACCGAGAAGACGAACGACGAGGCCGAGGCCAGCCGCGCCGCCAAGATGAACCGCACCGTGGACCCGCGCGACGTCGCCTCGCACAACCGCCTGGACCAGCGGGGCGAGGACCTCGCCAGCGGAGCCGCCGGCGTGAACCTCGTCGGCTACATCACGGTCTCCGCCCGCTCGCCGGAAGCCCTCGCCCGCGACAAGCGGACGATCCGCGCCTCGGCCGGCAAGTCGTATCTGAAGCTGGAGTGGTGCGACCGCGAGCACCACCGCGCCTTCGTCAACACACTGCCGTTCGCCACCGGAATCCGCAGGTAGGGGCTGATGTTCTGATGCGGGATCCGCTGTCCGCCGCCACGGACACCTTCACGTCCTTCCTCTTCGGCAAGGTCGAGACGACCCGCCTCCCCGTGCGCACCTCCACGGGCCAGGCCCAGGCGGTCTACCTGCCGACCGCCGCGCCCGGCCTCGGCGACTCCGGCGTCATCATCGGCCGCGAGGTGTACTCCGGGAAGGGCTACATCTACGACCCCTTCCAGTTGTACGGACAGCAGCTGCCGGCCCCGCACTGGCTGGTCCTCGGCGAGTCAGGCAACGGCAAGTCGGCCCTGGAGAAGACGTACGTCCTTCGCCAGTTGCGCTTCCGCGACCGCCAGGTCGTCGTCCTCGACGCACAGGGCGAGGACGGCGTCGGCGAATGGAACCTGATCGCGGAGGAGCTGGGAATAACTCCCATCCGGCTCGACCCGACAGCGGCCCTCGACATGGGAATCCGGCTCAACCCGCTCGACCCCGCGATCACGACGACGGGCCAGCTGGCGCTGCTCCGGACGATCATCGAGGTCGCGATGGGCCACGGCCTCGACGAGCGCTCGGGCTTCGCCCTGAAGGTCGCGCACGCGTATGTGAACGAGACGATCGTCGAGCGCCAGCCGGTGCTGATGGACATCGTCGAGCAGCTACGGCACCCCGAGCCGGAGTCGGCCGAGGCGATGAACGTCGCCATAGACGACGTACGGGCGTGGGGTCTGGACGTGGCGCTGGTCCTGGACCGCCTGGTCGACGGTGACTTGAGGGGCATGTTCGACGGCCCGACCACGGTCGGCATCGACCTCGACGCGCCCCTGATCGTCTTCGACCTGTCGCACATCGACCGCAACTCGATCGCCATGCCGATCCTGATGGCGATCGTGGGCGTGTGGCTGGAGCACACATGGATCCGCCCCGACCGGAAGAAGCGCATCTTCCTGGTCGAGGAGGCCTGGCACATCATCAACAGTCCCTTCGTGGCCCAACTCTTCCAGCGCCTGCTGAAGTTCGGCCGACGGCTGGGTCTGTCCTTCGTGGCGGTGGTCCATCACCTGTCCGACGTGGTCGACGGCGCGGCGGCGAAGGAGGCCGCCGCGATCCTGAAGATGGCGTCGACAAGGACGATCTACGCCCAGAAGGCGGACGAAGCGCGGTCGACGGGCCGGGTCCTCGGCCTGCCCAGGTGGGCGGTCGAGATCATCCCGACGCTGACCCCCGGCATCGCGGTCTGGGACGTCAACGGCAACGTCCAAGTGGTGAAACACCTCATCACCGAGACCGAGCGCCCCCTCGTCTTCACCGACCGCGCCATGACCGAGTCCTCCGCGGACCTCCTCTCCGACGACGCCCTTCGCGCCGCGGAGTTGGAGGCGGAGGAGCGGGCCGCGGCCTTTGTGGAACAGCACCTCAGCGATCTCGACGACTCCTCCGAGTCCACGGTGGCCTGAGAGGTGGGCGTGAGATGAGACAGGACCAGCGTGACGGGCGTCGCGAAGGGGAAGGCGGCATCCCTGACGGGCTGTTGGTCGGGGTACTCGCCTTCCTCCTCGGCATGACGCTGATGGTGTGGACGGCCACGGGCCTCGCGGCCTGGTTCGCCCGGGGCGCCTGGCCCGACGCGGTCACCTTCTCGCACACCCCCCTGGCCATGCGCCATCTGATCGGTCGGCCGCACGACATCACAGGAGCCTGGCCCGACACCCCCGCAGCCCAGCTGTCCGGCTATGGGCTCTTCTGGGGCCTGTTCATCGGCCAGTTGATGGTGCTGCTGGTCCTGACGGTGTTCGTGATGGGGACGGTGGCGCGGTGGAGAGCGGGAAGAGCGAGACGGAGGGCGGAGGCAGGCGGTGCGGTGGAGGTACCGAGGCAGGGGAAAGTGCCGCACACGCCGACGGCCCCCCAGCCGAGGACGGCCTCGTCGAGGGCTCCTTCGACAGCTGACGGTGAGTGGGCAGGCGGGTGGGAGACCGCGCGCGCCGAAGGCGCTGCGTCGCAACCCATAGCGACGCCGCAGCCGATGCCGGCGGCTCCTTCGGCAGCTGACGGTGAACGGGCGGGCGAGCGGGAGGACATCCGCGCCGACGACGCGGTCCTGCCAACGGTGGCGGCGCAGCCGCGGGAACGGGGCGAACGCGCGGCCGGGTGGGCAGCACACCCCACAGGCACTGTCGTCCTCGCCCCCGCCGAAGCCCGCCACACCACCGCCACCCAAGCCGTCCGAGACGCCGAGGGCCCGGCCCTGGTCATCACCTCGAACCCCAGGACCTGGTCGGAGACGAAGGACGCCAGAGCCAAGCTGGGCCCGGTCCTCCTCTACGACCCCTCGCACCTGTGCGACACCCCGGCCCGCCTCCACTGGTCCCCGGCAACGGGCTGCGAAGACAAGGCAACGGCGGCGGCAAGAGCGGCCGCGATACTCGCCCCCGTACGCCCCACCGCCAAGGTCGACCAGGCAATGGCAGACTCTGCGGAAACGCTCCTGCGCAGCTATCTGCACGCCGCCGCCGTGGAGGGAAAACCCTTCCGCCACGTCCACCGCTGGGCCCAGGGCACCCAGGTACAGGACGCCGTACGAGCCCTCCGTACGAACCCCAGGGCCGCATCCGGCGCCGCGGGCGAACTCGAGGCCGCCCTCACCTCGCATCCCGAACGCCGCGACATCGCCCAGGAGTTGACGGCCCGCGCCCTCTCCTCCCTCTCCACGGTCAACGTCCGCGAGGCCTGCACTCCGAACCGAAATGACAGCCTCGCCTTGGATTCCTTCGTCAACGAAGGGGGCACGCTTTATGTGGTCGGTGAACCCATCGAGGACCCCAAGGCGAACCCCGGCGCGATGCCGCTCCTGACGGCCCTCGCCTCAAGCGTGGTCGAGCGCGGCCGGCGCATGGCCGAACGGTCATCCTCCGGTCGCCTCGACCCACCACTTGCTCTCGTCCTGGACGACGTAGCGGCCGTGGCCCCGCTCCCCCAGCTCCCGGACCTCCTGGCCGGCGGGGCGAAACGGGGCCTCCCGACCCTCGCCCTGCTCCGCTCCCAGGAACAGGCGAGATCCCGCTGGCCCCAGTACGAACTCCCGGTCTGACCGAGGACCGGGCAGAAACTGGGCAAGGAGCAGGCGCGAAGCAGGCAGGGACCACGCAGAACCAGTGCCGGCGCCAGGACCAGTGCCGGCGCCAGGGCCAGGACCAGGACCAGGCTCACGTAGGAGCTAGACGCCCCGCGAACTCCCCCGAGTGATCACGAACTCCAGCTCCCGCTCCCCCGGCGCCCCCGGCACCTCCGCGGTCTCCCCGGTCGGCACGAACCCCGCCTTGCGGTAGAACGCCTCGGCGCGACCGTTCTTCTCGTGCACGAACAGCCGTACGCGATCGAGCCCGATCCCCCAGCACCATTCAACGGCGGCGTCGAACAGCGCCCCCGTCACCCCGACCCCGCTCCCGCGGTGCTCGGGCCGGACGAAAACCCCCACCAGATGCCCCTGGCTCCGCTCGACCACGGTCCCGAAGGGGTCCTGCGACCCGGCCTCCTCGACCAGTACGGTCACGGAGCCGCCCCACTCCCCGTCCTCGCCCACGGCGACGAACTGCTGCCGCTCGGTCGTCCCCACCGCGGCCCCCGCGGCACGCTCCCGCCAGAATGCGTCGGGCCTGGCAGCGGCATCCTCGTACGTCTCCAGGAACGCAAGATGCGCGACGGGATCCCGCAAGGCGGCGAGCCGGAGCTCCTTCACCTTGGCCCACTCGTCGGAACATATGGAACGGATCACGTGGCTCATGGGGGCCACCGTAATACGCGTGTACGACATCACCCACCGGTTATCCACCCTGCCTACGCCCGCCGTGCGGGCCCCCGTCATGCTCTTCCCTGAACGCACATTGATCCAGGGGAGAATGCCGCATGTCCAAGGTCCGACTAGAGGAACTCCGCGAGGTCATCCACCCAGCGGGCAAACTGGACAGCAGGGCGGAGCACTGGGCCGGCCGCCTCTACATGCGTGCGCTCTCGCTGAGGGTGACCCGCCTGATGCTGGGCACGCGCTTCTCGCCGAACCAGATCACGACGCTGATGGTCTTCGCGGGCGTCCTCTCCGGAGTCGCCCTGGTCCTGCCCGGCCTCGGCGGCGCGGTGCTCTCCGTGGTCTTCATGCAGCTGTACCTGCTGCTGGACTGCGTGGACGGCGAAGTGGCCCGCTGGCGCAAGCAGTTCAGCCCGCTCGGGGTCTACCTGGACCGCCTCGGCGCCTACCTCGCCGACGCCGCCGTCATGGTCGGCATGGGCATCCGCGCCTCCGAACTCGGCCTGGACCCCTACCTGGTGGCCGGCCTTGCGGCGGCCATCGGTGTGCTGCTCCTGAAGTCGTCCTCCGACCTCGTCCACGTGGCCCGCTCCGACAGCGGCATGGAGAAGGCCACCGACCAGTCCGTCGTCCCGCGCTCCAGCGGCCTCGCCCGAGTCCGCCGCCTCACCTCGGCCGTCGGCCTGCACCGCCTGGTCAACGGCATCGAGTGCACCCTGTTGCTGCTCGTCACGGCGATCGTCGACCTGGCGCTCGGCGACCTGACGGCGACGAAGATCGCGACGGTGGCCGTGACGGCGATCGTGTGGCTCCTCGTCCCGGCCCACATCGTCTCGATCGTCGCGTCGTCCCGCCTGAAGTAGCCCGCCCCAAGGGAACGGCCCCCACCCCCGAGGGGACTGGGGGCCGACGTACGTCACTCAGTCGTCGTCATCCAGGTCTGCCACCTGATCATCGGGCACAGCCCGTACAGAAGCCTGGAGGGACTGGGTGCCCTGACCGGCGTTGCTCACCAGGAGCACGCTCTTGTCGGGCGAGAGCACGGCGTTGAGTCGGAGGTTTCCGAGCCGAGCCTGGTGGCCGGCGGGGGTGGCTTTACATCCGGCGGGGTGCACGGCGGTAGCGCGAGGGCGTGACGGGAGTCGGGACTATGGGTGATGATTGACGTGAACATGACAGCATAGTGAACGCGAAAAAGCCCCAACTCCGGGTGCATACCCAAGAGTTGAGGCTTTCTCTCAAAATTAGTTCGGCGGCGTCCTACTCTCCCACAGGGTCCCCCCTGCAGTACCATCGGCGCTGTAAGGCTTAGCTTCCGGGTTCGGAATGTAACCGGGCGTTTCCCTCACGCTATGACCACCGAAACACTATGAAACTGTCAACCGCACCATGCCCGGTGGCCCCGGGGCATGGGGTTGTTCGTGGTTTCAGAACCAACACAGTGGACGCGAGCAACTGAGGACAAGCCCTCGGCCTATTAGTACCAGTCACCTCCAGCGGTTACCCGCCTTCCAGATCTGGCCTATCAACCCAGTCGTCTACTGGGAGCCTTAACCCCTCAAGGGGGTGGGAGTCCTCATCTCGAAGCAGGCTTCCCGCTTAGATGCTTTCAGCGGTTATCCCTCCCGAACGTAGCCAACCAGCCATGCCCTTGGCAGGACAACTGGCACACCAGAGGTTCGTCCGTCCCGGTCCTCTCGTACTAGGGACAGCCCTTCTCAAGACTCCTACGCGCACAGCGGATAGGGACCGAACTGTCTCACGACGTTCTAAACCCAGCTCGCGTACCGCTTTAATGGGCGAACAGCCCAACCCTTGGGACCGACTCCAGCCCCAGGATGCGACGAGCCGACATCGAGGTGCCAAACCATCCCGTCGATATGGACTCTTGGGGAAGATCAGCCTGTTATCCCCGGGGTACCTTTTATCCGTTGAGCGACGGCGCTTCCACAAGCCACCGCCGGATCACTAGTCCCGACTTTCGTCCCTGCTCGACCCGTCGGTCTCACAGTCAAGCTCCCTTGTGCACTTACACTCAACACCTGATTGCCAACCAGGCTGAGGGAACCTTTGGGCGCCTCCGTTACTCTTTGGGAGGCAACCGCCCCAGTTAAACTACCCATCAGACACTGTCCCTGATCCGGATCACGGACCCAGGTTAGACATCCAGCACGACCAGACTGGTATTTCAACGACGACTCCACACTGGCTGGCGCCAATGCTTCACAGTCTCCCAGCTATCCTACACAAGCCGAACCGAACACCAATATCAAACTGTAGTAAAGGTCCCGGGGTCTTTCCGTCCTGCTGCGCGAAACGAGCATCTTTACTCGTAGTGCAATTTCACCGGGCCTATGGTTGAGACAGTCGAGAAGTCGTTACGCCATTCGTGCAGGTCGGAACTTACCCGACAAGGAATTTCGCTACCTTAGGATGGTTATAGTTACCACCGCCGTTTACTGGCGCTTAAGTTCTCAGCTTCGCCACAACGAATTGTGACTAACCGGTCCCCTTAACGTTCCAGCACCGGGCAGGCGTCAGTCCGTATACATCGCCTTACGGCTTCGCACGGACCTGTGTTTTTAGTAAACAGTCGCTTCTCGCTGGTCTCTGCGGCCACCCCCAGCTCAGGAAGCAAGTTCCCTCACCGGTGATGGCCCCCCTTCTCCCGAAGTTACGGGGGCATTTTGCCGAGTTCCTTAACCATAGTTCACCCGAACGCCTCGGTATTCTCTACCTGACCACCTGAGTCGGTTTAGGGTACGGGCCGCCATGAAACTCGCTAGAGGCTTTTCTCGACAGCATAGGATCATCCACTTCACCACAATCGGCTCGGCATCAGGTCTCAGCCACAAGTGCGACGGATTTACCTATCGCACGGCCTACACCCTTACCCCGGGACAACCACCGCCCGGGATGGACTACCTTCCTGCGTCACCCCATCACTCACCTACTACAGGTCTGGTCCGTCGGCTCCACCACTCCCCTTTGCCCGAAGGCTCCGGGGCGGCTTCACGGACTTAGCATCGCCTGGTTCGATGTTTGACGCTTCACAGCGGGTACCGGAATATCAACCGGTTATCCATCGACTACGCCTGTCGGCCTCGCCTTAGGTCCCGACTTACCCTGGGCAGATCAGCTTGACCCAGGAACCCTTAGTCAATCGGCGCACACGTTTCTCACGTGTGTATCGCTACTCATGCCTGCATTCTCACTCGTGAACCGTCCACCACTGCCTTCCGGCGCGGCTTCACCCGGCACACGACGCTCCCCTACCCATCACAGCGGGCGTTGGCCCTCATGCTGCAATGACACGACTTCGGCGGTACGCTTGAGCCCCGCTACATTGTCGGCGCGGAATCACTAGACCAGTGAGCTATTACGCACTCTTTCAAGGGTGGCTGCTTCTAAGCCAACCTCCTGGTTGTCTGTGCGACTCCACATCCTTTCCCACTTAGCGTACGCTTAGGGGCCTTAGTCGATGCTCTGGGCTGTTTCCCTCTCGACCATGGAGCTTATCCCCCACAGTCTCACTGCCGCGCTCTCACTTACCGGCATTCGGAGTTTGGCTAAGGTCAGTAACCCGGTAGGGCCCATCGCCTATCCAGTGCTCTACCTCCGGCAAGAAACACACGACGCTGCACCTAAATGCATTTCGGGGAGAACCAGCTATCACGGAGTTTGATTGGCCTTTCACCCCTAACCACAGGTCATCCCCCAGGTTTTCAACCCTGGTGGGTTCGGTCCTCCACGACCTCTTACAGCCGCTTCAACCTGCCCATGGCTAGATCACTCCGCTTCGGGTCTTGAGCGCGCTACTAAACCGCCCTGTTCGGACTCGCTTTCGCTACGGCTTCCCCACACGGGTTAACCTCGCAACACACCGCAAACTCGCAGGCTCATTCTTCAAAAGGCACGCAGTCACGAGACAAGCACAAGTGCTTGTCCGACGCTCCCACGGCTTGTAGGCACACGGTTTCAGGTACTATTTCACTCCGCTCCCGCGGTACTTTTCACCATTCCCTCACGGTACTATCCGCTATCGGTCACCAGGGAATATTTAGGCTTAGCGGGTGGTCCCGCCAGATTCACACGGGATTTCTCGGGCCCCGTGCTACTTGGGTGTCTCTCAAACGAGCCGCTGATGTTTCGACTACGGGGGTCTTACCCTCTACGCCGGACCTTTCGCATGTCCTTCGCCTACATCAACGGTTTCTGACTCGTCCTGTCGCCGGCAGACGACAGAAGAGAGATCCCACAACCCCCCAAGCGCAACCCCTGCCGGGTCTCACACGCTTGAGGTTTGGCCTCATCCGGTTTCGCTCGCCACTACTCCCGGAATCACGGTTGTTTTCTCTTCCTGCGGGTACTGAGATGTTTCACTTCCCCGCGTTCCCTCCACACTGCCTATGTGTTCAGCAGCGGGTGACAGCCCATGACGACTGCCGGGTTTCCCCATTCGGAAACCCCCGGATCAAAGCCTGGTTGACGACTCCCCGGGGACTATCGTGGCCTCCCACGTCCTTCATCGGTTCCTGGTGCCAAGGCATCCACCGTGCGCCCTTAAAAACTTGGCCACAGATGCTCGCGTCCACTGTGCAGTTCTCAAACAACGACCAACCACCCATCACCCCCGGTACAACCCGGAGTTCACTGGGGCCGGCACTGAAGGCAGCCACATTCGGCCGTACCTTCAGACACCCAACAACGTGCCCGACACCCTCACCGCTCCCCTCGACGTTCCACGCTCCGAAGAGCAGTACTGGAAGGAGAAGACGATCAAGTGTGCCGAATAATCAACGTTCCACCCATGAGCAACCAGCATCGGACATTCGCCGATGTACTGGCCTCTGACCAAGTCCCCGAAGGTTCCTGGTGAGAAGTGCTCCTTAGAAAGGAGGTGATCCAGCCGCACCTTCCGGTACGGCTACCTTGTTACGACTTCGTCCCAATCGCCAGTCCCACCTTCGACAGCTCCCTCCCACAAGGGGTTGGGCCACCGGCTTCGGGTGTTACCGACTTTCGTGACGTGACGGGCGGTGTGTACAAGGCCCGGGAACGTATTCACCGCAGCAATGCTGATCTGCGATTACTAGCAACTCCGACTTCATGGGGTCGAGTTGCAGACCCCAATCCGAACTGAGACAGGCTTTTTGAGATTCGCTCCGCCTCGCGGCTTCGCAGCTCTTTGTACCTGCCATTGTAGCACGTGTGCAGCCCAAGACATAAGGGGC
Source organism: Streptomyces sp. NBC_00996 (assembly GCF_045162675.1). Lineage (NCBI taxonomy): Bacteria > Bacillati > Actinomycetota > Actinomycetes > Kitasatosporales > Streptomycetaceae > Streptomyces > Streptomyces sp. NBC_00996. Next base: position 5,152,127 of record NZ_CP108723.1, read on the forward strand.
ATGATGACTTGACGTCGTCCCCACCTTCCTCCGAGTTGACCCCGGCAGTCTCCTGTGAGTCCCCATCACCCCGAAGGGCATGCTGGCAACACAGAACAAGGGTTGCGCTCGTTGCGGGACTTAACCCAACATCTCACGACACGAGCTGACGACAGCCATGCACCACCTGTACACCGACCACAAGGGGGCGACCATCTCTGGCCGTTTCCGGTGTATGTCAAGCCTTGGTAAGGTTCTTCGCGTTGCGTCGAATTAAGCCACATGCTCCGCTGCTTGTGCGGGCCCCCGTCAATTCCTTTGAGTTTTAGCCTTGCGGCCGTACTCCCCAGGCGGGGCACTTAATGCGTTAGCTGCGGCACCGACGACGTGGAATGTCGCCAACACCTAGTGCCCACCGTTTACGGCGTGGACTACCAGGGTATCTAATCCTGTTCGCTCCCCACGCTTTCGCTCCTCAGCGTCAGTAATGGCCCAGAGATCCGCCTTCGCCACCGGTGTTCCTCCTGATATCTGCGCATTTCACCGCTACACCAGGAATTCCGATCTCCCCTACCACACTCTAGCCTGCCCGTATCGACTGCAGACCCGGGGTTAAGCCCCGGGCTTTCACAACCGACGTGACAAGCCGCCTACGAGCTCTTTACGCCCAATAATTCCGGACAACGCTTGCGCCCTACGTATTACCGCGGCTGCTGGCACGTAGTTAGCCGGCGCTTCTTCTGCAGGTACCGTCACTTTCGCTTCTTCCCTGCTGAAAGAGGTTTACAACCCGAAGGCCGTCATCCCTCACGCGGCGTCGCTGCATCAGGCTTTCGCCCATTGTGCAATATTCCCCACTGCTGCCTCCCGTAGGAGTCTGGGCCGTGTCTCAGTCCCAGTGTGGCCGGTCGCCCTCTCAGGCCGGCTACCCGTCGTCGCCTTGGTGAGCCACTACCTCACCAACAAGCTGATAGGCCGCGGGCTCATCCTTCACCGCCGGAGCTTTCAACCGCAGACCATGCGGTCCGCAGTATTATCCGGTATTAGACCCCGTTTCCAGGGCTTGTCCCAGAGTGAAGGGCAGATTGCCCACGTGTTACTCACCCGTTCGCCACTAATCCACCCCGAAGGGCTTCATCGTTCGACTTGCATGTGTTAAGCACGCCGCCAGCGTTCGTCCTGAGCCAGGATCAAACTCTCCGTGAATGTTTTCCCGTAATCGGGACGACACCACGAGAGCGGAACCGTCCGAGGAATAATCGGACGGTTCACAGCGTCCTCGCTGTGCGCCTACCAGGCAATGCCCGGCAGGACTTTTTCAAAGGAACCTCGTCCCAGCCGATCGGCCGGAGACGGGGTATCAACATATCTGGCGTTGATTTTTGGCACGCTGTTGAGTTCTCAAGGAACGGACGCTTCCTTTGTACTCACCCGAGAGACTCTCTCAGGCTTTCCTCCGGGCGCTTCCCTTCGGTCTTGCGTTTCCGACTCTATCAGATCATTTTCCGATCCGATTTCCTCGGTGCTTTCCAGGTTTCCGCTTTCGCGTTTCCCTTTCCGGCGGTTCCGACTCTATCAGATCCTTTCGGGCCTGACTCCCAGTCAGCGGGCTTGTCTTCGCGGCTGTTGGGCTGTTCCGACGTTCCAAACTTTAGCGGATCCTCTCGGCAGTTCCTAATCGGGCCGCCGAACCCAAATCGAATTGAATTCGGGCACGCCGAATTCCACCCCGATAGGAGATCATGCTGGTGGTTTGGTTGCCGCATCAGCGGCGGAGGTGCCGCCGCAGAACCGTTACGGCTCCGTGGCAACTCGAAGAACCTTACGGATCGGGAAGGGTGATGTCAACCGCCCCTGTCAAGATCTTTAATCGAGGTCGCTGAGCCGGCCGCCCGCGTCCGGCTGGGCGTGCTCCACTCGTCGTAGAAGACGGGTCAGAACTTCGCCCAGGACACCGCGTTCGTCGGCGGACAGGTCCTGGAGCAGGTCCTCCTCGAAGACCGTGGCGAGGCGCATCGCCTCAAGCCACTTCTCGCGCCCCTCGGCCGTGAGCTCCACGATGACGCGTACCCGATTGGACTCGTCGCGCTCTCGCGTGACCAGCCCCTCCGCGACGAGGCGGTCGATGCGGTGCGTCATCGCCGCAGGAGTGAGGCCCAGCCGCTTGGCGAGGTCGCTCGGGCCCATGCGGTACGGAGCCCCGGAGAGGACGAGGGCCTTGAGGACCTCCCACTCGGCGTTGCTGATGCCGAGCGCTGCGGTCTGGCGGCCGTAGGCGACGTTCATCCGCCGGTTGAGGCGGGAGAGGGCCGAGACGATCTTCTCGACCTGGGGGTCGAGGTCCTGGAACTCGCGCTGGTAGGCAGCGATCTGTTCTTCGAGTGTCGGCTCGCTGACGCCGGGGGTGTCGCCCATGGTCGCAGTATCGCACGACGTCGCTTGGCGTTGAAGTCCTTCGAGGTGTACAGTTCAACATCTAACTTTAGCTTCGAAGTCTTCAGGTCTGCATCGATGCAGAGTGAAGCTTCACGACCAAGGCAGGTGAAAGTGACCAGGGCGATGGGCGCAGCGATGCGCCGGATCCACGTGGGCAACGCACTCAGCGCGTTCGGGCTCGGTTTTACGGTCCCCTTCCTCTACGTCTATGTGGCGCAGGTGCGGGGACTCGGCTCCATGACGGCGGGCTTCGTGCTCGCCGTCTTCGCCGTTGCCGCTCTCGTCGTGCTGCCGTTCGCCGGGCGGGCCATTGTCCGGCGCGGCCCGCGGCCGGTCCTGCTCGCCGCCCTGGTCACCGCCGCCTTCGGAGCGATGAGCCTGGGGCTCGCGAACAGCGCCACGACCGTGCTGCTGTCGGCGGCCGCGCTCGGTGCCGGACAGGCCGTGATGCAGCCGGCGCTCGCGACGATGATCGTGGACTGCTCCACGGCGGACACCCGCTCGCGCGCCTTCGCCATGCAGTTCTTCCTGCAGAACCTCGGGCTCGGCATCGGTGGTCTGATCGGCGGCCACATCGTCGACACCTCGCGGGCGAGCTCCTTCACGCTGCTGTTCGCGATCGAGGCGGCGATGTTCCTGCTGCTCGTCGTGATCATGTCGACCGTACGGATGCCGCACGCGCCTAAGGTCGAAGGTGCGCCGCAGGCCAAGGGCGGCAGCTGGAAGCAGCTGCTCGGCAACCGAGCCATGGTGCAGCTGTCCGTGCTGGGCTTCGTGCTGTTCTTCGCCTGCTACGGGCAGTTCGAGTCGGGGCTCTCCGCGTACGGCGTCGAGGCGGCCGGGATCTCCACGTCCGCGCTCGGTACGGCGATGGCGGCCAACACCGCGATGATCGTGGTCGCGCAGTTCGCGGTGCTGAAGTTCGTAGAGCGCCGGAAGCGGTCCCGGGTGATCGCCGCGGTCGGTCTCATCTGGGCCGTCGCATGGCTCGCGGCCGGTTACGCGGGCCTCGGCCACGGCAGCCGGACCATGGCCGCGGCGGCCTTCGTCTCGACGTACGCGCTCTTCGGGCTCGGCGAGGCGATGCTGTCGCCGACCGTCGCGCCGCTGGTCGCCGACCTGGCACCGACGGGCATGGCCGGTCAGTACAACTCCGCCTTCGCCCTGGTGAAGCAGCTCGCGCTGGCCGTCGGTCCCGCGGTCGGCGGGCCGATGGGGGCCTCGCTGCACGGCCCGTACATCGTGACGTTCCTGCTGTTCTCGCTCGGCATCACCTTCCTGGCCGTGCGGCTGGGGCGGCAGCTCACCCCCGTACAGAACCAGCCGTCGCTCGCAAAGAGCCGGGTGGTCGCGCAGGGCGGCGCGCCGACGGAGCCGGTGCCGGTCCCGGCGAGTTCCTGACGGACCGACGCACGACGGCCGCGACCACCTTCACCGGGGTCGCGGCCGTCTTCGTCTGTCAGCGAACCCCTGTCACCAGGTTGGCGGTGAAGGGGAGGGTCGCGCTGCCGTCGGGGGCGGTGCGGTCCGCGAGGCGGGCCTGGACGGCGCGGCCTGCCCGTACGAGGGCGTCGTCGCCGGCGTTGTCGACGATCGACTGACCCCAGGACGTCGACGAGAGCTGGCCGGGGGCGTATTCGGCGAGGGGCGGGAAGGCGATGCCGAAGCTGACCTCTCGGGAGGTGACGTCGTGGAAGCCGGCCGTGCGGAGGGTGGTGGTGAGGCGCTCGGCGGTGCCGGAGAAGGCGCCCTCGTAGTCCGCGGCGATCTCCGGGCCGCCGTACTCCTTGACGGCCTCGTACTGGGCCACGAAGTACGGGATGCGGTCCCTGTCGGCCCAGGCGGTCGCGACGAAGCGGCCGCCCGGGCGGGTCACGCGGGCCGTCTCCGCCAGCGCCACGGGCAACTCGTGGAAGAACTGGACTCCCTGCTGGCACACGATCGCGTCGAAGGTCGCGTCTTCGTAGGGGAGTTTGTCCGCCGGGGCCACTGTGAACTCGATGTCCGGGTACATGCGGGGTGCGTGTTCCCTGGCCACCCTGATCATGCCCTGGTTGACATCCGCGCCCGAGACGCGGCCCGCTGGGCCTACGCGGGCGGCGGCCGCCCTTGCCGTGAAGCCGGTGCCGCAGGCCAGGTCGAGGACCGTGGCACCGGGGAACAGGTCGGCGGCATCCAGGATCGTCGCCACGAAGGGCGCCATCAACGGCGCGGCGTACTGCTCGTAGCGCTCGGGAGCACTTCCTTTGAGCTGAAAGCCCGTTTCGTCTGCCATGGGGGAGCTACTAGCACTGGGTGGGGTGGGCGGCTGGGTGACGCGCGAGGGTGCGGGTGGGGGTTTTTCGCCCCCTCCACCCCTGCCCGTCCCGTCCCTGGGGACTGCGCCCCCAGACCCCCGCCAAAAGACTGCGCATTTCCCCGCGCCCCTGAAAAGGGGCGCGGGGAAACGCGCCTACCCGCCCGGCAAGCCGAATTCGCACCAAACCGCCTTCCCACCACCCGGCGTACGCCGGGAACCCCAGCCGGAGGCGATCGTGGCGACGATGGCGATGCCACGGCCGGCCTCGTCGCCGGGCTCGGCGCGGCGTCGGCGCGGCAGGTGGTCGTCGCCGTCGGTGACCTCGATGATCAGGCGGCGGTCCGTGCGGCGCAGGCGCAGGCGCATGGGTGGGGTGCCGTGCTGCAGCGAGTTGGCGACGAGTTCGCTCGTGGCCAGGACGCCCAGGTCGTGCAGATCGGGCGGGAAGCGCCAGCTGGTGAGCACGCCGGAGGCGAAGGCACGCGCGCGTGGAGCCGCTTCGACGCCGCCGAGCAACTCCAGGGCGGCGTTGCGGAAGAGCTCGCCGTCCGGGCCCGTACGCGCCGGGTGTTGGAGGACGAGGACCGCCACGTCGTCGTCGTGGTCGGCCGTGACGCCGGCCGAGCGGACCAGGCGGTCGCAGATCACCTGGGGGGTGCCCGTGGCACCGGCCAGGGCGCGCTCCAGGGAGGCGATGCCCTCGTCCAGGTCCTCGTCGCGGCGCTCGACCAGGCCGTCCGTGTACAGGACGGCCGTGGAGCCGGGGCCCAGCGGCACCGATCCCGACGTGTGCAGCCAGCCGCCGGTGCCGAGCGGCGGCCCGGTGGGCTCGTCGGCCCGGTGGACGGTGCCGCTCTCGTCGCGGACCAGGATGGGCAGGTGGCCCGCAGAGGCGTACACGAGCCGGCTCTCGTTCGGGTCATGGACGGCGTACGCGCACGTGGCGATCTGGTTTGCGTCGATCTCGGTGGCGAGGCCGTCCAGAAGTTGCAGGACCTCGTGCGGGGGGAGGTCCAGGCGGGCGTACGCGCGTACGGCCGTGCGCAGCTGGCCCATGACCGCCGCCGCGCGGACCCCGCGGCCCATGACGTCGCCGATGACGAGCGCCGTGCGGCCGCCGCCGAGGGTGATCACGTCGTACCAGTCACCGCCGACCGCGGCCTCCGTGCCGCCGGGCTGGTAGGTGGCGGCGATGCGCAGGTCGTCGGGCTCCTCCAGCTCCTGCGGGAGAAGCGAACGCTGCAGGGTGACGGCCGTTTCTCGCTGGCGGCGCTCGCTGGCGCGCAGCCGTTCGGCGGCTTCGGCGTGGTCGGTGACATCGGTGGCGAAGATGAGTACGCCGCCGCCCTGGCCCTCCGGGGCGGTGTCGACGGGTGTGCAGGTGAAGGTGTACGAGCGCCCGCTCGACACCTTGCGGGACTTGACCGTGCGGGGCTTCGCGCTGCGCAGGACCTGGTCGAGGAGTGGCAGCAGGCCGAGTTCGTCCAGCTCGGGCAGTGCCGCGCGCGCGGGCTCGCCGACGGGGCGTACGCCGAAGGCTGCCGTATAGGCGTCGTTGACGTACGCGAGGCGGTGCTCGGGGCCGCGCACCAGGGCGACGAGGGCCGGGACGCGGTCGAGGACCTCGCGCACCGGCAGCTCGTCGACGGCGAGCACGGGCGGCGCTTCGTCGTCCAGCTGCTCGACGCGGGCCGCGGGCACGGAGCTTTCCCCTCGTCGGTCCGGGGAGACCGTGTGCTCGGTCCGCGCTGCGGCGCGGCGCTGCGTTCCGGGGAGCCGGGCGCTCCAGCGCGTGAAGTTCACGAATCCTTGCCTCGTGTTTGTGGACTACGGCCGGCACCGGGTCGGTCGGGGTCCGGCCCGCGGCGGAGCCGCTGTTGAGTGCTGCGTCCCCCGGGGGGATGCAGCACAGTGGGGAAAGCGTCGTGGGTTCAGAAGGGCGGGCGGTGGGCCCGCCCGAGGTCGTGGACCAGTCTGGCGGACCGGACCGACATCCGTCAGACGTCGGCCCAACCGGTGGAGTTCCTGGGTCCGGTCAGGACGACCCCTTCGGGTCGAGCTTGGGGTCGAGAGGATGCTTTCCACCGGCCGCGAGTTCGAACTCCGCACGGGGATGTTCGAGCGAACCGAGGGAAACGATCTCCCTCTTGAAGAGTCCCGCCAGGGTCCATTCGGCGAGCACACGGGCCTTGCGGTTGAAGGTGGGCACCCTGCTCAAGTGGTAGACGCGGTGCATGAACCAGGCAGGATAGCCCTTCAGCTTGCGCCCGTAGACGTGTGCGGCGCCCTTGTGCAGCCCGAGGGACGCGACCGAGCCGACGTACTTGTGGGAGTACGTCTCGAGCGCCTCGCCGCGCAGGGAGTGGGCGATGTTGTCGCCGAGGACCTTGGCCTGGCGCAAGGCGTGCTGGGCGTTGGGGGCGGTCTCCTTGCCGGGCTCGGCGGTGACGTCGGGGACGGCGGCCGCGTCTCCCGCGGCCCACGCGTGCGTGACGCCGTCGACGGTCAGCTGGGGAGTGCACTTGAGGCGGCCGCGCCCGTTCCGGGGGAGGTCGGTGGCGGCAAGGAGCGGGTGCGGCTTCACACCGGCCGTCCACACGACCGTACGCGTGGGGAAGCGGGCACCGTCACTGAGGACGGCGATGCGGTCCGCGCAGGAGTCGAGGCGGGTCTCCAGCCGTACGTCGATGTTGCGGCGGCGCAGCTGGGTGATGGTGTACTTGCCCATCTCCTCGCCGACCTCGGGGAGGATGCGGTTCGAGGCCTCGACGAGGATCCACTTCATGTCCTCGGGCTGGACGTTGTGGTAGTAGCGCGCGGTGTAGCGGGCCATGTCCTCCAGCTCGCCCAGCGCCTCGACGCCCGCGTAACCGCCTCCTACGAAGACGAAGGTCAGCGCCGCGTCGCGGATCGCGGGGTCGCGGGTGGAGGAGGCGATGTCCATCTGCTCGATGACGTGGTTGCGCAGACCGATGGCCTCCTCGACCGTCTTGAAGCCGATGGCGTAGTCGGCGAGGCCGGGGATCGGGAGGGCGCGGGAGATCGAGCCGGGGGCGAGCACGAGTTCGTCGTACGTGATCTGCGCCGCGCCCGCGCCCTCCTCCTCGGTGGCGAGCGTGCTGAGCGTCGCGGTGCGCTTGGCGTGGTCGATCGACTGGACCTCGCCGATGACGATCCGGCACTGGTCCAGGACCCGGCGCAGCGGGACGACTACATGGCGCGGCGAGATCGAGCCCGCGGCGGCCTCGGGAAGGAACGGTTGATACGTCATGTACGGGTCGGGCGAGACGACCGTGATCTCGACCTCGCCCCGCTTCAGTTCGGGCTTCAACTTCTGCTGCAGGCGCAGAGCTGTGTACATCCCGACGTAGCCGCCGCCGACAATGAGAATGCGCGCACGTTCCTTCACCATCCCATGACGCACCCAGCTCTGGAGTTTGTCCACAGGCCCGGCAATTTGTGTGACCGGACGCCGACAACGCGCAGGGTTGGCCGATTTGCCGGAGTGCATGGAAGATGCGCAGGTCAGCGTGGGTGCGCGGGGTGCGCGGAGGGGGCGCAATCGGGACGTAACCGTCCCGTACTCCGATCGGGGGGCGCTCCGTGCGGAACCTGCCCCTTCTGAATTGACCCCCTCTCAACTATGTTCGTGTGTCGACGGGGTGTAGGGGGATGCGCTCGACGGGTCCGCAGGGCGGGCTCGTGCACACAAGCTTGTTCCGCACTCCGGCTACCAATGGCGGGGAGAGTCTCCGGGGGGAGACGTCATTACCGGGGGAACGCTTATGCACATTCAGGACTCTCATTGGTCTTCCGCGTCTGCCATCGCATCCGGTGACACGGTCGGCGCGGCAGCGAGCGGCAACGGCCGCGGTCCGGGTGAAGGATCGCGTACGGCGCCGCTGCGCGTGGACGCACAGCGCAATCTGGAGCACGTACTGCGCGCGGCGCGCGAGGTCTTCGGCGAGCTGGGGTACGGCGCGCCGATGGAGGACGTGGCGCGGCGCGCGAGGGTCGGTGTCGGCACGGTGTACCGACGCTTCCCGAGCAAGGACGTCCTGGTGCGCCGGATAGCCGAGGAGGAGACCTCTCGGCTGACCGACCAGGCACGCGCGGCGCTCGGCCAGGAGGACGAGCCGTGGTCGGCGCTCTCGCGCTTCCTGCGCACGTCGGTGGCCTCGGGCGCCGGTCGGCTGCTGCCGCCGCAGATACTGCGGGTCGGCGTCGCGGAGGACGGGGTCGAGGCGGACGAGGCACGGGTGCCGCAGCAGCGGTCCCAGCTCACGCCCGAGCTGCGGCTCGTCGAGCAGCGGCCGACACCCGGGGAGGAGTCGGCGATCGCGGCGGACGACGCCGGTGCGGCGGCGCTGCTCGACGTGGTCGGCCGACTGGTGGACCGGGCGCGCGCGGCGGGCGAGCTGCGAGCGGACGTGACCGTGGCGGACGTACTGCTGGTGATAGCGACGGCGGCGCCCTCGCTGCCGGACGCCGCCCAACAGGCCGCGGCCTCGGCACGGCTGCTCGACATCCTGCTGGAGGGTCTGCGCTCGCGTCCGGCGTGAGCCGTCCCTCAAGCTGTCACGCACCGGGCCTTCCCGGAGTACGGGTTTCCCGGAGTACGGGTTTCCCGGAGTACGGGTTTCCCGGAGTACGGGTTTCCCGGAGTACGGGTTTCCTGGAGCACGGGGTTCCCTGAAGTAACGGGCTTCCCGGAATCCGGGTTCTCCCGGAGTAGCGGGCCGCCCTGGACGCGAGTGCTGCGCCACTCGCGTACCGGGTGCCGCCCGTTACTTTCCGGACATGCCGGATGGCACGGCAACTCCCGTGCGGGGATCGTTCGTTGACTATTCCCCAAACGAGTGACCGCTGGTGCTCTCGTACGGGAAGTCCCCACGGACGAGTGGTTGGTCCCTACTGGGGGGTCAGTCCCCTGAGGCGTGTGGCACTCTTGCCCGGTATTCGGTCCGAGTGTGCAGGCGGGGGCTTTCCGCGATGAGCGTTGACGGGCGGGACGAGTCACTCGGCGACGGTGGCGCGGACGGCGGCACGGGAACCGGTGGGCAGTCGACGCCCCAGGTGCCCAGTCAGGGCGGGCGGCAGAGCGGCACCCCGGGTACCACGCCCTCGGATGCCTCACCCCCGGGTGCCAGGCAGTCCCGTGGCGTGCCGGATCCCGGCGTCCCGTCGCAGCGCGACCGGTTCGACCTGCGCGACGGCGTTGCCCTGCCGCCGCCTCCGGCCGATCTGCCGCCGTCCGACGCCACTCTGATCGAGCGGATGCGCGCGGGCGACGACACGGCGTACGAGGAGTTGTACCGGCGCCACGCGGACGCGGTGCGCCGGTACGCCCGCACCTGCTGCCGGGACGGGCACACCGCCGACGACCTCATGGCCGAGGTGTTCGCGCGCATGCTGCAGGCGGTACGCGGCGGCAGCGGCCCCGAGCACGCCGTACGCGCGTATCTGCTGACGACCGTCCGCCGCGTCGCCGCGAACTGGACGAAATCGGCGAAGCGGGAACAACTGGTCGACGACTTCGCGGCGTTCGCGGCGCAGGCCGCGCGCACCTCCGAGGTCTCCGACGACGACACGCTGGGCCTGGGAGCGGACGTCCGCGCGATGCACGAGGCCGAACAGTCCATGGCCATGCAGGCGTTCCGGTCGCTGCCCGAGCGCTGGCAGGCCGTGCTGTGGCACACGGAGGTCGAGGACGAGTCGCCGAGCGAGGTCGCCACGCTCTTCGGGCTCGACGCCAACGGCACCCGCGTCCTTGCCAGCCGCGCCCGCGAGGGCCTCAAACAGGCCTACCTCCAGGCACATGTGAGCGCCGCGCTCACCATGGACGAGGAGTGCGCCCGCTACGCCGATCGGCTCGGCGCCTACGCCCGCGGCGGGCTGCGCACGCGCGCCGAGCGCGGGCTGCGCAAGCACCTGGAGGAGTGCGCCAAGTGCCGGCTGGCCGCGGGCCAGATCAAGGAAGTCGCCGGCGGGATCCCCGCGGTCGTGCCGGTCGCGGTCATCGGTTGGTTCGGTGCCGCCGGGTACGCGAAGGCCGTCGCGCTCATCGCCGGTGGCGCCGGAGCGGGCGCGGCCGCCGTGGCGGGCGGCAGCGCCGGGGGCGCGCGAGCGGCGGGCGGCGTGGCTGCCTCGGAGGGGATCGGCGCGCCGGCCAGGGCCGGTATCGCGGCGGGAGTCGTCGCGGTGGCCGCGGCGGCGGTGGCGTTCGCCCTGGTCGGCAACGACAGCCCGGCCAAGAAGACCGAGGCCAAGCCGGCCACCTCGCCCGCCGTCGAAGCGCCGCTGCCGTCGCCGAAGCCGCCGAAGAAGGCACCCGCGCCGAAGCCGCCGGTGGTGGCGCCAACCCCGACTCCTCCGCCACCCCCTTCTCCGGCGCCCAAGTCCACACCGAAGCCGACGCCCAAGCCGACGCCCACCCCCACCCCGACGACGGCCGAGCCGAGGCCCACGCCCAAGCCGACCCCGGCCCCGACGCCTCCCCCTCCCGCCCCGTTCGTCTACCAGTGGAGCGAACTGAGCTACGGCTTCAACGGCGATCACACCAAGCCCGAGATGCGGCTCGGCGAGAGCAGCTGGGTGTGGCAGCGCCACGGGGTGTCGATCGCGAACAGCCAGTACACGCACGGCGTGACCGTCCACGGCCGCTCGTCCGTCACCATCGACCTCAACCGCAGCTGCACCTCGTACGACGCGATGGTCGGCGTCGACGACCTGACGATGGGGCTGGGCAAGGTCCGCTTCTCGGTGTACGTCGACGGGTCCCAGGCATGGCAGTCGCTGGTGATCAAAGGCGGCGACCAGGCGGTCCCCGTCCATGTGAACCTCGTCGGCCACGAGACGATCCGCCTCGCCGTCGAGCCGCACACTCCGCTCGACTCGGCGGCGCCGGCGGACTGGGCGGAGTCGAAGTTCCTGTGCCGGTGAGCGCGCGTGAGGAGCGCCGTTACTCGCCGGCGTGCTCCTTGAGCGCTTCGGCCAGGTCCCGCAGGGCGTCCTCCGTGGTGAAGTCCGAACCCGTGGCGCGCTCGGACTCGTAGCGGACCGGTCCGAGGGCCGCCATCGCGGCGGCTTCCGTGCGCTCGGCCTCGGCGCGCTCGCGCGCGGGACGCGGATGGCCACCGCGCCACCGCACGGCGGCCGCGAGCAGACGGCTCGCGGGCGGGTGGTCGCCGAGCTCGGCGAGGAGGCCCGCCGCGACATCGACGAGGCCCGCTACCACCACATCGGCGCACCGCGTGTCCACTGCCTCCCGCAGGGCGTCGAACAGCTTCCGCAGACCGCGCTCCGGGCCGGACTCAGCAGCCGTCACGAGCGCGTCCACCCAGTTCAGCGCAGCCGTGAACTGCGGGGGCGGGGTGCCTTGGGAACTCTGCTCGCGCGCCAGCTCGAACAGTTCGCGCGCGTAGGCGATCTCGCCGTCGTCCAGGGCCAGCTGGGCGCGCAGGAGGTGGATGAACGCCCGGGAGTCCATCACCCCGTAGCGATCGGCCGCCGTGCTCGCCTCGTCCAGGGCGGTCAGCGCCCTTGAGCGATCGCCCGCGCGGTAGGCAATCTCGGCAAGCCGCGCCTTCAGGAACGGCGTCTCGGCATACGCGCCCACCTCGTAGGCGAGCCGCAGCGCCTCCTCGTACTCCCCCTTCGCCTCGTCGAAGCGGCTGCGCGCCATGGCTGCCTCACCGGCCGCGCTGCACACCTGGGCCCGCATCCAACGGTCCCCCACCCGTCGGCTGAGCACGCGCAGCTCCGCAAGGTCGTCGTCCACACCGTGCATACCGCCCGGTGCGTCGACGACCATGTGCGTACGGAACATCAGGAGGACGCCGACCTCCCACTCGCCGCCGTACGCACGACAGTTGGCGACCGCCGCGTCCATGGTGGTCCGCATGTCTTCCGAGTCGTTCAGGAAGAATTCGGCCAGCGGCCAGACGATGCCCGGCATGCGGGCCGCGTCCGGGCCGCCCTTCGCGAAGACGGCCCGCACGCGCGTCACGTACTCCCACATCCGGCTGTCGTCCCGCCTGTCCAGCGGTTCGACATCCAGCTTCATGAACAGGTAGAGCATGCGCAGCCGCATCCGCATACCGTGCAGCGGGTGCTCGTCGCTCTCGGGTGCGTCGAGGAAGGCCCCCACCGGGTCCACGGCGTCCAACGCGGCGAGGTGGACATCACCCGCGACGCGAGTAGACCCTCCCGCCCCTCTGGTGATCCCCGTGACGGGCAGGTCTCCAAGACTGATCGCCGCGCCCAGCCGCAGCACGAGATCCGTCCATTCCATGCCCTCACGACGGAAGTTGCGCAGCCACCAGAACCAGGTCATGGCGAGGGCCAGGCCGCCGGCCTCCTCCTCGTCGCCGGCGGCGATCGTGCGGTGGAGGGCCGCCCTGATGTTGTCGAGTTCGGTCTCCAGGCGCCTGATCCAGGGGAGTTGCTCGGCGGAGCGCAGGAGCGGCTCGGCCTCGTCGACGAGCGCGCGCACCCACGCGCGGTGGCGCCGCTCAGCCGCGGCGCGCAGCTCGGGGACCTCGGCGGCGCGCTCGGTCGCGTACTCGTGGATGGTCTCCAGCATGCGATACCGCATGCCGCCACTGCCGTCCTCGTCGTACGGGGTGGCGACGATCAGGGACTTGTCGACCAGCGCCCCGACGAGGTCGGCCGCGGGCCCGGTACAGACGGCCTCCGCGGCCTCCAGCTCCCAACCCCCCGCGAACACGGACGCCTCGCGCAGCACGGTCCGCTCCCGCTCGTCGAGCAGGTCCCAGGACCAGTCGACGACGGCGCGCAGGGTCTGCTGGCGGGGCAGCACTGTGCGGCTTCCGGAGGTGAGCAGCCGGAAGCGGTCGTCGAGCCGGTCGGCGATCTGACGAGGGGTGAGCAGCCGCAGCCGGGCGGCGGCCAGCTCGATGGCCAGGGGCAGGCCGTCGAGCCGTCGGCAGATCTCGTCCACGGCTGCCGAGTCGTGCGGCGCGGCGTCGGCATCGGGGCGGACGACCGACGCCCGCTCCATGAAAAGGCGGCGCGCGGGGTCGGGCGGCAGGGGTTCGACCGGACGCACCAACTCGCCGGGCACACCCAGGGGTTCCCGGCTGGTGGCAAGAATCGTGAGCCCTGGGCAGTGCGTCAGCAGGGTCTCGGCGAGCTCGGCCGCCGCACCGATGACATGTTCGCAATTGTCAAGGATCAGGAGCTGGCTGCGCGGGGCGCAGTACTCGACGAGCAGGGCGAGCGGGTTGTCCTGCGGGACCGCCATCTCGTTGGTGATCAGCACCGTTTCGCGCAGGCCGAGGGCGCTGACCACAGCGCCCGGGACCGCCTCGGGCCGGTCGAGCGGGGCCAGCTCGACCAGCCACGCCTGCAAAAGCCCGGAGGCGGCTTCCTCGGCGAGGCGGGTCTTCCCCGAACCACCTGGTCCGGTCAGGGTGACCAGGCGTGCCCTCCGAACGTCCGAACGGATGGCGTCGAGTTCGGGTTCCCTGCCGACGAACGAGTTCAGACGCGGACGAATGTTCCCGTTCCGCGCAGCACGGGAGGAGTCTCCCGGCTCGGCGGAGCCCGTGTGCGACGTCCCACCGGCACGGGCTTGGCGGTGAGCCGTGCCGCTCCCGGGCCACGTCCCGTCCCCCTCATCGCGCCGCGACCGGGGATCCAACAACTCCTCGTACAGCGCACGCAGTTCCGGCCCGGGATCCGCGCCCAGCCCGTCCATCAGTCCGCGGCGCACCCCCTCGTACGCGGCCAGGGCGTCCGCGCCGCGGCCGGCGTCGCGCAGGGCACGGATGAGCAGACCGTGCAGCGCCTCGTCGTACGGGTGGGCCGACGCGAGTTCCCTCAACTCCGGTACGACGTCGGTGGCGCGGCCCAGCCTCAGGTCCGCCTCGACGCGGGTCCGGGTCGCCTCCTGACGGAGGGCCTCCGGGCGGGTCGCGACGGTGCGGTCGGGGAGGTCCGCGAGGGCGGGGCCACGCCACAGAGCGAGTCCTTCGCGCAGCCGGGCGGCGGCGGTCGTGGCGTCGCCGCGTTCCAGCGCCGTCTTGCCCTCCCCCACCAGTCGCTCGAAGACGAACAGATCCACGTCGTCCTTGATGGCCCGCAAGCGGTAGCCGCCCGCCTCGGAGGCGACCGTGTCCTTGCCGATGGCGCGCCGCAATCGGCCGACGAGGGCCTGTAGTGCCGCAGGGGCGTCCAGCGGGGGATTGTCCGCCCACACCTCGTCGATCAGGGTGTCCGGAGTGGAGGTGCGGGCGGGGCGTTGCGCCAGCGCCGCGAGCAGCGCGCGCACGCGGGGGCCTCCGACGGCGACCTGAGCCCCCCGGTCATCCTCCACCTGGGCGACCCCCAGAATCCTGTACCGCACCCACCCATTCTCACCGCCTCCGGCACCGGAGACGTCGGCTTTCCCTGGCGAGCCTCCCTGGACACTCCGCCAATCCCCGGCGAGCCTCCCCGGACACTCCGCCTCGCCCGGCGCGGGAGTGCGGGTGGTTTGGGGATTTCACCCCCTCCGCCCCTATCCGTCCCGTACAATGTGGCAGATCATCCGCGAGCTCGTCACGGTCGGCGTCACCGTCTTCCTCACCACCCAGTACCTGGACGAGGCCGACGAACTCGCCGACCGCATCGCCGTGCTCCACGACGGCAAGATCGCCGCCGAGGGCACCGCCGGCGAGCTCAAGCGGCTCATCCCCGGCGGACACGTCCGGCTCCGCTTCACCGACCCGGCCGCCTACCAGAGCGCCGCCTCCGCACTGCGCGAGGTCACCCTCCCCCAGCTACCCCCGCCGAACCGCCCCGGCCCCCGCCCCCAACGCCCGCCCCTGCGGCACGATCCCCGCAGGCACGGCCCGCTGTCGGGCAGGGGTTCCCGTCCAGCAGGTCCCCCGCCGGGCCAGCAGCCGCCGTAGCCACAGCTCCAGGGAGACCAGGTCGGCCAGCCCGTCCAGGGGCAGCGGCTGGCCCTCCGCGGCCCCGCGCAGCGCCTTGCGGACCACGCGGGCCTCGACCAGGCCCGCCTGGGCGAGCAACGGCGTGTCGAACAACGCGATCAAGGGATCCGCGGCCACCCGCAACCCCGTACGCGCAGCCGCAGCCGAGGACGCGTGGGAAGGCGCGCCCCACCCAGCGGGGAGATCAGCCACCCCCGCCCCCTCCAGCACCGTCCGCAGAATCGCCGCCCGCGCCCCGGGCTGCACCCGCAGCGCCTCCGGCAGGTCACGGCACGCGCGTACCACCTGGTTGTCGAGGAACGGCGCGTGCAGCCGCTGGAAGCGGATCTCGGCGGCCTGCTCCAGGACCCGCAGATCCGCCGCGTGACGCGCAAGCGCGGCACGTGCGCGGAAGTCGCCCGGCCGCTGCCCGGGACCGACCCCGGGCCGCCCCGTCGCGCCCTGCAGGCGAACCGATACTTCAGCCAGCGCCTCCCCGGTCAGCCATCGCGCCGCAGGCCCGGGTCTGGCCCAGGTGAGCGCGGCGAGCGACGCCCCCACCGCACCCCCCGGCTCCTCGAACCGCCGGTGCAGCAGCCGGTCGGCGAGCTCGTCGACACCGGTGCGGTACGGCGTACGGGCCAGCTTCCGCGCGGCGCCGTACACGCGCGCGGGGACCAGCACCGACCCGTCGGCCTTGGCCAGCGCAGCGACGGGCTTCACCAGATGTCGCCGCTTGCGGTCCATCAACAGGTCGGCGAGCCGCGCCGGGTGGGCGTCCAGGACCTGCCGGGCGCCGTACCCCGTGAAGTGGTCCGCGCTCCCCGAGGAGAGCCGCACGCGATGCCGGGCGGCCGTGACCAGCGAGGGGCCCGGCTCGTCCGTCAGCGGACCCTCCAAGTCGGCGTAAGGAAGCACCTCTTCGCCCCCGGCGACGACCACATGGTGCAGCCGGGGATTCGCGGCCAGCGTGCCGGCCCGCTCCAGCTCGGCCTCCCGCCCGCTGACGGCGAGGTCGTTGAAGGTGACTGCGAGAAGACGCTCACCGGCGCCCGTGCCGTGCCCGAGGACGGTACCGGGCGCCCCCGGAAGCCCGGCCGCGAGCAGCGCCAATGTCCCCGAGGCCGGCCCGCCCGAGAGGTCGGCGCCGATCCCCGGCACCGGCATCCCGCGCGCGGCGCGCCGCTCGGCGGGCCCCATTCCGGGCACGGGCCCGGGGTCCACATCGGTGCCCGGCACATGGCGCGGCGCGGCGAGACGCGCGCGTACGGCCTCCACGAGGGCGTCACGCACGGCGTCCACGGCGCTCGTCGGGTCGGCCGACGGCGCCGCGACCGCGAGGGAGGCGACCGGCTCGTACCCGGCGATCTCGCGCGCCCCGGCACGCAGGATCAGCGCGTGCCCCGGCGGGATGCGCCGCACACCGTCGTAAGGGGTCGAGTCGTGCACCGCGGCCGGTACGTCGGGGGCGGCGAGCAGCGCCGCGAGATGCCCGAAGTCGAGGTTCGCCTCGATGAGGTCGGCGAGGGGCAGCGCGGCGGTCGCGTAGGCCGTGCCACCCGCCCAGGGGGTGTAGAACACGGGCCGCGCGCCCGCGAGATCACCGCAGACGGTCACCCTCCGGCCCACCTGGACGACCGCCGTGTAGCTGCCGGACCAGTTGGTCAGATGCCGAAGTGCCCCTCCGCGCGCGGCGAACAGCCCGACCCGCAGCTCTTCGTCGGAGGCTCCGCAGGTGCCGAGTACGGCGATCCGGTTCTGCGCGTCGGCCTTCACCACGCGCACCTCGTCGGGACGCCAGTCGCCGACGGCCCAGAGCGGATCGGGGTCGCCCCACAGGAGTTGGGAACCCACCGGGTGAACGGTCTCACCGTCGCTGCCCGTGGCGCCCGCCGAGCCGATCTCAGGCGCTCTGGCGGCGGTACTGCTCCACCCCACCAACCATCGCATCGCCGCCTCCACGGGCTGTGGACAACCAGTGCACCGTACGAACTGGGCACCATGCTGCCACGAAGGAAGCGCGTGGGAGGGCCCCTGCGGCGGCTTGCACTCCCTGAAGTGCGCCCCCGAATGGGCGCCCGTGCCGATCCGAAGCCGACGCACGCCCGCCGTCTCCCCACCCGCCACCGACGGAGAGCCGACTCCCGAAGTGGTGTCGAGCGCCCCGCCCGCCGACCTTCGGAGCGGTGCCGAGCGCTCCCTCGACCGGCACTCGACCAGCCCCGAGCCGACGCGAATGCGCCCCCGATACGCTCCCCCAAAACCCCCTGCGCGCCCTCAACTGACGTGGTAGGAGCCCTATTCGCGCCCGATGGCCACCGTCGATTTTCGGCCAAATCAGCTGCGGATGCACAGGCGCGCACACGCTCCGTACAGGCCTTGCGCACCGCTCCGCAACGCACAGTCCGGGAGGCGGAGTTCGCCTCCCGGACCGGTCCGCCGCCCGCGGGGATGTAGGCGGCGGTGTCCCCCAGCCCACTGGATCCAGTACAGCGGGCCGACCCACGCACGATCCATGGAAGCGCTCCCCCGATGGCCGGAGAAGAGCGCACGGACGGGCGCACGGCCACACAGCGGGAGCACGCCGGCAACCGTCCGTACTGTCGTACGGACCACAATCCCGCCATCCGGAAGTACGCCCCTTAACGCTTGGGATTGGGCGAACTACGCTGGGTTTACGAATGCCGCGTGGTTATGCCAGCGCGGCAGCCGTCTGTGTCGAGGGGTGGCGCATGTCCAGGGAGCAACGCGGGCCGAACGAAAAACTCGGCGCCGTTCTCGCCCTCGCGGGAATCAGCAACGCAGGACTCGCGCGACGCGTCAACGACCTTGGCGCTCAACGCGGGTTGACTCTTCGCTACGACAAGACGTCAGTGGCGCGCTGGGTGTCGAAGGGAATGGTGCCGCAAGGTGCGGCGCCGCACCTCATCGCGGCCGCGATCGGCCAGAAGCTCGGCCGCCCGGTGCCGCTCCACGAGATCGGCCTGGCCGACGCGGATCCCGCACCCGAAGTGGGCCTCGCCTTCCCCCGTGACGTCGGACAGGCGGTGCGTTCGGCGACCGAGCTGTACCGCCTCGACCTCGCCGGGCGCCGGGCCGGCGGCGGCGGCATCTGGCAGTCGCTGGCGGGCTCGTTCGCAGTAAGCGCATACGCAACTCCCGCGTCACGGTGGCTGATAACCCCGGCCGACAGCTCGGTGGCGCGCGAGGTGAGCCCCGGTGAGGGCTCCGGAGCACCGCTGAAAGTCGGCCACAGCGACGTGCAGAAGCTCCGTGAGGCAGCCGAGGACGCCAGGCGCTGGGACTCCAAGTACGGGGGCGGCGACTGGCGTTCGTCCATGGTGCCCGAGTGCTTAAGGGTGGAGGCGGCACCGCTGCTGCTCGGCTCCTACTCGGACGAGGTGGGCAGGGCCCTCTTCGGAGCCAGCGCCGAGCTCACCCGCCTCGCCGGGTGGATGGCCTTCGACACCGGCCAGCAGGAGGCGGCCCAGCGCTACTACATCCAGGCGCTGCGCCTGGCCCGGGCGGCCGCCGACGTGCCTCTGGGGGGCTATGTACTCGCCTCCATGTCCCTCCAGGCGACCTACCGCGGCTTCGGCGACGAGGGCGTCGACCTCGCCCAGGCCGCCCTGGAGCGCAACCGGGGACTGGCGACAGCCCGCACCATGAGCTTCTTCCGCCTCGTCGAGGCACGCGCGCACGCGCGCGCCGGTGACGCCCAGGCGGCCGGCACCGCCCTGCGGGCCGCCGAAGGCTGGCTGGAGCGGGCCCGCGACGGCGACCACGACCCGTCCTGGCTCGGTTTCTACTCGTACGACCGCTTCGCCGCCGACGCGGCCGAGTGCTACCGCGACCTGAAGGCACCGCGCCAGGTGCGCCGCTTCACGGAGCAGGCGTTGTCGAAGCCGACGGAAGAGTTCGTACGCTCGCACGGGCTGCGCCTGGTGGTGTCGGCGGTCGCCGAGCTGGAGTCGGGCAACCTCGACGCGGCGTGCGAGCAGGGCGTACGGGCGGTGGAGGTCGCGGGACGCATCTCCTCCGCTCGCACCACCGAGTACGTGAAGGATCTCCTGCACCGGCTGGAGCCGTACGGCGACGAACCGCGCGTGGTCGAACTGCGGGAGCGCGCACGGCCGCTGTTGATGGCTCCCGCGTAGGTGCTCCGTTCGGAGCAGGGTTCCGACGCGTCTGCCTGGCGCTGCGGTCTCGGGGCCGCAGGTTGTGTGTGCTGGTCGCGCCCGCGCGGCGCAGCCGCAGGATGTGACAGCCCCGCGCCCCTTCGGGGTGCAGGGCCTCCCCCGGGTTTGAGCGCGTTGTCAGTGGCGCAGTGCACTATCGAAGTCGGGAGGTGGTGCAGGTGCGGGAGCTCGCGTACGACTGCGATGTGCTGGTGATCGGCGGCGGCATCGTCGGCCTGTCGACGGCGTATGCGATCACGCGCGCGGCACCGGGCACGCGGGTGACGGTGCTGGAGAAGGAGCAGGGGCCCGCCCAGCACCAGACGGGGCGCAACAGCGGGGTGATCCACAGCGGGATCTACTACCGCCCGGGCTCCCTCAAGGCGCGGTACGCGGTGCGGGGCGCCGCCGAGATGGTCAAGTTCTGCGCGGAGTACGGCATCGCGCACGCCGTCACCGGCAAGCTGATCGTCGCCACGGACAAGGCGGAGTTGCCCCGGCTGCACGGGCTGGTCCAGCGCGGCCGGGAGAACGGCATTCCGGTGCGAGAGCTGGGCCCCGCCCAGATGGCGGAGTACGAGCCACAGGTGCGCGGGCTCGCCGCCATCCATGTCGGCACGACCGGGATCTGCGACTTCGTCGCGGTGGCCCGGCAGCTCGCGGAGTCCTCCGGGGCCGACATCCGGTACGGGGCGGATGTCGTCCGCGTCGACCGGCGGCCCGGGCGCGGCGCCGCCGTGCTCACCACCGACGGGTCGGTGGTCCGCGGGCGCGTGCTGGTCAATTGCGCGGGGCTGCACTGCGACGAGGTCGCGCGTCTCGTGGGGGACGACCCGGGAATGCGGATCGTCCCCTTCCGGGGCGAGTACTACTCGCTGGCGCGGCCCGAGCTGGTGCACGGACTGGTCTATCCCGTGCCGGACCCCGCCTTCCCCTTCCTCGGGGTCCACCTCACCCGGGGGATCGACGGAGACGTCCACATCGGGCCGAACGCGGTGCCCGCGCTCGCCCGGGAGGGGTACGGGTGGAGTGTCGTACGCCCTCGTGAGCTTGGAGCGACCCTGGCGTGGCCCGGGGCCTGGCGGATCGCTCGACGGCATTGGCGGTACGGGGCGGGGGAGCTGCGGCGGTCGCTGTCGAAGCCGGCGTTCACGGACGCCGTGCGTCGGCTGTTGCCCGCGGTGACGCCGGACGATCTGGTCCCCGCGGCGGCGGGGGTCCGTGCGCAGGCCGTCCTGCGCGACGGGACGCTGGTGGACGACTTCCTGATCCAGGAGGGGCCCCGGACCGTGCACGTGCTGAACGCGCCGTCGCCTGCCGCGACGGCCTCTCTGCCGATCGGCAGAGAGGTCGCCCGGAGGGCGCTGGGTGCGCTGGCAGGGGCTTGAGAGCTTTTTCGCCCGCCCCTACCCGTCCCGTACCTGGGGGCTCCGCCCCCAGCCCCCTCCGGTTGTCCCTCGGCTGCGGGCGGTGGGGGCTTGTCGCGCAGTTCCCCGCGCCCCTTCAGGGCCATGAGAGTTTTTCGCCCCCCCGCCCCTACCCGTCCCGTACCTGGGGGCTCCGCCCCCAGCCCCCTCCGGTTGTCCCTCGGCTGCGGGCGGTGGGGGCTTGTCGCGCAGTTCCCCGCGCCCCTGCGGGGGCGTAGCGCCCGGGCGCGGCCGACCGCCGTAAAATCGACCCCACTGTGTCTGAGTCCTCCTTCACCTCGCCCGAAGAGCCGCGTCCCGTCCCACCCACCGGCGGCTCGCTGCGTCATGCCCGCGCCAAGGGGGAGCCCCGGTTCCCCGACGGACCGAAGGCCGACCCCGCCGGGTCGCACTTCGAGCGTCGAATCCGGAGTTTTCAGCCGCGGCGCAGTCGCGTGACCGCCGGGCAGGCGGACGCGCTGCAGCGGCTGTGGCCCAAGTGGGGGCTGGACATCGACGGGCAGCGGACGATCGACCTGGCGGAGCTGTTCGGGGGCGACCTGCCCGTCGTGCTCGAGATCGGGTTCGGGATGGGCGAGGCCACCGCGCACATGGCGGCCGAGGACCCGGAGACCGGAATCCTCGCCGTGGATGTGCACACCCCGGGACAGGGCAATCTGCTCAATCTCGCGGACCGGAACGGTCTGTCCAACATCCGGGTCGGCAACGGCGACGCGATCATCCTGCTCAGGGAGATGCTCCAGCCGGAGTCCCTGAGCGGCCTGCGCGTGTACTTCCCGGACCCGTGGCCCAAGAAGCGGCACCACAAGCGGCGGCTGATCCAGCCGGAGTTCCTCAGCCTCGTCGCGACCCGCCTCAAGCCGGGCGCCCTGGTGCACTGCGCGACCGACTGGGAGCCGTACGCCGAACAGATGCTCGAAATACTGAGCGCACACCCGGACTTCGAGAACACCCAGCCCGACGGTGGTTACGCGCCACGTCCGGACTTCCGGCCGCTGACCCGTTTCGAGGGCCAGGGACTGGACAAGGGTCATGTGGTGAACGACCTCCTGTTCCGGCGCGTACAGCACCTCGTAGACCACCCGGACCAGCAGCCGGACCAGCAATCCGTCGACAGCTGAAGCCCGCTGAAGCCCCGCGGGAGTCTCTCGGACCTCTCTCGGGAGCCCCCCGGGGCGGCACCAGGCGCCGTCGCGGGCTGCGCCCCTCCCTCGTTAGGGTCGATGCCGTGGCCACCTGTCCCCCCTACCCGACGCACCCCAGCGGTCCCGCCGGCGGTGCGCTGCGGCACGCACACTGGTGGCAGCGGAAGTGGGTGCGGTACGGCGCGCTGATCGCGTTGCTCGCGATCAGCGGGCTCGTGATCCTGGCCCTCGTCCGCGAACAGACCGGCACCGAGGGCTTTCTGGTCGGCCTCGGCCTCGCCGTGTTCCCCGTGCCGCTCCTCATAGCCGCCTTCCGGTGGCTGGACCGGGTCGAGCCCGGGCCCTGGCGGAACCTGCTCTTCTCCTTCGCCTGGGGCGCCTGCGCGGCCGCACTGATAGCGATCGTCGCCAACAGCTTCGCGACCAGATGGATAGCGACCGCGACCGCCGATCCCTCAAGCGCCGACACCCTCGGCGCGACCGTCATAGCGCCCATCGTCGAGGAGTCCGCGAAGGCGGCGGCCGTGCTGCTGGTCTTCCTCTTCCGCAGACGGGACTTCACCGGGATCGTCGACGGGGTGGTGATAGCCGGGGTCACCGCCACCGGCTTCGCGTTCACCGAGAACATCCTCTACCTCGGCACCGCCTTCGGCACCGACCAGCTCAGCGGCGAGAGCGGGCTCGCGTCCGTCACCGCCGCGACCTTCTTCGTCCGCGTGGTGATGTCGCCCTTCGCGCACCCGCTGTTCACCGTGCTGACCGGCATCGGCTTCGGCATCGCGGCCCTGTCCGCCGAACGCCAGCATCTGCGCCGCGTCCTGCTCCCCCTCACCGGACTGCTGCTCGCCATGGGCATGCACTCCGCCTGGAACAGCTCGTCGAGCTTCGGGGAGTACGGGTTCTTCGCGGTGTACGCCGCGTTCATGGTGCCCGCGTTCGGGCTGCTGACCTGGCTGGCCGTCTGGACGCGGCAGCGTGAGCTGCGCACCGTGCGCACGGAACTGCCCGCATATGCCGTCGCCGGGTGGCTGACCGCGCCCGAGCCGTATGTGCTCGGTTCGATGCGGGCGCGGCGGCTCGCCCGCGAGTGGGCCGGGCACCACTTCGGGAAGGCCGCGGCTCGCTCGGTCGCGGAGTACGAGGCGTACGCGACCTCTCTGGCGTTTCTGCGGCACCGGGGGCGCCGGGGGCGCGCGGGTGCCGACTTCGTCGTGCGGGAGCGGGAGTTGCTCGACGAGCTGTGGCGCCGCCGGGAGGTGGCCCGCCCGGCCCTGTCCTACGCGGCCCGGGCCACGGCCCCGATGGTCCCGGTACCCCCACCCTGGCCCGCGCACGGCTACGCGTACACGTACAGCCCCTACGGAGCCGCGGCCACCCCATATCCCGCGTACAACCCGTACCGCACGTAGTTCTTTCGCCCCCTCCGCCCCTGCCCGTCCCGTCCCTGGGGGCTACCGCCCCCAGACCCCCGCCAAAAGATCGCGCGGTTCCCCGCGCCCCTGAACGGGGCTCGGGGAACCGCGCGACAAGCCCCCACCCTCCCGCAGCCGAAAGGCTGGTACGGGAATGGGCAGGGGCGGAGGGGGCGTAGAAACAACCGCTTACGCCGACGCCTCCGTCAGTTTGCTCAGCTCCCCGTCCGTCAGGACCAGGTCCGCCACCCCCAGCAGCGCCGGCAGTTGCTCGGGCGTCCGCGCCGAAGCAATCGGCGCCGCGACCGTCGGCTGGGCGGCCAGCCATGCGAGGGCGACCGTGGCGACCTCGGCGTCATGGGCCCGGGCGACCTCGTCGAGGGCGGCGAGCACGCGAAGCCCGCGCTCCGTCTCAAGGTGCTTGGCCGCGCCCTGGGCCCGCGCCGAGTCCACCGTCGCTCCCGGCCGGTACTTACCGGTGAGGAATCCGGAGGCGAGGGCGAAGTACGGGACGGCCGCCAGACCGGAACGGGACGCGATGTCGCGCAGCGCGCCCTCGTACGTATCGCGCGAGACGAGGTTGTAGTGCGGCTGGAGGGCGACGTACCGCGCGAGCCCCTCGCGGTCGGAGAACTCCAGGGACTCCCGGAGCCGCTCGGGCGAGATGTTGGACGCGGCGATGTGACGCACCTTGCCCGCCTTCACCAGCTCGTCGAGCGCGCCGAGGATCTCCTCGACCGGCACCTCGGGCTTGTCGAAGTGCGTGTAGTAGAGGTCGACGTAGTCGGTGCCCAGGCGGCGCAGGGACGCGTCGGCCGCGGCCTTGATGTTGGCGCCGGACAGCCCCGGAAACTCGGGGTGCTGGCTGACCTTGGTGGCGACCACGACATCCGAACGGTTGCCGCGCGCCTTGAGCCACTTGCCGATGATGGTCTCGGACTCGCCGCCCTTGTTGCCCTCGATCCACGCCGAGTACGAGTCGGCCGTGTCGAGGAAGTTGCCGCCGGCGGCCGCGTACGCGTCGAGCACGGAGAAGGACTGGGCCTCGTCGGCGGTCCAGCCGAACACGTTGCCGCCGAGGGAGAGCGGGAAGACCTCGAGGTCGGAGGAACCAAGCTTGCGCAGAGAAGTCATGCTCAACTTCAACACCCGTACCGGATGGGTGCATTCCACACGCGATTACCCGCCCGATCACCCGCACGCCCCGCACGACTGCGCACACGCCTGACCGGCAGCCCTGACGTCGGGGGGTTGTCGGTCAGGACCACCGGGGATCAGGAGAACGTACGTGTCAGGGGGTGAGGCCCTTGCCGCGCAGCCACGCCATCGGGTCGATCGCGTCGCCGCCGTCGGGGTGGACCTCCAGGTGCAGGTGCGGCCCGGTGACGTTGCCCGTCGCGCCCACGCGCCCGATCACGTCACCCGTGGCGACCTTCTGGCCCACGCTGACGCTGATCGACGACTGGTGGCAGAACCACAGCTCCGTACCGTCGTCGAGGGTGAGGATCGTACGGTAGCCGTACGCGCCGGCCCAGCCCGCCTCCGTGACGGTCGCGCTGTGGATCGCCTTGATCAGCGTGCCGGTGGGTGCGGCGAAGTCGAGGCCGGTGTGGTAGCCGGAGGACCACATGGAGCCGGCCTCGCCGAAGCGGGAGGTCAGCGTGTACGAGGAGGTGGGCAGCGAGTAGCTCTTGGCGAGCTCGGCGAGGCGCTTGGCCTCGGCGGCCTTCTTGGCCGCTTCGTCCGCCTGCTTCTTCGCGGCGGCGGCCTTGGCCTCGGCGTCGTCCTGCTGCTTGGCGGCGAGCGCGACGGCCTGCTTCGCGGCGGCGGTCTCGGCGGCGTCCTGGGCCGCGCTGTCGACCTGGTCCTGCTGCGACTCGGCCTGCTGCATGATGCGGGCGCGCAGTGCCTCGCCCGCGTCGGTGGTGCCCTGCGCGGAGTCGGCGCTGGTCAGACCGGCGCTGGTGAGCGGGGTGGCGGAGCCCTTCGGCGTGCTGGAGCCGCCGTCGGATATCAGAGCCTTGGCGGATTCGGTGACCGACGACAGGTCGGGCAGCGAGATCGACACCGGCGACTTGCCGGGCGCCGCGGTGGCCATGCCGCCCGCGCCGACGGCGGCGATGACGCCTACGCCGAGAACCGTGGAGCTGCGCGCGAGTCCTCCGCCGCGCTGCTTGCTGACGCGGTGCCGGCCGCGGACGGGACGGACGGAATCCTCAGTGGGATTCCACTCCTCCCAGGGACCCTCGTCGTTGCCGTACGCGTAGCCGAAGGGCTGTGTGTCGTCGGGCGCGAACGAGGTTTGCTGGGCAGGCCGGTTGGACGCCACGTGGGCGTGCTCCTTTCCTTCCTTCTCGCCTACCGGGTTAGCTGACGGGTTCGGAGCAGGAAGGTCTCCTACGCGCGTCCACCACGGTTTCTCCACCGTGAAAGACGCTCGATTCACCCCAAGTTGGTGGTTCCCCGGTTCCCTTGCGGAATTCGGCGCGTGCGCACGGAGCCGCCTCTTGTGACGGCTGGGACGACCGCGCTGCGTTATCGAACGTTAATAGACCCGGGTACCGGATTCCAAGCTGTTCGGACTGATCGTTAACGCTTTTGGCCAGGACTTTGGGGTCACCACCGGCCCAAATCGGGCGAGTTGACCACGCTCCATAAACATCGATTCAGTTGACGGTGTGTCAGTTGTTATGCGGAGGGGCACCGTCCGATCACCCCTCGTGACAACAATCAAGAACGCCGTACGGACGACTCACCGGGAAGCCGTGGAGGCGACTCCCAAGAACGCCGCACGGCAAGCAGCGCCATGTCGTCCGTCGTGCCGTCTCCTGTGTGCCTGCGGACTTCCTCGGCGAGGGCCGCCAGCAGGGCGTCCGGCCCGGGGAAGACGCGTCCCGCGAGGCGCGCGGCGGGATCGTAGAAGCCCCCGCGCCGGTCGCGGGCTTCGGACAGGCCATCGGTGTGGAGGAGCAGCGTCGCGCCCTGCGGGAACTTGGCCTGCATCGCCCGGTCGGGCCAGGTGCCCAACTCGCCCATGCCGAGCGGCAGCGCGGGATCCTCGGCGTCGAGTGAGACGAGCGTGCCGTCCGCGTGCAGCAGCAGCGGCGGCGGATGGCCGCGGTTGACGATCCGTACGACGTCCTCGCCGTGCGGGATCTCCGCGAGTACGGCCGTGGTGAACCCCTCGAAGGCATCGAGGCCCTCGCGCCGGGTGCCCTCGCGCGCCAGCGCCCGTTCCAGGCGCTGCGCGACCGCCTCCAGCGTCGCCTCCTGCTCGGCCGCCTCCCGGAACGCCCCGATGACGACGGCGACGGCGCCCACCGCGCCCATCCCCTTGCCGCGCACGTCGCCCACGACCAGCCGTACGCCGTGCGGGGAGTCCTGCACCGCGTACAGGTCGCCGCCGATGAACGCGTCCGCCTGCGCGGCCTCGTAGCGCGCCGCGACCTCGAGGCCGCCGATCCGCTCGTCGGGTTCCGGCAGCACGGCGCGCTGGGCGGACTCGGCGATCTCCCGGACCGTGGCGAGCCGTGCGTCGCTGCGGCGGACGAGGATGTTGATGACGACGGCCAGGACGCCGGCCGTCGCCACCGTCACCACTTCGGTGATCGAGTCGACGTCCAGGACGATGCCGAGCCTGATGTGGATCGCGAACACCGCGGTGATGGCCGCGAGGCCGGTGAGCACCGTGCCGCGCAGTGAGTAGAGGGGCGCGGCCACCAACGGCGCGGCCGTGAAGAGGGGGGCCGCGGTGAAGTCGGACGGCATGAAGTAGTCGTAGAAGGCCCCGCCGACGATGAGCAGTGCGGGAAGCGCCCGGACGAAGGCGCGCGCCTTCGAGATCCTGTGCCGGCCGGGTTCCGCGCGGCCGAGCCGCGGGGTGCTCCCGAGGCCGGGGGCGGGCATGGGGTCGCCGGACAGCCGTCCACCGGATTGGTCGTACGGGCCCTGGGCCCGCTGCTCGCCTGTTTGCTGCCCCACTCATCCAGGTTTCCCGGAGCGGAGGCAGGGGGCGACCCGTGTGGACCGACCGGGGGATGCGGAGAGGTGGGGGATGTGCGGAGCCGTGGTGACCGGCACGCACCAAGGGCCGGAACTCGTGAATCCGAGTTCCGGCCCTTGGCCTTCAGTAGCGGGGACAGGATTTGAACCTGCGACCTCTGGGTTATGAGCCCAGCGAGCTACCGAGCTGCTCCACCCCGCGTCGTTGAAACCAGTGTACGCCATCCGTAGGACCCGAAGCACACACGTTTAAACGCGCCCCCGTACGGGCCCCAGCGGCAGGTGTCGGCAGGATTTACCAAAGGTGCCGGTTGGGCTCCTTGGCGCGCTCCTCGTACTCCGGGAGTACGACCACGTCGGCGCCCTCGGCCACGAGGAGTCCGTTCCCGTCGGCCCCGGCGACGAACGTGTCGGGCTCCCGCCAGGCGGTGACCACCCGCCGTACCCCCGCGTCGAGAATCAGCCGGGCACACGGGGCGGGCCGGGAGGCTCGCCGGGCGCAGGGCTCCAGGCTGCTGTACACCGTGGCCGAGCCGAGGCGCGGATCGGTGGGGTCGATCTTGGCGAGCGCCGCCTCCTCGGCGTGCACCACGAAGTCGCCGCCCTCACGGGAGTACCCGCGCGCCAGCTCGGTCCCATCGGCGGCCACTACCACCGCGCCCACGCTGAACGCGGTCTCCGAGGGCGGG
This sequence comes from Streptomyces sp. NBC_00996, assembly GCF_045162675.1. NCBI lineage: Bacteria > Bacillati > Actinomycetota > Actinomycetes > Kitasatosporales > Streptomycetaceae > Streptomyces > Streptomyces sp. NBC_00996. The sequence continues at coordinate 5,180,631 of NZ_CP108723.1, forward strand.
CACAACGCGGCCAGCTCGCAGGCGAGCGTCAGCCAGTGCCGGTCCGCGGCGGCGGCGAGCCGCCCGACGCCGGGCGCCGTGGGGACGTACCGGATGAGGACGACGTCCCCGACGGCCCGCGTCTCCATCAGCCGCATCCGCCCGGGGGGATACGCCCCGGGCCCGAACAGCCGCGGTGCGTCCGGCTCCCCGACGAAGAGCGGCGCGACGGCGAGCTGCAGTTCGTCCGCGAGCTCCTCCCGCATCAGCTGGGTGTGGACCCGTCCGCCCCCTTCGACCATGAGGCGCCGCACACCTCGTACGTCATGGAGGTGTTCCAGGAGCACACGCCAATCGAGCTCGGGACCGGTCGACACGATGTCGACGCCGAGCCCGTCGTCGAGTCCGCGCAGGGCGTCGGCCGCCCTCGCGGCGCCCTTGTCCGTCGTGTAGACGATCTTCTCGCCGCCCGTGTGCCAGAACTGGGCCGCCGGGTCGAGGTCGCCGGACCCGCTGACGGTCACCTTCAGCGGGTACTCGGGGCGGCCGGCGGCCACCCGGGCCGCGCGGCGCCTGGCCGAGTTGACCAGGAGCCGTGGATTGTCCGAGCGGATCGTGCCCGCGCCGACCAGGATCGCGTCGCTGGAAGCCCGCACCTCGTCGACCCGGTCGAAGTCGGCCGGGCCCGAGAGCAGCAGCCGCTCGGGGCCTGTGTCGTCCAGGAAGCCGTCGAGGGAGACGGCGGCGGACAACAGGACGTAGGGGTGGGGCATGGGGGCGCACCCTCCGGCTCGCGGTGGCCCGTACGGTTCACGGACTCACGATGGCTCGTACGGTTCACGGACTCACGATGGCCCGTACGGTTCACGGACTCAGGATGACTCGTACGGTTGACTCAAGGCCTGTGGTTCAACTTTTAAACAATACCTAGACTGGCGACATGACGACCCGCTGGCTCTCCCCCGCCGAACAGCGCGCCTGGCGCTCGTACGTCTCCGCCTCCTCGCTCCTGGAGGACGCGATCGACCGCCGACTCCAGGCGGAGGCGGGCATGCCCCACCTCTACTACTCCGTCCTGGCCATGCTGTCCGAGGCGCCGGACCGGCGGCTGCGGATGACCGAGCTCGCCGAGATATTGAAGATCACCCGCAGTCGGCTGACGTACGCGGTGACGCGGCTGGAGAACGACGGCGCGGTACGGCGCGAGGGCTGCCCCACCGACAAGCGAGGCCATGTCGCGGCCCTCACGGACGAGGGCATGGCCCTCCTGGAACGGGCGGCGCCGGGGCATGTGGAAACGGTGCGGTCGGCGGTCTTCGACCATCTGACCCCCGAGCAGGTGGGGCAGTTGGAGGAGATCTGCGGGAGCATCGCGCGGGCGATCCAAGGCGAGAATTCCGGGGTCGGTGGGGAAGATCTGCCGTGGCGGCGGCGTTCCTCCCCATCGTGAGGGACGCGAGGGGTGGGTAAAGTCCGTTGCTTGAACTTTAAAGCACATGTACTGTCTGCCTCCAGGGACGTGCTTCAAATCTGAAGCACTGTCCACGAACCCACTGGACCGGACCGGAGAGACAACATGCGCGATTACCCCACCGCCACCGTGCGCACCCGCGTCACGGTCCCCCTGCGCTTCGGCGACGGCTACTCGGTCGACGCGGAGCTGGTCACCTTCCACGGCCTCGCCGACGACAAGGAGCACCTGGCCGTCGTCCTCGGCGCGCCCGGGGCCGACCCGCTGGTGCGACTGCACTCCGAGTGCCTGACCGGTGACGTCTTCGGCTCGGCCCGCTGCGACTGCGGCCCGCAGCTGCGCGAGGCGGTGGAACAGATCGCGGAGCGGGGCGGGGTGCTGCTTTACCTGCGTCAGGAAGGCCGCGGCATCGGCCTCTACAACAAGCTCGACGCGTACGCCCTCCAGGACCAGGGCCTGGACACCTACGCCGCCAACGCCGCGCTGGGCCTGCCCGAGGACGACCGCGACTACACGGCCGCCGCCCAGATGCTCCAGGCCCTCGACATCGACTCCCTGGACCTGCTCTCCAACAACCCCGACAAGGCCGACCAGCTCCGCGACCTCGGCATCACGGTCTCCCACCGCGTGCCGACCGGCGTCTTCACCACGGACCACAACGTCCGCTATCTCCGCGCCAAGGTCCTCCAGACCCAGCACACCCTCCCCCTGCCGGAACTCACGGCGGGCTGACGCTCCCGGTCCGCCGATTGACTGCCCCGTTCGTCCCGGCCGAGGATCTGCCGAGAAGCCGACAGGTCCCGTCAGGAGGAGTGGCCCATGGAGGATGCAGCGACGCAGACCGGGGCGGAGGCCATCGCCCTGTTGCGCGAGCTCGGTGCGGAGCAGATCGACCATCCGGGGGGCACACTGCTGGCGCACCTGGTGCGGGTGCGGGACCGGCTGGCCCGCTGGGAGGCCAGGCCCACGCTCCAACTCGCCGGGCTCTGCCACGCGTTCTACGGCACCGACGGCTTCGCCACCGCCTTGCTCCCGACCGACCGCCGCGCCGAGCTCAGATCCGTCATCGGCGCCGAGGCCGAGGCCCAGGTCCACTTCTACGCGAGCTGCGACCGGACGGCCTCGTATCCGACCCTCGCGTCCCCGTCCCCCGCCTTCCGTGACCGCTTCACCGGCCGCACCTGGGCCCCCGCCCCGCCGCAGCTCCGCGACTTCGCCGAACTCACCGCCGCCAACGAACTCGACCTCGTGGACGAGAACCCGGACTGGCGAACCCGGTGGGGCCCCGGTCTGCTGACCCTCTTCACCGGCTTCCGCCCGCTCCTCAGCGACCACGCCTGGCGCGACTGCGAGAAATCCCTGCTCACCGCCTGAACAACGACAACAGCGCCCCGCCCGGCCGAAGCCGGGCGGGGCTGTGCGCGGTAGACCCTGTGGGACTCTGGGACTCGAACCCACAACCAATGGATCAAAAGTCCTGGCGTGATCTTGTTGGGTGGTTCCGGACGCTGCGCCGCGGTCCGGAACCACCTGGTCAGGGCAGGTGCTGCCACATGTCCAGTCCGCGCCGTAACGGTCCCTGCCACATCATCCGCTCACGCATCGCTCACGCACGGCGCGCCGCTGAGCAGCAGCTTTCGGGCGACAAGAGGACGACGCACCCTCGCCGCTCCAGCTTGTTCAGCAGCGACGGGGGAGGCTCGCAGGCGTTCCAGCACAGGTCCAACTTCTCCGGCGCAGGCATGTCGACGACCCAGTCCGGCAGTCGCACGAGGCGGTTGCTTCGCACATCGATGTGACCCAGTCGGGGCAGGTCGGCCGGCACTTCCGGCAGTTCGGCGAGGGCGTTCTCCCGCAGGTCCAAGTGGCGCAGTTCGCGAAGGTCAGCCATGAACGGCGGCAGGCTTTCGACCGCGTTGCCCCGGAGCCAGAGCTCGCGCAGGCTGTGCAGCCGGCCGATGCCGTCGGGCAGCATGGTCAGCCGGTTGTGCTGCGCCCGGAGTTCGATCAGGCCGACCATCCGGCAGACGGTCTCGGGCAGGGCGGTGAGAGCGGTCGACGCGCCTGTGCCGGTCCAGCCCATTCAGCGGCTATGACTTGGGACGCGCCCTGACCGCGAGCTACCGACCGCTTACGAGCAGGTATATGCATATCCCATCCGAAGCCGGGCAATTCAGGATGCGCCCGATGCGAAGGAAATGGCTGAGCAGTCAACCTCTGATGTTCCTCAAGTCAGCTCGACATGCACATGCAGGCTGCATAGAGTCACTTGACCACGAAATAGATCACCCTATTCCCATCACTGCACAACCCCCGGGAGAAGTTCCGGTATGTGCACAAGGACAGGCATACCCACGGGGATATCGACGGCCGCAGTCCTGACGGCCTGCGCGGCGGGGCCTGCGTCCGCAGACGACAGAGCGCACGCCGCCGCGGCGACCACAAAGAGGGCGGCCCAGCGGGGGCAACTTACGGCCGCCCGGACGGCGCTCGCCACTCTCAGCGAACTGACCACACGTGCAAGCCCAAGACATTCGCAGCAGCAGCGAAGACCACCGGCAAACCAGCCGCCAAGTTCACCTCCCTCTCCTGGCCCCAGGCGGTTAGCTCGAGCACGCAGGCATCCCTCAAGGTGTCGAATGCGGGTACACCGACATCACCGCCAACCTCCGCGAGATGCCCTACGGCCACCCCCCCCACCGGCCACTCAGCCTTCTCGACCTTGCCTGAGCTGGTTAAATTCAGGACCCCAGAGAATTTACAAAAGCATCACCAAACGATGATGTAAGCTTTACCTTCATGTTCCGGATTGGCGGTTTTAACCCCAGCATCGAACATGTTTTCATGTATCCGACTGGGGTGCGTGAGCCTCACGCGCCCCGCGTTGACCGAGGAACGGGGGAAGTCTTGTCGCGACCACCTGCGCTACCCGCAACCAGAAAGATAGACATCGTCCTCATGCATTTAAAAGGAGAACTGACCATCTCCGATGCAGCGAAACTCGCGGGCGTGTCAGAGCAGTCCATAGGGAACTGGAAGCGGAAATTCATCAGCGCCGGGAAAGAAGCACTCGAGCCTGCGACTCATGACGGCGATACCCAAGTAAGCGACAGAGAAAGACAGCTCCGCAAAGAGGTACACAATCTTAAAGCGGCACTTGGAGACGCCTTCTTGCAGCTCAGGGCCATTAAAGAAGCCACGCGGCGCGACATGGCGACAAGGCCATGGAACCCCCGATGACATATTGATGGCCTGAAAAGCACCTGATGGCTGGTCCCCTATACGGAGACCAGCCATCAGAAAAATCTGCACCGCTCTGTTGAGCCTAGTTGCTTCGCATGGTCATCCACAGCAAGACGACAAGTCCCGTCAGCAATGACAGGCCGACCATGCCGTACGCGAGCAGCATCGACAGGTTGTTTTCCATATCTTTTCCGCCCTCTTTTGAACTCACCGGCTGTCCCCCTTTCGTAATGCCATGACAGCCGATTCTAGCATCCCGCCGCAACGACACCGGAAGAACGGGATACGGCGGTCACGTAAAGTTTTCACGTAACCGCCGCATTCCGGCTCACCGGACCGAACGTGCTGCTGTCAGCAGGAGTGCTTGATGCTCTCGCCGATGCTGACACCGACGCTGGCACCGGCGGTGGCACTGCCGGCGATCGACAGCACGACCGTGACGGGGGTGGCCGGCGCCTGGCCGGCGGCCTGGATTTCCTCGGCGGACGCGTAGGAGGCGTAGCCCTCGATCAGTTCGTCAGTCATGTCTTCTCCTTGTGATTGCTGTTATGACAGCGCCGGTGGTACCGGCACTGTGTGCTGAAGGTCAGAGGTCAGCAGTGAGCGCCGACGGTGGCGGCGCTGGCGGCCAGCGAGGTGGAGAACGCGCCGGAGATGGCGATGGTGACGGGGGTGGCCGGGGCCTCTCCCGTGGCGGTCACCAGTTCGTCGGCCTCGGCGTATGCGGCGTAGCCGGAGATGAGGTCCTGAGTCATGATCGTTTCCCCTCGTGTGTGAAAGAAGTGTGTGGCAGCGGTAATCCCCGTTACTGGCCCTGCGGGCAGTGCGGCCGCACATCGCGAAGACAAGGAAATCGTCCGTGCGGCCACACTGCCTCACCGCATCCTGCGCGGTGTTCTGCCAGTCGGGGGAAACCGGCCGGGACATACGCTGCCATGCCCGTTCAGGTGTTCCAAGAGGCGCAAGAAACGGGTAACTTTCCCTGCTTTCGTGCTCCGTCGCCTGTAATTCCGCCCCCGCAGTCCCGGCGGGGCAAAGTTAAGAAAGTTCCGGCTCTGCCTGCTGGCCGCCCTGGTTGATACCGACGTTTTGCCCGACGTCGAGCAGGTTCTCCAGTCCGATCGGGTCGAAGTTCAGCACTTCCGGCAGGCTGCTGATCCCCGAGATCAGCGAGATGAATCCCAGTTCCGACTGTTCCGAGACCATCTTCGTGGCCGCGTTGGCCTTGGCCAGGTAGTCCTCCTTGTTCCGCTTCGGGTCGTAGAAGTAGCGGACGTAGGCCAGGATGTCCTTGGCTATCTGCCGGTAGACGTTCTCGAACTTCTCCATCGCGGGCGGTTCCGCTTCCGGAGTGGCCAGAGATGCCAGGAGGGCCTTTGCGGCCAGCCACGCCCCGGACGTGGCCAGCCAGACCCCCGAGGAGAACAACGGGTCGACGAACACCGCCGCGTCACCGATGGCCATCCAGCCGGGCCCGTGAAAGGCATCGGAGGCGTAGGACCAGTCACGGCCGGTACGCAGGCCCTCCTTGCGGACACCGTCCTTGAGGAGATCCTTCAGCACCTGAGTGGTGGACAGACGCTGCTCGAAGATCTCAGCGGGCGTCGAGTTCTTCGTCGCGGTCGCGTACACCTCGGTGTGCATGACCATGCCGACGCTCATCTCGAATTCGGAGACCGGGATGCTCCAGAACCATCCGTCGTCGAACGCCTCGACCATGATGTGGGAGTGCAGGTCTCCGGGCAGGGGCGCGAAGGGACTGTAGTAGGACCAGATGGCGACCGAGTTGAGGTCGTCCGCGCGCTGGACGGGGGTCAGTAGCCGGGCCAGGGCACGGGCCTGGCCGGAGGCGTCGATGGTGTAGCGGGCCGTGGTCGTGCGCTCCGCCCCCGATGCGTCGCGCCACTGCACGCCGGTGACGGTTCCTTCGCCGGTGCGCAGCGCCGCGGTGAGGGTGGCCCCGTAGATGATCTCGGCACCGAGGTCTGCGGCGCGGTTGGCGAGCAGGGCGTCGAATTCGGCGCGGCGCACGTGCCAGGAGTACTCGTAGGGGCCGGCATCGCGGAACTTGGTGGACCACGGGGTGGGATCGTTGCCCCAGACCAGGGTGAGGCCGTACTTCTTGGGGAACCCCATGTTGTCGAGTTCTTCTCTCAGCCCCAGTTCCTCCATGACCGGGAGCATGCCGGTGATCAGCGATTCGCCGATGTGATAGCGGGGGAAGACCTCCTTCTCCAGCACGGTGACGCGGTGTCCTTCGCGGGCCAGAAGTCCGGCCGCGACGGCGCCGGCCGGTCCGGCGCCGATGATGAGGACGTCGGTGTCTGTGGTACGGGTGGCCATGTCGCTGGTCTTTCTTTCAGTGGGCCGGGATGACGGGGGTGACCGGTGAGCTGAGGTTGCGGGCGGGGTTGAGCGGGTCGATGGAGGCGTCGTTGAACATCGCCACGATGCGTCCCGTCCGGCTCTGGCCGTCCGTTGTCGTCGCGTGTGTCACCAGGGCCTCGGCAAGAACACGGCAGCGGTGCTGCCCGAAGCTGAGACGTTCGCGGCCGGGCCGCTTGTCGGCGGGTTCGAACGCCACGCCCACCGACGCGGTCAGGGAGTGTGTGAAGGCGGAGGTGCCCTCTGCGAGGTTTCCGCCGCTCTCCAGCAACTGGGCCAGTTCACGCGCCGCGCTCCACGAGACGCGGGGCAGATAGACCACGACGGCGTCGGTACGCGGGTACAGGTCGCGACTGGAGGACGCTTTGGCCTGCCAGGGGAGCCCGCGGTCCTCCAGGTAGGTGGCGGCCCGTGCCAGCAGTGCGGGGCCGTGGTCGGGGTCGGCCACGTGGGCGTACAGGCGCAGCACTCCGCCGGTCCGGGTCGGCATGGGAGTCGTGCAGGAGGTGAGGAAGAAGAACCCCGGCGACAGGGACGGTCTGGCCCAGCTCAGTCGAAGATACGTTTTCTCGCCGTCGCGGGTGAGGCTGTCCGGGGCGACCGCGACACGGATCGAGTCGAGGGCGACGATGGTGTGCTCGCCGCCCTCGTGAGCGACACTCACCTCACGGCGGCTGTTCCTGTCGCCCACCGTCTCATAGAAGGCGCGGTCGAACTCCGGGTCGGAGAAGGTGCGCGGGGTGAGGTCCTTGCGCTGGTCCAGACGGGCGTGTGCGGACTTGTACAGGAGTGCGGCGAGCTCCGAGGCGACTTTCTGGGAGCTGCCGGTGAGGGTCTCCTTCTGCCAGAGGGCGCTGACGTCACCGTCGTCCGTCGCTGTGACGGTGACCTGGTCGGCCAGTCGGGCGACGGCCGGAGCGAGTTGGGCATCAAGCAGCATGGGCAGGGGTCCTTAGTCCGATGGTGTCCAGGAACTGCCGCGGGCTGAGGAGCAGGGAGCGTCCGATCCCCGCGGCGGCGCGGGGCACGGCCTCCAGGATCTGCTTCTGCCGGGCGATGGAGATCATCCGGTCGATCATGTGCCATCCGGCGTAGCGGGCGGCGCGCACGGCGAGCTCCTCGTGGAGGGATGCGTCGAGGTCGACGTGTTCCAGGTAGGCGGAGAAGAACGCCTGGGTACGGGGGGCGAAGCGGTCGACCTCCGCCGCTCCGGTGGCGACGATCTCCTGATGGGTGGGGACGTGTCCCACGACCCTTGACTCGTTGAGGACGGTGGGGATGCGGTTGACGGCGTGGTAGAGCCATTCCCCGGCGAAGGCACCCAGGTCGCGGGCGGGATCGCCCAGACGGGACTCCTCGGCGTCGGTCAGGAACAGCTCGCCGCCGCTGATGAGGAACTGGTCCAGGCGCAGGTCGCCGTGGACGGGAACCCACTGGCCGAGGGTGGGGTTGTCGGCGGTCCTCATGGCGGTGACGGCCTCAAGGACGTCCGGGTCGTTGTGAAGCAGTTTCCACATGTGCAGTTCGGCTCCCGACTGCCGCAGGTAGCCCGGCAAGGTCAGGGCGTTCATCGGGCCGAGCGGTGGCAACGGATGGTCGGAGGTGTCGAAGCTGTCCGGGGCGAGGCGGTGGGTGTCGGCGATCAGACGGGCGGCCCTGACGCACCACTTGGTGTCGAAGTCCTGGTGGCCGTCCTGTGATTCGGTGAACAGTTCCAGCAGGGACTGCGGGTCGTCGAGGAGTTCGAAGACCACGGTCGCCGTCCGCTCGTCGTGCCCGAGGATCTTCGGGGTGGCGATACCGGCCCGCAGGGCGCATTCGGTGAAGGTGAGCGTGCGCTGCAGCCTCTCCTGGCGGCCGGGCGGATCGAATGTCTTGACGAAGACGCGGTCGCCTCGGTCCGTGGTCCCCATCCAGGACTCGTTGCGCCCGAAAGGCGAGGTGACGGTGTCGGCCACGAACTTCCCGAGCCCCGTGCGCTCCAGAAGGGCGTTGACCTCAGGGTGCCGGCCGAGGTCGGCCGGCTCGAACCGTATGTGGTCGGAGCTTGATTGGCTGTCCATGGTCGCTGGACGCTAGGACCCCGCGGCACGGGGTGGCAACGCCGCAAACATGGTGATTGTTTGGCACGGTCCCCAAGTTTGTGCTGGTCGGCGGCGCCAGACGTGGGCCGCCGCGGCAAGAAACCGTTGAATGGTGCACGCGGTTGTCCCTAGTCTCACGGCCCGTGACTGCTACAGACGACACGATCCGGCACGCGGCGCTGTCCAACGGGCTGCGTATCGTCGCGCAGCGTCTTCCCGGGCAGGGAGCCGTCGGTGTGGCGGTGAACTACCGCGCCGGGTTCCGCAGCGAACCCGAGAGACGCTCGGGCATGGCACACCTCTTCGAGCACCTGATGTTCCAGGGCTCCACCACCATCGGCGCGGGCGGGCACTTCGGCTATGTCCAGCGGCTGGGCGGCACGGTGTCCGGCAACACCTTCACCGATGTCAGCGACTTCCACCAGTTGGTCCCGGCCGGATGCGAGCGGCGCGTCCTGGAGATGGAAGCCGACCGCATGCAGAACCTGATCATCGATCAGAACCGGCTGGACGTACAGCGCCGTGTCGTCCTGGAAGAGATCAACCTCAAGGTCAAGGGCAGCCCCTACGGCGGCTTTCCCTGGACGGTGCTGCCGCAGGCGATCTACTCGGCCTGGCCCAACGCCCACAACGGATACGGCGACGAAGCCGACCTGATGGAGATCACCGTCCAGGAGTGCCGCGACTTCTACGCGGCCATGTACGCCCCGGGGAACGCCGTGGTCGCCGTCGCCGGCGACATCGACCCGGACCGAGTCGTCCAGGACGCGGCGGAGATCTTCGGCGTGCTGGACGACCGGGGCAATCCGAAACTGCCGCCGCTCACGGAGGATCCGGACTCCCCCGCCCGTACTCGTCATCACCGTGACGTTCTCGCGCCGCGTCCGGCGCTGGCTCTGGGACGGCCCCTGCCCGCCCCGTCCGAGATCGACGCCTACGCCGGCTTCGTCGTGGCGTCGATGTGGCTGACCGGCAACGACCACAGCCGGCTCCGGCGGTCCCTGGACAGCCGGGGCATCCCCTGCGCCTCGGTGTGCGGCCTGTTCGGCCCGTGGCTGGCCGTGGACCCGGACACCTTCACGTTCGTCGCCCACCACGACCCGGGCCAACGGGACGCTGTCATCGAGGCGTTCGACGAGGCGTGCAGCCACCTCGCCGTCACCGGCAGCGACGGGATCGACCCGGCCAGGAGCCAGACCTACGTCTCCCTGCTGGCGCAGCAGGACTCCGCCCTGAACGAGGCCCGCGCCCTGGCCCGCTCCACTCTGCTGTTCGAGGATCCCGGCCTGATCCGCCGTGCCATGCTCGCCACCGCCACCGTGCCGGTCGCCCATGTCCACTCCGCCGCACAGCAGCTGATGAGCCATCAGGGCAGAGGTTACGCGGAGCTCACCCCCGCAGGAGAAGCATGACCGGCACACTCGTGGCCCAGCCCCATGTCCTTCAGACCCGCTCCAGGAACGGCGCGGAGATCCACGTGGCCCCCCTGGCCACCGCCCCTCTGGTCCGGGTCCATCTCGCCTGGCGCAGCGACACACCGACCTTGCCCGACCTCGCCCGGGCCGAGGTGTTCCAGGCGCACTGGCTGACCACGGCGAAAGTCACCGCCCTGCAGCGGCTCGGCGGAACAGTGCAGGTCGCGCGCAGCCAGCACTGGCTCAGCTTCGCCGCCATGGCACCGAGCACCCTGGTCCAGGAGACCATCGACACCGTGTGCTCGGCCGCCGCATCCGTGCAGGCCGGCGACGACGAGCTGCGCCAGGCCACGGACAGGGCTCGCCGACAGGCACGCAGCACGGCCGCACGCCCCGCCGCCATCAGCACCGAACTCGTCACCCTGGCCGCCCTGGGACACGTACCCCCCGCGCTGTCCACCCAGCTCACCGGCCCCATGTGGGACGCCCCCACCGAGCAGGACATCGCCTCCTTCGCACCTCGCCACAGCACGGGATCCCCAGCCCACTTGGTGATATGCGGAGACATAACGCCCGACCGGACCCTGGAACTGGCGTGCACCGCCATGGACCCACTGCCCGCCGGAACCCACCGACCCACGCCTTTGCTTCCCGGACCGGTGAACGGGGACGGCGCACGCCAGGAACACACCCGGCCCGGCTGGTCCGTCGCCCATCTGCGCTACGCCTACAACGGTCTGGACAGGAGCCATCCCCTCTTCCCCGCGTCGCTGTTGGCCACGGCCGCGCTCGGCTACTTCTCCGGCCGCATCAACAGCCGGGTCCGCGAACGGCTCGGACTCGCCTACCGCACCGACGCCTCGGTCGGCCAGTACCTCGACCACGACATGGTCTTCGTCGAGGCCGACGTCGCTCCCGGCCACGCCGACACCGCAGACACGGAGATCACCTCGATCGTGGACACCTTCACCGAGCGGGGCATCGAAGACGCCGAGCTCGATGACGTCATCTCCTTCGTCACCGGCCAGTACGCCCTCGCCCTGTCCTCCCAGACCGGCCTCGCCGCCTCCCTGCTGTCCTACGCCACCTCGGGGCTGGGCGTCCCCGAGATATCCGGCCTGCCTCGCGAGATCAGCGGGACCACAGCCGCACAGGTGACAGAAGCGGCACGTCTCGTCTACGGCGCGGGACCCGCCGCCCACGTCGTCGTCCGCCCGGCGATCCCCGAGGAAGGCTGAGCACGTTGAACCATCCACCCATCGCCCTCGATGGCGTCACCATGTCCTACGGGCACCAGCAGGTACTCAAGGGGCTGGACCTGACCGTCGAGGAAGGCCAGTTGTTCGTGCTGCTCGGGCCCAACGGGGCGGGCAAGACCACCACCATCGAGATCATGGAAGGCTACGTCAAGCCGGCCTCGGGAACGGTTCGCGTCCTGGGCAGCAACCCGCTGACCGCGGACGACGCCTGGCGCGACCAGGTCGGCATCGTCATGCAGTCCTGGGCCGACCACGCCACCTGGCGGCTGGACACCCTGCTGAACGACATCGCCGCCTACTACAGCAACCCCTACCCCACGACCGAACTGCTGGAGCTGGTCGGGCTGGAGCAACAGCGCCGCCGCAGGCTCAACCAGCTCTCCGGCGGGCAGCGCCGCCGCATGGACGTCGCCCTCGGCCTCATCGGTCACCCGCGGGTGCTGTTCCTCGACGAACCGACCGCCGGCTTCGACCCCGAGGCCCGCGCCGACTTCCAGAAAATGATCACCGGGCTGAAGAGCCAGGGCGTGACCATCGTGCTCACCACACACGACCTGACCGAAGCCGAACGCCTCGCCGACCGCATCGGCATCCTGCTGGGCGGCGTCATCCACATCGACTCCACCCCCGATCAGCTCGTCACGGCGATCGGGCAGCGCACCCAGGTGTCATGGACCGCCCCCGACGGGACCAGGCGAATGGAACTGACCGACGACCCGGACACCTTCGTCCACGAGTTGATGACCGCCCACGGCGGCCCGCTGACCGGGCTGCGCATCGACCGGCCGTCCCTGGAAGAGATCTACATGAGCATCGTGGAGGCCGCCCGGTGACCATCACCCGCCTGGCATGGAACAAGGCCGCCGTCGACCTGAAGATGACGTTCACGTCGCCCAAGGACCTCTTCAACATCTTCGTCTTCGTCATCCTGATGATCGCGGCCGGATTCGCTCAGTGGAACCATCGCACCATCGTGCTCCTCGGCGGAATGAGCCTCATGCCCGCCGTCGGCGCGATGCTGTCCATCCCGTCCCTGATCGCCCTGGAGAAGACCGACGGAACGATCCTGCGGCGCAAGAACATCCCCCGGGGCATCCCTGCCTACGTCGCGGCCAGAATCATCTACAGCACCGTGACGTCGTTCGTGTCCATGCTGCCCCTGCTGATCGTGGTCTTCGCCACCAGCGCGGATCTCCCCGCCGGCACCCTGGACGTCGTCCTCGCCGTGATCGTCATCATGACCGGCGGCGCCGCACTGGTCCCCCTGGGCATCGCCGTCGGCGCGCTCCTGCCCAACCCTCGCGAAGCGGTCGCGATGGTCTCCTTCCCGTTCATGATGATCGCCGGGATCTCAGGGGTCCTCACCCCCAACCAGGGGCTTCCGAACTGGCTGAACTACATCGCCGACATCTTCCCCCTCGCCTGGATGACCCGGGGCACACGCGACGCCTTCGCCGGGCACCTGCACACTTTCCCCGCCTGGATCTTCGTCCTCGTGTGCGCCGCGTGGCTGGCCGCCGGATCGCTGTTGGCCGTCCCCCTGATGCGCACCATGGTCCGCAAGCAGACCGGCGCCTCTCTGATAAGGCGCAAGGACAAGGCGACCGTCGCCTGACCGCCTCCCTTTCCGTCCGCACCACGAACACAAGGGACACCGCTGTGCCGAAAACGACCCTTCTGTACCCATTGCAGTCCGCCGACGTGGGCCCCATGGCCGCCTACGGACGAATCGCCGAACGCTTCGGCATCCGGCTGTGGTGCGGACAGTCCATGCAGATCGAAACCCACGCCCTGTTCGCCGCCCTCACCGGGATGGGCGTCCAGGTCAGCTTCGGCACCTCCGTCGTCCTCACCCCCCTCCGCCACCCGTACCACGCCGCCGTCGAGGCCCGCAGTATCGCCGCGCTGTCCGGACAGCCCTTCACCGCCGGTTTCGGCCCCAGCGGAACGAGCTTCCAGACCAACATGTACGGGGCCAGACTCGACAAGCCCGTCGCCCACACCGTCGACTTCGTCACCAAGGTCAGAGCACTCCTGGACGGCACCCCCGTCGCCATGGCACCGGGCGGACCCGAGATGGAGCTCCTGCCCCTGGACGACACTCCCGACATCGAGGTCGGCATGGGCGTCCTGCGCCCCGCGATGGCACGGGCAGCCGGCCGCCACTCCGACGCCGCGATCACCTGGCTCACCCCGCCCGGTCTCCTCTCGGACCACCTCGTGCCCGCCGCCGACAAGGCCGCTCGCGAAGCGGACCGCAAAGCGCCGCGGTTCGTCACCGTGGTGCAGGTCGCCGTCACCCGCCCCGGACGCGACATGGACCTCGTCGCCTACAACGGCACCCACCAGCACCTCTCGCTGCCCCACTACGTCGACATGCTCCAGCGCTCCGGCCTGCCCGTCGTCCACGGCGACCCCACCGCCTCGGCCCGAACCCTTCTCGACGCGGGCGTCGTCGTCACCGGCACCCCCGACGACATCGCCGAACAGCTCACCGTCTGGCACGACGCCGGGGCCGACGAGATCATCCTCAACACTTCCGGTGTCCTCATCACCGCGGGCCTGGGCGAAGCCCTCCGCGACACCACCGACATCCTCACCGCCGTGGCGGAACGGGCCGCGGGATGAGCACCCCGGCACCGGAGTTCACCGGCGAACGGCTCATCGTCATGGCCACCGGCGGCATCCAGACCACGCTCCTTCCCACCTGGCTGGACTGGTTGCACACCCACTACCCCGCCACACAGATCCGCTGCGTGCTGACCCCCTCGGCCCTGCGGTTCACCACACCCCTCGCCTGCTCCGTATTCAGCGGCGGACAACAGCCGTTCACCGACACGTGGAACCAGGACGTCGACCATGCCGTGCATGTGGAACTCGCCGAATGGAGCGACGGCATCATCGTCCACCCCGCCACGTTCCACACGGTCGCGCGCCTCGCCCTGGGCATCGCCGACACCCCGATGATGCTGGCCCTGCAATGCACGTCCGCACCCGTCGTCATCTGCCCCGCGTTGCCTCCCGGTGGAGCCGACAGCCCGGCCTACCACTCCCACACCGCCACCCTCGCTGAACGCCCTCACACCACCGTGCTGCCCCCGACCCAGGGAGTCAGCGCGACCACGGGCCACACCGAGATCGGCACCGCCGCGTTCTTCCCCCACGCCCTCACCGCGCTCCAGGACCTCAGGGAGACCCTGTGACGAACGGTGAAACCGTCGCCCAGTACACCACCGGAATGGCCCGGACCACGGTGACGCGAACCGCCACGGGCTTCCTGTGGACACGACGCCCCGGAAAGGACGTACGCACCGAACCCCAGCACCAACCCGGCCCGGTCCCCGAGGACTTCACCCACCGCGCGTCCGCTGCCTCCAGCGACCACTTCACCTTCGCCGTCCCCGACACGTGGAACAACGGCGCCTACACCTGGAACGCACCCGGCCCACGCAGCGCGGCCCAGACCCTGCTGGACGGCACACCGCACGACCCCGACGCCTCGGCCCGGATCGCCCACACCTACGGTCGGCACCTCAGGACCTTCCACGGCACCGGTGTCACCGACGGCACCACCTATCCGGCCCCGCGCTACCCCACCCGGCTCGCCAACTGGATACGCACCGCCGCCGGGACCCGCGCGGCCCCCGCCTTCCACACGATCCTGCGAGACGGTCTCGGCACACAGCGCTGGAGCAAGCTCACCGCCTACGCCCACGAGGCGACATCCCGGTCCGGACACCTGACCGTCGTCATCGGATGGGCAACCCTGGGAAGCCTCATCACCGTCGACAACCCCGAACCCACACAGCCTGTGGCCCTGCTCTGCGGGCCCGAAGGCGCCCTCGCCGCACCAGAAATCGACCTCGGCTGCGTCTTGGGCGAACTCCACGAGATCGCCGCGTCCCTCACCGCCCGCACCATGCTCAGCAAGCCGGTCACCGCATGGCGCAACGCACTGCTGAACGGCTACGGAACACCACTGGACACCGCCAGAACAGCACGGACAGCCGTCGTCCGGATCGCCGCCCACGCCCACGACTTCGCTGCATACGTGGGATTCCACACCGAACTCCACACCTACGTCGGCATGCTCGCCGACCTGCTGGACAACGAGGGAACGCAGACCCTAGCCCAGGAGACCTGATGAGTCAGACCACCCAGATACGGCTACTCAAAGAAATCACCCGCCATCCCGCAGCGCTGACCATTTCCCTGCTCACCGGCCTGCTCTCGACCGCCGGATCCCTGGCCGTACCCCTGATCACCCGTCAGGTCATCGCCGACGTGTCCGCCGGACGCTCAGTGAACTGGCTCGTCATAGGAGCCTTCGCCATCGCCCTGGCATCGGCCGCGGCCCAGGGTGGATCGGCCTATCTGCTGGCCCGCATCGGCTCCCACATGGTCTACCGCATACGCGTGGCCGTCATGAGCCACATCCTGCGCCTGCCCGTCCAGCACATCAAAGCCGAAGGGGCCGGAGCCCTCACCTCTCGCATCACCTCCGACGCGCTCATGCTGCGCCAGGTCATCGACGTCGGTCTTGCGCAGATGCCGGCCTCCGCGCTGCTGGTGGCCGCCTCCATCGCCGCAATGGCCTGGCTGAACTGGCTGCTGACCCTCGTATCAGCCGGTGTGTTCGCCCTGGTCGGGATAGCCATCGTGTTCATGTTCAAGTGGATCAAAGCCAACGCGATCGAACAGCAGACGGCGCTCGGTAGCATCGCCGGACGCTTCTCCTCCCACCTCGACGCCATCACCACCATCAAAGCGTCGGGCGCCGAGGACACCGTCGAAGAGGACCTGTCCCGCGAAGCGGATCGCGTACGGCGCATCGGCCTGACCGGCGACGTCCTGCAAGCGGCGATTCTGCCCGTCCTCGCCGGCGGGCAGCAGGTCGCGCTGCTCGCCATCATCCTCGTCGGAAGCGTCCAGATGTCCCACGGCACACTGAGCGTCGCCTCCTTCTCCGCTTTCGTGCTGTACCTGCTGCAACTGGCCGCCCCGGTCATGCTGCTGTTCACCGGATTCGGACGGCTGCGCATCGGACAGGCCGTCAAGGAACGCTTCAACACCCTGCTCGCCACACCACGCGAACAGGACGGCCAACAGCCGGAGACGCGTCGCCCGGCAACCCACTACAACACCGGCATCGTGTTCGACAAGGTCTCCTACGGCTACCCGGGCACTGAGCAACAGGCCATCACCGACCTGTCGTTCTTCGTACCGCGTCATGGCCTGACGACCTTGGTCGGCCCCTCCGGCGCGGGCAAGAGCACCGTACTGTCCCTGATAGAGCGCTTCACCACTCCCCAACGGGGCCACATCTACATCCTCGGCACCGACATCCACGCCTGGCCACTCCACGACCTGCGCCGGAACATCACCTACGTCGACCAGGCGTTCACGCTCCTGCAGGCGAGCATCCGCCAGAACCTGTCCCTCCAGCGCAAAGAGCCCATCGCCGACAGTGAACTGTGGGAAGCACTCGAATCCGTGGGCCTGACCGCCGCCGTCACAGCGCTCCCCGACCAACTGGACACGGTCATCGGCGCGGAAACAGACCTTTCAGGAGGCCAGCGCCAGCGTCTCGCGCTCGCGCGAGCCCTGCTCTCGGACACCGAGCTGGTCATCCTGGACGAACCCACCAGCCAGCTCGACGGAATCAACGAAGACCGCTTCCGCTCCCTCATCGAAGACCTGGCCCGCACCAGGGCGGTCCTCGTAGTGGCCCACCGCCTGTCCACCGTCCGCAGCGCCAGACACGTGATCATGCTGGACGAGGGCGGCCTGGTGAAGGAAGGCCCTCACGACGTCCTGCTGGAGAACTGCGAGCCGTACCGAGAACTGCACGCGGCACAGACCCTGACGTAACGGAAGCCTCCCCCTGACGGCGAGGGGGCTTTCCTGTGCTCCCGGTGTTCTTCGTGATCGCCGGCCTCAAAGTAGATCTGTCCGACCTGGACGCCTCTGGGCTGGGAGACCTCGCCCTGATCCTGGTCGCGGCAATCGGCGGGAAGTCTGCCGGCGTGTTCTCCGGCGCGAGAATCAACGGGTGGACAAGCGGGAGTCCGCTGCTCTCGCCACCCTCATGAGCACGCGGGGACTGACCGAGCTGATCGTTCTCAGGCGTCGGCCAACAACTCGGTGTGCTAGACGGCAAACTGTATTCGCTGATGGTCGCGATGGCCGTTCTGACCACCATCATGACCGGTCCTCTGCTGCGGCTGATCCGGCCCGCACCCGATCGCCGACGTGGCTTCGACTCCGCAGCCGTGCACTCAACCCTGCCTGAATCCGCTGCCCCTGCGGTGGAGCGTCTGAACCGCTCGTAAGAGAACTGGTGATACGGCGTTCGCACCGGGACTTGTCAGGGGCTAGTTCCAGGACAGGCAGGGCGAGAGGTCTTGAGCCCAGATCCACAGTGCCGGTTCCCCAGACTGCAGATGCTGTCCTTCAGGCACACCAGGCGGCGGCTCACCCGTCGGCGTGCCACTTCCCGAGTCGTGGGCGCCAGGTGGTCTCGGTCCGCATGCCTTCCGTGCGGAGGTCCGCCAGCGACAGATCGGTTTCTATGCGGAACAGTACGAGGTCGATGGGTGTCAGGCGCAGGGTGCGGACGGTGATCGTGCCCTCGGTTCGGCGGGGCACGGCCAGCTCCACGCATCGCTCTGGATCGGCGACGCCCGCCAGCCGTCTTCGGGCAGCAGCCGCACGGTCAGCACGCCGGGACCACCAACTCCGCCCAGACGAGGGCTGCGACCAGGGCGGCCAGTGCGCTGCCGTCGGGGCCGGTGGCGGTGTGGACGATGTCGCGGGCCGCGCTGCGCAGCGCGTGGGCAGCGCTGTCCTCGGCCCGTATCTGGGAGTGCTGGGCTCGGGCGAACGCCTTGGCGGCGGCGTGGAGTTCGGCGCGCAGGGTGTCGGGGGCTTTCTGGGCGGTGGTTTCCAGTAGTTCACCGAGGGCGGTGACGTGGGCCTGGGCGTGGGTGTCGTCGGCGAGGTCGGTGTGGAGGGTGTCGAGGGCCTCGGTGACCTGCTGCCAGGGTGTGCTGGGGCGGCTGCGGCGGGCGGTGGGGTGTTCTTCGGGCCGGCTGGATTCGAGGCGGGCCTTGATTTTGGGCAGGGAGAGGTCGGGGGCGATCTTGCCTCCGGGGTGGAAGATCTGCTCCCCGGCCTCGTTGAGGTCGCCGGGGCGGCCGGCGGCGTAGCCGAGGAGGTCTCCTGACGGGCCGCGCCGGGCCTGGACCTCGATGCCGTCGGCTTGCAGGTAGGCGATGAATTCCTCGGCGTTGGTCACGTGCGGGATGGCGGCGCGGATGCGGTCCTGGAGCCACTCGCGGCTGGGCTGCTCCCAGCCGAGCCGGTTGGCCTTGTGCATCTCGGCCTGGGTGGGCCGGCGGGTGCCGGTGCGGTCGCCCTTCTTCAGTCGGCGCAGCCCGTAGTCCTTCTCGATCTCGCGGCAGGCGTCGCCGACGCGCAGGCCGCTGTCGTGGAGTGTGGGGCGGCGGCCGTCTTCACGCACGGTGGTGGCGAGGATGTGGATGTGGTCGTCGGCGTGGCGTACGGCGATCCAGCGGCAGCCGATCCGCAGGCCACAGGCACATCCGCTCACGCATCGCTCACGCACGGGCCGGAAAACGAAGCAGCGCCCGAGCCAGCCGAAGCCGACCCGGACGCTGCCTATCAGGTCAGAGGGGGTTTTCCCCTCCCCCGCAGCCGTAGACCCTGTGGGACTCGAACCCACAACCAATGGATTAAAAGTCCACTGCTCTGCCAATTGAGCTAAGGGTCCACGCACCGGCCCGTATCGATCCCGTGCCGATGCAACCCCGAGCATAGCCGGACGTGGCCGGGACTCCGATCGGGTATCGGGGACCCGGCCACGCCAAAAGCGTGCAAGGTCATGGATCGACCGGTTCGGGCGCGCCCTTGCGGGCCTCCTCGCGGGCGATGGTGCGTTGGTGGTCGGGATTGAGGAACCAGTGGCGCGCCGAGGCCAGCCACCAGGTCGCCGCGAAGCCGAGGACGACCAGGACGGCGATCGGCGCGTAGTTGAAGGTCTCCCAGGTGACCGGCGAGACCTGGGGCAGCATGAACAGGACGGTGATCACACCCACCCAGGCGACCGCGACGACGCCCACGAGCCGGGACCAGCGGCCCAGGTGCCAGGGCCCCCGTTCGAAGGCCTCGCCCTTGCGCACCCGCAGCAGCGTCGGGATGACGTAGGCGACGTAGAGCCCGATGACCGCGATCGAGGTCACCGCCGCGTAGGCCGCATAGTTGATCAGGTACGGGAGGCCGAGCACCAGCGCTGCCAGCGCCGCCAGCCACACCGCCGCCACCGGTGTCCGCGTGCGCGGGCTGACGGTGTGCCACACATGCGAGAAGGGCAGCGCGCCGTCGCGCGAAAAGGCATAGATCATGCGGCTGTTGGCGGTGACCGACGCCATCCCGCAGAAGAGCTGCGCACCGATCACCACCAGGAGCAACAGCTTGCCCGCCGTGGCCCCCAGCGCGTCGAGCAGGATCTGCGCCGGGGGCGCGCCGGTCGCCGAGCCCAGCTCCTTGTCGTACGACTGGATGGCGAAGGTGAAGCCGAGAAGCAGGACGAATCCGGCTATCCACGATGTCCAGATGGACTGCACGATGCCCTTCGGGCCGGCCGTGGACGCGTCGTGGGTCTCCTCCGTCATGTGGGCCGAGGCGTCGTACCCGGTGAAGGTGTACTGGGCCATCAGCAGGCCGATGAGGACGACGTACACACCGCTGCCCCAGCCCGTGTTGTTGACGAACTTCGTGAACACGAAGGACGTCGACTGGTGGTGGTCCGGCACGAAGGCGAGCGCGCCCACGATGACCGCGACGCCCACCACGTGCCACCACACGCTGATGCTGTTGAGCAGGGCGACGATCCGTACGCCGAAGGTGTTCAGGAGGCCGTGCAGGACCAGGATCCCGGCGAAGAGGAGGACCGTGCGGCCCGGCGTCACCTCGAAGTCGAACTGGAGGTTCAGATAGGCGCCGAGGAACGAGGCGGCGCCGAAGTCGATGCCCGCGGTCACCGCGACCTGACCGAGGACGTTGAACCATCCCGTGAACCAGGCCCAGGCGGCGGCCGTACGGGACGGGGCAAGCCGGTGCGCCCAGAAGTACAACCCGGCGGAGGTGGGATAGGCCGAACAGATCTCGGCCATGGACAGCCCGACGAACAGCGTCATCAGTCCTACCGCGACCCAGCCCCAGGTGATCACGGCTGGGCCGCCGGTGTTCATGCCGAACAGATACAGCGTCAGACAGCCCGACAGGACCGAGATGATCGTGAAGGAGACCGCGTAGTTGGAGAACGCCGACATGCGGCGGGCGAGAACCTGCGTGTAGCCGAGCTGGGCAAGCCGTTCTTCGTCCGACAGCCCACTCGCTACGGCGTCATCTGTCATGCCCCCAGCGATTCCCTCGCCGAGGGCATGACATGCGCCCGGCGATTGGCCAAAAAAGGCCCTCGCAGCTCTGCCGGCCGCTCGCGATCCCCACCCGTGAGCCGAACGGCCCGTTCCCCTTGCCGTCGTTGCGGTAGAGGTTGCCCGTGGTGTCACTCACGACCAGGTCTTTCTTCCCGTCGCCGATGACGTCCCCGACGTCGGCTCCGCGGCGGCACGGGCACCGACCACACAAGCCGGCTGATCCGGCCGGTGGTCCACAGAAAAGTGGCCCCCACCCGAACCCGGGTGGGGGCCACTTCACTACGTCACTCGGCGTCAGCCGTTGCGCTTCCAGCGCGGCTTCTCGTCGCGGCGGAAGGAACCGGTGCCGGTGCCGGTGCCGCGGTGGTCGTCACGACGGCCGTTCGGGCGGTCGTGGCTGCCGGAGCGGAAACCGCTGGAGGGGCGGTTGTCCTGGCGGTCGCGGTTGAAGGGACGGTCGCTGCCACGGTGGCCGCCACGGTCGTCGCGGCGCTCGAAGGAACGCCCGCCACGGTCGTTGTCACGGCGGAACCCACCACGGTCGTTGTCACGACGCTCGTCACGGCGGAAGCCGCCACGGTCGTTGTCGCGGCGCTCGAAGGAACGGCCACCACGGTCGTCACGGTTGGAGCCACCGCGGTCGTCACGGTTGAAGCCGCCACGGTTGTCGTCACGACGCTCGAACGAACGGCCACCACGGTCGTCACGACGGTCGCGGTTGAAGCCGCCACGGTTGTCGTCACGACGCTCGAACGAACGGCCACCACGGTCATCGCGACGGTCGTCACGGCGGAAGCCGCCACGGTCGTTGTCACGACGGTCGCGGTTGAAGCCGCCGCGGTTGTCGTCACGACGCTCGAACGAACGGCCACCACGGTCGTCGCGACGGTCGTCACGGCGCTCGTAGTTGCCCCGCTCGTCCCGGCGCTGACGCGGCTGCTCGTACGCCGGACGCTCGGCGGGCTGCTCGGACACGGCGGGAACCTCGGCGGGAGCCTCGGTCACGGCCTGCTCGACGACGGCCTCGGCGGCGGCGGCGAGCGCGGCCTCCGGGTCCTCGCCCCGCTCGCGCGCGGCACGGGCGATCAGCCGGTCGGCCTCCCCACGCAGCTCGGCCGCACGACGCTGCGCGCGCTCCAGCTCCTTGGTGAGCTGCGAGACCTCGCGCTCGGCCTGCTGGGCGGCGTCGCCCGCCGACTGGGCCTGGACCTCGGTCATCGAGCGGGCGCCGGTGATCTCGGCGACCTCGGGCTCGAAGGCCGTACCGGAGTTGATGATGTGACGCGCGGCGTCGACGCCCGCGTCCTCCATCAGCCGGAAGATCTGCCGGCGCTGGTGCGGCAGCGACAGCGACACGACGGTGCCGGAACGGCCCGCGCGAGCGGTACGCCCGGAGCGGTGCAGGTAGTCCTTGTGGTCGCCGGCCGGGTCCACGTTCAGGACCAGGTCGATGCCGTCCACGTGGATACCGCGGGCGGCGACGTCGGTCGCGACGAGCGCGTTGACGTAACCGTCCTTGAAGTCCGCCAGCGTCCGGGTCCGGGCGCCCTGGGTCATGCCGCCGTGCAGCGCGTCGGCCTTCACACCGGCGTCGCGCAGCTGCTCGGCGATACGGTCGGCGCCCAGCTGGGTACGGACGAAGATGATCGTGCGGCCCTTGCGGGAGGCGATCGCGGCGGTGACCGGCGCCTTGTCCTTGGGCTTCACGATGAGGATGTGGTGCGACATGGTCGTGACGGCGCCCTGGGCGGCGTCGACCTCGTGCGTGACGGGGTTGCTCAGGTAGCGCTTGACCAGCGTGGAGATCTCGTTCTCCATGGTGGCCGAGAACAGCATGCGCTGACCGCCGGCCGGGATCTGGTCGAACAGCTCGGTGACCTCGGGCAGGAAGCCCAGGTCGGACATCTGGTCGGCCTCGTCGAGGACGGCGACCTGGACGTTCTCGAGGGAGCAGGCTCCGCGGTTGATGACGTCGCGCAGTCGGCCCGGGGTGGCGACGAGGATGTCGACGCCGCGCTCCAGGGCGTAGATCTGGTTGCCCATCGACGTACCGCCGCAGACGACCTTCATCTTCAGGCCGAGGACGTCGCCGTACGGCTGCAGCGCGTCCGCGACCTGCATGGCGAGCTCACGGGTCGGGGTGAGAATGACGGCGCGCGGCTTCTTCTTCTCGGTGTGGCCGCCGGCGAGCTGCGCCAGGGTCGGCAGACCGAAGGAGAGCGTCTTGCCGGAGCCGGTGCGGCCGCGGCCGAGGATGTCCTTGCCGGCCAGGGCGTCCGGGATGGTCGCGGCCTGGATCGGGAAGGGGGTGGTCACGCCGTTCTGCGCGAGCTTGCGGACGACGCCCTCGGGCAGACCGAGGTCCGCGAAGGTGACCTCGGGAGCGGACTCGACGGTGTCGACGATCTCGACGGCTTCGTTGCCCTCGTTGTTGTTCTCGGGCACGACGACGTGATCAGTACTGGAAACAGACATGCGAAATGCGAACCTTCCGGAGTTCTTCGGCACGCGCCCAAACTCCGTGAAGTCGCAATCGACCGCCTCTATGCGGTCCGGCCACGGCAAGGGAGAGTACGCGCCACACGCGGCGCTCTCTGCGTTGGCGCCGGGCAAATGGGATCAAACGATCTACCACCATACGCACCTCCCACCCCCGAAGGCAAACTGAGCCCCGATGCCGCAGGTCAGGACTACTTCTCCGACCGAAGCGCCCCCGCCAGGGGCACGGAGAACCGCGCGACCGGCCCCCAAGTACCGGCAGTCCAGAGAACCACCCGAGGGGGTCTGGGGGCGACAGCCCCCGGACAAGGGATTGGGCAGGGGCGGCGGGGGCGAAAGGCCCTAGACCGGCACTCCCGCCTCGGGCGCCGGCTCCCGCTCCACCAGCTGGGTCGCCTGCTCGTGTGCCGAGGACGACGGCTCGGCCGTGGCCGGATCGGACGCCGGCGGCGACGCCGGGGGCGGAGGCGAAGGCGTCGGCTCCGCGGTGGTAGGCGCGGGACTCGGCACCCCCTGCGGCGGTGCGGGCACCTCCGTCCGCCCCTTCCCGCCCTTGCCCGGGGCCTTGGCGGACGGCTTCGCACCCCCGGAGGCCGACGCCGACACAGAAGCGTCCCCGGACGCGGACTCACCGGGCTTCGGGGAGGCGGACCCCTTCGCGTGCTTCCCCCCACGGAACCCGGCACCGCCCCCGCTCACCGCGGAACCGCCGTCGGGCGCCTCCCCGGCCCGCTGCCCCGCCGAGTGGGCGGGCCCGGGCTGCTTCCCGTCGTCACCCACGCTCATACAGCCGGCGGCCGCGACTACGACCATGATCGTGGCGGCCAGACGGACGGGTACGTACAAGGTGCGCACGGGCAGCCACCTCCGAGGGCGGAACGGGTGTCCCCCTGCCCAACTCCCGCCGCCCACAAGAAGACACGCGTCCCGACACGCCAACCAAGCGGAACGGGCGAACGTCAGCCGTACCCGAGCGCGTGCAACCGCGCGTCATCGATCCCGAAGTGATGGGCGATCTCATGAACCACGGTCACTTCGGTCTCCGCGACCACGTCCTCGCGCGTGTCGCACATCCGCAGAGTCGGCCCCCGGTAGATCGTGATCCGGTCGGGCAGCACCCCCGCGTACCACTCCCCACGGTCCGTCAGCGGAGTCCCCTCGTACAGCCCGAGCAGCTCGGGATCCTCGGCGGGCGGTTCGTCCTCGACGAACACCGCCACGTTGTCCATCAGCCGCGTCAGCTCCGGCGGAATTCGGTCCAGGGCCTCGGCGACCAGTTCCTCGAACTCCTCGCGCGTCATCTCCAGCACACGGCCATTGTCCGGCACGACGCCGCCGCAGGAGAGTCGACGACAGCGCCGTATGCGCATCACGACGACCGCGTACGGGCCTCGTGAGGACGCCGTACGAGAGCCACGGCGAGCGCGTACGGGCGTCACAGCGACCGCGTACGAGGCCCATGGCGACGCCGAGAATCACCGCCCCCGCGTCCGGGAGTCACGACCCGCCCGACAGCGGGGACGCGCGCCGCATACCCACCCGCACACTTGGGCATACGGGACCAATGGCCCGCTTCCCCGCTGCCGTAACCGCCGCCGCGCACCGCATACGAAGCCGCGCCCGGACGGCGGTCCGTCCCCTGACCCGCCGCTACCGCGACCGCCGCGCGCTCCCCGCGGTCGAGCTCGTCCCCCAGCCGCACCCCTACCCCCGCGCGCTCGGCCTGCTCTGCGTCGTCCTCCTCGGCGCCTGGCTGGGACTGCTGATCGTGGGGAACGTACGCGTCCCGGTCGGGCCCATGAACACCACCATGACCCTGCGCCCCTCGCTCGCCGGCGGCACGAAGATCAACGTCTCCCCGCTGGGCGCACTGGAGCTGCGCAGCCACGAAGCCCCGATCCGCCTCGACGTGGACGTCGATCAGCTCGACCCGGTGCGCGCCCAGGCGCTGGTCGACCACCCGGAGCGGTTGTCCGGCCTCCAGGACGAGGTCGCGCACGACGTCGAACACGGCACCCTCGACCTGGCCGTACGGTCCTGCATCGCGGTCGTCTCCGGCGCCACCGCACTCGGGCTCGCGGTCTACCGCCGCCCGCGCCGCGCCCTCGCCGCGGGCGGCCTGGCTCTCACCCTGCTGGCCGCGTCCGGAGCGACGGCGTTCGCCACCTGGAACCCGAACTCGGTCCTGGAGCCGAAATTCTCCGGGCTCCTCTCCTCGGCGCCCTCCCTGGTCGGCAACGCCCGCAGCATCGTCAGTGAATTCGACGTCTACCAGAAGGAGTTGGCGCGCCTGGTGACGAATGTGACGAAGCTGTACGACGTCACGTCCACGCTCCCGACGTATCGGCCCGACCCGTCCACGATCCGGGTCCTGCACGTCTCGGACATCCACCTCAACCCGGCGAGCTGGAAGATCATCGCCTCGCTCGTGAAGCAGTACGACATCAACGTGATCGTCGACTCCGGCGACACGATGGACCACGGCACCGCGGCCGAGAACGGCTTCCTGGACCCCATCGCGGACCTCGGAGCCCCGTACGTCTGGGTCCGCGGCAACCACGACTCCCTCCTCACCCAGCGCTACCTGGAGCACATGAAGAACGTGCACGTCCTGGACGACGGCCGGGCAGTCACGGTCGCGGGACTGCGCTTCGCGGGCATCGGCGATCCGCAGTTCACCCCCGACCGCGCCGTCACCCCGGGCGGCAACCCGGCGGAGGAGCTCGCGGGCGCCCGCCTGGCGTCGGCGCTGCACGACCAGCGGGTGGCGGGCACCCCTGTCGACATCGCCATCGCCCACGAGCCGTCGGCGGCGCGCGGGACGGACGGCGAGGTCCCGATGGTGCTGGCCGGCCACCTCCACCACGAGGAGATGGAGGTCATGAAGTACGGCACCCGCCTGCGCGTCGAAGGCTCGACGGGCGGCAGCGGCCTGCGAGCCGTCGAAGGCAAGTACCCCGACCCCATCGAGGCCTCGATCCTCTACGTGGACCGCGACACCCGCCGTCTGCAGGCCTGGGACGAGATCGAGCTGGGCGGCCTGGGTCTGACAACCGCCGAGGTCAGCCGCCACCTGCCGAAGGAGAACCAGCCGGGGGCCGGCCTGCCCGCGCCCCAGTCCCCCACCCCCTCCGGAACCACCCGGTAAACCGTTTTGGCGATACCTCCCGCCATCCCATATGCTTCTCACGTCCCCGACGCGCTGAGAAGCGCCCAGGCGGGCCGATAGCCCTCATCGTCTAGCGGCCTAGGACGCCGCCCTTTCAAGGCGGTAGCACGGGTTCGAATCCCGTTGGGGGCACGCAGAACGGTGTGCGACACTGGTTTCGCTTGTTCGCACACAACAGCTTGGTCCTGTGGAGCAGTTTGGAGTGCTCGCCACCCTGTCAAGGTGGAGGCCGCGGGTTCAAATCCCGTCAGGACCGCTGAAGTTCCGTAAGGGACTTCGTGGCTGGGTAGCTCAGTTGGTACGAGCGATCGCCTGAAAAGCGATAGGTCGCCGGTTCGACCCCGGCCCCAGCCACAACCTGAAGGCCCCGTCCATACGGACGGGGCCTTCGTCGTGCCTGCCCGGAACCCGATGGGCACCACCACCCTCCGGCTCGACTTGGCATGTCCCCGGCACGGCGCTACGTTCGGCCTGGCCGAAGCAGCGCTTACTGGTGGGGGGACCATGACGACCAGCCCTGATGAGTCAAAAACCGCCTCCCAAGCCGGGCCGGACGCCGCATCGCAAGGCGGGTCGGGCGCCGTGGCGCCGGCCGCGGGTGAGTCGAAGGTCACGGGTGAGCTGAGGCTGGAGCGGGACCGTGCGCTCTTCGGGCTGATAGCCGTCGGGCTGAGCAATGTCGTGATCGCGGCGATCGCCGGGGTCGCCGTGTGGCAGCTGAACGGCGACAAGTCGGTCGCCCTCGGCGTCATCAGCGCCGCCTTCACGGCTGTCAGCACGATGACCACCGCATATCTCGGTATCAAGGCCGTCTCCAACACCGCGAAGGCCATGTCGCAGCGCGACACATCACCCCGCGACCAGGCCTGACCGAAGGTCGCACGCCCCCAGCCGGAGCCGCCGGGCGCAAAAGCGTTCGCCAGGTATTTCGGCGAGGTGAGATCCTGGACCGCGTATGTCTACGCATCCTGCCCCCGCCCTCGGCGATCTCGCCCCCCGTCTGGCCGAGCTGTCCCTGCGCGACGCGCACCGGCTCGGGCGCAGGCTCGAAGGCGCGCGCAAGATCCGCAAGCCCGAGGCCCGCTCCGCCGTGCTCGCCGAGATCGATGCGGAGGTCGCCAAGGGCGAGCTCCGCATGGCCGAACGCCGTACCCGCGTACCCGCCGTCACGTATCCCGAGCAGCTCCCGGTCAGCCAGAAGAAGGACCAGATCGCGGAGGCCATACGCGACCACCAGGTCGTCATCGTCGCCGGTGAGACCGGGTCCGGTAAGACCACCCAGATCCCCAAGATCTGTCTCGAGCTGGGGCGCGGCGTCCGCGGCATGATCGGGCACACCCAGCCCCGTCGTATCGCCGCCCGTACCGTCGCCGAGCGCGTCGCCGAGGAACTGGACACTCCGCTCGGCGAAGCCGTCGGCTGGAAGGTCCGCTTCACCGACCAGGTGAACCAGGACGGCACCTTCGTCAAGCTGATGACGGACGGCATCCTGCTCGCCGAGATCCAGACCGACCGCGAGCTGCGCGCGTACGACACGATCATCATCGACGAGGCCCACGAGCGGTCCCTCAACATCGACTTCCTGCTGGGCTACCTCGCCCAGCTGCTCCCCAAGCGCCCGGATCTCAAGGTCGTCATCACCTCCGCGACCATCGACCCCGAGCGCTTCTCCCGGCACTTCGGCGACGCTCCGATCGTCGAGGTCAGCGGACGTACGTACCCCGTCGAGGTCCGCTACCGCCCCCTCCTCGAAGAGGACGGCGACGACGCCGACCGCGACCAGATCACCGCGATCTGCGACGCCGTCGAGGAGCTGCAGGGGGAAGGCAAGGGCGACATCCTCGTCTTCCTCTCCGGCGAGCGGGAGATCCGCGACACCGCCGACGCGCTGACCAAGAAGAACTATCGGTTCACCGAGGTCCTCCCCCTCTACGCCCGCCTCTCGCACGCCGAGCAGCACCGCGTCTTCCAGCCGCACACCGGACGCAGGATCGTTCTGGCGACCAACGTCGCCGAGACCTCGCTCACCGTCCCCGGTATCAAGTACGTCATCGACCCGGGCACCGCCCGGATCTCCCGCTACAGCCACCGCACCAAGGTCCAGCGGCTGCCCATCGAGCCGGTCTCGCAGGCCAGCGCCAACCAGCGCAAGGGCCGCTGCGGCCGCACGTCCGACGGCATCTGCATCCGGCTCTACTCCGAGGACGACTTCCTCGCCCGCCCGGAGTTCACGGACGCGGAGATCCTCCGTACGAACCTGGCGAGCGTCATCCTCCAGATGACCGCGGCCGGCCTCGGCGAGATCGAGAAGTTCCCGTTCATCGACCCGCCGGACCACCGCAACATCCGTGACGGCGTCCAACTCCTCCAGGAACTGGGCGCGTTGGATCCGACGGAGAAGGACCCGCGCAAGCGGCTCACGCAGACCGGCCGCAAGCTGGCCCAGCTGCCCGTGGACCCACGGCTCGCCCGGATGGTCCTGGAGGCCGACAAGAACGGCTGTGTACGCGAGGTCATGGTGATCGCGGCCGCGCTCTCCATCCAGGACCCGCGCGAGCGCCCGGCCGACAAGCAGACGCAGGCGGATCAGCAGCACGCCCGCTTCAAGGACGAGTCGTCCGACTTCCTCGCCTTCCTGAACCTGTGGCGGTACGTCCGCGAGCAGCAGAAGGAGCGGGGGTCGTCGGCGTTCCGCCGCATGTGCAAGCAGGAGTACCTGAACTTCCTGCGCATTCGCGAATGGCAGGACATCTACTCCCAGCTCCGCACGGTCGCCAAGCAGATGGGCATCCATCTGGAGGAGCCGTCGGCGGGTACTTCCGCGGCCGACCAGAGCGTCCACGTCTCCCTGCTCGCCGGCCTTCTCTCCCACGTCGGCATGAAGGACGTGAAGGAGGCCGGGGGGGAAGGCGGGAGAAACACAGCGAAGAACGAGTACCTGGGCGCGCGAAACGCGAAGTTCGCGATCTTCCCGGGCTCCGCCCTCTTCAAGAAGCCCCCGCGCTTCGTGATGTCCGCCGAGCTCGTCGAGACCTCCCGTCTCTGGGCCCGCGTCAACGCCAGGATCGAGCCGGAGTGGGTCGAGCCCCTGGCCGGGCACCTGCTGAAGCGCACGTACAGCGAACCGCACTGGGAGAAGGACCAGGCCGCGGTGATGGCGTACGAGAAGGTCACGCTGTACGGCGTACCGATCGTCGCCCAGCGGAAGGTCAACTACGGCCGGATCGATCCCGAGACCTCCCGCGAGCTGTTCATCCGCAACGCGCTCGTCGAGGGCGACTGGCGTACGCACCACAAGTTCTTCGCCGACAACCGCAAACTCCTCACCGAGGTCGAGGAGTTGGAACACCGCGCGCGGCGCCGGGACATCCTGGTCGACGACGAGACGCTCTACGACTTCTACGACCAGCGGGTGCCCGAGCACGTAGTGTCCGGGGCGCACTTCGACTCCTGGTGGAAGCACAAGCGGACCATCGAAGGCAGAGAGCCCGAACTCCTCGACTTCGAGCGCTCGATGCTCATCAACGAGAAGGCCGGGGCGGTCACGAAGGACGACTACCCCGACTCCTGGCGCCAGGGACGGCTGAAGTTCCGGGTGACCTACCAGTTCGAGCCGGGCGCGGACGCGGACGGCGTGACCGTCCACATCCCGCTCCAGGTGCTCAACCAGGTCACGGACGAGGGCTTCGACTGGCAGATTCCGGGCCTGCGGGAAGAGGTCGTCACCGAGCTCATCCGGTCCCTGCCGAAGCCGATCCGCCGGAATTACGTCCCTGCCCCGAACTTCGCGCAGAGGTTCCTGGAGCGGGCCGTGCCCCTCCAGGAGCCGCTGACCACGACGATGGCCCGCGACCTGAAGCGCATGGTCGGCGTCCCCCTCACGGCCGACGACTTCGACTGGTCCCGGGTCCCCGACCACCTCAAGATCACCTTCCGGATCGTCGACGAGCGGCGCCGCAAGCTCGCCGAGGACAAGGACCTTCAGGTGCTGCAGCTCCGGCTGAAGCCGAAGGCGCGCAAGGCGATCTCGCAGGCCGCGGCGGCGACCGCGGAACGCGCGGGCGGCGAGTCGCTGGAACGTACGGGGCTGCCGGACTGGACGATCGGTTCGCTGACGCGCCTCTTCGAGACCCGTCGCGCCGGCCAGCCGGTCAAGGCGTACCCGGCGCTGGTCGACGACGGCGACACCGTCTCCGTGCGGCTCTTCGACACGGAGGCCGAGCAGGCGCAGGCCATGTGGAAGGGCACGCGCCGGCTGATCCTGCGCAACATCCCGGTGAACCCCGGCAAGTTCGCCTCGGACAAGCTCACCAACGCCCAGAAGCTCGCCCTGTCCGCCAACCCGCACGGCTCGATCCAGGCCCTCTTCGACGACTGCGCGATGGCGGCCGCGGACAAGCTGATCGGGGACTTCGGGGGCCCCGCGTGGGACGAGGAGTCGTACCGGAAGCTGTACGACAAGGTGCGCGCCGAGATCGTCGACGCGACAGTCCGTACGGTGGGCCAGGTGCAGCAGGTGCTTGCCGCCTGGCAGGCCTGTCAGCGCCGTCTGAAGGCCATCAAGAGCCCGACGCTGCTGGCGAACCTCACGGACGTGCGGACGCAGCTGGACGCCCTCGTGAAGCCCGGCTTCGTCACGGCGACCGGGCTGCGCCGGCTTCCGGACCTGATGCGCTACCTGGTCGCCGCCGACCGCCGGCTGCAGCAGATGCCGACCAACGTCCAGCGGGACACCACGCGCATGGAGAAGGTCCACGAGATGCAGGACGAGTACGCCTGGCTCCTGGAGCAGCTGCCGCAGGGCCGGCCGATCCCCTCGTCGGTCCTGGACATCCGCTGGATGATCGAGGAGCTCCGGGTCAGTTACTTCGCACACGCGCTCGGTACGGCGTACCCCGTCTCGGACAAGCGCATCGTGAAGGCGATCGACGCGGCTGTCCCGTAACCGCTTCTGTACGTTGGGTGAGTTCGACCCCGGGGCCACCCTCCTGTACAGTCTCTTCTCGCAGCACAGCGCAGGAATGAGTTGCTGCGAAACCTGGTCCTGTGGAGCAGTTTGGAGTGCTCGCCACCCTGTCAAGGTGGAGGCCGCGGGTTCAAATCCCGTCAGGACCGCAGTGAACAAGGGCCCCGCATCCTTCTCGGATGCGGGGCCCTTGTCGTATGCGCCACCGGGGCCGACGCAGGGGTGTCTTTCTTCGCCCCCGCCGCCCCCACCCGTCCCGTGCCGGGGGCTCCGCCCCCAGACCCCCGGGTTGTTCTCTTGGCGCGGGCCGGTGGGGGCTCGTCGCGCAGTTCCCCGCGCCCCTTCAGCGGCGGCGGAGGCGAAACAAACCCGCCCGCCGGCCCCCCGCCGCCTTGACGGCGTCACATTCCGCCGGTACCCAGAAACCAGGGCCCCTCGATCCCTCGGAGGTGCGTATGGCGGCGACCGCTAGGCACGAGACGCGAGCTCTGCTCCGCGCCCACCTGTCGGCCGCCTCCGGGTACCGCCACCTGACGCGGCACTGCCCGATCTGCCACCAGCTCCTGCGGCTGGCCATGGAGCCCGCTCCATGGGGCGAGGAGGACCCCGAGAGCGCCCGCGAGGACGAAAGCCCCTCCAAGGCGTGACCGGAGGCGGCGGACCCGCTCAGCGGGCGGTGGGAGTCCGGAGGTGCGTCCGCCTGCGCGCGGCCTCAACTCCCTTAGCGCAGAAGCCCCGTGAGCAACAAGGACTGTGGCATGTGACGGGTGTCACCGCATAAGTTTTCAGAACCGCGGAACTTACACCCCACCTACAACTGGTCAATTTAATATGTGCAATTGCACCCTCTTCCGGGGGCGCCCACAGGAGATCCGACACCCCTCCCCAGACTCCGACAAGGCCGCTCACAGGCCGGCCGGCCGGGCACGAACAGGGCACAAAAAGATCGCGCTGGACCCGGCGGAGTCCAGCGCGATCTACGACGCACCCTTGTCACGTACCAAAGAAGCTTGGGCGTGGGTTCTGTTGGGGCAGGACCCGCGTCGCTTGGAGCTGTGGTTCGGACACCTCGGCGGGTTGGGGGACCTACCGAATTGCCCGGTTATGGAGTTGTTCAGGCCTCGCTGCGCTGCTGCGGGATACCCGCGAGCAGTGCGCGGACCTCAGCCTCGCGGTAGCGGCGGTGCCCGCCGAGCGTGCGGATGGACGTAAGCTTGCCGGCCTTCGCCCACCGCGTGACCGTCTTGGGGTCGACGCGGAACATCGTGGCGACCTCAGCCGGGGTCAGCAGCGGCTCGGCATCAGGGGTGCGAGCGGTCATGAGCGGCCTCCTCGGGAGAACCGAACCTTCTCGGTTCTTTCCTCTAAATTCTGCACCTTGACCCGCGTTGCCCGAAATGGCGGACGCGAGTCGAGTCGGTTATAGGACGAACGGCTTGTCCTCGGCACTACAACTACACCATCTGTCCAGCCGCGTCGGCCAAACCGATGGAATTGCCCTCCCAGGTGTTCATCAGCGACGGAAGCCGATGGACCATGCCATAGCGGACAGTCACGCCGCTGTGACGATCAGTCACAGGGCGATCAGGAGTCATCAGACCCCCCATAGCGTGCAATGCTGAGATTCCACCCATACATGGATGGATGGAGCCTTCCCCCGGACTCCTTGTCCTATTTTGGCACGAGGAGGGGCAAGCGGCGCAAGAGCCAGGTAAGTGCTGTCCATCACGCTTGGCACCGCCTTGACACCGCTTGAGACGAAAGCCCGGATCAGGACCTACGTCCCGGAGTGAGGGTTCTTCAGCGTGGGAGGACCATACGCCAGTTCGACGCGAACCAGTGAGAAGCAGATCACACGACCCACACGCCTCAGAGGTCTCAGTTGGCCGAGCGCCGGTCCCTGACCGAACGCCACCGCTCCACGAGCCGCCCGTACGCCTCGCCCGCCGCGGCACCGTCCCCGCCGCGCAGCGCCTCGATGCCCTCGGAGACGTCCGCGGCCGAATGGTCCCCCTCGAGGTGCCCGGCCGGCAGCACGTGCACGAGCCCGCCGTAGTCCAGCTCGACCAGCGAGCGCGGATGGAACTCCTCCAGCCAGCGCCCCACGTCCACCAGGCCGTCGATGAGCGGCCCCTCGTCGAGGGTGTCCTTCAGCGTCTTCAGGGCCCGCGCCGTGCGCCGCCGGGCCTGCACCATCGGCGTCCGGTAGCGCAGCACCGGCTCGGCGCCGCCGGGCCCCGCCCCCTTCTCGTACTCCCGCTCCTCGTCGGAGACGAGCACGAACCAGTTCAGCGGCACCTGCCAGGTGGAGGTGCGGATCCACGGACGGGCGTCGGGGTTGCGGGCCATCCAGCGCTCGTAGTCCAGGGCGGCCTGACGGCGTACCCACGGCGGCAGCACAGCGTCGAGGACGGGCGCCGGCAGCTCCTCGGCCAGCTCGCCCAGGGCCTGCCAGCCGCGCAGCCGGGTGCGCCAGGGGCAGACGCAGAGCACCCCGTCGACCTCCGCCACGAAGGCGTCGCCGCTCTCCTGCACCGGCACGGGGATCGGCGGGGTGGGCAGCAAGTCGGCCAGCGAGCGACGCAGTTCGTCCTGGTACGAGGGGCGCTCCGCGCGGCGGGCATAGCGCGCCCAGTGGCCCCGCTCCGGCTCCGGGAAGGCGGCCAGCGGTTCATACACGCGCAGATACGACGCGTACGGGACGATCACCGAGGACACCTTGGGCACGCCTGCTCCCTCCCCCGTTGGCCACCAGGAAAACCAGCGGAAACCGCTCACAACCTCACGAGAAATCTATGCAAATCGAACCACGGCTGTACTCCGCCGGTAGGTGATCCTGAACACTGCACCTAAGGCGGGTGGGCGCAGGCTCTAGTCTCATGCCCACGGAGCCCCCCATCCGCACGGGCCCCGCACCCAACCGCCGCTTATTACCTGGGAGTCACCACAGTGACCGACGTAACCGACGGCGTCCTGCACACCCTGTTCCATTCGGACCAGGGGGGGCATGAGCAAGTCGTGCTCTGCCAGGACCGCGCCAGCGGCCTCAAGGCCGTCATCGCCATTCACTCCACCGCACTGGGCCCGGCCCTCGGCGGTACGCGCTTCTACCCGTACCGGAGCGAGGAGGAGGCCGTCGCCGACGCCCTCAACCTCTCGCGCGGCATGTCGTACAAGAACGCCATGGCCGGTCTCGACCACGGCGGCGGCAAGGCCGTGATCATCGGCGACCCGGAGCAGATCAAGTCCGAGGCGCTGCTCCTCGCGTACGGCCGGTTCGTGGCCTCGCTGGGCGGCCGGTACGTCACCGCGTGCGACGTCGGTACGTATGTGGCCGACATGGACGTCGTGGCGCGCGAGTGCCGCTGGACCACGGGTCGCTCGCCCGAGAACGGCGGCGCCGGGGACTCCTCCGTCCTCACCGCCTTCGGTGTCTTCCAGGGCATGCGGGCCTCCGCCCAGCACATGTGGGGCGACCCGACGCTGCGCGGCCGCAAGGTCGGCATCGCGGGCGTCGGCAAGGTGGGCCACCACCTGGTGCAGCATCTGCTGGAGGACGGCGCCGAGGTCGTGATCACGGACGTACGCGAGGAGTCGGTACGCCGGATTCTGGACACGCACCCGGCCGGTGTCACGGCCGTCGCGGACACCGAGGCACTCATCCGCACCGAGGGCCTCGACATCTACGCCCCGTGCGCGCTGGGCGGGGCGCTGAACGACGAATCCGTGCCCGTCCTCACCGCGAGGATCGTGTGCGGCGCCGCCAACAACCAGCTCGCGCACCCGGGCGTCGAGAAGGACCTCGCCGACCGCGGGATTCTCTACGCCCCCGACTACGTGGTGAACGCGGGCGGTGTCATCCAGGTCGCCGACGAACTGCACGGTTTCGACTTCGACCGGTGCAAGGCGAAGGCCGCGAAGATCTTCGACACCACGTTGGGCATCTTCGCACGTGCGAAGGAAGACGGCATTCCGCCGGCCGCCGCGGCCGACCGGATCGCCGAGCAGCGGATGGCGGAGGCCCGGCGTCGCTGACCTTGTGACGGGTACCCGCCGACGGTAGTTAGAGAGAACTCTCACGTCTGTCGGCGGGTCGTCGGCCAAGAAGAGGTTAAAATCGCGGTTGACCAGCGAGGACGGGGCTCCTCGCGGGTTCTGCGCACACGCGCGTCCTGCGGGCGACGTACCGTATGGGCGTGGGCTCAGGTACCGTGGAAGCCCTACGGACCGGTCTCTCCGCGGAGAGCCCGTTCCAGATCATGAACGCGTGTCAAGACTCTGGGGCCGTCGAGCCCCGTCACCGAGGGGGTCGAGCCATGGGGCGCGGCCGGGCCAAGGCCAAGCAGACGAAGGTCGCCCGCCAGCTGAAGTACAACAGCGGCGGGACTGACCTGTCGCGTCTGGCCAACGAGCTGGGCGCTTCGACTTCGAGCCAGCCGCCGAATGGCGAGCCGTTCGAGGACGACGACGAGGAAGACGACCCGTACGCCCAGTACGCGGATCTGTACAACGACGACGAGGACGAGGACGACGAGTCCGGTCCGTCGTCACAGCAGCGTCGCGGCGCTTGACTGTCCAGCAATGCTTCACCCGGTCCGGGGCGGATACGCGCCGGACCGGGTTTTGCGCTGCCGTCCGGCGCCGTCAGCTGGCCGTCCCGGGCACCGTCCCGGACGGGATCACTGACTAGTGCCGCGTCAGCCGAGGTTCGCCCCGTCGCGACGCCCGGCACGCTCCCCCACTGCCTCAAGGGCGTGGGAGGTGCCCCCACTCGCCGCACCGGCCGAAAGCCCAAGTACGTCCAGTACGAGGACTTCCGGCCGGCACTCCCCCAGCCTTCGGCCGGGGGGACCCCCAGAGCACGCACCGGACGCCGCTCCTTGACGGGCAAACCCTGGCTGACCCGGCACTAGCCGGTGTAGTCCCCGATGAGCGCCGCGCCCGTCTCGTGTTCGCCGCGCTCGGTGAGCTCACCGGCGATCCAGGCGTCCACCCCGCGGTCCGCGAGGGTGGCCAGTGCCACATCCGCGGACTCCTCGGGGACGATCGCGATCATGCCGACGCCCATGTTCAGCGTCTTCTCCAGCTCCAGGCGCTCGACGTCGCCGGTCCTGCCGACGAGGTCGAAGACCGGGGCCGGGGTCCAGGTCTCACGGTCGACGACGGCGTGCAGGTCGTCCGGGATGACGCGGGCCAGGTTGGCCGCGAGCCCCCCGCCGGTGATGTGGCTGAACGCGTGCACCTCGGTGGTCCGGGTCAGCGCCAGGCAGTCCAGCGAGTAGATCTTGGTGGGCTCCAGGAGTTCTTCGCCGAGCGTGCGGCCGAACTCCTCGACGTGCTGGTCCAGGCGAAGGTTCGCCCGGTCGAACAGGACATGCCGGACGAGCGAGTACCCGTTCGAGTGAAGACCGGAGGCCGCCATGGCGATCACCGCGTCACCCTTACGGATACGATCCGAGCCGAGCAGCTGGTCGGCCTCGACCACACCGGTGCCCGCCCCCGCGACGTCGAAGTCGTCCGGACCGAGCAGACCCGGGTGCTCCGCCGTCTCGCCGCCCACCAGGGCGCACCCCGCGAGCACACACCCCTCGGCGATGCCCTTCACGATGGCCGCGACGCGCTCCGGGTGGACCTTGCCGACGCAGATGTAGTCGGTCATGAAGAGCGGCTCGGCGCCGCACACCACGATGTCGTCCATGACCATCGCGACCAGGTCGTGGCCGATGGTGTCGTACACGCC
This sequence comes from Streptomyces sp. NBC_00996, assembly GCF_045162675.1. NCBI lineage: Bacteria > Bacillati > Actinomycetota > Actinomycetes > Kitasatosporales > Streptomycetaceae > Streptomyces > Streptomyces sp. NBC_00996. The sequence goes on from NZ_CP108723.1 coordinate 5,218,302, forward strand.
GAGCTGCCGGGCGAGGTCGACCTTGGTACCCACGCCGTCGGTCGCGGAGGCGAGCAGCGGGCGCTCGTAGCGCTTGAGGGCGGAGGCGTCGAAGAGGCCGGCGAAGCCGCCGAGGCCGCCGAGGACCTCGGGGCGCTGCGTCTTCTTCACCCACTCCTTCATCAGCTCTACGGCGCGGTCGCCCGCTTCGATGTCGACGCCGGCAGCCGCGTAGGAAGCACCGGGGGTGCCCGTCGACGCAGTCGACTGATCAGAAACAGCAGACATTGCCTGGGATCTTTCGGGTTGGTGAAACGGGGCTCTGCGGCGCTTACGGGCGACGGATGGCGTCGGCCGCGGCCGTGGCTGCGGGACCCGCGGCCAGCTCGGTCTCCAGGAGCTGCTTGCCGAGCAGCTCGGGGTCCGGGAGCTCCATCGGGTACTCGCCGTCGAAGCAGGCGCGGCACAGGTTCGGCTTGGCGATGGTGGTCGCCTCGATCATGCCGTCGATGGAGATGTACGAGAGGGAGTCGGCGCCCAGCGAGGTGCCGATCTCCTCGATGGTCATGCCGTTGGCGATCAGCTCCGCGCGGGTCGCGAAGTCGATGCCGAAGAAGCAGGGCCACTTCACGGGGGGCGAGGAGATCCGGATGTGGACCTCGGCCGCGCCCGCTTCCCGCAGCATGCGCACCAGCGCGCGCTGGGTGTTGCCGCGCACGATCGAGTCGTCGACGACGACCAGGCGCTTGCCCTTGATGACTTCCTTGAGCGGGTTCAGCTTCAGACGGATGCCGAGCTGGCGGATCGTCTGCGAGGGCTGGATGAAGGTCCGGCCGACGTAGGCGTTCTTGACCAGACCGGCGCCGAAGGGAATGCCGGAGGCTTCCGCGTAACCGATCGCGGCGGGCGTCCCGGACTCCGGGGTCGCTATCACCAGATCGGCCTCGACAGGGGCTTCCTTGGCGAGCTTGCGGCCCATCTCGACGCGCGAGAGGTACACGTTCCGGCCGGCGATGTCCGTGTCCGGACGGGCCAGATAGACGTACTCGAAGACACAGCCCTTGGGCTTCGCTTCCGCGAACCGTGACGTACGGAGGCCGTTCTCGTCGATGGCGACGAACTCGCCCGGCTCGATCTCGCGGACGTAGGCGGCGCCGCAGATGTCGAGGGCGGCGGACTCGGAGGCGACGACCCAGCCACGCTCCAGGCGGCCGAGGACCAACGGGCGGATGCCCTGCGGGTCGCGAGCCGCGTAGAGGGTGTGCTCGTCCATGAAGACGAGGGAGAAGGCGCCCTTGACCTGCGGGAGGACCGTGTGAGCGGCCTCTTCGATGGTCAGCGGCTTGCCGTCGTCGTCGACCTGGGCCGCGAGGAGCGCGGTCAGCAGGTCGGTGTCGTTGGTGGCCGCCACACGTGTGGTGCGGCCGTCCTGCTTGGGCAGATCGGCGACCATCTCGGCGAGCTGCGCCGTGTTGACGAGGTTGCCGTTGTGGCCGAGCGCGATGGAGCCGTGCGCGGTGGCGCGGAACGTCGGCTGGGCGTTCTCCCAGACGGAGGCGCCGGTGGTCGAGTAGCGGGCGTGACCGACCGCGATATGACCCTGGAGCGAACCGAGAGAAGTCTCGTCGAAGACCTGGGACACAAGGCCCATGTCCTTGAAGACGAGGATCTGGGAGCCGTTGCTGACCGCGATTCCCGCGGATTCCTGACCCCGATGCTGGAGGGCGTAGAGCCCGAAGTAAGTGAGCTTGGCGACCTCTTCGCCCGGAGCCCAGACACCGAAGACGCCGCAAGCGTCCTGGGGGCCTTTCTCACCGGGAAGCAGATCATGATTGAGTCGACCGTCACCACGTGGCACGCCACCGAGTGTAGGCGAGATCGACCACGGGTCCGAATTGGGGATACGGGGTCCCCATCGATCACTTGCCGGCGACGGCGCTGACGACGGTGCCGTTTGCGCTGGTCAGCGTGAGGGTGCGGTGATCCAATTCGTATCCGACCGTGCCGTCGAAGAGGCCGAGCAGGGTCTTCTCGGTGTCCATGAGTGAGCCGTCGCACATCATGCGTGTGGTCTTGGCAGCCCCGAGGGTGATGTGTCCGTCGCGGACGGTGGCCATTGCGGACACGTGGTTGCAGCCGAGGCTGCCGCTGAGGGTGCCCTGCTTCTCGTCGAGGACGAGGTACGCCTTGGCTCCGGCGGGGAGGGAGTGGGCCACGTCGGCGTCGCCGAGGGCCGTGACGTTCCACCGGGTGCCGTAGAGGGGGGCGTCCTGCTCCTTGGTGAGATCGACGCGGTCGCCGTCGTCCGTGGTGAGCGTCAGTTCGTCGCCCTTGACCTTGCTGGTGAAAGTGCCGCCGGTGAAGGTGCGGCTCAGGCTCTCCTCGAAGGCCATCGAGGCCTTCGGGCAGCCCATGTCGGTCGTCTGGATGTCCCCGAAGTCGACGTGGTCGCCCTTGAGGGTGACGGTCGAGCCGAAGCTGTTGCAGCCCGCATTGCCGCTGACCCGGCCGTCCTCGCCGATCCGCAGATACGCGCTCTCGGGTGCCTGCCTGGTCCTGCCGTCCACCGTGAGGCTGTCGAGGGTCCAGTGGACTCCGGTGACGGGTGACGAGCCCGCCGCCGCCACGGAGCTGCTGCCGCTGCCCGGCTGTGTGCCACAGGCCACCGCGAGCGGAAGCAGGGTCAGTGCGGTGAGCGTCAGTCGCTGCTTGTCCATGCCGATGTGACGGGAGGGGTGGGGTGGTCGGTTCCCGGTTCTTTCACCCCCTCCCCCCTGCCCATTGCCGTCCCTGGGGGTACCGCCCCCGGACCCCCGCCCAAAAAGACTGCGCAGTTGCCCGCACCCATGCGCAGCCGAAAAGCCGGTACGGGACGGGCAGGGGCGGAGGGGGCGAAAAAGGCCTTACGCGGGCGGCGGCGGGGCGGCTCAGCCCATCAACGGGAGGAGCCCTCCGAGGTCCGCGCGTTCCCCGCTCGCGCTGACCTTGGCATCCTCCAGCGCCGCCTCCCAGACCGTACGCCCCGTAGCGAGCCGGATCCACGTCAGCGGATCGGTCTCCACGACGTTCGGCGGAGTGCCGCGGGTGTGCCGCGGCCCTTCCACACACTGCACGACGGCATACGGCGGAATCCGCACCTCCGTCGACGCCCCCGGTGCCTTCTCGGCAAGCGCGTCGGCGAGCAGCCGAGTACAGGCGGCGAGCGCCTGCCGGTCGAAGGGGATGTCGGTGCCCGCGGCGCGGTTCAGGTCGTCGGTGTGGACGACGAGTTCCACGGTGCGGGTGACGAGGTAGTCGGCGAGCGTCATCGCACCGGTGCGCGCCGCGAGCAGCCGGTCGTCCGGCGCCGTGGGCAGACGCTCGGCGATCCGCTGCTCGGTGCGGTCGTAGAGCGCGTCGAGGTCGGGGTTCTCCTCGGCGAGCGCGCTGCTGCCGTCCGCGATGTCCCCGGCCCGCGCGGCAGTCGCGAACGGCCAGTCGAGGAGCCCGAGTTCGGCCTTCACCGGCTCGTCCCGGTCGAGGTTCCGGCTCACGGTCTCGACGGCCATCGTGATATGCGCGGCCAATTCCCGCACCCTCCAGTCCCCGAGGTGCGTGGGCCGTGCCAACTGCTCCTCGGTGAGAGTGCGAACGCCGTCCCGTACGTTCCCGAACTGCGCGAGCACCGCCGCGCGGATCTTGGCGGAGTCGTACGTACGGGCGCGTCTCTTGGCCGGGGGCATGGCCATCACCCTAGTGTCCTGCGCCATCAATTCGTCGTTAGTTCTTGGTGCCCCACTGCCGCCGACTTGGCCGAATACTCGCAGGCCGGGGCTGGATGGGCGGACAACCAACCCGGCCGGGCAAGGCGCGAATCCACCGACGAACTTCTGGCGCAGCGCACTAGTGCCGCGTCGGCCAAGGTTCGCCCCGTCGCGACGCCCGGCACGCTCCCCCACTGCCTCAAGGGCGTGGGAGGTGCCCCCACTCGCCGCACCGGCCGAAAGCCCAAGTACGTCCAGTACGAGGACTTCCGGCCGGCACTCCCCCAGCCTTCGGCCGGGGGGGACCCCCAGAGCACGCACCGGACGCCGCTCCTTGACGGGCGAACCCTGGCTGACCCGGCACTAGAGCTTGACGGCGTATCCGCTCAGACCCTTTTCGATCAGGTCGAAGGCGTGCCGGGCGCGTTCGGCGGCGGCGTCGGCGACGACGTCCGGGCTCTCGCCGGCTTCGACGCGGTTGTGGTGCTCCTCGATGAGGGCGTTGCGGGCGGCGCTCAGTGTGGCGGCGACGACCGTGGCGAGCATCGCGTCGCCGGTCTCCTCGGCAAGGACGCCGGCCAGGTCTCGCGTGCCCTTCTGGGCGGCGAGGAAGGCGCGTTCCATCAGGGCCGGGGTCTCCATGACGAGTCGGCGCACCTGGCGGGCGAAGGGCTCGCTGTGCAGGCCGACCGAGGGATCGCGGGCCTCGACCAGCTCCAGGAACTGCCGGCGTACGGCGTCCACCGCGGATTCGCCCGGTTTCCGCTCACGCACGGCGCGGGCCACGTCGCCGAAGTGCTCCTCCATGGGGCGGAAGACCAGGTCCTCCTTGGTGCCGAAGTAGTTGAAGACCGTCATCTTCGACACCTCGGCCGCTTCGGCGACCTCCTGCACCGAGACGTTGTCGAAGCCCCGCTCGACGAAAAGGTCGACCGCCGCCCGGTAGATCCGCTTCGCCGTCTGCAGCTTCTTGCGTTCGCGCAGCCCCATCGCCTCAGCCATGGGACCACTGTACCAATGGCCGATGTACCTGGATTAAATTTGAGCCCGGATGAAACATTGATTCAGTACACACTTCTGGGGCAGGGTGATGCCCATGACCGAGACCCGGCGCAAAATCGGCTTCCTCATCTGTCTCGTCACGATCGTGCTGGCCGTCCTGGACCTGCAGATCGTGTCGGCGGCGACCGTCCCGATCGTCCGGGACCTCGATCCGGACCACGGCGTCGACAAGATCCCCTGGCTGGTCAGCGCGTTCGCGCTGGCGTCGGCCGCGATGCTGCCGCTGTACGGCAAGCTCTGCGACACCCTGGGCGCCAAGCGCGTCTTCACCGGCGCGATCGCCACGTTCCTGCTCGGCTCCGCGCTGTGCGGCGCCGCCCAGTCGATGGACCAGCTCATCGCGGCCCGTGCGGTGCAGGGCCTGGGCGGCGGCGGACTGATGAGCGTGACGATGGTGGTGATCGCCCACCTCAAGGGCCCGGACGAGGCGGGTGCCGGCAAGGGCGGCAACGCCGGCGGGCTCGTCGCGGGCGCCGGCATGGCGGTCGGCCCGTGGATCGGCGGTCTGCTCGCCGACCATGCGAGCTGGCGCTGGATCTTCTACGTCAACCTGCCCATCGGCCTCGCGGTCCTGGCCGCGTCCGCCTTCGTCCTCAAGCTCCCCGACCACCCGGTGCGCCGCCCGCTCGACTACCTGGGCGCCGCTCTCGGCGCCGCGTTCTCCAGCGCCCTGCTCCTGGTCACGGACTGGGGCGGCCACCGGTACGCCTGGTCCTCCCCGATCGTCGTCGCACTGATCGTCACGGCCGCCGCGGCCCTCGCCCTGTTCCTGTGGCGGCAGACCCGGGCGGCCGAACCGATCCTCCCGCTCTCGCTGTTCCGGGTCCGCGAACTGCGCCTCGGCTTCGTGATCCAGGCCATCGTGGGGGCCGCGATGATGTGCGCCATCTACTACGTGCTCGTCTATCTGCAGATCGTCCGCGGCGTCGCCAGCTCCTCCGCCGGTCTCTACCTGATCTTCATGGCAGTCGGGATGTCGACGGCGGGCCTGCTCTCCGGACGGCTCACCACGCGAGGCTGGTCCGCGCGGACCTTCACCCTCAGCGGCACGGCCACCACCGCCCTCGCCTTCGCCGCCCTCGCCATCACGACCGGCCCCACCAGCTCCCTTTGGCTGGTCCGCGCCGCGCTCCTGCTGATGGGCCTCGGCCTGGGACAGCTCATGGGCCAGCTGATCCTGCTCGTGCAGTTCGCCGCACCGCGCCACCAACTCGGCGTCGCCACCACCGGCATCCGGTTCTTCCAGACCCTCGGCAGCGCGCTCGGCGCCTCCGTCTTCGGTACGGTCCTGGCCCGGCTCTACGCCGCCGACGGCCCCGGCGGCGACGTCAGCGCCCTCGCCCGGCTGACCGGAACCGTCCACGCCGAGGGCGTGCGCGCCTTCGTCTCCGCGACGGACGTGGTGTTCTGGAGCGGCGCCGCCCTGATGACGCTCGCCGCGATTCTGGCGGTGTGGCTGCCCAGGCCGGAGCGGCCGGAGGACACCGAGCAGCCCTCGCGGCAGCCGGAGCCCGTCCCGGCCTGACGGTCGGATCCGGTGCAACGGTCGGATCCCGGTGTGACGGTCAGGCGCCGGACCGACGGCCGGGTCCGGGCCCGACGTACACACGATGAAGGCCCCGCCCGTTCCCCGGGCGGGGCCTTCATCGTCGTACGACTGCCGAGTGCTACGCGAGCAGCGCCGGGATCGTGCCCTCGTGCGCCGTCCGGAGCTCGTCCAGCGAAAGCGCGAACTCGCCCTGGACGTCGACCGTGTCACCGTCCACGACGCCGATGCGGGTGACGGGCAGACCCCGCGCACCGCACATGTCGTTGAAGCGGAGCTCCTCCGAACGCGGGACGGCGACGACCGCGCGGCCCGCCGACTCCGAGAAGAGGAAGGTGAAGGCGTCGAGACCATCGGGGACGATCAGCCGCGCGCCCTTGCCGCCGAGCAGCGCCGACTCGACCACGGCCTGGATCAGACCGCCGTCGGACAGGTCGTGCGCGGAGTCGATCATGCCGTCGCGGGAGGCCGAGATGAGGATCTCGGCGAGCAGCCGCTCGCGCTCCAGGTCGACATGCGGCGGCAGACCGCCGAGGTGGTCGTGGACGACCTGCGACCAGGCCGAACCCCCGAACTCCTCACGGGTGTCGCCGAGGAGGTAGAGCAGCTGCCCGTCCTCCTGGAAGGCGACGGGCGTGCGACGGGCGACGTCGTCGATGACGCCCAGCACGGCCACGACCGGGGTCGGGTGGATGGCGGCCTCGCCCGTCTGGTTGTAGAGCGAGACGTTGCCGCCGGTCACCGGGGTGCCCAGCTGCTGGCAGGCGTCGGCGAGACCGCGGATGGCCTCGGCGAACTGCCACATGACGGCCGGGTCCTCGGGCGAGCCGAAGTTCAGGCAGTCGGAGACGGCGAGCGGCTTGGCACCGGTCGTCGCCACGTTGCGGTACGCCTCGGCGAGCGCCAGCTGCGCACCCGCGTACGGGTCGAGCTTGGCGTAGCGGCCGTTGCCGTCCGTGGCGATGGCGACGCCGAGTCCGGTCTCCTCGTCGATGCGGATCATGCCCGAGTCCTCGGGCTGCGCCAGCACCGTGTTGCCCTGCACGAAGTGGTCGTACTGGGAGGTGATCCAGGACTTGGAGGCCTGGTTCGGGGAGGAGACCAGCTTGAGGACCTGGTCCTTCAGCTCCTCCGAAGTCGCCGGCCGCGGAAGCTTGTTGGCGTCGTCCGCCTGGAGGGCGTCCTGCCAGGAGGGGCGAGCGTACGGGCGGTCGTACACGGGGCCCTCGTGCGCCACCGTCCGCGGGTCGACGTCGACGATCTTGCCGCCGTGCCAGTAGATCTCCAGGCGGTCTCCGTCCGTCACCTCACCGATGACGGTGGCGATGACGTCCCACTTCTCGCAGATCTCCAGAAAGCGGTCGACCTTCGCCGGCTCGACGACCGCGCACATGCGCTCCTGCGACTCGCTCATGAGGATTTCCTCGGGCGAGAGCGTGGAGTCGCGCAGCGGCACGTCGTCGAGGGTGACGCGCATGCCGCCGGAGCCGTTGGAAGCCAGCTCGGACGTGGCGCACGACAGTCCTGCCGCGCCGAGGTCCTGGATGCCGACGACCAGCTTCTCCTTGAAGGCCTCCAGGGTGCACTCGATGAGCAGCTTCTCCTGGAAGGGGTCGCCGACCTGGACGGCCGGACGCTTCGACGGCTTGGCGTCGTCGAAGGTCTCGGAGGCGAGGATCGAGGCGCCGCCGATGCCGTCGCCGCCCGTGCGGGCGCCGTACAGGACGACCTTGTTACCGGTGCCGGACGCCTTCGCGAGGTGGATGTCCTCGTGCCGCATGACGCCGATGGCGCCGGCGTTGACGAGCGGGTTGCCCTGGTAGCAGGCGTCGAAGACCACCTCGCCGCCGATGTTCGGCAGGCCCAGGCAGTTGCCGTAGCCGCCGATACCGGCGACGACACCGGGCAGGACGCGCTTGGTGTCGGGGTGGTCGGCGGCGCCGAACCGCAGCGGGTCGACGACGGCGACCGGGCGGGCGCCCATCGCGATGATGTCGCGCACGATGCCGCCGACACCGGTGGCCGCGCCCTGGTAGGGCTCGACGTACGACGGGTGGTTGTGCGACTCGACCTTGAAGGTGACGGCGTAGCCGTGGCCGACGTCGACGACACCGGCGTTCTCACCGATGCCGACGAGGAGGGCGTCGGACTGCGGGGCCTTCTCGCCGAACTGGCGCAGGTGCACCTTCGAGGACTTGTAACTGCAGTGCTCGGACCACATGACGGAGTACATGGCGAGCTCGGCACCGGTGGGCCGGCGGCCGAGGATCTCCACGACCCGCTCGTACTCGTCCTTCTTCAGGCCGAGTTCGGCCCAGGGCAGCTCGACGTCGGGGGTCGCGGCCGCGTTCTCGACGGTGTCCAGAGGCGTGCGGCTCATGCGTTGACCAGCTTCTTGAGGATCGAGGTGAAGAAGGGGAGGCCGTCGGTGCGGCCGGTCCCGACGAGGGGCTCGACGGCGTGCTCGGGGTGCGGCATGAGACCGACCACGTTCCCGGCCTCGTTGGTGATGCCCGCGATGTCCCGGAGGGAGCCGTTGGGGTTGAAGTCGAGGTAACGGAAGGCGACCCGGCCCTCCGCCTCCAGCATGTCGAGGGTGTGCTCGTCGGCGACGTACCGCCCGTCCATGTTCTTCAGCGGGATGTGGATCTCCTGACCCGACTCGTAGTCGGTCGTCCAGGAGGTCTCCGCGTTCTCCACCCGCAGCTTCTGGTCGCGGCAGATGAAGTGGAGGTGGTTGTTGCCGAGCATCGCGCCGGGGAGGAGGTGCGCCTCGGTGAGAACCTGGAAGCCGTTGCAGATACCGAGGACCGGCATTCCGGACTTCGCCTGCTCGATGACGGTCTCCATCACGGGCGAGAAGCGCGAGATGGCACCGGCACGGAGATAGTCACCGTATGAGAAACCGCCGGGGAGCACCACGGCGTCGACCTGCTTGAGGTCCTTGTCCTTGTGCCAGAGAGCGACAGGTTCGGCACCGGCGAGCTTGATCGCGCGCTGTGTGTCGCGGTCGTCGAGGCTGCCGGGAAAGGTGACGACTCCAATACGAGCGGTCACTTTCCCGCCTCCGCGACTTCCTCGACCTTGACGGTGAAGTCCTCGATCACGGTGTTGGCGAGGAAGGATTCCGCGAGTTCGTGGATGCGGGCGAGAGCGGCGTCGTCCACCGGTCCGTCCACTTCCAGTTCGAATCGCTTTCCCTGACGTACGTCGGAGACACCTTCGAAACCGAGGCGCGGCAGTGCACGCTGCACCGCCTGGCCCTGGGGGTCGAGGATCTCCGGCTTGAGCATGACGTCGACTACGACGCGTGCCACTGGCACTCCCGGTGTGTGGTGCTGAGCAGGTCCCTTCAGACTACCTGCACAAAATTTCTACTCGCGTAGATTCGTAGAATCCTACGTGAGCCCGATCACGATCCCGCATCGACGCGGGGGCCTGCACGGAAAATCCTGGGAAAAACCGCAGAAGAGCGGCAGGACCCCATTGCCTTCGGACACGCGGAAGGATTTAGTCGGGCTTCACAATGCATTGCCGGGCACTGTACAAATGAATTGGCAATAGCCGATACTTTGCCCAATAACAGCCGGACAGTCGACATCTCCCCGACAACTCCGTGACGTCCGCGCACGTCATGACTTGATCGCAGAGGTGTCGCACGAAGGGACCGATATTCGTGGCGCAGCGTGTCGTGGTCACTCTCTTTGACGACATCGACGGCTCAGAAGCGGCGGAGACGATCGCCTTCGGACTGGACGGCAAGTCGTACGAGATCGACCTCAATCCAGCCAATGCCAAGAAACTGCGTAAGGCGCTCGCGCCCTACGTCGAGGCCGGCCGCAAGCAGTCGAAGTCCGGGAAGGCGTACACGCACACCGCGCTGACGCCCGACCCGGCCGCCGTCCGCGCCTGGGCCCGCTCCAACAAGATGGACGTGCCGCCGCGGGGCCGCATCCCCAAGAAGGTGTACGAGGCGTTCGCCGAGTCGCACTGAGCCCCGGGTCCTCCGGGGGCGCTCGCGAGGACCCCTCATCGGGCCCTGGGAACAACCGACTTGCGCTGACCCCCCGCTGATCAGCTAGAGTCTGGAGCACGCCGAGGGGCAAGGCCGAAAAAGCCGGAGCTCACGGAGTCGCGCGGGTGTAGTTCAGTAGCAGAACATCCCCCTTCCAGGGGGAAGGCGCAGTGTGCAATTCCTGTCACCCGCTCCGCATCGCTTACCGACCACTGTTGTGGATCAGGTAGGCTGGTGCTCGCGCCGATCGGTGAGAGCCGGTCGGAGGCAATGCGGACGTAGCTCAGTTGGTAGAGCGCAACCTTGCCAAGGTTGAGGTCGCGAGTTCGAGCCTCGTCGTCCGCTCCAGCATGAAGGCCCCAGTCAATGACTGGGGCTTTTTGCTGTGCCCTTCTCCTTCTTCCTACGCCCTCTGTCGATCTCCGTACGTGTTCCGCCCCATCTGCGTACGTGTTCCGCCGATCTCCGTAGGTCTCTCGCCGATCTCGGTACGCCTCCCGCCCATCTGACATTTGTCATGCGGAGTGATGACACCGCGCACTGCTGCCGGGTCCTGTCCGCGGGGACGCTGATTTCATGAACACGAACGAGCACGATGACGTGATCGAGGTCACTGATCTGCGGCGTGTGTACGGGGAAGATTTCGAGGCGGTTCGCGGAGTCACCTTCTCCGTGGGCCGCGGAGAGCTCTTCGCCCTGCTGGGCACGAACGGCGCGGGCAAGACGTCCACCGTCGAACTGCTGGAGGGCCTCGCGCCCCCGGCCGGCGGACGGGTGCGGGTCTTCGGGCGCGATCCCTATGCGGAGCGGGCGGCCGTGCGGCCCCGGATCGGTGTGATGCTGCAGGAGGGCGGCTTCCCCTCCGAGCTGACCGTCGCCGAGACCGTACGGATGTGGGCGGGCTGCACGAGCGGGGCACGCCCCACGGCAGAGGCCCTGGACCTGGTCGGCCTCGCGCGGCGGTCCGAGGTACGGGTGAAGCAGTTGTCCGGGGGCGAGAAACGGCGGCTGGACCTGGCACTCGCGCTGCTCGGCCGCCCCGAGGTCCTCTTCCTCGACGAACCGACGACCGGACTCGACGCCGAAGGACGCCGGAGCACCTGGGAGTTGGTGCGCGAGCTGCGCGACGGCGGCACGACGGTGCTGCTGACCACCCACTACCTGGAAGAGGCGGAGGAGCTGGCGGACCGTCTCGCGATCCTCCACGAAGGGCACATCGCGGCCTCCGGCACCCCCGCCGAGGTGACCGCCTCCCAGCCGTCCCGGATCTCCTTCGAACTGCCCGACGGCTACTTCCTCGGAGACCTGCCGCCGCTCGCCGAACTCGGCGTGATGGACCACGAGACGGCGGGCCGCGTCATCAAGCTGCGCACCGGTGAGCTGCAGCGGACGGCCACCGCACTGCTGCTGTGGGCCGATGGGGCGCGCATCGAGCTGCGGGGGCTCGATGTGCGGTCGGCCTCGCTGGAGGAGGCGTTCCTGCGGATAGTCCGGGAGACGGCGGCGCACGGCACGGGGGTACGCGAGAAGGAGACGGCGGCATGAGCGGAACGACAGTCACGACGGGCATGGGTACGGGTACGAGCAGGGGTACGACCACGACCGTGGGACGGATGGCCGCCCTGGCACGCGCCGAACTGACCCTGCTGGGGCGCGCGAAGGCGACGCTCGCCGCCGCCGTGTTCGTACCGCTGACCTTGCCGTTCAGCCTCCGCTCGACGGTCGACCAGATGGACCTGAAGGGCGCCGGGCTCTCGGTCGGCTCGGTCGTCCTGCCGTCCTCCGTCGGCCTCTCACTTCTCTTCGCGGTCTACAGCTCGCTGGTGAGCGTGTACGCGGCACGCCGCGAGGAGCTCGTCCTCAAGCGGCTGCGCACCGGGGAGCTGCGGGACGCGGAGATCCTCGCGGGCGCGGCGCTGCCATCGGTCGCGATCGGCCTGGTGCAGTGCCTGCTCCTGACGGTCGCCTGCGCCGCACTCCTGGACATCGGGGCGCCCCAAGCTCCCCACTTCGCCGTCCTGGGGCTGTTGTTGGGCCTGGCGATGTGGCCCCCGCTCGCCGCGGTCACCGCGAACTTCAGCAAGAGCGTGGAGGGAGCCCAGGTCGCCGCCATGCCCCTGGTGCTGCTCTCCCTGCTCGGCTCGGGCACGTTCTTCCCTCTTGAGGTGATGCCCGACGGGCTGGCCTCGGCCTGCGAACTACTGCCCCTCACCCCGGTGATCACCCTGATACGCGGCGGCTGGACCGGCGACCTCTCCGCGCACGAGGCCCTCGGCGCCCTCGCGACGGCGGTGGCCTGGATCGTGCTCGCGGTGTTTGCTGTACGGCGGAGGTTCCGCTGGGAACCGCGGCGGTGACCACGGATGCGGGGGTGGGCATGAGCAGGCCGGGTGGCTGGTGGCGGGGCAAGAGCACACCGGCGAAGGTCGAGACGTACACGCGGTGGTCGTTCCACTTCTTCGCCGTGATCGAGGTCGTGTCGATCGGACTGCCTGTTTTCGGGACCGTGTCGCCGGCCCTGTCCTGGATGCTGTTCCTGCTGGTGTGCGGACACGCCATCCTCTGCGCGGTGACTGCCTCGCGGGCGCTGGACTGGGCGCGGGGAACCCGGGAGCAGCCCGGGCGCATGTTGATCGCGCTGGCCGTGGGCACCGCCGTCGTCGCCGTCGTGGCGGTCGTCCTCTCGGGCACCGAATGGCGCCCGGCGAGCGATGCCGAGGTCCGCTTGGCCGCCTCGCTGTTCGTCGGCGTCATAGCGTTCGGCACGGGCACGCTCGCCCTCGGGACGCGCAACGTTCGAAGGATGACGCACGCGGTGGTCGGTGCGGCCGCGGGTGCCGGAGCGGTGTCGTTTCCACTGGGCTTCCCGGGCCCCTCCGCGCTGATCACAGCCGGTGTCGTCATGCTGGCCGCCGGGTTCCTCACCTTCACCGCAGCCTTCTCCGTCTGGCTGCTCAACGCCGTCTACGAACTCGACGAGGCCCGCGAGACCCGCGCCCGCCTCGCCGTCGCCGAGGAACGGCTGCGCTTCGGGCGCGATCTGCACGACGTGATGGGCCGCAATCTGGCGGTGATCGCCCTCAAGAGCGAGCTCGCCGTGCAGTTGGCCCGGCGCGGGCGACCGGAAGCCGAGGACCAGATGGTCGAGGTTCAGCGGATAGCCCGGGAGTCACAGCGGGAGGTGCGCGAGGTCGTACGCGGCTACCGCGAGGCCGACCTCGGCAGCGAACTCGCAGGCTCCCAGAGCGTGTTGACGGCCGCCGGTATCGAATGCGAGGTCACGGGCTCGGCAACGGCACTGCCCACCCAGGTCCAGTCGGCGCTCGGCTGGGTCGTACGGGAGGCGACGACGAACGTGCTGAGGCACGGGGACGCGGAGAAGTGTGCGGTGTCCTTGCGGGTGGCGGAGGGCCGGGTCACCCTCACCGTCGAGAACGACGGGGCGCCCGGCTCGGGGTCCGCCGTCGAGCCGGGGAGGGGGTCCGGGCTCGCGGGACTGCGGGAGCGGCTCACAGAGGTGGAGGGGGTGCTGCAGGCCGGGCCTGCCGAAGAGGGTGTCTTCCGCTTGACGGCGGAGGTGCCGCTGCCGATGCGGCCGGGGCCGGTGGCGGATTCGGGGTTGGGTTCGCGGGCGAGTTCGGGGTCGAGGCCGACGGCGGATTCGGGGGCGAGGCCGGGTTCGGGGGCGAGGCCGGGTTCGGGGGCGAGGTCGGGTTCGGGGGCGAGGTCGGGTTCGGGGGCGAGGTCGGGTTCGGGGGCGAGGTCGGGTTCGGGGGCGAGGTCGGGTTCGGGGCCGGGGCCGACGGCGGATTCGGGGGCAAGGCCGGGTTCGGGGGCGAGGCCGGGTTCGGGGGCGAGGCCGGGTTCGGGGGCGAGGTCGGGTTCGGGGCCGGGGCCGACGGCGGATTCGGGGGCAAGGCCGGGTTCGAGGCCGGGGCCTACGGCGGATTCGGGGGCGAGGTCGGGTTCGGGGTCGAGGCCGACGGCGGATTCGAGGTCGGGGCCCGGTTCGGTCGAGGATCCGGCTTCGGAAGCAGGGCCGCTTCCGCTGTCCGGTGCACATCCAGTGAGCGAGGTCACCCCGTGACGTCTGTACCGTCCGACTCTCCCATCACGTCCGCACCGGACGCCCCTTCCACCCCACCCGTGCGTCTGCTGCTCGCCGACGACGAGCATCTGATCCGGGGAGCGCTCGCCGCGCTGCTCGCCCTGGAGGACGACCTGGTCGTGGTGGCCGAGGCGGCGACCGGGCCGGAGGCGCTGGCGATGGCGCGGGCGCACGAGCCCGATGTCGCCGTCCTGGATCTGCAGATGCCGGGGGCGGACGGTGTGAGGGTAGCCACATCGCTGCGGGCCGAACTGCCGGACTGTCAGGTGCTGATCGTGACGAGTCACGGGCGGCCGGGGCATCTGAAGCGGGCGCTTGCGGCAGGTGTGCGTGGGTTCGTCCCGAAGACGGTGAGCGCACAGCGGCTCGCGGAGATCATTCGTACGGTGCATGCGGGAAACCGTTATGTGGACCCGGAGTTGGCCGCCGACGCGATCTCCGCCGGGGACTCGCCGCTCACGGCGCGCGAGGCCGAGTTGCTCGAATTCGCCGCCGACGGAGCGCCCGTCGCGGAGATCGCCGAGCGGGCCGCGCTGTCCCAGGGGACCGTACGGAACTATCTGTCGTCGGCCGCTTCCAAGCTCGGGGCGGAGAACCGTCACGCGGCGGTGCGACTCGCGCGCGAGCGAGGTTGGGTATAGTTGCTCTCGCGCCACGGCGCAGTGCGGACGTAGCTCAGTTGGTAGAGCGCAACCTTGCCAAGGTTGAGGTCGCGAGTTCGAGCCTCGTCGTCCGCTCCGCAGAAGAAGCCTCCGACCTCAGGTCGGGGGCTTCTTCGTGTGTTCGGGGCCCCTTCGCGCGCTCGGGGATTCCGCGTGTGCTCGGGGATTCCGCGTGTGCTCGGGGATTCCGCGTGTGCTCGGGGATTCCGCGTGTGCTCGGGCCCGGCTGGTCGCCGGGCCCGGTGGGGGTTACGACCAGCTCGTGCCGGTCAGGCGCTCGTACGCCTCGATGTACTTGGCGCGGGTCGCCTCGACGATGTGCGGGGGCAGCGCAGGCGGCGGCTGCTCGCTCTTGCGGTCCCAGCCGGACTCGGGGGAGGTCAGCCAGTCGCGGACGTACTGCTTGTCGAAGGACGGCTGGGGGTGACCCGGCTCCCACTCGTCGGCGGGCCAGAAGCGGGAGGAGTCCGGGGTCAGCACCTCGTCGGCGAGGACGAGCGTCTCGCCGTCGTAGCCGAACTCGAACTTGGTGTCCGCGAGGAGGATCCCCCGCTCGCGCGCGATGTCGCGGGCGCGGTTGTAGACGGCGAGGGTCGTCTGGCGCAGCTGGGCCGCGGTCTCGGCGCCGACCTGGCGGGCGACCTCCTCGTACGACACGTTCTCGTCGTGCTCGCCGACGGCGGCCTTGGTGGCGGGGGTGAAGATCGGCGCGGGGAGTTCGGAGCCGTCGACGAGGCCCTCGGGGAGGGCGAGGCCGCAGACCGTGCGGGACTCGTTGTACTCGACCAGGCCGGAACCGGCGAGGTAGCCGCGCGCGACGCACTCGACCGGGACCATCCGCAGGGACTTGCAGATGAGGGTGCGGCCGGCCCAGTCGTCGGGGGCGCCCGGCGGGAGTTCGGTGCTCAGGACGTGGTTGGGGACCAGATCGGCGAGCTTGTCGAACCACCACTGGGAGAGCTGGGTGAGCGTGCGGCCCTTGTCGGGGATCTCGGTGGGGAGCACCCAGTCGAAGGCGGAGATGCGGTCACTGGCGACCATCACGAGGTCGCCCGCCTCGTTCTGGTACAGCTCGCGCACCTTGCCGGTGTGCAGATGCACCAGACCCGGAACCTCCAGGGGCTCGGGCTTTTCAACGAATCCGGACACGGTTCCTCCCCGTGGTTCTGTCCAATTGGCTCGATTCTCCCGTATGCGGGGAGCGGCTTTGGCCAGGGGGTGTGTGGTGACGTTCGGGACGCCCTTCGTGCGGTGCCCGGTCAGTCGCGTTTGCAGATGCGGTCGAGCAGGTTGGCCGTGGCTCGCTGGATACGGGTGTCGACGTGGCCGGGGCGGTCGAGGGCCGGGGACCACGCGAAGGTTCCGGATGCGAAGACCAGGGCGCCGGACGGCGCCCGGTAGAGCGACGTCTCCTGGTGGCGGATGGCGCCCTCGCTGTCCCGGTACGGGGAGTGGGAGAGCAGGATCCTGCCCTGGTGCTCGGGGAGCGGGGTGCGGGGAAAGTAGCGGTCGGCCTCTCCCGCGACCATGCCCTCCAGCTCGTCACCCTCGTGGGCGCCGGTCGCCTCCCACAGCCAGTGGTCGGCGTTGCGGACCACGAGAGGGTGGGGTTCGGGGACACGTCCCGCGTACTGGATGCCGATGAGTTGCTGTTCGGAGCGGTCGATTTCACGCCACAGCGCGGGCTTCCCGGGGCCTTTGCGTTTGCGGCAGGTCAGCAGTCGGTCGGCGACGCCGGACGGGGACGGGCCCAACTCCACCTGCCAGTACATCGTGTTGGCGGAGAGGAAGACGAGCGATGTGCCGTTCTCGCGGGCGAGTTCCGTGGTGCGGCGCATCTGCGTCGACCAGTACTCGTCGTGGCCCGGGAAGACGAGGCCGCGGTAGCGGGTGGGGTCGACGCGGCCGGCGTGCAGGTCGCGGGCGTCGGCGTAGGCGAGGTCGTAGCCGTAGCGCTCGGCCCAGCGGATGAAGTCATAGGCGTGGCCCACGTGGAGCGGGAGGCCCGCGCCCGCGTACGGCCGGTCGAAGGAGACCGTCGTCGCGGCGTCGGCCTCGCCGAGCAGGCGGCCGTCCTCGTCCCACGCGTGGTACAGGCTGGCGCCGGTGTGGCCGTCCTCCGGGTACAGGTTGTACGCCTGCCAGGTGATGTCCGGGAGCAGGAGGAGCAGGTCGGCGGGGTGGTTGTCGCGGATGGTGAACGGGACGTGGGAGCGGTAGCCGTCGGCGGTGGTGAGCACCGCGACGTACGCGCCGATGCTCCAGTAGGTGGGGATCTGGAGGCGCCAGGACAGCCACCAGTGGTGGCAGGAGACAGTTCGGTCGGCGGTGAGAGGCGGAGGCTGGACGATGCCGGAGAGGCGGGGGCTGGTGGTGATCTTGCTGGCACCGTCGCCTCCGTAGTGGCCGATCCGGTAGATGTCGACGCTGAATTCCTGAGGCGGGTCGACGGTGATGTGGAAGTCGATGGCCTCGCCGGGGGCGGCCGCGCCGGTGGAGGTGAACCCCTTGATCTGGCGGTGGACGTCGTCGGCGGAGCGGGGGCCTCCGACTCGGGGGTGGGGGATGGGTCGCTTGGCCGACCTGGCCCTGGTGTCGCGGTCTTCGTGCTCGTCCCGTACGAGAGTGGTGCCCCCCTGGGTGGGGTCGAGGTGATCGATGTACCAGGGGACGACGTGGCCGGTGTCGTCGAAGTAGTGCTCGTCGCCGCGGAGCCAGGGGACGGGGCCCTGGCCGAAGGGGTCCGTCACGGCGTGCGCGAGTGCGCCCGACTCCCAGCGGCGAATCTGCTCCGACCCCATGCCTGCTCCCCTCCCTTTTGCCCCCGTCGTCCTTGCAAGCCCTTGCCGTGTGCGCGATCGGTCCCAGCACATCACATTACGCACGCAGTCCGTCACCGTTCGTCGCGAATTGACGCGAGTGGAATGTTTGCCTCCGCCTTGCCGTCGGGGGGTGGGGCGGGTTTGCGTCGGTGATGGTTCCGCCTTTCCGCTGGTGGGCGGGGTTGCGCTGGTGGGCGGGGCGGTTCGCGCCGGTGGGTGGTTCCGCCTGCGGCCGGTGGGTGGGGCGGGGCCGTGCCGGCATCCCACCCGCCCGACGGAATCCCCGTTGCACTGGTCAGTCCGGGCGGTGCTGGAGGACTTTCAGCCCGTCCGGCGTTTGAGGACGAGGCCGTCAAGGCCGAAGCGGGGGCTGGGGGCGGCAGCCCCCAGGTACGGGACGGGTAGGGGCGGCGGGGGCGAAAGACTCGCTCGTGGGGCGCGGCCGGGGGTCTCAGACCAGGCGAACCGGTTTCTCGGGGCGGACGCCGAGGTGGCGGAGCCAGTCGCGGAGGGGCGCGGGGTCGCCGGTCTCGACGAGACTGAGGACGCGCGGGCCCAGGTCGGCGGCGCGTTCGCCGTCGATGAGGAGGGACGGGCCGTCGAGCCAGTCGAGGCCCGGCGCCGCCCCGGCGGTGTCCATCGCCGCGCAGCACACCATCGCCGTGACGTGGTCGGCCAGTAGCTCCCGGCCTGTGCGGGGTGGCTGAAGGGGGAAGAGAGGGAGCATCCCGTCGTCCCAGAGGGCCCGGGCGGGGTCGTGCGGCTCCGTGCCCCCGACGGGGGCGGGCGGCGGCGCCGACGCCTCCTCGCGGGCCAGCTCCGCGCTGAGACCGGCCGCCAGCGAAGCCGTCCGCTCGTTCCCGAGGCCGAGGTCCGCGTCGTCCTCGTCCTCGGTCATCCCCATCTGCGCGTACGCGTCCTCGCGGGAAGTGGCGAGGGCGGCCGAGTCCGGGTCCTCCGGCCGCGCGGACAGGTGGTCCATCACCCGCGCCAGCGTCGGCCCGTCCGAGTCACGTGCCGCCGGGTCGGTGGAGTGCCGCACGCCGAGCGCGTCCAGCACCCGGTGGAGACGGGCCGCGTCGGTGCGCCATTTGCGGTCGACGACCTCCTCCGGGTAGTCCTGCCAGTCGACCGGCGCCCAGTCCGGCCCGGACTCGGCAGGACCGCCGTGGAAAAGGCGGGCGGCGAGGAGCGAGGCCGCCTCGTCCACTGTGCCGGGCTCTTCGAGCAGGTCGCAGGCGGGGCGCTCGCCGAGGCGGGAGGCGAAGCCCTCGGCCAGGCGGTCACGGCGGGACAGCTCGGTCAGGGCCGCGACGACACCCGCGTCCAGCCGGGACGGCCAACGGCCCATCCGCCAGGCGGGCAGCGCGACCCGGGTCAGGAGCCGGTCCCATCCCGCGTACGCCAGACCCACCTGCTCCTGGGCGACGATCCGCAGGCCGTAGTCCACAGCCTGTGCACGCTCGGCCGCGGCGGCCGCCACGCCGCGTTCCATCTCGGCCGCGTGGCCCCGGCAACTGCGCAGCAGCAGGCGGGTCACCCAGCCGACCGCGCCGAGCACCGTGCGGGAGAGCGGGCCACGGGCGGGCGTCGACGTCACGGCCACGGCCGCGTCCAGGCCTCGTACGAAGCGACGGGCCGCGGCTATGTCGGGGTGCGCCGACGGGCCCGTACCGGCGACGACCGGGGCGAGGACCGCGCGCAGTTCCCCGACCCGCATCCACCACAGGAAGGGGGAGCCGATGACGAGGACCGGCGCGGAGGGGGCACGGCGGGGCTGTGTCGACAGTCCCCGTACGCCCCGCGCTCCACATATGCCTCGTACTCCCTCTATCTCGTCCCTGCCCTCGGGCGGGGGCGGGCCGTGTGCCGGGTGGGTCCGGTCCTCCAACCAGCTGTCGCAGTCGGGGGTGAGCGCTATCGCCGAGGGTGCCGGGACGTCGAGGCGGTCGGCCAGGTCGCGGACCATGCGGTAGAGGTCGGGCGCCGATTCCTCGGCGATCGGGACGGTGGGGCTCACTGCCGGCCGCGAGCGGGCCACGACGAGCGCGATGCCCGCGGCGGCGAGGAGGACGATCGCGGCGAGGACCGAGACGATCCAGCGCGTGATCCCCCAGTGCCCGCCGACGATATGGCCGGTGGAGCCGCCCACGAGCAGCACGACGGCGACGGCCGCGGGCAGCAGGGCGACGGCCAACGCCCTGCTGCGTATGCGCAGCACGGCGAGAGCCCGGGAACGCGCGGCCTGCGCGCCCACCTCCACACCCATACCGGTCACGACCGGACGTCACCCCCTACTGTCCGCCCCGCGCCGACTGTCTCGCAGCCCGCACCGACGGATGCCCTGGTGTTGCTCACTCCCCCACTGTGGCACCCATCACTGACATCGCAATGCCGGTGGGCCAAGTGCCGGAACGCTTTCGCCGCACCCTAGTTGGGGCCTCGGTCCCCGTCAGCCGGATGGGGCATCGGTCACTCGATGGAATGGCTTTGGGGAAAGGTGGATGACGGTGGGCAACGATCAGGCCCCGGTTCCGTACAGAAATCCACGCGAGGGTGCAGAAATCCGTGCGGAAACCCGGGCAGCAAGAGGCCCCGGATTCCGTGCGGAATCCGGGGCCCGGGAGCTTGCCGAGCGGCGAAGGCGCCTCGGCGGGATGAGCGGGTGCGACTGGACTGCGACTGGTCCGCGACCGGGGCTACTCCCCTGCCGCCGCCTTCGCCGCGATGTCCGTGCGGTGCTGCGAACCGTCGAGACCGATGCGGGTCACCGCCGCGTACGCACGGAGGCGGGCCTCGGTGAGATCGGTGCCGGTCGCCGTGACGGAGAGCACACGGCCGCCCGCGCTCACCACCGCGTCGCCGTCGCGCTTGGTCCCGGCGTGCAGGACGTACGCGTGGGGGGCGTCCTGGGCCGCCACCTCGTCGAGCCCGGTGATCGGGTCGCCGGTGCGCGGGGTGTCCGGGTAGTTGTACGAGGCCACGACCACCGTGACGGCGGCGTCGTCGCTCCAGCGCAGCGGCGCCAGATCGGCGAGGGTGCCGTTCGCCGAGGCCAGCAGCACGCCAGCGAGCGGGGTCTTCAGGCGGGCGAGGACTACCTGGGTCTCCGGGTCGCCGAAGCGGGCGTTGAACTCGATGACCCGTACGCCACGGCTGGTGATCGCCAGACCCGCGTAAAGAAGACCGGAAAACGGTGTGCCGCGGCGGCGCAGTTCGTCGACGGTCGGCTGGAGGACGCTCTCCACGACCTCCTCCACGAGCTTCGGGTCCGCCCACGGGAGGGGCGAGTACGCGCCCATGCCGCCGGTGTTCGGGCCCTCGTCGCCGTCCAGCGCGCGCTTGAAGTCCTGGGCGGGCTGCAGCGGGACGACGGTCTCGCCGTCCGTGATCGCGAAGAGCGAGACCTCGGGGCCGTCGAGGAACTCCTCGATGACGACGCGGTCGCAGGCGTTGGCGTGCGCGCGGGCCTTCTCGAGGTCGTCGGTCACGACGACGCCCTTGCCGGCCGCCAGCCCGTCGTCCTTGACGACGTACGGGGCTCCGAAGGCGTCGAGCGCCTCCTCGACCTCCTCGGGCGTCGTACAGACGTACGAGCGCGCGGTCGGGACCGCCGCACTCGCCATCACGTCCTTGGCGAAGGCCTTGGAGCCCTCCAGCTGCGCGGCCTCCTTCGAGGGGCCGAAGCAGGGGATGCCCGCCTCGCGCACGGCGTCGGCGACCCCCGCGACGAGCGGGGCCTCCGGGCCCACGATCACCAGCTCGGCGCCGAGCTCGGCAGCCAGCGCGGCCGCGGCGGCGCTGTCGAGGGCGTCGACCGCGTGCAGCTCGGCCACCTCCGCGATGCCTGCGTTCCCGGGGGCGCAGTACAGGGCGGTGACGTCGGGGTCGAGGGACAAGGAACGGCACAGGGCGTGTTCGCGGGCGCCGCTACCGATGACGAGGACCTTCACGGGGTCAGCCTAACCGCCGTGAGCGGGTGCCTTTGTGGGGGCTTCCGAAGCGGGGGGTGCTGGGCGTTGGTGGGATCCTCCGAAAAGGGGGTCACTCGTTGGAGAACTCCTCCATCACTGTCGCGCCCAGCTCGCGGACGATCAGGTCGTGGCCCGAGAGGGCGGACTCGTCGAGGTCGGGGTCGTCGTCCTCGGGGATGTCGTCCTCGGGGGCGACCGGGGGCGGTTCGGGGGCCGGAGGAGGGGTCGGTGCCGTGGCGGGCGCGGCCGGGGCGTGGCCCGCGGACGGGCCGCCCTGGGGAGTCGCGGGGCGCGACGCCTGGACCGGCGGCTGCTGGGGCGCGGGGCGGGGGGCGGCCGGGGCCGCGCCGTAACCACCGCCGCCGAACCCTGAGCCGGCAGGACCCGCCGGTGCGGAGCCGCCCGGACCGCCCGAACCGCCCGAACCGCCCGAGGCGTCGACGATCGCCTCGATCTTCCACTGGACGTTGAACTGCTCGGACAGCGCCTGCCGCAGGACCTCCTCGCTGCCGCTGCTCGCGAAGTTGTCCCGCGCGCCCGCGTTGACGAAGCCGATCTGCAGGGTCGTACCGTCGAAGCCGGTCACCTGCGCGTTCTGGCTGAGCAGGATCCAGGTGAACCGGCGGCGGTTCTTCACCGCCTCCAGAATGTTCGGCCACAGCATGCGGGGGTCGGGGCCGCCAGGGGCCTGCGCCGTGGCAGGGGCGGGTGCGGCCGCGGCAGGAGTGGCAGCGTGCGTGGGCGCCGGAGCGGGAGCCGACGGTGCCGGAGGCTGCCCCCCACCCGCTGGGGCCGCCGTCGGCCACCCTCCGGGACGCCGGCCACTGCCCGCGGCCGTGGCGGTGGGCCAGGCACCGGGCGCGGCCTCCGCCGGAGCGCCGGCCGGGGGCGAAGCAGCCGGCGCCTGCGGTTGCGCGGCCACGGGAGGGGCCACCGGGGCAGCAGGGGGCGCGCCGACCGCAGGCGTCGCGGGCACCGCAGGAACCGCGGGCACCGCCGGCTCGGGAGCCGCTCCCACGCCCTGCGGGGCCCCGGCGCCGGAACCGCCTCCCCCAGGTCCAGCCCCCCGCACCGCCGCACGAGCCGCCGCGGGTCCGCTTCCCGGAGGCACGGCCTGGCCTGTCGGCACGGGCGCCGCACCGTGCACCTCGGGCCCGGGCACGTACCCCATGACAGGGCCGCCCCCGCCACCGGAGAAGTTCACCCCGCGCTCGATGCGGTCCAGCCGGGCCATGACGGACCGCTCGTCCCCGTAGGCGGCGGGCAGCATCACGCGCGCGCAGATGAGTTCGAGCTGGAGCCGCGGCGAGGTGGCGCCGCGCATCTCCGTCAGCCCCTCGTTGACGAGGTCGGCGGCGCGGCTCAGCTCGGCGGCGCCGAAGACCCCGGCCTGGGCCTGCATCCGCTCCACCACATCGGCCGGAGCGTCGATGAGCCCCTTCTCCGCGGCATCGGGCACGGCGGCCAGAATGACGAGATCCCGCAGCCGCTCCAGCAGGTCGGCGACGAACCGCCGGGGGTCGTTACCCCCTTCGATGACCCGGTCCACGACCTCGAAGGCCGCGGCGCCGTCACCGGAGGCGAAGGCCTCGACGACGGAATCCAGCAACGACCCGTCCGTGTACCCGAGCAGCGAGGTCGCCATGGCATACGTCACACCGGCCTCGGCCGCCCCCGCGAGCAGCTGATCCATGACGGACATGGAGTCACGCACGGACCCCGCGCCGGCCCGAACGACCAGCGGCAGCACCCCGTCCTCGACCGGAATGCCCTCACGCCCACAGACCTCGCCCAGGTACTCCCGAAGAGTCCCCGGCGGCACGAGCCGGAACGGATAGTGATGTGTACGCGATCGAATCGTCCCGATGACCTTCTCGGGCTCGGTGGTGGCGAAGATGAACTTGAGGTGCTCCGGCGGCTCCTCGACGACCTTCAGCAGCGCGTTGAAGCCGGCCGACGTCACCATGTGGGCCTCGTCGATGATGTAGATCTTGTACCGACTGCTCGCCGGCCCGAAGAAGGCCTTTTCCCGCAGGTCACGGGCATCGTCGACACCACCGTGCGAAGCGGCGTCGATCTCGATGACGTCGATGGACCCCGGACCGTTGCGCGCGAGATCGCGGCACGACTGGCACTCCCCGCAAGGCGTCGGCGTAGGCCCCTGCTCGCAGTTCAGACACCGCGCCAGAATCCGCGCGCTGGTCGTCTTCCCGCACCCGCGCGGACCGCTGAACAGGTACGCGTGATTGACCCGGTTGTTCCGCAGCGCCTGCTGCAACGGGTCGGTGACATGCTCCTGCCCGATGACCTCGGCGAACGACTCCGGGCGATAGCGGCGGTACAGCGCGAGAGACGACACGCATACGAGGTTATAGGCGCCCACTGACAACAAGGACCGCCCGACAACGCATCCCCGGCGTCCCCGACGTCCCGGCGGATTAGATCCCCGATCCCCGATCCCCGCCCTGTCCGGCATCCCGGCGGATCGCCCCCCGAGATCGCGGCGGATCGCATCCCCGCCGTCCCCGCAAACGCAAGCGCCCCCCACGCACCCGCCAGAGCCAACCTACCCTTGCTGCCTTCCGGCCCTGGGGGAGTTCAGTCAGATAGCGCCACGTGAGGGGCTCTGCACAGAGTACAGGATCTGGGCAGGGGGAACGAGTTCGCGAGCACTCCTCAACGTCTTGTATTGTTTGCGGCGGAGGATTCGCCTAGAGGCCTAGGGCGCACGCTTGGAAAGCGTGTTGGGGGCAACCCCTCACGAGTTCGAATCTCGTATCCTCCGCCAGTGCCTCACCGGGCACGATGTCGAAGGGCCCCACCGTTCGCGGTGGGGCCCTTCGTCGTTGTCCGTCTCAGTTTCCGTCTCAGTTGGCTCGCCGGTTGGCTTCGGGCAGAGCCCAGAGCGCGTCTCCCACTTGCTGCGCGACCTTCCGGAGCATCGGGCCGGTGATGTGCATGTACCGGGCGCGCATCCGTGCCGCTCCCCCGGGCTCCCACCCCATGATCGAGTCGATCACGACGTCAGGGACGCCGAGGATCAGCAGCACGGTCGCCGCCGTGTGGCGAGCGTCATGAAGCCGCCCGTCCCGAACGCCCGCATCCCGAAGAAGCCGCTTCCAAATGTGGAAGTCGGTGTTCGGGCTCAGCGGCCCACCGATCGGCGAGGCGAAGACGTATCCCTTGCCCTCCCAATCCGCACCGGCCGCGATCCGTTCCCTCTCCTGCACCTCCTGGTGGTGGCGGAGGATCTTGATCAGCGGGTCGGGCAGGCCGATCGTGCGCCGTCCCGCGCGGGACTTGGTGGACTTGTGCTCGCGACGGGTCTGCTCCCGCTTGGGGCAGTACCCCGCCTTCCGGCCACACGGGTTGTCCCCACAGCCGTGCGTGTATTTGGGCCGGAGTCGGTTCTTGCGGATACGGACGTACCCGGCGTCGAGGTCGACGTCCTCCCAGTGCAGCCCGAGCG
This sequence comes from Streptomyces sp. NBC_00996, assembly GCF_045162675.1. Classification (NCBI taxonomy): domain Bacteria; kingdom Bacillati; phylum Actinomycetota; class Actinomycetes; order Kitasatosporales; family Streptomycetaceae; genus Streptomyces; species Streptomyces sp. NBC_00996. The sequence goes on from NZ_CP108723.1 coordinate 5,243,682, forward strand.
CCTCACCTTGGCGGAGACCGAGTGCCAGGGCGACGACCCAGCGCGCGCTGTTGCGGAGCTTGGCCGCCTCGACAAGCAGGCTCTGCACCTCCTCGATCGTGAACGGCTCGATGTCCTCTTCTTCGAGACGCGGAGCCTTGGCGATCTCGGCCACGTTGGTCGGGACGTGCCCGCGCCGCACTGCCTCACCCAGGGCGACCCGAGCCGTCCGATGGACGTGGTGAGCGGTGCCAGCAGCGCTCCCGGAGTCCTGCATCTTCCGGTAGAAGCGCTCCAGGTGTTCGGGCTCCAGCTTGTCGAGCTTGTGAGCGCCCAAGCCGGGCACGAGGTGCACGCGTACGTCTACCTCGTACCCGTCGTACGTGTTCTCGGAGACGTACGGCTTGGCGATGTTCTCGACCCAGTGCTCAAGCCAGCTCTGCAAGGTCCAGCTCTTGCCGGGCTTCTTGAGCTTCTTGGCGTCCCGCGCCCGCTCCATCTCGCGGACAGCCCTGGTTACCTCGGTCTTTGTCTTGCGCTCGATGTGACGACGATCGGGCCTGCCGTCATCCTTCAAGCCGACCGTCACTCTGCCGTGCGGAGGAGCGGGCCACCGGCGCGGAGTCTGTGGTGAGTCTGCTGGGCGCGCCGACGCACCTCCGGGGAGTCGTTCCGGACATAGATCATGCGGTACGCGCTCCTGCTCACGAACTCGGTTTCGCCCAGGTCGTAGCCGAACTCGTAGGCGATGGCGGTGATCTGGTCGGCGTCCATGCCCTGGAGTCCCCCGAGGACGAACTCGGCACGGCCGCGTCCGTCGAAACGGCCCGTGATCTCCGCGTCTTTCACTTCGTCTCGGCCGCTTCCTCTTCTTCACCGCCGGGACCGACCCCGACGGCTCCCTCCACCTCTTCGATGGCTTCTTCGGCGAAGCGCCAGTAACCGCGGTTCCCGAGCGCCTCGGCTCGCAAGCCCTCCTCGCGGGCGATCCGGGCCGCTCGCTGCTGGGTGATGCCTCGGTACGGGCCACCGGGTGAGACGCGGATGTAGCCGCGGCGGTCGAAGGATCTGGAGCGCAGGAGCTCCCGAAGCCGCTGCTCCGCCTCGGGCGGGCCGACCGGAGGGTCTTGCCGCACGTCGGGACGTCGCGGTCCGCGATAGCGCCCGTAGTGGGCCTCGGCGTCGCCGGCCGCCCGGCCGTGCAGGCCGCTCCGCTTCCGTCGCCAGTGGCCGAGCCCCGCCGCGAGGCCCACCGTCACGGTCATCGCTGCCGACAAGGCCGCGTTCAGTGCAATGACAGTGGCCGGCCCCCACCTGCCCGACTCCCCCGGATGCCGCGTGGGGGTCGCATAGCCCTCCGGATCGGCGAACACCCGAAGGCGGTCGCCGACGGACAGGTCGCCGCAGTCGCCCAGCGAACGCTCCAGAACGGTCCCGTCGTGCACCGACCGCAGCGAACAGGACTCGCTCGACGACCTGCTCGCGGCCTTCTGTCCGACGACCGTCACTTCCATCCAGTGTCCGCGCTCGTGCAGGACGAATTGCTCATACAGGGAGGTGGAAGCAACCACCGCCCCGAGCAGGATGAAGTAGAGGCAGATCAGAGACAGGACTCCGACGCCATAGCGGCCCAGTTCCAGCATCAGCACCACCAGCCAGACCGCGACCAGCAGCACCGTATTGCGCCGTACCGCTGCGGCGGCGTCGACCGGCAGCAGCACCAGAAGGAGGGGAAAGACGGCGACGGGCATCGCGGCGCTCACGAACAGCCCGATCGCGCCCCGCCGCGACAACGCCGGGATCCGCCGGGTCAGCCACGGGCTCAACAGGTGCGGCGCCGCCGTGAAGCGATTGACCGGCCAGAGCTCGCCCGCGCGCTCCTGGAACTCCTGCTCACTCAGCCCGTCCAACTCGGCTCCTTCACTGCCGACTCCACCCAACCGAAATGCCTCACTGTTCCTTCGGCACGTCGAACGAGAAGGTGCGGGCGATGTGGGCGAGACGCGCACTGTATGCGTCCAGGTGGTAGATCGTCGGGGTGGAGATGGTCACGTAGGCGCAGTACTCGCGCGGGGCGGGAATGACCATCTGCAGCGACCCTATGGCGAGAACGGGAGGCGGCACCTTGCTGTTGCCCGCGGGGAACGTCATGGAACGCATCGAGACGGCAGTGACGGCCGGTCCGCACGGCAGCCGCGTCGCGAGCAGGAGGTCCTGCGTCCCTCTGGTCCCTTTCCCCAGTTCGTGATCCACGTCCTCGGTGGCCGTGTCCTGTGCGAAGTACTGCTGCTCCTTGGCGCGGAAGATGCCCTCGGCCGCCAGAACGGGGTTGTCGTGCCCGGTGTGCTGGACGGACACGACGAGGAATCCGGTCGAGAGGGATCCGGCGTCGGTCCCCACGCACAGCCCGGTCTCGACGGTGTTGATCCCCGCCATCATGGGAAGCACGGCACGCATCTGCTCTGCGGCGATAACGCGTGCGGGTTCCTCGCTTCCGGGCATGAGTTCTTCCAGGGCACGTGTCCATCCTCGGTCGTCGGCTGGGTCCGGCAGCTCGACGAAAGCGTGAGGGACCTCGTATTTGAAGGCGTACCTGAAATGCTTTCCGGTCTCTGCGTCGTCCTGGACTCCGCGGGACTCTCGGGCGTTCACGTTCACGCGACTGCTCCCGCGCCACCGGTCGGCCTGAGGCCGTTGAGGAAGCTGTCTCCCGCGGAACTCAGCATCACCTGGGGCTCAACCTCCCTGGGCGGGGTCACCAGGTCGGTGTCGTCGTAGTTGTCGTTGTACTTGTCGGGCGGGTTCATGAAGTCCAGGATCGGCCCGATGATGGGGATGTCCTGCTTGCTCAGGCTGTCGCCGAACCAGCGCTCGATGTTGGACCCGCCGGCCAGAATCAGCCCGGAGCCGGTGCTGAGTTTGTCTACCACCTCACCGATCCCTACCGCCACGCGCCCGCCGCCGCTCATCGCGAAGCCCTCAAGGGACCGCAGCGCACCCGAGGGTGCCGACAGAGGGTAGATCCACGACTTGGGGTTCCTGAGACTGGCACCGGCGAAGCGGCTCAGCAGCCCTTCCGCCGCCCTGAGTTCACGGCCTGCGACGACGAGACCTCGCCCCGCTCGGGCCAGCCTCGCACCTGCCATGCCGGTGCCGGCGGCGAACAGGCCGGCGGCGTCCCAGGCGAGTGTCTCCCAGGTGACGTCCGCGCCCATCTTCATGGCGATGCCGTGGGCGGCCAGCGCGCCGGCCGCGACGATGACTCCTGCCAGGGCCAGCCAGCCCAGTCCGCCGGTGAAGATGGTGATCAAGCAGATGACCCCGATCACCATCGCGATGTCGGCGAGTACGTCGCCCAGCGCCTTCCACCAGTTGGGGTCCGTGACGCAGTCCCAAGCGCCTTCGAGGATGTCGCTGGCTATGCCCACGAGTTCGTCGAAGAGGCCGGGCTCGGGCGGGGCGTAGTCGGTGGCCTTCTTGAGCTGTGACGCGGCATGGGTGGCCGAGGTGTTGTACTCGTCGTTCAGCGTGTGGGCGCGCCTGCGGATGCTCGCCAGTTCGTCGTCGGCCGAGTCGTAGGCGCTCTGTTTCGCCTTCTTGTCCTTGTTGTGCTCCTCCAGCTCTTTAGCGGACATCGAAGTCGTGTCGCTGGGGAGCCCGTCGAGGGCGCTCTTCGCGCCGTTGGCTTTCTTGGCGGCTGTGGCGGCCTCCTCCTCGAGGCGTCGAGCGCGCGTCTGGAAGGCGCTCACCTCCCTGTGCCACGTGTCGAGTGCGCGTGCCGCCTCGCCCATGGCCGACAGGGCCTTCTTGAGGTAGGGCGGCACCTCGCTGAACGTGTCGGTGAACGCGTTGGCGGCCTTTCCGACCCACAGCCCGTCGTCTGTGCCGATCTTGTCCAGTTCGGTCTTCGTGGTGTCGCCGTCGCGGCTGACTGTGCCGACGGTGAGAGCCAGCTCGCGAATGGTCTCCAGGTCGCCGGGCGCGGGGTCGAATCCCAGATGCGGGTAGTCGTGACTGCTCACTTGCCCTTCTTCCTCTGCTCGGCGGCCTTCTTCAGCTCGTCTCGCAGCTTCTGGTCCAGTTCGTCGAACTTGTCCGCCGCGTTCTTGGCGAACTTCGAGACTCCCTTGGTCATCTTGGACAGCTGGCCGAAGCCGTAGTTCCAGGAATCCGCGAAGTCGTCGCAAGCGGTTTGCAGCTCGCTGTGCCCGATCCGAGCGGCATCGGCTGCCGACATCTTCTTGGACGCGCTTTTCATGTGACCGCCGCCGGTCTCGAGGTTCCTGGCCATCTCCCTGACCTCGGTGCCTGCGAATCTCAGGAACGACACCGCCTCATCCCCCTTCACTCTTGCCCCGTTGGTTCATCCCCCACAGCAGAGGCTGCTGGGTACGACGGTATCGGTGGGGCGATCATGGACGCCATGATGATGGGCAGGTACTCGTCAGACGCCCGCCCCAAGCATTGCGAGTGCGATCGGTCGGCCCGTATCCGAGCACACATAAGATGACTGCGCGCAGACAGTAGGGCGGGTCGGCCGGGGCAGCGCTGCCAGAAGCGAGCCCGCACAGGCCAAGGGGAGGCAAGATGGGCGTCGAGCGACACATCAGGGCCCTGCTCCGGGAGGACGAGCGGGGCGCTGAGACCTTTACTTTCCAGAGCCCTTGGAACTCCAAGCGGAAGTTCGCGGCGTACGCCTACATCGCCGAGCAGTACGGCTACGTGTACGCGGGTCTCGAACCCACCCTGTCGGGGAGCGCCCGTCCCGTGTTTCTCTTCCGACGGAATCCCAGCCCGGAAGCGCGTGAGCGGGCCGCGGCGACTCGGGCGCAGTACCCCTCGGCTCCGCGAGGCGGGCCCACGCCCGGCATGAAGCCGGTGGCGAGCGGACTGCGGCCTCTTCCGAAGGTCCGGCCCGCTGTCGATCTTCTCCACGCGCGCATTGAGGTCGACCTCAGCGGTGACGTCCAGAGAAAGCGCACGCTGCCCTTCCTCTTCATCGCGCCGATCCTGATCGTCATCGCTCTTGCCAAGATCGGTTTCACCGCGACGAGTGTGGCGGTCGGGGCGTTCGTGTGGCTGGCGGTCTTCGGCCTGTACTTCCTGGGCCTGTGGATGGCCCGCCGCAGGTACGCCAAGTACGCGCAGATCCTGGACGCCGCCGGCCGGGGCGTGACGGGGGACGACTCCCCACGGCACTGACCCCCCGCCCGTTGTCCGGCACGACGTGGCCCATTCCATCTGCCCCCGGCCGGCAGAACGAATCGAATCGTCGAGCCCGTCGCACCTGACCATCTATCGGTTGACGGCTTGGATCTCCTGGACCACGACGTCCTGATCGGCGCCGAACGTGCCGTCCGGGAGGTCGCCGCCCTGGCCGGTGGTGCTTGTCCAGCTGATCTTCCAGGTGATGGTCGCCTGAAGCTTGTACGAGCCGTCGCCGGACGAGCGCAGGTACTTCACCCCGCATGGCGGGGTCTCGTCGGCCTTGCCCTTGGCGTAGGGCTCGCCGATCTGGCCGTCGTGGATCGCGCACTGGCCGGAGGCGGGGTAGGTGACCGCGTCGTCCGTGCCCGGCTTGAGCGTCAGCGAGACCGGCTCGGCGGTGGTCGTCGCGCTGATGCCGAGCAGCGGGACGGACGCGGTGACGGAGACCGGCTTGAACTTCGCGGCGTTCAGCCATGCCCAGGTCGGCAGGTTCACCTTCGTCGTGCCATCGGGGGCGAGGCTCACCTTGGTCGACGGCACGCGGATCTCGGCATAGGCGAGCTGGGCGAGCCTCTCCGGTGTGATGGCTTGCGGGATGTCAGCTGGCGGTGCGTCGCCCTTGTCCACCCAGAAGGGTTCCTTGTCGCAGTCCTGGGACGCCGGGTAAGAGAGCAACTCCCGTTCTGCATAGGCTTCGTCGGCACGTACGCCACCGGGAAGACGACCCTCACGCAGGGCATCGAGAAGGACGTGGGAGCGGCTGGCATCCCAGCCTCAGTTCCAGGGACCAGCTCCCCTCGGCACCTGCGGGCCTCACGGAGAGGGGTCGGCAGATCCCCTGGTGATCCCCCGGGGTCCGCTCCGAGCGCCCCGACGGCGTTTACAAGACCACCGCACTCAGCGAAGGCGTAGCCCCCCGAACCGTTGCCCCTGACGCCTGGGGTGAACTTACAGAGCGAGCCTGGGGTTCCCCACTTCCAGCTCCATCGGAAGCCCCTCCACCTCCTGCGCGACATGCAGCGAAGGGGAGCCGTGCTACTCCCCAGACCGGCCTAGGTCCTCGCGTTCCGGAGCACCTCGACCAGGGAGTCTCGCGCTGTTGAACAGGGTGTCACGAAAGCGTTCGCCGACTGGCTCTACCTGCACGAGGTGAGCGTGCCGGAAACGCTCGGAGCCGCTGTCGGCGAAGAGTTCAAACGCTGGCTCTAGGCCAACTCCGAAGAGATAATAGCGGCCATCGCCGATACCGTGGCAAAACAGACCAAGCTCCCGGAAACAGCCACCCTCCACGCAGGAGCCGTGACCAGGCGCTAGCCGGAGTCGGCGGAGCGTTGACCAGGCAGAACACGCAGATCCATGGTTGCAGTTCTGGTTGCATTCACCGGCGTACAGCACCGTTCAGAAGCCCCACCCACACCAGCTGCACCGCAGGTCAGGACACTCCTGATCACTCCCGAACCCCCAGACGAACATTTGGAAAGCGTGTTGGGGGCAACCCCTCACGAGTTCGAATCTCGTATCCTCCGCAGCCGCCTGAACAGGCGAAACGAAGAGCCGGACCGTGATCACGGTCCGGCTCTTCGGCGTGCTTTGGTTGCAGTTTTGGTTGCGTTTATGTCGGGCATTACAGTCATTTCGCTCAGCCTTGGCGCTGCGAGGTATTCCCGCCGACACCGTGTTGGACGTCGTCCTGCGCGCAGCAGTCCTCGTGGCCAGGTTTCCCCTCGCGATGCGCCGTCACTGCGCGCGTCGGCACCATCGGCGCACATATAGGAGTAAGTTTTATAGATACGTACTTCTATATCTGTCGCGAGGGGTGGCGCGTGGACAAGCCTGCCGAGATGTTCGATCGCGAGTACGAGTGGTCGTCGCTGACCCGGTTCGTCACCGACCCACAGCCCGGCGCAACCCTTGGGGTCGTCTCGGGGAGGCGGCGCCAGGGCAAGACCTTCCTGCTGGACGCGGCCTGCCGTGCCGCAGGCGGGTTCTACTTCGGAGCGACGGAGGCCGCCGACGCGGAATCCCTACGCCGTATCAGCGCCGCCCTCACCGCCCATGTCCAGCCCGCCAGTCCCTTTCACTTCGCCGACTGGGTCGAGGCGGTCGACGCCCTTCTCGCCCTCGGGGCAGAACGGCCGGTGCCGGTCGTGATCGACGAGTTCCCGTACCTCGCCAAAGCCAACCCGGAGCTGCCCTCGATCATCCAGGAAGCGTTCCGCCCGCTGCGGGACCAGCGCACCGCTTCCCGCGCCAGGCTCCTCCTGTGTGGCTCGGCCTTGTCCTTTATGGGCAAGCTGCTGTCAGGCAACGCGCCGCTGCGTGGCCGGGCCGGCCTGGAACTGGTCGTACGTCCCCTCGACCACCGTCTGGCCGCCGAGTTCTGGAACATCACCGACCCCTGGCTGGCCCTCCAGGTCAACGCGATCGTCGGCGGTACGCCCGCCTACCGGCGTGAGTTCGCCCGGGGCGACAGCCCAGCCGGGCCGGAGGACTTCGACGACTGGGTCGTCCGCACCGTCCTCAATCCAGAGACGCCCCTCTTCCGCGAGGCCCGCTACCTGCTGGCCGAGGAACCCGACCTGCGCGACACCGCCCTGTATCTGTCCGTCCTGGCAGCAGTCGCCGACGGCAACGCCACCCGCGGCGGCATGGCCGGTTACCTGGAACGCAAGGCCACCGACATCGCCCACCCCATCAACGTCCTCGAAGACGCCGGGCTGCTCCACCGGGACGCCGATGCCTTCCGCGACAACCGGCCCACCTACCGCATCGCCGAACCCCTGATCGGCTTCTACCACGCCATCATGCGCCCGGTATGGGACCAGTTGGAGCGCCCCGGCAGCGCCGCCCGTGTCTGGCAGGCGAGCCGTCGCCGCTACGTCAGCAATGTCCTCGGCCCCCACTTCGAGCAGATCTGCCGCGACTGGGCCCTGCACCACGCCGACCCCGACCTGCTCGGCGGCCTGCCCGCCCGCGTCGGCCACGGCGTCGTCCACGACCCCAAGGCCCGCACCGGCCACGAGGTCGACGTAGCGGTCATCGGCATCGCAGACGGCACGAAGCCCCCGCTGCTGGCCATCGGCGAAGCCAAATGGAACGACACGATGGGCATCGCCCACATCGAACGCCTCCAGCACATTCGCGACCTCATCACCCAGGCCGGACGCTACGACACCACCCACACCCGGCTGCTCTGCTTCAGCGGGGCGGGCTTCAACGACAAGGCAGAGGCCGCATCGGAGGGCGCCCTCGACATCCAACTGATCAGCCTGCCGATGTTGTACGGCCAAACATGACGCCAGCCCCGACGCGCTGAGCGAGCCGGGATCGTGGTTGCAGTTTTAGTTGCATTCATCTCCGTTCAGCGGCGTCCGGAAGCGTCTGAACGGACTGCTCCACCGCAGGTCAGAACGTTCCCGTCCCCCGCCGAACCCCCAGACGAACATTTGGAAAGCGTGTTGGGGGCAACCCCTCACGAGTTCGAATCTCGTATCCTCCGCAGCCGCCTGAACAGGCGAAACGAAGCTCCGGGCCGCATCTCGCGGTCCGGAGCTTCGTCATGCTCTGGTCTCAGTTTTGGTCTCATTTATTTCCGGCATTCAACTCATTTCGCTCGCACGGCGGACCGCTCCCGCGGTGACCAGGGATCCCGCATCGACGTGCGCCCCGGGCCCGGCCCTGGGGCCGCCCCCCAAGTGGTCTGCTCGCCTCATCCCAGCGGGTAGCCCAGGGCGCGAGTGGCCTTGCGAAACGCCTGTAGCCGCTCAGGGGAGACCACGAGGTGGCGTTCGCCGAGCCGGGTGCACAACGCGCGCAGGCGGCGGTCGCTGACAACGAGGGCCGCCAGTGTCTCGTCCTCGCATTCGATGAGATGGACCTGCCCTGTGTCACGGAGTCGGCCGGTGCGGCGGGCGGTATCGTCCAGCAGCGTGGTGACGGTCTGGGGCAGAGGGTGCGAGGCTGCCTGGTCCAGGTAGCGGCGGAACTCGTCGAGAGTGTGCCCGCGGTCGAGGGCGCTCAGAAGGGACGCGGTGCTGAGCGTCCGGACCCGGTCGGATTTCCGGTCGGCGAACGTGTCCAGGAGAAGTGCGTCGGCCGAGGGCAGCCCGTCGAGAGCGACGATGTCGAAGTTCGCCAGGACGGTGACCCTGCCCGTAGGGACGGCCGGTGCCGGAGTGGGGGCGTAGTCGCCGGTGAGTCCGAGGGCGTACACACCGAGCGGGTTGAGGCGGACCGCGGTCAGGCCGTCGTAGCGGCTGAGCCGGTCGAGGTAGTCGCCGCCCCAGTTGTGCCGGTAGTCGTCGCGGGCGCCCTCCGGGGCGACGTGCTCGATGTCGATGAGGCCGAGCGTGGCGGCGTACTCGAAGAGCACCGTCAGGGTGTACCGGCCCTGGAGGAGGGACCAGCCGTGGTGGCCGTCGTAGCCGAGGCTGCCGTACTGGGGATCCTCCAGGTAGAGCTTCCACAGGGCGCGTTCACTGCGGTGGACGACGGGATTCAGACCAGTCGCGCGCATCTCGGTGAACAGGCCGTCGATGCTTGTCCACTCACCCGGGGTAAGGCCGGCGAGTGCCTTGCCGACGAGCTTGCGGCGCGGTTTGGCGGCAGTCAGGACGTTCGCCGAGCGCTGGCCCTTGATCTCTTCGACGCGGGAGAGTTCGTCCAGGAGGCTGTTGTTCAGCCAGCGTTGCCACAGCTGAGCAATCGTCAGGTGCGGTGGCCGGGTCAGCGCGGCCCGTCCGCGCGGAGTCAGCGCCAGCCGACCGCCGGTGAGCTGGGCGAGGCCGCCTGCCTGGAGCAGCATCGGCCAGGCGAAGGCGGCAATGGCCTCGTGCTCATAGAAGTCGCCGCCCTCCAGGACGTCGGCGACCGCCGCGACGGTGGCGGCGCCGGGGCGACGGGTCTTCTCACTGCACCTCAGCTTGCCGGCGGCGCACAGACGCAGCACCGCCAGCAGGCTGGTCTGCGCCTCATGCTCGGTGTGCCGGACCCGCGGAGCGTCGGTGGACTGCTGTTGCCATTCGACCGGTGCCACTGCGCGTATTCCCTGCTTCGTGCCGCTCACGTCCCGTTCCTACAGGTGGGCGGCATAGTGATAGTTGCCGGTCCCGCAGGTGCGTTCCAGCGCCTGTACCACCTTGCGCGGATCGTCGTAGGGACCGGAGAAATAGAACGGCTTACCGTCCCGGCCGAAGCCGATGGTGGGGCGATCGCCGGGCGCGGTTCCCAGGTGCACGGCGGCGTCGGTGAAGCCGGCCGCGGGCTCGAAGCCGAGCCCGCCGGCGTAGGTGACCGCGTCGCGCACGATCGCCTGGGCCAGTTGCTTCGGCGCGCTGCCGCGCTCCCTCATCTCCCGTACCCGGGCCAGCAGTTCCTCGTCGTGCGTGGTCACCGTCGCAGTCTGCCACGCACGCGTCATGCCCCACGACGGAGTGCACGTGAGGGCATCCCGGCCCAGCTACCCGCCGCCTGTCATCCTGGGCTTGGTGGCAACGGGCGCAATCGAGCCGGAACGTGTGGGTCGACATGGGTGAGGCAGTAGGCAGGACCGTCGAGCAGGTGCGAGCGCTGGTCAGCTGGGTCGGTGCGGGTCGCAAGCTGACCCAGACCGGCCGTGTGACGCTCGCCGACGCGCGTGCGCTGGTGGAGATTCTGGACACCGGCGACCGGATGGACCCGGTGATCGGAGACCGTACGTTCAAAACGAAGTCCAGCGAGGAGCTGTACCACCTCACGCTGCTGGTCGAGTGGGCGAAGGCTGCACGACTGCTGCGGGCCGCGGGCGGGCGCCTGCTGCCGGTGAAGAAGAACGCCAAGCTGCTGGACCGCCCCGACGAGCTGCGTCGCGCGCTGTTCGCCGCACTACCGCACATCGGCCCCGCCGTAACGGTGTCCGGCTGGCTGGAGTCCCTGTTCGCGCACGAGTACGACCGGGGCCTGCGGGCCTTGCTTCAGCGGCTATACGCGGCCACGACCCCGGTGCCGCTCAGTGACCTGCAGGAGGTGGTGTGGCAGGCGGTCAGCCCGCTGTACGTGCTCGACGACCTGTCCCCCGACCGTCTGCGGCATCTGCGCACCGCCAACGACCACGACATCCAGCGAGTCCTGAAGGCCCTCGCTTCCCTGGGCGCTGTCCATGTCGCCGGGGAAAGCGCCGAGTTGACGGCGGACGGCCGCACCGAGACGGCCCGAATGCGCGGCGAGCCCGAGCCCGGCGACGCGGTGTTGCAGATCCTCGTCGAGTTGGCGGATGTGGACAGCCCCCGAGTTTGGCGGCGACTACTTGTGCCCGCCGCGATCAGCCTGGACCGGCTCCACTCCGTGATCCAGGACGCGATGGGCTGGCAGAACTGCCACATGCACGCGTTCACCATCGACGGCGTCCAGTACGGCCGTCCCGGCGGTGAACTCGGATTCCGCGATGAGCGCATCGCCACACTGGCCGACTTGCTCAAACCGGGCACCCACTTCGTGTACACATACGACTTCGGGGACTCCTGGGAGCACCTCATCACCGTGAAGCGGTTCGAGACAGCCTCAGCCGGGCTCCACTACCCGCACTGTATGGACGGTGCTGGGGCGTGCCCGCCCGAGGACTGCGGCGGCGCCCCCGGCTACAGCGATCTCAAAGTGATCCTCGCCGACCCGGCCCATGAGGAACACCACGCCATGCTGGCGTGGCTCGGACTTCGGTCCGCCACGGAATTCGCCCCTGGCCGTTTCACGCCAGACGAGGCCAACGCACGGCTGCTGCACCTCAAGGCACCATGAAAGACAAGGCGTCCTGCCCCGCAGCCGTTCACGGCCCTGGGTACTACCGACTGCTCCACCGGCCCCGCCGCGCTCGGACAAGGACGTACGGGCCGACCTTCCTGGCCCGGCGTTCGGGTCTTGGGCATCGACTACACGGCGACGAGGCGCACTCTGTCGCCGCAGAGCTTCGTCATGTCGTCGATGTCCGAGGTGATCATGACGACCGGGCGCCGCTGACGCAGCGCCATCTCGGCCACGGCAGCGTCGATGGCGTATTTGTGACCATGCAGCCCGGCGTTGATCAGCATGGCTGAGGCGGCCTTGGCCTCCTCGTCGCCGATGTGCACGATCCGCACGCCGGACAGGACCCAGGCGAGCCGCGCCTTGTCGGTCCGGCGATGCACCGCTTCGATGATGGTGAGCGCGCCGATGACCACCTCCATGCCCCGCTTGCGGGCTTCGGCGATCAGGGCGACCACGGGCTCGTGATCACTGACGAACTTCGACAGGCCCTCGCGGTCGAGAACGAGGGTGCCTTCGTGACTCAGCTTGCGGCGGGCCACTGCCCCTCCTCGGCGAACACCTCGTCGAAGACCCGGCGTGCCCGCTCTTGCTCGTGCTCGGAGATCGGCCCCTGACGGCGTTCGTAGTCGGCCAGGTACTCATCCAGGATCTGACCGCGCAGTTCGCGCTCCACCGCTTCGGTGATGAACGCGGAGAACTCACGCTTGCCGACCCGTCGGCGGATCGCCTCCGCCGTCCCCTCGGGGAGCGAGAGGCTGACCCTGGTGGCCGGCCCTTCGCCGACGCTGTACGGAATCTCACTCATGGGATCGAGATTATCAAATAAGTAGGAATCTGGCCTGCGTGCCAGTACCCGCCGAACGACGTGGGTCGCCCACCCGTCACCTCGTGGTCTCAGCTCTGGTCTCATTCACCTCCGTTCAGCTATGTCCGGACGCCGCTGAACAGTCCACTCCACTGCCGGTCAGGACACCGACGACCACCTCCGAACCCTCTGGCGAACATTTGGAAAGCATGTTGGGGGCAACCCCTCACGAGTTCGAATCTCGTATCCTCCGCAGCCGCCTGAACAGGCGAAACGAAGAGACGAGCCGCAGTTGCGGCTCGTCTCTTCGGTATGCGTCGGTTGCAGTTTTGGTTGCATTCACGGGCGACATTCAGGACATCGCGCCCAACGGGCAGGCGCACGCCCCCACGGCTCCCGGCGGACAATCGGGACCGGCCTGCCCGCAGAGGGCCCTACGGAAGTGGGCGGTAGACGTCGCGGCGGTTGCCGACAGCCAATACCCACGTGATCAGCTGACCGGAGGGCGTCCGGGCACGGGATCTTGAGCATGTCCCGCTGCGCGTGCTGCGTGTCGCGTCCCGCCCCAGAGCCCGGCCTCGGTCGTGCTGCCGCGGTGGGCACAGCCGATCGTTGTCGGTTCCAGGTGGCATGATCCGCGGCATGGATCTCCTCCTCGTGTTCGCCGGCCTCGACCATGTGGACTGGTCACAGTTTCGCCATGCCTACGGCTCCGCAGAGGCCCTCCCCGCGCTGCTTCGGGACCTCGCGTCCCCTGTGGAGGAGACTGCCGCGGAGGCGGAGCAGGAGTTGTGGGACAGCATCGTGCACCAGGGCACGGTCTATACGGCGACAGCGCCCGCCGTGCCGTTCCTGGTGCGACTCGTTACCGAAGGCGTGCGCCGGAGCGCCCTGGTGGGCATGCTCGGCGTGATCGCCGGGAGCGTCGACGAGCACGATCTGCCGGTGCCGGGCGCGGCCCGCGACGCCGTCGCAGCACAGTTGGGGCTGCTCCTGCCGCTACTCGCGGACGACGATCGCGAGGTGCGGCGGACCACGGCGTGGACGGTGGCCCAGTGCCGGTCGGCGGCCGGCCTCGATGCGCGTGCGGCGCTGTGGGCCCGCTGGGCGGCGGAGAGCGATCCGATGGTGCGCGCGGACGTGCTGACGGCCTGTGTGCTCCTGAATCCCGATGCGGCCGAGGAGCTGTGCTCCGCGGTGCTCGCCGGAAACGAGCCGGCGCCGGTTCAGGTTGCGGCCCTGTTGGCCACCGCCGACTGCGGCCTGCCGTGGAACACGGACGTGACCGCGCGCGTCACGACATTGGTCCCGTTGGAGCGGCACGGATTCGGCGCCCTGTGGGAGCGAGAGCCGCTGCAGGCGCTGACCAAAGCTCTGCACGCGCGCGGCGAGGTCGACACCGCCATCGACGTGGTCGGCTCCGCGCTTGGGCGGGCCGCGGCGCTGCGGCTTCAGGGGAGCGAGCATGCGCAGGCCGCCATCACCGAGGCGCGGTGGGCCGCCGAGTCCCTCGCCCGCCGCTCACGAACCGCCCCGGCGCGGCTGCTCCCCGAGCTGCTCCCGCTGCTCGACGATCCGGCCACCGCGGCCGACGTGATCCCGCTGTTGCAAACCTGGTGTCAACCGGCCCCAGAGGCGGTACCGGCGCTGCTTGCCATCGCGCAGGACAACAGTGAGTTGGCCGACGAGGCCCTCGCGGCGCTGGTGTGCCTGGGAGCCCCAGAGGCGTCCGGGCTGCTCGCCCGCCATCTGTCCGAGCGGCCCCGGGCGCTGGAGGCCGCGTACCGCCTCGCGACCGGTGAAACCCGGACGCCGAGTCATATCCACACGCCCGGCGAGGACCGGACGCCGCTGCCCTACGATCCCGAACTGCTCGACGCGATACGCGTCCGGCTTGCCGCCGAACCATCCCCCGAGCGCAGATCAGTCTTCGCCGGCGGGCTGGCCGCGACCAACGAACCGGTTTACCTGAGCGGGCTGCTGGCCGCCTGGGGTGGGTCGGCCAGGGCCGCCCTGCCGGAGCTGCTCGCCGCGCTGCCGCGTCATCCGCTCCCAGTCAGCCGCGTCCTGGCCACCGTGGCCGATCCCCAGGCCGACGTCCACGTGATCGAGGCGCTGCGAGCCCAGGCTGGACAGGGACCGTTGGCAACGCGTCAGGCAGCAGCGAGCGCACTCCACTCCCTGACCGGCGACGCCGACGCCCTGATCTCAGTACTCTCCGAGCTGCTGGCCAGGCGAGGCAACAGCTTGGACCACGCCGTCACTGCGGCCGCCGCGCTCAGGGAGGCCGCTCGTCCCTTGCTGCCGCTACTGCACGCACTGCTGGCGGAACCGGCGCAGTCGCGCGAGACCGTGCCGGCGATCAGGGCAGCGCTCGGGGCCGCAACGCTGGTCTGGGAAATGACCGGGGATGAGCAGGCGGTGCTCCCGGTGATCCAGGAGGGCCTCGCCTGGGCCTCCCCAGTATGGGGCCAGGCGACGGTGAGGCGCGCCGCCGAAGTCGCTTGCCTACTCGGTCCCGCAGCCGAGCCGCTCGTCCCCGACCTCCTGACGCTGCTGGACGATCCAGAACTCTCCCCCGCCCTCGTGCTCGTCCTGACCAGCGTTTATCCCGAGGCCGACACCCCCGCCGGGCTCGCTCGGACCGCCCTGGCCGACTGTGTCCTGGCAGCGACCCGACCGGGCTTGTATGCGCGCTCCGCCTCGGCCTTGCTGGAAGTCTTCGTCGCGCTCGGCCCGACAGCCTTCACCGCCGCACAGCTCGACCTGATCCGCAACCTTGCGGACGGCGACCGGCGCGTCGTGGGCGCCGGCCTCCAGGACCGGATCATCCTCGACGACGAACGCTTCCGCGCCGAGGCCCGGGAGGTCCTGCGGACACTAACCGCCGGAGTCCCGCTAAGCAGTTCCTAGAAGATCCTGGTGTGCCGGTCGGGGTTGCTTCGAAGATCCTGGTGTGCCGGTCGGGGTTGCTTCGACGAAGGAGCTCGGAATCGTGACGAAGCCGCCATGATCGGCCTACGCCCGAATCCTCCCGGCCTGATCGGGGGAACGACAACGACTCCGGAATCCCGTGCCGTTCGACCGAGGATCGCCCTTCGCCACGGGCACCGAGGAGATCCCCGCGGGGTGGGCGAAGCACCTGCCGTACAGCGACGTCCGCCAGCTCGCCCACGCCATCGATGCCGGTGCACCCAGCACCGTTCGACTACGTCGCCACCTCGGGGAACCGGACGGTACGCACCCTCAGCCCCCTCGAACTCGACCCGGCTCTACCTCGAAGCCTGGTGCCACCTGCGAGACGACGAGCGCGTGTTCGCCCTCTCCCGCATC
The DNA here is from genome assembly GCF_045162675.1 of Streptomyces sp. NBC_00996. Taxonomy (NCBI): domain Bacteria; kingdom Bacillati; phylum Actinomycetota; class Actinomycetes; order Kitasatosporales; family Streptomycetaceae; genus Streptomyces; species Streptomyces sp. NBC_00996. The sequence goes on from NZ_CP108723.1 coordinate 5,259,784, forward strand.
CACGGCGTCATGAGCCCATGCGAATGGAAGAGTTTGGTATCGATGGAGATAGTATCTCTGCCGATACTATCTCCGTCGGGAGGCTTGCCATGCCTCGTTTCATCGGGCGGGACCGCGAGCTGAACGTGCTCGGCAACGCCTTGCGGGCGGTCGACGACGCCGTCGGGTCGGCGAAGCCGGGGCAGTGCGTCCTCATGCGGGGAAGGCGGCGGGTCGGCAAGTCCAGCCTCGTCGAGGAGTTCCTCCGGCGTACCGAGACGCCGTACCTCTTCTTCACCGCTGCGGGCGGCACGGCGGAGGACGAAATGACGGAACTGCTCGACGCCGTCGCCAGATCCACCCTGCCGGAGCGGGAACTGTTCTCCGAGGAGACCCCGACGCAGTGGAACGCGGCCTTGAGGCTGCTCGCGGAGATCCTTCCCGACGACAGCCCGAGCGTGGTGGTCATCGACGAGGTTCCGTACCTCATGGACCGCATCGACGCCTTCGAGGGCATGCTCCAGCGGGCGTGGGACCGGCTGCTCAGCCGCAAACCGGTGCTTCTCCTCCTGGTCGGGTCCGATCTGTCGATGATGGAGGCGCTGAACAGCTACGACCGTCCCTTTCACCAGCGGGGCCGGGAAATGGTCGTGGGGCCCCTGAACCCGGCCGACATCGGCGAGATGCTCGGTCTGTCTCCGGCGGCCGCGTTCGACGCCGCGCTGATCACGGGTGGTCTCCCCCTGATCTGCGCCGAGTGGCGGGCCGGCGCGGATGTCCGGGAGTTCCTCCGCGACTCGCTGGACAACCCGATCTCGGCGCTGCTGGTCTCCGCCGAGCGCTCACTGGCCGCGGAGTTTCCACCGCAGGCGATGAGCAGGGAGGTCCTGCGAGCCATCGGTTCCGGAGAGCGCACCTTCACCAACATCGCGCGCGCGGCGGGCGGCATCTCCCACACCACTCTCACCCGAGCCACTGACGTCCTGACCGAGAAAAGGGTCGTGGCCGCCGAGCTGCCGCTCTCGCTGAGGCCGTCGAAGGAACGCCGCTACCGGGTGGCCGACCCCTACCTGCGCTTCTGGCTCGCGTTTCTGGATCCGCGTATGGCGGAGATCGAGCGGATGCGGGGCGATCTCACGCTGAGCCGCATCCAGGAGCAGTGGACGAGCTGGCGGGGCCGCGCGGTCGAACCCCTGGTGCGGGAGTCCCTCGCCCGTCTCCTGCCGGACGGGCTCCTGCCCGCCGCCCCGGCGATCGGCGGGTACTGGACCCGCAGCAATGACATCGAAATCGACTTGGTGGGCGCCGACCGGCAGCCGGTGGCCAAGGAGTTGCTCTTTCTCGGCTCGGTCAAGTGGCTGGAGAACTCCGCGTTCGACCGCCACGACCTGGCCGCACTGCACAAGCACCGGGCAGCGATCACCGACGAGCCGGTACCGCTCGTGGCGGTCTCCCGCAGCGGGGTCGGTTGTTCCGGCCTTCAGGCAGTGTACGGCCCCGAGGAACTGCTCAGCGCTTGGCGCAGGGCATGAGCAGGAACCGAGCCCCCGGTTGCAGTTCTGGTTGCATTCGCTGCTATTCAGCACCGTCCGCTACCTGGCCCCAGCCTATTCCGCTGCAGGCCAGGACACGGCCGATCGATCCCGAACCCCCGGACGAACATTTGGAAAGCGTGTTGGGGGCAACCCCTCACGAGTTCGAATCTCGTATCCTCCGCAGCCGCCTGAACAGGCGAAACGAAGAGCTGGACCGCTCATTGCGGTCCAGCTCTTCGGCATGCTCTGGTTGCAGTTTCGGCTGCATTCATAGCCGACGTTTGGGACATGTCATCAAGCGGGAAGGGCGCACGCTCGCGTCCGCACAGGGCGACCGGCGCAGACTGCGCGGAGCCACACCATCCGACGGGATACGTCACGACGGCTATCGGCCGCCAGGACCCACTGCGGCGACTCTGGTTCTCGGCGGATCCACGCGGATTCGTCCATGGTCCCGGGACGATGTCGCGGTCAGAGCCCGATCATCCGGACCTTGCTGCCGCACAGCCGGGTCATGTCATCGACATCCGACGTGAGGATGGCGACCGGGCCGGGCTGACGCAAGGCCGCTTCCGCGACGGTGGCGTCGATCGCGTACTTGTGTCCGTGCAGACCGGCGCCCTTGAGCAGTTGTGCTGCCACCTTGGCCGCCGCCTCGGTAACCGGCTCCACCTTGACCCGGGAGAGCGCCCGTTGCAGTCGGGGCAGGTTCACCCCGGCGTGGCTCACCTCCACGATGGTGTTGGCGCTGACGACAAGGTCCGCTCCCGTGTCGTGGAACACCTGGAACATCGCCAGAACCTTCCGGTCCTGCGCCACCCAGGCCGACAGCCCCTCGCTGTCCAGGACGACAGTCTCCATGTGCCCGCTCACGCGGCGCTCGCGCCGCCGGCGGCCTGCGTCGTACCGAAGATCCGCGCCCGCGCCTCGGCCAGCTCTTCCTCACTGAAGGCCCCGTGCTCGTCTGTGTGGCTGCGCAGGTCGGCCCCGAGAAGCTGGTGCCGGATCTGTCTGGCGACCGCTTCGGCCACGTAGCCGGAGATGTTGTCCGTGATCTTCTTCAGCTCCGCCACCTGCTCGGTGGGGAGTGTCACCGTGATGCGTGTGGTGTCAGCCATAGCGGTAAGCATACTGCGGTATGCGCGCTACGTACTCTCTGTTTCCCGCAGTCGGGGCGGTCAGCGTCAGTCGGGGCGACTGTCCGTTCGAGCACGGGCTCAGGTGGGTTCGAGCACGGGCTCAGCCGGGCAGTTGCGCGACGCGCCGGTTCAGCGGGTCCAGTAGCGGTATGCCTCGATCCATTGCGAGCCCTCGGGGGCGGGTTCCGGCAGCGGCAGGTCCAGAATTCCGATGTCCTGTCGGAACGACCTCCGGGCGCAGCGTGCGACCACGCGCCCGTCCTCGGCCAGGTCGACCCCGACCACGTTCACCTCGACGCCGAGAACAGTCGTGGTGAACGGCACTGCAAGGTTGTCCTCGATCATCGTGAAGAAGCCGGTGAGCTGCTCATCCTCGCCGTAGGCGTCGACGGTGGCCTCTTCGATCAACGCCTCCAGCGCGGCTGGTTCCCAGGTGCTCATGGCCTCACCGTAGCGCCGCACCGTACGGTTGAGGACCGGTGTGTTCAGCAGCGGCATATCCGCCGTGGCGCCGTCGCCAGCAGTCAAGCCAAGGCCCGCGGTTGCCAGCGTGTGACGTTGCCTGGTGGGGTTCGGTAGTGAGCGGGCCTGGGGAGGGTCCGGCAAGCGACAGGGCGGAAGAGAGTGGCACGAGTCGTCGTACGAGAGCCGAGTACGGGCGCGAGGAGCACACCGCCGCTGGCCCGGCAGGAAACATCCGCCTTCGTGAAGGAGTTGCTCGGCGCCGGCTGGGCGGCGGTGTTCCTGCCTGGTGAGCCCGCCCGCCTTGGGCGGCTGCTGCTGTGGAAGCCGACCGGGGCAGCAGCCGGAGACAGTGTGGCGCCCACCGGCCTTGAGACCGAGGCGGTGGAGCTGGTCCTGCCGCACGGCCGCTCGGTCAGGCGGCGCAGGGTCGAGGGTTACGCGCTGCCTGTCGCCCTCGCTGTCTCCGCCCTGGTTGATGCGGAGCCGACGCATCCCTCCGGCGCCGCCTGGCAGGCCGCCACTCGCTTCGCGCTGCGGCTGCTCGCCGACGGCCGCCTCCACCCGGCCCTCACCCCCGCCGGTTACGACACCTGGAAGGTGGGTCCCTGCACCGCCGCCCAGCGCCAGTCGCTGGACGCCCTGGCCGCCGCCTTCCCGCCGCACGCCCACTGCCTGCCCGAGCCAGGCCCTGCGCCGGTACGGATCGCCGAACCGGCTGCGCTGGTACGCCAGTTCTGCGACGCGGTCGCCGATGATCTGGTCCGTACGCCGGCCGCGCCGCTCGCCATGGGAGCACTGCCGTACGCCTGGCGCGAGGCCCGTGCCGTGCCCACCTTGCGTGAATGGGCCGAGGAAACCCAGGCGGCGCTCACCGCCGAGGTCAGTGTCTCCCTGCGCGTCGACGTACCCGAAGGACGCCGACGGCAGTTCCGGGCCGTCCTGCAACTGCACACCGCGGCGGACCCGGCGCTCGTCATCGAGGCCGCACGGCTGTGGAGCGAGCCGACCGAAGTGGAGCGGCTGCTCGGCCCGCGCGCCGAGACCGAGACCCTGCTCGCCCTGCGTCGCGGCGCCCGCGCCTGGCCTCCGCTGCGGAGGCTGCTCGACGGTGCCGCTCCCGATCAGCTCCGGTTGACCGACGACGAAGCCTTCGATCTCCTTGGGGACGCCACGGACGCGCTGCGCGCGGCTGGTGTCGACGTGCACTGGCCGCGCGAACTGGTCAAGGCGCTCACCGTGACCGCGGAGGTCGGGCAGCGCACCGCCCCCGGTTCCACCGCGGGCGGCCTGCTGGACACCGAGGCCCTCCTCGACTTCCGCTGGCAGGTCTCCCTTGGCGGCGAGCCGCTCACCGAGGCCGAGATGGATGCCCTCGCAGAGTCACGCCGTCCCCTCGTCCGGCTTCGCGACCAGTGGGTGGTCGCCGACCCGAAGCTGGTGGCCCGCGCCAAGCGCCGCCGAATGGAACCGCTCACCCCCATGGAGGCGTTGAGCGCCGCGCTGACCGGCGAGGCCGAGCGGGACGGTGACCGGGTCCCCTGTGCGGCGGTCGGTGCGCTCGGCGACCTGGTCGCTCGTATCCGCGACCCCGAGTCCCGCACCCCCGTGCCGCAGCCCGCCGCTCTCCAGGCCACGTTGCGCGAGTACCAGAAGCGGGGCCTGGCCTGGCTGGCCGAGATGTGCGCACTCGGCCTCGGCGGCTGTCTCGCCGACGACATGGGCCTGGGCAAGACCATCACCTTGCTCGCTCTGCACCTGCACCGCCAGAGCGACCCCACCACCGCGGGCCCCACCCTTGTCGTCTGCCCGGCCTCCCTGCTCGGCAACTGGCAGCGCGAGGCCGCCAGATTCGCACCGTCCACCCCCGTACGCCGTTACCACGGCGGCGACCGCCACCTCAAGGACCTGGCCGGCGCCGAGATCGTCCTGGTCACCTATGGGGTGCTGCGCCGCGACCGCGAGGTGCTTGCCGAGCCGGCCTGGTCGCTGGTGGCCGCCGACGAGGCCCAGCACGTCAAGAACCCCTACGCCGTCACCGCCCGCGAACTGCGCGCCCTGCCCGCCCGCGCCCGCGTCGCTCTCACCGGCACCCCCGTGGAGAACAACCTCTCCGAGCTGTGGGCCCTGCTCGACTGGACCACCCCCGGGCTCCTCGGCACACTCACCGCCTTCCGCGACCGGCATGCCCGCGCCATCGAGGCGGGCGAGGATCCCGAGGCAGCCGAGCGCCTGTCCCGTCTCGTACGTCCCTTCCTGCTGCGCCGCAAGAAGTCCGACCCCGGCATCGCGCCCGAACTGCCGCCCAAGACCGAGACCGACCACGTCGTCCCGCTGACGGCCGAGCAGACCAGCCTGTACGAGGCACAGGTCCGCGAGACCATGGCGAAGATCGCGGAGTCCGAGGGCATCGCCCGGCGCGGTCTGGTACTCAAGCTGCTCACCGCGCTGAAGCAGATCTGCAACCACCCCGCCCAGTATTTGAAAGAGCACAGCCTGCGCCAGTCCACTCCCCTGCGGGGCCGCTCCGGCAAGCTCGACCTGCTCGACGAACTTCTCGACACCATCACCGCCGAAGGCGAATCCGTGCTGGTCTTCACGCAGTACAAACAGATGGCGGCTCTGCTGGAGATGCATCTCGCAGAGCGCGGCGTCCCCGCTCTCTTCCTGCACGGTGCCACCCCCGTCGCGCGGCGCGAGGAGATGGTGGACCGCTTCCAGCGCGGTGAAGTACCGGTGTTCCTGCTGTCGTTGAAGGCGGCGGGCACCGGACTCAACCTCACCCGCGCCACTCACGTCGTGCACTACGACCGCTGGTGGAACCCGGCCGTCGAGGACCAGGCCACCGACCGCGCCTACCGCATCGGCCAGGACAAACCCGTCCAAGTACACAAGCTCCTCGCGGAGGGAACCGTGGAGGACAAGGTAGCGAAGCTGCTCGAAGCCAAGCGCGCCCTCGCCGACGCCGTCGTCGTCTCCGGCGAGGCAGCCCTCACCGAACTGTCCGACGCCGAACTCGCCGAACTCGTCGCCCTGGGAAGGCAGTCATGAGTCCCGCTGTCCCCGGCCCGCGCCGTGCGCCCACCCGCGGCAAGCGAGCCTTCGCCGCGACATGGTGGGGCCAGGCATGGGTGGCCGCCCTGGAGGACTCCACCCTGGACGCCGGACGGCTCTCGCGCGGACGCACCTACGCCCGCAAAGGCATGGTCGGCCCGGTCACCGTCGCTCCGGGCCAGGTCAATGCCGCTGTTCAGGGCAGCCGCCCGCGCCCGTACCGCTCCTCAGTCCACCTGCCCGTCCTCACCGACCCCCAGTGGGACACCCTGCTCGACACGATCGCGGCCCGCGCCGGGCATCTCGCAGCACTTCTCGACGACGAGATGCCCGCCGAACTCGTGGACGACGCCCGACACGCAGGCGTCCCACTGCTCCCACTGCCCACCGAGCTCGATCCGGAGTGCTCCTGCCCCGACTGGGGATACCCCTGCAAGCACGCCGCCGCGCTCTGCTACGCCATCGCCGCCACTATCGACACCGACCCGTTCGTGCTCTTCGCGCTGCGCGGCCGCGGTCGCGAGGAGGTCTTCGCCCAGCTGCGCGCACTCCGTACGGCAGCACAGGAGACCGCCGCCGCACCGGCACCGGCCGGCATCCCGGCCGCCGCCGCGTACGCCCACTGGGCCGAAGAGCCCCCCGAACTGCCCGAACTCCCGGAACCCGCCGCCCACACCACAGCACTGCCCGTCGTCCCGCCACCCGGCACCGGCCTGGCCGCCGCAGACCTGGAACGCCTCATGGCCGACGCCACCGCGCGCGCCGCCCGGCTCCTCGCGGGCGACACCGCCGACCTGCACCTGACCCGGCACCAGGACGCCGTGCGCATCGCCGCAAGCAACCCCGGACCCGAGTGGTTCCACCACCTGATCCAGAACACCGGCACCAACCCCACTGCCTTCGCACGCCTCACCCGCGCCTGGCGCCACAGCGGCCCCACGGGCATCACCGTCGCCGAACAGCCCCACACCCCCGACCCGACGGTGATGAAAGCCACCCGCACCGCTCTGAACACGGCCCTCGCCGAGATGACCGACTCCCCCACACACCTCAGAGCCTGGCGCAACCGCCTCACCCTCACCCACCACGGCATCCAGCTGCGTCTGGGCCCCGACGCCCGCTGGTACCCCTACCTGCAGGACGACGACGGCGAATGGTGGCCCGCGGCACCAGCCGACAGTGACCCGGTCACCGCGCTCACCGCGGCCTGGTCGCGGAACGGGGAGTAAGGAGGCGATTCCCAGCTGACCAGGAGCCACGAGCTGAAGCTGGACCCACTCACGCTGCTCCACTTCCGTGGTCGCAGTTCCGGTTGCATTCACCGGCGTACAGCACCGTTCAGAACCCCCGCCCGGACCAGCTGGATCGCAGGTCAGGACGTTCCCGTACGCCCCAGAACCCCCAGACGAACATTTGGGCCCGCGCCGAGGACTTTGCCACCACCCTCCGCACCCGGCTCACAGCCGCCCGCACCGAGGACACCTCTCCCGGCATTTCAGCTCCCTCCGCCTGAGCTCCCAGCCCGCACCGGGTGAGTGGATTGGCGCCTCCCGTACTACGTTGTCCGGCGGTACGGCGTCACGGGCCGCGGTCTCGGACGGCCCTGGTGTCTGGCGCGGCAGGTAGCCGTGGAGGAGGCTCGCAGCCCGGCGGTTATGAGCGCCGTGCGGGCAGATGTTCTTCAGCCCAGCTCTGCGGTGTTACGCCTGGGCCGCCTCGCCCCGGCGGGCTGCACTGACCGGGCACCGGGACCGCCATGGCGGTCAGGTTCAGCTACCGACGGCTCTTCATGTCCAACTCGACGTCCAGAAGAGCGGTGACAGCGCCCACCGGTCGGGGCCGTCGGAGAACGGGAAAGGGGCCGGTGGGAGCGTTGCGGGCACCCACCTGCGTCGCGCTCATCCGAGGTGGTCGGCGAGTTCGCGTTCCAGGGCGGCCTTCGGCTTGGCCCCAACGATGGTCTGCACGATCTCGCCGCCCTTGTAGAGGTTCATGGTCGGGATGGACATCACGCCGTAGCGGGCGGCGATGGCGGGGTTCTCGTCGATGTTGAGCTTGACGATCTCGATCTTGTCGCCGTGCTCGGCGGAGATCGCCTCCAGCGAGGGTGCGAGCTGGCGGCACGGGCCGCACCAGGCGGCCCAGAAGTCGACCAGGACCGGCTTGCCGCTGGTCAGGACGTCCTGCTCGAAGGAGTCCTCGGTAACGTCCTTGAGAGCCATGATCTTCCTCCGGTGCGTCAGACGGCGGCCACGGCCGCTTCGCCTGCGGTGTGGGTGTCGCTCAGGGCTGCGAGGTACCGCTCGGCGTCCAGGGCAGCCGCACAGCCGGAGCCGGCCGCGGTGATCGCCTGACGGTAGGTGTGGTCGACGACGTCGCCCGCTCCGAAGACGCCAGGGGTGTTCGTGTGCGTGGACGGAGAAGCCACTTCGAGGTAGCCCTCGTCGTCCAGGTCGAGCCGGCCGATGACCAGGTCGGTGCGGGGGTCGTGGCCGATGGCGACGAACAGGCCGGTGGCCGACAGGCGGGAGGTCTCGCCGGTGACGGTGTCGCGCAGGGTGAGTCCGGCGAGCTTGCCGCCGTCCTCGTGGATCTCGGCGACCTCGCGGTTGAAGGCGAAGGAGATCTTCGGGTCGGCGAAGGCGCGGTCCTGCATGGTCTTGGAGGCTCGCAGCGTGTCACGGCGGTGGACGACGGTCACGGAGCGGGCGAAGCGGGAAAGGAAGGTGGCTTCCTCCATGGCGGTGTCGCCGCCGCCGACGACCACGATGTCGTGGTCGCGGAAGAAGAAGCCGTCGCAGGTCGCGCAGTACGACACCCCGCGGCCGGAGAGCGCGTCCTCGCCGGGCAGGCCCAGCTTGCGGTGTTGCGAGCCGGTGGCCACGATGACGGCCTTCGCCCGGTGGACCGTGCCCGTGCTGTCGGTGACGGTCTTGACCGTGCCGGTGAGGTCGACCTCGATGACGTCGTCGGGGACGAGGTCGGCGCCGAAGCGTTCGGCCTGGGCCCGCATGTTGCCCATCAGGTCGGGGCCCATGATGCCGTCGCGGAAGCCGGGGAAGTTCTCCACCTCGGTCGTCTGCACCAGCGCGCCGCCGGCCGTGACGGCGCCCTCGAAGACGAGAGGCTTCAGTGAGGCGCGGGCGGTGTAGAGGGCTGCGGTGTATCCGGCCGGACCCGAGCCGATGACGATGACGTTGCGGACGTCCCCGGTCGTGTCGGTCTCGGTGCTCATGCCTGGGGCTCCGGCGCGATCTCCTTGATCAGGCCCTCGACCAGCACCTTGATCTCGTCCCGGATCGGCCGGACGGCCTCGACGCCCTGGCCCGCCGGGTCATCCAGCTTCCAGTCCAGGTACCGCTTGCCGGGGAAGACGGGGCAGGTGTCGCCGCAGCCCATGGTGATGCACACGTCGGACTCCTTGACCGCGTCGACGGTGAGCATCTTCGGGACCTCGGCGGAGATGTCGACGCCGACCTCGGCCATGGCCCGGACGGCGGCCGGGTTGACGTTGGCACCGGGGTTGGAGCCGGCTGAGCGGACCTCGACGCGGTCTCCGGCCAGGTGGGTCAGCCATGCGGCGGCCATCTGGGAACGGCCGGCGTTGTGGACACAGACGAACAGCACGGAGGGCTTGTCGGACATCAGAGGTCTCTCTTGTCTCGCAACAGAACGGGCACGACATATCAGCACCCGATGGTGTCAGTCACCGCTGATGTGACAGTATCAGTCCATGATGACGTCAGTCGACACTGATCTGATCCGGGTTCTGTCCGACCCGCTCAGGCTGCAGATCGTGACCCTGCTCGCCAAAGAGACTCTGTGCACCACCCACCTCGTGGAGGAGACCGGTGCCCGGCAGACCAACCTCTCCAACCACCTGAAGGTGCTGCGCGAGGCCGGGGTCGTCGAGACGGAGCCATGCGGCCGGTACACGTACTACAAGCTGCGCCCGGACGTCATCGCCCAGCTCGCCGACCAGTTCGCCGACCTGGCCGAGTCCGCTCGTGCCGCCGCAGAGAACAAGAGGGCCTGCCCGTGACCGCCGCCGAAACCGCGCCCGCGCCTGAGTCCGTTGCGCCCGCGCCGGGCGCCACCCCGCCGCGTACCCCGCTGGTCGCCCGGGCCGCCGCCGAACTCATAGGCACCGCGGCGCTGGTCGCGGTCGTGGTCGGCTCCGGCATCCAGGCCACCGAACTGACCAAGGACGTCGGCCTGCAACTGCTGGCCAACTCCACGGCCACCGTCTTCGGCCTCGGCGTCCTCATCCTCCTGCTCGGTCCGGTCTCCGGCGCCCACTTCAACCCCGTGGTCACGCTGGCCGAGTGGTGGACCGCCCGCCGTGGCGGCGCCGGCGTCACGGCGGGCGAGGCGGCCGTATACCTGCCCGCGCAGATCGTCGGCGCGATCGCGGGCGCGATCCTGGCGGACGCGATGTTCGGCGAGCCGCTGGTGAAGTGGTCCACCCACGACCGCTCCGCCGGGCACCTGCTCCTCGGCGAGGTCGTCGCCACGGCCGGCCTGATCCTGCTGATCTTCGGCCTTGCCCGCGCTGACCGCCTGCAGTACGCCCCGGTGGCCGTCGCCTCCTACATCGGTGCCGCCTACTGGTTCACCTCGTCCACATCCTTCGCCAACCCGGCGGTGACCATCGGCCGGGCGTTCACGGACACCTTCGCAGGCATTGCGCCCGGCTCGCTCGCCGCCTTCATCGGCATGCAGATCGTCGGTGGCGTGGTCGGCTTGGCCCTGGTGGCCCTCATCTTCATGCCCGGACGATCGGCCGAATGAGCCGCAGAACGCAGGTGGTGGTGATCGGCGGCGGCCAGGCCGGGCTGGCCGCCGGCTACCACCTGCGCCGCCTCGGCCTGGACTTCGTCATCCTCGACGCCCAGACCACACCGGGCGGTGCCTGGCAGCAAGCCTGGGACTCGCTGCACCTGTTCTCCCCGGCCGCGTACTCCTCACTGCCCGGACGCCTCATGCCGACGCAGGCCGGGGAGACCTGCCCCGATGCGCGGCATGTGGTGGAGTACCTGGCCGACTACGAGAAGCGGTACGGGCTGCCCGTCGAGCGCCCCGTACGCGTTACCGGCGTCCACCGAGACGGCCAACTGCTGCGGGTGGAGACCGACTCGGACACCTGGCACGCCCCCGCGGTGATCAGCGCCACCGGCACCTGGTGGCGCCCCTTCCTCCCCGCCATCCCCGGCCACCCGGCCTTCGGAGGCGGCCAGTTGCACACGGTGGAGTACCGCAGCCCCGCCGACTTCGCAGGCCAACGTGTGATCGTGGTGGGCGGCGGCAACTCCGGCGCCCAGATCGCTGCCGACCTCGCCTACAACACCCGGCTGACCTGGGTCACTCAGCGCCCCCCGCGCTTCCTCGCCGACGACATCGACGGACGTGCCCTGTTCGACGTGGCCACCGCTCGCCGCCGCGCCCTGGACGAGGGACGCACGGACACCCGCGGGGTCGCCTCACTCGGCGGCATCGTCGCCGTACCGCCCGTACGCGAGGCCCGGGACCACGGCCTCCTGAAAGCGAAACCGATGTTCTCGCGTCTCGTCTCCGGCGGCGTCGAGTGGTCCGACGGCACCCACGCCGAGGCTGACGTGATCATCTGGTGCACGGGTTTCCGCCCGACCCTGGCCCACCTCGCCCCACTCCAACTCCGTGGCCGCCGCGGCCACATCGCCACCGAGGGCACTCAGGCGGTGCACGAACCGCGACTGCACCTGCTCGGTTACGGCGACTGGACCGGCCCAGCCTCCGCCACCCTCATCGGCGTCGGACGGCCTGCCCGAGACGCGGCCCGGCAGATCGCCGAGATCCTGTCCTGATTCCGAACTCCTCGGCCGACGATCACGTGGCGAGGGTGGCCGTGTCCACCCAGCGGGCCAGAACGCTGAAGGCAGCGAGTTGCTCGAGCGCCTCGTGCTGGGGCAACTCGGGCAGGCCGTCCTCGTGGCTGTTGGGATTTCGGATGGCGGCGTAACAGCCCTCGGCGAAGACCGCGGCACCACGCTGGATGCTTCGGAAGGTGTCGCCGCCGTCGTCGGTCATCAGCCGCAGACGCGGCTGCCCCGGCTTGGGCGCGTCCTTCGAGAAGGCGCTCTGGAACAAGGCGGTTTCGGTCGCGTCCCGACGCATTACCTTGTTCTGCGTTTCGCGGTTGACCTTCCTCGCGGCGGCGGTGACAGCCTCCCGGAAGTGCCCGTCACGCCACAGCGCCCGTGCCGCCGACCAGACCCAAGGGTGCAGGCTGGCAGCGCTCAGGCGTGGCGCGGCATCACCCAGGCGCTCCCGGATCTCCGCGTCCCGCAGGAGGGCTGCGTCGGCGCGCTGGGCGGCCTCGTGGTGCTGATACCACCGATTGATGCGCTGATTGCCACTGGCGGAAGCCTCAGTACGCCAGTCCGGCAGGACACGGTCGATGATCTGCTCCACCACATGCGCGCCGGCGACGATCTCGTCCGGCTTGCCGCGGTTGGGCTTCCCGGTGCTGAAGACGGTCATGCCCGGCGGATCCGGCGGCCGGTACAGCTCAGTGAGCTCCAAGAAGCGTGCCAGCTCACCCGCGCCCACTCGACGTCGATGCTCATCGCCCCATCATCCACGGGGCTACTGACATCCCGTCCCGGTATGACGGACCACTCAGGAGACAGCTGGCGTCATGGTCAGCAGTTTGCCCATCGCTGCCAGCACCGACGGCTCGACTCGGTAGTACACCCAGGTGCCGCGCCGCTCGGAGGTGAGCAGGCCAGCATCCTTGAGCTTCTTCAAGTGGTGGGAGACGGTCGGCTGGGACACACCGACGTCGGAGATGTCGCACACGCACGCCTCGCCGCCCTCGTGTGAGGCCACAGCGGAGAACAGCCGCAGACGCACCGGGTCACCTAGGGCCTTGAACATCCGGGCGGCCGTCTCGGCCTCCTCGGCCGTGAAGGGGCGCTCGGTCAGCGGAGGGCAGCACGGTGCCACACCCTCGGAACCCTCGGGCTCCAGCAGCGGCAGCACCTTCATATTCGACATGCATCTATGTTGACACACGCCTAACCAGCCTGGCGAGAGGGATCCATCCAGCTAGATTCGATGCATGTCTATGTTGACGCTCATCGATTCAGGTGCCATCCTGGCGCCACGACATCGACAAACATCGAAACAAAGGGGACCTCGTGAACGCGCCCACCACTGACCAGCTGCCCGTCGTGGTCATCGGAGCCGGCCCGATCGGCCTGGCCGCAGCCGCCCATCTCGTCGAGCGCGGCATCGAGCCCCTCGTTCTGGAAGCCGGCCCCGCCCCAGGCAGCGCTGTACGGGACTGGTCACACGTCCGGCTGTTCTCCCCCTGGGGCGAGGTCATCGACCCGGCCGCCGAGAAGCTCCTCGCCCCGACCGGCTGGGTCCGCCCCGATGCCTCCGCCTACCCGACCGGCGGCGACTGGGCCGAGCGCTACCTGCAGCCGCTCGCCGATGTCCTCGGTGACAAGGTCCGCTACGGCACGACCGTCACCGGTGTCGCCCGCGTCGGCCGCGACCGCATCGTCGACGCCGGCCGCGAAGAGCAGCCCTTCACCGTGCACGTCCAGTCCGCCGACGGCCACGAGGAGCGGATCACCGCCCGTGCCGTCATCGACGCCTCCGGCACTTGGTCCCTCCCGAGCCCGATGGGCGCGGACGGCCTGCCCGCCCTCGGCGAGAAGTCGGCCGTCAGCCGCGTCTCCTACCGCGTCCCGGACCTCAAGGACCCGGCCGTACGCGCCCGATACGCGGGCAAGCGCACCGCCGTTATCGGCTCAGGCGCCTCCGCCTTCACCGCCCTGGCCCTCCTCGCCAGCCTGGCAAAGGAGGAAGACGGCACCCACGCGGTGTGGATCCTGCGGCGCGGCATCGGCGCGAACACCTACGGCGGAGGCGAGGCCGACCAGCTTCCCGCCCGAGGCGCCCTGGGCCTGCGCGCCAAGGAGGCCGTCGAGGCGGGCCACGCGAGCGCGGTCACCAGCTTCCGTACACAGGCGGTGGAGCGCGACGGCGACCGGCTCGTCCTCGTCGCCGAGGGCGGCCGTCGCCTCGACCCGGTCGACGAGGTCATCGTCCTGACCGGCTTCCGCCCTGACCTGTCCTTCCTCTCCGAGCTCCGCCTCGGCCTCGACGAGCGGCTCCAGGCCCCGACCGCGCTCGCTCCGCTGATCGACCCGAACGTCCATTCCTGCGGCACGGTCTACCCGCACGGCGTGAACGAGCTCTCCCACCCGGAGCAGGGCGTCTACCTGGTCGGTATGAAGTCCTACGGCCGCGCCCCGACCTTCCTCGCCATGACCGGCTATGAGCAGGTCCGCTCCATCACCGCCGCGATCGCAGGCGACCAGGAGGCCGCCGAGCGCGTCGAGCTCACTCTGCCTGAGACCGGTGTGTGCGGCGGCGCGGGCCTGTTCGACGAGCCGGAGAACGCCGAGCAGTCCGGTGGCGGATGCTGCGCCGCGCCCGCTGCCCTCCAGATCGGCAGCGGCGCCGCGACTCCCGCGTCCGGCTGCTGAACGCCCAACCCATCCAGGAAGATTCGCCATGCCCCGCGTACAACTCGCCCTCCGCGTCCCGGATCTCGACGCGTCCATCGCCTTCTACAGCAAGCTCTTCGGCACCGTGCCCGCCAAACTCCGCGACGGCTACGCCAACTTCGCCATCGCCGAGCCCCCGCTGAAGCTCGTCCTGATCGAGGGCCCCCCGGACGAGGACACCCGCCTGGACCACCTCGGCGTCGAAGTCGAGTCGACGGAGGCCGTCCACGCCGCCACCGCCCGCCTGAGCGAGGCTGGCCTGGCTACGGCCGAGGAGAACGACACCACCTGCTGCTACGCCCTCCAGGACAAGGTCTGGGTTCACGGCCCCGGCCAGGAACCCTGGGAGGTGTACGTGGTCAAGGCCGACGCCGACTCCCTCGCCAAGCAGCAGGACAGTGCCTGCTGCACCAGCCCGGCCCTGGACGGCACCGACGCGAAGGAACCGGCCGCGGCAGGCGGCTGCTGCTGCTGATCCGTCGATGAACCGACCTACACACCAGCGGGGCCGTGACCGGGACGGGGGGCCGGTCACGGCCTCGTGCTGCACTGCCCGCCCTGTGGGCCACCCAGATCGGCCAATCCACGAACCGTAAACGGGCAGTGGCCTGCACCGTTTCCGGTACAGTCCACCGCGTCTCCAGCTACCGCTCTTCGCCGTCGCCGTACTTGTCCGGATCCCTCGCGCGATCCGCAGCCTGTGCGCAAGCCGCCGCGAAAGCCGCCGTCACAGCTCCTTCGTCCGTTCCGCTCGCCCGGACATCGATCTCCCCTCCGAGTCGGCGAA
Organism: Streptomyces sp. NBC_00996; assembly: GCF_045162675.1. Lineage (NCBI taxonomy): Bacteria > Bacillati > Actinomycetota > Actinomycetes > Kitasatosporales > Streptomycetaceae > Streptomyces > Streptomyces sp. NBC_00996. The sequence continues at coordinate 5,275,301 of NZ_CP108723.1, forward strand.
GAGTGCTCCAGCGCACCACCTGGTCGGTGTAGAGGAGCGTCTCGAACTCCCAGGCGTCCCAGCGACCATGGCTCCGGACGAACGGTCGGCTCACGCTCGCCACCGGGCAGGAACGCAGCGTGGGCATGGTGGACGACCCGCCGCTCGTGAACCGCTCGCCGAACAAGGCGACCTCACCTGGCAGCAGGCCGCCCAACACGCCGAGGAACACCGCACACGCCGCACCGAGGCGATAGCCCGCGCCCAGCAGGCCCTCCAGCTCATCACCGAGAACTGGGCAACCGTCCACGACCTCGTAGCCCGCCCCGACACCCCCTACACCCAGGAGGTACTCAACGGCCTCACACCCCAGGCCCGCACGCTCACCACGCACCTGATCACAAAGGTCTGACACCGTCGCATCCCTTTGGGGCCGGCGCCCTTCAGCGCTGGCCCCGAAAGGATGTCCCAGACCCTGTATCGAGTCTTCCGGGGTTTCCACCTGGGTCGCGGGCACCGGTGGTCATGCAGCGACGGGCCCCGCCGTTGGTCTCTGTTCGAAGGCGACGGGCCCCGCCGTTGGTCTCTGTTCGAAGGCGACCGGCCGTCCAGTCGCTCAGGAATGGCGAGTTGCGGGGTGCGGCGGATACGGCTGGGCGCAGGCCCGGCTGCCCGAGGCGCTGGAACCCGTTGCGGTGTTGCGGACCGTTAGCCTGTCGATATGTCAGAGCGTGTCATACCCGGTCGCACGGACGGCTTGATCACCCTGGGTGCCGCAGACGCTCTGTGGGTCGATCTGACGGCTGGCAGTGCTGTGCCGACGGCTTCCGGGGCATTCACCCGCTCTCCTGCCCCTGCACGGACGGGGTACGTCCTGCTCGGCGGCCATGTGGTGGCGACGGTGAAGGCGAGCGGCGGCCAGTGGGGTGTTCCGGAGGCCGAAGTGCGCCGGGCGGCGGCGGAACTGAACGCGGTGGGCGTGGATCGGCAGGACCTGGTTCGCATCGGTCCGTTTCGTCGGGTGCCGAGGCAGGAGTACGACGAGGGAACGCCGCTGCGTTGGCGTCAGCGCATCACGTGGGAACTGCAGGAGCTGGGCGGCTCCGAGCAGGCAGCACGACGTGAAGGCGGCCAGTGCCATCTGGCGGGGATCGACTGGCGACAAATACTCGTGGAGCGGACCCGCGACGGGACGCGGCGGACGTGGTGGCTGCCGCGCGCCGTGGTCAGGCTGCTCGACGCGGCCGAGCACACCGAAACGCAGTGGGCGCGAGCCGCGCGGACCCGCCGGGCGGACGCGGCCGTCGTCGAGCCGTCCTCCTGCGCCGGGCAGGCCCGAGACGCCGACGGGCGGCAGACGACGAGCCCCGAGCGCCCCACCGTCTCACTGCGCCCGTACACCCGAGAGCTGGAAGGCCAGCTGTACTCGGTGCTCAGCAGGAAGCCCGGCACCTCCCGGAAGGTGGCCGGGTGGGCGTGCGCCGTCTGCCGCACCGCACCCGCCACCGTGCTCGACCACTGCCACGAACACGGCTACGTCCGCGCCCCCGTCTGCCAGTCCTGCAACACACAGGAACGCCCCGACCACCTGTACAGCAACGACATCCGCGTGACCAACCGCTACGCACGCCTCTTCCACACTGACACCGGCACCTGGCTCCGTCACTGGCACCGCTGCCCCGGCTGCCGCGCACGCACCACCCTGCCCCTGCCACACCTCGCCGCATGGACCGCCCACATAGCCTGCCGATCACTGCGCCCGACCCACCGCGCACCCCGTGGGCGCAAGCCCTGCGGTGTCCTGCGCGTGTCCTGGACGGGCAATCAGCAGGCTCCCCGTTCCTGTGTGTTGACCGTCGCCATCGACCTCTGCCCCTCCGGCGAGCACCGTGTCCTGGCGCGAGTCCCCTACCGCGAAGCCGTCGAGCGGTTTCGCGTCTGGCTGGCCGAGACGGCCCCCGCCGTGGCCGCCGCGGCCGGCCCTGACCGCTTGGACGGCCTCCCCGCCCAGTTCCGGCCAGTCATCGCGGACACCAGCGGCGAGGGCCTGGAACTGTTCTGAGCGAGCGCCGGGAAATACGTCGTGTCCCGCGTCTGGTGTAGGGGATCAAGCGTTACGGATGCCGGCCCGCGCTCCGGGAAAGCTTGCCCCTCGCGTCGCTGTACAGCAGCAACTCCTTCTCGATAGCCGCCACAACAGCTGGCCACGAAACGGAGAGGGGGCCGAAGAGCGACCAGTAGTCGTACGAGGTGCGGACGAAGGCGCTGACGCCGAGGGGCACGGCGTCGGGCGAGATCGTGCCGACCACCCGCCGGGTGATTCCACCGGGCCCTCTGGCCGCGGGCGTGATCCCGTGTCCGATGAGGAGCGTGGCCGTACGGATGGCATCCAAGGTTCCCGTCGGCGCTGCCCGGGCGAATCTGCCGTATACGAGTCGGTGCCAGTTCATGCGGGTGCGGGCCCACGCCAGGCGTTCCAGCCCCGTGCCCAGGTCTACGGCCATGCGCCCAGCAACCGCCAGCGTCTGAGTATCGGCTCCCACCGCACTCATCGCGGCCTGTATGACCTTCAATGACCGATCCACATAGAGCTACGGATCAGAAGGTGCTGGCCTCGGCGCGATGCGCCCAGGGCATCACGTCTCCGGGCCCCAGCGCTCCGGCCCTACTCCGCGCCAGTCGATCCACGGCGCCCCTGCCACCTCCGCCGGGTCGATCTCCAGCCCGGCACGGCGCAGGAACTCCGCGACGCCGACCACGCTGTGGGCCAGGCCGAGGATCTCGCCGTCCACGCGTACGCGCCGGCCACCCGTGGGCGACGGCGGATGCACGATCACGCGAATCGGTCCGGACATGCCTTCAGGATCATCTGGGATATGCGGCCCCGCATTGCAGCGCGTCATCGATGAAGCCGCTCACTCACGTCCCCGTCCGAGCGTCCCAGATCACGCAGTTCCCGCCACGCCGCAGGGCTCGGGCGCTGTCGCCGCCAGTAGGGATGAAAGAACAGCTGAGCCGCCGGCCGGTACAGACGCCGGCGCAACTCGGTACGGCCGGGCCGCTCGGCAAGCTGCCGGTAGATGGCACTCCACTCCTGCTGCGCCTGGGCAAGGTCGTCGGGAAACGGTCGCATGACCGAATTCAAGCATGTGTTCGATTTTTCGGGCCGGCAAAGAGGCCGCGTCAGGCGGCGGAGGTGTGACTGAGCGCGCTACTTGGCCACTGCGTACTTCAGTTGGCCACTCTGGCGCTCAGCTTGTTGTCCACCTGTGGGCAGAGTTGGCGGGCAACCGGTTCGGCGCGGTTGCGCCAGTGCCTTCGCGGCCTCTGGAGGCTGTCGTCATGGGGGCACGTGGCAGGGGGTGCCGGGTCGAGGGCAGGCGGTGTGCCCAGGTGCCGAGGGTGCTGGTGCACGGTAGAACGTAGGGGTGAGGGACGAGAACCTCCCTGATGAGGATGCACGGCCGCAGCGTGTGACGAGGCCAGGGATCGACTACCAGGCGCTGTTCGCGGTCACCCCCAGCCCCTATATGGTGCTGGGCCCGGACCTGGTGATCGCCGACGTCAACGAGGCGGCCTGCCGAGTGACCGGCCGCACTCGGGAGGATCTGCTCGGGCGGTACCTCTTCGACGCCTTCCCTGAGAATCCGGCGGACCCCGGCGCTGAAGGGGTGCGGAATCTGCACGCTTCCCTGCACCGGGTCCTGCGCTCGAAGGAGCCGGACACGGTGGCGCCGCAGAAGTACGACATTCCCGTGGCCGGCCAACCCGGCGTGTTCGAGGAGCGGTGGTGGTCCGCGATCAACACTCCGGTGCTCGGGCCGGATGGGCAGGTGGCGTGGATCATCCACCGGGGGGAGGACGTGACCGCGTTCATCCTCTCCCACTCCCGCCCGCGAGAAGGCGGGGCGCTCAGCGACGCGGAGGCGATGGAGGTCGAACTGTACGCGCGGGCGCGCGAGCTCCAGCGACTGAACGAGCAACTGCGCCAAGCCCACGCCCGGGAACGCCAGGTCGCCCTCACCTTGCAGGAGGCCATGCTCCGCTCGCCCCACCTGGCCCGGCACCGGGACACTGCGGTGCGCTACTTGCCTGCCACCGGGTCATTGAACGTGTGCGGCGACTGGTACGACGTGGTCGACCTGCCCGAGAACAGGCTCGCCGTCGCGGTCGGCGACGTCGTCGGCCATGGCCTGGAAGCCGCCGCCGTCATGGGCATGCTCCGCAGCGCGCTGTCCTCCGCCCTCCGGGCCGTCGAAGGGCCCGCGAGAGCCCTGGAAGTCCTGGGCCTGTACGCGCGCTACGTGGAGGGCGCGCTGGCCACCACCGCCGTCCAAGCAGTCGTCGACACCGACGCTCGCCGCATCACGTACAGCAGCGCCGGCCACCCGCCCCCCGTCCTGGTTCACCAAGACGGCACCTGCAACCTGCTCGACCAGGCCACCGACCCTCCGCTGGCAGCCCGCCTCAAACACGTCCCCCGCCCCCAAGCCGACCTGCCCTACAGCCCCGGCGACACCCTGGTGCTCTACACCGACGGCCTTGTCGAACGCCGCGGCGAGGACATCGATGCCGGCCTGCAACGCCTCACCGACGCGCTCGCTCTCTATGCCCGCGACAATCCCGAACGTCTCGCCGACGCCCTGCTCGCGCACCTCGGCGTCAGCAGCGGCGCCCCCGACGACATCGCCCTGATCGTCCTCCGCCTATGACCCGAGCACCGCCAATTGAGCGCCACAGGTGGCCAACCCGGCCAACTGAAGCGCTCAGTGTGCGACACGAAGTCGCTCCAGGTAAGTGAGGACAGCCACGTGAAGGACCGCGTCGTCCGGGACCGGTGCGCTCAGGTTCCCGCGTGGACGTAGGCCGCCCAGACATGGGGGCGGTCGGGGATGCGGTGCCGTAGCGCTCGGACCGTGTGGTGCAGGGCGTGTGCGGAGGTTTCGGTGACGGGGGGCGTCATGCGGCGGTAGAAGTCGCGGGTGACGTGATCCGCGTGGGTGCTGTCGATCTCCCAGAGGGTGCCGATCGCGGTGGGGAAACCGGCGAGCAGGAAGGCGCTGGTGATGTGGATGGCCTCGTCCGCGAGCCGTTCGGAGGTGCGCGCGGTGCCGCAGGCCGCGAGGAAGGCGAGCCGTGCCGACTGCGGACGGGCCCGGCAGATCTCCAGGACGGACAGCGGCTCACCGCTCGGCAGGTGGAGCAGGGCGCCGGAGGGTTCCGTCGGGTCGGTCGCCGCGTGGCAGCCGAAGTGCGCCCAGGGGGTGCCGCCGAGCGCGGCGAGCACCGTCTCGCGGGTCGCGGCGGCACCGACCAGCGGCTCCCGGGCGCCGAGCAGTCCGGCCGCGTAGCCGGCCGCCGCCGCGACGCCGGGCAGCTCGTCCTCCGACGACGCGACCAGCAGGGCACCGCCGTTGTCGGTGGTGTCGCGGTGCTCGGCCCGGCTGCGCGCGTACGCCAGGGTCTGGAACCCGGGTGCGTACGACGACACCACGGCGTCGAGCGCGGCGCCGCAGCCGTGGAGGGCGCAGTCGGGCAGCGTGCACTGTGCCGCGTGGAGCGGGAGGGCGTTGAAGGCGCCCGTGGGCACCCACCAGATGCGCGGCCAGGTGCCGCCGTCGGGAACGGGATCGGACGACCCGACGAGCTCCAGGACCGGACGCACGATCTTGTGCCAGGCCCAGGACAGCGTCCGGCGGAGCGCGGCCCCGGCGGCGATGAGCTGCGCCGGGGACGGTCTCGACGGGCCGTGCGCGTTGATGGCGTCGACGGTCTCGCCCAGCCGCCGTGCCGCGTCGGTGATCTCGTCCGACTCGGCTTCGAGGCGCAGGGCGGTGATCGACCGGGCCGTCACGACGAGGGCGTGGCAGTGGCGTGCCGCGTGGTTGAGCACGACGATCGGGCCGTCGGACGCGAGCGCGCGCAGTTGCTCGGCGGAGAGCGGGCGCAGGAAGGCGTCGAATCCCGGCTCGGTACGAATGCGTACGACCAGCTCGTCCAGTTCGCGCGACGCGCGGAGCTTGGCGAGGCGGGACCACTCCGCCTGCCCGGCGGGAGCCGGGGCCAGAACGTCGGGCTCGGCGGACAGCCGGTCGGTCAGCCGCTCGAAGTCGCGCGCCAGCGCGGGGTGCGCCGCGCGCAGTTCGCCGATGTCGGCGCGGGCCTCGATCCTCCGTGCCAGCAGCAGTCCCCGGCCGCGCTCCAGCAGCTCGGCGGCGCGGTCCACTTCGGGGCCGGCGACGGGGCCGTGGAGGAGGGATCGGTGGAGGGCCTCGGGCTTGGGCAGGGCATCGAGGGCGTCGGGCACCCGCTGCTCGCTGAGGGCCGCCTTGAGGCCGTCCAGGGCCGCCGCGAGTTCCTCCCTGAAGGCGCGCACCCCCACAGCGGCCTGGCGGCCGAGGGCCTGGATGAGGATCAGCTCGACGATGGTCCGGATGTCACCCTCGAACGTCGTCAGACCGTGCTCGGCGGACTGCTGGTCACTGCCCCGGTCGGTGATCTCGGCCATGGCCTCGATGGCCGCTTCGAGGTGGGACAGGGCCAGGTCGACGCGCGGTGTGTCCCTTCCCAACGCCCCTGCCGCCGCGCCGAGTTCGCCATGTGCCCGGAACCACGTCGGCAGCGCGGGACGGCCCGACGCGGCAGGCTCGGCGCCGGACAGCCGCGCCCGAAGCGACGTCAGCATGGCCTCCACGGCGTTCGCCGGAGGCTGGGGCGACGCCTCGGGCGGCGGGGCCGACGGAGAGACGGGAGGGAGGCTGCCGCGCTCCACGAGGTCGAGGAACATGCGTGTCATGTCGCGCCAGTCCTCGGGTGCCTGCCCCTCGACAGCGTGGAACACGTCATTGGCCTCGGCCACGAGCCGCGCTGCGGCCTGCGGGTCGGCGCCGCGCAGGGCGAAGGACCGCTGCATGAGCGTCCGCAGGAGGGTGGACGCGGTGAAGAGCCGTATCGGCTGGCCGGCGGGAGACGCGGCGAAGGTTCTCCGGCACTGATCGATCGCGTCGTCGGTGATGTCGGCCCTCGGGCCGCCGCCGGGTCCGATGCTGTCCACCAGGTTGAGCAGGGCCTCGCCCATCACCTCGGGCTCCGGCGGATCGTCCCCGGTCGGGGCGGCTGCCGCACGGCTGAGGTCGTTGAGCCGCCGCGCGAGCTCCCGGGCACGTTCGAGCTGCGCCGGCTCGTGGCCGAACAGATAGTTCTGCAGGGCGTTGAAGAATTCGGTACGGGCCGACAGCATCGCCGCGCCGAGGTCGGCGGGTGTCTCGTCGGCGGGCGCCGAGGCGAGCAGAGCCGACGCCTCGCGCGCCGCTTCCGCGTCGAAGCTTCCGAGCGACCAGGACGTGAGCGCGAAGGCGAGGATCTGGTCGATTTCTTCGGGCAGGTCCTGCCCGTGCGAGCGCGCGTGGCGCAGCAACGGGACCGCCTCGTCGAGGGCCGCGTCGTCATGGTGCCTGACGGCATGGAACAGGAGCGCGCAGCCCAGCGCCGCCGCGAGCGGTGCCCGCAGGGAAGGGTCGTCGTCGCCGACGTCCGCGAGCAGTTTCCGCAGGGTCGCGATGTCGGAGGCGCTGTACTCGTCGCCGTCGAAGCGGATGTCGTCGAGGCCGGACAGGAGAGAAACCAGCCGGGCGGCCTTTCCGTCCGCCATGCCGTCCGGCTGGTCGGAGAAGATCGTCGACAGGGCGATGGGCAGCGCGGCGTCGAACCGGCCACGGCGCAGCAGGCCGAGCGCCAGGAAACCGGGTGGGGCGGCGGCCGCCACCTCGTCCGTCAGCGACCGTGCCTCGGCCACGAGCCGTTCCGCCCCGGCGGGTTCGGTCTCCCTCAGAGTCTCCGCACGCGCTCCTGTGAGAGCGGCGAGCACGGCGACGTAGGCATGGCGGCGCGGCTTGCCGGCGGGCAGTGCGGCCAGGCCGGAACGGTACCGCTCGATCCGCTCGTCGGAGACCGCTGCGGCATTTCCGGCGAGCGCGATGCCCAGGTCGAGGATTTCGAGGTCGATGTCCAAAAGAGGCGAGGGGTCACCGTTGCGTGTGGCGCGCTCCTCGAGGCGCTCACGGAAGCGGCCGAGCAGCGGCCCGGCATCCTGGATGCGGCGCCGATCGTCGCCGTCCAGCAGCTCGGTGAGTTCCTGGAGATCAGTGACCAGTTCCCGGTCGGCGTCGCTCATCATGCCCGTCACGTCGAGCGTGGCGAGGAGTTCCACCGCCTCGCGAGCGGCCTCGTCGTCGCCGCGCTCCCGGGCCAGGGCCTCGAGCGCCTGGCCCAGAGCCGCGGTGACAAGGGGGCGCTGCGGGTGATCGGCGGGGGTGTGGGCGAGCGCCGCGCGCAGTCGTCGTACCGCGCAGGCGATCCGCCCGGCGTCGTGCTCACGGATGCCGGCCTCGGCGACGGCCGAGCCGATCCGCAGGTCCCGTTGCCCCGGCCAGGCGGCGGGTTCGGCGTGCAGTGCGCGCAGCAGGCGCAGCCCCTCGCTGGCCTCCGGGGCGAGCATCCCGTCCGGAAAGGTCGCGACCAGCCGCTCGACCACCGTGAGTTCGGGCTCGCCGAGCAGCCGTGCGGCGTCCACCACGGTCCCGAGGGCGGCCGCGGCCACCCCGGCGCCCTCCGGGCCCAGGGCGCTCTGCCCGACGGCGGACAGCCGCTCGCACAGCGTTGCCGCATGTCGGGCCGCGGCGGCGAGCGCGTCCGGATCCGCGGCGAGCTGGAAACGCGTCACGTTGAGCCCGTGAGCATGCCAGGCCAGATCGACGAAGCTCTCATGCCCTTCCGGCAGCTGGTGGTGCGCTGCGTCGGACCAGACGAGCGCGTGCTCGAGCGCGGCCAGCCGGTCCGCCTCCGCGAGATCCGGCGGGTTGAGGGCGCCATCGGCGTACACCGCGCTCACGACGTGCGAGAACCGCGCGTCGTGCGCCGGATCGGTGGGGTCGAAGGCGTCTCGCAAGGGCTCGGGCAGCGGCACGTGGCCGGGCACCCGCGGGCACAGGAATCCGCAGGTGCCGACCGCGATCAGCACGTTCTGCAGCGCGTCGGGGTCCTCGGCGCCCTGATGGCGCAGCCAGAAGGTCCAGCAGACGGCGGCGACCGAGTCGAGATCGATCGCGCCCTCGGGCGACGGTGCGGCCTCGCGCAGCAGGGCCAGAGCGTCGCCCACCGCGTCCGGCCCGCGCAGCGGGGCGGGGTCGCGGGCGTTCTGAGCTGTTACGAGGCGGGCAACCACACGGTCCTGAAGCTCAGTCATCCTTCATTACACTAATCTGATCTCACGTCAGGGAGCAGTGGTTCTCCGGACTTTCAGGGAGTCTGCGGTGGGAGACGGGGCGAAAGCGCTCAGGGTGTACGAGGACGCCGTCGAGTACCTGTGCCGCAACGTCGACGCGGTACGCGAGCTGCTCGGCCCCGCACTCTGGGAGGCACCCTTCGCGGTCGTCCGGCTCGGCGACCCTTCGACCGTCGAGTGGCGGGACGCCGTGCGCGAGCTGCACCTCGCGGCCGAGGCGGCCGGGATCCCCGGCGGGCTGGGCCTGAGTTCCACGATGGGGGTGGGCGACTGGCCGTCCGCACCCACGCCGCGGTCGGTCGGCTGGGTCTGCCCCACCGGCCGCTGTGCCCGGGTGGACCTGCGCGAGGGCGCGGCCCCGGATACGCCGACATGTGCCCTGGCCGGCCGGGCGATGCGCCTGGTGGACGGCTGAGGGCGGTGGGACTGCTCGTCGAGCTGCAGAAGCGCATACCCGACGGATGGTTCCTGCGGCGGCTGCTGCCCGCGGTGCTGTTCGTCGTGGTGGCGACCGTGGGTGGCGGGCAGCTCGGGCAGTGCCACGGGGACGACGTGGGGCTGGCCCGCGAACGGATCGCCGGTGCGCTGCGGTTGAGCGGCGGTATGTCCGCCGACGCCGTCGCGTCCCTCGTACTCGTCGCGGTGGCGGCGGTGGCGGCCGCGTTCGCGGTGCCCTTCGCCGCCGGCGCGATCGGCGCGCTCGCGTCGGGGGCCTGGCCCTGGTGGCTGATGCCGCTGGGCCGGCGCCTCACCGCGTGGCGCGTACGGCGCTGGGCGCACCCCGACGAGATCGGGAGGGAAGCCGTCCGCGCACGCGCCGCCGGGCGACAGCTGCGCGCCGACCGGCTCGACGCGCGCCGGGCGCGTACCGGACGGGCCGGGCCCGGCTCCCCCACCTGGTCGGGCGACCGGATCCGCGCCGCCGAGGCGCAGGTCCGAGCGGAGACCGGCGTCGACATCGCGAGCGACTGGACCAGGCTGCTCCTCACCGTCCCGGACACCTCCCGGGCCGCGCTGAGCAAGGCTCGCGACGCCTACGACGCGGCGTGCGAGGCGCTCGCCTGGAGCATCGCGTTCACCCTCCTCGGCGCCTGGTGGTGGCCCGCGGCGCCCGTCGGGGCCGTGGTCTGGCTGGCCTCCTGGCGGTCGCTGCGCCGCGCGGTGGGGGCCCTGTGCCGCACCACGGAGGCCGTCTTCGCCCTTCAGCACACCGGCCACCCGACGCAGCCCTGACACGGCGCACACTCCCGGGGCTCCCGGGACGCCTCAGCTGCGGCGCGGCTCCCGTACGACCGCCACGCCCCCCGGTGACACCGTGACCGTCCCCGAGAGCCGCTCGCCGGTGAGCAGTTCCGTCGCCCCGTCGGGGACCGGGATCCCGGCGCCCCGACCGCTGTGGTCGATCAGGAAGAGGTACTCGGCGTGCGGACCGCGCCGCCGGACCGCCTCGACGCCGGGCGGAGCGGCGGCGACCGGCTCGACGCCCGCCTCCGTACGGATCCGGGTCAGCAGGTCGGCCAGAGTGGCCGGGTCGGGGCGGGTGGCCAGGTACCAGGCGGTGCCCGCGCCGTACGCGTGACGTGTCACGGCCGGGACGCCGGCCAGCGGTCCTTCCGTGTACGAGACCAGCGCCTGGGCCCCGGTGAGGCGCACGCGCTCCGACCACAGGGTGGCCGTGCCGCCCCCGCTCAGGCCCACCGGCTCGCCCGGCAGCAGCGGGAACAGCTCGTCGGACCGTACGCCGAGCGCCTCCCGGAAGGCGCCGGGGTAACCGCCCAGCCGCACATGGCAGTTCTCGTCCACCGCCCCGCTGTGGAAGCCCACCGCCAGCGTGCCGCCGCGTTCCGCGAAGCCGACCAGATTCGCCGCGCCCGCGTCGTCCACCAGGTACAGGCTCGGGGCCAGGACCAGGCGGTACGACGACAGGTCGGCGTCCGGGCGTACGAAGTCCACTGCCACGCCCGAGCGCCACAGCGGCTCGTACCAGTCCCGGACCAGGTCCTGGAAACGGAGTTCGCCGCTCGGCTGGGAGGGCAGCTCCAGGGCCCAGCGGGCGTTCCAGTCCCAGACGACGGCCACGGAGGCCGTGCCCGTGCTGCCGCGTACCTCCGCCAGGGCCTTCAGGTCGGCGCCCAGCGCCACCACGTCCTGCCAGATCCGGCTGTCCGTCCCCGCGTGCGGCAGCATCGCCGAGTGCCACTGCTCGGCACCCGCTTTCGCCGCCCGCCACTGGAAGTAGGCGATGCCGTCCGCGCCGCGTGCCACATGGGCGAGAGCGTTGCGGCGCAACTCCCCCGGGTTCTTCGCCCGGTTCACCGGTTGCCAGTTCACCGCGCCCGTGGAGTGCTCCATCAGCAGCCAGGGGCCGCCGGCGAGCGAGCGCGTCAGGTCGCCGCTGAGCGCGATGTCGATCTCCGACTCCGGATCCGTGGACCGCAGGTAGTGGTCGTTCGAGACCACGTCCAGCTCCGGGGCCCAGCGCCAGTAGTCCAGGGCGTCGAAGTTGTGCATCACCATGAAGTTGGTGGTCGCCGGCACGGCAGGGGCCGCCGCGCGCAGGACGTCGCGCTCCGCCGTGTACAGGGACAGCAACTCGTCCGAGCAGAAGCGGCGCCAGTCCAGTCGGTGGGTCGGGTTGGGGACGGCTCCGGTGGCGCGGGGCGGCAGGATCTCGTCCCAGTCGTAGTACCACTGGCTCCAGAAGGTGGTGCCCCAGGCGTGGTTCAGCGCCGCCAGGTCATCGCCGTACCTGGCCCGGAGCCACGCGCGGAAGGCCGCCGCGCTCGTGTCGCAGTAGCACTCCGCGTTGTGGCAGCCGTACTCGTTGTGGACGTGCCACATCGCCACGGCCGGGTGGTCGGCGTACCGCTGTGCCAGCGCTCCCGCGATGCGCAGGGCGGCCTCCCGGTAGGCGGGGCTGCTCGGGCAGAACGTCTGGCGGCTGCCGTACGACAGCGTGCGGCCGTCCCGGTCCACCGGCAGCGCCGTGGGGTGGGCGCGGAAGAACCACGCCGGGGGCGCGGCCGTGGGCGTGGCGAGGTCGGCGGCGATGCCGTTCTCCCGCAACAGATCCAGCAGCCGGTCCATACGGGCGAAGTCGAACTCGCCCTCGGACGGCTCCAGTAGGCCCCACGCGAAGATGCCCACGCTGACCATGGTCACGCCGGCCTCGCGCATCAGGCGCATGTCCTCGGCCCAGACCTCCTCGGGCCACTGCTCGGGGTTGTAGTCGCCGCCGTAGGCGATGCCCGGGACGGACAGCGTGCGGTTCATCGGGCAACTCCCCCGAGCAGACGGCGCGTTGTGGTCACGCCCCACTCGTCCAGCGACAGCAGCCGGTCGCTGGACGCCATCAGTCCGCCGGTCGACTCCACGTGTGCCGCCCAGCGTTCACGGGTCTCCACGGCGGGGCGGGCCATCAGACAGTCGGGGTCGTTGACCCAGAGGCGGCCGTGCTGCCACCGGCGGCCCACACCGGTGAACTCGGCGGGATCCTGCCCGGGTTGGGAGTAGTCGTCGGCCTCGGGACGGCGGTGCGGAGCCGTGTCGGGGCTGACCCGCATCGCGTCGAACAGGCCGATGGAGGGGAGGATCGGCGCGCCGCAGCCCAGCAGATACGCGTCCGCGCCGATCGCCTCGCGGACGAGCGAGATGCCTTCGCGGTACGCCGTCAGCGCGTCGTCCGAGGAATGCCGTACGCCGTCCAGCGCGCCCGCGTACAGGAAGTCGACCTTGAAGTAGTCGTAACCCTCGGCGCGCAGGGTCCTGAACACGTCCGTCAGATACGCCGCCGCGTCAGGATGCGTCGTGTCCAGGACGCACAGGTCGTGCCCCCAGTTGCGGCCCGCGTGCGCGAAGCCGCCCTGCGGGTCCCGTACCAGCCACTGCGGATGCTCGGCCGCCAGTTCGCTCGCCGGGTCGACCAGGAACGGTGCCGTCCAGATGCCCGCCCTGCGGCCCCGCGCGCGGATGGCCTCCGCGATCCCGGCGCGGGAGCGGAAGCGGCCGGACAACGTCAGCCAGTCGCCCAGCGCACTCTGGTAGCCGTCGTCGATCTGGACGACGTCGATGGGCAGGTCGAGGGTGTCCATCGCGCGGAGGTTCTCGTGGATGTCCTCCTCGGTGACCGCGGTGAAGTACTCGTACCAGGAGCACCAGACGGTGGGCGCCGGTCGCGGGGCGACGAGACCGAGGCCCTGCGCCCACGTGGCCAGGGCCGACTGGATGTCCCTGCCGGTCAGTTCCCGAACGGGCCCGTCGGCGCTGACCTCCGCCCGTTCGCCGTGCACTTCCAGGCGGATGGAGGGGACGGCGTGCAGCGGATCGGCCGCCGCCCACAGCCGCACCGGCGAGCCGTCACCGGGGGCGAGCGCCAGGAGTCCCTCCCCCTGGAAGACGCCGGACGGGACGGTGCGCCCGGGCCGATAGCAGACGGTCGCCCAGTTGTCGTCGGTCGGGCGGTACGGCTTGTCGCCGAGGGCATAGGCGCCGCTGGGGCTCCAGGACTGCCAGCCCTCCTCGTGGACCCGGGCGGTGCGCGGGTCCACGGGCACAAGGGCGAGGGGCGTGAAGGGGTGGGGCACGGTGGTTCTCTTTCAAAGGGTCGGGCGTCGGCCACGACATCAGGTCGGGCGTCAGCCCTTGTTGGCACCGAGCGTGAGGCCGCTGACGAACTGGCGCTGCAGCACGAAGTACACGATCAGCGTCGGGATCGCGGTGAGCAGGGCGCCGGCGGCGACCAGGTTGGGGTCGGTGAAGTACTGCCCGGAGAGGTTCTTCAGGGCCGAGGTGATCGGCATGTTCTCGCCGGTCGAGATGAGGACGATGGCCCAGAAGAAGTCGTTGTAGATCCAGATGGACAGCAGCGTCGCCAGGGCCGCCATCGCCGGGCGGCACAGCGGCAGCACGATCTGCCAGTACTGCCGCCACACCGAGGCGCCGTCGACGAGCGCGGCCTCGGTGAGCTCGTGCGGCAGCATGCGCATGTAGTTGCTCAGCACGAAGGCGCAGAAGCCGGACTGGAACGCTATGTGGATGAGGACCAGGCCGAGCGCGGAGTCGTACAGCTTGCCGCTGACCGTGATGCCGGGCAGGTCGATGAGCAGGAACATGCGGTAGAGGGGGGTGATGATGACCTGCTGCGGCAGCAGGTTGCCCGCCGTGAAGACCAGCAGCAGGGCGAGGTTGACGCGGAAGTCGAACCGGCTGACGTAGAAGGCGACCATCGACGACAGGAACAGCGTCAGCAGCACCGCGGGGACGGCGATGAGCAGCGTGTTGCCGAAGTAGTGCGCCATGTCCGACTGCGTGAACGCGTTCGTGAAGTTGTCGAAGCTCAGCTTGTCGGGCCAGGAGACATAGCCCTTCGTGCTGGTCTCGGCGTATGGACGCATGGCCGCGTACAGCGCCCAGAGCAGCGGGGCCAGCCAGGCCAGCGCGGCGCCCGCGAGGAACAGGTGCAGCAGCAGCCGGGCGGGGCGGACGGGCGCGCGCCTTTTCGGCGCGACAGTGGCGGTGCTCATGCTCGCCGCTCCTTCCGGAAGGTGCTCACCAGGTACGGAATGATCACGACGAGCGAGATCAGCAGCAGGACGACCGCGATGGCGGACCCGTATCCGATACGGCTGGACTCGCCGATGATGTTGTCGGTCACGAGGATCGAGAGCAGTTCGGTGCCTTGGGCTCCGCCGTTGAAGACGTAGACGAGGTCGAAGGCGCGCAGCGACTCGATGATGGTGACGACCAGCACGATGGTGTTGGTGGGGCGCAGCGTCGGGAAGATGACGTTCTTGAAGGTCTGCCATTCGTTGGCGCCGTCGAGCGAGGACGCCTCGCGCAGCGAGGGATCGACGCCCTTCAGACCGGCCAGGTAGAGGATCATCATGTAGCCGGTGTGCCGCCAGGAGGCGGCGATGAGGATCGCCCACAGGTTGAGGTGCGGGTCGCCGATCCAGTCGATGTAGTGGCCGGGCTTGTTGGCCCCGATGAGGCTGTTGATCAGGCCCGTGTCGGGGTTGTAGACGAGTTGCCAGACGAAGCCGATGCACGCCATCGACACGACCACCGGCAGGAAGAACGCGGTCTGGTACACCCTGCTGAACCGGATCTTCTTGTCCAGTTGCACGGCCAGGAGGAGTCCGAGCGGGGTCGGGATCAGGATCAGGACCACGAACCAGATGACGTTGTGCTGGACGGCGGGCCAGAACTGCGGGTTCTGGGTGAACAGTTCGCGGAAGTTCTGCAGCCCGACCCACCTGATGGAGTCGAAGCCGATGCCGTCCCAGGTGGTGAAGGCGAGGGCGACGGAGGCGAGGGCGGTCACCCAGACGAGCGCGATGTGCAGGATCGTCGGGACGCCCGCCATCAGGCCCAGCGTGAACCGGTCGCGACGGGTGAGGAGGCGGCGGTGTCCCCGCGGCCCCCTCTTGCCGGGTGCGGGGGCCGGAGGCGGCGCGAGGGCCGCCTCCGGCATCTCAGCGGTGCTGGTGTCGGTGCTCATGAGGACGCGAAGATCGTCTTCTTCTGGCGCTCGATCGACGAGAGCAGGCTGTCCACGCCCTTGGGGTCGCGGACGAACTTCTGCAGCGCGGGCTGCATCACCGTGGAGGTGAAGTCGGGCCGGCTGTCGCGGTCCATGTACTGCGTGAGGTTCTTGGCCCCGCTGATCAGGTCGTACCCCTTCTTCTGCATGGCGCTGTAGGAGGAGGTGTCGGCCTTGGTGGAGGCGGCGACCACGTTCGGGTCGGACTTGAGGTAGATCTGCTCGGCGGCCGGGGAGCCCAGGTACTCCAGGAGCTTGACGGCACCGGCGTGGTTCTTCGGGGCCTTGCTGAGCATGAAGCCGTCCGTCGGGGCCTCGACGGTGTCCTGCCCGTACGAGGGGTCGATCTCCGGGAACGGGAAGAAGTCCAGGTCTTCCCGGTCGGCGGCGCTGGTGAACTGCTGGCCCACGAACATGCCCAGCAGGTACATGCCGGCCTTCTTCGACACCAGGGTCTGGGCCGCGTCCTGCCAGGTGCGGCCGACGGCGCCGTCCTGGTGGTAGGGGAGGATCTCGGCCCAGTTGTCGAAGGCGGCGCGGGTGCGCTTGTCGGTCCAGGATGCCTTTCCGGCCATCAGCTCGACGTGGAAGTCGTAGCCGTTCGTCCGGAAGTTGATCTGGTCGAAGGTGCCGAGCGCGGGCCACTCGTCCTTGTCGCCGAAGGCGATCGGGACCAGGTTGTCCTTCTTCATCTGCTTGCACAGGGCGATGAACTGGGCCCAGGTGGTGGGGACTTCGTAGCCGTGCTGCTTGAAGACGCTCTTCCGGTAGAAAATCGCCCAGGGGTACGTGTACAGCGGGACGAAGTAGTACTTGCCGTCCTCGCCCTTGCTGAGCGCCTTCATCGCGTCGGGGAAGTCGCCCTCGATCGTCTTCCACACGTCGTCGATCGGGGTGGCCAGCTTCTTGCCCGCGAAGAACTGCATGCGGTAGCCGGCGAACCAGTTGAACACGTCGTCGGGCGTGCCCTGGAGGTAGGAGTTGATCTGCTCCTGGAAGGTGTTGTGGTCCTTGGTGTTCACGTCGACCGTGATGCCGGACTGCTTCTTGAAGGCCGCGTAGATGTCGGCGAAAGCCTTCTTCGGCACGGCGTCCGACGCGTTGGAGCCGAGGGTCAGGGTCTTCGGGTCACTGGCCGCGCCGCTGCCGGCGCAGGCGCTGAGAAAGGGTATGGACGCGCCGAGCGCGGCCGCTCCGCCGATGCCGCGCAGCAGGGTGCGGCGGCTGGGACCCGGGACGGAGAGACCGGAGGGGGAAAGGTGGTGCATGAGCGGCTCCTGACGGGCATGTGTCCGGTCGCGGGGAGAGCCGAGTTGAGCCAGATCGAAATCGACCAGAAATCAACTCGACCGAACATCGTGGGCGCAATAACAGCCGTATGTCTTGTCATGCGTCAAGAGATGTCGGGCGCCTTTGTTGAAATGTGATCGTGGCACCGTGATCAAATCCGCCGACCGGGGGCTCACCGCGGCGGCCGGGGACCGGGGCGGGGTCGCAGCCGTGCACCGCCGGTCGGCCCGGCGAGCGCGCGAGTTGCCCTGGCAGGGGCCGACCGGGGTGGCCGCGATGCCGCTACGAGCGAGCCGTCCACGCTGCGGGTGGACTTCCCGGCCGGCCGCGCCGCGGCAGCCGTGCGCCGCCGGTCGGCCCGGCGAGCGCGCGAGTTGCCCTGGCAGGGGCCGACCGGGGTGGCCGCGATGCCGCTACGAGCGAGCCGTCCACGCTGCGGGTGGACTTCCCGGCCGGCCGCGCCGCGGTGGGCGGATCAGCCGATCTTGACGGTCTTGGAGACCGTGACCTGGTCGATGTCGCTGGTACGCACCGTGACGTTCATCGTCCAGGTGCCGGCCAGCGGGAGCGTGAGGCCGTCCGTGCCCCAGTAGCCGCCCTTGTCGGTGAGCTCCGCGTCGAGCGGGCCGACCTTCTGCGCGGCCAGCGTGAAGGTCAGACGCAGTTCGGGGACGGTCGCGATGCCTCCGTCGGGACCCAGGATCACGGCCTGCACCGAGTTCTCGCCCACCCGGCCCGGCGTCAGCTCTATCTGCACCTTGCCGTGCCCGCCCGGCGTACCGACGTCGAAGGGGACCAGCGTCGTCGACGACGTGGGCTGCCCGGGGGCCGTGGTCGAGGCCACCGCGGTCTCCTCGGCAGCCCGCCCCGGCTGAGTCCCGGTCAGCAGGGTGGTGATCACCAGGACGACGATCCCGACGGTGACCTCGGCGAGGACGGAGCGGCGCAGAGCCCGGCGGTACGCGGCAGGCTCACCCGAGCCCGAGCCCGAGCCCGAGCCCGAGCCCGAGCCCGAGCCCGAGCCCGAGCCCGAGCCGGAGCCGGAACCGGAACCGGAAACTGAGCCGGAACCGGAGCCTGGACCTGAGCCCGGCTCAGGGGTGGCCTCGGCTGGTACGTCCTCGGGGGCCACCGTCTCCGCGACAGCGGGACCGCCGACCGGCACAGCCACCCGTTCCGCCGGAACGGTCACGGGAGCGGCGGTCTCCGCCATCACCAGCCGCCCCGTCCAGCGCCGCGAGTACGCCGCCCCCGCCAGCAGGAGCAGCACCCCGCACAGCTTGACGACGAGGATCCTGCCGTACGACGTCGAGGTCAGGGCGTCCCACGAGCCGAGGCCGCGCCAGGACTGGTAGACGCCGGTGGCGGCGAGGACGGCTACCGAGGCGAGGGCGAGCCGGGAGAAGCGGGTGACGACGGCCGTGGGCAGGGGCTCGTCCGGACGGTGCAGCGCGGTGAGCAGGGCGGTCAGGCCGCCGAGCCAGACCGCCATGGCGAGCAGGTGCAGCACGGCGGAGACCATCGCGGCGGGGACCTGGATCCCGGCGGAGGCGTGCTCGGCCGCGGCCCACGTGACCGCGAGAGCGAGGGCGAGCGTTCCGCCGAGCGCGAGGACCCCGCGCGCCTGCCCGCGCTCCCGTACGCGCACGCGTTCGGGCAGGAAGGCGGCCGCCATCAGCAGCACCAGCCGGGCCACCAGGACCACCCCGGGCCTGCTCGTCAGCGTCTCGCGCAGGGCCGCCGGGTCGAAGGCCGAGGCGACCCCCGTGCCGCGCTCGTAGGGCCCGCGCAGCAGCAGCAGCGCGAGCGTCGACAGCAGCAGGGTCCACCAGCCGGCCTGCAGCAGGCGCCGCACGCTGCCCGGGTACCCGCAGGCCAGCACGAAGGCGCCCACGCCGATGAGCAGGGCCAGACCGCCGTACGCGACGTAGCGGGCGATGTCGTAGAGGGTGGCCGAGGCGGCGTCGGCGGCGGGTGCGGTGGGCACGGCGGCACTGGTCGCGGAGGGTTCGCCGATGGAGAAGGTGAAGGCGCCCGAGACCGGGTGGCTGTCCGCCGAGACGACCCGCCAGACCACGGTGAACGTGCCGGTGCCCAGTCCGCGCGGCAGCGTCACGCGTGCGGTGGAGGACCGGTCGCCCGCGTGGCCCGGCTTGCCCGTGTGGACACGCCGGTTCTCCGGGGTGAGCACGCGGAAGGAGTCGTCGAGGAGGCCGACGGACTCGCTGAACGTCAGCGTGACCTGCCGCGGGGCCGACTTCAGCACGCTGCCGTCCTGCGGATCGGAGCCCGTCAGCGCGGCGTGCGCGGACGCGCCGCCCACGCCGCCGAAGAGGACAAGGGCCAGGACCCCGATGATCAGGCTCAGGCCCCGGACGATGCGCCGCCGGTCTCGCTGTCCGCTCACACGCCGTCTCCGTCTCACGCTTCCAGAGTCTCGGATACGTACGGACGAATCCGGCGGCGTACTCACCCGCCGCAGCGTGAGATCACTCCCCAAAGGCCGCCTTCCTGGTGAGGAAGGCGAGTCGGGCGCGGTTCTCGGGCAGGTACACGTCCGGAAGGTCGATTTCGGGCAGCACGACGGCCGGTCCCGGGTCGAAGCCCTGCCGCTCGAAGCGGGCGATCGCCTTCTCGTTGCGTTCGCCGGGGTCGACGACGACCCGCTCGCGGTCCAGGCCGACCAGCACGTACGTGGTGAAGGCGACCAGCAGCGAAGAGGAGAAACCCGAGCGCGCGCCGGCCTGTCCGGGCGGCCCGATCAACAGGTGGACGCCCATGTCGCCCGGCTCGACGTCGTAGCACTCGCTGACGCGGTCGGCCTCGGGCTCGTAGGCCTGCCTGGAAGAGCGCGACCGGTTCGCCGTCCCTGACCGCGAGGAAGGCGTGGTGGGTGTGGAGCGAGGCGAGATGCAGATACGTGTCCAGGACCTGCTGCTTCGTCAACCCGTTCATCCCCCAGAACCCGGCCCGCTCCTGGGCCACCCAGGTGTGCACGATGTCGAGGTCCGCGTGCGGGTCGAGGGGCAGGATCCGGACGGTGCCGAAGCCGTCGACCAGCTGCTCGTGAACGGCCTCGCGGTCGCGCCCGTACGGCTCAGTCGTCATGGTTCTCCTTGGTCAGCTCGTTCCAGTCGGTGGCCACCGGGACCAGATCCCCCTTGAGCCACAAGGGGAGTCGGTCGCGGTGGTGGGCCGCGCCCGGGACGCCGTCGGCGCCGAGGGGAACCACCCAGAGGTTGTTGTCGCGGTCGGCGAGATCCCAGACGTAGCGGGCGGCGGGGCCTCGCGCGCTCAGGTCGGTCAGACCGGGCACCGCCGACGTGCACAGCACGCAGTCGTGGTCGCCGGAGAGCCGAGGGGCCCGGTACGAGGGGTCGGGGAGCGCGCGCCACGGGGCGAGCCGGTGGGTGTCACCCCAGGTGCCCGGCGTGCGGCCCGCCGCCACCTCCTCGACGGCGTCCCGCCCCACGGCGTCGCGGTCGATGCCGTACAACTCCTCGGCCTTCAGCAGGTTTTCGAGGGCGAAGCCGACGCGCGGGGTGAGGGCGAGCCAGGGGAGGAAGACCTCCGGGTAGGCGGGCGGATCGGTCAGCTCGGCCAGCGCGGGGTGCGCGGGGTGCGCGGGGTGCGCGGGGTGCGCGGGGTGCGCGGGGTGCGCGGGGATCGTACGCGAGGGGTGAAGACGGCATGGGCCGCGGTCATGGCTGGGAGGGCGCGGTCCTCAAGCTGCTGCGCGCCAGGGATTTCACCTTCACGGTGACCGGCGCCGAGGACGTCACGCCGCGCTACCGGCGGCTGCGCCTCGCCGACGGCGGCATGCTCGCGGCGACCGGGGCCCACCCGACCATGTGGGTACGACTGTGGTTCGACGACGCGGGCAAACCGCATCAGCGGGCGTTCACGCTCGTCGGTCCCGCCCCGGCGGCCGGGACCTTCGACCTGGAGTTCGCCCTGCACGAGGGCCGCGCCGGCGACTGGCGCGGGCGGCCGCGCCCGGGGACACCATCGAGGCGACGGTCCACGGCACCGGCTTCGAGCGGCCCCGGCCCGACCCCTCGCGCGTCTTCGCGATCGCCGACCCGGCATCGCTTCCCGCCCTCAACTCCCTTCTCGACGCGCTGGATTCGGCACCGGCGGCCATCTGGTTCGAGGGCACGCCGAACGACCTCCCCCTCCGCGTGGATCCGGACCGGCACGAGGTGCGCCACATGCCGCGGCTGCGCTCCGGCGCGCACCTGGTCGAGACAGTGCGCGCCGAACGACGGTCGCGCGTCGCGCCCGGCTGCGCCCGGCAGGCGGTCGGGCGATCATCGACCCATGAATGTCACTCTTCACCTCGCCCAGGACCCCGAGGCCGACGAACTCCTCGGCCGCAGTCCGCTCGCCGCACTGATCGGGATGCTGCTGGACCAGCAAGTGCCGATGGAGTGGGCGTTCAAGGGCCCGTCGACCATCGCCCAGCGGCTGGGCACGGACGACCTGGACGCGCACGAGATCGCGGCGAACGCCCCCGAGGCCTTCGCCGCGCTCCTGTCGGAGAAGCCGGCCGTGCACCGCTACCCGGGATCGATGGCCAAGCGGATCCAGCAGCTGTGTCAGTACCTCGTCGAGCACTACGACGGGGACGCGAGCGCGATCTGGGAGGGTGTCGAAACCGGGCAGGAACTGCTGAAGCGGTTGGAGGCCCTGCCCGGGTTCGGCAAGCAGAAGGCGCAGATCTTCCTCGCGCTCCTCGGCAAGCAGTTCGGCGTACACCCCAAGGGGTGGCGCGAGGCCGCGGGCGCCTATGGCGAGCCGAAGTCCTTCCGCTCGGTGGCGGACATCACCGGCCCGGAATCCCTGGCCAAGGTCCGCGCCCACAAACAGGAGATGAAGGCGGCGGCCAAGGCAGCGAAGGCATCCGGCCGGTAGGCCCCGGGTGTTTTTCGCCCCCTCCGCCCCTGCCCGTCCCGTCCCTGGGGGCTGCCGCCCCCAGACCCCCGCCAAAAGATTGCGCAGTTCCCCGCGCCCCTTTTCAGGGGCGCGGGCAACTGGGGGAACGGGGTCCGGGGCGGAGCCCCAGGTCGGGACGGGCGGGGGCGGCGGGGGCGGAAACCCCCCGCCCACCGACCCCGCCGTGTCCACCGCTCGGCTCATCCCAGTGGCGGGCGCCCCCGGGCCGTTCACAGCATGGGTCATGACCGAGCCACCGAGCGGCTCCCCCTGGGGCCCGGAGTACGACGACGACCGCCACGTGCACGCCGCGAAGGAGGCGCGCGCCCCCACGGTCGAGCCCGAAGGCCCCCTGCACTTCCTCTCCCGCGCCACCTGGCAGACCGTCCTGGTCGCCGGCCTCGCCGCCCTGGTGCTCGGCGTCCTGGTGCTGATCTGGCCGGGCGCCTCGCTCCTCGCCGCGGGAGTGCTCTTCGGCCTCTATCTGATCTTCAGCGGCGTTCTGCAACTCGTCGCCGCCTTCGGCACCCACGCGGCGACGTCCCTCCGCGTGATGGCGTTCATCAGCGGCACGCTGTCCATCCTGCTGGGCCTCTTCTGCTTCCGGGGCGCGATGCAGTCGATCCTGCTGCTCGCCCTGTGGATCGGCATCGGCTGGCTGTTCCGCGGCATCACCCAGACCATCGCCGCCGCCTCCGACCCGAGCGTGCCGGCCCGCGGCTGGCAGGTCCTCCTCGGAATCGTCAGCCTTCTCGCCGGAATCGTGCTGATCGCGTCCCCGTTCGAGTCGGTCGCCGTCCTCACCGTCGTCGGCGGCTGCTGGCTCGTCGCGGTCGGCATCATCGAGATCATCATGGCGTTCCGGATCCGCTCCGGCGCCCGGTCCGTCCCCCGCATCGTGTGACCGCTCCCCGACGCCGCCCGGCGTCCCCGGACGTCAACCCGGCGACCGCCGGGTACGCCAACAGGGCGGATCTCCCGGCAGACCCGATGAACCACCGGCCCCCGGTGGGGAGATGACGTCTTATGAGCCCCGCTCCGCGCCACTCGCACCCGCTGCCCCGGCGCGCGCGAGCGCGGGGAGGGGCTCCTTCGAGTGCCTGGCTGCGGATTCTCATCGTGCTCATCGTCGCGATGCTCGCCACGGGCGCACACCCCGAGGTGTTCGCCACGTCCGCCGCCACCACCACGGCCACCGCCGGATCGGGTACCGCCGAACACGACGTACCCGATACGGCCCTGCGACCGCCCAGCCGCCAGGGACACCGTCCCCTCACCGCCCTGGGCCCCGACGCGGGCCACTCCGAGCGGGAAGCAGGCCCCCGCCCCGTTCGGGCACCCGCACCGAGCTCGTGCTCCCCCGCTCTGCACGCCCTGCACGCCCTGCACGCCCTGCGCTGCGTGGTCCTGCGCTGCTGACGGACCCGGCTTCCGGAACGGTCCCTCACCAGCGAACACAAGGACACCCCCATGCCCAACGACCCCTACGCGGTGCTGCGCGCCCTGCTGCGCGCGGAAGCCGTACGCAACGCACCGAAGCCGGACCACCGCCCCGAGCCGGACGGACAACCGTCCGACCGGTACCTGTCGGACGGACAACTTCCCGGCGGGCCGGCGCCGATCACCCCCATCAAGGAACACGGCCGCGACTGATCACGGAAGGCGACCGCTTCTTCCCCTTCACCGGGAGGGAGCGGGCGCCCCTCACCCGGATGGAGCGGTCGCCCCTCACCCGGATGGAGCGGTCGCCGCCCCTCACCGGGACGGAGCGGGCGCCTACCGCCGGCGCCGCGCCGTCCCGAAGAGCGACCTGGTGATCTCCCGCCCGATCTGCGTGCCGACGGACCGGGCGAGGGACTCGAACAGGCCGCTGCCGACGACCTCGCAGCAGTTCGCCGGTGTCGAACTCCGGCTCCCCGAAGAACGGGCTCATGCCCTGCGCCTCGAAGGCGGTGAGGGAACGGAGGATCACGCCGGCCGTGGCGGTGGACAGCCCGCCGATGCCCTTCAGTTCCTGCTTGCCCTCGTCCGAGGTCAGAAAGGCGACCACCGCACGCAGGTCCTTGAGGTCGACCAGTTCCAGGCCCTTCTGGTCGGCGTAGTGGAAGATCAGACCGAGCGACTGCTCCTGGGTCCGATTGAGTTGGAGCACCTTGGACAGCAGCACCGGACCGAAGCTGGTGACCGTGGCCCGTACGGGGATGCCATGGCCCATGCCGCCGAGCGCGTAGAACTCGGTGGGGCACCCGGCGGGCGTCCACTCCTGGTGGACGTGCCGGGCGCGCTCCTGGACCGTGTCGTTCGACACGCCCGGCGCCGACACTCCCGACACATCGCCCTTGATGTCGGCGAGGAAGACGGGCACCCCCTGGGCCGACAGCTGCTCGGCGATCAGCTGGAGGGTCTTGGTCTTGCCGGTGCCGGTGGCGCCCGCGACCAGGCCGTGCTATCGGCAGCGGGATGCGGATCTGCAGGTCGGGCAGGCACTGCCCGACCCAGAGCAGGGCGCCGAGATCGAGGGCGGGGCCGGAGAAGGCATACCCGGAGGCGATCTCCAGGGCCTCCTGAGGGAGAGCGGGAGCGCTGCCGGCCTTCTCGGGAGCGATGGCTGAAGCCGTCTTGGGGGCGGTGGCCGGGGCCGACCGTGGATCGGTGGCGGCAGGCACAGTCTCGCTGTCGCTCATATCAGGCCCCTGCTTCCCGATTTGCGCGGATTTACGGCATCAACGGCGTCTTTTCCAGCGTCGCACTCCGTCGCCATGGCTGCGCCCGGAAGGTCTTGACCGGTAGGCTTTCCGTGTGATCTTCAAGCGCATCGGAAACGGACGGCCGTACCCCGACCACGGCCGGGAAAGCACCCGGCAGTGGGCGGACGTCGCGCCGCGCCCGGTCCGCCTCGATCAGCTCGTGACGACCAAGGGCCAGCTCGACCTGGAAACACTGCTCGCCGAGGACTCGACGTTCTACGGCGACCTCTTCGCGCACGTCGTGAAGTGGCAGGGCGACCTGTACCTGGAGGACGGCCTGCACCGCGCCGTCCGCGCCGCGCTCCAGCAGCGCCAGGTCCTCCACGCGCGTGTGCTCGAGCTCGACTGACAGGCCCCCTTTCCAAGGCTCGGTTCACCGAGCCTGACCCGAGGTTGGCCCTTTCGGGTTCTCCTGGGCGGAATCCAATGATCATCTAGTAGGCATTGCTGCCCAGGCGCACTACGCTGCGCCCATGAGCATGCTCACTCCCCCTGGCATGGGCGGTCAGTATCGGATCACGGGGGACAAGTACCCGCGGATGCGCCGACCCAAGGGGCGCCGGAGGCTCGTGTTCCTGGTCGTCGCCTCCGTCACCGCACTAGGGCTGATCGGGTGGGGGACCCTGCAGCTCCTCGACGTCTTCACGGGCGGCGGCGACAGGGCCACGGCGGCGGGATCCAAGGGGAACTGCCCGTCCAAGGCCGGCCCGTCGGCCAAGGCATCCACGGCGTCCACAGCGACCACCGCCCTGCCGGAGCCCGGCCGGATCACGGTGAACGTCCTGAACGCCACGCCCCGCAGCGGGCTCGCCAAGGCGACCGCGGACGAGCTGAAGAAGCGCGGCTTCAAGATCGGCAAGGTGGGCAACGCGACGGACGCGTACGACAAGAAGGTGGACGGCGCCGGGGTACTGCTCGGCGCGAAGGCGGCCTTCGCGGCCGCGCTCCCCGTCCTCAACACGCAGCTCGCCGGCGCCGAACTGAAGACCGACGGCCGCGAGAAGGCCGACGAGGTCGACTTCATCATCGGCACCGGTTTCAAGTCGCTGACGAAGAAGGAGGACGCCGACAGGGCCCTGGCCGTCCTGGCCAAGCCCCGCTCAACGCCCTCCACCTCACAGAAGAGCTGCTGAAAGCCTCGTCCTGGAAGTCTCGTGGTCCGTCCTCGTAAAGGGGCTACTCGGCGGCCCCGTACATCCGGTCCCCCGCGTCTCCGAGGCCCGGCACGATGTAGCCGTGCTCGTTGAGGCGCTCGTCGACCGAGGCTGTGACGACGGTGACCGGCGTGCCCGCCAGTTCGCGCTCCATGACCTCGACGCCCTCGGGTGCGGCGAGGAGGACCACGGCGGTGACGTCGTCGGCGCCGCGCTTGATCAGCTCCTGGATCGCCGCGACGAGCGTGCCGCCGGTGGCCAGCATCGGGTCGAGAACGTACACCTGGCGCCCGGAGAGGTCGTCCGGCATGCGGGTGGCGTATGTGGAGGCCTGCAGCGTCTCCTCGTTGCGCACCATGCCCAGGAAGCCCACCTCGGCGGTCGGCAGCAGCCGGACCATGCCGTCGAGCATGCCGAGACCCGCCCGCAGGATCGGCACGACGAGGGGGCGCGGGTGGGAGAGCTTGACGCCCGTGGTCGAGGCGACCGGGGTCACGAGGTCGACCTGCTCCGTGCGCACGTCCCGCGTGGCCTCGTAGGCGAGCAGGGTGACCAGCTCGTCGGCGAGGCGCCGGAAGGTCGCGGAGTCGGTGCGCCGGTCGCGCAGGGTGGTGAGCTTATGGGCGACCAGGGGGTGGTCGACGACGTGGAGACGCATGTCGACAACAGTAGCCGGGCCCGGGGCGCCCGCCACTGCCCCGTCCGCTGCGGACAAAGGCCTTTGCCCCGCGCGACGCCGCCCGTCAAGTACCCGCCCGCCCAGTCACCCGAATGCTGGCATCAAACCGTCCGGCGGAGGGAAAGTGGGAGGGACGGACCTGGGGTGGTGTGCCTATGCGGAACCAGGAAGAGGAGTCCCCCGAGCAGGCGGAGACCGACGCCGTGCGCAGGAGGCGCCGCGCCCGGTTCCTGCGGGAACTGACCGAGGCGCGCGAGCTGCGCGACCGGGTCCAGCCCCGCCGCGCCAAGGCCGCCCGACTGCGCCACGCCATGCGCATGCGCACCTTCCGCTGGTAGCGCGCCCGCCCGGACCGACGGCGCACATGCCCCGAGCCGGTGCCCCGCCCGTACCAACCCGATCCCCCACCCGTGCCGCGCGAGCCCGTGTCTGGGCGGGGAGGTGCGTACGAGGGCCGACAGCCGCGTACGATCCGCTGTTAGCGATCAAAAGAGGCAGACACAGCAGGCCGAAGACGTCCCCTGAACGCTCTGTTTCTGCCACGATTCCGAGTGGGTGGGGCTCGGAGAAGCACTCCCCGCCCACAGCCTCCGCCGGGGGGACCCCCAACCGGCACGCCTATGACCAGTGGGAGAGTCACGGTGTACTTCGCCGCACTGCTCGCGCGCACCGAAGACGGGTGGGAAGCGAGCGACACAGAGCTCGACGATGTGGAGACCCTGTCGGATCTGACCGACCTGGCCCGTGAAGCCTCGGACGAGGACACGGTGCTCGTGCTCATCGAGCAGGAGGACGCGTGGTTCGGCGTCGTCCGCGTGGACGGCGAGGAGGACCCTCGTATCTACGTCTCGGACGCCGCCGCGGCTGCCCGCAGCTCGTACGGCGAGATCCTGCTCACGGACGAACTACTAGGACGGGAGCCCGGCGACGACGAAGCCGACCTGGACTCCCTCGACCTGGACGGCACGGAGGACGGTGAACCCGAGGACTCCGACGAGGACGAGGAGGAGACCGTGTCCGACGAGGCCGTTTCGCACAGCCCCGTCGGGGACCGCGACATCCTCGCGGACCTCGGAGTGAGCGAGAAGGAACTGCTCGCCCTGGACGAAGGCGACGCGCTCAGCACGATCGCCGACGCCCTGGGAGCGGCGGAGGTCCTGGAGACCGTCCGATAGGGCCTGGAAGTCTCCGGGGAGCTTCCGCGAGTCCCTGGAGATCTCTCACCAGGCCCTGAAGACCTTCCGCTAGGTTCCCCGGGTGAGCACGACCGAGGAAACTCCACAGCCCGATCCTGCCGATCCGGTACGCGACCGCTGGCGGGCCGCGATGCGGCTCGCCCTGGACGAGGCCCACCGGGCCGTCCGGGGCGGGGATGTTCCCGTCGGCGCCGTCGTGCTGTCCGCGGACGGTACGACGGTGCTCGCGACCGGGCACAACGAGCGCGAGGCCACCGGCGATCCGACGGCACACGCCGAGGTTCTCGCGCTGCGCCGGGCCGCCGCAGAGCTCGGCGAGTGGCGGCTGACGGGCTGCACGCTCGTCGTCACCCTGGAGCCCTGCACGATGTGCGCGGGTGCGCTCGTGCAGTCCCGGGTGGACCGGGTCGTCTACGGCGCCCGCGACGACAAGGCGGGCGCGGCCGGCTCCCTCTGGGACCTCGTACGCGACCGGCGGCTCAACCACCGGCCCGAGGTGATCGAGGGCGTCCTCGCCGGCGAGTGCGCGAGCCTGCTCACCGACTTCTTCCGCGACCGCTGATCATCGGGGCTGTTTCCGCGATCGCTGATCGTCGCCGCTGATCACCGGGGCTGCTTCCACGGCCGCTGATCGTTGATCATCCGGGTCGCCGAAACGGATTTCGGACCACGGCCCACCTTGGGGTAGGGTCTCCCTCGGTAGCGTGTCCGAGCGGCCGAAGGAGCTCGCCTCGAAAGCGAGTGTGGCGCAAGTCACCGAGGGTTCAAATCCCTCCGCTACCGCTTGAGAAGGGCCCCGTCGAGAGACGGGGCCCTTTGTGCGTCCGGCAGTCGCGTTGTGCGTCCGGCAGTCGCGCGAGTGCGCGCGAACAGTCGCCCGGGTGCGCGAAAGCCCCGGCGCCGCTCGAGCCGGGGCTTTCGCACCCGATCCCGGTGGCTCCCGCACCCCATGAGGGCGGGGGAAGCGACATCGGGGGGACAAGCCGCTTCCACCGATGGAGAAGGACCCACAAGTCCGCACCGCTGCCTCGGGGGAAGCCTGCGGCGAGACCCCGCAGTGGGGTCCGTCCCGGCCCCGCGGATTCCTGCCGATTCCGCCGGGCTCACCATCCATCCTGGGCCCGGCGGTGCCCGGATCGGCCCGACAAAAGGCCTCGACCAGCGGGCCGTTGGTCCTTAAAAGCGGCGTGAAGGTTACACTCACCGCCGGCAACAGGGGGCCCACCGGGCGCAACAGTCACAGGGAGGCCGCGATGGCGGTGAATTCGAAGAAGATCGCCGTCTACGTGCTCGTAGTCTTCGCGCTCTATGTGATCATCACGGATCCGGCCAAGGCCGCCGATTACGTCCAGATAGGGTTCGAAGGCATATCGAACGCCGCTCAGGCCATCGGAGATTTCATGACCTGGGTCGCCGACGGAGCCAAGAACTGAGCCGGAGCCCAGCCGGCACAGAGCCCGAACCGAGCCGGCACAGAGCCCGAACCGAGCCGGCACAGAGCCCGAACCGAGCCGGCGCCGAGCCGACGGGGCAGAGACAAGAACCGCACCACCAGGGAGTGTCCGTGATCCGCCATCTGGTCCTCTTCAAGCTCAACGAGGGCGTCGAGCGCGACGACCCGCGCGTGGTCGAGGGCGTAGCCGCGTTCCGCGTGCTCGGCGACCGGATCCCCGAGCTGCGCTTCTGGGAATGCGGCTGGAACATCACCGACCGGCCCATCGCGTACGACTTCGCGATCAACTCCGCCGTCGACGACATCGACGCCCTGAAGCGGTACTTGGAGCACCCTGCGCACCAGGCGGGCGTCGCGCTGTGGCGGGAGTTCGCGACCTGGGTGATCGCCGACTATCCGTTCTGACCCTTCCGGGCCACACCGTTTCGAAGCCTCTGGCCGCAACCGGCCAGAGGTTTTTTGTGCCTTACACCCCAACTCTCCCTCAACACGGCGTTATGCGGTGCTTGCACACAGTGCACATGTCTTGTGATGCTATGACCGCTTTTGACGGATGAGTTGATCACGGATGAGTTGACGGATCACAGAGGTGGAGTTGACCGTGCCGGCCAGTACTGCGCCTCAAGCACCGCCACACGAAGTCGCACCGGCAGTCGCACGGGACGTCGTGCAGGAAGTCGCGCCGGAGCGGGCCTCGCCCGAACGCCGCCGCGGTGCCGAAACCCGGGCCCTCACCCAGGTGCTCTTCGGTCAGCTCAAGACGCTGGAGCCGGGCACCCCGGAGCACAACCGCGTACGCGGGGCCCTCATCGAGGCCAACCTCCCGCTCGTCCGGTACGCGGCAGCCCGCTTCCGCAGCCGCAACGAGCCCATGGAGGACGTCGTCCAGGTCGGGACCATCGGGCTGATCAACGCCATCGACCGCTTCGACCCCGACCGGGGTGTGCAGTTCCCGACCTTCGCGATGCCGACCGTGGTCGGGGAGATCAAGCGGTACTTCCGGGACAACGTCCGCACCGTCCACGTACCGCGCCGGCTGCACGAGCTGTGGGTGCAGGTGAACAGCGCGACCGAGGACCTGACGACCGCCTTCGGGCGCTCGCCGACGACCGCCGAGATCGCCGAGCGGCTGCGCATCGGCGAGGACGAGGTGCTGTCCTGCATCGAGGCGGGCCGCTCCTACCACGCGACCTCCCTCGAAGCGGCCCAGGAGGGCGACGGGCTGCCGGGACTGCTCGACCGGCTCGGTTACGAGGACCCGGCGCTCGACGGGGTCGAACATCGCGACCTCGTACGGCATCTGCTCGTACAACTGCCCGAGCGCGAACAGCGGATCCTTCTCCTGCGCTACTACAGCAATTTGACGCAGTCACAGATCAGCGCGGAACTGGGAGTCTCCCAGATGCATGTGTCAAGGCTGCTCGCCCGCAGTTTCGCGCGTCTTCGATCCGCAAACAGGATCGAGGCGTAACCGCTGAGAGCGAATCCCCCAGCGGCGCCTTTTCCGACAGTTCCGTACTGAAAAACCGTCAGACCCCCTCTTTCCAGGGCCGATTCACCCCCTCCATGTCGACATGTCACTACAGCGTGTTGCCGACATGTGACATTCTTCCGGAAGCGCGTTTGCCGCGGCCTCGCCTCCGGTATTCAGGTGGAGGCTGCGTTCCTCCGACGGGAGCGACTGCCGCGACCGTCCGCGACCCAAAGGGGGTGGCATGTCCGCAGACCAGGGCAGCTCGAAGGTGCTCACGCTCATGAAGAGCGAGTCCGCGCCCGACGCGCTTCACGATGTCCCGGCCCTTCCGGCCCCCGACGCCGTCCCGGCCGTTCCGGCCCCCGAAGCCGTCCTCCCGGCCCCCGAATCCTCGGGCGCCATCGACACCCGCACCCTGTCCCGCTCCCTGTTCCTGCGGCTGGCCGCACTCGGCGAGAACAGCCCGGAGCGCGCCTACGTCCGGGACACGCTCATCGAGCTCAATCTCCCGCTCGTCCGGTACGCGGCCGCGCGCTTCCGCTCCCGCAACGAGCCGATGGAGGACATCGTCCAAGTCGGCACGATCGGCCTGATCAAGGCGATCGACCGCTTCGACTGCGAACGCGGCGTGGAGTTCCCGACGTTCGCGATGCCGACGGTCGTCGGCGAGATCAAGCGGTTCTTCCGCGACACCTCGTGGTCGGTGCGCGTGCCGCGCCGCCTCCAGGAACTGCGACTGGCCCTCACCAAGGCCAGCGACGAGCTCTCGCAGAAGCTGGACCGCTCCCCGACGGTCGGCGAACTCGCCGCGGTCCTGGGCGTGTCCGAGGAGGACGTGGTCGACGGCCTCGCCGTCGGTAACGCGTACACGGCCTCGTCCCTCGACTCCCCCGCCCCCGAGGACGACGGCGGCGAGGGCTCCCTCGCGGACCGCCTCGGCTACGAGGACACGGCCCTGGAGGGCGTCGAGTACCGCGAGTCCCTCAAGCCGCTGCTCGCCAAGCTGCCGCCCCGCGAGCGCCGGATCATCATGCTCCGCTTCTTCGCGAACATGACCCAGTCGCAGATCGGCGAGGAGGTCGGCATCTCGCAGATGCACGTCTCCCGGCTGCTGACCCGCACGCTCGCGCAGCTGCGGGAAGGGCTCATCTCCGACTGACCACCCCACGCAGGGTTCATAATTGACGATGCGTCAGCCACACTGGCGCGATGCGTCGAGAGTCGATACGTGGTCGCCGAGGTGCCCTTGTGGGTGCCTCGGCGGCTGTGCTGTGTCTGGGTGGCGTGCTGGCCGCGTGCGGGAGTGGCGGGGGTGGCGACGGGTACGTCGCCGTCGGGGCCGCGGGGGGTTCGCCCGGGGGACCGGGGGCGGTGGTGGCCCCCTCGGGAGACGTGTCACTGATGCCGCTCGAGGGCGGGGGTGACGCGGCCCCCGACTCCAAGGGGACGAACACTTCCGGGAGTTCGGGCTCGGGGGAGACGGCCTCGGGTCCCGGCTCCGAATCCGGTTCGGCCTCCGGAGAGACGACTTCGAGCTCCGGCGATCCGGCCGACGGAAGCGGTACGTCGACGCCCCCGTCCGGTGACGGCAACTCCGGGCGCACGAGCGGGGGTTCGAACGGTGGTTCAGGCGGGACTTCGGGGCACGCGTCCGCGACGCCGACCCCGACGGCGTCCGGGTCCACGGCGAGCCCCGGGCCCGCCGTGCTCAGCGTGGGCACCCCCTCGCGCGAGGCCACCGATCAGCGGTGGTGCGAGAAGGTGACCGTCTCGTTCCGCAACACGGGTGGTACGGCGGTGCGTTCGGGCACGGTGACCTTCGGGACGCACATCATCGGGGCGCTCGGGATCGACTGGGCGACGATCGAGTCCACCGAGGACCTTCCCGCGCCGATCACCGCCGGCACGAGGAAGGACAAGACCTGGACGGTGTGCGTCGACAGATTCTATGAGGGGTCTTTTCTTCTGGGTGCGCACATGGAGCACGACATCACGGTGACGTACCCCGGAGCAGACCCGATCTTCATCTCTCACACACGAGAGAAGGAGCGGTAACAGCCGGGGGCGACACGGCCTCCGGATCACTGCGGGCCCGCCCGGTGCGTCAACACCGGACGAGCCCTAGGGGATCACCTGACTCGGAGGTCAACCCCCATGGCCCACACCGTACCCACGCCTGCACGTCCGGACGAGCCGCTGCGCGAGTTGCTCGCGGCCGTCCTCGAAGCGCTCGACATCCCGCACCCCGCCACCGTCGGCGACAGCGAGGCGCATGACCGGATCCTGATCGACCGCGTCATGCACGCGAAGATCGCTCTCCACAGCGTCCTCACCGACGACTGCCCGCTCGGCGTCAACTGGAACGTTCAGTACCTCCGCGAGCGGCTCGCCGAGCACCCGCCCACCGGATACGTCGCCTACGACCAGGCGCGCGCCTCGCTCGCGGCCGGGAAGTCGTGGATTGAAGCCGTCCAGCCTGCGGGCGGTGAGACGCGATGAGCGCTCCCCGTACCGTCACGATCCGCACGGTCGACCACGGGCCGGTCACCATCCCGGAGCCGTCCTGGTGCGCTGGACGCCACCCGGACGGAGGCGCCCGCGTCGACATCACACACGTCGGCCCCGACCGCCCGCTGACGATCCCCACCCGCCGCGGCCCGGCCGTCCACCTGGTCACCGCGCTGGAGTCGCGCCCGTTCGTCGCCGAGTCGTTCCTGCGCGGGCCGTTCGTCGCCGTCGAGATCGGCGGCGACTGGTACGAGACCGGACTCGCCGGCCTTGAACGGATGGCGTCCGAACTGGAGGCGCACGCCGAGCAGCTGCGCGACCGAGCCCGCGGGCTCGCCGTGATCCTGGCAGGAGGTGAGGGCCGGTGAGCACTCCTCCGAAGCCGGGCAAAGCCCTGTCGGTGAAGGTCGACCCACAGCTGTATGACGACCTCGCGACGATGCTCCAGACCGGTATGACGCTGTCCGACGCGGTGCGCACCGCGGTGTCCATCGTGGCGGGCGGCTGTCGCAACGCGTGGGAGTCCGGCCGGATCCCCGAGGGCGTGATGCCCGAGGTCACCCACCTGATGGTGAAGCCGTATGACGGCTCGCGCGGCGGTCGTACGGGTGGCGCACCGCCCGTCATACGCGACGGGGGTGAGCGGAGATGACGGCCGCTGAGGAACGGCGCCTGGAGGCCGCCGAGGAGCAGCTGGTCAACCTCACACGCGAACTGCGGGCCACCCGCGCACACCTTCAGTTCCTCCGCCAGTTGCTCGCCGAGGACGACATGGAGGCGGCCGGGCCGCAGTCTTCCCGGCCGGTGCTCCGGGTCCTCGAGGGCGGCCGCAGCAGCGGCCAGCAGCACATCCACGGGACCGACCGGCACGGACTGCGCGCGGTCTGATTGCCGTACGGCGTAGCGCCCCTGGTCCGAAACGGACCAGGGGCGCCGTCGCGTCGCTGGTCGGCGAGGGTATGGCCCGTACGCGCGCGCGAGCGCTTGCAAAGGTGTCTTCTCAGGAAGACACCTTTCTGTATGGCCGTACGCGCGCGCGAGCGCTACGGCTGAACTGGTCCGTCCGGACCAGTTGTGCGGCCCGTGCGCGTGCGGGCGCGAGGAAGCCCCGGCCGCTGTCACGGGGATCGGACAGCGGCCGGGGCCGTCGAACCCGTCCCGCCGGAGTCTTGCGGAGCTCCAGCGGGACGGGCGTTCATTGTGCGGCCCTATCCCGTACGGCCGCCATGGGGGTGCGTCAGTTCGGTGTCCGCGCCAGCACCAGGGCGAGGACAGGGGCGGACACGGCCGCCACGTACAGGAAGAGGGCGGCGACCGCCTTCACGACGGGGAGCCGCTCAGCGCCTCGTGGTGGTCGCACAGGGCATTGAGGACGCGGGCCAGGCGCCGGGCGTACACCAGGGCGCCGTGTGGTCCCCCGCCGGGCTGCGCGCGGAGCTTCTCCCGCGCCTCACCCAGGCAGGCGAGCGCGCAATAGCGCGGGATGCTGTCCTTCGGGAGGCGCAAGGCCATCTGCTCCACCTCGGCGACGAGCAGCCCCACGTGCCCGCGGAGTTGGAGGGTCAGCGTGTCGAGTTCCTCGGGGGCCGGCGGCAGCGCCTCGGGGACCGCGTCCGGATCGAGGAGGCAGTTCACAGCGTCCCGCATCGCCTCAAGGTCCGGAGGCGGGGCGCCCTGGTCTTCGACGGTGGGCGGGTCAGCGGTAGCGTTCTTCACGTCGACGCTCCTTGCAGCGTTGGCCACGCCCCGGGGCCGGTCGCACGGCCGCCGGGGTCTTGAACGCCCCAACCTTCCAGCGCTGTAGAGCTGCTGACTTCCCATCCGCGGGTATCCCCATGATGGGTAGGCTGCCTCCCAGGCAGCGAGACATCAGGCGCGACGGGGCATCCCATGACCGGCTATGAACCGCCAACCGCTCTTCCGTGCACACTTCTTGACCGCGCGGACATGAGGGCCGCGATCACGGCCCACGACTTCGGCACAGTGTTCCGTCTCGCACGCGCCGAAGCGCAGATCAGCTACTCGAAGATCGCAGCCGAGTGCGACATGAAGCCGGAACGCGTCGGCCTCCTGGCGCGTGGACAGGGCAGCGTGACCACCTTCGAGAAGATCACGCGCATCGCGGACGCCCTGCGCATCCCAGGACACATGCTCGGCCTCGCCCCACGCGGCTGGGAAGCGCCGGCCCCGCTGCGCCGCGTGCTTCCCACGCCCGCCCATGCCCCCGATGCGGACGGAGATGAGTTGCGGCGCAGGGAGTTCTTCAAGGCAACGGCCGGAGCCGGGCTCATCGTCGGCCTGTCCGACCTCATCCGCCCCAGAGAGGGCGGCCGAGTCGGAAGTGACCTCCCTGAGCGGCTACGGGAACGTACGGCGCGCCTGCGTCGCCTCGATGACGTTCTCGGGGGCGGCGACACATACCCGGTCTATCTCGGCGAGTACGAGGCCACGAAGGCGCTGCTGCGCGATGCGACATACACCGAGAAGACCGGCCGCGCCCTGCTCTCGATACTCGCCGAACAGGCGCAGCAGGCCGGTTGGGCTGCGTTCGACGGCGGCAGACACCAGGATGCGACCGGGCTGTATGAGGCCAGCCACAAGGCCGCGGCCGACGCCGGGGACGCCGAGCTGGCGGGCAACGCGCTCGCTTTTCTCGCCTACCAGACCGTCGCCGGTGACCGGCAAGCCGGAATCGAGATCGCCGCCCGCTCCGTGGCAGAGGCCGGCCCGGATGCGGCCCCCGGAGTCCGCGCGCTCCTGTACGAGCGGCTCGCGTGGGCGCACGCGGTTGCCGGACGGGCCGGTGAGACAGAGCGCGCTCTCGAGTCTGCGGCGGCCGCGCTCGCCGAGGTCGACGACCTCCCGCAACCGGACTGGGTGACGTGGGTCGACGCGAATGAGCTACAGATCATGACCGGCCGGTGCTGGACGGAACTGCGCCGCCCTCTGCGGGCAGTTCCCGTCCTTGAGGCCGCTCTCGCTCGCTACGACGACGCGCACGCGCGGGACAAGAGCCTGTACCTGTCGTGGCTCGCCGACTCATATCTGACCGCCGGAGAGGTCGAGCAGGCGGCTTCCGTCACCGGCCGCGCGCTCGACCTCTCGGCCGGCCTGGCCTCCGTACGGCCCCGCGAACGCCTTGCTCCCGTCCTGCGGCGGCTCGGCGAGCACCGTGCGCTCCCTGCTGTCGCTGAGCTCTTGGACAAGGCCAGCGCCTGACCGCCGCTACTCGGCAGGCTCCGGCTTCGTGTTGGCGGCCAGCCACCGCAGGCAGGCTTCCGAACCGGCCACGATCGGTACGGCCGCGATCTCCGGGTTCTGCCAGGGGTGATGCTTGAGGAGGTGCGCCTCCAGCTCGGCGTACCGGACCTGCTGGGTCTTCAGCAGGAGCTGCCATTCCTCGCCGGTGCCAAACTCGCCGTCGTGCCAGAAGACGGAGGTCACAGGGCCGATGATCTGCGCGCCCGCGGCCAGCCTGCCTTGGACGACCGATCGGGCCAGTGCGACCGCCTGTTCACGGGTTTCCGTCGCTGTGGATACCTGCACGAAGTCAGTCATGGGCGCGAGCCTAGCCACCGGCCAGGCGCCCGTCTCCGGCCCGTGCGGCTCGCCGATGGCGCCCGGCATGCGCGGCACCCTGAGCGGCTGGGAGGCGCCGACAGGGCAGGCGCGGGAGGACACTGGGGACCGTGCTCCCCTCCACACGCACGGGCCGCGACGGGCGGCAGCTGGTCCCCACCGAACTCGCCGCGTACAGCCTCGGCCTCAAGGCGGCCAGCTTCCGCAGCTGGGCAGCGCGACGCGGCGTGACGCCAGTCGCCCACTACCGGCCCCCGGGCAAGCGCGGGCAGGCCACCGCGATGTGGGACCTCGCCGATCTCACCGACGCCATGCGCGAACAGGAGACCAACACGGCCTGAGCAGGCCGCAAGAGGCTCTCACCAGATCCGCAGCGGGCTCACGCTGTGCACGCGACCCACGGGCACGCCGCTGTTCCACGCATCCTGAACGGCCACACTGCCCGCGGCGTCCGGGGCGCAGCGGCGGTGTGCCCACCCCTGGCGGCCACGGTCGACGACCTTCGCCCCCGGCATGATGACCTTCTGGCACTCAGGGCACACCACCGGACCCAGCTCCACCCTGGGCAGCTGCTCACTCACCTGTACCCCACCTTCTGTCTGAACGCGGCCCGGTCCACGGCATCCGTGACGATGGGCTTGGTCTCGACGCGGACGATGTCCCGGATCTCCCGGTCTCCGATGAAGACGTGCACCTCGGTGCCTGCGCTGCCTGTGGCGAGGGCGTGCAGGGTGTCCCACTGCTGCTGGGTGAACACGGCGGTGGGCTCTTTGCGGCCCGTACCGTTCATCACCAGCGAGGCCCCGGTGGGCAGGTAGCCGCCGGAGTCGTACCAGTGCGGGGACTGCCGCTGCCAGAACGACCAGGCATTCGACGGAGAGCCGTACCGGGACTTGATGTAGCCGAGACCCCACCGGATCTGCGTGGCCGCGTTCGTGCGCCAGTCGGAGCCCGCAGACGCCATCTTCGATGCGGGCAGAGCCTGCGGGATGCCGTAGGCGCCACTGCTCGCGTTGGTGGCCTTGTAGTCCCACGCGGATTCGCGCTGCCAGAGCGCCTTCAGCGCGGGCCACTCGGCGGGCCCCCAGCCATACGACTTGATCGCGCCCTGTGCGAACTGCTGGGCGCTGGTGGTGGCGGAGCTGTCGCCGAGACCGATCGACCCACCAACCTTGCCCAGCCACTCCTTGCCGATGCTGATGCCGTTCTTGAACATGTTCTTCGCGGCATCGAGCGGGCTGCTGAACAGGGTCTTCGCGATTG
Source organism: Streptomyces sp. NBC_00996 (assembly GCF_045162675.1). Taxonomy (NCBI): domain Bacteria; kingdom Bacillati; phylum Actinomycetota; class Actinomycetes; order Kitasatosporales; family Streptomycetaceae; genus Streptomyces; species Streptomyces sp. NBC_00996. Next base: position 5,313,382 of record NZ_CP108723.1, read on the forward strand.
CGTCGAGCGTGTCCTTGCCTCGAAGCATTCCATGCCACAAACCGGACATGATGTGCCCGCCGTACACCATCATCTTCTTGGACGGTGAGCCGATCTTGAACACGTCGATGATCGCGTCGGTGATCTTCTTGAAGATCTTCCCGGCCCAGTCCGTGAAGCTGTTGCCCTTCGCCTTCAGCCAGTCCCAAGTTCCTGAAACCAGGCCCGAGATCATGGACTTGCCCTTGCCGGTCAGCCACGTGCCCGCGTACTTGAAGGCGCCCTTGACCGGGCTGATGACGTTCTTGCCCAGCCAGCCGCCGATGCCCTTGGCGCCCTCGGTGACGCCGGACTTCAGACCGCCGACGAAACCCTTGCCCCTCGAATACAGCCACGATCCGGCGCCCTTGAAGGCATCCACAGCAGGCTTCCCGGCAGTCCGCCACGCCCATGAGCCGATGCCTTTGGCCTTGCTGGCGATGCCCCGGATGAGGCCGCCGACGAACTCGCCGCCGCGCTTGACGAGCCAGCCGCCCGCGCGGGCGAAGGGCTTGACGATCCAACCGATCACCCGGCCTGCGACCTGGCCGATGCCTTCGGCGCCCTTGAGGAAGCCGGGCCCGATGCCCTTGGCGATGCGCTCGGCGGCGCCGCCGAGCCGCCCGCCATAGCCGATGATCTTCAGGACGATGTCATCGAACTTGCCGCTGAGCGCCGACTTGAGGCCGGGGAAGATGTGTTCGAGGCCGCCGAGGAAGCCGCGGCCGATCGCGCCGAGCAACTTGCCCGCGCCGCTGACCAGGCCCTTCGATGCCTTCGTGAAGGCATCGAATCCCCAGGACAGTAGCTTGCCCGCGAACGGGATCTTGCCGAGGGTCTTGCTGATGGCGCCGGCCCACTTGGCGGGCAAGAACGCCACGAACAGGACGGCGAGCGCCACGTCTTGCCAATGCTGGCCGATGCCCTTGAGCAAGCCGGCGAAGTCGAAATTAAGTAGGCCGACGATGAAGCCAGCCATCAGCGAGGGAACGAACTTGCCGACGCTGATACCGACACCAACCCAGTCGATCTTTCCGAGGAACTTGCCGAACGCCTCGGTCAGCTTCACGGCGCCCTTCGCAGCCACTCCGACGGCCTTCGCCAGACCGGAGCCGATGCTCCCGCCGAGCTCACCCCAGTCGATGCCAGAGATGCCGCCGCTGATCGCGTTTCGGATCTGCTGCCCGATCTGCGTCGCCTGCGACGTCGGCATCACCATGGGCGCCTTGTCGAAGCGCGGCGTAGCCACGTTGACCGTGCCCTTGCCTGCCAGCCCGGAGAAGAAGTCACCCACAGCAGTCTTGGCGTCGGCAAACTTCTTCTTCAGGTCACCGAGCGGAACCATGTCCGTGACCTTGTCGCGGAAGCCCTTGATCGCGGGCAAGGCGTGCTCGTCGACGAAGCCGGTGAGACCCCGGGTGGCAGTGGTGACGCCCTCGACCGCGCCGGTGGCGAGCTTGAGGATGCCGAGATCACCGATCTCGATCATCAGGCCTTCCCAGGCGCTCTTGAGCGAGACCAACTGGCCCTGAAGGCCCTCCATCTGGATCTTCGCGATGCGGTCGGCGGTGCCGCCCGCATGCTCCAGCTGCCCCGTCAGCTTCCGCAGCGCGGGCGCGCCCTGGTCGATCAGGGCGGCCATCGCGGGGCCCGCCCGCTGACCGAAGATCGTCATCAGGTCGGAGGTGCTGGCGCCCTTCTTGCCGAGCTGCTCGATGATGTCCGCCAGCGGCAGCATCTTGCCGTGGGCGTCCGTCACCTTCACGCCGAGCTTGTCCAGCGCGCCCTGGATCTTGTCCGTCGGCGCGAGCAGCCGGGAGATCGATCCCCGCAGCGAGGTGCCCGCCATCGACGCCTGGATACCGGCGTTGCCCATGAGGCCGATCGCCGCCGCGGATTCCTCGAACTTCAGGCCGGCGCTGTGGGCGACGGGCCCGGCGTACTTCATCGCCTCGCCGAGCTGCTCGAGGTTGGTGTTCGTCGAGGTGAAGGTCTTCGCGAGGATGTCGACGACCTTGTTGGTGTCCTTCGCCTTGAAGCCGTAGCCGGTGAGGATGTTCGAGGCGATGTCCGCGGACTGCGCGAGGTCCATGTTCCCGGCAGAGGCCAGCGACAGCACGCCGGGCATCGCCGAAAGGATGTCCTTGGCCTTGAAGCCCGCCATCGCGAGAAATCCCATGCCATCCGCGGCCTGGCTCGCGCTGAACTTCGTGGTCTTGCCCAGGTCCTTGGCTTCGTTGCGAAGGTCCTGGAAATCCTTGCCCGTCGCCCCGGACACGGCCCGAACCTGGTTCATGCTCTTTTCGAAGTCGCCGGACGCCTTCAGCGAGGCGAACGCGAGCCCCCCAGCGGCGACAGAGCCGACCTTGAAGCCGGTAGCGAGCGCGGCGCCGACCTTGCTGCCCTGGTGGGACAGGCGGGTGGCCGCACCGCCGACCTGCGCGAAGGTGCGGGATGCCCGGTCGCGGGCGATCAAGTCCCAGACGACAGAGGTGCGGGAGCTGCCCATCAGCCACACCCCCAGACGTCGGCCCGCACATGCCGAACCGTCTCCGTTACGGCAGCACGATGTGCCGTTACGCCGTTACGCCAACCCGTAAAACACCAGGTCAGATGTGTGGTGGGGGGTCCGTACCGTGACACGGAAGAGCAACGACGGAATTGCTGATCACTTCCGCACCCTTGCCCCCTCACCTGCGGGGGCATCCCAAAAGATGTCGAGGAAAGGGGAGTTGGGGCGTTGACGCCACCCTGCCGTAGCAGGATGATGGAATCAGAGGCAGAACAGGGCCCCCGGGAACGGAACCTCGACCGGAGCGAGCCGAACGCCTCATAACCCCAGATCAGTTCTGCGGCCCTCCTGGAAATATCCAGGGGGGCTCTGTTACGTGACCAAAAAAGCCAGGGAGAGAAATCCTGAATGGGGGCGGGGTCAGGGTGCTCCATGACCACGTGCCGGACCCGCCCCCCTACCCCTCCGCTTCCACGGCTCTGACCTGCGACGATGCATGATCGCGTGTGGCTGGAGGTGCGAACCGCAGCCGAGTGGTCTGGAGCGTCCGGATCGGCTGCGGCTCGCGTACGGCGCAGGTCTGGCTCGGGCCGGAAGGTCCGTCGTGGCCAGCCTTGGCGGGGTTCGCTACCCGCGTTGACGCCGTGCTTGGGGGTGAGGGTGCCGCTCATGGTGGTCACCAGCCGCGCAGGCGGTAGTGGGCTTCTGCCTCGTCGATGGCTTGGTCGCGTAGGTCGCGGGCGCGGCTGTACTCAGCGTTGAGGCGGTCGCGTTCGCCGAGGAGGATGGCGATACGTGCGGCTTCGCCTGGGGTGGGGTACGGGCCGGCTTGGGTGCGGGCGTCACGCCACGCCTGGTCGGCCTGTTCCCAGTGGGCGTTGATCTCCTCAATGCGCTCTTCCCAGTGGCCGGCGCGCGCGAGGGGATCGATGCCGCTGCCGGGCTGGTGGGCCAGGTCCTGGGTCCGGTGCTGCTGCCGGACGGCCTTGATGTGGAGGCCCTCGAGAATGCGGGCCCGTTCAGATGGCGTGTGCCCCACGGTTGGCTTGACAAGGCGTGTGCGTCGACGCGTGGCGCGTGCCGCTGGGCATGCACATCGAGACGCGGGACGTGTCCGTCCGGTGGAAGTAGCGCTTCGCCCCGCACCCAGAGCCGTACGGCTTCGCTCCGCCGTGGTCACCTGAGCGCGAGCCGAGCCGCTCGCCGGACTTACTTGAGCGCGAGCCAAGCCACCGCGGCCACGACCACCACAGCGACGACGACGCCGACGATCAGACCGATACGCGGCCCCGCGGGGGCGGCCGCCTGCTGCTGCTGTCGGCCCTGGGGGGCCTCGTCCACGAACGCACGGAACATCTGGGTGCTACCCGCGGGGTCGTAGTTGCCCTCGGGGCCCTGGGTGTTTGCCATGGAGCAGGACACTAGCGAATGCGCCGGGACTGCCCAAGTGCGGGGGCCACTGGGACTCGGTGATCCCGACCGCGGCTTCCCAGCGATCTCCCCGCCAGGCCGCCCCTCCCACCTGCAGGTTTACATTTGCCAATACTTGCCTTTGCCAAGTTTTTAGCCCCGCATGCTCTTTTTAGTTTGCCTGCGGCAACCAACTGTATTTATGGTTGCCCTAAGCAACGAATACGGGAGGTGTGTGATGGCCGAGCAGGCGCAGTACGAGGAGCTGGCTCGTCAGCTCAGCGCCATCGGTGCCGTGAAGCGGGACATGGGGCGGATCCTGCCGCCCGACTGCCCCGGAGGCTCCGCTGCCGTGCTGACGCTGCTCGGCCGGTACGGCGAGATGCGGATGAGCAGGCTCGCCGAGTTGCTCTCCGTGGACATGTCCGTGACCAGCCGCCATGTCGCGCACGTCGCGGACCGGGGCTGGATCGAACGGTCCCCCGACCCGGCCGACAAGCGCTCACGCATCCTGCACCTGACCGCCGCGGGCCAGGAGCAGCTCGACGAGCTCTCCCGACGCACGACGCGGCTCCTCGCCGACCGGCTGAGCGACTGGTCCGACCACGAGGTCGGGCTGCTCATCGCGCTCATGGGCCGGCTGCGGGAGAGCTTCGGCGACTGCCGTGCCACACCGCGGCCGCCCCACCCGCACCCGTATGCGACAGCGCATCCCGAACCGACCACCCGTACACCCGCTTAAGCACGTAAGAAAAGGAAGCCCATGGCAACGACCACACCAGCCGGTGTGCGGGGCTCTCACGCCAAGCACGGAGGCGCCGCCGACGGCGCTCCGATGACGCACCGGCAGATCATGGAGGCGCTCTCCGGGCTGCTGCTCGGCATGTTCGTCGCGATCCTGTCGTCGACGATCGTCACCAACGCCCTCCCCCGCATCATCGGCGACCTGGGCGGCGGCCAGTCCGCCTACACCTGGGTCGTCACCGCCTCGCTGCTCGCCATGACGGCGACCACACCCCTGTGGGGCAAGCTCTCCGACCTGTACAGCAAGAAGGCGCTTGTACAGATAGCACTGATCATCTACGTGCTGGGGTCGGCCGCCGCGGGTCTGTCCCAGAACCCCGGCATGCTCATCGCCTGCCGTGTCGTGCAGGGCATCGGCGTCGGCGGTCTGTCCGCCCTCGCGCAGATCGTGATGGCCGCGATGATCTCCCCGCGTGAGCGCGGGCGCTACTCCGGCTACCTCGGCGCGACCTTCGCCGTCGCAACCGTCGGCGGCCCGCTGCTCGGCGGTGTCATCACCGACACCTCGTGGCTCGGCTGGCGCTGGTGCTTCTACGTCGGTGTGCCGTTCGCGGTCATCGCGCTGATCGTGCTGCAGAAGACCCTGCACCTGCCCGTGGTGAAGAGGGATGTGAAGGTCGACTGGGGCGGCGCGTTCTTCATCTCCGCCGCGGTCTCCCTGCTGCTCCTGTGGGTCACCTTCGCCGGTGACAAGTACGACTGGATCTCGTGGCAGACGTACGCGATGGTCGGCGGCGCGGTCGTCCTCGGGCTGCTGTTCATCCTGGTCGAGTCCAAGGCGAGCGAGCCGATCATCCCGCTGCGGCTGTTCCGCAACCGCACCATCACCCTCTCCTCTCTCGCGTCGCTCTTCGTGGGTGTCGCGATGTTCACCGGCACTGTCTTCTTCAGCCAGTACTTCCAGCTGGCCCGCGACAAGTCCCCGACGATGTCGGGCGTCATGACGATCCCGATGATCGGCGGCCTGTTCATCTCCTCCACGGTCTCCGGCCAGATCATCACCAAGACCGGCCGGTGGAAGTACTGGCTGGTCGCCGGTGGCGCCCTGGTGACCGCGGGCCTGGGCCTGCTCGGCACGATCCGCTCCGACACGACGTACTGGCACATCGCGATCTTCATGGCGCTGCTGGGCCTCGGCATCGGCATGATGATGCAGAACCTGGTGCTGTCCACGCAGAACCAGGTGGCCCCGTCCGACCTCGGCGCGGCCAGCTCCACGGTGACGTTCTTCCGTTCTCTCGGCGGTGCGATCGGCGTCTCCGCGCTCGGCGCGGTCATGGCCAACCGGATCACCGACTACGTCAAGGACGGTCTGACCGACCTCGGCCCCAAGTACGCCAAGCTGGCGTCCGGTTCCGGCTCCAGCAGCATCCCGGACATGGACAAGCTGCCCAAGCCGCTGCGCACCGTGATGGAGAGCGCGTACGGCCACGGCATCGCGGACGTCTTCCTGATCGCCGCCGGCATGGCGCTGATCGCCTTCCTCATCGTGCTGTTCATCAAGGAGGTCCCGCTGCGCACCTCGGGCGCGCTGGCCCAGGCCGCGGAGGCCAAGGCGGAGGTCGCTGCTCCGGCCGTCGCCGAGACCCCGGCCGCCGTCGAGGAGAGGGTCCCGAGCTGGGCCGTCGCCGTCACCGAGACGGGCCCCCAGGGAACGCAGCCGTTGGCGGCAGTCGCCACGGCGACGAAGGAGAGCGCCCCGATGCCCTTGTCCGGCGGAATCCCGGTACGCGGTCACGTCCGCGGCGCCGAGAGCGCGCCCGTGCCGCAGGCCGCGGTCACGCTGATCTCGCTCGCGGGACGGCAGCTGGGCCGCTCGGTCGCGCAGGCCGACGGTTCCTACGCGGTGGACGCGCCCGGCGTCGGGTCGTACGTCCTGATCGCCTCCGCCGACGGCTTCCAGCCGCAGGCCTCGACGATCGTCGTGAACGACGAGCCGGTCGCGTACGACATCCTGCTGAGCGGCACGAGCGGGCTGAGCGGTGTCGTCCGGGCCGCCGCCTTCGGCACCCCGGTCAAGGACGCCATGGTCATCGTGACCGACGTCCGCGGTGACGTGCTGGCCACCGGGACCACCGGTGAGCAGGGCGAATTCACCTTCGCCGAACTGGTGCCGGGTGTCATGACGGTCGCGGTGAACGCCGCGGGTCACCGGCCGCGGGCCCTGCCCGTCGAGGTCGGCGGCGCCGGAGTCACCCGCATCGAGGTCGAACTCGACTCGGGCGCCCAGGTCCAGGGTGTCGTACGGGCACCGTACGGCCCCCTCGCGGACGCCCGCGTGACGCTGGTGGACGCGGCGGGCAACGTGATCGGCACGGCCAGGACCGGCACGGACGGCGCGTACGCCTTCACCGACCTGGACACCGGCGAGTACACGGTCATCGCGACGGGCTACCCGCCGGTGGCGACGGCCCTGACCGTGGGCGGCCGCGGCGTCGACGACCACGACATCGACCTCGCCCACCCCGGCGAGTAGTCCGAGCCCCGGCCCGTGGGGACGCGCGCACTCTGAGCGGAGGTGCGCCCCCCACGGGCCGGTTTCATTGCGACCAATTTTTCATGCATTGCAGGGAGAAAACGGGATGGGACTGACCGCACGCATCCGCACGCGGGACGGGTGGGCCGTGTCGCACGCGGTCGTCACGGTGATCGACATGACCGGTACGCAGGTGGTGCGCGCCGAGGCGGACAGCGAAGGAGCCGTGCACGACACGACCGCCCTCGCGCCCGGCGCGTACACCGTGATCGTCACCGCGGTCGGGTACGCCCCCGCCGCGTCCAGCGCGATCGTCACGGCGAGCGGCCGGGCCGAGGTCGGCAACGTGACCCTCGCCCGCCAGGGCGGCACCGAGCTTCCGCCGCCCGGTCCCTGGACCATCGACCCGGCGCACTCCTCCGTGGGTGCGGTCGCCCAGCACCTGGGCATCTCCAGCGTGCACGGCCGCTTCACGGACTTCGCGGGCTCGATCGAGATCGCCCCCGCCGAGGTGGCCAAGTCCCGCGTGGAGGCGGTGATCCAGGCCGCCTCCATCGACACCGGCAACGGCATGCGCGACGGGCACCTGAAGTCCCCGGATTTCCTGGACGTCGGCACTTACCCGCAGATCACGTACCGCTCGACGGGGCTGGCCCCGGCCGGTTCGGACCGCTGGACGGTCCATGGCGAGCTCACGATGCACGGGGTGGTGCGGCCGGTCGACCTGGACCTGGCGTACCTCGGCACCGGCGCCGACCCATGGGGCGGCACCCGCGCCGCGTTCCGCGCGACCGCCGAACTCCACCGCGAGGACTTCGCCATGAACTACAACCAGGTCGTCCAGGCGGGCATCTCGGCCATCGGTACGACGTTGAAGGTGGAGCTGGACATTCAGGCGGTGCAGGGGGAATCGCTGCCGCAGGCGTGAGCGTAGGCACGGCAGGGTCAGCCTGGGCGGGCCACTGTGCCCCTAGGCTGCACCCATGGCACCGAACATCGCGACGAACACCTCCGTATCCCGCGACGAACTGCTGGACTTCGTACGCCCCCGCCACCGCGCCATCCTCCTCACCCGCCGGGCCGACGGCAGCCCCCAGGGCTCCCCCCTGACCTGCGGAGTCGACGACTCGGGGCGCATCGTGGTCTCGACCTACCCCGAGCGCGCCAAGACCCGCAACGCCAAGCGGGACGAGCGTGTCAGCCTGATCGTGCTGAGCGACGAGTGGAACGGGCCGTGGGTCCAGATCGACGGCACGGCGGAGGTCGTCGACTCCCCCGACTCGGTCGAGCCGCTCGTCGAGTACTACCGCAATATCGCCGGCGAGCACCCGGACTGGGACGAGTACCGCGAGGCGATGCTCAAGCAGGGCAAGTCGATCATCCGGGTCACCCCGGAGCGGTGGGGGCCGGTGGCGACCGGGGGCTTCCCGGCGCGGCTCGCTGCGCAGGAGTAGGAGCGGTTTCTTCGCCCCCTCCGCGCCTGCCCGTTCCCGTACTTGAGGGCTGCGCCCCCAGGACCCCCCTGCGTTGTTCTCTTGGTGCGGGCCGGTGGGGGTTGTTCGCGCAGTTCCCCGCGCCCCTTTCAGGGGCGGAGGGGGCGAAGAAAGCCGTCCCTCAGCCGCGCTGGACCATCGTCTCGATGCCCGCGATGAGCATCTCCAGGGCGAAGGCGAAGTCCCGCTCGCGCATCTCCTCGACCGTGTCGCCCCCGCGCGCCTCCAGCAGATCCGCCGCGCTCTCGAGGTTCGCGGCGAACTGCGGCTGTTCGCTGATGGTGCTCATGGCCTGGCGGAAGTACTCGTCCTGGGACATGCCCGCGGAGGCGCACCGCTGCACGAAGTGCCCCTCGATCGTGCCGAAGCCGTACACGAACTGGAAGACGGCGGAGAGCGCGCCCATCTGGCCGTGCGGCGGCAGCCCCGTGTTGCCGACCACCTGCTGCACACGGAGCGAGAAGGCCATGGAGTGCGGGCCGATGTTGAGGAAGTTGCCGATGAGCGGGGACACCCAGGGGTGGCGCACCAGCAGAGCCCGGTAGCCGACGGCGAGGGAGCGCAGCTGATCGCGCCAGTCCTCGCCGGACTCGGGATCCGGCAGCTCCAGTTCGCCGAAGACCGCGTCGAGGGCCAGTTCGAGCAGATCGTCCTTGGTGTCGACGTACCAGTACACGGACATCGCGGTGACGTTCAGCTCGGCGGCCAGCCGGCGCATGGAGAACTTGGCCAGCCCCTCCGCGTCCAGCAGCCGCACCGTGACCTCGGTGATCCGCTCCCGGTCGAGTCCCGACGGCTGGCCGCCACCACGGGCCGCTCCGCCCCGGTGGGCCTTGCCCTCCAGCCAGACACTGGTCCGCGCCGGACGCTTGGCCCTGTCGGCTGCCCTCACCATGGCGCACCTTCCTCGGAACTCGGACTGCGGGGCGGGCCGGAATTCCCCGGTCCGCCTCCCTGATGATGCTAAGCGGGCGTTACGCGGAAACCGCCATCGCGGAGTCTGCCCTCTCCGCCCGCCGCAGCAACGCCGCCGCGAGTGGTTCAGCATGAAGCCGCCGAGGAGGGGGGCCCGCGGCGAACCCGAGCGCGTTCACGGCGCTCCGGATACCGATCGCCTTCGGGTGCTCGTCGGGCGTGAAGATCTGCATCGCGACGGCGAGGATCGTGGTGAGCAGCAGCGCTCCGCCCACGCCCATGCCCGCCCGGGCGGCGATCAACTGCCCGGTGGAGTCGGCGAGTCCGGCGACCGGCGAGCCGAACCCGAAGAGCACGAGTCCCGCCGTCAGCATTTTCTTGCGGCCGATGGGGGTCCCCCACGCCGATTGGGCAGTGGGGGAGGTCGGCCGCGCTGCCCGCCGCCAGCAGCAGCCCCGACTGCACGAGCGAGTACGCGTTGATCATCCACTGAACGTCCGAGTTGGCCGCCCCCAACTCCCGGGTGGGGGAGGGGTTCGCGACGTTCAGAACGGTGTTGTCGAGGAGCACGGTGAGCTGCGCGAGACAGATGACGCCGAGGATCAGCCAGCGCTGGGGGTGTCCTTGGGGAGCTCGGGGAGCTTGAGAGGTCGGCATGCTGGGCGTGCTGTACATCGTAGAACAGTTCCCATACGGCGTACAACGCGATATTCGGCACCGTACGAAAGCGGCATGCGGCACCGTACGAAAAGGGCGGTGGCCCGGAGCGGGATCGCCCCGGGCCACCGCCCTGTGAAAGGAACCGTCAGCTGCTGCTCGTCGGCTGCGTCAGGTCGTAGAAGGTGGCCGAACCGACCGTCACCTTCTTGAAGTTGGCCGTGACCCACGAGCTGATCTGCGAGGAGGTGCCGGAGTTGCCGCCACCGCTCATGCCGCCGCCCGAGATGAAGTAGTGGATCCTGCGGTCCTCCACGTACTTCTTGAACTGGGCCAGTGTCGGGGACGGGTCGGTGCCGTTGAAGCCGCCGATCGCCATCACCGGCTTGCCGGTGGCGAGCTGGTAGCTCGCGGAGTTCTGAGAACCGATGGCCGCGGCAGCCCAGGTGTAGTCCTCGGCGTTCGTCTCCAGCAGCTTCTTGGCCGCGGAGCCGACACTCGCGCCGTTGAGCAGACCGCCCACGCCGCCACCGCCCATGCCGCCCTCGCCCATCGCGCCACCGCCGGGCATGCCACCCTGCTGGTTCCGGCCCTGGGTGTTGCCGTTGCCCTGCTGGTTCTGACCGGGGAAACCGCCGGTACCGCCGGTCGGGGGCCGGCCCATGCCGCCACCCTGCCGGGTGTTGCCGTTGCCGTTCTGCTGGTTCTGGCCGCCACCGGGGAAGCCACCCCGCATGCCACCGCCGCCGCCGGGACCGCCACCTCGGCCGCCACCCCGGCCGCCCATCATGCTCGCGCCCGCGGGACCGGCCGTCACGATGGAGCCGGTGTGCCCGGTGTTCACGGTGGAGAGCGTGTACGCCGTCGGGCCCGCGATCGAGGCCACGAAGCTCAACGCGATTGCCGCGAGCGCCAGTTGACGGCCCAGCCTGGCCGCGAAGATCAGACCGAGCGCGCCGGCCAGACCGCCGATGAGGACCAGCCACTTCAGCCAGGGCAGGTAGTCGGGGGTGCGGTTGAGCAGGACGTACCCCCAGGCCGCGGTCGCGGTGACCGAGGCCGCGAGGGTGAGCGAGGCCCAGATCCTGGACCGCTCCTCCCACAGGACCGTCACGCCCATGCCGACCACGGCCGCGATATAGGGGGCCAGGGCGATCGTGTAGTACTGATGGAAGATGCCCGCCATGTAGCTGAAGATGACCGCGGTCATCAGCAGCGCGCCGCCCCAGGCGAGGAACGAACCGCGGGCCAGGTCGGTCCGCTTGGCCATGGGGGTCCCCCCGCTCGAGCGAAGCCGAGAGTGGGGGAGGGTGAGCACGAGCCCCGCGACGAAAAGGATCAGCGCGGCCGGCAGCAGCCACGAGATCTGACTGCCGATCTCCGAGTTGAACATCCGGTCCCAGCCGGTCTCGCCCCACTGGCCGGTGCCGCCGCCCCCGCCACCGCCGCCGACGCTGCCGGTCTCGTCGCCGTTGATGCGGCCGAGGCCGTTGTAGCCGAAGGTCAGCTCGAGGAAGGAGTTGTTCTGCGAGCCGCCGATGTACGGGCGGGAGGACGCGGGCCACAGCTCCACGATCGCGACCCACCAGCCGCCGGCGACGACCATCGCGACCGCCGACAGGGCCAGCTGGCCGAACCGCTTCTTCAGCTTCACCGGCGCGCAGACCGCGTACAGGACCGCGAGCGGCGGCAGGATCAGGAAGGCCTGCAGGGTCTTCGCCAGGAAGGCGAAGCCGACCGCGACGCCCGCCCAGACCAGCCACTTCGTGCGGCCGTCCTCAAGACCGCGGATCACGCAGTAGACGGTGACGGTCATCAGCAGCGCGAGCATCGCGTCCGGGTTGTTGAACCGGAACATCAGCGCGGCGACGGGAGTGAGCGCGAGCACGGCGCCCGCGATCAAACCTGCCGCTGGGCTGAAGCGGCGCCGGACGGCCGCGTACAGGACGCCGACCGTGGCCACGCCCATGAGCACCTCGGGGACGAGGATCGCCCACGAGCTGACGCCGAAGATCCGCACCGACAGGGCCATCGGCCACAGCGACGCCGGGGGCTTGTCGACCGTGATGGCGTTCGCCGAGTCGAGCGAGCCGAAGAACATCGCCTTCCAGCTCTGGCTGCCGGCCTGCACGGCCGCCGAGTAGAACGAGTTGGCGTACCCGGAGGCGCTCAGGTTGTACAGGTACAGCACCGCGGTGGCGAGCAGCAGGCCGAGGAAGGCGGGGCGTGCCCAGCGCGGGTCCTCGGGCCGGCCGCGCCAGACCCGGCGCGCGAAGGGCTGCTCGGGATCACCGGAGCCAGGGGATGGAACGGGGGTCGCGGCCGGCACGACCGGCTCGTGCACGGCGGTGGCGCCCTGCGTCTCCGGCGGCTCCCAGGAGGGACTCCCGCCCTGCGTGTCCGGTGGTCCCCAGGAGGGACTCCCGCCCCCCTGATGGCTCGTATCGGGCTGAGTCGTCATCGTGCGTTCCTCGGTTCGTGATCGTGCGGGCGCACCGCCTGCAACTGCATGGTCGAGTCCCCCCAGGTGCGGTCCGTGGCTTCACCGGCGCGGAACTGGGCTGTGTCGTAGGAAGAGGTGTCGTACGGGGACGGGGACGCCGCCTGGCGCTGGGGCAGCGGCGGATGCGCGGCGTGCGCGTGCGAGGCCTGGGCGTGCGGGGCCGTCGCGTAGGTGGGCGAGGCCGGGTTGTACGGGGCCGGGTTGTACGAGGCCACGACCTGCGACGGCATCTCGCCCTGCCGGTCCGGGAAGACCCAGGCGCGGAAGAGCAGGAACCGCAGCACCGTCGCCGCGAGGTTGGCGGCGATGAGGACCGCCAGCTCGGTGGAGTGCGAGGGGCTGGTCGTCGCCGCGTTCAGGGCGGCGAGCGAGCCGCTGGTGAGGGCGAGACCGATACCGAAGACGACCAGGCCCTGCGCCTGGTGCCGGATGGCACTGCCCCGGCCGCGTACGCCGAACGTGAGCCGCCGGTTGGCCGCCGTGTTGGCGACCGCCGACACGAGCAGGGCGAGCGCGTTGGCGACCTGCGACCCCGAGAACGACCGGAAGCCGCTGTAGAGCAGCAGATAGAAGAGCGTGGACAGACCGCCGACCACGCAGAACCCGACGAGCTGGCGGGCGAGTCCCTTGGGCACGTCGGTCAGGTCGCGGTCGCGCGGGTCGTCCCCGAAGGGCCGGGCGAGCCGGTCGAGCGGCAGCGAGCCGGTGGCGAGAGCGCGTCCCACCCGCCACACCCCCCTGAGGTCGTCGGTCGCGGTCTTCACGATGTGCACCGTCGAGTCCGGGTCGTCGACCCAGTCGACCGGCACTTCGTGGATGCGCAGTCCGGCGCGCTCGGCGAGCACCAGCATCTCGGTGTCGAAGAACCAGCCGGTGTCCTCGACCAGGGGCAGCAGCACCTGGGCGACATCACGGCGGATCGCCTTGAAGCCGCACTGCGCGTCCGAGAAGCGGGCCTGCAGCGAACCGCGCAGGATCAGGTTGTACGTGCGGCTGATGAACTCCCGCTTGGCGCCGCGCACCACACGCGAGGAGCGGGACAGCCGGGAGCCGATCGCGAGATCCGAGTGACCGGAGATCAGCGGCGCCACCAGCGGCAGCAGCGCGTTGAGATCGGTGGACAGATCCACGTCCATATAGGCGAGGACCGGGGCGTCCGAGGCCGACCACACGGTCCGCAGCGCCCGGCCGCGGCCCTTCTGCTCCAGCCGGAAGGACGTGACCTCCGGGATCTCCGCCTCCAGCCGCGCGGCCACCTGTGGCGTGGTGTCCGTGGACGCATTGTCCGCGACGGTGATGCGGAACGCGTACGGGAACGTGTGCTTGAGGTGCTCGTGCAGTCTGAGCACACATGGCTGGAGGTCCTTCTCCTCGTTGTAGACGGGGATCACTACGTCCAGGACAGGCGTACCGGCGTCTCCGGCCGGGAGGTGCTCCCGCGCCGGCAGGTTGCCGGGAGAAGAGTCGGTTCGCATGCGAACGACTCTCGTCAAGCGCCCTGTTGCACCCATGTGGTGGCGCTGTGCTGTGCCTGTGAATGCGATTGCCACTGTGTTTCCAGAGCAAGCGCAGGCAAATGCAGGGTGAACACCGTCCGGCCGGGGACGCTGTCGACGGTCACGGCACCCCCGTGCGCGGACGCGACGGCCTGCACGATCGCGAGCCCGAGACCGGTCGATCCGGAGGCACGGGAGCGCGACGAGTCACCGCGCGCGAACCGCTCGAAAACACGTGGGAGCAGATCGGCGGGAATCCCGGGCCCGTCGTCCTGGACGTCCACGCAAAGCCACGGCCCGTGCCGGTGCACGCGTGCCGTGACGGTCGTACCCGGTGGTGTGTGCGTGCGCGCGTTCGCGAACAGATTGACCATGACCTGTTGCAGGCGTGCGGCGTCGGCCGACACCAGGGCGGGCTCCTCCGGCAGTTCGAGCCGCCAGTTGTGGTCGCGCCCGGCCGCCCGGGCGTCGCTGACAGCGTCGATGACGAGTGGTACGAGGTCGGTCTGCTCGTGCTGCAGCGGCCGCCCGGCGTCGAGGCGCGCGAGCAGCAGCAGGTCCTCCACGAGCAGGGTCATCCGCCCCGCCTCGGACTCGATGCGCCCGAGCGCGTGCCGGGTGTCGGGACCCGTCAATTCCCTGCCGCGTCTGGTGAGCTCGGCGTACCCGCGAATGGACGCCAGTGGCGTCCGCAGCTCATGACTCGCGTCCGCGACGAACTGCCGTACGCGCATCTCACTCTGCTGCCGCGCGTGCAGGGCGCCGTGGATGTGGTCGAGCATCCGGTTGAGCGCCGCACCGACCTGCCCGACCTCGGTGTGCGGATCGGACTCCGACTCGGGGACCCGCTCGCACAGGGTGACTTCACCGGTGTGGAGGGGGAGTTCGGAGACCCGGGTGGCGGTGGCGGCGACCTTGCGCAGGGGGCGCAGGGCGAGGGTCACGATGGCGGCGCCCGCCAGGGAGGCGGCCACCAGACCCGCACCGGTGACGCTGACCTCGACGTAGATCAGCGTGGTGAGGGTGTTGGTGACGTCGCTGGTCGGGAGCGCCACGTAGAAGGCGCCGTTCCTGCCTTCCTGATACTGCACGCGGTACTCGCCCCGGCCGGGGATCTCCACGGTGTGCGGGCGCTTGTCCTTCGCGACGGAGGCGAGGACAGCCAGCTGGCTGTCGCTGAGCTGGACCGGGGTGGGCTGCTTGACCCCGCCGGAGTCCTTCTTCCCCACGCTGACGATGCCCTTGGTGACCTCGCCGTCCTTGACGATCGCGCCGATGGCGCCCATGCCCTGCGGGCCACGGATGACAAATTCGAGGGGATCCTTGACGATGTCATCGCCGTTCGGGAGGCGCACGGGCCCGTCGCTGCCCACCGGGCCACCCGCGGCGCGCATCGACGCCTCACCCAGGTTCTTGTCCAGTTGGTCGTACAGGTGTGAGCGCAACGCGATCGTGGTCACCGTGCCGATCACCGCGCACACGACCGCGATCAGCGTCACGGACGCGACGACGAGCCGCGTCCGCAGCGTGCGCGGCTGTCGTCCTCGCCTCTTCTGCGTACGCGGCCGTCGTCGCCGGCTCATGACGCCGCGGGCTTGATCAGATAACCGGCTCCACGCCGGGTGTGGATCATCGGCTCACGGCCGGCGTCGATCTTCCGCCGCAGGTAGGAGATGTACAGCTCGACCACGTTGGCCTGGCCACCGAAGTCGTACGACCACACGCGGTCGAGTATCTGCGCCTTGCTGAGCACCCGGCGCGGATTGCGCATCAGGAAGCGCAGCAGCTCGAACTCGGTCGCGGTGAGGTGGATGTTCTCGCCGGCTCGCGACACCTCGTGGCTGTCCTCGTCGAGGGTGAGGTCCCCGACAACCAGCACGGAGTCGGAGCGCCGGTCGGCGGCACCGGAACGGCGGATCAGCCCGCGCAGCCGGGCCACGACCTCTTCGAGGCTGAACGGCTTGGTGACGTAGTCGTCGCCACCGGCGGTGAGCCCGGCGATCCGGTCCTCGACGGCGTCCTTCGCCGTCAGGAACAGCACCGGCACGTCGGGCAGCTCACGACGCAGCCGGCCGAGGACGGCCAGCCCGTCCATGTCGGGCAGCATCATGTCGAGAACGACGGCGTCGGGCCGGAACTCGCGGGCGGTCTGCACCGCACCCTGTCCGTCACCCGCGCTGCGGATCTGCCAGCCCTCATAGCGAAGGGCCATGGAGAGCAGCTCGGTGATCGACAGCTCGTCGTCCACCACAAGCACTCGGACGGGGCTCCCGTCCGGCCTCAGCAGTTCGGTGCGCCCCTGGGGCGAGGTCGTGGTCATAGCGGACACCTTGGTGGGCACCGCTGAGAACATCCTTTCGGGTGCCTGTGTTTTTCCTGAGAAACACACAGGCACCTCTCAGGGAACTCCTTGGAAGATCACCCGGGTGCGGTGCCGGGAGCGGCCTCGGAGGCGATCTTGAAGAGGCGCGCGCCGTTCTCGTAGCAGACCGCCCTGAGCCAGTCGTCCCCCAGCCCGAGCCGCTCCAGGGCGTGCAGCTGGTGCACGTACGGATACGGGATGTTCGGGAAGTCGGTGCCGAGGAGGACCCGGTCGCCGAGGTCGGCGAGCCGGGGGAGCGCCTCGCGCGGGAACGGCGCGAGGCGCTCGCTGAAGTCCGTGAACGCCATCGTCGTGTCGCACCGCACCTCCCCGTACCGCTCGGCGAGGTCGAGGAAGTCCTCGTATTCGGGCATCCCCATGTGCGCGACGACGAGCCGCAGCCGGGGATGCCGGGCGAGTACCTGCGCGATCGGCCCGGGCCCGGTGTGCTTGCCCGGCGAGGGACCGGACCCGCAGTGGATCACCACGGGGACCCCGGCCTCGGCGAGCAACCCCCACACAGGATCCAGGAGTTGATCGCCCGGGTCGTACGCCCCCACCTGCACATGCGCCTTGAAGACCCGCGCCCCCGAGTCCACCGCCTCCCGCACGTACGTCTCCACGCCCGGCTCGGGGAAGAGGGTGGCGGTGTGCAGACAGTCGGGGGTCCGGCGGGCGAAGTCGACGGCCCAGGAGTTGAGCCACTGGGCCATGCCGGCCTTGTGCGGGTAGAGCATGGCCGTGAAGGCCCGCACGCCGAACCCCCTGATCACCGCGAGCCGTTCGTCCTCGTCCGCGCGATAGGTGATCGGCCACTCGACGCCGCCCGTCAGCGGTCCGAGCCCGTCGAAGTAGTCCCACACCTTGCGCAGCACGCGCTCGGGCATGAAGTGCGTGTGCACATCGACGAGCCCGGGGAGCCCGAGCCGCTCCCAGAATCCCCGGACCTCCGCCGCCTCAGCCACGTCCGCCCCGTCAGCCACGTCCGCCCCGTTCAGGTTCGGACCCGTCGCTGCGCTCGAAGCCGTGGCTGTGCTCGACCTTGGCGATGTGGAGGGTGTAGCGCTCGTACCAGTGGGCACGCCCGTACTCCTTCGCCGCCCTGTGCTCCTGATGATTCCTCCACACGTCGATGGCGGCCAGGTCCCGGAAGTAGGCGATGGTGATCCCCAGCTCGCCGGGCGTACGGGCGGCATCCTCCCCGAGGTACCCGGGAATCTCCTTCACCAGCTCTCCCATGCGCTCGGCCGTCTCGCCGTACCCATGGTCGCCTTCCGTCCGCACGGAGGTGAACACGACGGCGTAGTACGGCGGTTCATGGGCTGCGACGGGTGCGACAGGCGCATTCTGATGATCGCTCATGTCCGCCACTCTGGGCTCGGGCGCACGGGTCCGTCCAGCACCTTTCCGCACGGGATCCAAAAGGGATCGAAGTCTTGACCGTCCCGGCGACGTTTTCCCCTCTCCCGGAAGAGCTCTTCACAAGGGGGCCTCAGAAGAGCCCGTCCTGCACGCCGCCGTCTCTCAACTCCTTTACCGGAACGGTGAGTCCCGGATCCCCGGCACCGACGGCGGTCAGCTCCCAGCCGGTCATCAGCCGCGTATCGAGTACGACGACTCCGCGCCCGGTGAGGAGATGGAGATCGGGCCCCGCGGCAGCGCACAGCTCCCCGCTCACCACGCCGCCGGCGACGAGCTCGCTCACGACCCCCACCGCGGGCGGCAGCCCGGCCAGCCCGAACACCTCGGTGTGGTCGACCGGTTCGAACGGCTCACGCCGCAGCGACTCGGGCCAGGCATCGAGCCGCCCGACGCGCGCGTGCAGCTCCGCGATCTCGGCCACCCGCTCGCCGGGCCCGGGCAGGCCGGCCCGCACGACCCGCTTGTCGGCGTACGGAATCCGATCCGGCACCTTGAGGGCGGCCCGCAGCAACTCCTCGGCCCGCCGAGCGGCCATCAGCGGCCCCTGCCCCAGCCAGCCGAAGGTGACGGCACCCTGCTCCAGGAGCCGCGCGGACCCCCGCTCGACCGCGGTGATCCCGACCTTCACCATCCCGGGCCCGAACCACGCCAGATATACGTGGTACGGCCGCGGGTCATCGGCCATCGTGTCGGCGGCCACGGAGTGCGCCCGGTCCAGCCGCGCGCACTCTTCGCACCGCGCGCCCGTACCGCGCCCGGGCACGACGGCCCGCACGGGACACTCATGTCCCCGAGCCCCCACGCATGTCCGCACACCCCCGTCCACGACCCCGAACGCCACCCGCTTCCCCCGGGCCAGCGGACTGCCTCGCCCGTCACCCCACATCAACACGGGGCCGTCGACCGACCACCGCAGCCCCGAACATCTCCAGACCCGCCGCACTCCCATGACATTAGAGGGCGGCACTGACAATGGCTCTGCCCAGCCATGTCGCCGCTGACGAGGAAGAACGGAGCCGAAGAGCTCAGCCGACGGACTCGGTCACCGGCTCACCCGTGCCCGACTCGGCGTTCGCCCGTACCGCAAGCCCCGCGGGCCGCCCCCGCCCCGCAAGCCGGCAGCCGAGGCACCCGGGGTGCCCCTCCCGCGCACTGAGGTCCTTGACCCGCATGCCCCACTGCCCGACGGGCCGGCGCCCGGGCGGCTTGCTCCAGCCGACGAGGTGCAGCGCCCAGGTGGCCAGGGCGCTGATCACCCCGACACCCAGCCCGCCCCACACCGCCAGGGCGTTCCCGGCGCAGATGCCGAACCCGATCCCCGTTACTCCGACGGTGGCGATCCCGAACCCGGTCCACCCGGCGACGGTGTGCCCTTCGTCGTACTGGCTCATGTACGACCCCCTCCTGCTCCGACGACTAGACTTCTCCCAACCCCTCACTACCTAAGAAATTAAACACCGAAACCTCTCACGCGCTAAGGGAAATCGATGCAGCAGGGCGGCCCACCACGCTCACGCCCCCAGCCGCCCGCGACGCCGACCCAGGTGATCTCCACCATGGACCACCTGATCGCGACGAACATGCGGGCCCAGCAGGAGATGGCTCAGCGGCTGAACCTGAACCTCACCGACCTCATGTGCTTCACCTGCGTCCTGAAGGCGGGCGACAACCTGCTCACCGCCGGGAACCTGGCGGAGCACGCGCGCGTCACGACCGGCGCCGTCACGGGCATCCTGAACCGCCTCGAACGCGCGGACTACGTCACCCGCCGCCCCGACCCCACGGACCGCCGCCGTGTCCGCATCGCCGCGCAACCGGCCGCGGTCACCCGTGTCCTGGCCCTCTACGAGCCCTACTACGCCCGCCTGGCCGAACTCCTCGCCGGCTACACCCCGGCCGAAGTCACCGTCCTGCAGGACTGGTTCACCCGCTCGGGCCAACTGACGAGCGACTATCTGGAAGAGCTGCGCGAAAGAAACCAGGCCACGGGAAAGACCACGTAGGACTTCACGCAGGTCCACCCTGACGGCCTGATGCTCTCGCCCGTTGCCGTACTCCCCTACAACACAGCACGAAAGAGCCCCGCTCCGAAGACCGGAACGGGGCTCTTGACCGGCCGGGGCACGGCGTCAGTGCCGGTCCGGGCCCCTTGGGCGCGGACCGGCAGACGCGGGCAATCGATCCGTCAGTGGCCGTGGCCGCCACTGTCGTGGTCGCCGTCGACGATCGTCCACGGGCGCATCAGGTCGTCGTCCTCGTGTTCGAGGAGGTGGCAGTGGTGAATGTACGTCGCCGGGAGCGTGGCGCCGCTGTCCGGAATCGACGCGATCTCATCCTTCGGCGGGACGAATTCCTCAATGATGATTCTGGTCACCATCTCCGCATAGGCCTTGACCGTGTCCTTGTAGGACAGCGCTTCGTCCGGGTCCGGCGGAATCGGTGGGCCGGTGAAGTAGTTCGCCAACACCGGTAGGTCTTGCGGTTTGCGGCCACCGGAGATCCACTTTTCGTAATCCGTCTGGTAGGCGGCCGAATCGATCGGCTGCCTGTCCAGCACTTGGAAGTTGACGAGGTGGACATGCATCGGGTGGGCGTCGTGGTTGGGATTGATGTACTCCCAGATCTCGGTCGAGCCCTCCTTGATGAAGTCCTGCGACGGCTCCATGAAGGGCATCGCGTTGAACGTCATCGTCCTGAAGAGCTCGTGCTGGTACACGACCCATTCCCGCCGACGGGTGTGCGGTTTCGGTTTGATGGGTGCGACCGCCGACGGCTTGAGTTTGTCGGGCGGCGTCGTCCTGTCCCCGCCTCCGGACAGTGGCTTGGTGACCTGGAATTGCATGATTTCCGCGATTTCAGGTCCGCAGCCCATGACGCCGGGGAAGTGGGCCTGCGTTCCTGGGTAGTTCGTCAATGTGACTTTCGTGTTGGGGGGTACCCGACTGAAGTCGACGATCAGGTCGTACCGCTCGGCCGGACTGATCAGGAAATCGAGCATTTGCAACGGAGCACGGAAGCCGCCGTCCGTGCCGATCAGCCAGAACGGCAGCTGGGGCTGCAGAAGTGCATCTTTGGCGTCGAACCTCAGCCGCCAGAAACGCTCGTTCGAAGCGTTGAGAATGCGCAGCCGGTAGCGTCGCGGCTCGACGGCCAGGAAAGGGTATGCCTTCCCGTTGACGACCGGGGTGTCCTCGCCTTCCCTCGCGGTCATGGTGTAGGCGAGCGAGCCGTCCTCGTAGAAGGTCCGGTCCTGCAGGATGAGGGGGACCTCGAATTCGCCTCGCGGCAGCCCGAGCCGCTCGTCGGCGGGGTCACGAATCAGGTAGAGACCGGCAAGGCCCGCATAGACGTTGAGGCTGGTCATTCCCATGCCGTGATCGTGATACCAGAGCATGCACGAATGGTCGTGGTTGGTGTAGGCGCAGATCGCTTCGTTGGGTTTGACCCGGCTCGGGTCCAGGGTGGTGTAGGACTCGGCGTGGATTCCGTCCGGGCTGAACGACTGCAGCGGCATACCGTCGGACTGTGGTGCTGTGTAACCGCCGTGCTGGTGTACGACGTTCCACACGTTGACGTCATCGGGGAACTGCGGGACGTACTTGTAGGGAGGCGGAGGGATCGGGGCGACGACGGGTTTCTTGTTGCGAATCATGTCGATCACGGTCTGGAACATGTGGGTGGTCGGCAGCTCGTTGCGCCACTTGACGACCGTCGGGTGGCCCCTGGTCACGCTGAAGGTCGGCCCGAGATAGCCCATGCCGATCGGATTATGAGGATCGTGCGGGTTCGTGGCCCAGTAACCCCACACACGTGACAGTCCGAGATCCCGGTGGAAGCGCCACGAGCCCTGCCGCATCGTGAGCTCGTAGTAGTCGGCGCCCGGATAGACGGACGGATCCGAGATGGCTGTCATCGGCCTGGGCAGCGGGTCGACGAACTTCTCCAGCGGCGGGGTGTTCTGCGTCCCCTTGGGGTCCTCACACCCTGCCGGCGGGTGAGCCGGCGCCGCATACGCCCGCGTTCCCAGAACACCCCGCGAAAGCATGGCCGCACCCCCCAGACCACCGGCCATGAGGAATTTCCTTCGCTCAATCATCGTCTCCAGCCTTCCCTGGTCTCACGTAGCGTTGAAGGGATACAGGACTGGTTCGGAACGTTGCTGCAGCACACTGGTCCGGTCTGGGAAAGCCACTCATTGGGCCGATCCCAGCTGCAATTCGCCAGGCATCGGAATTGGAATCGAATTATTACTGCCAGTCCGAATAGATGTAAACCCATCCGACCTGGTGCGGCCGAACTAGTTCATCCCGTCCGCAGGTCGCGCAAAGCGCCGTTAGCGACGCTTATGGGATCGCGCCCAATGGTATGCAATTTTCTCGAGAAGACGGGGAAAGGTCGCGCCACTTCAAAGCTTCCACTCGACGCATTGGCTCCCGTCGCACTGGGTCTCCTAATGAGATGACCGCGGGTGAGAAAGAGAGAATTCGAGGCATCGCAGCACGTTACGCGCCCTCAACGGAATACGATGACCTGGATCCCTTTCCAGTGGACGACATTCAGTCACCCGTTGGACAAGACACTCAGTCGGGGCCGCAACCCGGGGAGTAGCAGCGCCGTTCAGCCTCGGTCATAGCGTGCATCCGCGAGCAGGAGTGGAGCAGATCTCTCCTGGATGAACCGCCGCAGGCGATCACCCGAGCCTGTTCCGAGCCGGAGGGGTCCCGCGTGGACTCAACTCGGTCTCAGGCCGCGAACGGGAGCCGAGCGGGCGGTGGCGTTCGGTCCGTGAATCCATGGTCTGCCGGACGCGCGGCCCGCTGTGCAAGCCACCCAGAGACCCACGGCCCGCCGTTGACCGCGTTGCCCTCACGGACCGTCCGGTTCTTCCCCCTCCGCCCCGGCGCCAAGCGCCCGCACTGTACGGCGAGAAGACATGCACCGGCGCCGGCCCGCGCAGAAAGGGCACCGCAAGGGGGAGCAGCGCGCCACCTGCGACCCCGTCCGCATGCGCGCCGTGGTCCCGCGCCCCGTTCAACGTCGGGATCGCCACAGATCCTTCCGGGCTGCCGGCGTCGAAACCTCGATACCCCAGAGCCCAAGGACAGTTCGGACGCGCCTGACGGCGCGGCCCTGCGGGTCCGTCGCGCGGGTCTCCGGGTCATCCCCCCTGCGGAACACCCGGCACACATGCAGCTCGCTCCTGGTCGCCCTCGAGGTCCAGGTCCACCCAGAGGTGGCACAGCGCATCCTGTGGCACTCGAGATCGCCATGACGATGGAGGTCCACTCCGCAGCGAGCGAGGAGCAGGCGCGTGCTGCGATCAGCGAGCTGTCGGACACGATGGGGGACCGGTTGACCCGGTTGCTGCACTTCGCTGCTGTACGGCTCTGAAACGCAAGAGGCCCCGGATCTCTCCGGGGCCTCTCACCTGTGTGCACTCGGCAGGATTCGAACCTGCAACCTTCTGATCCGTAGTCAGATGCTCTATCCGTTAAGCTACGAGTGCTTGTTTTGTTGTTGTCACGCTCCCGGGCTTTCGGCCCGCTCGCGGCGACAGGAAGAACATTACATGACTGCCGCCGCCATGTGAAATCCGTTTGCCGCACCCCTTGTGAGCTGGGCGAACGCGCTGCGGCGCCCCCAAATGCCGAAGCCCCGGTCCTGGTGGACCGGGGCTTCGGATCTTGGCGCGGAGGCGGAGGGATTTGAACCCTCGATGGGATTGAAGTCCCAAACCGCATTAGCAGTGCGGCGCCATAGACCGGACTAGGCGACGCCTCCCGCACAGCCGCTCGCGCGAGCGCGAGTGGTGCGTGCAGATGATGACACAGCAGAGCGTGGTGTCACCAATCGCCCCCCACGGTACTAGGCAGACGGGCCGCAGAGCAAAGTCCATTGCCGCATCGCAACCCGGCGGGGCGTGTGGCGTTAGTCAGGTCATGCCGCACCGTCTCGTTCTCACCGCCGCCGCGTCCGCAACGGCCGCGCTGTCCGCCGTACCGGCCGCGTCCGCCGCGCCCGCCGGCCCCGCATCCGCAGTACCCGCCTCCGCGTCGGCCACCGGGCTCGCCACCACCGCGTACGGCGAATCGGTTCTCCGGAGCCTGACCCGGATGCCCCCGCCGGCCTCCGTCGAGGACTCCGGGGACCGGCTGACCGTGACCGTCCACGACGCGGGAGGCGATGCGGACGGGACGCACGAACTGCGGTGTCATCCCGGCGGCGGCAGTCACCCCGATGTGAGCGGGGCCTGCCAGAAACTGGACGAAGGCACCACCTGGGGCAAGGACCCCTTCGCTCCGGTGCCGCCGGGCACCATGTGCACGATGCTGTACGGCGGTCCGGCCACCGCGCATGTCACGGGGACCTGGGCGGGGCGGCCCGTCGACGCGAAGTTCGACCGCGCGGACGGGTGCGAGATCGCGCGCTGGGACGCGCTGGTGCCGCTGCTGCCGGAAACCCACGTATAGAAGACACCGCGGGGTCACGGCGACCTCATGGTTCCAGGATGGATTCGAGGGGTGAAATGCGCGGTCACAGGTTCTACGTCTCTTCTGCGTCACTTCCGCGTGCGACCTCCCTCTCATCCGGCGTCGCGAGCGCAACCACTGCCCGTAGACTCCCTCGCGTGACACGCTGCGGACCGATTGGCAAGATGGCATCCGCGGTCGGCAAGGTGCGGTAACAGGGAGGAAGCGTCTCGTGAGCAGCAGGCCATCCCGAGGCGCTGCTCGCCTCGCAGCCATACTGGACGCGCTGCCCGATGCGTTGGTGCTGGTCAACGCCAATGGGACCGTCGTCAACGCCAACACCATCGCCCTGGAGGCCTTCGAGACTCCGGGCACGGCTCTGGTGGGCCGGGGCCTGCTCGATCTGCTGCCGCAGTTCGACTCCCGGCTGATCCCCGGATCCATGCGGCGGCCCGACACCATCGACCAGCGCGGACGGACCAAGCCGACCAGGATGATCGCGCGGCGGACCGACGGCACCGAGTTCCCGGTCGAAGTCACCAGTGCGAATCTGGAGGACGGCCAGCAGGCCTACGACAGCTACGGCCCCACCCCTGACGAGCTGCTCATGCTCGTCGTACGCGATCTGTCGGGCACCGTCGACACCGAGGCCGAACTCGCGCGTTCGCAACGACAGACCGAGATGATCCTGCGCGCCGCGGCCGAGGGCGTGGTCGGGACGGACACGGACGGGCGGGTCGTCCTCGTCAACCCGGCGGCCGCTCAGATACTCGGTTACCGGGCCAGCGATCTCGGCGGCCAGGATCTGCACGCCCTCATCCTTCACTCGCGCGCGGACGGCGAGCCCTTCGCGTACGAGGAGTCGCCGCTCGCCGACACCCTGCGCTCCGGGCGCAAGCACCGGGTGCGCGGACAGGTGCTGTGGTCGAAGGCCGGAGCCAAGGTGCCGGTCGACCTCACGACCGCGCCGGTGCGCGACGGGGACCAGCTCGTCGGCGCCGTCATGACCTTCACCGACCGGCGGCCGTACGACACCCTCGCCGAGGAGAAGGACGCCGAGGCCACCCGGCACGCCGAGGAGCTCGAACGCATCGCCGACGAGCACGCCGAGGAGCTCAAGGCGCTGCGCGAGCGGCACGCGGCCGAGCTGGCCGAGCTGAGCGAGCAGCACGAGGAGGAACTCGCTGCCGGCGACGAGCGGTACGCGGCGCTCGGCGAGCGCGAGAAGGATCGTTACGAGGCACTGACCGCCCGGCACGATCAGCTGCTCGCGGTGCTCGACCAGTCCCTGCGCGGGCCCCTCGACCAGCTGCGCGGCGAACTCTCCAAGCTCGCCGCCGACGACGCCGGACAGCTGTGGCCCGAGGCCAACCAGGTGCTCCACCACCTCGCGGCCGGCTACTCGCGGATCACGACGCTCGTCGACAACGTCCTCGGCTATCAGCGGCTCGACTCCGGGACCGAGGAGATCTCCCGTACGAAGGTGATGCTCGACGCGGTCGTCGCGGCCGGTGTCGACGGGGCCGTCGAGCTGATCGGGCCCGGACGCGTCCAGTTCGCCGTGCACGCGCCGCCGATCGAGGCCGAGGTCGACCCGACGCGGCTCGCGAACGCCCTCGCGCATCTCATCGCGGACGTCGCCGGAGTCGACGCGACCGGCAACGCGCCGGTGTCGGCGGGCGGTTACATGGACAACACCGTCGTGGTGGCGGCGGCTCAGCGCGGTGAGGGCGTCCGTATCGAGGTGCGCGGGCCGTACGCCGGGGGAGACCCGGTGCACGAGCCGATCGTGCGCGGGATCGTGCGTGCGCACGGCGGTGTGCTGCAGACGCACGAGGTGCCGGGGATGAGCGGCAGCGCGTTCGTGCTCGAGGTGCCGATCGGAGGGGGGGCCGGGACGGTTCCCGTTCCCGAGAACACTCCCGGTGCCGAGGTCGCCCTGCCCGAGCAGGCCTCGCATCAGGGCGGTGGCAGGCGGCGTGCCCGGCGGTCCTCCGTGGACGCCTTCCTGGAGAGCGAGGTGGCCGGGGAGTCCGACACCACGGCTGTCGAGACGGGCGGAGCCGCTCCCACGGGGCGGCGCCGCCGGCGTGCGGGGGACGGCGAGGTGTCCGTTCCCGCCCAGGCGTCGGGGGTCGAGGGGCCCGGTGACGGCGGGACCGCCGGTTCCGGTGGTACCGGGCGGCGGCGGGGACGGCCGAGTCCGGCCGAGAACACGCCCTCCGACGTGAACGGCGGCGTCTCCGAGGGTGCGGTCGTCATGGCGGGCGAGCACGCGGCGGGGACCGCGGCCGCGGGCACGGGGCTCGGCGGGACGGTGCCTCCGCAGGGGGTGCCGGTGCCCTCCGGCCGGCGCGCGCGACGGGACGGCGAACAGCACGCGTTGCCGCCCGCGTTGCCCGCGGCGCCCAGTACGCCCGTCGCATCGGATGCCGGCGGCTCCGCCGACGCGGTGCAGCCGACCGGGCGGCGCCGGCGTGCGCTGGCCGCCGCGGCCGAGCGTGCCGCCGCGCAGGAGGCGGGCGCCCGCACGGTGTTCGCGCTGCCGCCCGCGGACGCGGACCGCTCACCCGAGTACGCCCAGGCGCAGGGCCAGGTCCAGGTCCAGCGGGCCGACAGGGGTCTCGTCGGGCACGAGCAGGGCGACGACGGCCGTCATGACGCGATGCTGCACGACCCCGCCGACGATCACACTCCGCCGCAGCCGCACCCCGTCTCCACTCCGACGGGACGGCGGCGCGCTCGCCGTGCCCCGGGTACTCCGGGTCAGCCGGATGCGGTGGGGACGCCCGCACAGGGGGTTCCGGCGCAGGCGGTTCCGGCGCCGGGGGTTCCCGGTCAGACCGTGCCCGCGCAGGGCGTTCCCGCGCAAGGCGTTCCGGGTGCGGCCGTCGCCGGCCGACCGGTTCTCGCGCAGACGGCTCAGACAGCGCAGGCACCACAGACGACGCAGACCGCGCCGACACCGCAGACCGCTGCCGCCGCCCAGGCCACCCCGGCCGCCGGCACGCCGGCCCAGCCCCAGCCGCCCACCGGTGCCTCGGTACCCGCACCGGTCCCGGCCGCGGCTCCGGCGCCGCAGCCGTGGCCGAACGCGAACACCGCCGCCGCCAACGACACGTCGGGCGCGGGAACTCCGGCCGCCGTGCCCCCCGCGGCCGCGTCCCCACAGCCCGGAGCCCCGGCACAGAGCGGGGCCCCCGCCACCGCTCAGCCGACCCCCGCCCAGGGCACTCCGCTCCCCCCCGAGCTCCCGGCGCAGCCGCGGGCCGCACAGCCCCTGCCCGCCGAGGCCGCGGCCCCCGTCGACCCCAACTCGACGCAGGGTCGCGCGATCAGCGTGCGGACGCTCGGCCAGGGCGTCCCGTTCGCCCGCCAGCCCGCACCGAACCAGCCCTCCCCCCAGCCCCAGGCCCCCACGCCTCCGCCGCACCAGACGAATGGCGGCGGCCGTCGCCGCAAGCTCGGTACGCCCCCCGAGCCCTCCCCCGCCGAGCCCCCGGAGACGGCGGCCCGTCCGCACCCGCAGGCCGGACAGGCCCAGACGGCCTCCGAGCCCCGGCTGCCCGGAGCCACTGAGGGCGCCGGACGGTCGTACGCCATAGGAGCACCGGACGAGAACGCCGACGAGGGCCCGGAGCCGCTCGACGGTCCCGGCGGTGCCGTCGAGGTCGCCGACCGGCCGCAGCCGCGTCCCCTGGACGACGAGCTGCCCCCGGAGCCGCTGGACAACCCGCGGCGGCTGCTCGTCTGGCCCGCGCCGGACGTGACGACCCAGCAGGCGCTGAGCGACCGCGGCTACCGGCCCGTCATCGTGCATTCGCGCGAGGAGGTCGACGCACAGATCGCCGCCTTCCCGGCCGCGCTCTTCGTCGACCCGCTGACCGGGCCCATCACCCGCACGGCGCTCCAGTCGCTGCGTCAGGCCGCCGTCGCCGCCGAGGTGCCCGTCCTCGTGACGGCGGGACTCGGCCAGGCGACGCGCGAGGCGGCGTACGGCGCCGACCCCGCCGTACTCCTGAAGGCCCTGGCGCCCCGGGACTCCGAGCAGCACCCGCCGCGCGTACTGCTCATCGAGGAGCACGCGGAGATCGCGCTTGCGCTGACCGCGACGCTGGAGCGGCGCGGAATGCAGGTCGCGCGGGCGTCGACCGACGAGGACGCCGTCACGCTGGCCTCGCAGATGCGGCCCAACCTGGTCGTGATGGACCTGATGCAGGTACGGCGCCGCCGCGCCGGCATCGTGGACTGGCTGCGCGCGCACGGCCAGTTGAACCGCACGCCGCTGGTCGTCTACACGGCCGCCGTCGACAACGCCGAACTGCCGCGGCTGGCGGCGGGGGAGACGGTGCTGTTCCTCGCCGAACGCTCGACCAGCGCCGAGGTGCAGGACCGGATCGTCGACCTGTTGGCGCGTATCGGTACCAACTAGTTGGCGCGTATCGGTACGAGCCGGTGGGCGTGCATCCGTACGAACCAATGGGCGCGTATCGGTACGAGCCAGCGAGCGCGTATCGGTACGAATCAGTGAGCGTGCATCCGTACGAACCAGTGGGCGTGCCTCGGTACGAGCCAGCGAGCGCGTATCGGTACGCGTAAGGCGGCGCGCATCGGCACCGATCAGCCGTGCGTCACTACCGACCAGCCCTGCGTCACTTGGCGGTGAGCCGTCGTGCCGCCGCCTTGACCGACGCTCGTACCCGCTCCCTGTCCGCGTCCTCGCTGCCGGTCAGGATGCGGCGCATCTGCGGTACGACCGTGGACCAGCCCGCGAGCGCGAGCAGCATGAACAGCAGGTCGTTGGGCGGGATCTCGTCGCTGATGACGCCGCGGGCCTGCGCGTCGGCGATGGCGGCGGCCTTGCGGGCATAGTGGTCCTGGCGCTCGGTCTCGTCGGGGAGTTCGGCCGTGCCGTATTCGATGCCCTCCCAGAAGAAGAGGCGAAGCAGTTCGGGGTGGGCGGCGTGGTAGTCCATCACCCGGTCCATCCAGCCCTCGATGTCGTCGCCGTCGACGGGTAGCGCTATGGCGAGGTCGAGCATCCGCTTCTCGAGGACGCACGCGAACAGCTCCGCCTTGTTGCCGAAGTAGGCGTAGATCAGCTGCTTGTTCGCCTTGGCCTCGGTCGCGATGCGGTCGATACGGGCGCCGGCGATGCCGTACCGGGCGAACTCGGCGACCGCCGCCTCGAAGATCCGGGCCTTGGTGGCCTCGGGGTCCCTGACTCTCACTGCCATGGAGACAGGGTAGCGGAATAAGTAACCAACTATTTGGTTGACAGCACCGAGGATGCGGGGCAGACTCGCACCACCTCGCCAACCAACCAGTTGGTTGATCTGGGGTCGGCTGCCGGCCGCCACCCGATCGACGCCGCCAGATCGATGCCATCAGCTCTCGGTGCCACCAGCTCTCGACAAGGAGTCATGCCGCTCATGCCGTCAGCCACGTCAACAGCCGCTCGCGAGGTCAAGACACCCGCGCGGTCCCGCGGTGGCGCCCGCGGGACGCTCGGCCTCTCGCCCTCCCTCTTCCTCGCCCTCATCGCCCTCTGCACGGCCGTCACGGCCGCCAACATCTATCTCGCGGCCCCGCTGCTCCCCCTCATCGCGCACGACTTCGGCTCGGCGCCCTCGGCCGTGGCCTGGATCGCGTCGGTCGCACAGTTCGGCTACGCGGCCGGGCTGCTCTTCTTCGCCCCGCTCGGCGACAGCGTCAACCGGCGCCGTCTGGTCGCCGCCCTCTCGCTGGTCACGGCGGCGGCACTGACCCTGGGCGCCCTCTCGGGCGGGACCGCCATGCTGGCCGTCGCCGTGTTCGTCGCGGCCGCCGCCACCGTCGTACCGCAGCTGTTGGTGCCGCTGGTCGCCGCACGCGCCCCCGTGGACCGGCGGGCCCGGCACGTCGCCGCCGTCATCGCCGGGCTCTTCACCGGGATTGTCGCGGCCCGTGTCCTCGGCGGTCTGATCGGCCAGGCCTTCGGCTGGCGGGTCGTCTTCGTGGGTGCGGCGGCGCTGACCGCCGCACTCGGGCTCGCCACCGCCTGGGCTCTCCCGGTGGAATCCCGCCCCCGCACGGGCCCGCTGTTCGCGGGACTGCGGGCCCTGCCCTCCGTCGTACGCACCTCTCCGGACCTGTGGCGCGCCTGCCTGCGACAGGCCGGGATGTACGGGGCCTGGAGTGCGCTGTGGACCTCGCTGGCGCTGCTGCTCACAGGCGATGGAGGGTACGGGCTGTCCACCGCGGCGGCCGGGCTCTTCGGCCTCTTCGGCCTGGCCGCGAGCGCGGTGGCGCCGCTCGCGGGCGGTTTCGTCGACCGGTTCGGCGCCGCCAAGGTCGTACGGTCCGCGTATCTGCTCGCGGCCGTGTCCGTACCGCTGTTCTGGCTCGGCGGGAGCACGCTGTGGGCGCTGTGCGCCGCCGCGGTCTTGGTCCACGCGGCCCTGGTGACCAGCCATGTCGCCAACCAGACCCTGGCGTTGACGACGACCTCGACCCCGGCGACCGCCAACACCGCCTACGTGGTGGCGGGTTTCGCGGGCGGCGCACTCGCCTCGGCCGTGGCGGGGAGTGCCTTCGCGCAGTGGGGATGGAGTGGCGTGTGCACGGTGGCGGGGGTGTGGCTGCTGCTGGGGTGGACCACGACGTCCGTACGGCGGCCATCGGCGTCCGCTCGGCGATGACTTGCGGTGCGCCGATGGACGCCGGTGAACGTCAATGGACGTCGATGGACTCGGTGGACGTCGGGTGCGGAGCCGTGGGGCTCCGCACCCGACGTACCTCTGTGCCGCTGTTGGGTCGGTGACGGCGTCGGCGTCGGCGTCGGCGTCGGCGTCGGCGTCGGCGTCGGCGTCGGCGTCGGCGTCGGTCAGAGCTTCGTCACGTCGAGCTCACCCTCCGCGTACTGCCTGCGGAGCACCTTCTTGTCGAACTTGCCGACGCTCGTCTTCGGAACCGACTCGATGATCGTCCAGCGCTCGGGGACCTGCCACTTGGCGATCTTGCCCTCGTCGGCAAGGAAGGCGCGCAGCGACTCGAAGTCGGCAGTGGAGCCCGCCTTCAGGACGACGGTGGCCAGCGGCCGCTCGCCCCACTTGTCGTCGGGGACGGCGACGACGGCGGCCTCGGTGACGTCCGGGTGGGACATGAGGGCGTTCTCCAGGTCGACGGACGAGATCCACTCGCCGCCCGACTTGATGACGTCCTTGGCCCGGTCGGTGAGGGTCAGGAAGCCGTCGGTGCTGATCGTGCCGACGTCACCGGTCTTGAGCCAGCCGTCCTCGCTGAACTTGTCGGCGGGGCGCAGCGGTTCGGCGCCCTGGCCGCCGTAGTAGGCGCCCGCGATCCAGGGGCCACGGACTTCCAGCTCGCCCGCGGACTCGCCGTCCCAGGGGAGCCGCTCGCCGCCGGGTCCGGTGAGCCGGGCCTCGACGCCGGCCGGGAAGCGGCCCTGGGTGAGGCGGTACGCGAACTCCTCGTCCGTGCCCTCGGCATGGGCCGGCGGCCGGGCGATCGTGCCGAGCGGCGAGGTCTCGGTCATGCCCCAGGCGTGACAGACCCGCATGCCCAGCTCGTCGAAGGCCGCCATCAGCGAGGGCGAGCAGGCCGAGCCGCCGATGGTGACCTGAGTGAGGGAGGAGACGTCACGCGGCTTGGCGCGCAGCTCGGTGAGCAGGCCCTGCCAGATGGTGGGGACGGCGGCGGCATGCGTCGGGCGCTCGCTCTCGATCATCTCGGCGAGCGGCGCGGGCTGGAGGAAACGGTCCGGCATCAGCATGTTGATGCCCGACATGAAGGTCGCGTGCGGCAGACCCCAGGCGTTGACGTGGAACTGCGGGACCACCACGAGGGAGGTGTCGCGGTCGGTGAGCCCCATCGACTGGGTCATGTTGACCTGCATGGAGTGCAGGTAGATCGAACGGTGGGAGTACACCACGCCCTTGGGGTCGCCGGTGGTGCCGGAGGTGTAACACATGGCCGCGGCCTGACGCTCGTCGATCTCCGGCCAGTCGTAGGTCGTCGGCTTCCCGGCGAGCAGTTCCTCGTACTCGTGCACCCGCACGGCCGCGCCGTCGAGCAGCGAACGGTCACCGGGACCCGAGACCACCACGTGCTCCACCGTGGGCAGATGGGGGAGGAGCGGCGCGAGCAGCGGCAACAACGAGCCGTTGACGATGACCACGCGGTCGGCGGCGTGGTTGACGATGAAGACGAGCTGCTCCGCGGGCAGGCGGAGGTTGAGCGTGTGCAGGACGGCGCCCATGGAGGGGATCGCGAAGTACGCCTCCACATGCTCGGCGTTGTTCCACATCAGCGTCGCGACCCGCTCGTCGCCCGTCACACCGAGGTCGTCGCGCAGGGCATGGGCGAGCTGAACGGCGCGCACCCCGGCCTCCCGGAAACTGCGCCGGTGCGGCTCGCCCTCCCCGGTCCAGGTCGTGATCTGCGACGAACCGTGCACGAGCGCCCCGTGCACGAGAATGCGGGTCACAGTCAGCGGTACGTCCTGCATCGTGCTCAGCACGGCGTCCTCCCGGGGCGACATTGCCTACGCGGTAGTAGTGGGCTGCGCTGATTCTGCGCACATACCGCTTGGTATGTCACTAGGGGCCGAGATGATCGATCAGGTCAGGACGCCTCATGGGCTCCGGCGGGCAGGGGGCCGGGCGGGCGTTCGACCAGAAGCCGGGCGTGAGTTTGCCGTGCGTGGGACGGGAGGGGGCGTTGTTTACACGTGCGTGGGACGGGAGGCGGGCGGGAGCCCTGCGAGGGGCGGTGCGACCTACCTCACAGGGCTCAGCTCAGGGTCCTCACGCAGTTTGCCCAGCGCACGCGAGACGGCCGACTTGACCGTCCCGATCGAGACCCCGAGCACCTCCGCCGTCTGAGCCTCACTCAGGTCCTCGTAATACCGCAGGACGACCATCGCCCGCTGCCGGGCCGGCAACTTCATGATCGCCCGCCACATCGCGTCGTGCAGCGCCTGCTGCTCGGCCGGGTCCGAGGAGGGCAGCCCCTCCGGCTCCGGGAGCTCCTCGCACGCGAACTCGTCGACCTTGCGCTTGCGCCACTGCGACGTCCGCGTGTTCAGCAGCGCCCGGCGTACATAGCCATCCAGCGCCCGGTGGTCCTCGATACGGTCCCATGCGACATACGTCTTCGTCAGCGCGGTCTGCAGCAGGTCCTCGGCGTCGCTCGGGTTGGCGGTGAGCGACCGGGCGGTACGCAGCAGCACCGGCTGGCGGGCCTTCACATACGACGCGAACGATGAGTACGGCGCGTACGGATGGGTCCGCGTCGCGACGTTCGAAGCGCTGGTGCAGACGGGTGTGGTCATGGCTCCACGCTAGGTTCGCCCCCTACTCTCGCGGATCGGCCGCAGGTCCCGAAGCGATGTCCCCCTCAGGTTGTAGGACGGGGGTTGCCCCCACCTCCTGAGGGTGGATGAGCAGCGCCTGCACCCTGAGGGTTCATCCCTGAGGAACGACTACCGTGGCAGTACCCAGAGGCAGTGGGCAGTACCCAGGGACAGTGGGCAGGGACAGTGGGCGGGACCTGGTGACAGTGGGCGGGACCTCGGGGGCGGTGCAGGGGCCTCGGCGGCAGTGCTGGGACCGGGGGCACGCGGGCGGGAACCGGGGGCGGTACACCGAACCTCGGTGCGGTGGGCTGAACCCCGCGCGCACTCGGAGGCCCTCACCCACCCGTCCCGAGAATCAACCCCGAGGTAGGAACCCCGGTGCCCGCGGTGACGAGGACGCGGCCGGCCCCCGGTATCTGGTTCACGGACGTGCCCCGGAGCTGTCGTACCGCTTCCGCGATCCCGTTCATCCCGTGCAGATACGCCTCCCCGAGCTGGCCTCCATGAGTGTTGAGCGGAAGCCGCTCCTCGGCGACGAAGTCCGCGGCCTCCCCGGGTTTGCAGAACCCGAACTCCTCCAGCTGCATCAGCACGAACGGTGTGAAGTGGTCGTACAGAATCCCCACGTCGATCTCCGCCGGGGTCAGCCCGGCTGTCCGCCACAGCTGCCGGGCCACCACGCCCATCTCCGGAAGCCCGGTCAGATCGTCCCGGTAGAAGCTGGTCATCTGCTCCTGCGCCCGACCCGCACCCTGGGCGGCGGCCGTGATCACCGCGGGCGGATGCGGGAGATCGCGGGCCCGCTCCACCGAGGTGACCACCAGTGCCTGGCCGCCGTCCGTCTCCTGACAGCAGTCCAGCAACCGCAGTGGCTCGACGATCCACCGCGAGGCCGCGTGCTCGGCGAGAGTGATCGGTCTGCCGTGGAAGTAGGCGGCAGGGTTCGTCGCCGCGTACTTCCGGTCCGCGACGGCGACATGGCCGAACGCCTCGGGCGTCAGTCCGTACGTGTGCAGATACCGCTGGGCCGCCATGGCCACCCAGGACGCGGGCGTGAGCAGCCCGAACGGCAGTGACCAGCCCAGCGCCGCGCCCTCCGCCGACGGCTCCCGCTGCTGCACGCCCGAACCGAATCTCCTGCCCGACCGCTCGTTGAACGCCCGGTAGCAGACCACCACCTCGGCCACCCCGGTGGCCACCGCGAGTGCCGCCTGCTGGACGGTCGCGCAGGCTGCCCCGCCCCCGTAGTGGATCCGTGAGAAGAAGGAGAGTTCCCCCATTCCGGCCGCCTGGGCGACGGTGATCTCCGGGCTGGTGTCCATCGTGAACGTGACCATCCCGTCCACGTCTCCCGGCGTCAGCCCGGCGTCGTCGAGCGCGGCCCGCACCGCCTCCACGGCCAGCCGCAGCTCACTGCGCCCCGAGTCCTTGGAGAACTCGGTGGCCCCGATCCCGACGACCGCCGCCCTTCCGCCGAGGCGGTCCCTCGTCCGTACACTCATCGGGCACCCCCGGGCGGAAGGGTGACCGTGACTGTCCCGGTCACATGCCTGCCGATGCCGTTCGCCCCGACCACTCGCACCGTCGCCGTGTCGCCCACGACCTCCTCCACCGAGCCGGTCAACACCATGGTGTCGCCCGGGTAGTTGGGCGCGCCGAGGCGTATGGCCACCTTGCGGAGCACCGCGTCCGGTCCGAGGCAGTCGGTGATGTATCGCCCGACCAGGCCGTTGGTGGTCAGGATGTTCATGAAGATGTCGGGTGAACCCTTCTGGCGCGCCAGCTCCGCGTCGTGGTGCACGTCCTGGTAGTCCCGTGACGCGATCGCGCCGGCCACGATCAGTGTGCGCGTGACCTCGATCTCCAGCGGCGGCAGTGCGTCGCCGACCCTCATGTCTGCGCCTCCCCGCTCACGATCAACTCCCCCAATTCCTGGAGCACTTCGCCCCCGCATCCCAGATAGGCGTCCAGCTGTCGCCCCCACAGGAAGTGCCGGTGCACGGGGTGCTCCAGGTCGGCTCCCGTCCCGCCGTGCAGATGCTGGCCCGTGTGCACCACTCGCTGTCCCGCCTCGGACGCCCACCACGCGGCGGTCAGGGCGTGCGTCGCATACGCCAGCCCCTCGTCGCGCCGCCACGCCGCCTCGTATGTCGTCACCCGTATCGCCTCGGTGTCCATGTACGCGTCGGCGGCCCGAAGTTGAACCCCCTGCTTGGCGGCGAGCGGACGTCCGAACTGCTCCCGCGTGTTGGTGTGCTCCACGGCCCGCGCCAGCGACCCCGCACACACCCCGGCCTGCAGCCCCGCGAAGGCGGTACGCGCGAGAGCGAGCACGTCGTCGTACGCATCCACGGAGCGCTCTTCGCGCCCGGCTGACGCACCCGCGGAACCCTCCTCACGACCGGCTGACGTGCCCGCGGAACCCTCCTCACAACCGGCTGACGTGCCCGCGGGCGCCTGCTCCCGCCCAGCCGACTCGCCCACGGGCGGCTCCTCCCGCCCAGCCGACGCACCCAGCCGCTCGCCCGGCGTCCCGTCGAGCGTCAGCCGTCCCGCCGACCAGGGCGCCGTCAGCTCCACCGGCTCGCACCCCGCCTCGGCGGTCCGCACCAGCCAGAGCCGGCGCTCGTCGTCCGCGACGAGCACATGGGTGGCGTCCCGCAGCCAGGGCACCACGGGGACCACACCGCTCAGCCGCCCCGTCGCTTCCTCCCGCACGGCCCCCGGATCGGAGAGGGCCCCGCTCACCACTACCGTGCCGTCCCCGATCGCGGGCAACAGCAACTCCCGCTGCTCCCGTGAACCGTGCGCCGCCACCGTCAG
Source organism: Streptomyces sp. NBC_00996 (assembly GCF_045162675.1). Lineage (NCBI taxonomy): Bacteria > Bacillati > Actinomycetota > Actinomycetes > Kitasatosporales > Streptomycetaceae > Streptomyces > Streptomyces sp. NBC_00996. The sequence continues at coordinate 5,350,101 of NZ_CP108723.1, forward strand.
CAGCCCGTACACACAACTCACCGCGAACGGCACCTGGGCCGTGGTGCGCCCCTGCTCCTCCAGGAGGAGCACCAGGCCGAGGAGTCCTATGTCCGCCACGGCCGACACGAGCCCGGCCGCGCACAACTCGTTCCACAGCTCGGCATCGCTGCCCGTTCCGGCCGCCGCGAGCCGCTCGTGCGTAGCGAGGTCGCCGAAGATCCGCGCGGCCAGGTCACGGGCGGCCTGCTGCTCTTCGGTCGGCGTGAAGTCCATCTCAGCTCCCCCCGCCATCGGTCTCGCCGGCCCGGAAGACCGGCAGCACCAACTCATCGTCGTAGCGCTCGAACTGAAGCCGTACGGGCATCCCGATCCGCACCTTGTCGTACGGCACCCCGACCACGTTGCTCACGATCCGCACGCCCTCCGCCAGTTCGATCAGCCCGACCGCGTAGGGAGGGTCGAAGGCCGGGAAGGGAGGGTGGTGCATAACGACGTACGAATAGACCGCCCCCTGGCCGCTCGACTCGACCGTGTCCCACTCCAGGCAGCCGCACGCGCCGCACCCCGGCAGCCAGGGAAACCGCAGGCTCCCGCACCCTTCGCACCGCTGGATGAGCAGTTTGTGCTGCTCGACGCCCTCCCAGAACCCGGCGTTGTCCCGGTTGACGACCGGCCTCGGCCGCGTGGTCCTCGGCTTGCGGCGGGCCGGCGCGTACTTGAGGATCCGGAAGCGGTGCGTCCCGGCCACTTCACCTCCCGCGCGCACATCCATCCGCGTCGTGACGAAGTGCCCCGTCCCCAGCTTGGTCGTCTTGCACTCGGAAACCGACTCGATCACCGCGTCGAAGGTGATCTCGTCCCCGGGGCGCAGGGGGCGGACGTACTCCTGCTCGCAGTCGGTGGCGACCACCGAGGTGTACCCGGCGTCGTCGAGCAGCCCAAGCAGCTCGTCGTACGCGTCGGAGCGGTCCGCATGACCGGAGAGGCCGCCCATGGTCCAGGCCTGGAGCATGGTGGGCGGCGCTATGGCGTCGGGCCCTGCATACGCGGGATTCGTGTCGCCCATCGCCTCGCACCAGTGCCGGATCATCGGCTCGTTGACCGGGTCCTTGCCCACGCCCCCGACGGCCGCGGTCTGCCCCTCGTACGACTTCAACCGCACCGCCAGTTCGTCCAATTCTTCGCTCACCGCCGCCCCCTCTTCATCCCGAGCCGCATCGTCGCCACGATCTCCCGCTGCACCTCGCTCACCCCGCCCCCGAACGTGTTGATCTGTGCCGCCCTGTTCATCCGCTCCAGCTCGCCGTCCCCGAACGCCCCCGGCGAACCGGAACGCACCAGCGCGTCGGCTCCCACAATTTCCTGACACATTCGGTACACCGCGACCGCGGATTCGGTTCCCACGACTTTCACGCCGCTCGCGTCGCCCGGCGCCAGTCGACCGGCCCCCACATCGCCCACCAAACGCCAGTTGAGCAGGCGTGATGCCGCCAACCGGGCGTGCACTTCAGCCAGCCGGAATCGCACCCACGGCTCGTCAATCCGGCGCCGCCCCGTCGCCGGATCGGGTGTACGCGCCGCGTCCAGCGCGGCCGCGTAGAAGTCCTCGGCCTGCATCCCGATCGCGGCGAGCGCGAGCCGCTCGTGGTTGAGCTGGTTGGTGATGAGCCCCCAGCCGCCGTTCTCCTCGCCGACCAGGTTCGTGGCCGGGACGCGGATCCCGTCGTAATACGTGGCCGTGGTCGTCAGCCCACCCACCGTCTCGATCGGCGTCCACGAGAAACCGGGCGCGTCCGTGGGCACGAGAAGGATCGAGATGCCCTGGTGCTTGGGCGCGTCCGGGTCGGTGCGGCAGGCGAGCCAGATCCAGTCGGCGTTCTGGGCGTTGGAGGTGAAGATCTTCTGCCCGTCGACGAGCCAGTCGCCGTCACCCCCGCGATCGCCGTCCCGCACGGCGCGTGTCCGCAGGGAGGCGAGGTCCGTCCCCGCGGAGGGCTCCGAGTACCCGATGGCGAAGACGAGTTCCCCGCTCAGGATGCGCGGCAGGAAAAGGTCCTTCTGCTGCCGGCTTCCGTACTTCATGAGTGTCGGCCCGACGGTGTTCAGCGTGACCATGGACACCGGCGCGCCGGCCCGGTACGCCTCGTCGAAGAACACGAACTGCTCGTCCGCGCCGCGCCCCTGGCCTCCGTACACGACCGGCCAGCCGAGCCCGAGCAGCCCGTCGGCGCCGATGCGGCGCAGCAGGGCACGCTGCCGTCCGTGGTCGTCGGCGGGCGGCGGGCCCTCGGGCATCAGGTCCCGGAAGTACGTACGGAGCTCGGCGCGCAGCCGCTGCTGGCGCTCGGTGGGGGCGAGGTGCACAGCGGCGGCCCTCCCGGACCTCGTACGAGCGATGATTTCTGACTGTCCGTCAGATATCGCTGCCTGTCAAGGTCGTCGGAGGCGCCCCACGTCGCCCGCCCGCAAGCGCGTCCGCCGTCTCGCGAACACGTCTGCGCGGCGGCACCGAAGTACCGCCGCGCAGACGCGTCACCACCCCACAGAGCACAACCCCGCACAGGGGGCTTCCGGGCCGGTGTGAGCGCACCGGCCCTCAGCTCACCAGAGGTTGGTGAAGTTGACGACAGTGTTCGACTGGTCGATGGCCGTGAACCAGGAGCCGTTCACCTGAGCCGTGTTGCTCTGATTCGAGGCATGGGAGCCGACCGTCTGCTGCTGAGTGGTGGAGGAGTTGCCGTAGTTGTCGTTGCCGACCCCGCTGCCGCTGATGGTCGCCACTCCCGCGTTCGATCCGTCGTCCGCGAAGGCGCCGTTGTCCGCCGCCGCGACACCCGTGAAGAGGGCGGCCGCGAGGGGCAGGGCCGCGACGGCGGCGAGAACGCGGGCGGAACGGATGCTTGCCATGTGAATTCCTCCATAACCGGTTGTACGCACCGGCGGTGAACCGGGATGTACGTGAAATACGGCTTGTTCCGAGGCAGTTGGCCGACCGCCTCGGAGTTGTTCACGACGTCGCGAGTCCAGAGTTGCCCACCGAATCCCCGGCGAACCACCCCGGAAGCCACGATTCGCCCTCAAGCGTGATGACATGTCGATAAACCCCCTTCACACTCACTCCGCCCCACAAATCCCCTGCTCAGCCCCCGGCGGGCGACTCAACCCAGGCGCCGCAAGGGCCGAAGCGTTCCGGCACATTTTCGGCCAATCTCACCTGCCGCCCACCCCGCGCTCTCGCGTGTCCGGCGAGCCCTTTCTTTTTTCGAACACTCGTACGAACATGGAGGCATGGCCACCACCGACCGGCAGGCCACGACCCTGGCCCTGGCCCACGCCCTGTCCGCAGCCGAGCGCGGACTGGCGGTGATCCCGCTGTCCCGAACGAAGCTCCCGGCCCTGCGCTCCCCCCACCACGACGACCCCGATCCCTCCCCCTGCCACGGCGAATGCGGCCGCTTCGGGCACGGTGTGTACGACGCCTCGACCGACCCCCGGCGCATCCGCGAACTCTTCGCCGCCGCCCCCTGGGCCACCGGCTACGGCATCGCCTGCGGACTCCATCCGCACCACCTCATCGGCATCGACCTCGACACCAAGTCCAGTACGGACTCCTCGGCGGCCCTGCGCGAACTCGCGCTCCGCCACCTCTTCACGATCCCGGCCACGATCGTGGTCATGACCCCCAGCGGCGGCCGCCACCTCTGGCTGAGCGGACCGCCTGACGTGATCGTCCCCAACTCGGCGAGCCGCCTGGCCCCCGGCATCGACATCCGCGGCGCCGGCGGCTACCTCGTCGGCCCCGGCTCACGCACCGAACACGGCGTGTACGCCACCGCTCCCGGCACCGCGCATCTGGCACCGGCGTCCTGCCCGCGCGAACTGCTGCGCCTGCTCATGCCCCCGCCCCGTGCGCACCACTCCACGCCCGCCACGACCGGCCAACACGGCCAGGGGCTGGTCCAGTTCGTGCTCGCCGCCCGCGAGGGCCAGCGCAACACGCGCCTCTTCTGGGCCGCCTGCCGCGCCTACGAGAACGGCATCGGCCCCCAACTGACCGTCCCCCTTGTCGAAGCCGCCGTCCAGACGGGCCTCACCGAACGCGAGGCTCGCTCGACGATCGCGTCGGCGGCGCGGATGACGGCCCCGTCGCCCCGCCACCGCGGCTGACCACCCAACGTCCGAGGCCGGCGCGGCTCAGTGCCACGCCGGCCTCGGCCGGAGCCATGCGGCGGCCGGCGGGTCAGCCGGCGAAGCGGTAGCCGAAGTTGCCGCAACCGACCGGGCCGCCGAGGGTGCCCAGGTGGAAGCTGGTGGCACCGGTGCCGGTGACGCTCGGCGCGCCGGTCCCATCGCGTGCTCCTGGAGGAAACGGGTCAGCAGTGACAGAAGTGATGGGTGCGTTCCTGCGAATCGGCCGCTACCCGGCCGGCCTCCATCAGAGGCGCGGAAACAGCGAGAGCCTCCGACCGGATTCCCGGTCAAAGGCTCTCAACCATTGCGGTGGGTGTGGGATTTGAACCCACGGTGACTCGCGCCACGACGGTTTTCAAGACCGTTCCCTTAGGCCGCTCGGGCAACCCACCTATGCCCCGGGCCACCTGGGGCGGAGCGGGTACAGCGTACCGGCCTCCAGCGTCTCGCGGGGTCCGTGGTCCACACAGGGTCCACTGGCGCTGTTTCCGCTCACCATTGCCAACACTCCGACCGGCATGGGTCCCGGTCGCGACGACGTGACGGAGCCTACGTCGTTGCCGCGCACCACTTTCCTCTGAAACCTCGGCCACCAGCCGCAGGTAGCGCCCCATCACTGTAAATTGCAGCGGCGCTGCAGGCCAATGACTGGTGCTGGGGCACCGGACTCCACCATTCGGCGAAGTAAAGTATGAATAATTAGCTGTTGCTACTTATCGTGCACGTATGACAAGCGGCAGCAGCAGTGGGATGTCACTGATGAGAGGCGCCATCCTCGCGGCTGGGGCGATCGCTGCGCTCGGTGCTGCGCCAGCCGGCGCAGGTGACGCCGCAGACAGCGCGGACACCCGGGTGAGGTTTGAGGTAGTCGCGCCAGGGGGCCTGTATGTATCCGCTCCCTGCGCCGCCGTGCTGTCCGATGCACCTCCGGGGGGCACGGCATCTGGCCGCCTCGGTGAGGTTCGCGTCACCGACGAGCGGGCCGCGCGGGATGCCAGTTGGATTGCCACAGTGACCGTGAGTCAGGACTTCAGGGCCGCCGGTTCACCTGGCCCCCATCAGGGGATCTCCGGACGACATGTGCTGTACCGCCCCGGAGCGGCGATCGATCCGTTCAACGGACCATTCACCCCCGGCCACCCCGGGACCCTCGCCACCTTCCGTATGGCGTTCAGTCATCCCAGTGGTTACGGGAGCAACTCTGTCGCCTGGAACCCCACCGTGAAGGTCCATGTGCCCGAAGCCGGAGTGGCCGACGTCTACCGAGGCGTGGTGACGCATTCAGTGGCTTGAGCCCGTCAGCGGGCCGCCTCTGTTCCGGTTTTCCAGAACACAGGAAATTCATTCCAGACCTGCAGGGAACACCAGGAAACCGATTACGCATACAATAAGAATACGACACGCGTGATTTCAATTTCGGATATCGCAGTAACGCAGCAACAATACCCCTAAATTGATCTTCGAGTCATCATAGATGATCTTGGCGTCTTGGCGCATGCCGGGCGTCTTCATCGTGGACGCGGAGGTCTCCGTGCTCGGATATTGGGCTTGTCGGCCGAAAATGGGTGGCCGCCCCGGAGGGCGGCCTGGGAGATGGTTCGGACGACGAAGGGGGGGTGAACCCGTATCGGCTGGGCGACGGGCCATGGTGGGTTTGATGGCGTTGGCCTCGTTGGCCCTGCCCATGGCCGCTGCGCCTCCTGCAACCGCCGCCCCGTCGAACTTCCTCTATGTGGCTAATTACGACGATGGCACGGTCTCGGTGATCAACACCACGAACGACACCGTTGGTGCCACTCCCATCACTGTCGGCACGAATCCCATCGGCGTAGCCATCGTCCCGAATGGCACCAAGGCCTACGTCACAAACAGCGGCTCGAACAACGTGTCGGTCATCAACACCGCCAACAACACCGTAAGCACCACCATCGCCGTCGGCGGCGGACCCCAGGGGGTGGCCGTCACCCCTGACGGCACAAAAGCCTACGTGACCAATTCCACCGATGGCACCGTCTCGGTGATCAACACCACGAACGACACCGTTGGTGCCACTCCCATCGCTGTCGGCACGAATCCCATCGGCGTGGCCGTCACCCCCAACGGCGCCAAGGCCTACGTCACCAACGCAGGCTCGGGCACCGCCCCAGGCACCGTCTCAGTCATCAACACCTCCACCGACGCGGTCAGCTCCACCATCACTGTCGGCACGCTTCCCGACGCGGTGGCCGTGACTCCCAACGGCGCCAAGGCCTACGTCACCAACGGAGGCTCGAACGACGTGTCGGTGATCAATACTGCCGACGACAGTGTCGGCGCCACCCCCATCGCCGTCGGCCAAGGACCCCGAGGGGTGGCCGTGACTCCCAATGGCGCCAAGGCCTACGTCACGAACAACGATTCGAACAGCGTGTCGGTGATCAACACCACCACTGACGCCGTCTCCACCACCATCACGACGGACATCGGCACCGGCCCGCTCGGGGTCGCCGTCACCGCGGATGGCGCCAAGGCCTACGTTTCCAACAACAAATCCAACAACGTGTCTGTGATCGACACCAGCACCGACACGGCCAGCGCCACCCGCCTCACCGTCGGCGGCAGCCCGGCAGGAGCGGCGGCCTCCCCGGACCAAGGGGGCGCGGTGACCACATTCCAGGTCACCCCCACGGACGGCCTGACCATTGCCGTTCCGGCGTCGGCCACCTTGAGCTCGGTCACCCCGGGCAATACCGCCACCGGCCAGCTCGGCCAGGTCACGGTGGACGACCAGCGTTCGCTGGCCGATGCCAGCTGGGTGGCCACCGCCTCACTGACCGATGCCTTCACCACCCCTGGCGGCAGCCCCATCACCGGCAGCGCCACGACCTACACACCCGGAGCGGCAACCTCCGCCGTCAACGGACCGTTCACTGCGGGCACAGCGGGAACACTCGCCTCCGCCCGGACCGCGTTCAGCAAGCCGAGCGGTTCCGGTAACAACTCCGTCAGTTGGAACCCCACCCTGGACGTCGCCGTGCCCGCGTCCGCGGTCGCCGGCGTCTACACCGGGACGGTGACCCATTCTGTGGCGTGAACCGTCGCCCCAGCACCGAAGCTTCACCCTGATCGTCGCCACGGCTCTTGCCGTGGCGGCGATCGCCGTGGGTGTCCTGGCTCCGGTCGGCATCACCTCAGCGAGGGCAGCGGACAAGGGGCCGGGATCCATCGGCATCCGGCTCCTCGAAGCACCCGTCGCACGGCGGAACGACCCACGGGCACGGATGTACATCGTCGACCACCTCAAACCAGGCACGACGATCAAGCGCGGTATCGAGATCTCGAACAAGTCGTCCGCCGCACGCCGCATCGACCTGTACGCGGCCGCCGCCTCCATCGAGAACAACGGGTTCACCTTCGCCGCGAAGGGCACGCCCAACGAACTGACCCGGTGGACTCGCGTCGAACCCCCCTTCGCGAACTTGCGTCCGCACTCGAAAGCCAAGGCCAAAATCACGATCAATGTGTCACGGTTCGCCCGGGCCGGAGAGCGGTACGCCGTCGTATGGGCCGAAAACCGCGTGGCAGCGGACGCCACCCACAACATCGGCAGCATCACCCGCGTAGGACTGCGGATCTACCTGGACATCGGGCCCGGCGGAGAGCCCCTCGCCGACTTCAAGATCGAGAAGATGAAAGGCGCGCGTGACAAACACGGCCGTCCCAGCACTACCGCAGCCGTCCGCAACCTCGGCAGCCGAGCGGTGGACCTGAACGGGACGCTCGACCTACGCGACGGCCCCGGCGGAATCAGCGCAGGCCCCTTCCCATTGGACTCCGGTATCACACTCGCCCCGCACGGAACGGGCACCGTCACCGTTGCCCTTGATCCACGCCTGCCCGACGGTCCTTGGAAAGCCAAGCTGACGCTGCGGAGCGGACCCGTGGAACGGACGAGCACGGCAACCGTGACGCTCACCAATGAGAAGGCCAGATCTCGCACACTCCTCTACGTCGCAGCCGCCGGAGTCATTGCCCTGGCCGCTTGCGCACTAGCCCTGGTGAGACTCCGACGCCATCAGCGCAATAGCCAGAGGCCAGCCACCGGCACCACAAGCAGCGAGGGGAAGTGTCATTCCTGAAGGGGGACGCGGACACCTCAAGCGGGCCGCCCTTGAAAACTCGGTCACTCTGGAGGCAGAACGAACCACCAGTCGGCATGCGGTCCGCCCGTAGGCTATCTCGTCATGTTGACGCAAAAGGGCCGAACTTGCGTTCTCCTCCGGATCAGTCTGAGATCCTGGAGACCGATCGAGAGGGGCCGCAGGTATGGAGTGGAAGACCCACGGTGAGCGTCAGATCTACACCAACAAGTGGGTGAATCTGTGTTTGGTCGACGTCCAGCAGCCTGACGGGCGCAGGTGGGAGTACCACGTCGTTCGCCTCCGGCACCTGGCCGTGGCCGCCGTGGTAAATGACCGCCAAGAAGTCCTGATGATGTGGCGGCACCGCTTCATCACGGACTCGTGGGCCTGGGAGTTGCCCATGGGCCTGGTCGAGGACGGCGAGTCCCCGGAAGAGGCGGCGGCCCGCGAAGTCCTGGAAGAGACAGGCTGGCGCCCTGGCCCCATCAAGCCCCTGATCTACGCCGAGCCGGCCAACGGGATCACCGACTCGCAGCACCATGTCTTCCGCGCGGATGGCGCGACCCACGCCGGGCCGCCCACGGAGAAGAACGAGTCCGACCGCATCGAGTGGATTCCCCTCTCGGAGGTCCGGGGCATGATCGACCGCCGCGAGATCGTGAGCAGTGGATCGCTCGTCGGCCTGCTGTACCTGCTCATGGATGAAGCGATCCGCTGACCGGTGGGAGGAGCTCCCGTAGCCGCGCCTCGAAGGCCAGGGCTACGGGCTCTTGCCTGTGCGGGGCCAACTGGTCGTAGAACTCCCTGAGATGGCCCGAGACTCGCTCGGACGCCACCGCCGACGCGGGCTCCAGAGCTTGCGTGGCGGTGTCGCACGCCTGATCAAGCTTGCCCTGGTCCAACTGCGTACGAGCCAGCCAGAACGCGTGAAACGCACGGCCGCGCTGGTTGGTGCGGTCTTCCCGCCGCAAAGCGTCCGCGATCAAGGGTTCGGCAGTCGCCGCCTCGCCCAGTCGGCCGTGGGCGATGCCCGTGTCCACGATGAGCTTCGGCTCATCGAAGTAGTTCACCCATGACGGGTCCGGATCACTCGCCCCGATCTGCTCGAAATGGCGGTGCGCTTCCCCGATCGCCCGATGAGTGGAGTCCCGGTTGCCAAGGGTGGCATGGGCGAACGCTTCGCGCATGGACAGCATCGACAGGACGCGTGGGGTGGTGCCCAGGGCTGAGCGGGCCTGATCCTGGGCGGCGGTCACGAGAGCCAGAGAGTCCGCGGGCTTGTCCTGGTAGGTCGCCTGCAAGCTCATGCAGGCAAGCACGTTGGCCATAAACTGCCGGTCGTCACTTTCCTTGGCCAGTTGGAGCGCCTCGGCGAAGTACGCGCGGGCTTGGTTGTACTGGCGGGCGTCGAAGTAGGTCCAGCCGGTGAGGCGCGCCAGTTCGGCCGCGATTCCGTACAAGCCGTTCTGGATGGACGACGGTCGGTTCTCCTTCAGGAGCCCGACCACATACCGGAGCTGGCCAACGATGGCCGGCCTCAGAGCTTCGCCGCCGTGCTGGTCGTCCCGTCGCCAGTAGTCTTCGATGGACGACCTGAACGCTTCGAGTGTGGCTGTGCTGAGGCTCGTTCGCGTGGCCATCGCGAGGATGCTGTCCACGTCTGGCCCCGGCAGAGAAGCGGGTGTCTGCTTCTCCGGATCGGGCTCTTGCGGTGCCTCGCGCTCGGTGACTACGAGAGCCTGCGGTGTCTCCCAAGACCGCCGAGCAAGCCCGAGCATGTGACCTGGGATGCGCAAGCCGTCCGCGATGCGCTCGACGACGTCCATGTGGAGCAACTGGCGACGGCCTGCGATGACTTCACCAACTCGGCTGGGAGTCAGCTCGCATCGCCTGGCGATCATCGATGGGTAGATGCCCGCTCTCGTTTTCACCAGTCGGAAGACTCTAGCGAAGTCCCGTACCCGACACGCATGGAGCATCTCGGGATCGGTGAGCAGCCTGGCAGGCAGTTCCTGCGGCCGGTCGGCTTCGGGCATTGGGCAAGCTCCCACACTGCGAGGGCTACGCAACGTCGCTGATTCTCTACTTCCCGCGATGTTACCCAAGTTGGGTAATCAGCCTGACCTTTTGGCGACGGCCCCCAGGTCGGGATGCTCCTGTGCATGGCGAGCAATCAGCAGACCAGACCAGGCAGCGGTGAACTGGCGAAGGATAGCGCCGGAGGACGTATCGGCGTCGTGATGGGTGAGATCGGCGGCCGTGTACAGATGAGGCCGATCCGTGGCGGCAGGGAGTGGGATGCCATGCCGGACAACGTGGTGGCGCTCAGTGCGCGAGAAGACCTGAGCGCACGTCTGGCCGTGAAGAACGGCAACAGTCAGGTCGGGCTGTGATGCGCGCCATCGGCCGGTACGCCGGGGTCCTGTTCATCATCTGCATCAGCGGTTCATGCGGCTTGGTGATCGGCATGGCCCTCGGTACCAGCCCGTAGACCGGCCGCCCCCGGACGGGTGCCAACTCCCCGGCTCCCCAACCCGTTCGGGGTCGGCCATCCAAGCCCGCTCCCCGGTCGTCTATGAGGCGAGCTCGGCGACTGGGGGCGGGAGGTAAATGCCATGCACCACCTCACACGAGGAGATTGCACATGACGGCAACGGCGAACGATCAGAAGACCGGTCGCGCAGTGGCTGGTGAGGAGCTGTTCGAGAGCCTCGCCCACTTCGTGATCATCCACAACGGGCAGTCGTCCGAGCGTGCCAAGCGGATCGCGGACCAGGCGGTCGCGTTCCTGGTCACTGCGGCCACCGCCACCGTGCCCATGGTCCCCTCGGACGATGTGGATCTCGGCCTCCACGCGCTCATCCTGCACACGAAGGAGTACGCCGAACTGTGCGAGAAGTACGCGGGCCGCTTCCTGCACCACAGCCCGATGCCGGGTGGAGGGGCCCGTGATCCTGAGAAGGTCGCCGCCTCGGCACACGCGATGAAGGCGGCCGGGTTCACGGTCTTCGACGACCTCTGGACCGTCAACGGCGCGAATCTCGCACAGTGCGACTCGGACTGTGGCCGCCCGTACGGTCAGGCGTAGCACACGACAACAGCGACGCGGCCGGCCTCGCCTCGTGGTCGGCCGCGTTCGCTCGGAAGGAGAAGAGACGTTGCCCGGCTCAACCGCTGAACTGCCGATCGTGGTGCTCGACGCACTCATGCCCACGGCTCAGCACCTGGTCATCAACCGACGGGGCTCCACCGTCTGGGAGGTTGAGAGCCCTCGGGGCCACTACGCCGTGAAGCTCGGCTATCCCATCGAGGCCACCGCCGACTGGCCTGCTCAGCCCTGGACTGCACTCGCGCCCGCACGCGAGGGTGCCGTGCTGCATCGCCTCGGCTTCGACGAGATCGCGTACGGCGAATGGGAGCACGGAACGTGGAACTTCCAGCCGTGGCACGAAGGGCCTGACCTGTACAGGCTGTGGGAGCCATGCCGTGGGCGAGACTCGTCCATCGCACCGCACACCAGCGTGGCGCTGGGATGCGCGGAAGCGCTGGCCGAACTCCATGCAAAGGGCTGGGCACACGGTGATGTGCAGCCCGCCCACTTGATCGTCGGGCCGGATCGGACGCACCTCATCGACCTCGCCCTTGCCCGGGGCGGACAGGTGCCCGAGGGGTACGACTTCCCGTTCCGCGGCTGCCTCGTCCACTACGAGGCACCGGAGATCGCGCGCAGCGTGCTCGCCACCGGGGAAGCCGAACCGACGCAGGAAGCCGACATCTACGCACTCGGCGCCTCCCTGCTCATCTCTGCCACGGGCTGGCGGGCGGTCGAGTACCCCGACGACGCTCCGCGCCCCGTGCAGAGAGAGGCAGTGGCGAACGGTCGGCGTCGTCCCGTGAAGGCGCCCGGTGAACTGGGCGAGCTGATCGACGCGATGCTCAGCCATGCCCCGGAGGATCGCCCGACGATCTACGAAGTGGGCAAGGCCCTGAGCTGATCCCGAAGCCCCGGTATATCCGGCGCCGTTCACGCGGCGAAAGCCAACAACAAAAGACCGGACCACCCCTCAGCCTGGACAGCATTCCGGGTGGTCCGGTCGTGGAATCCCTGATCAGGACCCCGGTGCCGATGGTACCGGGGCGGTCGGCGTGCTCGGATGCGGGTGCGGCTACAACCCTGGCTTCCTGTTGTCGAGTTGGAGAGGACGACCCTTGCAGTACGGCCGACGGCGACGCGGTTCTGGCCTCAGCCACCGAAAGTCAGCCATAGCGGTGGGTGCGCCGAACGAGCACCCGTCACGTGTGTCTCCAGCAACCCCGTACCGGCCTCAGCCACGCTTCCCGAATACGTCACAGACCGCGCCCCTTCCGGCCTGCGCGTTGTCGACCCACGCACGGTGCTTGGCGCAGCCTCGGGTCCCGGTTGCAGAACGGCGGCCGATGGGACGGTGTGGTCGCTCTCAGCGCGTCTCGGCATGGTCCTGGTGCTCGGGCCGGTCGGGTTGCTTCCTGCTCTGGCTGTCCGCCTTGGCGGTGTTGCGCGCTGAGTGGCCGGGGGCCGCCGGAGCGGTGGCGGAGACAGGGAGCGGCGGCGGCCCGTGGCCGCCAGCGCGCGCGGACCGCCGTAGGCGGGCCGCCTTGATCCAGTAAAGAAACTCTGAACAGCTCCGCAGGGCAGCGGGCGATCAACCTGAGAGACACACGGATCCCGCGGGCAAGCCCCGACGGTTCGAGCAAGCGCGGTACGGAACGACGGCACGGCGGCAAGCGGGGAGCGATGACCGAGCACATACCGGACAACGAAATGGGGTCGACCAGCATTCACGTCGGGGACACGGATCAGATGGCCGCGCTGATCAGGGAGATGCGGGCCATGATCGGCCGCCTCAGCCGGGAGACCAAGGAGTTGCGAGAGGAAGTGGCCCAGCTCAGGACTACGGCTTCGACTGCTGAGCAGCCTTCAGCTCCTCGACCTCACGGCGCAACTCCTGATGATCAGCGCTGAGGGCACGGATCTCGTCGCGTAGCGCTGTGAGCATTTCAGTGAGGGTGGCCCCGGCGGCTTCGGCGTCGTCGGGTCCTCCTTCCCCGTCTTGCTCCTGATGGGGCTTCCCGTCCTTGTTCGCCAAGTACCAGGCTGGAGCGTTGTAGTTCGCGGAGAACTCGCCACCGGCATCGTGGTCTGCGACGAAGCTGCCCCGACCATGGATCGTGTAGATCAAGCCGTCATCGCGCAGCACGTTGAGCGCGGCCCTCGCGGTCATGTTGGCGACGCCAAAGCGTTCCTGTAGCTCGCGAATGGACGGCATCTGCTCGCCCGGCTTGATCCGCCCCTGCAAGATGTCGCGCCGAAGCTCGTCGGCAGCGTGCTGATACGGCGGCCGGCGGTCCTGCTTGCTCTCTGGCGCGGGGCTCATGGCCCAAGAGTAGCGATTCCTAGCACCCCTAGCACACCCCACTGACATAGGTGGCCTATGTCAGCTGATACCTAGCTCACCCGATTCACTTGACACTGCTAGGTCAGCTATGTTCAATGGTGATCACGCCCCGCCGCCCTGGTGGAGCGCAATCGGAAGGAATCAACTCCCATGGCACGCATCCGTGTTGGCCTGCTCCCCACCTCGTCGTTCATGGTCGGCACCCTGCCGGTGCCGAAGTACGCGGACCAGGAGAAGACACAGTTCGCGACCGACCGTGAGACCGGCGCGAAGCTCTACACGATCACCCTCTTCTTGATGGAGGAGGACCGTGCCGAGGCTCTGAAGATCACCGTTCCGGAGACCGGTCTGCCCAACGGCCTTCGGCCGGGTGTCCCGGTCATGCCGATCGAACTGTTCGCCACCCCGTGGGCGCGGATCTTCAACGGCTCGCTCTCGGACGGCATCGCCTACCGCGCGGGTCGGCTGGACCTGGTGTCCCCGACCGCTGAGTCGGCGTGAGCGGCACGGCTCACCGGTCCGGCGCTGAGCGCAGCTACCCGCTGCCTCACGCCGGGCCGGATGCCCGGTTCACCGAATCGCTCGTGAACTCGGTAGCGGCCGTGCTCGTCGGCAACGGCTACCCCCGCCTCGACGCCTCGGCGGATCGGACGGCCCTCGAATCGGCCCTCGTGGCTTTCCTCTACAACCCGTTGGAGAAGCGCATATGAAAGATCCGAACGCCCCGGCGGTAGGCGCCCTCGACTACGGCCCGCTCGTCGTCGACCTGGCGCTTGCCGTGCTCGTCGGATGGGCGGTGTGGTGGGTGGTCCGCTACCTGCGCGCCGACGCCATGACCCGACAGTCGATCCGGCAGGCCGTACGTGTGCGGTGGGGCTGGAAGCGTCTCGCACCGATGCTCAAGCTGTCGGCCACGGACAAGACCCCGTCCACACTGGCGTCGCTGGCGAACACGAACGGCAAGCCCATCAAGCCGCGCGTCCTCATACCCGCTTTGAGGGTGAAGCACGACGCGTACGGAGTGATCGCTAGGGCGAACTGCCTGCCCGGCGTGGGGCTCGAACAATTCCAGCGGGCGGCCCCGCACCTCGCGGACGCGTGGCGCTGCACACGGGTCGCAGTCACCCAGGACAAGCCTGGGCAGGTCGTCATCCGCGGTGTGCGACTCGATCCGCTGAAGTTCCCCACCGAGCACCACCCCACAGGTGAAGGGCCGGACGAGACAGCCCGATGGGATCTGGGCCTGGACGAGTACGCACAGCCTGTGTCGGTGAACCTCACACAGGTGCCCGGCGTGACCGTGGCCGGCCTTCCCGGCTTCGGTAAGACCAGCCTGGTCAACCGACTCCTCTCGGACTGGGCACCCTCGCATGCGGTGCAGTTCGCCTGCGCCGACGGCAAGGTGTCGGCTGCGTACGAAGGCGACTATGCCGACTGGGTCCAGCGCATGTTCGCCTTCGTGGGCGATGACCTGGAAGAGGCCAACAGGCTGTTCCGTCGGCTGGTGGAGCTGCGGCGCGCACGGTCCGCGTCAGTACGCACGGTGCTCGGAGTGAAGTCCATGTGGGACATCGGCCCGTCCGACAGCTGGCCGCTCGTCGTGCTCATCGTCGACGAAGCCCACACCTACTTCCGCGACCACAAGGGGAGCGACCCGAAAACCAAAAAGCTCGCCGCGTTGGCCGCGGAGAACGCCCGGCTCGTCGAGGACCTGGTGAAGAAGGGCCGTTCCGTTGGCCTGCTCGTCATCCTCACCACCCAGAAGTCCACCGGCGACGCGATCCCGACCTTCATCCGCGACGTGTGCCCCGTGGGCCTGAGCTTCGCGCAGAAGACCGCCGAAGCCGCCGTGGCCGCGCTCGGCGAGGAGATCCGGGAATGGCCGGACGCCAACCCGATCAACCTCCAGGACCCCACCTATGTCGGCGTCGCGTCCATGAACCACCAGTCCCAACCCGGCTTCACCCGGATCCGCACGCCGTACGTGCCGGACGCGGACGCGGCCCGCGTCGCCGAGCAGACCGCACACCTCACCGCCGACCCCTATGCCCTCCTCGAATCCGTCCTCGGCTCTCCCGTGGGAGACCTGGACCTGATCAAGGCCGACGCCGAAGTGGCCTGACCGACCGCCCTGCACGTTCACGACGCCAAGCGAAAGAAAGGAGGTGAACACCCATGACAGAGGACCGGATCACTCAGCGCACCATCACCGCCGTCATGATCGTCATTGCCGCGCTGGCGTTCGTCTTCTCCTTCGGCAACGTCTGGTCCCTCGCTCTGCGCCTCGGCGTCCCCGGCCCGATCGCACCGCTCATCGCTCCGATGGTGGACCTGTCCGTGGTCGGTCTCCTGGTCGCTCTGCGCTATCTCTCACTGCGCGGCCTGCCCGCCGAACAGATGACGGCTGCGACCCGTCTGATGCACTTCTCCGGCTTGCTGACCCTGGCCCTCAACGTCGCCGAACCCATCGTCGCCGGACACTACGGTCGCGCCGCCGTTGACGCGGTGGCCCCACTGCTCCTCCTCGGCTGGGGCGCGGTCGGCCCTCAGCTCCTCCGCGCCTTCCACACCGTTGCGCGCCCCGCAGAAGCGCCGCCCTCGCCGGACGAGATCGAGTCGGAGCCTGAGACAGCCTCTGCCACAGCCCTCCCTGCGATGCCGCTCACCATGCCGGCCCCGGCCCCGGTCACTCCTCACATCGACCGGGCTCCCGCCTCGCCTGCGGTGAAGGTGCCTGAGCCGCTACTGACCGAAGCCCGCTCCATCGCCACGTCCCACCACACCGAGCACGGCGAACCCATCACGGCGGCCCAGCTCAAGATGCGACTCGGCATCGGCCTGCCCATGGCCACCGCACTCCACGCCGCCCTGTAGGGCCGCCCCCTTCCGCCGCCCTCCCCGGCACCTCCCACCCTCGCCCGCCCCTGGGCCCGATCAGCCATGCCTGCGGGCAGCAGCCCGAGCGCACTGAATCGCTGCTGCCCGCGGGCCCACCCTCACGCCAGAAGGGACACCCCGCCACTCATGCGCCGCTCCCTCGACCTGCGCCACGTGATCAGCCCCGGCCTGCGGGACCTGGTCGAACTGGCCAACACGGACGACTTCGACCGCGTGACCGAGCAGGTCCGCAACCTGCGCGGCTGCTCAAGCCCCGTCAACCTGCACGGCTGGACGGTCACGACCGACCAGACCACCAAGCAAGTGGTCCGCTCCTACCGCTCCGAGGACGAACCCTCCGGACGCCTCCTCACCACCTGCGGCAACCGCCGTGCCTCCCGCTGCCCCGCCTGCTCCCGCCTCTACGCCGCCGACACGTACCACCTCATCAAAGCCGGACTGTCCGGCGGCAAGAACGTCGCCGAAGCCGTCCGCGACCACCCCCGCGCCTTCGTCACCCTCACCGCCCCCTCCTTCGGCCCCGTCCACAACCGCCCCACGACCAACGCGGGCAAGCCCCGCCCCTGCGCGTGCGGCGAAAGCCACCCCCAGGACGCACCCGAACTCGGCACCCCACTGCATCCCGCGAGCTACGACTACACCGGCGCCGTGCTGTGGAACGCTCACGCAGGGGCCCTGTGGGCGCGCTTCACCACCTACCTGCGCCGCGCCCTCGCCGAGCACCTCGGCATGACACAGAAGGCACTCAACGCGGCCCTCCGCGTCTCCTTCGCCAAGGTCGCCGAGTACCAGCAACGCGGCCTGGTCCACTTCCACGCGGTCGTCCGTTTCGACGGTCCCGACGGTCCCGACGGTCACACCACCTCGCCCCCAGCCTGGGCCACCTTCGATGCCCTCCGCATCGCCGTCGGCCTGGCGGTCGAGCGTGCCCGGCTCACCGTCGAGTCGGACGCGGTCGGCGAACGCGTCATCAGGTGGGGCGACCGGTTCAAGGTGGACCAGATCTCCGCCCTGGGGGACGGCGAACTCACCGACGCCAAGGTCGCCGGGTACGTCGCCAAGTACGCCACCAAGAACGCCGAGGGCGCGGGCACCGTGGACCGCACCCTCGTATGCCGCCCCTGCTCCGGACGCGGCTATGTACGCGGCCCCGACGGCTTCCGCGACCTCTGCGCCGACTGCGACGGCACCGGCCAAGCCGAACCCCTCACCGACCTGCCCGTCCAGCAGCACGCCCGGCAGATGATCCGCACCGCCTGGGCGCTCGGCCACCTCCCCGAGTTCGCCCACCTCAAGCTCTGGAAGTGGGCCCACATGCTCGGCTTCCGCGGCCACTTCTCCAGCAAGTCCCGCGCCTACTCCACCACCCTCGGCGCACTCCGCGACGTACGCCGCGCCTGGCGCTCCGCACAAGCCGACCGCGCTCGTGCCTTGGCCGGCCTCCCCGTGGACGACGAGAACACCACCCTCGTCACCGCGTCCTCGTGGATCTACCTCAGCAGCGGCTACCGCCCCGGCGAAGAACTTCTCGCCGCCCAGGTTCGCCACGACCTAGCCCACGTCCAACGCACGAAGTCCGAAGGAGAGCTCTGGCTGTGACCACTCCGACCAAGGCCGACAAGCAGACGCTGAAGCTGGTCGAAGCGCTGGATGAGATCGGGGTGTCCCGCGCCGCCTTCTACCGGATGCGCGCTCGGGGCCAGGCGCCCAGGCACCTGAAGCTGCCCAACGGTCAGATCCGCATACGTCGAGCAGACCTCGACGCCTGGTTCGACGCCTGCGAGGTGCAGGAAGCGTGCTGACCTACGACGTTCAGATCTGGGGCATCCGCAAGCGGCCCAACCGTGCGGCGGCCTATCAGCTCCGGTGGCGCGTTGGCCCCCAGCCCTTCTCCAAGAGCTACAAGATCAAGGCCCAGGCTGACGGTCGACGCTCCGAGCTGCTGACCGCCCTACGCAACCGCGAGCAGTTCGACACGGAAACCGGCCTGCCCGCCTCAGAAGTCCAGGCCCTCAACTCCTCCACCTGGTATGCCCACACCCGCGCGTACGCCGAGATGAAGTGGCCTGGCGCCTCGGCCAAGCACCGCGCGAGCATCGCTGACACGCTGGCCACCATCACGCCGAAGCTGGTCAAGGACAACCGCGGGGCTCCGGTTCCGAAGGTGCTCCGGATCGCGCTCTACTCGTGGGTCTACCGGTTCATCCTCGGCGACGACGGCACGCTGAGGCCGCGTCTCGACGTCGAAGAGCCGCCTGCCGACATCATGGCCGCGTTGGACTGGATCGGCCGGAAGTCCGTGGACATCACCGACCTCAACACGCCCTCGGTGGTGCGGACGGCACTCGACGCACTGAAGTTGAAGCAGGACGGCACGGCCGCTGCCGAGAACACGGTGAACCGCAAGCGGACGGTCTTCAGCAACTGTCTCCGGTACGCGGTAGAACGGGAGTTGCTGACGACTCTGCCCCTCGACAAGGTCGACTGGACCCCGCCCGAGACGGACGGCGAGATCGACTTCCGGTTCGTCCCCGGCCCCAAGCTGGCGAATGAGGGGCCTCGCGTTTTCCGGACAGGTATCTGACCGTCTATTTCACGCGGCGATTCGCAACTTCTCGTACTCGGCGTGGACTTCGCGTGGAGGGCGGTAACCCACCGACGAGTGGAGGCGCTTGCGATTGTACCAGAATTCGATGTAGCGAGTGATGTCCTGCCGGGCGGCCTCGCGGGTCAGGTAAGTCACCCTTGATACACGCTCGTTCTTCAGTGCGCCGAAGAATGATTCGGCCATGGCGTTGTCGAAACAGATCCCGGTGCGGCCGGAAGATCTGCGGAGCCCGAACCGGTCGAGCGTCTTCCCGAACTCGGCTGACATGTAGTTACTTCCGCGGTCGGAGTGAAATATTGCGCCGGCCGAGAGGTTCCTGTTCCGTGCCGCGTTGCGGATCGCCCTGGATATCAGTGGGGTTTGGTAGTGGTCG
The DNA here is from genome assembly GCF_045162675.1 of Streptomyces sp. NBC_00996. Taxonomy (NCBI): domain Bacteria; kingdom Bacillati; phylum Actinomycetota; class Actinomycetes; order Kitasatosporales; family Streptomycetaceae; genus Streptomyces; species Streptomyces sp. NBC_00996. The sequence continues at coordinate 5,369,709 of NZ_CP108723.1, forward strand.
TCCATCGCGTAACCGATGACTTCCTTCGTGCAGCAGTCGATGACCGTTGCGAGGTACAGCCAGCCTTCCCCAGTCGCGATGTATGTAATGTCGCCGACGAGCTTTTCGCCGGGCGCGTCAGCGGTGAAGTTGCGGCCGACGAGGTCCGGCACCTGACCGGCCGCGGCCCGGGTGAGGCTGAACCTCTTCGGCCGCGGCTGGCAGGGCTCAAGGCCCAGCTCGCGCATGAGCCGGCGGACCAGTTCCAGGCCGGCGGTGACGCCCCAGCGGTGCAGCTGGGCCTGGATGCGCCGATGTCCGTAGGTGCTGTCGGACATATCGAAGGCTTTCTCGATGAGCAGCTTCAGTTCGTCGCGCCGTTGGCCGGTCGCGGTTTCCGGGCGGGCTCGCCAGTCGTAGTAGCCGGATCTGGATACGCCGAGTCGGCCGCACATGAACTCGACGCTGTATGCGTACTCCTCGGTGTCGAGCCGCATCTCGTCGATGAACTCGTACTTGCTTGCTACCGGGGATCCTTCGCGAAGTACGCTGCGGCTTTTTTCAGGAAGGTAACTTCCATCTCCAGCTCGCGGTTGCGTCGTTCGAGTTCCTTCAGGCGCGCCCGCTCGTTCACTGTCAGTTCCGAGTCGGGGGCCGGTTCCTGCTGCTTCTGGTGCTTCTTGACCCAGCCGCGTAGCGTCTCCGGGTTCAGCTCAAGCTCCCGGGCGACTTCGGAGATCGTCTTGCTCGACCTCAACGCGATCTGGACGGCTTCCTCGCGGAACTCCGGTGAGTACTTGCTGGGTGGCGCCACTGCTTCCTCATTTCCTGTTCAGGACAGCCCTATTGGGTCCCTGTCCGGAAACTTCGTGGCCCCTCAGAAGGCGCTGATAGACGCTGTCGGTGAGCAGGGCGAACGCGGACGGCACCTGATGGCGTTCTTCGGCTGCCTCTACTACGCGGCCAACCGACCTGGCGAGGCGGCCAGTCTCCGTGCGGATGACTTCACCCTTCCCGAAGAGGGCTGGGGTGAAGTCCTGCTCTCCACGAGCATGCCCCGAGTCGGCTCCGGATGGACCGACACGGGCGAGCCGTTCGATACGCGCGGCCTGAAGAAGCGGGCCCGCAAGGCGACCCGGCCGGTGCCGATTCCGCCGGTTCTCGTGCGCCTGGTCCGCGAGCACGTCAAGGAGTTCGGCACCGCGGAGGATGGCCGGCTCTTTCGTGCGGCCCAGGGTGGCCTCCTCCTCTCCAAGGAATACGGGGAGGCGTGGAAGGCCGCCCGGCTCGCCGCGCTGACGGGGTCCGAGGCGGCCTCGCCGCTGGCTGACGTGCCGTACTCCCTGCGCCACGCGGGCGTCTCACTCTGGCTTGAGTCCGGCGTCTCCCCGGCCGAAGTCGCACGCCGGGCAGGCCACAGCATCGCGGTCCTGTTCCGCTTCTACGCCAAGGCGATTCACCGCAACCAGCAGCGGGCGAACCAGCAGATCGAGCGTGCCCTGGGCGCTGCCGACGAGGAGTAGGAAACCTTTCATCACAAGGCGCCGCCTCTAGCCATCTCTGGCGAGGCGGCGCCTTTATGTCTCGGATTGGCACTCACCCTTTACGTGGCCCAAGGCTTCGAGATGGACCAACCCGACGCGCGGGCTACTTCCGCAGAAGCTCGTGCAGAAGGGTGACGACGGCGACGGCCACCCCAAGGGCTGCCCCCAGAGCCGGGTGGTTCCACACCAAATAAACGGTGACGACCCCGACGAGCATGAGCAGAACGGTGCGCGTGCTGATGTGTTTCATTGCCCTCTCCAAGTAGGTGACTTGGATCCAGCGTCAGCGCTCCTCTGTCTCGGTTGACGGTTTCTGACAGCCCCTCGTGATCTTTTACAGCCTCTGACACGCCATGACGCTAGGTGACATCATGAGCGGGTCATATGGGGATACGACGAGGGGGTATCACGTGGCGCAGTGGCTGAGGCCAAAACTTTCCGAGGGGCCCCTACTGACCTTCAACCGCGAGCTCCACGCTCTGCATGGCCATGCGGGGTACCCCTCGGCTCGAAGGCTCTACCTGGCCGTGAACAAGGTCGTCAGCCATACGAATATCCACCACGCCTTCATCAAACCAATGCTGCCGTCGTGGGGCGTGGTCGAAGTGGTTGTCGAGCAACTAGCTCACCTGGCTCGCCCTCGCCTTGTGTCGGAAGCGGAAGTCATCCGCTTCAAGGCCCTTTGGGACAAGGCTCATGCCTCAACTTCGGTGCTCCCACCGGTTCCTGATGATCGAGAGCCATCGCCAACGAGCGAACGAGCGTCCGGGTCTGACAGCGTTGGCTCAACCTTCCTTCCTGGCGCGTTCGTCAGCCGGAACCGGCTGATCTACGAGGCGATCGTCGACCTCCACAAGGCAGGAAAGCCAGTAGGCGTACCTCAAGTCGCTGCGGAGCTTGCACGACGGGGGCAGCTCGAATTCTGCGGCGGCGAGGACTACCTGTTCGAGTGTGTGAAGGTTGCCATCAAGGGGGCGTACGAGGCGGGGATGAGCGTCCCGGAGTTTGGCGCCCTAAGCGCGCGCAAGGTGCAGACCTCAGCCAAAGCTCGGGAAGAACTGCTGATCTCGGTGTTTGAGCGCGGTTCGAATCCTGAGCGCGTGAGGAAGGCATATGAGCGGGTCAGCGAGCTACATCCGCACTGGACGCGCCAGGAGGGTGAAAACGACACGTCGGCCTGACTTCCGTCCCGTGCAGACCGCTGTCGCCTGGCCCGCGAGCGCCTGAGCTGGCTGGCCAAGGGTGCACCTGATGAGCTGTCGGGCGTCGGCACGAATCTGGTCCACACGTGGTCCACACGCACTGATCTACGGCGTGACAGACCAATATCAAGGTGAGACAGCCTGCACGCCGAAGGGGTGTCTCTCATGAGAGACACCCCTTCTGACCTGTACGTCTGCTGACCTGTGTAGGCGGTGGGATTCGAAGTCACGGAGACGCTTTCGCGTCCTCACGTTTTTCAAGACCGTTCCCTTAGGCCGCTCGGGCAACCCACCCCGCGCCGCCCACGATCGTCGACGGCGCGGGGACAAGACTAGCCGGTCAGCGGTCGCCCTCGCGCTGTCCCAGGGTGACGTCCACGGTGTGGGTCTTGCCGTCGCGCGTGTAGGTGAGCTTGACGGTGTCGCCGGGCTGGTGGGTCCAGATCTCGCCGATCAGGGTCGGGCCGCTGTCGATCACCTGGTCGTCGAGCTTGGTGATGACGTCGCCGGGCTTGAGGCCGGCCTTGTCGGCGGGCCCGTTCGGGGTGACCGCGTCCGAACCACTCGCGCCCTGCTCGGTGATCTTCGCACCGCCGGTGCCCTCTTCGAGGGAGACCGACGCGCCGATCACGGGGTAGACCGGCTTGCCCGTCTTGATCAGCTGCTGGGCCACGTGCTTGGCCTGGTTGATCGGGATCGCGAAGCCGAGGCCGATGGAGCCGGACTGGCTGGTCCCGCCGAGGCCGCCGCCGCTCGACGACTGAATCGCCGAGTTAATGCCGATGACCGCGCCCTGTGCGTCAAGAAGAGGGCCACCCGAGTTGCCCGGGTTGATCGAGGCGTCCGTCTGCAGGGCGCTCATGTACGAGGCCTTGCTGCTGGCGCTGCCGTCGCTGGAGGCCACCGGGCGGTTCTTGGCGCTGATGATGCCCGTGGTCACCGTGTTGGAGAGACCGAAGGGCGCGCCGATCGCGATGGTGGAGTCGCCGACGGCCACCTTGTCGGAGTCGCCGAGGGCGAGCGGCTTCAGGTCCGACGGGGCGTTCTTGAGCTTGATGACCGCGACGTCGTAGCCCTGCGCGTGGCCGACCACCTCGGCGTTGTACTTCTTGCCGTCGGGGAAGGTAGCGGTGAGCTTGCCGCCGTCGACCGCGTCCGCCACGACGTGGTTGTTGGTGAGGATGTGGCCCTGGGTGTCGAACACGAAGCCGGTGCCGGTGCCGCCCTCGCCGCTGGTGCTCTCGGCCTCGATGGTGACCGTGCTCGGCAGCGCCTTGGCGGCCACGTTCGCGACCGTGCCCGAGGCGCGCTTCACGTCGCCGCTGCTGCTCGGGGCGGAGACCGTCGTCGAGTCGGTGGGGTTGTCGTTGTTCTTGGCCAGTGAGTAGCCGATGCCGCCGCCGACACCGCCCGCGACCAGCGCGGCCACCAGGATCGCGGCGACCAGGCCGCCGCGCCCGTTCTTCGGCTTCGGCGCGGGCTGCTGGTAGGAGGAACCCCAGCCACCGGCCCCCGAGCCGCCGCCGTCCGCGTACGACGGAACGGCGGGCGGCGGAGGCGGCCAGGCCGCCTCGGCCGCGGAGCCGGGGGCTCCGGTGCCCTGTGCGTGCGGGTCGGCGCCCTGTCCGGCCCCGACGGACGCGTACGCCGGCTGCCCCGCGAGCGCCGGTGCCTGCTCCGGCGCGCCGGGGGCGCTCGGAGGCACCGCCGGGATCGGGGCGGTCGGTGCGCCCCCGTCGGGCGCAACGTTCTGCGCGGAAGCAGCGGGAGTTTCCACCGGCACAGGAGGTGCGGACGGGGCCGGGGGTACTGCAGTGCCCTCGTTCTCGGTGCTCACAGCTCTTCTCCTCGATCCACGGCTGTTGTTCTCGGTCGCACTCGGTCACGCTCACTCACGCTTGTCGACGGTCCGGCGCGATTCAGCTGTGCATGTGCTTTTGTACGCCGTCAGCTTTTCCCACCGGACGTCAGAGCACCATAAGCGGTGCCTGTGGGTCCGGGGCCATCCTTTATAACGGACACGTCTGGCGAAATGGATGCATTCATGATGTCTCGGACCTCACATCCACCCCGCGACGGTGGCACCATGACGCGGTGACCCTCGCACGAAAGCACCCGATTCAGGTCGTCGCCCACCGGGGTGCCTCCGAAGAGGCCCCCGAGCACACCCTGGCCGCGTACAAGAAAGCGATCGAGGACGGTGCGGACGCCCTCGAGTGCGATGTACGGCTGACCGCGGACGGCCATCTCGTCTGTGTCCACGACCGCCGCGTCAACCGTACGTCCAACGGCCGCGGAGCGGTCTCGGCCCTGGAGCTCGCCGAGCTCGCCGCGCTGGACTTCGGCTCGTGGAAGAACCGCGACGAGTCCCCCGACTGGGAGTACGGCCCCGGGGACCCACAGGACACCTCCGTCCTCACCCTGGAGCGGCTGCTCGAACTCGTCGCCGACGCGGGGCGCCGCGTCGAGCTGGCCATCGAGACGAAGCACCCGACCCGCTGGGCGGGCCAGGTCGAGGAGCGGCTGCTGATTCTGCTGAAGCGTTTCGGCCTGGACGCCCCCGAGTCCGCCGCCGAGTCGCCCGTACGCGTCATGAGCTTCTCGGCACGCTCGCTGTCGCGCGTCCGCGCCGCTTCCCCGACCTTGCCCACGGTCTATCTGCTGCAGTTCATCTCGCCCCGGTTGCGCGATGGACGGCTGCCGGCGGGTGTCCGGATCGCGGGCCCCTCGATGCGGATCGTGCGCAGTCACCCCGCGTACGT